>JASGLC010000003.1:2900000-6259750 GCA_047600425.1 Kofleriaceae bacterium | reverse complement strand
ATCCCGGGCGGAAGCTCGGGACATGGCGCGCGAGGAAGCTCTCTACAAGGACAAGATCGAGGTCAGCCTCGATGGTCGGCAGATCTTCTACTTGTTCTTCGGTGGCGCCGTCGTCGTCGGCTTGGTGTTCGTCCTCGGCGTGATGGTCGGCCGGCGCGTCGAAGCGCGAGGCCACGTCGAACGTGCGCAGACCCAGGCTGCGGTCGATCCGTTGGCGGCGCTCGATCGGTTGGATAACGGCGGCGGGCTGTCGTTCCAGGGGGCGTTGCGTGGAAATGGCGATGCGCCGACGAGCGATGTCGAGAAGCAGATCGGTGATCTGGCGGCGAAGAAGAAGTCCGACAAGCCGGCGGTCGTTGCCGCACCTGCGCCTGCACCCGTGGCCGCGCCTGCCAAGGCGCCCGAGAAAGCGCCCGAAAAACCGGCCGACAAGCCGGTCGACAAGCCCGCGGTCGCAGCTGCGCCGACGCCGCCGGCCGATCCGATCGTGAAGCCCGAGCCGAAAAAAGACGACAAGCCGAAGGGCAAGTTCACGCTGCAGCTGTCGTCGTTCCAAGACAAGGCGGAAGCCGAGGCCTATCTCGCGAACCTGAAGGCCAACGGCTTCTCGGCGCCGCCGTTCATCAGCGAAGGTGACGTCGACGGCAAGACCTACTATCGCGTGCGGATGGGTAACTACCGCACGATGGAAGCGGCGAACGATGCGAAGGGCGAGGTCGAGAAGGCGTTGAAGAAGACCGCGACCGTCATGAAGCAGTAACGCCGTCCAACGAATCGGTGACGCGGGTGGTAAGGCGAACCTTGCCGCCCGTTTTTTCGATCAGCGCGAGCTGCGCGAGCTGCCCTTGGCCGAGCGCTTCGGTCCAGTCACCCGCGAGCTTTGCCAACCGCGCGAGCGACAGGGCGGGCTCGCCGACGAGGTACGTCGCGTACAGGATCGTCAACGCGCGCCGCGCCGGTGGATGTAGATCGTGACGCCGCGCGAGCTGATCGAGCTCGGTCTCCGACGCGATCGCAGGAAGCTCGCGCTCGAGTCCGCGCATCGCGCCTTCACCGTACGCCGCGAGCGGGTCGCGCCAATTCGCGGTGCCGCGCGTGCTTATCGAAGTAGGTGCGGAAGTAGCTACGGAAGCAGATATGGGGGCGGGCTGCGCCGTCGGTAGTGCTTCTCGCATGGCGCGCAGCTTGTCGGCGGCGGTCACGAGCCCGGTGTCGACAGGTGCGGTCGGCTCGTCGGCGATCGGCGTGCCGGTCGTGCCGCCGAGCGGAATCTTCCACAGCTCGTCGCCCGCGATCACGCCGAGCAACGAGATGTCCTCGCCCACGGCAAGCTGCGCGAGCGTGCCGCCGGGCTGCCACGGCGCGTTGACGGTGAACAGGCTGTGCGCGAAGCAGTGCAGGCGAACGAGACCCTTCGCGGTGACGAACACCACGAGCGGCGAGGTCAGCTGCGCGATCGCATCCTCGACCGGCGCACCGATGTAATGGCGGAACGGCCGGCCATCACTCAGGCGATAGACGAACACTTCGTCGCTATTCGGACGCGTGACGATCAGGTGGCCCGCCGCCGCGTGGATCGTACGTGGTGCGGGCGGCAGCTCGAGTGCGAGCTTGCGAAGTGGGCGGCCCGAGACTGCATCCCACACCTCGAGCTTCTTCGGCTGGCAGACGACGAGCTGGTTGCGCTCGATGCCGGTCACGAACTCGACGAGATTGCCCTGTAGATCGATCGGGTGCGACGACAACCCGCGTCCGGTCGCGCGGATGATCGTCAGCTCTTTGTGATCGGCGGACACCATCACGAAGCGACCACCGCTCACGGTCGCGAGCGTGTGCGAGCCCGGTAGATCGATCCGTGCGGTTGGCTCGAGCTCGGGCGGATAGAGCAGGGTGACGCGCGTGGTGCCGTCGGTGCGCGCTGCCGCGATCACCACGTTCGGCGGCCCGTTGACGATGCCGAGATCGACGTCGTCGCTGTCGAGCTCGGTGTGTGCGACCTCGGGGCCACCCGCACCGGGCAACAGGGCAAGCCGGCGATCCCTGCGAAGGACGACCCATTGGCCGTCGGGGCTCGTCGCGAGCTGCTCGATCATTTCTTGCCGAAACCGCGCACGATCTGGACGAGGCCGTCGAGCTTCTCCGGATCGCTCGCGAGATCCGGGTTCGCCGGCATCATCTGGTTCTTCCCGACGCCGGCGCCGCCCTTCACGATGATGTCCTTGATCTGCTGATCCGTGACGCTCGACTGCCATGCGGCGTCGGTGTAGTCGCGCGGCTTGACCGGCAGGTTCGCGGCCATCTGGCCATCGCCCTTGCCGCCGGCGCCGTGACACATGATGCAGAGCTGATCGAACATCGCCTTCGCGCGCTCGGCGCCCGTGCCGGCTTGTTTGGGCGGCTGATTCTTGGGACCGGATTCCGGCTTGGCACCGGGCACGCCCGACGACGGCGGCGGTGGTTCGTGGTTCTTACCGCAGGCGGCGGCAAGCGCGATCACGAGCGGGAGCAAACTGCGCATGCGCAAACGCTATCACGGCTCCTGGCGCGACCACGTGCGATCGAGCGACGTGCCGTGCACGGTCACGTGCATCTCGTACGTCGACATCGCGCTATCGCAATCGAGGTTCCCGATCGCGCGGATCGTGGCCGCTTGTTCGCCGGGCTCGGGAATGTATTCGTACTGATATCGGTACGGGTTATCGATCGTGAACTCGAGCTCCTTCCATCCGGGCGCGCCCCAGGTGGACGGATCCGGCGGACATTCGCCGCCTTGCTCGCAACACGAGACCTGCGGCGCGAGTGGTGCCGCGGTGCCCGGCACGTGACCGGTGACCGAGACCTTGGCTTCGACCTTGTCCGCGATCGCGTCGACGAGCCCCTCGGCTTCACGCGCGCGGATCTTCGCCGTGCACGCGCGCTTCGCCGCGGGACACGTTGCGAGTGCGCATAGCGCGAGGAGGCCGAGCACGTAGCGGATGCGCTTCCACATCTACTTGCCGTCGAGCGCCTTCAGGAACACCACGAGGTTG
The DNA here is from genome assembly GCA_047600425.1 of Kofleriaceae bacterium. Classification (GTDB taxonomy): domain Bacteria; phylum Myxococcota_A; class Polyangia; order Haliangiales; family Haliangiaceae; genus JABFXX01. The sequence goes on along the minus strand of JASGLC010000003.1, from coordinate 6,256,721 downwards.
TCGGTTTCGGCTTGCGAGAGCGTGAGCTTCTTCAGCTCGCCGCCGGGATGATCGATCGTGTAATACCCGAGCGCACCGCCGAGGGACTTCGCGGCGTGGGTCCGGAACAGCACGGCGGTGCGTTGGCCGACGCCACGCAAGCCACGGGTCTGGCGTTTCTCGCCGATGTCGTGCACGCGCAGATCCGTGTAGAGCGGCGGCGTGTGGCACGTGGCGCAGCCCTTCGAGCTGAACAGGTGATAGCCGATGACCTCGCGATCGGTCTTGTCCTGCGCCTCGCGCTCCTTGTGATCCCATTCGGAGTCGCCGCTGTAGCGCGTGAGTACGAACGCGGTCAGCGCCGGCAGCTTCGCCGGATCGGCCTTCACGTCGGCGGCATGCGCGGGCAACTTCGCCATCGTGGCTTTGTCCCACGCGAGGTTCACGAGCTGCGGCGCATCTTCTTTCAGCGCAACGAAGTGATTCGCCGGATCGTGGCACGTGGCGCACGCCTCGCCGAACGCGAGCTGGCCTTGTTGAACGAGCTCGGGCGTCACGCCATCGAGCACGCCCGCAGGCACGGGCGGCAAGCCGAACGGCACATCGGGCAGTGGCGGTGCGGGTGGCAGCTGCGCTTGGGTGGCCGCATCGTTCGGAAGCAACACGCGACCGGCATCGCCTTTCGTCGCGACCGGCTCGCTCGTCTTCTTCGAATCGTTGCCGTGCGTACCGCACGCAGCAACCAACGCCAACAACAAGAGCTTCACGCCGCGAGCCTACCCCACGCAGGGACGGCGTCCAGAACGCGCAGCACGTTGCCGCCCAGGATCTTCTCCAACACGTGATCTTTGACGCCGCGCCTCGACAACGCGACCGTGAGGTTCGGCATCGCGGAGATGTCCTCGAGCCCGATCGGTGGCACCACGAATCCGTCGAAGTCGCTGCCGAGCGCCGGGACGTCTTCGCCGGCGACATCGATCACGTGCAACAGGTGATCGACGACTGCATCGATCGAGGCCGAGCCGAGGTACTTGCGCGCGAAGATGATGCCGACACAACCGCCCTTGTTCGCGACGGCGCGGATCTGCTCGTCATCGATGTTGCGCCAGTGCTCGTGCACGCCGAGCACGCCGGTGTGCGAGACCATCGGCGGCACGGTCGCGAGCTCCAACGCATCCATGAAGCCGCGCCGATTGATGTGCGCGAGATCGACGATCACGCCGCAGCGCTCGCACTCGCGGACGACATCGCGCCCGAACGCGGTGAGGCCTTCAGTCGGATCCGAGCCACGGCCCTTCGCCGGGCGGCCGATCGCGTTCTTCGAGAAGTGCAGCAGGCCGAGGTAGCGCACGCCGCGCCGCGAGAACGCTTCGATCGGTTCGAGCTTGCTCTCGAGCGCTTGCCCGCCTTCGATCCCGCCGAGCGCCGACAGCCGGCCGGCCTTCTTCGCAGCGCGTACGTCGGCGCCGGTGCGCGACCACTTCAATTGGTCGGGATGCTTTTGCATCGCGACGTCGAGGGCGTCCAGCTGATCGACGACCGCGCGCGTGCAGCCACGCTCCGGCACCGGCGTGGTCCAGAATGAAAAAAACTGTCCCGCCATCCCGCCTTCGCGCATCCGCGGGAGATCGACGTGGCCGATGTAGTTCGCGCCGCGCGGCAACGGACGATCGTGACGAGCCGCGAGGTCATAACCGAGCTTGTCCATCAACTTCGCCGTGTCGGCGTGCAGATCCATCACGCAGATCTCGTCGTGAAACGCACGCGCTTCGTCGGGCGACAGGGGCATCGCGCGAGTCTAGAACGCTGCGTTCGGAAAAGTTGGTGTGAAGTGCAGGACTTGATCGTTCGTACACCCCGCGTTTGCACAGTTGGATTCAAGTCGTTGAAACGCGTGGGGCGTTTCGTGGCACGCCGGCAGCAATAGCCGAAACCATGAAGAAACTCGGATTCGTTCTAGCGGGATTGTTTGTTGCTGCCTGCACGTCGTCGTCGGGGACGTCCTCGACCGGGCAGATGATCACGTGCCAGACCGATCCCAACACCGGCGTGATCACGCGGTGCGAGCCTGGCGATGGCTCGGGCTCGGGCTCGTGCCACGACATCGACGAAGACGGCGATGGCGATCCGCACGACAGCACCGATAGCGGCAGCCACGATTCGTTCGCAGCGCCCGATGGTGGCAGCGACGATGGCTCGGGCTCCGACGATCACGGCGGTGGCACCGAGGGTGACTCCGACGGTGATGGCATCCCCGATTCGGACGACTGCGATAACCACCACGGCGAAGATGACGATGCCGGCGACGAGCTGCCGTACGACGTTCGCCCGGCGCTCGGTGCGACGACGCAGCCGATCCAGGAAGCGTTCGCGGCCAAGGGTGGCCAGCCGGCGCAGATCGATTCGATCACGATGGATGGTGGAACGTGGCGCCTGACCGAGCTGCAAGCCGGCACGGCGTTCCTCGTCACCGAGGACGATTGCAATCACGTCGGTAATCGTGATGTCGGTCGCGATCGCGTGGTCGTGACGTGGGAGGACACCGTCGGTGGGGTGTCGCAGAGCGACCACCTCGATATTCGCTACTGCAAGAACTGACCGAAACGTTCTGGTGTGACCACGTAAGCCTAAGCGAAAGCGTAAGCCTAACCGGCAGAGTGATCGGACGTGGACATTCGTTGATGCCGCCGACGCGGTCGTTCGCCGACGCGGTCATCCGCCGACGCGGTCATCCGCCGACGCGGTCATCCGCCGAACGCGCGTTGTTCGTGTACGTGTACGTGCACGTGCCACGTGCCACGTTCGACCGCAGATCGGGCTTCTGATCAGCGCTTCATTCGATCGCGCGCGACCTCGAGCACCGATAGCGCCGCACCGACGTTATTGAACGGCGGCATCACGTACGCACCCGCGACGCGATGCTTCACCGCGGCGAGCGCTTCTTGCGCGATCCGGATCCCCTCGGCACGCGCGGCCGGACCCGATCCGACCTTCGCCATCCGCTCGCGGTACTCCGCGGGGATGCCCATGCCGGGCACCTCGTTGTGCAGGAACTCGGCGTTGCGATGCGACGCCAGCGGCAGGATCCCGACCATCACCGGCAAGCCGAGCGGCGCCGCGTCGTCGAGGAACCGCTCGAGCGTGCGCGGGTCGTACACCGGCTGCGTCATCACGAGCTCGGCGCCCGCGGCCTTCTTGTCCTCGAGACGGCGCAGCTCGCGTTCGCGATCGTGCGCACCGGGCTCGGCACCCGTGGCGAGCACGAACGACGTGGGCTCGCACTCCTTGCCCGCCGGATCGACGCCCGCATTCAGGCCGGCCGCGATCCGCAGGAGGCCGATCGAATCGACGTCGTACACCGGCGTCGAGAACGGGTAGTCGCCCATCTTCGGCGGATCACCCGTGATGATGACGAGGTTGCGCAGCCCGAGCCCACTCGCACCGAGCAGGTGGCTGATGAGCCCGAGGAAGCTGCGATCGCGCGCGCAGACGTGCAGGATCGGCTCGACCTGCGTGGTCGCCGCGAGCTGCGCACACACCGCGACGTTCGCCATCCGCGCCGAGGCACGAGGACCGTCCGCGATGTTCACGATATCGACGCCGGCCGCGAGCAACTGCTCGACCTGCTGGCGCGTCTTGGTCATGTCGAGGCCGGTCGGCGCCGTGAGCTCGACGGAGACCGCGAACTCCCCCGCCGCGAGCCGCGCACCGAGCTTGCTGCGTTCAGCCAACGGCGTCTTCGCCGGCTTGGTCGCACGGATCTCGATCGATCCGGTGCCGGTGCGCGTCGACTTCTCGATCGCCTCGGCTTCACCGCGCGTCATCCGCACCGCACCCAACATCGCGCGGATGTGATCCGGCGTGGTCCCGCAACACCCGCCGACGAGCTGGACGCCCGCCTTCAACATCCGCCGCGCGTACACGCCGAAGTGCTCGGGGTTCGCGACGTACAGCGTCCGGCCCTCGACCGATGCCGGCAGACCCGCGTTCGGTTGCGCGATCACCGGCTTGCCACGACCGACCATGCTCGTCGCCACGGTGTAGAGCTCCGACGGGCCGAGCCCGCAGTTCGCACCGATCACGTCCGCGCCCGCGGCGATCAGGCGATCTGCGATCTCGCCGGGGCCGAGCCCGCCGTCGCTGCGGCCCTGGCCGTCGAACATCATCATCGCGAAGATCGGAATCTTCGGACCGCGTTCGCGCGCGACATCGATCGCTTCTTCCATCTCGAGGATCGAGTTGAACGTCTCGAGGACGATCGCATCCGCGCCGGCGAGCACGAGCGTATCGATCTGCTCGGCGAGCGCGAACCGCGCGAGCTTGCGCTCCGTCGCAGATGCGATGTGAAACTTGATCCCGGTGGGCCCGACCGCGCCCGCGACGTACGCGCGATCACCGGCGGCATCGCGCGCGAGCTTCATCGCCGCGCGATTGATCTTGATCACCTGATCGACGAGGCCGTGGCGCGCGAGCGCGATCCGATTCGCGCCGAACGTGTTCGTCTCGATCACGTCCGCACCGGCGGCGACGTAGTCCGCGTGGATCTGGCCGATCAGATCGGGCTGACTCAACACCAGCTCGTCGTAGCTGCGCGTGTGGAGCACACCGCGTTCGTAGATCAACGAGCCCATCGCACCGTCGACGAGCAACGGGCCTTTCAATGCATCACGTAGCGACTTCATGATCGGAATTTCCGATGCGGCATGTCGACCTCTGCGAGCGACCTCCGCACCGCGCGCAACGTATCACCGCGGCCGACCTGCGCGAGGTGTCCACCGTCGAACCAAAGCACCTCGCGATCCCAGTGGCGCGCGAGCGATCGCGCCTGGGCGGGGCCGGTGATCCGGTCGCCCTTGCCGGCGATCACGAATCGCGTCGAGACCCGAGCAGGGCGGGTGAGTGGTGAGTGGACGGCGAATGCGTCGACGAGCAGGTCTTCGGTGATGCCCGCCTTGATCGCCGTGCGGCGCTGCGGTGAATCTTCGCCGAGCTTCCACATCAGCTCGCCGAAGTTCACGGCCGGGATCATCGCGACGGCGAAGTCGACGCCGCCGGGATCTTGGGGCCCGGCAACGCTCGCCCACAACGCCGTCGTATAGCCGCCGAGGCTCATGCCCATCACGCCGACATGCGTGGATCCCCGCGCGCGCAACCACAGCGAGAGCGCACGCAGATCGTGGATCGCGTGGCCGAACGCTTCGTTCGTGCGCAGCGGATTCGGCGACGGAAACAGCGCGCCGGACTTCATCACACCGTCGACATTCGGCGCGCGCTGGCCGTGATACGGCAGCACGAACGAGACGACGTCGTAGCCGTGGCGCAACCAGTACGGCACCACGAACGTGCGCGACGTGACCCAGTGATTGCCCCCGCCCCAGCCATGGACGAGCACGATCGTCGGGCGACCGCGATCGGACGTCCACCAACGCGCGTGCGCGAGCTGATTCTCGGCGTGGGCGAGGTAGAGGTCGCGCGCGTCGGGATGGAACGGCCGATAGTCGGTGCGATAGACGAGGTCGACGATCTGGGTGCCGAGCGGGCCTTCGCCGAGCGGCGTCAGCGCGATGTCCGGGAGGTCGGGCGTCGGAAAAAACGGGCTCGGCAACGCGTGGGTATCGGCGTTGTAGTGGCGCGCGATGTCGATCAACTTCACGCGCGGATCGCCATCGTCCATCCGAGGCGTCCGCGGTGCCATCCGGCGTTCCATGAACCGGACGACCCCGCGGTCGATGGCGGCCGTGGCACGCGTCAAGATCGACATCGATCGACCGTAGCGTATTTCGGATAAGCCTGCGAATGAATGAGAATCGCGCTATGACCGTCGGATGGGCATGAGGATCGTCGGCGCACTGCTGTTGCTCTCCAGCCCCGCACTGGCGGATTCGTTCGGCGGGTTCTCGAGCATCGACGCGCCCTACCTGGTCAACCAGGATCGCGTGTGTAGTCCACTAGCTGTCGCCGATGGCAAAGCTGTCGGCGCGCCGCAGTGCCAGAAGGCGAGCACGGATGACATCGCGCACCTCACGGTGAAGCCGGGCGTGATCCAGAGCGGCGCGAAGGCGACGTATGCGGCGACTGCATCTGGCAAGACGTTGACCGTCACGAAGGACGGCTCGCCGGCGGTCGTGTGGAGCACGCTCGATCCGATCGGCAAGGTCGTCGACGTGTTCGCGAGCCAGTACGAGGATCGCGTCGCGGTCACGTACACCACGCGTGCGCTCGGCAAGGAGACCACGAACGTCGTCGCGTTCGCGATCGTGAAGACCACGGGGCGCGATCCGGGGCTCGGTTCCGGATCGGGATCGAGTGCGCCCGGCAACACGCCGCCCGTCGGCACGCCGCCGAAAGAAGATCCGGCGATCACGAAGGCCGTCGATGCCGCGCGTAAAGCGCCGAGGGCGAAGGTGCTCGCGGCGTGGCAAGCGGTGCAAGCCGCGGATCCGGATCACGCAGAGGCGCGGTATCGGATCGCCGCACTCCAGATCGGCGCGAAGCAAACCGCGGCCGCGGTCACCACGCTCGAAGAGCTCGCGAAGTCACAGCGCGCCGATGCGATCGAATGGTTGATCGAAGCGCGGTTCGATCCGGCGTTCGCCGGGCTGCGCGCGGATCCGAAATTCCGCGTCGCGACCGGGCTCGACAAGAAGGGCGCATCAGGATACGAGCGCGTCATGGGCTTCGGCGGGCAGTGGGAGCAGACCGGCACGAGCTGCGATACCCCGGAGATTCGGCTGACGATGAAGCGCGACCGCTCGTTCAAGCTCAACGTGAAATCGAGCTGCGAGGGTCACGTGTACGACATCCCGTTCAAGGGCAGCTGGCGGCTCGATGACAACGATCACGTGACCCTGGTGATCCCCACGAAAGGCCAGGCCGCGTCGGCGAAGGACGAGGCCCCGTGCACCCTGAAAAAGCACGGCGAAGAGGACGCAATGCACTGCAACGTCGGTAAAGACTTGGAGTTCGAAGTCTTGCCAACCCGCCGGTAAGACGACCAAAACGGGCGAAAATTGTCCGTCCGCCCGATGAACGCGTGGAAGGCCCCGGCAACTAACGGGTGGTCGTCACGCTATGCTTTCCGTCGTGAAACGAGAAACCGGGTCCTCTGCAGTCCTCGACCCGGCAGATGAGGCTGACCTCATCGCCCGATGTCGGGCGGACGAACGTGCGGCCCAGGACGAGCTCTATCACCGGTTTCGCCGTCAGGTCGCCGGGAACCTCTACCGGGTGCTCGGCGATCGGTCCGATCTGGAGGACCTGGTCCAAGAAGTCTTCGTGATCGCGTTTCGTGGGCTCGATCGGTTCCGCGGTGATGCGCGGCTGTCGACCTGGCTCTATCGGATCTGCGTGAACGTCGCGCTCGGTCGGATTCGCACGCGCAAGCGGCGGCCGGCAGCGATGGGCGTCGCCGATCTCGATCTCGCGAATGCGGATCCATCGCTCGTCGAGCGGCCGGAGACGCCGGAGCGCACGCTCGAGCGGCGTCGCGATCAAGCGTACGTCTACGATCTGCTCGAGAAGCTCGCGCCGAAAAAGCGCATCGTGCTCTACCTGCACGAGATCGAAGGTCTCGACCTGAAAGAGATCGCGTATCTCGTCGATTCGAATCCGGTGACGGTGCGGACGCGGTTGTTCTACGCGCGTCGCGAGTTCTACAAATTGGTCGCGGGTGTGGAGCCAGAGGCGGGTGACGGCGATGGCGAGTAAGCACGTCGCGGCACATCGCTGGGCGGACATGCTCGCGGGCTCGGTACCGGATGCCGAGCGCGATGCGATGAACGCGCACGCCAAAGAATGTTCGCAGTGCGCGCGCGCGAAGGCGCGCGTCCAACGCGCGAGTGATTCGTTCCCGATGATGCGCCAGCAGGCCACGCCGGAGCTCGCGTGGGACAGCGTTCGCGCGCGCGTGCATTGGGCCGTGAGCAAGGCGAAGCGTGGTGGCGGTGATCCGGCGCAGACCGGGCCGCACCTGCCGATCCGCACGCGGTGGTTCCCGCCCGAGAGCTATCGCCGGTGGCCGGTCGCGATCGCGGCGACGGCGGCGGTCGCCCTCGGCGGCTACGGCGTGTATCGGATGATCGATCGCGACAAGCCAGCGCCGGTCGCTGCGGTTCCCGCCGAGCGTGCACCGATCGCGGTGGAGCTCGTCGCGAATCCGATCACGGCATCGGTCAGCCGCCTCGCCGGCGACGTGATGATCGACGGCACGCGTGCCGCCACCGAGACCGCGTTCGCGAAGCAGCTCGGCCAAGGCACGGTGCTCGCCACCGGTGACGGCCGGATCGATCTGCAGTTCGGCGATGCGAGTGCGTTCGCGCTCGGTCCGCACTCGGAGCTCGAGCTCCACACGTTCGACGCCGACACGATCGAGCTCGACGTGCGCGGCACGATCGATCTCGAGGTCGCGCCGCGTGCGAAGCGCCAGCGGTTCCTCGTCGTCGCCGGTGACAAGACCGTCGAAGTGCGTGGCACGCGGTTCACGGTCAAGGCGGATCGCGACGGCACGCTCGTCGAGTGTCAGCACGGCTTAGTCGCGGTGCGTGATGCACATGGCGAGATCGAAGTCGGGACCGCGCGCAAGGCATTCGTGAAGACCGACGTCGCGGCGACGAAGGTCGTGCCGCTCACCGCCGACGAGATCGCGGGCATGACCGCGTCGGCGCCGTGGGCGATGCCGGGCTGGGATCGCATCGCGGATGGTGCGCCGCTCGCAATCGTCACGGAGCGCGAGCACGTGATGCGTGTCGATAACGTCGAGCTCGGTCGCGCGCCGTTCGTGATGCGCGCGCAACCCGGTCGTCACACGATCGAGGTCGCCGATCGCACCGGCACGTGGCGACGCTCGGGCTGGGTCGATCTGAAGGCGGCCACGCCGTCGCACTTCGACGCGCTCGAGCTAACCGAACCCACGGCGACACCCACGGTCGCGACGCGCAAGCAGGAGCTGTCGACGCGGATCGATCGTACGAAGCTGCGCCAGTGCACGCGCCGGCTCGCGAAGTCGGGGCTGACCGATACGTTTGTCCAGATCGAGATCACGGTCGACGTGCAAGGGCAGGTCGATGTCCTGAACGTGCTCGATTCCGATCTGCCGTCCGACACGACCGCGTGCATTCACGACGCGATCGCCGCGATCCGGTTTGCCCCGGGCGCGATGATGACCTGGCGCGAGAAACTGACGTTTTAAGTCAGAAATCTGAGACCACTGCGCGTGGTTTCGGCGCCTTGCACGGGCACGTCACGTGCTGAGGCGGTGCGCATGCTCGCGGTGCTTCTTTCTCCCACGTTCGTGTTCGGTGTCAGCGGCGGCATGACCCAAGCCGAAGCGGAGTCGTCGCAGGATCCGGACGGCGAGGTCGGCCTCTTGGTCCGGATGTCGGGGCGGCGGTTCGGCGTCGAGCTCGGGATGACGAAGGTCTCGGCGCCGAGCGATGGCGGTGCAAAGCAGTTCACCGGGCTCGCGGTGTTGGATCTCGCGGACGGGCGCTGGGTGCCGCAACTATTCGCGGGCATCGGCCTCGATCGCGCGGGCCAACAATATTCGAGCTACGACGGGACGCACGTCGAGGTCGGCGCCGGGCTCGAGCTCCGACTCGATGGCGGGCTCGTGCTCGGGGCACGGTTTCATATCGGCGATCGTTGGAGTGACGATGCGGGCTACATCAACGACGGCGACTGCATCGACTGCGGGTTGTACGACTCGCACCCGCTGAGCGATGGCCAGTACCGCACGCTCGACGCGTACGCCGGCGTGAGGTTCTAGTGCGTGCGTTCGCGCTGCTGTTGGTCGCGTCGACGGCGGCCGCGGAGCCCGCGATTCCGGTCACGTTCGGCGTGAGCGGTGGGATGACGCAGAGCTCGTCGGAAGCGATGCAGGATCCGAGCGGTATGATCGGTCTCCTCGTGCGCGTTGCCGGCCAGCGGTTCGGCGTCGAGCTCGAGATGACGAAGATCTCGCGCGATCAGGGTGACGCGCAGCTCGCGACCGGGCGCGCGGTGATCGATCTCGCGTCGGGCCGATGGGTGCCGCAGGTGTTCGCCGGCCTCGGTATCGATCGCGCGAGTGCCGACAACACCGGCTACGACGGGCGCCACGCGGAGCTCGGTGCCGGCGTCGAATTCCGTACCGCGAGTGGCTTCGTCGCGGGCGCGCGGTTTCATCTCGGCACGCGATGGGACGCGACGTCGGCGTACAACACGTACGGCGCGCCCGATTGTCTCGTCGGGTGTGATTCGGTCGCGCCGACGAACGATCCGGTCCCGACCGGCCAATATCGCACGCTCGATCTCTACGCCGGCGTGCGGTTCTAAGGCGAGAACAAGCTCGTCACCGTGCCGAAGCTCGCCGACGGAACCGGCGTGTCACGTAGCGACGCACCCGTGCGTGCGATGACCTGCATAACGTAGGTCGAGCCATGAACCAACACGTCCGGGGGCAGCGTGATGGACGTGAGGTCGGTGATGAACGAGACGCGATTGATGAGCGTCGTCTGATTGTTCGACGACGACACCTCCTGCACGACCACGAGATATGAAGCCGCCGTGCCGAGCGTAGGCGCGGACCACGAGACCGTCGGCGTGAGTCCAACGCCGGTCGTGGTGGTCGTGGCGGTCGAGACATTCGTCGCGCCGATCATGACGTCGTGGGGCGCGCCGATCTTCGGGACGATCGTCCCGTCAGCGGTCAACGTCGCGACCGACTCGTCATCCGAATACGCCGCGTAGATCTGGGTCGCCGCGGCCGTGCCGAGCTTCACGTCGACCGTCCATTCGACATCGACGAGGGCAAATGGGTCCCAGGTCATCGGATACGGATCGCCATACGCGAGCGTGGTGTCGAGGTCCGTGGCCGCCGACGCCGGCGTGTAGTAGAGCAGGTCTGCCGATGCACCCTCGAGTCCCGCGGTCAGGACGCGCGGCTCGGCTTGAACGACGACCTCGTTAAACACGGGCACCGCGTGCGGCGAAGCTTGCGCACCCAGCGCTGCGAACTGCAATCGTTTCCAGTGCAGCGCGAGCGAATGATCCGCGGTCACCGGAGCCAGCGTGAAGCTCGTCGGCGTGCCCGCGGCTTGACCGTTCACGACCGTCAGGTTCGCCGAGCCCGCGGCGACGATCGCGAACGTATCCGCCACGGTTGGTGCCAGCTGAGACATCCAGGTGACGTCACCCTTCGCGGCGACGGGAAGCGGCGAGCCCGAATTGCGCCAGTCGAAGGTCTGGTTCGTGATCGTGGTGGCGCCGGCAGCGAGTGGCGTTCCAAACGATTCTTGGAACCCCTGCGCGTACGCGTCCGAATTCGTCGAGAACATCTCGAGGAAGTCGGTCCCGGCCCACGCCGCGAGACCGGTCGCCGAAATCGCGACGGTCGATGAAGTCGTCGCCAACGCGCCGTCCGGTCGGCCGAGCGACGCGATGCTCAGATCCGGTGCGCTCGCACCCGTGATGATGTACGTGGCCGCATCGAGTTGGATCGTTGCGGCCGACGTCTCGGGAATCTCGAGATCGAACGCGCCGTCCGCGGTCCCGGTGAACGTTCCGGGCGTGGCGCCTCCATAGCCTTTGTAGCCGTGCGAGAAATCGATCGGCACGTCGACGATTCCGGTGTCCGTCGCGTAGTGCGTGGTGCCCGTGCCATGAACGATCTTGGTCGCCACGGGCGTGTCGATCGGCGTATCCGCGTGAGGTGCCGCATCGTGCGGGCTCGACCCATCGCTGCCACACGCCACCAACCCGAGAAAGACCCATCCGAACTTCATTGTGTACTCCATACCCGACGGCTTCCCGATACTACGCCGCGCTTCTGCGAACCTCCTCGAGCGTGAGGATTTGATCGACGGTGTACGTGCCCGCGGTCACGCGATGCCTGAAAATTCGAGATGCCAGATCGGCAATCGCGCGCGCGCCGGCCATCACGCCGTCGTCGGCAACGTAGTGGATCGTCTGATCGCCGGCGGTCGCAGCGATCTCGACGCGCGTCGGTCGGTTGCGAAAGATGAAGCGACGTAAAAACCCGACGCCCACGCGTGCGAGCCACGCCGGCACGAACCGGAGTAGCGGTTGCAACAGGTTTGGTGTTGGAGAGAGCAGGGCCGTGACCTTCGTGTCCAACGAGTGCGCGAGCAGATGCGCCTCGGGCATCGCGGCATGCACGGTCGGATGCATGCCGTCGCGAAAGTGCATGGCGGGGCCAGGCTGAAACGGGCGCGATCCGTCGATCGGTGGCTCGCGTAACAGAAACGCGATCAACGCGACCATGCCCTTGCCGGCGGCCGTGAACGGCGAAAACCGGATCGCGAGCGACACCGGGCCACGGCAGCCGTTCGCGGTGAACGCGGCGTGCGCGACGAGGTTCGAGATTCCGGGAAACAAGCCCGCGCCGAGGATCGCGATGCCGTCTCCGAGCGTGTGCTGATCGAGCAGCCTGCGGTACGCGCGCGGCTCGGAGGTGGTCTCGAGATAGATGACGCCGGCCGCACGCGCGGCGAGATGGAGCTGATCGGGTGGTGCGACGAGCGTGTCGCTGCAGTTGATGACGACCTCGTACGGCGCCAGCTGGGCCGGCGTGATCTGCGCGATATCGAGCTCGCGTCCGCTGGCGGTTGGCTCGACGCCACGCTCGCGAAGGGCCGCCACCACTCTCCGGCCGAGGAAGCCTCGGCCACCGATCACCAACGTTCGCATGAGCCTGAGATGCGGCCCCGCAGCGAGCAACCGTGTGGTCGTTCGTCGCATCGAACGTGGTGTGGCCCAAATGCGAGAATGCCGTGGCGCTGCCGGACGTTCGTGTCATCACCGAGACGTCCGTGACCCATCGATTCCTTCGCTCCAATCGCGCTGCGCGGATCGCGTTCGGATTCGCGCTGCTCGTGTCGGTGCCGCGGATCGTGCTCACCGCGGTCGATCATCCGTGGGGGAATCAGGCCGCCGTCGCGCTCGGGCAGACCTGGGCGCTCGCGGCGATCGTCGCACTCGCGGCGTGGTTGCTCGCCCCGCGGTTTCCGCACGTCCGGATCAGCGTGGTCCAGAGTGTCGTGATCCCGTCGATGGGCGTGGTGTTCGTCTTGCCGATCACGTTGCACCTGCTCTGGAGCCTGCTCGTCCACACCACGAATCACTTCGGTGATTGGGTCGCACTGTCGGCGGTCTGCACGGGCGCCGCGCATGTCATGGCGGCGACGCTTGTCGGTGTTCGCGCGAAGAAGCTCGTCACCGGGCACAAGGCGATGGCGCCGACCGCGGTTTACGCGTGGACGTTGCTCGCGTCGAATCTGCCGCTGCCGGTGTTGCCGATGCCGATCGTCGCGATCACGGGGCTGTTCATGCTGATCGGCATCTTCGCGTTCGACGCCACGATCAACCGCGAGCGCGCTCGGTATCACGAGCTCGATCTGCCGGTCGCGAGGATCGAACATGTTTGATGCGACCCCGCGGCGCGCCGCTCGCATCGTGTTTGGCCTCGTGCTGATCGCCTCGACCTTGTGGATCTCCGCGCGTGCGATCGAAGACAGCTCGCGCGAGAACGATGCCGCGATCGCGCACGCGATCCTGACGGCATGGGGCGTCGCGTTCGGTGCCGCGCTCGCGAGCTACGCGCTCCTGAAGGTCTGGCGGGTGCGGTTCCGCATCGGGCTCGCGCCGAGCCTGGTGGTGCCGAGCATCGGCGTGATCTTGCTCTTGCCGATCACGGTGCACTTGATCTACTTCGCGTCGACGCACCGGACCGATAGCTTTGCCGATTGGGTCAAAGAGTCGGTGTTTCTCGTCGGCTTCGCGCACGTGGTCTGCGCGGGCGCGACCGCGTATCGCGCGAACACGCTCGCCCGCGGTGACGAAGGAATGGCGTCCTGGACGATCTACGCGTCGACGGTGGCCGCCGCGAATGTCCCGTTCCCGCTGATCCCGTCGGTGATCGTCGCGATCACGGGCGTGTTCGTGGTGCCGGTGATCTGGGGGCTCGCGCCACTCGCGCGGTGGGAGCGCCGCAGCGAGCGCGTTCCGGCGATGGTCGTGATCTAACGCTGCGCGTACTCGGTCATCCGCCGCATCGCCTCGGGCGTGTCTTCCAGCTCGAGGAGTTGCTGGACGACGTCGAAATCGAGATCGGGCAGCGCGTCGCTTTGCATTCGCTCTTCGTACGCGTCACAAGCGAGTACGTGGATCGTCAGCTTGTTCTTGATCCAAAACCAGACCTCGGGGATGCCGAGCCGTCGATAGACCTCGAGCTTGTCCAACCCACCGCTCGTCCAGACCACTTCGATCACCAGATCGGGCCGTTCGCCAACCGGATGACCGATCGCGAAGCAGCTGTCGGGCTCCGCTGCCGCATCGACATCCTGATTCCGTTGCGTCCACGCACCGTAGCCGCCGAAGTAGATGTGACGCGCCAAGCAGTAAGCGACGACGAGCTGGTTCAGCCGGAAGATGATGGCTTCGTGATTTTGACCAGGCGACATCAGCTCGAGCACTCCATCCAGGTACGTGATCCGTGGATTGGCTTTCTCGCCCCGCGCGAGCTCGACTGATTGGTAGCCGGCCCAGTCAACACGCATGTAGATGCGACTGTCGACGTGTGCCGTGTCGTCCATGCGGATCATCGTAGCACCGTCGCTCAGCAACGATCGCGCCATTCGTAACGCGCCGGAATCACGTTTCCGTCGACGATTTGTCCGGCCGGATCTCGGACTCGCCGTCCGACCACCGGACAAATCGGACAGCCCTCTAACTCACGCGAGCGCGTGCGCGATCTTCTCCGCGGCACGGGTGGCCATCGCCATGATCGTGACCTGCGGATTCACGCCGAGCGACGTGGGCACCGATGCACCGTCGACGACATACAAGCCCGGCGTGTCGTGGCACTGATGATCCGGATCGACGACCGAGTGCGCCGGATCGACGCCCATGCGCGCGGTGCCGAGCGGGTGATAGGCCGATAGATCGAGATCACGCGCGTGGATCTTCGCGCGCCGCATCCGCGCCAGATCGTCCGGCGTTTCGAGCGTGTCGAAGCCGCTGATCGGCGTGTGGATCCGCCGCGCGCCCGCCGCGAAATAGATCTGCGCGAGCACGTCCATCCCGCGCTTGATGTGCGAGACGTCGTTATCGTCCAACCAGTAGCGGATCACCGGCCGCCCACCGATCGCGCTGACCGATCCGCGCGAGGTGTCCTCGACCATGAACCCGAAGCTCGCGACGTGATCGAACGACTCCGCGAGCCGCACGAGCTCCGGCCCGATCAACTGCGTGGCCGTCATGCTCATCTCGAGCGGCAGCATCGCGCCCTCGAACAGGATGCCTTCTTCGTGCAATTCCTCGACGGCGTAGCCCTGCGGGATGCCCTGCCACGGCAGGATCTGCTGATCGAACTCCGCGAGCGCACCACACGCCGGATGGATCGAGAGGTTCTTGCCGAGCTGCCCCGAGCGATTCGCGAGGCCCTGTTGCGACAACACGAGTGGCGTCATGATCGAGCCACACGCGATCACGACCGTCCGCGCGCGCACCGTGAGCGAGTGCCCGGCTTCGGTCTTCGCGACGACACCGACCGCACGCCCACCCTCGACGAGCACGCGGGTCATCTTCGCACCCGCGAACAGCTCCGCACCGGCCTTCAGCGCGAGCGGCACGTACGACACGTTCGTGGAGCGCTTCGCATCCGTGGGACAGCCGAACACGCACACGCCTTGGCCATCACACGCCGGTGCGTTTCGGCGGAGCGGATGATGCCGCGTGAAGCCGAGCGCATCGCAGCCCTTCGCGATCACGTGACCGTTACCGCCGATCAACTCGGGCTTGGCTTGTTCGACCTGGAGCACGCTCTCGACGCGCTCGTAGTACGGCGCGAGCTGATCCGGGCCCAGATCGACCAGCCCTAGATCGCGCTGCCACTCGTGCAGCACGCGCTCCGGCGTTCGATAACACGTGCCCGAGTTGACGGTGGTCGACCCGCCCACCGACTGCCCGATCGGAATCGGGATCCCGACGTTGCCGATCGAGAACGTGGCCCCGCCGCGCCGATACAACTTCTGCTGCATGTCGAACGCGCGCCCGGTGAAGTCCGAGCGATCGAAGTACTGGCCCTCTTCGACGAACACGACCGCCAAGCCCGCTTCCGCGAGCTCGCGCCCGACCACCGCGCCGCCCGCACCCGTGCCGATCACGACGACATCGCACTCGACCGCCAGATCACCGTCCAAGCTCGCGTGCACGCGATCGCGCATGTACGCCGGCTTGGCTTCGGCGCGAACCTTCGCCGACTCGTAGACGCAACCGAGCCGCTTGTACAACCCCGGATCGTCGAAGTGCGCGAGCTTGAGCGGCGACACCAACGCGCGCAGCATCAACCGCCGCACGATGTCGCCCTGGCGAAAGCTCTCGAGCAACGCGAGGCGCTTCTCGAACGACAGGTTTGCGAACGCAGTGCGATGCTTCACGTACGACGTGGCATCGATCGCGCGCACCAACCCGTTCACGCCGCGCTGGACCGCGGCCGGCAGTCGCTTCAGGAAGTGCTCGACCTTTTGAACCGTGACCTCACCCGCCGCCGGGATGAAGCGCCCGGCGGGGATTGCGGTCTCTGCGATGGCCACCAACGTCGCGTTCACGATCCCACCCTACCCAAATTGGTCCGACCATTCAACCGTAGAAATCAGCGAGCAAAAACCGCATCTAGCAGGCCGTAGGTCGCCGTCAGGGTCGCGCCGACGAACACCGCACCCCCATCTTCGGCGATCGACCCCGCCAACCGCAGCCCCGACGCTTGGTTGAACAACATCGTGAAGCCGACGTCGCCTTCGATCCGGAAGCCCTTGTCGGTGTTCATCTGATCGTCGCTCGACACCTGCACGAGCCCGGTCAGATCGAACATGCCGAACGCGTCGCCGTGATCGCCGTACGTGTAGCGCGTCATGTGCGCCGTCGCGCCCGCCGCATACGGAGCGGGTTGGCCATCGGCCGCGAACAGCCGATAGCGCGCGAACGCGGTGCCGCCGATCTCGAGCTTGTCGTCATCGAGTTGCGTGCCGTAACCGGCATTGAACATCACTTGTTCGACGCGGCCGTTCTCGACGCCTTGATCGATAAGGCCCTGGGGCCGGCGCAGATAACCCTCGCCGAACGTGATCTGGAGATCGACGCCCGACGGTCGTTGGAACAACTGCGTGTCGCGGAGGACGTTCAAGATCTCGTACGACAAGCCGGCATCCGGCTCGCCGAGCAACACGCCGGCCTCGCGCAGGATCGCGACCGTGGCGACGAGCGCCGGATACGTCGAGCGATCGCCGCGCAACGCCCACCACGTCATCTGCAACTTCTTCGACGTGGCCGCATCGATCGGCTTGCCGAGTGCACGTGCCGCATCCAACGTGCGCGAGAGCCGCCGCACGCGGATCTGCGAGCCGACATCCAACAGCCGTCCGTAGCCACCGCCGATCGCGATGTCGAAGTCCGCCTGCGACGTGGTCGATTTGAAGTCCGCGTTCGGGTTCTGTTGGATCTGTTGATCGCTGACGACGTCGCTGACGTAATCCGTCTGCAACGCGATCGCCGCCTTGCCAACGCCGTAGACACCCGCGCCGCTGTAGAACCGCGCCTCGGTATCCGCGTTACCGACGAGCTCGGCGCCACGCGTTTGGGCACGACCATCGGGATTCACGAACCCGGTCACGACATGCGCGCCGACATCGACGCCCCATGCCATCGACTCGCGCTCGATCCGGTGTTGCCACAACCCGGAGATATCCGCCGAGGCATCGACGCGCTTGCGATCGGTGTCGTACGCGAAGCTCGCCGTACCGCCGGCGAACGTCACGCGATCGTAGGCCGCGATCGTGTCGTCCGGCAGATCCGGAAACACGAGCGCGCCGGGCTTTGCACCCGCGGCATCACTCGTGTGGCCCGGATTGCCTTGCGCGCCGCTGTCGAGCAGCTTCGAACCGGTCCCGCTATCGACGGGTGCGTTCGAGCCATCACCGGTGGGCGCGGTCTCGAGGCCGGTCGGTTGCTTCACGGGCTCGGGCGGCTTGTCGGGCTGTCGATCCGGCTGCTTTGGCGGCGTCGGCGGGGTAGGGGCCGCATCCGCCGTCGCGCCCAACTTCGCGAGCGACTTCTTCGCGAGGTCGCGCTGGTTCTTCTCGCGCGCGTTGTCGTTCGCGATCTTTTGCAGCGTCGGCACCGCGCTCTTGTCGCCGAGCGTGCCGAGGCCTTCGATCGCGATCTCGCCGATGATGTCGAACGTCTCGCCATCGGCGAGCTTGATCAGCTCGGGCACGGCGGTCTTGTCCTTGCTCTGGGCGAGCTTCTTCGCGGCATCGCGCCGCTTCTCTTTCCACACCGAGCGATCCATGTCCGCCGGCTGGTTCTCGATCAGCTTGATGAGGTCCGGCACCGGTTCCGCGGCGGCGATCCCTGCCAACAGTAGTAAGGCGAGGAGCTTCTTCACTAGCGGCCTCCCAGCTGGAAGCACGCCATCTGGCCGACGTCCGGGTTATCGGGCGAGCCCGGTGCCTTCAACGCATCGCAGCTCGAGGCCGCGATGCAATCGACGATCAGGTTCTGCTCGACATCGATCGCTTGCTCGATCCGGTCGACGCACGCGCCCCAGTCGAAGTGGTTGTCTTTGTCGCCGCTCTTGACCGGAATCGCGGCGCAATCGACGAGCCGCCAGCACGCGTCTTCGGGCGTTTCGACGGCATCGGTGCAGTCGTTGATCGCGCCACCTTCGGCGCAGCGCGAGTGCGAGCCGGTGGCGGTGTCATCGCCGGCGCCGCAGGCCGCAGTAAGGACGAACAGAAGTCCCCAGGACGTTCTCATCGCCACGGATCATATCGAATCCTCACTACTTGCACACGTAAGCCCACGTCGTTCGCACGTCGCCCGATTCTGCGACGACTCGACCTTGCGCATCCCAGGTCAGCTTCGAACCAGAAAATCCGAACGCGATCGGGTGACCCGCACTGTCGTACGTGACGTTGTCCGGCGTCACGTTCGCGCTGCCATCGCTGCGCACGAACCGCCCCTGATCGTCGTAGTGGTACGCGACCGTGCTCGAGCTCTCGCGTTCCTCGACGAGGCGATGATCCTTGTACACGTACGTGCGCTCCCAATGATCGATCACGCGGTTGTGGGAATCGAACTTGGTGACGCCATCGGGTCCCCACGTGAACTTCCGCCAATCGGTTCCGCGCGAGACCTTCACGAGTCGATGTTTCGCGTCGTACTCGTACTTCTCGACCTGCCCCGATTCATCCGTGCACGTGTCGAGGAGATCGCCCTTGTACGTGCAGGTTGCTTGCGCGAACCGCGACACGCTCGGGCCGATCGATATCAGATGGCCCTTCGCGTCGTACGACAACGTGGCGGTCCGCACCGTCTTGTTCGGGAACGTTTCGGTGATCTGACACGGTCGCGCCGTGCTCTCGATCGGCATGCGGATGTTGAACGGCGGCGCCGAACATCCGGGGAAGGCCTCGTGCGCCCACATCTCGCGCGGATCGACGGCGCGCGGACACACCGGGTTTGCACGAGCACTCGACACCGCGACCACGACAAGCAGGAGCCAACGCATGCGGCGCACACTAAGCGATGCGCGCGCGAAGTCTCCCAACGCCCGATCGCAGCAGGCGACCCCGCGCTGCACACGCGAGGTTGTACCCCAAGGGCACTTGCTCGCCTGGCGGCTCGCTGGCGTAGCGCGCGACGTTACACGTCCGAGCGGTCGCGCTTACGGGTCAGGCTCGACAGCGGGACGTCCGGAATCGACCGGGCGACGAGCTCCGCGATATCGAGGACCTCGACCTTATCCTCGGCGTTTTTGCTCTTCATGCCGTCGGTCAACATGATGTTGCAGAACGGGCAGGCGACCGCGACCGCATCCACGCCCGCACGCAGCACTTCATCGGTGCGGTTCTCGTTCACGCGCTGGCCGTCGTGCTCTTCCATGAACATCCGACCGCCACCGGCGCCGCAGCAGAAGCCGTGCTTCTTGTTGCGGGTCATCTCGACGATGTTCGGCACGCCGACCGCTTCGATCACCGCGCGCGGCGCATCGAACTCGCGGTTCCACCGGCCGAGGTAACAGCTGTCGTGATACGTGATCGAGCCGACCGGCGAGCTGTTCGCATCGCTGCGTAGCGCGTTCGTCTGGTACAGGTGATCGATCAGTTGCGTGTGGTGGACGACCTCGAAGTTGCCACCGAATTGCGGGTAGTCGTGCTTGAGCGTGTGCAGGCAGTGCGGGCAGCTCGTGACGACCTTCTTCGCGTTGACGGACTTCAACGTCTCGACGTTTTGCTCCGCCAACATCTGGAACAGCATCTCGTTGCCCGAGCGCCGCGCCGGATCACCGGTGCACGCCTCGTTGTGACCGAGCACCGCGTAATTCACGCCGGCGGTGTTCAGCACTTTGATCATCGCGCGCGTCTGCTTGATGATCCGGTTGTCGAACGCGCCCGCGCAGCCGACCCACAGGATGTATTCCGGATCCGGGTGGTCCTCGATCAGCGGGACCTCGAGATCCTTCGCCCAGTCCATGCGCTGGTCGTTGCCGATGCCCCACGGATTCGATTGGCGCTCGATGTTGCGATACGTGCGCTGCAGCTCCGCCGGCGCCTTCTCTTGCTCGAGCACCAAGTTCTGGCGCATCTGCAAGATCTTCAGCGGGTGCTCGATGAACACCGGGCAGACTTCCTGACACGCGCCGCACGTGGTGCACGCCCACAGCGTGTCCTCGGCGATCCGGCCGCCCGTCATGGTGGGCATGCCCTCGAGCTCGGCCTTCGTAGCCGCGAGCTGTTCCTTCGCGAACGCGAGATCCGGCGGCTCGTGACCGCTGCCGTCATCGTGCTCGGCGGCGTACTGCGAGAGCTGCGCGACCTGGTCCTCCTGATCGGCGATCTTGTCCTTCAGCTGGACGCGATCGAGCATCTCGTAGCGAATGTCGTGGACGAGCTGCATCGGCGAGAGGTTCTTGCCGGTGCCGTACGCGGGACAGTAGTTCGAGCAGCGCGCGCACTCGGTGCACGCGTACGTGTCCATCAGCGACTTCCACGAGAACTGCTCGTAGTTCTTCACGCCCCACTGGGTCTCGTCCTCGAGGTTCAGCTTCGGCAGATCCATCCGGCGCTCGCTGCGATTGCGCGCGAAGATGTTCGGCAGCGCGCCGAGCAAGTGGATGTGCTTCGAGTAGGGCAGGTAGTTGAGGAACGTCAGCAGGATCAGGACGTGCAGCCAGTAGCCGACCATGTGACCGGTGTGCGCTTGGCTCTCGGACAGCGGCGCGAGCCACTTGCCGATCGTGCCCGACACCGGCAGCCACCACGGGCTGTCACCACCGGCTGTGATCGCGCCCGCGATCTCGTAGCCGTGCATGAGGAAGTGCGTGACCATGAGCGAGCCGATCGCGCCGAGGATGAGGCCAGCGTCCAGGCTCATCGGAATCAGCGCGGGCTTCACCAGGATGCGCCGCGTGAACGACCAGCCGATCATGAGCAGCACGATCAGGTTGAAGCCATCGATCAGCGCGTACAGCGGTTGGTAGATGAAGCTCGGCAGGAGCTCCAACGACACGCCCGGAATCACCGACGACACGATCAGATCGACCGTGGCGATCGTGATGATCAGGAAGCCCCAGAAGATGAACAAGTGGTGCTTGCTCGTGCGGTGCTGCGGACCTTCTTCCGCGACCTTCTTCTGCCCGAACCAATACACCCCGACATCGACCAGCCGGCCGGCGAGTTGATCGAGACGCGGCCGCGGATCTGCGACGCCGGCGAACACCGCGCGCCCGAACAAATAGGTCGTGCGGGCGAAGAACGCTACCGACGCCGCGAGCAGGAGAATGAACAGGACCTGGGTCACAGCACGATCCTCGTAGCATGCCGCTGCGACACGAGGTTTCGTCGGTCGCGCAAATCGTGCAAGGTAAGCTGTAGGTGCCGGAGACGAATCTACTGGTCGTGAGCGACCTCCACTTCGGGGAGGAGCTCCTGCCGGGTGCCGCGAGCGAGCGATGCGAGGCGGTTGCCCTCGGGGCGGAGGCGTTTTGCGCGTTTCTTCGCTACCAGGCGGTGCGGCGCATGGGTGGGCGGGCGTGGCGGCTCGTGATCGCCGGCGACCTGTTCGACTTCATGTCCGTGGTGATCCCGGGAACTCCCGAATTTCCGGCCCGGAGCGCCGACGAGCGCCGCCACGGACTCGGTCGCGGAAAGCGCGCCGGCATCGCGCGGATGAACCTGATCCTCGAAGCCCACAAGCCGCTCCTGCAGGCGCTCGCGCAGTTCGCGGCCGCCGGACACGACATCGACATCATCGTCGGCAATCACGACGTCGAGCTCCTCGAGCCCGAGGTCCAGACCGAGTTCTATCGGCACCTCGTCGCCGCGAGCGGGGATGTCAAAGCCGTCGCGCGGATCAAGATCGTGCCGTGGTTCGTGTACGTCCCCGGCGTCGCGTGGATCGAGCATGGCCACGTCTACGACGAGGGCTGCTCGTTCGAGTTCAACCTCGCGCCGTGCGACGTCGACAGCGGGCGGTTGATCTTCAACGCGGACTACGCGGCCGTGCGCTACCTCGGGATGGCATCGCCGGAGATCGATCCGCACGGCATCGAAGAGTGGAGCTTCGGCGGCTATCTGCGCTACGCGATCGCGCAGGGCTGGCGGCCGTTCGCGCGGTTGATCACGGCGTACGTCCGATTCATGTGGTCGCTGATCGCGGCGAACGTGCTCCACAAGTCGGTGAAGCGTCGCAATGCGCGGCGGAGATTGCATCGCGAGCGCGTCGAAGCCGTCGCGAAGGACACCGGGATCTCGGTCGACACTGCGCGCGCGATCGATCGCCTCGCCCGGGCGCCGCTGACGGTGTCGTGGCGCCGGCTCGGCCGACTGCTCGTCCTCGACAAGTGGGGGATGATGGCCGGCACCGCGCTGATCTCGTTCATCCTGCTCGTGACGACGCCGTGGTGGGTGTTCCTGATCGGGATGGCCGTGTGCGTGACCGCGATGGTGGTCGCGCAGATCCGGCTCGGCAAACATCACGTCACGTCGCAGCTGCCGATGCGCGCGGTGCCGCGGCGCTTGCGCGAGCTCGTCGACGCGCCGGTCGTGGTGTTCGGGCATACGCACGATCCACGGTGGCAACCCGTCGTCGGCGGCGGGCTGTACGTCAACTGCGGGACGTGGTTGCCAGCCCTGCGTCCGGGGCTGCGGCGGAGCTTCACGCACGTGCTCGTCCAGCCACGCGTGCAGGGCAAGCCGATCGTCGAGCTCCGGCAGTGGCGCGACGGCGCGTCGAAGCCGTTCGACGACCGTGCCGATCTCGGGGCTGGCGTCACGAATCCCGGAATCCCGCGCATCGCGGGCTGATGTCAGCGCGGGGTGATAAACCCGCGGCTGGAATGGCGACGAGAAGCCCGGCCGAAACGCCGCTCATGCGGCAGTACCTCGAGGTCAAGGACAAGCATCCTGACTCGCTGGTGTTGTTTCGGCTCGGGGACTTCTACGAGATGTTCTTCGAGGATGCCGTGCTCGGAGCGCGGCTGCTCGATCTCACGCTGACCACGCGCGATAAGGGCAAAGAGGATGCGGTGCCCATGTGCGGCGTCCCGCATCACGCGGCGCGCGGCTACATCGCGAAGCTGACGGAGCTCGGCTATCGCGTGGTGATGGTGGAGCAGGTCGAGGATCCGCGGCTCGCCAAAGGGTTGGTGAAGCGCGAGGTCGCGCGGATCATCACGCCGGGCATCGTGCTCGACGATGAAGTGCTCGAGCCGAAGTTGCCGCGCTATGTGGCGGCGTTGGTCGCGGGTGACAAGCCGGGCTCGGGCAAAGCCGGCGCAAATATCGAGCGCCAGCTGTTCGGGTTGGCGTATCTCGATGCCACGACCGGCGAGCTGCGCGCGACGACGTTATCGATCGGCGAATTGCTCGACGAAGTCGTGCGCGTCGCTCCTCGAGAAATTCTCGTCGAGTCGAAGCAGCTTGGCGAGAGCTCGTCGTTGTCGCCGATCCGGATGCGATATCGCGCGGCGTGGAACGCGTACGCGATTCCCGCGATCGATGTCGCCGATAAGACGTTGGAGGGCATCGCGCTCGCGCATGCGCGGGCGGATATCGGCGCGTCCGCGACGACCAAGGCGAAGCGCGGCACCAAGGCCGAAGGCTGGGTGGCCAGCGACGGTGCGGGCGGTTCGGACGCGGGCCTAACGCGATCGGTCTCGCGCTCGGGCTCGGGCTCGGGCTCGGACGATGGGGATTTCGCTCGCGATGCTCGCGCCGATGCTCGCGATGTTCGCGGTGGCGATTTCGAATCTGCGTCGAGCCCGAGCGCGAGCCCGAGCCCGATCATTCCGATCGCTTTGTCCGATGTCGCGAAGCGCGCGGCCGCAGCGGTCCTCGCATATGCGCGCGCCACCCAACCCACGGGCACGATTCCGGTCACGCGGATCGTTTCCTATGATCCGTCTGATTCCGTCGTCCTCGACGAAACCGCGATCGCGAACCTCGAGCTGGTCGAGACGCTGATCGGCAAGAAGAAGCAGGGCTCGCTGCTCGATGTCGTCGATCAAACCGTCACCGCACCCGGTGGTCGCCTGTTGCGGCGGTGGTTGCTCTATCCGCTGATCGATGTCCCGCAGATCCGTCGCCGGCAAGATGCCGTCGCGTGGCTCGTCCATCGTCCCGCGCTGACCGAAGAGCTGCGCCGCGCGCTCGGGCGGATCGCGGATCTGGAACGGCTCGCCGGCAAGGCCACGCTCGGCGTCGCCACGCCCCGCGATCTCGGTCGGCTACGCGATGCCCTGCAGCAGCTGCCGGATCTCGTTCATCTGATCCACAGCGGCGCGACCAAGCTCGATCCGGTGCCGCCACTCTTGGCGCTCGATCCGGCGCGCGTCCCCGCACTCGCCAAGTTGGCGGCACGCCTCGTCGACTCCATCAGCGACGAGCCGCCTCCGATGTTGAAAGACGGCGGCGTGATCCGCGCCGGCTACGACAAGACCGTCGACGAATGCCGCGAGCTCGCGGACGGCGGCAAGAATCAGATCCTCGCGATCGAAGAACGCGAACAGCGTGACTCCGGCATCCCGTCGCTGAAGGTCCGCTACAACCGCGTGTTCGGCTACTACATCGAGATCACGAAATCGCACCTCGCGAAGGTGCCGCCGCACTACGCGCGCAAGCAGACGATCGCGACCGGCGAACGCTTTGTCACGCCGGAGCTCGCCGAGCTCGAAAAGAAGGTCGTCGCGGCCGAAGAAACGCTCGCGATTCGCGAGGCCGAGCTCGTGCGAGAAGAGGTCACCGCCGTCGCCGCGATCGCCGACAAGATCAGCGCCGCCGGTGCCGCGCTCGCGATCGCGGATGTCTGCGCGTCGCTCGCCGAAGTCGCCGCGCGCCGCAACTACTGCCGCCCGATCGTCGACGACAGCTCGGTCCTCGAGATCACCGACGGTCGCCACCCGGTGATCGAAGCCATGCTCGCCGATGGCGCGTTCGTGCCGAACGATTGCCGCCTCGATCCCGATAGCGATCAGCTCGTGCTGATCACCGGCCCGAACATGGCCGGCAAGTCGACGTACATGCGCCAGGTCGCGCAGATCGCGTTGCTCGCGCAGATCGGCGCGTTCGTGCCCGCGCGCGCCGCCACGATCGGCGTGTGCGATCGCGTGTTCACGCGCGTCGGCGCCGCCGATAACCTGTCGCGCGGCGACTCCACGTTCATGGTGGAGATGCGCGAGACCGCCACGATCCTCGCGAAGTCCACGCGCCGCTCGCTGATCATCCTCGACGAAGTCGGCCGCGGCACGTCCACGTTCGATGGCGTGTCGATCGCGTGGGCCGTCGCCGAGCACCTGCACGATGCGATCGGCGCGCGCACGCTGTTCGCCACGCACTATCACGAGCTCGTCGCACTCGCCGAGTCACGCCCGCGCGTCCGCAACGTGTCGGTCGCGGTGCGCGAGCACAAGAACGAGATCGTGTTCCTCCGCCGCGTCGTCCCCGGTGGCGCGAACAAGAGCTACGGGATCGATGTCGCGCGGCTCGCCGGTCTACCCAAACCGGTGATCGGTCGCTCGCGCGAGATCATGGGCAAGCTCGAGGGTGGCCACGCGCAAGGTGCGAGCTTGGGAAGTTCTGCGCAGCTGTCGCTGTTACCGAAAGCGACGCCGAATCCACTCATCGCGAAGCTCGCCGCGATCGACTTGAACCACACGACTCCGTTCGAAGCACTCCAGCTCCTCGCGGAGCTCAAGTCGCTAGTTTGACTACACTTGGTTGGGGGGCCGAACACCCTCGAACCTCGAACAGGGGGCAGCCACCCCCGAACCCCGCTTAGCTAAGCCCGCGCCAACGTTCGGTTCTGTTCTGGCCCGATGCTTGTAATAGGTCCCCTCACTGATGAGGAGGAGCCTGTGAAATTGAAGAGCATCGCGATCGGCGCCGCGTTGTTCACTGCTGCACCGCAGATGGGTTGCAGCGATGACAACACCTCGGGGCCACTGGGCAACATCGATTCGCTCATCATCTTGCAGCGCCCCGCGCGCAACGATGACGGCGACATCTTCCAATACACGTCCTACATCGCTGGCGCACATCTCATCAAGCTGTCGCCGCCGACCGCGGACGGCACGCAGACGAAGATTTGCTGCGATCAAGATCCGGATCTCGCGGGCATGGACATCCAGGCCTACGACATCTCGTTCGATGCCAAGAAGATCGTCTTCGCCGGTCACTCCGCGAAAGACGCTCACTACGGCCTCTACATGCTCACGCTGGATAACGGCGAAGTCACGCAGATCGCGTCGGATGCCGGCCGCGATTACGTGTCGCCGATCTTCCTCCCGGGCGACAAGATCCTGTTCACGACGAACGCCGTCGTGTCGAACCCTGTGACGGACCCGGATCCGAAGCAGCACGTCGACGAGTACGAGCGTGGTCTCACCGTGCAGATGGGCACGATGAACGTCGACGGAACGGGCGAGCAGCTCGGACCGCGTAACCTCTCGCACCGCGTTCAACCGTCGCTCGCCTCGGACGGCCGCGTGATCTTCACGCAATGGGATCACCTCGGTCCCGAGAACGCCGGCCACCTCATGTTCATGAACCAGGACATGACGGAGCTGCGTGAAGCGTTCGGTAAAGAGAACACCGAAGCGTCGAACTCGACGCTGAAGGCGCAAGAAATCGCTCCGGGTCGCTTCGTCGCGATCGCGACGGCTCGAAACCGCACGATCCAAGCAGGTGGCCTGATCGACGTTCGCCTCGGCATGGTGTCGGAATCGGACGGCAAGGTCCGCGCCGATACCGCGATGTCGGAAGCGCACGCGTCGTACGTGCTCCTCACGCCGGACGTGCCGCTCGACAACATGCCGTCGTCGAACACGATCGGTCGTTACTACGATGCGTTCCCGCTCGACGCGGGCGAGCATCCGAACCTCCTCGTCTCGTGGTCGGATGGCCCGGTCGAATCGTCGGTGCTCGAAGCGGCCGGCAAGTCGGCGCAGTTCGGCGTCTACCTCTACGACACCGAACACCTGCAGCGTCACCCGATCATGCAGGACGAAGGCATGTGGGACATCTTCGCGCGCCCGCTCCAACCGCGGACGGCGCCGGCGGTGACCGCATCGCAAACGGATAACAGCGCTGCGCAGGCGGTCGTCGGCTCGATGAACGTCTACGACTCGACGCTCCACACGTTCCAAGGTGGCAGCATCTACGGCGTTCGCGTGATGGAAGGCTTCTCGTCGGAAGAAGGCTTCCCGCGCATGTTCGGCACGACGATGTTCGAAGGTCACGCGAACCTCGGCGTCGCGCCGGTGCAGAACGACGGCTCGTGGCTGGCGAACGTGCCGGCGAACGTGCCGCTCCACCTCCAGACGGTCGACCAGTTCGGTATGTCGCTGTTCAACGAGCCCGTGTGGTTCTCGGCTCGCGCCGGTGAATCGCGCGTGTGCGGTGGTTGCCATGAAGACCGCGCGGCGACGACGGTCATCGACCCGGGTATCACGCAAGCGCACGCGGTCGGTCCGATCGATGCGCTCGGCATGGTGCCGCGCGACCAACGCGTCACGGCGGCAGCGGATCAGACGAACGCGAACCTCATCACCGCGAACCTGACGGGCATCGAGAAGCTGCGCGATGTCGCGTGGGGCTCGGCGGACCCGACGACGGGTGGCACGGGTTCGGTCCAGAAGATCTTCGACGACCACTGCGTCAGCTGCCACGGTGCGGACAACAAGGCGAACATCCCGGGCTACACGATCACCGACGCGATGGGCAACGTGGTCTCGACCTGGACGTTCAACCTCTCGTCGGCGCCGGTCACGGTGAACTACGGCACGGCGGACGGCGATACGCCGGAGACCTACTCGGCGTCGTACTTCACGATGGCGGGCCCGGACATGGAAGCCATCGAGAAGAACAACCTGATGATCACCGGCAACTTCAAGGTCTACATGAACCCCGAAGATGCAGCGAACTCGATCGTCATCAAGAAGGTGAACCCGACCCGCCTGTTCCCGACGCCCGACGCCAGCATCCGCGCGTTCGCGACGTCGCCGCACTCGGCCGAGCAGGGCTACGGCGAGCTCACCGCGACGGAGTTCTACAAGCTCATCCTCGCTGCCGACATGGGCGTGAACTACTACGCTCGCGGCAACAACCCGCACGACGGCAACTACTAACCCACCGCGGAAAGGAGACAACACCATGAAGACCATCAACAAGCTCGCCGCGGTAACCCTCACCCTCCTCGCTGGCACCGCCAGCGCAGGTAAGGGCGGAAGTGCCACCCTCATCCAACAAGCCGTTGCCTCGGGCTCGCAAGACGCGATCATCGCCGAGGTCGAACGGACCGAAGGCCTGATCTGCGCGGAGTGCGTGCAGTCGGTCCAGAACCTCACCGCCGACGATCGTTTCGCAGTGCGCGAGGTCGCCGCGTGGTGGTTCGCGAAGCGCCCGGCGCTCGCGGGCAAGCTGGCGCTCGGGTTCGAGAAGGACCTCGGCACCGGTGACACCATCAAGGTGCGCAACGCGGCTGACTTCCTCGGCTCGATCAAAGAGTACAAGGCGCTGCCGCAACTGCGCTCGGCGATGAACCCGGCCCTCGGTAGCGAAGCGAAGCTCGCGCTCGTTCGCGCTGCGGGGTACATGGCGCACACCGGCGGCAACCCGATCCTCGAGGCGGGAATGCTCGACGGTGACGCGGCGGTTCGCACCGCCTCGATCGACGCGTGGCGTGATGTCATCCATCAGGACGGCAACATCAACGTGATCGAAGCGCGCCTCGGCGATGCGGACTCGACGGTGCGTGCGCATGCGGCGACCGTCGTCGGTGCGAAGCACGACATGAACGCGCGCACGACGCTGGAAAACCTCGTCGTGAACGATGCCGACCCGTACGTGCGGCGCAATGCCGCATACGCGCTCGGCAAGCTCGGCTCGGCCGATTCGCGCGCGGCGCTGACGCTCGCGAGCGGGGACAAGTCGGGCCTCGTGAAGAACGTCGCGAAGGCGGCGCTCGCGTCGCTTAAGTAAGACTCTTTCTCGACGGAGATCGAGATCACGGCCGTGCTGGCGAACAGCGCGGCCGTTGCTGTTTTCGGCTACAATGCGAAGCATGAGGGGCTCCGTCTACGCGAGCGCGTTGGTGCTCGTGTTTGCCTTCGGCAATGGTTGTAGCTCGTGCGATGCGCCTGCTGGGCGTACGTACTACGAGCGAGAGATCGAGCCGATCCTCCAACAGACCTGCGCGAAGAACACGTCCGGGTGTCACACGCCGAACACCGGCGATCCGTACAAGTTCGTCGCCGGCAACTTCGACGTCTCGTCGTTCGAGACCGTGCAGAAGCGGCGCGATTTGCTCACGCGGTTCGGACCGTATCCACAGCCGCTCTTGCTCGTGAAAGCGATCGCGCCGGACGTCGCGGATCCGACGAAGCCGTCGCGTCTCCAATTCCAGTACGGCACCGATCCGGCGGACCCGACGGGGAACACGCCGCTGTTCCGCGATATCGAAGTCCTGCACGCGGGCGGCACCGTCGTCCAGCTCAACTCCGACGCGTACCTCACGCTGCAAACCTGGCTCGAGAACGGCGCCACCGAGAACGGCCTCAAGCCGCCCACGCCGGCGCAGACCGGTAACGGCACGTGCTCGACGGCGATTCCGTCGGGGTTCTCGACGACGACGTTCATGGCGAACCCGAAGTACGCCGCGGGTCTCGACAAGTTCAAGTCGGACGTGATGCCGATCCTGAAGCAGCACGGCTGCACGTCGAGCAACTGCCACGGCGCACCGCAGTCGGACTTCTACATCACGTGCGGTGACACCGACGACCAGGTCGCGTTCAACTTCACGCAAGCGTGGTCGTTCGTCACGAATCCCGTCGACGATTCGCAGATCCTTCGCGTTCCCCTCGCGGTGGCTGCGGGCGGTCGTGGTCACACCGGCGGCGATCAGTTCCCGTCGGACACCGATGGCGACTACACGAAGATCCAGGGCTGGGCGAGCTCGGTCGGCACGCTCGACTTCGCGAACGGCGATCCGGTGAAGCAGTACTTCAAGGATAACGTCCAGCCGATCCTGATCGCGCGTGGCTGCATGTTCCAGGCGTGTCACTCGCCGGCGGCGACGAACGACTTCAAGTTGCGGTCGGGCACGCAAGGCTTCATCTCGGCCGTGGCGCTCGAGAAGAACTACGAGCTCCTGCGCAACGACTTCATGGCGCTCGAGTTCCCGGATGCGCGGCGCGGTCGCGCGATGGCGAAGGCGCTGCTCGATCAGGATGCGCGCACCGATACGGTCGGCGGCATCTCGCACCGCGGTGGTCCGGTGATGGAGACGCCGGGCGTGGTCGCGGATCCGCTCGGCTCGCCGGTCGCGCCGGGCTATCCCGATTGCAATACGGCGCCGGCGAACACGGCCGCGTTCTGCATCGTCCAGAAGTGGATCGATATGGAACGCACCGCGCTCGGCACGGCGGTGAACACGATGGACATGGACAGCACGATTCCGGTCGTCTACGTCGATCGCCCGGCGGGCCAGAAGGCGGGACGCCTCGAGTTCGACACGTTCCAAGCCGGTGCGGAGCTACGCGTCGTCACGGCGAAGTTCGGCCAGGACTATGGTCGCGGCCTCACCGTCGACAACACCACGCAGGCCTCGCTCTCGGCGGGGTGTGCGGCGCTCGGTGCGAATCCCGATATCGGTCGGCCGAGCGTGAAGAACGACGGCGACACGGTCGCGTTCGCGGGGCGTGCGTCGGCGGCGGAAGGCTGGCGGATCTACACCGTGTCGATCACGTCGAAGACCTGTACCGCAGTGGCGACGGGCGCCACGGGCGCGATTTCGGACTTCGATCCGAGCTGGTCGCCGGATGGTCAGTACCTCGTGTTCGCGTCGACGCGCGGCAAGAGCGGCGTGGTCGAGACGCGTGTCGCGGCGCGGCCGCAATCGGACATCTGGCGCATGATGATGCCGTCGGGTGCACCGGAGCAGGTGACCGTGCTGTCGAACAGCGAGGTCAATCCGCAGATGATGCGCGAGGGCCGGATCACGATGTCGACGGAGAAGGCGTCGAACGGCTTCTATCAAGTCGCCGGTCGCCGGATCAATTGGGACCTCACGGACTACCACCCGTTGCTCGCGCAACGCGCGTCGTCGAATTACACGTCGGCGACGGACACCACGGACATGAATCCGTCGATCGGCTATTCGCAGGCGACGGACATTCGCGAATCGAGCGATGGCGACTTCTTGCTGATCCTGTCGGACTCGACGATGGGTGTGCCGGTGTTGCCGGGTGGGGCAGGTGCGCTCGCGATCTTCAATCGCAGCGTCGGTCCGTTCGAGATGAACCGCCTCGATGCCGGCTATCTCAAGTCGGTCACGATCCTCGGCGGCAATGCGGACAACGGTCACGCGGGCGCCACGAGTGGCTTCCGCATGCCGACGCCGCTGCCGGACGGGCGCATCCTCGTATCGCACGCGAACCTGCCGGCACTCGATTGGAACATCGTGATGCTCGATCCGCGGACGAATGCGATGACGCCGCTCGGCATCACGCAGACGAACGGTTCGGTCGTCGACGCGGTGCTCGCGTACAAGTATCCGGCGCGCGTGCTCTACGACAACCGCCGCCAGCTCGTGTTCGGCGGCAGCACGGACGATGACACCGCGAACGGCGTGCTCTACATGCCGGACGCGCCGATGGTGTTCACGCTGCTCACGGGTAACCTGCGCCGCGGTCGGCCGGTCGATCTGTTCCGCAAGGCGAAGTACCTCGCCGTGTATTCCGAAGGCATGTGCCCGGCGGGTTCGTGCTCGCGGACGACGAACGGGATCTACGAGAGCCGGCAGATGCTCGGCAAGGCGGCGCTCGCGGACGATGGCTCGGTGAAGGTCAAGCTGCCGTCGCGCACGGGCGTGGTGTTCGAGCTCCAAGACGATAGCGGCAACGCGATCGTGACGATGGGCGAAGAACATCAGCTCGGGCCCGGCGAGCAAATCTCGATGGGCGTGCGCCAGACGATCCAGAACGCCGCGGGCAACACGGTGCAGTTGTTCGACGCGGTGTGTGGTGGCTGCCACGGCTCGGTGTCCGGTGAAGAGACCGATATTGGCGTTTCCGCGGATGCGTTGACGGGTGCATCGTCGTCGGAAAAACAGAACGACGACCCCGACGACCTCAACTAAGCACCCGAGCCACGACCACCTAGTAACCGACGAGTAACCGTGTAGGTAGCTATGGTGGTGACTCGTCGTGGACGGGTCTGATTTGAAGTTGATCCGCGAAATCGCGGAAGAGCTGGCAACCATTCGGCTCGGGAAGGGGTCCGGGATCGCGGGCGTCCTCCCGGCCGCGCGGCGGTTCCTCGAGGCCGACTCCTTGCTCGTGCTGTCTCCGTTAGAGCGGCCGAACGGGTGGGAGGTCGAACGCTTCGAGCACGACAACTTCCCCGGCGACGAGGAATTCAAACAGCGGTTTTTGACGTTTTTCGAGACCGCGCCAAAGCGCTACGCCTGGTACGACGCGTCACGCCCGGAGCCCGAGCAGCGCAACGTGGTGATCGACGCGCTCGATATCATCCCGCCCGAGGAGCTGCTCGCGTCGCGGATCTACAACGAGGTGATGTTGCCGTCGGGGCTTCACCTCAAGCGGCAACCGCGCATGCTCGTGTGCGATGGCCCGTCGCTGCTCGCGTGGTTCGGCGCGTTTCACGATCGCGAGTTCACGGCCCTGCAAAAGCAAAAGCTCGCGGCGCTCCTGCCGTCGATGCAACGCCGCCTGAGGATCGAGCGCGAGCTGACCGATGCCGCGCGGACGCGAGCGGTGCTCGAGCACGTGCTCGATCAGATCGGCGCGCCGGCGTTCGTCATCGACGCGCGCGGCGTGATCCTCGAAGCCTCGAGCTCGGGCATGGAGCTGCTCGATACCCGGCGGCGCGACGTGCTCGCTTCGCTCTCGGATGCGATCGCGCGTCATCGCGTGGCGCGTGGCACCGGGACGCCGGATACGTTGTCGTTCGAGCTGACGCGGATCAGCGAAGACGGCACGCCGATGAGCTATCTCGCAGTGCTGCGCAGTGGCTCGACCGATGCGCGGATCGCGGCCGCGGTGGCGAGTGCGTCGGCCCGCTGGCAGCTCACGCCACGGCAGCGCGAGGTGTTGGAGCTCGTCGTGCGCGGCGTGGCGACGCCGACGATCGCGGCCACGTTGCATGTCTCGGCGCGAGCGATCGAGCTGCACCTGACGGCATTGTTCGCGCGCGCGGACGTCGACAATCGGTCGGCGCTGATCAGCGCGGTCCTCGCCGGCGACTAGAACATCGATTTCATGTAGGCCGAGTGCTGGCTCGGATGTGCATCGATCGCAGCGGCGATGACGCTGCGCGCGCCGGGATCGAGGCGAACGATCGCTTGGAGGACGTCGCGGAACACGTGCGGATTCGTCGCGACGTGAGCGCTCGGCCGCAGCACCATCCAATCGACCATCACGTCGCGCGCATTCGCCTCGAGGACATCGAACACGAGCCACGCCGCGCCGTCGACGCGCTCGAGCGTGACCGGATCCAACGCGGCGATGATCTCGCGCGCGGTGATCGGCGTGTCGCCCCGTTGGCCGACGAGCTCGCGCACCAGCATGTAGCCGGCTTGCTTCTCGAACCGCGGGCCGGTCGGTTTGTGGTGCTCCGCGCGCCAGGCTTCGGCGATGGCATGACGGATCCACTCGGTCGTCGCCAGCACCTCGACGTGGCCGGCATCGAGCGCCGCCCGGTAGCGCACCATGTCCGCGGTCGTGATCGGCGCGAGCTGATAGCTATTGCTCCAGCTGCCCGGGCGCAGCCGCTGATCCGCGTGCGAGCTCATCCGGTGGACGAACGTGCCGATCACGCCGAACGACACGAGGGACTGATCGCCTTCGGACCAACCCCAGCTGGCGCGACCGTGATCGATCGCCCTCACGTGAAGGTTCGCGCCGATCGAATCCGACGCCGCGCGTGCGGCATCGAGCTCCGCGTGGATCACGCGCCGAGTCTCGCGCTCGGCATCGGGCAGGCCGCGCGGGATCACGTCATCGGTCACCAGATCGAGGATCGTTTCGCGATCGGGCGTGACGAACAGCAGGTGCTCGCCATCCGCCATCACCTCGCCGATGCCGTGCGCGGCGGCGGGAAGCTCGAAGATTTCTTCGACCTCGTCGGTGAAGCGCCGGCGATGGACGTGCTCGCGATCGGGTTGATAGGCGATGCGTTCGCCATCGAAGTCGACGGGGCCGAGCGCCGGCACGATCGCAGTACGCACGAGCTTGCCCTGCACGATCTGCACGCAATGCGCCGAGTGATTCGTCGCGTGATACGCGGACGCGAACGCGAACGTCGGCCCGACGCGCAGCGTGATCTCGCCGCGCGGCAGCTCGACGGGCGCCGACCAGGTCGACGTGATCTGCTTGCCGTCGAAGTGACCACCGCGCAGGTCGGTGGCGGTCAGCATGACGAAGTGTCCGCTCTCCGACGTGACAACGATCGGCGCGAACCGGTCGCGCAACAGCAGGCTCGGACCGAGCGAGACCTGTGCGAGCTGCTTGCCGGGTGGAATCGGGCGACCGGCGTACGTGGTTCCCGTCGTCGAGAACGGCGTTCCGTTCGGCGCGAGCCCGATGTTGCGCTGGTAGGCGAGCGTGTAGTCCAGATCGTCGAGCTTTCGGATCGTCAGCTCGGGCAGCGTGAAGCCGAACCGCTTGTTCGAGACTTCGCCGTGCCCGAACACGTGCGTGCCGGTATGCAGGTGCCAATCGCCGGCCACCTTCTTGTTGTGCTTCGCCTTGCCGGTCGACAGCGTCACCCGCGTCAGCCCGAACGCATCGAACACGACCACACAGTCGGCGCTAAACGAGTGCATGATGATCGCGTGGCACGTTACATCAACCCTGACTCGGGTCAGGGCTGGGAAATTTCGCTCGCCGGGAATGTCGTCACGTCACACGCCGACGATCAGCAGATCCTGACAAAGACCGCACCGGACGCGACGCGTGCACGAACGATATTCGACGCGGCGATCGCGCAGAAGCGCGCGCGTGGCTGGATCCTCGAGGGCGATCCGATTCCCGATCGGCCACCGGAGAAGCCGCACGCGATCCGGCTGCGTAATCCCGAGCTCGAAGCCGAGATCCTCGAAGATCTCGACGACGATCAGCCGTATCGCGTCTACGCCGATTGGTTGATCGAGCAGGGAGATGTCCACGGCGAGCTGATCGCCGAACAGCTCTCGGGTCGAACCGGCGACGAGCTGATCGCGGCGCATCGCGAGGAGCTATTCGGCGATCTGTTCGAGCTGTCCGAGGGCCGGCTGTCGGTGACGTGGCGGTTCGGCTTCATCGATCGCCTGCGCGTCGAGAAGCTCGCCGATTCCGAAGACGACGATGATCGAACGCTCGCCGAGGTGATCGCCGCCGTGCTCGCGCTTCCGATCGGTGCGTTCGTGCGCGCGCTGAGCGTTGGCCTCGGCGATGGTGTCGAGGATGGCCAGTGCTACTACGAGCCGATCTGGGACGTGTTGCCGCCCGCGGAGTGCCTGCGCGAGATCTTCGTCGGCGATTGGACGGAGTGGGAGGTGTCGTGGTGCGACGCCGGCAGCATGTCGCGCGTGTGGCAGTTGCCATCGCTCGAGCAGCTCACGGTGCGCGCCGGTCAGATGTACGTCGGCGAGATCGCGAGCAGCACGTTGCGCCAGCTAGAGTTCATCACCGGCGGGATGGAGGCGCATAACCTCCAGGCGATCGCGGCGGCACCGGCGGCGTGTCCCGAGCTGCGCCGGCTGCACGTGTACTGCGGCTCGAGCGGCTACGGCGCGTCGGGCGGTGTCGACGATCTGATGCCGCTGTTCGACGCGACCTCGATCACCGACCTCGGCGTGAAGAACAGCGAGTTCACGAACAGTGTGTGCGCGGTGATCGGGACCCGGCCGATCGCCGGCGTCGTGAAGGCGCTCGACCTGTCGATGGGGACGATGACGAGCGCCGGCGTCGCTTCGCTTGTCGCAGCGAGGCGCGCATTTCGCAATCTCGAGCGCCTCGACGTCAGCCGCAATTACCTGACCGCTGCCGATATCGACGAGCTGCGACAGCTCGGGTGTACCGTGATCGCCGACGACCAGAAGACCGGCGACGAGCGTTACGTCTCGCTCGGTGAGTGACCTATAGTGGGACGGTGAAGGCTGTCCTGGTTGCTTTGCTCGCAGGGGGGTGTTTGTCGTCGGTGCGCTCGCCACCGCCCCCGATGCAACGTTCGCCGCGGCTCGGTCTCGAGCTGGCGAAGCTCGAGCTCTCGAACGGGTTGAACGTGATCGTGGTGTCCGATCGTACGGCGCCGGAGATCCAAGTGACGATGCGGTATCGCGCCGGCGCCGTCGATGAACCGGACGGGCAGGCTGGCGTCGCGCATCTCGTCCAGCACTTGATGTCCGAGCAGGTGCTCGGCGCGCAAACGATCGCCGCGCACCTCGATGCAGCTGCGACGTTTCACGATGGCGAGGTCTCGCGCGATGCCACCACGTTCGTCGAGCGCTCGACCCGCGATCACCTCGACGAGATGCTGTCCATCGAAGCGGTGAGGGCGGGCCTGCGCTGTGCCTCGATCACGGATGCGGCATTCGAGCGCGCGCGCCAGGCGGTCGTCGCCGAGATTCACGCGCACGCCGAGGCGATCGCCATCGACGATGCAGTGACGCGAGCCCTCGAACCGGAAGGCCATCCATATCGCGCGCAACCGGCCGGCAATGCCGACGTCGTCGCACAGCTCACGCGCGAGCAAGCGTGTGCGTTCGCGGACGCACACTACGCGCCGAACAACGCCGTGATGGTGGTGTCCGGCAAGCTGACCGCCGATGAAGTCGCGGCCTCGCTCCAGAAGTTCGTCACCCACATCGCGAAGCGGGACGTCGGTGCGCAAGCCGTGTTGCCGCCGGCGCCGACCTACGGACATCGCGTCGACGTCGAAGCGCCGGTCGCGGCACCGACGGTGGTGTTCGCGTGGCCGCTGGCGTCGGATCCCACGACCCGGGCGCGGACGCGCGCGCTCGCCAGCACGCTCGTGTTGTACGCGCAGAATCAGCTGAAGGGCACGCTGTCCGTGAAGGAGCTCGGGGACGCGCGGTCGTCGATCCTCGCGATCGTTTCGACTGGAGATGCGCCGGACACGGCGATTCACGCGATCACGCAAGCCGTACAAAGCCTCGACGTGACGTTCGAAGAGATGAACGGCGACACGCCGGTCGGCGAGCTCGCGTTCGACCGCATGGTCGCCGAAGCACTGTACGCGCGCATGGCGATGCTCGCAGGGCAGGGCAGCTCGCGCGATGTCGGGTTCGCGGCGCAGATGCTCGCCGGTCAGGATCCGACCACCACGCTCGCGACCGAGCTCTCGGCGCTGCGCACGTTTCGTCGCGCCGATGCGGGCATGCTCGCGGCGCAGGTGTTCGCGCGTCCGCAGGTCGTCGTCCTCACGCCGACCGGCGACAAGACAGCCACGCTGCCGCTCGCGATCCACGACGGTGCCGCGCCGTCTACGCTCGCCGCGACGCCGCCGGATCTGTCGGCGGTGCGCCGGACCACGCTGCCGAATGGGATGAAGGTGGTGCTCGCTCCGATCGCGAGTGTCCCCGCGGTCACGCTCGATCTCAGCTTCGCGACGAACGGCGAGCCGCAGGCGGACGCGCTCGCGCACGCGATGCGGTGGAACATGAAGTTTATGGGCGATCTGAAGCAATTCTCGGCGGCCGGTGGCGGCGTCCATCCCGACGTCGATGCCCAGCGCACGCACTTCCTCGCGCACGGCGAAGACTCGAACCTCGACACGTTGCTCGCCGGCCTCTTGCGCTTCGTGCGCGATGGCAAGCTGGAGGACAAGTCGCTGCAGCCGCTCCGTGCGCGTGCGTACACCGGCGGGAATGCGACGCTCGAGCTCACCGGTGGTTTCGATCCGGACATCGCGACGCGCTGGATCGATTATCTCTACGCCGATTGGGACAAGTCGCGCGGTGGTGCGAACGCGCTGACCGAGGCGCAGGAACCGAGCAATCTCGCGTTTTCGATCCACGCCGCGTTCTCGTACGCGTCCGCGTATGACCTCGACATCCTCGGCACGCAGATCGTGGGCGAGGTCGGGTACCGCCTCGACAACATCACCACGGTCGGCTTCCACGTGTCCGGTGGCTTTCAGACCGGCAACTACTTGATCGACGGCAACCCCATGTTCAAGCACACGCTGAACCTGTACCCGTTCGATTTCGGCGTGTTCATCAATGGCGACTTCCTCGAGCGGTTCTACAGCTCGCTGTTCATCGCGATCCACGCCTCGACCGGCAGCGACAACACGCTGAAGGTGACCGACACCGGCATCACCGCGGGACTCATCCTCGGCGTCGACATCCTCGATATCGACCGCCGCCACGATCTCCGGCTCGGCGCATATATCGCCGGCCAGTCTGAATTGCTCGACGAGTCGAACTACCAGTCGTTCACGGCGGGCTTAGCGCTCCGCCACTAAATCGAACGATGGATTGAGTCGCAGCTACGTGGCACGTGGCACGTGGCACGTGCACGTCCTCGTACACGATCAGCGACGCACGCTCCGACATCGCGTTGACGGCGAACCCGGCGTTCGACCGTAAATTGCGCCGGTCGACGTGCACCTCGAATACGTCGTTCGCGATGGACGACACCACCGTGAATCGCGCCAGTCGACGCGGCCTCGAACGGTTGCGTCGTGTACGTGGACGTTCACGTGCCACGTGACACGTGCACGTAATCAGTTACTTCTTACCGCCGCCGCCGCCCTGCGCCTGGATCACGGCGTCGACCGCACCACCGTTGGCCTTCATGTCCGGGTGGTCCTTGTTGTCCTTGTCGATCACCGAGTTGATGATCGTGTTGTGAGCCTGCTCGGGCGGCTTGTGCTGCTCGCGCGTGGCCATCACATCGGTCTTCACCTTCGGATCCTCGACGACGAGGCCGAGCGCGCCGTAGTCCTTCAAGCGATCCACCGCGCGCACGTCGAACTCACCCGCGCGCCACGAGATCGTGGAACCGTCCGACGAGCCCGCACCGTACGAGGTCTCCATCACGGACTTGAACGTCTCGAAGTTCCGCTTCTCCTCGGGAATCATCGACACGTCGAGCGACAGGTACATCTTCCACAGCTTGTCGTTGTAGAAGAAGAAGAACCGGCGCTGGTTCTTGCCGCCTTCGTTCTCCCAGCGCTCCATCATCGCTTCGTTCGTGTTGTGCGCGAACTCGCTCTCGATGATCGACACGTCCCACGGCGTGGTCTTCGCGTCGAACGAGATGTACGTCTTCGCCGTGTTCGACAGCTCGTTCTTCTTGTCGCGGCGATACCGATCCTGCAACGAGATGTCCGTGGTGCCTTTGATCTTGTCTTCGTAACGCTCGTCGATCTGCTTCTGCAGCGTGGCGAGGACCTCGTCCTTCGACATGCCGAACTTGAAGCCACCGAACTTTTCAGCGAGCGCCTTCTTGTGCTCCGCCGTCACCATCGGCGGCGGCGCGACCTTCTTCGGCGGTGCCGGTTTCGCGGGCTTGGCCGGCGCGGGCTTCTTGGCCGGCGCAGGACCCGCAAACGCGACCGATCCACTCAGGCCGAGGAACAAGGCAGTTTTGATCAAACGCATACGCACCCCTTATGACGGAGCAGAGCCCCAGTCATTCATTACATGAAGAAGCTGAACCGCGAGCCTTTGTTTGCCTCGGTGGAAAGCCGAGTTTCGAGCTTGTTGCCGTCGTCGAGGAGGCCACCCGCGGCCTTGCCGTCTTGGCCGGCCTTGCCGTGGATCCGGTCGTAGATCGCGCGCACGCGACGCGTGTAGTAGTACTCCGACAC
This sequence comes from Kofleriaceae bacterium, assembly GCA_047600425.1. Classification (GTDB taxonomy): domain Bacteria; phylum Myxococcota_A; class Polyangia; order Haliangiales; family Haliangiaceae; genus JABFXX01. Next base: position 6,216,354 of record JASGLC010000003.1, on the reverse strand, counting down.
CGTCGGTTCGCCGCCCTTGATCAGCGAATCACGCACGCCGTTCTGGAGCAGCGGCAGGATCTTCTTCGTCGGCACGTTGTCGCTGCCGCTCGTCACGAGGTCGCCCTTGATCGGCGTGGAACCCGGATCGTTCTGATAGGCGTACGCGCTCGGCGATTCACCTTCCGCGCACTTCGCGACCGGCGATCCGCCGCCGCAGTACACACCCGACAGCACGACGACCTTCGCGCCGAACTCGACCTTGTCGGTGTCCGTCGGCGATTGGATCAACACGCCGTACTTGAACGCGCCGGCGACCGATTCGGCGTCCGCCTTGTCCGCCGCTTCCTTGCCCTTCTTCAACGAGATCTCGTCGCCGAGCGCAGCCTTGTTGTGCTGGTCGACCATGTCCTTCACTTCTTGAACGCCCGCGTAGAACGCCAGGATCTGTCCCGACAGTTCCGGATCGAGCGTGTTCTGCTTCGCGCGGAACACGAGGTCCGACTTCACGTCGAGCTTGGCGGCCGCATCCTTCAACGTCTTGTCGAGCGCGAGGTCCGGCTTGAAGCTGTGCTTGGTCTTCGCTTCGTCGAGTGCGGTGTCGAGATCCGACAGCTCCTTCTTCAGGAACGCGACCGACGATGCCGTGGTCTTGTCGCCGAGGATCGCTTTCGCGCCCTTCAGGCCTTCGTTGTACGACGACGCGCTCGTTCCGACTTTACCGACGGTGATGCCGATGATGAGCGCGATCGCAGCAGGCACTGCGATCTTCAGCACAGTCGTTCCCGTCGACTGCGCGCCGACGTTCTCGACGGGCTTGCCGTCATTGACGATCACGATCTCCGGCGCGCGCTGCGGGATGGCGTGTGCGGCCATCGCGTTCATCGCGCCGAACGGATCATCCGCCGCGTTCGGGATCACGGGTTGTGGCGGCGCCGCGGGCTGCGGTGGAACAAGGCCTGGCGGAGGCGGCAAATTCAGGCCAGGCGGCGGAACCACGCCACCCGATCCATTCGAACGGGTTTGGCTGGTCGTGGCGGGAGCTGCAGCGGCGCCCTTCTTGAGCCCGAGCCTTTGCTTGAGCTCGGAGATGTCGCGGCTACCCGTCTTTTTTGCGTCGCTCACTGATCGTTCCTCCGGAGGGGGACTTTATGAACCGGTGGTCCTAACTGTCAAGGATGCCCGCAAGTTGGACGAGTTGCGTAATGTGCTGCGGCGGCGACACCTCGACCTCCCTGATCGTGAAAAAGCGGTCACAGTCGGCAAACCTTAAAGTTCGTCGCCTGACGTGTAAGTTAATAGAATCTCCGGACGTTTTACTCGCATCTCGTCGGAGATCGGTCATTCTCTGGAGTGGCACGACGGGTGAACAGTAAACCGGTGGGACGCTTCACGCGTCTCTTAGAGCCAAACCCACAAAGGCAAAACCAGTGACCCTTCGCCTTCCTCTCCTGTTCGGTGCGTCTCTTGCGGTTGCCGCGCTGTCGCAAAGCGGAACCGCCGAAGCCGGCCATGCTCACTTCAGCGGCGGCGTCCACATCAGTGGTGGCGGTCACTTCGGTGGCGGCATCCACGTCGGTGGCGGTTATCACGCTACGTTCCGCGCCGGTGGCGGATGGCACGGTGGCGGTTACGTTCACCCGAGCTACTGGGGTGTTCGCGGCCGCGTTCACGTCGGTTGGGGTGGCTATCGCCCGTACTACTACCGGCCGTACTACTCGTACTACTACCCGGTCCCCGCGTACTACAGCGGCTCGTACTACCCGGTCGAAGGCGTCGCGGCGCCGAGCCAAGTCGTTGCCGTTGCGGAGCCGCCTCCGCTGCCGCGCTTCGGTATCGGCGTGTTCGCCGGTGGCGTGTCGACGGACTACAACAACCAAACCGATACGTCGGAGACCGATCTCGGCGTGTTGGGTCGGTTCCGTCTGACGGACGGCCTGATCCTCGAAGGCGAGCTCGGCCGCACGTCCACGTCGGTGAACGGCGTCGATAACGTTCGCGTCGATCGCCGCCTCGGTGGCTCGTTGCTCTATGAATTCGGCGCACACAACCGCCTCGCGCCCTACGTCCTCGCGGGACTCGGTGTCGAGCAGGCGCAGGTCGATGGCGACTACAGCACCACGCAGGATTACGGCGAGCTCGGCGTCGGCCTTCGCTACGCGTTCTCGCGCAACTTCCACCTGACGTTCGATGTCCGCGCGGGCGAGCGCTCGTCGGTGTCGAGCGACAACAGCGACGTGGTCACCGGCGTCGCGAAGACGGTCACCCCGCCGTCGAGCAACTCGAACGACAATAAAGAGGACTACACGCGCGCACGTCTTGCGGCGATCCTCTACTTCTAGAAGTAACAGCTCTCACTGGTGTGCGTGCGGCCCTCCTCAACTAGGGCCGTTCGCATTTTCGGCTACTATGGGATCAGTGATTGACGTCGATCAGCGCAGCGTCGTCGCGCGCGACGGCACGCGGCTCGGCTATCAGGTTCGCGGCGAAGGTCCCGTCGTCGTGCTCGCGAATGGCCTCGGCGGCCAGTACATCGCGTTCAAGTATCTGATCAACGCGCTCGGCGGCTACAAGATGATCTGCTGGGACTACCGCGGCCTGTACTCGAGCGATCCGCCGAAGGATCCGCTCGCGAACACGATGGCGCATCAGGTCGACGACCTCATGGTCATCCTCGAGAAGGAAGGCGTCGGTGACTTCGCGATGGCTGGCTGGTCGATGGGCGTGCAGGTCGGGTTCGAGACGATCAAGCGCCATCGCGATCGCGTGAAGGGCATGCTCGCGATCAACGGCACGTACGGTCATCCGTTCCGCACGGTGATGGGCAGCCGGATCGTCGGGCGCGTGATCCCGACACTACTAAAGCTGATCAAAGCGCAATCGACCCTCGCCGGACACGCCACCCGGATCGTGACCGGTAGCGAGGCCGTGTTCTCGGCGATGAAGCGGTTCGGGTTGGTCGCGGACACCGTCGACATGGAGGTGTTTCGCGAGACCGCCGGCGCGTTCCAGCGGCTCGATTGGAAGATCTACTCGGATCTGCTCCGCCGGCTCGACGAGCACGACGCCGAAGATGTCCTACCGACGATCGAGATCCCGGTCTCGATCATCACCGCCGATGGCGACCTCATGACGCCGCCATCGACCTCCGAGCACATGCACCGCCAGATCCGTGGCAGCCGGCTCGTGATGATCGAAGGCGGCACGCACTACACGCCCGTCGAGTTTCCAGACATCCTCGTCGAAGAGCTCGGGCGCTGGCTCGATCGGATTCCGGGCTGGGAACGCAAAGGCAAGGCCGCGTGAATTGTCCAGCCTGTAACGCCGAGGTCCTCGATATCGACGTCAAGTGCTCGGCATGTGGTGCCGCGCTCGGCGCGACCGGTGCGCATCGGATGATCGGTCAGACCGTGTTGTCGGTGTACGAGCTCGTCGACGTGTTAGGGCAGGGCGGTATGAGCGTGGTCTACAAGGCGCGCCATAAGATGACCGAGCAGGAAGTCGCGCTGAAGATCCTGCCGCCGGAGCTCGCCGCGCACAGCCAGGTGAAGTCGCGGTTCCTCGAGGAAGCGAAGGCGCTCGCCGCGCTCGATCACCCGAACATCGTCCACCTCTACAACTTCGGGCAGGAGAACCAGAGCTTCGTGCTCGCGATGCAGTTCGTTTCCGGCAAGACCTGGGAACGGATGATCCTCGAGAGCAAGCGCCTCTATTGGACCCAGTCCGTGAAGATCGCGATCGACGTGCTGAAGGCGCTCGAGTACGCGCACAGCCGCGGCGTGATCCATCGCGACATGAAGCCGTCGAACGTGCTCGTGCGCAACCACGACTCGATGGCCACCGTGATGGATTTCGGCATCGCGAAGATGACCACGTCGACGAAGCTGACGGCGACGGGCCAGACCATGGGCACCGTCCGCTACATGTCGCCGGAGCAGGTGCGTGGCCAAGAGGTCGATCTGCGGACCGACATCTATTCGCTCGGCGCCACGATGTACGAATCGCTCGTCGGTGACACGCCGTTCGATGGCTCGACGCACTTCGAGATCATGACGAAGCACCTGTCGGAAGCGCCGAAACGGCCGAGCTCGCTCGGCGTCGATCTGCCGGCGACCGTCGAAGAGGCGTTGATGCGCTCGCTCGCGAAGCGCGCGGCCGATCGGTTCGAGACCGCGCGCGACATGCGGCTCGTGCTCGAGGCGGCGTTGCGCGATGGCGATGTCGGGCTGTCGGAGACCCAGCGCCTCGGTGGGGATGCCGTCGCCGAGGTCCGGCGCAATGTCAGCACGCCGCCACTGCGTGCCGCGTCGAGCCTGGCGGATCAGCTCGAGCCGATGCCCATCGATGTCCCGACCGCGGCGGTGCGGAGTCCGCGCACCGGGTCGAAGCTCCCGCTCGTGGTGATCCTCGCGCTGCTCGTCTTGGGTGGTGGCGCGGCGGTCTATGCCCTCGTGCTCCGGAAGACCACGCCGGACGTCTATAAAGGTGTGGCGAAGGCGGATGGCTTGGTGCTCGTCGAGGGCAAGACCTACGACAAGCTGAATCTGCTCGTCGAGAGCGACGGCACGATCAAGCCCGACGAGCTGTTCAGTGCCTATGCGACGGCGCAACGCGCGCTGATCGATTCGAACAAGAAGGTGTTCGAAACGGTCAACGTGGCGCTGGCCGAGCATATCGTCGCGTTGCCGAAGGGCTATCTGTGCAGCCCGTCGCTGTTCCGGACCAAACCGCCCACGAACTGCGCCACGGCCGCGTTCGCCGCGGCGTTCGGGGCGGACGGTAAGAACCAGCTCCTGATCGCGAACGACCGCCCCAACCTCGGGGACAACATGAAGCGTGCGGTCGCCACGGCCGCCTGCCTGTTCCAGCCCGAAACCATGCCGGCGGGGCAGGTCCAGGCGATCTGCGAAGCGTCCAAGCAGTTCACCGCCAACGTTGAACATTCCCCGACCAATTGACACAAACCTCTTAGGCCACGAATAATTAGCGGCGGAGGGGCTATGTCCCGCACGGTCATTGCGGCGGTCGTCGCTGTTGTCATTGCAGCGCTCACGGCGATCGCGTTTTTCATCACATCCAAGAGCTTCGAATCGAAAATCAAGACGGACGCCGAAGCTCAGCTCCGTCGTGCGTATCAGGTCGTCGGCTCGCTCGCGCAGCTCGAAGCGATCGACGTGGCGAACAAGGCCGAGCGCCTCGCCGGCGATCGGGACTTCGCAGCGGCGTTGACCACGAACGACAAGAACCGCGCGCAGATCGCGTTCTCGAAGTTCACGTCGAACGAGAAGGAAGGCGACCTCAAGCCGGACATCATCGCGCTCGTCGATGCGCAGGGAAACATCGTCGCGATGAGCGACGTGCCCAGCATCGTGCCGAAGCAGTGGAAGAAGGAAGGCGATAACAAGCAGGGCGATACCGTCATCCCCGCGCTGAACGTCGTCCTCGGCAGCCGCACGATCATCAGCGACATCTGGGTCGATGGAAATCGCATGATGAAGGTCGGCGTCGCGCCGATCGTGGATCCGAACAGCGCGGCGAACGTCACGGACCCCGATGGCGTGAACATCCTCGGCGCGATCGTGATCGCGTACGCGCAGACCGCGAATCAGGCGCAACACGACAAGCAGTTGCTCGGCACCGAGATCGCGTACTTCGATGGCTCGCGCGTCGTGGCCACGAGCTTCACGAAGGGCGGCTCCGAAGAAGACACCGGCAAGGCGAACGCGCTGACCGACCTCGCGAAGGGTGGCCAGATCACGCCGAAGAGTGGCCAGACCCGCGTGACGGTCGATGGCGTCCCGTATCTCGCGGCCGCGGTGACCATGCCGCGCTCGATCTCGAATCAACGGCACATCCCGAAGGACTATCCGGCGGTCGCGGCCACGGCGATGGTGCTGTCGCCGATCGTCGATCCGGCGAACACGGCGGGTGGCATCAAGCTGTTCATCATCCTGCTCGGCGCGGGTGCGCTCGGCATCTCGCTGGTCGGCTTGTACCTCTCGCACCGCCGTCTGATCGCGCAGGTCGATCAGATCGAGCTCGGCGTCACCGACATCATCAACGGCAACGTCGATCGCACGTTCCGCCCGGTCGGCCTAGAGCTGGACGGTCTCGCGAACGGTCTCAACGTGATGCTGGCGCGGTTGTTGGGCCGCCCGGAGCCCGGCGAAGAAGAGTTCGACGAAGAAGGCAACCCGATCATCCCGGGTCGCGTGGAATTCGAAGAGGGCGAAGAAGCGCCGCAAACGGATCCGGATCTCGCGCGGCTCGCGCAGGAATCGGAGCCGGACTACTACAAGCGCGTGTTCACGGAGTACGTGGCGGCACGCAAGTCGGTCGGTTCGCCGGACGATGTCTCGTTCGAGAACTTCATCGCGAAGTTGAAGGTCAACGAGGGCAAGCTGAAGGCGCAGTTCCAGTGCCGCGCCGTCCGGTTCCGCGTGGTTACGAAGGACAACAAGGTCTCGCTGAAGCCAGTCCCGATTTTCGCGTGAACAGTTTTCGAGGGGCGGCATATCGGTCACTGAGATGTCCGATGTCGCCAGCCTCCTCGCCGAAGCCGATTGGCTCACGCGCTTAGCGCGACGCCTGGTCGGACGCGATGACGCCGACGACATCGTCCAAGAGACCTACGTCGCAGCGCTGAAGTCGCCGCCCGATCCGGATCGGCCGGCGCGCCCGTGGTTGCGACGCGTGATGGTCAATGTCGTGCGCATGCGTCATCGCGGACGCGTGCGGCGCGACGCGCGCGAGATGGCGGTGATCGCCCATCCGCCGGCGACGCCCGAGCAAGTGCTCGAGCGAGCGCGGGTGGAACGCACGTTGGTCGATCTCGTGCTCGCGCTCGAAGAGCCGTATCGCACGACGGTGTTGATGCGTTATCGCGAAGGCCTCACGGCGGAAGCGATCGCGCAGCGTGAAGGGTTGCCGGCGGGGACGGTGCGTCGGAGGTTGAAGGTCGGTGTCGATCGGTTGCGCGATCGGCTTGACGAGCGCGAGTCTTCCAAGACCTGGCGTGCCGCGTTCGCGCCATTCCTCGTGCCGCGCGCTTCGATGACGCGCGTGCCGTGGTGGGGGCTCGTGATGATGAAGAAGGTATTGGCGGTCGTCGTCGTGGCGGTGATCGCGCTGTTGGGGTGGAAGGCGGTGACGCGGTCGCGTGGGGATGTGGTGAAGGGGCCGACGATGGGCTCGGCGTCGACGGCGTTGCCACTGCTCGCGTATGCGAAGGGCAGTGGTGGTGGTTCGAGTCCGATCGATCTAGTGGCGACGCCGGGATGCATCCACCTGCGCGGCACGGTGAGCGATAGCTCGGGGGCGCCGATTCCGCATCCGCGGGTGACGATCGCGTTGGGTGGCGTCGACGGGGATGACAACGGGCACTACGACATGTGCGCGCCGTACGGGCGATATCCGGTCGACTACACGGCGATCGGATTCTCGGGCTTCACGATCCATCAGATCGCGATCACGGCGGACACGGTGCGCGACGTGACGTTGTTGCCGGAGGCGATCGTCGCCGGAATCGTGGTGATGCCGGATGGCTCGCCGGCGCCGGGCGTCGAGGTCTTGTTCGATACGATGCCGAAGGGCAACAGCTACGAGAAGCCGGTCAAGACGATCAGCGATGCGGCGGGCGCGTTTCGGTTGACGGGGCTGTCGGCGGGGCGAGCGTTCTTGTCCGGACAAGCGGCGGGCTTGATCTCGCCACACCTCGAGGTCGTCCTCGGTGCGGGTGAAACGAAGGAGCACGTGGTCGTGCGGATGGAAGCGGCGGCGCGGATCGTGGGGCGGGTGACCGATCACGGCAAGCCCGTCGCGAACGCGGGTGTCAGCGTGCGCGCGCCGACGACGTTGCATGCGGGCATCCTCGCGACGACGGATGCCGACGGGAAGTTCGTGATCGATCGCGCGCCGAAGGGGTCGGTCGGGATGATCGTCGACCTGTATCACGTCAATTCGCCGGCGAGCATTCGCACGGGCGATGCCGAGACCCACGTCGATGTCGACGTGACGGCACTCGGCGTCGTCGACGGCGTGGTGATGCGAGATGGTGCTCCGGTCGCCAATGCGCGGGTGAGTTGTCCGGGATCGATCGCGAACAACATCGGTGACGTCGTCACGCCCGTCGATGGCCGGTTCCACTGCGCGGGTGTGAAGACGGGTGTGTTGGGGTTGTACGCGGTGGACATGACGGGGCGGTGGGGGAGCGCGCAGGTCTCGATCGGGTTGGGCGATACCAAGACCGTCACGATCGAGCTTTCGAACGACGGCGCGATTTGCGGCACCGTGAAGGACACGTCGGGTGCGCCACTGGGACAGATCAGGGTCGGTGCTACCGATGCAGCGCAATCCGATAGCGGCGACACGGTCAGCGCGGATGACGGGACGTTCTGTATCAAAGAGCTGGCGAGCACCGGCACCTACGTGTTGAGCGCCTCGCTCGATAACCAACCGCTCGCGCTCGATCGGCCGCCGGTGAAATTGGAGCATCGTGCCGATGTCGCACTCCTGCTCGACGTGAAGCTGTCGACGCTGGCAGGCACGGTCGTCGACGGCGATGGGCGACCGGTAGCCGATGCGATCGTGCGCGCGAATGCCGTGCCGACGAGCCATGACTTCACATTCGACAACTCGAAGGGGGCCGTCACGATCAGCGATCACGTCGGCCACTTCTCGATCGCGCACGTTCCAGCGGGCACCTATCGCCTGTTCGCATCCGCACGTGACGGTGCTTCCGCCGCGAGCGAGAACATTCGCGCGGGTACGACGAACATCCGGATCGTCGTCGATGCGGCCGGCACGATCGAGGGCAAGCTCGTCGGGTTCACGACCACACCGATGGTGCTTGGCATCTTGGTTTCGGGTGGCAATCTCCCGGTCGACTTCGAGGTCACGGGTACGTCATTTCGGGCGACCGGCTTATCGGCCGGCGACTACGTGTTGGCCGCCGACACGATCGGTTTCGACATGGATTCGAAGCGGGTCACGGTTCGCGCCGGGCAGACCACGCAAGTGACGCTCACGAGTCGTGGCAAGATCGATATCGTCGGCGTCGTCAGCGATTGGAAGACCGGCGCACCGGTCGCGAATGCGCGATGTGGCGCGCCATTTCCGGTGGATCACGGCAATGTCGGTGTTCGCTACAACCTCGTCGATAGCGACGCGATCACCGACTCGCAGGGGCACTTCACGATGACCGGCGTGACGCCCGGCGAAGTCATCATCACGTGCTTCAGCGGGAACAATCTCGGCGGCTCGCTGACCACGATCGCGGCAGACAAGCCGGCGCCCGTCCAGATCGCGATGGTTCCATCGGATCCCGGCGATCGCACGATCGGTGCACGCTTTCACATGGTGAGCCGCGTGTTCGATCTTCTCGTTCCCGACGGGCCGGCGGCTCGAGCCGGCATCCAACTCGACGACGAGGTTCTCGCCGTCGATGGCAAGGCGGTCGGCGAGATGTGGGGCGATAGCCTGATGGCGCTCATCACGAACCGCTCGGCGGGGACGAAGGCCACGCTGACGATCCGGCGGGGTGGCGCAACGCTCGATGTCGGTGTGACGGTCGCGAACCCCTGACCTCGGCAAAGCTCGGACGCTCGCGATTTCTGAAATTCGTCGAGCGCTTCGGCGTTACGATAGGGCGTGCGCGCACTCGCCATCCTCCTCGCGCTCGGCGTCACGCTCTCGATGTTCGCGACGCAGCGGAGCGAGCGCACCTACCGGTGCTTTTCCTCGCGGTGCCGGAGCGAGGGCAAGATCGAGCTGGTCGGGTGGGGCCGGCCGTTCGCGTACGTCTCGCGCGAGGTCATTCCCGGCGATCCACCGAGCCTCTCGGCGGCGCGCATCGATCCGGTCGCGCTCACGATCGACGTGGTGATGCTCGGCATGATGTTCAGCCTGATCGCGATCGTCGCATCGATCGGCGGAGACACGAGCCTGTTGCGCGGGCGGAGCTGGGTGCCACGCGCTCGAGCGATTCGCCGTCCGCCGAAGCCGACCTGATTGGAACAATCGCGAAGCTAGGTGCGTTGCGAGGCGATGCGGTTCGTCATCGCGATCGTGGCGTGCGCCCTCCTGGTGGCGATGTTGGGAATGCCTCGCGTCGAGCGACGACCGGCGTGCCCGATGGACTGCCGCGACCACGTCGAGGTTCACATGCGTGGCTGGCCCTTCGCGTATTCGAGCCGCGAGATCACGCATGGCGACCCCGACATCGAGGAGGCGGAGCGATTCGATCTGGTTGCCGTGCTGCTCGACCTCGTCGTGCTCGGACTTCCGCTGTCGTTTATCGCGATCGCGTCGACGTTTCGGAGACCCGCGCGACTACGAATCGCTCGCTACTAACTCAGCAGCTTCTCGAGCTCGGACGCGAGCCCGTTTCGGTAGTCGCCGAAGTTGAGGTTGCCGAACGGCTGGAGCTTCAGCTTGCGGTCGAGCTTGCCGATGCCCTCGAAGTCGAGCGCCTGCAGCGCGGGGAACGAATCGGTAAACGCGCTCGCGTACGTTGCCGGATCGGTCTCGCTCGCGAAGTCGACCGATAGATATCGGAGCTCCTTCGCGTGCTGACCGAAGGCCTTCAGCGCGGTCGGCGTGAAGATGTTGTCGGCGTTGCCGCGACACGACAGTTGGAGATGCCGGACCTCGGCGAATGCCGGCGCGGCCGAAAGGAGCTGTTTGTCGTCGAGCTTGCAGCCTCCGAACGAGCCCGTCATCATGCCGAAGTCGATCATGTAGATCCTGCCGAGCTTGACCGGCGAGACCGCACCGAGCGCGACCGCATCCTTTTGCGTCTTCACCGACGTGAGCGTCAGGATCAAGAACGGATCGAGGTTGGCGATCGCGTCGAGGCCCTTCAGGAGGTTCGGTAGCTCGGTGCGCGCCTTCGCGACCGTGCCGTTCGATGCGAATTCGTACTCGCGCAAGAACGCACGCGCGGCGCCGGTGAGCGCGCCCTTGTGCTTGCGCTCCCAGATGTCGCGCGCGTCTTTCTGGGCGTCACCGGCGAGCGCGAGTTGGATGAAGCGGCCGCGCGGATCGCCGGCTTGTTCGAGCGCGTCGGCATAGACCGCGAGCAACGCGTCGTCGGGCTTCGCCCAGTATTGGGCCCACAGCGTGTCGACGTCGCCAACAACCGGCGCGGACTTCGCGGGCGATGCGGGCGCCGCGCTCGAGGCGGTGGCAGACTTCGCGGGCGATGCGGGCGCCGCGCTCGAGGCGGTGGCGGACTTCGCGGGCGAAGCGTCGGTCGCAGACTTCGCGGCAGGCGCGGACTTCGCGGATGCAGCCTTCGGCGCTTTCGCTGGTGCGGGCTTCGCGGTGGCGGACTTCGCGGCTTTCACCGGCGCCTTCGCTTTCGACTTCTTGGCCGCGGGTTTCGCTTTCGATGCCTTCGCTTTCGCCATTCGGCCGCGAGCGTATGGAGAAACTCGGCGAAATTGAATCGCGATATGCTGGAACCGTGTTGCGGTGGTCGATCGTGCTCTTCGTCGCGTGCTCGGGCCCATCCACGCACACCGATATGGCGGCGACGAAGACCATCGATGCCGGCGTCGTTACCGAAGCGCGCCCGGATGCCGCGCCGCGCGGCCGCGTGATCATCACGGAGTCCGATCCGTGCGGCTTCATCCTCGACATCGTGTACTTCCCGTTTCGATCGCCGACCACAGCCGCGCATCAGAAGGCCGTGCTCGATGCGACCGCCGACATGCTCGTGTGCTTCGAGAAGATCGGGACCCGCAACTTCTACGAGATCCAAGGCCACGCCGATTCGCTCGAACCGAACGCACTCGATCTGTCGGATGTCCGCGCGGCGTACGTTCGCGACGAGCTCGTGAAGCGCGGCGTTCCGCCGATCGCGTTGCGCGTGCAGGGCTACGGGGCGACGCAGCCGCAGGACAAGCGGAACACCGAAGAGGGCAGGGCGAAGAACCGTCGCGTGCAGTTCCTCGTGCTCGGCCCGCGGCCCTAGACGTTTGTTGTTTGCGCGAGCGGCGAACAGAAATACATTCGAGCGGTGACTCCGACGTGGGTGTTGTCGATGCTGGTGCTGGCGGCGTGTTCGGACGACAGCATCACGCACGAATTCGTGTGCGAAGCGCCGGACACGCCGTACTTCGCGTGTGACCCGATCGAATCCGGCGGACGCGACCGACCAGGACTGCCAAGGTGGGCCGACCTACACGAGCTCGGCGCACGGCGGCCTGGTCCAGGCCAACCCCGACAAGGTCTATCCGCCGGGCTGCGCCTACCACGCCGACGAATGCGGTTGCTGCTACAGCGACGGCCGCATCTTCTTTTGCGAGCGCGGCAGCTACTGGGAAGAGCCGATCTGATTTCGTGAGCGAGTCCTTCGCGACCGGCATATACGCATGGAGATGTCCGATGTCACGGCTCTACTTGCCGAAGCCGACTGGCTCACGCGCCTAGCGCGCAGCCTCGTCGGCAGCGACGACGCCGACGACATCGTCCAAGAGACCTACGCCGCCGCACTGCGCACGCCGCCCGATCCGGATCGGCCGGCGCGTCCGTGGTTGCGACGCGTGATGGTCAATGTCGTACGCATGCGTCATCGCGGACGCGTGCGACGCGACGCCCGCGAACAAGCGAGCGAGACGCGCGAGCCCGTGCGAACGCCCGAGCAGTTGCTCGAGCGCGCACGTGTGGAGCGCACGCTGGCCGACCTCGTGATCGAGCTGCCCGAGCCTCTGCGCTCGACGGTGTTGCTCCGTTATCGCGAGGGCTTAGGTGCCGAACGGATCGCGGAGCAGCAAGGCGTGTCGGTCGCGACCGTCCGCCGCCGGCTCACCGATGCGCTCGAACGGCTTCGCAAGGGAATGGACAAGGACGACACCTCGAAGACGTGGCGCGCCGCGTTCGCGCCGTTTCTGGTGCCTCGATCGACAGAGCGGGCACCGTGGTGGAGCATGGTCATGGCGAAAGCCGGAACGAAGATCGCGGTCATCGCGATCGCAGCATTGTTACTTCTGGTCGGCGGTGGCTTGTTCGTGCGGAGCAAGCATACGGGCGCGTCGATCACGACGGCCGAACATCGAGACAGCGCAGCGGCGACCGTCACGATCGATCGGCACGCACGCGTCTTCGCGCAGCCAGGCATCGGCATGCAGCAGGTCGCCGGGCGCGTGACGTATCACGATCAGCCGTTCGTAGGCGCGACGGTTCACGTCTCGCACGCGATCACGCGCGAGCAGCTCGCCGAGACCACGAGCGGACCCGACGGCACGTTCGTGTTGCCGAACTTGCCACCCGCCGCGGTCGTGGTGACCGCAGCTGCCGCGGACAAGATCGCGTCGCCGATGATCATCGATCTGCGATCGCCGACCTCGCGCGGCAAACGGATCGAGCTTCGCCTTGAGGGCTGCATTCACGTGCGCGGGATCGTCAGCGATGGCTCGGGCACGCCGATCGCGCACGCGCACGTCGCGCCGGATCTCGGCCAGATCCCGTTCACGGAGACCGACGAGCTCGGTCGCTACGACCTCTGTACGCACCTCGGCTACGAACGCATCCGCTACGCCGCGAGTGGCTATCACGCGATCCGGATCGATCTGCGAATCGTTCAAGACTTCATCCGCGACGTCACGCTCCTGCCCGAAGCGATCGTTGCGGGCACGGTCCTCGACGCCGCCGGCATGCCCGCCGCCGACGCGGCCGTCACGATCGATCCGCTCGGCAAGAGCGGCGTCGTCCTCGCGCCGGTGTTCACGCGCACGAATGCCGATGGCACGTTTCGGTTGACCGGCGTGGCTCCGGGGCGCAGTCAGATCTTCGCCGAGGCGGTGGGGCAAGCCTCGCGTCATGTCGATATCGTCGTCGGCGCCGGCGAGACGCGCGAGAACGTGGTGCTGCATCTCGCTCCGGCACCGCAGCTGTCCGGCAGGGTCGTCGATACCCATCATCAGCCACTCGTCGGTGTGTCGGTCGGCCTACGCGCCGCGAACGACGAGCACGACGGGCTCGCGATCACGCAGGCCGATGGTTCGTTCGTGATCGATCGCGCTCCGAAAGGCGTGCTCGGCGTGGTGGTCGCACATCACAACGTAATCGCACCGCGCGAGGTCACGCTACGCGACAAGAGCCTTGTCGTGGAGATCCAGGCCGAACCATTCCCCGAGATCACCGGCACGGTGACGAAGGGCGGCGCGCCCGCGGCCGATGCGCTCGTGCAGTGCCCGTTCGACGAGGATTTCGGTACCCATCCAGTGACGGGACCGAGCGGAACGTTCTCGTGTCCGATCGATCGCGAAGGCCCGCTCAATACCTGTGCGAACGACGGTACCGGCAGCTTCGGATGCGTCGCGATCACGTGGACTCGCGGGCAAGAGCTTCACCCGATCACGGTCGAGATGGACCAGGCGGGCTCGATCTGCGGAACCGTCTCGGACGAGACCGGCGCGCATCTTCGAGGGATTCGCGTGACCGCGAACGATCCGCACGCCGACGACACCGGCGAAGACACGAGCGACGACGCCGGCCACTTCTGCATCCGCTCGATGCGCAACGAAGGCACGTATGAAATCTCGACGTGGCTCGGCAGCCAAGAGATCAAACCGGTCTCGCCGGTGCCACACGTCACGATTGTCAAAGGCAACGCCACGCCGATCGCGATCGTGCTCGCTGCACCCGACAAGCAGATCGCGGGCAACGTCGTCGACGATACCGGCGCGCCCGTTCCCGACGCCGCGGTCAAGGTGACGGCCGACAAGTACTTCGCGAACGGCCTCGACGTTGCGGTGACCGATGCGAACGGCCACTTCGCGATCCAGCGCCTCGCGCCGGGCACCTATCAGATTTCCGCGACCGCACGCGACGGCAGCGCACGCGTCATGCCCGGCATCACGGCGGGCACGAAGGACGTGACGATCAAGCTCGATCGCTCCGGCTCGATCGAAGGCACGCTCGTCGGCTTCAACAGCGAGCCGGCGATCATCGCGGCGCCGCGCAGCGATGGCCAAGAGCCGATCAGCCTCGAGATCGATGGTGATCACTTCCGCGCACATGGCGTTCCTGCCGACACCTATCAGCTAACGGCGGTGACGAATGGCCACGAGGCCGATCACAAGAGCGTGACGGTGAGCCCCGGTGGGATCGGGACCATCGTCCTCACCAGTCGCGGCACGGCGAACCTCACCGTTCACGTGATCGACTTCCTCTCGAAGAAACCGGTCGCAGGCGCGCGCTGCACGACACCGCTTCCCGGCGACGGCACGCACCTCGGCCCCGTCTATGGATCGCCCGGCGATGATCAACCCACGGATGCGACGGGCACCGCTCACTTCACCGACGTCACCGCCGGTCAGGTCTGGATGATCTGTCAGGTCACGGGCACGTTCGCGCTCGGTCAGGGCACGATCCAGCCGAAGACGGAGGCCGTGATCGATGTCTACACGGTCGCGCCGAAGTCCGGCGGCGGCGACATCGGGGTGATCCACATCGCAGATCGGACGATGGCCACCGTCACGCCGAACGCGGCGAAGGCGGGCCTCCAAGTGAACGATCTCATCCGCGCCGTCGACGGCGCATCGGTCGATGTCCTCGACGGTCACGCGATCAACAGTCTTGTCTCCACGCACGCCGTCGGCACGCAGATCAGCCTCACCGTCCAGCGGGGCGATGCGACCCTCACGCTCGACGTGACCCTCTAAGCTTTCTCACTATTTCAGGCTGAAAAAAGTTCTCGGTGACGCCACCGTCTCGGTTTAGCTTCGCCGCATCGTGAAGTACGTCGCGCTGGCAGTTCTCGTCGCATGCGGCAGCAGCCACGGCACCACCGGTGACGGCGGCGGCGGCGATGACACCGTCGACGCTCCCACGATGACCGCCGACGCGAACATCACGCCGACGAGCAAGATCTCGATCATCGTCGAACCCGACGGCAACGATGCCGCGCAGGTCGTCAGCGCGATCAGCGCCGCGCATACCTCGATCTCGATGACGATGTACGAGATCTCGCACGACGGCATCATCAACGCGCTCGTCGAACGCGCCGCTCACATCCCCGTGAAGGTGATCCTCGACGGCAGCACCACGAACAAGTCGTTCAACACCGACGCGTTCAACAAGCTAAAGGCCGCCGGCGCGATGTGCGTGTGGTCGAACCCGGCGTTCACGTACACCCACGAGAAGGCGATCATGATCGACGGCACGTCCGCGTGGATCATGACGATGAACGCGACCGCATCCGCGCCGAACGAAAACCGCGAGTACCTCGCGCTCGATACGGACACCACGGATGTCGCCGAGGCGCAGGCCGTATTCGACGCCGACTTCCAAGATCACACGATCACGCCGACCGGCTCGCTCGTGGTCGCGAACTCGAACGCGCGGCCCGATCTGGTGGCGCTGATCAACGCGGCGACCACCACGCTCGATGTTGAAGGCGAAGAATTCAGCGACACGTACACCGGCGGCATCGTCGATTCGGTCGGCGCCGCAGCCGCACGTGGTGTCGCCGTCCGCGTGATCATCGGCAACTCGAGCCCCGACACCACCTCGATCAACAAGGTGAAGATGAAGGGCGCGCACGTCGTGGTCACCGGACCGACCTCGGGCAACGGCTCGATGTCGAAGCCGTACATCCACGCGAAGACGATCGTGATCGATTGCGCCGGTACGCAGTGCAAGAAGGGCTACGTCGGCAGCGAGAACTTCTCGGCGGGCAGCCTCGGCTACAACCGCGAGCTGGGCGTGATCTTCGACAACGCGACCGAGCTCGCGAAGGTCGAGGCCGCGATCTCGACCGACTTCGCCGCTGGCGTCGCGCAATAGGCTACCTTTCACGGCATGGCCGTTCAGACCGGGCTCGCACGCGTGGCGAGCGAAGGGCTCACCGCACTCCAGGGCAAGCGCATCGGCCTGCTTTGCAATCCCACGTCCGTCGACGCGGAGCTGCGCCACGCGTTCGACTTGCTGAAGGGCAAGTACAACATCACCGCACTGTTCGGTCCCGAGCATGGCTGGCGCGGCGATGCGCAGGACATGATCACGATCGACGACGCGCACGACACCGCGAGCGGCTTGCCGGAGTTCTCGCTCTACGGTCACACCGAAGCGTCGCTGACTCCGACGAAGCAGATGCTCGACCTGATCGACGTCATGATCTTCGACGTCCAGGACATCGGCAGCCGCTACTACACGTTCGTATGGACGATGGTGCTCGCGATGCGCGCGTGCGCGGCGGCGGGGAAGGGCTTCATCGTGCTGGATCGCCCGAACCCGATCGGTGGCGTCCACATCGAAGGCCCGATGATCGAAGCGGGCTTCGAATCGTTCGTCGGCCTGGTCTCGTGCCCCGTGCGCCACGGCCTGACCGCCGGCGAGATCGCGCGATGGCGTCACGGCGTCGAGAAGATGGATCTCGATCTCGCCGTGATCACGATGCGCGGCTGGGAACGCGATTCGTGGTTCGAGCACACCGGCCTGCCGTGGGTGTTGCCATCGCCGAACATGCCGACCGTCGATACCGCACTCGTGTATCCCGGCATGTGCCTCGTCGAGGGAACGGAGCTATCGGAGGCGCGCGGGTGCACGCGGCCGTTCGAGCTCGCCGGCGCACCGCATCTGAACAGCGACAAGCTCGCGGCCACGTTGAACGGCTACGAGCTCCCTGGCGTTCGGTTCCGCCCGGCGACATTCACGCCCGGGTTTCAGAAACACGCGAAGACGGCGTGCCACGGCGTCCAGTTGCACGTCACGAACGCCGAGACGTTTCGCTCGTATCGCACCGGCATCGCGTTTTTGAAGGCCGCGCATGATCAGGCGCCCGAGAAGTTCCAGTGGCGCACCAAGGCGTACGAGTTCGTCGACAAGATTCCCGCGATCGATCTGCTTGCCGGAACAGATGCGATTCGCACCGGCATCGAGCAAGGCGCCTCGCTCGACGACATGACGAAGCGCTGGCCTCGCGACGAAGGCACGTGGGCCGAGGCCACCGCCGAATTCAGGCTCTATGAGTAGGGTCGCGCTGTTCGGCGGCAGCTTCAATCCGCCGCACTGCGCGCATCAGCTCGTCGCGTTGTACGTGCTCGAGACCTGCGACATCGACGAGCTGTGGTTCATCCCGACGTTCGTCCATCCGTTCGGCAAGGACCTCGCGCCGTACGAAGATCGCGTGGCGATGTGCGAGCTCGCGAGCGCCGCGCTCGGGCCGCGGGCGCGCGTGTCACGTGCCGAGGAGACGCTCGCGCACCAACCTGGCTTCGTCTCGAGTCGCACGCTCGATCTCGTCGAGATGTTGCGCGTGGATCATCCCGAGCACACCTATAGCCTCGTGATCGGCGGCGACATTCTCGGAGAAACCAGCAAGTGGTACCGCTGGGATGATCTGGTGCAGCTCGCGCCGCCGATCATCATCGGCCGGACCGGCTTCGCGTTGCCGCCTGGCGCGCAGGAGACCGGCATCGTGATGCCCGAAATTTCGGCGACCCACGCACGTGCCCTCGTCCACGCACGCGACCCGAAAGCCGCTGGCCTGTTACCGCAAGCGATCCTGCGGTATATCGCCGCCCGAGGCCTCTACCAGTGACCGCTCGTAATCCCACCACGTTCGTGATCGGTGCAGGACCTGTCGCCACCGCGCTTGCCGGCGCGCTGCGCTTGGGCGGTGTTCCCGTGCTCGGCCTGTGGGCGAGAAAGCCGCCCGAAGCACGTGCGGCCGGATCCGCCGCGGGTGTCGCCGCGTTCTCGTCGGCACCGCCGGACATCTTGCTCGAGACCGAGGTCGTGATCCTCGCCGTGCGCGATGCCGTGATCGGTGAAGTCGCCGAGATGCTCGTCGGCACCGGCCTCGTCAACAAGCGCCACGTGCTGCTCCATTGCTCCGGTGCGCTCGCCGCCGAAGAAGTGCTCGCGAATGTTCGCGACAAGGTCGGCGGCATCGGCGTGATTCACCCGCTCACCGCGATCGCGGATGGTCGCGCGGCGATGCGCACGTTGAAGGGCACGGTGTTCGGCGTCGAGGGTGATACGCGCGGCCGCGCGACCGCACAGGCGTTGGTCGCGTGCATCGGCGGCATCACGCTCGGCCTCGACAGCACCCAGATGGCCGCGTATCACACGGCGGCGGCGCTCGCGTCGAACTACGTCGTGGCCGCAGTCGATGCGGCGGCGGACGTGCTCGCGCAAGCCGGCATTCCGGCCGCCGATGCGGCGCGCGCACTGGTCCCACTCGCGGAAGGCGCCCTTCGCAACATCAGCGCACGCGGCACCACAGGTGGTTTGACCGGACCGATACGACGAGGCGACGCCGCTGTTATTCAACGTCATCTCCACGCGGTCGAGCAGAAACCTGCGCTAGCCGAGATCTATCGCGCGCTTGCGAAACGGGCGCTCGAGATCGCGGGCCGGATCGACGGGCCCGACGCGCCGGACAAGGCCGGGCTCGAAGCGATTCGCAAGTTGCTCGAGAGCTGATCCGTGTATCCTCGGCTGCGATGATGCGCAGTCTGATTGTTGGTGTCGTCCTGTTGTTCGCGGTTGGAACGGCGGCGGCGGAAAATCCCGAGGTCGCGTTCAACGGCCGGATCATGCTCTCGACGAAGCGGTTCCCGCAGACGGCGAAGAGCCCCTCGGCGTACACCGCGGCGATTCGCAAGCAGGCCACGTCGAACTTCTACGAAGACAAGACGGACCACACGTACCTGATCTACTTCGCCGCGTTCTTGAAGACGCCGCTGAACGATGTCGAGTACGTCATCAAGTTCTCCGAAATCGGCAAAGGCGGCGGCCTCGTGATCGGCTCGATCGACGCGTTCAACGACGAGCGCGGTCAGAAGACGATCGTCTCGAAGGTGAAGCTCGACAAGAAGCAGATGGGCGTCAACAAAGAGCTCCAGATGACGATCGAGAGCAAGGGCCGCGTACTCGCGTCGACGCGCTTCAAGATCCTCGGCGAGGGCGAGCACTACTCGGGCAAAGTGAACTTCTCCGACGACGAAGCCGGCGGCAAAGACAAAGAAGAGTAGCTACCTCACGTCGAGCGGGATTTCGAACGCGCTCGCGACGCTCGGTGGAAACACCTTGAGCGTGTAGTGCCCGGCCTTCGGGAACGTGTAGTGGAAGCCGTAGCCCGTGCCGCGCTTCCGCGGATGAGCGACGAGGCCCGTCGGCCCGTTGTCATCACTGACGGTCACGACGAGCTCGTTCGTCATGATCGGCTGCCCGAGCTTGTTGTGGATCTCGATCACCGGGCGGATGTCGTGATTCGCGAGCATCGGATCCGGCACGCGCACGCTGATCAACAGCTCGCCATCGTCCTGGTTGATCTCGCGATACTGCAGCACGCCCGAGCCCGGGTCGACGACCGTGGGTTCGGGTGACTCGGCCGCATCCTCGAGCGAGGCCGCGCCACCGACGCTGTGGTTGTGGACGGTCTTCTCGAACACGATGAAGCCACCGACCGCGACGATGAGGCCAGCCGCCGCGCCTGCGAGAAACCGCGGCCACGTCTTCGACGGTGGGCGAGGCGACTCCACCGGCCCCGCGATCTCCGCGAGGTGATCGCTCGGTAGGTCACCGCGCGTCGCCGAGGTCGGGCGCTTCTTGCGAACCGGCTTGCGCGCGGTCTTCGACAGCGAGTCACCGATCGGCGACGCCAACTCCGCGAGCGCGACATCGATCAACGTGACGACCTCGTCGGCGGTCTGCGGCCGGTCTTCCGGCTTCTTCTGCATGAGCTGACCGCACAGGCCATCGATCACTTCCGGCAGGTCCGCGAGGATGTCGCTCGGCTCGGGCGGCTGCTTGCCGAGATGCGCGAGCAGGACTTCGTAGGCCGAGCCTTCGAACGGCGTCTTGTTCGTGACGAGCTCGAACAACAGGCAGCCCAGCGCGTACAGATCGCTGCGCGCGTCGACTTGCTCGCCATGCGCTTGCTCCGGCGACATGTAGTGCGGCGTGCCGATCAAGCCGTTCGCGGTCAGCCGCGACGCATCTGCGGTGCCGGGCTTACTCGCCGCGATCCCGAAGTCGACGATCGTCAGCCGATCATCGCCGTTGCGATCGCGCTGCCACATGATGTTCGACGGCTTGAGATCGCGATGGATGATCCCCGCCGCGTGCGTATCCGAGAGCGCACTCGCGACCGCGCGGACGATCCGCAACGCGCGCACCGGCGTGACCGGACCATCCGCCAGGATGTGATCGAGCCCGACGCCCTCGACGAACTGCATCACGAGGTACGGCCGGCTATCCGGCAGCTCGCCGACCGCGTGAATCGCGACGACGCCCGGATGGTTGATCTTTGCCGCCGAGCGCGCCTCGCGAGCGAACCGCTTCGCCATCACCGGATCGGCGGCGATCTGATGCGTGGGGACCTTGATCGCGACGACACGATCGAGCCCGAGCTGGCGACCGCGATACACGGTCCCGAACGCGCCGCCGCCGAGCTCGGCCTCGACGGCGAACTGGTGATCGATCGTGTAGCCGACGAGCGAGGACGCTTCTGGCATCACCTGCGGCGCGGGCGGCGACACTTCGATCGCACCCGTCGCGGCCGTGGGATCCACGCTGTAGCGCGGCTGCGTACGCGCGGCGCTCGCCTCGACGATGTCGTCCTTCTTCATAAAGGACGTACCGCAGTCGGGACAAAACGTCCCCGACTCGTCGATCTGCGTGTGACAGCGCGGACAGGCCCGCATTCGGACCGAGCGTAGCATCTAACGATCAGACACTTCCGCCCGCCCGAAAATTCAGGCACTGACCATTAAGAACAACTACGCGACTGCGCGAGCTTCCGACGCGCGCTGCGACGTGGCAACGCCCGGCTGGAGCGCCGCTTCGATCATCATGAGCGCGCGATCCGTACGAGCGACCAGGCCATCCGACGGGGTGCCGAGGTTCGTCGCCATCTCTTGCGCATCGAGGCTGCCGAGCAGCACCGACCACGCGAGGTCCGCGATCTCGCGCGCGTTGACCTGGCGGTACACGTTCGCGTGGATGCCATCGGCCACGCACGCGCCGATGTGGTCTTGGATCCGGGCGAGGCCGGCCGACACCGCGTTCACGACCTCGTCCGACAGCTGCGGGCGAACCGCGGGCTGCGCGAGGAGGCGGAGGATGCGCGGGCCTTCCGCGTCACGCTCGGCCCAGCGAACCAGGATGCTCCAGGTTTCCCGGAGGCGATCCTTCACGTCCGCGCGCTCGCGAACCTGACCCATCTCGACGTCGAACACCGCGAGGGCGTCCTCGATCAGCGACGTGTAGAGGTCTTCCTTCGAGCGGAAGTAGAGATAGATCGCGCCGACCGAAAGCTGGGCCGCGCGAGCGATGAGCTCGATCGAAGCGCCGCCATAGCCGCGCTCTGCAAACACCGTCCGTGCCGCTTCCTGGATACGGCGGCGACGTGCCTGCCGCTCCTGTGCCTTACGTTCTTGAGCGTTCGTCATGCGCGGGGTTTAGTGCTTATGACG
This sequence comes from Kofleriaceae bacterium, assembly GCA_047600425.1. Taxonomy (GTDB): domain Bacteria; phylum Myxococcota_A; class Polyangia; order Haliangiales; family Haliangiaceae; genus JABFXX01. The sequence continues at coordinate 6,193,945 of JASGLC010000003.1, read as the reverse complement.
CAACAGGTCAAGCCGGAACTTGCTCACAGGTTCTTCTCGGATGATCGCTAGGAGATTCGTCCAGTTGGCAGCACAGAACGATCCCGACGTGGAAGTCCGCTAAACCTGACTCGAATTTCGCTTTTCGGCCCGTTCACACTCCCGACCGATCGGTCGGTTTATTTCAGATCGCATTTCACCGTCCCGCGTTCATAACGAGTCATGGCCGCCATCGCGAGTCGCGCTCGGACCGGGTTTGTCATCGCTGCAGCCACCGCGACGGCCCTGACAGGCCTGGTCTTGAAGGCGCCCGCGAAACGCTCGTCGACGCCGGCGGGCAGGACCTCGGGGATTCTCCACGTCGCGCTCGAGAGCAAGGCGATCCAGCAAGGACCCCACGATCTCGTCGTGACGATCACGATGCCTCCCGACGAGGAACCCACGCGCGTGCCGGTCTCCGTCGCGGTCGTGCTCGATCGTTCGGGTTCGATGACCGGCGTGCCGCTCGCGAATGCGAAGACCGCGGCGAAGTCGCTCGTCGACAAGCTCGAGCCGACCGACGCGTTTTCGATCGTCACGTACTCCGATCGCGATCAGGTCATCACGCACATGACGAAGGCGACCGCCGAGGCGAAACGCGCGGCGAAGCTCGCGATCGACGACATCACCGCCGATGGTGGCACGTGCACGTCGTGTGGCCTCACGCGCGGGGAGACCGAGCTCGCACAGACGCCGGTGCCGGGTGCGCATCGCGTGATCCTGATCTCCGACGGCCAAGCGAATGAAGGTGTGTGGGATCGCGATGCGCTCGTCGATCTGGTGCGCGGGATCGCGAGTCACGGCGATTCGGTGTCGGCGGTCGGCGTCGGCCTCGATTTCGACGAGCAGACGATGATGCGGATCGCCGACAACGGTCGCGGCAACTACCACTTCGTCGACGACACCGACCGCCTCGCCGCGATGTTCGCGACGGAGCTCCACACGCTGCAGAACACGGTCGCGACGAACGTGAAGCTCGCGATCGACGAGCATCAGATGCGGGCGGATCGCGCGTACACGTATGGCGAGCTCGTGCGGTTCGAGGGGCAGGGCATCGTGCTACCGCTCGCGGACATGCATGCCGGCGAGAGCCGCAAGCTCGTGGTTCACGGCGTGGTGACCGGCGAAGATGTCGGCACGTTCCGTCTGACCTGGGAAAATCCGGTCACGCACGCGCGCCAGAACGCGATCGTGGATCTCGCGACGAAGCTCACGACCGATCCGGCGAAGGTCGCCGCGACGGCGGACCCGCTCGCACAAGGCGCGATCGCGGAAGTCCGGACCGCGGACGCGTTGGATTCGGCGAGCAATGCCGTCGAACACGACAACCTCGCGCAAGCGCAGGGCGCGATCCGCGATCAGATTCGCAAGGTCGAGCACATCCACATCAGCGAGCACGACAAGGCGCAGGCGATGGAAAAGCTCGTCTCCGCACAACGCCGCCTCGACGAGCTGAAGGACAGCGCGGGCAACGCGGCGTACGCGCAAAAAGAGCTGCGCACGAACGCGTACGAGCTGCGCCGCTAGTTACGGGTTCAGATCGGCGAGCGTGAAGCTGAGATCGCGGCTGATCAACACGGCGCGATTCGCGGCGATGTCCTCGAAGCCATCCTTCGCTTCGCCATCACCACCGGACAGGAACACGAGCCCGCGAAAGTTCGGATCCGGCTCGTTGCGATCGTTGTTGACCCACAGGCGGCGCAACTTCAGCGGGTGATCGATCCGCGCGAGCACCATCGATCGCCCGTTCGAGCACACGAGGTTGCCGAAGCCACCTTCGGTGCCGGTCTTGCTCTGCTCTGCGGCGACCAGCTTGATCGTCGCGGCGAGCGCGCGCCGCGTGGCCGCGAGCGGCAGGTTCGGATCGTCGAGCGAGCCTTCGTCGTGCAGCATCGCGAGGAACACGTGGAACACGAGCTCGCCCGGCGTGCGGCCGCGCAGGTTGCGGCGGAGATATTCGGGCACGTGCTCGAGCAGGCGCGCACTCGCACCTTCGAGCTGGGGCGTGCCGCTCATCGCGAACATCCACCGGCGGAAGCGGAAGGGTGGGGTGTTGTCGGTGCCGATCATGCCGTCGTCGGCTTGAACGGCCACGGCGACGGCGCAGTCGGTCTGGAGCTCGGCGAGCGGCGCCGCGAGATCGACCGGATTCGTGCTCGATTTCGGAGTGCGCACGAGCAGCACGTCGCCGCCCTGGGAGTACGCCATCCCCCATCGACTGACCGGCGGTTGCGCGACAAGCGCCTGGCGAACCGGCGCGAGCGCCGGCCACAGCCGTTGCGGTTGATTGCACATGCAGGCAAAAAGCTTCATGGCGGTTTGCGAGTGGCGCAGCCAAGTGCGCCGCCATCGCCTACCGAGTATAGGGCGCCGCGAACGGCACGCCAATAACCGATTAACCGAGCGCCTTCGTTAACAAATCGAACGCCTGCGCGCGGTCGGTCTCGTTGAACACCTCGTGCAGGAAACCCGGCAGCTCGTGGTAATCGGCTTGTTTCATCGCTTGCGCGACGCGCTTGCTTTGCGCGGGATCCGCGAGCGGATCGTCGGCGCCGATGATCCACGTGCTCGGCAACGTGATGCGACTCGCGTTCGCCGCGACGTAGTCCTGCGCCTTCGTCGATTCGACGAACCACCGCGCGGTCGCCGTATCGAAGTTGACCTTGTCGGCGTCGTGGATGCGCTGCATCTCTTTATCGTGCGTCAGCTGATCGGCCTTGATGCCATTCGGCTGCGGGAGCTTCGGCGCGATTCGCGACGCGACCTTCGCGAGCGTCTTCTTCCAACCCGGCACCGCGAGGCGCAGGCCGAGATACGGGCTGCTCACGATGATCGCGTGCACGCCGTCGAGGCCATCGCAGGCAGCGCGCAACGTGATCAACGATCCGTGTGAATGACCGAGCAGGATCAGCGGGCCGGTCGGCACGAGCGCGCGGGCCTGCTTCATCACCGCCTTCAGATCGTCCGTGTATTCGTGGAACGCGTTGATGAAGCCGCGCGGGCCGGGAGACTTGCCGTGGCCGCGTACGTCATAGGACAGCGCCGCGAACCCGGCGTTCGTGATCACGTGGGCCACCTCGCGGTACGGCCCGCAGTGCTCGGCGTAGCCGTGGGAGATCACCACGATGCCTTTCGGCGAGGCTGGCAGGAACGCCTCACCGTAGAGATCCCCGATCGTGACGGTCTTGGTCGGTTCGGAAGGGCCGGGATTGGGCATCGAAGAGTCGACTTATATCAGGAAGTTGCCCCCTAGATCGGCCACCCCGATACTCCGATGCATGGTGCGCAAGGCCCTTCTATTGCTGGCGATTTCTGGATGCCTCAACGGAACCACGGAGCGGAATCTGGCCAAGAGCCAGACCCGGCTCGACCTCGCGAAAGACTTTTTGCGAAAGCACCAGCTCGAAGCCGCCGAGCAGGAGACCAATCGCGCGCTCGCGCTGAACCCGACGAACGACGAAGCGTTCCTGATCCGCGGGCTCGTCGAGATGGTCCGCACCGTCGACACGCAACGGACGTTGGAGATCGACGGCTGTCTGACGGGACTCGATCGCGATGCGACGATGAAAGATCTCGACGGCTATCTGGCAAAGGCAGATCTCGACTTCGAACGCGCGGTGAAGGTCACTCCGGACTACGGCGAGGCGTGGGCAGATCGCGGTGTCGTGCACTCGCTGCAAGAGGATTATCAGGGCGCGGCGACGTACTTCTCGAAGGCGTTGGAGTACCCGATGCGTCTCGACAACCCGGCTCTTATCCGAGCTCACTTGGGGTGGGCGTTGTTCCACCAAGAGAAGTATGTCGACGCGGCGAAAGAGCTGCGCGAGGCGAAGCAGTTCCAGCCAAAGATGTGCGTGGCAACTTATCGGCTTGCGAGGGTTTACTTCGCCCGTGAGGAGTGGGAAAAAGCCGCTGAACTCTTTCAGACGGCATCTGAAGATCCGTCCTGTGGGTCACAGGAAGCTAGCTACTACCTGATGAAGACGCGCATGCAGCAAGGGCTCGTTGATGACGCGAAGACGGCGCGCGATGCGTGTCTTCGCCTCTCGCCCCAAAGCTGTGTTGCTACGCAGTGCCGCGCCGATGGGCGAGGTTTGGGAGCTACTCGGTAGATGGATTCACGCGCTGCTCGTCCGACTGTCGATCCCTGCGCGAGCCTGGCAATGTGGCTTCGTGCCGGTCGTGCCCAGCGCAACCTGACCTTGGATGACGTCGCGCGGGTGACGAAGATCCAGCCGCGGATCCTGCAGAAGATCGAAGCGGGGAATCTGGAGGGTCTGCCGGCCGAGGTGTTCGTCCGCGGATTCATCAAGAGCTTCGCGCGGGCGGTCGGGCTATCGGAGACCGAAGCGGTCGAGCGGTACGGGCAAGCGGCCGCGGCCGTGAAGCTCGGTGGTACGAGCTCGGTCGCACGAGCGTTCGTGGAGACGCTGGTCGCGGCGCCGGTGTCGATGTCGGTGACGAAGGCGGGCGCGCCCACGTTGTTGCAGGCGCCGGTGGTGCCGCCGCTGCCGGAGATTTTGCCGGAAGCGTCGATGGAGCTCGAGCCGATCAAGCTCGAGGAGCCGTCGATCGAAATCGCCATCGAGACGGTTTCGGAGCCGATTGCGGCGACCACGTCCTCGTCGACGTCGACGTCGACGACTACCCAGACGACGGTCGTCGAGTCGAAGATCGAAGTCGTCGAAGCCGCGCCGGCAGAAGTCGTCGAAGCCGCGCCGACGAAGAAGAAGCGCTCGCGCAAGAAGGCCGCCGCCGGCACCACGCCGCCGCGGTCGCAGCGCAAGAAGAAGAACGCCGTCGTCGGCCTCGAGGCCGCGCCGACGAGTGGGATCGTTGCCGATGCCGTTGCCGTTGCCGTCAACGATCACGCGGTTTCGGAGCCGGCGATCGTCATGTCGACCGAGCCCGCGCTCGCCACGGAGATCGCGGCCGAGATCGCCGCGCCGGCGATCGAAGAAAAAGCTATCGAAGTTATCGATCACACCGCATCGCCATCCGGCGCTGCTGCCTCGCCTGGCGAAGCCAGGCTCGTCGATGCGTCGAATGCCGCGGACGATCTGTTCGCGCCGGCCGATGGCATCGTCATCGATCAAGATCTCGCCGAAGGATCCGAACCGCACGTGTCGGGACCGGTCGAGAAGATCGAGCCCGAGGTTGTCGCCGACGCGGGTGATGACGTCGTGACCTCGGCACCGATCGATATCTGGAAGCCGACGATGCCGCCCGTCGCGCCGAGCGTCCCGTGGAAGCGCCCGACCTCGTCGCAGAAGGTCGTTCCCGCCTACACGATGCCGTCGCTCGTGATCGACGACGCCGATCCCGATACCGCCGATCGCCAACGCGATGACCGCGAGCAGTCCAAGGGCCCGCACCGCGTCTCGTTCCTGCCGCCGATCCTGCTCGACCGCGAGGACAAGTCCACGCGCCAGGGTGGGCTGACGCTCGCGGTGATCCTGCTCCTGATCGCCGCCACGTTGACGCTCAGCTACTTGATGCGCCGCCCGTCGGTCTCCGGCGATGGCGTGACGAACGTAGAGCTAGTCGACCGCGCTCCGATCGCGTAAGCATTCGGCGTGGCTGAAGGCGAGCTCGGAGTCGTCCTACGTACGACGCCGTTGCGCGAATCGGATCTGCTCGTCCAGCTCCTGACGGCCGAGCATGGTCGGATCAGCGCGATCGCACGCGGCGGGCGAAGGTCGCAACGCCGGTTCGCGGGCTGTCTGCAATTGCTCGTGCTCGGGCGCTATCAACTCGGCCGGCCGCCGCGCGGCGAGCTGTGGAACCTCGAGCATGCCGACATCGTGCGCGAGTGGAATGCGCTCGCGGTCGATGTCGTGGCCGTCGCGCATGCGAGTTACATCGCGGAGCTCGCGGGCGCGCTGCTGCCACCGGAGACGCCCGAGCCGCATGCGCTCGAATTGATCGTGGCGCTGTGGGATGCGCTCGCAGACGGCGGGCCGTCCGCATCGATCCTGCGCACGATCGAGCTCGCGCTGCTCGATCTCGCCGGGCATCGCGTCGCGCTCGATGCGTGTGCCGCGTGCGGCCGTCAGGATCTCGCGAGCGCGGTGTTCGATCCGATTCGTGGTGGCGCGATCTGTCGGGTGTGTGCGGCGACGAGCCGGACCGCGGGCGTGCGCGCGATCGATGCCGGCGCGCTCACTTATTTACGTGAGGCAGCGTGCGTCGATGCACCGGCGGATGCGCGCGTCCTCGACGCCACCGACGCCGGCGACCGCACGAGTGCGCGCGATGCACTGATCTCGATGATCCAGCAGCTCGTCGGCAAGCCGCTCAAGTCGCTGGAGTACATCGCGAAGCTCGCGCAGGCCGCACGCAAGCCGTAGTACACTGGGTTTAGATGAGGAGTCTTGCGGTTGTCGTGTGCGTGTTCGCGGGGAGTATCGCGGCGGCGCAACCGAGCGGCGGTGGCGATATCGACATGGACAGCGATGGCTCGGGTTCGGGATCTGGATCCGCGCAGGCGCAAACGCCGCCGCCGGACGCCGGCAGCGGTAGCGCCGTTTCCGACGCGCCCGTGAAAGATCCCAAAGTCGCGAAGAAGTGGTTGAGCGCGGCGCAGCAGCTCGTCCAGAAGGGCGACTACTTCACGAACCGCAAGAAGCCCGACGACGCGAAGGCGCAGTATCAGAACGCCGTCACCGCGTATCAGAAAGCGATCGAAGCCGGCGACGACATCACGGTCAACCTCGCGCTCGGCACGATCGAAGACAAGCTCGGCACCGATGTCGACGCGTACAAACACGTGAAGCTCGTCGTCGACGCGCAGCCACCGGTGAAGCCCGACGTGTTGAAGAAGGCACAGGCCAAGCTCGACGAGATCGCCGCGAAGATCGGCACGCTCACGCTGACCGTCACGCCGGAAGGCACGACCGTGACGCTCTCGGGCACGTCGCTCGGCGATGCGCCGATCAAAGATCCGATCATCTTGATGCCGGGCGATTACACGGCGAGCTTCGCGCTCGTCGGCTATCAGCCGAAAGAGCTGCAGATCAAGATCGAGGCGGGTGGTGGCGTCGAGAAGAAGGTCGACCTCGAGCCGGTGCCGATCAAGGCCACCCCGCACACGTACGAGCCGGAGCCCGAGCCGGCACCGATCGCGAACAATCCGTCGAAGACGCCGCTGATCATCGGCCTGTCGGCCACCGGCGTGTTTGCCGCCGCCGCCGTGGTGACGGGCATCAGCGCGATCAGCCAGCATAACGCCTACACGAGCCCGATCTTCACGCCATCGGAGCGCAAGGATGCTCAATCGCTCGGCAAGACGATGGCGTACCTGAACGATGCCGCGATCGGATTAGCGGTCGTGTCGGCCGCGTTCACGGTCTACTGGTACCAGTGGCACTACAAGCCGGAGCGGGACGCGCCGCCTCCGGGCAGCCAGCCGCGCGTCGTGCCCAAGGTCGACATGGTGCCGTGGGTCCAACCTGACGCGGGCGGATTGGCCGCCGTCGGGTCATTCTAATGCCCGAGGCTGAAGAGGCCGTCCGGCCGATGAAGCGCGAGATCTAGAAAGGCGACAGATGGCTACCCCCGGATATCCAATGCAACAGCCGCCCATGGGTGGACCGCCGATGGGCGCGATGCCGATGCCGCGTCCGAAAAAGCGCGGCGTGTCGAAGGCCGTGCCGGTCGTGGTTTCGGCGGGCCTCGCGGTCGGCGTGTTCTGCGGTCTGCTGTTCGGCCTCGGCACGGGTGAGCCGGCTGCCGCCGGACCGTCGAAGGGCAACAACCTCGGATCGATCAAAGAGGATCCGACGCCGCCGCCCGAGACCGCGCCGGTGAACACGCCGCCTCCGCCCAAGCCCGCGACGGGCTCGGCTGGATCCGCCGCCGTCGCGACGGCCACCGGTTCGGCAGGCTCTGCCGCGACGGGCTCGGCCGGTTCTGCGGCGACGGGCTCGGCTGGCTCGGCCGCGACGGTCGCGTCGAAAGAGAACATCCCGGTCATCATCGTCGAGGTGTTGCCGGCGAGCGCCGCGTCGTCGGCGAAGATCCAGATCGATGGCAAGGACATCACCGGGACCAAGCTCGAGCTCGCGCCTGATACGAAGTCGGTGAAGATCACCGTGAAGTCGGATGGCTATCGCTCCGTCGAAAACAAGAAGGTCGACGTGACTGCGGGTGCGGACACGAAGGTCTCGATCGAGCTCCAGAAGAAGTCGAGCGGTGGTTCGCCGGGCTTCGGTGGCGCGAGCACGGGTGGCAATCACGTCCCGACCGCTCCGCCGCGTCCGAAGAAGCCGAACAACCCCGGCGTCATCGATATCTGATTTGGGGTAAACCCGCCGCATGCTTCCGAAGCTGCGCGTTGGGTTATCGCCGGTGTGGGGCGGGATGTTCCTGCTCGTCGCCGTGCTCGATCTCGTGGTGTGGACGATGACCCACGCGAGCATGCAGCTCGTGTTCGCGGTGATCATGGGTGTCGTCGGCATCACGCATCTCACCGGCGCGTTGCTCGTCGTCGACGACCGCACGATCGAGCTGAAGAATCCGCTCGGCATGACGCTGAAGACGTTCGTCGTCGATTCGGCCGATGACCTCCAGATCGAAGGTCGCAAGCTGTGGATCCGTCAGGGCGCGGACAAGAAGAAGATCAGCGGCCTGATGGCGAACGGCACGCACTGGAAGCAGCTCGCGGACGCGGTCTCAGCCCTTCACAGCGCCCGCGGTTAAGCCGCCGACCAGATACTTCTGCAGCACGTAGAACAAGATCATCACCGGTAGCGACGTGACGACGGCGCCGGCCGCAAACAGGCCGTAGTCCGACGCGTACTGGCCGACGCTCGACTGGATCAACACCGGCAGCGTGTAACGCGACTCGTTCGTCATGAACGTCGACGCCATGATGAATTCGTTCCACGCGGTCATGAACGAGAACAACGCGGTGATCGCGATGCCCGGTGTCGCGAGCGGCAAGATGATCCGGCGAAAGATCATCCATTGCGATGCGCCGTCGATGCGCGCGGCTTCTTCGAGCTCGCGGGGCAGGGTGTCGAAGTAGCCCTTCAGCGTCCACACGCAAAATGGAATCGCAGTCGTCGCATACACGAGCACGAGCCCGGCGACCGAGTTCAACAGATGCAGCTTGTCGAGGATCACGTAGAGCGGCAGGAGCAGCAGCGTCGCCGGAAACATCTGGACGACGAGGAACGTGGTGAGGCCCGCACTGCGGCCCGGGAACTTGAAGCGCGAGAGCGCGTATGCGGCGGTGCACGACAGCGACACGCCGACGATCGTGGTGAGCAGCGACACCACGATCGAGTTGAACGTCTGGCGCACGAACAGGAGCTCGCCCGAGCTGCCGCGCGCGCCGAACAGATCGCGAAAGTGCGACAGCGTCACGTCGTGCGGCATCGGGCTCGCCGATAACGCGAAGTTCGGCCCGGGCTCGAACGCCTTCTTGCAGACGAGCATCACCGGATACAGCACGATCGCGACGAGCACGATCAGCGCCGCATAGATCACCGCGCGAACGAGCCAGTTCGGCTTCTTCGTCACGCCGGCTCCTTCTGCCGCATGATCCGCGAGCCGAATACCGTCCACAGCAGCAGGATGCCGAAGATGATCGTCGCGTACGCGGCGGCCATGCCGTAGCGATCGCCGCGCTCGAACGCCCAGCGATAGGCATCGGTGACGAGGATGTTCGTCGAGTCGCCGGGCTTGCCGCCGCTGACCAGGAAGATCACGTTGAACATGTTGAACGTCCAGATCGACGACAACGCGATCGCGGGGCCGAGCGCCGGACGGAGGAACGGGATCGTGATGTGGCGGAACCGCTGCCACGCGCTCGCGCCGTCGACGGACGCGGCTTCGTAGAGCTCTTTCGGAATCGTCTCGAGCGCGCCCAGCGCGACGACCATCATGAACGGAAAGCCGAGCCACGTATTCGTGATCACGTTTGCGGAGAATGCGGTCGCCCACGACGAGAACCACGACACGCCATCGAGGTGGAACGTGTGGAGCAGCGAGTTCACGGCGCCGTACTCGCCTTGGAACATGCCCTTCCAGATCAGCGCGGTGATGTAGTTCGGGATCGCCCACGGCAGGATCAGGAGCATGCGGAACACGCCCTTGCCGCGCAGCCACGTGCGCGACAGCACCAGCGCGAGGCTGACGCCGATCGTGACGGACAGGATCAAGTTGCAGACGGTCCACAACACGGTCACGCCGAGAACGAACCAGAAGTTCTGTGCGTCGTCGAGGCCTTTGCCGCCGCCGGAAAGAATGTGGATGAAGTTGTCGAGGCCGACGAACGTCCACGTGCCTTGGTGGTGATCGTAAAACCCGAGGACGATGCCGATGAAGAACGGCGCCGCGACGATCACGAGCATCGCGATGCCGGCCGGCGCGAGGAACGACAGCGCGGTGCGATGCGTGCGCAGGCCGGTCGCGAGGCGATCGGTGAGCTGCGCACGTTGGAGTAGTGCGGTGGCGCCGGCGATCATCACGATCGCGGCCGCGGCGACCCACGAATGCCAGAGCAAGGTCGGGATCGCGAGCACGCCGATCGACGCGAACGTGAACAGCTTCGGCGCGCCGACCAGGGATCCGGCGGCCGCGAGCACGGCGCCGAGGCCGAGCACGCCGATCATCACGAGCAGGGGATAGCCGGCGGGATGCGCGGGCTCGGTGATCGCGACCGCGATCTCGGTCTCGCCCGCGCGCACCATCGCGATCGCGCGCCCCGAGCCATCGGGGATCAACTGCGTGGTGAGCGAGGCATCGCGTTCGAACCGGCGCGCGGCGTCGTAGATCTCTTTGTCGCGTAACGGCTGCCATTCCCCATCGATCATGATCGACCGATGACTGAGGTACGGATGCGAGGTCGACGCGATCGCCGGCCCGACGATGCCGCCGTGCACGGTCGCGAGCGGTTGCGTGTGGTGCGCGAGCGCGGCGGCGGATCGCTCGGCGAGGCCGAGTTGTTGCGCGATCACGTCGCGGTTACGCGCCGAGACGAACGCGGCGCTCGCGATGATCACGGCGAGCAGTGCGGCGACCGCGAAGTCGCGCAGCTGGCTCGTCGGGCGAGGTCGCACGGTGCGCATCCGCGGGAGGTCGGTCATCGCGCGTACCCCGCGAGCTCGCGTTGCAGCGACTCGAGCTTCGCCGCCGCATCCGCGCGTCCGGCGATCACTTCGCCGAGCGCGGTGCGATACGGCGTCCATACGGTGCGCATGCTCGGTTGGTTCGGCGCATCGACGGCTTGGGCCGACTGCGCGCGAAACACCGAAAGCACCGGGTCGTTCGCGAGCTCCGCGTTATCCCAGACATGCACGTTCGGCACGATCTGTTGCGCGAGCTGCACGCGCTCCTTCGCCGCTTCGTCGCTCGTCAAGTAGTGCATCACCGTAAACGCGGCGTCCTTGTCGTGCGCGTGCGCCGACATCATCACGCTCTCCGTCGAGCGAAATGGCCTCGCCGGTTGACCGGTCGCCGACACCACGGGCAGCGGTGCGACGCGCCAGCTCACGCCCGCATCGATATCGTTGATGAACCACGGCCCCGAGATCACGGTCGCCGCACGACCCTCGTTGAAGAAGCTGCCGATCATCGAGCCCTGCGCGTCGTCGGGCGTGGCGCCACTCGTGACGAGCTCGCGCGCGAACCGCATCGCGTTCGCAGCCTCGGGCGTCGCGACCGTGAGCGTGCCGTTGTCGTCCATCACGCGACCGCCGTAGCCGTGGAGCCACGGCGCATGCGTGTAGAGATCGACGTTCGGATACGCGAGCGCGAAGATGCCTTTCGGATGGAGCTGTTGCGCGAGCGCGAGCACATCATCCGTCGTCTTCGGCGGCGTCTTGATGATCGCGGGGTTGTAGTAGAGGACGAGCGACTTCGTGGCGAGCGGCAAGCCGTAGAGCGAGCCGTGATAGGCGAGGGCGCCTAGCGATTCGCGCGAGTACTGATCGGCGAGCGCGTCGTCGACCCAGAACTCGACCGGCTCGATCGCGCCGGCATCCGCCCAGTCGCCGATTCGATCCTGCGCGTAGATCAGGAGATCGGGGCCGTTGCCGCGCGGAATCGCCGACGACAACTTGTCCGCGAACGCATCGTACGGAACGGCGACGAGCGTGATCTTTTGATCCTCGGTTGTCGCCTGGTAGTCGTTCCACACGCGCACCACATGCTCGAGCGCGACGCGTTCCTTGCCGGTGTACGCGTGCCACAGCACGACGCCGTGGTCACCGCGACCACAACCGACGATCAGCAGGAGCGCGAGCAGCCAGCGCATAGATCAGAGCCGGACCTCGGTCGTGCCATCGAACAGATGCACCGCGTGCGGATCGATCCACACCTGCACCGTATCGCCCGGACGCGGCGCCGAGCTCACGTCCGTACGAACCGTCAACGGGCCCGCCGCGCTCTCGACGTGCAACACGATCTCCGCGCCGAGCACTTCACGCATCGCGACTTCGCCGGCGAGCGCGACATCGTCACCGCGCTTCTCGAGCGAGAGCCGCTCCGGGCGAATCCCGACGACGACTTGCTCGGTCGCGCGCGTCGCCGGCTGCAGGATGCCACCGCGATCGAGCGGAATCTCGAAGCCCGCACCACGCGCCGTCTGACCGGCCAGATTCGCCGACAGGAAGTTCATGCTCGGCGTGCCGAAGAACCCGGCGACGAACCGATTCGCGGGCTTCTCGTAGATCTCGATCGGCGTGCCGATCTGTTGGATCACGCCGTCCTTCAACACGACGATCTGATCCGCGAGCGTCATCGCCTCGATCTGATCGTGGGTGACGTACATCGCCGTCGCGTTCGAGTCCTTGTGGATACGCGCGATCTCGCGCCGCATCTCGCCGCGCAGCTTCGCATCGAGGTTCGAGAGCGGCTCGTCGAACAGGAACACCTTCGGCTGGCGCACGACCGCACGCCCGATCGCGACGCGCTGGCGTTGGCCACCCGAGAGGGCTTTCGGCCGGCGTTCGAGGTAGCTCTCGAGGCCCAGCGATTGCGCGGTCGCTTCGACGCGCTTCTTGATCTCGGCCTCCGGCAGGTGCGCGATGCGGAGGCCGAACGCCATGTTCTCGAACACGGTCATGTGCGGGTACAGCGCGTAGCTCTGGAACACCATCGCGATGTCGCGCTCGGCCGGCGGCAGGTGCGTGACGTCGCGCCCGTCGATCGTGATCGTGCCGGCGGTCGGCTCCTCGAGCCCGGCGACCATTCGCAGGGTCGTCGACTTGCCGCAGCCGCTCGGCCCGACGAGGACGACCATCTGGTGCGCGGGGATCGTCAGAATCGAGATCCGGAATGACGGGCCGCGTCTGGCCTTCGTAGACCTTCTTGATCCGGGTGAGCACGACGTCGGACACGCCGCGCGGATGAGCAACCATCGCGCCAGACAATCGGGCCGTTGTTTTGCGCAGTTACGTGGGCTCGTCGCACTTTCAAACATGCCCCACGATGACCAACGCAACGTCGCGGTCGCCTCAGATTTTCGAGATGCACGTCCAGCGCATTCGCGGACTTGCCGGAGGCACGAGCGTTGCTGAAGCGAACGCCATGGTGAAGGCGATCACGGCGTTGCTTCTCGTCGGGCAGGTGGCGCATGCGGATACCCGGGTTGCAGTCGCGGATCCCGCCGTTCCCGAGGTGCCGAACCCGATCGACAAGACCGACCCGGCGCCCGTCGACACCACCCTGCACGCGATGCGTGACAGCGACGCGGCGAGCGATCGCGCGTTCGGACGTGGCACCGCGATCGCGCTCGACCAGGGCCAGTTCGATTTCTCGATCCGCACGGCCGCCGACCACGGATCGATGCTCAGCACCGCCGGCGGGCTCGGTCACGGCATCGAGCTGTCGTTCGCCGCTGCCTACGGCCGCACGCTCGGGACCGACTATCAGATCGGCGCGAAGATCCAGCTCGTCGATCACGAGGACTTCGCGTTCGCGATCGACACCAGCATCAACGTGATGAAGGAAGAGGGTCACGATCAGACGGAGAACATCTGGACGATCGACGCCAAGATCACGAAGGTCACGCGTAACGTCGTCGCGTCGGCGTCGCTCGGCATCCTGAAGGTGCCCGACTCGGACGTGCCACCACTACCGTTTGTCGACGGCGCGCTGATCCTCGGCTCGGCGCCGGTCCGCCCGATGCTCGAGGTGTTCTCGTTCATGGGCGTGTTCAATATGGGCTTTGCCGGTATCCGCGTCGGCGGCAAACACGTGGCGTTCGACCTGGGCGTCGGAGCGGCTGGAACCAGCGATAGCAGCAGCGACGGCGGTGTCGCACTGATGGTGGGACTCGGTGTGCGTCCGTAAGTGCCTGATTGCAGGCAAATACCACTAATTGACCGATCACCCGAAGTCGGTTAACCGTATGCAGTCTAGATGGCGCGACCAGCGGTACCCCGTCCCGTACGTAGGGGATTCAATCGACGTCGCGCTCGCCGTGTCCGGCAGATGCAGCCGGTCGGTATCGATCTTCCGCTCGAAGAAGTGTCGACACCGATCGAGCCCGAGGCCGACGGTCACGTCCCGTTGCGCGTGCTCGGCTCCGGCGATCGCGCATTCCAGGCGATCCTCGCTCGGATCCGCGAGGCGAAGAAGTCGGTCGAGATTCGCGCGTTCCTGTGGCGCGACGACGAAGCCGGCAACCTGCTCGGTGAAGCGGTGCTCGCCGCCGCCGATCGCGGTGCCGAAGTCATCATCCACAAGGATCGGATCGCCGCGGTCTACGAGTACACCGGCGGCAACAAGCAGAGCTTCTTCCACAAGCGCGTCGACATGGTGCGCGGGCTCCAGGCGTGGTTCCTCGGCGCCGTGTATCGCGCGCCGGGTTCATTCAAGCAGCGCCCGAATCAGCTCGCGGATCGGATCCTCCAGCATCCGAACATCACCGTCGAGCACATGCGCAAGCGGTTCGATCACTCGAAGATCTACATCATCGACGACACGTATCTCGCGCTCGGCTCGATGGGCATCGGTGACAACCATCGCCACGAGTGGCTCGACGTGATGATCGAAGCCGAGGGCGAAGAGTACGTGTCGCGGTTGCGCGAGCGGATGGCCGGCCTCGACGAATTCGATCCGTCGCGCGGCGTCGACTTCCTCGTTCACTCGCGCGAAGCGCATCGCAAGAAGAGCTGTCCGATGATCTCGCATCGGCTCGCGCTGATCGATGCGGCGAAGGAATCGCTCACCGTCGAGATGGCGTATCTCGGTGACAACCGGTTCACGGCGGCGCTCGCGCGCGCGGTGCAACGCGGCGTGAAGGTGAAGCTCGTCACCGCGGATCACGCGGACGTCCTCGGCGCCACGAACCGCGCGACCTGCGACGCGCTGATGCGGACGACGGGCGCGCCGGAGAACCTCACGATCTGCCTCCTCCCGCGGATGGTCCACAGCAAGGTCGTCGTGATCGATCACCGCTGGACCGATGTCGGCAGCGCGAACTTCACGGCGCTCTCACACGGCGTCTACGACGAGATCAACCTGTACTCGGATTGCGCGCCGTTCGCGCAAGCGCTCGAGGCGGAGATCCAAGCGCATTGCGACGACGGCGGCATGATCGTCGATTCGCGGCTGCGTTGGCGCAAGATGTACTCGGGGCTCGAGCGCGCGATCGTCGCGTATCAATCGCGGCGCGGTGGGTGATGGATCCCGAGCTCGAACGGTTGGCCACGCTGTGCGCGTCGATGCGCCAATTGCTGGCGACGCTCGTGCTGTCGTTGATCCTCGGTCCGCTCGCTGGCTACATCATGATCGCGCTCGGTCTATCGGTGAAGATCGCGGGGTTCGCGCTGTTCGCGGGTGTGGTCGGTGCGATGGCGATCGGTACGAGAGTGCCGACGAGCGCGAATCGGTTTCCATCGATTCGGGTGCTGCGCGATGCGCCCGGTGATGTCGGCCATATCGTGGCGTTGAACCGCAGCACGAAGTTGATGATCGGATTGTTCGACGGACGATCGAACCTGCTCGCGAAGCCGCTCGTGTTGAAGGGCGCGGCGGCGATGCCGACGAAGACCGGTGCCGTGCGCGCACTCGCGTCCGATCAGAATCACCTCGAGCAGGCGATCGGGATCATCGCGAAGCGCTGCATGAACGCGGACGTGTTGCGGATCGCCGACAACCTCGGGCTGCGCTCGTTCAAGGCGCTCGCTCGCAAGGCGATCGCGGGGCAGGGCTAATGGCGGCGCAGGTCGTTGTCCTCGATCCGCAGAAGCGCGAACGCCGTCGCCAGATCCTCGAGGCGGCGAAGCACGTGTTTGCCGAGGCCGGCTATCACGGTGCTTCAATCCACGCGATCATCGATCGCGCCGACATCGCGCGCGGCACGTTCTATCTGTACTTCGAATCGAAGAGCGCGGTGTTCAGCGCGATCCTCGATGAAGCGATGGAGCAGCTCCGCCGCCACATGCATCGGATCGATGTCGACGCGCCGAACGTGCCGCCGCCCCAAGTTCAGCTCCGCACGCAGGTGATCGGTGCGATCGAGTTCGTGGTCCAGGATCGCCCGCTCGCGATGCTGTTGCTCTCGGCCGGTCACACGCCGGATGCCGAAGCGGCCGAACGCCTCGATCAATTTTTTGGCGAGGTGCGCGACCTGTTACGCAGGGCGTTCGAATCGGGCCAGGAGATCAAGATGCTCCGAAAGGTCCAACCTCCGCTCCTGGCGGCCGCGATGCTCGGGATGATTCGCGGGGTTGTCGAGCACATCATCACCCAGCCCGACGCCCCAACCGTCGAGACCGTGGTCGACGAGATCCTGATGGTCGCTCTGCGCGGCGTCCTCGCGTAATCCGTTACGCACTAGGACCCAGCAGATCGCCTAGACGTTGCCGGTATTTAAGACTGGACTGACACGTCAGTCTATCTATACTCACCGGACCAGACTGACGCGTCAGTCTAGTTGGAGAACGAATGAGCACAACGAACCCGGACAAAGTAGTCATCGGTATCGACGTCGGTTCGACGACGGTGAAGATGACGGTCGTCGATCCGACGACCAAAGAGATTTTGTGGAGCAAGTACCTGCGCCACGAGACTCGTCAGCCCGAGATGACGCGCGAGATGCTGCGTGAAATCCACGCGGCGTTCCCGAATCTCCGCAAGGATCAGATTCGCACGTTCATCACCGGCTCGGGCGGCTCGCCGATCGCGCCGCACCTCGGTGCGAAGTTCGTCCAAGAAGTAAATGCGGTGACCATGGCGGTGGAGAAGCTCCACCCGGACGTCGGCTCGGTGATCGAGCTCGGCGGCCAAGATGCCAAGATCATCATGTTCAAGAAGAACGAGGAAACCGGCGACAAGACCGCTCAAACTTCTATGAACGACAAGTGCGCGTCGGGGACAGGCGCCACGATCGACAAGTGCGTGCTGAAGGTCGGCATGCCGCGCGAAGAAGTTCCGGGTCTCAAGTTCGACCCGTCGAAGCTCCATCACGTCGCGGCGAAGTGCGGCGTGTTCGCCGAGACCGACATCGTCAACCTCGTGAAGTCCGGCATCCCGCGCGGCGAGATCATGAACTCGCTCGCAGATGCGATCGTGTCGCAGAACCTCGCGGTGCTGACGCGCGGCAACACGCTGAAGAGCAAAGTGCTGCTCCTCGGTGGCCCGAACACGTACCTGCCGTTCCTCCAGGAATGCT
This sequence comes from Kofleriaceae bacterium, assembly GCA_047600425.1. Taxonomy (GTDB): domain Bacteria; phylum Myxococcota_A; class Polyangia; order Haliangiales; family Haliangiaceae; genus JABFXX01. The sequence continues at coordinate 6,176,298 of JASGLC010000003.1, read as the reverse complement.
GGCGCCTCCGGATCCCGGAAGCGTGGGCGGAGCGCGGCTACGAATACGACAAGACGGTGCCGATCGAAGAGCTGATCTTCGTCCCGAAGAACAGCGATCTCTACGCGGCGTACGGCGCGGTGCTGTTCGGTCTCTACGAGCCCGAGACGGTCGGCGCGTATCGCGGCCTCGAGCCGCTCGACGAGTTCATCTCGCACGGCCGTAAGTCGAAGCTCGGTGAGAGCGCGGGCCCGGGCCTCGTCGAACAACCGACCGAGCGCGATGCGTTCGTCGAGAAGTACAAGACCCCGGACTACGAGGACGCGATCCTCGAAGCGGGCAAGACCTATCGCGGCGTGATCGGCCTCGACGGTGGATCGACTTCGTCGAAGTGCGTGTTCATCGACGAGAACGAGAACATCTTGAAGAAGGTGTACACGCTCTCGAAGGGCAACCCGATCCAGGACATGAAGGACATGTTCAAGGACATGCGCCAGTGGGCCACGGACCAGGGCGCAACGCTCGAGGTCATCGGCTTCGGCGTGACCGGTTACGCCGGCGATGTCCTCGAGAAGTCGCTCGGCGCCGACGCGAACATCGTCGAGACCGTCGCGCACATGATGTCGGCGAAGCGCTGGTTCCCGGCGGTCGACGTGATCTGCGATATCGGCGGGCAGGACATCAAGGTGATGTTCATGCAGAACGGCGACGTGAAGAACTTCCGCCTCTCGAACAGCTGCTCGGCCGGTAACGGCATGCTGCTGCAAGCGATGGCCGATCAGTTCGGCGTGCCGGTTCGCCAGTACGCGGACGTCGCGTTCGAAGCGCGCCTCGCGCCGAAGTTCAGCTACGGCTGCGCCGTGTTCCTCGATTCCGATCGCGTGAACTTCCAGAAGGAAGGCTATGCGAAAGAGGAATTGCTCGCGGGCCTCGCGCTCGTGCTGCCGAAGAACATCTGGCAGTACGTCGTCCAGATTCCGCGCATGAGCGAGCTCGGCCGCGTGTTCGTGCTCCAGGGCGGAACGCAAAAGAACATGGCCGCGCTGAAGGCGCAGGTCGATTACATCGAGAAGCGCGTCCCGAACGCGGAAGTCTATCTGCACCCGCACACCGGTGAAGCCGGCGCGATCGGTGCGGCGTTCGAAGCACTCCGCGTCACCCGCCGTCGTGGCAAGACCTCGTTCGTCGGTCTCGATCAAGCCGTCGACATCGAGTACGTGTCGATCAACGACGAGCACACGCGCTGCAACTTCTGCCCGAACAACTGCTCGCGCACGTTCATCGACACCAAGACCCTCGACGGCAAGACCGCTCGCTACATCAGCGGCTTCTCGTGCGAGAAGGGCACGGTCGAGAACATGGACGCGCTGAAGGTGCTCAACAAAGAGCGCCAGAAGCGGATGAAGCAGTATCCGAACCTGGTCGATTACGAAGCCAAGCTCGCATTCAAGAGCTTCTACGAGCCGAAGGCGATGCCGGAGCACGGCGTGCCGACCAAGGACGTCGTCGTCAAGCGCACGCTGCTCGGCGCCGTTCGTCACAAGGAGATCGAGCGTCCGTTCCAGCGCGCGTCGTCGGAAGTGTGGGCGAAGCGCCGTGACACGCGCATCGGCATCCCGCGCGTCTTGAACCTCTACTCGACGGGCCCGTTCTGGCGCGCGTACTTCGAGACGCTCGGCGTCGATAGCCGCAACGTCGTGTTCTCCGACGAGACGTCGGAAGAGATGTGGCAGGCCGGCTGTAAGTACGGCTCGGTCGATCCTTGCTACCCGAGCAAGGTCTGCCAGGCGCACATCCACAACCTGCTGTTCAAGCACCACGAGAAGAAGCCGCTCAACTACATCTTCTTCCCGGCGATCACGCACATCCCCACGTTCATCGTGAACCAGATGGACACGGCGAGCTGCCCGGTCGTGTCGGGTACGCCGAAGGTGATCCGCGCGGCGTTCACGAAGGAGACCGACTTCTTCGCGGAGCGCGGCATCAGCTACCTCGACACGGCGGTCACGCTCAACGAGCCGCTGATGTGCAAGAAGCAGATGTTCGACGAGTTCGGCCCGCTGCTCGGTCTGACCACGGACGAGAACGACTTCGCGATCGACGAAGCGTTCAAGGCGGTCCAGGCGTTCGAAGACGAGATGGAGCGCAAGGGTCGCGAGATCCTCGACGAAGTGACGAAGGACAACCGCGTCGCGCTCGTCATGCTCGGCCGCCCGTATCACAACGATCCGGGCCTCAACCACTCGGTGCTCGAGGAGTTCCAGGCGCTCGGTTATCCGATCCTGTCGATGCGCTCGTTGCCGCGTGACAAGGCCACGCTCGACGAGATGTTCGCAGAGGACATCGCGAAGGGCGTGATCGAGAACGGTCTCGACGTCACCGACGTGTGGCCCGAGAACTACTCGACGAACTCGGTCCAGAAGGTGTGGGCGGCGAAGTACGCCTCGCGCCATCCGAACCTGGCGTGCTTGGATCTCTCGAGCTTCAAGTGCGGTCACGATGCGCCGACGTACGGCCTCATCGATTCGGTGATCGCGTCGGCCGGTAAGGCCTACTCGGCACTGCACGATATCGATGCGAACAAGCCGAGCGGATCGATCAAGATCCGCGTGAAGACCTACGCGCACACCTTGATGCTGCTCCGCGAGAAGCTCGAGGATCACGCGCAGAAGAAGGTCGAGCTCGACACGTCGATCCTGACGAAGAAGCTCGAGCTGATGCGCGTGCTGCAAACCAAGATGGCGAACGTCGGTCGTATCGACGACAAGCTGGACACCGAAATCAAGAACATCGAGGCGCTCGTCGCCGCAAACACCCCGGCGACGAAGGCGAAGAAGCCTGCCGCTCTGAACGTGATGAGGACCTAGGAGAACTTTTATGAGCACCACGAACGAAAACAACAATGGTCTGGATGTGTCGTCCCTCGAAGCGATCGAGGCCGAGCTCAAGAAGTTCGAAATCGAGGAGCGCAAGCGCCTCGGTCTTCCGACGGAAGCGGCGAAGCACTGGCTCGACGAAGTGCCGCGTCACTTCACGGCGGACCAGCGCGCGCACACCACGATCCTCGTGTCGGGCCTGACGATGGCGCACGACTTGTTCATCCAGTCGGCACTGCGTGGCATCGGCTACAAGGTGATGGCGATGGACACGCCGGATAACGACGCGCTCCAGTACGGACGCGAGTACGGCAACCGTGGCCAGTGCAACCCGACGTACTTCACCGTCGGCAACCTCGTGAAGTACCTCGACGGTCTTCGCGACCAGGGCATGACGAAGGAAGAGATCGTCAAGAACCACGTGTTCATCACGGCCGGCGCGTGCGGCCCGTGCCGGTTCGGCACGTACGTCACGGAGTACCGCAAGGCGCTGCGTGACTCGGGCTTCGACGGCTTCCGCGTGCTCCTGTTCCAACAGACCGGCGGCCTCAAGCAGGCGACGGGCGAGGGCGTTGGCCTCGAGATGAACCCGACGTTCTTCTGGGGCGTCGTTCGCGCGATCCTCATCGGCGACTGCCTGAACGCGCTCGGCTACCGCATCCGTCCGTACGAGGTGCAGGCCGGCGCGACCGACCGCGCGCTCGAAGTTTCGAAGCGCATCATCAGCCAAGCGTTCGAGCACAACACGTCGTTGCCGCTGGCGCTGCTCAAGGTCCGCCGCGAGATGGCGAAGGTCCAAGTCGACCGCACGAAGGTGAAGCCGCGCGTCGGCATCATCGGCGAGTTCTGGGCGATGACCACGGAAGGCGACGGCAACTACGGCCTGCAGCGCTTCCTCGAAGCCGAAGGTGCGGAGCCGGACATCCAGCTCGTCACCGCGTGGCTGCTCTACATGGTGTGGCAAGGCCGGTTCGATACGGCGCAGCGCGCGAACCTGCGCGGCGCGGACGCGAACAAGGACGAAGGCGGCTCGAAGTTCTCGCTGAAGGGCGTGGACGTTCGCAAGCGCATGGCGTCGCTGTGGGCCGGTGAGAAGGTGCTGCGTGGTCTGTTCCAGACGATCGCCAAGGCGATGGGCCTGAACGACTACCACCTGCCGAACATGGACCAGATCGCGGAAATCTCGCACGCGTTCTACGACAACAACCTCCGTGGCGGCGAAGGCCACATGGAAGTCGGCAAGCTGATCCAGAACGTCGCGTACTCGAAGGTCAACATGACCCTCTCGGTGAAGCCGTTCGGATGCATGCCGAGCTCGTCGGTGTCGGACGGCATCCAGTCGTTCATCACCGAGCTCTATCCGCAGGGCATCTTCCTGCCGATCGAGACGAACGGTGACGGCGCGGTCAACGTGTACAGCCGCGTGCAGATGCAGCTGTTCAAGGCCAAGCAGCTCGCCCAGAAGGAAGTCGACAAGGCGCTCGCCGACGTCGGCATGACGATGGACGAAGTGCGCGCGTACCTCGCGAAGCACAAGGAGCTCAACAGCGCGTTCCACCGCTCGCCGCACATGGCGGGCTCGACGACGGCGGACCTCGTGTACGAAGTCGGCGCGCGCAAGAACAAGCTCCAGTACCTGAAGAACAAGGTCGTCAACGCGGTCACCGGCGCCGACGAGAAGGCCCACGCGGAAGCGCACGGCAAGCTCCTCGACATCGCACGCAAGGCGGCGGCGAAGACGCGCAAGAAGACGTCGGTCGTGTCGGTCGCGCCGGAAGTCGATCCGGACGATCAGGCGGCGCCGCCGATTCCGGCCGGTCGCAAGAGCCTCCGCGTCGTTAACTAGCGATGGGGCTCCTGGATCGAGTCAGAGCGCAGGCCCACGCGGCGCTCGAAAAGGTCCCCGGCAAGGTCGGCGATTCGTTGCGCAAGGCGAACGAGTCGCTCGGCCGGCCGTTTGCCGATGAAGCCGAGCTCGCGGATCGCCGCTCGTTCGGTGATCGTGCGCCTGCTGCGCCCGTGGAAACGAAGAAGGCAGCTGCGGAAGCCGCGCCGGTCATCGTCTATCACATGGACAAGACCCGGCGTGACGCGCAGAAGCTGACGGATATCCTCGACGCGAACGGCATCAAGTATCAGGTGACGAACATCCAGGAGGACGCCGCCGCGCAGTACGCGGTCAAGCGTGACTCCAAGGGCAAGCGCTTGCCGGTCGTGTTCATCGCCGGCGAATGCCTCGGTGGCCGTGAAGAGCTGACGAACGCCGCCACGACGGGCGAGCTGAAGAAAAAGGTCTTCGGCTGATCCGAATCCTGTGCACGAGCTCGCCGCTGCACTTCCTCGCGAAGCGCAAGGTGGGCAAGCACTGGAACAAGAAAACGAAGACCGGGTCGTATCGCGACTCGACGTTCGAGGTCGTGACGCCGTCACCGCACGAGGTGATTCCGGACGAGCTCGACGGGCTCGTGACGTCGGTGGTCGTGGTGACCGCGGCCACGCGCACGCCGCAACTCGATCAATGGCTGCGCTCGCTCGTGGATTCGCAGACCGGTGCGATCGTCGTCGATGGCGCGGTCGAGTACGTGAATCCGACGCGGCGGATCGTCTATCGCCTCGGCGTGTTGGGTGACGACTACGAAGGGATCGCGGCGTGGGTGCGAGCGCGCGATGCCCTGTACCAACCACTGCTGCAGCACCTCCGCCCGCGCGTCCACGAGCTCGCGGCAGCGCCGACGATGGCCGCGGCACCGCTGTTCGCGGTCTGGCCGTGGCCCCAGGACGTCCGCCAGGCGATCCTCGCGCTCGCCGAACATGCCGACGCGCCGGCGGCCCTGCTCGCGCAGGCGACGCAGATCCACGACCACGATGCCGCGATGGCGGAGAGCTCGATCGCGAAGCCCGCGACGATCGGCGAGCTCCGCGCGATCTACGAGTCCAGCGACGCGAATCGGCTGCGCCGGCTGCGCGGGCGGATCGATCGCGATTGGTTCTGGTCGGGACCGCGCCTCTTGTTCCTCGAGCTCGCCGAATCCGGGTGGGCGCCGCGCTCGGACGAGCTCCTGGAGATGATCGTCGAGGACACGGCGATCGGGCGATGGCTCGACGACGCGGTGCTCGCGCGCGTGATGACCGAGGAGTTCGCCGCCAAGGGCGCACTCGCTCGCGCGATTCACGACCGGGCCGCAAACCGAGAGCCCGCGTACAAGGAGTGGGTCGGCAAGCTCACGCAGGAGCGTGTCGCGATCTACGAGAAGTATCGGGACGACCCGCTCGTCGTGAAGCCGCGACCCCGGGGCATGGAACCGGCGTTGTATCGCTCGCTGATCGATGCGCTGTACGGCGAAGCACGCCAGCACCCGATGTTGCCCGAGGTGATCGTGATGCTCGTCTGTGATCGCCGTTACGACGTCGCCGAGGCCGCGTTCGTCGAGACGTTCGGCGGGACGGCAGAGCAGGCGGCCGTCGCGATCCGCGATGCTGCGAACTATTTCACGCCGGGGGCCGCGCGCTAGCCGTGATACGTAGGGGCGTGCGTCTCGTCGTGCTGGTCGTGATCGCCGCGTGTGGCGTCGACGTGCCGTCCGACTACGTCGCGCCGACTGCGCCCGCGGTGATCGATGGCCGCGCACACGTGCGATCCACGCCCGGGGCGCATGTCGATCTGCAAACGCCCGAGGTCATCATCGGCGCCGGTGAAGAGCGGCAATGGTGTTGGTACATCGACAATCCGCTCGGCGAGCTCGCGATCAGTGGTGTCACCGCATTCCAAGGCACCGGCGGTCATCACATGTCGCTGATGATTCCGGACGTCGAAAAGCCATCGGGCACGCTCGAAGACTGCACGTCGGGATCCGCGAATCAGGACATGCGCTGGTTCGTGCAAGCCACGGAACCGTTGCCCGATGGGGTCGCGTTGCAGGTGCCGGCGAGCATGCGGCTCGTCGTCCAGTTTCACTACGTGAACGCGACGGACAATCCGCGCCTCCTGCAGGACGTGCTGCGGTTCAACCTCGTGACCCCGGATGCATCGACGAAGTGGGCCACCACGATGGTCGCGAGCGACGTCACGTTCGCGCTGCCGCCCGGCGAATCGACGGCGCACTACGCGTGTGCGCTCGATAGCGATCGCGATCTCGTGGTGATGGTCGGGCACATGCACGAGACCGGTTCGAAGTATCAGATCGCGCTGGGGCCCAGCGTCGACCAGCTGACGACGATGCAGGTCGTGGATCCGTGGCTGCCGCAGTACCGCGATGCCGCGCCGACGCTGTTCTATTACGACCAGCCGCTGCATCTCCCGGCGGGGACCGTATTCGAGACCACCTGCACCTGGGACAACCCGACGGCGCAAACGCTCGTTTACCCGTCGGAGATGTGCTTCACGTTCACCTACGTCCTGAATTCGCAGACGCCGGCTGCCTGTAATGGTATCTAGCGACGGATGCCGGATTCGACCGACGAGAAAAACGAGAAGTTCGCGAAAGTCGCCGCCGAGAAGCTGATGGCCGCGCTGAACCGCGCCGACGAGATCGGTGGCGAGTTGCGCGACTACCTCCAGGACAAGATGGCGACGGACCCGCGCTATCTCCGCGCGCGCAAGGCGTGGGCGAAGTTCGTCGGCGGCGAGTTCGAATCGCAGTACGAAAAGCAGGCGAAGGCCAAGGCCGCCGAAGCGTTGCGGGCTGCGGCAGCCACGGCGCCGGTCGCGAATGCGAAGCCGGTCGCGAAGAGTGCGGGCTTTGGCGATCCGTCGATCAAGGCGCAGATCTTCGGCAAGAAGAGCGATCCGTGGACCGGTCGGTCGATCACGATCCTCGAGAAGCACAAGGTCGATTTCGATAACGTCGATCTCGAAGAGCCGGAGCACGAGGCGAAGCTGGTGCCGCTCTCGAACGAGACGAAGCAGCACACGGTGCCGTTCATCTATCTACGCGGGCAGTTCATCGGTGGCTTCAACGCGCTCGCGGAGATCGAGCGGTTGGGGCAACTCGAGTACGCGCTGATGTCGGCCGAAGAGCGCGAGAAGGTTCCGGCGCACGCGCGGTTCGAGATCGTGCCGCGGCCGAACACCGACGAGCCGGTTCCGGCGGACGCCGAGATTCCGGGCTAACAGTTCGGCGCGCCGGCGTCGTGGCAGAGATCCACGGGCGCGCGGCCGGTGCCGAACAAGCGGAGCTGATCGAGACTGCCGGTCAGCGGGCTTCCACCATTCGGCGGGTTGTTGCCGCCGAGCGTGATGCCGGACGTGCTGCCCGTCGGTAGCGCGGTCGCGCCGGCGCTGTTGACGAGCTTCCCGGCGACATAGATCGCGACGGTGTTGTTCGTGTGCGTGCACGCGACGTGCGTCCACGCGTTCGCGGCGATTCCGGCTTGCGCGGTGACCGAGCCGCCGGCGCTGCAGATCAAGTCGCCGTTCGGATGCAGGAAGAAGCCGTACTGGCCATCGTTGTCGAGGATGCCCGCGCGTTGTCCGGCGAGCGGAATCGCGGTGGGATAGATCCACGCTTCGATCGTGAGATCGGTGACGTCGAACGACGAGCTGTCCGCGATGTCGATGCCGTTCGTGGTGTTGATGACGAGCGCGTTGCCGACCTTGCCGGCGCCGTAGGTCGCGTTCGCGGTGCCGTCGTTGTGATGCGACGAGCCATCGGTGAGGTTGTTCTCGAACTCGTAGCAAGCGACGAGGTCTTGATCCCGCGAGTCGCAGAACGGGGCGACGTACGCGTCGAGCAGCTTGGCGTCGTTGCCGGCATCGCGCGCACCATCGCTCGACACGACAGGTGGTCCGTCGGGTATGCCCGTGAGCTGTGCGCCCGGCGAGAAGCTGCATCCGGCGGCAAGCGTGATCGCTATGACTCCCGCGTTCACACGTCGATCGTATCCGGGTCGCCGGGCGATTTCGACGTACGCCTCGCACGCACATCTCTTTCGTGAAAAGCTCGCGGAGATGAACCGGTTGTCGACGGCGCTCGCGCTCCGCAAGCCTCTCGCCGAGGCGAAGAAGCGGATCAACGGGCTCGTCGACGAGCGCAAGTGGGACGACATCGCCGCCTGGATCGAGCAGATGAACGATGTCGCACGGCACGAGTCCCCACCGAAGCTCGGCCAAAACGTGCTGATCGTGATCCGGCGCCGGGTCGCGACGATGATCGAGCTGCCGATCATCGACTACGCGCCGGTGCTGAGCGCGCTGTTACGCCGGCCGGTTGCAGAAGATGCCGAGCTCGATCGCGCGATCCTCATGCTCGGCCGCGACGAAGACGTGCGCGAGCGCTGGCCGAATCTCTCGGCGCGCTATTGGCTGCTTCAAGCGATCAACGATTCGAAGCTGGTGCCACCCGCGCAGATCATCGCGCTGTTCGAAGCGGTCGCGCGTGACAAGCCCGGCGCGAAGACCGATCTCAATCGGCAACGCAGCGAGGCGTTCTTTCGCGATTCGGTGATCGAGACCGCGGCGAGTGGTTGGTCGCCGTCGCCGGAGATCGTGACGATCGTGATGGCGGACCTGCGGCTCGATGCCTTGCTCGGCGCTGCACTCGATCGGCTCGCGGATCCCGACTTCGCCGAGCACGGCACGCTCGCGGCCGCGATCCAAGCCCTCGCGGCCAAGCTTCACGCGACCTGGCGACCCGCCGCCGATCACATGTCGCGGCGTGCGCTCGACGAGTACGAACAGCTGCGCCACCACCCGGACGTGATGGATCCCGGCGATCGCGATGCCGATATCGCGCTCGTCCGCCGCTTGAACGATGCGTTGTGGGGGCCCGATCGGGCAGGGCCGCGGCTCTCGGACCAGGTGATCGGCCTCGTCGCGGATCGCCGGTTCGACGAAGCGCTCGCCGCGTTGCAGCGGGAGACCAAGCTCTCCGAGGGCAAGGCGGTCGCGCGGATCCGCTCGGCGATCGACTATTTCGCCGTCGGATCTGCGTGGGGGGCTTCACCAAATCCCGATCCGTCCGATTCCTTCTAGCGTATGCACATTCGGGTGGCGGGTTTGGTGTTCGGAGCATGCATCGCGTTCATCGCGAGGGCGCTCATGTAAACGTAACCGTCCGCCACGGCTACGATTCCAGAGCTCTCCTCCCTCTAGAGCTCGCGCCGTTTCGCCCACCAGCGAGCGGCGCTTTCATTTTTTCGGGAAGACTGCCGTCGGGAGTCGTTGGACGGGTATGGATATGGTCGCGTTCGAGGAAACGTCGTGCGTATTCGAGACCTTGGCTCGTCGCACGCGACTCGCACGGCGCCACGCGTTCGTCGATGCCGGGTTGTGGCCCGCCGACAAGGACCATGCGCGGGTGTGCTGCGAGCAGATCGTCCGGGGCCACGATCTCCGGCGCACGCTCCTCATCCCGGCGCTCGGAGACGAGCTCCACAGCGCCCAGCTGTTCTACCTGCTCGCGGATGCGCACGAGCTCGGCGCGGCAACGGCGCGCTGGATCGGTGCGGACGAGCAACCGGCCGGTCGGATGTGCGCGGCGGTCGCGGTCGCGGGTGCGCTCGTCGATCGCGTGTACGCAAGGTCGGAGGACTATGCGAACGAGCTCGCATCCGTGATCGATGAATCTAAGGTCGCCGCGCTCCTCGATGGTGAGCGGATCGATCTGGTCCTCCCGACCACGCCGGATGTCCGGATCGCGATCCGTGCGATCCAGTGGGCGATCACGGAGCTGCGCGCGCACGTTCGGGTGGCGTCGACAAATGCGCTCGGCCTGTCGTTGATCCAGTTGCTGCGAACCGAGCGCCGGATCTTCTCCGCGCAGGGCGGATCGGAATGGCTCTACGTCGAGCTCGCGCGCGCGCGGTTCGAGCTCGTGTTCGCCGTGTTCCGCGAGATCGTGACGGCGTGCAGCTTCGCGGATCCGCGGCTCGATCAGGTGTTCGGCGCGCTCGGCCGTGCGATCGCCCGCAATCGCGATCTCGCCGAGCTCTGCGACGACGTGCGCGGTGGCCGGTTGAATGCGCTGGCCGCGATCGCCGGTGCCACGCCGACCCGCACGCCGAATAGCGCGAAGGTGCGGATGGTCGGCCAGCGCCTGACGAAGCTCGATCTCGTCGAGAGCTTCGCGAAGGAGCTGAAGCTCGAAGCGGAAACGCTCGCGCACTATGCGATGCCGGCGCGGCTCACGGAGCTGTTCGCGTCGTACGCGCGTCGCACGTTCGAGTGATCACCAGACGGCTTGCGCCTGGATCTTGAACACGTCCGAATCCGGCATGGTCTCGAGCGGCACCTGCCCCGAGCGGAGCTGGACCTTGTCGCCGTACCAGTAGTGCGAGTACTGGATGAACAGCTCGCCCCAGCCGTCGAGCGGGAACGCGATCTTCGGCGACAACACGTGGAAGCTGTTCGCCGAATCGTAGAGATCGAGGATCACGCGATCGTAGCGGAGCGACGCGCGTAGCTTCGGCAGGATCAAGTAGCTCGGCTCCGCGCCCCACTTGAAGTACAGGCGGCGATCCTTGTTGTTCAGCGGGTTCATCTCGTCGACCTGCGGCGAGCGCACCCACGTGCCCATCCCGAACACGCGCACCGCCGACTTCGGATCGATGCGAATCGTGTTGTCGGTCGCGAGCGTGTACATGTGCCCGGTGCCGCTGTCGCTGGCATCGAGCCCGAGGAAGTTCTCGGTGATGCCGCGACCGCCGGTCGAATGCATGACCTCGAGCGCGGGCGCGAGGTATAGCGCCTTGTCCATCCGGTAGTAGCCGAACGCGAGATACGACGTGCCGCGGTCGTGCCACCACTTCATCCGCGCGTCGACACCGGTCGAGTACATCGAGCCGCTCTCGATCGGCGAGAGCTGGCGGTGGTCGTCGGTCCACGTGCGAATGAAGTACGCGCCGAGCTCGAGCGGTCCGATCGGCTTCACGCCGGCGAGGTGGAGGATCGGCGTCATGCCGAGGTTCTGTTGCAGGTCGGCTTGATGGAAGCCGATGCCACCTTGGATGCGCGTGCCGTCCTCGAACGCGTACGCGACCTTCGCGCCGCCTTGATGCGTGCGACCGAAGATGTACGTGTCGTACGGCTCGATGTAGCCGTAGCGATCCCAGAACACGCCGACCTGCACCGAGAGGTGCTTCACGTCGAGGAAGTTGTTCGCGGTGACGGAGGCCTGCGCGATGCCGAGCTGATCGGTGATGTCGGCCTGCGCGTAGTCCGAGTACAGCGACGCGAACAGCCCGAACTCGACCTTGTAGTCGCCCTTGCTCGCGGAAAAATGCAGCTCCGACCAATCCGGTTCGTACAGGCGCGTGTAGTTGAAGCCAGACAGGTAGTAGTCGTTATCGACGAGGTACGGCTCGCGCGTGCCTGTGGTGATGAGCGGCATGCGCGCGTAGCCGTGAAGCTCGAGACGCACGCCCTTCAGCTCGACACCGGGTGCGGTCGGCGCGGCGTTCTGATCCGGCGCGGCGAGCGAGTCCGTGGTGTTCGGGTTGTGGACGATCGTATCCGGCGTCGCCGGTTCCGGAATCACCGGCGGCTTCGGCTCGGGATGCGTGTCCTTGTCGACGCGGGTCTCGCCCGGCTCCGGTTCCGGAACCGAAGGCGCACCGGCCGGATCGACCGGCGAGGGTGGGGGCGGTGGAACGCCGGGCTCGTCGGCGTACGCGACACCCGCGAGGAGGATCAATGCGAGGTACGTCTTCACAGGAGTGCCGCCAGGTGGCTCTTGCAAGCCGGCAATTCGTCCGCCGAGATGAAGCCGCTATCGACGAGGAGGGGCTTCACGGTTTCGGGCGTGATCACTTCGACGCGCACGGCAGCAACCGGGATTTGCTTGCCCGCGAGCGCGATCGTCGAGGAATTCGTCGGTGCTTCGCCGTGGAGGAGGTCGCGCGCGGTCTCCGCCGCGGTGCGCGCGAGCGGTTCGATGTCCTTCAACACTTCGATCGTCTGCTTGCCCTCGCACACGAAGTTGATGTTCGCGGCATCGGCATCCGCGCCCGCGATGAACACGTGCTGGAGGCCGGCGGCTTGGATCGCCTGCACCGCACCGCGCGCCATGCCCGAGTTGTTCGCGAGGATCGCATCGACCTTGCCGCCGGACAGCGCGAGCGCATCTTCGACGGACTTCAGCGCTTGCTCCGGCGACCACGACGAGTGGTTCTGGCGCATGATGACTTCGATATCGCCGCGCTGGATGTACGGCGCGAGCGTCTCTTCGTAGCCGCGCGTGATCTCCATCGCGACCGAGTGACCGGCCTGGCCCGAGAGCAGGATGAACTTGCCCTTGCCGCCGGTCGCCGCGATCGCGGCCTTGGCCTGGAGCACGCCGACTTTGTACGAATCGTGCGAGACGTAGTAGTCGAGGTCCGGCGAGACGATCGCGCGGTCATAGGCGATCACCTTCGCGCCATGTTCGTGCGCGAGGCGGACGTAGCTCGAGGCGGCTTGCGAATCCGTCGGCTGGATCACGAGGACCTTCGCGCCGAGCGTGAGTGCATCTTCGACTTGCGCGATCTGCTTCGCGTTGTCGTTATCCGCGGCGAGCACGGTCGTCTTCATGCCGAGCTCTTGCGCGCGCTGCTCGAAGTACTTGACGTCCTTCTGGTAGCGCTCCTCTTGGAGCGTCGACAGTAGGAACGCGACCTCGGGGCCGTTTTTCTGTTTACACGCCATACAAAAGAGCAGGGCGAGGGCGACGTATTTCACGACCGTTTACCTTTCGAGATCTGAACTGCCGCGAGCAGGACCAAACCGGTGAAGATGAGCTGGAGATTCGAGTCGACGTGCAGCAGGTTCATGCCGTTCGACAGCGTCGCGAATACGATCGTGCCGAGCACGGTGCCGACGATCGAACCGCGTCCGCCGGAGAGTGCGGTGCCACCGATCACGACGGCGGTGACCGCGTCGAGCTCCAAGAGATTGCCCTGCGAGCCCGGCGTCACGCCGTTCACGCGCGCCGCGAGCATCACGCCGGCGATCGCCGTGAGCACGCCGACGATCACGAACGCACCGATCGTGACGTTGCGAACGTTCACGCCGGAGAGGCGCGCCGCTTCGGGGTTGCCGCCGATCGCGTAGAGGTGGCGGCCGAATCGTGTCCGCTTCGTCACGAAGATCGCCCACAGCGCGATCGTCGCCGCGATCAACACCTGTACGGGAATGCCGCGCGCGCTGAAGATGTAGGCGATGGCCGCCGCGAGCGCGATCATCGCGCCGACCTTCATGCCGATCGGCTGCGCGGCGAGCTTCAGTTGGCGGCGTCTCGAGGCGTCTCGCAACGTCAGCGCGATGCCGGCCGCGAGCGCGAGCACGATCAGGATCAGCGTCGGTGTCACCGGCAACGTCCGCGCGAGATACGAGAAGTCCTCGTTCATCGGCGACAGGCCCTTGCTGCCGGACAACACGAGTGCGCCACCGCGATAGGCCTTGAACCCGGCGAGCGTGACGACGAATGCCGGGATCCCGCGCGAGGTCCACCAGCCGTGCCAGAGGCCGAGCACTGCACCGACGGCGAGCGCGGCTGCGATCGAGAGCATCGCCGAGCCACCGCACTTGATCTGGATCATCGCCGCGACCGTGCCGGTGAGCGCGACGCCGGCGCCGACCGACAGATCGATGCCGCGGATCAGGATCACGAACGTCATGCCGACGGCGACGACCATCAGCGTCGCGCATTGCAGCATCAGATTGCCGAGGTTCGCCTGCGTGAAGAACACGCCTTGGGTTTGCGGCAAGACGGCGAGCACCAACCACAGCGCCGCGAGGACGCCGGCCATCAGGTAGATGCCCGAGTCCTTGTTACGTTCGAGCTTCACGACGTGCCTCCGTAACCTGTGCGCCGACCGCGAGCTGCATGATCTGCAGCGCATCCGGCTCCTTCATTTCGGCGACCGGCTTGCCCTCGCGCATCACGATCACGCGATCGGCGAGCCGCAGGATCTCCGGCAGATCCGACGACGCGAGCACCACCGCGTGGCCGCGCGCGAGCAACTCCTCGACGAGATCGTAGATCTCGGCCTTCGCACCGACATCCACGCCGCGCGTCGGTTCGTCCAAGAGCAGGACGCGCGGCGCGAGATCGAGCCACTTGCCGATCACGATCTTCTGCTGGTTCCCGCCGGAGAGCGTCGCCACTTCGGCACCCAACCCAGGTGCTTTGATCGACATCTCTCGCAACCGGGTCAACGCGGACTGCTCGACGCGCGCATCGTCGACGATCCCGAGCTTCGACATCTTGTGCAGCGCCGACAGCGCGAGGTTGTCGGTGACCGAGAGATCGAGCACGAGGCCCATCGCCTTGCGATCCTCGGGGACATACGCGATGCCGGCGGCGATCGCACCACGCGGGCCGGACAAATCCACCCGCGTGCCATCGACGGCCACCGAGCCCGAGGCCTCCGCACGCGCCATCCCGAACAACGCGGACAACGTCGCCGTGCGGCCCGAGCCCATCGCACCCGCGAACGCGACGACTTCGCCGGCGGCGACCGTGAACGATAGATCGTCGACGACGAGCCGGCCCGGGATGCTCGGATGCGCGACGCGAAGATGCTCGACCTCGAGCACCGGCTTGCCGGCGGTGCGCGCGACGCGAACGTGCGAGCGATTGACCTCGCCGGTCATGAGCGGCACCGGATCGATTTCGGGACCGATGACATCGACGAGCTGGCCATCGCGCAGCACCGCCACGCGATCGCAGAGCGCCGCGATCTCTTCGAGGCGATGCGAGATGTAGACGAACGAGCAGCCCGCAGCCTTGCGCTCGCGGATCAGCGCGAACAACCGCTCGGCTTCGGCATCCGAGAGCGCCGCGGTCGGTTCGTCGAGCACGAGCAGCTTCGCCTGATCGGCGAGCGCACGCGCGATCTCGATGCACTGCTGGACGCCGACGCCGAGCGTATCGACCTGTGCGGTCACGTCCACACCTTCGACGACCGGCGCCAGAAGCGCGCGCGCCTGCTGCTCCATCGCGGCCTGATCGATCATGCCGAGTGCGATCGGCTCGCGACCGAGCAGGAGATTTTCGGCGACCGACATCTCGGGCACGAGCGCGAGCTCTTGATGCACGATCGCGATGCCCGCGGCGCGCGCGTCGTTGATCGATCGAAACGCGCGGACCGTGCCATCGACGGCGAGCTCGCCCGTGTACTCGCTGTACACGCCGGCGAGGATCTTCATCAGCGTCGACTTGCCGGCGCCGTTCTCGCCGACGAGGCCGAGGACTTCGCCGGGCTGGATCGTCAACGATACGTCGTGCAGCGCGCGCACGCCGGGAAACGTCTTCCCGATGTGACGGAGCTCGATCATTGCTGGCGCCCTGCGCGCCCCGCCGGCCGCCGCCGCGTGATCAAGGCGCCGACGATCATCACCAGCACGAGCCCGCTACCGGTGCCGGGACCACCCTGACACGCGCACGCAACGCCGGTGCGATCGCTCGACGTATCCGAGCCGCCACCGATGCCGCCGCCCATGCCACCGTCGGGCGCTTGGCCCTGATCGTACTGACCACAATCGGTCGGCTCGAATTGGCCCGCGCGATCGAGCAGCGTCATCTGATACGCGCCGGCGCCGTAACCGACCATCGGGATCGAGCCTGCATACGAGCCGATCGCGCCGCCCGAGCTCACCGTGTTGTAGAGCTCCGGCAGGAGGTTGTAGTTCGCGGACGCCTGACCGCTGACCCACGACAACAACTGATCCGCCTGGTCGTTTTGATTCGCGCGGCGGAATGCATCGCTCGCGCGCAGATCGATCAGGATCCACTCGTTGATGTCGTACGTGTCGGTCGAGCCTTCGAGCCGCTTGTAGCCACCGGCCGGCGTCTTCAGATACGAGAGCCCGTCGAGCGTGGCCTTGCTCTGCGCGCCATCGGACGCGAGCACGCCGAACACCATCGCCTCGACGGTCGAGCCGTCGTGATAGTTCGCGCCGGACTGCAACCGCTCGAGCGAACCCGCGAGCACGCTCTTGTTGTCGGCGAATGCCGCGGAGAGGCCAGCGGCGGCTTTCGTCGCGAGATCTTGATAGTGCGCGACGTCATCCATCCGACCGGCGCGCCGCGCGAGCGTGGCCATGTCGCAGAACCCGCGCGCGCTCGTCGCCGTGGTGTAGAGGAAGTGCTGGCGATTGCCCCAGTGGACCTCCCAGATCGACGCGTCCGCGATCGTGATCCCGCTCTGCTCGAGGTTCGCGGCGAGCGGCTCGGCAACGCCGTTCTTGATCGCGTCGTAGACGGTGTCGCCCTTCTTTGTCGTCTCGTTCAACCAGCCGACATCGCCGGACGCATCGACGTACTGGCGCGCGGCCCACATGTACAGGCCCCAGCCATCGATCTCGATGTTGCGCGTCGTCGAGCCCGAGTAGTCCGCTTCCTCTTCGCCATCGCCGAAGTAGCGCACCGTCGACACGCGATAGTTCACGTTGCCGAGAAAGCTGCCGTACTTGTTCGCGTCCGCGTCGAGGAAGAAGTTCAGCGAATCCTTCGCGCGATCGTAGTGACCCGAGCGAGCGAGCGCGGTCGTCGCGTACGAGCCATCGCGCACCCACGTCGTGTGCCACGCACCCGGCGGCAAGCTCGCGAGCATCATGCCGTGGTTGTGGAGCTTCGGGCTGTCCGAGTACGGCTCCATGATCTGACCCATGCGCAAGACGGCTTCGCTCTGGCGCCAGACCTTGGTTTCGGAGTCGCTGAGGCCCGACGGCGGCGCCGTGCGGTAGGTGTCCCACTCGGCGAGCAGGTCGTCGTGGAGCTTGTCGGCGGTGCGACCGTTCAGGAACGTGGTCCACGCGGACGTCGTCGCCGCGGCATTCGCGTCCTGCGAGAACACGACGGCCACGCCCCACCACGCGCTCGCGCCGGGCGCGATCGAGCCGAGGCTCTTCTGCTCGGCGTTCGTCTGATCGGTGCCGCTGCACGGCGCTTGTTGCGTGAGCGTGCCGCCGCCTTGCACGGTGGTGAACGCGTTCGACGCGCAGCTCGAGACATCGGCGCCGCCGATCGGGGCGTAGATCATCGCGCCGCCGCCGGGACCGGTTTCGGTCGCGACCGAGCCGTCCCATGCGATCGACTCGCCGTTCGCATCGGGCGCGTCCGGGTTCGAGGCCGAACCCATCTTGAAGTTGTGGATCGCGAACGCGGTCACCGGCACGGCGCTGCCGCTCGTGTTCGTGACCTTCAGCAGCATCACGAGCGCGTTGCCCTGATAGCCGAACGGCGAGACGTAGTAGGTGGTCGCCGAAACGCCGCC
Organism: Kofleriaceae bacterium; assembly: GCA_047600425.1. Lineage (GTDB taxonomy): Bacteria > Myxococcota_A > Polyangia > Haliangiales > Haliangiaceae > JABFXX01. The sequence goes on along the minus strand of JASGLC010000003.1, from coordinate 6,158,251 downwards.
GACCGAGACCGTCGATTGGATGATGTTCGACTCGGCCTCGTAGCCGACATCGGTCGCGGTCGCGCCGCTCATCCACTGTGCGGTCGAGCCGGCCTTGATCCCGAAGTACGTGTCGTAGACGAGGTTGCGGCGGACGATGCCTTCGCCGTCGGGGTTCGACGGGTTCTTCGTGATGTAGCGATACGGCCGCTCGAGGTACTGCTTGATGGCGTTCGCGTTCTGGTCGTAGACCTGGAACCCGAAGCCGTTGCCGGTGACCAGGTAGCGGAACGACGCCACGGGATCGACGGCGCCGGCCTGTTGTGCACTGGCGAGCACGATCGCGAGCGGAAGAAACCGGCGGAGCATCGGGGCGCCGGTCTCCAACTTCCGTGCCCGCGGCCGGTGCGCGCGCAGGGCGCGTAAGTGGTGAAGTTCATACGCCCCAGTGAAGTGATCTGGTTGCGAAACGAAACGTCCGGCCGTCGACATAACGAACGTCGGCGCGTGCATCTCCGCGCATCGATTAGACAGTCGATTTTCCGACCGATGGCATATCGCTTGAACTACGTTCCGCACCTCGATGCGCGCTGTTGCCTTTGTCATCCCGTGCCTGGTGATCGGAGCAGTGGCCTGCGAACCGCCCGGCTATCACAAGGGAGACAATTCGCCCGACGCCGCCGGTTCCGGATCGGCCACGCCCGACGCCGCGACCGGCTCGGGTTCGGGATCCGGATCGGGGTCCGGCAACGTCGACGGCTGCGACTACACGTTCATGCTGTACGGCCACGGCGCGAACAACACGGTGTGGGTCAGCGGTGACTTCGTGCAGTGGGCGCCCGATCCGGGCACCGGCGCGATCGCGTTGACGAAGGATGGCGACGGCACGTGGAGCGTCACGCACCACTTCGCGACCGGCACGATCATGTACAAGTTCATCGTCGATACGAACACGTGGATCCCGGATCCATCGGACGCGAACGAAGTCGACGACGGCTACGGCAGCTACAACAGCCTGTACACGTGTAACTAGTACTCGTCGTGGCGGACGATCGTCACGGCACCGGCATTCGCTTGCTCGAGTGCTTCGCGCGCCTTCGCCGCCGTGGTCACCGCGACCGTGACCGCATTCTGCGGCTGGAAGTGCCGCGCACACGCCGCGCGAACGTCCGACGCCGATAGCCCGGCGAATCGCTCGGGCAAGCTCGTGGTGTAGCCGGCCGGCAGATCGTAGAGCTCGTCGCGAATCGCGATCTGCATGCGCTGCCGAGCGGTGGCGACGTGCAACGGCATCGCGCCGACGAGGTAGCTCCGAACGAGATCGAATTCTTCGTCGGTGATGCCCTTCGCCGCGAGCTCGTCGTAGAGCTCGAGCTCGAGCGCGATCGCTTGGCCGGTGACGTCGATATCGCACGCCGTCCAGATCTCGAACCAGTGCGGCAGGCGAGAGCGGCGCATCGCGCAACCGGCGCCGTAGCTCCAGCCGCGCTTGACGCGAACTTCCTGCATGAGCCGCGAGCTGAAGATGCCGCCGAACGCTGCATCCGCGATCGCGATCGCCGGCGTATCGGCGTGGCCGTAGCGCATGCCGAGATGACCGATCCGCAGCTGCGCCTGCGTGCGATCCGGTTTGTCGACGAGGATCGCGCGACGGCCCGGTTGCACGGGACCCGGCATCGGCAGATCCGCGGTGCGCACGCCTTTCGGCAGCCGCTCGGTCAACCGATCGACGAGGCGCTGCGCCGTCTTGTCGTCGACATCTCCGGCGACGCCGACGACGATGTTGTCGCGCACGACCTCGCGCTTCCACAGCGCGCGCACGCCTTCGCGACCGAGCTCGCCGATCGCCGCGATCGACTTCTCGGTGCCGAGCGCAGTGCGACCGTACGGATGACCGGGCGCGCACGACCAATCGAACCAGCGCGACGCGAGCTCGCTGTCGTCGTCGCGAATCTCGTCGAGGATCTGTGGCGTTTCGCGAAGCAGGCGCTCGTGCTCGTCGGCATCGAACCGCGGTTCCGCCAGCACCTGCGCCGCGAGCTCGCCGACGGTGTCGAGGTGCTTCGACAGGCACAGGCCCGACAGCGCGAGCGCATCGCGCGATTGCGACATGTCGACCGCGGCACCGAGGCCCTCGACGAATTCTTCGAGCTCCGAGCGTCGGCGATCGCCGGCACCGCGACTCGCGAGCAGGGCGGTATGCCGATGCAAACCCTCGAGGCCGATCGGATCCGCGCTCGCACCGCCACGGATCGCGACCTCGAACCACACCAACGGCGTGTCGTGAGACGGCTCGACGACGATCTTCACTAGGAGAGGTCCTCGTCGTCGTCGTCGTCGTCATCGTCGCTATCTGCTTCGGGCTCCGCGATCACGATCGTGCGATGTGCGGGCACCAAGTACTGGCGCATCACGCGCGCGACATCCGCGACCGTGACCTGCGTCAGCCGATCGGCGATCGCGTTCAGCTTGCGGAAGTCCCCCAGCGTGGTCTCGTAGTGACCGAGCTTGTCGGCTTTGCCATCGACATCGACGAGCTCGAGCCAGAACTCGGTTTCGGCGAGCGCCTTGGCCTTCTCGACTTCGGCCGCGCTCGGCGGCGTTTCGATCAGCGCGGCGATCTCTTGATCGATCGTGGCGAGCACTTCGTCGGCATCGTGGCCGCGCGTGGTGGTGATCGCCAACCGCAGCAGCGACGGATCGCGGAACGGCGTGAGCTGCGCCTCGACCGACGACGCCGCTTCCTGCTCGATCACGAGCTTGCGATCGAGCCGCGCCGACCGGCAGCCCGCGAGCAGCGTGCTCACGATCTCGAGCGCCGCCCAATCGGGATGATCCTGGCCGGGCGATTTGTAGCCGACGAGCAGGCGATCCGTGGCGATCGGTTTCGGCGCGCGAACGATCCGCTGGCCGCTCTGCACCGGCTCGACTTCGTCCCGGATCTCCGGAATCTCCGCCGACGGAATCGCGCCGAAGTAGCTATCGATCAGCTGCAACAAATTCTGCTCGTCGAAGTCGCCGCAGATCACGAGCGTGCAGTTATTCGGCGCGTACCACGTCCGATAGAACTGGCGGATTTCGCCGAGCTCGAGCGCGCGGATGTCTTCCATCCAGCCGATCGTGGGCCAGCGATACGGATGCGTGGTGAACGCGAGCGCCATCAGCTGCTCGTCCAACCAGCCATCGACATCATCTTCGACGCGCTCGCGGCGTTCGTTCGTGACGACCTTGCGCTCGGTCTCGACCGGCGTGGTCTCGAGCACGAGGTGCTGCATGCGCTCGGCCTCGAGCTTTAGTCCGAGCTCGAGATCGCGTGCGGGCACGATCAAGTTGTAGTGCGTCCAGTCGACCCACGTGGCCGCGTTCGATTCACCACCCGTGCGCTCGACGAGGCGATCGTATTCGCCCGGCGGCAGCGACTCGGTCTGCCCGAACATCAGGTGCTCGAACAAGTGCGCCATGCCCGTGGCGCCCGGACGCTCGTGGCGCGAGCCGACGCGAAACCAGGTTTGCAACGCGATCACCGGCGCACTGCGATCGGCGGCGGCGATCAAGCCGAGACCGTTTTTGAACCGATAGCGACGGACCATACCGCCGCGCCCGATCTGGGCTTCGGTCTCGAGTGACCAGGACTGCGTCATCTCGATCGATACTACGCGAAGCTCGGCTCGACGACGAGCCCCGCCGCCTCGGCAACTTCGCGAAGCGCAGGTTCCGCACGAAACAGCTCCGTCGGTGCACGCATCCCGACCGGACCCGTGCTACGCGCGACGAGCTGACGCGCGATCCACGCAGAGATGATCGCGGACACGGTGTACATGTCTGACCCGCGCACGGTCACCTGCGCGGAGGAGAATCCTCGACGGGCTTGCGCGATGATCGCGAACTTCGTCTGCGCGTATTCGTCGGCGCGTGGCTCGTACGTGCCGAGCGCTTCGGTCGCTCGCTTCGGCAGGAACGGCACCGCGCGAGCGATCAACCGCAGTGCCGTGGTGGTCGCGCGCGATCGCGAGGTCGAGGCGAAGGTCTGGATCTTCTGCGCGTCGATGTGGCGGGGGATCGTGATCACGTCGCCGCCGGGGAACGAGACGACTTCGCGCTCGCCGCCCATGTCGAGGCCCGCGTTGATCGTGCGGCGCTCGGACGCGGGACGGATCGTCTCCCAGCGATCGCGCTTCCACACGAGCGAGTCTTCGTGGAGGCGGGCGAACGCGGCTTGCTGGCCGGCGGGCGACAGCACGAACTGATCGAACACGTACGAGACCGTGATCTCGTCGAACGGTTTTTCGTCGGCGAGACGCGGCTGTGGTTCGGTGCGCGTCGGCTCGGTATCGGTGTCGAGCTGGTTGCACACGTACTGCGCGGCCCACGCGGCGGCCCAATCGCCGAGCACGCAGTCGATGCCGGCGCCGATCAACGCGACGCGGCCGGCCTTGCGCGCGGTCGATTCGTGGCGTTCGTACGCGGTGTGGAGCCACGCTTGTTCACCGCCGAGATCGATGTAATGCGCGCCGGCGGCGAGGGCGGCGGCGAGCACGGGCTCGTTCGTCACGCCGGCGGGACCCGCGCAGTTGAGGACGACCTTCGCGTCGTCGAACGCCATCGCATCGAGCGCCATCACGCGCGTCGACGCCGCTGGAAATTCACGCGAGAGCATCGCGATCTTGTGCGCACTTCGGCCGGCGATCGCGAACGACGTCCCGGCGGCTTCGAGCTCCGCGCAGACGCGGCGACCGGTCAAACCGGTAGCGCCGTATACGATGATGTCCGTCATTCGAACTGGAACGTGAGGCCAACCCGGATCGCGTGCTCGAGGCGATCGTACTGGCCGTCGGCGGAGGGAATGCCATAGCCGTTGCGCGTGGCCGTGCACGCGGGCGTGGCGTAGTCGTAGCCAGAATCGATGCAACTGACGCGATTGCGTGGATCGAACGCGCTGTCGCTGACGTTCACCGTCGGGAAGTACTGCACGCCGTAGGTCGCTTGCAGGATGAACGCGCCGACCCGCAACTGCGCGCCGACATCCGCGGTGTACGAGAACGGCGCGATCGTGATCGGCGTGGTCTCGGAGTTGCGGACCGAGCTCGTCTCGAACCCGATCCGCGCGCCGACCCGCAACCAATCGCTGCCGCGACGGAGCTCGACTTGTTCGACGCCCGCCCACATCGCGAGCGGATCGTGAAAGCCGCGCACGCGGAGCTGCCATTCCGGAATCCCGGCGGTGAGGAGCGTCGCGCCGTAGCCGCGAACGTCGTACGCCTGGAGCCGAGACAGATCCTCCCAGCGTGCGCCGACGTGGAGATCCAACGATGCGGGCAAGCGGGCGCGCAGCTCGGCGTCGGCGCTCGACGGTTGGCTGATGAACACGTCGGCGCCGCCGTGGAGGAGTGCGCCGCCGTCGCGCGGCGCGAGTCGGACATCCATCGTGCCTTGCAGATCGGTCTGCACGTCGAGGCCGGGCGGGGCGTGAAACGCGATCCCGAACCACACGTCGTGCGCGACCTGGATCAGGAGACCGGCGTTCAACACGAGGTTCGCCGTCGTGAAGATCCGCGTGCCGACGTTCACGTCGTAGTGCTCTTCGGCTTGCGGGTTCGCGATGCCGCACGGCGTGCCCTGGCCGCAATCGCTATCGACGCCCCTCGCGCCGTGGCCATTCTCGAGGGCGGAGTCGCGCGCGTAATGAAGGTGGAGATACGTCGGGCCGGCATCGAGCGAGACGCCGAAGTAGATGTCGTTCGTGATCCGCAGCGACGCGGCGACGCCGAGCGTGTACGTGCGTTGGCCGCCGCCGAGCGTGTGGAATGCGAGATCGGTGCGATTCGCGATGAACGTCTCGCCGGGCGCGCTCCGGAATTCGGCGCCGAGGGTGGCGCGATCGTTCACGTGCAACACGATCGCGGCGTTGCCGCCCGGACCGATCTCGTAATCGTCGAGGTGGCTGCCTTGGGTGATCGAGCCGTCGAGGTTTTGTTGGTCGAGGCGGATGCCGTAGTGATCGATCACCGTCGCGGCGGCGATATAGAGGTAGGTCTGCGTGCCCGGGCCGATCGCGGCGGGATTGAGGTCGATCGAGGTCGCGCTCGACATCGTGGCGCCGGTGAACACCGCGCGGCCTGTCGTCGGGTCGCTGCGCGGAGACGCGATCGCCGTGCTGCATGCACATGCGATCAGAACGGCCACGCGAGACATCGCGCGGAACGTATCTCACGATAAGCTCGCGTGCATGTTCCGGTTGCTGGTGATCGCGGTGTTGTTCCTCGGTGCGTGTGACAAACCCACGGACGAAAACATCGAGAAGTGGGCGAACACGCAAAAGGGGACGGGGAAGCTGATCGCGGCGTTCAAGAATGAACAGCTCTCGCCGGATCTCCAGGCGCATGCGGCGCTCGTCCTCATCAAGAAGGGCAACGACCCGGACGTCCGCCAGGGCTTCGAGCAAATGACGGCCGCGCGGCGGACGGACGTCGTCGGTAAGCTCGCGCCGAAGTTGTGGGAGCTCGCGCGCGTCGAGGGCGAGCTCAACCTGCCGAACGCCCCGGAGATCCGCGCGAAGGACGCGCTCGTGCTCGTCCGCAAGTACGCCGATGCGGCGACCAAGGGCACGATCGATGGCTACTTGATCGATTGGTACTGCGTGCCGGCGTACGAGGGCCGGGCAGGGTCGGGTGCGACGCAGGGCGCCGCCGTGATCCGTCTGATCGGGCCGGCCGCGGGCAAGAAGCTCGTCCACGTCGCAGAGGGGATCCTCGCGGTCAACCGGACGTCGAAGGAGAAGAAGAATCGGATCGGCGACGAGCTGCTCTTGGCGCTCGCGGCATCGGGCGATCCGGACGCGGTGAAGTACCTGCTGACGTTGGCGAAGGAGAAGCCGGATTTCGACCATACGCAGGGCGAGCGTGCGACGAACGCGCTGTACGTCGCGTACGTCGAGCCGAAGGGGCTGTTCGACATGGTGCCGGCGACCGCGCTCGTGCCGTCGATCGATCAGATCACGGCGCTCGCCAAGGACGAGACGCTCGGTGCGAACGTGCAGGACGATGCGGTGCGCCTGCTCCGCGTGATCGGGCCGCCGGCGTGCGTGGCGCCGTTGGTCTCGATGATCGGGTATCCGTCGTCGAACCCGAAGTACAAGTACGTCGCCGCGGACTCGGCCTTGAAGTGTGGCGGGCTCGCGGTCGTGAAGGACGTGGTGCACGCGCTTCCGGATGGGCCGTACCGCCGGGACGAGCTGTTCGGTGGCGTCGTCGTCGACATCACGATGATGACTCCCAGGCAGCAGGCGCTCGACGCGCTCCGTAGCCTGCTCGACGACAAGGGGCGGATCCCCCGGTGGGTGGCGATCGAGGGGCTGGCGGCCATGAAGTCGGTCGAGGACGCCCCCCGGCTGGCGGCTATCAAATCCAGCGAGAAGCTCGTCGGATTCTATGGGGATCAGTCTGGGGTAGCAGCTGCTGACCGGAAGGCGGACCCCACGCTTGGCCAGCGGGCGAAGGAGCTGGCGGCCCAACTCAAATAGTGGGGTTCCTCGCGTGGTTGCTGTGAATGTAGTAGAGTAAGTAGCGCCCGGGCGAGGGAAGCGAGCGCACTCAGGAGTACTCCGCGAATGGATCAGAGCAAGAAGACGATGCGGCACTTTTACTGCCGCGACGTGCTTTGGGAGACGTTCGAGCAAATGGCGAACGACTTCGATTGCTCGATCGATTATCTCGTCAATGAAGCGATGAGATATTACGCGCGGTCGAAGAACTACCAGTCGCCTGGTGGTCCGGCTACGCAAGGTCCGCAGCCGAACGGCAATGGCGGTCCGAACCAGAGCGGTCCGCAGAACTTTCCGAACAGCAACGGTGGCGGCAAGCCGCCGATGCCGGGTCGGAACCCGGGTGCCACCCAGCAGCCCATGATGGGTGCGGGCGCGTCCGGTGCGAACGGTTCCACGGCGGCGCAAAGCCAACGTCGGCCGGCTCCGCCCACGCCCGGTTACAACGGGCCGCAGTCGGCGCGTGCAGGTGCGAACACCTCGGCACCGCCGCCGCCCATGCAGAATCACAACTCGCCGGCGCCCGCGCCGCTGCCGGTCAATGGTGGTGGTCCCGCGATGGGCGCGGCTGGTCCTACGCTGTTCCTGATCTACAACGGGCAGCGTTATCCGGTGACCAAGGATCAGTTCATCATCGGTCGCGGCTCGAAGACGTCCGACCTGCCGATCAAGGACGGCAACATCTCGCGTAAACACGCGGCGGTGATTCGTCGGAACGGCACGTTCTACATCAAGGACCTCGGGTCGACGAACGGCATCGACTACAAGGGCATGCGCATCGATAACAAGCGCATCGACGAAGGTGATGTGTTTCACCTGTGCGACTACGAGCTGCGGTTCACGTACCGCGCCGACGGCTGAGTAGCGCTGTCGTAGTTGTTTGGTAGCGTCGGGCCGTGCCCGATCTGGAATTGCTGCGTCGTGTGGAGGCCGTGCGGATGCCGCTCGACCTCGCGGCGAAGGACAATTTCTCGGGCGTCCGGAAGATCGTGGGCCTCGGCGTCGCGTTGCGCACGGCGTGTGATGGGCTGATCGCGAAGGAGTCGAACGAAGCGCTCGTCGCGTGGCGCGATCGGCTCGCGCAGTGGGAGCAGCTCGACGAGGTCCAGCAGCAGGTCGAGGTCGCGCGTGGGATGCGGTTGATGGCGCGATATCCGTCGCGCGTGAAGGCGCCCGTGAAGACGGGGCCGTCGATCGCAGACATGTTGCCGCCCGTCGCGCGGCCGATGTCGAGCGAGAAGACCGCTGCGGACATGCAACGCGTGAACGATGCGCGCAATGCGAAGGCGGCCCCGCGCGGGGCTGAAGTTGCGAACACGTCGGATGCGCGGGCGAAAACATCCGCCGGAATCAAACCGGCGACCAGCACACGAACGAATGCGACCGCGAAGGCGGGCGGGGCTGAAGCCGAGAACGCGTCGTCGATATCGGATGCGGCTGGCGCGAAAGCATCCGCCGGAATCAAACACGCGTCGAGCGTCGCGACGATGTCGGCTCCGCGCGGGACCGAAGCCGCGAGCACGTCGTCGATATCGGATGCGCGCGCCGCGAAAAAAACATCCGCCGGAATCAAACTCGCGCCGAGCGCCACGACGATGTCGCCGGCCCCGCGCGGGGCTGAAGCCGCGAACACGTCGTCGATATCGGATGCGCGGGCCGCGAAGACATCTGCCGGAGTCAGACCCGCGCTGACCGCGAGAGCTGACGCGACCGCGATGTCGACCCCGCGCGGGGCTGAAGCCGCCAGCACGCCATCGATATCGGAAGCGCGCGCAGCGAAAACATCCGTCGGAATCGAACCCGCGCCGAGCGCCACGACGATGTCGTCGGCCCCGCGCGGCGCGAACACGTCGTCGATATCGGATGCGCGCGCCGCGAACACATCCGCCGGAATCAAACCCGCGCCGAGCGCGTCGACGATGTCGTCGGCCGCGCGTGGGACTGAAGCCGCGAGCACGTCATCGATATCGGATGCGCGAGCCACGACGACGTCGTCGTCGACCCCGCGCGGGGCTGAAGCCGCGAGCACGTCATCGATATCGAATGCGCCAGCCGCGAACACATCCGCCGGAATCAAACCCGCGCCGAGCGCCTCGACGATGTCGTCGGCCCCGCGCGGGGCTGAAGCCGCGAGCACGCCATCGATATCGGATGCGCGGGCCGCGAAAACATCCGCCGGAATCAAACCCGCGCCGAGCGCCACGACGATGTCGTCGACGGCCCCGCGCGGGGCTGAAGCCGCGAACGGTTCTTCGATATCGGATGCGCGAACATCCGCCACAAGTAAGCCAACGCCGCCGACCGATAAGCCGGCGAAGGTCGCGCGCAAGCCGAAGGTCGATCCGGATCTCGATCCGATGGCGTTGCCCACGCACACGTTGCCCGGCATCGGACCCGCCTTCGCGGAGCGCCTGGCCGAGAAGGGCCTCGAGACCGTCGAGGATCTGCTCTGGTGTTTGCCGCGGCGCTACGACGACGTTCGCAACGCACTGCAGCTGTTCGATGTCATCGGGATGGCCGAAGGCGAGCGCGCCACGTTCGTCGCGAAGGTCACGTCCGCGCGGATGGTGTTCGTCGGCCGCCGGCGCTGGGCCGAGGTTCGCGTCAGCGATCTGGATGTTCGCGGCAACGCCGTGATTCGGTGGTTCAACGTGTGGGCCGGCATCGACAAGCGGATGCCACCGGGCTCGATCGTGACGCTGTCCGGCCAGGTGCGAAAGCGCGAAGGTCGGCTCGAGCTCGCGAACCCCGACGTGCTCGCCGTCGAGATCGTCGACGCGCCCCTCGATCCCTGGTCGGCGCCGAGCGCGGACGGACTCAACCCGGATGTGCCGCCAAGCCCGGCGAAGCCGACGCCGGCCAAAAAGCCACTGCCGAAACTGATCGCGCGATATCCAGACGTGCAGGGCGTACCGGCCTCGAAGCTGCGGGCCGCGTGTCAGACCGCGTGCATGCGCGTCGGCGCGAATGCCGAAGACGGCGTGCCACCGAAGGTCGAGCAGGCCGCCGGCTTGCCGGCGCTCGGCCGCACGTTGTCGATGCTGCACTCGCCGCCCGACGACATTTCGGCCGACGAGCTCGACCTGCTCAACAAGCACGAGAGCATCTGGCAACGCCGCCTCGTCTTCGGCGAATTGTTCGCGCTCGGTGTCGCCGTCGCGTTGAAGCGCCGCGAACGCTGCGCGGATGCCGCGGTCCCGTGCCCGCCGGCGAAGTCACTCGATGCCGAGCTCGCGCGCGCGTTCCCGTTCGAGCTGACGAACGCGCAGCGCACCGCGATCGAGGAAGTCAAAATCGATCTCGCACGGGACGCGCCGATGAATCGGCTGCTTCAAGGCGATGTCGGCTCCGGCAAGACCGCGGTCGCATTCGCCGCGGCGCTCCAAGCCGTGCGCGCCGGTCGCCAGGTCGCGATCATGGCGCCGACGGAGATCCTGGCCGAACAGCACTTCGAGACCTGGCAGCGCTGGGTGGCAGCAAATACGTCCGCCGAAATCAAATCGCGTGATGCCGGCACGGTAGATGGCGCGACCGCGAAGTCGGCGAAATTGAATTCCGCCGCGTCAGCATCGGCATCGGGCTCGGGTTCATCGGCATTGATGGCGAAGTCGGCGAACTTGAATTCCGCGGCATCGGCGCCACTCGCGCGCGTCGCGATGCTCACTGCATCCACGCCGAAGGCCGTCCGCCAGTCGATGCTCGCCATGCTCGCGCAGAAGCAGATCGATATCTTGATCGGCACGCAGGCCCTCCTCGCCGAAGGCGTCGGATTCGGCGCCCTCGGACTCGTGATCATCGACGAGCAACACCGGTTCGGCGTCGCCCAGCGCGCGAAGCTCCGCGACAAGGGCGACGGGCAGGGTGCTCCGCACCTCCTGGTGATGACCGCGACGCCGATTCCACGCACGCTCGCGCTGACCGCGTACGGCGATCTGGACGTCTCGCTCCTCGACGAGCTGCCACCGGGCCGCTTGCCCGTGAAGACCGCGCACGTCGAGGGCAAGCGCGGCGAACGCCAAGCCTACAACTTGCTCGCGCAACGCGTGGCCGCCGGCGAGCGCGTCTATGTCGTGTGCCCGAAAGTCGAGGACGACAACCCCGACTCCGATTGGAAAGACGCGACCACGTGCGCCGACGAGCTCCGCGCCGCATATCCAAGCCTGCGCATCGGGCTCGTCCACGGCAGGCTCGACATCGACAAGCGCGACCGCACCATGCGCGCGTTCAAAGTCGGCGAGCTCGACGTGCTCGTCGCGACCACGGTGATCGAGGTCGGCGTCGACGTGCCCGAGGCCACCGTCATGATCATTCACGACGCCGACCGGTTCGGTCTCGCCCAGCTCCACCAGCTGCGCGGGCGCGTCGGTCGCGGCGGGGCCGCGAGTTATTGCGTCCTGGTTACACACGGCGGGCTGACCGACGAGGGCAAGGGCCGCGTCGACGCGATGGTCCAAACGTCGGACGGGTTCCTGATCGCGGAGACGGATCTCGCGCTCCGCGGACCCGGCGAGCTATGCGGCCCCCGCCAAGCAGGTGTCCCAAGATTGCGCTACGGGACACTCGCCCAGCACCTGGAGCTCCTGCTCCTCGCCCGGAAGCACGCAACTATCGTTTTGGACGAGGATCCGGATCTCGTAAAACCCGAGCATTCGGCGCTACGGGCGGCTTTAGCGCGAAGGCTGGCGCAATCTGTGTACGGCGCTGAAAGTGGCTGATCTGAACGAGGCTCTTACTTTTCCGTTGATCCACTCATCCGCATTAGTAGGATGAGCCGCATGATGAGGCCTGCTACTTCGGGTTTGGTAATCGCCCTCGCGGGTGCAATGTCGTTCGTGATCGCGTGCAGCTTCGGCGGCTCGCAAGACCACACGAATGACCCGCAACCGGATGCGGCGACGGCAGCACATTGCGGTGACGGCGTCTGTGCGGCGAGCGAAGTCTCGACGTGCCCGGCCGACTGCGGCGGCGGCTCGAACCAAGGTAGCGGCTCGAACACGAGCGCGGTGTGTGGCAACGGCACGTGCGAGAACGGCGAGAACTCGACGAACTGCGCGGCCGACTGCGGCACCGGCTCCGGCTCGGGCAGCGGCACCTGCGATTCGAACACGGCGATCGAGTGCGCGTTCTGTCTCGCGGCCGACCCCACGGGCGCGGCGTGCACCGCCCTCGGTCTCGACCCGACGATGTGCATGGCGTGCTCGAGCGGCTTCGGCTCGGGCTTTGGTGATCTCGGTTGCGACGGCGGCGCGGCCGACGGCACGTGTGAATCCGACGAGTCGAACGCGACGTGTCCGTCCGACTGCCCGTAACGCGCAAACACCCGCGCTAGGCGATCACGAGCTCGAGCCCGGAAGGGTCTCGGGCTCGTTGTTTATGTCGTGACCGCGCCCTGAACCCACGCGAGGTAGGCCGGGCTCGCGGTCGCGTCGAGCTCGAGCACCTCGGGGACGTCGTACGGATGAATCGCGAGCAATCGCGTCTTCAGCGAATCGGCACGATCGGTCGTGGTTTTTATCACCGCGAGCACCTCCTGCTCGTCGCACAGCTTGCCGTCCCAGACGTAGATCGAGCGGACGCCGGGCACGATGTTCACGCACGCGCACAACCGCTCCTCGACGAGCGTTCGGGCCGCGGTCGAAGCCGCTTCGGCGTTCGGGAACGTGGATAGGACAACGGCAACGGCTGGCACCACGGACATGCGCCGGCATGGTAAATCGACTCGCCGTGTTGATCGTCCAGAAGTACGGTGGCACCTCCGTCGGGTCCATCGACCGCATGAAGAATGTGGCCGCGCGCTGCCTCGCATCGCAGCGGGCGGGCCATCAGGTCGCGGTGGTCGTGTCCGCGATGTCGGGCGAGACGAACCGCTTGCTCGAGCTAACCCGCCAGCTGCAAGAGGATCCGAACGACCGCGAGGTCGACGTGATCATCTCGACCGGCGAGCAGGTCTCGGTCGGGTTGGTCGCGCTCGCGATTCGCGCGGCCGGTGGCAAGGCGCGGTCGTTCCTCGGCCACCAGTGCAAGATCATCACGGACAGCTCGTTCGCGCGCGCGCGGATCGTGTCGATCGATAGCCAGCCGATCAAGGACGCGCTGGCGCAGGGCGAGATCGCCGTGATCGCGGGATTCCAGGGCGTCGACGAGAAGGGCAACATCACCACGCTCGGCCGCGGCGGCAGCGATACGACCGGCGTGGCGATCGCGGCGGCACTCGGCGCGGACGCGTGCGAGATCTATACGGACGTCGACGGTGTCTACACCGCCGATCCGAACGTCGTGCCGGACGCGCGCAAGGTCGACCGGATCTCGTACGAAGAGATGCTGGAGCTCGCGTCGTTGGGCGCGAAGGTCCTGCAGATCCGCTCCGTCGAGCTGGGCATGAAATACGGCGTGCGCATTCACGTGCGCTCGAGCTTTTCGGAAGTCGAGGGAACGTGGGTCGTTCCCGAGGAGACGAGCATGGAGAAAGTAGTTGTCTCGGGTGTCACCGCTTCGCGCGACGAAGCCAAGATCACGCTCGAGGATCTCCCGGATACGCCCGGCATCGCGGCGAAGATGTTCGCGCCGCTCGCCGACGCGAACATTTCCGTCGACATGATCGTGCAGAACCAGGCCTACGACGGCACGACGGACCTCACGTTCACCGTGCCGAAAGGCGATCGCAAGCGTGCGGTCCAGATCCTCACCGAGAAGGTGCCGGACCTGGTCGGCCAGAAGGGCGAGCGGATCTCGTTCGACGACGAAATCTGTAAGGTCTCGGTCGTCGGTGTCGGTATGCGGTCGCACGCCGGCGTCGCGAAGACGATGTTCGAGCTGCTCTCGAAGGAAAGCATCAACATCCAGCTGATCTCGACGTCCGAGATCAAGATCAGCTGCGTGATCGCGCGGAAGTACGCGGAGCTCGCGGTTCGCACGTTGCACGACGGCTTCGGACTTTCGTTGCCGCCGGCGGAGCGCACCGGGCTATAACTAGCCATGGGCGGGTGCACGAACTGCAAAGGCAAGTCGGGCTGCGATCATCGCAAAGGCGCGATGATGGAGTCCGTCGATCGTGCGCTCGAAGATCTGTATCCATCGCGGACGTGGGGCGAGGCGAACGAGCCCGGCGACCACGGCACGATCACGGATGACGAGCTGTCGGCACTCGCCGAGGAGCTCGCGCAGGAGCTCAAGGCCGCCACGTTCGTGGTCCACGGCGGGGATGCCGAGCCGTGCGACTACATCTACGTGCTCGCGCTCGGCCGGTCGCCGTGCATCGCGCAGGTCCGCGAGTTCGATGTCCGGATTCCGGACGAATGGCCGACCGAACCGGGTGCGCTCGTCGACGAGCTGTACCTGCGCGTGGTGATCAGTCAGCGCGCGCGTGTCGCGGCCGTGCAGCAGGTGCGGATGACGGCCTCGCGTGGCGACGATGGCAGCTGGCTCGTCGAGGAATCGCCGCGCGCGGGTGTGTACGACGCGCCGCTCCTCAAGCGGATGCAGAAGCTTGTCGCGATCCTGCCGGCATACGACCTCCTGCACGTGGATTTCGGCGAGATCGCGCATGCGCCGCCGGGCTTTCACGCGGGGGCGTGGCGCGAGCTGTACGGCGCGGACCCGTCGATCGCGAATTACCTGTTCTATCCGCAACCGACGACCATGATCACGACGAGCGTGATCACGTGACCGACGAGCGCGCGATCGTCGACGAGATCCGCGACATCCTGCGCGACCTCGTCCAGGAAATCGGCGCCACGAGTGCGCGCGTGATCAGCGAAGATTCGTCGCAGCGCACCGGCGTTCCCGCGCGCACGCTCGCGCTCGGCGGTGGCGAGTACCTCGCGGTCGAGCTCCCCACGCACTCGACGAACACCGATGTCGAAGCCGCGTTCGAGCGCGCCACGCGTGCGTTGCGTGCGGTGCGCCGGCGTTGGGAAGTCGCGCGGCTGCCCGAGGTCGCGGTCACGAAGGGCTCGTCGGCGGAGCCGGAGCAGGGTCGGGTGATCGCCACGATCCAGAAGTACATGCAGGCGCTCGCCACGATCGATCGCGCATCGAACGCGTTCGTCACGCGCGGAACCACGTTGATCGCATCGGCGAAGGCGCCGGACGAGCAAGAATCGTCGCGCTGGCAGTTCCTCGCACGGCGCGCGCTCGCGACGAAAGAGCCTGGCAGCTCGCACGGCGAGATCGTGGATGTCGACGCGTACGCGATGTCGTTCTGGTACGACGCGTCGCTCGTGGTGTTGCTCGCCGAGCCGTATGCGACGGACTTCGTGCGGCACCGCTGCCGGCAGGTCGCGCGCGAGCTGTGCAACCTGTTGCCGATGCTCGAGCCCGATCCGGAAGCGCCGGCGGCGATCGGTCCGCGGCCACGCCGGCCGACGCAGCCGTAACCGCTGCTAACACACGCTCGCATCCGACCATCTCGCACGCGAGGTGGGGCATGCTGCGACTCGTTAGCGGTAGTGCTCCCACACTAGAGGAAGGGTTTCTGTATGCGTAAATTGTTCTTTGTTGCTCTGCTCGCGTTCGCGTCGACGTCGGCCTACGCCGATGGCGCCAAGAAGGCGGATCCCAAGACGGCGCCGGCCGAGAAGTCGTTGTTCGATCGCCTCGGCGGCAAGGCCGCGATCACGAAGGTCGTCGACGACTTCGTCGCGAACGTGGCCGCGGACAAGCGGATCAACTCGTTCTTCGCGAAGACCGACATCAAGAAGCTGAAGGCGAACCTCGTCGATCAGGTCTGCGAAGCGACCGGCGGTCCTTGCAAGTACAAGGGCAAGGACATGAAGACCGCGCACAAGGGCATGAAGATCACGGAAGACCAGTGGAACGCCACGGTCGAGGATCTGACGAAGGCGCTCGACAAGAACAAGGTCGGCGACAAGGAGAAGGGCGAGCTACTCGGCGCGCTCGGCGGCATGAAGGGCGACATCGTCGGCCAGTAAGCCGGACGCATTCGCACCCGAAGGGCCGCAGCAGTGCGGCTCTTTTTTTATGGATTCGCGATCAGCGTGTCGAGCTTCTTCTGGAGCTCGTCGGGCGCCGCGTTCGCGTCGAGCGCCGCGGTCAGCGCGTTCGCGTTCGCGCGGATCTTCTTCAGCGCATCGATCTGCGTGTCCAGCTTTGCAGCGCCGTCCTTCATCTCCGGATCCGGCACCTTCATGTTCGCGTTCACGAAGTCCATGTCCTTCTTCGCTTCGTTGCACGCGAGCTCGCGCGTCTCGATCGCCGCGACGATGTTGTTCGCGACGGTCGCCTTCGCCTTGTCGCGATCGGACTTGAACAGCTCGGGCAGGGGCGCCGCATTCGTCTTGATCGTGCCGAGTGTCGGCGCGACGACGTCCTCGCACATGTGTACGAGACGCTTCGCCTTCGCGCGCGCTTCTTGAACTGCGGCCGCGTTTTCCGGCGGCGGACCTTGGTCCCGGATCTTCGTGTAGGCCATGAAGCCCATGACCGAGACGAAGATCGCGATCAGGATCGCCGCGCCGATGATGTAGTTCCGCATCAGCCGATCAACGTCTTCAGCACCGACGCGTCGCCTTCGAGCGCCGTGCGTTGCATGTAGAACTGCAGGCCGCGCACGCCGCCGAGCTCCTCGCCACCACCCGCGCGACCGGGGCCACCGTGAACCAGCGACGGCAACACCGTGCCAGGGCCCGGCGATTGCGCCGCCATCTTCGACGACCCGAGGAACAGCCGGCCCGCCCACGGCGCGGCGGCCGTGACGAAGCTGGCGACCCAATCGCGATCGTCCGAATACGCGGAGCTGACCAAGCAGCCTTCCCCGCGCGCGATGAACTCCGCGGCGTACGCGGCATCGCCGTTGTAGGCGCCGAGCGTCGACACCGGACCGAACACCTCGTGCGAGTTGAGTGGCTCGCAGTTCATCGGATCCTTCGCGCGCCGCACGACCGGCCCGACGAAGAAGCCTTTGTCCGTTCCAAGTGGCGTCACCGCACCGGTCTCGCCGTACACCGAGTCGGTCGCCGCGGCGAGCCGCTCGATGCCGGCCTTCACGTCGGCGAGCTGCTGGGCCGTCGCGACCGGGCCCATGCGAACTTCTTCGAGCTCGGGATTGCCGATCTTGATCGACGCCAAGCGATCCTTCACCGCATCGATCACGTCCGCGATCTTGTCCTCGGGCACGAGCACGCGCCGGATCGCCGTGCACTTCTGACCGGTCTTTTGCGTCATGTCGCGCACGACATCGCCGATGAACAGGTTGCCTGCTTCGCTCGACACGTCCACATCAGGACCGAGCACCGCCGCATTCAGCGAATCCGCCTCGATGTTGAGCCGCGCATGCGTGAGCTGCGACCGCAACTTCGCCGCCGTCGCCGAGCCACCGGTGAACGCGACCGCATCGTTCGGACCCACATGCGAGAGCAAATCCCCCGCCGGCCCGATCAGCATCTGCAGCACGCCCGGCGGCAGTAGCTTCTCGAACAGCTGGCCGAGCTTCCACGCGACCAGCGCCGTCGCCGTCGCCGGCTTGCTGATCACCGGCACGCCCGCGATGATCGCGCACGCGAGCTTCTCCGCCGTTCCCCACGCCGGGAAGTTGAACGCGTTGATGTGTACGGCGACGCCGCGCCGGCTGCTCCACACGTGCTGGCCGCCCATGCGCGCGGTGCGGCCGACTTGGATCGCATCGCCATCGCCGAGGAGCTTCTGGTTGCCGAGCTTCGCGCCGAGCTCCGCGTAATGGCCGAGCGTCACCGCCGCGCCATCGATATCGAACTTCGCATCGCCGCGCGTGTTGCCGCCGTTCGCGATCGCGAGCGTGATCAGCTCTTCGCGCGCGCCATTGACGGCCTTCGCCAGTGCACCCGCCAGCTCCCCGCGCTGCGCGAACGTCAGCTGGGCCAGCTCCGCGGCGCCGGTCTTGCGCGCATACGCGAACGCGCCCGCGAGATCGTGGCCACCGGCATGGACCTCGGCGACGACCGCTTCGGTGGCCGGGTTGACGAGCGTCTGTTTGGGGCCCGAACCGTCCGACCATTTCCCGGCGAGAAAGCTGGCGAGGAGCTGCATGACCGGGGTCTTACCACGGTGTTATCGTGGATGCGCTCGATGCTCCCCGCGACGGTCAAGCGCATGCTGTACGGGCTGATCGCGATCGTGGTGGTCGTCGTCGGTGGAGCGCTCGGCTACTACCTGATCGGCCATGGCAAGTGGCCGTTCGCGGACTGTCTGTACATGACGGTCATCACGATCACGACCGTCGGATACGCCGAGGTGCTCCAGGGCATGGACACGGTCGAGTACGCGCGGACGTTCACGATCGTCCTCTTGTTATTCGGCACCGGTACGATCGTGTTCTTCGCGTCGACGATCACCGCGTTCATCATCGAAGGCGATCTCAAGAACGTCCTGTTCGCGAACAAGCTCAAGAAACGGATGAAGAAGATGAAGGACCACATCATCGTGTGCGGCGCCGGCTCGACGGGGCGCAACGTGATCGCGGAGCTGATCGCGACGAACGTCCCCGTGATCGCGATCGACATTCACGAGCACGAGCTGAAGGAGCTCGCGGACAAGCATCCGAACGCGAACTACGCCTATGTCCACGGCGACGCCACCGACGACGACATCATGGGCCAGGTCAACCTGCCGGAAGCGAAGGGCCTGGTCGCCGCGCTGTCGAGCGACAAGGACAACTTGTACCTGACGGTGTCCGCGCGGCAGATCAATCCGAAGGCGCGGATCGTCGCGCGGTGTGCCGAGCTCTCGCATGTCGAGAAGATCAAGCGGGCAGGGGCCGATGCCGTGGTGTCGCCGAACTACATCGGTGGCATGCGCCTGGTCTCGGAGCTGATGCGGCCGGCGGTGGTCGCGTTCCTCGACGATATGCTTCGCGATCGCCGGGCCGCGTATCGCATCGCCGAAGTCCGGTTGGGCGACAAGACCGCCGACCTCGGCGCCACCCTGCGCGATGCCCGCGTCCGCGAGCGGTTTGGCATGACCGTGATCGCGATGCGCAAGCGCGATGGCGGCGAGTGGATCTACAACCCCGAGGCGGGCGAGCGGCTCGAGCCCGGGATGACGCTCGTGGTGCTCGGCTCTCCTGACCAGGTATCGTCCCTACAACAAGCCAGCAACTAGTTGGACCGTAAGGGTGTCAGATCTTCAACAAGTGTGAAGAGATACGAACAGATGCGAGCGATCAGGAGGTCGTGGTACTGAACCTCCATGGCTACGACGATTCCGCAGCGGGGCGATGACGCGCCACGCATCTCGGTCGTCGTCCGGTCGTACAACCGGCTGCCCGCGCTGCTCGAGCTGCTCGACCTGCTCCTTTCGCAGGACCACGACAGCTTCGAGATCGTGGTCGTCGAGCAGTCCACGAAAAAGGATCCGGCGGACGTCGCGCGGCTCGATGCGGTCTCGCGCGATCCGCGCCTGCGCGTCCTCCAGTTCCCGCCGCTCGGTGGCCCGGCCGCGCGCAACACCGGCGTCCGTCACACGCGTGGTGACCTGCTCGTGTTCATCGATGACGACGACCTGCCGATGGGCAACGATTGGCTGCGCCGTCACGAGGCGAACTTCGCGGACGACAAGTGCCTCGGCGTCACCGGCCAGTTCCACGAGCCGAACGCCGCGCCGTACGTGAACCTCGAGCGCGCGCGTCGCGACGTGCTGTCGTTCAACGTCCTCAAGTGGCAGCGCGTGTTCGCGCGCACGGATCAGCGCAAGCAAGTCGAGTCGCTGATGGGCGGCAATGCCGCGATTCCGCGCCGCACGCTCGAGCGCTTCGGCCTGTGGGACGAGTGCACGCCGATCGAAGACGAGCCGTCGCTCGCGTTCCGGATCAACGCCGGCAAAGACCCGGACGAATACCTGCTGTTCGATCCGGACGTGAAGATGATCCGCCGCCTCGACGTGCCGGGCGGCATGGGCAAGCGGACGATGTCGGGTCCGTTCTACGCGAAGCGCGTGTTCACGTTCCTGCACAACATCATCGGGCACTACTTCCCGATGCGGTTCGTGCTGCTCTATCCGCTCTACATCTACATGCTCTCGTATCACGTGACGCAGTGGATCTGTTCGGACTCGATCAAGCACCGCACGTTGTTCCAGCGCATCTGGGCCACGGCCGGATTCTTTATCGTGCTGTTCCCGCTGTGGGCGTACTGGCTCGTCGAGCTCGGTGCGAAGCGCATGTTCAACGGGCGCACGAAGCACAACCCGCAGTTGAAGCCGCGCCCGAACACGCTCGAAGTGCCGGCGTTTGCGCCCGCGCGCGAACGCGTCGCTTAGTAGAGCTCGAGAAACCGCGACGGCGTCACGCCGGTCCAATCGCGCGTGTCGGCGAGGCGCTGCTTCAAGCTGCGCGTCCACGTCCGCATGTGCTGTTCGAACGCGGCGAGCTGCTCGTCGAACAGGAGGTCGCGGTTCCAGACGAAACTGCACAACGTCACGGTCTCGGTTCGGAGATCGACGAGCTCGGTCTCGACGCCGACGTCTTTGAAGATCCCGAGTTGGAGGTCGCACACCACGCAGGCATCCCAAAACTTGCCGGACGCGATCGCTTGCTTGCAATCGAGTCGAGCGAGCCCCGCGCGGATCGGGAACAGACTCGTGACGAACGCGCCGAGGTTTCCGAAGAACTGCCACCCCAGCTGGGCACGACCATGCTTGTCCTCGACGAAACGAAACGTGACCGTTGGCTTCCACACCGTCGGCTTCAGTGGCTCGTGGTCCCACGGCGTTGTCGTTCCGTCGGGCTCCGTTCGAATCGTATGACGCAACGGGGTCTCGACGCCGATCACGGATAGGACGGGTTGGTGCGTCGCGTTCGCGAGCCGCGCGGGCAACAGCGATTGGAGGAGCCCGGTGCCGTATTCGCAGACCACGTTGTCGAACACCTCGACCGTGACCGGTGCGCTAACGTCGGGCGACTCGACAAACACCGGAGGCGCGAACCGCTCGCGGATGCCGATGCGAACGTCCCAGTGATCGCCGACGCAGTAGTGCCAGTTCCGGCTCACGCCCCCAGCTTACTCTTCGATCAGCGACTCCGGCGTGACTCCCGTCCAGTCGGTCGTTTCGCCCAACAGCCGCGTCAGCTTGCGATGCAGGAGATCGAACGACGCCTCGTGGCTCGCGATCCATTCGTCGAACACGAAGTCCCCTTGCGGATCGACTCGCATGACGAGGAGCTGAACCTGTTTGCGTAGATCGATCATCTCGCGATCGCCGTCGCCGGTCGCCCGATACAGCGCGAGCTGCAGGTCGCAGGACAAATGCAGGCCATCAGAGGGCGCGTTGCTGAAGAACCCCGCCTTCTGACAATCGAGTCGCGCGAGCGGCGCGCGGATCGGGAAGCGCTTCTTGATCCGAGCGGCGAGCGCATCGACGCCATCGTTCCAGCGCGGCGGACGGGACTTGTCCGGCGCGAAGCACCAAGTGACGGTCGGCTGCCACGGCGATGGAATCGGCGGCGCGGTCTCGAGATTCGTCCACGTGCCGTCGGGCTCGTAACGCGTGGTGTAGGACAGGGGCTCGTCGCGATCGTGAACCACGACGACCGGCTCGCGCAGCGCCTCGACGAGCCGCCGCGGCAACAGCGAGAGCTTCAACCGCGGACCGTGCTCGTAGACCACGTCGTCCATGATCTCGACGACGTGCGACGCCTCTTCGATCGGCACCTCGGCAAAGTGATCCGCGAACCGCGCGCGCACCACGTCGACGATATGGTCGTGCGAGCCCACGCAGTAGGCCCACACGTTCGTCACTACCGGCCCCAGGTCGCCTTCGGTTTCGGACCGGCGTGGCAGCGCTCGTTCGCGTTCTTCACCGACTCGGCCGCTTTGTGACAGGCGAGGGCGATGACGTGCTGGCTCTGCTCGTCGGGATTGCCCTTCTTGCCGGCGGCGAACGCTTCCTTCGCGGAGTCGGCCACGCGGTCGGCCCACTCCTTGTCATCTTCATCGTTGTTCGGGCACTCGCCGTACGACGTGAGCGCGTTGATCAGGCCCGCGCACTCGGTATCCATCGTATCGACCTTGACCTCCGCGGGAGCGGGGATCGGATCGCCTGGAGCGACCGGCGGAGGGTCGTTGTGGCACGAAATCGCGCAAAGAATCACGACCCCACAAAGTTTGCCGATCTTGCTCGGGAGTGTCGGAGCCATGCGCTAAAGACTGGAGGTTCATACCATGGGTGGGTTCACGCATCTCCATGTCCACACGCAGTACTCGCTGCTAGACGGGGCGATCCGCGTCAAGGATCTGTTCAAGAAAGCGGTCGAGCTGCAGATGCCGTCGATCGCGGTGACCGACCACGGCAACATGTTCGGCGCCATCGATCTCTACAGCGAGGCGAAGGCAAACGGGACCAAGCTGATCTTCGGGTGCGAGACGTACATCGCGGCCACCGATCGCCACGACCGCACGAACCGGCGCAACTACCACCTGATCCTGCTCGCGAAGAACGACGTCGGTTACAAGAACCTGTCGTTCCTGAACTCCATGGGCTACCTGGAGGGCTTCTATTACAACCCGCGCATCGACAAGGGGATCCTGAAGGATCACACCGACGGGTTGATCGGCATGAGCGCGTGTCTCGGCGGCGAGATCGCGCAGACGTTGGAGAAGAACGGCGTCGCGGCGGCCGAAGAAGTGGCGAAGGAATACGCGTCGCTGTTCGCGCCCGGAGATTTTTATCTAGAGCTGATGCCCACGCCGACTCCCGAGCAGGAAAACCTGAACGGCGAGCTCGTGCGGATGTCGAAGAAGCTCGGCATTCCGCTGGTGGCCACGAACGACTGCCACTACGTGAATCGCGCGGACGCGCAGGCGCATGACGTGTTGATGGCGATCCAGACCGGCAAATCGTTGAAAGACGAAAAGCGGCTGAAGCACGTCGTCGACAGCTACTACATGAAGACCGAGTCCGAGATGAACGCGGCGTTCAAGGACTGCGGTGATGCGGTCGAGAACACCGGCAAGATCGCGGACCAGTGCAACGTCAAGCTCAAGCTCGATCAGACGTTCATGCCGACGGCAAAGGTGCCGGACGGCGAGACGGCGGATTCGTACATCGAGAAGGTGATCGCGCAGGGCCTCGAACGTCGGTTCAAGGAAATGCACGCACGCGGCTTCAAGTTCGATCCGGACGAGTACCGCGCACGCGTCACGCGCGAGCTCGGCGTGATCTTGAAGATGGGCTTCGCCGGCTACTTCTTGATCGTCTGGGACTTCATCAACTGGGCGAAGGAGCACGGCATCCCCGTCGGGCCCGGTCGTGGATCCGGTGCAGGTTCGGCGGTCGCGTGGGCGATGCGGATCACCGATATCGATCCGATCGAGTTCAAGCTGCTGTTCGAGCGGTTCCTGAATCCCGAGCGCGTGTCGATGCCGGACTTCGACGTCGACTTCTGCATGAATCGCCGTGGCGAGGTCATCAAGTACGTCCAAGAGAAGTACGGCAAGGACAACGTCGGCCAGATCGCGACGTTCCATCAGTTGAAGGCGCGCGGTGTGATTCGCGATATCGCGCGCGCGATGGAGATTCCGTTCGCCGAAGCGGACAAGCTGGCGAAGCTCGTCCCCGAGCCGGTGCAGGGCAAGACCCCGCCGGTGCGCGAGGCGATCGAACAAACGGCGGAGCTCAAGCAGCTCTATAACGAGAGCCCGCTGCATCGCGAGCTGTTGGATCTCGCGGCGTCGCTCGAGGGGTTGAATCGCAATGCCGGCATGCACGCCGCCGGTGTCGTGATCGCGGAGAAGCCGCTGTGGGAGTACGTGCCGTGCTTCCGCGGGCAGAACGACGAAATCGTCACCCAGTTCGCGATGAAGGAGGTCGAGAAAGCCGGCCTCGTCAAGTTCGACTTCCTCGGCCTGAAGACGCTCACCGTGATCCAAACCGCGGTGAAGCTGATCAACGAACGCCGCAAGGAAACCGGCGAAGAGCCGTTCGACATCGACCTCGTCAATCGCGAGGACCCCGAGGTCTACAAGATGATCACGCGCGGTGAGACCACCGGCGTGTTCCAGCTCGAATCGAGCGGCTTCCGCGAAATGCTGAAGAAGCTCAAGCCGGACTGTCTCGAGGACATCGTCGCGGCAGGTGCGTTGTATCGGCCCGGCCCGCTCGAAGGCGGCATGGTCGACACGTACATCGAGGTCAAGCATGGCCGGCAGAAGCCGGACTACATGCATCCGACCTTAGAGCCCGTGCTGAAGGACACGCACGGCGTCATCGTCTACCAAGAACAGGTCATGCAGATCGCGCAGATCCTCGCCGGCTACACGCTCGGCGGCGCAGATCTTCTTCGCCGCGCCATGGGCAAGAAGAAGGTCGAGGAG
This sequence comes from Kofleriaceae bacterium, assembly GCA_047600425.1. Taxonomy (GTDB): domain Bacteria; phylum Myxococcota_A; class Polyangia; order Haliangiales; family Haliangiaceae; genus JABFXX01. Next base: position 6,133,432 of record JASGLC010000003.1, on the reverse strand, counting down.
ATGCAAAAGCAGAAGGCGCAGTTCCTCGAAGGCGCCGAAAAGCAGAAGGTCAACGTCAAGCGAGCGGCCGAAATCTTCGATCTCGTCGAGAAGTTCGCGGGCTACGGCTTCAACCGGTCTCACTCGGCCGCGTACGGCTGGGTGACCTACCAGACGGCCTATCTCAAGCATCACTATCCGCACGAGTTCATGGCGGGCCTGATGAGTTGCGATGCCGATAACATCGACAACGTCGTCAAGTTCATCGCGGAAGCGCGATCGATGGGGCTCGTCGTCGAGCGGCCGGATATCAACGAGTCGGCGCTGGACTTCACGGTCACGCCGGCCACCGCTGACAAACCGAAAGTGATCCGGTTCGGCATGGGCGCGGTGAAGGGCGTCGGCGCGAACGCGGTCGAAGCGATCTTGGAAGCGCGTACGGCGGAGGGCAGCTTCACGTCGGTCTACGAGCTGTGCCGGCGCGTCGATTCGCAGAAGTGCAATCGTCGCGTGCTCGAGCAACTCGTGAAGAGCGGTGCGTTCGACTTCGACGGCAAGCATCATCGCGCGCAGCTCCTGGCTGCGTTGGATGCCGCGATCGAACGCGGCGCGAGCGAGCAACGCGATCGCAAGAGCGGGCAGACCTCGTTGTTCGGGTTGATGGAGCCGGCAAAGCCCGCGGCTGGTGGGCCGGCCATGCCGACGGGCGAGACCTATCCCGAGCTCGAGCAGTGGACCCAAAAGCAGTTGCTCGCGTTCGAGAAAGAAGCGCTCGGCTTCTACGTGTCGGGCCATCCGCTCGATCGCTACAAGGGTGACCTCGCGCGCTACGCCACCGCCACCACGTCGGAGTTCTTGGCCGGCCAGAAGTCGGTCGGCGATCACTCGATCGGCGGCATCGTCGCGCAGTACCGCGAGATGATCACGAAGAAGGGCGACAAGATGGCCCGCTTCCAGCTCGAGGATGCGGAAGGCTCGCTCGAGGTGATCGCGTTCCCGAAAACGTTCGAGAAGGTCCGGCACGTCTTGGTCTCGGACGAGCCCATTCTGTGCAAAGGCGCGGTCAAGAACGAGGGCACCAGCGATGCGCCCGAGTGGAAGATGCTGCTCGAAGCGGCCGAACCACTGTCCGATGTGCGGACGTCGAAGACCACGCGGCTCGATATCCACTTGAATGCAGACGTGATCACGCAGGATCTGATCGATGATCTAAAGTCGATCCTGGCAACTGCGCAACGTGGTGCACATCAGCCCGTGGTCCGGCTGAAAGTGGCACAGCGGGCGGAAGCAGTCATTCCGTTGCCAGCGGATGTGTGGGCTGTGACACCGACGGACGACCTGATGATGCGGCTCGAACGTCTCTTCGGAGATCGAGTTGCTACATTGGCGTGACTAGTCAGCGAATTTTCGTTGATCGGTGATCCGCCGAGTCTATAGTCCACGGCGATGAGGGTCGCCTTGCTTTGGGCTGTGGTGGCTGCGTGCGCGCAAGCAACCGGTACGCAGCAACAGGTACAACAGGACGCGAGCACGTCGGGTGGTCAGCACGACGCCGCGGTCTCTCATCCGATGGATGCGCCGAAAGTCGTCCCGATGGATGCGCGTCCCCTCGACGCGTTCGTCTACAAAGATGCACCGGCGGTGTTAGGTGGCGAGGGCGACTTCTGCAGTGGCAACGATCAGTGTGGCAGTGGGCTGTGCTGCTACATCGCGGTCTGCGTCGCGGGCACGCCGTTCGGTTCGCTCTGCTTCCCCGACGGCAACTGAGTTACCATTGTCGGAATGCGAGTAGTTTGCGCATTCCTTAGCTTGGCCGCGTGCAGTTTTTCGCCGGGAGCCGCGTCGTCGACGGACGATGGTGGGCCTCGCGATCCCGATGGTTCGACGTCGCATCCCACGGATGGCTCGTCGATGATCCAACCCGATGCGCAAGCGTGCTTCGGCGGCGGGCTCGCGACCGTGTGCATGAACACGATCCCGCAGACGTTCGCGAAGACCACGATCGATACCGACAGCAGCGATTGCACGATGACGTTCAAGCCCGAAAATCAACGCGAGCTGTGCGTGATCGCGGCCCAGTCGATCGATGTGACCGCCGACATCCGCGCGACCGGATCGCGGCCGCTCGTGTTGCTCGCGGCGACCACGTTCGTGCTCGAGAGCGGACATCAGATCGACGTGTCGTCGCGCGATGGCAGCAATCCCGGTGCGGGCGCGAACGACGCGGCGTGCGTCGCGCCGAACAATCCCGAAGGGGATGGCGGCGGTGGTGGCGGTGGCGCGGGCGGCAGCTTTCACGGCAAGGGTGGCGACGGTGGCATCGGCGATGGCAACGACAACGTCGGCAACGACGGCACGGCGGATCCGGGGCTCGCGACCGCGACGGTCTCGCTCGCGTTCATCCGCGGCGGATGCAAAGGCGGCAAGGCGGGTGGCGCGAGTCCGAACACGCTCGGTGCCGACGGTGGCAATGGCGGCGGCGCGATCTACATCATCGCGGGCCAATCGATCGAGCTCCACGGCACGATCCAAGCGAGCGGCGCCGGTGGTGCGGCGAGCGGCATGATCCAAGGTGGAGCCGGCGGTGGCAGCGGCGGCCTGATCGGCCTCGACGCGCCAATGATCATCAACGCCGGCACGCTTGCGGCGAACGGTGCCGGCGGCGCACGCGGTGGTTCGAACAACTCGCACGGTGGCGGTGGCGGCAAGGGCGATGACGGCGGCACGAACACGACGACCGTGCCGAAAGGCGGACAGACCGGTGGCAACGATGCCGGCGCTGCCGGCGATGGCACCGTCGGAGCGACGCTCGATGGAACAGCCGGTGGCAAGTTCAACGGTGGTGGTGGCGGTGGAGGCGGCGGTGCCGGCTACATCTACACGCACGGCACGGTCAGCGGCGCGGGTGCGCGCTCGCCGAGCGTGTGATCAGTTCGCGAAACGATTTGCGAGCGACGGGCTCTACCTATTCCGAAAGGAATGAGCCTGATGAAAATTCTCGCAGTTGCAGTTTCGCTATCCCTCGTCGGCTGTGCCACCGACGACGAGCCCGAGGTCACCGCAGAATCGCAAGGACTGACCCAGGTCGGCCTCGCGTTTTCTTGGACGGTCGCAGGCGGTGCCGTCGATCCAGATGATCCACCGAATGATCCACCACCAGGGGTGCTCGGCTCGTCGGATGATCGGAACTGCTTCCTGACGAGCGTGACGGGAAACATCCAGGGACAGCTCCATGGTCAGAATTATCGAGAAGCCGGCGGCGAGGTGTTTATCGATAAACCGTCTCGGACATGGCAGGTGCGCGTCGCGCGCGGCTACGCATCCAGTGTCTCGATTACCGGAATTTGCATTCCGGGAACCACCCATCGGTTACCGATCGGCGGCGAGGGTGGAACGACGCCTGGCGGATTTGACCCGAACACGACAGCGAATACCCACTGCTTCCTCGACGAGATGTTGGGTTACGGATTTGGATTCTGGGGGACTGACGACTCGATCGCCGTTCGTCCGAATCTTGCGCCGCCGAATTCCAACGGCGTGAAGAACATCGAGTTCTTCCCGTGGTCGGAGCTCACGTCGGACGGTCACTGGCAGGTGGAGGGCGACGCGATGTGCTTCGACTTCACTTCGAGTGCGACGACGCTAAAGGGCAGCTTGTCTTCGCCCCTGGGCGGACCTGTCGCCGAGAAGACGATCACGACGCAACCTGGTTACCAGTGCGGACTCACCGGCATTGGCGGCATATTCCAAGCGTTCAATGCGAGCGTGAAATTGGTGCCTTCTTCGACGAGCACGCCATCCCCGACGAGTTGGAAGGCGATCGCGACGCCGGGAACGTCGCTGTCGTGGGAATGCATCAAGTGACGTCACCAGCCCGACGATGCTAGAGTTGCCGTGCACGCGAGAGTGCGCCCGATCCGCGGGAAGGGCTGCGCCCATCTCGAGCACGCCGTTTGACCGTACAACCAGCTGACCTCTTCCTGCCGGCATGCGGATTCCGGCTCACCTGGAAGGTGGTCTATGGATCTCGAACAACAACGAAAACGTGCAAAGGATCTGCGCCGCGCCCATGCCGCGGGGGATCCCAGCGCGATCGAGCGGGTCGCCGCGCAAGCAATTCGCCGCCGCGATCGATTCACGCTCGCCGACGCGCAGCTCGTGATCGCGCGCGAGGCGGGTTTTCCGAGTTGGCCGGCGATGGTGCACGTGCTCGACGGCGATCCGAGCGAGCTCCTCGTGCGTGCCGTGCAGAACGGCAAGCCGGATGTGTTGATCGCCGCGCTCGGAACGGAGCCGCCGTGGTGGCAGGTGATCTGGGCGCTGCGGTCGGCCGTCGAGCTCGATGTACCGGTCGAAATGATCCGCGCGCTCGTCGCGGTCGCGGTGCGCCCGAGCGTGCGCGAGCCCGCACTGGTCGATGCGATCCGGCTACATCGCCATGTGTCGATCATCGAGGCGCTGCTCGATCACGGATCGCCGGCGTTGCTCGCGGCGACGATGCGCGCCGCGAGTCGGTACGATCACGTCGCCGTGTTGTCACTCCTCGCGCGACGCGGTGTCGACGGCGCGGTGCTGACGATCGAGGATCGTGCGATTGCGATGGCCGTGCGTGGCACTGGATCCGCTCCGACGGGACTCGCGTTCGATGCGAGCGATCACCAGATGCTGGCCTGGGCGGTAAGGGCAGGGCGCAGCGACGCGTTGCCTCGGCTGCTCGCGCTCGGTCTCGATCCGGACATGCTCGATGTCGAAGGCGAGACCGCGCTCCACATCGCGATCGATCGCGAAGACGAGGCGGCGATCGCGGCACTCCTCGCGGCGGGTGCGCGTACGGACGTTCGCGATTACGACGGTGCCACCGCGGCCGAGCTGCTCGCCGACCGGGCCGCAGTTGGCGAAGTCGCTCGCACCCGCGAAGCCATGTCGTCTGCTGGCGATGCCGCCATATCATCTGGCGATGGAGGCGTTCGCGCACGCGAAGGCGCTCGCGTACGTTCGGTCGATCGCGTCGACATCTCCTCCGCAGACTTCGATCGCGCGGTAGATGCCGTCGTCGCGGGTGACGAAGCCGTGCTCGCATCGATGCTCGCGATAACGCCGGCGCTCGTTCATGCGCGCTCGGCCCGACCACATCGCGCGACGCTCCTCCACTATTGCGCGGCGAACGGCGTCGAAGATCCACGCCAGCGCACGCCGCCGAACATCGCAGCGATCGCAGAACGGCTGCTCACCGCCGGTGCCGATCCGGACGCGACCTGCACGCTCTACCGCGGCGCGCACACCACGATGGAGCTGATGCTGACGAGCAGCCATCCTCGCGCGGCCGGCCTCGACGGCGCGTTGGTCGACGTCCTCGCTCGCCACGGTGCGAAGCTCGCGCGCCGCGATCTCGCGACCGCGATCATGCACGGCTCGCCGTTGGCGGTGGCCGCACTCGTTCGAGCGGGCGTGCCCGTAGGCGATCCATTCGTGGCCGCCGGCGTCGGCAAGATCGACCTCCTCGCGACGAAGGACGTCGATCACCGCGAGCGTGACGGCACCACCGCACTTCACGCCGCCGCCGCGATGAATCAGATCGAGGCCGCGCGGATCCTGCTCGCAGCCGGCGCCGATCGCTCGCTTCGCGATCATCGATGGGACGCGACGCCCGCCGACATCGCCGCGCACTTCGGCCACGTCGAGCTCGCGTCGCTCCTTGGCTGATACGTCATGCTCGACTGCAAACCGCCTCGGGCAACGTTGTAGGGAAGACCCTGCGATCGGCGCGGCGAAGCGCGGGAATCGTCGACGCTTGGCGTGGAACGCGACTTGCTGAGTCACCCGTCGATGGTTCTCGTCGACAAGACCTCGCGTGTAACGCGTCCGGCAACACGTCTGGGGACGCTCGTGGGCAGCCTCGCGATCGCGGCGTGCGGCAGCAACGCACCGACACACTCGGGGGACGGATCGATCGCCATGCCCGACAGCGGAAGCGCGGCACCCGATGCGCCGGCGCCGACGCTGCCGGCGTGCAATGCACCGGTGCCCGATGGCGATAGCGGCACCGCGTCCACGCAACGCGTGACGGTCGGCAATCACCTCGCCGCGGTCACACCCCAGATATTGGGCGCGAACATCAACCACTACTTCGCCGAGGCCGATGGCCTGTGGGATCCATCCGCGAATGCGCCGGTCGCGGACGTCGTCGACAAGTTGAAGCGCGCGCACATGGGGCTCATGCGCTGGCCCGGCGGCACGGCCGCGAACGTGTACCGCTGGAAGCGCAGCACCGGAGACACGCACGGGTGTCAGTACGATCCGGCGGCGAAGATCGGCCGTGGCCCGAATGCGACGAAGGACTACGGTCCCGCGCAGTGGGGCACGTTCCTCGATGCGGTCGGCGCGCAGGGCGTGGTGATGGTCGGTTACGCGGCGACGACACCGGCAGAAGCCGCGGATCTCGTCGAGTATTTGAACGCGCCGGTCGGGCTCAATCCGAACGGTGGGATCGATTGGGCCGCGCAGCGCGCCGCCGATGGTCATCCGGCGCCCCTCGGTATCACTCGGTTCGAGCTCGGCAACGAAGTCGATCGCGGTGGTGAGGGCTACTGGATCGGTACCGTCGGCCAATACATCGACGGCGACGACTTCGCCGAGACCGATCGCGTGCTCTATCGCAACTGCGGTCCCGCGAACGCGGTCTCGTCCGAGCCACCGGCCGACACGACGGACGCGAACAGCCTGACCACGGCGAATGCCGGCCAGATGTTTTATCTACCGTGGGGCAACATCAAGACCAACACGGTCACGCTGAAGGTCGGCGCCGATGCTGGCTGGACCCGCGTCGACGATCTCGCGACCGCCGGCCCGAATGCGAAGGTGTTCGAGCTCGACGTCGACGATGGCCGCGTGACCTTCGGCGATAACGTCCACGGCGCGATTCCGCCGGCCGGTAAGAACGTGCTGTTGTCCTACCGGTTTCACCACGCGTCGTTCAAAGAGACGCGCGATGCGATGAAAGCCGTCGAGACCACGATCGGCGGATCGATCGACGTGTGTGGTGCGTGGGCGCCCGTGCAAGCTCCCGGACAACCCGTCGGCGTGCCGAGCTTCGCGCAGGCGATGAAGTCGCGTGGTGACGCCGGCGGATACGACTGCGTGATCCTCCATCCGTATACGAGCCTCAATCGCGACTACTCCGATCTCTACGTGCCGTGGACGAGTGCGAAGCAAGCGCACGACCAGATCATGCTCGGCGAAGCGAACGCCGGCGTGATGCTACGGGGGCTCGCCGACGATCTGGCTGCGAACGCGACCGACGCGTACGTCGGGATCACCGAGTTCGGCGCCCTGTGCTTCGGCACGGGTTGCGGCGAGGATGTCGTCACGAACGCGAACTATTCGATGTCGCACGTCGTGTACATGGCATCGCAATGGATGCGATTCGCACGGCAACAACTCGGATGGGTTGGCGGCAACACCGTCGTCGGTGGAACGAGCGGACTGCGCGGCGTGCTCGGTGGTGTGGACGACGGCTTTCTGTACGGTGCCGAGGCGATGGCGCGCGAGCTCGTGTCGCCCGCGTTCACCGCCGGATCGACGTGGCAGGGCAGCACGATCGATGGCGAGGACGACGTCGCTGCGAAGGGCGGCAACAGCTATCAGGCCGTGATGACCGGTGCGAGCCGCGCGGCGAATGGCGAGGTGCGCGTGATCGTCGTCAACCGGGCGACGACCGCGGAGACCGTGATGATCGATCCGGGGGCGCTCGCGCACGGCGATACGATCGACGTTCGCACGCTCGCGGGCGCGCGGTTCGATAGCTCGATCGGCTCGTCCGCCGCCGACGACAACACGGTCGCGATCACGCCATCGACGTTGAACGTGACCACGCAGGCGTTCGGCGTCACGCTGCCACCCGCGTCGGTCACGGTGTTCGGCTGGCAGGCCTGTAACTAGTCGAGGCCGATCTTTGCGAGATCGTCGTCATCGAGGCCGAAGTAGTGCGCGGTCTCGTGCAGCACGGTGATCGCGATCTCGTCTGCCAGATCGTCGAGGTTCGACACCGAGCGCTCGAGGTTGCGCTTGAACAAGAGGATGTTCGTGACGACCGGCGCGAGATCATCGGCGGCCGGCGAGCCCGAGAACAGGCCGAGCATGCGCGGGTCGAGGCCTTCTTCGATCTGCGCATCCGACGGCACGCTATCGATCAGGATCGGTACCTTCTGGAGCTTCTCGCGCACCGCCTCGGGCAACTGGGCGAGTGCCTCGAGTGCGATCCGCTCGACTTCGTCGTCCGAGATCGAGACATCGGGCTCCGGCCCCGCGAGATCGAGTGCGCGGACCTTCTTCCACGCGGTGACCATCTCGCTGCGTTCGTCGCGCAGCTCGTGGATCCGGCCGAGCAAGTGCAACGCGTCGGCCTCGAGCTCTTTTTCTTCGAGCGCGATTTCGACCCACTTGCCGGCTGCCGACGTGTCTTCGGCGGCGAGCGCGAGCTCACCTAGATCGAGGGCGACGACCGGATCGTCGATCACCGAGCTCGAGAGCTCCGCCAGCGCCGAGCGCGCTTCTTCCAGATCGTCGAGGGCGATCAGCGCTTCCGAGCGGATCATGATGCCCTCGATCAGGTCGCGCTCTTCATCGATGTAATCGAACGCGTCGTCGACGAGGTTCAACGCCGCTTCGGCATCACCCATGTCGCGCAGCGTGATCCGCGCGGCGCAGATCCGCGGCATCGGATCGTCCGGCGTGAGGTTGATTAGCTCGGTATAAAGCGCGAGCGCCTGTTCGTATTCCCCCTGGGCATCCGCGCAGGCGGCCGACAGCGCCATCACGCCGGGATTCTTGCGATCGATGCGCTGCACGCGTTCGGCCGCGGCGACGGCATCTTCGATCCGGCCTTCTTCGAGTGCTGTGAAACCGCGTTCGAGATCGGCGGTCAGGCGGTCCTGGCGAGACATGGGCGTTGCATACCGCGATTTGCTATCGTGAGCGGCATGACTGGCCGATTGCGTAGTGCCCTCGTCGCGATTGTGGTCGCGGCGGTCGGTTGCCATGGCAAGCGCGAGGTGCTGCGGCCGATGGTGCCCGATAACTCGGACCCGCAGGCCAAGGCGCGGTTCAACGAGGCCAAGGCGAAGTTCCTCGAAGATTCGAAGGTCTCGGCGGAAGAGTTCAAGCGGATCGTCGAGGAGTTCCCCCACGATCCGATCGTGCCGCTCGCCGAGGTCTACGCCGGCTACGCGCAGATCAAGGCGCACAAGTTCGCGGATGCGGATGCCCAGCTGACCAAGGCGCTCGAAGCACCGGACAAGGCCACGCGCGCGAAGGCGCAGCTGTTCCTCGGCATCGCGCGCAACTATGAAGGCGATGCGGCGGCCGCGGGCAAGTTGCTCGCGGAGGTCGGCAGCTCGGTCGAGACCGATGACGAACGCGGCGAGTATCTGTCGGCGCTCGCGTATGCGACGGCCACGGGCAACGCGGGCAAGCCGGCGGTCGCGGCATTGACCTACTTCGACAATCTCTGGCCGCTCGCCACGCCAATCGAACGTGCGGCGGCGGTGAAGCGAATCGAAGAGGTCTGCAGCACCGCACAGACGGACGACCTCCATCGCGTGCGCGATCAGGTCGCGGCGAATGGCGCGGTGTGGGCGATCATCGGGTCCACGCTCGCGGCACGCGCGGAGCTCGCGGGCGATCCGCAGGGCGCGGCAAAGCTGCGGGCGGAGGTCGCGTCGGTGCGCGCGTCGCTCGGCCTCTCGAAGACGATCATGGTCGGCGCGACCGCGGCAACGCCGGGTGCAGGGAATCCCGGCATCGTCGGTGCGGTGCTCCCGATCGGGACGCAATCGGTGATCGCGGACGCCGCGGTCGCGGGGCTCGGCCTCGCCGCCGGTGCACCGAACGGGCAGGGCATCGCGGCGATCGAGGTGCGGTCGGCGGGCAAGTCCGATGAGGGCGAGCACGCGATCGACGAGCTCGCGAACAAGAACGTGCTCGCGATCATCGGGCCGATTCAAGGTGAGGTCGTCGATGCGGTCGGTGGCCGCGCGGAAGGCATCGGCATCCCGATGATCTCGCTCGCGACCGCACCGGATCAGCGGATCCGCGGCAAGTTCGTGTTTCACATCCGGCACTCCGCCGAAGCGCGGGCCCGCGTGCTCGCTCAACGCGCGCTCGCGAAGGGCGTGCACGACTTCGCGGTGTTCGCGCCCGATAACGGATACGGCAAAGCGGTGACCGCGGCGTTCGCGGATCAGATCCAAAAAGGCGGCGGCACGATCGTGAAGACCGTGACCTACGCGAAGGATACGAAGTCGTTCGCGTCGAAGGCGAAGGATCTCGGCACGAGTGGCTGGCAGGCGGTGTTCGTGCCGGATACGGCGGACAAGCTCGCGCTCGCGGCGCCGGCGATCGCGGCGGCGGGCAACGTGCCGAAGGCGATGCCGTTCCCGAAGAAGGTCCTCGGTGGCCGGCCCGTCCTCCTGTTGTCGACGGCGGATGGCCTATCGAACGACTTCCTCACGAGCGCGGGACGTCACGCGGAAGGCGGCTTGTTCGCGCCCGGGTTCTATCCCGACGACGCGGATCCCACGACCAAGCCGTTCATCGACAAGTTCGTCGCCGCATACGGTCACGTGCCCGGCGCCGGTGAAGCGTACGCGTACGATGCCGCGCAGCTCGTCGTCGCGGGTGGTGCGAACACGCGCTCGGGGCTCGCCACGTCGCTCGCGAAGGGCCAGATGGCGGGCGTCACCGGCACGGTGATGTTCGATCAAGACCATCGCCGCAGTGATACGGGGCTGGTCTACACCGTCGTCGAAGAGACCGGGAACACCTGGGCGATCCGGCTGACGAAGTAGCGCGATCTCGACGGAATACGGTTCGGTTCGATTGTCGCCGTTCATCCGACGGATCCGGTGTAGATCTGCCGCGATGGGATTTTCGATCGGTAACCGGCTGATCGCGGCGCTCGACACCCCGAGTCGCGCCGATGCCGAAGCTCTCGTCGGGAAACTGGATGGCGTGCCGAGCTGGGTGAAGATCGGGCTCGAGCTGTTCTGCGGTGAAGGGCCCGCGATCGTCCGTGACTTCACGGCGCGCGGGCTCGCGGTCATGTTGGACTTGAAGCTCCACGACATTCCCGAAACGGTCGCGCGTGCCACGGCGCGGGTGGCCGGGCTCGGCGCGGGCCTGCTCACGGTCCACGCGAGTGGTGGGCACGCGATGCTCGAGGCGGCGGTGCGCGCGGCACGCGACGCGGGTGACACGCGCGTGCTCGCGGTGACCGTGCTGACCTCGCTCGACGATTCCGACCTCGCGCAGATCGGTGCGATCGCGCCGGTCGCGGATCTCGTGAAGAAGCGGGCGCAGCTCGCGGCGGCGGCCGGGTGCGATGGCATCGTCGCGTCGCCGCACGAGGTCGCGGCAATTCGCGAGGTCGTCCCGGCGGACTTCCTCGTGGTCACGCCGGGTGTCCGGCCCGAAGGTTCGGCGGCCGGTGATCAAAAGCGGGTGATGACGCCGCGGCAAGCGCGTGCGGCGGGTGCGGATCTGGTCGTGATCGGTCGCCCGCTCCGCGATGCGGCCAATCCGGCGGCTACCGCGCGCGCGATCGTCGACGAGCTTCGCTGAACCCTCGTAAGTCCGCGATTCGCGGATGGGGACGGTATCCAACTCGTCAAAGTAGGAGTCGTAAGCGTGCGACTTCTCGCCGGACATGCGAAGTAAGGCTACCGATGAGCGGCTTCAAAGATCGCATGCGTGGCAACCGACCCGGGCGTGGCGGTGCATCGGCCGACGGCGGCGATCGGCGAGGCAATCGCGATGATCGGCGCGCGAACGATGCGCCCGGCAGCGATCGGCGCGGTGAAGCGCGCGGGCCGGCGGGTGGTGGCTTTCGCGCGGATCAGCGCGGTGGATTTCGCACCGACGTGCGCGGCAATGAAGCGCGCGGTGGCCGTGACGACTCTCGTGGCAGTTCGCGCGATGGCGGACGCGACGACGCGCGCGGAAGCTCGCGCGATGGCGGTTCGCGCGATGGACGCGGCGGCGCACGCAACGATCGCGGCTCGCGCGGCCTCGAAGACTCGCGCGGCATCCGCGCCGCGCGCGAAGGTGGCTCGCGCGTCAACCAACACGAGCACGAGACGCACGACGACGAGCGTCCGAAACCGCCGCGCATCAACGGCCCGGGCGAGCGCGTCGTCTACGGCGCCGGCCCGGTGAAAGAGCTCCTCGCGCGCAACGCGAAGGGCGTCCGCGCGATCTGGGTCGACCCGCGCCGCGCCGACAAGTCCGTCGGCGATCCGGTCGCGCAATCGATCACCGCCGCGCGCCAGGCGAACATCCTCGTCGATGATCGCGACCGCGATCACCTCGACCGCGCAGCCGAAGGTGGTCGCCACCAAGGCATCGTCGCGTGGCTCGGCCCGTTCGAATACGCGCAGCTCGACGACCTGATCCGCACCGACGAGCCCCCGATGTTGCTCGCGCTCGACGGCGTCGAAGATCCACGTAACCTCGGCGCGATCCTGCGCTCTGCCTACCTGCTCGGCGCGCACGGCGTGATCATCCCCGAGCATCGCGCCGCGCTCGTCACGCCGCTGGTCGCGAAGACGTCCGCCGGTGCCTCCGAGCTCCTGCCGATCGCGCTCGTCCCGAACCTCGTGCGCGCGCTCGAAGAGCTCCGCGAGAAGAACATCTGGCGCGTCGCCGTGCACGCCACGCCCGAGGCCAAGCCGATCGCCTCGATCGACGGCAAGATGGCGCACGTGTTGGTCCTCGGCAGCGAGGGCAGTGGCGTGCGGCCGCTCGTCGCGAAGAATTGTGACTTCCACGCGATCATCCCGATGCAGGCCGAGGGCGTGGGCTCGTTCAACGTGTCCGTGGCCGCGGCGCTCGCACTCTACGAATTGCGCCGTCAGCGCGCGTAGTTACAGCCACGCAACCCGCGCCGGCGCCGGCCGATAGCGCCCGCATGGCAAGCACGCATCAAGCGTTCATCGATCACGTCGACGGCAAGCTCGGCCTCGACCAGCTGTTTCGCGAGCTCCTCGCGCATCCCACCTGGTTCGTCGGCGGTCACCGCAACCGCACGTTCGCGTGGATGGCCTCGCGCGAGGTCACCGCGCACGAGCTCCAGCTCCGCGAGGAATTCATCGGCACGATCGAGCCCGTCGAGCGGATCGCCGATTGGGTTGCCCAGCTCGATCAGGTGTCGCTCCTGAAGGTCGACCCGCAAGGCCCGATCTCGCAGGCGATCACCGGCGCGAACCTCGATCGGTTTCGTCAGGTCGCCCGCGTCGTCCAACTCGAACACGACGTCAAGGCTCGCGATCTATCGCGCGTCCGGATCGGCACGTACTACGTGGTCCTCGTCGACGATCATCTCGTCGGCGTGTCATCCGAGCGCGGCGACTTGATCGCCTCGTTCACGAGCGTCGCCGCCGCGACCGCGTTCATCCGCGAACGCGCTCCCGACAAGTCGGTCGAGACCAAGCTCGTGCGGGTCTCCGGCGACACGCTGTTCGGCGAAGTCGCGAGCACCGCCTCGGGCGTGATCATCGACGTGCTCGCCCCGCACTTCATGAAGTTCGATCGCACGGGCTGTGCGAACATGCTCGCGATGATCAGTTGAGCGTCGAGATCATCAGCTTCGCGATACTGAAGTAGATGAACAGGCCGCTCGCATCGACGAGCGTGGTGATCAGCGGTGCCGAAACCACCGTCGGGTCGATCCCGAACCGCTGAGCCGCGAGCGGGATCACCGAACCCACGGCGTTGGCCCACGTGCACACGGCAAGCACCGTGATCGCGACGCACGCCGCGAGATCGACATCGACACCCCACAACAGCGCTCGTCCGAACGCGATCGATCCGAGCAGTAGCCCCAGCAACACGCCGGCCGTGACCTCGCGCCGGATCACGCGTCCGACATCCCGCACGCGAACTTCGCCGAGCGCGAGCGCGCGAATGATCGTCGACACGGTTTGCGAGCCGGCATTGCCGCCGGTGCCGATCAGCAGCGGCACGAAGAACGACAGCGCCACGACCTTCGCGAGCTCGTCGTCGAAGTGGCGCAGCACGGTGCCGGTCGCGGTCTCCGCGACGAACAACAGGACGAGCCACATCAACCGGCTGCGTACGGTGCGCAGGATCGGCGTCAGGAAGTACGGCGCGCGACTCGCGATCTCGCCCGCGACGGCGCCCTGATTGAGGATGCCGGTCCCCGCACGCTCGAGCGCCACGCCGAGCAGGTCATCGATCCGCACCGCGCCGACGAGCCGCCCACTCGCATCGACGACCGGTAGCGATAAGAAGTTGTGGACGTGGATGATGTCCGCCGCATCGCTGCGCGCCATGTCTTCGCGCACAGCCAGTGGATCCGTCCCCATGATCGACGCGAGCTCGGTCTCCGGCGGCACGATCGCCATCATCCGCAACGGGACGATACCGACGAGCTTGTCATCCTCGGTGATGTGACAGTTCGCGGCGATCTCGATCGCATCGCTGTAGCGCCCGAGGATCTCCATCGCCGCACCCGCGGTGAGTGCGTGATCGCAACGCCAGATCTTCGGCGTCATCAGTCGCCCGACCGCGTGCGGCGGATACGCGAGCAGGCGATCGACGACCTGCTTGCGCTCCGCCGGATACGCCGCTTCGATCTTCGAGCGCGCAGCCGCCGGAATCTCCGCGAGCACCGCGACCTCGTGATCCGTCGGCACGAACTCGAGCAGGCGCACCGCGCGTTCCGGCGCGCAGCTCGCGAGCAGGCGCGCCGCCGTGACCGGATGAGCCGCGCGCAGCATCGCCGCGCCTCGCCGATCGTCGGTGACCGCGAGGATCGCCGCGCCTTCAGATTCCGTTCGCCGCGATAGCTCGCGACCGAGGTCCGCAGGCCGCACGCGCCGGGTCGCACGCTCGAGCGCCTCTTGTCCGTGTGCGAATGCGTCGTCGAGGAACTTCAGATCTGGAATCGGAACGTGCGGCTCGGGCTCGTCGCTCGCGACACTGCTCATGCCGCTAGCATGCGCTCAGTCCAGTGAAACTTTGCCTCGGAACGATCGAAACACGTACACGAAGTAACCGAGCGCGAGCAGGATCGCCGGAATCCACCACACGAGGCCGAGTGCGAGCGTGTCGTGACCGTTCGCCGCCGTCGTGGTATCGAGATTCCACTGTTCACCGACCGACGACACCAGGACGTGCGGGAACACCACCACCGCGACGGTCGCCAACAATGACGCCACCGTGACGCACGACGCGACAAACCCGGCGAGCTCGCGCGTCCGCAACCCGTACGCGAGGCTCGCGATCGCGGCGACGATGAACACCCACGCGAGCGGCCGCCCGCCGAGCTCGCCGAACAGCGCCGGCCGCACGATCGCGGTCTCGATCGCGACGATCGCTGCGAGCCCGCCACCGGCGAGCCAAGCGATCCGTCCGAACCGCGCGGCACGTTCGGAGAGCTCGCCGGCCAGCTTCCACTCGAGATATCGCGCGCCGTGCGCCGCCAAGACGACGATCGCCATCACGCCGATCGTGACCGTGTACCAGTCGAGCGCGCCCGGGCGATCCGATGGCGTGAAGTCCGTGAACAACGGCCCGATGAAATAACCGGTCTCGTCGATCGGCACCCCGCGCACGACGTTGCCGAGCGCAGCACCGAACACGAGTGCGAGGAGCAACGACGCGCCCGCGAACACGACGTCGAAGAATTGCCGCCACAGCGCGTTCTCGTGATGGGAGCGCAGCTCGATCGATAGACCGCGCAGGACGAACAACCACAGCACCATCATGAGCGGCAGATAGAACCCGCTGAACGCGACCGCGTACGCGCGCGGGAACGCGAACACCATCAACCCGCCGGCCGCGATCAGCCAGACCTCGTTGCCATCCCACACCGGCCCGATCGCGGCGAACACCTGGCGGCGCTCGCGATCGTCGCGCGCGATCCACAAGTGCACGATGCCGGCGCCGAGATCGAAGCCGTCGAGCACGATGTACATGACGAGCATGAACGCGAGGAGCACGAACCACGCGGTCGCCATCAGTGCGAGTCCTTGTCGTTGTTCTGGGGGCCCGCCAGGATCTCGCGCCCGACCAGATACAAGAACACCAACCCGACGACGAGATACAAGCCGCAGAACCCGAGCGTGGAGAACACGACGTTGCCACCGGGGAGTTGCGGCGACGATGCGTCGGCCGTGCGTTGGAGGCCATACACGACCCACGGTTGGCGGCCGAGCTCGGCGGTCAGCCAGCCGAACGTCGTCGCGATATACGGGAACGGCGCCGCGAGCATCAGGACCCACCGAATCGCGCGCGATCGATACAGCGTGCCGCGCCACAACGCGAACGCCGCGAGCCCCATCACCGCGATGAGGAGCGTGCCGAGGCCGGCCATGATGTGATAGGCGAAGTAGAGTAGCTCGATGTTGTCGGGCTTCTCGCTCGCCGGGAAATCGTTCAGGCCTTTGACCTCCGCGCCGAACGAGCCGTACGCGAGGTAGCTGAGCACGCGCGGCACGACGATCGGATTCTCGAGCCGCTTCTCGGTCACGTTCGGTTGGCCGATCAACGCGAGCTCGGCGTGATCACCGGTCTCGAAGCGGCCTTCCATCGCGGCGAGTGCCGCCGGCTGATACTTCGCGACGAGCTTGCCGCTCTGATCGCCCGTCGGAAACAATTGGGTCATGCACGCGATCAGTCCGACGACGATCCCCAACCGCAGACTGCGCTGCGCGACTTCCTCGTGCTTGCCGAGCAACGACCACAACGCGCCGACCGCGGCCATCACGAACGCGCCCGTGATCACGGCGGCGCTCATCACGTGCGCGTACTCCCACAACACCCAGCGATTGCACAGGAACGCCCACACGTTCGAGAGCTGCAGCGTGCCATCCGCGCCGACGGTGAAACCCTCGGGATGCTGCATGAACGCGTTCGTGGTGATGATGAAGTAGCCGGACAGCCACGAGCCCGCGCACAGGAGGATCGCGACGATCAGGTGCGTGCGTCGCGAGAACTTCTTCGCGCCGTGCAGGAACAGGCCGAGGAACGCCGATTCCGCGAAGAACGCGAACATGCCCTCCATCGCGAGCGTCATCCCGATCACGCCGCCGGCGTAGTGAGAGAACCGCGCCCAGTTCGTGCCGAATTGAAACTCGAGCGGGATGCCGGTGACGACGCCGACGGCGAAGTTGATCCCGAACACGCGTGCCCAGAATCGCGCGACGCGATCCCAGTGCTCGTCATCGCGCCGGATCGCGAGGACCTTCGCGATCACGATCAACAGCGCGAGCCCCATCGTGAGCTGCGGAAACAAGTAGTGATACGTGATCGTGAATCCGAACTGGATCCGGTCCCAGGTCGTCGCGTCCATAGCCGTTCGTCCCGAACTGGAACGCTATCACGGTCACGGCAACTGCTTCGGCAACGTCAGCGGCACCCGCAGATACCTGCGTCCGTTCGGTTCGGCCATCGGAAGGCGTCCGGCAGCGATGTTGACCTGCACGCTCGGCAGGAGCAGCCGGGGAGCCGAGAGCGTCGCGTCGCGCTTCGTACGCACGGCCACGTACTCGTCGAGCGTCGTCGCCGCTCGGAGCTGGATGTTGTGATCGCGTTCGGCGGCAATCGTCGAGCTCCAGCGCGGCTCGCGACCGTTTGGCTGGTAGTCGTGGCCGACGCACACGCGAGTTTCGGGTGCGAGCTCGTACAACCGATCGTGTACCGAGCGGTAGAGCGCCGCGGCGTTTCCACGAGGGAAGTCGCAACGGCCAGTCCCGGAATCCTCGACGAACAGCGCATCGCCGGTAAACACCGCATCCTCGATCAGATAGCTCACGCACGCGGGGGTGTGGCCCGGCGTCGCGATCACCGAAATCGAGAACGCACCGGCATGAACCACATCACCATCTTCGAGCAAGCGATCGAACTGCGATCCGTCGGTGGCCAGCGTCGCGAGGCCGAAGACGGGCGCGAAGGTTTGTTGAACCTCGCAGATCCGGCTACCGATCGCGATCCGAGCACCGACCTGTTGCTTCAGGTACTGCGAGGCCGACAGATGATCGGCATGAGCATGAGTCTCGAGGACGAAGTGCACGATCAACCCATGCTCGTGGACCCGAGCAAGGACCCGATCGGCTGACGCGACCGCGATGGCACCGGATGCGGGATCGTAATCGAGCACCGGATCGATGATCACGGCGTCGCGGCCGCGATGGACCAGATAGGTCCATGTAGACGTTGCGCGATCGTAGAACGGCTCGATTTCTAGCGAGGACATGGTCCTCGGTCAGAGCCAGGATCGTGCCGGAAGATTCTCGAACCCTTTTCGTGAGAGCGTGGCTCTCGATCGGTATGTGTCGAGCCATCACCTGTCCAAAGTGCGGTCGCCCCACGTACGCCGGATGCGGCAAACATGTCGAGCAAGTGCTCGGGCACGTGCCGAAGGATCAACGCTGCAAGTGTGGCGACTCTGCGCCGACGAAGCCGCGTTAGTCCGGTTGGGTTTCGGCGAGCCTCGTCCTCAACGTCGAGCGGGCGCGATGGAGGCGGCTCTTCAGCGCACCGACTTCAATTCCGACGATGCTGGCGGCTTCCTCGGCACCGAGGCCTTCGACATCGCGCAAGATCAGCACCTCACGTTGATCCGCGGGTAACTCCGCGATCGCCCGGGACAGCACGCGACCGATCTCTCTCGCGTGGGTCTGCGCTTCCGGCGAGGGGGTAGGGTCGGAGAGGTCGCGCTCGAGTGGAGTCGTCGGCCGGATGCCTCGTCGTTCCTTGATGCAGAAACTGCGCGCGATCTGGAACAACCAGGTCGACAGCGATGCCTGGCCCCGGAAGCCCGGGAGATGCCGGAATGCCGCGATCAACGTCTCTTGGAGGACCTCGCGCGCCGATTGTTCATCGCCGCACATGCGGAGGCCGAAGCGGTAGATCCGGTCCTCGTAGCGCTCCAACAGATCGTCGAGGGCGCGACGATCGCCGGCCCTCGCGGCGGCAATCAGTACGGCATCGTCCTGGATGTCCATGCACGCGGAGAATTCACGTGGTGGGCCAGGTTCTCGCTCGCGAATCAGCGCAGTGGTTGCGGCACCTGCAGGACATCACGCACGTCCTGCACGTTCTCGATGGCGCGAATCGTTTTACGTCGATCGAGGCTCTCACGATCATGACGAACGAAGGCGGCTTTGATCGTGTCCTGCGCGCAGTCCTCGGCCTCGCGCTGATCTCTCTCGTGTTCGCCGGGCCACACACCCTCTGGGGATGGATCGGCCTCGTGCCACTCGTTACGGGGCTCGTCGGATTCTGTCCGCTGTATCGCGTCCTGGGAATCTCGACGTGCCGACCCGTCCGACGGCACGCCGCCTGAGCTACTTCCAGCTCGAGATGTCGTCGTCGGTGCCGTCCTTGCCATCGGGGCCCGCCGACATGACGGCAAGCCCCTTCGCGCCCGCGGGTAGGTTGGCGCCGCAGAACATCTTGTAGTCGTGGCCCCACGGATCTTTGCCGGTCTTGTCCTTCGAATATTCGAACAGCTCGTCGAGCTTCGCGGGGCAAGCCTTGTCCGCATGCGCCACCGACCATTCCGGGAACGCCTCGAACGCGAGCTGCTGCACCGTGGCTTTCGCCTTCGTGAGCAGCGCCGGATCGTTGGCAGGAGCCGGTGCATTGGTCTTCGAGCAACCGATGATCGCGAGCAAGAGGATCGTCTTCATTCCACCCAGCTTTTCACGTCGTCGGGGGTGCCGTCTTTGCCATCCGGCCACCAAGAATCGGTTCATGCCTACCAAGCGACGGGGCCGTGCCGATCGACGAACCGCCCCGTGCCCGCGCTATCCGGTTCGGTCGCGAGCTCGACGATCGCATCGGTGCCTTCCGTGATCGTCTGCGGTCCGGTATGGCCGTTGAAGTCCGTCGCGGTGTAGCCCGGATCGACGACGTTGACGCGAATGTCCGTGAACGCGCGCGCGAGTTGCGTCGACAACATGTTCACCGCCGCCTTCGATGCCGTGTACAGCGGTGCGAGCACCTTGCCCTCGATCCGATCGCGCGAGTGCGTCATCGCGAACGAGCCGAGGCCACTCGTCACGTTGACGATCCGCGGGGCTTTCGCCTTGCGAAGGAGCGGCACGAACGCGTGGGTGACGCGAACGATGCCGATCACGTTCGTGTCGAACACGAACAGCGCATCTTTGGCGGTCGGCGGCTCGGTCTTGCCGACCGGGCCCGAAACGCCGGCGTTGTTGATCAATACGTCGATCGCGCCCTCGTGCTCCGCGACATCGGCAGCCGCACGCGCGACCGAGGCATCGTCGGTGACATCGATCTGGACGAACCGCGCGCCAAGCTTCTTCGCGGCGGCCTTCCCGCGCTCTGGATCGCGTGCGCCGACGAGGACGGTGTGGCCTGCCGCGATCAAGCGCCGCGCGGTTTCGTAGCCGAGACTCTTGTTTGCTCCCGTGATGAACGTCGTGGTCATGGGGTCATCCTGGGCATCCCAGCCGCGCGCAACCAGAGACTGGCAGTACCACCCACGATCGGAAGAGATGCGTCATAGTGAGCCGTGACCGAAGAGACCAGCCTGGCTGCGACCTTGCGCACGTGGCGCGAGCGGCTCTCGGCCGACGCGATCGGCCTGCATGCCAGTGGTGTGCGGCGCACGAACGGTCTCCGGCGTGAAGAGCTCGCACAGCTCGCCGGTGTATCGGTCGATTACGTCGTGCGCCTGGAGCAGGGCAGAGCGACCACGCCATCCGGGGAGGTCGTGGGTTCGCTCGCCCGCGTGCTGCGCCTCGATCGCACGGAGCGCGATCACCTCTACAACCTCGCGGGCCTATCGCCGCCGGGAGATCGTCGCGTCGTCGATCGCGTGTCGCCCGGCGTGCAGCGGTTGTTCGATCGGCTCGGCGATATCGCGGTCGCGATCTTCGCGGCGGACTGGCGGATGATCCAGTGGAGCCCCGGCTGGGCGGCATTGCTCGGCGATCCGGCGAAGGTCGCGCCCGAAGATCGCAACTTCGCGCGCTCGCGGTTTCCCGAGCCCAATGGCACCGCGCGCGTGCAGGACTGGCCGATCCGGGTCACCGACCTCGCGGATAGCGATCGTGCGCTCGTCGCCGATGTCCGCCGGGTCTGTGCACGCTATCCCGACGATCCGCGCGTCGCCGATCTGTTCCAGCGCGTGATGCGGAACGAGCGATTCGTCGAGCTCTGGCGCGATGGTGCGGTCGGCGCGCACCTCCACGATCACAAGGTCGTCGAGCATCCCTCGGGCGAGATCGAGGTCGATTGCGATGTCCTGCTCACCGGCGATGACGATCAACGGATCGTCGCGATCACCGCGGCGCCGGGAAGCGAATCGGCGAAGCGCTTGGCGCAGACTCGCTGACAGACGCGTTTGCTAGGGTGCGAATGTGCCCGAGCTCCGGCCTTATCAACGCGAAGCGATCGATGCGGTGATCGCCGCGCGGCGCGCCGGCGTGAAGCGGATGGTCGTGTGCTTGCCGACCGGCGCGGGGAAGACCGTGATCTTTTCGGAGCTCGCGCGGATCGCGCAGAAGCAAGTGCTCGTGCTCGCGCATCGCGAAGAGCTGCTCGGGCAGGCGAAGGACAAGCTCGAGCGCGCGGGGGCCGGCACGGTCGCGATCGAGCGCGGCGCCGATCGCGCTGCCAGTGACGCCAAGATCCTCGTCGCGTCACTGCGCTCGTTGCACGAAGAGCGGCTCCAGCGCGTGCTCGCCGATCGCGATTTCGGGCTCGTGATCTACGACGAGTGCCATCACGCGGCCGCGGAGGACAACCAGCGGATCCTGCGTCAGCTCGGCGCGTTCGATCGGGACTGGACCGGCACGTTGCTCGGGTTCACGGCCACCACCACGCGCGGTGATGGCAAAGGGCTGGACAGCGTGTTCGACGAGATCGTCTATACGAAGACGCTGCCGGACCTGATCGGCGAGGGCTACCTCGCGCCGTTGCGTGGCTTCCGGATCAACACCGCGGCGGATCTCACGCGGCTCGGCGCGGACTTCACCGACGACGAGCTCGAGGAAGCCGTCGATATCCAAGATCGCAACGCGCTCGTCGCGCGGTCGATCCAGGAGCTCGCGCGCGACCGCCGGACGATCGCGTTTTGCGTCACGGTCAACCACGCGCGCAACTTGTCAAAGGCGCTGAACGCGGTCGGCGTGCCGGCGAGCATCGTCCACGGCGAGATGCCGGCGGCCGATCGCGCGAAGACCCTCGCGGAGTTTCGCGCCGGGAAGATCCATGCGATCGCGAACGTCGCGGTGCTGACCGAGGGCTTCGACGATCCGGGCGTGTCGTGCATCGCGATGGCGCGGCCCACGCGATCGGAAGGCCTGTACGCGCAATGCGTCGGTCGCGGCACGCGCCTGTTCGACCACAAGAAGGACTGTCTGATCCTCGACTTCGTCGACGTATCCACGCTGAGCCTGTGCTCGCTGCCGTCGCTGTTCGGCTGTCCGCGCGATCTCGATCTGCGCGGTGGCGATGTCGGCGATGCTGCGGCGGCGTGGCGGCAGCTCTTACTCGACCAGCCGGACTTCGAGCTCGAGCCGGGCGTGCTCACGTTGCGCGAGATCCAAGATCGCGCGGCGGCGTTCGATCCACTCACGCTCGAGACCAACGCCGAGCTCCGCGCGATCAGTGCGAACGCGTGGTTCTCGCTCGGGCGGCAGGGTGTGGCGATCCACTTCCACTCGCGAGGCACGCGCCTGATCACGGTGATCAAGCATGGTGCGCGCGGTAAGGCGTGGCACGTCGCGCTCGATGGCAACGTGGTCGAGAAGTTCTCCACGCTCGAAGAAGCGGTCGAAGCCGCGGACTACGAGATCGATCAGCTGAACGCCACGGCCTCCGCGCGCGAGGATGCGGCGTGGCGCCAGCGTGTCGCGCCGGACGATCTGATCGCGTCGCTGCGTGCGAAGGCGAACATCGTCACGATCGCGGATGCGCTTCGTCAGTCCGTGTGGGAAGCCACACGCTTTACGCGCTCGTAGATTCGTGATGCGCGCGTGTGCCGAAGTAGAGCGCGAGCGAGATCAAGCCCGCGATCAGCTCGAACCACGATTCGATGCGGTTCATGTTGAGTGTGGTGTAGAGCCAGTGCGACGTGGCCGGCAGAAAGCCGAGGATCGCGAGCCCGATCATGCCGAGCCCGCTCAACAGCACGAACAATGCTTCGGCACCGAATCGCGCGAACCCGAACCCGAGTAGACCGACGCCGAGGTTCAACCCGACCGCGTGGATCCGGTTCGTGGGCAGGGGACCGATTTCTTCGGTGAATAGGCCAATAGCGCCGACCACCACCAAGAAGGCGGCGACAGCCCAAGCCCACCACACGATGACCCGTTGCGACACGCGCTTCGAGCATAGCCGAAACGGTTCGCAACGCGACTTAGTAGCTACGCTTCGATCTTTTCGAGGAAGCTGGCTTTCAACAGCTTCTCGCCATGCACCGGGAAGAACGTGTAAATGCTGTCGCCGACGACGCGCACGACTTCACCTTCACCCCAGCGGGCATGCCGTACCAGATCGCCCTTTTCGAGCGGCCCGAACACCGGCCGCTTGACCCGTTCGATCTTGAGCGCCCGGCCACGGCCGGCGGTATGGCGGCGGCGCATCGCCTCTTCGACCAGCGCCTTGCGCATCTCGACATCACCACCGCGGCGCGCGCTGATCTCCTGCGCGACCACTTCGGCATCGCGCATCGGCGGCGGCGCCTGACGAGCCGAGTGCCGGCAGTTGTCACACGTGCCACACGCGGGCGCGTCCGTGTACCCGAAGTACGTCACCAACAGGCGCGTCCGGCACAGATGCGATTGCGAGTACCGCAACATCGCCGCGAGCCGTGCGCGATCTTGGGCGCGCTTCTGCTCGTAGCGCGAGGCCGCACGTGCGAGGTCATCGATCGTGGGCGGCTCGAGTGCGAGCGGCGCGAACCGAGCGCCCGGCGCTTCCGCCGCGAACCCGACTTCCTTCAGGAACGACAGCACGACGCGCGCCTTCTTCGCCGGCGCATCCGCGCGTTCCGCGATGTCCTTCACGCTCACGAACACCGGATCGTGATCGTCGGTCTCGGGCGTAGCGACGACGCCACCCGTGACGTGCACGAGCGCCTCGGCGACCGCACGCGTTTGCTCCGGCGTGGGATAGCGCCCGCCGAGGAAGAACGATTGGATCCGCTTGTCCTCGGGCTGATAGAGCAGGACGCAATCCGCCGGCATGCCATCACGGCCCGCGCGACCGGCTTCTTGGTAGTAGCTCTCGAGCGAGCCGGGGAAGTTGTAGTGAATGACGAAGCGGAGGTCTTGCTTGTCGACGCCGAGACCGAACGCGTTCGTGGCGACCATCAGGCGTGGCTCGCCGCGATCCATGAACGCGCTCTGCACGCGCTCGCGATCCTTCGCGCGCATCCGGCCGTGATAGCGACCGACCTCGACGCCCTGGCTCCACAAGAAATCCGCGAGCGCGTCGACGGTCTTCACCGTGGCGGCGTAGATGATGCCGCAGCCCGACTGCTTCTCGATCAGGCGCATCAACATCGCCTGCTTCTTGCGCTCGCTCGACGCTTTGATGACGTGGTAGCGCAAGTTCGGGCGATCGAGCCCGATGTCGATCACCGACGCATCGGACTCGGACAGGCCGAGCTGCGCGAGGATGTCGTCTTTGACCTTCGGCGGTGCGGTGGCAGTGAGCGCGAGCACCGGCGGCTTGCCGAGCGCACGCACCGCTTCACCCAAGCCGAGATACGCGGGCCGGAAGTCGTGGCCCCATTGCGAGATGCAATGCGCTTCGTCGACGACGAACAACGCGACTCGCACCTTCGTCAGGTGATCGCGAAACCGCGGCTCGCCGAGACGCTCCGGCGTGACGTACGCGATGCACGGCCGGTTCTCCGCCAACCGTGCGAGCGCGGCTTGCTCGTCGCGCGGCGACAGCGTGGAGTCCAAGCGAAGGACATCGATGTGGAGCTCGGCGAGCTTGTCGTGCTGATCCTTCATCAGCGCGATCAGCGGCGACACGACGAGCGTGATGCCATCGAGCTCGAGCGCCGGCAGCTGATAGCACAGCGACTTGCCCGCGCCGGTCGGCATGATCGCGAGCGTGTCGATGCCCGCGAGCACGTTGCGCACCGCGAGTGCTTGGCCGGGACGGAACTCGTCGATCCCGAACCGACGGCGTGCGACCTCGAGCATGTGCGCGTCGATCGAGTCGGCGTCGCCAGACAGGTCTAACGCATCGACCGCATCGCCTTCGATCGTGGGGTCATCTGGATCGATGACGACCGTGTCCGGCGCATCGACCAGTGCGGCATCGACGAGCACGACCTCGTCCGTATCGTGATCCAATTCCTCGGTGAGAGGCTTCAGCGCGTCGCGTGTGCCCCGGGCGAACTTGACCGGCTTAGCATGCGCCGGATCTGTATGCACCGATACGGGCTGCGGCAGCCCAGCGTTCGTCGAAGCACGCGACCGCTTAGCGCGCTTCTCCTCTGGCTGGCGATTGGACATCAAACACTAGAGTGCAGGCAAAGGTGCAGAGCTGACAAGCGAAACCAACCCGGCAAATCGAGTGGTAAAGCGAGCGTTTGCGCACATGGCCTCTATGTAGAACTACGAAGCGCTAGCCCACCGAAATAGCTAGGGAGCGGCCTGCGCAATTCGATCAAATGTAACCATTTGCCTTCAACATCTCCGCCGTCAGCACCGCACCGCCAGCCGCACCACGCACCGTGTTGTGCGAGAGCGCGATGAACCGCCAATCGAATTGTGTGTCGGGACGGAGGCGTCCGATCGATACGGCCTGACCTGCGCCGAGATCCCGGTCCAACTTCGTCTGAGGACGGTTGTCCTCCTCGAAATAATGCAGGAACGGCTTCGGCGCGCTCGGAAGATCCATCGCCGGATACGTGCGCCACGCTGCAAGAATTTCATCCTTGCTCGGCTTGCGTTCGAACGATGCGAACACGGCCGCCATGTGGCCATCCGAAACCGGCACGCGAATGCACTGCGCGCTGATCACCGGCGACTTCGCCGCCACGATCTTGCCATCGATGATCTCACCCCAGATCTTCAGCGGCTCCTGCTCCGACTTTTCCTCTTCACCTTTGATGAAGGGGATGACGTTGTCGATCATCTCCGGCCAGGTCTCGAACGTCTTCCCCGCGCCGCTGATCGCTTGATACGTGCACACCGCGAGCTTGGTCGGCTTGAAGCTCATCAACGGATGGATCGCCGGCACGTAGCTCTGGATCGAGCAGTTCGGCTTCACCGCGATGAACCCGCGCTTCGTGCCCAACCGGCGGCGCTGCGCTTCGATCACGTTCATGTGCGCGCTGTTGATCTCCGGCACCATCATCGGCACGTCCGGCGTCCAGCGATGCGCGCTGTTGTTCGACACGAGTGGGCACTCCGCGCGCGCGTAGTCCTCTTCGAGCTTCGCGGTTTCCGCCTTGTCCATGTCGACCGCGCAAAACACGAAGTCGACCGCGGACGCGATCGCCTTCACGTCCGATGCATTTCCAACCGTGAGCTTTGCCGTAGCCGCGGGAATCGCGTCCTTCATCGCCCAACGTCCGGCGACGGCATCCGCGTACGACTTCCCCGCCGACGAGGGACTCGCTGCCACGGTCGTGACCTCGAACCACGGATGATCCGCGAGCAGCGAGATGAACCGCTGACCGACCATACCGGTCGCGCCCAGAATACCGACGGAGAGCTTCTTCATTGTTCGCGCGGACGATAGCAAATCTGCGAGACTTCGCTCGTGCTTTGGTTGGCTCTGTCGCTGGCAACGGCGATCGTCGGCGGTACGGACGATGGCAATGATTCGGGCGTCCTGAATGTCACCATCAACGGCGGTCAGTGCTCGGGCGTTGCCGTCGCTCCGTACGTCGTTTTGACGGCCGCCCATTGCGTGACGCCGGGACCGGGGACGGTGGGCTCGCCGCCGATTGCTCAAACGACGGCGAATATCGTCGCGACGTGGGTCGACCGCTACTACGACGGCAGCAACGAAGATCACGACATCGCCGCGCTGCTCGTCGATAAAGACCAATCGGCCTATCTGCTGCCGAGCTACTACTTCATCGCGGCTCCGATGCTCGGCACGGTCACGCTCGTCGGATGGGGCGCGCAATATTCGGGCGGCGAGCGCGGGGTCTCACGTCAGGGCGTGGTGACCACGATCACCGAGATCGATGCGCGAACCGCGCGCGCCGGCAGCGAAATGCTGACGTCGTGCACGGGAGATTCCGGCGGCGGTGCGATCTACGACGGTCATTCGCTCGTCGGAATCATCGTCGCCGGTGACGACAGCTGCACCGCACCCGCATATCTCGTTCGCCCGGATGCGAATCCGCAGTTGCGCGAGGTGATCGCCGATTGGACGACGCCATCCTCCGACCCGTGCAGCTTCGACGGAACGTGCGCCCCCGATTGCCCGCAGGTCGATCTCGATTGCCCGGTGACCGGTCTCGCCGGCGCGACGTGCGAAACGATCTATGACTGCGAGTCACGGATTTGCGATGGCAACGACCTCGGCCATTTCTGCAGCGAGCTCTGCGAGACCGATGCCGATTGCGATCGCCCGCTCGACACGTGCCGCGCGAATCACTGTGCGTATGCGGACGGCACGCCGGGGATTGCGGGCGCCAGCTGTCACGCGGACACCGATTGCCGATCGATGTTGTGCGATCGCGACGCCGGCACGTGCACCGTCCCATGCGGCGTCGACGATTCGTGTCCGGCGGGCTTCACGTGTCAGCCCGTGGCCGACACGCGCGCGTGCACGACGAACAGCGGCTGCGCGACGACACGCGGATCTGCTTCATGGATCTTCGTCATCGTCGCACTCGCCATCGGGCGACGAAGAAGGCATGCTCGCGCCGCATGGCAGCGATCGACGGCATCGAAGTATTCAAGTCCGGCATCCACGGCTACGGCGGCCGCACCAAGCGCACGTTCGTGAAGGGTGAAACGGTTTGCTTCGGCGATGGCGTCCAGTATCGCGAAGACGATGACTTCGATGACACGTACGCGCTGATCCTCGATGAAGGTGAGGACAGTGACGTGAATCTGTTCTACGACCTCGTCGATCAAACGCGCTGGTTCAATCACTCGTGCGATCCGAACACCGAAGTGATGGCGGTGTTCGATCGCGAGACGAAGACCACGCGTGCGTGGTGGGTCGCGTTGCGCGACATCCCGGTCGGCGAGGAGATCACGTACGACTACGCGTTCGTCGCGGACGTTGCCGAGGTCTGCCACTGCGGGACCTCGAAATGTCGTGGCCTGATCGTCGATCCCGAGGAGATCGGGAACGTCGCTGCGGACCTGCGCAAGCATCTGCGTCTCGCGAGCTGACAAGCCTCGTTACAATTCGCGAACAGAGGTCCGACCAGAGCGAATTTATTCGTTTATTCGTTGTGTCGGTAATTGGGGAACTGTGTAAGGTGAGCGCGCCTTCACGGGGTGTGCGGGCGGCAAATGCTCGGGCTCGAACGGATCGGTAGGTACCAGGTCACGAAGCATCTCGCTTCCGGTGGAATGGGCCAGGTCTATCTCGCGAAGTCGACCGGTCTTGGCGGCTTCGAACGTCACGTCGTCGTGAAGACGCTCGACGTCCAGCACGAAACGTCCGAAGAGGACGAGCAGTTCGTCACGATGTTCCTCGACGAAGCGCGGCTCGTCGGCGCGCTTCATCATCAATACATCGCGCCGGTGTACGAGGTCGGTCGCGACGATCAAGGTCGCTACTTCCTCGTCATGGACTACATCCACGGCGATACCGCCGAAGCGGTCTGGAAGCGCAGTCACGAAGGCGACACGCCGGCGATTCCGATCGGGTTCGCGCTCTCGGTCGTGTACGCGGTCGCGAGCGCGCTCGAGTACGCGCACACGTTGACCACCGCGGATGGCGAGCCGCTCGAGATCGTCCATCGCGATGTCTCGCCGTCGAACATCATGATCGGCTACCAGGGCGGCGTGAAGCTGATCGATTTCGGCATCGCGAAGTCGACCTCGCGCGCGACGAAGACGAACCACGGCACGTTGAAGGGCAAGTTCGGCTATCTCTCGCCGGAGCAGATCCTGCGGCGCCCCGTCGACGCGCGCACGGACATCTTCGCGCTCGGCATCGTGCTGTACGAGCTGACCACGATGGAGCGCTGCTTCATGGGTAGCTCGGAATTGATCACGCTCGAGCGGATCACGAAGGGCGAGTACATCGCGCCGAGCAAGCACGTCGCCAATTACCCGCAGGCGCTCGAGGCGATCATCGAGACCGCGCTGCAGGTCGATCCGGACGAGCGGTTCCAATCCGCCGGCGAGATGGCGCACGAGATCGAAGCGCTCGCACGCGCGCTCGGCCTCGCGCTCGGCGATCCGGCGATCGTCGGCACGATGCACGCGTTCGGTCGTACGGGTACGACGAAGAGTCAGCGGTTCGCGCGGAGCTCTCGCCAGCACCGCACCGATCCGAAACTGATGGCGCAGATCGAAGCGGAAGCGACGGCGGAGCGTGAAGACGCGACGAAGCCGTACGTCGAAGAAATCGGTCCCGAATCCGACATGACGGTCCCGATGTCGACTCCGAGCAATGGCTCTGCGGTCATCGCGAGCTCGTACGCGAGTGCGCTCCGCCCATCGACGACGACGGACAAGCTCCTGCCGCACGCGCCGAAACCCAGCCATCGCGGCCTGTGGTTCGCGCTGATGCTGATGGCGATCGTCGTCGGCGTTTCGGTCGCGCTCGCTGTCAGGTAGACGCTGCGGCGCTGATCGTCTGGCCATCCCGAACGTAGCTCGATCCGGGGATGGCCTTCGCGGTGCGCTTACCAACCGCGGCCAATTCGGCGAGGCCGGCATACGTCTTCGCGCGCGCCAACGAAATCGCGGCGACCGACACCGACATCATCGGGAACTTCCGCATCACGCCGAACCGATCCTTGGTCTCGATATACCCGCGCTGCCGGTCACCGGCGTCGTAGTACAGCTTGATCAGCGAATCGAACCGATCGCACAGCTGCTTGCACACCATATCGGCCTTGTCCGCGCTCGTCACGAACACGAAGTCGTCGCCGGCGATATGGCCGATGAAGTCGACCGACGTGCCGTAGCGCTGCACGACATAGCGGATCACGTCGCCGGTCTGGCGGATCACCGCGTTCGCCTTCGCGTAGCCGTAGTAATCGTTGAACGCCTTCAGGTTATCGAGATCGAGGTAACACGCGACCGCCGACGAATCACCGATCCGCCGCTCGATCTCCGCCTGGATCGCATCCGCGCCCGGCAACTGCGTGGTCGGCGATGCGCCGAGCTCGCGCGCCTGCCGATCGAGCGCCTTGCCGACACGCGCGAGGAGCTCCGCGGCATCGAACGGCTTGACCATGTAGTCCTCGGCGCCGCTGCGAAACGCACGCACCTTGTCCGCGGTATCGCCGCGCGCCGACAGGAACATGATCGGGGCCATGCCGATCGACGGATCCGCGCGGATCATCTCCGCCGTGCGATAGCCATCGATGCCGGGCATCAGCACGTCGAGCACGATCATGTCGGGACGAAACCGCCGCGCTTCGGTGAGTGCTGCGGTCGCCGAGCCGGCATCGCGCACTTGATAGCCGCCGAGCTCGAGCACCTCGCGACAGATCATCCGGATCGATGGATCGTCGTCGACGATCAACACGCGCGGAGCTTCGCGCCGGCCGGACTCGACCAAGCGCAGGCAGGCATCGCGAAATTGATTCGGCTGGAGCGGAAACTCGAGCAGCTCGTCGGCGCCCGCCGAGATCAGATCCGCACGCCGCTCGGTCTCGCCGACGACCATCACCGCGGTCTTGTGGGTGTCCGGATCGTGCTCGAGGATCGCGAGCAGCGCCAACGAGTCCTGCATCGCGCCCGCGACCACGGCGAGGGCAGGGTGCTCGGCACGTGCGGTGGTCAGCGCGCTATCGACATCGTGGCAGACGAGCACGCGCTCGGTCAGCGACATCAACAGGCCCTTCACGAGCAGCGCGCGCCGCGGATCGTCGTCGACGACGAGCGCGACCGCGTTATCCCCGAGGCCACGCCGGCGCACCGGCCCGCTCGCCTCGTGATCGATCATGATCGGCTGGGTCAGCTCTTCCTGGCGCGCGGACACCGGCAGCGTGAACACGAACTTCGTGCCGTGCGTATCGCTCTCGACCCAGATCCGGCCGCCGTGCGCTTCGATGATCGTGCGCGAGATCGATAGGCCGAGCGCCGTGCCGCCGACGCGCCGGCTCGATGCCGAAAACGGCTCGAAGATCCGCTCGCGGTCGTCCGGCATGATCGGCTCGCCGCTGTTGTGCACCGACACGCCGACCGCATCTTCCGACAGCGGTGGCCCGAACACCTGGATATCGATCACGCCACCCTGCGGCGCGAACCGGATCGCGTTCGTGATCAAGTTGCCGAGCACCTGAGACAGGCGTTCCGGATCGCCGACGAGCGAGATGTCCTCGGCGGTCGCGCCGAACTTGATCGCGAGTTGCTTCGCGGCGGCGGCTTGGCGATAGCGATCGATCACGTCGAGCGCGAGGCGATCCAACTGCACCGGCGCGGTCGCCACCGTGATCGTGCCGGCCTGCGCCCTGGCGAGATCGAGCAGCTGGTCGACGAGCTGGTTCATCCGTGTGGCGGCTTGGCGCGCCATATCGACGTAGCGCAGTTGCCGATCGGAGAGCGCGCCCGCATAGCCCGACAGCACGATATCGAGCGCACCCGCGATCGAGGTCAACGGCGTGCGGAGCTCGTGCGACATCACCTGGGCGAACTCGGCGCGCCGGCGTGCGATGTCCGCGGTGTCGCCGAGGTCGCGCAGGATCACGATCGCGCCGACGGCCGCGTCACCTTCGCGTAACGGGGTCACGACGGAGTGCAACACGCGCTCGCCGATCCGGACTTCCTCGCGCACCGGATCCTGCGAGCCCGCCGCGAGATCGAACGGGTAGAACCCGACGACATTCTTCAGATAGGTCGTGTCGACCTTCACGTCGAGCGGCACGTTCAACATCTCGCGCGCCGTCCGATTGATCAGCACCTCGCCCGTGGTCGTGTCGGCCAGGATCGCTCCATCGGCCATCGACTCGACCGCACCCCGAAGACGTTTCTCGAGCCCCGACGGCATCCATCTAAAATCATATCGAAAGATCGGCCGGCGCGCGCGCAGGGCGCGTTGATGCTCTTGGTAGTTGCCCCGACCTCACATCGGGAGGTAGGAGTGGCGACATGTCGGTCGTTCTCGGTCTCGTTTTGGCCTGCGCGCAGCCGCAGCCGAATCCGAAAACCGGCGACGTCGTGCACGATTGTGCACCAGCCGGTGGTCCCAAAGTCGAAGCCCCGCAGAAGGGCGAGCCGGCTCCCGCGCCCGAAGCGCCGGCGGTCGAGTCGAAGCGAGACGCCGCGCCCAAGCGCGAACAGCCGTGTCCGCAAGGTGACCGGCCGGTGTCGCCGGACAAGCAAATCGCGTCCGAGCCGACCAAGCCTGCCCCGTCCGCGTAATCGCCCAACACGATCGCGATCGGCGGCACTTGGTTGCGTGCAAATAAGTGCGTATCGATTTTCGGGAAGATCACATTCGCGTCTACGTTCACGCCCGGAGGTGAACTGGATGTTCAAGTGGATTTTGGCGAGCGCGCTGCTCGCATCGTGTACGGATGCCGCGGAGCAACCGCAAACTGCCGACCTGGAGCAAGACTCCACCGGCGTGTCGTTCTCGCGCGACGAGTGGAGGACACTGCACACGCTTTCGCCGTTGCCGGATCTTCCGGTCGATACGACGAACAAGTATCGCGACTCGCATGCCGCCGCGCGGCTCGGTCAGAAGCTGTTCTTCGAACCGCGTCTGTCGGGACCGATCCAGACCGGCACGCGCGCGGAAGGCCAGCTCGGCAACATCGGCGACAAGTACAAGATCGCCTGCCGCAACTGCCACATGCCGGAGTCGACGTGGCTGTTCGACATCCGCTCGAACAACGGTGGCCCGATTCCGAACGCGACCGCTCTCGGCTCGCTGTGGATGACGCGCAACGTTTCGTCGATCGTGAACACCGTGTTCTACATCAACAGCAAGGGCGCGCACTGGCGCGAGAACGACGGCTACTCCGATAGCGAGTGGTTCGACGCGCAGTCGGAGCCGGAAGGTCCGCCGGTCCAAAACGGCAGCCGGCTCCAGCTCGCGCACCTGATCTTCGATACGTATCGCGCGGACTACAACGCGGCGTTCCCGGACTATCCGCTCGATCCGGGCCTCGCGAACTATCACCGGTTCCCGGCGACGGGCTCGCCGTACACGGATGCCGCGAACTGGAACTCGTTGTCGGCCGCCGACAAGGAGATCGTGAATCGCGTGCTCGTGAACTACGGCAAGGCGATGGAAGCGTATCTCCGCAAGCTCGTCTCGCGCGATGCGCCGTTCGATCGGTTCGTCGCGGGTCACGACAACGCGATCAGCGACGATGCGAAACGCGGCCTCAAGATCTTCATCGGGAAGGGCCACTGCGTCGGCTGTCACAACACGCCGCTGCTCTCGGACGATGGCTTCCACTCGATCGGCCTCGCGATCGACACCACGCTGTCGCCGCACGCGGATCCGAACGAGATCGGTCGCGCGTTCAACCAAGCGCTGATCTGCGATCCGACGGTCGCCGACGGTGACTTCAACGTCAACGGCCACTTCTCGGACGATCCGCACACCACGCGCGACGGCAACTTCTGCAGCTCGACGGTTCCGACCGGCGTGTGGCGGACGAAGGGCCTGCGCCAGGTGGCGGAGACCGGTCCGTACTTCCGCGATGGCCAAGCGGCGACGCTCGACGACGTGATCGACTTCTACGATCGCGGTGGCGACCCCGATGGCAGCTACCTCGGCGGGCCGAAGGAAATCTCGCCGCTGCACCTGTCGCGTCAGGAGAAGCACGACCTGAAGGCGTTCCTGCAGACGCTCACCGGCGAACAAGTGCCGCGCGAGTACGTTCGCGACATTCGTTAACAAAGTTTTCGGTGTCGTGATGGCGGGACATGCCGACCCCCGTGGGCATGTCCCGCCTTTTTTTGCGTGCTGTTGTGCTGATTCTTCCTGCCTGCACGTCGGTCGACACCGAGCCATCGGCGATCGCGACGCAGCTCGCGAGTGGTAATGGCGTGAGCTTCGCCCTGACCTCGACGGGCTCGGTTCGCGCGTGGGGGTATCCCGATACGTCCGGCATCGCGACGACCGATCGGATCCAAGCTCCGACGACGATCCCCGGTCTCGAGGCCGGTGTCGCCGGCATCTCGTCGTATGGCGGTGACGATGCCTGCGTCGTCATGACCGACGGCACGGTGCAGTGTTGGGGCGCGAACGACGATGGCGAAGTCGGCACCGGTGACACGAGCATGGTCGTCACGCCGACACCTGTCGCCGGCATCTCCGGCGCGACCGAGGTGGCAATGGGTGGCACGTTCGCGTGCGCGCTCGTCGGTGATGGCGTCCAGTGCTGGGGCAGTAACGCCAGCCATCAGCTCGGCATCGGTGATGGCAGCGATGGAGCGCCGGCGCCCGACCACGCGTACACGCCCGTCGTGGTCGCGGGGCTCGAGCACGGCGTCGCTCGCATCGCCACCGGCTACGATCATCTGTGCGCGTCGATGACGGATGGGCGGTTGATCTGCGTCGGCTCGAACGCGCTGGGTGAGCTCGGAATCAGCAGCGATGCCGATCCGACGCACGTCGACATCCAACCGAGCAACGCCGGCGATCCGCTGATCGCGACGCCAGGCATCACCGCGACGTCGGTCGGACTCGGCTATCACTGGTCGGTCGTCGCGACGACGAGCGGGCAGGTGAAGGTGTTCGGCGACAACGACGATGGCGATCAGCTCGGCCTCGGCCCCGATGGTCCGTTCCAAGAACAGCTATCGCCGGTGAACATCCTCGACGTTCCGGCGAGCGCGACGAACGTGTCCGCGATGTGCGCGGTCGCGAGCGGTGATGTGTGGTGCTGGGCGGGCTCGTCGACATCGAGCGATCCGTCGACACCGGCAAAGGTCGCGGGGCTCGCGAACATCACGCAAATCTCCGGAGACATCTCGCCGTGCGCGCTCGATGGCAATGGCGCCGTGTTCTGCTGGGGCGAAGGCGCGAACTACCAGCTCGGCGATGGCCACGCGTACGACGCGACCGTGACCACGCCGGTCGCGGTGCTGAGCTTTCCCTAGTCCTGGCGGCGGAACGTCTTCTCGAGCGCGGCGTAGAGCCCGCCCTTCTTGACGAGCTCGTCGTGCGTGCCTTGCTCGACGATCAGGCCCTTGTCCATCACGACGATGAGGTCCGCGTTGCGAATCGTCGAGAGCCGGTGCGCGATGACGAGCGTGGTCCGCCCCTTCATCAGCTCGTGCACGCCCTTTTCGATCAGGACTTCGGCTTCCGGATCGACGTGAGCGGTCGCTTCGTCGAGCACCAGCACTTCTGGATCGCGGAGCAGGGCGCGCGCGAACGCGACGAGCTGGCGCTCACCGGCGGAGAAGTTCGCGCCGCGTTCGGCGACCGCTTCGTCGAGCCCACCCGTGCCGGTCCGGCGAGCGAGCGCGCGATCGAGTCCGACGCGATGCATCGCCGCTTCGATCTCGGCTTGGTCGTGCGGTTTGCCGAGCGTGATGTTGTCGCGCAGCGAGCCCGCGAACAGCGTGACGTCTTGCGAGACCACGGTGATCCGCCGGCGCAACTCCGGCAGCTCGAGCTCGCGAATATCGCGCCCGTCGATCCGGATCGATCCGATCGAGCGCTCGTAGAGCCGGGTCAGCAGCTTGATCACGGTCGACTTACCGCTGCCGGTGGCACCGACGACGGCGACCGTGGCGCCACGCGGCACGCGCAGATCGACGCCGCGCAAGACCGGCTCGGCGCCATACGAGAAGTGAACGTTGCGCAGCTCGATCGACGGCGGATCCTTCTCGACGCGTTCGTCCGGATCGCCTTGCGTGGTCGTGGGTGGAATCGCACCGTCGTACTCCTCGGTATCGAGGAGCTGGAAGATGCGCTCCGATGCCGCCATCGCTCCCTGCATGACCGCGTACTTCGACGACAGATCGCGGATCGGGATGAAGAACTTCGAGATGTACTCGATAAAGATCACGACGACGCCGATCGTGGCCGCGTTCTCGAGCCGGTGACCCGCAGCCCACCAGATGATGAGGCCGGTCGCGATGATGCCGACCGCTTCGACGAGCGCGTACATCGCCGCGTCCGCGCGAATCTGCAAGAGATAGGCATCGCGGTGGCCCGCGTTGATCTCGTCGTATTCGCGCTTCGCGATCTTCGCGCGGCCGAGCAAGTGGATCACGCGGATGCCGAACAGGTGCTCCTGCGCGAACGCGTTCATCGCCGCGAGCCGAACGCGGATCTGGCGGAACGACTTACGCATCGCCCGGCGCGCGACCTCGACGAGCACGATCACGAGCGGGATCGTGGCGAGTGTCATCAGCGAGAGGTCGACATCGATCGCGAACATCACGCAGATGATCGCGACCGCCTTGATGGCATCCGCGATCAGCGTGATCGCACCTTGCGCGAACATCTCGTTCAGCGACTCGATGTCGTTCGTCATGCGCGTCATCAGGCGACCGACCGGGATCCGATCGAAGAACGCGGCGCGCTGAGCCAACACGTGATCGAAGATCGAGATCCGCAGGTCGTGCATCGTGCGCTGGCCGGCGAGCTGCAGGAACCACTGATCGAAGAAGCCCGAGATGCCTTGGCCGAGCACGAGCCCGATGTACGCGAGCGCGTCCCACGGCAGCATGTCGATGTGCGGATCGAGGATGTGGTGGTTCAGCGCGTAGACGAACATCATCGGCTGCGTCAGCTCGAACGCGATGCCGGCGAGCATGAACACCACCCACGCGTAGAGCATGGGGCTGTGCGGGCGGACGTACTTCGCGATCCGCTTGATCAGCCGGACGTCGTACGCCTTGCCGAGGACGGCTTCGGCTTCGATGCCGGTGCGAGGTGGAGTGGCGACGGCCATTACGAAGCGACCTCGAACTCGGTATCGAGCTGCGTGCGATACAGCTCCGAGTACACGCCACCGCGCGCGATCAGCTCGGCGTGCGTGCCGCGCGCGACGACCTTGCCCTGATCGAGGACGATGATCTGATCGGCATCTTTGATCGCGGCGACACGATGGCTGATCAACACCGCCGTGCGGCCCTTCATCACGCGGCGTAGGTTCGCGAGGATCACGCGCTCGGTCTCGGCATCGACCGATGACAGCGAGTCATCGAGCACGAGCAGGCGCGGCATCGCCGATAGCGCGCGAGCGAGCGCGACGCGTTGGCGTTGACCACCCGAGAGCGTGATGCCGCGTTCGCCGACGACGGTGGCCAAGCGCTCCGGCATCACGGTCAGATCGCGCGACAGGCCTGCAGACTCCGCCGCGTCGACGACGCGCTCGTTGTTCGAGAGATCGGGCGCCGATTCGGCCGCACCGACACGTTCGAGCTCGACCCGACGCGCCGCCGGAATCGCGGTGCCCGAGCCGTAGCCCATCGCGACGTTGTCCGCGATCGTGGTCGAGAACAAGAACGCCTCTTGCGGCGCGTAGCCGATCTGATGGCGCAACGAATCGAGCGGCAGTTGCGTGATGTCGCGGCCGTCGATCTGGATCGCCTTCTCCGGCACCGGGATCAACCGGCACAGCGCCTCGACGAGCGTGGACTTGCCCGAGCCCGTGCGCCCGACGATCGCGGTGACCGTGGACGGCTTCAGCTCGAACGAGACGTTATCGAGGATCGCGCGCTCGCCGTACTTGATCGTGAGGCCATCGACGACGACGTGCGCCGGGATGTCCGACTTCGCGAGCGCCTCACCCGGGCCATCGACGATCGCCGGCTCGGTATCCTGCAGCTGGACGAGCCGGCTCCACGATGCGCGGCCGCGTTGGACGAGCGCGAGCATGAATCCGAGCGTGAGCGTGGGCCACACGAGCCGCGCGAGCAGTGCCGCGAACGCGCTGAACGCGCCGATATCGATATCGTGGTGGATGACCGCGCGGCCGCCGATGATGATCAGGATCGCGACGGCCGACGAGGCGAGCGCGTTCAAGGTCGGCGTGAGCTGGATCCGGACGATCGCCGCCGTCATGTTCTTCTCGAGGAGCCGCTTGCTCGAGGCGAGGAAGCCGGTGCGCCGCAGATCTTCGAGCCCGTACGTCTTGATCACTTGGATCGCGCCGAGATCCTCTTGGATCCGCGCCGACAACGCACCGAGCTCGCCTTGGACCGCGCGCTGCGATTGATAGATCCGCCGCGACATCGCCTGGCCGATGAAGAAGATCAGCGGGTACGGAATGATCGCGAGCAGCGCGACACTCCAATCGAGCTTCAGCATGAACGGCAACACCGTCGCGAACGAGGTGAGCGCGTTTGCGAGGTGGACGAGGCCGGCGCCCCACATCGCGCGCACGACCTGGACGTCGTTCGTCAGGCGCGACATCACGTCGCCAGTCGGATGCTCGCGGTAGTAGCCGGGCGAGAGCGACAGCGCGTGACCGAACAGGTCGCTGCGCAGGTCGTACTCCGCGGCGCGCGCGGCATTGAAGATCCACACGCGCGAGAAGATTCGCGTGATCGCCGTCGCGACTGCGAAGATCACCAGCAGGAACACCGCGTGCTTCGCATCGTCCTGGCGCGAGTCTTTGATCGCCTGGACCGAGTCCTTCAGGTATTCCGCCACGCCCAGGTAGCAGGCGTTCGTGGCGATCAGCGTGAGCACTCCTGCGGCGATGATTCCGCGGTACGGCCGGAGGTAGCCGAGAGAGCTCCGGCCCTGACTGCTCACGCCATTCGTATACACCCAGCGAGCACTCCGGATCGATCTACTGGGCGTATCTAAGCCGGGGGATCTATAGGCGTTGCGGTTGTGGGGTGGGTGTTGTGCCGATACCATCGGCGCGAACCCGCGCCATGGCCGATCTGCCTTCACTCCTCTCGGTAATCGAACACGATCCAGATGACACCCAGGCGTTCGACGCACTGGTTCCAGCCGCGAAAGCCGCGGCATCGGATCTCCGTAGTAGTCGCTTCGCCGCGTCGCGCAAATTGCTCGCGCAACGCGGTCGTCCGGATGCGGTCGTCGCGCTGATCGATGCCGAGCTTTCGGTGACGGATGACGCCGCGAAGAAGGCGGACCTGAATCTGGAGAAGGGCCTCGTCCTGGATGGCGAGCTGCTCGACGTCTCGGCGGCGCACGCGGCGTTCGCGTCGGTGTTGGAGCTGCGCAAGAACGATGCGATGGCGCAAGAAGCGCTCGAAGAGCTGAACGTCGCCGAGGAGAACTGGCAGAAGTTCGCGGCGAAGTACATCTCCGAAGCGCAGGGCTCCACGGATCGCGCGCTCGCGACCGGGTTGTACGTATCGGCGGCAGAGCTCTACGTCCGGTTCGGCGGCGATGCGCCCGAGGCCGAGCAGTATCTCCGCAAGGCGCTCGAGATCGATCCGAAGCAGGGCAAGGCAGCGTTCCATCTCGCGCGCCTCCTCCGTCGGAAAGAGCGCTGGCAGGATCTCGGCGAGCTCCTCGACGAGCAGGCCGAGAAAGCGGCGACGACCGAGCAAAAGGTCAGCGCGCTGATCGCACTTTCGGAAGTCGCGCGCGTTCACCTCGGCAATTCGGCGCGTGGCGAACGAGCGTTGAAGCGCGTGCTCGGCATCGATCCCACGCATCCGCGCGCGCTGCGGTTCGTGACCGACGCTGCAGCTGCCGCAGGAGACTGGCCCGGCGTGGTCGCCGCGTATCAAGCGGCGTTGAAGGCGCGCCGCGATGGCGATGACCTCGGCATGCTGCTCCAGATCGGCATGGTGCTGTGGAAGCACGTGAACGATCTCGATCAGGCCGAAGAATACTTCCGGCGGATCCGCAAGATCGATCAGGCGCATCCCGCGGCGCTGGACTTCTATCGCACGTACTACACGGCGCGCGGCGAGTCCGGAAAGCTGATGACGATGCTGAAGAGTGCGGAGAAGACCGCACCGCGGCCGCGCAGTGATTCCGGCGAGAAATCGATCTCGATCGAAATCGCCGAGCTCGCCGAACAGCAGAACAATCTCGAAAAAGCGATCGAAGCCTGGAAGCAGCACCTGCGCCAGGATCCGTCGAGCATCGCGGCGCGCACGGCGCTCGCGCGGCTGTATCGCCGGACCGAAAAGTGGAACGCGCTGCTCGACCTGATGAAGGACGAGATCGATCGCGAGCAGGAGATTTCGCAAAAGGTCGCGCGCCTGTTCGAGGTGGCGGAGATCTATCGCGACCGCTTGAAGCTCGACGTGATGGTGATCAACACCTACAACGCGATCCTCAAGATCAATCCGGACAACCAGCGCGCCGGCGACGAGCTCGCTGGGAAGTTCCGCGCGCTCGGCCGGTGGAACGACCTGATCGCGGTGCTCACGAAGAAGAGCGAAGCGGCGAATGTTCCGGATCACGAGCGCGTGAAGCTGCTGCGCGAAGTCGCGGACCTGTGGTCCGAACGGTTCGGCAACTTCGCGAACGCGATCCGGCCACTCGAGCGAATCGCCGAGCTCACGCCCACGGACGCAGACGCGATCAATCGCCTGAAAGAGATCTATACGAAGCGGCGCCAGTGGCGTCAGCTGATCGATCTGCTCGGCAAGGAAGCGTCGACGCTGCCGCCGGCCGAGCGGCGCGCGAAGCAGGGCGAGATGGCGCGGCTGGCCGCCGAACGGCTCGGCGATACGCGGCTCGCGATCGAGATCCACAACAAGGTGCTCGGCGAAGCGGGCTCCGGCGACGTGACCGAAACGCTCGCGGCACTCGCCTCGCTGTACGATCGCGAGAAGCGCCACCTGGCGTACGTCGAGATCGTGCATCGCCAGGTCGCGCTCGCGCGTGCGGCGGGCGGGGATGCGAACAAGAAGACCGCGACCTCGCTGCTCGAGAAGCTCGGCCAGATCTATACCGAGCGGCTACAGGCGCCGGCACAGGCCGCGGCCGCGTGGAAAGAGATCCTCGAGCTCGAGCCGAATCACGCGAAGGCGCTGCGCACGTTGCGCGAGCTCTATGCGTTGGCGGGAGACTTCGTCGGGCTCGAACAGTTGTACTCGCGGCTCGGTCAGCAGGACGAGCTCGTCGACGCGCTGCTCGCGATCGCCGATCGCATCGATAACAAGCAGCAGCGGCTGCCGCTCGTCGAGCGCGCCGCGCAGCTCGCTCAAGAACGCGCGACCAAGAATCCCGAATCGGCGCCGAGCCTCGAGAAGGCGCGGTCGGTGTGGGAGCGCGTGCTCGCGGTCGATCCGGCGAACCTCCAAGCGGCCACCGCGCTCGCCCCGATCTACGAGAAGCAAGAGAAGTGGACGCGCCTCCTCACGATGCGCGAGATCGAGCTGCAAGCCGCCACGGATACGAAGGCGAAGCTGGCCAAGATCGAGCAGATCCGGACGCTGTGCGAGCAGAAGCTGGCGTCGAAGACCCTGGCGTTCACGTGGGCGTTGCGCGCGTTCGATCTCGAGCCGACGAATCAGAAGCTCTACGACGACGTGATGCGTCTCGCGAGCGAGCGCGATCAGTGGAAGGAAGTGCTCGGCGCGTTCGAACGCGCGATCGCGAGCGGCACGTTGCCGGAGCCGATGCGGCTCAACATGTTCCGCGAGCTGGCGAAGATCGCTAGTAAGCGCCTGAACGATCCGGAGCTCGCGCGCGGCTATCACCGAAAGGTCCTGCAGCACGCCCCTGAGGATCGCGATGCCGAGGCGAACCTCGAGGATCTCGCGACCCAGGTGGCCGATTGGAGCGAGCTGCTCGCGTCGTTCCGCCGGCGTGCATCGCGCCAGAATCCGGGGCCGGAGCGCGCGAAGCTGCTGCTCGAAGCGGCGCAGATCCAAGAGCAGAAGCTCGTCGATCTCGACGGCGCAGCCACTACGTATCAAGAAGTGCTCGGCACCGATCCGGGCAACTTGAAGGCGTTGCGCGCGCTCGCGAAGGTCCAAGAAGCGCGCGGCGATTGGGAATCGCTCGCCGACGTGATCGGCCAGGAGCTCGCGCAGACGAAGGATGACGGCGCGCGGTTCGAGCTGCTCATGCGGTCGGGCTCGCTCGAAGAGCACAGCCTCGAGCGGCCGGCGAAGGCGCTCGCGCACTATCGCGATGCGTTTGCCGTGATCGCGCCGGGTGGCGGCGTGCGCCCGCAACCGGTCGAAGCGATCGCGCGGTTGGTGCTCGTTCCGGAAACGGCGAGCAAGCTCGATCCGAAGCATCGGATCGCGGCGGTGCGCCAGATCCTGCCGAACCTCGACGGTCGGCCGGCACAGCGTGCGGCGGCGTTGGAAGTGTTGCGCGCGTCGGACGAGACCGGCGCGGCGGAGAAGACCGAGCTCGATCGTCAGCTCGTGCGGATCTATCACGTCGATCTCGGCGATCCGGGTGCGGCATGGACCGCCGGTCTCCGCGTGATCAACGCCGAGCCGGCGGATGCGGACATCCGGCGCGCGTTGGCGAACCTCGCCGGTCAGCTCGGCCGCGATGGCGAATGGGCGAAGCAGCTGCAGAGCTCGCTCGAGAAGTTGAAGGGTGGGGCCGCGGCGGATCGCCGTGCGGTGGCGACGGAGCTCGCGCTGTTGGCGACCGAGCGGCTCGGCGATCGGCCGACCGGCGAGAAGGCGTGGATGGCGGTGCTCGAAGTCGAGGCCGATGCCACGGATGCGTTCGATGCGCTCGCCGGGATGTATCGCAGCGATCAGCGTTGGCTCGATCTGCGCGCGCTGTTGGAGCGGCGTGCCGATGTCACGATCGATACGGCCGCGCGGCTCGCGGCACTACTGCAGCTCGCGGTGCTCGAAGAGCAGATGCTCGGGGACACCACGCGATCGATCGCGGCGTACAAGCGTGCGCTCGAGCTCGAGCCCGCGAACGGCGAGGCGTTCACCGCACTCGATCGGCTGTACACGGAATCGAACAAGTGGACCGAGCTCGAGGACCTGCTCGCGCATCGCGTGGATCACGATCCGAATGCGGCGCAGTCGCTCGCGTACCGTCGCGCAGAGTTGTTTGCCCACGCGCTCGCGCAACCGAACCGCGCCGTCGATCTGCTCGAAGATGTGATCGCGCGCCAGCGGGGGCATGCGGATGGTCGCGAGCTGCTCGAAGAGATCCTTACGGATCCCAAGGCGAGCGCGCTGCAGATGCGCGTCGCGCGGATCCTCGAGCCGCTGTACGAGCAGGACAAGCTGTGGAAGGACCTCGTTGGCGTGTTGCGCGTCCAGCGCTCGCTCGTCGAGGGCACCGAGGCGGTCGAGCTGCTCGCGCGGATCGCTCAGCTCGAAGAGAGCGAGCTGAACAACGGCCGCGATGCGTTCGATGCATGGCTCGAAGTGCTGCGGCTCGAGCCGTCCGACGAGCGTGCGCGCGTCGAGCTGCCGCGCCTCGCGCAGTGGTTGTCGCGGTGGCCGGAAGCCACGGCGGCGCTCGAAGAAGCGGTCGAAAAGACGCCCGCCCACGATACCGGCACGCGCGGCGCGCTGTTGGGCGAGCTCGCGACCTACTACGACACCGAGCTCGGCGATGCGCCGCGCGCGATCACGGCGTACAAGCGCCTGCTCGAAGGCGAGCAATCGTCGCC
Source organism: Kofleriaceae bacterium (assembly GCA_047600425.1). Classification (GTDB taxonomy): domain Bacteria; phylum Myxococcota_A; class Polyangia; order Haliangiales; family Haliangiaceae; genus JABFXX01. Next base: position 6,089,808 of record JASGLC010000003.1, on the reverse strand, counting down.
GGCAACGCAAGCGCGTGCGGGTGCAGCACTCGCGCGGCTCTACGAAGAGGGCAAGGCGTGGTCGCCGTTGCGCGATGTCCTGCGCAAGCAAGCGGAGTGGGCGCACGATGTCGGCGAGCGCCGGCATCTGCTCGGTCGGATCGCTGTCCTCGAGGAAGATCAGCTCGATCAGAAGGACGCGGCGATCGCCACGTGGCGCGACGTGCTGCACGATCAGCCGACCGATCCGGGTGCGTTGCACGCGCTCGAGCGGCTGTACACCGGAGCGCAGCGCTGGCGTGATCTCGTCGAGGTGCTGCGGCGGATGGCGGAGAGCCAGCCGATGGACGCGGTGCCGCTCCTCGGCCGGATCGCCGAGCTTCACGAGCAAGAGCTGAAGGAGCCGGACGAAGCGATCGCGGCGTGGCTCGAAGTGCTCGACGCGGATTCCGATAACGCGAAGGCGTTGGCCGAGCTCGCGCGCCTCTATCGCGCGGCGAATCGCCATGCCGACTTGCTCGATATCTACGAGCGCCAGCTCGCGAACGATCCGTCGAATCTCGATCTGCAGATCGCGGTCGCCAAGCTGTTGGGCGGTCCGCTCGGTCGTCCGGTCGAAGCGCTCGATCGCTGGGAGAACGTGCTCCACGCCGAGCCGCATCATCCCGAGGCACTCGCGGCCGTCGAGCACGCGCTGAACGATCCGGATCTGCGCGCGTCCGCATCGGACATCCTGCGCCCGGTGTACTCGGCGACGTCGAAGGACGATCGGCTCGCGCACCTCGCACAGCGTCAGGCGGATTGGGCCGACGACGCACCGAGCAAGCTTCGCGCGTTGAACGAAGTCGTGATGCTGCGCGAGCAACGCCTCGGCGATAAGGCCGGCGCGTTCGAAGCGCAGCTCCAGGCCCTGCAACACGCGGCGACCGAGCCCGAGCTCGCGCGCAGCGTGGCCGAGACCGAGCGTCTCGCCGGCGAGCTCGGCCGTGAAGCCGAGCTGATCGACGTGTATCGCGCCGTCGCCCCCGACGTGCTCGATGCGGAGATCCAGCGCCGCCTGTATCTCGATATCGCGGATCTCGCGCGTGCGGTTCGCCGCGATCACGTGCTCGCGCGCGAGTACTACCAGAAGGTGCTCGACGTCCAACCGGACGATCGCCGCGCACTCGCCGCGCTCGAGAGCATCTATCGCGAGACCAACGATCAGGAGCACCTCGTCGAAGTGCTGTTGCGGCAGGCGATGCCGGACATCACACCGGATGTCGACGATCAGGTCCACGCCTACACCGAAGCCGCGGGCATCTACACGCAACTGAAGCGCACGGACGATGCGATCGGCGCGTGGGAGCACGTGCTCGAAGTCGCGCCGGAGCGCGCGGATGCGATCTACGCGCTCGAAGCGCTGTACTCGCAGCAGGGTCGCTGGCACGACGTCGTCGATCTGTACGAGCGCCGCCTCGGCTTCGTGACGTCCGTCGACGAAGCGGTCGCGTTGCGCGTGCAGCTCGGCGAATTGCACGAGAAGCATATCCACGACATCCAAGCGGCGATCGAGAACTACGCCGCCGCGCTCGGCGGCAACGGCAAGCAGACCGCCGCGTTGACCGCGCTCGAGCGGATGCTGAACGATCCGGAAGCTCGCGCGCAGGCCGCTGAGGTGCTCGAGCCGGTGTTCGTGGCGCAGCATCGCTGGCACGACCTCGTGCGCGTGTACGAGGCGAAGCTCGAAGCCGTCGCGGATCCGAAGGATCGTCTGCGGCTGACTCGGTTCGTCGCGCGGCTCTACGAAGAGCAGCTCGAAGATTTCGAGAATGCCGCGAAGTGGTTCGCGCGCGTGTTCCGCGAAGCGCCGTCGGATGCGGGCGTGCGCGATCAGCTGCAGCGGCTCGCGTCGATTACGGAGAACTGGACGTTCGTCGCGGATACCTATCAGAAGTATCTCGACGACGAGCAGGGCGAATCGCTCGACGTTCGTGATGTCGCGATCGCCGCGGCCGCGATCTGGGATCGCCGGCTGAACGATTCCGATCGCGCGCTCGCCGCGTATCGCCGTGCCCTGTCGATCGAGATCGACGACGCCGTGCCGAACAGCGCCGAGCTCGTGCGCCGGCTCGAGGAGCTCCTCGGCCGGTCGCAACGGTGGGCGGATCTCGTGTCAGTCTACGACGACGTGATCTCGCGGACCGACGACGATCTGCGGATCACCGCGCTCGTGAAGCGCGCGCGCCTGGTCGAAGATGGCCTCGCGGATACCGCGCGTGCGGTCGATGCATGGCGCGAAGTCGTGCTCGCCACCGACACGAGCGACTACCCGGGTGCCGAACGCGCGTATCGCGATGCGGTCGGCGAGCTCGAGCGGTTGTTCCGCGTGCGCAATCAGTGGCACGACCTCGTCGATCTGATCGAAGCGCGGCTCGGTCGCACGGACGATCCGGCGGAGACGGCGGAGCTCCGCCTGCGGCTCGCGGACATCTACGAGAACCAGCTGCAGGATCTACCGGCGGCGATCGATCAGTACCAAGAGGTGCTCCACGGCGAACGGCTGTGGGAGCGCGGCGTGCACGCGCTCGAGCGCCTCGTGATCCACGATGACTATCGCGCCCGCGTGATCGAGCTGTTGGAGCCGGTCTATCGCGCGCAGGACTGGTGGCAGAAGCTCGTCGTGATCCTCGACGCGAAGCTCGAGTACGTGATGGATCCGTTCGATCAGGTGCAGACCCTGCACGAGATCGCGGAAATCCACGAGACGCGCGGCGGTGCGCTCGATCTCGCGCTCGCGGCGTTGGCGCGGGCGTGGCGGATCGATGTCGCCGACGATGCGGCACTCGCGAAGCTACTGAACCTCGCCGGCAAGCTCCGCGCGTGGGATGAAGCCGCGCGGACCGTCGAAGATGGTGCCGCATCGGCGAACGGCGATCTCGCGGCGAGGCTGTGGGCGAAGGCGGCGGAGATTCACGAACAGCAACGCCGCGATCGCAAGCGTGCGATCGATGCGTGGCGCAAGGTCGACGAAGCGCATGCCGATGACCTCATCGCACTCGCGGCGTTGGATCGGTTGCTCGCGCTCGAAGGTCGCGTGCAAGAGCTCGTCGGTGTGGTCGAGCGGCGGGCGGAGCTGACCGAAGACGCCGGCGTGCGGCTCGTGCTGCTCCATCGCGTCGCGGCGCTCTACGAAGAGGTCCTGAACGACAAGCCGAAGGCGATCGGCGCGTACAAGAACGTGCTCGGCGTCGACGATTCGGATCACGCGGCGCTCGATGCGCTCGAGCGGCTGTACCGCAGCTCGACGGAAGCGGATGCCCCGCGCGAGCTCGCCGTCACGCTCGAACGCAAGATCGAGCTGGCCACGGATCCGGCGCACCGCCGCGATCTGCGCCATGCGGCCGCCGGCGTGTACGAGACGCAGTTGGACGATGTCTATCAGGCGATCGGCCACCTGACGGCGATCCTCGACGACGACGCCGGCGATCCGGCCGCGCTCTCGGATCTCGATCGGATCTACACGAAGCAGAAGATGTCGTCGGAGCTCCTCGACGTCGTCGACAAGCGCGCGTTGCTCGCGGCCGATCCGCGGGAACGTGCGGAGCTCGCGTTCCGTGCGGCGAAGCTCGTCGAGACCGAGCTCTCGGATCCGGACGCGGCGATTCCGCGCTACGGCGCCGTGCTGCAAGTCTCTCCGACGCACGAAGGTGCACGCGCGGCGCTCGAGCAGTTGATGCAGAACGATGACCACGTCGAGACGGCCACGCCGATCCTCGAGCGGGTCTATCGCGGGTCGCAAGATGCCGCGAGCGCGCAGGGCCTCATCCGGGTGTACGAGCGGCGGTTGCACGCCGAGAATCGTGACCCGCACGCGCGCAAGCAGGACTGGCAAGCGCTCGCCGGCGTGCGCGAGACGCAACTGGCGCAACCCGCGCAAGCCTTCGTGGTGTGGGGCAGGGCGCTCGCCGATGATCCGGAAGATGCCGAGCTGCTCCAGCCGCTGATGCGGTTGGCGGAATCGCAAAACCTGTGGCGCGACTTCGCGGCGCTCCTCGACGAGCGGTTGGAAGATGGCACCAAGCCACTGCCGCCGGATGTCGATCAGGCGTACGCGATGCGACTCGGTTCGATCGCCGAAGATCGGCTGAGCGATCTCGATCGCGCGGCGAAGGCATACGACCGTGGCACGCGTGGTCCGGAACCGCGCGCGGCGCTATCGGCGTTGGAGCGCGTGCTCGCACGTGGCAACAAAGCGAGTGACCTCGCGAACGTGTTGCGCCGTCAGGCGGACGCGGCCGAGAGCGAGGGTCAGCAGGCCGAGTACCTGTATCGGATGGGCGATCTGCTCGAGTCCACGCTCGCGCAACCGCGCGATGCGATCGCGGCGTATCGCGATGTCGTCGGGCTCGTGCCCACGCACATGCAGGCGCGCGCGTCGCTCGAGCGCATGCTCGCGACGGTCTCGCCGGATCAGAAGCGCGAGATCGTGGAAATCCTCGAGCCGTTGCTCGAGCAAGATGACGACTCGGCGCGGCTCGTGAACGTGCTGGATGCGAAGCTCTCGGCGACCGACGATGCGATGGACCGCGCGCAGATCCTGCAGCGGCTCGTCGAGATCAACGAGCACAAGCTCAATGATCGCGCGCGGGCACTCGACGCGGCGTTGCGTTGGCTAGGCGCGGATCCGGCATCGCATCAGGCGCTCAACGAGTCCGAACGGCTCGCGGAGCGGCTCGGCCAATGGCAAGAGACGGCGCAGAAGCTGTCGCAGATCGTGCGCGCGCCGGATGCGAGCTTCCGGGCATCGGATGTCCAGGTCTCGCTGCTCGTGTTCCTCGGCCGGATCCAGCGCGACAAGCTGGGCCAGGCCGAAGAAGCGATCGGCACGTATCGCGCGGCGTTGAACCTCGAGCCCGACGAGCTCCAAGCGTTGGATCCGTTGATCGAGATCCTGCGCATGCGCGGGGATGCAGCCGCGTTGGCCGATGCATTGCGGCAGCGCGCGAAGGCGGCTCCGGATCCGGCGGAACGGCGTGCCGCGTATGCCGAAGTGGCGCAGCTCGGCGAACGCTCCGGTGATCGCGCCACGGCGATCGCGGCGTGGAAAGAGATCGCAAACGACGACGATAACGATCGCGACGCGCTCGATCAGCTCGCTCGGATCTATCGGGCGGCGGGGCAACGCGAGGATCTCGTCGAGACCTTGAATCGCGCGGCCCGGCTCGCGCCCGAGCCGGCGGATGAAAAACGCCTGCGCGTCGAGATCGCGGATCTCGAAGCGGACACGCCGCGCGCGGTCGGTGCGTGGCAAGCGGTTGTCGATCTCGATCCCGAGGATATCGGCTCGCTCGGCTCGCTCGAACGCGCGCTCGCGAAGAACGGCGATTGGCTCGCGGTCGCGGACGTCCAGACACGCCGCCTCGATCTCGCGAAGTCGTCGAACGAGAAGGTCTCGATCTACGCCGAGATGGCGGACCTGGCGGAGCATCGCCGCCAGTCCGTCGACGATGCGATCACGGCGTGGTATTCGGCGCTCGACGTCGACAACACGTCGCAGCGCGCGTACGGCGAGCTCGAGCGTCTGCTCGCGGCGGCGAATCGCTGGCACGATCTCGTCGAGCTCCTCGAGCGGCGCGCCGATCTGTACGGCACGCTCGGTGACAACAAGGCCGAGATCCAAGCACTCGCGCGTGCGGCGGACGTGTGGGAAGGCAAGCTCGACAGTCCGGACGCCGCGGGCGAGATCCTCGAAAAGATCCTCGCGCGCGAGCCCGGCTCGGTCGCGGCGCTGACCCGGCTGTCGAAGATCTACGAACGCACGGGTGATTGGGAGAAGACGAAGGCCACGCTCGAGCAGGCGTTGCGTCTCGACCCGCAAGGTCGGGATGCCGCGGATCTGTTCTATCGGTTGGGCGAGGTCGCGCGCGTCGGTGATTCCGACGACGAGACGGCGATCCAGCACTTCCAGCACGCGCTCCGCTACGACGCGACGCACACGCCGTCGATCGACGCGCTCGAGAAGCTCGCTCGCGAACGTCGCGACAACGTGCTGCTCGCCGACATGCTGCGGCGCCGGCTCGATGCGAAGGGTTCGCCGGATCTCGATCTATTGGTCGAGATCGCGGATCTCGAGCGCAAGGCGGGTCGCAACGATCAGGCGTTGGCCGCACTCGCGCGCGCCGCGAACGCCGCGCCGGACGACATTCGCGTGCTGGCACCGCTCGCGGACATGTACTTCGCGGAGGGCCGGCTCGACGAGGCGGCTCCGATCTACGATCGGCTCGCCACGGATGCGAAGTCCGCACGCCGGATGAAGGACGTCGCGAAGTTCCGCCAGCGCCAAGGCGGCATCCTCGAGGCGCGCGGCGATCGGCCGGGCGCACTCGCGGCCTACGAAGAAGCGCTGCGCGTGAATCCGACCGATGTCGTGACGATGACCGGCCTCGGCCGGCTGTACTTCAGCGGCAACGATTGGGAGAAGGCTCGCAAGATCTACCAATCGCTCGTGCTCCAAAACATCGACGCCGATGCCGGTGTCACGAAGGGCGAGGTGTATTGGGCTCTCGGCCGGATCCACATCGAGCTCGGCCAATCGCCGAAAGCGAAGTCGATGTTCCAGCGCGGACTCGAGATCGAGCCGCAGAACCAGAAGCTCCGCGACGCGCTCAGCCAGCTCGGTTAGCTACTTGATCGCGACCGAGCCGGTCGACGTCACGCCACCGAGCGTGATGTCGAACCAGATCATCGAACCGGCCGGCAGCGGGTTCGGGCACGTCAAATCGACGTCGTAGTCACCGTCGTTCGGATCGAACACGCCCGCGACCTTGGTCGACGGATCCGCATCCTGGAGGCCGACCCACATCATCACGGTGTCGGGCTTCATCGACTCGTCCATCGGCTTGATCACGAGCTGCGTCGAAACGCCGGACGCGGGCTCCGCACCTTCGCGTTCGATGTGATAGGCGTGACCTGCGACCGTGGCATCCGCGATATCGGTCGCGTTGCTCGCACAGCCGGCGAACAGGGCAGAGGCAAACAGTAGGCAAGTCGTAGTCTTCATGAGCCGGCATTAGTGCAGGCCCGAGACCAACTCTCATCTGGCGCGCTCGATGCCGTGGTTTCGCGGAGTCACGCGTCGTGATCGAAAAAATTCGGACGCGCGGAAGCGAGACAGCGCGCGCTTAATGAATGTGGTCGCACTGCGCCGACGCGTGAGAAGCGGCGACCTGGATCTGCGGATCGTCGCTGTGTGCGAGCTCTCTCAGCTTCGGCTTCGCGGCGGCGGGACATTGCGCCCCCATGAGCCCGAGACCGGTCGCGGCCGCGGCGACGAGCTCGGGGAACGCGCTATCGCCGAGCGCGGTAAGCAGCGCATCGCCGGCACCGGGCGCGTTCAGCCGACCGATCGCGTACGCCGCGTTTTGCGCGAGCGCGAGCGCATCCTCGGACTCGAGCGCAGCACCGCGCCATTGCTCGAACTTACCGACGAGCTTTTGGCCGAGCGCGCGATCTCCGAGGTTCGCGGTGAGATCGACGGCGAGCTGACGCAGCGGCACGGGCTGCTTCTTGTTGTCCCACGTGCGCGCGAGGATCTCGGCGACGCCCGGCGCGTGACACTCGACGAGCGCCGACAACGAATCGTTGCGGACGGTGAGATTGGGATCGCGGTGAAGCGCATCGTTCAGTGACTTCGCCGGACCCGGCCGCATGCAGCGCGCGCCGAGCATCTCCGCCGCACGCGCACGGACCTCCGGCCAGAGATCCGCCGCGAGCTCCGTCTGGATCACCCGATCGATCGCATCCGCGTGCGTGGCGGCGTGCCACGGACCGGCGGGGCCCGATTCGGTCGCTCCGAGCGCGGTGAGCGCGGCATGGCGTGCGCCGGCCTCGTGCTCGCGAAGGATCTCGAGGAGCAGCGGCAGTGCCTCGGGACGCGCTGACTTGCCGATCGCCGCCGCGATCACCTGGGCGTACGCGGCACGCGCACCGTCGTCCGGCAGTGCAACAAGCCACGTGCCGAGCTGTTCGAGTGCCGCACGATCACCGAGCTCGGCGATGCCACCGGCGATCCGATATCGGCGCTCGTAGTCCGTGGCGGCCGGGAGGGCAGCGACGAGTGCCGGCAACACGGCCGGATCGTGCGTGCGAATGGCGGCGCGCCACAGATCACCGGCGGCTTCGTTCGTCGGCGCCGCCTTCGCCGCGTCGATCAAAACCGCCGCCGGCGCGTGCGCGAGGCCGTCGATCGCGGCGCGGCGTTGATCGCGATCGCCATCACCGGCGAGATCGAGCAGCAAGGCCGGATCGAATTTCTTCTGCATCGCGATCACGAGCGCGTGAATCGCCACGGGCCGATGCGCGGGCGGTACTTGTTTGACGATGCCGTGGAGCTCCGTCGCGAAGCCGAGCGTCCCGAGCGATGCGAGCACCTCGTCGAGGTTCGCGTCTTCGACCTGATCCTTGCCGATCGCGTGCGCGAGCAGTGGCCCCGCGGATGGATCCGGCATCTGCGCGAGCGCACGGACGAGCCGGGTACGCGCGGCGATGCCCTGCGCCTTCTGGAGCTCGGCATCGAGGGCGGCTGTCGCCGCAGCACCGCGCCGCGCGAGCGCCTGGGTCGCCGCCGACACATCGCCGCCATCCGCGATCGCCTTCGCGAGCGCTTCTTCGCCACCGGCCTTGCGCTCGCCATCGCCGTAAACCGACATCTCGCCGAACGCGAGCTGGCCCGCGCCATACGCGCTCTCGATCACGACGCTGACGCAGCCATCGACCGGTTTCGGCAGATCGAAGATCTGCGGTGCATCGGTATCCGCGAGGTCGACGTGCCACGCGGCATGCGCCGTCACCACCGCGACGCGCTTCGCGTGCAGCGTGCCCTTCGCGCCGGCGATCCGGACTTGCGCGGCATGCGCGGCGGCCGTGCGTGGTTCGAACGTGAAGAACTGGCCTTCGCCGATCGTCGACAGCTCTTCCTTCCACATCGTAGATCGGCTTGCCGTCGTCGAGCTCCGCCGGCAGCGCGAGATCGAGCGCGTTCTGCGCACCGACTTCGTACGATGCCGCGCGCGCTTGATAGACGAGCGGGGCAGGTGCCGGCTCTTTATCGGGATGTGCGGCGATCACCGGTGCGCCGTCATCGACGTCGATCGGGAGCTTCGAGAGGCGCGCGAACTTCTTGCCGGTCCAGCCTTCGGCGAACAGGTAGGCCGGCTTGCCGTCGCAGCGGCGAATCCCGGCGCGTTGTTGATAGCGATAGATGCCGTTCGGTCCCGGCGTGATCGCGATCGCGTAATCGCCGTCGGGCGGCACGGGGCCGGTGGCATCGCGCAGCACTTCGGTCCACTGCGCCTTCTTCTCGAACACGATCGTCTGCTCGTTCGCGGTCGGCGCCGAGCCGATCGTGACGGCGACGTAGGGAGCGCGCGCCGTGATCCGCGCGTACGCCGGCGTGGGCCGCAGATAGATCTTCTGGCCCTGGATCATCAGGTCGCCGCTTGCTTCGACCGTCACGTGATCGGGCTTGCCGTCGCCATCGACGTCTTGATCGAGCACGGCGAGCGGGCCCGCGAGCGCGGTTCCAGACATGATCAAGATGGCGGCAACGACTCGCACGGTCAGGACCTTAGCGCAGACACGAGACGCCCGATGCGAGTTGCGCTAGCTTGCGCCGCCGCAATGTTCCGTCCGACCGACTACACGTTCGAGCTGCCGCCCGAGCTGATCGCCCAAGAACCCGCCGCGGTTCGCGATCAGTCGCGCCTACTCCACGTGCGTGGGGTCGATCAGTGGGACGACTTGAAATTTTCCGACATCGTCGACCTCTTGCCGGCGGATGCGGTGATCGTGGCGAACGATACGCGGGTGATTCCGGCTCGCGTGCTCGGGAAGAAGGCCTCGGGTGGAAATGTCGAGCTCCTGCTCCTCGAGCCCGAGCCGGCGACGGCGCCGAATGCGTGGCGTGCGCTCGCGAAGGCGCGGCGACCGTTGCGGGCGGGGCAGCACATCTTCGTCGGTGATGTCGATATCGAGGTGTTGACCGAGCGCTCGGGGGAAGAAGGATCGATCGCGGTCGCGCTGCCGGGCGACCCGTACGCGCTGTTGGAGCAGATCGGCCGGATTCCGCTGCCTCATTACATCCATCGCGAAGACACCCAGGTCGATCGCGATCGCTATCAAACGATGTTCGCGCAGCATCCCGGTGCGGTGGCGGCGCCGACGGCGGGCTTTCACATGACGCCGGCGATCGCGGACCAGCTGCGTGCGAAGGGCATCGCGATCACCACGGTCACGTTGCACGTCGGGTACGGCACGTTCGAGCCGATCCGCGTCGACGATATTCGCGAGCACCACATGCATCGCGAGCGCTACGTGATCCCGCAAGGCACGGCCGACGCTGATCGCGAGTGGACGGCCGATCGTAGCGCTCGGGACCACGGCGATGCGCGCGCTCGAAGCATCACGCGGCAAGGCCGGGTCGGGGACCACGGACCTGTTCATCTATCCGGATAGCGGGCACCAATTTTTGACGAGCCACCTGATCACGAACTTCCACCTGCCGGAATCGACGCTGCTCATGCTCGTGAGCGCGTTCGCCGGTACCGAAACCGTGATGTCCGCGTATAACCACGCCGTCGCCGAGCGGTATCGGTTCTTTAGCTACGGCGACGCGATGCTGCTCCATCGATCATGATCACTCCGCTCCCAACTCCAGGCTGGTCGTTCGAGCTCCTCGCGACGAAGGGCCACGCGCGCGCCGGCATCCTCCACACGCCGCGCGGCGATATCCCGACGCCGGTGTTCATGCCGGTCGGCACCGCGGGCACGGTGAAGGCGATGACCGCCGACGAGCTCCGCACGCCGCCGCTCGACGCGAAGATCATCCTCGGCAACACCTATCACTTGTTCCTACGGCCCGGGCTCGAGGTGATGGAGCACGTCGGCGGCCTTCACAAGTTCGCGAATTGGGATCGTCCGATCCTGACGGACTCGGGCGGGTTTCAGGTGTTCTCGTTGGCGGCGATCAACGAGATCGACGACGACGGCGTCACGTTTCGCTCGCACATCGATGGCTCGCGGCACCGGCTGTCGCCCGAGATCTCGATGAACATCCAGCGCGTGCTCGGTTCGGATATCGCGATGTGCTTCGATCAATGTCCGCCGGGCGATGCGGATGCGAGCGTGCACGACGTCGCGATGAAGCGGACCACGGCGTGGGCCGCGCGATGTCGGGTCACGCCACGCGCACCGGGACAGACGGTGTTCGGCATCGTCCAAGGCGGCATCGATACCGAGCGGCGCAAGCGGCACATGGCCGAGATCACGGCGCTCGACTTCGATGGCTACGCACTCGGCGGGTTGGCGGTCGGCGAATCGATCGCGGACACCTATCGGATCCTCGACGAAGTCGCACACCTGCTGCCTGCAACCCGGCCGCGCTACCTGATGGGGGTCGGCACGCCGCAGGATCTCGCGAAGGGGATCGAAGCCGGCATCGACATGTTCGATTGCGTGATGCCGACCCGCAACGCGCGGAACGGCTACCTGTTCACCGCATCCGGAAATCGGGTGAACATCCCGAACGCGGCGAACCGGACGGACCTGGGTCCGATCGATCCGGAGTGTCCGTGTCACACGTGTCGAAACCACTCACGCGCGTATCTCCACCACCTTTATAAGGCGAAGGAAATTCTCTACGCGCGGCTCGCAACCCTGCACAATCTGACGTTTTACGCCCGCCACGTCCGAGGGATCCGGGACCAGATCCTCGCGACGGGCGAGCGTGCTTGACCTACACGGGGGCGAGGGGTACAAACCCTCGGTTTTCCGAGGTGATTCCCCATGAATGCAGCTTCGCCGCTCGTAATGATGGCCGTGATGTTCGGCATCTTCTACTTCATCCTGATCCGCCCGCAGGTGAAGAAGCAGAAGGAGCATCAAGCAATGCTCGGCAAGCTCGGCAAGGGTGACGAAGTCATCACTCGCGGTGGCGTGATCGGAAAGATCACCGGCGTGTCGGATGACGGCGTGCTCGTCCTCGAGCTCCAGGAAAAGGTTCGCGTTCGAGTTCCGCGCGCGTACGTCGAAGGTAAGTGGGAAGGCAAAGTTCCCGAGGGCGCGGCGAAGAGCGCTGCTTGATTATTGTTTTTTCGTAGCTACAGGGTGGTCACATGGATCGCAGTCTGAAGTGGCGAACGCTCGCCCTCGTCGTGATTACGTTGCTGTGCGTGGCAACGCTCGCGCCGACGTTCAAGCCGAGCCTCTCGCAAAATCAGCCCTGGCCGCTGAACAAGTTGTTCGGTAGCCAGATCAACCTCGGACTCGATCTCCAGGGTGGCAAGCACATCGTCTACAACATCGCGCTCGATCGCGCGGTCGACGACAAGGCGTCCGAGATCAAGAACGACCTCGAGAGCCGGCTCGCCGACGACAAGATCAAGGGCTCGGTCAAGACGCCCGCGCTGCCGCTCGGTGGCGTGACGGTCATGCTGGATGACGCGTCGAAGATCGCCGAAGTCAAAGCGAAGATCGAAAGCGACTACAACGACAAAGAAAAGGTCGTCGAGTGGCGGGATTGCTCGCCGGATGACCCGAAGAACGCACTCTGCTTCATGGTGTCGCAGAACTACGCCGACGGCATCAAGAAGTCGGCGCTGACGAACGCGGTCGCCACGATTCGCGATCGCATCAACGAGAAGGGCGTCGCGGAGCCGAGCGTCGTCGAGAAGGGCGATGACATCATCGTCGAGCTGCCCGGCGATCCGAAGAGCCAGGCGATCATCGAAACCGAAGAGCTGATCGCACGCACCGCGAAGCTCGAGATGAAGGTCGTCGACGACTGCTTCAACCCGCCGCCGACCGGCTGCACCAAAGACGGCACGCACACGGGCTCGGCGTACATGCTGAACCTGTTCAAGCACGTCGGCGCGGACAAGAAGAACGACCCGACGGATCCGGAAGCGAAGCGCCTCGACATCTACGCGGTGGTCGATGGCTGGCGCCCGGATGAAGGTGGCAGCAACCACACCGACTACTACTTGAAGAGCTTCGATCGCGAAGAAGAAGTGCCGCTCGCGTGGGCGAAGAAGCACTCGAAGCTGACCAAGGATTCGAAGATCAACGGCGACAAGGTCACCGTGACGGTGACCGGCCGCGAGATCATCGACCGGTATCTGTACGGCGATAAGGACCTCAACTATCCGGGCCTCGTTGCCACGGACAAGTCGGTCAAGATGCCGGACGACCACCAGCTCGGCTACGAGTATCTCGAGGCGCAGCCCGAGGCGAAGGACAAGCGCGGTTACTGGCGCACGTACTATCTCGAGCGCGCCGTCCGCCTCACCGGCTCGGGCATCGCGAACGCGACCGGCACGTACGACCAGACCACGAACCGTCCGGTCGTGTCGCTCGAGTTCAACCGCTTCGGCGGTCGCGTGTTCGGTGATGTGACGTCGCAGATCGTCGGCATGAAGTTCGCCACGATCCTCGATGACAAGGTCAAGTCGGCGCCGACGATCAACAGCGCCATCCGCGGCGGTCGCGCGCAGATCACGATGGGTGGCTCGGACGCCCGCACGATGGAAAAAGAGCGCGACGACTTGGTCGCCGTGCTGAAGACGGGCTCGCTGCCCGCGCCGCTGATCGAAGCGTCGCACTCGGATGTCGGTCCCACGCTCGGTCGCGACGCGATTCAGAAGACGAAGTTCAGCTTCATCATCGGTATCGCGCTCGTCATCTTGATCATGGTCGGCATCTATCGCTGGTCGGGATGGATCGCGGTGTTCGCGGTCGTGTTCCACATCGTGCTCACGCTCGCGGTGATGGCGCTGTTCGGCGCCACGCTGACGTTGCCGGGCATCGCGGCGATCGTGCTGTCGATCGGCATGGAGGTGGATGGCAACATCCTCATCTACGAGCGAATTCGAGATGAATTGAATCTCGGCAAGAGTGTGCGCGGCGCGATCGATCTCGGATTCTCGCGCGCGTTTACCGCCATCCTCGACGGTCAGTTGACCACCGCAGCCGCCGGCTGGGTGCTCCTGCAATACGGCTCGGGTCCGATCAAGGGCTTCGCCGTGATGCTGCTCGTCGGCGTGTTCACCACCCTCACCACCAACATTTGGGTCACCCGCATCCTCTTCGACTGGAACGTAGCCAGGAAGAAGGGTCAGCTGGCGACGATCTCGATCTGAGGGCCGGAGCAAACCAATGAGTGAAAAAGAACCCGTCGCTCCGACGCACAAGCACAAGTTCCGCTACCTGCTACCGCCCGGAAACAACTTCGCGTTCGTCGCGAAGTTCAAGGCGTGGCTCGTCATCTCCGTCCTGTTGATGGCCGCTTCGATCGCCGCCTTGTTCGTGAACAAGTCGGTGCGTGGCGAGTACATGAACTGGACGATCGATTTCAAAGGTGGCACCGAGATCATCTTCGCGTTCAAGGACAAGACCAGTGGCGCGCCGATCAAGGTCGACACCGGCAAGGTCCGCGAGGCGTTCGCGAGTGCCGGCGAGAAGGACATCGACGTCTCGGACATCAGCTGGGAAGGCGATGACGGCAAGCACGTCGACGGCATGATCATCAAGTCGCCGCAGTTCTCGGTGCTGAAGCCGGAAGCCGAGAAGCAGGCGCAGAAGGACTTCCTCGAGAAGTTCAAGGACCGGGACGTCGCGAAGGCGAACTGGTCGGGCGATCGCATGTACGTGCGGTCGAAGAAGCTGATCAAGCCCGAGGAAGCCGAGCCGATCTTCAAGGCGGCGGGCCTCGACATGAAGGAGTGGCTGCCGGCAGAAGTCTCGCAGTACACGCACGCGAACGAAGACACGAACGAGTTCAACGAGACGTTCGCGATGTGGGGCCTCGATCGCCAGTACGAGAAGGTGCTGGAGTCGGCGCTGCCCAACACGGATGTCAGCGTCCAGCAGAGCTACGGCGTCGGTGCCAAGGCCGGTGACAAGCTGCGCGACGATGCGGCGAAGTCGGTCGTCTACGCGATCTTCCTGATCATGCTGTACCTCGCGTTCCGGTTCGATATCCGGTATGCGCCGGGTGCGGCGTTCGCGACGATCCACGATGCCGTCATGGTCATCGGTGTGTTCGCGGTGACGTGGACGGAAGTGTCGTTGGTGTCGGTGGCAGGCCTGCTGACCGTCATGGGCTACTCGGTCAACGACACGGTGATCGTGTTCGATCGAATCCGCGAGAATCAGGCGAAGCTGAAGGACAAGAAGGTCGAGCGCATCATCGACATCTCGATCAACGAGATGCTGGTCCGCACGATCCTCACGTCGTCGACGGTGTTCGCGACCACGCTGATCATGAATATCTTCGGAACGGGCGAGGTGAAGAACTTCGCGTTCGCGATGAACATCGGTGTCATCGTCGGGACGTATTCGTCGATCTTCCTCGCGGCGCCGATCTTCATGTGGATCTCGAAGAAGTGGTACTCGGGGCCGCCGAAGAAGCGGAATCTGCCGGCGCCTGTGGCGGTGGATGACCCGGCCACGGCGGAGTAACGGCGCAAGGTAGCGCTCGCGCGGGTAACCGCCGCGCCGTCACGGGCGCGCGGCGCCGCCACCGTCGCCGGTGCACGGCTGCCCATTTCGGAGGGCAGCCTTTTCGCTCGCGGCGCGCCCAGTCGCTCTGCTCGCGGTCGCCCGAAGTCTACGCCGCTTGCGCGCCGTAGACGGTTCGGCCGACCGCTCGCAGGAGTGACTGCTCGACGACGCACCCGAAAAAGCCACCCTCCTCGGGGACGCGCCGTGCGCCGGTGATGGTGGTGGTGCCGCGCGCGCGTGACGGCGCGACGGTTACCACGCGCTCGCGCTCGGCCTTCGGCCGCCCGGATCGTTCGCTCGTCGATCGAGCACGCCAACGAGCACGAGCACGAGCACGAGCACGTGTACGCCGTAAAACGTTCGTTTGCATCGAAATCAAAGTCTCGAGGTGGGGACGGTCGCAACTACGTCAACTATCGATCGCGAACTGCGTGGAACTGCTCGAGGGTGGGGACGGTCGCAACTACGTCAACTGAGTCAACTTGCGATCGGGAACTGCACGGAACTGTTCGAGCGTGGGGACGGTCTGAAGTTAGGGAAGTTTGTTCCCTCGTGACCGGCACCGCGAGCGGCGATACTTGGCGCGTGCGGATTCGCATCGTGTTCAAGCGGCCGGCCGACGATCTCGATCCGCGTATCGCGACAACCGTGGCGGCGTGGATCGCGAAGGCGCCATCCGGGCCACCGGTCGATGGCGCGACACTTCATGCGGTTGCGACGGAGCTTGCCGCCGAGCTCGCGCACCCGAAGGTCGCGCTGGATGGCGGTGCGATCACGGTCGACGATCCGGGCGAGGGCGTGACGTATCGGTTCGAACGATTGACCGCGACGTGTGATGTCGAGGATCCAGAGAACGAGTGGTCGCTCCTCGAGAAGCTGTGCAAGCGCACGGGCTGGGTCGGGTTCGATGCGCAGGCCGGCAAGGTGTTGGTCGGCTACGACCTCGTGTGCGCGTGCGAGAGCTCGATCCGTCCGCACGAGGCGACGTGCAACGTGTGCGGCGCGGCCGCCAGCGAAGCGAAGCTGCCTCGCGAAGTCAGCAAGGCTTCGACGCGCGTCGAGACGACGCCTCCGAAGCCCTCGGCACCTGTCGTCGTGCGCCGACGACCGAAGTAGTGCTCTTCCGACACGACGTCTTCGATCGAGCTCTCGTCGGCGAAGCGGTCATCGATCTTCGTCGGAGAAGTGCGTGATCGATCGCGTGATGTCACGTGCGCGCGATCCCCGGGATCGGCTGTTTGTGCGGGGATCTCGTGGGTTTGGATGTCAGACCACCGCACTAGGGTGCGCGCGTGGATGTTCGTTTGCGCACCGTCGACGAGCGGCTTGTCAGCCGCATCAGCACCTCGTTGCGCGTGCGTCCCGCCACCGCGCGGTGCTTGGTCGCTCGCGGTGTCACGGAACCGGCGGAGGCGCAGGGCTTTATCGATCCGCGGTTGGCGGCGTTGCGGCCACCACAAGGCTTGGCCGGGATGGCCGTGGCGGTGGGGCGGATCGCGGATGCGGTCCAACGCGGCGAACGGATCGGCGTGTTCGGCGATTACGACGTCGATGGCGTGACCACGGCGGCACTGCTCACGTC
Organism: Kofleriaceae bacterium; assembly: GCA_047600425.1. GTDB lineage: Bacteria > Myxococcota_A > Polyangia > Haliangiales > Haliangiaceae > JABFXX01. Next base: position 6,072,710 of record JASGLC010000003.1, on the reverse strand, counting down.
GTTCTTGCGCGCGAGCGGCGCCACCGTCGAGTGCGCGGTTGCGCGGCGCGAGGCCGGCTACGGCTTCACGTCGGATGCGGCGGCAGACTTCGCGCGGCGCGAGTGCACGCTGGTCATCACCGGCGATTGCGGCACGAATGACTTGGACGCGATCTACGCCGGCGCATCGCTCGGCGTCGAAGTGATCGTCGTCGATCACCACACGGTGCCCGCGGCTGGGACCGTGCATCCGGCGTTCTCGCTCGTGAATCCGTTCCGCCCGGACAGCACGTTCCCGTTCCGCGGCATGGCGTCGGTCGGGTTGATGTTTTACGTCGCGGCGTCGGTGCGGACCGAGCTGCGCGATCGTGGTTGGTATCGCGATCGGCCAGACGTCGATGTTCGGGACCTCTTGGATCTGGTCGCGCTCGGCACGGTCGCGGATCTCGTGCCGCTCTCGGCCGAGAATCGGATCCTCACCTCGCTCGGCATGCGGCGGCTGCAAACGCGCGTGCGGCCGGGCATCGCCGCGTTGCTCGCGTCGGCGAACGTGCAGCCGGATCGCGAGATCGATGCGGGCACGATCGCGTGGAAGCTCGCGCCGCGGTTGAACGCGCCGGGTCGGCTCGGCGCCGCGGAACCGTCGCTGTCGTTGTTGCTCGCGGACGAAGACACCGCGGCGGCGCGCGCGCAGGCCTTGGAAGAGGCGAACACCGAGCGGCGCGCCATTCAGGAGCGCGTCGTCGAAGAAGCACTCGCGCGGCTCGAAAAAGAAGAGATCGGGCCGGCGATCGTGATCGCGGGCGAGAACTGGCCGATGGGCGTGGTCGGTATCGTCGCGGCCAAGCTCGTCGACAAGTATCAGCGCCCGGCATTCGTGATCGGCGTGGATCCGGTCGCGGGCATCGGTCGCGGCTCGGCGCGCACGCGCGTCGGCATCAACTTGTACGAAGCGCTCACGGCGGCGGCGCCATGCTTGAAGCGCTACGGCGGCCACGCCATGGCGGCGGGCTTCACGGTCGAGATCGATCAGATTCCGCAGCTCCAACAAGCGCTCGGGATCGCGTGCGGCAAGCTCGCCGAAGGCTCGGGCCCGATCTCGAAGCATCGGGATGTGGATGCCGAGATCATGCTCGGCGAGGTCGACGAACGGCTCGCGCAGGAGCTGAACGGTCTGGGCCCGTTCGGCCAGAACAATCCGGCGCCGTTGCTCGTCACGCGGGATGTGCGCGTCACGTCCGCACGGCGCGTCGGCGATGGCAAGCACCTGAAGCTCACGCTCGAGGACAACCAGCACTCGATCCGCGATGCGATCGGATTCAATCTCGGCGACCGGCCGGTGGAGCAGGGCGCGCGGCTGGATTGCGCGTTCGTTCCGAAGCTGTCCACGTGGCAAGGCCGGCGCAGCGCAGAGCTCGAGCTCTCGGACCTAGCGATCGTCTCCTAGCGCCTCGAACCTAGCCATCGTCTCGTAGCTCGGGACTCAGTGCTCGTCTCGTAGGTGCGTGAAGTCGATGATCGTCGGCGTCACGCCGATCGCGACGAAGAACTTCTGGAACGCGGCCTGCGTCAGCGACGTCGTCGCCGTGTTCACGAGCGGATGAAAGTTCACGATCTCGGCGGCGGCCATCGCGGCATCGAGGACGAACGTCACCCGATGGTCCGGATCGTTGATCAGCGCGAACGCGGTGACCGAGCCCGGCGTGACACCGAGCGTGGTGAGCAAGAGGTCGGGATTGCCGAACGACAGGCGCCCCGAACCGATCGCTTTCGGCAGGCGCTTCAGGTCGATCTGCGTGGTGTCCTTGGCCGAGACCAGGAACAGCCGACCCTTCGCATCCTTCAGGAACAGGTTTTTCGAGTGCGCGCCTGCAATCTGCGCGGCGAGGTCGTGTCCTTCTTCGACCGTGAAGATCGGCCGGTGCTCGACGGTCGTGTGCTCGATGCCGTGGGCCTCGAACAAGGCGATCAAGTCCGCGCGTGATTTCATGATCGGCGCCGGACTTTACACGATGGCGTGATAAGACTTCGCCGTGGCGAACCCGACGACCGACGACGACGTTCCGAAGCTCCCGCGTGGCGGTGGCTTCAAATTGTCGTCGCCGCAGATATTTCGGATTCTGCTCACGGCCGCGCTGCTCGTCGCGTTGATCGTGATGACGAAGCCGTGCGCGAACGGTGTGTCGAAGTTCGTGATGGGCTTTGGCTCGGGATCCGGTTCCGGTTCCGGCTCGGGCGCTGGCTCGGGCAGTGCGCAGCCGGATCCGTACGAGCACCTCTCGGGCAATATGAGCGAGGCCGAGATCAAGGCTGCGATGGAACGCGCGAAGCAGAAGAATCGCGATCGCGTGAACACGCAAGAAGGCATCACGCCGAGCTCCGATGGCAGCGCGGGCGGCGCGAACACGGGTAGCGCGAGCGCGGGTAGCGCGAATGGCAGCGCGAACGCGGGCGGCGTGAACGCGACCGGCAGTGCGAACGCAGGAAGTGCGGCGTCGATGCCGTTCAAACCGACCGCGACGTTCCAGCGCATTACTCCGCCCCCGGCGGGTTCGAATTCGCCGCCGCCGGCTCCTTGAACGACACGCGTGATCGACCGCAGCTGAGGCGGCAGCGTGATCGCGACGTTCAGCTCGCCGTGATGTCGTAGAGCGCGACGCACGGCGCGGCATCAGCCGCGATCACGAAGACGGCCTTGCCGTTGGGCGCGTCGAACGCCGTAACGCCGGATCAGCGGTCCTCTCGCGAGTCGTTAGAACTGTTCGTAACGCCGATCCGCGGGCACCTCTTTGCGCGAGTCGTTAGAACTGTTCGTAACGACGATCCGCGGGCACGTCTTTGCGCGAGTCGTTAGAACTGTTCGTAACGACGATCCGCGGGCACGTCTTTGCGCGAGTCGTTAGAACTGTTCGTAACGCCGATCCGCGGGCACGTCTTTGCGCGAGTCGTTAGGTTCGTAACGCCGATCCGCGGGCACGTCTTTGTGCGAGTCGTTAGGTTCGTAACGCCGATCCGCGGGCACCTCTTTGCGCGAGTCGTTAGAACTGTTCGTAAACGCCGATCCGCGGGCACCTCTTTGCGCGAGTCGTTAGACTGTTCGTAAACGCCGATCCGCGGGCACCTCTTTGCGCGAGTAGAACTGTTCGTAACGCCGATCCGCGGCACTTCTTTGCACGAGTTGCACGAGTAGAACTGTTCGTAACGCCGCCCTCGCCGGGCGGGTCATGAGTGCCCAAGGGCACACGCGCGAGCCACGCGTGCGGCCATGGACGGTCGAACGTGCAGGTAGATCGGAGCAGAACCGTCCTCGCGCAGCCTTCCGATTTTTCTTCGACGGCCGTTTCTAACAATTAGAACGGAGTCGTGGTCGGCCCCTCGACGATCGGGCGTTCCTAACAGTTAGAACGAAGTCGCGATCACCCGCGATGATCGGGCGTTCCTAACAGTTAAAACGAAGTCGCGATCACCACTCGATGATCGGGCGTTCCTAACAGTTAGAACGAAGTCGCGATCACCCTCGATGATCGGGCGTTCCTAACAGTTAGAACGAAGTCGCGATCACCCTCGATGATCGGGTAACAGTTAGAACGAAGTCGCGATCACCCTCGATGATCGGGCGTTCCTAACTGCTGTCGGCTGCGCCGGCGTGATCGAGAAGTTCAGTTCGCTGCGATCTTGCGGACGCGCGGCGCGGCATCCCACGCGATCACGAAGGCTGTCTCGCCGTCGAGCGCGGCAACATCGCGCTTGTAGCGATCCGAAGCTCAGTTCGCCGTGATCTTGTAGAGCGCGACGCACGGCGCGGCATCACGCGCGATCACGAAGGCCGTCTTGCCGTCGGGCGCGGCATCGAACACCGCGCTGTCGGCGGCATCGCGCGTGATCGCGGTCGTGAACTGGTCGTACTTGATCGATGGCAGTGCGGCGCCGGTCTCGGCATCGACGCTGAACAAATAGCCGAGCGCCCAGCTCGCGATGCGCGACCCGAGCGGCTCGAGCGTGGCCTTGCCATCGCCGCCGAACGCGTGATCGGTGAGCGCGTAGCGAATCGTGCCGTCGAGCGCGGCACGGCCGACACCGATACCGACAGGGCCGCCCCACACCACATCGGTGCCGATGCGACCGAATACGCGCGGCGTTTCGTCGGCGGCGATCGGTAGCTTCGTCTCGCTGCAGGTCGCGGTATCGACGACGACGAGGCCCGGTCCGGTGGCGGGCGCGAACACGATCGTGCCGTCGCTCGCAACACCGATCGGCGTGCGATATGCGGTGGGCGAGCTGCACTGACCGGAGGCCGCGCCCGCCCAACCGACGGACGAGAGATTCGACAGGCGCGTCGACGCATAGACGCGACCATCGCCGGTGGCTTCGACCGAGGCCATGCCGAGCCACGGTTGCATCGCGTTATCGCGCGTGAAGCTGCAGCCGGTGCCGCTCGGGATGAAGTGATGGACGTTGCTGCCGTACAAGATGTAGAGCGAACCATCGGCGGCGACCGCGAGCTCGGTGATCGACGCGGCGTCGAGCCCGGCGATGTCGCACGACTCGACGCGGAGGTCATCGAGTGTGACGGGATCCGACGTGCCGCACGACGGCAGTCCCGTGGTGGAGGCGGGCGCGGCATCGGCGGTCGTCGATAGCTCGTCATCGCCGCGGGCCGGGCAACCGGCGAGGAGCGCGAACAGGATCAAACCAAGCGAAGGCTTCATGCCGCGCCGTTCAGCAAGGCGAGGACCGCACGCGGAGTCAGGTCGTGGGCTGACGGTGATGTCGCGTCCGTTGCCGCCCGGCCGTGACGGCGATGTCCGAGTCGCGGCCGCGCGCACGCGAAATAGCTCAGAAGTCACGCAAACGCGTGAGCTAGGGCGGCGTTGCGCGGCGCGCGACAGAGGCGTGGATCAATGCAAGCCGTGACCACGCGTTCACGGCGACGATGATCGAGTCGTCTCGCACGCAGTCGTCGTCTCGCGCGCAGTCGTCGTCTCGCGCGCAGTCGTCGTCTCGCGCAACGGCAACGGCATCGGGATCGGGCAACGGCAACGGCAACGGCATTCGACATCGGCATCAACATCCGAACGGCATCGGTCGAATCGTCTCGCACGCAGTCGTCGTCTCGCGCGCAGTCGTCGTCTCGCGCAACGGCAACGGCATCGGCAACGGCATCGGTCGAGTCGTCTCGCACGCAGTCGTCGTCTCGCGCGCAGTCGTCGTCTCGCGCGCAGTCGTCGTCTCGCGCAACGGCATCGGCATCGGGATCGGGCAACGGCAACGGCATCGGCATCGGGCATCGGCAACCGGCATCGGGCATCGGGCATCGGGCATCGGCATTCGACATCGACATCAACATCGGCAACGGCAACGGCAACGGCAACGGCAACGGCAACGGCATCGCCATCGCCATCACGACAACGCGGAAGCATCCGGCGCGGTCACGCGTTACCATCGACCCATGCGCTACCTCGTCCTTTCCCTCTTGCTCGCCTGCGGCGGCAACGAAACCGGCGGCCACTGCACGCTCGGCAACGCCTGCGAGGACTACGGCGACGCCGACCTCATGGCCCACGAGAAAGACTGCAAGCAACTGACCGGCACCTGGGCGAAGGGCTCGTGCCCGACGTCCGATCGAGTGGGTGTGTGCACGACCGACAAGAACATCACGCGCAGCTACTACAAAGGCGGCGCGAACGCATTCACGGCCGAACAAGCCGAGGCCTCGTGCGAGCACGAGTTCCACGGCTCGTTCAAAAAGTAGCCGGCGCGATCCGCGGCCCGGTCAGCACGGTCGTGCGGAGCTTCTTGCGAACCCGCTCCGGCTTCACGCGATCGCGGAACCGCTGCAGCGGTTGCTCGAGCAAGTACCAGCTCGCACTCGCGACGAGCAGCGTGAACGCGTAAGCAACCACGGCCGTCGCCGGACCGCGAAGGTGCAGGCGATGCACCTGATCGAGGACGAGCGGGTGCCAGAGATATGCGGCGTAGCTGATCATTCCGATGTAGCGCAGCACGCGATTCGACAAGAATGCGGGCGGCGCGCAATACACCGCGACGAGCAGGCACGTGCAGACCGCCGTGGTCAGCGCGTAACCGACCGTGTCGTAGAGCGGGTTCTGCACGTAGTAGCGGAAGCCCGGTTGCGCATAGAGCGCGCCGAACGCGCCGATCGCGAGCGCACCGATCGCGAGCGCGGGGCGCAGCATGCGATGCAACGCGAACGGCTTCTTCGCCTCGACCAGCGCGAGCAACGAACCCGCACCGAGGCAGTCCATGCGCGAGATCGTCAGGCGATAGACCGCGTCGTCGTTGCCGGAGAGCGCCCAGCGCACGAACAACGCGGCGACGATCGCGCCGCTGATCACCGGGACGAGCGCGCGCCGCGGGATCAACAGCACGACGAACGGCCACACCAGATAGAACTGCTCTTCGACGCAGATCGACCAGAACGTGGTCTGCGGACCTTCGAGCGTTGGCTTCACCGAATCGCGGATGTTCGACGTGAAGCTGAGGTACCAGCCCGCTTCATGACTCGGGATGTACGAGAGCGCGATCAGCACGGCCACGACCGCGTAGTACGGCGGCAGGATCCGCAGGAGGCGGCGATAGAAGAAGCTGCCGAACGCCGACGATGTGGTCGTCGTCTCGCGCAACGCGATCAAGTTCCGCGTGATCAGGAACCCCGACAACACGAAGAACAGATCGACGCCGACGTAGCCGAGCGGCAGATGCACCGTGTGAAAGAGAAATACCGACGTGAACGCGATCGCGCGCAGTCCCTCGAACTGAACGATGCGCGAATTCGCCACGCCGCTTCGCAATGCAGGCCGCGTGCGAGGGGACGTGCGAAAAGTGCTGGCACGTCACGCGCGCATTCGCTATCTGGTCGCGATGATGAAGATGTGGATGGTCGCGGCGCTGGTACTCGCGAGCACGGCGTGCGGCAAGAAGGATCCCGCCGCCGCGTCGTTGGCTGAATTCGGTGCGCTGAAGGACCGGATGTGCGCATGCACCACGGCCGATTGCGCGAATTCCGTCAACAAGGACGTCGAGGCCTACATGAAGAGCTCGCGTCCGGTGTTCGACAAGATGACCGAGTCCGAGAAGGCGCAGTCGAAGCAGATCGACGACGCGGACTACGCCTGCTGGAAAAAGCTGAAGTAACTATTTCTTCCAGAGCACGGCGTGCCGCGCGACCGGCATTTGCGTCCGGCGCTTTGCGACCGCTTCGCTATCGAGCGTGTGGACGATGACGCCATCGCCATCCGCCTTCTCTGCGCAGATCACGCCCCACGGATCGATGATCAACGAATGGCCGTAGGACTCGCGCTTCTCGTTGTGCTTGCCCCACTGCGCCGGTGAGACGACCCACACCTGGTTCTCGATCGCGCGTGCGCGCTGGAGCACGTGCCAGTGTGCCGCACCGGTGTGCGCGGTGAACGCGGCCGGGATGACGACCACCTCGGCCCCGCGATCGAGCGCGAGCTCGCGATAGAGCTCGGGGAAGCGAAGGTCGTAACAGATCGACAGGCCGACCTTCACGCCATCGATCTCCACGACGTGGAGCGAGTCGCCGGCGACCGTGCCGTCCGACTCCTTCAAGGTTGCACCGCCCGGGATATCGACATCGAACAGATGGATCTTGCGGTACTTCGCGACGAGCGCCCCGGCCGGATCGACGACGACACACGTGTTGTATGCGCGCCGGGCATCCCCGACGACGGTCTCCGGCGTGCCGCCGCCGATGATCCAGACGTCGTGTTGCTTCGCCGCCGCGGCGAGCATCGCGAACACCGGACCACCACCGGTTTGACCGAGCTCGTACGACTCGGCCGCGACCATCTTGTCGCCCTCGTGGCGGCCAAGGATCGAGAAACACTCGGGCAGGACGATCAGGCGCGCGCCGGCCTTGGCTGCGTCGGCGATGAGGCCTTGGCAGGTCGCGAGGTTGGCAGCCAGATCTCCGGTGGAACGGAGCTGGACCGCGGCGGTTTTTAGCTGCCAAGTCATGGAGATAGTTCTACCCGAACGGGCGATATCCCGCAGACATAAAGGTCTTGCTCTCGGATCTGCCGAATGGTACCCATCCGGCAGCTGATATCGCCCTGCGGTTGAGGTGGCCTTCCGGCCACCTTTTTTTTCACCCCGACCATGTCGAAAAATCCTCTCATCCAGAAGCTCATCACGATCATCGAGCCGGTTTGCGTCGCAAATCAGCTCGAGCTCGTGGACGTGCGCTTCTTGCTCGAGCAGGGCGGGTGGACGCTGCGCGTGCAGGTCGATGTTCCGGTCGCCGAGATCACGGACATCGCCGAAGTGCCGAGCGACCGCGTCTCGCTGCTCGATTGCGAGGATCTGTCGCGCGAGCTGTCGGCGGTGTTGGATGTCGAAGATCCGATCCAGCAGGCGTACTCGCTCGAGATCAGCTCGCCCGGTATCGATCGGCCGCTGCGGACCCCGGCGCACTTCGCACACTTCGCTGGGAGCGAAGCGAAGATCACGCTCGCGCTACCGCTGATGGTTCCGAACAAAGACGGGACCACGAACGAACGCCGCAACTTCAAGGGTCTCTTGAAGAGTGCGACCGAAACCCACGTGACGATCGAGTGCGATGGCCAGCTGTTCGAGCTGGTGATCGACGACATCGACCACGCGAAGCTCGTGCCCGACTGGGATGCCGTGATGAAGGGCAAGTCCGGCGTGGGCGCACAACCCCTGAACAAACCGATCAAGCCGGGTCACCGGCCGTCGCAGAAACAGAAGCACTAGAGGAACGACATGGAAGCGAAACTCGACGCCGTTCTCACCGAGGTAGGGAAGGACAAGAACATCGACAAGGGCGTGCTCGTCAGCGCCCTCGAACAAGCCATCCTCACGGCTGCCAAGCGCACGTTTGGCATGAACCGCGAGATGGAAGCGAAGTTCAATCCCGAGACCGGCTCGGTCGATCTGTTCTTGATCGTCAATGTCGTCGAGGACGACGGCGATGCGATCGAGGGTCGCGAGATCACGGTCGACGACGCGCACAAGGCGGGCCTCGAAGCCGAGCTCGGCGACGAGCTGTTGTTCCAGGTGTTCTATCGCGCCGAGGACGACGAGCGCGCGCGCGAACAGGACGAGAAGTTCGGTCAGATGATCGACCTGAAGAACGCGTCGAAGAAGTTCGGCCGGATCGCGGCGCAAACCGCGAAGCAGGTCATCTATCAGCGCGTCCGCGAGGCCGAGCGCGACAACGTCTACAACGAGTTCAAGGACCGCAAGGGCGAGATCATCCCGGGCATCGTGCGCCGGTTCGAGCGCGGTGCGCTCGTCGTCGATATCGGCAAGGCCGAAGCGGTGCTGCCGATGCGCGAGCAGGTGCCCCGCGAGAGCTACCGTGTCGGCGACACGATCAAGGCGTACTGCCTCGATATCGATCGCAACGCGCGCGGCCCGCAGGTGATCCTGTCGCGCACGCACAAGGGCCTGCTCGAGAAGCTGTTCGAGCAAGAGGTCCCGGAAATCTACGAGAAGATCGTCCGCATCGAGAGCTCGGCTCGCGAGCCGGGCGCGCGCGCGAAGATCGCGGTCTCCTCGCGTGATCGCGATGTCGATCCGGTCGGCGCGTGCGTCGGTATGAAGGGCAGCCGCGTCCAAGCGGTCGTCCAAGAGCTCCGCGGCGAGAAGATCGATATCGTCCCGTACGACGACGACCCGGCGCGGTTCGTGTGCAACGCGATCGCGCCCGCGGAAGTGAAGCGCGTGATCATCGATGCCGAAGGCCATCGCATGGAGCTGATCGTCCCCGACGACAAGCTCTCGCTCGCGATCGGCAAGAAGGGCCAGAACGTGCGCCTCGCGTCGCAGCTGACGGGTTGGCGCATCGACATCCACTCGGAATCGAAGATCTACGAGCTCGAGCGCCGCGCGAAGGAACAGATCGCCCACGCGATTTCGCCGGAGTTCGACACCGCGATCGCCGAGAACCTGTTCAAGCTCGGCTGGCGTTCGGTCGGCGAGCTCGCACGCGCGCACATCGAAGAGCTCGCGGGTCTGCCCGGCATCGGTGGCCCGGAGAACGCGCAGAAGGTGATCGACGGCGCGAAGGCGTACGTCGCGGGTGGCGGTCGCCGCTCGAAGGACGACCTCCGCAAGGAAGCCGATCGCCGCTCGCAGATGTCGGGCGATCAGCAGTTGCTCGAGCTCGAGGGCGTGGACGACGAAGTCCTGGGCGTCCTCCACTCGGCGAACATTCATTCGCCCGAGGACCTCATCAAGACGCCGATCGACCAAGTGGCGACGGCGACCGGCATCGACATGGGCGACCTCGCGCGGCTCCGCCAGCGCGCGATTTCGTGGCTCTCGGAGGTGTCGTCGTAACCATGGCGCACACGCCACTCCGGACGTGTACGGGTTGCCGAGCGGTCGAGCCGCAGGTAAACCTGGCGCGGCTTCACGTCGTCGACGGTAAGCTCGTCGTCGGCAAGGGGCCGGGCAGGGGCGCGTATGTCCACGCGCGGCCTGCCTGTTTGGAGGGGGCTTCGCGGGGTGGGCTGTCTCGATCCTTCAAGCGGGCGATCCCCGCCGCGGAGGTTCGCGGACTTGCCGCTCAGCTGTCACCAACCGACGACAATCATGGGCAAAAGCTCGCTGGCCACGCGAGCGTTAAAGCTGTAAGAACTGTGGCTCGGACTTCCGAGTAGTAGGCGAACCAAGGGAGAAGATGCGCGTTTACGAGATTGCAAAAGAGGTCGGCATCCCGAACAAGGACCTCATCGCCAAGATCCGCGCGCTCGGACTCGAGGTGAACAACCACATGTCCTCGCTCGCCGCGGACGATGTGGCGCGTATCAAGCGTTCGCTCGAAAAAGACAAAGGCAGTTCCACGACGACGACCGCTGCGCAAACAACGCAGACCGCGTCGACGGGAACCGTGTTGCGTCGTTCACGTGCTGACAAGCCGGCGGACGAAGCTCCGGCGCCTGCACCTGCTCCGGCTCCGGTGATTCGTCGCCGCGTCGAAGCTGCTGCGCCCGCGATCTCGCCGCAACCGGAACCGCCGCGTGCGCCCGCGGTGATCACGCGTCGTAGCGAACCGAAGATCGACACGTCGTCGGTCGTGGCGGAAGCGCCGAAGCCGGCACCGGTCGTCGCGAAGGCACCGGTCGTCGAAGCGCCGAAGCCGGTCGAAGCTCCCAAGCCGGTCGAGGCTCCGAAGCCCGCGCCGGTCGAAGCCAAGGTCGAAGCGCCCAAGCCGGTCGAAGCTCCGAAACCGGTCGAAGCTCCGAAACCGGTCGAGGCTCCGAAGCCGGCCCCTGTCGAAGCGAAGGTCGAAGCGCCGAAGCCGGTTGAAGCTCCGGCTCCGAAACCCGTCCAAGCACCCGTGACGTCGCGCGAGCCCGCGCCAACCCCGCAGTCCCAGAGGACGACTCCTACGAACACGCCCCCGACTCCTGTCACGCAGGCGCCATCTGCACCTGCCGTCCCCGTCGCCGCACAAGCAGAAGCTGCTCCTGTGCCGCAGCGCTCGCGCGTCATCGTTGCTGGTCCGCAGATCGTCGCTCGGACGAGCGCCGAATCGTCGACCCACGGTGGTCAGCGCGTCGTCGACGTGCAACCGCCTCCGTCGACGCCACTGCCGCCGCGCGTGACGCCGGTCCGTCCGTCGTCGCCGAGCCAAGCGCCGGCCACTGCGAACGCAGCTTCGTCGGCCGCTCCGGTCGCCGAGCCGCAAGATGCGCGCTCGCGGTTCGAGCTCGAGCTCGAGCGCGCTCGTGCACGCACGGCCGACAAGCCGATCGTGTCGACTCGCTCCGTCGAGATCGACATGACGCGTCCGAGCAATGGTGATTCGGCGCCGCAACAACCGGCTCGCGATCCGTCGCGTCCGGCCGTCGGCACCGTCATCGCGCTGCCGCCGCGCATCAAGATCACCGAACGCACGCCGGTCGGTCGCGGTCCCGCGCCGGGTCCGGCACCGGTAAATCCGATCCGTGGTCGGTTCGCGCAGCAACAGCAGCGCGGTGGTCCGCGCGGCCCGCATGGCCGCAACGACATGAAGAAGCTGCCCCTCGGTAAGAAGGGCAAGCAGACCACGATCACCACGCCCGCCGAGCACAAACGCGTCGTCCGGATCGAGGACACGATCAGCGTGTCCGAGCTCGCGCGCAACATGGGCATCAAGGCACCCGAGGTGCTGAAGAAGCTCTGGGGCATGGGCATGACCGGCGTGAACATCAACGCGTCGATCGACTTCGACACGGCGCAGATCCTCGCGAGCGAGTTCGGCTACGAGGTTCAGAACGTCGCGTTCAAGGAAGAAGACGCGTTCGCTCAGAAGGTCGAAGACCAGGGCGAAGCGGTTCCGCGCTCGCCGGTCGTCACCGTCATGGGTCACGTCGATCACGGCAAGACCTCGCTGCTCGACGCGATTCGCAAGACGCGTGTCACGGCGGGCGAAGCCGGTGGCATCACCCAGCACGTCGCCGCGTACAAGGTTCCGGTCGCCGGTCACGGTGACATCGTGTTCCTCGATACGCCGGGCCACGAAGCGTTCTCGGAGATGCGTGCTCGCGGTGCGCAGGCCACGGATATCGTGGTCCTCGTCGTCGCGGCGAATGACGGCGTGATGCCGCAAACGCTCGAGGCGCTGTCGCACGCGCAAGATGCGAAGGTGAAGATCATCGTGGCGGTCAACAAGATCGACCTCCCCGATGCCCAGCCCGAGCGCGTCAAGCAGCAGCTCGCCGACAAGATGCTCGTCCCGGAAGAGTGGGGTGGCGACACGATCTACGTGAACGTGTCGGCGCTGAAGAACCAGAACGTCGACAAGCTGCTCGAGTCGATCGCCCTCACCGCCGAGGTGATGGAGCTCAAGGCGAACCCGAACAAGCCGGCAAGCGGTCTCGTGATCGAGGCGCGTCTGGATCGCAACCGCGGTCCGATGGCGACCGTCCTCATTCAGGAAGGCACGCTGCGCACGGGCGACATCCTCGTCGCCGGTCGCACGTACGGCAAGGTTCGCGCGATGCTCGACGATCGCGGCAACCAACTCGAAGAAGTTGGCCCGTCGACGCCGGTCGAGATCCTGGGTCTCGATGGCGTGCCGGATGCCGGCGATCAAGTGAACGCAGCCGAGGATGACAAGGTTGCCAAGCAGGTCGTCGAACACCGTCGCCAGCAGTTCCGCACGCGCGAGCTCGCGGCGAACGCTCGCGTCTCGCTCGGCACGCTCATGGAGCGGATCAGCGAGGGCATCGATCAGAAGGAGCTGAAGATCGTCCTCAAGGCCGACGTGCAGGGTTCTGCCGAGGCTCTGAAGGCGGCACTCGTGAAGCTCACGACCGAGAAGGTGAAGGTCAACGTGATCGGCGCCGGCGTCGGCGGCATCACGGAGAGCGACGTCAATCTCGCGAAGGCGGGTGGCGCGATCATCGTCGGCTTCCACGTCCGTCCGGCTGGTAAGAGCGCGAAGCTCGCCGAGCAGGAAGAAGTCGAGATTCGCCTCTACGACATCATCTACGAAGCGTTGGATGAGGTGAAGGCGGCGATGGCAGGCCTACTCGCGCCGATCAAGCGCGAGATTCCGATGGGTCAGCTCTCGGTGCGCGAGACGTTTGCGATTCCGAAAATCGGTGTCGTCGCGGGCTGTATGGTCACGAACGGCAAGGTCAGCCGCAAGGCGCACTGCCGTATCATCCGCGACGCGGTCCAGATCTACGAAGGCAAGCTGGCCTCGCTGCGTCGCTTCAAGGATGACGTCAGTGAAGTCTCGAACGGCTTCGAGTGTGGTGTGATGATCCAAGGTTGGAACGAGATCAAAGTGGGCGACACGATCGAGGCGTACGAAGTCGTCGAGGAAGCGGCCAAGCTGTAAATGTCTGGCTACGCATTCCTCGATAGCTTCGAGCACATCGACCGCATCCTGAGCGCTCGCGCGCATCAGGTCGAAGCGAAGCACTACATCCCGATTTACTGGCTCGCGATGTACGAGCCGGGTGACATCCGCACCGAAGGCCTCTCGGGCGTTCGCTACGCGAAAGATCCGGACAAGCACTTCGTCGTGCCGGGCCCGTATCTGATCGTCGACGCGAACACCGCGATGGCGCGGCTAAAGAAGCGGACGGCGGCCCTCGCCACGCTGGGCGGCGAGCAGCATCGCAAGATGCTGACCGAGTTCGGCGCGTTCGCGCGAAGGCTCAAGCCGTCGATCATGGTGCGGCTCGACGACATGGTCTCTGGCCAAGATGTCGGTCCGTACGTCGAGAAGCTGCGCGGCACGCTCGAGCTCGTGAAGAAGCTCGACGACGCGACCGTGCATCCCGACAGCTACATGATCGAACCGGTCACCACGATCTGGGCGAACCCGGAGTGGAAGCAGCAGGACAACGCGGAGCACGTGTTGTCGGGCTGGGGCTGGCGGGTCTCGCCGGAAGAGCGGGCGAAGAACAGCCAGGCTCGCAAGTGGAACAAGCTCGTCGGCGATCGCGAGCCGAGCGAGCTCCAGGCCTACAACGCCACGCAGGCGTTCGCGGCGGACGAGCTGCTCACGCATCCCAAGCTCGGCGCGGGCGTCGTGATGCGCGTCGTCGACGGCAACAAGATCGAAGTGCTGTTCCGCGAGGGTCTACGAACGCTCGTTCACGGCCGCCGCTAATCGCGGTAGCCTGTCGAGATGTACGTCGGTATCGCCAAGATCAGCCTCGTGATCGGCGATAGCCATTCGCTGAAGGACAAGCGAATGGTGCTGCGCAAGATCAAGGACCGGGTGCGCGAGCGCATCGGCGTGGTCGTGAATGAGGTCGGCGACCTCGACGTATGGCAGCGCTCGGAGCTCGGCTGTGCAGTCGTGTCGAACGATCACGCCAAGGCGAACGAGTTGCTCGATGGCGTGGTGCGCATGGTGGTCGGGGATGGTGTCGAGATCACGGCGATCGCGCGTGACGTGTCGACGTTCCAAGGAGAATCTGTCCGGTTCGCGGACAAAGTAACTGCCGCGGATCCGAACTGGGTTCCCGACGAGTGGAAGGATCAGCTTGAAGGGAAATAAACCGAATCCGCGCAAGGAACGGGTCGCGCACGCGATTCGCGAGGCGTTGCAGGAAGCCATTCGCGCCGACGTCCGCGATCCGCGCGTTCATCTGCCGGAGCTCCTGACGGTGTCGCGCGTCGAGATGAACGTCGACATGGCGGTCGCGAACGTCTACGTGTCGATCGTCGGCAGCGACAAGGTCGTCGAAGACGCACTCACGGGTTTGCAGAAGGCGGCCGGCTTCTTGCGCGGGCCGATCGGTCGCACGGTCGGGTTGCAACACGCGCCCGAGCTGCGGTTCACCGTCGACAAGTCGATCGACATGAAGGACAAGCTCGCCGAGATCCTCCGCGAGGATGAAGAAAAGGCGAGGGCGGCGGGACGCGTTCCGGGACAAGCACCGGACGAAGGGACCGACAAGAAGTGAGCGTCGCCGAAGCCTTGGAACGTGCGTGCACGTTGCTCGAAACGGCGAAGAGCGTGCTGCTCACGTCGCATCGCCGACCGGATGGCGATGGCACCGGCTCGATGGCCGGCCTCGCGTCGCTCCTCCGCGCGCAGGGCAAAGAAGCGGTGATCTATTCGATCGATCCGATCGCGCGCCGCTACAAATGGCTGCCGTTGATCTCGACGACCGTCCACACGATTCCCTTCGACGCGCGGTTCGATTGCACGATCGTGGTCGATTGCGCCGACATCTCGCTGCTCGGCGACGCGCTGCCGCCGCCGGAAGTGTGCGGCACGTTGATCACGCTCGATCATCACGCGAGCGGTCGGCCGTTCGGCGATATCGCCGTGTGGGATCCGGTCGCGTCGGCGGTGAGCGTGCTCGTCCATCGGATCGCCGAGCGCAACAAGTGGCCGGTCACGCCGGAAGCCGCGGTGCCGCTGTACGTCTCGCTGATCAGCGACACCGGCGGGTTTCGTCACGCGAATACGAACGCCGAAGCGCTGCGCGTCGCCTCGGATCTGATCGCGGCCGGTGTGGTGCCTGCCACGATCGCGGCCTCGCTCGAAGAGCGGCCCTCGCCGGGCAAGCTGCGCCTGCTCGGTTCGGTGTTGTCGACACTCGAGCTCCACTGTACAGGCCGCGCCGGCGTGCTGAGCGTCACGACCGAGATGGTCGAGGGCGCGCGCGCGTCGTGGGAAGACATCGAAGGCATGGTCAATTGGGGGCGCAACGTCGACGGCGTGCAGGTCGGTGTGCTGCTCACCGCGGCGAAGGGCGGCGGTGTGCGTGTGTCGATGCGGTCGCGCTCCGAGCGGATCGACGTCGGGCGCGTGTGCATGACGCTCGGCGGCGGTGGCCATCCGGGTGCAGGCGGATGTCATATCAATGCTGATCTGTCGTCGACGAAGGACAAGGTCGTCGCCGCACTCGATGCCGCGTTTAACAAGCGATAAGATGCTCGCCTATGCGAGTCTGGCTCCCACTAGTATCGCTGCTGTTAGCTTGCGGTGATTCGTCGAACAACACGAAGGACGGCAGCATCGACGGCAAGACGTTCGAAGATGCGGGCATCGATGCCGCGATCACGGTGCCGGCCACGCTGTTCGATACCGGCCTGTGCGTCGACCGTGCGTGCACGCAAATCTCGGCGGACGTGATGGAGTACACGCCGCAGTTTCCGCTCTACGCGGACACGGCGACGAAGCGCCGCTGGTTCAAGCTGCCACCCGGCACGAAGATCGACACCACCGACATGGACCACTGGGTGTTTCCGGTCGGGACCACGTTCTGGAAAGAGTTCACGCGCGACACCACGCGGGTCGAGACTCGGATGATCCGCCGGATCTACGAGCCCGATAGCGTGACGAGCTGGCAATACGTTTCGTACGAGTGGAACGCCACGAACGACGATACGACCCAAGCCGATGCCGCCGGCGTGATGAACGCGAACGGCACGCAGCACGACATCCCGTCGGTGTCGAACTGCAAGAGCTGTCACGAAAACCTCAAGCCCACCCGGATCCTCGGGTTCGGTGCGATCGAGCTCGACTGGGCCGGCGTGAATGCGGATGACATCACGCTCCACAAGCTCGTCGATATGAACCTCCTGACGACGAATCCGCCGGCGGCCGCGAGCAGCACGGCGCCGTTCTATCCGATCGAAGGTAGCGCCACGATCGTCGCTGGCATGGGCTACGTCCACGCGAACTGCTCGCACTGCCACAACCCGACGTCGGTGTTCCACAACAACACCGGGCTCGAGCTGCGCATGCTCGTCGGTGAAGTCCACGATCACACGCTGACGGCGGCGTATCGCACGGCGGTCAACAAGGCTGCGACCGCGGGTGATTTGCTCGGCCAGATCACGGATCGGTCGTGCACTGCGAACGCGACGACCTACCCGTGCGTGATCAAGAGCGGCGATCCGGCCAACTCGATCATGCACGCGCGGTTCGTGTTCGATCGCGCGAACGATCCGAACAACTTCCACATGCCACAGCTCGGCACCGAGATGATCGATTCGAACGGCACCACGGTGATCACGAACTGGATCAACAATCCCTAGTTGTGGACGGCATCTTAGTTCTCGATAAGCCGCCGGGCATGAGCTCGGCCGCCGCCGTCGATCACGTGAAGAAGGCGACGCGGGCCAAGCGTGTCGGTCACGGCGGCACGCTCGATCCGATCGCGACGGGTGTGCTCGCGATCTGCTTGAACGAAGCGACGAAGATCGCGCAGTA
Source organism: Kofleriaceae bacterium (assembly GCA_047600425.1). Taxonomy (GTDB): domain Bacteria; phylum Myxococcota_A; class Polyangia; order Haliangiales; family Haliangiaceae; genus JABFXX01. The sequence continues at coordinate 6,055,039 of JASGLC010000003.1, read as the reverse complement.
CCTGCTGGCGGACGACAAGGCGTATCGCGCCGAGCTGATCCTCGGCAAAGTCACCGACACGCTCGATCGCACGGGCATCGTGACGGACGAACGCGATCCGAGTGGCGTCACGCCCGAAATGATCGAACGCGCGCTCGCCGCACGGATGGGCGAGCAGGATCAGATTCCGCCGATGTTCTCGGCGATCAAGAAGGACGGCAAGCGGCTCTACAAGCACGCGCGCCAAGGCGAGACGATCGATCGCGAGCCGCGCCGGATCCGGATCGATCAGCTCTCGCTCGTCGCGATCGCCGGCGTGCGCGTCACGATCGACATCGCGTGCAGCAAGGGCACCTACGTGCGATCGCTGGTCGATGACCTCGGCCGCGATCTGGGCTGCGGCGCGTACCTGAGCGAGCTCCGGCGGACGAAGTCGGGGATGTTCTCGATCGACCAGGCGCAGCCACTGAGCGCGCTCGATCTGGGGAACCTGGTCTCGATCGAGAGCGTGCTCGTCCTCCCGAAGGTCCACGCGCCCGCGGACAAAGTCCCGTTCATCCGGTCGGGGCTCCAGATGCCCGCCGAAACGTTCATCGGGGTTCCCGAGGAGCCCGCACAATTTCAGCTACTTGACCCGGTGGGAAAGCTGATCGCGATTGCCCATCAAGCAGCCGGAAAAATCCTGTACGACCGCGTCTTTACGACTTGACGCTCTGGCTCGAAATCAGCAAAGTGCGCCCGACCGCGGTACTCGTTCAATGTCGGACGCGACCGTTGGCGACTGAGGTTTTAGATGCCTGTTTCGACCGTACGTAAGCAAGAGACGATCAAGAAGTTCCAGCGCAGCGAAGGCGACACCGGTTCGCCCGAAGTTCAGGTCGCGCTGATCAGCGAGCGCGTGACGCACCTGACCGAGCACCTGAAGAACAACCACAAGGACCACCACAGCCGTCGTGGTCTCTTGAAGATGGTCGGTCAGCGCCGCGCCCTCCTGGATTACCTGAAGGGCCAGGATCTCGAGCGCTACAAGAAGCTGATCGAGACGCTCGGCCTCCGCCGCTAAGCGCTCGCAGCTGTCTTCAACGCGTCTTTGAGCGCGTTCATCAGCGTTTCCTTCGACGGTGGGCCCGCGATCCGCGCGACCTCCACCATCGACACATCCGGAATCTCGGTGACGCCATCGGACACGATCCGATCGGCGCCGATGAAGCCGACCCGGACATCCGCGGTCGGCGCACCGACGTAGCCGAGCACGCGGACCTCCAGGTCCCGGAGCTTCGCGCCCGTCGCCACCGTACAGATCTGCCACCCGGTGTCCTCGCGCTGGTCGCTGACCGCGCCGATGGTCCCGAGCGCTTCGATCCAAGGCGCTGGATCCTTCGTGATTACCGCGAGTTTCACGTCCAAGAATCCCGGCGTTTCGGTCTTCACGTCCGAAACGCTACCACTTGGCACCGCCTCGTAGGCGTGCGATACAACGCAGCAGAAACAAACGTAGCGTCGCAGGATTCCCGAGTAGATCTGAGCAAGTTTGAAGTTTCCGTCGAGCATCACGAGCTCGCCCAGACGTTGTGGTGATTCGTGAAATTGGACTGAGGATTCAGGCAGGCCGGTTCTCCAGAGGACCGGCGACGTGACTTTTTGAAAAGGACACGTTGAATGCCTTACGTTCGTGAGTCCGCCATCGTTGGCGGCAAAGAGATCATTGTCGAGACCGGCAAGTGGGCGAAGCAAGCCTCGGGCGCGGTCGTGATTCGCTGTGGCGACAGCATGGTGCTCGTGACCGCGGCCGGCTCGAGCCAGCCGCGCGACATCGACTTCATGCCGCTGACCTGCGAGTACCAAGAGAAGTTCTATTCGACCGGCAAAATCCCGGGCAGCTTCTTCCGTCGTGAGGGCCGCAGCACGAACGCAGAAATTCTCGTCGCGCGCCTGATGGACCGCCCGGTCCGCCCGCTGTTCCCCAAAGGTTGGTTCATCGACACGCAGATCATCGCGAACGTGATCTCGTTCGACAAGGTGAACGCCACGGACGTGCTCGCGATGACCGGCGCGTCGGCCGCGTTGCACATCTCGGATCTCGTGTGGGGCGGCCCGCTCGCTGGCGTCCGCATCGGTCGCATCGACGGCCAGTTCGTCGCGAACCCCACGTTCGAAGAGCAAGAGAAGTCGGAGATGAACATCATCGTGGCCGCGTCGAAGGACGCGATCATGATGGTCGAAGGTGAAATGCACGAGCTGCAGGAGGACACCGTCATCGACGCGCTCCTGTTCGCGCACGCCGCCGTCCAACCGTTGATCGAGCTGCAGGAGCGTCTCCGCGCCGCGAACGGCAAAGAGAAGCGTCCGTTCACGCCGCCGGTCACGAACGAAGCGCTCGCTGCCCGCCTGAAGGAAATCGGCTGGGAAAAGCTCGGCGCCGCGCTCCAGATCAAAGACAAAAAGAAGCGCGGTGGCGAGACCAACGCGGTTCGTACGAGCTCGCTCGAGCAGTTGCAGTCGGAAGGCGTGTTGACGGCCGGCAATGTCGCCGACAACAAGTCGTACGAAGCGGCGTTCGGCAAGATGCACAAGAAGTGGGCGCGCGGTCACACGCTGTCGACCCGCACGCGCATCGACGGCCGCAAGCCGGACGAGATTCGCGCGATTTCGATCGAGACCGGCGTGCTCCCGCGCGCGCACGGCTCGGCCCTGTTCACCCGTGGTGAAACGCAGGCGCTCGTCGCGGTGACGCTCGGCACCAAGTACGACGAGAAGAAGCTCGACACGCTGCGCGGCGACGAGAAGCGCACGTTCTACATGGACTACAACTTCCCGCCGTTCTCGACGGGTGAAGTGAAGCCGTTGCGCGGTCAGTCGCGTCGCGAAGTCGGTCACGGCTTCCTCGCGGAGCGCTCGGTCGAATCGATCGTCCCGATCTATGAAGACTTCCCGTACACGATTCGCGTCGTGTCGGACATCCTCGAGTCGAACGGCTCGTCGTCGATGGCCTCGGTGTGCGGCGGTTCGCTCGCGCTGATGGACGCAGGCGTCCCCACGAAGGCACCGGTCGCGGGCATCGCGATGGGCTTGATGAAGGAAGGCAATGACTACGTCATCCTGTCCGACATCCTCGGCGACGAAGATCACCTCGGCGACATGGACTTCAAGGTGACCGGAACGCGGCGCGGCGTGTGCGCGCTGCAGATGGACATCAAGGTCGATGGCCTCACGCGCGAAATTCTCGAGCAAGCGCTCGAGCAAGCGAAGCGTGGTCGCATCCACATCCTCGACAAGATGGACGCCGCGATTTCGGCGCCGCGCGACGAGGTCTCGGTGTACGCGCCGCGCATCGTCACGGTGCAGGTGAAGCCGGACAAGGTCCGCGACATCATCGGCCCCGGTGGCAAGACGATCCGCGCGATCCAAGAGCAGACCGGCGCGCAGATCGATATCAACGACTCGGGCATCGTCTCGATCGCGTCGTCGGATTCGAAGGCGATCGAGCAGGCGCAGGCGCTGATCTCGGGCCTCACGATGGAGCCGGAGGTCGGCCTCTTCTACAACGGCATCGTCAAGAAGATCGTCGAGATCGGTGCGTTCGTGGAAATCCTGCCGGGCACCGATGGCCTGCTCCACATCAGCGAAGTCTCGAAGGAGCGCATCCGCGCCGTCGAGGACGTGCTGAAAGAGGGCGATGAAGTCATCGTCAAGTGCATCAAGGTCGACCGCGACGGCAAGATCCGTCTGTCGCGCCGCGAGGCACTCGAAGCGAATCCGGGCCCCGAAGAAGTGCACAACTTCGTCATCTAGGCGTGTATCGCGAGCCAGCAGCGGCGCCGTGCGCGATCTGCGAGGACAATCCCGCAGTCGCCGCATGCGCGTGCTGCCGTCGCGCCGTTTGTAAAAAGCATCTCGCGCCGGAATCGAAGCGCGGTTGGTGCAAGAAGTGCGACGACGCGTATTACGTGTACACGCGCCGCTCCGACGGTGCGGGCAAGTACATGGCCGCGTGGTGGCTCGGCGCGGTCGCGACCGCGTTGTCGGGGTTCGCGTGGTCACCGCTGTTCGTCGTCGGCTCGATCGGCGCCGTCGTCGGGTTGCCGCTGATGCAATGGCGCTACAAGAAATCGCGGCTGCAGAAGTTCTTGTCGTTCACGCAACGCACGGGAACCCAGCTGCAGTTGCCGTCGGCGACCGATCCCACGGCGGAAGCGTACGGCCTGCGTGACTACACCGAGATCCGGCGCAATCAGAACGCCATCGACGAGTAGCTCACTCGAGGTGGAGCGGCGCGGCCTTCTTCGCGGGCGGTGACGCGCTGATGTGCCCGACGTGCAAATGGCCGTCGTAGAGCACGACGCCTTCGGCGGTCTTCTCGGGATCCATCGTCGTACGAACCGTCGGATCGCCCTCGGTGTGCATCGGCAGGTCCTGCACACCGCATTGGTTGAAGCCCGTGCAGATCCACGTCGAACCACTCATCCAATCGATCGCGAGTGATCGGAGATCCGGGATGTCGTTCTTCAGGCGTTGCGCCATCCGCTGGATGTTCGAATCTCCGATCGGAGCGAGCGCCGCATGAAACGATCCGGTCAGCACGAACAGCGCGGCCTCCGGATGTGCGCGGCGTGCGGCGAGGAGCGGTTCGGTCATCGTCTTCTCGCGGACGTTTTCGTCGTCCAAGTCGTCGGCGATATCGAACGCGACGATCGGCACGTGTGCGACGCGAAGCTGATCGATCAACGCGAGCATCGCCTCGCTCGATCGTCCGTCGGGATACGCCCAGCGGCCTTCGAGCAGCGCCGCCTTGGCCGCGGCATCGCCGTTCGAGGCGAGATAGGCATCGAGCTTCGGTTGGTCCGCGCGTGAAATTTCGAGGCCGACGATCGGGTGCTTCGCCGCAGCCACGAGCGTGCCGAAGGCCGCCGGAATCTCTCGCGTGCCGTGAAGCTCGCCGACGATCATCGTGGTGCCCGGGTTCGCGATCTCCGGCGCCGGAGCAGCAGGGTGGGGCGTCGACGATGCACACCCGACGAGCAGCGTTGCTGTCACTGATTTTGGTAGCATGTGGTCTCGATGCCGCCGAAGGTCCAGATCAAGAAGCTCCGGCCCGATGCGGTGATGCCACGCTACATGACCGCGGCCGCCGCCGGTTTGGATCTCTGCGCAGCGATCGACGAACCGGTCACGCTCGAGCCTCATTCCCGCGCGGCGATCAGCACGGGGCTCGCGATGGCGATTCCCGCTGGCTATGAAGGCCAAGTGCGGCCGCGTTCGGGGCTCGCGCGCGAGCATGGCGTGACGCTCGTCAACTCACCCGGCACGGTCGATTCTGATTACCGCGGGCCCGTGACGATTCTCTTGATCAATCACGGCGCGCAACCGGTCACGATCCGATCCGGCGATCGGATCGCGCAGATCGTGATCGCGCCGGTCGTTCAAGCCGAGCTCCAAGAAGTCAGCGATCTGGACGAGACCGCGCGCGGCAGCGGTGGCTTCGGATCGACGGGGCGCTGATTGGCGGATCGCTCGAAGACGCCGACCTTAAAGACGCACGGCGATTCGCCGCGTGGCAAGGCGCGTGCGGCCGGGCATGACGACGAAGACCCGACGAACGTGTACGAATCGGGCAAGTTCGATCGCAAGAAGGTCGAATCGGGGCCGATCCAAGTCATCTCGAAGAAGACTCCCGGCGTGTCGTCCGGTCAGATTCCATTGCCGGCGCCTGAACCCGCTCCACAGCGTCAGGTGAAGATTCGCGCGATCAGCGAAGTTGCTTCGGCGAAAGTCCCGCAGCAAGACCAACTCGGCTACTTGGCACCGCCGCGCGATCGCAATGAAGTCCGCGCGCGTCGTCGTCGAGATTTCGTCGTCTGGGGCTCGGTTTGCGTGATCCTCGCGAGCGCGATCGCACTGCTGGTTTGGTTCGTCGCGAGGCGATAATAATATGGTACGAACGCGTCGACGATGATCGCGCGTTACTCGAGACCCGAGCTCGCGGCACTGTGGGACGACAGCTACCGGTTCGAGCAGTGGCTCGCGATCGAGCTCGCAGTCTGCGAGGCGATGGAACACGCCGGGACGGTGCCGAAAGGCACGGCTGAAAAAGTTCGGGCGGCGGCCGCCGGGAAGCTAAACGCGGCGCGGATCCTCGAGATCGAGCAGCAGACCCGGCACGACGTGATCGCGTTCCTTACCCACGTCGAAGAGCTCGCGGGCGAGCCGGCGCGGTGGCTACACCTCGGGATGACCTCGAGCGACGTGCTCGATACCTCGCTCGCGCTGCAGACCGGACGCGCACTCGAGAAGATTTCCGCCGGCGTGACCGGCCTCTTGGCAGCACTCGCCGATAAAGCGCGCGAGCACGCGACCACACCGATGATCGGTCGCTCGCACGGCATCCACGCGGAGCCGATCACGGCGGGCCTGACGTTCGCGCGCTGGCATGCAGAGGTCGCGCGTGCGGGCGCGCGGATCAGCGCCGCGCAGAGGGCGATCGCGGTCGGCAAGATCGCGGGCGCGGTCGGCGTGTACGGCAATCTCGATCCATCGATCGAAGCGGCGGCGCTCGGCAAGCTCGGGCTCCAACCCGAAACCGTCGCCACGCAGATCGTCGCGCGCGATCGCCACGCCGACGTGTTCAATGCACTCGCGATGCTCGGTACGGCGATCGAGCAGATCGCGCTCGGGATCCGCCACTGGCAACGCACCGAGGTCGGTGAAGCGGAAGAGGGCTTCGGCAAGGGCCAGAAGGGCTCGTCGGCGATGCCGCACAAGAAGAACCCGATCCTGTCGGAGAACCTGACCGGGCTCGCGCGCTTGCTTCGCGGCTACGCACAAGCCGGCATGGAAGACGTGGCGCTGTGGCACGAGCGCGATATCTCGCACTCGTCGGTCGAGCGCGTCGCGATGCCGGACGCCACGATCCTCGCCGACTTCATGCTCGCGCGCGCGACCACGCTCGTCACGGGCTTGGTCGTTCACGCGGCGCGCATGCGCTCGAACCTCGAGCGGTTCGGCGGACTGTACTTCTCGGAGGCGGTGTTGCTCGCGCTCGTGAAGACCGGGCTCCCGCGCCAGAAGGCGTACGAGATGGTCCAGCGCTCGGCGTTGCGCGCGATCACCGAAGCCGCGCAAGAAGGCCTCGCCGGTGCAAAGCCTGGCAGGTTCCGCGAATTGCTCGGCAACGATCCGGACATCAACACGCGCCTCGATGTCCAAGCGCTCGACGCGTGCTTCGATCTCGAGCACCACTTGCGCCACGCGCCGATGATCATGCAGCGCGCGCTCGGAGGTGCGAAGTGATTACCGACGCGGTGTTTCACGCGCAGTTGAACCAGACGCTCGAGGCCACGCCGTACAAGGCGCTCGCCGGACGCACGCTGCCTCGCTACGACGGCAAGGTTCGCGATTGCTTCATCGACAAAGAGCGCGGTGAGCGCGTGATCGTGGTGACCGATCGGCTCTCGGCGTTCGACGCCGTCGTCGGCACGATTCCGTTCAAGGGCCAAGTGCTGAACCAGCTCGCGCAGTTTTGGTTCGACACCACCAAGGCCATCGCACCGAACCACATGCTGCGCGTGCCGGATCCGAACGTGATGATCGCGAAGGAGTGCGAGCCGCTCCCCGTCGAGCTCGTGATGCGCGCGTATCTCACCGGCGTGACGTCGACCTCGATCTGGTACGCATACGAGCGCGGCGATCGCGTGTTCGCCGGCCACAAACTGCCGGACGGCATGCGCAAGAACCAGCCGCTCGCCAAGCCGATCCTCACGCCGTCGACGAAAGCCGGGAAGGGCGATCACGACGTCACCGTCAGTAAAGACGAGTTGCTCGCGATGGGCCGGATCACGCCGGAGATGTTCGAGCGCGCCGCCGCACTCGCCGAAAAACTCTTCGCGGCAGGGCAGGCCCACGCGGCGAAGCAGGGCCTGATCCTCGCCGACACGAAGTACGAGATGGGCGTCGACAAGAGCGGCACGCTCGTGTTGATCGACGAGATCCACACGCCCGACTCGTCGCGGTACTGGCACGCGGACGACTACGAAGCGCGCCTCACGGCCGGTGAAGAGCCGCGTTCGCTCGATAAAGAATTCGTCCGCCGCTGGCTCAAGACCGAGACCAGCTGGACCGGCGATGGTCCACCACCGGTGATGCCGCCGGAGATCCGGATCGAAGCCGCGCGCCGTTACATCGCGAGCTACGAGCTCGTCACCGGCACACCGTTCCAGCCCGACACGCGCGAGCCCGTCGCGCGGATCGCCGCCGCGCTGGAGGCCACGTGTTAGTTCTCCATGGTCGCGCGGCACTCGGCGCGGCCAAGCGGCAGACAGCGCTCGCCGATGCGCGCGTCGTGTGCCCCGGTGTCTCGTCGATCGATGCGCGCTGGGTCCACGTGATCGCGTCGACCCGCGAGCTCACGCGTGAAGAGCTCGACCAGCTCGCGGTGATGCTGAGCTACGGCCCGTCGGCACCGCCACCGCCGGCGCAGCGCGTGAAGCTCGAGACCGTCGAGACCGATACGTTCTACATCACGCCGCGCGTCGGCACGACCTCGCCGTGGTCGTCGAAGGCGACCGACATCGCGCACGTTTGCGGGCTCACCGCGATCACGCGGATCGAGCGCGCGATGGAGTGGAGCGTGGCGGGACTCGCCGTCGACGGCAAGACCGTCGGCATGGCGCTCTCGGATCCGATGACGGAGAGCGTGCTGTTGCGCGAATCGGATCTCGCGCAGTTGCTCCAGGCTCCGGTGTCGACGCGCCCGCTGACCTCGGTGCCGGCGAGCGTGAATTCGCTGCGCGCCGCCTCGAAGAACCTCGGGCTCGCACTCGCCGACGACGAGGTCGATTACCTCGTCGATCGCTATGGCGAGCTTCGCCGCGATCCCACCGATGTCGAGCTCATGATGTTCGCGCAGGCGAACAGCGAGCACTGCCGCCACAAGATCTTCAACGCCGAGTGGTTTATCTCCGGTAAGCCAGCTCCGCACTCGCTGTTCCAGTGGATCAAGCGCACCACGGCGTCCTCCCCGGACGGCGTGCTCTCCGCGTACAAGGACAACGCCGCCGTCGTCGAAGGCACGGTCGCCGCGCGGTTCTTCCCAGATCCCGATGGCGTGTATCGCGGCCACGAAGAGCCGCAGCACATCCTCGGCAAGGTCGAGACCCACAACCATCCCACCGCGATCTCGCCGTTCCCCGGCGCCGCGACCGGATCGGGTGGCGAGATTCGCGACGAAGGTGCGACCGGCCGCGGTGCGAAGCCGAAAGCCGGCCTCGTCGGATTTTCGGTCTCCGATCTGCGCTTCCCCGACAAGCTCGAGCCGTGGGAGCTGCCGCCCGAACAGTGGATCGGCTCGCCGGCGCGGATCGCGAGCGCGCTCGACATCATGGTCGAAGGTCCGCTCGGCGGCGCCGCGTTCAACAACGAGTTCGGCCGGCCGGCGATCCTCGGCTACTTCCGCACGTACGAGCACGCGGACGATCCGGCGAACGTGCGCGGCTACCACAAGCCGGTGATGCTCGCCGGTGGCATCGGCGCGATCCGCGCGAGCCATGTCGCGAAGGCGCCGGTCCCCGCCGGTGCCGCGTTGATCGTCCTCGGCGGTCCCGCGTTCTTGATCGGCCTCGGCGGTGGTGCGGCGAGCTCGCTCGCGCAGGGCGCCTCGGCCGAGCAACTCGACTTCGCGTCCGTGCAGCGCGACAACGCCGAGATCGAGCGCCGGTGCCAAGAGGTGATCGATCGGTGTTGGGCGCTCGGCGACGCCAATCCGATCCTGTCGATCCACGATGTCGGCGCCGGCGGCTTGTCGAACGCGATGCCGGAGCTCGTCCATGACGCCGGCCTCGGCGCTCGCCTCGATCTCACCAAGATCCCGACGGGCGACCCCGGCCTATCGCCGCTCGAGCTGTGGTGCAACGAAGCGCAGGAGCGTTACGTCCTCGCGATCGCCGAAGACCGCGTGCCGGAATTCGCGGCGCTGTGTGCACGCGAGCGCGCACCGTGGGCGCAGCTCGGCACCGCCACGGCCGATGGCCATCTCTCGCTCGCCGACGGCGACGTGAAGCCCGTCGACATTCCGCTCGAGCTCGTGCTCGGCAAGCCACCGCGGATGACCCGCCGTGCGGAGCCGGTGCACGCCCGTCGCTTCGGTCTCGAGCTCGGTCAGGCCACGGTCGCCGACGCGCTCGATCGCGTGCTCGGCCTGCCCACGGTCGCCGACAAATCGTTCTTGATCACGATCGGCGATCGCACGGTCGGCGGGCTCGTCGCGCGCGATCCGATGGTCGGTCGGTTTCAGGTTCCCGTCGCCGATTGCGCGCTAACCACCGCCGGGTTCGAGGGTTACAACGGCGAGGTCATGGCGATCGGCGAACGCGCTCCGATCGCGCTCCTCGATGCCGGCGCCGCCTCGCGGATGGCGATCGCCGAAGCGGTCACGAACCTCGCCGCCGCGCCGATCGGTCCGCTCGGTCGGATCAAGCTGTCGTGCAACTGGATGGCCGCCGCCGGTCATCCCGGTGAAGACGCCGCGCTCTACGACGCCGTCCGCGCGTGCAGCGATGCCGCGTGTGCGCTCGGCCTCGCGATTCCCGTCGGCAAAGACTCGATGTCGATGCGGACGCAGTGGGATGCCGAGAACGAAAAACGCGCCGTTGTCTCGCCGGTCACGTTGATCGTCACCGCGTTCGGTCCGGTCAACGATGTTCGCCACGCCGTCACGCCCGAATTGAAGGGCGGCGATCGCGAAGTGCTGCTCGTCGATCTCGGTAACGGCAAAGCCCGCATGGGTGCGAGCTGCCTCGCGCAGGTGTTCGGCCAGCTCGGCGATGCGCCACCGGATCTCGACGATCCGAAGCGCCTCCACCGATTCTACGAGGCGATCCAGCAGCTCGTCTCCGAGCAGAAGCTGTCGGCCTATCACGACCGCTCCGATGGCGGCGCCGTGATCGCGCTGATCGAGATGGCGTTCGCCGCGGGGCTCGGCCTCGATCTCGATGTCAGCGCCGTCCACGCGGATCCGTTCCGCGCATTGTTCAACGAAGAGCTCGGCGCGATCGTCGAGGTCCACGCGCACGACATCCCGCACGTCACCGCGGTGCTGTCGACCGTCGGAGCGGCGGTCTACCCGATCGGCCGCGCGGTCGTCTCCGAACGGATCCGGATCACGCACGGTAATCGCCGCGTGATCGATGCGTTGCGCACGTCGCTCCGCGATCGCTGGTCCCACGTCTCGCACGAGATCGCTCGCCGTCGCGACGACTCGACGTGTGCCGACGAAGAACACGAGACCCGCATCGATCCGAACGCCGCGGGCCTGTCGGCGCACCTCACGTTCGATCCAGCGGACAACATCGCCGCCCCGATGATCCAGCGCAATGCTCGTCCGCGCGTCGCGATCCTCCGCGAGCAGGGCGTTAACGGTCAGATCGAAATGGCCGCCGCGTTCACGCGCGCTGGGTTCGACGCGATCGACATCCACATGACCGACCTCGTCGAAGGCCGCGCGGATCTCCGCGATGTCCGCGGCGCCGTCGCATGCGGTGGCTTCTCGTTCGGTGACGTGCTCGGTGCGGGGCGCGGGTGGGCGGCGACGTTCCGCTACAACGCACGCGCACGCGAAGCGATCGACGCGTTGATCGCGCGGTCCGATACGTTCGTGCTCGGCGTGTGCAACGGCTGCCAGATGATCGCGGATCTCGCACCCGAGCTCGTCCCGGACCTTCAAGCGTCATGGCCGCGGTTCGTGCGCAATCGCAGCGATCGCTTCGAGGCGCGCGAGGTCATGTTGAAGATCGAAGACAGCCCATCGTTGTTCTTCCGGGGCATGGTGGGATCGTGGATTCCGATCGCCACGTCCCACGGTGAAGGCCGTGCAGAATTGTCGACCGAACAGCTCGCTACACTCGAAGCGCAGCGGTTGATCGCCGCGCGCTTCGTCGATGGGCGAGGGCAGGTCAGCGAACGCTATCCGACCAATCCAAACGGCTCCCCACGCGGGATCGCCGCCGTCACGTCTCCGGATGGTCGGATCACCGCGATCATGCCGCACCCCGAACGGGTATTCCGCACCGTCCAGCTGTCATGGGCCCCTCATGAGTGGGGTGAGGACAGTCCGTGGATGCGCATGTTTTGCAACGCGCGCATGTGGGTGTCTTAAGTACTTCGATAAGTCGAGTACGTGTCGTAAGTACTGGTCGCGGCGGGGAAGCTTCACGGTAAGATACGCATGACTTAGGGTGGCCGTGACGACTCCCGACCCGGACGACGACATGGAAATCGAGGTGGTGGCTGCACCGCCTCGTCGACCACGCACGCCCAATCCTGCCGTCGACGAAGTGATCCAATCCGGCGAGATTCAAGCGCTGCCACGATCACTGATCGTGCGGAGCACGGCGAACCCGCCTCTCCACGACGAGCGTCGCGAAGACCTCGCGCGTGGCTCGCAGCCGGGGACGATGCAGGCGAAACCGGCGCGCAGTCGGTTCGGTCGCATTTCGTTTTTGATCGCAGCACTCGCGCCGGCGATCGCCGCGCTCGTGTTGCGCGTCGCCGAGCCGCCGAAGCAAGTCGCGGTCGCGCCGAAGCCGACGGAAGTCGAAGCCCTGGCGAAGGTGATCGCGTCGACGTTCGAGACGCAAGCGCACGCGGCGCAGCAGCGCGTCGAGACGATCGCGACCTCGACGATGTTGCGCGCGGCGATCCAGACCGATGCCGCCACGCTCGCCGACATGGCGAAGGATCAGGACATCGTGTTCGCACTCGCGAAGGGCGAGCGACTGCAGATCCTCCAAGGCGACACGTCGATGCTCGTGATGCCGAAAGATGCAGCGCCGATCGGTCCGGTCACCGCGACGCGCCTCGAGCAGATCAACGGCGAGCTCCAGATCGTGGTGGCGGCGCCGATCGCGAAGCAGGGTGGTGGCACCGCCGGCACGGTCGAGCTCGCGCTGCCGGTCGAGCTCGCGCCCGCGAAGGCGCAACCGCTCACGCAGGTTTCGAAGGTCCAGCTCGCGGGGATGAAGGCGCCGATCGCGCTCGGTGGTGCACCCGCCACCGCGCAAGGCACCCCGGTCGCGATTCCGGTCGTCACGCCGCTCGCGCAGGGACTCTCGATCACCGCGGTGCTCGCCACGCCGGTGATCGCCGCCCAGGACAACGTGATGCTGTACGCGCGCTATGCCTGCGCAGGCTTGGCGACGCTGTTTCTCTTGTTGTACGTCATCAGCGTGATCGTCCGTCGATGAGCCTGAAGGTCGGGGACGCCGTCGAAGGACGGTACAAGATCCTGCGCGAGCTGGATCAGGGCGGAATGGGCAGCGTGTTCCTCGCGGAGCACCAGCTGATCAAGCGCCGCGTCGCGTTGAAGCTCCTGCGCGCGGATCTCGCCGAGGATGCGGACGTGCTCGAGCGCTTCATGAACGAGGCGCGGGCCGCCGGCACGCTCGGGCATCCGAACATCGTCGAGTCGACGGACATGGGGTTCACGCGCGATGGCGTGCCCTACATCGTGTTCGAGTTCCTCGAGGGCGCGCTGCTCACCGACGAGATCTATCGCGTGCGCGGCTTGCCCGTGCGGCGCGCGCTTCGGATCGCTCGACAGATCGCGAGTGCGCTCAACGCCGCGCACGCCGCTGGCATCGTCCATCGCGATCTCAAGAGCGACAACGTGTTCCTCACCGATCGCGACGGCCAGACCGATCACGTGAAGGTGCTCGACTTCGGAATCTCGCGCTTCATCGAAGCCGAAGACTCGCCGGAGAAGCGCTCGATGGTGATCGGGACGCCGCAGTTCATGGCGCCCGAGCAGATCACGAATCCCGAGGCGGTCGACCAACGCACGGATGTCTACGCGCTCGGCGTGATCCTGTACGAGATGTTGTCGGCGGCGCGGCCGTTCGAAAACGAAGAGGATCCGGACGCGCTGTTCAAGTCGATCGTCGAGGACGCGGCGCCGCCGTTCGATGTCCCGGATCTGCCGCCGGGTCTCGAGACGATGATCCGCGAGCGGTTCCTCGCGAAGGATCCGGCGGAGCGGTTCTCGTCGATGGCGGATGTCGAAGCGGCGCTGTCGGCGTTCGCGGGCATCGTCCGGCCGCCCGGTCGCGATAGTCAGCCGCTGCCGGTCGCGACGGTTCAGGCGATGATAGGCGAGTCGCCCGCGAAGATGGTCTCGCTACCGCCGCCGCCGCCCCGCCGGGGAAACCTCGGCTGGTTGATCGCCGCGGTGATGGCCGCGATCGCGGGCGGTGCGTTGTTCGTCGCCGAGCCGAAGGCCACCACCCAGGATGGCAGTGCGGTCGTGAAGGCCGACGCGGATCGGATCGTCGCGACGCTCGATTCCGCGATCAAGAACGCGCAGACCCGGGTCGAAGGCCTTGCCCAGGCGCCGCAGCTCCGAGCGAGCGTGGAGACCGATGCCGCGACCGTGGCGGACCTCCTGCGCAACGAGTTCCAGCTGAAGCTCGCCCCCCGCGAGAGCCTCGAGCTCCTCCAGATCAAGGACGGCGCGTTAGTGCCGCTCTACACGGTGCCGGAGAACACCGCGTTTGCCGTCCGCATGGATCACCAGCCTCGCGTCGACAACGGGCGGTTGATCGCGTCGACGAGCGTGGCCGGGCCGCGCGGTGGCGCGACCGGAGCGATCGCGCTCGCCACGCCGATCGACCTCTCGCCGGTGATCGCCGACCTGACCGCCCACACCGAGGGTGCTCAGGTGACCGGGCTCGGGAAGGGGATCGCGCTCGTGCCGTGGAAGGCGGGGGGAAACAAGCTCGCCCTGCCGCTCGCGGTGCCGGCAGCGCTCGGCGTCCAGAATGCGACCCTCGAGGTGGCGCTCCCGCAGGTAGCCCCGCCGCGTAGCTTCGCCGGGTTGCGGCTCTGCTGCTTCGGTCTCGCCGGATTGTTGGCGATCGTGTACGCCGTGAACTTGCTCCGAGCGCGCCGACCCGGTTAGCTCGTGTGCGATGAATACACGTGGCCTATTGGTCTGCGCGCTCCTAGCGGCATGTGGTGGTGGTTCGAAGAAGCCGGAACCGGCAGGTCCGGGTCCCGCTCCAACCGGTGGTGACACCGCCGGTGGTGGCGGCGACACCAAGCCGGCACCTCCGCCCGCACCGGCGCCGAAGTCGCTCTACGATCGCCTCGGCGGTCAGCCCGCGATCACGGCCGTGATCGCCGAGTTCGTCGGCAACACCACGACCGACCCGCGGATCATGGATCGGTTCTTCAACACCGACGCGGAGAACTTGAAGGCGAAGCTCGTCGAGCTCGTCTGCATGGCCGCCGGTGGTCCGTGCAAGTACACGGGCAAGTCGATGGAAGATGCCCACGCCGGCATGGATCTCGTCGACGACGAGTTCAACGCGCTCGTCGAAGATCTCGTCAAGGCGATGGACAAGTTCAAGGTCCCCGAGAAGGAGAAGGGCGAAGTCCTCGGCGCGCTCGGCCCGATGAAGCCGCAGATGGTCGTGGGGCCGGACAAGCTCCATCCGATCGACGACGCGAAGCTCGCGAAGGTCACCGCGCTGTCGGCGAAGGTGAAGGATCCCGAGGTCAAGCGCCTGCTCGACATGGCGGTCGTCGTCGGCAAGCGCGGTCAGCAGTCGTACGCGGAGCAGCTGTTCACGCGCGCCGAGATGAAGGATCCGAAGGGCGTCGCCTCGGTCGCGTCGGTGTTCCGTGCGGGTGCGCCGACGCGCATCACCACGGCGACGACGAAGCTCGCCGATGCGGGCCCGCAGCAGAAGGTGGTCGGCGGTTCGGAGACGGACGAGCCGGTGAAGAAGCCGCTCGCCGGCTCGCTCCACGGCCAGATGACCGTCGACGGCAAGGCGCCGGATGGTTTCGGCGTGATCATGATGTGGCCGAAGAGCGGCAAGTTCGCGAAGCGGATCCCGAAGAAGCGCGTGATCGAGCAGCGCAACAAGGAATTCGCGCCGCACGTGATGGCGGTGCCGGTCGGTTCGACGGTGTCGTTCCCGAACTACGACGCGATCTTCCACAACGTGTTCTCGCTGTCGAAGAGCAAGCCGTTCGATCTCGGCATGTTCAAGAACGGCGAGAGCCGCGACGTGAAGCTCGACAAGGCGGGCATCGTGCGCCTCGGTTGCAACCTTCACGCATCGATGTCGGCGTACCTGATCGTCGTCGACGCGCCGGCCTACGTACCGACCGAAGCGGACGGTAGCTTCAACTTCAAGAGCCTCGCGCCCGGCAAGTACCGCGTGCAGGCGTGGAACGAGCGCAGCGCGGAGCCGCTCGAGACCGAAGTCGAGATCAAGGACGGCGCCAACGAGACCAAGGTCGATCTCAAGTCTGGCGCCGCCACGGTCAGCCCCGACAAGTTCGGAACGTCTCGCGACGTCCCGAAGAAGTAACTAGAGCGTCTTCAGGAACGCGACGAGATCGTCGTGGTCCTGCTTGGACAGGTTCATCGCGAAGCGGTCGTTATAGAAGTCGACAGCCGCATCGAGGTCCGCCGCGAAACCGTTATGGAAGTACGGCGCGCGAGCGGCGAGGCCACGTAGGACCGGGCCCTTGAACCGACCGACGTGGATCCACTTGCCGCTGATGAGTGCGCGGCCCGGGTCAGTCGTCTTCTTGATCTCGCCCGTGGTCTTGTTCCGCAGGGTGTAGAGCGGCATGTCCGGCGTGCGGCGCACTTCATCGGTGAGGCCGATGTTGAGCGGCGCCACGACGGAGTGGTTACCGGAGTTCGGCGTGTCGTGGCACGTCGTGCACGTTCCGACGAGGAGCGGAGGCGCGCCGAACGCGGGTTCGTCGTTGAGGCCCGACACGCCCGAGATGTTGATCGGGTTCGTGTTGAACAGGTGCTCGCCGCGGGCGATCGACTTGCGTTGCGCCGCCGTCAGGAACGACTTGCTGTTCGTCCACGCGTCGTAGATGTCGAACACGTTCGGGTTGAACGGCGCGCCACGCGTACCGGTGCCGAGCGGGTTACCGACGGAGCGGCAGCCCGTGCCATCGGGATCGATGCAATCGCCGAAGTTGTCGTTCGTGCCGATGTGGAATTCCTGATCGGACAGGTTGTCCGCGCCGCCCTTCGCACCGGCGTCGGTCAGGCTGCCCGCGCGGAAGTCGTACGCCTGCGCGAAGTACAGCTGCTCTTCGAAGTTGACGATCTCTTCACGCTGGTCCTGCGTGATGTTGAAGCCGAGCGCGTGTTGAAGCACGGCGTCGTTCGCCTGGGTCTCGAGATCGCTCTCGATCGGCGCACCGACCACGGTCTCGCGGCCGTCCCACATCACGGTGCTGAGGAAGCTGACGTTTGCCGTCGGCAACGGGCGGCGGAACAGCGACAGCTGGCTCGCGCTCGCGAAGCCGTACGGATCGTCGACCGCGATCAGCTCGAACTCCGCGTTGGCCGGGATCGGCAAGCCGATCCGGATCAGGCCGCGGTTGAGCAGCATCGAGTACGCCTTCTTGCGCTTCTGATACGTCGACACGTCGGCGTCTGGACGGTTCGCACCGTCGACGAGCCGGAACACGGCGCCGAGGCCCGCGCCGTCGTCGTAGACACCACCGTTCGTCAACGCGAACACTTCTTGGAGTTGCGGCGGCGTGATCGTCCAGCCGCTCGTCGGCAAGTGACACGACACGCAACGGCGGCCGTTCGTGCCGAGGCTATCGAAGAAGTTGCCGTTCAGCTCGACCCGACCGGACGTGCTGATCGACGTACCGAAACCGAATTGGTTCAGGATCGGAAAGTTGTTCGGTAGTGATGCACCCTGATTGTGGGTGATCGCTTCGACCGAGGTACCCGTGGTGTCGACAACGTCAGGTTGTTCCACACACGCAGCACTGAATAAAAACGTAGCTACGCCACCTAAGCCCAGCTTCATAGAACCGGTTAGTGCACAGTTAGGTCCAACCTTTTCTCAGCGCGCTAACGCTCGATCTTTCTCGAAAATGGACGATGATCATGGCGGGCACCTGTTTCGAATTCCATCCAGTAAGCGCTAACTAACGAGTGTTACTAGGTCGTAGAAATGCGCGTTGTATGGATTTCCATCCACGGGGATAGATGGAGCTAGAGACCCTCACGGTCGCCGTTTGTGGGACCCAAGAGCAGAATCTCGCGCAGCTTGCCGAGATCGTCGCGAAAGGTGGTCCGTTCAGCGTCGTGCCGATTCATTGGCCGAATCCACACGCGTGGGATGCCGCGACGCACGCGAATCTCTACGTCGTAGATAGCCTCGATCTGTGTGACGAGCTCGTCGAGAAGCTGCGCAAGCGCACCGCGACGAAGCCGCTGATCGTGATCGGTGCCGATCCGTTGAAAGACATGTCACCGGACGTCTGGCTGCCCACGCAACCAACGGCGCCGATGATGGGCGCGTTGCTCGGGCATCTCCTGGCAAATTCCGAAGACGTCACCGCGCCGATCCCGAGTTGGCGGCGCAAGAGCGACATGATCATCGGCAACAGCGTCCAGCTCCGCCAGCTGCGCGCGCAGCTCGACCAGCTCGCGGCCGCGAAGACGCCCGTGTTGATCACCGGTGAGAGTGGCGTCGGTAAGGAGCTCGTCGCGCGCTCGCTCCACTTCTGCGGGCCGCGTGCGAAAGAACAATTCATCGCGATCAACTGCGCGGCGATCCCCGAGAACCTGTTCGAGTCGGAGTTGTTCGGTGTCACGCGCGGTGCGTTCACCGGTGCCGTGAGCAGCAAGCCCGGCGCGTTCGAGCTCGCGCACAACGGCACGCTGTTCCTCGACGAAATCGGTGAGCTGCCGCTCGCGCTCCAGACCAAGCTCCTGCGCGTGCTCGAAACCAGTGAGCTCCAGCGCGTCGGTGCCACGGAGACCACGCGTGTCAACGTGCGGATCGTGAGCGCGACCAATCGCGAGCTCGAGCACGAGATCGCCGAAGGCCGGTTCCGCGAGGATCTCTACTACCGCATCCACGTCTATCCGGTCGCGGTGCCGCCGCTTCGCGAACGTGCCGAGGACATCGCGCCGATCGTGACCCACCAGCTCTCGGCGATCGCCACGCGCGACCGCCGGCCGACGTTGCGGCTAACCGCCGCGGCGCTCGAGAAGCTCGTCAGCTATCCGTGGCCCGGAAACGTGCGCGAGCTGATCAACGTGCTCGAGCGCGGTGTGTTGCTCGCGCCGGAGAGCGTGCTCGATGCAGAGCACATCGTGTTCCAGAGCGCGACCACGGTCGAAGCGATCGCGATGCCGATCGCGTATCGCGAGGCGAAGCAGAAGTTCGAGGTCGAGTACTACACGCAGCTGATGCGGACCGCGAACGGCAACGTCTCGCTTGCCGCGAAGCTCGGGCAAAAGACTCGAAAAGAGATCTACGACGCGCTGAAGAAGCTGGCGCTCGATCCGGCGACGTACCGAATCGAAGATTAGTGACAGGCCGCGCCGATGCCGAGCGTGCAGGCGCGTTTGTGATACGTGTCCGCCTTTTCTTCGTCATGCTCGAGCAGCGTTCCCGACGCATACATCTGAGAGAGGTGTAGACATGCGTTCCCGTTGCTCGCTTCGCATGCGCGCTTGTAGAACAGCGCCGCGTGAAGGCCGTCGCGCGGGACGCCACGACCGTTCTGATACATCAGTCCGAGCGCGATACAGCTCTCGGCGTTGCCGCCATCGCACGCGCGTAGATAGAAGTCGGCGACTTTTACGGGCTCGGTCCTGTCGTGATCGAGTGCGGTCGCGAACGTCATGCACGCGTCGGCGTCCGACAGGCGGCACGCTTTCTCCCAATATGCGTTCGCGGAACCCTGAGCCGGAAGCCCGGCCGATTGTGACTCGTATAGGTGGGCCATCCGTCGGCACCCGCTCGTCGAGCCCGCCGCGCACGCATCGTCGAGTAGCGCGAATGCCTTTACGTGTTCGCCCGGCACGTCAGACTTGAGCAGCTCTTCGGCGAACAACACGCAGGCCCGAACGTCGCCGTGATCGCACCGGGTATGCATGGGACCCTCGGTCGGCACCGCGTGAAACATCGTGTCGAGGCGCGCGCATGCGAAGGCATCCGCACCAGCACAGCCCTTTTCGAAGTTCGCTTTGACGTCGGTGTTAAGTCCCGTTCCGTTCACCATCGCCAGGTTCGTGCACGCCGCGGCGATGCCGGCTTCGCATGCGGACGTGTAGAGCTTCGTGGCCGTGGCGGGCGGCTCTTTTAGATCCGGTCGTAGCGTGTAGATATCCGCGAGGAACGTGCACGCGAGCTGATCCTTCGCGTCGCACGACTTTTTCAGCATCACCGTCGCGCGCGTGGCGTCTTGTTCGAGGAGGCCTTGATACGTGCAGGCTCGAGCGTCGCCGTACTGACAGCCTTTCGCGTAGCTCGCGTTCGCCTTGGTCGCATCTTTGGTGGTGCCGATGCCTGCCTCCGAAAGGAATCCGATCGTCGTGCACGCGGCGCCGATCTTTCCGGTGCAGGCCCGGTCGAGGAGGGGCATCGCGGTTGCCGGATCCGCCTTCACGCCGCGCCCTTGAACGTATGCGAACCCGAGATTCGCGCACGCTGCGACGTTGTTCGAGGACTTGCATGCACCGTCGAACAGCTGCGCCGCTTTGGTCGGATCGAGAGGTACGCCGCTTCCGTCGTCGTAGCTCACCCCGAGATCGTTGCAGCTCCCGGCGTGGCCGAGGTCGCAACCGCGTTTGAAGAAGTCGGCGGCCTTCTTGTGCTCGTCGCGCGACGTGCCGGCGGCGAGCATCACACCGATCCCCGCGCATCCCGCGCCGTCCTTGCCGTCACAGCCCTTCTCGTACGACTGGCGTGCGGTCGCAGGGTCGTTGGTTTCGGTCAACGTTCCAAGACGCGTGCACGACGTCGCGATCGCGCCGTTACAAGCGAGCCGCGCCAACACTTCGCCACGCGCGAGGTCTTTCGTGACGCCGCGCCCGTCGATGTAAAACTGCGATTGGCGATCGCAACCGATCGGATCGTTCGCTCGACACGCGCGATCGTAGAGCTCGAACGCTTTCTTTTCATTCTTCGCGGTCGCGCGACCCTGCGCGTACAGATCGCCGAGTCCGGTACACGTCTTGTTCTGGCGATCACAGGCGGTCTCGAACAACTTCAACGCGCGCCCTTCATCCTGTGGCACGCCGTGGCCGCGCAGGTTCGCGTACGCGAGCTGTTCGCAGCCGAACGCATCGTTGCCATTGCAACCCCGACCGAAGAGCTCGACGGCTTTCGATGTCTCTTCTGCAACCCCACGGCCCGTGTCGAACAGACGACCGAGCAACGTGCAGCTCTCGGCGGCTCCGGCTTCACAGGCATCGCGATAGATCGTGGCGGCTTCTTTTTCGTCCTTCATCGTGCCGCGCCCGTTCTCGTACATGATGCCGAGGTTCGCGCAGCCTTGCGTCTCCTTATCGCCGCGGCACGTTTCGAAGAACTTCTTGAACGCACGTTCGTCGTCGCGCGCGACACCGCGTCCCGACGCGTACATCACACCCATGCTGGTGCAGCCGCGCGGATACTTTCCGACGCACGCGGTCTGGTAGAGCGTGAACGCCTTTTCGACTTCGCCGATCGACTCGTACATGATGCCGAGGTCGACGCAGCCGGCGTTATCGCCGTAGTCGCAGGCGTGCTGGTAACGGACGCGCGCCTCGGTGTCGTTCTTCAGCGCGCCATCGCCGAGGGCGTACATCGATCCGGCCGTCGTGCAGTCCTGGCCTTTCTTCGCGTCGCATCCCTTTTCGAACGTCGCGAGGCCCTTCGTCGTTTCTTTCGCGGTGACTTTCGGAATCACCGCGGCGGGCGTGGTCTTCGGTGCCACGTGGAGCACGCACGTTGCCCAGTTGTCTTCACTGCGGCGGAACTCGATCTTGTCTTTGCCGCACCTGCAGCCGACACCGCGGGTCGCTTCACCGTCTGCGCCACAGTCGTAGCCACTCGGCTTCGCCAACGGATCAGCCTCCGCAATACCAATCCCCATCACGATGCTCAGGACCATCCACGCTGCGCGCACGAAGCGCACTATCGTCGATCAGCGCACGCAGCGGAAGCCGATCTCTTTACCAGCTACATCCATGATCTTCACATCAAGCGCTCCCGCCTCGACCTCCTTCTGCTGAGGGTGGTCGTGGTCCCACGTATCGCGCATCGCGGGCGGCATCGATGCCTCGGCTCCGCGCACCGTCGCCAGTCCGCCTTTGACTGAAGCCGTCCATTCCTTGAGCGGGCCGAAGTTGTTCTTCCCCGTGGGATCGAGACCCCAGGCGCCCGCAGCAAGCGTCGTGAACTGCTCCGACGTCGGTAACGTGGCCTTGATCGACGCGCAAAATCGAACCGCTCGCTCCTGCGAGACCCACGCGACAGGTTGTTCCGGAGCCGTCTCGTCCCAGCCGAATCCTGGCTGTTCTTTCAACGCGGACGCCGTCGGCAATGAGACAAGGTAGTGGCGATACTCCGCACGCGTGATCTGATGCGACATCACGGAGATTCCGTGAGCCGTCACGAACGGATTCGCTGAGGCGATCCATTCATTCCAAGGCAGCTCGATTGGTTTGGCCGCGGCGTCCGGTTGCGCCACTGCTGGCGCGTCCGTAGCCACCACTTCGTTCTCGCGCTGCGCGACCTGCTGTTCCTGCGCGGCCACTTGATGCTTCTTGTGAACCGCCACCGCGACGATCATCGCGATGACGACGGCGATCGCCGACAACAACGCGATCGGGACCAACCGATCAGCGCTCGCACGCCGACCCGCAACCCACGCCGAGACCCGACTCAACGTCGTGTTGTGCGTGCTCGCATGTTCCCCTTCGGAAACCCGATCGACCGGAGCCGCGGGCAACGGAGCCGCAACTCCACCCACCGGTCCGGGTTTGGTCGTTGCGAACGGCGAGCTCGACCGTGTCGACATCGTTTCAAACCGTTTCACGAGCTCGCGCATCGACTCGAAACGCGCGGCCGGATTCTTCTGCAGCATCCGGAACACGAGCTGGTCGAGCGCTTGCGGCATGTCGTTGACGACCTCGGCGATCGTCGGCGGCGCCATCGTCAGGTGCTGCGCATACAGCTCGGGAATCGACGTGGCGTTGAACGGCGGTTGGCCCGTCGCCATTTCGTACACGACACACCCGAGCGAGTACTGATCCGCACGCCAATCGACGTGCGCCGAATCACCCCATTGTTCGGGCGCCATATAGGTTGGCGTGCCCATCGTGCCGATCGTGCGAGGTCCGTTCGCGGTATCGGTCAGCTTCGCGATCCCGAAATCGAGAATCTTCACACGCTCGCCACCCTCGAGCTCGAGGTCGGGGATGAGGAAGATGTTGTCGGGCTTGAGGTCGCGATGAATGATGCCGACAGCGTGCGTCGCGTCGAGGACGCTGGAAATCTGCCGCCCGATATCGACGAGCTTGGGCAACGGAATGCGCCGATTGCGCGCGAGTCGCGCACCCAGCGATTCTCCTTCCAGGTACTCCATGATTAGGTACGCGTGACCGGTCCGGTCGTGGAAGCCGACATCGAAGATCTTCGTGATGCCCGCGTGCTTGATCTTGCTGACCGCACGCGCCTCGTTGAAGAACCGGCGGACATGATCCTTGTCGTGGGAAATCTCGGGCTGCAGCACTTTGATCGCGACCTTGGTCTCGATGCTGCGCTGCTGCGCTAGAAACACCTCTCCCATTCCGCCACGCCCGATGCGTGCGACGATCTCGAAGTTTCCGATCGTCTCCCCGATCACGCGTCGACTCTATACAAAATCGTTGATAGGGTGGGCGCCTTCATGCGCTTCGGTGTCGTGGTGGTGAGCAGCTTGTTGGTTGCACGTGCGGTGGTGGCGTCGCCTGACACCCCGCTGTTAACCCACTCGGAGAGCGATCGCGAAAACGAAGTTCGAATTCGCGCGAACCAGCAACAACTCGACACGAAACGCGACGACGCCGAACGCGCTAAGCGTGAGTCGGATCGGGAGCTCGAGATCAACAAGCTTGCCGGTGAGCAGTGGGAGAAGAAGCGCGACAACGCTGACCACGCGCGTGCGGTGGGGATCGGCATCACCGTGACGGGCGGGCTGTTGGGAGTCGCTGCCGTGGTGATGGGTGTGCTCGGCAAGCAAACCAACGACTCGATCAAGAACGGGACCCTGATGAGCCCGGCCGAAATCAAGGCAACCGCGGACCGCGGCCAGATTTACAACTACGTTGCTTACGGCGCCATTGGATTGGGCTCGGCGTTCGTAATCGGTGGGGTGCTCAAGATCGTGTTCAATCTCGATCCGGGCGAGTACCACGTTGAAGCAATGCCGGCCGCGAGCGGCGGTGGCGTGTCGTTCGGAGGACGGTTCTAGTGCGCTGGCTCGTCGTGCTCGCTCTGGTTGTTGGTTGCGCGAAACCTCTCGACGAGCTCGCGCCGTACCCGTGCGCGAACGGATTCTGTCCGAGCGGGCTCTCGTGTTACCGCGGCACTTGTTACGCCGACGGGATCGATCAGCCGTGTCAGCTCACCGGCACCCCCGGCGAATCGTGCGCGTCGAGTGCGACGTGTGTCGTCAGCAACATCACCACTATGACGGGTTTATGCCTAGCAAATTGCAGTGGTGCATGCGGCGCCGACCACGTGTGCGTGACTGGTAGGGTGGAAAACAACGACGTGACCGGTTATTGCGCTCCGCTACCGTCCGCGAATGGGTGTGCCGCTGGATTTGTCGTCGGCTCGTTTGCCGATACATCCGTTTGTCTTCCGGTTGCCGTTTCCGAAGATCACAGCTGCGGCGTCGATCTGCAGTGCAGGCTCGACGCCGACACCGACGATATGTCTTGCGATCTAGGAACGTGCGTACCACCGTGTGACGCTGACGGGACGTGCCCTGATGGCCGCACTTGCTACGAGAACGGATGCTTCGAGCCATGCACGTCACTCGAGGCCTGTGCTGGCGGCCTACGATGCGCCACCGGTGGTAACGAGAGCATTTGTCTCGCGATCGATCAGCAGCGCGATCTAGGCGCGAAATGCGACAACGGCTTCGAGTGTACGTCGGGCAGTTGCCTCAACGCCGTCGGATATTCGTCATGCACGCAGGAGGACTGCACGGAGGACATCCAGTGCGGCGACGGCTTCATCTGCAACGACGCCGGCGACTGCATGGTCGATAGATGAACTTTTCTCGTGCGCAAATGCGGGGGCGGACGCCTCACTATGGCGAGATGCGCTCTTTCGCCGCCGTCCTCGTCTTATTCGCAGCTTGCAAACACGACGCGGGAGCCGAGCTCTTTGGCAAGAAGGTCGTGCCGCCGGGCGCGCTCGCGAAGGTCAAATACGGCGAGACGCTCGACGATCTGAAGAAGCAGTTCCCGGACACGAAGGTCGTTCCGGGGAAGGGCAACTTGCTCGCGCAGCCGGCGAAGAACACGAGGCTCTTCGCGATCGATATCGACGGCGTAGTCGCCGATACGTACGTCACGTGGGAGGGCAAGGACGGGATCGCGATGTTGACCCAAGCGTGGGGACCGCCGGACGCCGAGCCCGGTCGCGACAACAATGGCGACAAGACGTGGCGCAATGTCGAGACCGGCTGGCGTGCGAGCGCTCGGTGTTGGGATGCAGACGCGAACAGTCCGGCGGCGTGCTCGATCAAGTTCATGCCGCACAAGCCGCTCGAGGCGATGTTCGACAAGTCGATCCATCCGCCGGGCGAGCTCGCGGCGGCGCACATGGGCATGACGCGCGCCGAGGTCGACAAGCTCGTGCCGCTCGGCACGTCGAAGGGCATGCATCTGCGCGACCTCGCGTACGACGGCGCGTCGGAGATCGTGACGATCGACGATCGCGATCGGTTGATGATGCTCCACTACAAGGTGCCCGAGATCGCGGGCCCGATGATCGAGAAGGCGTGGGGCCCGGGCACGAAGCGGGACAAGGAAACGCTGTACTTCGATCCGGCCTCTCACTGGGAGGCTTCCGTCGAACGCGACGACCACGCGTATCGGATCGCGTTTACCGCGTTCGACACGTTCGATCACGAGATCGATCTGTTGAGCGAGCTCTCGCATCTCCCGGATCAGCCGGCAGCGAAGAAAGCGCATCCCGAGCTCGATTGGCGCACGAGCGAGAAGGGCGAGCGCGAATTCATCATGATGCCGCCGCACGAGTTTGCGTGGGATGCGAGCCGGATGATGAACGGGGTGAGCGTGTCGATCTATCCGGGCCGGAACGGCATCGTGCTCGTGCAGCTGTTCGAGCCGGACCAGCTCGCAGGGATGCGCGCCGCGTTGACGAAGAAGTGGGGCGAGCCGAAGGCGGACAAGCGGAAGAAGGACGACGAACATCGGGTCCATCTGTATTGGCCCGGGCACGGCGAAATTTCCGGCCACGACGATGCGGACGCAGGGTCGTATGGCTTGTTCATCGACCAGAACGCGCGGTCGTACGACGACGACAAGAAGAAGTGATCAGATCAGCGGCAGCGCCACGACGATGACCGCGATCGCGATCACCGCGGCGTGAACCCGCCGGCACAAGATGCTCGTGCGTTCGATGCCGAGCACGGCGACGAGTGCCGCGGCGGCGCGACGCAGGGACAGGATGCCGGGCACGCAGGCGAGCAGGGCGATCAGCGAGGCGACCGAGCCGTCGTGGAACGCGGATACCGCGAGCGTCGGCGCGAGCAAGAGCTCCGCGATCGCGATCAAAGCAATGCCCCAGCGCTGACCCGCGAGCCAACACGTCGCTGCGACGGCGAGCGTGGCGGAGATTTCGGGGCCATTCCAACTCGACGGCGCCAGCGGCAGCGCGAGCATCGATGCGGTCAGCGCCGTGATTCCGATCCACAGGTCGGAACGGTTCCGGCGGAGCCGTGCCCGCGTCCGACGCTGGGCACGAGCTTGGTCCACCATGATGTAATTGTATTCGGCCGCGAACAATTGTCGATAAGTTGTATTCTTATCGTTACAATTGGTCGCGTGTATCCATAAGAAACCACAATGGATTTCGGGATCACAGCGAAGTTTGTACGCGGATCGCTACTCGGCGATTTCGCGGAGCTTGCGGAGCAGCTCGCGGGCTTCGTCGCAGTGCGAGGCCGCGTCCTTCATCGACTGGCGGATCAGCTCGAACGAGGCGCGCGGGATGTTGTGCGCGTACTGCTCGAACTCGCCCTCGGCCGCCATCACCTCGATCCGCAGCGACGACAAGAGGTCGTTCAGCGATGCGGATGTCTCGGCGGTGAGCGCCGCGATCTCGAGCGCGCGCTTCACCTTCACGCTACCGGCTTCGAGCGCGAGCTCGCGGTCGGCCTTGTCGAGGCGGTTCTTCAGGTTGTCGCGCTCGATCTCCATCATCGAGAGATCGTTTTCGAGATCCTCCATGCGGCGCGCGGTTTCGGGATTGAACTTCTGCGCGCGATAGACGCGGAGCTCGGTCTGGAGTTGATCGACGCGGCGGCGAAGCACGCGGATCTCGGCGTCCGATTCACCTGCCACGGGAGGCGGCGCGATACCGAGCGCGGCCAACGCGCCACCTTGTTGTGCAGGCATCGCCGCCGACGGAGCGCGATCGACCGTCGCCACGTGGCCGGTAGGCCCCGACGCCGGGACCGCACCCAAGCCCGCGGCCTGCATCATCGGTGGGTTCGACGGACCATTGCCGCTCGCGCCACCCGCACCACCGGCACCTTGGAGTTGATTCGTATCGACGAAGCGCAGCCACAGCGAGCCGCAGCGAACGGCATCCCCGTGCTTGAACATGTGCGACTGGACGCGCTGCTCTTGGAAGTAGACGCCGTTCGCCGACGACAGGTCTTCCAAGATGTAGCCGCCACCACCCCAGAAGATGCGCGAGTGATGGCGCGAGACCATCGCATCGTCCGTACGGATGGCGCAGTCCATGGCCCGACCGACCTTGATCTCGGCCGAGGTCAGATCGAGTGATCCCTCGATGCCCTGCGCATCGCGCCAAAGAAGCCGTGGCACGTTCCCAGTAAAGGTACGGCAACGCATGTGATTTCACAAGCTGACGCCGTACGGGGATCATGCTAACTGCGTGGCCATGTGCGGCGTCTTTGGCATCCATGGTCACGACGAAGCCTCGAACATCGCGTATCTGGGCCTGCACGCGCTCCAGCATCGCGGCCAAGAATCCGCGGGGTTGGTCGCACTCGACGAGGGCCGCCTCCGCCGCCATGTGGGGATGGGCCTGGTCTCGGATCTGTTCGACCGGGACACCCTAGCCAAGCTGCCGGGGACCGCCGCGATCGGCCATGTCCGCTACTCCACCGCCGGGAGCTCCGAGCTGCGGAACGCCCAGCCGTTCCTGTTCGAATACGCGGGCGGCGCGATCGCGATCGGCCACAACGGCAACCTCGTGAACGCGACCGAGCTGCGCACCGAGCTCGAAGCCCAGGGCTCGATCTTCCAGACGTCGAGCGACACCGAAGTGATCGTCCACTTGATGGCCAAGGCGCGCGAAGCCGACGTGCTCGGCAAGCTCCAAGCCGCGCTTCGCCGGATCCGCGGCGCCTACTCGCTGATCCTCCTGACGAGCGACGGCAAGATGATCGGCGCGCGCGATCCGAACGGGTTTCGCCCGCTGACGGTCGGCCGGCTGAAGGATTCGTACGTGCTGTCGTCCGAAACGTCGTCGTTCGATCTCGTCGAAGCGGATCCGCTGCGCGAGATCGAACCTGGCGAGATCGTGGTGATCGAACGCGGTGGGATGAGCTCGTTCCGCGTGCCGACCGAAGCGCCGGTGCCGGGCGCCACGTTCTGCGTGTTCGAGCACGTGTACTTCGCGCGGCCGGATTCGCTCGTGAACGGCAAGAGCGTGTATCGCGCGCGCGAAAAGTTCGGCATGCGGCTCGCGCAAGAGTCACCGATCGAAGCGGACGTCGTGATTCCGGTGCCGGACTCGGGCGTGCCCGCGGCGATCGGCTACTCGAAGCAATCGGGGATTCCGTTCGAGATGGGCCTGATTCGTTCGCACTACGTCGGGCGCACGTTCATCGAGCCGCAGGATTCGATCCGCCACTTCGGCGTGCGGTTGAAGCTGTCGCCCGTGCGCTCGATCGTGGATGGCAAGCGCGTGGTTGTCGTCGACGATTCGCTCGTGCGCGGCACGACGTCGCGCAAGATCGTCAAGATGCTGCGCGGCGCGGGTGCACGCGAGGTCCACCTCCGGATCAGCGCGCCACCGACCACGAACCCCTGCTACTACGGCATCGATACGCCTACACGCTCGGAGCTCGTCGCGTCGTCGCACTCGATCGACGAGATCAACAAGTACGTCACGAGCGACTCGCTCAACTACCTCAGCCACGAGGGGATGATGGGCGCGCTCGGCGATGCGACGGGCGCTGGATATTGTTCGGCATGTTTCACCGGCAAGTATCCAGTTGCGCTAGGTCACAGCGCAGATCTTGTACAGCTGCGACGCGCGCGTTGAGCGATACTCTGAGGGTATGCGCGCGATCGTGTTCGGTCTGCTGATCGGCTGTTCGTTCAGCCCGGGCGGCGGTAATTCGCCCAGCGATGGCGGGATCGATGGCGCCGGATCGGGATCGGGCTCGGGCTCGGGCTCGGGCTCGGGATCCGGATCGAATTGTATCCAGAGCTTTTCGAAGCAGCTCGACACCTGCGACTACTCGAATAGCAATCCGATCGATCTCGTCACCGGCGACTGGACCTACGCGACGAGCGGAACCTCGACGCTGACGAACGGCGCGACCACGATCACCATCAACGAGTACGACGTCACGATCAACGGCGTCGAGACGCGCGTGCTCGCGACCTCGCACTTCACGCTCGCGGCCGGATCGACGTTCACGGTCACCGGCGCGAAGCCGCTCGTGATCCTGTCGTACGACACCGTCGATATCGACGGAGCGATGACCGTCACTGCGGGCAATCGCGACGCGACGGCGTGCGGCGGCGCTGCCGGAGATCCCGGCACCGATGCCGTGCGCGGTGCTTCCGGCGGCGGTGGTGGCGCCCTCGGAACCAAGGGCGGCGATGGCGATAGCGGTGGCAACTCGGCCAACGATACCGGTGGCCAGAGCGGCAACAGCGTCGACGGCGGCGATGGCGGCTCGAAGATCACGCTCGCGAAGGCGTTGCTCGGCGGTTGTCCCGGCGGCACCGGTGGGAACAGTACGGTCGTCGCGAACACCGGCGGTCCGGGCGGCGCGGGCGGTGGTGCGCTCGACGTGATCGCGAACGGCAAGGTCACGATCACGGGTGTCATCCAACTCGGCGGCTTCGGCGGTCACAAGGGACTCGCCCCGGACGCCGGCGGTGGTGGCGGTGGCTCGGGCGGCATGATGCTGATCGAGGCGACGAACATCCTCGTCGATGCTGGTACGGTCGCGGCGAACGGCGGCGGCGGCGGTGCGGGCGCGACGGACACGCTGAGCGGCGGCGACGGCAGCGATGCGAACGCGTCGATGACGCACGCGGATGGCGGCACGGCGGTCACCGGTGGTGGTCGTGGCGGGGACGGCGGCGCTTCCGATAACAACGGCGATGGCAAGACCCCGAATGACCGCGCCCCGTTCGGCGGGGGTGGTGGCGGAGGTGGCGTGGGCATCATCGCCACATCCAGCACGCCCGGATTCGCAAACGGCGGGTTCTGCTCGCCGACGCAGACCGCGTTCAACCCCTAAATTCCTGCTACAAAGCATCCGCTATGGCGATCGAAGGCACCGATACCCGCGCGGTCCGTGCGCAATTGAAGGAGCTGTCCTCGAAAGTGGACGAGCTCCGGAGGTTGCTTTGACGTCGACCACAAACGCCTGAAGATCGAAGAGCTCGATTCGATCGCGGCTCGTCCCACGTTCTGGGATGACCAGAAGAAGGCCCAGACGCTGCTGCGCGATAAGAAGTCGCTCGAGCAAGTCGTCCAGGGTTGGGATGCGCAACAGCGCGCGATCAGCGATGCCGAAGTCCTGCTCGATCTCGCCGAAGAAGCGAGCGACGAGGATTCCGCGAAGGAAGCCGCCGCGGCGACCGATGGCGTGAAGCGCGCGCTCGACGAGCTCGAGTTCAAGCGCATGCTGTCCGGCGAGCTCGATCCGGGCGGCGCGATCATCCAGATCACCGCGGGCGCCGGCGGCGTCGACGCGAGCGACTGGGCGATGATGCTGATGCGGATGATGATCCGGTTCTGCGAACGCAAGGGCTGGAAGGTCGAGGTGCTCGAAGAGACGTTTGCCGAAGAAGCGGGGATCAAGAGCGCCACGTTCACCGTCGCGGGCGATTACGCGTACGGCCTGTTGAAGGCGGAGAACGGCGTGCATCGCCTCGTCCGCGTGTCGCCGTTCGATGCGAACGGTCGCCGCCAGACGAGCTTCGCCGCGGTTCAAGTCACCGCGGATATCGACGACGATATCGAGGTCGATCTCAAGGAAGTCGACATCAAGGTCGACACCTATCGCGCGGGTGGCGCCGGCGGTCAGCACGTCAACAAGACGGACTCGGCGGTGCGCATGACGCACATGCCGACGGGCATCGTCGTCCAGTGCCAGAACGAACGCAGCCAGCACGCGAACCGCGCGAAGGCGATGAAGATGCTGCGTGCGAAGCTGTACGACTTCGAGCTCGCGAAACGCGAAGCGAAGGCGGCGGAGGATGCCAAGGCGCGCCTCAAGATCGAGTGGGGCTCGCAGATCCGCAGCTACGTGTTGTTCCCGTATCAGCAGGTCGCCGATCACCGCACGGATCTCAAGACGTCGGACGTCAGCGGCGTGCTCGACGGTGATCTCGACGAGCTGATCCGCACGTATCTGTTGCAAGCGGCGAATGCTCGGACGAATTAGCGCGGCGCTGCTGGGACTAGCCGGGTGCGACTATGTCCTCGGCCTGCACGATGTCGACGAGCGACCATGTCGCGAGGGCTCGGCCGACGAGGATCACGACAACGTGATCGATGGTTGCGATCCGTGTCCCGCGGATCCCGAAACCATGCCGGTCGATGGGGATGGCGATGGTGTCGACGATGTCTGCGATCCGTATCCCGCGATCGCCGGCGATCGGATCGTGTTGTTCGACGGGTTCACCACGGATCTCAAATATCAGGTGGATAAAGACTTCTGGGGGCACACGGGCGGCGAGTACCTCGAGGGCAATCACGCCGTGACGCGGTCGTACCTGTCGATCGATCCGACGGATGAGGTCACGGTCGATGCGATGGTCGATAGCATCGAAGGCTCGACCGGCGCGGGTGCGGGTATCGTGGTGGTGCTCGACGACAATGCGAAATCCGAAGTCGACTGCATGATCTTTCAAGGCGCGCCCGATTCGCACGACATCCGACTCGATGTCGCGGGCACGACGGGAACTCCGGTCCCGTTCGCGTTCGTCTCGACGGCGCGGTTGAAATTGACCGAGCTCGCGGACGGCTCGTTCACCTGCGATGCCTCGACACCTGCAGGTGAAACCGCGCACAGTGCCGGCCCCGCGGGCACGACGTCGACCGTCGTGATCTTCGGATTTCGTTCCGCGTCCGCGGTCGTGAGGTACGGTTCTGTCACCGTGTTCGATCGCAGCGGGCCCGATGCGCCATAGCCTCGCGTTGCTCGCGCTCGCCGGCTGCGACTACGTGATCGGGATCAATAACGACGTGCCCGTGAGAATCGGCGACGCGTTCATCATGCACGACGAAGATCACGACGGGATCGACGACGCGCGCGATCCATGTCCGGCGGATGCCGAGGATCCGCCGAACGACAGCGATGGCGACGGCGTCGGCGAGGCCTGCGATCCCGATAACGGGCAACAGAATACGATCGCGCGGTTCGACAGCTTCGTCGCGAACGATGGCTTCACGTTCCCCTCGACCTGGTCGATCGAAAACGACGTGCTATCGACGACGAACACGATGTCGAAGGCGCAGAGTCCGATCGAGCAATCGGGCGGTGCGATCGATGCACGGATCCAAGACATCACCGTGCCGCAGGCGATGGACGGCAACGTCGCGCTGTTGGCGTTTGTCGGTGGCATCGAGATTCGCTGCAACATCGAGCGCACCGCGGACAATTCGGTGTTGCTCGAGGGCGTGCTGAACGGGACCACGGTCGGGATCGCGACGCTGGCCTCGAGCGTGAAGCTTCGCGTGCTACTCCGCGTGATCACGAATACGCGGGCCGAATGCTCGGTGCCCCGTGACAGCGCCTACGTCGAGATCACGGGCGACTTCGAGCCCACGATCACCGATTACGGAATCGCGGCAGATAACGCGGCGACGACCGTCTCGTCGATCACCGTGTTCGGCGTCAAATAGAGCTCTGGATCAACTTCGACAGCTCGGCGGTATCGTGATCGGCGCCGCCGAGACCGGTCTTGCCGATGAACACCGTCGGTAACCCACGCACGCCCGCGGCCTTTGCATCCGCGGTGTCCTGCACGATCCGATCTTTGATCGACGGGTCCGACACCATCTGGCGATACTTATCCATATCGCAGCCGATCGATTCGGCGATCTTCTCGCAGCCGGCCGGCGTGAGATCATCGGCGGGCGCGGCGAACAACGCCTTCGCCATCTCGTCACCTTTGCCTTGCGCTTCGGCGCAGCAATACGCGATCGCCGCGTCCATCGCGTGGTGATGCATCTTGAGCGGCGACATCTTGCGCACGAGATGGACCGGGACCTGCGCCTGCGCGATCGCTTCGTCGAGTTTCGGCGCGAGCCGGCGACAGAACGGACATTCGAAATCGACGAAGTCGACGATCGTCGCCGAGCCAGGCTTTTGCTCGCGCGCGATCACCTCGGGCACGTCTGCGCTCGATCCCGATCCGGATCCCGATCCGGTTTGCTTCGCGATCGGCGGTGGCTCGTGCGACGCGTCGTTGACGATCGCGAACACGAGCGGGAGCAGGGCGATCACCGGCAACCCGATCGCGATGTGCTTGCCGGCAAATTTCAACGTGCCCGCGCCTGCGAGCACCACGATCGCGAGCGCGATCGCCGTGGGATCCGCGATCATGCAGAGCTTGCACCACGCGTGGATCACGCTCGCTTGGAGCACGATCAAGAACACGGCCCACGCACCGCCGGCGGCGGCCGCGACCTTGCGGATCAGCGGCTTCTCGACGAAGCACAGCCCGATCATCAGCGCGTAGAACGCGAGCCCGAGCAGCGGCATCGGAATCCCGAGCGGATGCGACCAGTCGGACTGGCGAACCGTCGCGCACCCGGATTCCGAGCAGAACGTGGGCTGGACGCCGAAGTAATCGATCGCGCTCGCGACACTCGCGCCGAAACCGATCGACGCGAGGACGAACGCAGGCAGGCTCAGACGGGACCGCATCACCCGTCGAACCTTACCCCACCTGGCCGCTATTCCTTGGTTCCGGTGAACCCGGTCGTGAACTTGATATCGGCCCCGACCAACAGTGCCTGGTTCGTGCCATCGACGGTGCCCGCGAACAAGCACGCACCCGAGTAGCCGACCGTGACGAGGCCACCCGACATCGCATCGGCTTCCCACGCGGCCGTGCCCTTGCCCTCGCTCTCGAGCGTGGCATCCGCGACCGAGTAGCCGAGCATCGCGCAGTTGATCCCGTTCGTGACCACGCCACCGCCGAGGTAGAGGCGGAACGTGTCGCCGGTCTCGCCGATCACGCCGAACTTGTCGCTGGTCTGCACGGTGACGTCGCCGTCGCACACGAGATCGCAGTTCGGATTGTTCGTGCCGGTGCCGCACGTACCGGGATCCGGGTTCGCGAGATCGCCGTCACACGACGCCGACGGCAGGTCGACGATCATCTGATGCTGCTTGTTCACGTCCTGCTGCTCGATCACGACCTTGTTCGGCCACGCTTCGCCCGGGCACACGACATCGGGGCGCGTGCAGTCGAGATCGAACGTGTACGGCTTGCCTTCGTGAGTGATCGTGAACACGCCGCCTTGCGCGCCGAGCTGCGCGTCGTAGGTGGCACCACCGATCGTGACTTCGACGCCGATCTGGTTGTCGTACGTGATGTCCCACGTGCCGCGAACATCCGGCGCCGGGCTGGTCGAGTTTGCAGCGCAACCATCACCCTTCGCACCCATGAGGAGCGGCAGACCTACGATCGAAATAAGCGAGACGAGCTTCATGCCCGGCCGGTATTTCAAGGGCCGGACCAGTCGGTAACTGCGCGAGACCTGTGGCTGTGAACAGCCGGTTACGGCGTAGAACCCAACTTCTCGAGCGCATCTTTGGCGGCTTTCAACGCTTCGGGCTGTTGCTGACCTTCGGGCAGATGCTCGTACAGCGCCACCTGTTGTTGCCGGAACTGAATCGCCGACGCCTTGTCGTTCGCGAGCTCGGCAATCTCCGCGCGCCGACCGAGCAGGCCGCCTTTGCGCGGACCATAGACGAGCTTCAGCGCTTCGTCCGTCCACTTCGCGGCGTTCGGTGCGTCCTTCGCTTGGAGATACAGCCAGCCGATGCGCGCGCGCGGATCGTATTCGCCGGGCAGATCCTTCGCCGACTTTTCGAGCGCGGGCACGAGATCGAGTGGCCTGCCGAGATACGCGTAGACCTCCGCGCGCGGCCAGTTGTAGGTCATCGCGGCGAGCGGATTCGGCGCCGCCGCGGCGGTCTGATCGAGTAGCGCGCGCTGCTGTTCGGCGATCTTCTTCGCGTCGTCTTTCTTGCCGAGCTTGTCGAGCTGCTCGCGGATATTCATCATCGTGTCGCTGCGATCGTCGACGGACAGGTCCTTGCTATCGAGCAGCTTCTGCCAGCGCGCGATCGCCTTCTCGCGAAGCGGCTTGGCATCCTGCTTCGCGGCATCCGCGCACATCACCGCGGTGACGAGGAAGTCGGCGGCAATCGACGTGGTGCCCATCTCGTCCATGTGTTGATCCGCGAGCTGCATGCAGCCGGGATAGTCCTGGGCCTTCAGCTTCGTCGAGATCAGTGAATTGAGGATCTCCGCGCGGCGCGGGTAATCGGCGGGCGCGGCCTTCAACGCGGCATCGAGCTCGGTCGCCGCGGTCGCTTGATCCTTCACGGCCATCGCGCGCAGGCCGCTCAACAGATGCGACGTCGCGGCATCCGCGCCGCCTTTTTGCGCGAGCGCACCAGCATCGAGGAATTGATGAAACTGCGCGAGCGACGCGGCGCCGATCCAGCGACCGAGCACGGCTTCGTCGGCGCCGAGCACGTAGAACGTGGGCCACGCGCTGATCGACAGCTTCTGCAACGCGGCCGCGTTTTGCTCTTTATCGGTGTCCATCTTCAAGAAGATGAACTTGTCGGCGTCCGCGCCGAACGACGCGTCCATGAACACGGTCGTCTGCATCGACAGGCACGTGTGACACCACGGCGCCCATAGATCGACGACGAGCGGCACCTTCTTCTGCTTCGCGCACGCGAGCGCGCCGGCGTAGTCATCGGAGGTCCACGTGAGCGGACCTTCTTTTTCGCCGGGCTTGCACGCATCGGTCTTCGCGACGGCCGCCGACCCATCGCCAGATCGCGGCGTGGGCTCCTTCTTGGAGCAGGCGATGAGGGTGATCGACGTGAAAACGACCAGCCGGAACATCTCTGCGTGATACCACCAAAATGCTAAGGTGCGCCGCCATGGCAAAGGAGCCCGTACAGCCGCCGGAATCGAAGCTCGAGGAGATCATGCAGATCCGTCGCGAAAAGGGTCAGGCACTGCGCGAAGCAGGGTCGGATCCGTATCGCAACGACATCAAGCCCTCGATCACGATCGCGGCCCTGCGGGCGAAGTACGAGCCGACGAAGCCGCCACCCGCACCGCCGGCTCCGAAACCTGCACCGGGCGAGAAGCGCCCGCCGAGCCCTCCGCCACAGGCGATCGATGGCGAGGTGTTGCGCGTCGGTGGCCGTGCGATGGCGCGTCGTGAAGCGGGCAAGGTCCTCGCGTTCGTCGACGTGCGCGACACGACCGACAAGGTCCAGATCTACATCCACGCGGATCACATCGATCCGAACGACTTCAACGTCGTGTTGGCGAACCTCGATATCGGCGATCAAGTCGTCGCCGAAGGACCCGCGTGCTGGGCCGGTCGCGGGGAGCTGTCGATCATGGCGAAGCGGCTGTGGGTCGTGACGAAGTCGCTCCGTCCATTGCCCGACAAGTTCGGCGGCCTGTCGGACGTCGAAGATCGCTATCGCCAGCGCTATGTCGATCTGACGATGAACCTCGACGTGCGCACGGTGTTCCGCAAGCGCTCGCAGATCGTCGCCGGGATCCGGAAGTATCTCGACGCGCGAAACTTCCTCGAGGTCGAGACCCCGATGATGCACACGATCGTCGGCGGCGCCGCGGCGCGTCCGTTCATCACGCATCACAACGCGCTCGACATGAAGCTCTACATGCGCATCGCGCCGGAGCTGTACCTGAAGCGCCTCGTGGTCGGCGGCTTCGAGCGGGTCTACGAGATCAACCGCAACTTCCGCAACGAAGGGTTGTCTCGTCGCCACAACCCCGAGTTCACGATGCTCGAGTTCTACCAAGCGTACGCCACGTACCACGATCTCATGGATTTGACGGAGGAGCTGATCAGCTCGCTCTCGCAGGAGATCAACGGCACGACCAAGGTGAAGTGGGACGGCCAGGAGGTCGAGCTCGCGGCGCCGTGGCAACGGCTGTCGGTGCTCGAAGCCGTGAAGACGCTCGGCGGTGTTGCGAACGCCGATCAGATCTTCGCGGATCCGGTCGCCGCGGCCGAAGCGTGCATGGCGCACGACATCGCTCGCGCCGACATCGCGCGCGTCCTCCTCGAGGGCGTGCCGATGGCCAATCGCACGGGCACGCCGGACGATACGGTCGCCGCGTTCAAGGCGAATCCGGTCCCGATGGCGCAGGAGCTGGTGGCGCGTTATCCCAACGACATGGAGCGGCGGATTCGCGCAGGCCACCTCGGCTACCTCCTGTTCGAAGCGGTCGCCGAGGCCAAGCTGATCCAGCCCACGTTCCTCACGCAATTCCCGCTCGCGGTGTCACCGCTCGCGCGCCGCAACGACAAGGACCCCGCGTTCTGCGATCGGTTCGAGCTGTTCGTGTGCGGCAAGGAGATCGCGAACGGGTTCTCCGAGCTGAACGATCCGGATGATCAGCGCAGCCGGTTCCAGGCGCAGGTCGACGCGAAGAACGTCGGCGCGGCCGAGACCATGGACTACGACGAAGACTACTGTCGCGCGCTCGAGCTCGGCATGCCGCCGACGGCAGGCGAGGGCATCGGCATCGATCGCCTCGCGATGTTGCTCACCGGCCAAGACTCGATCCGCGACGTCATCCTCTTCCCGTTGATGCGGCCCGAATGAGCGAAGGCCTGTTTAGCCGGTTCACGTACAAGGCGTTCGTCGCGCAGCGCTATCTGCTCGTCGCGCAGCCGAAGGTGTCGTCGCGCACGAAGTGGATCATCGGCTCGCTGTTCCTCGCGCGCCTGATCTGCCAGATCCTGTTCGGTGCCGGCGTTGGCAAGGCGAGCGCGTCGAATCCGATCTTCGATGTCGAGCGCGGCCTCGAGGCATTCCTCGTCGCGGCGATCGTGTTCGGCGTGCTGATCTATTCGCGCGCCGCGCTCTACGCGTTCATCATCGGCATCGGCATCTCGATCGTCGGCCTCGCGCTGTCGTTCGCGATCGGTCATCAGTGGATCAAGTTCGCGGGCGGGGAAGTCCCGAAATGGGCGAGCGTCGCGATCCTGATCCTCATCATCGGCGGTGCCGTGCTCTCGGGCCTGGCGCTGTTCTTCGGGTTTTTACGCGCGTTCTTCACGTTCTTCACGACCGTCCCGATCGGTGGCGTGTGGATCGGCACCGCCGCGCTCGTGTGCGTGCTCGCCGTGATGAGCGGGTTCGAGAGCGACCTGCGGACGAAGATCCTCGGCTCGAACGCCCACATCCAAGTCACCCGCGAAGAGGGCGACATGGCGGAGTGGCGCGACATCTACACCCGGATCAAAGCGATTCCCGGCGTCGTCGCGGCCACGCCGTACGCGGTGAGCGAGGTCGTGATCACGTCGAACAACAACGGTCTGCCCGTGATCATCAAGGGCATCGATCCGAAGACGGTCGGGACCGTGACCGAGCTCGTGAAGGATCTCGAGGACAAGGCCTCGATCAACGATCTCGAGGGCAAGCGCGACACCACGCTCGATCTGAAGGTGCCGTCGCAAGGGCAGGGCTCGAACGGTGTCGACCCGCCACCGCCGGATCTGCCGGCCACCGGCAACGCACCGATCGATTTCTCGAAGCCCGCGCCCGAGCAAGACTCCGCGGGTTCGGGCTCCGCCAAGGATGTTCCGGCGGTGATCGAAGAGCCGATCGAGCCGCAAGACGCGGTTCCCGATCCGAACGTCGTCGATCCGCCGCCGGTCGGCTTCGTCACCACGGATGCGCCGCCGATCGACTTCTCGAAGCCACGCACGGCCGGCAACGATCCGGATCCCACGGTCCACGTGTTGGATCTGCCGACGGAGTCGCCGTCGGTGCTGCGCCGCACGGAATCGCTGCCCGGCGTGCTCGTCGGTCGCGAGCTCGTGAAGCAGATGCATCTCTACGTCGGCCAAGAGACCCGCCTCGTCTCGCCGTTGTCGGATCCGTCGAACCCGGATGCGACCGGCACGCCGATCCCGTTCAATCGCGACTATCGCGTCGCCGGCATCTTCTACACCGGCATGTACGAGTACGACCTGAAGTTCGTCTACGTCACGATGGACTCGCTCCAAGAGTTCCTCGATCGCGGCGATGCGATCGATGGCATCGAGGTCCGGATCCCGAGCCCGGACGACACCGATTCGTACGTGAAGAAGATCCAGGAGACGCTCGGACCGACGTACCGCGTCCAGGATTGGAAGGATCTCAACCGCTCGCTGTTCAGCGCGTTGAAGCTCGAAAAGATCGCGATGTTCCTCGTCCTGGGAATCGTGATCCTCGTCGCATCGTTCTCGATCGTCGGCAACCTGATCATGGTGGTCGTCGAGAAGCAGCGCGAGATCGCACTCCTGAAGACGCTCGGCGCGAGCGACCAGGGCATCATGCAGCTGTTCGCGATCCAGGGCCTGTTGATCGGCCTGATCGGCACCGTGCTCGGCGTCGGCACGGGCCTCGTCGCGTGTTACGTCGGCAAGCGGATCGGGATCCCGCTCAACCCGGACGTCTATTACATCGATCGGTTGCCGGTGAACGTGGATCCTTCGTCGGTCGGCATGACGTTCGGTGCGGGTGTGGCGATCTCGATCCTCGCGACGTTCTATCCCGCGTTGCTCGGAGCCCGCGTGCGCCCGGCGACCGGCATGCGCCATTAGGCCCAGCACCTGTGATGGCTGGTTCACGATCCGTCGTGCGCCCGGGTGCGATATCCATCAGTTGGATCTGGCGTAGATCTTGATCCACTGCGCACCCATGCGCGCGCCGATCCTTGCCCTTGCCCTGGTCACCGTGCCGGCTGTTGCCAACGCTGGCGTGTACATCGGGCTCGGCGTCGGCACCGGCGGCAACGTCAGTGACAGCGCCAACAACACGTACGTGGCAGATGGCCGCAGCGCTCGCGCGGTGCTCGGCTACCGCTTCATGGGCTTTTCCGTCGAAGGCATGTACTCGGGCTACGGCCTCGCGCTCGGCGGCCCGGATGTCGCTGCAACGGAGAAATTCGACTCGCGTTCGCTCCAGCTCGCCGCCAAGTACAACTACGAATTCGCAAAAAACTTCGAGCTATTCGGCCGACTGGGTCTGCTTCATACCGACGTGACGTCGCAGAGCACCTCGAATCGCAACCTCACGGGTGACGGCTGGACCATGTCGCTCGGCCTCGAATACCGCCTGAACCTCGTCCTGACCGGCCTCGGCATCTACATGGATTGGACCCGCAACAGCGCGGACCTCAACTACGACCAGACCGACGGGTCGAAGTTTGCCAACCAGACCGCCTCGATGTGGACGCTGGGCGTGAACCTCTCGCTCTAAAATCAGCCGGTTCCAGCGATCTCGCGAGCAACCTTTTCGCAGTCTGCATAGGTCTCATCGCGCGTTGACACCTGCAGGGGCCATAAGTAAGGTCTCGCGCTCGTTAGAGATTCCTGTGCCCTCGGCAAGCGACGCGCGCGATTCAAGTACGGAGACCGATCGATCGGGCGCGCACGTCGTGGTTCGCAACCTGTCGAAGGTCTACGAGCATTCCGGCATCAAGCTGACGGTGCTCCGCGAAGTCGACCTCGTCCTCGAGAAGGGTGAGATGGTCGCCGTCGTCGGCTCGTCGGGCGTCGGCAAGTCGACGCTGCTCCAGATCCTCGGCACGTTGGATCTGCCGACGACCGGAACGATCACGTTCAACAACGAAGAGCTGACGAAGATGAGCGCGAGCCGGTTGGCGGAGTTTCGCAATCGCTCGATCGGGTTCGTGTTCCAGTTCCATCACCTGCTGCCGGAGTTCTCCGCGCTCGAGAACGTGATGATGCCGGCGCTGATCCAGGGCTGGGCCGTCGGCAAAGCGCGCGCGGCCGCGAAGGACATCCTCGGTCGCGTCAACCTCGGCCATCGCCTCACGCATCGCCCGAGCGAGCTGTCGGGTGGCGAGCAACAACGCGTTGCCCTCGCGCGCGCGTTGGTGCTCCAGCCGTCGCTGCTGCTCGCCGACGAGCCGACCGGCAACCTCGATCGCGCGACCGGTGAAGCGATCCACAATCTGTTCCTCGAGCTCAACAAGGAGCGCGGCTCCACGTTGCTCGTCGTCACGCACAACCCCGAGCTCGCCGACTTGATGCCGCGAAAGCTGCGCATGGTCGATGGTGGTGGGTTGGTCGAGGAGCCCGCACCGTGAAGCTGATCAAGTGGCTCTTCGTCTTGTTCGTCGTCGGTGCGCACGTCGCGTCGGCACAACCCACGCCTGGCGATGGTTCTGGAAGCGCCGACACCGACGATCAAACCGGCGGTGGTTCGGGCGCACCGGGTCCCACGCCTGCGGGTCAAGCGGGTGGCGTTCAGTGGCAAGGCCGGACGATCGAGCGCATCCAGTTCCGCGGTAACCGCAAGGTCGAGGACGATGCGATTCGCGTCCAGCTCCTCTCGAAGGCCGGCACGCTGCTCGATCCGACGAAGCTGCGCGAAGACCTCCGCACGATGTGGAAGATGGGCTTCTTCGCCGACATCAATGTCGAAGGCGAAGTGAATGCGAACGGCTCGCTCACGCTGACGTTCGCGGTCAAAGAGAAGCCGTCGATTCGCAAGGTCCTGATCGCCGGCAATAACGAGATGGAGCTCTCGAAGATCAATGAAGTGATCGATCTCGAGCTCGACGCGATCGTCGACATCTCCAAAGTGAAGAAGAACCGCGAAAAGATCGCGGACCTCTACGTCCAGAAGGGCTACTACCTCGCGACCGTCGACTGGGAAGTGAAGTCGGTCAACGAGGCCGAGGTCGATGTCTGGTTCAAGATCGACGAAAAAGCGAAGGTCAAGATTCGCGAGGTCCAGTTCATCGGCAACAACAGCATCCCCGATGACGAGCTTCGCAACGCGATCCAGACCCGCCGCGCGGATGCGCTGAGCTTCCTCAACGACTCGGGCGTGTACTCGCAAGAAGCGTTCGAGCGCGACCTCCTGCTCGTCAGCGCGCACTACTGGGACAAGGGCTACGCGAACGTCAAGGTCGGCACGCCGCAGCTCCGGCTGTCGCGCGACAAGCAGTACATGTACTTGTCGATTCCCGTCGACGAGGGCCCGGTGTTCACGATCGGCAGCGTCGCGTTCAAGGGCGACCTGATCGGATCGAAAGACAAGAACCTCGAGAAGATCCGGATGCGTCCGGGGATGAAGTTCTCGCGCACGCTGATCGCGGAAGACCGCGAATCGCTCTCGAACTACTACCAAGATCAGGGCTACGCGTACGCGAACGTCCTGCCGCTCACGAAGGTCGACCTCGAGAAGCGCCAGATCAACCTGACGTTCGAAGTCGCTCGCGGCAAGCGCGCCTACTTCGAGCGGATCTCGATCCGCGGCAACTCGAAGACGCGCGACAAGGTGATTCGCCGCGAGATGAAGATCTCCGAAGGCGAGCTGTTCAACAACACGAACCTCGAAGTGTCGAAGAAGCGCATCATGGCGCTCGGCTTCTTCGAGAACGTCGTGGTGTCGACGAAGCGCGGTAGCTCGGACGAGTTCGTCGAAGTGAACGTCGAAGTGACGGAGCGGCCGACCGGCACGTTCCAGATCGGCGCCGGCTTCTCGTCCGTCGAGAACTTCATCGCCCAGGCGCAGATCAGCCAGAACAACTTGTTCGGTCGCGGTCAGACGCTGTCCGTGCAGGCCCAGCTGTCGTCGCTGCGTCAGTTGTTCCTATTGCGGTTCGTCGAGCCGTACTTCCTCGACACCTACTGGACGTTCGCGTTCGACCTCTACAACCAGAGCCGTTACCTCGGCAGCACGACCTCCACGTTCGCGCGTAACGCGACCGGTGGCACGCTGACGTGGGGTTACCCGCTGTCGTACGAGGCGCGCGCGTTCCTCACGTACAAGCTCGAAGACGTCAGCATCACGTCCGGTACGAGTGGCTTCGCGAGCCTCGGCTCGACGACCACGCCGATCGCGGCGAGCTCGGTCGCGAACCTGTTCCGCGGCGGCAACACCTCATCGATTCGCGGCTCGCTGTCGTGGGACTCGCGTAATAACCGCTTGTTCCCGACCGAAGGTTGGTACGACAGCTTGTTCGCCGAGTACGCCGACAAGTGGACGGGCTCGCAGAACCGGTTCGTCCGCGTCGGTGGCTTCATCCGCAAGTACAAGCAGCTGTGGGGACCGTTCGACCTGCACGTCAACGCGGAAGTCGGTCTCACCACGACCGAGGATCCGCTCGGCGTACCCATCTCGGAGCGCTACCTCGTCGGCGGTATCTACAACATCCGCGGTTACGCGCCGCTGTCGCTCGGCCCGAAGCTGAACACGCAGCAGCCGGGTGACGTCGGCCAGCAGCTCTCGCAGCTGTCGCTCGGCGGTAACTTGCAGGTCATCTTCAACTCCGAGATCGAGTTCCCGCTGTTCAAGAAGGTCGGTATCTCGGGCCTCGTGTTCTACGACATGGGCAACGCGTACAACCTCGAGAATCGCTACTGCAACAACGCCCAGCGCAAGAACAGTGCGGGCATCCCGATCCAGTTCGACCCGTGCTTCAAGTTCGATTCGTTGATCTACGGTATCCGCAAGTCGGTCGGCTTCGGCTTCCGCTGGATCTCGCCGATCGGCCCGCTGCGGTTCG
Organism: Kofleriaceae bacterium; assembly: GCA_047600425.1. Taxonomy (GTDB): domain Bacteria; phylum Myxococcota_A; class Polyangia; order Haliangiales; family Haliangiaceae; genus JABFXX01. The sequence goes on along the minus strand of JASGLC010000003.1, from coordinate 6,010,929 downwards.
AGTGGGGTATCCCGTTGGATCAGCAGGTCGGTGAAGACCCGCTCGTGTTCGAGTTCACGATCGGTAACTTCTTCTGATCTGAATTCCTCGTCGTGGGGATCGTCTATAACGGGGTATGAACCGCTACCTCGCTCTCGGCATTTTCGGCGCTGGCCTCATGGTCAGCCCGCTATTCGTCTCGCTCGCGAAGAGCGCGGTCCCCGCACCGAAGATCGGTGTGATCGATCTCGATAACACGCTGTCGACGACCCCCGCCGGCAAGCGCGCGAACGAAGGCTTCGAAGCCGTGCGCAAGAAGAAGCAGACCGAGCTCGACAAGCAGCAGTCGGATCTCAAGGCCGCGGCGGCCGACCTCGAGAAGCAGAAGTCGGTCCTGAAGCCGGACGCCTACGAGGCGAAGCGGGCGGACCTCGAGAAGAAGTTCGTCGACCTCCAGCAGATCTACGTGAAGCTCGAGCGCGACCTCGCCGGCGAGCGAACCAAGCTGATCCAGGACATCCTCAAGCAGGCCGGTCCCAAGATCGAGCAAATCGCGAAGGCCGAGGGCGTGAACATCATCGTCGACCGCGAGGCCGTGGTGTACGCCGATAAGGAAGTCGATCTGACTGCCGCGCTGAATGCCCAAATGAAGTAAGAAGGGGTCGCGATGGACCCCCTCAAGCTGGAACAGATCCTCGGCCTCCTGCCGCACCGCTATCCGTTCCTCTTAATCGACCGCGTGCTCGAGCTCAGCGCCGAGAAGTGCGTCGCCTTGAAGAACGTGACGTTCAACGAGCCGTTCTTCCAGGGCCACTTTCCGAATACGCCGGTGATGCCAGGCGTTCTCCAGATCGAGGCGATGGCTCAAGCGGGCGGCGTGCTCGCATCCAAGGCGATCACGTTCGACGCGAATACCCACGTGATGGTGTTCATGACGATCGACAACGTGAAGTTTCGCAAGGCGGTGGTGCCCGGTGATCAGCTGATCATCGAGGTCACGCCGACGCGCGTCGGCAACCCGTTCAAGATGAAGGGCGAGTGCAAGGTCGATGGCAAGGTCGTGTCGTCGGCGGAGTTCATGGCGGGCATGACCCCGAAGTCGAAGCTCGCATGAAGATCTGGGCGCTCGCGTTCGTAGCTGCGTGTCACGGCGGTGGCGATAAGCCCGTCGCGAAGAAGCGCGGCAGTGGCGCGATCGCCGAAGTCGTCAACGCACCGCAGTTCCCGGATGCGGGCGGGCGAGCGAGCGGGACCACGACCGACGAGGTCGAGCCGAACGATTCGGCGGAGACCGCGACCCCGTTTCCGATGGAATCCACGATCCGCGGCAAGATCGATCCGGACGCGGATATCGATTACTACCGGCTCGATATCGAGAAGCCGGGCGCGCTATCGCTGCTGACGAACGCCGTCGACGCGGATCTCGTCGTCGAGCTCGAGGATAGCAACGGCGCGTTGATCGCGCGATCGGCACGCGGTGGTGCGCGCGTGAAGGAAGGCGTGCCGAACTTCGGCGTCACGCCCGGCCGCTACACCGTGCTCGTGAAGGGTGGCGTGAAGAAGAAGCCGCCCGTCGTGAAGGGCAAGAAGGCGCCGCCGCCCGCGCCGCCGGGACCGCCGCCGGTCTACGAGCTGACGAGCGCGCTCGTCGCAATTCCGGCGAACATGGAGCACGAGCCCGATGAAGATCGCGGCAACCCGAACGACCTGATCATCGGCGACACCGGCAGTGGCTTCATCGGGTGGAGTAACGATGTCGACGTGTGGAAGCTCTCGGTCGAGACGCTATCGGCGAAGAACGTGATCGATCTCGAGATCGGTGCGGTCGAAGGCGTCGCGCTCGAGCTCGAGGTGGCGGATGGCGCGGGCAATGTCGTGCTCGATCGCAAGGCGCCGCGCGGCTCGCCGCTCGTCGTGCGAGGCTTCCTCCCGAACGTACCGGCGAACTCGTCGCCGTATCATTACCTGACGATCAAGGGCGCGGGCTCGAACCCCGAGACCCCGTACACGGTCAAGGTGACGGCGGCGTTGCCGCAAACCGACGCCGAGATGGAGCCGAACGACACCGTCGACAAGCCGTTCGCGATGCCGGCGGATCGCACGATCGTTCACGGCAGGTGGACGGCCGGCGATGTCGATTGCTACGCGATCGCGGGGCAGGGGACGGTCACGGCAACGGTCGATCCGAGCGGCGACCTCGACCCTGTCATCGAATTGTTCGTCGATGGCAAATCGGTGGCGGTCGCGAACAAGGCGAAGAAGGGTGCCGCCGAGAAGGTTTCGGGGACCGCGGGATCGAAGACCGTGGTCTGTGTAAAGAGCGCCGACACTAGTGCGACGGGCGAAGCCGCGTATGATTTGACGGTTCAGGATGACGGGCTGTGAGGATGCGTGGTGACGAAGCAGACGCGATCGGGTGTGATCCTCGCGTGGCTCGCGATCGCGAATTTGATCGCGTACGCGACGCGTAACTCGCTGTTCGCCACGTACGACGATCTTCGCGATCGGTTCCAGCTCCACGACGCGAAGCTCGGCCTGCTCGCGACCGCGTTTCTCCTGCCGCACGCGGTCGCGACGCTGGTGTTTGGTTGGGCCGGCGATCGCTTCGATCGTCGACGGGTGATCGCGCTCGGCATGGTGTTCGCGGGCATCGCGGGTGCGCTGGGTGCGCTCGCGCATTCGGTGACCACGCTCGTGATGTCGCGCGCGGCGCTGGGCCTGGGCACCGCGTCGGTCGTGCCGGTGGCGAACTCGATCATTGGCCAGCTCTACGACGGTCCGAAGAAGGCCGGCCGGATGGCGATCTTCAACCTCGGTCTGCTGTTCGGCGGTGCCGTCGGCTTCTTCTCGGGCAAGGCAGCGGGATTTCCCGATGTCGTCGTATGGCTCGCGATTCCGACGGTCGCGATCGCGTTCATCATCCTGATGCTCGACGTGCCGGAGCATCCGGGATTGCCATCGCCGAGCCAATCGCTGTCCGAGGGCATGGGCGGGTTCTTCTCGACGGCGCGCCAGCTCCTGCGCATCCCGACGCTGCGCTGGATCATGCTCGGCACCACCACGATGGCGTTTGCCGCCGGTGGCTACAACGCGTGGTTGCTCGACTATCTCGAGCACGACAAGGGCATGTCGAAGAACGCGGCGACGAACCTCCTGACGGCCTCGCTCGTCGGTGCGGTGCTCGGCGTCGTCGCCGGCGGCCAGCTCGGCGATTGGATGCGCTCGAAGATCGAGACCGGGCGCCTGCTCACGATCGCGATCGGCATGACGCTCGCGCTGCCGATGATCGCGTTGTGCCTGGAGCTCCAACCGGGCCCGATGCTCTACGTCGCGGGCGTCGCGAATCTGTTCTTCATGTTCTGGTATCACGCGCCGATCGCCGTCACGGTCGACGACATCGCGCCGCCGACCCATGCCGCCGCGGCGCAGGGCCTGGTGATCTTCACGATGCACCTGATCGGGACGGCGCCGAGCAGCTGGATCCTCGGCATCATCTCGGACCATTCGCCGATGAAGGGCGAGCACCACGAATTGATCGTCGCGATGTGGGTCCCGATGGGGTTCGTCGTCGTCGCGATCTTCGCGATGCTGGCCGCGACGCGAACGTACCGACGAGACGTTCGGCGGGCCCGGGGTGGCAGTACTCCCGCGGCTTCGCTATAACCTGAGCGTGCGGGTTCTTCTCCTAGCGGTCCTGGTGGCTTGCGGCAGCGGTGGCGGCCCGAACCAGACGCTCGACCGTTACGGCCGCGCGCTCAAGAACCACGATTTCGGCGAGTCGTACGACCAGATGTCGTCGAGCTTTCGCAGCAAGGTCTCGCGCGATGACTACGTGCGGATGATGCGCGACAACCCGCGCGAGGTCGACGAAACGGCGGAGCGGCTGCGCGGCAAGCACGGCTCGCTCGAAGTCTCGGCGGAGTTCGAGTACGGCCTCGGCGATTCGATGCGGCTCGTCCAAGAAGGTGGCGAGTGGAAGATCGCGACGAACCCGCTCGGCTTCTACGATCAGACCTCGCCGAAAGCCGCGCTCCGGTCGTTCATCCGCGCGTTCCGGCTCGAGCGCTGGGACATCATGCTGAAGTTCGTCCCCACGCAGTACCGCGACAAGATGGACGTCGCGAAGATGAAGGCTCAGTTCACCGGCGCCTCGAAAGAGAAGATGGAGACGCTGATGAACGCGCTCGAGGCGAACGTCGACGAGCCGATCCAAGAACGCGGCAACGACGCGCGGATGAGCTACGGCGAAAAGTACGAAGTGAAGTTCCTCAAAGAGGACGGCGTCTGGAAGCTGAAGGACCTCGAGTAATACCCAGGTGGGTGTTTGGCTACCTGGTGATCACTCCGGATCGCCAAAACTGTCACCAGGCACCGCAAAAAGGTCAGAGCGGTTCACGGTGCGTCAACTAGGCGCCGGGCCTCGCGTCTGAGCCAGATCCGACAAATGCGCTGGGAGCGCTGACCCCAAATCCCGCCACAGTCGTATCGATCTCACACGGCGACTTTTTCTTCTCGCGGAAGTGGAGCCATGGAGATTTCCATGCGTTAGAATAACTGTGGGCCCCGAGCTGTCCGAAGGCCTGTGGGTTGCACTGGTGGAGGATCGTAGTTACGTAATGATGGGTACTTAGAACGTAACGCCAGAAGCCGAAAGGTGGTCCGTGATGTTGGATCCCTGGATTATCGAAGAAATCCTCAAGAAGGAGCAGGAGCAGCGCCGCGATGAAGAACGCGGACGCGTCGAGCTGCCTGTCGAACCGTATCGTGAAGACGATCGGCCACGCGTTACGCCGCCCCAGCCGGCTGAGGGCGAGCGCGGAGTCATGATCATCGATATCTGACTTCGTCGTACATCTACCTATTTCTAAAGGCTTCTTCACCACTTGGTGAGGGAGCCTTTCGCGCTTTCGGGACGGGCGTGATGGTAGATACCCGCAGTGGCAATCGGGTCGCGAACGGCAGGACACGCGTTCACGATCGCGCTCGGACTCGCGGGATGGTTCGTGGTGTTGGGGCTGCCGGCGCTGCACCTCGTGCCGCACGACGTTCCGTCCGGATCGTTTTCGATCGGCCTGTTCGTCACGGTGATCCTCGCGGCGCGCGCTCTCGCGTTCCGCACGGCATCGACCGAAGCGAGCGTCCTGTCGCTCGACTCCGCGTATTACGTCGCGGCCGCGTTGTGCGTGGGCACGATCGAAGCGGGAACGCTCGTCGCGCTCGCGTTGACGCTCGATGCGAGTGTGCGTCTCGCGATCGCGGTCCGTCGCGGGCATCGCGATCCGGACGGTTGGTTCGCCGAGGTCGGCTACGTCCTCTACTTCGGTGGCATGAGCGGTGGCTTACTGGTGGCGAGCGCGTGGTTGTTCGGCGCCGACAAGCTCGTCGGCATGCATCCGGCGCCGGGCGATGCCGCGCTCCACGTGATCATGATCGCCGGCGTTCTGCTCGCGGCGCACTACGCGATCCAGGGCGTCCGGCACGCGTTGCTCGGGCATCCACTCCGCGAGTATCTCGAGGAGCTCGCGATTCCCGGCATCCTGGCCGAGGCGTCGCTGATGCCGATCGGCGTGGTGCTCGTGCTGCTCTACGATCCGGATCAGCCACTCGGGTTCGTGTTGCTGTCGATGACGTACCTCCTGATCAACTACGTGTTCGCGCGGCTATCGCGAACGAGCCAGTTGCTCGAGGAGCGCGTGCACGACCTCGAGATCTTGAACGCGACGGCGCGGCGGTTCTCGTCGTCGCTGCAGGTCGAAGAATTGGTCGAGGCGATCGCGCGCGAGACCAGCCGGGCGATTCCCGAGAGTGAGGTCGTGGCGCTGATCCATCGCCGCGCGGAGAAGGGCAGCGAGCTGCTGATCGACTCGTACGATGTCGAGGCCGACAAGTTCTTCCGCCATCCGATGGTCGAGGGTGCGGGCGCCGCGGGCTGGGTGATGCAGCAGGGGACCGCGCGGATGATCGACGACCTGCAGACCGCGGATATCCCGTCGGACGGGTCGGAGCACGGGATTCGCTCGTGGCTCGGCGTGCCGCTGGTCATGTACGGCGAGGTCGAAGGCGTGATCGCGGTGCAGTCCTCGCGCGCGAACGCGTTCGGGCTGACCCAGCAGCGGTTGCTCGAGGCGCTCGCGCTTCAGATCGCATCGGCGCTGCAGAACGCGCACTTGTACGAGCTGGCGATGGTCGATGGCCTGACCGGGTTGTACGTCCGCCGCTACTTCGATGCGCGCATCCAAGAAGAGGTCGAGCGCAGCAAGCGGTTCCACACCGCGTTCTCCGTCATCATGATGGACATCGACGATTTCAAGAAACTCAACGACACGTACGGGCATCTCGTCGGGGACCGCGTGTTGCGAGCAATCTCGAACGTGATCAAGGGCCAGATGCGTGGCGTCGACACGGCGACGCGTTACGGCGGCGAAGAGCTCGCGGTGATCTTGCCGCGCACGGAGATGGTCGGCGCGTACAACCTGGCGGAGCGAATCCGCGAGGGCATCGCGGATCTCCGGATCACCACGGACGATGTGCCGCCGAAGGTGCTCGCGGTCACCGCTTCGCTCGGCATTGCCGCGTATCCCGAGAGCAAGGCCGAAGACGGCACCGACCTCGTGCGGCGGGCGGATCGCGCTCTCTACCGGGCGAAGAAGACGGGCAAGAACCGGGTCGAGCTGTTCTGGAGCGACGAGTCCGGCCCGGCATCGATTCCACCGGGAGATGCGGCGTGACCGACGATCGCAAGTGGGCAGAGCGCAAGGTCGGGTTCGCGAAGTTGTGGGCACGGACGAAGCAGGTCCTGACGTCGGATCCGACAAGCTCCGACGACGACGACCGCGTGATCGACGAGGAGGCGGCGAAGGTGCTCGCGAATCAAGCGGGCAAGCTGAAGGGTGGGCTCGCGAAGGTCGCGCAGCTCGCGGCCTACGATCCGGGCGCATCGCTCGGCAAGCAACGCGGTGCCACGCCGGCGGCGCGTGCGGTGTTGGGCAATCTGTGGAGCCAAGCGCCGGCCGTTGCGGGCGGTGTGATCGCCGAGGTGATCGAAGCCGAGCTCGGCAAACCACCGCAGGCGTTGTTCGCGACGTGGGATGCGACGCCTCTCGCGGCGGCATCGCTCGGGCAGGTTCACGCGGCGACGTTGCACGACGGCACGAGCGTGGTCGTGAAGGTCCAGTATCCGGGCGTCGCGGAGTCGCTGCGCGCGGATCTCGACGACGCGGGCTTCGTGCGCAGGCTCGCGGGTGCCGAGATCGGTGACACGCTCGACGAGCGCGGCATTGCCACGTTGCGCGAAGCGGTGCGCGGCGAGCTCGATTATCGGGCGGAAGCAGCGAGTCAGCAGAAGTTCGCTGCGGCGTGGGCCGGGGATCCGGTGTTGCGCGTGCCGCGCGTGATCGAAGAGCTGTCGACCGCGCGCGTACTCACGATGACGCGGGCGCCGGGGCGGGGCGTGGCCGAGCTGGCGGGTGGCTCGTCGGAGCTGCGCCGGCAAGCCGCGCTCGGCATCTACAAGGCCGTGTGGGGCAGTCCGTTGGTGCATCGCCTGCTCAACGCGGATCCGAATCCGGGCAACTTCCTCGTCGAGGAATAGCCGGATGGCCACGTTCACGTGTGGTGCTTGGATTTCGGCTGCGCGCTCGAGCTGTCGGAAGACGTTCGCGATGGCGATCGCGAGCTCTGGTGGGGTTTGCTGGATGAAGACGGCGGCGCGGCGGCCGAACGGTTCCGCATGGGGCTCGCACGTTCGGGCCTCCTGAAACGCGCGGACACGCTTGCCACCCACGCGCATCGCGATTGGGAGAAAGCGCTCGTCACGCCGCTCGCTACGCACGGTGATTTTCATTGGGGCCAGACCTACGCGAACGATCTCGCGGAGACCACGGCGCGCGTGCTCGCGGCCGGCGGCGTCGCGATTCCCGCGGACGTGTTGTTGCTATGGCGCCAGCGGCTCGGTGCCGCCGCGGTGATCGGCATGCTCGATGCGAAGGCGCCGTTTCGTCGGACGCTGTACGACCTGATCGGTCACGGCAAGCGCGCGCTGCGCTGATCGGCGTCCGTCAGCGTGCCGAGGAACGCGACGATGTCATTGATCTCGGCGTCCGTGAGCTTCACGTCGATCGGCTCGAGGTTGCCGCGGTATTGCGCGGGCAGATCGGCCTTCTTCAGATCGCGCGCCGCGTAGAACTTCACCGCATCGCGAAGCGACGTGACCGATCCGTTGTGGAAGAACCGCTTGCGCGTGGCGACATTGCGCAGCGAGGGCGTGCGGAACTTCCCGCAGTATTCGGAGTGGCTCGCGAGATCCGTGCGGCGTGGACCGCACAACCCGAGATCGATGGCTTTGCCGCGAGCGGGGACACCGAGCGCGACGAAGCCGAAATCCGTGAATGGCGCGGCGACGCCGGTATCGGGATGACAGCGCTGGCAATTGCCCTTCTTCGGATCGTCGAACAGCGCGCGACCACGCGCTTCTTGCGGCGTGAGCGCGGCCTTGCCATGGATCACGTGATCGTACTTGCTCGAGTACGGATAGAACTCGTCGGGGGTCTGTTGGTAGACCTCGAGCGATAGCAACAACGCCTTCACCACGTTGTTGTCGTTGCCGAATAGGTCGTCGCCAAACATCTGCTTCATCTGCTCGGCGTACGGCGCCTTCGCGAGCGTCGCGACGAGATCCTTCTGCGATGTATTCGCCATCTCGTCCGGACCCATGAGCGGGACGAGCGCCTGATCGTGAAGGCTCTTCGCCCGCCCGTCCCACGTGAGGCCACCCGCGGGACCTTGGTCTTCGCCGTTATCGAGCTCCGGATCGACGAAGTGCTCGGTGAATTGCGGAACCGCCTGGAGATACCGCAACGACGGCGCTTGGCGCAGGCCCTCGTGTTCGGTCGTCGGTGCAAACGCGTGCGCAGGATCGTGACAGCTCGCGCACGACAGCGACTTGTCGTGTGACAGCGACGTGTCGCGGAACATCACGCTACCGAGCTGCGCGAGCTCGGCCGGCGGTGGCGTGCGCTTCCAGGTGTAGTAGTAGAACGACGCTTCCTGCGCGGATGGTGCAGCCGGATCGGCTTTGTCATGAACGCGTTTGTGGCGCGTGTTCGCGGGAACGGAGACTTGCGCATCGATCGTCGCCACCGGCGTCGGAGCGATCGCGGTGGCGATTGGAGTAGCCGGTTCATCGTGACAAGCGATCATCACGATCATGGAGCTAATGAAGATGCGCACGGTGAAGTGATCGCATCGCTCGGTGACAAAAACGTCGTGGTGCCGCCACCGAAGCAAGACGTGTCGTCAACATCTCGCAGGCAGAGTGCTCGCCATGAAGCGCTTCTCGTGGCTTGCCTTCGCACTGATCGCTGCGTGCGGTGATGACAACAAGAACACCAATCCGACGCCGGATTCGTCGACGCCGGTGGACGCGCCCGATATGGCATCGCTCCAGTCGATCAAGAACGTCGTCGTGATCTACGCGGAGAACCGCGGGTTCGATAACGTGTATGGCAACTTCCCGGGCGCGAACGGCATCCCGACGACGGGCATCGTGAAGCAGCTCGATCGCGATGGTTCGACGCTGACGAAGCTGCCGAAATCGTGGACCGGCGTGACTTCGAGCGGCTTCACGCCGGCGATCACCGAAGCGCAGAGCGATGGTCTCGACAACGCGCCGTATTCGCTCCCGACGACGTACGCGACCGTGACGACCGCGCCGTACGACAACACGTTCATCACGCGCGACCTCTATCACCGGTTCTTCGAGAACCAGATGCAGATCGACGGTGGCACCAACGACCTGTTCGCCGCGTACGCGGATTCGGGCGGTCTCGTGATGGGCTACAACGATGGCTCGAACATGGGCTTGTGGAAGCTCGCGTCGGACTTCACGCTCGCCGACAACTTCTTCATGGGTGCGTTCGGTGGCTCGTTCCTCAACCACCAGTATCTGATCTGCGCGTGTGCGCCGGAATATCCGGCCGCGGACACGAGCCCGGCCTCGACGTCGATCTCGGTCGTCGACATGTCGAACGGTGACTTCACGCCGTTCCTGACCGAGACGATGGATTCGCCGGCGTCGGCGCTGACGGGCATCCCGAAGTTCACGCTGTCGGGCAACCTCACGCCGAAGAACTACTTCGGAGATGGCACGTGGCGCGCGGTCAACACGATGCAGCCGCCGTATCAGCCGAGCTCGAACGCGCCGGCCACGACGGACACGACGAAGATGTACGCCGACACGACGAAGGCGACGACCTTGCCGCCGCAGACCCAGAAGACGATCGGCGATCAGCTGACCGAAAAGCAGATCAGCTGGGCGTGGTACTCGGGCGCGTGGACGGCAACGCTCACCGAAGCGATGGGCACGCACAACTTCCCGTTCCCGCTGCCTCCGGGTGCGGCGCCGAACTTCCAGTTCCATCACCAGCCGTTCAACTACTACTCGTTCCTCGATCCGATGGAGCACGCGGACGCGCGCACGGAGCACCTGAAGGACGGCGCGGACCTGATGACCGACATCCAAAACGGCACCTTGCCGGCGGTCACGTTCTACAAGCCCGAAGGTGACCTCAACCAGCACTCCGGCTACGCGTCGGTCGATGCCGGCGACAAGCACATCGCAGATCTCGTCGCGAAGCTGCAGGCGAGCCCGCAGTACAAGGACATGCTGATCATCATCACCTACGACGAGAACGGTGGCTGGTGGGATCACGTGACGCCGCCGTTCGGCGACTTGCTCGGCCCGGGCACGCGCATCCCGGCGATCCTCGTCGGACCGTACGTGAAGACGCACTACGTCGATCACACGCAGTACGACACCGGCTCGATCATCCGCTTCATCGAGAAGCGCTTCGGCCTGTCGGCGCTGCCGGGCATCACGTCGCGTGATCAGGGCTTGTCGGCGAACCAAGAAGCGCCGATGGGCGACTTCACGGCGGCTCTCCAGTTTTAGTCAGCCGCCGCCGTACGTGTAGCGGAGATAGAACCGCGAATCGATCGCCTTCACGTTCGAGAACTGCGGGATCAGGAACGCGTCGACACCGAGCCCGACGGCGAAGTGGCGATTCTCGAGCTGATACTCGAGGCCCGCGCCGCCGTGGAACGTGATCGAGTACTTCTCGCCCGGATCCGTGATCATCACGGACTCGAGGATGTTCGACGAGATGATCGCGACGCCGGCACCACCCTCGACGAATAGCGCGATGCGCTCGATCCGACCGCCGAGCCGGCCATCCGCGCCACCGCGATAGAGCTGGAAGTGATCGCCGTTCTCCGGCGTGGGCACGATCGCTTGATGCGTCGATGCGGCCGCGTAGAGCCCGATCGAAAACCACGAGAACACGTCGCGCCCGATCCGTAGCGACAGCTCGGGGCCGGTGTTCGCATCCTTCGACGTGTGGGGCAGGTACGTGACCGCACCGAGCCCACCTTCAGCGAAGAAGCCTGTCGAGGCCGTGCGCGGCGGTGTTTCGATCACCGGTTCCGCGACACTCGGCATCACCGCGGCCGGCGGCGGCGCTGCGTCTGCACCCATCGCTGATTATCGTATCACGGCGTGTACGCCGGCACGAACGCGGCGGGGTCGAGGATCGTGAGCTCGGCGACGGGCGCGTTCATGCCCATGTCGTGGATGACCTTGTCGACGTGTGGGCGGACGCGGATATTGAACTGGAGCTGCGTGTGGTGGTCGTCCGGCTTCAACACGAGATCGACGCGGACGACGTTGCGGAATGCCGCGCGCGGGACGGCGCTGCCCATCGCGACTTGTGCGGGCGGATCCTGCGAGCCCATCGGCGGCGGCATGACGGCCGACAGCGGTTGGAACGACTCGTCGTTCTTGTTCACCGTCAGCGTGGCCGCGTACATGTTGATGTTGCCGCGCGAGATTTGATCGAGATCGATCGCCGCCTCGAGCAGCTGGTCCTCGCGGAACAGGCTATCGATCTCGCCGTGCTCTTGGACATCGATTGGGATGTCACCCTGGAGGCCCGGGGCAGGGGGCGATTCGTCGCCGGCCGGCATGATCAGCGACGGGTCCCACGAGAACAGCTCGTTCGCGACGTTCAGCTGGATCTTCACCGTCGCGGGCGTGTCATCGAGGTTCTTCAAGATGTACTCGACCGAGACATCGTATTGGTCGAGGCGATACATCGGCACTTCGACGCCATCGGGCATCGTCTTTTGGAGGTCCGCCTGCGCCTTCATGAGATCCGCATCGAGCGGCATCACCGGCACGTGCAACGAGCCCTTCACGGCGGAGAACGTGTCCTGGCCCGTTCCCATCATCACCGCGTTCGTGCTGTCGAGCGTGCACGTGTCCATGGTGTCGGACGTGCCGCACTCGACGTACTGCGGATCGTTCGCGCAGCCCACCAACAGCGTTAAAAGCACGTACTTCATGGTCAGCCTCCGGGTTGGAAGATGAAGGGATAGTTGACGTTCGCCTGGCCACCTTTGGCCGGGAACCTGAGGCGCATGATGTTCGAGTTCACGCAGTTCTCGACGTCGTCGTTGCGGAGCGAGCTGCCGCCGGCGGTCTTCGCCGACTTCACGCTACCGTCGCCGCCGATCACGAAGTGCATGACGAGCTTGCCGCCGAGGCCCGGGTTGCGGTTCAGCTCGTGCTGGTAGCACGCCTTGAACACGCCCTTACGCGCTTGGACGACGCGGTTGATCTCTTCGGCCGTGAGCCCGCCGAAATCGCCCTCCGGATCCGCGAGCGCGACTTTGACTTCCTTCATGCCGGTGCCACACGGCGGCTTCGCGCACGTGCCACCGCCCGGGCGATCCTTGCCCGTATCGATCTTGCCCTTGTTCGAGACGAAGTCGCCTTCGCTGTCGCCACCGCCGCCGTTGCCTTTGCCCTTGCTGCCGCGCGTGGTGCCGGTGCCGTTGCCTTCGCCGACGCCGGTGCCGGTGCCTGGACCGAAGCCGAGGTCGCCGCGCTTCAACGTATCGCCCTTGATGCCGGTGAACTTCGACAGCGACGTGTCGAGGTTGTGATCGATGATGTTGTCGAGGACCTTTCGATTCTTGTCCTCGAAGAACGCGACTTTCGGCGGGGCCGGCGGAACGTCTTTCGCGTTCGGATCGCGCGCGCGTTCGTGCTCGCCCTTGCCACCAGCGGCGCCTTCGTCGTTGCGCGTGGCCGTGTTCTTCGGCTTCTCCGGCGTGGCCGCAGCCGCGGTCTGTTCTTTCTTCTGACCGACGGTGGGTTGCTGCTTCACCGGCTCCGGCGGAACTTCCGGCTCGAGCCGCGTGACGAGATACGTGCCCGTCAGATCGCGTGGACCCGGGTACACGAACGGATCTTGGTATTTGTAGATCTTGTACGCGCCGATCAAGAGCGCGGCGTGAAGCAGGATCGAAAACCCGAGTGACACCTGCGAGTCACTGTCGTCGTTCGCGATCTTCCAGCCGACGAGGCCGACACCGATCGCGGCCGCCGACAGGAGCATGCCGCTGAACAGCGACTCCTCGAGCTTGTACGTCATCTCCGACCCGAAGACGGTGTAGCCGGGGTCGCTGCCCATCTTCAGGAAGAACACGACCGCGAGCGCGATCGCGGCGAGCAGGAACCCGCCCATGCCGGCCATCATCACTTGCGGCGTGAAGAACGGTTGCTCGCCCTCGAGCGGGACGAACTGGAAGAACAGCTTGTAGTCGCCGGACTCGTCGAGATCGACGACGCCCCAATCCTTGCCGTTGATCGGCGTCGCGCGGAAGCCACCGACGAGCTCGCCATCACCGCGGCTGACGAAGTCCGCGACGGACGTCTCCTTGCCGTCGATGCAGATCGTGCCGCGCATGTGCTCACCGAGCGTGAGCAAGTAGCCGCGATTTCCCGGTCGAACGATCGCGAACGCCGCCGGCAACCCGATGTTGGGTACCGTGAACGTCGGCTTGCCAGCGTGCCCGATAGTGACGGCCGCCGGCTTTTCGAGCACGACGTCTTCCATCACCTCGTCGCGCCAGATCAGCGACGTGCGAAGTCCGACCGGTTTGTTCACAGCGACTCTTCCTCGACCGACTTCGTCATCGATGGAATGAACGAGCGCTTCTCGAGGCTCGCGCGCTCGAGCTCTTCGTTCGCGCGCTCGAGGAAGTACAAGAGCTGCGGCGTCCGCATGCGACCGTTCAAATCCATGCCGTTGAAGTCGAAGTTCTTGACCTTGTCGCCCTTCTTGCCAGTTTCCTTCGCGACGTTCGGGTCGGCCTTGTCCGCCTTGTCGGCTTTCTCAGCCGCCGGAGGTGGAGCCTTATCGGCGCCTTTCTTACCTTTCGGTTGCGCGAATACTGGTGCGGTGAGAACGCACATCGTCAAAACAATCGCGGGCAGTAGCCCCCATTTGTGGGCTGCAGGCCTCACTTGCATTTGACCTCCTTGCACTTGTTCTCGGCGTCTTGCCGTTTGGCGTGGCTCGACGGAGCCTCTTGCAGATATCGCTCCAGGTCCGCTTTCCCGCCGGCGGCGTCCTCGGTGAAGTCTAGCTTGAGCGTCACGAGGTTCCACATGGCATCTGCGCGAGCGGTGCTCTTCTTCGGCGCCTCTTTGACCACGCGGTCCCAGGACTTCTTGGCTTCGTCGAAGCTCTTCAGGCCACGCTGCGCGACGCCGAGCGAAACCACGGCCGCGTAGTCATCCGGACGCTTCTCGACGATCGCCGCGAGCTCGGTCTTCGCGCGCGTGTAGTCACCTGCATCGAGCAAGGCCGAGGCCTTGTTGAACCGCGCGTCGATGAAGTTCGGATCGAGCGCCGCCGCTTGATCGAACAGCTGGAACGACTCCTGCGGCTTGCCCTGGCGTGCCGCGAGGATCGCGAGCGCGTTGTAGACGGCCGGATCCTTGTTATCGAGCGCGACGGCTTTCGCGAGCACGAGTTGCGCGAGCTCCAACCGTTTTTGCGCGAGATAGAGCTGGCCGAGCTCGGTATAGATCCGCGCGTTCACGCCGCTCGTCCGCACGGTATCGCGCAAGACTTCGACCGCGTCGTCGTACTCGCCGGCATCGCGAAGCAGGGACGCGAGCCGAGTCGCGGCATCCCGCTTGTTCGGATCGTCCTCGTCCATGTTCTTCGCGGCGGTCTCGTAGTCCGCGCGCGCTTCCTTCTTCTTGCCCTCGCGGCGATACGCTTCCGCACGCGCCATCAGGATCGGTGCGTGACCGGCGTTGATCTCCAACGCCTTGCCGTAGTCATCCACGGCCTCGTCGTCATCGCCTTCTTTCCACGCGATCGCGCCGAGGTCGAACCATGCTTCCCACAGCTTCGGATCGATCTTCAGCGCGGCCTTCAGGCGCGAGCGCGCGGTCTCGCTCGATTCGGGACCGCCGAGACGAATCGCGCGCATCGCCGCTTCGAACTCTTTGTACGCGGCCGGGTTCACCGGATCGCGCTTCTCTTTCGTGCGGCCCTTCGCCGTCGTGTCGGCTTTCTTCGTCGGGCCACCGCAGGCGGCGAGCACGAGCGCGAGGATCAGTGCGGACTTCATCGCGCCACCTCCGTCACGATTTCCGGATTCGGCGGCCGGTCACCCGTGCGTTCCTTCGAGCGCGACTCGCGCTCCGGCGGGAACTTCTGCGCGGCGAGCCGGCCGAGTGCCTCGCGAATCTTCGCGGTGTAGTCGTTGTAGACCTGCATCTGCAGCGCCTTCGTGTAGCCGACGGTGAACGTCTCGACGGCCTTGTCCTGGATCTGTACGACCTTCTCGTTGATGCCGTCCTGATACGCCGTGCATTCACCCTCGGTGAATCCAGCCGGGCACTTCGCAGCAGCGTTCGCGAGCGCGTCGGCGAACACTTCGTAGATCTGGCCATCGCGATACAGCGCCGCGGTCGCCCACTTGAGGTCGTTGAAGTCCGCGATCGAGAAGTAGACCTTCTCGGCTTCGGACAGGAGCTTCGACTTCTTCGTTAGCGCCGCTCCGAGTTGCTTCGGCTTCACGTCGATCGACACCGCTTCGTACTCTTTGAAGATCAGGTCGCCCTCGTTGTAGCGAGCCTCCGCCGCCCACGCCTTGCCTTCGTCCTTGGTCTTGCCGCTCGCGCGCTTGTAGAGGTTCTCCGCCGTCGTGAACTCTTCCTTGGCCTTCTTGGTCTGGCCGAGCTTCAACTGCAGGCGACCCGCGCGGACGTGCGCCTCGATGATCCGTTTGTTCGTCGACGCGTATTGCTTCGCGTAGTCGTCGAATGCCTTCAGTGCCGGGCCTTCTTGGCCGGCCTCTTCGTAGACCACGCCGATGTTGAACGCGACGTCCGGCGCATCTTTGCGCGAGCTGTACTGCTTCGCGTACTCCTTGTAGTGCGCGATCGCTTTGTCGTTCTGACCGAGCGCTTGGCGGAGCAGGCCCGCGTTGAACAACGCGTCCGGCGCCTTCTGGCCCTTGCCGAACTTCTGGACCACGAGCTCGTACGCTTTCGCCGCGCGGTCGTAGAAGATCGCTTGCTCGTAAACGACGCCGGCGGTGAATGCGGCCTTCTCGGCGAGGTCCGGCGTATTGCTCGCGTACTTCTCGGAGAGCTCGAGATAGATATCGGCGGCATCCTCGGGACGCTTCGCCTTCTCGTACATCACGCCCGCGTTCATCATCGCCTGCGCCGCGGTCTTCGGATCGACCGACGGCTCTTTCGGCACGCGCAGATAGAACGTCGCGGCCTTCTCGTACTTGCCGCCATCCGCGTAGTGATCGCCGCTCTTCTGGATCGACTCGACGATCAGCTTCGTCAACCGCTGTTGCTGATCGGCGGAGGCGAACGACGGCGCGGTCTTCAGCTTGCGCGCCCAGAACTCGATGTTCTCGTAGTCCTGCGCCTTGTTGAGCGCCGACAGGATGCGATCGCCGGCGGGACCCGCGTTCGCGTCCTTCGGATACTTCGTCACGATCACGCCGAATCGTTTGATCGCTTCGTCGTACTCGCCGTAGTCGTAGAACATCTGGCCGTTCTTGAAGATCACGCCGACCAACTTGTCGTCGGCCGGGAATAGCGTCGCGTAGAGATCGATCGCTTCGCCGAACTTCTTGTCGACCGGCGCGATCTTCTTGCGGCTCGCGGCATCCTTCGGACGCGCGGCTTCGAACGCACCCATCGCGTTCAGCAGTGCTTGCTGATGCAACGGGCCGACCGGCGCGGTCTTGCCGACGGCGAGATACTCGTCGCCGGCGTCTTCGACCTTGCCGAGCTTGAAGCAGAGAATGTCGGCGCGGTAGTAGCGAATCTCCGTCGCCTTCGCCGCAGCGGTCTTGCCGCCGCCGAACGCCGCGAGATACGCCTCGTACGCGTCGCTCGCCTTCGTATAGAGCTGGAGGATATCCGGCGGGCTCTTCGGTTGCGTCACGCACTCCGTCAGCTTCGGCACCTTCAGCGATTTCTCGCGGCGCTGTGCTTCACCGTGGAGGTTCGTCGCCGTCACGCGCACGAGCTCTTCGGTCGTATCGAGCGAGCGGGATAGGGCGTCGCGGTTCTTCTGCTTCTTCGCCCAATCGGTGTCCGGGCCATAGCTCGCGAGCAGGACCTTGATCTCCTCCTGCGCCTTTTCGACGTCGAGCCCCGAGTTCCAGTTCTGGACGATGTCGCGTTGGTACTCGGCTGCCTTCAGCCCCGACGGCTCCATCTTGATCAAGAACCGATACGCTTCGTTCGAGCGCTCCCACTCGGCCTGCGCGCCGTAGCTCTCGGCCACCTTGATGAGCACGTCGCGCGAGTACTTCTCGCCGCCGATCGACGCGAGGAAGTCGAACACTTCCTGCGCGCTGATCGAGCGATCTTCGGTGAACACGACCACGAGGTACTCGAGCGCTTCGTCGCGAAGCGAGGCACTGCGGCGGCGCTGTGCTTCGGTGCCCGTGCGCTCCGCCTCGACGGCTTTATCGAGCACGCGCTTGAAGTCTTTCGCGGCCTGCTCCGTGGAGCCGAGCTTCCATTCACACCACGCGGTCTTGAACAGCGCGAGGTCGCTCGTCGCCGCGTTATCGGGGATGTGCGAGTACGCTTCCTTCGCCTTCTCCCACTGGGTGTTCGCGAAGTAGTGCTCGCCGACCATCATCCACGAGTCGCCGAACAGCGGTGATTGCGGGAAGCGCTGGATCACTTCTTGGAACCGCGCCATCGCCTCGTCTTCGCGCGAGTCTTCCTTCGCGGCGAAGCCGATCAGATACGTGACGAGATCCATCCGGCGAAACTGCGGATGCTTGTCGTGTAGCTCGCGATAGAGCGCCTCGGCCTCTTTGAGATCGATCTTCGGCTCTTTCGGCTGCTCGCAGTCACCCTTCTTGTTCGTGCACTTCTCGATCTCGCGCGAGAAGTCATCCATCTTGATGAGGTAGAGCCGGCGCGCTTCTTCCCACAGGAGCTCGGCCAGCTTGAACATGCCTTCGGCGCGCGAGTCACCCTCGGGCTTGCGCTCGGGCGGTGGCGGCTCGAGGAACGTACGGAGCAGGTTGATCGCCTCGAGGCGCTTGTCGTCGCGGCGCTTCTCCGTCGAGTTGAGGAGGTTCTTCAGCTCGAGCGTTAGCACCGGCGCTTCGGGCGCGGGTGGCCGCTTGCGGATGTAGAGCTCGGAGGTCGGGCCGCGCTGCGTGCTCGGCACGTCGAGCTCCTGCGATTGCTTTTGGGCGAATGCCGGGGTCGCCAGCATTGCCACCAGTGCGACGACTAAAGCTTTCATCGGAAGCCCTCGTATTCGTCGGACCAATACTCGCCTTGGAACGGCCAGTACTCTTCGTCGTCACCGATCATCGACGCGTTCCACAACCGACCGCGAAGCTCCTCGGGGAACCGACCGGCGGCGAGGTCTTGGACCTCGATGTCGAGCTTGCGCTTCTGCCCGATCACCGCGTCGACCTTGCCGAGCTTGGCCTTGTCGAGGACCTTCTTCGTATCGTCGTACAAGCGATCGATCGCGATCTGCGCGAGTTGATCGCCGGCTTCGTCGAGCTGACCCGAGAGCGAGTGCGCCGCCTTGTCGAGCCGGCGTGCATCGTTGATGTCTGCCTCGATCAGAGGCTTGAGGCCACCGCTGGTCTGCGCGGTCACCGCCGCCGCGGCACTGTCTGCCGCGCTAACGGCCTTTTCGATATCGCCGGTGACCTTCGCCTTCAGCTCGTCGAGGCGCTTCAGCTCGGTGGCGGCCTCGTTCTGATCCATCGTGCCTTCGCGCTTCGCTCGCGCGATCACGGCGCGTTGCTCGTCGACCTGGCTGGCGAGCCGCCGAAAGTCTTCAACGGTCGCGTTCGCATCGCCGAGCTGTTCTTGCTCGAGCGTCTTCGTCGTCGAGATCTTTTGGACCTTCGTTTCGCCGACCTGACTCGCGAGGTTCTGCCACTGGCGCGTGGCCTGCGGCGCGGTGTTCGCCAATTCGTGGATGCCGTTGACCGCGTCGTTCAGGCGGAGAAATTTCGGATCCAAGCGGAGCAGGGCGACGACGTCGTCGATGGGATCCTTCGCCGCGACCGTGCCGACCTTCTTGTCGTCGACCTTGCCCGTGTCCTTGATCTCGCGATAGCGCGACATCGCCTTCGCGAACAGCTGTTTGCGAAGCTCGGGATCGTGGCGCGCGCGATCGATCTCGTCGACGACCGGCTGCAACCGCGCGACGAGCCCGTCGTACCACTTCTGCGAATCGTCGAACTTGCAGTCCGCGAGCTCGGTGTAGCCGGCGAGGAGCGATGCTTCGGGCCACAGCGGCGACGTCGGGAACGTGCGCAAGAACTCGTGGACGAGGTCGCGCGCGGTGGCGAGCTCGCGCTTCTGGTACATCGACCAGCTCGCTTCGAACAGCGCGTCGCTCAAATAGAGCGAGTCGTCGGGGATCTGGAAGTAGTGGTAGTACGCGTCGTCGTACTCGCCTTGCTCGTGCGCCAACCGGCCGAGGCCGAGGCGCGCCAGGTCCTTGACCGTGAAGTAGCGATCGTCGACGACAAACGTGAACTTCGAGTTGTCCTCGGTCCCGGCGATCTCGCACATCGCCTCGGCGGATTGCTTGAGCTCGCCTTGGCGCGCCCAGATCACGCCGCGCAGATAGACGGCGGACGAATACAGACGGCTCTTCTTCGAGATCAGCGCGAGCTCGCCTTGCGCGTCGGTCAGCTTGCCGGCGTCGTACGCGGCGCGGCCACGCAAATAGCTGCGCTCGCCGGCGGCCGATGGTGGAATCGGATCGTTCGTCTTGATCGCTTCGAGCCGCGCGAGGATGCCGGCGTGATCGCGGGTCTCGATCCCGATATCGACGGCGCGGCGATGCGCCGGACCCCAATACGGTGCCGCCGGACCGCGCTTCAGGATCCCGTCGATCACTTCCAACGAGGCGCCATACGCACCCGCGCGTGCGAGCGCGACGGCGAGGTCGTACTCGGCATTTTGAAACTCGACGAAGTCGCTGAACGAGGCGTATTTCGGCGACTTCACGATCGCGTAGAGCGCGACCGCGGCGTTCGTGTATGCGCCGTCGGTGAGCAGCTTCTCGCCGGTGGTGAGCTCGCGCTTCAGCGACTCGAGCGTGCCGGACTCGACGTCGATCAGCTTCATCGACTCCATCGTCGAGAAGTACTTCGCCAACGGATCGTCGACGTCCGCTTTGACAGGCTCGCTCTTACCAGCGGGCTTGTCTTTGTCCGTGCCTTTCGCGGCCGCGGGCACGACCAGCGCAGCGAGCAACAGCGCGCTGACGAGTCTCACTTCTTACCCTTCGCCGGCGCGGCATCCGCGGCGGCCGGCTTCGCGGTTTTTACCGAGACGTCGATGCCGAGACCGTAGTTGCCGTGCTCGCTCTTCTTCCACTCGTACGCGATGTCGCCGTTGTCGTGACCCTTCGCGGTGACGATCAGATCCTTGTTCGCGACCGCCTTCACGACGACCTGCGATTCCGTCGAGCTCGTGAACGAGTCGTCGTCCTTGCCGCTCGCCTCGACGTGAAACGTCACGAGGTGGCGACCCGGCGCGACGTAGCCGTCGAACCGCACGCCGTCGTCGGCCGCGATCGCGCCACCCGCATCTTCATACACGGTGGCGCCGTCCAACCGCACGCTCGCCTTCGACACGCCGTAGTAGCGACCGGTCGTCCAGTTGAACTTGATCTGGATCCGCGTCGAGTAGAGCTGGCTCGCCACCGCGTTCGCACGCGCGCGCGACTTGAACAGCTCGTCGCGCAACGACAGGTACTCCTGGCGCAGCGAATCGACGTCCGGTTCCTTCTCGTCTTTTTTGTCGGTCTTCTCGGGTTCCGCTGCCGAGCCAGATCCCATGCCCGCGCCACCCATTCCCGACGAGCCCGAACCCGCGCCACCACCACCGCCGGTCGCCGCAGGATCGGGCGAGGTCGTCACGGCTTCGGTCGTCGCCGATCCGGATCCGGATCCCGCGTCCGAGCCTTCGTCCTTCTTCTCGGTCTTCGCCGGCGTCGTCGTCTTCTTCTTGCCCTTTTTCGGTGCAGCCAACGCCGCCGAGCCGAACGCCGCCAGCATCACGATCGCGATTCTCGCTTTTGTCTTCATTGCTGCTTCACCGATCAGTTGTGGAACGGCAGGAACACCGACAGCCCTGCCGTGATCGCGCTGTCGTTGACCAAGAATCGCTCTTCGAGCAGGTCCTGACGGAACGTCCGATTGCGTGCATCGATCCGGAACGCGACCGCCTGACCGATGAATAGTTTAATGCCGAAGCCGACGACGCCAGCAGCACCTCGACTCGTCTTCGAGTCGAGCACGCCGACGCCGATGTCTGCGTGGAGGTCGAAGTGAACGATCGTGCCGCCCAGTCGCAGCTTGCCGTACACCGGGCTCCATTGCAGAAGTGACTCCGCGAAGTACTCGCGTTCGTAGGTGTCCGTCAAAAGGACGCCGCGCATGTCCTCGAGCGCGCGAATGATGTCGGCGTTCGCGTGCGTGATCCAACCCGCGAACTCGACCGCGGTCTCGTCGGTCATGTGATAGGTGTACGCGCCGCCGGCGATCCACGTGCCGCTGAGCAAGTCGCTCGCGTAGTAGCCGCTCATGATCGACAGCTCGTGACGGCCTTGCTTCACGAACAAGCGATCGACCGCACCACGCCGCTTGCGCTTGATCGCGAGGCGATCCGCGATCTCTTGATCGATGCACATCTCGGTCGTGCGCTGCGTGGGCAACGCGACCTTGTCGACCTTCGCCGTGTCTTTCTTCGGTGCGTCGGCATCCGGAAGGTTTGCGGCGTCCTCGGCGGAGGCGACCGCCGTCAGCGCGAGCAGAACAACAACAACGGACTTCATAGCCCCACCGGGATCCACAGCGCGAGACCGAGCGTGGCGACGATGTTGTGAGTGAACCGGTTCTCGCCGGCGATCTCTTCGATCGCCATCAGGTCCCGGGTATCGACGCGAATCGTCGCGAACCTCGACACGAAGAAGTCGACCGCGGCACCGGCATCGAACGTCAGGCCCTGGACCGAGTCCTGGATCATCCGGCCGCCGCCGCCGAAGAACATGATGTCGGTGTGGACGATGCCGCCGCCGAGCTTCATCTTCGCGTGGATCGGCGACCACATCGCGTTGCCGAGCGCGACATAGGCCATGCCTGCCTTGAACCGGTTGTCGCCGAAGAACTGTTGCAGCGGCGCATCGAGGTCCAAGGTCAGCGGCGTCATGTCGAACTCGCCCTGGATGCCGAAATCTTCAGTGAAGAAGAAGCCGAGCGAACCGCCGGCGATCCACGACGACGACGTCAAGTCGCCCGCGTAGAACCCGCCATGGGCGACCAAGTTCAGCTTGTGTCGCTTGAGGAAGTTCTTCTTCTGCACGCCGCGCGGCTTCAGCTGATCGCCGAGCTCCCCGGCGATCGTCTGGTCGAGACACGACGGAAGAGGCGCATCCGAAGGTTTGGCCGGCGCAGGTTGCGCGTGACTTGGCCGACCTGAAAGCGCGATGAACGCACAGGCGGCGACTGCGAGACCCCACGTTGGTCGCAACACCACTGCAGATCGTACGCCGAACAAGTTCACCTACACAACACGACCAGTCGCGATCACGCGCGCCGATCGAAGTGGAACTGCATGATACGATTTGCCTCGATGGAGCACTTGACGGGGACGCGGATCCGTCGCGAGGCGACACCTGCGACCGTCAACCTGCGCCGCTGCAAGCTCGTCGTGATCAAGGGAGCGCAGCGCGGCA
Source organism: Kofleriaceae bacterium (assembly GCA_047600425.1). Taxonomy (GTDB): domain Bacteria; phylum Myxococcota_A; class Polyangia; order Haliangiales; family Haliangiaceae; genus JABFXX01. The sequence goes on along the minus strand of JASGLC010000003.1, from coordinate 5,987,818 downwards.
CCGAGTTCGTGATCGCCGGCGACGTCATCCGCGTCGGTAAAGCACCGGAGAACGATCTCGTCCTCGCCGACGAGACGGTCTCGCGCGTCCACTTCGAGATCGTGCGCGACGCGAAGGGCTACCTCGTCCGCGACATGAAATCGACGAACGGCACGTTCCTCGATAGCGCCGAGGTCAAGGAGGCTTACCTCCGGGCCGGCTCGATCATCAAGGCGGGCGAGGTCGAGCTCAAATTCTCGCCGTTCGAGGAGCGGATCGAGATCCTCCCGTCGGAAAAAGAAGCGCTCGGGGAGATGGTCGGCAAGTCGCCGGCGATGCGCGAGATCTTCGGGCTCGTCGAAAAGATCGCGCCGACGGATGCCACGGTCCTGATCGAAGGGGAGACCGGGACCGGCAAGGACATGATCGCGCGGACGCTGCACCAACTGTCGCCGCGCGGGGACAAGCCGTTTATCGTCGTCGATTGCGGCGCGGTCGCCGGCACGCTGATCGAGTCCGAGCTGTTCGGGCACGAAAAAGGTGCGTTCACCGGTGCGGTGGCGGCTCGCCAAGGCGCGTTCGAGCTCGCGGCCGGCGGCACGATCTTCCTCGACGAATTGGGCGAGCTGTCGCTCGATCTCCAGCCGAAGCTGTTGCGCGTGCTCGAGCAGCGCGAGCTCCGCCGGGTCGGTGGTCAGAAGACGATCAAGGTCGATATCCGCGTCGTCGCGGCGACCCGCAAGGATCTGCGCAGCGAGGTCGAAAAGGGCAAGTTCCGCGAAGATCTCTACTTCCGCCTGAACGTCGTGCCGATCACGGCACCGGCGCTGCGCGAGCGGCGCGAGGACATCCCGCTCCTCATCGATTCGATGTTGAAGAAGCTCGCGCCCGACGGTGCGAAGCTGACGGACACCACGCGCGCGGCGCTGATGGCGCACGACTGGCCAGGCAACGTCCGCGAGCTGCGCAATGTGATCGAGCGGGCGCTCGCCCTCGGCGCGGATCCGGGCACGCTCGTCGGCTCGCTCAACTCGGAACTCGGCGCATCGAAGGGTGTCGCGCTGCGCGATCAGATCGAGTTCGAGCCGGGCGTCTCGTTCCGGGACACGAAAGAGAAGTGGAACGAGCTGTTCGAGCGCCGCTACCTGACGTGGTTATTGAAGCGCGCCGACGGCAACATCTCGAAGGCCGCACGCGATGCGGACATGGACCGTAAGTACCTCCATAAGTTGTTACGGAAGTACGGGATCACGGACCAAGAGGAAGACAACTAGCAGCGTCAGGAGGAGAAGTGACGAGGCGCGAGCCTTCGAGCTTCTCGCGCAAGGCACAGCGGAGGCGGGCGGCGAGCTCGTCGGGCGTGCCTTTCCACTCGGGCACGGTCCAGATCCGCGGTGGCAGCGTGAACGAGTTGATCAGGAGGCGCGTGCCATCGGGCGACCAATGGAGCTCGGTCGCCGACGTGTTGAATTGATCGGTCTTGCCCGGCAGCTTGCCGACGAGCACGCCGGTCTGCGGATCGAACACGTCGATGTCGAGAGCGCCGGTCGCGAGGAGCTCGCCGTCCGGACGATAGGCGAGCCCGCTGATCCGGAACGAGGCATCGCCGATGATCTGGATCGGCTTGCCGTCACGCCAGGTCCGCGCGACGCCATCACCGCCGGCGGACACCAACGTCGTCGGCGCGTGCGGCGCGTATTCGAGCGCGAGCAACGGACCGATCGTGTGGCCGATCATGGTGCCGATCGGCACGCCCGCCGACGTGTAGTGCGCGAGCTGATCGGCATCGCTCGACAGCGCGACCTCGCTCCCATCGGCGCTCCACGCACCGGTCAGCGCCATCGTGCCGGTCAGCGGCAGCGCCGCGATCACCTTGCCGTCGCGCCCGACGAGCGCGCCGCCACCGCCACCCTTGCCGTCGAGCGGCACGAGCAGCTTCGTATCGTCCGGTGACCAGATCGCGCGACGCGCGTGGGCTTCGCCGATCGTCACGACCGGTCCTGCGGCATGCGTGGTCGCGTCCCACAAGCGCAACGAGCCGTCGTCGTGCGTCGTCGCGATCGTCTTACCGTCGTGCGCGTAGCTGACCCAGCGCACGCGGCCGGCATTCGCGTTCAGCACCGCGCTGTCGCCGGTCGCGAGGTTCCACAACTTCACCGTGCCGTCGAGACTCGCGCTCGCGAGCTCGGTCCCCGACGGCGAGAACGCGATCCACGTGACCTCTTGCGCGTGCCCCGCGAGCTTCACGACGATCGCGCCGGTGTGGCCGTCGTAGACCGGCAGCGAGCCGTCTTTCGAGCTCACCGCGATCTTCGAGCCATCCGGCGACCACGTGCCGCGCCACGCGATGCTCGTCGTCGCGAGCTCGGTCACATCGTGCAGGCGCGGGCGCCACAACCGGACGTCACCGTCGAGCCCGCCGCTCACGAGCTGCGTGCCATCGGGTGACCAATCGAGCTGACCGACGGAGCTGATGTGACCCGACAACACGATCTCGTTCGAGCCGTCCGCGTTCCAGATGAAGATCTCGCCGTGCTCGGTCCGCGCTGAAACCTGCGCGCCGTTCGGGCTGTAGCGGGCTTCGATCACGCCGCTGCCGGTGCCGTGCGTCCAGATCTTCTTGGCCGTCGCGAGATCCCACAGCGTCACCGCTTTGTCCTCGGACGCGATCAAGAGGTGCGTGCCGTTCGCGTCGTAGCGCGTCGACTCGACGGCGTTGTCGTGCGCGAACGTGTGGAGCTGCTTGCCGGCGAGGTCCCACTCGGTCGCGGTGCCGTCGACGGAACCGGTGACGAACCGCGTGTCGTCCGGCGCGAACGTGATGTCGCGAACGCCTTCTTTGTGCGTGACCTTGACCCGCGAGGTCGCGGTCGCGATCGTCCACACGTCGGCGCGACCTTCGTTCGCCGCGGCCGCGAGCATCGCGCCATCGTGCGAGAACACGAGCGCATCGATCGCGGAGGTGTACGGGGCGAGCACGACCGGCGGTGCGCTGTTGTCGACGTGAAACCACGAGAGGTGGCCGTGATCGCCGCCGAGCGCGACGAGCCGGCTATCCGGCGAGATCGCGAGCGTGAGCGGCGCATCTTTCTCCGGAACGGGCCAGTGTTGGAGGATCGCGAACGTCGTGGCATCGCGGATCACGAGCTCTTCGTGATCGTCGATCGCTTGATTCGGAAACGCGGGCGTCTGCGGCTCGCCGATCGCGACGCCGGGGACTTCGATGCTCGCGAGAAACTTCCCGTCGTGGCTCCACGCGGTCATCACGCCGGTCGCGAGCGTCTTCACGAGGCGATGCGCGTGCGGATCCCAGATCCGGATCTCGTTGCTCGCGGCGGCAACGAGCTTACCGTCCGGCGAGTACTCGACGTAGTTGACCGGCGTCGTCGAGCCCGACAGCACGGCCTCGACACCTGCGATCCGATCGAGCGCGCGCTGGGTGACGAACCGCAGCGGCACCGACGAGCGGCCGCGTGTGATCGCGTCGGCCAAGAAGGGCAGGCCGCGCGGCGCATCGCCGGTCATCGTCAGCTGCCGGCCTTGCTCCTCGGCGAGCGCCGCGGCGCGATCGTCCGCGAGCCCGCGCGCCGCCACCGCGCGATCGCGTTCCGTGCGAATGCGCGAGAGCCCGATCACCGCGACGATCGCGAGCACCACGATCGCGGCACCGGCAACGGCGACCACCGCGCGATGCTTCGCGATCCAGCGCCGGATCAACATCCACGCCGTGTAACGCTGCGCCGCGACGAGCTGACCCGTCGTGTAGCGCACGAGATCCTCGGCGAGCGGCTTCGCCGTGCGATAGCGCTGCTCGGGATCCGCGGCCATCGCGCGCTCGACGATCGCGACGAGCTCCGCCGGAATGTCGGGCGCGATCCGTGCGAGCGGTTTCGGCGGCTCCGCCATCGTCCGCTTCAACACCTCGGTGCCACCGTCGGAGTCGGCGAACGGCCGGACGCCGGAGAGCACTTCGTAGAGCATCGCGCCGATCGCGTAGACGTCGCTGCGCTCGTCGGCGGCATCACCGCGCGCTTGCTCGGGCGGCATGTAGCCGGGCGTGCCCAGCACCGAGCCGAGCATCGTCTTGCCCTCGCCACCGGCGGTCTCGGTCGGCTCGGCGTCGAGATCGTCCAAGCGCTTCGCGAGGCCCCAGTCGATCACGACGGTCTCGCCGAAATCGCCGATCAGCACGTTCGCGGGCTTCAGGTCGCGATGGATCACGCGCTCGCCGTGCGCGTACGCGAGCGCTTCGGCGACCGAGATGATGTGGGGCAGGAGCGCGAGGCGTTGCTCGAGCGTTCGCGCCTTGCGAGCCGAATCCATGAGCGATGCGCCGGCGACCAGCTTCATCGCGTAGAACGGGTCGCCGGTGTCGAGCCAGCGCCCGACCTCGTAGACCGGCACGATCGCCGGATGCTGGAGGTTCGCGGTCACGATCGCTTCGCGAGCGAAGCGCGCGACGAGGCCCGGCGTCGGCCGGAGCACTTCTTTGATCGCGACGATCCGTCCGGTGCGGCGATCGCGTGCACGCAACACGCGGCCGAGGCCACCGCGCCCGAACTCGGCGAGCACTTCGTAGTGCGCGCGATCGATGACGGTCAGTAAATCGACGCGGCCTTCGAGCGGCGCGACGCCGGTACTTCCCGATCCGGTTTGCGAAGGCTCGACGACAGGCGCAGCGGCCGTCGGAGCATCCCCTTGGACAGGTCCCACACCGAGCTGCGTGCTCGGTGCAGATGGATCCGCAGCACCCTTCGCGACGCCAATCTGCGTCGAGTCGTGCGCCGCTGGATCGTTCTTCTTCAGGCGGCGGTGGTGGCGGGCTGACGCGTCGCGAGGCGCGAGACGTAGCGCGATCCGGTGTTCTTCTTGAGGATGCCCTTCGAGACGGCGCTGTTGATCGTCGAGATCGCTGCCTTCACGAGTGCCTTCGAGTCGCCGGACTTACCGGTCTTGTCGTCAACGGCCGCGCGCGCGGTCTTGATCGCGGTGCGGAGTGCGGCCATCGCGGCGCGGTTGCGCGCGCGGTGACGGATCATCTTGCGGTTCTGCTTCTCGGCCGAGCGAATGTTCGCCACTGTCAGTTCTCCTAAGGGGAGCAGGCATTTACCCCGTGGAAGGTGCCCGCGTCAATGCCGTAACGCCTGAGCTGGATTCGTGTGGATTCCCGCGGGAGTACCCGACGGTTCTGTGGATAAGTCGTGGGGAAATGGCGGGACGGTGACGGCATTCCGTCGAGAAATCTTCGACCCGATCGCGTCTGCACAAAAAAGCGTCACTTTTTGCGGTGCAACTTTTTGGCGTCGTTCCAGAGCGAATCCATCTCTTCGAGGTTCGACTGGCTAGGCGACTTGCCACGCTCTGCGAGTAAATCTTCGACGATCGCGAAGCGCTGCTCGAACCGGAGCGTCGCGTCGATCAGCGCTTGCTCGGCATCGACATCGATCTTGCGAGCGAGGTTCACGCACGCGAGGAGCAAGTCGCCGAGCTCGGCGTGCATCTCGACCTGATCCTTGTCCCCGATCGCGACGCGGACTTCTTCGACCTCTTCTTTGACCTTGTCGAACGAGCCTTCCCAGCCAGGCCAATCGAACCCGACCTTCTTGCACTTCTGGCCGATCTTCTGGGCCCGAGCGAGTGCGGGGCCGGGCGGAACGCCGTCGAGCGTGCGCTTCTTCGTCTCGCCGCGCGCGGCTTTCTCCGCCGCTTTGATCTCGTCCCATTGCTTCAGCACCTGGTCCGAGCCGGAGACCTTCGCATCGCCGAACACGTGTGGATGGCGATGGACGAGCTTGTCGGCGATGCCCTTCACGACGGCGTCGATATCGAACGCGCCTTCGGCCTCGCGAATCGCCGCTTGAAACACGATCTGCATGAGCAAATCACCGAGCTCTTCGCAGTGCCCGGACACGTCGTTCTTCGCGAGCGCGTCCAACACCTCGTAGGTCTCTTCGACGAGGAACGGGCGCAACGAGTCGAGCGTTTGCTCGCGGTCCCACGGGCAGCCATCGGGCGCGAGCAGGCGGTCCATGACATCTACGAGCCGGCTGAGCGAGCTGCCCTTCGGGTTTGGCGTTTCCACCCGTGTGCTATACCGCCGCCCGCTATCTATGAAACGGGAGAAACTCGCATTCGACGATCCCGAAGCGCTTCAGCTGTTGATCGGGAGCAACAACAGTCGGTTGAAGCTGATCGAGCGCACCGCGCAGGCGGAGATCCATCTGCGTGGCAACGAGATCACGATCGAAGGCGAGGACAAGAACGTCGACATCGCGAAGTCGGCGCTCGAGCAGCTCTACACGATGGCGCTCGCGGGCAAGCCGCTGTCGTCGGATGACGTCGCGCGCGCCGTGAAGCTCTTGCAGGGCGAGAACACCCAATCGATCTCGAGCGTGTTCGGCGACACGATCCTGACGCCGCGCTCGGGCCGTCCGATCGCGCCGAAGGGCCCGACGCAAAAGAAGTACGTCGATCTGGTCCGGTCGAACGACATCGTGTTCGCGGTCGGTCCCGCCGGCACCGGCAAGACCTACCTCGCGATGGCGCTCGCCGTTCGCGCGCTGCTCGACAAGCAGATTCGCCGGATCATCCTGACCCGTCCCGCCGTCGAGGCAGGCGAGTCGCTGGGCTTTCTGCCCGGTACGCTCGAGGAGAAGATCGATCCGTACCTCCGCCCGCTGCTCGACGCGCTCGGCGACATGATCGAGCTCGACCGGATCCAGCGCCTGATGGCGGACCGGACGATCGAGGTCGCGCCGCTCGCGTTCCTACGTGGCCGTACGTTGAACGATGCGTTCATCGTCCTCGACGAAGCGCAGAACACCACGCCGGCGCAGATGAAGATGTTCCTGACGCGCATGGGCTACGGCGCGAAGATGGTGATCACGGGCGACCCCACGCAGACCGACTTGCCTCCGGGGCAGCGCTCGGGCCTCCGGGACGCGATGAGCCTGATCGAGGGCATCCGCGGGATCGGCCTGGTCCAGTTCGACGACCAAGACGTGGTGCGCCATCCGCTCGTGGCGGCACTGATTCGCGCGTATGACAGCCGTGACCGGAGCCGCGCCGCCCAGAGCGAGGCGGCCAACCCGCGGACGCAAGATCGGGCGCACGAAGATACGAGACCGGCTCCCGACGCGCCCGAGGCACGCTAGACTCGACTGCAGATGGCGGTGGGAACCCCCGACGACTTGGTCGCAGCGGTCACGCGCGACCGCCGGATGCTCGGTTATCGCGTGCGGCGTCAGGGTGACGGCTGGATCGAGCTCGAGGTCGTCGCTCAGCGCGCGAAGGCGCCGGTGATGCTCGTGCTCGCGTGGCCGGAAGTCTGGAAGGACGCGGCCGCGCTCGCACCGCACCTCACGCGTGCGCGCTCGGGCAACTACGGCCTGATCCTCGTCGGTGGCGACGAGGAGATCGAAGAAGCGCGGCTCGATGCGGTGTCCACGGATGCCGATCTGACCGTGCTCGGTGCTCCGATCTCGATGGTCCGCCTGCTGCTCGCGTTGCGATCGCGCGCCGAGGCGATCGCGATGCGCATGCAATCCGCGACGCTCGAGCTCGAGCACGAGCGGTCGCGCCACGAGAACGAGATGTTGATCTCGATCGGTCGCGCGCTGTCGCAAGAGCGGGACATCCAATCGCTGCTCGCGATCATCTTGAAGCGTGCGTGCGAGGTCACCTCGTCGGACGCCGGCTCGGTCTATATCGTCGAGGGCCACGATGAAGACCTGACGCGGCGGCGGTTGCGGTTCGCGGTGTCGCAAAACGAATCGCGCAACGTCCAGTCCGCCGGGTTCACGATGGCGGTGGCGTCGTCGTCGATCGTCGGATCGTGCGTGCTCTCTGGCGTGCCGATCAACGTGCCGGATCTGTACAAGCTCGACGAGCCGGGCGTCGGCAACAATCAGTGGGGCTTCGTCCACGACCGCAGCTTCGACGACAAGTATCGCTATCAGGGGCGCTCGGTGCTCGCGGTGCCGATGATCAGCGCGCGCGATGAAGTGATCGGCGTGATCCAGCTGATCAACAAGCGCGCGAAGGGCTTCATCCAGCTCCAAGATCCGTCGGACTTCGAAGATGGCGTGGTGCCGTACGACGACATCTCGGAGAAGTACGTCTCGGCGCTCGCGTCGCAAGCGGGCATCGCGCTCGAGAACGTGCTGCTCTACGAAGAAGTCCGCACGCTGTTCGATTCGTTCGTAAAGGCGTCGGTCACCGCGATCGAATCGCGCGATCCGACCACGTCGGGTCACTCGGAGCGCGTCGCCACGCTCACCGTCGGACTCGGCAAGGCCGTCAATCGCAACGAGACGGGGACGTTCCGCGAGGTCCGGTTCTCGAACGACGATCTCAAGCAGATCGAATACGCGGCGCTGCTCCACGATTTCGGCAAGGTCGGCGTGCGCGAGCACGTGCTCGTCAAAGCGAAGAAGCTGTACGAGCACGAGCGCGAGCTGATCCTCCAGCGGTTCCAGCTGATCAAGCGCGGTCACAAGATCGCGGGGCTCGAATCGAAGCTGCGCTATTACCAGGAAGCGTCGAAGGACGAGCTCGTCGGCCTGCTCTCGGGCGTCGACACCGATATCGGCGCGAAAATCACCGAGCTCGACGACATCATCAAGTTCATCCTCCAGGCGAACGAGCCCACGGTGCTCGAGCAGGGCGGGTTCGAGCGAATCGCCGAGATCGCCGGCATGAAGTACAACGACGACGCCGGCCTCGAGCTGCCGTTCCTCAACCACGACGAAGCGACGTGCCTGCAGATCAAGCGCGGCTCGCTGACCGAGCAAGAGCGGCTCGAGATCAACTCGCACGTCGTCCACACCTACAACTTCCTGCGCGAGATTCCGTGGAGCCGCACGTTGCGCGACGTCCCCGAAATCGCGGGCGCGCATCACGAGAAGCTCGACGGCACGGGCTATCCGCGGCAGCTCCGCGGCGATCAGATTCCGGTCCCGGCGCGAATGATGGCGATCAGCGACATCTACGATGCGTTGACCGCCTCCGATCGCCCGTACAAGAAGGCGATGCCGGCGGAGAAGGCGCTCGACATCCTCTCGGGTGATGTGAAGCGCGGCCAACTCGATGCGGAGCTATTCGAGATTTTCGTGCAGGCGCGGGTGTACGTGAACACGACGCGCGATTCCTGATGCTCGAGCTCGTCGTCGACGAAGACATCGTGCTCGCGAAGGATGTGCGCTCGAAGCTGAAGCGCGAGGTCGCGCGGATGGTGAAGGCCGCGGCGCTCACCGATTCGCGCAAGGACTACGAAGTCGCGCTGCGCCTGTGCGGCGATCCGGCGATCCACGAGCTCAATCGCGATTACCGCGGCAAGGACAAGCCGACGGACGTGCTCGCGTTCGCGCAGCGCGAGGCCGCGAACGCGGATGCGAGCCTGTTAGGTGATCTGGTGATCAGCGTGCCCACGGCGAAGCGCCAGGCGAAGCAGGGGCTCTACAAGGAGCTGCTCCACCTGGCGTCGCACGGGCTGTGTCATCTGCTCGGCTACGACCACAACGATGACGAAGAGGAAGCCGAGATGAACGCGCGCGCGTTGCTGTTGCGCAAAGAAGCCGCGCGCTCGGGCCGCGTTCGCGCTGCCTAGTGGCAGGTGCCGCCGGTACAAGTCGTACCGGTCGGGCACTTGAGGTACGCGTTCGCTCCCGAGAAGCCGGGCGCCGTACATGCCGTGCCCGCAGCGACCGTGCCGACCGTGGTCAACGTGTAGGTGCCGCTGTTCGTCGAGTAGCCGTCGATCACGACCGCGTAGTTACCGGCAGACACATTCGTCAGCACGATCTTCGACTTCGTCGAGAACGTCGCATCGATGTTGTCGTCGTCGTCACAGGCGATCGTGTTCGTGCAGTGCGTGTCGACGATCGAGAGCACCGTGTCGTACGACGACGCGAGCGTATCGATCGACAGCGTCGCGACCGGCACCGGCAGGTTCAGCGTGTAGACCACGTCCGGCGCGTTCGACGACAGCGTGCAGCCGGACTTCGGCGTCTGATCGTTCGCCTTGCCGGCGGTGGTACCGCTCATCGTCGTCGCGGTGATCGCGGCGAACGCGTCGTGCTCGGTCGAGCACAGCACTTCGCTGGTGTCCGCGGCCGAGGCGCAACCGGTGTCCGCCGGGAAGTCCTTCGTGCCGTCGCCATCGTTGTCCATGTTGTCCGAGCACACGGTGTTCGCGGCATTCGTCTCGTCGTTGTCGCCGGGGCTATCGCAGCCCGGGTCGAACGGGTAGTCGATCTTGCCGTCGCCATCGTTGTCCATGCCGTCCGAGCACAGTGCCGGCTTGCACGTGCGCGAGCCCATCGTGCCGGCGCAGGCGTAGCCCGACGGACAGGTGAGGGCGCCCGATTGCGCGAGCGCGCCTTCGCAGGAGCCGTTCGCCTTGATCGTGCCTTGGAGCGTGACGGAGAACGTGCCGCTACCGTCGTCCCAGCCGTCGATGATCAGGTAGTAGGTGCCGGCCGTCATCGCGCCTTCGACGATGTCGCTGGTGTCTTCGCAACCAACCGATGCGCCGCCGATCGGCGTGCCACCGCACGTCGAGCCGACGAGCTGGGTGATCGCGTCGAAGTCCGGATCCGTCGAGATCGTCAGCGCGGTGAGCGCCGGGAGGTCGAGGCGATAGATCACGTCGGGTGCGGTGTTTGGATCGAGGCTGCAGGTCTCGTCCGTGATGTCGTTGTGTGCGTTCGTCGTGTCACCCATCGTGGTCGCCGTGGTCAGCGTCGCGACGTTGTCCTTGTCGAGGCAGACCTCCGACGCGCCGGATGCCGAGAGGCACTGCGGATCGAGCGGGTAGTCGATCTTGCCGTCGCCATCGTCGTCCACGCCGTTCGAGCACGCCGGGCAGTTCGGGCCCGAGGGGCAATCGTCGGTCTCGTCGTTGTCGTCCGCCGATTCGCAACCCGGGTCCTCCGGGAAGTCGGCCTTGCCGTCGCCATCGTCGTCGACGCCGTCCGAGCACACCGGCTTCGCGCAGACCTTCTGCGTGCCGTTGAGCGGGATCCGGCAGACGAGGCCGGTGCCACAGCTCGAGTTGCCGTCGCACAGCTCGCCTTCACCGGCGAGGAGGTTGACCTGCATCTCGATCGCGCCGCCGGCGCCGCCATCGTGAACATCGACGACGAGGAAGTACACGCCGGGCGTCGACAGCGACACCGCGAGTTGCGAAGCGCCGGTGATCGACGAGTCCGTGAAGTCGTCGTCGCAGCCGAGCTCCATCTGGCAATCGGGGCTGCGCACCGAGAGGACGGTGTCCGCAGTCGTGCCCGGCAAATCCGTCGTCGCGACGACAACCTTCGGCGAGCTGATGCGCAGCTCGTACACGACCTCGCCACCCTGACCGCCACACGTCGGCGACGTCAGCACGGAGGCTTGCGACGGATCGATCGTGGTCGTGACGTGGCCATCGAATGGCAGTTGCAGCGCGACCAAGTTGCCGCCGCACGCCATCGGGTTGTCCATGAGCTCGTCGGTGTCCGAAGCCGCGGTGCAGCCCGGATCATCGGGGTAATCGATCAGGCCGTTGCCGTCGTCGTCTTTGCCGTTCGCGCACTGCGGACAGTTCGGGCCGTCCGGGCAGTCGTCGAACTCGGTGTCTTGCTGGGGCGCGAAGCAGCCCGGGTCGTTCGGGAAGTCGATCTTGCCGTCGCCATCGTTGTCTCGCCCGTCCGAGCACTGCGGGGCCGGATACGCGCTCTCGTCCGAGCCGTCCGGCGATGCGCAGCCCAGGTCGTCCGGGAAGTCGATCTTGCCGTCACCGTCATTGTCGATGCCGTCACTGCACTGGGGCGCATTGCCCGGATTGTTGTCGTTTCCACCACACGCGGCGACCAACAGCATCGACGCAAACACGAGGCAAAGTCGAAGCGAGCGCATTAGGGTCGCTCTGTACCCATTTGTCGCACACCGCGTCAACCACTGATTTTCAGAGAAGAAATCTCCGTCAGGTCATCCCACATCAAATAACAAGAACTTCAGATACCGTCCTTCTGAAAAGGCCGGCAAAACAGGATGATCGCTGGCGGCGCCGGCCTGGTGGCGAAGGCGGAGGATTGGTCGGGCCGAGATTGTCAGGAGATCGTCCTCGTTGATATGGCTGCTGCACGAGGCGAGGGCAAAGTAGCCGCCCGGCTCGATACAAAGCAGCGCGGCATCGACCAGCCGGCGATACGCGCCCAGTGCTTGCGGCCGCGCCTTCTCGCTCGGCGCGAAGCTCGGCGGGTCGACGATCACGAGATCCCAACGCCGGCCTTGGGCCTGGGCCTTCTCGAAGAACATGAACGCGTCCATCGCGATCGGCTCGTGCTTCGATTTGTCGAGCTTCGAGAGCGCGAGGTTCTGATCGATCGCCGCGATCGCCGGTGCCGCGAGATCGACGGACGTGACCTGCTTCGCGCCGCCGATCAACGCGTGGAGCGAGAACCCGCCGGTGTAACAGAACACGTTCAACACGGAGAGGCCGTGGGCGTGGCGGCGGATCGTGCGGCGGTTGTCGCGTTGATCGAGGAAGAAGCCGGTCTTCTGACCGAGACGAACGTCGACGGCGAACCGCGCTTCGTCCTCGGCGATCGTGATCTTCGCGGGCGGATCACCGCGGACCGCTTCGCCTTGTGCGCGTTGCTTGCGGTCGCCGCGAAGCCACACGTGATCGATGATCAGGCCCGCGCGTTCGAGACCTTCGATCACGTCCGGCAGGCGAGCGCGCCAGAAAGCGGTGGCGGCGGGACCGTCGAACACGACGACGATCGTCGAGTCGTAGCGATCGATGACGAGGCCTGGGCAGCCGTCGGCTTCGCCGTGGATCAGGCGGATGCCGGTGCAGTTCGCGAGGAGTGGATCGCGGGCGCGCCATCGCGCGGCCTGGTACGCGCGATCGGCGGCCCACGCGCCGGCGCATACCGCTTCCGGATCGCGATCGAGGATGCGCGCGCGAATCGGTGACGTCGGGTCCGCGAGGGCGGTCGCGAGGGGGCCGCGTTCGTCGACGAGCGTGATCACATCGCCGGGCTCGCAGGGCTGCGATTGGACGGCGCGATCGAACACCCATGGGTGTCCGGCGGCGACGGCGTCGCGCAGAGGTTTCGTGACGCGCCATCGCGCTCGCATGGCAGCAGACTACTCGATTCGAGCCGACGCTCCGGTTATCGACGGGGCAATCGAACGGACGCCGCGCAACCTCGTCCTCGTCCTAGTCCTAGACCTGGACCTAGTCCCCAGACCGCGTCTGACCGCGTCGACACGAGGATGTCGACATGATCGTCGACGACCGCTCGCCGCGAGATGTCTTGGGACGAAGTCCAGGTCTGGGACTAGGACTAGGACGAAGACCACGTCGTCGGACTCGCGTCGCCGAGCCTTGGAAACGAGTCCCGCTCCGGTTATCGACGGGGCAATCGAACGGCCGTGTCGCGAGGACCGCGCGCAACCTGGTCCTCGTCCTAGTCCTAGACCTGGACCTAGTCCCCAGACTGCGTCTGGGATGAGCGTGACCGCGCCGCCGACACGAGGATGTCGACATGATCGTCGGCGATCGCGCTCGCCGCGAGATGTCTTGGGACGAAGTCCAGGTCTAGGACTAGGACTAGGACGAAGACCAGTCGTCGGACTCGCGTCGCCGAGCCTTGGCAACGAGTCCCGCTCCGGTTATCGACGGGGCAATCGAACGGCCGTGTCGCGAGGACCGCGCGCAACCTGGTCCTCGTCCTAGTCCTAGACCTGGACCTAGTCCCCAGACTGCGTCTGGGATGAGCGTGACCGCGCCGCCGACACGAGGATGTCGACATGATCGTCGACGACCGCGCTCGCCGCGAGATGTCTTGGGACGAAGTCCAGGTCTAGGACTAGGACGAGGACGAAGACCACGTCGTCGGACTCGCGTCGCCGAGCCTTTGGAACGAGTCCCGCTCCGCGACGGGGCAATCGAACGGCCGCCGCGCGCAACCTGGTCCTCGTCCTAGTCCTAGACCTGGACCTAGTCCCCAGACCGCGTCTGGGATGAGCGTGACCGCGCCGACACGAGGATGTCGACATGATCGTCGACGACCGCTCGCCGCGAGATGTCTTGGGACGAAGTCCAGGTCTAGGACTAGGACTAGGACGAAGACCACGTCGTCGGACTCGCGTCGCCACGAGTCTTGGAACGAGTCCCGCTCCGGTTATCGACGGGGCAATCGAACGGCCGCCGCGCGCAACCTGGTCCTCGTCCTAGTCCTAGACCTGGACCTAGTCCCCAGACCGCGTCTGGGATGAGCGTGACCGCGCCGTCGACACGAGGATGTCGACACGATCGTCGGCGACCGCGCTCGCTGGAGATGTCTTGGGACGAAGTCCACGTCTAGGACTATGACGAAGACCACGTCGTCGGACTCGCGTCGGCGACGCGCGCATCGGTCGCGTCACGCCGCGAGGTGTCTTACTTCAGGGTCGCCGCGCTCAACTGATACATGTGCGAATACGGATTCAGCGTCTGCACCACACCTGCGTTCGGCGCGATCCAGATCGTCGACTGCCAGTTCGCCGGAATCTCGAACGGCTTCGTATCCGGCGAAATCGCCTTGTCGAGCGTGACGCGACCCGTGGTGAGGAGCCCGAGCTTCTCCGCCGTGTACGCGCCGGCCTTCGTCGACACCGACTCCGGCGGCTGCGGCGTGAACTGACGCTCGAGATCGAGCTTGCCGGTACCGAGCTGGGCCTGCGAGCCCTCCTTCGGCAGACGCGTCCACTTCATCGACACGTCCTCGCGCCACTGCGCTTCGCCGATGCCGCCATTCGTCAGCGCCCAGCTCGAGGCCTTGTGCGTGACTTCGTCGAGCTTCAGGCCGACGTAGCCACCGGGCTCACCCGAGAAGAAGAAGCTGTCCGGCGAGATTTCGAACTTCTTCGCGTTGCACGTGATCGACGTGGTGATCGTGCGCTCGTCGAGCTGCGGCTTCTTGGGATCCTTCGAGATATCGATCGTGGACTTTTCTTCGAGCGTGACGACCGTGTCCTTGGTCTTCGGATCGGTCTTGATATCCGTGATCTTGATATCGATCTGGTTCGCTTCCGCCGGCGAGATGCGCTTGATCTGGTCATCCGGTGGCGTCGGCGACGGCACCATCACGTACGTCCACTGATTACCGACCGCGAGCGGGAACACCTTCACGCCGCACTGCTGCGCCTTGCCCGTAGGACCGGCGCCGCTCGTGCCGGCTTCCATCGGGTGCGGCTGACCTTTCTTCGGGGCCGCCAGGGTGACGGCCGGGATGAAGAGGAGGGCGGCAAGGATGGGGCGCAACATGGCCCTGGTTCATACCGCTTGGAGACCGCAAAATAAAGCGCAACCGCTGTCACAGCCGCTAGATAGCTGCGACGGGGACTTATCGCTCGCGACCTTCTTTTTGAGCGCCGTACACGCAGTTAGCGTCGTTCGTGCCCTCACACATCTTCGAGATCAACGTGCGGAACCGCTCGTCGCGGCGCATATCGGCAAAGTCCGGGTCGAGCACCTGCTTGCGGCCGAGCAGGTGGTCGATCGTGGCCTCGACCTCGGCGTGCTTCGAATAGTGCGGCCGCATCTGGAGGATGCGGGTCAGCAGATTGATCGAGCACTGCTTGCGGCCGATGCGCGCGTACGCGGCCGCGAGGCCGTACGTGGCCTTCACGTTGTACGGATCGGCGGCGAGCGCGGTCAGGAACGAGTTCACCGCGTCCGTGATCTGCTGCTCGCGTGTGAGCTTGTCGATCTCCGCCGAGCGCGACGAATTCAGCGACGCGTAGCCTTCATCCGCGAGGCGCATGCCCTCCGGAATCGAGCGCTGGTCGAACGTGAGCGGCTTGAGCTCGGTTTGCGGATCGGTCGGCTCGCAATCCTTTTGCTCTTTCACCGACGGCGGCGCCGGTTCGGGCTCGGGACGCAAGGGTGGCGGCGGTGGCGTCATCTCTTGCGAGCCACCACACGCGATCAAGAATACGAGCAGGAGCTTCTTCACCGACCCACCGCCTGCATCGCGTCTTTGCGGTAGCCCTTGAACCACACCGCGTTGTCACCGACGGCGTCGATCGAGCGATTCGCCTCGGTCGCGAACTTGGGATTGCTCGAGAGTGCGGCGAGGCGCTTCAGCATGGCGATCGCGCAGCCCTTGCGAAGGACTTTGTCGTACGCGACGGCGAGTTTCAGCGTGGCGTCCGCGCTGTACGGATCCTTGATCAGCGCGTTGCGATACTTGTCGATCGCTTCCTTGATGAGGCCGACCTTCGCGTTCGCTTCGGGCGTCTTGTCCGACGACGCGATCGCGGTATCGCCCGTCTCGACGAGAGGGCGCGCGAGCGTGGGCTGCGGGTGCCACTTGCGCGGATCGTCTTGGAACGACGCCGTGCAATCTTCGACGTACTTGATCTGCTCTTCCTGGCCCGGCGGTTCGGGCGGACGCTTCTTCTTCTCCGGTGTGTGCAGACGCTCCGGCGCAGAACCGTAGAGCGGCTGACACGCGGCCATGCCGACGGCGAGCCCCAAGCAGACGAACAAGCGCATGTCCTTACGGTAACGCGTCGTAAGTCCGCGATCAAACGGCACAAGAAAAGGCGTAGATCATTTCGCTTCGCCGTTTCGCTTCACCATTTACCGTTTCGCTCATCTTCGACCGGACGCGGTCATCGCCGCACGCGGTCAGCGCCGGACGCGGTCCTCATCCTTTTCGCTGCTCGCTCGATTTTGACTGAACGCGATGAAGCTGAATGATCTACGATTTCCGGACGCAAAAACGCCCAGCGGGATCAGCGCCGGGCGTTCAGGTTTCGTTACGCGGTACGAAGATGACGCGCCATCGGCGCGAGGAACGGCGCCGCCGCGGCGAGCAGCAACGCACCCGACGCGAGCGGGAACACGCCCCACGTCGCACTCGTGATGTGCTCGAGGCCGAGCCCCGTCATCACCAAGCCGGCCGTGCCGATCGCGAGCACACCCCAGGTCTTCATCTGGATCAACGCACGCAGACCGACGCCGAGCGCCAGGAACGCGCACAAGCCAGCGATCGCTTCCGCCGGTTGCTTCGGCGCCAGCGCATAGAGCAGCACCATCGGCAGCGAGACGCCCGCGCGAATGACCGACTTGCCGAGCCGACGAACCGCGTTGTCGTCCATGTGGAACTTCTCGCGCCAGCCCGTCTTGCCCTCGAAGCCCGCGCCCATGCCTTCACCCATGAGCATCAGGATCGCCGCGAGGTGCGAGCCACCGATGAACAGGATCAACGGCTCCGCGCCGAGCTGCCACATGCCGATCACACCGACGAGGAGGCCGTAGATGCCGACGCCCATCGCGAACCACCGGCCCCAGAAGTAACCGGCGACGAGCGCGAAGAACGCGAGCCCGTAGACACCAGCCAGCGCATACATGCTCGGCGACAACGCCGGTTGCAGCGCGGATGCACCGAGCACGAAATACGCGATCGCGTAGAACACGAACACGATGGCAGCGAGGGCACGACGTTCGCCGGCGAACTTCATGTCCCAAGTTTAGCGCACTCGGCGCCGCAAGCGACCGAGATTACGGCGCGGCCGGGCGGACCGGGAAGTTCTTCTGGACGATCAGCCGGAAGTGCTTGAACCCGGCTTCCTTGGTCTTCGCGGAGTACATCACTTCGAGCAGCAGGCGATAGGGCGTGGTCCGGTCCGCGATGAGGAGCAGCTCGGGCGGCTTCTCCTTGGACGGGTCCTTGCCATCTTCCTGCAGCTTCTTGATCTCTTGGCCGCGGAGGTTCGCCAGATAATTACTGAGACGCGGAATCTTGATGCCCTGCGATCCGCCGTCTTTCTCGGCCGGGTCGACATCGCCGTTCGCGACCGACACGATCGCCTGACCTTCGACAACCACGCCGGTCTGCGTGATCACGAGCGTCCACGACTTCTCGGGCAGCGGGGCATCGATCTCGGTCTTCGGAAGACTGACGGTGCCCGCGATGACGTCGAGCGCGTTCGTGGACAGCTGGAAGATGAAGGCGACCAGGAGGATCGTCATCATGTCCATCATCGGCATGATGTTGAGGTGCGTGATGTTCTCGCCTTCGGGGACGCGCGCGACGGCCCGGCGGATCAACGAACGTGCTTCGCGTTGCGTGAAGCTCATTGTGATTCGAATCCCGACGAGAAGAGGATGTCGCTGAACAGCGCCATCGTTTTGGGATCGTACGACGCACGCGCCGTATCGAAGAACAGCTTGTCGGCCGACACCGGATCCTTGGCCTTCTTCAGGTCAGGATCTTCCGTGGGCATCGCGCAGCCGGTGGGCTCCTTGCCCATGTCCGGCATCTTGCAGCGCAGCGCCGCCATCGTCGAGGCGATCGTGTTGTACGGAATCTGGCCGTCCGCCTGGAGGATGATCTGGTACGTGTCCGCCTTGCGCTGCTTGCCGGTGTAACGCCGGTTCGCGATCTCGAACAACGCGTTCGAGAGCCCGCGGAAATCGAACACCGGCGTGGGCTGGATCGGCTGGGCGCCTTCGGCGAGCTTGGGCGGCTCGCACTTCAGCTGTTCGCTGCAGAACCCGCTCTCGCACATATATGCGCCATCGCACGCATCGCCATCGCGACCGGTCCGCGGGAACACCGCCTTGGGTTGCGCGAGCGTGCCTTCGAGCCCGCTGATCGACCACAGCACGAGACGGTCGCGCGTGATCGACACGATCAACTTCAACGGCTGATTGTCCGGGTTCGTTTGCGGCTGCTGCGTGGTCGACGAGGGCGGGGCCTTGTCCGGCAGCTGCGTATCGATCTGGGTGAACACGATGCCCGCCGCGACCGACGCGAGCAGGAACAACATCAGGTTCGTGACCATGTCGAGATAGGGGATGAGGTTGAGCTCACCCGACTCCATCTCGTCCTGCTCGATGTCCGCTTCGCGCCGCTTGACCGCGGAGCGAATCTTCGACCGAACGCGTTGTGCGCTCCACTCCACGTGGAGTTACTCGATGTCCTCGGTGGGGGCGGCCGGCGCGCGGCTCGCGGCCGCGGATCCACCTTCAGCGAGCAGGTTCTCGAACCGCAGGCTGAACGCTTCGAGATCCGACACGACCTTCTTCATCGCGGCCGACAACAAGAGGTGGCCGAGCATGCAGATGAGCGCGATCGAGAGACCGAACGCGGTGTTGTACATTGCTTCGGAAATACCTTCCGACAGCTTCTGCTTCTGCTCTTGCGGCGACAGGTTACCGATCGCGCGGAACGTACGAATGAGACCCGTGATGGTTCCGAGGAGACCGATCAGGGTGCAGATGTTCGCGAGCGACCACAGCGCACCGATGCGGGTCTTCACCTCGGGGATGACGTCCGTCATCGTTTCTTCCATCGCCTGCGCGACGGCCGCTTCACCGCGGTGCAAGCGATTGAGGCCGGCCTTCGCGACGCGCGCGACTGGTGCCGTGGTGGCGTCACACAACTTCTTCGCGCGATCGACGTTGTTCGCCGAGAGCAACTTGCGCAGCTGCTCGAGGAACGCCTTCGCGTTCAGGTGACCGCGACCGAGAAAGTAAATCGCTCGTTCGACGATCAGTCCGATCACGATCGCCAAAAAGAACGTATTGACGATGAAGAACGGTCCACCTTTTTGGAAGACATCACTTAACCAGCTCATCGATCAATCCTCACTTGCCCACGGAAATGGGGCGAACCCTCTATCGCGGGCTGCGTTCCCTTATTTTGTACCGAGCTATGGAGAGTTGCGTCAAGGATACGGCCCCCAAAACGCGAGGGTGAACGGTGACTTACTTATCGCGGGATCCGATCAATTGTTCGGAGCGCCCGCCATGATCCAGGCCGTCACAGCGTCGACTTTTTCGCAGCACATCACTGGATTGTCCTGCGGCATCGTCCCGACGTCTTTGCCGGAGGACGGTGATTTCGGGATGGCATCCAGGGGTGGGTCTGCTTCATCGGGCTTGATGGCACCGATCATGACACTCAAAAAGCTCTGATTAATGTTTCCGGCTACGACGAGCTTGCGGCTCGGGTCGAGGACCGCCGCCGCATCGACCATGCCCAACATTCCGGACCCGGCCTCGAGGTTCAGGTTGTCCTGCGTCGACATCGAACCATGACACGAGCTAAACGCGCTGCACTTCGGATTGATGATGTTCGATTCGATGTAGCTCAGCTCGGAGTGACCGACCGCGGCTGCACAGCTCGACACCGTTGCCGCTTGCGCCGTGCACAACCGACCGGGCGGCGCCGCATCATTAAACTCGTGTTCGTCGAGACTGTGTCGACAACCGAGTAGTGCGATCGCGCACAGCGCGAAAGCGAATCTCATGCGCGCACGCTAGCACGAGTCTACAGGCACGTGAGGTCCGCGCACTTCTCGACTTTCGGTGTCGACGGCGCGGGCACGAGATCATCGAACGATCGGATCACCGGCCCCGAGAGATACCGACCCGGCAAGCTGCCGCGCACGAACGGCATCCATACCGCTTGGTTCGGATCCGAGCTCGGGCCCGACGGATCGCCACTCCACGGCTCGACGCGCGCGAACGTGATGTTCGGCGGCGGCAACCAATCGCGCACCTTCGTCGGTGGATGCGCCTTCTGCATTACCTCGAGCCAGATC
The DNA here is from genome assembly GCA_047600425.1 of Kofleriaceae bacterium. Taxonomy (GTDB): domain Bacteria; phylum Myxococcota_A; class Polyangia; order Haliangiales; family Haliangiaceae; genus JABFXX01. The sequence continues at coordinate 5,967,247 of JASGLC010000003.1, read as the reverse complement.
GGGACCGCGGCACCACCGCCCGTGATCTTGTCGCCGATCGGCGTGGAGTCGTCGCGGCCGATCCAGACGGAACACAGTAAATCGGTGGTGAAGCCGTTGAACCAGACATCCTTATAGTTCGCCGACGTGCCGGTCTTGCCCGCGACCGGACGACCGAGGCCTTTCGCCCACTGCGCCGTACCGCGCTGGACGACACCTTTCATGAGATTGATCATCACGTAGTCGACCTCGGGCGAGATGATCTGCGCGCCGATCGGTTGCTTGCGCAGATCGTCGACAACTTTCCCGCTCGTGTCGGTGACGAGATCGAAGAACCGCGCTTGAACCCGCCGGCCGCCGTTCGCGATGCCGGCGTACGCGGTCGCGACTTCCAGCGGCGTGAGGTCCGGCGTGCCGAGCGAGATCGAGATGTGGCGCGGAATCGGCGACGTGATCCCGAACCCGCGCATGATCTCGATGATCCGATCGAGCCCGACTTGGACCGCGATCTGGACGCTGATCGTGTTCAGCGAAAACGCGAGCGCGGTCATCAGCGTGACGTCGCCGAGGTACTTGTTGTCGTAGTTCGCCGGCGTCCACGTGCCGGTCGCGGTCTGGACCGAGAACGGACCGTCGTGCATGTGCTCGACGGGCGTGCGACCACTCTCGATGAACGCGCTGTAGATGAACGGCTTGATCGACGAGCCGACCTGGCGCTTGGCCTGCGTGGCGCGATCGAATTGCGACGCCGTCCAATCGTAGCCACCGACGAGCGCGAGCACGCGACCGGTGTGCGGATCCATGACGATCACGGATCCCTGGAGGGCAGGGCGTTGCGCGAGCGTGACCGTGTTGCCGTCGGGCGAGAGCCGCACCGCGAGCAAGTCGCCGAGCTTCGCCGTCACGCCGTCTTTGCTGCGATAGCCGATCACGTCGGTCGCATCCGCGGGCACGAGCGGCAGGCGCTTCGGCCCGAGATCGACGACGACGCCACCACCCTTCATCTCGACGATCATCGCGCCGTAGCGCTGCTCGGGCAGGAGTTGATCCGCGAGCGCACTCGTATCGTCGTTCGCGCCGGTCAACGGATGCGCGGGACCGTTCGCCCACGTGCCGCGCTGCGCTTGGGCGACCGTGCCGATCGGGCCGCGAAACCCGAGCTTGCGATCGAGCGCTTCGAGGCCGTGCCGGAGCGCGTTCTCCGCCGCCGCTTGGGTCGGCCGATCGAGCGTGGAGTAGAACTTCAGGCCGCCCTTGAACAGCTCGTTGTTGCCATAGCGCTTCGTCGCGAGCTGGCGAATCGCCTCGACGAAATACGGCGACGCGAGGTGATTGAGGTCCGATTGGTCGACGAGCGCGATCGGCTCCTCGAGCGCGGCCTGATACTCGGTATCCGAGATGTAGTGATCCTCGCGCATGTGGCCGAGCACGTAGCGCTGGCGATCGCGCGCGAGCTTCATGTCGTGCGTGGGTGCGTACTTCGTCGGCGATGCGACGAGCCCGGCGAGCATCGCGGCCTCCGCGATCGTGAGGTCATCGACCTCCTTGCCGAAGTACGCCTCCGCTGCAGCACCGACACCGTACGCGCCATGCCCGAGATAGACGTGGTTGAGGTAGATCGACAGGATCTCGGCTTTGGTGAGCTCGCGCTCGAGCCGGACCGCGAGCACGACCTCCTTCATCTTGCGCTTGTACTTCGCCAGCTTCTTGATGTGCTTGATCTGGTCGGGCGTGTAGCCGGCGTCGTCGAGGTCGCCTTCTTCGTTCGAGAGCAGCGTCTGCTTGATGATCTGCTGCGTGATCGTGGAGCCGCCTTGCTTGATCGTGCCGGCGTTGCGGAAGTTCTTCACCGCCGCGCGCACGATGCCGCTCGGGTCGAAGCCCGGGTGTTGATAGAACCGGCGATCTTCGGCGGACAAGAACGCCGCGGGCACGTGTGGTGGCATCCGCTCGAGCGGCACGATCTGGCGGTTCTCGATCGAGAACGTCCCGACCTCGTTACCGTCCGTCGCGAGCACGACCGACTTGCGATACGGCCGGTAATCGAGGAGTTGGGTCAGATCGTCCGGCAGGTCTTCGTTGATCGTCTTCACCACGAAGTACAGCGTGGCCGCGCCCAGCGAGAGGCCATAGACGAGCAACAGCAGCAACACGCGCAGGACCGACACCCTGCGCAGTCGCGGTGGCTTTCGCCGCTTGGTCCTCGCCACGGTATGATCCTAGCGCATGAGGATGAGGTACGTGCTGGCCGTAGCGATCGCTGCGAGAACCGCACATGCCGAGATTCCGGACTGGTCACAAGGTCCGCCGATCCTCGCGGTCACGCCGTTCGAGAATCACGTCCCGAACGGGAAGTCGTTCGACTGGGTCGCCGCCGAAGCGCCGTTCGAGATCGCGGCGAAGTCGCAAGCGGCGTACGGCCTCGCACTCGCGAATCCACCACTGTGGGTCGGAACTGTCGTGCCGCCGGAGGCCGATACCGTCGGCGCGTACGGTCGCGCGCAGCACGCCACGTATGTCGTGACCGGTTGGTACGACCGGATCGGCGAGGAGCTCCGGCTCGCGGTGTTGGTGTGGAAGCTCTCGGATACCGGTGTCGCGACGGTTGCCGGCGATGCGAAGCGCCAGGGCCCGATGACCGCGTATCACCAGGTGCTCGGCACAGCGCTCGCGGATGCGCTGACCCAGGCGAAGCTGCCGGCGCCGTCGGAGCTGCAGACGATCAAGCTGAATCGCACGCTCGCGAAGGACATCTATCCGGTGTTCATGATGGGCAAGGGCCTGGCCGATCTGCTCGCGAACGACCTCAAGTCGGCGGAGCACGATCTGGAGCGCGCGGTGTTTCTCGATCCGAAGCTCGCCGAAGCGCAGCGTCTCCTCGGCGAGCTGTATCTGAAGTTGGGCCCGAACGATCCGAAGCTCGCGGCGAAGGCAGCGGCGAAGTTCAACTACGCGGCGGACCTCGCGCCCGACGACATGGCCTCGCTGCGTGCGGCCGCGATCGCGACGGCGGATGCCGGCAAGTGGGAGCCTGCGCTCGAGCTGTTCACGCGGTTGGTGACGACGCAGCCGTGGGACCTCGACGCGCGCGAGATGCTCGGCGAGGCGTTGTGGGAGCTCGGCGATGCGAAAGCGGCCGAGCACCAGCTCGAACAAGTCACCGCGCATCGCCCGGATGACCTCAAGGCGCGGCGCGTGCTCGTGTTGATCCATTCGGCGCGCAGCGAGACGAAGAAGCTCGTCGCCGAGCTCGAGGCGATCGCGCAACGCGCGCCCGACGATCTCGAGATCAAGAGCGACCTCGCCGCGGCGTACGGCGCGTTGAACGAGTGGCCGAAAGCGATCGCCGCGCTCGAGACGATCGCGACCGCGCGCCCGAACGACCTCGCACTCGCGATGCGAATCGGCGACGCGCATCGCGCACATGGTTCGTTGGATGTGGCGCTGACTTGGTACACGAAGGCAGCGAAGCTCGCGCCCGAATCGAGCGCGCCGGGCTTCGCGATCGCGCTGGCCGAATTCGACGCCGGCAAGCTCGCCGAAGCGAACCACACGTTCACGAACCTCCAGAAGTACACCGCCGACGCGCCGGCCGCGTGGCACGACCTCGGCGCGATCGCGTTCGCGCAAAATCGCACCGACGACGCCGCGTGGTACTTCCGCAAAGCCGCACGCGAGACGCCGCGCGTGCTCGAGACTCGGCGCGCGGTCGTCGCCGCGGAGCTCGCACGCAAGGACGGTGCGGCCGCGCTCGCGCAGGTCGAACCGGCGCTCGCGTACTGGCCGGACGATCCGGTGCTGCACTACCTCGCCGGCATCGCCCACGCGCTCGCGAACGAGCCCGATGCGGCGCGGACGGAGTTTCGCGCGTCGACGCTGCCCCAGGCCGCGCAAGCGACGAGCGCGCTCGGCTCGGGGACGCCGATCGCGGTCGCGTGGAAGCCCGCGCTCGTCCGGCCATGGGGCGATGTCGCCGCGTTGACCGCGGAGCTCCAGACCTACGCGGATCTTGCCGAAGCGATGTCGAACGCGCGCGGCATGTATCAGCAAGAGGTGCTCGCGATGTTGGGCTCGCTCGGCAAGGGTCCGCTCGCGAAGCCCGGCGCGAAGGTCACGAGTTGTCCGGTCGCCGAAGTCGCGCCCGCGTACGACATGGCGCAGAAGGCCCGCGCGAAGTTCGAGCGGCTCGGCAGCGATCTCGAGGCGTCGTTCAAGCGGATCGTGCGTCACGACGACCTCGGCCTCACGGCGGGCCTCTTGCCGAGCGCACGGCTCGCGGTCGCGGCGGCGAAGAAATCGTTTCGCCTCCAGCTCGAGGACGCCGGTGAGTTGCGCGCGGAGATGGGACGCGGCATCGGGCCCGAGCTCCGCGCGATCGGATGCAACGATCGCTTACTCGCGGCGGCGATCGCGGATCCGCAGCGCTATCACGTGATCGAAGAGGACAAGCCGGAGCCGATTCCGCAGCAGACCGCGCCGCGAGCGAAGCCGCGATCGACGTTCTTCGTCGATAATGGTGGCTGCCCGGATCCGGTGACCGTGTTCGTCGACGGCAAGCTACTCGGCGAGGTCGCGCCGGGCCGGCGCAGCGCCCTCGTCGCCGATGGTGGCGAGCGCTCGCTGTGCCTACTGCAACCCGGACCGCTGCAATGCGGTGATCGCTCGACGGTGCGGCAGGTCTATCTCCACGATGGCTGGACCGTGACGATGCACTGTCCCGGTCACTGACAGGTGCGCGTGGTGATGTAGATGTCGTTGCCGGTGCTGTTGCCGTTGCGCGAGGACGCGAACGCGAAGCGCTGATCTCCGTCGGAGAAGTCCGGATCGCCATCATCGCCGGCAACGTGCGCGACGAGATCGAACGGCATGACGTTCGCGAATTCGTCGGATCGCGACGTGCGCGTCGCCTGGTAGAGCCGAGCCGCGCCCTCGCGCTGGGTCTCCCACACGAACGTGAGGTCATCGCGCGTGAACGCGCCGTAGCTGTCGCCGCCTTGATTGAGCGGAGCGGGCAACGCGCCTTCGATCGTCCACGGATCGCCGACGTTCATCCGGCGCGCACGAACGAGACGTGCCTGCGCCGCGTCGTCATCGTCGCCGTAGATGAGCTCGAGCTCGTCGTGCGAGATCGCGGCGCCGCGAATCGTCTGGTTGTCGAGGCCCTGTTCGTTGCGCAGGTTCGTGAACGTCGTGCCGTCGAAGTCGGCCGAGTACATCGTCGCCGTGGTGCCGGCTAGGTCGCGCGAGAAGTACAAGCGCGAGCCATCGGCGTTCCACACCGGGCCCCACTGGTTGATCGCGGTGTTGTCGATCGACGGGACCGTCGCGACGGTGTACGGCGGCTTCGAGATGTAGAGCGTGTCGATGTTCATCACGCGATTCGACGTGAACGCGAGCGTGCCGTCGGGCGCGACCGTGGGCTCCCAATCATCGAACGCGGACATCACGTCGCCGCCGATCAACGCCGGCGTCTCGAACGCACCGCACACCCGCCCGCTATCGGTCGGTGCGTCGGTGTGTGCGTCGGGAGTGCGTGCAAATGGATCGAAGTCGATCCGGCCGCATGCGACACACAAGAGCCACACCCAACGCACGGCTCGATCCTACAACAGCGACTGCTACGCTTAGTGACGGTGTCGGAACCACCATATCCGCCGCGATCCGCGGTCGAGGCAGAGCTGTGGCGAAATATCGCGTCTCACGACGACGCGAGCCGGGACATCTACGCCGACTGGCTGGAGACGAACGGTCACCTCGACGAAGCCGCATTCGTGCGCGTGCAAGGTCAGCTGCAGCGGATGTCGACGGAAGACATCGAGTTCCGCGCGACGAGCGAAGCCCTGCGGACGCTCGGCCACAAGACGAACCGGCGCTGGCGCCAACGCATCGCACAACCCGCGATCGAGAACTGCACGAGCGAGGACGTGCCGCGGTTCAACTTCAAATGCCCGAAGCAGTGGGGTGGTCTCGAACCGACGACGGATCCGACGGTGCGCCACTGCGGCGCCTGCGACAAGTCCGTCCACTACTGCACGACGATTCCGGATGCGCGCTATCACGCGAGCGCGGGCCGGTGCGTCGCGCTCGATATCGGCGCGATGCGCTGGCGCGGCGATCTCGCGGCGCCGAGGAATCGCGAGTGTCGTGGCTGTCGCGCGGATCTCGGTAACTTCAGCGGCTCGATCTGCCCGAGATGCGCGACGCAAATCATCGCGTACGACCTCGACGACATCGTCGCCGGAGATATGGCCGAATGAAGAGCAGGCCTTCGATCCCGCCGTTTCTGCCCCGCGCACCACGCGAAGCGGAACTGTGGACCGCGATCGCCGCGCACGACGACATGGCGCGCGAGGTCTACGCCGATTGGCTCGAGGGCAACTCGCTGTTCGACGATGCGGCGTTCGTGCGCGCACAGGTCCGCGGCGACGCGCAGGAGATCGCCGACCTCGCGGTGCGGACGCGGCCGAGCTGGCGCGTGCATGTCGCGCGGCCGCCGATCGAAAACTGCGCGAAGCTCGATGTCCCGAAGTTCGCGTTCCAATGCCCGCGCGAGTGGGGTGGCTTGCAGCCGACGGCCGATCCGAGCGTGAAGTTCTGCACCGCCTGCCGCGAGAGCGTCTACTACTGCACGAACGTCGTCGACGCGCGCGGGCTCGCGAAGAAGGGCAAGTGCGTCGCGATCGATGCCACGGCGGAGCGCTGGACCGATGATCTCGCCGCGAAAACCGCGAGACATTGTCCACATTGCAAGGGCGACCTCGGGTCGTTTTCCGGCGACAGGTGCCCGAGCTGTGATGGTGCCGTGCGCGTGGTGATGAAGATGGGACGGATGCGAGTGGTGTGAGCTATGGTGACGTGGTGCATCTGCCGCAACTCGCCTTCGGTTCGCCGCGCGTCCTGCCCAAGGCAGCCGCGCTCGAAGGGCGAGTTGTCGTGCTCGATATCGCGTTCGCGGCGACGGTCGGCACGAGCATCTCGTTCGATCTGGTAACGAAGCCGTTCCTCGACGCACTCGGCGAGCGGTTGGCCGCGTGGGTCGATCATCACGATCACGAGAAGCACGCGGCGTTCGCGAAGGATCCGCGCTTCGTGTTGTCGACGAAGGCCGAGCACGGCGCGTGTCCCGAGATGGTGACGGCGGAATTCGTGCGCACGACCGGACCGATCGATTGCATCCTCACGCACGTCGATCTCGATGGCTTGTACGCGGCGGCGAAGTGGATCCTCGGCGGCAAGGAGCCGTACAGCGGTGCGGATGCGGATGCACGCGCCGTCGATACGCGGATCGGCACGCCGGGCCCGATCGCGATGCGGATCGATCGCGCGTTGCGCGCGAAGTTTCGCGACGATCAGTTGAAGCGCGCGGTCGTACAGTTCCTCGTCGACGGCATGAAGAAGGGTGTGCACGACGATCTGATCCGCGAGGCCGCCGCGGAGTTCGATCGGCGCGATGCGCGCACGCAAGAATTGGCGAAGCGCTACACGATCCGCGGGCGGGTCGCCGTCGTCGATACGCAGGGCTCGGCCGGGCAGTTCGACAAGACGGATCTACTCTTGGCAGGGCAGGCGAAGGCAGCGGTCTCGATCGTGCGCGACTCGGGGATGCTGACGATCGCGGCGCCGTTCGAATCGGGCTGGGACTTCGTCGCGTTGTTCGAGCTCGGGGGCGGAATGCCGACGCGCGTGACGATTCCCGAGACCAAGCTCGACGGCGTGATCGCGAAGATCAACGACGCGCCGGCACCCACGCCGCGGCCTGCAATTTCTGCGGATGACTAGCCCTTGCTGGGCAGAGGGGCCTCCGCTATAACGGCGCTCATGGCGCTACAGCTTGGAGACGAGGCCCCGAACTTCACCGCGGAAACCACCGAAGGCACGATCGACTTCCACCAATGGTTGGGTGGCGGTTGGGCGGTGCTGTTCTCGCATCCGAAAGACTTCACCCCGGTGTGCACGACCGAGCTCGGTCGGCTGTCGGCGTTGAAGCCGGAGTTCGACAAGCGCGGCGTGAAGGTGCTCGGCCTGTCGGTCGACGGCCTCGGCTCGCACAAGGATTGGGCGGCCGACATCCAAGAGACGCAGGGCCACGCGCTCAACTTCCCGTTGATCGCGGATCACGACAAGAAGGTCGCTAACCTCTACGGGATGATCCATCCGAACGCGAACGACACGCTGACGGTGCGCTCGGTGTTCGTGATCGGGCCGGACAAGAAGATCAAGCTGTCGCTCACGTACCCGGCGTCGACGGGCCGTAACTTCGACGAGCTGCTGCGCGTGATCGATTCGCTGCAACTGACGGCGAAGCACAAGGTCGCGACGCCGGTCGACTGGAAGCAGGGCCAGGACGTCATCATCGTGCCGTCGGTGAACGACAACGACGCGAAGGCGCTGTTCCCGAACGGCTGGAAGACGCTGAAGCCGTACCTGCGCGTCGTCCCGCAACCGAAGTGATCCTCGAAGCAGTCGAGCTGACGATCGACGAGGACGTGCTCGCGAATGCGGACGCGTATCGTCGGCATATCGAGAATTCCGTCGCCTCGGCGCAGGATGGTGGGCCGCGGCTCGTCGTGTTTCCCGAGCTCGCCGGCCATCTCGCGTTGTTCGCGCTGAGTGGCCGCAAGGCGAACACCGTTGCGGGCGCGCTCGCGCAAGCGGCCGTGCGGCGACCGATCGAGATGTTGCGCGGGATCGCGACGACGCGTCGAATGACGTCGCGCCATGCCGTGCTCGCAGCACTCGCGCCCGATGGCGAGCGTTGGTGGAAGGCGGTGTTCGCGCCGCTCGCGCAAAAGCTGAACGCGTACGTCGTTGCCGGATCGCACTTGCGCGTGGCGACGGATGGGGCGCTGACGAACGCGTCGTTCTTGTTCGGTCCGAACGGTGCGTTGCTCGCGACGACGGACAAGGTCAACCTCGATCCCGGCGTCGAAGATGCGGCACCCGGTGGGCTCGCGCTCGATCGCGGCGAGCCCGAGGCCATCCCGATCACGCAAACGCCGTTCGGGACGATCGCGACGTTGATCGGTTACGACGCCGCGACCGAACCGCGCTCGCCGCACGAGCGGTTCGTGTCCCTACCGGAGCAACTCGTGAAGCGCGGCGGCGTGACCGTGTTGGCGAATCCGGCGGCAAACATGCCCGAAGGTCTGGAGATGACGTTCGAGGCGCATCCCGTCGCGCGGTACGGTGTGACCGCTCGCTTGAAGGGCAAAGTGCTCGATCTCGCCTACGACGGCGGTACCGAAATCGTCGAGAGAACACCCGGGCGCAGTGATGGGGTCACGGTGTTGGCGCGCGGTGGCAGCGCGTCAGTTCGTGCTACTGGTTAGCCATGTCGACCGAGCGCCGACCCCTCCGCATGACGGGTGAAGTCCGTGACCCGTTAGACGAGATCGCGGGTGAATTGGTCGACGCGTACTTCGATCCGGCGGCGGCGGAGATGCAGCACATCGGGAGCTACGAGCTGCCGAGTGAGGCGGGCGTCGAAGCGGCGGTCGAGCTCGCGCGAGAGCTGTTGTTCCCGGGCTACGCGGGGCCGGACGTGCCGCGCAGCGATCGCACGGACGTTCGCGCGCTCGTGCGCAATCGGCTCGAAGAGCTCCGCACGGTGCTGCACAAGCAGGTCTATCGCGCGAACCATCACAAGCGGCAGCAGTCGCTCGGCAAGGCCGATCTGGAATGCGCCGAGTGCACGCACAACGCGACCGTGATCACCGACAAGCTGATCGCGCGGTTGCCGGAGCTGCGCCGGCTCGTGCGCTTGGATCTGCGCGCGGCGTACGAGAGCGATCCGGCGGCGACCGGCATCGACGAGATCCTGTTCTGCTATCCCGGCACGTACGCGATCACGGTGTATCGGATCGCGCACGCGCTCCTGCGCGAAGGCTCGATCATGATCCCGCGCATGATGACGGAGCTGGCGCATCGCCGGACCGGCATCGATATCCATCCGGGCGCGGAGATCGGCGAATCGTTCTTCATCGACCACGGCACCGGCGTGGTGATCGGCGAGACCACCCTGATCGGCGCGCGCGTGCGGATCTACCAGGGCGTGACCTTGGGGGCGCTGACCGTACCCCAGGGCGAGGCGCGGCCCGAGCCCGGCCATCGCCGGCACCCGACGCTCGAGGACGATGTCGTTATTTATGCAAATGCGACGATCCTGGGCGGTAACACGGTGATCGGGCGTGGGTCGGTGATCGGCGGAAACGCGTTCATCACGGCGTCGGTCGCGCCGGGCACCCGGATCTCCGGCCAGACGCGCAGTAAATAGAGTTAGATCCGCGAGCGTGTTACGCTTTTCACGGATCGATGGCTGAAGACGCACAGTCTCGCCCGCGCACGAACAACCGGGCTCGTGCCGAAGCGCCGCCCGGCATGTCGCTGTCGGGCGAAGAGGGTCGCAAGGCGATCGGTCGCTACGAGGTGATCAAGACCATCGGCAAGGGCGCGATGGGCGTGGTCTACAAGGCACGCGATCCGTTGCTCGATCGCGTGGTCGCGGTGAAGACGATCATGTCGCCGCAGCAGCAGGGGCGGCGCGTGCGGTCGGCGTTCCTCGAGCGGTTCCAGCGCGAGGCGAAGGCCGCCGCGAAGATGTCGCATCCGGCGATCGTCACGATCTTCGATGTCGGCGTCGACGAAGACTCGGGCGCGCCGTTCATGGTGCTCGAGTATTTGCCGGGCGAGTCGCTCGCGGATCGCTTGGATCGCGTGCGGCTGCCGCTCGCGCGGTGCGTGCAGATCGGGTTGGACTTGTCGTCGGCGCTGTCGTTCGCGCATCGCCAGCGCATCGTCCATCGCGACGTGAAGCCGGCGAACGTGCTCCACGCCGGAGACAATCGCTGGAAGCTGGCCGACTTCGGCATCGCGCGTCTGCCGGACTCCGATCTCACGCAGGTCGGCATCTTCATGGGCACCCCAGGCTATTCGCCGCCGGAAGCGATTCGCGAGGGTCGCTACACGCCGCAGGCCGACGTGTTCGCGTGGGGCGCGGTGATGTACGAGCTGATGTCGGGCCGGATCCCGTACGAGGGGCCGGATACGAAGACCACGAACGGCTACGTCGTGCAGGGTAACGCGCCGCCGCCGACGCGCCACGATCCGTCGATTCCGGAGCCGCTCTCGACGGTCGCGATGACCGCGCTGCAGCCGAGCGATCAGAAGCGGTTCAAAGATGCGAGCGAGGCGGAGCAGGCGTTGCGAGAGGCGTGGGAACGCTGCCTGACCCAAGGCCTCGTCCATCCCGCCGTGCTCGCGATGGACGAGACCCCGCACGACAAGGCGCCGGTGCGCATGCACGAGCCGCGCGGTGGTGCCCGGCCGTTCGCGCCGCCGCCGCAGACCCTGCCGCCGGCCAACGCCGCCGCGTTCGATACGAACGAGCACACGGCGATCGACGACAAGATTCCGGCGAAGGCCGCGGCGCTCGCGGGCAATAGCAAGCTGGTCGTCGAGTCCACGACCAAGCGGCGCGGCGAAGAAGACGATCCGACCACGCTGATGGTGCGGGAAGAAGCCGCGGCAAAGCTGAAGAAGCAGGGCAAGGTCGACGCGACCACGCGTGGCATCGGGGATACGCCGGCACCGGTCCTCACGATCGACACGATCGACGAGGCCGTCGATTCGGTTCGCGACACGAAGTCCGACGACGACATCGCCACGAATCCACCGAAGGCACCGCCGTCGGGGCCGAAGCGGGTGTCCGAGATTCGCGCCGCGCAAAAAGAGGTCGATGCGGCGGCTGCGGCCGATGCGGCGGCCAAGGCAGCGGATCCGCACAAGCCGGGCCTACCGACCTGGCTCGTGATCTCGGTCGTCGTGCTGCTGATCGGCGCGGTCGTGGCCGGGCTCGTCGCCGGCAAAGTTATCAAAATCTAATCGTTCTAACGCGTACCCGAACGCGCCCCGAGATTGCGATAGGAAATCCACGCGGCATGTGTAGAGTCCGCCGCGCATGAAGTGGCTCGGCCTCGTCACGACGATCGCAGCGTGTGGATTCTCGCCGTCGCTCGGGCCGACGCCGTTCGCGTGTGGCACCGGCGAGCCGACCTGTCCCGATGGCTACAGCTGCGTCGGTGGGCTGTGCACGGATGGATCGGATCCGGGAATGCCGGATGCGAACAACGGCCACGGATCCGGCTCGGGCTCTGGCTCGGGCTCCGGCTCGTGTTCGCACGCGATGGCCGAAGGCATGCTGGCGAGCTGGGACTTCAGCGGACAAGCCGGTGATCAGCAATCGACTGCACCGGCGACGATGGCGTCGGGCGTCACGGTGCTGCCGGTGTCGCGTGCGAGTGGGCTCACGCCGAGTGCGGGCACCGGATCGATCAGCTCGTCGGGATGGCCGACGGCAGCGACGTTAGATTCGACGAAGTACTACACGACCGCGCTCACGCCGCCGAGTGGCTGCACGATCAAGATCTCCGGGATGACGGTCACGGCGGCGGTCAGTGGCACCGGCCCGACGAAGGGTGCGGTCGGCACGAGTGCGGATGCGTTCGCGGCGACGACGATGATCTCGACGAGTGCTGCAAGCACACCGACTGTTTCGGCGAGCTCGGCGACGCAGATCGAGGTGCGCGTGTTCGGTTATGCGGCGGGTGGAACGGGCGGCACGATGCGGTTGACCGCGCTCGGCATCACCGGAAGCGTGCAGTAGTACTTTGAATCACGCGCGCGAGCTCCCATAGGCCGAGCTCGGGCGAGCGCACGATCTGGAACACGGCAGCGGCGTTCGTGAGGCGGAGGCCGCCTGCGGTCAACGTGTGGTCGAGCGCGAGGCGCGCCGCGCGTGCGTTGCCGTCGGGGAATGGATGGAAGAAGCAAACGTCGAGGTAGACGCGAGCGGCGCGCACCGTGGCGTGGAGCGCGGGATCGTTCGCTTCGGCGAGCGCCGCGTCGAAGGCCTCGGGGACGTCGGATGCAAAGCCGTACTCCTCGCGACCGCGCTTCGCGTACGCCGTGGTCGTGCGAAACGGCACGGGCGCACGTTCGCCGAGGACGACGCGTTGCCACTCCGAGAGCAGATCGAACGAGAGCGGTTGAGCGGCGGCATCGCGCGCGAGGAGCAGGGCGGCGGCCATCCGATCGGCGCGGAGCGGATCGCGCGCGCGATCTTGGTGCTCGATGAAGCGCAGGTGCTCGTCGTCGGGCAAGCGGAGGACAGGGCGGGGCTTCGTCGGCGTGCGATCGGGCTCGTCGGAGTCGAGGTCAGGTTGTGCGGCGATGATCGCGGCCGGCCGGCGGGTACGCGCGATCCGCCATGCGGCGAGGGCATCGCGTTGCTCGGCTTCGACTTGATGCGCGAGCTGAGCCGCGATCGTCTGCGAGTTCGCGGTCGCGTTCTCGCGCGATGGCGCGACCCAGCTCTCGAAGTGACCGCTCACCGCGCGCTCGACGATCTGCGCGAGCGTTTGATTGCCGGTCGCGTGCAAGCCGGCGAGCTCGACGTACCAGCGCACGGCGGTCTCGAGCGTGTGATACCAGGCATCCGATGCCGCCGTGCGCTCGACGACGACGCCGATGATCTTCTGGATCGCGGTGCCGAGCTCGCGCTCGACGTCCATCGTGCCGGTCTCCGCACGCAGGTGGGCGAACACGATCGCGAGCTCTTCGAGATATTCGCGCCAATCTATCAACGCGTTGAGGGCGCGCGTCGCCGTGGTTCGCCAGTCCGGATCGTCTTCGCGAAACACGCTGTCGCTCTCGCAACACCAGCCGTTCACCGGGCCGCCGCCGCCCGGCTCCGTTGCGGCCCACGTCCAACCCGCGGCCCACTCGCCGGCGTGCGTGACGATCGAGCGCTGGAGCAAGTTGGCGACCGAGCCGCGCACCGACGCATCGCCGAACTGGTCCTTGAAGCCGGCGACGGCTTGGACGATGACGACTTCCGCTTCGTCCTTGTCGAACGGGTGGGTGCTCGGGTCGAGCTCGGCCCAGGTCATTTCAGAGGGGTGCTTCAAGCAGAGATCAAGTCGAGCACGTCTTTCGCGCAACCCCAAGCCATCGTGAAGCCGGCACCACCGTGCCCGTAGTTGTGGATGATCCGACCCACGCGCTCGAGCCGAACGTGCGGCCGGAACGGGCGTAAGCCGGTGACGATCTTCCGGATCGAACCGATGCCGAGTCCGAGCGCCTTGGCCTGCTGCTGGATCCGCGCGGTGATCGCGTCGTCGACGGGCGGCCGCTCGGTCGAGGGCCACGCACGCGCGATGCCGCCGACGACGAGCGAGTCCCGGCGCGGGATCACGTAGAAGATCTGTTCGGGATCGCGATCGTCCGTGATCGTGACCGATAGATCGACGCTACCCGGCTCGGTGATGAGGACCTGGCCTTGGATCGGCTGGAGCTCGGCGTCACCGGCGAGCGACTTCGCGCCGAGCCCGGTGCAGTTGATGACGATGTCGCCGGGGACTTGCTCCAGATCGGTGACCGTCTGGATCTCGACGCGCGCGGTGAGCTGGGTCTCGAGCCACGGCAGAAAGATCGCGGGCTCGCAGCGCGGCGCGACGAACGTCCACGATCCGGGCGCGTGCGTGACCGGTGCCGGCGTGCGCGTGATCGGGCAGGCGTCCTTCCACCACGGATCGAGGTCGTCGGTGATCTCGTAACCCGTGAGCACGTCGACACCGGCATGCGGCTGCTTCGCGAGCTCCTCGAGCCACGTGCGCGTCCGCGCCGACCACGCGTTGACCTTCGTTGCCGGCCCCGCGCGATACGGAAACCACACCGCACCCGCGACCCAGCTCGTGATCGCATCGTGCTTCGCCGCCGCGAGGATTCGCACGCGATAGCCGCGTTGCTCGAGCGCGAGTGCGGTAGTCAGCCCGATTACACCGGCGCCGACGATCGTTACTTCCATCCTCGAAGTTTAGTGCACGGCGATGTCGTAGATAAGTTTCGCGATCAACGCACCCGACACGACGAGCACCATGATCCGGACGATCCGCGCGCCACCCTTCAACGCGAGCCGCGTGCCGACGACGCCACCGAGCAATTGCCCCACCGCCATCGGGAGGGCGACCTCCCACACGATCGTGCCGCGCCACGCGAAGATCGAGACGGCCGCGAGGTTCGAGGCAAAGTTGACGACCTTGGAATCCGCGCTCGCGTGGAGCAGGCTCCGGCCGCATAGCGCGACGAAGCCGACGATCAGGAACGTGCCGGTGCCGGGGCCGAAGAAGCCATCGTAGGCGCCGATCACGAACGCCAACAGCGCGGCGACGGGCGCACGTTTCGGTGCGTCCGGTTCGTCGTCGGCCCGATTCGGCTTCTTCACGACGAGCAAGACCGCCGCTCCGATCAGCATCCCGATCACGATCGGGCGCAGCGTCTCTTTCGCGATCAAGAACTGGAGATTCGCGCCGCACAACGAGCCGATCAGGCCGAGCGGAAACGTCAGCAGGGCGAGCTTGCGATCGACTCGCCCCGCGCGCGCGAACGCGAACGTCGCCGCGCCCGAGCCCCATACACTTCCGCCCTTATTGGTGCCGAGCGCGAGATTCGGCGGCAAGCCCGCCGTGAGTAGAGCAGGGAGCGTGATCAGTCCGCCGCCACCCGCGATCGCGTCGACCGTTCCCGCAGCGAATGCGGAGAGAGCCAGTATCGCGATGACCCAGACCGAAATCACGTAAGCCTAAGCGTAAGCGTAAGCGCGACTATCGCTGAGGTGTCTGGGCTTTGTTGGCGAGATTCTGCTCGCGCAACCCACGCACCAGCGCCGCCTGACCATCTGCATGATACGAGCTCCGCACGAGCGGCCCGGCCACGACGTGCGTGATCCCCGCGTCGAGCGCGAACTGCTCGAGCGCCGCGAACTCGTCGGGATGGACGTAGCGCTCGATCGGCAAGTGCTGCTTGCTCGGCGCGAGATACTGCCCGAGCGTCACGATCTCCACGCCCAGCCCGGCGAGCTCCTTCAGCACGTCCTGGACCTCTTCGATCGTCTCGCCCAAGCCGAGCATCAACCCGGTCTTCGTCACCGCGCCGCGCTTGCGAGCGTGCTCGAGGATCTTGTAGCTCCGCGGATAGCTCGCTTGCACGCGAACCTGCCGCGACAACCTCGGCACCGTCTCCAGGTTGTGTGCGAACACGTCCGGATCGGCGGCGAGCACGATGTCGACGAGCTCGGTCTTGCCCTTGAAATCACCGGCGAGGATCTCGAGCGTCATGTTCGGGCACGCTTGCTTCACGCGCGTGATCGTCTCCGCCCAATGCGCGGCACCGAAGTCCTCGAGGTCATCGCGATCGACGCACGTGATCACGGTGTGCTCGAGCGAGAGCTGCGACAGCATCTCCGCGACGCGCCGCGGCTCGTCCGGATCCGCCGGCTTCGGCCGCCCCGTCGTGACATCGCAGAACCGGCACGACCGGGTGCAGATGTCGCCGAGGATCATGATCGTCAGCGCCTTGCGCGTCCAACACTCGCCGATGTTCGGGCAGCTCGCGCTCTCGCACACGGTGTGGAGCCCTGCCTCCTTCACCATGTTGCGGAGCTCGAAGTACGCGGGCTTGCTCGGCAGCGTTGCCTTGATCCACGCGGGATGGCGCCGCTTCGGAGCCGCCGCGCTTCCATCGATCACCGGCAGATGGAGCCGGGAATCAGTCTCGGACATCGGGCGTTGGATACCACATTGCCGATGCGAAGCCTTCTGATCATTTGGCTCGCTGCGTGTGCCGCCAACCCGAAGCAATCGCAACCGATTGCGAACAAGCCAGCACCGGCGGCGCCGCACGAATCGGAGGCCACGTGGTTGCGTGGCTTGGAATCGCTGCAGGACGAGATTTGCACCTGCGCGACGCGCGAATGCGGACGCGTCACGATGCGTGCGGTGACTGCCTATATCGATGCCCGGATCACGAACCAGGGTCCGATCGAATCGGACAAAGTCGTCGCGATGACGCGCGAGATCAGCAGCTGCTGGTTGACGATCCTGTCCGCGACCGAGCCCGGGACTTAGGTCAGTCCTCCACCTTCGCCGCCGATGACGTCGTACGGATCGTTGAAGATGTGTGGGCGCGCTTGCTCTCGGCAGTCCGTACATAACTTGCCGAAGGCGATGTCGCCGCATGCCTCGCAAGATGCGAGTGCCGCGACGACGCGCTTCACTTTGGGTTCGACCCAATGCGTGACAGAGCGGAGCGTAGATCGTGCGTGCATGGGGTGGTGAGACTTCAACACCCATGCCGACGACGAATCACTTTCAACACATAGTGATTCCAGAGGACCCACACGAGCGCACGCGAGACAAGGTTGCGCGATCGTGCTTATGGGCTCAGCAAGATCTAAAGATCGATCGCGTGGCCTAAGGCTTCTTCCGAGGCGCCCTTGATCGCTTCGGCGAAAGTGGGGTGCGCGTGGATCGTGTAGATCAACGACTCCGCGTTCACTTCGGTCGTCTTCGCGAGCGTGAGCTCCGCGATCAGATCCGTCACCGCCGGCCCGATCAGATGCGCCCCGACGAGTGCACCGGTTTCCGGCATGCCAGATCACCTTGATAAAGCCGTTCGGCTCGCCCGACGCCGTCGCACGTGCGAGCGCGCGGAACGGGAACCGTCCGACCTTGATCGGCACCGCTTGGGTCTTCGCTTTCTCCTCGGTGAGGCCGACCGACGCGATCTCCGGATAGCAGTACGTGCACGCCGGAATCGCGTCGTAGCGCACCGGCTCCGCATGGACGCCCGCGATCTTCTCGGCGACGAACACGCCCTCGGCCGACGCCACGTGTGCGAGCCCACGCCCGATCACGTCACCGATCGCCCACAGGCCATCGCCGCACTTGTTCTCGGCATCGACCTTGATGAAGCCCTTGTCGAGTTGGATCTTGTGCGCTTCGAGCCCGATGTTTTCGGTATTCGCCTGCACGCCGACGGCGACCAGCAAGATGTCGGCTTGGAGCTCGATCTTGTCGCCACCCGCGGCGGGCTCCGCCGTGATCTTCACGCCGGTACCCGAGGCCTCGGCGCTCGTCAGCTTCGTTCCGACGAGCGACTTGATGCCGCGCTTGTCGAACGCCTTCGTCAGCTCCTTCGAGATTTCCGGATCCTCGTTCGGCACGAGGCGCGGCAAGAACTCGACGATCGTGACCTCGACGCCGAGCGAGCGATAGAACGACGCGAACTCCACGCCGATCGCGCCCGCACCGAGCACGACCATCGACTTCGGCTGAGCGGGCAGGGTCATCGCCTTGCGGTATTCGATGATCCGGTCGCCGTCGATCTTGATGTTCGGCAGCGATCGCGCGCGTGCACCGGTCGCGATGATCACGTGCTTGGCTTCGACGGTCTTCTTGTCGTTGCCGGTCGTCACTTCGATCTGGTGCGGCTTCCACGCGCCCGACCGCGGCAACAGCTTCGCCGTGCCCGCGATCGAATCGATCTTGTTCTTCTTGAACAGGAACCCGACGCCCTTGGAAATCTTGTCGCTGATATCACGCGACCGCTTGATCACCGCGGGGAAGTCGACGCGCGGGTTGTCGACGAGGATCCCGAACTCTTTCGCCTTGTGCGCGTGCTCCAGGATCTCCGCTGACTTGAGCAGCGCCTTCGTCGGGATGCAGCCCCAGTTGAGGCAAATCCCGCCGAGACTCTCGCGTTCGATGCACGCGGTCTTGAGGCCGAGCTGGGCGCAGCGAATCGCCGCGACATAGCCACCGGGACCGCTACCGATGACGATGACGTCATAAGGCTCGCTCATAGCGCCAACGATTCCGGATGCTCGACGAGATCGGTGAACGCCGCGAGCCACTTCGCGCCGAGCGCGCCGTCGATCACGCGGTGGTCACACGTCATCGTGACCGTCATCCGCTTGCCAACGGTGACCTGACCGTTGACGACGACCGGCGTGTCGATCGTGCCGCCGATCGCGAGGATGCCGGCCTCCGGCGGATTCAGGATCGCGGTGAACCGCTCGATCCCGAACATGCCGAGGTTCGACACCGTGAACGTCGAGCCCGTGATCTCGGGACCCTTCAAAGCCCGCTTCTTCGCGCGATCGGCGAGGTCGCGCACTTCGACGGCGATCGAGCCGATGCCTTTTTGATCCGCATCGCGCACGACCGGCGTGACGAGCCCGTCTTCGATCGCGACCGCGACACCGACGTGCACGCGGTGGTGATGGCGAATCGCATCGCCTTCCCACGACGCGTTGCATTCCGGCACGCGACGCAACGCCAACGCGACCGCCTTGATGATGAGGTCGTTGACCGAGACCTTGCCCTTGTCGCCGAGCAGCGAGTTCAACCGCTCGCGGAAGCCGAGCAGCGGCGCCACGTCGAACGTCCGCATCAGATAGAACTGCGGGATATCGCGCGAGGCCTCGGTCAGGCGCTGCGCGATCCGCTTGCGCATGTTCGAGGTCGGCACGTCGGTGTAGTCGCCGTCGGCATCCGGCACCATCTGCCGCGCCGTGCGCACCGCGATCGCGGTTTCTTTCTTCTCGGCCGGCGCGTCCTGCGCGTCGTCGTGTTGATCGTCGGCAGCAGGCGCTTCTTTCGCCGGCGCGGTTCCACCACCATCGGCCGCTGCCTTCACGTCGCGCTCGACGATCCGGCCGCCCGGGCCGGTGCCCGTGACGTTGCGCAGATCGATGCCGAGCTCGATCGCCATGGTCTTCGCCAACGGCGACGCCAGCACTTTGCCCGTACCATTGCTCGCCGGTTTCGCTTCGGACTTCGGCGCTTCCGGCGTTGCGGCTGGTTTGGCTTCGGCTTTCGGCGCGGGCTTCGCTTCGGCTTTCGCCGCCGGAGCCGCCTCTTTCTTCGCAGGCGCGGCAGCCGGCTTGGCCTCCGCCTTCTTCGGCTCGTCTTTTTTCGCCGCCGGAGCCGGGGCCGCACCGCCACCTTGCTTCTTCGCATCGGCCTCGAGCGCCGACACATCCTCACCGGCCTTGCCGATGATCGCGACCGGCGCACCGAGCTTCACGGTCTCGCCTTCTTTGACCAAGAACTTCAAGAGGACGCCTTCGTCCTCGACGTTGAAGTCCATGTTCGCCTTGTCGGTCTCGACCTCGGCGATCAAATCACCCGGCGAAACCTTGTCGCCTTCTTTTTTGGTCCACCGGACGAGGACACCTTCTTCCATCGTCGGCGAGAGCTTCGGCAGTCCTAAAATCTGGGCCATGATCTTTCAATCCAGGTAGAGCGCGCGGCGAACGGCGGCAACGACGTCCTTCACCTGCGGCTGCACTTCGTCTTCGAGGTTCTTGGCATACGGCATCGGCACGTCATCGCTCGTGACGCGCTCGATCGGCGCATCGAGCGAATCCATGCAGTGCTTCTGCATCTGATACGCGACTTCCGCACCGTAGCCCGCGACCGGCCACCCGACCTCCACGATCACGCAGCGCCCGGTCTTCTTGACCGAGTTGGCGAGCGTCTCGACATCGAGCGGACGCAGCGTGCGTGGATCGACGACCTCGCACTCGATGCCTTCTTCCGCGAGCGCCTTCGCCGCGTCGAGGCAGGTCCACACCATCTTGCTCCACGCGATCAAGGTGATGTCCTTGCCCTCGCGCTTCACGTCCGCGACACCGATCGGGATCATGTGCTCCTGATCGGGATCCGGGACTTCCCACGTCGTGTTGTAGAGCGTCTCGCCCTCGATGAACACGACCGGGTTGTCGTCGCGAATCGCGGTCTTGAGGAGACCTTTCGCGTCGTACGCCGTCGACGGCATCACGACCTTCAACCCGGGCACGTGCGCGTAGAAGCTCTCGAGCGATTGAGAGTGCTGCGAGCTGACCTGGACCGCCGGACCACCCGGACCGCGGAACACGATCGGGATGTGATATTGCCCGCCGCTCATCTGATAGATCTTCGCGGCGTTGTTGATGATCTGATCGATCGCGACGAGCGAGAAGTTGAACGTCATGAACTCGATGATCGGCCGTAGCCCGACCATCGCGGCTCCGACGCCAATGCCGGCAAAGCCCATCTCGGCGATCGGCGCATCGACGACACGCCGCTCGCTAAAGCGCTGCAGCATGCCCTGCGTGACCTTGTACGCGCCGTTGTAGTGACCGACTTCTTCGCCCATGACGAAGACGTTGGCGTCGCGCTCCATCTCTTCGCGCATCGCCTGATTCAATGCTTCGCGGTAGCTGATAACGCCCACGACTTACTCCTTGATCACGTACGGGAAGTACTCGTCAGCCGCGGGACTCTCCTCGGAGAATTTCACCGCGTCCTCGATCTCCGCTTTGACATCGTTCTCGAGCTCTTCGATCTGCTCTTCCTTCATTCCAAGCTCGAGGAGGCGTGCGCGCGACCGATTCAACGGATCGCGGCGCTTCCACTCCTCGACTTCATCCTTCGTCCGATACAGGCCCGGATCGCTCATCGAGTGACCGCGGAACCGATACGTCACGACCTCGACGAGCGTGGGCTCGCCTGTGGTCCGCGCGCGCTCGACCGCTTCGGCGACGCGACGCTTCACCTTGATCACGTCATCGCCATCGAACCGATCGCGCGCCATGCCGTGCGCGAGGGCGCGCAGCGAGACGTCTTCGACGGCCAGCGAGCGATACGTGGGCGTGCCCATCGAGTACTGGTTGTTCTCGCAGATCAACACGACCGGCAGCTTCCACAGCGCCGCGAGTGCGAGACCTTCCGCGAACCCGCCGATCGTCGACGCGCCTTCGCCGAAGAAGCACAGCGTGACGCGACCATCGTTGCGGTACTTCGACGCGAACGCCGCACCGGCCGCGATCGGCACGTGGCCACCGACGATGCCGTAGCCGCCCAAGAAGTTCGTCTCCTTGTCGAACAAGTGCATCGATCCGCCGAGGCCCTTCACGAGCCCGGTCTTCTTGCCGTACAGCTCGGCGAGGATCGGCCGCGCGGCCACGCCCTTCGCATACGCGTGGCCGTGCTCGCGATACGTCGCGACGACGTAGTCTTCCTTGTTGATCGCGGCGGTCGCCCCGACGCATACGGCCTCCTGGCCGATGATCAGGTGGAGAAACCCGCCGATCTTGCCTTGCGAGTACGCCTTTGCAGACGCCTCTTCCATCCGGCGAATCGCGAGCATCTGGCGATAGAGCGGGGCGAGCTCTTCGACCGTGGTCTCCACGATCGAAGGGTCATCCGCCTCTACGCGCTTTGACGGGTCGGGGTGAGAAACACTGGCGGTAGCCACGCGCCGACCCTACCCATCGCCGGGGCCCCGGGCAAATCGGTTCGCCTGTTAAAACGCGAGATTGAATGACGCAGTGCCCGATGAATCGATCGGCTGCTGTTGGTCGTAGGTTCGACCGTTGTCGAGGCTGATCAGGACCGAGTTGTAGTAGTTCGGAATCTTGTCGATGAAGAAGCTGCCCTGCATGCACGGCACGGGCGCGTACCCGAAGTAGTTGTACGAATCGCCGGTATCGAACTCGAGGTAGAAATCCGGGTTCGGCGCGCACGACGTGGCGTTCGCTTCGCCGCCGTTGACGGTCCACATGACTCGCACGCCTCGCAGCTCGGACGCATCGTGACAAAACTCGTCGCGACCGCAAACCTGACCGCCACAATCCGCATCGGAACCGCAGTAGTCGCCGTGGTCGTACGGACCCGATCCACAACCGACGATCATCACGAGCAGGACCGCGCGCATCTTGTCCTCAGTATGGCAAATCGAGCGTCGCCGTGCCGTCGCTATTGAACGTGGTGTTCGGCCCGTTGACGCCCCACTCGGGGCTCAGCATCACGGTGCCGAACCGCTTCGGGAACTTGTCGACGAAGAACGAGCCCTCGCTGCACGGCACCGGCGCGAAGCCGGTCCAATCGCCGGTCGCGGCTTCGGTGAACGTCAGTGCGAGCGTGGGTTGCGCGGCGCACGAGGTCGAATCCGCGGGCGCCGACTGGAGCGTCCACGACACGCGGATCGAGCGGACGTCCGTGGCCAGGGCGCACTCGCCATCGCGGGCGCAGACGTAGCCCGAGCCGTACTCCGAAGAGCAGGTCGTATCGGACTGGCACCCGTAATAGGTGGTGCCGCCACTCGGATAGCCGCTGTCCGATCCGCCGGACCAGCCGCCACCTCCGTCGTCACCGCCACCGTAGTACGGCGGGTCACTCGACGATTGTGTGATGCAGGCGCCCACCAGACCGAGAACGATTGGCCACACTCGCGGAAGCGCCATGCGACCAGCGTATCTCATTCCACGTAGATCGGATTCGCGTAGATCCACGGCAGCTCGACGTCTGCATACGCAGTGCCCAGGCTCGCGAGATACGGCCCGAGGTGATGCGGGATGATCGTGATCTCGACCCGGTATGCCCCGGGCTGATCGAGCGGGACAGAAATCGTCGGTTCCGTCGATGAAACGACCGTCGTCGGGCCACCTGCATCGACCCGGATCACGTTCGCCTTGATCTCCGGTTTCGGCAGGCTCGGGTCGAGGTTCCGCACCGTCGGCAACGTCACACTCAGCGTGCCGCCGACCGTGGTCGTGTCACCCATCTCGATGGTGTCGTTCGCGTGAACGTCGAAGCCGACCGGCGTTCCCATCATCTCGAACACGGCAAACATCCGACCCTTCTGGATCGCCGCCTCGACGCTCGCGATGTCGGTCTTGTCCTGGACCAACACGACGTTCGAAAACCACCGCAACACACGACGGTAACTGTCGCCGCGTTCACCATCGGCGAGCAGCACGGGCAGCGCGTTCTGATGCGCGTCACTGCCGGCGGTTGCCGGGATGTGCTTGCCGTCGGCGAGCAGCTGTTGCCATCGCGTGAGCGCCGGTTGCGACGGCGAGATGAACGACAGGAGCGCGAGGTCCGGCTCGGGATGACCGGGTTGGGTATCCGCGAACTGCACGGCCGCGCTGATCGCACCCGACGGATCGAGGCCGAGATAGGTCTCGCGAATGTCCGGCGCGATGTTCGCGTGCAGGTTGTAGAGCTCGACGCCATCGGGGATCAGCGTGCGCAGCTGATCGATATCGTGCTGCTCGGTGTGCGCGATCCACACGAGACCGCCGGCATCGCGGAACTTGGTCTCCGTCGGAACGTCGAGCCCGTTGTAGATGTCGTGACGCTCTTGCACGGACGCGGCATCGGGATGGTGATGCAGCATGATCGGCATGAGATCGTTCTCGCCGCCGACGGTGAACGTGACGACGTGACCGTCCTGACAGGTCATCCGACTGCCGACTTGTTCGCCGGCGGCATTCATCACGGCGACATCGCCGGTGCGCGGCGAGAACAACGTCGGCCAATCTTCATCGGCCATCGACGCGTCGTGATCGGTGAGATCCGCGTAGTCGATCTGATCCGTGCACAGCGCGGCGCGCAGATCTTGGAGGCACGGCTCGTTCGGCGTGCCATCGGCAGCGCGCGGGTTGTTGTCACACGCGTCGTGCGAGTACGGCGAATGGAGGTGGATGATCGAGCGCGCGAGCTGGTAGCCGCGCCACGTGCCCATCTCGCTTGCCGGCGGCAACGTCTTGTCCCAGACCGGCAGTGCTGCGTCCGGGGCCGCGTGATCCCCGTTTCCGCACGCCGCTACCACCAGCGCCAGGGCCGTCCTCCTCATCATGAGGCGCACTGTATGATAAGAAACGCGCCGATGCGTACCCGACTCGAAAGGACGTACCGATTCGAGGCCGCGCACTTTCTTCCGAAGGTGCCGGTGGGGCACAAGTGCGCGCGGATGCACGGGCATAGCTACTCGATCATCGTCACGATCGACGGCGAGATCGATGCGGACGGTTGGGTGATGGACTTCTCGGCGATCGATCAGCACGTCACGCCGCTCGTGAAGCAGCTCGATCACCAGACGTTGAACGAGATCGCCGGCCTCGAGAATCCGACGAGCGAGCTGCTCGCGGTGTGGTTCTGGGATCGGATCCGGCCGACGTTGCCGCTGCTCGTCGAGGTCGTCGTCAGCGAAACCGAATCGTCGAAGTGTATTTATCGGGGCTGATGCGCGTCGTCACGATCAACTTCTGGGGCACCGAAGAGCCGCTCGACCTGCGGTTGAATCTCGCGATCCGCCAGCTGCGCGCGATCGATCCCGACGTGATCTGCATGCAGGAAGTCAAAGCCCACGGCGGCGCGACCACGGCGCACACGATCGCGAATGCGATCGGCATGCACGCGCTCTACGGTCATGGCACCGATGAAGGTGGCGGGCAGGGCGTCGCGCTGATCACACGCAAGCCGCTCGCGACTCACGAGCTCGTGAAGTTGCCGTTCACGAATCCGGCCGACGAGCAGCGCGTGTTGCTCTCGGGCGAGATCGATGGCGTGTGGGTCCACACCACGCACTTAAACTACCGGCTCGACGACGGCGTTGCGCGCGAGCACCAGGTCCTCGCGATCGACGACGCGATCCGCGCGCGCCGCACGCTGACCTCACCGCCGCAGATCTTGTGCGGTGACTTCAACGCCACGCCGGATTCCGACGAGATCCGGTTCCTGCGCGGCCTCCATACGCTCGGCGGCCGGCGGACGCATTTTCAAGACGCGTGGATGCGGCTCCATCCGCACGACGACGGCATCACGTGGTCGAGCGAGAACGAGCAAACGCGCCCGTTGCGCTCGCTCGATATCGATCGCCGCATCGACTTCATCTTCGTCACGAGTCGCAAGAAAGATGGGCGCGGGACGATCGAGAGCTGTTCGCTCGGGCTCACGGATCGCGAGCAAGGCAACTGCGCGAGCGATCACTACGCCGTGATCGCAGACATCACGACTTAGGCAGCGCGTTCTCGACGGCTGCAATGACCGCCGGATCATCCGGCTTCGTCCGCGGCGCGAACCGCGTGACCGACTTGCCGTCGGCGGAGACGACGAACTTTTCGAAGTTCCATTGGATGTCGCCCTCGCGGCCATCGCCCTTGATCGGCGTGAGCGCTTTGTAGACATCGTTCCGGCCCGGGCCGTTCACTTCGATCTTCTCCATGATCGGGAACGTGATGCCGTAGTTCGTCGCGCAGAACGTCCCGATCTCCTCCGACGAGCCCGGCTCCTGACCGCCGAACTGGTTGCACGGGAAGCCGACGACGGTGAAGCCCTTGGCTTCGTACTTCTTCTGCAGCGCTTCGAGCGTGGCGTACTGCGGCGTGTTCCCGCACTTGCTCGCGACGTTGACGATCATCAACGCTTTGCCTTTGTACGCGGCGAGCGTGGTCGGATCGCCTTTGAGCGTCTTCAACGGCGTCGACCACATCGAGTCGAGCTCTTTGTCGACGGCGACGGGCGCGGGCGCGGTACCCGGCGCGGGTAGGTTCTTCGGGTCGAACATCTCTGCGGTCCCCCCTTTCTCCACATGTGGCTGATCCGTGGTGGCCGTCTTGTCGACGGGTTTCGGATCGTGTGCACCTTTGGAACAGGCAGTTGCGATCACGAACGCGGCGAGAGTCAGCTTATGCATCGCGACGAACCCTAGCGCAGGTGTAATGTGGAGGGGTGCATTTATCGTGGACAGTGCTTTCCCTGATGGCGGCGGGGTGTAGCTTTTCGCCCGGCGCCAATCAGCAAGCCGGCGATGATGCATCGAGTGGTACGCACGACGCCGCCTCGATCGATGCGCCACCGGGCAAGGTCTACATGGACGCGCCGGCCAAGGTCTGGATGGACGCACCGTGCTCGGACGTCGATGCCGATGGCATTTGTGATGACGTCGATGACTGGAACTGCGGGCCGACCAAGCCGACGACGCCGGGCCAGGCATTCGCGCTCGGCGGCAATCCGCATTTCTCGCTGACGAACATCAAGGTCAACGGCGGGAACGCGGTCGCGAACGTGCCCAAGAATACGAAATTTCGGATGCAGTTCGACTGGGCGGCCACCGACACGACCTGTCCTGGTAACTGCATCGACCAGCTGGAAGTCGGATGGCACAAGCAGAATGCGGCTGCGGCGGGCCACAAGATCGGGTGCTACGTCGACGAACCGATCGACAAGAACAACGGCACGAACGACAACGTCGACGACAACGGCTTCAGCACGTTCAACGGGACCGGGGTCTACGAGCTCCGCATCAGGATCGACCAGCAGTTCAAGTGCTCGGACGTCGCGGATTGGCCGAATAACGGCGAGCCGACCGACTACTTCGCGCTGTTCTGCCTCTATTGATGTGGTAGCTACGGGGGCCCGTCATGCGCCACCTGTATGCAGACTTCATCGACCGCGTCGCGAAGCCGGCGCGTTACCTCGGTGGGGAATATCAATCGGTCCAAAAGGCCGAGGCCGATGCGCGCGTGTGCCTCGCGTTCCCGGATGTCTACGACATCGGGATGTCGCATCTCGGCACGAAGATCATCTACTCGCTGCTGAACAAAGATCCGCGGATCGCGTGCGAGCGTGCGTTCTCGCCGTGGCTCGATATGGAAGCCGAGCTCCGCGCACGCAACTTGCCGCTGGTCTCGCTCGAGAGCCAGCGCCCGTTGCACGAGTTCGATGTCATCGGCATCTCGCTGCAGTACGAGCTGACGTACACGAACGTGCTCACGCTGCTCGATCTCGGCGGCATTCCGTTGCGCGCTGCGGATCGCGCGGAGGACGCCACGCTCGTGCTCGCGGGTGGTCCGGTGGCGTCGCATCCCGAACCGATTTCGGCATTCATCGACGCGGCGTTCGTCGGTGAAGCGGAAGAGCTGCTCGCGCCGCTCGTGCTCGCGTGGGCCGACAAGCGCCGTGCGATCCGGGCCGGGAAGCTCACGCGGCGCGAGGCGTTGATCGAGCTCGCGATGGCGTTCCCACTCTACGTCCCGTCGCTGTATTCGACGACGATCGACGAGCACACCGGCATGACCGTGATCGATCAGCCGATCGATCCGCGAGTGCCCGCACGGGTCAATCGCGCGATGGTGCGCAACCTGGATGACTATCCGTTTCCGTCGGATGCGCCGGTGCCGTACGCCGAAGCGGTGTTCGAGCGCGCGTCCGTCGAGATCGCGCGTGGCTGTACGGAAGGATGTCGGTTCTGTCAGGCCGGCATGATCTATCGACCGGTGCGCGAGCGCTCGCCGGAATCGATCGCGAAGTCGCTGCTCGATGGCGTCGACAAAGCGGGCTACGACGAGACGGGCCTGACGTGCCTATCGACGGCGGACTTCTCGTCGATCACGCCGCTCGTGAAGAACCTCGCGGCCGAGCTGCGCAAGCGCGGCGTGTCGATGTCGGTCGCGTCGTTGCGCGCGTATGGCCTCAACGAAGACCTCCTCGACGAGCTCGCGCTCACGCGGATCAGCGGCCTGACGTTCGCGCCGGAAGCCGGCACCCAGAAGATGCGCGACGTGGTGAACAAGAACGTCACCGAAGCGCACATCGAAGAGAGCTCGCGGCGCGTGTTCTCGCGCGGCTGGCACCGCCTGAAGCTGTACTTCATGATCGGCTTGCCGACGGAAGAGGACGAGGACGTTCGCGGCATCGTCGAGACCGGGCTGCGAATGTTGAAGGTCGGGCGCAAGCTCGTCGGGCATCGCGCGGAGGTTACGGTCAGCGTTAGCTCGCACGTGCCGAAGCCGCACACGCCACTGCAGTGGGCCGCGCAGGATCCGTTCGGCGAGATCGAGCGCAAGCAATCGATCCTGCGCCAGACCGCGCGGCACGATCGCTCGCTGCGGCTCAAGCATCATCACAGCGGCATCTCGTTCGTCGAGGGCTTGCTCGCGCGTGGCGATCGCCGGCTGTCGAACGTGATCGAGAGCGTGTGGCGTGCGGGCTCGCGGTTCGATGGCTGGGATGAATGCTTCGAGCTCGAGCGCTGGTCGGTCGCGATGGCGGAGCAGGGGCTCGATCCGGCGCAGTACCTCGGGACGCGCCCGGTCAACGCGCGGTTGCCGTGGGATCACATCGATGTCGGTCTCGAGGATGGCTTCCTGCTCGGCGAGTATCGCAAGGCAGTGAAGGGCCGGGCGTCGCCGCCGTGCGGCAAGGTCGCGGGCACGTTGATCCATCACACGAACCTCGCGGATGCCGAGCCGGATAAGCGCAAGTTGGTCTGTTACGACTGCGGTGTCGCGTGTGACCTGTCGAAGATGCGCGAAGATCGGCTCGTCGCGTTGCGCGTGCTCGGGGCGACGGAGCGGCCGGTGAGTCGCGATGTCGTCGTCGATGCGGGCGGCGAATTGATCGATGTCAGCGAGCGCGGTGGTGGATCGCCGGCGGAGCAGGGCAAGGATCGCGAAACGGAGCGGGCCGAGCGCGTGCGGTTGAATGGCCACATCGGTGCGGGGCTGCCGTATTCGACGTATCGGATCCGGTTCGCGAAGGTCGGGCGGGCGGCGTTCCTCGGGCATCTCGATCTCGTGCGGTTGATCGCGCGGACGCTGCGCCGGGCCGACCTGCCGCTCGCGATGACGCGTGGGTTTTCGCCGAAGCCGCGGTTGGTGTTCGGGCCGGCACTCGGTCTCGGCGTGCCGTCGTTGGGCGAGCTCATGGATATCGATCTCGAGCACACCGTGCGCGGGATGCGGACCTGGGAAGCGGCCGATGGTGAACGCGAAGAGCTGAGTGCGGACGAAGTGCGCGATCGGATCGCGGCGGTGTGTCCTCCCGGGTTGGAGATCGAGAGCTGCGCGATCGTGCGGCTCGCCGGTCACCCGCTCGCGAAGCACAGCTGGGAGGCGGGCCTCGGCAAGTTGATCACGGCGGTCGACGTGGTGATCGCGCCGGCCAAGGATGGCATCGCGTTCGATGCCGCGCGGTGCGAGCGCTTGGTCACGGCGATGATGGCGAAGTCGTCGATCCCGATCGTGCGCGGCAGTGGCGATGGCAAGAAGCCGGCGCGCGAGATCGATGTGCGTGCGGTAATCCTCGAGGCGTCGGTGATCGATGGCGATGCGGCGGCGAAGATCTGCGGCGCGCTCGATTGGCCCGCGGCGCCGGCGCTGTTCCGCGTCCGGGTGTCGGCGACGGCGGAAGGTTCGGCGAAGCCGAGCGAGCTGGCCAAGGCGCTGGGCGTGTGGGGCAGCGATGACCTGCGCGGAGATCACGCGCTCGTCGCGCGGCTCGGCGTGGTCGAGACGGTCGCCGCGCCGATCAAGAATCCCACGCCGCCCACGGATCCTGCGAAGCTAGCGCGTGGCTAGAGTTCGGCTCCGCAACGTCCAACGCGAGCTGCCGCGGCACGCGCATGACCTCGCGCCGAAGGTCGTCGCCGAATCGCAGCGCTGGCGGATCATCGAAGCGATGGTCGAAGAGGTCGCGCGGAACGGCATCGCGGACTCGAATGTCGCGGGCGTGATCGAGCGAGCAGGGGTCTCGCGCAAGACGTTCTACGAGCACTTCGCGGATTTCGAAGCGTGTTTCCTCGCGACCTACGACGTGCTCGCGAAGAACATGATCGAGAGGATCGCGAGCCTGAAGGGTGACCACGCGTCGCAGATCCACAAGTTCCTCGAAGATCTGGAAACCGATCGCCGGATCGCGATGACGTTCATGGTCGGCGTGCTGGGCGCGGGTCCGAAAGCACTCGCCGCGCGCGAGAAAGTGAACCGCGCGTTCGCGGATGCGTTCTACGCGTCGATCAAAGACCCCGTGCATCGCGCGGCAATCGTGGGCGGGATCAATGCGGTGATCATCTCGGAGTTGCTCGCGCCGAAGCACGAGTCGCTGATCCACCTGGGAAACTCGCTGGTCTCCTGGGTGGGGACGGTATCCAAGTCGTCAAAGTAGACCGCGTAACTGGCTGAAATCGCGTATTCGGCGGCGTCTACTTTGACGAGTTGGATACCGTCCCCCTTTTAGGACCCCTCGACGGAGATGTGCGGTGATAAGAAACACGCATGTTTCTCATTCGCGTGACCGCGATCGGGTGTGTCGCTTGCGGGAGCTCGCCATCACCGCTGTCCGGGACCGATGCCGCCAGGCCTGCCACGGACGCGCGAGAGATCGACGCCGGATCCGGATCGTGCGTCGCGCCGAGCCCGTCGCAGGATTGCGCGGCACCCCTCGCGCCGGGCGATAGCCGCACGTGCACGCTGACGGTCGCCGGCACCGAGCGTACGTATCTCGTCTACGCGCCCGCGACCTACG
Source organism: Kofleriaceae bacterium (assembly GCA_047600425.1). Taxonomy (GTDB): domain Bacteria; phylum Myxococcota_A; class Polyangia; order Haliangiales; family Haliangiaceae; genus JABFXX01. Next base: position 5,936,294 of record JASGLC010000003.1, on the reverse strand, counting down.
ATCCGTGCAAGCCCGCCGCACTGATGGTCGATGCGCACGGCTCGAACGAGACCGCGCAGATGCAGGCCGGCACCGCCACGTTCCTCGGCTTCCCCGCGAACTACGGCTCCGGGATGCGACTCGTCGCCGATCGCGAGGGCTTCCTCGTCGTCGAGCCGCAAGGCATCGGCGATGCGTGGAGCGAGTCCGACGTCGCGTTCATGGGCCAGATTCCCGCGCAGATTCCCGCGACGCTCGATCCCACGCGCGTATTTCTATCCGGCATCTCGAACGGGGCAGGGCTCACGTACTGGGGCGCGTGCGCCCTCGCGATGTACACCGGCTTCGCACCGGTCTCCGGCTACGACGACTCGCCGTGCGCATCACCCACCACCGCATCGCTCGTCCACTTTCACACCACGACGGACGCGCTCGTTTCGTACAGCGACGGCCAAGCCGCGTTCGCGAAGTGGACCGCCGCACGCCACTGCACCGCCGATTCCTCGACGACGTTCGGCACCGGCTCCACCGACACGCGCGCGTGGTGCGTGTCCGCCGCCGAGCCGTGGGCTCTACAACCCTGCGGCGATGCACCGGCCACGACCTGCGATCGCTACACCTGCGATGGCGGCACGCGCGCGATGTTCTGCACCGTCCCCGAAGAAACCCAATACGACGGCGGCGTGTTCGGCGGCCACGTCCTCTACTTCAACAAGACCCACCTCTCGCTCGCCGCCGTGACCTGGCAGTTTCTGACTCAGGGCTTCTGAATCACGACGCCGTAGTCCGCGGCCGCCGTCAGCTTCGTGCCGATGTACGCGAGCGAGCGAATCGTCGACGACGTCCCGGTCTGCACGCGCGTCCACGCCGTGCCATCCCAGTGATACGCGTAGCCGTTGCCACCCATCGCCCACACATCCGTCGCGCTCGTGCCGCGAATCGCGCGAATGTCCGCGTAGTCGGTCGTTGCCGGCGTCGTGACCTCGCTCCACGCCGTGCCGTTCCAGTGGAACGTGTGACCGAACTGGCCGCCGACCCAAACGTCGGTCGAGCTCGTGCCCCACACCGAGTACAAGTCGTACGTGCCCGGCTTCACCGACGTCCACCCCGACGCGGTCTTGTGAATGATCGTCCCGTTCTGCGCCGCGCCCCAGATGTCGTTCGCGCCGAACCCGTACAAGCCGTAGACGTGATTCGTCGTCGCGCCAGACCACGCGCTCTTCCACGTCGAGCCATCCCAATGCGACAGGTTGCCGAGATAACCGATCGCGTAGACATCGTTCGCCGCGCTCGCCCACACCGCGTAGAGACTCCACGTCGTCGTCGGGATGCCGGCGATCTTCGTCCACGTACTGCCGTCGTAGTGCACGATCGATCCCGAATCACCTGCCGCGTAGATATCCGTCGGCGACAGCGCGAACGCCGCGCGCAACTCCGCGGTCGCGGGCATACCGCTGACATCGCTCCACGCGGTGCCGTCCCAGCGCCGCGTCACCGTGCCGAACATCCACGCGTTCGTGCTGCTCGTCGAGATCAACGCCGTGCGATCCTGAACCCGCGACGGCGTCTCGGTGAACGCGAACGTCGTCCCGTCGCCGCGCACGAGCCCACCGTACGTCGTGGTCAGCCACACGTCGTTCGCCGCCGGCGAGAACCCGGTGATGCCGCTGTGGATGTAGCCATCCGTCACGAAGTTCATGTCGAGGTGCTGCCACGCGGTGCCATCGTAGTGATCGATCTTGTAGTCACCGCCCGGCGACCAGATGTCGTTCGCGCCGCGGCCCCACAACGGTAGGACGTAGCCGCTCGACGACAAATAGCCATTCTGCGTCCACGTCGAGCCATTCCACTGCCACAGCTCCGAGCCGTTCGAGAGCCACACGTTGTTCGCACTCGTCCCGTACATCCCGACGAACGCGTTGTATTGCGGCGATGCTCCGGTATACGGCGACGTCATCGGCGACCACGCGCTGCCGTTCCAATGGAACAACGTGTTGCCGTTGCCGCCGGCCCACGCGTTGTTCGGCGCCGACGACCAGATCGTGTACAGCGTCGTGCTCGTCGAACCGACCACCGTGTTCGTCCACGTCGAGCCGTTGTAGTGATGCGCGTTGCCTTCGCTCTCGGCGACCCAGATGTCGTGGCTCGACGAGCCGCTGATCGCGTACGGGTACCAGAAGTCGGTCAGCACGGTCTTCGTCCAGGTCGTGCCGTCGAAGTGCCACACGCCGCCCCACGATGCCGCCCACACGTCATCGCGATCGAAGCTCTTCACGCACGTGAACTCCTCGTGCGTGTTCGCGGCGACGCGCGTCCACTTCGTGCCGTCGAAGTGCATCAGCGTGCCGGCCTCGCCGACCGCCCACACGTCGTTCGAATCGGTGCCCGACATCCCGCGCAACGTCAGTGGAATCGATGGCTCGACCGGACAGAATCCGCCTTCGCTGCACCGATTGCCGTCGGTGGGTCCGTTGTACGTGCCGTCGTAGGTCGGGCCCGCGTCGGGTGGCGCATCGGGGTGCGTGCCGGCGTCCGGGGGATGCATGTTCGAGCCGGCGTCCAGCCCGCCGTCATCGTCATCGTCGCCGGGGTTGTTGTTCGCGGTGTTGCCACCGCATGCAGCGGCGAAGAGAAGCAATGCGATGAGCGGACGCATGCTCCCAGGACGCGCGACCCGGTCTAAACGCGCACTATTTCTTACACGTCACGTCGTAGTCGTGGACCCAGGTCTTGCCGTCGAGAGACCGCTCCGCTGACCGCTTCCACGCGCCTTTATCGACGGCTTGCTTCAGGTGCAGCGTGTATTTGCCGAACGGATCGCTGCCGGTCATCTCGCTGTCGCTCCCGCTCGCATACCCACCGAGCGACGTCATCACGTACGCGTGCCAGCCACCCGCATCGTGCGTCGCATACGTCTCGAACGTGAACGCGCCCATCGCCATCTTGCCGGCGAACGTCTCGTGGACCCAGAAGTCGTTCAGATCGCCTTTCACGACGAGCGTCGCGGTCACCGGATACGGCTTGCCATCCGGCATCCATACGTTGCCACTGCACGTCCACGTGCCGGCGTTTGCCTTCACGTACGCGGTGACTTCTTTCGCCGGCGACGGCGGCCCGGGTTGCGCGGCCGCGATCGTCGGAACCAACACCCACACGAATTTCGTCATGCGCCGATTATCGTCGCGGTCCGTGCGTGCCCCCGTGCGGCGAATCGGCCTGCGTCAACGTGGCAGGCTGACGGTCGAGCCCGCGCATTGATAGGGCGTGCCGCCGGGACCGTCGCTGTTCGTTCCGTTCGTGCAGCCGTCGTTGTTGTCATCGACGTAGTACGCGAACGCCTTCTCGCCCTTGCGCACGTAGTCGAGCTTCGCGCTGTTCTTGTCGACCGCATTCGGGATGAACGCGTCGCCGAGCGCCGTCACGTAGATACCGTCGCTGTCGTACGCGTCGAAGTCGAAGTGATCGATATCGGCCGCGGTCGTGCCCGCGGGAATCGGAATCGCGACGCGCTTCCAATCATGCGCACCACTCGACGCGTAGTCACCCGTGATCTGCGCCGACGACAACGCCACGCCACCCTTCGTGATCGCGCGCAGCTTGAACCCACCACTCGTCGTCAACGAGCAGATGCCATCGCCGCTACCACCGACGTCCGCCACCCGGACATCCGCGTAGAGATACCGCTCCATGCCGAACGTCTTCGCGTTGTCGACCTTGTTCTCGCGCTGCAGCTCGAGCGACGCCACGCGATACAGCCACGGCGCGTACGTATCGGCGAGCCCTTCGCGCCGGCCGAGGAACTTGTCGTATCCGATCGCGTCGAGATCGAACGGCACCGGCCGCAGGACGATCACCTTGCCGTCGTCATCGGCGAGCGCCGTCGACGAATCGCTCGTGTTCCAGCCGGGAAGATCGCCATCCGGCTTTTCCGGCGAGCCCGTGCCGCAGGTCTGCCCGTAGCCACCGCGACTCTCGAACAACCGGTTGTGCCCGTCGCCGTAGTACAGGATCGGATGCTGGCCTTCCATGCGGATCGCGGTGGTGGTCACCGGCACCGTGCCCGTGCAGCGCTCCCAACTCGGCGCCGCGCCGCCATACGAGAAGTGGCCTTCGATATCGGTCGAACGCCCCCACCGCCCGATCTCGGCTTGCATCCCGCTCGCACCACCGCCGCATTGCTCGGCCGTGCCGCCATCCTCGTTCGTCATCACGCCTTGATAGGCGTGGCGCGACTTGGACCAGCCGACGACGAGAGGCACGTCGTTGAACTTCTTCTGCACCGGCCAGCGATAGATCGGTGCGTGCATCGTGCCTTCATCCGCCGCCGCCAACGCCGGCGAACAGAATCGTCGCCTTGCGCGTCGCGTTCGCCGCCGACAACGTCGACACCTTCACGCCGACCATCTCGCCGACATCGAGCGCGCCGGTGTGGATCGCGTAGGTGAACTGCGTTGCGCCCTGATGCAGGATCACGTGACCGATCAGGCCGTGCGCGCCGCTGACCTCGAGGATCAGCGCTTCGTTGCCTGCGTCACCCCAGCTCGTTTCGGAGGCGGACGCCGCCGCGAACGACAGCGCGTAGTCGCCGGCACCGACCGCGGTCGCGAGCTGGACCGTCGCTCCATCGTCGATGTCCACGCAGCTCTGCGTTACCGGGCCATCGGCGGCCGCATCCACGAGCGACGAGCTGGCATCCGGCGTCGCGGGATCGGGAGATCCGTGGCTACACGCTACGAGTACAAGAAGCACCACCGGCCGCATGCACAGCGTTGGATTGCAGCCGGCGCGCCACCGGATCTCGACGGCGCGTCGCAGAGTTATCCGCACTCGAGCGCAATCTGTCGTGGGCAGTGATGTAGCCCTGTCCCTGGCTACTCGAGTTGATGCGCGATAAAACGGCGGCGTGGCGCCGGAGAGCAAGATCAACCTGTCGGTCAACCTCAACAAGGTGGCCTTGCTGCGTAACTCGCGCGGCGCGCAGAACCCTTCGCCGCGCACGGCCGGCATTGCCTGCCTCGACGCCGGCGCCTACGGCCTGACGCTGCACTGGCGTCACGATAACCGCCACACGCGCAAGGACGACGTTCGCGTGCTGCGCGAGCTCACGCTCGAGCGCAAGTGCGAGCTCAACCTCGAGGGCGACGCGCGGCAAGAGCTCGTCGATCTCGCGGCCGAGCTGAAGGTCGACCAGTTCACGCTCGTGCCGGTGAAGCCGGGCGAAGTGACGAGCGATCACGGTTGGGATCTGCCGCGCGAGCACGACGTGATCGCACCGATCATCGCGCGTCTGAAGCCGCTCGGGATTCGCTGCGCGATCTTCGTCGATCCGAATCCCGACCTCATGAAAGCGGCCGCGGCGACGGGCGCCGATCGCGTCGAGATCTATACCGAGCCGTTCGCGGCCTCGTGGGGCACGCCACGGTTGAAAGAAGAGCTCGCGCGCGTGAAGGCCACGGCAGAAGCGGCGGTCGCGCACGGCATGGCGGTCAACTGCGGTCACGATCTCACGCTGCGCAACACTCCTTTACTCGCTCGCGAATGTCCCCAGATCGTCGAAGCGTCGATCGGTCACGCGCTGATCGCGGATGCGCTGTATCTCGGTCTCCACGAGGCCGTGCGGCGCTATGTTCGGGCATGTCGCGGCGAAGCGGTCGACGCGCCGATCACCCAATGAACAGGATCGCGCTCCTCGCACTCGTCCCGGGCTGCTTCATCTTTCGCAACGGAGATGCCGATCGCTGCAAGCCGATCGAGCTGCTCGTGCTCGATTCGCAAGAAGCCGTCGCGCACCTCGCGGGCTGCAAGGTCACCGGCACGATCGTGATCCGTGCGGGCGCGTCGTTGGATCTCACACCACTCCACGAGGTCGAGCGGATCGAGGGCGATCTCGTGGTCGGCCCGACGGTCGGGCAAGAAGAGGTCGGGCTCAATCGCGTCCGCGTGATCACGGGCGCCGTCCGCGTCTCGCACAACCCGTCCATGAGGGGCTTCTTCCTGCCGCGGCTCGAAGAAGCCGGGCGGGTGTTCATCGAAGAGAACGGGGCACTTGCCACGATCGCGCTGCCGCGGCTCGGCACCGTGCACGGCGCCGTGGTGATTTCCGACAACAAGTTGCTCGAGCTGGTCTCCGCTGGCGAGCTCGCGAATGTGGGTCACGAGCTGGTCGTGATCGACTCGCCGAAGCTGGCCCTCCTGGAGGTCGGAAAACTGATTTCTGCCGAGGCAGTTCGCATCGAGCGCGATCCGAAGCTCCCACCTGAAATCACAGCCGAAATCCGTGAAAAGGGGAGCCTCCGGTAGCTCGTCAAAGTGGTGTCCCGGTCGTAAGATGGCGCCATGTCACGTGACATCCTCGAGCTCGGAGCATCGTTGGGATATCTCGACGAGCTGTACGAGCTCCAGCAGGCCCAACCCGGTGCAGTCGATCCGAGTTGGAATGATCTGATCGGGCCCGTCGCGACTCCCCAAAAATCCAACGGCACCAACGGTCATAACGGGACCAATGGTTCGAATGGCCACGCGGTCGCAGCGAAGAGCGAGCCGCAAAACGGGATGAACAATCAGCAGGCGCCCGAGACCTTGCTGCAAGACAACCCGGGCATCGCGATCACGCGCGGCACCACGCGCAACATGCCGGTGTTCTCGCGTCCCGGCTCGGTGACGATGCAACCGATCGTCACGTCGCCGTCGATCTGGCCGCTCGTCAACGCGTATCGCACGCGCGGTCACTACGCCGCACAGCTCGATCCGCTCGGCCTCCTCGAGACCGCGCGCGTGATCGAGCTCGATCCGATGACGTGGGGCTTCGCGGATCCGCGCCAGAAGATCGAGCCCACGGGCGTGCACGGCTTGCCGAGCGCTACGTTGGAAGAGCTCGTCACCACGCTGCAGAACACGTACTCGCGATCGGTCGGTCTCGAGTTCATGCACATCTCGTCGCCGCAGCGCCGCAGCTGGCTCGCGGAGCGAATGGAGACGTCGTCGCAAAAACCGCTGCCGAACGATCTGCGCGTGCGGATGCTCGCGCTCCTCATCAACGCGGAGCAGTTCGAACGGTTCTGTCACACGAAGTATCCGGGCACGAAGCGGTTCTCGCTCGAAGGCAGCGAGTCGCTGGTGCCGGTGCTCGATCTCGTGCTGTCGCACGGCGCGGCCGGTGGCGCGATCGAGACCGTCATCGGCATGTCGCATCGCGGGCGGTTGACCACGCTCGAATCGATCCTGCGTCGTCCCGCGCGCGAGCTGTTCAGCCAGTTCGAAGACGTCGAGCCCGAGAAGGCGCTCGGCGGCGGCGACGTGAAGTACCACATGGGCTTCTCGACGGACCGGATCGATCCGAACGGCAACGCGATGCACGTGTCGCTCGCGTTCAACCCGTCGCACCTCGAAGCCGTGGACCCGGTCGTGTGCGGTCGCGTTCGCGCGAAGCAGATCCGCCATCAGGATTGGGAGATGCGCCGCGTGATGGGCGTGCTCGTCCATGGCGATGCGGCATTCGCCGGCCAAGGTCTCGTGCCCGAGACGCTCCAGTTGTCGGGGTTGCCCGGCTTCCGGACCGGCGGCACGTGGCACGTGATCGTCAACAACCAGGTCGGCTTCACCGCGTCGCCGGCGGAGCAGCGCTCCACGCCGTACTGCACGGACATCGCGAAGATGCTCGAGTGCCCGATCTGGCACGTCAACGGCGAGGACATGGATGCACTCGCGCGCGTCGTCCAGATCGCGAGCGAGTACCGCACGCAATTCGGCGGCGATGTCGTGCTCGACATCTACTCGTATCGAAAGTACGGCCACAACGAAAACGACGAGCCGGCGTTCACGCAACCCGTGATGTACGACCGGATCAAGACCAAGCCGTCGCCGGTCGAGGTCTATGCGAAGCAGCTCGTCGACGAGCGCGTCGTCACGTCGGATGACATCGCGGCGATGACCGCGCGTCGCGTGGCGGAGCTCGAGACCGAGCTGGCGTCGGCGAAGGCGGCGAAGCAGCGCCCCGAAGTCACGGCGATGACCGCGATGTGGAAGGGCTATCGCGGTGGCATCGCGGATGCGCCGGAAGAAGTCGATACCCGCGTGCCGCGCGAGAAGCTGCTGCACCTCGCGGAGCGCATGGTCGAGCTGCCGGAAGGTTTCACCCCGCATCCCAGAGATCGCGCGCCTGCTCGAACAGCGCCTGCAGATGGGCAAGGGCGAGCGCCCGCTCGACTGGGGCATGGGCGAGCTGCTCGCGTACGCGTCGTTGCTCGTCGACGGCACGAACGTTCGCATGAGCGGTCAGGATTGCGCGCGCGGCACGTTCAGCCATCGCCACGCGATCCTCACGGACGTGAAGACTGGGCGCGAGCACAACACGTTGTGCAACCTGGATCCCGAGCAGGGCCTCGCGCGCATCTTCGATAGCTCGCTGTCGGAGGCGGGCGTGCTCGGCTTCGAGTTCGGCTACTCGCTCGATTACCCGGATTCGCTCGTGATGTGGGAAGCGCAGTTCGGCGACTTCGCGAACGGCGCGCAGGTGATCATCGATCAGTTCATCACGTCGTCGGAAGACAAGTGGAAGCGCTTGTCGGGCATCGTGATGTTGCTGCCGCACGGCTATGAAGGGCAGGGGCCGGAGCACTCGTCGGCGCGGCTCGAGCGCTACCTCCAGGCGTGTGCGGAGCAGAACATTCAAGTCGCTCAGCCGACCACGCCGGCGCAGATGTTCCACCTGTTGCGCGGTCAGGTCCTGCGCAAGCTTCGCAAGCCGCTGATCGTGATGACGCCGAAGTCGCTGCTGCGTCTGCCGGCGGCCACGTCGACGATCGACGAGCTCGCGACCGGTACGTTCCATCGCGTGCTGCACGACGAGACGGCGGACGTGAAGAAGGTGACGCGCGTGCTGATGTGCACGGGGCGCATCTACTACGACCTCGCGGAAGAGCGCGAGAAGCGCAAGACCGAGAACATCGCGATCGTGCGGCTCGAGAAGCTGTATCCGTGGTGGCCGAACCTGGTCGGTGCGTCGATCGACAAGTACCCGAACCTCAAAGAGGTGATGTGGGTGCAGGACGAGCCGTACAACATGGGCGCGGCCACGTTCGTCACGCCGAAGCTCGAGGACCTGTTGCAACACAACGTGAAGCTCGAGGTGATCGCGCGCGCTGAGAGCGCTTCGCCGTCGACGGGCTCGCACAAGGCCCACGTGATCGAACAGCAGCAAATCATCAAAGCTGCGTTCGATCCGCGCTAACGAATACTGCCGCTCCGCCGACTCGGAGGTAGTATGCGCGGCATATGGCCGACCTGGTCGTTCCGCAGTTAGGTGAGTCGATTACCGAAGCCGTCATCGCGAAGTGGCTCAAGAACGTGGGCGACGCGGTCACGGTAGACGAGCCAATTGCCGAGCTCGAGACGGACAAGATCACGGTCCAGCTGCCGTCGCCGGTCGCCGGTGCCCTGAGCGAGCAAAAGTTCGCGGTCGGTGCCACGGTCAAGGTCGGCGATGTCATCGGCGCCGTCGAAGCGGGCAAGCAAGGCAAGAGCGCCGGCGCACCGCCCGCGAAGGCCGCACCGCCGCCGCGCGAGGTCGTGACGAGCCAGCCGCCTCCGGCTCCGGTCGCACCGGCGCCGCAACCGCCGAAAGAAACGCCTGCGCCACCGCCCGTGGCGGCTGCGGCTGCACCAGCTCAGGCCAGCGCCGCGAAGTCGAACGGCAGCTCGGGCGCTGCAATCGATCGCGACGCACTCTTGAAGCTCACGCCGGCACAGCGCCTCCACGCGCGCGAGGTCGGCTCGCTGCCGCAACCGTCGTCGGGCGGAAGTGCGGCGCCGAGCGGCCCGTCCGCCGAAGAATTGCTGAAGAACGTCGACAAGCGCGACGAGATCCAGCCGATGTCGCCGCTGCGCAAGCGCGTCGCCGAGCGCCTCGTGCAGGCGCAGCACGAGTCCGCGCATCTCACCACGTTCAACGAAGTCGACATGAGCGCCGTGATGGCGATGCGCGCGAAGTACAAGGACAGCTTCGAGAAGTCACACGGCGTGAAGCTCGGCTTCATGTCGTTCTTCGTCAAAGCGTGCGTCGCCGCGTGCAAGCTGTTCCCCGGCATCAACGCCGAGGTCATCGGCGGCAACATCGTCTACAAGAAGCACTACGACTTCGGCATCGCGGTGTCGGCGCCGAAGGGCCTCGTGGTGCCCGTGCTCCACGATTGCGATGCGAAGTCGTTCGCGGATATCGAGAAGGGCATCGGCGAGCTCGCCGATAAGGCCAAGAACGGCAAGCTCGCGCTGCCGGATCTCCAAGGCGGCACGTTCTCGCTGACGAACGGCGGCATCTTCGGCTCGATGATGTCGACGCCGCTGCTCAACTATCCGCAGACCGGCATCCTCGGCATGCACAACATCGTGAAGCGCGCGGTCGTCGTCGACGATCAGATCGTGATTCGCCCGATGATGTACATCGCGATGTCTTACGACCATCGCGTCGTCGATGGTCGCGAGGCCGTGTCGGCGCTGGTCGCGATCAAAGAGCGGATCGAGGCGCCCGAGCGTCTGCTCGTGGACTAGGGGGTGTCCCTATTCGGCGCTCGCGCTTCGCGCTCGCGACTCATAGGGCCAACCCCTAGCCTTTCTATTCCGTCCATCCACTCGCTGGGCACTCCGCCGCCGCGCCTCCGCGCGCCGTCGGGCTTCGATCGGTCTGGACCAGCTCAGCTGCAGCCCTTCGCGAGCGGGTTGTCCATGCACTCCTTCGTGATGTGCACGCCCTTCGCGCGTTCGGCCTTCGCCGCGCCCGCCTTCGCCGCGGCAACGCCTTCCTTCATTTCCTCGACCTGCTTCTGCAGGCCCTGCAGCTTCGTCTTCGCGGCTTCACGGGCGGCATCGGTCGTCGCTTTCGCGAGCTCGTCGACCGCGTCGTTGACCTGCTTCGACAACGCTTCGGCCTTCGCCTCGAGATCCTTCACGCGCTGCTCGGCATCCTGCGCCTCTTGAACGGCCTGATCGGCGGCCTTGATCGCCGCGTTCGCTTTCGCGGCCGCGGCGTTCGCGTCGTCGAGATCCTTCTGCAGGCACTTCTTCGCTTCGTCTTTGTTCGCGGCGGCGATCACGCATTGCATGGTCGCGTCCTTCTTCATCTTGTCGATGTTGTCGGTGCATTCCTTCATCGCCTTGCCGGTCGGTTCTTCACCGAGGTTGGCGAGGAGCTTCTTGCAGTCGGAGTTTCCGCCGCCACCACAGGCCGCGAGCATCAGCACGAACGCGAGCGTCTTCATGCCATTAGCCTAACACTCACTGGAGCCGCGGCTTGCTGCAGGCGTTCAGTGCTTCTCGAGCGCTTCGAGCTCTCGCTCGTACCGCGCCTGTTTCGCCTTGGCGGCATCCACTTGCTCGACTGCACCCGTGCGGAGCTTTCGCAACTCGTCGAGCTTCGGGTCGTTCGGGCTCGCCGTCGCGATCGCGTGATCGATCTGCGAGAGCAAGCCTTCGAAGTCCGCCTCGCGCTGTTTCGCGCTCTCGACGAGACTCCTCGCCTGCGCGAGCTTTTCCCGCTCCGATGCATGACGGTCACCACACGCGACGAGCGCCAACACCAACGCGATGCGTTTCACGCCGACAAGCGTAGCGTGATTACGGCGCCGGTCGAACGATGACCGCAGCACCCGCGGTCGGCTCGGCCGGGGCAGGGACATCACTGCCATCGATCTCGGCATTCGCCGTGTGACCGACCGCCGCGATAAAGCCGCCGGGTAGGGCATTCAGCGCCGTCACGTCCTCGCGGCCTGCACCCGAGAACGGATGCGCGGTGCCTTGCGCGCCCTTCGCATCGACATCGACGACGAACGCGAGATTGCCACTGTAACCGGCGACCACCACGCGATCGTCGACGGGGGCGATCGAGCGCAGCCCATCGAACGCGTCGGTGCCGAGCAACGTCGCTGACAGCAGTTGCCCGCCCGGCGCCCAATACGCGACGAGGCCATCGGCTTCGCCCTTCGCGGTCACCGTGCGATCGCCGATCTTCACGGCTCCACGCACCGTCGCCGCGACCGCGATCCGTTGCTCCGAATCGATCGCCACGCCCGCGATCGCATCTTCTTGTTTCGGGCTACCGAACGTTTGCGACCACCGCCGCGTGCCCGCGAGATCGAGCTCGGCGACGAACGCATCCGCGAGCGGCACCTTGTCATCGATCGGATCGAGCGGCTCGCCGAGCAGCTCCGCCGTTGCCATCAACGTGCCCGCGATCGCGATCCGATCGTTCCGCGCGGCGACGCCTTGCACCGCATCCGCGTACAGCCCGCCCATTCGCACGACCCACTTCAGCGAGCCGTCACTGCCCAGCAGCGCGACGAAGCCATCCGTGCGCCCGGCACTCGCGACGACATCGCGATCCGTCACGCGATTCGCCGCATCGCCGACCCGCAACGTCCCGCTGAACGTCCCGCCGACGACGATGCCCTGCGATCCATTCTTGCCGGCGACGATCGGCGCGATCGTGGTGATCACCGCGAACTCGTTCGACACGAACGGCACGCGCCACGTGACCTTGCCGGTCGCCGGATCCAACGCGACCACGACGCCACTCGGCTCGCCGCGCAGCTCGAATGCCGGTCCGAACGTGGTGACCGGACCGTGGCCCATCACCGTGGCGACCACCGCGCCATCGGCATAGATCATCGGCCCCGGAACACCCGGCGTATCGAGGTTCCACGCGAGCTCGGCCTTCCCGCCGAGCACCCGCGCCTCGAGCTTCGACCCGCGCGCGACGAACATCCGTCCACCATCGCTCGCGATCCCGCGAATCGGGCCACCGATCTCGACGGTGAGCGGCGACGCCGTCCCGTGACCACGCGGATGGTCGACGTGCGGCGTGCACGCGAGCACGACCGAAAATAGCAACGGCCGCAAACCGAGGTTCGCGGCCATTCGCATGTTCATGACCCTACGAGATCAGATCTTTTCGCCGCGGGCGCGCATCTGCGCGACCACTTGGGCGAGACCGAGACGGTCGATGATCCGCATGCCACGCGCCGACACGCGCAGCGTGATCCAGCGCTTCTCGTCTTCGAGCCAGAACCGCTTATCGCGGAGGTTGATCTCGAACCGGCGCTTGGTGTGGCGGTTCGAGTGCGAGACGTTCGAGCCGACGAGCGGCGACTTTCCAGTGACTTGGCAAACGCGCGACATGGCGATTCCTTAGGTCTCAGATCTTGGATTCTTTGAATTCGACGTGCTTGCGAACAACCGGGTCGTACTTCTTGAATACGAGCTTGTCGGGGGTGCGCTTGCGGTTCTTCGACGTCGTGTAGAAGAAGCCCGTGTCCGCCGTCGAAACGAGGCGGATGAGCTCGCGGCCGGATTTACCTTTTTTCGCCATGACAATGCTGCCTTGCCGGACTAGCCGGGCTGGGACTTATGGCACGGGTCCTCTGCCATTGGCAAGCGCCTATTCGTCGTCTTCATCGTCTTCTCGGTCGTCGCGATCCGCTGCCGGCTGACTGTGCGTGTGCTCTTCGTCGAGCGCGCCATCCGGAACTGCAACGCCCGGTAATGTCGTGGTTTTTCGCTTCGCCCGGCGCGCGTCGATTGCCATCGCGACGATCGTCATGTCGTCGCCCTGCGCCGCTTCCTGGGTGTGGTTATCGATGTCCGCGAGGATCGCCTTCACGACGTCCTCGGCATTGCCGCGCGCCGTCCGAATCCGGCGCGAGAGCCGCGACAGGCCGTACTCGTTCCCCCGGCCATCGCGCGATTCGATGATGCCGTCCGACACCATGATGAGCATGTCGCCCGAGTGGAGCTGGACCCGCGCTTCGCCGGCCTCGAGCTCGGGCACCACCCCGAGCGGCGGCGTGTGCGCGCGTTCGGCTTGGAGCGGGAACACGCGATCACCACGGCGCAGGAGCGGCACGCAATGGCCCGCGTTCGTGAACACGAGCGAGCGATTGTCGAGATCGTAGATGCAGTAGACGAGCGTGGCGAACATGCCGTCGTCGCCGAGCTGACTCATCTCTTGATTGACGCGACGGAGCAGCCGCGCCGGCGTTCGCGCGATCGCCGCACGCGATCGCAGCTCGCTCGTGAGCCGCGCCATGTACAACGCCGCGCTGATCGCTTTGCCGGCGACGTCACCGACCGCGAGCCCGAGGTGCGACGGGTCGTGCCAGATGAAGTCGTAGAAGTCGCCGCCGATCTGATACGCCGGCTCGTAGTGCACCGCGAAGTCGAGGCCGACGACTTGCGGCACGTGCGGCGGTAACAACGAGCGTTGGATCTGCCGCGCGACGCGCAGATCGCGCTCGAGATTCGCGCGCCGTGACAACTGACTCGCGACGCGCGCCGCATGCAACGCGAGACCCGCTTGCGTGGCGATCGCCTGGAGCAGATCGACGTCTTCCTGACGGAACACTTCGCGCGAGCTCTCGACGTAGACCACGCCGTAATGCGCACCGTGATAGATGAGCGGCGCGCCCATGCGCGTGCCGACGTGCTCCTCGCCGTCGTCGCTCTCGTCGGTGCCCTCGCCGAGGAGCACGCCGCGGCGATCCGAAACGACGTGCTGGATGATCGTGCCGGGAACTTTGAGCTCGCCGCCGAACGGCCGCGGGTTCGTGAGATCGATGCCGGATCCGGGCGAGCCGGGATTGCTACCGATCGATGTGCCACCGGATTCCGAGCGCGGCGTGCGATGACGCTGGCACTGCACGCGGAGTTCGCCCGTGCGTTCGTCCTCGACGAGCACGCCGACATCTTCCGCTTGCGGGAACAGATCGAGCATCGCATCGACGAGCTTTTCGAGCAGTGCTTCCGCACTATCCGACGACGCCGTCGCGTGCAGCAGCTGCATGATCGCGTCGAGCTTGCGTTCGATCAGGCGAACGGCTTTTTGATCGCTGACCGAGATCATGCCGCTCGAGATCATCGGCATGCGGCCGCTCGACGAATCTTCGCGCGGGCGGATCAGCGAGCTCGAGCTGACATCGACGATCGTGACGATGTTGCCTTCACCCGGGGGCTTCGAGCCCGGACCATCCGATGCCGGCTCCGTGGCTTCGACGCGAATCTTGTTGTTCGCGATCGTGATTTCATCGTCGTGCTTCAGCTGCGTAGACGACTGCAGCCGGATGCCATTGATGTACGTGCCGTTGTTGGATCCGAGATCTTCTAAGGACCACGTCTCGCCATCGCGCCACAGCCGCGCGTGCTGACGCGATACGCGCATGTCGGGGACGAAGATCTGGCAGTCACTTCGCCGACCGATCACGTACTCGCCCTCGCCGAGCTTGTAACGGCGACCGGCAATCGGGCCGGCCAAGAAGATGAGCGAGGGCATCTAGACCCGCTCAATACCACACCTTTTCGGGACCGACGTCGAGTGGGCCCTTGTTGGTTTTTTGTGGTGTACTTCGCCCGTGCAAGCGCTCGGTAACTTCATCGGAGGGCAGTGGACGCCGCCCTCCGGAACGGCCCTCGTATCTCGTAACCCCGCAGCCGACGGCGCGGTCGTGTTCGAGACGGGGTACTCGGTCGACGCGGTCGAACATGCGGCCGCGGCAGCACATGCGGCCCAACCCGCGTGGCATGCCCGAAGTGATCGTTGGAGTTTTCTCGATCGGTTCAAGGCCGCGATCGTCGCGAAGGCCGACTACCTGGCCGATGCGATCGTGCTGGAAACCGGCAAGATCCGCAGCGAGGCAAAGCAGGAGATCACGACGCTGATCAATCGCTTCGACCTCGTCAAAGCCGCCATGGCGAAGGAGCTCGCGGGTGGGTCGGTCGGACCGGGCGAGTTCCTCCGATTCCAGCCGCTGGGCGTGATCGGCGTGATCGGCCCGTTCAACTTCCCGCTGCACCTTTGCCACGCGTATGTGATCCCCGCGCTCGCGACCGGCAACACGGTCGTGATGAAGCCGAGCGACATCACGCCGCTCTGCGGTCAGCGGTACGCAGAATGTGCGCAGATGGCCGAGCTCCCGCCGGGCGTGTTCAACATGATCGTCGGCGGCGGCGATGTCGGCGCGGCGATGACGCAGAACCAGCACCTGCGCGGCATCTCGTTCACCGGCAGCTGGCCGGTCGGCAAGAAGATCCTCGAAGCGACGACGAATCGGCCCGAGCTCCTGATCGCGCTCGAGCTCGGCGGCAAGAACTGCTGCGTCGTGATGGACGATGCGGCGCTGCGCCAAGCCGTCCATGAAGTGATGGTCAGCGGCTATCTCTCGGCGGGTCAGCGCTGCACCGGCGCCGATCGCGTGATCGTGCATCGCAAGATCGCCGACAAGTTCATCGACGCGCTCGCGAAGGTCGTGCGTGGCGTGAAGGTCGGTAATCCCGAGGACCCCGCGAACTTCTACGGTCCGCAGGCGAACGCGGCGGCACTCCAGAAGATCGAAAAAGCGATCGCGGCCGCACGCGCGGGTGGGGCAGAGCCGATCGTGCCAGGCGAAAAGCTGCCGGGTGGCTTCTATCGCACGCCGTCGCTGCATCGCCTTCCGGACGGCGTGCATCACGTCGATGGCTACACGGACATCGAAGTGTTCGGTCCCGATCTGTGCGTCGAGGTCGTCGATTCCGACGAGGAAGCGCTCGCGATCCTGAACGACAACGAATACGGGTTCGTCCATTCGATCTTCACGGCGACGAAGTTCGAGTGGTTCTTCCAGCGCGTTCAATCCGGCATGCTGAACCTCAACCGCTCGTCGAACATGGCGAGCGGCAAGCTGCCGTTCGGCGGCGTCGGCAAGAGCGGCAACTACCGTCCGGGTGGTTCGTGGGCCGTGCGCAACATGACGCATCCGGTGGCGGTGCTCGAGAACACGCTCGGTGCCGTCACGGCAACGCCACTGCTCGCGCCGCTGATCCCCGGCTACGATCTCGATCGGCTCGAGGATCAGCACGCGCGCGAAGAGGCCGAGGAAGCGACGCGCTCGCTCGTCGATAACCCGCGCCCGATGCACATGAGTCGTCCGGTCGGCGGGCGGCTGCCGAAATCGGAGGCATTGCTCGCGCGGCTCTACGCCGGCGATCGCGTGCCGAAAGAGAAGAAGCCGCCGGTGTTCGATCACCTGCGCAGCGCGGGCCCGTGGATGGTGTCGATCGATGACCACCCGCTCGCGGTGCTCGATGGCATGTCGCAGACCGCGACCGTCGTCGGTGGGTTCGCCGAAGACCCGGTCGTCGCCGCGTATACCGAGGGCGAGTTCGCCGAATTGATCGTCGCGAACGACGACACCGCGCTCGGCGAGACCTGGGCCGCCACGGATTACGCGAACACGCTGCGCCAACTCGTGCCCGGCCTGCCGCACGTCACGTTCGTGTCGAGCGGATCGGAATCGAACGAGAAGGCGATGGCGCTCTGCAAGATCAACTGCGAGCGCCCGAACGCGACGAAGGTGCTCGCGTTCGACGGAAGCTTCCATGGCCGCACGTTGTTGTCGGTGCATGCCACGCACTCGCCGAGCAAGCGCACGCCGTTCGAGCTGCCGGGCTATCACGCCACGTTCGCGCCGTTCCCGCTGTGGAACACGCCGAACGCCGACGAGCCGAACGCGCCGAGCGGTTACTACGCGGCCGCGGCGACCGGTGATATCGCCGAGCTGAAGGAGCGGTTCGGCGAAGCGAAGAACGATCCGTTACTCGCCGCCGAAGTGGCATCGCTCGCCGCCGTGCACGAGGCGCTCGCGACCGGCGAATACTTCTGCTGCATCATCGAACCGATGCAGAGCGAGGGTGGTGACCGCTACGGCACCGCTCGGTTCTACAAGGCCGTTCGCTTGCTCACGCGGTTCCACAAGACGTTCCTCGTGTTCGACGAAGTCCAGACCGGCTTCGGCCTGGGCGGCTCGTTCGCGTGGCACTCGAAGTTCCGCCTGATGAACGCGCGCGGCCAGCAGGACTATCCGGACGCGGTGACGTTCGCGAAGCGCGCGCAGGTCGGCGTGGTGATGTCGCGGTTCGCGGATCCGGAACCGGCGAGCGTGCACGGTGCATCGCTCGTGCGTGGTCGGATTCACGCGGACATGGTGTCGACGTCGCATAACGCCGAGCGCCTCGAGAAGTTGGTGTGGCCGCGCCTCGCGCAAATCGCGAAGAGCTATCCGCACCTCGTCCAGAATCCGCGCGCCACGGGCTACGCGTTCGCGTTCGAGCTGCCCACGCCGGCACTCCTCGACGCGTATCTCGCGCAGCGGTTCTGGCGCGGCGCCGTGGTGTTCGCGGCCGGAACGAAGACCGCGCGCTATCGCTTGAGCGATTCGTTCCACGTCCGCGAGATCGATCAGCTGTTCGAGACGATCCGCAAATCGCTGTCGTGGATCGACGCGCACGAAGGCAAGAAGCCGCCGGAGTGGGAAGACTTGAACGTGGCGGCACCGGCGCTGAAGCCGCAACCCGAGCTGCGCTATCGCAAGATTCCGCACGCCGAGGTGATGGATCATCTGCCGGCGATCCTCGATATCGAGTACCAGGTCTACGAGCCGGCACGGCGCACGCCACCGGCGGAGATTCGCGCGGCGATCGAAGACGTCGATGGCTCGCTGATCGTTGCCGAAGCGCCGGGAGAGAACGGCGCGCATACGCTCGTCGGCTTCGCGATCGGTGGACCGCTCGAGCAGAGCAAGGATGTCGAGGGTTGCGATGACGACCCGATGCTCGGCAAGCACAACTCGATGTACTCGGTGTCGATCACGGTGGCGCCGAACTATCAGTCGGCGGGTATCGGCCGGAAGCTCAAAGCGGCGCAGCTCCACGATGCGGCGGCGCGCGTGAAGGCAGATGGCACGAAGCGCTATCGCTACGTCACCGGGCGCAATCGCGTCGGCCGCACGGCGGAGATGACGCACTTGAATCGCGTGTACGGCGCGCACGTCGTGCAGGTGATGACGGGCCAGTACGAGGATCCGGAAGGGCAGGCGATCTACTACCGGATCCCGCTCGGCGCGTTCCAACCGGATCCGGTCGCGCAGGAAGAGGCGATCGCGCGGCGTGCGGCGCAACAGGCGTCGATCGACGGGAACGATCCGGATCTCGATCTCGCGCTCGGCCTCACGAAGCCGTTCGCGGCGGGACCGGCGTCGCTCGTCGAGGCGGAGCGGAAGGGCCTGTTGTACGGCCCGGCCGTCAACAAGCTCACGTTGATGAACTACATCACCGCGGGTGGTGTGCGGGCGATGGAGTGGCTCGGCTCGATCGTGCCGGAGCTGCCGCACATGTACCTGACGTCGTCGCGCGACGAGGCGTTCGACAAGGCGCTGCGCCTCATCCGCTGTACGCGTAAGACCGCGGCGGTCGCGATCGGCCTCGAGGGTGGCTATTACGGTCACACGGTGGCGTCGGCGCGATCGCTCTCGGATCCGGCGGTCCACACCGGCGGACCGGGGCACTTCCACTGGCCGCGCGTGCCGCATCCGGTGCGGGCGGGCACGTCGGAGACGATCACGGCGATCCGCAATGCCGTGACGGCGGCCGGCAAAGACAACGTTCTCGGCTTCTTCTACGAGCTCGTGCAAGAGCGCACGGGTTGGGTGCTACCGCCGGACTTCCTCGAGGCGCTCGGCAAGTTGCGGGCGGAGCTCGGGCTGCCGCTGATCGCGATCGAGAACACCACCCACACGTATCGCTCGGGCAAAGGCGCGTTCGCGTCGACGGCGATGGGCCTCACGCCGGATGTCCTCGCGTGGTGGGGTGGTGGTCAGACGGGCTATCTCCACACGTCGGCGAAGTGGTTCATCAGCTCGCCGCTGACGCTCGTGTCGACGTGGGATGGTGACGAGCTCTCGCTCGTGCGCCAGCATCATCAGTTGCGCGCGGCACGGCATATCGATGTTGCGGCGGCATCTGCCGCACTCGATAAAGCCCTCGCAAAGGTCGCGTCGGCGGGCCTCGGCGCGTATCGCGTGATCGATGCGGGCGAGCGTGCGGGTGCGTTGACGCAGCAACTCGCGCAGCACGGGATTCGCGTGAAGCGGTTCCCGCAAGGTCGCCTGGGCATTGTTCCGGCGCTCGATCAGATCGAGGAGGCAGCGAAGGCGCTGGCCTCGGCGCTGTGAGGACGCTGCATCTCCCGGCCGGCAAGTCCGCGCGCGAGTGGGGCCGCGTTCATGGCGAGAGCTTTCGCGGCGAGATCCAAGCGCTCGCGCAGATCCGGATCTACCTGTGCACGCGGATCGGCGGGTTCAAGACGCGCGATCAAGTGATCGCGGCCGCGGCGGCGCACTTGCCGGTGCTGGCGAGTTACGACCGCGCGCTGTCCGATGAATTGATCGGTATCGCGGAAGGCGCGCGCGTCACGCCGGAAGAGATCGTCGTCGCGAATCACTACACGGACCTACGCGATCTCGATCCGGATCCGAGCAAGTGGACGCCGGCGCCGACGCATGACGATGCGAACGCGCACGGGGCGACGAAGGGGGCGAGTGGTCTGGGTGGCGATGGCTGCAGCGTGATCTGGGCCGAGTCCCCGACCGGCCGCGTGCTCGCACAGACCTGGGACATGCACGCGACCGCGATCCCGTACGTGATGACGCTCCATGTTCCCGAAAGTGATCATGGACCCGCAGCGCAGTTGCTGACCGTCACCGGCTGTCTCGGCATGGCCGGGATGAACGCGGCGCGCGTCGGCATCGCGATCAACAATCTGTATTCGACCGATGCGACCTTGGGGATCGTGTGGCCGGCGATGGTGCGGCGCGCGCTGCAACAGAAGACGGCGCTAGCGGCACGCGACGTCATCACGACCTCGCCGATCGGATCGGGCCATCACTACTTCGTCGCCGATCGCGAGCACGCGTTCGCGATCGAAGCGAGTGGCACGCGTCGCAAGCAGGTGTTCGACGGCGGCCCGCGCTACTGCCACACGAATCACTCGTTCGATCCGGACGTCGCCGCACGGAGCAAGGTCCCGGATTCGTCGACGACCTACGATCGGCTGAAGCTGCTCGAGGCGAACACCCAGCCGGTGAAGGATCTGCGCGACGCGTGGACCCGCCTCGGTAGCGAAGACGGCTGGCCGCGCTCGATCAACACGAACATGGCGACGCCCGAGTCACCGCATGGCGCGGCGACCTGTGGCGCGATCGCGATGAACCTCTCGACGGGCGAAGTCTGGGCACAACAGGGCTTCATCCATAACGTCGAGCCGGAGAAGACACAGCTGTGAGCAATGACTACCCGTTCTTCTTCACCTGGTCCGCACAACACGCAGCCAAGCCGTTCGAGCTGACCGGCGGCGACGGTGCGTGGTTCACGTTGAAGGATGGCTCGCGCTGGCTCGATCTGGGCGCGCTCAGCTATCAGGTCAACGTCGGCCACGGCAACAAGCGGATCGTCGAGGCGATCAAGAGGCAGGCGGACGAGCTGTGCTTGTCGGCGCCGAACGCGGTGTTTCCGGCGAAGGTCGAGCTCGCGCAACGCCTGTTGAAGATGGCCGGGCCGCAATACTCGAAGGTGTTCTTCACGCTCGGCGGCGCCGAAGCGAACGAGAACGCGATGAAGATGGCGCGGCTCTATACGAAGCGCCTGAAGAACCTCGCGCGCAAGTCGAGCTATCACGGCGCGTCGATGGGCGCGTTGTCGCTGACCGGTGACTGGCGCCGGCCGCCGCTCGAGCCGATGGTCGCGGGCGTGATCCGCGCCGAGGATTGCAACTGCGATCACTGTCCGTTCGGCAAGCGGGTCGAGTCGTGCGCGCGCGAGTGTGCGTCGCATATCGGTGATCTGTTGCGTCACGAAGGACCGCACGCGACCGCCGCCGTGTTCCTCGAGCCGGTGCCGGGTGCGAACGGCGTGTTGGTGCCGCCGCCCGAGTACTGGCCGATGGTGCGCAAGGAGTGCGATGCCGATGGTGCGCTGCTCGTCGCCGACGAGGTGCTGTGTGGGTTCGGTCGCACGGGCAAGCCGTTCGGGTTCCAGCACTACGACGTGGTGCCGGACCTGATCACGGTCGCGAAGGGCCTCGCGAGTGGCTACGCGACGATCGGCGCAGTGATCGTGCACGAGCGGATCGCGAAGTTCTTCGACGACAACGTGCTCGCGTGCGGCCTCACGTATTACGCGCATCCGGTGTCGTGTGCGGCCGCCGTCGAGACCATGAAGATCTACGACGACGAGCACATGTACGAGAACGCCGCTCGTCTCGGGCCGGTGCTCCTGAAAGAACTAAGGGCGATCGGCATTCCCAACGCGAACATTCGCGGGCAGGGCCTGCTCGCCGTGTTCGAGCTCGATGCCGCCCTCGAGCGCTGGCAACATATGGGTCGCGAGTTGAGCCAACGCAAGCTGTCGCTCCATGTCGATGGCAAGCGCGGCACGGCGATCTTCGCGCCGCCGCTGTGCATCACCGAACAAGAGCTGGTCACGGGCGTGCGGTCGTTTGCGGAAGCCGCTAGGCTGGCGTTCGCATCATGAACGGCAAGCACGGTAATAAGGTCGTCGCGAGCGTGCAGGAGGCATTGACGCCTCTGCGCGATGGCATGACGATCATGGTCGGCGGCTTCGGCCTGTCGGGAAATCCCGAGGCGTTGATCAAGGGCGTCGTCGAGCGCGGCGTTCGCGATCTCACGCTCGTCTCGAACAACGCGGGCAATCTCGGCAAGGGCCTCGCCACCTGGTTGAAGGCCGGCATCATCGGCAAGGTGATCTGCAGCTACATCGGCGCGAACGAGGATCTCCACACGCGGATGGCGTCCGGCGAAGTGAAGGTCGAGATCACGCCCCAAGGCACGCTCGCCGAACGCATGCGCGCGGCAGGGGCGGGCATCCCCGCGTTCTTCACGCCGACCGGTGTCGGCACCGTCGTCGAGGATGGCAAGGAGGTCCGCGAAATCGACGGGCGCCGCTACATCCTCGAGAAGGCACTCGCCGGCGATGTCGCGCTCGTGCGCGCGCGCAAGTGCGATCACTTCGGCAACGTGCGGTTCTGGCGGACCGGCCGGAACTTCAATCCGGTGATGGCCACGGCGGCGAAGCTCGCGATCGTCGAGTGCGACGAGCTCGTCCAAAACGGCGCGATCAATCCGGATGATGTCCACATGCCGGGCATCTTCGTCCATCGCATCGTCCACGTGCCGGAGCACGAGAACGCGTTCGAATACAAAACGACGCGAAAGCGAGTCAGCTAGATGTGGGCTACCGAAGACATGGCGCGCCGCGCGGCGCGTGAAATTCCCGAAGGCTCGCTCGTGAACCTCGGCATCGGGTTGCCCACGCAAGTCGCGGACTACTTGCCCGAGGGCCACGCGTGGTTGCACTCGGAGAACGGCCTCCTCGGAACGGGACCGTTTCCGTTCGAGGGCGATGAAGATCCGAACCTGATCAACGCCGGCAAGCAGACCGTCACGGTGTTGCCGGGCGGATCCACGTTCGATTCGGCGGCGTCGTTCGGGATGATCCGCGGCGGGCATGTCGACATCGCGATCCTCGGTGCGATGCAGGTGTCGGCCGGTGGCGACCTCGCAAATTGGGCCGTGCCCGGTGGCAAGGTGATGGGCATCGGCGGCGCGATGGATCTCGCGAGCGGGTGCCGGCGCGTGATCGCGATGATGCAGCACGTGACGAAGAAGCAGGAGCACAAGCTCGTGCAGAAGTGCGACTACCCGCTGACGGCCACGCGCGTGGTGTCGCTCGTGATCACGGATCTCGGCGTGTTCGAGCCGACGGGGCATGGCTTCCGGGTGATCGAGCTCGCTCCCGGCATTAGCCGCGAGCAGGCCGAGCGCATGACCGGCGCGTCGCTTTCTTCGTAACCGATCGTGTAAACCGATCGATCAACCCGCGGATCTGCGGGCGATGCGCCACCACTACATCTCCGTCGCCGTATTCGGGATCGCGTTCGGAATCGCCACGGCCGTGACGATCCTCGTGATCGGTCGAGCCATGATGCCGCAACAAGTCGCAGCCGCTGCCGTGCCGGTACAGCAACCGGTACAGGTCCAGCCGGCGGTGATGCCGGTGAATGTCGGCTACGCCGATCCGTGGGCGCATCGCCACTGGCACTACCACTGGCACTGGGACACCCACGACTTCTCGGAGCGGATCCGCGCGCAGGTGATGTCCGAGCTCGCCGACGCGATCAACGATATCGATGTCGATACCGACGATGACGACGACGATGTTGCGCCGGTGGCGCCCACTGCGCCGATCGTGACGCAGACCGTGGTGCCGGTGGTTAGAAAATAGCCGGCGCCGCGCACCGGTTGTTGATGCAGCTCGCGCCGTTCGTCACGTCGCAGCAATCCGCATCCGTGGTGCACGTTTCATCGATCTGCGAACAGCCCGGCGGCTGATCCACGCACGTCGTGATCGGATTGCCATCCGCATCTTGCGACGTCTCGCGACAGAACCCCGTGCAGCAATCCGCGCCCGACTCGCACGCGTCACCATCGGGGTGACACACGTCGAGCGCCGCGTACGCGCGCATGTTGCCGGCGCCGAGCTCTTGGCCATCGAGATAGAACGCCGGATGCGACGGATCGCCGACACCGTGATAGTTCAGGTCGATCGCCGCGACCCAGATCTTCTTGCGCTTGCTCGGCGTTTCGACGCCGCTCACCGTGCCGCCCCAGCCGGAGTCCGACGACGTGGTGCCGGTCTTGCCCGCGGGCGCGAGCACGTTGCCGTACGCGCGGCGCGACGTGAACATCACCCAGTAGTAACCGCCGACCGGAATCGGCAGCACCGTCGGCTCGTAGTCGCGCTTGTTCTCTTCCGCCGAGCCGTACGGCAGATACGACGTGACGCCGTCTGCAAGCCAGCCGTTCAACGCCTCGAGGTTGTGGACGCTGTTGTCCGTGGTGTCGATCAGCTTCACCTGCGCATACGACGCGCCGCCGTTCTGACCGTAGACCGTGTCGAACCGATCGCCCTCGTGATAGACGAGGCCCGTGCCGTCGGGGAAATAGCTCGGCCACGCGGTGACGCCGGTCGTGACCGTGCGGAGCGCCGTCGCCGTCGAGAACGTCGGCGGCGTGGTCGTCCAATCGACATCCATCGTCGCGATCGAGCGACCGAGCTTGCCGGTGCCGCCCCAGCTGAACGCGAGGTGCTTGCCATCGGGCGAGAACACCGGCGATTGCGCGTACGACACCTGCGACGTGAACGTCGGCGCATCGATCGTCACGCCGGTCGTCGCATCCGCGAGCACCGACGAGTACGGGCCTGCGAGGCCGCGCGGGATGTTGCCCGTCGTCGGCACGCCGTTCGTGATCATCTTCGTGCCATCGGGCGTGAGCGCCGCGAACGAGGTCTTCCGCTTCTCGGTCGTGTCGCTGAACATCGCGGTCGCGGTGTTCATCGTCGATAACGCGAACGTGCCACTCGCCGCGGGATTGTTCGTCGCCCACGACAGGCCCGCGGCCACGGTCCCGCCATTCGCGCTGACCGAGTGACACACGGTGCAGTTGCCGATCATCACCGATGCGGTCGCGGTGGCGTCGCCGGGCTTCAGCTTCATCACGGCGCCGGTGCTCGTCGACGCGGACTTGTACGTGTTGTAGTAGATCGAGCCCTTCAAGTTGCCTTGCGCGACGTGCCAGGTCTCGCTGACCGGACCCGTCACCGCGGCACCGCTCGCCTTCGTCGCCTTCACGATGAAGTCATCCATGCCGCCGGCCGAATTCTGCGCGGCCTTCCACACGGCGTCCGGAATCGCCTGCTGTGCTGCGGGCGTCGTGCCGGCGAAGTAACCGATGTACGAGAAATCGGCGACGCTGACCTCGATGCGCGTCGCCGTCGTCGCGCCGCCATCGAACTGGAGTAGCGGGCTCTTGATGTTTCGCGGGAACACCGTGCCGTCGTACGGATAGAGCCAACGGAAATTCGCGTCCGCGTTGCCGCCGGTGTCGAGCTGCGTCTGCGTCGACGCGTCGATGTTGCCGTTGTTGTCGACGATCTTGGTCTGGACGTGCAGCGTGGTCGACGCGGTGTAGGTGCCGTAGCGAACGCTGACCTTGACCGAGCCCGACATGAACCCCGCCGACTTGAACGTGCCGGTCTGATCGATGAGGCCGAGCTTGACGTCTTCGATCGACCACACGCCATTGGTCAGCGGGCTGCCATCGAACGTAGCGGTGAACGGAAACGTCTGCGGCGTGCCGGTCACGACCATCGTCGGATCGAGCGGCGACATCACGAGCTCGTGCATCACCGGGCCGGTGTTCGAGCCGGTATCGCTGCCAGTGTCGGAACCCGTATCGCTCCCTCCCGTCGTGTCGTCGTCGCCCGTTCCGTGGTGAGTTGCGCAACCAGTAGCGAGGAGCGATGCAAACAGGATTCGCGATACGGCCATTACGACCACTATCGTCGAATTGCGAAGAACTGTTGAGATGTCGACGGGGTAAGCCGCTGTGTAGGTCTTACGCGACGATCGTGGTGCCGAGTGATCCGGGCTCTTTCAAAATGCGCGCGAGATTTTCGGCGGCACCGACGATGTGGATCGCACCGACACCTTTATCGACGACGGCGATCGCTTCTTCGAGCTTCGCGACCATCCCACCCGTGACGACACCATCCGCGATCGCCTGACGTGCTTCGGCGCGCGTGAGCTTCGGTAACCGCGATGTTGGATCCTTCACGTCGCGGAGCACGCCGGGCGTCGACGTGACGAGCACCAGATGATCCGCCGCGAGCGCGACCGCGAGCTGGTTCGCGACGGTGTCACCGTTGATGTTGTAGATCGCGCCGTCGTCGCCGTTGCCGAGGCAGGCGAGCACCGGTGTGAAGCCCGCGATCCACAGCGCATCCAAGAGGTGCGTGTTGAAGCCGATGACCTCGCCCACGAGGCCGAGGTCGACCGGGTCCGGCCCCGCGCTCGGATACACGGTGGGTGGCTGGCGCTGCGCGCGAATCGCGCCGGTCACGCCGACCGCCGCGATGCCGGCTGCGGTCAGGACCGCGCATAGATCGATGTTCACGCGGCCGAGCGCCATCTTCATCACGTCGAGCGTGGCCGCGCTCGTGATCCGCCGGCCGGCGACTTGCTCGGTCGCGATGCCGAGTTGCTGCTGCAGCGCTGTGGCCTGCGCGCCACCACCGTGGACGATCGCCGCCCGCATCCCGCCCGCGATCACCGCGTGTAGATCGGCGGCAACCTCGCGATTGCCGACGACCTCGCCACCGAGCTTGACCACGAGGCTCATGCGCGCCAAGGGTATGTCATGGATTCCGTCCTAGCCAGCGTCGATGACCGCCGCGCGATCGCGCTCACCCGGCAGTGGGTCGAGGTCAACAGCTACACCGCGAACGTCGAGGGCGTGAATCGCGTCGGTGCGATGTTGAGGGAGGCCTTCGCGCTGCCGTCGCTGACGTGCGAGGTGATTCCGAGCGACGAGACCGGCGATCACCTGGTGTGGCGGACCCGCGCGCCCGGCAAGCCGATCGTGTTGATCGGCCATCACGATACGGTGTTTCCGCCGGGCCACTTCGAAGGCTGGCGCGAGGAGGGTGGCCGCGCGATCGGGCCGGGCGCGCTCGACATGAAGGGCGGGCTCGCCGTGATTCACGGGGCGCTCGCGGCACTGGAAGACGCGGGCCTGTTGGAGAAGCTACCGATCGCGGTCGTGTGCGTCGCCGACGAAGAGGTCGGATCGCCGACGAGCAAGTCGCACCTCGAGAAGGTGGCGAAGGATGCACGCTGCGCGCTCGTCTTCGAGAGCGGTCGGGCAGGGGATGCGATCATCACGCGGCGCAAGGGCGTCGGTGCGATGACGGTCACCGCGCGCGGCAAGGCAGCGCATGCCGGCAACAACCACAAGGATGGCGCGAACGCGATCTGGGCGATCGCGAAGTTCGTCGATGCGGCACAGCGGCTGACGGATTACGCACGTGGCTGCACCGTGAATGTTGGCCTCGTCAGCGGCGGCACGTCGAAGAACACCGTGCCGGAGGGAGCCCAGGCGCAACTCGACATGCGCTACGAGACGGTCGCGGATGCGCGTGCGCTCGAAGACGGCTTGCGTGCGGCAGCTGCGGCATCGGCGATCGAAGGCGTCACGCTCGAGGTCGAAGGTGGCGCGAATCGATTGCCGCTCGAACGCACGGACGCGTCGATCGCGTTGCGCGATGCCTACGCGGCGTGTGCGGCCGCCGAAGGTCTCGGCCACGGCGAAGCGGCGTTGCTCGGCGGTGGCTCGGATGCGAACACGGTCGCACCGCTCGGCGTGCCGGTGATCGATGGCCTCGGGCCGCGCGGTGCGGGCTTTCACACCACGACCGAATACGTCGAGCTCGCTACGTTCGCGCCGAAGATGCGCGCTCTCGTTCGCTTCTTAATGAACCAATAGGCGTGCCGCGTAGCGGGCCATGTACACGAGCTCGTCGCGATGCCCCTCGAGCTCTTGCAACGCGTATTCGTCGAGCTCGTTGCGTTGCGCCGCCAGCGCGAGCTCGTTGTCGAGGAGTTGCGCGCGACGTTCGAGCATCTCGACGTAGTCCGGCAGAAGCGGCGCGAGCTGGTCGTCCGGCCGCTCGATTCGCTGAAACCGGACGCGGAGCTCGAACAGAAATTCGTCGCCGGTGTTGCGCCGAGCGCCCGCGAGCGATGCCGCGACGAGCACCGCGTCCGGCACCTGCCGCAATAGCTCGCGTCCGCGCTTCGCGAATGCGCTCAACATGGTCGGATCGTCGCCGATCACCGGCGCCAGCGCCGCCCACGACGGCGCGAGCACCGCTTCGATGAATAGCCGCCGCGTCCGCCGCGACGCGTTCACGAGCTCCTGCGCGCACGCGTAGACCCGATCGGCGGTTCGCGTGCCGCGCGCGCCCGACGACCACTTCATCAGCACGAGGCGCAGCTCGTTATCCGACAGCTGCTCGAGCCAAGCGAGCGCATGCGATGGCTCGTTCGCGCGGGCGAGCGCCTCGAACGCTTCGAACCGCACTTCCGGTTCCTGATCTTCGAGCAGCGCGATCGCGATCCCGATCAGCCACGACGGCGAGCCTTCGAACACCTGCGCGAGCACCGCGATCTTCGTGTCCGCACCATCGGTCGCGATCGCCTCGGCGATCAATTCCGGCGCGACCTTGCCAGCTTTTAACTCCGCACTGCCATTCGGCAGTGCTGCTCCGCCCGGCTGAGCCGGGCTCGCGACCGCGAACCGCACGACCAACGCCATCGCCGTCGCACGAACCTCGGCCGCCGGATCGCGCCGGGCGAGTGCGAGCAACAGCTCGAGCTCGCCATGACCCGCGAACATCACCGCGAGCGTTCGCCGCACGCCGGGATTCGGATCCGTCTCGAGCGCGAGCTCGCCGATGAGCTGATCCGAGCGCAACGCGAGCGCCCAGATCGCCCACACGCGCTCTTCCGGCCGACCGCGATCGATCAGCGCGCGCAGCGAGGCTTCGCTCAGCTCGCGTACCTGCTCGAACGAATCCGCCACGCCTCTAGTGTGAGACTAGTGCGCAGAAAAGACGAACGGATATTTCACGACGGCACTGCCGCCGTGCGGCGGAAAGTGAAGCAGCGCGAGCCGTTGGGTCAAACAATCGGACACGCCGGAATCGCCGAGCGTCGTCGACTTCACGGTTGCGTGCGACACGCCACCCGCCGGGCTGATCTCGAACCGCACGGTCACGGTGCCCGCGAGCGCGCTGTTGTGATTCACGGCCTTCTGGTAGCAGCTCAGCAACAGCGACTTCGAGTGTTCCATCACGCGTTGGATCTCGGTCGCGGTGATCGTGTCGTCATCGTGATCGACGGTCGAGTTGTTCGGCGTGATCTCGGTTTCGCCGCCACCACACGTGGCGCCGGTGCAGAACCCGACCGCATCGCGATCGGGTCCGACGTGCAGATCGCCGACGTGCGTGCCGGGACCGCCGACCGGACCGTGGCCGGGACCGCCGGGGCCGTTGCCATCGCGTGTGGTGGCCGGCACCTCGCCAGGACCACCGGGACCACCGGGACCGTTACCGCCGCCGTTCGCTTGCGCGAGACCTTGAATCCCGCGTCCGTGATCCGTCGTCGGCTTCAAGATGTCGTCGACGATCTGGTTGCCGACAAAGCCGGGTTGGACAGGGGCTGGTGTCGGAGTCGGTTTGACGATGCGCTTGGCCGGCGGCGGCTCGACGAATCGCTTCGCGGGAGGCATCGGCGAAGCGGGTGTGGTGACCGTCAGCGTCGCATCGCGCGGCGCGGCCGTCATCGCAGCACCGGCGCGTGCGAGCACGGGCTTCACCGGATCGAGCCGGGTCGGGTTGTATTGCGCGGTGAGATCGCGGGATGCCTGATCGAGCTGCTCGTCGTGATGGACGTAAATCCGATACGTCGTGAACAGGATCGCGGCGTGGACGAGTGTGGAAAACGCGAACGACGCGCGACGCTCGAGCGCTTGCTCGAACAGCGGTGCTGCAGGGACATCGTCGACGCCGCAGAATTGGAAGAACAGCTTCAGCTTGCCGGTCGTATCGAGCTCGATCACACCCCAGTCGAGGCCGCTGATCGGCACCGCATACGCGTCAGGCGTTTCGCTCGTGCGAACGAGCGTGGCGACGTCGTGCTCGACACCTTCGATGCTCACGGTGCCGCGCATGCTTCCGCCGAGCACGAGCAAGTAACCGCGCCGGCGCGGACGCACGATCGCGAACGCATCGGTAAAGCCGAGGTCCGGCGTCGTGAACGTGGCGCCTTCTTGCGGGCCGATCGTGATCGGAACCGGTCGTTCGCTGACGACGTCGCTCATCACTTCGTCGTGCCAGATCAGGCTCGTCCGTAACGCCATAGGCGCACCCCCAGGAGCGTTTGACGCCTAACTCCGTCGGAAGTTCCGAAAATCTACGCCCTACATCGTCTTACTTGAGGGTGCGCTCGAAAAACGCGAGCTCGTAGCCGAGCGTCAGGACCACGTTCGATCGCTTCTGCGAGCCGTGACCTTCGTCGGGGAACAACACGAGCTTGTTATCGATCCTGCGAGCTTCCAGCGCATCGTGGATCTGCAACGCCTCGCCGACCGGCACGCGCGGATCGTTCACGCCCTGCATCACGAGGAGTGGCGCCTTGATCCGATCGACGTAGGTGATCGGCGACAGCTTCTCGAGTGCGACCTTATCCTTCACCGGATCACCATATTCGGTGATTCGCAACGCGCGCCGATACGGCGATGTGTTCGCGAGGAACGAGACCAGGTTCGCGATGCCGACGTTATCGACGCCTGCATCGTACGCACCCGCGAACATCGCCATCCCGATCAGCGCCGAATAGCCGCCGTAGCTGCCGCCGAGGATCCCGATCTTCGGCGCGCCCCACTTCGCGCGGATGAACGTCGCCGCGTCTTCGATATCGGTGATCACGTCGAGTCGCTTCGCGCCGTCGTCGGCGTGGTTCCACGCCTTGCCGTAGCCGGTCGAGCCACGGACGTTCGGCTGCACCACGACGAAGCCGTGCTGCACGAACAACTGCGCCGACGCCGAAACCTGCGGCACCGCTTGGCCTTCGGGCCCGCCGTGAAACTCGACGATCACCGGGCACGTCGCGTGGACGCACTTCGCGGGCCGCCGCACGAACATCGGGATCTTCGTGCCGTCCCGCGCCGGATACTCCTCGAGCACCGCGTCCGCGAACAAGCCCGGTTCGATCTCCGGCGCCGACGGTGCGCGCCACTCGATCAGCTTCCTCGTTCGCCAATCGAACGTGTGGACACGCGCGAGCTCGCGAGCACTGCTCGTCGCGAATTGCACGAACCGCCCGTCGCGCGAGATCGTGGTGAACGTCGTCTGATTCGCGAGCGGCAAGCCGGGCAGGGTGATCGCGGCGTGCGTCTTGGCATCGATCGCGCGCGTCTTGCTGTACCCGCCGTCGCCGATCGTGAAATAGATCCGCGTGCGCGTGTGATCGATCTGGAACGCGGTGATGTCGTGCTCGCCGGCCGCGGTCTCCGAAATCCACGCGAGCTTGCCGGCCGTGACCGAATACAGGCGCGTGAAGTTGTCGAGCTTGTTCGTGAGCACGATCAGCTCGCCGGGCTTGGCGCCGAACCGCGCTTCGTACGATTCGAATTCGCCTTGGCCTAACAGCGGCGTCAGGTGCTTCGTCGTCAGGTCGTATTGATAGATCTCGGTCTGCAGCTCGCCGACGCGCTTCTGCAACAGCCATTGATCGCCGCGCTCGTCCGCGAGCTCCCACAGGCCGGGCGTATCGAACACGAGATCCTTGTGACCGGTCGCGACGTCGTAGCGATAGAACGCGAACGAGTCCGGCGCGCGATCGTTCGCGCGGTAGTAGATCGACTTCGCATCATCCGAGACGTACGCGACCGTGGTCTGCACTTTCGGCGCGTGCTGGATCAGGTGGAGCTCGCCGCCCGCCGCCGGCTGCCAATACACGCCCGGATTTTCCGAGCCGCCGACATCGCGCTGGACGACGATGAAGCTGTCATCCGGTGCGATTCCGACGACGCGCGTCGCATCTTCACCACCTGTCAGTTGGACCGGAAACGACTTCGGACCGTCCTGGCGATAGACCTGATCGGTGCCGGTGATCCGCCACGTGAAGTACTGGCGGTCGCCGGACTTCGTGATGAACGAGCTCGTCGCGCCGCGCAGATCCAGGAGCGTCTGGATCTCGCGCGACAACGCCGGCGGAAGTGGAGTCGGGGCATAGCGCGCGAGCTCGTCGGCGGTGATGCTGTCGGCGCCGAGCCCGGAATAGTCACGCGTCTGCGGAGGCAGACCGTGCGGATAACGAAACGGGTCCCCTGTGGGACCCGGATGGTTGTGCGGATAGGTGAATGGATCGTCGGCTCGCGCAAACGTCACCGCGCCGACCACCATGACAGCGACGAGGGCTTTCACCCCCGCAGCTTACATCTCGACGTGTCCGCGGTGCTCGCGTTCGAGAGCGCGCTTCAACTTGTCGAGTGCCGAGTTCTGGATCTGGCGGATCCGCTCGCGTGACAGGTGGTACTGGTCACCGATCTCGCGGAACGTGCGCTCCTCGTCGTCACCGAGACCGAAGCGCTTCGTCAGCACGTCGGCTTCGATCGGCGAGAGGTGGTGCAAGAGCCGCTTGATCTGCGTGGTCAGCGTGGCCGTGGTCATTTCGTCAGCGGGCGAGTGCTCTTCCGTATCCGGATCAGCCATCGTGTCGCCGAACGTGCGGTCGTCGTCGTCGTGGGCCGGACGGTCCATCGACATGGGCTGACCCATGATGTAGCGATGCATCTGGTTCAGCTTGGCGAGCGGAACCTTCGCCGCCTTGGCCAACTCTTGTGGCGTGGGCGGACGACCGAGCTCGCCGACCAGACCCTGCCGCACCTTCTCGAGTTGCTGTTGCGCCTCGAGCATGTGCACCGGGATCCGGACCGCACGTGCCTTATCGGCAAGCGCGCGGCCGATCGCGTGACGAATCCACCAACACGCGTACGTGCTGAAGCGGAGGCCGCGACGATAGTCGAAGCGCGACACCGCGTGCATGAGCCCGAGGTTTCCCTCTTGGATCAAATCCGCGAGTGGCATGCCACCACGATCGTAACGACGCGCCATCGTCACCACGAGG
This sequence comes from Kofleriaceae bacterium, assembly GCA_047600425.1. Taxonomy (GTDB): domain Bacteria; phylum Myxococcota_A; class Polyangia; order Haliangiales; family Haliangiaceae; genus JABFXX01. The sequence goes on along the minus strand of JASGLC010000003.1, from coordinate 5,902,855 downwards.
CGGAGGTTCGCGCGCACGAATTCATCGCGCAGGTTCGCCGCGTCGCGATGCGCTTGGCGCACCTCGTCCACGTACGTCCCGCACTCTTTCGACGCGCCATCCAACCACCACGACTCGGTTCCAGCCAACGATGCTTCGCGCGCGCGATAAATCTCGCGCACCACCGCATCGATGTGAACGCGATCGAGATCGAGCGTGCGGAGCTTCGTGGCCGTTTCCTTTGCCGCAGCAACGAGCTTCTTCAGGAGCTTCGGATCTTTCCGCGCCTTCTTCGACGCGAGCAGATCGTCCGCCGCCTTTTGCAGCTTCGGAAACTTCATCGGCGTTTCGAGGTTCGGCTCGACGAGCGCCAACAACGACGCGCAAACCTCCGGGCGAGCGAACACGCGCTCCCACGTGAGGATTTCCGTGTCTTCGATGCCCTGCGAAAGCTCGCGTTCGTCCTCGGGCGTGAGCAACTCGTGCTCCGCCAGCTGACGGAAATACGCTGCCAAATGATCGTCGGCGTCCGGCGAGCGCATCGGCTTCGCCGCCTTCACCGGCGCCGGCTTCTCGTCATTGGCAGGCTCGGCCTTGGTGGTCGCAACCCGCCCACGCGAAGCGATGGTTCGGTGCGCGGTACGCTGCCGACTTGCGTTCGTATGAGTGGTGGTCATGTTTCGGTACTCCTGCTTTCTGGTAAGACGCCGATTTTTTGAAAACCGTTGCAGACGGCGATTCGATTCCTCAACTTCAGGAATACGAGTCGACCGCTTCCTCGGTTTCAACTGCACGTTGCGCACCGAGACGAGCGTGAGCAACGCCCCATCCGGTCAGGTAGGTAGGACACCGATCCCGGTCGGTCGGGAATCACCCCATTCCAACCGGTTGGCTCCTAGAAGCCTGTTCCCCACATCACCGGCGACGGAAATACGGGGCCTGCGTATTTGCCACACCTGGAAAAAATGTCGAGCAGAAATGATCCAGCTGTCAGGTTTCTGGACAGCAGGGGTCGGCTAACCGTCAGCTGATCTTGCGGAATGTGTAGATGCGAGATGTGCCTCTAAACGGTCCAACAATGCCGCTTGGTCGGGGTGAATCACCCGGCGTGCGCGCGTGATCTCGATGAACTCGACTTTGTCGACTTCCCACGACGCGCAGCGCGGAGCCGCACCATCCGGAGCCGCGCCGGCGAAACCGTGCACGCGTTTTTTCGAGCGCGTGTAATCGACGTGCCCGAGATCGACGAGCGGACCGGTGATTTCCAACCCGGTTTCTTCCCAGGTTTCCCGACGAGCTGTTTGCTCGAGAGTCTCTTCGGGGTTAGGGGCCCCTTTCGGGATCCCCCAGGGCGCGCGGCGGTTGTAGTTGCCCGATGGATGGACGAGCAGCACTTCGATCGTGCCGTCGACGGATCGGTACAACACCGTCCCCGCCGCGAGCTTCGAACGTGGTTCCGCCATCGTCGATAGACCGTACAAGCCGAGGCCCGGCATTGCACGGCCCGACGAAAGTAAATCGGGTGTACCGTTTCGGAATGTCCCAAGATCCCCGGAAACAGTGGTTTGCGAACGTCGTCAAGTCGGGCCTCGAGAACCAGATTTTCAACCCGACCGACGTCCTCGCTCACGCCACGCCGGACGTGCTCGCCAGCCACCTGCCGCCGGAGCTCCTGTCGAAGGTGCTCGCCAGCTCGCTCGCGGCCGGCTCGATGACACCGGAGCGCGTTCTGGAGACCGTCACGCCGGAGCTCCTGGCCACGCACATTCCTCATGAAGTGCTGTGGGCGTGCATCGCGGCGGCGGCGGCACGGGCCGGGGTAACCAACGTGGTGGTGTCGTGAACGTTAAATCGTTCTTCTCCGACGCGCTCGGGCAGGCGCTCGAGCTCGGGATTGGAACGCCCGAAGACGTGGTGAAGCACGTCACGCCGGACGTGCTGGCGGCCTACCTGCCGAAGCCGCTGTGGGCGCGCCTACTGACGGCGTGTCTCGGTGCACCGCGTGTCGATGCCCAGCTGGTCGTCGAGACGATCGGCGTGCCGAACCTGTGCGAGCACGTGCCGGCCGCGATCATCTGGCACTGCATCTCGGAGATCGCGTCGCGCTCGCTCGGCCAAGCGTATGTCGCGCCGCCGCCGATCGTGACACGCCCCGAGAAATCGTCATCACCCACGATCGACGTGCCGAGCTCGGTGCTCGCACCACCGCCGGACGCGATCGAAGCGCCGGTCGCCGCGGGTACGAATCCGAACCTCGCGAAGATTCCAGCGCCGGTCGTGAACGAGCCGCTGTCGGATCCGATCTCCGAGCTCGAAGCGGACGAGCGTCCGATCACGCCGACCCGCGCACGCACGCCGACCTCGCAGCGGTTCCGCCAGAGCAACACCGGCATCGGTCGGTTGGGTGCGCAGCAGAGCGCGGCGGCTCAATCGGCGCAGCGCAAGCCGCTCGCATCGACGGCGCCCACGCGTCCGCGCCGGACCGGGACCGAGGTCGAGGATGCCGAGTCGAGCGGCAGCGAGATCGCGGTCGACGACAGCCAGCTCGTCGATTGGCAGGCCAGCGAGACCACGCAGGCGTCGTCGGATGACGACTTCTCGGATATCGGTCGCAAGCGCTAGCGGATGAGCCCGGTGTACGGCACGTCGACGATGTTCGTCACCGCCGTCCGGTTCCCGCGCGAGACCGCGTAGAGCACGCTCGCGAACGCGGCGGCGTCGTCGGGGTCTTTCGTCGTGGCTTCGTCGTAGTCGATCGTGTCGCCGTTCGTCACGTCGAACGAGGTCCGCACGCCGGCGCCGAGCGGCGCGAACCAACCCGTGCGGAGAAACCCGTTCGAGCGCACGTAGGCGACGTTCGAGACGCCCGGCGTCGCGTCGTTCCACCCGATCCGATCGAACGGTGCCTTATAGGTATCTCCATTGATCACCATCACGGTGTTGTCCGCGAGCGATGAATCGCAGCTCGGATCGGGCGCCGCTGCGAGGTCGGCGTAGAACGCGTCGAGCGCGATCGCCATCGAGTCGGAGTACTGCGTCGGGACTTGGCCGTTGTCGAACGCGTCGTGCGGATCGTCGTTCGTGCCGGGCAGAGCGACCGTCGTGACGAGGCCGAGCGACAGCGCGTTCGCGGTGAACGCGAGCTGGGTGCCGAAATCGACTTGGGCTTGGGTCGTCGCGAGGATGTTGTAGCGGAGCAGTTGATCGTTCGATGGCGTCAGCTGCGCTTGAACGTCCGCGGGGAACGCGGCGATCGCGGTCGAGACATCGGCGACGACGAGCGGGTCCGGTGCATTCGTGGCGCCGCCGTAATAGCCGCCGTTCGCGAATTGCACGACCGGAATCGTCGACGGCAGCGCGGTCTGCAGTGACGCGACGGCGGCTTGCAGGCCGATGCCGGCGTACGACGTCGTCGAGGTCGGCGACACCGTGTGGGCTTCGTTCGTGCCGATCACCATGGCAGTTGCCGGCCAGATCGCGTGATCGCCGATGTTGCGACCGTAGAGAGGATGCGCGGCTTCGACGGTGAGGCTCGTGACCTTGCTCGGATCGTCGAACGCGTACGAGCCGGCGAAGTTGTCGATCACGTAAGGCACGGGCCAGACCTGCGTGAACCACGCGAGCCCGCCGTTGCCGCCGCTGATGAACACGGCGCGTTGGGCAACGCACGTGCGTGCTGCGGATCCAGATCCGGATCCCGATCCGGTATCGGAGCCCGAGCCGATCGCGCTGCCGCTGCCAATGCCTGGTTGTTCGTTGGTGAAGTCGGCCGAATCGACGGCGCACGCGGAGACCAGGATGAGGGCGAGGGCGCGCATCAGAACCTCCCGATCGCTGCGATGCCGACGGACTCAGACGAGATGTTGGCGGTGACCATCGGTTGCTGTTCGCGATGGCCGGTGAAGAACAGGATCGTGCCCGTCGCGATCGCGGCGATGCCGCCACCGATCGCGATGTTCGTGTAGAGCGCGTGCGAGCGAGCATCGGCGAGGTCGGCGCGCGCCTCGGCGGCGTTCGCACACGGCGTTGCCGGATCGGGACACAGCGCGTACGCGGCGTGGACGGAATCTTGAACGCCTTCGCCGAGCACGATGCCGCCGACGATCGCGGCCGCGCCGACAGCGCCGATCGCCAGCGCGATCTTGCGACGGGTCGTGAATACGGGCGTGGGCTCGGTCGCCGGTGCTTCGACGACCTCGACCTCTGGCATCGCGACCGGAATCGGATGGAGCTCGGGGATTCGCGCGGTCACGGCGCCGAGCGCTTTGGGAACCGAGACGGTCGTGCGCTCTTCGACATAGCCGGGCGCCGATGCGACGACGAGGTACGTGCCGCCATCGATCGGTTGCGCGCTATCCCACGCGGCCGGCTCCACCAACGCGCCGTCGCGGGTGATCGTGAGGCCGGGAATGCGTCGCGTCGGGACGATGCGTAGGGTCGAGAGCCGCGGCTCGAGCGAAGCGACGTGATCGATCGCGCGCTTCTTCTTCGCGGGATCCTTCACGCGTGCGAGCGCCGATCGAAACGCGGTGAGCGCGGTCGCGAGCTGGCCGGCTTGTTCGCGGCATTCGCCGAGGCGGATCAACGTGCCGGCGCGCGGGTCGAGCTTGTTCGAGGCTTCGAACGCCGAGCAGGCTTCGTCGATCTTGCCGACGGCCATCAGCCGATCGCCGTCTTTGAACAGGCCATCGGCGTCCGCGTCGTCGGCGTGGGCCCGAGATGCAACGCTCGCCAGCGCGACGCTAATCAGCGCGATCGAGCTGCACAGGAGGTTCGGGCGCAGGTTCGGATCGTGGAGTCGGGGCATCGGTGTGAGGACCTTTCGTCGTCGGCTTGGGTGTCGAGTGGCGAATCGTTTTGGCGGATGCCGCGTGTTCGGCGGCGACAGGTGTGGCGGTCGCCGATGGCGATGGCGATGGCGATGGCGATCGCGATGACACGAGCGCCGATGCGGTGGCGACGGGCGCGGAAGCGACGGGCGCGGCAGCGACGGGCGCAGTGACCATGGGCGCAGGCGCCGCGACGTGCGCTTCTCCGGCGACGGGTGTGGGTGTGGTGGCGACGGGCGCCGTGGCGACCGGTGCGTGTGTGTCGATTGCAGCGGACACGGGCGCAGGTGCGGTGACCGGCGTTGGTTCGTCGTGCGCGCGAGCCTCGGCCTTTTGCGCGAGTCCGCGATTCACCGTGAACGCCGTGCCTCCACCGATCGCGAGCGAGAGCGTGACCACGATCGCGTAGAGCCGCGTGCGCTTCGGCGGCGTCGCGACGGAGGCTGCAGTCGCGTGGCCAGCCGCTTGGCCTGCGGCATGCGACTGCGTCGTGTACGCCGGCGTGTAGCGAACGAATTCACCCGCGGTCGTCGGCGCGTCGTAGACCGCGATCGCGGCGCTATCGAACGCGGCGATCAGCTCCTGCATCGATTGAAACCGATCGGCCGGCGCCTTCGCGAGGCACCGCAAGATGATCTGGTCGAGCGCGTTCCCGATCTCGGGCACGACATGCGATGGCACCGGCGGCGCCGAGCCGACGTGCTTGAACATGATGTCGCCGAGACCCTCGCCCTCGAACACCGGCCGGCCGGTCAACATCACGTACATCACGCAGCCGAGTGCGTAGATGTCCGCGCGATGATCGACCGTCGCGAGCCCGCGGCATTGCTCGGGCGACATGAACTGCGGCGTGCCGACGATCGAGCCCGTGCGGGTCTTCGTGCGATCGGCGTCGCGCGCGAGCTTCGCGATGCCGAAGTCGAGGATCTTCGTGCGTTCGCCACCCGTCACCGCGGCATCGCCGACGACGAACAAATTCTCCGGCTTGAGATCGCGATGGATGATGCCGCGGGCGTGTGCGGTCGCGAGCGATCCGGCGATCTGGCGGACGAGCCGAACCGTATCGGCGGGCGAGAACCGGCGCAGGCGCTTCAACCGCGCGTGGATGCTCTCGCCTTCGAGTAGCTCCATCACGATATACGCGCTGCCGTCGGTATCGATGCCGAAGTCGAAGATCTGGACGATGCCCGGATCCGCGATCGACGTCGTCGCGCGCGCTTCGTTGAAGAACCGCTTCACGATGCGCTCGTCGAGCGACAGCTCGGGCAGCAGCACCTTCACGGCGGCCTTGCGGCCGAGGAGGGCGTGCTCCGCGAGATAGACGGTCCCCATGCCGCCTTGGCCCAACATCCCGCGAATCGCATATGCACCGATTCGCGCTCGTGTTTTCCGCGCCATCGAACGGGTAGCGTCCGCGCCGGCGGTGGGTGTGACAGGTATTTGCTAAGTACGCTAAAGCGCTCGCGCGAGGGCGGTCTGGTCGTCGGGGGCGCCCAATAACTGCGCGAGCTCCTCGGCGTCGAAGAACATCCCGTGATCGGGGCACACGTCGATCGTGACGTTGTCGACGATGTGCGGGATCAGGAGCTCGTGATCCGGCGAGTCCGGACACACGAGCTCGGCGCGCCACCAGATCGACGGTCCGAGCGGCGACGCGTACAGCAACCGCCGCGCGCGTTCGATCGGCAGCCACATGCCGTGACACCCGACGCAGCACCGCACTTGTTGGTCGAGCTCGCGCATGTCGTCGCCGCAGCGCGGGCACTCCAGTTGTGGAGTTGCATGACGATATGGGTCCATCGATCAGTCGTGGACGATCGATCGCACGCGTGCAAATTGCGACGAAATCAGCTCGCGGATCGCGGGCTTGCTCGACGGGATCCGGCCGTGTTGCCGGACTTGCGCGTGCGACGAGAATGGTTAGCGCGAGAGCTCGGCGATCCGGCGCTCGAGCTGATCGACCTTCGCTTGCATCCGGCGCAATTCGACGCGCGACTGATCGAGCTCGCGCCGGAGATACGACACGTCCGTGCTCGTGATTTCGTCGGCGCCGGGGATCGAAGGCAGGGCGGCGCGCAAGGCCGCGAGGTCATCGCCCGACGAGCCGAGGATGCGCGCGAGCTCGCCTTGATCGAACCACGCGCCGTGATCGTTGCACACGTCGATCGTGACGCCGGCGATGTTCCGCGGCGTGAGCAACTGTTGCTGACCGTGCGGCTCGGGACACGCGAGCTCGGCTTGCCACCACGCGCCGGCGCCGCGTTGCCAATTCTTGGCGGCGATATCGAGCACGGACTTCGCCGCCCACACGCCATGGCAGCCGATGCAGCGGCGAACGTCGCGATCGAGTTGTTCGAGCGTCTGACCGCAGCGCGGGCAGGGCGTGGGTGGTGGTGCATCGCGATATGGCATCAGCCGGTCACTCCTCGATCGAGCATCGTCATCACGGTCGCGGTCATCGATGCGATCAGCTTGCCATCGGTCAACGCGCGACCTTCGACCACGCTGATCGTGCGGCCGGGCTTCAACACGGTACCCGTGATCTGGAACAGCGGTCCCTTCGCCGGTGCGATCAAGTTGATCTTGAACTCGATCGTCAGCACGCCCGCGCCCTCGGGCATCAACGAATACGCGGCATAACCGCACGCGCTATCGAGCGCGGTCGCCATGATCCCGGCGTGCACGAACCCGTGCTGTTGCGTGATCGCCGGCGAGTGGCGCAACACGAGCTCGACGGTGCCGGGCTCGACGCGCACGAGCTCGATGCCGCACGTTTGCATCGCCTGCTGTTTCGCAAAGCTGTCGCGCACGCGTTGTTCGACCGACGCCGTCATCGCGTTGCCGTCGGGTCGAAGTAGACCTGCACGGTGTGGCCGTCTGGATCCGCGAAGAAGTAGTTCGCGAACGGCTCGGTCACATACGGACGGATGATCTCCACGCCATCGGCCACCATCCGGTCGTGGAGCGCTTTGCATTCGGCGATCGAATCGACGAGGAAGCCGAAGTGAAACCACGCGGGCAGGGCGTCCGCGCTGTCTGCCTCGAGGTAGATCTGAAAGTTTGCTGGCGACCGAATGATCGTGGCGCTGCCTCCTTCGCCGCGCGGGAACTCCGCATCGAAGCGGAACCCGAAGTAGTCCCCGTAGAACTTCTTGCTCACCGCGTGATCGCGCGAGGCGAGATGGAGATGCCGGACGTCCATGCGGTTCGCAGGATATCCAAAATCCGCGACATCCATGTCTGCATCTCCGCCGACGACGACGCGATTCCGGCGGCTTAGCGTGGCGAGCGCCTTGCTAAATCGCCGCGCATGAAATGGCTTCTGCTTCTTACCGTCGTCGGGTGCGCCACCGAATTCAAGCGCACCGATCTCTCGGGCTCGATCGAGTGCGGATCGTCGAGCTGTGGCAGCGGCGAGGTTTGTTACAGCGAAGAGTCAGGCGAGCAATGCCTCGTCAACCCGGACGCCGGCATCGGCCAATATCAGGAGTTCGGGTGGCACTGCGGCACGCTGCCCGACGGCTGCGTCTACACGCCGGACTGCATCACCGATCAATGGACGCGCGTGTCCGAGGACGGGCGTCACATCGATCACCTGTGCATCTAGATCACGGCTTCTGGAACAACAACACGAACCGATCGCTCGTGCCGCGCTTCTCGCCCGCCGCTTTCGGCGACGAGCTCCAGTCGCGCTTGTCGTCCTGGTTGCGGAGGACGTTCGACTCGCCAGCCGGCTTGAAGCCCGCGGCCGCAACCTCGGTCTGCACGACCTTTTCGTCGATCCGGTGCAGCGTCTCGGTATCGCGGGTGCCACTGCCATCGGCCGCCGACGAATCGACGATGCCGTAGTAGCCACCCTTCTTCAGCGAATCGAACACCGCCTTGTTCATCTTCGCGCGGTCGGCCTTCATGTTGACCGTGTCGTGGTAGTTCAACACCGTCACGACGAGGTCGAGGTCCTTGCCATCCGTGCCGAACGGCGCCTCGATCGGCTGCTCCTCGGTAACGACGTTCGCCATCACCGGCTTCGCGGCGCGCTCCGACCACGGCTTGCGCGCGAACTTGTCCATGATCTCTTTCGTGTTCTCCGCGTAGATCTTGCCCGTGGGGCCGACGACGCGCGCCATCAGCTCGGTCGTGTAACCACCGCCGGCGAACAGCTCGCCGACTTTCTGACCCGGCGCGAGCTTGAAGAACGCGAGCACCTCGGCCGGCTTGCGGCCCGCATCGAGCTTGCGGTCATCCGGCGCGCGATCGGTCGCCGCGACGGCGTCCTTGATCGCTTGCGGCACGTCGGCGGCGGGCGTGTACGGCGGAATCACGACCTCGGCCGAGCCCGCGCCCGATCCGGCGGAACCTTGCGCGACGGCCGAACCAGCCGAGCCGGCGGAACCAGCCGAGCCGGCAGACCCAGCGACGGCCGAGCCTTGCTCCGGCTGACCCGGATCGATGCCCTCTTTCGGCTTCGCCTTACCGCAAGCCGCGAGCATGAGTGCGAGAACGAGTGCTTTCTTCATAGCTATTCCTCTTGAGCAAACGATTGAGCGAGCTTCTCGAGCACGCCTTGATCTTCGAGCGTGGTCGTATCGCCACGCGACTTCGAACCCGACGCGACCTCGCGCAGGAGCCGGCGCATGATCTTGCCGCTCCGCGTTTTGGGGAGCGCTTCCGTAAACCGAACTTCTTCTGGCCGCGCCAACGCGCCAATCTGACCGCTGACGTGCTCGCGTAATTCCTTCGCGAGCGCATCATCTGCTGACACGCCCATGCGCGGCGTCACGAACGCGACGATCGCCTGTCCCTTCAGATCATCGGGGCGTCCGACCACGGCGGCTTCGGCCACTTTCGGGTGCGAGACGAGCGCGCTCTCGACTTCCATCGTCGACAGCCGATGGCCGGCGACATTGATGACGTCGTCGACGCGGCCCATCACCCAGATGTAACCGTCGTCGTCTTTGCGCGCGCCATCGCCCGCGAAGTACACGCCCGGAATCTCGCCGAAGTAGGTCTTCGTGAACCGATCGTGGTCACCGAAGATCGTGCGCAGCATGCCGGGCCACGGCTTCTGCACCACGAGGAAGCCACCCTGATTCGGACCGCACACCGTACCGTCTTTCAGGATCACGTTCGCGGCGATGCCCGGCAGTGGACGTGTGGCCGAGCCGGGCTTCGTCGCCGTGGCGCCCGGTAGCGGCGAGATCATGATCCCGCCGGTCTCGGTCTGCCACCACGTGTCGACGATCGGGCAGTGGTCGTGGCCGATCTTGTCGCGGTACCACATCCACGCCTCGGGATTGATCGGCTCGCCGACCGAGCCGAGGAGGCGCAGCGTCGATAGATCGTGCTTCGCCGGCCACTCGTCGCCCCAGCGCATGAACGCGCGGATCGCCGTCGGCGCCGTGTAGAAGATCGTGACGCCCCACTTCGCGATGATGTCCCAGAACCGATCCGGTCCCGGTTGGTTCGGCGCGCCCTCGTACATGAGCACGGTGGCGCCGTTCGAGAGCGGGCCGTAGACGACGTAGCTGTGACCGGTGACCCACCCGATATCGGCGGTACACCAGAAGATGTCCTCGTCGCGAAGGTCGAACACCAAACGCGTCGTGTAGTTCGCGTACGTGAGGTAGCCGCCCGTCGTGTGCAGGATGCCCTTCGGCTTGCCCGTGGTGCCGCTCGTGTAGAGCGAGAACAGCGGATGCTCGGAGTCGAACATCTGGGCCTCGTGTTTCGGCGACGCTTTCTCGACGGAGTCGTGCCACCACACGTCGCGCTTGTCGTCCCACGCGACCTTGTTCGCGCAGCGCTTCACGCACAACACGTGCTTCACGGATGGCGTGTTCGCGAGCGCCTTGTCGACGTTGTCCTTGAGCGGCACGATCGCGCCGCGCCGCCAACCGCCATCCGCCGTGATGACGAGCGTCGCCTTCGAATCGTTGATCCGATCGGCGAGCGCCTCGGCCGAAAATCCGCCGAAGATGATCGTGTGGGGCGCACCGATTCGCGCACACGCGAGCATCGCGATCGCGGCCTCGGGGATCATCGGCAGATAGATCGCGACGAAGTCACCCGCGCCGACGCCCAACTGCGTGAGCGTGTTCGCCGCGCGGCACACTTCGCGATGTAGCTGCCCGTACGTCAGCACGCGCGTGTCGCCGGGCTCGCCCTCGAACATCAGCGCCGCTTTGTTCTTACGCGGGCCATGCGCGTGGCGATCCAAACAATTGACGCTCGCGTTGAGCTTGCCGCCGACGAACCACTTCGCATCGGGCAGCTTCCAATCCAACACCTTCGACCAGGGCGTGCCCCAGCTGAGCTGGCCGGCCATCTCCGCCCAGAATGCATCGGGGTTCGCGTCCGCCCGCTGATACATCGCTTCGTACTCGGCCATGCTCTTCACGTGCGCCTTCGCCGAAAATTCGGCGGGCGGTGGAAAGCTGCGCGTCTCGGTCAGAACCGAATCGATCGACGAGCCCGACATGTTCTCTCCTTAGATAATGGCAACCGCTTCGATCTCGACCTTGGCATCGCGGGGCAGCCGTGCGGCTTGCACCGTCGAGCGCGCGGGCGGATCGACCGGGAACTTTTCACCGTAGATCGCGTTCACCTTCGCGAAGTCATCCATCGACTGGAGGAAGATCGTGGTCTTCACGACGTGCTCGAACCCGGCGCCGGCCGCAGCCAGCACCGCGCCGAGGTTCGCGATCACCATGCGCGCCTGCGCCTCGACATCGCCTTCGACCATCGCTCCGGTCTTCGGATCGAGCGCGATCTGACCGCTCGTGAAGATCATCCTTTTTCCACCGACTTCCACCGTCACGGCCTGCGAGTACGGGCCGATGGCGGCCGGCGCGGTGGCGGTGCGCACGATCGTCTTCTCCATGGCACCGGTCGTATCACAAGGATTGACACCCGGCCGGTCGGGTTGCTAAACAACACCCGCTCTTGGGCGTTTAACTCAGCGGGAGAGTGATTCCTTCACACGGAATAAGTCGGCGGTTCAATCCCGTCAACGCCTACCAAAGCCCGGTCCCATCGACCGGGCTTTTTCCTTTCCAAGGTCCTCATGTCCCTGCAGTGGTACCCCGGCCACATGACCAAAGCGCGGCGCGAGCTCGCCGCGTTGATGCCGTCGCAGGACGTGGTGATCGAAGTGCTCGACGCGCGCATGCCTCGAGCGAGCGAGAATCCCGTGATCGGCGAGCTCCGCGGCGACAAGCCCGTGATCAAGGTGCTGACGAAAGCGGATCTCGCGGATCCCGAGGTCACGCGGCTCTGGCTCGAGCACTTTGCAGCGCAGCCGAACACCGAAGCGTTCGCGTCGACCACGGATAAGCCGAACGTCACGCGCAAGCGCATCGCGGATCTGACGCGTGACAAGGCGCTGCATCGTGGCCCGGACAAGAAGCCGCGCGCGCTGATCGCCGGCGTGCCGAACGTCGGCAAGTCGACGCTCATCAACACGCTCGCGAATCGTGCGGTCGCGAAGGTCGGTGACAAGCCGGCCGTGACGAAGGAGCAGAAGCTCGTCACGCTCGACAACGGCACGCAGCTCACGGACTCGCCGGGCCTCATGTGGCCGAAGATCGAAGACGAGCGGCGCGCGTTCTGCCTCGCGTTCGCCGGATCGATTCCGGATACCGCGATCGACTACTACCAGATCGCGATGTATGGCGCGGGCGTGTTGGTCTCGCACTATCCGAGCCTCGTCGCCGCGCGCTACAAGCTCGACGCGTTGCCGACGACGGCGGATGGTCTCCTCGCCGATATCGGTAGGAAGCGCGGAATTCTTCTCAAGGGCGGCGTGATCGATCTGCACAAGGCGGCGGAGCTGTTCATCCACGAGTTTCGTGCCGGCACGATCGGTGCGATCTCGCTCGAGCGTCCCTAGTCAGACGTGCGAGGTACACCGTGGGGATGGGCTTTGGTCGCAATCCACACGTCGCAAAAGCAGAAGCTGCCGAGGAGAAGGCGCAAAACGCACGAGACGCGTCCGCGCACGAGCGGGCGTGGCGCGAGGCGGGGCATCTCTGGGACCGAGCGGCCGATCGCGAGCAGGATCCGAAACGGCGCGCGGCTTACACCGCGAACGCCGAGCGTGCCCGCGCCACCGCGGATGAACCGTTGCCGGAACCGCCGGCGGAGACCGAGGCCGACGGTCTCAATTGATCCACATCAGGTAGCGCAGCTTGTGCTCGATCGAGTCACCGCCGCGCTCCATCTCCTGTGCGTAACCGAGCAGGCGCTTGACGAGAGGCGAGGGCGTCTTGTGCTCGGCGTAGCCCTTGCCGAGGATGCCGTGGAGTAGGTCGTCGAACTGCTTCACCTCGCTCTCGCCATCGCCGCGCTCCTTGCGGATCAAGATGTCCTGCGGGTGATCGAACATCGCCGCAACGTCGATGTAGATGTCGGGCGTCATCCGATACATCTTCGCATCGAGCGAGCCCGCGATCTCTTTCAGCGGAATGCCGGTCTTGCCCGCCATCAGATCGCGCACGTCGGTGACGACATCCGACCAGGTCTTGTAGAGACCGTCGTCGACATCGAGCGGAATCGGATGACTCTTCTGCTTCGGGCTCGGCACCCATTCGCGATCGTCGTCGGTCTCGTCGAGATACGCCTTGCGCGATGCATCCGAGAAGTCGAGCCCGGCGAGCACGAGCTCCTTCGCCTTCGCGACGCGCGCCGGATCCTTCAGGTGGATGATCGTCGCGCCGCCATCGTGACCGGTTTCGGCATCGGCCCAGTTGTAGGCCATCACGAGCTGGAGGCCCGCGCGTTGGAACGAGATCATGGCGCGCACCCACAGCGCATCACCGACATCGAATCGGAACGTCGGTTTCCGTCGAGGATCGCCCTCTGGCAATGGCTTGCCGTGATCGTCTTGGTCGATCGTGAGCAGCTGGAGATCACGCTCGTTGATCGTGCCGTCGTGATTCCAGTCGAACTGCCAGCACGCGAGGCACAGCTCCATCGCGAAGCGCGGATCGGCGGCAACGACCGCCATGTCATGATCGACCGCCTCGAGCTTGGCATCGAGAGCGCCGATCGCACTCGCGTGTTTCGGATCGAGGAAGCCATCGATCAGGAACCACGACTTCCTGACCTCGAAGTCGACGTACGCCTGATTCGCGGCATTGATCCACGACGCGAGCCCGTGGATCGCGGCAGCCTCGGCATCTTTTGGCGCGACCGCGAGCTGTGCGGTCGAGAGCTGCACCGCTTGATCGAAGCTCGCGGCGCGCAGGGCATCGAGCGCGGGCGCATCTTCGGCGGGGCGGAGCGGAGGCAACGGCTCCGGGGTTTCGTGACACGCAGTGACGAAGAGCAAGACGGCGGCGAAGTGCTTCATCGCCGGCCATCGTGACGCGAGTCTCGCGCCTGGTCGAACCAACGCCGGTTGTTACCTGGTTCTGCCGGGGCTAGCCGAGTGGCAAACGCGAGTGAGCGATCAACGCCAACCCCAACACGAACTGACCGTCGGGCGTTCCGGGATCGAGCTTGCCCTCGCGCATGCGCATGAACGCATCGCCGAGCGGAATCGCCTGCGCGTCCGCATCACCCGAGTGCCCGCCTTCACGCGCGAGCTTGAGGAAGATCGTTCCGATCATCGCGCCGACGAGCCGGCGATCGTAGATGAACCGCGCGGGGAGCTCGCTGACTTCGACGCCATCGTGCGCCGAGATCAGGCGCAGGCACATCGCCGTGTCGAACCGGAAGAACAACGCGACCGCCGCGAGATCGTAGTAGCGACTCCCCGCCGACGCGACATCCCAATCGAGCAGCAGTAAGCGCGCGCCGTCCCACACGAGGTTCGTCGGATTGACGTCGTTGTGGCTGAGCACGTCGGGACCCGGATCGGGCTCCGGCATCGCGAGCACCTCGGCGACGCCCTCGCGAAACCACGCCGGCCGTGGCCAATCACCGTGTTGCGTGGTCAGCGACTCGAGGAACCAGCGCTTGTTGCGGCCCTGAAGCTGTCGCGGAATCGGCAGCGCGTGGACCTTGCCGAGCATCGAGCCGAGCGCATCGATCGCGCGCTTCGGATCCGCCATCAACAAGCCGAAGAACATCTTGTTCTCGACGAATTCACACAACACGGTCTCGGCATCGCTGTGGATCACGCGCGGCGCCACGCCGGCATCACCGACCTCGCGCATGAGCGCCGCCGTGTCGGAGAACTTCAGGACGTACTTCGTGCCGTCCTTCTCGACGAGATACACGCCGGCGCCGGACAAGCCGCCCGAGAGCTTGTCGATCCGAGCATCTTTCAAAAACTCAGGGAGATGGGATTCGAGCGTCATCGAGCGGTGCCTCGGGCTCGTCGTCGAGCTCCTCGGGCACCGTAGCCGGTTTTGCGGGCGTCGTCGCCTGCGGCACGGCCGGCACCGGCGCTTTCGCCGTCTTCGCCAGATACTTCACGAGCAGGCCAACGAGCTGTTCGTGCGCGCGCCGCACGTAACCCTTTTGCACGGGGCGATCGCCATTCGTCACGATCGAGAACACGAGCGGACGTTGCGGATCGAAATCGAGCACACCCGATAGCGCGATCGACGTGGCGAGCGTTCCGGTCTTCGCGTGGATCCGACCGCGCACTTCCGGCGTCCGGAACCGGCGGCTCAACGTGCCATCCATGCCCGCGATCGACAGCGATGCGAGCCACGCCTGCGCGTTCGCGGCATCCGAATCCTGCGCGAAGCCACCGGCACTGCGCAGCACGTTGACGAGCTCGTGTGCCGAGAGGCGCGTGCGATACGACAGCCCCGATCCGGTATCGAGCGTCGCATCGGCTTTGTCGACGTGCGCGTGCCGGCCGAGCCACGCGTACATCGCGTCGACGGCGTGATCCATCGACGGCGTGTCTTTGTGCGCGAGCGCTTCGGTCGTCACGATCACGCGATCGGCGAGCCAGTTGATGCTCCACTTGTTGACCTTCGCGATGATGTCGCCGAGCGGCGCCGATTCGTGACGCGCGAGCTCGATCGGCAATCCGCCGGTCGCCGTGGCTTGGCCGATGAAGTCGCCGAGCTCCTGCGTCTGGACATCGCCGTTGACCGAAATCTGATGCGCGCGCATCGCAGCACGCACGACATGCGCTGCATCGGCCGTGCGCTCTTTCACGACGAGCGAGTACGTCGTGGCGCCCGACTTGCCGAGCGTGCCGCCGATCGCGAGCTCGACGCGCGCGTGACCGTTCGCATCTTGCGTCGACGTCGCGGTGTACGTCAGGTGCGGGCGCTGCACGGTCTTCGCCGTCTTCGCCGTGATCTTGAACGTGACGAGATCGAAGCCGGCGGGCGCATTCGCCGTGACGAGCTCGCCGGGATTACCGGCCTTGATCTCGATCGGCACCGCCGCGCGATACAGCCCATCGCGCATCGGATCCGCACCGACGACGATGTTGCCGTTCACCGACTTCACGCCACGCGCCGCGAGCTGGATGCCGAGCTCGTCGAGATCCGCGGGCAGGAGCGTGGGATCCCACGTGCCGAGCAGATACACGTTGCCGTTGATCGCACCCATCGCATCCGGATCGGGGCCGAGCAGGCGTGTCGTGTAGCGGAACGTCGGGCCCATGAGATCGAGCGCCGTCGCCGTCGAGATCATCTTCACGTTCGACGCCGGGTTCAGCGGATCGTCCGCGTTGACCGCGAAGATCGGCTCGCCCGTACGTGCATCCGCGACGAACAAACCGGTGTTCGTGTAGCGAAGTGCGCCCTGCAGCACTTTCGTGATCTGCTTCGCCGTGTCCTCTTCCGGCGTCAGCGGCTCGTCGCGCCGACCGACGACTTCGCGCGCCGGACGCATCGCGCCTTTGCCCGCGATCTCGACCCGCGCGTGCGCTCCATCATGGCGAGGCCGCGTCGCCACCGCGACCGGCGTTCCCGCCTGACCGACCGACGTTGCCAAAAGCAACGCGACGAGCATCGACTTCATTTTCCACCTCGCACGATCACGATCGTCGCGCCTTCACCACCGTCACTCGCACATGCACTGGCGAACGCGTGGACGAGCCCACTCGCGGGACCGAGCAGGTCGGCAACCACTGCCTCGCGTAGTGGCGCGCCGACCTCGCTATGCAACCCACGACCGTGAATCACACGTACTCGACGTCGGCCGAGGCCCCGTGATTCAAGCAAAAATTCTCGTAGCTTCTGGACGCCTACCTCGACGGTGAGGCCGTGCAAATCGAGCGTTGCTTCGAGGTGCATCTTACCGGTGCGCAGCTCCGCCACTTGTGAGAGCGAGACACCGGGTGCCCGGGCGCCGTAGCGCGTGCCGTCACCTTCGACCGCGAGCTTGACCTCGGGCGGCAAGACTTCCACTCGCACGGGCGATGGTGGCGCAGGCGGGACCGCAACACGATCCCGGGTCGTCAGTGGCGTCGCACCACGGACGGCATCCAGGAAGAGCGCTTGGTCTTCGGCGGACACACCCGTCCGCTTCGCCTTCATGTCTCCATTGTGTACTCGCCGGGACGATCGTGGTCCAAGAAATCTTGTAGGGTCGGCCGCGATGTCGAACGTGGCCTATTTCTGCATGGAGTACGGGCTCGACCCGAGCTTTCCGATCTACTCGGGCGGGTTGGGGATTCTGGCCGGCGACCACATGAAGTCGGTGGGGGACCTCCGGGCGCCGGTGACCGGCATCGGCCTGTTCTGGAGCGAGGGCTACACCCGCCAGATCATCGGGAAGAACGGGCAGATCAAAGACGAATACCCGAAAACCGACCGCACGCCGCTGCAGCGCGTAAAGCTCAAGAAGAAGCTCTCCGTCACGGTCAAAGGCAAGAAGGTGGCACTGCGGGCGTGGCGCGTGACGCAGTTCACCCATGCCACGCTCTACCTGCTCGAGCCCGAGGACAAAGGCGACCGCTGGATCACCACGCGCCTCTACGGCGGCGACGAGAAGGACCGCCTCGCGCAAGAGATCGTCCTAGGCGTCGGCGGCGTTCGCCTGTGCGAAGCGCTAGGGCTGCCGATCGACACCTACCACTTCAACGAGGGCCACGCGGTCTTCGCCGGGCTCGAGCTGATCCGCTCCGGCAAGTTCGGCGGCGACACGCTCGACGAGAAGCTGACCAACCTGCGCCCGCACGTGGTGTTCACCACGCATACGCCCGTGCCGGCCGGGAACGAGACCCATGATCTAAAGATCATGAAGAAGATGTCCGCGGATTGCGGGCTCGACGCGCACGAGCTCGAGGCGATCGGTGGCGCGCCGTTCTCGATGACCGTCGCCGGTCTGCGGATGGCGCGGATCGCGAACGGCGTGGCGGAGCTGCATGGCGAGACCGCGCGCGAGATGTGGAAGAACGTCGAGCACGCCGCACCGATCATCGCGATCACGAACGGCGTGCACGCGCCGACCTGGCAGGACGCTCGGATCCGTGCGGCGCTCGTGGCCGACAAGACGAAGAGCGTCCAGGACGCGCAGCTGTGGGCGGCGCACCAGCAGATGAAGCAAGAGCTCGCGATCGCGATCGAAGAGCGCACGGGCGCGAAGCTCCATCTCGAGAAGCTCGTGATCGGCTTCGCGCGCCGCGCGGCAACGTACAAGCGCGCCGACCTGATCCTCGGCGACGAAGCGAGCCTCGCGAAGCTGTTCGATCGCGGGATCCAGATCGTGTACTCGGGCAAGGCGCATCCGCGCGACACCGCGGGCAAGGCGATCGTGTCGAAGCTGGTCGATGCGGCGCACAGCCATCCGCAGAACGTGATCTTCCTCGAGAACTACGACATGACACTCGGCGCGCTGCTCACGCGCGGCACCGATATCTGGCTGAACAACCCGCGTCGTCCGCTCGAAGCGAGTGGCACGTCCGGGATGAAGGCGGCGATGAACGGCGTGCCGAACCTGTCGATCCTCGACGGCTGGTGGCCCGAAGGCTGCGAGCACGGCGTGACCGGTTGGAAGATCGGCGACGCGGATCCGACCGACGACGCGTTCGACGACGCAGCCGCCGCGAAGATCGACGCGCGCGATCGCGAGCTGCTGTATCGCACGCTCGATAGCGACGTGTTGCCGGCATATGCGGATCGCGTGAAGTGGGTGAAGATCATGCGCGCGTCGATCGAGATGTCGCAGTGGCGATTCTCGAGCGATCGGATGATCGAGGACTACCTCGCGAAGATTTACTCGCCGGGCCGGTAAAGAATCTCGTGGCGCTTACCGCGCCACTCGAGGACCAAGTAATCGCCGATCTGTTCGGCGGTCGCCTCGTCGAGCGTGCGCTTCGGCGTGGCGCGTAGGCACGGATGGTCACCGGGCTCGACGGCGAGCTCGTGGAAGTGCCAATGGTCCTCTTCCTTCTGGCCGTCCAGCACGTACGCGTCGTCGAACGTCCAGCTCGGCGCACCGGCGCACGCGATCACGGTGCCGTCGGCGGACTTGATCGTGACGCGGCGGCGATACGTGGCGTCGAGCTGCGTGTCGTTGCGCCGCGTGATCTCCCACCACTCGGTTTCGGTGCGGAGGTTGCCGACGTTGTCCGTCGAATTCGCCGACCATCGCCACGTGCCCGTCGGCGCGTACTGCGTCGGCCACGGCGGATCGGGCAGGCCCTTGTCGGGGTTGCCGACGTGCCACAGCGTCTCGGTGCCGGAGTCCCACTTCAGCGCGAGCTGTTGCGTGTTGATCTTCGCGCGGTACTCGCCGGTGTGGCGAAATCCGTGATCGCATGGTGACGGCTCGGTGCGATAGCCGGTCTCTTTGATCACGAGCTCGTCGTTAACGAGCTCGCCGGTGACATCGTAGACCGCGCGCTGGCGATAGCTCGGCCGCTCGTTGCATTGAAACGGCGCGTGATCGAGCGACGCGACATCGACCGTCCGGACATATCGCCCGACGAGCCGACCGGGCGCCGCGGGATCCGAGATCAGGCGCCAGTTCTCTTCTTCGACGCGCGAGGTCCCGGCTTCTTCGGTGCGATAGAGCCAGCGCCAATCTCCGACCAGATCGAAGACGACGAGGTGGGGGATCTGCTTCGGCGCCGTCGAGCTCGCCGGTGACGAGCAACTCGCGAGGAGGCTAATGAGGGCGACGCGCATAGACGTCGGCGACGACCTTCGCGATCGCGGCATCCGACAGCGCGTCGATCCGGTGATGCGGCCCCGACTTCGACGGCGGGTCGTACTCCCACGCGACGCGCTCCGCGAGCCGGCGGGTTGCATCGTGTTGGGTAAAGCCGAGGCGAAACAGCGTGGCAGCGCGATCCGCGAGCTCCGCCAGCGCCGCGCGTTCGCGGTGATGGGCGCCGTGCTGAGGTTGCGTGCGCTCGAGCCAATCGAAGGACATGGCGCGAGTATACTCGTTGTGATGAGGGGGCTGATCGCACTCGTGACGATCACCGCGTACGCATCTGCGTATGCGGATACCGGCCTCGTCGTCGTGGGGGAGCAAAAGCCGGCGACCATCGCCGCGATGCGCGATGCAATCGGCGGGACGATCATTGCCGATACCATCGGAGATGCGCGGATCGCGGTGGGCGAGGGCGTGGTGCCGCTCGCGCAGATGGCGCGGTTCAAGGCGGTTCGCGACGAGATCGATCAGGGCTGGCGCGCGTACAAGAACGTCCAGCTCGAGCTCGCGCAACAGCGCCTCGTGGCCGCGCGGCTCGACGGCGAAGCGGCGCTCGATCTGCCCGGCATGATGCCGCTGTACGCGGATGCCACGCTCCGGCTCGGGATCACGCTCGCGCAGCTCCAGCGGTTGCCCGAGGCGCGCGACATGATCGCGCTGGCGCTCGCGCTCGACCCGGAACGGCCGATCTCGGCGTTCGAGTTCGCGCCGGATACGATCGCGCTGATCGATAACGTGCGGGGTGCGCAGCGGGCAGGGCGCAAGATCACGATCACCACGGAGCCGTCGCATGCCGTGGTCACCGTCGACGGCAAGGACGCGGGGTTTTCACCAGCGACGGTCGATGCCGCGTTCGGCCCGCATGTCGTGATCGCACGCGCGCCCTTACATCACGCGGTCGCGCGCGCGTTTGTCGTCGAGGACAAGACGCCGGACCTGTTCGTGCCGCTGCAGCCGCAGGATGAAGAGCTCGCGTCCGGGATCGAGATCGGGACGCCGGATCACACGGCGCAGATCGTGATCGATCGCGCGCTCGAGCTCGACAATCTGGACGACGTGGTGCTCGTGGCGATGACCGAGCGGCGCGGTGGCCCGACGCTGCTGGTCCAACGCTGTGCCGGGCAACCCGCGCGGTGTACGGCGGTCGCGGAGATTGGCTACGCGGATCGCTCGGGCATTGCCGCGGCGGCGCGATCGGTGTGGCAGTCGGTGCGCACGGCCGATCTGCGCTATCCGCCGAATCTGTTTTCGGATCCGCGGCTCTCGGGCAACATCGAAGAAGCACACTGCAAGCTGTGCCGCTCGCCGATCGTGTGGGCGGGCGTTGGCGTCGTCGCGATCGGCGTGACGATCGCGATCATCGTCGCGGTATCCGGATCGCATCCGCCACCGACGGTGACGGTCGATCCGGGATCGTTCATGCACTAGTGCGTGAAGTCGGCCTGGAACGTCTGCGAGTCGCCGGCCTTGATCTCGACGGAGTACTTCTGGACGCGCGCCGGTGTCTCGGCATCGTTGACGAGCTTCAGCTCGTGATGTCCGGCGGGGACTTTTAGCGTCGCCGGCGTCTGCCGGATCTCTTTGCCGTCGATGAAGATCTTCGCCCACGGATCGGCGCCGATCACGAGCGTGCCTTCACCGGCGGGTTGCACGACCTCGACGGACGCATCGGGCCGCGGCAGCGCGATCGAACCGGCATCGCGCGTCGGCCGCACGACGATCGTCGCGTCGATCGGAGTCGCCACAGTCGCATCGGGAAGCGCCGCATCGATCACCGGCGCGGTATCTGGAAGGACGAACTTCGCGTCGCGCACGCCGCCATCGCCCATCGCGAGCACGTGATCGCGATTGTCGTAGAACATGTAGATCACGGCGCCCGCCATCCCGAGCGCGGCGAGCCCGGCGACGATCAGGATCGCGCGGCTCGGCGGCGCTGCGAGCTTTTGGACATCGATCTGCGGCGCGATGATGCCCGGGCGAATCTCGGGCTTCGGCTCGGGTGGCGCCGAAACTTTGGTGGACGGGCCGAGCATCTCTTCGAGCTCGACGTGCGTCGCGAACGTCTGCGCGCGCTTCGGCTTGCCGCGCGGCTGGGCATCTCGCGGGATCACTGCCGTCGACGGACCGGCCGGTCGATCCGGCTCTTGATCCGCGTGGGTCGGCAACCGCCGCGTCTCCGGCGGACAATACTGCGCGACGAGCGCGGCGACATCGCGCGGCCCCGGCGTGGTGTCGAGCGAGTAGAGATACTTGTTGAGCGCGGCGACCATCTCGCCGGCATTCGTCCAACGGGCGCCCGGCTCGCGCTGGAGTGCGCGCATCACGATCTCGTCGAGGCGATCCGGGATATCCGCGCGCCGGCTCGACGGCAGCGGGATGTCCCCGCTCTTCACCGCGGTCAGCGTGGCCTCGGGATCCGGCCGCGCGAACAGCCGCTCGCCGGTCAGCATCTCCCACGCGAGCACGCCGGCCGAGAACAGATCGGTCTGCGTGGTCAGCGGCTCTTTGCGAACCTGCTCCGGCGACATGTAAGGAAACGAGCCCGTCGGCGCGGATTGATTCGACTCGCCCGCTTCGCCTTCGCCGAGCGTGACGGCAATCCCGAAGTCCACGAGCTTGACCTCGCCATCGCGCGACAGCATCACGTTGCGAGGCGAGAGGTCGCGATGGATCACGCCTTCGCCCTTGCGATGCGCGTAATCGAGGCCGTCGAGGATGCGCGCCGTGATGTAGGCCGCAACCGGCGGGTCGATTCGCGCCTCGCGCCGGGCCATCGTTTCGGTCAGCCGGTACAGCGTCGGACCGTCGATGTAGTCCATCGCGATGAAGTAGGTCTCGTCGACGACGCCGAGCTCGTAGACCGGGACGATGTTGCCGTGCGCGAGCGAGACTAAGGTCTTGGCCTCGGCCACGAACAAGTCGACGAAGTGCCGCTGGTCACTGAGCCGCGGCAAGATCTGCTTGATCACGATCGGCTTTTCGAACCCGCCGGGGCCGATCAGCTTCGCCAGATAGATCTCGGCCATGCCGCCGGTGGCCAGCTTCTCGGTCAGGTAGTACTTGCCGAACGTCGTCGGCAACTCCGGCATCGCGAGCAGAGTATCATGTGGCGAGGTGAGGGCTCTCCCAGCGCTATGCACGCTCGCTGCTTGCAGCCAGGATCCCGCGCACGTCCAGCTCGCACCGCTCGATTACGGCAACGGGTGTGGCAAGGTCAGCTCGGTCTCGGCGATCCGCGTGACCGCGTACGCGCCGAGCGGAGACGTGCGCCGCACCGACGCCACGATCACGGATTTTCCCGCCGACACCACGCAGCTCGGCGTCGAGCTGTTGGTCGGTAGCGAGGTCACCGTTGCCGGAAAGTCGGCGCCGCTCGGCTTCAACGATCTGGCGGAAGGTACGCAGATCCCGATCGCGATGGCGCCGCTCGAAGGCTTCTGCCAACTACCGGGCATGGCGATCAAGCGGTCGCATCCGCTCGTCGCACGCGCCGGCGCAGGCGTGTTGATCTTCGGCGGCGATCAACCGGATCCGGACTCGGGCGCGACGGGCGTGACGGCCGAGTACTACGACCCGGCGACCGCTCGGTTCATCCAGGTCGATCTGCCGGATGGCATCACCGAGCGCGTGTTCACGAACGGAACGATCGCATCGCTCACCGATGGCCGTGCCGTGATCACCGGCGACAACGCACTCCTCACGTTCAACGGCGCCGATCACACGTTCTACGACCCGTCGTTCATCGCGGAGCGCGCGAAGAGTGCCTCGTTCGGGCTCGACGCGTCGCACGTGCTCGTGACCGGTGGCTGTGCATTAGGCGGTGCCGCTGATTGCGAAGGCATGGACGCGATGCCGCTCCACTCGAGCTACATCTACGAGATCGACGATCAGGGGAAGAAGAAAGGCGATCCGGCACCGGCGCCGTCGCTGCTCGCGTTCGATGCGTTCGGCGGCACGCTCTTCGATATCGGGACGATCTCCGACGGCAGCCGCCGGCTCACGCTCGCCCGGACGTTCGACGATCCGACGAGCGCGAACCAGATTCCGATCCCCGACGGCGCGACGACCGCGGCCACCGGCATGCACGCGCAGGTCGCCCAGCTCGACGGTGGGGCGCTGTTAAACGCGTTCGATCCCGACGGCATGACGAGCGGCGATACATCTCCGGCGGGCATCTTGCCGCCCGAGAACAGTAACAACATCGAGGTCGCGCACCCGGCCACGCTGAGTGGCGCGCGGCTCGTCGGACTGGAGGACGGCACCGCGATCGCGCTCGGTGCCACCGACGTGGCGACCGGTGGTGAGGTCCTCGCGCGCTACATCCCGACGACGAACACCTGGGACGTCCGCGACGCGATCGACGTGATGAACTTCCCGGCCGGCAACCCCGCGCCGGAAACAATCCGGCTCGCCGATGGCAGCGTGTTGGTGTTGCCCGGCGATGTTCCGAGCACGAACGCGTGGCTGTATCGGCCATCGCTCATGGGGCCGAACGAAGGCAACAGCGTCAGCGCGCAGCCCGATGCCAGCGGCAACGTCCTCACGACGCCATGGCCCGAGACCGTCACGCGCGAAGGCCGGACGTCACTGACGTTGCACGGCGACGACGGGCTCACCGCACGCGCGCTCGTCGGTGGCCCGCGGCGGGTCTACGGCACGTTGCTCGCGTCGGTGAATGTCGCGTCCGGAGGCGTCGCCCTGATCGCGCGGCAATCGGCACCGGCGCGCCTCCTCGCCGCGATCCTCGTTCCCGGGGAACCCGCGCGCATCGAACGCCACGACGGCGCGCAAACCACCACGCTGTGCACCGGCAGCACCGTCAGCACCGATCTCTCGGGCGCGCTGATGCTGTCGGTCGCGAGCGACTCGATCACGGCGTCGGTCGGGGCAACGGCGCTCGTCAGCTGCAACACCTCGGCGGACCCGATCGCCCCGGAGGCGGGCTCGTGGGGAATTGCTTCCACCGCGAACGGGAGCCTCGGCATCGTGACGATCACCGTCGGCAAGTGATAGCGTTTCGATCGATGTGGCGCGGGCTCTCGCTTGCGGCGCTTATGGCGCTCGCAATATCGCGGCCCGCGCACGCCTACGAATTTTGGCTGCGCGCGCAGACGATCGGGCAGGCGTATCAGCTGCGCGACTATCAGCTCGTCGGACCCGACCTGTTCTACGGGCGGCGGCGCATCACCCAGACGCTCGCGCTGCGGATCACCGATGTCGGAGACCTCGCGGCGGCGCGCCGGCTCGCGCGGTTGCCGAACCACGGGCTGCGGATCTCGTTCCAGACGTATCTCCGCGTCGATCACGATTTCGGCGACTACTCGACCGGCGCGATCATCCTGCCGGGGGCGGTGCCGTTGCGTCGCGATGCGCTCGACGTGATTCCCGAGCTCGGTGATTCGGTCGCGTCGCTGGATCTCATGTACGGCTATCTCCAGCTCGATGGCCTGCTCGACGATCGGTTGATGGTGCAGGTCGGCCGCGTTCTCGCCGACGACGGCTGGGGCACGACCGGCGTCGACGGTGCTCACGCGACCTACGACGTGCCGGGCGCTCCGATCCAGGTCGGCGCGGTCGGAGGCCTACGCGTGCGCCAGTCGTCGCCGCTCGGCGTCACCTCGTACGAGCTCGATGGCACGAGCGGCGCGGGCTGTCAGGAGTATGTCGAAGGCGCGACGCCCGGCACCGGCAGCTGGCAGTTGATCGATCGCGATCGCACGATCACGAACAACAAGCTGACGAGCGACTACGAGTACTGCCCGCAGCGCAACGTGCATCAACCCACGATCGGCGTGACGCTCGCGACCGCGCACACCGAGCACTGGGGCGCCGAGGTCGGGTATCGCCGGACGTGGAGCGACACCGTCGGGATCATCGGCGACGTCAATCGCTTCAACAATCCCGACCTCGGGCTCTATCCGAACGACTACGGCCAAGCGCCCGCGAGTGGCACGAACGAAGAGCGCGTGTACGCGCGCGCGCACGGTAACTTCAAGCTCGGCGACATCGCGGTCGAACCGTACGGCGATGCGCGCTACTCGATCATGAACGCGGTGTTCGATCGCGCGGATGCCGGCGTTCGGTTCCGGCTCGGCGACCACGTGGTCGAGCCCGCGGTCGAATACTTCTATCCCACGTTCGACGGCGACTCGATCTTCAACGCGTTCTCGATCGAGCCCACCACGGATGCGCGGCTCGGCTGGAAGTACGGCGGCAAGGGACCGTGGCATGCGACCGCGGATGCGTGGCTGCGCAAGTACGCGCACGAGGACGACACCACGTCGTTCGCCGGCGGCGGCGATGCGGGGATCCAGCGCGTGCTCGGCGCGGCCTGGCGCGGTGGCGTCGATCTGCTCGCCGATACTGGATATGGCGGCAGCCGCATCGGTGGCACGGCCGAGGCGAGTTGGCGGCCGACGCAGTTGTTCTATCTGCGCGGCAGGTTCATCGTGCTCGCCGTGACGCAGGATGCGAACGCGTCGACGATCGCGCAGGACTACGTGACCCAGTCGGCGAATGTTTCGACGACGTGGCGGGTCGCGGATAACGTCGCGCTGCACCTGATCGGCGAGGCCGATCACGATGCGGTCCACGACCTTCAAACGCGGGCGATCGCGGTGCTCGATCTCGCGTTCCTGCCGGAGCCCTAGATGAAGGCCCGGATCGTCCTACTCCTCCTGTTCGGGATTTGCGCGGCCGTGATCGCGCAGCCGGTGATCGAAAACGAGGACTGGTCGCCGATCGTCTATCCGTTGCAGCGACTGCCGCTCGTGTTCTCACACCAGAAGCATCTCGGGCGTGGCGCGCGGTGCGAGCAGTGCCATCCCACGGCCACGTCGTCGCAGTCGGCGGTCGACGACCTGTTGCCGACCGAGAAGGAGTGCAGGGCGTGTCACGCGATCGATCGTAGCGATCCGCAGAAGCAAGCCACGCCGACCGCGGCCTGCGCGTCGTGTCATCCGGGCTGGAAGCCGGGCGTGGTCGTCGAGCACACGTACCTCACGCCGCCGCCGCTCAAGTTCGCGCACGATCAACACACGAAGTTCACGTGCGAGTCGTGCCACACGAATATTCGCAACGTCGATCTCGCGACGACGGCGCAGCTGCCCACGATGGCGTCGTGCATCGGTTGCCACAAGCATGGCGACGAAGAGCGGCATTGCACGGACTGCCACCTCGCGAAGCTGGGCGGGATGATGGAGACCCAGTTCGAGCACGGCCAGCTGATTCCGGGGCGCGACGGCTTGGGGGATCAACACGGCCCGGGCTTCACGAACAACCACATCCAAGAGGCGCGGCAAGCGGGGAGCACGTGCAACGCGTGCCACGATCAATCCGAGTGCATCGCGTGTCACCAGGGCGTGGTGAAGCCGATGGACTTCCATCCCGGCAACTACCTCGCGCTGCACGCGATCGATTCGAAGCGGGGCAAGGATTGTTCGGCGTGTCATCGCAGCGAATCGTTCTGCGTCGCGTGTCACGAGCGGAGTGGCATCGGCACGCGCGCGGCGACGCAGTTCGACGATCGCAACCCGGGCAAGCGGTTCCATCCGATCGGCTGGGCCTCGCAAGGTGCGGGGCCGAACATCCACGCGCAGGAAGCGCGCCGCAATATCTCGACGTGTACGTCGTGTCATCGCGAAGAGGACTGCCTCACGTGTCACAGCGCGCAACCGGGTGGCGTGAACGCGTCGCCGCATCCCGCGAATTGGCGAGGCAGCGCGCAGTGCAAGGCCCTCGATCGCAGCAATCGCCGGATGTGCTTACGGTGTCACATCGCGCAGAACGAGCTCGGGTGCGACTGGACGAAGCGCTGATCCGCGAAACAGATAGATCGTCGCGATCGTGCTGAGCAGCGCGCTGCCGGCGGCGTAGTACGCGGGCGACAGCGGATCACCCGTGACGCCGAGGAGCCACGTGATCGCGAACTGCGTCGTCGAGCCGAAGATCGTGACGCCGGCGGCATACGTCAACGCGATGCCCGCGCTACGCGAGCCCGCCGGGAACACTTCGGCCATCACGGTCAGGTTCGCGACCGTGCCGGGAACTGCGATCGCGTTCAGGACGAGTACGCAAATGATCAGCGCGGCGAGCGTACGTTCGTGATCGAGGAACACGAATGCGGGCACCGGCGCGAGGATCGTCAGGATGCGCGAGGCCAGCAGCGTGGTGCGCCGCCCGTAGCGCTCGCACAATGACGCCGCCAACGGCGCGAGGATCAGCCACTCGGCACCGTTCACGATCTGGACGATGAAGCCGTCCTCCGCCGACATGCCGAGCGTCTTTTGCGCGTACGTCGTCATGTACGTGCCGATGTACGTCATGATCGTGCCGCACGACAGCACGAGCACGAGCAGCACGACTTCGCGACGATGCTGGTGCCACACCGCGCGAAACACCGCGCCCGCGGATTCGTGCTCCGGATCCGGAAGCGTCTCCGGTAGCGCGGCGCGCATGTAGAGCCCGACGGGAATCAGCACGAGCCCGGCCGCGAACGGCAACCGCCAGCCCCAGCTCGCGAGCTGCGCGTCGGTCATCGCGGCCTTGACGATCAACCCGACGATCCCCGCGGCGAGGATCGCGAGGCCTTGCGTCGCGCTCTGCAAGCTGATGAACAGCGCGCGTTGATCGGGTGGCGCGGCCTCGAGCAACACCGCGTTCGCCGGGCCGACCTCGCCACCGAGCGCGAGGCCTTGGACGAGCCGCGATGCGACGAGGATCAGCGGTGCCGCGATGCCGATCGTCGCGTACGACGGCGTGAGTACGAGCCCGAGCGTGCCGACGCTCATCAGCGCGATCGTGAGGAGCAATGCCGGCTTGCGGCCGACCCGATCGGCGTACGCACCGATCACGATGCCGCCGAGCGGTCGGGTGAGAAAGCCGATGCCGAACGTCGCGACGGAGAGCAACAGGCTCGCGAGCTCGCTGTCCGTCGGAAAGAACGCGTGGCCGATCTGCGACGCGAGGAACGCGTACGTCAGGAAGTCGTAGAACTCGAGCGTGTTGCCGACGAGCGTGGCGACCAATGCACCGCGCGGGAACAGCGCAGCCATCAGGGCTTCGGAAACTCGACGCGACCCGTCCGCGTGCTGACGGCGAGGCGCGAGTTGCGGGCGAGCATCTCGATCGCTTCGGTATCGCCGACGGCGAGCGCTTCGTTGTAGAGCCAGACGAAGATCGCGTGCGACAGCGCGTATTCGTTGCGCGTGTTCCACAGATACGCGCCCATCGAGTTGCCCATCTTGTACGCGTGGGGGAACGCGAGCCGGCGGAGATCCAAACCACCGGCAGCGACCGCGGCATCGTATTGATGGCGGAGTGCGATCCACTCGCGCCACTCGTCGATCGGAGCGAGTGAAACCGTGGCGTGGCGACGATCTTCCCAGCGCGAGAAGCCTTGCTCGAGCGAATCCAATCGGCCGTGACGCAACCGGCGGGCGAGGGCATCGCCGACCATGCCGCGTGCAGCCGGAGCGCCGAGCTTGTGTTGTTCGGCCAAGGCGCCGAGCTCGTCGGTGATCGCCTTCGTGACATCGCGGAGCGCGCGATCAGCGGCTCCGAGTGGCGCGTCGAGCTCCAATGCGCGGCGCGCGATCCACGTGCGCGTGGCCTCGTCGGCGAGCGCGGCATCCCAGGCCGAGGCGACGTCGGCGAGCGCCGCTTGATTCGGTGGGGTGCTGGTCAACGCGACGTGTGCCGTCACCGCACGCGGCAAGGCGCTCGCGATGTCCGCATGCACGACCTCGGTCGTTGCCGTGGCCGTGATGTGAGGCTCGAGCGACAGGTACTTCCGCGTGGCGAGGCGATGCGGCGCGAACAACCATCGCACGTAGAGAT
Source organism: Kofleriaceae bacterium (assembly GCA_047600425.1). Classification (GTDB taxonomy): domain Bacteria; phylum Myxococcota_A; class Polyangia; order Haliangiales; family Haliangiaceae; genus JABFXX01. The sequence continues at coordinate 5,873,132 of JASGLC010000003.1, read as the reverse complement.
CGGGGACGCGCTGGCCCGCTTGTGCGTGCGCGACACCCTCGAGGAAGTAGGTCAGGGCGGTCGCCGGGAACCGCGCGGCATCGCCGTCGGCGGCGAGCTCTTGCCACGCACCGCGCTCGGCGGCATCGCACGCGAGCCATTCACCCGCGAGCTCGCGAATCGCCGGATGGACTTCGACGAGATCCAACACCGAGCGCATCAACTGACGTGCGGTCTCGGCATCGCCGCGACCGGAGGCGAGCAATGCGGTCGCGACGACCTCCGCATCGCCGAGCGGCTTGCGCGTGTTGCGAAGGGCCGTGATCCACGCTTCGTCGGCGGGACGCGGCTTGTGCGAGTACGCCCACGCGGCGCAGACGATGCCGTACGCGTTCGAATCATCCGTGACCGCGAGGTGGGTGACCCAGAACGTGGTCTTCACGAGGCCGAGCGGCACCGTGACGTGGCGGACGATCAGGTTCTGCGCGATCGGCACCGCGAACACCGCGACGAGCAACACCGCGAGCCACCACAACCCGACGTAGACGAGGAGTGCCGTGACGAGCACGGCCGTGGTCAACAGGAACGCCGCCGTGAGCCCGGCGACGAACGACCAGCCGAGGTGCTTCCACGTGCGGTGCTTGCGGCGCGAGTCCAACGCGTAGCGATGGAGCCGCATCAGGATCATGAACGGCAGCGCGTACATCTACGGCCTCCATCCCAGTTGTTTGCGAGCACCCGGATGCGTGGTCGCGATGACTTCGGGCTCGTCGGCAGCGACGGTGGTCGGCGCCGGCGCATTGCGTGCCCAGATCTCGGCGACGAGGCGCTGATACGGATCGCGCAACGCCGCCGCCGCCGCACGAACGAGCTCCGGCGTGCGCGGTCGCGGGCCGAGCGGCGTCGCATACGTCTTCACGTCCGCGAACCCGAGCTCGAGCATGCCGAGCAGCTTCGCCGCTTCGCGCTCGATCTCGATCCGCGAGGCGTCGACCGATAGGCCCATCACGTAGAACGGATTTTCCGAGAGCGTCATCAGCGCACCCCCGAGTCGAAGCCGCGCTTGCGAGCCTCGCTATCTTCCGGCAACAGGTTCCACAGCGCCTTGACGACGCGGCGAAGCGATTCGGTATCGCCCTTGTCGATCGCCTGCTTGCCCTCGGCGACGAGCTTTTGCGCGCGCGGCAAGTCGCTCATCTTCGAGACTTCCGACGCGGCATCTTCGAAGTACCACTCCCATGCTTCCGGCGTGCGATTGAACGCCGCCGACGACAACCGCTGCGCGAGCCGCATCTGGCGCTCGAGCTCGGGCGCATCTTTATCGCGGCGCGCTTGATCCATCGCCGCAAGGACGTCTTGCAGGAGCGCGCGTTCGGCATCGCTGCCGTGCATGCCCACCGTCGACGACGCGCCGATCGCGAGCGCGCGCGCCTGGGCATCGAGCTCCGGCCACTTGCGCGACAGATCCGCATCCGCCATCGTCGCGTCGACATCGAGCAGTGCGCGGCGCGCGCGTTGTGCGGCGTCCGCATCACCGCCGTGCGCGGCATCGATATCGCGCTCGGCCTCGGACAGGCGTGATTCGAGGTGATCCAACCGCTCGATCACCTGCGTGAGCCCGTGCCGGAACGCATCCGTGCGGAGCTCCATCAACTGGCGGCGCAGATCGCGAATCGCCGCGTCGAGTGCTTCGGGCGCTGCATCCGGCACCAAGAGGTGAGCGACGTGCTCGAACACCTGATCGATCGCGGGCACCAACGCACGCGCACTCAGCCGGCCACCGCGATCGAGCTCGATCGTGACCTCGACGGCCGATCCGGTCGGCACCGTATCGCGCACGGTATCGCCGCCGATATCCAGCGTGCCGACGAGCCGACACAGCTGCGCCTGGCTCATCTCGCCTTGGACGATCGGGATCCGCAGCACGCTGTCTTTCGAGCCGCGCGCGACGGTCTCGACCGTGTGATGCGTGAACGTGCGGCGCGCCGGCAGCGGTGCCCCGCGCTCGAGGTAGACCTGGACGTGACCGTTCGCGAGCGCGACGCCGAGCGTGCGCGACAGCGGCGGGTCGCTAATCGTCAGGCCTTGGACGATCGTGATCTGCGGCGGCGAGACGACGACCTTCTCGCCCGCGCTCGAGCTGGCGTTGATCTCGAACGTATTCGCGCGGCGGGGCAGGAGCGTGACGTTCGTGATGAACGTGCCATCCGGCGCGACCGTGGCCGCCGGCGACTTCCACCCACCATCCGCACGCGCGAGCTCGATCTTCGCCGGCGGATCCGCGCCGATGAACTTACCGACGACGTGCGGCGTGAGATCCGAGCTCACCGCCGGATATTGCAACCACACCTGCCGGCCCGCGATCGGTGATGCCGTCGCGGCGCGCCCGTCGAGCGCTGCCGTGGCCGCGTACAACGACGCGCCTTGTGCGACGAGCGTCATCGGATCGTGACCTTCGGCGATCGTGGTCTCCAACGGGCCGGCCACGCGCTGCCGCACGATCGGCATCACCGTGGGCCCGCCGACGAGGACGACGCGCGCGAGCTTGCCGGGCCCGAGGCCATGGCTCTGCAGCAACCGCACGCAGACTTCCAACGCGCGATCGACGAGCGGCGTGCACAAGCGTTCGACCGTGGCGCGCGTCAATTCGAGATCGACCTCGACATCCTGGCCGTCGATCACGAGCGGTTGCGCGAGCGTGACCTGCGCGCGATCGCCGCGCGAGAGCTCGATCTTCGCATCCTCCGCCGCCAACCGAAGCGCGCGCAACGCACCCGCATGCTCGGCATTCTTGCGGCTCGGCACGACCGACAGCTGCGACGCGAGGTGCTCCGTGATCACCCAATCGAAGTCGCGTCCACCGAGGAAGTTGTCGCCGTCGTGACCGACCACGCGCAGGAGGCCATCTCGCGTCTCGAGCAGCGACGCATCGAACGTGCCGCCGCCGAGATCGAACACCAGCCACGTGCCGGCGCCGTCATCTTCCGCGCGCCAACCCGCCGCGAGCGCCGATGCGATCGGCTCCTGCAGTAACTCCACGCGCTGGAAGCCGGCGAGCCGCGCCGCCTCGCTCGTCGCTGCCGATTGCGGTAGCTCGAACAGGGCCGGGACCGAGATCACCGCGCGCTCGACCTCGACACCGATCTGATCGTGGATGTCCTGGCGCAGCGCCCGGAGGATCTCGGCCGACAGCTCTTCGGGCTTTTGCTTCTTGCCCGAGGCGGGAAATTCGATCCCCCGGTCAGTGCCCATGAGGCGCTTGAACTCGGCCGCGGTGTTCGCGGGATCTTGTTCGATAAACCGGCGGGCACGCGTGCCCACGGTGACCCGGCCTTGCTTGTCGAACCGCACGACCGACGGGGTGACCGTGGCACCCTGGGCGTTGCGCACGACCGAAACACGCTCTCCGTCGAACACGGCAGCGGCCGAATTTGTGGTTCCGAGATCGATCCCGACGTAGACCGGCAGTTCCGCCATCTACTCGGAATCGTAGCAGCTATCGCTGGCGATACACGATGAACCCGCGCGTCGGGTCGTACGGCGACACGGCGACGGTCACGCGGTCGCCCAAGACGACGCGGATGCGGTGACGACGGACCTTACCGGCGAGCTTCGCGAGCACCTCGTGGCCGTTGTCGAGCTTGACCCGAAAGTTACCGCCTTTCGCGATCAAGATGACCTCGCCGTCGAGATGGACTAGCTCTTCCTTGCTCAAAGTGGCTCCTGTAAGTGGGCCCTTGGTTAGCATCAACCCGGCGTCAGGAAAAGCACTTCGGGCAGTTAGGTGATCTACTGTAGGGAGGGAAATGGACCGCCAGCCTCCTCGCGCCACCAGCGACGAGATCGACCTTTATATCCGTACCTATTACTCGCTCCTGCGGGCATCGGGTGACGTCCGCGTGCGCGCGTTCGAAGAGTCGCACCTGTACTCGCGATCGAGCCTCCACCTCGGGGCCGAGGAGCCGGAACCGGATCTCGCCGCGTTCGCGTACTCCGCCGGACGCCTTCCGGATTGCATGCCGAGCATTCGCCGGATCGTGCTGGGGCAAAGTCTCGCGCAGTTCGTCGAGGCCGGCTATCCGATCGAATCGTGGCAGGTCGTACGCACGCGCGGTCGTCGTCGGCCGTTGCGGTGGGACGGCAAGCAAACGCTCGCGGTGTTCATCGCGTCGGGCTCGGACATCGACGACCTCGTCCCGATCATCACCGCGTACCAGATCGAGTGGAACAAGCTCCGCGATCGGCTGCTGATGAATCGCACCAAGGACGTGTCGGACGATGCGGAGCTCGCGTCGGCACTCGGCGTCGACGATGCGGGCGTCGCGCGCTTGCGTGGTGCGCTCGGGCCGTCGTCGACGCAGATCCTCGAGACCATGATCGCTCACGATTGCGATCTGTTCGTGCGCCTGCTGGACGGCTCGCAACGCGAATATCAAAAGCAGGCTTCGCGGTGGTGGCAGGCGATCGCGCCGCACGTGCCGCCGAATCGGCCGTTGTACTTCGTGTCGTCGAATAGCCACGCGTTCGCGAACATGATGGGCGGTTACGCGCGCGCACACCGCGAGGCGATCGTCGGGTTTCTCCGCCGCCGCAACTTCGAAGATCTGGCCCCACGCTACGACGAAGCCGTCGCCGCGAAAGACGACGCCCTCGCCACGAACATCCTCTACTACTCGCTGCGTGCGTTCTTGCACGAGCCCGGCATCGACGAAGGCCGAATGGATGCGGTCCAGGAGTGGGACCGGGCCTCGGGCATTCGCGCGATCATGTCGCCGGGCAAGATCGACGTCGATGCGCAGGTGATCGATCTGTCGCAGTTGCAGGTCGACCGCCTCGATCCGCGGATCCGCGTGCCGGGGATCGAGAACATCGTCAAATCGAACGCCGTCATCATCAACATCGACTACCCGCTCGGGATGGCCGCGTTCCATCACCTGTCGTCGGTGGCGCTCGGCGTCGACGAGCTGCGCGGCATCTACATCATGGGCAAGGCGGCCACGCTGAACGGTCGCGTCGGCGACGTGATGATCTCGAAGGTCGTCCACGACGAGCATTCGGCGAACACGTACCTATTCCACAACGCGCTCACGGCGGCGGACGTCCAGCCGTTCATGAAGCACGGCACCGTGCTCGATAACCAGAAGGCGCTGACGGTGCGCTCGGCCTTCTTGCAAAACCGCGACTACATGGACGTGTTCTATCGCGAGGGCTACACCGTGATGGAGATGGAGGCGGGGCCGTACCTCTCGGCCGCGTACGAAATCACCGAGCCGAAGCGCCATCCGACGGACGAGATCGTGTCGCTCGTCGATCACACGTCGCGCAACTTGGATCTCGGCGTCATCCACTACGCGTCGGATACGCCGTACTCGCGGCGCCAATCGCTGCTGTCGAAGTCGCTGTCGTACTTCGGTATGGAGAGCACGTACGGCTGTGCGATCGCGATCGCGCGGCGGATCTTCGCCGGCGAGCTCGCGAGGATCCGTTGACCCGGGACGACAGAGATGTCGTCTGCATCGGCGCGGGGATGTCGGGGCTAGGGTTCGCGAACTGGTGGCGCGAAGCGCATCCGGGCTCGTCGGTGGTGGTGCTCGAGAAGGACAGCGATATCGGCGGCTACTGCAAGACCGTCGAACGCGATGGCTTTGTCTGGGACTACTCCGGCCACTTCTTTCACTTCAAGCATCCCGAGATCCTCGCGTGGCTCGAAGCGAAGATGCCCGGCGAAGACATTCGCACCGTCGAGCGCGTCGCGAAGATTCGCTATGCGGGTCGCGATATCGACTTCCCGTTCCAGAAGCACATCCATCAGCTGCCGCTCGACGAATTCCTCGAGTGTTTGACCGAGCTCTACTTCCGGCCCGAGGGCACGCCGAAGTCGTTCGGCGAGATGTTGAACATGCGGCTGGGCAGGGGCATTACCGAGAAGTTCCTGCGCCCGTACAACGAGAAGCTGTACGCGACATCGCTCGACACGCTCGATGTCGACGCGATGGGCCGGTTCTTCCCGCACGCGGACATCGCCGACATCATCGGGAACATGAGGCCGGGCGTGCGGCAGCACGGCTACAACGCCACGTTCACCTATCCCGCAGGTGGCGCGATTCGATACGTCCAAGCGCTCGCCCGTGGGTTGGAGGTCGCCGTCGACGAACCGGTCACGGCGATCGATCTCGGCGCCCACACGGTGACCACGCCGAAGCGGACGATCACGTACAAGCACCTGATCTCGAGTGCGCCGCTGCCGAAGCTGGCGCGCTTGGCGAAGAGCGAATTCGACATCGACGTGTTCACGTCGAACAAGGTCCTGGTGTTCAACCTCGGCTTCGATCGCAAGGGCCGCGACGACGTCCACTGGATGTACTTCCCGGATCGCGCGCGGTCGTTCTATCGCGTGGGTTGGTACGACAACATCATCCAGGCGCCGCGCATGTCGCTGTACGTCGAGATCGGTGCGAAGACGCGCGACAAGCTCGATGTCGACGCCGCACTCGCTCGGGTGATGGAGGATCTGCGCGCGGAAGGCATCGTCACGGATCACCAATTGGTCGCGCATCACTCGGTCGTGTTGGACCCGGCGTACGCGCACATCACGCGGCAGTCGCTCGTCGAGACCGCGCGCCTGAAAGAGATGTTCGCGAAGCGCGACGTGCACTCCGTCGGCCGCTACGGCGGTTGGACGTACTGCTCGATCGAGGACAACCTCGTCGAGACCCGCGATCTCGCTACGAAGCTGGGATCCTGATCACGACGAAGCCGGCGGCGCCGCGCGCGATCACGTCGATCACCTTGCCGTTCGAGAGCGCCATCGCCGGCCACTCCTGTGCCATGACCGGGTCGGCGGTCACGGGCAAGCCGTAAAACGTCGCCGGTGCATCTTCGCGCCACACGCCGAGCACGCCGCCGTGCGATGCGATCGCGTAGAGCTTGCCGTTGACGATCGTTGGCGTCGCGAGCTCGGGCGCGCCATGCGGCAGCGGCACCGTCTTGCAGTCATCCGTGCAGACGAGGAATGGCTTGGCTTCTTCGACGCTGCGGAACAGCGCGCCGTCATTCGTGCAGCCGAGCAGCTTGTAGAACGGATTCGCACGCGCGACCGGCGGCTTGCCCGCGCCAAACGAGATCACGCCGGCGCCCGTCGCGGTCCACGCGCGGTCGGCGGCGAGACAAACGGGACCCAGAATCGTTCTGGCCGAGGTCGACCAAGGACTCGTCCGCAGCGGCGTCGGCATGATAGATCCAGCCGTGCTCGCCGGACTTGTCGGTCCAGATCACGACCGCACGTCCGTCGACATCCAGTGCGGAGCGGGATCCGGTCGTCGGGGCGCCGCCCACCACTTTGTCGGCGCGCGCGATCGCGAACTGCGTATCGGTTCCGTAGATCACGCGACCGGTCGCCGCGTTGCCGATGATCGCGAACACGGTCGCCCCCGGCATCTTCAAGGAGGTCTTCTCGGGCATCAGGCCCTTGTCGTCGAGTGCACCGGTCTCGACGCCATCGGCCGTCGACGTCGCGCCCCACGTCATGTCGGGCACCGCGCGCAACGCGGTCGTGATCTGCTTCACGATCGGCGCTTCACCGGTGCGCAGTTGGAGCTGCACGTCTCGATCGCCGCTCTTGCCGAACACGATCATGCCGTGCGCGCTCGGCTTGGTATCGACGCTGAGCTGGTTCAGCTTCGCGTCGCCGAGATCGAGCGGAACGATCGTTGCCGCTGCAAGCGGCTTTCCGGTCTGCGCGAGCGCCGGCATGCTCGCGGCATCGCGCAAGGTCGCGCGTGCGGCGTCGAGCGCGTCGAGCGCGGCCGGTAGCGGATCCTCGCCGTGCAAGGTCGTCGAGTTGCTGATGTGCACGGCAAACGACTGCGCCGTCTTGCTCACGGCTTTCTCGAGGTTCGCCCACGCGGCTTCGACCGCCGGAATTCGGCTATCGGGCGCATCGCCACGCACGAGCCGCTTGATCGGCTCCGTGCAACCACCGCGATTCCACGGATCCGGACTCATCTCGCGCAAGGCGAGCGCTTCACTCGTCTTCGACGACAACGGCGTGGGTCCGAGCAAGCAATCGCGCGCGGCCTTCCACTTCTGTTCCCACGCGTCGACTTCGGCCTGCGCGGCTTGCCGGGTCTGGTTTGGTTGGTAGACCCTGAAGAAGTAGTAGCCACCGCCCCCGGCCAAGAGCGCAACGACGCCGAAGATGATGGGGGCGCGAGACATAGTCGGGATATATCACCTCGGAAGGTATTTTATGGAGCTCGCACGCGATGCCTACGTCGACGGGACGTGGGTCCAATCCTCGAAGCGCTTCGCGGTCCGCGATCCGTTCGACAACGCATTGATCGCCGAAGTTGCGGATTGCGATGCCGGCACGGTCGATCGCGCGATCACGGCCGCGGCGAAGGCGTTCGCGAGCTGGAAGGTGCTCCCGGGTCCCGATCGCGGGACGTACCTCGCGAAGTTGGCGCAGCTGATGGCGCGGGACGAGGCGCGGCTCGCCGAGCTGTGCACGCGCGAGAACGGCAAGGCGCTGAAGGAATCGGTTGCCGAGGTGAAGTACGCGGCGAGCTTCATCACCTGGTTCGCCGGTGAGGCCGCGCGGATCTACGGCGAGACGATTCCGTCGAGTCGCGCGGATGGCCGGATCGTGGTCACCCGCGAGCCGGTCGGCGTGTGCGCGCTGATCACGCCATGGAACTTTCCGTACGCGATGCTGACCCGCAAGCTCGGCGCCGCGCTCGCCGCCGGATGCACCGTCGTGTGCAAGCCCGCCGCGCAGACGCCGCTGTCGGCGATCGCGCTCGCGCAGCTGTGTCACGAGGCCGGGATCCCGGCGGGCGTCGTCAATGTCGTCGCGAGCACGGAGCACGAGCGCGTCGGTAATCAATTCATGACGTCGAAGGCCGTCCGCAAGGTCAGCTTTACCGGCTCGACGCGCGTGGGGCAGGACCTCATGCGCCAGGCGGCGGCGGACGTGAAGCGGCTGTCGCTCGAGCTCGGTGGCAACGCGCCGTTCGTGGTGATGAAGGATGCGGATCTCGATCTCGCGGTTTCGCAGGCGATGATCGCGAAGTTTCGCAACACCGGGCAATCGTGCGTGGCGGCGAATCGCTTCATCGTCGAAGCGCCGATCGCGGATGCGTTCACGCAGAAGTTCGTCGCGAAGATCCGCGAATTGAAGACCGGGCACGGGCTGAACAAAGATGTCGATCTCGGCCCCGTGATCGACGATCGCGCGGTGACGAAGATCAAAGGTCTCGTCGAGGATGCGATCGCGAAAGGCGCGAAGCTCGTCCACGGCGAGGTGCCGAGCTCGCGGTTGATCGCGCCGATCGTGCTGACCGGAATCACGCCGGAGATGGCGCTGTGGCACGAAGAAGTGTTCGGGCCGGTCGTGACCTTACGCACGGCAAAGGACGAAGCCGAGGCGCTCGCGTTCGCGAACGATACGGATGCGGGGCTGGTCGCGTACGTGTTCACGCGGGATGGTGCGGCCCAACATCGCGCGTCGGAGGGGTTGCAAGCCGGTATGGTCGGCGTGAACGAAGGGCTGGTCTCGACGGCGCAAGCTCCGTTCGGTGGCATCAAGCACTCGGGCGTCGGCCGCGAAGGCTCGCGCCACGGGCTCGACGACTACACGAACTTCAAGTACGTGGCGACGAAGGTCTGACCCAGCGGTAGCTCTTCACGCCGCCCGACCACGTCAGGTCGACATCGCAGCTGGCGTTCAACACGCGCATGATCTCCGCCGACATCGCGTGCTCGACGTTCTCGGGCTGATCGTTCGTCGGCTCGACGGTGATATTGATCTTGCCGACGTACGGACTCGGCAATCGCGCGAGCGAGATCCGGTTGTAGGCCGCGAGGATCGTGACCTGCCGGACGAGCCAGCCGCAGGTCGAATCGAGCAGGGACGCGATGATCTGCGCCGGGTTCGACAGCGCGAGGTGGCGATCGTAGTCCGCGCCGCGCCAGCGATAGAACTTGCGCTCGTCGATCACCACGCGATCGACGTAGCCGTAGCGCCACACGAGCTCGACATGCGCCAGGTCATGCACGAACGCCGGACCGAGTAGCTCGACGGCATGGTCGCGTCGCATGCTCGCTTCGAGATCGCGGAACTTCATGAACTGCTCGACGCTGCTTTGCGTGCGAATCGCGAGCTGCATCGCGATCAGCGCACCGTGCGGTGAGCCATGCGCCTCGAGCCAGTCCGCATACACGCTGTACGCCGCGGGATCCTCGGGCGCTTCGGCGATCGCGCGCTCGAGCACCGGATCACGAGGCACGAGGATCGGCGGCGGCAACGGCAACGGCACCTCGACGTAGCCCTTGCCCGATGCGATCGCGAGGTCGAGCTCGAAGCGTGCACGCGCCTCGGTCTCGAACGTCTCGGTCTTCGCGATCGGCGGCATCCCACCGATCGTCTGCGTGCGGACGAGCGTGGTCCCGCGGAGCTCGAGCTCGAGGACTTCGTTGCGGCGCTCGTATCGGCGTTTCACTTCAGTGCGCCGTGGGCCTTGCAGCTCGACGACAGCGCTTCGGAGATGAAGTCGCGAAACAGCGACACGCGGCGGGGCAGGTGCCGCGACGCATGCGTGAGCACGTGCATCGGATTTTCCGTCGAGTACTTCGGCAGCACCTGCACGAGCTTGCCCTGTGCCACGTACACATCGCCGAAGAATTGCGGCAGCATCGCGATGCCCAATCCGGCGAGCGTGGCATCGAGCACGAGCTGCATGTGATCGCCGACGAGCCGCGCGGGGATATCGACGTGCTCGGGACCTTTCGGACCCTCGAGCTCCCACCGGGTTTCGCCGGCGATCGCCTTGAACACGATGCCTTCGTGCAGCGCGAGATCCGCGAGCTGTTTCGGCGTGCCGCGTTCTTCGAGATACGCCGGCGACGCGTACAGCTGATGGGCCGAGTTACCGAGTCGGCGCGCGACGAGCGAGCTGTCCGGCAGCTTGCCGAACTGGATCGCGAGATCGACGACATCGCCGACGAGCTCGCCACCGTTCGTGGTGAACGTGCACTCGATCCGGATCCGCGGGTGCATCGCGCCGAACGTAGCGATCACGCCGCCGATCTTGCCGGCGAAGTCCGGAGGCAGTGCAACGCGCACGAGGCCGTGAACTTCGCGTGCGGCATCCAGCGCGAGCGCGTTCGCCTCTTCCAACCCGGCGAGCGCGTCGCGAGCGCGCTCGAAGTAGGCGCGGCCGGCATCCGTCAACGCGACCTTGCGAGTGGTCCGCTCGAGCAGCGTGATGCCGAGGTCTTCTTCCAATTTCGCGACGGATCGCGAGACCGAAGACGGGGGTAGACCGAGCGCCTCGGCCGCCCGGGTGAAGCCGCCGTTCTCGACGACGCGAACAAACGTGGTGGCGCGGTTCAGGTCCATTCGTGCTCCCGAGACAATAGCGCGTTGTCGAAGGTCCGACTAGTGCGATTCGGGCAACAGTCCCAAAGTGTCCGGTATGTCGAAGATTCCTGCGATTACCCGCACCCTGCTCGGACTCGGCTTTGTCGTGTTCGGGCTGAACTACTTCTTCCCGTTCCTCCCGATGCCGAAAGACATCCCGGCCCCGGCGCTCGCGTTTATCGGACCGTTCGTCGGCCTGAAGTTCATGGGCATGATCAAGTCGATCGAGGTGATCGCCGGGCTCGCGCTGATCGGCAATCGGTTCGTGCCGCTCGCGCTCACGTTGCTCGCACCGATCCTGGTCGGCATCACGTGGTTCCACATCCAAGCGGAGCCGGCGGGCTTGCCGTTGCCGGTCGTACTCGTGATCCTCGAGGTCGCGACCGCGTACTTCTATCGCGATGCGTTCGCGCCGATGCTGCGCGCGAGCACGACACCGCATGCGCCCGCGAATACGGCGCCCGCGACCCGCGTTACCGTCGGAGCGTGAAGTCGACCCGGACTTTCGCTGGGCATTTCATGAAGCGTTCGTCGGCGTCACCGCATCGTAAGCGCTACATTCCCGAACGTGATCACAGGACCTAGGACTGACCGTGCTTTTCGCGATCCTGCTCATCCACTGCGCGGTGCTCGCGTGGTCGTGTGCGTGGGTGGCGGTATCGCGGCCTACAAGTCGGCCGAGTTGGTCCGTCTGTTCGACAAAGCGGGAGCCACCGTCGACGTCGCGATGACGCCGCGGGCGCAGCACTTCATCACGCCGATGACATTCCAGGCGCTGACGCGGCGCCCGGTGTTCACGGATCTGTTCTCGCTAACGGACGAAGAGAAGATCGGGCACATCCAACTCGCGGATGCGGCCGATATCGTCGTGATCGCACCGGCGACCGCAGATCTGATCGCGCGGCTCGCAGCGGGGATGGCGGACGATGCGGTCTCGGCGATCGTGCTCGCCACGAAGGCGCCGGTGCTGCTCGCGCCGTCGATGAACGTCAACATGTGGAACCACGTGCTGACGCAGCGCAATCTGCAAACGCTGAAGGACGTCGCGAAGTATCAGATCGTGGCGCCGGGCGAGGGCTACCTCGCGTGCGGCTGGACGGGACCGGGCCGGCTCGCGGATCCGCCGGATATCGCCGAGGCCGCAGCGCACGTGTTGTCGGCGCAGGATCTCGCCGGTGTGAAGGTTGTCGTGACGGCGGGGCCCACGTACGAGCCGATCGATCCGGTGCGCTTCGTCGGCAATCGCTCGAGCGGCAAGATGGGTGCGGCGATCGCAGCGGCGGCGCAACGCCGTGGCGCGGACGTCCGCTTGATCTTCGGACCCAGTGGCGTGGCACCGCCGCTCGGCGTTGGGGTCTCGCATGTCGAGAGTGCGGCGCAGCTGCAATGGGCGTTGGACAATGCGGTGAAGGAAGCGGACGTCGTCGTGATGACGGCTGCTGTTGCCGATTACCGGCCGGCGAAGGTCGCCGATCAAAAGATCAAGCGCGGACAGACCGGTCAGAAGATGACGATCGAGCTGACCGCGAATCCCGACCTGTTGGCGGGGCTCGGCGCATCACGCAAAGGCTCCAAGCCGCTATTGGTCGGCTTCGCGGCGGAGACGAACGACATCGTCGAAAACGCGAAGAAGAAGCTCGCCTCGAAGAAGGTCGATCTGATCGTCGCGAACGATGTCGGCGAGCCAGGCTCGGGGTTTTCCGTCGACACCAATCACGTCCAGCTCGTCGATCACGATGGCGTGACGGACGTCCCGCCGGGTGCGAAGGCCGAAGTGGCGCATCGCATCTTGGATCGGGTGATCGCGCTTAGATCAAAATCCCCGGCGCCGGGAACTTCGCGCAAAGCTCCTTCACCTCGCCCGAAACCCGCGCGTGCAAAGAAGCGTCGCTAGGCGCCGCCACGACCTGCGCCATCCACGCCGCGATCTGCTTCATTTCGCCGGGGCCCATCCCGCGCGACGTCACCGACGACGTGCCGAGGCGGATGCCCGACGGATCGAACGGCTTGCGCGGATCGAACGGGATCGAGTTGTAGTTGAGCTCGAGGCCGGCCGCGTCGAGCGCCTTCGCCGCGATCTTGCCCGAGACGTTCTTCGACGTCAGGTCCGCGAGGATCAGGTGATTGTCCGTGCCGCCGGTGATCAGCGTGAAGCCGTGCTCGACCATTGCCGCCGCGAGCGCCTTCGCGTTCGTGACGATCTGATGCGCGTACTTCTTGAACGTGTCCGTGGCCGCTTCCTTCAACGCGACCGCGATGCCGGCCGTGGTGTGGTTGTGCGGACCGCCCTGCAGGCCGGGGAACACCGAGCGATCGATCGCCTTCTGGTGCGTGGCCTTGCACATCAGCATGCCGCCGCGCGGACCGCGCAACGTCTTGTGAGTCGTCGTCGAGACGACATCCGCGATCGGCACCGGCGACGGATGCGCCCCACCGGCAACGAGCCCGGCGATGTGCGCGATATCGGCCGCGAGCACGGCGCCGACTTCTTTCGCGATCTCGCCGAACGCCGGGAAGTCGATCGTGCGCGGCACCGCGGTCCCGCCGCAGAAGATCAGTTTCGGACGCTCCTTCAGCGCGAGCTCGCGGACCTTGTTCATGTCCACGCGATGCGAATCGTGCTCGACGCCGTACTGCACCGGCTTGAAGTAGCTACCGGTGATCGACACGTTCCAGCCGTGCGTCAGGTGACCGCCGGCGGGCAGGCCGAGGCCCATCACGGTGTCGCCGGGCTTCAGGAACGCGAAGTAGATCGCGAGATTCGCCGGTGAACCCGAGTACGGCTGGACGTTCGCGTGCTCGGCGCCGAACAGTGATTTCGCGCGGTCGATGCACAGCTGTTCGATCTGATCGATGTACTGCTGGCCCTCGTAGTAGCGCTTGCCCGGATAGCCCTCGCTGTACTTGTTCGTGAGGATCGAGCCCGTCGCGGCGAGCACCGCGCCCGAGACATAGTTTTCCGAGGCGATCAGCCGGACCGAATCGCGCTGGCGACGCTCCTCGTTTGCGATCAGCTCCGCAATCTCGGGGTCGACATCGGCGATCACCTTGGCCAGCTCGGGATGCATGGCCAATTCATACCGCGGTATAACGCTCGCGTGTACGTTCCCAGTCGGGAGGAGTTCGTCGCGGCTGCATCGCGCGGCAATCTGATCCCGGTCTATCGGGAGCTGTTGGCGGATGGCGATACGCCGGTTTCGGCCTACGCGGCGATCGGAGCGGGCGAGCACTCGTTCTTGCTCGAATCGGTCGTCGGCGGTGCGAATTGGGCGGAGTACTCGTTTGTCGGAGTCGCGCCGCGTGCGGTCGTCCAATGGGCGGCCGGCAAGGCCACCGTGACCTGGTACGACGTCGACGGCGATGGCCCACCGCGTGTCGCGAGCTGGGACACCAACGATCCCACGTCCGCGCTCGCCGAAGTCCTCGGGGACATGAAGCCCGTCGACGTGCCGGGCCTGCCGCGGTTCTGGGGCGGTGCGGTCGGCTGGATCGCGTACGACTGCGTCGCGTCGTTCGAAGACCTGCCGTCGCGGCCGAAGCCGGGGCTCGGATTGCCGCCGCTCGCGATGGTGATCACCGATACGCTGCTGATCTTCGACAATCTCCGCCAGACCTTGAAGGTCGTCGCCACGCCGTACGTCACGCGTCCGGAAAAGGCGGAAGCCGCGTACGACAAGGCGTGCGAGCGAATCGATCAGATCGTCGAAGCGTTGCGGGCGCCGCGCCGTGCGTTGCCCGTGTTGGAGATTCCGCGCGGGCCGGTCGATCCGGTGCCACCGTCGAGCTTTTCGAAGGCGGAGTACTGCGCCGCGGTCGATCGCGTGAAGGAGTACATCCTCGCCGGCGATGCGTTCCAGGTCGTGTTGTCGCAACGGTTCGCGGAGCCGGTCGGCAACGCCCGGCCGCTGGATGTCTATCGCGCGCTGCGCGTGATCAATCCATCGCCGTACATGTTCCATCTCGAGTTCCCGGAAGCGCGTGTCACGGGCGCATCGCCGGAGACGCTCGTGCGGTTGTCGGATGGTCGCGTCGAAGTCCGGCCGATCGCCGGCACGCGGCCGCGCGGCAAGACCGTGGATGACGACGCGCGGCTCGCGGTCGAATTGCTGGGCGATCCGAAAGAGCGCGCCGAGCACCTGATGTTGATCGATCTCGGGCGCAACGATGTCGGGCGCGTCGCGACGACGGGCTCGGTGCGCGTCGTCGAGCAGATGGTGATCGAACGCTATTCGCACGTGATGCACATGACGTCCCACGTGGTCGGGCAGCTCGCGCCGGGCAAGACCTGGTTGGACGTGCTGCGCGCGGCGTTTCCGGCCGGTACGCTCTCGGGCGCACCGAAGATTCGCGCCATGGAGATCATCGACGAGCTCGAACCCACGCAACGCGGCATCTACGGCGGCGCGGTCGGCTACATCAGCTACACCGGCAATCTCGATCTCGCGATCGCGATCCGCACGTTGGTGGCGACCGCCGATCAGATCTACGTGCAAGCCGGTGCAGGGTTGGTGGCGGATTCCGTTCCGGAAGCCGAATACGAAGAGTGCGTGAACAAGGCGCGCGGCGTGTTGCGCGCGGTGGCGATGGCCCGGAGTGCGAAGTCGTGAACGTTCTGTTAATCGATAACTACGACTCGTTCACGTACAACCTCGCGCAGTACTTGGGCGAGCTCGGCGCGCAAGTGACGGTCGAGCGCAACGACGCGATCACCGTCGACCAGATCCGCGAACGCGCACCGAAAGCGCTCGTGATCTCGCCGGGGCCGTGCACGCCGAACGAAGCGGGCATCTCGATGAGCGCGATCCAAGCGCTCGCCGGTGCGATGCCGATCCTCGGCGTCTGTCTCGGGCATCAGAGCATCGGGCAGGTCTTCGGTGGCCGGATCATTCGGGCGCCGCGCGGCGTGATGCATGGCAAGACGTCGAAGATCTTTCACGACGAGAAGGGCCTGTTTCGCGGCGTCGAGAATCCGTTCGTTGCCACGCGCTATCACTCGTTGGTCATCGCGCCCGAGTCACTGCCGGATTGTCTCGAGATCACGGCGAAGACCTGGGAAGACGAGATCATGGGCGTCCGCCACAAGACGCTTCCGATCGAAGGCGTGCAGTTCCATCCCGAGTCGATCATGACCACGGCGGGCAAGCAGTTACTCGCGAACTTCTTGGCGATGGCATGAACATCCAGCAAGCGATCGCGAAGGCGCTCGGCAAGGCAGACCTCGCGCGCGAGGAGATGGCGGACGTGATCGGTCAGATCATGGACGGCAACGCCACGCCTGCGCAGATCGGTGGGTTCTTGATCGCCTTGCGTGCGAAGGGCGAGGCCGTCGACGAATTGGTCGGCGCAGCCACGGCGATGCGCGCGCGTGCGCTGTCGTTGCCGAGCTCGGTCGACGCGATCGATACCTGCGGCACGGGTGGTGATGGTGCCGGGACGATCAACGTGTCGACGATCGCGGCGCTGTTGATCGCCGGTGCCGGTGGTGTCGTCGCGAAGCACGGCAATCGCGCACTGTCGTCGAAGTGCGGATCGGCGGACGTGCTCGAGGCGCTCGGCGTGGTGGTCGATGCCGAGCCGGCGGTCGTCACGCGATCGTTGGAGGCCGCGGGCATCGGCTTTCTGTTCGCGCCGCGGTTTCATGCGGCGACGCGGCATGTCGGTGGGCCTCGTCGAGAATTGGGCACGCGCACGATCTTCAATCTGTTGGGGCCGCTGACGAATCCCGCGGCGGTGCGGCATCAAGTCGTCGGCGTGTACGCGCAAGCGTGGTGCGGACCGATGGCGCAGGCACTAGGTGCGCTCGGCTTGCGGCGCGCAGCCGTGGTTCACGGTGCCGGCAATCTCGACGAGATCGCGGTCCGCGGCGAGACCTATGTGGGGTTGTGGGACGACGGCGAATTGCGGACGTTCGTGCTCACGCCGCGAAGCTTCGGCGTCGACGAGCTCGATCCGGACGGCCTCGCCGGTGGTGACGCGGCGTTCAACTCGAGCGTCGTGAAGAAGGTGATCGCGGGTCACGGCACCGATCACGGCGAGCGCCTCGAAGCGGCGTTGCGCGCGTCGGCGATGACCGCGGCGCTCGGTCTCGAGCTTCTGGATCCGGGCGCGTTCGATGTCCATCGCCTCCCGGAGCAGTATCGCCGCGCCGTCGCGACGACGAAGAATGGCGCGGCGCGCCTGGCGTTGCACAAGTGGGTCGAGGCGTCGAAGTCGGCGGACCTCGGGCATCTCGGTTCTCTCGACGCGGCTGAGTTCGCAGGAGTCGAATGACATGAACATCCTCGACAAGATCCTCGCGACGAAGCGTGAAGAGCTCGCCGATATCACGAACGAGCGGCGGCTCGCCGTGATCGAAGCGGCCGAGGCGATGGCGCACCCGCGGCCGTTCCGCGCGGCGTTGATGCGTCCGGCGGGGGCACCGATGCGCGTGATCGCCGAGATCAAGCGGGCGTCGCCGAGCGCGGGTCCGATTCGTCCGGGTGCGGATCCGGCGGTGATCGCGCGCGAGTATGCGGCGGCGGGTGCCACGGCGATCAGCGTGCTGACGGACAAGACGTACTTCGACGGTGACCTGGCGTTCCTCGGCGTCGCCCGGCGCGCGTGCAACGTGCCGCTCCTGCGCAAGGACTTCATCATCGATCCGCTGCAGATTGCCGAAGCGCGTGCGGCGGGTGCGGATGCGATCCTGTTGATCGCGGCGGCGTTCCCGGCGGGCGAGGTGAGGCTGAGTGATTGCGTGCTCGTCGCCGCGGGGTTGGGCTTGGACGTGTTGGTCGAAGTCCACGACGAAGCGGAGCTCGACCAAGCGCTCGCGGCGCGCGCGACGTTGATCGGCGTCAATCATCGCAATCTGAAGACGTTCGAGGTCGACATGACGTTGACCGAACGGATCGCGAAGAAAGTGCCACCGGGGACGGTGTTGGTCGCCGAGAGTGGGATCAAGACGCGCGACGACGTGAAGCGCCTCGGCGATGCTGGCGCACACGCGGTGTTGGTCGGCGAGTCGTTGATGCGTCAGCCGTCGCCGGGCGTCGCGCTGCGCGAGCTGATGCGATGACGCTGATCAAGGTCTGTGGCGTGACGTTGCCGGACGATGCGGCGGCGGTCGCCAATGCCGGCGTCGACTTCATCGGCTTCAACTTCTGGCCGAAGTCAAAGCGGTATCTCTCGCCGGATCGCGCGCCGCTGTTGGCGGGCGTGGTGCGCGGCACGGGACCGGCGAAGCTCGTCGGCCTGTTCGTGAACGCCAGCGCCGACGAGATTTCTGCAGTCTGCGCGCGCGTCGAGCTCGACGTGATCCAGTTGCACGGTGATGAGACCGTCGACGATTGCCGCCGGATCTCGACCGCGGTGTATCGGCCGGTGTGGAAGGCGCTGCCGATTTCGGGACCGAACGACATCGAAGGCCTCGATGGTTGGCCCGTCGATGCGGTGCTGCTCGACGCGCCGTCGGCGAATCGCGGAGGCTCGGGCAAGCAGTTCGATCACACGGTCGCCCAACAGGCGCGTGCGCGGTTTCCGAACGTCAAGGTCGTGCTCGCCGGTGGCCTCGATCCCGGTAATGTCGCGGCGGCGATCGGTGCGGTGCGGCCGTGGGCCGTCGACGTGGCGTCGGGTGTCGAGGCGGCGCCGGGCGTGAAGGATCGAGTCAAAGTCGCGGCGTTCGTCGCCGCTGTTCGAGGTGGTTCATGAGCATTCACGATCTCCCGCAACCCGTGCTCGGCCGGTTCGGTCCGTACGGTGGTCAGTACGTCGCCGAAACGTTGATGCCCGCGATCACCGAGCTCGAAGCCGCCTGGCGTGCCGCGCGGGATGACGCGGCGTACTGGCAGGAAGTCGATCAACTGCTCGTCGATTACGTCGGTCGGCCGTCGCGGCTCTATCACGCGAAGCGGTTGTCGGCGCAGGTCGGTGCGGATGTCTATCTCAAGCGCGAAGACCTCAATCACACGGGCGCGCACAAGATCAACAACTGCATCGGTCAAGCGGTGCTCGCGCGGCGCATGGGCAAGGCGCGATTGATCGCGGAGACCGGTGCGGGACAGCACGGCGTCGCGACGGCAACGGTCGGTGCGTTGTTCGGCATGCCCGTCGAGATCTACATGGGCGCCGAGGATGTCGTGCGGCAGGCGCTGAACGTCGAGCGCATGAAGTTGCTCGGCGCGAAGGTCCACGCGGTGTCGTCCGGAACCCGGACGCTCAAAGACGCCATGAACGAAGCGCTCCGCGATTGGGTCACGAACGTGATGGACACGTTCTATCTGATCGGTTCGGTCGCGGGCCCGCATCCGTATCCGTGGCTCGTCCGCGATCTCCAATCGGTGATCGGGCGCGAGGCAAAGGAGCAGATCGTCACGTTGCGCGGTGGGATGCCGGATGCGCTGATCGCGTGCGTCGGCGGTGGTTCGAACGCGGCGGGCTTGTTCGCGCCGTTCGTCGGTGAGCCCGGCGTGAAGATGTACGGCATCGAAGCCGCCGGTGATGGCATCGCGACGGGCCGGCACGCCGCCACGCTCGGCGCGGGCAGGGTAGGCGTGTTGCACGGCTCGAAGAGCTACGTGTTGTCGACGCTCGATGGTCAGATCGCACACGCGCACTCGATCAGTGCGGGTCTCGATTATCCCGGCGTCGGGCCCGAGCACGCGCACTGGAAAGAGACCGGTGCCGTCACGTATATCTCGCGCACGGACGACGAGGCGCTCGCCGCGATCGAACGTCTCGCGCGATCGGAGGGCATCCTGTGCGCGCTCGAAACCGCGCACGCGATCGCTGCGATCGACGAGGTCGTTGCCGCCGGTGCGAAGTCGATCATCGTCGGGCTGTCCGGCCGCGGGGACAAAGACATGACCACGATCGCGCAACGCCGAGGTGGCCAGTGAGTCGCCTCCGTGCAGCGTTCGATAAAGCTGCCAGTGAAAAGCGCGCGGCGTTGGTCGCGTATCTCACGTACGGCTTTCCCGATCCGAAGCGCTCGATCGATGTCGTTCAAGCGGCGTGCGAAGGCGGCGCGGATGTGATCGAGCTCGGCGTGCCATTCTCGGATCCATCGGCGGATGGCCCGTCGATCCAACGTGCGATGGAAGCCGCGCTCGAAGCAGGCGGTAGCCTGCCGGGCGCGCTCGATGCCGTGAAGGAGCTCCGCTCGCGCGGGATCGAAACTCCGATCGTGCTATTCGGCTACTACAACCCGATCTTCGTGATGGGCGCCGAATCGTTCGCGGCGCGTGCCGCGGCGGCGGGTGTCGATGCCGCACTCACGGTGGATCTGCCGATCGATGAATTGGCCGAGCTCGCCACGCCGCTCGCCGCGCACGACATCGCCGTGATCCCGTTGGTCGCGCCGACCTCGACGCCGGACCGGATCGATCGCGTCGCGCAGTTCGCGCCGCCGTTCGTCTATTACATCTCGACGGTCGGTGTCACCGGCGCTCGTGCGGCCTCGCCGGTCGATCCCGCGCGAATCGATCAGGTCCGTCGCGCGGCGGCGGCCCCAGTCGCGGTTGGCTTCGGTATCCGCACCGCCGACGACGCGAAGCGGTTCTCGCGGATCGCCGATGGCGTCGTCGTCGGATCGTCGTTGGTCGAGCGCACGCCGCGCGGACCCGAGGTCATGCGCGAGCTCATCCGGCAACTCGCCGTTGCGATGCACCGCTAGGGCATAACGGCACGCCACACGCGTGACCGCGTGTTCACGAACCGCCTCGCTAAGACGGTCGGAAGCCCGCGGAATTCACTGGCACGCCCCGTGGAATAGCGGCGATTGCCGTTCCGAGGTTGCCCATGTCGCTCCGCTTGCCACTCGTTGCCTTAGCTCTCGCCGCATCGTCGTCTGCCGCGCTCGCCGATACTCGCGATCACCGCGAAACCAAGCCCGAGGTTCGCGATCACCGCGCGAGCTCCGCTGCCGGTGGCGTCGAAGTCGCGCCGTCGAGTGGTCCGGTCGCGCGCGATCATCGCGATGGTGGCGCCGACGTCGAAGTCGTCACCTATCACCGCCCGGGGCCGCGCTTCATGCTGCCGCTGAAGATCGACCTCGGCTACGCCGGCCTCAACACCACGCATGGCTACGCGAACGGCATCGGCGGTGCGATCGGTGTCCACTGGGCGTCGTTGTCGCCGCAGCCGACGGACTTCGATATCGGCATCGGCGTGTTCGGCGCGTTGCTCGGCACGCCGGTGGATGCGCAGCAGATGGACGTGTCGTCGGGCGTCGCGTACGGCGGTGCGTATCTCGAAGCCGGTCACACGCTCGCGCGCAACGACTTCGCGCGCGTGTGGGCGACGGGGCGGGGCGAGTACCTCGCGTCGTCGGCGTTCGACAAAGACCACAACGGCTTCGGTTTGATGGGCCGGCTGTCGGGCGAGCTCTACGCCGGTGGTGTCGGCGTCGCGCCGTCGGGCGTGTTCCTCGGCTCGTACGCGATCGGTCTCTACGTCGAGGCCGGCGTGCGCGACATGGTGTCGGACGTCGGCAAGTTCCAGGTCGGCGCGGGCCTCACGTTCCGCACGCCGCTCGCGCTGCTCTGGTAATTAGCTGACGACGCGCGCTGCCGCGATCGACAACGTGCGCTCGACGGCGGCGACCGCTTTGTTATGCGCGTTCGTCACGATCGGTCCCATCTGGATCAGCTTCGACGTGCAGCCGACCGTGATCTGCGATCCGCCGGCACCGTTCGGCGTGATGAACACCGGATAGAGAAAGCCCCACGAGAAGAACGTCACCGGCGACGACAGCACGACGATCTTCGTACCCGGGTCGGCATCGTCGACCTTGAACGGCGGCGGGATTTTCTTCAGCGCGTTGAACACCTCATCCGGTGACGCCGGATGATGGAGGGTTTGGTTGCGGCCCGGCATGGCCATCGACGTCCGACCGCGACGCGAAAATGCCACGACATAACCGATCCCGATCATGATCAGGAACACCACCCAGAACGTCTGCATGCCTTGCATGCGCGCGTCGTATCACGGCTTGTAGCAAAACGGGTTCGAATCGTCGGCGCCGGCCTCGGCGGTCATCGGGCCCATGCCGCCGTACATCTTGCGCTGATCGCTCGTGAGCATGCGCGCCTTCGAGATATCGCCCAAGACGGTCGCGCCTTCGGTGGGTGTTCGCGCGTAGGTCGAATCGTCGACGGAATACAGTCCGAAATGCGGACCGAAGCCCTCGGCCCACTCGAAGTTATCGGTCAGCGACCAGTGGTAGTAGCCGCGAATATCGATGCCTTCTTTGCGCGTCTGCTCGATCGCTTCCAACACGCGCACGACCTCTTCGGCGTGGCGACGGCCGACGTTGCTCGCGATTCCAGACTCGGTGACGACGAGCGGCAGGTCTTTGTAGCGATCGGCGAAGCCGTGGATCACGGTGCGGATTCCGTCGGGCCACGCTTCGTAGCCCATGCGCGGTGCGCAGTACGTGGGATCCGGTGCGGGCAAGCACGCGCCGTTGTTGAGTCCGGACGTGCACGGGGCGAGGCCCAAGATGATGCCGCGATCCGCAGAGACGCCGGCGCGGAAGTAATACTGGAGGCCGAGCCAATCGAGCGTGCCCGCCCATTCGGGATGCATTTCGTCGGCAACGCCGTCGAGATCGGTGTCGAAGCCGCCGGTCACCGCGGCGTCGGTCCACAGGTAGTTGAACAGGTAGACGAGCTTGTCGCGCGCGGCGATGTCGTCGGGATTCGTCGACGGTGCGTTGCTGCGCGAGGGTTCCCAATCCGCGACCGCCATCGAGAATCCAACCGCGGCTGCGATGCCGTCGCCGTCGGCGTCGATCGTGTCGTTCGCTTTGATCGCCTTGTACATCGCGGCGTGCGCGGCGAGGTAGTTGCGGAGCGGCGGCACCATGCCCTTCACGACATCGCCGAGTGCGTTGATGCCCGGCGGGAAGTAGCCGACGCCGTAGCCGGCAAAGATGTACGTGAACGGTTCGTTGACGGTGCCCCACTCGTCGACGAGATCGCCGAAGCGTTGCGCCAACAGCGCCGCGTGATCCGCCATCTCTTGCGTGATCTGATCCGCGCCTGCGCCGCCGAAGCCGCACAAGTTCGTATCGGTCACGCCGCTCGTGCAGCCGACGTCGTGCAGGTCGAACACCCAGTTCGGGTTCGAGTAGTGATGGATCGTGACGAGTGGGCGAATGCCTTTCGCGACCAAGGCCTCGAGCACGGCGCGGTAGTGCGCGATCGCGGCTTCGTCGATCACGTTGCGCTGGGGCTCGATTCGGCCCCATTCGATCGAGAATCGATACGAATCCACGCCGAGCGACGCGACCAGATCGACGTCTTCCATCGCCATCGTGTAGCCATCGACGGCCTGATCGATGAAGTCCGTCCCACGGCCGAGGCCCCCCTGCGCGGTCGGTAGCGTGTACGTGTACCAATCCGTGTTGGGGTTCATGTCCTCGATCTGCGTAGCCGCGCTGGCCACGCCGAATCGAAAGCTGCCCTTGCCGGAGTCGCCGACCAGTGGCCCCATCGTCGAATAGCTGATCGGGGAGGTATCCGGTCCGTCGCTGCCGCAGGCGGCAAGGGCGAGCACGAAGGCGAGGCGACGCATCGGGCCTCATCTTGACACGATGGCGCACGGCCCTATAGTGCGCCGCCGTGGCGAAGGAACAGCTTGGACCGTACGTCGTGCTCGTGCGGGACCTCCCGACGAAGCGCTCGTTCGATATTCCGGGCGCGCAGGTCGCCTCGTGGCTCAAGGGCATACCGATGCGCGAGGCGCTCGGTGCCCCTGAAAACGATCCAGATGCCGGTGCCGGTCATTCGGAGCTCGAGCTCTATGCCGACGGGGCGCACGCGTTCGCGACCGGCTTCTTCAAGGGCAACCTCCACGTCGCGTGCTCGCGCTGCGTCGGCGATGTCGACATCCACATCGACGAGAAGCTCCAAGTCACGTTCATGCCGCCGTCGGAGATGCCCTCCGATGATGACGGTCCGGTGACCGATGACGACGGCGCCGAAGTCGCGACCGAGGACCTCGACCTGTTCCCCTACGATGGCGAGAAGATCGACCTCGAGCCGCTGTTCCGCGAACAGTTCGTGCTCGCGGTCCCGTATTCGCCGCTATGCCGCGAAGACTGCAAAGGTTTGTGCGGTCAGTGCGGTACCGACCTGAATTCAGGCACATGCAAATGCGAAAAGCCGATCGATCCGCGGTTGGCCGCACTCAAAGGCTTGAAATTGCCCTCGTGATCGGGCATTAACGGCCCTCCTCGGAGCTTCCTCATGGCACTGCAAAAACGACGTCGCGGCCCAGCCCGCACTGCCCATCAACGCTCGGCGTGGAGCAAGAAGAGTGGCGAGAACCGCCCCACCGTTCAGGCGTGTCCGAACTGTGGTTCGCCGCGCGTTCCGCACCGCGTGTGCATGAGCTGCGGCCAGTACGCTGGCGAGCAGGTCATCGCCAAAGCGGCTGCTGAAGAATAGTTCGCACAAGGTTCGATCATCGCCGGTGCTGTGGAAGCAGTGCCGGCTTTGTCGCGTCTGATGAAGATTCCAAAGAAGCCAGCCGACGGCACGTGCCCCATGTGTGGTGGGGATGCGCGCCACGATAGTTTTACGGGTGGCTATGCCCACGAGGAGACCTTCGACCGTTGGACGTGCGATGCGTGCAAGCACTCCGAGACGAAGGACGGCGCGTTGTCGCCGGGTAATGACGAGTTGCACGCGCGGTGGAAAGCGCGCCGACAGTTCTGATCAGCTCGCGATCGCGTCGAGCTCGATTTCGACGAGCCATTCGGGATCGATAAATCGCGAGACTTCCACGAACGTCGTCGCCGGTCGAACGGTCCGGAAGCGTTCGCCGTGAGCGCGCGCGGCCTCGGCGTGGCGCGAGATGTCGACCAGCATCACGCGTGTCCGGATCACGTTGTCGAGCGAGAGGCCGAGCTCGAGCAGTGCGGCTTCGGCGATCTCGATGCATCGCCGGGTCTGCGCGTAGACGTCACCCGGGGCTACGGTCTTGCCGTCTTTGCCGATCGGCGCGGTGCCGGCGATCGCCACGTTCGCGCCGATGCGCACCGCACGTGCGAAACCGATCGTCGCTTCGAACGGCGAGCCCGATAAGATCGTTTGCCTCATTGGCGAACCATATGATCGTCGTGCTCACAGGTGCATCCGGCGCGGGCAAGACCGCGATCGCGCTCGCGATGGAGTCCCGCGTGCGCACATTTCGGTTCGATACGATCGGCGTTCCATCTCCGGACGTGATGGCGAGTTACGGCTCGGATCATCAGCCCGGTGGGGCGTGGCAACGCGCGATGACGCTCGAATGGTTCGCGCGGATCGCGCCGCTCTCCGAGGACGTGCTGTTCGAAGGGCAGATGCGGCTCGCGTTTATCGTCGAAGCGGCGGCGCACGTCGGTGTCGTCGCGCGAATCGTTCTCGTCGATTGCGCGGACGACGTGCGAGCGGCGCGGCTGTCAGCGCGCGGCCAGCCGGAGCTCGCGACGACCGACATGATGCGCTGGGCGGCGTATCTACGTGACGAGGCAAGGACGTTGGAGGCCGTTATTCTCGATACGACTTCGATGTCGATCGACCAGACCGTCGCCTCGGTCGAGCAGCTCTTCCGCGCGCGTTCGAACCGTTCGTAACGCCCGATCAAAGTGCACCCTCCTGCGAGTCCGTCAGGATTGTCACTGACGGATCGAATGTGCGGGCAGGCTGGAACAGATCGAACGCACGCAGCCTTTTCGATTTTCTGATCGTGGTTCAGCCCCGCGCGGGGCTCAGAAACACGTCGCGTCGCACGTGTTCAGATCGGTGAGGCTCTGTTGGCCATCGAGCTTCTGCGATGCGTGAAGGCAGGCGATGCGGCACGTCAGCTCGGCCTTCGCCTCCGGCTTCGAGAGCATTTTGGTGCAGCCGCTGACAAGCAAGTCGCGGCGATCGTCGGGGGCATTGACCTTCTCGAACAGCTTTTCACGCGCTTCGCAGTAATCGGGCGCGGACATCGCTCCGCCATCGCAGCCGACGACGAGCAACAACGCGATGAAACGCATCGCCTGAATGTACGCGAAGTCTGCTCCTGCGTGATCCGCGTTCAGCCCCGCGCGGGGCGCGTTCGAACTGTTAGTAACGCCTGATCGTGGACCAACGTTCGAGGAACGCGTTCGAACTGTTAGTAACGTCGTTGCGGCGTGGCGGGCTTCGATGACTCGTTCGAACTGTTAGTAACGCCGTTTCGTGGTGGGGCTTCGCCGATTTGGTCGAACGGTTAGCAAAGCCGTTTCGTGGTGGGGCTTCGACGATTTGGTCGAACCGTTAGTAACGCCGTTTCGTGGTGGGGGCTTCGACGATTTTGGTCGAACAGTTAGTAACGCCGTCTCGTCGTAGGCCTTCGACGATTTGGTCGGTTAGAAGGCGGCGGGTGCACGCTCCCAACTGCTCGCAAAGGCGGCGGCGGTAGTGCGTCGGTGAATCACAACGCGCTTGAAACGAATCGGCCGCAAGAGCGCGCTAGGCTTCGTGCGTGCCGCGTACACGTGTCGTAGTCGATGCGATGGGTAGCGATCGTGCGCCCGAGCCCGAGGTGCACGGTGCGTTACGCGCAGTTCGCGACGATCTCGATGTCGTGTTGGTCGGCGATCGCGCGCGGCTCGAGACCTTGCTCGGTCCCGGTGATCCGCGCATCGAGGTCGTGCACGCGAGCGAGGTCGTGACGATGCACGATCATCCCGGCCAAGCCTTCCGCGCGAAACCGGACTCGTCGATGCGCGTCGCGGTCTCGCGCGTCGCCGATGGCCATGGCGATGCCGTGGTCTCCGCCGGCAACAGTGGTGCGATGTTGGCGACGAGCTTGTTCACGCTCGGTCGCATCGAAGGCATCGAGCGTCCCGCGATCGTGACCGTCCTGCCGACGCCATCGGGTCCGCTCGTGTTGTGTGATGCCGGTGCGAACACCGAACCGAAGGCATCGCAGCTCGCGCAGTTCGCGCTGCTCGGCGCGGCCTACGATCGCGTGGCGCACAAACGGGCACGTCCGCGCGTCGGCCTGCTCTCGAACGGAAGCGAAGCAGGGAAGGGCACACCGCTCACGCGTGAAGCGCACGCGCTGTTGTCCTCGACGAAGGGAGCCTTCCAATTCCTCGGCTATGTCGAAGGCAGTGACCTGTTCCGTGGTGTCGTCGACGTGATCGCGACCGATGGTTTCACCGGCAACGTCGTCCTCAAGACCTGTGAAGGCATCGCCGAGGGCCTATTCGGCCTCGTCAAACAAGAGCTCGAATCGACCGTGATGGCGCGCCTCGGTTCTGCGCTCGTCGCGCCCGCACTGCGCGGACTCGCGAAGCGCATCGACTACACCGAAATCGGTGGCGCACTTCTCGCGGGCGTCACCAAGCCGGTCGTGATCGCGCACGGGCGCAGTGATGCAACCGCGATCGCATCCGCGATCCGTGCGGCCGCGCGTTTCGCAAACGATAAACTTGTCGACGCGATGAAGACCTCGCTCGCCTGATTCCCGTCGACGATTCGATCGCTCGCGTAACTATGCGGCGTGTCGTTGCGATCGAAAAACATCTCGCATGATCGATCGGCGATCGCTATCGTGATCGCGATGGGTGGCAAGGCGACCAAGACGATCAAGGTATGCCTGACGGATCGCGGTGCCGATCGCGAAACTCCATGGGCAACCGATCTCGGTCCGGTTCCCGGACAACGTGGCGCGCGCAAAGTTCGCCTCGTCAACGTTCCGTTCCTTCATGCGAAGCCCACGTGGGGTGACGTCCTCATCGTCACGCCGGTCCACGGTCAGCTCGAATGGGATCGCAATGGCGTTTCCGAAACAAAGCTCGCCACGCGCATCTTCGATGATGGTGGTCGTTGGGCAATGATCGTCGACTACACGCCGCTGGCGGATTCGGACGACTGTTTCGATGCGCTCTCGGATGCGTGCAGCGAGCTCGACATCGTGTGCGAAGGCGCGTTCGCCCCGCGCCTGAATCGCGCCGGTCGCGCCTATCTCGCTGTCCCATCCGGCGTCTCGGCCGCCTCGATCATGAAGGCGCTGCGCGGAGTTCCAGGCCGGCTCGAGCAGATCCATCCGAAGCCGCCTAAGACGCTGAAGGCCAAGCCTCGCGGTCGCAAGTCCTCGAAACCGCGCGCCTAATTTCAGTCGCACGAAATCAGCAACCCGGCGAGGTGCCTGTCGATAACGACCGGCATGAGCAGCGGAATCTTCAACAACGTCCGCGTGGTGACAACGCTTCCGTGGACGTCCTCATCGCCTTCGACTTCGTCCGCATCGTCACCCGCGCCAGCCGCTCGCACGTCGCTCGCGTCGGTCCCGCGGTCGGCGTCGGGTGCGCCGACCGCGCGTCGCCTGGGCAGCACGGCACTTGTGCCCGTCGCGGCTCCTGATGATTCCACGCTCGAACAAGAAATCCCGGAAGAGACCAACGCGCCCGAGATGCCAACTGCGTCGTCCGCGTTGCGCCCGTCAGCTCCGTCGTTGCGAGGTGGCGCCGCGCCGCGTACGAGCGCTGCAACAATGCACACGTCATCGACGATCGCTGCGGCGCACGACGCGAAGCTCATCGCGATTCTCGACGCCGACACGGCAGGTGAGCCGACCTATGTCGCGTTTGCTCGCAAAGAGCGCGAGCTCGGCGAAGCGTTCGCTCAACTTCCGATTTTCGATCAGCGTGCGCTTGCAGTTCGCCTATCGGAATCGCGGCGCGGCGACCTACTCGCCGACAGATTTCATCGCCTCACGCCAGACCGCCGCCGGCGCTTGTTGGCATTTCTCAATGATGCTCGGCGTCGAGCGGCACACACGTCTTGCAAACAAGTAGGAGGTAAGTGATGGGCGGCCCCAACTTTATTGATCCGTCAACGTTCGCGCCGGCGAAGCCGAGCGCTCAGAATCCATCTCATACACAGCACGAGCCACGTCTCCAAAAGTTTGATCCGATACATGTTGGACCGCAGGTCGCAACAAGCACGCAGACGTGGCACCTGCCAGGGCCGGTGGTCGAGGCGAAGAGCGCATGGCAGATGACAAAGGCTGTATCGATCGTCTCCGGCGAAGGATTTGTCTCGACACCGAACGCTAGCGAGTCCAATTTTCTCAGCCCGGTCCCAGAGGCTCTGGTTACGTTCGCTCCGAGCAAACGAGGCTCCTACCAAGCAGTGCTCACGTACGGGGCTCAGTTTGCAGACGGAGTTCTCGAGACATGTACGACCACGGTCTATGGACAAGCTCGAGATATCGACGAACTAGCGGGACCTTCCACTAGCGCGCCAAGTGCGTCCGATCAACTGGGGCCAGTGAGCGCAGCACGACCAGCGGTAAGCCCAAAGACATTGGTGACACAAGAGAGTGAAGCGGTCGCGACGGCCGCAAGATCCCTAACGAGCGGAGCACTAACCTATCTGAAGGATAGTCGACGCGACGGCGTACAATCGGCGAGCGATGCAGTGAAATTGTACAAGCCACCCGAGGCTGTGCATAGCATCTGGCTTGATATTGCGGGCGCGGCTCTGACGATCGGAATCGCGAATCTCACTGGCATGCTCGGAACTCTGATTGAATCGGCAGTGAAAGATGCGCTCGTGAAAGGTGCGACGACCAGAATCTCTTCGACTCTTGTCGAAGCAGCTGAGATCGAAGCCGCTAAAGCACAAGCCGAAAAGTCCGCAGCTTTCGTCGCTAAGTACACGAGTAAGAGCATCGACTCGGCGATGTCGAAGGGTGCGTCTGCCGGTATTGATCACATTAAGAGCGGTGCTTCGACCACCGACGGAAAAGCCTCTTCTGATGACGAGCACATGCTCGAATTCTTCCGGTCGCAACGGAGTGCGATAAATAAAGTAAACGAGGAGACTCATTCTTCTATCAGTGCGAGTCTCGCGAAGATCGAACCGTCGCTGCCGTACGATGACACCGGAATTGTGGCGCTTCACTCAGCGCTAAGTAAACAGATTGATGATGTCTCGGAAAGAGCAGAATCGGAACAGATGAATGCATCATCTCTTCGATATGTCGAATATCTTGCTCGGTTGAACAATGGCACGTCAAAGCGAGGAAATACCGAGACGACTGACATGAGCGGCGCCCGAACTTGGCTTGCCGGCGACCCAATACGACTATTACAAGAAGTAAAAGGAATTCTTGAAGTTGGAATTTTAGTCGATCCATCCTCCGATAATGTGACAGTCACTTCTTCTAAAATTCACGGACCCGTATCAAAGGTTGTAGCCAATATTATCGACAAGCAAGAACTTCGCTCGGCACGGCTTCCGATGAGGTTCATGATCGATCCGAGATACAGCAATAGGATGTACGCTCCGAATGTGCCGATCACGCGTGATGAATCAGGACTCGTGCGTTACGGAATTGTCGCAAATCCCGATCCTCAAGCGCTTTTCGCGAATTCTGCAGTGGATGGTCCAGCGTTGAGCAAAGAGCGCCCCGACGACAATCGTGAAGCCCAATCAATTGCAACTGCAGAGAAATATATTGAACAGGCGCTGTCAAAAACTCTGGTGGAGTGGGGGATTGCTACGGAGACTGATGGGAGCAGTTGAGATGCGCAAAGTGATACTTGTTACCACGCTGATGATCTTGGGCTGCAGGAAGGAGAACCCTCATCGGCTTTTTGTAGTTCGCCCGGTCGATGCATCCAAAGCCGCTGCCATCTGGTTTGAAGAGGGCGGTGCGAATCCAACAGTGGGTATGTTGGACGCCTCATTCAAGCCACTGTGGCAGCAACGGTTGCAGTGCGATGTTGAAACATCGTCGTTAAATGCAACCAAAGACAATGTTGTCGTTGTCTGTATGTCTTCTGGAAGCTGGAAGCTGAAGTATTTTTCGGCGCAGGATGGGCACAGTCTGGCTGGCGCGAGTATTGAGCAATTTAACGGAAGTCGAATCGCACCTCGCATTGATCGCGCCGGAGATCTGGTCGTTTTATCGAACCGCAATGTAATCCTAGCAGTGGATGAGACAACCGAAGTGAGGTGGTTGCAACAGCTCGATCCAAGCCACGGTTTTCCCAGCATTTCGGCGGGTAATGCGACTTACTACAAGGATGGCAAACTCAAGGTCACGTCTCTTGAGACGCAGAGAATGTTGTCAGATGATGAGTGGATGTCATGTTATGACGATGGCAATCTGTTTGGATTGCCTGATCCTTTTCATTTGAAGATCGTCAAACAGGACAAGAGCGTGAGCATATTAACGCTTGCGAACAAAGTCGACGGACGTATCGAAGATTGCGGTCGATTTGACGGAGGTTTTGTGCTGACGGTGTCGGGAGCCGAGGCGAAAAGCACTCAAGTTCTCTTTGTGAAAAGCGACTCGATTGCGAACTCAATCGACATTCCAGGCGCTGACGCAACAATGCGGGCGCACTGGCGCGGAGTTTCGGGCTTGAACGGAACACTGTCACGACGCGTGCCGTTGGTGGTTTCCTCGCAGGGGGCTTACGTCATGCATATTCTTGATCTTCGCGACCACACCAGCACGACCGCAACGCCGCTACCCAGTGAAGCGCTTGTGTTCGCTTACGAAGGTCAGTGGGTCGTTGGCGCGGAAAACGAAATTTGGGTTATTGATGGAACGAACGGCTCGTTCGTGCGTAGGAAACTTGGTAGCGATCGCGTCCCGGTTTTGGAGCCAGCCGACATCGTGCAGGGGGATGCCTGGGTGCTCGGCTCGTCATGGACTACGGGTTCGTTTGCGCTAGAGCGCATAAAAATAAAGACATTACAAACGGTTGAATGATAGCAACCTGCATGCTCGCTGGCCGATAAAGCCGGGCATGAACACGCGAATTGCTGCGCAGATCCGATTCACCCGGGCGCTAACGGCGCTACGGAGCGCCAATACCGAAGAGGCAGCGCAGAAACTGGTGACCGAGCTGGAAGCTGCTCGAGAGGAAATACAGAAAGCGAACGACGCATCGGAAAAGCGGATCGTCACTAAACTCGGACTTTCAGGTTCTGAGGCCGCCGTGCTTGTCCTGCTTGCGTGCGCTTCGTTGGACCGCAGAACCAGGCAGCAGATCGAGACGAACTTTGCGTGTGAACTTAATAAGTCAGTGATTCGCGAGCTCGTCTACGGGGAAAATTTTGGTCCTTCTTCACTGGAAGAGCTATCGGCGACCGGGCGTCTGCGGCGACTCGGTTTGATCGAGCGAGCCGGCGGAGACATGCATGAGGACCGGTGCCGATGGAGCATTTCCGAAAGAGCACTTGGATGGTTATGTGGCGATACGCGCCTTGACGGTGGCGTGGCTGAGTTGGCTGTTCGGCGGAACACTGTGCCTCGAAGTTCTCTTGTCGTTCGCGTCAACAATGAGGAAGTTACGGCTGTCACTGTCGCACGGCGTTCGCTGGTCCTCTGTATCGGTGCTCGCGGACTCGGACGCCGCTCACTCTTGATTGCGCTCGCCGCCGAATCGGGAACCGAGATGCTTCCGATCGACGCAAGTCGCCTAGCGACCGATATCTTGTCGCTTGAGCGACAACTCGGAGATATAGGTCGCGAATGCAAATTGCTAAACTTGGCGCCGCTTTTCTGCGACATCGACACCGGAACCGCTGAACAAGTGCGGAGCCGTGTCGAGTTGATCGAGAAGCTTGCCAAGGGACTAGATTCGAACGTCTACATGACGTGCGCCAATCGTGCAAAGATCCGGTGGAGTTCTATGCCGGTCGTCGTAGAGCTGAGGCCGCTCTCCGGATCACATATTCAGGAGCTTTGGCGAGGGTTAATCCCCGACGCAAGCGAAAGTGACGCTGACTACCTCGCGACACAATATCCGCTTCTGCCCGCGCTGATGCATCACGCGGCGGAAGCCGTGAAGGCGCGCGCGCTCGGGCGTGAGATCACGCCCGAGGATTTCAAGCACGGCATTCGCGCCGTACTCGACGATCGCTTGGGAGACTACGCGAAGCGTGTCGACGCGACTCAGGATTGGAAGGACCTCGTTATCGAGGAAGAGCAGGGCCAGGCCATTGGTGAGCTCATCGCTCGCATTCGCCAGCGCCGTACCGTTTACGAGCAGTGGGGTTTTGCGAAGAAGGTCGGCAAGGGCCTCGGTGTGGCCGCACTGTTCTCCGGACCGCCCGGCACCGGCAAAACGATGGTCGCCGCACTGATCGCGAAGGAGCTCGGACTCGAGCTCTATCAAGTCGACATGGCGAAGATCACGTCGAAGTACATCGGCGAGACCGAGAAGCATTTAGCCGAGATGTTCGACGCTGCGGAGGCGGGCCACGCGATCTTGTTGTTCGACGAGGCGGACTCGCTGTTTGGCAAGCGGACCGAAGTGCGAAGCAGCAACGATCGCTATGCGAACTTGGAGACCAACTACCTCCTGCAGCGGATGGAGAGCTTCACCGGCATTTGCCTGCTGACGTCGAACCACGAGTCGAACATCGACCCGGCGTTTCAGCGCCGACTCTCGCTTCATCTGCGGTTCCAGGTGCCGGACGCCGACGAGCGCGCGAAGCTGTGGCGCGCGATGCTCCCGGAGCAGGCGCCGGTCGACGCCGATGTCGACTTCGCGGGACTGGGACGCCGGTTCGAGATGACCGGCGGCTACATTCGCAATGCGGCGCTCCGTGCGGCATTCCTCGCGGCCGACGAAGGCACGTCGATCAGCGAAGCGCACCTCGAGCACGCCGCACGGATGGAGTACGACGGCATGGGCAAGATTGCGGCACCGTCGAAGGCGCAGCAAGCACAGCAAGCCTCGGCCTGGCCGCCGGCTATTTCGTCGTCACTCTGAAACGCAAAACATCCGCCGGAAATCAAACGTACGAACCTCTACGCGCTCGCCGACGAGGCTTTCCATTCGGCGAGCGTGGTGTCTTCGGCGACGGATGTGGGACTCGAGAACTCGATCGCATAGCCATCCGGATCACGGAACTGCGTGACCCACAGCCCGTTGCCCACGAACGGCTCATCGGGCGCGAGACCGGCCGCGCGCGCCTCCGCGTAGATCGCGAGCGCGTCATCACACATGAACGTGAGCGACGTGCCGGCGCCCAGGCCGGCAGCCGGCGCCGCGAGCGTCTGCAACATCAGCGAGACGCCGTCGCGATCGAGCATGCACCAGCGCAGCTCTCCGTCCGGATCCCAGCGATTCTTGATCGCGAAGCCGAGCGCCTCGTAGAACGCGACCGAGCGAGCGATGTTCGCGACGCGGAAGAACGGGATGGCCTGACGGATTGCCATGCCCGGTAGTGTACAACCCGAACGTGGGGAAATTTCCGGACGAGATTTTCGACGACGTTTCGGCCAAGGAGCTCGAGCTCTTCGACTTCGGTACCAAGATTCCCGATCGGATCAAGACACTGACGAAGGTCACGCAGATCCGGATGGGCAACAGCAGGTGCCCCGCGTTGCCCGACGCATTGTTCGGGCTGCCAAAGTTGAAGGCGTTGGCTATCGGACTCGAGTGGCTGAAGGCCGTGCCGAGCTCGATCTCGAAGGCGAAGGCACTCCGCGAGCTCATGCTCGACGGCTGCTACAAGCTGAAGGAGTTGCCGGACGCGATCGGCAAGACGAAGTTGACCGAGCTTCGGATGATTCCGGGCAACCTGAAGAAGGTGCCCGCGGCGCTGTGGAACGTGAGCACGTTGAAGTGGCTGGCACTGCCATCGACGGTGACGACCTTGCCGCCGGGGATTTCGAAACTCGGCAAGCTCGAGATCTTGGAAATTGGCGGCGACGCGCTGCTGTCGATCGCGAGCGAGCTACCAAAGCTGAAGCGGCTGAAGAAGCTGTCGATCGAGCTCGAGGACGGCGTGGTGTTGCCGGCGGAGCTGACCCAGCTGAAGCTGAAGGAGCTTGGCGTTGGCAGCCGCGTGTTCACCGAGCTGCCCGAGCTGTTCACGAAGATCCAGACCGTCGAGGAGTTGGACGTCTACGGCATGTATCAGCTGACGAAGCTGGCCGATGCGGTCGAGAAGTTTCCAAACCTGCGCTTCGTGAACTTCCAGAAGAAGAAGTTCTCGGCCGGCGAGCGCAAGCGCATCGAGGCACACGTCAAACGCGGTACAACCGAAGAGTGATGGATCGGCCGATCATCAGCTCTCGCCCACGCACGTTGGCGGTGATGCTCGATCTGCCGGAAGTCACGGCCACGATTCTGGATCCGAACGGCGCGATCGTCGCCGGGCCGAGCACCGCACAGGGCGACATCCACTCGCTCATTCCGTTGGTCGAGCAACTCGGGGACTTCGATCGCGTGAGCGCCGGCTTTGTCGGCACTTGGGACACGCTGGAGCGCGAGCTCGAGGCGATGTTGATGCGCCCGACACGCGCGATCGAGCTGTCGAATCTCGAGATTGCCGTCGACGGTGTCGGCGTCGAGCTCGCGATTTCGCTCAACGAAACGTTCGGCGCGAAGCTGTACATGCACGGCATCGCGATTCCGATCGAGCTCCACGCACATCCGTTTCGCAAGAAGCAGTCGTACGGCGAGTACCTCACGAGCTTCGACGAGCTCGGCCGCAAGAAGTGGAACAAGCGCGTCCATAAAGTCATCGCGCAACTTCACGAGACGTTCACACCCCGCGTGCTCTACGTTGGCGGCCGCGACGCGCGCCTGATCTACGGCGACGTCGCCGACAACACGCGCATCATCACGCGCAGCTTCACCGGCGCACTCGAGCTCTGGCGCTGATCACGGCGTGCCCGGGCAGCCCGCGGTCGCCACATCGAGCGAACGGTCCGATTTCCGGACCCGGATCCACAACATGTAGTGCCAGAGCGCTTCGGTGCCTTCGCCTTCGATCGCATCGATCGCGCAGAACCAATAGTCGGGCGAGCGCGGCGGATCGACTCCCGCAGTGTCCTTATCTCCAAACTCGCGACAGCCACCCGTGACCTTCTTCGATGGGTCGTCGGCCTTTTCGAGATAGTCGACATACGCGCCGAGCGTCGGCATCACCGAACACGCGCGGTCATCCACACTTTCCTTGGTGAATGCCTCTCGACGGTGAGGCCCGATCAAGTTGCGCAATTCCGCGAGATCGGGTGGGCCGCTACGCGACGGTGCCACCTGATTCGACGGAGTGTTCGATACTTCGGCCGCGCTGCCGCACCCAGCCATCAGTAAAGCGAGAACGATTCTTCGCACCGTAAACAGGATAACGCAGCGGGATCGCACATTGTTTCCCTTCACAAGCGCCCTGGGCCATGAGACACAGCCCGCCATGAAGACCGCGCTTCTGTTTCCCGGCCAAGGCTCCCAGCGAGTCGGCATGGGCCGCGATCTCGCGATCGAGCATCCGGTCGCGAAACAGACGTATGAAGAAGCGGACGACGTCCTCGGCTTTCCCCTGTCGAAGCTGTGCTGGGAGGGGCCGGAGGACGAGCTCACGCTGACGAAGAACACGCAGCCCGCGATCCTGACCACGTCGATCGCGGTGTTCCGCACGCTGCTTCAAAAGGGCCTGACGTTCGACTTCGTCGCCGGTCATTCGCTCGGCGAATGGAGTGCACTCGTTGCCGCCGGCGCACTCAGCCTGAAAGACGCCGTGCGCCTCACGAACCTGCGCGGCCAGTACATGCAGGACGCCGTGCCGGTCGGGCAGGGCGCGATGGCCGCATTGATCGGCCTCGATCTCGAGAAGACCAAAGCGCTCTGCGAACAATCGAGCCAACCCGGCGAGCCCGTCGAGCCCGCGAACATGAACGGCGCTGGCCAGATCGTGATCAGCGGTCACATCAACGCCGTCGATCGCGCGATCGCGGGCAGCCGCAACGCCGGCGCGAAGCTCGCCAAGAAACTTCCCGTGAGCGCGCCCTTCCATTGCTCGATGATGAAGCCGGCCGCGGATCGTCTCGAAGCCGCGATGGTCGGCCTCACGATCAACAAGCCGTCCGTGCCGGTGATCGCGAACGTCACCGCCGAGCCGACCCAGGATCCGGCGACGATCCACAAGCTGCTCGTCCAACAGGTCACCGCGCCCGTGCGTTGGGAAGAATCGGTTCAGCTCCTCGCAAAACTTGGCGTGACGAAAGCGTACGAGCTCGGCTCGGGCGCCGTGTTGAAGGGTCTCGTGAAGCGGATCGCGCCCGACATCGACACGACCACCATCGGCGAGCCGCATGAAGTGGCGGCCTTCCAATGATCGTCGATCGTCAACTCGAAGGGCGCGTCGCGCTCGTCACCGGTGGTTCGCGTGGCATCGGCCGCGCGATCGCGATCGCACTCGGCGCGCGTGGTGCGAAGGTGGTCGTTAACTTTGCCTCGAACGAGCAGGCCGCACGCGACACCGCAACGGAAGTCGAGAAGGCCGGCGGCACCGCGGCGATCAGCGGATTCGATGTCGCCAACAGCGCAGCCGTGACGGACGCGATCAAGGCGATCGGCAAGGACCACGGCGGCCTCGACATCCTCGTGAACAACGCGGGCGTCGCGATCAACGGCCTGCTGATGCGCTTCTCCGACGACCAGTGGGAACGCACGATGAAGACCAACCTCGGCGGCGCGTTCCATTGCGTGCGCGCGGCGTCGACGTTGTTGCTGCGCGCCAAAGAGCGCGGCCGGATCATCAACATCACGAGCGTTGTCGGCGAGCAGGGCAATGGCGGTCAGGCCGCGTATGCCGCGAGCAAGGCCGGCTTGATCGGCTTCACGCTGTCGACCGCACGCGAGCTCGCGAGCCGCGCTGTCACGTGCAATGCCGTGGCGCCGGGCTTCATCGAGACGGACATGACGGCGAAGGAATTGCCGGAAGCCGCACGTGCGAAGCTCTTGGAGCAGATCCCACTTTCTCGGATCGGCCGTCCCGACGAAGTCGCGGACACGGTCGCATTTTTGGCCGGACCGGAAGCTGCCTACATCACCGGGCAGGTCTTCCGCGTTAACGGCGGCCTGTTGATGTAGGTCTGGTTTCGGTCTATCTAAGCCGCGAGGTTACGAATGTCTCCTGATGAAATTGAAGCGAAGGTCAAGGAAATCATCTGCAACCAGCTCGAAGTGTCGCTCGAGCAGCTCAAGCCGGAAGCGTCGTTCATCGACGATCTGAAGGCGGACTCGCTCGCGGTCGTCGAGCTCGTGCTCGCGTTCGAGCAAGAGTTCAAGATCACGATTCCCGAGGAAGATACCGAGCAGATCAAGACCGTCAAAGACGCGACGAACTACATCAAGTCGCACGCGAAGTGACGTCTAGCGCGCAAGCGCTACCCTAGGAGCCAATATGCAGCGTCGCGTTGTCATCACCGGCATCGGTCTCATCACTCCCGTTGGCAACAACGTGGAGAGCACGTGGCAATCGCTGCTCGCCGGCAAGAGCGGCGCTGCACCGACGACCCTATTCGACACCACGGACTTCGCCACGAAGTTTTCCTGTGAGGTGAAGAACTGGGACCCGTCTCCTTATTTCGACAAGCGCGAGGTCAAGCACCTCGATCGCTTCCTCCAGTTCGGCGTCGCCGCCGGCATGATGGCGATGGAAGACGCCGGCCTCGGCAAGCGCGTTCCCGAAGGTCAGGAACATCGCTGGGGCACGTACATCGGTGCCGGCCTCGGCGGCGTTCGGACGATCGAAGACACGTTGCTCGCGACGAAGGCGAAGGGCCCGCGCTACGGGATTTCGCCGTACTTCGTCGTCGACATCATCATCAACGAGATTCCGGGCCTCGTGTCGATTCGCACGGGCGCCGCGGGCGCGAACTTCTCCCACGTGTCGGCCTGTTCGACGGGCGCGCACTCGATCGGTGAAGCGATGCGCGCGATTCGCCACGGCTACGCCGACGGCATGATCGCCGGTGGCGCGGAAGCCACGATCTCGATCCTCGGCGTCGGCGGGTTCAACTCGGCCCGCGCGATGTCGACGCGTAACGACGCCCCCGAGAAGGCGAGCCGCCCGTTCGACAAGGACCGCGATGGTTTCGTGATCGGCGAAGGCGCCGGCGTCGTCATCCTCGAAGAGCTCGAGTCGGCGAAGAAGCGCGGCGCACGGATCTACGGAGAGCTCGTCGGCTACGGCGCGAACTCCGACGCGTACCACGTCACCGCACCGGCCCCCGAAGGCCGCGGCGCGCAGGCGTGCTTCCGGCTCGCACTCGAAGACGGCAAGGTCCGCCCCGAGCAAGTCGGTTACATCAACGCGCACGGCACCTCGACCGAGCTCAACGATAAGACCGAGACGCTCGCCACCCACAAGGTGTTCGGCGATCAGGCGAAGAAGCTCGCGATGTCGTCGACCAAGTCGATGACCGGCCACACGCTCGGTGCCGCCGGCGGCATCGAAGCAGCGATCACGGCACTCGCGATTCACCGCGGCGTGCTGCCTCCGACGATCAACTACGACACGCCGGATCCCGATTGCGACCTCGACTACGTGCCGAACGTCGCGCGTGAACAACGCGTGGACTACGCCATGTCGAACAGCTTCGGCTTCGGTGGCACGAACGCGTCGCTCGTCGTCGCGCGTTACAAAGGCGACTGACCATGAAGTGGGTGGCCGGCTCGGATCACGCCGGGTTGGATCTCAAGAACGCGCTCGTCGCGAAGTTGCGCGAGCTCGGTGACGAGGTCGACGACGTCGGCACGCACGACAGCACGTCGGTCGACTATCCGTCGTTCGGCAAGGCCGTCGGCGAGAAGGTCGCCGCTGGTTCGGACCTGCGCGGCTTGGTCGTGTGCGGCAGCGGCATCGGCATCTCGATCGCCGCGAACAAGGTGCACGGCATTCGCTGCGCGCTCGTTCACGATCATCTGACGGCGCAGCTCGCCCGCCAGCACAACGACGCCAACGTGATCGCGCTCGGTGCCCGGACGACCGGCGCGGATGTCGCCGTCGACGCACTGCTCGCGTTCCGCAACGAAGCCTTCGCCGGCGGTCGCCATCAAAAGCGCGTCGGCATGCTGGATGCGATGTAAATGCGCTGCCCGTTCTGCTCTACCGACGAAGACAAGGTGATCGAGACGCGCGTCTCGAAGGACCTGCGCGAAATTCGCCGCCGTCGCGAGTGCGAAGCGTGCGAGCGCCGGTTCACCACGTACGAACGCATCGAAGAATCGATGCCGCTCGTGATCAAGGCGGACGGCCGCCGCGAGCCGTTCGATCGCAACAAGATCGAGCACGGTATCCACGCGTCCGTCGCGAAGCGTCCGGTCTCGCGCGATCAGGTCTCGACGCTCGCCCTCGACGTCGAGCGCGAGATCGGCGAGCTCGGCGTCAGCGAGATCAACGGTCGCGAGATCGGCGAACGCGTGCTGACGAAGCTGAAGGCGCTCGATCAGGTCGCGTACGTCCGGTTCGCTTCGATCTATCGCGACTTCCGCGACATCAACGAATTCGCGAAAGAGCTCGACGCACTCCGGCAGGAAGATACCGACGAGCACGCGCCGGTCTCGATCGGTGACTGACGACGACTACATGCATCGCGCGCTGCAGTTGGCGGCGAACGGTGCAGGTCGGGTGTCACCGAATCCGATGGTCGGCTGCGTGATCGTCAAAGCCGACAAGATCATCGCCGAGGGCTGGCATCGCGGCCCGGGGACGAAGCACGCCGAGATCGACGCGCTCGACAAGCTAGACGGCAAAGCGACCGGCGCCACGATCTACGTGAACATGGAGCCGTGCACGCATCGCCGCGAGGGCAAGACCCCGTGCGCGGTCGCCGTGAAGAGCTCGGGCGCTGCACGTCTGGTCGTCGGTAGCGAGGACACGTTTCCCGGGCACGGCGGCGGCATCGCGGCGGTTCGCAGGGCAGGGATCAAGGTTTCGCGCGCGCTCGTCGCCGAGTGCGATGCCTTCAATCGAGGCTTCCTCGTGTGGGCGCGCGATCAGCGTCCGGCGTTCACGCTCAAGGCGGCGATGACGCTCGACGGCAAGATCGCGACGGTCGCCGGCGATTCGAAGTGGGTGACCGGTGAAGCCGCGCGCGCGGACGGCCACGTGCTGCGCAACTCGCACGATGCGATCTTGGTCGGCATCGGCACCGTGCTCGCCGACGATCCACGCCTCGATTGCCGGCTCCCGAAAGGCCGCGATCCGATCCGGATCGTCCTCGATACGAAGTTGCGCACGCCGCCCAAGGCGAAGTTGCTGCAGACCAGCCCGCGCACGCTGATCCTGACGTCGAAGGACGCGGACCCGAAACGCGCGGCCGCGCTGACCAAGGCCGGCGCCGAGGTCCTCCCGATGAAGACCCGCGCGAACGGCCAGATCGCGATCTACGAGATGGCGCGTGCGCTCGGCGCCCAGAACATCCTGTCGGTGCTCGTCGAGGGCGGCGGTCAGGTTCATAGCTCGTTCCTCGAGGCGGACATCTACGACGACGTCGTCGTATACCTGGCCCCGAAGCTCGTCGGCGGACCGGCCCCGAGCTGGGTCGGCGGCAAGGGCGTGAAAACGATGGATGCGGCGACGAAGCTGGTTCCGCTCGGCCCGCCCACACCGCTCGGCGAGGACCTCCGCCTGCGGTTTGTTCCGGTTCGCGCAAAAATCCCTCCAGCGTAACGACCCGCCGCCGCCG
This sequence comes from Kofleriaceae bacterium, assembly GCA_047600425.1. Lineage (GTDB taxonomy): Bacteria > Myxococcota_A > Polyangia > Haliangiales > Haliangiaceae > JABFXX01. Next base: position 5,831,272 of record JASGLC010000003.1, on the reverse strand, counting down.
ACCAGGCGTGGTAAGGAATGCTCGTGTTCACCGGCCTCGTCGAAGACACCGGCACGATCGTTCGCGCGGATCGCCGCAGCGATGCGGTGGTGTTGGTCGTCCGGCCCGCGAAGATTCCGGTCGGCGAGCTGACCCTCGGCGAATCCGTCTGCCACGACGGCGCCTGCCTCACGGTCACCGAAACCACGCGCGACGGATTCACCGTGCTCGCCGGCGCCGAGACGCTGGCGCGGACCACGCTCGGCCACTTGCGCGTCGGCGCGAAGGTGAACCTCGAGCGCTCGTTGCGCGTCGGCGATCGCATGGGTGGCCATTGGGTGACCGGCCACATCGACGGCATGGGCGAGCTGGCCGTGCGTCGAGACAACGGCGCGAACCTCGTGCTCGGCGTCCGCGCGGCACCCTCGTTATTGAAGTACATCGTGGAGAAGGGCTCGATCGCGATCGCCGGCGTGTCGCTGACGGTCAACGCCGTCGACGCCGAGTCGTTCTCCGTCGCGATCATCCCGCACACGCGCGACCACACCACGCTGGGTGCTTTGCACATCGGCGACAAGGTGAACCTCGAAACCGATATCCTGGCGAAGCACGTCGAGAAGCTGCTCGGAGGCCCGAAATGAACGCGATCGAACGAGTCCAAAAAGCGCTGGATGAAATTCGCGCCGGCAAGATGGTGATCTTGGTCGATGACGAAGATCGCGAGAACGAGGGCGACCTCGTGTTCGCGGCCGAGCTCGTCACGCCGGAGCACATCAACTTCATGGCCACGCACGCGCGCGGCCTGATCTGCCTCGCGATGGACGACGCGATGATCGACAAGCTCGAGCTCGCGCCGATGGTGCGCGATAACCAAGCGTCGCTCGGCACCGCGTTCACCGTGTCGATCGAAGCGCGTCACGGCGTGTCGACGGGCATCTCGGCCCGCGATCGCGCGACCACGATTCGCGCGGCGATCGCCGACGACGCGGGACCCTCGAAGATCGTCTCGCCCGGTCACATCTTCCCGCTGCGCGCGCGCAAGGGCGGGGTGCTCGTCCGCACCGGTCAGACCGAAGGCTCGGTCGATCTCGCGCGGATGGCGGGCCTGAAGCCGGCCGGCGTGATCTGCGAGATCATGCGCGAGGATGGCGAAATGGCGCGGCTGCCCGAGCTCGAAGAGTTCGGTCGCAAGCACGACATGATGGTGCTGTCGGTCGCCGACATGATCGCGTACCGCCTGCAGCGCGAGCAGATCGTGCGCTGCAAGGGCTCGGGCGCGATGCGGCCGGGCTCGCTCGGCCCGGGCGAGCCGTTTGCGGCGCACTACTACACGTCGGACGTCGAGGATACCGAGTACCTCGCGCTCGTCCGCGGTGACCTCGCCGCGACCAAAGATCCGGTGCTCGTGCGCGTGGCGCAGATCGATCCGCTCGCGGATCCGTTCGACCTGCGCCCCGACCTCGTTCATGCGCTCGAGGCGATCGACAAGGCCGGCGTGGGCGTCCTGCTCTACGTGGTGAATCGCCATCGCATGCGGCTCGGCAGCTCGTTCGAGCGGCTGGTGATGCAACGCGAGGTCGCGCGGCCGAGCTTTTCGTCGGTGGCGGCGTCGAGCGAGGCGTTGCGCGACTTCGGTTTGGGCGCCCAAGTCCTCGCGGACCTGGGCTGCTCGAAGATCCGGTTGATGATGTGGAGCGACCGCAAGATTCCGGGCCTCGAGGGCTTCGGGATCGACGTCGTCGAGCGCGTGCCGATTCCGGCAGCCGCAAAAGCTGTGAAGCCGACTAAAACTGCTTAGTTGCGGTATATGCTCGGCCGATCCCATGCCGACCGTTCTCGAAGGACAGCTCTCCGCCGCCGGCCTCAAGTTCGCGATCGTCGCCGCGCGGTTTAACGGCCTCGTCGTCGAGCCGTTGATCTCCGGCGCGATCGACGCGATCACGCGGACGGGCGGCCGCGATCAAGACATCACGATCGTGCGGTGCCCGGGTGCGTGGGAGCTCCCGCAGGTCGTGCGGCAGGTACTCGCGCGCGGCAACATCGACGCGGTGATCGCGCTCGGCGCCGTGATCCGCGGCTCCACGCCACACTTCGATTACGTCGCCGGCGAAGCCGCGAAGGGCCTCGCGAGCGCGGCCGCGGATACCGATGTCGCGATCAGCTTCGGCGTCCTCACCACGGATACGATCGAACAAGCGCTCGAGCGTGCCGGCATCAAGGCCGGTAACAAGGGCTACGACGCCGCGATGACGGCGATCGAATTGGCGAGCCTGTTCAAGGCGCTGAAACCGAGTAGCAAGAAGAAGTAATGACCACGACTCCTGGCATCCGCACGAAAGGTCGCGCGTTCGCGCTGCAACTGTTGTACGCGCGCGATCACGATCCGCAGGCGGACGTCGCCGGCAACGCGATCGGGTGGGCGAGCGATTTCGAGCTCGAGCTCGAGCCCGCGGCGCAGCAATTCGCGCGTGACCTCGTCGCCGCGGCCACGAATCGCGCCGCCGAGATCGATCAGCTGATCACGGCGTCGTCGCGTAACTGGCGGCTCGAGCGGATGTCGCGCGTCGATCGCAACATCCTGCGCCTCGGCGCGTGCGAGCTGATCGCGTTTCGCGACGTGCCCGTGAAGGTCGTCATCAACGAAGCGGTCGAGCTCGCGAAGCGGTTCGGTACGGCGGAGTCGTCGGCGTTCGTGAACGGTGTCCTCGATCGCATCGCGACCGCGGCTGGTCGATCGCCGGAGGCGTAGTTGGCGCTGTCCATCCTGCCGCTGGATCTCGCGCGTTGGGATGAAGCGCAGCGCGATTGCCTCGTGCTGCCCGTGTTCAAGGACGATCGTCCGTTGCGCGGCGCCGCCGGGCTCGCGGACTGGCGGTTGTGCGGTCGGCTTTCGCGGTTCCTCGTCGCGAATCGGGCGACGAGCGAGCAGGGCGAGACTATGATGATGCCGCCGGGGCGCCGGCTTCGCTTCAACCGGATCATGTGGTTCGGGTTGGGCGAAGCGAAGGGCTACACCGACGATCGGTTTCGCCAGGACCTCGCGTGGATCTTGGGCGTGGTGACGAAGGCCGGCGTGAACGACTGGGCGATCCAGCTACCCGGGCGCGCGTCGGGCCTGATCGGCGCGCGGCGTGCCGTCGAGATCATCCTCGAGGATCAGCTGCTCGCGGATCAGCCGATCACGTTGATCGAAGATCCGGCCGGGCAAAAAGATATCGCCGAGCTACTGCGCAACGCTCGCAGTTAGCACGATGTCGATCTTCGCCATGCGCTCGTCGCCGCCGTCGTATTCGATGTTCATGGCTTCGCCCGACGCGAATTCCACTTGGTTCTTGAATGCGACGATCTTGAGGTCGTGTGGACCGGCGCCAACCGTCGGCCAGTAGTCGCTCAACAGGAAGCTCGACTGGAGTTGTCCGAAGACAACCGGCGAGATGTACTGATCGTCGTATCCGATGTTGAGCTGATCGAACGGTGTCGGGGCTGTGATGTTCGCGACGAGCCGGTCACCTTGAATGTCGTCGGTACAACCGCCGCCGACCAACAACGCCCCACATAGAAGTACCGAACGCATGAAGGCATTCTACTCGACTTCGAGGACGCCATCCGCCTCGAACTTGTGGAGCGTCTGATCGGCCATCGGGTTGTCGTAGTCCGTGTACCTCGCGTTCGCTCCGCCGTGGAGGTGGACATCGCCGACATCGGTGTCGAGATCCACGCTCCTGACCTGCTCGGAGAACGAAAATGGAAGCGTTGCCGTGGTGACCTGTGGGTCGTACGTGAGGTTTCGAGGAAACTCCTCGCCATTCAAGAACGAGACGTGGAGCTCGGTGAATGCCATCGGCGACGTGACGTTCAGCGTGACGTGCCACGGCGTTGGATCGTCGTAGTAGTCCGGCTCGCTGTCCGCGAGATCGCCGAGGCACCCGGTGAGGAGGATGGCTGCGAATGCGAATCTCATCATGACCCCGTGTGCTGGAGCGCGATGCTGACTTCGAGCTTGTAGAGGGTTGGGGTCTTTTCGACGTAGGTCTGATCGAGCAGGAAGCCCGCGAGGCCGTCGCCGTTCGTGCAGCACTCCGCTTCGAAGGCGATGCTGCTCATCCCGACGGGACGCGGGGACTCGTAGTGAAAGTCGTAGCTCGACACACCAGCCGGATCGCTGATCGAGAACGTCCCGATCTCGTTGCCGTAGTCGAACCTGACCCAACCGCCGTGAAACGCCTGCGGCGCCGAGAGGTGGACGATCATCTGGTATTGCGTCGCGTAGTCCGGATCGTTCGGCTCTCCGGTCTCGAACAGACAACCACCGAGCAACATCGCTGCGAGTGCGATCTTCATGGCGTCACGGCCACGAGCTCGCAGTGACCGGTGAACTGAAAGTCCGGGTCCCACTTCAACAAGATCGCGCCGTGGTAGTGGACGAAGTCGACGTTCGTGTCGAATGCGAGCTCCTTGACCGCCTCGTCGAACGTCCGGTCGATCTCGACGATCGTCGACGACGCGAACGTCTGCGTGCTCAGTTGCTCGCCGTTCGCGGGCTGCGAGACCTCGAGGAGCGTGAACGCCACGGGCGCCGTGACGAAGATGTGGGCTTCGAAGTCGCCGGACGCGGCGCTGGTGCCGGCATCTCCGGAATTGACACACGCGGCGAGCAACGCGAACAACGCGAACCGCACGTTCAGCTCCCCACGTGATGCAGTGTCACCGACGCCTCGATCTGAGAACCGGCTTCGCCGAGACCGACGTACGTCTTGCCAATGATCGTCGCTTCGAGCGTGACCGCGCCATCCATGCCGGCCTGGATTTCGATGCTCTTCGCACCGACATCCGTATCGAAGAACGAGTTGTATTCGAACGACGTCACGGTGTGGAACGGGTTGAACGCCTCGGTCGTGGTCCCGTCGAAGATGAAGTTGCCACCGTTGAACGACTCTGGCGACGTGATGTGGAGCACCACGTTGTACGGCGCGCCCGATTCATTCGAGCCCGACCCGTTCGACGGGCCGCTATCGGGCGAGGACGTGCAACCGACGGCAAGCAACGACACGAGCAGCGCGCGAATCACAGCGCACCGCGATCGAGGTGGGTCCCACCCGAGAGCGACATCGAACCGTTCGGCAGGAGCTCGCGATCGAAGTGCTCGCCGCCGTTCAGCGAGCGCGAACCCTCGACGAGCGTCATGTGGATGTTCGCCGACATGCTGCCATCGGCCTGCGGCACGTAGTTGATCTCGGCAAGCTCGCCGTGCGCGACGACATTATCGCCAAGCGACACCACGACGACGAGCGAGGCGCCCGCATCGTGATCGACCGCGTAGTGGAACTCGTTCGATTGCGAGTCGAGCTTGATGACTTCCTTCGCGTCAGGATTTTCCACCGTCGACACCGTGACGGTGTCGAACGCCTGCGAGCTCGTGATGTCCGCGCTGAGGCGGAGGTCGTCTTGCGACGATTGGTTGGTGGTGCAGGCTGAAGCGAGGATGGTGAGAAGCAGGATGGATCGCATGTTGGTTTAGCGCCTTTGACGGAAGCGGTTGTGACAACCGATCAGTACAAAACGAATGCCGCGGCCTAACCGTGCGATTCGGCTGGCCTGCGTCCTCAGTTTTTCGTGAGTGTCGCGGCGTGTCGCGTGAACGCGTGATTACTCGAGAGTGCCGGTTTCGGCGAGCTTGCCGATTTCGCGGAACTCCATGCGGATCGCACGCTCGAGGTGTTCGTGCGTGAGCGCACTGCCTTCTTCGACGGCAAGGAAGGCCGCGCGCAGTGCCGCGTTGCGGATGTAGCCGCCGGAGAGACGGAAGCGTTGTGACAACGAGGCAAAGTCGATCTCGCCACCGATCGGGACCTGCGGCGGGATCATCGATTTCCAGAGTTGTTCGCGCATTTCCTCGTCGGGGAACGGGAACGTCATTCGATAGGTGAGGCGACGTTTGAACGCCGGATCGATCGCGTTGCCGAAGTTCGTGGTGAGGATCGCAATGCCTTCGAACGAGTCGAGGCGCTGCAGGAGGTAGTTGACCTCCATGTTCGAGTAGCGATCGACCGAGGTCTTCACTTCGGTGCGCTTGGCAAACAACGAGTCGGCCTCGTCGAACAGCAGCATGACTTGACCGTCTTCTGCCGCATCGAACAGAGCGCCGAGGTTCTTCTCGGTCTCGCCGATCCACTTCGACGTGATGCGCGAGACATCGACGCGATAGAGCTCGAGGCCGAGGTCACGCGCGATCACGCCGGCGACCATGGTCTTGCCGGTACCCGGCGCACCTTGGAACAACGCGGTAATTCCGCGCGCCGTGGTGATCGACCGATCGAAGCCCCACTTCTCGTACACCGTCTTACGGTGGCGAACGCGCGCGGTCAGCTCGAGCAGTGAATCGGTGATGTCTTCGGGCAGGACGATATCGGTCCACTTCGCGAGGCGCGTGACGCGCGTCGCGGTCTGGCCGAGGCGATTCTCGAGGTGCTGGCGGACGGCGTCGTCGAGCTCGCGCACCCACGCGGACGGCTCGGTCGGCCGATCCGGACGCGTCGACACTTCCGCGGCGACGCGCTCCATGATGCCGGGGCCGACGCGATAGCGCGCCGCGAGCTCGCTCGCATCCGGCAGATCGATCTGGTGACGCTCGAGCGCGAGCGCCCACGATTCGCCGCGCTGGCGTTCGTTGCGGAACGGGATATCGAGCATCAAATAGCCCGGATCGAGCGGCGGCGATGCATCCGGCGGCAGGCGGATCGCGATCGGGCCGGGGTGCTGGCGCAGCACGGCGTTGATCTGGATCTTGGTCTCCGGATCTTCGGCGCCGATCAATTCGAGACCGTCGACGCACGGCAGGAGACCGCGCAACATCGCGCGCCGGAGCACCGCCTCGAGGACCTGCGGTAGCCGACCGGCCTCACGCGGCACCGTCGACAGCTCGATCACGCCGACCGAGCGACCGGCGCGGGCAGCGAGCGAGGTCAACAGCGTGTGACGCCCCGAGCCCGTGCGACCACGCACGACGATCCGCACCGGTTCTTCCGCGCGTTGCTCGGCGGCGGTATCACCGGCGAGCTTCGAGCGCGGCGTGGATAGGTAGCGCAGCGCCTTCACGATCACGGCGCGCGGCATCTGCAGCTCGTCGAGATCGCGATCGACGTTGCGTAACGTCATGAATTGATCCGGCTCGCCTTCGACCGGTTGATTCGCGATGTAGCGCGCGATCAACGGATCGACGGTGAGCGAAGCGAACGGCCGATCGGTGGGACCGACCTTGACGAGGCCGAACCGGCGAAGCGGCCGATCACCATCGAGCTCGCGCGCGATCGTGTGCGCGTGACCGGCGCCGAGGATCTGGCCGAGCAGGAATTCGTCGACGAGCGGCCGGCCCGGATCGTTCGCGAGGATGCCGTACAACCGGGCGAGCTCGCCGCGCAGACGAGGCGCGACGATCGTGAACAGGATCGACACCGCGATCTGCGAGAGCTGGAAGTCGCGCGCGAGCACGTCGAGCGGCGTGAGCCGACCACCGCGGCCGCGCTCGGCGGCGATCGTCATGTCCTCGGTCGCACGCTGGCGATTCACCGCGGCCGAGAGCTCGGCCGGTGCGCGCCCGGTGAGCAGGCGGAGCAGGCCGTGAACTTCGTCGAAGAACGGCGGCTTTTGGATATCGGGCTTCGCGATCCGGCCGGCATCCCACGCTTCGGCGATCGCGACGTGCACGCGCGCGCCGACGAGCTGGACGCGAAGGTCGATCGATTGCGCGATCTCGTTCGGCGTGGCGTTCGGCGTGACGGCGACTGGATCGAGCCGCACGAGCGGCGCATCGGGCAGGGGTTCTTCGGGTTCGGCGGGCTCGGCGTCCGCCGCCGCAGATTCGGGCTCGGGCTCGGGCTCGGGCTCGGATGCGAGCAGGCCATCGTTCACGACGACGGCGGGCTCGGCTTTTTCTTCGAGGGACGAGCCATTCGCCGGTGCGGTTTCCTCGTCGGATTCGGTCGCGTTCGGCGACAGCGCATCGGGACGCACGAGCTCGAGTCCGGTCGCCGATCCGAGCGCGACGCGTTGGAGCGTGTCGTCGATCGCGAGCTCGGTGACGCCGGGCGGCAACACGAGAATCGCGAATCCACCGGCCGAACCGCAGATCGAAAATGCCGACGCGATCACCCGCGCGAACGGCCGCGAAGCCACGCCGCGCCGCGATCGAAAAGAACGAGACGTTCGGCAGGCGCAGCTGCGTGTGCGGCGCGCCGTCGGTCACGCTCGCGACGGAGATCCGCAGCTCGCCGAGCTGTTCGCCCGCACGCGGCGGCCGCTGTTGCGCGAGCACGAACAACCGGCCATCGAGGACGACTTGCGCATCGGCGACAGGCGTCGACGGTTCACCGAGTGGCTTGCGCCACGCTTCGCCGATCGATCGCCACAACCGGAGCTGGCCTTTGTCCCAGAGCAGGAACCGGCCATCGGCGACCGGCATCACGACCGCCGACTCGCTGTTTGCAGGACCGACGGACTCGAGCCGGACCGGATTCGTCCGGATCACGACTGGCCGATCGGCGTGCCAGACCGGGAGCGTCGGCGCGGTGGCCGACACGAGCAAACGCCCTTTGGGGTCGAGGTAATCCAGCTTGTCCGAGCCGATCACCTCCCCAGTCCGGAGCGAGAGCCGTGTAAGTAACCCTGGCGAAACCGCCCACAACTCGTCACCCACCGGAGCGACGTCAGCGAAATCAGCTACTTCCGCGCGGAACCGCTCGGTTCCCGAGGCCTCGTAGACGACCAGGTTCGGCGTCTCGGCAGCCAATAGATCCCCCGAGGCTCCGAAGAACCGCAAGATGCGACGACGGCTCTGAGATGCCACCGATTTGATCCTATCTCAGATGGGAGAAATCTGCGGGGACACACGTAAAATGGCCAACGGTCCCCTATGGAATTTCTATCCAAGGACAAGCTCGCGGCTCTGGAGGAGGAGCGGCAGCAGCGGCGTAAAGCGCGCGCTGAAGCCGCCCAACAACGGCTCGCGGAAGTCGGCAAACAAACGCAGCAGATGGTCGCCGACCATGTGTCGCCCAATAATGCCGATGGTCCTGAACAGAAGACGCTTCGCATCGGTGGTCTGTCGCGCGTCCTGTACGAACAGGCCCAAGATCCCGATGGTCGTCGTGGTGCTCGCAAGAACCGCGGCATGGATCAGCTCGCCGCGAGGACGGCCGGCTTCGATGCGCTGAAGCACATCGACGAGGCGATGAATCACATCAACACCGCCGCGCGCGACGTCACCGGCGCGGCGATGAAGGGCGGTCTCGAGGACGCCGCGAAGTCGGTCAACGCGGCAGTCGATCGCGTTTCGGCGGCAGTGAACATCGCGCACGGCGGTCGCATGCAAGCGGCCGCGAACAATCCGCTCGCCGAAATCATGGCGCAGGATGCGGAAGACTCGAAGCAGGACACGCGCGCCGATATGGCGGCGGAGGTCGAGAAGAATCGCGATCCGCACTCGCTGCAACACGAGATGGCGGGTGCGATGGAAGCGAATTTCGGCTCGACGCTGAAGGTCGCGGGCGCGAACGTGCTCGGCGCCGGCATCGACGGCAAAGCCAGCGTCAACTTCGACTCGGCGTTCGGGCTCGCGCACGAAGCAACGCACGTGATCCAGACGCGCGGCGATCTCCCGAACATCGGCGAGGAGCTCAAGAGCAAGGGTCAAGAGCTCGGCGGTGAGCTCGCGGGCGCGGCGTTGCAGACGCCGGGCAAGTTGCTGTCGACGGCAACCGGCGCGATCGCGGATGCGACGAAGAAATCGGAGACCGCACCGCGCGAGCTCCATGCCGCGGCGACCAACGCGCCGAAGGACGAGAGCAAAGACGACCAGCCGCGCGATCTCAAGGCGCGTGCGGCAGATGCCACGCGGATCATCGCCGACGATGCGAAGAGCAATCTCAAAGATGCTCCGCAACACGTCGTCGAGAACGTGCTCGATGTCGCGGCGCACAGCCTGCGCCATCACGAAAACGCGGGCGATGCGCTGAAGGACATCGCGCTCGGTTCGGCGAAGGACTACGCGAAAGACGTCGCGAAGGACTCGGCGAAAGACATCGCGAAGGACAACAAGGATCTCGTCGGCGGACTCGCGGACAAGGTCGGCCTCGGCCAGAGCTCCGTCGGCGGTGCCGCGAGCGATATCAAGGGCGCGCTCGATTCGGCGCGCGAGAATCTAAATCCGCGCAAGCTCGGTAGCGATGCGCTGCAGCAGCTCGATCCGCGCAACCTCGTCGAGGGCGCGACCAAGGGTGCGATCGGGTTGGGTGAGCTCCCGCGCGAGCTCGATCCGCGGCGGATCGCGGAGCAGACGATCGGTGGGCTCGACGCGCGTGCGCAGTTGCGCGGCAACGTCAATCCAGCCGGCCTGCTCGGCACGGTGAATCTCGGCGACGAGAAGGATCTCAATCCTGCCGCGAAGAAGTCGCGCGACGACGAAGCCGTCAAGGCGAAGCCGTCGACGCTCGACGACAAGAAGGACGCGAAAGACACCGCGAAGACGTTGGCGGTGCCCGACAAGGCGGGACCGCAGCTCGCGCAACAAGGTCCGACGCCGACCGGCGCGAACCCGACCGCGACGACGGATGGCAAGACCCCGCCGGCCGCGCAGACCGCGCCGACGCAAAACGCGGCGAATCCGGCCGCACCGGCGGGCGCACAACCGGGCGCCGCGAAGCCGTCGGAATCGGCGGCCGCGAAGGACAAGCACGCGGACGCGAAGCACGCCGAAGCGAAGGGCGAAGACAAGAAGCACGCCGACGCGAAGCACGACGACAAGAAGGCCGCCGGTCAGCACGGCGACGCGACGAAGGGCCACGCGCAAGGTGGCGCCGCGCAACACGCATCGGCACCGCACCACGCGGCGAACAACCAACCGCACGGTCACGCCGGATCCGGTGGCGTGAATCACGCCGCGGCTCCGCACTCCTCGACGGGAATGCCGGGCGCGAAGTCGACGCCGCAAGCGCCGCCGCCGGCACCGAACCCGCAGCAGCGCCCGCACAACGCGACGCCGGCCGCGGAGCGTCAGACCAAGCCGTCGGGCGTGGCGCCGTCGAAGGACAAAACCTCGACGGACATCAAGCCGAACGGCGACAGCCAGCTCAACCTGCAGTCCGTGCCGACGGCGCAACCGCCGCCGATCCAGGATCGCAAAGCGAACATCACGCAGCCGAGCTTCAACATCGAGTCGAAGATCGACAACGGTCAGACTCCGCAAGCTCCGCCGGCGATGCAACCGCCGACGACGACCGCGCCGCCTCCGGCACCGGCCGCGGCTCCGGTTCAAACGAACACGCCGACCACGTCGAACCGCCAGGTCGCGCCACTCGCGCAAGCCGCTCCGGCTGCAGCACCGCAGAGCAATCCGGCGATCGCATCGGCGCGCACGGCGGCTGGCGCCGTGAAGGTTCCGCAAGGCACGGTCTCGCCACTGCCGGCGAGCTCGGCCAGTGTGGCGCCGGGCGCCGTTCCGCCCGCCGCGCAAACGAACGCGCCAGGTCCGGCTTCCGTCGCGACCGCGGCGACGCCCGCTGCCGCACCGACGCAAACGAACACGCCGCCGCAAGCGCTGCCGTCGACGCCGACGCCATCCGCTCCGGCGACGAACTCGCCAACGCCGGCCGCTCCGACCGTTGCACCGGTCAAGTCGGCCGGTGGTGGTGACAACATTCCGGATCCGGCGAGCCTCGTCCAAGGGACGGTCTCGCTGTCGCCGGATCGCTCGGCCTCGACGGCCGCGATCACCGCGGAAGCGCAGACCCAGAGCAAGGTCGCGCCCGAAGCGCAGTCGCAACGCCAATCGCAGATCGGTCCGCTCCCCGGACAGATGCAGACGACCGGGCACAGCGCGGACGCGCCGATGGCGAGCGCGAACTCGTCGTCGACGGCGCAAGGTGCGTCGGCCGCGGCCTCGGGCAAGGCGCAAGAAGCCGCGAAGGACGCGCAGGGCAAGCAACAGATCGCCGGTCAGATGTCCGGCGCGCAAGCCGAGCGCTCGCAGTTCGCCGCGATGCCGCAACCCGCGATCATCCAGCAGACGAACGCGGCTGCGATGTCGCCCGTCACGCAAGCCGCCGGAACGGCAATCCAAGCGGCGGCGAATGCGGTCGCGCAAACGCCGGTCAATCTCGATCCGGCCGTGCTCGCACGCGGTCACGCTGCCACGGCGGTGAGCTCGACGCTGCCGCCGTTCGATGCAGCGCGCTTCAACCAGATCGATCAGCACGCGCCGCTGCCGCCGACGAATACGGCTGCGGTCGACGCGGCGAACGCGACGGCGCAGGGCACGTATCAGGCGGCGAACGCGCAGATCCAGAACCTCGCGAACATCCCGGCTCCGACGGCAAATGCGCCGAAGAGCCCGATGGCCGGCCAGAAGACGTCGAGCGGGTATCCGACGCGCGAAGCCGCGATCGCCGACATCGAGCAGCAGGTGACTGCTCAGTCGAACGCGCAAGGGCCCGCGCAGATGAAGGCCGCCGCGGCGCCGGTTCAGGATCAGCTGAACACGCACGTCCAGACGAACCAGCAACAAGCGCAAGCGCACGTCACGCAGCAGCTCGCGAACGCGAACTCGCAAGCGCAGCAGATCGCGCAGCAGGCACCGCCGATCACCGGCGCGCAAGCCGCGGCGCAAGCACAGCCCGAATACCAAGCGCATCAAGCGGCGGCGACGCAAGCGCACACGCAAATGCAGTCGGACGTCGGCACCGCGCAGCAGACCGCGCAGACCGGCGTGACGACGGCGAAGACCGCGCGCAACACGCAGGTTCAAGGCGCGAACACGGCCTACTCGCAAGAGGTGCAGGGCCAGGTCATGCCGCAATACCAAGCGGCACAGACGGCGGCGCAGAACACGTTCACGACGGCGAACCAGACCGCGCAGACCACGCTCGCTGCGGATCAGACGAGCGCGCAAACCGAAGCGCAGGCGCAAGCCGAAGCGGCGAAGGCGAAGGCCGATTCGGATATCTCGTCGCATCAAGCGGCGATGACCGCGCAACAGAACGCGGCGTACGCGAGCCATCAGCAACAGGCGGCGGCGGCGACGGCATCGCATCAAGCTCAGATGAACCAGCAGCAGGCGCAGATGGATGCGCAGGTTGCTCAACATCAGAGCGAGATGCACTCGCAGGTCGCGAGCCAGCAGCAGTCCGGTCAGCAGGAGATCAACCAGCACCTCACCGAGGGCGAGCAGGGCTACCAGCAACAGATCCAAGCGGGCACCGCGCAGGCGAACGCGGAGAAGGCAAAGGCCGAGCAAGAAGCGGCCGCGAAGAAGCAGCAGGCCGACGAAGAGAAGAAGAAGCACTCGGGCGGCATCCTCGGCGGCATCATCGGCTGGGTTAAGGACCGCATCGATGACCTGATGAACGCGATGAAGGCCGTGCTCGAGGCGGCCAAGAACATGGTCGTTTCGATCATGGAGAAGGCGCGTCAGGCCGCGATGAGCGTGCTCGAGAAGGCGCGCCAAGCGGCACTCGCCGTGATGAACAAGGTCAAGGGCGCGATCCAGGGCATCATCTCGGCGTGCGCGTCGGCGATCCGCTCGGTGATCAGCGCGTGTGCGGCGGCGATCAAGGGCCTGATCCAAGCGCTCGCGTCGGCGTTGCAAGCGCTCGTCGCGCAGTTGACCGCGATGTTGCACGCGCTCGTGTCGGCGTTCCAAGCGGCGGTGAACGCGGCGCTCGACATGATGATCGCGGCGGTCTCCCTGGTGAACAAGAACCTGGGCGACAAGCTGCGCAACGCGACGCAGAAGTATCGCGACGCGTTCAACAACGCGATGAACGGCCTGAAGTCGAACATCGACAAGGCCGGTCAAGCACTCGAGCGCGGGATCCAGTCGGCGGCCGACAAGGCATGCGCCGTCGTCGACGCGGCCGAGAAGACGTTGAACGACGCCGTCACGCGCGTCGAGCAAACGCTCAACAACGCGGTCGAGGCGATCTATCAAAAGGGCGTCCAGGCGATCAACGCGGCGTTCGATGCTGCGGAGTTCGTCGTCAACAAGGCGTTCGATGTAGCGGAAGCGGGCGTGAAGGCGTTCTTCGACGCGCAGATCGCTCAGCTCGATCTCGTCCAGAAGGGCATCGACGCGGTCGCGGACTTCGCGGCGACGGTCGCCGACAAGGCGATGGAGTTCGTCGACAAGATGGCGCAGGCCGTCGTGTCGATGATTCCGAACTCGTGGAAGAAGGCGTTCGTCGACTTCTGGAACGGTCCGTGGCGGTCGGTGATCATCATCGGTCTCGCGACGGTGGCCGCGGTCGCACTGACGGTCGCGACCGGTGGTGTGGCGGGCGTGCTGCTCGCCGGCGTGATCGGCGGATCGATCGCCGGTGGCGCGTACTTCGGCGGTGAAATGGTCGCGCGCGAGAGCGAGATTTCTCTCTCGAGCGAAGGCAAGGGCATGTACATCCCGGGCTTCGGCGATGTGCAGATCGGTCCGGACGGCAAGCCGATTCCGCCTCCGGGCCTGTCGCCGGAGAAGCTCGAGGAGTTCAACAAGCAAGGCGGTTGGGCCACCTCGAACTTCAACATGCAGCGCGACGAGAACGGCAACGTCACCGGCTACGACCGCAAGGACGCGACCCAGAATCGCGAACTACGCGCTCGAAGAAGGTGCGAAGGGCTTCGTCGAAGGTGCGATCAGTGGCTCGCTCGCGGTTGCGGGCGGTGGCTTGGGCGGACTCGCGTCGAAGGGTCTTGGCTTCGCCGAAGAATCGGTCGCGGGCTCGTTGGTTTCGGCCGGCGTGTCGAACGTGATCACGGGTCCGGTCCAGACGTCGCTCACGAACGGGTTCGATGCCGCGTTCGAAGCGATCAAGGAAGGCAAGAGCCCGGCGGATGCGTTCAAGGCCGGACTCGGCGCGGCGAAGACCGCGATCACCGATCCGAGCGCGTGGATCACGGCCGGCCTCACGATGGGCATCGCGCCGGTGAAGCTGAAGTTCCTCGAGCCGTTGCTCGAGAAGGGCGGCGCGAAGGTCGAGAACCAAGCGCTGAAGTACGTCATCAACAAGGGTGGCGAAGCGGCGTTCGACACGGTCACGAACACGTTGACCGCGGCCGGTGGTGCCTTCGCGGGCACGTACGCGAAGGCGCTCGCCGAGGGCAAGACCCAGGCGCAAGCGCTCGAGATGGCGCGCAAGGCGGCGGACGAATCGTTCACGCCGGAAGCGATCGCGACGAACGCGTTCATGTCGACCGCGGGTGCGATCGGCAACAAGGGTCACGAGCATCCGGAACACCCGGAGCACGGCACGACCACGCACGCGACGGAAGAACATCCGGGCGGCACGCCGCACGAAGGTGCGCCGGAGAGCACGACGCCGAACGAGGCGACCGCGCGGACGTCTCACAACGACGACGGCTCGCCGCGGAGCGAGCCGAACAACACGACCGAGCACAACACGAGCGATCCGAAGCCGCCGGAGCATCCGACGGCGGAGAACGAGTCGAGCAAGCGCGCGAGCAACGTGCCGGGCGTCGAAGAAACGCCGAAGGAAACCGGCGGCTCGACGATCAAGGACGAGCCGGTCGCGGCGACGTCGGACGAGCGCTCGTCGGGCCAAGCGCCGGACGAACAGAAGACCTCGGCGCTTCACGAGCCGACGACCAAGCAGGTCAGCGAGCACGAGCCGCGCCTGAAGTCGCTCGAGCACGAGAACCCGGACAACGCGTCGCCCGAAGCGATCCAAGCCGTGCGCGAAGCGCGGTCGGAAATCGCGAAGCTGAAGCGCCTGCGCACGCGCGCCGAACGCGGCACGGGTGTGTGGGAGCACGCGACGCCGGAAGAGCGCGCCGCGCGCGTGAAGACGATCGAAGATCACATCAACAACATCGCGGACCACGCGGTGGAGAACTACGACAAGGCCGTCAACGGTCCGAAGTCGGATGCCGAGACGCTCGCCGCGATCAGCAAGCGCACGCCGGAGCAGAAGGCGGCGCGCGAAGCGGAAGTGAAGAAGGCGCGCGAAGAGACGGCGGCGCGTGACAAGGCGCTCGTCGAAAACGTCGCCGGCAACACGGTGAGCGACGCGAGCGGCAACCACGTCAACCAAGTCTTCGATCACGTCACGATCGGATCGGGCTTCGCCGGCGTGGCGAACGAGATGTCGCGGCCGAACGTCCAGAAGGGCGACATCGTCATCGGCGGTGCCAACCCGTGGGATGGCGCGACGAGCAAGTTCGGCCAGAAGGCCGGCGCGTCGGAAGTTCCGGGCCACACGCCCGATCACGCGATGACCTCGACCTCGTCGGATCCGACGGCGAAGTTCATGGTCGCGAGCGAGCACGCCGACAACGTCGCGCTCAACAAGAACGACGCCGAGATCAAGACGTACAACGGCACGTTCCGGACCGCTCGAGCCGGGCCCGAAGGGTGACTGGCCGCAGTTCGCGAAGGACTCCGGCGCGACGGCGCGCATCAAGGTCAAGGGACCCGATGGCGTCGAGCGCTACTTCTATACGAAGCAAGCGGACCTCGCGGGTGGCCCGGGTCCGAACCGCCGCCTCGGTCGCACGCCGGAAGAATCCGAAAAGATTCTGCCGATGGCGACGATCCAGGAAATGATCAAGGACGGCGCGTTCTCGTACGGCGATCAGTCGTTCGGGCCGAGCTCGGTCCGCGAAGGCGATGTCGGCGTGATCGGCGCTGGCGCGGCGGGCGCGTGGGCGGTCGAAGCGCAGGCCGGCAAGATCAAAGAAGGCGGCAAGGAGCGCACGAACGACGTCGAGTGGATTGGCCAGAGCCCGAACGAGCGCACCGACGAAGCAAAGGCGCACGTCCAGTCGCTCGTCGACAAGGTCAAGGAAGAGCGCGCGAAGGTTCCGGTCAACGAAGAAGCCGTGCGCACCGCCGAGAAGGCGCTCAGCGACTACACGTTCGAGAAGGCGACCGGCAACGGCAACCTGCCGCGTAACCGTGAAGAAGGCGCGGCCTTCCACGAGGACATGCAGGAAGGTGGCAAGAACAAGGACGGCGTGCCGGGCAACATCAGCCGGCGCGTGATGCAGGGCGTGGAGAAGGTCGAGTACGTCTCGCAAACGCCGGGCGGCCCGAAGCGCGTGAAGCTGACGGTCAAGGATGTCACCGGGAAAGAGGTCGTGATCTGGAAGGACTCGCTCGTCCTCTCGATCGGTCAGGATCCGAAGGGCGAGAGCCCGAAGGGCGAGCTCGGCCCGGCGAAGATGCTCGAGCAGTACGGCGGCAAGATGAAGCCGATCTTCGGCCCGCCGGATGAGACCGGTTGGCGTCCGATCGTCGGACTCCAGAGCGAAGACGGATCGGTGCGTGTCCTCGGTGCGGCGGCGACGTCGCGCGATGTCGGCGCCCTGATGGCCGACGAAACGAAGGGCGGCGTCAGCGTCCAAGATCACCAGGACAACCTCGCGAAGCAGGCGAGCACGCTGTCGCCCGATTCGAAGGGCGTCGTGCCGGGCTTCGAGATGTCGCAGAAGACGATCACGGCGGCGAACGGCGAGCTGACCCGCAAGGTCCAGCTGACCGAGGCGCAGCAACGCGCGGAAGAGAAGGGCCTGATCCCGCGGGCGACCGAGCCGATGGAGGCGACGCCCGTCGACAAGCTGCCGCAGGAGAAGCGCGATCAAGCGGCGCGCGAGTACAAGACGCAGATCGAAGCGCTGAACCGCGACGGTCAGCTGCCGATGCCGAATGGCAAGGCGTCGGTGAAGATGATGGCCGACATCACGGCGGCGACCGGCAAAGAGGTCGCGCTGGTTCGGCTGAAGGACGGCAAGCGCGTGCTCCTCATGGGACACGAGCATCACGTCGACGTGCCGGAAGGCTCGAAGATCATCGCGCACACGCACCCGAACGGTGATCTGCAGCTGAGCTTCGAAGACGAGATGGCGCTGCACGCGCGCGGTCAGAAGACGAGCGTGTTGATCGGCGCGGACGGCACGGCGGGTCGGTTCGGCGTGCACGATGACGTCGAGAAGACGGGCACGCGCTCGAACCAGCTGCACGAGCCGGGCACGAGCGAAGAAGGCAAGACGCCGACGGGTCCGACGGAGATCGAGCCGAGCGAGCTGAAGTTCACGCAGAACTACGTCAGCCCGGATATGGAAGGCCCGGCGAAGGCCGATGGCTCGGAGCCGGATCGCGTGAGCATCGCGGATGTTCAACAGTCGATGGCGACGGGCGGTTGGCGAGGCTCGCCGGCGGAAGTCATTCGGATGCCGGATGGCTCGCTGACGTCGCTGAACAACCGGCGGATCGTCGCGGCGCACAAGGCCGTGAGCGAGAACGGCGGCCTCGGTGGCGGTGAAGGCGGCGCGAAGAAGACGACGATTCCGGCGCAGATTCACGACTGGGAAGAGAAGCTACCGGCGGAGTACGCGAACCGGTTCAAGTCGAAGCACGCGATCTATCAAGATCCGGAGACCGGCGAGTACACGAAGGGTGGCAAGCCCAACGGTCGGACGCCGATCATTCCGAAGAACCACGTCGCGACCACGTATCGCGAGGCGGTGCTGATCCGGAACGCGAACCAGGACAAGATCCTCGACGCGGAAGGCAAGAAGACCGACACGCCGTGGCCGATCACGGGCTCCTACACGGTGCCGTACATCAAGCCGCGTGGCGAAGGTGGAGAAGGTCAGCCGACGGTGCAGCGCAAGGCGAGCGGCGAGATGGCCGACGGCGCGGCGATGGCGCCCGGCGAGATCGCGAAGCGCGGCACGGCGGGGAGTGGCGGCCAGCTGCCGCACCTCGAGCAGATCCAACGCGCGTTCGGTCGTCACGACGTGTCGGGCATTCGCGCGCACGTCGGTGGCGAAGCGGCGGCATCGAGCCGGGCGCTCGGCGCGCAGGCGTACGCGGTCGGCGATGCGATCGCGTTTAGCGGCACGCCCGATCTGCACACGGCGGCGCACGAAGCGGCGCACGTCGTTCAACAACGTGCGGGCGTGACGAAGTCGGGCGGCATCGACGGCGGTGCGAGCGACGAGCACGAGAAGCACGCGGATGCGGTCGCGGACGTCGTCGTTCGTGGCGGTGATGCGTCGGCGCTGCTCGATCAGATCAGCGGTGGCGGCGGTACCGGCGAGATGGCGGTGCAGCGCAAGGGCGATGCGGGTCTCGACGTGCTCGCGCGCGAGATGACGAGCAAGGAGAAGGCGGCGGACATGTTGCGGCACACGCCGCCGGATCGCCGTGGCACGGTCGAATCGATCGTTCGGTCGAAGTTCTCGAAGGAGGACGCGGACGAGATCATCTCGAAGAATCCGGCCGGTGGAAAAGAGCCGCCGAAACCGCAGAAGGGTCAGCCGAAGAAGACGAACGCGGCTGCCGATGCGAAGGGCAAGAAGGGCGGCGCGGCGGCGAAGCACTCGAAGATGCCGACGCGCGGCAAGTCCGCGCCCGTCGCGAAGACTGTCGCGGAGAAGAAGGAAGAGGGGATCAACGACGTCGGCGCGTTCAAGGGCGTGTCGACCGGTGACCTCGCGTTGATCCACCAGGAGCTCATCGAGCACGAGCAGTGGAAGGCCGCGCAAAACGAGGTCGGAGCCGCGGGCTCGGATCAGCGCGCGGAATTTGTCGTCAATTCGGCGAGCAACGGCATCGCGGGTGCGTTCGGTAAGGGCCTCGCGACGGGTGCCGGCGGAGCGGCCGTCACCAAGGGCGTGGGTTGGCTCGCGACGAAGGGCCTCATGAAGGCCGGCATCGCGGTCGGTGGCGAAGAGATTCCGGGCATCGGCCCGATCATCGCCGGCGCGTTCAGCGCGTACGCGTTGCTCACGAAGAACTGGAAGGAGACCGGCGAGAAGATCGCGATGTTCGGTCAGGGCGAGGACACGTACGACATGCTGGCGAACAGCCTGCAGTCGATCGCCGAGATCATCGACATCGTCGTGAACGTGTTGAACGTGATCGCAGCGGTGGTTGCCGCGATCGGTCTCATCATGTGGATCGTCACGATCGCGACGTTGGGCGCTGCGGCGCCGCTCGCGATCACGTTGACCGAGATCGCGGCGGGCGTGGTGACGGCGACGCTGATCTTGGATGCGATCGCGAAGCTCGTGATCAATCCGTGGATCCTGATGTTCCGCGCGATGCACACGTTCAAGAGCGAGGCGGATCCGCGCGACGTCAAGGAGCAGGGCGAGACGCTGAGCGAGACCGCGAATCAGACGGTCGGGTTTGTTGGAAACATCGCCGGCGGCAAGGCTGCGGACGCCGGGATCGAGGCTGGCGGCAAAGCGTTGGGTGGTAAGGGTGGCGGTGGTGGCTCGCCGGAAGAGGCGCCGAAGACCGAGACCGCGCCGAAGAGCGAGCCCGCGAAGACCGAGCCTGCGAAGACCGAACCGGCGAAGACCGAGCCGGCGAAGACCGAGCCGGTCGAGACCAAGGGTGGCCACGAGGAGCCGCCGAAAGAACCGACCGAAGGTAAGGACGAGGGTAAAGAGGGCAAGGACGAGAAGGCTCCGGAGAAGTCGCGCCAAGAGAAGTTGAAGGAAGCGCAAGAGAAGCTCAAAGAGGCGCAGGCCGAGCGGAAGAAGATCCAGGACGAGCTCAAGGAGAAGCTCGCCGAGAACCGCAAGGCGCGTGAGGAAGCGCAAGAGGCTCACGACGAGGCGATCAAGCGCAATCGCGAGGAGAACGCATCGAAGCTCGAGAAGGTCGAAGCGGATCGCCAGGCGAAGATCGAGAAGATCGAAGCCGAGCGGAAGGCGACGGTCGAGAAGATCCAGGCCGAGGCCAAGACGAGCGAACAGAAGTTCGAAGCGGCCGAGAAGTCGGCGGAGGCGCAGCGCAAGGCCGCGGCCGATGCGAAGGAAGGCGTCGTCGGAAGCGCGCGCGAGCGGCTCGAGGCGAAGACGGGCGCGGCGGACGAGCGCTTGAAGGCAGCGGAAGCGAAGACCCAAGCCGAAGCGCAACATTCGGCGGACGGCGAATTCAAGGCGCGCGAATCGTCGATCGAGAAGGAGCACGCGGCGTCGACGAAGAAGATCTCCGAGATTGAGGATCCGGAGATCAAGGCGCAGGAGATGAAGGCGGAGCAGGAGCGCTACGCCCAAGAGAAGGCGGACCTAGCCGCCGACAAGGCGAAGCGGGCGGACGAGCTCGCGAAGCCGGGCAACGACAAGGCGAAGGCGGCGCGTGATCGCGACGTCAAGCAGGCGCAGGACGAGTTCGACAGCACGCAAAACAAGGCGAACGACGCCGAGGCGAAGGCCAACGCGAAGACGCAACGCGAGCTCGATCGAGCGAAGGCCGCGCGCGACGAGAAGCAGAGCCAGCTCGACAAGCAGGATCGCAAGTCGGCGAACAAAGAGGCGTACGACAAGAAGCGCGCGAACGACGACTCGGATATCGAGCGTCAGGAAGCCGATAGCGAGCAGTACAACAAGAACCGCGAAGCGGACGAGAAGCTCGCCGACCGTCAGCGCGAGATCAAGGCCGACAACGAGGCCGAGCGGACCAAGGGCAACAAGGAGCTCCACGAGAACAAGGAAGAGACCGAAGAGGCGCAAGAGGGCGTCAACAAGAACCGGAACCCGGTGATGAAGGCGCTGAAGATCATCGCGGACTGGGGCATCAAGCCGTGGCTGATCGATCCGTACAACCCGTTCAAGGTGTTCGATAAGGCGCATCGCGATATCGACCTGTTGCCGCCGACGGAGACGACGCTCGCGTTGTTGAAGAAGGAGAAGAAGGAAGGCAACGAAGAAGCGCTCGCGCCCAAGGGTGATGCGGCTGCCGATAAGGAGCTCGCGAACCTCGAGCGCGAACGCGGTGAGGACAAGGAGAAGGAAGAGAAGGCACTCGCGGAGCGGCAACGCACGACGAAGTGGCCGGGCGCCTTCGGTCAGGGACTCGCGGGCAAGGAGCCGGAGTCGGTCGAGAAGCAGAAGCGCAAGGTGTCGCCGAACTATCAAGATTCCGCCGTTCACCGAAGCGCAGCTCAGCGGCGTGAAGGAACAGATCGAAGCGGACATGGCGGAGCGCGAGCAGTGGGCGAAGAAGAAGTCGGCCGAGCTCGCGATGCAGGCGAAAGAGACGGGCAACAAAGAGAAGCTCGACGAAGCGAACAAGCTCGCCGCGGAAGCCGTCGAGACCGGCAATCAGCACAAGGAAGCGGTCACGGCGAAGGACGCCGCGATCGAGGCGCAGAATCAGCGCGCGAAGCAGGCGCAGGACATCGGTAATGGCGGCGTGTCGCGGTTGGCTGGTATGGCGATCATCGAGGTGCCGCTCCAGGTGTTCCGCGGCGGCGCGCATTTCCTCGCGGGCTACAGCGACGACGCCGCGAAGATGGCGAAGGACACGGATGACTTCTCGGCCGCGCTAAGCCGGATGAAGACGATGATCTCGGGCGGCCAGCAGCAGGGTCAGCAGCAGACGGCGGGCATCGCCAAGGACAAGCAGACGAACCAGCAGACCGGCCAGAAGGCAACGCAGACCCAAGCGCAACTCGTGAAGGGTCAGCAAGGCTGGCAGCAAGGCGCGCAACGCGTGCAGGGTGCGGTGCAACGTCACCAAGCCGGCGCGGCGGAAGCGACGGCGCAGGAAACGAAGGCGGATAGCTCGGCGAAGACGGCGCAGTCGCAGTATCAGGCGATCAGCGCGGGGCTGACGACGTGGGCGAAGCAGCACCAGCAGGCACGCATCACGGCGGAGAAGAAGGCGCTCGGCGGTGGCAAGGAAGCCGGCGGCAAAGAAGCCGCGAACGGGAACCGCGAAGGCGGGAACCGTGAGGGTGGGAATCGCGAGCCGACGGTCGGTGCACCGCGCGATACGGCACCGCAAGTTGCGCGTGAGTAGTTAGTTCGGTCGCGCGTAGTACGTCGCTTTGACGCGATCGAATTCGGCGTCGCCCCAGCGTTCTTTCTGGCTGCGTAGCGGCTCGCGAAAGATCGTGCCCGCGAGGTCGTTGCCGATCTTGTCCGCCGCGGTGACCCAACCAACCGCGAGCGACTCGTACGCGCCGACGCGGTCACCTTTTTGCTCCAGCATCTCGGCAATCACGAGCGCCGAGCTGACGTAGGGCAGGAGCGCGTTGCCGTCGAGCGCGTGCTGCCGTGCCTTCTGGGCGAGCGCGAGCGCGGTGTCGAGATCCTTCTCTTTCAACGCGCGTGCGGCCTCGAGGATGTCGAGCTCGGCTTGCGCCCCCGCGTTGTCACCGGCGGACGTGCGCGCCTCTTGGATCGCTTCGGTCGCGGCGCCGCCAAGTCCTGCCTCGACCAGCGCCGTCGCCGATTCGATGCGCGCGCGTGTAGCCGCCGTGCGATCGCCCGCGCGTTCGTAGAGCAGCGCGGCTTCATCCGCTTCGAGTGCCGCCGCGGTGTGCTCGCCGGCAATCGAATGCGCGATCGCCATCCGCCGATGCAGCGCGGCCTTCGCGACCGCGATCATGCCGATCGACGCGCCGTGGGTGAGCGCGGCTTGATAGTGCTCGATCGCGGTCTTCGGCCGACCCGTGAGCAGCATCGTCTCGCCGAGCTCGGTATGTGCCGCCACGATGAACGGCGACTTCTCCGGCGCGATCGCGATCGCTCGACGCGCATTGGTCTCGGCCTCCGGCAGTGCGCCGAGCGTGCGCTGGACGGTCGCGAGCGCTTGCCGCGACCGAGCTTCGTCGACCGTGGCACCGGCTTCGGCGTGGAGCCGCGACGCGGATTCGAGATCGGCCGCCGCATCCACGAGCTCGTTCGCGGCGATTCGCACGGCGGCGCGCCGCACGAGCAGCATGGCGAGCGACGGATCGTTCGAAACTGCCGCGCGCATCACCGCATCGTCGAGGTCCTCGTCCGGCACGCAGCGACTGTAATACAGTCTCCGCCATGACACTCGCCGCGCAGTACATCGAACACCTGCGGTCGCCTCGCAGCAATGCCAAGGCGCTCGCCGAGGCACTCGATGTCGCGGGACTCGCCGTCGAGGCGAAGCTCGTGCTCGCGTGGGCGGTCGGGGACGAGCTCGTCGACGACGTCTCGATCGGCGCCGTGCCACCGGCCGATGCGGCAACGGGCTCGCGCTGGTTCGATCCGTGTGATCTGGCGATCCACGTCAACATCGAAGGCGCCTGGCTCGCGCTCCACCCGGTCGCTCGCTGGCAAATGCGCGGGTTTCTCGCCGTCGCCCAGCGCGAGTCGCGCCAGGTCCAAGTCGCGGCGCCGTACGTCGCGTTCGACGAAGCGCGTCTCGTTCCGCCCGGCGACGATCTCGCGCGCTGCACCGAGGTCACGCACGGCGAAGCCACGGTCTATGCGTGGTGGCTGCGCAAGTACCTGCCGCACTGGCTCGATTGGCAGACCATGGCCGAGGAGCATCCCGAGCTGCTCGCGCGGTTCGGTCTCGGTCGCGAATGGTGCAACGGCGATCCGAACGACGATGGCGCGCGCATCACGATCTCGCTGTCGACGATCGACCTGGATGCCGACGAAACGCCCGAGATGCAACGCGGTGAGTTCACGCGCGATCTCGCGATCGGCTTTCGCACGTCCGTATCGCACCAAGTCGGCCTGTTGCCGAACATCGGCTCGTGGGAGCAGGTGGTCGAGCCGGTGAAGCTCGCCGCGCTTATCGACCGATCGCGATACTAGCGAGCATGCCCACGCGGTCGACGTGCGGCGTCCGCGTCTCGTGAAACCGCTCCGCGAACACGCCGCCACGCAGATGGACGATCGCGATCAGATGATCGAGCGCATCGCCATCGAGCTCGTCGATCAGGGCTTCGGCTCTCGCGCGATCGTGCGCGGCCAACGCGTATAGGCAGTTCGCGCGGAGCACCGCCGGATGGCCATACGCGACCTGTGCCGCGAGGTAATCGTGCGACGCATCGGCGATCGCCACCATCGCCGCACGCACGGCCACGATCAGATAGTTCGCGACTTCCGGCTCGTCCGCCAAGGCATCGTCGATCGCGACCGGATCGAGATCGCCGATCCGCGCGAGTCCCAACTGTGCGAGCAGCCGGATGCGCGCATCGGCATGTGCCGCCGACATCCGCAGGGCAGGGGCCGTGCTCGGATCCGCCGCCTGCGCGAGCGCGTAGACCAGGTCGAGCTCGATCACGCGCTCGCCTCGCGCAACGCATCGACGTGGGCTTCCCACAGGGGCCGCACGTCGCGTGGGTCACCCAACAGCTCGCTACACACCGCCCGCAGATCCTCCGCACGTCCGCCTTCCCACATCGCCACCGCGCTCCGTGCGATCCGCAGACCTGCACGCGCGGCCGCACCTTCCGCGAGATCGAGCACGGCGTCCACGAGCGGCGTTTCACCGAACACCGACGCCTGCGCGACGACCTGCGCGACTTCTCCATGCCACGCTTCGACGACCAACCCCGCGAGCCGATCCGCGACCTCGTGACGAATCCGCACGAGGAGCTCGACCACGCGCGCCGCGCCACAGCCCCGCGCGATCGCCTTGGCCAACAGCAACGCGTCCCCATCGCGCCACTCGGCGACATGCGCCCACGTCCATTCGTGCCGTCCTAGATCGTGCAACGCCGCGCCGACATCGTCCAACGGCTGCACGTTCGTGACCGGCGCCGGTGGCAACGTCAGCCCGAACATCTGCGCGACATGGTCGATCACCGCTTCGTGATCCGCGCGCCCGGCTTCGTCCGCGACGACGCGAATCGCCGACACCAACGTGCCGCGCACCAAATCTCCACCGGGTGGCTCGACGCCGACCGCTTCGAGCGCCGCGAGATCGGGATTCATCTCCGCCACGATCCCGGCCGTCGCCGCGATCACTCGATCCCGCGCCCTCGCTGCGACCTGCGCGTGGATCTCGACGAAGTCTCCGATCGCCGCATGCGCCGCGGCGATCGCCCAGCCATGCGCGGCATAGATCTCCCACACCAGGCCGATCATCGCGCCGAGCGCGAGCACGTCTCGCCTCATGCCGATCGCGCTCCCGCACCAGTCGATCACGTCGTCGAGCGGCGCGCCCGGATCCGGCATCCCGCCGGGCGGCAGCGCATACCACAGTGGCGATCCCACGAACGCCGCACGCGTTGCCCCGACCTCGAGCGCGAACACTTCATCCTCCGTCGCGTCGATCGCGGCGGCGACGACTTCGATCATCCGGCGCATTCAGTCGACCGCGTCACGCTCGGGCGGCCACGGCTCGCGCTTCGGTATGGCGAGCCACTTGCGCGGTCCGTACTTCGCCTGCAAGGCCTTCCCCATCTCCGTCTCCGACGAATAATCGACGAAGTGCACGGTGGGATCGCCGGCCGGATTGCTCTCGAAGTTCACGTACCCGACCTGATCGAGCCGCTCCGCCAGCGCATCCAGTCCCGCTTGCCCGATGCCGTTGTTGCGTAGCCCCAGCCATCGCAACGACTCGAGGTGCGGCGAATTCGCGAGCGCGATCGCACCGGCATCGCCGAGCTCGTTATCCCGCAGCTCGATCGATTTCAATCGCGCCAGCGCCGGCGACGCGAACAGTTGCTTGGCCACCGGCCCCGCGTTCGTGAAGTTCACGTGCAGCACCGGCGCCGTGGCGTAGATCCGATCGGCACTGACCAGGAACTTCGCGGCGTCCACCGTCACGACCTCCATGAGGCCGCGCAGGAACGAACCGCTCTCGACGAGCTTCAACATCGGCGCCGCCCAGCGTTCGATGTTCCCCATCCGCAACACCTGCGCACGCGCCGAGATGTCCGGCGGCGGTGACGCATGCTCGCGCCGCTTTTGTGCCTGCACGATCTGCAACTTGATGAATTCGGCGAGGGCGGCATCCGTGCCCGCGATCGCGTCGGAGTAGGCGAGGCGGACCTCGTCGTCGTCGGGACGAGCGAGGACATCGGCCAGCGAAACCATGCATCCAGCCTACCTCGACATCTCGCACCAGATCATCGATCCTCGGCCAATGATCGTGATCGCGGGCGAGCCGCGTTCCCTGCAGGAGATGGACTTCATCGCGGGGATGTATCCGTGCGAAGCGTGCGGTGACTGGCGCCCGGTCGCCTGGCGCACGGGTGGAACCGGTAGCGAGTGGCTCGTTCGCGCGGCCTGTCCGCGGTGTGCGAGCGAGCGCGCATTTTCGTTCACGAGCGCGCAGGATCTCACCGAAGCCGATCCGGCCGACAACGAGCTCGGCGACGGCACGTCGACGATTCTCGAACCGTTCGACTTCGTCCGCGAGATCGATCGCCTCGTCCCCACGCTCGTGATTTCGCCGGAGCGGCTCGTCGGCGACGATTGGGAGCACAACCACCTCGCGATCGATCGCGTGCGCACGGCGCTGGCCGAGCTCGCGAAATTCCTCGTCGGGGATGCGATTCCGGTCGAACGGTTCACGACCGGCCACGGCCACACCGATCGCGCGTCGCGCCCCGAGCGCTATCAGCGCGCGTGGATCAACGACGAGCGCGCGTACTGGGACGACATCGCGAAGAAGGTCGCGCTCGACGCCCCGCGGATCTTCGCCGCCCAACGTGCGAAGGCGCCGCGCGGCACGCTCGATCCCGACGCGTTCGCGAAGCACCGCCTGTGGCGCGAGAGCCGTGGGGCCCGGGGCGAGCGCCTCGTCGTCGTGACTGCGGATGCCTCGCGTCGGGTCGTTCGCGGCGCCGATCTCGCGGGCTCGCGGCTCGAGAAGATTTCGCTCGTCGGCGCAGACCTCGTCGGCACCGACCTCACGGAGGCCGAGCTGATCGACGTCGACCTCGCGCGCGCCCGCATGGAGACCGCCACGCTCGCGAACGCACAGCTCCGGCGGTGCACCGCGCCCGACCTGATCGGCGAAGCGACCTCGTTCGCCGGCGCCCAGCTCGAACACTGCGACTTCTCGCGCGGCCTGCTCGCCACGTCGATCTGGTCACGTGCGACCGTCGAGCGCGGCACGTTCGCGAAGGCCGACATCGCCGACGCGCGCCTCGATCTCGCTCACTTCGTCGGCTGCGATTTTCGCGGCGCCAGCCTCGCCGGAACCACGCTCGCCGGCGCCGTGCTCGAGGATTGCGATCTGCGCGATGCCGATCTGTCCGGCACCGACCTGCGCGCGACCTCGTTCATTCGCTGCGCGTTCGCGGGCGCGATCGGTCCTCCGATCGATCGCACGGGCTGGCTTGTCGTCGATGCGGACTTCTCCGATCGCGCGGACGCCACCGACGTGGGCACCGCCGACGACCTCGCGATCGAGCTCAGTTCCGCGCGAGCATGACCGCGGTCTGAGAATAGGCCGAGCTATTCCAGAACTGCGCGAGCGCGTCGACCTTCTCGGTCAGATCCGTGCTGTCGCGCTCGAGTACGCCGACCTCGTACGACAGCCGCGCCTGGATCGGAATCGCACCCGCCGCGATCTTCGCGGCCCGTGCATTCGATCGCGCGCTGCGCTCCGCATTGACGAGCATCGTGTTGAACGCCGAGTCGAAGTCGACCTTCGAGACCTGGTTGTTGTCGTCGGTGTGGACGCCGAGCGAGTAGTACTTCGCGATCAGCTCCGCCGAGTCGTAGTAGGACAGCTCGCTCGCGGCCAACGTCATCAGGCCGAACGGCAACGACTTCTCGCCCCAGCCCTTCTTGAGCTCGCCGATCATGTCGCTACCCGCGAGCTTGGTCATCGCGTACGCGATCACGTAATCCGTCTCGATCTGCCCGAAGCGATTGCGCGCGTCGTCGACGGTCATCGACGCCGCCTTCGCCAGCTCGTCGATCACCATCGTGTCGAAATACGTCAGGCCGGCGCTCGCCGCCGATTGGAACGACGTCGACATCCGCACGACGTTCGGGATCGAGCACATGTACTGGACCGAGTCTTCCTTCTCGAAGTCGATCTCCTGTACGGCCATCGTCATCTGCGTCGCCGTCCGCGTCAGATACAGCGCCGTCGGCCCGACCGCATTCGCGATCTCTTCACTCATCGTGGCGAGCTTCGCCGGCGGTTGGGTCGCGAGGTTTTGCAGATACGGCTTCAACTGGCCGACGATCTGATCGGAGAGCTGGCGATACACGTACGCCTCGAGCGCCGTCTTGAACGCGGCCATCACTTGAAGATGCCCGCCGAGCGTCTTCGGCCGCATCGTCCCGATCTTCGTGAACAGCTGCGACTGATTCGCCGACAGTTGATCCAACGTATCGATCACCGCGATCGCCCCGGTGATGTCGCCCTTCTTGATCTTGTTCAGGATGTCGACGGTCGAGTTCGTCGCCGTGGCGAACGCCCACGCGTAGAGCATCCGTTGATAGGCGGCGCCGAGCACGCCCTTCTTGTGATAGTTCGCCGCCGAGTCCGACATCTTCTTCGTGTAGTCGCGCAACGTGCCCACGACCGCCGGCTGCTTGCCCGCGCTATCGAGCTGCACGATCGCCGCCCATTCGTGCGCGAGCTTCTGTTCCCAATCTTTGTAGAAGCTCTCGAGCGCGCCTGACGTGCCAGCGTCCAACTTCATCTCCGCTTCCGACACCGGCACCGTCTCCGGCAGCTCTTTGCCGGTGAGGAGCTTGTACGCCTCGTGAACATCGGCGACCTCGACGGCTTCCGCACCGTGCGCCTTCGCCAGATCGACGAGATCGACATCCTGGCCGTTCGCCTCGGACTTCGCCTTGCGCATCCCGATCGGATAGCCGAGCTTCTTCTTGCCCTTTTCGATCGAGCCGAGGAACTTCTCCGGAATTCCGCCGACCGGACCGATCGAGCCATCCGGGTTAATGATGCCGGTCATCGTCGCCTGCGGATCGACCGGCGCGCCCGTCATCGCCGCCAAGAAGCCGCCGGCCATCAACCCCGACGCACTCGCCCCATCGATGTAGCCGCCGTTCGATGCCGAGAACGTGAAGTCCGTGAGGTCCTTGCCGAGCACGTTCGCCGCGACGATCGCCGACACCCACACGCCTGCGCGCCACTGCGGCCCGGTGCCACCGTTGAACTCTTCGTAGATGCCGACCTGCACTGATTGATCGGGATTCGGCGCGGTCGCGAGCTTCACCGGCGTGATGCCGCCCTTGGTATTGCTGCCGCCGCCGAGCTCGACGTACATCGCATCGACGTTCGCCTTCGCCGGCCCCGTCGGTAACGGCAACACGGTCGAGCCGTTTTTGTCGTCGGTGCCGAGGATGACGGCTTGGTTCGCCTGCTTCGCATCGGTCTTGATGCCGAGCGGTCCGTACGTGATCACGCGCGGCTTCGGCTCGTCCGACGTGCCGTGCTGACCGCTACCACACGCGACAAGCGCTACGAGCGCGAAGCGAAGTCTCATCGCCGTCGACTGTACTATTTCGGCACGAACTCGACGCCGATGAACGGCGCGATCGGTAGCCCCGGCAAGTCGCTATAGCCGTTCGGATGCGACTGGTCGACGTTCACGATCTCGCGCGCTTCGACGTTCGGGTACCACGTGGCGTTTTGGATATCCGCGTAGAAGTTGATCAGGCCCCACGATCGTTGCCACGTGCGATCCGCGCGCAGATCGAGCTGGAAGAATAGTGGCAGCGTCTCGCTGTAGAGCGCCGGGTTCGGATTCGTCGGCGTAGCGAGTGGCGTGTACGGCAGGCCCGATACCAGCTGGATCCGCGCGCCGAACCGCCAGTGCACGAACTTGCGCGACACGACGAGGTTCAGGTTGTGCCGTTGATCGAGCTCGAACGGGTGGTAGCCGCGATCGGGCATCGGATCGAGCGGCGTCGCGACGAGCTCGGGTTCGTCGCGCTCCGCCTTCGACAGCGTGTACGACAGCATCCACAACCAGTCCTTCGTGGTGTGCTTGACCAATAGCTCGAGCCCGCGATCGCGCGCGCGGCCGAGGTTCTCTCGATAAAACGCGAGGCCGAGCTGCTTCTCCAACAGGAGCTCGAACGTCGGGCCGAGCCCGCCCAGATCTTTGAACTCGCCGGTCGAGTCGAGCTGGCGGACGCCGAGGTCGAAGCCGAGGTTGTAGTAGGCCGTGAGCGAGCCGCTCCATTCGTTCCACTCGCCGTCGACGCCGACCGCCGACTGATCGAAGTACGACGACTTGAGGTTCGGATTGCCGCCGTTCGGATCGAGATCACCGGGCGTGGGCGGTTGATGATAGCGACCGACGGCTTCGCGCAACACGAGGTGTTCGGTGAGCCGCTCGCGAATCGCGAGACGCGGATCGATCACGTTCTCGCCCGTCATGCCGTAGCGTTCGATGCGCAGGCCGGGACGGAATTGGAAGCGATCCTCGTCGAGCGCGTCGAAGCGAGCTTCGCCCCACAGCGCGGTGTTCTCGTACCACAGCGACGTATCGCCGTTGACCTGCTGGATGATGTCGCCGGGTTGGCCGAGGCCTTCTTGCGTGTGCGAGACGTAACCGGCATCGATATCGAGGCCACCGCGCAACGTCCCCCACGTGTAGTCGCGCGTGAGATCCGTCCGGACGCCGCCGGGAAACTGGCCGCGACTGAACGTCTCGAGGTTGCCGTTCGTCACGCTCGAGAACGGCAACTCGTTCATGCCGATCCACGGCGTCACGCGAAGCGAGAGCGGGCCCCATTGCCGGAGGTACGGAATGCCGGCGCGGACGAAGAACATGTCGAGCGTCGTCGTGTCTTCGTGCGTGGCCTTCTCGGTCTTCGCCGATACGTGGTCGTACGCCATGAACAGGATCGGCGTGATCCGGCCGTTGTTCTGCGGATCGCCGAACGACATCCGGACCTGCGCGTCGAGATAGCTCGGCAGTGGAATGCTGTCGTCGGCCCACGCGATCGCGACGGCATCGAAATACGAGCGCCGCACGCCCATGATGATGCCGCCGTCGCCGACGGGACCTTCCGCGAACACGCTCGAATCGAGCAGGCCGACGCTACCGCCTTCGCGCCATTTATCGCGACGGGGCTCGCGCGTCGACAGCGTCACGATGCCACCTTGCGCGCGACCGTACGATGCTTCGAACCCGCCGTTCTCGACGGTGAGGTCGGTCAGCATGCCGCTCGGATAAAACGAGGTCAGGCCGCCGAAGTGAAATGCGAGCGGGACTTCGATACCGTCGAGGTAGACCGCGTTGTCGCGTGGGGAGCTGCCGCGCAACACCAAACCGCCGTACGAATACGGCAGGCGCGCGACGCCGGGGAGCACTTGCGCGGCGCGCAGCATGTCGTTGCCGCTGCCGGGCAGGATGCGAATGTCGTCGGAAGACAGCACGTAGCGTGCGGGCGGGCGCGGCGCTTCCGGTGCCTTGCCGTACACGTTGATCTGTTCCGCCGACGAGACGAACAGCTCGATCTCGTCCATCGGCGCGACGATCCGGAAGCCGTAGCCCGGTGCGGTGACGACGAGGTTCTCGCCATCGTCGACGGTCACCGTATATTCGCCGTCGGTGCCGGTCGCGTACGACGAATGCTCCGCCATCACGGTCGCGCCTTCGATCGGAGCGCCCGTGGTGTGATCGATCACGCGACCGGTCACTTGGTGCGGCGCGGCGATCGCTGTTCCACACAACAGAACGAGAGCACACGCAGACCGAACCACCGCGCGCGATGGTATCAGCGGCGCTGCGCGCGCGGGTGCAACCGGGCCTGTTGCAACACTCTCGCGCGGCTGACGTGCGTGTAGATTTCGGTGGTCGAGATGTCGGCGTGACCGAGCATCGCCTGGACCGCGCGCAGATCGGCGCCGTGCTCGACGAGGTGAGTCGCAAACGAGTGCCGCAGCTTGTGCGGTGATACGCCGCCGCTCGGCAACCGAACGTCAGATTTCTGAGCGTACTGTCGGAGTGCTTTCCAGAATCCCTGACGCGTCATGGGACGGCCGCGGTCGGTCAGGAACATCGCGGTCTCGGCCGGATCTTTGACGAGGGTGGGGCGGTCGTCGGCGAGGTAGCGAGCGAGCTTGTCGCGAGCGCTGGCGCCGAGCGGGACCAGCCGCGTCTTTTGACCTTTGCCGGTGACGCGCACGAAGCCCTGCGAGAGATTGATATCGGCGACCGCGATCGCGACGAGCTCCGAAACGCGCAGGCCGCTGGCGTAGGCGAGCTCGATCATCGCGGCATCGCGGCGGCCGCGCGGCGTGTCCGGAGGCGTGGCGATCAGCTTGCCTACCGACTCTTCGCCGAGCACGCCCGGGATGCGCTTGGCGGTCCGCGGGGCGTCGATCAGCTCGGTCGGATCGGCTTCGAGCCAGCGCTCGCCGATCAAGTGACGGAACATGCCTCGCATCGCCACTAACGCTCGAGCCCGGCTGCGCGGGGACAGCGTCTTGGCCTGTTCGATCAGGTAGTCGGTCAGGACCTCTTGGGTGACGTCGTCGACATCCGCGCAGCCGCGCTCGCTAACGAACACGAGCATGTTGCGGAGGTCCCGGCCGTAGGATTCGAGGGTGTGGCGGGCTAACCCGCGCTCGACCTTCAGGTGGTCGAGGTAGAGGTCGACGCCTTCGTCGAGGCCGAGCCGGCGCGCCATGGCCCATTGGAAGGTGGCCTGCGGCAGCGCGCAACTTCTATGTCATAGTCGCTGGGCCGTGAATTTGGACTCCGAGCAAATCCGCTGGATCGTGATCCGCGTCGGCGTCCTGATCGCGTCGGTGGCGATCCACGAGTTCGGGCACGCGTTCATGGCGGATCGCTTGGGGGATGACACGCCGCGCCGGCAAGGCCGCGTGACGCTCAACCCCCTCGCGCATGCGGATCCGATCGGGACGCTGCTCTTGCCGGTGATTGGTGGTGTCTACGCGGCCAATGGCGGTGTCGGTGGCTTCGGTTGGGGCAAGCCCGTCGAGTGGCAGCCGTCGCGCGTGTCGCGGAAGTGGAAGATGTCGACGGCGCAGATCCTGGTCGCGATCGCCGGGCCGTCGATGAACTTGATCCTGGGAACGCTGCTCGAGCTCGCGCGCGCGATTCTCGTGTGGAAGGGTGTCGCGCATCCGTCGGCGGATCCGCGGGGCGTCGGGCTGTACGAGATCCTGGCGTTCGCGGGCGCGACGAACTTCGTCCTGTTCTTCTTCAATCTCGTGCCGGCGCCGCCTCTCGACGGTGGACACGTGGCCGAGCACCTCATGCCGTACAAATACCGGCCGCAATTCGAGCAATACGCGCGGTTCGGGCCGTTCGTCGTGATGGCGGTGGCGCTGATTCCGCAAATCGCACAGATCTTTTTGGTTCCTGCTCAGTTCTGCGCGAATCACGTGTATACGGTGTTCAGTCACCTGTTCTGACCCCGTATGGACGCGCATTACCAAGTAGCCCTCGACGTGTTCGAGGGGCCGCTCGATTCTGTTGCTTCACCTCGTGAAGAAGCACGAGTTGTCGATCCTCGACATCCCGATCGCGTTCGTGACGGAGAAGTATCTCGAGTATCTGGATGCGATGGCCGGGCTCGATATCGATGTCGCCGGCGAGTACCTGCTGATGGCGGCCACGCTGTGCCACATCAAGTCGCGCGAGCTCCTGCCGCCGCAGCCGGGGGATGAGGACGAGGAAGGCATGGCGTCGGTCCTCGGTGGCGGGGATGGCGACGAGGAGAACATCGATCCGCGTGCGGACTTGATCCGGCGCTTGCTCGAGTATCAGAAGTACAAGGAAGCGGCGACCCAGCTCGGTGGCCGGCCGGTCGTCGGGCGCAACGTGTGGGGCCGTGGTGTGCCCACGGAAGATGCGGTCAGCGAGGGCGTCGATCTGGATGCGATCGCGCCGCTGGCGGGGTTTCCGGTGCACAAGCTGATCGAGGCGTTCGATCGCGTGATGCGGTCGGCGAAGCTCAAGGTCTCGCACAACGTCCTGATCGATCGGCTGAGTGTCAGCCAAAAGATTTCCGAGCTCACGGACCGGTTGGAGAGCGAGGGGAAGTTCACGTTCACCAGCATGTTCTCGTTCATGCGGGATGGCCTGGTTCGGACGATCGAGGAGGTCCGGCACGAGGCGGTCGTGACGTTCCTGGCGCTGTTGGAGATGGCGAAGCTGCGGCTGATCACCATCACCCAGCACGTGCCCGAGCCGGATGCGCCCACGGTGCAGTCGGACGAGGAGATCTACATCGCGCGTGCGACGGACGATCTCCGGGGCAGGGTCGAGCAAACCGTAGCCAGATCCGACGATTACCGCTGAGTGTCGGACCGGCGTGATACGAGCGATCTGCTGTGAGCAGGAAATCCAAAAAAGCGGCGAAGAAGGCTCGCGAGCGGGCGGCTGCGGAAGCCGTTGAAGCTCAGTCGGTTTCTGCGGGTGCACCTGACGTCAGTGAGGATGACGAGGATGCCAAGTTCCGCGCTGCTGCAGCCGCCGAGATGATGTCGGACGAGCCTGTGGCGGTGGATGAGCCCGAGGTTGTCGTTGCGGCTTCGGACGAGCCGAAACGCGCCGCGTCCGAGGAGCCGGCGACGAAGCGCGGCAAGAAGTCGAAGCGCGTTGCGGACTCGAACGCCGAGTCCGATGCTGTCGAAGTTGCCGACGGCGACGCGGATTCGACCGAAGCCGAGGAAATTGCAGTGGCGTCCGACGAGCCGGCAACGAAGCGCGGCAAGAAGTCGAAGCGCGCCGATTCCGATGTCGTCGACGAAGTAGCCGCCGAGGCATCGACGAACGGCAAGAAGGCCTCGAAAAAGTCGAAGCGGTCGAAGTCCGATGCGGATGACTCGATCGCGGCGAGCGAGCCGACCGATTCCGAGCCGACCGAATCGCACGATGTGCTGTCGAACGCCGAGCTCGCCGACGCGCTCGAAGCGGCGATGGATGCGAGCGGTGTTGGGGAGGTCGTCGACGACGGCACCGACGAGCTTGGCGATGGCGACGACGCCGCTTCCGCAATTCCCGATGACCTGGTCGCGAGCGGCGAGGGCGAAACGACTGCGGATGGTGATGACGTCGTCGGCGATCCGATCACGGATGAAGCCGGCGTCGAAGCCGCGCTCCTGCCGGGCACGCTCACGCCGGTTCAGCTGCGCCACTTGATCGAAGCGCTCGTGTTCGCGGCGGATAAGCCCGTCACGATCCAGCGTCTGCGCCAGCTCACGCGCGTGTCCGACGTCGCTCGGATCGAGCAAGCGATCGCGGAGCTGCACGAGGACTACAAGGATCGCGGCATCGCGCTCGCTACGGTCTCGGGCGGCTATCAGTTCCGCACGAACACCTCGTTCTCGTCGTGGGTCCAGCAGTTGATCGCCGGCCGTCCGGTCCGGCTCTCGCGCGCACAGCTCGAGACGCTCGCGATCGTCGCGTATCGCCAGCCGATCACGCGTCCCGAAATCGACGAGATTCGCGGTGTCGATTCGTCGAACACGCTGCGCCTGTTGCTCGATCGATCGCTGATTCGCGTGCTCGGTAAGCGCGAAGAAGTTGGCCGCCCCACGCTGTACGGCACCACGAAAGAGTTCCTCGATTTCTTCAGCCTCTCGGATCTGCGCGAGCTACCCACGCTGCGCGAGTACAGCGAGCTGACGGCCGAATCGCGGCAGGTCATGTCGGATCGCCTCGGCGTTTCGCTCGATGCGAACGGTGACCAGATCGATCCGGAAACCGGCGAGCCGATCGTGCTCGACGATATCGATCCGTCGGCCGATAGCGAGATGCCGCAAGAAGTCTCGACGATCGATTCGATCCTCGCCGAGCATGCGGCGGCCGAAGCGGAAGCCGAGCGTCGCAATCCGCAGGTCGTCGATGCTGCCGGGGCACTTGCCGATGCAGCGCTCGCCGGTGGTTCGCACCTCGAGCGTGGTCTCGATTCGGACGACGATGCGATGTCGATGTCCGGCGAGATGACGAGCTTCCCGAATGGCCGGTTGCCGGCGTCGGAAGCGCGGTCGTTTGTCGATGCGATTCGTCAGTCGGCGCTGTCCGATGAGGTCGCCGCCGAGGAGCGCGAGGCGCGTCGCGAAGCCGGTCTGTCGATCGATGGAGATGACGACGAGCTCGATGATGTCGAGGTCGTGGACGACTCGATGAGGGCGAGCTCGGAGCTTGTCGCCGAATCGGACGACTCGGTGAGCGCGAGCTCGGAACACGCCGAGCGAATCGCATGACTCGAACGAGTCGATGAGCGCGAGCTCGGAACACACCGAATCGCATGACTCGAACGAGTCGATGCGCGCGAACGCTGCCGAATCGCGTGACTCGAACGAGTCGATGAGCGCGGGCTCGGAGCACGCCGTCGCATCCTCCGAGTCGGAAGATTCGGAAGTGAACGAGTCGATGAGCGCGACCTCGGAGCACGTCGAATCGCACGACTCGGAATCGAACGAGTCGACGAGTCTAAGCGCGGAACACGCCGTAGCGCACACCACCGATTCGCACGACTCGGAATCGAACGAGTCGATGAGCGCGGGCTCGGAGCACGCCGTCGAATCGCACGACTCGGAATCGAACGAGTCGATGAGCGCGAGCTCGGAGAACGTCGCCGAATCGCACGACTCGGAATCGAACGAGTCGATGAGCGCGAGCTCGGAGCACGTCGCCGAATCGCACGACTCGGAATCGAGCGAGTCGATCACCGCGAGCTCGGAGAACGTCGCCGAATCGCACGTCGCTGATTCGCATGATTCGGAAGCGAACGAGTCGATGGGCGCGACCGCGGGACACGCCATCGAAGCGCATCACGGGGATTCGATGGATGCGGCCGATGCGGCCGATGCGGCACGAACCGATATGGTATCTGCCGACGCGGCACCGACCGATGCAGCGGCGAGCGCGGCGACCGAAGACTCGGCCGACGACTCGCTCGACGAGCCGATCGACCCGGCCGCCGACGAGATGGTCTTCGACGATCATCAAGATCACACGAACGAGCACCCCAAAGATGACGGCCACGCGGACGACGGTCACGCCGGCCATGCGGGCGACGGAGCGGACCACGCACTAGAACCGGACGACGATCCGGAAGGGAACTGATATCTATGGGCGAGAAAGTGCGCCTGCAGCGCTTCCTCGCCACGGCGGGCGTCGCCGCGCGCAGAAAAGCAGAGGAAATGATCACGGCCGGTCGCGTGACCGTGAACGGCAAGGTCGCGAACGTGCTCGGCACGAAGGTCGACCCGGACAACGACTCGGTTCAGGTCGACGGCGAGGCCGTCTATCCACTCGAGAAGTTCTACGTTCTCTTGAACAAGCCGAAGGGCTGCATCACCGCCGTCACCGACGATCGCGGTCGACCGACCGTGATGGACTATCTGCCGAACGTGCCGATTCCGGTGAAGCCGGTCGGTCGTCTCGACTTCTACACCGAGGGCGTCCTACTCCTCACGAACGATGGCGAGCTCGCCGCGAAGTTGCTCGCGCCGGCGAGTCACGTCGCGAAGACCTACCACGCGAAGGTCCACGGCCAGGTCACGCAAGACGATCTCAAGGAGCTGCGCAAGGGCGTCCAGCTCGAGGACGGCACGATCACGCAGCCGGCCGAAGTCGCGTTGCTTCCGTCGGAGAGCAAGCACAGCTGGGTCGCGGTCACGATCCACGAGGGCAAACACCACCAAGTTCACCGGATGTTCGAGTCGCTCGGCTTCCGCGTCGACAAGTTGCAGCGCGTGGCGTTCGCGACGCTCACGTTCCACCACCTCCGAGTTGGCGACGCACGCGAGCTCACGCAGCAAGAGCTCAACGAGCTGCGCGACCTGGTCGGTCTCGATCACAGTGCGGTCGCACGTGGTCGGTGGCGCGCATCGCGCGAAGCCACGGACATTCCGCGTCGTGCGCGCGCGAAGGCACGTGCTGAAGCGGAAGAGGCTGCGGCAATCAACGCGGCGAATGCCGAAGCCAACGCGGCGCGCCGTGCTGCCGGTCTGACCGACGAAGCCGACGGCGACGAAGCCGATGGCGACGAGGAGTTCGTCTCCAGTGGTGCGTTCGGTGGATCAGGTTCAGCCCCGCGCGGGGCTGGAGCTGCCGCCGCGGCCGGATCTCGCGCGAGCGGGCTCGGTGCCGCCGGGGCAGATGACGATGACGACGATGATGATGGCCTGACGTACCACTCCGACGACGACGACGAGTTCGGCGACAACGTCGATGACGACGAGCTCGATCTTCGCGAAGCGTCGTTCTCCGACGATGACGACGGCGTCTCGTCAGAAGACGAGGACGGCGACAAGGCAGGAGGGCGCGGAAATCGCGCGCGTGGTGCCGGTGGTGCTCGCGGTGCCGGCGCACCTCGCGGTGCAGGTGCCGCTCGCGGTGCAGGCGCTCGCGGTGCAGGTGCTGAACGCAGTCCGGGTGTACGCGGTGCAGGTGCTCGCGGTGCAGGTGCCCGCGGTGCGGACTCAGGATCCCGGAGTGGTCGCGGTGCCGGCGCAGGTGACCGTGGACGCGGCGGTGATGATCGTCGCGGTGGCGGCGGTGAATCGCGGGGCGGAAGCGGCGGTGGATATCGCGGCGGCAGTGAATCGCGTGGCGGAAGCGGCGGTGGATATCGCGGCGGCAGTGAATCGCGCGGCGGAAGCGGCGGCTATCGCGGTGGAAGTGAATCGCGTGGCGGAAGCGGTGGCGGCGGCGGTGGATATCGCGGCGGCAGTGAATCGCGCGGCGGAAGCGGCGGTGGCTATCGCGGTGGAAGTGAATCGCGTGGCGGAAGCGGCGGTGGTGGCTATCGCGGTGGAAGTGAATCGCGTGGCGGAAGCGGCGGTGGTGGCTATCGCGGTGGAAGTGAATCGCGCGGCGGAAGCGGTGGATATCGCGGCGGCAGTGAATCGCGTGGCGGAAGCGGTGGCGGCGGCGGTGGCTATCGCGGTGGAAGTGAATCGCGCGGCGGAAGCGGCGGCGGCGGTGGCTATCGCGGTGGAAGTGAATCGCGCGGTGGAAGCGGCGGCGGTGGCTATCGCGGTGGAAGTGAATCGCGTGGCGGAAGCGGCGGCGGATACCGCGGCGGCAGTGAATCGCGCGGCGGAAGCGGCGGCGGTGGATATCGCGGTGGAAGTGAATCGCGTGGCGGAAGCGGCGGTGGATATCGCGGTGGCGGTGGTAGTCGCGGCGGCAGTGAATCGCGCGGGGGTGGATCGTCCGAGGCCCCGCGCAGCAAGACCTTCGGTCGCGTGAACAAAAACGCTCCGTCGGGCCCGAAGCGCGGGCAGGGCCGCTCCGCCGGCAAACGCGGCGGACGTTAATCGCGCGGCGGATCGCGTGGTGGAGCCGGCGGTGGTAATCGCGGCGGCAGTGAATCGCGCGGGGGTGGATCGTCCGAAGCCCCGCGCAGCAAGACCTTCGGTCGCGTGAACAAAACGCTCCGT
This sequence comes from Kofleriaceae bacterium, assembly GCA_047600425.1. Classification (GTDB taxonomy): domain Bacteria; phylum Myxococcota_A; class Polyangia; order Haliangiales; family Haliangiaceae; genus JABFXX01. The sequence goes on along the minus strand of JASGLC010000003.1, from coordinate 5,791,185 downwards.
CGGGCCCGAAGCGCGGGCAGGGCCGCTCCGCCGGCAAACGCGGCGGACGTTAGTCGCGTTTTAGTCGTCAGGAAGCCCGATCATCGGGACTGATCGCGACTTCGTTCTCTATTACGAACGCCCGATATCGAGGTTGATCGCGACTTCGTTCTAACTGTTAGGAACGCCCGATCGTCGAGGGGGCCAATCACGACTTCGTTCTAATTGTTAGGAACGCCCGATCGTCGAGGGGCCAATCACGACTCCGTTCTAATTGTTAAGAACGCCCGATCGTCGAGGGGGCCAATCACGACTCCGTTCTAATTGTTAGGAACGCCCGGTCGTCGAGGGCCGATCACGACTCCGTCCGAACTGTTCGGAACGGCCGTCGAAGAAAAATCGGAAGGCTGCGCGAGAACGGTTCTGCTCCGATCTACCTGCGCGTTCGACCGTCCATTGGCCGCTCGCGTGGCTGCGAACGCTTTCCAACGCCTCGCGCGCGTGTAGACACTCATGACCAGCCCGGCGAGGGCGGCGTTACGAACAGTTCTAACGACTCGTGCAAAGAGGTGCCCGCGGATCGGCGTTACGAACAGTTCTAACGACTCGTGCAAAGAGGTGCCCGCGGATCGGCGTTACGAACAGTTCTAACGACTCGTGCAAAGAGGTGCGCGCGGATCGGCGTTACGAACAATTCTAACGACTCGCGAGTGAGATCGCTCCGCAGTCTCGCCAGCGTGAACCTCGCCTGACGTCGACGTCCGTCAATCCGCGCGTGGACGACAGCCTTAGGCTGCTTCGAGTAGCGCGGCGTTAGATACTCGTTCCGATGTTTCGCCGAGGTTTCGCTTCCGTTGCGACGAAGATCGATCTTTCGAACCCGACACCACGACGTACACTGACGCGGTGCCGATTCGCGCGACCGACGCCGACGACTTCACCGTCTTCACCGAGATCACGAATCAGATCATCACGACCACGGCGATCCACTTCGGCTACGAACCCTACGGCGCCGGCGAAATGGCCGGCATGTGGCGCAACGATCGCGAACGCTTTCCGTGGCTGACCCTCACCGACGACGCCGGCCAACCGATCGGCTACGCGAAGGCCGGCACCTGGCGCTCGCGCGACGCCTACCAATGGACGTGCGAGACCGGAATCTACCTCCACGAACGCGCACGCGGCCGCGGACAAGGCAGGCAGCTGTATCAGGCGCTGATCGACGAGTGCGCGACCCGCGGCTTTCACTCGATCGTCGCCGGCATCACGCTACCGAACGCGCCGAGCGTGCGGCTTCACCAGTCACTGGGCTTCGAATCGACCGGCGTCGTGCGCCATGCGGGCAAGAAGTTCGACCGCTGGCACGACGTGGGCTTCTGGCAAAAGATGCTCTAAGCCGCGTCACGCTTTCGGCGGCTCGTCCCAATCGACGACGTCTTCACCCTTTTCGCGCGAGAGGATATCGATCGCGGCCGCAGCACCATCGCCGGCCGAGATGATCGCCTGCGAGCGACCGGGCCGCGCCGAGCGACCGACGACGTAGACGCCATCGAGCTTCGTCTTGGCATTCTTGTCGGTCGCGATGCCCGTCTTCTCCTCGAACACGAGCCCGAGCTGCTTCGCCAATTTCGGCGCCTTGCCCTCGGAGAGGATCAGGTACTTCGCCGACTGATGCGAGCCACCGGCGATCAACACGCGGTACTCGTGCCCGTGCGCTTCGATGGTTTCGACATGCTCGTTCCGGATCTCGACGCCGAAGCCCGCGACCTGGCGCCGCGCGATCTGTTGAAACTCGGTGCCGGTGATTTCGGCGATGCCGAGATAGTTGCGAACGAGCGCCCAATTCATCGCGGTCTTGTCTTCACCGAAGACCGCCACATCGACGCCATTCTTGGCCAGAAACAGAGCAGCGCTGAGGCCACCAGGGCCATCACCGATCACGATCACCGTAGGCATGCGCGCAGCTTACACGTGTCATGCTGTACAGGCGTGAGTGACATCGCCAACTTCATGGTCGGCGGCTTGATGCTCGGCAGCTTCGCGATCGGAGCCGGGCGCAAGATGTTGGAGCGACGGCGAGCGCGCAAGGCGTTGCGATCGCGACCGGTGCTCGACAAGCAGACCGCCGAAGGCGAGGTCGTGCGTGTCACCGGCATCGTGCGCGGTACGGGGCAGCTCCTCGAGGCGCCGATTTCGGCGAAGCCGTGCGTGATGTATCGCTCGCGCGTGATGAGCGCCGGCGGGTTGGTACGGCGCGCGTTCAAGGCGCAGGAGTCGTTCGCGATGACCGAGTTCGTGATCGAACGCGACAGCGACGGCAAGCTGATCGCGATCGACGGCGCTCATGCGTTGCTCGACTTGCCGCAGCTGAAGTTGCCGTCGCCATCGACCTCGGCGGAGCACGATCGCCGCGAGAAGTTCCTCGCACTTCACGGCATTCGCTCGAACAACGGTGGCGTGTTCGAGGAAGTGATCGTCGAGGACGGCATGCGCGTGTCGATCGCCGGCCTCGTGATGAAGGACATCGGCGACGTGGCGGACGAAGTCGGGTATCGCGAAGGCGGCAGCGAGACCCTGCGGCTCGCCGGCAACGCCGACCATCCACTCGTGATCGGCGCGGCCTGACGATCACCGTCCGCCTCCGCGCGTGGTAGGTTCCCAGCCGATGGAGCTCCGCGCGCTCACCGTGATCGACGCACTACAGCCGCAACTGACCGGCTTTCTCCAGACCGTGTGCGCGGGCTTCATGCCCCTCGAAAACGAAGCGGCGGCGTTCATCGAAATCGCACCCGGCATCGCGATCAACCAGCTGACCGATGCCGCACTCAAGGCCACCACGTGCCGGCCGGGCATGCAGATCGTCGAGCGCGCGTACGGGATGCTCGAGCTCCATGACCAGGATAAAGGGCAGGTCGAAGCCGCGGTCGACGCGATCGTCGGCCAGATGGGCATCAAGCGCGCGGATCGGATCAAGCCGCGCGTGGTGTCGTCGCAGATCATCACCGGCATCCAGGGCGAACAGAGCCAGCTGATCAACCGGATGCGCCACGGCGACATGATCATGCGCGGCCAGACGCTCTACATCCTCGAGGTGTTTCCGGCCGCGTATGCCGCGATCGCCGCGAACGAAGCCGAGAAGGCCGCGGACATTCACTTGCTCGAGCTGATCACGTTCGGCGCGTTTGGCCGCATGTGGTTGGGCGGCTGGGAAGCGGACATCAAAGTCGCCGCGGAAGCCGCCGAAGCTGCCCTCGCGAAGATCGACGGACGCGAAGCAAAGGGCTAAAGTTCGGGGATGACCATTCCCCAGACGCTCCGCGCACCGTTTTCGGCGGGCGGAGCGAGTGCGATCGACGCGCAACTCGCGAATCGATTGCTCGGCCACGCTCTCGAAGCCGGCGGTGACTACGCCGACATTTACTTCGAGTTCCGCGTATCGGCGGACTACGTGCTCGAAGACGAACAGGTAAAGACGCTCGGCCGCGGCATCACGCTCGGCTTGGGCGTGCGCGTGATGAAGGGTGATGCCACCGGCTACGCGTACACCGAAGATCTCGCGTGGGAGAAGATGCAGCACGCGGCGAAGACCGCCGGTCAGATCGCGGCGGGCGGTGGTCACAAGCCGATCAACGTCGGCACGATCACCGAGGTCAAGAAGCCGAGCTTCTACGAAGTGCCGGCGCCGTCGCTGATGCAGCCGGCGATCGACAAGCTCGCACTCCTTCGTGCCGCGGATAAAGCGGCGCGCGCGTACGACAAGCGGATCGTCAAGGTCGAGTGCTCGTTCGCCGAGTCGATCAAAGAGGTCCTGCTGTTCACGAGCGATGGCCGGATGGCGCAAGACATCCAACCGATGCTGCGGTTCGGCTGCCGCGCGGTCGCCGAAGACAACGGCAAGCGCCAGTCGGGTTCCGGCGGCGGCGGTGGTCGCTACGGCATGGACTACTTCGCGCAAGCACAATGCGATGCGGCGGCTCACGGTGTCGAAGCGGCGCGCGTCGCGATCGCCATGCTCGATGCGAAGGACGCACCCGCCGGCGAGATGCCCGTGGTGCTCGGGCCCGGCGATTCGGGCATCCTCCTGCACGAAGCGGTAGGTCACGGCCTCGAGGCGGACTTCAATCGCAAGCAGACCTCGAACTACTCCGGCCAGATGGGTAAGCAAGTCGCGTCGCCGCTGTGCACGGTCGTCGACGACGGCACGATCAATAGCTCGCGCGGCGCGATCAACGTCGACGACGAAGGCTACGTCGCGAAGAAGAACGTGCTGATCGAGAACGGCATCCTCGTCGGCTACATGCACGATCGCCTGAGCGCGAAGCACTTCGGGATCGAGCCCTCGGGCAACGGCCGGCGCGAATCGTTCCGCGCGATGCCGATGCCGCGCATGACGAACACCTCGTTGTACGGCGGCAAAGACAACCCGGACGACATCATCAAGAGCGTCAAGCGCGGGATCTACGCGAAGCGGTTCACCGGCGGCTCCGTCAACATCTCGAACGGCGACTTCGTATTCTCGCTCTCGGAGAGTTATTTGATCGAAGATGGCAAGCTGACCACGCCGCTCAAGGGCGTGAACCTGATCGGAAATGGTCCCGAAGTCCTGCGCCGCGTCGACATGCTCGGCGCGGACTACGAGCTCTCGGACGGCATCTGGACGTGCGGCAAGGACGGCCAATCGGTGCCAGTGAACGTCGGCACGCCGACGGTGCGGATCTCGTCGATGACCGTCGGAGGCACGCAGGTATGAGCGGTGCGCAGATCACGGATGCCACCGTCAAGGAATTGAAAGACGTCGCGCAGCTCGCCGTCGAGCTCGCGAAAAAAGCCGGTGCGGATCACGCCGAAGTCCTCGTGCGCGACGGCACCGAGCTCACCGCGAAGGTTCGCCTCGGCGAGCCCGAGCTGGTGCAAGAAGCCGGCAGCCGCGGCCTCGGTCTCAACATTCTCAAAGGTGGCCGGCGCGCGGTCACGTATACGAGTGATCTGCGGCGCGAGGCGCTCGAGGCGTTGTGCGCGGAATCGGTCGCGTTGGCCGAGCTCGCCGAACCGGACGAGTACGCATTGCCGCCCGATCCGTCGCTGCTCGCGAAGACGTATCCCGATCTCGAGCTCTACGATCCGGCCGTCGCCGAGGTCGACGCCGCGTGGGCGTTGAAGCAAGCGATCGCGGGCGAAGCGGCGTCGCGCAAAGCGGACAAGCGCGTGACGAACTCGGAAGGCGCCACCTGGGCACGCGTGCTCGGCGCCACCGCATTCGCGACGAGCGGCGGCTTCCTCGGCGGCTATCGCGGCAGCTATGCCTCGTTCGTCGTCGAGCCGCTATGCGACGACGAATCCGATCCGGCCACGCCGAAGAAGCGCAACGGCTTCTGGTGGACCGCGGATCGCTACCTCGCGAAGCTCGACAACGCGGAAGCGGTCGGCATCGAAGCCACGCGGCGCACCGTCGCCACGCTCGGCTCGCGCAAGGTCGAGACCCAGGAGTGTCCGATCGTGTTCGATCCGGAGATCGCTCGATCGATCATCGGCACGATCTTTAGCGTCGCGAATGGCAGCGTGTTCTGGCGCAAGTCGAGCTACCTCGTCGGCAAAGAGGGTCAACAGATCGCATCGAAGCTGCTGACGATCATCGACGACCCGCACGTGCCGCGCGCACCCGGCAGCCGGCCGTTCGATGGCGATGGCTTACCCACGCGCAAGAATCCCGTCATCACCGAAGGCGTGCTCGCACCGGTTCTGTGCGACGTGTACTCGGCAAAGAAGCTCGGCCGCGAATCCACCGGTTCGGCAGGGCGGGGCATCGGCGGCAATCCAGGTCCGACCACGTCGAACTTCGTGATGTCGCCGGGCACGATGACCCGTGAGGAGCTCCTCCGGAGCACGCCGAAAGGCCTCTACGTCACGAGTCTCATGGGATTTGGTTTCAATCCCGTTACAGGCGACTTCTCGCGTGGCGCTCAGGGCTTCTGGATCGAGAACGGCGAGCTCGCGTTCCCGGTCAGCGAGGTCACGATCGCCGCAAACTTCGACGACATCTTGAAGCGCATCGACGCGGTCGCGAACGACATCGAATGGCGGAGCAGCACCGTTGCACCTACATTCCGCGTATCGCACATGATGCTCGCAGGTACGTCTCGTTGACCGGCGATCCCGAGGAAGCTCGGGTTGACTTGAACCCCGCGGGATGAAACGATCTTTAACGTGCCTGCCGTAGCCGCGGTGGCTGGGCTTCCGAACAAACTCGGAAAGTACGAGCTGCTCATGCCGCTCGCGGCCGGTGGCATGGCGCGGATCTACATCGGACGTTCGACCGGAATCGGATCGTTTGAACGTCACGTGGTGCTGAAACTGATCACGCCCGAGCGTGCGCAGGATCAAGTTGCCGTCCAGATGTTCCTCGATGAAGCGCGGCTCGCGGCTTCATTAAATCATCAGAACGTCGCGCAGGTGTTCGAGGTCGGCGAAGACGGCGGCATCCACTACCTCGCGATGGAGTACGTGCACGGGCAAGACCTGCGCGCGTTACTCGCGAAAGCCGGATCACAAGGCACGCGGATTCCGCTCGAGCTCGCCTTGACGATCGTCGCCGGTGCCGCCGCCGGTCTCAACCACGCGCACGAACGCCGCTCCGCCGACGGCACGCCGATGGGCATCGTCCATCGCGACGTGTCGCCGTCGAACATCATGATCGGCTACGACGGCTCGGTGAAGCTGCTCGACTTCGGCATCGCGAAGGCCGCCGCGCGGTCGGTCGAGACGCAGTCCGGAATCATCAAGGGCAAGTTCGCGTACATGGCACCGGAGCAGTGCCGTGGTCGGGATGTCGATCGCCGGAGCGACGTGTTCTCGCTCGGCATCATCCTGTACGAAGTGTCGACGCAGCATCGCTGCTTCCGCGCCGACTCGGACTTCGACACGATGCATCGCATCGTCACCGGCGATGTCGTGCGGCCGACGCGCTTGGTCCAGGGCTATCCGCAGGCGCTCGAAGCGATCGTGATGAAGGCGCTCGCCGTCGATGCGGCGCAGCGATACCAGAGCGCGGGCCTCCTCCTCGAAGCGCTCGAGGCGTTCGCGATCGCATCGCGATACTCGCTCTCGACGATGGGCCTCGGCCGGTTCATGCGCGACATGTTCGGCGAGATCCAAGAGCCGTGGCTCGGGAACCCGCAAGCGACGAACCCGACCGCGCCGAAGGAAACCACGATCTCGTCGACGGATGGCCGCAGCGATGTCGCGCCGTCGCCGGTGTTGCCGGATAAGGAACGTGCGGCGACCGCGAGCGATAGCGTGCCGCGTGACGACGAAGCGCGATTCCCGGACTCGGGTGGCGTTGCCGCGGCGACGATCTCGAACGTTCCGAACACGCCGAGCGCGGATCCGGACGACATCTTGCCGACGACGGTGCAGCGACCCACGCCGAACCCGGCGCGGATCTCGAGCAGCACGCTGACGCCGGTGCCGGCACGTCAGAGCGCACAACAACAAGCGGCTCAGCTCGTCACCGGTCCGCACGTGCCGTTGACGCCACTGCCGATGACCGGGCCGCAGGTGCCGCCGGGGGCGTTCTCGCAAACGCCGGGATCCGGATCGCATTCGAACGCGTCGAACCCGGCGATCGCGGCGCTGCAATCGGGGCCGCAACCCGCGATCGCGACCACGCGCCATGGCTACGCGAGCGGCGGTGCGATGACCGCGCCCGGCGTTGGTGCGGCGGCGAACGATCTGTCGTATCCGCGCTACGAGCCGGACGATGTCGACCTCGAGACCACGCTCAAGCCGAATCGCCGGATGTTGTTCATCGGCGTCGGGATCGCGATCGTCGGATTGATCGCGATCATCGCGATGGCGGGTGGTGGCAGCAGTAAGCCCAAGGACAACGACGGCATCCAGGTCGGTTCCGATCAGGGCAGTGCGGAGGTCACGGCGCCGACGGAGATGAAGTCGACCGCGCCGGATCCGAAACCCGCGGACCCCAAGCCGGAGCCGAAGGCCGAGACGCCGAAGCCCGATCCCGTGAAGACGGAGCCCGTGAAGGCCGAGCCGGTGAAGACCGAAGCGCCTCCTCCGGAGCCGGTGAAGACCGAGCCGAAGAAGGTCGTGAATCCGCCGCCGAAGCAGGTCACGCCGGTGAAGACCACGCCGAAGACGCAGCCGAAGGCCCAGCCGGAAAAGCACAACGAGGCGCCCGCGAAGCCGAAGTGTCAGCCGCAGGGCCAGGTCAACCCGTTCGATACGAGCTGCGGCGGGCACGCGTGCCCGGTTTGTAGTTAGGCGCGGATTTCGGGAACGTCGCCAGACCAGCGCAACGTGGCGCCGGTCGCTTTCGCGATCTCTTCGACGGTGACGCCCGGCGCGCGCTCGCGCAGGACCAAGCCATCCTTGGCGACGTCGATCACCGCGAGGTCCGTGACGATCGTGTGGACGCAACGCAGGCCGGTCAGCGGCAGCGTGCACTCGCGCAGGATCTTCGGCGAGCCGTCCTTCGCTTGGTGCTCCATCATCACGATCACGCGACGCGAGCCGGCGACGAGATCCATCGCGCCGCCCATGCCCTTGATCATCTTGCCTGGGATCATCCAGTTCGCGAGGTCGCCGGTCTGCGAGACCTCCATCGCGCCGAGCACGCTGACATCGACGTGACCGCCGCGGATCATCGCGAACGACGTGGCCGAGTCGAAGAACGCCGATCCTTTGATCGTGGTGACGGTCTGCTTGCCGGCGTTGATGAGATCCGGATCTTCATCGCCCTCGTACGGAAACGGGCCGATACCGAGCAGGCCGTTCTCGCTCTGCAGCACGATATCCATGCCCGGCGGCACGAAGTTCGCGACGAGCGTGGGCATGCCGATGCCGAGGTTGACGTAGAACCCATCCTGGAGCTCTGCCGCGACGCGACGAGCCATTTGATCGCGATCTAATTTCTGCATTAGCTGCGCTTCCTCGTGGTGCGTTGCTCGATCGGCTTCTCGTAGTTGGTGCCCTGGAAGATCCGCTGGACGTAGATCGACGGCAGGTGCACGTGATCGGGATCGAGCTCGCCGACTTCCACCAATTCTTCGACCTCGACGATCGTGATCTTGCCGGCCGTGGCGACGAGCGGGTTGAAGTTGCGCGAGGTCTTGTTGAACACGAGGTTGCCCCAGCGATCGCCTTTCCAGGCCTTCACGATCGCGAAGTCGCCGCGGATCGCATGCTCGAGAACGCAGTGGGTGCCGTTGATCTCGCGCGTGTCCTTGCCGTCGGCGACCTTCGTCCCGAAGCCGGTCGGCGTGTAGAACGCTTCGATGCCCGCACCACCGGCGCGCAGGCGTTCGGCGAGCGTGCCCTGCGGACAGAGCTCGACCTCGAGCTGCCCCGACAGGAACTGCTGTTCGAAGATCTTGTTCTCGCCGACGTACGACGAGATCATCTTCTTGACCTGGCCCTGGGCGAGGAGCACCCCGAGGCCTTTTTCGGTCGTGCCGCAGTTGTTCGACACGATCGTGAGGTTGTTCGTCTTCCGACGGGCGAGCTCGCGGATGCAGTTTTCCGGGTTCCCCGACAGGCCGAACCCGCCCGCGAGGATCGTGCATCCGTCGAACACGTCGTGGAGCGCCGCGGTGGCGTCCGGGTAGACCTTGTTCATTGCATGTGTCTTACTGCCGAATGGGATGGCGATCATCACGCTGACGACCGATTTCGGCGCGCGCGACGGCTACGTGGGGGCCATGAAAGGCGTGCTCTCGCGGTTGGGGCGAAATCCAACGATCATCGACATCGCGCACGACATTCCGCGCGGTGACATCGCGCACGCGGCGTGGGTCGTGCGGACCGCATGCCGGGAGTTTCCGACGGATACGATCCACATCGTCGTCGTCGATCCGGGAGTCGGTGGCGAGCGGCGCGGTGTGGTGATCGATGCGGGAGGCTCGTACTTCGTCGGCCCGGACAACGGCGTGTTCGCGTATCTCGAGCCGCAGTGGGCGCGCGCGATCGAGAACATCCAGGCGATGGCGCCGCAGGTCTCGGCTACGTTCCACGGCCGGGACGTGTTCGCGACGACGGCCGCGGCGTTGTCACTGATGATCGATCCGACCGCGATCGGTCCCCACGTCGAGCTCGCCGGCCAATTGCCGTGGGGGAAGCGCCCGCACGGCGAGGGCAGGGTCGTCCACGTCGATCACTACGGCAACCTCGTGACGGATCTGCCGGAAGAGGAAGCCGGCGCGAACGTCCAGATCGCGGGGCGTCGCCTGCCGGTCGTCATGACGTACGAGAGCGTGCCGCCGAACGAGCTCCTCGCGTACATCGGCTCGGCGCGCACGGTCGAGATCGCGGTTCGCGATGGCCGTGCGGATCGCATGCTCGATGCGCCGCGCGGGACGCCGATCATCCCCGTCACCGACGATTCGATCTACCGATGAAGATCACGAGTCTCGCAGCGGGTGGCGATGGCGTCGCGCGCGACGACAACGGACGGGTCACGTTCGTGCCGTTGACCGTCCCCGGCGACGACGTACGCGTGCGTTTCACGAAGCAAACGAAGTCGTTCGCGCGCGGCGAGATCGACGCGATCGTCACGCCCTCGCCGGAGCGCGTGTCCCCGCCGTGCAAGCACTTCCTCGAAGGCTGTGGCGGATGCCAATGGCAGATGGCGTCGCGCGCGGCACAGCTCGCCGCGAAGCAGGACATCGTCGCGAACGCGTTGCGTCGGGTGACGACGCAGATCGAGCCGATCCTCGCGCCCGCGCCGGACTACGGCTGGCGACGCCGCGCGCGGTTCCACGTCGAGGGCAATCGCGTCGGGTTGTATCAGCGCGGCTCGAATCGATTGCTTCCACTCGCGACGTGCCCGCAGCTAGAGCCCGCGCTCGATCGCGTACTTCGCGAGATCATCGCGCGCGGTCGCCACACGCCACTCCCCGATGGCGAGCTCGCGCTGTTGCTCGGGCATCGCGGCGAGGTGGTCGTCGCGTTCGAGCATCCGTGGCGAGCGGCGGCGTCCCTCGTCGGCGTGGAAGGTATCGTCGGCGTGCTCGCCGAAGATACGCGCTACGGCACGTCCGAGATCGCGATCGAGCCCGACCTGATCGGGAACCCGTGGACGTTCGCGCAGGCGAGTGCGGCGGGAAACGCGGCGCTGATCGAGGTCGTGCGCCGCCAGCTCGGTCGTGGCCCGGGCACGTTGCTCGAGTTGTTCTCCGGCGCCGGTAACTTCACGCGCGGGTTTCGCGAGGATGGCTGGACGGTCACGCCCACCGACGGTGCGATGCTCGTAACCCCGCCACCGGGCTACATCCAAGGCATCGCCGCCGAGGTCTTGGCGAACCTGCCCGGACCGTACGACGCGATCGTGATGGATCCACCGCGCGCCGGCGCGATCGAATCGATCGATGGAATTCTCCGTCACGCGCCGAAACGCATCGTCTACATCTCGTGCGATCCGGCGACGCTCGCACGCGATCTCGAACGACTCGCGTATCGGGTCGAGCACGTGCAGCCGATCGATCTCATGCCGCAGACCTCGCACGTCGAGGTCGTGGTGACGCTGGCGCGCTAACCGATGTGGTGGCGCAGCGCGTTCATCACGCGGCGCTGATCCGCTTCCGTGGCGAACCAATCGCGCGGGTAGAGCAGGGCGGTGCTGCCCATCTCGACGACGAGCACCGGCGCCGCGTGATACATCGGCACCGAACGGCGCAGGAAGTACACCGCCGTGATCTGCTTCGGCTCGGGCTTCAGCGGGTTCGGGCGATGGATCTTGCGCGGTAGCGTGACCGCGGTCTCCGACACGACGATCGTGCCGGCCGGATACATGAACGTTTGCGCGAGCTGGAACCCGCGGAACAGGCCGAGCGCGATCAGGACCCAACCGGCCCAGACGCCAACCGTGCCGAGCTTCCACACCAACAATGCGCCGAAGATCACACCGAAGATCGCCCAGCTGATCAGGCGCTGGCGCGGCTGTTCGAGCTCGATTTCCACGGTCTCGAGCGCACCGCGCTTTGGATCTTCTTCACGGAAGGGCGCGGCCCCAACCTCGGGTGAGCTCGGTGACTCGGGCTTGGATGTCTGCGAGGTGGACATTCGTGAGCTGGCGCGCGGTTACGACTTCCTGACCATCTACCACGACGTCCGTGACCGCGCGAGACGAGAGCGCATAGACCACATTCTTTTCGAGGGCCTGGACGGGCCACAGCGACGGATCGTCGAGATCGAGTGCCACCAGGTCACACCGGTAGCCGGGCGCGATCTTGCCGATCGGGAGGCGCAACACCTCACCGGCGGTCGCGTTGCCGAGCCGGTAGCAGGCCTCCGCGCTGATCGCTTGGCCGTCCGTGCGGTGGACCTTCTGGAGGAGCGCGGCGGTCCGCATCTCGTCGAACACGCTGACCCGGTTGTTCGAACACCCGCCATCGGTACCGAGGCCGACGCGCACACCCTTGTCGAGCAGGTCGACCAGATCGGTGACGCCGTCGCCGAGGAACATGTTCGAGCCCGGGCAATACGCGAGCGAGCCCCCACGATCGGCGAGCAGCGCGCGCTCGTACGCATCGAAGTGGCAGCCGTGCACGGCGACCATGCTCGCGAGATCCACTTGTAGCCCGGCGATGTGCGCGAGCGGGCGCTGGCCGAACCGCGAGTACGATTGATCGACCTGCCATTTCTCCTCGGCGAGGTGGATGTGCCACGGCTCGCCGGCGGCAGCGGCGCATCCCGCACCCGCTTCGATCATCTGCGGCGACGCGCCGTGCTGGCTGTGTGGCGCCGGCTGGACCGTGACGAGGTGGCGATCTTTGTCGCGATAGTGCGCGTGCAGGGCCTCGTAGTTCGCGATCGCCTGCGGCACGGTCTCGCGATACGACGCCGGCGCGCCATCCCAATCGTAGAAGCAGCGCGCGAGCACGATCCGCATGCCGAGCTGCTTCGCGGCTTCGATCGTCGCCGAGGCGTTCTCGTTTCCTTGCGCATTGATGTAGTAAAAATCGCAGACGGTCGTGACGCCGTGGAGCAGCATCTCGCCGAACGCGAACAGCGCGGCGGTGCCCATGTCGGCGGCCTTCAACATCGGCGAGTACTTGTAGAGCGCCTTGTCGCGCCACTCGAGGAACGGCAGGTCATCGCCGATGCCGCGCAGCAGCGATTGGAACGAGTGGTTGTGCGTGTTGACGGTGCCGGCGACGAGCGCCTTCTTCGACCAGTCGAGCCGTCGCGCGCCGGCCGCTTGCGGGTGGGCGTTGACCTCGGCCGGATCACCGACGGCGACGATCGCACCGTCGACGGCGAGCACGCTCGTGGGGCCGCGCGCGGCATCCGTGATGGCTCGATCGGCGGTGACCAGGAGCGCTGACATCTCGCGTCAGAGTACCGTGCTAGGGTCCGGTCCGTGCACGAGCTAGTCGAGAAAGGACTCGATCCGGTCTACGTGCTGCATTCCGAGCATCCGATCCTCGTCGAGCGCGCGTTGCACGCGATTCGAGATGCCACGGTGCCGGAGGCGATGCGCGCGTTCAACTACGACGTCGTCGAGGGCAAGCCCACGGGGCAGCGGATCGCGGCGCTCGCGCAAACGCTGCCGATGATGGCGAAGTACCGCATGGTCGTCGTGCGGGACCTGTCGTTGATGCCGGCGGATGAAGCCGAGCCACTGCTCGAGTACTTCGCGAAGCCGAATCCGTCCACCGTGATCGTGGCGATGGCGTCGAAGTTGGACAAGCGGCTGAAGACGTTCGCGCAGGCGAGCAAGAAGGGCTGGCTGCACGTGCTCGAGGCGCCGCGCCAGCTCGTGCCGTGGGTTCGCAATGAAGCGAAGCATCGCAACGTGGATATCGATCCTGGGGCCGTGAATCGGTTGGTGGATACGGTCGGTAACGATCTGTCGCGGCTCGCGCTTTCCGTCGAGCAGCTCGGCCTCTACGCCGGTAATCGCACGGTCACGTCCGATGACGTGGATGACCTGATCGCGGATACCCGCGAGCGCAACGTCTTCGAATTGACGGACGCGATCGGTGCCGCGGATCGTCCGCGTGCGTTGGCCGCCGTCGCGTCGCTATGCGATCAGCGCGAGAGTGCGGTCGGTGTGGTCGTGATGTTGGCGCGACACATCCGCCAGCTGTCGTTGGTGCACGTGATGAAGCGCGACAACATCCCGCGCGGCGCGTGGGGCAGTCGGATCGGCGTGCCGCCGTTCGTCGTGGACAAACTGTCGAACCAAGCACGCTTCTACTCGCCAGACGCGTTGTCGAAAGCGACGCAGACGTTGGCGAACGCGGATCGCGCGTTGAAGGGCGACATCACGCTCGACAGCCGAAAAGACGAGTTCACCGGCCCGCAGCTGAAAGCACTTGGCCGCGAGCTCGCCGAACGCGTGATCCTCGAGACCGTCGTCGACGGCATCGTGACCCTCGCGCAGCGCTAGTTACTTCGAGTTGTCTTTCAACGCTTCGTCGACGATCACGCCGACCTCGTCGTCATCATCATCGGGCCCCGGCGTCTTCGCGGTATGCGCAGCCGATGGCGGTGGCGCCGTGGGCGGCGACGGCCGGGCAGGCGGCCGCAAGTTCGCCGGCAACTGGATCGCCGGCTGCGTATCTTCGCCGGAGATGCCCATCTCCTCGAACGGCTTCCGATAGCCATCCGGCAACTTCACGAAGTGCTGCGACAACTGCGCGCGCGGCACGAACAGCTCTTCGCGCCGGCCACCCGCGACATCGCGCTTCAGCACGAGCTCGCCCGACATCCGCGACCGCTCGCGAATCGTCCGCGCGAGTGGCGTCAACTGATGGAGCACTTCCATCGGCACGACGCGCGGCTCCGGCAATTGCGACAGCGCTTGTCCCGCGAGCGACACGTCGGTGAGCGAGCGATTCGTGGTGAGATCCTTTAGCGCGTTGCTCGCGCCTTCGCCCAAGCGGCGAATCCCGGCGAAGTCTTCGCTATCGAGCGGGTTCGCTTCGGTCTCCGCATCACCGGCCGTGGTCAACGACTGCCACGTGGCCGTGTGCTCCATGACCGTGAACCGCAGCCCCTGCGATTGCTTGTCCGGCTTCTCGCGCAGCGTGATCACGAAATCATTTTGCGTGCGCTCGAACGCGACCATCACGTACTTGCCGAGATCGACGGGCGCGGGCTTGGCCTTACCGAGCAGGCCCTTCTTCATCATGTGCACGACCACGCCTTCGGCGAGCGTGTCGACGCGAATCGGCTGGCGATACGAATCGACCTGGAGGCGGAAGTTCGCCGTCAATCGACCGGCCGTCATCACGGCATCCGCCGCCGGCTCCACGCCACGAACGTCCCACGACATGATCCACTTCGCGTTCGGCAGCTGGTTGTGATCGAAGAACGGGCGCAGCGCTTGAAGCACCGAATCCGACGCGGTGCCTGCACTCGCCGCACCTTCGAGCGCCGACACGCGGCTCTCGATCTGCGCCTTCGCTCCTTGGACGGTCTGCTTACCGGCGAGCAGCGTCTTCTGCGCGACCTGCTGGGCCTGCTGCGCTTTCTTGTCCGGAACCATGTACGGCTGGAGCGCGGCCGCGAGCGTCTTCTCGAGCTCGGCTAACTTACTCAGCTCGGCATCCGCTTCGATCCGCGCGGCCTTCGCGCGATTACGGCGCTCGTCCAGCTCGGTGAGCGGCATGAACGCGTTCGTGCACGACTCGACCGCAGACGTCAGCGTCTCGATGAAGTTCTCGTCGAGCGGAAAAGGGGTGCCATCTCCGTAGCGATACATGCGGGAGTAATTATAGCCCGCATCTCCGTCGAGGATGCGAATTGGACTACTTCAGTAAGTGGCGAGCAGCCCTAGCTGAAATATCACCGCGTCGAGGAGGCCCGTTCCGTACAAGAACTGCTTATCGATGCCCATCGGGTTATCGAGCGACGGGTCGGCGGGGAGCTGATCGAGGATGAGCAGATCGGCTTTGACGTTGAAGTCGAGCTTGTCGAAGAGGCCCCACACCGGGTGATCGCCGCCGACGGTGATCACGGTCGCCTTCGCACCGATCAACGCGTTGCGCACGGGCGAGAGCTCGCGGTCGCCGGTGTAGTACTCGCCGGCGGTCGATTCGGTTTGATAGAAGAACGCGTCCTTGAAGAACGCGGCGGCGCTCTGTTGATAGACGCGCGCGTGGAACGTCAGCAGGAAGCTGTTGCCGATGTACTGCGAGTAGCCGAGCTCGGCATCGCCGCCGATCACGCGCCAGGTGTCGTCGTAGAACCGCGCGCCGAGGTGAACGGCGCCGTGGAGCTTCGGCAGGAAGCGGTTGAGCCGCGCGGTCAGCGACCAGCGCGCGCGGGTATCCGGGATGTGCTCCTGCGGCGAGTTACCGCCAACGCGGACGCGACGGTACGGGTTCGATTGGAACCCCTCGAGCACCTGACCGTACGCCGCGATCTGCATGTTCATCGTCGGCGTCAGGTTCTGCGTCAGCGTGAACTGCGCGGTATCGATATCGAGGCTCTCCCACTTGGTCTTGCCGGGATCATCGTCGCCGATGATGAGATCCTTCTTGTTGCACGGGTCGGCGCCGGTGAGTGCGCGGCGCTCGAGTGGCATCGCATCGCCGTTGTCCTTGTCGCAGACCGCGTCGAAGCTGTGGCTGTACGCGAGCGACACCGTGGTGTTGCGGCCGGGCAGGTCGATCGACGCGACGCCACCGACGGAGCGCGACAGATAATCGCGCTCGGTACCGATGCCGGCGTTGAACGTCAGCGAGCTCTGCCGGCCCTTGAAGCCGAGCGCGATGCCACCTTCATGGCGGACATCGGAGAACGTGGTCGCCGCCGAAACTGCATCGACCTGATACGTCGTTGCAGTCGCGCCGCTCACCGCGTCGGCGGTGTAATCGAGATCGAGCGTGACGTGGCTACCGAGATCCACGCCGACACCTGCCGCCGGCGTGATGACGGTGAGACCACCCTTGTCACCCTGGCGGCGTTCTTCGAACACCGTCGTCGAGACTTCCGCGCGGTCATCCGCGATCGCGCGAGCACTGAGCAGCAGTAGTCCGAGCGCTATGCCACGAGCTAGTTGCAACCACATCCTCCGCCGCCGGCGCCATGGCCGCCGGCTGCACCTTCGCGGTTCGTGATGATGTGATCGTCGGCCGCGGTGCCCTGCGGATCCTGATCGAAGATCATCACCTGATCGGCGAGGAATTCTTTTTCGGACGCGCGCACGGCGGTTCGCCCGCAGGCCGAAACACCGACGGCAATCAACAACGCGAAGAGCTTAGAAGAAAATCGCGAGGCCACCGGTGTACTCCTGTCCGTTGTTGGCGTGGTTCTGGTTGAACAGCGCCCAGTTGCGTACGTCGAGACGTACGGTGATCTGCTTCTTCATCGTGATCTCGAGCCCGCCGCCCGCGCCCAACGCCATGAGGTTCTCGCGCGGATCGACATAGTTGTCGGCCTTCGGCGAGATGTGCGCGACGCCCAACCCGAGGCTCGCATACGGTCCGATCACCGCGCCCGGCGCCATGCGGAGCACGAACGCGAGACCACCTAAATAGATGTCCTTCTCGCTCCGCGGCGACAGACCGGCAAAGCCCTCGAGTGCCCAATAGGGATCGATCAGCCACGACGGCCGCAAGATGTAGACGCCTTCGCCCTCGAGCAGGCCCGAGCTGAACGACAGGCCGACGTTCGCGTACGCGACCGGCGACGGCCCCAGGATCGCGCGCTTGATCGCACGACCCATCGAGACGAACGCGCCGGGCTGTTCTTCTTCGCCGACCTCGAACGGATAGACGACATCGCCGACGATCCAACCGGACGTGCCGTCGTCGAGCTCGATCTTGAACCAATAGCCGTTCGTGCCGCGCTCGAGGACTTCGTAGACCTGATTGCGGGTCGCCGTGGCGACCTCGCGATAGCCGTTGCCCGGACCCGAGCGCACGGGGGCCTTTTGCGCGATCACGCGCAGATACGCCTCGGCACTGGCAGTACCGGTCGCGGCGAGGAGGGCGGCTGCTACTAAGAACTTCAATCGAACCAACCCAGGAACGTCGTTTCTTCGGGGCTGTTCGGCTGGAACAGATCACCACCGCCGTGGCCGTCGATCCCGGCGAGCGGCTTGGTCAGGAGCTCGCTCGCGTCCGGCATACCGCAGTTGAGGTAGCCCTGCGTGACGCGATAATTGAGCTCGTCGTCGCCGACGACCCGCGAGAGCGCGAGGCCGTGCGCCTGATCGTGGCAGGCGGTCGAGCGTGCGCATCCGTTCGTGGGGTCGGCGATCTTGAAGTAGTTCGGCTCGATCTGCGACGTGAAGTAGTCGAGGCCACCGGCCGGGTTGCAAGCACCGATATCCGACGGCGTGTCACCGAGGTCGACCACCGGGCAAGCCGGTAGCGCCATGGCACACAAGGCAATGATTGCCCAGCGAGGTCCCATCCCTCCATGAACTATACAGCGGTGGCGCAGCGCATGTCTCGTATGTGCCGATCTGATAAAGTTCTTGTCGGTGTCGACACAGCCTCCGCCAGGCTCCCGCCGACCCACGTCCACCGCCACTCCATTTAAAGGAACCGGTGTGGTGAAGGCGGGACCACCACCGATTCCGGACCGTCCGCGCTCGATGGTGCGGATCGAGCTCGATCCCGAGCCGCCACGCGCCGTGCGTTCGCGGCTCGTGGGGCGTGGCGACGCGTTGGCGACACTGCGAGATGTCGTTGCACGTGCGAGTGACTTCCAGGCCCCGCAGCTCGTCACGATCGTCGGCAACCAAGGCACGGGCAAGACCCGGCTCATCAACGAGCTGATCGCAGACCTCGGCAAGGCCACCGATTCGAAGGTCCGCGTGATCCATGGTGCGGCCGAGCGCGATGCCACCGGCAAGCCGGTGCGGTTCTCGACGGTGGCGTCGGTGCTGCGCGATCGGTTCGAGCTGACGCCGGTGCCGGACGATACGTCGCGGCTGCGGTTCTCCCATGAAGTGAAGACCGTGATGGCGTCGGATCAAGTCGGCGAGATTTTGTATTTCCTCGGCGGCTTGGTCGGCCTCGAGTTCGCGCCGACGCCGTTTTTGCAAGCGGTCACGGAATCGCCGAAGCAACACGCGGAGCTCGCACGCACGGCGCTGCGCCGGTTCGTCGAGCTCGATGCGGCGCAGAGCCCGCTCGTGATCGTGCTGGACGATCTGCAATGGGCCGACGACGAAGCGCTCGAGATGATCGACGATCTCGCCGCGAATCTGTCGGGATCTCCGACGGTGTTGCTCACCGCATCGCGGCCCGAGATGCTCGTTCGCAGTGGTGGCTGGGGCGAGGGAGCGGCCGATCACACGCGGATCGATCTGCGGAACCTCGAGGTCGACGACGCCGAGACCATGTTCCGGAACCTGCTCGCGCGGGCGAAGAACATCCCCGACGACACGGTCCAAGACGCGGTCGAGATGACCGGCGGCAACCCGGCCTTCCTCGAGCAGCTCGTACGGCTGTTCCTCGATAACGGCACGATCACGGTCGGCCCGGATGGCTGGAAGGTCGATCCGGACAAGGCGGCGGATACCGAGCTGCCGATCACGATCGAAGAGGCGATCGAAGCGCGGATCGCGGCGCTCGAGCCCGAAGAGCGCGACCTCCTCGAGAAGGCGGCCGTGTTCGGCAACGTGTTCTGGGTGTCGGCGGTGATCGCGCTGTCGCGCTTGGAGCGCGCGGTGCCGGAAACCCCGCCGAGCCCGCTCGAGCTCGAGTGGGGTGAAGGCGAAGATGTCCGGCGGCGGGTGAGCGACCTGGTATCGATCCTCGCCGATCGCGATTACCTGTTGCCGCTCGACGCGGAGGACTCGTCGATCGTCGGGGATGTCGAGGTCGTGTTCAAACACAACCTCGAGCGAGAGCTGATCTCGCGCTCGACGGAGCCGGGTAAGCTCGCGCGTTATTACCTCGCGGCGGCGCAGTGGTTGGAAGCGAAGCTGGCGACCCTGCGCGACGAGCAGCTCGAGTTCTTGGCCACGTTGTACGAACGCGGCGGTGACAAGCGGCGTGCGGCGCGCTGCTATCTCCAAGGTGGCGATCGCGCGCGTGGCCGGTACTCGCCGGACGAAGCGCGCACGCTCTATATGAAGGGCCTCGAGATGTTGGGCGAGGTCGATGCGCCGGCGCGGATGGACGCGTTGCACAACCTCGGCGACGTGCTCGAGCAAGCGGGCAAGACCGACGAAGCGGTGCCGTATTTCACCGAGATGCTGCAGCTCGCGTGGCGCTACGACAACCTCAACAAGGCGGGCGCCGCGTACAGCCGGCTCGCGCGTGGCCAGCGGCGCGGTGGCAGGTACGACCAGGCGATGGAGCATCTCCGTCGGGCGCACGAGTTGTTCGAGCGGTCGAAGGACGATCGCGGCATCGCGTCGACGCTCGACGAGATGGGCCGCGTGCATTGGTTGCGCGGCGCGTATTCGCAGGCGCTCGACTTCCACCGTCAGGCGCTGACGATCCGGCGCGCGCTCGGCGATCGCCGGTCGATCGCGCTGTCGCTCGCGAACATCGGGCGCGTGCATCACGACTCGGGCAACTTCAAGGCGGCGATCACGCAGTTCCGCGAGTCGCTCGATCTGCGTCGGGATATCGGCGATCTCGTCGGCATCGTCCAGTCGCTATCGGATCTCGCGGGCGTGCATGCCGAGGATGGCAATCACGACGCGGCGCTCGAGCTGTTGGCCGAAGCGCGCGGGCTCGCGATGGAGAGCGGTGACAAGCTCGCGCTCGCGGACGTGCTGTCGCGAACCGGCGAGGTAAAGGGCGCGATGCAGCGCGGTGGCGAGGCGGTGAAGGACCTCGCGGATGCGAAGGCGATCGCGTCTGGCTTGGGGGATCGCGTGATGCTCGCGCTCACGCATCAACGGCTCGCACAGGTCCAGCTGATGTTGGGCAACTTGGAAGCGGCCGATGTCGAGGCGCATGCGGCGGTGGCCGTGAGTCAGGCGGCCGGGCTGCGCGTGCATACCGGCTCGGGCTATCGCGTGAAGGCCGAGGTCGCGGTCGCGCTCGGACACGAATTGCAGGCAGAGGATGATTTCCGTCGAGCGATCGAAATCCTGGCGGCGGTGAAGCACGAGGTCGAGCTCGCGCGCGCGTATCAAGGGCTCGCGGGGATCAAGGATCGTGGTGGCAAGCACGACGAGGCAAACAAGTTGCGTGGTCGTGCGCAGGACATCTTCATGCGGTTGCGTGGCGCCGCGCAGACGGACTAGCCGGTGGATTCGATCGCGAAATTGAAGGCGGCGGTTCCTCCGAACGTCGCCGAGGTCTGTGCGCGGCTCGCGGAGGCCGGGCATCAGGCGGTGACGGTCGGTGGTGCCGTGCGCGATACGTTGCTCGGGCGCGAGCCCGGCGATTGGGACGTGGCGACCAGCGCGCATCCCGATCAGGTGTTGAAGCTGTTCCGGCACACGATCCCGACGGGGATCCAGCACGGCACGGTCACGATCGTGACGGGCAAGGGGATCGAGTCGCACGTCGAGGTGACCACGTATCGCGGCGAGGGCGCGTACACGGATGCGCGGCGGCCGGATAGCGTGATCTTCGGGGTGCCGTTGCGCGAGGACTTGGCGCGGCGCGATCTCACGGTGAACGCGATCGCGTACGACGTGGCGGGCGAGGCGATGTTCGATCCGTTCGGTGGCATTCCGGATCTCCTTGCCAAGCAGCTGAAGGCGGTCGGTGTGGCCGTGGATCGATTCACCGAGGACGGGTTGCGGGTGATGCGCGTGGCGCGGTTCGCGTCGCAACTTGGATTCGATGTGGAGCCCGATACGAAGGCGGCGATCCGGCCGGCGTTGCCGTCGCTGGCGAAGGTGTCGAAGGAGCGGGTGTCCGACGAGTTGCGAAAGCTGTTGGGTGGCGTGGCGCCGGCGAAGGGGCTCGCGATCTGTCAGGACACGGGCATCTTCGAGACGATCCTTCCAGGACAAGAGCTCGACATCCATCGACCACCGCTCGTGCCAGAGGAACTTCGGCTTGCTTCGCTGGTTTCACGAATTCCCGGCGACAAACATCTGCGCGACGAGTTGAAGAGACTGAAGTTCTCGAATGCCGAGGTCGAGTTTGCCGTCGCGATCGTCAGAGCAAACAACATGCTGCAAGGCGCGAGTGATCTTCCTGACACTCGTCGAGTGATGGGGTTTCTCGGTCGCGAAAAGAGTCTCTCTCTCGCCGATTTCGTCGAAGACGCTAGCCAGCGAACCCGAATTCTTTCGTGCATCGATAACCCGCTGACGTTGAAAGACCTTGCCGTCGGCGGCGCAGACTTGATGGCGCTCGGCATCTCCGGCAAGGCGATCGGCGACACGCTCGCGAAGTTGCTCGAGAAGGTCTACGACGACCCCGCACTCAATACCAAAGCGCAACTTTTGGCGTTGGTCGCGGCATGAGCGAGCAGAACCTCGCCGGCCGCACGCTCGGCGATCGCTACGATGTCCTCGACCTGATCGGCGCCGGCGGCATGGGCGCGGTGTATCGCGCGCGCGATCGCGAGCTCGACGAACTGGTGGCGCTCAAGGTCATCCGCGAAGACCTCGCCCAGTCCGACGACATCGTCGACCGGTTCCGCAGCGAGGTGAAGCTCGCGCGTCGCGTGACCCACCACAACGTCGCGCGCACGTTCGAGCTCGGCCACATCGACGGCGTGATGTTCTGCACGATGGAGCTCGTCGACGGCGAATCGCTCACCGCGCGGCTCCGGCGCGAGCGCAAGTTGCCGGTCGCGGATGCCGTCGCGATCGCGATCGCCGTGTGCGATGGGCTGTCCGCGGCGCACGCACGAGATGTCATCCATCGCGACATCAAGCCCGACAATATTTTGCTGGCCCACGACGGCCGCGTGATCGTCGCGGACTTCGGCGTCGCGGCGGTCAGTGTCGGCGACGTGCGCGATCCGTCGGGCACGCCCGCGTACATGGCGCCGGAGCAAGCGCTCGGCGAGCCACCCACGCCGGCCGTCGATGTCTACGCGCTCGGCATCGTGCTCCACGAGATGCTGACGGGCCGGCGCGCGTTCCAGGGCTCCGTCACGAAGATCCTCGACGACAAAGCGCTGATCGATCGCGTCGCCGCGGCGCCGAACGAGATGCCGATCGAGCTCGCCGAAATCATCGGCCGAGCCACGCAACGCGATCGCGATCTCCGGATCCAGACCGCGGGGCAGCTGCGCCGTGCGCTCGAGCCGTATGGCAAGCCGGCGCGCGCTTCGAGTAACTACGATGTCGCCACGGCGGCGCGCGAGCTGTTGCCGGCGGATGTCTCGACGGTGTTCGTCGTCGCGCCAACCGGGCTCGGGTCGGCGCGGTTCTATCTCGCGGAGGCCGTGCACGAAGAAGTCGTGGCGCGGCTCGGGCGAATTCCGCGCGTGCGGCCGCAACCGCGCGTGCAGGTCGAGACGGCGCCGGATGACCTCGTCGTCACGATGGCGGCCGACGAGCGGCTCGCGGTCACGATCGCGCGGCACGGCGACGTGGTCGCGCAGCTCTCGGTGCCGCTGTCGATCGCGCAGCTCGATCCGGCGGCGATCGCGATCGTCGACGCGGTGACGAGCGCGATCGATCTCGCGGCGATCCGGCCGGCAGAGAACGACAGCGACCATGCGGTCGACTTGATGTTCCGCGCGAGGCACATCGCGATTCGCGACATGGAGCGCGTCCAAGAAGCGATGGTCATGCTGACGAAGGCGCAGGCCGAGGCGCCGCGTAACCCGAAGATCGCGGCGATGCTCGCGATCGCACAGGTCCGGCTCGCGTTTTTCATGGGCTCGCTCGACGCGAGTGTGCTGGTACGCGCCGGCGAGCTCGCGCGTGCAGCGGTGGCGGCGGCGCCGGATCAGGTGCTCGCGCATCTCGCGATGGGATACGTCGAGCTCAACACCGGGGACTGCGCGATCGCGGCGGGGCACTTTCGCGTCGCGATCTCGTGTGCGCCGCATTCGCCGGATGCGCACGAGCAGCTCGGTCGCATGTTGCTCGAGGCGGGCTATCTCGAGCAGGCGATCGAACGGCTCGAAGATGCGATCGCGATCAATCCGAACGTGCGGACGGCACGGTGGGAAATCGCGCGGGCGTACGCGCTCGAGGGTCGGTGGGCCGAAAACGAAGCGCTCGTGAAGGAGCTGATGCAGATGGGCGGCGATCGCCCGATCTCGCAGGCGCGGTATGCGTGGTGGCGTCGCGATCTGCCGCGGCTGGCGGCGCTACGCGAGCAGCTGCTCGACACGCAGCAGATGTTCGTACCGGGGCTGATCCACCAGTTCGTGGACACCTATTTGAAACCCGATTGGCCCCGCCATCGCGCAGCGCTGCTCGAGATCGCGGCGAAGCTGCCGAAGAACAAGCGCCGTCTCGCGTTCACGTCGCAGCTGATTGCGGAAGCCGCCGCCTATCACGAGGACATCCCGACGGCGCTCGCGCAAATCGAATTCGCGATCGACCAAGGCTTGTTCGACCTGCACTGGCTCGACAAATGCCCACTGCTCGACAACGTGCGCCTCGACCCTGGCTACGCGCCGTTGCGCCAACGCATCAAGCGCCGTGCCGACGCGATCCTCGACGCGCTGTACGGCGATCATGCGATCGGCACGTCCGAGACCGCGGTCGCGGACTAGAACGCGACGACTCCCCAGACGAAGCTAGCCACGAAGCTTCGAAGGTGGCAAAGCCGACGAAGGAGTTGTTTCGGATCCGGTTTGGACCCAAGAAACTCCTTCGACGAGCTTCGATTCTTCGTGGCTACCTTCGTCTTGGGGAGCGTCATGCAGGCGCACGACGCAGGCGCTCACGCGAGCTCGCACCAGGCGTCGACGACGACGGTGCGCGCACCTCGACCCCCGACGACGATGCGAGGTAGCTCGATCCGAACCACGCGCTCGCCGAGATCCGCCGCGAGATGCGAGGCGCGACGTAACAACGCGGCGAGGCCCGCCCGATCGGGCTCTTGATCGGCAGCGCGCGATGCGACCACCGAGCTCGCCAGCGTCAGCGCATCCAATTGCCGCAGCGGGGCAGGCGCGGCCGCGACGGCACCATTGATCTCGAGCACGACCGTCCAGCCCAGCGACGGCAACCGGATCAGCGACGCCGCGACGTTGCGACCATCCGGCGGCGTCTCGCGCACGATCACGGCGCTATCGGCGCCGGTCAACGGACGCGACGCCGCCGCGAGCACCGCCGTGAACGCACTGCGCACCCGCGCATCACTCGTGACATCGCGCTCGATCGGACAACCCTCGCGCTCCGTCGGCACGTCGTTGCCCCACGGCTTGATCTCGACGGGATATTTCACGAGCCGCGCCTTTTGCACGGCCGCCGACGGCGTAGTCGCCACCGCTTGCCGCGTGATCGCCACACCGTACGCCGCGAGTAGGCCCTTCGTATCGTGATCACCGATCCGCTTCAGGCCCGCGAGCTTGCGCATGCGCTCGTCGAGCTTGCTGCGATCGACCTCGAGATCCGCGCCATCATCGTCGGAGCCGAGCCCCGCATCGATACGCTCGGCCGCGCGCCCGACGATCTCGATCGCACCGAGCGCACCACGCATGCCGTACAACGCGGGCGCACCATCCGCGAGCTCGGCGCGCGCGACGACATGCATCGCGAGCGCATCGCCCGGTAACTGCGCCGGCGGTGGCGTGAGCGCCGGATCGAACAACACGACATCCGCGGCATCCGCCTTGGCCTTGAGCTCGCTCGCGAGCTGGGGCGCGCGCCCACCACTCAGCTCGGCATCGGCGACCACTGCTTGGGTCTGCGCCTCGAGCCACGAACCCGCGGGCGCGATCACGGCAACGCGGGGCCCGGCCGGCATGCCGAACCGAACGAGCGCGACCACGGCCTCGAGCCAGACATCGACATCGTGCGCGATCACCGCGCCATTGGCGCGCAGATAGGCGAGTGCCGCCGCGCGTTCGATCGCCGCACGCCCGACGCCACGCGGAGCCGGCGACAACACGCATGTCGGTCGACCCGCACGTGCCGCCGCCGCACAACTCGCCGCGAGCTCGACCGCACTCGCCGCCGACGGTGGCGTATCCAACGCGAGCGCGATCAGATCGCTCGGCGACGAACCCGATCCGAGCTTCGCCGTGATCCCGCGCGCACGCAGCGCCGCGATCGCGGTCTCGCCGAGGCCCGCCGGCGCGACGACCTCGACTTCGACGCCGAGCGCGGTTGCGGTTCGCGCCTGCGCCACTACGACCGCGACCTCACGTGGACGAGCAGGTGCTCGGCGACCCGGTCGACCGTCTTCCTCGGCTCGAGCGGCGCACGCCGCGGCAGCGAACGATGCGAGAGCACCATGTAGTCGAGCCCGATCTCGTCGAGCTCGAGCTTCTTCATCGTGGTGGACGGCAGTGGCGTCGGATATTCGTCGACGGGTGGGCTCGGGATCCGCACACCGATCACCGCATTGCCGCGCACGCGCATCGTCTGCAACTGATCGCGATGGACGCGCGTCGCTTGGATCACGTCGCTGTCGCTGGACACCTTCACGACGTTCGACACCGTCACCGCATCGAGCATGTCCGCGATCGGACCGAGCTCGACCCAGCGCTCCGGCCGCGAGGCTTCGTCGACGATCACCGTCGGCGCCTCGAAGAACCGCGCCAGGCCGACCGCGATCTGCGACCAGCCCATGTAATCGAGGACGAGATCGGTCTGCACGCCCGCGCTGCCGATGCCGGCATGGCGCGCGCGATCCGCGACGAGATCGAGCCACGGTCCAGGACCCGCGGCGAGCGCGATGATCCGTTCGGGCGGCGTCTTCTTCGTCCGATCGAGCTTCGCGCCCGCGTGGATCGCACCATCGAGCCATCGGATCGTTCGCGCGGGTGCCGCACTACCGAGCCAGATCACGACATCGGCGGTCGTCGGCGTGGTCATTGCGGCCGCTCCAACTTCTTCACGAGCGCGCCGACATCGGCGAGTGCCGCGAGGTGGCCATCGACGCTCGGCGCGCGATCGACGCCGATCTTCACGATCGACGCGGTGCCCGCGATATCGACATTCGTCGCACCGATCGTGATAACGAGCTCCGGCGCGAGCGGCGTGGACCGCTCGGGCTTTTCGATCACGCGTGCGTGCAATAGCTCGCCCAACCGCTTCGCGTTCGCCACGGCGCCATCGTCGACGTTGTCCCCGACGACGATCACCACACCCAGCTCGTCGATCGCCGGCGCTGCCACGGTCTCGATCAGCTCGATCCGGTCATCGTGTGCGCCGGTCAGATTCAGCACGAGCACGTCCACATCGCCGCGATCGATCACCGGCGGATCGATCGACGCGCGCCCGATCAACGCGACTGCCGCGCCACCATCACCGAGCCGCGCGTACCCGCCATCGCGATCGACGATCTCGACGTCGTCGATGCCGCGGACGCGCGACCGCAACAACAACCGGGCACCGAGCCGCGATGCCGTGCGAGGGCCGAGCTCGATCGCGCTCGCGGCATCGGCGCCGAACAGCACGAGGCGAGGGCGCAGCTCGTCGAGTACGCACTGCCACGCGTTCCCGACCGACGACCACATCGGCCCGACCTCCGCGGTCGTGAACGCGACCACGATCTTGTCGGCCCCCGCGCGCGACAGCAGGGTCTCGACCTCGCCGAGATCGACCTTCTCCGGCGCGTCCGGATCGTGAATCA
The DNA here is from genome assembly GCA_047600425.1 of Kofleriaceae bacterium. Lineage (GTDB taxonomy): Bacteria > Myxococcota_A > Polyangia > Haliangiales > Haliangiaceae > JABFXX01. The sequence continues at coordinate 5,763,595 of JASGLC010000003.1, read as the reverse complement.
GGATCGCCGCATACAGCGTGGCGCCCCAGCTCGAAGCGACGTGCCGTCCGGCCGCCAGCGCGAGCAAGGACGACGGATCGGGATGTTGCCGAGCATCGAGATCGATGTGGACGAGTACTGCCGCCAAGGGATCGCCTGCGAAGGTAAACGGTTCCTCTATGGGGGGCAATTACGTGTCAGACCCGGCTTGTACGGTCTGGGGATGGGCGCCGTTCGCGCGCAGATGCTCGAGGAGCTGGGCTACGACCCGGACGATGGAATCCCGCAACTGGCGGTGGTTCCTGACGTTCCGGTCGGCCGGATCGTGCGTGCCCGGGACGGCCACCGGGACGTCGCGGTGGCGCGCCTCGAATCGGGCCGGATCGTCGTGGTCGAGGATACGTGCCCGCACGATGGCGGCCGGATCAGTGACGGCTATGTCGAGGGCGAGCGGCTGGTCTGCTCCCGCCACAACTGGGAGCTCGAGGTGTGCGACGGCCGCTGTATCAAGGCGCGCCGATAGCCTTCTGTCGCAGCATGTGATCGCACAGCACGAGCGCGAACATCGCCTCCACGATCGGCACCGCACGCGGTAGCACGCACGGATCGTGGCGGCCTTTCGGCGCGAGCGTCGCCGCGTTGCCATCGCGATCGACCGTCTCTTGCGCGCGCATGATCGTCGCGGTCGGCTTGAACGCCACGCGGATCGTGATCGGCTCGCCGTTCGAGATGCCGCCTTGGATCCCGCCCGAGTGATTCGTCACCGTGCCGATCACGCCGCCCTTGTTGACGAACAGATCGTTGTGCTGGCTCCCGGTCAGGAGCGTGCCGGCGAACCCGCTGCCGCTCTCGAAGCCCTTCACGGCCGGAATCGACATCATCGCCTTGCCGAGATCCGCCTCGAGCTTGTCGAACACGGGCTCGCCCCAACCCGCGGGCACGCCTCGCGCGATTGCACGCACGACACCACCGACCGAATCGCCATCTTTACGCGCGTGCTCGATCCGCTCGATCATCTTCGCCGCCGCCGCCGGATCCGGGCATCGCACGTCGTTCGTATCGACATCGAGCCGCGCCACGCGATCCGCATCGACATGCGCACCGATACCGGCGACCTCGTCGACCCACGCGACGATCGACACGCCCGCACGCGCGAGCAACGCCTGCGCGATCGCACCGCCGGCGACGCGCCCCGCGGTTTCACGCGCACTCGCACGCCCACCACCCGCGATCGCACGAATCCCGTACTTCGCGTCGTACGTGTAATCGGCGTGCGACGGCCGATACGCCTGCGCGATGCCTTCGTAGTCCTTGCTCCGCGCGTCCGCGTTGCGAATCAGCATCGCGATCGGCGTCCCGAGCGTTTGGCCGTCGAGCACGCCCGACAGGATCTCGACCTCGTCGGCTTCCTTGCGTTGCGTGGTCAGCCGGCTCTGTCCCGGCCGGCGGCGATCGAGCTCCGCTTGGATCTGCATCCGATCGATCGCGAGCCGTGGCGGGCAGCCGTCGACTACCACACCCAAGCCGGGTCCGTGGGATTCACCGAAGGTGGTGATCCGGAACAGCACGCCGAAGCTGTTGCCCATCGCGAGTGAGTGTACGATCGCCGCATGCGATTGGGGTTCGTCGCGCTGATATCCATATTCGTGGCGTGCACGCCTGCGCCGCCGCCACCAGCGCCACCACCGCAACCACCGGCCGAGGCACCGCCGCCTCCGCCACCTGCTGCCACGCCTCCGGTGGCAGAAGCGAATCCGTCGGATCCGCCGCCTGCCGAGACGAACCATCCGGTTCGCGGCGACGGCGAACAGTGTTTCGGTAACGCCGAGTGCGCGTCCGGTGCGTGCGAAGGCCTCGGATGCGATCAGGTCCATCCCGGCACGTGCGCGCGGACGAAGCGCATCTGCACCCGCGATCGCCGGCCGTACTGCGGCTGCGACGGCAAGACCTTCTTCTCGAGCAGCACGTGTCCCGGCGCGCGCTACTCGGCGAAAGGGCAATGTCCGTGAGTGTAGGTGTCGCGTTTGCGAGAAACCGACTCGCTGGGTTACCCTGGTGGTGCCGCTGATGGTGGACGATCGCCGGCCCACGGCTCAAGAAATCGAGGAGCTCATCGATCTGGTTCGCCGCGATCCGTCGTCGCCGGCGTTCATCGATCTTGGTGAGGCCTATCTGGCACTCGGCCGCCCGAAAGACGCGATTTCGATCGGCAACATGGGCCTCGGTGCCGCGCCGGATTCGCTCGAAGGGCGAGTCATGCTCGCGCGTGCGCACGCGGCGCTGCATCAATGGAAAGAAGCGCAGGGCGAGCTACTCCGCGTCGTCAAAGTCGATCGCAGCAATCGCACCGGCTTCGCGCTGCTCGGCGAAGTGCTGCTCCGTCGCTCGGACTTCGAGCGTGCGGTGCCCGTGCTCCAACACGCGCAAAACCTGGATCCGACGAGCCCGAACATCCTCGCGATGTTGAAGCGTGCGCGCGCCGGGCAACAGCTCGATCCGCCGGCGCCGATTCCCACGCCGGTGCCACCGCGTGGCGAGACCAATCACGGCCTCGATATTTCGAACGCGCCACCGTCGCGTCCGCCGCCGTCACGTCCGCCACCGCCATCGCGTCCACCGGCCCAAGTTCCGGTCGCGTCGCCGGCGATGCCCACGATGGCGATTTCGCCCGCGCCCGAATCGGCGTTGTGGGGGAACGAACAGCAGGCCGCGGTCACGGCGCCTCCGTCGCGCCCACCGCAACCCGCCGCGCCGCCTCCGCCGAGCAACATCGAAGGCGTGCGCCCGCGCATGGTCGCCGGTGCGAATGCGAAAGAGAAAAATGCCGCGGCCTCGGCGCTGCGCACGTCGGCCGCGGTCGGCGAGAACTACCTCAACGAGCTGCTCACGGGCGGCCTCCTCGATGTCGCGGGCGTTCGCGTCCCGGACTCGGACTTCGATCTCCGTCCCGATCGGCGATGGGGCAGGTCCACGCGCCGCGCGTTCATCTTCCTGTTCGTCGTCCTGATCCTCGGTATCGGCGGCGGCGGTGGTTGGTATTGGTGGAGTGAGAAGAAGAAGGCCGAAGCCGTCGCGAACCTCCAGGAGGAGTCGAAGAAGTCGCTCGTCTACGGTGACTTCGCCGGTCTCGAGACGTCGATCGGCAAGCTCGACGAGGCGTTCAAGAAGGATCCGGGCAACATCCTGTCGTTCGCGTACGCCGCCGAAGCCACCGGCCTCGAGGCACTGCTCTACGGCACGGATACCGATCGCGTCGATCGCGCGATCAAGGCCGTCGTCCACGACATCAAAGAAGGCGACAAGGGTTCGCGCGAGCTCGTGATCGGGCGCGCGGCGGTCGAGCTGTCGCGGCTGCCCACGCTGCAGGCGCCGGCGACCACACTTCAAGAAGTAACGAAGCTCCTCGATACCTACTTAGCGAAGAACGATGGTGACAAGTGGGCGCGCTGGCTGAAGGGCCGGGCGCAGCTCGCCGCGGGCCAGCGCAAGGCCGCGATCGGCACGATCAAGAGTGCCGCAGACGGCGAGGATGGCTTGGTCGTCGCGATGATCGATCTCGCGGACCTACTCGAAGACGACGGCAAGTTCGACGAAGCGATCGCGCTCTACGACAAGGCCATGGCGAAGGCGAAGGATCATCCGCTCGCGGTCGTCGGCAAGGCGCTCGCGCGGGCGGAATCGTCGGTCAACACGACCGAGGCGATCGAAGACATCAACGTCAAGCTCGAGAAGAACTTCGGGCCGCGCGTCAACGCGTACAAGAACCTCGCGCTCGCGTTCGCGAACGAGAGCATCGAAGAGTATTCGAAGTCGCTCGAAGCCCTGCGCAAGGCCACGGCGGCGGCGCACGGCACGCCGACGGAGCCGCACTTCGTCGCGCGGATCGCGTGGGCGTACTACCAGCGTGGCGACCTCGCGCAGGCGGCGATCGCGCGCAAGGGCATCGCGTGGTACCCGCCGGGCAAGGACAAGGCGGAAGACGATCCGATCGTGAAGCTCGTCGATGCGGGCCTGCTCCTCGCGAGTGGTCTGCCGAGTAAGGCTCTCGACGTCGGCAGCAAGCTCGCCGGTGTTCGTGCGCAGATCGTTCGCGCCTACGCCGACATCGACATGATGAAGGGCAAGGACGCGATCGACGAGATGGACCCCGTGCTGAAGGCGGCGCCCGACGATCTCGAAGCGCAGATCGTGTCGGCCTGGGCCAAGACGCTCGATGCGAAGGAGAAGGATCGTCCGGCCGCGCTCGATTCACTCGAGAAGCTCGCGCGCAAGGCGAAGACCAAGCTCGGCCGTCATGCGCTCGGCATGGCGTACTACCAGACCGGCGATCTGAAGGGTGCACAGCCGCAGCTCGAACAAGCCGTCGCGTCGCTCACGGATGACGAACCGAATCCGCTGTCCTATCGCACGCGCACCGCGCTCGCCGACATCTTGCTCGAGAACAACGACATCCCGGGCGCCGGCAAGGTGCTCGACGAAGCGTTGAAGACGAACTCCGGCTACTTCCCCGCACGCGCGATGCAAGCCAAGGTCGTGCTGAAGAATGGCGAGCCCGATCGCGCGCTCGACCTCTTGGGGCCGCTCACGAAGGAAGATGGCGCGATGCCGCCGGCCGCGCAGCTCACGCTCGCGGAAGCGCTGTGCACGCACAAGGGCGCGACGGCGAAGGACAAGGCCGATGCCGAGCAGATCCTGACGGACAACAAGGACAAGGTGCAGCCGCCGACGGAAGTTGGACGCGCCGCGGCCGCTTGCGATCCGAAGCTACCGGAGAAGCTCGGCGTGCCGGTCCCGCCGCCGGGCGCCGATGGCAAAGGTCCGGTGGCGCCGAAGCAAGAGACGCATCATCATCACGGTAAGTGATGCGTTGGCTGCTGCTCTTCCTCGTCGCGTGCTCGCACGAAGCTAGCGAGCCGGCGAAGCAGGATCCGCCCGCGCCTGTGGTTCAACAGCCCGTGAAGCCCGCGCCACCACCTGCGCCCGCGCAGCTCACGCACGTGACGATCAAGGCGCTCGGCATGTACTGCGAAGAGTCGTGCCCGATGCGCGTGCGGTACGCGCTCGCCGATCTGAAGCAGGTCTACGAGCTCGGTTTCGATCCGGCGAACGAGAGCATCTTCGTGTCGTACGACGCATCGCTCGGCACGCCGAAAGAAGTGACGAAGCCGATGCTGGTCGCGATCAAGAACGCCGGCTTCGACCCGTGGCTCGCGAAAGAATCGTGGCCGGCCGATGCGAAGGTCGGCGTGGTCACCCGTTAGGTCACCGTGAAGCCGGTTGGGCTAACGGCGGGCTAGCTGAAGGTTTGCGCACGGTGGTCGTCTCGGTCATGCGATGCAAACTCGCAAGTACCTGGTGGCGGTGTTGTTGGCGGCGTGTACCGGCGACAACGCAAACGAACAACAATTGATCTCGACGGCCGACGAAGCTGCCGGAGCGCACTGCGCGAACGGAGGCGTCGCGATCTCCGTCGGTATCGATAGCAATCGCGACGGCACGCTCGAGTCGACCGAGGTCGTATCGACGCAGTACGTGTGCGCCGGCACCGACGGTGCAAACGGGGTGACCGGCGCCGCTGGAACCGACGGCACGAACGGCACCAATGGCACGAATGGATCGAACGGGACGAACGGTTCGAACGGACACGACCAACTCGTCCTCGTGGTCGCCGAGCCTGCGGGTGCGAACTGCGCGGCGGGTGGGCAGGCGATCGAGATCGGATTCGATACGAATGACGACGGCGTGCTCGAACAGGACGAGATCCAACAAACGAGCTACGTCTGCGATTCGGCCGCGAACGATCCGCTGTTCGAGGGCACGCTCGATATCTACAACACGGGTGATGCGCACCAGCTCATCGGCGTGAAGCACATCACCGGCGAGCTCTACATCAACTCGATGGACGTGACGAAGCTCGATCTCTCGAGCCTCGAGCAAGTCGACGGCGGTATTTACATCTACGCGTTCGGGGGAACCGAGCTGAACTTCGCCGCGCTCTCGAGTCCGAAGACCGATATCTGGAACTCGTATTGGTGGTGGGGCAACCAGGGCAACTACACGATCGAGCTGCCAGTACTCCAACAAGCAGACTCGCTCCAGCTGAATTCGTCGATCGATGCGCCGGCGCTGACCAAGGTCAACTCGCTGCAGCTCCAGCAGCAGATTCAAACGTCGCCGACCGCGTCGCTGCCCGCGCTCGTCGAAGCGACCTACATCTCGATCAACTCGTTCGCGGTCACGGCGCCGGCGCTGACCACGATCGACCAGTCACTGTCCGTCTCGAATCAGGGCTCGATCGACGCGCCGGCACTCGTGACGGCAGGCTCGATCACGATCCAATCCAGCAAGGCGGCCGTCGCGTTTCCGGCGCTGACCACGGTGTCGAGCTTCGAGTTGTCGTACTCCTCCGCGCAGAGTCTGAGCCTCGCGGCGCTGGCGACCACGCCGTCGATCTCGATCCACGACAACAGCCAGCTCGCGACGATCGATCTCACGAGCTGGACCGGCGGCGCGTCGACGGCCTACGTCTACAGCAATCCGCTGCTGCCGGATTGCACCGCCGACGAGCTCGGCGAAGGCGCGAGCAGCTCGAGCATCTCGGGCAACGCGGGCGACGGCTGCGCGAATTAGGCCGCGTCGTCTTCGAGGCCGAGGCCCGCGATCGAGCCTTGGCCCAGCCGCAGTAGCTTGATTTCATCGCCATCGACCTCGATCACGGTCGATGGCGCTTCGGGCGTTTGTTCGGCATCGATCACGACATCGAGATACGAGCCGAACGTGTCGATCACTTCGTCGGCATCGCGACACGGGATGTGCTCGCCGTCTTCGTCGATGGTGATCGCGCTCGTCGTCAGCAGCGGCCGACCGAGCGCCCGCGCGAGCGCCTGCGTGATCGGATGACTGGTGATGCGGATGCCGACGGTCCGGCGCTTCGCATCGGTCAGGAGCTTCGGGGTCGCGCGCGTTGCGGGCACGACCAACGTGTAGGGGCCGGGGAACAGCCGTTGTGCGAGCCGGAAGCCGGTGTTCGAGAACAGACCGAACTCCGACGCCGTCGAGAGGTCGGGGCAGATCAGCGCGAGCCGCTGCTTCTCGTTCATCTGCTTCGCGCGATAGATCTTCGCGATCGCGTCCTTCGCTTCGATCGCGCAGCCGAGCGCGTAGATCGAATCGGTGGGGTAGGCGGCGACACCACCGGCGTGGAGGACGTCGACCGCCTGCTGGATCTTGCGCGGATCCGGGGCGCCCCACGGGTCGATGCGTAGCCGCAACGTCACGCGCGAAAACCTTTCCCGATCACGTATTGCTCGATCGAGATTTGACGACTCGACGCCGGCTTCTGCGTCTTCATTTGCGTGAACGAACGGCGAACTTCTTCGCACAGCTTCTTGAACTCGGGGCCCATGAACAGCTTGCCGACGAAGTTGCCGCCCGGCGCGAGCGTGAGCCGTGCGATCTCGAGCGCGCGTTCGAACAGCGCCTCCGAGCGCGCCTGATCCATCGACCGGATCCCGCTCGTATCGGGCGCCATGTCCGACAGCACGACATCGAAGTTCGTGAGATCGCCCTTCAACACCGCGAGATCGATCGTCAGGACGTCGCCGACCTCGATCCGCGCACCACTGCCATCCTTGATCGGCGCGCGGTCCAAACCGACGAGCACGCCGTCGCGACCGACCTTCGTGCGCGCGTACTGCAGCCACGATCCCGGCGCGCAACCGAGGTCGAGGACGCGCATACCCGGCTTGAACAGCTCTTGTTTGTCGTCGATCTCGCCGAGCTTGTAGACCGCACGCGCGAGGAACCCTTCCTTCTTCGCCTTCTGGTGAAAGGCGTCGTGGCGGTTCGAGCGATCGTTGAGCGACTTCGACTTCATAAACAAAAAGCCCGGCTGTTCGAGCCGGGCGTGTGTACCAGATGCGGTGGCTTTTACTAGCCGCGACCCGCAGCGGCCTTCTTGGACGCCTTCAGCGGGTTCTTCGACCGCACCTCTTCCTTGCCCATGCCCTTCCGCTTGTACTTCGTGCGGGTGGCGGCAAGCGTGACGACGACGTACTCGTTCGCCGAGCCCGGGACCGAGCCGCGGACCAGGATGACGTTCTCGTCCGCGAGGATGCGGAACAGCTGCAGGTTCTGCTGGGTGACCTTCTCGTTACCCATCTGACCCGCCATGCGCTTGCCCTTGTGGACGCGCTGCGGGGTGAGGCGGCAACCGATCGAGCCGCCGTGACGGAAGTATTCGTGCGTACCGTGGGCGCGCGTCATACCGCTCATGTGGTGCTTCTTGATGACACCCTGGTAGCCCTTGCCCTTGCTCCAGCCTTCGATGTCGAGCGGGACGCCGTCCGTGAACACGTCCTTCGGGCCGACGACCTGACCGACCGTGTACTTCGCGAGCTCTTCCTTCGAGACGCGGATCTCGCGGATGAAGCGCTGCGGCTTCGCGTTCGACGCCTTCGCGATGCCGAGCTCCGCCTTGTTCGCGAGGCGCGCCGGCTTCTCGTCGAAGCCGAGCACGAGCGCGGTGTAACCATCGCGCTCTTCGGTGCGCGTTCCGACGACGACACACGGGCCTGCCTGGATGACGGTGACCGGAACGGCCTCGCCGTCATCCGCGAACACCGACGTCATACCGATCTTTTTGCCTAGGAGGCCGAGCTGCAGCGACATGGAGGGCGAATCTATAGCCGCCAACCTCTTGAGAGTCAACCAGTTGTGATGCGGTAGGCAGAGAGCGCATTCTGGGTGGTCTGCGCAGCTAACTCGTTGATATCCATCGAGGCTTCACGGGCGACCACCTCCGCGGTGTGGACGATGAAGGCCGGTTCATTGCGTTTCCCTCGCTTGGGGACGGGCGCCAAGTACGGGCAATCGGTCTCGATCAGCAGCCGATCCTTGGGCACGACCTTCACAGCATCCCGCAGGAACTGGGCGGTCTTGTACGTGACGATGCCGGAGAACGACACGTAGCAATCCATGTCGCGATACGCGGCCGCGTCCTCCGCCGTGCCGGTGAAGCAATGGATGATCACGCCGAGCTCGTGCGCGCGATGCTCCTTCAGGATCCGCCGCGCGTCCTCGTGCGCATCGCGGATGTGACACACGACGGGCTTGCCCACCGACCGCGCGAGCTCGATGAACTGGCCGAACGCGGCCTGCTGCAGATCGTGGGGTGAGTGATCGTAATAGTAGTCGAGCCCGGTCTCGCCGATCGCGACGACCCGCGGGTGCTTCGCCAATCGCTCGTGCGTCGCCCACCATTCGGGCGTCATCTTCTCGACGTCGTGCGGATGCGTGGCGACCGTGGCCCAGACATCGGGATCCATCTCGGCCAACGCGACCGCACGTTCGGCCGACGACGGCTCGCCGACCGCGCCGATCACGACCATCTGTTGCACGCCGGCATCGCGCGCGCGTTGCAACACGGCGGCGCGATCTTCGTCGAACTCCGGGCCATCGACATGCGCGTGCGAATCGAACAGCTTCACGATGCCCTCTGGCTGATGCTCTTCAACGCATTCGCGATCGGCTCGAGCAATTCGGATCCCTTGCCCGAGCGCGACAGCTTCTCGAGCGGCTCCTTCGCCCATGGCCCGCCGATGTCGGCGAGCTGCTCGATCGCGATCCCGCGAACGTGGACCTTGCGAGCGGTGAGCGCGTCGATCAGCACCTTCTGCGAGCTCTGATGATCGCGTTGCGTGGCGAGCACGCGACCGGCGGCGAGTGTCTGCGCTTCGACGGGCGTCTTCTTGTCGAGCGCGGCGCCGATCAATTCCGGGATCGCCTTCAAGCGGGCGAGGGCGGTCACCGCATCCCACGCGCGCGCTTCATCCTTCAACGCGCCGGCGAGGATCTTCGTGCCGGCGGCATCGTCGAGATCGGCGAGCGCATACGCGACGTCGAACTTCGCGCCGGCGTCTGCGTGATCCAGCTTCGGCGCGAGAGCGAGCCGCGCTTGTTCTTTCAACGCGGGATCGCCGGCCTCGCTCGCGATCGCCCCGACCGACAGCGCCGCCGCGCCGACGACCTGGGGATCCTTGTCGTCGAGCGCCTTCATCACGTGGGGAAACGACTTCAGCGGATCGATCTCGGCGAGCGACGTGGCCGCCTGGAAGCGAAGATCCGCGGGGCCATCCGCGAGCGCCTCGGCCAACGGATCGAAGCCTTCCATCGCGCGCATCGTGCCCAACGCGATCGCCGCGTTCTGGCGCACGGCGGCCGCGCCGTCGTCGAGCCGCTTGATCAGCGCGGGAACGCTGCCGAGCTCGCCCAACGTGCCGAGCGAGCTCGCGGCTTCCGCGCGAACCTCCGGCCGATCGTCTTCGAGCGCGAGCGTCAACGCATCGACCGCGCGGCGTTTCTCCGCCGGCTCCTGCACGTCGCCGAGCGCGTGTGCCGCGAACGCGCGCGCTTTCGGACTACCGCCCGCGATATCGCGCAGGGCGGCGTCGAACGTGATCGTCGAAGACGGGAACAGATACGACACGCGCGAACCCTAGCATCGAAACGAGCCGAGCCCGAGCGCGAGCCCGAGCCCGATCGTTCGAGGTCGTGTGTCGAGGCGTTTCTTCGAGCGATCCGACGTCCCGACTCGAACACGCCGGCTCGTGAAACGCATGAGTGCGCTCGGGCTCGCGCTCGGGCTCGATTCAAGCCGTTGCCGCGAGCGTCTCGACGGTTTCGACTTTGTCCGCCGGCACATGCGCGAGCACGGCGGCACACAGGCCCGGCTTATCTTCCAGGTCATACGGTGCGGGTGCGCCATCGCCGGGCACGAGCAAGCTGTGCTCGGGCACGCCGCCGTCGATGAACATCGTGTGGTTCGACGGCGCGCTGACGACCTTCACGATGTCGCCCCACGCGATCCGGAACTTGCCCTTCACCTCGATCCCATCGTCGTCGGTGATGACTTCCAATCGCCAGCTCGGCGACAACATGTAGCCGGCGCCGAGCACCACGCCGATCAGGCCCGACGCGATCGGCAATGCGCCGAGGCTCGCGAACCCGACGATGCCGAGCAGGCCACCCGCGCCGATCGAGGTCAGCGCGACACCGCGATAGCGCGGCTTGAACCGATGTCTACTGGCCACCGATGCGGCTGACGAGCGCCGCGATCGCGGTGCGCGTCTCCATCGGGATGGCTTCGAACAGCACGCCGAAGCCCTTCGGCAACGTGGTGTTCGCTTGCGGGCCCGGAACTTCGCAATCGTCCATTCGCTGCCACAGCACCCAGCCGATCGCATCGACGGTGCCGACGTGCTTGAGCTCGAACTTCAGCGCCACGCGCGACATCAACGGCAGCGGTGCCCCCGAGACGAACGCGCCATTCGTGGACAGGTCGCGGATCATCGCCGGGAACTTCGTGCCGACCGAGCTCTTGTCCGCTTCGACGCGGCGAAACACGCGCGCGAGGTTCGGATGGAGCGTCATCGACGCCTGGCCGATCGATTCGATCACGGCCGGTGCATTGACGACCAGGCGTGGTGCACGACGTGGTTCCGTCATAAAGACTCCCTATCGTACCCGTGTTCCCGGCGGGACGTCCGCATCGACGCCCGAAAGTCCCAGGATCTGCTCGTCGCCGGCCGCGAGGATCATGCCCTCGGACATCAGGCCGCCCAGCTTTCGCGGGGCGAGGTTCGCCACCACGATCACCTGCTTGCCGACGAGCGTCTCCGGCTTGAACGCCTGTGCGAGCCCCGCGACGATCGTCCGCGGCTTCGCTTCACCGAGATCGACGGTGAGATGGAGCAGCTTGTCCTTCTTCGGAATCTGCACCGCGGTCAGGACCTTGCCGGTGCGCAGCTCGAGCTTGTCGAAGTCCGCGTACTCGATGTTCGGCTTCTTCTCGACGACGACCGGAGCCGCAGCCTTTACTTCGACGGGCGGCGCATCGCTGCCATTCGGCTTCGGCACCATGTGCTCGAAGATCTTCGTCTGCGCGGCTTCGTCCAAGCGCGGGTAGAGCGGCGTCGCCTGCTTGACGATGCCGTCGACGTGGATCGGCTGGAGCAGGTCTTCGACGCTCGGCCACTTATCGGTCGACGTGAGGCCGACCCACTCGCGCAACGTCTTGCCCGTCGTCGGCAACACCGGCGACACGAGCCCGCCGATCACGCCGATCACCGCACACAACTCGTGCAGCACGAGCGCGAGCTCGGGATGTTTCGCGACATCGCGCGCGAGCACCCACGGCTGCGTCGCGTCGACGTACTTGTTCGCTTCGCGCACGAGCTTCCACGTTGCCTCGAGCGCGCGGCTCGGGGCGAGGTTGTCGTACGCCGCCGTGGTCGCGGTGATCGCTTCGGCGACCGCCGCCTCGAGATCCTTGTGCGCCGTGATCACCGTCGACTCGACGATGTGGCCATCGCGGATCGGCATGGTCTGCCCGATGAACTTGTTGATCATCGTCAGCGAGCGATTCACGAGGTTGCCGAGGTCGTTCGCGAGCTCCGCGTTGAACCGACCGAACAGCGATTCGAACGTGAAGTCACCGTCGAGGCCGAGCGGCACTTCGCGCAACAGGTAGTAGCGCATCGCATCGATGCCGATCGCGCGGCCGAGCGGGCCCACGCCGAGCGCGTCCGCGAGCTTCACGGGATCGATGCGCGTCGCCGGCATCGACTTCGAAATCTTCTCGCCGCGGATCGTCCACCAACCGTGCGCGAAGATCGTCTTCGGCAACGGCAGGTCCGCCGCCATCAGGAATGCGGGCCAGTAGACCGAGTGGAAGCGCAGGATGTCCTTGCCGATGACATGGATCGCCTGCGGCCAATAGCGATCGACATCCGCGCCACCGATCGAGCCATCCGCGGGACACAGGTCCGAGAGGTAGTTCGTGAGCGCGTCCATCCACACGTAGATCACGTGCGAGAGGCCTTCCGGATCCGACTCGGGAACGGGGATGCCCCACTGGAAGCTCGTCCGGGACACGGACAGGTCTTTCAGGCCGCCCTTCAAGAACGAGATGATCTCGTTGCGATAGGCATCGGGGCGGATGAACTCGGGATGCGCTTCGATGTGCGCGAGCAACGGCTCCGCGAACCGCGACAGCCGGAAGAACCAGCTGCGCTCTTTATCGAGCCAATCGACCGGGGTCTTGTGGATCGTGCACAGCCACTTGTCGCCGTCTTTGATCAACTGCGACTCGGTGTAGAACGCCTCGCACCCGACGCAGTACCAGCCCTGGTAGCTCGCGAGATACAGGTCGTCCGGGTGCTTTTCGCGGATCCGCTTCCACAGCGACGCGACGACCTTCTTGTGCTTGTCCTCGGTCGTGCGGATGAACCGGTAGTCGGCCATGCCGAGCTGTTTCCAGCACTCGTCGAAGCGCGGCGCGACGTGATCGACGAGCTGCTGTGGCGTCATCCCGCGCTTCTTCGCGGTTTCTTCGATCTTTTGGCCGTGCTCGTCGGTGCCAGTGAGGAAGCGCGTGTCCTGGCCGCGCATCCGATGGAACCGCGCCATCGCGTCGGCGACGATCGTGGTGTACGCGTGGCCGAGGTGGGGAACGTCGTTGACGTAGTAGATCGGGGTCGTGATGTAGAAGGGCGTCGTCGTCATTGTTCAGCTCGCGCTGTCTCGGCCAGACGGCCTCGCCAGCCTCGGTCAGGGCTCAGTCTTCTGCGTTCGGATCGCGTGAGGGATCCGGCGGGAAATCGTCGTCGTTATCATCATCGTCGTCGGCATCCGGATCGCGCGACGGATCGGGCGGGAAGTCATCCGCCTGCGCCTTCTGCGGACGGTCGTTCCGATCCGGGCGGGGCGGCCGGTCTTTTCGTTCGGGGCGCGGCTGTTGGCCGTCTTGCGGTGGCTGATTTCCCGACGGGAACAGCGGCTTCACCTCGGTCGCGGGCACGACCTCGCTATCGCCGGGGCCGTAGCTCACGCGCAGACGCTGGCGCAGCACGTCGACCTCGACGACGCGGCCTTCACCGCGCGCACCGATGACGCGCTTGCCGAGCTTCGGCAGACCCTTGCGCATCTCCGCGTACGCCGCTTGTTCGTAGACGAGGCAGCACTTCAAGCGCCCGCACTGTCCCGACACCTTCGTCGGCGACAACACGAGCCCTTGATCCTTGGCCATCTTGATCGAGACCGGCACGAAGTCCGGAAGCCACGTGGTGCAGCACAGCGTGAGCCCGCACGAGCCGATGCCCCCGACGGCCTTCGCTTCGTCGCGCACGCCGAGCTGGCGCAGTTCCGGACGCAACCCGGTCGCGGTTTGCAGATCGCCGACGAACCGCCGCAGATCGAGCCGATCGTCGCTCGTGTAATAGACGATCAACTTGCCGGCGCCGGTCTCGACGCGGAACACCTTGAGCGGCAAGCGCAGCGCCGCGGCCTTGTCCTTCGCGATGCGCAGCGAGTGCTTCACGCTGTCATCCGCGACGGCATCGGCGGCGAGATCCTGCGCGTTCGCACGGCGGATCACGCGGCGCAGGTTGCGATCGCGAACGACACGACGCGTGGGCACGGTGGCGATCCACCCGAGCCGACTGCCGCGATCGGTATCGCAGAGCACGCGCTCGCCGGGTACGAGATCGAAGTCGCCCGCGTCGAACCACGTGATCCGACCGGCGGGCACGAACCGCGCACCGACGATGTTCGCGACCTCGTCGTTCAAGCGATCGGTCGCGTACGGCGCGTGGAGTGATGCCGGATCCGGATCGTCCTCGACGGGCGGATAGTCGGTCTTCAGGTGGATCGTCGGCGCGGGCGAGCCATCGTCGGTCCCCCACGCTTCGGCCGGTGCCGGCGCCTCATCTTCGGAATCGTCGTCCAGCTTCGGCAGCTTTTGCGACTTCTGGAGCGCGCCACCGACGGACGAGCCCGGCATCGGCGCGGCCGCGGCATCTTCGGCGCGCAGGCGCAGATCGTTTTGCGCTTGGACATCGTCCTCGGCGAGATCGACCGCCGGGCCTTGCACGTCGTCATCGCGACGCTTGCGATCGCGCCCGCGATCACGCCGAGACCGACGCTCGCGGCCTTCGGGCCGTTGGTCGTTGTTGACGCGCAGAGCAGGGCGTTGCTGTTGATCGTGTCCCTGTTGCGGTCGCCCATCGCGTTGTTGTTGCTGACGCGGCTGTTGTTGCTGACGCGGCTGCTGTTGCTGTCGAGGCTGCTGTTGCTGCGGCGGACGAGGTTGCTCTTGTTGTGGCTGCGCGTACGGATCGCCCTGCAACGCCTGGTCGGCCGACGGAGCACCACCTTGCGGCTGGCCCTGTGGCCGATCACCGCCGCCACGACCGCGCCGGCGCCGACGACGTTTCCGTCGAGGTTGACCGTCCGGACCTAGCGCGGTTTCAGCGGCACCGGTCGCATCGCCCGGCGCTTCCGTCTCCGGCGCACCGTCATCTCCACCACCATCATCGTCCCACCCGCCGTCGACGTCGTCACCGTCGGTGCTCACGACGCCTCTGCTAGCTGCGCGATCACGGCCTCGACCGCGAGCTGCGCGTTCGCATTGTGAATCGCGACCGCCGTGTGCCACGAGAGAACGATCTGCGCGCGCCTCGCCGCACGCGACGCGGCGATCGTGTCGTTGCGGGTGAGCGCATCCTTCGCCGCGGCACCGAGCCGTTGCGCGGCCGCGATCAACACCGGCCCGACATCGCCTTTGCCCTCGGCCACGCGCACCGGTAGCGACGAATCGTGCGTGTCCCCGGCGAGCTCTTCGCCGAGCTGCGCGATCCGTTGCGCGCGGATCTCGTCGCCATCGACGACCGCGCTACCGCCACCGAACCGCACGCGCTGGCACCGGCTGCGAATCGTGGGCAGGAGTTGCTCCGGCGCCGTCGTGCACAACACGAACAGCGTGCGCGCCGGCGGTTCTTCCAACGTCTTCAGCAGCGCGTTCGCCGCGGGCGGTGCGAGCGCCGTGGCTTCTTCGACGATGAACACGCGCGTCCGCGCTTCGTGCGGCGGGAGGCCGATCCGCGCGATCACCTGATTGCGAACGCTCTCGATCGGCACGATCTGCGCGGCACCTTCGCGAACGAGCGTCACCACGTCGGGGTGAATGCCCTGCAGGATCTTCGCGCACGCTTCGCATTCACCGCAGCCATCGCCGCGCGAGACCTGGCAATTCAGCGCGCATGCGAGCGCGGTTGCCATGTCCATCATCGGGGCTCCCGCGGGTCCCGAAAACAGGTACGCGTGCGGCACTCGTTCGCGCGCGATCGCACGCTGGAGCACCGACACCACGCGGTCCTGCGCCGCTAGGCCTTGCCAGATCGACACGACGGCAAGCTAGCACAGGTGGTAGACATTCCGTGACGATGACGCAGTCCCCGCGAGCGAAGACCGGCACTGGTGGGCACGACGTGGTTCCGACGTTCTCCGCGTTCCGCGAGGTCCCGCGCACGGGCGTCATCTACGTCACCACCGAAGCGACGAAGCGCGGCTATTCGCAGACGTCGCCCGCGTGGTGCAACCTCGGTCAGGGAATGCCGGAGGCCGAAGGGCTACCGGGCGCGCCGCCGCGCGTGATGGAGCTGCCGATCATCGAGGGCGATCAGGAGTACGCGCCGGTCGCCGGCCTGTGGGAGCTGCGCGAGGCGATCGCCGGGTTCTACAACGAGACGTTCCGGCGCGGCATGGGCAGCAAGTACTCCGCCGAGAACGTCGCGGTCTCCGGCGGTGGTCGCTCGGCGCTGACGCGCGTCGCCGCGTCGCTCGGCAACATCAACCTCGGTCACTTCCTCCCGGACTACACCGCGTACGAAGAGCTGCTGTCGGTGTTCCGGTTGTTCTCGCCGATCCCGATCCTGCTCGAGCCCGAGCGTGGCTACGCGTTTTCGGGTGCGGATCTCCGTCGCGAGGTCATGGGCCGCGGGTTGGCCGCGATCCTCGCATCGAACCCGGCGAATCCGACCGGCAAGACGATCGGCGGCAACGATCTCGCCGAGTGGGTCGCCGTCGGTCGCGAGCTCGACTGCGCGCTGATCTTCGACGAGTTCTACTCGCACTACGTCTGGCGTCCGGACTTGCTCGCGAACGGCGGGATCGAGACCGCGGCGCGCTACGTCGAAGATGTCGATCGCGATCCGGTCGTGATCCTCGACGGGTTGACGAAGAACTGGCGCTATCCGGGCTGGCGCGTCACCTGGACCGTGGCGCCGAAGAAGATCATCGACGGCGTCGCGTCGGCGGGCTCGTTCCTCGACGGCGGTGGCTCGCGGCCGCTCCAGCGCAAGGCGATCGAGTTGCTCGCACCGGCGGCGGCGATGGCCGAGACGCGCGCGATCCAAGCGGAGTTCGGCAAGAAGCGCTTGAAGCTGTTGAACGGCCTGCGCGACCTCGGCTTCTCGATCGATCTGCCGCCCGAAGGCACATTCTACGTGTGGGCGAGCGCGCAGCACTTGCCGCCGACGATCAACGACGGCATGAGCTTCTTCCGCGCCGCGCTCGACAAGCAGGTGATCTCGGTCCCTGGCGAATTCTTCGACGTCGATCCGGGCAAGCGCCGCGGTGGTCGGGCCTCGCGGTTCCGCAAGCACCTGCGGTTTAGCTTTGGACCACCGATGGCGAAAATCGAACTGGCACTCGAGCGGTTTCGCGAGCTGATCGCGGCGCAGTAGCGAACACTTCGGCACGAGCTGGCAGGCACGCCGGGTGCTCTTCATCACGGCATGCGAATCATCGCCTCGCTCGTGATGCTGTCTGCATGTACGTCTGACCCGTACGACCACGAACCGACGCCGCAGCCGACGCCGCAACCGCAGCCGGCACCACCGCCGCCGTCGACGCCGAGCTGTCCCGACATCTCGACGATCGATGGCATCGAGCTCGTGTACTTCAACGATTCGATCACCGATCCGGTGATCGCGACCGGCGGCACCGCGACGTTCTACGTCCAGCTCCACGACAGGCAGTACGGCACGACGTGGACGCCGTTCCCGATCGACGTGCGCTCGGACTCGACGATCGTGTCGCAACCGCAGGACACCTACAGCGAGATCGACGTCCATCCCAAAACCGCAAAGACCGACATCGAAGCGTACGAGCCGTGTTCTGGAAAATTGCTCGGCACGGCGTTCATCACGGCGGCGCCGATCGATCACGTGACGATCACCGGGTTTGGCGACACGCCGCTCACCCAATCCGATCAACCGCAGTACGCGGTGTTGATGCTCGTCGGTGCGGACGGCCATGCGCTGCAGGACGAATCCGCGCACCTGACCTCACCCGACAACATCAGCCAATTCTTCGTCTGGGATCTGATCGCGTACGGCGGGCTGACGCCGGGAGCGCATGCGTTCACCGTCACGTCGAACAACGTCGCGTATCCGGGCTCTCTGACGATCGAATGATAGAATCGGTGCGTGGGTCAACCAGCAGCACCGGCGGATCCCGCGACGCCGAAGCCCGGCAAGCTGATGCGGATCTTCCGCAAGATCTGGTGGCTGCACTCCGGGTTCGCGCTGTCGTTCGGCGTCGGCGTGATGCTGTTCGCACGTGCCGGTCTCGCGCACGCGGACAAGGTCATGATCGCGCTGTTCGCGTCGTGGCTGCTGTTGTTCGTCGCGCTGCGGTTCATCGTCGGTCCCGATAACCGCAAGGAGCAGGAGACGTTCGCTCGCAAGGGCGTGCGCGTCGCGACGAACTACATCATCAAGCAGTTCTACCAGCAGATGTTCTTCTTCCTGACGCCGCTCTACGCGTCGTCCTCGACGTGGTCGTTCGCGTCGTTCAACTGGTGGCTCACGCCGATCCTGCTGGTGTGCGGTGTGCTGTCGACGATGGACCTCGTGTTCGATCACTTCGTGATGGAGCGCCGGTGGCTCGCCTCGCTGATGTACGGGTTCGCGATGTTTGGCCTGTTGAACGTGCTGCTGCCGCTCGTCGTCGAGTGCGATCACGCGACGGGCTTGATCGTCGCGGGCGCGGCCACGCCGGCGATGGTCGCGCTGTTGACGTTCTCGGTGAAGCAGGTGCTGTCGCCGCAGGGCGCGATCCTGACGCTCGCGATTTCTGGCGGCCTCCTCGGCGCGGTGTGGTACGGGCGCGCGGTGATTCCGCCGGCGCCGCTCGCGATGCCGGAGACTTCCGTCGGTCACGGTGGCTACGGCGAGCTCGAGTGCATGCCCGGAAGCGCGCACCAGATCCGCGCGGATCAACTCGCGCTGTTGCGCTGCGGATCGTTCTTGCGCGAGCCCGGCGGCTTGAAAGAGCCGGTCGTGCACGTGTGGTTATGGAAGGGCCACGAGGTCTCGCGCCAAATCCCGACGCAGTTCCAGTGCGACGGTGATGGCGTCGTGTTCCGCAGCGAATTCGATCCGGCGAAGCTGCCGAAAGATTCCGGTCGGCACGTGGGCGTGCGAGACCTGGACGAAGGGCGGGCAGCTCGTCGGGCTGCGGAAGTTCGAGGTCGTCACCAAAGAGGGGAAGACGCTCGAGGAGCTGGGCTCGGGCTCGGGCTCGGGCTCAGATACGCAAAGCCACGTTCAGCTGCGGCCCGAAGGATCCGCCGCGCGATAGATCGTCGAAGCCGATCGAGCCACCGATATCGAACCAGCGCTTCGGCGAGTACAGGATGCCCGCGCGCAGGAACGTGGCCGTGCCGCTGACGCTGCTCGTGCCCGCGCCACCACCACCGCTCGTGGCGCCGAGGTCGGTATCGATGCCGATCCGGCCGATGAACGCCGTGTGGTGGTCGTACTGGTACTCGCCGTAGAACGAGAACCGCAGGTGACCGTTCGACTCCTCGGTGTTCGTGGAGTGCGCCGCGGCGGCGACTTGGTTCGCGAACTCGTTGTTGAGGTTCGGCGCGAACGTGTTGAGCTTGATGTTCAACAGGTCATCCAAGCCGCCGAGCGAGAACTTGTCCGCGAACGTGAACTTGATCGGCGCGCCGATCTCGAGGCTGAACGCCGACGGATCGATGTAGTACGGCACGCCGATGCGGACGCCGAGCCAGTTCTGGAGCAGGACCGTGACGTCGACGCCGAACGCCTTGCCACTGTGGAACCCGGTCTTCTTCGATGCGCCCGGCGTGATCAGGCTGCGATCGTAGACGCCCATGTACGTGTACGTGACGCCAATCTGAACCTTGTCCGTGATGCCGTAGCGCGCGTGCACGCGATCCGAGGCGAAGAACGGATTGCTCACCTCGAGGTACGGCGCGATCGAAATCTCGGCCATGTTGCGCGCGAGCACGATCGGGCGGAGCACTTCCTCGATCGGATACGGATCCTTCTTCACGACGACCGGCGCGACTTTGACTTCTTCGCCGGGCAACGCGTGCGGGTTATCGGGATTCTCCGTGGTGCCGTTCATGTCCGACGGCGGCGTGTCCTCGATCGGCTGGACCGCGCTTCCGGCATCACCCGAGCCACCGCCGCTCGCCGAGCCCGATGCGGATCCGCCAGCGCCACCGGCGGCGTCATCCTTCGCGGGCGCGACCGGCGTGGCAGGCTTCTTCGGCGCGGGCTTCTTCTTGTCCGGTGCTGCAGCGACGAGCGAGCTTGCAGCGACAGCGGTAACACCGACGATCGAAAGCACCCTGCGGAGAGACATGCGCGCACAGTACAACAAGCGCCATGACCCTCGCCCCGGGGATCGCTCTAAAACGCTAGCAGTGGCCGATCCAGCGGGGCAGGGCCGGGGCCTTGTCCTCGTCCGGTGGCCCGAGCTTGGGCGTCGCAGCGACCGGCTTGGGCATCGCGAGCATCGCCGCACCGGCACCCAACATCGCGACGAACGCGCGTCGCGTCGGCGGTTTCCACGACTTCATGGTTTGCACTCCGGCGCATCGAAGCCGAGCACCAACTCGTTGAGCGTCAGCTTCTCGTTGCACTTGTCTTCTTTGGTGTCGTCGGTCGAGCGCATCGACGTGCCGTCGTGATCGGCGAAGTCATCGGTGATGTTCTTCGGCACGACCCGCGCGCTCTTCTCGTCGAGCTTGGCGTTCGGATCGCCGCTCGCGGCTGCGTCGACCAGTTGCTGGTTGAACCACGCGAGGAACGCGATCGGATGATAGTGATAGACGATGCCGTCGGCGGGTAGCCGGGCGTGCGACGCGACCTTGTCGTCCCACCACAGGCCCGGCGTGATCTGTTCCGCGACCATCGCGTCGATATCGGCCGACTTCACCTTCTTGAAGTCCTTACCGACGCGCAGCGCTTCGGCCCAGTTCGGCTCGAACGTCCACTCGGAGTTGAACAGCGGCACCACGTAGTGAAGCTGCGCGCCGTTGCCGCTCGAGAAGAACTGACTGACTTCATTCTTCGACAGCGTACCGTCGTGATCGGTATCGATCATGTCGTTGATCTGCTTCGCATCGCAGAACCGGCCGCCCGAGGTGCCGTCGACGGTGGTCCAGATGTTCGCGCCCGCGAGTCCGACGAACAGCTCGTTCGGCGAGAAGAACTCGAGGTGGAGCTGCGGCTTCGATAGATCACCCGGACCCGCTTTGCCCATGCGCCCGAGGTGCGCGCCGGCATCGATCGGCTCGTCGAGCAGGACCACATCGCCCGGCTTGCCTTCGGACATCGCCTTGGACTTGGTCAGCCATTCCGGCGGCGTTCCCGCATTCAGCTCGTCCGCCAGGTGCATGTACAGCGAGAAGAACAGGACCTTCTTGTCGGCCAGGTTCATCTCGTGACGGAGGAGGACGAAGTTGTTCGAGCCAATCGCGCTCGTCTTGCCCATGCGTGCCGCGACCATGCGGCCGGGGAACGGCGCGAACACCGGATCGTCCGCCTTGCCCGCGAGGTGAATGCCGCCGTGCCACAACCGCGACTCGCCCCACGGCGCGACCGGGAAGAAGCCGCCGTCGGCCTTCCCTTCGTTCAGCTTGTAGAGATCCTTCGCGTCGTCCTTCAGCTCGTCGGCTTGCTCGCTGACGACGGGCTTGTCCTCGAGCATCCCGCCCTTCAACTTCTTCGGCTCGCCTTTCGGATAGACCGGATACGAGAACGCGCCGCGGAGACTCCGACAGAACGGCTCGAACTCGAACGGACCCGGATCCCACTTCTGATCCCACAGGTGGTAGTGGCCGATGTAGCCGGCGAACTTCATCGAGACGTCGTGGTTGATCGTGTTCCACTGCTGCTTGCCCGGCGATGCTTGCGGAAACTCCGCCGGCAGGTTCGGCAGTAGGCGCTGGAGCACGCGACCGAGCCCGGTCAGCGAGTCCATCTGCTCCTTCGTATACGTGTACGCCTTGATCGTCGAGTTGTTGATCTTGATCGTCTTGACGTCGCGCTTCGGACCGTACTTTCCCGACGAGTACCAGTTGGGAAACGCGATCGCATCGCCCTTGTTGCACATCTCGACGCCGATCGAATACGTGTTCCATTCGCTCGCGTGATAGGCCATCAGGCCGAGGTCGATCGTCTGATAGATCGTGCCGTCGTTATCGAGGATGAAGTGGACCGAGAGGCCGCGCTCGTTCTGCAGCACCGACCAACACATGTCGGCGTTGTTGCATCCGTCGTGATGGATCACGAACTGGCGCACGACGCTCTTCACCGCTTCGTACGGCGGATTGTCTTTGAAGTTGAACAGCGGGCGACGCCACGAGTAGCGCTGCGAGTACGGCTTCGGCAGCTTGCCGTACGGCACGTCGCCGGGAATGCCCGCGACGCGGAGGCAATGCCACGTCGGATCCGTCGCCGTGATCATGCAGGTGTTGCGCGTCGCGTTCCAATACGGCGGATCGTTGAAGTTGACGAGCTTCAAGTCCGTCTTGAACGGCTGGTTGCCGATGTAGAGCACCCCCGACGGTCTAGGCGGCATACGACGTCCTCATTGTGTCAGGAACCTGAGCTCGGTGGCGCCGACTTTGATGGTCATGCCGTGGGTGAGCGCTTGCTGTTGGATCCGCTGGCCGTTGATGAACGTGCCGTTCGTCGAGCCGAGGTCGAGGATCGTGCAGTTGCCCTCGGGGTCCATGATGAACTGTGCGTGGTTCGTCGACGTGTAGCCGTCTTGAATCTGCAGATCGGCGGCGGCCTGACTGCCGATCAAAAACCCGTTCTTCAACACGAGCCGCTCGCCGGTGCGGTTGCCGCTCATGATCAGGAAGCCGGGAATCGGCCGACCGTTTGGCAACAGGCCCTGCATCGGCGGCGGCTGCGACGTGAACTTCTGCGCTTGCGGCGGCTGCGATGAATACCCCGGCTGTGGTGGCTGCGAGGTATAGCCGGGCGGCATCATCCCGGGCTGTATCGGCGGCGCTTGGGTTTGGTTGCGTGACATCGCCCAGCCGATCACGCCCAACAGCACGACCACGCCGACCAGGCCGCCCGCGATGATCAGGATCCACTTGAGGATGTGACCGCCACCGCCGTGTGATGCGCCATACGCGACGCACATCGTCTTCGTGCCGTCGTCGCTACAGAACGTCTCGCAGGCCGAGCCCGAACATTCGCTCGCGGCCGGCGTCTTGATCTCGTTCGAGGTCGCGTCGTAGCGGCCCGAGGTGACCAAGTGGATCTTCTTCGCGGCGAGATCGTCATCGGCAGCCGCGTAGAACGTGATCACGTTCTGCTTGTTGACCTCGTCTGCGAGCTGACTGAACGCACCCTGCCAGCTATCGGTGGTGGGGTGGCGTCCCTGACCGGGCCAGCGGAACGTGCCGAACGACTGCTTCGAATACTCGCCGAGCACGAGCAGCGTCTTGCGGAATTCGTCGGGCGCGTACGCGATCGAATGGATCCGGATCGCTTCCTTCGCGGCTTTTTGCGCGGTCTTCGTCACGCGGTCTTTATCGAGCGCGTTGTCTCGACCGTTGCCGACGACGATGATCATCTTGCGCAGGTTGTGACCTTCGATCTCGGGCTTCGCCTTCTTGAGCGTGCTGATCGCGTGATCGATCGCATCCGAGAGCGCCGGATCGCCGGCCGAGCCGTCGATGGCGATCGAGGTCTTGCCGCGCGCGAGCTTTGCCGTCGTCAGCTTTGTCGGGCTGACCGACGAGCCGTACGTCGCGATCGCGATCTTCGTCCCGTCCTTCAGGTGGTCGAGCAGTTGGTGCTCGATCGCATCGCTGATGGTGGGCAGCACGTCGCCGAAATCCGCGGTCGCTTGGACGAGCACCACGATCGCGGTTTCGTTTCCGGCCGAAACTTCGTACCGACCGAGCGCGAACGGCAGCTTCTTCTCGGACTGGCCGACGTACAGCCGGACGTTCTTCGGATCGCCCGATAGATCGAGGAGCTGGCCGCCCAACGCCGTGCCGGTCACGTACAGGCGCAGGCGATTGCCACCGATCGCCGCGGGCTCGAGCTCGACCCGATCGACGACGAGCCGATAGTTCGCCGAGCGGTCGTCGGTCGCCGGTTGGGCAAACGCGATGCGCAACATCGCGAGCCAGACGACGATCACCAGCCTCACCCCGTGAAGGGTAGCATTAAGGAGCGAGGCGGAACCGGTAGAGCACCGGCACGAACGTCAGCAGATCCATCTCCGCGGTGACCGTGCCATCGGTCCAGTTATTGATGACGAGTGGCAGGCCCTTGTCGTCGACGCGGTCGCTGATGATGCCGATGTGATCCGGCCCCGCTTTGTTCGGGAACGTGTCCATCAAGATGATGTCCCCGGGGCGATATGGATCCTTCGGATCGTCGAAATTTTTTGTGTGACTTTCCCAGTGACGCTTGAAGTAGGGCAGGAGCGTGCCGACGCGGCGCTGATCGATCGACGGATCGCCCGAGCCCTTCACCATCGGATACGACGCCTTCGACTTCGCGATGTCCTCGTGCAGCGCCTTCTGGATATCGAGGCCGGCGTTGCGAACGCTGCGCACGATCACGTCCGTGCACACGCCGATCGTGCGCGGGACATCGCCGCCGGGATACTTCATCGAGATGTAGTCCTCGGCTTCCGGCGTGTAGGCCTCGGCGTTCAACACGTCCTTCTTCGCGCCGATCAAGATGTCGAGCGGATCGGGGATACCGTCGTTATCGCGATCGTGCGCGGCCACGCCGGTCGAGACGCGCGCTTCGGTGAGGAGCGGCTTCAGCTCGTCGCGATCGCCGGCGCGAAGGTTCAGCGTGAATTTGCCGACCACGAGCGCCTGATCGCCGAACGGGTACGCCTTCCGCGGGTAGCCGTCGATCGAGAGGATGACGACGTTGTGCTTGTCGTCGATCGTCGCGGTGACGGTTGCCGGATCGAGCTTAGCGGGGAGCTCCAGCTGGACCTTCGGATCGAGGTCTTCGAAGATCCCCTTGTCGGCGACCCCGAGGCAGACCTCGCCGGCGTAAGCATGCGGGATTACAGCGAGAAGAATTATGGAACCGAGCGTGAGACGTGGTGTCATATCGGTTGGGGAAGGCATCTGCCCGGCCCACACTTGATCGACACCCGAACGGACGATTCGATTGCAGGCTTTTCGATTTCTACGTACCGTTCGGATCGAGCGGAGGACCTGATGTACTCGGACTTTTCTTCTTGGCCACGTGAGCAGGAGCAGTCGTTTGTTGTTTACGAACAACACGCGGCGGACTCGCAAAAGAAGGCGTTCACGTACGGCATCATCGCCGGCATCGGCATCTTGCTCCTCGGTATCGGCATCTTCGCGGGCGTCGAGCCCACGCATAAAGATGAGACCAAGGGCATGAACATGTCCAACCTGACGAAGAAGTCGAAGACGGAGGCGCCCGCGCCGACGCCGGCTCCTGCGGCAGCGCCGGCACCGGCTCCAGCCCCGGCTCCTGCGGCTGACGGCGATAAGAAGTAGCTGGCTCTTACTGCTCGTTGCCTGCGGACGAGCGGTGGTCGAGCCGAGTCCGCCGCCTCCACGCGTGACGATCGTCGTCGCGGAGCGTGGGGATCATGGCATCCACCTCGTCGATCTCGACGAACGTGGTGATCGCCAATTCGAAGTGGTGCGTGCCGCGGATCAGCAGGCGCGTGACACCGATCCGACGATCTCGCCGGATGGGAAATGGATCGTGTTCGCCTCGAGTCGTGGGCGACCGATCGCGGAGACGAATCTCTGGATCGCTCCGCTCGCGCCGGACGCGATCGCGGTGCCACTCACGACGGGACCGCAGATCGATTCGCATCCGACCTGGCGCACGGATGGTCGCGCGATCGTGTTCGCATCGACCCGCGCGGGACACGAGTTCGATCTGTTCGAGCTCCGCGTCGGCGATGGCCGTGCGATCGGTGATGTGAAGCAACTGACGACGGCCGCGGGCAACGAGATCACACCATCGGTCGCGCGTGACGGCACGATCTATTACGCGGCCGTGCGCGTCGATGGTTCGAAGGTGACGAGCCGGATCGAAGCGCGCCACGTCGATGGATCGATCGAAGCGATCACGGAAGGACCCGGTGATGCATCGCCCGCGATCTCTCCGGATGGAACGCAGCTCGCGTACTCGCGGCCGGCGGTTCACGAGACCGGACCCGATGGCGAGCTGTTCGTGGTTTCACTCACGCATGGGGATCCGGAACCGATCGTCGACGTGCGACTCACCGACGAGACCGGTCCGGTGTGGTCGCGTGATGGGCGTTACGTGTTCGCGACCTCGGTGTTGCGCAGTGCGAGTGGTGCGATCGCGTTTTCATCGGTGATTGCTGTCGACCTGACGCAGCACCCACGTGTCGCACGCGTGCTCGAAGATCGTACCGGCGCGATCGCGAGAATCACGCCAGCAATCGCACCGGTCGCGTTAGATGCCGCGATTCTCGACGCGAATCCAGAGTACCTTTCCGAGCTCGCACGCATCACGGCGAAGGCCGCCGCAGCGCGCGACTCCAAATGATCAGAGCGACGATCTTTTTGATGGTGTGTGCGTGTGGTGGTGCGGCGCCGGTGGCGAAGCCATCGTCGACGGCAACGGGGCCACTCTCGCTCGCGGCAGACGCGCAGATGGTGACGGTGCCGGCGGGCAAGTTCATCGCGGGCTCGACGCCGGAAGAGCGCGCGACGGCGTACGACGACTTCAACTCGACCGCGCATCGCGATACTGCGAAAGAGCAGAAGTGGTTCGAGGGTGAAGAAGATCGGCATCGCGAGGTACTGCCCGCGTATCGGATCGATCTGCTGCCGGTGACCCAAGCGGCATATGCGGAGTTCGTGACTGCGGGTCGTGCGCCGGCGCCGGCGATCACGGAAGACGCGTGGAAGGCGCAAGGCTTCGAGCAGGACTACGCCACGGTCGTCACGAAGTTCGCGTGGAAGGATGGCGCGCCGCCGCAGGGCAAGCTCGATCATCCGGTCGTGTTGGTGACGGCGACCGAAGCGGATGCGTACTGCAAGTGGCGCGGCGAGCTCGCGGGCGAAGTGCGGCGGTTGCCGACGTCGGCGGAATACGAAAAGGCGGCGCGCGGTGATAACGGGCTCGCGTATCCGTGGGGCAACACCTACGAAGCGGACAAGTTGAACTCGGCGGTGAAGGGGCCGGGCGATACGGTTCCCGTCGGCCAATATCCGCAAGGCGCGAGCATGTACGGCGTGCTGGATATGG
Organism: Kofleriaceae bacterium; assembly: GCA_047600425.1. Classification (GTDB taxonomy): domain Bacteria; phylum Myxococcota_A; class Polyangia; order Haliangiales; family Haliangiaceae; genus JABFXX01. The sequence goes on along the minus strand of JASGLC010000003.1, from coordinate 5,736,188 downwards.
CGGGCAACGTGTTCGAGTGGACCGCCACGCCCTACGAAGGTGGCAAGCGCATGGTCAAAGGCTCGGCGTACGAAGACTTCGCCGGGGTCGGGCGTGGTGCGGGCCGGCATGGTCGAGCGCTCGCGGCGCGGCACGTGATCGTCGGGTTTCGGTGTGCGGCGGACGCGAAGCCCGAGTGAGCTAAGTCCGCGTCGCGTGGATGGGGACGGTATCCAACTCGTCAAAGTAGACGAGCTAACTATGCGAACGTTGGCGCCATGATCATTGTCCACGGCGGTGCCGGTAACGTCGAACCGGAGCGTCACGAGCGGTTGCTCGTCGGTGTCCGGGCGGCCGCTGCGGCCGGACAACAGATCCTCGACGGGGGAGGCAGCGCGCTCGATGCGGTGACGGCGGCGGTGCGCGTGCTCGAGGACGATCCGGAATTCAACGCGGGCACCGGTTCGGTGCTCACCCGCGATGGCACCGTCGAGACCGATGCGTCGATCATGTGCGGTGCCACGCGGCGTGCGGGTGCGGTCGGCGCGGTGCCGGATCTCGGCAATGCGATCGCGTTGGCACGTGCGTTATTGGATCGCGGTGAGCACGTAATGCTCTCCGGCCAGCATGCGTGGGAGCTCGCACGCGAGGTCGGTATCTCGCCGGCGCCACCTGGCTCGCTGATCACCGATCGCGCGCGCAAGCGGTTGGCGGCGAAGGGGACAGTCGGTGCAGTCGCACGCGACCGCGACGGGAGATTCGCGGCGGCGACGTCGACGGGCGGGATGACCGGCAAACGCCCCGGCCGGATCGGTGACTCGCCGATCATCGGTGCCGGCACGTGGGCCGACGATCACTGCGCGCTCTCGGCGACCGGCGATGGCGAGATGATCATCCGCATGGCGCTGACGCGATCGATCGCCGCGCGATCCGGAAACCTGCGCGACGCGATCATTGCCGAATTGCGCGAGCTCGCGCGGATCACGGGCGGAAGCGCGGGCGTGATCGGGATCGATGCGGGTGGCCCGGTCGGCGTCCAGCTCTCGGCGACGATGCCGATCGCATGGACCGGTGGCGCCTCGCTCGGCGAGCAGATCTAGCCGGGCAGGATCGCGATCCCGCCGAGCGAGCTGCCGAGATCGATCGACGTGCCGTTGACGGCCCACGTGTCATCGGCCTGATGCGTGTAGCGCTGCACGATGTCCGACGTGCGATGCCCGGTGATGAACATCTCCTCGCCATCGGCGGAGAACGCGATGCCGATCGGCGCATCCGCATCGATCGTCTCGACCATCGTCAGATCATCGTTGCCTTCGATGTGAAACCGATAGACGTGATTTCCGTCGAGCCCGGCGACATACAGATCGCCTTTGCGATAGCCGAAGAAGTGGAAGTTCTCGGTCGTGGTGAACGTGATCGGCGTGAGCTCGGTGTTCGTCGCCAGATCCCACTGCCGGATCACGTTGCTCGCCGTCGTTTGATACAGCCGCGCGCCATCCGGTGATACGAACACGCCGCGTGTCGGGCCATCGGAGATCGTGCCGTTCGGCGTCGGTGTATCGCCGTTGAACGTGAAGCGCGAGATCGCGGTATTGACGTTCGCCGCGAACAGCTCGCCGGTCGTCGGCGAGAAGATGATCTGGTGAACACCGGCGAGCCCGTTGCCCGTGATCTCGCCGAGTGACGTCAGCGCGTGCGTGCCCTGATCGTATTTGAATCGGCTGATCGATCCGGCAACGCCATCGGCGCTGTTGTTGCCGTGACGGTTCGAGATCAACAGCTCGCTCGACGCCGAGCGAAACACCGCATCGACCGGATCCTCGACCATCGTCTTGTCGAGACCGGTGCCGGCCGCGAGCGCGGCGCCGTCGCCACGTACGGAGAACTGCAGCACGCCGAGCCAGCTGGCCATGTTGCCGTTGTCGGGACCGGGCGGGCTCTGCGTGATGAAGATTTCGCTATTCGGATTCGACGCGTCGATCAGCGGGTTCGCGACGTCCGAATCGAGTTTCCCCACGGCCGAGTCGACGATGTGCCGGCCGTGATCGTCATTGCAGCCGTCGCAGGCGCCCAGAAATAACGCAAAGGCTAGAGCTAGATAGAACAAGCGACCACTATACCCCGAACCATGTCGCGATCTATTCGATTGTCATAGTTCGACAAGTATCGTACTGACTGGGTGTGCCGAACGACGACGTCGACCGCCTCGCTCGCATGCATCGAGCGTTGTCGAACCCGAATCGCCTGCGCCTGTTCATGAACTTGCTCGACGAGAGCAAGCTCGACCTGGCGAAGGGCCGCGTTCACGACTGCTTCCTCGGTAAACTGCTCGCAGGGCTCGACCTAGGCGCGCCCACGGTCTCGCATCACGTCAAGGAGCTGGCGGATGCGGGGCTGATCACGACCCAACGTGAAGGCAAACAACTGACGTGCTCTGTCGATCCTGACGGGCTCGCGCTCCTGCGCGAATCGCTCGCACTTACTTCGAAGGTTTAGAACATGTATCAATCGATCCAGATCGAAAAGTGGGGCCCGGCCTCGGACATGGCGTTTCACACGATCGCGCCGAAGGAACCCGGGCCCGACGAAGTCGCGATCGATGTCGCGTACTCGGGCATCAACTTCGCCGATATCCAGATGCGGCTCGGGCTGTATCCAGACGCGCCGAAGAAGCCGTTCGTTCCGGGCTACGAGATTTCGGGCACGGTGCGCGCGGTCGGTAAGAACGTCGTCGGGATCAAGGTCGGCGAGCACGTCGTCGCGGGTTGCTACTTCGGCGGCTACGCGTCGCACGTCGTGTTGCCGGCGGCGCAGGTGTTTCGGCTGCCGCAAGGCATCGATCTCGAAGCGGGCGCGGCACTGCCGGTGAACTACTTCACGGCGCAGTTGTGCCTGTTCGAGATGGCGCGGATTCGCAAAGGCGACCGCATCATGATCGAGCCGGGGACCGGCGGTGTCGGCGTCCTCGCGATCCAGATGGCGAAGCACGTCGGTGCGGACGTCACGGCGCTGACGACAAGCCCGCACAAGAAGGCGTTCATCGAAGACCTCGGCGCGACGGCCTATACCGTGGCCGAATTCGAAGCCGATCGAAGTTTGCGCGGCTACGATCTCGTGATCAACTCGTCGGGTGGCCACGCGATCGAGTGGCAACGCGAGCGGCTCGGCATCACGGGACGGATCATCGCGCTCGGGATGTCGTCGATGACGAAGAACGGCAAGCGTAGCTACATCAAGATCGCTAGCGCGCTGCTGCGCACGCCGCGGATCTCGGTGTTGAAGTTGTTCGACGCGAGCACCGGCGTGTACGCCCTGAACGCGTTGCACGTGCTGCGCGATCCGGTGTGGGTCGAGAAGCTGACCTCGGCGATGGGCGAGATTCCGGCGATGGGCCTGCGCCCGCACATCGGCAAGGTGTTCGATGCGAAGGACGTCGCCGCGGCGCACGCGTTCCTCGAGACCAAGCAAGCGACCGGCAAGGTGCTGTTACACTGGCAGCAATGAAGCATTTGCTCCTGGTGGTGTTGTTGGCCGGATTCGGGCCGTGTGGATCGGAGAAGAAGTCGGAGCCCGTCGCTGCAGGTTCGGCAGCGCCGGCAGGGTCCGCAACCGCGCCGGCGGGTTCCGCTGGTGCACCGGGAGCGGACGTCGCGAACGGCGATGTCCCCGCGTGCAAGGTCATGACGCGTGCGGAAGCCGAAACCTGGGCGGGCCATTCGCTCGGTGATGCCGACGGTCGACCGATGCCGCAGGGCAGTGACTGCAAGTTCCGCGTGAAGAAGCCGTACTCGGCCGTGATCATCACGTTCTATTCGAAGGACGGCGCGAGCGTGCTCGACCAACAGAAGAAGGCGGGGATGTTCGGCAAGGCAGGCGCCACCGATATCGCGGGTGTCGGCACGGCGGCGACTCGGTCCGAGGATGGCAGCACCGTCGGTGTGGTCGCGAACGACAAGCTCGCGTTCGTCACGTGCGTGTCGTGCGACGCGCTGTCGCCGGCAAAGGCCGAGGCGGCCGCGAAGGCGATCGCGTCGCACATGTAAGCATCGCTGTTGTCTCACGTAGCGCGTCGCGTTGCCGGCCGACCCATACGCCCAGGAAGGGTTGGGCGGTATGGATGTGACGGTCGAACGTGTCTACAAGCAGATCGAAGCCGAGCTCGGCTTCAACATGGTCCCGAACGTGTTCAAGGCCATGGCAGCGCATCCGGGATTTCTGGAGGCGATGTGGGGGATGTTTCGCGCGACGGTGATCGAAGGTCGGTTGCCGCGCGTCGTGAAGGAGATGATCGGCATCGTCGTGTCGTACGTCCACGGCAGCTCGTACGCGCGCGATGTCCATCTCCATAGCCTCACGGTGCAGGGCATCGACAAGGATGTGTTGGGTGTCCTCGCGCGTGGTGATACGCCGTCGCGTGGCTTGCCGCCGGCCCACGCGGCCGTGCTCGCGTTCGCGCGGATCGCCGCGAGCACGCCGACGGGGATTCCGGATGTCTCGCGCGATGCGCTCGTCCGTGCGGGCCTCGACGCCGAGGAGATCCTCGAAGTCATCGCGACGATCTCGCTGTTCAGCGCGATCAACGCGTTCACCGATGTCGCCAACGTCAAGCTCGACGGGATTTGAGCGATGTCGACCAGTGCGATTCCTGTTGTCTCGACGCTGGCAGCGCTCGTCGAGCTGAGTGCGAAGCTCTCGCGCCAGACCACGCTGCGCGATATCGGCAAGGTCCTGCGCTCGAGCGTGAAGTGGATGTTGCCGACCGAGTACGCGACGCTGATCCTCCGCGGTGACGACGATGTGCTCGTGAAGTTTCCCGAAGGCACGCCCGTCGAGCTCACGTATCACCTCGAGACGGTGTTGCTGACGCGGGCGGCGCTCGAGCCCCAAGATCCGCGGGTCGTCGCGAGCGCGCTCGGAGAACCACAGCTCGTCGCGATGATGATCGTGCCGATCGAAGCTGGTGTGCTCGTCCTCGCGTCGCACGACAAAGACGCGTTTCGTTACGTCGATCGCGGGACCTGTCACTTGCTCGCGCTTGCCGTCGAGGCGTCGGTGCGCGCGGTGCGGTTGCTCGAACGCGAACAGACGGCGCGCCAGGTGGCCGAGCGCGCGATCGCGCAGCGCAACAAGTTGATCTCGACGGTGACGCACGACCTGCGCAATCCGTTGAACGTGGTGATGACGTTGTTCGAGCTCAATGTCGAGGCGGATCGCGTGCCGCCCGAGGACGAGCAAGACGTGCGCGAGTGCTTCGACCGGATGCGCTCGCTGATCGACGAGATGATCGATCTCGCGCGGTCGGAAGGTCAGGGCGAGCTCGTGCTCCAGCCGATTCGCTCGGATCTGGTCACGCTCGCGAGTCGGGCGATGCGGACGGCGCGCGGGCAGTTGGCGGCGCGGCACACGCTGGTGTTCGAGCTCGCGGTCGATATGCTCGTCGGAGACTTCGACGAACATCGCATCATGCGGGTGCTCGAGAACCTGATCTCGAATGCGATCAAGTACAGCCCGCAGGGCGGCGAGATCCGATTCGTCGCGGAGCGGGTCGGCGATCGCGCGCGGATCGCGATCAAGGATCACGGGCTCGGGATTCCGGCGGCGCATCTGCCGAAGGTGTTCGAGCGGTTCTCGCGTGGCACGAATGTCGGGTCGATCGCGGGCACCGGGCTCGGGCTCTCGAGCGCGCGAGAGATCGTGGTCGCGCACGGTGGCACGCTCGAGGTCGAGAGCGTCGAAGGGCAGGGCTCGACGTTCACGATGGAGCTGCCGCTTATTCGAGCTTGAGTCGGCCGCGAGGATCCCAGACATCACGGATGTGGCCGGTGCGGTCGAACGTGATGTGTGCGAAGCCCCATTCCCAACGCTCCTCCATGTCGAGCGTGATCGAGTCGGGCGGGCCCTCGACACCGAGTACTTGATCGCGCGAGGCGTGCTCGTCGAACGTGCCCTTTGCCTTCGCGGCGGCGGCGACTTCTGGATCGGTCGGCTCGAGCGTGGACTTCAGGCGATCGCGACCCATCGCATGCCAGCCGACGACTTGATCGTTCTCGAACTCGACGGACGACATGCCGTAGTCCCAGCGATCGAACGCGCTGTCGATGCCGGAAGGCGCGCCCATGATCCGGCGAACTTCGGCGCGCGATGTGCCGAGCGTGAAGCGATCTTTCGGCGGAGTCGGCTTCGGATCCGGCTTTTCGCGCGGATCCGATTTCATGGGCGGCGCCGGCTGCGTGCTCGAGGTGTGGAGGCCGAACGCGACGCTCGCCACCGCGATTCCGAGGACGAACGGAACCCAACTGCGGACTCGTGAAGACATGCGGTCGATATCGACCGTCGGCGCCGCCGGTTGCGCGCTTATTCGAGCTTGAGCTTGTGAGTCGGCGTGCGCCAGATCTCGTTGATGTGGCCGGTCTTGTCGAACGACACGTACGACATCGAGTAGTACCAGCGCTCGCCGAAGCCGAAGTCGCGCTCGATCGTTTCGGGCGGGCCTTCGACGCCGAGGACTTCGTCGCGCGTCGCGTGCTCGGTGTACGTGCCGCGCGCGGCGGCAGCGGCGGCGACCGCGGGATCTTTCGGGGCGAGCGTGGTCTTCAGCTTGTCGAAGCCCATCGCGGTCCAGCCGCTGACCTTGTCGTCGCGGAACTCGACGTACGCGGTGCCGTAGTAGTAGCGCTCGAACACGTTGTCGATGTTCGTCGGCGTGCCCATCACGCGGCGAACGTCGTCGCGTGTCGAGCCGAGCGTGAAGCGATCCTTCGCAGGATCGGGTTTCGCTGGGTCCGAACCGGGCTTCGTCGGATCGGGCTCGGGATCGGGCTTCGCGGGATCGGGCTTTGTTGGATCGGTTCCAGGCTTCGAAGGATCCGGCTTTGTCGGATCCGCGCCCGACTTTGTTGGATCGGAGCTACCGGGCCTCGTCGGATCCGATCCACCGGGATCCGATCCACCGGGCTTCGACGGATCCGAGCCAGGCTTCGACGGATCCGTGGGTTTCGACGGGTCCGAGCCGGGTTTCGACGGATCCGAGCTCGCGGGCTTCGCGGGATCAGCGGATCCACCGCCAGGTTTCGACGGATCGGGCCGCTCGCCATTCGCGATCGGCGCCGCCTCCGAACCCGGCCGTAGATAGAACGCGATACCACCCGCCACCGCGAGCCCGAGCACGAACGGCACCCACATCCGAATCCGCCGGCGCGGCACGAATTCGATATCGGCTTTGACCTTCGGCGGCGTCGGTTGCGGTCGAGGCTTGTTGATCGAATCGACGTACGCCGGCGGAGCCTCGCGCCGCTTCGGTTCATCGCGCGGTGGCGGTGGAAACTGCGCGGTCTCGAGCGTCTTGTAGGCATCGTTGACCTGGCGGAGCTTTTCGGCCGCGCGATCCTGGAGCTTCGGATCGCCGTGATGCTTGTCCGGGTGCCACACCTTCGCGAGCACGTTGCGCGCTTCTCGCGCCTGATCACGCGTCGCGCCCGGTGCGATTTCCAGCACGCGATACGCCTCGCGAAGGTCCACGCGTAGATGGTAACGCGGATCAGCCGCGAACGCCGGTGACGATCAGCGCCACGCCGACCAGCGCGAACAGCACCGCCGCCACCTTCTGGGTGACCTTCGGGTTCAGGATCTTCGCGGCGCGATTGCCGACGAACACCGCGATCGCCGCCACGCACCACAGCGCGAGCACCGACGCCGGCATCACGATCTCCCACCGGTGATACTTCGCCTGCAGTGCCGCGGTTCCGATCTGCGTGAGGTCACCCCACTCGGCGATGAACACGACCGCGAACACGGTCCACAGCGACTTCCAAAATCCTGCGTTCGGATCGTCTTTCAGATCCTCGTCGTCATCTTCGTGGCGTCGCCACATCACGACCGCGCAGATCACGAACAGCACACCCGAGCCGATGTGGACGTATTCGTTCGGCAGCTTCGCGAGCAGGCTGCCCAACAACACGGCGACCACGCTCTGCACCGACAACGCGATCGCCGCGCCGAAAAACACGGGCAATGGGTTGTGGCGAGTTGCCAAAACCAGGGCAGCAAGCGCGGTTTTATCCGGAAGCTCGGCTACGAAGATGATGCCGAAGACCGTTCCAAACAGCTCGATCGCGGACATCTGCTCGCCACTTTGCCAACCTGATCGCGACCTTGCAACGTGTAAGGTTTCTTAAAAAACCCAGACACGATGCCGAAATATCCGAGGCGCATCGTAGGGACATGGCTACTTCCAACTACGAGGTCAATGTCCAGCTCGCGCTCGCCACCACGGCGGAGCACGAGGGTGATTTGGACACGGCGCTCGAGTTCCTCGCAGAGGCGACTCGCCTCGCGAAAGATACCGACCGCGTGCGCGTCTACTGGGCGACCGCGCGGTTCCACGCTCGCAACCTCACGGAGCTCCCGTTGGTGAAGCGGGCTTCGTTGAACCTCCTGCAGACGGCTGTCCTGTAACGGCCGCGATCACGAACCGCGGCACGTCGTCTTCGATGAAGTGCCGCCAGGTTTCGTGGTCCTGATAGTTCCCGGCCATGATCGTCACGACGATGTCGAGGTCGGGAATCGCGATCGAGAGCTGACCGCCGTTGCCGCTCGCGTAAAACGCGGTGTGGCCGGCGAGCGTGGTCCGCCACCAACCGAAGCCGTAGTCGCTGTCCGAATTCAGCGATGCGTGCGCGGCGGTCGCATTCGCGATCCACGCGGCGCTGACGATCGGCGTGCCGTGCCACTGGCCGTGATCGAGAAACACCTGGGCGAGCTTCGCGAAGTCGCGTGGCCGTAGATACGCGCCGCCGCCGAGATAGCCTTGCTCGTCGGGTTGCAAGTTCAGATAGAAGCTCTGCATCCCGAGCGGCCGCGCGAGATGTTCGGTCCACAGCGCCGGGATCCATTCGTGCGTCGCGCGCGCGAGATAGAACCCGGCGAGGTTGATGCCGGGCGTGCAGTAGATGCCCTTGGTGCCCGGCGGTCGCGCGACGGGTAGATCGAGCGCCCACTGTTGCCAGTTCTTCTGCTGCTTCTGCTGCTGCATCACGTCTTCGCCGCCCTTGTTGTTCGAGTCGTGGTCGTCGCAGTCGAGTCCGGTCGACATCGACAGCACGTGGGCGAGCGTGATCTTCGACTTTTGCGGATCGTCGGGCAGGAGCGGGGTGTCGAGTGTGAACGCGTTCCGATCGACGAAGATGCCGGCGAGCGTCGACGAGAAGCTCTTGCCGGCGCTGCGCACGTCGTGAGGGCGACCGACGGAAAACCCGTCGAAGTATTCGTCGACGACGAGCTTGCCGTGCCGCGTGATCAAGAGTGCCTGGATCGCCGGCGCGTGTGCGTCGGTCGGAACGGTCGTGCGAATCTGATCGATCCACGTCGCGATCGGCGTCGGAGACAGTCCGACCTCGGCAAGTGTTCCGATGTCCCAACCGTCGCCAACCGGCGGAACGTGCGGTTGCCATGGCTGCGAAACGGGTGGGGTGGTGCGCCGGAGCTCGAGCTTCATCGGCGTGCCGGTGAATTCGACATGCAAGCTCTCGCCGGTGCGCGTCGCGTGGAGCCAGTCCTTGCCTTTCTGATCGGTGAACGTGATCGCGTCACCGGTGCGCTTTGCAATGAGCGTGCCGACGAATCGGCCGAAGTTGTGGTTCGGCTCGCGAATGAAGGCGGTGTCGTCGTCGCGGACGACGAGCGAGAGGCGAAGCTCGTCGGGGAGTGGAATCACGCGGGCGTTCCACACGTCGGCGTTGCCGGTCAGCGCGAGTGGCGTAGCGAACGCCTGATCGTTGACCTCGCCACCGCTCTGGAGCCAGTACGCTTCGTGCGAGGCCTCGCGAAATCGGATCTCGCCGTCGCCGAGATCCGCGCGTAGCCAGCCATCTTCGTCGACGAGTGGCTTCGTCAGGTTCGAGATCGTGGCGACCCACGCGCCCTTGGTCTTGGTCAGCGTGATGTCGCCGGCGGTGTGTTGCGTGATCAAGGTCGAGCCCGACCACGTGCCGGCAAGGTCCGAGTGCGGTCGTCCGTGACATGCCGCGAGCAATCCACATGCGAAGAGCAGAACGGCCGCGTGGTTCGCGCCCGCGTGATTCGCGCCTCGCGTGATTCGCGCCCGCGTGATTCGCGCCTGAGTGATTCGCGCCCGCGTGGTTCGCACCCACGTAATTCGCGCCCGTGTGATTGGTGTGGGCGACCGCGTGGTTCGCGACCGCGTGGTTCGCGCCCGCGTGGTTCGCGCCCGCGTGATTCGCGCCTGCGTGATTCGCGCCCGCGTGATTCGCGCCCGCGTGATTCGTGGTCGCGAGATTCGTCTCCGTGCGCCGGCTAACGCCGACCTCGCGAATGTCGCGAACGCCGCAGTTTCCGACGGTCATGGCGCGCCTACGCTTCACGGCTGCACCGCCTTCGGCGCGCCGAGCCACGCGACGAGCTCCGGGATCGCCGACGTCATGTTGTCCGCGAGCCGCTTGCACGCGAGCGCCAGATCCTTCTTGCGCAACGCCGTGAGGAGCTTGCCGTGCTCCTCGTACGCGTTTCCGATGTTCTTCGTCGCGCGGAAGTACGCTTGCTCGTAGCGGCGCGTCCGCCAGATCATCTGCTGGATCAGATCGACGAGCACGCGATTTGGACAATGCGCGAGCAGCAGCAAGTGCCACTCGTCATCGAGCGCGATCACTTGCTCGGCCGACCTCGCGGCACCCAGTCGCTCGTTGAGCTCGTGCAACTTGAAGAACGCATCCTTGTCGGGAATCCCCGCGAGCTCGAGCGCCCACGGATCGAGGCGCGCACGGATCGGATAGAGCTGATGCACTTCATCCACCGTGAGCGGCGGGACGAAGAAGCCGTGTCGCGGCTTCGCCTCGAGAAAGTGCTCACCGGCCAACCGCGTGAGCGCTTCGCGAAGCGGCGTCCGACTCACGGTCAGCTGCTCCGCGAGATGAACCTCGTTGACGCGACCCGAAAGTTCGCCGCGTACGACCAGATCACGCACCTCGTCCTCGAGGTTGTGAGACAAGCTCTGCCGCTGCATACGGCATACTGTATACAGTATTCTTTATCCGCCAATCCAGTCGACGGATCGATCTCCTAATTAACTGAAATCACGCGCGATCTCTGCTGCAACAAACCCGCGGCTCCACGTGTCTTTCCACCGTGAGCGCACGCCTCGCCTGGACGCTGATCGCCGGTTCCGTCGTCGTCACCACCGTCGCTGCCGCGCGGCAACCCGATCGTTCGGGCAAGCCGGCAGCCCCGCCGCAACACGCGAAAGAGCGGCCGTGGCTCTCCGCCGATGCGATCCACGAGCTCGTGACCCACGATGGCGGTCTCGGCCCGCTGTTCGCCGACCTGTCGCTCGGCGGCCCGGCGCCGTCGCCCGAGCAGCGCGCGCGCATCGCCGACTTCGCGCGCAAGAACGACGTCGAGATCTATCTCGATGCCACTGCAGACGAGCTCAAAGCGATCCGCCTCGGCATCACGTTCGGCGGTTGCTGTGGCTACGAAGGTGCGGACACGTTCGCGCGCTCGCGTCTCGCGCGCCCGAAATCGAACACCGATTGTTCCGGTCACTCGCGCGGCGAATGGGTCGATGATTGGGTCGCGGATCCGCAAGACGGCACCACGCTCCGCGGTCGCGTCCGCGTGAATCGCGTCGACGTCCGCTGGGAAGCCGCGCTCACCACGCCGGAGCTCCTCGATCGCGCCGAAGCCCTCGTCGGCAAGCCACGCGGCACGTCCGATCGCTGGATCGAGATCGAGCCGAACCACAAGTTCATCTACGAAGTGCCGACCCAGTTCGTGCACTTCTACGAGTGGGTCGACCCGTCGATCGGCGACTTCCGCGACGACCTCGGCCTCCACGTCACGGCCGCCGCGGGCAAGGTGACCGAGGTGTCGTTCAAGCTCGACAAAGTCGATGGCGACGAGCTCGCGAAGACGCTCCGCGCGCGCTGGGGCGAACCGGTGAAGCACGGCGACAACGGCATGGAGTTCCACTCGCACGGGCACACGATCACGGCGCTCGTCGATTGGAACGCGCAGATCGCAATCCGTTAGCGACGACGTTACCGACGAAGAGCGAGAGTGCCGATCTCTGATCATCGGGGAGCCTTCCCGAACGCCGTCAGGATTGTCACTGACGCTCGAACGGCTCGTTGGCCGTCAGTGACAATCCTGACGGTGCCCGGGAGGGAGCTCGTGTGATCGGGATCTGCTACGGGCGGATCACGTTGGTGTGCGTCGCTCGCGGAAACGCGATCACCGTACCGATCGATGGTTTCGCCGTTCGCTGATCAGATCGACGAACGCGCGCAACGTCGCCGGCACGTGGCGATGACTCGAGTAGTACAAACACAACCGCTCGTACTGCGGGAACCAGCCCTCGAGGACACGCACCAAGCGCCCGGCGGCTAGATCGTCCGCGATCGTCCACTCGCTGAAGTAGCCGAGCCCCAAGCCCGCGAGGACCGCATCGCGTGCGAGCTCGTCCGTACCGACGACGAGCCGGCCTTTGACGTTCAGCGCATAGCGCCGCTTGCCACGCTCGAGCTCCCACGCGAAGTGACGATTCCCGGCGAGCTTGTGACGAACGCAATCGTGCGACAGCAGATCCTCGGGTTTGCGTGGCACGCCGTGAGCCGCGACATAGGCGGGCGCCGCCGCGATCGCGAACCGCACCGGCGGGCTGCACGGAATCGCGATCATGTCGCGCGGTACGAGCTCGGCCGAGCGAACGCCCGCATCGAACCCCTCGGCGACGATATCGACGAGCCGATCGTCGGCCGCGAGCTCGACCTCGACGCCGGGATAGCGCCCGAGGAACTCGCGCACGAGCGGGAGCATGATCAAGCGGGCCGGCACGACCGACGTGTTGATCCGCAACGTGCCGCGCGGCGCCGCGCGGAAGTCCTCGACCGTCGCGACCGCTTCCGCGATCTGTGCCAACGCGGGCGTGACACGCGCGAGCAAGTGTTCGCCCGCATCCGACAGCGCGACCGATCGCGTGGTGCGATGAAACAGCCGCACGCCGAGCTCCTTCTCGAGCATCGTGATCGAATGGCTCAGCGCCGACGGCGATAGCCCGAGCTCCGTTGCCGCTCCGCGGAAGCTGCGATGCCGAGCGACGGCGACAAACGCGCGCAGGCTCATTGTGCGAAATCTTGCATCACTTCATGCCGCGATCGTGAGCTAATTCGAACACCCTCCGGTTGCTACCAACGAGGACATGGCACCCACTGTTCTCGTCACCGGTTGTTCCTCGGGTTTCGGCCTCGCGACCGCCCAACGTTTCGTCCGCGCGGGCTGGAACGTGATCGCGACGATGCGCTCACCCACGCCGATCGACGGCGCGTTCGTCACCCGCCTCGACGTCGAAGATCGCGCCTCGATCGCCACAGCGGTCGAAGCCGGCCTCGCTCGGTTCGGCGCGATCGACGTGCTCGTTAACAACGCCGGCTACGGCCTGTTCGGCGTGTTCGAACAGACTCCGCGCGATCAGATCGTCGCGCAATTCGCCACGAACGTGTTCGGCCTCATGGACGTGACCCGAGCCGTCCTTCCCGCGATGCGCGCACGACGCCGTGGCGTCATCCTCAACATCACTTCGGGCGCGGGTGTGTTCGGACTGCCCTTGAGCTCCGCCTACAGCGCGTCGAAGTTCGCCGTCGAAGGCTGGTCCGAAGCACTCGCGTACGAGCTCGCGACCCTCGGCATCGTAGTGAAGCTGATCGAGCCCGGTGGCGTGGATACCAACTTCGGCGCGCGCTCGGCGGGGGAAGCGAACAGCACGACGCCGATCGCGGACTACCTGCCGTTCCTGAACGACGCCGGCGCGGTCTACGCGAAGCTTCGCGATGCCCACGCCGGATCGAGCACGGCGGACGTCGCCGAGGTGGTCTTCGGCGCCGCGACGGACGGCTCGGCGCAGCTGCGCTACGTCGCGACCCCGCAGATCGCCGAGATGGTCGAAACGCGCCGGCGTGCTGGTGAAGCCGAGTACGAACGCATCAGCCGCGCCGCGATGGGCTATCGACTCGATACGAAAAACGGCCGGGGCTAACCCGACCGTTCTCTGGAGCCGCTAGCCCGGTTTGAACGGGCGACCTACGGTTTACGAAACCGTTGCTCTACCCCTGAGCTATAGCGGCGGGATAGGGCGCAACTTGTAGCCGAGCCTGGTTATTCGCGCAAGGGGCAATCACGTTTCCAGATACTCGGCGATGATCGCAGCCGCGTAAGCGAGCGGTTTTTGGTCGATGGTCCGCACCAACATCGTCCGCGCACTTCGCACCGGCGCGCGCAGATGAAGCTCCCACATCGCGAGCCGCCCCTTGCGCATCTCGATGCTGGTCACGCGCTGGAGGTCGATTCGAGTGCGCCCCAACATGAACGCGATGTGATGCGTCACGCGGTCGTCCTCGATCGTGATCACGTGCTCGCCCAACAACTGCAAGAGGCCGATCGTCGCCGAGAACGCGACGCCCGCCCAGAACCAGTGATACAGCGGCACGAGCCGATTGACCGCGAACCACGCGAGCAGAAGGCCGAGGGAAAAGAAGAACAGCGACACGTACCGCGCGAGCGGCCACGTGATCACGATCGCCTTACCTTCGCGCCGCGCGCGGACGCCCGCCGGCGGATCGGGCAGCGGCTTCGGCTCGACGTCGTCGACGACCGCGCGTGGCCGACCGCGGTGTTGGATCTCGTGCGGCGTGAACACAAGCCCGCACGTCTTGCACGTCGCGAGGCGGCCCTCGGGCGGCGGCATCGTCGTATTGCAGCGCGGGCACTCCGCGTCGGCCATCACGCCGCGTAGGTCTTGCATCAGTGCGTGCCTGCGAGCAGGCTGATTTCGTCGGCGGTCAGGATCCGGTTGTAGCCGCGAAGCTCGTCGAGCGCCACGATCCCTTTGGTGTCCATCCCCGAGGCGAGCGCGAGGCTCGTGAGCGTGATGCTGCCGTCCGCTGGCGAGATCGCACCGGAAGCCACGCCACCGAGGAAGATCTGGAACATCAAACCGTCGAACGTGATCGCAACGTGCTGCCAGCCACCGACGGGGTACGCGCCGATGTCGCCCGGATTGACGTTGTTGTTGAACTGGAGCGCGAGCTTCTGCGTGGTGTAGGCGATCGAGAACGACTGAGTCGCGACGGCGACGCCCGTCATGCCACTACTCGGTTGGTGCTCGATGTCGATCCACACCGCGAGCGTGAACGGCGGCGCGATCGTCGCGGTGTGGCCGAGCATGCCGTTCGCGTTTTCGCTCGTCGAGAACTCGAGCGCGTCCGTGTGTGGAGACGGAACCGCGATCGGGCAATTGTTGCAGCTCAGGTTGTAGCCGTGGATCTGGTCGACGATCTGGTTCTGCGTCACCGCATCGAGCGGGTAGTTGAACACGAGCCCCGTGTCGAGCGAGCTCGGCGCGTCCGGGCTCCTGACATCGGCGACGCGGTTGGCGTCGTGCTGCACGAACGCATCCTGTTTCAACGCCGTGGGGTCGTCGAGACCGAACACCTGACGGCATCCGGCCAAGACGAACAACGCGGACTTCCACACCTGGCTACGATATCACCGCTAGAACGCGAGGCTTTGAATCTCCTCGACGGTCAGCGCGTGATCGTAGACCTGGAGGTCGTCGACCGCCCCGTCGTATGCGGCCGTGATCGTCGAGCCGTCGTCGAGGTCATAGCCGACGAGGCCGGCCGACGCATCGTAGTGCGGTGCGAACGAGTCCGAGCCGCCCATCCCGCTCATGTGACCGTTGATAAAGACGAGCTTCGTCGAGCCGTCGTAGGTCAGTGCGACGTGGAAGAACCCGAGCGTGACGAGGTTGCCCAGCGTCGGCGTGTCGACCTCGTCGGTCCCGGTGATGAACGAGAGGTATTGGCCGCCGTTCAAGCACAACTGGAACGAGTCATCTCGATCGGACCCGTACGGTTTCGAGAGCGGACACGCGTTGATCCCCAGCTTCGTGACGCGGAGCCACAACGCGATCGTGAACGGCCCCTTCAACGGCGTGAACGCACCGCTCTCGATCTGGAGGCCTTGCGTCGTGCCATCGAACGACAACGCCATTGCGCGACTACCGTCGACGAGCGTCGGGCAACTCGTACACGTCGCCGGCGGACCACCGTTCGCCTCGGGCGTCATGCCGTCAGCGATCGAGTCGAACGTATAATGAAGGAAGGGCTGATCGGCCGGCGGCCCGGCATCGCGGAACTTCGCATCGCGGAGGTCCCACACGTAGTCGCAGCCCCACGCGCAACTGCAGCCGACGAGGAGCCACAGCCACGCGAACCTCCGCACCCGTCTACGATAGACCAGCTTTCATCCCGGCGACGAGCGACTGCACCACCGCGACCGGATCCTCACTGTCCCAGGCCGCGCGAATCACGGCGATACCGGTCGCGCCGGCGGCCACGGCGAGCCGCGCATGCTCCGCGGTCGCGATCCCACCGACGGCAATCAGCGCCTTCGAACGCGCCGCGTGGATCGGTTCGAGCCCGATCGTCGGCTTGCCCGGCGTGTCGAACACCGGTCCGAGTTGGACGATGTCCGCATCGCACGCGAGCGCGTCTGCTGCGGAATGCCTCGACGCACCGACCGCCAATCCGAACGCACGCGCATCCGCGACCGGCATGCCGTGCTCGGGGAGATGAACGCCATGCGCGCCGGCGAGCTTGGCGACATCCGCGCGATCGTTGACCCACACCGGAGCGCCGTTCGCGGCCGCGATCACGTCGCGCACGAGCCGTAACAGCGGACCGCCATCGAGCTGCTTCTCGCGAACTTGGATCGCGATCTGACCGGGCAGCGCACGCGTGATCGCCGCGATCCGTGGAATTGGATCGCCGCCGTTCGTGATCAGATAGATCACTCGATCAGGCCGGCCGTCGGCGACGACGCGTTCGCGTAGTCCTTCTTCGGCATCCGACCCGCGCGGTACGCTTTGCGCCCGCCATCGACGGCGAGCCGCATCGCTTCGGCCATCAACACCGGTTGCTTCGCGCCCGCGATGCCCGTGTTCATGAGCACCGCCGTACAGCCGAGCTCCATCGCGATCGCCGCGTCGCTCGCGGTGCCGACGCCGGCATCCACGATCACGGGGATGTTGATGTTCTCGAGGATCAGGCGAATGTTGTGTGGGTTGCGAATCCCGAGGCCCGAGCCGATCGGCGCCGCGAGCGGCATCACGGCCAAGCAACCCGCATCTTCGAGCCGCTTGCACGTGACGAGGTCGTCCGAGCAATACGGCAACACCTTGAAGCCCTCTTTGACGAGGCGCGCGGCCGCTTCGACCGTGGCGGTGTTGTCGGGGAACAACGTTTTCGGATCGCCGATCACTTCGAGCTTCACGAAGTCGTCGATGCCGAGCTCGCGCGCGAGATGGAGCGTGCGAATCGCTTCGTCCGCGCTGTAGCAGCCGGCGGTGTTCGGCAGGAGCACGTACTTCTGCCGATCGATCGCGTCGAGCAGGTTCGGGGTCTTGCCCGAGAGATCGACGCGGCGTAGCGCGACGGTCACCATCTCGCATCCACTCGCGGCGAGCGCCGCGCGGGTCTCGTCGAGCGACGCGTACTTGCCAGTGCCGACGATGATCCGCGACGTGAACTCGCGGTCGCCCAATTTCCAAGTGTCGTTTTTCATCGCTAACCTCCGCCGACAAACGTCACGACTTCGACCTTGTCGCCAGCCGCGAG
This sequence comes from Kofleriaceae bacterium, assembly GCA_047600425.1. Taxonomy (GTDB): domain Bacteria; phylum Myxococcota_A; class Polyangia; order Haliangiales; family Haliangiaceae; genus JABFXX01. The sequence goes on along the minus strand of JASGLC010000003.1, from coordinate 5,718,525 downwards.
GACGGTCGTCGCATGTTGTGCGCGCGGCACGACCTCGCGATTTCTCTCGACGGCGACGCGGCGATCCGCGAGGCCGAGCAGGGCGATCAGGTCACGAACAGTGCTTCCCGGGGCAACGCTCCGAGTTTCACCGTTCACGACGACATCGAACGTGTCCGGCATCCGGCGGCAAGCTAGCACGGGTGCCAACGCTGTGATGTCGACCACGACATTCGTGCCGTGGTCGTGTACGAAATTGTGAAGCATCCGTCACGGTTGGTTTCGGGAGCGGCGCGGCAAGCCGTTGGAATCCGCGGAATCGGCCGTGATCCCGGCCGCGGGCACGATCCGTGTAGATGGTCCAGGCGAGGGCCTTGGTCGTACGCCCTCGAGGAGATTCTATGACCTTCATTAGTGCCGCTCGTCCGCCGATGCCGTCGTCTCCCGTCACGTCGCTGCCGCGGCCGGTGGCGCCGATGACCCCTCAGACGCAGGCCGAAGACCCGGCGCGAATCCGCGCCACGATCGCGCGCGCGCCGCTGTTCACGCAGCTGCCGATCGCCGCGATCGAAGACCTCTCGAATCGGATCACGGTTCGGAAGGTGGCCGCAGGCTCGGCGGTCGTCGCGCAGGACGAACCGGGCGACGCGATGTTCGTCATCATGACGGGCCGCGTGAAGGTCGTGATGTTCGGTGAGAGCGGTCGCGAAGTGACGCTGTCGCTGCTCCGCGCCGGCGATTCGTTCGGCGAGATGTCGCTGTTCGATCAAGGTCCGCGCTCGGCGCACTGCCTCGCGATCGAGCCGACCACCTTGCTCACGTTGACGCGTGAAGAGCTGATGCGACACATCCAGGCGCATCCGCGTACGGCGATCAACTTGGTGTCCGAGATGGCGCGCCGCCTGCGCCGTGCCGATGAAACGATCGCGCAGCTCGCGCTGTGTGATGTCAACGAGCGCTTGATCCACCGCCTGGTCGGGCTCGCGCGTGAAGAAGGTGCGTCGGGACCGGATGGCTTGGTCGTACGCCGCCGCCCCACGCAACAAGAGCTCGCGAACATGATCGGTTCGTGCCGCGAGACGATTTCGCGGGCGTTCAACCAGCTCGCGCGCGATGGTCTGATCATCCCGCGTGGTCGCTCGCTCGTCGTGACGCCGGCACTCATCGAACGCGCGGAAAAAAAGAAAGCCGCGTAGATCCCACCTGTCGGTATTACGACAGCGTGACGTTGCCCTGGCTCGCTTGACACCGTCGACAACGGGGGGCCAAATCGGCCCCAGTGGGCCACGAGATCATGATCCGGCGGACTCGCGTCGAGGTCGATCTCGAGGCGATCATCGCGAACGCGCGGATCGTGCGTCAGATGGTCGCCACGCAGCTCTACGCCGTCGTGAAGGCGGATGGCTACGGTCACGGCGCGCTGGTCGTGGCGAAGGCGCTGCAAGATGCGCGAGCCGCGGACGGGTTTTGCGTGAGCCTGGTCGAAGAAGGCGTCGCGCTGCGCGAATCGGGGATCACGATTCCGATCCTCGTCATGGGGCCGTCGCAAGTCGGCGGTGAAGACGAGATGGTCGCGGCGAAGCTGACGGCCGTGATCTCGTCGCACGAAGAGCTCGCGGCACTCGCGCACGTCACGCGCACACGTGGCCGCGTCGACGCGCATCTCAAGGTCGATACCGGCATGAATCGGTTGGGCGTCACCGTCGACCGCGCACCGGAGCTCGCCGTCGAAGCCGGTCGCAACGGCATCGACATCGTCGGTCTGATGACCCACTTCGCGTGTGCGGATTCGGATGATCCGCAGGATCCCGAGTCGATGACGCGTCACCAGCTCGCGCGGTTTGCGGATGTCGATCGCGCGGTCGTCGCCGCCGGGGCGCCGCTGAAGATGCGGCACGCCGCGAACAGCTCCGGCGCCTTGCTGTTCCCCGAGGCGCGGTTCGATCTCGTGCGCTGTGGCATCGGCATCTACGGCAACGGCCACTGGGCAGCCCACACGCAAATGGGTATGCGGTTCGTCACCGCGATCGCGCAGATCCGGTCGATCGCGAAGGGCGACACCGTCGGCTACGGCGCCACCTGGACCGCGCACCGTGACTCGCGTGTCGCGATTCTTCCATGTGGCTACGCCGACGGGCTGCCGCGCAATGCGAGCGGTCACGCCGAGGTGGCGATTGCCGGCAAACGCGTGCCACTGGTCGGCCGGATCTCGATGGACATCGGAATCGCGGACGTCACCGATCTCCCGGCGGCGAAGGTCGGCGATGCTGCGGTGATGCTCGGTCGAGCCAGTGGTGGGGTCTCGATCACGGCGGCGGAGTACGCGGCGTGGTGCAATCTCTCGGAGTACGAGGTGACCTGCGGGATGAGTAAGCGCGTACCACGGTTGTATTCGCCGGCCATCGGAGCGGCTGCATGAGCGCCGACGACGAGCCGACCAACGTCGCGCCGCCGCCGGCACCGCCGGGGACGGAGCCGGCGAAGAAGCCGATGTGGCAGCCGCAGACCACGGCGGATACGAGCGAAGCGCCGATGACCGCAGGCAAGGCAGTCGCCGCGGGCCTGAAGGATGCGTTCGCGCCGATCGTGCGATTTCTCGATCTCGTCGGCGGCCACCTGATCCTGATCGGCAAGGCGCTCGTGTGGCTGCCGCGCCGCCCGTTCCGAGGCCAGACCTATCTCGAGGCGGCCGAGTACATCGGATACGGCTCGTTGCCGATCGTGCTGCTCGTCGGTGCGGCGACCGGCATGGTGCTCTCGCTCCAATCGGTGAACGCGTTCCGCCAGTTCGGCTTGGAATCGTTCTCGGGTGGCACGACGGGCAAGGCGTTGGCGCTCGAGCTCGCGCCGGTGTTGACGGCGTTGATGCTCGCGGGTCGAGCAGGCTCCGGCATCGCGACCGAGCTCGGCACGATGCGCATCACCGAGCAGATCGACGCGCTCGAATCGATGGCGGTCAATCCGCATCAGTATCTGATCTTGCCGCGGTTGATCGCGGCGATGATCGTGACGCCGATCCTGACGCTGTTGTTCTTCTGCGTCGGCATGGGCGGCGCGTACATCTCGGCGGTGTTGATCGAGCACGTCGATCAAGGCCAGTGGACGGCGAACCTGCGCGACATCGTCCAGCTGATGGACGTCGGGCAAGGCTTCATCAAGGCCATCTTCTTCGGCTTCGTATTCGCGGCGGTCGGCTCGTATCAGGGCTATCACGCGACGGGCGGTGGTCGCGGCGTGGGCCTCGGCACCACGCGCGCCGTCGTGATCTCGTCGGTGTCTGTCGTCGTGTTGGACTACTTCCTGACGGACATCTTGTTGACGATCTTCCCGACGGTGAAGGGCGGTCCGTGACCGACAACCCGAACAGCGGTCGTGGCGAGATCATCGGCGCGTCGCCGCCCGATCAACGTGACGAGCGCTGGCACATTCGCGTGCGGTCGTTGGTGAAGACGTTCGGTGCGAACCGCGTGCTCGACGGCGTGAACCTCGATCTCGAGCGTCACAAGGTCAACGTGATCCTCGGTGCGTCGGGTGCCGGCAAGAGCGTGCTCATCAAGCACTTCATGTGCCTCCTGCGGCCGGATAGCGGCCACATCTACATCGACGGCACGGACATCCTCTCGCTCGATACGAAGGCGCTCTCGGAGTTCCGGCGGAAGTTCGGGCTCGTGTTTCAGTTCGCGGCGCTGTTCGATTCGCTCTCGGTCGAAGAAAACTGCGCGTTTCCGCTCAAGGAGCGCGGCGGGTTCTCGAAGTCCGAGATGCGGGACATCGTCGCCGACCGGCTCGGCAAGCTCGGCCTGGCTGGCACACAACGGAAATATCCGGGCGAGCTCTCCGGCGGTATGCGCAAACGCGTCGGTTTGGCGAGAGCCTTGGTCCTGAATCCCGAGATTCTCATGTACGACGAGCCCACGACCGGGTTGGATCCCTTGGCCACGCGAAACGTGGACGAGATGATCCTAGCGACCTGCGAGCAATTTAAAGTCACGTCGGTGGTCATCTCGCATGACATGGCGAGCGTGTTCCGCATCGCAGACCGCATCGCCATGCTCTACAACAAGAAGATCCTCGAAGCCGGCAGCGCGGAAGCGATCGCGGGCAGCGACGATCCGTACGTTCACGAGTTCTTGAATGCGAGTGGTGTCGGCGCGGTGCAGAAGCTCGCCGCAGAAGCCGGGGCGAGCGCGTGAAGTCGATCTCGGCAAGTGTTCGCGTCGCGATCCTGTTCCTCATGCTCGCGATCGGCGCGTACCTCGTGTGGAAGAACCTCGGGAAGAATCCCGCGGGCAACAACAACCAGACGTTCTTCGCGCTGTTCCGGGATGCGTCGGGTCTGCCGAAGAAGAGCAAGGTCGTGGTCGCGGGCTTGCCGCAAGGCGAGGTCGTCGATCTCGAGGTCACCGGGCGCTATGCGAAGGTCACGTTCCGGGTGTCGAAGGACATCAAGGTCTGGTCGAGCGCGACGGTGTTCAAGAAGGCCACCTCGCTGCTCGGCGAGAACTATCTCGAGATCGATCCGGGCGATCAGATTCGCTCGGGACCGGATGGTGCGAAGGCCACGTTCACGCCGCTCGGTTCGGAATGCCCGGATTACGACTCGCCCGACGAGAAGAAGAAGGAAGCGTGCCGGCGGATCGAGCATGTCGTCGAGGCGACCACGCCGGACATGCTGCTGCACCGGATCGACGAGACGCTGCCGAATGTCGATCGCGTGCTCGAGAGCGTGCGCGATCTATCGGAGGACTTGCGCGGCGTCGTCAACGGGCCGCTGAAGTCGGTCGCGAATCGCGTCGATGGTTTGGTGCAGAAAGAGGCGAACACGGTCGCGGACGTGATCGAGCGCGCCGATCGATCGATGCAAAAGATCGAAGCGATCACGAATGACCTGCGCGAAATCTCGCGGGATGCGGATCCGCGGATCAAGCAGATGTTGAAGAACCTCGACGACGCGTCGTCGGATGCGAAGGATCTGATCGCCACGGCGAAGAGCGAGCTCACGCAGACCGGTGACAAGCTGCGCAGCAAGCTCGACAAGCTCGATGGCGTGATCGACAACACGCAGTCGATCACGAAGAAGATCGACGAGGACAAGGGCACGCTCGGTCGGTTGGTCAACGATCCGGCGATCGCGGATAACGTCGAGCAGATCACCGACGATGCGAAGGGCTTCCTCGGGACGCTGTTCAATCTGAAGACGTACGTCGGGCTGCGCAGCGAGTACAACATCGGCTCGGGCCTGCTGCGTAACTACGTGTCCGTCGAGCTCCACACGCGGCCGGACAAGTTCTATTTGATCGAGCTCGAGAAGGGGCCGCGCGGTGACTACCCGGATGTCACGTTGACGTTCGATCCGACGGTCGATCCGAATCACTGGATCCGGAAGAGCGTGATCAGTGATTCGATTCGCTTCACGTTCCAGTTCGCGAAGCGGCTCGATTGGTTGACGGTGCGGTACGGCATCAAGGAGTCGACGGGTGGTGTCGGTGCCGATATCGATCTGCCGTGGTGGGGCCATGACCTGAAGTTCTCGGTCGATGCGTTCGATGCCACGTGGGACAAGTACCCGCGCGTGAAGGTGCAGGCGGCGTACGAGGTGTTCCGCAATCTGTATGTCTACGGTGGTGTCGACGAGTTGCTCAACAAGCCGCAGGAGTTGCCGGTCGTGACGGGCAACTCGGATGTGCCGACGCAGTTCGATACGTTCCGCTACGGTCGCGATTACTTCCTCGGCGGCATGTTGCGGTTCAACGACGAGGACCTATCGGCGTTGCTCACAGTCGGTGGTTCGGCGCTCGCGGGCGCGACGAAGTAGCGGCGGCAGGTAGCGCTCGCGCGGGTAGCCGGCGCGTGGTCGCGTCGCCCGTCGCCGCCATCGTCGTCGCCGGTGCGCGGCTGCCCTTCTCAGCCAGGGGCCGTTTCGCTCGCGGCGCGCCCAGTACGCTCCAATGCTCGCGGTCGGCCGTCGTCTACGCAGCTGTCGCTGCGCAGACTCTTTCGGCCGACCGCTCGCAGGGGTGAACTGCTCGACGACGCACCCGAAACAGCCCCCGCCTTCGGGGACGCGCCGCGCGCCGGTGATGATGATAGTGGTGATGGGTGATGCGACCGCGCGCCGGCTACCGCACGCTCGCGCTCGCCCTTCGGCCGCCCGGACCAACGGTGCGTTCGTGTTCGCAGATGGTGCGTTCGTGTCCGCAAATGGGGACGGTCTGAAGTTAGGGAAGCTCGCTCGCCTATCGTCGCGAATCGGTTGGATGACGGGGACGGTCTGAAGTTAGGGAAGTCGCCGGTCGCAGCAGTGGAAACTTGCGAGCGCGAACAGGTTGGAATCGTTCGAGCATGGGGACGGTCGCAACTACGTCAATCTGCGATCGCGAACAGGTTGGAATCGTTCGAGCGCGGGGACGGTCGCAACTACGTCAACTTGCGGTCGCGAACAGGTTGGAATCGTTCGAGCGTAGGGACGGTCGCAACTACGTCAACTTGCGATCGCGAACAGGTTGGAATCGTTCGAGCGTCGGGACGGTCGCAACTACGTCAACCAGACGTCCGACATTCGGACACCAATTGCTACCGCGGTTTGTGCGCGAGGTTTCCGCGATCGACGAAGACGTCGAGCCAGATGTCCATCGCGTCGGCATTGCCGGCATCGACCTTCGCGCGGAGCGACGCATCCGGCAGCGGCGCGAGCTCGACGAGCTTGTCGATCGCGCGGCGATCATGCGTGCGGTTGATCAGGTTCCAGAGCGTCACACGCTCGTGAAAGCTCGCCATCGCGACGATGTCGCCGAGCGTGTCTTCGCCGCGATCGAGGCGCGTGATCAGCGCGCGCATGTCGGGCGTCGCGTCGACCGAGACCGGCGTGCCGAGCCGGCCGGGCAGCATGTCGATCTCGAACGTGGCGGGGACATAGATCGTGCCGCGCTTGTCCTCGAGGTTGACCGCGCCGCGCGTGACGCGTAGGTGCGTGCCGCCGTCTTGCGCGACCGTGATCGCGTAGGCGCAGCCCAGGTCGACTGCGGTGGTGACCGGCGTGTCGACGACGAACAGGCGAGGCGGCGCGTTGACCTCGGCGGTGAGTGAGCCGCGCGCGAGCTCGATGCGCTGCTTGTCGGTCTTGCTCTCGACGACACGCACGCGCGAGCCCGCACCGATCGTCACGGTGCCGACGTTGGCGAGCGCGACGGTGGCAGTGGCTTGCGTGTCGGTCTCGAGCCACGCGCCGGGTGCGAGCGCACCTCGGGCGACCGCGTGACCGCGACACGTGGCGGTGCCGCCCGCGATCTCGAATGCGAGGCCATCGCCGGCGCACGGCTGTGGTTTCTGGCGCACGAGGTAGGCGATCACGGCTGCGGCGGCGAGCGTGGCTCCGACGGCCGCGAAGACCCAACGCCGGCGCGGTGGCCGGATCGCGGACTCGCGCGGAGGCTGTTCGCGCAACGGCGCCGTGTGCGCGAACACGCCGAGCTTCGCGCGGAGATCCGCATCGTCGAGCTCGTCGTCGCTCACGCGGCCTCCAATTTGTCGCGCAGGAGCTTCATGCCGCGATGCAAGTGTACGCGGACCGACTCGGGCGTCATCCCGGTGCGTTCCGCGATTTCGGGACCGGTCAGGCCCTCGACGAGCCGCATGATCATCGTCTCGCGATACGTGTCCGGCAGTTCGCGCAATGCACGGAGCGCCGCGAGCGCTTCGGGATTCGGCGCGGGTGCGATCGCGGAGTCATCGGCATCGGCGATCCGGCCACGCTTGCGCGCGTGATCGACGGCGCGACGGCGCGCGATCGTCACGATCCAGCCGGGGAAGGCAGCCGCATCGCGGAGCGATTCGATCTTCAACCAGACCTCGGCGAACACGTCTTGGACGACATCGTCCGAATTGCCCGCCGCGACGTGTGCGAGCGCGATCGCGTGGACGACGCGATGAAAGCGCTCGTATAGGCGCGTGAACGCCGCGCGATCGCCGGCACGCACCGCGACGACGAGCGTCGCGACATCGTCGGCCCGCGCATCCGGCACATCCGCCACATCGACGAGCCTACACGGCAACAGCGGTCGGGTCCGCGATTGGTGCATCGTCGGGTGACTCGCACAGCGCGTGCGACATCGACGGTTGCTCGTGGATGACGGTCCTCGACATCGCAGGCGCCACGGTTGAATTCGGCGGATGTTCGCTGGCCGCGCGATCCTCGTCAGCAACGACGATGCCGTGACGCGCGAGCGGTTGCACGACGCGCTCCTCGGCCGCGCGTGCGAACGCCGGATCGTAGAATCGCACACGCGAGCCGCCCGTAACCGGTCACGCAACCTTCACTCGGCTTCGGCGCGAGGTCGCGCAACGCCGCGCCCGCGATGCGACCGAGATGCTCGCGTGCCCGATCATCGAGTCGATCGTCGGCCCAATCGAGGAACCACGATCCGATCTGCGCGTGCGCCGACTCGTCGGCCACGATCTTCGCGATCGCTGCTTCGAACAACGCCGAGCCGGCGTGATCGCGCGCGAGCTTCAAGATCGGCACCGTCATCGCCTCGCCGACACACGACGTGCGCACGATCAGCTCCGCACACCGCACGAGCGGATCCGTCGAGCGAGCAGGGCGCACGAGCTTCTCGAGATCGACGTCCAACGCGACCGCACCACCGAGCACCGCCGCCAACCGCGCGGCCGCTTCGGTGTGCACGATCTCGTCGACGACGAAGTCGCCGGCTGCCGCCACGAGATCGATCGGTGCACCGCACGCGAGCAACGCCGCCGCGATCTCGGCGAACGCCGCCGCACTCGCATATTCGGAGAACGCCGTGCCGGTCCACGTCAGGCGCGCACCGTCCAACCCCGAAGGCACGTCCTCGTCCCACGGCAGCTCGTCGACCCACGCGCGCCGCGGCGCGAGTCGACGGCCCCACGGTCCACCGATCAGCGAGAGCTCGAAGCTGCTCACCAGGACTTCTTCGCTTTGGTCTCGCGCACCCACGCACAGAACGTCGACACCGTGACGCGCGGCTCGCCCTTGAACGAGAGATTGCCGACGAGTGGAAAGCCTTCGGCGTCACACAGCGGCCGAAAGTGCGCGACCTTTGTCGAAGCCATCGCCGGCGGCTCGTCGGATTGGCCGTACAGCTCGCCGCGAAGCTTCTCCTGTGCCGGCGTCGGATCTTTCACCGCATGAACCCGCGGCGACGCACCCGAGCTCGCCGACAACAACATCACGACACCGATCGTTCTGACTCGCATGCCGACAAGTCGTGCCGGCGCGACAAACCGTTAACGGCGAAGTTGACGTAGTTGCGACCGTCCCCGCCATCGAAGCATTCCGCGCACTTCGCGACCGCAAGTTGACGTAGTTGCGACCGTCCCCGCCATCGAAGCATTCCGCGCACTTCGCGATCGCAAGTTGACGTAGTTGCGACCGTCCCCGCGAACGTCTTACTTGTCGTGTGCGATTCGGACCTTCGCGATCAGCTCGCGCAGCTCTTCATCGTCGACCGCCGCGACCTCGCGCACGATCTTCTCGCGCGCGAGCCCGGTCGCCGGCATCGGCATCGGCTTCGGCGGTTTCGGTGGCTGGCGCGGTCGTGGGCGCACCGTCGGCGGCTTCTTCGATCGACCCGCGATCCGGAACTTCAGCTCGTCGAACAGGCGTGGTTGCCCGACCTTCTCGATCAAGCCCATCAAGATCGTGTGTCGCAACAGATTGAGCTCGTGCAGCCACGCCGAGCTCACGACCTCGATCATCAACGTTCGATCGTAGATGCCTTCGGGCCGCGTCCGCTCCGCGATGCGCTGCCCGACGAGCTCGGTCCATTGCGCCTGCAGTGTTTCCGCGCGCACCTCGTTCATGAGGCCGCGAAACGACAACGCATCGCCGATCGCGTCGCCGGCCGAGCGCACCTCGAGCGTGCGCTGCGGAATGCGCCGCACGTATTTCGGGATCACGACGCGCGCAGACGACGGATCAGCTCGCGCAACCGGCGATCGCCATCACCATCACGGCTGACGAAGCGCAGGCCCGAGCCACCGGACGGTGCGTGATACGAGACGCGCCCCGCGATCGCGATCGGTGCAGCGGCACCGGGCGGCGTGACCTCGAGCGTGAGCTCGGTGTCGAGCGGTAGCGGCGTTTCGGTGGTCAACAACGCACCACCCACACCGATCTCGGAGATGTTCGATTCGAGGAACGACGGGCTGTTCGCGATCCGATAGCGACACGCGAACTGCACCGGCAAGCGCGAGTGACCGCGACGCGAGACATCTGTCCGCTTTCCGGACAACACGTCGTGCAAGAACGTCAGCTTGATCTGCTCGTCGTTATCGAGCTGGACCGTGGCACCGGCGCGTACGCGCATGCGTGGAAGCGCGGGCCGCCACGATTGAACGTTGCCGCGGATCAAAACCTTGTTCGGCAGGAGGTTCGACGAAACCTCGACGATGACCGATTGCCCCGACTGCAGCTCGTCCGTGGTGGGTACGAAGATCGGTTCCGCGACGACTTGGCTCGGAGCGAGCTCCTTCCACTCGTCCGCCGTTTTGATCCTCAACCTTAGGATGACCATCGCGCCGTAACCAACGTATCTTCTTACCGTCCGAACCGCAACGCCCACACCTTGGTGAGCGCTTCTGCGACGATCGCACGCGACATCTTGGACTGACCCACACGTCGGTCTTCGAAGATGATGGGCGTTTCGACGAGCCGCATCCCGCGCTGCAAAGCCCGGTACTTGGTCTCGATCTGGAACATGTAACCGTTCGAGCCCAAGCTATCCAAGTCGAGTGCGAGCAAGGCGCGCCGCCTCCAACAGATGAACCCGGCGGTGACATCGCGCACGTCGATACCGAGGATCGACCGCGCGTAGAACGAGCCGCCGCGCGAGATCAGCTTTCGACCGATCCCCCAATTGACCGTGCCGCCACCGGGCACGTTGCGCGAACCGATCACGACATCGGCGCCGTCTTCCGCGAGCTCGAGCATCGTGGGCAGGTACTTCGGATCGTGCGAACCGTCCGCGTCCATCTCGAACACGTAGTCAAAGCCGCGTTCGAGCGCCCACTTGAACCCCGCGACGTACGCGGTGCCGAGGCCGAGCTTGCCGGCGCGATGCATCACGTGGATCCGAGGCTCCTTCGCGGCGATGCCGTCTAGGAGCTCGCCGGTGCCATCGGGAGAGTTGTCGTCGACGAACAACAGCTCGACACCGGGGATGGCCGCCAAGAACCGCTCGGCAACGCCGGGCACGTTCTCGCGCTCGTTGTACGTAGGCACGATGATGAGGACTTTGCTCACGCCGGGGCGGACCATATCGGGGTCGGGTGGGGCGCGCTATGCTTTGGACGCGTGAGATCGCGTCGCATCTGGGTCTACGTGTTGTCGGTGCTGGCCCTGTTGGTGCCGGCCGGTGGCATCGCGTATCTCGGCGCGTCCTCGTATCGCGATCAAAAAGGTGCAGTCGCTGCACAACTCGAGCGCCAGCGCGTGGCCGCCACCGCGATCAAGGGGCGAATCGACGCCGCGATCGTGGCCACGTTGGATGCGGCGGATCGCGCGGCGACGGCGGGTCAGACCGGCGCGTTGCCCCGCCTCGGCCGGTATTGGTTCTGGATCGACGCGAGCGGCCAGCTCCGGGTGCCGCATGTTGCTGCACCGTTGCCAACGACCGAGGCACTCGTTCGGCCCGCGCCTTCGAACGGCCGGATCGACGCGTACGCGAAGTGGCAACGCGAGTCGAGCGATCGCACGGCGCGGCTCCATGCCGCACGTCGCGCCGAGTCCGCGCGCCAGCTCGCCGATGCAAAGCGGTTGTACGGCACGTTGATCGCGTTCGACGATACCGGCCCCGAAGCGCTGCTCGGACTGTCGCGTGTCGTCGGGCGAATGGGCGATCCGCAACACGCGGCACCGCTCCTCGACGAGCTCGATCGCCGATTCGGCGGCCGCCTGATCGATGGCGTGCCGGCGAGCGTGGTGACGGCGCTTCTCCGCGCCGAGGCTGCGGGTGATGGTCGGCCGAACGCGCTCGTCGATGTCGCGACGAACGTCCTCGACGGTCACTATCCCTCGCTCGATCCGATCGTCGGCCTCGGCATCGTTCAACGGATTCGCGGCGAGCTCGATGCCGTGGAGCTCCCGAATGCGGTTCGCGGTCGGTTGCCCGCGCTCGATTCCGAGGTCGAGGTCACTCGCGAGCACGCGCGTGCGGCCGCCGGCCTCGCCGACGATCGCGAGGATATCGTGCGCACCGCGCAAGCCGAGTGGCGCGGTCGGCCCGCCGCGAAGCAGCCGAATCGCACGTTGATCTATCGCCGGCGCGCGGACGGCTCGGTGATCGGCATCGCCGTCGACAACGCGATGTTGGTCGCCGCCGCCGGTCACGATCCGCACGATGACGTGGCGAAGAACGCTCACCCGGTCATCGCGGCGACGGGCAGCGTGTTGCCGCCGGATCAGCGCTTGCTCGATCCCGAACCGATGGGCGAGCGGTTGGCTCATCTCCAGCTCGAGCTCGTGAATCCGATCGCGGATCCGGATCCGCGCGACGAGGTCGTTCACCATCGCGAGCGCACGCACATCGTGTTCACGTCCGCGCTCGCGCTCATGCTCGGTATCGGCCTGCTCGCGACGATCCGCGGTGCCGCGCGCGCCCGCGAGCTCGCGCAGCTGAAGTCGGACTTCGTGTCGACGGTGTCGCACGAGCTCAAGACGCCGCTGACCTCGATTCGAATGTTCGCCGAGATGCTGCAACAGGGCGTGGCGCAGGGCGATGCCGAGAAGATGCACCGCTACCACGGCGTGATCGTCCAGGAGAGCCAGCGGCTGGGCCTGTTGATCGCGAACCTCCTGGACTACGCGCAGATCGAACGTGGGACCCGGCGGTACACGGCGGCGTCCGTCGATGTCGGCGAGCTCGGGCGCACGGCGGTGGCCACGTTCGAATCGCTGTCGTCGCCGAAGGCCGGGCGCAATCCGATTCATGTCGAAGTGTCTGAACGAGCGATGACAGCGGAAGTCGAAGTCGACCGCGATGTCGTGATCGGCGCGGTGCTGAACCTGCTCGCGAACGCGGCGAAGTACGGCGGCCCGGACAAGCCGATCGAGGTGCTGATCGATGGCGATGCCGAGCGCGCCTCGATCAGCGTGCGCGATCACGGCCCCGGGATTCCGGCGGTCGAGCAGGCGCGCATCTTCAAGGAGTTCTACCGGACGCCCGAGGCGTATCGCTCGAACGTCGAAGGCACCGGCCTCGGGCTCGCGCTCGTGAAGCGTCACATCGAGGCGCTCGGTGGCACCGTCGAAGTCGCGAGCACGGTCGGTGAAGGCGCCACGTTCACGCTTCATCTGCCGCGCGTGCAGGAGGTGGTCGCGTGACCCGGATCCTCGTCGTCGAAGACGATCCGTCGATCCGTATGGGGCTCGAGGACACGTTGAAGGCGAAGGGCTACACCGTCGATGTCGTCGGGCGCGGCAGCGACGGCGCGGAGTCCGGTTGCTCGGGTCGCTACGACTTGATCGTCCTCGACGTGATGTTGCCCGACATCGACGGCTTCGAGGTGCTGCGCCGGATCCGCGGCTCGCGCGAGGCGCGCCGGACGCCGGTGATCATGTTGAGCGCGCGCGGTGCGGAGCTCGATCGCGTGCGTGGCCTCGAGCTCGGCGCGGACGACTACGTCACGAAGCCGTTCTCGCTGATGGAGCTGCTCGCGCGCGTGGCGTCGGTGTTGCGGCGCGCGCAGCCGGAATCGAACGAGCCGGTCGGCATCGCGTTCGGCGAGCTCGCGATCGATCTCATCGGCCAAGTCGCGACGCGTGGGGGCAAGCGGATCGAGCTGCCGTCGCGCGCGTTCGCGATCCTGAAGGTGTTCGCGAAGAGGCCGGGCGAAGTCGTCAGCCGGGATGTCCTGCTCGACGAGGCGTGGGGTTACGAGGATTATCCGAACACCCGCACGGTCGATAACCACCTGGTCAAGCTGCGCCGCGCGATCGAGGACGAACCGGACAAGCCGCGGTGGCTGGTGACGATCCACGGTGCCGGCTACAAGCTGGATGTTCCTCGGGAAGCCGTGCGGTGGAAGTAGATCTCGCAGGGCCCGATGACAAGATCGTGACAACCTTTTGCGAGGTCGTGACGCCCGGTTGCGAAGCGATTATCAGTCGCCGATCGCAGTTTGCTATCAAAGCAATGGGCGAGGCGAAGGCGCCGGTGTTCAGGTCCAAACCATCCGGTGGGAAACCTGGGCATCGGCGCCGAGCTAAGTATTTAGCGCTGGCGGTCGTGCTGATCGCGGCGTGTGAAAATGACGGGCCGCCGAGTTACTCGCCGACGGTGCCGTCCGCGACGCAACCGGGCGTGGCGGATCCCGCGCTCGGGATCACGACGGAGATGGATGGCGTGGCGCCGATGTTGGGCGATGCGTTGATGGCCGAGCTCTCGGGCGACGAGACGGCGGCGCGCGCGGGCTTTCAAAAGATCTTGGACACGCCGGAGGCGCCGTCGGCGATCGCAGCGCAAGCCGCGCTTCACCTGGCTCAGTTGGAGGCGCGCGCGGGAAAGTCGCGTCACGCACTCGATCTGAGTGCACGTGCATCGGCATTGGCGCCGAACGATCCGCAGATCAACGAGGGCATCAAGCAGATCCAAGTCGACATCGTCGCCGCGAGTGGTGGCGGCGATCTGCGCGGGCCGAAAGCCGGGACGGCCGTTCCGAACGTGGATGCAAAGACGGCGGAGAAGTTCGCGGCCGCCGATCGCGTGCTCGTGCGCGTGCATGGCATTCGCGTGACGGATCGCTTGTCGATCTGGGCGAAGGAAGATGCGACCGAAGAAGCCGTCGGGATGTATCGCGCGCTTCGCGATAAAGGCGCGGTCGCGCAAGTCGCCGCCGACTATCGAATCGGCAGCCTCTATCACGACCTCGCGCTCGCGCTGTTGTCGGCCGATCGATCGCACGCGCTCGCGTACTTGAAGTCGGCGGCGAGCGCCTATCGCGCAAGTCTTGCCGGTGCGGCGAGCCCGGATACCGAGCTCTGGCGGTTGGCGGCCGATGCGGCGTTGCGGAGTGCGCAGGACGTGCTGCGCGCGGCTGGCATCTCGGAGTAATACTCGCCGAGATGGTCACGGTTTCGATCGATGGCGTGGTGGTGCCGCCCGAGCGCGCCACGATCTCGATCTTCGATCGCGGCTTTCTGTTCGGCGACGGCCTGTTCGAGACCCTGCGCACGTGGAACACGTTCCCGGTCGATCTCGATGCCCATCTCGAGCGCATGCAGCAGGCCGCCTCCGCACTCCAGATGCCGATCGACCTCGCGAAGCTGCGGACCGCCGTGCGGACGATCCTCGCGGCCGCCGGCGACAACCAGGACTGGCGCCTGAAACTGATCGTAACGCGCGGGCAGGGCGGGTTCGCCATGCGGTTTGCCGAAGTCAAAGCCGGCCACACGATCGTGATCGCCGAGCCCCTGCCGGCGCCGGTGACCGAGATTTCTGCCGCGATCATCGCGTGGGAAGTGCCCCAGCGCGAGGCCGCCTACAAATCCCTCAGCTACCTCGATTCCTTGATCGCGAAGGAGCTTGCGGCCCAGCGCGGCGCGGACGAGGCGTTGCGGCTCGGGGACGACGGCGGTGTGGTCGAAGGCGCGACCAGCAACCTGTTCATCGTCAAGAGCGGCACGGTCCAGACCCCGCCCGTGAATACCGGTGTCCTTTCGGGCGTCACACGGGCACACGTGATCGAGTGCTGTAACGAGCTGCGCATCCCCGTTTTAGAGCGCTGGCTGACGATCAGCGAGGTCAGGGACGCCGACGAGATCTTCGTGACCAGTGCGGTCCGCGGCATCGCGTCCGTGACCCGGCTCGACGGGGAGGTCCTCGATTCGACTCCGGTAATCACTCAAAAGCTGCGCTCCGCATACGTTGCCCGTATGTCCCGAGCTACTATCGCGGTCTAAGGATGGCTCGCGACGCTCGGCAACTGCGCCAGGAGGCGGCGGATGCGACCGCCCAGGGCAAGCACAAGCGTGCGCTCGCGGCGTATCTCGAGCTCGAAACGTTGGAGCCGCGCGACGCGCAATGGCCGAAGCGCGCCGGCGAGACGTATCGCAAGCTCAGCCGCAACAACGACGCGGTCGATTCGTTCACGCGCGCCGCCGATCGTTACGCGCAAGGCGGCTTCCTCGTTCAAGCGATCGCGGTGTGCAAGCTGATCCTCCAGATCGATCCGAAGAACGATGCCGCGCTCCAGCGGATCGCCGCGATGAACGAACAGATCGGCGCCGGTCCCACGCGTGCACTCGCGATCGCGGAGAACAATCCGAACCTCAACGAGAACACCGCCGTTGCAGCACTGCGCCGGCGCGGCAACACGCAAGCCGGTGGCGCGTACGATCGCGCGACCAGCGAAGGCATCTTGGATCTCCAGCTCGAGGACGCGCCCGCGCGCAAGAAGGAGCCGTCGACGCCGCCGATCGCGATCTCGCGGACGCGCACGCCGGTCGATCAAGGTCCGGTCGTGCGGATGGGCAGGACCGGCACGATGTCGCCGCCATCCGGCATGCGCACGGTCACGCAGACACCGCCGTTCGGCCAGACCGGCAACATCGATATCGATGCGCTCGCACTACCGCGCACGAAGACCTCGAACGCGCAGTCGCAGATGGCGATGGCGCGGACCAAGTCGAAGCCGATCACGTTGCCGCCGAACTCCGGCATCGATGCGATCGATCTCAAATCCGAGATCCCGCAATCGTTCGAGCGCGAGGACAACTCCGGCGTCTACGTCATCCCGATCGACGACGAAGACTATCTGCTCGCCGAGGACGACGCGCTCCAACCGGACGTCCCGCAGGTCCTCGTCGATACGCAGTCCGAGCCGATCGAAGTCGAAGCGGCGGACGTCGATGAAATCTCGGAGCTCGAGCTCGAGGACATCGAAGAGATTCCGTTGCCGGCGCCGCGCGTGCTCGGCCAACAAGCCGCCGAAGCGCTCGCCGCCACGCCGTTGTTCTCGGGTCTATCGCAAGAAGCGCTCGAGGCGTTGGTCGCCGAGCTCCAGCTCGTTCAACTCTCCGACGGTGAAGTCCTGTTCCACGAGGGCGATCCGGGCGACGCGCTGTACGTGATCGTCGAGGGCGAAGTCGCCGTTCAAGCCGAGGGTCCGCCGCGCGTCGAGATGGCGCGTCTCGGCCCGGGCTCGTTTATCGGCGAAGTCGCGTTGATGACGGATCAACCGCGCTCGGCCACGGTCACCGCGATCGACACCGCGGAGCTGTTGCGCATCGATCGCAAGATCCTCTCGAAGGTGCTCGCGAACCACGGCGACGTGCTCACCGCGGTGTTGCGGTTCGTGCGCGATCGCCTCGTCGATCGGTGGACGCGCACGTCGCCGCTGTTCCGTCCGTTCGATCCGTCGGAGCGCGCGGCGATCGCCTCGAAGTTCAAGTTCCTCGAGATCGATAGCGATCGCGTGCTGCTCTCGCAGGGCGGTAAACCCGATGGTCTCTACATCGTGCTCGCGGGTCACTTCGCCGTCCGTCAGAGCGGCAAAGAGATCGCCACGATCGGTCCCGGCGAGCTGATCGGTCAGAACGCGTTACTGCAGAGCCGGCCCGTGAAGAGCGACATCGTCGCGCGCGGCAAGGCGCTCGCGCTGTGTCTGCCCGCGAACGACTTTCGCGAGATGATCATGACGCATCCGCACGTGCTCGAGTACATCGGCGAGCAAGCGGAGCAGTCCCGCAAGCTGCCGATCCTCTAATTCGCGTGCGACTTCCGGCCGTGACAACGCTCGGATCTGCAATGCGCGCACTTTTGATCGTCGCGGCTGTCGTCCAAACCGCGTCGGCAAAGCCGCATCTCGCGTGGACGTACGACAAGCTCGCGGACACCGGGCATCGCGACTATCTCGTCGCCATCACACCAACGCACGATGTCGCGGTCGCGGACTACGACGGCGCGAGACTCCTGCGCGATGGCAAGGTCGTGTGGAGCGTCGCCGGCAGCTTCGTGAACGGAGTGCTCGGCAAGACCGCGATCGCGACGTTCGACGTGACGAGTCAGAACATTCGGATGTTCGAGCTCGCAACGGGCAAAGAGATTCCGGTCGAGCTACACGGCACGCCCTACGGGCTCGGCGTTCGCGGCGACGATTTCGTGGTCCAGCTCTCCGAACATCCCGACGCCGCGAAGCCACGCTTCGAGCTCGACCGCCTCGTAACCACCGGCCGAACCACGAAGCTGTTCGATCTGCCGGCCGACGCGTTCAGTGCCGAGTGGATCTACACGACGGCCGATCGCGTCGCGTTCGTGCAGGACCAGCACCTCTACGTCACCGATACGCATGGCAATCGGAAGTGTGCGTTGACCGGCCGATTCCCGGGCGTCGGCTTCGATATCGCCGGCAACACGCTCGCGTACTCCGATAGCGTGTTCGCGTTTGTCGCGCCGCTCGACAAGCTCACGGGCACGATCGACCTGACAAAATCGCCGAAACTGGCAGTCGCGACGGCGACGAAGAAGCTCGTCGACAACAAATATCTGCCCGGCGCGATCCCGAACCCCGACGCGCAGGCCTACGAGGTTCACGACCTTCCCAACACGATCAACTATTTCGGACCCACGACCTGGTCGCTCGCGTTTCCGAGCATCGTGATGGGCCCGCCCACCGGCGACGCGAAGTACGTGTACGCGTCGCGCGATGCCGGCGACAAGGGGAAGGGCGACTACGTGTTCGCGATCGATCGCGCAACCGGCAAGCTCGCGTGGGAGATCGACGTCGGCGCATCGGGCAGTGGCGTTCAGTCGAAGATCCTGACGCGCGATGGCTACGTCGTCGTCGAAGACGGCAAGCAACTGTTCGTGATCGCGCCTTAGGCGATCGTGAGATCGCGTTTCAAGTACGGAAACCGCGGCTTGCCGAGCTTGGTCTTGGTCAGCGCCCACGACACGCCGAACCCGATCGCGATCATCATCGCGAACTGATCGATCAGCATCGGCAGGCCCGGATAGACCTTGCCGCGAGCTTCCCACCAGAACCGCTGCGTCCACAGCGCGACGATGATCACCGTGCCGATCAACACGCCGACGATCCGGAACCGATTCTCGCGCCTCACGCGCAACCGCTCGTCGACATCGCGCATGAACTCGCGCGTCCGCACGTCCTCGAGATCGAGCACCGGATCGTGCTTGCACGCCGTGCACTGCCCATCACCCGGCTGACGATTTCCGCAATCGATGCATACCCACATCGCTAGACCGAGCCCTCGACCCTCGCGTGGTCGCGCTATTTCGACTTGATCATGTCGATCGGCACGCCGCCCGAACCCTTCGTCGGGGCAGCGCCCTTGTCCTTCGGTTCTTCCGTCGACGGACCGAACGCCCGGCCGAGCGGATTCCACCCGAACGAGGTGGCGATCAGGCAGCCGCCGAGCGCGAGGTACATGACGCCGATGAACAGGTGCGCACGCGGGCTCATCCGATAGAACCCGCCACCCATCACGCCGCCCTTGCCGGGAGCTGCATCATCCTCCGGCTTTTGTTGGGGCTTCAGCGACAGGCGGATGCGATAGAGCCCGAACGCGATCACGATGATCGCGACGCCGAGCGTGACCCAGGTGGGAACGTGCACGGTCGGGTTCTACCATCGCCTTTGGCACGGTGCGAAGACCGCTTCGCGTGTGCAAAAACATGCCCGCCGCAAGCTAGTTGACAGGGGTGTGCGCGGTCGGCAAAGTGCAGCGACTCCCGATGCACCGGGCCTCTCCAAAGTACAAGAATTCTGCGGCGTTCTACGACGTCGATGGAACTCTTATCAAGATCAACATCGTCCACACGTTCGCGTTCTACGCCGCGCGCCAACCCGGATTGATCGACAGCGCCCGGCGGACCCTGAAGACCGCGGCCTCGATCCCCGTGTTCTGGGCGGCCGACAAGCTCAGCCGCAAGTGGTTCAACGAGATCTTCTATCGCTCCTACGAAGGTGCGTCCGAGGATCGGTTGATCGTGCTCGCCGAAGAGCTGTTCGAGGACGTGATCAAACCGAACATCTATCCGCGCGCGAAGGCGCTGATCGACGAGAGCAAGCGCGCGGGCGTGCGTCAGGTCCTGATCTCGGGCGCGCTCGAGTTCTCGATGAAGCCGCTGGCGAAGTACCTCGGCGTCGACGATTTGATCGCGAACAAGCTCGAGTTCGTCGACCACTACGCGACCGGCAAGATCGAAAAGCCGTTCGTCGCCGGCGCGACCAAGGCCGACATCATGCGCGCGTACGCGAAACAGCACGGCATCGATCTCGCCGAGTCGTGGGCGTACACGGATTCATTCTCGGACTACCCCATGCTCGCTGCCGTCGGACATCCCACGGTGTGCAACCCTGATTTTCGGCTGCGCTCGCTCGCGCGCAGTTACGACTGGCCCGTGCTCGAGCTCGATGAAGACGAGCGGCACTCGGTGGCCCGTCGCCCGCAAGGTCTCGCTCGGCAGATTCGGAGAACGTAAATGCGCGCTATTCGTCCCAAGCTTCGCTCCAATCCGCGCGAGCACATCGTCACGATCGATACGGACTCCGCGCCGCGCATCATGTTCTCCGGCGAGAACCTCATCATGGAGGATCTGCCGGTCGGCACGCGCGTGATCTATCCGAACCGGCCGATGACGCCGGTCGCGAATCCCGAGGCCGCGATCCGCTACGCGCTCAACCATCCCGAATCTTCAGATCCGCTGCACGCGATGCTCCAGCCGGGCATGAAGGTCACGATCGCCGTCGACGATATCTCGATGCCGCTGCCGATCATGCGCACGCCGGATGTCCGGCAACTCGTGCTCGAGATCGTGTGCGAGATGCTCGCCGATCACGGCGTCGACGACGTCCACATCATCATCGCGCTCGGCCTCCATCGCCGGATGCACGATTGGGAGATCAAGCGGATGGTCGGCCCGAAGGTGTGGGCGGACTACTGGCCCGATCGCCTCTACAATCACGATGGCTGCGATCCGGACGGCATGGTCGTGCTCGGTCACACGAAGCACGGCGAGCTCGTCGAGATGAACAAGCGCGTCGCCGAGTCGGACCTCACGATTTACGTGAACCTCAACTTCGTGCCGATGAACGGCGGCAACAAGTCGATGGCCGTCGGCCTGTGCGGCTACGAGTCGTTGAAGGCGCACCACAACCCGAAGGCGATCGTCGATTCGAACTCGTACATGGATCCGCCGAAGTCGTTCCTGTCGCATTCGTTCAAGCGGCAGGGCGAGCTCGTCGAGAAGACGCTGAAGGTGTTCCATATCGAGACCGTGCTGAACAACCGCGCGTTCGATGGCCCGCTGTCGTTCCTGACGAAGAACGAAGACGATTTCACGGAGACGGATCGCCTGAAGTACCAGGCGATGAAGTGGACACTCGACAAGCTGCCGTTCGCCGCGCGCCGCGAGATCTTCATGCGCACGCCGGCGGCGTACGAGCTAATCGGTTGCTACGCGGGCGCTTGCGATCCCACGCACGATCGGACGATCGCGAAGCAGAACGAGCAGAACGTGGTCGCCGTCGACGGGCCGGCCGACATCCTGCTGATGGGCATCCCGTACATCTCGCCCTACAACGTGAACAGCAAGGCGCTGAATCCGTTGCTCGTGCAGGTGATGGCGCTCGGCTACTTCTATCACATGTACCGGAACCAGCCGATCCTGCGCGACGGCGGCGTCCTCATCCTCACGCATCCGTGCAGTGACAAGTTCGATCCGGTTCATCACCCGAGCTACATCGAGTTCTTCAATCGGATCCTGACCGAGACCACCGACGCGTACACGATCGAGACGAAGTACCAAGACGAGCTCGCGTACAACCCGAGCTACATCGAGATGTACCGGCGCGGCAACGCCTATCACGGCGCGCATCCGTGCTTCATGTGGTACTGGGGCCAGCGCGGTCGCGAGAAGGCGTCGCGCGTGATCGTCGTCGGCGCGGACAACGCGACGGTGCCGGCGATCATGGGTTGGGAAACTGCGGGCTCGGTCGCCGAGGCGATCGCGATGGCGCGCGGGACTATGGGCCGCAGCGCTCAGGTCACGATGATGCACCACCCGCCGTACATGATCTGCGACGTGATGTGATGAGCGGATCGAACGGCCATTCGAACGGGCACAAGAAGCTCGGCGGTTACTTCCAAGACACCGTCGAGATGTGGGGCGAGCACGCCACGTACAAGCCGTGGCCCGATGCGGTGACGTCGCCGCTGCCCGCGTTGCGCGCGCCGGTCACCGGCAAGTCGCGACTCGACGTGGCCGAGATCCTGCGCGGCAAGCACATCCTCTTGATCGGCACGACCGGCTTCGTCGGCAAGGTCGCGCTGTCGATGTTGCTGCATCGCTATCCTGATATCGGCAAGGTCTACTGCTTGGTGCGCCCGGGCGCCGGCAACACCGCCGACGAGCGGTTCTTCCGCAAGGTCGCCACGAGCGAAGCGTTCGATCCGGTGCGTGCGGTGCACGGCGCTGGCTACGACGCGTTCATGCGCAGCAAGATCGAAGCGGTCGCCGGTGATATCGGCCGTCCGCTCTGCAACTTCACCGACGAGATGTGCGCGGCGATGAAGGTCGACGTGATCCTCAACTCGGCAGGGTTGGTGTCGTTCGCGCCATCGCTCGAGTCCGCGATCCGGATCAACGCGCTCGGCGCCAAGAACGTGCTCGATCTCGCGCGCAAGCTCGGCGCGAAGCTCGTCCACGTCAGCACGTGCTACGTCGCCGGTCAGCGCGAAGGTGACGTGTGGGAAGACGAGCCCGTCGTCGGCTACTTCCCGCGTAGCTCGGCGATCGCGCGCGATTGGGGCAGCGAGAACGAGCTCCTCGATCGCGACTTCGATCCCGCCGCGGAAATCGCCGACTGTCTGAAGCTGATCGATCAGGCGCGCGAGAAATCGAACGACCGCCAGCACATCTCGGAATTCCGCGAGAAGGGTGCGGAGACGTTGCGCTCGCAACGCCGCGATCCCGACGACGAAGACGATCTCAAGATCGCCGTCGCGCGCGAACGCAAGATCTGGCTGAACGACGTGCTCACCAAGCAGGGCATGGAGCGCGCGCGCCACTGGGGCTGGACGAACACCTACACGTATACGAAGTCGCTCGGCGAGCAGATCATCCTGTCGGATACCTCGGTCGCGTCGACGATCGTGCGCCCTGCCGTCGTCGAGTCGAGCGTCCGGTATCCGTTCCCGGGCTGGAACGAAGGCTTCAACACGACCGCGCCGCTCATGTATCTGATGCTCAAGGGGCATCGGAACGTGCCGATGGGCGATGACACCGCGCTCGATGTCATCCCGGTCGACTTCATCACCGCGGGCATGCTGCTCGCGACGGCGGCGATCCTCGCCGGCGAGCACGAGCCCGTCTATCAGATGGGCACGAGCGATGCGAATCGGATCTCGAGTCGCCGGCTCACGCAGTTGACGGGCCTGGCGGTTCGGCAGGTCCATCTCGATAAAGCCGATCGCGGCGAAGACGAGCTGAAGGAACGGATCAAGGCGCGGCTCGAGACGGGCCCGGTTTCGTACGATCACTTCGAGCGCTGGTCGGCACCGGCGATCAAGCGCGCGGCGGATTCGTTGATCAAGTTGATCGACGACAAGCTGCCGAAGTGGGGCGCTCCGCGGATCGAAGCGATCGGCGAGCGGGCGCGCGAGAAGCTCCAGAATGTTTCGACGTTCACCGGTCAGGTGAACGAGCTCGTCGAGCTGTTCAAGCCGTTCACCACGGATCACGACATCGCGTTCCGCTGCGACAACATGCGTGCGCTGTGGGCGCGCGTGCAGCCGATCGATCAGGACAAGCTGCTGTGGGCGCCGCACTTGCTCGATTGGCGCGCGTACTGGCTGAAGACCCATTTCCCGGGCCTGCAGAAGTGGACGTTCGACAAGCTCGACGAGGAATTCGGCGCGAAGCCGAAGTCCGTCTACACGTACAAAGAGCTGATCGAGATGTTCGAAGCGGCGATCAAGCTCAACGGCCATCGCACGGCGTTGCGGCTGCTTCGCAAGGTCGACGAAGACGAGGACGCGGCGGATCCGATCACGTATTCGTACGCGAACATGGGCGAGCTCGCGTATCAGGGCGCGGGGGTGCTGCGGCAGATGGGCGTCGGCGTGGGCTCGCGCGCGATCGTGATGAGCGAGAACCGGCCGGAGTGGGGCATCACGTGGTGGTCGATTATCCTCGCGGGTGCGACGACCGTGCCGCTCGATTCGGCGCTGACCTTGGCAGAAGTCGTGAACCTCGCGCGCGTGTCGGCGGCGAAGGTGATGGTGCTGTCGCGCAAAGTCGCCGAGCGGTTGGCGGGCGAAGCAAACATCGCGCTGCCGATCGACGACGAGGCCGACCTCATGCACGTGTGGTCGCCGGCGCATCCAGCGTTGAACGAGTACTTCACGAATCAGGGCCTCGAGGTCCGCGTGATGGCGTACGACGAGCTGCTCACCGAGCCGGACGTCTCCGTCGGTGCGGTGCGTCCGGAGATCAAGGGCGACACGGTCGCCAGCTTGATCTTCACGAGCGGCACCACGGGCACGCCGAAGGGCGTGATGCTCACGCACAAGAACCTCACCTCGATGGTGAGCAAGCTCTCGGCGCTATTCACGCTGTACAAACACGACTCCCTGCTGAGCGTGCTGCCGCTGCATCACACGTTCGAGTTCTCGGCGGGATTCCTGATGCCGCTCGCGGCGGGCGCATCGATCACGTACCTCGAAGAAATCGAAGCGGACACGCTGGGCCAGGCCCTCGAGCATGAAGGCATCACCGGCATGGTCGGTGTGCCGGCGCTGTGGCAGTTGCTCGAGCGCAAGATCTACAAGAACGTGTCGGACGCGGG
This sequence comes from Kofleriaceae bacterium, assembly GCA_047600425.1. Taxonomy (GTDB): domain Bacteria; phylum Myxococcota_A; class Polyangia; order Haliangiales; family Haliangiaceae; genus JABFXX01. Next base: position 5,693,700 of record JASGLC010000003.1, on the reverse strand, counting down.
CGTGTTGATCGAGAAGGCGTTCGACGCCGTGGTCGACGTCAATCGCTCGATCCGCGAGAAGCTGCCGTGGGACGTCGGTACGGGCAAGGCGATGTTCTTCCCGGTCCATCGCAAGCTCGGCGGGCGGATGCGCCTGTTGATCAGCGGCGGCTCGGCATTGCCGGCCGAGACGATGAAGACGTTCCAGGGCCTCGGCTTCAACTTGTACGAAGGCTACGGCATGACGGAATCGTCGCCGGTGCTGACCGTCACGCGACCGGGCGACAAGGTGATTCCGGGCTCGGTCGGCCGCGCGCTGCCGGGTATCGACGTGAAGATCGATAACCCCGACGACAAGGGCATCGGCGAGGTGATCGCGAAGGGCCCGAACGTGATGGCGGGCTACTTCGAGAACCCGGACGCGACGGCGCAGACGATCCAGAACGGCTGGTTGCATACCGGCGATCTCGGTCGGTTCGACGAAGACGGCAACTTGTTCATCGTCGGGCGCAAGAAGGAGATGATCCTCGGCGCGTCGGGCGAGAACATCTATCCCGACGAGCTCGAAGAAGCGTATGGCGATTCGCCGTACGTGAAGGAGTGCTCGGTCGTGGGGCTTCCCGCGGACGGCGGCAACGAGACGGTCGCGATGCTGATCGTGCCGGACTACGAGCGCAACGACGACAAGGATCGCGAGACGGTTCGCGAGGCCGTGCGCGAGCACGTGAAGAAGGTGACCAAGGCGATGCCGCTCTACAAGCGGGTCAAGATCTGGCACCTATGGGACTTCGATCTGCCGAAGACCTCGTCGCGCAAGGTGAAGAAGCGGGACGTGATCAAGGAGCTGCAGCGCTTGGAGCGGGCGGCGAAGCAGGGCGCCGAAGTAAAAGAGCTCGCGGCCGCGAGTGGTGGCGACTGGATCCATGACATGCTCGCGGACGTGTCGCAGAAGAAGCGCGGCACGATCACGTCGCAGACCGCGCTGGCGGACCTCGGCTTCGATTCGTTGATGTTCACGGAGCTCGCGGTCGCGCTCGAAGCGGCCGGCGTCGAGATTCCGGATCCGCAGGAAGTCACCGGGCTCGAGACGGTGGCGGATGTCGAGAAGCTCGTCGCGCGCTTGGGTGCGAAGGCGAAGTCCGACAAGCCGAAGCGCGATCGCCTGCGTAAAGAGCGGGCGGCGAAGGACAAGGATCGCGACGAGGGCAAGCGCGACGACGACATCAACGTGCCGAAGCCGCTCGTGACGCTCGGACGGCGGGCGCTGCGCTCGGGTATGCGCGCGTTGTACGAGCGCGTGCTCGAGACCGATATCTACGGCAAGGCGAACGTGCCGCCGTTCGGTGGCTACATCGTCGCCGCGAACCACGCGAGCCACCTCGATACCGGGTTGGTGAAGTACGCGCTCGGCGAAGAGGGCGATGCGTTGGTCGCGCTCGGTGCGAAGGACTACTTCTTCGAGGATCCGGTCCGCCGGATGTACTTCGAGAACTTCACGAACGTGGTGCCGATGGAGCGCCACGGATCACTGCGCGAGTCGCTACGGCTCGCCGGCGATGTGATTCGCAATGGCTACATCCTGCTGATCTTCCCCGAGGGCACGCGTTCGGAGACGGGCGTGATGGCGGACTTCAAGCCGTCGCTGGGCTACCTCGCGATGACGAACAAGTGCGGCATCCTGCCGATGTACTTGCACGGCACGTACGATGCGATGCCGCGCGGGAAGTACCTGCCGAAGCGTGGCGAGCGGGTGGCGTCGTATGTCGGACCGTACTTGTCGTACGAGGACATCGTGAAGATCGGCACGAGCAAGTCGCGCAGCGAGCAGTACAAGCAAATCACGTATCACGTCGAAGGCATCATTCGCCGCCTGGCACCGCGCGAGGACGCGTGGACGCTCGGCGATGCGGGTGTGCAGCCGATGGCGGAGTACTTGGCCGAACGCGGTCAGTCCGTGGCTTCAGAAGACGAGGCGCAAACGTGAAGACGAGTGTTCTTGTAACGGGCGCGACGGGGTTTCTCGGCGAGCACCTGTGTCGCGTGCTCGTCGAAGAAGGTCACATCGTGCGTGGCCTCGCGCGATCGCGGAGCGCGGTGCTCGAGGATCTGGGTGTCGAGCATGTCCGCGGCGACGTGTTGTCGAACGAGGATCTATCGCGCGCGCTCGATGGCGTGTCGGCGGTGTTTCACCTCGCGGGCGCGGTCTCGCGCGATCCGGACGACGCACAACGGATGATGCGCTTGCACGTCGATGGCACGCGCAAGGTGCTCGAGCAGATGGCCACGTTCGGCGTGCGCCGGATGATCCTCGCGTCGACGAGCGGCACGATCGGCGTGTCCAAAGATGAAGAGATCTTGGACGAGAGCGCGCCGTACGCCGAAGAGATCGTAGCGGGCTGGCCGTACTACGCGTCGAAGATCTATCAAGAGCGGCTCGCGTTCGAGCACGGCGAGCGGCTCGGCATCGAAGTCGTCGCGGTGAATCCGTCGCTGCTGCTCGGCCCCGGTGATCGGCGGTTGTCGTCGACCGGCGATGTTCGCAAGTTCATCAAGAAGCAGATTCCGACGATTCCGGACGGCGGGATCAACTTCGTCGATGCGCGCGATGCGGCGCAGGCGACCGCCAATGCGCTCTCCAAAGGTCGCGCGGGCGAGAAGTACCTGCTCGGCGGTCCGAACTGGACCACGAAGGAATTCTTCGAGCGGCTCGGGCGGATCGCGAACGTCGGCGTGCCGCGCGTGAAGCTGCCGCCGAAGTTCGCGAAATGGAGCGCGGGCATCATCGAAGAGGTCTATCGCTGGGGTGGCAAGGAGCCGCCGGTCGAGAAGATTTCGGTCGAGATGGCGCACCACTATTGGTGGATCGATTCGACGAAGGCGGAGCGCGAGCTCGGGTTCGAACCGCGCGATCCGCAACTCACGCTCGTGGACACGGTGGATTACCTCCGCCGTGGGGTGGACGCGGAATCGTGACGGCACAGTACGAAGTCGGAGCGAAGGTCACCGTGCTCGCCGGCAGCAAGTCGGGCGAGCTGGCCGAGGTCGAGCACGTCGTGTGGAACGAGCGCGACAAGTGCCACTACTTCTATCTGAAGTCCGAGAGCGTCAAGCTTTCGCGTGGTTACCGCGCTGACGAGCTAGCCGAGACGGTCGGCGAATAGTCCGGAACTTTTCGGGGGGGCCTGGGGTGGAAGGTCGTGTGAACCCCGCGCTGAAGCTGGTCGCGAGCACCGAGCTCGATGACATGACGCTTGTGCGGGCGAAGGCCGGCGACCGGGCCGCGCTCGAGGCGCTGATCGAGATGTACCAGGATCGGGTGTTCGCGCTGATCTGGCGGATGTTGCTCGGACGTGGCGTCGACCGCACCCACGATCTCGCGCAGGACACGTTCGTGCGGGTGCTTCGAGCGATCGGCGGGTTCGATGCACGCGGGCCGGCGAAGCTCTCGACCTGGATCCTGACGATCGCGACGCGTGTCGTGATGAACGAGCGGCGGCGGGCAGGGCGCGATCGCGCGGAGCTGGATGACGAGGCGATCGCGGCCGCGGTTTCGACTGAAAATCCGGTCGAGCAACGTGCGCTCGCGAAGGCGCTGATCGCGGGCATCGCCGCGCTGCCGGACGATCAACGCGCGGTGTTCGTGCTGCGCGAGTATCACGAGCTCGATTACGCCGAGATCGCCGGCGCGCTCGATATTCCCGAGAACACGGTGCGGTCGCGACTGCATCGCGCTCGAACGGCGTTGCGCGACGAGCTCGCGGCGAAAGGAGTGGTGCCATGACCGACGACAATCCACTCGCACAGGTCGACCTGAAGGTCGTGATCGCACCGCATGCACCGGACCGGTTCGCGCGCGGTGTGATGACCCGGTTCGATGCGGTCGAAGCCTCGATCGCGGCAACCGCACATCGCCGGCGGCGGCGCTTGGTGTGGGCGGCGAGTAGCGTGGCGGCGATCGTCGCGGTGATCGTGGCGGGGCTCGCGCTGTGGCCCGCGGCACCGGCGACGAGCGGTTCGTATTCGACGACCGCGCCGCATCATCTCGTGATCGGATCGATCGAAGCGGATCTGGAAACCGGCGCGACGGTCACGTGGAAGATCGAACGCCATCGCACGGTCGTCGATCAGCACGGCAACGTGACGTGGACCGTGCCGGCTGGACAAACGTTGCGCGTCGAGGCGGCCGGGGTCGGCTCCGTCGAAGCAGAGAACGCAACCCTACACGTGGAGGCTCGGATGAACCTGATGGATAAGAAGGGTGTGACGATCGCGAGTGCGCTCGCAGTGACGGCGATCGCGGTGACCGTGATCCATGGCAAGGCCACGGTTCACGGCGATAAGGACATGACCGTCACGCCGGAACATCCAGTCGTGGTGGCGCCGACGCCGAGTGCGACACCGGTCGCGGTCGCGATCGTGTATCCGGGCGACCAGCAGTGGACGCGCACGGGGCTGCGGCCGCTCGAAGAAACGATCGACAAGGTCAGCTTGCCCGCAGGCTCGCGAATCGCCGCGATCTCGTACGCGGAGACGCCGAAGCTCGAGGTCGAGATGGGCCCGGCGACGGACTTTCACGGTGCATCGCTCGGCGAGACGAAGCGCTACACCGCGCAAATGGGGAGCGGCATGCGCGCGGCGATGAAGCAAGCGGCGAGCGAGCTCGCGCCAACCAAAGCAGCGAAGCAGGCGATCATCCTCGTCGGCGACGAGCAAGTCGAAGAGACGGAGCTCGCCGACTACGTGCGCGCCGGCATCGCGGTCGTGCACATCGCTCCGAACGACGTATATCGCTATGCGGCCGTCACGGGCGGCACGATCACGGGGCCGACGTCGACGGTGATGCTCGTGTATTCGGGCGAAGAGACCTGGACGAAGGCGCAGCTGCACAACCTCGAGCTCGCGTTGACGTGGGTCCAGCTCCCGGCCGGATCGCAGAATCGGTGCGATTTCGTATTCGACCGGTGCCACGGTCGAGCTGCCGATCGGCCCGGCCGAGTCGTTCGATGCGACGAAGCTCGGCACGGCCGAGAAGTATCGCGGCCGGATGGGCAGTGACCTCGTGCAGGGCGTCACGATGGCGTTGGCCGAGCTGTCGCGGACGAAGACGCCGCAGAAGTTGCTCGTCGTGGTCGGCGAGGGCAACGACACGAACAACGGCGAGTCGGCGCGGCTGCAGTTGTTGCAGCTCAAGGTCATGGCGGTGCAATCGGGGATCACGGTGAAGCCGATCATCCTGCACGCGCAACGCGGCGATAAACCGAGCTCGATCGAAGACGCGGGGCTGGCGGTCGTCGATGCGGACACGATGCCGCTGCGTCAAGCGTTGGCGGACGCGATCGGAGGCGTCGCGCCTCAGAAGGTTTCGCCGCTCGCGCTCGAAGGCCTACGCCTCGCGGGTGACAAACAAATCATGCCGGACGATGCGACGAAGGAAGCGATGCAACGGTCCGGCAAGGATCGCATCGTCGGCACGTTCGAGGTCTGCCTCGATCTCGCGGGCCAGGTCACGTCGACAGATGTCACGAAGACCACCGGGTTTCCCGCGTACGACACGAAGATCGTCTCGGGCATCGGCCAGTGGAAGTTCAAGCCGTGGATGGTCGACGGCAAAGCGGTCCCGGTTTGTACGGCCGTCACATTCATTTACTCGCAGCGGTAAACTGCTCATGTGAGTGAGGACGTGCTCGTCAAGCCGCCGTGGGAACGCGTCGCGGCTTGGTTCGGGCCACCTCGCGATTACCGGCTGACGCGGTCGCTGATCTTTCGCCTGCTCGGCGTGGTCTACGTGTTCGCGTTCCTCGGGCTCATCCAACAAGGGCCGGGGTTGTTGGGCTCGCACGGGTTGACGCCGGTCGCTGGCTATCTCGATCGCGTGCGCGAGCACGGTGGATCGTTCTGGCTGACGCCGTCGGTGTTCTGGCTCGATGCGAGCGATACGTCGTTGCAGCTGTGGGCGTGGGTCGGCTTGGTGATCGCGGTGGCGGTCGTCCTCGGCTACACGAACATGCCGATGCTGCTCGTCCTGTGGGCGATCTACGGCTCGTACGAACGCGTCGGTCAGATCTGGTTCGGCTTCGGTTGGGAGATCCAGATCCTCGAGACCACGCTCTTGTGCGCGGCACTCGCGCATCCATGGGATCCGCGGCCGCTCGCGGCACGACCACCGCCGCGCGTGTCGATCGTGCTGATGCGCTGGCTCGTGTTCCGGATCATGCTCGGCGCGGGTCTGATCAAGCTGCGCGGCGATGGCTGCTGGCGCGAGCTGACGTGCCTCGACGCGCACTTCGAGACCCAGCCGATTCCGAATCCGCTCTCGGCGTGGTTCCACGGCCAGCCGCACTGGTTGCATGCCGCGGGCGTGCTGTTCAACCACTTCGTCGAGATCGTGGCGCCGTGGTTCGTGTTCGGTCCGCGCATGTTTCGGCTGGTCGCCGGCCTGTCGATGATCGCGTTTCAAGGCGTGCTGATCGTGTCGGGCAACCTCGCGTTCCTGAACTGGCTGACGCTCGTGCCGGTGTTGGCGCTGCTCGACGACGACTTCATCTTGCGGTGTACGCCCGGGCGGTTGCGTGCGTGGTTGCGCGCGCGGATGCCGCAATTGCCGGACACACCGTCGGCGCTGGCATACCGGATCGTGATCGGCGCGTTCGCGGCGCTCGTCGCGGTGAAGTCGATCCCGGTGATCGAGAACCTCGCGTCGTCGCACCAGATCATGAACGGTGACTTCGATCGATTGCAGCTCGTGAATACGTACGGCGCGTTCGGATCGGTCGGCGTGGTTCGCCACGAGCTATCGATCGAGGGGACGATGGATCCGGATCCCGAGACGGCTACGTGGAAGACCTACGAGCTGCCGTGCAAGCCGGGGCCGTTGGATCGCCGGCCGTGCATCCTCGGCCCGTATCACCGCCGGCTCGATTGGCTGATCTGGTTCGCGGCCATGGAAGATGACCTCCGCGATCCGTGGCTGCTCCATCTCGTCGACAAGTTGCTCGACGGAGATCCGGTCGTCCGGACGCTACTGGCGACCGATCCGTTCGACGGTGCGAAGCCGACGTTCGTGCGAATTCGCCGCTTCGTCTATCACCTGCAACCGCTGTCCGCCGAGACGTGGTGGACGCGCGACAGCGAAGAGATGTACCTCGCGCCGATCGCGCACGACTCCGAAGATCTGCGCGAAGCGATGACGCGTTTCGGTTGGTGAATAAATTTTCACTTGCAAAGTCGATCGCGTTTGCCCAATGTGAAAGACATGCGCTTTCATCTCAAGCAATACACCGAACCCATCTTCGAATCGCTCGTTGCCAAGCGTGCTGCGCTGATGGAGCATCCGCTTCTCGCTGCGGCTCGAACCGACGAGCTCTCGACGGAAATTCTTCACGAATTCGCGTTTCATCAGTATAGCGACAGCATCCTGTGGATTCCGATGCTCGCGCAGATGAAGGCCAAAGCGGTGCGATCCGAACGGTTGCGGCGTGCGATCGAAGACAACATCGCGCACGAGGCCGGCATCGGTGGCATCTCGCACGTCACGCTCGCGGTCGAACTGATCCGCAGCCTCGGGATTCGCTCGCTCGATCCGTTCCCGACGCAGACGTTCGCGCGCTCGGCCACGATGTGGCTCTCGGACGAGTTTGTCGACGAGGCGGAGCCGGCCACCGCGGGCTGGTTGCTCGTCGCGGAATCGCTCGTGCCGGCGATGTTCGAAGTGATCGAACCGTGCTTCGCGCGGCTCGGTGCGAACACCCGTTATTTCAAAGAACACGTTCACGTCGATAGCGACGAACACGCGCGGTGGATGGCGGAGTCCGTCGAGGACGTGCTCGAGCTCTATGGCCCGGACTGCGCCGTGCAGATCGCCGCGGGCATGGAGGACGCGTTCGCCGAAACGCTCGAAGTCCCGAACGCTCTCTGGAGGCGGTCGTGAAGATCGCCCTTGTCTACAACGCGGGTGAGGGCGAGTTCGATTCGCCGGAGACGGTCGCGTTCATCGCGGGGCACTTGCGCCCTCTGGGACGTGTGATGACGCTGCTCGAAGTGACGCGACCGATCGACGAGGTCGCGCGCGCGTTACGCCGACTCGATCCGGATCTGGTGTTCAACATCGCCGAAGGGCAGGGCAGCGCGTTTCGCGAGGCCGTGATCCCGATGCTGTGCGGCGAGCTCGGCATTCCATGCACGGGCTCGAGCCCGAGCGTCCTCGCGCTCACGCTCGACAAGTTGTTATGTAAGCGACTCGTCGCGGCGGCGGGCGTGCGGGTTCCACGCGACTCGGGCGACCGGGTGATCGTGAAGCCGCGGTGCGAAGGCTCGAGCATCGGCATCACGCAGGACAGCGTGCGCGCGTCGCCGATGCCGGGGATGTTGCCGGGGATGTTGGTCGAAGAGTGCGTCGACGGCTGGGATGCCGCCGTCGGGTATGTCGCCGGGGACGTGCTCGATCCGGTGCGCTACGTCTATCGTCCGACGGGACCGCACCGGATCTACTGCGCGGAGCTCAAGCGCGATGACCGGCTCGTGCCACTCGAGGATGTCGAGCCGGTCGTAGGTGAACGCCTGAGGCGAGCGGCGGCGACGGCGTTCGCGGCGGTCGGCGTGCATGGGTTCGCGCGCGCGGATTTTCGGGTAACGCGGGATGGCGAGGTCGTATTCCTGGAGATCAACGCGTTGCCCTCGCTCGCGCCGACCAACAACGAGCTGTACGCGCGACGACCCGCGAGAGACGTGATCGCGGCGATCGTGGGCGCTACAATATCGGGGTGAAGCGGACACTCGCGGTCGTGACAGCGCTCGTCGCGTGTCGCGGGTCCTCTTCGCATGCGCCATCGGATAGTGGGCCCGCGCCGACGGTCGCGCCGGCATCGCTCGGCCACAAGACGTACGCATTCGTGGACGTCACGGTCGAGACGATGTTGGCGCCGACGCCGCTCGCGCATCAGATCGTGCTCGTCGATGGCGATTCGATCGTGAAGATCGGATCGAACGTCGAGATCCCGGCGGATGCCGAGAAGATCGATGCGAAGGGGAAGTACCTCATCCCCGGCCTCCACGACATGCACGTGCATCTCGACGGCACGACGGGGATGCTGCAGCTGTTCGTCGGCTCCGGCGTCACGACGGTTCGCAACATGGCGGGCTCGCCGCGCACGATCGCGCTGCGCGAGAAGATCAAGGCGGGTCAGCTGCTGGGACCGACGATCTACACGGCCGGACCGTTCGTCGACGGCGAGCGACCGCGCTGGGAGGCATCGGACTCGGTCGTCAACGCCGCCGATGCGCAGCGCGTGATCGCGGATCACGTCGCGCAGGGCTACGACTTCGTCAAGATCTACAACGGGCTCACGGTCACGGCCTACGACGCAGTGGCGGCCGAAGCGAAGAAGAACCACCTGCGGATCGTCGGGCACGTGCCGTTTGTCGTGCCGCTCCAACACGTGCTCGAGACCGAGCAGGCGTCCGTCGAGCACCTCGCGGGCTACGCGGTCGCGGTCGAGCGGCGCGATTCGCCGGTGCGCAATCAGCGCGGGTCGGCGCCGATCATCAAGCGGTGGATGTACGCCGACGTCGAGAAGATCGCGCAGATCGTGAAGCTCACCGTCGATCATCACGTCTACAACACGCCCACGCTCGTGACGGCGGCGGCGTACGGCGAGCTCTATCGGGGGCACTTGCCGGAAGGTGCGAGCGGCGATCTCGAAGACGTGTCGCCGGACTGGCGGGCGCGCTGGGATCCGAAGAAGTCGCCGAAGCACTACGACAGTGCGATTCGCCGGGCGATGGACGAAGCGCACGACAAGGCGCTCGCGACCGAAGGCTTGATCGTGAAGGACCTCGCGGATGCGGGTGCGCCGATCATGGCGGGCACGGATACACCGAACCCGTACGTGATTCCGGGGCCGAGCCTGCACCAGGAGCTCGGGATGTTCGTGGCGGCGGGGTTGTCGACGTATGCGGCGCTGCGCTCGGCGACGATCGTGCCGGCGGAGTTCCTCGGTGATCCGAAGGATGGTCGGATCGAAGTCGGTGCGCGTGCGGACCTCGTGATGCTCGATGGGGATCCGCTCGCGGATATTCACAACGTCGACAAGATCAGCGGTGTGATGGTGCGGGGCAGGTGGCTGCCGAAGCAGGATCTGAAGAAGATGCACGACGCGCTCGTCGAGAAGTATCGGGCGCCCGCGTGGGACAACCCGATCGATCTGGGGACGCCGAAAGCCGTGCAGTACGTGATCAGCGATAACAACTCGCCGGTCGGTGCATACGCGATGGCGACCGAAGGGACCAAGACGACCGAGCGCGCCACGCTCGAAGACGAGGTCGCGTCGGTCGTGAAGGATTCGACGACGCACACGCTCGAGGTCAACATCGATCGCACGGAGGTCTCCACGCACAAGACGTACGAGAAGGCGGACCGCAAGCTGATCGGCTTTCTCACGCCGGCGACCGCGATGCTCGTGGTGGCGCCGCTGGTGTCGAAGCTCGCGATCGACGAGAAGCAATCGTTCGCGATCGATACGCCGAACATCGATGCGCCGGGCACGCTCGAGCACGGCTCGTTGACCGTGGAGCGGTTGGCGAGCACGGCGGGCGATAACGCGCTCGAGTTCCGGCTGCGGCTGGTGCTCGATCACGTGGCGCAGGTCGGCCACCTGACGTTCGACGAAGGCTCGACGGTGCCGCGCGCGTTCAAGGTGTCGTCGACGACGCGACCGGTCGTCCGTAGCTGGCGCCGACGCTAGAAGATGCCCTTCGGTCCCCACGGGCCGTGCGGCGGGTCGGCCCAATCGGCAGGCAGTCCAATGGTCATCGAGACCAGGTTGCCGTTGCGCGAGAACGACAGCGCGATTCGCCGATCCTTCCGCGGATACCAGCCGTCGGTGTAGCCGTCGTGCGCGTCGCCGTTCGTGAAGATCGGCTTGCCATAGACCTTGTGGACCGCGGCGCGCTTGTCACCGAACTTGATCCCTAGCGGGAGCTCGCCTTTGTACGCGCCGAAGATCACTTCTTTGCCGATGCCGCGGATGTACGACTTCTGCTTCGCCGCGAAGAAGTACACGTCGCTGCAGCGCATCTTGCCCTTCTCTTTGTCGCCCATGTACGCGACGCCGAGCGCGGGATTTGCCTGTTGATCGATCTTCTTACCGACGGGCATCCCCGCACGGATGATCGTTTCTTTCGTCGTCTTGTCGGTGAGCGGCATCCCGATCATCGCGAGCAACGACGCGGTGTCGACTTCACCGATGACGGGTTTGGCACCGGCTTTGTCCGGCGACACCTTCACCGCATCGCGCGCCTTCGCCGCCTGTTCGTAGAGCTTCAGATCCGGCGGCTTCTTGAACTTCGTCTTCTGATAGTCCGCCCACCGCGCGTTCAGGACCGGCGCGATCCGATCGACCGCCTCCCACGTGCCGGGGACGTAGAACGGATTCTTCAGATCCGAAAACGTAGCGAGATAGTCGTCTGGATACGCGACCTCGTCCTCGCGCTTGAGCTTCAACCACTTCTTGATCGTCCGCGCCGCACCGTCGCGCGTGTCCGCATCGTTGAACATCCGATTCGTGTAGCCCCACAAAAAGTCGCCCAACTTCTTGTCGACATCGAGCGACGTCAACGTGTCCTTACACGTGGCCAAGAAGTGCGCGCGCGGCGAGACCTTTCGCGTCAACGCTTTGTGCTTCGCCGGCGCCTCGAACGTCTCGGTCGCCCACGCGAGCAGCAGCGCCATGCCCGTGATGTCGGCATGCTCGGGCTCGTCGGCCGGCGCGGCTTCGAAGTGCAATGGATACGTCGATAGATCGCGCCCGCCCACCGCTTCTTCCGGCGCCTCCACGCCGTAGCTCTTCAGCTCGCCCGACTTCAGCGAAAGCTCCGCCGAAAATTCGTAGCCATCCAGATCCCAATAGAACCGAAATGCCTCCGGATCATCCGGCTCGACGTTCTCGCCGAGCGCCCACGCCTTGACCGGATGCAGCTCGATCAGCGCTGCACGGTCGAGCCCGAATGCGAACGGCTTCGGTAGCCCTTTGAAGCCCTTCGACTTCTCGTAGCCCGGCGCTTTCAGGATGAGATAGGTCAGCACCTTCGGCGCACGATTCGAGGCACCGGTCGGCCGATCGACATTGAATTCGTACCCGTCGTCGACCGAGATGATCGCGTCTTTACTGACCTTCGCCTTGCCGATCACTTTCGCGACGGCCGGATCGTCGACGGGTTTACCGAGAATCCCTACCAACTGCGCATACGTGGGCATTGGCCCACGAGCTTAGCCCACGACGACCGCGAGCTTCTTCTTGTGCGACGCGATCATCTCGCGGCTCGACATCACGCGCGCCCGCGGCCCGGTCGGCACGACCCCGCGCTTCTCGAACGCCTTCTTGTATGCCGCGAAGTTCCCACCCGCATGATGCGCATCCATGATCGCGAGCCCCGCGACCGACTCCGCCTGCGCGATCATGTACTCGACCCACGCCCAGCGCGCCGACGTGGCCCGGACCTCGACCTTGTTCGCGACACCTTCTTTGCGGAGGCCGTTGCGCAGGCGATCCAGCCGATCCTCCACGACATCCATCCCGGCGAAGGCCGAGCCATCGAGCGGCGTGTTGCGCTTCGCGACGAACGGCGCCAATCCGTATGCGACACGCGGATGGATCGCGGCGAGCTCCTTACTGAACTTCACGAGCTCGTCGACATCCGCATCGGTCTCGCCCGGCACGCCGAGCATCATGTAAACCTTGAGCGTGTGCAGCTTGTGATCGCGCGCGAGCTCGGCGCTGCGTAGCAAGTGCTTCGCCTGCGTCGACCGCTCGACCACGCGACGCATCCGCTCCGACGCACCATCCGCGGCCACGGTCAGCGTGCGATAGCCGCCGCGCGCGAGCAGGCCGACCAACTCGTCGTCGAGCTTGTCCGCACGCAGGCTCGAGATGCCGACCTGGCACCCGCGATCGACGACGCCGCGCACGACGCCACGGATATCGGGATGATCCGTCACCGCCGCGCCGACCAAGCCGACCTTGCGCGTGCCGTCCGGAATCCCCGCGAGGATCGTCTCGCGATCGACGACGCGCATCCCGCCATTCGTCGATCGCCGCATCACGCAGTACGTGCAACCGCGCGAACAACCACGCGCCGCCTCGGTCATGAACATGTCCGCGAGCTCGGTGTTCGGCGTGGTGATCACCGATCGCGCCGGCAACAGCGAATCGTGGACCTGCGCGACGGGCGGCACGGTCTCGCCGTGGCTCGGCAGCATGTAGCCGGGCTTGCCCGCGAGCGCCGCCCAGACCTCGCTGCGCCGAAATCCCACGTCGCGCGCGATCTGAGACCAGCTCCACGATCAGCTCTTCACCTTCGCCGACGATGATCACGTCGCAGAACGGAACGAGCGGCGCCGGATTACTGAACGTCAGCGGCCCACCGGCGACGATCAATGGATGCCGATCGTCACGGTCATCTCGCAGCACCGGAATCGACGCGCGCTCGAGCGTTTCGACGACACCCGCGATCTCCAATTCGTACGCGACCGAGTACGCGAGCATCGGATAACTGCCGACCGGTTGACCGGTCTCGAGGGTCAGAAACTTGCTGTCATCTTCGGGCAGCATCGCGCGATCCGCGGCGACGCCCGCCATCTCGTGCAGCGTGCGATAGATCTGCTGATAGCCGAGCGAGCTCATCGCCGCGCGATACGGGCTCGGATAGACGAGCGCGATTCGCGTCTCCGCCGGCTTCACCAGCGTGCCGCGTTCGGCGGCGAGCAACTGCTTGCGGTCCATTAGAGGCAGCTGTGGCTGAGCTTGTCGGTGCGCAATTTCTCGAACCCGTGGCCGTTCGAGTACCACATCTCGATGCACGTGTTCGGGCTCGCGGTCAGCGCGGTCACGGGCTCGCCGTTATCGTCGCAGGTGAACGACAGCGTGGCGAGGTCCGCGCGATTGTCGCCGTCGAGATCGAAGCCGAATGCCGAGTCCGGCACGCGATTCGGGAACGTTTCTTCGACCCGGACCATCTTCGCGGTGCGGACATCGAGCTTCACGTCGATCAGGCCGCTGACGCCCGAATCCGCCGGCGTGCCGGGGTTCGGAATGTCGCCCTTCATGTGGACTTGCCACAACTGGACTTGTCCAGGGTTGTGACACGCGCCGAGTGGCTCGACCTTGTCGACCTGGAACGTGCCGATCGTGTGCACGTTATCGAGCAACGCGATCTCGGCGCCGACGGTGGGTTCCTTGCCGTAACAAAACGCCTGCATGTTTTCGACGCTGACGCCGCACCATCGCGGCTCGCCCGTGAAGCGACGCGAGTGACGCTCGATCCGCACGACCTTGCCATGCGGGGCCGCCTGCGCACCGACGGTGCACACCGCGATCAGGAGGCCAGCCCGCAACATCTCCGAAAGCATAGCAGGTGTGTTACCCACGACCCATGACGTTGCGCTACTCGGTCCGCCTGGCGAGCCCGGAGTCCCATGTCGCCGAAGTGACTCTACGTTTCGCCGCAGATACCGCTGAAGTCGACGTCACGCTGCCGGCCTGGTGCCCGGGTAGCTACATGATTCGCGATTACGCGCGGTTCGTTCGCGATCTGCGCGTCGATGGCGGCACCGCGAAGAAGGTCGACAAGCAGACCTGGCGCATCCACACCGGTGGGCAGAAAGACATCACCGTTCACTATGCGGTGTACGGCCACGATCTCACCGTCCGCACGAATCACATCGATGCCGATCACGCGTTCCTGCACGGCCCGGCCACGTTCATGTATCCGGTCGCGCAACGCCACTCGCCGGTCGAAGTGCAGATCCATTGTCACGATTCGTGGGTGCTCACCACGGCGGCGCAGCACACCGGTCGACTCGTTCACGCCTCGTCGATCGACGAGCTCTACGATCAGCCGATCCATTGCGGCGTCACGCGCACGTATACGGTTCCTGCGAAGCTACCCGTCGAGCTCGCGATCTGGGGCGAGCGCATCCCGGGTGGCTCGTTCGACGAGCAGCGCCTGGCCACGGATCTCGCGGCGATCGTCGACGATCATGTCGCGCGGTTCGGCGAAGCACCGTTTCACGCGTACACGTTCATGCTGATGCTCGCGCACGATGCATATGGTGGGCTCGAGCATCGCGCGTCGAGCGTGAACCTCTACAACACGCAGTTCGCGCAGACGCGCAAGTCGTACGAGGGCCTGCTCGAGCTGCTCTCGCACGAGCTGTTCCACGCGTGGAATGGCAAGCGCATCGCGCCGCGCGTGCTGCTCGATTTCGATTACGCGCAGGAGGCGTACACGCCGTGCTTGTGGCTGATGGAAGGCGTGACGAGCCACTACGATCGGTTCGCGCTGCGCACGAGTGGGCGGATTTCGGCGAAGAGCCTCCTCGACAAGATCCTCGACGATTGGGCGCGCCTGCAAGCCACGCCCGGTCGCGCACGGCAGTCGCTCGAGGCGAGCTCGTTCGACGCGTGGATCAAGCTCTACAAGCCCGACGAGTCGAACCTCAACACGACGGTCAGCTACTACCTGAAGGGCGGGCTCGTGTTGTTCACGCTCGATCTCCAGATCCGGCGCCGAACCGAAGGCGCGAAATCGCTCGACGACGTGCTGCGCCTCCTGTGGACGAAGTTCGGCAAGCCGCGCGAGGCGCATCCCGAGGATCTGCAGCCGGTGTTCGAAGAAGCGACCGGGCTCGCGCTCGGCGAGGTCTTCGATCGGCAGATCCGCGGCGTCGAAGATCCGGACCTCGCGAAGGAGCTCGCGTACGTCGGCATCGAGCTGAAGGCGTCGCACGATCCGGCGCAGGTCAACGACGGCCTGACGGCGCAGTGGCTCGGCGTCACCACGCAAGGCACGCGCGTCACCGCCGTGTTCGATGGCTCGCCCGCGCACGCCGCCGGCATCTCGCCGGGTGACGAATTGATCGCGATCGATCGGTTCCGCGCGTCGAGCGATGGCGAGCTCCGTACGTTAATCGGTGCGCGCGGCGTCGGGACCAAGGTCACGGTGTCACTCTTCCGTCGCCATCAAGCTGATCGACGTGGAGGTCCCGCTCGCGGCCGCGCCACCCACGCGCTACGAGCTCGTCGGCGTCGCAGAACCGGGGCCGGCGGGTGCGAGATTCCAGGCCTGGCTCGGAGAGTCCCATCCCGGGGCTGCGTCATTCGCGACGATCACGACGACGGCACGGTGGGTGTGATGTTGCTATATTCGTCGGCGATGACTCGGTTCGCGCTGCTCTGTCTCGTCCTGGCTGGCTGTTCGTCGTCGAAGAAGTCCGAGCACGGGCTCGCTCCGGCGGATGATTGGGGTCAGGCCCAGGGTGTCGATCCGCAGGCGAACAATCCGCACGCGGCGAATCCGCATGCCGGTGCCGCGGGCATGGAGCAGATGCCGGGCGTCGCTACCAGCAACGAGGATCTGCCGGATGTCGTCGACGAGAACGGCAACAATCCGCACGCCGGTCTCAAGCGCAACTCCGCCGGTGGCAGCGGCGGCGGGCCGATGGGGATGGACCAGAGCACGATGAACTCGCTCGCGCCGGATCCGAATCGCAAGATCGATCCGTCGCACAAGAATCTCCGGAACGATCAGCGTGTCCGGCAAGCTCGCGGAAAAGGCGAAGGCCGGCTCGGCGTTGTTCGTGATCGTGAAGCAAGCGGATGCCACGGGCGCGCCGGTCGGGACGCCGCTCGCCGTCGACAAGTTGCAGTGGGATGGCAAGCCGTTGCCGTACGAGGTGACGGAGGGGCAGGCGATGGTGAACGGCACGCAGATGACGGGCGAGGTCGTGGTGACGGTTCGTCTCGATCAGGATGGCGATGCGATTTCGAAGCAGCCTGGCGATCTCGTCGGTACGGCGAAGGTCAAGGTACCGTCGACGACCGCGAACGTCTCGCTCGATACGCTCCTGCCGTAGTCAGGGCCGAAATCACGCAGGCCTAAGCGTAATGCGTAAGCCCAAGCGATGACGAGTCGATGACGCAACCTGGTCATGGTCCTCGTCCTAGTCATAGACCTGGACCTAGTCCCCAGACCGCGATGACCGCGTCGAGTCGATGACCGAGTCGAGTCGATGGCCGCGTCGAGTCGATGACCGCGTCGAGTCGATGACCGCGTCGAGTCGATGACCGCGTCGAGTCGATGACCGCGTCGAGTCGATGACCGCGTCGAGTCGATGACCGCGTCGAGTCGCGCGTCGAGTCGATGACCGCGTCGAGTCGATGACTGCGTCGAGTCGATGACCACGTCGCCACGATGACCGCGCCAGGTCTGGGGACGATGTCCAGGTCTAGGACTAGGACTAGGACTAGGACTAGAACTAGAACTTACCGACGAGCGCGAGGCCCGCATCGTGCGCGCCCGCCGTCGGGATCACGAGCGCGTGCTCCTCGTTCGACGAGTGCTTCGACATGCCGAGGCCGATCATCACGCCGCCGGTGATCAACACCGCGCCACCGATCGCGCCGAACACCGCCGCATCGACGTTCCACGTGTGACCCTGCGAGTTCCAATTCGCGATCGGCACGCCTTCGTACTCGGTCGGCCATTGCGTCGCCGGATCGTGATTGTTGATGTCGTCGCGCAGCGCTTTGCCCTTGAGCGCGAAGTCGACACCGACCGCCACACCGACCGCACCGATCACGGCGACCCCGATGCCCGCGATCACGAGACCGCGACCGGGATGCTCGTCGACCACCGGTTTGTCCGGACCGCCCGTATTGCCGAACGTCTGCGTGCCCGTGACCTGCGGATTCGTCGTGGTATCGACGACCGGCGGAGTTGGCGCCGCTTTCGGTTTCACTTTGCACGCGTCGTTGTCTTCGACGTCGTTGCCGAGCTGGACCTGCAGCACTTTGACCTGCTGCGTGGCGAACGTGGCGCCATTTCCCGCGGGCTCTTGCCCGAGATACATGCAGAAGTACTTCACGGCATCCGCCGGCTTTTGCGACTGCTGATACTCCGAGCCGATATTCGACAGGAGGATCGCCGTGGGGATGATGTTGTACGCCTGCTGATAGAGCTCGATCGCGAGCGCGTGATCGCCGGCTTGGCTCTTCGCGATCGCCTTCTTCACGAGATCGCCGGCTTGCGCGATCTGCGCCTGCGTCGGCTTGTTCGGCTGTGCGAACGCACTCGCGCACATAGCCACAAGCGCTAGCGATGACCGCAGCGACCCCATCTAAGATCAGCGTATCACGCTCGCAGGTGAGCGAACAACGGAGCGATCTTCGTGATCACGGCATCGTGGACGTGCCCGTTCGACGCGACGAGCCCGCGCGGATGATTCAACGCGCCGGTGTAGCCGATCGGCTCGCCAAACAGATCCGAGAGGCGTCCGCCGGCGGCGTTCAGTATCGCTTCAGGTGCGCAGGTATCCCACGCCTTCGTTTTCGGCCACGGATTCACGTACAGGTCGCGCAGGCCCATCGCGATCAGCGCGAGCTTCACGCCGATCGAGCCGATGTTCTGTTCGTCGTCGATGCCGAGCGTGGACTTCACCTTATCGATGTCCGGGCTGCGGTGCGACGCGCTCGCGACGAGCCGCGCCTTCTCGACATCGTGGATCGACGACACGAAGATCTTCGTCCGATCGGTCGCGGTCTCGACCCACGCACCCATCTCGCCACGCACACCGCTGAACGTGCGGTCGAGCGCGGGTTGATGGACGAGGCCCATCACCGGCACGCCGTTCTCGACCAAGCCGATCATGACCGAGAATCCATCGCTGCCGCGGATGAAGTCCTTCGTGCCATCGATCGGATCGACGAACCAATGCCGCGGCGCTTCGACCGCACCCGCAGGCACCGGCGATTCTTCGCTGATGATCGGATCGTCCGGAAACGCGGCGCGGAGGCCCGCCATGATCAAGTCGCTCGCGCGCTTGTCGGCGATCGTGACCGGCTCGTCGCCGGGCTTCATCTCGACATCGAGCGCGCCGCCTCCGCGAATGCGCATGACATCCACGCCGGCTTCACGTGCGAGCTGGCGTGCGACGGAGAGCTCGCGGGCGTAGTTAGTTCCCGCCACCGCTCGGCCACAACAGCTGTTTGGTTTCCTCGACGCTCGCCACCGATCGACCCGAAAGCTTCACGAGCTCGACGGCCGCACCGACGAGCTCGCCGTTGCTCTTCGCCATCGTGCCGCTCGGCAGATAGAAATTGTCCTCGAGGCCGACGCGAATGTCGCCGCCGAGCGAGAGCGCCGCCATCACGAGTGGCCACTGATCGCGACTGATCCCGATCACTTTCCAGCGCGAGCCCGCGGGAACCTGTTCGGCTTTGAACGCGAGGTGACGCGCCGATGCCGGAATGCCGCCGAGCACGCCCATGATGAAGCTGAAGTGATACGGCGCTTCGATCAGGCCCAGATCCGCGAGCACGCGATGCGAGTTCGTGTGGCCGGTATCGAAGCATTCCATCTCGGGCTTCACGCCGTGCTCGCGCATCGCCTTCGCGAACGCGATGATGTCGTCGAACGAGTTCGGAAAGATGAAGTTGAAGACGAAGTCCTTCTTGTCCTTGTTCCACTTCGCGTAGTTCATCGAGCCCATGTTGAGCGCGGCGATCGACGGCCGCTGGGCGAGGTGATCGACGCGATCCTTCATCGGGCCCGCGCCACCGGTCGACCAGTTGATCAGGACGGGACAGCGCGCCTTGATCTCGCGCATGATCGCCTCGAACGTTTTCGGCGCCCAGGTCGGCGTGCCGTCGTCGTTGCGGGCATGGATGTGAACGATCGCGGCGCCGGCGTCGTACGCGCGTTTCGCCTCGTCCGCGATTTCGGCCGGCGTGTATGGAATCGCCTGGCACTGCTTCTTCGAGGTCACCGCACCCGTCAGGGCGCACGAAACGATCACCTTATCCACGGGTTGGATTATGCGGAAATCGTGCGACTGGATGTGGGTTTGCGGCTCCATGCGACGTGAGCGGCGAACGAGGTAACACAAATATTGCTGGTGGTCCGACCAATTTCGTGGTTAAAGCCCGCGGCATGAAGGCGCTGCTCGGGTTGCTTGTCGCGGTCGGGATGGGGTGTGCGCCGAAAGGGCCGGACGGTCCGCGCGCGTACGAGGTTCCGTTCATTCACGGCCCGGCGGTGACCTGGACCGATGATCCGTCGGCCGGCTATCACGTCGAGCTGTCGGTCGCGCTCCAGCGCAACATCACGCCGGAGGATCACGTCGCGTTCGTGGTGCGGGTTGGCGCGGACGAGGTCGGGCGTTATCCGATCAAGAAGGGCGAAATCGGCACCACGATCCATCAACGGGTCGAGGAGCTGCCGCTTGGCGATTACACGGTCGAGCTCGAGTACAACAACGAGCGGTTTACGGGCGAAGCGTTCCGGATCGCGCAGGTGCCGGAGTGGGGCGGCTCGACGAACACGCACTTGTTCCGGCATCACGGCACGCGCGTGTCGTTGATCGAGAAGAAGTTGTGGGTGTTGCGGTGGTGGCCGAACGATGCGCCCACGCAACCGTGGGTGATCGAGTGGCGGCATGAAGGTGTCGTCGTCACGACCACGAGTGGCCGCGAGCGGAAGTGGGCGATCGCGGACTCGAACGACATCGTGCGCTATGCGTTGCAGCCGCAAGCGCGTCGCTCGATCTGGCAGCTCGGCGAGGAGTACGCGTTGCCGGATCAGGTCGGAAAGCTCGCGGGGTCGTGGGAAGCGCGGATCCTCCACGCGGGTGCGCCGCCGGTGTCGATCGGATTCACGGTGTTGCCGGGCGGCAAGATCGGCGAGGCGGATAAGGACTACGTCGCGACGGGAGATGGCTGGACGCGTTCGTGGAGTCAGCAGCTCGCGTTGCGGCCGCTCGCGCAGGAAGACATCGTCGAGCTCTCGGACAAGCTCGTCGGCGTGACCGGAGGCCAACAGCTCGCGCCGGCGCCGATCGTGGTGACGCCGCAGGCCGTGCGCGCGTTGTTCCGCTCGAAGGAGCTCGCCGATCAGTGGAGCAAGTTCCTCGGCGGATCGAGCGAGTTGCGTAGCAAGGTCGAAGCGCTGATCAAGGCGCAGGGCGGTCCGTGGAAGCCCGATGAATTTCCAAAGTCGTAGTCACGAGCGTCTGGAGTAGCTCGAGCTGGATCGGATCGGGTTGCTTCCACGCGACCAGCGTCGCGGACTTGACCTGATGCATGTTGCGCAGGAGGCGAAGTGGATAGTCGAGGTCCACGCTCTTCTTGCAGATGATGCGCGCGTGAAACTGATTGTCGATGCGATGGATCTCCACCGTCGGCGCCTTCGCGATCGGCGGAAACTCGTACTCGGATGCGAACACCACGATGTGATCGCGCGGAATGTCGGGGATGAAGTCGAGTGCGCGTAGCCGGACCCGCGTGGTCTTGGGGAGTGGCGCGGCGATCGCGAACTGGACCGCGTCGTTTTGATCGACGCACGTGAGGTCGAGCTCTTCGAGCGCGGGGAAATGCGAGAGGTGGCGCGTCACGCCGCTGTTCGTGTGCACGAGGCCGAGGTGCGTCCACGGCAGCGTCTCCGGGAGATGGAGCAGATCGTGGGCGTTGAAGCGCGAGACGCGGCGTAGCGCGGGCAGGGTGGCGAGCCAACGTGCGAGAGCCGGGCCGTGCATCGAGACGAGATCGATCTCTTCGAACGTGCTCCAGCCACGATCGGCGTGTGAACGCGGGGTCTCGAGCATCAGCGCGAGCCGGCCCGCGGCGGGAAAGCCTCGACGGTAAACGAGCCCCGACGCGCGCAGATCGTTCGCGAGCGAGCCGGTCCACGCGCGGCCGTGCTTCTTGAGGAGCGAGCGCTCGCGCTGGGTCCCGGGGTTCGTGAGCTGGAGCGTGATCAGCTCGCCGCGCGGATCGCCTGCGTCTTGGAGTGCGTCGGCATAGACCAGGCGTGCGTGATCCGAGGATGGATCGTCGTACACGGCGGCGAGCAGATGCGCGTGCGTGCGATCGGGTGCGAGGAGCTCGTCGTACGGCGAGAAATCGACGGTGAGCGACGACTCGACGGCGGGGATGCGCTTGACCGTCGCGAGCAGGAAGTTGACGTCGTCGGCGCGGTGCTGCTTGTGCTTCGCCCAATGCTCGGCGGCAACGAGCAGGCGATCGCGCGTACGCGGATCGTCGTGGCGAGCGATCTGGGCGACGAGGTTCTGATTCAGCTCGTCGTGATCGTAGAGATCGTCGAGGAGGTCGGCGATCCGCGGATCCGGCGGCGCGGCGGCGGCGAGCTCGCATGCGAGACCGATCAGCGCCGGCGTGATCGTGGGGTGGCGCATGATCGCGGAGATCAGCGGGGAGATATCGGCGTTCGTCAGCCGCGCGATGTGCTTCCGGATCACGGTCGGTGCGTGATCGATCTCGTCGACGCCGGCGCGCTTGCCCACGCGTTCGATCAGCGCGGCGAGATCCGGGGTGCGGTGATGGCGCCACGCGTACAACAGCTCGTCGAGGCAGCGCGACCAATCGCCGGCGCGTGCGGCATCGAGACCCGGTGCGGTGGCGTTCAAGGCGCAAGCTCCGTCGGTGCGATCTGGGAGAGCGCTTGGAGATCGAGCGACTTCGACGTGTGGACGGTGATCCGCGCGACGCGATCGCGAATGCGTGGCAGCACGGCGAGCGGGTACGCGAGAGATTTGTCGACGTGATAGATGTCGACCTCGCGATCGCGGATCCAGATCTCGGGTTGGCGTGCGAGCGGTGGAAACTCGAACTCGGGGACGATCACGACGACGGTGTTATCGGGGACGAACGGATTGATCTCCCATACCGGTTCGGCGATGCGGACGCGTGGCGGCGGCGACTTCAGCGAGGTGTAGAAGCGCTGGGTCTCGGTGACGTGGCCGAAGTTCGAGAGGTCGAGCTCTTCGAGCGCCGGGAAGCTCGGGAACGCGCTCGGCACGTGGCCGGTGCGAAGGCCGAAGTGAGTCCACGGCAACGTGCTCGGCAGGAATCGAACGTCGCGGCCGAGGAAGCGATAGACGCGACGTAGCGAGGGCAGGGACGTGATCCAGCGCGCGGCTTGTTCGCCCCAGGCCTCGCCGAGGTCGAGCTCCTCGACGGTGAACCACATGCGATCGGCGGCGGTGACGTCGTCGATGTTGCGGGTCGCGAGGCGTGCGCTCGAGAGAAAGCCGCGGTGCCAGACCACGCCGGATTTCTGGACGACCTTGTCGAGCGGGCCGAGCCACGCGCGTTCGTGGTCGCGGATCAGTTGGAGCTCGCGGCGGGTGCCTGGATTCGTGAGTTGCGACGTGATCATCTCGCCGCGCGGATCGCCCGCGTCTTGGAGCGCGTCGGCATAGATCATCCGCGGCGTGTCGTTCGGGAGGTCGGTGTAGACCGCGTCGAGGAGGTGGGTGAGGTCGTGTTCGGTGCGCGTGGCGAGGAGCGGTTCGAGCTCGGTGAGGTCGCCGGGGAAGGGCGCGTACGTCGGCCAGGCTTGGCCGGCCACGGCAACCAGGTGATCGATCTTGCCGCGGCGCTGGTGAAACCGGCCGCGCCGTTCGTGCCAATACTTTGCGCGGTCGGCGAGGAGCTCGCGCGATCGCGGATCGTCGTGGGTGGCAAGTGCGTCGACGAGGGCGGGCAAGAGGTCGTCCTGGCTCGTGAACCAGCGGAGCAGGGTGGCAATACGCGGATCTGGATCGGAGCGTTGGGCGAGCTCGATCGCGAGACCGATCATCTTCGGTGACACGCGGGCCTGGCGCTGGATCGTTTCGATCAACGGGGTGACGTCGGCGGGCGTGAGCGTGCTGATCTTTTTCCGGATCGCAGCCGAGGTCGGTCGAATGTCTTTCGTGGCGGCGCGCTTGCCGGCGAGCTCGATCGCGTCGGCGAGTGGGCGCGTCCGATGGATCCGCCACGCGGTCAGCAGCTCCGCCAAACACGCGGGCCAGTCACCAGCGCGTGCAGCGGACAGACCTGGAACCACGTCTATAACTTGCCTCTGGGACGGGGACGGTCGCAACTACGTCAACTTGCGATCGCGATCCGGCTGTTATCGTTAGACCCAGGGGACGGTCGCAACTACGTCAACATGCCTCCCAGGCGGGGACGGTCCGAAGTTAGGGAAGTTCGATCGCCGAACGTCACGGAACTCTTCAGACCCGGGGACGGTCCGAAGTTAGGCAAGTTGCCAGTTCATTTACCGCGCTGCTCGTACACGCCGTCCCAATCGGGTGCCGGCGGATGTTCGACTAACACGGCGCACCGCTCGGCCAAGATGTGCGACGCCTTGTCCGGCAACGCGGCGAATAGTTCCTGCGCCGCGGCAAAGTCACGCTTGCGATAGGCCGCGAGCGCCACGTCGAAGCGCGGATCGGTCGTCACCTTGCCCGCGCGTCCGAGGAGCTCGTACACCGGCGCCGCGCCATGCCGGCCCTTCACGCGCACGAGATCGATCTCGCGAAACACGAACGCATCGCCGGCCGCCTTCATCGTGCCTTCGCCGCACAAGATGTTTACGCCGTACTCCTTCGTCAGCGGCTCGAGTCGCGCGGCGAGATTCACCTGATCGCCGAGCACCGTGTAATCGAACCGCTGCGACGTGCCCATGTTGCCAACGGCCATCGATCCGGTGTTGAGCCCGATGCCGATCGCGACCGCGGGCTTGCCCTCGCGCTTCCAGCGTTCGTTCAACCCGACAAGCGCTTCCTGCATCTTCAACGCGACCTCGCACGCACGCGCCCCGTGATCCGGCATGTCGACGGGCGCCGCCCACACCGCCATCACGGCATCGCCGATGTACTTGTCGAGCGTGCCGCCGGACTCGAGGACGAGCTCGGTCATCGGCGTCAGATATTCGGCGAGGAACGAGGCGAGCTCCTCGGGCCGCATGCCCTCGCTGAACGCCGAGAAGCCGCGGATGTCCGAGAATAGAACCGTGAGCTCTTTGCGCTCGCCGCCCAACTTCGCGCGCGCCGGATCCGCGAGGATGCGATCGACGACCGAGCGACTGACGTAGCGCGAGAACACCGCGCGGAGGTGCGCCTTCTCGCGACCCTCGGTCAGGATCGTGCCGATGATCGCGACGAGCGCAGTCGCAGCGGTCGCGATCGCCGGTGCGACGGCAAGGATCGTGTGCGCGAACGCGAGCTGCATGATCGCGAGGTACGCGACGATCACGACGAGTGCGGCGACCGGCGGGATCCATGCGCGGCGGCGAATCGGGCGCAGATACGTCGCGGTGATCAGTGCGAGCAGCAGCAACGTGGTGAGTAACGTGGTGGTCGGCGCGGCGACCGTCAGGACGTGATTGGAGAGGACGTTCTCGGCGAGCGTGGCGTGAAGCTCGATGCCATCGGCGACGGGATCGAGTGACGTCGCGACCTTGTCGTAGGTGGCGAATGTCAGGCCGACAAACGCGAGCTTGCCTGCGAGTGCCGATTTCGGCGCCGTGCCGTCGAGGATCGCGCCCGCGGACACGTGCGGGAGGCGATCGTGACCGAGCACGTCCAACCAGAGCGATGCGGCCGTGGTCACGGGCAGGCGTTGATCGCCGGCGGTCAGGTGGTCGTCGCCGACGATGTATTGCGTCGCTTGCTTGCGATCGTAGAGCGCGACCGCGAGGCCCATCGGCATGTACTGATGCGCGCCGAGCTCGATCGCGAGCGGCATCCGCCGGCGCACGCCATCCGCGTCGCGAAAATCATTGATCGCGCCCGCGCCGATCGCGCCGGCGGCGATCGCATCGAGCGTGAAGTCGACGCCGATCGCATGCATCGGTCGCCGTGCGCCGCCGGCATTCGAATCGGCGGTCTCGCCATGGCGTGCGGTGGCGAGTTGCTTCGGTTCGGCGGCGCTGACGCCTTTGCCCGGGACGAAGAACGCGCCCAAGAACACGCGGTGGGATTCGGCGATCGCGGCCGCCAATTGGTCGTCGCCGCGCAGCTCGTCGGCGATGCGATGGATCAGATCCTCGAGCGGTGTTTGCGGTGATGGAGTGTCCGCCGCTCGGACATCTTGCGTGAGCTGATGAGGCAGCAGCTCCTCGGGCGAGCTGAAGAATAAGTCGAACGCGATGACCTTGACGTCGTACTTCGTCAGCGCGCGGACGAGTGCCGCATACCCGCGCCGGGTCTGCATGAGCTCGGGATACTTCGCGCGGGTAGCGTCGTCGATGCCGACGATGACGACTCGATCGGTCGCGGCCTCGCGTGGACCGCGGATCCGAAACCGCGCGTCGACCGATAATTCTTCGACGGCGGTGAGTCCCGGCAGCGCGTGAACGTAGAGATGGAGCGCGAGCACGCTCGCGACAACGATCGCCGCTACGAGCGCCACCACGAGGGGAGCGTTCCTGCCCACGCATCCACGTTACCGCGGTTCCTGATGGGAAATTTATCCCCGCTCGTGCAAATCTGCCCCGTATGCGTTTCGTCGTCGCGATGGTCGTACTGGGTGCGACGAGCCTAGCTTCTGCCGAAGGCGTGATCATCGATCACACCGAGTCGTACAGCCACTTGTCGCTGAGCGCTTATGTCGAGGCGTTCTATCAATACAACTTCAACCGACCGTCGAACCTGATCACCGCGTATCGCGCGTTCGACGATCGGACGAATTCGTTCACCGTGGCGAATGCGGTGCTCGAGGTCAAAGACGACATTAACGATGCGGTCTGGACCGACCTCGCGCTTCAAATCGGTCACACGGGGGCCGCCTACTACAGCGCGGAAACGGCGTCGCCAGCGCAAGGTGGGGTAGGTGCAAGCGACGCAGACCTCTGGCGCTACATCCAACAGGCGATCATCGGCTATCGCACGCGCGGACCCGTGATCGAGGGCGGCATCTTCCTCTCGACCATCGGGCTCGAAGGACTCGCGATCAAGGATCAGTACAACTGGTCGCGTTCGCAGCTGTTCAACGCGCTGCCGTTCTATCACGCGGGTGTGCGTGCGACTTGGCCCGTCTCGCACGAGCTCGCGCTCGTCACGATGATCACGAATGGCTGGAATGACATCGTCAATCGCAATCCCTATCCGTGCTTCGAAGTGATGTTGCAGTACAAGCCGAGTGACAACCTCTCGGCGCAGGCGCTCTACTTCGGTGGTATCGAGCGGCCGACCGGCGCGCCCGAAGGGCAACCGTGGCGGCATCTGTTCGACGCGACGGCGACCTGGAAGGTCTCCGATCAATTCGCGATCGCTGGTCAGGCAGACACGGGGTTCGAGCGAAACGACTTCGGGACGTCATATTGGTACGACGGCGCGGCGTACATCCAGGTCTACTTGACGCAGCCGCAGCCGTACCACCCACAGGTCTTCCTCGCTGCACGGCAGGACTTCATTCACGAGCACGTGCCCGGTCTCGCGACGCCGATGTTCTTTCCGGCGAACGATGTCCAGTCGACGACGCTGACGCTCGACTACCGGCCACACAAGAACATCGCGCTCAAGCTCGAATACCGGTACGACCACGCGAGCGATCCGTTGTTCTACAAAGGGGATGTCGCGGTCGACGCGAATGGTCTCGACATTCCGACGGCGCGGTCGCAGCAAACGCTGACGCTCGGCGCTACGTCTTGGTTTTGATCAGCTGTTCGACCCAATCGCCGCTCACGGCGCGCGAGGTGCAGTTCAAGCGATTCCACAAATTCGCCAGTGCGGTCAGCATGACGAGGGAGGCGAGTTGCGGTTCGTCGAAGTGGTTCGCGGCGTCGGCCCACACGGCGTCGGTCACGTCCATCTTCGTCTCGGCCTCCGCCAAGGCGAGTGCCGCGCGTTCCGCCGGCGTGAAGTACGGTGTCTCGCGCCACGCGGCCAACGTGAACAGTCGTTGTTCGGTCTCGCCGCGCTTCTTTAGCGCGCGCGTGTGCATGTCCACGCAGACGCTGCAGCCGTTGATCTGACCGACGCGTGCGCTGACGAGCTCGGCGAGCTTCGGATCCAAGCCGCGCTCGGTCACTTCGACCAACCGCATCAGCGGTTCCATCGCGCCCGCGATCGAAAGGGCAGGAGATTTGATTCGCATGCCGGCAAGACGATGCAGCCCCGCTGCGCGTGACATCAGAAGCCGAACGAGATCAGTGCCAGCCACGCGCGCGCGATTCGGACCCGCAAGGTCGGTGCGGCTACGCGGGTGAGCTCGCGGCGGGCGTGGACGAGGTACCCGGCCTTGCGAAACCGGCGCGATTCGCCGAGCGCGTGTGCAATCGAGACGTCCACCATGCCCACCTCATCAGCACGGCTCGTGCCGCTCGGATACGCGTGAAATCGTTAGCGCGGGCGCCGCGATCAGATGTTCGCGGACACGTCCGGAGCGTCCGGCGGACAAAAGATCTCCTCTCACTTGACCGTTGGGCGGGCGCATGGCAAAAGCTGTGCACCCTTGATGCGGGGTGGAGCAGCCTGGTAGCTCGTCGGGCTCATAACCCGAAGGTCGCAGGTTCAAATCCTGCCCCCGCTACGCTTGGAGATCTCCGCGGAATCATTACAGTGGTTCCGCGGGGGTCTCCTTTTTTTGTTCGCTCGTTCTCGGTGATGACGATGAACGGGAGGAGGCCACCCTCCGCGACGACGGCCCCATCCTCACGGGTGCCGACTCGGATCGAGCCATCACGCAGCCAGCGCCGGAGCTGTTCCTTGGCACCCTCGGGATCCTGCTTCAGCCGCTCGTCGAGTTGGAGTACTCGGGACTGCACCTCCTCTACGCTCGGCAGTCGTAGGGGTTCGCTTGCCTCTCGTTCGAGATCCTCGATCGCATCGCGTTCCTGGGTCGCGAACGTTTCCAGGTCTGCCAGCGTCTTCACGATGTACGCAGAGCGCTCGCCGTTCGCGATGAAGTCCACGAGGCCGGCCATCTTCTCTTCGGTGCGCACGAGACGCGCGCGTCGGTCGGTGAGTTCCGCGTCCAGTTTCTGGGAGTAGTCGCGAAGCTCTTCCACGATCCGTTTGCGCATGTACGCCACGCCGTCCGCGGACAGGAGGCGCTCTCGAATTCCATCGAGGATCTTCGGCCGCACGATGTCTTCGCGAACGCTGACACCGTTAGGACACACGGACGGACCTTTGGTCTTGTTGGCCGGACACCGGAAGTACCGGTGCGTGGAGCCGCCCATGGTGAGCGGTGCGCCACAACCACGGCACACGAGGAGTCCGGACAGCAGGTACGGCGAGCGTTTGAACGTCAGCCCACCGATCTGGCGTCCCTCTTTACAATACTTGCGCTTGGTCTCCGCAAGCCGGGCTTGCACCGCTTGCCACAACTCGCGATCGATGATCGCGAGTTCCGGCCGCTGGCGCACGATCACTTCACTGGCGTTGCGTGGTCGCGGTTGGCGCTTGTTGGTTCCGGGAACTTTCACCCACTGCCGTTCCTTGAACTTCCAGACGCCTGCGTACCGCTCGTTGTAGAGCATCGCGCGTATGGTCGACGCTCCCCATCCAAAACATGTGTGACGAGTTCCGACGCGAGGAGAGGGAATCTTCTCGGTGTTGAGACGATGCGCGATCGTCGACAGGGACCGGCCCGCCAGCGAATCGTTGAAGATGCGCTGGACGATCCTCGCCTCGCCTTCTTTGATCTCGATCTTGTGCGCGGTCACTTCGCCGCGATCGTTGGTCACGGGAACAGTGTGATACCCGTACGCGACGTTTCCTGTGGCGAGGCCGGCGAGCGCCTTGCCTTCGAGTCCGCGCAGTGTCTTGTACCGGAGATCGTCCAGGTACATCTCGCTCATCAGGCTCTTGAACGTAAACGCCATCTTCGCGCCCGGCGTCGACGTGTCGATCCCGTCCGCGATACCGACGAGTGGAACCTGTTTGAATTGGAGCCGCTTGAAAATCATCGCCGAGTCGGCGAAGTCGCGTGAGATGCGCGAGAGGTCTTCGGTCACGATCGATTTGATCGCTCCGCTGTTCACGGCCGCCATCATTGACTCGAAGCCGCTGCGTTCGAGGCTGGCGCCCGAGATGGCATAGTCCGCGAACACCTTCGCCGAGTCTGGATCTCCACCGTTGAGCGCGATGTATTCACGGCAGCGGCGTACCTGATCGTCGATGCTGCTCTCGTTCTGATTATCGGACGAGTAGCGCGCATAGATCGCGATGCGAACGTTCTTGAATGCGTGGGTCACAGTTGCTCTCCGGTCTTTCGTTACGGCTTGGCTTTGCGCGACAGCTTGAGGACTTGCTTGGCCACATCGGTGTCTAACGAAAAGCGCCGCGTTGGTCGGTGAGCGCCGACGGATCGAATGGGGTAGTCGACGCCGAGACGTTTTGCGATCTTCGCGAGACCTCCGTGGAGGCCGCGCAGTTCGACCGCGTTTACGTGGACGGCTTTCTCTAGTTCGCTCTGCGCCATCCCGCCAGTGCTAGCGAGCGCGGTCAGGATGGCTCGATGTTCGGTTCGCGCTTCGTCCCAGAGCGCGGCGATCGGATTGGTGGGCGGCTGGTTGAACAGGATGGAGCGAATACGAACGACGCGCGGGTCGTCGTCTTCGAGATCCACTGTCATTCCGTTGTCGGTGATGCGCACGCAGTGAGTGTGGTATCAAGCGCTGTCAACGTCAACCGGTCTGGCGCAGGCCGGCGGCTTTTTCGAGCGTCCGCCATGTGCGACTCGATCGCGCGCTGGATGAGATAGGTGAGGAAGATCGAGTCTTCGTCGCTGCGGAGGGTATGCGGTGAAGGCGAGGGCATGTGCGTTGTTCCAGGTTGCGAAAGGTTCAGGTTGCAGCGCGAGGCCACGAGCGGGTGTGTTCTCTGACGGCCACACGCTTCTTTCTGTCGCGTGCGTTGCGCATTGCAACGACAAGCGCAGCCGGATTCGCGCCACCAGCCGTTGGGTTGGTGTTGATCGCTGTAGGCGCGTCGGTGTTTGTTCTGGTGGCGCGGTCCCAGGCATACGCCCCCGCGGCAGCTGCGCCGATGATCCATATCGCTCGCATGTTGATGTCCTCCTAGATGACTGGCGTCAGAACGGAACTTCGTCCTCAGCTGCGGTCTGGCCGATCAAGTTGTCGCGAGGGCTCATGCGGGCAATGAGCCGCATCTCCTCTTCGATCGCGTCGTTCGACGTCGTGAGCCGTACGGCGACCTCGACGCTCGAACGGTCGTAAGTAAGGCCCGGGTCATGGCCCCGGCCGTACTGACCGCGCCAAAAGCTCTTGAAGCGGCGCCAGCTTTGAAAGTGTCGTGTGAGCGTCTGGTACAGGCGTCCCGCCGAAGAACCGATATAGACGAGCTCGCCGGTCGTCCGGTCGCGAATGAGATAGACACCGGCCTTGTCTTTCAAAGCACGGATCCACTCGGGATACGGCTGGCCGCGCGATCCGATGGCGCGGTACGTGAAGCCATCGTTGCGAGCGCTCGCGTTTCGTACGCCAACAGCATCGGCATTGAGTGTGGGCGTCGCGCGACTCCCTTGCGTCGCCGCAACCCACGCAGCGGTTCCCACGAGGCCCGCACCAACGATCCAGAGTGTTCGACGCATTGCCGTTCCTTTGCTTACTGGTTGATCGGGACGATGTGAAACGAGATGCCCTTGGGCGTAGCCGTGTTCGCGTCCGCTGGCAGCGCCGCGCGAAGCCGACCGATTGCGAGATCGAGCAACTGATCCGCGGGGACGCCGCGCAGCGCGCCCACCAGCGCCGTGATCTGTGATGCATCGATCCCCACACGTTGGGGCTGCGCCGGCGGATCGACGGGCGGATCGAGCGTCGCCAGAATCGCGCGACACGCGGTGATGCCAGCGACGCGCATGTCCGCGGTCGCGTCGGCTGCAAGAGCAAGGCGAATCGTTTCGAGTGTGGTCTCCATGATGATCTCCTATCGGGTTGTGGTCAGGCATTCGGGATCGGGACGATGGGCCAGTTGCGCACGATCGGTTCCGGATCGACGCGATCTTGCGGCCGGCCCGGCGGCATCCAGATCTCGAAGTGCAGATGCTTAATGTGCTGGCCATCCATCGGATCGGCACCGATCACGCCGATCGGTTGGCCCGCGCGAACTCGTTCGCCCGTGCTGCCGTTCGTCGTCGACTTCACGAGCAACTCTGCGAGGTGTGTGTAGTACGTGACGATCGCGCCTTCGTGCTCGAGCTGGATCGTGAGCCCGCGCGGCGTCTGCTTTGCGAGCCGGACGCGCGCGTCAGCTGCGGCGAGCGCGACCATTTGATCGGGCATCACGAACGCCTTTGTTCCGTTCGCGCTGCCCACCTTGTACGTGTCGGTCTTCGATCGCGCGAACATCAGATCGATTCCGCCGTGCATGACGCCTCCGGGTCGCGGGGTCGTGTAGCCATCGCTGATGACCGGCGCGCGCCCGTTCCAACGAGGGACCGGCCACAGCCACGAGCCGGCGAGCGTCGTCAGCGCGTCGTGCTTCGGCACCTCCGCGGGTTTCGTCGCGTCGGATTTTGTCGATGCGTCGCCGTGCGCCGAGCTGCGCGCGTGCTCGCGATCGAGCAGCCGCGTGGCCGCATACGCGAGTGCTCCACCACCGACAAGCCAAGGCAACGCGCCCATGTCAGTCCCCTCCCCGCAGCAAGAGGTATGCGCCGAGCCCGACCGCGCCAAGGATCAGTGGCGTTCGCACGGTGCCCCACGCGATCGACTTCACTTCCTCCGCGACCGCGGCGGCGCCGTGACCTACCGCGACCGCGGCAGACTCGATCGTCTCGGGGATGTGATGGATGCTGTAGTCGAGAGACTCTTTGAATCGGTCCCATGGCGTGGGCGCTTCATCCGCGGCGGCGATGTGGGTCGTGAGCGGTCCGAGTGAATGCCAAAACTCGTTGTTCTTCGCGTAGACCTCCGTCGGCTTGCCCGCCCGTGCAAGCTTGTCGACATCGGCGAGCGCGGTTTTCCACCGCGCTTCGATCGCCTCCCGGCCGGAGACCTTCTTAACCGCGGCGAGTTGCTTGGTCCAGTAGTCCGCGAGCTGCACCACGTCGGCGTTCGTCGTGCGTGGAATCGCCATCTGCGATCCGCCGGAGCCGGTCGGCACGGGCATCACATCAGAACCGCGCTGCGTCCGGAGCGCGTTCAGCTGCGCGAGGAACAGATCGTCGAAGGTCTTCACACTGGCGAAGGGTCCAAAGGGAACCTCACCCGACGGGCCTGCGTTACGCCGTGGTCCGTCTTCACTCGCGACCGCGACGTGCGCGGCGACTTGTCCGAGCACACGCCAAAACTCGTTGTTGTTCGGGTAGACGTCGTCCGGATCGCCGTGAGCGAGGGCGTCGACATCTTCGCTTGCGGCGCGCCACCGCGAGACCACGCCGGACGTCCCTTCGATGAACGGCGAGTGTGCGAGCAGTCGGCCCCACTGCGTGCGCAATGCAAGGACATCCGCGTTCGTCGTGCGCGGAATCGGTTTCGGTACACCGTTCATTCCGGTCGGAACCGGGAGGACGTCCGCACCGCGCTGGTCACGGAACCGCGTGTACTGATCGAGGTACACGTCGTCATAGTGTACGGGGCTGAAGATCACATCCGAGAACTCGTTGCGTGACTCGCCTTCGACGAGCTGGCGATCGAGTGCGGTCCAGATCTCGGGCGCGGGTGCGGGCACGATGCGATCGTCGAGGTAGACGACCGCATCCGCGAGAAGGTCCCAAAACGACGGATTGGCCGGATACGACTCGAACGGCGCGGCGAGCGCGTCGTCCGCAAGCTCGGTCAGCGTCGTGATCCAACGCGAAACCAGGCCGGGACTGCCATCGCGGCGCGTGGCGAGATCGAAGACCGACGCGATCGCAATCGCATCGTGGCCCGTGGTGTTGGGGACGTGCGTGCCGTCGTCGAGCTCGAGCACGCCGCGCAGCTCGGTCGCGCGGTCGCGCAAGACGCAATAGGAATCGATCCAGGTGGGTGACATCGAAAACATGAAAACCTCGTGGGTGAATGAAGAGAGAAAGACGATCGGGGACCGGGGTCGCGCGCACGGCGCGAGACGGCCGGTTTGGTTTGGGTGCCTTCTACGGGTGCCTTCTGCAGTGACTCGCTACTCGTTGCTCTCCGTGTTCGTCGCGTCTCCGCCGCAGCGAGGACGCGGCACCACGATCGCGAACGACGGAATCGGGCAAGCCGTTTCGTTGTCGTTCGGAGCCGCGGTTGCCGAAGCGACGGGCGCGGCCTTGTAGGCCGGCGTCGCTCCGCCAAACAACGACGATCCAGTCACGGGCTGGCCTTTGCCCGCGTAGTTCGGCGACAGGACGCCGAACAGCGAGCTAAGCCAACTCGTTTGAGTCGTCGTGGCCTGCTGGCCCTTGTAGGTGGGATCCGACATCGCTTAGCCCACCAGCTTGGTGACCAGATTGCCCAGCGTCCGGACCTGCTCGTCCCGCTTCGCGTATTGCGCCAGCGCGCCCTGATACACGATGAGGTTACCGACATCGGTCGCGGTGTCCGTCGTCGTCGTCGGTGCCGTGGGGAGCGGCATCAACGCGGCGAAGATCTGCGCGACGAGATCGATCAACTGGCCAGTCGTCACACGACCGAACAGCTGCGAGGCAACGGTGCCTTGCATGTACGGACTCTGACCGTACGGATACTGCGCGTACGGATACGCGGGATAGGCGGGCTGCGCATGATAGACACGCGTCGAGCCCGAGCCCGGCACGATCACCGTGCCCGACGGGCGACCCGACGGACGCCCGGTGCTGCCACCTTGCGCCCGATGATCGTTGACCGTCGCGTTGCGGGTATCGATGAAATAAACATCCTCGTCCATGATTCGTTCCTTTCGTGGGCCGCCGTCGTCGCGCGCGCGACCCCGATCCCCGATCGTCTTCTCGGTAGCTATGCGGTCTCGCGGCTCTCCAGCGCGAGCCGCGTCCGGGCACGTTCGAGCGCTGCGAGGATCGCAGCGTCCGGAACTTGATCCGCGTTCTTCAGCTTGGGCTGCGCGGTTGCAATCGCCGGTGGTACCGTCTTGGTGTCCGTCTTCGCGGCGCTCTTGTCGATCATCATCAACGCGAGCTGACCGCCCGAGGCACCCATCACGCCCGCGCCGACGCTACGGATCGGCGAGGCGTCACCCTTCCACGCGAGGCCGGCGCCCACCGCCGTCAGGGCCGTGGCGAACGTCTTGGGCGGGATCCAGCCTTCACGTTTCAAGAATCCACCCGCGAGCGATGCCCCTGCCGCTCCGGCGAGTGTGTACACGAGCCGTTGCGTCGCCGTCTCACCGCCGGCTTTGGCGGCGCGCGGTGCACGCGGAACCGCGTTGCGAAATGCAAACTTCGATTTCTTGGTCTTCTTCTTCGCCATGACGAATCTCCTAGGCAGCGAGGTGGGTGGAGGCGGCGCGATTGCGATAGCGACGCGGCGGACGAATCGTCACGGTGTCGCGCTCGATCTCTGCGGCGCCCGGGAAGTGCAAGCGCGTGTGCTCGAACGCGCGCAACGGTTCGATCCACGAGACGCTTTCGATTCCTTCGTCGAGCTCGATCGCCGCGAACAGGATCCCGAGCGTCGTCAAGAGGTCGTTGAGATCGAGGTCGATCCGACGGCCCGCGAGCCAGCCGCGCACGTACGAGCGCACGCGTTCGATCGCTTCGATCTCCTCCTCGTAGTCGCGGGCCAGGCGAACCGCGAGATCGAGCGCCCAATCGATCGTCGATTCGAGCTGCTTGAAGAGGGGTTGCCAGTCGCGGACCACGCCGCGGAGCTGAGAGTCCTTCTGGGTCTTCTGCCGAGTCTTCATGTCCATGTCTCCATTGCTCCGGGCAAAGCCCGGCCATGCGGCCGCTCTTCCGAGACAAGCCGGTGTCCTGATGCGCGTCGCGAGCACCATGCGCGCGACGATGCAAACGTGAAATCGTTAGCTGTTGTCGTGCGAGCCGCCGAACATCGAGAGGTGCGGCGGGTGTGCGAGCACACCCAGCGTCAGCCCTTCGTGATTCAGCTCGTCCTCGACCAGACCCACCAAATCGCCCGTGACCCCGAGCGCGGCGAGTTTGGCGCGGAGTGCCGCGGCGCCGATATCGAGTCCGATGT
Organism: Kofleriaceae bacterium; assembly: GCA_047600425.1. Lineage (GTDB taxonomy): Bacteria > Myxococcota_A > Polyangia > Haliangiales > Haliangiaceae > JABFXX01. The sequence goes on along the minus strand of JASGLC010000003.1, from coordinate 5,657,817 downwards.
GTCCGGCCGCAGAGCCGACCTGTTCCAGCCAGCGCGGCGCCGTGAAGCGTGTACCGCCGATGTCGATCGAGAGATTGCGCTGCATGCGTCCGAGCACGTCGTCGAGGATCTCGCTCACCGCGCGAGCTGCCGCACGGACCATCGTCAGTGCACGCGCGCCGTAGCGTTGTGCCGCTCGCTCTGCGAGCGCGAACATCCAACCGATGAGGTCAACCTCGTTTTGCTCGGGCACGGCGTGCTGATCGACGAGACGAACCACGGCGTTGCGTGCACGGCGGATCTTCGAGGGACCGTTGCGCACGTTCGTCTTCACCGCGGTTCCGGCCGCCAACTCGGCCGACCATTCGATCGCGTCGATCGCTTCGACCGCGACCGGACCCGGAGCCGCCATCGCAACTCCGCACGCTGCCGCGTTCCGGGTCATCCGCGGATCGAGCACGATCGGTGCGCCGTTCTCCAACGGCAGTGTGTGAGAGCCCCATTCGGTTTCGATGGTCGCCATCTGGCGGACGGGAATCGGATCGATGATTTCCGCCCCCGCCAGATAGAGGGCGGTTCGCTCGACGCAGTTCGGTTTGGTCGACGGAACCACGAGCCGCTGCGTCGGCGTGCAGGCTTCGACGCGGGGACCGTCCGTGGGGTCGCCCTCGTCGTCGCGTTGAGGTAACGAACGAATCCACGCCGCAAGCTGCTCGGTCGTTTTGAAACGATCCGCGATCTCGACGATCGCCGGGTCTCGCTCGTCCACCAGATCGCGCATCGCACGCGAGATCGCTTCGAGGCAGGTGTGGTCATTGAGAGGGATGGCGATCACGACACGAGTCCTTTGTCATCGGGATGGAGGAGTTCGGCGAACATCTGGTACAGCACAGAACGCTCGAAGCGATTCGGATCCGCGAGTGCGCGAGCACGACGCGTGCTCGGGAAGCGCGAGGCCCGACGGCGCGACCGACGCTGACGCCGCGCCGTGGTCTTGCGATGCGTGGAGGTCACGACACAGCCTCCGGCTGCGCAGCCTTCTGCGCGTCCGTCGTGAGAAGGCCGCGCACCTTCGCGAGCGCCTCGGCAACGGGCAACGCACTCAGCTCCGCGATCCACGCTTGCCGATCCTCGGTCGACAGTTCCTGTGCGAGCTGACGAACGAGCTTGGTCTCGTCGGGAGACAGAGACGTGTAGATGGCGAGCATCTGCCGCATCTGACTCGGGTCGAGCTGTGGCGCAGTGACCGGTTTCGCGGTCGAGGTGGAGACCGTCGCGTGCATCGGTGGCGTCGCGGCACGGGGCGTCGTCGTAGCTGGCGTGCTGTTCGCGTGTTTCGGCGCCGTCGTCGCCATGGGCTTCGCCTCACGGGTACCGCCCCAGTCCGTCATGTCTGCGAGGGAGGGCATCCCTCCCGCGAACCTCGCGACCGCCTTGTCCCCCACGTCGGTCAGGACCTGATTGAGATCGATGCCGAGCATCGCGAGCACAGGATGCTTCTCGTCGCCGTCGTCTTCGTCATCGACGTTCGACGCGGGCGCCGCAGGCGTGAGAGGCAAGACCGGTGCGATGCGCGCGGGCAGTCCGGCGCCATCGGCCGCGCGGAGCAGCTCGGCCGCCGCGTGCATCATCTCCGGGAAGCGATCGATCACTGCGCGCGCCAGCTCGGTGTTGTGCTGGAGCGCCTTGGCGAGAACGTCTCGGTCCGAGAGCGCCTCGGCGGCCACGCTTACCGTCGCCTGTGGTTTCGCAGGAACGATCACGTAGGCCGCTTGAGCGCCCTCGATGCGCCGCCCGTGCTCGTCGGCCGGGTTCAGGCGGTACCGGCCCGGCTCGGACACGGCGTTCCGAAGCGTCTCGCGCGTCGCGTCGATCGCAACGTACGCGGGGAGTCCGTCCTCGTTGTACGCAACTTCCGGTGCGCCGCGAGCTTTCATCTTGAACACCTGCCAGCGGTCAGCTTCCGCCGGCGGATCGAAGGGCTCGCCGCTGATGTTAAAGGCCAGTTCGCACATGTCTCGTTTCCTTGTTGAGAGCTTCGGGGTTCACCACGTACTTGGGACGACTCGTCTCGTTTCGCCGCGGATCGCGAAAAAACTTTCGGGCGTCTGTTTGTTCGCGGTTTCGACACCCCTTACTTGGGATGACGGGACTCGTTTCGCCGCGGTTCTCGAAAAAAGATCGAACCGCGCGCGATCTCCTGCGCGCAGTGACCTGTCTCGAGCTGGTGGCCGCGCCCAAAAAGAGGAGCGCGAGGAATGGTCACGGATATGGCCATTCTTTGCTCGACCACATGCCCTCAGACTCCGGCGTGACTTCTCACGGGACCCGACAGCGCTGCGTCGAACGGCGCGCGCGAATGCGCCTAACTATGGCCTCGACTTCGATAGCGCGATCTTTCTCCGCGCTCGATCGCGACAAACCACGTGCGCGTCAGGTCGCGTTCGCCGTGCGCAATGCCTTCGCGATCGCGGGCTCGAAGGACAACATCGTGATCGCGCCACCGGTTTCCGGGACGCGTGCGGTGTGTTCTTGCAGCTCCGCGGCCAGCGACGTGTCGATCCAACGGCTCGCGGTGACTCGGCGCGGTCGTTCATCGTTCGCAACGACGAGATCGGCCGCCACGTCGGGCGGCAGGGGGCCGCGAATACGCGCGAGGTGTGGGAACCGATACGTCTTGTGCGCCCAATGAATCGATCCGCGCTCGGAATAGACGACCGCACACGGTGATGTCGTCAGCTCGACGACGCGCAGTGTGGTCGAGACCAGCGACGTCCGGAAGTCCGTCGCGATCTCTCGCGCGAGATCGAGGCTCGGCATTGCATGTTGGCAACGCAGCGCCACGAGCGCACGCGGCATGAGAAGCTCGGTCGCGAACGCATTTGCCTCGTCCTCGTAGTGGCGCTCGTCGTCGCGACGTTCGGCGCGCTTGACGCTCTTGGGGTGATGACACGGATGTCCAAGCAGCAGATGCCCCAGCTCGTGCGCGATCGTGAAGCGTCGTGCGCCCGGATCGACCGTGGTATCGGCGATCCGAATTACGGGCGAGGCGTCCGCCTTGAGCCGACCGCGCGAGCCTTTGAGCGGACCGGTCACGATGACGATGCCCATCGCCGTCGCGATCTTCTCGACTTCGATATCGCTCGCGCGCTGCACACCCCAGCGCTTGAGCAGGTCACGCGCGACGCGACGCGCCGCCGTGATCCCCCGCCCACGGACGGTCACGATGCGTCCGTGCCTTGTGCGTCTTGGATCATCGTGCGGAGGTCGTCATCGGTGATCTCGCTCAGCTTCTGATGGGCGAAGCCGAGCGCCGGGTTCTCGACGCGTAGTGCGGCGAGCAACGCTTCGAGCGCGGGGCGCGCCATCTCCCGCAGCCATGCGGGAATCGTCGGACGTTGTACGATCGGTGCGGAGTGGCGCGCGAGCTCCTCGCGACGCATCTCGGCGAGCTTGTCGCGCACGAGGGTCTGGTATCGACGCGCGGCCGCGCGGCTCTCCGCGGTCGGCCGGCCTTCGAGTTCCTCGCGCTGCGCCGCTGCATCGGCGAGCGCATCGAGGATGGCGAGATTCGGATCAGTGTTCGTCGTCATGAGGTTCTCCTTAGCTGAGGGCGGCGAGCGCGAGGTCGCGCTCGTGTGCGGGAAGTTGTTGCACGAGGCGGCCAAGACGCCGCCAGATGTTGTTGAAGTCGGCTACCGACATCTCGGTCCCCGACAGAAGCTCGTCGCGAGCTACGACGCGTTGCGCGAGTTTGTCGAGCAACCACAGCACGCCGCGATCACCCTTCGACAGTTGACGCAGCCGCGCGAGCGTCTTGTCGACCAACGGCGCGAGCCGAGCCTCTCGCGCGTCCGGGTTCGCGATCGTCGGCACGACACCGCCGGGCGCGAGTTGCTCCGCGAGCGCACGTCCGCCTTCGTCTTCGGCGAACGCGTCTGCGAGCTGGCTGCGATGGAGCTGCGCCTCGTCGCGAACGCGGTACGCGATCGCATCCTTGAGGTGGGAGAACAGTTCCCTGCGATTGTGATCCCACGCCAGGACTCCGAGCCACGTGTCACCGAGCGCGCCGATCACCACTTCATCGACATCGCTCGGCGCGACGTGCTCGTAGCCGCCCTTGTAGACGGCGAGGCGGGCGCGCGCGATCCGGTTGAGCTTGTCGAGCGTCGCGCGCGTCGCCTGTTTCTCGAATGCCCTCCGCCACTCCTCCGACGGCGAGAACTCTGCTTTCGTTCGTCCCAGTTGCTGGGACGTGTCCATGTTGATCATCACCTTTGGCTCCCTTCTGCGAGAAACCTAGGCGATCGGTCTGACACCTGACTGCGCGTTCAGTAACCGTCAGGATCTGCGAGCATTCGGGGAATGCACGGCTTCTCCGGAGTTGGGTCCGAGGTTCGGACCGACCCGTATACCGAACTTTTGTGCAAGTGGGGAGATGGGTAACAGGTTAAGCAGGGACAGGGGTGACAGCTGAAATTGCGAGCGGTTCGTTATTTGATGAGATGGGTGACGTTTCTTGAAGCTCTTCTCCTTTCTCAACAAGCGGTTGATTCAAGTCGACATGCTTCACCGGAAAGAAACGCAGCTCGCCGCGGTGGACCTTCGCGACCAGCTCGCCGAGCAGCAGCGGGCCAAACATCACACGTGCTCGGTTGAGTGCGTACCACTCGATTCCGACGAGCTGGTCGGCCAGTGTCTTGCTCAGGAGAAAGTAGCCACGATGCGTAACGAGCGCGCCGTGCCGTGAGACCCGCAACGTTTCGACGCTGTCTGCATACGCGAAGTCTTTTCCTAGCCGGGGCTCGATGAGACGTCGCGACGACACCTCGTACAGTTCGTGCGGCGTGCGTTGTTGCAGCGCTTCGTGCGGGCGCTCCTGGTTGAAGCGAGCGCGAAACTTGTCGAGTCGTTGCTGCTGCTTTTCGAGTGTTCGTTCCGGCGGTTTCGTCGCCTCGAGCTTGAGGTCACGATGCATCCGTTCGTGACGGCCGTTCTGCTCGGGGTGGCCGGGGTCAATCCGTTCGTGGCGAATGCCGAGCTTGTGCCACCAAACGGAGAGCGTCGACAATCCGGCGACGCCACGCGACGAGAACGGACATCCGTTGTCACTGCGAATCGCATGTGGAAGTCCAAACTCGTCGAACACGCGCATCATCGCTTGCTTGACCGCGCGTGTTCCCGTGCTCGGGAGCGCCACGATCGCGATGATGAACCGACTGTACGAGTCGGTGATCGTCAGCGGGTAGCAACGCTTGCCGCTGCCAAGCACGAAGTCACCCTTGAAATCGATCGCCCACAGCGCATTGGGGAACGCCGCGTGTGCGTGCGGATTTGTACACGGCGTGTTCCGCATCCTCTTCCGACGAGGCCTCACGAGCCCGTTGCGCTTCAGCACCGCCGCGAACGTGCTCTCCGACGGTATCGTGAGCTCGGGGCGCTGCTTCAGGAGCACCGCGCGCAACTTCTTGGGACCCCAGTGAGGACGCTCCTTTCGCAGATCAACGATCGCTGCTTCCACGGTCTTTGCGATGGCTGTCGGGGATGTGCGTGGCCGACGTGACTGATCTTTGAACGAGACCTCGCTGTGAGGGAACGCGAGTTGGAACCGATACCGATTGACCCACTTGTAGCCATTCTTGCGGCTGATACCGAAGCGCCGGCACAACTCGGCGAAGTGGTGATCGCCGCGAATCGCGGCCTCGATGAACTCTTTGCGCTGCTGCATTGGTGACGTCTCCAACCAGGGCATGCTCGGAAAGTCCGAGAGCACCCTGACGTGGTGTCACCCATGTCCCTGAAAGACCTGTAACTGCGACACCCCGAACGATGATCGGGAGGTGTCACCTATCTATCTGAACCGCACCCTTAGCCGTTCGGTTCAGGCACCGGACGCAAGGTCGCCAGCAAGGGAGCGTCATCGTCGAGGTTGACCGGAATTGGAGGAAGCCATCGCAACTCTCGCCGTCGTTCCGGCGTCTCGGCGGCGCCGAGCCAGTACGCGTGCCAATGCGCGCGTCGAATGTGCGGCGCGACGGATGATTCCTGCGCAAGCGGAGTGCTTCCCGTTCGCTCGCGTGCGCGCCGCAGCGCGGATCCAAGGCGCGTGCCGGTGGCCCAGATGGTGGGCTCATTCGCAGGTGGGCAACTGATATCCCCGTTCGCGAGCACCTTGCTATGGGGTCGTGTGCGCGGATGCGATCGGTCACTCGACGCAATCTCGGAGTTCGCGCTGCAAAGATAGAGGATCACGCTCATCACCGGTTCGGCAATCTTTCGCGTCTCGGTGTGCTGCATTTCGGCGATGAGGAGACGCTTCGCGTTCCCCCGCGCCAGCGCGCGCGTATCTCGCCGCGTTACTTCGAGTGACTCCTCTAACGTGCCTACCAACGGCAACCGCATGACGTGAAGAGTGGAAGCGTTCACGTCGAGCAAGAGATCCAATTCCTCTTCGTGCGTCTCTGCGTCGTACCCGATCCGCGCCCACACCCCGTGAATCACGCCAATCGACGTCGAATAGCCAAGCTCGACGTAGACGCACCACTCGGGGAGTCGACGAAGAAGATCCGACGGCAGTTCGCCGCTGACCGAGGTGGCGGTCAGCTCATCGAGCAGGTTCGGCGCGAAACGATAGATACCCTGCGTCACGCGCCAGGCCGCCATGGTACCCGTGAGCGCAATGGCGCGAAGCTTTGAACCCGAGGTGTTTCGATCGACGGGCGCCGTACCCATGACGACCCGGCGGGCCGCTTGCCGTGGTGCGAACACGTACTCAGGGCAATCACCGTGCTCTTCGCGATGCGCACGGAACGCGTCGTGGACAGCCCATGCTTTCGGCCACTCGGCACTACATGCCCGCAGGGCGCGAACCGCTCGATGAAGTTCCGGTTGTGTGCGTCTGCTCATCCACCCTCCCGCAAGGCCGTCTGCCGGCGCCTTCATAGCAATGGCGCGGACACGTCGACGGCGAGACGCTAGCCTCGCGCCGGATGACTGACGCCGACGTGTCCGCGGCGACGACGCTAACACGCGCGACGAAACACGGACATCGCAGTCAGAGCGATGACGCAGTTTTTTTGGTTTCGCTCGATCGCGGCTTGGTCTAGCTCGCCCGAGACTTGGACTTGCCTACGAGGCCGACGGTCTGCGTTTGAGGGCAGCCTTGAGATCACGCATCGCGAATGGTTTTGTGAAGTAAGCATCCACGGATTCTCGCCGACAAAACTCGGGTGGCTCGTCGAGAACCGAGGCGGCGACAATGAGCAGCGGATAGCCTGCGCGCTCGCGGAGCGTTCGTGCAAACCCTATCAGGGCGCCGCTGCGGAACGAAAACTCGTAGACGACGGCTTGCGGCTGGAACGAGTCCAGAAGCGACAACGCACCGGCACCGTCGTTCGCGGTGGCGCAGACGAACCCAGCGGCGCGCAATGACAAGCACGTCGCCGTGCGTGATCCATCGTGCTCGTCCAAGATCAGCACTCGGCGCTTACCGCCTCCGCTGCTCTTGGTTCGGCTTCGGTTCGGCATCTCCGTCTCTCCGTCAATCGGCCTGTCTCAGACTCGGCGTGATCGTGTTCGTGCAGGCCGCTCAGCCGTCGGGCTTGCGGGCGCAGTCTTCGTGCGAAAGAAGACGCAGATCGAGACGCAGTGAAAACTCGCATCGCTCGACTGAGACACCACGAACTCCGTGACGACCAGCTCGGGGTGAGACGCGATCCACTCGGTAATCTCCTCGCCGAGCTGGTCACGTTTCGCGACCATCGTCGCCGAGAATACCTGGATGCCGTCGAAACGCGCATCGCTACCAACTTGCAACCTGCCCGTGCTGTTCATACCGACCCCTTGAAGAGTGCGAAGGTTCCTCGGAAATTTAACCGATAATGAGAATACTGAGCAACCGTCTTCCCCTAATCGTGGGTGGTCGAATTCGAGGGCGTTCCCGATGTTCGACGCGTGGCCAAACGCAGAGCTAGGCAGAGGATCGGGAGCAAGCAGGATCTTGCGAGGCGCTTTCGTCGCTTCCGCGAAGCCGCTCGCTTAACGCAGGAACAGGTAGCAGAGAAAGCAGGCCTTAGCTCGAAATTCCTCTCGCAGATCGAAACTGCGCGCGTCAACCCGTCGATCGACGTGGTCGCTCGGTTTGTGATCGATGGGCTTGAGCTGTCGCTTCCCGCGTTCTTTGGTCCTGACGACGTCACTACAGAGATCGAGGCGCTGCTCGGGCGACAGCCCGCGGCGGTGCAACGTCGCGCCTTGCATGTTCTGCGCGCCCTTTGTGAAGAGTTGCCGTAACGAGAGAGCGTTCGGACATAACCGCGTCATCTAAAAGCGCCCGAACACGATCAGCTCATTCGTCGTCATTCCGATTCCGATCCGGTCGGACGAGGCGGGCGCATGGTCATGGACCACGAGCTTTACGATACCGGTGAGAAGCAGTGCGCCGCCGCCGATCGCGAAAATGCCACCCGCCAGAGAACGCGAGTCGGCTTTTTGCCGCAGATCGTTCCGCTCCATCTGATTCGCGGTCATGTCTGCATCATCGCGAAGACTCGACGCATCTAAGAGAAGGCCAACTCCAACACCGCTGAGGACAAGTCCAGATCCGGCGAGCGCCCATCCGAAGTAATCCGCGTACCACGGGTCGAGCGGTGCCAGCTGACGCTGCATTGATGATGGAGAGGACGCAGGCGGTTGCGGTTGCGGTTGCGGCTGCGGCTGCATCGTCGCGGGTTCAGTCGGAGGCTCGGATTTTGCTCGTTGCTCCAGTTCGGCCTTCATCTGTGTGATCCAAGAGTTGATCGCGTCGGTCTCCTGTTGCGACGCAACACCGGATCGGAGGTATCGGTCGTAGTGCCAGATCGCATCCTGGTACTTCGTCAACTGTCGGTAGCACTGCCCGAGGTTGTAGTCGAAGATCGCCGCTGGCTCGATCTGCTCGCCCAGCTTGTACTCCTTGGCCGCATCTTCGAATTCGCGCACCCTGTAGTGCGCGTTCCCCTGTTGGAAGTGCGTGATCGCGTCGGGCTTCGTGGGGCGACCCGTCGGCGCTTGCGCCCATGTCGGACCAACCGAGACCACGAGGAGCGTTGCGATGACAGCGAGCGTGGACGGGCGACGTTTCACGATTCCTACTCCTTGACCGCATCAGGATCGAAGTTGCTTCCGCGGTTCGCTGCACCGCCGCTCTGGGGCGGGGGACCGCCGATAGATGCGTGCGGTGTCTCCGCAGGCTTCTCTGCCGGCGCTTGCGTCGCTTTGGATCGCGTCCGAGACCGCTTGACCGCCTGCTTGGATGTTGGTGCTGCGGTCGATGGCATTGCTGGTTGCGTCGACGCAGCCGGCGGGTCGGAAGCCTTCACCACAACCGGCGGCGGCGCGACGACTGCGTCCGGAACTGGCGCGGAGGCATCTACAATCACATCGTTTGACGAGGTTGGGCTCGGTCGAGATTCGGCGGAGGTCGAACGCGATGGCGCCAATCGTTTGACTCCGAAGAACACGCCGACACCGACGAGCAACGCGACGGCGAATCCACCGACCGCGAGCAACGCGAACCGGCCGTGTGACGACGTGCGTTCCGGGCTCGTCGATGCGTTGATCGCACGCGAGAGTGTTGTCGGCATCGCCGGAGTCTCGACGGGCGGGCGTGCATTGACCGTCGCGGCGGATTCCGGCGCGGGAACGGTAGGCATGACCGCCGACACCCGAATCGCGTCGAGGTTAGCTCCCGACGAGGACGGAGTGATCAGCGCATGGGAGTCCACGAGCGGAGGCCAGAACGCTGCGACCTCGATGCGTGCTCCCGACTGCCGGACCGTCTCGAGCTCCGCCGGAAGGTTCTGGAGAAACCGCGGCGCGAGCTTGGCCAGCATCTCCAAGCCGCTCGGCACGTGCGGAGGAGTGGGCGCCAACGCTTGCGCGAGAAGAAGTGCGAACAGCTGCGCGGATGCCGGGCGATCTTTGGGATCCGGCGAGAGCGCGTTGATGAGGATGTCTTTCCATCCGGGCGCGTACTGGAGCGGGATTTTCTCGGGCCACACCGGCCGCTCGCGAAGTTGGCGCTCGTACTGCGCGTACTCGTTCTCGGGATATCCCCACGGCAACTCGCCGGTGAGCATCAACCAAGCGAGCACGGCACATGCGAATACGTCAGTCGCTGGCGTGACCTTATCGGCGCGACCAAATTGCTCGATCGCCATGAATCCGGGCGTGCCGACGAGCGCGCCCTCTTTCGTTCGGAACTCGCCGGCATCCCCCCGATTGTCGTGCACGATTCCAAAATCGATCAGGACCGGATCCCAACGCCGTTCGTCGGTGTCTCGGAGGAACACGTTCCCCGGTTTGAAGTCGCGATGGATGATGCCTTCTGTGTGAAGCGTCGCGAGCGCGCGTAGGCACAGCACGATCACGTGAAACGTGTGGTGCTCGGTGAGCCGCACGTTCTTCCGGATGTGGTCTTCGAGCGTGATCCCGTCCAGGTACTCCATGACGAGATACAGCTCGCCGTTGCGCTCGCCGAAGGAATCGATCGTGACGATCCCAGCGCGTCCCTTGAAACGCTTCGCCGCAATGCATTCGGTCTCGAATCGTTTCCGAATCGCGGGCACCCGGAGCGCCTCGCCGAGCATGAACTTGACGCACTTGCGCATACCCGAGGAGTGCTCCGCGAGGTAGACGGCTCCCATGCCGCCCTCAGCGATTCTGCGTGTGACCTTGTAGTCACCGAAGTCGAGCCCGATTCGCGGATCAGATACCGACACGTCTTACGCCTCTCCTATGATCGTTCCATCGGGTGGAACCTCAGCAATCATAGCTCGGGTACTCGCGACGCTCATCACTTCGTTAACGGAAGTTTGAGCTTCATCGTGTTGGAGTACCAGGATTGCAGGTTGTTGTAGTTCTTGATTCCGAGGGCTGGAGCCGCCTTCCGCAACGAGCCCGATGTGGCTACCGCGACGAGCTTGGGCGCGGCGAGGACCACCTCGTCGAGATTGCGCCGCCACTCGTTCGCCATGAGCGCCGCTTGGTTCTCGGGTGCGATCTGGTCGAACCGCAGCGTAGTTTCGAGTCGCTCGAATTGACGGTCCAACAGGCGCGGCAGTTGATCGATACGAAACGCGAGTGGGCGAAGATCGATCCGGCGCATCGCCGCGCATTCGCGACCGAGCACGCGCTGCGCGCACTCGATCGAGGGCGCTCTCGCGAGCACGCGGATTCGGTAGCTCGGCGAGAACAACATCGATGAGAACATCGAATCGAACGGCTTCGTATCGTCCGTGATCGCGAGAAGCATCGAGGTCTTCTGTGCGCGCAGAAGCAAGTCGCGTTGCTCCGCGCGATCTGCGGGGATGTCCTCGACGACGATCGGCGCCTTACCTCGCATCGGGGAAATCGCGTGAATCGTTTCAAGGAGACGTTCCTGTCCGCAGCCACGCATCGCAACAATAAGGAGATGCTGATGGCCCGCACCCCACATCGTCACGGCGCTGGGACTCGGCCAATCAGACTCGGACGGCGGGAACGGATCTCCTGTCTCCCAATCGAGGATCTCGTTCAGCGTTGGGAACGCGGCGTACATCGCATCGTTCAACGCCAGAAACGTGATGGTGTCTACGACGAAGGTTTCACCCGGCCGAATCTCGCGCGGCGCGTTGCTCGTCGCCCGGTGATCGACCCACGTGCCGTTCTTGCTCGTGTCCTCGACGAGTAGGCCGTCATACGTTCGGGTCAGCGTGCAGTGATGACGGGAGATGTATTCGCGCTTGATGACGATGTCGTTCTTCGAGGATGACCCAAGCTTGAATGCCCTCTTGTCGGGCAGCCTCAAGGACTGCCCGGTGCCGACAATGTGGATCCAGTTGACCGGGTCAGGCCCCTCGAAAAAGCCGTCGCGCTCGCTATCGGGCTGCGTCTTCGTCTTCTGAGCGACGGTCTTCGACGGTGACTTGGTCATCGGGACAAGGAAGCCACTTCCTCCGCGCACGTTCAAGCCCTGACCAAACCGCACCCCATTTTCGGTCGGCGCATTGGTCACTCGATGGACGCGACATTCGCCCGATGGATTTGCGCGGAGTTACCGGTGCCTCTGACCAAGGCAGGTAGCGATTTGAGGTTGTGCTTTGGTCGCCGCTTTTCTGTTGCCGCGCTTTCGTGTTTCCTGTTCTCGTGGCGATTGCTTCACCAACGCGAAGTGTTCTCGTGCCGCTCCTCCTCCATTCGGTGGAGCAAATCGACGCCGAGCTGCGGCGTATCTCGCACAACGTCCGTGCCCTCGCGACGTGGCCTCTGAGCAATGTGGTCGAGCTGGAGAGCATGCGAGCCGCCGTCCGGCGTGCGCTCGCGGCCACTCAAGAGGTTCGGCGGTACGCGCTCGTAGATCCAGACGGCGATGACACGGACACCCGCGCTTCCGCGCTGCGCGCACGCGGAATGATCGTCGCACTGCGCTCTGCCGACCTCAGACGCTTGAACCGTAACGAAGGGCGTTACCAGCCGATCGGACGGTTCTCGACGCTCGATGCATGCATCGAGTTTCTGCTCGGCGAGATCGGCAAGATCAACGCGACCTGGATCGCCGAAGTGCGCGAAGCAGTCGAACAACACGTGTGGGAGCCGGACGAGACGATCGTGCGCGCCGAGAGCGCGTATGTGGAGTTGGGGCGGGATCTAGACGTGATCGCAGTTTTGGAGTGGGGAGTGCGAAGCGAATCCCCCGTGATTCGCAGCTCGTGTCGAGATATCGCCGGCGTCCTGGACGTGCGGTTGCCCGTGCCGGATCTCGACGATGAAGTCCCCGCGATTCCGTCGCTCTCGCGGCCGCGAACCAACGTGAAACCGAGCTGACAGGCGAGGAAAACCATGTCGCGCACGAAGGAGAGAGGTGATGTCGTGAAGACCGTTAGCGAAGCGTCGCTTTGGACCCACCCGGGGAACAAGTTCACGATCGGCACGCTTCACGGGAAGCTGATCGAAATCGAGGCGCAGTACAACCCGAAGGAAGTCGCACGACAGGCGACTGCGAGCTGGAATTCGCACGTCACACCGCCCAGCAGCAATGCCAAGGGTGGCGACAGCTATCGCTTTCTCGAATACGGAAACACCGAACCGCGCACGCTTACCGTCGAGCTGCTGTTCGACGGCTACGAGCAGAGTCTCTCGATCGCGCCGCTCGTCGAGCAGCTCGAGAACCTCACGATCCCCGTCGATATGCGGTCGTCGAGAGCTTCTGAGCGGCGCCCGCAAATCTGCGTTGCTGTGTGGGGCACGCAATCACTCCGTTGCGTCGTTCAGTCGGTCTCGACCAAGCTGACGATGTTCTCCGCGACGGGCGAGCCGCTTCGCGCGACCTGCACGGTTACGTTTAAAGAAGCGGATGCGGTCGCGATGCTTCGGGCCGATCGCGATCGCACGGACGTGGACGCCCGCAGCGAACGGATCGCGCGCGAACACACGCGCTGGAGTCCGGATCCGCCGCAGCGGCGCGCCAACCCACGCGACGCAAAACTCGATTTCAACGATCTGGAGTAGGAGGCACGATGTGGACGTTCGTCATCTGTCTGGCGTTCTGCACCGCGAGCGGCGCGACGTGCTGCGCGATCGCCATCAAGAGGAAGCGGCGCCATGTGCTCTGGACCGCGATCGGCTACGCGTTACCGATCGTCGGGGTTGTCCTGATCGTTCTCCTGCCATCGAGGGCGTCGCCGCCGAGCCGCCGAATTCCTCGCGATGTTCGGCGGGACATCGAACGCACGCTCCACGGCTCGCGCTCTCACTTCCACGCCAAGACCTTTGAAGCGATCGATCGCCTGCTGCTGCTGCGCGAGCGAGGCCAGCTCTCCGAATATGAGTTTGGGATGAGGAGAGCCGAGTTGCTCGCGCGGCTTGAGTACATCGAAGCGCGAGGAGACCACACGTGAGGCAAGCGCAATCCACTAATTCCGTGACGTCAGCCGCAGCGCTCTTAGAACGGATGAGTCGGCGAGATGATGAAGCGCCGGTGACAACCTGGACGCCGGTCCAGTCCGAGGCAGAAATCTGCGAGGCGTTCGACGCAAAGCCGCTACCGGCCGAGCCGCTCGAATTCGCGTTTCGGCGCAAGGAGGTCGAGCTCGCCAATCTCTTCGAGCGTCTATCTCTGCGCGACTCTCACGAGCTGCATCGTCGATTGACGCTGTCGTTGTCCGACGATCCAATCGCGAAACGCTTCGCGCGTCTGGTCGCACCCCGCCGAGCGCGATTGATGTCGTTTCTCGCAAGCGCGCGGCGACGCTCGGCCTTGCGCGCAGCGAAGTGATCGCATTCACGCGTCCCGATTGATTCCTCACACGCACAAAGCCCGCAACGAAAGGTTCATCACGTCATGCCGAACGGTGTAGGTCTTCAGCAACAGCAAAGTCCTCTCGCAGTCGCGCAACCCGCGGCCTCTGTGGCGGCACCACAGGGTCGCTTGGGTGAGTTATGGCCGATCACGATTCCGGAACAGGTGGTCGGCAGCTCGCACGAATTCGAATTCCCCGCTCCACGAAATCTGAGCACGCTCAACGCAAGCGGGACGATGATGATCGAGGGCTCGGCAGAGATTCGTGCAAACTGGGGTTCACCGCTGCCGTTTCCCGGAATGGGAAGTGGACCGATCCGGCTGACGTACGCACCGACCAGCCCCGGCGAGAAGCACGCGACGCTCGCCCTCGTGATGCGATGGGAGGACGGTCATACGGAGCGTCACACGATCCAAGTGTCCGCACGCGCGCGGAAGCTCGAAAGCGTCCCGGGAGACGCGCCGGCGAAGGCCACTACAACAGCCTCGATGCCCGTACAGCCCGACGAGTCGCCCAACGCGTACGTCACCAAGAGGGTCATGAAAGGCTGGCTGAACGCCGACGTGGCATTCGCAGACTTGATGGACGAGCAAAATAGTGGCGTCAACCTCGTCGAGAAGGAGGCCGCCAAATTCCGTCCGAAGCCCGCGGAGCGCGAGCTGTGGCAGGACCTCGCGGATATCGCCTTCCAGCTGGGGACCGGTGCGGTTGCGGGTTTGCTGTCCCGCTTCATCTCGTCGAAGGTGTCTGATGTCATCGTGCGTGCATCGCACGCAGCCGACGAGGCCGGTAAAGCTACCGTTGCGATCACGGACGCCGAGAAGTCTGCGATCGCAGCACGGGGAGATGTCGTCGCAGAGCGAGAAGCGAACCAACACGTGGTGGCGACGAAGGTCGGAAGCTATGCGACCGCTGACCGAGCTAGACACGCGAAGTTTGCGCAAGGTGAAATCGGCTCTGCCATTGGGATGGCGGTTTCAACGACCGTGACGAAGACGGCCAACGAAATCCGTGGTCCACAGCCCGGGAGCGCATCTGCTGCGTCGTTGGATGGTGAAATCGCCTTTTTCTCCGACCAGTCATCCATGATCAAGGCGTTGAAGCGCGAGGGTGGTCCGCAGCTGAACGAGCAACTGTCCTCACTTCTCGATGCGCACCCCGATATCGCGACCGATCTCATGACCGGCGTGCGGTTAGGATTCGACGCCGCCTCGGTGGAAGCGAAGGAGAAGCAAGCGGCGATTACCAGCGCGCAATACATGACCTACCTAGCGCGAACCGAACTCGGCACCGAGAAGGTCAAGACGATGAACGGAGATCACGTCGCCACCGATATGAGTGAGCAGCGGAATGGATCTTCGAAGTCCAAGCTCGAAGCCGCTCCGCTTGCCTCGGGTGTTCTCGAGCTGGTGTGCGATTATCAGCCGGGTGGCGCGGTCAAGGTCGTCGACGCGCGTGCCCACAACGTCTCTTATCTCGTCGTGAATCGGCTACGCGATAAACCGCTCGCGAACTCGGGGATCCCGATGCGGGTTTCGTTGCGCGGAGATGGCACCATCCTCACGCGTGACGAGGTAGGTCGCGTGCGGTTTAGCGGTGGCTTGCTCGACCTGACCGCACCGCACACCGAGGAGCAACAGATTCAGGAAGCGGAGCGAATCTTCGCCGTCGCGATGTCGAAGACGATCGCCGACTGGGGAGTACCTCAAATCCACACGAATGACGCGGGGCAAGGCCCAGACCAACCCAAAGGAACAACCGTCAAATGACGTCTTCTCTTCGCACTACGTTGGCTGTATCGGCACTCCTCCTCGGATGCTCGAATCGAGCGCCGGAACCAGGCTCGGGCTCGGAAGGTCGCGGCTCGGCCGCGACTCACGTCGTCGCGCCTCCGCCCGACGATATGGCCGAAATCCCCGACGGCGAGTATCTGGCGTTTGACCCGATATTTGTTCCCGACGAGGAGGGCGCTTGCTCGGACGAGTTGATGGCGAAAATCGACAAGATCGACAAGAGCGTCGCTCCGCTCGATAGTAAACAGCACGTGCTCGCTTTTGCGATCGACAAGCGCAGGGTCACATGCGGGGACTATCGCAGCTGCGTCGAAACGGGAGCCTGCGAGACGACATCGCGTTGTGGCGACGATTGGCCAGCGGATGTCACGTTCGAGCAAGCGTCGGCATACTGCCGTTGGCGGGGGAAGAAGCTTCCGAGCTTGTTGCAATGGCAAGCCGCGGTTCGTGGCCCGGATGGAAAGACCACTGCCGAGTGCGACCCGGGAACCAACTGCTACATGACGAACGCTGCCGGCGTTCGCGTCGAAAACTTTCGTCGGCACGGAAAAGCAGAGTTCACGACCACGCGAGGTTGCGCGCGTGACGATGAAACGGGGATCCGAGCGTTCGTCCCTTATGTCGCGGCTCCGCTTCCATTGCAGCTCTACATGAACGTCCCGGTGTTTCCCCCGTCGGGTGGGTATCCTTTCAAGGCCGAGTTTCGCTGCGTGCGTGATTCTCAGGCGGCGGTCGGGCGATGAGTGAGTCACGCGTCGTCCAGGAACTGTGCGATCGGATCGCGTGGATCGAGGCACTGTTCGCGGTTCGGACCGCATCCGACGAGCAAGCTCAGTCAGCCGCGAGCGAACGTCTGATGGAAACGTTCCCTCGCGTGGCGGCGCACGACGACACCACGCGGCACCAGCTCCTGCAATCGAGACTAGGCCTCACGGAAACCGAGATGCAGGTCGTCTGGTTGCTGGCGGCATTCGCGATCAGCAGCGGAATCAAGAGTGCGATCCTCTCGCAGCAACTTGTCAGTCCAGCGCTGACAATCGAGACGCTGCGACGGGTCGTCTATGGCGAACGTCCTAGCGTCATCGGATTTCGTGAACTCGCGGCAAATGGCACGCTGCGACGTCTGGCAATCATCGAGCGCAACGATGGCCACCCGCATGAGGGTGAAGCGCGCTGGACCTGGACGCTTGCACCACGTGTGCTTGCGTGGCTCCACGGCGACGAACGGATCGATCCCGCTGTCGCAGCGGTCGCGGGAATCGCGGATCCCGTGCCGATGCCCGACGCGCTCGTGTGGCCAGCGGACGCGGTGGCGGAGGCGCGTCGTGCGATGCAAGGGACCAACGCAACGATCGTCGTTGCTGGCAAGCCGAGTCTAGGTCGCAGAACGATGCTCGTCTCGCTCGCCGCGGAACAAGGAAGCGGAACGCTTTGCATTGACTGCGCACGGCTGCATAGGGACCACGCGGCATTCGCGGGCGAGCTGCGACTTCTTGCTCGCGAGTGCCGGTTGCTCGGACTAGTGCCGATTCTCGTAAACCTTGACGCGCTCGCAGGAGAGGACGTTTCGGATCGCCGCATCGAGCTGATCGACACGCAGTTCGCGTCACACATCACAACCAATGTGCTCGCGACTTCCGGTGCCGAGCGTCCACCGATCCGGTGGGGCCGGCCGATCATCGTGATCGAAGTCGATCAACCAACCTCCGCGCAACGCGCTCTTGTCTGGCAGCACGCGCTCGGAGAAACGGACGACGAGGCGAGGGAGCTCGCCCGCATGTACCCTCTCGCACCGGGCATGATCCATCGCGCGGCCACGGCAGCTCTCGCTCGTACAGGTGGAGGACGAGTCGACGCTGCGAATCTTTCGGCTGGCATTCGGGCGGTGTTGGACGATCAGCTCGGCCACCTCGCGAGACGCGTCGCCGTAAGTCAGACGTGGGATGACCTCGTGCTCCCAGTCGATCAGGTCGAATCGATTGTCGACCTCATCGCCCGCGTTCGTTCCAACGCGCGCGTTTACGAGGAGTGGGGGTTCGGTCGGAAGGTTGGTAAGGGCCTCGGTGTGTCCGCGGTGTTCTCCGGCCCGCCTGGAACGGGAAAGACAATGGTTGCGGCGTTGATCGCGCGTGACCTCGGTCTCGAGCTGTACCAGGTCGACCTCGCGAAGGTCATCTCCAAATGGATCGGCGAGAGCGAGCGGAACCTGGCCAAGCTCTTCGATGCCGCCGAGGCCGGCTGCGCTGTATTGCTCTTCGACGAAGCGGACTCGCTCTTCGGGAAACGGACCGAGGTGAAGTCGAGCAACGATCGCTACGCGAACCTCGAAACGAACTATCTCCTCCAGCGTCTCGAATCGTTCACGGGTGTTTGTCTGCTCACCACAAACCACGAGGCGAACATCGACCCCGCATTCCAGCGCCGTCTGTCTCTACACGTGCGTTTCGAGTTGCCGGAATATGAGGAGCGAGCTCGTCTATGGCGTTCGATGCTTTCAACCGGCGCGCCGGTAGATCCTGACGTCGACGTGAGGCAACTCGCTCGGAAGTACGAACTGTCTGGCGGATCGATCCGCAACGCTGCTCTGCGCGCTGCGTTCTTCGCAGCGGATAAGCAATGCGCGTTGACGATGCCGTTCTTGGAACGAGCCGCGCGGTTGGAGTTGGAAGGGATGGGGAAAATCGCATGGTGAGCGAGCACGAGGGAGTTAGCCCCGGCGGCCCCGGTGTGACGTTTGTCCGGTTGGATTTGCAGGCGTTTTCGGCGAGACTCCGGCCTGTGAGGGGAGCGGAACTGATGCGAATCACAATCCTAAGCGCGGCGGTCTTGCTGAGCGGTGCGTGCAACCACGGTCATCAAGACGTGCAATGCCAGCAGATGGCCGACTGCAACCTCAGCGGTGGCGGCATGTGCATCACGTCAGAGGGCGGCGGAATGTGGTGCGCGTATCCGGACCCTGATTGCCCAGGCGGCTATCGCTATTCGACGCAGGATGTCGGAGATGGCCTCAGCGGGACATGCGTTGCCTATACGCCGGGTGACGACGGTGGCACCTCACGAACACTCACCGTGAACGTCGGCGGCAGTGGCATGGGCGTCGTGATGTCGACGCCGACCGGAGTCGCGTGCAGCGGGGGAACCTGCACGATGTCTTTCCCGGTGGGAACTCAGATTTCACTCGCCGCATCGGCGACAGCGGGATCGTTTCTGGGCTGGTCAGATGGATGCGTCGGCGCTGGAGCGTGCTCGGTGACGCTGGACCAGGATCGAAAAGTGAGCGCGTTGTTCGGAATGCCCGGTGAAGCGCTCTGGTCAACTCAGATTGGCGGAACTCAGAGTGACGGCGCTTACGGCGTCGCAGCTGATAGCGATGGGAACCTGATCGTTGTCGGTACCTTTCAAGGGAGTTTCGCCGTCGGCACCACGACGCTGACAAGTGCCGGAGCCTCAGACATCTTTGTCGCGAAACTTATGGTCTCCGATGGATCGGTGGCGTGGATCAAGACCTTCGGCTCTTCCAACGATGAGAAGGCAAACCATGTTGCTCTTGATGGATCGAACAACATCTACATCGCTGGACGGTACGCAGGAACTCTCAGCTTTGGGGCTGACTCGATCACGAGCGCGGGTTCGTTTGATGGCTTCGTCTTATCGCTCGATCCGACCGGCGGTTATCGCTGGGCCAAATCTCTCGGCGGGCAGTTTACCGACACGACAAGCTCGATCGCCGTGCAAGGTTCGACCGTGGTCGCTGTTGGCTCGTATGCAGGTTCGATGACCATTAACAATCAGACGCTGACGAACGCCGGGCAGCTGCAGGCGTACATCGTTGGGTTTGGGACTGATGGCAGTGCTGGGATCGTAAAAGCAGAGGGCGGGAGCGGCACGTCGGCAGCAACCAAGGTTGCTCTCGCTTCGGACGGGACGATCGTTATCGGTGGCAACTTCTCGGGGGGAGCCGACTTCGGCGCAGGGACGGTGACGAGCCAGTCCGTAGATACGTTCCTCGCTACGTACTCTCCGACTGGCGCGTACTTGTTCGCGAAGGCCCTCGGCGGGACGAGCAACGATGGTGATGGAACGCTCGCGGTCTCTCCTACGGGTTACATCCTGTACACGGGCAACTACGCGGGTAGTGTTTCGTTCGGCGGTGCGAGTCCGATCGATGCCGGCTCCGGGGGCCTCGTTGCTGTGAGCTACTCGCTTGCGGGTGCGTATCGGTGGGCCGAGTTGTTTGCCGGTTCGGCTAACAACCAAGCGGTAGCGACAGACGTCACTATCAACTCATCCGGTGATGCCGTGCTCGCTGGCTACTTCTGCGGAACCGTCGGCTTTGGTTCGTTGATGGTTTCGTCCGTTGGTTCGTGTGCGGATCACGATGACGACATCTACGCCGTCAGGCTTGCAGGTGCTGACGGGAATCCGTTGAGTGTGTCGCGCGCGGGTGGCTCGATGCAGGACGCCGCGTGGGGCGTCGCGCAAGCCGCTGATGGAAAACACTACGTCGTCGGAACATTTCAGGGGTTCGCGGACTTTGGAGGGACGGCACGCACATCAGCCGGCGCGACGGACGCAATCGTGCTCGGACTCGCGCCCCTTTAGGCGGGCCGTCGATTTCTCAATAACCGAGCGCAGGCGCTCGGGCTTGTTTGTGTAAATCTGGCCCTGTGGCATCAGCTGATGAGTTTCGGTCGCTCGCATGGCAACGCTTGGTAGCTGAAGCTCCGACGCGAACATGCACCGATCTCCACGAAGTGCTCTCAAAGTGGCTTCGCGACGGCGTCGTAACCGGGCGCCAGGCCGAGCTGTGGCGAGAGGTGGAACCCGTGCTCTCGCTCGGTTTTTACATCGGCGAAGGTGACTCCCCGCCATTCTACCCACGCGACGTTTACGAAGCGCTGGACGACGAAACACTTGTCAGCCTCTCGACGATGGTTTCGGAAGTTGACTGCGATGACGTGGAGGCGCGAGTGCGAGACATCGCGTGGACGCGTCGCTTTGTTGGTCGCGAAAATGTTGGGCCAGCAGTCGATGCCTATGTTCGAGCGGCCTCCCTTGCGGTTGATCCGGCGAAGAATTGGACGTTCCCGTACAAACGCCTGAGACGAGCAATCGCGCTGGGTGCATCGATCGGCCGTACCTCGGAACCATTCCAGCGCGCCGTCGCAGCGATTGAAGCAGCGATCGCTACGCATGGCGCGACCGATTCACTTTGGTTCGCCGATAAGCTGATCCGGTTGCTACTCGACTTTCGAGTCGAGACTGTTGGGCAGTATGCGGAGCTCGTGCGCACGCTCGCGCTTGCAGCAAGAGCCCGGTACGAAGCCGTTGGCGTGGGCGATGGACTTCAGTGTAATCGCGAACAGGCGTACTTAGATCTCGAAATCTTAGTGCGGGGGTCTTCTATTTCTAAAGAGCAGAGACACGTCCTCGAACTTGAAGTAGCGGAGGCATGCGTCAGACAAGCGGAGGGAGTTGTGGTGGCGCAATGGCCGAACGCGCCCCTCGTTGCAAGTCACTTCGTCGAGCAAGCAATCGCGCGCCTTCGTAAGGCTGGCAATGCCACGGAACGGATCGACGCGTTACGCGTTCGGAATCAGGAACTCCAACGCGAGGCGGTCGCGGGTTTTAAAACCATTTCCGTTCAAGTCAACGTCGGCGAAGCGCGCCAGCAAGCGCGTGCAGCTGTGCAGGGCGGCACGACACTTGATGCGCTCTTCAGGCTATGCGCAATCTACGAGCCGGCTCCGCGTACTGACCTGGAAAAGCAGCTTCGAGACTCGCTGGCTCAAACTCCCTCGCGCGCGTTGATTCCGCAATCGTTCCTTGGCCCGCGTGGCACGACTCTCGCGAGTCATGCCGGCATCGTTGACCAGACGAGTGGTACGGGCTTCGAACTTGAGCTGCTTCGCGAAGCCGCGGAGCAGCAAAGATTCATCTCCTCGCTCTACCTTCAGTCCGCCGCGGAACAAATCAGCGTCGAGCATCGGCCAGACGTTCAGTGGTTTCTTGGCCTCGTTCATGGGAGCTTGTTCGTTCCTGTCGATCGTGAGTTGTCCTTCGCGAGAGGTCTGTTTGCAGGACTCGACGGGGACGCCGATGGCGCCGCTGTCTTCCTCGTGCCGCAATTCGAGCACGCTATCCGTGAGGTGTTCGCGTCCCGTGGAGTTCCCGTAGCGACTCTGACAAGTACCGGCATGCAAAATGAGCTGAACCTTGGCCAGTTACTCGGGCACGCACGCGCGTCTGAAATTCTTGGCGAGACAAACGTCTTCGACCTTCGCGCGTTGATGACCGAGAAGGCGGGTTCCAATCTTCGCAACGAGGTTGCTCACGGGATCATCGGTGATGGAAGCCGAAGAGCTGAGAAGCTCTATTTCTGGTGGGTATGTCTGCGTTTCTGCTTGATGCCGATGCAAAGTCGTTGGGGGCTGACGCCTTCACTGGCGTGAACATGAAGTCCCGCCAGCACGCTCAAGGAATGATTGCATGACAACAAACACAGCAGACATCGCCGATGGATGGACGCGGATGCTCGTCGAGAGCGTGCTTCTGAAAGACCACGCGACATACTACGTCTTGCAAAACGCGCGTCCGGGACATTCGAACCCAATCATCGACCAGTTCGCGCCCGCGGTGCTTTACGTCAAAATGGTCGCACTGCTCGATGAGGCGCTAGCGCACTACATTCGCGCGAACAACGTAACGATCGCGAGCGGGTGTCGGAACGACCTGCACGGGCGAATCACCACTCTCGCCAACCTCGGTCTAGTGAACGCTGACGAGTTGCATCGCATCCGCCTGCTACGCAACGGACTCGCGCACCAGGCGACCACCTCTACAACATGGGAGTCATTGCAGACCGACACCCGGGTCGTACACACGGAACTTAAAGCGCTCGGCTTGATAGGAGAGCCGCCGACGGTCGAGTCCTTCGGCGAGCGAGGAGCGCCAAACTTCGATCACTCGCTTCCCGGCGTCGCGTCGGTGCAGAACTACGTGATCGGTGCGCGAGTCAACGGCCACGTGGCCGCGGAGATGACATGGTCCACCAAGACGTACCGAATTGGATGGGACGAGGAGAAGGTTGAGGCAGCCATCGCGCGCGGCGAATGTCCGCCTTCCGGAATCAAGAGATAAGTCGAGACTGCGCGTACGATGTTTCCTTCGAGGCCCTTACGGGCTCGAGCTTGGCGGGATGACACTGTTCCAGCACTTCACAGCTAGATCGGTCGCCTGGCTCGGCGGCCCCGGCAAGTACTGCGCGAAATCGGATTCCATCGCTCGCTTCAGTGTCTGACTCTTCGTCGCAGCATCGAAAGCACAGACGTAGCCGTGCTCGAAGATGTCGCCCGCTACTGTTGAATCGAGGCAGCTGCTACCGGACAACCCGCTGACGAGACGATTGACTCCGTTGCGGTAGTTCTGCTTCTGCATCTGGATCGCGTTCGCGAGTCGTTGACGCGAGTCTCGCTCGCAAATGCACACGAAGGTCAAAGACTTAATCACATGACGAGCGTCGAGCGATGCAAACGAAGTACCCTGGTCGAAGGTGCCAAGCGTCACCGGCATCGTCGGTTGCCCGCAAGTCGGGCCGATGCGTGTGTTGGCTTCATTCAGATAGCTCAGATAGTTCGCGCGACAATCAAGCTGGAACTCATCGAGTGCCGTCGGCGCGGTGGGAGATGGCTTTGCGGGTTCCGCGGTTGTGCATCCGAACATCGTCACCATCACGATTACTTTCCGCATCTGTCCATCGTAGAGAAGTTGTCGAAGGGTTGGGGCAGGGAAAGCGACACAAAATAGTTTCTGTGAATCACTCGTCGTCGTCGTCGTCGTCGTCGTCGTTAGACTGGCGATTGGTGGGTTCGCCCAAAATCCAGGTCAGCGCTTGTGCGAGTTCGCCGCGCCAGTGCGGTGCTCCGAAGTCAGATGGATGACGAGGCGGTTGCTCGCGCGTTCCGATATCACCGGCGCCCGAGATCGTGCGCTCGATAATCGCGAGCTTGAAATCTTTTGTGACGTTGACCAAGAGCTGACCAGACGTGTTGGGGGATTGACCGACCTCAAACATCAAGCCCATCGGCAGTCGCTTTAGGTTCGCCGGCACCTTGAGCGAGACCAAGTAGTCGGCCGTCGGCTGTATGACCTCGATCATCATGTCGAGAACTCTTTGCGCCTGCAGCTCGCGGGTGTTCAGGTCGTTCTCGCGTTCCTGATAAGCGCTAGCTCCGGACTTTAGTAGCTCGCGGAGTTGGGCGTCGGTGACGGTCTTTGGCATCGTTCCCCTTTTGAAACAGAACCTATCTCAGCCGATTCTTTCAGCAAAGTCACGTCACATGTGTCTGCGGCGGCGAAGTGCGCTCGGTCAGCGTGCCATTCGCAAGGATGAGTTTTGAGCAGCGCTCCGTAGCGTCGACTCGTCAATGTGCCCCGCTGTGCTAGCTAACAGCGCTGGCTCGTTGGCGTGTAACGATCGAGGGAGACGATGGGACAAGAACAATTCATCCAGTACATGGGACATCCCATCGCTATCGTGCGTTTGGGCGCGCTATCCGGGCGCCAGACCGTTGATGGCGCAACAATCATGTTCAAATGCGAAATCGAAAATCGCGCGCCCGAGCAAGAGGTCTTGGAGATCAACGATGCGACCGGGCGCGTCGATTTGCAGCGACGGGGTGACCTCGGTCCGTGTTGGCTGCTGAGCAGCTTTAGGGCACGCCCCGGCGAACGCTCCGAATTCTTCATGTGCATTAACCTGAGCGACGAGCAAATTCGTAAGATCGATCGAGAGCGAGCTGGGCGTCCGAATCAGCAGGTCGAATTCTCGCTGTGGCTCCGAATTCGGGGTCAAGGGAGAGCGTCGCTGGACACAACATGCGTACTCAACGTAACAGCTAGTGCGTCAGAATGGTTTTCGGCACTCGCAGCGGCGCAATACGAGGCGCGGCACATTATCGACGTGCCGATTGCGGGAGGACGAGTCGGCGAGCTGCTTGCGACCGCAGCGACGCACTATCGGTTAGCGATCGAGCAAGACCAGAAGGCGAGCTATACGCAGGTTCTGGTCGAGTGCCGAAAGACGGTCGAGGCGATTCGTGACGCATTGGATCTTCATCCGAAGGGGATCGCGGAGTTCGATGCGACGAAACGCAAGGCATGGTCGAACGCGGAAGCAATCGAATACGCGCGCGCGTCGATTCACCAGATCATGCACCACGCTGCTCATCCGGGCGTCGACGATATAACCGGGCCGATCGAGGCCGAGCTCGTTCTAGGTTTGGTCGGCTCGTTGCTGCGCTACTACGCGTCGGGCGGGGCTCGACGCTAGCACAACGTCCGCACCCATCGACGACCAGCTTTCGGTATCGTTGCTCCATGGAAGTCGAGGAGCGAAAGCTAGACCTGTACGAATCCTACCGCGAGCGCGGCTTCGACGGACGCGATGAACAAACGACGTATCACCGGCTCGTACTACGCTCGGTTGAAGGCAGGATGATCGTCACGTTGGAGATAGAAAAAGAGAGTCGCGACACCGGCACGGTGTCGGCCCCGAATCGCGTGAGCCGGCCGACGCAAGACTGGCTCAAGCGATACGAGATCAGCGCCGTGGATCTCGTTGCTCTGTTACAAAAGCACGCGACACGGGTTTTATAGCCCTGCCGTCAAAGCTTTCCCTTGATAACCCAGCAATAATCGAGAGATATGCGAGCGAATCCTGCCCCCGCTACGATAGAAACCCGCCCAGCTGCTCGGCGGGTTTCGCCTTTTTCGGTGTCCAGCTACTTGAGGGTCAGACGTAGCGGAATGCTCATCGGGCCGATTCCGGTCGTCCACGAGAACGTTCCTGCGAACACGACCTGATCCGTAACCGACTCGTCGCGCGTCAGCCACGTCGATTTACGTACGCCGGCGTCGTCGACCTCGTCGTTGGGCACGAGCGAATTCCACACGTCGACAGAGGATGCCTGGTCGGTCTCACCGCCGTTCCACGAGAGCAACACGTGGAAACCGTACTGAGGAGCGACTGGGCTTGGATCGTCGACGATAGATACCTCGTTTGAATCTGCGATTTTGGGACAGATGGTCTCCCCGGTCAGCGATTGAATACATCCCGTCAGATCCCAAGCGACACTGAACTGGTCACCCGGGCGCGGAGCTCCCTCGTACGTATCCGAGGTCTGAGACGTGTTGTCGGTACAGGCGGGAATGGAGAGATGAACGGCTACCAGCCCCAACAGAGTTTTTTTCATCGGATCCCTTTCGTTGAGTTTGTGAGCGAAGGCGATCGGGCAACGTGATCGAGGACAACTTGCTACGTCGGACCGATCGCAGGCAGCTCGGTCACGACGATCGAATCGACCATCGGGCACGTGTCCGTGCCGCAGTAGCAGCGGGTCTCGGTGCCGATCTTGTGGGTCTCGCACGTCGTTGCACTCGACTCGTCGCAGGCGCCCTGCGAGTAGTCCCACGGGACCCAGTTCGCCTCCGCGGTGATCTCGTTCATGACGTCGCCCGTGTCCGTCGATCCGACGCGCGCATCCACGACCATCTGGAGCGACGTCTTCGACACGGCTCGAAGCAGCTGCCCTTGGTACCAGACGTAGTTTCGATCCGAACGCTGGATCAACACGCGTCCCGTCGTGGACTTGAACTGGTGTGGAAGCGACACGCAGACGTTCGCCGGAAGTCCGTCTGGGTCGTGATCTTGGAAGTGGTAGGTGGCCGGCTGCTCGGGCGCGGTCGCGAGCAGAATCGGTGCACTTGCGCCGGCGACACCCGGATCACCCTTGTCGCCCTTGTCGCCCTTCGCACCTGCGGCGCCATCGGACCCATTGGCTCCGTTCACGCCGTTGGTGCCGTCGGCACCATTTGCGCCGTTCTCTCCTTCCGGCCCGACGCCACCCGTCGAGCCGTTGCAAGCCGCGATCGCGATCGAACAAACCATCGCAAAGCGAAACATCATCTTCACGCCCTCCAAACCCATGATCTTCTCAACCGGGGCGTTTCGGCAAGCGACTTAACAATCGCTCGCCGTTCCTAGTACCAACCGGCGACCCAGCAACGCGCGTCATCGCATGCGATCGCCGTGAACGGGCCACGACAGTTGGACTCGTCGACCGGTAACAACGCGTCTCGACCATCCACGACCGGCGTCACGTGCTGGCGCTCACCGCACCCGAGCACGAACCAGTCGAAGCCCGTCGCGGCAGCGCGATCGCGGACGCGAATGAAGTGACCACGCGCGTCGTCGTACGGGCGCCCATCGATCAACGTGTGCTCCTGCGGCGTGCCATCGAACACGATCACGGGACGGCGCTGCGAATCGACGAACAAGCCATGCGCTTCGATCGTCACGTGAACGAGCGTGTGGCCGGGAAGCTCGGGCGCCGCGAGCGTCCACGCGTCCGGCGCATCGAGCAGCTGACGATACGTGGGCGACGGCACGGCCGGCGGTCGCGCAGGCGGGTCGTACGTGGCCGTGGTCACCAGCTCGGCGGGCGGTGTCTTGTCCAGATGATCGAGATCGACGCGCGCGAGCCCGAACAGCTCGCCGGCGACGTACTCGCGAAACCACGGGAAGTGGGCGAGGTCATCACCGAATACCCATCGCGATCGATCGGGATGCGAGTAGGTGGGGACGACCACGATCGAACCCGGCCGAGCGGTTTGCATGGCCTCGATCCGGGCTTCGTTCTCGACCTTGACCTCGTGGGTCGTGGTGATGAAGCGCTCGACGTGAAACGCGAACACGACGAAGCAGGCGCACGTCACGAACCACTTGACCACCGGCTCGCGAAACATGTGCTCCGCCAGCACCGTGAACGCTGCCGCCAGGAGGACGCCGGAGGCGACGTACATCCGGTCGATCGTGGTCGGCGAAAAGAACAAAGTCGCGATGATGCAGGCGCTCGCCGCCGCGAGCCCTCCCGCGGCGAGCCAGGTCGCGCGCGTCGGACGCGAAGGACCCGTCATCAAGTAACTGACAACGACCGCGAGGAACATCAGGATGCCGAGTCGCGACTCGTACACGAGCTCGCGAACGATCCAGGCACATCCCATCACGCCGCGGTGAGCGAGCATGTGGAGCGGCGTTGCCTGGTTCGCGATGCCGCCGTAGCGCGCGGTCTGTCCCGGCGCGAAGAACAACATCGCGTAGCCGACGATCACGCCGACGAGGCCGGCGAACATCCAGGGCTGACTGGTCCGGCGACGGAGCGCGACGACCACGAACGCGGACACCACGACGATCGCGGTCGGGCCCGTGTGCTCGTTGCACATGCCGGCGAGCCAACCGAGGACCAGCATCGGCAGGATGTATTTGCGACCGACCACGCCGAGCCGGTAGGGCACGCACAACGCGAGCGTGGTGGTGAAGCCCCACAGGTAGTTCGTCGCGTACGGCCGATAGAAATACATCAGGCCGGGCAGCGGAATCACGACCCAGATCATCGTCTGGAGAAACAACAGGAGCGGAAGGTCACTGCGTCGTGGCCAGCGCGCGAACGCGACGACAAACGCGAACACCAATAAGCCGAGCTGCACGAGCGGCGTGACGATCGCGTGGAGCGCCGGCGAGCCATCGACCACGGCGAGCCAGACTTCGCCGATTCGAGGATTGTAGTGAATGTAGTTGTGGCGAGCGAACGCCCACAGATTCACGAGACCGAACTCGTGATCGCGCCAGTACCGGAGCTGGAACCAATCATCGAGAATGAACGGCGTGTTGATCGCTTGAACGAAGAACACCAGCCACAGCGCGAACGCTGCGATGTAGCCCGACCAACGCTTCAGATCGCGTTCCGGCGGCGGCGACGACGAGCGGCAAGCCCGGCTCCCGCCGGACCGACAACGATGAGCGCACTCGAGGCGAAGACCATCAGCTCGGTGCTGTGGTCGCGTGGGTGAAGCAAGAACGCGAACGCGCCACTGCCACTGCCACTGCCGCTTCCGCTACCGCTGCCACTGCCGTTGTCACTGCCAAGATCGACCGACGCATCCGAGAGGTGTCGATCGGACGAGCCGTCACCGCACGCCACGATGAGAATCGAGGCGAGAATGGAGGCCGCGACGATCGAGATCCGAACCATGCGGCGATAGTACAGCTAGCGACCGAACCGGTCAGGGCAATGAGCGGCAGGTCTTGTGACTTCGGGCACGAACGACGTTACAGCTCGGGTACCGGCGTGCCGAGCAGCTTCGCGCGGATCAGCGGCACCGGAATCGAGCCCTCGGCGAGGAACGCGTCGTGGAACGCGCGGTCGGTGTACGCGGCACCGAGCTTCTTCTGATACTCGGCGCGCAGCGCGAGGATCTGCTGCTTGCCGGCGAAGTAGTGCACGAGCTGCGTCGGCCATTGGATCGCGCGGAGCAGGTCTTCGTTGATCTCGCCTTTGCCGGGCGGCGTCTGCTGCTGGAAGTCGGCGGCCTGTTGCAGCGTCCACACACCGGTCTCGATGTTGACGTCGTAGATGACGCGCATGATCCGGAACTGATACGAGCGCAGCACCGCGTCTTTGGTCGCCGGGGCATCGCCGAGCCCGCCGTGACGCCATAGCTCTTCTTCGGCGTAGAGGCCCCAGCCCTCGTTCTGCATGCCGTCGACGAGGATCCGTCGGATCGGATCCGGGTTGAGGCGCGCGATCGCGAGCTGCAGGTGATGGCCGGGAAAGCCCTCGTGTGCCGCGTACGGGCCGAATCCGTTCGTCTTCCAACCGTCGGCGCCGATGATCTTTTCGAGCCGCTGGTTGTCGTCCCAGCCGGCGTGAAAGTGTTCGACGTTCCACGCACCGACGTTGCTCGCGATGTACGGCGGGGGCGGGTTCATGCTGCCGCCATCGCCGCCGAGTGGAACCATCGCGTCGGGCGTTTCGCGTGCGTGGATCGGACCGACCGAAGCGGGGATGGTGACGAAGCCGGCTTTGATCGTCGCGGCGCGGAGCTCGGCTTCGATCGCGTCGTACATCTCGAGCAAGCTGTCGCGCGTCAGGTCGGTCGCGCGCTCGCGCTGTGCGGCGGTCGGCGCCGGCGGATCTGGAAGCTGCGACTTCAGTGCGCCGCGCTCGATCGCAACGCGCGCGAGCTCCGATCGTGCGGTCGCGAGCAACTGCGCAGGTGACTGGTCGAGCAGCTCGGCATGCGCGAGCCTCCATGCATAGTTGTCCGCACCGACCACGGTCATCTCGCGCGTGGGATGAAGCGCGGCGAGCTCGCGATCGTAGCGCTCGAGGGAACCGATCGCTGCGCTCGCCTCTGCGGAGCCATCGACCTTTGCCATCGCGACGAGCGCGGTGATCAGCTTGCGCGCGGTTTCGCGATCGCGCGATGTGACCGCGGTCGCGACGGTGTGCATGTCGTCGACGAGGGCAGGGACCTTCGCCCAGATCTGCCGGGGCCGCGGATCTCCGGGCACGTAGCTCGCGAACGCGATCAACTGATTCGCGAGCGGTTCGAGCCACGCCGCGGGCCGGTGTTCGAACACGCGCTCGACGACGAGCTGGCGCTGCGCCGTTTCGGCGTTCGCGAAGACCCAACGGAAGTCGATCTGCTGATCGATCGGCCACGTGCGCCACGGCATCGCGCGCAGCGCTGCGAGATCGCGATCGAGCCGCGCGGTGCGCTCGCTGATCGCCGCCGGCGAGAACGACGGCACGCCCGTCGCGTCGTCGAACAGTCCAGCGCTCGCAGCGACACTCGGATCGTTCGCGATCGCGATCGCGATCACGTCTCGCGCGGTTGTAACGAACGCTGGATCGCCGGGAATCGGAAGCTCGGAAAGCCGTGGCGTTGGCTCGACCGGCGCAACCCGTTGCACGCCACCGCAAGCGACGCAGAGCGCGACCAGCGAGCTCCGCCATTTCATCGGTGGAATGCTACCTCACGAAGACCGAGCGAGCGTACCGGTTCGCCCCGCTTGCCGAATGCCGGGGAAGATTTGGCGCAGCGAACGTTACGTTCGAAATGCCCGCAAAAAAGATGACCAAGTTCGTGCCTGCGAAGAACGGGTTTCGGTTCCCGAACAAGTTCAAGGATTGGGTCGCGTTCAAGGGACTCACAACACCCGGCCGCTGCGGAGGCATGGTGTACGCGGCGCTCGACTACTTCCACGCAGGCCGCAAGACGCCGACGACAGCCACGCTGCCGGCGAATGGCTCCGTGCTCAGCACGTACATCTGGCAGCGCCAGTACACCGCGGCGACCGAGCATCTCTGGGACTTCGTCGGTGCGAACCTGAACGTCGGTGGTTCGGTGACCTCGGGTGTGTTTAATGCCGGATTCACTCAGTGGCTGCCGATCCTGAAGCGCTTCATCGAGAAGGGCGAACCGGTCATGCTCGGCCTGGTCGTCCCCGACGGCAATCCGTTCAATTGGGGAGACAACCACTTCGTCCTCGCCGTTGGCTTTCAAGGCAGTGGTGACTCGGTCGTGATCTTCGTCTACGACCCGGATCGACCACTTGTCACGGCGACGCTGAAACCCGATGTCTCCGCGCAGCGCTGGATCCTGTCGGGTGGCGATCACAAGGACAAGCCGTGGGTCACGTACTTCGTCGATCTCGACTACAAGCGAGACGCGCCGCCACCTTCCCTCGACGAGATCAAAGGAAAGGATTGGCACGGTCGCAACATGACCGGGCAGGATCTCTCCGACGGCGACTACCGAAAGGCGAACTTCAAGAACACGATCTTTCACGGTGCCGATCTTCACCTCGCCGATCTGCGCGAGACGCAGTGCGCGAACGCAGACTTCAGCGGCGCGAACCTCGGCCGCACCGAGCTCACGCTCGCCGATCTCGATCACACCAACTTCACGGGCGCCGATCTGCGTGAAGCGGTCGTCAAAGGCGCGAACCTTCGAGGCGCGACCTTGACCGGCGCGCGGATGGGCTTACTCGTCGGCGGTAAAGCCGTGTTCGATGGTGGTCGATTGATCGGAGCGGATCTTTCAGCAACGGAGCTCGAAGGTGCGAGCATGAATAACTGCAAGGCGTGGGGTGCGCGCTTCAACGCATCGAACGCGACGGGGCTCAGCCTTGTTCGGTCGGATGTTCACGGCTCCGACTTTCGGCAAGCGCAACTGGGGTGTGCCGACCTGACGAATGCCAAGGGCAACGGCGCCGACTTCAGCAACTCCAAGCTCGCGAACGCGATTCTTCAGGGCGCATATCTCGAGGGCGCAGATTTCAGCCACAGCATCCTCACCAACGCTTCGCTGCGCGAGGCCGATTTTCACGGCGCCGATCTCAGTAACGCGAACGTCGATGGTGCCGACTTCACCGGCGCGAACCTCGAAGGCGCCGACCTGAGCGGAACCGATCTCTCGAAGGCCAAGAACGTTCGTCGCTGAGCCTCAGATCGCGAAGCTTATGCCGATCATCCCGAGCTTGGTGCCGCGGCTCACCCACGGCGCCCACTTCGACTTCGGGTTGAAGTACCGGTAGGTGTCGAGGATCGCCGGCGCGATGAGGAGCGTCGCGAACACGAAGCGATTGATCCCCGACGCTTGCTCGGCGTTGAGCGAATCGCCATGAGAATCCTCGACGCCGAGATAGTCCGACACCGCGTAGCCGACCGACAACAGGATGTCGAAGGTGAAGAGGCCTTTGCGGAACGGCGCGTCGTCGTAACGCAGGCGTGGCGTTAGCGTGAGCAGGAGCTCGGTCGTGAGGTGCTGGACGTCATAGCCGGCGGTGACGATGAGGTACTTGCCACTCGGCCCGAAGGCCAACGGCGTGCCGTCGCGCTTGAGACACACGCTCCCACTGCACTGGAGCGCCGGAGCGATCGCGACGAACGGGATGAATCCGAACGTCGTGATGCCGTGCACCTCCGGTGAATTGCCGAGCGCGTAGTTCATCGCGACGTGTCCGCTCTCGTGAGCGAGGAAGCCAACCGCCCCGCCTGCGAGAAACAGTCCCGCGGTCGCGGCATCGTCGATGCTCGTGATCCCTGTAAACGAATCGGGGTCGACGACATCGGCGTTTGCTGCCGAGCTCGTCGCTACGACCAATGCGATCGGAGCGAGTCGCGCGTACGCCATGCGTCTTGGTATCACGGCGCGTGAGCAGACAACTGGTTGCATGAGGTCAGTTGACCCTGCCGTCGACGGGGCCTATCTACCGAACATCCGTGTGGCGAGCCGTCGGCGCGGCGAATGCACTTGTCCGTCCGCATGGCGGCAAATCTCGACGAGCTACGGTTCTTCTTGAGCGGTCGCGAAGAGCTCGCACCGCAAATCCAGGAGAGCGGCGCGACCGTCACCGACGTGATCGCCGCAATCTCTGCCGAGGACAGCCCGAGCGCGATGCACCTGTCGCCTCGGGGCCAGCAAGTCTCGCGCTTGCTCGAAGAAGCCGTGGTCGAGCTCTCGCTGGATGACCTCGAGCCGATCGACTGGACACTCTGAGTCGCGCGCATGAAGATATGAATCGTGAGTGACGAGATCGAGACACCGCGATTGCGGCTGCGCGTGTTGTGCGAGGCGGACACGGATCGAGCGTTCGCGATGAGTCGCGATCCGTTGCTCGTGCGCTTCTTGCCGGATCAGGTGTACCGGGACGAGGCACACGCGGCGGCGGTCGTGCGCGCGTTGATCGCGGCGTCCGTGGCGCGCGATCCGCGCGTGCGTCCCTATGTGATGGGCGTGGTGCTGCGCGATGGAGGTGAGCTCGTGGGGCACGTGGGTTTCAGCGCGGTGCCGGATGGTGTCGAAATCGGCTACGCGATCGACGAACGTTTCAACGGGCGCGGGATGGCGAGCGAGGCTGTCGGTGCGGCCGCGCGCTGGGCCCTCGCGACGTTCGGACTCGATGCGGTGCTCGGGATCGTCGAGGACGAGAACCCAGCGTCGATCCGCGTGCTCGAGAAGTCGGGGTTCATCGATCGCGGTGACCGCACGGCGTCGGGCAAGCGCGTGTACCGTTTCGGTCTTGGTTGACCATCGTTCGAGCGTCTACTACGGTTGTGCGGCGTGACGAAACGACTGCTCGCCCTCCTGGTTGTCCTGGCCATCGCGCCGGGACTCTCGGAGATCGTCGAAGCAGTGGTCCATTTCGCGACGTACGGTGATCTTGCCGATCAGCCTGGTGATCATCACGGCACGCCGTTCGGCGAGGGCGAGCACGGGTGTTCGGGCACGTTCCACATCGGGAACTGTCACGGTGGCCAGACGGCTGCGCAGACAACTCGCCTGTCGGTGGTCACCGTCATCGCCGACATCATTCCGCCGCCGAAGATGTTGCCGCCCCGATCACTTCACGGGCTGCCAGCGTCCGCGCCCGAGCTGCGACCGCCGATAGCGTAACGGCCACGGTCGTTCCTGCTCGTGGTGCGTCTTGTCATGACGCATCCGCGACGCATTCGCTCTCGCACATCGGTCGAGCGTCGTTTCCGTTTCGGGGACGGCGCTGGAGGCGTTCATGTTCAAGTTAGTCACGTCTATATGCTTACTCGGCGCGCGTTTCGCGACTGCCGAATCGATCACGCTCGACGACGCGTTACGTCGAGCATCCGCGCGGCCATCGGTCGCTATCGCCACTGCGGATCGCGACGCCGCACGCGGCAACGCGCTCGCGGCGGATCTCCCGCTCTACAACCCGACGCTCGAGCTCGCTGCCGGCCCGCGTTGGTCATCTGGTTCCGTGCTCGGAGGCGCCTCGGTTGGCATCGGCCAAACGATCGAGCTCGGCGGCAAGCGCGCGGCTCGTCGCGATGCAGCGGATGCGCGCGTTCGATCAGCAGCGAGCGGCTTACTCGGGGCTCAGCTCGCCGCACGGATCGAAACGTGGCGCGCATACGAGCTCGCGGTGGTCGCGCGTCTTCGCGTCGAATCAGCGAACGAAGCGGAGAAGACAGCGTCGGAGGTCGTCGCTGCGACGCAGCAGGCGCAAGCCCTCGGCGGCGAGACGCAACTTCGACTCAACCTAGCGATCGCGGATCTGGGTAAAGCGAAACACGATCGGCTCGACGCTGAAAACGAATATGCCGGCGCGATCGCGGATCTCGCATCTGCGATCGGTGCAACCGACATTCCGGAACCATCCGATAGATCGCCACGGTTGCCGGCGGCACTCGCCGAGAGCCTCGCGGTGAACGCTGCGATCTCGAACCGTCCGGATCTCGTACAAGCGAGAGCCGAGGTCGACGCGACGAACGCCGACGTGCACGTTGCCGACGCGGGCGCGGTCCCGGACATCACGTTGAGTCTCACGTACGGCTACGAGCCCGATCCCGACGTGAAGACACACACGCTCGCCGTGGGCGCGACGATCGCGCTTCCGATTCGGACGCGCAATCAAGGCCAACGTGCGGTAACCCGCGCACTCGCACATCGCGCGGATGTCGAAGCCACTTGGCTTCGCGTCGAGGTCGAGCGCACTGCACGCGTTGCAGCGCAGCGCTACGCCCGAGCACTCGCCGCCGTCGAAGCATTCGATCGCGAGGTCAGCGACAAGCTGCACGAGAATCTGCAGCTCGCCGCGGATTCGTATCGCGCCGGCAAGATCGATTTCTACGCGTTCTCGATCGCGCGTCGCGATCTGTTCGCGAATCGCCTCGGATATCTGGACGCCGCCGCAGAGGCGATCGAAGCGTGGGCGGCCGTGTCACGAGCGTCTGCGCTGGAGGTGACGCCGTGAGGACCCTCCTGATCGCGTGCGCGCTCGTCGCGTGTGGACGCAGCGAACCCGTCGACGAACCGAAGGCCGAGCCCGTCCAGAAGAAGGGCGAGATCCGGCTGACGAAACAGCAGATGGAGACCGCGAACATCGAGACGTCTGCCGTGTCGAAACGCAGCGAGACGACAGCGATTCGCGCGACCGGCGAGATCGAGCCACCCGACGACGGCGTTGCTCGCATCGGTCCCAAGGTGCCGGGCCGCGTGTCACGACTCGTGAAGGGCGTCGGCGATCGAGTCAAGAAGGGCGAGCTCCTCGCCACGATCGACTCGCCCGACCTCGGCCGCGCAAAGGCTGACTACATCGCGGCGGCCGCACTCGCGCAGGTCAGTAAGGAAGCTGCCGATCGCGAGCGCGCGCTGTTCGAGAAGAAGATCTCGTCGGAGAAAGATTGGCGCCAGGCCGAAGCCGACGCGACCAAGGCGCGCGCTGAAAAAGACGCGGCCGAGGTCCGCCTCCACACGCTGGGCATCAGCGACGCGCAACTCGGTCAGCTCTCGCCGAGCGAGCACTTCGCATCGTCGTTCTCGGTCACGTCGCCGATGGATGGCGTTGTCGTCGAGCGGCCCACGACCGTCGGCCAAGCGGCGCAGCCGTCCGAGACGATGTTCGTCGTCATGGATCTGCGCGAGGTCTGGGTGCTGGCGGATGTCTACGAACGGGACCTCGCGCAGGTATCGGTCGGGCAGGCGGTCGTCGCGCGGGTGCCGGCGTGGAAGGACAAGACCTTCCCCGGCAAGGTCGCGAACGTGGGTTCGGTGATCGAGCGCAAATCGCGCGCCGTGAAGATCCGGATCGTGATGCCGAATCCCGACGGCGCCTTGAAGCCCGGGATGTTCGCGACCGTCGAGATCGCGGGCACGGCGGAAGTGCCGCGCACCGCACTCTACGTGCCTGCTGGTGCGATCCAGCGCGACGGTGACCGCGCCCTCGTGTTTGTCGCTCGCGAACCGGGCGTGTTCGAAGCGAAGCGCGTGCAGGTCGGCCAGGAGAACGCCGATTGGGTCGAGATCATGGATGGCCTCGGCGAAGCCGATCGGATCGCGGTATCGGGAAGCTTCACGTTGAAATCGGAGCTGATGAAGGAGGACGACCAATGATCGACCTCGTTCTCGCGTGGGCGCTGCGGAATCGATTCCTCGTGGTCATTGCCACGATCCTGTTGATCGTCGGCGGCGTCGTGTCGGTGAAGTCGCTCCCGATCGACGCGGTTCCCGACATCACGAACATCCAGGTCCAGGTGCTCACGAAATCGCCGGCACTAGGTCCGGAACAAGTCGAGAAGCTGATCACCACACCGATCGAGCAGGCGCTCGGCGGCATTCCGAAGCTCGAACAACTGCGCAGCACGTCGAAGTTCGGGCTGTCGGTCGTGACGGTCGTGTTCGACGAAGACACCGACATCTACTTCGCGCGCCAGTTGGTCGGCGAGCGGCTCCAGCAGGCACGCGAAGCGATTCCAAATGGACTCGGCGTGCCCGAGATGGGCCCGATCTCGACGGGGCTCGGCGAGATTTATCAATTCGAGCTGCGCGGCGACAAGCCGGCGATGGATCTACGCTCGATCCTCGAGTTCGACATCTCGCCGCGGTTGCGAGCCGTGCGCGGCGTCGTCGAGGTGAATCCATTCGGCGGCGAGCTGAAGACCTACGAGGTTCAAGTGAACCCCGACCAGCTCGTGTCGTTCGGTGTCTCGATCGGCGACTCTGTTCGAGGCGCTCGAGCGCAACAACGCCAACGCCGGTGGCGCGTACATCGAGCACAACGGCGAGCAGTACCTGATTCGCGGCGAAGGTCAGATTGAGGCGCTCGATGACATTCGCGACGTCGTCGTCCGCACCGACGGCGACGGTACGCCGATCTACGTCCGCCAGCTCGCGACCGTCGCGTTCGCACCGATGGTTCGCCAGGGTGCGGTCACCCGCGACGGCAAGGGCGAAATCGTCAGCGGCACCGTGATGATGTTGATGGGCGCCAACTCGCGCCAGGTCGTCAGCGACGTGAAGAAGGTGATCGGCGACATGCAGCCGATGTTGGCGAAGCAGGGTGTCGAGATCGTGCCGTTCTACGATCGGACCGAGCTCGTCGACAAAACGATCCACACGGTCACGCGCAGCCTCGTCGAAGGTGGCCTGCTCGTGATGATCGTCTTGTTCTTGATGCTCCGGAATGTTCGCGCGGGCCTACTCGTCGCGATCGTGATTCCGCTGGCGATGCTCGTCGCGTTCCTCGGGATGCGACGGTTCGGCGTGTCCGGAAATCTGATGTCGCTCGGTGCGATCGATTTCGGCCTGATCGTCGACGGTGCTGTCATCGTGATCGAGAACGCCGTGCGTCTCATCGCCGAGAACAGTCACGAGTTGGGGCGCAGACTCGACAAGACCGAACGAACCCGAGCCGTCATGCAGGCGAGTCACGAGGTGATGCGGTCCGCCGTGTTTGGCGTCGCGATCATCGCGATCGTCTACTTGCCGATCCTGTCGCTGCAAGGCGTCGAGGGGAAGATGTTCCGGCCGATGGCGATGACGGTGCTGTTCGCGCTGGCGGGCTCGCTCGCGCTCGCGCTGACCCTGGTGCCGGCGCTCGCGTCGATGTTCTTGCCGCGCAGGCTGACGGAGAAGCCGAGCTTTATCGTCGCGGCGGCGCACCGGATCTACGAGCCGTTGTTGCATCGCGCGATCCGGCGTCGCGGGCTCGTGCTCGCATCGGCCGCCGTGCTGCTCGTCGGCGCAGGGCTCGCGTATCGGACACTCGGTGCGGAGTTCATTCCGAAGCTCGACGAGGGCTCGCTGATCCTCAACACGATCCGGCTGCCGAGCGTGTCACTCGAGGAGTCCGTCCGGAGAAATGCGGATGTCGAGAAGGTGCTCGGTAGCTTTCCCGAAGTCGTGGCGGTGGTCTCGAAGACGGGGCGTCCCGAAATCGCCACGGATCCGATGTCGGTCAACCAGAGCGACGTGTTCGTGATGGTGAAACCCGGATCCGGATCGCGGGACGCGCTGATCTCAAAATTCGATGCCGCCCTGCGGGAGAAGATCACGGGCGAGGGCTTCGCCTGGTCGCAGCCGATCGAGATGCGGATGTCGGAGCTGATCGCCGGCGTGCGCGCCGATGTCGCGCTGAAGATCTATGGCGACGATCTGGCAACGCTCTCGGCGACCGCCGAACGCGCCGCCGCGATCATCGCGGGCGTCTCGGGAGCCGCCGACGTCAAAGCCGCGCAGAGTGAAGGCCTGCCGGTGTTGCGTGTCGATATCGATCGCCGCGCGATCGCGCGCTACGGAATCAACGCGTCCGACGTGCTCGATGTCGTCGCCGCACTCGGTGGCCGCGAAGTCGGGACCGTGATCGAAGGCCGCCGCCGCTACGCGATGCAGGTTCGCTTCGATCTCTCCGCGCGTCGCGACAAGGCTACGATCGAGGCGTTGCGCGTGCGCGCGCCGGGCGGCCAGCTGATCCCGATCGGCCAGCTCGCGGATGTTCGCCTCGAGGACGGACCCGCCGAGGTCCAGCACGAGCTCGGGCGTCGCTTCACGACCGTGCAGGCGAACGTGCGCGGGCGTGACCTCGCGAGCTTCGTCGCCGAGGCGCAGGCCAAGGTCGCGCGCGCGGACCTCGTGCCTTCGGGCTACTTCGTCGAGTGGGATGGCCAGTTCAAGAACCTCGAAGCGGCGAGCTCTCGACTGAAGCTCGTGGTGCCGATCGCATTGGGGCTGATCTTCGTCCTGCTCTACGCGGCGACGGGGCGGGCCGGGTTGGCCGCGCTGATCTATCTGAACGTGCCGTTCGCGGTCACCGGTGGTGTGTTCGCACTCGCGCTGCGAGGGATGCCATTCTCGATCACGGCCGGGGTTGGCTTCATCGCGCTGTTCGGCGTGGCCGTGTTGAACGGGCTCGTGCTCGTCAGCTACATCCAACACAAGCGCGATGAAGGTGCGACCAGTGACGCCGCCGCGTTCGAAGGCGCCAAGGTTCGACTGCGCCCCGTGCTGACGACCGCGTTGGTCGCCTCGCTCGGGTTTATCCCGATGGCGCTCGCCTCGCGCGCGGGTGCCGAAGTGCAAAAGCCGCTCGCCACCGTGGTGATCGGTGGGCTCGTGACATCGACGGCACTGACGTTGCTGGTCTTGCCGACCCTATATGCGTGGTTATTTAGACGTGCACGCAAACCGGTCGGCGATCTCGCGGGAGGTGAGAAATGAGTGACGAACATGACCACGCGCCGCCACCCACGATGACGAGCGCGTTCGCGATCGGGATGTCGTTGAATGTCGTGTTCGTGATCGTCGGTGTTATTGCCGGCATCGCGGCCCATTCGACGGCGCTGCTCGCGGACGCGGCGCACAACCTCGGTGATGTCCTCGGGCTCGGGATGGCGTGGGGCGCGATGTCGCTCGCGAAGCGCGCGCGCTCGGTTCGACGGACGTACGGGCTGCGACGCACGACGATCCTCGCCGCGTTGGCGAACGGCGGCTTGGTGTTGTTCGCGATCGGTGGCGTCGCGTGGGAAGCGATCCATCAGCTCGCGGCACCGCCGAAGGTGCAGGGCGGGGTGGTCGCGCTCGTCGCGGCGCTCGGTGTCGTGATCAATGCGGGCGCGGCGATGTTGTTCGCGAAGGGTCGCCACGGAGACGTCAATATTCGCGGCGCGTTCCTGCACCTGATGGCGGATGCCGCGGTCTCGGCGGGTGTTGTCGTCTCGGGCCTGATCGTATGGAAGACCGATATCGCGTGGATCGATCCGGTGGCGAGCCTGGTGGTGTCGATCGTGATCCTGTTCGGCACGTGGAAGCTGCTCCGCGAGGCGTTGGACCTGTTGCTCGATGCGGTTCCCGAACGCATCGATCCGGTCGCCGTGGCCCAGTACCTGGAGTCGATTCCCGGCGTCACGAGCGTTCACGACCTGCACATCTGGTCGATGACCACGACGGAAGCCGCGCTCACCGCACATCTCAAGATGCCGTGGGAGAAGTGTTCGCCGACGCTGATCCGCGAGACGTCGGAGGCGATCGAGCGGCAGTTCGCGATCCACCACGTGACGATCCAGATCGAGCCCGACGATGGCTCGAAATCGTGCGACGAGAACTGCTAGCCGCTACTCTCGTCCGCGATGGCTGATTGGCGGATCGAAGAGGCACCCACCGATCGTTCGAGCTGCAAACAATGTGGCAAGCGAATCGCCAAGGGCGAGCAGCGCTTTGGCAACGACTCGATCATGTCTTCGGGTTGGTATCACCTCGGGTGTGCGGGCACGGCGCGGCCTCGCGTGTTCGCACCGTTCGCGAAGCGAGGCCGCCGCGCTGATGAAGAAGGCACCGAAGAAGGTCGCAGCGAAAGCGCCTAAGAAACCTTCGACGAAGAAGAGCGCGGACTTGGTGGCGCGGTTGATCGCGAGCCCCGACGACGCGACGCGCGGTGTGTACGCGGACTGGTTGATGGAGCAGGGCGATCCACTCGGCGAATACATGACGCTCGAATTGGCCGGCAAGACGGCGGCGGCGAAGAAGCTGTTCAAGCAACATGCTGCGGCGTTCGTCGGCGATCTCGCACCGCGGATGTTCGATTGGGAGAAGGGGCTGATCGACGGGATTCGTCTGCCGCAAGGTGGCAAGCCGGCGATGCTGATCGACGTGCTCGATCGCGCGTTCGCCCTGCCAACCGCGATCCTCGTGCGAAAGGTGCGAGTCGCTTCGCGACCGGACGACGCGCTCGTTGCGAGGTTGAACCAGATGCCGCCGACGGTGGTCACGCTGTTCGCGTACGCGACCGACGCCCTTGCCGCACTCGCACGACCGCAGCTCGAACATCTCGAGCTGTGGATCCCCGACGCGAAGCTCGACGCCAACGCGCTGTGTCCAGTGTTCGCTGCGACGAAACTTCCGGGACTGCGTGCGCTGTCGATCTACGGCGGCGGCATGCCAACGCCCGTGCTGACCGCACTCCTCGATTCGGAGCTGTTACGTCGGCTCGAATCGCTCGACATCGCGTACGGCACTCTCGACGTGAATCAGAAGAAGCTCGTACAAAAGAGCACGGCAAAGCTCGGCCATCTGAAGGCGCTTTCGATCGACGACATCGATGGCCTCATGCCGGCGCTGCGCACCGCATGGGAGGCTCGCGATCGCACCGCCACGTTTGGCAACCCGCTAGCGGGTCGCTGAGAACAGCCGCCCCGACAGCTCTTCGCCGAGCGCGCGTGATTCGTCGGGCGCGAGCGCGGCCCACCGGGGGTATGCGAGCAGCGTGATCGTCCGTCCGTCGCGAAGCTTCGCGCGAACGTTCGAGTCGATCGACGCGAGCTGCTCGACCGGTACGTGGCGCGAGCTGAGCCATGGTAGCGGGCCATGATCGATCGCGAGCATGCCGTCGCGAATCACGA
Source organism: Kofleriaceae bacterium (assembly GCA_047600425.1). GTDB lineage: Bacteria > Myxococcota_A > Polyangia > Haliangiales > Haliangiaceae > JABFXX01. The sequence continues at coordinate 5,615,673 of JASGLC010000003.1, read as the reverse complement.
TCGTGGTCGTGTTGACGACGTTCGCGAGCGCGACATACAGCATCAACGCAACTCCCACGAACACCGGCCAACCAGCGCCGACCTTGTCCGTCATGATCAGCGCCGACGACACCAACGCGCTCGCGAGCGCGGTGAACAACAGCATGAACACCGCCTGATTCAGGCCGAACACCTTCCGCGCGCCGCGCCAATGCCGCGTGATCGTGAAATCGGCATCGCCGTGATCGGTGACCGTGATCGATGGGGGGACTGCCATGGCCTTCTCAATAGACCATGACGGCCTACGTTCGCCCTCCGCACAGAATCTTTTCGGCCCGCGTAACGGCTACGATCGGGCGATGCGCACGCTGGCACCCGTCGATCTCGACTTCTTCGAAACCGCATCACGCAAGATCGTCGGGCGCGCACATCTATCGGCGAGCCCCGACAAGGTGTTCGCGTCGTTCGCGCGGCCCGATGAATGGCGCACCTGGTTCCCGATGCTGCGCAGCGCGACCTGGATCAACGGCGAAGGCGGCCTCAACTCCGAACGCGAGGTCAAAATGGGCGGCGGCTTGGGCGTGTTCCGCGAACGCTTCATCGCGTGGCAGCCGGGCGTGCGCTTCTCGTTCACGATGTTCGAGACCAGCTCACCGCTGGTCACACAGATGGGCGAGGACTACCGGCTCTCGCCCGATGGAACGGGCACGCAGCTCGATTGGGTGATGGCCGCGACGCTGACCACGCTCGGCACGATCGCGTGGCCGGCGACCAAGGCCCTGATGGGCAGCTTCTTCCGGCGTGGCGGCAAGAAGCTCGAAGCGCACCTCAGGTAAACGATCGTCTACCGCCGCCGACATGGCCGGGCGGCAATGTGCACGAAACCGTTGAAACGTTCGGAGGCATGGCAGGTGCACTAGCCAGGTCGCATGAAGGACTTTCCCGAGCTGAGCCTGGTCGAGCTGGAGCGCATCAACGGCGGCATCGAATTCCCCGAGCCGAACTATCCGGGCCCGTACAAGCCCGAGCTCGGCCCGCCGCCGGATCACATCCGCATCCAGCCGATTCCGCCCGGCCCGGGCTCCCCGATTTCCCTCCCCGGTGGCGGCACGGCCACGTTTGGCAACTAAGGAGACCGACCATGAAAACGATTTCAATCGATCTGCTCGAATCTGTCATTGGCGGTGTCGACGGTGGCGCGTGCACGGTGCAGAACCCGACCGGCGCACCGCCGCAGCAGTACATCGGTCCGGCGTCGCCGCCTCCGCAACCGAATCCGCAACTCGACTATGCGGACAAGCTCGAGCACGCGCTGCACGGTCGCCCGTCGTTCCCCGGCGAGTGAGGTTAAGCTTTGGTCGTGACCCGCACGCTCCAGCGTTTCGAGCTGCTGAGCCAAGCGGGCGCCGGCGCGATCGGCACGGTCTATCGAGCGCGCGATCCACAGCTCGATCGCGACGTGGCGATCAAGTTGCTCGATCGCAGTCATGCGCCGCCGCCGGGCAGCACGATCGATCTGCGTGCGCCGGGCGCGAACGATCACCTCGACGAAGCGCGGATCATGGCGCGGCTGTCGCACCCGAACGTGCTCGCGATCTACGAGGTCGGCGTCGACGACGACACGCCATTCCTCGTGATGGAGTTCGTCGACGGTGCGACCTTGCGCGAGTGGGCGCGCGATCACTCGCAGCCCGAGATCGTGGCTGCGTTCGCCCAAGCGGTTCGCGGGCTCGCGGCCGCGCACGAGGTCGGTATCGTCCATCGCGACTTCAAGCCCGACAACGTGATGATCGGGCGCGACGGACGCGTCCGCGTGTGCGATTTCGGCTTGGGCCTCGTCCGGCAGGAACGCGTTTCGATGGAGCGCGTTTCGGACACCCGCGGCACGCCGAAATACATGGCCCCGGAGCTATCGCGCGGAGCCGTCGCGACCCCGGCGTCGGACGTGTTCGCCGTGTGCACGTCACTCGCGGAATTGGTGCCGCGTCCGACGAAAGCACTCGCGGAGGTGATCGCGCGCGGGACGTCCGACGATCCGGCAGCGAGACCTTCACTGCCGCAGATCCTCGCCGCGCTAGAGCCCAAACGCTCGCGTCGCTGGCTCGTCGGCATCGCAGCCGGCGCAGCGCTCGCCGGCGGTGCGGTCTGGGCGGCCACGCGGCACGGCCACGTCACGTGCACGCTTCCGCCGACGGCCGATCGCGCGAGCCTCGCGACGTTCTTGGCGCCGAAGCACACGCCCGCGATCGACGCGACGGCAAGCCGGATCCTCGCGCGCTACGACGCCGCGACGAACGCGATCGCGAACGCGATGGTCGGCGCCTGTGACGCTCGCGACGATCCACACTTCACGACTCGCCGCGCGTGTATCGAACGCCGTGCGATCGAGCTCTCGGGCGATGTGAGCTGGTTGCTCGCGCGGCCGTGGGATCTCGCGCGCGCCGAAGAGGTGATCGGTGGCACGACCTCGCCGGCGGGCTGCGCCACGATCGGCGCACCGGCGATGACGCTCGATCGTGCAGCGGTCGTGGCGCTGTGGAGTCGGCTCCCGCGCGGCATCGATTACGACTCCGATCGCGATCGCATCGCGGATCTGCAAACGCTCGCGACCGACGCCGAGCGCGGCGGCGAGCTCGAGCTCGCAGTGCGTGCGAAGATCCTTCTCGCACGCCGGCTCGCAGTCGCGGATCGCTTGCCCGACGCGAATACCGTGTTGCGCGATGCCTCGCGAATCGCCACCGCGATCAACTCCGACGAGCTTTCCGCGTTGGTGCTCGCACACCGCGGCCGACTCGCGGGCCAGACCGGCGATCGCAAGGCGATGGCCACGTACGAGAAGCAGGCCATCGACAAAGCACCGGGCATGCGCGCCCGCATCATCGACGTGCTCACGCGGGGCGAGCTCGAGCGCAATGAATACCGGGTCGCACTCGCCACGTTGCGCCGTGGCCTCGATGGCCTACTGCATTCCGATGGCACGCAACCGTTGATCGAAGCGTCCCTGCGGTTCGGCACGGTCACCGCGATGGCAAATCTCGACGACGAACGCGCGGCCGCGGTCGCGACGGCGAAAGCCTCGAGCGACTGGGCGAAGACCGCGTTCGGCGACACCGGCATCACGTACGCGATGTCGCTCGATTCGATCGCCTCGGCGTACGCCGCCAATGGCGATGCGAAGACCGGCTTGCCGTATCGCGAGCAGGCGCTCCAACTGTTGCAGGCCGAGTTACCGGCGAATCATCGCCGCGTGATCAGCGAACGCCATGCGATCGCCGACGATCACATGCGTCTCGGCGATCGCGATTCCGCGGTCACGGAGCTGAAGTCGATCATCGCCGCGACCGAGACCGATCCGGCCTTGCGATCCATGCGGCCCGATCTGCTGTGCGATCTGGGCGACGCGATCGGCGGCACCGAGTCCGCACTCTACGAACAGGCGCTCGCCGAAACCTCCGGTTCGGAAGCGAACACCGTGCGGCTCCGCCTGATCGATCGCTTGCTCGACGCCGGTCGACTCGACGACGCCGCGACCCACATCACCGCGCTCGAGACCGCGTACACCTCCAAACCGAAGCTCGCCGCGCTACACGGGGCACGCACCGCGCGGCTCGCGTTGCTGCGCGGTGACGCCAAGCAGGCCGAAGCAACCGCCCGCCAAGCGCTCGACGACATCACCGCTCCGATCGAACGCGAGCGCACCCTGGTCGTGCTCGGCAGCGCGTTGAAGGCGCAACAGCACGATGGCGCCGCCGCGTTCGAGCAAGCCCTCGCGATCGCGCGCGCACGTCACGCGACCGCCGAACGAATCGCCACGCTGACCGCGCTACTCCACTGATTCGTCGTCGAGCAGGCCATGCCGCCGCGCGATGCTGCGCAGATTGCTACGGCCCATCTGCGCCGCACGCGCTGCATGCGAGAGGTTATTGCTATGCGCGAGCAACAGGCGCTTCGCCCACACGCGTTCCCATTCGAGGATCGCCGCGTCCTTGGCCTGCTGGTAACTGAGCATGTCCGGGTTCGGGCTCGGAATCAGATCGAACAACGCCGCACGCTCGACGGCATTGCGAAGCTCGCGCACGTTCCCCGGCCAATCGTGAAGCGCGAGCGCCGCCAACAGCTCCTGCGGAACCGGTCGGTCGGATCGAAACCGTTTCCAGAACTGCGCCGCCAACAGCGGAATGTCCTCCGGCCGATCGCGCAACGCCGGCAGCTCGATCCGCACGACGTGCAAACGATAGTAGAGGTCCGCGCGAAACTGCTTCGCATTGACGAGCGCACGCAGATCGCGATGCGTGCCGGCGATCACGCGCGCGTCGAACGCGATCGTGTCACGCCCACCGATCCGTTTGATCGTCCGTGCTTCGAGCGCACGCAAGAGCAGGGGCTGGAGCTGCGCGGGAAGCTCGCCGATTTCGTCGAGGAAGATCGTGCCGCCGCGCGCCTCTTCGAACGCACCGATCCGCGTGCCGACTGCACCCGTGAATGCACCGCGCTCGTGACCGAACAGCTCGGATTCCGCGAGCTCGTGCGGCAGCGCACTGCAATCGAGCACGACGAACGGCCCGGTGCGACGCGGGCTGTGCTCGTGAATCGTCTGCGCCACGAGATCCTTGCCCGTGCCGGTCTCGCCGTTCAACAGCACCGTGCTCTCGCTCGCCGCGCATTGCTCGAGCAAGGGATAGAGCCGGCGCATCACCGGACTCGCACCGACGAGCGAGCCGAGATGGTCGGTCGCGGCGAGCGGACGTTCGATCTCGTCGTCGAGGATGCGCACCACGACGGTCGTGTGACCGACGCGCAACCGCGACGCGTGTTGGACGAAGCCACGCACGATCTCGCACTCGCCGACAAACGTGCCGTTCGTGCTGCCCAGATCGCGCAGCTCGAGCCCACGTGCGCTGGTGCGCAGCTCGCAGTGGTGACGCGACACCGACGGATCGGTCAAGCGAAGGTCGTTGCCATCGCTCGTGCCGATCGACAAGCGTTCCGTCGACGACGTCACCGTGCGGCCGCGATCGACACCATCCACGACATCGATCGCGAACCGCCGGATGAAGTAGGCCTCGCCTCGAACGCCCAGCGTGCCTTCCATCCGTCGAGCCTAGCTCATTGCGTCGGCTTGGTGCCGTTGCCGCCATACTGTACGGCGCAGTCGGCAATCGCGCGGTGATACGCGTGTTGTCCGAACAGGCTGAATGGAAAGCTGTTGTGATGTTGGTCGTACGCCTGTTGTTTGCACGCGAGGTATTCGGTCTTGCCGTACACCTTCACCGGATCCGGCGTGGTCTTGACCGAGCCGCTGACTTTCGGTTTGCCGTCGCCACCGTCGTAGCTGCCTTGCGCCTCGACGCCGCCGCCGATGACCGTCGCGAGCTCGGATGAATCGATGCTGATGAAGCTCATGGTCGTGCTCCTTAGGCGATCGAGTGGATGTTGGCCGCGGCCCACGGATGGTTGGCGCTGAACTGCGCGTCGATGCCGGGATGATGGGCAAGGAACGCGTTCGCCGCGTACGGGTGGTTGATGAGCCAGCGTGCGGTCATCCCGCCGGTGGTCTCCTCGAGGTTGGTGGTTTCGATCGTTTCGAATTCGGTCTGGTGTTTGATGGACATGACTTGCCTATCAGCAAGCGTTCGACCATCGCGGTCACGACCACTCAGCCGCGCAACCTCGCGGATCTACGGCGCTCTTTCAGACCACGCCCTGGGGATCCACACCTCCACGTGGCTCGGAGTCAGTCCATCAGTCGCGATCGCCACCGGTGATCGCGCGCTCGAGATCATCCGCGCGCTTCGCGAAGTGATCCGAGTACCGCTCGAACAACCGCGGCGTCAGTAACGCGAGCGGCAGGTGCTGCTCGAGCCAGCAGCAGCCATCGTCGCGGATGATCCGGCCCATCTCACCAGCCGTGGCTTCGATGATCTGCGCATCGGTCATCTCCGAATCGTCCGCGATCGCGGCCGCCCACGACACCCAGGTCTCGCGGTTGTACTCGACGCGCGCGAACGTCACTTGCTGGCTTCGCTGGTTCCATTGCCAGACCCGCTCGAACCACTCGTTCGTGTCATCGCTACCTTCGAGCGTCCAGGTGGCGCGTGCGAACTCGACGAGCTCTTGCCAGTCGTCGAACGGACGGTCGGGATTCGGCATCGCCCGAATGTATCAGCGCTTCTTGTGCACGAGCAGGCGTGGCGCATCGCGAAAGATCACGTCGATCTTGTCGCCCGCGTTGCGCACGACGCCGAGGCCAAACTTCGGATGGTCGATCACCTCACCGACGGCAAACGCCTCGCTCACCCGATACGCCCGTCCCGTGGTCCGATCGCCGAGCTGCGCCTTCCACGCTCGCTCGGATAACTGTTCCGCGGTCTGCGGGATGTCGGGCGCGCGTTTCGGCCGAGCGATCGCGAGCGGATCCCAACGCGTGCCGTAGCAGACGAGCGACTCCGCGAGATCGGGGTGCGCCGCCGCCCACTGATCGTCGAACAGCACCCACTGCTGGAAGCCGAACGCGCGCGTGGTGTGCATCGCGAACAGCGCGCAGTGATCGTGGAGATCGATGATCGATTGCGACGGATCGCCATCGCTCGTCTCACCATCGGCGAGCTCGGCGAATTCATCACGCGCGCTCTCGTGATCGCCGATGCCAGCCTGCGAGTGAAGTGTCCGCGAGCCCACCGCCATGATCGGATACGCGTTCACGCGCTCGAGCGCTGGTTCGATCGTGGAGTCGTCCGGATCGATCATCGCGCGCAGGAGCCGGAGCTCGAGCGGCCACGGTTTCGCGCCCGGAATCGTCTCGCGCAGGTAGTCGGCGAGCTCGGGCAGACGAACGCCCTCGAACACGTGAACCTGACCGGGGATCGATTGCCCGTCGTAGGACGTGAACAGGCAGGCGGTCGTACGCGCGGGGCCACGCGACGGTGCAGCATCCGCTGGGAGCCGCGGCTCGTCATGAAGCAACCACGCGACCTCGGGCCTCGCGAGTGCCACGTCATCGAAGAAGAAGTAGGCGAGCTGGACTTCGTCGTCGTCCGTGAGCACGCGCACCGAGTGGTCATCGACCTGGATGTTTTCGGGGCCGCCCTCGACATAGAGGTGTTCGCGCAGGAGCCGCTTCAGGTCGGCCATATCCTCGGGCGGCTCGAGCTGGTGCTCCTTGGCGCCGGAGAAGATCGTGGACAGCCCGTAGACGTAGCCGCCCGTATCGCCCCACACGTCTTTGATGGTCTGGCTCTCGCCCCGGATCACCTCTTCGTTCCCGAGAATCGGGTCGCGGAGCGCACTTGCCATGTGCCCAGCGAACCAGGCCGCGATCGAACGGGCTTCGATCCGCCGGACCGATTTGGACAGGGGCCCTTGGTAGTGGGACCGATAAACGAACGTGATCACGGTTTTCTACGCGTTTTGTGCCGTTTTTTCTGTCAAACCAGTGGCCTACAGGCTAAGTCCCACGTGCGCGCTTCCGCGCAACTGAAGGCTAGGTCTGCAATGAATACTCGTCTGTACGTCGGAAATCTCTCGTTCAACACCACCGCTGATGGCGTTCGCGCTGCGTTCGAGCAGTTCGGAACCGTTAGCGATGTCCACCTTGTCACGGATCGCGAGACCGGTCGCGCGCGCGGCTTCGGCTTCGTCACGATGGGCAGCCCCGAGGAAGCCGCGAAGGCGATCCAGGGCATGGACGGCAAGTCGGTTGATGGTCGCGCGCTTCGCGTGAATGAAGCCGAAGAGCGCCAGCAGCGCGGCGGTGGCGGCGGTGGTCATCGTGGCGGTGGCGGCGGCGGCGGTGATTGGGGCGGTGGCGGTGGTGGCGGCGGCCGTGGTGGCCGTGGCGGCCGCGGCGGTGGTGGCGGCGGCGGCGATCGCTGGTAGTTGCCAAGCGCGCGTGAGTTAGCGCGCGCTGCTTATTCGATTCCGAGCGCTCGCTTCAAGATCGCGAGCTCTTCCGTGCATTCGGGACACACCCGAGCATGGTGCTCCAGCTTCTCGCGAAGCGTCGCGCTGTCGACGTTTCCGTCGAGATACTGCGGCAGCAATTCGAGGAACCGATCGCAATCGATCTCCTCGTCCCGCGTGTTCGACAGCAGGTAGTGCGCGATCCGCGCGGCCTTCGGTCGCTCGGTCATGCGGCACCTCCGTTCTCGCAAAACTGCTTCAGCTTGCGCCGCGCATCGTGCAGCAGCTTGTAGACCGCACCTTGCGTGACATCGTAACGGCGCGCGATTTCGGTCAGCGGAATGCCACCGATCGCGGCGTGAACGGCTTCGCGCTGGCGCGGCGTGAGTGCTTCCGCGATCCCGCGACGGAGTAGCGCGATGCGCTCGTCGGTTTCATCCGCGTTGTCGTTCGTCGCCGACCAGTCGATGCCTTCGGTCGCGGCTTCGAAGCTGACGTGCTCGAACTTGCGCCGGCGTAACGTCGAGAGCGCGGTGTTGATCGCGATCGTCGCCGCCCAGGTCGTGAACTTGCTCTTGCCGGCGAACGTGGCGAGCTTTTCCTGCACGCGAAGGAGACAGTCCTGCGTGACGTCGTCGAGGTCGGCGTCTTGGAGTTGGCGGCCGAAGCCGCGTGCGAGCGTGCGGCGCAGGTAATCGCGAAGCTCGGCTACGACGGCGCTCTGGTCGCTGGCGACGCCATCGATCCAGGCCTGATCCGAGAGCTCCACCCGGGAGTGATCGCACGTTTTTGCAGATCGGGGGTAAGGATCGAAACCATCGCGCGTCGAAGGGGCATGAAGAAACAACTGCTGATGGTTGCGGCCCTGGCCGCGCTCGGAACCACCCCCGTCCTCGCCGACACGCCGAAGCCGACGATCGTGCTCGTGCATGGTGCATTCGCCGACGGCGCGAGCTGGAACAAGGTGATCCCGCTGCTCGAGGCGAAGGGCTACTCGGTGGTCGCCGTTCACGATCCGTTGAGCTCGCTTCCCGACGACGTGGCGCAGACCACGCGCGCGATCGATCAGGCGCCCGGGGACGTGATCCTCGTCGGCCATTCGTATGGCGGCTACGTGATCAGCGATGCCGGCAACGATCCGAAGGTGAAGGCGCTCGTCTACATCGCGGCGTTCGCGCCGGATGCGAACGAGACGATCACGGACATGGGCAAGGGCCATCCGGTGCCGCCGTGGCAACCGACGCTGAAGGTCGATGCAGGCGGCTTCGCGGTGTTGCCGACGGACTCGGTGTTGAAGTACTTCGCGCCGGATCTTCCGGCCGCGGAAGCGAAGCTCGTGGCGGCGACGCAGGGCCCGATCTCGACGACGGTGTTCGGCGCCAAGCTGAAGGGCGCGCCGGCGTGGAAGACCAAGCCGTCGTGGTATCTGCGCGCGGAATCGGATCAGATGATCGATCCGGCGGGGCAGGCGGCGATGGCCAAGCGCGCGAACGCGACGACGACGTCGATCAAGTCGAGCCACGTGCCGATGCTCTCGCACCCCGACGATGTCGCGAAGATCATCCTGGCTGCGGCGACCGCAAAGAAGTAGCTTGGGCGAGTGCGCTACGCGCAGAGATTGATTCCGGGTGGGAGCGCGCCGAGCAACGCGTTCGTCGAGCGGCTCGTTTCCGACCAGATCGATGTCGCGTGGATGATCGAGCGCGATGGCACGTTCGTTCACGTCTTGAAGACCGAGGTCGAGGACCTCGAAACGATGCGCGGCTACGCGATGGTCACGATGCTCGACGGCGAGCTCGCGAATGAAACGCTCGATCACCTGCCGGGTGTCAACATCGCGACCAATGGCGCGTACGCCGCCGAGCTCCTGCTCGATCACGATCACCTGACCGAGCTGCATCGCATCATCGGCGGCAAGGCGTACCTCGCGGGCGTCCCGCGGCGTGGCCGATTCCTCGTCGGTGGTATCGGCGCCGGTGTCGACGGGATGCGCGCGTTCGTCGAGCATGTCCGACGCGAATATGCCGAGGCGCCGGCCGCCGAGCAGATCAGTCCGGCAGCGATGTTCGTCCGGGATGGCGCGCCGAAAAACGTGATCGGCGAGCTCGAGCTCGCGGCGCTGGCTTCGCGGCTAAGATAAGCGCGTGGCAAAGACCCATCCCGCTGCGCAGCTGATCGAACAACACGCTTGGAAGGCCCGGACGATCGAAGTCGATGGTGTCGAGTACGACGCGATCTTCTTCGACTGGTACGACCTCGAGGCCCAAGACGAAGCGGTGATCGCCAAGGGCAAGGCGTTGCCCGAAGATCAGCGCGACGACTACTTCAGTCACGCGAGCCTGTGGACCGGCGACTTCGAAGAATACTTCTCGGGTGACAAGGACGAGCAGGTCGAAGCGGGCCTGTGGTTGCCGCTCGCGGTGCTCGGCATGGCAGAAGGCATGGAGTCGTTCGCCGAGATGAACAACGATGGCTTCCTCGCGCTCGATCTCGAGAGCGGCAAGGTGATTCGTTACAACCAGGACGACGACGAGGTTCAGGACGTCGGCACGCTCGACGAGCTCGCGACCCAGCTCGAGATCGAGATGGATTAGCGTTTTTTCTTCTTCGCCGGCTTCACCGGGGCGAGCGCGCCGACCATCTGCAACAGGTCCGGCATCGGCAGGACGATCGCGTGGTGCTCCTCGAGCCAATCGCCGAGCACGCTCGCATCACCGGCCGTCGCGAGCTCCTTCGGCATCAGCTGGTGTGCGCGCGTGTAATCGGTGACGGCCTTCTGGTCCTTCTTCGTCGCGCGCTTCGCGAGATATGCGTCGAGCCCGTCGGTCGCTTGCGTGTACGGCGCGGCACACGCGAAGTGGATGTAGCCGTCGCGCTTGACCTCGAAGCCGAGCTCCTCGGTCGCTCCGGGGTCCGGCGGCAGACGCACGACGATCCGCAACGCATCCTTCGCGATCGCGACGTGGCAGTGATGGCACTTCGCGCGATTCGACGGCGAGCGCTCGACCGCGAGGAGCGGCGCGAGCTTTTCATCCGGCGGCGGGGGCAGCGCATCGGCGGGCAGGTGGATCTCCGCGGCGACGACCGCGAACCGATCCGCCATCGCGTCCCGCGCGCACGCGAGGTGATGCCATTGATAGGTGTCGTCGGCGCCCGGTATGTAGGTAGCGCCGAACCGGAGCTCGCCCGCATCGATCGCGACCCCGCAGGTCTTGCAACGCGATCGCCCGCTCGCCGCCTTTTCGATGCAATCACCCATCCACATATATTGTGGCCACCGCGAAATCGTGTCGACCTTGGAGACCATGACAAGCCTGCGGTTTCTGATCCTGCTCGTGCCCGCGATCGCGGCAGCGGACGACTTCACCTCGTGGAAGGTTCCCGACGGCGGCACGATGAGCCCCGACAAATGCGCGAAAGGCGATGCCAAGGAGTGCCTGCATCTCGCGTGGGATTCGGAAGCCGGCGGGCAGGGCATCGACGACACGAGCCACGATCGGCTCGTTCACGCACGCGATTGGTTCCAACAGGCGTGCACGATCGCGAAGAAGCCGTCGTGCCCGAACGCCGATCGGATGGCCGCGAAGATCGCGAAGGTCGATGCGATCAAGAAGGACAGCGACAAGAAGCTGTTCTACTGCGCCGATGCGTTGGATAGCGCGAAGCTACGCGTCGCCGGAAGCAAGACCGCACCGACGGTCGTGGTGCGCGATTGCATCATCGACATGATGCCGGAGGGCTTCAAAGACGCGCTGTCGGGGCTCGGCAAGAAGACCAAGGCGCAGCGCCAGGAGCAGGTGCTCCAGGCCGGCCTCGACAAGCTCTGCACCGACATGGGCAAGGAGAAGCCTTCGGCGTGCAGCGTGAAGGTCAAGGGCCTGTCCGTCGCGAAACAGCGCGAGGCGAGCGGCGAGATCCTCGGTGCGGCCTACGGCGGTGAGCTGCTGCACAGGGGCGCCGAGATCAACGATTTCTTGATTTTCTAAGTCGGGGCGCGCTGGTAGTTTGCGCCATGCTGTTGCGTCTGGCGCTTCTTAGCGCCGTCCTGTCCGCTTGCGGAAGTAGTCACGATGCGCCGACGGACGGTGGCGTCACCACCGATAGCAACCGCGACGAACCGACCGACGGCGGCATCACGCCGTGCACCGGCACGCCGACCGAGTGCGCCGCGATGTGGGAACAGAATGCATCCGACGCGTTCGATGGTGCGCTGTCCGATCCGACCGCACTGACCGCGTTCTTGAAGGCGATGCCGAAGGGCGGCGACCTCCACAACCACCTGACGGGCGCGGTCTACGCCGAGACCTATCTCGATTGGGGCCGCACCGATGGCGATTGCGTCAACCAGACGTCGAAGTCCGCCGTTAACCACAGCTCGTGCTCGGCGACGAACGTGACGATTCCGACGAGCGGCACGTTTTACGACGCGATCGTCGCCGCGTGGTCGATGCAGGGCTTCGTCGCCGGCACCGAGAACGGTCACGATCACTTCTTCGCGACGTTCGGCAAGTACGGCCTCGTGGCCGGCGCTCATCGCGACCAGACGATCGCGGACATCGCGAAGCGCGCCGCCGACGAGAACGAGGTCTATATCGAGACGATGTTCAACCTCGGCAAGAACGTTGGCACGCTCGCCGATTCGGTCTCGAGCGGCACGATCACCGCCGCCGATCTTCCCACGCTGTACGCGAACATCACCGGCAATGCCGGCTTCGCGACCGCGGTCACGAACGACACCGCGGTGCTCGGCCAAGCGCAGAGCGGCTATCAAACCGCACTCGGTTGCGACGAGCTAACGCCACCGGCCGCGTGCGATGTCAACGTCCGGTTCATCGCCCAGGTCTCGCGCACGGGCGCATCGGCGCAGGTGTTCGGCCAGCTCGTCAGCGCGTTCGAGATGGCGAAGCGCTCGAACTTGATCGTCGCCGCGAACCTCAGCTCGCCCGAGGACGATTCCGCGTCGATCGCGAACTACAACTTGCACATGGCGATGCTCGACTTTCTGCACACGCAGTACGCCGGCACGTCGCCGCTCCACGTCACGTTGCACGCGGGCGAGCTCACCGCCGCGTACTTGCCGAACGGCTCGACCGCGAACACGTTCCACATCCGTGCGGCCGTCGAGACGGGTCATGCCGAGCGCATCGGTCACGGCCTCGATATCAACAACGAGACCGATCCGGCGGGCCTCATGGCCGAGATGGCCGCGCAGCACGTGATGGTCGAGGTGTGCTTGTCGAGCAACACGCAGATCCTCGATATCTCGGGCACGAACCACCCGCTGAAGCAGTACATGGCGGCCGGCGTGCCCGTCGCGCTCGCGACCGATGATCAAGGCGTGTCGCGATCGTCGATGGCGGGCGAGTACAAGCGCGCGGCGCTCGATCAACACTTGAGCTATCGCGACTTGAAGACGCTCGCGCGGACGTCGCTCGAGCACGCGTTCTTGCCGGGCGCGAGCTTGTGGGCGACGACGGCACCGTACACGCCGGTCACGGCCTGCGCTGCGACCGCGACGATGGGCATCGGCGACGTCCCCAACTCCGACTGCGCGGCGTACTTGGCGACGAGCGAACGCGCGACGATCCAGTGGAAGCTCGAGCACAACTTCCTCGCGTTCGAGAAGCTACAGTAACCGGCGGAGAGTATGATTTACCGGTGGGGGATAGATTCGCGGATCCGATCAAGCGACCTGCGGCCCTCTCCAAACCGCAAACTGCTGTGCCGAAGCGGCCGATCGCACCGCCGCAGGCCACTCTCACGTCATTCGAGCCACCCGCTGCTCGCGTAGTCGATGCGAATACGGTCGCATTCCTGTCCGAGCTGAAGGGGGTAGTAGTCGCGGCGGCGGACAAGGAGCTCGTCGGGACAGACTGGACCGCGGAACACTGTCCGTGGATCGACTATTGGTTCTCGTACTACTCGGCGCGCAGCCTCGCCGACATACACGCCGCGCTTCGCAAGTTCGTGCCCGGGGTAGGCGACGTGACGTCGATCGCGAACGTGCGTGAACCGTTGACCGCGCGTGTTCGCTCGGGGATCCAACGTTGGCGCAATACGGGCGAGATCGATGCGCCAACGACCGGTGATGCGCGTGATGCAGAGCTGGTGGCTAGAACAGCTTCGCTTCGCGGCGGTGAGCCCGTACAGGCGCCGGAAGCTGTGTCGTCGATCCTCGGCGCGCCAGCGGACGTTCGAATTCACACGAGTGCTGCGGCTAGCGCGCTCGCGAAGCAGGCGGGCGCACTCGCGTACACGATTGGAAGCGACATCGTGTACAGCGAATCTGCACCGCGACCAGGCACGATCCAAGGTGACGCTCTACTCGCGCACGAGCTCGCGCACACACGGCAACAAGCGCGCGAAACGGACGGAGCGGCCGGCAGCCGAACGGCGGAGACCAATGCTGATGGCGCGGTCGTTCATGCCGCGGCCCGGAAGCTCGGATTGCGCGGCGCCGTCGGTAGTGCCTGGCGAGCCGTTGCAGCGCCGCTTGGCTTGCAACGTTGTTCCGAAAAGGAATCGCACGATGCCGAGATTGCTGCGGACAAGCAGGAGCTCGATTCCGTTCAAACGATCATCGGCTCGTCGACATCGTTCGCGAATGTCGCTGCAGCGATCACCAAGCGCGAGGCTCTCGAGCATTGGATCGCGGCGTTGTCGGGCGAGCACGGTAAACGTACGGGCACTTCGGCGCCCGAACCTGGCGTTCCAGGCTGCAACTGCACCACCTACGTCACTGTTGTTCTCAAAGAAGCATTCGAGAAAGTCGGGCGGAAGGCCGATTGGACGAAGGTCATCAAGAAAACGCACAAGCTTACCGGCAGCCAGGACACCAATGGCGTCGAGCTCCAAAGAGCGCTGCAGAGCGAGCTCGGCTGGAAAGCGGTCTACTGGGCGCCAGACCCGACCTACGACCATTATCAACGTCGGCCTCACGATTATGACCACGCTCCGCCTGGCACGACGTTTGTCAAAGACACGGAGAACAAAGAGACGTTCGCTCACGCGACCCGGAAAAAGAATCCGACGTACGAGTTGCACCCGGGAAAGCCGTCGGACGAGGACATTCGTATCTCGCAGGCGGTGTTCAACTACGCACCTGCAGTAGCAGGCAGCTCACCTTTCATTGGCGGGCTTGATAGCACCACCCCGAAGGATATGACTGGGTACAACAAGCTCGCTCGAATCCCGTTCGGTGTGTTAACGGCAAAAACGGGCTTCCATATGGCGATCATTGTCGAGGGGGTTGTCTACGAGATTCATTGGAGCGAGCACAGCAACAGCGCGCACTTGTACGCGCGGACGCCGCTAGAAGCATGGGGGTGGGGCTCTGGTGTGATCGTCGCGCCGGCTGAAGATGTTGATAAGGCCTTCAAGTGACGCGCGCGCTCGCGCTCTGTTTGGTTGTCGGGGCGTGCTCGTCCAGCAAGACCGATGCGCCTCGCGGCGAAACACCGTCCGGGCCCGTGACGCACGAGCAACGATGCGCATCCGTAAAGGCCGTTTGGCATGGCCAACACGACGCAGGTTTCAGCGGCGATCGCTGGGAGTCGCTCGAGATTACTGTCGACGGTCATCCGAAGCCGTGGATTCGCGACCTCACAGAGCTCGCACCTGAAGCGCGCACGACGGATCTGTTCTCGCCGGACTGCAAACACGCGCTGCTGCTGAAGAGCCGCGGCGGGCCCTATCACGTGATCGCGACCGAGAAGCTCGCCGCATACCTCGACGGCGCGCCACCTGACTACGTGCTCGATGGCGAACGCACGAAGTTGCCGGACGGTGAGGGAACCACGGGTGTCGGCGTGTTTCGAGGCGGCGCGTGGACGTCGGACACCAGCATCGAATACACGTGGGGCTGTTGCGATCCGCCGGTGACGACGAAGTTCGAGCTGCCACACTAGAGCGGGCTGACTTCCTCGCGTTCGAGAAGCTACAGTGAGGTTCGATATGCGTACATGTTTCGTAGTTCTGGCCTTTGTATCCGCGGTCGCGTTCGGCGCGCCGAAGAAGACGCTCGCGGAGTACGTGCCCGCGAAGATCGGCGACATCGCGCTCATGAAGATGCCGAAGGGCATGGAGTTGCCTCCGCCAGATGTCGCGGCGGCGTACATCGATCGGAAGTCGGGCAAGTCGATCAACATCAACCTGATGAAGGTCAAAGACCTGAAATTCTCGAAGGCGCAGTTCCACCACCTGAAGCCGGGCGAGACGAAGGACAGCCCCTCGAAGCTATCGTTCAAGGGGTTCGACGCGGGCGATGGCATCCTCGGCGAGCGCACGCGCTATCAGGACGACAGCAAGAAGTCCGAAGCGATTCTGCTTCTCGGAGACAAGCTCGACGTGATGGTGAGCGTCCAGCCGACCGACAACGAAGACGAAGCGATCGACGTGCTGAAGACCCTCGACGTCAAAGGTCTGAACGAATTCGCGAAGACGATGCACTAGAGCCGGCGCCACCACTCCATGTGATACGCGAGCGTGGTGTCGTGCGTGTTCGGGTTGCGCGCGACGAAGTAGTAGATGCCGGCGGGCAGTAGGTCCGTCGTGAGCTCGAAGAACCCCGGCGCGTCCGGATCGGAGCCCGAGTAGCTCGGGTACGACAGGAATGTGGCGCCAGCCGTGAAGTGCGCGAGCTCGCTCTCCGGGATCAGGTACGTGTCCATGCCGGTGTTCGCGCCATCCATGAAGTAGCGATAGCCATCGATGAGCTCGAAGCGCTGGGTGAGGTAGCCGCCGTTCTTGCCGACGACCTTGTTCGCGCCGAAGTACGTGCCGGCCGAGACGAAGCAGTCGCTCGGAAGCGCGACCGCATAGTCGAGCTCGTAGCGGATGATGTTCGACGCCGTCGCGCTACTGCGCACGCCCAGGTAGTACGTGCCGGGCGCGAGCGTGAAGTAGTGCGCGCCGAAGATGTTGTCGAACACGTCGTTGCCCGTGAACGCTTTGTTCGTCTGGAACTTCGTCAGTTGGTCCGGCGGGAAGATCGCGGCTTGCGACGTGTAGTCAGCGACGTAGTTGAAGACGAACGCGGTCGGCGTGGTGATCGTGAATTGCTGGGTCACGTAGCCACCCTGCGCGAGCGTCTTGGTCGCCGCGAGGAACGTGGTGTCGACGGGCATATCGACGCAGACGGGCCCGGCAGATCCACTGCCGGCGTCGTGGCTAATCGGGCCACCTCCGTCGAGCGTGGTCAACGTTCCACCCTCGTCGTCGTCCCCGTGACCGGCACAGCCGGCGATTACTACGAACAGGATCAGGCTACGCATATGTGCGTCGTACGGAGCCCGGGCGCGAAGGTTTCGGCGGGGTGGGGGATTGCCAGATCTTGCGTGGCCGATCCGCGAGTTTGCCAGGTGATACCCTCTACTCGTGCGCGTGACAGTTATGAGTATTTTAATGGCAGCGTGCAGCAGTACGCCGTCGCGAGCGCCCGGCAGCTGCGACGGGCCGTGTCCGATGTCGAAGATCGATCACGTCGTGATCGTCGTGCAGGAGAACCACACGTTCGACACGTATTTCGGTCAGTACTGCACCGGCGCGACGGGCTCGGCACCGACGTGCACCACGGGCCCGAGCTGTTGCGAAGCAGGACCGTTGATGGAGCCATCCGGTGCATCGCCGATGGTGCTCGACGACGCGGCGAACGGCGCGTTCGATCCGGACCACACGCAAGCGTGCGAGCTCGCCGAAGAAGACGGCGGCCTCATGGACCACTACGTGACCGGCGCCGGCACCTGTTCGGATGCGCGGCACTTCGCGTACGCCGATAGCTCGACGATGGCGACGTACTGGGGCTACGCGCAAACCGGCGCGATCGCCGATCGGTACTTCCAGCCGGTCGCCGGCCAGAGCGCGTCGAACGACATCTACCTCGTCCGCGCGCGATTCGAGTTCCTCGACAACGCGTACGAGCCCGATGCGATCGGTAGCCAGTGCGCGCTCGTCACCACGACGACGAAGTTCACCGATCCGATGATCGGCGACCTGTTGAATAGCGCCGGCGTGTCGTGGTCGTTCTATGCCGAGGGCTATCAAGCGATGGTCGACGCGCAGAAGGACAACACGTGTCCGCGCGCGCCGACCGGCTGCCCGTTCGGGCTCGGGCTGTATCCGTGCACGTTCGATCCGGACGACGTGCCGAGCGATTTCTTCGCGGCGGGCAACGACAACCCGAAGACGCTGCGCGATTACTCGCAGTTCGCCGACGATCTGGCGAACGCGTCGTTGCCCCAAGTCGTGTACATCCGCAGCGCGGGTTACAAGAGCGAACATCCCGGCTACGGCAGCACGATCAGCGACGGCGCCACGTTCGTGAAGGGAGTGGTCGATGCGGTCCAAGCGAGCGACTACGCGCCCGACACGCTCGTGCTCGTGACCTGGGATGAAGGCGGCGGATATTTCGATCACATCGCGCCTCCCTCGGCGCCGACGATCGACGGCCAGCCGTACGGTACGCGGATCCCACTGATCGCGATCGGCCCGCACGCCCGCGCGAACGAGGTCTCTCACGTGACGATGGAGCACTCGTCGATCGTGAAGTTCATCGAGTGGAACTGGCTCGGCGGCGTGACCGGCCAGCTCGGCGGGCGCGATACGACCATCGCGAACCTCGGCAGCCTGCTCGATCCGGCGCTCGGCGTGCCCGAGAACTAAACTTCCCGGTTTGGGCGGCGCGAACGTCTTTCAACC
This sequence comes from Kofleriaceae bacterium, assembly GCA_047600425.1. Classification (GTDB taxonomy): domain Bacteria; phylum Myxococcota_A; class Polyangia; order Haliangiales; family Haliangiaceae; genus JABFXX01. The sequence goes on along the minus strand of JASGLC010000003.1, from coordinate 5,597,100 downwards.
ATGCGATGGCTCGTGTTCCTGGCTGCGTGCGGCGGCGTCCCCGATAACCTCGAGGTCGCCCACCCGACGAAGGTGGAACACCTTCACGTCGACAACGTCTGCGCTGACATCCCGCCCGTCGGAACGCCCGACCAATTCACGAAGCGCGAGGTTCCCGGCTTCAAGATTTCGGCGCCGCAGACGTGCGAGGCGGGCACGTACATCCGGATCGAACGGCTGTCTGGCACGAGCACGCTCGGATCGTTTTCGAAGCTGGGATCCGGACTCGATCAGGGCTGCATGGATCTCGCGGATTGGAACGCGTGCAAGGTGTCGATCAACGTCGGCGCGCTATTGATGCAGGTCAATGCGGAGCTCAAGCGCGACAAGATCGAGACCGCGAACACCGGCGCCGGGCCGTGTTCGACGGATCTAAACACCTACGCGGGTTGGAACTTCTCGACCGGTGTCCACGATTGGAAGGACGCCGACAAGCTCGTCGGCAAGATTACCGAGCTCATGGATCGCTACGACATCGTCGGCTACACCGGCGCGTCGGTCTACGCGATTCCATGCGGCGTAGCGGACTGATCGAGGACCGCTTCGATCTCGCGGAGCGTTTCGACGTCGTCCCCGATCATCTCTTTCATCGCCTGGAGCCGCGCGGCCACCACGCGCACGATCCGCTCTTCGATCGTGCCATCGGCGTACGCCCAGTAGACCTGCGCGAACCGGCCATCGCGATGACAGCGGCCTTCGATCTGCGCCATCTGGATCGCCGACCAGCGCAGATCGTGGATGACCTCCGAGCGCGGGATGTCCGCGTACTCGCCCTGGTGCAGCGAGATGCCTTCTTCGACGGTAAACAGCACCACGCGGGCTTCGCCACGCTGGAACTTCAAGCGCTCTGCCTCGCGCTGCGCCGCCGGCACACCACCGTGAATCACCGCGCACTCGATCCCGAGCGCATCGCGCAACGCCGTGAGCGTTTCGACGAACGCGACCGAGATCGCGACTTGATGCCCGTTATCGAGCAGCTCCTTGACGAGCTCGACCGTGCCGGCCGCGCGGATCAGCGAGCTCTTCTGGCGCAGCCGCAACGTGGCCGCGAGCGCACCCTTCGGATCCTTGCCGCGCGGTGCGAGCTCCATCTCGCGCCGGAACGCGGTCCACGCCTCGGCATAGAGAGCGCGGTTTTCCGACGACAGCTCGATCGGCTGGAGGATGCGATTGATCGCGGGCCAACCCACGATCTCCTCGGGGCGCCGCCGGATCCCGGCGATGCAACCCGCGCCGGCTTCGAATAGGAGCTTCCGGACCTTCTCGCAATCTTTGCGATCGCCGCGCCACTCCCACTTGCCGTACGCGCCGCGCGTGACGCCGAGATCCTCGTCGAGACACCACTGTTCGAAGTCCTTCAGGTCCTTCGCATTCGCGCCGGTAGTGCGTGCGAGCAGTGGGGCCAGATACGAGAGCTCGAGCGGGTTTTGGCCGGCCGTGGCCGAAAGCCAGAGCGTAAAGCCCGCGTTCGCGACGAGCTTGGCCGCGAGCTTCGAGCGCGCCGCCGTTGGATTCTTGCAGCGATGACTCTCGTCGAGGACGATCACGTCGAGCTCGGGCGCGGTGCCGGCACGCGCGAGGCCCTTCTTCGATTTGATCCGCTTGCGCGCGGCATCGCTGACCTCGAACAGCTTGCCGAGCCGATCGTAGTTCAGGATCACGATGTCCTTGCCGCCATCGCCCATCAGCTCGATCGTCCTGCGCCAGTGCGCGATCACTGCGAGCGGGCAGACGATCAATACGTCCTTCGCATCGCGCATGGCGAGGATCGCCGACCACGCGGTGATGGTCTTGCCGAGCCCGACATCGTCCGCGAGCAGGAACCCCGGAAGCTTCGCGGCGACGGCCTTCCCGATCGCGGTGACGGCCTCGCGCTGATGCGGCCGGAGCTCGAATCGATCCGGCGGGCACGCTCGGCGCGGGACGTGGCGCATCCGCGAGCTCGCGCTGGACGTGCAGCTCCCACGAATACGGCTGCGCGCGAAACGGAGCGAGCGCGGCCGGCAGAACCTTGCCGTCGTACAAGAATACGCCGTGCTCTTTGTCCCAGCGTGCGGTGTTCGCCGTTGCGACGCCACGCATCGCGAACGGTACGTCGAGAACATGCGATGCCACACGACCAGCTCCCACGGGCATCTGACATGCCGACGTGGCACGATCGAGGCCTGTCGCGGCTCCTCGTCATCGCGTTCGTCCTCGCCGGTTGCGCGAAGAAGCCGCCGGCGTGCACGGACGATCTGCCGCGCCTGCGCTGGCCGTTGGGCGGTCAGGTCTCCAAAGATTGGTTCGTGACGGCGTGGGTCGATGACGATCCGGGGCCGGGCACGCGCGACTTCACGGGCGCGGTCGGCGCGAGCGCGATCACGCACGACACGCACGACGGCATCGACATCGCGCTCGCACGCGGCTTCGCCGAACAGGACGAGGGTATCGGCATCTTCTCGGCGTGCGAAGGCATCGTCAGTCAGACCGGCGATGGCCAGCCCGATCGCAACTCGGACTCGAACAAGGAAGCGATCGGGAACTTCGTGATCGTGACCGCGCCGAACGGCTACAAGGTCGTGTACTGGCACCTGCGGAGAGGCTCTGTCTCGGTTCATGTCGGCGATCGAGTCGTTGCCGGCACACGGCTCGGGGAGGTCGGCAGCTCCGGCGAATCGAGTGGGCCGCACCTGCACTTCAGCGTCTACGACTGCGCCGGCAAGGCGATCGATCCGATGGTGACGCGCGCGTTCGAGAACCCGCCGCCATATCACCCGCCGCACGCGCTCGTGTCGGCGCGCTATGCGCTCGAGGGGCGAACGGTTCACGGCGACTTGATGTTCACGGCGATGCCCGCGCACGAGACCGTCACGCTCACGTTCATCACGCCCGATGGAACCTCGATCCCCGGCGCGACGACGACGGGCCCCGAGTTTCTCCCGGGATTCTTCTGGAAGCCCGACTTCACGGCCGATCGGCCGGGACCGTGGACCTTAGTTCTCCAGATCGGAGACGAGGTCGTCGACCGGCGCACGCTCGACGTGCCGTAGCCAGCCGAACACGATGCCGCCGAGCGCCGCGCCGATCGCCTGCGCGATCACGAAGCCGACGATGTCCGCCGGGCGAATTCCCGCGTAGGTGTCGCTGAACGCGCGGCCGATCGTGACGGCGGGATTCGCGAACGAGGTCGATGCCGTGAACCAATACGCGGCCACGATGTAGGCAGCGACGGCGAAGGGCCGGCCGACGCAAAGCACGACGCCGATCAACCCGAACGTCGCGACGCCTTCGCTCAATAGTTTGGGAAATCCCGCGCGTACGGTCGTCGAGAGCTCGAGCGGATCGAGCGCAAACATCGCATTCGCGAGGATCGCACCTGCGATCGCACCGGCGATCTGGACGAGCACGTACCCGAGCGCCAGTCGAGGCGACAGCTCGCGCCGCACCACCATCAGCACGCTGACCGCGGGATTGAGATGAGCTCCGGAGATCGGTGCGAACACGTGCAGGATCGCGACGAGCGCGCCACCGGTCGCGATCGTGTTGCAGATCAAGGCGAGCGCCGGATCCTTGGCGAGTTGCTGCGCCATGATCCCGGAGCCGACGACGGCGGCGACCAGGAGCAACGTGCCGAGAAATTCGGCGACCAGCTTCTTCACTTGCACGCGTTCGGCCCGACCGATTTCTTGAGCTTCGCGTGGTCGGCACGAATCGCTCGCTCCGCCCCGAACAACGTGGTGAGTTGATCGAGCATCGCCTTCACCGATTCGTGCTCTTGCGGCGCGATCGAGTAGTACATCCACGAGCCATCGCGCCGGGTATCGACGATGCCGGACATCCGCAAGATGCCGAGCTGGCGCGACACGTTCGGTTGGCTGAGCTCGAGCGCCTTCTCGATGTGACACACGCACAGCTCGCCGTGCGACAGCAGCGCCACGATGCGCAGCCGGGTCTCGTCGCCGAGCGCGCGGAACAGCTTCGTCAGCGAACGCACGCCGTACTCGGTCGACTGGATCACAGCGCCTCGAGCTTCGTGCGGATCGAATCGCGCGCCTGACGGAACCGCTGCAGCATCTCCTCGCGCGGTAGCGGCTGTTCGCTCGCGGGATCGGGGATGGGCCAGTGGAGCCGGCGCACGTTGCCTAGGAACACCGGACAGACCTCCTCGGCGCACAGCGTGATCACGGTGTCGACGGTCGCCGGATCGATCGTGTCGACCGACTTCGAGACGTGCGTGCGCAGGTCGATGCCGATCTCTTGCATGACCTCGATCGCGTATGGATTCACGCGCGATGGCTGGCTGCCGGCACTCTGGATCGCCGCGCCGTCGCCAAACTTCTGGCGCGCGAGTCCCTCGGCCATCTGGCTCCGCGCCGAATTCGCCACGCACAGGAACAGGAGGCTCGCCATCTGACGGACATATGGATATCGTTATGTCCGTAGGCTGTCAATCGCGACGATTCCTTGCGTCCTTTCGCCGCCAACCCCGTCTCCCGAATATATGAACCCCGACCAAACTCGTGACGTTGTTCGCGACCACTACGCGAAGGTCTCTCGCGGCGAGACCGGTTGTGCGCCTGGCTGCTGTGCGGCCATGCCGGCCGATCAGTCGCGCATGCTCGGCTATACCGCCGGCGATCTCGATACCGTGCCCGCGGGTGCCGATATGGGCCTCGGATGCGGCAATCCGAACGCGCTCGCCCAGCTCCAGCCAGGGGAGACGGTTCTCGATCTCGGCGCGGGCGGCGGCTTCGATTGCTTCCTCGCGGCGCGCGCCGTCGGGCCGACCGGTCGCGTGATCGGTGTCGACATGACGGCCGACATGATCGCGCTCGCACGTACGAACGCGCGCAAGATCGAGGCGACGAACGTCGAGTTCCGGCTCGGTGAGATCGAGCACCTCCCGGTCGCCGACGGCACGGTCGACGTGATCCTGTCGAACTGCGTGATCAACCTGTCGCCGGAGAAGCAGGCCGTGTTCGACGACGCGTATCGCGTGTTGAAGGTCGGCGGCCGGCTCGCGATCAGCGACATCGTCGAGATCGCGGCAATGCCGGATGCCTTGAAGGCCGACGCGAGCGCCGTCTGCGGCTGCATCGGCGGCGCCGCGCCGCTCGACGAGGTTCGCGCGATGTTGGCGAAGGCCGGCTTCACGGCGATCGAGATCGCGATCTCGCCGAACAGCGCGGCGATCGTCGACTCGTGGATGCCCGGTGTGAGCACGTACATCGCCTCGGTCACGATCGAAGCGCGTCGAGGCGCCGCGAAGGCCTGCTGTCCGCCGGGTTGCTGCCCGTGAATTCGACCGCGATCTGGCAGGATGTCGAGGCGCGGCTGCGACCGTTCGTGGCACGCCGGATCGACGCGTGTGATGTCGACGATGTCATGCAGGACGTGTTCGTGCGCATGCAGCGCGGGCTGTGCACGCTGCGCGACGAGGAGCGCGTGACGTCGTGGCTGTTCCAGATCGCGCGCAATTCGATCGCGGATCATCTACGGACTCGTCAGCGTCATCCGGTATCCGATGATCAGGTGCCCGAGACGGCGGTCCTCGACGATGATCGAGACGCCGCTCGTGCGCTGGCCGGGTGCATCTCCATCTTCGTCGCGCGGTTGCCTTCGCCGTACCGCGAGGCGATCACGCTCGTCGAGCTCGAAGGACTGACGGCCCGCGAAGCCGCGGACATGGCGGGCGTGTCGGTCTCGGGCATGAAGTCTCGCGTCCAACGCGGCCGCGAGCAGCTCCGCCGGTTGTTCGACGAATGTTGCGAGATCGCGCTCGACGCACGCGGAAAACCCACCGATTTCACCCCGCGTGGTGGATGCTGTCCAACTTGATCATGCAGATCGAACGCACGAACCCGACTGACGAGATCAAGGCGCTCCTCGTCGCGAATGGCCTTCCGATCGATGACCTCGACGATCCTGATATCTCGCTGTTCGCCGCGCACGATGGCGCTGCGCTCGCCGGTGTCGTCGGGCTGCAATGGCTCGAAGGGGCCGCGTTGCTCCGGTCGCTCGCCGTCGAGCCGTCGCTGCGGACGAATGGCGTGGGAGCGCAGCTCTGCGCGATCGCGACGCACGAGGCCGAGACGCGAGGTCGATCGGAGCTATGGCTGCTGACCACGTCGGCGCGGGACTATTTCGCCCGGCGTGGGTTCCAGGTTGTCGCGCGGGATCTCGTGCCGCCAGCCGTGCGCTCGACAGCGCAGTTCGCGTCGTTGTGTCCGGCGTCTGCCGTCGTCATGCGGCGTACGAAGTGACTTGAAAACGCGCCAAAGCCTCGATACAGCACGGTCGTGATCACCGACACCCTGTTCCAGCTGTTCGTCCGGACCCTGGGCTCGCACAAGCACGTCAAGCGTGGCGCGATCGGCCGCACGGGACTCGAAGGTGTGCCGGTGGATGTCGGTCGCTTGCTGACGGCGGTCGGTGGCTGGAAGTACGTCGACCTGCGGTTCACGGAAGCGGAGCAGCTCGAGCGCGATCGCGCGGCGTTGACCGAGAAGACGGCGGCCTTCGAAGCAGGTAAGTCGCAGGCGTGGCACGCCGCGCTGTGGAATCCGGCGTGGTATCCGCTCGCGACGTCGTCGACGGAGATCCATGCGTTCGATCCGATCGGTTGCTTCGGCGGCACGCCCGAGCAAGTCGTGATCTTCGAGATCGCCGGCAGCGATACTTGGCGGGTGTTCCCGTCGTTGACCGCGTACCTCTCGGCGTTGAACGAAGGGTTCGAGGCGCTCGAGGGCAAGGATGCGTTGCCAAAGGCGATGGCGTGGGCGCGCGCGAATCATCAGTTCGTCGAGATCAAGCTGCCGGCCACGATCGAAGACCAGCGCGGCAAAGGTCGGTTCGAGGCTGGCGTCGGTGCGTGGATTACGATGCGCCATCCCGACGGCCGGGCGTGGGCCGTGCGCGAGCGCCGCGATGGCTACGAGCTGCGCATCGGTGAAGGCGAAGACGCCGTGATCCGCAAGCGCGCGGCCGCGAAGCCGGGTGCCGAGATCAAGCGGCTGCTTCGCGATCAGAAGGCCGACGGCTTCGTACCGCAAGCGTGACCATCGGGATCAGCGGCCACAACAGCGGCACCCACAACGGTTGGCGCAACACGTGGATCACGCGAAGTAGCGCGATCACGACGAGCATCGCGATTCGCGCCTTCGCGTACCGCTGCTGGCGGGCCGGCGATAGAAACACGGTCACGAGATCGATCGGCAGCCACACGAGCGGCAGCTCGTTCCAGCGGAAGTAGGGCAGTGGGCTGATGATCGCGAGCGCGGTCAGTGCGGTTCCGAGGATCCAGTACGGCAGGATCGAAATCGCGAGCCCGGTGCGTTGCAGGCGTCCGAACCGGCGCGCGAGCCAGACCGGCGCGGTCAGCACGACGATCGCGAGCGCGAACCACAGCCGGCCACTCCCCGAGGGTGGCGTGGGAATGCCGTGATCGGCGCACGATGGATCGGCGTTGCCGCGGCACTCGTCGCGTTCGTAGAGCGGTACCGCCTTCACGCCCCACTTCTTTTGCACGGCCTCGCGCAGGTACTGCGGCAAGAACATCCGCTCGTAGTAGGTCGGCACGCGATCGGTCGTGCGGCCGGCGATCAGGTCCGTCGCGATCAACGGCACCGTCATCCCGGCAAAGCCATCACGCGCGTAGTCGCGAAACGTCTTGTCACCGGTCGCTTCGGTCATGCTCGACAGCGCGTGATCGGTGACGTTGTCGATGATGTTGCGAATGCGCGTGGTGCAGTTGTCCGTGAAGTGATCGTACGCGTAGAACCGGTGTTCCTCCTCGATATCGGTCTCGAGCTTCGCGACCATCGCGGCGGTCTGCGCGGGTGTCACCGGTAAGCGTTGGACCCAGACCGTGCGATCGGAGTCCTCGTAGCGCTCGACGTCGTCGGTGCGGTCTTTGCCGACCCAGAAGCTCTTCGTGCCGCGCAAGAACCCCCAGATCATGCCTGCCGGATTCGCGAAGCCGGCGATGCCGTAGTTGAAGCAGCCGTCGTTCGGATCCGGTTGCTCGATGCTGGAGACCAGACCATCGCGCGTCACGCAGATCGCGACGTGCCCGTGGCGCTCCCAGATCAACGCGCCGTTGCCCATCGTGACGAGCTCGACGACACGATCGTCAACGGGTTGCGCGGATACCGACGCAGCCGAAACCAGGATCGCCAACACGACGGCGCGCACGATCGGAGCGTACTACGGTACCGTGCGATGCATGCGGCTGGTCGGTCTGGCGTTCTTCACGGCGTGCGCATCGCAACACGTTCCGATCCACGACATCGCGGCGCGTCCCAGCGACGTCCAGACGATCGAAGGCATCGTCGACGCGTACTACGACATCGTGAATGTGAAGCCCGGGGCCGCGCGGCAATGGGATCGCGACCACACGTTGTACGCGCCGTGGATTCACTTCGTCGCGCACATGCCCGACCGCGTGATCATGACGCACCAACAGTTCGTCGACCTGTTCGACGCGACGATGGCGCAGGGGTTCGAGGAGCACGAGATCAAGCGGACGATCACGCGCTACGGCAACATCGCGCAGGTCGCGTCGACGTACGAAACGATCGCGGGCGGCAAGCACTCGCGGGGCGTGAACCTCTTGCAGCTCTACTTCGACGGTGCGCGGTGGTGGATCGAGGGCGCGATCTGGCAGGACGAAACGCCTCAGCTCGCGATCCCGCCGGCGCTGCTTCCCTAGGGCGCGGGGTCAGCGGCGATCGCCGGATCGCCGTTCCCGAGGTCGTTCAGGTTGTGGCAGTACCACGTGAACACCTGCAGGCCATTGCCGGTCAGTGTTTGCTCGAACGTCTCGCCGGGTTGGGTGTTCGGATCGTTTCCGGCGGTGCCTTGCCCTTGATGTGCGATGCCATCGGCAACGCCGTTCGAATGAATGATGACGGCGACCGTTCCGGTGTTGAACCACCGGATCTTCGTGCCGACGCGGACGTGCACCGGATCGGCGATACCGAGCGGCGTCGGATACACGCACGTGTTGTTCGTGGTGTCGACACTGATCGGTAGCGTGATCTGGTTCGCCGCGGTCACGGTCGCGGTCGCGGTCTGGGTGGGAGCGGCGCTCGTCGCGGTGACGGTCAACGTGTTCGCCATCGTGGCGAGCGAGGTCGATTTCGTCGTCAGGATGCCGTTCACCGTGAACGAGCCACCGGCAGGGACGATCGCGCTGTTGTCGAACGAGACCGTCCAGTCGGTGATCGCATCGCCGTTCGGCGTGGTGAGCGCACCCGCGACCGTGACCGGACCTGCGAAGCCGTTCTGACTCGTGAGCGTCACGGTGACGGGCGCGGTCGTGCCGAGCTCGGTCATCACCGGATCGACCGAAACCGCGACGCTCGGGCTCGCCGGCGGAGCATCGATCTCCGGTGCCGATGCATCCGGGATCATGTTGTGACTTTCGACGCTGCCGCAGGCGGCTAGGAAAACGATCGCGTACCGCATATCGAGTCCACGCGAAGCGAGCGCAGGACAGGACAGCGAATCGCTAACTACGCGATTAGATACGCCGCGAATCCAACGGCGAGCCGGAGCGCGATCATCCCGAACGGCCACGGCTGCGCAGGTGGCGGCGTCGCGATCACGGGAAGTTGAAACGTCATGGGCAGCTCGAGGTCGTCCTCGATCTCGTCGAGCGCTGCCAGCACGTGCTTCATCGAAGGCGGGCGGTCGTCCGGATGCTTCGCGAGCATCTCGTCGATCAAGAGCGCTAAGGCCGGCGGCACGTCGGGGCCGAGCGGTGGCGGATCCTGCGTCACGACCTGGCGCATCAGTGCGAGCGGATCCGCATCTTCGAACGGGCAGTGGCCGGCCACCATCTCGTAGAGCACGACGCCGAGCGCGTAGATATCCGCGCGCTGATCGAGCGTGGCCGGTGCGGTGATCTGCTCCGGCGGCATGTAGTCGACGGTGCCGGTGATCGTGCTGTGCTTGTCGCGACCGAGCTGACACGCGATGCCGAAGTCGATCACCTTGACGTGATCGGTGATGCCCTCGTGCTCGACGAGGAACACGTTGTCGCACTTGAGATCGAGATGGATGATGCTCTTGGCGTGTGCGGCGACGAGCGCGGCCGCGATCTGCCTCGCGATGCGCACCGCGCGCCGGATCGGCAACACACCCGCGCGCCGTAGCTCCGCCGACAACAACGCACCTTCGAGCAGCTCGTAGACGATGAAGGGGACCCCGTCATCGGTGTGGCCCATGTCGGTCGACTCGACGATGTTCGGGTGACCGAGCGTGCCTGCCGCGGTGCCTTCGGTCAGGAAGTGGTGGACGGTCAGGACATCGTGGGCGAGCTCGTCGTGCAGCACCTTCAGGGCGACCCGCCGCTTGATGAGGACGTGCTCGGCCAGAAACACCGTACCCATGCCGCCGTCGGCGAGGAGATCGAGCACGCGGTACCGACCATCGATGCGGTCGCCGGTGCGAAGGGTTGTGCCCATGTTTGATTCTTCGCGCTGATCGAGCAGCCGCCGTGCCATCGCGAACCGGCCACGTAGCGCCAGATCGCGCCGCAGACTGTCTCGCCGGCGCTCGGCCGTGCGATCGTCCCGAGCCGGGTACATGTACGGAACTGCACGTGAAAAAACTGCCTGCCGTTTGTCGATCGGCCGGCCCGCTGTTCGACGCCCGGGTACAAGGAGACAGCGATGAAAGTGATGATGTTGGTGATGATGAAGCCCGAGTCGTTCACCGGCGAGCAAAAGCCGCCGAGCGACGAGGCGCTGCGCGCGATGCACGACTTCAACGAAGAGATGGCAAAGGCGGGCGTGCTCGTGACGCTCGGCGGGTTGACGCCGCCGGAGATGGGAAAGCGGATCCGTACGCGTGGCGGCAAGCGCACGGTGATCGACGGGCCGTTTGCCGAAGCGAAAGAGATCGTCGCCGGCTACTCGATCCTCGAGGTCAAGTCGTTCGACGAGGCGATGGAGTGGGCGAAGCGTGCGCCGTTCGTCGATGGCCAAGAAGTCGATGTCGAGATGCGGCCGATCTGGGATCCGTCGATGTTCGATCCGAAATAGCTACTTCAGATTCGCGTACCCGTTCGCGACGATGTGGTCGGCCATCGCGTCGTAGCCGCGCTCGTCGGCGAGTGGGATCGTCCCCAAGCCATCGACGTAGCGGTTGTACATGCAGAACGCGGCCGCGATCAGGACGGTGTCGTGGATGTCGCGGTCGGTCGCGCCGGCCTTGCGGGCGGCGGCAACGGCATCCGTGGTGACGGCTTTGCCGCTGTCTTGCACGTAATCGGCGATCGAGAGCAGCGCGCGCAACTTCGCCGACAGATCGGCGGTCGCGACATCGTGCTTCACGGCTTCGACCTCGGCACGGCCACCAGGCAACTGCGCCGCCGCGTACGCCGAATGCGAGCCCGTGCAATACCGGCACGCGTTCCGCGACGACACGAATGCCGCGATTAGCTCGCGCTCGCCCCGCGTCAAGGTCGATCCGGGCAGGGTTTGCGAGGTCGGGCCCAACAACGTTTCGGCGAGCTCGCACAGCGGCTTGGCCGTTTCGGGCGACGCGTTGAACAGCGCGCGAATGCCGGGGCGATCGGGAAGCGTGATGTGGGGCATCGGCCAGATGATGTCATGCTGCGCGCGGGATGCAGCTGCTGACGTGGAACGTCTATTTCGGCGGGCATATGTTCGAGGAGCGTCGCGATGCGCTGGTCATGGAGCTCGCGCGCCGGCGGCCGGAGGTGATCGCGTTGCAGGAGCTGACGTTCGAGCACCTCGATGCGCTGAGCGAGCTCGGATACGCGTCGACGGTCGAGCTCGGCGACTGGAGCAGCTACGGTGTCGCGATCTACGCGCGCGTGCCGATCGCCGGGATGCGCGAGGTTGCGTTGCCGACGGAGATGGGGCGTTCGCTCGTCACGGTCGAGCTCGGGTCGGGGCTGACGATCGCGACGACGCATCTCGAATCGCTCGACGAACCGGATCGCCGGATCGAGCAGATCGAGGTAATCCAACGCCGTCTTGCCGCTAAAGACCGCGTGATCTGGTGCGGTGACTTCAACCTCCTGCCGGAGAGTCCCGAGCAGTCAGCGATCGATGCGAGCTGGACCGATGCGTGGACGGCGTTACATCCAAACGAGCCGGGCTACACCGTCGATACGGACATCAATACGATGCGCTACCAGATCAAAGAGAAGCGCACGCAGAAGCGGATCGATCGCGTGCTCGCGCGCGGTGTCACCGTGACGTCGATCGAGCTCGTCGGAACGAAGTCGGTCGATATCGATGGCACGTTCGTCTCGGATCATTTCGGGCTACTGGCGACCATTACTTGATCTGTTCGACCGTCATGCCGAGGCGTTCGGCCGCGGAAACGAGCGTGCGTTGCCACGCCGGGCGCGAGAAGCAGCGCTCGTAGAACGCGGACAGGCGCGGCAACGGCTTCAACAGTGCCGTCTTACGGATCTGCCGCAGCTCGCACGCCATCATTAGATCGGCGACCGTGAACGCGGTGCCGGCGAGCCATTCGCGACCCTCGAGCACGCGATCGACTTCACCGAGCCAGCGTGCCGCCAGCTGGTCGATCGACGTGTGGAGCTCGGGCGCTTTCTTCTCGGGATCGAAGATGCCCGCGATGTCGATGCCCATCAGGGTCGAGCCGATCGTGCTGACGGCGGCGAACGTCCACTGCGTGACATGCGTGCGACCCGCGAAGTCCTTGGGGATCAACGTGCCGGATTTCTCGGCGAGGTAGAGCGCGATCGCCGCGGACTCGGCCACGATAAAACCGTCGTCATCGATCACGGGCGCTTGCCGGAACGGACTGATCTTCTGAAACGCCGGCGTGTCGAGCTCGCCACCGGTGTGATCGAGCGCGTGGACGCGATAGGGCAGGCCGGTTTCTTCGAGCACCCACTGGACCCAGAGGTCCTTCGTCTCACCGCGGCCTTCGGGAAAAATCTGACCGAATCCGTAGAGCGTGATCATTCGCGCGAGCGTACCGACTTACGTTTGATCGCACGACGCGGCTTGCGCGCTTTCGCACTGTGCTTCACGAGGTCATGTGCGTGATCGACGAGCTCGAGCACGAGTGCGTTCGGGACGGAACCATCGAGCGCGATCGTGTTCCAGTGCGTCTTGTTGAGATGCCAGCCCGGCGTGATCGCGGGATAGCTCGTGCGCAGGATCAGCGAGCGATCCGGATCGCACTTCATGCTGATGCCGCGATCGCCGAGCAACGCGAACACTTTCTTCGCGACTTTGAACACGAGGACGTCCGGACCGAACGGACGCGAGCCGGTACTGCCAGGGAGCTCTTCGCAGTACGTGGTCAGCGAGGCGAGATCGAGGTGGTTATTTCCAGGCTGCCGACGCTTTGTCATAGAAGAATCGCTCGCGCAGGATCTTATCCTCACGCCATTCCTGGATCGCGACTTCGGTGACGTGGCGGCGCTTGCCCTCTTTGTTGACGAAGTCGAACGTCCAGTGGATCGCCACGCGGTCGCCATCGATCGCGACGAAGTCCGGCGGATGCGTCACGACACTCGCGACCGACGCGAGCACGGCCTTCTCGCCGGCGACGAGCGTGGCGAGGCCCTGGCGTGGTGGCATGCCCGGCTCCTCGATCGACGCATCCTCGGCGTAGAACGCGGCGATCGCGTCGTCGTGCTTGTTCGTCAACACCATCGCGATGAACGCGTCGACGCGCTGCTTCGAAGGCATGCGCGCAGCGTAGTCCTGGCGGTGGCCCTGTCAAAGATCCACTTGTCGCGTATTCTATGGTGCCACTTGGATCTGCACATCAACCTCTCGAAGCGCGGCCATCTCGGCGACGAGATCTATCGCCAGCTGCGTGCGCAGATCATCGATGGCCGCTTGCCGGCGGGTACCCGGCTGCCGTCGTCGCGCGAGCTCGCGGAACGTCTCGAGGTGTCGCGCAATATCGTGATCGCCGCGTTCGATCGGCTCGTCGCCGAAGGGTTTGCCGAAGGTCGCGTCGGGGCCGGCACGTACATCGCGGAAGTCGCCGCGCGGATCTCGCGGCGTGCACCGAACAGGCAGGCACTCGTGGCGCGCGCACCATGGCGAGTCCTCACCGTCGATGCGCGGCCGACCGTCGAGGCCCAGTACGACTTCCGGCTCGGCTCGCCGGATCCGACGCTGTTTCCATGGGACGCGTGGCGCAGCCTCGTCGCCCGGCAACTCCACGCGAAGCGCCATCGCCACTTCGCGGATTCCGCGGGCGATCCGGCCTTGCGCGCGGCGATCGCACGTCACATCGGGGCCTCGCGATCGGTGGTGGCCGGCGCCGAGGACATCGTGATCACGAATGGTGCGCAGCAAGCGCTCGATCTCGTCGCGCGCGTGTTGAGCGAGCCCGGCATGACCGTGGCGATCGAAGAACCGGGCTATCCCGATGCGCGGATCATCTTCGAGCTCGCCGGTGCGAAGGTCGTCGGCGTGCCCGTCGATCGCGAAGGCCTCGACGTGACGAAGCTGCCGCCCGAGACGCGCCTGGTCTACGTCACGCCCTCGCACCAGTTCCCGCTCGGCGTCGCGATGTCACTGCCGCGTCGCACGGCGTTGCTCGCGTGGGCCGAACAGCATCGCGCGGCGATCGTCGAAGACGATTATGACAGCGAGTTCCGCTTCGACGGCCGCCCGCTCGAGCCCCTGCAAAGCCTCGATCGTGCGGGCCGCGTGCTCTACATCGGCACGTTCTCGAAGGTCCTGCAGCCGACGCTGCGGATCGGCTTCATCGTCGCACCGGCGTCGGTCGCGCCCGCGCTCGTGACCGCCAAGCGGATCACCGATTCGTATGGTCCGCCGGAGCTCCAGCGCGCGCTCGCCGAGTTGATCGACGATGGCGCGTTCGCACGTCACCTGCGCAAGTTGATCCGGGTCTATCGCGAACGCAGGGACACGCTCGTCGGGTTGATCGAGAAGCACCTGCCGCTCGATCTCTGGCCCGCGCAAGCCGGCCTTCACGTCGCGGGTCACTTTCGCGATCGCAAGGTCGACATGGTCAAGCTCCAGCGCGACGCGCTCGCCGCGAACGTCGCCGTCCACACGTTCGCGCCGTACTACCAGGGCAAGCCGAAGTCGGGCCTCGCGTTCGGCTACGGCGTGATCGACGTCAAGAAGATGCCCGAAGCCATTCGCCGGCTCGCTCATCTACTATCGGCGCGATGATCGAGCTCCGCCCTCTGTTCGTGATGAAGCTGGACGTGAAACCGTCGTTCATCGTCGGCGCCACGCCGGGACCGTTTCGCCGGATCGGCGTGGTTCCGAGCGGCACGTTCGAAGGCGAGCGGCTCTCGGGCGTCGTGCTCGATGGAAGCAGCGATTGGCAGACCGTACGGGCTGACGGTGCCATCACGCTCGATGTTCGCTTGCTGCTTCGAACCCACGACGGCGTCGCGCTCACGCTCGCGTATCACGGCCTGCGCCACGGCCCGGCCGACGTGCTCGCGCGCTTGGATCGCGGCGATCCGGTCGATCCGAGCGAGTACTACTTCCGGATCTCCGGATCGTTCGAAGCCGCCACCACGTCGAGCTACGACTGGCTCAATCGGATCGTCATGGTCGGCACCGGCTATCGCTTGCCCGGCGGTCCGGTCTACACGCTGTACGAGGTCGCGTAGTGCATCTCCAACTCGTGTCGATCATCGTCGACGAGTACGACCCGGCGATCCGCTTCTTCGTCGATGTCCTCGACTTCGAGCTAATCGAAGACGTGCCTTCTGTAACGAACGATGGTCGCCCAAAACGCTGGGTGGTCGTCCGGCCACCGGGCGCGGTGACCGGAATCTTGCTCGCGCGTGCCGACGGCGAATCGCAACGCGCCGCGATCGGACAGCAGTTCGCCGGACGCGTCGGGCTGTTCCTGCGCGTCGACAACTTCGATGCAACGCTCGCAAAGCTGCGCGCCGCCAACGTTTCGATCGTCACGCCGCCACGCCGCGAGGCCTACGGTCAGGTCTGCGTGTTCCTCGATCTCGCCGGCAATCGCTGGGACCTCCTCGGCACGTAGCCCTTGATCGGGGCGAATCGCCCCGGCATGCTCGGGCTTCTGGAGACCGAGTGACAGAAGCGGTGCTTGCACCGCGCGTGGTGGCTGCGCTCGAACGGGCGGCGAGAGTGGGAGCGTGGTTCGTAGCGGCGGTCGGCGTGATCGCGTTGTGTGGCTGGGCGTTCGGTGTCGAGGTGCTCCGCCAGATCCATCCCACGCTCGGCGTGATGAAGGTCAACGCCGCGATCGCATTCGTGCTCGCCGGTGCCGCGCTCGTGCGGATCAGCAGCGGCAAGTCCGCGCGCGCGTTATCGGGTGCGGTGTCGATCATCGGCGTGCTGACGCTCGTCGAGTACATGCCCGGTTTCGATCTCGGCATCGACGATCTGTTGTTCGCCGACGAAGCCGACCTCACGGCACCGGGCCGGATGTCCGCGACGACCGCGGCGACATTCGTCGCGATCGGCATCGCGCTCTACGGGATGCGCCACGCATTCGCGCAATGGCTCGCGCTCGCGGCCGGCTTGGTCTCGTTACTCGCGGTGCTCGGTAGCGTGTATGGCCAATTCCCCGCAGGCGGCTACGAGGAAGTGGCGCTCCATCCCGCGGCCACGATGATCGTGATCGCCGGCGCGATCTTGTGTGCGCGGCCGACCACCGGCCTCATGCGGATCGTCGCGAGCGAAGGTCCTGGCGGCACGCTCGCGCGCCGGCTGCTTCCCGCGGCCGTCGTCATCCCGGCCGTGATCGGATCGCTGTTGATCGCCGGCGAGCAAACCGGCTTGTTCGACGTCGAGCGCGAGACCGCGTTGTTCGCTGCGGCTTCGATCGTGTGCTTCACCACGCTCGTGTGGTGGACCGCGTACGCGATCGCCGAGACGAAGCGCCAGGCCGACGCCGCGCTCGAGAAGTCCCAGCGCATCGAAGCGGTCGGCCGGCTCGCCGGTGGTATCGCACACGACTTCAATAACCTGCTCACGGTGATCATTACGTACGGCTATTTGATCCAGCGCCGTGCCGGCAAGGACGATCCGGGCGTGCGTGAGATGGTGCAAGCCGCCCATCGCGCGAGCGACCTCACGCGCCAGTTGCTCGCACTCAGTCGCCGGCAAGTGCTGCAGCCGACCGTCATCGATCTCGCAGTCACGCTCGATGCGATGGCGCAGATGCTTCGCCATTCGATCGGCGAGGATGTCGATCTCGAGATCACGACGCGTGGCCCGATCGCGCCGGTGTTCGTCGATAGCGGCCAGCTCGAGCAGGTGATCCTCAACCTCGTCGTGAACGCGCGCGATGCGATGCCTCGCGGTGGCCGGATCTCGATCACGCTCGATCACGAAGGCGATCGCGTGCGCCTCACCGTGCGCGATACCGGCACCGGCATGGACGCGCAGACGCTCGCGCAGATCTTCGAGCCGTACTTCACGACCAAAGACGCGACGAAGGGCACCGGCCTCGGTCTCCCGACGGCGCTCGGCATCGTCGAGCAAAGTGGCGGTTCGATCCGAGTCTCGAGCGAGCTCGGCACCGGGACGGCGTTCGAGGTCCTGTTGCCACGACACGCCGGCGAGTCCCCACCCGCGCCGCGTGCGAAGTCGCCGGTGGTCGCGCGCACGGGCACCGAGACGATCCTGCTCGTCGAGGATGACGATCAGGTGCGCGTGTTGATCGCCGGTTGGTTGCGCGAGCACGGCTACACGGTTCACGCCGCAGCCACGCCGGGCGATGCGCTGTTGATCGCCGAACAGCAAAAGACGTTCGATTTGCTACTCACCGATGTCGTGATGCCGCGGCTCGGCGGTCGCGAGCTGTCCGAACGGATTCGCCAGCTCGTGCCCGAGATCCGGATCCTGTTCATGTCCGGTCACGCCGACGATGTCGTGCTTCGTCACGGCGTGGTCGCGTTCATCGGCAAGCCGATCCAGCCGGATGCCCTCCTCGCGAAGCTCCGCGAGGTGCTCGATCACGACTGAGGCACGTCCGCGGTCAGGCTGATCGTCGTCCCGTCGTAGACCACGACGAACGGCACGCCATCGACGGTGAGCTTCATGTCATCTTCGGATTTGACGGGCTTGCCGAACGACGTCTCGAACGCGGTCGTGAGCTGCTTCATCGTCTGCTCGGTCGCGTTGATCTGCATGCGCAGCTCGCTGACCACGCCCTTGTCGTCGTAGCTGACGTTGACCGTGGCGCCGTTGCTGTTGCCACCGAACGAAATCTCGTTATGCGGCAGCTCGAGCGCGTCCTCCTTCAGCTCGGGCATGGCAGCCTTCGTCTTGCCCCACAGCTTCGCCGGAATCGTGCGCAGCTTCGCGAGCTCGTCGGCGAACGGCAGGATCGGCGTGTAGCGCACGGTATCGCCGTATTTGCCCGACTCGACGGCCCAGTGGTGATCCTTCGTGAACCACACGAACGTATCGCCGCGCTCGATCCGCTTGCCCCAGGTCTTGTCGAGCGCGGTCGCGAACACGTCGTCGTCGCCGCCCTTGTGAGAGCTGACGACGATCGCTTCGAGTGCGTTGTCACTGCCGTCGACGCCGATCGAGAGACCGAAGCCGGTCTCGACGCCGTTGCGATCCGTGAGCGGCACGCCGGCGATCTTCTGGACGTCCGCGATCGTCGACGACGGCGTTAGCGTCGCGAGTCCCAGGGGCGGCGCCGGCGTCGGCCCGAGGAAGACCAGCGGCGATCGCGCGAACGACACCGTGCACTCGCTCTGGCAGCCGTTCAGGCTCGCGACCCAGTTCGCGCCGATCCAACCTTCGCCCCAGTTCGGCTTGCCCCACTTGGCGGCGAGCGCGTCGAAGTCCGCCTTCTTGTACGTCGCTTCGACGGAGACCACGAGGTTCGACTCCTTCGCGATCCACAGATCGAGCACGTCCTGCTTCCAGGTCAGCGTGTAGTCGACGCTGTCGCGCTTCGCACCCTTCGCGAGCGCTTCGGCGATCGTCATCCCCGGGACGATGTCGCGGCTCGGCGGCTCGAGCTTGTCGGCGGCGCCGAGTGCGGGCACGGCGGCGAGGTTGAGCGTGCCGGGCTTGGCGGGTTCGGCAATCGGCGGAGCGACGACCATCGGCGAGGGCGGAGGCGGGGCGGCGGCCTTGTCGTCTTTGTGGCAGCCGGAGATCGCGACGAGGAGCAAGAGCTCTGTTTTCATGGCGCCGCCCCAGTGCAACGGCCACACCACCGCTAAGTACGCTCAGCGACGCAGATCGGTGCTGCCAACCTTGGCAACCGTGCCAGTGCTGGCAGTCGCGTAGGCACGGCGCGCGGCCGCCATCTCGTCGCGATGCGCGAGCGACCAGTGGAGCAACCCGCGCAACGGTTCGCCGAGGCTATGCCCGAGCGGCGACAGCTCGTAGTCGACGCGTGGCGGGACGCTCGCGAACACCGTCCGCGTGACGAGCCCGTTCTCCTCGAGCGTCTTCAGCCGCAACGTCAGCATGCGCTGCGAGATGCCGACGATCCGCCGCTGGAGCTCGTTGTACCGAACCCGGCCTCCGCGACGAAGCGTGCCGAGGATCAGGATCGACCACTTGTCCTTGAACAGCGTGACCACGTCGTTCGCCGCGAGGCATTGCTCGCCACGAACACCGTTGTTCGTGACGGTCATGGATGTGCCTTCTTGTGCTCGCGCGCGGGGCTGGCGATTGTCGGGGCCATGACCCAACTGTTACGGATCGGCATCGTCTTGGGAAGCACGCGCCCGGGCCGGTTTGCGGATCGTCCGGCCAACTGGCTTTTGCCGATCGCGCAACAACGCACCGACGCGACGTTCGAGCTCGTCGATCTGCGCGACTACCCGCTGCCGTTCTTCGAAGAGGCGAAGTCGCCGGTGCGCGAGGCGTCCAAGCATCCTGTCGCGGTCCGGCTCTCGCAGAAGATCGCCGAGCTCGACGGCTTCATCTTCGTCACGCCCGAGTACAACCACAGCATCACGGCGGTGTTGAAGAACGCGATCGACTATCTGTATCCGGAATGGCTACGCAAGCCGGCGAGCTTCGTCGCGTACGGCAATGCGGGTGGTGCGCGCGCCGTCGAGCAGTTGCGGCTGATCCTCGTCGAGCTTCAGATGGCGCCGCTGCGCTCGGCCGTTCACATCGATCGGACGTCGTTCGTGGGGATGTTGCTCGAGGGCAAGTCGTTCGATGACTATCCGCACCTCGCGCAGGCCGCGAACATCATGCTCGAGGATCTCGTGTGGTGGACGGGCACGTTGCGGGCAGGGCGCACGAAGTCGACTTAGCTCGGCCAGCGCTTGCTCTCGTCGAGCACGTCGGCGACATGCGCGAGGATCGCGTTCGCCTTCGTCGCGAAGTAGCGGCCGAAGTCGGTCAACACGATGCCGCGGCCACGCCGCTCGAACAGTGGCTGACCGAGCTCGTCCTCGAGCGCTTGGATCTGGCGGGACAGCGGCGGTTGCGAGATCCGCAGGCGCTCGGCGGCGCGCGTGACGTGTTGCTCTTCCGCGACGGTGACGAAGTACTGCAGTTGCGAAAGGCTCATACGCCCACAGGATGCCGCATCCGGGCGCGGGCATCGAGTCCGAAAAGGTATTGGACCGGTCACCTACTCGCACCGCACGCTGCGGGCCATGTCGATCACCATCTTGTCCGCGCCGGAACGCGAGAAGATGCGCCGTGCGGGCAGGGCAGCGGCCTCCACGCTCGCGTATGTCGGCGCGCGTCTCGTGCCTGGCATGACGACGGGCGAGATCGATCGCCTCGTTCGCGCGCACACGGATTCGCTCGGCGGCCGGCCGTCGCAGCTCGGGTTTCATGGCTTTCCGGCGGCGGTGTGCGTGAGCCGCAACGACATCGTGTGCCACGGCATCCCGACCGATCGGGTGAAGCTCCTCGACGGAGATATCGTGAACGTCGATGTCACGACCGAGCTCGACGGCTATCACGGAGATACGTCCGCGAC
The DNA here is from genome assembly GCA_047600425.1 of Kofleriaceae bacterium. GTDB lineage: Bacteria > Myxococcota_A > Polyangia > Haliangiales > Haliangiaceae > JABFXX01. The sequence continues at coordinate 5,576,154 of JASGLC010000003.1, read as the reverse complement.
GTTCGTGATCGGCGAGGCCTCGACAGCCGCACGCGCCTTGGTCGAGCTCGCGCGAGGGGCTCGCGATGCCGGCATTGCCGCGGTCACGGCAACGGCGCGGCTCGGCGATATCGGCGCCGCGATCGTGAAGCATGTCGGTACGGCCGGCAGTGTCGTCGAGGCCTACGGCGGCCACGGCATCGGACGCGCCATGCACATGGATCCACACGTCGCGCATGTCGGGCGCGCTGGATCCGGCCATCGCTTGCGCGAGGGCATGGCGTTTACCGTCGAGCCGATGATCAACGCGGGCACGTCGGCGATCCGGACCGATGGCGATGGCTGGACCGTGCGCACGGCGGATGGCTCGCTGTCGGCGCAGTTCGAACACACCGTGTTGGTCGGTCCCCATGGCCCGGAGATCACGACCGTGCTCTGATGCGCCCATGAAGGCTGCGCTCGTCGCATTCGCGCTCTCGATCCCTGCGGTTGCCAGCGCGCAACCGGGCCCCGTCCTCGACGACTTGGTGCAGACCCACTATCTGCGCGAGGTCGCACTCTCGCCGGATGCGTCGAAGGTGGCGTGGACCGAACGGATCTTCGAGAAGGGCCGCGATACCGGGCGTACGGCCGTGATGTGGATGACTACCGACGGCAAGACGAAGCAGCAAAAGCTCGGCGAAGGCGCGTCGCTCGCGTGGGCGCACGATGGCAAGCGACTCGTGTGGGTCGACAAGCAAGTCATGCTCTCGACAGCGGGCGCGGTCGGTAAGGCGATCACGAAGCTCGACGGCACGATCGCATCGCCGGCGTGGGCACCGGATGACTCGCGGATCGCGGTGCTCTACGCCGAGCACAACGCGGGTGGCGGCCCGCTCGCGGCCGAGCCGGTCGAGACCGGCCTGATCGGTGGCGCGATCCACAACCAGCGGATCACGCTCGTCGATCCGGCGAACGGCGTCGCGAAGTCGATCTCGCCGGAAGACGTGAATGTCTACGAGCTCGATTGGTCGCCCGATGGCAAGCAGTTCGCGCTCAGTGCCGCGCCCGGTCCCGGCGACAACAACTGGTGGACCGCGAAGTTGTTCACGCTCCCGGTCGAAGGCGGCACGCCGGCGCTGATCTACAAACCGGCGCTCCAGATCGCGCAGCCCGCGTGGGCGCCGGATGGCAAGTCGATCGCGTTCATCGAGGGCCTGATGAGCGACGAGGGCTTCACCGGTGGTGACCTGATGACGGTCGCTCCGGGTGGTAAGGCGAAGAACGTCACGCCGAATCGCAAGACCACGCTGAATACGTTCGTGTGGCTGTCACCCACCCAGACCCTGACCGTCGACTACACACCGGTCGGATCGGCGCTCGGCACGCTCGATCTCGCGTCGGGGAAGTCGGATCAACAGTGGACGGCCGATGAAGCCGTGCACACCGGAAACTTCTCGAACTTCTCGGCGTCGCGCGATGGCAAGACCGTCGCGATCGTGCGTTCGGACTTCCAACACGCGCCTGAAGTCTGGGTCGGAGCGCCGACGGCGCTGAAGCAACTCACGCACCTCAACGACGCGCGCAAGCCGACGTGGGGCGAGACCAAGACCGTCACGTGGAAGAGCGATGGCCACTCCGTCTCGGGCACGTTGCTCTATCCGCGGAACTTCGACGCATCGAAGAAGTATCCGATGATCGTGTGGCCGCACGGCGGACCCGCGGGAACCGATCCGCCGAAGTGGCCCGATCCCACGCTCGAGGCGCCGGTCATGGCCGCGCTCGGCTACTTCGTGTTCGCACCGAATCCGCGCGGCAGCTACGGCCAAGGCGAAGCGTTCGTCCGCGCGAACGTCAAAGACTTCGGCGGTGGCGATCTGCGCGACGTGATGTCCGGCGTCGATGCCGTGCTGAAGCAAGCGCCGGTCGATCCGAACAAGCTCGGCATCCACGGCTGGAGCTACGGCGGCTACATGACGATGTGGACGATCACGCAGACCACGCGGTTCAAGGCGGCGGTCGCGGGTGCGGGTATCGCAAACTGGCAGAGCTACTACGGCCAGAACTCGATCGATCAGTGGATGACGCCGTACTTCGGCGCGACGGTGTACGACAACCCGGCGGTGTATGCGAAGAGCTCGCCGATCACGTTCGTGAAGAAGATCAAGACACCCACGTTGATCGTCGTCGGCGATCGCGATGGCGAGTGTCCGTCGCCGCAATCGTACGAGCTGTGGCACGCGTTGAAGGTGCTGGGCGTGCCGACCGATCTCGTGGTGTATGCGAATGAAGGACACATGTTCGTCGACCCGAAGAACAAGCGCGATCTCGTCGAGCGTGCGGTCGCGTGGTTCGACAAGTACCTTCGGTGATACAACCGGTGCCCTATGAGGGGTCCGGTGCTGGTCGTTCTTGGCATCGTCGCAGTTGCGGGCATCGCACAGGCCGATAACGCGCTCGACAAACCATCATTCACGGCGACGCCGCAAGAGCTGATCGCTCTCGGCAAGGCGGCGAAGGGTGACGAGCCGGCGATTGTCCTGTGCATCGATGCCGAGCTCGCCCTCGATGCGAAGGGCCAGGCGACGGAGCGGCGTCGCTTCGTGTTCGTCGTGCGATCGCCGAAGGCCGCCGCGAGTTGGCAAGATTTTGGGGTCGACTACCGCGCCTCGTATCAAGACAAGCCGACGATCCGCGCACGCGTGGTCGCGCCGGACGGCACGGTCGCGAGCTTCGACCCCACGCGAATCACGACGAAGCCCGAGGGCGATCAGATTCGAGGTGCACGCGATGCTGCCGCCGCTCGTCGTCGGTTCGGTGGTCGAGGAAGAATACGTGTCTGTCGATCGCGCTCCAGTCACGGCCGCCGGCGGGACGGGGATCCTGACGGGGGCGTCGTCCGTGCAGAGCCTGAAGCTCGTCGTGTCGGCACCGGTGTCGGCAAAGCCACGCGTCGTCGCGCGGGCGATGGGCAAGCAACCGCCGAAGCACGAGACCAAGGCCGGCATCGAAACGTGGATGTATCGGATGCAGGATGTCGTCGTCGAGACGGAGCCGAATACACCAGCGGATGTCGCGCTCGTGCCGCACGTCCTCATCACCACGATTCCGACGTGGGCCGCGTTCGCGCGCGATCGAGCGACAGAGATCGACCGACAGATCGCCGCGGGACCGATTCCGTGGCCGAGCGAGCTCGCGAAGACCGCAACGCCCGTGCAGATCCTCGCGTGGTTCCGTGCCCACGTGCGAGCGACGAACGTTTCGCTGGACGAAGGCCCGCTCGTTCCCGTGACACCTGCGGAGACGATCAAGCGCGGGACCGCCGACGACCTCTCGCTGGCGACCGCGCTCGTCGCGATGTACCGGCAAGCGGGACACACCGCGGACGTCGCATACACGTCGTATGGCGGAGGACCCGATGCCGACCCCACGGCGCCCGCGTTCGATTTCGATCGGGCCATCGTGCGAGTGCGCGACGCGGCGCAGGTCCTCTGGGTCGCGCCGGCCTGGACATCATATCCGGCGGGTCTGCTGCCGTCGGCACTGCAGGGTCGGCACGCCGTCGTGATCGCGGCCGACACGACTGCTCTGACCGATCTGCCGAAGCTCGCGGTTGCCGACAATGTCGTTCGCGAGGTCCGCACGTATGAAGCCGCCGAAGCGGACGGAGCGCACGTCGCGATGCAACGCACGATGACCGGAGTGATGGCCGCGGCGTCGCGCGAGAACATGTCGGATCTGACGGCCGACGAGATCCGCAAGCAGTTTGCCGATCACGAGAAGCAAACCTTCGCGGTGGATGCGCTCGATCATCTGAGCGTGCCGGACCCGGCGGATCCGGACGCGCCGTGGACGGTCACGGCGGATGCGTCGCGATCGGGCCGGGTGTATACGACCCGCGATCAGCTCGAGATCTCGGTCTCACCGGCGACGCTCAGCGCGAGCCTTCCCGATGCGATTTCGCCGTCGGCGGAGAGTCACGTCGCGCGCAAGCATGACTTCGTGTGGCCCGCGCCTCACGTGATCGAGATCGTGAACGAGATCGCGGTTCCGGAAGGGTTCGAGATGCCGGCGATCGCCGATCGCACTTTGGACGGCGGTGCGTGCATCGTCACCGAGACCCAGCGGATCCGAGGGCGCACGCTCACGATCACGTATCGACTCGAAACCGGGAAGCCGCGCCTCACGCCGGCCGAGGTCGAAGCCACGTACAAAGCGCTATCCGCGCTGCGCCAGCAACGCGAGCACATCAATCTCGACAACACGGCGCACAAGCTCGTTCGACAGGGCAAGGTGCGTGACGCGCTCGCGGAGCTACAGCGACTGATCAAGCTGCATCCGAAACACGGCCGCCATCACTCGGACCTCGCCGAGGCGTACGCGATGGTCGGTATGATGGCGACCGCACGACGCGAGGCGAAGCGCGCGATCGAGCTCGAGCCGACGAACGCAGATCTCTACGTGATGCTCGGCTGGGTGCTCGGATTCGACGACGCGGGCCTTCGGTTCGGAAAAGGCTACGACGCCGCGGGCGCGCGGGCGGCATTCGAGAAAGCGCACAAGCTCGATCCGAAACACGTCGGTGCCGCCATCGAGCTCGCAACGCTGTTGGACCGCGACGCGGAGGGGAAGTTTCATCGACCGAAGGCGGATCCGAAGCCGGCCGTGGCGGCATGGCACGAGGCGTTCGTTCTCGACGATTCGGAGAAGAACCTCGATTCGTACGTCAGCGCGTTGATCTGGGCCACGCAGTACAGCGACGCCGAAGCGGTCGTGCGCAAACGTCCTGCGAGCGAGCATCGCGATGCCATGCTCGTTACGGTCGTGACCGCAGGCCAGGGGGCGCCCGCAGGCTTGCGCGCGGCGGCTGGGTTGACTACGGACCGCAAGAAGGCGATCTCGGCGGCAGCGGCGTCGATGGTCTTGCTCCGCAAGTACGACGAAGCGCGTGCGTTGTACGCGGAGAGTGGAACGCCGAGCCAATTCGCCACCGTGCTCGAGAAGCTGAAGCGGTTCGACAAGCCGCTCGATCGAATGACGCCGGATGGTGCGGCGATCGAGGCGCTCGTCGACAAGACGCAACCGGACGGCCCGGCGACGGGATTTGGGGATGCGACGACCGCCTCCGAAACCGGGCGCGAGCTCCTGCGCGGGTTTCAGTCGATCGTCAAGACTCGCACCCTCTCGCCGGAATTCATCGCCGATTCCGTGCGCTCGACGGTGATCGCGAAGGTCGAAGGCGATGCGAACGTGTGGCACGTGCAGCTCGAGTCAAACGCCGGGAAGTTGCCGGGAGGTCCCGTGTTCGTCGCTGCAGATCGCGGGGTGCCGAAAGTGATCGGGTTTGTCGGCGACGATAGTGAGCGCGGCCTTGGCCGTCACGTCTTGCGTTTGGTCGCGAAGAATCAGCTCGCGGCGGCGATTCGCTTGCTCGATTGGACCGCGGCCGAGCATCCGCGCAACGCGGCGTTCACGCTGGCGTGGGGAACCGGGCATGGGACCGATCGCGATGCCGTCGAGCTTGCGGGGGCGGTGCTCGCGGGCCACACGGATCCGAAGGCGCTGCCGCTCGTGCTGGCGTGCAAGGTGACTTCGATCGGGCAGGCGTGTGCGCAGACGGTGATCGAAATCTACGAGCATCGCGGGGCGTGGAACGAGCTGGTCGCGTACTTCACGGCGAATCCAACGTACCCGTTCTCGACGCACACGCGCCTGTTGGCGGAATGCCATCTCGGCGACTGCAAAGATGCGATTGCCGAGATGGATACGAACACGCTCGTCAAGGATCCGGACAATAAGGCCGATCAATATCTCCGCATCAAATTCGCGCTCGGCAACAAGGACGACGCCGATGCCGTTAAACGCGCACTCGCGATCACGAAGCGCGCGGACGTCACCGCGAGCGATCACAACGAGCTCGCCTGGCTGGAGCTCGTGACGCTCGGCGACTTGACGGTCGGACTCGCGAGCGCACGAGAAGCTGCGCGCCTGGCACCGAACAGCGAGGAGATTCATCAGACTCTCGCGGCGATCGAAGCGGAGCAGGGCGACGTGAGCCAGGCCTATCGTGATGACGAGACGGCGATGCAGCTTCGCGTTCCGGCCGGACCTGCCAGCGGTGACTGGTACGTGCTCGGACGGATCGCCGAGCAACTCGGCCTCCGCGACGACGCGCTCGCCCTCTATCGCCGCGTCACCAAGCCGGCCAAGAAGGGCTTCATACCCGAGAGCTACGATCTCGCACAACGTCGCCTGGCTGCGCTGAAGCCGTAGCATCGCGTACCAGCGGCGTATCGGCTGCGACCGATTTCAGAGTGTGAACTGTACTGGTTCGAATGCTGGCCGATCCGCGTGCGCGTGTGATGGTGGGGCCATGTTCACAAAGCTCGCTTTGGTCATCTTTTGTTGTTCGATGATCGGCTGCGTCGTCGACGAACGCCGTAACTGCCCGCGCGGTTCCCACTGGGACGGCCACCACTGCATGGAGGTCGTCGATCATGCGCACGATCACGATCATGATCACGACCATGATCACGATCATGATCACCCGCGTGAAGGCGGTGTCGAAGTTCGCTAGTCCGTCGCTTTGCAGCTGAACGGCGTGCGATGGCCTTTCGCATCGACGCGCATGATCTTCTGCTTCAGCTTTACGTCCGGCGCGAGCGGCACGTCCTCGACGTGCTTGGTCCCGGGCTCGCACGGGACAGGGTTGCCCTTCTTGTCCTCGCACGCGCCATCGTCCATGCCGAACTCGCGGATCTCGAGCATCGAGCCGGTGCGCACCACGTAGTAGCCGCCCTCGCCAGCAAACTCGAGATCGATTCGCGCGATTTCGTCCTTCGCGAACAACCGCTGCTTGTGACACAGCGATTGAAGCTCGGGCTTCAGATCACCGATCTGCGGCTTGAGCGTGATCGTCTTGCCCGCTTCCTCGATCTCGACCGAGATCTTGGTCTTGGGCATCTGATCCGCCTTGTGCGGGAGATCGGGGCCCACCAACCAGATCAGATCGAACAACAGCGGAAGCATGTACGACGAACGTACACGCGTTTGCCGCTATTTCTGCAGGTGCAAGTGCGGGCCGGTCCACGCCGCGTTGCCGCCACCACGCTCGTCGATCACCGTGATGCCGTGCTTGCGGGCATCGCTGATGAAGCTGCGGATATCGCTCGCGCTGTGGCCGCGCGTGCGGACGTCGACCGCGCGACCCGCCTTGTGGGCCCACCCGAGGTGATGGCCACCGGTCGAAGACGTCACGGTATAGCCGTGCTGGTTCGCGAATGTGGATAGCTCGCGCCACGTCTGCTTGCCGCCATGGGTCGAGAGGAGGGCTTCTTCGCTAATCGTTTCGAGCTTCGACATGTCGGGGCGTAATTGCAGCGCGTGGGCCAGCCCACAAACGCAAACCGCGGGTTACGCCGAACATGCGCAACTCGCGATTCCGTGGTTCGCGCGCATCCGATTCCGGCGAACGCGATGTCGACTCGGCACCGCGCGACTTGGGAGCTAGGCTCCCTGGCTACTCGAGCTTCTATAGCGGCGGACGGTTTCGACATCGGAGAACGCGATCGCGGCCCCGGCTATTTCCTGGATCTGCTCGTGCCCCTTGCCGGCGATCACGACGATATCGGCGGGCTGGGCGAGCTCCAAGGCCCGGACGATCGCACGCTCGCGATCGAGCTCCACGATCCATTCAGCGCGTGGCGCGGGGACGCCGTCGAGGATGTCATTCGCTATCGCGCCGGGGTCTTCGAAGCGCGGATTGTCCGTGGTGAGGATCGCGATATCGGCATCCCGGTCGGCGATCGCACCCATCTCCGGCCGCTTGCCGCGATCGCGATTGCCGCCGCACCCGAACACGCAGATCACGCGCCGCCCGAGCTCCCGCGCGGAGGCCAGCGTGGTCTCGAGGCCGTCCGGCGTGTGCGCGTAATCCACGACGACGAGCGGATCGCGCGCGACGATCTCGAAGCGCCCGGGCACGCCGGGAAATGTCGCGAGCCCGCGCGCGATCACGTCGTCGGCATAGCCCAGCGCCCGACACGCGAGCGTCGCCGCGGCGGCATTCTTCGCGAGCACGTTGCCGGTCTGCGAGAACCACGCGATCGCGACACCCGCAGGCACGACCTCGGCGATCAACGCGCTGTGCGGATCGTTCGCGTTCAACACCGCCGTCCCACCGGGCGCGAGCGCGATCACGATCTGCGCCTTGGCCGCGAGGTACGCCTCGGGTGTGCCGTGGAGATCCAGATGATCGCGCGTGACGTTCGTGACCACGCCGACATCCGGTCGCCAGGTCCGGGCGATGCCACCCGCGAGCGCCTTCGAGGTCATTTCGATCGCGATCGTCCGCACGCCACGTTCGACCGCGCGCTCGACGGTGAGCAGGAACTCGTCGGTGAGGTCCGCGCCCGTGATCCGCTCGTCGTCGACGAACGCCCCGACTGTTGTCACCCGCGCGCATGGCTCTCCCGCGGCAGCGACGATCGAGGCGACCATCGAGGTCGTCGTGGTCTTACCGTTCGTGCCGGTGACCGCGATCGTCTGAAGTCGCGCGTGCGCTGCCGCTAGGCGGTCTGCAAAGCTCACTTCTTGGCAACATACACGTCGACGACGGCGCCGACATGTTCCACGCCCGTGGCATCGCGCCAACGCAACGTGCCGCGCTCGCCTTCGCAGTCGTCGCGGTCGTTGCAGCGCGCGTCGAGCGAGTAGGCGAGGTCGATCCGCGTCACGAGCTCCGAGAGCGGGCGGAGCTCGCTCGGCTCGCTGCGATGATCACCGTTGCGATCGCTCCACAACACGAGCTTCGCGAACATCGGGTCGCGCGCGTCGAGGACGCCGTCGCCGTTGGCATCGAGCGGTGCGAGCGCGAGGAAGCCGTTCGCGGCGTGCCCGCCGTTCGGCAGCACCGTCGACGATCCGAACAGCTCGGCGCCGCTCGTGATCGCGCCATCACCATCGAGGTCGAGCGCGATCCACGGCGTTGCGGAGGTCGGCCAATCCGTGGTCATCGGGTTTCCGGGCACGAATGCGAACGCGTCTGCCTGCGATGCGGCGAATGCGACCGGCTGCTGGTCGAATGCGATCACGAGCGGCGTCTCGCACGTCGGCGGCGTGAAGTCCTCTTTGCAGTACTGCGCGACCTTGTCCTTCGGCAGGCTCGCGACCCGATCCGGCTCCTCGACTTGCGGCGGCGGCGGCTCGATCGGCGTATCCGGACGCTCGACGATCTTCGGCATGATCGAGCGCAGGCTCTCCTGACAGCTGCGTTCCGCCCGCTCTTCACACGCACCCAGCACGGCCTCGCGATTCGCGGTCGACAGACTGTGGAACCAGTTCTTGATCGACGGCTTGCGATGCACCGGCTTGGGCTGCTCCGGCTGCGGGATCGGGGGCGGCGGTGCGATGTGCTCGGGCGGTGGCGTGAAGCGCTCGACTGCCGCGATCGCGGGCTTCGGCTCGACCTTGATCGGCGCGGGCTTGGGTTCTGGCGGCGCCCCCTTTTCACATGCGGCCAATGCGGCAACAGCAGCGAAAAAGCCCGAGCGATCGATGCGCATGCGATCGTAGACACCCGTGGTTTCGCGTGATTGCACGCGATCTGTTCGCGTTCGGCGCCCAAGGTCCGCCTGCGTGCCGGTGTTACTTCTTCATCAGCGCCGACGACACGACCATGTCGTGATCGGACGGGTCGGGTGTGATCACGACCGCCGGTCCCGGGTTGATCGGCACGCGGTTCGTCGAGAAGAACACGTAGTCGATCTTCTTGTCGTACTTGCCGATCACGTCGCCATCGCCGTGCGCGGTCGGCTTGCCGTCTCGCGTGTTGCCCGCACCGCGGTTGTATTCGGTGAAGTCGCCGTTCCCACCGATCTGGGGTGCGTACAGCTTGTCGATCGACGGCTGGTTCGTGTTCGCGTTGAAGTCGCCGGCGATCACGCCGAATTCGTCCTTGCCGCCGAACCAGGTCTGCGCGAGCTGCTTGAGGTCGCGTGTCTGGGTCTCGCGAATGGTCTCCGCGGCGCCATCGCCATCGGACTGGTCCGTGGAGATCAACTTCACCGAGCACACGTGGGTCGGCACCTTCTTGAACGTGAACGCGAGGCACGCCGCCTGACCGGGCTTGCCCGCCGTGGTGCCGAGCTGGGCAACCGTCGATACCACCGCATTCGCTCCGCCGGTCCAGATCGCGACGACCGACGGGTCCGTCGCGTTTTCGCAGGTTCCCCGGTTGGGCACGGACTGCACCGCGATCGACCAGCCCTTTTGCTGGGCCTTCTGGCGGAGCATCGTCACGTCGGTCGGACACACCTCTTGAAGCGTGATCGCATCCGCGCTGTTCACGCCGAGCGCGTTCTGGATCGGGACGAGCTTCTTTTCGACGTTGTGCTGCACGACCGTGAACTTCGCGGTCGCCGCCAACGGATCGATGTCGAGCTCGTCCGTGTCATCGCTCCCATCGCCGACGATGCAGGCGGAGAGCAGGCTCACGAACACCAGATGTTTCCCCATGCCTGCTCGCACTGCAGGCCGCGAGCCCGAGGCCTCGGCATGCGATTACGCTGCGTTGGCGTTCGCGAACGGCTCGACTGCAATCTCTCGCGTGCAGCCGCGATCGAGCAATAGGGTCAGCCGTTCCCTGTAACCAGATCCGTAACAGCGCCCGCGAACTGCGCCCACAACGGCTTCGGAAGATCGTGGCCCATGCCGGGGATGATCATCAGCTTCGAGCCCGCGATCGCCGCCGCGGTCGCACGGCCACCGCTGACGTCGACGAGCGCATCGGCATCGCCGTGGATGACGAGCGTGCGGAGCTCGAGCTGCTTCAACTTCGGCGTGCGATCACCGGACGCGAGCGTGGCCATCGCCTGACGGATGATGCCCATCGGTTCGGACGAGCGATCGTAGAGCCGGCGTGCCCGCTCGGCGAGGTATTCGGGATCCACGGGAAAGCCTGGCGAGCCGATCAGCTTGTTGATCGCGATCGCACGCTCGGCGGCTTGGTCCCGATTCGTCGGCTGGCCGAGCGCGAAGATCTGCGCGGACACCGGATGCGGTTGTCCGACCGTACGATCACCCGTCGACGACATGATCGACGTCAGGGTCTTCACGCGCGCGCGATGCTCGATCGCCAACGTCTGCGCGACGAACCCGCCGAGCGAGGCGCCGACGATATCCGCCGCCGGGATGTTCAAGTGGTCGAGCAGACCCGCTGCATCCGCCGCCATGTTCGACAGCGTGTACGACACCGACGAGAAGTCACCTGCGAGCGCGGCCGGATAGTTCGGCGCCGGCGCGTTCGTCATGTGCGTGGACTCGCCGGCGTCGCGGTTATCGAACCGGATCACGTAGCGGCCACGTTGCACGAGCTCGTCGCAGAACCCGTCCGGCCACGTGATCAGCTGCGCGCCCAGACCCATGATCAGGAGCAGCGGTGGATTCGCCGGATCGCCGAGGGTCTCGTATGCGATGTCGAGCTTGTCGGGGCCAACGCCGTGCGCGATTTCGATCGTCACCCGCGCAGCATACTAGTTGTGCGTCATCGGATTCGACCACGGCTTGCCGTTCTGCATCAGCGTGAGCTCGGGGTCTGTCGAAAACTCTTTCGGAACGAACATCATGTCGAACGTCATGGTCTCGGGCTTCACGTCGTTCGCGGCGGCCTTGTGGTTGCACGAATCGGCCGTGGAGACTTTCACGGTCTTCTCGATCAGCGTGAGCTGACCGTTGTCGAGGCGATATGCGCCCCGCGCGTACTTCATGACGCCGGCCCCACACGTCGAGAACTTCGATGTCATGGCCTGCGCGAATTCGTAGGTGCCATCTTCTTTGAACGTGTACGCCGACCCGCTCGACGCCGCAGCACGCCAGCCCGTCGAGGGACTGTAGAAGCCACTCGCGGACACACTGCCGTAGGACCACTCGCCGAAGAACGCGAACGGCATGCCGGCATCCGCCGGATCGGTGTTCGCACGGCACCCACCGAGGTTCGCCTTGCAGGTGCCTTCGAAGCAGCCTTGCGTCGTGCAGGCCGAAATCCGCCGGCAGCGCTCGATGCCCGCGAGATAGTAGAGCGCGCGTGGCGTAGCGCGAGCGGTGCACGCTTGACCTTGCTGCTGCGTCCGCGACTGCGCGAGGCATTGCAGCACTTGCGAGCACGCCAGCGGCGACGGTGCGTCATCCGCGCGAGCCACTCCGAACATCACCACCACGACACCGACGAGACTCTTCATCACACCTCCCAGAGCACCCACGCTCGAACCGTCGCATGGATTTACGGGACGACCTGACAGAGATCGAGGCAGTACTGCTTCGGCGGCGGTTTCTTCTCGTCGTATCGCTCGTTTACGAGCAGGTAGCCGCCGGATGGAAACACCTGTTTGGGGTTTCCGCGCTTGTTCGGCGACACGTCGAGCGAGCCGTCCGCCCCGATTCGCACCAGGTCGAGACCGCGCGAGCTGCCGACGATCACGATGTCGCCGCTCACCGCCAGCGTGAGGTTGAGCCCGTCCTTCGACAGCATCACCGGCTTACTCGCGTGGCCCTCGCGGTCGACCGAGTGCAGCGTGGTCGGGCAATCCATGTTCGTGATGATCGCGCGGTCGCCGACGATCGCGAGGCGCGCGAAGTTGCGATCGAACAAGCGCCACAGCTCGTCGGCGGTGGCGACGCCCGGCAGATCGGCGAACGGTGCCTCGCGCTCGACATCGTCGAACGCGTGCTCGGACACCAGCTTGCCGTCGCGGAACACGCAGAGCGGCTTTCGATCACTGTGGTTGAAGTAGAAGTTCACGAGCAAGCGCCCGTCGGTGGCGAACAGGAGCGCGGACTCGGCTTCGCAGTCGCGCAACGATCGCTTCTCGGGAATCGGCGTCGAGTAAAACTCGCTCGCGGTCATCGCTTTCGGATCACGCGCGTCGACGTCGTAGAGCCGAAATGCGTTCGCGTCCCAGTCGACGGCAAGAACGATCAACCCATCACCGCGGGCAGCCATGCGCGGCCGTGGCGGCGATCAGCTTCTGGAACGATTCGGGCCATGCCGCGTACTCTTCGGGTTCGTCGTGCGGCGGCTCGAACACGAGCTTGGCCTTCTTGTGGCTGAGCCTGGTCGCCGTGGCTTTCGCGACGCTCAGAGTCGTTTTGACGAGCGCGCGGTAGGCATCGGTCTGCGCCAAACCCTCGAGTACCACCCCGGCGTTTCGCTTCGCCATCCCGCCATCGTAACAGGGAAGCTCGGTCGCCAAGTGCGCGTATCATTGGAACTATGGAGCATGCGGAGAAGCCGGCCGCTGCAGAACCGGTCGCAGCCGAACCGAAGTTGGACGCCCGCGAGCAACGCGAGCTGTCCGAACGGCTGGCGCAGCACGCGAATCCGAAGGACATCGCGACGTATCTCGCGAGCCATCCTGCGCATCAGCAAGAAGCATTCGCGTATCTCGCGAAGGCCAAGGGCAACAGCTTCGTGCAACAGGTGACGGCGGCGATGGCGCAAGGCCCGCTGAGCGGTCAGATGCTCGTGTCGAACAACCCGGAAGGCCTGTCGTCGCCGGGCGTGATCGTGCAGACCAAGGCGAAGGCGGGCGCGCTCGCGGCGTACGTCCACCATTCGAATCACACGAAGAAGCCGATGGACATCTCGCTCGTCGTCAAGCCGGCGAGTGGTCCGGTGACCGCGACACTCTCGGGCGCATCGGCGGCGACCGGTGGCACGAAGCGCGCGGATGGTGGCAAGGGCGCGTGGGCTGCGGATCCGAATGTCGTCGTGGCCGCGGCGAACGAAGCGGCCGGCGATGCGAAGGACAAGGACTCGCACAATCGCACCGATGTCACGAAGCACGTCGAGGGCGCCACGCCGATCAAGCTCGGCACGTTGCCGGCCGGTGGTGCGGGCGATCCACCGTTGTTCGATGCGCGCTACGACGTGATGTTGTCGGGCGATGCCGAGATCGATGTCGTCGCTGGCGGCGTGACGGATGCGTGGGCCACGGGCAACACGAAGTACGAGCTCCCGGGCACGAATGGCCGTGCGGCCGGCATGTACGACGGCGCGAACTTCAAGAGCGACGACACGGCGCAGGTCTCGAAGCTACCGTTCAAGAAGCCGCTGACCGGCACGAAGTTCGGCGGCGCGCCGTCGCCGAAGGTCGAGCAAGCGCAAGCGGTCACCGCGAGCGATGCCACGATCACGTCGGCGCTCGAGAAGAAGGGTGATGCCGCCGCGGTCGCGATCCTCCAACACGTGTTTCGGATCGCGCCGGATTGGCTGAGCGAGAAGGGCGTGTGGGACGGCAAGACGTTGACGACGAAGGGCCTGACCGAGGACTACGCACAGCTGATCACGTCCCTGAAGGCCGCGACGACGGTGGCCGCGGTCAAGGCCGTGATCGCGAAGCACCCCACGGTCGGCGCGGGACTCGATGCCGCGAGCTACGGCACGATGTTCGAGGTCGGCGTGCTGATCGATAACGATACGAAGGCGAAGGCCGACGTGGTGCTCGACTTCCTGACGGATGCGGCTGCGAACGCGGCGGGCAAGCAAGGCGCGGTGTTTCGCGGCGTGGTCTCCGTCGACGGCACGGATCACGCGATCAACAACGACACCGCGAGCGGGCACGCGAACCACGCCACGCTCGGCACCGCCGAGATCGAAGCGGGCAAATCGAAGTACGTCCACGTGCACTTCCAATCGCCCGGCCAGATCAGCGCGGGACAAGAGCTCGATATCAAGAAGAAGTGATCCGGACGATCGCGCCGTACTCGGCTTCGAACGGATCGTCGCGCGTGATCGCCCACAGCACCGGCAGCTGCGGACGCGGTGGCAATGCCGCACGACCGTCGCTGAAATACACGATGCCTTCGAACCGCGAGGCGTGGGCTTCGTCGAATACCGGTGCGAAATCGGTATCGCCACCCCCGGTAAACGGACCGAGCTGCGCGCCGAGCGGATACACGCGATGCACCGCCGCATCGCACTCGACGATCGTCAGCTTCGCGTAGCGGGCGAGCCGTGCGGTCTCGAGCGCGATCCGATCGAGCATCTCGCCGGTCATGCTGCCGCTCGTATCGATGCCGACGAGGAGCAGCGGTTTCGGCGGACGGCGCGTGCGGCCCGGAATCTCGCCGACGCGCTGGGGAAATCGGCGATTCGGTCGGAGATAGTCGTGGCGGATCTGACGGCGACGCGGGAACGCTTCGCGCAGCACGCGGCGCCAATCGAGCGTGGACGTGCCGCCGTGAAAGATGATGCGCGCGAGTTGCTTCGGGACGCGCGGGCGATCTGGATCGGTGAAGTCGTCGTCGCCGCCGCGATCGCCGCGTAGGTGAGCGGCGATCACGAGCTTCATCCGCTCGAGCTCGGCTTGCGCGGTCGGCGGGCCGAGGTAGGCGTGGCGCTGGTTCCAGTTGCGCTCGGTCGCGCCGTCGCTGCCGGCATCGAGCAAGTCGCCGAGGCCGCCCTTGCCGGGGCGATGCGTGTCGAGCATGCGCTCCCCGATGCCGTCGTCGAGCGAGAACATCTTGCACGCGTGGGCTTCGGCGAGGATCCGGTAGCGCTCGATCGTGCTCTGGCCGGGAGCGATGCCGGCGAACGCCCAGTCGTCGATCGCGAAGCCGTGATCGGGCACGTACTCGGCGATCGCTTCGTCGGCGCTGATCTCCATCGCGATCTCCATGATCCGCGGCTTCGCGACGCGATGGAGCATCGGGTTCGAGAGATGGCCGAGCAGGACGTGTTGGATCTCGTGCAACAGCACGCCGAGCCGATCCTCGGGATGCTTCGTGAAGTACTCGCGATTGATCATCAACTGGAGACGCGAGTGCGGATCGCCCATCCGGCGCAACGTGACCGCGGCGACGGGCACGCGCTCCGACGCGACCACGTCCATCCGCGCGAGCACGCCGGCATAGCCCGGAAACTCTTCGAGGACGCCGGTCTCGGCGAGGAACGCTTCGAACCAACCTTGTTTCATGCGTGAGCGCGCATCCATCGGGCGAGGCGTTCGCCGACGGGGCCGGTGTCCTTCGCGAGCGCTTCGAGGTGAGGGGCTACCGCGGGATCGAGGCGGGTCTGGCGCTCGAGCCATTGCGCGACCGTGGCGACGACGAGCCGCAACTTGTAGACGACCAGATCCTTGCGCCACTTGCCGACCTCGCGCTGCAGCGGCGAATCGATGTAGTGCGTGACGATCTGATCGGCGGCGTGACCGAGCAGGGCAGGTGCGGCGCGCGATTCGGCGGCGGTCTCGAGGCATTGCTCGCGCAGATCGCCGGGCAGGGGCGCGAGGTACTTCTCGAGCTGCGCGAGGGACCAGCCACGCGCGGGAAACTCCGGGCTCGCGAGCGCGCGCCGGATCTGCGACGCGACCATCGCCACGGCATCGGCGCGAGCGCCTTTGACCGCCCGTGCGAGATCGTCGTCGAGAGTAACGCGCGGCATCGCCGAGGTCTTCGCCAGCGCATCCGCGACGATCAGTGCCCACGCACTCGGCAGGTAGCCGCGCATCGCGACGCGGATCATGTCCTTGGATTCGTCGCCGCCGAGCGCGTGCAGGATGTCGGATGCGTAGGTCCACGAGCGTGGCGAGGCATGCTCGAACGCATCGTCGTGATCGTGCACGACGCGGGTGATCACCGGATGGACGTTCGCGCGCGCGGCCCATTCGAGCCACGCTTCGCGATCCGCGCACACGGCGAGTTGCAGGAACCGCGAGCGCAGCGCCGGATCGAGGCGATTGACCTGATAGTCGCCTTCCTCGGGATTGATCGCGGCGACGCAGATCCATCCCGGCGGGAGCTCGTACGCGTGGAGCTTGCGTGCCGAGAGCAGCTGCAACGCTGGCTGCATCACCGGCACCTCGGCGCGATTGAGCTCCTCGAGCATCAGGACGCCACGTCCACTGGTCGGCAATTCAGCCGGGCTCGCGTAGTGGGTCTTGCCATCGGCGATCACGGGCAGCCCGACGAGATCCGGCGGCTCGAGCAGGCTCAGGTCCAGCACGGTGAACGCGAGGCCGCTCGCCCGCGCGAACTCTTCGACGATCTGACTCTTGCCGACGCCACTCGGTCCTTCGAGCAGGATCGGCCGGCGCGCGCGGTACGCGAGCTCGAGCAATTCGACGACGCGTGGGCCGATCGCGAGGGCGAGCTCGTTCGCAGGCTCGGTGGCAGCGACTTTCGACGTACGTGGCTTGGTCATGGGTCCTTTTGCGTGAACTGGAGTGCGAACGAATCGCCGAAGCTGCCGATCTTCCACTTGCCGGAGACGACGCCGTGCTCGTCGAACGTGCCGGTGTACAGCACGCTGTGTGCGCCGTCGTACGTCTTGATCCAACCGATCCGGATCTCGTCGCCATCGACGCGGTACTCGCCCTCGAGCGTGAAGCTGCCGAGGTCGTCCTTGCCATCGCCGCGCACGAGACCGTCCGCGAATTCGAGGACCATCTTCTGCGGATGCTTCGAGCCGCCTTGCTTGTAGTGGCCGCTCCACAACCCGGATTGCAGCATCAGTGCTCGGCTCCTCCGCGCAGGCGGCGGTCGCGCTTCACCCGGATCGCCGTCGCGATCGCGATGTCGAGCGCGTGGACGATCGTGGCGAGCGGCAGGCTCGGCTTGCCTTGGCCGCGCGCGAACGGCACGTGGATGAAGCCGCCGCGGATCTTCGTGCCGTGGAGCGCGTGCATCAGGCCGTAGAACACGTGATTGCACACGAACGTGCCCGCGGTTTGCGAGACCTCGGCCGGAATGTCGGCGCGGCGCAGCGCTGCCGTGATCGCCTTGATCGGCAAGGTCGACCAGTACGCCGCCGGGCCACGCCGCGCGATCGTGCGATCGATCGGCTGCGCGCCGGCGTTATCGGCGATCCGCGCGTCGTCGATGTTGATCGCGATCCGCTCGACGCTGATGCCCGTGCGGCCACCGGCCTCGCCGACGCAGATCACGAGCGCTGGCTCGTGCCGCCGGATCGCGCTGCGCAGCGCCGTGATCGCGTCGTCGAATACCACCGGCAGGATCGCGATCTCGACGTGATGCTTGCGAATCGTGCGGCCCGCGAGCTGGCGCACCGCGAGCTCGGACGGATTCGTGGCTTTGTCCGCGAATGGCTCGAAGCCAGTCACCAGGACGGAACGCATCGCGGCCAAGCATGGCACAACTTATTCGGGAGCCCGGGCGCAGGTTCACGCTAGAACCTCCGGAAATGAGACTCCTCGTAGTGCTCGCGATCGTCGTCGGGCCGGGTGTTGCCGTCGGATGCGCGATGCACAGCGTGGTGTTCGCGATTGTTGCGAGCGTGGTGGCGTTCGTGCTTCTCGGCCTGGCACTCGGGCGGCTCGAGCCGGCGCATCACCGCAAAGGGACGCGATCGTGGGAGGCGAAGCAGGGCGTCTACGCGACCGCGGCCGCGATCGAGACTGCGCATCGCAAGCTCCAAACCGCCGGGCCCGCCGAGCGTGCAGAGCTCCTGGGCGAGCTGAAGGTTCTGAAGGAACGGGGCTACGCGCTCGCGGACATCGCCGATAGCAACGATCGGTCGCCTGCCACCTGACGTACGCTCGCCTCGTGGTTCTCGATGAAGACGCTGCGATGATCTATGGCCGGGTCCTGATCGCGATTGCACGCGCCGACGGCGAAATCGATCCGGACGAGGCCTCCGCGCTCGAACGGATCATCGCGCAGCGCTCGCCGATTCCACTGCCGATCGGCGAATTGCTGTTCGCGCCGCCGGCCAAGCCCGAGCAGCTCGCGCGGGGCAGCGGCGCCGGTGGTGGTCCATTTCGCTCGGTCGCGATCGATCTCGGCGAAATCGCGCGCACGCTCGTCGACGATGCGCTCGAGGTGGTGCTCGCGAAGGGCAGCATCACGTCCGGCGAACAGGCATCGCTGATCCGGTTCGCGACCGCGCTCGGACTCTCGAGCGACGAGGTTCGCGATCGGATCGCTAGAGCTTCCAGCCCGTAGGCGTGCGCGGCGCGAGCTGGCGCTGGATCGGATCGATCTGGAACAGATGGATCCACTCGTTATCGACGAGCTGTTTCACGTGCGCGTGCTTGTCGAGGATCTGGTCGATCGCCTCGCGCGAGGCCTCGATAAAGCACGCGAGCCGCAGCGGTTGATGCTGCCAGTTCTGGCCATCGTGCAATGACTGCATCGAGAGGCCGATCCGGAGATCGCCGGCATTGCCCTCGAACACGCCGAGGTGCCCGCCGACGATGTTGTGCAGCACCTTGTCGCCGCAGCCATAGCGCGCGTTGTCGACGGTGGACGCGTAGTACTGGAAGTTGATCCAGTGCCCGACCACCATCGGGCCCGTCATGATCGCTTCGAGGATGTTGTGCTCGGTATCCTCGTCGAAGCGATAGTCGTGCAGGAACACGCGACCCTCGAAGTTCATGTGCTTCGTGCGTTCGCGCGGCGCGATGATGAAGCTCGCGTTGCCGGCGAGGCCCCATTCCGGCCGAACCTCGGCCCAGTTGCGCGCGCGCTTCAACACCGCGGCGTGGAGCTTGCCGTCGTCGAGATTGCCGAGGCCGAGGCGCGGGGCACGCTCGCGCCGCGTGGCCGCACTCGCACGCGCGAGGATCTCGCGAACATCGGCGATCCGGTTCACGAGGTGCGGCGAGGATGATTCTTCGAACAGCGTGACGTCGTCGGTGGTGGTGTTGTGCAGCCCGGCGATGAACACCGTGGTGTCCGGAATCGCGATGCCGCGTTCCACGAGTCCGGTGCGCACGGCTTCGTCGTTGACGAGCGCGACCGCGGCACGCGCATTCACGGCGCCGGTCTGGCCACAGCACGCACCGCAATCGAGGCCGGCGGCGTGCGCGTTGTTCTTCGATTCACTGCCGTGGCCGATGAACAACACGACCGGTGCGAAGTCGCGCGTGAGCCCGACCGCACGCAAGAAGCCTTCCGCGAGTGAAATCCGCTCGGAGCTCGTGATCGGCTTGCCATCGACGTGACTCGTGATCCGCGGCAGGCGCTGGCGATCTTCGGCGGGGGTGAGCCCCGCGCTGTCGTGATGATCGGGATGCGGCTTCTCGCTGAACGCGTCCTGCCAGATGTTGCGCGCGAAGAATAGACCCATCGCGTCGACGAACGCGAAGCTCGATAGCGAGCTCGACTTGAACGCCTTCCACGCGTTCTTCGCCTCGAGCCGCGCACGCCGCGTACCCTCGAGCGTCTCGGGGACGTGCGTGTCGGTGACGCGAAACTTCGGCGCGAGCAGGCCCGGTAGCTGCGGCCGGCCTTCGTCCGCGGCGAGCTGCGAGTATTCGATCGGCACGCCGAAGAACCCGGCGATTCCGATCGTCTGCACGTGATCGCCTTCGGCCTCGAGCTTGCGGCGATAGATCTCCGATCGCACGTCGATGCAGAACGCGGCTTGTAGCATCGGCGCGTTCGGGCGGCGCGCGGCGAAGCCCTCCGGGAATTGGGGCCGGATCCGCGACAGCCACGCGATCTCGACGGCGCGCTGGAGGATCCAATCGTCCTGCCGTGCGAGCTGGGCGGCGCGATCGATCGCGGACCAACTCGTCATCGCGAACTTCCATTCGGCGGTGATCGAGTCGTCGCTCGAGCGCAACAGGATCCACTCCCACGCGAGCCGGATCGCGAGGAGCTCGCGGATGTGGTCGTCGTTGCTGCTCGCGAGGCGCGCCATCCACCGCAGATACGCGCACCACGAGGCCCAGCCGTTGACGTCGAGGAGCAGCGCCGAGAAGTAGCGCTCGCGCTGCTCGGGGGCGATCGCGAGATCGGCGGCGGCTTGCGTGAACATCTCGTCGGCGGTGACCGGCAAGTGATCGAGCGCCGTCCGGTAGTTCGTCAGCTCGAGGAACAGATTCGGCATCTGATCGGCTTGCGCTTGAGCGCGCCAGCTCGCGTAGAGTCCGCCTTCGCGAAAGCCGGCGATCTGCGCCTGCCCGTCGTCGAAGTAGCCGGCGCAGAACCGGCTGATCCGTTCCATCACGAACTCGCGCCACGACAGCTCTTCCTCGCGTCGGCGCAGGGTCTCCAGCACGTCGACCACGAGCGGCCGGCGCGACGGCGGCGATTCGCGAATCCAGAAGCTCGCGATCAGGTCATCCTCGGTGACATCCGCGCCGGATTCTTCGATCGCTTCGCGCAGGTGTTCCGAGCTGAACCGTCCGGCGCGCCATTCTTCGGCGTACCAGGACCGCGGCATGAGCAGGCGTGCACCCGATAGTGCAGCGAGGTCACCGGCGACTTGGGCGATCGGCGCGTTCGTTCGCGGCCAGAACGGATTCACGGCGATGAACCGATCGAGCGGCCACGTCGGTGCGATCGTCTGGCACGCGCCTTCGACGTCCTTCTTGAGTGCGGCGATCGTATCGGTCATCGGAAACCCGGCGGCCACAGGCGGAACGTGACCCGCGTGAACCAGTCATCGATGTAGAGACCGCTCACGAGGTGGGGTTGGACCCAGTTCGCGAACCAACCGCTCGGGCTGGTCTGGAGGATCGATTGGGTGAGGAACAGGATGCCGCAGCCGATCGTGACGATCGCCCACTTCGTCGAGGAGGCTTCCATGCCCGCGTTGACCTGCGGCGCGATGTACTCGAACACGATGTGCCAGCCGAAGTACGCGGCCGACGCACCGACGGCAAATAGGATCGAGATCGTGAAGGCGCGCCGACCCGCAGCGATTCCGCGGCCGATCATCGGCGCGAACGAGAGGCCGAGGATCAGCGCGAGCGGCCCGATCGCTTCCGGCAGGTGACCGGTGGGAAGTGCCGTCGCCGCGTAGAACGGTGCGATCGCCGCGAACGCGAGGATCGCGCCCGCGAGGTGATGCCACAACCGCGCCGCATGCGCGTGGATGATGTGGTTCGCGCGCCACTGCTGGACGATCGAACCGGAGCTGAGGAACGTGTGCGCTTTGTAGAGCGAGTGGGCGAGGAGATGCATCAGCGCGAGGTGCCACGCGCCGAGGCCGCATTGCACGAGCATGAAGCCCATCTGGCCGATCGTGGACCACGCGAGCACGCCCTTGATCGCGACGCGCGAGGTCATGACGAGCGCCGCGACGATCGTGGTGAGCAGGCCCACCGCGAGCAACACGCTCTGCGCGACGTACGCGTGGGCCATGAGCGGCGCGAGCCGGATCATCACGAACCCGCCGATGTTCACGACGCCGGCGTGGAGCAGCGCCGAGACCGGCGTGGGCGCTTCCATCACGGCCTGCATCCAGCCGTGGAACGGAATCTGCGCCGACTTGAGCAACACACCGACGACGAGCAGCGTGGTCGCGATGTGAACCGTCGGCGTCATGTACGCGTGCAAGTTGATGTAGTCGATATCGAGCGAATCGAACTGGCCGCCGATCAACACGATCGAGCTGACGAAGCACGCGTCCGCGAGGCGGCTGAGCAGGAACTTCTTGTGCGCGACGATGATCGCCTGGCGGCGATGGCGGAAGAACGTGAGCAGCTGATGGAGGCCGACGTCGGTGGCGAACCACGCGACGACGAGCACCGCGAGGTGATTCGTGGTCACGAGCACGCTGACCGAGCCGAGTGTCAGGAGGATCGCGCGCGCGAACCGATCGAGCTCTTTCTGGCCCGCGAGGTAGGTGCGGGCGTAGCGCACGACGACGAGCCCGAGCGTCGACACCAGCACGAACATGCAGCTCGTGGGCAGCCCGAGCTGGACGACATGCGTGAGGCCCGAACCGGTATCCTCGGCCTTGTACCCGAGGAGCTCCAGCACGGGATGCAAGGCGACCGCGAGGTAACACAGCACCGCGGCGATGCTCGTGACGACCACGGCGATCGTGAGCACGCGGGAGCGCTGGCGCGAGATCAGGAACGCTGCGACGACAAAGCTTGCGGGAACGAGCGATGCCAACAACAGCGGTAGGAGCGAAATCAGCTCACCACTACTCATCGAGCCGACAGTGTAGACGAATTGCGCGCCTCGCTTGCTATGGTCGGCCACATGAAGCTCGCTTGGATCGGCGTCGCGCTCGTGGCGTGCGGAGGAAGCCCTGCGCCCGCACCTGCACCTACGCCCGCAGCACCGCCGCCCGCACCGGCACCCGTTGCGGTGAAGTCGCTCGATGGGATCTGGCGCGGTGTCCTCGGCGGGCAGCTCCACGTCCAGATCCGGATCACCGGCGAGCAGTGCACGCTCGATAGCCTCGATCAACACGCGATGGGGATCCCGTGCGGAAACGTCGTCGCGAAACCGACCGAGCTGACGTTCGACGTACCGCTCGTGAAGGGCAGCTTCAAGGGCACGGTCTCGGCGGATGCGAACACGGTGACGGGGCAGTGGACGCAGCCAGCAGGTTCGGCGCCGTTGACCCTCACGCGTGAGGACAAGGCAATCGAAGCACCCGCGTTGAAGCTC
Source organism: Kofleriaceae bacterium (assembly GCA_047600425.1). GTDB lineage: Bacteria > Myxococcota_A > Polyangia > Haliangiales > Haliangiaceae > JABFXX01. Next base: position 5,552,826 of record JASGLC010000003.1, on the reverse strand, counting down.
GATCCGCAGATGGATGCGGTCGATGTCGAGAAGATCCAGGCGGTACTCGATAGCGATCTGGCGCCGCTGTCCTCGACGGTGTTCGCGCCTGCGACGGGAATCGGCGTGACGGTCGGCATCGTCGAGCACGGGACGCGCAAGATCTTTACCTACGGCAGCATGAAGCCGGACACGGTGTTCGAGATCGGGTCGATCACGAAGACGTTCACCGGGTTGGTGCTCGCGCAGATGGTCGAGCAGAAGCAAGTGAAGCTCGATCAACCGGTCCGCGAGCTGCTCCCGAAGGGCACGGTGACGGCACCGGCGACGGGTTCCGAGATCACGTTGCTCGATCTCTCGGCGCAGCGCTCGGGGTTGCCGCCGATGCCCGACAACTTCAAGCCGAAGGATCTCGACAACCCGTACGCGGACTACGACGCGAAGGCGCTGTACGCGTTCATGACCGGCCACGGCGTCGCGCTGCCGGACAAACCGGAGTTCAAATACAGCAACCTCGGCGTGGGCCTCCTCGGGCAGGCGCTCGCGAATCGCGCGAACAGCTCGTACGAGGCGCTCGTCAAGAAGCAGGTCCTCATCCCGCTCGGGATGAAGGACACGGTCGTGAAGCTCACGCCCGCGCTCGTGAAGCGGTTCGCGGTTGGCCACGACGGGACCGGTAAAGCGGTTCACGCGTGGGATCTCGACGGACTGGCCGGTGCGGGGGCCCTGCGCTCGACGGCGGCGGACATGCTGACCTACCTCGAGGCGCAACTACATCCCGACAAGCTGAAGCTGAAGTCGGCCGAAGGGAAGACGTTGCCCGCCGCGATCACGGCCTCGCACGAGGTTCGCGGCGACGCGATGCCGGGCATGCACATCGCGCTCAACTGGCTGCGTCTCGACGAGACCGGCATGTATTGGCACAACGGCGGAACCGCGGGCTTCAACTCGTTCGCGATGTTCGACCCGGTGCGCGATTTCGGCGTGATCGTGTTGGTCGACCAGTTCGACGAAGAGAAGGCGCTCGCCGATCAGATCGGTAAGCACATCGTGCAACGCCTGATCGGCAAGCCCGCACCCACGGTCGGCCAGTGATCCGCAACGCCGTTCCCGAGGACTACGACGCGTACACCCGGCTCGTGGTGGAGCTCGGCGTCGACGATCCGATTCCGGATCGCGATCGCTTCCTCGCGGACATCATGCGGCGGTCGATCGTCGTCGATGACGGGCAGGTCGTCGGCTATGCGCTGTTCGATACGCTTGCCAAGGCGGGCTACGTCCGCAACGTGATCAGCGATCCCGAGCATCGCCGCCGTGGCATCGGGCGCGCGCTGATGACGGAGCTCCGCGACCGCTTCATCACCGCAGGCGCGCGCACGTGGCATCTCAACGTGAAGCCCGAGAATACCGCGGCGATCGCGCTCTACATGTCGTTCGGCATGCAGATCGAGCACACCACCCACGTGGTGCGAGTCTCGCGCGATATCCCGCTCGCGGAACCACCGGGCATGTTTTGCGTCGAGCGGCTCGAGCACGAGGCCGACCTCGGCGTGGAGCGGCGGTTCAAGCTACTCTCGGGCACGTTCGAAAACGCGCGAGCGAAGCGTGGTCGCGAGCCGCTCACGTTTCGGTTCGCGAACGATGTCGTCGGGGCCGCCGTGTTCACGGCGCGCATTCCGGGCGCCTATCCATTCCGGCTCGAATCGCCGAGCGATGCGGCACACGCGGTCGTGCGATTGCGCGAGCTCGCGGAAGGCGACATCCTCGAGCTCGTCGTCGAGAACGACGAACCGCTGTTCGAGGAGCTGCAGCGAATCGGCGGGACCGAGCACCTGACGATCGTCCACATGTCGGGCCCGCTTTAGGTCGTCCAGTTCTTCGGGTCTGGTGCGTGGACCATGAAGATCGTCGAGTCGGCCGGCTTGAATCCGAACGGCGCGTACACCGGATGGGCATCCCGCGTGCCGAGCAGCCAGCGGCGCAACGTGCGGAGCTCCGGATGATCGAACAGTGCGCGGACGAGCTGGGTCGCGATGCCGTGACCGCGATGCGACTCCGCGACGAACACGTCGCACAGCCACGCGAACGTCGCCCGGTCCGTGGCCGCGCGCGCGACGCCGACTTGCACGCCATCGACATACGCACCCGCGACGAGGCTGTTCGCGAACGCCTTGGCGATGACATCGCGGCGAATCCCCGGCGACCAATAGCTGTCGCGAAGCCACGGATACACGATGTCGAGCTGGATACGCGTCGGGTCGGTCGAGATGTCCATGCGCGATCGATAGCGTCTGGCGCGGCGACGGCGAAGGGACAGCATCGGGACCTTTGGCGGGTCAGTGCTATCGTTAGACCATGCGCGTGGTGGGTACGATCGAGCCGGGCGTCCTGGCGGCACTCGCGCCGGCCGAAGCGTTTCCGTCGCTCGAGGATCTGCTGCGCTGGAATCACGATCTCGTCGAGATCGTGGTGCAAGACGAGTTCACGCACGACGTGGTGATGCGTCGCGATGGCGTGTTCCTCGTGTTCGACACCACGTGACTCGGCGCGATCAACGCGGTCTCGGTCTGGGACCATTCACCGACGGCGGACGAGATGCTCGACGATCGCCTCGCGCGCGGCTGGACACCGACGCCGACCGGTACCGTCGACGGGCCCGTGATCATGGGCCACGCCGCTAGCCGTTCTACTCGATCTACTCGAGCGTGATGTCGCCCATGCCCGAGACCTTCTTGCGGACCTGCGACGGCCGACCGGCGATGTGAATATCGCCCATGCCCGAGACGCGCGCGTCGACGGACTCGGTCGCGCGAACGTGTGCATCACCGGTGCCGCTGACTTTGACGTCGGCCGACTTCGCCGAGAGCTCGCGCGCGCGAATATCGCCGACGCCGGAGAGGTGGGCGGACAGCGTGTCGGTGGTGCCGGCGATCGTCAGGTTGCCGACATCCGACAGCGTGATCGACATCTGCTTCGTCGAGACCTTGCCGACATTCATGTCACCCACGCCCGACAACCGCAGGGTGTCGAGCGACGGCATCGTGACCTGCGCGTGCAGCTTCGGCGGATTGTTGTTGTTGCGTCCAGGCATCTCGAAGTGCAAGACGCCCTCGCTATCGACGGTGGTCACGATCCGCGCGACCCAATCCTTGGGGCCGGTCAGCTCGACTTTCGGCGTACTGCCGATCGTGATGTCGACATCGAGCACCGCGCCGTTATCGACGCCGTGGAATGCGGGGACCGCACGGGCGTCGGGGTCGGCGGATGCGGAGGCACAACCGAACAGCAGGACGAGTAGGGCGAATCGCATGTCTCGTGGATCCGCTGATCGGCAGATCGGTGGACACGGGGTACGCTCGATCATGCAGGTTCTGTTCGTTCAGGGAGCGGGCGCAGGTGCCCATGATGAATGGGATCAGAAGCTGGTCGCAGATCTGGGCCATCACCTCGGGCGCGACTACGTCGTGCGATTTCCGCGGATGCCCGACGAAGCGAACCCGCGGTACGGCGCGTGGAACGCCGCGATCGAGCGGGAGCTCGATGCCGACATTCTGGTCGGCCATTCGATCGGCGGCACGATCCTCGCGCACACGCTGGCGGAGCGAGCACGCAGCTATCGCGCGTTGATCCTGATCGCGGCGCCGTTCATCGGAGAGGGTGGTTGGCCGAGCGACGAGATCGGCGCGCGGTCACACTTCGAGCTGCCATCGCCGGTGTGGCTGTTTCACGGGGCTGCGGACAAGACGGCGCCAGTCGCGCACGCGCACCTCTATGCGAAGGCGATTCCGAATGCATCGCTGACCGTACTCGAGGGCCGCGACCATCAGATGAACAACGATCTACGCGAGGTTGCCGCAGTAATTCGCGCGAATGTCGTCGAGTAGGCCGACGCCCTCGGGCAGCCACCCCAGGCGCGCTCGCGTGAGGTCATTCGACGCGCGGTTATCGAGGCCGACGACCGCCGCCATCCAGCCGAAGTGATCCGGGGCGACACTTCGAACCGACACGCCGAGGCCTTCGCCGATCGCTTCGGCGATCGCGCGCTGCGAGATGCCCTGTTCCGCGGTCCCGTGCAACACACCACCGGGCGCTTGCTCGAGCGCGAGGCGATACAACACCGCGGCATCGTCGCGATGTACGGCCGGCCAATGTTGCTGGCCATCGCCGAGGTAGCCGGCCACGCCTTTGTCTCGCGCGAGCTTCACGAGCATGGCGACGAAACCATGATCGCCGGCGCCGTGCACCGTCGGCGCGAGCCGAATCACGGTACCGCCCGCGGCGGTAACCAGCTTCTCCGCTTCGTGCCGAACGGCGAGGGGCGAGGCGACCGGCACGTCGTCGGTCTCGACGGAGACCTTGCCCGGATGCGCGACGATCAGCGTGCCGTTCGTCCCGATGAGCGGCTTCTTCACCGATAGCATCGCCGTGATCGCTTCGCGATCGATCTTGTTGATGCCCGCGAAGTCCGAGAAGTCCATGTGAAACGCGAGATGGATCGTGGCGTCCGTCGAGCGCACGCCCTGGACGAGCGCCGCCGGCTCGCGAATGTCCGCGCGATAGACGTCGACACCCAGTGCGGTCAGTTTGGCGGCGCCCGCATCGCTGTGCGCCATGCCGAGCACCGAGTGGCCGGCGGTACGCAGCTCCTTCACGACCGCCGTACCGATCCACCCCGTCGCTCCCGTCACGAACACGCGCATTGTCTTGGCCATGGCCGAACCGTAAGCTGGCTCGATGGTTCGCACCAGGCAGGTGGTTACACGGGTATGAGCACTACTACGTTACAGGCGTTCCTGCGCGATCGCCGGAGCCGGCTCGATCCGACGCCGCGCGGTCGCCGTCGCACGCCGGGCCTCCGTCGCGAAGAAGTCGCGGCGCGCGCCGGCGTGAGCGTCACTTGGTATACCTGGCTCGAGCAGGGACGATCGGGCGTGACGCCGTCGGACGATTTGCTCGAGCGGCTCGCCCGTGCGCTCGAGCTGGACGCGACGAACCGCGAGATGCTGTTCCTCCTCGCGCACCCGCCGCGTCCCGTCGCGCCCGCTGTCGTCACGCCGTCGCTGCAGCGCGTGTTGGATGCGATCGCGACGCCCGCATTCATCAAGACGCCGACGTTTCAGATCGTCGCGTGGAATCGCGCGTCGATCGCGGTGCTCGGCGATTACGGCGCGGTGCCCGAACGCGAGCGCAACTTGCTTCGTCGCGTGTTCGCGCCGGGATCCGAGCAGCGCGTCGCCGATGTCGAGGCCGTGCGGCGATCGTGTCTCGCCTCGTTTCGCGTCGACATCGCGCGCGCCGGTCACTCCGAAGAAGCGCAGGCCTTGATCGACGAGCTGATGGGCACGAGCCCCGAGTTCTGCCGGTTGTGGGCCGAAGGTGAGATCCGATCGCACAGCAGGGTCCAGAAACGGATCATCCGGCCGCCGGTCGGCGAGATCGTGCTCGAGTCGACGGTGTTCCCGATCGAAGGCAGCGACGGGCTCGCGATGTTCGTGTTCGCGCCGGCCGACGAGGCGAGCGCACGTGCGGTCGAGCGACTCGTTCGCACGAACCAAGATGCTCGCCAGAGATCCGCGTCGCACATCAGGCGTCCCCGAGCACGTGTTGGCGGCGGACGCGCTTCGTGAGCGTGCGCAGCGCGACGTAGAACACCGGCGTCAGCACCAACCCGAACAGCGTCACGCCGATCATGCCGGAGAACACGGTCACACCCATCGCGCGCCGGATCTCGGCACCGGGACCGTGCGACAACATCAGCGGCACCACGCCGGCGATGAACGCGAACGACGTCATCACGATCGGCCGGAGGCGCAGCTTGCACGCTTCGATCGCGGCCTCGATGATCGTGCGCCCTTGATCCTCGAGCTCGCGGGCGAACTCGACGATCAGGATCGCGTTCTTCGTCGCGAGGCCCATCAACACGACCAGGCCGATCTGGACGAACACGTTGCGATCGCCGCCGACCGCATGCACGCCGACGAGCGCCGCGAGCATGCACAGCGGAACGATCAACAGGATCGCGAGCGGCAACACCCAGCTCTCGTACAACGCCGCGAGCACCAGGAACACGAGCAGGATCGCGAGCGGGAACACGATCAGGTTCGCGCGGCCTTCGCTAACTTGCTGGAACGAGAGATCCGTCCATTCGTACGTGAAGCCGGGCGGTAATACCGACGGCGCTGCATCACGCACCGCTGCGATCGCTTGTTCCGACGACATCTTCGCGGGATCCGCCTGGCCGACGAGATCCGCGGCCGGGAACCCGTTGTAGCGCACGACCGGATCGGGACCGAACGTGTGCTTGACCTCGACGACGCTACCGATCGGCACGAGCTCGCCCGAGAGGTTGCGCGTCCGCAGCTCGCCGATCTGTTCGACGTGATCGCGGAACGGCGCATCCGCTTGTGCGATCACCTGATATGTCCGACCGAACCGCGTGAAGTCGTTCACGTAGGTCGAGCCGAGGTAGGTCTGGAGCGTGTCGAACAGGTCCGACAGCGCGATGCCCTGCATCTTCGCTTTCGTCCGATCGATCTTCAGATCGAGCTGCGGGACGTTTGGTTGATAGGTCGTGAACGGCGGCGCCATGCCGGGCGTCTTCGCGACCACACCTTGCAAGCCACCGATCGCCTGCGCGAGCTCGCCATCGCCGCGGTTTGCACGATCCTCGACGTAGAGCGAGAACCCGGCGCCGGTCCCGAGGCCGAGGACCGGCGGCGGCATGATCGCGAACGCGAAGCCCTCCTGGATCCCGAAGAACTTGCCGTTCAGCTCGGCCGCGATCTGTGCGGCGGTCTTCTTGCGCTCGTTCGAGTTCGTCAACGTGATGAACACGACCGCCGAGCTCGGCGTGTTCGTGAAGTGCACGCCGTTGAGGCCCGGGAACGCGATCGCGTGAGCCACGCCTTCGGTCTCGAGCGCACGCTTGCTGACTTCACGGACGACCTGCTCGGTGCGGTCGAGTGATGCACCAGCCGGCAAGCTGACGATGCCGACGAGGTACATCTTGTCCTGCGCGGGCACGAAGCCGCCGGGCACCTTCGTGAACATGAAGCCTGCGAGCACGATCGTGACGGCGTAGATCGCGAATGCGGGCTTGCGGCGCCGCACGGTCACGCTGACGACGCGTTCGTAGCCACGGCCGCTTCGCCGGAACGCGCGGTCGAACGCGCGGAAGAACCAGCCGAACACGAAGTCGATCAGCCGGGTCAGCGGATCCTTCGCGTGCGGTTTCAAGAGGCGTGCGGCGAGTGCCGGCGACAGCGTCAGCGAGTTGATCGCGCTGATCACCGTGGAGATCGCGATCGTCGCCGCGAACTGCTTGAAGAACTGACCGGTGAGCCCGGCCATGAATGTCATCGGGACGAACACCGCGCACAGAACGAGCGCGACGGCGATGATCGGGCCGGAGACCTCGCGCATCGCCTTGTGCGCGGCATCGCGCGGTGTGAGGCCGGCTTCGATGTTGCGCTCGACGTTTTCGACCACCACGATCGCGTCGTCGACGACAATACCGATCGCGAGGACCAAGCCGAACAAGGTCAGCGTGTTGATCGTGAAGCCGAGCGCGAGCAGGACCGCGAACGTGCCGACGATCGAGATCGGGACCGCGATCAACGGGATCACGGACGCGCGCCACGTTTGAAGGAACAGGATCACCACGATCACGACGAGCAATGCCGCTTCGAACAGCGTCTCGATGACCGATTTGATCGATTCTTGGACGAACACCGTCGGGTCGTAGGCCGCGGCCCAGGTCATGCCTTCGGGAAAGCCCTTCGCGAGCTCCGCCATCCGCGCGCGGATCTGCTTCGACAGCTCGACGACGTTGGAGCCCGGCGCCTGAAAGATGCCGATGCCGACGGCCGGTTGGTTATCGAGCAACGAGCGCAACGAGTAGGTGCCGGCGCCGAGCTCGAGCCGCGCGACATCGCTAAGGCGCGTCAACTCGCCGTGCTCGCCGGTGCGGATCACGATCTGGCTGAACTCGTCCTCGGTGATGAGGCGGCCGGGCGCGTTGATCGAGAGCAAGAAGTCGGCGGCCTTCTCCGTCGGTGGCGCGCCCAACTGGCCAGCCGATACTTGGACGTTCTGCTCGCGGATCGCGCGCACGACATCGCCGGCGGTGAGGCCGCGCGCGGCGACCTTGTCCGGATCGAGCCACACGCGCATCGCGTACTCGCCGCCACCGAGCGCGAGCGCATCGCCGACGCCGTTGATCCGACGCAGCTCGTCGATCACGTGCAGCACGGCGTAGTTGCGGAGATAGACCGAGTCGTAGCGTTTGTCGGGCGAGAGCAGGTGGACGACGAGCGTGATGTTCGACGACTGCTTCTGCGTCACCACGCCTTGGCGCCGGACGTCCTCGGGGAGACGAGCGAGCGCTTGCGACACGCGGTTCTGGACCTGGACCTGCGCGTCGTCGGGATCCGTGCCCGGACGGAACGTGACGGCGAGCGTCATCGTGCCGTCGCTCGCGGCGACCGACTTCATGTACATCATGTGCTCGACGCCGTTGATCGCCTGCTCGAGCGGCGCGGCGACGGTTTCGGCGAGCACCTTCGGGTTCGCGCCCGGATAGAACGCGTGGACCTGAACCTGGGGTGGAACGACTTCGGGATATTCGCTGACGGGGAGGAGGGGAATCGCGATCAACCCGGCGACGAGGATCACGATCGAAATCACCGCCGCGAAGATCGGGCGGTCGACGAAGAATCTCGAGATGTTCACGGCACGACTTTCGCCACCTGGGCCTTGGAGCCCGGGAAGATCTTTTGAATGTTGTTGACGATCACGCGGTCACCGGGCTTGAGCCCTTCGCTGATCACGCGCTTGCCGCCGACGATGCGGCCGAGCTTCACGTCGCGGCGTTCGACCGTGTCACCGGCGAGCACGTAGACGAACTTGCGATCTCTGATCCGTCGAGATCGCTTTGTCGTCGACGAGGATCACCTTCACGGCGCCGCCTTCGGGCAACTGCACGCGTGCGAACAAGCCGGGCGTGAGGCGCTTGTCCTTGTTCTGGATCACGGCGCGCACGAGGACGGTGCCGGTCGTGGCATCGACCTTGTTGTCGACGAAATCGACCGTGCCTTCGTGCGGGAAGCCTTGCTCGTCGGAGAGCCCGATCTCGACCTTCGCGGTTTCGGCGTGCGAGGCGTACTTCAGATACGTTGCTTCGTCGGCGGTGAAGTACACGTACATCGGATCGAGCGAGGCGACGCTCGTGACCGGTGCCGAGCCCGCGGCGACGTAGTCACCGACGTTCACGATCGCGCGACCCGCACGCCCGGCGACCGGCGCACGGACTTGCGTGAACTCGAGATCGAGGCGAGCGAGCTCGAGCGAGGCTTGCGCTGCCGCGACATCCGCGGTGGCTTGGGCGGCGGCACTCGCGAGCGAGTCCCGTTCCGCTCGCGGAATCGCCGCCGATGCGAGCAAACGTTCACCACGCTCGGCTTCGACTTTGGTCAGCTCGGTTCGCGCGCGCGCACGCGTGAGCTCGGCCGACGCGCGATCGTAGGCCGCGCGATACGGGCGCGAATCGATCGAGAACAGCACGCTGTTAGCCGGGACTTCACCGCCCTCGTGGAAGCTGACGCCGGTGATGTAGCCCGATACGCGGGGCCGAACATCGACGTGATGGATCGCTTCCACGCGACCCGTCAGCTCGGAGACCGGCGACGCGTCTTGGAGCGCGACCTGCGAAACGTCGACGGGCATCGGCGGTGGCGCCTGCGCCGGGACCGCGTTCGCGCTGGAGGAGCACGCCGCGGCAAACAATAGTGACGACAGGGCGAAACGACGTGCTAGAAAGAGTGGAGGCATCCTCCGGTTGATATACGGAGGCGACCTCCACTTGGCAAGGCCGGGTTTCGCAGTTTCTTTCTATGCAAACGCAACGACCACTTCGCGCGGACGCGAAACGCAATCTCGAGCTGTTGATCGCGGCGGCGGATGCCGAGTTCAGCGAGCACGGTGCGGATGCATCGCTCGAGGACATCGCGAAGCGCGCAGGTGTTGGAATCGGCACGCTGTATCGCAACTTCCCGACGCGCGATGATCTGATCGCGCGCGTGCTCCAAGTGGGCAACGACTCGATCGTCGCGCGGGGTAAGGAGCTATTGAAGGCGAAGCATCCCGGTGATGCGCTCGCGCAGTGGCTACGAGAGCTCGTGGATCACGTCACGACATACCGTGGGTTGATCGCGGCGGTGGCGGCGAGCTATGTCGCGGAGAACGGCACGCAGTTGTGCGCCACGTGCGACACGATCTCGGATGCCGGCGCCGCGTTGTTGAAGCGCGCGCAAGATGCCGGCGAGATTCGCGCCGACGCGGAGGTTCGCGAGGTGATCCTGACCGCGCATTCGGCGGCGTGGATCGCGGAGCAGACCAAGGATCCGACGGCGGTCGATCGCCTGCTCGGGATCCTGTTGGACGGCCTGCGCGCGATTCCTCGCAAACGTTAGGTCAGCTCGCGCGGCGCGCCGACTCGATCGACGAGCCCGTACTCGACGGGGAGCTTGCGCAACGGCGAGCGTTCGTCGACGAGCGCGAGCGCGACGACGTGCTTGCACGGCTGGATACTGCTCGGGCAGGTGCACGCGAACCTCGTCAGGTCCTTCGAGATGTAGAGCTCGTAGTCGGCCTCGCCCGTGTAGCGCGCCCAACGCAGGTCGCCATCGATGCCCGAGCGCCGCCAGTGTTTCGCATCCGCGATTTCTTCGGCGGCGGCGAGGCGCGATCCGGCGAACCGGCGCACGCGCGCTTCGAGACCACTGCCGAGCTTGTGCTGGCGCGTGCTGATCACGGACGGCGCGAGTTGTTTCGCCGCGGTGATTCCGACGCGCGTGAGCTCGTTGAAGCTGACATCGATCTCGACGAGGTTCGGGAACATGTCGTGATCGGCGGCGAGAAGCGCTTGGAGCTGTGCATCGTCGAGCTCGAGGCCGGTCAGGGCGAGGCGCCTGATCTGCTTCGCGATCGGCAGCTTCGCGATCGTGGCGAACGTCAGCGGATCGATCCGCCCGATCGATAGGCCGAGCTCTTCGATCGGCGCCGCGATCTCGCCGATCGCGTTCGCGAGATCGCGTAGCGGCAGTGTTTCGATCTCGAGCTCGAGCTTGGTGAGGTTCGGGAGCGTCAGCTTGCGCAACCACTGCACCGAGTCTTGATTCAACTTGATATGCAAGGCGGTCACCGCGAGCTCGCGCGGCGTCTGCATGTCGGTCTGCTCGACCCGCCAGGTCAAGCGCTGGAGCGTCGACGGAAATGGCGTGTCACCGATCCACACGGCGCCCGTGTTGATCGTCAGGTCGCGCACGCGTGCGGCGAGTGCGATCGGGAAATGGGTATCCATGTCGTCGATCACCGCCTCGCGCAGGGTCGGTGGCGCGTGCATCCCGACCACCTCGAGGTCGTCCGCGAGCGCCCCCGACATCTCCACGCGCTGGACGAGGCTCGCGACGCGCCGCTCGAGCAGCTTCTTCCACATACTGAAGTGGACGTGCGCGGTCTGACGGATCGTGTGGATCATCCCGTGGCGCCACACGGGCTCGAGCATCGGGATGCGCGAATCCGCGAAGAACCGGGCCTCGTGTTGATGGCGATAGCGCTCGAAGCGCGCGATGTCATCGTCGCCGCCGCGATCGGCGCGAGTGCCGAGCGCGATCAGCTCGCCCAACGGATCGCCGTGCTCTTGCAAGTAGTCGGCGTAGACCGCGAAGAGCTCGCCGTTATCGGGATGCTCGCGTAACTGCGCTTCGAGCTCGGGATGATGGACATCCTCGGCGGAGATCACGATCTCGCGCGGCGGCGTGAGGTACTTGCCGATCAGGTCGGCGATGACCTTCGTCGGCGCGAGGACATCTTCGACTTGCGCGTGATCGCCGAGCCAATCCTCGAGGGCCTCCGGCGATGGTGGCCCGCCGAGCGAGCTGACCCACGTGCCGAGGTCGCGGCTGACGATTTCAGCGCGCCGGACCGTGAGCTGTTCACCTTTGACGAGCTCGGTGACGAGCTTGCGCGCGCCCGCGGCGTAGTCCATCAGTCCTTGCCGTCCTGCTTGATCCACAGCTGGATGTGGTCGACCACGTCTTGCCACTGTGGCCCGGCTTGCTTGTAGAACGCGAGTGCTTCGCCCGCGAGCTTCATCGCGCGATCGTGCTCTTTCGGATCGGCGATCAGGGCTTGCGCGAGGTTGAACGTGGCGGCATTGACGAGCGACGGATCGAAGTCGACGTGCGCGTAGATCGCGACGGCCGCCTCTAGCTCGACGCGCGCGGAGCGTTTGTCGCCGACGTTGATCAACACTTCGCCCAGCGCCGCGCGTGAATAGGCGTAGCGCGCGCTGTCCTCGCCGTAGGCATCGCGGAAGATCTTCACGGCATCGCGCGCCGTCGGTACAGCTTCGGCCTTGCGCTTCGTGTGTTCGAGCGTGGTCGCGTACGACAGCATCGCCTCGGCGAGATGGAAGTGGCCTTCGCCGACGGCATCCTTGTAGATCGCGATCGCCTGTTCGTAGAGCGGCAATGCCTCTTCCCAGCGCTGCGCGGCAGACAGCGCCGTGGCCTCGTCCTGGAACGTATCGCCGACCATGAAGCTGCGCGCGCCGCGCGTCTTGATCAGGATCTCGCGGGCGCGGTGGATGTTCGCGAGGGCGTCATCGGTCTTGCCGACGCCGTCGAGCGTGACGCCGAGGTTGCGCAGCGCGAGGCCGTACGAATCGCTGTCCTCGCCATAGCCGCGCTTCACGAGGTCGAGTGCCTCGGTCATCTCGGCGAGCGCGCCCTTCATGTCGCCTTGCTGCAGCATCACGTTCGCGAGCAGGTTATGGCCGCGCACGGCATGCGAATGGCTCGCGCCGAAGCGCTTCGAGGCGTCGTCGATCAAGGCGCGGGCGGCGGCCGCGGCGTCGTCGAACTTGCCCTGTTCGGTGAGGAGCGAGACCTGGGTCGCGCCGATGTCGTCGATGATCGAGGGCGCGTCTTTCGGTGCCCGGTCGCGAACGATGCCGAGGAGGCGCGCGGCGTCGTCGAACTTCGTGACCAACAACGCGAGCTGCGCCTGGGCGAGCTGATACCGCGTGCGCAGTTTCGGATCCTCGCCGCCGCGCACGATCGCCGCGTCCACCAACGCGAGCGCATCCGAGGACCGTTTCGGATCGTTCATCGTCTGGCTCTCGTCGACGGCGACTTGGAGCCATGCTTCGGCGGCGAGGTCATCGCGTCCTGCCGCCGCTGCTGCCGTGGCCGCGTCGCGAAACGCGGTCATGTCGTCGAGCGCACGCGCGCGCAACATCAAGCGCTCCGCTTCGAGCGAGCGCGAGCCGGTCATCGCGATCTGCGGGGCCAAGGCGTCGAGCTCGGCGGTGCCGCCGGTCGCGATCGTGACATCGGCTTCGGCGAGCTTGGTCTCGAGCATCGCTGCGAGGTCGCGCAGGGCAGGGACGCCATCGCGGATCAGTACCGCGTCCGTGCCGCAGGTGGTCGGGCTCGGTAGATCCTCGACGATCGCGTCGAGCTCCATCAGACTCGCGCGTTTGATCGATGGCGCACGCGCGATCAGGCTGGCGAGTGCGTTCTTGCGCGCATCGAGACAGGCGAGCTCGGCGTCGCGCCGGGTCGCGTCGTCGAGCTTGCACGCGTTGGCTCGCGAGTCGTCCCAACGCTTGGCGAACGCATCGCCGGCCGCGAGCGTGCGATCGCGAACGCCGGACGCGACGTCGCCGGGCACGTTTTGTAACGCGGTCTTGATCTGGCCGCGCGCGGCATCGTCCCAGCCGAGCGGGGTCTTGCAGGTCGCGGGTAGCGAGGCTGGCACCACGCGCGGGACCACCGCGAAAGCGACGCCACCCACACCGACCACGAGTGCGCCCGCGACGAGCGCGATCGTTCGCCGCCGCGCCCGCTTGCGAAGATCCAACTGGCCGAGCAGCGCTTCGATCGTCGGCGTGCGCTTGTCTCGATCCGGTTCGATCGCATCGCGCGCCGCCGTGCGAACCCAGCTCGGCACGGTCTTCGGCGGTTCGGGCGCGCCACGCGAAAGGGCAGCCTCGAGCTCGGCGATCGACTTGCCCTGGTATGGGCGCTCGCCGAACAGTGCCTCCCACAGCGACACGCCGAACGCGAACACGTCGGCGCGCGCATCCACGTCACCGCCGGCGAATTGCTCTGGCGCCATGTACGCGGGCGTGCCGACGCGTGCGGTATGCGTGATCGCCTGGGGATTCGTCGCTGCCGCACGCGCGACGCCGAAGTCCGATACCGCCACACGCTTGCCATCGAGCGCGACGAGGATGTTCTCGGGTTTGATATCGCGATGCACGAGGCCGGCCGCGTGCGCCGCCGCGATGCCTTCGCCGGCCCGTGCGAACACGTCGAGGATCGCGCGCCAATCCCTGGGTTTGGCCTTCAGCCACTGAGCGAGCGTGGTCCCGTCGATCAGCTCCATCGCGATCCACACGCGTCCGGAGGACCGCCCGACGTCGTAGATCGTGACCACGCCGGGGTGGTTGAGCTTGGCCATCAAGCGCGATTCGCGCAGTAACCGTTCCGCGAGTTCCTCGCTCTCGAGATCGTGGCGCAGCACCTTCACGGCAACGGGCCGATCGAGCTCGGTATCGCGCGCCGCGAACACGCGACCCATGCCGCCTTGGCCGAGCAGCTTCTCGATCACGAACCGCTCGCCGATTTCGAGGTGCGAATCCGCGGCGGTGCGCAGCGCGGTCAGCTGGAGTTGCGTGGCGACCAGATCGACGGGCTTGCCCGGTTCCGAGCCCTTCGCCAGCACGACGACGAGCTCGCGGCAGGTATCGCAGTGGTCGAGGTGATCGCGAACGCGATCGAGCTGCGCTGCATCGAGCGCGCCGCCCACGTGTGCCACCAGCGTCTCGTCGGAAAGACACTCCACCGAGCCGCGATGTTACCTCACGAATAGCTTCTGGAGCTCGCCGTAGGGCATCGCGCGGGCGAACGCGTCCGAGCTACCGGTCGCGAGGAATGCCCGCGCTCGCTGCTCGGACTCGACGTTCATCAGCTGGGCGATCGCCGAACCGGCCGAGAGTCGGCGGACGCCGAGTGCGCTCAAGGCGGCGCCATCGGGCAAGCCCGCGGTCGCGAGGACGTTCACCGGCAGGGGAATCGCGTCGACGACGGCCCGGATCTGATCCGGGACCTTGATGCCGGGGACGAAGAAGCCGTCGGCGCCGGCCTCGCGATAGAGCTTGCCGCGCGCGATCGATTCCGGGAGGTGGTCGGGTACGAGGTTGCGCAGGTACACGTCGCAGCGTGCGTTGATGAACAGCTCGTAGCCACGCTTGGACGCCGCTGTCTTGATCGCCTCGATCTTGCGCGCGAGGATCGCGGGCGGCTCGCTGCCATCCTCGATGTTGATGCCGGCAATGCCGAGCGCGATCAGCTTCAGTGCGAGCTCGCTCGGATCGTCGGCGTAGCCGTTCTCGATATCGATCGAGACCGGAATCTTCACCGCGGCCCGGATCAACGCCGCCGAATGCAGGACTTCGTCGACGGGGAGCTTGTAGCCATCGGGATAGCCGAGTGACCAGGCCATGCCGGCGCTCGTGGTCGCGATCGCGCGTGCGCCGGCATGTTCGAACAAGCGTGCGCTGCCCGCATCCCACGCGTTCGGCAGGATCAAGAGAGTGGAGTGAAGCTCGTGGAAGGTACTCACGTGATTAGCCTCGCGCGGTGGTGGAACGGCGTGCTTGGAAAATCTTGCGATCGCGAAACTCGCCCGGTGTGACGCCGGCGGCGCGCCGGAACGTCCGAACGAAGTTCGAGAGATCCGCAAACCCGACGTCGAGGGCGACATCCGTGATCGCGCGTTCGGGATCGACCGCGAGGAGCTCCGCCGCCGCGGCGAGGCGCGTGCGCACGAGATATTGATGTGGCGACACGCCGATCGTGGTCTTGAACACGCGCAAGAAGTGAAACGGCGAGAGTCCCGTGCGCGAGGCCATATCCTCGAGCGTGATCGCGCGCTCGCTATTCGCGGCGATCCAGGTGGCGGCATCGATCGCGCGCCGCCGATCGCGGGGTGACGGCGTCACCGTCGAGGTCCGACCGGTCGCCGTGGCGATGAAGCGTGCGCACAGTGCGAGTGCGACCTCGTCGACACCGCGGTCCGTCCCGCCGCGAGCCGTCGCTTCGGCCATCCGACCCAGCATCGCGAGCTCCGCGATCGGAGGCACCGTGCCGACCTGCCATGCACGCGTGCCCCCGAGCTCGTCGACGACGGCGGGATCGAGCTGGATCGACAGGCACCGATCGCCGCCGGCGTGATGATCGTGCGTGCAGGTGTACGGATCGCCGGCTTGACCGACGAGAAACGAGCCGGCGACCAGATCGTGGCGCTTGCCGCGTACGTGGTAGCCGTACGATCCGGAACACGTGAACGCGAGCGTGTGGCGAACGTGCTGCTCCTCGAACGGTCGATCACCGTGACGCGCGGTACACACGTACGGCTTCACCGAGAGCATCACAGCTGCTTCCAACCGCGCCCGGTGTTGATGATCGGTGTGGTCGGGCTGCCGACGGCGATCTCCGTGCCGTTCGACGCGATCGCCGTCGAATATTCGCCGTTCTTGATCATGAGGAGCTTCGGATCGACGCCGACATCGACGAGCTTCTTGCGCTCGGGCCGGAGCACCTGCGTGCCGCTGAACGCAAACGTTCCGGCGGTGCCGACGCCAACGCCGTAGAGCTCGTCCTCGTCGTGCTTGCCGAGCGATTTGCCGTCCCGGATGATCTCGTCGTTGGTGCACAGGTAGACGTGACCGTCGGCAATGGTCATGTTCTGGAAGTAGCCCTTGTCGACGAGTGCGAGCGTGTCGCCATCCCAGTAATAGTGGCCGTCGTTGCCGGCGAAGTGCACCTCGGACGCGCTCGTTCCGGCGATGCCTCCGATCATCCCGCCCGTTGCTAACATCTCGGTCCATCCGGTGCCGTCGAAGTGGACGATCTCGCCGTCGACGCCGCCGACCCATAGATCGTTGTCGGCCGTGCCCCACATGGTCAGTACGTCGATCGCGAGCTTGCCGGTCTTCCGCTTGGGCACGGTCCACTCGCCGCTCGCATTCGTGTGGTGTTTCTTGCCGGCCGCATGGACGGTTCCCGTCGACCCAACCCAAAGCGCGCGAATCGTATCGGGCGTGGTGTAGAGCGCGGCCGTCTTCTTGCCGTGACTCTGGATCACGGTCTTTCCCTTCGCGCGAGACGCCGAATATAAGCCGGTAGGTCCGAACGCGAGCGCTTCGATCACCGGCCGAGCATACTCAATCGCGCGGCCTCGACGATTTCGATCCAGTAGCCATCCGGATCTTTCACGAACGCGACATCGCGCATCTTGCCTTGCTCGGGTCGCTTCACGTACGTGACCTGATTCGCATCGAGCCACGCGATCGCGGTATCGAGATTCGGGACCGAGAAGCAAATGTGGCCGAAGCCCTGCGGCTGCGCGTTGCCATCGTGATAGCGGAAGTCCGCCTGCGCTTCGGTGCCCCAGTTGTGGGTGAGCTCGAGGATCCCGCGTTGGGCGAACGTCCACGCGGTGCGCTCGCCGACGTCATCGGGAGGCGTTTCGGTCGCGTGCAATCGCGCGAGGAAGTACAGCGAGAACTTCATCTCGGGAAAGTCGAGCTTGCGCAGCACGCGCATCCCGAACACCCGGGTGTAGAACGCGAGCGAGATCGTCGGATCCTTGATTCGCAGCATCGAATGATTGAGGACGAAGCCATCGGACGCCGGGTCGGGATGCTCGACGACGCCGGGATGGAGCTCGGTCGAAAAAGCCATGCCGCGAGTCTACGGCAGGACCTCCGCTAGCTCGATCAGGTTGCCGAACGGATCGCAGCAAAACGCGAGCTTTCGACTGATCGCGGGCAAGATGAACGGCTCCGTCACGATCTTCACGTCACGCGCGCGCAGGGTCGCGATCGTCGCGTCGACGCTCTTCACGCTCAAGCAGAAGTGGTGGTAGCCGCGATAGTTCAGGCTGTTGCCGAGATCCGTGTACGGCCGGACTTCGGTCGGCGGGTGATCGCCATCGCCCAAGAGCTCGATGTAGAAATGATCGTCGGTCGGTGGCGCGACGTATGCGAGCAGCTCGTCGGAGAATGGCCACTCCGCGATCACGCGGAAGTCGAGCTTCTCGACGTAGAACGCCTTCGCGGCAGCCAGCGTCGGCACGCGCACGGCAACGTGATGGCCGCGCATGTCGGCGAACGGAGAGGATGGATTCTTGGGTGGTGGAACGAAGTCAGCCATCCCGCGACCGTAGGTCTCCGGTCGCGTGCCGGCAGTCGCGCGATTGTCGTGGTTGTCGCGAGATTGCGCGCTTGCCGCGAACGCTGGTGCGAGCGTAGTGTCGATCGCGGTGGTGCGTCACTCCGTTAGAGAGTTGAACGCGGCGAACGCGATGAGTCGCTTGCTCGGCTCGCCCGTGCCGCTCGCGCCGACCATGTTGCGTTGCGGGAGCCGCGTGACCCATCCCTGGCGCCGCGACGGCTTCGAAGGCTATGCGGCACCGATGCCGGGTCACCTGATCGGCGCCTATCACAGCAGCACGCAGTGCGCGTGGAAGCTCGAAGCGCAGCGGTTCGCCGGCGAGCTTCGCCCGGGTACGATCACGTTGATCCCCGATCAACACGACGGATATTGGCGGCTCGACGGGCCGATCGTGGTCGCGCACGTGTATCTGACCGCCGGCCGGTTACAACAGTGCGCGGACATCGTGCTCGGGCCACATCGCGTCGAGCTCGTACCGCGGGTTGGGACCGAGGACGTCGCGGTGACGAGGCTCGTCCACATGATCACGGAAGAGGCGTGCGATCCGGCAAGCTCGTTGTTCGTCGAGCAGGCGATCGACCTCTTGTGCCTACGGCTCGCCATCGCGCATAGCGCCACGCCACGTCGTCTGCCGATTCCACGGCGCGGGCTCGCGCGTTGGCAGGTCGAGAAGGTGACGCGATATCTTGGCAAGCACCTCGGAACGACGATCGAGCTCGACGAGCTCGCTGCGTTGGTCGGGCTTAGCCGGTTTCACTTCTGTACGGCATTTCGCTTGGCCACCGGCGAGACGCCGCACGCGGCGCTGACCCGGCTACGAGTCGCACGCGCGCGCGAGTTGCTCGCGGATCCGGATCGCTCGGTAGCGGACGTCGCGTTCGCGGTTGGCTACCAGACCCAGTCCGCATTCGGCGCCGTGTTCCGCCGTCACACCGGTGTCACGCCGAGCGCGTACCGCCGCCGTTCGTGATCGCAATCGCGCGATAGCGGTCGCAACCTTGCGAAAGCGATGACTCGCGGCGTGGCTCGATTCTCCGCTCATGGCGCATTCGATTCGCGTGAATGGAGAGGAGCACACCTTCGACGTCGACGACGACACGCCGGTGTTGTGGGTAATTCGCGACCTGATCGGTGCGACCGGGACGAAGTTCGGCTGCGGCATCGCGATGTGCGGCGCGTGCACGGTTCATGTCGATGGAAAGGCAAAGCGCTCGTGCGTGCTTCCGATCGCGAACGTCGCCGGTTCGAGCGTCGTGACGATCGAGAAGCTCGAGACCACGCGCGAGGGCCGTGCCTTGCAACGGGCCTGGCGCGAGCTCGATGTGGTGCAGTGCGGTTACTGCCAATCGGGCCAGCTGATGTCGGCCGCCGCATTCCTCGCCGCGAATCCTGCACCGAGCGATTCGGAGATCGACGTGGCGATGGCCGGCAATATTTGCCGCTGCGGCACCTATGGCCGGATCCGCGCCGGCATTCATCTCGCGGCGAAGCTTCTCGCCGAGGGCCAACCGTGATCACGCGCCGCGACCTACTCCAAGCACCGGCCGTCCTGTGGATCGCGTTTCGCCTGCGCGACGCGATGGGAGCGCCGGCGTCGACACCGGATGCGTTCGTACGAATCGGCGACGACGGACGAGTCACGTTGATCGTGCCGTACGTCGAGATGGGGCAGGGTGCGTACACGTCGCAAGCACAGATCCTCGCCGACGAGCTCGAGGTCGACTTCGCCGACGTCACCGTCGAGCCCGCGCCGCCGAACGAGAAGCTCTACAGCAGCCCGCTGTTCGGCGGCCAGATCACCGGTGGATCTGGATCGTTGCGTGGATCGTGGTTGACGTTACGCACGGCAGGTGCGGCCGCGCGCACGATGCTGATCGCGGCGGCGGCGATGCGGTGGAAGGTCAAGCCAGAGGCCTGCCACGCCCGACAAGGTCGAGTCGTTCACGATGCGACCAAGCGCGAGCTGGCGTACCGCGAGCTCGTGGCGGAGGCAGCGCACATCGCCGTGCCCACGTCGCCGGTCGTGAAGACGGCCGAGGCGTATCGCTGGATCGGAACACCGGTGAAGCGCGTCGACACGCCGGCGAAGATCAACGGCAGCGCGATCTTCGGCATCGATGCTCGACCGCCAGGCCTTCGCTATGCGGTGGTCCGGCCGTGTCCGATCATCAACGGCACACTCGCGAGCGTCGATCCGGCGCCGGCGCTCGCGGTCAAAGGCGTTCGCCAGGTGGTCCAGCTCGCCGATTCGATCACGGTGGTCGCCGATCACACGGCCGCGGCGCGCAAGGGTCTCGCTGCACTGGCTCCGCAATGGCACGGCGACGAGCAACTGTCGACGGCAGCGCTCGTCGCGGCCACCGATGCCGCGCTCGACCAGCCGGGCACGATCGCGAAGCAGGTCGGCGATGTCGGGAAGGCGGAAGACACGGCGGCACGGAAGTTCGAGGCGACGGTGCGGATGCCGATGCTCGCGCACGTGGCGATGGAACCGCTCAACTGTACGGTCCATGTCACCGCCGATCGGTGCGAGGTCTGGGTCGGCAGCCAAGTGCTCGCGCGTGCCCAGCGCGCGGCGGCCGAGTCCAGTGGCCTCCCGATCGATCGCGTGATCGTGCACAACCACTATCTCGGCGGTGGCTTCGGACGCCGGCTCGAGTTCGATTACGTGGCGCGCGCGGTGGCGATCGCGAAGCAGATCACGGGCCCGGTCAAGATCCTGTGGGCTCGCGAAGAAGACGTGCGCGATGACTTCTTCCGCTATCACAACCACAGTCGCGTCACGGTCGGGCTCGATGCGCACGGCATGCCGGTCTCGTGGCGCCATCGCGTTGCGGGGCCGAACATCATGAAGCGGTTCCTGCCGATCTATCAGAGCAAGGAAGGCGTCGATCTCGATGTCGTGGATGCAGCGAGCGGACCGTACGAGCTCGCGAACGTGCTGGTCGACTTTTCGTCGGCCGAGGCGCCGCCGGGGCTTCACACCGGCAATTGGCGAGGTGTCGGTGTCACGCGCAATGCGGTCGTCGTCGAGAGCGTGATCGATCAACTCGCGCACGATGCGGGCGTCGACCCGGTCGAGTATCGAAAACGTTTGCTCGGTAACTCGCCACGACCGCTCCACGTGCTCGAGCAAGCGGTCGCGAAGTCCGACTGGAAGGCACCGCTTCCGGCGCGCGAAGGGCGAGGGATTGCCGTGTTCTCGGGGTTCGACAGCCATCTCGCGATGGTCGTCCACGTTCGCGTGGATCCCGACGGCAAGGTGCACGTCCTCCGCGTCACGTGTGCGGTCGATTGCGGCGTCATCGTCAACCCCGACATCGTGCGCGCGCAGATCGAAGGCGGAATCAACTTCGGTCTGTCCGCCGTGTTGTGGGGACAGATCACGGTCGCGCACGGTCGCATCGAGCAGTCGAACTTTCACGACGTGCCCGTGATCCGCATCCACCAAGCGCCCGCGATCGAGGTTCACCTGGTCGCGAGCAAAGACAATCCGGGTGGTGTCGGCGAGCCCGGCACGTCCGGCGCGATCGCGGCGACCGCGAATGCCGTGTTCGCCGCGACCGGCAAGCGCGCGTGGAGCCTGCCCCTCGAACCATCGCTGTTGAAGGTGTGACCATGAAGCTCTGGATGATCATCCTGGTCGGTTGTGGATCGTCGACGCCGATCGCACCGCCGCTGCGCGCTGTCAGCTCGGAATTGCGCACGCCGGCCGACTTCGTCGCGATCGCCGATCGCGATGCGCGATCCGTCGCGTTGTTCCAAGAGATGGCGCGCGTGATCACGAGTCCGCGGTGCATGAACTGTCATCCCGCGGATCGCCGGCCGACGCAGGGCGACGATCGCCATGCGCATGTGCCGATGATGCAGGCGGACATCGCGGGCGTCGGTTGTGCGACGTGTCATCAGACCGCGAACGTCGTGACCTACGGAGAGACGATCGCGTCGATCCCCGGGCATCCGCACTGGGGCCTCGCACCGGCCTCGATGGCGTGGCAGGGCAAGACCGTGCCGCAGATCTGCGCGCAGCTCGTCGACCCCGAGCGCAACGGACACCGCACGCTCGCGATGATCCACGAGCATCTCGCGACGGATTCTCTCGTCGGGTGGGCGTGGCATCCTGGCGAGGGCCGCGTGCCGGCGCCGGGCACGCAGGCGCAGTTCGGCGAGCTCGTCACCGCGTGGATCCAGAGCGGTGCGCGGTGTCCACGTTAGAACTTCGCGACCGCGAACACGGCGGCGATGTGGCGCGTGACGAACGGATCGAAGCTCGTGAAGTTCAGATAGCCAGGTTCGAGTGCGATCGCGTTCGAGAGTGAAATCCGCGGGCCAATAAACGTCAGGATCGCAGACAGGCCCGATCGCCCGGACCATTCGGTTCCGTCGAGTGCCAGGAAGGCTTCCGTCCAGCCAACCAGCCTCGCGCGAGGAACGTCGACGCGGACCAGTTGCCGGAGTCGCGTCGCGACACCCGTTCCACACGTGCAGAGGCGTTGCTCCATGCGACTACGGGACGTCAGAGTCAGATTCGACCGTGACGCGCGATACATGACTTCCTCGACGATTCGCTGCTCGACACCGATATCGCTGATGACGACCGTGTAGCCGCCGCCGATCGACCACGACTCGCTCGGTCGATAGGCGACCATGCCTCGCAACAAGAAGGCGCTGGGATGGGACACGTCGTCGGTGACCTGGAGAACTCCATCGCCGGTGAGCGCGACATGGTCGTTCGACACCACGATCGTCGCCGCCGGCCAGAGCTGGACATCGTTGTTGGCCCACGCCGGCGCCACCCACACGCATAGGAGTAGCCAGCGAAGCACGCATCGTCACGATAAGCGTTCGCGAACCGCGAGCTTTTCGCCGATTGCGGCGGCTATCCCGAGATTGCGTATCTGTATGCGGACGGCGTCGTTCCGGTCACGCGACGGAAGCTCGACGTAAATGCGGATGGGGTCCCGTAACCGACGGCGAGCGCGACCTCGGTGATCGCGAGCGATCAATCCTCGAGCAATTGCTTCGCGCGCTCGACGCGGAGCGCCGTGAGGCATCGGTGCGGGGTCTGACCGGTCGCGAGCCGGAACACCGTGCAGAAGTGAAAGCGACTGAGTCCGACCACCTGCGCGAGCTCGCTCGACCCGATCTCGCGAGAGAGGTGGTCCTGCATGAACTGGATGACGCGCTTGACCTGCCAAGGAGCCAGACCGCGACGTGGAGCGGCGGGCGCGGTGCCACGGACCAGATGGAGGCACAGGAGATTGATCGCGCGATCGAACAGTAGGCTCGACGACCGATCGATCGTTCGCGTCTCCCGTTCGAGCAGGTCGAGCAACGCGCTCGCGGATTCATCGGTCGAGGCGACGCGTTGCGCCAGCTCGAAACGTGGCTGACCGAGCTCGGCAGCGCACGCCGCGAGCCGCTCGACGGGAACGATCACCAGCGAGAAGTCGTTCGCGACCGGGATGTCCCACGTGACCTTCACGTTCGCGGGCGTGATGGTGACCGCGCCGGGGCGGGTTTGCACCGGCCGCCACGGGCCACCCATGTTCATCATCAGCTTGTCATGGCCGTAGGCTCTGCCGATGATGTGGCCATCGGTGCTTTGCACCGTCGCGTGGTAGTTGCCGTGACGACGTCGCGAGAGCAGTGCCGTCGAGTCGCGCAACACGATCGGCGGCGCCTCGGGGACGGGCAAGCCATTCGGGCCGACACGCGTGCGCATCGACACTCGACGTTAGCGTACCTACGGCTTGCCACCCAGCGCTTTCCACATCTCGGGTGAGCACCATACGTACTCGAGGTAGTGCCCGACGGTGTCGCGCGCATCGACATAGGCGAACCGCACACCCGGCATTTCGCCTTCGGCGACCACGTGATCGAGCGTGGCGCGAACCTGCTCGAAATCGTCGACGCGACTCGCGATGTGATGAAATCGGATCGCGCCATCCTCGGCGGGCAGGTAGTCGCGATAGAAGTCGACCGCGCCACCGACGGGCTCGATCAGCTCGATCTGGTAGTTGTCGAGCCAGGTCGTTGCAACGCGCAGCTTCAACAGGCCACCTGCCTTCGTCGGTATTTCCGGTTCGAACCGCGCGAACTCGGTCAACCCGTAGCGCTCCTTCAACATCGCGATCGCGGCGTCGAGGTTGCGGGTCACGTACGCGTTCTGAAAATGATGTTGTAGGTTCATCACGACTGCACCTCACCGTCGAGGATGACCGTCTTGCTCTCGAGGAACGGCATGAGGCCCTGGACGCCACCTTCACGGCCGATGCCCGATTGCTTGAAGCCGCCCCAGCCGATCGTGAAATCTCCACGATTCGCGTTGTGACCGACCGTGCCGGAACGGAGCTGACGTGCAACCTGATAGGCGCGCTCGACATCGCGCGTGAACACCGATGCCGAGAGCCCGAAGTCGGTGTCGTTCGCGAGGCGCACCGCATCGGCTTCGTCGTCCGCGGGAATCACGCAGATCACCGGACCGAAGATCTCTTCGCGACCGATCGTCGAGCGGTTGTCGACGTTCGCGAATACCGTCGGCTCGACGAAGTAACCGCGATCGAGTGCACGCTTGCCGCCGGTCACGAGACGCGCGCCTTCGGCGATACCCTTGTCGATGTAGCCGAGGACGCGCTCGCGTTGCCGCGCGGTCGCGAGCGGACCGACCTGGGTTGTCGGATCGAACGGATCGCCGAGCTTCAATGCACGATACGCATCCGCGAGCGCATCGACAAAGCGATCGTGCCGCGAGCGAGTGACGATCGCGCGCGCCATCGCGCCACACGCTTGGCCGGCCAGAAACGTCGCGGTCGTGGTCAGCGCTCGTGCTGCGAGATCGAGGTCCGCGTCATCGAGGATCACGGCCGCATTCTTACCGCCGAGCTCGAGCGAGAGCCGCGCGATCCGCTCGCCCGCGATCGACGCGATCCGCTTGCCTGCGGCCGTCGAGCCGGTGAACGTGATCTTGTCGACGAGCGGGCTCCGCACCAGCAGCTCGGACACCGCGCGATCGGCGGTGACCACGTTGACCACGCCCGGCGGTAAGCCGACCTCCTCGACGCATTCGGCGAATACCAACGCATCGAGCGGCGCTTCGGGCGATGCCTTGAGGATCAGCGTGCAACCGGCGAGCAACGCGGGGGCGGTCTTCCAACACAGCAACGGAAACGGCGAGTTCCACGGCACGATCGCACCCACGACGCCGACGGGCTCGCGCACGACGAGACCCACCTCGCCGCCCCACGCCGGCTTCTTGCGCTCGACGAACGGGAATGACTCGGCGAGCGCTGCGTACGACCTGAACGTCTCGACGGTCGTCGGAATCGTGTGAGTTGCCAAACCGATCGTCGCGCCGACTTGCATCGGCCACAGGGCGGCGAACTGCTCCGCACGCTTTTCGATCGCCGTTGCGAGCGCGCGTAGGTAACCCGCTCGCTGCGGCGGCGACATCCGCGGCCATGGCCCGTGATCGAACGCATTTCGGGCGGCGGCGATCGCGCGGGCCATATCGTCGGGCTGAGCCTCGGCCACGCGGAGGTACGAGGCCTCGGTGGCAGGGTTGATCAGCTCGAACGTCGAGTCCTGCGCCGGTCGGACCCACTGGCCGTTGATGAAGAATTCGCGAGGATGTCTTGTCGTCATGCCGAGCCGCTAGAGCAGCGGGCATGCCCGACGGCGTATCTATAGATCCGGCGTTCGCGGAATCACGGAATTCCGACAGGTGACGCTTTCCCGTGAGCCAAATGGTTGATCGGGCTGGCTTCTGGCTGGCGAACGGTTTGCTATGTGGGTGGACGATGACGAAGGTCTTGGTCGTAGACGACGAACCCACGATGCGGTTTGCCGCGCAGGTGGCACTCGAAGCGCGTGGCATCGAAGTGGTCGCGGTCGAGCGTGCGGCGGATGCGTTCGCCCATCTCGACGACGCCGATGTCGTGATCTCGGACTACATGATGCCGGACACCGACGGCATGGAGTTGCTCGAAAAGATCCTCATGGCGAACCCAGCGGTGCCGGTGATCTTGGTGACCGCGCATGGCTCGGAGCGACTCGCCGTGCGCGCGTTGAAACGTGGCGCGTACGACTACCTGTCGAAACCATTCGACAACGACGAGCTGTTCTTCACGGTCGAGCGCGCCGCGGAAGCTCGGCGATTGCGCCAGAACGAACGCGAGCGCGCACTCGAGCAATCCAGTGGCGTGCGCATCATCGGCCGTAGTCCGGCGCTGTTGCGGTTGCTCGACACCGCGATGCGGGTTGCGGCGAAAGACGTGACGGTGCTCGTCCGCGGTGAGACCGGCACGGGCAAAGAGCTGTTCGCGGCGCTACTCCATGGCGCGAGCCCACGGGCGAAACAGCCGCTAGTCGTCTTCAACAGCGCGGCGATTCCCGGCGAGCTGGCCGAGTCCCAGTTGTTCGGTCACGCGAAAGGAGCGTTCACCGGAGCCGTCGCTGCGCACGATGGGTTCTTCGTCCAAGCCGATGGCGGCACGCTGTTTATCGACGAGATCGGCGAGTTGCCGTTGCCCCTGCAGGCGAAGTTGTTGCGCGTGCTCCAGGAGCGTGAGGTCCAGCCCGTTGGCTCGACGCAGGTCAAGAAGATCGATGTTCGCGTGGTCGCGGCTACCCATCGTGATCTCGAGGCGGAGGTCAAAGCCGGACGGTTTCGCGAGGATCTCTACTACCGGTTGAACGTGATCGAGCTCGTCGTGCCGCCCTTGCGCGAGCGCAAAGCGGATATTCCGTTGCTCGCCCGCGAGCTGGCACGCAAGTACAGCGAACGCTACGGGCTTGGCTACGTGGTCCAGTTGACGCCCGAGCTGATCGATCGGCTCGCCGCACGAGCGTGGCCGGGCAACGTGCGTCAGCTCGAGAACGTGATCGCGCGGTGCGTGGCGCTCGCGTCGACGCGGATCATCGGGCTCGAAGCGCTGGACACGCCGATCGATCCGCAAGACGCACCGGATGTCGCGCCTTCGCTCGACGGCCCGACCTTTCGCGAGCAAGTCGAAGCGTTCGAACGCAACCTGATCACCCAGGCGATTCGGCAGTCCGGCGGAAACACGTCCGAGACTGCACGGCGTCTCCAGATCAATCGCGCCACGCTCTACGACAAGCTCAAAAAGTACGGGCTGGCGTAACATCGCGCGCGTGGAGAAGATCGCGCGTTGGTTGCGGGACCCGACGCAGCCGCAGCCCTCGGTGGAGGAGCTCCGGCACGCGCTGGAACATCTCGAAGGACTGACAGCGATGCTCGATGCCGTCGACGATCGCTTCATCTTGCTCGATCCCGACGGCCGCGCGCTGTTCCTCAATCGCGCGACGGAACAGGCCGCACGTGGCATGCATGGAGTCTCGCGCGAGGCGATGATCGGACGCAGTACCACCACGGGGACGGCATCGCCTGCGTACGAGCAGTACGTCGCCGGCATGATCGCGAAGGCTCGTGACGGTCAGACCGTTGGCGGTGAATTCCTGCTACCGCTGCCCGAGGGCGCGATCTGGCACGAGCATCGCTTTCATCCGGTGAGCGGGCCGAATGGCGTCGAAGCGATCGCGGTGTCGAGTCGTGAAATCCATGCGCGGAAGCAGGCGGAAGGCCGGCTCGCGTTGTTGTCGAAAGTCGGGATGCTCGCGGCAACGACCGAGCTCGACGACGTGCTCGTCCGAGCGGCGGACCTCGCGGTGCCGGAGCTCGCGGACTGGTCCAGCTTCGAGGTGGACGGCAAGGTCACGATCGTTCATCCCGATCCGGTGCGTCGTGCACACCTCGAACAGAGCTATCGGTCGGTCGGGGCGGGAACGCATGCACGCTTCGTCGAGATCGACGGCGCGACGACAGCCATCGCGGTGCCGTTCGTCGTGATGGGAACGCCGATCGCGGTCGCGGTGTTTGCGTTCGGTTCGGAATCAGGACGCCGGCACAATGCTTCGGATCTGGCGATCGCGGATGAAGTCGCACGACGGGCGTCGCAGATCGTCGAGAACGCGCGGCTGCATACCGAGCTGTCGCAAGCGCTCGGGTATCGCGAACGCGTGATGGGGATCCTCGGCCACGATCTACGGAATCCCGTGGCGGCGGTGTTGTCACTCGCTGCCACGCTCGCGGATCGTGCCGACACGCCGGAGCGCACGGCCGAAGGGTTGCGCCACATCGGTGCGGCGGCAACGCGCATGAATCAGATGATCGCGGCGATCCTCGACTTCACGCGGATTCGCTTTCACGGGGCGCTGACGCTCACGCACGAACAGTTCGACCTTGCAGTATTGGCGAGGTCGATCGTCGAGGAGCTGCGGGTGACGCATCCGGCGCGGACGATCGAGCTCGCCGTGCGGGGCGAGTTGCGTGGTCGCTGGGATGCGAGCCGGCTGGGGCAGGTGATCGCCAATCTTCTCGATAACGCCCTGGCGCACGGTACGCGCGACACACCGGTGTCGATCGAGCTCGACCGCGATCGGGATCAGATCGTGCTCGAAGTGACGAATCACGGGCCGAGGATTCCACCCGAGGTGATCGGTAAGCTGTTCGAGCCGTTCTGGCAGGCGGCGCCGAAGGCACGTGGCCTCGGGCTAGGGCTGTTGATCGCTCAGCAAATCGTCCACGCGCATGGCGGGGAGATTGCGGTGCGGTCGGAGACGGGGCGAACGACATTTACGGTCCGGCTCGGAATAAATCAGGGGTAGGGCGTTGAGACGGCGGTGGTCGCCAGCGATACCGAATCCTTCAACGCCGAGACGCCGAAACAGACCGCGATGGATTGGGCCCTCGCGATCGCGTTCGATTGCGATCGGCCGACAGCGTCCCCGATCCGGATGTCGCTGGCGCGGAGCGAGACGGTCCTGATCGGGCGAGGGGACGCACGCGCGATGACCGGGTCGCGGGTCGAGCTGCCGGATCGGTGGGCGTCGCGCGAGCACGCACGGCTGACCCGCGAAGGCGATGGCTGGGTACTCGTGGATTGCGGGTCGAAGAACGGGACGTGGGTCGATGGCCAACGGATCGATCGCGCGAAGCTCGGCGATGGCGATGTGATCGAGATCGGCGGCACGTTCCTCGTGCTGCGACGCGCACCGGTGGGCCTCGAGCGCGAGCCAACCCGCGCGGGCGAGCTCGCGTCGATCACGCCGGCGTTCGAACGCGAGTTGCCGCTGTTGGCGAAGGTCGCGCGGTCGCCGGTGCCGATCTTGGTACGCGGTGAATCGGGGAGTGGCAAGGAAGTGGTCGCGCGGACGGTCCACGCGTTGTCGGGGCGACGCGGGCCACTCGTGCCGATCAATTGCGGCGCGATTCCGCACACGCTCGTCGAGGGAGAGCTGTTCGGAAGTAAGCGGGGCGCGTTTTCGGGCGCCGAAGATCGCGCGGGTGTGATTCGCAGCGCGGATGGTGGGACGTTGTTTCTCGACGAGGTGGTCGAGCTGCCGACGAGCTCGCAGGCGGCACTGCTACGGTTTCTCCAGGATGGCGAGCTCACGCCGTTGGGTGCCGATCGACGCGTGCGGGTCGACGTTCGGGTGGTGGCGGCGACGAATCAGCCGATCGAGGATCTGATCGCGAGCGGTGCGTTTCGGCACGACCTGCTGGCGCGGTTGCGGGGCTACACGCTGCAGGTGCCGCCACTGCGCGCGCGGATCGACGATCTCGGCATTCTGATCGGGACGCTGCTCGAACGGCTCGACCCAGGCGGTGGCCGGCGGATCTCGCGATCGGCGGCGCGGGCGCTGTTCCAGCATCGCTGGACCGCGAACGTGCGCGAGCTCGAACAGTCGTTGCGCGCGGCGATCGCGATCGCGCAGGGACCCGAGCTCGCACTCGAGGATTTGCGACTCCACGACGAGACGCCGGCGGCCGAGCGCAACAACGACGAGCTGACCGATTTGCTCGAGAAGTACGGTGGCAACATCAGCGCGGTCGCGCGCGATCTGGATACCTCGCGGACGCAAGTCGCACGGTTGCTCGCGCGGCACGGCCTGAGGGCAGAGGATTTTCGACGGAGGATTCGTGGGTGACATGACGCAGACCGCGAACGATGCGGCCGTGACGGCGCAATCGTTCGAGAGTGCCGGCGAACGCACCGGTGCAGTGACGCCCGGCGATTGCATCGGGCGCTACACGATCAAGGCGCTATTGGGTGCGGGTGGAATGGGGCAGGTGTACGCCGCCTCCGATCCGGAGCTCGGCCGCACGGTCGCACTCAAGATCATTCATACCGAGCGCACGTCACCGCAGGCGCGGCTGCGCTTGGTGCGAGAGGCGCAGGCGTTGGCGCGGCTCCATCATCCGAACGTCGTCGCGGTGCACGACATCGGGACCGGCGAGCCGATGTTCATCGCGATGGAGCTCGTCGGTGGCATCACGCTCGAGGCGTGGTTGCGGGAGGCCGCGCGGGATTGGCGCGAGGTCGTGCGCGTGATGGCGGATGCCGGTCGCGGACTCGCGGCGGCACATGCGGCGGGCGTGATCCATCGCGACTTCAAGCCGGCGAACACGCTCGTCGGCGACCGCGTCGTGGTCGTCGATTTCGGGATCGCGCGGGTCGGCGATGAAGTCGACAGCGACGATCGGCCACCGCAGAGCACGCTCTCGGTCGATCTGACGGAGACCGGCGCGATGGTCGGCACGTTCGCGTACATGGCGCCGGAGCAGAAGCACGGCATGCGCGTGACTGAAGCGGCGGACCAATACGCGTTTTGTCTGTCGCTGTGGGAGGCG
This sequence comes from Kofleriaceae bacterium, assembly GCA_047600425.1. Lineage (GTDB taxonomy): Bacteria > Myxococcota_A > Polyangia > Haliangiales > Haliangiaceae > JABFXX01. Next base: position 5,521,830 of record JASGLC010000003.1, on the reverse strand, counting down.
TTGTACGGCGCGCGGCCGATGGCGGAGCGCAGGCGACCCGGATCGACGACGGTGCCGGCACGCGTCCACGCGATCGTCGAGCGCGGGCTCGCCACGGATGCGGCGGACCGATGGCCCGACATGAGGTCGCTCGTCGCTGCACTCGATCGCACGATCGCAAGGCGCGCGAAGGTGACGGGCGTGTTGGCGGCCGCGCTCGCGCTCGTCGCGATCGGATCGGTCGTCGGGTGGCGCGTCATGCACGATCGCAGCGAGCGCCGGATCGCCGCCGAGCAACTCGGGCGAGAGGCCGAGCAGATTCGTGGTCACATGCGCGCGGCGCGGCTCTTGCCGGCACACGACATCGCGGTCGAGCGGAAGCAACTGAAGCTCGAGATGACGGCGATCGAGCACAAGATGGCGGAGCTCGGCGACGTGGCGACGGGTCCGGGCGAGTTCGCGTTGGGCGCGGCGCTGTTCTCCTCGGATCGCGTGCGGGCGACGCGCGATGCGGCGCGGAAGCATTTGCAGGCGGCATGGGATGCCGGCGAGCGAGCACCGGAGCTCGCGTTCGAGCTCGGCTATGCGCTCGAGAGCGAGTACGACGTGCAGATCGAGATGATGCCGCCGCTGGCCGGTGCCGAGCGCGAGAAGCACGTCCAAGAGCTCCAGCACACCTTGCGCGATCCGGCGATCGGCTATCTACGCCAGGCCACGGGCGTCGACACGACAGGCGAGTACATCGAGGCGCTGATCGCGCAGTCCGAGGGTCGCTATGCCGATGCGGTCACGCTTGGCGAGGCTGCTCTGCGCGCGCAGCCCACGCTCTACGAGGCCGGCCTGCTCGTCGCGAATGCGCTGTCTCACGCCCAACAGGTCGCGGTTCAAAACGGTGATGTCGCGAGTGCGCGCGACGCCGAGCAACGGATGCTCGCGATGTTCGACCGGATCGTCGATGTCGGTCGCAGCGACGAGTTCGTCTACAAGATCTATGCGAAGGCGCTGTCGTCGGTGGCCGGGCGCGAGGCGCGAAATAGCAAGGACGTCGCGGCGATGCTCGATCGCGTCGAGGACATGACGTCGCGAGGTGCGCTCGTCGATTCGGACGTGATCTGGCCGGATGTCATGCACGCGCGCACGCTCGATCTCTACGCGGTCAACGACTCGCACTTCCAGCGCGACGGGCATGCTCACCTGCAAGGAGCCGTGACAGCGGCGGAGCGCGCGGTCGCCACGAACCCGAAGAACCTCGAGGCTCAGCTCGCGCTCGGCGATGCGTACGGCTATCTCGTCGACGGTTGGGAGACCCCGCACGGGATCGATCCGCGGCCGTCGCTCGAGAAGTCGATCGCTGGCTACAAGGCTGCGATCGCGATCGCGCCGGATGCCACGGTGAGCGAGAACCTCGGCCAAACGTACAGCTCGCTCGCCCATTGGCAGTGGGGACACGGGCTCGATCCACAGCCGGCAATCGACGAGATGGTCAAGCTGACGGACGATGCGTTTCGGATGGCGCCGGGCGATGCACCCGAGGCCCCCGCGAACGTGTGCAACCTGCTCGGCGATCAAGCGCGGATGCTGATCGAGAACGGTCGCGATCCGGCCGCGGTGATCGCGCGGGCGAGGCCGTATTGCGATTCGGCGCTGAAGCAAACGCCCGGTGAGGAGCCGGCGCATCGCTATGCGGCAAACCTCGACGTGATCGAGGGTGAAGCGATGGTGCTTGCCGGCACCGATCCACGAGCCGCATGGCAACGCGCCGATGGCGAGCTGAAGAAGGCGCTGGAGCTCGCGCCGAAACGGGTCGAGGTCCACACGTCCCTCGCGATGCTTCGCGCTGATCGTGCGGCGTACGAGCGCGCGCCGACCTGGCCGATCGCGATCGCCGAGGCGCGGACCGCGATCGAGATCGATCACGAAAACGTGGATGCGAGTTGTGTGTTCATGGAGGTGGCTGTCCGGGCTGGTGATTCGCGCCTGCTCGACGATGCCGCGAAGGTCGCGACGAGCATGATCGCGCTCGATCCCGACGACGTGCGCGTGCGGATCCTCGCCGGCGAGATCGCACTCGCACGGGGCAACCAAGCCGACGCGCTCGCCGCCGCGACGAAGGCACTCGAGCTCGACCCACATCATGCGCGCGCGATGTCGTTGCGCCGCGCCGCCGGTGGCGATCGCGATGCGAAGTCCGAGACGCTCGCGTTCGGTGCACCTGGTGCACCACGTGGTGCACCGGTCAGCGCGCCAAGTCCTCGGTAATCCGGCGCATCCGACTGGCCCGTGGCGTGCTGGATGACCGGCGTGCTCCTGCTCGTGCTGGCACTCATCCATCTGAAGCCGGTGATGCCCGACCTGTCCGGCCTGACGTTCGAAGAAGCCGTCGTCGCCGTGAAGAAGGCGGGCTTCACGAATCCGCCGCGTATCGGCGATGCGCTGTACTGCGTGGATCACCCGATCGACGACGATCGCATCGCGTGCCAGGAGCCGTACGACGGTGCCGTCGTATCCGAGAATCAGCTGATCCTCGTGACGCTGTATCATCCCGACGGTGCGGATCGCGGTGGTCGCTAGTGCGAGCGGGAACGGCAAGACCACGCTCGCTCGCGAATTGGCGCGCCGACTCGATGCACCGTGGCTCGAGCTCGACGGGCTCGTGCATGGCCCGAACTGGGTCGAAGTCGCCGATGCCGAGCTTCGCGCGACCATCGAGCCGTTCCTCGCGCAGCCGAGCTGGGTGATCGATGGCATCTATATCCGCAAGCTCGGCACGCTCGTGCTCGACGCCGCGGATCTGATCGTCTGGCTCGATCTGCCGCTGCACGTGTGGTTGCCGCGGCTCGTCCGACGAACCGCGCGGCGCTACTTTCACCGCGAGGTGTTGTGGAACGGCAATCGCGAGACCTTGCGTGGCGCGTTGTGGGGACGAGACTCGCTGTTCGGCTATGCCCTGCGCATGCACTGGAAGCGGCGGCGTGCATGGCCCGAGCTCGACGGCTATCCGGTCGTGCGATTGCGATCGGTCGGCGAGGTCGATGCGTTCGTCGCCTCGATCATCACGAGCCGACCGGCTGGATGAGCGCCGGGCATTCCTTCGCCGACAGCACGAGCTTCGCGCGTTCGTCGAGGTCCTTCGTCGCATCGGCCTGCTTCAGGATCGCTTTGCGTTCGGCCATGCAGTCCGGATCCGGCGCGCGATCGGGCTCGACGTAGACCGGCGCGTCCGACGGCAACTTGCCCGCGATCACGCCCTTCAGTTGGAGCTCCGCGAGCGCGCTGTGGATCGCATGCGCCTCGGCCTCGCCGTTCATCACGTCCTCTTTAACGACGTCCGGAACGTCGGCGTTCTCCTCGCCTTCGAGCGTGGGCTTGCCGACGAACGACACCGTCGAACCGGCGCCCGCCGGCAAGACGGTCACGTACATGTTCGAGCCGACGAGCTCGTACACGCCGGACCAGGTATCGCGTGCGTACGCGACGCCGGGCTTCACGAGCCGGAGCTGGATCCCGTCGCCGGCTTTGCCCTGATCCTCGAGCGTGTAACCCTGGTGTAGCATCGCCGCGGCCACGTCCCGTGCCGCCTGTAGCGGGGGTTCCGTGAGAACGGCGCCGGAATCGCGCTTGGCGAGGACATCCAGCGAGGACGTGTTGGCGGTTTCGTAACAGCCGGCGAGGGCGACAAGGATGAGAAGCGAACGCATATCTCTCACCATGGGTCGCGAACTGTGAAGATGCGTTGCAGTTCGATATCGTTCTCTTGTGCGGATGAATTTGTGGGTGTTGCTCGTCGCCTGCGGTGGCACATCGCCACCAACAACGGCACCTGCGCCGCGCACGTATGCGTACGCCGGTTCGGAGGCATGCCGGCCGTGTCACGCGGAGGTCTACGACAAGTGGAAGGTCACGCGGATGGCGAACGTCGTCGTCGATCCGAAGGTGCATCCCGAGGCGATCCTCCCGGATCTCTCGATCCCCGATCCGCTCGTCACGTTTCAAAAAGATGACATCGCGTTCGTCTACGGCTCTCGCTGGAAACAACGCTACTTCGCCAAATCCGGCGACACCTACTACGCGCTGCCGGCGCAGTGGGATGTCACGAACAAGAAGTGGAAGCCGTATCACGTGCCGGATACCGCCGATTGGTGGGTTCCGTACTACGGCAAGGACAATCGCGATCGTCCGACGGGACCGCTCTGCGATGGCTGTCACTCCGTTAACTACGACGTCGAGACCAAAGCACGTGACCGAGTGGAACGTCGGGTGCGAGCGCTGCCACGGACCGGGCGCCGATCACGTCAAAGCGCCGACGAAGACCAACATCGAGAATCCCGACAAGCTCGCCGATCGGGCCGCGAACGACGTCTGCATCCAGTGTCATTCGCAAGGTCGCCCGACGAAGAATCCGATCGCGGGCAACTACTACGATTGGCCGGTCGGCTATCGCGTCGGACTCGCGCTCGGCGATTTCTGGTCGCTCGAAGCGCACACGCCCGGCGAGCTCACGTTCACGCACTTCGCCGACGGCACCGCACACAAGAACCGGATGCAGGGCAACGACTTCGTGCAGAGCGTGATGTACCAGCACGGCATCCGTTGCTTCGATTGTCACGATGTCCATGGCTCGCCGAATCGCGGGCAGGTCGTCGACGTCGGCAACGCGCTGTGCCTGCGGTGTCACGAAGCCGGCGGCACGAATGGTCCACGCACGGCCACGCTCGAAGCACACACGCACCACGCGGCCGCGTCGACCGGCAGCCAATGCATCGCGTGCCACATGCCAGAGAACGCCGAAACGCTCGGCCCCGTGAAGGTCCGCAGCCACACGTTCAAATTCGTGACGCCGACGAGCGCGACGCCGAATCCGTGCACGCTGTGCCACGCCGACAAGCCCGCGAGTTGGGCGAGCAACGCGATCGCAGCCTGGTGATCACGCGGCCGGAGGTTCTTCCGGTTCTTCCTCTTCGGATTCCGGAACGAGGCATCACGATCGGCTCCGAGATTTCCTCGGCGACACAGCCGACCAATCCGGCCATCTCGTACGCGGGTGCGGCGGCGAGCTCGGCAAGGCCTGCGATCTTCATGTCGATGATTCGGAGCAACGCCCGTACCTCGACGCGCCGCAGAAGAACGCAGCCTCCGTGCAGCGCGGCGCCGTGAGACGACGCGTTCGCGTGCGCTCGTGTCACGTTTAGCGAGAGCGCCGCACTAGCCGAGCAACTTCGCGAGCGCGTTGCGTTGACTCTCGTCCGGATACGGACCGAAGCCCGCTCCGAGATTGTCGACCACGTGCTCGGCCTTCGCGGTCGCCGGAATCGGACAGGTCACCGCGGGATGACCGAGCAGAAACTTCAGGAACACCTGCGCCCAACTCGTGCAGCCGAGCTCGGTCGCCAGCTTCGGCACCGGCTTCGATCGGACTTGCCCGAACAACCCACCGGATTCGAACGGCGTCATCACGAGCACCGCCGTGCCGGTGTCCTTCGCCGCGGGCAGGATGCGCTTCTCGACTTCGCGATCCGTGATGCTGTACGGCACTTGGATGAAGTCGAGCTGCTCCTTCTTCATCAGCTTCTCGATCTCGCCGAACTGGCCGTGCGAGTAGTGCGTGACGCCGATATAGCGAATCGTGCCCTTCGCCTTCATCTCGCGCAGCACCGGGAGGTGCGTGTGCACGTCTACCAGGTTGTGGACCTGCATCAGGTCGATCACGTCCGCGCGCATGCGCTTCATCGAGCGCGCCATCTGATCGATGCCCTCTTGCTTGCCGCTGATCCACACCTTCGTCGCGAGGAACGGCGCGCCGAGCTTGCCGGTCTTCGCGAGTAGGTCGCCGGTGGCCTGTTCGGCCTTGCCATACATCGGCGACGAATCGATCACCTTCGCGCCGCCGTCGAGGAGCTTCGTGATCACGTCGCCAAGTGCCGGTGGCGTTCCGTCGACATCGAACGTCTGCCACGTGCCCATGCCGATCACGGGGAGTTGTTCGCCGGTGCGTGGAATCGCGCGCGTGTTCATCTTCGGTGCAGCTCCATACGTGAGACGGCGCGTGGCTGCGGCGATCGCGGCAGCCTGCAAGATCGCGCGACGCGTGAGCACGCGGTCACTTTACCCGACGTGCAAGGGCGAGCAATGCGGCCACGGCCGGGTCGGATTCGAACGTGGCGAGTGCGGCATATGCGTGCTCGGACCCGGCCTTGATCATGTCGACGAGGATCTTGTTCGCGGCATCGGTGCGGAGCAACGCGAGCGCGAGCGTGCCGACTTCACCATGCTCGCGCGCGTACTCCACGAGTGGGACGAGCGCGTCGGTGTTGCGTGCACCGCCGAGGGCGAGGGCGGCTGCATTGCTGCGCGCTTCGTCGGCGGCGTAAAGGAGCCGTAGGGCGATCGGCGCGGCGCGATCGCGATCGATCGCGAACAGGGCCTCGAAGCACGGTGCGAGCACGTCCGGATCGTCGGAGCCGACGGACACCTTGTAGATCAGCACGGGCATCGCCTCGGGCCGGCGCGAATTGCCGAGCGCGGTGGCCGCACCGGCACGTGCTGCGATCTGGACATCGGCGAGCACCTCGGCGCAGACATCGAGCGCATCCGGCCGATACTGGGCGACATATGCCTGCGCACAAATTCCGCGGAGCTGGCCGGCGACATCCGGCGGAGGCTCCCCGGGTCGCACGAGGCCTTCGATCTGGACGACACGGACTCCGACCTCGAACACCTCGGGCGCCCAGAGATCGAGCTCGAACAGCGCGGTCGCGGTCGCGATCTTCGCGAGGCAGCCCGGATCGCGTTTCGGCTCGCACATCTGCGCGAACGTCGCGACCAAGGCCGGCACGGCCTCGCGCACGCCGTGAGCCGCGATCAGCTTCGCCGCGGTCAGGACGACTGCCGACGAGACTTTCTTCACTTCGAGCGCGGCGATCAGCGCAGCCGGCGTGGGATCCTGCTTCAGTGCAGCGAGCTGCTGATCGATCGAACGTGCCACGCGTCGAGTCTACGCGGACGCGGTCTTCACACCCGTCGATTCGGCCATCTTCCGCAGCACCTTCGGATCGCTGATCGTCTGGAGATCCATGCGCGGCGTGTACGGCGCCTCCAGCCGATCGGCCTCCTCGTCGGTGAGCGTGATCGCGAGCGACGCGATCGCTTCGTCGATGTGGTGCGGCTTCAACGCCCCGATGATCGGCGCGCCGACCGCTGGATGACGGCGGAGCCACGCGAGCGCGATCTGCGCACGGCTAACACCGCGCGCTTCCGCGACCACACCGAGCGCCTCTATGATCTGCTGATCCGCGGCTTCGGTCCCGCGCGCGAAGATGCCCGCCCCGGGCTCCGCCTTCGAGCGGTCCGACTCTTCACCGTATGGTCGCGCGAGCCTGCCCCGAGCGAGTGGGCTGTAGACGATCGTGGCCACGCCTTCGTCGACACACAGCGGCAACATCTCGCGCTCTTCTTCGCGTGCCACGAGGCTGTAGTTGTCCTGCATCGTCACGAACCGCGTCCAATGATTCATGCGTTGCAGATGCAGCGCCTTGCCGAACTGCCACGCCGGCATCGACGACGCGCCGAGATAGCGCACCTTGCCCACCTTCACGAGGTCGTGCAGCGCCTCGAGCGTCTCTTCCCACGGTGTCATCGGATCGGCGCGGTGGATCTGATACAGGTCGATGTAGTCCGTCTGCAGGCGACGCAGGCTGCCGTCGATCTCGGTCAGGATCGCTTTGCGCGATAAGCCCATCGCGTTCGGGCCGGTGCGCATGGGCGCGAACAGCTTCGTGGCGATCACGAGGCCATCGCGATTTCCCATGTCCTTCAGCGCGCGGCCGAGGATCTCTTCGGCCGTGCCTTGCGAGTACAGGTTCGCGACATCGAAGAAGTTGATGCCCGCATCGAGCGCGTGCTTGATCAGCGGCCTCGCACCGGCGTCACCGAGCGCCCACGTGGGGTGCCCGCGCGTCGGGTCGCCGAAGCCCATGGCGCCGATACAGATCGGGGAAACGTCGAGGCCGGTGCGGCCGAGCTTGATGTATTGCATAATGTGGAGAGCTCTCCGGTTATTGAAGTGATTACCGGAGAACTCTCCGCTTAGCAACCAGGAATCATGACCTCCGACGACGAATCACTCCGTGCAGATGCCCGCGCGAATCGGGAGCGCATCCTCGATGCGGGCCGACTCGCACTCGAAGCGGACCCGCACGCATCGCTGAATTCGATCGCGAAAGCCGCGGGAATCGGGCCGGGAACGTTGTATCGGCACTTTCCAGACCGCGAGTCGCTCGTGATCGCGGTCTACAAATCGGAGATCGATGCGCTCGCGGCGGCGGCGCCCGCGCTCCTCGCTAAACATCCGCCGTTGCAGGCGTTCCGGCTCTGGTGCGATCGACTCGCGAAATTTGGCCGGATGAAGCACGGCATCGCGAACGTCCTCGATGCGGCACGGCCCGGTCGCGAGGCCTATCTACCGATCCTCGAGGCGGTCTCCGCGCTAATGACCGCGTGCGAGCGCGCGAACGCGATCGAGCCGGGTACGGATCCGGAAGACTTCTTATCGCTGATCGGCCTGATCTGGCGGATCCCGCCGAATGCGGCGAGCGAGGCACGCGTGAAGCGGATGATGGCGATCCTGTTGCGCGGGCTCGGCGCGAAGCTCTAGCGTTTACGCGACGGCGCGAGCAGATCGTTGCAGTTCGTATGCTCGGCGCGCGCGATCCGAGCCGGATCCCCCGACGCGCGATCTTGGCTCGTCCGGTAGTCGCACACGGCGAGGTTGTGGACCTGCTTGCGGCTCGAGCGCCGGAGCTGGTCGGCGAACACATCGACGCTCTTCGCGAGGTCGTCGCCCAAGGGCTTCGCCGCGCCGCCGGTGATCTGGGTGAGCTCTGCTAGGTCGATGGTCGTCATGACCATACCAAAAGCACGCGTCATGCCGTAAATCCGCGCGTCCTGCGGGTGGCGACACGAGTCCACATTCCGTCGACGAACCGTGTCTACCGTGGGTGCAGGCCACTCGTCCCGCCGGCGGGTCGGGTTGTGAAGCCCTACTTCACGAGCCATCTGCCGGAAGACCCTTCCCTGAACGCCGATCGCGCGGCAACGTATCCCCGTGATGAGAGTCTCTCCTCGCGATCGCGCTTGCCGGATGCGGTGGCGGCCAATCGGTCCCACCACGACCGCTGCGGACGGCCGGTCCGAACGAATTGCTGGCGGTCGGCGACTTCGCGGTGATTCCGGATCGCGCCGCACGGTCGCGTGCGCTGTTTGTCGAAGCGGCGAAGGTGATCCGTCATCCGCGCTGCATCAACTGCCATCCCGATGGCGATACGCCGCACCAGCGATTCGCGATGGAGCTCCACGATCCACCGGTCGTGCGCGGCGCCGAGAACAACGGCGTGCCGGGCCTCGAGTGCACGACGTGCCACCAGGATCGCAATCAGGACCTGACGCGCGTGCCGGGCGCTCCGAAGTGGCATCTCGCGCCGATCTCGATGGCGTGGTTCGGTAAGCCCGCGAGTGCGATCTGCGCGGCGATCAAAGATCCACACACGAACGGCGGGCGCACGCTCGCGCAGATCGTCGATCACAGCATGCACGACGAGCTCGTCGGCTGGGCGTGGCATCCGGGCGCGGATCGCGAGCCGGCACCGGGGACGCAGGCGCAATTCGGCGCGCTCGTCGACGCGTGGGTTCAAACCGGAGCGGAGTGTCCATGAAGATCACGGTCAACGGTCAGGTTCACGAGCTCGACGTGGATCCGGACATGCCACTCCTGTGGGCATTGCGCGACGTGCTCGGTCTCACCGGCACGAAGTACGGTTGCGGTGAAGCGCTGTGCGGCGCGTGCACGGTCCATCTCGATGGTCATGCGGTTCGCGCGTGCGTCACGCCGATGCGACGAGCCGACGGCCACGCCGTCACCACGATCGAAGGCCTCGCCGGCGAGCACAAGCATCCGCTACAACAAGCCTGGCTCGATCTGCGCGTGCCGCAGTGCGGGTTCTGCCAAGCAGGTCAGTTGATGACGGCGGCGGCACTCTTGGCCGCGAAGCCGAAACCCACCGACACCGAGATCGATCAATCGATGGCCGGCAACATCTGCCGATGCGGCACGTACACGCGCATTCGCTCGGCGATCAAGCGCGCGGCCGGCGTGCCGGAGGACGACAAATGATCCTCGACCGGCGCAGCTTTCTGACCGGCTTGGGCGCGGGCCTCGTACTCGCGCAGCTGCCGCGCGTGGCCTCCGCGGCGCCGACGGTGACGGGCTTCGATCCGCACGTGTTGGTGCACATCGCGCTCGACGGCACGACCACGATCTTCTGCCACCGATCGGAGATGGGGCAGGGCATTCGGTCGTCGCTGCCGGTATTGATCGGCGACGAGATCGGGGCCGATCCGGCGCGCGTGGTGGTCGTCCAAGCCGATGGCGACAAGAAGTACGGCGACCAAAACACCGACGGCTCGACGAGCATCCGTAAGCAGTACGACTACCTTCGCCAAGCCGGTGCGACCGCGCGCATGATGTTGACCGCGGCGGCGGCCAAACGCTGGAAGGTCAAGCCCGAGACCTGCACCACGGCAAATCATCAGGTCATCCATTCGGCGTCGAAGCGCACGCTCGCGTTCGCGGATGTCGTGGCGGATGCCGCGAAGTTGCCGGTACCGAAGAAGGTCACGTATCGGCCGTTCAGCGAGCTCGTGAACGTGACGTCGGAGAACTTGCCGCTCATCGACGGTGAAGCGCACGTCACCGGCACTTCCCATTACGGCGCCGATATCCGGCTGCCGAACATGCTGACCGCGATGATCGCGCGGCCGCCCGTCGTCGGCGGCAAGCTCGTGACGTACGACGCGACCGCCGCGAATCGCGTGCCGGGCGTGAAGCGGATCGTCGAGATGCCGCAGCCGAAGCCGCCGTGGTTGTTCCAGCCATGGGGTGGTGTCGCGGTAATCGCGGATACGACGTGGGCGGCGATGAAGGGCCGCGCAGCACTGAAGCTCGAGTGGGATCACGGCGCGAATGCCACCTACGACTCGATCGCGTATCGCGAGCAACTGCTCGGCTCCGTTCGTGCGGATGGGACGAAGGCGCGCGAGGTCGGCGATATCGACAAGGCATTCTCGGCGGCGAAGAAGACCGTCGAAGCGGAGTACGTGGTGCCACATCTCTCGCACATGCAGATGGAGCCGCTCGTCGCGGTGGCCCATATGCACGATGGCATCTGCGAGGTGTGGGCGCCGACGCAGAACCCGCAAGAGAACCGTACGGACGTCGCGAAGCTCCTCGGCATCTCCGAAGACAAGGTGACGATCCACGTCACCTTGCTCGGCGGTGCGTTCGGGCGGAAGTCGAAGTCGGACTTCGTCGTCGAGGCGGCGTATCTCGCATCGCAACTGGAAGGCACGCCGGTGCGCGTGCAGTGGACGCGCGAAGACGACGTCAAGCACGGCTACTACAACGCGGTGAACGCGCAGCGCCTGCGGGCGGCGCTCGACGAGTACGAATACCGTGACGGGCTGGCATCACCGCACAGCGTTCACGCCGATCGGGGGCACGTTCGATGACAAGGTCGATGCACCGAAGCCGGACGACTTGCAGCAAGGCGTGCTCGATCTCGCGCTCGCCGTGCCGAACGTTCGGGTCGAGGCATGTAAAGCGCCGCTCCACACGCGCGTCGGCTGGTTTCGCTCGGTCTACAACATCTTTCACGCGTTCGCGATCGGCTCGTTTATCGACGAGCTCGCGCACGCGCGTGGCACCGATCCGCGGGACACCTGGTTCGACGTGATCGGGCCGGCGCGCACGGCGTCGCTCGCGGAGCTCGGGATCAAGAAGCTGCCGAACTACGGCCAATCGCTCGACGAGCATCCCGTCGATGCGGGCCGGTTGCGCAACGTGATCGCGCGCGTCACCGACATGGCCGGTTGGAACAATCGGGCCGGGCGCACGCTCGGGCTCGCGGCGCATCGCAGCTTCCTGTCGTACACCGCGTGCGTGATCTCGGTCGTTCACGATCCGGATCGCGTGTTCCGGATCGACGATGCGTGGATCGCGATGGATCCGGGCATCGTCGTCAATCGCGATCGCGTGCACAGCCAACTCGAGGGCGCGGTCGTGATGGGTATCTCGAACGCGCTCTACGGCGGTGTCACGATGACCGGTGGGATCACGAACGAGACGAACTTCCGCGATGCGCGCGTGGCTCGGATGCGCGATGTCCCGCGCAAGATCCACACGGACATCATCGCGTCGACGGAGCCGCCATCGGGTGTCGGCGAGCCCGGTGTGCCGCCGGTCGCTGCGGCACTCGCGAATGCGTTGTTCGCGCTGACCGGGAAACGCTATCGCGAAATCCCGATCGCGAAGTTCATTCGTTGACCAAGCAGACCGTGCAGAACGGATCCGGCGTCGCGTGGTCGAAGAGCACTTCGGCGGTGACCGAGTTGTACGTCCGCTGCCAGCCGACGTTGTTGTTGCCGTCGATGTCGATGCAGTTCGCCGACGAGTTCAGCAACTGATCCGAGTAGTCCGCCTGACCGACGACGATCGTGGCCGTGCCTTGGCGCTGGAACGTGATCTGGGTGTCCTCGGTCCAGTTGAACGCGACCTGGGGATCGTAGGTCACCGCGTCACCCGCTTGCAGGGCGTAGGTGTGGTTGCCTTCGACCGTGCATGCCGGCCCCGTCGATTGGTACGCCTGATAGGCGAACGGCGAGGTGAAGATGTGGCGCGCGATCACGTCTTGCGTGAGATCCGGGCACGAGCTCAGCGCGTCGAGCACCACTTGCGACGGCTTCGGGATGTACGTGCCGCTGAAGTTGCGCAGGATCACGACGCCGTTCTGGACGTCGGCGACCGCGGTGAACACGTCGTTCGCGATCGTGTACGGGCCGTACTTCGCGCGGCGGATCGTCAGCGGGTGGAAGCCGTTCGCGAGGATGTCACTGCACTGCGCGACCGAGCCCGTCCATTCGGTCGGGTCGATCTGATAGAGCGCGGGGTGCGCGGCGAGGTGCGCGAACAACAGGTCGAACGCGTTGGTCGTGCCCGTGCAATCGGGCAGCTTCACGACGAGACCGCTGATCGACTGCAGCGTGTTGCGCGTGTCGGCCCACGTCATCGTTGCCGCGGGATCGAGGGTCGCGAGCTCGGTGGTGGCGGTCGCTTGCGCGGTCGTGTCGACGGGCATCACGAACGGCGCGAGACACGCCGGATTCACGTCGGGTCCGTCGGGCGGCGAGGGCGGCGCGTCGATCGCGGCGTCGGGTGGCAGGGTTGGATTTCCGTCGGTCGTCGCGGCGCTCTTGTTGTCACCGCACGCCGCTACGATCAAAAGCAACGTACAAAACTTCCTCATCGCCGCCCAAGGTGGCCGACTTTCGGTGACAGGCAAGCTTGCGTAGGAATGTAGAACTGTGTGTTTGCGTACCGCGATGCGGACGCTGCGACATCACAGATAGCTCAGCCACCAATCATCTCGACGGGCTTTGACTCCGCTGAACCAGCGACACAGTGGAAACAACACGATGATGTGCGCCACCCACAGTGCGTACACGATCGCGAGATCGAAACCCCACCGGTGTTCGTAGTCCTGCGCCCACGTTCCCGTCGCGATCCGATGCACGGCGAAGAACGTCATCGTGATCAGCGTGAGGTGCGCGAGGTAATAGAACATCGGCACGCGGCCGAACGTGGCGAGCCAGCGACCGCGTTGCAGGACGTGGATCAACGCGAGCACGAGCGCGCCGACGCCGATCGTCACCAGTAGGTAATCGAGCGTGGGCGGATACTTCGATACCGCGAGGAACGACATCGCATCGCGAACCGGATCGCCGAACGTCTCGCGTGGCACGTAGTCGCCATAGACGTTATGGCCGCGGATGACCACGAACGCAACGAGCAGCGCGCTGCCGATGATCACGAGCGTTCGCGCCGGACGCTCGCGCGCGAAGATCCACGGCACCGCGACATAGCCGAGCGCCATCACGCCGATCCACGGGACGAGTGGATACAGGATGTAATAGCTCCAGCCCTGGCCGGGCTCCGCGCCGATGCCGCCGCCGTCGTGCAGGATCTGCCACAGCCATGCGAAGTGGCTCAGGTCCTTCGCTTCGACCTGATCGAACAAATCGTGACCGCAGATCATCGCGACCGCGAACGCGAGGATCGCCCAGCGCGGAAGCCACGATAGACCCGCGAGCACGATCATCGATCCGCCCAACGCGCACAGCACCATCTGGCGAAGGAACTGCGGGTCGTAGCGCGGTCCCTTCCAGATGAAGTTGACGATCGTGAGCTCGAGGAAGATCAGCCACAGGCCGCGGGTGAGCAGGAACTCGGATAGGCCGCGGTGACCGCGCCGCTCGAGCGAAATCGCGGCGCTCGCACCCGAAAGCAGCATGAACCACGGCGCGCACAAGTGCGTGATCCAACGGGTCGCGAACAGGGCCACGGTGGTCTTGCTCGCATCGGTCGGATCGACGGCGGCGTTCGACCAGAACTCCCGCACGTGATCGAGCGCCATGATCACGAGGATCAGGCCGCGCATGATGTCGATCGCCTCGACCCGAGCCCGCTGTGCCACCGCGAAAATAGTAGTGCAAAACCGGCCGGGGTACGCCCACTCACCATCATGATGAAGACGATCGTGATGGTGGCGTTGTTCGCAACGCCTGTGATGGCGGGCCCTTCGAAGCCGCAGTCGGCCAAGACCCAAGCGCATGCGGATCGCGCGGCGAAGGATGCGGGCAAGACGAACGATGCGTCGCTCGCGGCGAGCCGGCAGAAGCTGGCCGGTCAGCGCGCGAAGGCGGCCGAACGCCAGCAGAAGAACGAGGCAAAGAAGAAGTAGCTACAGTGCGCCTTTGATGTTGGTGATGCGTCCGTCGGCGTCCAGGTCGACGCGAAGCGACGTGGTGTCGCGCACCGCATTCACTGACGTCGCGGTGCTGCTGACATCGAAGCCGAGCGAGTCGAGAAACAGCGCGATGCACTTCACGCGGTCGCCGGCGAGCTCCATCGCGTTCATGATCACGCCGGGCAAGTAGGCGGTCGGCATGGTCGCGAGATCGATCTCGATCTCCGGAAACGCGACGACCGCGGTTGCCTGTCCCGCATCGAGGAAGCGCACGGGGCGTTCGCCGAGGAGCTCGCCACACACCCAGCCGAGCTCGGTCGCGTTGACCCAGCCGCCGGCGACCTTGCGCTCGGTGAGCACGGCCCAGCCCGGTTCGCTGCCGCGTGCGCGCAACGATTCGGCGGCGTCTTTCACCGTGGTCCAATTCACGGCACCCGGATTCGCCCAGCTCCACAGGAACGTGCGATCGGCCGCGATCGTGCCTAACAGATCGATCGCATAGACCTTGCCACCGAACGTCGCTGTGCCCGCGACGAGATCGACGGTCCACGGCTTACCGTCCAGTTGGTCGGCGAGCATTCGCGTGCGCGCCGCGCCCGAGAGTGCGAAGCGGGTGACGGCTGCGTCGTATTCGGTCAGGTCGAGCGCCATGGCCGTGCTTATGACACGCGGGCTCGCCGCACCGACCGAATACTTTCAGCGGTCGATCATCTTCATGTTCGCCGGCGAGTAGCGGTCGCCGATCGGCTGGAGTGCAGCCGCGTCGATCTGGTGAAGCTCGTCGGGCGTCAAAACCAGATCGACCGCGGCGTTGTTCTCGACGAGGCGGTTCGGCTTCGTCGTGCCCGGAATCGGCACGATCCACGGCTTCTGCGCGAGCAGCCAGGCGAGGGCGATCTGCGCGGGCGTCGCGCGCTTGGCCTTACCGATCGTGGTCAGGAGGTCCACGAACGTCTGATTCGCGACGCGATTCTCGGGCGTCAGGCGAGGGACGGTGTTACGGAAGTCGTCGGCGGCGAAGGTCGTCGTGGCATCCATCGCGCCCGTCAAGAAGCCTTTGCCGAGTGGGCTGAACGGCACGAAGCCGATACCTAGCTCTTCGAGCGTTGGCAGCACGCTCTGCTCGGGCTCGCGGAACCACAGCGAGTACTCGCTCTGCAGTGCGGTCACCGGTTGCACGGCGTGCGCGCGGCGAATCGTCTTGGCGCTCGCCTCCGATAGGCCGAAGTGCTTCACCTTGCCGGCCGCGATCAGGTCCTTCACGGTGCCGGCGACATCCTCGATCGGCACGTTCGGATCGACGCGGTGCTGGTAGTAGAGGTCGATCCGATCGGTGCGCAGGCGCTTCAACGATCCGTCGACGACCTCGCGGATGTGCGCCGGGCTGCTATCGAGTTGCGTCCACCGCGCTTCGCCGGGCGTGCCCTTCCAGCCGAACTTCGTCGCGATCACGACCTGATCGCGAAACGGCTGCACGGCCTCGCCAACGAGCTCCTCGTTGATCAGCGGGCCGTAGACCTCGGCGGTGTCGAAGAACGTGATGCCGCGCTCGAACGCATCGCGGATCAGCTTCACCATCGCCGCGCGATCCGGTGCCGGTCCGTACGACCAGCTCATACCCATGCAGCCCAAACCGAGTGCCGAGACTTCGAGTCCAGCTAACGATCGCTTCTTCATGCCTTAGGGGTACGCCCGAAACGTGCGCCCACCAAGTCACCGGTGTGCATGGCTCGTGAAGCCAGGCTTCACAGCGCTAGTGGTTGTATTGCTGGATCTTGTGCGCGAGCTCCGAGTACGAGCGCGGGTGCACGTGATCCTTTCCCGGCGTGAACGTCACCACGTGATCGCCGTGCTCGGCCGCGACCTTCTGGACGACCGACCGCGCGTGCGGATCGACCGGCGCGATCCACAGCACGCCACCGCCGGCGCGCTTGCGCATCGTCTCCAGATTCTGGAACAGGTGTGGGTTGCGCGGATCGTTCGAGCCGGCCGAGATGACCATGAAGTAGTGGCCGTGCGCGTTCGGCACCTTGTTCACGATCTCGGAGCTCGGTGCGCCAACGCGGGCGTTGTGCTGCCAGTGCAGCGTTTGTGCAACGCCTAGCGCGATGCTGTCGCCGGCCACGTAGCCGGTGGTTCCGCCGTGAACGTCGTCGAGGAGCTCGGTGATGTCCTGCATGCGCGCCCCAAAATGCAGCGGATGTGCCCGCGCTAGGCATGCGAATCGACTGGATCGGTGCGTGACTCGTCGGCTCGCCGCGGCAAGTGCGCGAGCCGTCACGCTTTGTAGACGTCTACTTCCGGCGACGGCGGCGCATCATCACGAAGCCGACCGGGATCGCGGTCAGCACGAACGACAGGCCACCCTTCGGCGCTTGGCAGCAACCGCCGCCGCTCGACGACGATCCGCCATCGTCGTCGCCACCCATCGGGTTGCTGACGCCGGCGTCGTTGCCATTGCTGCCACCACCGGTGACGGCGAGCGTGACCGACTGCTTCAGCGTGCCCGCCGCGCTCATCGGATCGACGACTTCGAGCGTGACGTCGTAGTTGCCGCCCATCGCATACGTGTGCACCGGGTTCTGATCGGTCGACGTCATGCCATCGCCGAAATCCCAGTTGTAGTGGAGCGCGGTCGCCATCGATTCGGCGTCCGTGCTGGTGTTCGTGAACGTGACGGCGAGCCCGGCGTTCGTGAACGAGAACGCGGCGGTCGGCTCGGTGTTGATCACGCGGTAGTTGTTGATCGAGCAACGCATGCGATCGATCTGTTCCGGCGTGAACGTCGTCATGCACATGTCCTGCGAGTAGTCCATGTAGTTCTCGATCGGCGCGTTCTTGTTGTCGTTGCAACCGTCGGCGACAACCGCGCAACCGTAGTTCGCGGTCTTCTCGCGCACGGTGTCCGAGAGCAAGTCGCCCGTGGTGTACGGCGCGTTCGCGGTGCCGCAGCCACTCTGGAACGTGTGGAACAGGCCGAGCCAGTGACCGATTTCGTGCGTCGCCGACGCGCCGAGATCGTACGGCGTGTGCGCCGGGTTGTTGCCGACGCTCTGGTACGCGAGCACGACACCGTCGACGTTCGGCGAACCGGTGCGATCCCACGGGAACGTCGCGTAGCCGAGGAGGCCTTGGCCGTCGAGGTCGTTCGAGTAGAGGTTGAGGTACTTCGACGTATCCCAGTGCAGCGCGGTCTTCATCGCGCTCGTGCCCGAGTCACCTTCCTCGAAGTAGGTGTTGTTTTGCACGCGATCGATGCCGTCCGTCGGGTTGCCCTGCGGATCGAAGCGGGCGAGCACGAACTTGATGCTCGCGTTGTTGCCGGGCGCGCCATGCGAGCCGGCAATCGCGCCGTAGTCCTCGTTGAGGATCTGGATCTGGCTCTTCACCTGATCGGCGGTGATGTCACCGGTGCCGTCGGTCTTCGAGACGACGTGCATCACGACCTGAATGACGTAGGTCTTGCCGTCGAGGTACGCCTGGTTGATGTTCGTCGCGTTCGTGCTGCAATCCGTGGCGGCGATCGCGGCCGGAGCTTCGACGGGCGTGATTGCGGGCGTGCCGCAGCGACCGCCGCTGTCCTGCCACTCGGCCGATTCGAAGTACGCCTTTTGCGATGCGTACGTGTGGCCGTCGACGGAGACCGACCCGTTCGCCGTGTGAACTGGATGAAGCCGCGGACCCGCGGCAGCGACACCGCCCAAGAGGGCGACAAAGAGGAAGTTGCGCACGGCCGGGTCATATCGAAGGGCCGCCCATTTGCGCCCCAGCCCGGTGCTAAGACCGCCTCACCACTGCGATGATTGCGAACCTCACTTCATCCCATGGCGAAATCCAAAGCGAAGAAGCCGGCAGCAAAGGCCAAATCGAAGGCTAAAACGGCCAAGAAATCATCGGCATCGCCGAAGCGATCTCCGACGAAGAAGCCGGCACCCAAGAAGGTCGTCAAAGCGGCAAAGCCTGCAACAAAGAAATCCGCCGGGCCGCGCCCGCTGGTGTTCGCCAAACCCGGACCGATCAAGCAACTGACGCTGGCGCCACTCGACGAGCCCGGCTTCGAGATCATCTACGAGCCCACCACGATGAAGCTGCGCTCGGTCGCGATGCCGGTGCGCGAGCTCTCGGGCCACAGCGCGTTCGTGCAAGCGCTCGCGTTTTCGCCGGACGGCAAACTGTTGGTGAGCGGATCCGAGGACAGCACGATCCGCGTGTGGAACTTCGCGACCGGCGAGTGCGTTCGCGAAATCACCGAGCACGGCAACGCGGTCAACTTCGTCTCGTTCACGCCGGACGGCCGCCTGTTGAGCTGCTCCGACGATTCGACGATCAAGTTGTGGTCGTTCCCGCAGATGGAATGCTTGCGCACGCTGACCGGTCACGATGGTTACGTGTCGAAGATCCATCCCGTCGGCAGCGATCGCGCGATCAGCTCCGGCAAGGACGGCACCGTGCGCGTGTGGGACCTCGCGAGCGGCGAGGAGATCCGGCAGATGGAGCAGGGTGGCTGGGCGTTCGCGATGGGCGTGTCGCACGACTACAAGCACGCGGTCGTCGTGAACGACCTCAACAAGATCGTGATGTGGAACATCGATACCGGCGAGCTCGAGCGCGTGATCATGGACGCGAGCGATGGCTACGTCGGCGAGGTCATGGGCCTGACGATCGCGGCGACGAACACGGGCAAGGGCCACGGCAGCTATCCCTACCAAGTCGTGTGGGCCGCCGACGACAAGACGTTCTACACGTCGGAGAAAGAGCTGATCGAGTGGGACACGGCCACTGGCGACGAGCTCCACAAGCTCGAGGGCAACGGCTGGACGATGAACGGCATCGCCGTGATTCCGGATCGCGCGACCGTGATTCGCGAGCACGGCGATCCGGAGGAACGCACGTTCATCGAGCAGATGGAGCGCGGCGATAAAGATGTCCGGACGATCTATGGCGATTGGCTCGAGGATCGCGGCCGCTTGGCCGAAGCGACGAGCGTGCGCGAGCACGGCGCGTTTCGCTACGTGATCACCGCCGGCAAGGATGCGATCCACGTGTTCGATCTCGCCGTCGACAAGATCGTGGCGCAGGCCGCGTGGGAGCACGACGATCTGCATAACTGCGCGATCTCGCCGGATGGGCGGACGCTCGCGTGTGGATCGTCGGATGGCGCGGTCGCGATCTGGGATGTCGATGCGCTGCTGCGCGCGGGAATGCCGGATCGGCACTTGATGTTGCCGACGGGGGTGGCCGTGTCGAACGATGGCGTGGTGTTGACGGTGAGCTCCGATCGCCAGGCGCGGTTGTGGGCGCGTGATGGCAAGACCAATGTCCTGCTCGCGCCGACGACGGCGACGACCGGCGATGCCGAATTCACGACCGCGGGTGGCGCCTACGTCTGCAACTCGAACGGTGAGGTCCAGGCCTATTCGCCGGCCGGCAAGCTGCTCGGCGCGTCGAAGATGGAATGCGAAGGCGACACGCCGGATAGCGATCCGTATCGTCCGTTTACCGGACGGTTGATCCTGGCGGACGGATCGTTGCTCGGTGGAACGATCAAGACGCCGCTAGCGCGGTTCTCGGCTCCGGCGGGCAAGCCGCTGATGTTTGCCGAGTCCGCGGGGCACGTGACGTCGCTGATCCTCGATGGCGAGCTCGCGGTCAGTGCACCGTACGCCTCGGAGAAGGGCGAGCTGCCCACGCTCGATCGGTGGAACGTCGAGACCGGCCAGCGCGTCGCGCACCTCCAGTGGAAGCCGCGGGCGATCCAGTACGTCACCGATGTGTGTGTCGTCGGCGACGAATACGCGATCGTGACCTCGAAGGGCGGCTTCGCGTTCGTGAGCCGTGCCGATGGCAGCGTGCGGATCGCGCTCCAGCTCCATGACGACTACATCGGTTACGTCGGGCTGGTCAGCGACACGCACGTGATCGCCGGGACGTACCTCGTCGAGATCAAGTCCGGCAAGGTTGTCGGATCGTTCGGCGAGCTCGGCGGCGAGGACGTCAACATCGAGCTCTTGCGCGGCACGCCGCGCGCGCTGGTCACCACGAACGATGACATCTCGATTGTCGACTACGCGGCGCGGACGCGGACGAAGTTGATGCCGATCAAGATCCGGCCATTGCGTGCGAGCCAGAACCATCGATTCGCGATCGGTATCTCCGAGGCGCCGGGCTTCACGACCATGCCCGTGTTGCTCGCGATCAAGAAAACAGCTGCGTGACCTTCTGGATCAACTGGTAGACGCCATACGCGAACGGCGCACCGACCCAGACCCACGCCACGAGCATGAGGCCAGGGCGCTTCATTTCGACACCTCGTGGTAACGGTCGTCGACCGGCCTGATCAGCTCGTTCGCGAGAAATCCGACGACGAGGAGGCCCGTCATGATGTGCAACGACATCGAGTACAAGCCCGATCCCGTCGCGCCTTCGGCCTTCTTGGCATCCGCGATCGCATTGACGATCAACGGACCCGCCACACCGGCAACGGACCACGCCGTGAGCAACCGTCCGTGGATCGCGCCGACTTGATACGTGCCGAACAGGTCGCGCAGGTAGGCCGGAATCGTCGCGAATCCCGCGCCGTAGAACGACACGATCACGCACGCACACGCGACGAACACGACCTTCGAGGCCGCGATCGAGAGCAGCACGTAGATCACCGCGCCGACGCCCAAACACATCCGATAGATGTTCTTGCGCCCGACGACATCCGACGTCGACGACCACACCACGCGCCCGAGCATGTTCGCGAGCGAGAGCAACGCGACGAAGCCTGCGGCTGCCGAAGCAGTGACCGGCGCCGACGACTCCTTGAAGAAGTCTTGGATCATCGGCGACGCGCGCTCGAGGATCCCGATGCCCGCCGTCACGTTCAGCGCGAGCACCGTCCACAACAGCCAGAACTGCGGCGTCCGGATCGCGTTACGCGCGGACACCGATGCCGTGGTCACCAACGCAACCGGCTTTGCCGACGGCGTCCAACCCTCCGGCTTCCAGTCCGGCGCCGGCACGCGCACGAGCAACACCCCGAGCGACATGAACACCGCATAAACGATGCCGTGCACCAAGAACGTCTTCCCGATCGCGTCATCCGCGACCGCCTTCACGACACCGGCATCGTAGGTCACGCCGAAGTGCGTCAGCATCTGGGTCGACCACGGCGACGCGATCAGCGCACCGCCACCGAAGCCCATGATCGCGATGCCCGTCGCCATGCCCGGCCGATCGGGGAACCACTTGATCAGCGTCGAGACCGGCGAGATGTAACCGATGCCGAGCCCGACACCACCGAACGCACCGTAGCCGAGCACGATCAGCCAGAACTGCTGCGTGAACGCACCGATCGACGCCATCACGAACCCACTGCAGAAGAACGCGAGCGACATCGCCATCGCCCAGCGCGGACCGTTCTTTTCGACGCGCGTGCCGATGATCGCCGCCGACAACCCGAGCACCAAGATCGCGAGCTGGAACGGCAGCGCGCTTTCGGTGCCGCTCAGGTGGAGATAGGCCTCGAGCGGCTTCTTGAACACGCTCCACGCGTACGCCTGGCCGATCGCGAGATGGATCGACAGCGCCGCGGGCGGGACCAGCCACCGACTCCAATCGGGAGGGGCGATCGTTCGGTCGCGATCGAAGAACGACATCTCCTCGACCGTGACACTTACGCGGCGTGCAGTACAGCCGGAACCGCGAGACCCTCTTTTGCCAGGAGCTCGATCATCGGCTCGGCACCGATCGCCTCGACGAGCTGCGTCGGCGATGCCCACGAAAAGCCGTAGCCCATGATCCGATCGATATCGGCCGGCTCGTTCACGACCTCACCGACGAGCGACAGCCCATGCGAAACGTACGACAACAATACGGATCTCAAGAGACACGCCTCGTGTGACGAATCTGTCGCAATCAATCGCATCAGCGCTTCGAGATCCGGTGCGCCTTGCATGCGGCCGATCTGCGCGGGCACCAACGATGGCTTCGGCTCGTATTCGCCGGAACCCGGATCGAGCACCTGCGACTGGCGATAGAACCCGCCGAGCTCGTGCGTCTTGCGTCCGAGGTGACCGCGCTCGATCCCGCGCCGCATGTAGTCGGGCACCGCGAACACCGGATCACCCGAATGCGCGTGCAGGTGATCGCAGATCGCCGCGTGCACATCCCAGCCGACGAGATCGATCGTGGCGAGCGGCGCCAACACGCGTCCGGTATGCGGACCGAGCAGCGCATCCATGAACGCGACGCCGTGCTCTTCCGCGAGCTGCGCCACGTGGTTCAGCAACCGGAACCCGACGCGATTGCCCGCGAAGCCCGGCGTATCCGCGGTCTCGACGATCTTGCGCTTCACGCGGAGCAACAACACGCGCACCGCATCGAGCGTGTCTTCGCTCGTGAGACTGTGCGCGATCAGCTCGCAGCCCGTGATCTGCGTCGGCGGATTGAAGAGGTGGACGCCGAGGAACCGTGCCTTGAACGCGAGCGATCGATCGGCGCACATCTCGGTGATCGACAATCCCGACGACACGCTCGCGATGATCGCGTCGCGGCCTTCCAAGCCGGCGAACAGCTCGCGCTTCGTCGCCAGATCTTCGGCGACGCACTCCAAGATGAAGTCCGCATCGGGGATTGCATCGTAGGTCGCGACGTCGATCACCAGTGGCTGCTTCGCGAGCCGTTCAGCGGCGGCCTTTCCCGCGAGGGCCTTCTCACGCGTGCGCGCGACGATCGTCGTCGGTAAGCCATGGCTCGCGAACAGCGCCGCCGATCCGGCACCCATGACTCCGCTTCCGAGGATGACGATGCGCTCGAGCATGGCGGCCTATCGAGCAAAGGTCGGGCCTGCGCCTGCCGCGTATTCTCGCGGTTCGACGCGACAAGCCGCGCGAATCCGCACGCACGACATCCGTGTCTGTCGTGTGGCGCCACGACGACGCAGGATCCCGCAACCGATGGCAGTGACCGGCAATCAGCCCGGTCTGCCAGTTGCTCTTACGACCAGCATGCGTCCCCGTCCGCCGTGGGGAGCGATCGCGTGGTCGCTCTACCTGTTGTCGTTGTGTCTTCCCGCCGTGATCACGAAGGCGCTGCTCAGCAATCACGACGAGAACGACCTCGGGATCGTGTGCCTGATCTTTGGCTTCGCGAGCGTGCCGTGGTTCGCGAATCTCGCGCTCCTCACCGCCGCCGTGGCAAACGCGTACAAGTCAGATCGCCTCGCTGTCGCGTCGAGTGTGATCGCGATCGTCCTCGCACTCACGATATTCGGCTACCCGAAGGACGACGTTCGACCTCACGTCGGGTTCTACGTGTGGCTCGCGAGCATGGTCGCGACATTGATCGCGTCGCTATCTCCGCCTCGTGTTACACAGGCCCATGCGGTTCCTCTGGCTGGTCCTGATAGCGGCGTGCGGCAGTGACGATAACAGCCGCCATATCGTCGACGGCAATGTCACCGGTTGCACCACGTCGGATTGCCAGGCGGTCGCGGCATCGTTCGCGGGCCTGTCGTGGGAGCTGCCGTGCGGCAACAAGATCGACGCGTACGATTGCTCGTCGCCGCCGACGGTGACGAACACCGGCACGATCTCCGGCGGCACCGCGGGCACCACCTATAACGTGACGCTCCACTTTCAAGGCGTTGTCGAACAACGCACGTACACCGGTGGCACGCAGGACAACTATTGGTACGTCGGCGGCACGGTCGATCGCAGCGACACCTACAACGTGTACTCGCTCGCGGTTAGCGATCCGGCGCAGACCTACTACTTGAACGCGGGCATGTCGCATATCGGTCAGACCTGGGCGATCGACTACAGCGAGACCATTCCGGTGAAGACCGGCGCCACGCTCACGCTGACTGCCGATTCGATCGAGAGCGTCGAGATCTTGAACGTCGGACCCGACGACGCGACGCCCGTCACCGCACCCGGCGCCACGCTCGTGACCCAGCCGTACAACGGTCAGTTCATCCAGATGGACGCGACCTCGATCGCTACCGAGTAAATCCGGCGAGCACGTCGCGAATCGCATCGAGCGACACCGGCTTCACGAGGTGTACGTCGAAGCCCGCTTGCTTGCTGCGCGCGCGATCCGCCTCGGTGCCGTAGCCCGTGAGCGCGACGAGCTTCACGCGATCGAGCACGCCACGCATCCGGCCTGCGAGCTCGTAGCCATCCATCACCGGGAGACCGATATCGAGCAGCGCGATGTCCGGCTTGTAGTCCGCGGCGATGCGCAGCGCTTCCGGGCCATCGTGCGCGACGCGGGTGTCGTAGCCGAGTAGCTCCAGCGATGTCGCGAGCATGTCGACCGCATCGAGATTGTCGTCGACGAGCAGGACCTTGCCTCCACCGGTCGCGCGCGCCGTCGTTGGTGAACGTTCGAGCGGCACGTCGATCCTTGCGGTCGCCGCCGGCAGCGTGATCGTGAACTCCGAGCCGCGATTGTGACCTTCGCTCGTCACGCCGACCCGACCGTGATGCATCCCGACGAGGCTCTTCACGATCGTGAGCCCGAGACCGAGCCCACCCGATGCGCGGTCGAGCGCCTGTCGCTCTTGCACGAACATGTCGAACACGTGCGGCAGCATGTCCGCCGCGATGCCGATGCCGTTATCGCGCACGTACAACGTGATCTCGGTGTCGATGCGCTTCGCCGAGACCGTGACGGTGCCACCGCGTTCGGTGTACTTCGCCGCGTTCGTCAGGAGGTTCGCGATCGCCTGCGCGAGCCGCTCGGGATCCGCAGTGACCACGAGGCCATGGAACGCGACATCGACGACGAGTTGATGCCCGCGTTGCTCGAGTAGCGGCGCCGCCGTCTCGACCGCGCGCGCGACGATCTGCGCGAGCTCGATCCGCTTCGGGTGGAGCTCGAGCTTGCCCTGCGTGATCCGCGAGACATCCAAGAGGTCGTTGACGAGCCGCACGAGGTGCTGGGCCTGGCGCTCGATCACGTCGCGCTCGGTATTGCGTCCGTTCGGATCGCGGATCCGCATGATGTCGAGCGCGGTCAAGATCGGCGATAGCGGGTTGCGCAGCTCGTGGCCGAGCATCGCGATGAACTCGTCCTTCGTGCGATTCGCACGCTCGGCATCACCGCGCGCCGTCACGAGGTCGGTGATGTCGTTGCCGATCGTGAACAGGCCCGAGATCGAGTTATCGGCCTCGCGCATCGGCGCGATGTAGAGCTGGAATAGCCGAGTCTTGCCGGTCCGGAACGTCACCGGGAATTCCGGCGCGCTGAACAATTCGCCGGTCGTGTAGACCCGATCGAATACGTCCATCAGCGCGCGGCTCGACGGATCGGGCAGCGCCTCGACGATCGTCTTGCCGAGCAAGTTATCGACGCCGATCGTCTCGGCCGCGAGCGCGTTGACGAGCTCGAAGATATACGTGGGCCCGCGATACATCGCGATCGCGACCGGCGCTTGGGTCAGCATCGCTTCGAGGCGCGCGCGGCCCTCGGTTTCGACGCGTGCGAGCCGCGATGCCGCGAGCAGCGCTTGGACACGCGCGATCAGCTCGCGCGCCGAGAACGGCTTGACCAGGTAATCGTTCGCGCCGCGATCGAGACCCTCGATCCGTGCTTCTTCACCCGCGCGCGCCGACAACACGATCACCGGAATCGAGGAGGTCGCCGGATCCGCGCGCAGCTCGTGGATCAGCGCGAAGCCATCGAGCTTCGGCATCATGATGTCCGTGAGCACGAGGGCAGGGCGGCGATGACGCGCGACCATCAGCGCGACTTCGCCATCGGCCGCGGTGTCGACGGCGTAGCCCTGCGCGCGCAGCAACCGGGCGACGTAATCGCGCATGTCCGCGTTGTCGTCGGCGAGCAAGATCCGCGTGCCGGTCTGGACATCCGTGATCGGCGCATCGTGCTCGGTCCAACGCAGCGCTTCGGCGGTGAACGCCTTCGAACCGGCGGAGATATCGTTGGCATCGCGCGCCTTGCCGATGTGCTCGGGCGGCAGGTGCGCCTTGCCGGCGGGAATCACGACGCGGAACGTGGTGCCGTGGCCATGCTCGCTTTGCACGTCGATCGTGCCGCCGTGCAGCGCGACGAGATCGTGGACCAACGCGAGACCGATGCCCGAGCCTTCGTTCGTCCGCGAACGCGCGCCTTCGACGCGATAGAACCGCTCGAACAGCCGCGGAATCTCGGCCTCGGGAATGCCGGTGCCGGTATCCGACACGACGAGCGCGACATGATCCGCCTCGCGCCGGAGCGACAGCTTGATCGAGCCTCGAAACGTAAACTTGAACGCGTTCGAGAGCAGGTTCAGGACGATCTTCTCCCACATGTCGCGATCGACATAGATGTCGTCGCCGGTGGGCTGGAGATCGACGTCGTAGTTCAGGCCGCCGCGCACGATCGCCGGCTCGAACGTCGACGCGAGCGAGCGCGTGAGCTCGGTCAGATCGAGGTGCTCGTACGTCGCCTGAATGCGGCCCGCCTCGATTCGCGAGAAGTCGAGCAGCGTGTTGACCAGGCGCAGGAGCCGGAGCTCGTTGCGGTGTACGGTGTCGAGCGCCGTTCCTTCAAGAGAATGCCCCGCGTGCAGCGCATCTTCGGTCGGGCCGAGCATCAGGGTCAGCGGCGTCCGGAACTCGTGGCTGACGTTCGAGAAGAACGTGGTCTTCGCGCGATCCAACGCCGAGAGTTGCTCCGATCGCCGTTGCTCTTCGGCGTAGTCGTTCGCATTGCGAAGCGCCGCACGGCACTGGCCCGCGACGAGCTCGAAGAACGAGCGATAGCCGTCGTCGAGCGCGCGATGCGGATTGACGCCGCACACGAGCGTTCCATAGCTGCCGAGCTCGAGCGCGATCGCCTGATTCGGTGCATCGCCCCACGGGCTCGCCGGGAGATCGACGCCGCGCAGATCGAGCGATCGATCGAGTGGCTTCGTGATCCCGCGCGTGGCGCACGGCGTGGCTTTGCCGGCGAGATAGATCTGCGCGAACGGCACATCCCACGTGTTTGTCACGAGCGACGCGACGGCGAGCTCGCACGCCTGTTCGATCGTCCGTGCGTCCGAGGCCTGCGCCGCGAGCTCGCGCAACGTGCGGAGTTGGCGCTCGCCGTAGACCTGCTCGGTAATCTCCGTGACCGTCGCGAGCACACCGCCGATGCCGGTCCCCGCGACCGTGTCGTCGGGAACGGGGCTATAGGCGAGCCGGAAGTGCGACTCCTCCCGCGGTACGCGGCGGTTGATCGCGAGCGCGATGTCATCGGCCTTCGTTGCCGGTCCACCGCGAAACGGTTGTTCGGCCATCGGCCCGAGGATGTGAAACACCTCGGACCAGCAATCGGCGAAGCGCTGACCCATCGCGCGCGGGTGCTTGTCGCCGAGCACGGGCGTGTACGCGTTGTTGTAGATCTCGGATCAGCTCCGGGCCCCACCACAGGAGCATCGGCGACTCGTTCGCGAGGACGAGCGCCGCGGTCGAGCGCAGCGCTTGCGACCAGGTCTCCGGCGCGCCGAGCGGCGTGTTCGCCCATTCGACCGCGCGCGCGAGGACGCCTGCTTCACCTCCACCATCGAGGAAGGACGCGCTCACACTCCCTCTATAGCAAGAGACGCGAGCGGCGTCGCCGTGCGCTGGCGCTACAGCAAACTCGCCACAGTCACGTCACGATTTCCATCGCGAGCCCGCGATCGTCACGGTCGCCGCCGAGCACGCGGACCGTGCGATCGGCGATGCGCCGCGCGCTCCAGCACAGGATCGCAGCATCGAGGACGTCGTCGGGCGCTGCGTCTCGCGGCCGAGGCGGCACGAGTCCGATCGAGCGCAGCGCGCGCAACCGAGCACGGCGTCCGGCGACCGTCTTCTTCGCTGCCAACACCTTGCCTGCGACCGCCGCGAACGCGAGCTCGGGATGTGCCTCGCGGATCCGGGATTGAAGGTCCGGCGTGATCGACGCATCGACCTCGCGCAGCTTCGGCAAGAGATGAAACGCCTGCAGCGAGATCGCAGGCGCGTCGGGTGCCGAGCTCCGGTTCGCCGCGCACGTGGCCGCGTAGTCGCCCGCATGGAGGGCGGCACGGACCGGCGGCGAGAAGATCGTCGACGCGCGACCGGGGAGCAGCTCGCGCGCTCGCGTATCGCACGGGCGGCCCGGCGTCCGAGGCAGTCCGATCGGCATGTCGAGCGCGATCGCGGCCGGATGCTCTGGCAGCTCGAGGACGTCACCGAACGTCGAGACCACCCGGGCGCGGACCTCGGCCCCGTCCGACAGGACGACGCACCAACCCGCACGGCAGCCATCGACACCGGCAACCCACATCGATTCGCGATGCTACGCGAGTTTGAAAAAAGGGGTTGCAGACCGATCGCGGCGTCCGTATATATTCAACCACGAGGTTGAACGATATGCAGAACCAGCCACTCGATAGCGTCCTGTACGCGATCGGGAATAGTACGAGACGAGCGATCCTCGACCGGTTGACGAAAGGCCCGTCGCGCGTGACGGACTTGGCGGCTCCGTTCGAGATGTCGCTCAACGCCGTGTCGAAGCACATCAAGGTGCTCGAAGAGGCGGGGCTGGTGCATCGCACGTTGCAGGGCCGAGAGCACACGCTCGAGCTGGATCCCACGCCGCTTCGCGAGGTCGTGCGGTGGGCATCGCAGTACGAGCAGTTCTGGACCGAGCAACTCGATCGCCTCGAGAACCATTTCAAAAAGGGAAAGTCATGAAAACGATCGAAGTGAAAGTGTCGCGCCTGATTCCGGCTTCGCCGACGGAGGTGTTCGACGTGTGGTTGGATCCGAGCTCGCCGGGCTGTCCGTGGCACGGCGCGATGAAGATGATCGTCGACGTGAAGATCGATGGCCTGTTCTATTGGGGCCACGACAACAAGGGCACGGCGTGGCCGCACTACGGCCGGTTCACGAAGCTCGAGCGTGGCAAGTTGGCCGAGTACACGTGGATGTCGCCGTCGACGAGTGGGCTCGAGAGCAAGGTCTCGGTCTCGTTCGAGGCATCCGGCAAAGGCACGCAGGTCACGATCCATCACAGCGGGCTTCCCGACGACGACGGCGGTCGCGGGCACGAACGCGGATGGACGTATCTCCTGGGTGAGCTCGAAAAGTCTCGAACCTGATACGCGGTCGCTGTCGTCGAGCTTCCCTGAATATCCCACCTGGTTCGACCGTAGAACCAGGATGGCGCACCAGGGGCAAGAGCGTGAGCAAAAGCCGGCGAACCAAGCGCAAGCGGACTCGGCAACGCCGAACCAGGCGGGTGCAATCCAGGCACTGCATGCCGTGATCGCGCACGGCACGCCCACGGTCGAAGCGGTCGCCGGCGTGTTTCACCAGTTCCCGAAAGATCGATCGCCACTCCTTGCCGAAGTGCAGAAGACGCTCGGCAACGGCTTCGTGCAGCAGATGATGCGCGCGAACACGTCGGCCGTGGATCGCCAGCTCGGCTTGGCCAAGAAGAAAGAGCGCACGGTCGATCGCACGTATCAAGGGAGCCACGGCTATCAACCGTCGGAGCGCGATCGTGCGATGTGGGCGCAGCACGACATTACGGCCGCGCAGAAGGACTTCGCGCAGGCATCGTCCGAGCTCGACGATCAAGATGCGTTGTTACGCAACGAGCTCCTGATCGATGTCGCGATGCCCGACACCGAGATCATCGCGTACATCGATGTCTTTCATAAGCGCGAGAAGTATCGACAGGCGCAGGACCACTACCAGGCGGCGAGCGCGGCGCTCGACGAAGCGATGAAGGGCGAAGCGCGCCTCGACGCGGACTTCGACGCCGGCAAGGGCGAGGTCACCGGCGATCAGATCATTCAGAACTACCAGATGCTCGCGGTCTCGAGCATGGGCGGCGCGATCCAGGCGGCGGAGTTTCTCCAGGCGCACGCGATCCGCAATGCGAAGGGACAAGTCGTCGGTGGCCAGGGCAAGTACGCCGATAAGGATCTGGTGTGGAAGCTGTACGAGCTGCAGGAGACGGTCGCCGCGTCGCTCGGCCGGCGGATCACCGACGAGATTCGCGCGCGCGTGAAGCCGGGGATGACCGGGCTCGAGCTCGCGGAAGCGATGTTCGAAGGACTGAACGGCGAGGTGCTCGAGCCGGTCGAGAAACTCGGGGAAATCGCCGAGCTGTTCAAGTTCCGCCAGGAGCTCGGCAACGCGATCGTCGCGATGAAGGCCGGGATGACGCCGGGGGTGAGCGCGGCCAGCGAAGCGTTCGAATACGAGCTGTCGCTGCTCGAGCAGGAAATCGGCAAGGACGCGGGCCCGATCATGACGCGCGTCGAGAACTTCATCGTCTCGAGCCTGAAGATGGTGAAGGCCGGCGGCAACATGGTCACCGGTGACTTCGGCGCCGTGGCCGATGCGGCCCGCGAGGCGATGGCCCAGACGCGCGAGTTGAACGCGATCGTCAACAACCGTCCGTCTCCGGAAGACCTCGAGCAGATCGAAGATATGGAAGCCGCGGCCGGGCGGTCGCATGCGGCGGTGTCGAAGCTCGTGTTCGCGATGAAGGCGCTCGGGCTCGTCGCCGATGGCTACGCGACGATCGAGGCGTTTCGCGAGCTGAAGGAAGATGGCGGCAATCCGTTCCGCTACATCACGGCGATCGCCGACATGTTCTCGTGCGTCGCCGATGCGATGGAGCTGTGCCCGCCGATCGCGGCGATCGGTGCCGCGTTTTCGATCGTGACCCACGGTATCGCGGCGGCGGCCGAATTCTGCGCAGCGGTGTGGCAGAGTTTCGAGCCGACGCGCACCGAAACCGATCGCGCGGAGATCCTGAAAGAGATCGCGCCGCAGAAGGAGCAGCGCAACAAGACAATCTCGAGCGAGCGCTCGGACTCCAACCTCCAGGCGCTATCGCGCGCGGGGATTCCGGAGACCGAGATCGAAGCGTTCGCCGCAGATCCGAACTACCAGACCGCGATCCAATCGGAGGGCGTGCTCGCGCTGTTCGTGTACAGCCAGTACATCCTTCAGTCGCGTGGCCTCGAGATCGTGCAAGAAGACCAGAGCTACCAGATCGTGGAATTGGCACCGCGGCCCGTGATGACGTTCATCAAAGACGCGATCCGTCACTTCGGCGGCGATATCGGTACGCTGACCGCGTACACGCAGATCGCGGCATCGAGCACGTGGGACAAGATGATGATCCGGCATTGGATGGGCCCGCGGTTCCTCGGCGAGGAAGCTGCCGAGGGTTACAAAGATGGCGGCATCTACGACGTCCACGAATTCCGGGTGGTCGGCAAAGGCCAACTGAAGGGATAATGGCTCTATCGAATACCTGAAAAGTGGCTCTTTGATAGGTCCACTGGCGGTCGTAGGTTCAACGCATGAACTACGACAACCTCAAGTGGCTGAAGGACGGCGACGTCGAGATTCACCTCGTGCATGGCGGCACCGACGACGACACGCGTGCGATGCTGTTGCGCGTGCAACCCGGGACCGTGATCGGCAAGCATCACCACCACGGCGAGGTTCACGTGTGGGGCATCTCCGGCACGCGCGAGATCCTCGAGGACGGCCGGATCGTCGGCCCCGGTGACTATGTCTACGAGCCGGCCGGCAACACGGATAGCTGGCGCGTCGTCGGCGATGAACCGGCGATCGTGTTCCTGACGGCGCGCGGCGCACTCGAGTATCTCGACGACGCCGGCAACGTGAAAAAACGCTCCACCACGGGCAGCGTGACTACGGCATTCTCGAAGCTATGAGGGCGCTGCTTCTCGCATTGGTGGCATGTCATCACGCGGCAGCGCCGCCGGATGAAGGCGAGATGCGTGCGCTCGCGGTCGAGAAGAAGCTCGTCGGCAAGCCGGCACCCGCGCTGACGGTGACCACGCTCGACGGCAAGACGATCGATCTCGCGACGCTGTACGGTCAGAAGCCGGTCTATCTGAAGTTCTGGGCCACGTGGTGCATCCCGTGCAAAGCGCAGATGCCGCGGTTCGAGAAGCTGTTCGAGCAGTACGGCGACCAGGTCTCGTTCCTCGCGGTGAACGTCGGGCTGGATGACGATCCGACGGCCGTGCGCGCGTTTCGCGATCAGCTGGGCATGAAGATGCCGCTCGTCGTCGACGATGGCCGGCTCGCGGACACGCTCGCGTTGGAGGTCACACCGCAGCACGTGCTGGTCGGTCGCGATGGTCGCGTCGCGTACGTCGGTCATCAGGATGGTGAGCGGCTCGATGCCGCGTTCGCGAAGGTGATCGCCGACAAGCCTGGCGACCGGGTCGCGCCGAACACGAACCTGCGTCCCGTGCTGCAGGTCGGTGATGTCGCGCCGATGATCACGGACCACAAGAAGCACGCGATCGAGCTGTTCGCGACGTGGTGCGAGGACTACCTGATCGATCGCCGGCCAACGGCCTCGAAGGCGTGTACGAAGCGGCGGACCGAGATCGATGCGTTGCGCGCGGCACATGCCGACGTGGTGTTCGAGGGCGTGTCGAACGCGGTGTGGACGTCGCAGCAAGACATCGCGGACTACGCGAAGCTGTCGACGCTGCCGATCCGGATCGACGCCGATGGCGCGACGTTCCGCGCGTTCGATGTCCACGAGCTCGGCACGGTCGTGTTGATCGGCAGCGACGGTAAGGTCGCGCGGATCGTGAAGCCGGCCGACGATCTACGCAGCGCGGTCGAAGCCCTGCAATAGCATCGCCGCGTGGCGCAGATCGGCGAGGAGCTCGGCCTCGTAGCGCGGGCGGAGCTCGGCGTCGACGCGCAGGATCGCGGCGGGATGATGCGTGGCGATCACGGCATCGGCCCATTGCGTCGCGATCACGATGCCGCGCTGCTCGCTAACCTTGAAGCGCGAGTTGATCAGTGACTGGGCTGCCGTCGAGCCGAGACACACGATCACGCGCGGCTTCACTTGCTGGAGCTCGGCGCCGAGCCATGGCTTGCACGCGCGCACTTGATCCGCCGTCGGGCGCTGATGGATGCGCTTCTTGCCGCGCGGCATGAACCGGAAGTGCTTCACCGCATTGGTGACGTACAGCTTCTCGCGCGGAATTCCCGCGGCGTGTAGCGCGGCATCGAGTACGCCACCCGCAGGTCCGACGAACGGCCGCCCGACGAGATCCTCTTCATCGCCCGGTTGCTCGCCGACGAGGACGAGCTCGGCCTCGGATGGACCTTCGCCGAACACGGTTTGCGTGGCCGGCCCACACAGCTCGCACGCCGTGCAGGTCGCCGCGAGCTGCTTCAACACGGGCAACGATTTCGGACCCGCGAGGCGCGCGGCGAGCTGGGTCGCCGGATCGATCATCGCGTCGACGCGCGAGCTCGCGGCCGCGATCAACCCGGGCAGCATCTCGGACTCGGGCAACTGCGGCCAGAACCGTGCGGGCATGTGCTGCCGCATCAACGTGGGGTTGATCCGCGCGGGATTGAAGATCGCGGCGTAGTACGTGCGCCACATGTCTTCGTATTCGTCGCCGCTCGGTTGCACGTGGCGCGGGACGCCGGGTCCTGGGTGCATTGCGCCGTCCCAGCTCACGCTCGCATCGGGCGTCAGGATCGCCCAGTGCATCGAGCGAAACCGATCGCGAAAGAACGTGGCCGCGCGCGCGAGGATGTGGTGATCGGGCGCGTACCACGCGACGTAGTGATCGCCGACCAGCCGGAACCGCACGAACGCGTGCATCTTGTGGATGTCGCGGCGGACTTGTTGCGCCCGTAACGTGGCGGCGCGGACATCGCGATCGGCGGCATCGTCGAGGAGCCCGGGCTCGCCATGCGTGATCCGCCAGAGCAAGCGATAGAGCAGGGCGTGACTGCCCGCCTCGCGATGCAGGACGACATCGCGCGCGAGATCCATGAAGCGAGCGGGCACGCGAGCGGTGGTTGCGCCGGCCCCGAGCGGTTCGTCGAACAGCCCGCGTTCGCCGGGCGCGGTCCACGTGACATCGGCCGGCCCCACATCGGCCGCGAGCAACGCACGCGCTTCATCGCGCCAGCGCTCGAGATCCGGAACCGCGGTCGCAGATCTCACAGCGCGAGCTCCAACTGCTCCCGCGGCTTGGTGCGCGCCCGCAGATCGAGGCGATCGATCAACAGCGCATCCGGGTTGTGATCTGCCGTGATCACGAACGGCGACGTGCGATGCATCGGCACGCGCAGCGCGGCGAGGTCTTGCAGGCGCACCGCACGCTGGCGGCGCATCGCGATGATCCGCTCGACGTTTCGCGTGCCCAAGCCGGGAATGCGGAGGAGCTGTTCGCGATCCGCGCGGTTGACGTCCAGCGGGAACAGCTCGCGATGCCGCAACGCCCACGCGAGCTTCGGATCGATCTCGGGATCGAGGTTCGGCGCGTCCGGCGTGGTCAATTCGTCGACGGAAAACCCGTAGTGACGCAGCAACCAGTCCGCCTCGTACAAGCGATGCTCGCGGACGAGCGGCGGTGCCGCGGTCGGCAGCCGCGTATCCGCGCGTTGGGTCGGCGAATACGCGGTGTAGTACACGCGCCGGAGCTTGAACGTCGTGTACAGCGTGTTCGACGTGGCGAGGATCTCGGCATCCGGCGTGGCCGTGGCGCCGACGATCATCTGCGTGCTCTGACCCGCGGGCGCGAAGTGCTTCGGCCGTTCGGCGTGATGCTCGCGGATCGTGGTCATCGAGCTGTGGATCGACGGCACCTCTTTTTCCGGCGCCAGCTTCGCGAGGTCCGTCTTCGTCGGGAGCTCGATGTTGACGCTCAACCGATCGCACCACTGACCGGCCTCGGCGATCAGCGCATCCGACGCGCCGGCGACCGCCTTCAGATGGATGTAGCCGCCGAAGCGGTGCGTGGTGCGCAGCGTCTTCGCCGCGCGGATCACGAGCTCCATCGTGTAGTCCGGATCGCGCAACACGCCCGACGACAGGAACAGGCCCTCGATGTAGTTGCGCCGGTACATCGCGAGCGTGAGCTCGACAACCTCGTCCGGCGTGAACGCCGCGCGCGGAATGTCACTCGAGCGGCGGTTGACGCAGTACGTGCAATCGAACGTGCACTTGTTCGTCAGCAGGATCTTGAGCAACGACACGCACCGCCCATCCGGCGTATACGAGTGACAGATGCCGTTGCCGGTGGAGTTACCGACGCCACCTTGCGGCGTGGCGCGCTTCGCACCGCTCGAGGCACACGACGCGTCGTACTTCGCTGCATCGGCGAGGATCGCGAGCTTCGCGCGGACGTCCACATCGCGATCGTAGTGCGCATGGCCTGAACATGCGATCCGGTGTAGATCCCTCCAAAACGTTCTTAGTCCGCGAGGTGCGGCTTGCCGACGGCGGCGAGCAATTGGCGCTGGACCTCGGCGTGCGCGTCGTTGAGCTTCGCCGTGAACGGTGCACCCGTGCGGTCGATCGAGACGCGTGCCGGACGCGTGCCGGGCGCCATCTCGATCAGCTTCACGATCCCATCGGCGACGTCCTGCGGATTCGCCGGGTTCGGCGCGGCCTTCATCGATTGCGCCCACGCAACGAAGTCGGGGAGGGCTGTCGCATTACTTCCATAACCGAGCGCGCGATCCTGATCCGCGCCGACGGTATCGGGGCCGGAGCCGAACTCGGTCGGATACGCGCCGGGTTGGACGACCGTGACGTCGACGCCGGTCGGTTTCAGATCGTAGCGATAGATATCGCCGAACGCTTCGACGGCGGCCTTCGTTGCCGCGTAGAGCCCGACGACCGGCATCACGATCCGTCCGAGCCCGCTCGACACCAGGATCACGAGCCCGCTCTTGCGTGCGCGCATGCTCGGCAACACGGCGCGGTTGACGCGCTGGATCCCGACGACGTTGATATCGAGCAATGCGGCGAGCTGGCCCGGCGTGATCGTTTCGGTCAGGCCGATCCGCGCTTGGCCGGCATTGTTGACGACCGCGTCGAGATGGCCTGCGCTCGCGAGTGCGTTCGAGACCGCCGCGTCGACCGAGGCTTCGTTCGTGACATCGAGCTCGAGCACGTCGATGTTCGGCGCGCGCAACGCCTCGGCGTGCTTCGCATTCTTGCCGCCCGGATCGCGCATCGTGGCGAACACGCGATGGCCGCGGCCCGCGAGCGAGAGAGCCGTGAGCTTGCCGAACCCGGTGCTGGTTCCCGTGATGAGGATGTTCATGGCCCTAGCTTGGGTTCGGACGCCCAGTGCCACAACGCATGGATCATCACTACATCCGTGCAATACTGCACGAATGCTCGAAGAACCGGATCTCGTGGTGCTATCGCGCGTGATCGACCGCGGCTCGTTCGCGCGGGCGGCTCTAGAGCTCGGCGTGCCGGCGTCCACGCTGTCGCGCCGGGTGGCCGCACTCGAGGAACGGCTCGGGATCCGGGCGATCGAACGGACCACGCGGTCGTTACGTGCGACCGAGGTCGGCGAATTGCTCGCGGCGCGTGGCCGGCGCGTGCGGGCCGAGCTCGAAGATGCCGAGCGCGTCGTCGCCGATCATCGCGAGACCCCGCGCGGCACGTTGCGGCTCGCGATTCCCACGCCGGCGCAGGAGTTCGTGGCGCCGATCCTGGCCACGATCCTCGCCCGGTATCCGGAGCTCAAGGTCGAGATCGGCGTTTCGGATCAGCCGCTCGAGCTGCTCGCGAATGGATTCGATGCCGCGCTGTACGGTGGCGCGATCCGCGGGTCGTCGACGTACGGCGTGACCAAGCTCGGCAACATCGGCCCGGTCCTCGCCGCATCACAGGACTATCTCGATCGCTCGCCGGCGATTCGCCATCCTCGCGACCTCGCGGATCCTGCGCACGTGATCATCGCGCGGTCGCGGCGCTCGACCTGGGAGTTCGTCCACGGCAAGTCCAAGGCGCCGCTGTCGATCCAACCGGCACCGGCGCGCGTGGTCGTCGGCGCGAAGATGTTCAGCGCGGAGCTCGTGTCGGCCGGTATCGGCCTCGCATTCATCGCGCGCAGTGCGCTCGCCGAACGTCCGCACCTGCGCGAGCTCGAGCCCGCGGGCTATCGTCCGGCCGGCGGACCGTTCTCGCTCGTCACCCCGAGCGCGCGAACCGCAGCCCCGAAAGTGCGCGCGTTCGCGGATGCCACGCGTGCCTTTATCGCCACGCGACCCGACCTATTTATCTAGATACGAAAAAGATACGCCGGGATTGAAGTAGGTTCCCGACATGACTCGCACGGTCCTGTTCGCGCTCCTCGTCGCCGCCTGTGGCAAATCCGCCGATAAGAAGGAAGCACCACCGCCGCCACCGCCGCCGAAAGCTGCGCCTGCGGATGCGGCCGCGGTCGCCACACCACCGGTCGCCGCGGATCCCGCGATTCCCGCGCTCGATACGAAGGGCATGGATACCTCGGTCAAGCCGGGCGACGACTTCTACAACTACGCGAGCGGCACGTGGATGAAGAACACGGAAATCCCGGCCGATCGCGCGGCGTGGGGTGCGTTCTCGGTCGCGACGGAGATGCTCGAGAAGCGCCTCGCGCAATTGATCGCGGACGCGCAGAAGTCGAGCGACCCCGAAGCGAAGAAGGTCGGTGACTTCTACACCTCGTGGATGGACACCGCGGGGATCGAGAAGAAGGGCTACACGGTGCTGAAGCCCGACCTCGATGCGATCGCCGCGATCAGCGATGCGAAGTCGCTCGCGACCGCGATCGGCGGCACGCTGCGCGCGGATGTCGATGTCACGAACGCGTCGAACTTCGCGACGACGAACCTGTTCGGGTTCTGGATCGCGGCCGATGTCACGGCGCCGACGAAGTACGTCGCGTACATGTTGCAGGGCGGCCTCGGGATGCCGAATCGCGACTTCTATCTCGATTCGAGCAAGCGGATGGCCGAGCTGCGCGACAAGTACAAGGCGCACATCGCGAAGATGCTGACGCTCGCGGGCCAGGCGAACGCCGACGACGCGGCGACAAAGATCCTCGCGCTCGAGACCGCGATCGCGAAGGTCCACGCGACGGAGCTCGATACGCAGGATGTGAAGAACGGCGTGCTCCGGTGGAAGCGCGAAGACTTCGCCAAGAACGCGCCGGGCATCGAGTGGGATGCGCTGTTCGCGGCGGCGAAGGTCGACAAGGTCGCGGAATTCGGTCCGTGGCACCCGAAGGCGATCACCGGTATCGCCGCGCTCGTGAAGAGCCAACCGATCGATACCTGGAAGGCGTACCTCACGTTCCACGCGATCGACCGCCACGGCACCGTGCTGCCGGCAGAAGCCGATAAGGAAATGTTCGCGTTCTACGGCACCGCGCTCGCCGGCGTGCCCGAGCAACGCACGCGCGAGAAGCGCGGCCTCGCGATGGTTCAAGCGAACCTCGGGTGGTCGCTCGGCAAGCTGTACGTCGCGAAGTACTTCACGCCGGAAGCGAAGGCGAAGATCACGACGATGGTGACGAACATCATCGCCGCGTTCGACAAGCGGATCGACACGCTGACGTGGATGGCGCCGGAGACGAAGGCCAAGGCCAAGGCGAAGCTAAAGGTGTTCAAGGTCGGCGTCGGCTATCCGGACAAGTGGCGCGACTTTGGTGGCCTCGACATCAAGGCCGATGATCTGTACGGCAACGTCGATCGCGCGAGCGCGTACGACTACGCGTGGAACCTCGCGCGGCTCGACCAGCCGGTCGATCGCG
This sequence comes from Kofleriaceae bacterium, assembly GCA_047600425.1. Lineage (GTDB taxonomy): Bacteria > Myxococcota_A > Polyangia > Haliangiales > Haliangiaceae > JABFXX01. Next base: position 5,482,410 of record JASGLC010000003.1, on the reverse strand, counting down.
ACGAGTGGGTGATGGTGCCCGAGCTCGTCAACGCGGTGAACCTGCCGGTGTTGAACTCGATGAACTTCCCGGCGGCGATCCTGCAACCGCCGTTCTACGATCCGAACCGTCCGGACGTGCTGAACTACGGCGCGATCGGTGCCGTGATCGGTCACGAGATCAGCCACAGCTTCGACAACACGGGCGCGCAGTTCGACGACACCGGCAAGCTCGCGAACTGGTGGACGAAGGACGACTTCAAGAAGTTCGCGGCGCAAGGCGATGCGTTGGTCGCGCAGTACAACGCGTACAAGCCGTTCCCGGATGCGTCGGTCAATGGCAAGCAGACGCTCGGCGAGAACATCGCGGATGTCGCCGGTCTCGCGATCGCGTACGACGCGTACAAGGCCAGCGGCACGACCGCGCCGGCGATCGATGGCCTCACGCCGGACCAGCAGTTCTATCTGAGCTTCGCGATGTCGTGGCGGACGAAGATGCGCGAGCCGGCCGCGCGGCAACGCCTGCTCGTCGACGGTCACTCGCCGGGGCAATACCGTGCGGCGACGGTGCGCAACCAAGACGGCTGGTACCAGGCGTTCGACGTGAAGCCGACCGACAAGCTCTACTTGGCGCCCGATAAGCGCGTGAAGGTCTGGTAACGTCCCGGCCCGATGAGGGCAGCGATCTGGATCGCGATCGTGGTCGCGGCGTGCGGCCCGGGCGCGCGGCAAGACGACGACAACTTCGGCGATGACGACGGCTCGGGCTCGAACACCGGTTCGGGCTCGGACACCGGTGACGGTGGCGTTACCGTCAATGTCTACGCGCATACGGCGACCGAGCTGTACAGCGTGAATCCCGACACGCTCGCGATCACGAAGGTCGGCAACTTCGGCTGGCCGAGCGGCACGACCGACGAGATGACCGACATCGCGATCGACAAGACCGGCGACATGCTCGGCGTGTCGTTCGGCTCGGTCTATCGGATCGACCCGACGAATGCGAAGACCACACGCCTGACGAACAACCTGACCGGCGGCTTCAATGGTCTATCGTTCGTGCCGGCGGAGATGCTCGGTCAGACCGGCGATGACATCCTGGTCGGCACTCGCAACAGCGACGGCAAGGTGTTCGAGATCGATCCGAACAGCGGTGCGACCACGCAGGTCGGTGACATGGGTGGTGGCTATTCGTCGTCGGGAGACCTCGTCGCGGTCGAGGGATTCGGGACCGTGCAAACCGTCGCCGGCGTGAGCGGTGACGTGCTCACGAAGCTCGCGCCGAATTCGTTCACGGCGAGCGCGATCGGCAGCGGCACGGGGTACTCGCAGATCTGGGGCGTCGCGTTCTGGAAGAACAAGATCTACGGGTTCACGAACGGCGGCGCGTTCATCTTGATCGATGCGACGACCGGCGTGGGCACGATGGTCCAGCAGAACGGGCCCGCGTGGTATGGCGCGGCCGTGACCACGGCGGCTCCGGTCATCCAGTAAAACCCGATCCGGTGATCGGTGTGTCACCGGCGCTCGGAGACAATCGTCGACAATTGAAAACACGATCACGCGGAGGTCGCCGTGTATGGTGCCGCGCATGAAGAACATCCTTTTCGTGGCTGCGCTCTCGCTCTCCGTGTTCGGTTGCAAGAAGGGCGGCGGCGCCGGTGATTGCGATGCGGCGATCACTCACTCCATGGATCTCGCGAAAGCGGACATGAAGAAGCAGGGCACGGACGACAAGCTGATGGCGAAGCTCGCGGACATCGGCAAGCAGCACTGCAAAGACGACAAGTGGAGCAACGACGTCATCAAGTGCATCATGGACGCGAAGACCGAAGGCGACGGTCAGGCGTGCTACGGCAAGCTGACGAAGGATCAGCAGGACAAGATGAACAAGGCCGCGATGGACGCGGTCTCGGCTTCGATGGGCTCGGCGAACATGGGCGGCGGTGACATGGCGGGTTCGGCGGCGCCGGCAGCAGGTTCGGCAGCTCCGGCGGCTGGTTCGGCTGCGCCGGCCGGTGACATGGCGGGCTCGGCGGCCCCGGCGGCGGGCTCGGCGGCGCCTGCGGGTGACATGGCGGGTTCGGCGGCTGGCTCGGCCGCGAAGTAGTTACGGCGTGAGCGGCTGCTCGTAGCCGACATTGATCGTGAAGAACGGGCTGACCGGCAACGGGTCGTATTTCACGTTGCCGACGACAGCATCGTGGTTCTTGTAGACCGAGACTCCCAACGCGAGCCACGGCTGCAGATAGAACCCGTTGTGAAACGGGTGCCACTGATAGCCGACGATCGCTTCGGGAGAAATCTCCTTGATGTCGTCGAACGTGTCGAAGCCATCGCGCGTGTATTCCTCGCGCAGATAGCGAACCGAGAAGCCGGCGGCAAAGCCGTCGTGCGCGGCCGGGCTGAAGTAGTACAGCGCGTAGAACGCACCGCACGGCAGGACCTTCTCGTGGAAGCCGTCGTTGCCGTTCAATTGCGTGACGAGATCGGGTGCGTTCAACGCGAACGAGGCGACCGCGAAGCGCACGCCGTGCAATTGCGGGAAGCGAAAGCCGACTTGGCCGCCGTAGCCGCGCAACGCGAACGTCAGCGGATCGAGCTCGGCGTGGATGTAGACCGGATCGTCTGCGCGCGCCGTTGCGGCGAACAGCATCACGAAGAGTAGGGCGCGCACCGCGCGATTATACGTCGTCGGGAATCGTCATGCAGAATCGCGTACCACGAGGCGTATTGTCTTCGATCCAGATCTTCCCGCCATGCGCCTTCGCCGCCAGGCTGCAGAACACGAGGCCGAGGCCGCGCCCCGTGCGATGGCTGTCGAGCTGGACGAACGGCTCGAACACGCGCGCCTTGTCGTCGTCGTCGATGCCGATGCCGTGATCCGCGACACACAGCTCGGTGCCGAAGCCGGTGCACCGCCACGTCACCACGACCTCGGTTCCCGGCGGCGCGAACCGCTGAGCGTTATCGACGAGGTTCGAGATCACGCGCTCGAGGAGATTGCGATCCGCGTTGGCTTCGACGGAATCGGCGATCTCGACCCGAACTGTCGAATCGAAGGCCCGGCTCTGTCCCGAACCGACGATGGACGTGACGAGCTCCTTGCACGAGAACCGCGATCGCCGCGCGGCGACGCCACCGTCGTGGTCGGTCGCTCGGCTGACGTCGATGATGTCGAGCAACATCGTTTGCATTCGCGCCGCCGCGAGCACGATGTCTTCGAGCGCCTGCTTCTCGTTGTCGTCGAGGTTCGGCGACTCCATCACGTACGACGCATTGCCGCCGATCGTCATCAACGGGTTCTTGAGATCGTGAACGACGAGCCGCGCCATCCGATCGCGCCCGACGATCTGGGACTCGAGCTTCGCTTGCTTGCCGAGCAAGTCGTTGAGCGGCGACGCGGCGTTCGCGCGGCGGAGCTCGAGCGAGACCACGACCTGACGCGCGAGGAGCGCCATGCTGCGCTTTTGCGAGTCGGTGAGGTCACGCGGTTGGGTATCGATCACGCACAGGCTACCGAGCGCATGGCCATCGGACGTGATCAGCGGCCAGCCTCCGTAGAACACTACATTCGGCTCGCCGGTGACGTACGGATTGTCCGCGAACCGGACATCGTTGCGCGCGTCGCGAATGATGAGCGGCGTGCGCTGCGCCACCGTGTGCGTGCAGAACGAGACGCTGCGCGGCGTCTCGCTGCCAGCGATGCCGATCCGCGCCGCGAACCACTGGCGGGTCTCGGCGACGAGACTGATCAACGCCATCGGCGTATCGACCAGACGTGCCGCATGCGCGACCAGTGCGTCGAGCTCCGGGTCCGGCTCGCTGTCGAGGATGTCGCACGAGTACAGCGCCTTGATCCGGGCTGCCTCGTCGAATAGAGGTACCGTCTTCATCGCCCCAACGCCCACGGTGACGGTTTCGGCCGGTTCCTACCCCCGTTCAGACGGGGTGAGCATGTAGGCCGTGATCCCGCGCTTGCGGAAGGCCGCCATCACGTCGCGCGCACCCGTGGCGATCCAGACCTCGCGGAGTTTCGGCAACTTGATGGCGAGCAGGCGTTGTGCGGCTTCGCGGTCGGCCTTCGGCAGGCGTAGCGTTTGGACGCGCTTCGCGAAGGCCGATGCCGCGAGTGCCGTCACGAATGTCTCGTCGATCGGCAGATCGAGCTCGGCCGCGACGAGCTTCCGCTGCGCATCGATCCATCGGCTCGGAAATCCACGAACCGCGAGCTCGCGTAACTCGGGCATCGCGGCCGGAAGCACCGGCTCGGCGCGGCGCCGAACGTAGACGAGCTTCAACGTCCACAACGTCGTGGCCACGGTACCGAGCGGATCGAACGTGTCGATCGGCGCGCCGCCGATCTGGAGGTGGCGCAACATCACGGGTGCAGCGGCGCCGAGCTGCGCGATCGTCGCCGCGAGCATGGCCTTCTCGGTCGCGATGATCGAGAGGCTACGGACGAAGCGCATCGCCGGATCCGCGAGGAGCGAGGGCAGCCGAGCGATGGCCGGTTCGGCGATCGCGACATGCTCGATCCAGCCGCGCTTCACACGAACCTCGTGAACGCCGGCACCTTCGCGAATTCCGCCGCGGATCTCGTCGGGCAGGTGCCGCACCGGATCGCCGGCGAGCTCGCGCTGGATCACGCGGCCGCGGGCGTCGCCCCGATCCTCGAGCCAATCGGCGTACACCCGCCACGCCTGATCGTCATCGGGATTCGAGATCAGCGCGGCTTCGAGCGGGTGCATCCCAGGAGTACGTGCCATCACGCCGCCGCGGTTGTTACATCCGGGTAAGCGCGAACATCTGATAGTCGACGCCCTCGGGCGGCCGCACGCCGAGCCAGCTGTGGCCCGCGCCGGTGACGAGCCAGGTCACGTCGCCGTCTTTGACTTCGGCGCACACACCGGGCTTGACCGAGAACTTCGTGGTGCCGCGCGTGAAATCGAGGCCCATCGTGCGATCGACGGATTGCTGCTTCTGGTTCGGATCCTGACGGCTCTCGAACACCGCGCCCATCTTCACGGTCCAGCCATCCGCGAGATCGAGCGAGCCCGAGTCCGAGCTGATCATCTGGGTGTGACCGCTCGCGTCCTTGATGATGCCGTCGAACAAGATCTGGAACGCGGGCCCGCGCACGATCCGGACATCGATCGTCTGCTTCTCTTTGAACGGCAGCGCGTCGGCGTAGACGTCGAACGCCTTGTCCTCGACGGTGACCAGCCAATGCGGCAGATCCTTCGTGATGTGTTGGATCGATTTCACCGGTCCGCGGACCACGACTTCCTTTTGCGCGTCCGGCAGGCGAAACGACACGGCACAGTTCTTCGGCGGGGCGGCAGCAGTGAGGCTACTCGCGAACGTCAGTGCCAGGACGAGACGCATTCGACAAGACTAGCTAACATCCGGCCGCGATGCCGCCGACAACTCCTGCGAAGCTGATCGATGGTCGAATTGCCGAGCTCGGCGATTGGCGCGGCGAGACCTTGGCGCGGATGCGCGGCCTGATCAAAGAGGCCGATCCGGACGTCACCGAAGAGTGGAAATGGCGCGGCACGCCGGTGTGGGAGCACGACGGCATCCTGTGCACCGGCGAGTCGTACAAGGCCGTGGTCAAGCTGACGTTCGCGAACGGCGCGTTCCTGAAGGATCCGAAGAAGCTGTTCAACTCGAGTCTCGAGGGCAATCAGCGCCGCGCGATCGATATTCCGGAAGGGACCACGGTCGATGCAACGGCGTTCAAGGCGTTGATCAAAGCCGCGGTCGCGTTCAATCAGGCGAAGAAAGATGCCAAAGCGAAGCCCAAAGCCAAAACTACTAAGCGGCGGTAACCCGCAGATCGCGATGGCCGATGGCGTTGCGCCGGTGAAGGCGTATCTCGCCGCGCTGTCGGGCTGGAAGAAGACCGTCACGACGAAGCTCGACAAGCGCATCGTAGCGGCCGCGCCCGGCGTGAAGAAGGCCGTGAAGTGGAACTCGCCGCTCTACGGGATGGACGGCGAGTCCTTCGCGATCAGCCTCCACGTGTTCACCAACTTCGTCCGCGTGACGTTCTTTCGCGGCATGTCGCTCCGGCCGATGCCGCCGGGTGCGAGCAAGCTGAAGGACGTCCGTTATTTCGATGTCCGCGAGACCGACGCCGTCGATGACGCGCAATTCGCGAGCTGGGTGACGCAGGCGGTCGCGCTTCCCGGGTGGCGTCCGGGCGGCTCGACGAAATAGCCGGGCAACCGCCGGCACGGTCCGGTAGTCTGATCCTCATGCGGGCGGCGTTGCTGCTGGTCTGGGTCAGCGTCGCGCACGCCGATCCCGATCTGCGAGCACGTGCAGATGTCGACGAGGATCCGCCGTTGACGCTCGATCCATCGCTGCGCTTCGACACGCTCGGCGAGAGCGTGGCCGACGAGACGAAGTCGCTGTTCCGGATCAGTCCGCACTCGGTGCTCGCGACGGATGTTCGATCGTTCACGACGCCGCTCTCGGCCGGCATCTCCGGCGATCCGGCGGCGGGTGGGCAGCCGGGTTGGACCGCCGGCGCGCACTACGATGTCGAGCTCCGCTGGGGCATTCACCTCGAGGTCGATGCTGCGGTCACCCAGCTCGCCGCGCAGATGAACGGGATGTTCGATCGCGGGCGCACGGTGAAGACCGGCGTCGCGCTGACCCGCTACTTTCATTGGGGCGAAAAGAACATCGCGTGGATCTCGCTCGGCGTGGAGCACGAGGACTACTACGGCGACGACAAGCCGATCACCGTGCCGCAACGTGGCACCACGGTCGGCCTCCGCGTCGGCACCACGTTCTAGCCTACGTAGCCCTGCGTGATGTCGTACCAGATCCGGACGTTCGGCCACGCCTTCTGCAACGCCTCGCGATCGCGCGTGTTCGCGGCGAGCTGCGTATCGTAGATGTTGATCGCTTCGAGCTTCGGAATCGCCTCGAGCAGATCGTGATCGACCACGCGAACGGCGCGCATGAACAGGCGCTCGAGCTTCGGAAACGTCGCGACGTGATCGCGCGTCAACCGATCGATGCCACCGGATAGCCGCTCGAGGTTCGGAAACCACGTGCAACCGCGAATCTCGTCGAGGTCTGGCAGCTCTAGCATCGTCAGCTTCGAGAACGCACGGACGAGTGGAAGCTCGCCATGCTCGATCGTCGCCGATGTGACGAGCTCGGGATTGCAGGCGCGAATCACGGCCGCGCGATCGCCCGGCGTCAGCGGCATGTTGATCGATGTCCACGTCGGTGCTTCCGCGACGAGCTTCTCGGTCGTTTCGCGGACCAATCGATCCGCGATCGCGGTCTCGCCTTCGGCACGCGCGTCGTTGACAATGTCGTGCATGCAGTAGCGATACGTGTTGTCGATGTAGCCGAGCTTCGCGAATGCGGTAACGAGCGCGGCCCACGCCTTCATGCGCTCCGCGAACGCGACATCGTCGAGCAGCGTGATCGTGCTCAGGCTGAAGTACGCCTCCGGATCGCCTTCACCGCGCGTGTTCTCGCTCAACTGCACCACGATCGTGTGATCGGCCTTGATCGTGTGCGTGCGGTAATAGTAGTCGCGCGGATTGCCGCTCAGCTCGCCCGCGGTGGCGGTGACCGGGCCGAACGCGCCCGCGATCGCGTCGACGTGCTCCTGATACGAGTGCGGCGTCTGACCCGCGTTGAACGAGATCATCCAGTCGCTCATTTGAGCTTGTCACGGAGCTTTTCATTCTCAGCCTTCTGACGATCAGTCTCTGCCTTGATCGAATCCTTCAGCTGCTGGTTCTCTTTGCGCAGGCGGACCACTTCGTTGACGAGCTCGTCGTGCGTCATCTTGTGCGGATCCTTGTCGTCGGCGATGGCCACGGTCGTGATCGCGAGCAGCACCACCACGAGGAGCTTCTTCATCGACGGAGCATACCCGTGGTACCGTGGGGCAATGTGGGCTAAGGGCTTGGTCTTGATCGCAGTGGCGGCATGTGGCGGCAGCGATGATTCGCGCCACATCAAGGACGCGCCCGGCGGCGGCAGCGATCTGGGACCGCAAGTCGCGCCCGGCATCTACCTGACGAATGCCGTCAACTCGGTGCTCGCATTCGATCTCGATGCCGATGGCGACACGCCGCCGTTTCGTACGATCGCCGGTGGAACCACGCAGCTGTCGTTGCCGATCGGCGTCACCGTCGATCACGCCGGCAACATCTATGTCGCGAACCGCACCGGATCGAATCTCACCGTGTACGGCGCCGACGCGAGCGGTGACGTCGCACCGATCCGCACGATGACCGCGACGGGCATGGGCTCGCCCGAAGGCATGATCCGCGGCCCCGACGACGACATCATCGTGACCACGTGCCCGAGCTGCGGGCAGAGTGCCGGCGGTGATACCGGCGTGTGGCACTTCGCGCGCGGCGCGAGCACGAGCGACTTCTCGCTCACGGGATCCGCCACCGGCTTCGGCGCTCCGAGCTCGCCCGCGATCGATAACGCGACGAGCACGATCGTGATCGGCAACAGCTTCGGCGGTGCGATCGAGACGTTCACGTCCGGCCAGCAAGGCAACGTGGCGCCGACGAGCTCGTTCGTGCCCGCTGCTGGATACAACATCCAATCGATCGCGCTGTCGAGCCAGTCGATCCTCGTGACGTCGTCGGGAATCGGCGTCGACTTCTATCCACGCGATGCTGCAAACGGCGCATCGCCGAGCGGCTCGATCGCCGCGGCGGACATCGGTTTGTCCTATCCCGGTGGGATCTACTTCGATGATACGTCGACGCCCAAGCGGATCTACCTCGCCGATTACAGCGCCAACGCGGTGTTTGTCCTCGATCTCGCCGGAACCGAACCCAACTTTACGATTCAGGCGAAGCGAAAGATCAGTGGTCCGTCGACGATGCTGAACCAGCCGCTCGATATCGCCGTCGTTCACTAGCAGGTCGTCAACTCGGCTTCACGCTTCGTCCTCGAAGTCGTCGCAATCGCACGTGCCACCTGGTGGCATATCGACTGCACGGGCCCGACCTCGCCGCCGGGGATTCGAGGATGCATGAGGTCACGCCATATCTTGTTGTGCTGCGCGCTCGCCGGAACCGCGCACGCTGACAGCGCGAAGCAGCTCGAGTCCACGTATCGAGCGAAGCTGACCGCCGACGATCGCGCGATCGTCGATCACGCGATCCGTGACGCGGGGGACGCGGGGGATGCCAAGACATCCGCGGCCGCGCTCGCGAACCGCGCCATCGTGTTGGCCGGGCAGGGTGCCCAGCCCGCCGTGTTCATCACGCTCGCCGCGCATGCCGTCCAGCTCGCTCCGACGTCCGCGCTCGCGTGGAACGATCTGGGTGCACTCGTCCGCCAGGTCGATCCGAAGGCGTCGATCGCGCCGCTGCAACGCGCCGTCGAGCTTCAGCCGGATTCGGCGATCGCGCTCGTCAATCTCGGTAGCTCGCAGGCGGAGACCGGTGACAAGCGTGGCGTCGAGACGTTGCGCAAAGCCGTGAAGCTCGCGCCGAAGCTCGGGATCGCGCACGAGGCATTGGGTGCGGTGTTGATGGCGAACGGCGATCACCAGGGCGCGGCGACCGAAGCGCAGGCCGCGCTCGATGCGGGCGATGCGAATTCCGGTGTCTCGGCGCTCGTGAATGCCATCGAGAAGGCGGGCGACACGGTCGATCCGGCGCAGATTCCCGGCGAGCCCGCGATCACGTTGATCGGTCCGGATGGTTCGTCGATCACGGTCGCGTCGACGCAGCACCCGAATGCCGCGGCGATGGGCGCGCTGACGTTGCCGCCAGCCTGGACGTGGGGCAATCCCGTCGACATGACGAACGATCCGACGCCGTGGGGCGCGATCGTCGCGAAGGCGCTGAAGGAAGGCATTGGCGGTGCGTTGCAGTTCGCTCGCAACTACGGCGGGGCCGCGATGCATGCCGGCGCCGACCAGACGCGCGACAAGATCAACGCGCGGTTGACCCACTACAAGGTCACGACCGCGCAGGTCCAGAAGTTCAACGACATGTTCGGATACACCACGCCGCCCTCGAGCCCGTTCTCGTCGCACGAACGGATCAAGTTCGAGACGATCACTGCGGCCTTCACCCACCGGGCGAAGGAGCGGACCGGCAAACTGAACGATGCCGTTCGCACGGCCGGCAAGCAGTGGAAGACGGACTTCAAGGACGAGATGGATCTGTACCTCTCGATCATCAAAGCCGCGCAAACCGGATCCGATCAGGCGGTATGCAATGCCGAGAAGGCGCTGTACGACCGGCACCGCGCGGACACGCGGCGTTACTTCGCGACCGTGCAGCCGGCGTTCAGCGAGTGGAATTCGCTCCGCGACGAGATCCACGATTACTGGCGCGACACGACCCCGGTCATCGATCGGATCGAGGACACGCCGACGTTCAACTACGCGATCGAGCTCCGCCGCACCGCGACGCAGGGCTTCATCGCGGCGATCGGTATCTCGCGTGGCACGATGACGCTCGGCACGTACGACGACGGCAAGCCGTTCCGGTGCGATATCCATTCGCCGCAGCAACCGCATCAGGCCCAGCACTCCGATGACGATGCCGACACGTCCGGTGTCGAGAATCTCCCGGACCAGAAGAAGGAATCGTGTCCGGCGTTCTTCTCCCAGCCGAAGACCGTGAAGATCGCGATGATCGAGATCAAGGTCGACTGCGAAGGTGGCGAGGTGAGCTTTGCCGATGGCATCGCGGTCGGCGTGAAGGTCAAGTTCGCGACGCGCGAGACCGAGGTGTTCGTCGGCGCCGGCGCGGAGCTGCACATCAACGAGATCGCCGATCTGTCGGCGAAGATCGGCGCCACGTTCTCGTTCGAAGACGGCAAACTGACCGATTGGGGCGGCAAAGCCTCGGTCGGCGTTGCCTACAGCGCGGGTCCGGTGGAGGGGCAGGTCGAGGTCAGTGCCACGCTGAGTGCTGCCACGCCTGCACGGCTCGCGATGGAGACGGCCACCGGCGTGAAGCTGTTCCAGCCAGCCGAAAAGGACTAGGGCGTCGCCAACTCGCGCGACCAGATCCGACCGGCGGCTGCCGTCGTGATGAAATCACCGACGCCTTTCCCCTCGAGCGCGAGCACGCCATCGTCCGCGGTGACGTTCGCGGCATCGAGCAGATCCTCGGCACCGTCGGTGGTCCCGATCACCTTGCAGTGCACGAACGCATCGCTGACCCACTGGATCGCGGCCGGATCATCGACGAGCGAATCGCCGAGGACGAGCGCTACTGCATCGAAGATGATGGACGGGCCACCCGCGATCTGGTGATCCGCAGCGACGGCGGCACCCTTGGCCGGCTTCGTGGCACCGACCTTCCGCGCGACGAGCTGGACGGTCGCACCGGCCTTCTCGGCCGCAGCACGCAACTTCGTCACGAGCGTCGCGTCGAAGCCATCCGAGATCAGGATCCCCAGCTTGCGACCCTGCAACGTCGGCTTCGCCTTGCCGAGGACCGACAGCGCCGGCGATGGCTCCATGTCCACGAGCTTCACGCCGGGCTCGATCGCATCGGCTTGGCCGACCATCCCGAGCCGGTCTGCCACCGCCGCGCCGAGGTCTTCGTCGATCACGTTCAGGTGACCGAGCACGCGCGTCCGGATCGCCTTCGCTTCGACCTTCGCCAGCTCGAACGCGAACGCCTTCTGGATGTGGAGCTGCTCGATCGGAGTCTGCGAGCGATAGAACATCCGCGCCTGACTGTAGTGATCCGCGAACGTCTCGCTGCGTTGCCGGATCTTCGTCCCGGTCATCGGCTCGGGATACGACACGAACCCGGTCGGCGTCTCTCGCGGGCCATTCGGCTCGACCGTGTTCGGCTCGTAGCTGGTGCGCCCGCGATCGATCGCCATCCGCGCCATGCCATCGCGCTGGAAGTTGTGCATCGGGCACTTCGGCTTGTTGATCTCGAACTCGTGGAAGTTCGGCCCGCCGAGCCGTTTCAGCTGGGTATCGGTGTACGAAAAGATCCGGCCCTGCAGCAGCGGGTCGTTCGAAAAGTCGATGCCCGGCACGAGATGGCCCGGATGGAACGCGACTTGTTCGGTCTCGGCGAAGAAGTTATCCGGCCAGCGATCGAGCGTCATCTTGCCGATCGGGACGAGCGGAAAGTCCTCCTCGGGAACGAGCTTTGTCGGATCGAGGATGTCGTAGGTGAGCTCGTCGACGGCGTCCTCGGGAATCGGCTGGATGCACAACTCCCAGCTCGGCGGCGCGCCATTCGTGATCGCCTCCCACAGATCGCGGCGATGAAAGTCCTGGTCGGCGCCCATCAGCTTCACGGCTTCGTCCCAGGTCGTCGATTGCACGCCGAGCTCCGGGCGCCAGTGCCACTTGATGAACGTGGATGTACCCGCGCTGTCGATCAGCCGGAACGTGTGGACGCCGAACCCCTCGATCATCCGCAACGAGCGGGGAAGCGCGCGATCGGACATCGCCCACATCACCATGTGGAGCGCCTCGGTCGCGAGCGAGATGAAGTCCCAGAACGTGTCGTGCGCGGACGCGTTCTGCGGAAATCCGCGATCGGGCTCCATCTTTACCGAGTGGACAAAGTCCGGGAACTTCATCGCGTCCTGGATGAAGAACACCGGGATGTTGTTGCCGACGAGGTCGAAGTTGCCCTCTTGCGTATAGAACTTCACCGCGAAGCCGCGCACGTCGCGCGGCGTGTCGACCGAGCCCGCGCCACCCGCGACCGTCGAGAATCGACAGAACACCGGTGTCTTCACGCCCGGCTGCAGGAACGCAGCGCGCGTGTACTTCGCGGCGGCTTTGTACGCCACGAATGTTCCATGAGCGGCACTGCCACGTGCGTGGACGATCCGCTCCGGGATCCGTTCGTGATCGAAGTGGGTCATCTTCTCGAGGAAGTGAAAATCCTCGAGCAGGGACGGGCCCCGGATTCCCGCGCGCAGCGTGTTCTGGTCGTCGCTGATCGGCACGCCCTGATTCGTGGTCAGCGGTGTCTCCGAATGTTGATGAGGCTCGCCGCCGGCACCGCGGCCGGACTTCGGGGATTTCGCTACCGATTTGCGCGTGGACTTCTTCGCCATGCCGCGACCGCAGCAAGCACCAGGCCAGAAATTGTAGGCTCGATGTCCGGAGCCGCGCGGGTCGCGCGTCGTGATGACATGAGTGACTACATGCTTCTGTTTCGATCGTCGCAGGCGGAGCGCGAGGAGGCGATCGGGTCTCCCGAACGCGCCCAGCGCAGCCTGAAAACGTGGATGGCCTGGGTGGCCGAGCTCGAGGCCGGCGGGCACATGGTCGACCGCGGTAAGCCGCTCGATCCGAACGGCAAGGTCGTTCGGAAGGCAGACGTTCACGACGGGCCGTATATCGAAGTGAAGGATCTCGTGCTCGGCTACATGATCGTCCGCGCGGATTCGCTCGATGGCGCGATCGCGCTCGCGAACGGGTGCCCGATCGTGATCGGCGGCGGCGGTAGCGTCGAAGTCCGGCCGGTGTTCGGAGGTCTGGGCTGATGCGTCGCATTCACATGTTCCAACGCGTTTCGGCCGATGGCTTCTTCGCCGATGTGGACGGTCGGATCGAATGGGTCACCCAGGACCCCGAGCTCGATAACGATGCCCGCAGTGGGATGAGCGGGTCGGGCGCGATGATGTTCGGCGCGCGGACGTACCTCGGGTTCAAGTCGTTCTGGCCGACGGCGACGAATCAAGCACCGCACGGTCCGCCGCGCACGAGTGATGCGTTGGCGGCGATGAGCAAATGGATCAACGCGAGCACGAAGTACGTGTTCTCGCGATCGATTACCGACGACAGCTGGGCGAACACGAAGCTCCTCGGCACGTTCGATCCGGACAAGGTCCGTGCGATCAAGCAGGAGGCCGGCAACGACATCATGATCTTCGGTTCGGGCGATATCGTCTCGCTCCTCACGAAGCACGGCCTGATCGACGACTACACGTTCGTCTACTCGCCGATCGTGCTCGGGCAGGGCGCGCATCCGATCCGGCATGCCGGGCGCGTCGATCTCGAATTGGTCGATGTCACGAAGTTCGCCACCGGTAACGTTCGGATGCGCTACCGCAAGAGATGATCGACGATCACTTCTTCCGGCGCGAGCACGCGCGGATCGTCGCGGCGCTGGTGCGCGTGCTCGGCGATGTCGCGCTGGCGGAGGATGTCGCGCACGATGCGTACATCCGCGCGCTGGAGGTGTGGAAGGTCCAAGGCCTTCCGGATAATCCGGCCGCATGGATCACCACGGTGGCGAAGCGCCGAGCGATCGACGTGTTGCGGCGCTCGCGCCCGATCCCGATCGAAGAGCAGACGATCGAGCTCGCGTTCGATGGCTCCGCGATCCGCGACGAGCAACTGCGCATGATGTTCGCGTGTTGTGCGCCCGAGCTCGCGCAGCCGGTACACGTGACGCTGATCCTCAATCTCCTGTGCGGGTTCGGAGCGCCTGAAATTGCCGCGGCGTTGCTCGAGACCCGCGCCGCGGTCGAGAAGCGCATCACGCGAGGCAAGCGCGACCTCGCCGCGAATCGCGATTGGCTCGATGTCGCGAACGCGTCGTTGCCGGCACGCACGCCGACGGTGCAGCGCGCGTTGTACCTGCTGTTCAGCGAGGGCTATCACGGCAGCGATGCGATCCGGACCGAGCTGTGCGACGAGGCGGTGCGGCTGGTTCGTCTGTTGGCGGACGCGCGTCCGGAGCCATCGACGTTCGCGCTCGCCGCGTTGATGTGTCTGCACGCGGCACGCCTGCCTGCGCGAACCGAGCTGTGTGCATTCGCCGATCAGGATCGTTCACTATGGGATCGCGCGCTCGTCGCCGAAGGGCTCGCGTATTTCGATCGCGCGGCCACCGGGACCGAGCTGTCGGCGTATCACGTCGAAGCGGCGATCGCGGTCACCCACGCGTCCGCGCCGTCGGTCGCGGACACCGATTGGCCGGCGATCGCCGCGCTCTACGATCGCCTGCACGCGCTTGCGCCATCGCCGGTCGTCGCGTTGAATCGGGCGATCGCGATCGGCCAGACCGATGCCGCGGCCGGCCTCGTGGCGATCCGGAGAATCGCGCCGATCATCAACTATCCGTTTCAACCTGCCGCCGAAGCCGAACTGCATGTCCGGCTCGGCGATCGTGCGGCCGCGCTCGTCGCGTTCAACCGTGCGTTCGCGCTCGCTCGAAATCACGCCGAGCGCCAATACCTCGCGAACCGCATCGCTGCTATCTGATCGATATGGAGAAACCACCGGTCGTAGACATGGCGACGTGGCAGGCGCAGCGCGACGAGCTGCTCCTCGAGGAAAAGCGGTTGACCAAGGAGCTCGACGCGCTCGCGGCGAAGCGCCGGCGGTTGCCGATGGTCGAGTTCAAGGCGACCTACAAGTTCGAGGCGCCCGGCGGCACGCGCACGCTGCACGACCTGTTCGATGGCCGGATGCAGCTCGTGATCTATCAGTTCATGGATCTCGGTCCGGACAAGTTCTGTCCCGGCTGCACGGGCTTTTCGAACAACATCACGATGGGCGCGATGGAGTACCTCCATCAAGCGGACATGTCGTGGTGCAACATCTCGAACATGCCGCTCGCCCAGATCGAGGCCTACAAGGCGAAGATGGGCTGGACGATGCCGTTCGTGTCGTCGCACGGCACCACGTGGACGAAGGACATCGGATCGCCGTACTTCCAGCTGTCGTGCTGGCTACGTGATGGCGAGAAGATCTATCGGACGTATGCGACCACCTCGCGCGGTGTCGATCGCCTGTTGTTCTCGTCGAACATCATGGATTTGCTCCCTTATGGCCGGCAGCAAGAGTGGGAGGATTCGCCCGCCGGTTGGCCGCAGCATCCGACGTACGGACGTATATAGTCCGCTCGTGGCGAGTGACCCTATCGGTGAGATTCAGCGGGCGATCATCACGTTCAATCGCAACACGCGGAATCAAGCGGCGAAGATGGTCTCCGGCGGCTCGCTGGTCAGCGCCCCGATCCTCGCGTACGTCGATGCGAGCGAAGACCCGACCGCGACGGACCTCGCGCTGTTGTGGGGGCTCGACAAGTCGACGGTGAGTCGCCAGCTGGGCGAGCTCGAAGAGAAGGGCCTGCTGCGGCGCGAACCGCACGAGACCCGCCCGCGCACGCAGCAGCTGAAGCTGACCGCGAAGGGCAAGAAGGCGTTGACCACCGCGATCACGAAGCATCGCGAGGCGCTCGAGCAAACGCTCGCGAGCTGGTCGCCGGCGGACGTCGAGACGTTCAGCGTGCTGCTCGCTCGGTTCGTTGCCGATTAGAGCTGTTGAATGCCGTGCGGCGGCGCTGCGTTGACCAGCACGCCCGCGCGACACCGAACCTCGACCGACGAGAACGACGTACCGGTCTTCGTCGCGACCATCTCGTAGTCACCAACCGCGACGTTCGCGTAGACCACGCCGCCATCCTTCGACGACTCCGTGAGATCGCGATCGGGAATCGGCAGCGTCGGGTCGTACATGAAGTAGATCGGGCCATCGGCCTCCGCGTTGCCGAGCGTGACGGTCGCGCCTTCGACGCCGAGACCATCGCCACCATACGGCGCCGTGCCCGTGGCCGAGATCGTCGTGACGACCTGACATTTCGTGGGCTCGACGGTGATCCGGATCAGCGTCGCGAGCGTGTCGACCGTGCTGCTCGTCGGGACCTGAAACCCGAGCATCGGGATGCCATCCGACTCGACGTCGATCGCCGCGCTTTGCGTGGTTTGGAATCCGTCCTTCGAGATCGTGAACGTCACCGGGCCACCACTCGGGACGTCGAACGCGAAGCTGCCATCGGCTTGGACCTGCGTCGACACGCTCGGATCTTCGGTGACCGCGACCGTCGCGCCTTCGAGCGTGTCCGTCATGGCCTTCGGCCCGAAGATGAACGCCATGCCGGTGACGTGCGCGGGCGCGCCGGTGTTCGGCACCCAGTCCTTCATGTAGTCAGATCCGTCGTCGCCGCCGCACGCCACGAGCATCGCCAAGGCTAGATACTTCATCCGTACAGCTTACTCGGTTCGGAAACGGGTCAGCCCCATCGCCTTGGCGCGGGTGATGACATCGTCTGCGCGCGCCGCCGGGACGTTGTCATCCTTGTGGACGATCACGTCGATCGATGGATCGTCGGCATGTTGGCTGAGCACGCCATCGAGTCGCTCGTCGGGGACGGGCTTGCCATCGATCTCGATCCCGGTCGCCATCACGTGGACGTGTAAGGTGTGGCCAGTAACCACGACCGGCCGTGGCTCCGGACGACCGCCCAACCGCGCATCGATCGTGGCCTGGATGATCTGGCGCGCCTCGTCGGAAAACCCGGTCGAGTGGATCGAGTACACGCTCGCCATCATCGTGTCATCGGTCGCCTCGTGGTTCGCGCCGAAGTTGTGCCCGAGCTCGTGCAACAGCACCGACGTGGTCTTGTGGACCCGGCGCGCCTGATGCGCTCGCTCGCGTTCTTCGACGGAGAGTTTCGGGAACGCCTTGTCGAACAACTTCCGCTCCTCGACATCGGCGTAGCCGCGCAACATCACGTACCGCCCACCGACCTCCGCATAGCCGAGCAGATCGAAGGTTCCGGCAGTCAGGCCGATCGAGCTCGTTAGACCGATCACGGAGATCGCGTGGCCCGGATCGGCAACGCCCCGAAGCTCGTCGAGATTGGCCGGCAGATCGTTGCCCGGCGCGTGGTGGTCCCAGACTCGATAGTCCGCGGTGAGGTGGAGTCCGAACTCGGGGCCGAGCACTGCGTTCGCGTATTCGAGTTGCTCGCCGAACGTCTTCTGCCAGTCGAGGTTCTGCGCGCGATATTCGTCGTCGGCATAGACCACGATCCGTGCCTCGCGAACCGGACCCTTGTGGGTCTCCGGCATGTCGAGCGTGACCGGCATGAAGTGCTCGTTCAGCGTGTCGTGCTGCGCTTCCTTCTGCGACTTGCCGCCGCCGAACGTCATCACCGGCGACACCAGGCACCCCGACAACACGATTCCCGCCCACCAGAACGTCATTGGTGGCGCGACGTTAGCACGGGCCGATGTAAAGCATCCTTGACACGATGGTTGTGTCTGCGTAGCTTGACATCATGTCAAACAAACCAGACACGCCCGGACTGACGTTCCAGGAGAAGAGCCTGTGGGTCCAGCTCGTGTCGACCGTCGTGATCTATGCGGTGTACTTCGTGCTCGCGGTGCGGATGGGCGAGGGCGATCCGCGCGTCGGTGTGTTGTTTGTCGGTACGGTGATCGCGATGGCCGTGGTCAACGCGGTCGTTCACGCAGTGCTCGCCGTGATGAAGCGTCCCGAGAAGGCGGACGAACGGGACCGCCAGATCTCGCTGCGCGCCACGAAGTACAGCTACGCGGTGCTCACCGTCGGTGTGTGGTGCGCGTTGACGGTGTGCGCGATGACGCTCGGCACGTTCTGGATCGCGCATGTCGGGCTCGCCGCATTCATCCTCGCCGAGATCGTGCGGTTTGCGAGCCAGCTCGTGTTCTACAAGCGTGGGTTTGCCTGACTCCGATGTCTACGAAGATCAAAAATCGGATCCGCGAGCTCAGGTTCGCCGCGAACGAGATGACCCAGCAACAGCTCGCCGACAAGATCGGCGTCACCCGTCAGACCGTGAACGCGATCGAAGGCGAGAAGTACTCGCCGACGCTGGAGGTCGCGTTCGAGATCGCGGCCGCGCTCGGCACCACGCTCGACGCGGTGTTCAGTTACTCCAAGAGCCGTAGCCGTTCATGACCGGCGTCTCGCACTGATCGTTGACGCACTTGGCCGGGCGCTGCGTCGTCGTCGCCGGGAACGACGTGATGTCCGCGTTGATCACGTTCAGGTAGTAGCGGTGGCCGCTCTTCATCTTGCAACCGCTGGTGCTGTTCCACAGGATCCGCGAGTCCGGACCGCCCGCGATCAGCACGCAGCCAGCTTCGATCGTGGTGGGCTGGAGCTGGCCGAAGTCACCGCAGTGCTCGCTGATCGTCATCGAGACCGGCGCCGCGAAGCTCGACTCGCCGATCGAGTACTCGCCGTAGTAGGTCGGGTGCGCTTCGAAGTAGCCGTCGGGGACGGTGAACTCGAGGCTGACATACTTGTTGATCGTGATCGGCATGTCCGCGATCGTCCCGTAGCTATCTGGCCAAGTCTTCTGGGCGAACATCGGGTTGCTCATCACGGCATCGAACTTCGACAGGTCGACGCTATGCACACCATCGCCGTAGTAGTTGACCGTGATGTTTCCCTTCTCGCGCGACCACGACTGGACCTGACCGGTGCCCGGAACTAAAGGCTCCTGATCGCAACCGAGCACCGCCACGGGCGCCGCGTCCGGCGGCGGCGTGGAGTCCGAGCCGCCATCGGGATCGATCGCGGCTCCGGCATCCGGTTGCTCGTGCGGCGGGTTCACGCCGGAGACTTGACCACACGCAGATAGCACGACCGCAAAAGCGATTTCCCTCATGCCGTAGACTTCGCTGGCGATCCGGTTTTGGATGCACACTACGTAAGTGCGCGTCGCGACCTGTCTCTTGCTGCTCGGTTCCGTAGCCGGCGCCGCGCCGTGCGAGGAAGCGCACCGATTTGCCACGTGGAAGTACGGTTGGGCGATCACGTACGGCGGCTTGACCGCTGCGCAACTCACGCTCGCCGCGACGCACACGAATCCGCTCGGCCCGTACGACGATCGGTTTCGCGACACGCTCTACATCGGTTCGATCGAATCGGGCTTGGGATCGATCGCGATGCTCGTGACGCCGGGCCTCACGTGCGATCCGATCGCAGATGGCCGCGCGGAACGCACGCTGTTCTTCGGTGGCCACATCGGCAACTTCCTCGTGAATGCCGCGGGCTCGCTGATCCTCGCGCACTACGCGACCTGGTCGGATGCAGCGCTGTCGTTCGCGATCGGCTATCCGATCGGCCTTCTGAATACGTACACGATGCCTCGCCACGCCTGGCACGTCCTGCCGACAGGCAACGGCATCGCGATCGCCGGCGTGTTTTAGCTCCGCAACGGCCAGATCGTGGCGAGTCCCACGGCCGCGAGCTCCGGCGCGAACGCGTATGGTCCATAGTAGATCGCGCACAGCACCACCACGACTGCGGCGTACTTGATCAGCTGCTTGCCACGCACGTGGACCACGCCGTAGAGCACGACCTCGCGCTCGGGAAACTGTCGAGCCCACGCGATCAACAGCGCGAACATCGTCAGCGAGCTACACGTGTGCGCACCGCGATCGCCGGTGAGCCACGCGAGCGCGCACGTGGCGAGCGCCGACAACGCGATGACTTCGATCGCAAATGCGCGCAACCGCCCCGGGCCCCACTGCGCCGAGAGCTCGCCGCCGAACTTGTAGATCGAGTACCCGACGATGATCAGCGTGATCGGCCGCGGCACGATCAGCGCCCACGTGACCAGCCGCCAGACCTCGCCGTGGAACACGCGATCCGGTGCGAGCGCGAGCCACTTCATCACCCAGCCCTGATCGACCGCACACACGATCGACACGATCACCGTCACCGCGATCCACCGCGTCACGAAACCCTGCCGCATGCGCTAGAGCTTAGGCGCGAGGATGTCGTCGAGCAACGCCGGATGCGAGGTGTCGCGGACGAGGTGCGGGTAGCGCGGACCACCGCGATAATCGATCTTCTTCGTCACGTAGACCTCGCCCTTTTGGAGAATCAGCTCGATCGGCTGCTTCGCGTTCAACGCCTTCAGGAGCCGTCCCGGATCGAATTGCAGACCGTTGACGGCGAGCACCTTCATCCCGGCGACGACGCCGGCCTTCGCCGCCGGCGAGTCCCACGCGACAAAGCCGATGTTCGAGTCCTTATCGATCGCGATACCGAGCGAATACGAGTGATCGACGCCCTTGAACCGGACGGCTTCGAAGTTCTTCCAGTGCTCGCCCGGCTCGGCGGTGAACTCGAGCTTGTAGCCACTGCGCGTGACACCGTCGAGCGGCACCTTGCCCGTCTGATCGAGCCGCGTGCGCAGAAACGTCTTCCAGTCGTACGCGTAGACGCCGTTCAGCGCGGTCACGACATCGTCGAACGTGTAGGTCAGCGGCGTGTAGTCGCGATCGTGACCGCCGAAGAACGCCTGCGCGAAATCGTCGAGCGACTTCTTGCCGCCGGTCTTCTCGCGGATCAGCGTGTCGGCATCGAGCCAGATCAACGCACCCTCGACGTAGTAGTCCTCGAACCGCTGATAGTTGCCCCACGACATCGGCCGCCGCGGATTCATGATCTCGTCGTTCGTGGTGTCCTGGAGCGGACGCCAACTCCGGCCAACGCTTTGTTGCTCGCGCGCGACGTAATTCGCGAGCTCGTCGAGCGCCACGGACTTCGACCATGCGCCGGCACGCGCGGTGATCACGGACGCCAGGTACTCGGTGCCGCCTTCGTAGACCCACAGCAAGGAATTGCGCATCGGCGCCGTATTGAGATCCGCCGTCCACAGATCCGCCGGGCGCCGCCACTTGCCGTCCCACGAGTGGACGTATTCGTGCGCGAACGTGTCACGCCAATTCGTGGTGTGTTCCCAATCGGCGAACGTGTCGATCATGTCGACATACTCGGCACCGCGGTGATGCTCGATCGTCGACTGACCGCCGAGCTCTTCGCTCAGGTGAAACAAGAAGTCGTAGTGATCGTAGTGCTTCGCGCCGAACATCTTGTACGCCTGTTCGACGACCTTCTTCTCGATCGCGATGATGTCCGGCTTGACCACGATCGCCTCCGGCCGATCCGCCATCAGATCGAGGAACACCGGCGTCTTGTCACCCGCCGGCGTGAGGTCGTAGCGCTGGTAGTAGCGACCTGCGTGGACCGGGCAATCGAGCAACGTCTCGACGGTGGTGACCTTGAACACGCCCGGCGACGATTGATCGAGCGCGGTCGCGACCTTCCAACCATCCGGCACCTTCACGCTCGGTTGGACGGGAATCTGTCGCGTGAAGTAGCCCGCGGGATAGAGCGTGACCTGCGGCCAATCCAGCACGAGTAGCTCGCGCGCGATTTCGACCGGACCGACGAAGTTTCCGACCGGCGAGAGGTACTGATACTCGACGACGAGCGTGCCCGCGGCCGCCGTCACGTGAAACGCGAACACGTCCGCGACATCGCGCTTCCACTCGAGCTTCTTGCCCGCTTGCGTGATCGTGAGCCCTGCGAACCGATCGATCGTGCCTTCGGGAGCGTGTGCGCCGGGGATCCAGCGCGGGTAGAGCAGGGTGGTGTCTCCGGCGGGCACCGGAATCTCTTCGCGGATCCGGTACACGTGATGCGCGGTGTCCGTGGTGTCGACCGCGATCTTCATCGTGCCCGGATACGGCGTGTCCTTCGCGGCCGGTAGTGGCGCCGGTTGCGGCTGCGGTTGCGGACCGGGGCTCGCGAACACGGTCGTCGCGACGAATGTCAGACCGAGGACGTATGACGTGCGCATCCCACAGATAGTG
Organism: Kofleriaceae bacterium; assembly: GCA_047600425.1. Lineage (GTDB taxonomy): Bacteria > Myxococcota_A > Polyangia > Haliangiales > Haliangiaceae > JABFXX01. Next base: position 5,459,965 of record JASGLC010000003.1, on the reverse strand, counting down.
CTGCCAACGAGATCTCCACCGCTAGATCTAGGGCGATGGAAGTTGTCACCACGATTCGAGTGGGCCTAAAGAAGAAGAAACCAAAATAATCCATACGGGTGCCGGCGTGACAACGTCGGCTTGAAAGGGAAACCGGTGAAACGCCGGTACTGCCCCGCAGCGGTAAGCGAGAACGACCTCCACAGGAACCGTGGACAGTAGGCAGCTCGCGAGTCCGAACACCTGCCCGCATGGATGCATTCGCACGTTCTCGAAGGAGGAACATCGATGCAGACCCAGACGCCACAGGCACGTCACGAGCGTAGTGATTCCGGACCGCAGACCACGATGCGCGTTACCAAGCGCAACGGGTCCACCGAAACGGTCGATCTGAACAAGATCGTCAAGGCCGTCAGCCGAAGCTGCAAAGGCTTGGCGGAGGTCGATTCGCTTCGCGTCGCGACGAAGACGATCAGCGGGCTCTACGACGGTGCGACCACGAGCGAGCTCGATCGGTTGTCGATCCAAACCGCGGCCTCGCTGATCACCGAGGAGCCGCAATACGGCAAGCTCGCGGCGCGCCTGCTCGCGACGTACATCGATAAGGAAGTCCGTAATCAGGAGATCCACGCCTTCAGCCAATCGATCGGCACCGGCGCGCGGCTCGGGCTCGTCAACGCGCGGCTCGCGAGTGTCGTCGCGGCGAATGCGCGGAAGCTCAACGATGCGATCGAGCCCGCGCGCGATCACGAGTTCGAATACTTCGGCCTGCGCACGGTCTACGACCGATATCTCCTGCGCCATCCGACGACGCGCCTCGTGATCGAGACGCCGCAGCAGTTCTTCATGCGGATCAGCTGTGCGCTGACCGAATCGATCGGCGATGCGCTCGAGCTGTATCGGCTGTTCTCGACGCTCGAATATCTGCCGAGCTCGCCGACGCTGTTCAATTCGGGGACGTCGCACGAGCAACTCTCGAGCTGCTTCCTGCTCGATTCACCGGACGATCATCTCGAATCGATCTACGAGCGCTACAAGGACGTGGCGCTGTTATCGAAGTTCTCCGGCGGCATCGGCCTCGCGTATCACCGGGTGCGCTCGCGCGGGTCGTTGATCGAGAGCACGAACGGCCATTCGAACGGCATCGTGCCGTGGTTGAAGACGCTCGATGCGTCGGTGTCGGCGGTCAATCAAGGCGGCAAGCGCAAGGGCGCCGCGTGCGTGTACCTCGAGCCGTGGCACGCGGATATCGAGGCGTTCTTGGAGTTGCGCGACAACACCGGCGACGAGGCCGCGCGCACGCACAACCTCAACCTCGCGAACTGGATCCCCGATCTGTTCATGAAGCGCGTCGAGCAGAACGGCGAGTGGTCGCTGTTCGATCCGAAGGTCGTGCCGCAGTTTCCGGATCTGTGGGGCGACGAGTTCGAGGCCGCGTACGAAACGGCGGAGGCAGCGGGGCTCGCGGCGAAGGTCGTGAAGGCGCGCGATCTGTACGCGCGGATGATGCGGACGCTCGCGCAGACCGGTAACGGCTGGATGACGTTCAAGGATGCGTCGAACCGAGCGTGCAATCAGGCGGGCGTGGTGCACCTGTCGAACCTGTGCACCGAGATCATCGAGGTCACGTCCGGCGATGAAGCGGCGGTGTGCAATCTGGGCTCGATCAACCTCGGGCGGCACGTCGTCGACGGAGAATTCGATTTCGGGAAGCTCGCGCGGACGGTACGCACGGCGATTCGCCAGCTCGATCGCGTGATCGATCTCAACTACTACCCGATCGCGGCGACGAAGCGGTCGAACGTGAAGTGGCGGCCGGTCGGGCTCGGCGTGATGGGGTTGCAGGACGCGTTCTTCCTGTTGGGCTGGGCGTTCGATGCACCGGATGCACGAGCGTTATCGAAGCGGATCGCGGAGGAGATCTATTACGCGGCGCTGAGTGCGTCGGTCGAGCTCGCCGAAGTGGCGGGTCCGCATGCGGCGTTTGCCGAGACGCGCGCGGCGCGTGGCGAGTTGCAGTTCGACGCGTGGGGCGTGACGCCGAGCGATCCGGCGCGTTGGGATTCGCTGCGCGCGCGGATCCGCGAGACCGGGTTGCGCAACTCGCTGATGATCGCGATCGCACCGACCGCCACGATCGCGTCGATCGCGGGGTGCTACGAATGCATCGAGCCGCAGGTCTCGAACCTCTTCAAGCGCGAGACGCTGTCGGGTGACTTCATCCAGATCAATCGCTACCTCGTCGACGCGCTGAAGAAGCTCGGCCTGTGGACACCGCACACGCGAGCGCGCTTGTTGAGTGCGGAGGGCTCGGTGCAGAGCCTGGTCGAGCTGCCCGAGGATGTGCGCAAGCGGTTCCGGACGGTGTGGGAAGTGCCGATGCGCTCCTTGATCGATATGGCCGCCGATCGCGGGGCGTTTATCGATCAGAGCCAGTCGCTGAACCTGTTCGTCGAGAGTCCGAACATCGGCGCGCTGTCGTCGATGTACTTCCACGCGTGGAAGCGCGGCCTGAAGACCACGTACTACCTACGGTCGCGGCCGGCGACACGGATCGCGAAGGCGACCATCGATCCCGTGCAGGCGGTCGCGTGCTCGCTCGAAAACCCCGAGAGCTGCGAGGCATGCCAATGATTCTCGATCCCGGCATGAAGCTGACGCTGCGGCCGATGGCGTATCCGCAGTTCTTCGAGATGTATCGCGCCGCGATCAAGAACACGTGGACCGTGGAGGAGGTCGATTTTTCGACCGATCTGGCGGACCTCGCGAAGATGACGCCGCCGGAGCGTCACCTGATCCAGCGGCTCGTCGCGTTCTTCGCGACCGGTGATTCGATCGTCGCGAATAACCTCGTGCTCAACCTCTACAAGCACGTGAACGCCCCGGAAGCACGGATGTACTTGTCGCGCCAGCTCTACGAGGAGGCGCTGCACGTCCAGTTCTATCTGACGCTGTTGGATACGTACGTGCCGGATCACGACGAACGGCAACGCGCCTTCGCCGCGGTCGAGACGATTCCATCGATCAAGAAGAAGGCGGACTTCTGTCTGCGCTGGATCGATTCGGTCCAGTTGATCGATCGATGCGAGACGCCGGAGCAACGCCGGCAGTTCCTGCTGAACTTGATCGCATTCGCGGCGTGCATCGAGGGGTTGTTCTTCTTCGGCGCGTTCGCGTACGTGTACTTTCTGCGGAGCAAGGGCCTGTTGCACGGGCTCGCGGGCGGCACGAACTGGGTGTTTCGCGACGAGAGCGCGCACATGGCGTTCGCGTTTTCGATCGTCGATGTCGTGCGTGCGGAGCAGCCGGAGCTCTTCGACGCGCAGCTCGAGGCGGATATCCGCGCGATGCTCGCCGAGGCGATCGCGTGCGAGACCCAATTCGCCGAAGACCTCCTCGGCGGTGGGATCGCCGGGTTGTCCGTCACCGAGGTCCGCCAATACCTCGAGTACTGCGCGGATCAGCGGCTCGGCCGCCTCGGGATGGCGAAGCAGTACGGCGCGCAGAATCCGTTCGGCTTTCTCGCACTCCAAGACGTTCAAGAAGTGACGAACTTCTTCGAGCGGCGCGTGTCCGCGTATCAGGTCGGCGTCGAGGGCGAGGTCACGTTGGATGCTGCGTTCTGATCGTGATGTCGCCGAGCGTGATCACCGAGCACGGTAGATCGGGATAAGCCGCGCGGATCTCGGGCTCGAGCGCGCGCGTGCGTGCGAGGTTGCTCGCGACGAACGAAAAGTGGCGATTCTTGCGCTTCAGGTGCTTGTTATCGCAGAGCGCTTTCAGGAGCTTGTCGATCACCGGCGCGCCGGTGCGGAATTCGATCCAATGCACGCTATCGAGGCGATCGAGGAACGGTTCGAGCAGGTCGAACTGGACGTCGTGGAGGTGCGTGATCGGTTGGCCGAGCCGGATCATCTCGGCGATCGCGAGCGGATTGCCGTCGATGCGGCGGAGGCCGATGAATGCGCCGGTGCCGAGGATCTTCGCGTAGTCGACGGGCGTGCTGTTGCCTCTGCGAAGCCGCGCGAACATGCCGAGGCGAACGTCGTCGGTGAATTGCGTGCGGAGCTCCGGTGATGTGGGGAGCTGCTGGTTGAGATACGCGGACCACGGCATGCCGCCGCGGAATTCGACGTCGCGCACGAATTGGGTCAGCACGCCGAGCGCGTTCTTGCGCAGGTTGCGATCGATCGCCGTGCCGGTGCGCAGCTTTTGAAACGCGGCGGCGCAGGGCAGCTCCGCCTCGGCGAGGATGTCGATGATGATCGCGCGTGTTGCATCGTCGTCGGTGGCGGCGAGCTCGAGGAGGAGCGTGCGGAGCTCGGCCGCGCGTGTAGGCGTGGTCGCCGCGGAGACCGGTCGGCTCGGCTCGGCGGGCGTGATGTGCGCCAGCACGGCGCCGGCGTCGTACGGTGGCTTCGGAGATTCGAGCTGCACAACGGTCGCGCCGACCTCGGCGTGACCGTACGTACCGGCCGAGAGACGATCGCACAACGTGATCGCTGTGCCGACGGTAAGCGGCTCGGGCGAACGGATCGAGATGTCGTGTCTGCCGGGGACGCGAACCGAGGTGTAGTACGTGTCGACGCGCTGGACCGTGCCCTCGACGCGTTCGGTTTCCAGGCGCTTGGTGTAGTGGGTCTCGATCGTGATCGCGATCGGGCCCGCGGGCTGATCGAACAGCGTCTCGAGGTCGAGAAGCGGGATTTGCAGCGTCCCTAGATAGTTGGGGCACCACAGCTCGGTGCCGGCGATCTGGCCGTGCCACATCGAGACTCCCAATGCGGTGAGCGATAGCTGAGCGAACTGGGTGCGCTGTGCGTCGAAGATCTGAAGCCGCGAGGCGCGGATCATCGCGGCGTAGCGATCGCCCCAGCACACGAGCGGCATGGACCCGACGAAGGCGCCGTGAAGCCACGCGATGTGCCACGAATTGTGCTGGAGCTTGGTCTCGACAAACGCGGTCTGGGGAACCGGCGCCGGTGCCGGAACCGTGGCTTCCACCGCGAAGATCCACCGCACCGACGTACTATGCGCTCGTGGGCATCGAATATCAGCATGCGTTGGTGGTGGAGGATCTGACGTGGCAGCCGACGGCGGCACATGCAAAAGCGATCGAAGCCGTGATGAAGAAGTACGGCTTCACGGCCAAAGGCTGGTTCGCGGCAGGTTCGACGAAGAAGGCAAAGGGCTTCGACTCCGCACGACCCGACGCCGTGCTCCGGTTCGGCGCGTTGAACGGTGCGAAGGCGGCGGCGATCACGGGACCGTCGCAGTACGACGCGCCCGACGACGAACGCTACATCCAAGGTGCGGAGCTCCACCTCGGGATGGCGTTCAAGGTGCCGAGCTCCGGCGAGACGTTTCAGGTCACCGTCAAGACGCCGCCGATGAACGGCAAGACGAAGGTCGCCCGCTCGATCGTTTCGGCGGCGGCATATCACGAGTGGTATGCCGCGGATGCGAAGACCACGCCGCCGAAGACCGATCGCACCAGGGGGTGGCCGGGTGTATGGCGATCGGGCGTCCTGATCGATTGCGGGAAAGACCTGCCGGCATCCGCGGAGGATGAGGATGCGGGCCCGCTCGCGAATCGGGCGTTCGTCGACGCGCTCGCGAAGGCGTTCGGCACGAAGCTCGTCGAGTTCGGCTGGATCTACTAGAGCTTCAAGAGCGCGGGATTGAAGTACGCGCGCACCATCGCGACCTTGCCGTCGACGATTCGATAGTGACCGGCGGTCGGAGCCTTCGCGCCGGCCTTGGTGACGAGGTCGTAGATGATGCACACGTTCTCGCCGTCGCCGAACGCGACCTCGATCTCGGCGCGGTCGATCAGCGCGGCGAATTCGCGGATCCCCTTCGCATAGGCCGCTGCACCGGTGGTGTGGCCGAGTGGACCGACGAAATCGATCGACTCGGCGATCACCGCGTCGACGGTGGCGAAGTCGCCGGTCGTCCACGCGACGAGGAGTTGCTTGGCAACCTCGGTGTTCGTCATGAGGGCGTTGTACCGCGCCAGGTGATCCGTGCCAGGCTTTCGAGGTGCAGTTCGTGCTGCTCCACATCGAGTACCGAGGCGACGTCCAGACGTTCGTGATCGGTGACGTGAACACGGTCGTGCCGTTCACGATCGGCAGCTCGCTCGGCAACGAAGTGATCATCGACGACCCGGCGGTGCCCGAGTACGTGACCACGTATCAGTTCGGTGGCCATCACGGCATCATTCACTCCGGCGGGCGCGGGCCACTCGATGAATTCGCGGGCTATCGCGTGCGCGTGTTGTGGACCGAGGATCTCTCGACGGTGAACCTCGAGAGCAAGCTTCCCACGCGCGTGCGCTTCAAGCCCGGCTACGGCGAGTTGCATTCGATCGCCGATGACGATCCGCGGCGCCTCGAGCTCGATCGAATCGCGCGTGCGGTGCCGGCGAAGCTCGCCGATGCGCGGTGCGAGGAGCTGATCGACGACCATCTGCGCGCGTTGAACTACGCGAGTCGCGATCGCGCAGCCCTGAAGCGCGGCCGGATCGATATCACGAGCGATCTGGACGCCGCGATCGAGCGCTACGTCGCCGCGTGGGGCGCCGAAGATGTCGCGCCGTTTTCGCCGGCGAGCTGGGCGTACGTTCAACGCTTTCATGCGTGGGTCGGTCTCCTCGATCGCGCGAAGACCGCGACCGGCGAAGCGCTCGCATCGCGCGTGAAGGTCCACGAGCGTGGACCGGGCGTGCAGAAGCTGGTCGGGCTCCACCTCGCGCTGCTGGGAGATGACTCACCATTCGCGCCGCTCGTCGCGTTGCTGAAGATCGGCGTGACCACGTTCGCGTTGCCGGGCGGCAGCTTCGTGTTGTGGGCGCCGCATGCGGATCGTCCCGAGCTCGCCACACGGGTCGCGAAGGAGAAGGCGCTCGCCGGCGAGACCGCCGTGCTCGCGGATTACATCGAAGAGGGCGGTGAAGCGCGGCGCGCGACGATCGTGCGCTCGGGAGCCACGATCGCGAATCAGCGCGAACGCCTCCAGACCGTGAAGTGGTTCCCGAATGCACGGGCGGTGATGCTCGCAGCGAGCACGACCCGGGTGGACAAGCCGGCGCCTGCGGAGCTGGCCGAGATCACGCCGCCGGCGTTTGTCGTCGTGGATGGTCGCGAGATGCCGCTCGGTCGCACGAACATCTTTCACGTCGAGCGCGGCCGCCTGCGCTGCGATCCGATCAACGATCCGAGCTCGAATATCGTGTGCCGCGGCGCTGGTGTGTTCTGGCTCGACGAAGGCGAGTTCTACGGCATGGAGCTCAACGGCTCGCCGGTGCGCAACCCGATGCCGCTCTACGATGGCGACTTGATTCGCGTCCGCGCCGTGCACCCGCAGGGCTCGCTCGACGCGATCGCCACGTTCCACCTCGGCAGTTAACGCGGAGCTCACGCGGCGGTCATGTCGGCTTCACCTGGGGGTGAGCGATGACGAGGCATGCGAATGATCCTGTTGCTCCTGATCGCTGCCTGCAGTGATGGATTTCAAGCCCCGGCGGTCGTGCCCGATGCATCGACGCCCGATGCGCCGTCGCCACCCTCGAACAGTTGCCCGACGCCGAGCGCGATCGGCTCCGGTGCGTGGTACGGCGGGAATCGCGAGCAGGTGACCGCGTGGCTCGATGCCGGTGCGTGCGGGACGGCCGGCTTCGATCCACAGCATCTGCCCGTGGTGTTGTTGGATTGGGACAACACGATCTCGAAGAACGATTTCGGCGACGCGATCACGTTCTGGATGATCGCGAACGACAAGGTCGTGCAGCCGCCTGGTAAGGACTGGCACGCGACGAGTCCGTTTCTGACGGATGCCGCGGCGACCGCGCTGTCGACCGCATGCGGCACCACGATCGCGGTCGGGCAACCGTTGCCGACGAGCACGAACACCGCGTGTGCGGACGAGATGCTCGACATCTACATCGACGAGGTGACGAGCGGTGGCGCGGATGCATTCGCGGGCTGGAATCGCCGGTGGATCGAGCCGGCGTATGCGTGGACGGCCCAGTTGCTCGCCGGTTACACGCACGACGAGATCCAAGCGTTCATGATGACCGCGGTCACGCCGCAGTTGGCCGCGCCGGAAGCCACGACGCAGACGATCGGCACGCACGCCGGGCTGAACGCGTGGCTGCGGATCTATCCCGAGATGAAGTCGCTGATCGCGGCCGCGCAATCGCGCGTGTACGACGTGTGGATCATCACCGCCTCGCCGCAGGATGCGATCGCGGCGGTCGCGCCGCTGGCGGGGATTCCGGCGAGCCACGTCGTCGGGATTCGTTCGATGACGGATGCGCTCGGCAAGCTGACGTACCGGTTCGAAGGCTGTGGGCCGCTCGCCGACGGGCAGGGCGAGATGATCAGCTACGTCCAGGGCAAGCGTTGCCTCGTCAACAAGTACATCTTCGGTGATTCGTCGGCGAAGGCGATCCAGCGGCGGCCGGATGGCGCACGTCAGGTGTTCGCGGCCGGTGACTCGGATACCGATATCGAGTTCCTGCGCGATGCGACGCACAAGCTCGTGCTGAATCGGAACAAGAAGGAGCTGATGTGCAACGCGTTCTATAACGAGAGCAATAGCTGGGTCGTGAACCCGATGTTCATCGATCCGAAGGCGACGGCGGCCGACTACACGTGTGGCACGGGCTGCGTCGACGAAGCAGGCGCGACGGTCGCGTGCCGTGATCTCGGCGGCAATCCGATCGCGAATCAGGTCGACGCGATTCCCTAGACGTCGCGGATCGCCTGCGCGTGGGCTTTACCCCAATCGCACAGCGAGTGAACGATCGGTTCGAGCGTGGCGCCGAGGCGGGTCAGCGAGTATTCGACGCGCGGTGGGATCTCCGGAAAGATCTTGCGCTTCACGATGCCGTACTCCTCGAGCTCGCGGAGCGCGTCCACGAGGACCTTCTGGCTGGCCGTTGGAATCTTGCGGCGCAGCTCCGACAACCGAAGCGGCTCCTCGAACAGGTAGTACAGCACGTACACCTTCCAGCGCCCGCCGATGATCCGCAGCGTGCGCTCGGCCGGGACGGCGGGTAGTTGCTTGATGAGGGGCATAGGAACCTTTCGGTGACTATAGGATGAACCTGTGACGATGCGCCGCGAGTGGGCCGTACGTACAACGTGCGCATGTCCAAGCTAGCAGTCATCACCGGAGGTGGTCGCGGAATCGGCAAGTCCGCGGCCGAACATCTCGCCAAGAAGGGCTACCAGGTCGTGATCACGTATCGCGACGATGCCGCCGCCGCGAATGCGGTTGCCAAGGAGCTCGGCGGGCGCGCGATCCAGCTCGACGTCACGCGGATCGACTCGTTCGCGGCGTTTGCCGCGGAGTTGCCTGAGACGATCGACGTGCTCGTCCATAACGCCGGCACCGGCACGTACGGGATGTTGGCGGACCTCACGCCGGCGCAGTTCGACGAGATGATGGCGGTGCACTTCAAAGGCCCGCTGTTCCTGACCCAGGCGCTGTTGCCGAAGCTCGCGCGCGGCGCCTCGATCATCCAGATTTCGACGGGCCTTACCCGGTACGGCTTTGCCGGCCAATTGCTCTATGCATCGGCCAAGGCCGGGTTCGAGGCGGCGATTCGCTATCTCGCGCTCGAGCTCGGAGCACGTGGCATCACGGCGAACTCGATCGCGCCGGGTGGCGTGGTCACGGACTTCGGCGGCGGCTATTTGCGCGACGAGAAGCTCGCAGCGATCGTGGCGGGCGAGACCGCGCTCGGCCGAACCGCGCAGGCCGACGACATCGGCGAGATCGTCGCGGCGCTCGTCGACATGCGGTGGGCGACCGGCCAGCGGATCGAAGCGACCGGCGGCTACCGGCTTTAGTGTCGGGCGGAATGCACGAGCGGTTCGTGACCGCCATGCGCGTTGCACGGTCCGACTCGCACGGAATGCGCGAAAACGCGTGATTTCGCTCGGCCCGTTAGCTGCAAAGCCGGCGGGCACCTATGCGTTTTGCACTCATGGCCACGTTGCTCGCGTCGACCGCGACCGCGTGGGCCCAACCCGCGCCGGAACCGCAGCCGGAACCGGCACCTGCTCCAACTCCTGAACCCGTTGCGCCTGCTCCAACCCCGGCGCCTCAACCGGTCGCCGACGCTCCGGTCGCAAAGCCGGATGAAGAGCTCGAATCCATTTACGTTCGGCGACTTCACCTGGCAGTCCGGGAGCGCGCGCACGAAAGACTCGCCGCTATCGTCGAAGTACTTCACCGGCGAGTTCCGGATCGACGACGTCATCCACTACAGCTTCAACCATCCGAAGGACGACACGATCGGTGGCTCGACCGAAGCGTGGCGCAGCGGCGAGAACCAGCTGACCCAGCTCGGCTTCGGCGGCGACCTCCACGTCGATCGCGTGATGGCGCGGATGATGACGCAATTCGGGATGCTGTCGACGACCACGCCGCGCAACGATCCGAGCCCGAATCGCGGCCAATGGCAGCTCGACGATGCCTACCGCTATATCAGCGAGGCCTACGGCGGCTATCACTTCGGCGATCCGCATCGCGGCGTGAATCTCCAAGCGGGCCTGTTCATGAGCTACATCGGCTTGTGGAGCTACTACAACTTCGACAACTGGACGTATCAGCCGTCGTACGTGTCGTCGAACACGCCGTGGTTCTTCAATGGCGTGCGCCTGCAGATCTTTCCGAGCGACAAGCTCAAGATCGAGCCGTGGTTGATCAACGGCTGGCAGTCGTACGGTCGATTCAACAACATTCCCGGCGTCGGTGGACAAGTTCGCTACACGCCGAGCGCGAACCTGATCCTGATCTTCAACCAATACCTGATCGGCGCCGACACGTTGAACAACACGGATCGCTATCGCGTCCACACCGACGATTCGGTGCAGGTGAAGTGGTACGAGGACCAGACGCAGTTCCTCTCGAAGTTCGCGACGACGCTGACGATCGATGCCGGCTGCGAATCCGGTGGCGGCGTCACGTGCACCGGAAGCGCGCACGATCCGGCGCAGTTCTTCATCGGCTTCATGGCGTACGCGCGCGCGTGGTTCGATCACGATCGCTACGCGATCACGCTCGGCGGCGGCGCGATCGATAACCCGGGGCGTTATCTCGTGCTCGTGCCGCCGATCAACGGTGCGACGGCTGCGACGGGTGCGTCACCGTACTTCACTGCAAATCCCGGCGATCCGTTCAAAGCGTGGGACATGCAAGCGACGTTCGACTACATGCCGAGCCAATACATCACGCTGCGCGCAGAATTCACGTATCGCCATGCGAGCGTGCCGTACTTCAGCGGCGCAGATGGCATCACGCCGCCCGGTGGCAACCAAGGTGCGCCCGGTAGTGTCGTCGATGGTTGGTCACCGGATCTCGTGCGAAGTGAACCGCGGGGCTCGCTCGCGCTGATGGTCAAGCTATGATCGATCGATGCGAGCACTCTGGTTTCTGCTGGTAGTGGTGGCGAATGTCGAAGCAGCTCCGCCGAAGCAAGTTCCGCCTGCGGACGAAAAGAAGATCGTGGAAGCGCTCCAAGCGGCGCTGCCTCCGGTCGATCAAGCGCGATCGAAGGCGTGTCAGCCATTCCTCGACGCGTACAACAAAGATCCCGAGCACGGTGACGCCGAGGTGGTGAAGGCGGGGACGTGCTTCGGCGAGGCGGGTGCGATCGGGTTGGCGATCCAGATGTGGAATACGGTGAAGAAGTACCAGCCGCGAAACGCCGAAGCGCCGCACCAGCTCGGCGTGTTGTACGAACGTGCCGCGATGTTCTCGGAGGCCGCGGCGAACGACGAGGCGTTCTACGCGATGGGCGTCACCGCCGATTCGAAGGCGGCGCTCGCGCGTGCGGCGTGCATCGACTTCCAGCTCGGGCTCACGGCGGCGGCGCAAAAGGACGTGAAGGCGCTCGGTGCTAACGCAGATACGTTGTGCGATGCGATTCATCCAATCGAGATGCCCGCGAAGAAGTGAGTAGGCGCGCGACCAGGTTGTCGGACTTCGTCCAGTAGGCGACGTCGGCGACGATCACGAGCTTGCCGCGGGCGCGCGAGATGCTGACGTTCAAGAGATTCGGCTCGTTGACGAGCGCGCTCGGGGTGAGGGGCGCGGCGTCGACGAGATCGAGGATCACGACATCGCACTCGCGGCCCTGAAAGCGATGCACGGTCGCGCACTCGACGGCATCCGCGATCTTACGTGCGACGAGTAACCGGCGGAGCTCGACCGCCTGGGCGGCGTATGGTGTGATCACGGCGATCGATCCGTGGCCGGCGAGCACCGCTTCGTGCGCGAGCTCGATCGTGCGTGCGGCCGAATCGAGGTTGATCCGCGAAGAGCCCTTCGGGGCACGGGCGCAGGTCGATGGCACGTCGACGACGACGAGGGCCTCGTCGGGAAACGGCGCGCGGGCGGTGATCGGAGCGACGTCGCTCGCCGCGTGGGTGAGGCGATCGCCGTAGAACAACCCGCCGACGAGCGCACCGATCGGCGGTGCCATGCGGTACTGGGTCGAGAGCAGAGCGACGTTCGGCGAGGTCTCGGGCTGCGGCACCGTGACATCGAAGATCGAGCGACCGATCGCGCGACGGACGAGGTCGTCATCGGATTGAACGATCGGTGGGAGCTGGCGCGGATCGCCGACCATGATCGCGCGCTTCGTACACTTTGCCGCGGCGACGAACAGCGCGGGCAGGGTTGCCATGCCGGCCTCTTCGGCGATCAGGACGTCGAACGTTTGATCGACGAGGAGCGGCGAGAGATAGGCGTTCGCGAGCGTGCACAGGACGACGCGTGCGCCGCCCAGGATCTTTGCCTCGGTCTCGCGATCTTCGACGAGCCATGCGGCGATCCGTGCCTTGGTCAGCCGGCGAACCTTCTCGAGGCGCGTGATCCGCTGGTCGATCACCTGCATCTGGTGCTTCGCATCGGTGCTCGCGATCGCGTCTGCCGCCGAAAACACGCGGGCGAGGGCAGGTGCACGCAAGCGAGGTGGCGGTGCACTGAATAACGACTGCTGCGTGGTCAGCGCCGGCACGAGGTCTTCGCGCAACGCCCGTGCGTACGTCAGCTGTTGCTCGACCTCACCGATCCGAGCCCGGGCACGCGTCATGGCATCGCGCCGCGACCCACGCGCAGCCTCGACCAGATCGGCGAGCTCGGTGCCGTACGTCGGCGCATCGGAGCGACCGAGCCGAACGAACACGCCGGGTGCGAACCACGATCGGGTGGACAGCTTCGCGAGCACCTGATCGATCGCGGCGTTCGTGGTCGATGCGAGGAGGATCCGTTCGCCGCGCGCGAGGAGCTCGTCGATCGCCTCGACCAACGTCACGGTCTTACCGGTGCCGGGCGGTCCCCACACGAACGCGAGGTTCGTCGCCACGCACAGCTCGACCGCCGCACGCTGGCTCGGATCGAGATTCGGATGCGCGTGGAGGAGCTGCGCCGGCTCCGTCACGGGCGCGGTCTTGCCGAACAAGGTCAGCGCGAGCGGTGCATCGGTCAGGCTGTCGAGCGCCGTGATCAATCGGTCGTACAGGAACCACGGTGCGACGATCAGCGAGCACGCCGCTCCGAGATCCACGGCGGTGGCTTGCACGACGACCTGGGTCTCGCTGACCCGTTCGATCACGACGCGCTGCTCGGTGCGCGCCTTCAAGATGCAGCCGGTGCCGCGCTCCAAGCGTTCGGGCGCGCGCAGCGCGAAGCTGTAGCGGCCGTCGCCGAGATCCTCGCCGGGGCCGAGGCGGATCTCGAACGCATCCGTCGACGACTTCATCGCGGCCAGCTCGCCTTCGATCCCGCGCTTGAACGCCGCTACGAATCGATCGAGCACGTCGGACACGATGCCGAATCCACCCGAGATCTGGCAAGCTGGAGGCGTGTTCTCGGATTTCAGGGTCCGCGAATCGATCGAACCGGACCATGGCGCCTCGCACAGCGACCAGGCGTGCGCCGCGACCCGTGGTGGTGCGCGTGCAGTGATCAAGTACATCACGCCGCCGTGGCCGGTCCGCGAGGCCGCGCAACGTGCATTCGGCGAGGTGATCGACGTGGTGCGTACGTTGACCTCGCCGCACGTCATTCCCGTCATCGATCACGGTCTCGATGACAACGGCACGCTGTATTACGCGATGGACTGGATCAACGGTGAGACCGCGCTCGCTCGGCTGAAGCGGGGGCGGGTCCACAATGCCGCTTACACCGCGCGTGTCCTTCAAGATCTGTGGCGCGCGATCGCGGCAGCGGGCGATCTACGCGTGGATATTCATCCGCGCCACACGATGCTGAGCGCGGATGGCGCGCGGATCTGGAACCTGGGTATCGCGGGTTGGTCGCACGAATCACATGCGCTCGTCGCGGGCGAGTACACGAACGTGGGTACCGTGATCTGGCATGGCAACCTCACGCGTGACGAAGCGATGGGTCGTCCATGGACGCCGGCGAACACGAGTGCGCAGATCGCGTTGCTCGCGTTCAACCTGCTGACGGCGACCTGGTACTGGGAGCAAGACAACACGCGCGATCATGCGATGGAGATGTTGATGGCGATCGTTCGCGACCAGACGCCGCCGCCAAGTGCGCGCACCACGCATGCGCTACCCGCCGGCTTCGACGCGTGGTTCGCGCGCTGTCTCGCGGGCGGCTACGCAGATCCGCAAGACGCGATCGCGGACTTCCCGGCGAGCTAGAAACACGCGTGTTTCCGTGAATCGCCGATTTCCGTCGAGGACCGCAATTCGGGGGACGGTATCCAGTTCGTCAAGTTAGGCCCGTCGTCGACGCCATTTCGGGCACTTGCGCGGCCAAGTTGACGAACTGGATACCGTCCCCCTAAATCCCTTCGCGGCGCATCTCGCGATTCGCGGCCGCCTCGTCGACCAGCCGCATCCGCTTCACTCGATCCCAGCCCGCCTTCGCGTCGGCATCGCCGAGCTTGGCGAGAAACTTCGCGATGATCTTGTACTTCGCCGTGTACCGGACGTTGCGCCCGTTGTTGATCATGCAGGCCTTGTGCTGCTGGTCGAACTTCTCGCGTAACGCCGGCAGCACCTTCGGATCCGTCTTGAACTTCGACACGATCTTTTCACTGTACGGATGACCGGAAAAGAAGCGATCGAGCGCGAGATCGAGCACGCGCGGATCCTTGTGATGCTTGACGAGCAATGCCATCGCGACCGCCGGGAAATAGTCCGCTTCGACCCAGCCGATGACTTCTTCGAGCTCGGCCTTCGTCAGTTTGCCGACGAGCTCGGCCGCTCGCGCGAACCGATATTCGGTGTTGTGATCCCACGCCACGGGATGCCGGACGAGCTCGAGTAGCCACGGACGCGCCGCCGCATTCGGGTGCAGCGCGAGCAGCTCGATCGCGCTGTTCGCGTACTCCGGCTCCCAATATTTGCGCTCGTGCCGGAGCGCGAAGATCAGGAGTGCGAACGCATTCGGGTCCGTGACGAGCGGACCCGGATCGATACCTTCGGACCACGTGCCGAGCGCGGCGACGTACTCGTCGAGCTTCGGGATCGCCGCGATCATCTTGTCGAATGGTGCGAGATCCAGATCCGGCGATTTCTCCGCCCACAGTGCGCGCCACGTCGCGACACGTTCACTCGCACTGCCTTCACCCTCGCGTTTGCCCGTGCTCGCCTCTCGAACGAGCTGGGCACGCAGCGGTTGCTGGTGCTCCTCGAGGTAGTCGGCGAGGACGATCAACTGATCGCGCGCGTCCGGCGCGGCCAAGATCTCGCGAACGAGCTCGCTCTCTTTGGGATCGACCGGTCCGGACACCGGACTCTGCGGAGATCCGAGCTTGCGGACGAGCGCTGCATTTACCGGCGATAGCGCGCCGTCGGCGAGATCCTTTTGAATCTCGCGCACCGGCACCTCGGCTTCCGAGAACCGCTTCGCGAACCGTGCGCATTCGGCGAAGTAGCGGGCGCGCAGCTCGGCGTGCAGCTCGCTGTCGAATGCGATGTCATGTGCGAGCTCGAACAACACCCACGCACTCTGACTCGGCACGATCGCCGCGAGCGCCGCATCCGCCGCCGCTTCGTCGGCCGCTCGCAATGCGGCAAGGAACGACGCCTTATCCGGCATGGCGCTGAACGCGTACGGCTTGTGTGCGTAGCGAGTCGTCGGGAAGCCGTCGCCCGGTTTCAGCACGCTGCTCTTGCCATCGGCGGCCAACCGGACGATGCGATCGCTCGACGCGTCGACGAAGATGTCACCGTCGTGATGCAGCGCGAACACCACGCCGCCGGGCTCGAGCTCTTTCCAATACTCCGGCCGGTGCGATCGCAACGGGCCACATGCGAGCGCGAGCCGCTGTTGGATCATCGCGAACCGGTCGGTGCGCGGATCGAGCAGCTCGATCTGATCGAAGATGATGCCGGGGCCGAGCTCGAGTAACAGCGACGCGACGTACGGCGACAGCGTCAGTCCGGTGAGATCTTTCGGATGGAGGAGGACCCGCTCACCGACGATCTCGTAGTCGCCCATTCCTCGACGCTATCAGAGCGTGCCGCCGTAGTCGTACGTCTTATCGCGATAGATCGTGTGGTAGTGCGTCGCGTCGCGGAACACGACGCCGCCCTGACACGCGACCTCGATCCACACGCGCGGGCCGTCGATCCGGAAGTACGTGCCGCTCGTGTCGACGTCCGGACTCGAGCCGGTGCCGCCCCACGCGACGTAGGTGTCCGCATACGCGGCCGCGGACGTGTAGTCATCGATCAACGACGAGCTGATCGACGAATCGAAGTCGCCGGCCCACGCTTGGATCGCCGTCGTCACGAGCGCCTGCTGCGTCGCCGAGAGCGAGCTCACGAGCACGCCGGTGCGGTTCGCGCCTGTCGGATACTTCGCCTTTGCCGCGGCGGAGGATCCGGTGCCGTATTCGACCGGCCCGACGACGACATCGCCGAACGTGCCCGAGAGGTGACCCGTCGAGAGCGACGTCGAATCCAACGACGTGAAGATCGCGAGCATCGCCGCGCCTTCATCGGCGAGTGGCTGGTAGCTCGTGCCGTTCTCGGTGAACGCGGACTTTGGCTCGACTCCGAGGTGGTTCGGCGTTGCATATCCGACGCCGCCGACGAACGTGATGTTGAACGCCATGTGGTGGCCACCGAACATGATCGACCAGTTGCCGCTGGTCGAAGGCGTTCCCCAAATCCCGATCCAGTACAGACCCGAGCCGTAGCCCGCGCCGCCACCGTTCGCGTTCAAGTAGTCGTCGGCGGCGCGCACACCGTTCAGGTCGCTCATACCGTCCGTGTTCAATACCGTGGCCATCAGCTCGAGCGCCGCGGCTTGCTGGGTCGCCGATAGCGTGCCGACCTGGATGCCGCCACGCGCGACCATCTGCGTCGGCAAGTTCGACCATTTCGTGCGGCCCGCGGTATCGGTGAACGCCGGGTTCGCGGTCGTCTTTTGCGTATCGCTCAGCGTGTCGATGAAGCCCTGCGCCTGACACACGGCCTTCTCGAGCGTGGTCGACGCGCTCGTGCAATCGACGCCCGAGGAAGCGTCGACACCAGACGAGCCGCTCGCATCGACGCTCGAATCGTCATCGCCGCTCGTCGCGCTGTTCGAGCCACAACCGGCGACCAGCGCCGCCATCAACAGGATCTGCTTCATACGCGTTGCTCCTTCGGAAACGTGAGGGACATGGCGAGCGACGCGACCGCGACGACGCCGAACAAGACCGCGATCGCGAGGCCGTGATGGCCTGCGCGTTCGACTAGATGAGGAATCGGCGTGGTGATGCCGACGGCGCGATCGGCGAGCCACGCGAGTGACGCGACCATACCGATGACGGCGATCCCGCGCCGGAGGTGGACATAGAACGGGCCGCGCGCGATCACGATCAGCGACGGCACGACGAGCCCGATCGCGACGAGCTGCATCGCCTCGACGCCCAGATTGAAGCCGAACAGCGCGAGCACGAGCGCGTGACCGTCGAATCCGAAGCCCGCGAGCGCGCCGGCGAACGCCAGACCGTGGATCAAGCCGAACCCGCCTGCGATCCACCATTCGCGACCGCCGAAGCGTGGTTGCCAGGCGTTGATCGCCGAGACCAAGATCGAGACCGCGATCATCGATTCGACAAATCGCGCGGGCAGAATTGTTCCCACGACCGCACCGAGCGCGAGCGTGATCGAGTGCCCGATCGTGAAGGCCGTCGCGATCTTCGCGGTGCGCTTCACTGCCGGCGCCGCGACGAGCAGTAGCAACAGGAACATCAAGTGATCGGTGCCTTCGCGAATGTGATCGAGACCGAGGTGAAACGCAGCCCCGATCGCCGCGAACATGCTGTCGTCGCGCCGGATCGCGAGCGACCGCTGTTGATAGTGGAGGGCGCCCGCCAGCGTCGGGGAGTCGCCGAACGCGCCGGCTTGTAGGTCGCGCCGCACGAACACGTAGACGTTCGCGTTCACGACCTCGTGTAGGATGATGTCCTCGCGCAGCGTGAACGACCGCGCGGACTCTCCGGCGGGCGGCACGAAGCGGAGGTCGTAGATGATCACGTCGCCATGCGGCGTCGCCTCGCGCCGGACACTCTTCACGGTGCGGATGAAGTCGCCGAGCTCGACGTACTGCGCGTCGCCTGCAACGTCTGCGATCGTGATCGATCGAATGTGATGGGCGAGCTCGAGCTCCGCGACCGGAACTTGGACCTCGACATCGACGACCTGCTCGCCGAGATCGAGGAATACGACATCGCCACGCACGTCGTGGGCATGCGCTCGCGACCCGAGCACGACGATCAGAAACGCGATGACAGCGACCCGCACGTGGCGAAACGTTTCCAAGGCCCGTGCCACGCGATTCGCCCGGATTTCGCGGCTTCAGCGGCCTTTAGATGTACGGTTGCCGTACAGGTCGTACGCGACGCGTTCGGATGTTTCGGCCCGTTGCAGCCTGAACGGCCTCCACGGCCGCTATCCAGCTGGCGCGCCGCTTGCGAAGATGGCGGGCGTGTCGTTACGCCTGCGCTTGTTGATCACCGCGTCGCTCGCGATCGTCGCGCTCGCGACCGCGATCGTGATGGTGGCGCAGCTCGCGTCGGCGAACGAGTCGGCCGGCTTCGCCGAAGCCGCGAAAGCCAACGATGCAGCGCTCGCGGCGCTCGTCAGTGCGGCCCGGCCGGATTCGCCGCGCGATGATCTGAAGAGGATCGCGCGCACGGTGTTGTCACCGACGACCGACATGCATGGTGGGTATTGCTGGCGCGATGGCACGTTCGTCGAGGTCGCATCGCAGCACGCACCGAAGCATCCACCTCACGGCCCGCCGCCGGGTCATCCGCCGGACGGTCCGCCGCCCGACGATAACTCGGCGGCGAATGCGCCCGACAGCTCGCCCGCGAACCCGCCACCGGATGTCGGCGATGCGATCGCGTCCGCGTGCCGCGCCGGCGCGATGACGAAGCAGAACCTCGTCGGCCCCGGCATGACCACCGTGTTCCAAGCGGCGCCGATCGATGGCCAGTTATCCGCATTCACGATGAAGATGGTGCGCGAGGTGCCGGGCCGGCGCTGGCCCTGGTCGCTCGGCGTGATCGCGCTCGCCACGATCCTGGTGCTCGGCCTCAACCTCCACACCCTGTGGACGCTGCGCCGCGGTGCCCGTGATCTCGCAGCCGGCCTCGACAAGCTCGAACAAGATCCGCGCGCCCAGATCGCGACACCGCAGATTCCCGAGCTCGCCACGATCGCGACGGCCGTCTCGCGCCTCGCGCATCGCTTGGTCGAGCTCGAGCGCGGCTCGGCCCATCAACGCCGGATGAGCTCCGTCGGTCACCTCGTCGCCGGCATCTCGCACGAGGTCCGTAATCCACTGACCGGGATGAAGCTCGTGCTCGAATCGATCAAGCGGCGCGAGCCCGATCCGAAGACCCAACGCGATGTCGACACGGTGCTCCAAGAAATCGCGCGCCTCGACAAGCTCGTCGTGGCCACGCTCGGCGTCGCCCGCGATACCGAGATCACGCTCGCCGAGATCGATCTCGCCGTGTTGGTCGATCAACGGATCGCCGCCGCGCCCCGCACGCGCGGCATCACGATCATGCGGACCGGCAATGGCGTGCGCGTGGCCGATCGCGATGCCGCCGTCCGGATCCTCGACAACCTGTTGCGCAACGCGATCGATGCCAGCCCCGACAACGCCACGATCGACGTCCGGATCGCGGACCAAGCGATCGAAGTAATCGACCACGGCGCGGGCGTTCCCGAGGCCCAGGTCGCCACCCTGTTCGAGCCGTTCGTGACGACCAAGCCCGACGGCACCGGGCTCGGCCTGTGGATGTCTCTCGCCCTCGCAGAAGCACGCGGCGGGACGGTGCGCTATCGTCGGGAAGACGGCATGACGCACTTCACGTTCGAGCTCGCATGACCACGGTCCTCGTCGTCGACGACGAACCCGTGATCCGCCGCGCCCTGGTCGAGCGCCTCGAGGAAGAGGGCTTCCAGGCGGTCGGCGCCGAATCGCTCGGCCATGCCCGCGCCGCGCTCGCGGACGAATCGATCGACGCGGTGCTGCTCGATCTCAAGCTCAAGGATGGCGACGGGCTCGACCTGCTCGAGGAGGTCCGTCGCACGCATGCCTCGTTGCCCGTGATCGTGGTGTCGGCGTTCGGTGATAGCGCGCGAGCGATCCGCGCGATGAAGCTCGGCGCCTTCGAATACGTCACGAAGCCGTTCGATATCGACGCGCTCCTCGCCACGATCGCGCGTGCCGTCGAGACCTCGCCCGTAGCACCCGAACCGATCGCACCGCAGCCCGCGATGATCGGCAGCTCGCCGAAGATGCTCGACGTGTGGAAGGCGATCGGCCGCGCCGCCGGTAGCGACGTGCCGGTGCTGATCACGGGTGAGACCGGGACGGGCAAGGAGCTCGTGGCCCGCGCGATTCACGAGCATGGCGATCGCCGCGCGCGGCCGTTCGTCGCCGTGAACATCGCTGCACTGCCACCGGCCTTGCTCGAATCCGAGCTGTTCGGGCACGAGAAGGGCGCGTTCACCGGCGCGACCGCGCAGCGGCAGGGCCGGTTCGAGCTCGCCGGCGAAGGCACGCTGTTCCTCGACGAGATCGCCGATCTCGATCAGGTGTTGCAGACCAAGCTCCTGCGCGTGCTCGAGGATGGGTCGTTCGAACGCGTCGGTGGTAATCAGCTCCTCCACACGCGCGCGCGAATCGTGTCCGCCACGTCGCGGCCGCTCGCCCAGCTCCGGGAGGATCTGTACTACCGGCTGGGCGTGGTCCAGATCGCGGTGCCGCCGTTGCGCGATCGTCGCCAAGACATCCCGGCGCTCGTGCAAGCCTTCCTCGCCGCCGCACCGCCACCGCGTCGCGCACTCTCGGAGGCCGCCCTCGATCGGCTCGTGGACTACCATTGGCCGGGCAACGTCCGTGAGCTGCGTCACGTGATCCAACACGCCTGCGTGATGTCGTCGGCGGAGGTCCTCGCGCCCGAGGACTTCGCGTTGCGTGCGGCCCCGCCGCCATTGCCCGCCGCCGATGTTCCCCACGATCTCGATCTCCGCGCCGCGCTCGATCGCCTCGAGCGGCAGATGATCGAGGAGGCGTTATCCCGGGCGAAGGGCAACCGCGCCGAGGCAGCTCGACTCCTCGGCTTGCGCCGCGCCACGCTGTACGCCCGCCTGCGTTATTTCGGGCTCGGCACGTCGTGACAGATCGCCGGCTTTCGACGACACCACTTTAGAAAATGGCCAGGCCGAACTAGATTCCGAGCATGAAGGCGTTGGTCTTGGTCGCGTGTGCCGCGTGCTCGTCGCCGCCGTCGGCGGATCCACAGATCCACGTCGCCGATGACAACAAGGGCACCCACGATGCGGTGATCGATCTGGTCGGCGACCTCGTCCAGCTCACCGCCACCGAACCGCAGATCGTCGGCAAGGGCAACAACGGTTGTGTCGACGACGAGGTCGATATCTACGTCGAGCTCGCCGATGTCGCGAGCTACACGATCGACGAGACCCGCTGTGGCGATCACGGCCACGGCATCGTGATCCGCGGCAAGGACTCGCTGTCGCTCCAGTTCGGGATTCTACGACTTCGTCGAGCACCTCGGCGTGCGCTACTTCCATCCCGAGAAGACGCTCTATCCGACGACCTTCGCGTGGCCGGCGGACCCGATTCGCGTGCGTGCCGAGCCGGCGATCGCTCAGCGGTCGTTCCATCTCCACACCACGCACCCGATCGAGTTGTCGCCGCCGCTCGATGCGAACGCCGATCAGTCCGCGATCTACGAGAAGAACTGGATCAGCTGGAACGTCAAGGTTCGCTCGAACCTCGTCGATGGCTACGAAGACAAGGCGGCGCCGTATGCCGACGAGCGTGGCTTTCCGCGCACGACCGGCATCAACCTGGTCGAGACCCAACAGGGTGGCATTCCGGTCATCGATCCGACGAGCACCGTGCCGGAGCACGATCAGATCGCCGCCGCGATCGATCGCGCGATCGCACCGGTCGACGGGCGCTCGGATGTGGCGCAGTTCGAGTTTTCGTTCAACCCCAGCGAATTCACGACCGCCGATGAAACGCTCACGGTCGACCGGATCACGTTCGTCACGAACTACCTCGCGCAGAACCATCCCGAGATCGAGGTCCGCACGATCAACCACGGCACCGCGGAACAGCCGGGCCCCACGTACGGCGTGCGGTTCTTCGACCTGTCGCAGTTCGCGCCGCCGCAGCTCGGCGTGTTGGTCCACCCGTTGATGTTCTACGACCTCGATCGCCCGGCGCCGGTCTACGGCAACGACAACTTCAACTTCCTGCGCGATTGGTCGATCGATCAGCAGAGCCAGCGCCGGATCACGTACTACCCGGAGACCGCGTGGTGGCTGACGTTCGACGTGCCGGTGCCGCTCTATCTCGCGCCGGTCAGCCTCGAAGCGCGTGACCACGATCTGCAGACGCTCGGTCCGTATCTCAGCGGTGACAACAGCGCGGCGACCGGCGTGATCGGCCACAAGGCGTTCACGAGCGGGCAGGAGTGGGGCTACTGGCTGATCGACTACTGCACCGCACGGATGACGTGGGACACGTCGCTCGGTTGGGTCGGCTGCATCGATTACGTGACCCAGGTGTTCGTCCAAGGCGACTCCCTGCGCGATCTTCTCGTCGAAGTCGGCAACGCGCAGGTCGATCCGTTGCGCGATCCGAACCTCATCAGCATGTTCGTCGGCTCGGACGATTCGACGGAGACCGCCCTCCAAGCCGGCATCGTGTTCCACCCACTGCCGCCGAAGCCGGCGGATGTCCTCGGCTGGGACGATCCGAAGGTCGCGGACTTCACCGCGGCCACGCTCGACAAGCTGCCGGATCTCGCGCAGCAGTACTCCGATTGGGCCGATCGCGCCGATGCGATCGCGATGCAGCAGGACGACACGCACGGCACGTGGGTCCGCGAGATCGCGGATGGTCTGCGGATCACCGGCCTGCGCGCGGCTCATGCCCACGAGATCTACGCGACCGCGCTGGCCCTGCGGGCCGCGATCAACGCACACGACTACACCGCGGTCGACACGGCGGCGATGGGCGTCGCGGCGGCGAAAGCGATCACGGAGCAGGCGCGCACGATCGTGACGCGTCGCGAGGGCGAATATCGCTATCCGGTGGCGTTGTCGACGGTCGGCGATGAAGTCGGCACGGCGGGCGCGATTCCGAACGCGACGATCTATCCGTATCGCTATCTGTCGCGCACGCATCGCCTGTTCTATTGGACGCGCCCGGATGACCAACTCTCTGCGCTGTTCGGCTTCGATGTCGTGGCGCCGAGTGCGCGCATGATCCATCCCGCGGACTCGCTGACGATCAGCGTGACGGCGGCCGTCAGCAACATCGCGATCACGTGGGGCGATGGCGCCACGAGCTCGATGCTCGAACCGCACATGTACGCGGCAGAAGGCCTGTACGCGTGGACGCTCGATGCCCTGCAGGATGGTGGTGGCGTGATCCATCACGAGGATCAGGTCGGCGTTGCCGCCACGATCGACGAATTCCCGAAGGGATCGATCACGATCAACCAGCCGATGGGCGGCAGCTTGATCGCGGGGCTGCTGCCGGGCTTCACGATCGGCCTCGGCACCGACGGCACCGGTGACTTCACCGCGATCGGTCAACTCGACACGATGACCGACGACATCACGAACGGATCGATCGTCCGCCGCGCCCGCACCGGCGCTGCCGATCTTCCGGTCACGCTCGCCGGCTTGGGATCGTTGACGATCTATGGCGCCACGATCGATGTCACCGGCACCACGCTCACGATCACCGGCCAGATCTCGACGGACGCGATCATCCAGCTCGTGATCACCGCGGGTGGATTCGATCCGGACGGCGCGCGGCAGATCGTCGCGTCGACGCTCGGGTACACCGTCGATACCTTGCCGGCGATGGTCGCCTTCAACGCGACCGCACCGGGCCACGCGCTGTGAACTATCAGCTGGTCATCCAGCTGCCGGACGACTACTTCGCGACGCACGACGAGCTCGTTGCGTTCGAGCAGCGCCTGATCGCGACGCTACCGAAGACCTGTGATGTCGACGGCTATGACATCGGCTCGGGCACGTGCAACTTCTTCATCTTCACGGCGTATCCGGTCGCGGCGTACAAGACGTTCCGCTCGCGGATCGCGACGCGTGCGCTCGAGCGCCGGCTCCGGATCGCCTATCGCGATGTAAAGCGCGAGACGTTTACGAACCTGTGGCCGCGACGCGATCCGCGGGAGTTCAAGATCATGTACGGCCGCGACGAGAAACCGTGGTCGAAGCGCGGCATCCCGAAGCGGTCGCCCCGCGGTACGCGCGCAGTCTAAGGATGCAAGTCGTTCGCGCGTGGCTCGCACGCGGAATTCACGTAGTCGTTGATTCCGACGCGCGCCAAGGTCGGAAGCTTCGTCGCGGGATCGAACCCCGGATCGAACGAGAGGTCGATCGCCTCGAGCTTGGTATCGCGCAGGATGTCGAACACGCCGGCATCACACTTCGTGTGGCGTAGATCGAGCGCGCGCAGGTGTGGGAGCTCGCGCACGATCGCCGCGAGATCTTCGTTCGTGACCTTCAGCCCGCGCAGTACGAGGGTGTCGAGGTGGGTCAGCGTCGGGCTCGCGAGCAGCTTCACGACGTCGGGAACCGGCCACCACACGTTCTCGAATGACAGCGTGGTCAGCGCGCGACAGATCGGCAGCGCGAACGCCTTCGCCATGACCTTCGGCTTCCACGGATTCGCACGATGCGCGCGGCCGAGCGACAGGCTCTTGTAGAGCGGTGCGTATTCGTCGTAGCGACCATCGGTCTTGCCTTGCGCGATCGCTTCGAACGTCTCCCACTCGAGGGGACGCATCCGCGCAGGCCACGCGGCGACGTGCTCTAGCACCCGCGGAATCCACCGTTCGGTCACGCGACCTGGATCGAGCGGCCATCCCGCATCGAGGCATTCGTGGATCGCGCGCCAGCGATTGCCCCACTCGAGCGCGACGAAGCTCGCCATGAGGCCCTCGATCACCGGCCACGGCTCGGCCATCCGCGCGATCAGCTTCTGCTCGATCGCGTCGACATCCGGCTTCGGTGCGACCGGCAGCACGCGCATCTCGACGATCGTGTCCATCACGTCCGCGAGCTTCTGGCCCGTCATGTTGCGGAACACGCCGGCGATGTACTGCTCGCGCGGCTTCATCGGCACGCGGCGCTCGTACGAGTGACTCGCTTTCCACGCGCGTGCACCCTTGGTCTCCTCGCGCCGTGCGACCCGCTTCCCCCAATCGTAGATATAGAGGTTGTGCAGGCCTTCGCCGATGTTGAACACGATCGCTTGGCTCTCGGCGGCGAGCGCGAGCCACAGGTCATCTTGCGCGAGCCCGACGGGACCGGTCACGATCGTGAACCCGCCGAGCGTGCCGACACCCCAATGCGTGGCGCGATGATCGATCGCGTCGCCGAGAGGGAGCTCGGGGCGAACGTCCCCGGTTGCCGGTTGCAGCTGCAACGCCTCGATCACCGCCGCCGGAGTCGACCCTCGGATCACGGCCATCCCGAGCTTCCACGTCACATCGCAGTCCTACTACGCGTTCCTCATCTGTCGATCCAATAGAATGGGACACGTGAAGTGGCTGCTCGTGTTTCTGATCGGTTGTGCGACCGCCACCGTCCAAGGTCCGCACGTCGAACCGCCGGTTGGCGCCGAAGCAAAGCCCACCGCCGAGATGCGGATCCACTTGATCGATGTCGGGCAGGGCGCGGCCACGTTGATCGAGTTCTCGTGCGGCGTAGTACTCGTCGATACCGGTGGCGAGCAGAACGGCATGTTCGATTCGAACAAGCGCCTGACCGAGTACCTCGATCGGTTCTTCAAGCAGCACAAGCGCTTCAACTCGACGATCAACCTGCTCGTGCTCACGCATCCGCACATCGATCACACGCGCGCCGCGATGATCGTCTACAACCGCTACCACGTGCTGAACGTCGTCACCGACGGCCTGCGCGAGGGCTCCGGTGGCGAAACTCAGAGCGCGTTGATCGGCGTGGCGAAGGCGCAGGTCCAGGTTCACGCGTCCGACATCCCGGCGAAGGGCCTCCGCGATGCCGTGATCGATCCGCTGTCGTGTCCCGACGGCGATCCGGATATCCGCGCGTTCGGCGGCGACGACTCGAGCGTCAACGCGAACAACGATTCGGTCGTGATGCGGTTCACGCTCGGCCAAGCGCGGTTCTTGATCACCGGTGACATGGAGCGCGAAGGCATCGCCGACCTCCTCGCGAAGAACGGCCCCGAGCTCCACGCGGATGTCTGGCAGGTCGGCCATCACGGCAGCTGGAACGCGACGACGAAGGAGCTCCTCGACGCGATCCAGCCAAAGCTCGCACTGATCGGGATGGGGCGCGTCGAACGCCAGGACACCTGGTCTGCGTGGGCGTACGGCCATCCCCGGATCGAGTCGATCGAGCTGCTCGAGAAAGCGCTGACCGGACCGAAACGCGATCCGATCGAGGTGTCCGTCGGGCACGGCGCACGCGACTTCGCCGCTCGCACGATCACCGCGCCGATCTATGCGACCGGCTGGGATGGCGACGTGCTCGTGACGTTACATGCCGACGGCCGCGCGACCGTGCGGTTCCATCACTCCGCCGGAAACGCGACCGCCGTCGCGCCGTAGTCGCGCGACTCCGCGACGATGTGACCGTTCCGCGCGACTGCCAAGTCGTCGCCGTAGAGCACGATGCTGCCATCCGGGGCGGCGACGGCATTCGCGAACCGCGTCGAGCGCTCACATCCCTCCGCGATCGTGTAGTTCTCGCCGGTCGGACCGCCGCGCCAGGAGTAGTACTCGGTGACACGCACGATCGGCGGATCCACGACGAGCGTCTCGACCAGCGGCGGCGCCACATTCGACGCGTACGCGAGATCACGGCCATCGCATCGGATGTGGTTCTCCTCGGTCACGACGTAGCGCTTGTTCGGAGGCGCGCCGATCACCGCGGGCAGCGGGATCCGCGGCTCGATCGTGGCGAGCTCTGGATCGCGGTGGGTCTCGATCAGCTCGTAGCTCGGCAGGATCTTTACGACCGCCGAGATCAGGCACGTCGCGTCGTAGTTCTCGTCTCGGTGCTCGTAGAGGCATTTCTCGGCGAGCAGATCGTGTTCGAGTGGGCGCTCGATCACGGATAGCGATCGCCACGAGGGCTCGCTGTCGGGCGGTGCCTTCAGGCCGGGGACATCGATGAGGACCTTCTCGAACGCGTGGCCGCGAAGCTCGTAGATATCCATGCTGGTGACCGCCGCGATCGTGTGACCGATCCAGTGGAGGCTCTCGATTCGCGGCGGCGCCGGATATTCGATGGGTGTGCGGATCCGATCGCCGCGGACTTCGACGATGCCCACGTGATCGAAGTATGCGACCGCCATCGTGAGCGACACCGGATCGTGTGCCGGTAAGAGCGGCGTGGTCACCGGCGGCGCGGGTTGCCAGCATCCGGTCGCGAACGCGAGCAGCCACTTCATGGTGGTGGCGGGAATGCGAGCGAGCCGACCTCGAGGTTCGGCAACAGCGCCACGATCGCGCCGTTGCGAACGACGGCGAGATCCTTGCCGTACAGCACGATGCTGCCATCGGGCGCCGGAACCGCGGTCGTGAACCGCTCCGACTTCGCGCAGCCTTCGACGAGCAGATATTCGATGCCGGTATCGATGTACCCGGACCAGGTCGTGGTGATTCGCGCGATCGGCGGGTTCACCACGATCGTCTCGACCACCGGCTTGTCGACGGAGCTCGCCATCTCCCGTGGATCGGACACACCGTCACTGCACGCGATTGCACGATCCGTGATGTCGAAGATCACGTGATCGGGACGTTTCGCGACGTGTGGGAGCTTGACCGGAACGGGCGGGCGATGGCGCTCGATCCCGGTGACGCCCAAGACCTCGAGTTTCGGCCAGAAGCTCGCCTCCGTAGCGAGCGCGCATTCGGGCCCATCCTCGGGATCGCTGTTGTTCGAGAGGTACCAGCACTTCCGGATCCGGAGGTCGCGTTGGGCGGGGTCGGCCTCGACGTATTCGTCGTGGTCATCGGGATACGAGTCCGGCGGTTCTTGAACGTCGGGCCACGGCACGGCCTGTTCGACGAACGCGTGCTTGACGAGCATCTTCACCACGAGCGTCGAGCCGTCGGAATACGACGTCGCGGCGAGCGTGTTGTTCGCGGCATCGCCGATCCAGTAGACGGACGCGACCGGCGCGCCAACGTCGTAGCGCTTCGCGACTTTCAACGTGTTGCCCGCGAGCTTCAGGACCACGACGTTGCGGTCCGTCGCGATCGCCATCGTCAACGCGGGCGGCTGGACCACGGGTGGCACCGCCGGCGGATCGCGCCAGCATCCCGCGCATGCGAGCGCGAGCAGCCACTTCATCGCACGCGCCATGTCCTGCCTTCGACTTCGTCGGCCGTGTCGTTCTCGATCCACGGCACGCGTGCGTCTTCGCGTTCAGGAGCCACGACCATCCAATCGTTGCGAAAGAAGTCGAGCTGCAGGTGCCAGTCGTCACCGCACGCGTGCCACAGGATCGGCGGTACGAGTGGGTTCAACGCGGTGTAGGTGGCCTCGGTCGCGACGTAATCGCCCGGAGAGTGGTTCGTCTGCCAGCATGCGGCGAAGTTGACGGGCTCGGGCCGCGCGCGCGACAGCACGTGAATGAGGCCCGGCTCGATCACGAACTTCGTTTCGTCGACGAGGATCTCGGTGCCGAGGAACATGATCGGCGCCGGGTCGACCCGATCGCGGGCGCTCGCCTGCGCGGTTCGATAGATGTCTTGAACCTCGTGCGACAGCGTCGGATCGAAGGTCTGGTGCCGGTGCGTCGGGCAGCACGTCAGCGCGAGCTCGCACGGCGGGAACAGCGCATCTTTGTCGACGGTCGCGAACGCCGTGCGCCGGAATGCTTCGCCATCGATCGTGCAGTTGAAGTAGTCGAGCAGGGCGATCGTCGTGGCGTCGACGAGCGAGACCGATCGCGGCACGAGGTAGTCGTAGCCGTCCGCACGCCACGTGATACCGCGCCAGGTCTTCGTCATCGCGACCGCGACCGGATCCTCGGGCCCGTGGAAGTGCGCTGCGGCGGCGCGGTTGTAGGCGGCATCGGCGATCGGCGTTTCGCCGGTCAGATACGTCGCGACGGCGAATTGCTTCGCGATGCGCGCGTCGTGGGCCACCGTCACGTTCTTCATGATCAGCTCGGTGCGCAGGAACGCCTTGCGACCGTCGGTGAACGGGCCGCCGGCGTGTGCGTGGCGCTGATGCATCACGATGCAGGTCAGCGGGTCGATGCGATCGAGCTTGGTCGCTCCGAGCTCGAACACCGCCGGGCCGGTGCCGCCGGTCAGGTAGATCAGGATCGTGTAGAGCGAGACCTCGCCGCGTGCGCGATCGAAGTACGGCGTATCGGTGTGCTGGTGAAACCGCGTGTCGCCGGGCTCGAAGCGGTTCATCCGGACCACCGGATTGACGTGCGCGATGTTCTCGATCGGGAGCTCGGCTCGGATCGCGCGGGTCAACGCGGTCGCGAGCTCCGCGGCGTGGAAGATGTACCGCTGGCCGCCACGCGCAGATCGATCGTGCGGCTCCTCGTAGAACGGCAGCGCGTCGAGATCGGGGCCCGGCCACGCGTGGAGTCGAAGCTGATGGACGTCGCTCGCGAGGTCCTTCTCGTAGGTGAGCGCGAGGTCCATCGGCGCGAACAGCCGATCGAGCGGGAGGATGTTCTCGTAGGTATCGAACGAGAGCTCGCGCGGATCGATCCACACGGCGACGTAGTCCGGCGTGACGCGCTCCGCATGCTCGGCGATCACCGGATCGAGACTCGTCGCGAGGACGTAGCGCACGCGCGAGAACCGATCCGTGCGACGCGCCGAGTAATTCATCGATCCGCCTGGTTGAGGTACAGCTTCTTGCCGGCGAACGCCGTGGCCGCGCCACGGATCGGGTTGTAGCGAAGATCGATGACCTTCAAGTCCGGTAGCGCCGCCAGCATCCGCGCGCCGCGCTCGGTGATCCGATTGTGCTGGAGGCGCAACGTCTCGACGCCGGAGCACAACGGGAGGAGCTCTTCGATCGCGTGATCGTCGAGCTCGTCGTAGCGAAGATCGATCGACCTCAGTCGACCTAGCTGCAGCCGCTTCAACAATGCGAGCGGCGTGATCTCCGGTCGTTCCCGCGTGACGTAGTAGTAGCAGATGCCGATGTGGTGGATCTGCGTGAGGTCCAGCGTGGCGAGGTCAAGATTCGCCTCGTAACCCTCGACGTCCCATTCCCCGTAGTCCTCGCTTCGACGCGGGCGAAGCACGAGCGAGCCGACCAGCCGAGCGCCCGCGACGGACAGCTCTTCTTTGATCAGCGCGCCTGCATCGATCGGCGCCTGGAGTCCGGTCGCGAACCCGTGCCGTTGGCTCGTGATGAAGTAGGGCAGGAGGTCACCCGCGAGTGGGTGATCGACGCCTTCGACGATCGCCTCGGCGCGTGGGTCATCACCAAGCGTGTCGGCGTAGACGAGCCAGGTCGCGCGATCGTCGGGGTTCTCCCGTAACGCCCGAACGAGCTCGTCCACGCATCGAGCTTACCTAGAAGTGACCCGTCCAAGCCACGCCACCACCGCCGTTGGCTGCGGTGATCGCGACATGGCTCTCCTCGTGATGCGTCAGCAGCAGGTACAAGCCGCCGCCGATCAGCGCGACGCCGCCGATGCCCATGCCGTACGACAGACCGCGATAGAGGTGACCGCTATCGAGGAGGTCGTTCGCCTTCGACAGGTCGTCCGCGTTCGCGCACATCGAATTCGGGCAGAGCTTGTGCTCGTCGTCGAACTTGCCCTGGCCGAGCTCGAAGAACACCACGCCTGCGGCGAGTGCCGCGACGCCGACGCCACCGACGATCAGGCCGTTGCGCCTGCGATGGTCGTTCGATTCCATCGCCATCCCGTCGTCCTTCGGCTGCGCGGGTGCGGCCATCGGCTTGGCTTCTTCCACGGGCGCGGCCGGTTGCTCCGCGGCGGGCGGCGGCGCGGTCATGACTGGCTTCTCCGGCGCCGGAGCGGGCTTGTCGACCGCCTTCATGCGCAGGATCACGTCGACGATCTGACCTTCCTTGTCGACCGGCGCGGACGCGTGACCCTCGAAGCCCGGCGCCTTCGCGACGATGTCGTGCGGGCCGACATCGACCATCGCTTCGTCCGTCGAGTCCGACTTCATGCCGTCGATCCAGATCTCGAGCCCCTCGGTCTTGGCCACGGCGAACCGCAGCTTCGGCGCGCGCTTCTCGAGCTTCGCGGCTTTCTCCGCCGACGTCTTGCGCCGGCTCGCGTTGCCATCCTTGTCGGCGAGCTGCTTGTACAGCTTCGCCGCGGAGACGATCTTGCCGTCCTGCTCGTAGCACTTCGCGAGGCTGACCTCGACTTCGATCTTCGGATCGAGCTTGTCGCTGGCGGCGTACGCGTCGCACGCTTCGTGAACGCGGCCGGCCTTCATCGCCGACTCGGCACGCTTTTGCGCCGATTCCGCGGTTTCAGGTTGTGCCGACGCGATACCTGCGACGCCGGCGAGGATCCCCATAACTAGCTTCTTGTTCATATGTGCTCCTAGCTCGACCGCGAGGTACCGAACTTGTCGGCCTGCGGACCCTTCGGGGCGTCGCCATGGACGTCGAAGTTGATGGTGTTGACGCCGTCCTTGAGCCGGATCTCCTGCTCGATCGGTTCGGCGCTGCGTTCGCTCCAGACGCGGGCTTTGTACTTACCCGGCTCGAGGCTGCGGAAGTTGTACGGGTTCGCGCCGTCGACGGGCACGTACGCCGGCGCATCGATCACGAAGATGAACGACGCCATGTTCGCGTGGACGTTGCAGCCCAAGCGCACGAGGCCGGTCTTCTCGAACTTCATCTCGCGCGATTGACCGTCTTTGTAGAGGCCGATGTCGAACGGCTGCGTCGGCGAGGTCGAGAACACGTTGTGATAGAAGTTGTCGAAGTTCGGGAACGCGACCGTCGAGCCCGGCGGCACCGCGAGGAGGTGCGGCGAGAACGTCTTGTTGCGCTGCTCGACGACGCGATGCTTCGGCGTCCGCTTCGCATACTTGCCACCGATCGGATACAGCTCGATGAGCCCCACGCCATCGAGCGGCTTGCCGTCGACGGTGATCGTGCCCTTCAGCGATGCCGCGAGCTGCTTGTCGCTCGGCGAATCTTCATCCGAGCTACCGACCAGCTTCGGCTGTGGCGCCGAGTCCTTCGGCATCTGGGTGATCGCGGTCTCGACGCGCGGCGGCGCACCATCGCGGAACGCCGGCACCGCCGACGCTACGAGCTGCGGGCCCACCGCGATCTCGACGCGGCTGAACAGCTGGTCCGCCCAGTTGCGCTGGCCACGCTTCGCCGCCGTGATCGCCGCGGCCATCAAATCGTGTGCCTGCTTGTCCGTGATCTTCGGCAACACCGCGTTCGCCTTCGCCAGCGCAGCTTCGCTGGCCGGATGGAGACGATCTTTCGGCGTGACGATGCGCGGCTGCAGCGGGCCGAGCGCACCTAGCAGCTCGTTCTTCTCTTTATCGGGCACCTTGAACTTGTCGAGGGTCTTGATCAGATCCTCGACGAGTGCGGTGAACTCGTCGTCGACGAGCTCCATGCCGGCGTGCGACGTTTCCATGTCGCGACCGGTGTAATGGCACGGTCCTCCCGTCGCCATACACACGAAGTCGACGAGCAGGCTCTTCAACTTCGGGATGTCGGTGTTCGAGAACCGCAGGTTGATGCGAGTGTCGGCGGCGATGTTGTTGACGAAGTCGTCGACAACCGCGACCACCGCGCGCTGACCACCGAGCCGCTCGTAGAGCTCCGCATCGCCTTTCGGCGCGGCTTTGTCGCCAGCGGCGGTCTTGTCGGTGTTCGACGCGGGCTTCGCCGAATGTTTCGACGAACCACCGCACGCGACGAGTAGAGAAGCGAGGACTGCTAGTTTGTTCACGGTTGGTTCACCTATTGGAAGAGCACGTCGTATGCGTGGACGTTGTTCATGTCGCCGTCGGGATCCGACAGGTCCTTGAACTCCGAGTACGGATGCGCCGCCTGATCGGTCGTGTGGTTTTGCACGAGGTCGATCACGTAGCTGGTGAGCGTGGATCCACCCGGCGGCATGTCACTGCCACCGTCGGTCCCACTACCCGGAACGTACGGCGAGTCATCGCCGCAGGCCGTGCTCCCGATCGCGAGACCGAGAACGATTGCGAACAAACTAAAACGTAGTTTCACGTTGTCTCCCTTCGCGAAAACTACGAGTAGGGAGGCGTAGCGGATCAGTGCTTGTTACGTACGGATTACACCGGCGCCACGGGCACTTAGCGCTTCTTGGCTTTGGGCTTGGGTTTTGATTTCACGCGTTTTGGGGCCGGGGCGATCGCCGATTCGCCATATCGGAGCTTCTTCAGCGCGGGGTGCGCCTTCACGAGCGCGTCGACGAAGCCCTCCGTGAAGTTGCGCCCCAGGTGATAGGCCAACGAGTAGTTGAACGTGTCGCGATCGACCCAGGTATCGACCTCGAGGTGGCGCTGATCGTAGAGCACGACCGGAACGCCTTGGTCGTCGATGATCAACGGATCGACGGCATCGAACTGCCACTGCGAGCGCGAGCGCTTGTGAAGCGATGCCTCGAGCGCCGTCCGCGCCTTCGCTCGTTTGGCGATCACTTGCGCGGGCGACAACCACGCGCGGCTCGCATCGCCGATCTTCCACATGCCGGTCGCGGCATGCGACCACAGCTCGCGCATCGCATCCGGCAACGGTTCGCGCACGGTCGCCTCGTAGGCAGCGATCTCGGCGCTCGTCGCGGGTTTGCCGAGCGCGAGCTGGAAGTCCAGCGGCAGTGCAGACACGGCGAGCGTTGCTTCGATCGCGGGAATCGCCGCCAGATGCCACGCGAGATCGCGATCGGAATCACTCGCACGATCGGTGAGCCACTTCACGAGCATCATCTCGTCGAGCGGTCGGAGGTTCGTGTCGACCTTGATCTCGCGCGGGAACTTGCCCGCGCGCAACGCCTCCGCCTCGCGTGCATCGAACGCGGCGATCGCGGCCTGGTGCGTGGCGAACAAGGTCGGCGTGTACTCGTTGCGCGGCGCCCAGCTCATCTCTTTACCGACGACGTAGCCGTGCGTGCCCGGATTGCCGTACTGGTACACGCGTCCGCCGCCGTCACGCTTGCCCTCGCGGTAGAACGGATCTTCGGTCGCCATGTCGGGGAGGGGACTCGCGACGAGCGCGTCGAAGGTCGCGATCGCATCGGCTTCATCGGGAAACAACAGACAGATCGGCTCCGAGAACGCGTTGCTGTATTGGTAACCCGCGAAGCGCATGACGATGCGTCGGCCCGAGCGAAGCGTGTATCGCGCGAACGCGTCTTTCGCGTGGTGTTGGAGGTTGCGCGCGTCGGTGGCCCAGTCGGCGCAAAACTCGCCGAGCTCGGGGATCGAATCGTCGTACCCCTCGTCGGGCCACGCGACATGCGCCTTGCACGGAAGAGGACTGATCTGCTCACCGTCGAACCGCCGGAGCGTCCGCTCGGGGTTGAAGAACCAGACCTCGTGGGTCTCGCGGTCGCGATGGATCACCCAGCCCACTTCGTCGTGCGCCATCGCGGCGAGCTCGTCGTCGGTCAGCGCGAAGCGTTCGCCCTTGGCGAGTCGGGCGACGAGCTTGGCGTCCGCGGCGTCGAGCTTCTTCGCCTTGAGATCCGCGACTCGGGTCTTTTCCTCGGCATCGGCGAGGATCGTGTCTTCGAGCTCGTCTTCCGTCGGATTCGCCATCTTCTTCGCCGAGCCGAGCGCGGCGAGGTAGGTCCGCGCTTCGTCGAAGCGGTGCAAGGCGAGTGCGGCATCGACGGCGGACGACAGCATGTACGCACGCCGCTTGGCATCACCGTCCCACTCGAGTGCGCGCTTCATCATGTCGAGCACGAACGTGTGGTGGCCGGCCCAATTCGTCTGCGCGCCGATGAACATCCACGCGGCGTCGAACGACTTGGCCTTCACGATGCGCTCGAGCACCTCGTGCTGGCGCGCCTGCGGGACGAGGCCGTTGTACTTGAAGATCACGTGGCGGCGGTCTTGGGTCTCCGTGAACATCAGGTCGATCAGCGCGTCTTCGGCCTCGCGTGACTTGGTCTCGCCGATCGCATCGATCACGCGTTCGCGCTGTCGCGGCTTCAGTTCGCGAGCGAGCGCCTCGCGCCAGACCGGAATGCCGCCCGGATGACCGAAGTAGAAGCAGGCGCTGCCGGACTTCGCATGTTCGTCGTCGTCCTGGACGAGCAGCTCGACGAGGACCTGCGCCATGCGTGCGGCTTGCTCGACGGACATCGGCTGCATCACGCGGTACATGAGGTGGTTGAACAGCACCTCGTTGCCGCGTTGCAAGGCGGCGATCAAGGCGTCGAAGGCGCGCGGGTCCGCGAACATGCGGGGCGCGACATACGCGATCGCTTCCATCCCCGTGTACCCGCGTTCGAGCATGACGACCAGGACGTCGACGACACGTGCGTCGGATGCGCCGGCGATGAGGCGCGCGGACTCGTCATCGTCGTCGGCGCCACGCAGCCGGTACGCCGCCCATGCCGCAGGCAACCCCGGGTCGCGCACGACCTCGTTCGTGATCCGTTCGGCCAGATCGCGAGGGAGCTCGAAGTCCTCCATCGCGAGCCACGCGATCGCGTGCGTGCGGTCGGCGCCGGTCACCGCGAGCAACGCCTTGGCACCCTCGAGGCGATCTTGCTCTTTCGTCGAGCGGCACTTGTCGATGTTCGTCCGTTGGCGTTCGGCGAACGCGGCGCGGTCGACGAGCACCGGATCGGTGCCGGCATTCGCGAGCACGAACGGGTGGTACGGCAGCATCACGGCGAGGTTCGGGATCGCGGCGCCGATCTGCGCGGCGGTCAGGCGATCGCGAACGCGTTCGAGTGCCGTGGCGAGCGCCATCCGACCTTGGTTCGCGGTCGCTGCGGTCGATGCGAGGAGCTCGACGTCCGCGTCGGTCGCTTCGTCGAGGATGGCGCGAAGGTACGCGGCACCGGCGCCCTGATCGTGACTCGCGAGGGCCGCGCGGAGGTACGCGTCGCGATCGTCATCGGGAACGTAGTGATGCGCGCCGGCGACTTGCTGCGCGGGCTCATCGGCTTTCAGGGCATCCACGAGCCAGTCGAGGCGATTGGGGTCGAGCTTCGGCTTCTTCGCAGCTTTCGCTTTGGCCATGCCGGCCGATGCTAGCGGATCACCAGCGGTGATAGGCCGGGTGGTCCGGCTTCACGGCGACGAACGTGCCCTTGCCGATCGCGGTGACCTTGCCGTTCGCGGTCATCACGGCTTCGACAACCGCGCGATCATCCTTCGCTTCGAGCACGTGCGCGTCGACATGCACGGGGCCGAGTGGCGTGGGCCGCTTCAGTTGCACGCTGAAGTCCGCGGTCACGCACGCGGGCGCGTGGTCGAGCTTGTCGCGTTCGATGAAGTGCGCGATCGCGGTCCAGTTCATGTGGCAGTCGAGGATCGTGCCGATGATGCCGCCGTTGAGCACGTTGTCGAACGCGGCGTGATACGGCTGTGGCGTGAAGTCGCACGTGACGTTGCCGTCGCTGCCGACCTCGCTCTTGATCCGGAGGCCGTGATCGTCGATCGGGCCGCAGCCGAAGCAGCGCGCGTGCGCCGCGTAGCGATCTTGGAGTGCCGTCATGCCACTATGTGTACCGCATGGCGACGAAAGCGGAGTTGTTTGTCGCGCTTCGAGCCGCCCGCAGGGCCTACAACGCGGACAACCAGGATGCCCAGGCTCGCAGCCTCTACGACGTGGTGCTCGCGCTGTTCGGCGAGCTGCAGCTCGACAAGATCAAGGTCGACAACGAGACGACCACGCTCGTGAACATCTTCGAAGATCAGATGATGTCGTGCCAGAACCTGCGCGACTGGACCGCGATGGTCGGCTACGCGCGCGAGGCGCTACGGCATAACCCGAAGTCGTCGCTGGCGTACTACGGGCTCGCGCTCGCGTCGCGAAAGCTCGGCCGGCTCGACGAGTCGCGCGCCGCGATCGAGCAATCGATCGAGCTCGATCCGAATGGCGGGCCGAATCATTGGGAGTACGCGTGCCTCCTCGTGCAGCTCGGCCACCTCGCGGAAGCGGCGCGCCACGCGCAGGAATCGATCGAGAACGGCATGGAGTGGGATGGCCTGTGGAATGACGAAGAGCTCGCGGCGCTTCACGATGTGGCGAGCTTTCGCGCGTATATCGACGCGCTTCGCTAGCGGGTGACCGCGTGGATGTCGATCACGTTCGCGGAGTCGAACTGGGTGTTCCTGGAACCGGCGCAGGACGGGTTAGTGTGGCGGAGTCATGCCCGCGCGTTCCAGTACGAGCGAGCGATGCGCGGACACGCCCGCCATCGTGCCGTCGGCGACGGCGAGTGGGATCGAGGCCATCATCAGCGCGGCATCGCCGGCGGCGAACACGTTCGGAATGTTCGTCTGCTTGATGAAGTCGGTCTGGACGTAGGTACCGCCGGTCGGTCCGGTCGCCATCGCGCAGCCGAGCTCGGCCGCGAGTGCGGACGATGGATGCGTCTGGGTCACCGCGAACAGGCCGACCGTCACGTGCTGGGAGCCATCGGCGAGGATCACGGTCGCGCGATCGCGAATCTCGCGAATCGGGGTCTCGATGATCGTCACGCCGCGCGCGAGGATATGGGCGCGCGCTTCGTCGGCGATCGGTGTGCCATGCGAGAAGTACGTGACGGGGCCGCCCCAGTCGGGCAACAGCAACGCAGCGTGTTCCGCGGCCGCATGGGTGCCGAGCACGCCGACCGGTCCGCGATCGAGCTCGTAGCCGTGACAGTACGGACAGTGAAACACCGACTGGCCCCAGCGCTCGGCGAGGCCGGCAATCGCGGGCAGGTCGTCGCGCACGCCGGTCGCGAGGATCACGCGCAGCGCGTGGACGGTCTCGCCGCCGGACACCACGTCGAACGTATTGTCCGCGCGCCGAGTAATCCCGTCGACGCGACCTTCGCGCCACGTGACGGTGGGGTAGGCGAGGAGCTGTGCCTTGCCGATCGCGGCGATCTCGCCGGGCGGCACGCCGTCTTGGCCGAGAAAGCCATGCGCGTGACTCGCGAACCGATTGCGGCGCACGCCTGCATCGACGACGAGGAGCGTGCGGCGTGCGCGCGCGAGCTGCATACCTGCAGAAATGCCGGCGTACGAACCGCCGACGATGACGACTTCAAAGGTCATGACTGACTCCATTCGATGTGGGCGCCGAAACCACGTTGACGTGATCGGCAACGGCAACGGCAACGGCAACGATCCCGGACGATCCGCATAGAACGTGATGACCGCGGCTGCGCGCATGCGATGACGATGACCGCGGCTGCGCGCATGCCGTGACCGCGTCGGCGATGACCGCGTCGGCGATGACCGCGTCGGCGATGACCGCGTCGGCGATGACCGCGTCGGCGATGACCGCGTCGGCGATGACCGCGTCGGCGATGACCGCGTCGGCGATGACCGCGTCGGCGATGACCGCGTCGGCAATCACGACGCACCTCGCGACACATGCGCCGCACGCCTGCCGCGTGTCGACTTCGCCGACTTCGTCGCCCCCGAGCTCTTCCGCATTTGCTCCGGGCTCGAGCCCATCCGATGCCCCGTGGCGTGCACACTCGCCGCGATGTCCGCGAGCGTGATCTCGTGAAACCGGCGCATCAATAACGTCTCGGCTTCGGCGAACGCGCGCGACATCGTCGCGGTCACTGCCTTCTCGACGAGACAGCCGGGACTCTCGGCTTCCGCTTCGGACGCCATCGCGAACACCGTTGGCTCGTCCAGCGCGATGTAGATATCCGCGAGCCGGATCTTCGCGAGTGGTTGCGCGAGCTCCCAACCACCGCCGTGCCCCTTCGTCGATCGCACGATCGACGCATCCCGTAGCCCGGCCATCGTGCGCCGGACGACGACCGGATTCGTCATCAACATGCCCGCGAGCTCTTCGGACGTCAGCGCGCGCCCGGCGTCCGCCATGTGGAGCAGCGCGTGGAGCGTCCGGCTGAGCCGCGAATCGCGTTTCATGTAACTCAGACTGATGCGTGAACGCCGACCTGGCAAGGTCTCACGTAACAGAACGAGTTACATGGGCGATCTCGACCACTTCCGCGACCCGCACGCCTCGGCCGATCAGCTAAACGTGATGCCTTGCGCGAGTGGGAGCTCGGACGAGTAGTTGATCGTGTTCGTCGCCCGCCGCATGTAGCTGCGCCACGAATCACTGCCGGACTCGCGACCGCCACCCGTCTCTTTCTCGCCACCGAACGCGCCACCGATCTCGGCGCCGCTCGGTCCGAGGTTGACGTTCGCGATCCCGCAATCGCTCGTCGCCAGGAACCGCTCGGCCTCGCGCAGATCCGTCGTGAACATGCACGACGATAGGCCCTGCGCGACCGCGTTGTGCATCGCGAACGCGGCATCGAGATCCGCGTAGTCCATTGCGTACAGGATCGGCGCGAACGTTTCCTCGGCAACTACCGCCGACTGCGACGGCATCCGGACGATCGCCGGCGCCACGTACGAGCCACCCGCGACCGCCTCGACGGCCCCACCGCCTTCGACCTGACCGCCCTCGGCCTTCGCCCGCGCGAGCGCCGACTGCATCGCATCGAACGCGCCGCGATCGATCAGCGGCCCGACGAGCGTCGACGCCTGACGCGGATCACCGATCCGCAGCTGTCCGTACGCGCGCGAGACGCGAGCGAGCAGCTCGTCCTTGATCTCCGCGTGCACGATCAATCGCCGCAACGTGGTGCAGCGCTGCCCGCACGTGCCCGCCGCCGAGAACAGGATCGCCCGCGTCGCGAGCTCGAGATCCGCCGACGGCGCCACGATCATCGCGTTGTTGCCGCCGAGCTCGAGCAACGTGCGCCCGAACCGTTGGGCGACGCGCGGTCCCACGATTCGGCCCATCCGCGTCGACCCCGTCGCACTCACCAGAGCGACGCGCCGGTCATCGACCATCACCGCACCCGCCGCCGCATCACCGATCACGATCTCGCACAACCCGTCCGGCGCGACCCCGAACTTCGCGAGCGCACGCGCGAACAGCGCACCACACGCGAGCGCCGTCAACGGCGTCTTCTCCGACGGCTTCCACACGACGCTATTGCCGCACACGAGCGCGAGCGTGGCGTTCCACGCCCACACCGCGACCGGAAAGTTGAACGCGCTGATCACGCCGACCACACCGAGCGGATGCCAGGTCTCCATCATCCGATGCCCGGCGCGCTCGCTCGCGATCGTGAGCCCGTACAACTGGCGCGACAGCCCGACCGCGTAGTCGCAGACATCGATCATCTCTTGGACCTCGCCGCGCGCTTCCGCGACGATCTTGCCGGCTTCGAGCGTGACGAGCTCGGCGAGCGCATCCTTCGCAACGCGCAGCTCTTCGCCGAACAACCGCACGAGCTCGCCTCGGCGCGGCGCCGGCACCGCTCGCCACGCGATGAACGCTTCGTGCGCACGCGCGATCGCCGCCGCCATGTCGCCGTGCGCGATCGCTGCGGTCTGCGATCCATCGATCGGCGACCGCGCGATCAGATCACCTTCGACAAGCGAAACCCCGAGCGCTGCGAGCTGGCGAGTGACGTCCATCCGCCGGGGGTACCACGCGAACGTTCAGATTTGAAACACGCGAACGCCTTGCCAATTCGGCGAGGTTTCCTTCGCTTCGTTTCGAATCGCAATGCCGCCGGGCGCGCGGCCTCTCACCGACATGCTGCTTCCCGTGATGTTCCTGGATCTGGTGATGGGCAACGACGTGTTCGTCGAGGATCGCGTGATCCCCGACAAGCACGACGACGGTTCCGAACGCTACCTCCAATTCGGCGTGCTCTCGGCACCGTCCGGTGGCTGGTTCGGAATGCGCCTT
This sequence comes from Kofleriaceae bacterium, assembly GCA_047600425.1. Lineage (GTDB taxonomy): Bacteria > Myxococcota_A > Polyangia > Haliangiales > Haliangiaceae > JABFXX01. Next base: position 5,418,467 of record JASGLC010000003.1, on the reverse strand, counting down.
CAACTCGACGTGCTCGCGTTCGCCGGGTTCTCGATCGGCGGCGCCGGGACGCTGTTCGCGCGCGGCGACATCCCGGATCCCGAACAGGCCACGCTGAAGGGCTCGGGCGTCGGCTTCCTCGCGTACACCACACCACTCCTGCCGTACAACCTTCGCCTGCGAGCGCAACTCGGTTACGGCGAAGCGTTCCAGGTCGCGAAAGACACGACCACGATGTCCGTCGGCACCACGTACACGGACGTGATCGAAGGCGCGCTGTTCCTGACCGTGCGCGGCAACCACGACTGGTCGTTCACCGGCGGGCCGATCATCCAACATGCGAGCGATGACTCGACTACGGCGATGATCTACGTCGGTCTCCAGCGGAGGTTCTAGTACAGTGCGGACGCATGAAGCGCGTGCTGCTCCTCGTCGTGATCGCTGCCTGCAAAAAAGACGCGTCTCCACCCGGACCCGGTCCTGGTTCGGGCTCGGCCGCCACGATCGATTGCGCGGGCGTGATCGGTCCGGCGATCGATCGCGCGGCCCGCGAAGGTGTCGCGAACGGAGCGGGCACCGACGGCGAGCTCCCGGCCGGCGAGATCAAGAAGATGCAGGACGACACGATCGCCTCGCTCGGTCCCGTGAAAGACGCAACGATCAAGGCCTGCGTCGACGACAAGTGGCCGGCCGATGTCCTCACGTGCATCAAGGACAAAGGCGCGATCACCGAATGCGACGCGAAGCTCACGCCCGCGATGCGCCAACACCGCGAAGAGCTCGCGAACGCCGCCGCGAAGGCGCAGACCGCGAACGCGCCGGCTTATTGCACCAAGTACGCGAACTTCGAGATCCAGTGCTCGGGAGCCGAGGAGGGCGCACGGCCGACGATCCTCGACTTCTGCACGCGCGCGCCGGGCAACCCGGATCCGACCTACAAGTTGATCGCGCTCGAGAGCAAGTGCGCCGAAACCTCGACCGATTGCACGAGCTACAAGGCGTGCGTCGACGAGAAGAAGCGCACCGAACATCCCTAGAGCAGCGCGACCGCCATCACGTGATCGCCCTCGATCACGTACGCGACATGCGGTCGCTCGGCATAGCCCGCCGCGCGCACGACCTGCATCCGGGCATCGAGCTCGACATCCGCGAAGCCCAGCACGATCTTCCCGATCGGGAAGAGGCACTTGTAGACCGCTTCTTTGATCGAAAACACGAGCGCCGGCTCGATCTGGTACGCCGCGCGCTCCTGACGCGTCGTCACGTGATCCCACAGGTCCGGGTTGCGTCGCGCCGCCGTCACGGATTCGAGATCGATCCCGATCGCCCGGCCGCGCCCGACCGCCGCCACCGCCCAGTCATCCGTGTGCGTGATGCTGCCCACCAAGTTTTCCGGCCACACCGGCATGCCGCGCTCGCCGGTCGTGACAACGCCGCTCACTCCGATCGTTGCGAGCGCTCGTGTCGCACAACGCCGGCCCGCGGCGACCTCGCGGTCGCGCTTCTCCGGTCCGCCGGGCCCCGATGAAATCGCCTCGACCGCGATCTGGTACCCCGGCGCGAGCCGCTCGAAGACTTCCGCAATGTGATCCGCCGTCGTGCGCAAGCGATGGCCTCTACTCTACAATGCCGGCGATTGTCGATCGCGAAGCAAGCTGCCCGAGGCGTCGCCTGGAACATGTTGTTCGGCGTCAGCTCCCGCATGGTCCAGCTGTTCGGGATGCTGATCATCACGCGCTTCATCGCGCCCGATCAGTACGCGGCCGTGATCACCGCATCGATCGCCGTGCTGACCGCGGGCGTGTTCACGAGCTTCGCGTTCGGTCAGCACATGATCGCGAAGAAGTCGGAGCCGAAGATCGCGTTCCAGGCGCTCGTCGTTCACACGGGCATCGGCATCGTCGCGATGGTCGTCCTCTACTCGATCCGCTGGCCGCTCGGCAGCTGGATGAACGAACCGCAGATGGGCGACTACTTGCTCGGCTACGCGGTCGCGAACGTCCTCGATCGCGCGCGCTACATCCCCGAGCGCTTGTTGATGCGCGGCCTCAAGTTCCGCCAGATCGCATCGATCAATGCGACCGGCGAGATCCTGTTCACCGCGCTCTCGCTATCGCTCGCGCATTACTGGGGCGGCCACGCGATCGAATTCGCCGCGGTGTGCCGCTCGTTCGTCCAGTTCATCCTCTACTTCCGGACGGCACCGCGCGAAGAGTGGCTCGCCGTCACGCGCCTCAAGTATCACGACGTCAAAGACCTGTTCGTCTACGGCCTGCCGATCATGATCGCGGGTGTGTCCGATCGCGCGGCGACACGCTGGGACAACATCATCATGTCGAAGCTGTTCACCGACAACGTGATGGGTCTCTACGGCCTCGCGTATTCGTTGGCAGAGATGCCCGTGATCAACATCGCCGAGCAGATCGGCGAGGTGTTGATGCCGTCGTTCGCGCTCATGGAGCCCGCGCAACGGCAGCGCGCCGTCGTGCGTTCGGCGTCGCTCCTGCAAGTCATCGTCGCACCGCTCGGCGTCGGGCTCGGCGCGGTCTCGGCGACGGTCGTGCCCGCGTTGTTCAACACGAAGTGGGCCGGCATGGCGCCGATGCTCACGATCCTCTCGATCATGACGGTGTTCCGCCCGATGACCTGGGCCGCCACGGCGTATCTGCAGGCCGTGATGCAGACCCGCCTGTTCATGTACTCGAGCTTCTTCCGCGCGGTCGTCGTGCTCTCGGGCGTGTACATCGGCGGCTCGTTCGGCCAACCGGAGTACGCGTGTTGGGGTGGCGTCGTCGGCTACGCGCTGCACAGCATCGTGACGATCGTCGTCGCCGGCCGGATCTGTAAGTTCTCGAGCGCGAGCTACCTGATCGGCGTCGCGCGGCCGCTCCTGCCGTGCATCCCGATGTTCTTCGGCGTGATTGGCCTCCAAGAAGTCCTGCACGGTCACATGCCGCTTGTCGTGTCCCTCGTGATCCAGGTGATCGCCGGCATGGCGATCTACGCGGTCGCTGCACTCGTGCTCGTACGGTCCGCCTCGAAGGACATCATCCGCCTCGGCAAAGAAGCGATCGGCCGGCGTGGTCGCAAGCGCATGCCGACGGTGCCGCCCGGTCCGCAAGAGACGATCGCGCAGACACCGTCAGACGTCGAGATCTAGCCGGCCGTTCGGCGCAGCCACGGTCTCGAGCGAGCCATCCGGCCGCGCGATACACGAGTTGCCTTGGCCCCACACGCGCACGTCGCCCGGCGCCCAGTTCGCGTTCGCGATCGCGATCCCGCGCTTCGCCGCCAACCGCTGCAGGCGCACGCGACGCGAGTCCGGTCGCTCGACCCACGCACTCGGGAACAACAGCACGTCGGCCGGTTGCAGATCGTCGTCGAGAAAGTGCAGGTCGTAGCACACCGCGATCGTCACGCGAACGCCCGCGATCGAGACGACCGGCGCGACCCGCGGTCCGGGCGTGGCCCAGGTCTCTGGGATCCATGGGTGGCGCTTGCGATACACGAACGCGAGGCCGTCCGGGCCGTGACACGTCATCGCGTTGTACAGCGCATCGCCCTCGCGCAACACCAACGACGTGACGAGGTGGCAGCGATGCTTCGCCGCGATCGCCGCCGCACGCGTGGCCGTCGGCCCGGTGAGGCCTTCCGCGAACCGCGAGATATCGAAATCTCCGTCGGGCGAGACATAGCCATGCAACGCCGCCTCCGGCGTGACGAACAGATCCGCGGGCTGCGCGGCAATGCGCGCGTCGATGACATCCAACACGCGATCCGGAGCGCCGTATGACGCGGGGAGCTCCAGGACGGCGATACGCACGCCTTGTTATAAGGGACCCGATGGTGAACGTCACTACGTCGCAGGTCGCTCCGAAGGTTTCGGTGACATCGACCATCGCGACGGGCAAGACCCGCATCAACCGCGCGCTCGCCGATGCGCTCGCGCTGGACGTGACAGAAACGTTCACGTACGACGCGCCTCCGAGCGAGGCCGAGCGCGCGCTATCGCCTGAAGAAAAGCTGTTGCGCGCGATCTTCGGCGAACGTGGCGAGCGTGCGAACGAAATGGTCGAGGTCGGCCAGACCGTCGCGCGTTACGCGCAGGTGTTCTTTCACGCCGAGAACGGTGTGTCGGCGACGTTCATGGACGCACCGACCGCCACGGTCACGCGCGCCGAAACCGTCGTCAACGATCTGACACCGGGGATCACGATGCGAATGATCGTCGACGTGAGCTGGCGCGAGACGTTCACCGCCGGCGATCGCGTCGTGGTGAACGGCGAGCCGATCGCGATCGAGGAGATCGTCGACGACGGCCAACCACCTCGAATCGAGTGCCAGGTCGCGAGCGCCGGCGTGGTCACGCGCGTGCTTCCGACCGCGCAAGCGTTCGTGTTCATGCGTTCGATCGGTCCGTACGACACGATCACGCAGCAACCAGCCTCGGGCTTCGGCTTCACGGCAGAGCAACTCGATTGGCTTCATGCGAATGGCGGCGATGCGATCCTGTCGGACTACGCCGGCCACCGAACCGGCGATGCGCTGCTGCGAACGCGGATCTACGAGACGCTCGTCAAAGGCGAGTCCGTCGCCAATCCGTACATGCCGTACGAGCCGCCCGCACCGCCGAAGCCCGCGACGAGCGGCGGGATGGACATCTTCTCGTTCTTCGAAAAGCCGTCGACGAGCCGCGGACTCGATCAACTACGCTACGCACAGTTGCTCGCGCGCGTCGCCGGGCTCGTGATCACGCGCACCGAGGGCGGCTTGCAGATCACGGTCGGTGATCCGGACGATCGCAGCTGGTCGGCGGGCCCGATCCTCGACGATTTGTACTCGCAAAAGCTCTTCGGGCCGAAGCGCGATTACGAGTGCGGCTGCGGCAAGTACAACCGCATGAAGCACCGCGGCGTGGTGTGCGAGAAGTGCGGCGTCGAGGTGATTCAATCGCGCGTGCGCCGGGAACGGATCGCGCACCTCGAGCTGATCGAACCGTACGCGCCGCGTGCGTTCCCGTCGACGAAGTGGAGCGTGCTGCCGGTGCTACCTCCGGATCTGCGCGATCCCACGTCCGATCTGAATCAGGCCTACGAACGCGTGATGGGCGGCGATCTCGAATCGGTGTCCGATGCGGTCGATCTCGCGCTCGAGTCGCTCGTCGAGTGGCTCGCATACGTCCCGCAGCACGGTGACTACAGCGCCGAGTCGATCGCTCTCGTCGGCGAACGCGATCGCGCATCGGGCGAGCTGCTCGCCGAGCTGTTCATGCCGTCGATGTACGGCGCGTGTGAAGCGGCGGGCCTCACCACCACGATCAAGAGCGCGAAAAGGCTAATCCGCGATCACCCCACGCGCCGCGATCAATTGCTACGCGAGATGGTGTTGCCGAATCGCTGGCTCCTCGTCGGAACGAGTAAGGCTGCCGCACTCGCGCCCGCGCAGTTCGACGTCGCGGATAGCCCGGTGATCGAGCTGTCACCGGCGACGGCGGCGCAGCTCGGCGTGCGCTCCGGTGACCGGATTCGCCTCCACGTTCCGCTGAGCAATGCCGCGCAGCACGTCTTGGCGACGGGCTTTCACGCGACGCCGGTCTCGCACGGACCCTCATGGATTCGCGATGTCGCCGAGCGCGGGACCTCCGCGGTGTTGGGAGCGGCACAGGGGCGCGCGACCGATCCATGTACGTGGCCGCGCGCTGCGTTGCTCGTCGGCGGTTATCCGTACACCGGGGACGAGCCCGAGATTCCGTTCGGCGCGCTGACGCCGGATCCAGCACCCGAGCCCGCGCAGAACCCATACCTCGATCGCTCCGTCGACGAGCTCGAGCTGTCCGTGCGCACGGCAAACTGCCTCCAAAACGCGCAGGTGCGGACGATCCGCGAGCTCGTCCAACGGACGGAAGCCGACTTGTTGAAGGAGCGGAACTTCGCGCGCAAATCCCTCAAAGAGGTGAAGGAGATCCTGGCCGAGATGGGCCTCTCGCTCGGCATGAAGCTGTAACCTGCGCGCATGCTGCAAACGCACGCCGAAGCCACGGCGTATCGCGAGACGAGCCTGCACCGCCACGTGATGGAGTTCTACACGGCGCTCGCCGGGCGGAACGATCCGCGGTTTCATCTGACCTCGTTCGGATCGAGCCCGCAGGGCAGGGAGCTCCCGTTAATCGTGATGTCCGCGCACGGCATCAAGACGCCGGCCGAGGCGCGCGCGAAGGGCCTGCCGGTGGTGCTGATCATCAACGGCATCCACGCCGGCGAGGTCGAGGGCAAAGAGGGCTGCCAGATGCTCGCGCGGGACATCCTCGACGGAAAGTTCCCGCACCTGATCGAGAAGCTGGTGCTCGTGATCGTCGGCCTGTTCAACCCGGACGGCAACGACGCGATCGATCCCGAGAATCGCAAGCTGAACCTGCCGCGCCTCGAAGGTCAGATCGGGCCGAAGCTCGTCGGCACGCGCGTCAACGGCATCGGCGTGAACCTCAACCGCGATTACATGCGGCAGCAGGCCGAGGAGATGCGCCTGTTGCAACAGCGCGTCGCGCATGTCTGGCAGCCGGACTTCACGATCGATACCCACGCGACGAACGGCTCGGTCCATCGGTTCGCGATGACGTACGACATCCCGCACACCGTCGAGAGTGGCCGCCCGGAACCGATCGCGTACATGCGGCAGAAGATGATGCCGGAGGTGACGCAGGCGCTCGAGACGAATCACCAGTTACTCGCGGGCTGGTACGGCAACTTCGTCGAGGACGAGCGCGCGTTGGATGCGCGGCGCGATGCAGATCCGGCGTCACCCGTGACCGAAGGTTGGATGACGTATCCGCACAACCCGCGGTTCGGCTCGAACTATCGCGGCCTGTCGAATCGCTTGGACCTGCTGCTCGAGTGCTACTCGTATCTGACGTTCGAAGAGCGCACGCGCACGACCTACGCCACGATCCTCGAGGCGCTGACATACGTGACCGGTCACGCCGACGAGATCGTGCAACTGGTTGCTACGAGCAAAGCGCCGCGCGATCGGATCGCGGTGCGCTACACGCTCGAGGCGTTCGCCGAGCCGATCGAGATCAAGACGATGCAACCGCGCACGCTCGATGGCGCGCCGGTCTCGGTCCACGTGAAGTACTTCTCGAACTTCAAGGGCTCGGTCGTCGTCGATCGGCCGCCCGCGTACATCGTGCCGCCGGAGATGGCCGCGCACCTCGCGCTCCATGGCATTCCGTCGGAGCCGGTTAGCGGCGAGCGCGATGTCGCCGTCGCGACCGTCACCGGCTTCTCGACCGAAGGCGGTCGCAAGATCCTCGAAGCGAGCGAGGTCGGCGATCTCGAAGTCGAGTGGAAGCGTGGCCCCCGTGTGGTTCCCGCGAACGCGCGGCTCGTGCGTACGGATTCGGCCGTCGTGGTCTATCTGTGCGAACCCGAAAGCGACGACGGCGCCGTCGAGAACGGCGTGATCGCCGCCCCGCAGCGCGGTGGCGAGTTCCCGATCTGGCGGGTTAATTCGCTTTGAGCGAGCCCTTCACGATCCCGTAGACCTGCTTCGCGAGCGCTTCGGAATACGTCGAGCCCGGCGCGTCGAAGTTCGACAGCGGGCGCGCGTCGTTGACCGAGAAGAACGCGCCGTCCTTGGTGCCCAGGTAGTAGTAGAAGTGGGTCTCCGGCTCGTAGGTGTGGCCGTTCGCTTCGGTCTTCATCTGCTCGGTGCCGATGAACCCGTTCGGCTCGTCGAGGACCGTCTTGCCGTTCTGATACGACGACGACTCGATCGACAGCGACTTGTCGCTCTTCTTCGCCTCGTCGATCGACGACACCATGATCGCGCTGACCGTCAGCTGGTACGCGGGCGCGATCGTGATGTCGACGCCGCCGTTGCCGTTCTTCTCGAGCTTCGCATCCTTGGGCACCTTCATCGACACGTTGACCATCGGCGAGGTGTCGTGGAGGTTCTTCACGACCCAATCCGCTTCGTTGATCGTGATCGGCGCGGCCTTTGGAGCGGCGGCAGCCGGTTCGGCCGTCTTGGCGGTGCCACCACCGGCGGCTTCATCCTTCTTTCCACAGGCACCAGCGAGCGCGAGGACAGACACGAGGGACAAGAGCTTCATCATGTCCGCGCCATTCATCACGATACGTGCCAGCGCTAACCACGCATTGCCACGTCGCACGTTGGGTCTCCGCGAACCCGATCACCGGCCGCGATGGGTCTCGATGAAGTCCGCGATCGCCTGGCGCGACCGGGCTGCGGCCGCCGGCGAGTAGCACAGCCGGGCCGTCGGATCCGTGCCGGCCTCGGGGTTATCGAACGCGTGATGGGTCTGGCTGTAGAGCTCGAACCGGGCGTCGTTCCCGGCGGCATCCATCTCCGCGATCACGTCGGCGATCACCGACATCGGCGACACCTGATCCTGCGTGCCCTGCAGCACGAGCACCGGCGCCGCGATCTTGGTCGGACCCGCCGCGGTCTTCAGCAACGCAGACGCGACCACGATCCCGGCGATCGCCGCACCACTTCGCCCGTAATCGAGCGCGATCATTCCGCCGGCGCTGTAGCCGAGCACGAACCTCGCAACGGTTCCGACCTCGAGCGCATCGAAGCAGGCTCTCACCGCCGCCACGCCTACCTCGCGATGTTCCACCAAGCGTTTTACGAGCTCGGTCACCTGCTTCGGATCCGTCGGCGAAAAGCCATCTCCATAGAGATCCGCGATCATCACGACGCAGCCTCGCTCGACGAGGAATCGCGCGTGATCGAACGCGAGGGGACTCTGGCCCCGCCAATCCGGCAACAGCACGACCGCGGCGACGGGCGCCGTGTCCGTCTGTCTGACCAACGTGCCGCGATAGACGACATCACCCGCGCGATACGAAACCGGAACCTTCTCGATCGTCATCCGATCACCGTAGCCACACTGTTCGTGCGCCGCACGTCGCCAGGTTGGCCGGTCGCTATTAGAGTAGCCACGTGACCAAACCTCGATCCCTCGCGCTCGCCCTGGCGCCGGGGACGCTGCTCGCCGGTGTTGCGGGTGGCATCGTGTTCCCGATCTTTCCCGCCGTCGGTAAAGAGGTCGGACTCTCGGCGACGTTCATCGGCGTGATCCTCGGCGCGAATCGCGCGATGCGCGTCGTCTGCTCGCCATCGATCGGTGTGATGGCCGATCGGATCGGCGCGAAGAAGACGCTCGTCTACGGGCTCGCCGTCCAGATCGTGGTGATCGGCCTGTACCTCGCGGGCATGCTCGGCCATCAAGAAGGCCCGGCGTTCCTCGTCGGGCGCCTGTTGCACGGCGTCGGCTCGGCGTGCGTGTTCATCGCGGCCTCGGCGCTATCGATCGAAGCGGGCGTCGGTGCGAACGGCGGTGCGACTGCCGCGGCCGTACGCGCGACGATCGTCCTCGGCACGCCGGTCGGATTCGTGATCGGTGGACTCGCGAGCGAAGCGATCGGCAACGTCAAGACGTTCGTCCTCGCGGACATCGCCGTCGTGCTCGCGCTGATCCTCGCGATCACGCGCGTACCCGATCTCCACGCGTCCTTCGGCAAGCGCGCCACGTTGCGCGATGCGATCGCCGAGATGCGCGATCGCCGGTTGCTCGGCCTGTGCGGCATCAACTTCGCCCTGAACTTCGCCGCCGGTGGCATGGTGCTGTCCACGCTCGAGTTCCTCGTCGACGGACGCCAGTTCTCGATCGGCGGACTCGACGAGCGCGGCACGTCCGGCATCTTGATGGCGATCCTCTCGGTCACCGACGCGATGTTCACCACGACCGCGGGCCGGCTCGGCGACCGCCATCACGCGCACGGCAAGGTCGCCGCGTGGTCGCTCGTGATCGGCGCCGGTGGCCTCGGCCTGATCGCGATCGCGCACCAGGTGTGGGTCGTCGGGCTCGGCATCGCACTCGTCGGCGTGTCGGCGGCCGGCCTCGGGCCATCCACGCTCGTCCTCGTCGGCGAAATCGTCCCGGCGAACCGGCGCGGTACCGCGGCAGGGCTCCTCCAGTTGTGCGGCGACACCGGCGGCATGCTCGGTCCGCTCGTCGGCACCGCGTTCTTCTCGAAGAGCTCGTTCGGTCAGTACCTGTTGACCGCGGGCTTACTGCTGTTGTTCGTGCCGGTCGCGCGCTGGCTCGATCATCGGCCGGTAAGCCACGCTTCGACCTCGGCATAGCGTTTCGCGTAGCCAGGCCCCGAGTCCTTGTAGACCGCGGCCGCGTCCTGCGCGAGTTGCTTCGCGCGCGCCGCATCGGTCTCGGGCAACGCGCGGGCGAGGGCGAACTTGCTCTCCGCGAGATCCGTGGCGTCCATGTTCGCCTTGCCGCGGATCTGCACGGCGCGTTCGAGCAAGCGCTGCGCTTCGTCGCGATGGCCACGCGCGAGCTCGACCTGACCGAGCCCGTTCCACGTGTGCCCGAGGATTGGATGATCCTCGCCGAGTTGCTTCGCGATGATATCGCGCGCGCGGTTGTAGGCCTTCTCGGCTTCGTCGAGCTTGCCCTGGGCGCGCAACGCCTCGCCGTAGTTGATGCTCGTGATCCCGACTTCGAGCGAGTCCTTGCTCTTCGCTTCGTAGATCGCGAATGCACGTGGGTAGTTGGCGTTGACGATGTCCCAGCGCCCGAGGTTCTTCGCTTCGATCGCTTCGTTGACGAGGCTTTCGGCAACGTCTGGATGATCCGGACCGAGCACCTTCTCGCGGATCGCTTTGACATGTTGCGCGTTCGCGAGTGCCTTCTCGTAGTCACCCGCGCGGTGATACGTGCCGCCGATATCGTTGTACGCGTTCGCGACGTCCGGGTGATCCGGGCCCAGCCGCGCCGTGAAGATCGCGATCGCTTCGCCGAACTTTTGTGCGGCTTCCTGCGGGCGATCCATCGAGACCAACGCGTTACCGACTGCCTGGATCGAATTCGCCGCCTCGACGGAATCCGCACCGTACGCCGCCGAGCGAATCTTCGCCGCGGTTTCGAAGTAGAGCAACGACTCGGTGAACTTGCCCTCGCGAAACACGACCGTGCCGAGGTCGTGATAAATGCCGCCGACGAGCGGGTGCGCTTCGCCGAGTTGCTGCTTCGCGAGCACGCGTGCGCGATCGAGATGAAGATGGGCATCCGCGAGCGAGTTGAGCTCCGATTCGGTCTTGCCCAGATCCGACAACGCGCGAATCTCGAGAACGCCACCCGGATCGAGCGCCGTTGCTTGCGCGAGCTCCTGGCGAAACGCATCGCGCGCATCGTCCATTCGACCCTCGCGATACGCGAGGTCGCCGGCGGCGTGGTCCCACGCGAGCAGCTTCTTCGGGCGCGATCCCATCCGCGTCATCGTGCCCTTCGCGAGGCCGAGCCACGACTTGCCGAGGTTGAACTCGGAGGTCACGCGCGCTTCGATCTGACTCGCGCGCAGATACGCGTCGACGAGCAGATCGTTATCACCCGCGGCCGACGCCGCCGCCGCCGCCTCGAGCAACGCGCCACGCGCCTTCTTGCCGTGCCCGAGCTCTTCCTCGAGCTTCGCGCGATCGATCGCGATCCGCGCGACGAGCGGTGGATACGTGACCTTGCTCGCGTCCGGCAGTTGATCGAGGAGCTCCTTCGCGCGCGGCAGCGTCAGCGCACCCGCGAGCTCTAGCTCGATCGCCGCCAGCTTGGTCTCGAGCTCGCGTTGCGCCGGATCGGGGAGCGGCGGGAGCGCGACACCGGCGAGCGCTTGCGGATCGTTGCAGGCGTCGAGATCGGGCAGGGCGAGCGTGGCCGCATGTTCGACCACCTTCGGATCGGCATGCGCGAGACCGCCGACGATCGTGGCGAGCTCGTCGCGGCGCTTCGCCAAGCACGCGGTCCGCAAGTCCAGCATCTGCTCGGACTGGGTGTGCTGCGTACGCGTGGCGACGCAACTGTCGAGCGCGATGCCATGCCACCGCTCCTGCCATGCCTCGATCGACTTCGCCGCGAGCCGCGATGCATCGGGCGCGTACGGCACGTTGGTCGCCGAGAACGCCTTCTCGATCGTCGCCTTCATCTGCGGCGTCCACACCGGATCGGACGCGACGTTCGCGCAGGCATTCGCGGCGCGCGCGCCGGAGCTGTGGCCGATCGCGAACACACCCGCGACGATCGCGACGCTCGCGAACCCGCCTGCCGCGATGTACCAGCGCCGCGACGACATCGCGCGCTCGATCTCGGCGACCATGACTTCGACCGAGGGCCAGCGCTCCTTCGGATCGGCCGCGAGACCGCGTTGCAATACGCGGACGATGCCACGCGGAAGTGCCGGCTTCGCGGGCGGCTTCGGCACCGTGCTCGTCATCGCTTCGCGCCGCGCTTCGAGGTTGCCGGACACGAACGGCTGCTCGCCGAACAGGCCCTCCCACGTCGCGATGCACCACGAGTACTGATCCGTGCGTTCGTCGACGGAGCGGCCCTCGATCTGCTCGATCGCCATGTACGCGACCGTGCCCATCACCGTGCCCGCGGCCGTGAGGTCGCTATCGAACGCGGACGGACTGAGGTGCTTGACCGCGGGCCCACCATCGCCGGCGCGACGCGCGAGGCCGAAGTCCGTCACCCGGACATCGCCCTTCGCATCGACGAGCACGTTCTCGGGCTTGAAGTCGCGATGCACGAGCCCGGCCGCGTGCGCCGCCGATAACCCGCGAGCGGCATCGAGATACGCGCGCAGGATCTCGCGCCACGGCTTGTCCTTCTGCCATTCGCGCAGCGTGGCGCCCTCGACGAGCTCCATCGCGATGTACATCGAGCCGGCGTGCTCGCCGACATCGTGGACCGTGACGATATTTTCGTGCGAAAGCCGCGCGAGCGCCTGGGCCTCGCGTTCCATGCGCACGCGACCCGAGCTCGCATCCTCGCCATCCTGCGCGCGCATGATCTTCACGGCGATCCGGCGATCGAGCACCGAGTCGTACGCCGCGTAGACCACGCCCATGCCGCCACGACCGACGCGATCGAGGATCAAATACCGACCGACTCTGCCACCGAACGCGATCAGATCATCTTCGCCGGGCGTGGTCTTTCCCGCCGGCAGCGTATCGAGATGATCGAGGCTCAATGGTCAGCGCCAGCATAGCTGGTTCGCAGGTGATCGAGCAGCAGCTTGACGCGCGGATCTCCACGGTGATGCGTTCGAAACAGAGCGTGAACTTGCACCGGTGCATTGCTCCACCCCGGTAACAGGATCTCGAGTCGTTTGGACGCGATGTCATCCGCGACGAACCATTGCGGCAGAAGTGCGATACCGGCGCCATCACAGGCCAGGTCGCGCAGAACGTGACCGGCGTTACTCGCCGCCCGCACGTCGAGCGGCACGCGAGCCGTTCCACCGTCCGGGCCAACCAAGTTCCACACGCGTTGCGAGCCATCCCCGGCGTGCGACAGGGTCACGTGGCTCGCGAGAGCCGCCGGCGTTTTCGGCCGACCGTGCTTTCTTACATAACTAGGTGCCGCCACGATCACGCGCTGAAACTCCGTCAGGCGGTGGGCGATGATCTCCGTCGAGACCGGCGGCAGCGAGGCGACGCGGATCGCCACGTCGACGCCTTCGAGCACCAGATCGATCACGCGGTCGTCCAGCCGCAGGTCGAGTCGGATCTCCGGGTGCGCACGGGCGAATGCGCGGAGCTTCGGCATCACGCTCTCGAGCCCGAACGTGACCGGAGCGCTGATCCGCAGGAGTCCACCGTCCATGGGTGTGCCGATCGCCTGCGCGTCATCGACATCGCGCAAAATCTTCACGCAGCGCTCGTAGTAGGCCTGGCCGGCCGGCGTGACCGTCATCTTGCGTGTCGTGCGCGCGATCAACGCGGTGCCGACGAGCTCCTCGAGCGTCGCGATCTGACGGCTGACCGCGGCGCCCGACACGCGCAGTTGCTTCGCCGCCGCAGACAGCGTGCCGGCTTCGACCACCCGCACGTACGTCGCCATCTTCGCGAACAGGTCCATTCTTAACCGTAGCGTAAGAGTCCCGTACACGCGAGGCGGCTACAGGAAATCGCGAGTGCGCTGCACTGTGAGCGCATGTTCCAATCGAAAGTCGTTCTAGTCACGGGCGCGACCTCCGGCATCGGCGAGACCACGGCGGCGCTGTTCCACGAAGCGGGCGCGATCACGTACGGCCTCGGCCGGTCGAAGGACAACGTCGCCGCGGCACGCGCGCGCCATCCGCAGATCCGATGGCTCGTCGCCGATGTCGGTGACCAAGCGCAGATCGCGGGTGCGGTCCAAGCGATCGTGAAAGAGTCCGGTCAGCTCGACGTGCTCGTCAACAACGCGGCGATCTTCATGCCCGGTCCTCTCGAGCAGACCAACGCGCAGATGATCCGGTCGCAGTTCGACACGAACGTGATCGGCCTGGTGTTCGCGACCCAAGCGGCGCTTCCGGCGCTCACCGCGAGTAAGGGCCAGATCCTGAACCTCTCGAGTGCGGCCGGGCACAAGGCGGCTGCGGGCGCGTCGATCTACGGTGCGACGAAGGCCGCGGTCGAAGCGCTGACGAAGTCGTGGGCGCTCGAGCTCGCACCGGCGGGGATTCGCGTCAACGCGATCGCACCGGGACCGACGGAGACGCCGGTGTTCGACAAGCTGCCGATTCCCGCCGAGATGATTCCGATGGTGAAGCAGCAGTTCACGGCGCAGGTCCCGCTCGGTCGAATGGCGTCGATGGCAGAGGTTGCACGCTGGATCGTTCATCTCGCGGATCCGAGCGTCACCTGGATCACGGGTCACGTGTTCGCGGTCGACGGTGGCATGTCGCTGACGTAGTCCGCCTCGGCGACGAGATACGGCACGTACTTGAAGTCGCGGATCATGGCGACCTTGCCACCTTCGAAGTCGAGCAGGATGAAGTGGCTCGGTACCGTGGCATCGCCGACATACGCGGCCAGTGCAGGGCGCCCCTCGAGGACGATCGAGCGCAGCCGGATGTCGAGCTTCTCGTAGTTCGTGAAGTACATCTTGACGGCTTTGCCGCGGCGCTGCGACTTCGAGACGAGATCGAGCCGGCACTCTTCGGCGACGAGCGCGCGAACGCCGTCCCAATCGCGCGCGTTGAACAGCTGCGCGTAGCGATCGAGCTGGCGCTTCGCTTCCACGTCGGCGCCGAGCACCTCTTCGTCGGTGGCGGCGAGCGCGGTGCGACCGCGGACGAGTGCGGCCTTCACGGCGGGCACGGTCGATCCGGTGGTTTCGGCGACTTCCTCGACGGAGAAGCCGAGCACGTCTTTCAAGATCACGGCGCTGCGTTGGCCGACGGGCAGGGCGACGAACTTCGCGATCGCGGCGCGCATCGTTGCCGGATCGGCGGGCACGTCGCCTTCGATCTCGATGTCATCGCTAGGATCCGTGAGCTTCTTGCCGTGGCTGCGCAGGTAGTCGATCGCGGCGTTGTGCGCGATCCGGAACAGCCAGGGGCGAAGCGGTGGCATCTCGGGTTCCAAGGTGAGTGCGTAGAACGCCTTCGCGAGCGTGTCCTGAACGATGTCCTCGCCGTCGATTACCGAGCCGGTGAGTCGCGCGCAGTAGCGGTGGAGCTCGGGCCGGATCGTGGAGACGAGTCCGAGGAATTGCTCTCGTGCGGCGACGAACGGGTCGAGCGCGGTCATGGCGCGGTTACGATCGCGCGGATTCAGCCGCTTTCGCCAGATCCTTCGCGTACGTCTCGAAGATCGGACCGAAGTCCGGCAACGAACCCTTCGCCATCGGCACCGCGAGCCCGCGCAGCACCTCGGTCATCGTGAACTCCGTCGTGCCATCCGCATTCGGCGACAGCGTGTACGTCCGCACGCCTTTGAACATCGGGGCCGCACCTTCGGCCCACACCATTCGCTTCTCCGGCTCGAGCTCCACGACCTTCGGCTTGAACACCCGCTTCGGCGCCGCCGGCACGCGCAACGCGAGCTTCTGACCCTGCGCGATCGTGCCGTCGATGCTCGTCACCGTCGAATTCCAACTCGGAAACTTCGCCGCATCGGTGAGCAACCTCCAGATCGCGGCAGGCGTCGCGCGGATCGCGACCTTCACGGTGGTTTCGATGCGGAACGTCGAGGCAGATTTCGTGACCATGCTGCTACCACGATCGAGCCGGCCGAAACGATGCGGCGTTACTTAACTAATTGAACCCGCAGGTCTTCTTTGAGCCGCTCGAAGCGCTTTCGCAGCGCGGTCGCACGCCGATCGAGCTCCGCTGGGGTCGCGGTCTCCGGTTCGAACACTTGCGCGATCTCCCGCCACGGCAACTGGCGATCGACCCGCAGGATCAACAGCGTCTGATCATCGGGATCGAGCGACGACCGGATCTCCGCGAGGCGGTCCTTGACCTGCGAACCGAGATAGCTCGCCGTCTTCGTCCGGACATCTTCGGCGATCGCGCCGACCGCGGTGGTCGAGAGCGGCTCGCTCCGCCGCTTGCGCGATCCACGAATGAACGAGATGCACGCGTTGCGCGTGATCGCGTAGGCCCACGTGCGAAAGCTCGCCTGCCAGCTGAACCGCTGGACGCCGTTCCAGATCAGCTCGCACACCGTCGAGAACACGTCGTCCGCTTCGGCCGCATCGCGCAACATCGCGTTCAAGTAGCCGAGCAACTCGGGACCGTAGCCGCGGATCGCGACCGTGGCCGCGAGCTCCCACTCCTCGCGCTCGCACGCCTGCTTCAGATCTGCCTCGAGGGCCGCGACATCGATCACGGGATCAACTTCGTCGCTTCCGCTGCGGATTCGGGCTCACCAATCTTCGCGAAGCCATCGCGCGCCGTGACGGCGTACTCGCGCTGCTTCGGGTCGTGGTCATGCTTACAAAGATACGCCCTCTCCCGCGCGTATTCGAATGGAGTCGCTTGGCCGCCCGCTTTTCCGACGAGTGGCTCGGCCGCGTCGAGGTCGGCCTTCAACAGCCCCCACTGGCCGGTCATCCGGTAGGCCGTCGCGCGGAGGAGCAGTGGCAGGATCGTGTTGCCGTCGTCGTCGTGATGCTTCAACGCGGCGAATGCGCGCGTGGCCGACTCGATCGCGGCGGCCGGATCGGTCTCGAGTTGGACGACCGCTGCATTGATCTCCGTCGAGGCGACCTCGGTCGAATCCGCGCCGACGACGGCGACGAACATGGTCTCGGACAACTTGCACTCGGCGAGCGCCTCGGCGTGACGCCGCATCTTGCCGAGCAGCTCGCAGCGGTTGTTGTGATCGCTCGCGGTGTTGTACCCGTGTGGATCCCGCGTGGTCTCCACCGAAAGCGCGTCGTCGAGGAGCTTCAGCGCCTCGTCGTACTGGTGCGCTTCGGTCAACGCGACACCGAGCGAGCCTTGCGCGTTCGCGTAGATGTCGGTCTTCTTCGGATCGACGATCGTCGCGATCTCCATCGCCTTCCGCGCATCCTTGACGGATTCGTCGACGCGCGAAGCCTTGATCAGCGATAGAGACCGCTTCTGCAACATGATCGACATGCGGGGGTGGACCTCGCCGTACTTCGCGCGCAGCGCCGCCATGCCGGCTTCGTAGTCGGCGATCGCGAGGTCGGGCTTGCCCGCATGGTCGTACGAATCGCCCCGCTCTTCGTAGAGCTGGGCGAGCGAGAGGTTCGCTTGCTTCGCGATCGCGATCGCGCGGGTCTGCAACGCGATCGCCTGATCCGGCTGGTTCTGCGCCGTCGCGACGAGGCCTTGCGACGACAACGCGCGCGACTGGGTCCACGGATCCGCGATCGCGGTGGCCTCGACGGTGCCCAGCCGCGACCACATCGCCGCTTCTTGATCGCGCGTGGCGTTCAACATCATCGGCACGAGCTCGAGCGCCGCGTTCGCCGCGACCGCACGCGCGCTGGCATCGCGCGCTTCGAAGTAGGCATCGCGCATGAGCTCGATCGCATGCTTGTCGTTGTTGGCCCACGCGAGCGTCCCGCGCTTCTCGTGAATCTCCGCGACGAGCGGCGGGTAGGCGAGGTGCTGTTGCTCGAGCGAATCCAGGACGGCGCTCGCCGCCGTTCCGGGCTCTTCGAGCATCGTCCGATGCAGCGTCGACGTGGCGACTTCGACAGCCGCAGCGGTCGCCGGATCGCTCGGCGGCGGCGTATCCGCGGACACGTAGACCGGATCCGTGCAGCTCTCCGATCGCGGCAACTGATCGAGCGCTCGCGCGATGTTCTCCGGCGCGACCTTTCCGGACGCGAGCGCTTCGACCGTCGACGCGAGCTCGTGACGCGCTCGTGCGAGGCAGATCGTGCCGCGCTCGGCAAGCGTGCTGGCCCAGCCGGAGTGACACACGCTGCGATAACTCGTGCCCCACCGCTCGCTCCATGCATCGGCGGTCTGCGTGGTCGCCGTTGCCTGGGCCACCACCCACGGCGCCGCACCGACAGGCGCGAGCGCCGCGATCACCCGATCTTTGGCCGCCGGGTTCCACGACTCGCGGATCTGCGCGGCGCCGCTCTCGCATGGATCGGTCTTGCCACCGTGCATCGCGAAGGCGACGCCCCCGATCGCGAGGACGCCGACGCCGAGCGCGATCGAGCCGTTGCGCTTCTTGTGATCGGCGCGAAGCGCGTCGAGGAGCGGCCGCATCGCCGGCCAACGGTCTTCGCGATCGTCGGCGAGCCCTCGCAACAATACGAGCTCGATCCGGCGCGGCACCTTGCGATCGCCGCGCCGGGGCTCGCGCTTCGGGCGTGCCTCCGCCTTCGGGGTTGTCGGCGTGTCCAACGTGGGCGCGTTCGTGACGATGTCGCTCGACGCGGCGATCGTGCTATCGAACGGCGCCCCGTTGCCGGCGACCTTGCCCGACGCGACCGGTTCGTAGTCGAACGGCCGGACGCCGTGAAGCGCTTCCCAGACCGTGGCGCAGAACGCGTACTGATCCGCGCGCGCATCGATCTCTTCACCGCGCGTTTGCTCGGGCGGCATGTATGCCGGCGTGCCCGCGAGCTGGGTCATCGCGCCGGTTCCGACCGCCGGCACGAACGACGACTCGGATCGCGCGAGACCGAAATCGGCGACCCGCGCCCGACCGTCCTCGCCGACGAGCACGTTGTCCGGCTTGAAGTCGCGATGCACGAGCCCGGCTGCATGCGCCGCCGCGAGTCCTTCACCGACCTCGCGATAGACCGCCAACACGTCCTGGATCGAGCGCGTCTCCGCTTTGGCCCACTCGCGCGCGTTCTTGCCCGCGACGTACTCCATGGCCACGTAGACCTTGCCGTCGATCTCGCCGACCTGGTGGATCACGACCACGTTCGGGTGACTGAGCCGTGCGAGCGAGACTGCTTCTCGCGATGCGCGGGCGAGCGCGTGCGGCGACTGATCCTTGACCAGCTTGATCGCGACGTTGCGCTCGAGCCTGCGATCGCGCGCGAGGTAGACCACGCCCATCGCACCGCTGCCGAGCACGCGTTCGATCTCGAACTGGCCATCGATCAGGGTGCCGCGGACGAACAGATCCGCCGGCGCCGACGCGAGCTCGCGCAGCACTGCACCCATCGATCCCAGCGTTGAAACCTCGTCCACCCGTCGACGATTGTACGACAACTTTTTTCCGTCACATCTAGCGACCTGCGGGGTCTATCTCGGGAATGAAAGGTCAGGCCGTCTTGGTGACCGGTGGAACGAAAGGCATTGGCCTCGCCACCGGGCTCGCATTCGCAAAACGCGGTGCGCAGGTATTCCTCACCCAGAAATGGGGCTCCGCGGACCCCGACGAGATCACGCGGATGTTCACAGCGGCCGGAGCGGTTCGACCAACGATCCTCGACGCGGACGCGGCGCACGACCCCGATACCGAGACGGTGGTCGCAGCGATGCCTCGCTGTGACGTGTTGGTGTCGAACGTCGCGTTCGCGCCCCTCGTGAAGGAGCTCGCGGACTTCTCGCGCCGGGGGCTGGCGACGGCCATCGAGTACTCGACGTTTCCGATCATTTCGTATACCCGCGCCGCGCACGCCCGATTCGGCGTCTATCCCCGCTACGTGCTCGGGATGTCGTCGACGGGGCACGACACCTATCACGTCGACTACGACATCATCGCCGCCGCGAAGTCCGCCCTCGAGACGCTGTGCACGTATCTGCACTTTCGCCTGCGGCCGTTCGGCTCGACCGTCAACGCGCTCCGCACCCGGTTCACGAGCACCGACTCGTTACGCGCGACGATCGGCGACGCGTTCGAGCCGTTCGTCGAAGCACACGCACCCGGCCTGTTCACCACGCCCGACGAGGTCGGCGAAGCGGCGGTCGGCCTGTGCTCGGGCCTGATGGACGGCGTCGGCGGCCAGGTGATCACGATCGATCACGGCGCGCAGGTGTTCGACAACTTCAGCCGGCTGTTCGTCGAGCGCGGATCCTTGCCGCCGGTGAGGCCGCTGTGAAGTCGGCGCTCATCACCGGCGGGACGAAGGGCATCGGCCTCGCGACCGCGCTCGCGTTCGGGCGCGCCGGCGTGCGGTCGGTGTTGACCTGCCGGTGGGGTTCCGTCGACGAAGCGGAGCTCCGCGCGAAGTTTCACGGCATGCCGGATCCGATCGTGATCCAGGCGGATGTCGCGAACGCCGACGACACGGTCCAGCTGTTTCATCGAATCCGCCACGAGGTCGGCACGATCGACGCGTTGGTCGCGAACGCCTCGAACGCGGTGACCGTGCAATCGCTCGAGGACCTGACCGAACGCTCGTTCCTACAGTCGATGCGTGCGACCGCGTGGCCGATCGTCAGCTACACGCTCGCGTGCAAGCGAGAGCTCGGGGCATACCCGCGTTACGTCGTCGGGATGTCGTCGGACGGACCCGATCGATTCACCCCGGCGTACGACTTCGTGGCCGCCGGCAAGGCCGCCACCGAATCGCTCGCGCGCTACCTCGCATATCGCCTGCGCGAGCACGGCGTTCGCGTCAATGTCGTCCGGTCGCGCGCGGTGAAGACCGATGCGTTCACCGACACGTTCGGCAGCGAGTTCTACGGCTTTCTGAAAGGGCTCGTCGGCGACGACTGGTTCGTCACGCCCGACGAGGTCGGCAATGCCGCGTACGCGCTGTGCAGCGGGATGTTCGACGCGATGACCGGGCAGGTCGTGATGGTGGATCGCGGCAACACGTTCGCGGACGGCATCTCGCTGTTGTTCGGAGCACGCAGATGACCGCGATCGCGATGTTCCCCGGCCAGAGCAGCCGGTATCCCGACATGATCGCGAAGCTCGAAGGTGAGCCGGGCGTCACGGCGCTCCTGCGCGACGCGAGCGAGATCCTCGGTCGCGATCTCGCGAAGCACTATCGCGGATCCGACGTATTTCCGACGAATCGCGATGTCCAGGTCGGCGTGTTCCTCGCGAACCACCTGCACCTGATGTTGCTCGGCGCGCGCGGCATCACGTTCGAGCACTCGCTCGGGCTCTCGCTCGGCGAATACAACCACCTGGTTCACGCCGGTGCGATCGGGTTCGCGGACTGCCTGCGGCTCGTCGACGCGCGTGGCGTGCTTTACGATCAGGCACGCGACGGCAAGATGGTCTCGGTGTTTCCGCTCGAGCCGTGGCTGATCGAAACCGCGATCGAGAAGCTCGGCGTCTCTGCCCAGGTCGGCATCGGTCTCTACAACTCGCCGCGACAACAAGTCATCAGCGGCCACGCGGACGCGGTCGATCGCGTGATCGCGGAGCTCGAAGTCGATCACTACTTCGACGCGACCGTGATCGAACCGCGGATCCCGATGCACGCGCCAGCGTTCGCATGGGCGGGCAGGGCGTTCGCGGACATCCTCGGCCACTTCGTGTTCACGTCACCGGCGGTCTACGTCGCGAATGTGGCGGGCGTGATCGAGCGGCCGACCGCGATCCAGATCCGAGACTGTCTCGTCGACCACGTCAGTAAGCCGGTGCGCTGGCAGCGGTGTGTCGACGAGCTCGCGGCGCGCGTTCCGGATCCGATCTTCGTCGAAGTCGGGCCGCGATCGGTGCTCCACAACTTGTTCGGCAAGGATTGGATGCCGGGCAAGCGTGCGAAGTCCGACGCCGCGATCGGCACCGGCTTCGACGCCCTGCGGGAGGCGCTATGTACGACGACCTGATAGTCGGCGCGCGCGCAAGCAGCCGCTCTACGTGCCCGCGGGGACTGATCGCGTCGAGCTCGGCCGCGACGCGATCGAGCACCGGATCCCGCATCGCGCGCCGTTTCGATTCGTCGATCGGGTCGACGCGATCACGCCGACCGCGATCGCGGGTCGGACGACGTGGAGCGGCTCTGATCCGATTTTTGGCGGCCACTTCCCCGGCGATCCGATCGTGCCGGGCGTCCTCCTCGTCGAGGCGATCGGCCAGCTCGGCCTATGTATGTACGCGCGGCCTGGTGCCGTGCGCGCGCTCAAGATCCATCACGCCGCATTTCTCGACGCCGTGCGGCCCGCCGACGAAGTCACGCTGCTCGCGACGGCCGTCGACGCCGATGACTACACGGCGACGTGCGCGGGCCAAGCACTCGTCGGCGATCGCATCTGCTGTCTCGCCATCCTGGAGGTCTATTTTGTCGAAGCCTGAACGAATCGTGATCACGGGCATGGCGATCAACACGCCGCTCGGCGACACGCTCGATACATTCCAAGAGGGTCTATTCGCGGGCCGCTCCGCGATCACGAAGTGGTCGTCGATCGATGTCTCGCGCTGCTACTCGAAGGTCGGCGCGGATCTCGCCGGCTACGACATTCCCGCGAAGCTCGCGCGGCTCGAGGCCGTGCTCCCCGGCGAGCTCTATCGCCGTGCGCGCAAGCTGATCAACAAGTCGCCGTGGACGACCAAGCTGACGATCCTGCTCGCGCTCGACGCGTATCTCGACGCCGCGATGGGCTCGTTCGACTTCGATCGAGTCGCCGCGATCGTCGCCGGCCACAACATCAACCTCAACCACCAGTACGAGAACCGGCTCCGCTACGCCGACGAGCCGGACTTCATGGACTCGTTGCTCGCGCTTGACCGGGCTCGATACCGATCACGCGGGCTGCATCTCCGAGGTGCTCGGGTTGCGCGGTCCGATCTATACGGTCGGTGCGGCGTGCGCGTCCGGCAACACCGCGTTGCGCTGCGCCGTCGACGAAGTCCGCTATCACGACATCGACGCGGCGATCGTGGTCGGTGCGGTGTTGGACTTCTCGCCGGTCGAGCTCCACGCGATGGCGCTGATGGGCGCGATCAGCTTCCAGTCGTTCAACGACGACCCGCAGCACGCGTGCCGGCCGTGGGACACCCGCCGCGAAGGCTTCGTGCCAGCTCATGGCGGTGGCGCGATCGTGATCGAGACGCTCGCGTCGGCTCAACGCCGTGGTGCGCGGATCTACGCCGAGATCCTGGGCGTCGAAGCCGGCTCCGATGCGAACCATCTGCCGCAGCCCTCGGAAGACGGTCAGACCAAGGTCATGCAGAAGTTGCTGCGCACGTGTGGCGTGGCGCCGGAGCAGGTCGATTACATCTCGGCGCACGCGACCTCGACGCCCCTCGGCGATCTGACCGAGATCCGATCGATCAAGCGCGTGTTCGGCGAGCACGCCTACAAGCTGAAGCTCAACGCGCCGAAATCGATGCTCGGCCACACGTGTTGGGCGGCTCCCACCGTCGAGACCGTCGCCGCGGTGTTGCAACTGCGCGCGCAGAAGCTGCACGGCTCGATCAATATCGAGAACCTCGATCCCGAGATCGATCTCGACATCTGCCGCGGCACCGAACCCGTGCCGCACCCGATGCAGATCTTGATGAAGAACTCGTTCGGGTTCGGCGGCATCAACAGCGTGAGTCTCCTCGCGCGTTACGAGGGCCAGTGATCTTCTTCGTCACCGGAGGATCGCGCGGCATCGGCGCGGCGATCGTGCGCGAGGCCACGCGGGCCGGCCACCAGGTCGCGTTCACGTACCATCGCGACGAGCCAGCCGCGATCGCCGTGGCGCGCGAGACCGGCGCGAAGCCGTATCGGCTCGACGTCCGCAGCAGCGCCGATGTCGAACGCGTCGCCGATCAGGTGCTCGCCGACTTCGGCACGGTCGACGTCGTGGTCGCGAATGCCGGGATCAACGCGAACAATCTCCTCGTCTCGATGTCCGACGAGGAATGGCAGTCGGTGATCGATACGAATCTGACCGGCACGTTCTACGTGTGCCGCCAGTTCCTGACCACGTTCATCGCGAACCGGTTCGGCCGATTCATCCTGCTCGGCTCGCTCGGCACGACCGGCGTCTCGGGGCAGGCGAACTACTGCGCGAGCAAGGCGGGCCTCCTCGGGCTGTCGGCGACGATCGCGAAGGAGTACGGCAAGAAGGGCATCACGTCGAACGTGATCTCGCCCGGCTTCTTCGAGACCGACATGACGCGGTCGTCGATGTCGGACGGTAATCGCAAGTTCTGGCTCCAGCACTGTCCGCTCGGCCGCTTGGGTGACGTGACCGAGCTCGGCCTGCTCGTGCAATTCCTCGCGTCGCCGGGCGCGGCGTATCTCAACGGGCAAGAGCTTCGCGTCGATGGAGGGTTGGGATGGGCACCGTGACCTGTGTCGGAATCGAGAAGATCCGCGCGTATCCAGGCAGCCTCGTGTTGCCGATGGCCGCGCTGTGCGAAGCGCGTGGGCGTGACGTCGAGGAGCTTCGCGCGTCGATGATGGTCGACGAGCGCTCGCTCAACGCGCCGTGGGAAGACCCGGTGACGATGGCAGTCAACGCCGCGCTGCCGATGTTGACCGCGCGCGACCGCGCCGAAATCGGGCTCGTGATCGTCGCGAGCGAATCCGGCGTCGATCAAGAGAAACCGATGAGCACGTGGGTCCAGCGCTATCTCGGGCTGTCGCCGCGCGTCCGCAACATCGAGGTCAAGCACGCGTGCTACGGCGCCACGGCCGCGCTCCAGCTCGCCGCGAGTTGGGTCGCGTCGAACGCGAGTCCCGGTGAATCCGCGCTCGTCATCAACACCGATCAATCGCGCACGCATTTCGGCCAGCCGTGGGAGTACGTGCTCGGCGCCGCCGCGGTCGCGATGCTGGTGTCGGCCAAGCCGCGGGTGATCGAGCTCGAGCTCGGCGCGTCCGGGATTTACACGAACGAGGTTTCGGATCTCACCCGACCGACGTCGCGGATCGAGACCGGCAACAGCGAGACGAGCCTGCTCTCGTATCTCGATGCGCTCGAGGGCGCGTTCGATGACTACCAGCGCCGGATCCCCGCCGCCGACGATCTCGAGCACTTCGCGCGCCTGATCTACCACCTGCCGTTCGCGGGTATGGGCCTGGTCGCGCATCGCGCGGTGATGCGGCGCTACGGGCGCTCGCGCGGCGATGCGATGGCCGACTTCGCGAAGCGTTGTGCCGCGTCGCTCGATCACGCGCGGCGGATCGGAGGCTCGTATGGCGCGTCGACGTTCCTCGCCCTGATGTCGTTGATCGAGCGCGATCACGAGCTCGCCGCCGGTGACCGGATCGGCATCTACTCGTACGGGTCGGGCTCGTGCAGCGAGCTGTGGTCGGCGAAGGTCCTGCTGGATGCGCGCGAGGTCGTGCGTGCCGCGGGCCTACCGGCGCTGCTCGATCGCCGCCGCGTGGTGACGGTTCCCGAATACGAAGCGGTCGAGACCGCGCGCGACTCCGCGATCGACGCCGGCGATCACGACACCGATCGATCGCTCCTCGGCGATTGGTACGAGCGCTACTACACGCGCGCCCCGCACCTGATCTTCGACGGCACGAAGGATCACTACCGCCGTTACTCGTGGAGCGTCGCGTGATCCTCCAACTCCACGAACGCCTCGACGACACGTGCGTGACCGCGCTCGCCCGCGGTCTCGCGACCGCCGTCAAAGAGGGTGTCCGCACGATCGTGCTCCAAGGGACCGCCGACATGTTCTGCCTCGGCATGGACTTCTCGGTGATGTCGGATCCGGATCCGAGCGAGCGCCATCGCCGGCTCGCGGGCTTCGCGGATGTCATGCGCGCGTTGCTCACGATCCCGATCCCCACGCTCGCCGTGATCGATGGCCCGGCGCTCGGCGGTGGGCTCGGCATCGCGGCGGCGTGCGACTACGTGCTCGCGTCCGATCGCGCGCGGGTCGGCCTGCCCGAAGCCCTGTATGGACTCGCACCCGCGATCATTCGTCCGGCGCTGTCGATGCGCCTGAGCCCATCGCGGTTGCGGATGCTGATCGCGACGTGCCACTCGCGCGATGCCCACGAAGCCCACCAGCTCGGCCTCGTCGACGAAGTGGTCGCGGTCGACGAGCTCGCCGCCGCCCGCACGCGCGCGCTGCGCCAACTCCGGCGCGCGGACCCGGCCACGATGGCCGCGATCCGCCGTTGGGACATCGCCGCGTTGAACGCCCAGATCACGATCGGCCTCGCCGAGACCACGTTCGCGCTCGATCGCGAAGAGGTCCGCGCCGCGATCAAGGAGTCCGCGTGGGCGTGAGAAGCCAACACATCGACGCGCTGGCCCGCGATGGCGCGCCGCTCGGGTGGGTGCGCCGATGAGCGTGATCCGCCTCGACCGCGATGGCTCCGTCGCCACGATCGCGATGTGCGACCGCGCACGCGATAACGCGATCACGCACCCGATGGTCGCCGAGCTCGAAGCCGCTTTCGTCGATGCACGCTCTGCCAACGCGATCGTGCTCGCCGGGCTCCCCGACGTGTTTTCGACCGGCGCCGCACGCGAGGTGATCGATGACCTCGCGACCGGCCGCCGCGATTCGGGCGAGCTTCTGTTGCCGCGCCTACTTCTCGACGCACCGGTGCCCGTGATCGCCGCGATGGCCGGCTACGCGATCGGCGGTGGCTTCGCGCTCGGCCTCGCCGCCGATCTGATCGTGCTCGCCGCCGAGCAACGCTACACGCTGAACTTTCTCGACCTCGGCTTCACGCCCGGCATGGGCACCACGCGCCTGTGCGAGCACGTGCTGTCGCCGGCGATCGCCCACGAGCTCCTGTTCACGTGCGAAGCCCGGCGCGGCCGCGACTTCGCACGCACAGGCGTCAATCACGTCGTCCCGTCGAGCGAGGTCCTCGCGAAAGCGACCGACCTCGCACATCGCATCGCCGATAAGCCTCGCGCGGCCGTGATCGCGCTCAAGCGCACGCTCTCTCTCCCGCGTCGCCAGCTATTCGAGCTCGCGCGCACGCACGAAACGCTCATGCACGCCCAGTTCTTCTCCCGGAGACCAGAAACACCATGACCAAAGATCAGATTCTAGCCGTCGTCAAAAAGCATCTAGTCGCCACCATCGATGGGCTCCGCGAGGACCAGATCGATCCCACGAAATCGATGAAGGAGCTCGGCGCGAACTCGCTCGATATCGTCGAGATCGTGTCGGTCTCGATGCGCGAGCTCAAGGTGAAGGTCCCGCGCAGCGAGCTGTCCAAGCTCACGAACATCGGCGGGCTGGTCGATCTCTTGCACCAGGTCGCGAATGCAAACGCGGCCTGAGTACTACGAGTACACGTACGACATGTTCCTCGCGAGCATGGACGGCGAGCAGTCCGAAGCGCTGCGGTTCTCCGAATGGATCGACGCCGCGCAAGCGGATGGCGTGTACGCGTTCGAGGTGCCGCGACTCGCGTCGCAAACACCGGTCGTTCGCGCGCGCCGGCCGGATGGTCGCGAGCTCGAGCTGCTCAACTTCTCGAGCTACAACTACCTCGGCTACAGCGCTCACCCACAGGTGATCGAAGCGGCCAAGGCCGCGCTCGATCGCTACGGACTCGGCGCCGCCAGCTCACCGGTGCAAGCCGGCACGAGCGAGCTCCACGCCACGCTCGAACAACGGCTGATCGATTTCATCGGTCTGCCGAACCGCGGCGTGTCGTTATTCAGCTCGGGCTACGCCGTCAACACCGGCACGATCAGCGCCGTGATGAAGCGCCGCCATCACATCATCATCGATCGCTCGGCGCACATGTCGATCCTCGAGGGTGCGCAGCTCGCGCGCTCGCACGTCCACTACTTCGAGCACAACGATGCCGCGCACCTCGAACAGATCCTGAAGGAGCTCGCGCCGAAGGGCGAACGCATGCTGGTCTGCACCGAAGGCGTGTTCAGCGCCGATGGCGATTACGGCAAGCTCGCGCAGATCGTGCCGCTCGCGAAGTCGTACGGCGCGCAGGTGCTCGTCGACGAGGCGCACTCGTTCCTGATGTGCGGCGAACGCGGCCGTGGCGTCGCGGAAGAGCAGGGCGTGCTCGATCAAGTCGACTACTTCGTGATCACGTTCTCGAAGGCGCTGGGCGGCGTCGGTGGTGCGTTGATCGCTCGCAAGGAGCTCGCGCGCTACGTGAACTGGTACGCGCGGTGCCGGATGTTCTCGTGCGCGTTGGATCCGGCGGTCACCGCCGGCGTCACCACCGCGCTCGAGCTCGGGGCATCGTCCGACGGTGCTGCACGTCGCCAGCGCCTCGCCACCAATGCTGCGCACCTCCGGGCGGCACTCCAACCGAGCCTCGAGATCGGTCGGTCGTCGAGCTGGATCGTGCCCGTGATCTACGGACCCGAGACGCTGACGATTCCGCTCGCCGATGGCCTCCAACGCGCCGGCCTCGACGGCAGCGTGATGTCGTTTCCCGCCGTGCCCGTGAACGAGGCACGGATTCGCTTGTTCGTCACCTCCGAGCACACCACCGCGCAGCTCGATCGTTGCGCCCAGATCATCCGTGAAGCCGCGCGGGAGCTCGGCTTTGCCAAGGAGCCCGTATGACCGATCGCTTTGCTTCCGTCGGCGATGACCCACTCGTGATCGAGTGGCACGTCCAACGCCACATCATGTTCACGTTCGAGATCGACATGGCGGCGATCGAAAAGATGGTCCCGCCCGAGCTCGAGGCGATCGAAGTGCGGCCCGGCATCGGCCTCTACTCCGTTGCCACGCTGCTCTACCAGCCGAACCAGTTCTACGCGAATTCGCCGCCGTTCCTCGAGCTCGTGTCGGTGATCCACGTGCAGTCGGATCTGTCCGTGAAGATGCCGTTGTCCCGGTTCGCGATGCACGCGATCAGCGTCTATTCAGATTCGCCGGACTTCATCAAGCAGGAAGCCGAGAAGCTGTTCACGCCGACCACGCTCGATCCGTCGCTCGAGTTCACGTGGACCGAGAACTGGGACGGCGTGACCGCGCGCGACAAGGACGGCCCGATCATCACGATGCAGAACACGCATCCGAACCCCGAGTACAAGCCCGACGAGCTGTGGGGCCAGCACTACAACGACACGCATGGCCTGCACTTCGGCGTGTGGGAATGGGATGGCGTGAAGTGCGAGCACATGCAGCGCGGCGGCAACGCGGCCACGTTCCACGAGCACCCGTTCTATAAGGGCATGGACATCTCGCGGATCCGCGGCACGTATCGCCAGATGATCCCGAAGCCGGGCTCGACGGCGACCGAGCGGTTCTATCGCACGCGTCAGCTGCCGCGGCGCGGTTGAACGAGTAGCGCCGTAGCAGCGAGTACGGCGGCGATCACCGCGACGAAGAATGGCGTGTGATACGCGAGATGCTCGTAGTGCTGATTCACCGCAAATTCGAACGCGATGAATGCGAGGAGGCCCGCGACTGCGAGGATCACCGCGTTCAACCGCTTCTCGGGCTTTAGCGCACCGAAGATGCAGCCGATCGCTGCAGCGACGGCTCCCGCGATCGCGAGATAGCCGAGCGTCGACACGCTGCCGACGATCAACGCGCCCGGTTCCGGCCGGCACATACCCACGGTGCAGGTTTCGGCGCCCATCGGACCGAGTCCTACGAGCGGGTCGCGGGCCCAGTCGCGCTGGAACGCGCAGACCAGCATCGCGGCCGCGCAGACCACCAAAATGGCGAATCGGATCTGCCGCATGTCCCTGTTTAGATACTACCTTTCGAAAATCGTCGCGACCATGTCGAGAACCGCGCAGCCGCTACGACTGGAAGGCACCTATGAAATTCATGCTCATGATGAATCACCCCGGCAAGGTCGCTTACAAGATCGATAGCTGGCCGGCCGAACGAATCCAAGCGCACATCCAGTTCATGAAGGACTTCAACGTGAAGCTCAAAGCGGCCGGCGAATTCGTCGACGGGCAGGGCCTCACCGGTCCCGACCGCGCGAAGCTCGTGAAGGCGGACGCGAATGGGCGACCGGCCACCGACGGCGTGTTCCCCGAGACCAAGGAATTCCTCGCCGGGTTCTGGATCATCGATGTCGATAGTCCGCAGCGCGCGTACGAGATCGCGGCCGGGGCTTCGATGGCGCCCGGCGCGGACGGCAAGCCATTGCACATGAACATCGAGGTTCGCGAAGTGATGCAAGGCCTGCCGCTTTGACACCCGAGCTGACAGCCTTGCTGCGCGAGCTCACGCCGCAGGTTGTCGGCATCGTCGCGCGGCGCTATCGCGATTTCGCAGCCGCCGAAGATGCGGTGCAGGAAGCACTGCTCGCGGCGACGCAAACGTGGCCGGAGTCCGGCACGCCGGAACATCCGAAAGCGTGGTTGGTCGCCGTCGCGCAACGGCGGATGATCGATCGCGTGCGTGCGGATTCTGCGCGGCGCGCGCGTGAAGAGATCGACTTCGCGCCAGCCGAGGCCCAGGATCTCCACGACGATTCGCTCGCTCTGCTATTCACGTGTTGTCATCCCGCGCTGACCGACAGCTCGGCGATCGCCTTGACCTTACGCGCGGTCGGCGGCCTCACCACGCTCGAGATCGCACGCGCGTTCATGGTCCCCGAGGCGACGATGGCGCAGCGGATCAGTCGCGCGAAGGCGACGATCGCCGAGTCCCCGTTCGAGCCGTCGATCGACCGGCTGCCGGCCGTGATGCACGTGATCTACCTCGTGTTCAACGAGGGCTACACGACGATCGATCGTGTCGACCTCGCGCAGGAGGCGATCCGGCTCGGGCGCTTGCTCCACAAGCTATTGCCCGATGACCCGGAAGTCGCGGGGCTGCTCGCGTTGATGCTCCTGACGGATGCGCGCCGGGCGGCACGCTCGCGGGGCGACGAGCTGATTCCCCTCGACGATCAGGACCGTTCGCTGTGGAATCGCGACCAGATCGCGGAAGGCTCGGCGTTGATCGAGCGCGTGTTCGGCCCCGGCGTGTATCGAATCCAAGCCGCGATCGCCGCGCTCCATGACGATGCCGCCTCGTTCGACGCGACGGACTGGCCACAGATCCTCTCGCTCTACGACGCGCTCGCAGCGATCGCACCGAACCCGATGGTCGATCTCAATCGCGCGATCGCCCTCGCGATGGTGGAAGGTCCCGATGCCGGGCTCGTGGCACTCGACGCGCATGCGATGAAGGACAACCACCGATGGATCGCGGCGCGCGGCCATTTATTAGAACGTGCCGGCGATCCGGCGGGCGCTCGCGCACACTACAAGCGGGCTGCGACGCGCACTCCGAGCATGGTCGAACGGGACTATTTGTTAAAAAAGGCAGCCTCCACAACCGGGTAGTGGAGGGCCTCTCCAGTTGGGAGTAGCGTCTCCGCATGGCCGTAAAGCTCCACGTGAATGGTGTCGATCACGACGTCGACGCCGACGGAGACATGCCGCTCCTCTGGGCGTTGCGAGACGTCTTGGGCATGACCGGGACAAAGTTTGGTTGTGGCATGGCGCAGTGTGGCGCGTGCACCGTCCACCTCGACGGGCATCCGACCCGCGCGTGCGTCACGCCGATCAAAACGATCGGTGCAAAGAAGATCACGACGATCGAAGCGATCGGAAAGCCCGAGGCGCTGCATCCGGTGCAGGAGGCATGGCGTCAGGCGGACGTCGTGCAATGTGGCTACTGCCAATCGGGGCAGATCATGACCGCGGTCGCGTTGCTCGATAAAATCCCCGAGCCGAACGATCAACAGATCGACGAAGCGATGGCCGGCAACATCTGCCGGTGCGGCACGTACGTGCGCGTGCGTGAAGCGATCCATCTCGCGTCGCGCCTCAAGCGAGGTGCGAAGTGAATCGCCGCAACTTCTTGAAGGGCGTCGGTGCCGGGCTCGTGATCCAATTCGCGATCCCGACGGTACTGCGCGCCGCTCCGAAAGCCGCGCAGGCAGCGTTGCCGCCGGCGAACGCGTTCCTCCGGATCGCGCCCGATAACAGCGTCACCGTGATCCTCTCGCACGTCGAGATGGGCCAGGGCATCTGGACGGGCTTGCCGATGTTGATCGCCGAAGAGCTCGAGTGCGATTGGACGAAGATCAAGTCCGAGCACGCACCCGCGGCACCGATCTATGGCATCCCGGGCATGGGACTCCAGATGACGGGCGGCTCGTCGTCGACGAATAGCGAGTTCGATCGCTATCGTCAGGTCGGCGCGGTCGCGAAAGACATGCTGTTGCGCGCGGCCGCGGCGAAGTGGAAGACCGTGCCGGCGAAGCTCGTCGCGAAGGATGGCGTGATCCACTTCGGCGACAAGCAACTCACGTACGGCGATGTCGCGGACGATGCGATGAAGCTGAAGCCGCCGGCGAGCGTGAAGCTGAAGCCGCGCGAGCAGTGGAAGATCCTCGGTACGAAGGTGCTGCGGATCGATTCGCCCGAGAAGATCACGGGCGCCGCGAAGTTCGGCATGGATACGAGCTTCCCGGGGATGCGGACCGCGCTCGTCGCGCGCGCGCCGGCGTTCGGCGGATCGGTGAAGAGCTTCGATCCGGCCGATGCGTTGAAAGTTCCCGGCGTCGAGAAGGTCGTCCAAGTGCCGTCGGGCATCGCGGTGATCGCGAATGGCTTCTGGGCAGCGAAGCTCGGGCGCCAGGCGTTGAAGATCGAGTGGAATCCGCCGGCCGAGCCGGTGTCGACGAAACAACAGTTCGAGCAGTATCGCGAGCTGGCGAAGAAGCCGGGCGCGATCGCGGCGGACACCGGCAAGGTCGAATCCGCGCTCGCATCCGCGACGACGAAGATCGAATCGGCGTTCGAAGTGCCGTACCTGTCGCACTCGCCGATGGAGCCGCTGAACTGCACGGTCAAGATCGACGGCGACAAGGTCGAGATCTGGTGTGGCACGCAGTTCCCCGGCGTCGATTCGATGGCGGCGGCGAAGATCGCGGGCACCACGCCCGACAAGGTCACGCTCCACACGCCGTTCCTCGGTGGTGGGTTCGGCCGGCGCGGAAATCCGGCGAGTGACTTCGTCGCGGAGGCCACGCATGTCGCGAAGGCATCCGGCTTGCCGGTAAAAACGGTCTGGACGCGCGAGGACGACACGCGCGGCGGTTACTACCGGCCGAGCTACCTCCACAAGATCACCGTTGCGACCGATGCGAACGGCAATCCGAGCGCGTGGGACCACGTTGTCGTCGGGCAGTCGATCATGGAAGGCACGCCGTTCGCCGCGTTCGGGATCAAGAACGGCGTCGACGAGACGTCCGTCGAAGGTCTCGCGGAATCGCCGTACCTCGAGCGCGTGACGAACAAGCGGGTGAGCCTCCACAGCCCGAAGAACGCGGTGCCGGTGTTGTGGCTGCGCTCGGTCGGTAACACGCACACGGCGTTCGCGATGGAATCGATGATCGACGAGCTCGCGTTCGCGGCGAAGAAGGATCCGCTCGCGTATCGGCTCTCGCTGTTATCGGACAAGCCGCGGTTCGCGAATGCGTTGAAGGCGGCCGCGGATAAGGCCGGTTGGCAGCAACCACCACCGCCGGGACACGCGCGCGGCATGGCGGTGCATCAATCGTTCGGATCGATCATCGCGGAGGTCGCGGAAGTCTCCGTGGATAGCAACGGCAAGATTCGCGTCCACAAGGTCACGGCGGCGGTCGATTGCGGGACCGCGGTGAATCCGCTCGGGATCGAAGCACAGGTCCAAGGCTCGATCGCGTTCGGCCTCACGGCATGTCTCTACGGCAGGCTGACGCTCGACCAGGGTCACGTCGTCGAGAGCAACTTCAACGACTATCCGATCCTGCGCATCCACGAGATGCCCAAGATCGAAGTGCACGTGATCGAGAGCGGCGAAAAGATGGGTGGCATCGGCGAGCCGGCAACGGCCCCGATCGCGCCCGCGGTCGCGAATGCGGTGTTCGCGCTGACAGGCAAGCGCCTGCGCACGCTGCCGTTCGACATGGCGGAGGCGAAATGAAGATCCTGGGTTTGATGCTGCTCGTCGCGTGCGGTAGCTCGCAGTCGAACGCACCGGCGAATTCGGCGAAGCGCGATCAGGGCTTGGTCGCGTTCGAGACCGTGCGAACGGTGCTGCAGAATCCGCGCTGTCAGAACTGCCATCCGTCCGGCGATGCACCGCTGCAAGGCGATGACTCGCACGTCCACCAGCAAAACGTGAAGCGCGGACCGAAGGGCGAGGGCGCGGTCGGCATGGAGTGCTCGACGTGTCACGGGCCCGCAAATCCCTCGAGCAAGTTCGGCGAGCACATTCCGCCGGGCGTTTCCGAGGGCTGGCACATGCCGGGTCCCGACGAGAAGCTCGTGTTCGTCGGCGCAACACCGCATGATCTCTGCGAACGCGTGAAAGATCCGGCGCACAACGGCGGCAAGGATCTCGCGGCGCTGCGGAAGCATCTCGACAGTCCACTCGTAGTATGGGGTTGGGATCCGGGGTTCGGCCGAGCGCCGGTGCCGGTGCCGCGCGATCAGTTCCTCGCGGCGTGGGAAACGTGGGCTGCCGCCGGTACGCCTTGCCCTTGAAGCGCATGCGCAAACTGGCCTTGGAATGACACAGCAAGTTGGGGCGTCATGGACACATGGACGCTCAACTTCAAGCTGATGTCGAGAAGGCACTCCGTGGTGGCAATCCCGACGACGCCGCGCGCGTGATCATGACCGCGAAGAACATCTCGCTCGACGAAGCGCGCAAGGAAGTCGGAAAGATTCTCTCGGCGCGCAACAAACGCTAGCTGTGCTTCTTCAGCCAGGCGTTGAACGCCTTGCCGAAGCTCTCGAACAGCTTCTTGACGTTGTCATCGGTGACCTTGAATTGGTCGTCGATGATCTTCGCCGCGTTGTTCACGTACATCTCCGGCTGCTGGAGGATCGCGATGTCGAGGAACGTCAGCGTCTGGCGCAGGTGATGGTTCGCGCCGAAGCCGCCGATCGCACCCGGTGACACGCTGACGACCGCGCCCGGCTTGTTGCCGGCGAACGCGCTCTTGCCGTATGGACGCGAGGCGACGTCGATCGCGTTCTTCAACACGCCCGGCACCGAGCGGTTGTACTCGGGCGTGCAGAACAGATACGCGTCCGCCTTCTTGAGATCCTCGCGCAACGCCGTCCACTCCGCGGGCGGGCTGTCGTTGTCGAGATCCTGGTTGTAGAAGCCGACCTTGTCGATCACGACGTGATCGAACGTGTAGTCGGGACCTTGATGATTGATGTACGGCTCGAGCGCGCGCGCGACCTTGCGCGTGAACGAGTCTTTGCGAAGGCTACCGACGAGAACTGCGATGCGTGGCATGCGGCAGTTCTACAACGTGTGCAGCATGCGCTCCAGGTTGTCGTAGCTCTCGTTCGCGCCGGTTTGCATACCGGTGGCAAGAACTTGGTCACGGATGGCCGGTGATTCGAACGCCATCACGATTCGCAGCGTGGTCTTGCCGTGGTTCTCGACGAGCGTCGACGTGACCAGCGATTCGCCCGGCATGTCGTTGAACCGCTCGCTGTGAACGGTGCGTTCCACGCTGACCTCTTTGTAGACGCCGCTGAACGCGAACGTGTTGCCGTCGGGCGTCTGATAGACGTGGCGATACGTGCCGCCGACGCGAACGTCCATGTCACACGCGATCATCGCGCTGCACGAGTTACCCATCCACTTGATCGCGATCGCCGGCTCGGACATCGCGCGATACACGAGCGCGCGCGGCGCATCGAATTCGCGTTCGAGCACGATCTCGTTCGGGGCACCGTCGATCAATTTCAATTTCATAGCGTCCTCAGCAGGGTTTCGAGGTTGTCGTAGCTCTCGTTCGCACCATCGGCCATCCCCGTCGCGATCACCTGATCGCGCGTGGCCTTCGAATCGAACCGCATCGTGATCCGCGCGATCGTGTGGTCACCGCGCGCGGTCAGGGTGGTGGTGACCAGACACTCGCCCGGCGCGCCGCTGTACTTCTGCGTGAGCACCGTGCGCTCTTCGCTCACGACCGTGAACACGCCCGTGAACGTGAACTCGTAGCCGTTCGTGGCGCGGTAGAGGTAGCGATACGCGCCACCGACACGCGCATCGATCTCGCATTCGACGAGCGGACTGCGCGAGTTGCCTTGCCAGCGCTTCACGAGCTCGGCCTCGGTCATCGCCCGATACACGAGCGCACGTGGCGCAGCGAATTCGCGCTCCATCACGATCTCCTCGGGCGCACCATCGAGCAGCTTGGTCTTCATTTGCGTTTCGACTTTCGTTTGAGGTCTTCCAACACGCCGTCCAACCGCTCGAACGCGGCTTCCCATTGCGCGAGATAGCGCTCGATGTGCTGATTCGCTTCTTGGAGTGGCGCGGCTTCGAGGTGGCACGGCCGGCGCTGCGCATCCCGCCCGCGCGAGATCAACCCGGCACGCTCCAACACCTTCAGGTGCTTCGAGATCGCCGGCTGGCTCAGGTCGAACGGTTCGGCGAGCTCCATGACCGTGGCGTCGCCCTTCGCGAGTCGAGCGAGGATCGCGCGACGCGTGGGATCCGCGAGCGCGGAGAACGTGTGGTCGAGGTTCACTGGAAGGTAATATAACCATCTGGTGATATACGTCAAGCGCGTGGCGTTCGTGTACCTGTGGCACGCACGCACGCGATCGCTTTCGAGACTTCGCGGGTTTGCACTGGCACACCGCCCGCAAGGTGAGATTCACGAAAGGAATATCACCACCATGCATCTCCTCTGGGCACTCATTATTGGTCTCGTCATCGGCGCGCTCGCGAAACTCGTGATGCCCGGCAAAGATGGCGGCGGAATTCTCATCACCATGCTGCTCGGTGTCGCCGGCTCGATCGTGGCGAACCTGATCGGTCACGCGGCCGGTTGGTATCGCGCGGATGAAGGCGCGGGCCTGATCGCGTCGGTCATCGGCTCGGTCCTCTTGCTCGGTGTCTATCGAGCGGCGTCGGGTCGTCGCGCACTGCCGTAACCGAAACTTTTCCTGCACCTATTTGCCAGCCGGCGCGTGTAATCACGCATGCGCCGGCTGGTTTTACTTTTCGGGACCGCCAGCTGTCTGCACGGCGTTCCCGATGATCTCGAGGTTCGCCCCGAGAAGCCTGTCCGCGCGAAGCCATTGCCGGTCGAAGCACCGGTTCGCTACGAACAGCGCTATCACGGGCCGCTCTCGCTCGACGGCGGCAATTCGGACGCCGGCCTATCGGAAGCGATCCGGGACGAACGCACGCGCGTGTTGTCGGCGAGCGATGTGGAAGCGGATGTTGCTGCGCTGCGCGGCCTCGGCCTCGACGCCCGGATCGCCATGCGATCGATGCGCGCGGATGAATTCCTCAGCGAGATCGTGACCGCGGTGCGCCCGATCGGCGGATGCGTGCGCCCGTTCGCGAACGAGAGCTCGTGCAACACCCGCGGGAACATCAGTCCGCCACTTCCGGCCGCACCGATCGAGCTCGAGCGCGATGGCGACATCGAGGTCGTCACGATCCGCAACTTCGATCTCGTCGAGCACGTCGATCTCGCACAGCTGACCACGGCGAAGGCGATCGTCCTCGACATGCATCAAGCGCGCGGCGGTCACGTCGAGTGGCTGCTGCCGTGGATCCAGCAGCTCGCCGGCGCGTCGTGGCGCCTCCCGCTGCACTCGGCGATCACGCAGCATGCCGAAGGGGTCGATGCCTATCGCACGCGGTTCTTACCCGACACCACGCGAGAGATCGACGAATGGCAGAGGTTCGTCGATTCGTCGCCACGCCATCCGGTCACGCGTAACACGACGGTGCCGATCGAGATCGTGATCGGTCACGACTGCGAAGCCGCATGCGAGCTCGTGACGCGAATGCTCGAGACGTACACGGATGCACGGGTCTACGGTCATCCCGACGTGCGTGGCCGGCTCGCGACCGATAGCCCCGCGCGCCTCGTGCTGCCGCGCTCGAAGATCACGATCTACTACAACGCGACCCACTACGAGCTCGAGCCCGCGATCGTCGACGCGACCGGCCCCACGGCCGGCTGGGAGACGAAGCACCTCGATCCCCGCGCCGGGCTCGTCGACTTCGCGATCGCCGAAGCGCTGCGCCGGCTCTCGCATCACGATGTCGATTGCCAGACGATCACGCCGCAACCACTGCCGAGCCTGAAGCCAAAGATCCAGCATCACCGGCACTGCGGCGCCGGCCAGCTATCGATCACGACGAGCTTGCCGCCATCGGCGCTCGTCCGCGTGATGAAGCAATGCGGGCTGCCTGCGGGCGACACCGCCGGCCGCCACATCGAGGACACGTACCTGATGATGATTCCCGACTTCGAAGAGGCGGCGATGTCGCGGTTCGTCCAGTATCCCGGGATCGAAAGGGTCGAAGAGGGATGCGGGCGCACCTTCAATTTCTAGTCTTGGCCGGGTGTCTGCACGGCGTGCCCGATGATCTCGAGGTCAAGCCCACGCCGAAGCCGACGCCGGCGCCGTTGCCCGTCGAACAGGCGGTCGAGCCCGGCGATCGCACACGCGGTCCGATGTGGATCGATGCAGCTCCGCAGGCCGATGCCGGATTCGCCGCCGCGGTCCAGCGCGATGCCACGCGCGTGCTTTCCGCCGACGATCGTACGGCCGATGCCGCGGTCATCGAAGAGCTCGTCCTCGGCTGGAGCGATGGCCCAACGCCGCAGGCCGCGCAAGACACGCGGAACTTTCTCCAGCAGCTTCGCAATGGCCCATCGCTCGATGCGAGCTATATGCGCACGCTGGTCGAAAACCTGACGCGACCGTTCGATGGCTGCGTGCGTCCGTTCGCGAACGAAAAGCCGTGTGTCGCGAGCGATGGCGGCGCGCTCCACCCGGAGGCTGCGGCTGCAGCGATCGAAAAAGACGGCGATGTGGTGGTGTTGAAGGTCCGAGACTTCAACGGCGTCGGCACCTTCGATCTCGCGCCCTTGATGTCGGCGAAGGCGGTCGTCCTCGACCTGACCGAGGCGCGCGGCGGTCACGTGACGTGGCTGTTGCCCTGGATCCAGAAGCTCGCCGGGCCATCGTGGCGAAAGCCGATCCACGCGATCACGACGAGCGCGCATGCCGATCTCGAT
Source organism: Kofleriaceae bacterium (assembly GCA_047600425.1). Classification (GTDB taxonomy): domain Bacteria; phylum Myxococcota_A; class Polyangia; order Haliangiales; family Haliangiaceae; genus JABFXX01. Next base: position 5,379,334 of record JASGLC010000003.1, on the reverse strand, counting down.
ATCCGAGCATACCAAGAGCGGTTCCTGCCGGATGCGTCGCGCGATCCGGTGGAGTGGGCTGCGCTCGTCGATCCGTCGCGACATCCACCGGTCGCGAAGACCACGAGCGTGCCGATCGAGATCCTGATCGATCACGCGTGTCACAGCGCCTGCGAGCTCGTGACGCGGATGCTCGAGACGTATACGGATGCGCGGGTGTATGGCCAGGTCCTCACGTATGGACGGCTTTACGCGGACGACCCGGCGCGGATCGTGCTTCCGGGCTCGAAGGTCACGATCTACTACTACGCGACTCACTACGATCTCGATCCCGCGATTGTCGAAGCGACCGGCAAGACGAACGACTGGAGCCACGCGCACACGGTTGCCGCGCCCGAGCTCGACTTCGCGATCGGCGAGGCGATGCGTCGACTCGCGCATACCGAGATCGATTGCAAAGCATTGCCGGCGGTACCGTTCGAACGGCTCGGATCGCTGCACGGCCTCGACGCGACCCATTTTCAGGTGGCGGCCGCGACCGAAGGCCGGATCTCGGTCGCGTCGCGCTTGCCCGCCGATTCGGTCCTCCGGATCGCGCAGCAGTGCGGGCTACCCGAGAGCACCACGATCGGAGGCGCGTACGGTCCTTACAACTTCGCGCTCGGCACGCCAGGCAAGCTCGACATCGCTGCACTCTCGCGGTTCGCGCAGTATCCGGGCATCGAGAAGGTCCGCGTCGATCCGATCACGTCGTACACGATCGACGGCTATTGATCAGCCGCGTGCGCGCGCCGTCAGGAGCTCGCGTTCCGCCGCGTTGTTCGTGAGCGCGGCGGCGCGCGTGAACTCGGCCCGTGCCTCGTCGAGCCGACCGAGCTTCTCCAAGAGATCGCCGCGCACGCTCGGTAACAAGTAGTACTCGCCGAGCGCGTCCTCGAGCGTATCGACGATCGCGAGCGCCGCCGCCGGTCCATCTGCCATGGAGACCGCGACCGCGCGATTGAGCTCCACGATCGGCGACGGTGCGATCCGCGCGAGGTCGCCGTACAGCGCCGCGATCCGCTTCCAATCCGTGTCCGCAGCGTGCTTCGCGCGCGCGTGACAGGCCGCGATCGCCGCCTGCAACGTGTACACGCCACCGCCGAGCTTCTCCGCCTTCGCGAGTGCATCGAGGCCGCGCCGGATCAACAGCTGGTTCCACCGCAACCGGTTCTGATCGAGCAGTCGCACGATCTCGCCGTTCGGACCCGTGCGCGCGGCGAAGCGCGAGGCCTGGATCTCCATCAGTGCGACGAGGCCGTGGGCCTCCGCCAACTGCGGCGCACGCACGGCGAGGATCCGACCGAGGCGGAGCGCGTCTTCGCACAGCTCGGGCCGGGTCCAATCGTCACCACTGGTTGCCGCGTAGCCCTCGTTGAAGATCAGATAGATCACCTCGAGCACCGATTCGAGGCGCGGCGGCAGCTCGTCGCCCGCGGGCACTTCGTACGGCACCTTCGAATCGGTCAGCTGCTTCTTCGCGCGCACGATCCGTTGCTGCATCGTCTGGATCGGGACGAGGAACGCGCGCGCGATCTCGTCGGACGTGAGGCCTCCGACCATGCGCAGCGTGAGCGCCACGCGCGCCTCGCGATTCAACACCGGATGGCACGCCGTGAAGATCAGGCGGAGCAGGTCGTCACCGAATTCGTCGTCGAGCTCGTCTACGATCGTGTCCGCATCCGGGTTCGGCGGCGGCTGGATCTCTTCGTGTTTACGCTCTTTCATACGATCGCGCCGGACGTGATCGATCGCGCGGTGCTTTGCCGCTTGCATCAACCACGCGCCCGGCTTGTCGGGGATTCCGGTCTGCGGCCACTGCTCGAGTGCGGTGACCATCGCGTCCTGCGCGAGCTCCTCGGCCACGCCGATATCGCGGGTGATCCGAGCGAGCCCGGCGATCAGCTTCGCCTGCTCGATCCGAAACACCGACTCGATCGCACGTTGGGCATCCACATGCGCATCGAATCACTACTCGGGAATCTCCGATAGCTCCCAGATCGGCCGAATCTCGAGCTGGCCACCACCGGCATGAGGATCCGGACAGCGCTTCGCCCACGCGATCGCCTCGTCGAGATCCTTGCACTGCCAGATCCAGTAACCGGCGACGAGCTCCTTCGCCTCGGCGAACGGGCCATCGATCACGCGCGGCTTACCGCCACCGAGCTCGATCCGAGCGCCGAACTTCGACGCCTTGAGGCCGTTCGCGTCGAGCAATACGCCCGCATCGATCAACTGCTGGTTGAACTTGCCCATCTCGCGCATGTCCGCGCGATTGGGGACCTTGGCTTGTTCGGACTCGGCGTTCGCCTTCACGAGGACCATGAACCGCATTGCATTTCTCCTGGTTAAAGAGTCGTCGATCGACGCTTGGCCGGATCGACACGCGCCCGGAAGTTTTTGGGGTAAAGAGATAACTCAGTGCCACGGTTCGTGAATTGGGCGCACACGGTCACCACGCGACCGCGCGAACGGCACGTTCCGGCCAGCGAAGCGGAGCTGTGCGAGATCCTCGGGCGGCCGGGTCGCGTGCGCGTTGTCGGTGGCGCGCATAGCTGGTCGCGGATCAACGCGCCCGAGGACGTGTGGCTGTCGCTCGATCGGTTGCGCGGCGTCCGGATCGAAGGCGATCGCGCGATCGTCGCCGGCGGCACGCGGCTCCACGAGGTCATCGCGTCGTTGGACCAGGCCGGCATGGCGTTGCCGATCGTCGGCTCGATCAGCGCGCAGGCGATCGCGGGTGCGATTGCCACGGGCACGCACGGGAGCTCGCTCGTCCACGGCAACCTGGCAAGCCTCGTCACCGCGATGCGCGTGGTCACGCCGGACGTTCACACGCTCACGACCGAAGGACCTCGCGTACATCTGGGCGCGCTCGGCGTGGTGACCGAGGTGACGTTGCGGATCGAACCGGCATTTTCGCTCCAGGAGACCGTCGAATCGATCACGATCCCCGAGCTCGTTACGAAGGTCCAAGGCATCGCAACCAGCGCGGAATACGTCAAAGTGTGGTGGATGCCGAACGCGGCGCGCGCCCAGGTGTTTCGCTACGAGCGAACGAAGGAGCCGTCGCGCGGTCGGCCTGCGTTGCGGCGGCGCGTCGACAACGCGTTGCACGCGGCGGTGTTTCCGATCGTCGCGCGGCTCGGCGCAACGCGTGCATTCAATCCGGCGATCACGCGCGCGGTCGTGCGGTCGTTTCATACCGGCCGGCGGATCGGGCCGAGCTGGTTGATGCTCGCTACGCCGATGCCATTTCGCCATCGCGAGACCGAAGGCGCGGTGCCGATGGCGCGCGCCGGCGAAGCGATCGAGAGGCTGTGGGCGGCGCAGGGGCGCGCGAAGCTCCGTGTGAACTTCCCGATGGAGATCCGGTTCGTGAAGGGCGATGGCGCGTGGGCCAGCCCGGCATACGGTGGCGATGTCTGTCAGATCGGCGCGTACGCGCAGGGCAGGGTCGAGCCGTACTTCGAGCTGTTCTGGCGCGAGATGCGCGAGATGTCCGCGCGCCCGCATTGGGGCAAGGAGATGGATCACGCGCACGCCGAGCTCGCACCGCTGTATCCGGCGCTCGAGCAGTTTCGCGCGCTGCGCGATCAGCTGGATCCGAGCCGGCGGTTTTCGAGCAGCTTTCACGATCGGGTGCTCGCGTGAGCGGCGGTGGTGCCGCGCGTCCGCTCGGGCCGAAGATGGCCGCGTATGTCGCGTTCATCGTGCGGTGGCGGTGGGCGATCATCATCGGGTCGATCGCACTGACGGTCGGCGCCGGCCTGTTCGCGTCGAAGATTTCGGTGCTCGCGGACTTCTCGTATCTGCTGCCGCAATCGTCGCGGTCGGTCCAGGATCTGCGGCAGATCGAGAAGCGGACGCGCGTCGTCGGGACGTCGTTGTTCGTCGTGCGCTCGGACGATCCGGCGCAGCGTGCGGCGGCGGCGATCGCGGCGCGCGAAAAGATCCAGGCGCTCGGGCCGGACTGGGTCGCATCGATCACGTTCGATCATCGCGTCGAGCATGCGTTTGCGTGGAACAACCGGTGGCTGCTCGCGCCGTACGACGATCTCGTGAAGGCAAAGGATCGGCTGAAGCAGGAGCTCGATCAGGCAAAGCTGAAGGCGAACCCGCTCTACATCGATCTCGGGGACGAAGCGCCCAAGACCGATAACGACGAGCTCGACACCCAGCTCGCCGATGCCGAGAAGCTCCGCGACGACCCGGGCGAGTACGTCAGCAAGGATGGCCGGGTGCAGACGATGATCCTGCACATCGGGTTCTCGACGGGAGATGTCGATCGCGATCGCCTGTTGATGGGCAAGCTCGAAGCCATCGCCGGCGAGCTGCACGCGAAGTTTCCGGCGGTGGATGCCGGTGTCGCCGGTGACGTGCCGGTATCGATCGCCGAGCACGACGCGATCCTCGACGGCATGTTGCGCGCGACCGCGGTCACGATCGGCCTCGTGGTGATCGCGCTCGTCTGGTACTTCCGATCCGCGCTCGCGATCGGCGCGCTCAGTTGGTCGCTGACGGTCGGTGTGGTGCTGACATTCGCGTTCGCGAAGCTGACGCTCGGTTATCTCAATGCGGCGACGGCGTTCCTGTCGTCGATCGTGATCGGTAACGGGATCAACGTCGGGATCCTCGTGACCGCGCGGTATCTCGAAGAGCTGCGCGGTGGGGCTTCGCAGAAGGACGCGCTCGAACAGGCGGTCGCGCGGACGATTTCGGGCACGCTCGCAGCGGCGTTGACCGCAGCGGTCGCATACGCGTCGCTCGTGATCACGATCTTCCGCGGGTTCCGGCACTTCGGAATCATCGGCGGCGTCGGGATCCTGCTGTGCTGGATCAGCGGCTACGTCGTGTTGCCGGCGGCGCTCGCGGTCGCGGCGAAGCACATCAAGCCGCGTGGCGGCCAACCGGCGACGTGGCTCGGCAAGATCCTGCCGCGCAACCTCAAAGCCGTTGCGGTGGTGACCACGGCGATCACGGCCGTGTGTGCGGTGATCACGGTGCGGTTCCTGACGCACGATCCGTTCGAGACGAACTTCCGCAACCTGCGCTCGCACTCCGACGGCATTGTCGAAGCGAAGAAGTGGATGACCGTCGTCGATCAATCGTTCGGGCAAGGGCTCGACGGCGGGTTCGCGATCGTGGTGCCGACGCGCGAGGACGTCGCGGTCGTCGAGGCCAAGCTGCACGCGGCGGATCAGGGGCGTAAGCGACCGCTGTTCAAGAACGTCGTGTCGATGAACGACATCGTGTCGCGCGATCAGGACAAGAAGCTCGCCGTGCTCGCGGAGATTCGCGGGATGTTGACCGGCGACCTGGTCGATCAACTCGACGACGACGAACGCGCGAAGGTCGAGAAGCTGCGACCGCCGGAGGATCTGAAACCACTGACGGATGCCGACATCCCGGATGCGATCGCGTGGCCGTTTATCGAAGCGGATGGCTCGCGCGGCAAGATCTTGCTCGCGACGATGGGCAACTACGAGGTGTGGGATACGCGCGACACGACGGAATGGGCGGCGGAAGTCCGGAAGATCGATCTGCCCGACGGGACCCATCTCGGCGGTGCGTCGTTCGTGTTCGCGGACGTGATCGACGGTGTGCTCGTCGACGGACCGCGCGCCACGCTGGCCGCGGCGTTGGGCGCGATGCTGATCGTGCTGCTCGTGATCGGGCCGAATCGGTTCGGTGCGGTCACGATCGCGTGCGGGTTGTCGGGCACGTTGCTGATGCTCGGGATTTCCGCGGTCGCGGGCCTGAAGATCAACTTCCTCGACTTCGTCGCGCTACCGATCACGCTCGGCATCGGCATCGAGTACGCGGTCAACATCGTGACGCGGGCGCGCCAAGAAGGCCTCGATCACGGCCGCGAGGTCATCGGCTCGACGGGCGGCGCGGTCGTGTTGTGCTCGTATACGACGACGGTTGGCTACGGCTCGCTATTGCTGTCGCAGAACCTCGGAATCCGATCGTTCGGCATCGCGGCGATGCTCGGCGAAGTGACGTGCCTGATCGTGGCACTGCTGCTCGCGCCGGCGCTGCTCTACCTCCTGCGGCCGAAGACCTAGATGTCGCTCGAGCTCCTCTTCGGCAGCGCGGTCGGTGCGAGCTTCCTCGGGATCTACGTGCGAATGATCGCGCGGGTCCGGCGGCGCCAGCAGTGGGAGAAGACGAACGAGCGCACGATCTTCCGCGTGTTCGAGCAGGCGGCGGTCGCGAATCCGTATCAGGTCGTGCCGATCGACGAGGCGGTGCCGTTCGTGCGCCAGACCGTGGCGCTCGCGGATCAGCTGCACACGCTCGGCTATCGCGATCTCGGTAGCATCATCACGGTGTTCGCCGTCGATCACGTGCTGCGCGGGTTCGTCGATGCGGCCGGGATCCACGTCGCGATCATCGCCGCGAACGCGAATGGCGCGGTCCTGCAGATGACGTCGTTCGCGGCGGACGAGTCGTTCAACACGCGGCGCGGCGACTCGGCCGGGCTCGCGTATCCGCCGACCTCGCATCGCCAGATCGTCGACAAGGATCTCGGGCTCGCGGACGTGATCGCGCGCCACAAGGCGTTCTTGCCGAGCGAACCGGGGCTGATCCGCGTCGAGAGCACCACGCAACTCGTGGAGCTGCTCGTCGCGAATCGCAAACGCTCGATCGCCTGGCGCAAGGCGCAGCCGCCGGAGGAGCTGCTCGATCGCGATCTGCGCGGCCTGCTCGGCGAGGACAACTACAAGCGCTTCGGGCCGTGGTTCACGCGGCGGTTGCGCGAGCCGTTGCCGATGGCGACGCTCAAAAAGCGCTAGCGACCTGACCCACGGCGATGTTGAGGCGGTTGAACACGTTCACCGCGGATACGCCGAGTGCGATGCCGGCGAGCTGCTTCTCGTCGAAGTGGTGCGTCGCGGCGGACCAGATCGGATCGCTGACCGGATCCTCGCGATCGGCGATCCGGGTCAACGCCTCGGCGAGGGCGAGCGCCGCACGTTCGGCGTCGGTAAACAACGGAGAGTGGCGCCAGGCGGCGATCGAGGCGATCCGGTCATCGGTTTCGCCGTCCTTCTTCATCGCGCGGGCGCCGTTGAACACGCAGAAGCTACAGCCGTTGATCTGGCTCGTGCGCATGTGGATGAGGTGCATCAGAGGTTGGCCGATCGCGTCCACGGCAACCTTGTAGATTCCTTGGACCGGTTGCATCGATGCGGGAAGGATCTGGGCGGGGTTCGGCATACGGCTATTCATGTGGTCTCCTCGTGTCACGAAGGCGATGTGTGACTCGTCATGGAGATGACGGACGCTCTACGAAGGACGTGACATGACGGATGTCGATTGGTTGGCCACGCAGTTCGAACAAAATCGCGCGCACCTCGAGCGGGTCGCGTTCCGGATGCTCGGGCGCACGGCGGAGAGTGAAGACGCGGTGCAGGAGGCGTGGATCCGGCTGCAAAAGGCCGATGCGGCGGAGGTGACGAACCTCGGCGGGTGGCTGACCACGGTGGTCGCGCGCGTGTGTCTCGACATGTTGCGAGCACGCAAGGCGACGGACGTGAAGATCGAGCGCGCGACGAACGTGGTGCCGATCGATGTCGCGGATCCGCGTCGGGATATCCAGCTCGCGGATGCGGTGTCGACGGCGTTGTTGGTCGTGCTCGATTCGCTCGCGCCGGTCGAGCGCGTCGCGTTCGTGCTGCACGATCTGTTCGATCTGCCGTTCGAGCAGGTCGCCGCGATCATCGGGCGGTCGCCAATGGCCACGCGTCAGCTCGCGAGCCGAGCGCGGCGGCGGGTGCGAGGCGCGGCGACGAGTGACACGCCCGATCCGCGGCGCGAGGAGATCGTCGTCGCGTTCCTGAAGGCGGGACGTGACAATGATTTCGGGGCGCTGCTCGCGCTACTCGCGCCGGATGCGCAGTTCTATGCGGATGCGGTCGCGGTCGAGACGGCGAAGCACAGCAAGTGGGGTGTGAATCCGCTGCGCGCGCACGAGAGTGGTGCTGCGGCGGTGGTCGAGACGTTCAAGGGTCGTGCGGAAGGACTCGATCCGGCGCTCATCGATGGCAGCCCGGGCCTCGCGTGGTTCGTGAAGGGCGATGCGCGATCGGCGGTGGTGTTCACGATCGAGAATGGGCTGATCGTGGAGATCGAGATCGTCATGGCGCCGGAGCAGGTCGCATCGCTCGCGATAGCGGCGCTCTAGTCAGGGCGAGCAGGGTGGCGAACGCGATCGGATAGCCGATGGCCCAGGCCCAGGCGATCGCGACGAAGTCGTGGCCGAGATGGGCGGCGATCGCGAAGCACGCCGGCAGGATCACCGCGGCGACGGCGTTGTAGATCAACACGCGGGCGGGTGCGTTCAGCGCGGCGAGGAGCGGTGGGATGAGAAAGCCGATCGATCGCAGGAGGCCGACGATGCACAGGATGCGCGAGGCGGTCGCGGCTTCGGGTGGCATCGGGCCGTAGAGCGCTTCGAGAAGCCACGGGCTCGCGATCATCACGAATGCGAAGAACGGGACGAGGACGAGCAGGTTGCGGCGGACGAATTGGGTGAACACGCCGGGAAGCTCGATCGGCGGCGTCTTGACGAACACCGGATAGGCGACCTCGGCGTTGATCATCGAGACCAAACGGACGACGTCGATCACGAGCTCGTACGCGAGCCGGTAGACACCGACGGCAGCATCGCCGAACGCCGCGCCGACGACGACGTAATCGGCGGACGTGTAGACGTAGTAGAGGATCTCGCCGCCGGAGAGTGCGGCGACGAAGCGCAGGCGCGTGTGCGCGCGGTTCCAGTGGAGGCGAGGGCGGTAGTGCTCGCGCGCCTGGATCAGGATCGTTGTGACGATCGTATTCGCGATCGGGCCGAGGACGAAGCACCAGATGTGCTGGCCGGCGGCGGCGGCGGCAATCTTGACCGAGTTGTCGACGACGCCGGCGATCACGCGGATCACGGCGAGCTCGTCGAAGCGCAACGCGCGGCGCATCCGGGCCTCGGGGACCATCCCGATCGCCATGACGATTCCGCGTGCGGCATAGGCCGCCAATAAGGTGGCAATCACCGACGGTACGATCGCGAGGCAGCCGGTCAGTGCGGCGGCGATCACGAGGTTCGTCCAGAACGCGCTGTCCTCGTCCTCGGGATCGCGAATCAGGGCGGCACCGAAGCCCATTCCGCCGAGCCGGTCGACGATCGGAAACAGCGCGATCGCGATCGTAGCGATGCCGAAATCTGCCTTCGTGACGAACCAGCGAACGCAGATGATCGTCGAGACGACGTCCAGAATGCCCAGTGCGGTCTGCGCGCCAGCCACCCACGCAATGCTCTTTCGGATCGTTGTCACAACGGGGACGGTCTGAAGTTAGGGAAGTTCGATCGCTCAACGCATCGAAACTCTTCATGCGCGGGGACGGTCTGAAGTTAGGGAAGTTTGCACGTAGTGCGCCGGTCGAACTTCCCTAACTTCAGACCGTCCCCATGCCTCAAGAGTTTCGGCGATCTACTTGCCGGAACTTCCCTAACTTCAGACCGTCCCCATCACCGAACGGTGGTATCTACCCCCGGACATGCCGAGCAGACGCATCGCGGAATCCACCGCACTGGCGCTCGGCTTGGTCGTCTTGTTCGGCGCGATCTACGCCGTGATCGCGCGCTACGCCCTCGAGGCGTTTCCGTACTCGGGCGACGAGTACTCGCTGGCGCTCCAGGCCGAGCTCATGGCCCGCGGCCTGCTCAAGGTTCAGGCGCCGCCCCACATCGAGTGGCTCCGTGTCGATCACGTCGTGATCGATCAGTTCGTCCGCTCGAAGTATCCACCCGGCGGCCCGGCGTTGCTCGCGATCGGCGCGCGCTATGGCTACGCCTGGCTGGTCAGCCCGATCGAAGGTGCGCTGACGCTCGCGATCGGCTGGCACACGATCCGCCGCGTCCTCGGCGCACGCCGCGCGTTGATCGGCCTCGTCGCCATGGGCGCCGCACCGCTGTTCATGTTCGACAGCGCGTCGTTCTACATGCACGCGCCGACGCTGTTGTTCCTCGCGATCAGCTTCGCGGCGATCATCCAGTGGACCAAGTGCGGCTGCTGGCCGTTCCTCGTGATCGCCGGCGCGGCGATCGGCTGCGCGTTCCTGGTCCGCCCGATCGATGCCGTGCTGTTCGGCATGTCACTGCTGGTGTTCAAGAACTGGCGCGCGATCCTGATCACCGCCGCGTCCGCGATCCCGTTCGTGCTCGCCAACTTCTGGTACCAGAAGCAGCTGTTCGGCGGCTGGCTCACCGACGGCTACCACGCCTATCACGACACGTTCATCGCGCTGTACGGCGAGAGCGCCGCCGAGAACCCGCTCGGCATCCAGCACTTCATCTCGCCGATCCAGATCTGGAACCACATCAATATCTACAACCAGATGTGCCTGAACTGGACGTTGCCCGGCACCGTGATCGCCGCGTTGTTCGGCGCCCAGGCGATCACGAAGGACGCCCCCGAGCGGAAGGCTCGCAACTTCGCGTTGTCCGTGATCGTCGTGTTCTGCGCGTTCCTGTTGATCATGGTCTCGAACCCCGACGACGGCCCGCACCCGCGCTACCTCTCGCCGATCATCCTGCCGCTCGCACTCCTCGCCGCCGCCGGCTTCGATCCACTCACCAAGGCGATCGCCGACAAGTTCGGCACCACCGTCCGCACGATCCTCGTCACCGCCGCACTCGTGTTCGGCCTCGCGCAGTTCGGCACGTTCCTCTACGACCGGATCCCGAAGGTCTGGATCCGCGATGGCCTCTACAAGATCGCCGACGGTATCCCGCGCGACTCGATCGTGATCGTCCGCGCGCAATACCCGAGCCGCTACGCCCGCAACGGCCCGTTCTTCGACGGCCCGATCTTCCTGTCCGCGCCCGAGACCGTGACGTCGATCGAAGTCGCGTCCGCATATCCCGGCCGCCCGATCTACGAAGCCCACGAGGGCACGCCGTGGACGATCGAACGCGTGCGATGAAGCGTCCCGGCCTCACCCTGTGGATCCTGTGCGCCGCGCTGCGCGTGATCTCGCTCCTGCGCCCGTGCCTGTCCGACGACGAAGCCACGTACTGCGTCGTCGGTCGCGAGATGCTCCACGGCCGCGCACTCTACAAAGACGTCGTCGACCACAAGCCACCGATCATCTATTTGCTCAACGAGCTGTGCCAATGGATCGGCGGCCCGACCGGCGGCCAGTTCATCCTCCACCTGCTGTTGATCACGGTCGTGTGGGGCACCGCGATGTTGCTCGCGCGGATCGCGCGCCGCTTCGATCCAGGATCCGCGATGTACGCGGCGCTCCTCTACATCATCTTCACGACCACGCTGATCGACACCGACTCGCTCGCCGCGAACTGCGAGCTGTTCATGGTCCTGCCGATCGTCGCGTCGGTCGAAGCATTCTTGGCCGGCAACGCGCTTGCGACCGGCCTTTGCGTCGGCATCGCGATCCTCTGCAAGTACCAAGCGGGCATCCAGCTGCCGTTCTTCGGCATCGCGTGGATCCTCCAGCACCGCAAGCAACCGCTGAAGATCGTCACCGGTGGCGTGCTGATCGCGATCGGCACGGCGATTCCACTCGCCGCCGCCGTCGTCTACTTGAAGGCCCACGACGCCTGGGACGCCGGCTGGTTTTGGTTCAAGTTTAACTTCGCCTATATCGATACCGGTTCGTCGTCGGCGAAGCTGATGCAAATGGTCTCGCGCATCGGCCTCGCGGTCGCCGGCGCACTACCGCTCTACATCTTCGCCGCGATCTCCGTGAAGGATCGTCGCTACGTCCTGTACGGCTGGTTGCTCGTGTCCGCGCTCGCGATCATCGTCGGCGGCCGGTTCTTCGGTCACTACTTTCATCAAGTCACCGCGCCGCTCGCCGTGATGGCCGCACCGCACGCCGCCGCGTTCGCGCAAAAGCATCGCCGCGCGTTCATCGCGATGCTCGCAATCCCCGCCGCGATCTTCTTCGTCCTCGCCGCCGCGCACGACGCGCTGATGAACGCCGCCGGCGAGCCCGATCCGGACTACGCCTCGGTCACGCGCTACCTGAACGATCACGGCACGCCCGACGACGCGTTGTGCATCTGGGGCAACTCGCCGGTGCTGTACTTCGACGCGAACCGCGCGCTCGGCTGCCGCTTCGTGTTCGCGAACTACATCACCGGCCTGTCGCCCGCGACACCGTCGCAATCCGATCCGACGATCGACTCGTCGAAGAACGCCGTCCCGATCGCGACCGACATGATGATCGCGGATCTCGCCACGCGCACGCCGACGTTCCTGATCGACGCGTCGCCTGGCAACGTCGGCTTCTACGGCAAGTATCCGCCCGCGAAGTATCCGTGGCTCGCGCACATCCTCGGCTGCCAATACGCGGCCGAGACCGAGATCAGCGGCATGCGGATCTACCGCCGGTTGCCTACGCCACGCTGCTGACGCGTGCGGACGCGATCGGAATCGTCCACGCCACAAAGCCCGATCGCGCTTCCTCGATCGTCGCATCGAAGATCGCCTTCACCGTCGGCTCGCCCATACCCGTGACCTGCGAGATCACCGGCACGTAGCCATCGCGCCACGCCGTGAAGATTCCCACCAACGCCGAGCGAGGCGCCCGCGTGGGATCGATCGTCACGTAATCCATCCGCACGTCCTCGACGGGAAGCTGCTGCAGATGCCCGTAGACGTGCCGCCCGATGTGGTTATCGACGTTCATCGAGCGCGCGACCTGGATCGGCACCTCGAACCAAAACTTCGCGAGCTCTTCACTCGCACACGAGATCATCCCGTAGTCCTCGGCGAGCACGTGCAACCAGCCACCGGGCCGGGTCACGCGAATCATCTCCGCGAGCACCTTCTGCGGTTCCGGAATCGACTGCAGCACGTGACGGCACACCGCCAGATCGAACGTCTGATCGGGATAGCCGAGCTCGAACGCGTCGCCGTGCGCGAAGCTCAGCCGATCGCCATACGCCGCATAGCGATCGCGCGCGAGGTCCAAGTGCGCATCGATGATATCGACGCCGATCGCCTTCGCCTGCGGAAACAGCTCGACCAACCGCGACGTGATCTCGCCGGTCCCGCACCCGAGATCCAGGATCATCTCCGGCGAGTACCGCCGAAACAGCGGCTCTTCCTGCGGCCAGATCGCCGTGGCTTGCGCCGCGAGGTTCCGCACCATCGACTCGTCGGCCATCTCGCGGCCCTGAGGATTCCGATCGGACGCCATCTACCGTCGCTTTAGCACGAGGTCGAGACCTTCACGCGCGATCAGGCTCACCATAGCCGGTACGTTTTGCGATACCCACGTTTGCGCCATCTCGCCGATCGCGTCCAAGGCGGCATCGTCGCGATCCGGATCGTGGTGATGCAACGCGATCGTTTCACAGCCCGCGAGCTTCGCCAGCTCTAACACTTCGTTCACGGTCGAATGGCCCCAACCGCGCTTCGCCGGCATATCGCCCGCCAAGTACTGCGCGTCGTGAATCAGTAGCGTGGCGCCGGCGGAGAACTTCGCGAGATCTTCGACCGTGCTCTTCGGTTCGCCCGGCGGTGCGAGCTCGTTGTCCGTCAGGTACACGACCGACGTGCCATCCGCGTCGTCGATCCGGAAGCCCGTGGCGCCGCCCGGATGATTGAGCTCGATGTGACGCACGGTCGCCGAACCGATCCGGTGGACGCCGAGATCTTCGAACAGCTCGATCGTCGCCGGCAGATCGTGAAACGCGACCGGAAAGTGCGCCGTGTCGAACATGATCGGCGTGCGCATGCCGCTGATCCCGCGTTGCGTCGTGGGATGCAGCATGATCGTGGTGTCCTTCGAATACACGGGTCCGAAGAACGGCAGGCCGAGGATGTGATCCCAGTGGCCGTGCGTGATGAACATGTGGATGCGATCTTTGTAGTGTTCGGCAGCGAGCGACTTGCCGAGCTCGCGTAGCCCGGTGCCCGCATCCAGCACGATGCACGTCCCGTCCGCGAGGCGAACTTCGAGGCACACGGTGTTCCCGCCGTAGCGAACCGTCGATGGCCCGGGCGTCGGCACCGATCCGCGTACACCCCAAAACCGAACGCGCATGGCACGACGGTACACGCCGGCCGCTATCCGTACTAGCTTTCGCGCATGCCGAGCCTGAAGTCTTCCGATGTCTTCAAGCCGACCAGCTATCCCGAGCACACGTACGTCCAACGCGAGCAGCTCCATCACGAGCGGCTGTTGGAAGCGTGGGCGGCGCAGTCCGGGCAGGTGGCGTCGGTGTCTGGACCGTCGAAGGCGGGCAAGACCGTGCTCGTGCAACGCGTGATCGGCGAGTCGAACCTCGTAACGGTGTCGGGCGCGACGGTCCGCACGGCGGATCAATTGTGGGAGCGCGTGCTCGATTGGTATGGCGAGCCGCATGTCACGACCGCGTCGACGGTGAACACCACCACGGATACGACCACGCGCGAGCATGGCGGTCAGATCGGTATTTCGGGCACGACCGCGAGTCATCGCCGTGGCAATGCCGAGGCGACGGCGGTCGGCGAGACGATCCAAGCGACGTCGAATCGGCGAGGCCTCCCGCAGGTCGTGGCCGAGCTCGCGCAATCGACGAGCACGATCCTCGTCGACGATTTCCATTACATCCCGGCCGCGATCCAGACCGATGTCGCGCAACAGCTGAAGGATGCGGCGTCGCGCGGCCTCCGGATCTGCGTGGCGTCGGTGCCGCATCGCGCGGATGACGTGGTGCGCGCGCTGCCGGAGCTGCGCGGTCGCGTGCTGTCGATCGATCTCGATTACTGGTCGCGCCGCGATCTGCTCGAGATCGCGAAGCTCGGCTTCCCGCTGCTCAACCTCGAGATCGATGGCGCGTCGCTCAACATGTTCGCGATCGAAGCCGCGGGCTCGCCGCAGCTGATGCAGACGATCTGCCTGTGGGCGGCGAATCACCTCGGCGTGCGGGAAGCGCTCGAGGAGGCGCGGGCGGTCACGCTCGACGAGATCACGCGCAAGGAGATCCTGTTCCTCACGTCGTGCACGGCAGACTTCCGGACGCTCGTGCGGGCGCTGATGACCGGTCCGAAAGTGAAGACGGGCGAGCGCCGCACGTATATCCATCACGATGGTCGGTCCGGCGATGTGTATCTGACGGTGATGCGCGCGATCGCGATGGATCCGCCGCGCCTGACGGTGCCGTATGCCGAGCTGCAAGAGCGCCTCGACAAGCTGACGAAGGGCGCCACGCCGGATGGTGCGTCGGTGATCAACGCGTGCACGCGGATCGCGCAGATCGCGCAGGGCTTCGCGCCGGCGACGGGTCCCGCGTTGGAGTGGGATGAAGCGCAGCAGACGATCGTGATTCACGATCCGTATCTGCTGTTCTATCTGCGTTGGTCGGTCGTGCTCGAGCGCGAAGCGGACGCACTCACGTAAACCGAAATCACGTAGGCCTAGGCGTAACGCGTAAGCCCAAGCGATCGACGAGCCCGAGCCCGAGCCTGAGCCCGAGCCTCCACGCACGATCGTCGAAGGCGAATCACGCGCTGACCGCGCCTATCGATGGTCGATCACCGCGTCGGCTCGATCATCGCGCCGGCTCGATGACCGCGTCGGCTCGATGACCGCGCAGATCGCTTGGGCTTACGCCTTAGGCTTACGTGTCTAGGTGACGATCAGGACGAGCATCTGGTGCTGTTTGCCGGCCGCATCCTTGTAGAGCGCGGTGAGGCGCTTCACCAGGATCTGCAGACCCTCGAGCTCTTCATCATCCGGCTCGTACCCGATCTGACCGTGCGTCTCCGCGCCGGCGAGCCGCTTGTACTTGTCCGAGACGTGCGTCTTCGCGAGACCCTCGAGCTTCGTCGAAATCTCCGCGACCCGCTTCGCATCGATCACGCGCGCCGACTGCGCCGAGGTGTTCTTCGCATTGTTGAGCTTGCGCCCCGTGCGACCGAGGATCGCATCCCCGAGCACGGCATCCTTGCCGCGATCCGACAGGATCACATCCAATGCATCCCACGTGACACCGAGGTCGAGCAGGCCGGGAATCTCTTCGTCGTGACGCGCTTCGATCACGTCCTCGAGCGTTTCGGGATCCCCTTCGATCTGCGCCAAGCGTTTTGGCGACAGTGTGATCATGACTCCGAAAAGCGACATCAGAAGTTCGGTGTTTCTTTGAAGTGTTGGTCGACGAGCTTGCGGAGATACGTGCCGAGCGCGATCACGTCGTCGTCTTCGGTATCGCGGGACACGTATACCGTGAAGATCGTGTGTCTGTCCCCATCTTCGTCACCCGGCTCGCGCAACCGAAGCGTCACGGTGCCGTTGTCCTCGTCTTTTTTCCCGCCCTTGCGTGAAGGCAAGTCGAGCGCGTCTACAAGCTCCCACACCTTGTCGGCTTCTTTGGACGACAGCGTCTTGGTACCGAGGTCATCCGACTTCTTGCCGTGCGAGTACGACGCCCAGATCGTGGTGCCCCGGATGCGGATCTGCCAGTCGTCGTCATCCGGCTTGTCGGAGACGAAGTCGAACATCCGGCCGTTCGTCTCGCCCTTGTCGACATCGCCATGGACGATCCGACTTTCACCGGGCGTGTATTCGCCACCCGCATGGCAGGCAACGAAAAACATCACGATCGCTAAGCCCCATCGCACGCTGGGATGATAGCACTTGCGCCGTGCTGCGGTTCTTCGACGCCCGGCTCGATGCCCGAGCCAAGCTCCGCGACGGTACGCATCGCGCGGCCTCGCTCGCGGAGACCTGGCGTCGATTTTCCCCGGCGATGAAACGAGCCGGCGTCACCCGGATCGCGGATCTCACCGGGCTCGATACGCTCGGAATTCCAGTCGCGACGGCGATTCGCCCGATGGGCCGGTCGCTCTCGACGCAGCAGGGCAAGGGGCTCACGTGGGAAGCCGCGCGGGTGTCCGCACTCATGGAATCGCTCGAGACGTGGACGGCCGAACAACCGCGCAAGGCCACGACGGCCTCGGCGAACGCGCTCGCGAAGAAGTCGAACATCGTCGATCTGGAGCTGCTCCCGCGACCGGCCGGCGAGGTGCACCGCGACGCGAAGTTCCCGTGGGTCCGCGGCTACGATCTCGTCGGCGATGCGGAGATCTGGGTCCCGGCACAGTGCGCCACGCTCGACACCACTGCGGTCGGCGCCGACGGCAGCGGCATGATGTTCGACATCTCGTCGAACGGGCTCGCGTCGGGCAACGTGCTCGTCGAGGCGATCCTGCACGGCCTCCTCGAAGTGATCGAGCGCGATGCCGAAGCCGCGTGGCGCCGCAACGCGAGCGATCGCCGCATCGTGCTGGACACGATCGGCGATCCGCAGATCACGGATTTGATCGCTCGGATCGCGCGCACCGGTGCCCGCGTGTTCGTGTTCGATCTCGACTGCGATATCGGCGTGACCTGCATCGGTTGCTCGATCGTCGAAGATCCGCGCGAGCCGATGTGGCGACCGCTCGGCGTGTACCAAGGCTTCGGCGCCCACCTCGTCCCCGAGATCGCGATCGCGCGCGCGATCACCGAAGCCGCGCAGACCCGCCTCACGTACATCGCCGGCGGTCGCGACGACTTCTTTCCCCACGACTACGAGCGCACGACCGACCCCGAGCTCGTGCGCGGGATCTGGGAGCAGCTCGCGAAGCCGTGCGACGAGCCGGTCGCGTTCGACGATCTGCCGAAGTACGCGCCGCGCTCGCTCGGCGAATCGCTCGAGATGGTGACCGAGCTCGCGGTGACCGCGGGCTGCGAACAGATCATCGCCGTCGAGCTGACGCACGACAAGCTCCAAGTCCCGGTCGCGAAGGTCCTCGTCCCCGGCCGTGCGGTCGACCTGGAGCACCTCGGATGACGACGGTCATCTTCGTCGGACCCACGCTTCCCGCGGACGAAGCCGCCGTGATGCTGCCGCGCTCGATCATCCGGCCACCGGCGGGCGTCGGCGACATCCTCGCGATCGCGACCCAGAAGAAGCCACCGAAACGGATCGTCCTGATCGATGGCTACTTCGAAGGCATGGCCGCGGTCTGGCACAAGGAGATCCTCGTCGCGCTCGAGCGTGGCATCGCGGTCTTCGGCGCCGCATCGATGGGCGCGATTCGCGCGGCCGAGCTCGCCCCGTTCGGGATGATCGGCCACGGCCAGATCTATAAAGACTTCAAGTCCGGCGTCCTCACCGCCGACGACGAAGTCGCGGTCGCGCACCTGCCACCGGCACAGGGCTACCGCGTGGTCTCCGACGCGATGGTCAACCTTCGCTACGGTCTCGCGCTCGCGCAGAAGCAAAAGATCATCCCTGCGACCACGGCATCGACGCTCGTGGGGTTGGCGAAGCTGCGGTTCTATCGCGAGCGCACGTGGGCCCGGCTCCTCGACGACGGTGCGCACCTCCCGAAGATCGATCGCCTGCGCGCATGGCTGCCGACACAGAAGCTCGATCGCAAGGCGCTCGATGCCGCCGCGCTGCTCGAACATCTGCGCCGCACGCCGATCGCGAAGCCGAAGAAGCTGCAAGTGCCGCGAACCTGGGCGCTTCGCCAGTTGATGGTGATAGTCTCGAACCGGGGATGACTACCGCTCCGCAGTTTGGAGCCGGCCGATTTCACGTGCGCGGCACACTCGGCGCGGGCGGTGCGGGCACGGTGTATCGGGTCTACGACCAGACCCTGCAGCGCGAGGTCGCGTTGAAGCTGCTCCGCACGGCGAGCGGCCGCGATCTGTACCGATTCAAGCGCGAGTTCCGCGCGCTCGCGGACATCGTCCATCCGAACCTCGTCACGTTGCACGAGCTGCAGGAGACCGACGGCCAGTGGTTTTTCACGATGGAGCTCGTCGAGGGCCAATCGTTCATCGATTACGTGCGGCCGTCGCGCGTGCTGGAGCCGCAGACCGGGCCGCAGCGATCGCGCGGTGACATCCAAGCGTCGCCGGTCGTCGAGGTCCGGTTGCGCGGTGCGCTCGTGCAGCTCGTCGATGCGTTGCTCGCGTTGCACAAAGCGCAAAAGCTCCACCGCGATCTCAAGCCATCGAACGTGCTGGTGACGCGCGAGGGCCGCGTGGCGCTGCTCGATTTCGGGCTCGTCGCGAGCGTGTCGGAGACGAATCCCGAGAAGATCGCCGTCGGCACGCCGGTCTACATGTCGCCGGAGCAGGCGAGCGATCAACCGCTGACCGAAGCGAGTGACTGGTACGGCGTGGGCGCGATGCTCTATGAAGCGCTGACCGGCCGGCGCCCGTTCGAAGGCGAGTCCGAGTCGGTGATGACGCGCAAGCAGACCGAGCTGCCGATCAGCCCGACCCAGCTGACCTCGCGCGTGCCCACCGATCTCGCGCGGCTGTGCATGCAGATGCTGCAGCCGAATCCACTCGATCGGCCGTCGGGGATTTCGACCCTCGATCAGCTCGGCGCGGCACCGTCATCGCGGACGCGAGACATCGTGCGGTCGGCGCAACCCGCCTCGTTCGTCGGTCGAGGTCGCGAGCTCGACGAGCTCCGGCGCGCGCTCGGCGATACCCGCACGCGTGGCGTCACGGTGTTCGTGCGCGGCAAGTCGGGGCTCGGCAAGTCGTCCCTTCTGAAGAAGTTCCTGCGTGGCCTCGGCGATCAGGTGTTCGTGCTCGAGGGGCGCTGCTTCGAACGCGAGCAGGTGCCGTTCAAGATGCTCGACGGCATCGTCGACATGATGACGGCCGTGATCGTCGCGTTGCCGCCGCCGACCGTCGAAGGGCTCGTGCCGAAAGATCTGGCGGCGCTCGTCCGGTTGTTCCCGGTGCTGCGGCGGATCAAGAAGTTCGCGGATCTCGCGCAGCAGCAACCGAACCCCCAAGATCCGGGCGAGCTCCGGCGCCGCGGCTTTCACGCGTTGCGCGCGCTCCTGTCGCGGCTCGCACGGTATCGGCCGCTCGCGATCGTCGTCGACGACGCGCACTGGGGCGACGCCGATTCGCTCGCGTTCTTCACCGAGCTCGCGCAGCAACCGGATCCCGGCATGCTCGTGATCATCGCGCATCGTCCCGAGGACTACCTCGGCGTGATCGCGCGCTTGAAGGCGCCGTCGTCGCGTCGTGGCGATGTGCGCGAGCTCGAGCTCGCACCGCTCTCGCCGGAAGATGCGGCGAGCCTCGTCGGTCAGCTCACGCCGGATCCGCAACGTGGCGCGCACGTGATCGCCGTCGGTGGTGGCAATCCGCTCGTGCTGTCGGAGATGGCGAGTGCGCCAGCGCTCCAACACGGCGCGACGATCGACGACCTCGTGCGCGCGCGGGCAGGGCGCGTGACGCCGGAAGCGCAGGCGATGCTCGCGGTGTCGAGCGTGGCGGCGCGGCCGTTGCCGATCGAGATCGCGGCGCGTGCCGCGGGCGTGGTCGGCGGTCACGACGAAGCGAGCCAGCTCGCCGCCGAGCGGTTGGCCACGCTCCGCCGCGTCGATGGCGACATGATCCTCCAACCCGCACACGATCACGTGCGGCAAGCGGTGCTCGGTAGCCTCGATGTCGAATCGCGCGCGGGTTGGCACGAGGCGCTCGCCCGCGCGTACGAAGATGTTCAGGGCGAAGTCGATCTCGACGCGCAATCCGTCGTCGAGCATTGGCTCGCCGCGGGTCATCCGATCAACGCCGCGCATCACGCCGTCACCGCCGCGCAACGCGCCGAGCAAGCGCTCGCGTTTCGTCGCGCGGCCGAGCTCTACGAGATCGCGATCGCGTACGGACCGTGGGATGCGACGGGCCAACGTGATCTGTTGCGGCGCAAGGCCTATGCGCTCGCATGTGCGGGCCTGCTCGACGAAGCGGCCGCGGTGTACGGCCATGCCGCGCAGGTCCTGCCCGACGAGGAATCGATCGATCTGCAGCGTCTCCACATCGAAGCGCTGTTGCGCCGCGGTCGGCTCGACGAAGCGGTGCCGGCGGCGAGCCAGCTCCTCGCGCACATCGGCGTCCGTAGCGCGCTCGGGCGGAGCTCGCGTACGCGACTCGCCGCGCAATGGTTCAGCTCGAAGCTGCGCGGCTTGGAATTCACCGAGCGGCTCGCCACGGAGTGCAAGCCGGCGGACCTGCTCCGCATCGACGTGCTGTACTCGATCGTGAGCGGGCTCGCGTTCGCCGATCCGCAACTCGGGCGCACGTTGCAGGCCGAGCTGCTAAAGGCCGCGCTCGAGGTCGGCGAACCGGTGCGCGTGTGTTTGGCGCTCGCGCAGGAGGTTTGTTACGCGTCGAGCATGGGCTCGCGAAACGCGAAGGAGGTCGAAGCCGTCGGTCAGCGCCTCGATGCACTCGCCGCGCGCATCGGTCATCCGTACGTGCTCGGCGTCGCGCAAGCGGCGCGTGGCATCGCGGCGTTCATGAACGGCCGGTGGAAGCACGCGCGCGGCTATCTCGAGGCCGGCCTCGCCACGCTGCGCGATCACGGTGCCGGCGTGCGGTGGGAGATCGATATCGCCGAGAGCTACTGGCTGCAGTCGCTGTTCTATCTCGGCGAGTGGCGCGAGCTCGCACGCCAACATCAAGTGCTGCTCCGCGAGGCGAGTGAACGCGGCGATGTCGTCGCGCAGCTCGGCCTCCGCACGGGCACGTTGAATCTGATCTCGCTGTTCGGCGGTCGGACGGACGAGAGTCGCTCGCAACTCGACGCCGTCATGGCGACCTTGCCACCCGGCTTCGCGTTGCCGAACGTGCTCGCGATCATGGCCGCGTGCAATCTCGCGCTCTATACCGGTGATGGTGCCGGCGCGACCAAGCTGCTCGCGGATGCGCGTGATGACATCGAACGCCTCGGCGTGCTGCGGTTCCAACAGCTCCGCGTGGAGCTCGAACACCTACGGGCGCGGGCGATCATCGCGGACCGGACCCGTGCGCGCGAGGATCGGGCCCGGGCCGTGCTCGAGATCAGCGAGGAGCTGATGAAGGAAGGCGCGCCGTGGGCGGTCGCGCTGGGCCTTTTGGTGCGCGCATCCGCGGCCATCCTACGTGGTCGGACCGATGAGGCCCTCGCGATGCTGCAGGCGGCGGAGGAACAACTCGTCGCGACGCAGATGACGGGCTATTTGCAGCTCCTGCGCATGCGCAAGGGTGCGTTGGAGGGCAGTCAGATCAGCCACGTTCGAGCGGCCGCGGCACGCGATGCGCTGCGTGATGACGGGGTCACGGATCCGGAACGGTTCGTCGATGTACTCGTGCCGTGGGATCCATGACGGTGGGCTAAGTTTCGGTTACATTGGGCGAAGGGTGCCGATCCATTCGGGTCGGATCCTCGTAGTAAGTGTGCCGGCAAAACGCCGGAACGAGGGTAACGCGTGTCAGACATCGCTCAGCACATTGCCGTTTCGCAGCGCGTCCAGATCGAAGACCTCGACTGGGAGCTCGCACGCAAGCACGGGCTCAGCCCGGCCGAAGTCGAGAGCCTCCAGTTCTTCGCCGATATCGAGAGCCAGACCGTCTACTACTTCCTCGAGGTGGCGAAGCTCCAGGTCGTTCGCGATCCGGAGCTGCTCACGTTCCTCACCATGTGGAACTACGAGGAGTACTTCCACTCGCACGCGATCACGCGAATCATGCAGGAGTGTGGCGTCGGCGTCGCGAACGCGACGGACCGGTCCACGAACGTTCGCAAGAACGCGCGGTTCAAGGCGAAGCTCGAAGACTTCCTGCAGGGCCTGATCGCCAAGTTCATGCCGAAGCGGTTCGTGTCGCTGTGGATGTTCTGGGGCGCGCTCCAGGAATGCCTGACCATGCAGGCGTACGAAGAGATCATTCGCACCACGAAGAACCCGGTGCTCGCGGAGATGTTCAAGCGCATCGCGAAGCAGGAGCGCCGTCACTTCGCCTATTACTTCAATCAGGCGAAGGATCGGCTCGCCGATAACCCGAAGAACCAGAAGTTCGTTCGCTACATCGTCAACAAGTTCTACGCGCCCGTCGGTGGCGGCGTGAAGACGGACGAAGAGGGCGCCGCGCTCGTCGCGAAGCTGTTCCCGGGCGAACGGATCTACGAAGTGATGTCGTACATCGAGCGGCGCATGGCGCAGCTGCCCGGCATGGGTGGCCTCACCGCGTGCAGTGATTGGGCGGAGAAGATCCAGCCGATGCTGCCCGAGGATCTGCGCTGCGCGCGTCCCGAGGTGATCCAGCAGCGCGACGAATCGGCCGCGGCTGCATGAAACCTGTCGAGCTCGCCGCCGCGCTGACCGAGCTGTGGTCGCCGCGCGTGATCGGCGAGCTCGATGATTCGTATTTGAAGGTGGCGAAGGTCCACGGCCAGCTGGCGTGGCACGCGCACGAGGGTGAAGACGAGCTGTTCTTCGTCCTGCGTGGTCACCTGACGATCGAGCTCGAGGATCGCGTCGTCGAGCTCGATGAAGGCGAGGCGTTCGTGGTGCCGAAGGGCACGCGGCACAACCCGATCGCCGTCGACGAGTGTTTGCTGATGTTGATCGAGAAGAAGACGACGCTTCACACCGGCGACACGGTCACCGACAAGACTCGGTCGATCGAAGATCAGCTGCGTTAGAACGCGTAGCCGACGCGGAAGTAGCCGGCCGGGTCCGGATCCGAGTTGTTGCTATCGATGCGCTTCGACGCGCCGATCGCGAACGACATGTTGAGGCCCGAGTCGAACAGCCACGACCAGCCGACCAACATCTCGGGGCCGACGTACGAGGTGCCCATCGTCGACGTATCCGCGTAGCAGTCGTAGCAATCGTTCGAGCTGCTATCGGTGTGGATGATGAGGCCGGGCTCGACGAACGGGCCCGAGTACGCGCGCTTCAGATAGATCGGCGCCGACACCGCGAACTCGGTACCGCTCGAGCTGCCGTTGTCGCGGCTCCACGCCGAGAACTGCACCGACAACGCGACGTTCTGAGAAACCGCATACGAGCCCGCGAACTGGTAGTAGCCGAACATCATCGCGATCGGATCCGCCGAGATGTTCACCTTCTTGTATGTGTTGAGATAGGTGTTGTGCTCGCCGTACGGAACGACGGTGCCGTTGATGTGCGAGACGTCGTTCCAGTTGTTCGTCATCGGGGCCGCTTGGCCCGCGGCCGGAGCCGGTGCCGGCGGATTCTCCTGCGCGCCCGGCGCTTGCGACGCTTGCGCTTGGCCATTGGTCACGACGACCGGCGCGTTCGGCGTCACGACCACGAGGGTGTCGGCGGTCGTGGTCCGAGTCCCGGTGGCGGCCGGCGCGACATCATCATCGGCAGCAGCGTAGGCAGTAAGCGAGAGCAGCGTTCCGGCGATCGCGACGGCGTTCTTCATGGGGTTGCCTAAGAGCAGCCGCGATGCCAACCACCTCGTGAGGACGCAACTCACGACAGCGAATGCAGATCCGGCCACTAAGTCCGCGTGGCGCCTCGATGGATTACTTTCGACGGACCCCGGCTTTCGCGACACCGATGTCAGAGTTTGGCCGGACTGTCGAAACCACCTGGCAAGTCTTCGAAAATCCGGTGACGCGCTGACAGTGTCAGGCCCTGACGCCGACCTGGCAAAGACCTGACGCCCGGCCAGATCTAACGGAGGACGGTCAGCGTCCGCATGGTCCCGCGGGTGACGCCGAACTGCTCGTGGACGGACGCGGCCGCGACGACTTCGGCGGGCGTGATCGATCCCGAAACCAGATCGCGATACGCGGTGAACAGGCGCGTGGTTTCGGCGGCGGTCTCGCGCACGAGCTCGAGTCGGAACCGGCGCACGCCTGCCGCGAGAAGATCCGGAACGAGCGACGCGGCGGATTGCGCCTGCGCGTTGAACACGGTGTTGCGGCAGCCGACGTCGACGTTGACCGGATGCACGAGCCCGACGCGATCGCGCAGCGCGACTTGATGGCGCTCGCACGGACGGCCGCACGTCTTGTAGTCGCGACCGTGGGAGAGCAGGTGCGCGTAGACGCAGTGCTCGGTGTGAAACGTCGGGATGTGATGATGGACGGTGACCGCGACGCGCCCGCGTGGCGCCGCCGCCAGCAGCGCGAGTAATTGATCGCGATCGAGATCGTGCGCCGCCGTGAGCGTGGTCAGCCGGTGATCCAAGACCCAGCCCGCGGTGATCGAGTTCGTGACGTTCAGCGAGAAGTCGCCGTGCATCGGAATGCCGGTCGGTTCGAAGAACGCGAGCGAGCCCCAGCTCCGCACGAGCACCGCGTCGGGCTCCAGCCGTTGGAGGTGCGCGTCGATCTTGTCCTCGCCGGGCTTTTGCACTCGGAGCGTGGCGACCGTGACCTTCGCGCCGCGCGACTTCGCACGATCGACGGCCTTCTGCAGGCCGACGAGCTCCATCCAGTCGAGCTCGACATCGCGCGCGCCGGCATCTAAGAGCGCATCGAGTTGCTCGTCGTTACGTGCGAGCGGGATGACGATCGGATCTTGATCGAGCGGTGGCTGAGGGCGCCGCACTTGGTCGATCACCGATTCGGTCGCGACGACGCGCGGCACTTCGATCTGCTGTTCGAGCTGCGCGACGAGCTGGCGCCGGATCTCTTTCAGCTCCGAAACCGGGAGATGCAATTGCGGAGCGAGTTGCGCCGTGTCGATCGACGCGAGATAAAACGGCGTCCCGCCAAACGAGCCAAGCTTGTCCTTCAAAAGATCAGCGGTGATGCCGGCCGATCGCGCGGCGGCGAGATTCGACGTGCTCGTACACGTGCACGTGGCCCGTGCGCGATCCGCGATCCACGCGCGAACCGTCAGCGGGGATCCAACCGCGCCCTCGACTTCCAATGCGACACCGATCCGCCCGAGCTCCGTATTCCTACCGGCCTCCACGGCGCGATTTCCGGCCGTCGTCACCCGCGGATCCGAGCTCACCCACACGAAATCACCGGCCTTCACCCGTGCGAGATCCGGCCCGGGATTGCCGAACTTCAGCCGATAACCATTCGGCGTCGCCGCGGCCGCGAAGATCGGCCCGCCTTGTTCCGAATCCTCGGGCGTCCCGGCATCGAACACGACGCCCATGCCCGGCACGACCTCGAGCTTCGCCGGCGTACTTCCCGGCGCGACATCACCGATCGCCGCGCCGCCCGTGACCGGCCGCTGCGCCGCGTCGCGCACGACTTCCACTTCCGATCGCCGCAGATCGACCTGCGTGACCTTGCCCAACGCGACACCGCGATGCCGCGGAAACCGCCCCTCGACCAACGTCTGATGATTCGCGCCGTCGAGAAACCCCGCCGAGCCACCACGGCTGTACGCGATCTCGAGCGACGTCCGATCCGCGGGAATCATGACCGCGGGCTCGAACCCCGGATCGACCGCACGCCGATATTGCGAGGCCGCCGTCGCGACATACGCCGGGCCTTTCAATCGGCCTTCGATCTTCAGCGACGCGACCCCGATCTCCGCCAGCTCCGCCACCGCATCGAGCCCGACCAGATCCTTCGGGGACAGTAGATATTCGACCTCGCCGAGGTCTTTCTCGTGGCCATCGACGACCAACGAATACGGCAGCCGGCACGCCTGCGCGCATTGCCCGCGATTCGCCGATCGTCCGCCCCACGCTTCGCTCGACAGGCACTGACCACTCCACGCCACACACAACGCGCCGTGCACGAACACCTCGAGCTCGATCGGCGTGCCTTCTTTGTAGGCGCGGATCTCGCCGACCGAGAGCTCGCGCGGCACCACCACGCGCGACAAGCCGAGCTCGGACAACACCTTCATCGCGACCGGCGAGCTCGCCGTCATCTGGGTCGATCCGTGGATCTCGAGCTCGGGGCAGATCTTCCGGGCGAGCAGACACACGGCCGGATCCTGCACGATGATCGCGTCCACGCCCGCTGCGGCGACCCGGCGGATCAACTCCTCGACCGTCGCGAGCTCGGGCTCGAACACCAGCGTGTTCAACGTGACGAACACCCGCGCACCCGCGCGATGGACCCATTCGACGACTGGCTTCAGGCCGGTCGATGGAAAGTTCTCGGCGCGCGCACGTGCATTGAAGCCGTCGTCGAGCCCGAAGTAGACGGCATCGGCTCCAGCAGCGAGTGCAGCAGCGAGCGCATCGCGATCACCCGCGGGCGCCAAAACTTCGGGGCGGGCGCGCATTGTTCAACCGAACCTTTTCGGCAGCTTTCCATAACACACCCGGTCCCGGAAGCACTATCCATTTCAACACTTGGATGATTCCGGCGCTTGCACTCCGGATCCCTCCTCCTTATAAAGCCCCCCTTAAGCGAGGACACCCGAATGACGCCCTTCCTGTTACATGCCGCTGAAGGCACCGGCCGCCCGCATAGCGAAGCGGACCTGGTCCTGCCGAAGTTCGACCAGATCAAGTTCCTGGGAATGACCGGCCAGACCCTGCTGATGATCGGCCTCGCGGTGTGCGCGGTCGGCTTCATCTTCGGCCTCGTCAAATACCAGAAGCTCAAGAACCTCCCGGTTCACAAGGCGATGCGCGAGATCAGCGAGCTGATCTACGGCACGTGCAAGACGTACCTCGCCACCCAGGCGAAGTTCATCTTCCAGCTGTGGATCCTGATCGCGGCGGTCATCGTCGTTTACTTCGCCGCACTCGAGCACGTGCCCACGATGAAGGTGATCGCGATCGCGATCTTCTCGGTCGTCGGCATCCTCGGTAGCTCGCTCGTCGCGTTCTTCGGCATTCGCGTCAACACGTTCGCGAACTCGCGCACGGCGTTCGCGTCGCTCCGCGGCAAGCCGTACGGCACGTACTCGATTCCGCTCGAAGCCGGTATGTCGATCGGCACCGTGCTGATCTCGACCGAGCTGATCCTGATGCTCGCGATCATGCTGTTCCTCCCGGGTGACTACGCGGGTCCGTGCTTCATCGGCTTCGCGGTCGGTGAATCGCTCGGCGCCGCGGCGCTCCGCATCGCCGGCGGTATCTTCACGAAGATCGCCGACATCGGCTCGGACCTCATGAAGATCGTCTTCAACATCAAGGAAGACGATGCTCGTAACCCCGGCGTGATCGCGGACTGCACCGGTGACAACGCCGGTGACTCGGTCGGCCCCACGGCAGACGGTTTCGAGACCTACGGCGTCACGGGCGTCGCGCTCATCACGTTCATCCTCGTCGCGCTCCCGAACATCAAGGACGTCGCCGCCGTCACGAACGGCGTCATCACGGACCTCGGTGAGCAGCTCCAGATGGTCCTCCTCGTGTGGATCTTCGCGATGCGTATCGTCATGATCCTCGCGTCGGTCGGCTCGTACCTCCTGAACGAAGCGGTCACCGCCGCGCGCTTCAAGACCGCCGATCACATGGACTACGAGCAGCCGCTGACGCAGCTCGTGTGGCTCACGTCGATCGTGTCGATCGCCCTCACGTACGTCGTGTCGTACGCGCTCATCGGCCACGGCGACCCGAACGTCGTCCTGCCGAGCGGCCTGTGGTGGAAGCTCTCGACGATCATCTCGTGCGGCACGCTCGCCGGCGCCGTGATCCCGGAGCTCGTCAAGGTGTTCACCTCGGTCAAGTCGGGTCACGTCCGTGAAGTCGTCACCGCCTCGGAAGAGGGCGGTCCGTCGCTGAACATCCTCGCGGGTCTCACCGCGGGTAACTACTCGGGCTACTGGATGGGCCTCGTGATCGCGGGCCTCATGGGCATCGCGTACGCGGTGTCGTCGATCAACGTGATGCCCGATGGCC
This sequence comes from Kofleriaceae bacterium, assembly GCA_047600425.1. Classification (GTDB taxonomy): domain Bacteria; phylum Myxococcota_A; class Polyangia; order Haliangiales; family Haliangiaceae; genus JABFXX01. The sequence goes on along the minus strand of JASGLC010000003.1, from coordinate 5,350,699 downwards.
AAGAGCACATGGGTGCGCTGGCGAAGCTCCTCTACGTCGCGAACCAGAACGCGGGTCTCGGTATGGGCGTGTTCGCGTGCAACGCGGCCGCCACGGTGTTCTCGTTCGGTCTCGTCGCGTTCGGCTTCTTGGGCATGGGCCCGGTGACGATCGCGGTCGACTCGTACGGTCCGGTGACGGACAACGCGCAGTCGGTCTACGAGCTCTCGCTGATCGAGTCGATCCCGAACATCGAGGAAGAGATCGAGAAGGAATTCAAGTTCAAGCCGGACTTCACGAAGGCCAAGGCGTACCTCGAAGAGAACGACGGCGCGGGTAACACGTTCAAGGCGACTGCGAAGCCGGTGCTCATCGGTACCGCCGTCGTCGGCGCTGCCACGATGATCTTCGCGCTCATCATGCTCGTCACGAACGGTCTCCAGTCGGAAGCCGTCGCGAACCTCTCGATGATTCACCCGCCGTTCCTGCTCGGCCTCGTCGTCGGCGGATCGATCATCTACTGGTTCACGGGCGCGTCGACCCAAGCGGTGTCGACGGGCGCGTACCGCGCGGTCGAGTTCATCAAGCAGAACATCAAGCTCGACACCAGCGCGGAAGCGAAGGCGTCGGTGGAAGACTCGAACCGCGTCGTCGAAATCTGCACGGTCTACGCGCAGAAGGGCATGCGGAACATCTTCATGGTGGTGTTCTTCTCGACGCTCGCGTTCGCGTGCATCGACCCGTACTTCTTCATCGGTTACCTGATCTCGATGGCGCTGTTCGGCCTCTACCAAGCGATCTTCATGGCGAACGCCGGTGGCGCTTGGGACAACGCGAAGAAGATCGTCGAGACCGAGCTCCACGCGAAGGGCACGCCGCTCCACGCCGCGTCCGTCGTCGGTGACACCGTCGGCGACCCGTTCAAGGACACGTCGTCGGTCGCGCTCAACCCGGTCATCAAGTTCACCACGCTGTTCGGCGTGTTGGCGGTCGGTCTCGCGCTCGAGCTCGACAAGATGGGCCAGAGCACGGTGAAGTACGTGATCGCGGCGATCGCGCTCGTCATCTCGATGGCGTTCGCGTACCGCTCGTTCTACGGCATGCGGATCAGCAGCGGTAAGTCGACGACGACCGCCGCGAAGAAGGCCGCCTAGTTAACGGTCTTCGATAACGGACGGAGAGGCCTCGCACACGCGGGGCCTTTTTCGTTTCGGCGCGCGTTAGCACGAATGCGTAGGCAACGAGGATCACGCACCACGTCGCCATGAACAGCGTCGCGGCGAGTGGGCTCATCGTGCCCTCGGGAACAGCGCGTGGAGCAACGTCTGTTGTTGCTGGCGGCGCGCGTGGTTGATCATGAAGTTGCGTTGCGCCTCGAGCTGATGGATGCGCATGACATCGCGCGAGTGCTGGTCGTGGAGGCGATGCTCGTACGCGATTTGCCGATCGATGCGATTCGCGAGCAGGGTGCCGCCCCCGGTGATCAACGCCCCGAGCAACGCGCCGATCGCGACGAGTCCGGTACGGCGGGGCGGCGACAATGCCTCGCGGCTGAGCGACGAGCTGTTAGAGCGGAAAAACTTCATCATGACGATCACTCCGAATGTCATCGGCTGTGTTGAACCGCCCATCTTCGCCGGCCGAAATCACGACGAACGATGGGGTTTGCCACGGGATCAGGATCGGGTTGGTGCACTGGATCTGGACGAGCTCGCCGTAGCCATCGCGAAGCTCGGTGGTCACGTCGGATGCGGTCGCGGGACACGTGTCGGGATGCCGTACCTGCCACGCGGGGATGTCGACGAATGCGATCTGATCGACCAGCTTCTTCGTCACGCCGATCAGCCCCACGTAGCGTTGCGCCTCCCGATAATCGACCGCGCACACCGTGTATGCCGCAGCGATGGCCAGAGCGGCGGCGGCGATCACGAGGTCTCGTTGCACGGGCATCGACAAAGCACCGCGCGTGCCGGCGGCTAACCGCGCGAACGATCACGACGCCCATCGCCGACTCGCGACAAAACGGCAAACCACTCGTGTCTCGTGCGACTTCGAGGTACGACCGGCACATGGCGGAAGTGGTTCGCGCAGCTCGCGGTAACGAATTGCAATGCAAAGCGTGGCCGCAAGAAGCCGCGCTCCGAATGCTGATGAACAACCTCGATCCGGACGTCGCCGAGCGGCCGCAGGATCTCGTGGTTTACGGTGGCACCGGCAAAGCCGCGCGCAGCTGGGAGGACTACCACGCGATCGTGCGCGAGCTGAAACGGCTCGAAAACGATCAGACGCTGCTCGTGCAGTCAGGTCGGCCCGTCGGCGTATTTCGCACGCACGACGAAGCGCCCCGCGTTTTGATCGCGAACTCGAACCTCGTCGGCAAGTGGGCGAACTGGGAGCACTTCCGCGAGCTCGAGCAACGCGGCTTGATGATGTACGGCCAGATGACGGCCGGCTCGTGGATCTACATCGGCTCGCAAGGCATCGTGCAAGGCACGTTCGAGACGTTCGCGGCCGCGGGCAAGACCCACTTCGGCGGCGACCTCGCGGGGCGGTTCGTGCTGTCGGGCGGGCTCGGTGGCATGGGCGGCGCGCAACCGCTCGCGGCGACGATGGCCGGCGGCGTGTTCCTCGGCGTCGAGATCGATCCGACGCGCGTGCAGCGCCGGTTGGAGACGCGCTACCTCGACGAGCTCGCACCGAACCTCGATGCCGCACTCGCGCGCGTCGCGGAATGCGTGAAGTCGAAGACCGCGCGATCGATCGCGGTGATCGGCAACGCGGCGGACGTTTACTCGGAGCTCGTGCGGCGTGGCGTGACGCCGGACCTCGTGACCGATCAGACGAGCGCGCACGATCCGTTGGTCGGCTACATCCCGCAGGGCATGACGCTCGACGAAGCGGCGGTGCTCCGCAAGGACAATCCCGAGGAGTACGTGAAGCGGTCGCGCGCGAGCATGGCGGTGCAGGTGATCGCGATGCACGCGATGAAGCAGGCCGGCTCTCACGTGTTCGATTACGGCAACAACCTGCGCGCGCAGGCCGAGCTCGGTGGCTGTCCGCCGGAGATCGCGCATTCGTATCCGGGCTTCGTGCCGGCATACGTGCGGCCGCTGTTCTGCGAGGGCAAGGGCCCGTTCCGGTGGGCGGCGCTGTCGGGTGATCCGGACGACATCCGGGTCACGGATGAAGCCGTGCTCGACGAGATCAAAGACGATCCGATGCTGCATCGCTGGATGAAGCTCGCGAAGGAGAAGATCGCGTTCCAGGGTCTCCCGGCGCGGATCTGCTGGCTCGGGTACGGGCAGCGGCATCGCGTGGGGCTGCGGTTCAACGAATTGGTGCGCACCGGGAAGGTGAAGGCGCCGATCGTGATCGGGCGCGATCACCTGGATTGCGGATCGGTGGCCTCGCCGTATCGCGAGACCGAGGCGATGAAGGATGGGACGGATGCGGTCGCGGATTGGGCGATCCTGAATGCGTTGGTCAACACCGCATCCGGCGCCACGTGGGTGTCGTTCCACCATGGTGGTGGCGTCGGCATTGGTTACTCGCTACACGCGGGAATGGTCGTCGTCGCCGATGGCACGCCGCGGGCCGCGCGCTGTCTGGAACGCGTGCTCACGTCGGATCCGGGGATGGGTGTGATCCGTCACGTCGATGCCGGTTACGACGAAGCGATTCGCGCTGCGGATGAACGCGGCGTCGTGATCCCGCGCCGTCGCTGATACGCGCTTGCGCTTACGCTTTACGCTTAGGCTTACGTGACTACCACCCTGATCCAGAATGCGCGGCTCCTCACATGCGAGCGCGATATCGCAGTGACGACCGGCTCGCTCGCGATCCGCGATGGGCTGATCGCGTTTGTGGGTGAGGTGCCGTCTGACTTTGTCGCGGAGCACGTGATCGATGCGAAGGGCGCGCTGGTCACGCCGGGCTTGGTCGACTGCCACACGCACGCCGTATTCGCCGGAGATCGGGGCGCGGAGTTCGAGATGCGCGCGGCGGGCAAGGCGTATCAGGAGATCCAAGCGGCGGGTGGGGGGATCAACGCGTCGTTGGGACCGACGAGGAAGGCGATCGTCGATGGTTCGATCGATCAGATCCTGTTCGATCGGATCGCGCGGATGATGCGCGGCGGATCGACGACGATCGAGGTGAAGTCGGGCTACGCGCTGACCACGCTGGGCGAGCTCGCGCTGCTCGATACGATCGCGAATGTCGCCACGCATACGAGCGCGAGGTTGGTGCCGACGCTACTGGCGCATCTCGTTCCGCCGGAGCGGCGCGCGGATCGCGATCAGTTCGTGCGCGAGATCTGCGAGCAGTGGATCCCGCAGGCGAATGCCAAGGCGGTCGACGTGTGGTGCGAAGAGGCCGCGTTCACGCTCGCCGAAACGCGGTCGATCTTGGACGCCGCGAAGCGGGCAGGGAAGCGTGTCAAAGGCCACGTCGGCCAACTGAACGACATCGGCGGTGCGGAGCTGTTCGCGGAGTACGGCGCACTGTCGGTCGATCACCTCGAGTACGTCAGCGATGCGGCGATCGGCAGGCTCGCGAACGCCGGCACCGTCGCGGTGATGCTGCCCGGCGCGTGCGTGCAACTGCGCTTGCCGGCACCACCGGTCGGCAAGCTCCGCGCCGCGAAGGTTCCGATGGCCGTCGCCACCGATCTCAATCCCGGCACGAGCTGGAGCGAGCACCTGCCGATGCAGATGTGGCTCGCGACCACGCACTTCCAGCTGACCGTCGAAGAAGCGTGGCTCGGTGTGACCACGCACGCGGCGCGTGCACTCGGTCTCGACGACGTCGGCGTCCTGAAACCCGGCGCCCGCGGCGATTGCGTGATCTGGAATTGCGATCGCCCCGTCGACGTTTGCTATCGAATGGGCGAGTCGCTCGTCACACAGGTGATCGCAAACGGCGCAGTCGTGTGACGTGGTTCGCCGAGCGCAGCGCCATGATCAGCGCGCCCGTGATCATCACCTTCGCGAGGATGCCGGTCGTGAACAGCTCGCGTAGCTCGCCGGCCCACAGCGTGAAGCCGAGCTCGAGCCCCCAATAGACGACGAGCGCGAGGACACACGCTGCGACCGGCCTCGCCTTCGCGACGAACGTCAGGACGATCATCGCCGCCAACATCACGCTGTACAGGATCGCGTAGCGCACGCGCCACTCGTCGAGGATCCGGTCGCGCATCACGAGCTGGGTCAGCAGCATGCCGAACCCGAACGCCGCGATCCCGACGACCAGGATCCACAGCCGCACCATCCGCAACTCGAACGCGATCGCGGTCTGGCGATTCACGGATTCGTTCCGGCGGCCTTCGCGACCGCGAGCAACGTGCCGTCATCGATCAACGCACGCACGGCGGCGATGTCCGGCGCGAGCGGCCGATCGACCATCATCGCCGGAACCTTCGCGCGAATCGCCGTGTGCACGGCTTCGATCGGCTTCGTCGACTGGAGCGGCCGGCGCAGATCCAGGCCCTGCGCCGCACACAGCAGCTCGATCGCGAGCACGTGGCGGACGTGATCGTGGATCTGGTGGAGCTTCAGCGCCGCGGTCGCGCCCATCGACACGTGATCTTCGCGGCCCGCGCTCGACGGGATCGAATCGACGGACGCCGGATGCGCGAGAACTTTATTTTCCGAGACCAAAGCCGCCGCCGTGACCTGCGCGATCATGAAGCCGGAGTTGAGGCCGCTGTCCTTCGCGAGGAACGGCGGCAACCCCGACGACAAGTGCGGATTCACGAGCTGTTCGACCCGCCGCTCGCTGATGTTCGCGAGCTCGGCAACGGCCATCGCCGCGGCATCGAGTGCGAGCGCGACCGGTTGGCCGTGGAAGTTGCCGCCGCTGATCATCTCGCCGGTATCGACGAACACGAGCGGGTTATCCGTCGACGATGCGGCCTCGCGCTCGAGCACCTGACGTGCGAACGCGAGCACGTCGCGAGAGGCACCGTGGACCTGCGGCATGCAGCGCAGCGAGTACGGATCCTGGACCTTGCCGCAGTCCTTGTGCGATTCGGCGATCGGCGAATCCGCGAGGAGCTCGCGCAGGAACACCGCGACCGCCTGCTGGCCGGGATGCGGCCGCGCGCCGACCACGCGCTCGTCGAACGCGCGGACCGTGCCCTTCAACGCCTCGAGCGACATCGCGCCCGCGAGATCCGCGATCCGAGCGGTGTCCTCGGAATCACGCACGGTCAAGCCACCGATCGACGTCATGTGCTGCGTGCCGTTGAGGAGCGTCAGGCCTTCTTTCGCTTCGAGCACGAGTGGCTCGATCCCGGCGGCGCGCATCGCCTTGTCTGCCGGCATGGTCTCGCCGCGGTATTCGGCGAGGCCCTCGCCGATCATCCCGAGCGCGAGGTGGGCGAGCGGCGCGAGATCACCACTCGCACCGACCGAGCCGCGTGCGGGGATCACGGGATGGACGCCGGCGTTCAGCGCTTCGCACAACCGTTCGCAGCACACCGGCCGCGCACCGCTGCGCCCGGTCGCGAGCACCGCCGCACGCAACAGCATCATCCCGCGGACGTGCTCGCGTTCCAGCGGCTGGCCGACACCCGCGGCGTGCGAGCGGACCAAGTTCTGCTGCAACTGCGTGACTTGCGACGCGCTGATCCGGACCTCGGCGAGTGCGCCGAACCCGGTGTTGACGCCGTAGACGGCAGGCGCGGCGTCACCACCTCGCACTACCTCGTCCACCACGTCGCGCGCCTTTTTCATCCGAGCCATGGCTTCGGGCGCGATCTCGACGGGGCGACGATCGCGGGCTACCTGGGTAAGTGCTTCGAGCGTGAGCGGTTCGGCGCCGAGCCGAAATGGATGCGTTTCCACGTCGGTCTATATAGCCGAAACGACAACCATCCGGCGTTGACACCTCACGTCAGGAATGGTGATCTTTTTGGACTTGGGGACGCCACCCGAAGATGAGGCGGGGACTGCGGGAGCTTCGTCAGAAGCGCCTGTCGAACCCGCGCCCGCAGACGACACCCGCCAACGCGCGACCGCACTCGCCGCGCGCATCGATGCAGCCATGCTCGATGACGACGAGATCGACGACGACGGTCCGAAACCGGAAGCCTCGGGTGAAATCCGCGAGACGACCGGTACGATCGATATCTCGGAGATCGATAACGTCGATGACGTCGAGATCGTCGATCCGCCCCACATCACGATCCCGCCGCCGATCGCGAATGCCGCGCCTGCGGAGCGCCCGAGTGTCCCGATCGCGCGAATCACGCCGGTTCCCGCGAAGATCGCGGTCCCGCCGGTGCGACCGTCCGGAGCCCGACCACCGCCACCACCGCCGCGTCCCGTGGTCGCGATTCCGCCGCGGCCGATTCCGAAACCGCCGATCATGCCACCGATCCGTCCGCCGACGGATCCGCCACCGCCGAACCTCAAGGGCAAGTCCGCCGAGCAATTGATGCCCGAGCGGTCGCGCCGGCCGAGTGCACCGCCGCCGGCGCCGGGGTCGATCCTGCGCGAGGCGCTCGCCGAGCAAGAGCACGCCGAAACCCAGGTCGCGTCGGACGACGTGCTGGGCGGCGGCACCGATCTGTCGAAGCTCGACGGTGGCGTCGAAGTCGGCACGATCAAGCCGAACATCGTCGTCGAGCAACCGCTCGAAGCGCAGCTCGAACATCCAACCGTCCTCGACAAGGCGATCGCGGGCCTCGGCGATGCCGGCGGCGAAGCGCGCGCGGATGTGATGACGAAGGAGCTCGACGCGCTCGTGCTCTCGGAGCCGGCCACCGCGGCCTCGGTCGCGTACGAGCTCGGCGAATTGTACGAACGCCGGCTCGCCGACGAAGCGCGCGCCGTGAAGGCCTATGGTCGCGCGCTCAACCTCGATCCGTCGCTGCGCCCGAACCTGTGGGCGATCCGGCGCGTGTTCTATCGCCGTGCGCTGTGGCCGAACCTCGCGAAGCTGATCGACGCCGAAGTCGGTTACGCGCGCGACGATTACGAACGCGCGGATCTGTTGCTCGAGAAGGCCCGCGTGTCCGCGTACCGGATGAACGATCCGGCCGAGGCTCGCACCGCGCTCGACGAAGCCGTCCGGATCGCGCCCACGCATCAAGGCGCGTTGCTCGAGCTCGAGCGCGTCGTCGCGAAGGCCGGCGATACCGCGGCACTGCTCGACGTGTGGGAGTGGCTCGCGGATGCCGTCGAACAGCCCGCGCGAAAGATCGCGTATCACCTCGAGGTCGGCCGGTCGGCGGGCCGCGGCGGCGATATCGAGCGCGCACAGACCGCGTTCGGCCGTGCCGCGGAGCTCGCGAGCAACTCGGCGACGCAAGAGCGTGTCGCGCGCGAACGCCTTCGCGTCCTCGACGAGGCCGGCGCGCCGGCGGAGATTTCCGCGGCGATCGATTCGCTCGCGACCGTGCTGCTCGCCGCGTTCGGACCTGCGGGTCCGGGGAGCGAGCCCGGTAACGCGAATAGTCCCGAGCGCAGCGATCGCGCCACGCAGATCCGTCACGAGCTCGTCGCGCTTCGGCGGCGCCAAGCGCAACTCGTGCGCGCCGACGAGCCCGATCGCGCGTGGGAGCTGTTGCAGCAGGCGAGTGCGCTCGCGCCCGGCGAATCGATCGTCCTCTCGGATCTGACGGAGCTCGCCGAAGAGCTCGGTCGCTACGATGATCTCGCCGAGCTCGTCCAGAGCTGGCAGGCCGTCGAAGCCGATCCATCGCGCGGCCTTGCGTTGTCGATCCGTCGCGCGGATGCGTTGTTGCGCGGCGGTCAGAGGGATCAAGCGCGCGCACTGCTCGCATCGCTCGAGGCCACGGCGCCGGGCTTCATCGTGTTGTCGTCGGCGGCCGAGCGAGACGCGCTCGCGTCCGGCGACATGGCCGGCCTCGCGAAGATCTATCTCGGTGCCGCGGCCGCTGCCGTGCTCGGTTCGTGGCTCGGCCCGGGCCAGCCCACGCAACCGGATCCCGAGGCGGCGGCATCGCTCTACATCCAAGGTGCAGAGCTGCTCGCGTACGACGTCGGCACGCCCGAAGCGTACGAAGAGGCCAAGGCCGCGCTCGGCAAGGCGCTCGAAGCGGTGCCCGGTCATGCCGGCGCCGTCGAAGCACTGATCGAGCTCGACGATTCGTTCGGTCACGTCGAGAGTGCGCTCCTGCGTCTGCGCGATCTCGCGGCGGCCGCGGAAGGCGACGCGAAGCGCCCGATCCTCGAGCGCGCGATCCGACTCGCCCGCGGTCACGGCGATCTCGAAGCGGTGCTCGGCTTCGAACGCGAGCTCGTCGCCCTCGTGCCGACGGAGCTACCGCTCAAGTGGCGGCTCGAATCCACGCTCGCTCAGCTCGGTCACGATACCGAGCGCGCGGATCTGCTCGTCGCGATCGCGCAAGAAGAAGTCGAAGCCGGCCGGCGCGGCACCGCGTTGTTCGCGGCGGCGCGGTTGCGCGAGCGAGCGGATGCCGTCGAGGCCGCGACCGAGCTCTATCGCCACGTGTTGGCGGTGTGGCCGGACGATGCGTTCGCACGCGAATCACTGATCGACCTGTTGCGCGCGCAAGAGCGCTGGGCCGAGCTCGTCGCGGAGCGGCGCTCCGAAGCGAAGGCGTTGCCGGATGGTCCGGCGGCGCGCCGCGCGTTGCGCGAAGCCGCGTGGGTGCTCGAGGTTCGTCTCGACGACCAGGCGCAAGCCGCGCAGGTCTACGACGACTGGTTGGTCCGGTTCCCGGACGATCGGTTGGCGCTCGAAGGCCAAGCGCGGACGCGCGCCAAGCTCAACGATCGCAACAGCGAGGTCCAAGCACGGGCGGCGCTCGCCGACGGCGGCTCGCTCGACGCGCAGTACCTTCACGGTCGTGCGCTCGAGCGTGCGGCACTGTTCGACGAAGCCGCGGACGTGTATCGCGCGGTGATGGCCGTCGAGGATCCGGCGGTCGCTTCGAGTGCCGCGGCGCTCGCGCTCGGCGATATCGCGGCGGTTCGCGGCGACACGATCATGCGCGTCGAGTCCACGGCCGCGCTCGCCGGCAAGACCACCGACCCGCGACTGGGCTCGGCGCTCGCCGAGGACAGCGGCTGGATGTACGCGCTCGTGCTCGAGGACTTCGATCGCGCGGCGCAATCGTTCGAAGCGGCGATCGCGCTCGATAACTCGCGGCGCGGTGCACACCTCGGTGCCGCACTCGTCGCCGCACGTCGCGGTGATCAGGCCGCGTTGGCCCAAGCGTTCGAAGGTCTCGCGGCGGTCGTCGCGATGCCGGAAGCGGCGGCGGCGATGTTGCTGCGAAGCTCGGCGATGGCCGCGGCGAACGGCGATGTCGACACCGCGAACCAACGCGTCACCGCCGCGCGGGTTGCCGCGCCGGACGATGCGAGCGCATTGCTCGTCGTTGCCGAAACCGCGAGCGCGCCGTCGGTCGATGCCGGCGATGCGTTTGCCGCGGTCGATCCGTTGCTCGCTCGCGCCGAGATCCTCGAGATGCGCGCGGCGCTCGCGGATGATCCATCGGCACGCGCGTCGTGGGAGCTCGATCGCGCGGAGACGCTCGAGCTCGCCGGTCGGTTGCGCGAAGCCGGCGTGGTCGTCGCAGCCGTGCTGAAGACGGATCCGGACGATCTGCGCGGTCTGTCCGCGTTGCGCCGGATGGCGAGTCGCGCCGGCGACAAGGGCACGCTCGCGCAGGCGTCATTCGCACTCGCCCGCGTGCTCGGCGATCACGCCGCGAAGCTCGGCCTCTTGCGCGAGGCGGCGGCGATCTTCGACGGACCGGGCCTGCCGTCGAACAAGGACTACGCCGTCGCCGCGTACAAGCGGATCGTCGGCATCGAGCCGGGTGCGCCCGAGCTCGATCGCTTGCTCGAGCTCCTTCGCGAACGCGCGGACGTGAAGACGCTGATCAGCGTGGTCACCGAAAAGCTGATCTTCCTCGAAGGCGAGGGCAGCGACGACCGCCACGTCGCGATGGCGCCACTCCTGCTCGAGCGCGCCACCGTGTTGCACGGCCTCGGCGATCAGCAGGCCGCGATGAACGATCTCGACGTCTTGCTCGACGGCGTGCCGGATCACGTCGAGGCGTTGCGGTTCCGCGCGGATCTCGCGCTCGCCGCCGGCGATGTCGTCACCACGATCGCGTTGTGGCGCCGCTATCTCGCGGCGGAGCAGCGGCCGCAGAAGCGCGGCGAGATCGAGCTCCAGCTCTCGCAGGTCCTCGCCGAACAGACCGGTGATATCCAAGGCGCGATCGAACAGCTCGAGCGCGTCGTCAACGCGAACGCCGAGGATATCCAGCTGCGCGAGCGGCTGCTCGGCCTGTGCATTCGCGCGAGCGATTGGGAACGCGCGATCCGCGAGATGCGCCAGATCATCAAGCTGCGGACCACGCAGCAGGACAAGGCGCGTGAAGAGCTCCGGCTCGCTCAGCTCCTGCGCGATCGCGTCGGCGATCGTGGCGCGGCCCGGCTCTCGCTCGATCGAGCACGCGCGCTCGATCCGCTGAACCTCGACGTGGTTCGCGAGCTCGCGGACATGCTCGAGCCGCCGGCGCGCCAGCAGATGCTGCTCGGTGCCGCGAACAACCTGCGCCAGGCGATCGTCGCCGGGCCGAGCCGCGGTCAGCTCTACGAGCGGCTCGCGCAGATCAACGCGTGGCAATCCGATGTCGATGCCCGTTTCGTCGCGCTCTGCGCCGTCGAAGCGCTCGCCACGCCGACGGTCGATCAGCGACAAGTGCTCGCGCAGGGCCGCCAGCAGCTGTCGCCGCCGGCGAAGCTCCGGCTCGACGAAATTTCGCGCGCCGCCCTCCGCGGCAACTTCGGTGGACCGCTCGCGGAGTTGTGGAGAGCCGTCGCGCCGTGGGTCCAGCTCGCGACCGGCGTCGATATCGTCAAGCTCGGCTTCACGCGCGGCGACAAGATCGCGGTGAAGAAGCTCGCCGACAAATACGAGCCCGTCGCGTCGGCGCTGAACAGCTTCGGGATCGAGGACGTTGACGTCTACATCAGCGCGGGACGCAGCGGGTTCTCTCGCGCGCTCGCGGGAGAAACGCCGATCTTGTGCCTCGGCGCGGATGTCGCCGCGGGGACGATGCCGCAACACCGGTTCGCGATCGGTCGCGCGGTCGCCTGCATTGCCGAGGGCGTGGCCACGTTGCCCGACCTCCACGGCAGCGAGCTCGAGTGGACACTCGTCGCCGCGTTGCGTGCTGCTGAAGCTGCCGTGCCGGCCGGGCTCGCCGAAGCCGCGGGTGATCAAGAAGCCGCGATCGCCGAACGCACGAAGGTGTTGAAGAAGATGTCGCGCAAGGCGCGCAACACGATCGTCCAGCTCGCGCAGACCAAGAAGGATGACCTCGTCGATGTCGAGACCTTGCGTCGCACGGCGAACGCCGTCGGTCATCGCGCCGGCCTGACCTGGAGCGGCGATCTCGCGGTCGCACTCGCGGTGCTCGATGTCGGTCGCGGTGGCCGCACGCTCGCGGACACGCCGGCAGCACTCGAGCTCGTGGCGTGGTCGGTGTCCGATGATCACCTGAAGCTGCGCGACAAGCTCGGCATCGCGCTGAAGGGGACCCGCTAGATGTCGACTCCCAAGGGTCCCGGCGGCAAGACGCCGAAACCGTTCCTCGGCGACGAAGAGCTCTCGAACGAGCTCGACGCGTGGGATTCGATGTTCGACAACCTCCACGAGGGTGGAGAAGCGCCGCCGTCCGACGAGCCCGTGATGGCGTGGCCGGCCCCCGCCGCAACGCCGGTCGTCGCTCCGGTCGGTGCCGCGGATGCAACGCGTGCCGATCTGACGATCGATAAGGTCGCCGAAGACGACATCGAAGAGCAGATGACGCTCGACCGCGCGGTTTCCGACGAGACGTCGGTCGACATGACCGCGGCGCCACCCCAACGCGAGCGCACGATTCCGGCGGCGTTCACGAAGGAAACCGCCGACGAAGATCCGAACGAGACCGACTTCTCCGATATCGGTGCGAGCGAGAGCCCGAGTGCGCTCGGCGACTTCCTCGGCAACCAACGCCCGACCACGGCGTCCGGCATCGAAGAAGAGGACATCGAAGACAACGATCCGCACACGTCGGTGTCGATCACCGCCGGCGATCGCGAGCCCACACCGTTGCCGCTGCCGGCCGTGGATCTCGACGACGATGACATCTACACGAGCGCGTCGCGCCCGCGCGCCGATTCGCTCTTGGGGGATGACTACTCGCTCGACGAGCCGATTCCGCCGCCCGTCGCCACGCCACGCACCGCACCGCCGGGTCCGCCGCCGAACAAGCGCACCGGCCCCGCGATCATTCGCCGCCAGACGCCAGTCGCCGTGCCGCTCGCGAACTACGCGCCGGTCGCCCAATCGGTGCCGGACGAATCGCCGTTCGCCGAGAGTCCCACGCGGATCGCCGATATCGACGAGATGCAGTCGCACGCGGAGAAGGAGCGTGCGGAGGCTCGCTCGAAAGCGCCGACCGCACCGCCGCCGATCTTCGCCGCAGAACCCGCGATTCCGATCGACGAGGACGATTACGCGGACATCGAGATCGGCGCCGACGCCGCGGAGTCCGCGCCCGCATCGATTCCGCCCGTCGAGTCCGCACCGGTGCCGCGCCGCACCGCCGCGCACGTCGTCCGGCGCCCGGACAAGTCGACGAAGATTCCGATCGTCGCGCCGGTCAAGCGCGAGTCCGATCCGGTGATCGAGGTCTCCGAAGGCCCGGCCGAGCCCGCCGGCGAGGATGACTTCTCGGATGTGGCCGCCGCCGTCGGTGCGAACGACGACCTCGGCGATATCGTCCAAGTCGCACCGCCGGTGCATCTCGATTCGGCGCTCGATTCGATCGATCTCGACGAGCCAAGCGAAGTCGCGCATTCGAGCGAGACCGTCAACATGTCTGTCGACGACGTCCTCGCGCAGGACGACGACGAGGACAACTTCCGGACCAGCGTCGAGCTCGTCAAGCCGCGCCACGCCGCGACCGTTCCGGCGGTCGAGCCGTCGGACGACGACGAGGATATCGATTTCGGTGAAGGTCTCGCCGCGCCCTCGAACGAGCCCGCGGTCGAGATGGAGGCGCACGACCCGACGAAGACGCTGTACGGGCTCGGTGCCGTCGGCCATGCGGATCGGTCGTCGCGCGTCAGCCGGCCTCCACCGGTCGCTGCGCCGCCGAGTGCCGCCGCCGAATCGTTCCAGACGCTCGACGGCGTGGCCGCACCACGCAAGTACGCACGCCTCCAGACGCCACTGCCGGTCGGCGACGAGATCATCGATTCCGAACCAGCGATCGATCTCGAGGCGATCCAATTGCCCGAGCAGGTCCAGCCGCTACCGACGAGTCAGCTCGAAGAAGAAGCGGCGAAGATGCTCGCGATCTTCGAACGCGAGCTCGCCACCGTCGACGAGAGCGCCGCCTCGGCAGCGCTGCGGATCGAAGCGGGCAGGTTGAGCGAGCGCCTCGGCGATATCGATCGCGCGCGCTCTCACTACGATGCCGCATTGCTCGCCGACCCACGCGCGACGGCGGCGCTGCGGGGTCTGCGCCGGATCGCGCGTTCGCAAGGCGACCTGATCGAAGCGACGCGTCAGGTCGATGCCGAGCTCGCGGTCGCGGGTGCGTTAGAGCGCCGCCCGCTCGGTCACTATCGGATCGACATGCTGCTCGCGAGCGGCGAACAAGACCTCGCGCGCGTCGCGGTTGGCGAGATCCTCGATAGCGCTCCGAGCGACGTCCGCGCGTTGTTGGCGCAGCTCGAGCTGACGTTCCTCGATGGTCGCGCGGATGAATTCGGCGGCGCACTCGAACAGCTCGCTCACGCGGTCACCGATAACGAGCTGCGCGCGGCGGTCCAATCGGCGCGCGGCGTGCTCGCGGCGCATCAGAACGATGCCGGTGCGGCAGCCACGTGGTTCGCGGCCGCGGCCGAGAGCGATCCCACGTCGCTGCTATCGCGGCTCGGCGCGGTTCGCCAGGCCGTCGCGCGGCAAGATGCCGAAGCGAGCAGCGCGGCGTTGTTCGATCTCGGACGTCACGTCGTCGAGAGCGATCCGATCAGCGCGGCCGCGTTGGCGTTGCGCGTCCAGCATCACGCTGCGAATGCAGATGCGGCGACGCTTGCAGCGAACGCGTTGCCCGGCGATCCGCTCGTGTTACGCGTCGCCGCGGAGACCGCGAGCCAGACCAACGATCCGGTCGCGGCCGGTCACGCGTTCGCGGCCTGGGCGAGCAGCGACACCGCCACGCCGGCCGAACGTTCGTACGCCGCCGCACGCGCCGCCGAGCTCGATCCGGCACGTGGCGCGGAGCTATGGCTCGCGGCGTTGTCGCACGATCCGGGCGATGACTACGCCGCGCAACAACTTCGCACCGCACACATCACCGCGGATGCGACGCAGCTCGCGATCGACGTCGATCTCGACGTGGCCAAGGATACCGAGCGCGAACGCGCCACGCTGCGCGCAGCGTTCGGGTTGATCGGCCAGAGCAACCTCGAGGGTGCGATCGAGCTCCTCCAGAAGGGCCATGCCGCGCGACCGGACTCGCTCGCGCTGACCGAGGCGCTTGCCGAGGCGCTCGCGGCCGCGTCGCGGTGGAGCGATCGCGCGAAGCTGCTCGCGGAGCTCGCCGAAAATCCCGGCGAGCATCTCGATCGCGAGGTCGCGCAATTGCGATCCGCGCTCGCGTGGGAAGAAGCCGTCGGAGCCGCGACCGCCGTCGAGCCGCCGGATACCGAAGAGATCCAGCGCACCACCGCGTCCGCGCTCGATGCGTGGGAGCGCGTATTGGAAGGCGCGCGTGGCAATTCGCCGGCCGCGCACGCCGCCGCGATCGTGCTCGCGCAACGCCTCGGCGATCGCGACGTGATCAACGAGGTGTTGCAACGTGCCCAACGTGCGGAAGCGTCGCCGTGGGCCGCCTCGAGCCTCGCACTGCGTCGCGCGCGTTCGATCCTCACGGGCGCGCCCGATCTGATCGACGCCGCGGACAGCATCCTCGCCGACAAGCCTACCGTCGACGATCCGCGCCACACCGCGTGGATGATCTATGCGGCCTCACGTCGCAACGAGCTCGGCGATGCCGCGCAAGCACTCGACGATCGCGCCACGTCGCTCGGTCAAACCAGCGAGGCCGGTGCGCTCCGGTTGCGGGCCGCGCAGCTCTCGCTCGATGCCGGCAACGCCGCGCGCGCGACCACGTTGCTCGGTCAGGTCGAGAGTCAGTTTCCCTCGGTCGGCATCATCTCGGACTTGCTCGCGACGGCGCGGCGCCGTTCTGGCGATCGCCCGTCGTTGTCGCGCTCGGCGCCGCCGGCGAACGCACCTGCGTCGCGCGATGCATTCGCGCGCATCGTTCGCGATGGCGATCTCGCGGTCACGCACGGTGATGGCGCTGGCGCGGTCGCGATGTATCAACGCGCGCTCGAGCTCCGCCCGAACGATCCGCTCGCCACGCTGCCGCTCGTCCGCCTCGCAAATCAGATCCGCGAGCCCGGCCCGCTGACCGCGCTCGCGCTCGAACAGCTAAAGATCGCGGAAGCCGCGGGCGATGCGGCTGGTAAGGCCGATGCGTACGAGCTGCTCGCACACATCGATAAGGAGCTGCGTCAGGATCCCGGGGCGGCGCAGATCGCGCTGGAGAGCGCGTCGCAAGCGGACCCGACGCGCGTCGATCTCATGCATCGCCTGGAGCGCGAGTATGCGGTCACCGATCAGATCGGTGAATTGCTGCGTCTCCGTCGCGCCGAGCTCGATCAAACGCCGGCCGAGGCCACGCGCGATCGCGCGGCGCTCGTCATGGACACCGCCGGCCTGGCCGATCGCGATCAGCGCCCGGATGCCGAGCTGACGGAGCTCTATCGCCAGGCGCTCGCCGCGGATCCGCGCCATCGCCTCGCGTTGCTCCACCTCGAATCGATCACGCGTCGCGCCGGCGGTTCGGCGGAGCTCGCGGATCTCGAGCAACAGATCGCTGCATACTTCGATGGCGATCCGAAGACCCAAGCCACGTTCTTCACGCGCGCTGCCGAAACGCTCGCCGAGATCGACAAGATCGATGCCGCCGTGCAGATGTTCGGCCGCGCCGATCAAGTCGCCCCCGGTCACGTGCCCGCGCTCGAAGGCTGGCGCAACGCCGCGCTGAAGGGCCAGCTGTGGATCGATGTCGCGCAAGCGGCAACGCGCCAAGGCAACGCGGCCGGAGATGCCGAGGCCAAGGCGGCGCTCCATCACTTCGCCGGTGTGGCGTTGATGGACAAAGCGCTCGAAGGCGGGCAGGCGATGCAGGCGTTCCGCCGCGCGCTCGAAGCCGATCCGTCGCACAAGGATTCGTTCCTGCGCCTGCGGATCCTCCTCGAGGAAGACGCGAATCACGACGAGCTCGCGATCGTGCTCGCGAAGCGCCTCGACTTCGAATCGGACGATCGCATTCGGACCGAGCTCCATCGCGCGGTCGCGGAGCTGCATCGCAACTTCCTCGACGATCGCGAAACCGCGAAGCAGCACTACCGCGAGATCCTCACGGTCGAGCCGAACGATCTGCGCTCGCACGCGGCCATCGCGGACATCGCCTGGGAGCAGGGCAGTTGGCAGGAAGCCGCCGATGCGCTGTTCGCACGCGCGCGGCTCGAGAGCGATCCGAAGATCCTCACCACGCTCCTGTATCGCTTGGGCCTCTTGTACGCGGATCGCCTGAACGATCCGGGCATGGCGCTAAAGGCGTTCCAGCGCGCGCTCAGCTACCAACCCGACGACGAGAACACGCTCGTGCGGCTCGCGGATCTGGCGACCCAGACCGGCGAGTGGAAGCTCGCGCTCGGTGCGTGCGAACGCCTCGTCAAGTCGACCGAGGATCCGGAAAAGCGCGCGCAGCACCTGCATCGGGTTGCGCGGATCTTCAAGCAGGGCTTCGGCGATAACAAACGCGCCGAACGCGCGCTCAACCTCGCGCTCGACGGTGCGCCGACGAACGACATCGCGCTGCAGAAGCTCGTCGAGTTCTATCGCGATGCCGGCGACATGGTGTCCGTCCGCGTTCACCTGAATCGCGTCGCGGGTACGATGCGCAATCGCGTCGCCGCGGATCCTCGCGATGGCGTCGCGTATCGCGTGATCTCGCGCGCGATGACGGCGCGTGCAGCGGCCGGCGTCGACGGCTCGATCCCGATCGCGCGTGCGGCCGCCGAGCTCGCCACGTTGCTCGGCGATGCCGGTGAGCCCGAGCGGCTATTGCTCGCCGAGCCGCGCCGGATCGATCTGGCGCCGCTCGTGCGTCCGGAAGCCGACGAGGTGCTGTTCCCGCGCACCGTCCAGCCCGAGCTCCGCACGCTGTTCCAGATGCTCGGTGATCGCCTGACGAAGCACGCGAGCACGGATCTCCGCGCGACGTACGGCGTCGGCCGTGGCGATCGATTGCGCGCGAAGGACTCGCCGATCGCGGCACACGCCCAAGACGTCGCGTCGGGGCTCGGCTTCGGCGACATCGATGTCTACGTTTCGACTCGCACGCCGTACGCGATGGTCGCCGAGCCGATGTCACCGGTGGCACTCGTGATCGGCGCCGAAATCGCGAAGGACAAGGATCCGCAGAAGATCCGGTTTGCCGCTGGTGCCGCGCTGAAGCTCGCGCAGGCGTCGATGGCGATTCCCGCGCGCATGTCCGAGTCCGAGCTCGGCATCCTCGTCGTGGCGCTGCTCCGCCAGTTCGCCCCGGACTTCCCGCAGGAAGGTCTCGACGACGCGCAGATCGCGCAGCAGATGCAGAAGCTCAAGCGCCTGATCCCGACGGGCGTGATGAACGAGCTGCGGCCGATCGCGCTCGCGATCGACGCCCCGCACTTCAAGCACGAGCAGCTCGCCCGAGATCTCCGGATCACGGGATTGCGCGCCGGCCTCGTCGCGAGTGGGTCGATCCTGGCCGGCTTGGGCATCCTGGCGGTGTCTGCCGGCACCGACGTCCCGAGCTTCCTGGCGGATCCAGTAGCCCAGGGATTGATCACATTTGCCCTCGGCGAAGACCACGCCGCGGTCACCCGCTAGGCAGATCACGTCACCTGACTTGGCCTGACCGTTGCTGTACCGGGAGCAACTCCGACAGCCATCGGACCAGCCCTGGAAGGACGTCATGCGCTTAGCCCACCAAAGATCGCGCTCGGGTTTGCCGACCCTGACTAGTCTCGCTTCGCTGGCTACTCTAGTAGCCTGCGCCGGCGGGGTGCCTCCGGAGCTGGATGGCTTGACCGACCAGGTGGCCCAGGTCGGGACCGAGCTGAAGATCGACCTGAACGGCACGTCCGAAGGTGGCGGCAAGCTCGGCTATTCATTCCACGCCGGTGACCTGGACGACGTCGATGGCGCCGCCCAAGTGACCGTGTCCCCGAGCGGCGTCGGCGTGTTCCGGTGGACGCCGCTCGCGGCCGACATCGGCCAGCACCCGTTCGATTTCACGGTCTCCAACGGCGACCAGAGCTCGACCGTCACGATCACGATCGACGTGAAGTCCGCGATCGGTTCGGCAACCGCTCCGATCTTCCGCCAGCCGCTCGGCACCGGCACCACGATCGACTTGTCGCAAAAGAACTGCGTCGACATGGACGTGGTGATCGAAGACCAAGACTCGCCGATGGTGACGATCGCGCAGGAAGAGCCCGTGATCGACGGCGCGACGCTGACGCCGGAAGATGCGTTCTCGGCGAAGTGGCACTGGTGTCCGAGCAAGGCGCAAGAAGGCGACTCGCGCTACACGCTCGTGCTCTCGGCCGACGATGGCGATAACCCGAAGACGCTGAAGAACTACCTCGTCGTGTTGCGCGGCGGCAGCGACAACTCGACGTGCCCGGGCGCGGCGCCGACCGTCTCGGCCCCGGGAACGAACCAGACCACGCGCCTCGACCTCTCGATCGCGGCGACCGTCACCGATGACAAGGGCATCAAGGATGACCCGCTGTTCTACTACTCGACGACGAACCCGGGCGCGACGCCGGACCTCGGCTCGATGACGCAGCTGTCGATGACCCGGACCTCGGGCTCGGCGACGAACGGCACGTACACGGCACATGTTCCGAATCCCGTGGCGTCGAGCGCGGATGGCACGGCGAAGACGCTGTACTACGTGGTTGTCGCCGACGATGACGACGACTCGATGGGCACGTGCGATCACAGCACGCAATCGCAGGTCTATCAGATGGTCGTCACCGCGGGCGGTTCGGCCGTGGCGCCGGTGTGCGGTGCCTGCTCGTCGGATTCGCAATGCGGCGCCGGCAACGAGTGCGTGTACGTCGGCTCGATGGGCGATTCGTACTGTCTGCAATCGTGCGCGAGCGCGTGCGGCACGGGCTACGAGTGCTCGGCCGGCGACATCTGGTCCGTGGAAGGTGCGCACGCTCCGCAATGCGTCCCGCAGAGCGGCTCGTGCAGCGCTCCGACCGGCGCGTGCGAAGACGACATGTACGAAGTGAACGACGACCGCTCGACCGCGTCGCACAACCCGGCGCTCGACCCGAACATCTACGACATGGTCAGCTGCCCGAGCACGACCGATCAGACGCGGATGAACGACGACTGGTACAAGATCGTGCTCACGTCGAGCCAGCGCGTCGATCTCGAGATGAGCGGCAACGGCGAGGCGGATCTCGACCTCCACCTCTATCACTCGGACGGCACGGTCGTGTCGAGCTCGACGAGCTACGGCACCGACGAAGCGATCAACACGTGCCTCCCGGCCGCGACGTACTACGTGAAGGTCAACGGCTACGGTCACGCGCGCAGCGAGTACTTGCTCGACTACGAGCAAACCGCGGAGACCTGCAACACGACCTGCGTCGATGACTCGAACGAGGACGACGACACGTTCAGCCAAGCGCGCGCGACGACGTATCCGAACTTCAGCGTGACCGGCCAGGAAATCTGCCCGAACGATGACGACTGGTACTCGGTCCCGCTTTACACCGGCGACAAGCTCACGATGGACCTGACGTTCACGCAGACCACGAGCGCCGGCGACATCGACCTCCACCTCTACAAGGACACGGTCGACCAGTGGCCGTGCGACATCAACAACATCGGTGGTTGCTCCGTCGATCACGGTCAGGGCTCGCAATCGAACGAGCACGCCGTGTTCACCGCGCCGGCCGGTTGCGATGCGGGCTGCAACTACTACGTCGTCGTTCGCGGCTTCAACGGCGCGACGAACGCGTACGGCCTCACGCTCGGAATCCAGTAATGCGGGCGCTGTTGTTTGTGGCCGTCTTCGCAGGCGGCTGCGCCACCAGTTCTGCGCCGGATCCGGGCCTCGAGGGCTTGGCGGTATCGAAGGTCGTACCCGGGACGATCATCCCCGGCACGAAGATCCAGGTGACGGGCGATTCGTTCGTCGACGACGAGTGGGGCGCGACCACGTTGCACCTCGTCGGTAACGCGAACGGGCAGGACGTCGACGTGTCGTGGCCGGCGAAGTTCGTCGACTTCGATTCGCTGACGATCGCGATCACCGGCTCGAACCTCGACGAGGTCGGTGGCGACGTCGACTTCACGGGCAAGGCCACGGTCGATGTGGTCGCGGTGTCCGACGGCAACACGTACTCGACCGACGGACTCGACGTCCAACTCTCGTTCCGTAACACGCTCACGCCGACGGTCACGTCGGTGATGGACGGCGTGCACTTCGTCAACGATCAGATCGAAGTCGATGGCACCGGGTTCCTGCTCGGCGGCGATGAAGGCGTTACGGTCGCGCGGTTGACCGGATGCTTCCAGCTCGACAGTGGCTCGACCTGCGACGACATCACGCAGATCGACGTGCCGATGTTGCCGCTCGGATCGGATCTCGCGCGCACGAAGGCCGAGTTCCCGTTCACGCCGAAAATCGCGGGCATCAAGCCGGGCGAATTCCAGGGCAAGGTCCAGATCGTCAACAAGCAGATGGCGCAGCCCGAGGCGCCGGCGACCGCGACGACGACCGACTTCACGCTCGTGACGTCGCAGATCTTCAGCGTCGATCCGCCGGCGGCGAGCCTCGGCCAGTACGTGTTCGTCCACGGCGGTGGGTTCGTCGGTGGCGAAGCGAACTCGGTCACCCAGATCGAGCTGTCGGGCACGTTCAACAAGACCGGGATGAACCCGGCGCCGATCACGATGTACCTGATCCCGGAGTGGGTCGAAGGCAAGCTCGTCCGCTACGTGCTCAACACCGACGACACGCTCGGTCAGGCGCTCGATCTGCGCAAGGACACCGGGCACTTCACGGGCACGATGACGCCGATCGTCAGCTACGGCGCGGACAACGTGCGGGGCGTCGGGTTGTCGGTCGCGTTCGACATCACGTCGATGAAGCAGGTCGTGTATCTCCACTACCAGGCGTCGTACGTCGAGGAGCTGCGCGATTTCGGGATGCGCGCCGTCGACAAGATGATCCGCGATCGAATCAAGGTGGTCTGCGATCGCACGTACGAAGGCGTCAATATCGAGTTCCGCGAGGATCCGGTCACGGACTTCGCGCTGTTCGAAAACGTCGAGCTCGTCGGCGTGGACCCGAACAACATGGGTCTGTTCGGCTACGACAACTCGCCAGGCAAGGACAACGGCAACCTGCGGCTCTACGACCAGCTCGGCGGTGTGAACGCGTTGACGCAAGAGGACGGTTATCCCGGCTACGGTGGCGTGTTCGTGCGATCGCTGATGGCGTTCTCGCAACATCCGGGCAAGTTCGCGGAAGACACGCCCGGCGCGGACGAAGCGTTCGACGAGACGTTCGATGCGTTCCGCGAGGACCAGGGTGGCAAGCCCGTGATCGCCGAGGACTTGAGTGGCCTGACCGAGCTCGCGGATGGTTCGAGCTGCCCCGGCACGGATCGCAAGAGTCAGGTGCAGTGCGCGGTGTTCGTGATGGGCAACCTCGTCGGAGGCACGCTCGCGCACGAGATCGGCCATTCATTGGGGCTCGCGAATCCGTATGCGGATGGCTTTCACGATTCGGGCGATGCGCCGAATCGGCTGATGGATGCGGGTGGCGATCGCCCGTTCCTCGAGCGTGCGGAGCTGCAGGGGCAGGGGCCCGGCGTGTTCTGCGACGACGAGTACACGTATCTGCGGGAAGTGATGCCTTCCACCCAGGCGCCGCCCAACGTGACGAGACCTGGCTGCTACTAACGTTGACTTGATCGGCAACGGCAACGGCATCGGCATCGAACCCGAACGCAACCAAACGTACGTCGGGCCGATACGACCGGCATGCTTTCGTTCCAAAAGTTAGACGTCTATCAACGAGCCATCGAGCTACTCGCGCTGATCTACGAGATCGTCGAAGCGATTCCTCGCGGGCATGCGTCGCAGGTCGACCAGCTGACGCGATCCGGCGAGTCGATCATCCGCAACATCGCGGAGGGAGCGGGTCGCTGGACGCGTGCAGACAGCGCGCACAAGTACACGATCGCACGTGGCGAGGCGATGGAATGCGCCGGATCGCTCGACGTGTTGCACCTACGCAAACTGATCAGCGAAGCGCACTACACACGCGGGAACGAGCTTCTGAGCAGCGTCGTGGCAATGCTCACGAAGATGATGCAGCTCTAATCGTTCGGGGGCGATGCCGATGCCGTTGCCGTTGCCGATCACGACGACGGATTTCGGTTTAATTTCACCTCGTGGCAAAGCGCGATCCGAGACCGATCATCTACTTCGCTCTGAACGAGATCGCGGTCATCGTCTACTCGATCGTGATCGTGAAGCTCGTGCCCACGTGGCTGACGAGCGCGAAGGTCAGCCTGTGGTCGATTCCCGTCGCGTTCCAGCTCATGGGCTTCGGCATGGCCACGATCTGGATGCCGAACTTCAAAAAGCAGGGCCGGCTGATCGCGCTCGCGGGCGGCACGCTCCTTCTGCTCACTACCTTCATCATCATCGTCCGGCTCGTCGCATCGGCGGCCTTCCTGTCGGGCGTGTACGGCGCGTTCGGTAAGGCCGCCGCCTCCGGCGCCCTCGTTGCCGTCGCACTCGTGATCGAGCTCGTCGCGCTCCTGCCGATCGTCCAGATCAAGTACCTGATGTCGCGCGCCGGGCGCCGCGTCTATGAGTAGGCGCGTCCAACTCCTGCTCGTGTGGACGTTGCCGAGCGCGATCCTGCTCGTGATCACGGCCGTGATCTTTCACGCATATCGGATCACGCCACCGGACCGGCTCGACGAGGCCGAGCGCACTCGCGTGATCGCCCCGATTCGCGCGGCGCTCGAAGATCGCGATGCCCCGGCGTGCGACGTCCATCGCGCGGCCGACATGGTGATCGCGACGGTGTGGTTCGAGGGCAAGACGATCGCGCGCGTCGAAGGGAGTGGCACCGATGTCGGCTCGAGCGTCGACGATGTCGTGAAGAAGCTCCGCGGTCAGCCAGCGGTGAAGACGTTCGCGGCAAACGGCCACGCGGCCGACGCGCGGATCCAGATCGATATCGTTCACGGCCACGCGCCGCTCGGCGACAATCATTGGTTGCTGGGCGGGCTCGCACTACCGGGCCTCGCGTCCTTGCTCGCGCTGAATCCCGGCGTCGACGGAATCGGCGCGACCTCCGGCGGCAAGACCGCGTACGTCCTGCCGCACGAGCTCGTGCTCGCGAAGCTACTCTCGACGAAGCGCCCCGGCGGCGAAGCGATGGGCGACTTCGCGATGGGCGCGGACGTCGACAAGATCGCCGTGATGGCCGGCGCGCGGATCGGCACGAAGATCGACAAGACCGCGCTGTTCCGCTTTCGCACCGACACGTTCGTAGAACAGAAGGACCACGCCAAACCAGCACTCGCGCTCTACCGCGGCGTACCCGAGGCGCCTGCGTTGTCGGCGGCGGCGCTACGTCAGGCCGCGTTGAACGGCGCGCGCTACCTCGTCAATCACATGGGCCCGAACGGCCGGTACATCTACGAGCACGATCTCACGACCGGCAACAAGACCGACGCGACGAAGCTCGGCGGCAACTACTCGATGCCCCGCCACGGCGGCACCACGTACTTCCTCGCGCAGGTCTACCGGATCACGAAAGAGGAGTGGCTACGCGAGCCGATCGAGCGCGCGTTCAAGCACCTCGTCGATCTGATGTCGAACGGCACGTGTGCGGCCAAGCTCGCCGATGGCACCGAGATCGATTGCGTGATCGACAAGGGCGAAGGCGCGGCGGGGCTCGGCTCGACCGCACTCGTGCTCGTCGCGCTCGCGGAGTATCAGCTCGCGACCGGCGACAAGCGCTACCTACCGCTGGCGACCAAGCTCGCGAACTTCATCCTCATGATGCAGCGCCCCGATGGCTCGTTCTGCCATCTCTACGATCCACGCGCGAAGCAACGCGATGAAAAATCCGAGCTGCTCTACTACTCCGGTGAGGCCGCACTCGCGCTCGTCCGGATGAACAAGATCACCGGTGATCCGAAGTACGCGCAGGCGGCGGAGAAGGGCCTCGACTGGTTGGTCGATTGGTACGACTTCTTTGTCGGCGGCTTCATCTTCGGGGAGGAGCACTGGACCTGCATCGCGGCCGAAGCGATCTGGCCCGAGGTCAAAAAGCCGAAGTACCGGAAGTTCTGCGCGGCCTACGGCGAGTTCTTGCGCCAACAACAGCCCGAGCCGGGCGACTTCCCGGACGAGTACGACCTCGTCGGTTCCTACAACGTCAGCCCGTTCGTCCCGCCCTACAACACGCCGGCCGGATCGCGGACCGAGGCGATGATCTCGTCGTACCTTCTGACCGTCCACGCGGGTGAGCCGGACGAGGCCCTCCGGAGCCAGGTGACGTCCACGCTCCAGTATCTCTTGGGTCAGCAGATCCGCCCGGAGAACGATTTCGACGTCGTCGGGGACGCGGATGGCGGAATTCCCGGCAGTCCGCTCGAGCGGAACGTCCGGATCGACTTCGTCCAGCACGTCTGCTCGGGGATGATCCGGGCCAGCGAGTGGATCGACGGCGAAGCCAAGTGACATGCTAAGCTGAGCCGGACGTGGCGGAGGAGAAGAAGACCCAGCTGGGCACGCCGGGACGAACGCATCGTCCGACCGGTGGTCAACAGCCCGTCGATCCGCTCCAGGTGACGGATCCGGGTGAAGAAATCATCTCGCCGAAGGCCAAGACCTCGTACCTGCCGCAGAACGACGATCCGTTGGTCGGCAGCACGCTCGCCGGCCGCTACAAGATCGACAAGAAGCTCGGCGAAGGCGGTATGGGTGCGGTCT
Organism: Kofleriaceae bacterium; assembly: GCA_047600425.1. Classification (GTDB taxonomy): domain Bacteria; phylum Myxococcota_A; class Polyangia; order Haliangiales; family Haliangiaceae; genus JABFXX01. Next base: position 5,324,536 of record JASGLC010000003.1, on the reverse strand, counting down.
ATCTCGCCACCCACAACATCCTCGACAAGCACGTCGCGCTGAAGGTGCTGCACGGCGAGTTCGCGCGAAAGCCGGACCTGGTCGAGCGGTTCATGCAGGAGGCCAAAGCCGCCTCGCGCATTCGTCACGAGAACGTGATCGACATCAGCGATTTCGGCGCCACCGACGAAGGCCTGGTGTTCTTCGCGATGGAGCTGTTAAAGGGCCACGACCTTCACGACGAGATCGCACGCGCGCGCGTCGGTGGTCACTTGCTGCCGTGGTCGCGAACGAAGCGCATCTTCTTGCAGATCTGCGCAGCGCTCGCGGCGGCGCACGGCAAGGGCATCGTTCACCGCGATCTCAAGCCCGAGAACGTCTACCTGATCGAGTTCCTCGGCGATCCGGACTTCGTGAAGCTCCTCGATTTCGGCATCGCGAAGCTCACCGACTCCGCCGAAGAAGGCGGCCGCAAGCTGACGAAGACCGGCATGTTGTTCGGCACGCCCGAGTACATGTCGCCGGAGCAAGCGCGCGGCGAGCAGGTCGATTCGCGCGTCGATGTCTACGCGATGGGCTGCATCCTGTTCCAGCTCGTCACGAATCGCGTGCCGTTCGAAGCGGACAACTTCATGGGCGTGCTGTCGATGCACCTCACGGAGCCGCCGCCGTCGATCGCACCCGAGGTGTTCGATCAAATCGGCGCACCGCGCGAGCTCGCGCAGGTGATCGATCGCGCGCTCGAGAAGGATCGCAACGCGCGCTGGCAGACGATCGATGACCTCGCGAACGCCGTGCGTGAAGTGTGTGGCGATCCGATTCCGACGGGCCAAACCCGGTCCACGGCCGCGATGGTCGCTGCACCGTCGCAGACCGTGCAGCGTCGTGCCGCCACGCCGGTGCCGACGGGGCAGGTGTCGACACCGCAGACCGTGCCGCCGGAAGGAACCGGTCGCGTGCGCACGCAATGGACCGGCACGCTGTCGGTCCCGGAAGGTCCCACCGACACCGCGAAACCGAAGTCGAAGCTGCCGCTGATCATCGGTGGCGTGATCGTCGCCGGTGCGATCGCGGCGGGCGCGGTGATCGCGATGGGCAAGAAGGAAACGCCGACGCCTCCGCCGGTGCAGCCGCCGATCGCCGTGCAGCCACCGCCGGTGACGCCTGAAAAGCCGCCCGAGAAAACCGTCGAGCAGCCGAAGTTGCCGGCGATGGTCACGCTCACGCTCGATACGAATCCGCACGGCGCGACCGTTACCGATCTGTCGACGAACACCGTGTTGCCGGACAAGACCCCGATCAAGACGTCGTTGCCCGGGCAAAAGGGAACGCGTCGCTATCAGGTCGCGTTGAAGGGCTACAAGACGGAAATCGTCGAGCTGCCACTCGATCAAGAGACGTTCGGTTACACCCAGCCGCTGACGAAGGGTGCGGCCGGCACGCCGGTGGTCCACAAGGTCGAAGATCTGAAGCCGCTCGCGACGGGCTCGGCGACCGCACCGGTCACGCATCCGGGCGATGTCGAAACGCCCGAGACCAAACCGCCCGAAACGCATACCGAGACGAAGCCTCCCGAAGTGCACACGCCTCCGCCGCCTCCCCAAGGCAGCGACGACGACACGCCGCAACTCAAAGAGTTCGGCAGCAACAACAAGTAGTGCTCGCGCGGGTCAACACGTACAAAACGAAGGACGGGACGATCGCGCCCGTCGAGCTCGCGTACGAGATGTTCGGCGAGCGCGGCATGCCGCTCGTGCTCGTGATGGGCATCGGCGCGCAACGCGTGTTCTGGCACGACGACCTGTGCATGCAGTTCGTACGCGCGGGCTTCCAGGTCGTGCGGTTCGATCATCGCGACATCGGCGAATCCACGCGGCTCGATACGATCGTCCCGAAGCCGTTGCCGTCGGTGATGCGCGCCGCGCTGAAGCTGCCGGTACCGGCACCGTATTCACTCTCGGACATGGCGAACGACGTGATCGGCCTGCTCGATCATCTCGGTTGGGCGAGCGCACATCTCGTCGGTGCATCGCTCGGCGGGATGGTCGTCCAGCACTGCGCGATGGAGCATCCCGATCGCGTTCGCTCGATCACCACGATCATGACCACGCCCGGCGGTCGTCGCTACACGCCGAAGCCGCGCGCGTTCAAGGCGCTATTCGCGAAGCCGCCGAAGACGCGTGAAGAAGCGGCCGAATACGCGGCGACCACGTTCGCGACGATCGGCTCGACCGCGTTTCCGATCGATCGTGAGCGCCTCCGTGGGATGGGCGCCATCTCGTTCGATCGCGGGATGTCGCCGCGTGGGTTCTTGCGCCAATTTGCAGCCACGCTCGCATCGGGCGATCGCCGGTCCGCGCTCGCGAACGTGACCACGCCGGTGCTCGTGATCCACGGCTCGTCGGACCCGATGTTTCCGCTCTCGGCCGGTCGGAAGATCGCGCGCACCGTCCAGCGTGGCACGTGGTTACCGATCGCCGGCATGGGTCACGATCTACCGACCGAGCTGTGGCCCACGCTCGTCGCAGCGATCGCACGGCATGCTAAGGTCGCCGACACGCGCGAGTGACGGAGCGGTATACGTGGGAGTCTTAAAAACTCCTGCCCGAGAGGGCTCGCGGGTTCGAATCCCGCCTCGCGTACTCAGTTAGCAACGAGCTTTGGCTCGGGTTCGAGATGAATGCCGTCTTGAACCTGGATCGTATCGTCGGGCTTTACAGCCGGCGCCGGCTGGGCTTCCGCCGGTTGCCACGACATCGGGACATCCGCCGCGCCCATGAGCGGTGAGCTGAAGCGATAAGGATGGGGCGCATTTGCGACGCAGCCCCCTAGCAACATGACAACCAGTGCGCGGATCACGACAAAAATCATCGCAATCGCGCGGGCCTGCGCCAATTTTTTAGCACTCGGGTCCGCGTCGCCACGTGCTAGAAAACGCCGGTGCGAATCACGCGCGACCTGTTCCGCCGCCGCATCGCGCCGATCCTGTTCGGTGTCGTGATCGCGTTGATGGCGCGCAAGTCGTGCCAGAACGATCACCGCACGCATGCGACGTTCGTGTTGGATTACGGCGCGCAAAAGCCACACGTCCAAGCCGTCGCCGCGGATTTGTGGATGAACGGCGAGGTCGTCGCCACGTTCTCGCGTCAGGGCCACGGCACCGCGCAGTTCGACGGCGCGTTCCCCGCGGATGACGGCGAGATCAAGCTCGACGTGACGATGGACACCGGCGAGCACAAGGCGATCAGCCGCCGCGTTCATCTCGACGAGAACGCGACCGTCACCGTGAACCTCGAGCACGATTTGTGAAATTTGCTCTTCTGTTGTTAGTCCTCGCCGCGGCCTGCGGCGACAACGTCAACGCTCGCATCACCGTCGATCCGGGACCGTACAGCGACGTGCTTACCGAGATGGTGAAGCAAACGCCGTACGGGGGGCTCTCGATCGGCAGCGGCGGCGACTTCGCGATCAGCGTCGTCGACGATTCGCAGATTCCGCTCGAGGGCTACAACCTCGAGCCGACCGGTGGCAACCACTGGAACGTGCACGCGCACGACCTCCTCGGCGCGCAATACGGGCTCGCGGCCGCGCTCGAGAACCTCGGGTTCCGGTTCCGGCATCCGCTCGATCCGTACATCCCGGTGTTGCCCAAAGTCGAAGGGCAGAGCGGTGCGCACCAGCCGCAAGTCCGCGTGCGCGGCTTTCAGTTCCACACGCTACATCCGATCGAAGCGAACTTCGCGCTGTGGGAGCCCACCGCCGAGGGCTCGACGGAAGATGCCCACGCGATCGTCAACTGGGCGATCGCGAATCGCGCGAACTACATCCAGTGGGCGCACCTCGACGACCTGATCACGGATCCCGATCGCTACGCGGCATGGCTGCCGTTCGAGAAGGAGATCGTGGATTACGCGCACAGCCGCGGCCTGCGCGTGGGCGCCGAGCTCGAGCTGTTCGGCGTGTCGAACCTCCAGCACGCGTTCGATCTCTACGACGACAAGACGTTCACGAAGCCCCTCGCCGACGAGATCATGCCGCGCCTGCAGTTGATCTCGCCGATCGCGTGGGACGTCTACGACATCAGCTTCGGCGAGTTCTTCAACGTCGATCCGGACAAGTTCATCGCGTCGAACAACGAGGTCGTCGCCGAGCTGAAGACGCTCGCGCCGAACGCGGAAGTTCATGCGTTGATCCATAACGGCGCGAATCAGCGCGTCGACTACATGGGCGAGAACTTGATCTACTACTTCCTGGTCAAGTTCGCCGACCCGTCGATCATCCCCGACATCCACAGCACGTTCTTCTTCAACCTGTTCGAGCCTGCCGACGGCGCGTACGGTCTCACGGACTTCTCGGAGTATCGCCAGTACCTCCTCGATCGGATGTGTGCCGGCCAGAAGGCCGCGTATCACCCGGAGGACGCGTACTGGATCTCGTTCGACGATTCGGTGCCGCAGACCTATCCGCTGTACATCCGCAGCCGGTGGCTCGATCTCTCGATGATCCCGCAGCAAGGCTGTGGTCCGCTCGACGAGCACCTGGTGTTCTCGTCGGGTTGGGAGTGGAGCTACTGGCTGAACGACGTGACCTCGATGCGCAACAGCTACGAGCTGCCGGCGAATTACGAGGACTCGATCGCGGATCAGTACGCGCCGGATCTCGGACCGGTGGCGGCGAAGCTGATGGGCGATGTCGCCGAGACCCAGCACAAGTATCTCCTGCTCGGATCGCTCTCGCCGTACACCGCAGGGCGGGGCGCGGATATCGATCTCGGGCGCACGCTCGGCATCGTGTCGCAGCCGGATCGCGTGACGTTCGACGATCTCGTGACGAGCGGTGATACCGCGGGCTTCACCACGAACGTCCTCACGCCGCTCAAGCTCTACACCGCGGAGCTCCAATCGGAGGTCGATCAGATCGACGACTTGAACCTGCCGGTCTCGCGTTGGTCGTCCGAGCTTGCGGATGGCCTGCGCGTCGACCTGTTACGTGCGCAGTTCATCACGGCGCTCTATCAAGCCGAGATCGATCACATCAACGGCAATGATGCCCAGGACGCGTTCGACACGGCGCGCGGCCTCCTCACGCAGGCGCAAATGCTCGTGACGAGCCGGCACGCGGATCTCCACGACACGCACAACCGCCGTCTCCTCGACAAGGGTCTCAATCGCACCGAGTACCAGTACGGCTACTTGTTCAACGCCGACACGCTGTGCTTCTGGAATCGCGAGTACCTGCAGGTCGGCGCGATCCTCGGCAACACATCAGACACGCCGATGAGCTGTTTATTTTGACCGCACTGCCATTCGGCAGCGCTGCTTAGCCCGGCAGAGCCGGGCACGCGATTTTTAGTCGCACGACCGTCTCGACCTGCGCGGTGCCCGGCATGAGATCGAACGGCTCGATCACGTCTGGTTGATAGCCGTGCTCGGCGAGCGCTGCCAGATCGCGACCGAGCGAGTCCGGACCACAGCTGACATAGATGATCGTCTGTGCCTGGATCGAAGCGACCAGCGGTAGCGCACCCGCGAGGCCCTTGCGCGGCGGATTCACGACGACGACATCGAAGCCGCCGAGCGCCAGCTCCGCCGCATCGCCCGCGATCGCCGTGAGCGGCAGCTTCGCGTGTTCGGCCGCGCGGCGAAGTTGGCTGACCGCATCGGCATCGATCTCCACGGACGTCACCGTCATCCCGGCCTTCGCGAGGTGCAGGCCGATGCCGCCCAAGCCGGCGAACAGATCCAGAGCACGCGTGCCACCCGCCGCGAGCTCGGCCACGCGCGTGTACATCGCGGCTGCCTGCGCGCGATTGACCTGCATGAACTCCGACGCGCCGACTTCGATCGGCACACCCGCGAGCTTCTCGACGAGATAACCGTGACCGAGCAACACCCGCGCCGTGGATCCGGACGGCACGATCGCACCATCGCGCCGATCGTTCGTGATCGCGACGATGCCACGCACCGCGGCGTGCTTCGCCATCCCGTTCGCGACCGCTTCCAGCTTCGATCGCGGTGCCGCGCTGCTGACGACGAGCACGATCATCACATCGCCCTCGGCCTCGCGGATGATCGCGTAGCGCAGCTCGCCCGTCCGGGTCTGCTCGTCGTACGCGATGAAGCCCGCGCGCGTCGCCGCGCCACGCAGCCAGGTCGCCACTTCATCGATCACCGGCGCGACCACGCGGCACCCGAGCGTGTCGACGACATGATGCGATCGGGGCGCGTACGCACCGAGGATCAGATCGCCGTTCGCCGCCGCGCCGACGACGTACTTGCCCTTGTTGCGATAGCCGAGCTCGGCCGGGCTCGGCCTCACATCCGCGATCGGACACGGCTGCGCGCCGAGCGCCGCCACCACGCGATCGCGCTTCGCCTGCAACTGCGCGCCGTACGACACGTGCTGCCACACGCAGCCGCCGCAGCGCCCGAACGCGGGACATGCGGGTGGCACGCGCTCGGGACTCTCGGGCCCGATCCGCTTCACGATATGCGCCCACGCCTCGGCCTTGTGCGGGCTCGCGTGGTCGACGGCAACCTCGGCCCATTCGCCGGGCAGGAGGTCGGCCACGTGAATATTTCGGCCGCCAGCCGCCCCGACGCCGCACCCGGCCTCGTCGAGCTCCGTCGCGGTGACATCGATCTTCACGGCTGTCGCCAATGTAGCAGTTTGCGGCTATACCTCACGTCCCGTGAGCCTCGGCATTGTAGTCGCCGCCATGTCCGGTGGAGTGGATAGCGCCACGGCCGCGGCATTGCTCGTCGAGCAGGGCCATCAGGTCGTCGGCATGACGATGCGATTGTACGACGCGCGCGGCACGTCCGCGGCATCGGGCCGGTGCTGCGGCCCGCGCGATATCGATGACGCGCGCGCGGTGTGCGATCACCTCGGCATCCCGCACTACGTCGTCGATCTGTCGGCCGAATTCGGTGAAGCGGTCGTCGATGAATTCGTCGAGGCGTACCTCGCCGGCGAGACTCCGAACCCGTGCGTGAAGTGCAACCAGCACATCAAGTTCACGCCGTTGCTCCAGCGCGCCCGCGCGATCGGCGCGGACATCCTCGTCACCGGTCACTACGCGCAGATCGTGAATCACGAGCTGCGCCGCGGTCGCGATGCGTCGAAGGATCAGTCGTACTTCTTGTTCTCGATGCCCGGCGAAGAGCTCGGCGCCGTCCAGTTTCCGCTCGGCAACCTGACGAAGGACGAGGTTCGCGATCACGCGCTGCGCCTCGGCCTCCCGAACGCGAAGAAGGACGAGTCGCAGGAAATCTGCTTCGTCCCCGATGGCAACTACGCCGGCTTCGTCGCCGCGGCGGCCCTGAAGCGTGGCCGGCCGTTGCCGATGGCCGGCAAGATCATCGATCACGATGGCGTGGTGGTCGGCTCTCACGACGGCACGCACAACTTCACGGTCGGCCAGCACAAGGGGCTCGGCAACCTCGTGCGTCCCGGCGTCGCGGGCGGCAATGCGTCGATTCCGGCGAAGCGCTACGTCACCGCGATCGAGTCGGCGACCGGCACGGTGCGCGTGGGTCCGCAGGGCTCGGCCGAGCGCAATCAGTTCACGGTCCGCGATCTGCGCTGGCTCGCGCCGAAGCAGGACCGCGTGACGGCGACCGTCCAGATTCGTCATCGCGGCACGCCGATCGCGGTCGATGCGGTGATCACCGGCGATCGCGCGGAGCTCGTGCTCCACGAAGCCACCGTCGCAGCGCCGGGGCAGGCGGCCGTCTTGTACGACGGTGATCGCGTGCTCGTCGGCGGCTGGGTCGTCTAGTAAATCCCGGCGTCGATCGACGCGCCGGCGAGCCGGATCGGATTGCCTGGCTCGACCGTGATCTCGTGATCGAGCGTGATCGTGTTCGCGTCGACATCGCGCGCGATCACCATCGCGGTGGCACCGCCGATGTCGATCACGTCGCCATCCACCACGCCTTCGCCGTCCGAGAACACCAGCGCGTCGTCGACAGTCAGTGTCGCGCCCGAGCTACTGACGACCTGCGCCAGTGGCGTCGAGAAGCCCGCGCCGTCGCTCAGGTTCGTGAGCCGATAGGCGGCGAACGCGCTGTCGAGATTCGCTAGTCGGTAGCTCGTCGGATCGGCGGCGACGCCGTCGGCAAACCCGGGGTTCGTGTACGTCGGCTGCTTGTTCATGTTTTGATCGAACACGCTCGGCATCGCGAGCGCGGCCGCGATCACGTCGAGGATCGTCTGATCGTTCAGATGTACCGATTCGCCCGGCATCACGTTGTGCGAGATCCGATACGTGTCGAGCGGCACGTCGTGGCCATCGCCACACAGCGAGAACGCGTAGTGCTCGCTATTCGTGATCACGTTGTTGAGGAACTTGTTGTTCGTCGCATCGAGCGGCGGCTGCCCCATATAGAAGATGATCGCGCTCGTCTTGTTCGAGTCGAACGTGTTGCCGTAGACGCGGAAGTCCGCGAGCCGCCGCGTATCGATGCCCGCCGACGAAATGAACGTCTGGAAGTTCAGGATCCCGTGGCAATCCCAGTTGTCGCCCTCGTGATTGCCGGCGAGCAGGTTGTCGCGAAAGATGCCCCGCGCCCCGAGGAAGCGCACGACTTCGTTGCCGCCCTGATTCTGCTCCTCGTTCGAAGGATTCGGCGAGCCGGTCTTCCAATCGCTGTCGATGAACGTGTTGTGCTCGACGACCACCTCGTCCGTGCGATCGTCATCGCTGCGATCCGTGATGTGGAGTGCGCGCTGCCACGGATTCCGGAACGCGTTGTCGCGAATCACGATGTGATGCCCGACGATCGCGAACAGCGAATGTTCCGCCGACGCCTGCGACCAATCGTTGTGCTCGACCAGCATGCGATCGACCTTGTCCGCCGACACCTCGTCGCCGAGCCAGCTGCCGAACGCGTTGCCGCATAGCGTGAGGTGATCGCCGGTCAGCGCCACGCCGACGAACGCGCCATCATCGCGATTCGGGGCGTGCGAATCGAACGCGTTGCCGATCAACCGGATGTCGCTCGGCGCGCCTTGGACTTCGAGCCACGCATAGCCCGCGGTCTGGGCATCGAATTGGATCCCGCGGATCTCGACGTCCGACCCGCGCACGATCAGGTCTTCCGCGATGACTGGCGCTGCACCGTCGGCCGCGCGCAGGATCACGTGGCTGGCATCGAGCTCGAACGGGCCAATGTAGGTGCCGCTCGCGAGCTGCAGCTCGTCACCGGGTTGCGCGGCTGCGAGCGCGCTCGCGAACGTTCCCGGATCGACCGGGACCGGATTCCCCGTGGCTGGCACCGCACACACGCCCGCAACATCGAAAGGTGTCACCGCCGGCGTCTCCGGCCGTGGTGGTAATCCACACGCAGCGACGCAAACAACCACAGCTCCGCGCACGACCACCCGTGTTGCAGCCTACGTGCCCAACAGTGTTTGGCACTCGGGGCGCGCCGCGTACGACGTCCGCCAGCGCGGATCCGTGATCGCGGCGAGCTTGCGTTGCACTTCCGCCTTGCCTCGCGCCCGGACCTTCGCCGCGCGATCGTTCGCGCCTGCGAGCTCCAGCACTTCGAGGCAGTTCACGAACACGTCCTCTTCCGAACCCTCGAGGTGGCGCTGCTGCTCGAACAACACGAGCGCGCGATGTACGAGGTCACCCGCTTCCGCGAGCGCAGCCTTGCCGCGCGCCCGCGTCAGCGCGACCGCATGCCGGGCGAGCCCTTGGATCTCGTAGCCGACGAGCGTGGCCGCCCGCGCGACCGCCACGCCGTGCGCGGCATCGTCGGCCGCGGCGTCGAGCGCACCACGCAACAGGTGGACACCGGCGCGCGAGATCAACGCGTTCGATTCGAGATAGCGCGCGCCGATCGCGGAGGCCTCGCGGATCGCCTCGTCGAGATAACCGAAGCCGTTGTGACCTCGCTTCGCGGCGCAGATGCCCGCGTAGATCGAGCAATCCGCGCGGCTCCACCGCGAGCCGGCACGCTCGAGTAGCTCGATCGCCTCCGCGAACGTCTGCGCGGCGGCGTCGTACTGGCCGACTTCGAGCAGCACGATGCCCGCCACGCTGAGCGCATCACCTTCACGCGCGCGATCGCCGTATCGCCGGCACAGCTCGAGCGATCGTTGCGCCGACTGCATCGCGAGCTGGTAGTTGCCGAGGCACATCTCGATGATCGACAAGTGGTTCTGGACCACGCGCTCGAGCCAAGGATCGCCGGCCTTCTCGATCCGCGCGATCACCGGCTTGTACGCCTCGCGTGCAGCTTCGTAGTGCGCGCGCATGAGGTGGATCCGGCCGCGGCCGACCATCGCCTGCATCTCTTCACCGGCCGCGCCGACCTTCGCGAACACGCCGCGCGATTTCTCGACGACGGCGAGCGCTTCATCGAACCGTCCGAGCCGTTCGAGGATCTCGCCGCGCACGCGCAACGCCTCGCCGACATGCCGCGCATCACCGGCGGCGCGACCGAGATCCTCGGCGACGTGGGTCGCGACCTCGGCGCCACGATAGTCGCCAACCCGCAAGGCGCGATGCGCGCGCCGGATCTGGACATCTGCCATCCGCCGGTTGTCGCCTTCGCACATCCGCGCGAGCGCATCGAGATCGCCGGCCTCGCTGACCAGATCACCGCGCAACCGGTTCGCGAGCTCGCGCCCGGCGAGCGCTTCACGCCGGCGCGTCCGCGAGGTCGCCGTGGGGGGCGCATCCCCGAGCGTGGACTCGAGCGTGAGCGTGCGCGTGAAGTGACCGACCGCGGAATCCGCATCCGAGGCGGTCATCGCGAGCTGACCCGCGCGCAGCCAGAACGCCGCCGCGGCCGCGATCTCGCCACCTTCTTCGAGGTGCTCCGCGATCGTCGCCGGCGGCTCTTCTCGTCCGGCGAAGAAGCGGCCCGCGAGCAACCGGCCGAGCCGTGCGTGATACTCGCGTTGCGCGCGCCGCGGCAGACCTTCGTAGATCACCTCGCGCACGAGGCCGCGCGCGAACACGAACTCGCCCTCGGTCGAATGCACCGAGTTCTCCGGCCGCACCAACACGCCGGCTTCGACGAGCTCGTCGATCGCGGACACCGCCTGCGCGTCGTCGTGTTTGTCCTCACCCGAGCAATTCGTCGACGATGCGCGCGCGCACCGCACCGACCATCACCGAGGCTAGCCGGAGCGCCGCCTTCGCACGCGGGCTCAACCGATCGACGCGCGCCGCGACGACATCACGCGCGCTCGCCGGCACTTCACCCGAGCCACCGGATTCGCGCACCGCCTGCGCGAGCTCTTCGACGAACAGCGGATTGCCACCGCCGCGCGCGATCACGGTCGCGATGTTGAGCGGCGTCGATGCTTCGCCGAGCCGATCCGCGATCAACGCTCGCAGCTCGGCGCCGACCAGATCGCCGACCTCGACGACCGTATCGACCGTCGGCGGGGCAGGGCCTTCCGGACGCGCGGTCAGGATCAGCAGCTCCGGCCCGATCTCCGGCATCACGAGCGTCTGGCGCAGCACCTCGAGCGAGGGACCGTCCGCGAGATGGATATCCTCGACGACCGTCAGCATCGGCCGCGTCCGATCGGTCATCGCCTGGCGAAACACCGCGAGACCGGCGGCGATCCGCGGCCGCAGATCTGCGACTTCCGGCGCGCCGACGCCGACGCCATCGCGCAACTCCATCGCGCGGTCGAGATCCGTCACGACATCGCGCGCACGGTCTTCGGCGACGCCTTTCTCGCGCAGCAAATGTTGAAGCCGTTGCAGGAACCGCACGCGCGCCGCCCGACCACGCGCCGGCGCGATGCCGAGCGAGGCCTGGTAGTGATCGATCAACAGCGCGAACGGCGAGTGGCGCGTGGCCGGATTCGCCGCCGTCAGGATCGTGCGCAGGCCTTCCGCCTTCTGCGCGGCACCCGCGATGAGCTCCGCGACGAGCCGGCTCTTGCCCGTACCTGCAACGCCCGCGACGAGCACGCTGTAGCGACGATTCTCCGTGATCGCGCGCGTGAACCAGCGATCGAGATCGTCGAGCTGCGCTTGCCGGCCGACGAACTTGCCGCGCCGTTCGAGCCGCGCGCGATCGCGTTCTTCGAACCGTCGCGGCCCGACAACTTCAATCACGCGACGAGAATTACGGGAGCGCGACGCCGCCGGAATCTCGCGCAACGTGTAGAGGTCGCTCGTCACGCGGCCGGCAACGCCGACGAACCACGGCTTGTCAGGGGTGGCTTCCTTCGCGAGCGTACGCGCTTCGTCGACGGCGTCCGGTGGAATCTTCGCCGCGCCTTCCGGCGTCAGCATCGCCGCGACGTTCGTGCGCGCGCCGATCCGCAACACGATCTCGTCGTGCTTTTCCTTCGTCATCGCATTCGCGTCGAGTGCCCAGCCCATCGCGACCGCGACGTCATCTTCACCGGCGACCTCGAGACCGAACGCGACCGTGAGCGCATCCGGTTCGAGCGCGAGCACGACGCCGCCGCGTTGATACGCGAGCTCGCCCAACGCGCGCGTGGTGGGTCGCAACACGTCGTTTGCCGCGCCCGATAACACGCCGACCACGACGACCGTACGTCGACGTTCGACCGGTGCGCCCGTCGCGAGCGCACCTAGATCGTCGTCGATCGGTTCGTCCGCCGCCTCGGACGCGACGAGCTCGGCTTCACTGCCTTCCGCCTCGACGATCAGATCGTCGAAGCTGGTCTCGTCGATCACATCCGCAATTCCTGCGGAATGCTGCCTCGGGTGCAGCCACCCTGTGATCAACGCCATCGACGGCTGCGCGGAGTACGACGTCGCTTCGTCGTCGAACCGCATCGCCGACGGCGCCACGCCCGGGCCCATCACGAGCGTCGCGTAGCTCTGGCGTTCGAGCTTCGGCTCGAATTTATCGTCGATATCCACGGTCGGCTCGCGCACGGGCAACGCATCGGACAGCCGACCCACACCCGTGGCCGTGCCTTCTTGCTGGCCCCACATCTTCATCGCGTGCGCTTGCGTGGCCGTCGCCGCGGTTTGCGTGGGATCGCGATCGCCGAACTGCTGCGCCGAGGGAGCGGTGGTCGCGGCGCGCGTCCACGCTTGTTGGGCCGACGTCGTCGTGCCGTCGTGCTCGAACCCCACGAACGGCGATCCGGTCGACGTTCGCGACGGCGGCTCCTGCACGAGCTGGATCGGACCGGTAAAGCCCCGCGCGAACCCCGGCGTGCCTTCGCCGAGCTCGGGCTTGATCGCCGCCGCTGCGGCGACGGGAACCGGATCGGCCATGATCGACTGCGTCGGCTCGCGCACTGGCATCGGTTGCTGCGACGGCCGCTGCACCGAAACCGATTGCGACGGCAGCGATGCCGCCGGGATCGAGCCCGTACTTTCATCGAGCTCGCGCAACCACTCCGCGAGCGCGGCCGCGCCACCTTGCAACGCCATGCGCGCGCACGCCGACAGCAGATCCGCCGTCGTCCCGCGCTTCGCCGGCTCGCGTTGCAACGCGCGCTCGATGCCATCGGCGACTTCTTTCGAGACCTCGGGATTCAGCCGATCGATCCGCGGCGGCACCGTGCGGCGAACGCTCTCGAGGATCGCCTTCAGATCGGCGCCGCGAAATAACGGCAGCCCCGTGAACAGCTCCCACGCGATGATGCCGAGCGCGAACACGTCCGCCGCCGCGGTCGGTGGCTCGCCGAGCGTTTGCTCCGGCGCCATGTAGCGCGGCTTGCCTCGCAACCGCCGGCGCTCGAGCGCACTCGCGAACGTGGCGCGCGCGATCCCGAAGTCGAGGATCTTCACGTAGCCGTCCGTCGACAGCATCACGTTCGACGGCGAGACATCGCAGTGCACGATGTTGAGCGCGGTGCCGTAGAGATCGGTCTTGCGATGCGCGTAATCGAGGCCGGTGGCGACCTCCGAGATGATGTACGCGGCCACGGGCACGGGGCAGGGCAGGTCGTTCGACGCGGCCTGGCCGATCGCGGTCCGCAGATCGCGGCCTTCGATCAGCTCCATCGCGAGGAACAGCTCGCCGTCCGCCTTACCGAAGTCGAAGACCTGGACGATGTTGCGGTGGGTGAGCTCGACCGCGATCCGCGCTTCGTCGATGAAGCTGCGGATGAACCGGCCCTCGCGCGCCGAGCTCGGCAGGATCCGCTTCAGCGCCTGGATTTTTTCGAACCCGGCGATTCCGACGGTCTTGACCTTATAAACTTCGGCCATACCGCCCTGCGCGAGCTTCTCCAGCACATGGTATTTGCCGAAACGCTCGCGCAGCGCTTCCACGTCGTCGAGGGTATCATGGCGTGTGCCCGATTACTCCGAGCTGGAAGCCACGCTTGGCTACCACTTCAAGGACGGTTCGTTGCTGGAGCGGGCGCTCCGCCACTCGAGCTGGTGCAACGAACATCATGAAATAAAGCTCGAAGACAACGAACGGATGGAGTTCCTCGGGGACGCCGTCCTCGATCTCGTCGTCGGTCACCGGCTGATGACGAGGTACCCGCAATTGCGCGAAGGCGAGCTCAGCGTGACGCGCGCGCAGGTCGTGAGTGAAGCCGGTCTGTCGGATGTTGCCGGACAGCTAGGCCTCGGCCAGTGGCTGATGCTCGGCAAGGGCGAAGAAAAGTCGGGTGGCCGAACCAAACCGTCGATCCTGGCGGACGCGTTCGAGGCGATCGTCGCCGCCGTCTATCTCGATGACGGTTTCGCTGCAGCCGAGTCGATGATCAATCGTCTGCTCGCACAGCGGATCGAGACCGTCGAGTTCAAGGGCTTCTACGACTTCAAGACGCGATTGCAAGAGACCGCGCAAGCCCGGATGAAGGCCACGCCGACGTATCACGTGGTGCAGGAGCTCGGTCCCGATCACGACAAGCGGTTCGTCGTCGCGGTCAACATCAACAACGACGAGTGGGCGCGCGCCGTCGGCAAGTCGAAGAAGGAGGCCGAGCAGATGGCGGCCGCCGAAGCGCACTTCCGGTTGGAAGGCTCAGATGTGGGCATCCGACCGAAGCGCTGAGATCGTGTCGCGCAGGATCACGCGTGCGGCGTCGGTGCCCGGATCGGCGTCGTCGCAGCCGTGGATCTTGACCGCGCGATTGAACGTCGCGAGCGTCTCGTCTCCCGTCCAGATCTCCTGGATGCACGACCGCGACGATTCGTAGCGAGCACGATGCATCGCGACGACAATCGCGTGGAGCGAGTCGTCCGCGAGCATGCCGTGGGTCTCCGTATGACCGACGGACAAATCGTACTGACCGGTGACGGCCACCTCGAACCGGACCTCTTCGTCGGGCCCTTCGCGGAAGTAGCACACCACCGAAGCGAACGAGCAGTAGCGCTCGAGCGTGTCGATTTCGGGCGCAGAGCCAACGGCGGTGACCACCTCGGGTTCGCCGGGCGGCATCATCACGACGAGCGCGCACGCCAACACCACGATCGCGCAGACACTGCCGATCAGCACTCGCACCATGACCGTAGGTCAACGAAACGCGCCGCGCGGTTCCGCTATTTCAGCGCCGGGTGCGGACGAGCGCCAACACGTCGTCGCGGCTCGGCATCGCTCCCCACGGACCGAGACCTTGCAGCGAGAGCGACGCCGCGGCGGCCGCGAGCTCGATGCACCGCGCGAACGGAAGCTCCGAGAGCAACGCCGCCGCAAACGCACCGTGAAACACCGAGCCAGCACCGTACGCATCGAGGACGTCCGTCGGAAACGCCGGGCAGGTGATGATCTGCGTGCCGTGGCGACCGATCGCACCCTTCTGGCCGAGCGTGATCACGACGGCGCGCGGACCGAGCGCGACGATCTCTTCGAGCGCATCCGTGAGCTCGCCGCGCGGTGCGAGATCCGAGGCCGCGCGCTCCGATGCGATCAGGATATCGCTCGCCGCGATCAGCTCGCTCGTGCCATCGCGAAGCTCGCCGACGTCGAAGATCACCGGGACCTTCTGCGCACGCGCGCTATCGGCGGCGCGCAACTGATCCATCGGTGCGGTGCCATCGATCAGCAACGCGGACGCGCCCGTGATCGCCGCATCCGCATCGAACGCGACCGGCTCGCCCAGATCGCCGAGATACTTCGCGCGCATCGCACCATCGGCGGCGGTCGTCACGATCTCGCACGCGCTCGTGCCGACCGCACGAAGCAGCTCCGTATCGATGCCGGCCTCGCGCAACGCCGAGCGCGCGAGCTGGCCGAGCAAGTCCGCCCCGTGGGTACCGACGGCGCGGGCTCGGCATCCGAGGCGCAACGCAGCGCGCAACGCGACGGCAATTCCTGGCGCGGGTGCCGGGGCCAGAGCCGCGAGCTCCGCCGCCGGGGCGTTACTTTGCGGCAAATTCGGTGCGAGGCCCGAGATCGCGACGCCGATGCGTCCCAATCCAACTACGAGAGGGGCCCTCACAGGGCCATCATATCAAAGCCGGACGCGTGAAAGTTGTTGCTGAAACCAGCGTTTATCGTGTTGAGTGGCCGGCAACAAGGTGACGTCGAAACCCGGGCAACGCCTTCCCGATGGCGATGGTCAGAGCGGTGAACCGGTTGGGGATCCCGTGTCCGAACTAGCTGCCTTAGATGTACCCGCGCCTGTCTTAGCCGAGCCACGCACCCGCGTGTCGAGCCAGCTCACCGATGACGCCCAACTGATCGCCGCGTGCCGGCGTGGTGAAGCGCGCGCGATGGAGATGCTCTATCACCAGTTCAAGCGTCGCGTGTTCGGCATGGCTCATCGCATCGTCGGGCCGAACGATGCCGAAGAGGTCGCGCAAGAAGTGTTCGTGCGCGTGTTCCGCGGGCTCGCTGCATTCCGCGGTGACTCCGCACTGTCGACCTGGATCTACCGCCTGACGGTGAACGCGTCGCTCTCGCATCTCGCGAAGCGCGGCCGGCGTCAGGAAGTCGGCGACGAAACGCTCGCCGATGTCCCCGCGGCCCCGGAAATCTCGCGCGACCCCGCGCTCGCGTCACGCATCGAAGCATGTCTGACCGAGCTTCCGCCGGGCTACCGCGCGATCTTGGTGCTACACGATGTGGAAGGCCTGTCGCACGAAGAGTGCGCGGCGATCCTCGAGTGCCGCGTCGGCACCTGTAAGTCGCAACTTCACAAGGCCCGCGCCAAAATGCGCGAGCTACTTTCCCGCTTCGGCACGATCGGAGTCGATCCCGCGTGACGTGTGATGATGTTCGCCCCCAGCTGACCGCGTACCTCGACGGAGAGCTCGAGGACGAACGTGGCAGTGCCGTGCGCGGTCACCTGCGGACGTGCGACGACTGTCGCCGCGCCGCGGACGATGAAGGCGTGCTGCGCGATGGTCTGCAAAATCTCCCGGCGCTGGATGTTCCGGCGTCGTTGTGGGCGGGCGTGCAACGCCGGCTCGCCGAGGAAGAAGTCGCGGATTCGAAGCAGCCCCGGTGGCGGCTCGTCCTCGCGAGCTGGAAGAAGTGGCTGCCGACTCCCACGCCGCGTCTCGCGATCGCATCCGGTGCGCTCGCCGTGATCGTGTGCGTGTGGGCGTGGCGGCATACGCATCACCATGGCGAAGGTGAAGGCGAGATCGTGACCGTGCCGGCGCCCCTCGCGGTGAATCCGCCGGTGCACGCGCCTGCCGTTCCCGTCGAGAAATCGGGTGACGTGGCGGAAGAAGTCGCCGCGCTGCCGAAACAAACCAGCGATTCGTACGCGCAGGCCGCACAAGAGCTGCTCGCGCTCGCGCAAGACGCGCGGGGTCAGTGGACCGCGGATCGCCAACAGACGTTCGATACCAAGCTGGCTAGCCTGACCAAGGCCGTAACCGATGCACCGGAAGGCCGGGCACGGCACAGCGCGTATCGCGCGTTGATCCGCTACCTCGAACGCGTCACGACGCGAGACGAGGTCGCGTTTGCGGAGGTCACGCCGCGATGAAGATCTTGATCCCTGGAATCGTCGCGCTCCTGTGCGCGCCCGCGCTCGCCAATCCGGCGACGGAAAAGTCGAAGGTCGAAGTTCGGCCGTCGGCGGCGCCGTTCAAGCAGCTCGCGATCGAGAATCCGCTCGGCGACGTCAAGGTCATCGGTTACGACGGCAGCGCCGTCCAGATCGAGACCGTCAAGCACGCGCCGGATGACGACACGCTCGATCGGTTGCGCGTCGCGCTCGTGCCCGAGAACGACGGCACGGTCCGGATCGCCACGTCGGTCGATCCGGCGAAGGAATTGAAGCCGGTCGGCGGTGGCGCCGTGCGGATCGATATCGTGATCCACGCGCCGCGCTCGGCTCGAATCGATGCGGCGACGGCGGCGGGCAAGCTCGAGATCGAGAACCTCGATGCCGGTGCCGAGCTCGACTCGACGTCGGGTCAGATCACGGTGACGAACGTGTCCGGCGAGCTGATGACGCACTCGATCTCGGGTGCGATGTCGCTGAGCCAGGTGTTCGGTGCGGTCGACGCCGCTACGATCTCTTCGAACGTCGATCTCGATTCGATCACGGGCGACAAGCTCGTCGCCTCGGCGCACAAGGGCTCGATCGCGGGTCGCCGGGTGCGGTCGCGTGATATCGAGCTCACCACCACGGACGGTCGGATCTCGCTCGAGTCCGAGGTCGCGTTGCACGGGCATTGGGTGGTCTCGAGCTTGCGCGGCGATATTTCGATCCAGCTGCGCCGCGCGAACAACGCGGTCCGGATCCGGGCGCGGGGTGGCAAGGTCGACCTCGGTCAACCGGCGAACCTCATCGAACGGACAGCTGGTTGGACGGTCGCGACGCTAGGTCGGCCCAGTGATCCCTCCGCGTCCGTCGAGCTTCAGTCGAAATACGGCATCGTCTCGCTCGCGGTCATTCAGTAGAAAACGTAAGCGTAACGCGTAAGCGCAAGCGCAAGCGCTCGGATCCCGTGATCGTCGACGGCAACGGCAACGGCAACGGCATCGGCATCGATCCCGAACGAATCCGACGCGGTCATCGCCCGACGCGGTCATCGCCCGACGCGGTCATCGCCCGACGCGGTCATCGCCCGACGCGGTCATCGCCCGACGCGGTCATCGCCCGACGCGGTCATCGCCCGACGCGGTCATCGCCCGACGCGGTCATCGCCCGACGCGGTCATCGCCCGACGCGGTCATCGCCCGACGCGGTCATCGCCCGACGCGGTCATCGCCCGACGCGGTCATCGCCCGACGCGGTCATCGCCCGACGCGGTCATCGCCCGACGCGGTCATCGCCCGACGCGGTCATCGCCCGACGCGGTCATCGCCCGACGCGGTCATCGCCCGACGCGGTCATCGCCCGACGCGGTCATCGCCCGACGCGGTCATCGCCCGACGCGGTCATCGCCCGACGCGGTCATCGCCCGACGCGGTCATCGCCCGACGCGGTCATCGCCCGACGCGGTCATCGCCCGACGCGGTCATTCAGTAGAAACGTAAGCCTAGGCGTAACGCGTAAGCGCAGGTGCTGATCCCGTGATCGTCGACGTCGAGTCGACGGCAACGGCATCGGCATCGAACCCAAACGACCCCGAAGCAGTCATCGCCCGACGCGGTCGACGAACGGTGAATGGTGAAGCGAAACGGTGAAGCTGAATGATCTACGCCACCCGGTCTTGGGTCTAGGTCCAGGTCTAGGACTACGACTAGGTCGAGGTTTATCGCTTGGTCGAGTGCGCACCTGCGAAACACGGGTATTCTGGTCGGGCTTCTATGGAAGACCCGGCTCCCGTTCCCGCTGCGATTCGCGAATATGCCGACCAAGCGGTCGAGTACGTCCGCCGCGCGTTGAACATGACGCTCGAGTTCGACAGCGACACCTTGCCCGTGCTCGACCACTACCTGCGCTCGGTCGCGGGCAGCGCCCCCGAGACGCTGCAGCTCGTCATCGCCACGTCCGGCGCCTACTTCGGCGAGGTCGTGCGCCGCCGGCTCGGCGGCCGCTGGGAGATGCAATTCGGCGAGGGCGGGGAAGATGCCGGCTGGCGGTTCGTCCTGCCCACGGGGCTGAATTTCTCGCCGGAGGGCTTTGTTGCCGCGGCGATCGCACAGGGCGAAGTCGAGGAATACGACGCCGCGTTGGACGCGCCGGCACGCATGCGCCCGTACGTCGAGCAGACCCTTCAACGGATGGGCGAGCTCCCCGAGGACGAGTATTACAGCCTGTGCAATCGGTTCGACACCGTCGAGCACATCCACGAGACCCTCGTTGCCGTGGCCGCCAAGATGATGGGCGATACGGTCGACCCGGATGCACCGGACGAGGGCGGGGACGACGACGCCGAAGCAGCCCCGGAACCCGTCGCAGACGAGCCTTCTGGCGGCGTGAATTAAGTGTTATGCCCTTGGCCCTATGGCTAGGGGTCGTGCGCCATCACACAACGCGTATCGTGGCTCGATCGGGCGGACGCAAACCGCGACCGTGCATGTCACGCGCGACAACGGCGATCTTGCCGTCGAGACCGTGTACACGACCGTCGATGCGGTCAGCGATCCCGAGCTCGTCGAGCGCCTGCACGCGCAGTCGTTGAACGCGCAACTCGCGGTGCCGCTCGTCTATCACGACCCGGCGGCCGAGCTGATGGTGTTGGTGCTGGGTGAAGCGCATCGCCATCGCGAGATCGAGGAGCGCATTCGCTTGCTCGAGCGCCTGAAGGACGACGACGCGGCGATTCCCGCGTACGCGAAGGACTTCGCGGTCGTGTTCGGTAGCGCGGGCCTCCGCGCGTTCCTCGAGCAGCAGGCCGCCGAAGCACTCGCGCAGGCCAAGCGCGATGGCATCGACAAGCGCGAGGAAGACATCGCGCGCAATCGCGCCGCGATCGAACAAGCGAAGGCCCAGCTCGACGCCGCGCACAAGCAGCTCGAAGCGCAACGCGCCCAGCTCGAGCGCGATCGCGCCGAACAACAACGTGCGCAGTCGGAGCTCGATCGGTTGCGCGCGGAGCAGCGCGCTCGCGTGATCGCTTCGGTTCAGGTGCCGGTGGTTCAGCCCGTCGGCCAGCCGATGACGAACCTGCCGCCGAAAGATCATCGCGCGGAAGAGAATCTGACCTCGCCGATCACGCTCGCGGATCTGGTCGAAGAGCCGACCACGCACGCGTCCGTGCCCGAACCGGCGCCGCTGCCCGAGCCGTCGCGTCCGGCGGAGCGCCTGTCGCAAGAAGCGATCGACAAGACCCCGCTGCCGTTGCCGCAGCCGTTCCACGAAATCTCGTCGGAGTTCCAGCTCGCGTTCGACGCGGCGATTCACAAGTCCGCGCCGGTCGAGAAGACGAACGGCGTGAACGGCCACAGCGGCTCGCACGTGATCGAATTCCCCGAGGAGGAGACCACCGGCACGGCGATCATTCCGCCGGGCTCGGATCCGTTGACCACGGATACGCAGGACATCGGCGCGCCGGAGCACGATAACTGGCTCGACTTCGCGGCCACGGGCACGGAGTCGGTGTTCGAGGTCAGCAACGGTCGCGTCCGGATCGCGCTCGTCGCGAACGAGCAGCAGGCGCGCGGCTTGGGCGGCGTGTTGGACGTCCGGCTGTTGCTCCATCGCGTGAACACGTATCCGGTGATCACGCTCGTGATCGGGCCGCCGGCGGCGCTGCGCGTCCCGAGCGTCTCGCAGATCGTGACGCTGCCGCTCGATATCGGGGTCGACGCCGATCGCCAGCTGCTCGGCACGTTGGCGAAGCAGTTCGTGCTCGACGTGATCGTGATCGACAAGGGCGCGCCCACGCGGCAGGTCCGGATCACGGCACCGCTCGCCGATAACGCGGCGTACATCCTGCGCGCGGCGGACGATCATCTGCGCGGCATCACCGCCGATGGTGAAGTCGAGCCGTCGTTCCACGGCGCCCGCGATCTCGTGATGGCCGCCGACTACGACATCCTCGGCGCCCAACACGCGGAAGCGAACGAGTTCCGCGACGAGAAGCTCGCGCAGCTCCAGACCGCACAGCAACTGCGCCGCGCGATCGCGATCGCTCGCCGGTTCGCACGGCCGTCGCGCGAGGACTACCTGATCTGCTCGCGCGGCTTCCCGCTCGTGCGCTGGCGCGAGCTCCGCCGGCACGTGCTCGAGAGCGCGGTGTCGTGGGGCATCTGGATGGGCCCCGAGCTCGCGCAGGTCGCGGTGTCCGAGGGCCTGGCTCGCTCGCGCCGGGATTTGATCGCGAAGCTCGATTCTCGGCTTCGACGAGCTGCGCCGCCATCCGACCGCGTTCGATATCGACGCGGACGCGGCCGACGACAACGCGAAGGCGATCGCCGAAGAAGCGCGCGCACTCGGGGTCGAGCTCCGCAAGAAGACGAACGGCGCGATCAAGAGTGAAGACGCCGAGATGGTGTCGGGCTCGATCAACGGCGAGGAGTCCTCCGGGGTCGCGGCCAAGCGCTCGACCGAAGAGCTCGTCGCGATGCTAGACGACAAGGCCACGCGGGTCGCCGCGGCGAACGAGCTGTGCGATCGCGGCGAGGCCGCGGCAGCGCTGGCGGCGGCACCGGTGATCGCGGCGGTGAAGAAGATGTCGCGAGCCGAAGCGGTCCGGATCCTCGGCCGGTGCGTGAAGTTCGGCGCGCAGGCGAGCAAGCCCCTGATGGAGGGCCTCGGGTCCAGTAAGGCGTTCCTGCGGCACGGCTGCGCGCTCGCGCTGGCGCTGCTCCGCACCGAGGATGGTACGCATGCCGTGATCGAGGCGCTGATCAGCGAGCCGACCGAGGTGTGGCGCGAGATCGCGCGTGCGGTCGGGCAGGTCGGACCGGGAGCGCTGATGCCGCTCGCGAGCACGGCGGGCCGGCTCGGCGATCGGATGACGCCGCAGATCCAGGAGCGCGTGGCGTGGGCCATGGCCCATGTCGGTGTCCGCGGCGGGCGCGGGGCGCTCGACCAGATGGCCGCCGGCCAGTCGGTCATGGCGCCGATCGCGCGCCAGGCGCTGGATCTCCTCGAAGTGGCGGCTCGCGACGAAGTTCGGGTCCGTCCAGGCCCGATGGCGAACAAAGATGTGACCGTGAACCGTGCGTTCTCGCGCCGGTTCTTCGAGGCGCTCGACGCCGCGCCGGATATCGCACAAGCAGCACTGCACGACCTCGACATGTCGGGGCCCGCGGAAATGCTCGACGACGCCGATCTCATCGTCGAGGATGACGACGAAGCAGAGCTCGACGAGTCGGATCTGATCCAGACGTAGATATTTCGGGTAGTATCGAGGACCGGGTAATGCGAATCGGGATTTTCTCCGACGTCCACGCGAACATCGAAGCGATGACCGCGGTCTTGGATGCATTCAAATCCGAGCGCATCGACAAGTACGTCTGCATCGGTGATGTCGTCGGCTACGGTGCCTCTCCCAACGAGTGTTGCGACTTGGTCCGCAAGACCGCCGCGTTCACGATCCTCGGCAATCACGATGCCGCGGTCGCGGGCCGGATGGACTACTCGTACTACTACGATGCCGCACGCCAAGCGCTCGACCTCCACGCGCGCCAGCTCCGGCAAGAGAACAAGGAATGGCTGGAGAGCCTCCCGTACGAAGTGCGGGACGGAGACCTGACGTTCTGTCACGGCTCGCCGATCAACCTCGAAGAGTTCGAGTACATCTTCTCGGTCGAGCAGGCATCGCGCTGCCTCGACATCTGGGATGACCTGGGCCTCGTCACGTTCATCGGCCACTCGCACTTGTGCAAGTCGTTCGCGCTGACCCGCGAAGAGGTGTTCGAGGTCGTCGCCACGAAGTTCGTGATCCGGCCCGAGCACCGCTACATCATCTCGGTCGGCTCCGTCGGCCAGCCGCGCGATTACGACAACCGCGCGAGCTACACGATCTACGACTCGGAAGAGAAGACGTTCGAGTTCAAGCGCGTCGCGTACGACATCGATGCGGCAGCGCAGAAGATCTTCGCGGCCGATCTCGAGCGCAACTTCGGCAATCGCTTGTTCCTCGGCGTTTAGTCGCCGCTTTAGTCGCCTTTGAGAGCGGCGGCCGAGAAGTGCAGCGGCATCGCGCGTGCGCGTTGCAACGAGTCTTGATCGATCACGCCGTCGCGGAACATCGCGTAGAGGATCACGTCGACGCGCGCGGCACTGTCGTTGTCGATGCCGTTCGCGTGGCGGATCCGGCGGGCCATCGATTTCGGCTCCGACGTCAGCGCGGCCAAGAACGCGGCTTGCTTGAGATCGAGCGTCGACGCCGGCTGATCGAACCAGAACTTCGCCGCGGCACCGACGCCGAACACGTGCGGACCGAGCTCGATGATGTTGAGGTAGCGCTCGAGGATCGTGCGTTTGTCGAGGCGCGATTCGAGGCGCCAGGTCAGGATCGCTTCGTCGAGCTTGCGATCGAGCGCGCGGCGCTGCGACAGGAACGCGTTCTTGACGAGCTGTTGGCTGATCGTCGAACCGCCGCGCGCGAGCTTGCCGTCGCGCAGATCGATCTCGAGGGACTTGCCGATCTGGGTCGTGTCGAAGCCGTGATGTTCGTAGAACCGCGCGTCTTCGGCGGACACGAACGCGGCCGGGAGATAGCCGGGCAGGGACCGGAGCTCCGCGAAGCCCGGCGCGCCACGCCCGACCTTGCCGTGGCTGCCATCGGCGAACACCTGATCCGAGAGCACCGCGAGCTGGGCGACATCCGCCGCGGGCGGTTCGACCGTGACGGTGCAGCGATTGTCGAGATCGAGATCCAGATCGACGCCTTCACCAGCGGGCTTGCCGAGATCCAGGCCGAGGTGCGCGCGGCCGCCGAGCTCGCCACTCATCGTCATGCCGTCGAGCGGGCCGCGGATCTCGGTGGGGAGCGAATTCAGGAGGTCGTTGCACGGCGCCGTCGCGAGCGCGAGATCGAGCTCCGCGTGCGGAGCGCCGGCGCCGCGCTTGACGAGGCCGGTTGCCGTCCACGTTTGCGCGCCGATCCCGACGACGACGTGATCGGCCGTGAGTTGGCCGGGCTCGAGCGTGACCGTGCCCTTCATGGTGCCGGCCACGGCGACGGGAATCGCGCCGGCGAGCTTGTGATCGATGCGCGCGCCGTCGAGCGAGCCGTCGATCGTCAGCGCGAGATGATCTTGCTTGCGATCGATCGTGATCGATCCGGACGCGTGCGCGTCGTCGAGCAACACGCCATGCGGAGCGAGCGAGGCAAACGCGCGGAGCGGCACGTGATCACCTTGCAGGGTGACGGCGAGCTCGCCATCGGCAGTCGGCGGCGCGATTTCGGCGCCGAGGTGGCGCGGCAAGCCGCCATCGTCGAGGGCGGCACGAATGTCGAGGTTGCCGCCGGCATGCAAGCGGCCGATCGAGACATCACGTAGCGGGATGTGTTGGCCGGAGGTGGTCGAGACCTCACCAGCACCGGCAACCGCGAGCACGCGACCGAACTTCACGTGCGGCAGCGAGACCTCGGCGGACGACCGCGCGAGCGTGAGCTCGCCGTGGAGCTGACGCGTCCCATGACCGACGGTGCCTTCGACGTGTAATGGACCGGTGATCACGCGAACGCCGCCGGCATCCGGAACGAGCTCGACGCCATCCGCCGTGACCTCACCGAGGCCGGGGACGTGCGCGACGAGCGAGCCGGAGCTGACGACGATCCGGCGAAGCCGCGTCTTGGTGTCGGAGTGCGTGCGCGGCGCCTTGTTCGCGAGCCGGCGAACCAGCTGCGCGAGATCGGAATCACCGTTGCGATCGATCTCGAGCTCGACGCGTGGCCCCGCGACGCGGATCTCGTCGGCGCCCAGCTGGCCCGACAACAACGAATCGAGCGCGACCGAGGCTTCGATCGCGTCGGCGGCGAACAGCTCGCCGAGCCGGACATCCGAGAGGCGAAGCTTCGCCGTCAGATCGACATCGACGTTCCCGATCGCGGCCGTGACTCCAGACGCAGCACCGAGGTGATCGGCGAGGTCGTGGGTCTTCGCCTGCACGTATGCGCGTGCGCCGACGGGAATTCCGATCGAGAACAGCGCAGTGCAGGCGAGGAGCTTCATCAGTGTTGGCTGACCATCAAGAGCTCTTCGCGGCGCTCGTCACCGACGAACGAGCGTTGAGCGATCCGGCGTTCACCACGTCCGCGGCGCGATCCGAGGGTCGCGCTCGCGAGCATGCGTTCGCAGAGCTCGCCAAACGAGATACCGGCGGCGTCGGCGATTTTCGGCAACAGGCTCGTCGGAGTCATCCCCGGAACCGTGTTGACCTCGAGCACGAACTCGTTGCCCGAATCGCTGACGATCATGTCGACGCGCGTGGCACCGTTGCAGTCGAGCGCGAGGTGCGCGCGCAATGCTTGGGCGAGGACGCCGCGATGGCGCTCCGGCGAGATCCGAGGCGGCACGAAGTAGTCGGTCGCGCCCTTCGTATATTTGTTCTGGTAGTCGTAGAACCCGGCGCGCGGCGCGATCTCGCAGGCACCGAGCGCGCGGTTATCGAGGATCGCGACCGAGACCTCTTTGCCGGCGATGAAGCGCTCGACCAGGAGCTCGTCGTCGAACCGGAGGGCGCGCTCGACCGCGGCTTGGAGCTGCGCTTCGTCGTGACAGATCGTCACGCCGACCGAGCTGCCTTCGCGGATCGGCTTCACCACGCACGGGAACCCGAAGTCGGCGTGGGTCTCCGCGAGATCCATGCCGTCGACAAAGGTGTAATAGGCGGGCGTCGGGAG
Source organism: Kofleriaceae bacterium (assembly GCA_047600425.1). Lineage (GTDB taxonomy): Bacteria > Myxococcota_A > Polyangia > Haliangiales > Haliangiaceae > JABFXX01. The sequence continues at coordinate 5,297,979 of JASGLC010000003.1, read as the reverse complement.
GTTGTGAAGGCGGAACAGCTCCTTGGCCTTGCCCTTGTGCATCGCGAGCGCAGACGCCATCACGTCCGAGCCGGTGTACGGGATCCCGAGGATCTCGAGCAGACCCTGCACGCAACCGTCCTCGCCCATCCGGCCGTGGAGGCAGATGAACGCGACATCCGGGGCTTCTTGGCGAAGTGCCACGTCGATGTCACCGTCGACGTAGATCGGCACGGCATCGTGGCCACGCTCGCGTAGTGCGGCGAGGACGGCCTCGCCCGTGCGCAGCGACACCTCACGCTCGCTCGACAACCCCCCGAGCAAAACTCCGATCTTCCGGGACTGCATCGCTTCGACTCCTTCGGGAGAGAGAACGCTGCAGCATTGCAGGCTGTTCCCTCTCTCAACCGACCCTAAAGGCCGGCGCCGGGAGGGGCAAATTTTGGGCGTCATGTGGTACGAACCCGGTCGATGGCGAAGAAGAAGACCGACGGCACCGAGGCGTCGGACAAGAAGAAGCCGGCCGCGAAAAAGTCGGCTCCGGCGAAGAAGTCGACCGCCCCCGCCAAGAAGCCGGCGGCAAAGAAGCCGGCGCGCGCGAAGAAGGATACCCAGGTCGAGCAGATCGCGGCCGAAGCGGTCGAGGTGCTCGATGAAGGCGAAGCGCTAAACGACGTGATCGAGGCCGAGGTCGTGGCGGAAACGCCGGCCGAGGTGATCGAGGCGCCGGTCGAGCTGACGCCGGAAGAGCAAGAGCTGACCGCGATCTACGGCGAGGACACCACGGGTGCCTCGGCCGCGCATGCCGAGTTTACGGATGGCAAGACGCGCGATGAAGACCGGCCGATGATGCCGGAGATCAACGCGCGCGATGAACGCCGGGCGCAGTGGCAGGACCGTCGCGATCGCCGCAAGCAGCGTCGTGACGAACGCCAACAGCGCCGCGAAGAGCGCCAATCGCAGGGCGGTCAGCAGCAGCACGGTGGCGGCAATAACGGTCACCAGCAGCAGCGCCACGAGCAACAGCGGTTCGGGTTCAACCAGAACCAGAACCAAAACCAACATCAGAACCAGCCGCGCGAGTCGCGCCCGAACATGCAGGCGCCGATCGTTCCGGTCACGCCGATCACGATCGAGCACGATGCGCTCGCGCGGGTCGGTACGCCGCTCGGCGATGCGGCCGCGGCGGTGTTCGCGCAGCTTCGCAATGGTCAGCCGCTGCCGGTGCGCCAGCTCGCGGCGATGATGCGGAAGCGCAACCTCGTCAACCAGGATCCCGAGCAGCTGTGGCCGCAATTGAAGGCGGAGCTGATCGGCGACGAACGCAGCTATCGCACGCTCGGTCTGCGCCCGCGGATCGTGTATCGCGGTCGCGATCTGTTCGCGCCGGGCCCGGTCGCGATGTCGACGACGGCGGACGCTGAAGGTGCGGTCGCGAGCGCGCTGTCGAAGCTCGCGGGTGCCACGCATCGCGCGCTGTCGCAACGGGTCGCGCGGGCATCGGCCGCCGGGTTCGAGCGGCTGATCCACGGCTATCTCGTCGCGGCGGGTTATCGCGAGATCGAATGGGTGAAGCGCGTCGGCGGCATCGCGTATGCCACGGCGATCGCACCCGGCCTCGGTCGCACCGTGCTGATCAGCGCGCGCTCGGGTGACCAGCCGATCGATCGGCGCGGTATCGGCGAGCTGCGCGTCGGCGTCGAGGCGAAGGACCTGGTCGCGGGCATTCTGTTCGCGGCGAAAGAGCTGTCGGAAGATGCCGAGCAAGAGCTCGAGCGTGCCGGCCGGTCGATCTCGGTGATGTGTGGTGACTCGTTGGTCGCCGCGTTGATCGCAGCAGGCGTCGGTGTGGTGAGCGCGGCAGCGCCGGTCCACTACCTCGACGACCAGCTCCTCGACGAGCTGTTGGCCGGCTGATGGCACGGATCGTCGTCCTCTACAACACGGACTACGACGCCGAACAAGCGACGCTGACCGGGCCCGACGTCACGTCGGTGCGCGAGTCGGCGAAGGCGATCACGCGTGCGCTCGCGGAAGCCGGGCACAGCGTGGAGCTCTCCGGCGTCCACGGCGTCGAGGTCTACTCGGTGCTGGCGAAGATCCGCGAGCAGAAGTTCGACCTGTTGTTCAACCTGTGCGAGTCGATGGACAACAACTCGCTGAACGAGCCAACGTTCGCGGGCCTGCTCGATCTGTTCGGCATTCGTTACACCGGCGCGGACCTGCTCGCACTCGCGAGTTGTCTGCACAAGCAGCGGACGAAGGACATCTTGATCGCGCACGGCGTGCCCACGCCGCCGTATCGTTACTTCGTCGACGAAGCGTCGCTGGAGAACGTGGATGGCCTCGACTATCCGTGGTTCGTGAAGCTCGCGCACGAGGATGCTTCGCTCGGGATCACCGAGAAGAACGTCGTGCATTCGGCGGCCGAGCTGCGGACGCGGGCGCGCGAGCTGATGACCGAGTTCAAGCAAGCGGTGATCGCGGAGCGCTACGTCGAAGGGCGCGAGATCAACGTGACCGTGATCGGAAACGGCGCAGAAGCGCGGACGCTGCCGCTCCACGAGATCGACTTCGCCGCGATGCCGGCGGATCGCCCGCGGATCGTGAGCTATGCCGCGAAGTGGGAAGAGGGGCACGTCGATTACGCGGGGACCAAGCCGGTGCCGTTGCGTGCGGCGTCGGATCAGCTCGTCGCGGACGCGAATCGCGTGGCGCTCGCGGCGTATCGCGCGGTCGAGCTGCGCGATTACGGGCGCGTCGATCTGCGCGTCGATGCCGACGGTCAGCCGTGGGTGATCGACGTGAATCCGAACCCGGATATCTCGCCGGATGCCGGTGTCACGCGTGCGGCTGCGGCCGCCGGAATGTCGTATCCGCAGCTGGTCTCCGAGATCGCGCGGATCGCGCTCGCGCGTTAGTTACTCGTCGTCGCCGGAATCGTCGTCGCCGGCGAGGCGGCGCAGCTTCTTCTGGAGGCCGAAACGCGACAGGCCGAGCAGCTTCGCAGCGACGGTCTGGTTCTGTTTCGCGCGCGTCATCGCCGCCGAGATGTACGCCTGCTCGGTCGCGGCGAGCGCGGGCTTCAGGCGCAGATCCTCGCCGACGCCTTGCTGCGGCTTCGCCGGCTCGGGGCGGCCGCCGATCGCCGCGAGTTGCTCGGGCAGATCCTCGAGATCGATCACGTCACCGCCCATCGCGGCGCCGCGGGCGAGGGCGTTCTCGAGCTCGCGCACGTTGCCCGGCCAGCGATGTTGCGAGAGAGCGCGCAACGCGGCGCGGGTCAGCCGCGGTGGCGTCCGGCCCGCCGCGAAGCGTTCGACGAGACGCTCGACGAGCAGCGGGATATCGCCATCGCGATCGCGCAGCGGTGGCACGGCGATCGTGATCACCTCGAGGCGGAACCGCAGATCCTCGCGGAACTGGCCCGATGCGGCGAGCTCCGCGAGCGGATGTTGGGTCGCCGCGATCACGCGAACGTCGACCTGGCGGGTCTTCGCCTCGCCGACGCGGCGGATCATGCCGTCCTGCAACACGCGCAACAGCTTGGCTTGCATCGTCAGCGCCATGTCGGCGATCTCGTCGAGGAACAACGTGCCGCCGTCGGCGACTTCGAACATGCCGCGGCGATCGCGGTCGGCGCCCGTGAACGCGCCGCGCACGTGGCCGAACAGCTCGGACTCGAGGAGTGGCTCGGGCACGGCGCTACAGTTGATCGCGACGAACGCCGCGGCCTTGCGCGGACCGTTGTCGTGGAGCGCTCGCGCGACCAACTCTTTGCCGGTGCCGCTCTCGCCGACGATCACCACGGGCAACGCGACCGCGGCCGCGCGATCGACGACGTCGAGCATCTTCACCATCGCGGGCGAGCGCCCGACGATCCGGTCATAGCGATTGCGCAGGCGATCGCGATCCGGCAGCTCGGCCTTCACGCGCACGAGCTCGGCATCGCGCTCCTCGAGGTCGGCGGCGAGCCGGCGGTTCAAGTCGTCGACCTCGGTCGTCGTGCGGCGCAGCCGATCGGTGAGCCGCGCATTCTCGATCGCGATCGCGGCGATGTCGGCGAGCTCGCCGAGTACGGTCGCGGCGGTGTCGTCGAAGGCGCCCGCGTGGAGGCGGTGGTCGACGTAGATGCAGCCGGTGATCGTGCCGCGCTGGCGCAACGGCACGGCGAGCACGGAGCGCAGGCGCAGCGCGGCGACGGAGGCGGCCACGGCAAACCGCTCGTCGACGCCGGCATCGACGGTGATCACGGGCTCGCCGGATTGCGCGGCGCGCTCCGCGATCGAGCGGCTGACCGAGCGATCGCCGGTCGCGAGGTCGCCGGCGGCAAAGTTGCGCGACACGACGGGCGCGAGCTCGCAGTCATCCTGGCGCAGCAGCAAGAAGCCGCGCTCGGCGGCGGTCAGCTCGATCGCGGTGTCGATCACTTCGTCGAGGATGCGCGTGACGTCGACTTCGCTGTTGAGGCGGCGCGACAGCGCGAGCATGCGGCGCAACAGTGGTTCGTTGCCGCCGCGCGGCGCGGGCGAGAAGGTCGGCGTGGCCACCGGCGCTGCTGCGCGAAGGCCTTCGAGTGCGACGAGGTCCGGATCGCGGGCGAGGGCGGCGCGAAACGTCGGTGCAGCCGCGGCGACGATCGCGGCGTGAGCCTCGCGGGCCTTGTCGGCTTGATCGCTTGCAAACGGGCTATCGCTCGCTGCCTGTGCGAGTTGCGCGGCGACGGAGTGAGCACGGAACGCACGCTCGAGGCGATCGCCGGCACGGGCACGCGTCGCGATCGTGGCGATCGAGCTCGCGAGCTCGCGTGATGGCGTCAACCGTGCGCGGGCATCGCGATCACGGGAATCGCGGTCACGGTCACGGGAATCGCGGTCACGGTCACGGGAATCGCGGTCGCGGGAATCGCGGTCGCGGTTGCGGCCATCGCGGTCGCGCGCATCGCGGTCGCGGGCATCGACGTTGCGGGCATCGCGCGCATCGCGGTTGCGGCCATCGCGGTCGCGGGTATCGCGCGCATCGCGGTCGCGGGCATCGCGGTCGCCGGCATCGCGGTCGCGGGCATCGCCGTTGCGGGCATCGCTGAGCGCATCGCGGACATCGCCATCGTCGAGACCGTGTAGCGCTGGATGCGAGAGCGCGAGGCGGCCACACGCGATGGCCCAGCGGTCGCGATCGTCGTCGCTCGCGCACATCTCTTCGACGCTGGCGAGCGCGATGTCCGGCGTGTGGCCTGCCTCGGCGAGACAGATGTACGCGCTCGCTTGCGCGTGGGCATCGCCGCGCTCGACGGCGATCGCGAGACCTTCGCGATAGGCGCGCTCGGCCGCCGCTTCATCGCCGAGTCGGCGACGCGCATCACCGAGGACGAGGAGCGCGAACGCGCGCAAGTGCAGGACGCCCGCCGATCGCGCGAGGCCTTGCTCGGCCGCAACGCGCGCCTCGGTATTCTGGCCGACCGCGATCAGCGCGTTGCCACGATTGAGATCCGCCGCGATCAGCTCGGTCGTCGCGTCGAGGTCCGCGAACACGCGACTCGCGGCCGCCAGGCGGGGCAGGGCCTCGCTCGCGCGACCGCGCTCGACGAGCACGGTGCCGAGGTTGAGCTCCGCGACGGCGGCAGCATGAATCTCGCCGATTTCGCCGAGCCGTTTGGCGGCATCGCGATAGCGATCGCTCGCGAGGCCGAGCTGGCCACGCTGTTGCGCGACCATGCCGCGTAGCGAGAGCGCGCGACCGATCGCGGCGTCGTCGCCACTCGCCGACGCGGTGACCTCGAGGGCGGCAAACGCGCGGTCGGCATCGGCAAGCTCGCCGAGATAGAACGCGGCGAGGCCTGCTGCCTCGGCACGCAAGCCGCCGAGTACACCGTCGGTCGTCGCGAACCGGCGCGCGTCTTCGTAGCGCGAGCGCGTCACGAGCAGGCGCGCGTAGGTGCCGACGATCTCGTCGTTCGTCGGATGACGAGCGTATAGATCGGCGAGCGCGGTCTCGGCCGCATCGAGCTCGCCGGCGCGCTGGCAGGTTCGCGCGACGAGCAGCTGTGCCGTGATCGAATCGGCGCCGGCGCGTTCGGCATGGCGCGCGAGCTCGATCGCCTCACGATACGCGCCGAGGCTCGAGGCGGCGCGTGCCGCGATCAGGCACGCGCGCGCGATCTGCACGGCGGTCGGCCCGGAACCGAGGTCGAAGCGCGTCTCGCGGTTGCGCGCGTCGGCGGCGCGGTCGAGCTCGAGTGTGGGCTTGCCGCGATCGAGACCCGCGCCGTTCGCACCGTTCGCACCGCCGACGTTCGCACCGCCGACGTTCGCACCGCCGACGTTCGCACCGCCGTTCGCACCGCCGACGTTCGCACCGCCGACGTTCGCACCGACGTTCGCACCGCCGACGTTCGCACCGCCGACGTTCGCACCGCCGTTCGCACCGCCGACGTTCGCACCGCCGACGTTCGCACCGCCATTCGCACCGCCGACGTTCGCACCGCCGACGTTCGCACCGCCGTTCGCACCGCCGACGTTCGCACCGCCGACGTTCGCACCGACGTTCGCACCGCCGACGTTCGCACCGCCGACGTTCGCACCGCCGTTCGCACCGCCGACGTTCGCACCGCCGACGTTCGCACCGCCATTCGCACCGCCGACGTTCGCACCGCCGACGTTCGCACCGCCGTTCGCACCGCCGACGTTCGCACCGCCGACGTTCGCACCGCCGACGTTCGCGCCGACGTTCGCACCGCCGTTCGCACCGCCGTTCGCACCGCCGTTCGCACCGCCGACGTGCGCGTTCGCAGCGCCGACGTTCGCGCCCGCGACATTCGCGACGTTCGCACCGCCCCCGATCGAAGTGCCGCCGCCGCGATTCGCGTCGGCCGCGGACGATGGCCCGCCCATGACCGAACCGCGATGAGAACTGGATGAACCGCTGGCTTGCGCGGGTGCCGGCATGTCGGCCGTCGACCGTGTTCGACTCGTGATCCGCGTCGGCATGTCGACGGTCGGCCGCTCGCGCGTGCGCTCGAGATCCATCGTCGGATGCTCGTCGAGCCGTGGCAGCTCGCCGGCGACCGGGGTTGGCGCTTCGCCATCGAGCTTTTGTACGTCGCCGAGTGACCGCTCGACCGCGCTCGGAGTCACCGCACCTTCGATCATCGGCAAGTCTCCGACTGCGGGCGTCGGCGCCGCTGAATCGACGACCTCGCGCTTCATCGCGCGCGTGCGCGTTCGCCCTGCAACCGGCGCGTGCTTTTCGAGCCGCTCGGTGGGTTCGGACGGCGTGACCGCCTGCGCGAGCTGTTGCGTACCCTCGTCGGGCGTCGGCGCGAGCTGATCGATCGCCATTGCGTGAGCCGCGATCGTCACGCCGGTCCGCGTTCGCGCTGTGGGCGCCGTGCGCGTGCGCGCCGATCGCGAGGCGCCGTTGCCATTCGCGTCGACGACGAGCAGGGCAACCGAGCGCGCACGATCCGCGCGGCCGTGGGCGAGGAGCGCATCCGCAACATCGCAGGCGCGATCCGCGATCCGCGCATCGATCTCGACGTGATCGAGCAGCGCGGCGACCTGGTCGAGCGACCAATCGCTGCGTTGCGCGAGCGCGCGCGTTGCGATCTCGCGCAGCTCGCCACCGGCCAGCACCTCGACGGCTTCGACCGTCGCGCGATCGATCGCGAGCTCGTCGCCGCGGCGATGTGCGAGGCCGTTGCGCTCGAGAGCCACGACATCCGCCAGGCCGAGCGCCTCGTCGGAACCGATCGGACCTTCGGGATCGAGCAACGCACCGAGTGGCGCACGGCCACCGAATGCGGCGGTGCCGAACGCGATCGCGCGTGCGCGCGGCGTGATCGCGGCGAGCTGCCGCTTGCGGAGCTCCGCGAGCGCGGCGGTCGAGCGCGTCGCCCATTCGGTCGCGAACGGGTTCGGTTCGTGGGCGAGGGCGCGGATCAACTCGATCGTCGTCGCGGGCGCGCCCCCGGCGACCGCGAACAGGGCATCGGCCCACGCGCGCGGCGGCGCGAGCCCGAACATCGCGGTGGCGACCGCGATCGTGCCCGCGAGATCGAGCACCGGTGCACGGCGCCAGGTCAGGCCATCGCGCGCGACGCGATCGGTGTCCGCGGTGATGACGATCGTCGCGAACGCGCCCGACAGGCGCGCGAGTGCGGCGACCATCGACGCGGCGCGCGGATCACCGACGAGATCGAGCACGACGATCGCATCGCGTTGGCGTAAGGCGCGCGCGTAGCGTTCGAGGTTCGAGGTCGAAACGCGTGCCTCGTTCGGATCGCTCGCGGCCACGTCGGCCGTCAGATCGTCGAGCGTGCCCGCGACCATCGGCACGGTCGCATTGCGTTGTGCGGCACGTGCGAGCTGCCACCGCTGGACCGCCGAGTCGATCAACGAACCCGCACCACTGCCGGAATCTCCGACGACAACATGCACCTGTGGCGTCACCAGCGCGGCCGCGAACGCGACGACCCACTCGTCGGCGCCGGGCCACGACGCCCGGGACGGCGGCGGTGCGATCGCGAGGCGCGCACGCCGGAGCTCCGGTGCGATCGCGGCCGCGATCTGATCGAGCTCTTCGAGAACGATCAGCGCACTCGGCGGACGTTTCGCCGGATCGCGCGAGTACATCCGATCGATCAGCTCGGACAACGTGCTCGGCGGCAACGCCGGGTGCGCTTGGGTGAGCACGGCATGCGCGACCTCGCCGATCGTCGAGCCGCCGAACGGTGCGCGCCCGAGGACGAGGCTCGCGGCGGTCGCGCCGAGCGAGTAGATGTCCGAGCGCGCATCGACCTGACCCGCGAATGCCTCGGGGGCCATGAACGCGGGCGTGCCGCGCGCGCCTTCGGCCGTCGACAATCCGAGATCGATCAGGACCGCGCGATGTGTGTCGCCCGAGCGCGTGACCAAGATGTTCTGCGGCGCGACATCGCCGTGAACGAGGCCATTCGCGTGGAGCACGGCGAGTGCCGACGCGACATCCGCGAGCATCGACCACAGCTCGCGCGGATCCGTCCACGCGTGATCGGCGAGCGGCGCTCCATCGATCCACTCGCTGACGAAGTAGGGGGCACCGGCCGGGATGCCATCGACCGGCTCGGTCGTGCGACCGACCTCGAACACGCGCGGCAAGCTCGGGTGCTCGAGCCGTGCGAGTTGTTCGAACTCGGCCAACAGCATCGCCTCGGCTCCGCGGTCCGCGATCGCGACCTTGACCGCCCGCCAATCGCCCGAAGCCGCATCACGGACCTTCAGGACTCGGCCAAACGCGCCTTTCGCGATGACGGTTCCGTCGAAGCCCACCGACCCATGTCAACTTGATTGGCAGGGGCTGTCAACAGGATTGCCGATGCGTCGAGGCCAGCGGTGTATGTTATTGTGGCCCCGTGCCGGACGACGAGCGGACACGACGCCGTCTCGGCGACGCGACGAAGTCACGCATCGATGGCCTGGCTTCCGGGTGGTCGTTGGACGAACCGTCGGCCAAGCGTCCGCCCACCGAGGTTCCCGACGAGCTCGATGACGACGAGCTGATCGAGGAGTCCGCTCCGGACGAATCGCGCACCAAATTGCCCGTTCCGACACCACTACCGGATCCGCGCGATAGCGAGCCGGTCGTCATCGCGTCGAAGCCACCGCGCCCGGACAGCACGCTCGATCGGTCACTCGCGAGTCTCGATATCGGCGAGTCCGGTCCGCATGTCGTCAGCGGCAAGCCCGCGCGCGCCGACAACACGCTCGATCGCACGCTCGCCGGACTCGACGTACGCGACAGCGAGCCCGAGATCCTGAACGCACGCCCGACTGCGATCGCGAGCACCAAGCCCGCGCGCGCCGACAACACGCTCGATCGCACGCTCGCCGGGTTGGACGTCGGCGAATCGAGCCCGCGGATCGCGAGCGACAAACCCGCCCGCAAGGACAACACGCTCGATCGCACGCTCGCCGGGCTCGAGGTGAACGATTCGAATCCGCGGATCGCGCCGAAGATTCCGACCCGGCCGGATAGCTCGCTGTCGAAGATGCTCGCGAGCCTCGCCGACAACGATACGAGCAATCGCGCGATCGCGAGCACGAAGCCCGCTCGCAAGGACAACACGCTCGATCGCACGCTGAGCCTGCTCATCAACGACACGAGCGGGCTCACGCCGGATCCCGATGCGCCCAAGCGCAACGAGACGAGTGGCTCGGTCGAAGTCACGATCGACACGGAGACCATCGACGAGGCTGGCTATGCCGGCCGAGGCAGCGTTGCGGAATCGCAACGCGGTTTGATCGACGAGGCTGGCTATGCCGGCCGAGGCAGCGTTGCGGAATCGCAACGCGGTTTGATCGACGAGGCTGGCTATGCCGGCCGAGGCAGCGTTGCGGAATCGCAACGCGGTTTAATCGACGACGAGAGCATTCCGACGCGTGTCGCCGACGAGCCGACCGAAGCGGTCAGCGAGCCGCCCGTGCACGAACAGCCGCGCGCGAAGCCACGCACGGTGCCGCCTCCGCCACCCGGATCGGCCGCGCGCCGCGAGATGGAGGCCGCGCAGAACGACGTGCCACGCTTGCAGCTCGGCGATGTCGCGCCGCCGAAGCCGCCGACGAAACCACCGACGAAGCCGCCACCGATTCCGCAGCGCGCGAAGACCGGATCGGCGGCGCCGTTGCCACCACCGCGTCCCGTGACGAGCAGCCAGCCGCCGGCGAATTCGCGACCGGTGCGGACGACGCAACAACCGCTCAACCCGAACGACACCGCGGGTGTGTTCGTGCCGCCGACCCGCGCGAACCCGATGATGACCGGGCCGGTGCAGCAGGTCACGAATCCGAGCGCTTCCGGTGGAATTCGATCCGGCTCGACGACGAACACGAACGCGTCGGGTGCGTTCGCGCGCCCGGGCTCGACGACAAACGCACCGAACCTGACGGGACCCGTGCAACAAGTCGCGAATCCGAACGCTTCCGGTGGAATTCGATCCGGCTCGACGACGAACCAACCGTTCGCGAATCCGAACGCTGGGAATCCGAACGCGTCCGGCGCGATTCGGTCCGGCTCGACGACGAACCCAAACGCGTCGGGTGCGTTCCCACGCCCGGGCTCGACGACGAACGCGCCGAACCTCACGGGTCCCGTGCAGGTCGCGAATCCGAACGCGTCGGGTGCGTTGCCACGCCCGGGCTCGACGACGAACCAGCCGCTCGCGAATCCGAACGCGTCGGGCGCGTTCCCACGCCCGGGCTCGACGACAAGCGCACCCCCATCGAACGGCGCGAACGGTCTGCCTCCGCTGCCGCGCCCGAAGACCGCATCGTTTAACCCGAACATGACGGGTCCGCTGCCCGCGATTGCCGACGGCACGCCGCCGCATTCGCGCCCACCGCGTCAACTCACGGGGCCGGTGCCACTCGGCGAATTCGACGACGGTCAGGTCAGTCAGCCCGACGGCAAGCTGCGCGTCGCGCTCCATCACGCGACCGTGCAACACCACACCGCCGACGCGCTGCTGGGGATTCCGCCGCAGCCGCCGACGATCATCAAAGAGACGCCGATCGCGGTCCTCCTCGACGAGACCGCCGCGAAGCTGAAGATCGATTCGGACAAGAAGCCGGTCGATCCGTCGACCGTGAAGTTCGAGCGGGCGGATCCGACGAGCCAGACCGGGATGATCCGGCTCGACGCGACCGACGAACAACGTGCCTCGCAGCGCCGCCTGCCGACGGTCGGAACGTTGCGCCCGACCTCGATGCTGCGCCGCAAGCGCGGCGTGATGGGCGACGTCCGCTACGTGTTCACGGCGCTCGTCGGCCTGCGGTCCGCGAACAAGGAAGTCGCGGATCTCGATGCCAAGCAGGCCGTCCGCCAGACCTCGCGCAAGCATCACCTCGTCACGCTCGGTCGGACCGCGATTACCGCCGACGGCTTGGATCATCCCGCGCTCGGCCCGAGCCGCGATGCGCTGCAAAAAGTCGAGGACGAACGGTCGAAGCACGCGGGTGCAGTCGCCGCGGCGGATGCCGAGCTCGAACGCGTGCGCCGCGATCGCGAAGCGAAGGCGAAGACGTACGCGGCCGATTCGGCGAAGGCAGGGCAGGAGCTCGCCGAAGTCGCGAAGAAGCTCGAGCCGCTGGAGAAGCAGGCCGCCGCGATCAAGAAGCGCGGTGCGCAGCTGCGCGATCAGCTGCGTGCGATCGCGAAGAAGATCAGCGACACCGAGCAGCTGATCACGTCGGTGAAGTCCGAGAAGATGGATCGCGCATCGATCGCCGCCGACATCGCGACGCTCAAGGCCGATCAGAAGGCCGTGCAACGCGACGAACCGGTGATCGCGGCCGAGCTGGCGGAGATCGAGCCGCAGATCGCGTCGCTCGTCGCGCAGAAGACCGAGCTCGAGACCGCGCAGGCCGATCGCCAGAAGGCCGAAGACGCGGACAAAGGCCGCACGATGGAGCTGTTCGACGCGATCGGGGCGAAGCGCAAGGTCGTCGAACGCGCGATGGCCGAGGCCGAGACGAAGCGCGATGGAATTCTGTTCGAGCTCGGCGAACGCCTCTACGTCGATCGCCCGAAACTGCTGACGCCGCAGCTCGCACCAATCGACGAGATCGATCTCGATGTCGGCGCGAGCGATCGCCGGCTCATGGAGCTACGCGAGATCATCTCGAACATCGATCGTTGGAAGATCGCGCGTGGCGCGGGCGTGCTCCTGCTCGCGACCGCCATCATCGGCGCGTTCACGATCTGGGTCCTGTCCAGAGTGCTTTAAGGCAGCATGCGATCGATCTTGTCGATCGCGCCGAGCACCAACACCACGCGCACCAGGCCGAGCACCAGGCCGAGCGCGCCGACCGTGATCGCGGCCGCGCCGACCAGCCGGGCCGCACCGGGTAGGTCCCGCCGGCGGTACCGCGAGAGCCCACAGCCCATGGCCGCGATTCCCAGGCCGATCGCGACATAGAGGCCGGGCGCAGGCAGGCCTGCCGCGAACATCGCGGCGAACGCCAACACGAGCGCGATTCGGCCCACAGACGAACGGTACTTGCGGCCGGATCGCAGGGCGAGTTTTCCAAACCTGCGAGAGATCTGCATAAACGATCCTGCGACCTTGCGGGCTTCTGTGCTAGTCATCCCGCCCATGGAACGAGCCGGGTTTGTAGCCATCGTCGGACTGCCGAATGTCGGCAAGTCCACGCTGCTGAACCGCGTGCTCGGTCGCCGGCTCGTGGCGGTGTCCTCGAAGCCGCAGACCACGCGCGACCGGATCCTCGGCATCCACAACGTGCAGATCGAAGGCGGCCACGCGCAGATCGCGTACGTCGACACGCCGGGCGTCCAAGATGGCCACGGCCCCCTGCGCAAGTACATGCAGCAGGGCGCGCTGGATGCCGCCGCGGATGCCGACGTCGTGTTGATGATGATCGACGCGAGTTGGCGCTCCGGCCGGCTACCGGATCGGCTCGGCGAAGCGGATATCCAAAAGCTCGCCAACACGTCGAAGCACAAGCGCATGGTGATCGCGCTCAACAAGGTCGATCGCGTCGAGAAGCCGGAGCTCTTGCCGGTGATCGAAGCGTGGGCGAACGCGTTCCCGAGCGCGGAAATCGTCCCGATCTCCGCCGAGACCGGCGAAAACATCGATCGCCTCGAGCAGGTGCTCGCGAAGGCGTTGCCCGAGGCGCCGGCGATGTTCCCAGCCGATCAAGTCACCGATCGCTCGCCGCAGTTCATCGCCCAAGAGATCATCCGCGAGCAGCTCTATCACCAGCTCGGCAAGGAATTGCCGTACGCGTCGGCGGTGATCGTGGAGCAATGGACCGAGCGCAAGGGCGAGGTCGTGATCGGTGCGGTGATCGTCGTCGAGCGCGAGACCCAAAAGCCGATCGTCGTCGGCAAAGCCGGCAATCGGATCCGCGAGCTCGGCATCGCCGCGCGCGTCGCGTTGTCCGAGGCGCTCGGCAAGCCGTGTCACTTGTCGCTGTTCGTGAAGGTCCAGGAAGAGTGGAGCCGTACGGATGCCGAGCTGAAGAAGCTCGGGTATGTCGGAGATTCGAAATGACCGCGCCGCTCATCGCCATCGTCGGTCGGCCGAACGTCGGCAAGTCGACGCTGTTCAACCGGATCGTCGGCGGTCGTCCGGCGCTCGTCCACGACACGCCGCACCTCACACGCGATCGCCGCTACGGCGAGGGCGATTACTTCGGCGCGCCGCTGCGAATCGTCGATACCGGCGGCCTCGATCCCGAAGCCGAGCGCGAGGTCATCGGCGCCGGCATCCATCGCCAGGCGATGCGCGCGATCGACGAATCGAATGCGATCGTGCTCGTCGTCGACGGGCGCGCCGGCGTTTCGGCGATCGACAAAGAGCTCGCGGACAAGCTGCGCACCACGGGCAAGCCGCTGTTCCTCGCGATCAACAAGATCGATCACCCCGCGAACGATCACCTCGTCCACGAGTTCCACGAGCTCGGCCTCGACGCGATCTATCCGGTCTCGGCCTCGCACGGCCGCGGCATCGATTCATTGCTCGAAGCGGTGACCGAGGCGACCGGATCCGTGCGGCCCGCCGCCGAAGCCGACGATGACAACGACGAGGCGGAATTCGATCCACTATTCGACGGACTCGACGAAGAAGATGAAGACGAAGATGTCGACTTCACGTCCGGCGAAGATGGCGTAGAGGTCGAACGCGAGAGCGAACCGGCGCCGGACAAGCTGCGCGTCGCGTTCGTCGGTCGGCCCAACGCCGGCAAGTCGTCGCTCACGAATCGCTTGCTCGGCGAAGAGCGCTCGCTCGTCCATCACGAGGCGGGCACGACCACCGATCCCGTCGATGCCGAGTTCTCGATCGGCGGCCGCAACTACGTGCTCGTCGACACCGCCGGCATCCGGCGCAAGGCGAAGATCGACGCGGATATCGAGCGCATCGCGGTCTCGATGGCGCTCGGTCAGATCGAACGCGCCGACGTCGTGGTGCTCGTGATCGACGCCGACATCGGCCCGGCCGAGCAAGACGCGCGGATCGCCGGTCGGATCGAAGAAGCGGGACGCGCGCTCGTGATCGCGCTCAACAAGAGCGACCTCGTCACGGGCGAGACCAAGAAGGCCGCGCTACGTGACCTGTCTGAAGAGACGTTCCACTTCCTGACGTGGGCGCCGACCACGATGATCAGCGCGCAACGCGGTGACGGCGTCGATCGGTTGCTCGATCTCGTCGAGAAAGCCGCGGAGCAACACCGCAAGCGCATCCCGACCGCGCAGCTCAATCGGTTCTTCAAGGAAGTCATCCAGGAGATGCCGCCGCCGCTGCACAAGGGCAAGGCGATCAAGATCAACTACATCACGCAAGCCGCGGTGAAGCCGCCCACATTCGTGTTGTGGGCGACGCAACCCGACCTCGCCCCGAGCTACAAGCGGTTCATCCAGAACCGGTTGCGCCAGGCGTACGGGTTCCGCGGCACGCCGATCCGGATCTTCGTCAAGGCGAAGAAGGATCGGCACGACCGCAACAACGACTAGAAGAAGCCCCAGCGGCTCGTGTAGCGGACGGAGAACGTGGCGAGCGAGATGTCGCCGGCGAACGACGCGAGCCGTAATTCGGCGCCCCACGAGTGATCGCGCGCGAGCAGCCAGTCGGCGCCACCGCCGATGACCACGACGAATTCATCGCTCGCACCGTGCTGATCGATCGGGCCGCCACCCGAGAGCACGCCACCGATACCGGCGAACGCGTACGGGACGATCGTGTAGATGTCGAAACGGTAGACGAACCCGACATCCGCGAGCCCGGCGTACGAATTCGCCGACTGCATCGTCTTCGGGTCGTTGCCGCCATGGAAGTAGGCGCCGGCGAGCTCGCCGCGGAGCGCGAAGTCGGTTCCGAACGTGTGCTCGTAACTGACCGAAAGCGAGCCACCGCCATCCGGGGTGACGTCCGGCGGGGTCTGCGAGCCGGTCTTCTTGCCGGGGGTGGAGAACGTGGCCCAACCGGCGCTCAGCGACAGCGCGCGCTCGTTTTCGGCGTGAGCGGTCGAACCCCACGCGATCACGGGCAACAGGAGGAGGGCTCGCGCGGTCAAAGCCACCAAACCCCTGAATTGTGCTACATCGCGGTTCGCCGTGGCCGACAAGGACGAAAAAAGAAGCCTGCCGCCGATTCGAAGGCGACCCCGACGTTTGACCCCAAGCCGGTCACCGTTGGCGGCGAGTCGTTGATCGATCGGATCTACCCGCACCGCAAGAAGGTCGGCATCTTCATCCTGCTCGGCTTTGGCGTGTGGGCGGTGATCGCGGTCGTCTTGCACTTCCGGGATTCCGGGCGCGAGAAGGCCACGAACAAGCTGGCCGCCGTGATCGACGTAGCCGAGCGTCGCGTCGGCGATGCACCGATCGACCCCACGAATCCCGCGGGCAAGTCGAAAGAAGAGACGTTCAAGACCGCGCAGGATCGCGCGAACGGCGTGCTCGACGCACTGACCAAGCAAGGCACCAACGCGGCCGGGCCGTCCTACAAGGCGTCGCTGCTCGTGCAAGCAGGCAAGCTCGACGACGCGATCGCCGAGTACAAGAAGGGCGAGACCGCGATCGGGATCGACGGCGTCGTCGCGCGCGAGGGCCTCGGGCTCGCGCAGGAGATGAAGGCCGAAGCCGAGAAGGACGCGACCGCGCGCGAGAAGGGCCTCAACGACGCCCTCACCACGTTCACCCAAATGCAGACGGACGACAAAGGTCCGCGCTACGCGTACGCGCTCTATCACCAGGGTCGCGTGCTCGCGCTGCTCGGCAAGACCGCCGATGCGAAGAGCGCGTTCGACAAAGCCAAAGAAGCTGCGAAGGATGAGGCCGAGCTCGCGCCGTTGATCGATGCGCGCTTGGCCCAGCTTGGAACGTAAATCATGAAGCTGTTACTCGCCGGCGTGCTGCTGGCCACCGCGTGTGGCCGTCCTTGGGATCCGAAGCACGCGGACGCGATGTCTGCGGAGCGGACCGAACCGCTGGCCGAGGATCGGCTGTCGCTGAAGTGGAAGTTCAAGACGGCGGATCGCTCGCTCGAGATTTCGCCGCAGGAGTTCGCGGCGCCGGCGGTCACGATCGACACCACCTACATCGGCTCGGCGAGCGGCATGTTCTACGCGCTCCGCACCGTCGACGGCGTGATGCGCTGGAAGAAGCTGCTCGGCGCGGTCGCGTGTGCGCCGCTGCTCTCGGGCGGCAACCTGTACATCGGCACGAGCGATGGCTTCATCGTCGCGCTCGACGCGCAGACCGGCGCCGAGAAGTGGCGCTACCAAGGCCGCGGCCCGATCGAGCAAACGCCGACGGCTGCCGGCGAGATGATCATCTTCTCGAACGAAGCGGATCAGGTGATCTCGCTCGACGCGAACACCGGCAAGTTCAAGTGGCAGTACAAGGCCGAGACGCCCGAGGAGTACACGCTGCGCGGTCACGCCGGCGTCGTCGTCGATGGTGACCTCCTGTACACCGGGTTCTCGAACGGCACGCTCGTGGCGTTGCGCCGCGAGACCGGATCGATCGCGTGGTCGACCTCGCTCAAGGCCGATGCCGATCGATTCATGGATGTCGACGCCACGCCGATCGTCCTCGGTGGCGTGATCTACGCGTCGTCGTCGTCCGGTGGCGTGTACGCGATCGACAAGACCACCGGCCTCGTGAAGTGGCGGCTGCCGTTCTACGACGTCGCACTGCCGAGCGCGGGCGGTAACGTCGGCGGCCTCGCGACCGATGGCAAGGCGATCTACGTCAGCGTCGCCGATCTCGGAACGTACGCGATCGATCTGCAAGGCAACGTGTTGTGGCGGGTCGGTGCGCGAGGTGGTGGCGAGCCCGGTGCGCCGGTCGTCGTCGACGACATGCTCGTGTACTCACTCGCGGATGCCGGCTTGTTCCTCGCGGAGCGCCGCACCGGCAAGACGCTCGAGTACTTCGATCCGGGCGATGGTATTAGCGCGCAGCCGACGATCACCGGTGATGGCCGGCTGTTCGTGATGTCGAACCGCGGCGTGCTGTACCAGTTCGATTTGGACTAGTGACGCGTTAGCGCGCCGAACAGCAGCGCGACGCTCGGAAGATCGAACGACAACGATGCGGTGACCGTCATCGGCACCGGTCCGGTGGCCGGACGGAAATCGACCCGGATCCCGATCGGTGCGTCGAGCGGTAGATCGGTATCCCAGAACGCACGGAAGCCGAAGAACAACGAGCCGACCGGCTGCGGATGAAACCCGGTGTGATCGACGCCGGCGATCCCGAGCGACGCCGACGCTGCGAGCTCGCGCCAGTAGTGGACGACGGTGATGCCACCGCCGGCATAGAAATCGGAATTCTTGCCGAGCTCGAGATACGGGCCGACGCCCCAGGTCGGATGGATGACATCGCGCGTGAAGATCAGCTCGGGCCGTAGGCCATACGCAAAGCCACCGTTGCCGCCACCGAGCGTGCCCTGCAGGCTGAACGCTTGCCGCGTGAGCGGATTCAGATCGTCGCGCGCGCGATCGGCTTCGATCGTGTGCCAGCCGAACGGATCGCGATGAAAGATCGCCTGCGGCGTCACGAGCCACAAATGATCGCCGGCGTGCGCGACGCGAATCCGTGCCGGACACGACACCTGCGCTCGCCGCCACCATCCCGGCACCGGCACGAGCTCGACGTGCGTGTCCGTGACGAGCGACGGCGTGCAGTCATCGTGTTCGTGCTGGCACAAGCCACACGCCGAGGTCATGCCGGTCACGACCGTCGCGCGCGACGTGACCGCGATCGCCAAGCCGGGCCACGTGCGTCCGCGATCGGTCTTCGTGAGATTTCCGTCGGCGTCGTACGCGAGCGTGAACAGATCGTTGCCACTCGCACCGATCACGCCATCGCCGAAAGGTGCGAGCGACGTCGGATCCTCGCCGAGTGGTTGCGCGGGCGACCAATGCGCGCCGTCGAAGTGATGAAACGCCCGGCGCCGAATGGAGGGCAGGGTGCCGTGCTCGACGTCGAAGACCAGCGCGATCCACGCACCGCCTTTCGCGTCGGCAACGAGCGCCTCGACATCGCCCTCGAGCGCGATCGGATCCTGGCCGACGACGCGAACCTCGGTGCACCGCCGCGCGAAGTGACCATCGTTGCGATCGGGGCACTGCCGCGCGATCACGACTTGGTTCGTCGCCGTCACCGCGAGCCGGACGGGTCCGGGCGCCGCGGCCGGGAGCTCGCTCGTCGACCATCCCGTCGATCGGCGATGCATCACGCGCGTTCCGGACACCGCCCACAACGAATCGTCGGGGCCGATCGCGATCGCGTCGAGCTTTACAGGCTCGACGGTGATCTCACCACTTGGCGAGATGTGGCGCAGGTGGTCCGATGAAGAGACCCACGCACCGCCATCCTGGTTCGCTACGACTTCGTCGAATTGTTCGGCGCGTGCAGCACCGCACAACGCGATCACGATCAGGAGCGCACGCACGCCGCTGTGACCGGACGCGCGCCTCGCTAGTTCGCTGGCAAAGCTACAGCGGGTCGCAGAATGGCAGCGCCGGCTTCGCGATCAGGTAGCCCTGCAGGTAGTCGCAACCCAGATCGACCAGCACGCGCGCCTCGGCCTCGGTCTCGACACCTTCGCCGATAATCTTCGTTCCCTGCTCGCGGCACAGCTCGGTCACCGACTTCACGAGCCGCTGCTTCATCTGGTGCTGATCGATATCGCGCACGAGCGACATGTCGAGCTTCACGTAGTCGCAATCGAGCGGCGTGAACGTACCCATGCGCGCGTGACCGCCGCCGAGATCGTCGATCGCGATCTTGAAGCCGAGCTCGCGCAGCTCCGCCACGCGATAGCGCACGTCCGCTTGGCCTTCGAGCGACGTCCGCTCGGTGATTTCCAACACCACGCGCGACGCGACCTTCGACAGCGGCGAGAACGGACTCGTCAACTGCTTATCGAACAGGTCCAGTAAGTGGAGGTTGATGAACACGACACCGCGCTCCGGTGGCGAGCTCGCGATCACCTTCGCCGCGTTCGCACGGACCGCGCGACCGAGCTGCGGGATGCGCTCCAGTCGTTCGGCGGCATCGAGGATCGCGCCGGGATGCGGCAGCGATTTGTCCTTCGATCGGAGCAACGCTTCGTAGCCGAACCGACTGCGATTGGTCGCGTGGACGATCGGTTGGAAGTGCATCGTCAGTGCAGCGAGGCATTTGTCGAGCGACACCTCGAGCGCTGCGAGCTCTTGCGTGATCGACGTTTCTTCAACGCGCGCGTTCTTCGACGTGCCGCTCGGAAATCGCGTCGGGCCCGATTCGTCCGCGGACGGTGACGGCACCGTCCGTGAGACCGGCTTTGCGATATCAGTGCGACGATCGGACACGCACTTCCACTGTAC
This sequence comes from Kofleriaceae bacterium, assembly GCA_047600425.1. Classification (GTDB taxonomy): domain Bacteria; phylum Myxococcota_A; class Polyangia; order Haliangiales; family Haliangiaceae; genus JABFXX01. The sequence continues at coordinate 5,277,628 of JASGLC010000003.1, read as the reverse complement.
TTCGTGCAGTGGCAGAAAGCGATGTAGGTACTTCCGGCTTAACAGAGACGGCGGAGGTGCTCCCGGAACTCGGCGACGACGAGCGATGCGGGATGACCTTCGAGCTCGTGGGCGATGATGTCGTCGACGATCGGGAGCTCGATCATCAGCCGGTACATCATCAGGCACGCGCGCGGTGACAATGGCGCGAACCGAGCCTCGCCAGAGAGCACCACGTTCGAATCGCGCGGCGTGGTCCAGCGAACCGTGTAGGTGCTGGGTTCATACTTGTACTCGAGCGTATATCCGAGCGATCCGCGCTCCAGCTTCCGCGTGAACCCGACCTTCGCCGCGCGGCCGTCATCCTGGCGGGTGATCACCCGAGCCGATTGGACGAGCGGCAGCCACCGCGGGATCTCGACCGTGTCGGCGAAGATCTCGAATGCCGCTCCCGCGCTGACCGACAACGTGGTCGAGACTTCGCTGGTGTGAGGGACGGCTTCGGGGATGAACGCGATCGCGGTAGCCATGACGCAAGCTCCTTGAAAGACGCAGCGGGCTACAGCAACCAGTAGACCAACCAGCGTTGATGGAATTCCGGGCACTTGGAGGAGCCACCGGATCCGCCACGGCTAGATCGGTTTCCGCTAAGTCTTGTCCGCAGGGGCAGGCTGGCACTGCGGGCACGACCACGTCCAACGCGGTGGGTCACCGAGCTGGTAGCAATCGATCTTCGCGCCGCAGCGCGGGCACGCCTGACCGCTCTTCGAATACACCGCGAGGTCGCGCGTCCCGACGGAGACCGCACGCGTCATCAGCTCGTGCGCCGACTCGTAGATGTTCGCGAGGACATGCTTCGGAATCGCGGCCACGCGCGTCCGCGGATCGATTCGGTTCGCGAACAGCGACTCGGTCTTCCAGATGTTCCCGAGCCCCGCCACGACGCGTTGATCGAGGAGGACATCGCCGATCTTGCGCGTCTCGTGCAGCGCGGCGCGCTCGGCTGCTTGCCGGCTATCGAAGTCGCCGGCAAGGACATCGGGCCCCAGCTGGTTCACGGACATGCCGCGAAATGCTGCACGTCGCGGGACGATCTCCACCGTCGGGCACGTGAGCCACAAACACAGATCGCTCGCGGTCGCGATCACGAGCGACTGTTTGCCCGGCGAGATCTTCTGCAGGTGCAGCTCGCCGGTCGCGCGCGCCCAGCGCCGGAACCGACCGTTCATGCCTTGGTGGACGTGGATCTGCGTCGCGTTATCGAGATCGATCGTGAGGTGCTTTCCATGCGCGTCGACGTGCGTGATCGTGGTGCCGTCGATGTTGCGCACGATGCCCTGCGTGGTCGCGCGTTCGATCTTCTGATTCACGAGCGGCGCGAGCTTGTTCGCGACGCGCCGGATGCTGTCGCCCTCAGGCATTCACATCTTCTTCGTCGTCATCGGGCAGCTCTTCTTCCTTATCCGGCTGCGGGGCGACCGGTTGCGATCCACGGATCAGCAGTCCGCGATAATCGATCCGCGCACCGGCCGCGAGCAGCGCTTTTGCCCACGGCGATTGCTGGGCCGGCTGACCGTCGATCATCTCGAGCGTGAGCTCGCGCCGGCGTTGCTTGAACGCGAGCGGCGGCAAGCCGACCGAGAGTGCGAGCTCGACGGTCTCCGGCGGCACGCCTTGAACGGTCGCGATCCGCTTCGCCTTCGGCTCGATCCACAACACGAGTGCGCCATCCACCAACACGACCGTGCCGCCAACGCGCCGCGCGGGCTTCGCATCCGGATCCGCGAGCTGCGGCCACGGCAGGGCGCTGCCCCACGCATTCGCGGGATCGACCGCCGCTAGCACGTCGACACGCGGTGCCGAGCCACGAGGCTGTTCGCGCAACCGATCGATCGCGCCGGGCCACGCGAACTGCGCACCCTCGAGACTCTCGACGAAGTAGCCGCGACGAACCGTGCCGCCATCTTCCATCGCGCGATATACATCGCCGATCGCCGAGAACCCACCGGGCACGTCATCCGCACGCGCGCCTTGGCGACTCGCGATGCCCCAGCGCTCGAGCACACCGGTCGCGAGCGCGTGCAGGCGATTCGTCGGCGTGGGTGCGGCACCGAGCGATTCGACGAGCGACCACCGGCCGCCGAACGTGGAGTGCGCGTTTGCCCGGCGTGCGTTCGGAGCGGCGAGCGATCGCAGCGGCGCGAACGTATCGTTCGTGATGTGACCGGCCCACACGAGGTCCCATAACGCGTTGACGAGCTCGGTCCGCGGCGCCTTCGTCGCACCTTCGAGCGCGACGACGAACGACGCGCCGTTCTTCCGGAGGTGATCGATGATCGCGTCGTGGAGCGGGCCATGATTCGCGATCGGTTGCGGCTCGAGCTCGCACCGGCGCGCGCGATCGCGACGGAGCAACACCACGCGACCATCCTTGGTCCCGAGCGCGCCGGCGCCGACCCACACGAGATCACCGGCGGCGCCGAGCTCGTCGAGCATCCGCGGTTGGTAGTCCAACACGCGCGCCGGCAAGATCCGTTGCTCGAGCTCGGTGAACGGCAACGCGACACCTTCGATCCGCGGAATCGCGTCGCGCAGCGCGAGCGCACCTCGGCGCGGTTGATCGAGCCCGTGCCAGCGCGGCAGGAACGCGGCATAGGCCTGCGCGTCGACCGGTGCGACCTGCGCGCGGAGCTTCGCGAGCGTTCGCCGGCGTAGTTGGCGCAGCACGTCCGGATCGCAGGAATCGATCTGCGTCGATTTCGGCCGGAGCTCGCCGCGCACGAGCTGGGTGCGGGCTTCGAGCAGCGCGAGGATCGGCTCGATCATCGCCGGTGCGATGCCCCAGCGCCGCGCGGGACCATCGGCGGTGAACGGCGCGTGCGTTCGTGCGTAGCGAGCGATCAACGAGATCAGCGGATCCGCGGCGCGCTCGAGCAGTGCAGCCGGTAGACCTTGCGGCAGCGCGATGCCGAGCCCGTCTCGATAGCGCGCGGCATCTTCGGCGGCGATGTACTTCTCGACACCCGCGATCCGCACGGGCGCGAGGCGGCGTTTATCGACGAGCTCGGCCAGGACCTTCGGGACGTCGACATCGGGTGTCGACCGCGCGGCGATCTCGGTCGCATCCAGATCGCCCAACCGGCGCACGAGATCGTGAACCTCGTCGAGGTTGCGCGCGGCACGCTCGGGGACGAGCTGCTGCAACTCGCGCTCGACCTCGTCGAGGACCTCTTCGTCGAGAAGATCGCGCAGCTCGCCGCCACCGATCAATTCACGCAACAGATCGCGATCGAGCGTGAGCGCTTGCGCCTTGCGCTCGGCGAGTGGCGCGTCGCCTTGATAGAGGAATGCCGCGACGTAGTCGAACACGAGCGACCGCGCGAACGGCGACGCTTGCTCGGTCACCGCCGGCTCGATCCGGATCGCGCGCGACCGGACATCGCGCAGGACTTGGAGCAGCGACGGCAGATCGAAGATGTCGCGCAGCACCTCGCGATAGGTCTCGAGCGTGATCGGAAACGCGGGGAACCGCAGCGCCACGCCCATCAGCTGTTGCGCCTTCAGGCGTTGCGCCCACAGCGGCGTGCGGCGACCGGGCCGGCGTCGTGGCAACAGCAGCGCACGTGCCGCGTTCTCGCGGAAGTGACTCGCGAACACGCTCGATCGCGCGAGCTCGTCGACGAGGATCCGCTCGATGTCGTCCGGATCCGGAAGCAGTTGCTCGTCGGTCGGCAGCAGGTCGCCATCGGCAAACCGCAGCGCGATGCCATCGTCGGTCCACAACGGATGGATCGGATAGCCGAGCGCGGCCTCGAGCTGATGCGCCAATACCAAGGACCACGGCGCGTGGATGCGGCCGCCGAACGGCGACAGGATGCACACGCGAATATCGCCGAGCTCGTCGCGAAACCGCTCGATCGTGATCGCGCGATCGGTCGGCATCGCGTGGGTCTGATCGCGTTGATCCTGGAGGTACTGCGCGAGGTTCGTGGCGGCGTGCGGATCGAGCTTGTAGTCGGTCTGTAGCCACGCGAGGGCACCATCGCGGTCACTCGCCAACCGCGAATCGAGCTCGCGACAGAACGCGCCGAGCGCACGCCCGAGCTCGACCGGCCGGCCGGGACCATCCGCACGCCAGAACGGCATCTTTCCGGGCTCGCCCGGTGCCGGCGACACGACGACGCGATCGCGCGTGATGTCTTCGATCCGCCAGGTCGTCGCGCCGAGGATGAACGTCTCGCCTTTGCGCGATTCGGCGACCATCTCTTCATCGAGCTCGCCGACTTTCGGACCACTCGCACCGAGGTGAACGCCGTAGAGCCCGCGATCCGGAATCGTGCCGCCCGACACGACGGAGAGCAGACGCGCGCCTTTGCGACCGATCAGCACGTCGTTCTGGCGATCCCACGTGAGCCGCGGGCGGAGCTCGGCAAACTCGTCGCTCGGATAGCGGCCCGCGAGCATGTCGAGCACGCCGGTCAGCGCTTGGCGCGATAGCTCGCGATAACTCGCGGCGCGCCGGATCACGCGCTCGAGCTCGGCGACCGGCCACGGATCCGCGGCGACCATCGCCACGATCTGCTGGGCCAGCACGTCGAGCGCGCTATCGGGCACGCGGATCGCTTCGACCTCGCCATCGAGCATGCCGCGCGTGACGACCGTGGCCTCGAGCAGGTCACCGCGATGTTTCGGGAACAACTTCGCACGCGAGGTGCCGCCGACTTGGTGACCAGCACGACCGACGCGTTGCAGACCGCGCGATACCGCACCCGGCGACGCGACCTGGAGCACCAGATCGACGGCGCCCATATCGATGCCGAGCTCCAACGACGACGTCGCCGTGATCGCGCGCAGCCGGCCGGCCTTCAGCGCTTCTTCGATCTCCACCCGTTGATGGCGCGCGATCGAATCCGTGGTGCGCCCGCACGAGCTCGACACCGGCTTCGGTGATCCCGCGCGCGGTCGCGAGCTCGGACAACTGTTGCGACACGCGCTCGGCCAACCGTCGCGAGTTGACGAACACGATCGTCGAGCGATGGGCGAGGATGAGGTCGAGAAGCTGGGGATAGATCAGCGGCCACATCCCGCCGCCGTCTTTCGGATCTGTGCCAGGCGCTTCCATGTCCTGCGCCGGCACCGAGATCTCGAGATCGAGCGACGGCTTCGCGGATGCGTCGACGATCTCGACCGGACGGTCCCCTCCCAGATATCGAGCGACTTCGATAAGTGGACGCTGGGTCGCCGATAGCCCGATGCGTTGCGGATCGGGGTTGCCGGATTCCTGAACCAGATGCGAGAGCCGCTCGAGCGTCAGGCCGAGATGGATGCCGCGCTTGGTCGGCGCGAGCGCGTGGATCTCGTCGATGATCACGGTCTCGACCGAGCGCAGGCGATCGCGCGACCGACCGGCCAAGAGGAGATACAGCGACTCCGGCGTGGTGATCAGGATCTGGCCGGGATTCTTGCGCTGGCGTTCGCGCTCCTTCGTCGACGTGTCACCGGTGCGAACGTCGACGTTGATCTGCGCGCCGGCGCCGAGCGCTTGGAGACCCGCGAGCGGCGCACGCAGGTTGCGTTCGACGTCGTACGCGAGCGCCTTGATCGGCGAGACGTAGACGATCTTGGTCTCGTTGCTCGGCCGTTGGACGAGCTGATCGAGACACCACAAGAACGCGGCGAGCGTCTTACCGCTGCCGGTCGGCGCCAACATGAGCGTGTGACGACCGCTCGCGATCGATGCCCAGCCACGCTCTTGGACGGGCGTCGGCGCGGCAAAGCTGCGCGAGAACCACGTCTGTGTTGCCGCACTAAACGGAGCCGCCACCCACCAGCTATAGCAAGCGAATCAGGAGTGCGGCGTGTGGGCCCACTGCTTCAGCGCATCGATAAGTTGATCCACGTCGATCAGCTTTTCGTCGTAGCCCAAAATCGGCATGTCCGACTGAAACTTCGGGGTCAGGATCGGCATCGTCCAATGGCCCTTCGGAACCAGTAAATCTCCGTGCCATTCACCCTCGACGATGCACGTCGGCGTGGGTCTCATCGGCTCGACGGGAACGGACGTGACCACGACCTCGGCCGGACGGATGAACAGCATGGTCGCGAACAGCGCGACCAGCGACAGATATGGCGGTCGGTACTGGGCTGCGACACGGGCCATGGCGCGGATACCGACCGAACGCCCTGGGAAATTCCGCTAGTCGTCTTTTTTGGCGAACACGAGCCCGATCAACATGGGCCCGAACGTCATCGCCGCGGTCACGCCGATCGAGAGCAACGCGTTATTCGCGATCGTGCCTTTGATCAGGTCGATGAACGCCACGAGCTTGGTCTTGGTCGCGACCGCGAATACGAGCACGCCGATGCCGCCGCCGAGCACCAGCGCCAACAGCGCGCCGAGCGCGTTCGGCAGCGCGCGCAGTGGCGCCGTGATCGCCCGCAGGAACGGGATCAGGATGCCGGTCGCCGCTAGGTAAAACACGAAGAACATCCCGAACGAGAACATCGCGTACCAGGCGGCGCGCTGGGCCGGCGGGAAGCTGAGCGGCGGGGTCGGGTCGATGGGGCCGAGCGAGAAGTGCAGGGTCTGGAGCGAGACCGCGGCCACGTACATGAACCCGAGCGTGAAGGCGGCCTTCACCGGCTTGCTCTTGATCCGCATCCACAGCGGAAAGTTCGCCATCTCGGGACCGTAATCGAGCCGGCCTTCGAAGTAGCCCGACAACAGGATCAGCGGCAGTTGCGAAAGCATGATCGCGGTCGGTGCCCAGACCGGAAGCTTGGCTTCCACGAGATCGAAACGGGTCCACACCGCGGCCAGGTGGATCAGCGAAACCACCACGAAGTACGGCGCGACTTGTTCGGGTCTGAGTGATGGCTTCGACATGCGAACGCCGATGGTATCAACCACCGTGCCGGCGCTAAGTCCGCGGGCCGCAGTGGTTCCGAGAGGAGATCCACGCCGGATCTTGCGCGATCGGGCAAGCCTTTGGAATCCCTGCGTCGGACCCACCTCCGAGTTGACATAACACCGATTCTGCGACGCGACCCGTATGACCAACCCAGGCCCTACACCGGCCGATCTGGCAACTCGTTTTCATGCGGACCGCGCGCTGGGAATCGCTCTACTAACCGCGCTCCCACGAGCTCGATCGCGCGCACGATTCCCGCGGTCAAATCGATCGCCGCAGCACCCGCGATCGCCGCGACCGCGTCATCCCAAAGTTGCTGGCCGGCATGCGCGTGGATGCCTTCATCACCGCGGATCACGGCCGTGCGTTTGCGCGGGCACACGAAGATCAAGACGCCGTTGCGATCCTTCGTTCGCGCGATGCCGAGCTTCTTGAACGCCCGGTCCGCCATCGCTTCCGCGCTGCCCCAAAACCATGGCGACAACGTCACCACGATCTGCCCCGTGGTCTCGGCTTCGGCCGCCCGGACCGCGGCTGCGATTCGATCACGGTCGTACTTATGGAAGCGCTGGAGCATCACCATTTCGCGCTCGCGCCTCCGCCGCCGGAGCTTCCGCCGCCGCCCGAAAATCCGCCGCCACCACCGCCGCCGCCGCCCCAACTTCCGCCCGAGCTGCCGCCACCGCTACTCGAGAAGCTCGAGATCACGTCGAACAGAAACCACGCGAGGTTCGGATACCGGATGCACAGGATCACGAGCAGCACGATGCCGGCGATGATCAGGATCCACCAGCCGACGCCGAGACCGCCGCTTTGCGCCGGCGCCGCGACCTTCGGCGTGCCATCGCTGCCGAGGTCCGCGATGATTCGCGACACGCCCATCTGGATCGCATCATCGTTGTGACCACCGCGGATCTGCGGCACCACCGTCTCGGTCAGGATCGCATGCGCTTCGAGGTCCGCGATCTTGTCCTCGAGCCCGTAGCCGACCTCGATCCGCAGATCGTGGGTCTCCGGCACGACGAACATCACCACGCCGTCGTCGAGCTTCTTGTTGCCGATGCCCCACGCCTTGAACACGCGCGCCGCGAAGTCGTCGATCGGCTCGTTGTCTGGCAACGCCGCCCCGATCCACACGATGACCTGATGCCCGGTTTGTTGTTCGTAGGTCTCGAGTTTGGTGTCGAGCTCGCTACGAACGGCGGGCGATAAAAACCCGACGCCATCGGTCACCCAGCGCGTCGGTGCGGGCGGCACGTACGGCGCGGCCTGCGCCACAGCGCACCACGCGACCAGCGCCAGGATCCAGAGCTTCACTTCTCGAACTGGACGCTAGGTGCCGTGTCTGCCCCGGCCTTGGCCTGGAAGTACGCCTTGTCGGAGAACTTGCTGCCGAAGAACCCGGCCATGATCACCGTCGGGAAGCTATCGCGCTGCGTGTTGAACTCGCGCGCCGTATCGTTGAACCGATCGCGCTCGACGTTGATCCGATTCTCGGTCTGCTCGAGCGTGACCGCGAGGTTCTTGAACGCGTCGAGCGACTTCAGCTCGGGGTACTGCTCCGACACCACGAGCAACCGACCGAGCGATTGGCCGAGCTGGTTCTGCGCATCTTCGAACTGCTTCAGCTTCGCCGGATCCTTCAGATCGTCCGCGCTGATCTTCACCTGCGTGGCACTCGCGCGGGCGTTGATGACGCTCGTCAGAATGTCCTTCTCGACCTTCGCCGCCTGCTGCGCGGTCTTGACGAGGTTGTCGACGAGATCCGCGCGCCGCTGATACGCGCCTTCGACCTTGCCCCACTGCGCACCGACGCTTTCGTTGAGCCCGACCAACTTGTTGTAGCTGTGCACGCACGAGCCACCCAAGATGAGCAGGAACAGAACAACTACGCCGAGGACGATCCACTTCTTCGGGAAGTTCATCTCCCCGGAGCGTGACACATCCTAGTGCTGAGCGACGCGATTCCCGAGGGCTTTGATCTCGTCGGCCGTGAGACCGCTCGAGGCTTCGATCGTCACCGTCGCCGCACGCCCGGTCCCGACCTCGACGGCATTCACTTCCAGGATCCCGTCGGCATCCATCGTGAAGCTGACCTCGACCTTCGTCCGCCCACGCGGCGCCGGCTCGAGATCACCCAACACGAACCTGCCGATCCGGCGATTCTTCGACGCGAGCTCGCTCTCGCCCTGATGGATCTCGATCGCGACGAACGTCTGCTGATCCTCGGTCGTCGCGAATACCTTCTTCGCGCGCGTCGGGATGCTCGTGTTCGCGCTGATCACGACCGACATCCGATCGCCCGTGACCTTCACGCCCATGTTGTGCGGCGTGACGTCGAGCAGCACGACTTCCTGCAGCTCGCCGCCCATGATCCCCGAGTGCACCGCGGCGCCCATCGCCACGATCTCGTCCGGGTTCACGCCCTTGCTGCCCGGCTTACCGAAGATCTTCTCGGCGCGTTCCTGCACCGCCGGCATGCGCGTCATGCCACCGACGAGCACGACCTGATCGATATCCGCCGGCGTGCAGTGCGCATCCGCGAGCGCCTTCACGCACGGCGCTTCGAGCCGCTCCAACAGCGATCGACACGCGCGCTCCAGCTGGCCGCGCTCGAGCTCGCGCATCAGGTGCACCGGCCCCTGCGGCCCGGCCGCGATGAACGGCAGGTTGATATCCGTGGTCATCGCCGACGACAACTCGATCTTCGCGCGTTCCGCCGCTTCTTTCAGGCGCTGCAGCGCGACCGAGTCCTGACGCAGATCGATGCCGTTCGTCTGTTGAAACTCGTCCGCGAGCAGATCGATCACCACGCGATCGAAGTCATCACCGCCGAGCGTGGTGTCGCCGTACGTGGACAACACCTCGAACACGCCGTTCTCGATCGCGAGGATCGAGATATCGAACGTGCCGCCGCCGAGATCGAACACCGCGAGCCGCTGGTTGTTCGAGTGGTGATACCCGTACGCGAGCGCCGCCGCCGTGGGCTCGTTGAGGATCTGACGAACCGTGAGGCCCGCGATCTTGCCGGCATCCTTGGTCGCCTGGCGTTGCGCATCGTCGAAGTACGCCGGCACCGTGACGACCGCTTCGGTCACCGGCTGTCCGAGATAGTCCTCGGCCACGCGCTTCATCTTCGCGAGCACGTGCGCCGAAATCTCCTGCGGCGATCGCGGCGTGCCGGCGATATCGACCCACGCATCGCCGTTCTTCGCGGCGACGATCTTGTACGGCAACCGCGATGCGAGCGACACGACCTCGCGATCGGTAGCTTTGCGACCGATCAGGCGCTTCGCCCCGAACACCGTGCGTTGCGGGTTCGTGACCATCTGCCGCTTGCTCGCGGCACCGACGACGACTTCGCCATCCGCGTTCCACGACGCCATCGACGGGGTCGTACGCCCGCCTTCTTGATTGTGGATGACCACCGGTTCCCCACCCTCGAGCACTGCGACGCACGAGTTGGTAGTCCCGAGATCGATCCCGATGACTCGGCCCATCCTAATCCACAGTATAGCCGGTCTAACGACGCGGACGTAGTAGCTCGGCCATCGCACTCTTCGCCGGCTGGAGATCGGGATCGAGCTGCAAGGCGCGCTGGAATTCGGACAACGCGTCCTGTTGTTGGCCGGCCTGCTGTGCCTCGCGACCACGTGTATAAGCGATCAGCGCGCGGTACTGCTTCGACGTGGGAACGCGTGCTGCGAGTCCGTTCAGCAGGCTCTTCGCCGCGCCCCAGTTCTTCTGATCCAGCTGCGCGTTGACCGCCTTCATTTCGGCGCGCTCGTCGAACGCGGGTGCCGAGCCCGAACCCGATGCCGCGGGCTTCGCGAGCGCATTCCACTCGCCGGTGCCACGCGTGGTCTCGGGATCCTTGGTCACGGGCGTTGGCGGGCGCGCGACGATCGGCGGGGTACCAGGACGCTGGGTTGCCGGCGGCGGCGTGCCCTGCCGGTGATTCACCGGTTGTGGCGCCGGGGTCGGTGGCGTGGGTTGCGGAACGACGCGCACGCCGAACGGCGGGGTCTTCACGCCGGTGCCGTGCTTGGTTCCGGACGCGATCGGACGCGTCGGTGTCTTCGTCGACCCTTCGGCGGTGAGGACCGGCATCGCGCCACTCGCGTTCGTCCGCCCGCCACGCGGCAAACCGCCCGCGGCCTTCAACAACTGATCGTGCGCGGCCTTGATCCCGAGGAACACCTCATTCGAGAGCCGCTGCGTCTCGTTCGACATCCGGCCAAACCGCGCCGGATGAAATTGCTTCGTCAGGTTGAGAAACGCGCCGCGAACCTCTTCGGGAGTCGATCCATTTCCCGACAAGCCGAGCGCCGTGTGAGGACCTTGTGAGAGACGCGCCTGCATCTCTCCCAAGATCGCTTTTGCACGGGTCTCTTCGTCCGCCACGAGCGAGCAATCGTAGCGCGAGTTACCGTTCTTTCGCTAGACCGCTTATGACTTCGGAACCGCGTTCGGTGCTTGAGCCTGCGGTTGCGGCGTTAGGTACCCCTGATTCGATGGGTTACCGACCTGCTGCGGCGCCTGGCGCTGTTGTGTCGGCGGCGTGGGCTTCACCTGCGTCTGCGGAATGTCCGGGGCGTTCGTCTGCGGAAGCGCGTTCGTCGGCGGCTCGTCGAGATCCTGCACCTGCGCCGTCTTGCTCTTCTTGCCCGTGTTGACCGTCGCCTGCTTGAACGGCAGGACCTGGGTCTTGTCCGGCTTCGTCGCCTTCTGCGCGATCGGCTTCTTCGACGGCGGTACCGACATCTTGCTCAGCTTGCCGAGATCGCCCGCCGGCGCCGGCACGTCGACGGTGTCCTTCGCGGCATCGACGCGCGTCAGCACTTCGGTCGAGATCGTCTGACCACGCGTGACGCACTGGTTGTCGACGAAATCGATCTTCGCGACCGGCCGCACGAGCTGGAGCTGATCGCGCGCGGCATCGTAGCGATACTCGACGTGGACCGTGACGTGGCAGCTCTTGTCGTCGGGCGCGCGCGGATCGATCACTTCGTCGTCGAGCGCGAACGCGACGCCCTTGTCGATCGCGACGAACGGATACTGCTTGTACAGCTCGCGCTTGCCATCGACGCTCGCGAGCTTGGACACCGCCACCCGATCGCCATTGCGTTCGAACGCGCGCAGCTCGCCGTTCGGCAGCTTCCACACGCCTTCGAACCGGGTGACCGCGCCGAGGTTCACGGCGAGCTCGGTGCTTTCGTCGCCGGCTTCGAACGGGCGATGCGTCGCGAGATAGCCCGGCTTCGCGATGTCGAGCTCGACATGCGCGCGCTTCGCGACGTGCAACGTCATCGGTGTGGCGCCCATGACTTTTCCGTCGAGCGACACCAGCGCACCGGCCGGCGTCGACGTGACATCGACGGCGATCGCACTCGGATCGACGGCGGGTGGCGCCGTCGCGGGTTTCTGCGACGACGATCCGGTGTTCGAGATGATCACGACGCCCGCGGCACCGATCGCGAGCGTGGCGAGGCCGAACACCGCCGCGGTTCGCAGGCTCGGCTTCGGCTTGTCGGGCTCGCCCTGCTGGCTGCTGATCGCGGCACGGCCCTGCCCGGTCCCGATCGCCGCGCGCAACGCCTCGACGAGCTCTCGCGCCGTCGCGTAGCGCTGATCTGGATCCTTCGCGAGTGCCTTCTGCATCACGCCGTCGATCGCCGGATTCGTCGAACCTCGCAGCGACAGCGCCGGCACCGCCGCGCGGAAGTGCTGCTCCATCATCCCCGGCACGCTCGACGCGGCAAACGGCAGATTGCCCGACAACATCTCGAACGCGATCACGCCGAGCGCGTAGCGATCCGAGGCCGGCCCCGCGCCGTCGGTGCTCCACTGTTCCGGCGCCATGTACGCCGGCGTGCCGAGCCACGTGCCCTGCCCGGTCAACGTGCCGTTGCCTTGGGTCGCTTCGCCCGTGACGAGCTTCGCGATCCCGAAGTCGAGCACGTAGATCCCGCGATCGCCGAGCATCACGTTGTCGGGCTTGAGATCGCGATGCACGACGCCTCGCGCGTGTGCGGCATCGAGCGCGGCGGCGATCTTGTCGAGGATCGCGAGCGTCTCGTCCGGTTCGATCGCGCCATCCCGCAACCGCTGGCGCAGCGACTCGCCCTCGACGAGATCCATCACCAGGAACAGCCGCCCGTCGGCGAGCCGCCCATACGAGAACACGTCGATCACGTTCGGGTGATCGACTTGATTGACCGCTCGCGCCTCGCGCGTGAATCGCTCCGCCGCCTCTTCGGACGACGCGAGCTCGCGCTTGATGATCTTGATCGCGACCTTTTTCCCGATCACCGGGTGATGGCCGGCGTAGACCTCGCCCATCGCGCCCGCACCGAGGAACTTGTCGCTGACGTACTCGCCGATCGGCGTATCCGGCGGCAACCGCTCGGTCTTCACCGGAGCGCTGGATGGCGCTGCGAGTGTCGGACTATGTGCCAGCGGGCTGTCCATCCGGAACCGATCCTAACAGCTCGACACGTAAGGCGCCGCGCCGGTTTCAGTGGTGTGTCACTAGCGCACGCGTTCCCTCGCTATGTCCTCACACTGCTTAACGTTCCCGCGCACCCGCGACGCGTCGAGATTCGGTATATCTGGACTCGGTGGGTACCGCTTCCGATCAGATGCTGAAGCTGCTCGAGCTCGGCAACGACCTCGCGGCCGCACGCACGTCGGACGAAGTGATCGCGAGGATGCTCGTCCAAGGCATGCACGCGGTCGATGCGATCGCACTCTCGATCTGGGAGCTCCGCGGCACCGTGCTCGCACCGGTCGGCGTCAGCGTGAACGCACCCCTGACCCAGTCCGTGCTCGCGAACGTGCCCCTCGATGGCCCGTCCCCGCTCGCGGCCGCCGTGCGCAACGGCGAAGCGATCTTCCTCGGCAATCGCGAGGAGTACCGCACGCACTTCCAAGCCTCGTACGATTCGTGGGCCGCCGCGATCCCATCGCAAGAGCTCGCCGTCGGCGTGGTTCCACTGATCGGATCCGCGAGCGTCGTCGGCGGCCTCGTGTTCACGTACGCGATCGAGCGCGACTTCACCGCCAGCGATCGCGCGTTCAAGGAGATCCTCGCGCGGCAATGCGCGCTCGCACTCGAGCGCCTGCAGCGCGAAGACGCCGAACGCTCCGCGCGCAGCGAGGCCGAGCTGTTGAATCGGCTGATCGCCACGCTCAACAGCACGGAGTCGCCCGATCAGATCTTCGAGCTCGCGTTGGATACCGTCGAGCGCGGCGCGGGCTGCGATCGCTCGGCGATCCTGCTCTACGATCAACACGACGTGATGCGGTTTCGCGCGCACCACGGCCTGTCGGCGGAGTATCGCGCCGCCGTCGAAGGTCACGCGCCGTGGCCGCCGGGGACGATCGATCCGCAGCCGATCGCGGTCGCCGATACCGAGCTCGACGACGCGTGGGCGAGCTTCCGCGAGCTGTTTCGCACCGAGCGGATCCGAGCGCTCGCGTTCGTGCCGCTCGTCCATCGCGATCGCCTCGTCGGCAAGGTCATGCTCTATCGTGCCGAGCCGCGTGCGTTCACGCCGCGCGAGCTCGCCCTCGCGACCACCGCCGCGCATCACGTCGCGCTCGCCGTCGAGCGGTCGGCGGCGCAACAAGCGCTCGAGCACGCGTTCGCGATCGAGCGCGCCGCTCACCTCGAAGCCGAAGCCGCCACGCGCGGCCGCGAAGAAATCATCTCGGTCGTCTCGCACGATCTGCGCAGCCCGCTCGGCGCGATCCTCGTCGGTGCGAGTGGCCTGTTAAGCGGCGGCGATATCGACAAGACGCTCGCGCGCAACGTCGCCGGGCGGATCCATCGCCAAGCCGAGCGCATGGCCCGCCTGCTCGACGACCTCGTCGACTTCGCCGCGATCCAAGCGGGCCGCGTCGCGCTGTCGCGTCAGAGTCATCCGCCGGCGACGATCCTCGACGCCGCGAACGACATGTTCGGTGCGATCGCCGAAGAGCAAGGACTCCGGTTCGTCGCGCACATCGATCCGGCGCTGCCCGCGATCGAGTGCGATTCCGAACGCGCGCTCCAGGTCATGGCGAACTTGGTCTCGAACGCACTGAAGGTCACGCCGCGCGGTGGCTCGATCGAGATCGGCGCCCACACCGTGAACGAACGTCCGGTGTTCTTCGTCAAGGACACCGGTCCCGGGATTCCCGTCGAAGATCAGCCGAAACTGTTCGAGCGGTTCTGGCGCGGCGAGGCCACGAGCTATCGCGGTGCGGGCCTCGGCCTCTCGATCGCGCGCGGCATCGTCGACGCGCACGGCGGCCAGATCTGGGTCGAGAGCCAACCCGGATCCGGATCGACGTTCTTCTTCTCGCTCGCGACCTGAGATAGCATCGCGGACAAATGTCCGCTATCGCGTCAGCCACACGTCTCGCACCGAACCGCCTCGTCGTGCGGCGTGATGCGATGACGATCGAAGGCTGCGCGCTTCACGACGTCGAGCTGTGTGGCTACGCGTCCGGCGAGCCGCTCGGGACCGCGCCGATCGTGATGGTCGTCGGCGGGATCACGGCATCGCCGTTTCCGTTCGTCGGCGGTGAAGTCGATCCGTGGTGGCCGGCGATCGCGAAGCTCGCCGAAGGCTCGACGGTGTTGACGCTCGCGTGGCCCGGCAATGGCTCGACGTGGCGCGGCTTCGACAGCGACGCGTTGCCCCCCCTCTCGGCGAATGGCCTCGCGGATCTGATCGCGATCTGGCTCGACGGCATTGGCGTCACGACCGCGGTCACGTATCTCGGCGCGTCGCTCGGCGGGCTCGTCGGCATCGCGCTCGCTACTCGGCATCCCGCGCGCGTCGCGAGGCTCGTCACGATCAGCGCCGGTATGCGCCCCGATGGCTGGGGCACCGCCACGCGTCACCTGCAACGCGAGCTCGTGCGCGATGGCGCGGCACGAGGTGATGTCACGACCGGCATGGTTCGCGCGCGCCAGCTCGGCATGCTGACGTATCGCGGTCGCGACGAGCTCGACACGCGGTTCGGCACGCTCGCACCCGGTCTCGCAGCGCCGCCGGTCGCCGCATATCTCGATCATCACGGCCAGCGCTTCGCGTCGCGGTTTCCGGTGCGGACGTTCTTGTTGTTGAGCGAGGCGATCGATCGCACGGTCGTCACGGAGCTCGCGAAGGTCACGGCCGATGTCACCGTCGTCGGCGTGCCGGGCGACATGCTGTTCCCGTATCCGCTGCAGCACGAGCTGTATCGCGAGCTCCAGGCCGCCGGTGCATCCGCGTCGCTGTGGAAGCTCGATTCGGAGTTCGGTCACGACGCGTTCCTCGCCGATCAAGATCGGCTCGCCGCGATCCTCGCGGATGCCGGCGTGTTCGGCGAGCGCGGTGCGCGTGCCGCATATGTCGGGGTCGGCGCGCGGCCGTTGCGCGAGATCAAGATCGGCATGATCGGGTGCGGCGTCGTCGGAGGCGGCGTGCTCGAGCTGCTCGATCGCCAGCGCGATCAGCTCGCGCAACGCTACCGGACCGCGTTCCGGGTCACGAAGCTAGCGGTCCGGAATCCGGACAAGGCGCGCGGCCCGCACGCGGCCGGCATTCCATTAACTACCGACGCGAGCACGTTCGTCGCGGATCCGGACGTCGACGTGATCGTCGAAGTCGCCGGCGGCGATCAGGTCGAAGCGACTCTTTCAGCAGCACTCGCTGCCGGCAAACCGGTCGTGACGGCGAACAAGGCCCTGCTCGCCAAGCGCCTCGCCGCATTGGGCACGCTCGCGCAGCGGTCGGAGACACCTCTCCTCTGCGAAGCGGCCGCCGCAGCGGCGCTACCGATCATCCGCCAGCTCTCGCATCGCGCCGACGAGATCGAAGCGCTCCAGGCGATCGTCAACGGCACGTGCAACTACATCATCACGCGGCTCGAACAGGACGAGCACACGCTCGAGCGCGCGATCGCGGAGGCGCAACGGCTCGGCTTCGCGGAGAGCGATCCGAGCGCGGACATCGATGGTCACGATGCCGCGGCGAAGCTGTCGATCCTGGCCTATCGCGCGTTCGGTGCGTGGATCCCGCCGGCCGAGCTCTCGGTGCGCGGTATTCGCGAGCTCACACCGGCGGATTGCGACCTCGCCGAGCTGATGGGCTTCCGGATCCGGTTGATCGCGCATGCGGCCCGATCGGGTAGCGCGCTGACCGCGGCGGTCGAGCCCGTGCTGCTTCCGGACTGGCACCTCCTCGCGAGCGTCGAAGAGGAATACAACGCGGTGTACATGAAGACCGCGGCGTCGGGAGACTTGTCGCTGTTCGGCAAAGGCGCCGGTGCGTTGCCAACGGCCTCCGCGGTCGTCGGTGACCTGATCGATCTCGCCCAGGACAACTCCGTGCAATGGCCAGAGCCGCGTGCGCTCGCGGTCGTGGCACCGGCGCCGCGCCGTCACTACATCCGGCTGTCGACGGATCCGCATCCCGGGCTCGTTCGCCGGGTCGAATCGATCGTCCGGCACGCGGGTTTGTCCGTCCAAAACCGGGCGGCGCGCAACGAGCCCACGGTCACCCATCACGCATTTCTGCTGTCGCCGTCGGAAGAACGTGCAGTAACCGGCGTTCTCGAACAATTGAAGGGACTCGGGCGCGTTTCGGGTACGCTCGCGCTCGGGGTGGTGGAATGACCAAGCTGGATCGCAGCACGATGGACGCGCAGACGCGCGAGCTTCACGACGCGGTCGACGCGAATGCACCGTGGCTGCATCCCGAACGGCGCACGATCCAGCGCGACCTCGGCTCGTCGGCGGAGGTCGTCGCGTGGCAGGAGGGCAAGGCCGGCTTCATGCTGCGCGGCGATGGCGCGTGGTCGGAGCTGCCGCATCTCTACGCGCGCTACGGCACGCCCGGCACCGCCGAATTGATCGGCAAGCTGCGCAAGCTCGAGGGCGCGCGGTGCGCCGTCGTGACGGATTGCGGGATGCAAGCGGTCGCGCTCGTCGTCGATCAACTGATCCAACGCGGCACGCACGCGATCGTGATGCGGCAGGTCTACAACAAGACCCGCGTGTTCTTCGAGCAATCGGCGAAGCGCGTCGGCGCTACGATCACGCTCGTCGACGATGGCGATCACGCCGCGATCGCGGCCGCGGTCCGGCCCGAGACCGTCCTGATCTTCGCCGAGAGCTTCACGAACCCGCTCGTCCGCGCGCAGGACATCCCCGCGCTCGTCGCGATGAAGGGCAAGGCCAAGCTCGTGATCGATTCCACGATCGCGACGCCGTGGGGCTTCAAGCGGCCCTTGCTCTCGCAAGGGGTCGATGTCGTCGTCGGCTCGATGACGAAGGCGATCGGCGGTCAGGACACCGCGCTCGGCGGTTACGTCGCCACGGATCACGCCGAGCTCGCGAATTCGATCATGGACACGATCGCGATGCGCGGCGGGATCCTCGACGACGATCGCGCACGCCGTGTCAGCTGGAACCTCGATCAAGCGATCGATCATCACCGGCGTCGCTGCGAGTCCGCGAGCGTGGTCGCCCAGTTCCTCGCGAAGCATCCGCGGGTCGATCGCGCGTTTCACCCGAGCCTGGCGGATCACCCCGATGCCGTGGTGATCGAGCGCGACTACGCGTGCCGAGGCTCGTTGATGTCGTTTCGCGTTCGCGGTGCCAGCGAGGCCGATCATCGCGCGATCGCGGATCGGATCGCGGCGACCGGCATCATCCGGTTCGCGCTATCGTTCGACGGCGTCGTGACGAAGGTCAACCATCACCGCACCGTGAGCGAATACTTCACGCCACAGGAGACCGTCGAGCGGCTCGGCATCGATCGGTTGATCCGGATCGGCATCGGCTTGGAAGATCCAGCCGATCTGAACGACTGCCTCGGTTGGGCGTTGCGCGACTAATGGATCGCACGAGTAGTTGGCTTCTCGGAAAGCTCGACGAGCTGCGCCCCGGGAGCAAGCCGGATCTCGATATCGCCGCCGAGCTCGGTCGCGTCGTCGAAGTGATCTGGGGCCGCACCGGCATGGTGTTCGGGATGGTGGTCGGCAACATCGATCGCGATGCGGTGCTCGGGCGCGGCGCAGAGGTGATGAGCGCGTGGTTGCCGCACTTGCCGACGAACATCCTGCGCCAGTACGAAGCGGTCGCGCGGCGCACGAGCCTCCCGATCGACACGGCGCCGTATCTCGTCAACGCGAACCGGCTCGATGCCGAAGCGGCAGCCGCTGCCGATGCCGAAGCCGCGGCCGCGCATGCCGCGTTTGTCGCGCGTAAGGCCGAGGCGGTCTCGAAGGAACCGCGCAACCCTGCCCTGCTCGCAGCGCTCGGCGAAAGCGCGGAGCCGTACAGCGTGTATGCCGATTGGCTGGAGGCGCAGGGTGCCGCGCGCGGCGAATTGATCCACCTCATGCTCGCGGCCGAAACCGACGAGAGCCTGAACGATCAGGTCGCGGGATTTATCCACGACCACGCACGAGAGCTCATCGGCCTGGTGCCACGTGACTACGGCGATCTCGAGCAACCGCCCGAGACCTACGAGCTACTGTGGAAGCGCGGCTTCATCGATCGGATCGCGCTCGGCGCACAACAGGGCATCGCGGCCGCGCTCGAACACTTCCTCGAACATCCGTCCGGGCAACGCCTGCGCTCGCTCGCGATCGGGATGGCCGACGAGGCGGATTCGGACACCACTCAATACGATCACGTCGTCGAGATCCTCGCGCGCGAACGGCCGCCACACCTCGAGGTGGTCCAGCTCGGCATGTTCGGTCCGAACGAGTGCGATATCTCGTGGTTCAACGTTGGCGACGTATCGCCCCTCTGGCAACTACCGGCGCTGAAGAGCGTGACGGTCCGCGGCGGTTCGTTCACGCTCGGCTCGATCGTGGCACCACAACTCGAGTCGCTGATCCTCCAGACCGGTGGCCTCACGCACGACAACGTCGTGTCGATCGCGGACGGCCAGTGGGACAACCTGCGAGAGCTCGACGTCATGTTCGGCGGCCACGAATACGGTGGAGATACCGAGCCGCACCACGTCGATATCTTGCTGGCGGCCAACCTGCCGAAGCTCCGCCGGCTCGGGATCATGAATTGTCCATTTGCCGACGAAGCCGTCGCGACGTTCGTGGCCAGCCCGCTCGCGGCGCAGATCGAGGACCTCGATCTCTCGCTCGGCTGTCTGGGCGACGCAGGTGCCGAGGCGTTGATCGCGAACCGCAACAAGCTCGTCGCGTTGAAGCGGCTGAACGTGTCGGCGTCGTATCTCAGTCCGGATGTCGAGCGTGCACTCGGCCAGATCGGCGTCGAGCTGATCGCGGAGGGGATGAATGGCCCCGCCGATCCGGAAGACCGGTACGTTTCGATTTCGGAGTAGCCCATGGATCGCGTTTCGGAATGGTTGATCGCGAAGCTCGACGAACGGCAGCCGTACGGCACGCAGGTCCAGCTCGGCATGGCGACCGAGCTCGCCGCCATGATCGAGAAGATCGCGACCGGCTCGGGCATGGTCGATGGCATGTCGCTCGGTGCGAAGTTCGATCGCGCGGCCGTGCTCGCACGCGGCACCGAGATCATGACCGCGTGGTTGCCTCACCTCACGGCGCCGATGCTGAAGTCGTATGCGGCGATCGCGACGGCGTATAGCTTGCCGATCGATATCACGCCGTATCTCGCAGACGCGGAGAAGCGCGATGTCGAACAAGCGAAGGCGCGTGTCGCCGCCGAGCTCGAACAGGCGCGGGTGTTTCGCGAAGCTCGCCTGGCCGCGATCGCGAAGGAGCACAACCCGGCGCTCGAAGCGGCGCTCGGCGACGATCCGGAACCGTACAGCGTGTACGCCGACTGGCTCGAGGCGCAGGGCTCGCCGCGCGGCGAGTTGATCCATCTCATGCTGTTCGCGGAACGCGAGCGGACGCGGGTCGCGCAGGACGCCGTCGATGCGTGTCTCGACGAGCATCGCGCCGCGCTGATCGGCGAGCTGCCGGATCAAGACGATGGCGCGACGGATCTGACCTGGCGGCGCGGGTTCATCGACGAGCTCTCGCTCGATGACTACAACGGGATCGAAGACACCCTCGAGCTCGTGCTCGCGCATCCATCGGCCC
The DNA here is from genome assembly GCA_047600425.1 of Kofleriaceae bacterium. Classification (GTDB taxonomy): domain Bacteria; phylum Myxococcota_A; class Polyangia; order Haliangiales; family Haliangiaceae; genus JABFXX01. The sequence goes on along the minus strand of JASGLC010000003.1, from coordinate 5,256,659 downwards.
GGCGGTTGCGCTCGCTCGTCATCGGGCTGAACGGCGAGCCGACGTTCGATAGCGAGCACGGCACGTTCCTGCCGGCGCTCGTGCGCGCAGGGCCAGCGTACCTCGAGCGGTTGCACATCGGCGCGATCGATTCCGAGCGCTGCGAGATTAGTTGGTACAACGCCGGTGACCTGTCGCTCGCGTGGAAGCTCCCGGCGCTGCGCACGCTGATCCTCCGCGCGGGCGCGTTCTCGCTCGGCGAGATCGATGCGCCGAAGCTCGAGCACCTGGAGCTCGTGACGGGTGGCATGACCTCGGCGAACATCGACGCGATCGCGGAGGCTGAGTGGCCGGCGCTCGCGCGGCTCGACGTGTACTTCGGTGGCGACTCGTACGGCGGCGACACCACGATCGAGGACGTCCATCGCCTGCTCGCGGGTGACTACCCGGCGCTGCGCCACCTCGGGCTCATGAACTGCCCATTCGCGGACGAAGCGGTCGAGGCGCTGGTCGGCTCGAAGCTCGCCGCACAGCTCGAGGTGGTCGATCTGTCGCTCGGCTGCTTGGGCCCGCACGGGGTGGACGTGCTGATGGATCACCGCAAGCGGTTTCGCGCGCTGAAGAAGCTGATCGTGTCGCGCTCGTACCTCGACACGGCGCCTGTGCTCGCGGGTGTGGAGGTCGTCGCCGATCGCCTCCAAGGTGCTGCCGCGCTCGACGATCGATACGTCTCGATTTCGGAGTAGCTGATCGAGTAGCCGGTGCAGCTCGCGTGGCCGTCGCCGCGCGTAGGCGTTGCGTGGGGGTGGAGTCCCAAACCCGCGGACCCGCGATTTCGGTGCGTTACCCGCAGTCACCGCCCAATTCCCAAAATGGCGGCACGGCGCGTGAACTACGTCCAGGCATGAAGTCCATCGACCTCGACACGCTCGCAACGGTTCACGGCGGTATGAAGTGGGAAAACCTGTGCGCCTCGTACAACGTCGAGGATCGCCGCCCGGGCCACCCGACGAAGCTGCAGCAGCGCCAGCAAACGGATCAGTGGAACGCGGCCCGTGGATGTCCGGTGTGGGCCGACCTGCACCCGACGAAAGCGAGGAAGTAACCATGAAGGCGATCGACCTCGAGACGCTCGCCACGGTCACCGGCGGCATGCAGTGGCAACGCTACTGCTATTCGTACAACGTCGAAGATCGGCGCCCCGGTGCCGGCACGCCCGCGCAGCAGCGCCGTCGCGTCGACGAGTGGAATCGGCAAGCCGGCTGCCCGGTCCCGCCCCATCGCTAGAGCAAGCGTCCGAGCCGCGGATTGCGTGCGCGCTTCCACAAGAAACCATCGAGCACGTAGTGCGTGAGCTGCGGCACCGCGAGCAACGGCCCGATCACGATCGCGGCGCTGCCGACGTCCAACCCACCACCGAAGATGCCGGAATGGTCGTGCCACAGCGTGCGATCCCACAGCATCTCTTCGAGGTAGGCGACGGCCCATAGCGTCGCGAGAAACACGATCAACCCGCGCTTGCCGATCATCCGCGCGGTCAGACCGTGCTTCGACTCGGTCTCGCGCGAGGCGGCGCGCGCGTAGAGATAGACGAGCGCCATGTACGGGATGCCGTGCGTGAACACGTTCGTGACCGTGAACGCGTAGTCGCTGTTCGTGGCGATGATGCCGGCATACCAGCACGCGGCGGTCGTCACGACGATCAGGTGCTTGCCCCAGTTCGTGGATCGACGCGCCACGGCGTTCATCGCGTACGCGATCAGCGCGGCGACGTAGATCCAGCCGACCACGCTCGCGAACCACGTCGGGATGCCATGGAAGAATTCGACGTTGTCGAACCAGCGAAACTTGCGCGGCAGCTGCGCGTGCCACCAGATCAGCGGATACAGCGTCGCGAGATAGACCGTGATGCCGTCGATCGCGCGGCCGAGGCGATCGCGTTCGCCGCACCGCGCGCGATACATCATGACCCAGCCGTATTGCTGGCGGATGAAGTGGAACACCGCGAGGTAGGCCACGACGGTCCAGAACGTGGTGTCGCCGATGCCGTACAGCACGATGCCGACGACGAAGCATGCGATCGGCACGCCGACATAGATCGCCGGTCGCCGCCGAAACTCCGCGGGATCGAGATAGACGATGAACGAGGTCGACCAGACATGAGCGACATCGACGAGGATCACGCCCACCACGAACGTCGCGGCACCCGACTCGTGCGCGGGCATCAGTGCCACGAGGATCAGAGCGACGAGCGCGGTCCCGCCGAAGATGACGAGGTCGATCGCCGGCGAGAACAACCAACGCTTCATGATCCGACTTTTCAACCCGCGATCTCCCGTGCAGCCCGCAGCCCGTGATCGAACGCTTCTTCGAACAGCGCGAGCCCCGAAAGATCCGTATGCGCGTAGTGAATCGCACCGTTCGCCGCGATCCGCGCGAGCCTCTCCGCCCCGCATGCGGCGCCGATTCGGGGCCGGATCATCCCGTGGCCCCAGAACGTGACCTCGATGTGATCGATCAACGTCCGGATCTCCGGATACGCAGCCTCGAGATCGACGCAGATCGTCTCCGCCCACTCTTCGTACCCCGCGCCCGCCAACCGCTTCCGGACCACCGCTGGATCCGCATCCGAGAACGGGTAGTACCAGGTCCACACCGTCGGTCCGCGATCGCGGCCGCGCTGGTGGGTCGCGCTCACGAACCCGAGCGACATCGAATCGCGAAACACGTTATCCCACGCCGGCGGCGCGCCTTCGCCACGCTCGTGTGGTCGCTCGCGGAGGTGAACGTTCGCGACGACCCACGATCCGTAGTCCGCGGTGCCGAGCGCACGCGCCGGCGCGATCCGATTCGCGACGAACGACGGCGTCGCCACGATCACCGATCGCGCGTGGATCCCGAACGGCCCATCGGGTCCATTCGCGATCACGTCACCTGCCGGCGTGACCTGCTGCACGACGACGTTCTTCTCGATCCGCGCCGTCTTCGCGAGCTGCGCGACCAACGCGCCGTTGCCGTTCGGCCACGTGATCACGGTCTGCGACGCCAACCCCGGACCCTTCTGGCGCGCCGCGAAGTAGAACAGGCCCGCCCACGCGCTGGTCTCGGCCGCCGTCAGCGCGTAGTCATCGCGGCACGCGTAGTCGGTCAGCCAGCGTAGGCGCGGTGACTTCAAGCCGCGCTCGTCGAGCCATTGCGCGAACGAGATCCGATCGAGCGCCAGCACCGCCAGATCATCGGTGCCGCGCGATCGCGGAATCGCAAACGCCCGCCTGCCCTGCGCATCGCGCCACGCCGACCACGTATCGATCTCCGCACGAAACTTCGCCAGCTGCGCGCGATCGGTCGGCGACGCTCCGGCATCGAGATACAGGCCTTCCCACCACCGGCCCATGTACCACACGCGCTCTTCCGGCTCGCGACAGCGCAGCGCTTCGTCGACGATCGGCGAGCCATCTGCCGCGATGCCTTCGATCGCGTTCATCTCTTGGAGCAACGCGGTCAGCTCGACCTGCTCCGCCTGCGGCGCGACGATGTAGTGCGCGCCCCACGGATACGGCGTCACCGACGATTCGCCGCCGCGCGCGGTACCGCCGAACACGTCGTCGAGCTCGAGCACCACCACATCCTTCACGCCGAGCTTCCGCAGCTGCCACGCCGCGCCCAAGCCGGCAACGCCGCCACCAACGATCACGACATCGTGCGTCCGCCATGCGTGCGGCGTGACGAGATGGCCGTCGCGGATCTGCGAATGCGCGCGCTGCATGCCCGGCATCGCGAGCGTGCCCGGTGGCAGGTGCCGATCTTTGCCGCGACACGCGTACAACGCGGACGCTCCCAACATCGCACCGACGAACTCGCGCCGGGTTACTCCCACTTGCGCCACTCGCGCTCGTAGTAGCGAACGAGCGCTTGGTTATCGAGCTGGTTGATCTCGACGGGCACGGGCTTCATGTCCGCCGGCATCGCGAACATCGCGACGAGCGCCTCGTCGTTAAGGAACCGCAGCGGAATCTTGTCTGGCACTTTGCTCGGCGGTTCGAACGGCTTCGCGCGAGCGAGCGCATACCCCCACACGCCGAATGCCGGCACGGTGACTTGATACGGCTGGACGGCAAACCCCGCCGCGCGCATGGTCTCGACGATGCACCAGTACGACTTCCGCGCGAACAACGGCGACGTGGCTTGGACGACCGCGGCGCCGTCGGGCGCGAGATGCGCGAGCACGCGGCGATAGAACAACTTCGTGTATAGCTTGCCGAGCGCGAACGTATTCGGATCGGGAAAGTCGATCACGATCGCGTCGTACTTGCCGGGGTTCTGATCGAGCCAGACCATCGCGTCGTCGTTGATCACGGTGACGCGCGGATCGCTGAACGAGTGGTGGTTCAATTCGGCGAGCGCCGGGAACCGCTTCGATAACCCGGTCATCGCCGGATCCAGATCGACGAGCGTGATGTGATCGACCGGATGCTCGAGCAGCTCGCGCAGCGCGAGCCCGTCACCGCCGCCGAGCACGAGGATCTTCTTCGGTGGCGCGTCGGCGGCCATCATCATCGGATGGACGAGCGCCTCGTGATAGCGGTACTCGTCCGCCGACGAGAATTGCAGATTGCCGTTGAGGAACAGCTGGAAGCCCGCACGCCCCCGCGTGACTACGATCCGCTGATACGGCGTGGTCTCCGTGAACACGACCGGATCGGCGTACATCTCGTCTTCGGCCCAGGTCGTGAAGTAGTCTGCGAACCCGACGCCGACGGCGAGCACCACCAGCACGACGAAGCAGCGCACGCGGAGGCCGATCAGCGACTTGCCCAACCGCTGCTGCAGCAACCACGTACCCCACAACGCGACGCCGGCGTTCGCACAGCCCATCGCGAGCGAGCTGCGCACGAGGCCCAGCTTCGGCACGAGCACGAGCGGGAACATCAGGGAGGCCGCGAGCGCGCCGATGTAATCGAACGTCAACACGCGCGAGATCAGATCCTTGAACGCGATCTGGCCCTCGAGCAGGCGCATCAGGATCGGCAACTCCAAGCCGACCAACACGCCGATGCCGCCGACGAACGCGAGCAGCACCACTTGGAAGTGCACGACCGTGCCGAAACTGAGGAACAACACCGGCGCCGACACGCCGCCGACGATCGCGACGGCGAGCTCGATCTCGATGAACGCGCGCGCGAGGTTGCCATCGAGCCGGCGCGACAGCCACGCACCGATGCCCATCGCCGACAGGTACAACCCGATCACGAGCGAGAACTGCGTGACCGAATCGCCTAACAGATAGCTACCGAGCGTGCCCGCGAGCAGCTCGTACACCAACCCGCAGATCGCGACGACGAACACGTTGAGATACAACGCGGTCGCCGCAATCGGCGCTTGGTCAGCCGTGGATCGCGGCGCTGATGATGAGGGCGATTCCAATCAAGACTCCGGCGATGATGATGCCGAGCGCGATGTTCTGATCTTCCTCGATCTCTTTCTTGATCGAGAACGGCGCGATCTTCGTGATCAGGAAAAACGCGATACCGAACACCGCCAGACCGATCGCGGCGAACACCGCGGACGAAACGACGTTGTCACCCATCTCGCTGAGCTTCATCACTTACCTCCGTGGTAGCCGCTGTGCCAGAAGTGATACGACCGATATCCACCCGGCGACGCGCGGACGGATTTCGGGACTTCTTCGTGCTCGGGTTCGCCGAGCTCTTTCTGCGTGAACGCGAGCGCGGTGTAGCCACCGACCACGAGCACCGAAAACACGATCATCACGGTCGCGAGGACCGGCCGTTTCGTACGCGGCACCGCCGGGCGATCGGGAATGGTTTCAGTCGTCACTGCTGCTACTCGATTCCGCCATCGCTTTGAAGATGGCCCCGATTACCAGGAACAGGCCGGTGACACACACGATGATCACCGCGACCGGCGTGACCGGTGCCTTGCCCGCATTCGCGTTCTCCCAGCGCTTCTTCTCGTGGAAGTGCGAGACCAAGCCGACGATCAACAGCGGCAAGCCGAGGATGAACAGCGCCCACGCGAACCACTTGCCGCGCCACACGCCCTGCACGACCTTGACGTCGACATTCACGAGGCCCGCGCTGCCGTGCTGCGCCTCGAGCCGGAGCGTGTACATCCCCGGCGTTTGCGGCCCGAGCACGAACGAGCTCTCGTACGAGCCTTCGGACCACGATTCGCCGTCCTCGACACCGGAGTAGTACTCCATCGCCGCATCGCCACTCGAGACCTCCCCGCTGAGCGGCGCGACGAGATCCGCGGCGACGTACAACCAATCGTTATTGAGCCCCGGCGACCGAAACGAAATCTCGATGTTGCGCCCACCGTCGATCTGGATCGGCTCGCTGAAGAAGACCGAGTTCGGCGGCGCGGTCGTCTGATCGTCGCTGTTGGAGCCGACTTGCGGTGCCGGCGCCGTATCCGGGCCACCGCCGAGCGAGACCGTCTGCGTGTACTTCGTGTCGTTCTTCGCCGCGAGCCCGAACACCATGCCGATCACGAGCAGCGCGAGGAAGCCGTACGCCATCACCGTGGCTGCGGTCCGCCACGCATCGGGCTGATTCGGCGCGATGCCGGCCGGATGACCGAGCGAGATGTTCGCCGCATCGCCGAACGCCTTCGAGACGTCTTCCGGCGACATGAACGTCGACAGCGACCAGTTCTCTTCCGTGCCCGTCGACTCGCGCGACAGCATCGCCGGCGGGTTGATGTAATCGAAGCCGTCGACGAGCTCGCCTTGCGAGACCTGCCAATAGAACTCGCCGAGCACGACATCGACGCGTAGCGGCGACATCTGATACGGCGCGAACTTCACCTTCTCGTAGATCGCCGCGCCGAAATCCGCGTTGACCGCACCGGGCGCGATCGGTTGGACGTAGCTCCAACTGCCGTCGCTCTCGACGAGCCAGCGATAGCCCACGCCTGGCGCCCACAACAGATACTCGTCGAACGACCACCACTCGCCCTCGACCTGCGCGCTGCGCTGGAGATAGCCGATCACGGTCATCTCACCGTCGAGGAACGTCCCCTTCGAGCCGAGCTTGATCCGCGGCGACGCCTTCTGCGTCAGCTTGCCGAGGACGGCCAACGCACCACTATTCACGTCGAGCAGCGTGTTGCAGTAGCTGCACACCGCGCGCTGGGATTCGCCCGGCACGCGCAGATCGACGGGTGCATTACACGACGGACACGCGAGGCGCGTACTCTTGATCGGCGCATCACTGGGTGGCGCGACCTCACCGCCGGTGATGTGGAGATTCTCGAGCGTGACCTGCCGGCCGACATAGAGCTTCGGCGCCTCGTCACCAAAATCTAGGGTCGCGAACTCGCCCTCGCCGTCCGAGAGATCCGCGTACTGGAACGTCTCGCCGGGGATCAATCGGAACGGGAGCTCGCCGCGCGCGCCGAGATAGCTCGCCTCGGTCACTTCGGCGACGCGCATCGGCTTCGGCACGCCCGGGATCGTGATGCTCTCGCCGACGGACACGCCCTGCGGCGCCGTCAACCACGCTTGCTCGATCGTGAAGTAGTAGCGGCCTTGCGCCTCGGCGAGCCAACCCCAGCGACCACCGTCGAGCTTCGCGTACCACTCCTGCCAGATGCCGCCGGCCGGATGCTTGATCTGCGCCATTCCGACGAGCAGGAAGCTCTCGTTGCCCCACTTGCCCTCGGCAAACAGTGCCAGCGGCGATTCGATCGGCGCGAGGTCCGCGACCTTCCCGAGCGATTCGACGCCGCGATCCGTGCGCAACACCGAATGCGTGCAGCTCGGGCATACCCGTACGAACGAGTCGTCGTACCGGAACTCGATCGGCGCACCGCAATTCGGACAGTTGGTCCTCACCTACCTGGACAGGACAGTATCCCAGTAGCCGGTCACGCGCACGAACACGTCGGGATCACCGAACGTCGCCTCGTCGTGGCGGACCGCGAGCTCGAGCGCCGCCCAGGCGAGCGCGCGATAGCGGACGCCCCAGCTAAACGCGAGCTGCGGCTCCCAGCTGATGTCGACGAGCAACGTCGTCTTCGGAAACGTCGGCGGTACGACCTCGATCCCGCCGAGCGGTCGAAAGATCGTCTTGTCCGTCGTCGCGATCGCCTCGCCACCGGCATGAAACCGCGCCGGCCCCACGCTCTCGCTCGCGACGAGATACGCCGTCGTGGTCTCGCCCTTCACCAACCCCGCGATCACCGGGACCTTCGGTACGCCCATTCGAAACGTCGTCACGAGGTGACCGGTGCTGTCCTGATCGACACCTTCGACCGCGAGCTGCGCCAACCCGCCGAACCCGAGCGTCGCGCGCACGCCGACGGTGCCGTGGCGATCGAGCTCCGCGCTCGCGGTCACCGCACCCGCATCGGGGAGCTCGGCGGTCGGTGCGAGCAGCACGCGATCGTCGGCACCGGCCACCCGGCCGATCACCGCTATGACGACGAGCCATTTCATTTCAGATCGTCGACGGCATGGCGCAGCGCCCACGACGTGAACGTGACGGCGCCGAAGATCTGCGCATCGAGCAGGTTCGCCGCCGCGATATCCGGAACGCGCACGCCCGATTCGAGCGAGCACCAATCCGCGACCGCATACCGCACGCCCCACGACAGCTCCGGTCGCAATTGGATCTGCTTGCCCGTGCAGCCGTAGCAAAACTCCGGCGCCCAGCCGACGTCGACGAGGATCCGCGCGTGATCGATCGCTTCGACTTCGAGACCGCCGAACGGCCGCAGCTGATCGCCGACGCCGTAGGTGTCGCGATCGTGAAATGCGGTATCGAGACCCGAGCCCTTCAGCTCGACATCCCAGAACGCGCCACCGACGTGAACCGCCGCGTACTTGCCGAGGTGCTTCGACGCGACGAGCGTGAGCTCCGCCAACCGCGACGAGTGACTATCGACGTTGCGCTCGAACGACTTGCGAAACCCGAGGACGATACCGGGCTGGCCGGTGAACGTGCGATCCTCGGACACGCCCATCCGAAACGTCGCCGTGACGTACGGTTGGATCGCTTCGGGTGCCGCGGTCGGAATCACGCGGGCGCGAACCTGATCGATCGTCGACACGCCGAACTCGGCGACATCGCCCAACCCGACGCGTTGATCGCTGACGACACCGCCACCGGTATCGACGCCCGTGCGCGAATACAGCACGGCCGCCGGTAGCAGGAAGCCCGTCGGCGCCGTCCACACTTGCGGCATCGCGACCTCCGGATCCGGCGGGCGCGGTTTTTCGACGGGCTGCGCAGCAATCGGCTTCTGTTCCGGTGCTTCCGGCTTCGCCTCGGGTTTCGGATCTTCGATCGGAACATCGGGAGGTGCCGGCTGCGCGTTCGCGAGGGCGGGCACGATCAACAAGAGCAATGTCGTCTTCATTTTTTGTCTCCTTCGCAAAACGCACCCGTGGCGCGGCACACCAACGCACCCCACGGAACGAACACCTCGGCACCGAGCCGGATGTCCCACTGCTGGACGAGATCGTCCGAGAGCTGATAGCCAATGCTCGCGTCGAACGTGGCGCTCGGAATCACGCGCCACCGCAAGCCGAGTCGCGCTTGAAACCCGTACATGATCTCCGCGTGCATGAACTGCGGCACCGCGGCGGCTTCCGCGATCACCGACGCGGAATCGCTCGCGCGCAGCTCGATCCCCGCCGCCGGCAACGCGAGCGTGCGCTGCAGCGTTTGATCACCTTCCTGCAACTTCGCCGGCGACACGCGCACGCCGCCGTGCAACGTCAGATACGGACCGAGTCGCTCGCGCGTGACGAAGTAGAAGTCGTTGACGGTTTCGGTGACCGACGTGCCGTCGATCTGCTCGGTCCGCGGCACGCCGATATGCACAGCGACGCCGAACCGCGGCACGTACGGCCATTCGGGAAGCGGCGCCTCGACCTGCACGCCGACCGTCGGCACCGGCGCGTTAACACCGGTCAGGCTGATCGCGCTCGTGTGACGGTATTCGAGCTGCGCGATATCGCCGAACCCGGCCGCGAGCACGCCCGCCGACGTCAGCACGCCCGGTTGCTGCAAGAGGCTGCCGTCGTACGAGACCGACAGCATGTACGCGCCGATCACGTCGGCCGTCGGCATCGCGAACAACCGCGACGACGAAAACGGGCCGTGAAAGATCTGAGGCAGCGTCGCTTCGGGATCCCGCACGGGCGTATCCGCGGACGCGGATCCCGGGATGAGTAGAAGCAGCCACCAACGCATGCCTCGTTGTCGTCAACATCGGCGTGAACATCGGAGAGCGAGCGCGTGAGATCCGCGTGATCGGACCAGGGCTCTGGCAAGCTCGATGGGAACGTGGTGGACGTGGGTGCGCAGCAATCACGCCTTCTGGGCCGGATGGGCCGGATGGTTCCGGCCCAGCTCGGCTCCGGTGCGAGCGAAGAGGAATCGCGCGCCCGCCTGCAAACCCGCCTGACCACGCTCTACAAGGTCATGTTCTGGGCGAACGCGACGCTGCTCGCGTTTCTCCAACTGATGTATCTCGCCTACCCCGAGGTCGAGCCTCGCTACAATAAGTGGGTGTTCGTGATGGGCGTCGCCGCCGTCGCGAGCATGGCGTTCGTGTGGCGGATCGCGCTCATTCGCGAGCAGCGCTCGTTCGAGATCCTCCTGTTCCTCGACAACTACTTCACGATCGGCACCGGCGTGGTGTTCGGTGCCGCGGCCGCGATCGCGTTCGACTTTCGCCCGTCGGCATACACGTGCCTGATCTATCAACTGTTCGCGCTGCTCACCCGCGCACTGCTCGTGCCGAGCACCGGTCGGCGGACCGCGTTCATCACCGCCGCCGCGTACATCCCGATGAGCGTCGTGTCGGTGTTCCTCGCGATCTACGCCGAGGAGAATCTGCCGCCGGTGTTCTTCATCGCGGGGTTCGTCGTCGTCGCGATCGTCACGGTGATCCTGTGCGCCGCCGGCAGCTCGATCATCTACGGCCTGCGCCGCGAGGTCGATGCCGCGGTCCAGCTCGGCCGCTACAAGCTCGATCGCCTGATCGGCAAAGGCGGCCTCGGCGAGGTCTATCTCGCGCATCACGTGATGCTGCGCCGTCCCACCGCGATCAAGGTGCTGCGTCCCGATCGGATCAACAGCACGGACATCGCGCGGTTCGTTCGCGAGGTTCACGCGACGAGCCGGCTCACGCACCCGAACACCGTTGCCGTGTTCGATTACGGCCCGACCGTCGACGGCCGCTCGTTCTACTACGCGATGGAATATCTCGGCGGTGGCCTCAACCTCGAGGAGCTCGTCGTTCGCGAAGGCCCGCAACCCGCCGCGCGGATCGTCGCGATCCTCGTCCAGGTCTGCGGCGCGCTCGAGGAAGCGCACGGCCAAGGCATCGTCCATCGCGACATCACGCCGACGAACATCATGCTGTGCGAGCGCGGTGGCATGCCGGATGTCGTGAAGGTGCTCGACTTCGGGCTCGCGCAGCTATTCACCGCCGAGATCGGCGACGAGCATCAAGCCCTTCACGGCACGCCGCTCTACATGGCGCCCGAGACGATCGACAGCGGCACCGTCGGCCCGGCTTCCGATATCTACGCGCTCGGCTGCGTCGCGTACTTCTTGGTCACGGGCAAGCCGCCGTTCGAAGGCAAGACCCCGCTCGAAGTGTGCATGAAGCACGTCTCCGACGATCCGGTTGCACCCGCCACCCACGCCGCACTCGCTGCCGTGATCCTGCGCTGCCTCGCGAAGTCGCCGAGCGAACGTTACGCGACCGCGCAAGAGCTCGCCGACGCGTTGACCGCCACCCCGCTCGACGACTGGAACGAGGATCGCGCGCGCTCGTGGTGGACGGCATTTGCCGCGAGCCCGGACGAGGCGAGCGCGTCGTTCTCCGATGTCATCACCGTCGATGTCTCGCGACGCGAGGCCGTGTGAACGATCGCGCGGACCTCCAAGCGCGGTTAGCCACGCTGTTCAAGATCATGTTCTGGTCTCTCGTCGGCCTGCTCGCGTTCACGTGGTCGCAGTACTTGCTGTTCCCCGCGTACGCGCCGGTGCTGCATCGCTGGGTGTTGCTCGGTGCGTGCATCGGCATGGCCGCGATGGCGATCGTGTGGCGCGCCGTGCTCGAGAGCGATCGCGAGCTCTCGCTGCGCACGCTGCACCTGCTCGACTTCATCTACTCGCTCGTGATCGGCATGTGCTTCGCCGGCAGCGCGTACTTCCAGAAGGATCTCCACCCGACCGGTTACATGGCGCTCGTGTTTTCGACGTTCACGGTGTTCGCACGCGCGCTGATCGTGCCGAGCTCCGCGAAGCGCACGCTGCTCACCAGCACGCTGACGTTCGTGCCGATGTCGATCTCCGCGATGTTGATCTCGATCGGAACGCCCGAAGACCTGCCCGCGCCCGCGTATTTCTCCGGCTACCAGCTGCTGAGCTTCGTCGCGATCACGCTCGCGACCGCCGGCTCGTCGGTGATCTATGGCCTGCGCAGCCAGGTCTCGCTCGCCGCGCGCCAGCTCGGCCAGTACACGATCGAGACCGTGATCGGCAAAGGCGGCATGGGCACGGTCTATCGCGCGCATCACACCCTGCTCCGCCGCGAGACCGCGATCAAATTGATGCAGGTCGCGAACCCCGGCACGCTCGCGTACTTCGAACAGGAAGTTCAAGCGATGAGCGAGCTCACGCATCCGAGCAGCGTCGTGGTCTACGACTACGGGCGCTCGCTCGACGGCCAGTTCTACTACGCGATGGAGTATCTACCCGGCGTCGATCTTCACGCGCTCGTTCGCCGTCACGGTCCTCAGCCGAGCGGTCGGATCGCGCGGCTCCTCGCGCAGGTCTGCGGCGCGTTGCAGGAAGCGCACGAGCGCAAGTTGATCCATCGCGACATCAAGCCGGCGAACATCATCGCGTGCGAGCGCGGCGGCGTGCCGGATGTCGCGAAGGTCGTCGATTTCGGGCTCGTGAAGAACGTCTCGGAAGGCTCGCGCACGACGCAGACGATCAAGGGCACGGCCGGGTTCATCGCACCCGAGGTCGCGACGGATCCGGAGCTCGTCGGACCCGGCGTCGATATCTACGCGCTCGGTTGCGTCGCGTATTACCTGGTCACCGGTCGCAACGTGTTCGAGGCGAAGACGCCGATCGAACAGCTGCGCCTGCACGTGAAGGCCGAGCCCGCGCTGCCGTCGACATTCGCGACCGTGGCGCCCGAGCTCGAGGCGATCATCATGCGTTGCCTCGCCAAGCATCCGAGCGATCGCTACGCGACTGCGAAGGCGCTTGCCGATGCGTTCCGGACCGTGCCAGCCGAGGATTGGACGGACGCGCGAGCACGCGCGTGGTGGACCGAGCGGCGCGCGCAAAGAGAGGCAGAAGCCGTCCTGTCGACAACTCCGACGCGCTCGATCACGGTCGATATCGGAAATCGCGGGACGTGAGATTCGCGTGATCGGGATGGTCCGACCGCACCCGTGCGTTACACCCACCATGATGTTAATCGGGCTCGCCCTCATCTGCAGCTTCGTCGCGATCGACATGATTCGTCGACGAGAACGCCGGCGATCGGGCGATCAAACCACGCAGAAGATCATGATCGATCTGGACCGACGCTAACCGCACTCGCGAGGTAGTAACCGCGCCCCGGTGCGACCGCGAGCAGGCCCGCGACACCGATCTCGTCGAGCTCGCCGCGCAACCGCCGCACGACCTGGCGCACGTTCTCTTCGTTCGCGTACTTCGATTGAAATGGCAGGTCGCGCGCGAGTTGCTTCGTGGCGACGCACCCGCGGACGGCCGATGGTGACGCCGACTCTTCGACCGCGCGATTGCACAGCGCCCGCAGCAGTTGATACTCGAGCGGCGCGAGGCTGCGCTCGATCCACGTCGCGCCGTTCGTGCGCGACAGCAACGCACCACCCGCCGCCTGATCCGTGGTGCCGACCAAGCACAGCTCGATCGCACCGCTCGCGAAGTTGAAGCGCACGAGCCCACCGCCGACGGACTCCGTCGCGTACGACACCGCCGCCGGTTGATGGCGTACGTCCGCGAGGAACCACAGCGCGACATCGCCGATCTTCACGACCGCGCGCGCCGGCAACGCCGACCGGCCTTGCACGCGTACGCCATCGACGAACGTGCCGTTGCGGCTACCGAGGTCTTTGATCGTCCACGCGCCGTCTTTCTTGACGAGCTCGGCATGCTCGCGCGACACGGAGCTCGCGAGCACGACCAGCTCGCCATCCTGCGTGCGACCGATGGCAGTCTTCGCCGCGATCTCGTGTGCGGCGCCGAAGCCGTCGACGAACCACGCCTGCGCGTCCGCGGTATCGACGTTCGATCGGACGTGCTCTGCGATCAGGCCTTCACACACGGGCACGTCGTGCGCGCACGTTCGACAGAGGCTGCCGACGTCGGCAGCAGCCCCACAGCACAAGCACACCATTTCGCCACGCTAGCGCGGACCGGCGTCGCTCACCATCGCAGACGACATGTTGGACGCCGTCAGATCGGACAGCGACGGCGCGCCCTTCGCGAAGTACCCGAAAGAGACATCCCCGGTCGTGCCAGCGGACTTGTCGATATCGAGGCTGTTCGAGAACCAGTTGTCGTACGTGAGGTCCACGTCGATGCCGGTGTACAGCATGATCCCGTACGACGACGTCGACAGGTTCGTGTGGCTGACCGTCACCTTCGGCGTGCCGCCTTGGATGTGGATGTCGCAATGCGTGGTGTCCGCGGTGCCTTCTGGCTCGCCGATCCACGAGTACTGCATGTCGACGGTGCCGCCACCGATCACGAGCAGGTCATGTACGTGATGCGAGAACGTCGAGTCCCGCACGGTCAACGCGCCGGTGCCGGAGATGGCAAAGCCCGCGCCCTTCATCACGACGTACGTCATCGACACGGTGCCGCTCGGAATTCCCCAGTCGCCGAAGTTCGCGTTGCCCGGCGCCGCGCCGATCGAGACCGGCATCGCCTTCGTGCCGCCTACGTTCATGGTGCCGAGCACGTTCATGCCCGCCGTGCGATCGAATTGGATCGACGTGCCCGGATCGACGGTCAGCGTGACACCGGCCGCGACCGTCACCGTCTTGTGAACTTTGACGAGACCGCTCCACTCGGTATCCGCGGTGACGTCCGCGTTGACGTCCGTGATCATCTCCGGCGTGGGGGCAGCATCCATGCCGGTCATGCCGCCCATGCCGCCGGTGCCATCGTCACCACCACCAGCGGCGTCGTCGGCTTTGTGACAACCCACTACCAGCACCATCGTCGCGAGGAGGAGCCGCTTCATCGATCTCACTGTATCATTCCGTCCGTGTTTTCTACGACGTTCCTCGGGCACCAGGGCTGGGCGTTCACCACGCCGAAGGCCGCGATCCTCGTCGATCCGCTGTTGTGCGAGGACTTCGGCGCCGCGCACGCGCTCGGCTATCGGGTCTATCCGCCGCGTGTCTGGCATCCCGAAACCATGCCGGTTCTCGACGCAGTCATCCTCTCGCACGAGCACGACGACCACTTCGATCTGCCGTCGCTCGCGAAGCTCGATCGCAAGATTCCGATCTACCTGTCGTCGCGCAGCTCGATCGCCGCGCGCCGGATCCTCGAGCAGATGGGATTCAGTGTTCATCCGTTCATTCCGGGGCAATCGATCAAGTTCGGCGACTTGGAAGTGACCGCGTTCACGGGGGACCACGCGCAGATCGATTGCGGTGACGAGTGGGACACCCTGCCCTTCCTCGTACGTTCGACCGAGGGCCACGGATCGTTTTTCTCGATGGTCGACATCACGATCACGCAAGCCCACGTCGAATGGGCGGCGGCCAAGGCGATGCGGCCGGGCCTGATCTCGTGGACGAACAACGCGATGGACTGGTCGCATATGGCCGACTATCTGCGCGAGCGCGTCGAGGGCACGCAGCAGGCGTTCGTGAACTGGGGCGTCGGTCACAAGTTGATCACCACGATCTGGGGCGCGCCCGCCGCGATGATCATGTGCGCCGGTGGCTTCGCGTTTCACGACGACAAGGCGTGGCTGAACCAGAAGGTGTTCTGCGTCGATTGCGATGCCGCCGTCGCGTCGATGCAGAAGCTCTATCCGAAGGAGAAGTTCTTCGCCGGCGTGCCGGGTCAGACCTGGACGATGAAGGGCGGCAAACTCGCGTCGGTCGACGCGTCGACGCCGTGGTTGGAAGCGGCGCCGAAACCGTGGCCGTCGCGCGCGAAGGGAACCGTGACGGTGCCGGACTACGAGCCCGCCACGACGCGCGAGCTATCACCGGATGATCGCGCGCGGCTCGAGAAGCACCTCGATCACCTCGCCGGATCGATGGTCGGCGGCACCACGTTTCGCTCGCTGCATTCGATCCTCACGACCGAGCACGATCGCGAGCACACGTTCGCGATCGTCGTGCGCGACGGCGGTGGCAAGCACGTCTACGAGTACGTTCCGACGGAGTGTCGGTTCGTCGCGTCGGACAAGCCAGCCGAGCGCTATCTCGCCGGCATCGAAGTGTGGGGGCCGGATCTGCTCGCGGTGTTCGATGGCGCGCTGGGCCCGATCGGCCTGACGTTCGGCCGCGCGCGGCTATGGAACGCGCTACCGCAGCGGTTCGCGTTCGAGATCTTTCCCGAGCTGCACCGGCTCAGCCATCCGCTGCGCCAGCCGCTCGCGTATCTCGAGATCTACAAACGGCTGCTCGCGGCCGCCGCGGGTCAACAACCCGTGTACCGGGCTCGTTAGTAGAAGAACTTCCAGCCGCAGACCGTCGCGCGATAGTTCGTCGACGCGCCGCCGGCCACCGCGCCGACCCAGACCCAGTACTTGGTCTTCGGTTTCACGGCGAACATCTGGAGCTCGGGTCCGGTCGTCAACGACGCGTTCGACGCGATGATCGGGATCATCGTATCGGCTTCGAACACGATGTAGTCGACGTCCGTCGCGCCGTCCCAGGTCAGGCGAATCGCGAGCTCGTTCGTCGCGTCGCCCGTGGTGATCTCGTAGGTATCGCGATCGGCGTATTGATCGACGCCCGCGGTCGTATCGAGCGAGCCGCCGATCGACTTGTTGTCCTGCGGATCGAACGACAGGCCCGAGCTCTCCGGCGAGCTGCCCGAATCCATCGTGAACGACGGGTCCTTCGAGAAGTCGACATTGATGGCGCCATTCGCCCCCGTCGACTCCTGATAATTCGGATCGCCCGTGCCTTCGTCACACGCCGGCATGGTCTCGAAGCGCAGCCGATAGTTGATCGTGCCCGCGAGCTCGCCGGTCGCGTTCGCGCTGACGAGGAAGTCGTAATCGCCCGGTTGCAGCGCGATCGTGAACGCCGCGTGATCCGCGAACGCCGGGGTCGCTTGACCGACGAGGACACCCGTCGAATCGAAGATCCGGATGGTGATCCCGGTCAGCGCGGACAGGCCGTCGTCGACCCACACGTCGACGAGGATCGGTGAGTTATCCGTCACGGTGACGCGGTAGCGGTCGTTATCCGCGGACGCCAGCGTGGTGTCGTACGGATTGGCCGTAAACGTGCCACACACGTGCTTCGCCGGTTCTCCGACGGAAAGCCCGGTCATCTCGGCCGTGGTGGCGTTATCGGCGTCGTCGGTCTCCGTGTAATCACAGGGCGAACCGTTATCGCCGCAGGCGGCAAACAGCAGCAGGGTTGGGAGCAGTGTGCGAATGTCCGTAACCTACCTCGAAATCCGGTAAAGTCGGCGACGTGCGGCGCGCTCTTCTGTTGATTGCCACCTTGATGGCCACGCTCGTGGGATGCATGGACACGGCGATGGACCCACCGACCACGGTGAACGGTCCACCGGTTCCGGATACGGCTCCGGCACCACGCACGTGGCGTCCGCTCACGAACAAACCCACCGGCGGTCTCGGTCAAGCAAACATGCTGACCGACGGCACGGTCGTGTTCACCGAATCGGCGAACACCAACTGGTGGAAGCTCACGCCGGATGAATTCGGCAGCTACGAGAACGGAACGTTCTCGCGGATCGCGAGCACCGCGAACTACGCACCACTCTACTTCTCGTCGGCCACGTTGCCGGACGGTCGATTGATCGTCGAAGGCGGCGAGTACGACGCGTACAACGCGGTGTGGACCACGAAGGGCGCGATCTACGATCCCGTCGCCGACAAGTGGACCGCGATGAAGCCGCCCACGGGCTGGACCACGATCGGCGATGCGTCGAGCTACGTGCTGCCGACGGGCCAGTTCCTGTTGACCGATTGCTGCACCACCACGGGCATGGCGCTACTCGATGCGGACACGCTCACGTGGAAGGCGAACGTCGGCACCGGCAAGGCCGATATCCACGATGAAGAGAGCTGGGCCGAGCTGAACGACGGCCGGATCATCACGGTCGACGCGAACAACAACTTCGATCACGGCGAGCTCTACGATTGGAACGCGGAGAGCTGGTCGTCGGCGGGCCCCACGCCCGTGCATATCGCCGATACCAATCTCCAATCGCAGACCTCGCACGAAGTCGGTCCGGAGATGCTCCGCCCTGACGGCACGGTCGTCGTGATCGGTGGCACGAACCACAACGCGCTGTTCGATTCGAAGACCGAGACCTGGTCGGTGTTGCCGGATACGCCGGGTGGCCTCGCCGCCACGGACGGCCCCGGCGCCACGCTGCCGAACGGCGACGTGATCTATGCAGCGAGCACGGTGCAGGCGGAGCCGGACGTGTTCGGCGTGCCCACGCACTTCTTCCAGGTCACGCCGGACAACCAGCTGACCATGCTCGATCCCACGGCCACGAAGGAGCCGACGGACGAGCAGAGCGAATCGTCGTACCAGAACGCGTTCATCATCCTGCCGACCGGCGAGATGCTGCTCACGCTCCAGAGCCCGAACATGTACCTCTACACGCCGGCCGCGGGTAACTCGCCGGAAGCGGTGCCCGAGATCCTCGCGGCGCCCACGCTGATCGGAACCGGTCCGGAAGCGCCGACCGGCTCGCAGGTCACGATGTACCGCGGCCGCACGTACACGTTGCCGGTCGCGAAGATGAACGGCATCAACCTCGGCGCCACGTACGGCGATGACGCACAGAGCTCCACGAACTTCCCGCTCGTCCGGCTCACGAACAACACGTCGAAGCACGTCGTCTACGCGCGCACGCACGATCACTCGGACCGCTCGATCGCGTTGGACGAGCGCGGCACCACGCAGCTCGATGTCCCGCTGACGGCGGAACCGGGTCTCGCCACGCTCGAGGTCGTCGCGAACGGCATCGCGTCCGCGGGCATTACGGTCAACGTCAAGTAAACGTGCCAAGCTGCCCTGGTGGCGGCGAATCCGTTTCTCGCGGCAAAGCACCGGCCGTTGGTGGTCGGGCACCGCGGCGTGCCACGTCTCCACCAGGAGAACTCGCTCGCGGGATTTCGGCGCGCGGTCCAGCTCGGCGTGCCGGCGATCGAGCTCGACGTCCGGCTGACGCGCGATGGCAAGGCCGTCGTGTTTCACGATCCGGATCTCTACCGCCTCACCGGCAATCCACGCACGGTCGCGGATCTCACGTGGGACGAGCTGTCGAAGCTTCGCCTGAAGAAGGCCGTACGGATGGGGCTCGACGAGACCGGCAGCGCGGTCGTCGCGCACTACGATCAGGCCGAGCCGATTCCGCTGTTCGCCGACGTGCTCGCGGAGGTCGCCGGTCGGGCGGTGATCAACGTCGAGCTGAAGCTCGATCTCCAGCGGTGGTGGCCGACCGAGGTCGGTGATGTCGCCGCGCGCGAAATCGCCGAGGCCGGTGCCGAGGATCGCGTGATCGTCACGTCGTTCGATCTGCGCAAGCTCCGCGCAGCGCGCAAGCACCACCCGAACCTCGCCGTCGGCTTTTGCTTCGACGATTCGATGCTGAACTTCGCCGGCGGGATCCTCGAGCGCCTGCCGCCGATCGCCGCGAAGCTCGGGTTTCACGATCGCCATCCGAATCATCACGCGCGCCGCGTCCTCAATCGGATCCTCGACTCGCACGTGATCGCGAAGTTCCTCGACGGCAAGCTCGTCGGCGCCGAGCACACGCTAGTCGGCGAGGACACCGTGCGTTCGCTCCACGCGCGCGGCATCGCGATCGGCACGCACACGATCTTTCCGATCGGCAGCACCACCGGCAAGCCGCTCGCGGCGAGCGCTTATTCGGTGCGCGAGGTCGAGCGGTTGGTGGCGCTCGGCGTGGACTGGATCGAGTCCGACGATCCCGAGCGCCTGATGCAGGTCATGGCGACCGCGTTTCGGTGATCAACCGGATCGTATCCATCGTCGCGGCGCCGAAGCCTTTGATCATCACGGCGGTCTTGCTCTGCTGCGATTCGACGACGCCCGCTTCCCAGCGAGATGACGTCAGCGCTTCGTATTCCGACTCGGCGAACTTGCCGTCCGACGTCTCGCTCGAGAACCAGATCACGGCGGTGCCCGGCGCGATCGATCCGTTGCCGGCGATCTGCGTCTTGTAGAGCTTGCCCTCCGGCTCGTGCGGATCGCCGCGCCACGTCCACCACTTCTTCTCGAACTCGTAGACCGGCAGCGCGCGATAGAGCTTTCCCGGTGCGATGTTCGCGACCGAGAACCATACGCCGTCGCGCAAGCAGTGATCGTGGTCTGCATCGCACGGCACGCTCTGATGACCCATGAACACCGGACCGCCGGGTCCGTGCATGCGGCCATCGTCGGCGCGATATGGCGCACTACCATCACCGCCCATCAAATGCTCGGCCTTTGCAGAGCCTGCGCCGGATCCCTTTGGTGCACCTGCGGATCCCCGATCTGATCCGCTATCACTTCCAGCGTCGCCGTCTTTTTTAAGACGTGTCACTGAATGGCCCGTCGACGGAACAGACGCACTTCCGGCAGATCCTTTATCGACCGGTTCGTCTTTATGTTTAGTCAGCTTGTCACAGCCTGTCATCCCACATGCGGCGCAGACGAGAATCAGTATCGATCGCATCTGCAAGCAGTCTAACTTGAAAATCGCTGGGACATTCCTCTACGCTGATGGTGGATGACTGACGTCGGCTTGGGTGGCCGAACGGATCCGCTCGTCGGGACCGTCTTGGACAAGGACTATTTCACCGTCCAACGCATTGGCGTGGGCGGCATGAGTGTCGTGTATCTCGTCGAGCATCAACGCTTGAACAAGCAGATGGCGGCGAAGCTGCTGAACGCAGAGCTCGCCGCAAATCCCGAAGCGTCACGACGTTTCGAGACCGAAGCAAAATCTGCGAGCTCGCTCGAACACGAGAACATTGTCCGGGTTTCGGACTATGGCCTCGCCTCCGATGGCCGGCCGTACATCATCATGGAGCTGCTGCGCGGGCGCACGCTCGACGAACAGCTGCTCGAGCAAACGCTGTCGCTCGAAGAGAGCGTGCTCGTGATCGTGTCGGTGTGTCGTGGCCTCGCGGCCGCACACGCGGACAACATCATTCATCGCGACATCAAGCCGGACAACATCTACCTGACCCAGCGCGCGAACGGCACGTTCGGCGTGAAGATCCTCGATTTCGGAATCGCGAAGGCACCGCTGCTCACCGGTCGCCAGACCAAGCACGGTCAAACGATCGGCACGCCGCACTACATGGCGCCCGAAGCGTGTCGCGGTGAAGAGGTCGATAACCGCGCCGACATCTATTCGGTCGGCGTGCTGATGTACCTGTTGTTCACCGGCC
The DNA here is from genome assembly GCA_047600425.1 of Kofleriaceae bacterium. Lineage (GTDB taxonomy): Bacteria > Myxococcota_A > Polyangia > Haliangiales > Haliangiaceae > JABFXX01. Next base: position 5,235,002 of record JASGLC010000003.1, on the reverse strand, counting down.
AGCTACCGCACCACGACGACAACTTCCTCGCGCTGCTCCAGAAGCAAGTCACCGAGGTCGTCACGCCGCCGTCGCAGCTCAATCCGCACATCACGCCCGCGCTCGAACAAGTGATCATGACCGCGATCGCGAAAGATCCGGACGATCGGTATCTCTCGGTCGAGCACCTGCTCTCCGAGTTCGAGCTCGCCCTGCCCGATGGCGCGAACATGCTGCTGCTCTCGGCGGCGCGCGTGTCCACACCGATTCCGATGATCACGCCCACGTCGGTGCCTGCGTTGCGCACGCCGACGGGACAACGTCCACCGTTGCGGCCGAGTCAGCCGCCGCCGATCGCGTCGCCGACGTTATCGCCGCCGCCGGACCTGAAGAAGAAGTCGAAGCTGCCGCTGATCCTGATCGCTGCGTTGCTCCTCGTCGGCGGTGGCATCGCTGCGATGGCCATGGGCGGCAAGAAAGACGATAGCGGGACGAAGGTGGCCGACACGCAACCGGTCGCGCAACCCACGCCGCCGCCGGCGCAGCCCCGTAAAGTTGGCCAGCAAGCGGTCGACTCGAACGACATCGCGAATGCGCCACCGACGGTCTCGAAGGTGAAGCTGAAAGTCGTGACCAAGCCGCGCGCGGCGATGGTGAAGCTCGATGGCGCCGAGCTCGGGCGTACGCCGCTCGATCTCGAAGTCGCGCCGCAAGACATGGCGAAGCTCGAGATCGTGGCCGACGGTTACGACAAAGAATCGCGCCAGCTCGCGTTACTCAGCGATCAAACGCTCGAGGTGACGCTCAATCGAAAGCAGTCGTCGGGTGGGGGCTCGACGACGACGAATCGCACGCCGAAGGTCCCGCAACAGCAGCAGACCAAAGGCAGTGGTTCGCAACCGGCAGGCTCTGCTGCCGGCGATTCGGATCTCGATATCCGAATGCATCGTTAACAACCGAACCGTTTCTGCTCTCGGGTGATGCACCGCGGCTCCGCGGAGGAGACTTCATGCGCTTAGTTTGTCTGTTCGTGATGATTTGCACGCTTGCCGTGCCGCGGTTCGCGCGCGGTGACGGTCAGGCCGACGAAGCCGACCTCCAGTTCCAGATCGGCGCCGAGGCTTACAAGAAGGGTGACTTCACGACGGCGCTCGAGCACTTCCTCGCGTCGAACCGGTTGGTGCCGAACCGCAACGTGATGTTCAACGTCGCGCGCGCGTACGAACAGCTCGCGAAGTATCCCGAAGCGTATCGTTACTACGTCGACGCGAGCCGTGGCGAAACCGATGCCGGCACGCTGAAGGCGATCGAGACCGCGCTCGAGCGGATCGGACCGAAGGTCGCGGCCGTCGACGTCGTCGTCCAACCGCAGGGCGCGACGGTCTACATCGATCGCAAAGACCTCGGCTCGGTCGGCACGTCGCCGGCGCGCCTCGGCCTCGCATCCGGCAAGTACAAGATCATCGTCGAAGCGACGGGCTACGAGCCGTGGGAGACCACGGTCGATGTCGCGGTCGGATCGAAGACCAAGGTCGAGCACGAGCTCGAGCGGATCCTCGGCACGATGGACATCGGCGGCCTCGCCGGCACGGAGATCCGGCTCGATGACGAGAACGCGCCGATCGCGTGCGTGACGCCGTGCAAGCTCGACGTCCCGCCCGGCACGCACGTGTTGTACTTCCGCGCGCGCGGTGCGGCGATCGCGCCGCGGCCGGTCGTCGTCGAAGGCAAGCAGCTCGTGAAGATCACGCCGGAGCTCGTCCAGCTAACCGGCTCGATCTTGGTCAGCGCCGACGAACCGAACGCACTCGTCGAGATCGATGGCGAGCCGCGTGGCTTCACGCCAACCGTGATCGCGAACGTGCCGATCGGTAAGCGCAAGGTCCGGATCAGCCTCTCGGGCTACGAACCGGTCGAACGTGATGTCGAGGTAAAGGCGTCCGCGCAGACCGATGTTCGCGATGTCCCGCTCGCCACGCTACGCCAGGTCTCGGCAGCCTCCCGCGAAACGGAGAGCATCGAAGACGCACCGGCCTCCGTCTCGATCATCACGGCGCAGGAGCTCGAGGCGTTCGCCTACCCCACCGTGCTCGAAGCGCTGCGCGGCACGCGTGGTGTGTCGCCGACGTTCGACTCGATCTACGGCAACATCACCGTGCGCGGTCTCGGGCAGCCGAACGACTACACGAATCGCCTCCTCGTCCTGTCCGACGGGATGACGCTCAACGAGAACGTGCTCTACCAGCCGTTCCTGCACTACGACGGTCGTACGGATCTCGGTGACGTCGATCGCATCGAGGTCGTGCGAGGCCCGGGCTCGGTGCTGTACGGAACGGGCGCCGAGTCCGGCGTCATCAACCTCGTGATGCGCGGCCGTGAAGAGCCCACATCCGTCCAAGGCGGGTTCTCGAGCTACGACAACGCGGTCGCGCGTGGCCGGCTCGCAGTGACGTATCGCAACAAGGACAACTGGGGCTTCTGGATCAGCGGTGCGGCATCGCACTCGGATGGTCGCCAAGTCGATCTCAAGTTCGACGATGGCTCGGGCGCGGGCGTGACCTCGCATCCCGTCGACGGCTTCGACTCGTTCCACACGGGAACGGTCACCGGAAAGATCTGGTACCACGACCTGACGCTCCAGTACTTCTACACGGCGCGCGAGCTTCACATCCCGACGGGTTCGTTCGGCTCCGCGTTGAACGATCTCAACGACAAGTACTTCGATCGCCGTGGGCTGCTCGAATTGAAGTACGAGCCGAAGCTGTCGAAGACCGTCGACCTCCTGCTCCGCGGTTACACGAACTACAACTACTTCCACCTCGACTACTTGTTCGACGCGACGAACGAAGCCGGCGACCCGTTCAAGCAGCCCTATCAAGAGACCTATCCGACGTATTGGAGCGGTGCCGAAGCGCGCATCCGGTGGAAGCCGACGTCGCAGTTGCGATTGTCGGTCGGTGGCGAGTTCGTCGATTCGTATCAGACACAGATGATGTCGTCGCAAGCCGATGACGTCGGTGCGGTCACGCAGATCATGAACGTCGACGCGCCGTATCAGGTCTACGCCGGTTACGCGAACGTCGAGTACCGCCCGGATCCGAAGCTCTTGTTCAACGCCGGCGTGCGCGTCGACCATTGGGCGCTCACCCACGATCAGAAGGACATCGAAGGCGAGGTCGTGCCGACGCAGGACTTCACGTCCGTCAACCCGCGCGTCGCGATCATCGCGAAGCCCACGACCGATGACGTCGTGAAGCTCATGGGCGGTCGCGCGTTCCGTGCGCCGACGACGTACGAGTACTACTACAACGACGGTGGCGCGACGCAGGTGTCGTCGAACTGCTGCAACCAGAACGGCCTCCAGCCCGAGACCGTGTACTCCGGCGAGCTCGAGTACACGCACAAGCTCAACCGCGATTGGTCGGTGCTCGCGTCGGTCTACGACACCTACGCGAACAACATCGTCGAGTCGGTGCCGGTGCCGCAGAACATCGTCGACGCGCACAACGCGGGCAATCCGGCGTTCCCGTGGGCGGATGGCGTCGAGAGCTACGCGAACAGCAACACGCCGATCAACCTGGCCGGCCTCGATCTCGAAGCGAAGAAAGAGTTCCGCGGCGGCACGATGTTCCTCGCGAGCTACGGCTTCCTCTACGCGCGGTACACGAACAGCAACAACGACCCGAACACGCACGTGCCGAACGCGCCGACCCACTACGGCTCGGTGCGCGCGGTGACGCCGCTCGTCCCGAACCTCGTGAACGGTGCGATCCGGCTGACCTACGAAGACGAGCGCCGGTCGAGCACGAACGATAACGTGAACAGCAACCGCGGCGTGATCGCCGATCTCGTGCTGTCGGGACGTGTGGCGCACTACCACCTCAAGTACGCGGTCGGCGTCTACAACCTGTTCAACTGGCAGTACGACCTGCCGGCGAACCCGTTCCCCGTCGAGAACATGCCGCAAGAGGGTCGCTCGTTCATGCTGAATTTGATCTACACGCAGGAATTGACGCCCGGCGCGACGCGTTAGCCCTATGTGAAGCGCGCGCTCGGCATTTGCTTGCTGGCGACGTCGGCCGTGGGAGCCGACCCCGCGCCCGTGCCGCAGCGCCAGCCACCCGCGAACCTCCGCGCGATTCCGGCGAACGCGATCACGCTCCGCGATGGGATCCAGTACGTCGTGTTCTCGGCGGGCACCGGCACGCCCGCGCTCGGGGTCGATACCGTCGATTACGCCGAGACTGCTTGGAATTCCGCCGGTCAAACGGTCGCGTTCGAGCTCGAGGGCGAGTCGGTCGTCGACAACCTGAACATCTCCGAGCTGCTCACCGGGATGAAGCAAGGCGAGTCGCGTCGCTACTGGGTCCCGCAAAAAGACGCCTACAGCCTCGATCCGAAGCACGATGTCGTCGTCGATCTGACGGTCCAGTCGATCACGCACAACTTCGACGAGCTGCCCGACGGCATGCACCTCGAACGCGGTGACGATACGCGGTTGCAGCTCGTTCAAGGCGAGACGCGCGTCGACCTCCCGATCTGGTCGCCGCGCAAGGTCCAGCTCCGCGACGACACCGTGCGCTTCACGACCGAAGGCGGCTGCGGCGTCACGAACACCGACGACTACACGCTCGACGAGCTTCACGCGATGATCGCCGCCGGGCAGCACGACTACGATCGCGCGATCGCACTCGCGCCGAAGAATCTCGCGTATCCGTATCAGCGCGCGGTCGATCGTCTCGCGACGCGGCCGGCGAAGGACGTCCTCGCCGAGCTCGTCGCCACGGTCAAGCAGCCGCCGCTCACGGTCTACACGTCGATCGTGCGCTATCCCGCCCTCGCCCCGCTGATCGCCGAAATCCCGACGACCGAGGCGCGCACGAAGCCGAACATGCGCAAGGTGATGTACTCGCCGTCGCACGATCTGTTCGCGATTCCAGTCAAAGAGCACTCGCCGTGGGAGAAGCTGTCCGTCCAGATCGTCGATGCGAACGGCAAGACCGTCGCGTATCTGTCCGACGTGATCACGCAGTCGGACGCGACCGACGAACCGTTCGAGATCGATTCGAACGCGGAGTGGTTACTCACTCAGTTGGGCTTCCATCCGACGAAGGTCGAGAAGCCGAGCGATGCGGGCCTCGTCGTCGGGCGCAAGAAGGTCTCGCGCGACGGGGTGAAGGTACGCACGCTTCCGGATCTCGGCGATCTGGTCAGCTCGACGAAGTACATCCCCGAGGGCCACCTGCTCGTCCGGTTCTACACCGTCGAGGAGATGGAGTGCGGCGGCTTCGAAGATGCGTCGGTCGATGTCGTGAAGGTTCCGTGATCGCTACAGGAGTCGAACCTGTGACCCTCGCTTTAGGAAAGCGATGCTCTATCCAACTGAGCTAAGCGACCGTTGTCGCCGGAAATCTAGCACATGGTAGAACGCGCGACGTGCGCGGCAGTTTGCTTAGGCGTCTCGTCATCATCTTCGGGATCCTGTTCGGCGTGCAGTTCTACATCTGGTCGCGAATCGTCGCGCCGCTGCCGGATCCGTGGCGCCAGATCGGGACGGTGGCGTTGGTCGTGCTCGCGCCGAGCCTGTTCTACGGCCGGTCGATCTCGCGGCGGCTGACGCGCGAGCAGGCGAAGCCATGGTTGTACGTGACGTACGTGTGGTTCGGCCTGGCGACGTACTTGTTCCTGGCCGTGATGATCGGCGACGTCGTTCATCTGTTCGTGAATGTCGATCGGCGGACCCTCGCGATCGTCGAGCTCTGTAGCTCGGCCGCGATCGTGTTGTACGGCCTGGGTCATGTCGCGCGCGGGGCGCAGGTGCGATCGGTCGAGATCAAGCTACCGAAGCTCGGGCGCCCGTATCGGCTCGTCCAGCTGACCGATGTCCACATCGGACCGATGCTCGGGCGCGAGTTCGCAGAAGATGTCGTGGCCAAGGTCAACGCGCTCGATCCGGATCTGATCGTGCTGACCGGCGACATCGTCGACGGGCGATTGACCGAGCTGAAGGAGCACGTCGAACCGCTACGCGATCTGCGCGCGCGCGATGGCGTGTACGCCGTGAGCGGCAACCACGAGTATTACTGGAACGGCGATGCGTGGCTCGACTACCTCGCCGGCATGGGCATCCACGTCCTGCGCAACCGCCACGTCACGATCGCCGACGCGTTCGTGCTCGCCGGCACCGACGACGTGACCGCGACCGAAGATCTGCCGACCGCCCTCGCCGGCCGCGATCGTTCGCTACCGGTGATCCTGCTCGCGCATCACCCGAGCACGATCGAGCGCTCGCGATCGCAGGGCGTGGATCTCCAGCTGAGCGGACACACGCACGGCGGTCAGTTGTTGCCGCTTGGTTGGCTGTGCCGGCTGTTCGAGCCGCTCGCCGCGGGACTCGGTCAGTTCGGCGACACCCAGCTCTACGTCAGCGAAGGCACCGGGTTCTGGGGCCCACCACTCCGCGTCGGCACCACGCAAGAGATCACGCAGATCCAGCTTCAGCCAATTTGAGCGTAGTACGCGCGCTCGATCGCACCGATGCCCGCGTCGGCGAGCCGGCCACCGACGAGCGGTCCTTCCGCGAGCATCTCGATCGCCGGAAAATAACCGCGGACCTCGGCATCGGGCAGCGTGAACGGCGGGCCTTCGAACTGATCCTGCGGATAGTCGACGGAGATCACGATGCCCCACGTGCCCTGCGGCACGAGCGCCTTCAGTTGCGCGACGTATTGCGGTCGCATCGTTGGCGGCATCGCGATCATCGCCGCGCGATCGTAGACGCCGTCGATCGGGCCGATGACCTCGGCCGTCATCGCGAACCAGTCCGCCGCGATCAACGTGAGGTTCTGATAGCGATACACGGCCCAGCCCTTCGTTCCGCTTCACCTCGGGCGTGATCGCGTGCTCGGCGAAGAACTCGACGATCGCTTGTTCGACGAGCTCGACACCGACGACGTCGTGGCCGTTCGCCGCGAGGAACGCGAGATCTTCGGCCTTACCGCACAGCGGGACCAGGATCCGCTGCCGGCCATCGAGCCGCGCCACGAACTGTTGGAGGAACGCATTCGGATGACCTTCGTGAAATCCGATCTTGTGCTCGGCCCAGCGTGCTCTCCAAAATGCGGCTTCCATGGCAGGTGACCCTACTCCGTACGAGCTGCTCGGTGGGAGCGAGCGCGTACAGGCACTGATCGCGCGGTTCTACGAAGTGATGTTCGAGACCGAACCGATATCTGACCCAGCTCCATCGCACGGACCCGGATGGTCGGGTCGAGAAGGCCACGCGCGAGCGGTTCGCGCTGTTCGTCGAGCAGTGGTTGGGCGGACCCGAAACCTACAGCGAGCAGCACGGTCACCCGCGTCTTACGCATGCGGCACGGCCGCGTTGCCGTCGACATCGCGATGCGAGACGCGTGGCTGCGGTGCATGCAGACGGCGATGAACGACCTCCAGATCACCGGCCCTGTCCGATCCTATTTGGATGGGCGTTTCGCCGAGGTAGCTGATTTCATGCGTAATACAGAAGGTTAAGGTCGCCTTTTGCCCTTGGTACGCCCGAAGTAGCTGACGTAACCTGACCAACGTATGGAGACCGTGGGCGGCCGTTACCAGCTCGACGGACGATTGGGCGAAGGTGGGATGGGGCAAGTCTATCGAGCCCGTCACATTCAGTTGGGCAAGGCGTACGCGCTGAAGATCATCTCGCCGACGTTCGCCGGCGATCACGTCGCGCGGCAGCGCTTCAATAAAGAAGCAAAGCTCGCGAGCGAGATTTCGCATCCGAACATCGTCTCGGTCGTCGACTTCGGCGAGGACGAACAGTTCGGCGCGTTCATGGTGATGGAGCTCGTCGAAGGGCCGTCGCTGCTCACGGCGGGGCCGCTGCCGATGACGGCCACGCGCGCGCTCGACGTGCTGTCGCAAGTCGCGGATGCGCTCGAGCACATTCACGCGCGCGGCATCGTTCATGGCGATGTCAAAGCCGACAACATCATGCTCGTCGAGACCCAGGTCGGCCCGAGTCGCAAGCAGACCGTGCGGTTGCTCGATTTCGGACTCGCGCGCGGTGTCGAGCACGATAGCGATCACGGTGGCGACGTGGTCAGCGGCTCGCCCCACTACCTCGCGCCCGAGCGGTGCGCCGGTGGTCCCGCGAGCGTGCACAGCGATGTCTACGCGCTCGGCGTGTTGGGCTACATGCTGCTTACCGGGAGCCTGCCGTACGAGGGCAGCGTCACCGAGATCCTGATGGCGCACATTCACGAGATGCCGGACTCGATCGCGGCTCGCCTCGAGGAGCCCGTCGACGAAGCGCTCGAGAAGCTGATCCGCCGTGCGATGGCAAAGGATCCGGCGAATCGCCATCAGACCGCGGCATCGTTTCGCTCCGAAGTGCGCAGCGTGATGGACATGCTCGATCACGGGCGCCGGCGCGCGCGGGGGTCGGGTCTGATCCAGACCGTCGAGAATCCGCGCGAGGTGATGATCGGCGAGGCGTTCGAGCGCTCGCGCTTGCCACAGGCGCTGATCTCGCTCGAAGGCGTGCTCGCGATGGCGAATTCGGCGTTCGCGAAGCTGATCGGCCACGACGAATCGCGCTCGATCGATGGCGTCCCGATCGAGAAGACCGCGCTCAACACGTTCGTGCCGGGCCTCGTTCGGGCACTGCGCAGCTGCCACAACGACGGCATTCCGACGGAGCGTCGCGCGAAGGTGTTTCGTGGCGCGGACAAGACGCCGCTGCAGCTCATCATCTGGCTGACACCGCTGCCGGTGCCGGGCTACGAGCTCCACATGATCGTCCGCGTCGAAGAGCTAAAGTGATAAACCTCTCGGATGCGCTTTGCTCTATGCGCCGCCGTGCTCGCTACGGCGTGCGGTAGCACTCCGCCTCCGCAACCCGCTCCACCGCCGAAACCGGTCATCCACGTCCCGAGCGATCCGGAACCGGTAAAGCCCGTGCCGACGGCTGCCGTGCGGCCGAAAGATGCGCCGCCGCTCGCTCGCGTCGAGGTCGTGAAGGACACGTATCACGGCGTGGTCGTCGAGGATCCGTACCGGTGGCTCGAGGGCGATACCGACGAAGCGAAGGCATGGTCCGAAGCGCACAACACGTACGCACGCACCGTGATCGAGGCTCTTCCCGACTACGCGACGTTCAAGGACGAGCTGACGAAGATCCTGAACGCGCCGGTCACCACCTACGCACGGCTGACGAGCGCGGGCAGCAAGTTGTTCGCGTTGCGGCGGCAATCGGGTGAGGACTTTCCGTCGCTGGTCGTAATGACCGATCCGGATCGGACGAAACAGGCCAAGGTCGTCGCCGCGCCAGCAACGGCCGAGCATCCGCGTCGCGCGATCGATTTCTTCCGGCCGTCGCAGGATGGCTCGAAGGTGGCGATCGCCGAATCGGACGATGGCAGCGAGCGTGCGGACATTCACATCGTCGAGACCGCGACGGGTAAAGAGCTCGACGTGATTCCGCGTGCCCAGCGCGCCACGGCGGGCGGCGATGTCGCGTGGGCGCCGGATGGCAAGTCGGTCTACGTCACGCGGTATCCCGATAAGGGCCAAAAGCCCGACGACGAATTGGATCTCTGGCTGACCGTGTGGACACACGTGATCGGGCAGCCGATCGAGAAGGACACGCAAGAGCCGCTCGCAGACTTGCCGAAGACGGCAGAGATCCAGCTCGAGTCCGATTCGCGCGGTCGCGTGATCGCGTCGGTCCAGCTCGGTGACGGCGGCGTGTTCCGGCACTACCTGAAAGATGCGGGCGGCTGGCGCATGCTCGACGACTGGGACGACAAGATCGTCCACGTCACGTTCGGCCCGACGCCGGATCTGTGGTTGGTCTCGAAGAAAGACGCGCCGCGCGGCAAGATCGCGCGCCTCGCTGCGAAGGCGAAGACGTCGGCAGAGGGCGTGATCGTCGTGCCTGAAGGCAAAGACTCGATCGAGACCGATTACCCGAGCAAGCTGGGCGTGAGAGCGATCGGCGACCGGATCTTCGCGAATTACCAACTCGGAGGACCGACAGAGCTCCGCGTGTTTTCGACGAAGGGCAAAGCGCTGCAGGGCCCGCCGACGCCGACGATCGCGAATGTCGGTTCGCCGATCGCGTGGCGCGATGACGTGCTCGTCGGCTACTCGTCGTACACGTCGTTGCCGGTCGTGATGAAGTGGTCGCCGAAATCGAACAAAGCGACAAAGCTCGCCGACTTCACGCCGGCCTACCCCGTCGATCTTTCGAACCTCGATGTGCGGCGTGAGATGGCGACGAGCAAAGACGGAACGAACATTCCGGTCAACATCATCTGGCCGAAGGGCGCACCACAAGACGGCACCGTGCCGTGCGTCGTGAGCGGCTATGGCGGCTTCTCGATCAGCACGTCGCCCTCGCCGCAATTGCAGTTCGTTCCGCTCACGTTGCGGGGCTTCTGCATCGTCCAAGTCAATCTGCGCGGCGGCGCGGAATTCGGTGAGGACTGGCATCGCAACGGCATGCTGCTGAAGAAGCAGAACGTGTTCGACGATTTCGCGGCGGCGCTCGACTATCTCGTCGCGAAGCACTACACGAACCGCCAGCGCCTAGCCATTCTGGGCGGGTCGAATGGCGGATTGCTGATGGGTGCGATGATCACGCAACATCCCGATGCGATGAAGGCCGTCGTGTCCACCGTGGGCATCTACGACATGCTGCGGACCGAGCTGACCGCGAATGGTCAGTTCAACACGACGGAGTACGGCTCGGTCAAAGACGAGGATCAGTTCAAGGCACTGTTCGCCTACTCGCCGTACCACCACGTCGGCAAGGGCATCGCGTATCCCGCGATCTGGATGCACACGGGCGCACACGACGATCGCGTGCAATCGTGGCAATCGCGCAAGATGATCGCGGCGCTCGAAGCGGCGAACAGCGGCTCGGCACCGATCCTGCTTCACACGAGTCAAACGGCCGGCCATGGCATGGGCTCGGGTGTCGGGGAGCGGATCGCTCTGCTCGCGACCGAGCTCGCGTTCATCCGGTGGCAGCTGCAAGCCCAGTAAGAGGTCACGATGGCTACGTCTGTTCCCACGCGCGAGCAACTCGTCCACGGTCTGTACGAAGCGGCTGAGCTCGAGCACAACTTGATGTGCACGTACTTGTACGCGGCGTTCAGCCTGCGGCAGGGCACCAACGAAGGTCTCTCCGAAGCCGAAGCCGCGGCGACTGCGCGGTGGCGCAAGACGATCATCGATGTCGCCGTCGACGAGATGGGTCACCTCGCGGCCGTGTGGAACATCACGAGTGCGCTCGGTGCCGCGCCGCGCTTCGGTCGGCTGAACTTCCCGCTCGATCCGGGCGTGTTGCCGGCCTCGATCGTGGTCAAGCTCGCGCCGTTCGGTGATGCAGTGATCCAACACTTCATTCACCTCGAGCGCCCGAACGATTCGGAGGAGCCCGAAGGGCCTGGCTTCACCCAAGAGTTCATGTTCCGGCGCGGCAATCCCGCGCAGGATCGTCTCGTTCCGATGGCCATGGACTACGACACGGTCGGCGTGTTCTACGCCACGCTCGAGGAACGCCTCCGCACGTTCGCCGCTACGCTCGGTGACGACGGCGCGTTCTGTGGCGACCCGGAGCTCCAGCTCGGTCCGACCGAAGTCGACCTCAATGGTGCGAAGCCGGTGATCTGCGTGAAGACCGCGCTGAAGGCGCTCGACGCGATCGTCACGCAAGGGGAAGGCGCGCCCGGTCACTCCGAGGATTCGCACTTCTCGAAGTTCACGGCGGTGCGCGCGGAGTACGAAGCGTTGAAGAAGGCCAATCCCGCGTTCTCGCCCTCGTGGCCATCGGCGACCAATCCGGTGTTGCGACCGCCGGTCAAATCGACGGGCCGCGTGTGGATCGAAGATGAGGAAGCGGCGCGTACGGTCGATGTCGCGAACGCGGCCTACGCGTTGATGCTGCGCATGCTCGCGTACACCTACGCCCTGCCCCGCGGGCCCGAAAAGGGTGCGGTCGTCGGGTTCGCGATCGAGCTGATGCGCGCGGTCACGTTGCTCGGCGAGCGCGCGGCGCGGTTGCCGGCGGGTCCGTCGAATCCGCATTGCAACGCGGGCATGTCGTTCACGGCGCTGCGCGATGCCTCGCCGCTCAACGTCGGCGCCGCGGGTCGGCGCTTCATCATGGAGCGGTTCGACGAGCTCGTCGCGGGCGTGCGGCTTCTCGATCAATCCGACGAGCGAGCCGCCAAAGCGACGCGCATGCTGACGGACTTCTCGGCTCGCGTGAAGAAGACGTTCGCGAATCTCGTGACGTTGCCGCGCGTCGATGCCAATCCGGTCGCGCAGAAAGTCGAGCCGAAGAAAATGTCCGATGACATCAAGCGTGCACCGAACGGTGCGCCGATTCCGGAGACCATCGACGGCGTCGATCACATCCCGGCCGAGCACATGACGCTCCTGTTCGACACGAAGAAGTGCATCCACTCGCGCCATTGCGTGACCGGTGCGCCGGACGTGTTCCTCGCGAACGTCGAAGGTCCGTGGATCATCCCGGATGCGTCGGATCCGGACTACCTCGCGGGCATCGCGCACATGTGTCCGTCCGGCGCGATTCGCTACCAGCGCACGGACGGCCATGCCGACGAGCCGGTGCCGCCGGTCAACCTCGTCGCGACGCGCGAAGCCGGCCCGTACGCCGTGCGCGGCGAGATCCATCTCGATGGCGGTCCCGCGAACTACTACCGGCTGACGCTGTGTCGGTGTGGCGCGTCGAAGAACAAGCCGTTCTGCGATAGCTCGCACAAGGCGATCAACTTCGCGGCGACCGGCGAGCCGAAGACGTTCGACGGCAAGACCGACATGCTGGCCGTTCGCAATGGCCCGCTCGCGATCGATCCGCAGACCGATGGCCCACTACAGGTGCGCGGCAATCTCGAGATCACGAGTGGCACCGGGCGCGTCGTCGCGCGCGTTCAGTCGGCGAAGCTATGCCGGTGCGGTGGCTCGAACACCAAGCCGTTCTGCGACGGCACGCACGCGAAGATCGGGTTCCGCAGCGACCGCTGACTACTTCGATTTTTCGGGCTCGAGATTCTTCAAGCAATCCGCGAGCGGCCCGCATTCACTCTCCTCGCGGTTACACACCTCGAGGACGCGGACCTGGCGCGAGCTCATCTGCGAGCCCTTGCACTCCTTCAACCACTTCTGCTTGTGGGCATCCATCAGCTCGTCCGGCTTCAGGTCCGCGAGCTCCTTCGGCGACATCGTGGCCTTCGCATCCGCGAGCGCGCACTGCGAGAGCTTCGGCTGGAGCGCGTCGCACGCGGCATCGCGGCGTTGCTCGTACGGCGTGCGCGTGTCTTTCGCGACCGTCGGCGGTTTCGGCTCGGGATCCGGCGCCGGCTTCTGACTGCCACCGCACGCGAACAACCCGATCAGGAGCAGCGCTTTCATTTGTTCTCGGTCCCTTCGTCGTCGAGCGGGATCAGGCAGGTCTTCTCGAGCTCGGGCACGGTCGCGACCTTTGCTAGGCAAACGACGAGATCCGGCTTCTGCTTACAGTCGTTCATCACCATCGTGGTGTTATCGGAGACTGCTTCTTCGACACGCGTCGGCTCTTTCTGTTGCGCTTCGGCACGATAGAGCGCTTCGACGCGAGGCTTCACGTCGTCGCAGGTCTTCGCGTCGATCGGAGCGATACCCACTGATGCGGAGCCTTGCGTGGGTGGCGGCGGCGGAGGTGGGGTGGCGGCGTCCTTCTTCGGACACGCGCACGCGAATAAGACCACGAGCAGCCACTTCATCGTTGCGAACCTACCACTCGATAGCCCTCGAGTTGCCACGGCGGATGCGCGACCCGGCCGCGATCCGTGAGATCGAGGTGCATCGGCGTGATCGACGCCCAGCCCTTGTCGATCGCCACGCAATCCGTGCCCGGCAGATCGTCGTGACCGGTGGGGCCGCCGCCGACCCAGTAGTACGGACGACCGCGTGGATCGGGCCGCTCGACGACATCGTCCGCGTAGATCCGCCGGCCGAGCGTGGTCCATTGATACTGCTCGGTCGCGTACATCGGCAGGTTGACGTTCAGCACGGTGCCCGCAGCGATCGGCTCGCTGATCGCCGCGTGGACGACCTTCGCCGCGAAATCGAGTGCGTGCGCAGCGTCTTTCGATCGCGGCGCGAGCGAGAACGCGATGCCGGCGGCACCTCGCAACGCACCTTCGACCGCCGCGGCGACCGTGCCCGAATAGAACACGTCGCTGCCGAGATTGAAGCCGTCGTTCACGCCCGACACCACGACCGCAGGTTTGCGGTCGCACAGCTTCAACATCCCGACGTAGACGCAATCGACCGGCGTACCGCTTAGCGAATATCGGCGCGGTGCGACTTCGGTCAGCCGCAACGGCTTGTGCAACGTGATCGCGTGCGATGCCGCGGAGCGCTGTCGCTCTGGCGCGACGACGACGACATCGGCAAACGCTTCGATCCGATCGGCGAGCCCGATCAAGTGCGGCGAGTCGACGCCGTCATCGTTACTGCAAAGAACCAGCGGTCGCACGCCCGCAAGCTATCACGAGGTGACGCTCACGGTTTTCCACGCGAGCATCGCACCGTCGGTCATCTTCGAATATTCGACGATGTTCTGCGCTTGCGACGCCGATGGAATCGTCGACATCACGTTGTCCGTCGCGAACGTCGTATCGGGTTGGCCATATGCAGTGTACTCGGCGTGGTGTCCGAAGATGTACGTGGTGAGATCCTCGGGGAAGAACAGCTGGCTCGTCTTGTACGCCTGGCCGCCGGACGACGTGACCTGGAAGTGAATGTGGACCGCGCGGCCCTGGTACCAACCGGGGAAGCACGTGTCGAAGTACACGACGCCGTCGGCATCGCTGACCTGCGTTCCGCGCATGAAGAACGCGCTCGAGTACGACTGGTTCTTCAGACACATGTTCGGGTTCGGCGTCACGCCCGAGTAGCTGCCGGCGAGGTTCGTGTGCCAGATCTTCACCGACGCGCCGACGACGGGATTGCACGACGCGTCGATCAACCGGATCGCGAGCCGCACCGGTAAGCCGGTCCAGCCATCGCTGACGTCCTCGCGAGACATGCTCGTCGTGGTCGTGCACGGGCCTTCGGTGACCGCGGTGATCACGGTGCACGACGTGGCCGCCGCACTGAACGGATCGGGATAGCTCGCCTTGTCGGTCATCGATGCGGTGCCACCGCTCGCCCAATCCTGTGCAGGATCCGAGGAGCCGCTTCCCGAGCCAGAACCACTCGAATCGGTTCCGCTCGTGCCCGCATCGGGCTCGGAGTTGTCCGAGCTGGTGCTGGTGCACGCAGCGACAAATCCGAGTCCAAGGACCTTCAACACCTGGCGACGATCGAACTGTTTCATCAGTCCGTTCGTGCCCGATGGTCCGGACGACTCTCGTGGCGAAATAGTCCGAAAAGAAAGGTGGACGGCTGGGGAAGCCGTCCGTCCCGGTCGAGGCGACAGGATTCGAACCTGCGACCCCCAGACCCCCAGTCTGGTGCGCTACCAGGCTGCGCTACGCCTCGGGATGGGAAGTCTGTTTACGGGAAACTCAGACCGGCGGCAAGCCGTTGAGAATGTTCTTGAGGACCTGACTCGGCTTGAACGTCAAAACGCGGCGCGCCGGGATCAGAATCGGGACCGCGCGTTGCGGGTCGCGACCCATGCGGTCCTTCTTGTCGCGGACGACGAAGTTACCGAAACCAGAGATCTTGATCTTCTCGCCGCGCTCCAGCGTCTCTTTAACGACGTTGAAGACGGTCTCGACGATCTCCGCGGCTTCCTTCTTCGAAAAACCGCCGACTTTCTCGTAGACGGACTCGATGATGTCCGCCTTGGTCATGCGTGCCATGACACCGTTTTACCCTGAAACTGGCCGGAATTGCTCAGATCTCCGCCACTCCCGCTAAGTCTAGTCGTCCATTAGACATGGGACAGCTGCTGGACCCCGCCACAGTGGCTGCAGATCGAGGTGAACGCCTCGAGGACCGCACCTTCGGGCATGTTCGGGAACCGGACCCGGGCCATCACGCTCGGCGGATCGAACGTCTCGCTCGCGCCGCACCGATCGCACGGCGTGATCCGCCAGTCCTCGCGCTCGGCCAGGTACTCGTCGGTGACGTGAAGCGGATGCGGCAGACCGTGAACCGAGATCAACTTCAGCCGATCGCCCTTCTTCACCGAGGTCAGCGTGTGGGGCTGGTTCAACAGCTCGCCGATATAGACGTGCCGGCTCGGCTCGTAATCCGCGGAGACCTGCCGCGTCGGTGCGCGATCGATCTTCAGAATCCGCACCCAACACAGCTCGGGACCGCGGCGTTGCCGACGAGGATCGCCGTCGTGAACGAACGATTGGATGTCGTCCGGATATTGAGGATGGAACTTCCCCGCGAGCAGCGGATCTTTATGCCACGCCGCCTGCGGATCGGGCTGCGGGCCGTAGTGCGTGATCCAATCCGGTCGCGAGGGCAGCCGCCGCGCCGAAATCTCCGACGCCGAGAGCTCGCGCATCGCGACCTGCGGGGTCAGGCGAACCGTTCTCGACGGCATCTGCGCGAGGTCGTGCTGACTCGCGAGCCCGCCCTTCGCGGACGGCCCCGCGTGCGGGTCGAGATACACGAACGCGATGACCGGCTCGTCGGGAAGACGATCGATCATCACCCAACTACCGAACGGATAGCTCACGCTCGCCAGCGTAGCATCGTGGTAACTAGTCGGGGTGAGCGCAGACATTACGGTCACCCTCCCCGACGGCAGCACCAAGAGCACGCCGCCGGGCACGACGATCGCGGAGTTCGTGAAGACGGCCATCGGCCCCGGCCTGGCGAAGGCGGCGGTCATTGCAAAGGTCGATGGCGAAGAGGTCGATCTCGAACGCAAGCTCGACCACGACGCGAAGCTCGAGATCGTCACGGCGAAGCAGCCCGAAGCGCTCGACACGATCCGGCACGACGCGGCGCACATCGTCGCGGATGCGGTCCAGCGGTTGTTCCCCGGCACGCAGGTGACGATCGGTCCGTCGATCGAGAACGGCTTCTACTACGACTTCGATCGCGGCAAGCCGTTCACCGAGGACGAGCTCGGTCAGATCGAAGCGCTCGCGAACAAGATCATCGCCGAAGACCTGCCGTTCAAGCGCACGGAAGTCTCCGTCGACGACGCGATCAAGCTGTTCGATCAAAAGGGCGAGAAGTTCAAGGTCGAGATCATCAACGACATCGTCGCCAAGGGAGCGAAGACGCTCACGCTGTACAGCCACGGTGATTGGGTCGACTTCTGTCTCGGGCCCCACGGTCCGTCGACGGGCAAGGTCGGCGTGATCAAGATCTTGTCGTCGTCGGCGGCGTACTGGCGCGGCGATTCCAAGAACAAGACGCTGCAGCGCATCTACGGCACCGCATTCTTCGACAAGAAGCAGCTCGACGCGTGGACGAAGCAGCGCGAAGAAGCGGAGAAGCGCGACCACCGCCGGCTCGGCAAAGAGCTCGACCTGTTCCACTTCCATCAGTTCTCGCCGGGCGCCGCGTTCTGGACGCCGAAAGGCACGGCGATCTACACGGTGTTGTCGTCGTACATGCGCAAGCTCGCGCTGTCGCACGGCTACGTCGAGATCAAGACGCCGCTGCTCTACAACAAGGGTCTCTGGGAGATCAGTGGTCACTGGGGCAAGTACAAAGAAAACATGTTCCTCGTCGAGGACAGCGAAGCGAAGGCGGCCGGTGACGAAGACCCGCATCACTTCTCGCTGAAGCCGATGAACTGCCCCTCGCACCACCTCTATTACGGCTTCAAGAAGCAGTCGTATCGCGACTTGCCGATGCGCCTGCACACGCAAGACGTGCTGCATCGCAACGAGGCGGCCGGTGCGCTGGGTGGGCTCACGCGCGTGCGCCAGTTCGCGCAAGACGACGCGCACATCTACGCGCGCGAAGATCAGATCGCCGACGAGGTGAAGCGGTTCGTCACGCTGCTCGATCACGTCTACAACGCGGTCGGCCTCAAATACACGGCGAAGTTCGCGACGCGTCCTGCGAACCGCCTCGGCGACGATGCGATGTGGGACCGTGCGGAAGGTGCGCTCAAGGCGGCGCTCGACGGTCTCGGCCTCGCGTACGAGCTCAAGCCCGGTGACGGCGCGTTCTACGGTCCGAAGATCGACTTCGATGTCTCGGATTCGATCGGTCGCAAGTGGCAGCTCGGCACGATCCAGCTCGACTACGCGGCGCCGGAGCGCTTCGATCTCACCTACGTCGGTGAAGACGGCAAGAATCACCGCCCCGTCGTGCTTCACCGCGCGATCTACGGATCGTTCGAGCGGTTCATCGCGATCCTGATCGAGCACTTCGCCGGCGCGTTCCCGGTCTGGCTCGCGCCGGTCCAGGTCGCGATCGTCACGGTCACCGATCGCGTGAACGATCACGCGCGCACGGTCCAAGCGCGGCTCGAAGCGGCCGGCATTCGCACGGTGTTCGACGACGGCAACGCGATGATGAAGGCCAAGATCCGCGATGCGTCACTCCAGAAGATCCCGTACACGATCGTGATCGGTGACAAGGAAGCCGCCTCGGATCAGGTCAGCATCCGCACGTTCGGTGGCGGCGAGCAGCAAAAGCTCGAGGTGATGTCGTTCGCGGACTTTGCCGCGCGCCTCGATCGCGAAGCGACGCCGCCGGATATGGCGTGATCGAGACGGCCCGGCTGCTGCTACGCGATTGGCGCGAGGAGGACATCCCGACGTTCGCGGCGATGTGTGCGGACGACGACGTGATGCGCTACTTCGCCGCGAAGCTGTCCTACGTCGAAGCCGAATCGCTCGCGCGTCGGATGAAGGCCGAGCTCGCCGAACGTGGCTGGGGCTTGTGGGCGGTCGAGGTGAAGGACGGCGTCCCGTTCATCGGCTTCGTTGGCCTACAGCCGCCGAAGTTCCGCTCGGATGTCGAGATCGGTTGGCGGCTCGCGAAGGTCGGCTGGGGTCACGGCTACGCGACCGAAGCAGCGCGCGCCGCGCTCGACTACGGGTTCACGCAGTTGAAGTTGCCCGAGATCGTGAGCTTCACGGTCCCGACGAACATCCCGTCACAGCGCGTGATGGAGCGCATCGGCATGGTGCGCGATCCGAGCGCTAACTTCGATCATCCGAACATTCCGGTCGGCCATCCATTGCGTCCGCACTGGCTCTGGCGGCTAGCCGCGCCGCCTCGCACCTAGCGAGGTGCGCCTGCCACTCGGCCTCGGCTTTCTGTTCGGCTTCCGTTGGCTCATCGGCTTGGATCTGTTCGTCGGTAAGCAGGTCAGGGTCGGGTTTGCCGTCGTCGGGGCCGAAGAACCTGTCGTAAATCGTCGGGCGAAGCGGCGCGACTGCGGGCGCTACGGCTGGCACTTCACGACGCGTGACAGGCAACGAGATGCCGAACCGATCGGGAACGATTTCGATCGCTTTCTTCATGGCCTCTTCCCATCCGAGCTCCTCCACATACGCACGCAAGTACTCGAGTCGATCCATCACGAGCTCGAGCTCCGGAACCGCGGTCTTCGCACGCTCCACAGCGTGCCTAAACATCCAGAAGCGATTCGACGCCGTCGTCGCGGAACCTAGCGCGATCAGGTCCGCTCTCTCGACGGAGGGGCCGACAACGTCCCACGTCTTTCGAAACGCATTCTTCTTGATGTCCCACGCCAGATCAGACGCCGCCGCCGGATCAAACTCACCCTCGGGCACTTGCTCGATCACCATCTGAAACCCATCGGACCTGATGCGAACCATCTCGTCGGTTCTGATGTTGCACTCCGCCAACATGGCGCGGTCGATGATCAGCGCGACGCTATTTCCGATCCGCGTGAACTTCTTGTCGCGATAAAACATGCTCTATCGCTACGCTTGCACTCTGACACTGTCGTCCGCACCGCGTCCGAGATTCGGACAGATGCCTTTCCCGTTCGAATTGTTCGTAACGCCCAAAGGCCTCGCCGGAAGACGCGTTCGAATTGTTCGTAACGCCCACGTGCGAAGGCCCCGCCGGAAGACGCGTTCGAATTGTTACTAACGCCCCACGTGCGAAGGCCCCGCCGGAAGACGCGTTCGAATTGTTCGTAACGCCCGATCGCGGCCACCTTCCCGGTGGTGCCGTTCGAATTGTTCGTAACGCCCAAAGGCCCCGCCGGAAGACGCGTTCGAATTGTTAGTAACGCCCACCTGCGAAAGCCGAAGACACGTTCGAATTGTTAGTAACGCCCACGTCCGAAGGCCTCGCGGAAGACCCGTTCGAATTGTTCGTAACGCCCACGTGCGAAAGCCGAAGACACGTTCGAAGAAGCCAAAAGGCCGCCGGAAGACGCGTTCGAATTGTTAGTAACGCCCACGTGCGAAGGCCCCACCGGAGACGCGTTCGAATTGTTCGTAACGCCCGATCGCGGCCACCTTCCCGGTGGTGCTGTTCGAATTGTTCGTAACGCCCAAAGGCCCCGCCGGAAGACGCGCTCGAATTGTTACTAACGCCCACGTGCGAAGGCCCCGGAAGGTCAGCGCTCAGCGCGTTACCAACAATTCGAACGACAACTCGGGTCGTGTGTTCAGCGCGTTACTAACAATTCGAACGACAACTCAGATCGGGTCGTACGATCAGCGCGTTACTAACAATTCGAACGACAACTCAGATCGGGTCGTACGATCAGCGCGTTACTAACAATTCGAACGACAACTCAGATCGGGTCGTGCGATCAGCACGTTGCTAACAATTCGAACGACAACTCAGATCGGGTCGTACGATCAGCGCGTTACTAACAATTCGAACGTCGGTCCGACACTCTTAGCGTTTTGGCGCTGTCCGAAGACCGTCCATCAATAGATCGAGCAGGCGTTTCGCGAGCGCTTTGCGCTGAGGCTTCGGCGCGACCGTGAAGATGCCGATCAGGCTCGCGGCGATATCTTCGGCCGACGTGTCGCGGCGTAGCTGCTTCTTCGCGCGGCCCGCATCGAGGATCGTGGTGATCGCCGCGAGTAACTCGCCGCGGGTGTCGCCGTGCTCGATCTCGCCGGCATCGATCATCGCGAGCAGCGTGTCGAGCATGCCGTTCTTCGTCGCGATCCAGTCACCGAACAGGTCCATCCAGCGCCGCATCGCCACGGACGGCGGATGCGTGGCGAGCAGCTTGGTTGCACCGGTCGTGAGGCGCACGACCTGATCTTGGTAGACGGCATCGACGAGTGATTCTTTCGTCGGAAAGTGACGATAGAGCGTGCCGATACCGACCTTCGCACGGCGCGCGATCTCGCGCATCGACGGCTCGGCTTTGGCCGACGCGAACGCCCGCGTAGCGACGGCGAGCAGTTGACCGCGGTTGCGGGTAGCGTCCGATCGGGTCAAACCGGAACGCGCTCCGTTTGTGGTAGGTTCACCGAAACGGAGCATAGTCCGTTTCAGGAGATCCAGGAAATGCGCGCAGCTCGCCTCGACACGTTCGGTGGTCCCGATGTCCTCACGATCGGTGAGATGCCCGATCCGGTGGCCGGGCCCGGCCAGGTTCGGGTTCGCGTGACCGCCGCCGGCCTGAACCCGATGGACTGGTTCATGCTTTCGGACGCGACGACCGCAGGTCGGTTCGGCTTGAGCTTGCCGGCCGGCTTCGGAACAGATTACGCCGGCGTTGTCGAACAGGTCGGTGACGGCGTCACGGACTTTACGCCCGGCGACCGCGTGTTCGGTGGCGCATTGTCGCGCGCGGTCGCGGAGATGGTCGTCGTCGACACGAAAGGGATTGCCGCGAACGAGATCCATCACACGCCCGCAGGCGTCGACGATCACGTTGCCGCAACGCTGACGATCGCCGGACGAACGGCCTGCGCGGCGCTCGACGTCGTGACGCTCGGACCGACGGATACCGTGCTGATCGGTGGCGCCGCCGGTGGTGTCGGCGTGTTTGCGGTCCAGCTCGCGCGACTCGCGGGCGCACGCGTGATCGGCACGGGCTCGCCGGCATCCGCGGAGTTTCTACGCGAGCTCGGCGCCGAACCGATCGCATACGGCGATGGGCTCGTCGATCGCGTGCGCTCGCTCGGCATCACCGCCGCACTCGATCTCTACGGGACGGAGACCGCCCTCGCCGCACGAGCGCTCGGCGTTCCCGACCGTCGCATCACCACGATCGCCGCCGTGATCGAAGGCATCACGCCCTCGAACGGCGCGAACGCGGCGCCTGGTGCGTTGGAGAAGCTTGCGAGCCTCGTGGCGGAGGGCAAGCTACGCGTCCCGATCGCGGCCCGGTTTCCGCTCGACCAGATCCGCGCGGCCGCCGAGCTCCAGGCGGGCCGGCACGCGAAGGGCAAAATCGTCATCGACATCTAGAGTGTCCAAATGCGCTGGGGTCGCGCGTCTATGATGCGAAGGAGACCCGATGCCCAAGTATCTATTGCTGCAACGCAGTGCCCCGGGACCGCGCCAGACCCCACCCTCGCCTGCGCAGATGCAGGAGATGTACGCCGCGTTCAACGCGTGGAAGGACCGGTTCAAAGATCAGATCGTCGATCTCGGCGGCCGGTTGCAAGGCGGTAAGCGCGTCGGCACCGACGGCGTGACCGACGGACCATTCGTCGAAGTGAAAGAGATCATCGGCGGCTACATGATCGTCGACGTGGCCAACTACGACGCGGCGATCGAAATCGCGCGCGGCTGCCCCGGAATGATCACGCCCGGATCGAGCTGCGAGGTTCGAGAAATCGCGGCCCCCTGACCGGCGATCGGTTTCGGCACGATTACGCGAAGCTCGTCGCGACGCTCGTCCGGCGCGTCGGCGTCGATCGGTTGGAGCTCGTCGAAGATGCGGTCCAGGCCGCGTTCGAAACCGCGCTCGCGACGTGGACCACCGGCGGCGAGCCCGCGAATCCGACGGGATGGCTGTACCGCGTTGCGAGCAACCACTTGATCGGGGAGCTTCGCCAACGCGCAACGCGCAGCGCGATCCTCGCCGCGGCCGTCGCGACCGATGCCGATGGCGTCGCCGACGAGCCGCGGTTTGCCGCCGAGATCGAAGATGACCTCCTGCGCATGCTGTTCGTATGTTGCGACGACGACATTCCGCGCGAGTCGCAGCTCGTGCTCGCGTTGAAGACGCTGTGCGGATTCTCGACGGATGAAATCGCGCAACGGTTATTCACGACCGAAGCGAACGTCCACAAACGCCTCGCTCGCGCGCGAGAGAAGCTGCGCGATCACGCAACGCTCGAACCACCCGCAGACCTCGCGCCGCGCGCACCGGCGGTGCACGGCGTGCTCTACGTGTTGTTCGCGGAAGGCTATCTCTCGACGCATGCCGAGCACGCGATCCGCCGCGAGCTGTGCGACGAAGCGATCCGGCTTGCCACCCTGCTCGCGGACCATTCGGTCGGCGCGACACCGACGACGTTCGCATTGCTCGCGCTGATGCATTTGCATGTCGCGCGGCTCGGCGCGCGGGTCGACGCGACCGGCGGCTTGCTACTGCTCGAGGAACAAGATCGTTCGCAGTGGGAGCCCGAGCATCTGCAAGCCGGCGCGGCATGGCTCGCGCGATCCGCGACGGGCAACGAGCTCAGCCGGTTTCACGCGGAAGCCGGCATCGCGGCCGCGCATTGCTTCGCACCATCGTTTGCCGAAACACGGTGGGACCAGATCGTCGAGCTCTACGACCTGCTCGATCGAGTCGTGCCCTCGCCGCTCCATCGCTTGAATCGCTCCGTCGCGATCGCCGAGCTTCACGGCCCCGACGCCGCGCTCGCAACGATCGAGGCAAGCGGTGAAGCGCCGCCATCGTGGCTCGCCGATTCGTATATGTGGGACGCAGTGCTCGCGGATCTGCATCGCCGCGCCGGCCACGAGCAGCTCGCGGCGCAACACCGTGCTCGCGCGTTAGATTTGGCACCGACCGACGCGATTCGAACCGTGCTGCGTCGCCGATTGGAGTCGTGATGGCCTACAACGAAGCTCTCGCCGCCCGCATTCGCCGTGGCCTGCCGCCGGATTCATCGATCACCGAGAAGAAGATGTTCGGCGGCATCGCGTTCCTGTTCGACGGCAAGATGTTCATCGGCGTCGCCGACAACGACTTGATGGTGCGCGTCGGGCCCGAGGCTCACGCGGCCTCGCTCGCGAAGCCGAACGTCCGGCCGATGGACTTCACGGGCAAGCCGATGGTCGGGTACGTGTTCGTCGGCCCGAAGGGAACGAAGACCGACGACGCCGTCGCTGCGTGGTCGACGCAGGCGCGGGAGTTTGTCGCCACTGTTAAGAAGGTGAAGAAGAAACCAGCGAAGCCCCGGCCGCGGCCTCGAAAGCGCTAGGCTTGCGGACATGAGGCGGTTCGCGGTGGACGAGGTCGAGTTGGCGCAGGAACGGCTGCCCACGAAGCTGTTGCGCGAGCTCGCTCCGGCCGCGCTCGCGATCGGTGGAGATCCAGAGCTCGCGGTCATCGATCACCGCGACGTCCACCCGTTGTTCGCGGCGGTGCAGCGGGCGTTCGCGGACCATCGCCATTTGGTGCTGTCGCCGGATGCGGTGTGGCTGACGATCGCGCAAGGCGTCGCACGTCACGTACGGATTCACCGCGACACGCTGCGGACGCGCCTCGTGCGCCACGATGGCAAGAAGAAGCTCGAGCTGACCGTCCCCAAGATTCCGGACACTGCACCGGAGTGGGCAAGCACGGTTGGCGGTCTGCGCGACTTGTTGCGCCACGAAATCGGCGATGGCCGAGCGCGGTTGTTCGAATGCAATTTCTCGACGAGCAGCGAGACCGATCTGATCGCGAGTCAGATCGTACTGATGGATGTCTACGCGCCTTATTTTTCGTATTGGGCCGGCGGTGTGTGCGGGATTCCATCGATCACGGTCACCGGAACCGTCGAGGATTGGAAAGCGATTCGCGAGCGCATCGACGTGATCGGCGAGCTCGATCTCGAGCACTGGTGTAAATCGCTGCGTCCGATCGTGGATCAGTTCGTGCGCGCTGCCGCCGGCGATGTCGACGTCGCGTTTGGAAGCGGATCTACAATCCGATCGACGCGTACGGCGGCGCGATCGTCACGGGCTGGGTCACGCGGTTCTTCCCATACCTGAAGAATATTGAAGGGATCCGGCATCCGAATCCGATGCTCGACCTCCCGATCGACGAGCCGAAGAACATCACGAAGGTCAAGGGTCAGCAGTACACGGGGCCCGGCCTGTCGTCGCGATCGATCCCAGCAACGCTGTCGCGCGTGGTCTTGAACGTCGTCGATCGCACAACACACGAGTATACGAAGATCGATCTAGTCGCGGGTGTCTTCGCCGTCGCGCAGGATGCGGATGGTGCGCTACGACCGATCGCGGGCTGGAGCATCGAACCCGGCCGCGCGCAGATCTCCGACGTGCTCGACCGGATCGAACGCGATCATGTCGTGGTCAAGCGCGTCCCTGCCCCCGCCGGCCAAGCGGAACGCTGGCGCTATCGCGGCGGCATCGCCGAAATCGTCGCGTTCGATTCGCGCTTCGAAGCCGCGACGCTCGTTCGGAGCTCGTCTCGCAAAGAACCGTTCTTGACGTTCCGCGCGGGGGACGCGCGTGTCCGAGTAAAGCTCGCCAACAGCATGCAGTTCTATCAAGTCGAGGGGATTGCCGACTTCGCCGATGGTCGCATGCTGTGCGTCGTCATCGATCACTGCAACGACTCGCACATCTGCGTGGTCTGCCGCGTCGAGCACGCAGCCCCGTCGTCCGAGCCGATTCGGCTGCAAGGTAGCGATGCGGTGTGTCTCGACACGTTCGACAGCGTGACCGTGCTCGCAGGCACTCTGGCCGACGTCCTTGATGCGTGCATCGATGCAGACGGCGACTTCGGCTCGCTCGCCACGGGGCGCAAGCTCACCGAGTTGCTGCCGCCTCACCTGCGTCGCCGCTAACGGCGCTGCGCCGGCAGGTTCTCGACGAGCCGCGCCACGATCGCTTCGTGCGCGGCCGTGACCTCGGCATCGGTCAACGTGCGATCGGGCGCGCGATACGCGATCGACCACAACATCGACTTCATGCCCGCACCGAGCTTCGGATCGCGATAGTCCTCGAGGCAGCGCACGCCCGTGACGAGCGGTTGCTGGGTCGCGAGGATCATGTCGTTGATCTGACCGGCGGTGATCGACTCGCCGAGGAGCAACGAGACATCCCGCTCGGTGCCCGGGAACTTCGGGATCGGCTTCATCTGCGCCGGCTTCGCGAGCGTCAGCGCATCGAGGTCGACCTCGTACGCGAACGCGGCGCCCGTGACGCCGAGCTTGGTCCGGACGGTCGGATGGATCTCGCCGAACCAACCGACGACGACGCGATCGATCACCAGCTCACCGGCGACACCGGGATGGAGATACGACACGGACGACGTCGGGTTCACGCGGACCGCGACCTCGCCGGCGACCGCGCGAATGGTCTCGAGCGCACGCGCCTTCGCATCGAACACGTCGAACGGCCGGCCCGCTCCGAGCTGCGCGCGCGCCTTACCGGCGAGCACACCGGTGGCCCAGGCGGGTTCGTCGGGCAGCTGGTGAGGCTGCTGTTCGCCGACACCTTCGCCCTTGCGCAGGAACACGTAACCGACCTCGAACAGATCGACATCGTGCCGACCGAACGACTGATTGCGCGTGATCGCCGCGATCAGGTTCGGCAACAGCGACGTGCGCATCACCGCCTGCTCCGCCGACATCGGGTTGCGTAGCGCGATCGGCTGACTGCGCCGATCACCGGCCGGGAGCCCGAGTGCGTTGCAACGCTCGACGGACTGGAAGCCGTACGTGATCGCTTCGGTCGCACCCGCAGCCGCGAGCGCACGCCGCGCGATGTCCGCACGATCGACCTCGACGAGCGCCGGCGCCTTCTTCAGCTTCGGCAGCGTCGAGACGACGTGCTCGTAGCCATGGATGCGCAGGATCTCCTCGATCACGTCGACCTCGCGTGCGACATCTGCACGCCACGACGGCGGTGTGACCTCGAGGTGCTCGCCCTTGGCGACGACCTCGAACGCGAGCCGGCGCAACACCGACGAGCACTCCGCCTCGCCGAGCGTCGCGACGCCGGTGAGCATTTGGACACGCGCGAGCCGGACGTCGATCATCCCCCGGGAGGGATCCGACTTTTTGCCGGGATACGCGTCGTACAGCGGTTCCTGCACCGTGCCACCGGCGAGCTGACAGATCAGCCGCGCCGCGCGGGCCGACGCGTACGCCGCCAATTCCGGATCGACGCCGCGACCGAACCGCAGCGAGGCTTCGCTCGGCAGCGCGAGGCGACGCGCCGTCCGGCGAATCGCGAGCGGCTGGAAGCTCGCACTCTCGAGCAGCACGGACGTGGTGCTATTCGTGACTTCGGTGTCGAGCCCACCCATCACGCCCGCGAGCGCGACGGACTTGTCGCCATCCTTGATCACGATGTCGCCCGGGACGAGCGTGCGCACGGTCTTGTCGAGCGTGGTGAATTGCTCGCCATCCTTCGCGGCCGCGACGCCGATCGTGCCCGACTTCAGCGTCGCCGCATCGAACGCGTGCAACGGCTGACCGAGCTCGAACAACACGTAGTTCGTGACGTCGACCAGGTTCGAGATCGCGCGCACGCCGACCGCCCGCAGGCGCTGGCGAATGCGCGCCGGCGACGGACCGACCTTCACGTCTTGAATGAACCGCGCCGTATAGCGAGGCGCGAGCGCCGGATCGGCGATCAACACCTCGAGCGTGCGTGCGGTGCCACGCGTGAACTGCGTCAGATCCGCATCCGGCAACACGACCTTGCCGCCGAGCGCGGCCACGAACTCGCGCGCGATGCCGAGATGCCCGAGCACGTCGCCGCGATTCGCCGGCGCGTTGACCTCGAGCACGTGATCCGCGAGACCGAGCGCGACCTGCGCCGGCGCACCGAGCGCGGTTTGATCATCGGCATCGAGAATGACGATGCCCGCGTGATCCTCCGAGAGGCCGAGCTCGTCCTCGGCGCACAGCATGCCGGGCGAATCGATGCCCTTCACCGCCTTCACGGCGAGCGGCGGCATCCCCGGCAACTTCGCACCGGGTTGCGCCCACAACACCTTACGACCCGGTTCCGGAACGTTCGGCGCACCGCACACGACTTGCGTCGGCGCCCCACCCTTTTCGACGATCACGTCGACGAGCGTGAGCTTGTTCGCATCCGGGTGCGGTCGCTTCGCCACGACCTGCGCGACGACGACGCCGGAGAATCCCGCGCCGAGATCCTCGATGCCTTCGATCTCGAGCCCCGAACGCGTCAGGGCCTTCGCGCCTTCCTCGACGGACGGCACGCGATCCAGATCGCAAAGCTCCAGTAACCAACTCCACAGGACCTTCATCAGAACTGCTCCCCGAAGCGGAGATCACCTTCGTAGTAGAACTTGATGTCGTTGATGTTGTGCTTGAGCATCGCCATGCGCTCGATGCCCATGCCGAACGCGAAGCCGGTGTAGCGCTCGGGATCGATCCGGCAGTGTTGGAACACTTCGGGATCGACCATGCCCGAGCCACCGATCTCGACCCAGCCGGTGTGCTTGCACACGCGGCAGCCCGAGCCGCCGCAGAAGCTGCACTGCATATCGACTTCGGCGCCCGGCTCGACGAACGGGAAGTAGCTCGGCCGCAACCGGACGTCGAGATCGCGCTGGAAGAACCGCTTCACGAAGTGGAGCAGCGTGCCCTTGAGATCGCCGAACGACACGTCGGTGTCGACGACGAGCCCCTCGAGCTGCGTGAACATCGGCGAGTGCGTGAGATCGTCATCGCGACGGTAGACGTGCCCCGGCGCGATGATCCGGATCGGCGGCTCCTGCGTGAGCATCGTCCGGACCTGGACCGGCGACGTGTGCGTGCGCAACACGATGTCGTTCGAGATGTAGAACGTGTCCTGCATGTCGCGCGCGGGATGATCCTTCGGGATCGCGAGCGCTTCGAACGTGTTCCAGTCGGTCTCGATTTGCGGACCTTCCGCGACGACGAAGCCGAGCTCGGCGAAGATCTGGGTCATCTCCATCCGCACCTGCGTGAGGATATGGAGGTGGCCACCGGCGATCGGCTGTGCCGGCAACGTGATGTCGACGACGCGCTGGAGATCCTTCGCGGCGACCGCGTCGGAGAGCTCCTTCAAGCGCGCATCGGTCAGTTGCTCGATCGCGGTCTTCACCTTATTCGCCGCCGCACCGGCCGCGGGACGATCCGCGGGAGGCAGCTTCGACAGCTCCTTCATGAGCTCCGAGACTTTGCCCTTCTTGCCGAGGAACTGCGCCTGCGCGGCGCGGATCGCCTGTTCGTCGGCGAGTGGTGCGATCACGGCGCCGAATTCGTCGCCTAGCTTTTCGAGATTCGAGATCAGCTCAGACATGAATGCTCCAAACGCAAAAACGGCGGCTCCTCGCGAAGCCGCCGTTCAAGAAAGATCAAATCGGCAGGCTACGCGCTGACGATCGCCTTAAACGCCACCGGGTCGCTGATCGCGATCTCGGCGAGCATCTTGCGGTTGAGACCGATCGACGCCTTGTTGAGCGCACCGATCAGCTTCGAGTAGCTGATGCCATGCGCACGCGCCGCGGCGTTGATGCGCTGGATCCAGAGTGCACGGAAGTCCCGCTTGCGCTGCTTGCGCGAGTCGTACATGTGCAGCCACGCGTGCTGCACCGCTTCGTTCGCGACCGCATGCGCCGAAGAACGCTTGCCGCGGAAACCCTTGGCCCACTTGAGCAGGCGGTTCCGGCGACGACGAGCTTTAAATCCACGTTTTGCGCGAGGCATACTTCGTTCCTTTAGGCGTACGGAAGCAGGATATCGATCTGGTGGTGGTGCGCGGCCGGGACGTAGGACGCGTTGCGGAGCTGGCGCTTCCGCTTCTTGCTACGGCCGGTCAAGAGGTGACGCTTGAACACGCGCGAGAACTTGAACTTGCCGGAAGCGGTCTTCTTGAACCGCTTTTTAGCACCGGAATGAGTCTTGACCTTGGGCATAGCTACACCGCTTAAACGGGTGGTCCTTATGCCCGAGGGCACGCCACCTGACAAGTGATTTCGTCAGAATCTCGAACGCGATCGACCAGCAATCGCAGACTTACGCCTGCGGCTGATCTTCGCCGTCCGCGTCGTCATCATCATCGTCGACGTCCGCGTTGATCTCGTCTTCGTCGAGATCGTCGTCGTCATCCTCCGGCGGCGGCGGCGCCTTCTGACCCGGCGGAGCGTTCTTCTTCTGCGCTTCGAGCGCCTGCTGCGCGGCGGCCTGAGCCTTCTTGGCTTCCTGCGCCTTCCGCACGACACCCGGCTTCGGCGCGATCACCATGATCATGCGCCGGCCTTCCATGTTCGGCGTCGCCTCGACCGTGGCGATGTCCGTGCACATCTCGACGATGCGATTGAGCACGTTCATACCGGTCTGCGGGTGCGTGATCTCGCGACCACGGAACACGACGGCCAAGCGCACCTTGTTGCCGGCCTCGAGGAAGCGTCGGACATGCTTCACCTTGAAAGCCATGTCGTGTTCTTCCGTCTTCGGACGGAACTTGATCTCTTTGGTCTCGACGGTAGAAGCGCGTTTGCGAGCCTGCTGCTTCTTCTTCGCTTCCTCGTACTTGTACTTGCCGTAGTCCATGATCCGGCACACCGGCGGGAATGCACGCGGGCTGATCTCGACGAGATCCAAGCCGCGTTCTTCCGCGAGGCGCAACGCTTCGTGGGTGGGCAAGATGCCGAGCTGTTCTTCCTCGGCAATCACTCGAACTTCGGGGACGCGAATTCGATTGTTAATGCGTAGGCCCTGGTCTGGGCGGCGGCGGTCACCAAAGCGACCACCCGGCGGCCGACCATTCATTGTGCGTAAACCATGCTTCTGCGGATCTCCTGAGACCTGATTCAGGGCGTGTTTGTACAACATGCAGGCCCCGATGTCTCGTGGAACCCCTAAAAGGCCGTGTTGTAGCCGCTAACCGTCTGGGTGAAGTCGCTGTTCGTGGGCGCGTCGACGCCGATCTCGACGTGGACCGAATTCACCGAAAACGCTGAGGTCTCGGTCGCGTCGGGCATGACCTTCGTCCAGGTGACCTTGTCGGGGCTCGTCTCGAACGCCAGCGTGTGGTTGTTCTCCCCGATCCGCCAATACTCCATCTTCGACGAGTCGTAGCTCGTGCATCCGACCGCGAGCGACTGGAGCTGCCCGCACACGAAATTGTTGAGGAAGTAGATCTGGAACGCGTTCGCCGTGGTGTCAGACACCACGCGCAGGAACACCTGGAAGTTGGTCGGCAGTGTCGCGATCGCCGGAACATCGACGGTGACGTAATCACTCGACAGATCGAAGCCCTCTTCGGTCTGCAGCCAGCACCGCGCGGCCATGTCGTGGGTCGCGAACTGCGCGCCGGTCGCGGACACCGTCGGCGTGCAGCCCATCGGCCCCATGCCGCCGGCGATCGCGTACCAGTTGTCGCCGACCGTCGTGCGCATGAACGGATCGACGAACGTGTGGCTCTTGCACCAGGGCGTCGCCGGCGTGTCGAGGTTCAGGCTGTCGAACGTCACGGTGCCGTGAACGTTGCCGTCCTGGCTCGAGTTGCCGCCGAGGAACACGTGGACGATCGAAAAATCGACGGGAAATCCCGCGCCGAGCTCGTTAAACGTCACGCCATCCGGCGATGTCCAGAAGTGGAGCAGCGAGCCATCATTCGAGATCCGCCACCACTTCATCATCGTGGCGTCGTACGCGACGGGCGTGGTCTTGGCCGTGCCGACGGTGCCCTGCACCATGCCTTGCGCGTAGACCAACGACGCGATCTCCGTCGGCGTCGCGAGGTAGAGGCCGGCGCTGACCTTCATCGAGTTGTCGACCATCTGCGTGATCTCGACGGTGACCTGCCCGCGCCGCATGTCGAACGCGTTCTTGCTCTCGACCCCGGTGAACCGGTTCATCATGTCGTTGTTGATCGGCGTGATGCTCAGCGCCTGGTTGGTCTCGCTGACCGTGCCGCGCAGGTTGTACTGGTACCACTGGTCCGCGATCACGGTGCCGTTGAAGTCGTCGCGGACCGAGCCGGGATTGCCGCAGGTCGGCGCGTCGTTCGAGCCGTTCGAGCCCGAGCCGCTACCACCGTCGATCCCGGCATCGCTGCCAGAACCGTCGTCGTCGCCGCCACCGGTCTCCCCCGGTGCGAATCGACATGCGGTCAGTAAACAGACCACCAACGCGAGCCGCTGCACTCGCTCCATCATACGCTAACTGCTTGTAGGCACGAGGAGGATTGAACTCCTGACCCCTACCGTGTCAAGGTAGTGCTCTCCCACTGAGCTACGTGCCTGGGAGGGCTGTGTATCTATTGGGTCTGCGATCATAAGTCAAGCACAGCGCCATCTAAGTCAGAGGCCGTCGCTTGTAGGTGTCGCGATTTCGAGCGTAGACTCTAGGAGTTAGCCAACCTTATTGGTCAACTTAGAGTCCGATGAACGGCAGGGCCCGTGCCTGACATCTGTGTCAGGTGCGGGGAGAAGAAACGGCGCTCGTGATCCAGGTTGGTCAGGTCCTCGACAAGTACGAGCTCTTGGAGCGTGTCGGCCAAGGCGGGATGGCCGTGGTCTATCGCGCGACCGATCGCTCGTTGAAGCGGGTCGTCGCGGTCAAGATCCTGCACAAGCACCTCTCGGATTATCAGGAAGCGCGCGATCGGTTCGAGCGCGAGGCGCAAGCGGTCGCGAAGCTGCGCCACGAGAACATCCTCGAGATCTTCGACTACTCGGCGAAAGAAGGCAGCGACAGCTACATCGTCACCGAGTTCATCGACGGCCAGACACTGAAGCAGTTCATCACCGAGCGGCCGATCGCGTTCCCCGAGATCGGGGCGATGGTCATCCTCCAAGTCTGCCGCGCGCTCGCGCACGCGCATGCCGGATCGATCCTGCATCGCGACGTGAAGCCCGAGAACATCATGATCCGGTCCGACGGCGTCGTGAAGCTGATGGACTTCGGCATCTCGCACATGGTGGATCTCGAGCGGTTGACCGTGACCGGCCAGCTGCTCGGCTCGCCGGCGTACATGGCGCCGGAGCACGTCGAAGGTCGCCCGCTCGATTTCCGGACGGACGTGTTCGCGGCCGGCATCGTGCTCTATCAGTTGTGCGTCGGGAAGCTGCCGTTTGAAGGCAAGAACCCACACGAGGTGTTGAAGCGGATTGCCGAGTGCAAGTTCATCGATCCGCGCCAGGCGAATCCGCGGATCGGGAATCGCCTCGGCCGAATCATCTTGAAGGCGATGGCGGCGGTGCCCGACGATCGCTACGCGGCGATCGGCGAGATGGTGCTCGCGCTCGAGGCGTATCTCGAGGAATCGGGCGTAGCACCGGACAAGGTCTCGGCGGAGCTCGCGCGCTACTTCGCGGCGCCCGCATCCTACGAGGAAGCGCTGAAGGCGCGCTTGATCGAGACGCTCACGCGGCATGGCGAAGAGCAGCTCGGCTCGGAGAATCGCGCGGCCGCGCTCGACGTGTTCGATCGCGTGCTGACGATCGATCCGCAGAACGAGAAGGTCCTCGCGATCCTCGATCGGTTGAATCGGCGGGCGCGGATCAAGACCGTGGCGCTCGCGATCGTCGGTGTCAGCGTGATCGCGGTCGGTGCGTACGCGATCCACACGCGGTCGCCGAAGCTCGAGGACGGTGGGGTCCCGGCGTTGAACGTGCCGACCGGATCCGACCGCCCCCACGAAGATCACGTCGTGCACGAGACCGGTCTTAAAGACGCGCCAATGATCGCGACCGCGCCGATCGACGCCGCGAAACAAGAGATGGTCGTGAAGCGCGTGGTCGACGCGGCGATCACCACGGTGGAGCTACCACCGGATGCGGCTGCAACCGTGGAGCCGGTCACGGTCCAACTCAAGGTATTCGGGAACTCGTCGTATCGGATCGGCACCGGCGAATGGAAGCAAGCGCCAGACGGACGGATCACCGTCTCGTACGAAGGCCGACCGATCGACGTGGCGATTCGCAATGACTGCTGCGAAGAGATCAAAAAAACGGTCGACGGCTCGTCGACGCAGATCTTCGTCGACCAGCTGTTCAAGCCAGCGCAGATCACGCCGAATTGCGCGATCGCGAACGCGAGCGTTTCGGTCGACGGCCGCACGACCGAAATCGGACGTCCAGTCACGATCACGTTCAGCAAGTTCGCGACCTCTCCCGAAAAGGACGTCGTCGTCGATTTCACCGGCCCTACTGGCAAGACGGACCATCAGTCGCGCACGCTTAAAGCCGGACAGAGCCTCGAGGTGAAGTGCGATCTGCACTGATCATCCTCTCGCTCGCGGTTCTGACCGGCGTTGCCACGGCGACGCCCAGCGACGATTTCGACTCGGCCCGAGCCGCGTACCGGCGCGGTCAATATTCGTCCGCGTTGCCGCTCTTCAACTCGCTGCTCTACCCGCCCCCACCGCGGCTCGCGAGCGACACCGATCTTGCCGAGGCGTATCTCGCGTTGGGTGTATGTCGCTACGAGACCGGCGACACACCCGGCGCGCGCCGCGAGTTCGAGCAGGCGCTCCTCGTCAACTCCAACGTCCGCATCGATCCGCTGATCGTCACCGACTCCACCGCGATCGACGCGTTCAACGAAACCCGCCTCGACATGCAGGAGCGGATTCGCGCGGAAGCCGAGAAGAAGCGCCGCGCAGAATTGTTGAAGCTGCGCGAGTCGTACGTCGGCGTCGAGACGCACCAGTTCTATCTGAACTTCGTGCCGTTCGGCGTCGGCCAGTATCAGAACAAGGACATCGGCAAGGGCATCTTCTTCACCGCCGCCGAAGGCACCACGCTGATCACGAGCGCCGCGATCTGGGCCTACCTCGTCAACACGTACGGCATTCGCTCGACCCGCGTTGCCCCGGAAGATGCGAACCGCGTGCTGCGCCTGCAGCAAGTCGAGATCGGCGCCGGCGTCGCGTTCCTCGGCTTGTGGGTGCTCGGCGCCGTCGACGCGTACTTGAACTTCACGCCCCAGACGCGCGTCGAGATCGACGAGTCCGTGCTGCCGCCCGAGCTACGCGGCCTGTTGAAGCCGGATTCGACGAAGAAGCGGCCCGCGCCGAAAACCTCGTTTCATGTCCTGCCGATGTTCACGCCCGATGGCGCCGGCATCGGCCTTTCGTGGGAGCACTAATGCCGTCGTTACGCCTAACCGCCCCGGGCCGTTCGCCCACCGTGTATCACCTCCACAAGAAGATCACGTCGCTCGGCTCCGGGCCCGACAACGACATCGTGTTGCCGGATCCGCTCGTCGTCGACGGCTTCGCGGTTCACTTCGACGGTCAGACCTACACGGTGTTCGCGCCGAAGAAGACCGAGTTCGTCGTCAACGGCAAGAAGCGCAGCAAGCACAAGCTGACGCATGACGAGCGACTCGTGATCGGCTCCGTCGAGCTGCGGTTCGCGATGGTCGACGAGCAGGCGCCGGTCGTCGAGGAAGAAGCGGCGAAGACGGTCGCGGATCTCGACGCGTACACGAAGCTCTACGAGTTCAGCGATCGCCTGATGCACGTCCGCGATCTGACCGAGCTCCTCGACGCGTTGATGGATGCGGTCATCCAGATCACGAACGCGGACAAGGGGTTCCTGATCCTCGCCGAGGGCGAGACGCTCGACATCAAAGTGGCAAGAAACCTCAACCGCGAGAACATCGCGGATGCGATTTCGCAGCTCTCCGACTCGATCATTGCAAAGGTGGTCCGGTCGCGAAAGCCCGTCATCATTTCGGATGCGATGCACGACGACGAGTTCGCCGCGGCAAAGTCCGTGATGCACCTCAAGGTGTCGTCGGTGATCTGCGTCCCGCTGCTCGATCGCGGGCGGTTGCTCGGCCTGATCTATGTCGGCAACGACTCGATCCGCGACCTATTCCAAGACGAGACGCTACGCGTGCTGACGGTGTTCGCGTCGCAGGCCGCGTTGATCGTGTCGAACGCGCTGCTGCTCAACGAGCTGCGGATCGACAACAAGCGCTTGAACGAGCGGCTCGAACAGTTCCGGTTCGGCGAGATCGTCGGCACGTCGCCGCCGATGCAGGCGGTGTTTCGGAAGGTCGAGAAGATCGCACCGACCGACATCTCGGTGCTGATCACCGGCGAGACCGGCACCGGCAAGGAGTTGATCGCGCGCGAGATCCACAATCGCTCGCCGCGCGCGGGCAAGCCGTTCATCACGATCAACTGCGGCGCGATTCCCGAGAACCTGCTCGAGAGTGAGCTGTTCGGTCACGTGAAGGGCGCGTTCACCGGCGCGGTCTCCAACAAGCAGGGCAAGTTTCAAGCGGCCGATGGCGGCACGCTGTTCCTCGACGAAATCGGCGAGATGCCGATCGAGCTCCAGGTCAAGATCCTGCGCGCGTTGCAGGAGCGCGTCGTGTTTCGCGTCGGCGATACGCGGCCCGAGGCGTGCGACATCCGCATCCTCGCGGCGACGAACCGCGATCTCGAGAAGGAGATCCAGGGCGGTCGGTTCCGCGAAGACCTCTACTATCGGTTGAACGTGGTGAACGTCGAGCTGCCGCCGCTGCGCGTGCGCGGCGACGACATCACGGTGATCGCGCGCTACCTGATCTCTCGCTACGCGCGCGAGTACGACAGCAAGGTGAAGGGCCTGTCGCCGAACGCCGCGGTCGCGATCCGTAAGCACAACTGGCCCGGCAACATTCGCGAGCTCGAGAACCGGATCAAGAAGGCGATCGTGCTGTGCGACTCGACGATGATCGGGCCGGACGATCTCGATCTCACCGGCGATGCGTTGCCGACGATCCTCACGCTCGCCGAGGCCAAGGACAAGTTCCAGCGCGACTACATCAACGAGGTGCTCGCGCTCAACAACGGCAACCGGACGAAGACCGCGCGCGACCTCGGTGTGGATCCGCGCACGGTGTTTCGTCATCTCGAAAAGGAAGGCGAAGATGGCGCGCCACCCGAGAACTAGTGATCTGCGTCGCGCAGTGATCGTGGCGGTCGGCGGTAGCCTATTCGGCGTGGGTTGCATCATCCCGCCGTCGCTGTCGGTCGATGTCCAAGATGCGGGCGTCGATTCGCCGCCGTCGATCTACAAGGTCACGTCCGACATGCAGGAGCTGGTCGAGCCCGGGCCGGTGACGTTCGCGACGGCGCCGAATGCCCAGGATCAAACGGTCACGCTGACGCTGCTCGATACGGATGTCGACGACGCGCTCTACGCCCGCGTATACTTCGACTACACGCTGCAAAACCCGACCGCGCCGCGTTCGATCTGTCCGACGGCCGCATCGAACGGCACCGCATATCGCACGACGACCTGCTCGCTCGCGAACCTGTGCCTGCAGAGCGATGCGCAAATCACGCACCTGGTCGAGATCGTGGTGTTCGATCGCGAACCGATCGACACGAGCAAGACGATTCCCGCCGGCGGCCAATCGACGACGCGCACCTACCAGGTGAACTGCGTGAACTGATGCTGCGCGCGCTCGCCATCACCTGCCTTGCAGGCTGCATCACGATTCCGGAGCCGCCGGCCCCGGAGTGCACGGTGAACAGCGACTGCAACACGGCGATGGGCGAGGTCTGCTCGGCGAATCAATGCTACGGCGGTCCGCCGAGTGGCACGTTCGGCGCGGTGATCGTGCCTCCGGCGTTGCGTCCGGATCTGATCGCGAACGAGATCGCGAACCTGACGCTGCCCGAGAACGGGGATTTCGGCACGCTCCAGATCGAGGCGCCGGTCCGGATCACCGGACGGATCGAAGCGTACTGCCCGGATCAGGCGACGTGCTCGCAAGAATCGGTGGCCGCGACGGTCGTGATCACCCGCGCACCGCTGTTTGCCGGCGGGACCGGGTTCACGAGCTCGGTCTCTGCCACCGAAGGCCTGAGTCGTGGCAACAACTCGTTCACCGCGTTCGTCCCGCGCAGTCACGATGGCGATCCGCCGTACGTGATCACGGTCGTGCCGACGGGGAATGGCCCGCAACCACCTCAGAACGGTGGAACCTCGGCGGCCGAGCTGTCGCCGACGGTCGCGTTCGAACGCTCGCCGACGACCGACATCAGCGTCGGCACGATCGTCCTCGGCTCGAAGACGTCGCCGGTGATCACGGGCACCGTGAGCGACAGCGCGAATCGGCCACTCACGCGCTATCGCGTCGTCGCGCGCGGCAAGCTCGATCCACTCGGCGCGGTCACCGATGTCTCGACCGTCGCGTACACCACGACCGGCACGTACTCGCTGACGCTGAGCGACAACATCGTCGGTACGATCTCGATCGTCGCGACGCCGTATGGTTCTGGCGTCACCGCGCCGACGCTGACGTTTCCCGGCCTCGACGCGAAGTCCGGGGTGCACCCACTAACCCAGCCCGCCGACGTCGGCGAAATGGTGACGTCGAAGATCCATATCGAGGGTCTGTCCGGCGATGGCTCGGTCAATCCCGTTGCCGGTGCGAAGGTCACGGTGACCGCCGAGGTCGACTCGCTGCTCCATGACAGCGCCGACGCGACGTTCACGGCACAAGGAACCACGCTCGACACCGGCGACGTCGAGCTCGCGTTGCTCGACGGCAGCGCGTTCCATTACACGATGCGCGTGATTCCACCGGCGGGCTCGGATCTCGGTGTGGTGTTCGATCAAGACATCGATTCGACGATGCTGAGTGCAATCCCGGATGTCCGATTGCCGGCGCGCGTCGCGTTGTCGGGACGGATCGTCGACGCCGCGGGCCAACCCGCGAAGGCGCTATCGGTGACCGCGAAGCCATCTCTGCGGTTCCAATGGAGCGAGCTCGACGACGCGGCATCGTTCTTGGCCGAAATCCCGGCCGCGACCGCGAACACCGACGACGCCGGCGACTTCATCGTCTACGTCGATCTGCTGGTCGCCGGCGTGTGGGGGCATTACGACGTATCGTTCGATCAGACGTCGGGCTCGACCGCGGCCACGTACACCGTCGGGGATGTCGAGCTGCCGCGCGAGGTCACGCTCACGTCGCTGGCGTTGCCGCAGACCCAACTCCCGGACACCGCGTTCCTCCACGGGACGATCACGGACAAGAACAACCTGAAGATTTCCGGCGGCGAGCTGCGCGTGTTCCAGATCTCGGCGGACACTAGCCTGTGCGACCAGGTGCCCTACCCGCCCGCGAATTGCACGATTCCGGCGCAATTGATCGGCAACGCGACCACCGACGACACCGGCGGCCTTCGGTTGGGTCTGCCCAGAGACTGATGGCGCTTGACCGGGGTTCGGGCCAGGACTATGGTCCGCCCAAACTAGGACACCGTGTTTCCGCTCGAAAAACAGCTTTGC
Organism: Kofleriaceae bacterium; assembly: GCA_047600425.1. Taxonomy (GTDB): domain Bacteria; phylum Myxococcota_A; class Polyangia; order Haliangiales; family Haliangiaceae; genus JABFXX01. The sequence goes on along the minus strand of JASGLC010000003.1, from coordinate 5,195,671 downwards.
ATCGACAGCGCCACGCCCGGCCGCGATAAACGACGTCGTTTAGTCCCGGCGAATCCAGGCTCCGCGCTCCGACCAGTTGCCCGACTGGACGATCTCGGGGATTCCAAACTGAAAGTTTCGCGAAATGACAAATGGAACGACGCCGACCGAGAATGGTTCGGCGCAAGAGACCGATGCTGCGCTGATCGCAGCGATCACGACCGACTCTCCGATCGAAGCCACTGCTGAAACGGCAGAGGAACCGGCGGCCGAAAAGCCCCCGAGCTTCGATGATCTGCCGGGACTTCACCAAGATGTGAAGGCCGCGCTCGATGACATGGGCTACTTCGCGCCGACGCCGGTGCAGAAGGCCGTGTTCACGCCGGTCAGCGAAGGCAAAGATCTTCTCGTCCAATCTCGTACCGGTACCGGCAAGACCACCGCGTTCGGTCTACCGCTCGTCAACCGGATCGTCCCGGCGGTTCGCCAGCCGCAAGCACTGATCCTGTGCCCGACCCGCGAGCTCGCACTCCAGGTCGCGCGCGAGCTCACGCAGCTCGGCAAGCACCGCGGCGTGATCATCGAAGCCGTGTACGGCGGCGCGCCGATCGGTAAGCAGATCAACGCGCTCAAGGACGGCGTCCACATCATCGTCGGTACGCCGGGCCGCGTGCTCGACCACATCGGTCGCCGCACGCTCGACTGCAAGACGATCCAGACGTTCGTCCTCGACGAATGCGACGAGATGCTCTCGATGGGTTTCCTCGAGGACATCGAGCGCGTCACGTCGTTCCTGCCCGAGAAGCATCAGACGCTGCTGTTCTCGGCGACGATGCCCGTCGAAGTCGAGCGCTACGCGAAGCGCCACATGAAGGGTGCCGAGAACCTCTCGCTGTCGCGTGACAGCCAGACGGTCTCGGACATCCACCACGCGTACTACATCGTCAGCGGTATCGCGCGCAGCCGCGACCTCCTGAAGATCATCTTCGCGGAAAACCCGGAGAGCGCGATCATCTTCTGCAACATGCGCGACGAGACCAACATGGTCGCGCGGTTCTTGAAGAAGCAAGGCCTCGACGCGGAGCCGCTGTCGAGCGACCTGTCGCAAGCGGATCGCGAACGCGTCATGGGCCGGATGAAGGCGAAGAACCTTCGCTTCCTGTGCGCCACGGACGTCGCGGCGCGCGGCATCGACATCTCGAACCTCTCGCACGTGATCAACTTCTCGGTGCCGGAGTCGCCCGAGGTGTACGTGCACCGTACGGGTCGTACGGGTCGCGCCGGTAAGAAGGGCACCGCCATCTCGATGGTCGGCCCGCGCGAGCTCGGCAACTTCCGGTTCATCCGCCTCCAGTTCGGCATCAAGCCGGAAGAGCGGTCGATCCCGAAGGACGACATCTTCGAGGGCAAGCTCAAGGTAGCGCTGCCGCCGATCGGCACGCCGACCCCGCCGGACCCGGTCCAGATCCTGATCCGTGGTGTCACCGGCACGGCGAGCGACCTCGAGGCGCAGATCTTCGAGAAGCTGCTGCGCACCAGCAACGGCAAGCGCGTGCTCGCGCAGCTCGTTGCGGAGAAGCTCAACGCGATCACCACGCGTACGCAGGGCCCGCGCCCGCGTCGCGAGCGTGATGAAGAGCGCGGCGAAGGCGGCGAGCGCGGCGAGCGGTCGTTCGATCGCGGTGACCGTGGAGGTCGCTTCGATCGTGATCGCGGCGGCAGCCGGTTCGATCGCGACCGCGGCGGCGAGCGCGGTGAGCGTGGCGAACGCGGTGAGCGTCCGGACGGCGAGCGCGGCGAGCGGTCGTTCGATCGCGGCGACCGTGGTGATCGTCCGCGTTTCGATCGCGACCGTGGCGAGCGTGGTGAGCGCGGCGACCGTCCGGAAGGCGGCGCTGGCGGTGACCGCGGCGAGCGTTCGTTCGATCGCGACCGTGGCCGTGACCGTGGCGAGCGCACTGAAGGTGGCGAGCGCGGCGAGCGTTCGTTCGACCGCGACCGTGGCCGTGACCGCGGCGAGCGCACCGAAGGCGGCGACCGTCCGCGCTTCGATCGCGACCGTGGCGAACGCGGTGACCGTCCCGAAGGCGATCGTGGCGAGCGTCGCTTCGATCGTGATCGCGGCGAGCGTGGCGAGCGTGGTGAGCGCAGCGATCGTCCCGAAGGCGATCGTGGCGAGCGGTCGTTCGACCGGGATCGCGGTGATCGCGGCCGTCGGTTCGATCGGGATCGCGGCGAGCGTCGTGATCGGCACGAGCGCAACGACACGATTCCGGTCGTCGATACGACGATGACGGAAGTCGTCGCCTCGGCCGAGTCCCCTGCCCCGGTGACCGACACGACGGCCGAAGCGCCGGCGTCGACCGAGAACCGTGGCGAGCGTTCGTTCGATCGCGACCGTGGCGATCGCGGCGATCGTGGCGAGCGTCGCTTCGACCGCGACCGTGGCCGTGACCGTGATCGCGGCCGTGACCGCGACCGTGACCGCAGCGATCGTAACGATCGTGGCGAGCGCGCCGAGCGCGGCAGCGAAGTCGCTGCAGCGACCGAGACCGTGACCGCGGGATCGCCGGCGTTGGCCGAAACGTTGACCGATACGTCGCAGACCGCGACGAAGGTCGATGACGTCGCGGCGCGCGCACTCGAGCGTGGTGGCGATCGCAAGCGCGACAAGAAGCGCAGCGAGCCGACCGAAGCAACGCGCGAGTTCTGGGAGACCTGGGCCGACAACAAGTCGACGAAGGCCGAAGCACCTGCGCCCGCGCCCAAGGCGGAAGCGAAAGCCGAAGCGCCGGTCGAAGCCGCCGCCGATGATGACGCGGACGAGGGCGAGACCAAGCGCTCGAGCCGTGGCGGTCGTGGCGGTAAAGACCGCGGCCGTGATCGCGGTGGCAAGAAGGGTCGCGACGACAAGAAGTCGGAGAAGTCGGATCGCTCGGAGAAGTCGGCGGACAAAGCCACGGACAAGTCCGACAAGAAGTCCGAGGCGAAGTCCGAGGGCCGCGGCAAGCGCGACACGATCGTGACGCCCGCGGCGGCCGGTGACGGCAGCCAGGCGCGCCTGTTCGTGTCACTCGGCAAGAAGCACGGCGTGTCGGCGGACGATCTCCGCTCGCTGCTCGCGGGTCCGATCGGTGGTGACACCGGGCGGATCGGGTCGGTCAGCCTGCGCGATTCGCACGCCCATGTCCGCGTTCCCGAGGAGTTGGTCGATCAGATCATCTCGGGCGTCCATGGCACGTCGCACAACGACCACGACGTAACTGTCGAACGTTCCAGGGCTTAGTAGAAACACCGTAACGTCCTCCTGCCTTGCTCGTATCTAAGGCAGGAGGCACGTTTCGATGATGATTCGAGCACTGGCACTGACCCTTCTCTTCTCGGCGACTGCATTCGCGGGCGTTCGTAAGAAGCCGTCGGACGATCAGCTGAAGAAGGAGCTGTCGGAGATCCAGTACGAGGTCACGCAACACAGCGGGACCGAGCCGCCGTTCCACAACGCGTACTTCGACAATCACGCGGCCGGCATCTACGTCGACATCGTGACCGGCGAGCCGCTGTTCAGCTCGACCGAGAAGTTCGACTCGGGCACCGGTTGGCCGAGCTTCTGGCAGCCGATCGACGGCACGAAGCTCGTCGAGATCAAAGACGGCACGCACGGCATGGAGCGGACCGAGGTCCGCAGCAAGCTCGGCGATTCGCACCTCGGCCACGTGTTCGGCGATGGTCCGAAGCCGACCGGCCTCCGCTACTGCATCAACAGCGCGTCGCTGAAGTTCATCCCGGCGGACAAGCTCGCGGCCGAAGGCTACGGGCAGTACGCGAAGCTCTTCAAAAAGTGACACCGCGCTGTCAGGTTTGAGCCGGGAGTTTTCGCCTGACCGATCGGGGTTATTCAGGTGGCTTGACGCCTGAACATTTGCTCCCTAGGGTACCGGGTCTATGGCGCGCAACTCGTTGGGACCTGGCCGTAACGACCCCAAGCGAGAGCCGGATGCGATCATCGTCGAAGGCGCGCGCGAACATAACCTGGTCGTCGATCACCTCGAGCTGCCGAAACACCGGCTGGTCGTGATCACCGGGCCCTCGGGCTCGGGCAAGAGCTCGCTCGCGTTCGACACGTTGTACGCGGAGGGCCAGCGCCGCTATGTCGAGAGCTTGTCCGCGTACGCGCGGCAGTTCCTCGGCCAGATGGAGAAGCCGAAGTACGAGCGGATCCGCGGGTTGTCGCCGACGATCGCGATCCAGCAGAAGACCGCAGGCTCGAACCCGCGGTCGACAGTCGGCACCACGACCGAGATCTACGACTACCTCCGCGTGTTGTTCGCGCGTGCGGGCGAGCAACGTTGCTACCAGTGCGGCGGTCCGGTCGGCGCGCGCACCGCGGGCCAGATCGTCGACGAGCTCGCCGATCTGCCGGACAAGACGCAGGTCACCGTCCTCGCGCCAAAAGCGGAGAACCGCAAGGGCGAGTTCCGCGAGCTGTTCGCCGAGCTGCAAAAGGCCGGCTTCGTGCGCGTCCGGATCGACGGCATGATCGTTCGTCTCGACGAAGTCACGAGCGGTCTCGAGAAGCAGAAGAAGCACTCGATCGAGCTCGTGATCGATCGGATCACGATCAACCCGAAGGACAAGGGTCGGTTGACGGACTCCGTCGAGACCGCGCTTCGCGAGGGTAAGGGCAAGCTGATGGTCGAGGTCGCGGGCGAGAAGATTCCGCGCACCTACTCCGAGGACAACGCGTGTCCGAAGTGCGGCATCGGCTTTCCCGAGCTGTCGCCGCAGAGCTTCTCGTTCAACTCGCCGCTCGGCATGTGCGTCGAGTGCAACGGCCTCGGCGAGCGGATGGCCGCGGATCCGGATCTCGTCGTCCCCGATCAAACGCTATCGCTGAAGCAAGGCGCGGTCGCGGTGTGGGGCGAAGCGATCGCGAAGGACTCGGGCTGGACCGCGAACATCGTCAACGCGATCGCGAAGGCGTTCAAGATCGACCTCGAGAAGCCGTGGAACAAGCTGTCCGAGAAGCAACGCGACGTGCTCCTCAACGGCACCGGCGACAAGCGCGTCAACGTGCAGTGGGAAGGCCGGCACTCGACGGGCGAATGGGCGATGAAGTTCGAGGGCATCCTCAGCCAGCTCGAGCGGCGTCATCGCGAATCGTCGAGCGAGCGGACCAAGCAGCACTACGAGCAGTTCTTCCGGGCGATTCCGTGTGCGGTGTGCAACGGCACGCGTCTGCGCCCCGAGTCGCGCGCGGTGTTCGTGAACGAGCGCGCGATCACCGAAGTCACGGGCATGACCGTGAAGGACGCGTTCGAGTTCATCACCACGATGAAGCTCACCGGCTCGCGTCTGCAGATCGCCGGCGAGGTGTTGAAGGAGATCAAGAACCGGCTGACGTTCCTACTCGACGTCGGGTTGGACTACCTGACGTTGCATCGCTCGGCGGGCACGCTGTCCGGCGGTGAAGCGCAACGCATCCGGCTCGCGTCGCAGTTGGGATCGGAATTGTCGGGCGTTCTGTACGTGCTCGACGAGCCATCGATCGGTCTCCACCAACGCGACAACGAACGACTCGTGCGCACGCTGCATCGCCTGCGCGACCTCGGCAACACGGTGCTCGTCGTCGAGCACGACGAAGCCACGATGGAAGCCGCGGATTGGATCGTCGACTTCGGTCCGGGTGCCGGACGCCATGGCGGCAAGGTGATCGCCGAAGGCACGCCGGACGACATCAAAGAGGCGACGAATTCGATCACCGGCAACTTCCTCTCGGGTCGCGAGCGGATCGAAGTGCCGGAGCAGCGTCGCGAGCCGTCGAGCTGGGTCAAGCTGTCGGGCGCGCGCGAGCACAACCTGAAGAACGTCACGGCGGAGATTCCGCTCGGCGTGATGGTCGCGGTCACCGGAGTCTCGGGTGCGGGCAAGTCGTCGCTGATCAACGCCACGTTGCATCCGGCGCTGAACCGGATGCTGCATCGCTCGCTCGATCGCGTCGGTCCGTACGACGAGCTCACGGGTCTCGGCAAGGTCGACAAGGTGATCGTGATCGATCAGCAACCGATCGGCCGGACGCCGCGCTCGAACCCGGCCACGTATACGAAGGCGTTCGACTTGATCCGCGAGCTCTACGCGAACGTGCCGCAGGCGCGGACGTACGGTTACCAATCGGGTCGGTTCTCGTTCAACGTGTCGGCGAAGCAAGGCGGCGGCCGGTGCGAGGCGTGTGAAGGCGCCGGCGTGCGTGAAGTCGAGATGCACTTCCTGCCGAACGTGTTCGTCACGTGCGAGGTGTGCAAGGGCCGGCGCTACAACGACGCCACGCTGCGAGTCGAATACAAGGGCAAGAACATCGCGCAGATCCTCGAGACGCCGATCGAAGAAGCGGCCGAGATGTTCAAGCACCACAAGCAGCTGTCCCGGATCATGGACACGCTCGTCGACGTCGGGCTCGGCTACATCGCGCTCGGTCAGCCGGCGACCACGTTGTCCGGTGGTGAAGCGCAGCGCGTGAAGCTCGCGAAGGAGCTCGCGCGCGTGCAAACCGGCCGCACGTTGTATCTGCTCGACGAGCCGACCACGGGTCTCCACTTCGGTGACGTGAAGAAGCTGCTCGAGGTGCTGAACCGACTCGTCGATAGCGGCAACACGGTGCTCGTGATCGAGCACAACCTGGACGTCATCAAGACGGCGGACTGGATCATCGACCTCGGCCCCGAGGGCGGATCCGCCGGCGGTGAGATCATCGCGTCCGGAACACCGGAGGATGTCGCGAAGATCGCGCGCAGCTACACCGGCCAGTTCGTGAAGCCGCTGCTCGAACGCGAGAAGCAGCTGCGCGCCAAAGCGTCGAAGCGCGCGAGCTAGAAACACAAACGGCCCGGAGAGTTTTTCATCTCCGGGCCAAACACTAGGTCTTCGCGTGGCCGTTCACGGGCGTCGTCTCAGCTAGCTCGAGCTGTTGCGTGCGACCCGTTGCCATCTTCGCGAGCAAGACGTCCGCGAGCGACGACCTGCCCTCGCCCAGGACGACATCCGGGACGAGCTTCATGCCACTTCCACCGAGGATCGACGCCAGCTGCACCGCCGTATAGCTCTGCTCGCCGAGCGCTTCGATACCCGCGGCGTAGCTCGCCGCAGCCGCTTGGCCACGAGCACGCTCCGCATCGGCATTCGCTTCGCCACGCACGCGCATACCATCAGCATCGGCATCCGCCTGGAGTCGCATCGCATCCGCGGTTGCAGCCGCCGTCACGCGCTGAACTTCCGCTTCCGCCTGCGCCCGCAGCTTTGCAGACTCGGCCTCGCCCCTCGCAGCAGCGACTCGCGCCTCTGCCATCTGGGTCTGGATCCGGACCTGCTGCTCGCTACGCACGACCTCGGCCTGCATGTTCGCCGCCGCGGTCTCGCGCTCGAGCATCTGCCGGCGCATCTGCGCTTCGCGTTGCGCGTCGTAGGTGCGCTGTAGCTCGTCCGCGATTTTTTTGTCCGTTTGCGTCTTCATCAGCTCCGCCGGGGGTTCGATGTCACCGATCAAAGCGTCGATACAGTCGACGTCATAGGCAGCCACCGCGGCACGAATATGCAGATACGCCTCGCGTTGCCGCGCCGAGCGCGCGGAGAGGAACTCGAGCACCGTCGATTCCTGCGCCGAGTTACGGAAGTAGTTACCGACCGTAGGCTGCAACACATGATCGACGAGGTTCTGCATCGAACCGACGCGCGAGATCACGCGCGGCGCGTTCTTCATACCGATATGGATGATCGCAGCAACATCTAGGTTGAACGAGAAGCCATCGCGCGAGCGCACCGTGATCGAGCTAAGGCCCGAATCATATGCATGCGTCTCGCTACGGTTGGCCCAGTTGAGAACGATATTCGTCGTCGGAACGAGCTCGACTTTCATCGCTCGTGCGTTGACCGGATGCTTGCCGGGAAGCAGCGGCTCGACCCACACACCCTTGCGGCCCTTTTCGACGAGGTCGCCGTGCGAGAAGCCATCACCACTGATGTCCACGTGCTCGCCACCGACGTAGCTGACCACCACGCCGACATAACCGATCGGGATTTCCGTGAGCTGGATCAGCTCGACCGACACGAACCACGGGTTGAGATTCCATGCACCACTGAGCAACACCTCCTCTTGCAAACCGCGGCAGCCACCGGCGTCGATAAACGCCTGCGCGCTTTGGAACGAGTCATGACCACTGACGACCGGGCCCGCGATTTCACCGGCGGGAATCGGCCGACCATCGAGACACGTGATGATGCCCACGCGATCCGACGGGACGCGAAACACGCGCAGCGTATCCGGAGCCAAGCCGAAGTTGACCGCACGTTGCGCCGTGACGATGTCGAACAACGCCGGGTTGATCCGATAGCGACCCGCCGTGAGCATCGAGAGTTGACGTCCTTTCTCGCCTCCTTCATCGAGGAAGCGCGCAGCATCCTGGAAGTTGTCGCAAGCCAGCTCTTTGCCGAGCACGCGCTCCGCCGGAATCGCCGTGCCGTCCTTCGCGACGACGAGTGCGATCTCACCCGACGGAACCTCGACCAAGCCGACTTTCCGGACGCTGTATTTCCAGCGCCAGAGTGGAAAGTGCCAGCCCGGAGGCAGCAACTCGGCCTGATAGCCTGCTTCACCGCGCGTCGCGATCATGCGACCCGGCGGCAATGCTCGACCGTACTTCTTGGTGACGAGGCCGGATTCTTGGGCCCCGATCACGACGGTTCCGAACATCAGGCAGAACAGGAGAGCGGCCACGACCGCACCGGCAATCCAGACGAACAGAGGGACATGTAGCAGCACCATCAACGAGCTCCTTTCAATTTCGAGGAGCTAAAGAGCATCGGTCGTGCCGCATCTAAGTCTTTGGATTTACATAGCGGAGGAGTCGCCAGGTCGGATGAAAATACGCCCCGGCGTATTACAATACGGATATGGATATCGCCGTCGTCGGCCGCGGATTTCCCACGATCACGCGCCGTTCACTCGCCACCGCGGGCTTCGCCGAGGTCGCTGCCGAGCGCGCGGTGGTTCGCTTGGTGGTCGCCGCGAAGCCACCCACGCGTGCACCCGCACCACCGTGGATCTGGGTAAGCACCGGCGAGCTCGATCCGATCGATGTCAGCGCCGCGGTGTTGGCGGGTGCGTACGACGCGATCGCGATCGATGACGACCTGCCTGCGGTGTTGGCGCGCCGCTATGCCGAGCTGATCGCGGATGTCGCGCCCGGCGAGCCGCCGCCCGGGTTCATCGCGAAGAGTCCGGCGGCGCGTCGCGTGCTCGCGGAGATCGATCGTGCGGCGCACACCTCGATGGCGGTGCTCCTCACGGGCGAGACCGGCACCGGTAAGGACCTCACCGCGCGCTACCTCCACGCGCGCAGCGGCCGCAAGGGCGAGCTCGTGCCGATCAACTGCGCGGCGATTCCGAACGAATTGATCGAAGGCGAGCTGTTCGGCTACGTGAAGGGAGCGTTCTCCGGCGCGGTCGCGGACTACGATGGCCTGATCCGCGCGGCCTCCGGCGGCACCGTGTTCCTCGACGAGGTCGACGACACGCCGAAGACATTGCAGGTGAAGCTCCTGCGCGTGCTCGAGGATCACGTGACCTCGCGGCTCGGTGAGAGTCAGGGCCGGCAGGTCGACTTCCGGATCGTCGCGGCGACGAATCGCGATCTGGGCGAGCTCGTCGAGCGCGGCGAGTTCGGTTCCGACTTGTACCAACGCCTCGCGATCGTCCGGATCGAGGTGCCTCCGCTTCGCGATCGCCGCGAGGATCTCCCGGAGCTCGTGCACTCGCTGATCGCGCGGTTCTATCGCGAAGAACCAGCGGCACCACATCGGGTGGAGCGCGTGACGCCCGCGGCGATGGCGGTGTTGCTGAAGTATCCGTGGCCCGGCAACGTGCGCGAGCTTCGCAACACGATCTTCTCGGCGCTCGTGAAGAAGCTCGCCGGCACGGAGCTGTTGCTCTCGGACCTTCCGGAGCACGTCGTGCGTGGCGCCCCCGAAAAGCACGCGACAGCGCTGTTCGATCGCGATGCGATCGTGCGCTTGATCGACGGCGGACAGATGAACTTGCGCGCGATTCGCGACGAGCTCGAGCGGACGGCGTTGGAGATCGCGCTCGCGAAGTCGAACAACTCCCCTGCCCGCGCCGCGCGATTGCTCGGCGAGGTCGGACGTGGTGCGTCGAGCGATCCGGGCGGCACCGTGCGCTCGATGATGCGGCGCCTCGGCCTAGAACCGTAGCGAGATACCGGCGACGCCACCGGTTCCCGTCGACGCCGGCACCGCGAAGCCTTCGAGGCCCGCGCGTTGGCGGAGCTCGTAGACGTGGCGATTGTGCTTCGTGGGTCCCACCGCCGCGTCGAGGACCTCCCACGCGTGAAAGCCCATGAACGCGATCATCCCGCCGACCGCGAGGAGGTTCGCGTTGGGGTTGTGGTGACAACACGCGTCGTCGAAGCCGCCGTTCGCGGCGCCGATGACGAGCGCGGTGATCGAGAGCGCTTCGCCCGTGGTGAAGATGTATCCCGTCTCGTGCCAGCGGCCTTCGACCACCTGGCCGATCCCGAAGCCCATCAGCGACATCATCACGCCGCCGATCGTTTGCCCGGGCGAGATGTAGCCGGCGTCGATCTCGTCTTGTTCGTCGTCGGTCAATTGCAGACGCGGCGTGGGATACGGCTGCGGTGCCGTCGGCGCGGTGAGGCCCGGCGGTTCCGCGAATGCGAGCCGCGATGCTGCCGCCACCAAGATCACCGTCCGCATGTGCCTACTCTAGAACCGCATCGCGAGGCCCACAACGGCGCCGTCGCCCTGGGAAACCGGATTGACGTAAAAGTCCGGGTGACGAGCGCGGGCTGCCAGATATCGCCGGTTCTGCTGCATCGGCCCGCTGATCGAATCGACGACTTCCCAGATCCGGAGCCCGCCGAAGATGGCCAAGCTGCCGAGCCCGAGCACGGCCCGGGTTTGCGAGGTGCGCCGGCAATCGTCGAAGCAATCGCCGAACGAGGGCGCGATCGCGACGAGGAACGTCATCAGGCTCGCGGTTTCGCCGACCGTCATGATCCAACCGGTCTTCAGCCACCGACCTTCGACCGCTTGCCCGACGCCGAACCCGAGGAAGATCGCAGCCCCCGCGCCGACGCCGACTTGCACCTGAGAGATGTAGCCATCGTGGATCGCCTCGAGATCGTCGGTCGTAAGTTGCGGCGCGTACTGCGGCGGCGTCATCGCGGGTTGCGCGTGGGCGGTGGTCACGGCGAGCAAGATAAGGAGGACTGCGTAGCGCATAGGCCGAGCGGTTTTGCAGCCGCAGTGCCATACGAGCCGTCGCGGACTTAGCGAACACCGGATCGGCCATATCCGACTGATCACGACATGGCTGTCGTGATCAGCGTTCCGAATCGCTAAACGCTTGGACCTGCGCGATGTCCGTCGCGCCGGTCGCCAGCATCACGAGGCGGTCGAAGCCGAGGGCGATCCCACCGCTCGGCGGCAAACCCTCGCGCAACGCCGCGACCAGCTTCGTATCGATCGGATAGACCGGCCGGCCGCGATCGTAGCGTTGCTTCTGCTCGTCGCGGAACCGCGCTTCTTGCTCGTTCGCATCGACCAATTCATCAAACGCGTTCGCGAGCTCGATCCCGCCGATGTACGCCTCGAACCGGAGCGCCGTGCCTGGCTCGTTTGGCTTTCGGCGCGCGAGTGCGGCGAGCGGTGTGGGCCAATCCTCGACGATGATAGCGTGATCGAGCGCGGCCAACGCCGGATCGACCCGCGCGAGCCACGCGGTGAAGAACACGTCGTCCCACGCGAGGTGCGGCGCGCACGGAATCCCCGCGGCGCGGACGCGAGCTGTCAGCTCGTCGGCGGATTCGTCGCCATCGACGCGAACGCCGGCAAACTCCTGCATCGCAGCACGCACGCTGATCCGCTTCCACGGCGGCTTCACGTAGATCTTGCGATCGCCGATCCGCGCGTGATCGCCACACACGGCATGGACGAGCTCCTCGGTATCGCGCGCGATCGCGTGGATGCCGTCGTAGCCGCGGTACCACTCGATCATCGTGAACTCGCTCGAGTGATGCGCGCCGCGTTCGTTCGCGCGGAAGCACTTGCAGACCGTGAAGATCTTCTCGAAGCCGGCCGCGAGCAGCCGCTTCATCGAATACTCGGGCGAGGTGATCAGATAGCCATCACCGGCCTGCACCGCATCGAGATGGATCTCGAGGCCGGGGCTCGGCACGAGGAGCGGCGTGTCGACTTCGAGGAAGCCGCGTTGCGCGAAGAACGTCCGGACGGCGGACAACGCCTGCGCTCGCGCCCGGAGCATCTGCATCCGCACGCGCGGCATCCGCATGACCTCGGACCCCGGCGCCGGATACGGCTCGGGTGGGACATGCGTGGTGTCGAGTAACTGCCCGACCCGCCAGCTCGGTTCGGCGGCGACGCGAAGATCTTCGCGCTCGGTGCGAACGATCGCCGTTCGCGACGTGGGGTCGAGCGCAATGACGCGCCCGTGCATGACTACTTGTTAACGCGCTCGACGTATTCGTGCGTGCGCGTGTCGACCTTGACCGTGTCACCGACGCGGATGAACAGCGGCACCGAAACCGTGGCGCCCGTCTCGAGCGTGGCCGGCTTCTGGACGTTACCGCTGGTGTCACCGCGGACGCCCGGCTCCGACGCCGTGACCTCGAGGAACACGAACGTGGGCAGCGTGACGTCGACCGGGCGATCGTTGAAGAACACGACCGTGCACGGCAGGTTGTCCTTCATGAGGTCGTGCGCGTCGCCGATCATGTCGGTCGCGATCGTGACCTGCTCGTAGTTCACCTGATCCATGAACACGAGATCGCCGCCCTCTTTGTAGAGGAACTGCATGTCCTTGGTCTCGACGTTCGCGGGCTCCAGCTTTTCACCCGAGCGGATGTTGCGCTCGACGACCGCGCCGGTGAGCAGGTTCTTGAACTTCGTGCGCGTGAACGCCGCCCCCTTGCCGGGCTTCACGAACTGGAACTCGATGACGTTGTAGGGGTTCCCGTCCATCAAGACCTTGAGGCCCTTGCGAATATCGGAGGTGTCGTACATGACGTCGGGACGTTTACCCCGTCGCGGTAATGCCTGTCAAACGCGGACTTGCCGGGGGCGCCGCCGTATGCGAAGAGTCCGCCCGTGGATGCCTCGGGGCACTATCGCCACCTGGTCCAGCTCGGCCGCGAGGAGTTCCTCGCATCGTCGGCGCCGGCGGCACTCGTGCGTTATCGCAAGGATAGTGCTGTCGACGCGGCGGGCAGCGGCGTCCGCACGCTGACGTTGGACGACGATCTCGACGTCGCGCCCGGTGACGAGACACTCCCGTTCGGGCGCGATCTGCCCGACGAGATCGAGCTCGAGGTGTACCCGCTCGCGAAGAAGCCAGGCGCGTCGTTTCCAGATCGGATCACGATCGGGCGAACGCCGAACAACGACGTCGTCATCAACGACACGTCGATCTCGCGGCTGCACGCGTATCTGAAGAAGTCCGGCGCGCGATGGGTCGTCGCCGATGCCGGCTCGAAGAACGGCAGCTGGTTGAAGGGCGCCGTGCTCGACGCGCGCAAGGAACAGAACATCGACTCGCGCGCGGTGCTGCGCTTGGGCGATGTCGATGTCACGTTCTATCTCGCGGACGATTTGTTCGCGGCGCTTGGAGGCAAGTCATGACCGTCGACGAATGGGATACCCGCGAAGTTTGCCCGGATGGTTCGTGCGTCGGCGTGATCGGGCCCGATGGCCAATGCAAGGTCTGCGGGCAGATGTCGCCGACGTGGAACAACGAGCGCGAGCGCGGGATGGATACGTCGGCGGAGGACTCGGACTCTGAAGACTCGGACACCGCGCACGCCGACAAGGGCGAGCACGCGCACGAGGACGAGAACGAAGACCTCATGCCCGGGACGGACAGCGACTGGGTCGGCCGAGAAGTCTGCCCCGACGGCGCGTGCGTCGGGATCATCAACGAGCAAGGCGTCTGTAATCTCTGCGGCAAGAAGGCCGACGCGGCGTGAAGGCGACGATCGTCGGCGCCGGCGGTCTGGGCGGCCCACTCGCATTCGCGTTGGGTGCAGCCGGCGTCGAGCTGACGATCGTGGATCCGGATGTCGTCGAGGTCTCGAATCTGCATCGCCAGATCCAATTCACGAGCGCCGATGTCGGCGGTGCGAAGGCACCACTCCTCGCGGCGCGCGTGACCGAGCGCGGCGGGACCGCGAAGGGCTACAAGCTCGCGTGGGTCGCCGAAGATGCCGACGATATTTCGGGCGATTGCGATCTCATCGTCGACGGTAGCGACGATCCGGTGACGAAGTTCGCGGTCGCCGATTGGGCGGTCGCCCACGCTAAGCCGTACGTGATCGCGGCGGCGCTGCAGTTCGGCGGCAACATCACGGTCGGAGCGCCGGGCACCGCGTGTTATCGCTGCTTCTTCGAGGAGCCGGTCGCCGGAATGACATGTGCGACCGGCGGTGTGCTCGGGCCGATCGTCGGCGCGATCGGTGGTGCCGCCGCGGCGCTCGCGCTGGCCGTTGCGAAGGATCCTCAGCACGGAACGCTCGGCACGCTGTACGTGTTCGACGATCTACGCACCAGCGCGCAGCCGCGCATCGTACGCTTCGCTCCTCGTGCGGATTGCTCCGCACATCGAAAGGTCGCCTGATGGCAACGATCCGAATTCCAAGTGCGCTTCGCCAACTCGTCCAACATCAGTCGGAGATCGACGTCGAGGCGGCGACCGTCCGCGATGCGATCACGGCGCTCGAAGCAAAGCATCCGACGATCGCGGGCAAGCTGCTCGCGGACGGCGCGTTGAAGCCGTACATCCGGATCTACGTCGGGCCCGACGACATCACGGCGTTACAGGGCCTCGATACGGCAGTCACCGCGCGCGACGAAATCTCGATCATCCCGGCGATCGCGGGCGGCTGAGTGCGCGACGAGCAGGCTCAGCGCTACGCACGCCACATCCAGCTGCCGGAGTTCGGTGGGCTCGGACAGACCGCGATCATGGTCGCGGCGGCGAAGATCGCGTTGCGCGAGCCGGATCCCCGTGCGGAGCTGATCGCGGCGATGTTTCTCGCGGCGGCTGGCGTGGGAACGCTCGTGATCACGAGCTCGACGGCCGAACAACGCGCACAGGTCGCCGCGCATGCGCCCGATACGCGCGTGATCGCGGAGTCCGACGGCGCGCCGACACACGAGCCCGCGAATGCGCGCACGGCCGAAAAAGAAGTGGTCCTAGCTCCGCGGCCCGCGTGGTGGCCGGGCGGCGCGGGCGACGAAGTAGCATTGGCGTTCTGGCGCGGCGGCATCGCGGCGACCCAGTTCCTCGTCGAGGCGTCGTCAAAATGAAGGTAATGACGTGCACGTGGCACGTGGCACGTGCACGTCCACGTGCACGATCGGATCGCGGCGCGTGATCGACTTCATGGCCGATGTGCTCGCTCACGCGTCGCGGGAATTCCCAAACGAATGCTGCGGATACGTAACTGACAGGCGCGTCGTGGCGTGCACCAACGCCGAGCCGCGCCCCGATCGCTTCGCCCTCGACGGCCGCGAGCTGTTCGACTTCGCCCGCTCCTTCGACACCGACGAGCCCGCCCGCATCTTCTATCACTCGCACACGAACGGCCGCGCCTACCTCTCCCCGACCGATCGCGAGCAGGCGACCGCCTACCCGGTCCAGCACCTCGTCGTCGGAATCCTGGCGGATGGCCCCGTCGAAGCCGCGTTGTTCGCCCAGGACTTCTCGGAATTGCAACGCTGGGTGCTAAGGTGACGGCCGTGGACGAAAAGCTCGTCGCGTTGCGCAGCCAACTGGCCGACTACGGCCAGGTCGTGGTCGCGTTCTCCGGCGGCGTCGACTCCGCCTTCCTGTTGAAGGTCGCGGTCGATGCGCTCGGCGATCGCGCGCACGCCGTGACCGCGGTGTCCGCCACGATGGCGCGCTCGGAAGTCAAAGACGCGATCGCGCTCGCGCAGGGCCTCGGGCTCGGCGCGCGACATCACGTCGTCGAGTCGCACGAGCTCGAAGTTCCCGGCTTCGCCGACAACCCCACGCATCGCTGCGCGCTGTGCAAGACCGAGCTGATGACGGTGGCCCAACCGATCGCGACCGCGCTCGGTGACGCGCCGATCGTGCTCGGCACGAACGTCGACGATCTCGGCGATGTCCGTCCCGGTATCGCGGCGGCGAAGGAGCGCGGCGCGTTCATGCCGATGGTCGATGCCGGCCTTCAGAAGACCGAGATTCGCGCGCTGTCGAAGCAGCTCGGGTTGCCCACGTGGGACAAGCCGCAGCTCGCGTGCCTGTCGAGTCGGTTTCCGTACGGCACGCAGATCACGCCGGATCGATTGCGCCGCGTCGACGAGTTCGAGGATGGCTTGCGCCACCTCGGCTTCAAGCAACTGCGCGTGCGGTTCCACGATACGGTCGCGCGCCTCGAGGTCGAGACGTCCGAGCTCGCGCGGATGATCGAGGTTCGCGATCAGGTCGTCGCGCTCGGCAAGCAACTCGGCTTCTTGTACGTCGCGCTCGATCTCGCCGGGTTTCGTTCGGGCTCGTTGAACGAAGGTCTCGTCCAGCTCGGCACGAAACGATGACGTTGAAGTGGCTCGTGCTGCTCGCGTTGTGCAGCACCGCCTTCGCGGAGTCGAAGAAGGATCGCGCGCTCGCCGCGAAGACCAAGACGCACGGGCCGATTCCGGTCGCCGGCACCAAGCCCGTGCCGCTGATCAACCTGTACAACGAGCACACGCACGAGTGGCTCGCCGTCGATCCGCAGCACCTCCCGGCCGAGTCGGATCACTTTCTACGCGATCACTACACGAACCAATCGATGAAGATGGAGCCGAAGCTGGTGCCGATCGTCGTCGACGCTGCCCAGCACTTCAAACAGGACACCGTGCACATCGTGTCCGCGTTTCGCCACCCGAAGTTCAACCTGATCCTCCGCAAGAAGGGCCATCAGGTCGCACGCGATTCGCAGCACACGCACGGCAACGCGATCGACTTCTTCCTGCCGAACGTCACCACGCAACAGCTCCACGCGTGGGCGAAGGCGCAGAAGATCGGTGGCGTTGGCCTCTATCTCGATAGCGGCTTCGTCCACATGGACACCGGGCCGATCCGATTCTGGTCAGGGGACTAGCATCGGCGGGCGAGCGAGCCGTTTCAGCTCAATCGCAAAACCCTTGGTTGTCACAAAACCCGCTGCAGCAATCGTGATCGCTGGTGCATCCGTTGTTGTTCGTCGGGATGCATCCGCAATAACCATCCGACGCGCAAAACGTGCAACACGCCTCGTTCGCCGCGCACTGCTGTTCGTTCTGGATGCACGCATTGCTACCGCCTCCCCCGCTGCCACTGCCGGCACCTCCACCGGCGCTGCAAAACGTCTGACCACACTGCGACCCGCACGTGTTGCAACCGCAATCGGCCCACGCGTTCCACTCGTCGATCGCATTCGCCGACGCCGCATCGCCGCAGCTATCGATGCAACCCGAGTTGATGTTCGCGCAGTTGTTGATGCACTTGTTCAGCGCGACGCACTCGGAGTCGGCCTCGCAGATCTTCTGCTTCGCCGAGCATTCGTTGCCCGACGATGTCGACAGGCACGACTGACACGACTGCGGGACCGACGCGTTGACCGCGAGCGCCGCACCTCCTCCGCCACCGCGACCACCTCCATCGGGCTGCGAACGATCATCGGAACCGCCGCTACATGCGGCAAACCAGGCGACAAGCAGGAACCATTTCATGCCCCCTCAGAGCGAGGCGTTGCGGCGGCGTTGCGGACTTTCTCTGTTAACCTCCGATCTCGGTGGAATCGGAGGCGATCTTCGAAGCGGCAATCGCTGCCGGAGCGGCGAAATGGCCGGACCTCTCGATCGACAAAGCCGCGTTCATCGCCGCGATCACGCGCAGTCTTCCCGAAGACACGATCGAGGATCTCCACATTACCGATCTGTATCTCGCGCAAGCGTGCGTCACCGATCCGAACGCGATCGCTGCGTTCGAGCGCGCGTATCACGACACGATCACCGGCTCGTTGCGTGCGTTGCGCGTGCCCGATCACCTCGCGGCCGACCTCGCCCAGGACGTCCGCGCGAAGCTGTTCGTCGATGGCAAGATCGCCACGTTCTCCGGCCGTGCGGCGCTCGCGAGCTGGCTCCGCACGATCGTGACGCGTGCCGCGGTCGCTGCGATGAAGAAGCGATCGATCACGCCGGCCGATGACGACGCACTCGACGCGTTGCCCGATTCGAACGATACGCCGCAGCAGCAATACTTCCGTGCGCACTATCACTCGGACTTCAAGTCCGCGTTCGAAGCCGCACTTGCCTCGCTGACAGATCAGCAACGCGAATTACTAAGACAACGCTTCGTGGAGGGCGTGGCGCTCGAGGTGATCGGCGAGCGTTACAACGTCCACAAGACCACGGCGTTTCGTTGGCTCGAAGAAGCGCAAGTGGCGCTGAACAAACGCACGCAGAACGCGTTTCAGCTGCGAACGCGCGCGACGGTGTCCGAAATGCGCAGCATTCTTCGCTTGGTCGAGAGCAACATCGAGCTCAGCCTGCGCCGCGTGCTCGGCAAATAGTTTCGGCGCACGTCATTTTGTAACGGCAGCGCGCGAAGCCTCGTTGTATGTCGTCGCGCATGCAGGCGTGCCCGGGCGACGACACGATGACGATGTTGGTCTGCGGGCAACTCGATCTCGGTCGCACCGCCGAGCTTCGCCGCCACGTCACCGATTGCGAGAGTTGTCGCGCGGTCGTCTCCGGGCTGCTCACCCACAAGCCGATCGCGACCGATGCGCTCGGCAAGGCGATGTTCGTCATGCTCGCGCCGGGCACGATCGTCGGGCGCTATCAGATCCAAGAGCTGCTCGGCGCCGGTGGCATGGGCGTGGTCTACGCGGCGTACGATCCGGAGCTCGAGCGCAAGGTCGCGCTGAAGGTGTTGTATCCGATCGCCGCGACGCCGGAGGACGTCTTCGCGATCGGCAGCGGCGGGCTCCTGCGCCACGAGTCGCAGGTGATGGCGAAGTTGCGGCATCCGAATGTCGCGGCGGTCTACGACGTCGGTTCGTACGAAGGTCGTGGCTACTTCACGATGGAGCTCGTCGAAGGCACGACGTTGCGCGCGTGGTGTGGTGCCAACAAGCCGATCGACGAGATCATCGAAACGTTTCGTCGCGCCGGCGAAGGCCTCGCGGCTGCGCACGCCGCCGGCATCGTCCACTGCGACTTCAAGCCCGACAACGTGCTGATCGATACGCATGGCCGGCCGCTGATCACCGACTTCGGTCTCGCGCACGTGGCGGACACGATCGCCGGTGGCATCGCCGGCACGCCCGCATACATGGCGCCCGAGCGCTACGACTCGGATCTCGCGCCCGACGAGCGCGGTGACATCTACGCGTTCTGCGTCTCGCTGCACGAGGTGATCTACGGCGAGCGGCCCGAACCCGACGGCACGCCCACCGGTGATGCGCCGAGCTGGATCAACGCCGTGATCGCCCGTGGCATCGCCGCCGATCTGACCGTGCGATTCCAATCGATGCCCGAGCTGCTCGCCGCGTTGCAACCGCCGCGCAAGCGAGGGCGCGCGATCGCGACGGCGAGCTTCGCGATGATCGCCGTTGCGGGTGCGGCGGGTTGGACGCTCACACGCCAGCACGCGGACGCGCCGTCGTGCAACGCGCGCTCCGAGCTGACGAACGTCGGGACGAGCGCGCAGACGATGTGGACCGCCACGCCGGAGGGCAGAGCCGTGTGGGGACGGATCCAGCCGGCGATCGATGACTACGCGCATGCGTGGGTCACCGCGTCCGATCGCGCGTGCAAGGCGCCGCCGAGCTCCGCCGTGGTGGCCGAAGCGCAGGCACGATGTCTGCGCGCGGCGAAGGTCCAGCTCGATACCGTCGTCGCGACGTTCGACAAGGCGGTCGTCACGGACACCGCGGATCGCGCCGTCGCTCACCTGCCCGCGCTCGACGAGTGTGGCTCGACGGCAGCGACGCGTCCGGTGCCCGCCAATCCGATGACCCGCGTCGAAGTCGGCCTCCTGCGCGACGAGATGACGTTCGCCGATGCGCAGAACACGGCCGGCCACTTCGCCGTCTCGATGCACGCGCTCGATCAGCTGGAACCGCGCGCGAAGACGGTCGGCTACAAGCCGGTGCTCGCCGAAATCTCGTACCTGCGTGCGTTGAACATGCGCGGCATGAAGGCGAAGTCCGAGGACACGACCGCAGCGTTTCGTGCGGCGGCCGCCGAGGCCGAAGCCGCGGGCAACAACGCACTCGCCGTCGATGCGTGGACGTCGCTCGCGTTTCAAGCCAGCGAGGTCGATGGCGATTGGAAGCGCGGGCGCGAATACGCGACCTACGCGACCGCCGCGCTCGAACGCGCAGGAGCGAGCCCGCGGCTCGAGGCGACGCTGTGGAATGCGAAGGGCCGGATCGCGCTCGCGGCGAACGACCTCGACGAATCGAGGCGGGCCTACGAGGCCGCCGCGGTCGCCGCGAAGGACATCCCGAAGCTCCACATCGAGGCGCTGTCCGGGCTCGCATCGATCGATCGCAAGACCGAGCACCTCTCGGAAGCGCTCGCGAAGCAGAAGCAGCTCCTCGAGATGCGGCTCGCGCTGTACGGCAAGAACCATCCTGAAATCGCGCGGTCGTACACCCAGCTCGGCGATGTCGAGATGGCGCTGCGCAAGTTCGACGACGCGCTCGCCGATTATCACAAGGCCGAGGATGCCGCGATGGTCGCGTTCGGTCCGCAGCACCTCAACACCCAGATCACCGCACACAACCTCGGCGGCATCCTGCGCTCGCTCCATCGCCCGGCCGAAGCCGAGGTCGAGCTCCGGCGCGCGATCGAGATCTCGCTCGTCACGAGCGGTGCGGATCATCCGTACACCGCGAAGTCCGAGGATAGCCTCGCGATGGCGCTGATGGATCAGGGCAAGAATGACGAAGCGGTCGCCCTGCTCCGCCACGTGGTCGCCGTCGACATGAAGGCATACGGCCCCGGCGAAATCCCCACGCTGATCGCGACGAACGATCTCGCGATCGCGCTCCGCCACGACGGCAAGCTCGAAGAGTCACTCGCCCAGCAGAGGCTCGCCACCGCCGGATTCGCGATCAAGGCGCCCGGGACCGATGACCTCGCGCAGGCCTACGAGATGGAAGGCATGGTCCTCGGCGCGCTGCATCGCAATCGCGAAGCCGCCGCCGCGCTCGACAAGGCCGACGCGGTCGCGAAGAAGCTCGAGGGCAATGCGCCGCGGCTCACCGACATTGCAGAGATTCGCGCGTCTCTGAAGTAAACTGGGGCCATGTCCGTTTGGGCTTGGGTGGCTGCCGGCTTCGGCGCATTCCTGATCATCGTGTTCATTCACGACATCACGCAGAAGCGCCACGCGATCGTGCGCAACTTCCCGATCGTCGGACACTTCCGGTACTGGCTCGAGGCGCTCGGCCCCGAGCTGCGCCAGTACATCGTCACGTCGAACGATGAAGAGCGCCCGTTCTCGCGCGATCAACGGCGCTGGGTCTACTCGTCGGCGAAGCGCGAGAACGAGTACTTCGGGTTCGGCACCGATAACGACATCGAGAAGCCCGGCTACATCCTCGTGCGGCACTCGGCGTTTCCGATCAGCACACCCCATCCCGGCGAGCCCGGCTTCGATCACAACTATCCACTGCCATCGATTCGCGTCCTCGGCGGCTATCGCAACCGCAAGCACGCGTTCCGGCCCACGTCGCTCGTGAACACGTCGGCGATGTCGTTCGGCTCGCTCTCGCCGAATGCGGTCGAGGCGATCAATCGCGGCGTCGCGCTCGCGGGCGCCCTGCAAAACACCGGCGAAGGCGGCATCTCGGACTATCACCGCAAGGGCGGCGACATCATCTGGCAGATCGGCACCGGCTACTTCGGCTGTCGCGATGCGAACGGCAAGTTCTCGCTCGAGAAGTTCAAGGAATCGATCGCGACCGCGAAGGTCCGTGCGATCGAGATCAAGCTGTCGCAAGGCGCGAAGCCGGGGCTCGGCGGCGTGTTGCCGAAGGCGAAGATCACGCCGGAGATCTCGCGGATCCGCGGCATCTCGATGGATCGCGATTGCATCTCGCCGGCGAGCCACAGCGCGTTCTCCGACGTGTCGTCGATGCTCGATTGGATCGAATCGCTCGCGGATGCGACCGGGTTGCCCGTCGGGATCAAGAGCGCCGTCGGCGATCCGAAGTTCTGGAAGGACCTCGCACGCGAGATCGATCGTACGAAGCGCGCGCCGGACTTCATCACGATCGATGGCGGCGAAGGCGGCACCGGTGCGGCCCCGCTCGTGTTCACCGATCACGTGGCGCTGCCGTTCCGGCTCGGGTTTTCGGAGGTCTATCGCTCGTTCGCCGAACAAGGCGTGCATCACAACGTGGTGTTCATCGGCTCCGGCAAGCTCGGGTTCCCCGAGGCGGGCCTGCTCGCGCTCGGCTTGGGTTGCGACATGATCAACGTCGCGCGCGAGGCGATGCTCTCGATCGGCTGCATCCAAGCGCAGCGCTGTCACACCGATCATTGTCCGACCGGCGTCGCCACGCAGAACAAGTGGCTCGTGCGCGGCCTGGATCCCACGCTGAAATCGGCGCGCCTCGCAAACTACCTCGCCACGCTGCGCAAGGAGCTCACGCACCTCGCCCACGCGTGCGGTGTGCGGCACCCGGCGCTGGTCACGCTCGATCAGTTGGCGATCGTGGGTGGCCCTGAAGGTCCGCAGTCCGCGCGCGAGATCTACAAATATCAGCCCGGTTGGGGGTTGCCACCCGACGACGAAGTCACGCGACTGCACGCGGCATGATCGCCGAAGAGTGGACCGAGCAGTTCGCGCCCGCGAGCCTTGCGGCGGCGACGAAGGGCCTGGTCCCGCATTTTCCACTCGTGCTCGCTCGCGCCGGACGCAAGACGGCGGCGATCGCGTGGGCCGGCGCACCCGCGGATCTGCGCACGCGTGCGATCGCCCGAGCGCGGCTCTCACTCGTGATCCCGGAGTTGCGCGCGAGTGCATGGGAGACGGCCGTCGCGGCACCGCGCGGCACGGTGCTCGAGGCGATGACCTATTTGGGATACGACCCGGAGCGCGATGGTGCGGTTCACTTCGCGAGCCCGGTCGCCGAACCGCGCATCGATCTGGTCGACTTCGTCCATTACGCGACGGCGTTGTGGGCGCAACCGAACGATGACGAGCTGCGGCGCTTCGCGATGGAGCATCACGGCGCGAACCTCTTGCTGGATGCCGCGGCCACGCACGCCGGACTCGCGCGAAAGATGCCGCACCATCCACCACCGACGGAGCTCGATCTCCGGATCGTCGCTGCCGCGTTGCGCGAGCCCGAAGCCTTGGTCGAGCTGCGTGCGAGTGCGGAGTCGTTCTCGAACCCCACGCTCGTCGTGATCGAGCGCTTGCTCGAGCTCGGCGGCAACACGGTCGCGCTCCGGCTCGCCGGCGACAACCTCACACTCGGGGCGATCATCGCCTGGACGATCGCCGATCGCGATGCGATGGCGAAGCTCGATCGCGCGGCCGCGGCCCAGCGTGCGACCGACGGCTTCGACGAGACGCCGCTCCTCGTCGATGCGATCTACGCGAGCATTCAACCCGATGCGGCCGAGCGGTTGGACGAGCTGGCGCACGCGCACCTGGTCGCGATCCTCGGCGACGATCAAGCCGCGTTCCTCGGCTTTCTCGACGGCGCGCCGCCGATCTATCCCGGCGTGTCAGCACGCGAGCTCGAACGCGCCGAACGCGATATCGAACAGAACCGCGCCACGCCGCAGGCGATCTGGACGGTCCTGCGTGCGAGTGCTCACCTGTCGTCCCACGGCGAGCGCGCGTCCGCCCGCAACGCGCTCGAGCATATCGATGGCGTGCCGCTGACCACGCTGCTTCGCGATCGGACGTCGCTGTCGCTCGCGATCACGGCGTGGGCGCGTATCGGCGATATCGAGAAGGTCGCGAACCTCACCGATGCGATCCTGCCGAGCATCGACGGACGCGCACTCGGGGCCTACGCGCGTGCGGTCGCGGCAACCAACAAGGTCCGCGCCGCACAGATCCTCGCGAAGGGGCTCGTTACCGAGCGCCGCCGGCTCACGCGTCACGACCTGGTCGAGCTCGTCCCCGCGATCGTCGCCATCGAGCCCGACGCCGGGAGCGTGCTACGCCATGGGTGGAGGATCGCCGAGGATCACCTCGCGACGCTGCACTCGATCTGACATGTACGCCCCGCCCGACCTCGACATCCCTTCGGCGTTGCGCCATCGCCTCGCGATCGGCACCGACGCTCCCGACGATGTCATCGATCGCGTCGCCGAGCAGTTCGACGTCGATCCCGAGGAGCTCGATCTCTCCGATGCACTCGACGACCGCGAGCGCGACATGGTCACGTGGCCGGCGATCACGGATTGCGATCGCCTCGACCGCGCGTTCGCCACGCTCGATCACTCGTGCATCGTCGCGCGCCAGCACTACGCGTGTTGCCGCACCTGCGGCACCGACGAGATCCACCAGGACGTCGCGCGCCTTCGCTACCACCGGCGCCGCGTCGACGGGTACGCGTTCTATCACCAGCAGGATACCGATCACGCGATCGTCGACGGCGTGCTGCACGTTCGCTTCGATGGCTCGCCCGAGCATCCCGCCGGCGAGATCGGTGAACGTGTCGTCGCCGCGTTGCGGGCCGAAGGGCTCGACGCGACGTGGGATCGCGATCCCGAACACACGATCCAGGTCGCGATGCGCTGGCAGCGCCGCCGCCCGATCGCGGGGGTTGGACCTGCGGTGCCGAGTGTCGACCGGCTCGTCTCCGCGTGGTGCGAGGCCTTGCAGCGCGCCGTTCGTTCGGAGCTCGCGTCCACCCGAACCGCGCTGATCGCTCACGCGCTCGAAGCGCATGCCCCCGCGGCCACGGCAGCCTGGATCGAGATCGCCGACGATCCGATCCTGCGCGCGTGGTTCGCATGCAAGCGGAGCGATTGGGAGGCCTGGCGCGAAGCGTGGCGGCGCGCGCCATACGACGAAACACTCGTCGAGCTGATCGCGAGGTTCGGGATCGCGGATCCGATCGTGCGCGAGCTTGCCATCGGGAAGTGCATTCAGCTCGCAGACGACCTCGGCGGCAGCGTCGCGCCGGCGTGGGTTTATGCGAGCGATCCGCGCAACGCAGAGCAAGGCCAACGACTTCGCGAGCTCCTCGAGTGCGACTCCGCCGGCTCTCGCCATCAACATCACGAGCTCGGCATCCGCGCCGCGTTGTGGGCGTCCGGCGACGAGCCCCAGCTCGATCGGATCCTCGCGGACTACCAAGCCGCGACGGTCGTCACGTGGAATGCGACGCCGACGCTGTTCCGTGCCGCGAGGTCTGCCAACGACGTCCATCGCTTGTACGCCACCACGCGCGCGCTCGGTCCCGCCGTCGAACAGTTGCTCGCGCTCCAGCGGGTCGACGAAGCGCAGGCGCTCGCTCGCGCGCACCTGACCGACGGCTTCGCTGCGGTCGAAGCGGGCTGGCTGGCCGGCCTCCCTCGCGACGAGCTACGCGCGGCGCTGTTCGCGAAGGACCAGGACTTCGACGAGGCGTACACGCTCGGGCTCCTGACCGACGGCGAACGCGAGCACGCGAACGTGCTGACGGCGGTGCTCGCCGATGATCCGGTGCGTGCGATCGACGAGCTGCTCGCGAAGATCGCGGCGACGATCGTCGAGACGAATCGCGAATCGCGCGAGCGCTATCTCGCGGGTGGGCTCCCGGATCGACCTGCTCGATCGGCACACATCGTCGAAGGCGCACTCGCCGCGTGGACACCCGATCTCGATCGCCAAGCGCAGATCCGCATCCGGCGGCACGCGAAGACGTTGCTCGACCAAGCCGCGCACGTGATCCGCGCGGGACGACCGGCGGAAGGCCGCGAGCTCCTCGACCGAGCACTCGCGCCGCTGCGAACGGCCTACGGCCTGCGCGTCTACGGGCTCGAGGACCGCATCGTGATCGCGTGGGCAGAGCTCGGGATCACGGAGCTCCACGAGCTGAGTCCCGATGACACGGATGAAGAGGTCATGCCGCTCTTGTCTCCGCAGGCGGTCGATGCGCACGTCCGCGCGCTGCATCCAAAGAAACCCGAGCTCGCGCGGGCTCGGCTCGGCGCCGCAATTTCGCGTGCGAACACGGCCGCCGAGCTCACGGCGCTGTTGCCCGCGTTGCTCGTGATCGCGCCGAATTCCGTCGAGGAGCTCCGTGCCGCGATCGTGCAAGCCGACGATTTTCTCGCGACGTTCCGCCTCGCTGCGAATTAACCGGATCTAGTAAAGCCCGACCGTTCGTGTAGTGTCGAAACCGTGACACTCGCGGACCGGTGGGCCGAGCGAATGCCGCTCGCGAGTCGTGCCGCGGCTGCAGATCCGATGACGGTGTGGTTTCCGCTCGTCGTCGATCGCGCGGGTCGTCCGGCCGCCGCCGAAGCGTGGGCTCGATCGTTCACGGATCCACGCGCGCGCGCCGTCTCGTTAGCGCGGCTCGCTCGGCAACGCGGCGACATGCGTCTCGCTGCACTCGCGTACGACGAGAGCATCGCGGCGCCGAAGGGCACCACGCTCGAGGTGCTCGCGATCATCGGGCTGCCGGAACCGATTCGCGATCACGCGCGCGAGATCATCGCGACCGTCGCCTCGCGCGATCCGATCGGGATGGCCACGCGGTTGTGGTGCGAAGCGCTGTACGCCACCGGCGACAAGGTCCGGCACCAGCAGAACGCGCGGCGCTACGAAGGCGTCGAATTCCTGCTCGATTGCGCCGCCGTACGCGCAGGGCTCCCGCACATGCCGAATCGGCCGGCGCACGACGATCGCGAACGCACGGTGGCGGCCTACTCCGTCGACAAACCGGCCGACGTGCTCGCGTTCGTCGACTACAACATCGCCTCGCAACCGGAGATGATCCTCCGGCTCGTCGAGCTCGGCGCGATGATCGATGCGCACCGCCTCGCGGAGCATCACCCCGCGATGCGCGCGTTCGTGGCGTGGGCCGCACGCGATCACGCGGCGTGCGCATCGGTCGACATCCCCGATGGCGCGCTCGCGGCGATCGTCGGTGCGATCAAGATCGCGAACGACCTCCACGCGCTCGATGATCTCGCGCACGAGCATGCGAGCCGGGTGATGGCGGATGGCCGCACGGATGCGATGCGGTTCCTCGCCGGCGAGACGCATCGGTATCCCGCCACGTCGGACGTTGCCACCACGGTCACGTTCGTGCGGCGCTGGATCGTCGAGCGCAAGCCGCCGGTGATCGAGCAGCTTCGCGAGCTGTTTCGCGCGGCGCTCCACGCGGTCGAGACCGGCGATGACGCGAAGGCGCGCTTTTACATCGATGTCGCGTGCGAGGCGGATCTCGTGAAGCTCGACTCGATCACGGTGTCGCTCGCGATCGCGGCGATGGCCAAGGCCGATCACTATGTCGAGCGCTGGATCGACGGCAACCGGCGTCTGCTCCCCCAATTCGTGGCCCGGCTGGACGGCCATGCGATCCACGCGTACGCGGCGACCCTCGAACCCGTCACCGCACGTGCGCTCGTCGAGAGCCGGCTACCGACCTGCTCGCGCCGCGACCTGATCGACGTGATTCCGACCCTGCTCGCGCTCGAGCCCGGCTGCGATGCCATCCTGCGCGAAGGTCTTCACGCCGCGGATGACTCGCTCGCGACGCTGCACATCGTGTAGTGTCGCGGCATGCCCGCGGACGTTCTGGTCTGGATGGACATGGAAATGACCGGCTTGGATCCGTCCAAAGAACGGATCATCGAGATGGCCACGATCCTCACGGATGGAAACCTCGTCGAGATCGCGACGGGCCCCGAGCTCGTGATCCATCAATCGGACGAGATCCTCGCCGCGATGGATGACTGGAATCAGAAGCATCACGGCGGCTCGGGGTTGGTCGATCGCGTGAAGGCGTCGACGTTGACCGAGGCGGATGCCGAAGCCCAGACGATCGCGTTCATCAACGCGCACGTCCCGGCCAAGGAGCGCCCGGTGCTCGCCGGCAACTCGATCCATCAGGATCGCCGGTTCATCCGCAAGTACATGCCGGCGATGGAGAAGCGCCTGCACTACCGGATGGTCGACGTGTCGACGATCAAGGAGCTCTCGCGGCGCTGGTATCCGGCGATCACCGCGAAGCAGCCGCAGAAGAAAGAGACCCACCGCGCGCTCGATGACATTCGCGAGTCGATCGACGAGCTGCGGTTCTACCGGCAACACGTGTTCCTGCCGGCTACTCCACCAGCCACCTGATCTCGTCGCGCAACCTCGCGTTTGCACGGTGAGGCATTTCGGCGCGGAGCTTGCTCTACGCGCGACGCATCATGCGTTTGCTTGGCTTTGTCGTGTTGTCGTCGTTGGTGGGGTGCACGAGCCCCGATGCCGTGGGCGACGATCCGGACGACGCGGTCGCGGTCGACGAGGGCAAGGAGGACAACTTCCTGTCGGCGAACGCGATCGAATACACGCTCGAGGGCAAGTCCTCGGTCACGTTGGACGCGAGCTACGCGACGAAGTCCGACGCCGACAAGATGGCCGCCGTGAAGAAGCTGATCGGCTACAAGCAGATCGCGATCGCCTGGTTCGTCACCCAGTACTTCGTCGACAAAGAGGATGAAGACGCGAACTTCCACTTCGGTGGCTTCGGCGGCATGGCGAAGGGCGGCATGTGGACCGACCTCGCGGTCACCCAAGGCGCCGACGGCCTGACCTATACGTTCACGTTCAAGCAGCTCGCGGCTGGGCCGAAGAACTTGATGAGCAAGCTCAAGGTGAAGACGGTCGGCGGCAAGTCGACGTTCGACCTCGAAGTCGGCAAGCCCACGAACGACGAGATGAGCCACCTCGTCACCGACGAGGAGTGGTACCGCCAGGCGCCGTGGGACGCGTGGGATCCGTCGAAGGTCGACGCCGCGAAGAAGGAGACGATGACGTTCACGATCGCGCCCGACACGCACGTGTCGCAAGACGCGTTCTTCGACACGAACAAGCTCGTCTCCGACGGCGTGCTCGACATCGACGTCCACTTCGGCTGGGACTATCACGACAATTTCCACCTCAAGCATTCGAAGGATTCTGTTCGGCTGGTTGAAGGACCAGGGCTTCACGCCGCCGGTCAGCTCGTGGGAAAAGCTCACGCACACGAGTGGGCCGTTCGTTCGCCACCTCGACGCGAATGGTAAAGACGTCGAGATCGATGTCCGGATCTTCTTCGGCAAGCCCGGTGCGGAGAACGACACCGAGACCGATGCCGGCGGCAAGGTCCTCGAAGCTGACCTTCGCGAGTCGATGAAGAAGCGCGACGTCGTGATCTTCGACGGTCACGCGGGTCCGTTCTACGGCTTCTCGATGGCGAACTGGAACAAGACCAACGAAGGCGACTTCGACGACAGCGACATGCGCACCGCCGACCTCGCCGACAAGTATCAGGTCGTCCTCGCGGAAGGTTGCGAGACGTATCAGATCGGCGAAGCGCTCCAGGAAAACCCGCACAAGGCCGGTCACAACGTCGACGTCATCACCTCGATGTCGTTCTCGAACGCGGCGACCGCGATCATCACCGAAGACTTCATCTCGCACATCCTCGCGCACGACTCGCAGGATCGGATGCGGCCGCAGAACATCATGAAGCTTCTGACCAAGCTCGATGCCGCGGCGAGCGATGCCACGTTCCACACGATGTACGGCATTCACGGCATCGATGAAGACCCGCACCTGCACCCGTTCGCGACCACCGCCAACTTCGGGAAGAAGTGCTCCACGAACACCGATTGCGGTGGCCCGGGCAACCTGTGCGTGACGATGGGCAATTCGGGGAAGAAGTGCACGGCGGCGTGCGCTGGTGATACGGGCTGCCCGACGTCGTACACGTGTAAAGCGGTCGCATCGACATCGTCATCGACGATCTTCGGTCGCGCTTGCGCCAAGTAGACCTTCGCGCGGTAAAATATGGGTGAGCCGTGAAGGACACCCTCGTGATGATCATGGCCGGCGGCAAAGGTTCCCGCCTCGGCCCGCTGACGATCCACCGCAGCAAGCCGGGCGTTCCGTTCGCCGGGCGTTATCGCATCGTCGATTTCGTCCTCTCGAACATGGTCAATTCCGGGTACCGCCGGATCTACGTGCTCACGCAGTACATGGCGTCGAGCCTGATCAAGCACCTGTCGCGCAACTGGCGGCTCTCGGGCTTCGGCGAGTTTATCGAAGTGGTGCCGGCGCAGATGCGCATCGGCGACTTCTGGTACCGCGGCACCGCCGACGCCGTGTTCCAGAACCTCAACTTGGTTCGCGATTCGCGCGCCGAGCACGTCGCGATCTTCGGCGGCGATCACATCTACAAGTTCGCCGCGGATCAGATGGAAGACACCCATCGCGCGCGCAATGCGGATCTGACGGTCGCCGCGTATCCGGTGCCGTCGTCGGAGGCGAGCGCGTTCGGGATCATCGACGTCGATGTCGCCGGGCGGATCACGAACTTCGTCGAGAAACCGAAAGTTCCACCGGAGATTCCGGGTCGGCCGGGCTGGTCGCTCGTGTCGATGGGCAACTACTTCTTCAAGCGCGAAGTGCTCGAGCGCGTGTTGGTTTCGGGCGCGACGGGCAAGGCCACGCGTCACGACTTCGGTCGCGACATCATCCCGAAGCTCGTCGCGGATGGCGCGCGCGTGTTCGTGTACGACTTCGCGCAGAACAAGGTGCCCGGTGAAGCCGAAGGCATGGAACCGTACTGGCGCGATGTCGGGACGATCGACTCGTACTTCGCCGCGAACATGGAGCTTCGCGCGCGCGTGCCGGCGCTCGATCTCTATAACCGCTCGTGGCGGATCCGCAGCGCGCAACGCGACTACCCGCCTGCCCGGTTCGTGCGTGCAGGTGAAGGCGCGCCGGCCTGCGAAATCGACGACAGCTTGATCTGCGAGGGCTCGATCATCGCGTCAGCCGCGGTGCGCGACACCGTGCTCGGCTACGACTGCTTCGTCCACGCCGGCGCGGTCGTCGATCAATCGCTGATCCTCTCGGGCTGCGACATCGGTCGTGGCGTTCGGTTGAAGCGCGTGATCCTCGACAAGAACGTCAAGATCGAGCCGGGCTGCGTGATCGGTGACGATCCGGCGTACGACGCGATCCGGTTCCCGTTCGTCACGGACTCCGGCATCGTCGTGATTCCGAAAGGCACCACGGTGCCGGCGAAGGGCCCCCCCGTGCTCGCGAGCGACGTCGCCGAAATGCTCCACGCCGATCCAGAGCTATCCGAAAAGCTCAATGCGGGATCGTTCGTGGTGTCGCAACAGAGCCGGCACAGCTACGAGTCTGCCGGTCCGCGCTTCAAGAAGTACGCGGGCGACTGATACAACCGATCGCGATGCGAGTCGTTCACGTCGCGAGCGAAGCCGCACCGTTCGCACAATCCGGTGGGCTCGCCGATGTCGTCGCCGGCCTGCCGAACGCGCTCGCGCAGGATCACGGGCTCGATGTCGCGGTGGTGATTCCGCTCTATCGCGGAGTCGCCCCAAAGCTCGCCGCGCGCGGCATCGCGTTGACCGAAGGCGCCGCGATCACGATCCACGTCGGGCCGCATCGCTGGGATGCGCATCTGCGGATGGCGCGGGTCGGTCGCGTCGCATACGGCTTCGTCGATTGTCCGCCGCTGTTCGATCGCGATGGCACGTTGTACGGACCAGGTGGCGCCGGCGAGTTCAGCGATAACCACCTGCGGTTCGCCGCGCTCGCGCAAGCCGCGATCACCGAGAGCTGGCGCCTCGTCGGCGGCACCGCGCGCGATCCGTTCGACGTGTTGCACGCGCACGATTGGCAGGGCGCACCGGCGGCGATCTACGCGCGCGTCGCCAATGCGCCGTACGCGATCGTCTCGACGATCCACAACCTCGCCTATCGCGGCATCTTCCCGAAGCAGACCATGAACGACCTCGGCATCCCGTGGTCGTACTTCGACATGCACCACCTCGAGTTCTACGATCAGGTGTGCCTGTTGAAAGGCGGGCTCGCCGCATCCGATGCGGTGACCACGGTCAGTCCCACCTACGCGCGCGAGATCCTCACGCCCGAACGCGGCGAAGCACTCGATGCGTTCCTGCGCTGGGACGTGCGTCGACTCGTCGGGATCGTGAACGGCATCGATGTCCAAGAGTGGAATCCCGCGACCGACAAAGCGCTCGCGGCGAATTACTCGGCGGCCGATCCGAGCGGCAAGGCGGCGTGTCGCGCGGCGCTCCTCACGGAAATGGATCTCGCAGATGGCGTGATCATCGGCGTGATCGCGCGCATGACAGATCAGAAGGGCATCGATCTCGTCGCCGACATCGTGCCGGAGCTCGCGCGAATGAAAGCGAAGCTGATCGTGCTCGGCTCCGGTGAGCCCGCGCTCGAAGATCGGTTTCGCTGGCTCGCGGAGAACTTTCGCGAGCACGTCGCCGTCCGGATCGGCTTCGATCTGAATCTGTCGCGCCGGATCTACGCGGGCAGCGATCTGTTCGCGATGCCATCGCGGTTCGAACCGTGCGGGCTCGGTCAGCTGTACGCGATGCGATACGGAACGCTGCCGATCGTTCACGCCGTCGGCGGTCTGCGCGACACCGTCAGCGATCCCGAAACCGGGATTCGCTTCGACGAGCCGACGAGCGCCGCGCTGCTGCACGCGATCGAACGCGCGTTGGCTCTCGTTGGCGATGCAGCCACACGTCGGCGAGCGATGCAGCGAGACTCGTCGTGGACCGCGTCTGCGCACGAGTACGTGCAGCTCTATCGCTCGCTGCGTCCGTGAATCGGACTGTCCGAAACCCGGATAGTTTGGGGGTCGAACTGTCCGCCGTTCGGACCCTGGAGTCCGGAGGTCGGACCTTGTTCGTCCGACGTGCGGACGACCACAAACGAGCGGCTGCGTCACAATCGAGATCGGGCTGTCACCTGACGCATTGCGCCGTGGCGGACCCTGTCAACAACTCCGTTTTCGACCGGGGTTATTCACAAGTGGTTTGTATGCTAAAGCCGCGATACCATAGGCGCGGCTGGGTACTGAGGGAGGTCTGTGGACAAGTTGTGATCCCGGGTTTGGGATGGGTTCCGGGAGCGACGGACCTTCAATAACTTATGAGATATGTCGCTATGTATCAGCGGTACACCTACATCTCCGGATAACCACCCACTCCCGCTTCGGTTCGATGGCGGGAGTGTGGCGGAGATCGCTCCTACGGGGTGCCGTAGTCGCTTCAGCTCGCGCTGGAACCTGAACCCGATCCAGCCGAGCCGGAACCGAGATCGTTCGCTGTAGCGCTTCCTGCGCCGCTACCCGCGTTCGCATTCAACACGCGGCACGCTTCATCGTCTTTGACGCCGCACGCACGGGTGAGCAGTTGCTTGCCACGTTCGACATCCTTCGGCACGCCCACGCCCTGCATCACCATCATGCCGAGCACGCGGCACGCGATCGGATCGTCCTGCATGCACGCACGCTCGAGCCACAACGCGGCAGCGCTCGTCGACTTCGTCAGGCCACCGCGACCGTCGAGGTACATGAGGCCAAGCGACCGACACGACGTTTGATCGCCGTTGTCACAGCCGGTCTTGTAGTGCGCGACGGCCGGCTTCCAGCCCTTCTCCGAAACCATCAGATCGAGATCGCCGGCGTTCTTGCAGGCGTACGGCGTGTTCGACTTGCACGCCTTGTCGAGGAGCGGCTCCGCTTTCGCGAGGTCCTTATCGATGCCGCGGCCATCGCGATACATGAGGCCGAGGTTGCGGCACGCGAGCTTCATGCCGCCGTCGCACGCCTTGGTGTACGCGTCGATCGCCTTCGGCGGATTCTTGTCGACGCCGAGGCCGTCCGAGAGGTTCATGCCGAGGTTGTTGCAAGCCGACAGGTTGTTGCCCGTGCACGCCTGCGCGAACAACGCGGTGGCGCGACGCGGATCCGGCGACACGCCCGTGCCCTCTTGATACATGACGCCCAACAAGCGACATGCTTCGAGATCACCGGCGACGCACTTCTTGTCGAGCTGTCCGGCGAGCTCGCTCGGATCGACAGCTGCGGTGACGCCCGCATCTTCCCCCGCCGGCTTCGCCTTCTTGTGACAGCTGGCGACGGCTACGACGAGCACGGCGGCGAGACACAGGCGCGACATGCCGGAGCTTCGTAGCACTATTGCGCGACGGCAGGATAGAGCGTTCGTGCATAGGCCTCGCTGGCCGCCTGCCCCGTGCCCAATGCGTGGAATCCAGCGATGCCGAGCGCCGCGATGACCACCGCGATCACCAAGCCGCGAAGTCCGCCACCCGCGTTGACAATGGCAACGCCGACGAGGATCGCGACCAGCGCGAGCACGGGCACGACGCCGAGCGCCGAGTGCGTGTGAAGGATCGTCGGTGCGCCGGCGTTATCGTGGAGCAGACGGAACGCGACCTCGATCACCGGGTTGTGAAACGAGTCGGGCCAGGTCGGCAGCGTCGCGGTCGAGGTGGTGTAGACGACGACGCCGAGGAGGATCAGGCCGCCGGCAACGCCGATGAAGTGCGGTCGATCATCCCAGCGTGCGAGCGCGTACGCGACCAGCGGGAGCAGAAACGGCTGGAGCGCGACGATGTAGCGCGGCCCGACTTCCCAACCGGCGTGCCACGCGGTGAGCGACGTGACGAAGTAGAACAGGATCGCGGTCACCGCGATCACGGTGACGACGAGCGCGTGCTCGCGCGTGCGCCACATGAACTTGCCGCCCATGATCGCGAGCAACCACCACGGCGCGAGCGCGATGAAGCCGTTGCTCGGTGCCACCGTCGAGCCGACGATCGCGTCCCACTTCGGATACGTCATGCCCAAGAGTCCATGCACGTGATCCGCGCCGAACGTGACGGCGTAGTTGTAGCCGGTCGCGAACGGGCTACCGAAACACGCGCGGTGATAGGCGAGCAGCACCGCGAGTGGAATCGCCGCGCCGACGAGTGCGATCGCGAGCGCCGCGAGGATCTCCCGCGTGGCATAGCGCGCACGCATCTTCACGATCAGATAGATGACGAGCGGCACGCCGGCGAACGCGGTCTGATAATCGATCGTGGGTGCGAGTCCCGCGAGGAGACCCACCCAGAACATCGACCAACGGCTACGGCCTCCTTCGGCCCAGCGCTCGCCGAGGATCCACGCGGTCGCGAGGCAAATCGTCGACGGTTGGTGCGCGTAGTACGTCAGCGAGTACGTGAACGCCATCGAGCCGAACGCGTACGCGTAGAGCACGAGCTTTCGGGTTGCAGGCTCCGGTGCGAATCGCTCGAGATAGCCCCATAGCAGCCACAAGAACAGCAGCGACGGGA
The DNA here is from genome assembly GCA_047600425.1 of Kofleriaceae bacterium. Classification (GTDB taxonomy): domain Bacteria; phylum Myxococcota_A; class Polyangia; order Haliangiales; family Haliangiaceae; genus JABFXX01. The sequence continues at coordinate 5,160,219 of JASGLC010000003.1, read as the reverse complement.
TGATGCAGGTGACGATCCGGCACAACCACATCGCTTGCGCGAGCGATGGCGTGCCCGCGATCGCCTTCCACGCCGCGTAGAACGGCACGACGATCAGCGACGCGCCGGGCGCTTTGTTCTGATACGAGTGCCCGCGATAGGCGGACAGATCGCTGGTGCCGCCGTATTGCTTGATCTGGTGATCGATCGCGAACGTGTGATCTTCGACGATCGCCTGCACGAGGTAGACACGCGGCAGCTCGTTCGCGCTCTGCAGCTTCGGGTAATACGGAAACAGATAGAGGTAGACGATCGCGATCGCCCCCAGCCATCCGTATCTGCGCAACACGCCGGCACGCTACTATGTTCGGAGGTGGCGAAGAAGCAGCTGGACCGCGGGCACGAGCTCCTCGCGGCATGTTTCGGTGGGGATCCGGCGGCGCAGCTCGTCTACGCGGACTGGCTCGAAGAGCAAGGTCATCCCGCGGCCAAGGCGATTCGCGCGAAGACCGATACGGCGGCCGAGAAAGCGATCGATCCGAAGCTGTTCGGGAAGGCCGTCGACTGGGTCACACCGTTTCAAAACAAGCGATTCGATCGAGGCATGTTGCGCGAGGTTCACAGCGCCTCCGGGGCGTACGTGAGCAAGGCGACGCAAGCGGCGCTCCTGCCGATCGTCTCGCGCTTCGGCGTGCGGACGACGGCGTTGACCGGCACCTCGGCGAAGTTGGGTGATGCGGAGACGCTGGCGTGGACCGGTGCGTTTCGCTGGTTTCAGAGCGAGATCGACGATGCGCGTGCGAGCGCCCTCGCGAAGTCACCGCACCTCGCGCACGGTCGACTGCGCAGTCTCGCGCTCCACCGGTTAAAGCTCGGGAACGCCGGGCTGAAGGCGCTGGCGAAGTCGCCCGCGATCGCGAACGTGACTTCGCTGGAGCTCCTCAGCCCCGTGAATCTCGGTGCGTTCGAGGTCCAGGCCGTGGTCGGCCTCGTCGGGGCGATGCCGCTCGAGCGACTGAGCCTGTCGGGGCCGTTCCGGACCAAGATCGAGAACCTCGGCCGCGCGCCGGCGATCGCGAAGTTGTCGTTCCTCAGCCTCACCGGTGTCTCGGCGCGGGTGCTGAGAACGCTGCTCGACGGCGATCAGTTGACCGGCCTTCGATCGATGTACCTCGGAGCGTACGAGCCCATCCCCGACGCCGTGCTCGAGCCGCTGTTCGGCCTATCGGCGCTCGCGAAGGTAGAGATCTGGAGCGAGGAGCGAAATGTCTCGCCCGCGATGCGCCGGCGCCTACGCCAGCGTTTCGGCAAGTGACGTGATACGACCACAGCGAAGTCCATGAGCTGCCGCGCCTATCGCGACGCGAGGATCGCCGATTCCGGAACGCGCGATCGCGATGGCCAGCTGGGGCGTCACGGTGTTCGCGCCGATCGAGCTCGCGCTGACCTTGTGGGCGTACCCGGAGAAGATCGAAGCGCTGACCGCGGTGAAGCTGGTCCCGCTCGTCGCGACCTACTCGTTGTGGCTGTGGTTGCTGCTGCGGATCCTGACCGCACGCGTGTTCCGGATCGCCCGGTTCTTGCGCGGCGAGCTCGATGACAAGGCGCTCGTGGCGCCCGGGTTGTGTGAAACGCGCGCCGTGACGGGCGTGCGGCCGAACGTCCCGAAGCTGTGGGCCGTGCTCGCCACGTTCGTGGTGTTCGCGGGTCAGGTGGTCGTCTACACGGTCATCGCGGAGCAACGCAAAGAGCCGGCGTTGCGGGTGATCGTGATCGCGCTGGCGGCATCGGTCGCCGCGGCGATCGCGCGTGGCGTGTATCCGTTCGCACTCGTCGCGACGCGTGCGGCGGCAGATGCGCTCGAGCCCGTGTTGGGTCGTGCGAGCCCGTTCGGGAGATGGCGTGCGGCCGGCGTCGCGCTCGCCGGTGTCGTTGGCGCCGCATTGATCGCGGCGTGGTACGCACTGCCGCAAAGCCGATCGGTGATGCCCGCACGCGAGGTCATCTCGATGATCGCGATCGCGATCGGCATGGGCTTCGGTGCGATGCGGTTCGATCGCCGTCCACGAAAACAACGTTCGCGGCGCGACGCACTGATCGTCGCCGGTGGTGCGGGCGCGGTGATGGTCATCACCCTGCTCTACTGGGGTGCGGATCCGCAGGCGCACTGGCTCGCGCTGACCGGCTCGCCGACGTTCAAGCGGATCGACGATTCGATTCGCACGGCGACGGATCTCGATCGCGACGGCTACGGATCACTGTTAGGCGAGAACGACTGCGCGCCGTTCGACAGCTCGATCCATCCGGGCGCACGCGACATTCCCGACGACGGCATCGATCAGAACTGCGATGGCCACGACTTCTCGCTGAAGACGCCGCCGGTTCCGACCGGGCCGCACCTGCCCGTCCCGGATCAGTTCCAGAAGAAGGACTGGAACATCCTGTTCATCACGATCGATACGGTCCGCTACGACCACACGTCGTTCGGCGGCTATCTCGATGGCCCGAAGCATCGCGACACCACGCCGCGCCTTGCCGAATTGGTGAAGCGCTCGACGAGCTTCACGTTCTGCAACGCACCGTCGGCGGGGACGATGGCGTCGATTCCGGCGATCATCACGTCGAAGTTCTTCCACTCGGGCCTCGCGCTCGACGAGAACATGCCCGCGGGCTCGCCGCCGAAGTTGAAGCCCGAGAACACCACGTTGCCCGAGATCATGAAGCGCGGCGGCTATCGCACGGGCGTGATCGCATCGCACGAGTACTGGAATGACTGGGGCATGGACCAGGGCGTCGACGACTACGACAACTCGATCGGCAAGGTTCCGGATCCGTGGCGCGCGCCGGCGGACAAGGTCACGGATCACGCACTCGCGTGGATCTCGAAGGAGCAAGGCCACAAGTGGTTCCTGTGGGCGCACTACATCGATCCGCACGGCCGCTATGTCGCGCACACCGATGTCGCCGATTGGAATCAGGATGCCGAGCAGGACAAGTACGACGCCGAGATCAAGTGGACCGATCAGCAGATCGGCCGGCTGCTGGATCAGCTGCAGCGGTTACCGTCGACGCCGAACACGATCATCGTGATCACCAGCGATCACGGTGACTCGATGGGCGAGCACACGGTGCCGCTCGGCACGCACGGGACGGCGCTGTTCCGCGAGCTCCAGCACGTGCCGATGATCTTTTACATCCCGGACAACGCGCCGCACACGATCGGTGGCGCGGTCTCGAACCTCGATATCGTGCCGACGCTCGCGGAGATCACGGGCATCGATGTTCACGACCTGACGTTCGAGGGCAAATCGGAAGTGCCGGCGATCTTCTACAACAAAGAAGATCACGATCGGATCGTGTTTGCGGAGACGAACGCACCGACGCCACAGCGAGCGGCGATCAGCGAGGCGTGGAAGCTGATCTATTACCTGCAGACGAACATCTACGAGCTGTACGACTTGAAGGCAGATCCGTGGGAGCACACGAACCTCGCGCCGAAGCGGCCGCCCGCATTCGATACGATGAAGGCCGCGCTCGATGCGTGGTTGGAACGCGTCGTCTATTCGCGCGATGCGAACTTCAACCAGGCGAACGAGCGGATCAAAGATCTGGTCGTGGCGGATGCGAAGCCCGCGGTCACCGCGAAGGGGCAGACGCTCGATGGCGGCAAGATCGAGATCCTCGGGATCGATTCGGTGGCTCCGCTGAAGGCCGGCCAGAAGGCCGACCTCCGGGTCTACTTCCGCACGAATGAACGGACGGCGAAGGGCTACAAGTTCCTGCTCGCGGCGTGGCCGATCGATCCCGCGACCTGGAAGCCGAGCGATCCGACCGGCGACAAGATCGTGAAGTCACCGCTGCGCGCGACCGCGGACGGGTTCTTCCCGACCGACCGCTGGCGGGAGAAAGAGGTCGTCCGGGACAAGTTCGACCTCGCGATCCCCGCGGATTGGAAGGGGGCTGTGGCGGTCGGCCTGGTGGCCAACGATGGCGCGCAAAAGGCCGTAGCGACTGGGGATGCGCCTGCCAACGACCCGGAACTGCTGGTCCTGGGAACGTTGCCGCTCGCAGGTCCGTAAAACAGTTGAGGTAAGCTAACCCCGATGGCCTACGATCGTCCCCGCCCCCAATACGGGCTGGATAGTCACTTCTCGAACCAACTGCAAACCGCGGAAGCGGAAGCGGGCAAGGTCTACGAGCACGTGATCGGCATCGTCACGGACAACAAGGATCCGCAGAAGCTCGGTCGCGTGAAGCTGAAGTATCCGATCCTATCGGACCAGGACACGTCGTTCTGGGCGCCGATCACGATGTCGGGTGCCGGCAAGAATCGCGGCTGGTTCTTCATCCCGGAAGTCGATGACGAGGTGCTCGTCGCGTTCGAGCATGGCGACATCAACCGGCCGATCGTGATCGGCTCGTTGTGGAACGGTAAGGACACGCCGCCGTCGAACAACCAGAACGGCAAGAACGAGCAGCGCATGTTCAAGTCGCGTCAGGGCTCGACCGTGACGATGGACGACAGCGACAACCCGAACATCGTGATCGCGGATGGCTCGGGCAAGGGCAAGATCACGATCGACACGCAGAACAACAAGATCATCATCGAAGCGATCGAGGGTGACGTCTGCTTCCAATCGCCGACGGGCGACATGACGATCCTCGCGAAGTCGATGGAGCTGAAGGCCGAGAAAGAGAACATCGAAGTTCACGCCGGTCAGGGCATGAACTGGGGTTCGGATCAGAGCGTGAAGATCAACGGCTCGAGTGGTGTGACCACGAGCGGATCGACGAGCAATCCGAACTGCGGAAACTCGAGCTCGCCATCGGCGCCGCAGGTCACGCCACAAGATGTGGCCGACCCGTACGGCTCCTGACTACTGCGCCATCTCGAACTTGTCGCCGACGTTACCCGGCGGCTTCGGATTGTGCGCCTCTTTCGTCGGCGGCATCTTCGCGTTCGGATCCTTGTTCGTACCGCGGCGGACGTACTCGGTGACCGGCTTGTAGTTGACGGTCCACTTCTGCTCGCGGACCTGCTTCTTGCCGACGAAGAACCGGCGATAGCGCGTCATCTTGTAGCCATCGAAGCCCGCTTGGTCGAGCGAGGTCTGGCCATCCGGCATCTCGTCGTCGATGCGCTCTTCCGAGTTGAACGGGGTCTCCTCGGTGATTTCGCGCGCGAACACGACCTTGTCGAACGGGCGCTTCTTGCCGAGGATCTCGACGACGGCTTCACCGTTCGCGACGCGATAGTGAATCGCAACCGGGAAGTCGTAGGGGTTCTTGAGGACGAGGTCGGTGTCCGGCCACACGACCGTCGCGTCGAAGCCGAGCGGCGTGTACACGCTCGGGCGCGAGTGGTTCGTGGTCTTCACGATATCGAGGCCCGCGAAGAACGACGCGCCGAACAGCGTGGTCGAGATCTGGCAGGTGCCACCGGCGAGGCCGTCGACCATTTCGCCGGCGGTGATCACGTGCGCGATCTTGTAGCCCTCTTTTCGGAGCGCTCGCCGACCTGGCCGTTGAACGACCACTCCTGATGCGGCTGCAGCACGGTGCCGTTGATCTTCGACGCCGCGAGCTTGAGGTTGAAGTTGCGATCGCGATCGGTGACCGGGAAGCGCGTGAGGTAGTGCCCCATGACCTCCGAGATGTCGTCGATGCCGATGCCCTTCGTGGTGATCCGCGCCGGCACACCGACGGTGGTGAGCTCGAGCGTTTTGGATCCCTGGCGAGCGGCCGATTCGATCTTGCCGAGCGAGGCGAAGATGTCGATGCCCTTGCCGACGGTATCCGGCTCGATCTTGTGCTCCTCGAGGTCGAGGAATGCATCGATCGGCGCGATGTCGAAGTGGGTCTTCAGCTCGCCGAGCGCCTTCGCGGCTTTGTCGCGATCGACGCGGACCGGGACCGAGCCCTTCGCGGCAAGCGCTGAAATATCAGCGGCCGAATCCGCGGCCCCGCCCCGTCCGAGCTCCGTGTCATCGACCTCGACGCCGAGCTCGCGCCAGGTCTTGGTGGTGACTTGCTTGTCGGTGCCGAGCGAGATCGCGACGGGCGTATCGAGGAACGCGGCCAGCGCTTTGCCGCCGGTCTGGACCTTCGTTTCCGGCTTGCCCGTCTCCGGCAGCGTGGCTGCGCCGGCGACCGACCGCGTGGACACCGCGTAGTAACCGGCGCCGAGGCCACCGGCGATCACGACCATGGCGCCCGCGCAACCGAGCAGGACCGTTCCGCGTTGTGATGCTTTGACTCGTGTCCCCGACATCTAATCTCTTCTTATCACGCCTACCGGCCGGCGCTTATTTCCCGTGCTAGCCTGAACCGGTGAGCTCGCTTGTTCAGCGGAACAAGGTAGTTGCCAAGCGTAAAGGTGCGATGGCCGCCGTCACCGGTGCTGCCGGGGCAGCTGTCATCGTCGCTGGGGCACCCATCGTCGGTGCCTTGGGCTTGGCAGGTGCCGCGTATTTGGCTTGGGATTGGTTCTCGTTCCGCGTGAAGAACGGCATGCGCTTCTAGCTGTTAGGCTGGAGCGCGCGTGGCTGAGAGTTTCGCCGAAGGGCTCGTCGGGATCGTCCTCGACGACCGGTACCGTCTAGACGCCGTCCTCGGCGAAGGCGGCATGGGCGCCGTATTTCGCGCGACCCACCTCGCGATGGATCGCCGCGTCGCGGTGAAGCTCCTGAAACCGCACCTGACGCAGGACAAGACCGCGCTCGAACGCTTCGCGCGCGAGGCCCGCTCGACGCTCAAGGTCGAATCGCCGCACGCCGTGAAGGTGCTCGATTACGGCGTCACGCCGCAGAACGACTACTACATGGCGCTCGAGTATCTCGACGGCCGGACCGTCCAGCGCGAGCTCGATGTCGACGGTCCGTTCGCCCCGCAGCGCGTGTTGCATATTGCGAAGCACGCGTTGCTCGCGCTCGGTGCGGCACATCGCATCGGCATCGTCCATCGCGACATCAAGCCCGACAACCTGCTGCTCATGCGCGTCGGCGATGATGCCGACTTCACGAAGGTCCTCGACTTCGGCGTCGCGAAGCTGATGGAAGGCGCGGCACGCTCGACGCGATCGCAGCTCTCGCTGACCCAAGCAGGCATGGTGTTCGGCACGCCGGAGTTCATGTCGCCGGAGCAAGCGTGCGGTCAGCCGCTCGATCCGCGCAGCGACCTCTACTCGCTCGCCGCGACGATGTTCGCGATGCTGACCGGCTGCGGCATGTTCCCGGCGGCGAGCGCGATCGAGTGGCTGACCTCGCACGTTCGTACGCCGGCACCGCACCTCGTCGACGGGAATCCCGCGCTCGCGGGCCTCGAGCCGCTCGATGCGATGTTGCAGACGTGCTTCGCGAAGCACGCGTCCGATCGATTCGGGACCGCGGAGGAGATGATCGCGGCGATCGAGCAAGTCGAACGCGATCTCGGCGTGGTGAAGCCGGCGCCGCTACCGAAGCTGCACTCGACGTTCTCGCCATCGGCGTTCATTCCGGCCCTGGGCGTCGAGCGCGCCGCGGATTCGACCATCGTTCCGACGATCGCTCCGCCGGCGCCGCTGGAGTCGGTCGGGACATCGATCGTGGTGAAGACGACGACGTCGAACCCGCACCTCGTCGAAGCCGTCGAGCCGTCGCGCCGCGGGCTGTGGCTGTTGATCGGCGCGCTCGCGATCGCCGGCGTGATCGTCGCGGCGATCGTGATCGCCTCGGCGGGAAAGAAGCCGGCGCAAAAGCCCGTCGCGCTGAAGATCGCCGATGCCCCCACCGCCGTCCTGGATGCCACCCAGATCGTCGTCGCGCCGATCGACGCTGCGGCGATCGCGACTCCGGATGCGAGCACCCCGGCGTTCGTGCCGGCGACCACGCCGAAGAAGCACAGCGACTTCGACGACCACATCCAGCTCGCCCTCGCTGCCCAGAAGGCGGGCAAGCGGATGACGCAGGTGACCCAAGCCCACGCCGCCTACCTCCTGGATCCGAAGAATCCGAAGGCGGTTCTGCTCCTCGCCGACGGCCTGCTCGCCGAGGGCGATCTCGAGCACGGATGCAAGTACTTACGCGAGCTCGCCCGAAATCCCATCGCCCAACAAAGGATGCGTTCGGCAAACTGCCCTGCCGAGTGATCGTTTATTCTCGACGGCCTAGATGGCAGCGACGGGAACGCAGCAATTCGCGCCGCGGTTGTCCGCGGGGGTGCAGCTCGGTGAGTACGTCCTGGGCCAACCGTTGTGGCCGCTCAGGATCGCGGACGCGTACAAGGCGAACGGGCCCGCGGGTCCGTCCACCGTGTACGTGATCCACGCGGCGATCGCGGCCGATCCGAGCGTTCGCGATCAGATCATCGCGGGCACACGCGCCGCCGCCGGCCAACCCGAGCACAAGCACCTCGTGCGCACGCTCGCGGCCGGCCTCACCGGCGACATCCTGTGGATCGCCACCGAAGAAGTCGACGGCCAGCTCGCGCGCGACATGCTCGTGAAGAAGAAGCAGTCGGGCACCGCCGGGTTCGGCGCGCGCGGCACCGGAAATTTGATGACCGGCATCACCGCCGCGCTCGCGGATCTCCAACACGGCGCGCTCGCGTCGGAGTCCGTCGTGGTCTCGCGCAACGGTCGCGTCCGGATCGCGGACATCGCACTCGGGCCCGGAACGATCGCGGCGATGCGCGCCGGGCACATCCCGTGGCAGAGCAGCGTGGCACCGGAAGTCCAAGCGGGCGCCGCGCTCGACTCGAGTGTGGATGTCTACGCGGTCGGCGCGCTGATGTACGAAGCGCTCGTCGGCTCGCCGCTCGAACGCGGTGGCCCACGCCCGAGCGATATCGTTCCCGGCACGAACTCGCAGATCGACGAGATCGTCGCGCGCGCGTGTCACAAGGATCGCGACAAGCGGTTCGGTCGCGTCGAAGTACTCGGCGAAGTCGTGAACGAAGCGCTCGGCAAGGGCGGCGCGATGCAGACCACCGCCGTACCCACCCTCGAACGCGCATTCACGCTCGAGCAACATGCGGGCAAGACCGCATCGCTCGCCGAAGGTTTGTCACCGCACGCGAGCAACGCCGCGATCTCGATGTCGAACCTCGCGGCGGCGGCGGGCGCACCTGCGGCTTCCGGCGAGATGCCAGCGGCGAGCTCGGGCAATGTCGTCGTCGATCGCGCGCTCGCGGCGGCGCTCTCGGACACCACCGAGAAGTGGCTGATCGCGAAGGGCCGGCTCGATTACGGTCCGTTTTCGCTCGCGGATGTCGTCAAGCAGATCGACAAGGGCGACATCGTCGCCGGCAACATCATCATGGACAAGGACACCGGCGCGCGCAGCGACGTCGGCTCGCACCCGTTGCTCGGCCCGATGGTCGAAGCGGCGAAGGCGCGGCTCGACGATCAACGCCGCGCGCAGGCCGAGGTCAAAGTTCAATCGGCGGAGAAGCGCCGCGGTGCCGCGCTGTACGCGTTCATCGCGCTCGGCGTGGTTGCCGTCGGCGTCGGCGGCTACTTCATCATCAACGCGGTTCGCGGTGACGAGAGCAAGAAGCAAGTCGCCGGCATCTCGAAGCTCGAAGGCGCGCAGTTGAACGTCACCGTGTCGATGCCGAAGACGCCGCCGGCGACGAAGCATCACACCGGCGGCGGTCACAAGTCCGGCGGCAACACCGGCGGGCCCGGTGGCCAGAACGTCAGCGAGAACTACGCGCTCGACATGAGCGATGACTCGGACGAGACCGAGACGCTCGGCATGGACAAGGTCTACGCCTCGTACTCGGGCAAGGGCGCGCAACTCGGCGGCTGCTTGCAGTCGAACGGCGCGTCGTCGGCGAACATCGCGATCATGATCGACGGCCCGAGCGGTCGCGTGAACTTCGTGAAGGTGAACGGGCAGGCTTCGGGTGGGCTGTACAACTGCATCAGCCGCACGATGCGGTCGATCCAGTTCCCGACGATTCACGGCCCGCGCACGCGAGCCGAGTTCGATATCAACCTGTGACCGCGCCCAGCGCTCCGAGACGACCGAAGGTCACGTGGGGCCTCACGATCGCGCTCGCGATCGGGTTCGCGCTCGTCGTGCTTCCGATCGTGACGGCGGATCGCTGGGTCGGCGCGATCGCCGGTCGTGTCGTCGCGGGTGAGCCCGCACCGCTGACCGTTCGCGTGCCGCCGTTCGCCGGACTCGATACGCCGGATGGCCGGATCGCCGGTGGTGGCGGTGTGGTGATCGCACGCGGTGATATAGCCACGCGCGACAACGTGCTGATGGTCGCTGGGATCCACGAAGCGACGACCGGCGGGGTCGCGCCGTATGCCGTCGCGTTCCTCGCACTCGCGGCGTTCGGCGTGCTGTTCTCGTATCACTCGCGGCGCAGCGTGCTCGGGCGCTTGGTTCGCGTGCAGATCGTCAACCTCGCGCTGATCGCCGTGCTCGCGGCGATCGTGAAGATCGCGATGATGGTGACGCCCGCGAACGTGTTGATCGTGCCGGTCGTCGTGCTGACGCTCGTGCCCGCGTTCGCGATCGATCGCGTCACGGGGTTGACCGCGGGCATCTTGGCGGCACTCGTCACGTCGCTGTGCGTGCCGTTCGATGCGGGCATCGCGGTGTTGCTGCTCGTCCAGGTCACCGTCGCCGGAATGGTCGTGGAAGGTCGCGCCGGCCAATCGCGCGGTAAGCCGCTCGTGATCGCCGGGCTCGTCACCACGCTGACGTCGGCGATCGCATATCCGCTGTTGCAGTTTCTGACCTCGGGCCGCCTACCCTACGGCGAGCTGTCCGAACCCACGCGATCCGCTTGGGTCGCCGTGGTCGTCGCGCCGGTCATCGCGACCGCGATCGCGCTCGTCCTCGTGCCGATCTATCAGTGGCTCGTCGGAGAAATCTCGCGCGGCCGGCTGCTCGCGCTCGAGAGCTACGCGCATCCGTTGATCGTGAAGATCCAGACGAAGGCGCCCGGCACCTGGCAGCACAGCATCATGGTGCAGAAGCTCGCGGTGCAAGCGGCGACCGAGATCGGGGCGAACGCGCGGCTCGCGAAGGTCGGCGCGGACTATCGCGATCTCGGTAAGGCCACGGCACCGAAGCTGTATGCGGAAAACCTCGAGCCCGGCGAGACGCCGACGGATCTGACGCTCGATGCGCGGTGGAAGCACGTCGAGGACGGGATCGCCGAAGCGCGCAAGGCCGGGCTCCACGAGCGCGTGATCGATTTCATGTACATGCGCTCGGAGAGCGGCGTGCCGCCGCAGAACCGCGAGACCGCGCTCGTCGCGATCTGCTCGGCGGTGGAGTACGCATCGCGATCGTTCAAGAAGGTCGATCAGACCAAGCTCGACGCGCTCGTCCACCAGATCATGATCGATACGCTCGGCCGGCTCGACGACAGCGGCCTGACCACGAAGGACCTGCGCATCGTCGCGGCCTCGCTGCGAGAGCAGTTGAAGCACACGTATCGCGATCGGCTCGAAACACCGGCCGCGTCGACGGCCCAAACCACGGGGCAGACCACGAACGAAGCCGTCGCGGCTACGGTCAACGCCTCGCCGAAGCGCACCCCGCCCGCGGTGTCGCACCCGCCGCTCGACAACGAGCTCGCGAACTCCGAAACGGCGCCGATTCCGTTACTCGAGAAGCAACGCGAGATCGCGACCACGAATCGCGTGTCGACGCGCGACCTCCCGAAGCTCGACGACGGCGCCGTCGCACGCTCGACCCGAGACTCGCGGCGCGAAGCGGATCGCGCGGCAATGGCCGAGCGTTATGGCGTGGAGCCGGCCGGTCGCGATTCGGGCACCAATACCTCGACGTTCGCGCTCGCGCCCGAAGAAGTCTCGCAACCGTCGAACCCGATGTCGTCGCGCGATGGCTCGCTCCGGCCGAAGCTGTCGCAACCGAGCGATGGCGATAGTGGAGAGCTGCGCTCGCGCAATCAGCGCCGCACGAACGACCCGGAGACGCGCCAGCGCGCGAGCGGAGACTTCGTCGCGAATATGGTGCTGCAACCACTCGCGAGTGGATCGCCGACGAGCCTGTCGGATGGCGACACCGGCAAGCATCGCCAGCCGCGTGACTCGCGACGCGAGATCGATCAATTCGCCCAAGAGGCCGAGCGCGCATTGCAGATCGCGGCGCCCGATCTCGACGTGCTGCCGCCCTCGGCCGCGGGTGCGGTCGAAGTGCCGCCGTCGATTCCGCCGAGCCGCAAGCCACGCGAATCGGCGGAGATCGAAGTCCAAGAGGTTCGCTCGCGTGTCCGCGCGGGCACCGAGAGTGGCTCGCCGGATACCGGTGCACGCAAGCGTGCGGCCACGCTGCCGCCGATCGCTCGGCCCGCGCCGATCAAGCGCGCGCCGACGGTGCCGCCGCCGGCACGGTACGAGGATGCCCGGTTGGATCCGGATAGACCGGCCGCGAAGTCCACGCTGTTCGGTGGCGGTGCATCGGCGTTGCGGCCGCCCGCCGCCCAACTCGATTCGGCAGCATCGCCGCGCGAGCTCACGGGACCGATGCCGCAACTCGGCACGCGCACGAATCCGGCGGTCCCGCGCGGCGTCGATCTCGATGCGATGCGCGACGAGGCCGCACGTAACCGCGACGATGCCGCGACCACGCAGCCGTCGATGATCGCGGTGCGTGCGAGCGACCTTCGCGACGTCGGCGAGTTCAATCGCCGGCACGCGGATGCAGCGGTGACCTCGCCGATCCAAAAACAGGACGATCCGGACGCGTCGCGCACGAATCCCGCGATGCCACGCGCGCTCGCGGAGAACGATGCCGCGTCGACGCAACCGGCGATGGAGAGCGTCGACAGCATCGGTGACGACACGTCGCCTGCGATCGAGCTGCCGCTACCTGCGCCGGCGTTCTCGGACCCGGCGATCGAGCTCGACAAGCTCAAGGAGTCGGCCGCGAAGCCGCAGAACACGTGGGCGCGTGGACTCGCGGCGCGCGTCGATGCCGAGATGGATACCGAGTTCGGTCGCGATACGCCGACCCGAGCGCCATCGCGGGCGGAGCTGCAAGCGCTCGTCGACGTGCCGCCGGATGCGACGCGGCAGCAATCGGTCGAAGAGATCGAGCGGCTCGCGATGGATCCCGCGAATCGTCGATCGGAAGACGAGCTGCGGTTCACGCCGCCGCCACGTCGCGGGCCGTATCCCACGGCGGAAGTCTCCGAAGAGGACATCGAGGCGGCGATCGAGATCGTGCCGTCCGCGCGGCGCACGGGTTCGATTCCGATCGGCGTCGCGAAGAAAAAACCGACGCAGGAATGAAGCCGGCCGGCCTGGATAGGCGACTGAGCGCCAGCGAAGACCCGAGCCTGTCGCAGGGCGAAAGCCGGCGAGTGATGCCGCTCCTCGTGTTGCTCGCGGCCTGTGGTGGCGCCCAGCACCCGGCCGAACCGAAGCCCGACGTCCGCGCCGAGGTTCGCGACGCCGAAACCGCCGAGCGCGCCCGCCAACACGATGTCGCGCGCCAGAAGTACGAGCACGCGATCGCAGACGCGCACGATGCCGAGAGCCTCGGGTTCGCGCGCGGCCGGTTCGGCGAAACACTCGCGACCTGGGGCGAGTACAAAGAATCGCTCTCGCAGCTCGAAGGCTCGGTGACCGCGTGGCCCACGGATCCGGCGCCGTGGCACGACCTCGGCGTCGTCCGCGAGCACGAAGGCGATTCGCGCGGCGCGCTCGATGCGTTCGGCCATGCCGCGAACCTCGCCCGTACGGATTGGCGCCCGCGGCTCGCGATCGCGGCGCTGCGCTGGAAGCTCGCGGCGAAGTGCTTCAAGGACACGACCGGTGACTGCGCGACCGAGGTCGCTGCGACGAAGACCGAGTACCAGGCGATGCTCGAGCTCGACCTGCCGGATCGCCTGCGCGAGAAGGTGAAGTGGGCGCTTTCGCAGCTCGCGCTACCGCGAGCGGGCCTCGGTCCAGCAACACCGGCAACACCGGCGTCTGGGCCCACCCCGTGACATACTCGTCGCGATGATCCGGTTGCGGGCTGTCCTCGGTCTCCTACTGCTTACCGGCCCTGCCCACGCCGATCGCTTCAACTGGGAAGGTCAGGTCGAGGTCGACGCCGCGGATCTGACGTCGCAGGATGCGAAGAAGCGCGTCGATGCGGTGCGCCTGCTCGCGCAGGACGACATCTCGCTGTCGCAGCGGTTCCTGATCAAGGCGCTCGCCGACCAAGACTTCACGGTCCGGACCGAAGCCGCGAAAGCACTCGGGCTCGGGCAATCGCAGCTCGCGGCCGGGCCGATGATCGAGTGGCTCGGCGATACCGATCCGCGAATTCGCGCGGTCGCCGCGGAAGCGCTCGGCGAGATCGGTGGCCAAGAGGCGACGTCGGCGCTGACCCGTTCGCTCGGCGATGCCGATCCGGCGGTTCGCCAACGCGCGGTCAAGGCGCTCGGCAAGATCGGGATGCGTGGCAATCCGAACGTGGTCGTCGCGCTGATCCCGCGCCTCGAAGATGACAAGTCGGACGTCCGGCGCGAGACCGTCGACCAGCTCGAGCAGCTCGGTGACAAGCGCGCGGTGATTCCGCTCGTGTCGCGGTTCAACGATACGTCGCGCGAAGTCGTGCGCGCGGCGGTGCGCGCGGTCGGCAAGCTCGGCGACAAGTCCGCGGTGCCGGCGTTGATCCGGTTGATGAGCGATACCGATGAAGGCGTGCGCACGGCGGCCGTCGGCTCGCTCGGTCAGCTCGGCGCGACCGAAGCGATCGACGCGTTGACCGAACAACTCGGCGCCGGTGTGATGGATGCGTATCGCGGCAAGGTCGCGTTCGCGCTCGGCCAGATCGCGGCGGCGCAGAATTCGGGGCGCGCCGGCGAGGATGCGATGAAGGCGCTCGTCGAGACGCTCGCCACGTCCGCGTCGAATCGGAGTTACGCGAAGGAGGCGCTGCGCGTGGCCGGTAAGGCCGCGGTACCGGCGCTCGTCGCGCATCTCGCAGGGCGGATCAAAGGCGATCCGACCACGGCGGTCACGCTGCTCGCGGATTCGGGTGACGCGCGTGCGACGGCGGTGCTCACCGCCGAGCTCGAGCGCGGGCGCGTCGCGATGCCGCTCGTGTTGAAGGCACTCGGCGCGACCCACGATCCGGACGCGCTCGTGCCGGTGCTCGGCGCGGTCGCGAACAAAGATGCGGCGATCCGGCTCGCGGCGATGGAAGCGCTGCGCCCGTTGCTCGGCAGCGATGCACGCGCCGGCGACGTGCTGCTCGAGCGGCTCGACGACGACGATCTCGAAGTCCGGATCCTCGCGGCGGAGTACCTCGGCAATCTGCAGGTCGTCGCGGCGACGCAAAAGCTGACCGGGCTCGCCGGGCCGGGCAATCCCGAACGCCTGCGCCACGCGGCGATCGATGCGCTCGGCGAGATCGAAGCGGTGAAGCCGAACCCGCAGGCGAGTGCGTTGCTCGTCGGCGTGTTGAAGGAAGGCCC
Source organism: Kofleriaceae bacterium (assembly GCA_047600425.1). Taxonomy (GTDB): domain Bacteria; phylum Myxococcota_A; class Polyangia; order Haliangiales; family Haliangiaceae; genus JABFXX01. The sequence continues at coordinate 5,144,799 of JASGLC010000003.1, read as the reverse complement.
GACGGCGTTGCACCTCCCGGCGGCGGCGGCGCTCGCACACGCGAACGATCCGAGCGCCCTGCCCGCGCTGATCACGCTCGCGGAATCCGATCGCGGGCCCACGCGGCACGAGGTCGTGCGCGCGATCGGTGGCGTGATGCGCGGTCGTCCGGATCCGAACGGCCGCAAGACGCTGCGGATGCTCGCGCAGGACGCGAACGTCAAGACGGCCGTCGCGGCGATCGCGGGGCTCGCAGCGGCGAACGATCCGGGCGACACGGAGCTGCTGCGGCGGCTCGTGGCCGAAGGTGCCGCGGACCGCCGGCGTGCGGCGGCGTGGGCGCTCGGCGAGATGCACGACGTGTCGGCGATTCCGGTGCTGACCGACGTGCTCGGGATTCACGATGACCGGCTCGTCGGCGATGCGGCCTGGGCGCTCGGCGAGATCGCGGTCGCACAGCCGGCGAAGATCGACGGGAAGCTCCTCGAGCGCTTCGGCTACCTCGCCGGCCATGGTGGGTGGGCCGCGGCGATCGATGCGAGTGCGGCACTCGCGCGGGCGATGCAGGTGATGCCGCGCGAACAGCGCACGGCGCAAAAGGCCACGCTCGTGAAGCTCGCGTATCACAAATCGCGGCTCGTCCGGATCAACGTCGCGCTCGCGCTCGGCACGCTGACCGGCGACGACGAGGCGACGAAGTCCCTCGCCACGCTCGCGAAGAATGATGCGAGCCCGCACGTCCGCGCGGCCGCGGTGGACGCATTGGTCCGGATCGGGACGAAGTCGGCGACCGAAGCGCTCGCGCAGGTCCAGAAGCTCGAGCTCGATGTCGACGTCCGCGCGAAGATCACCGACAAGCCGGCGGCACGGCCTCCGCGTAACGAGTGGCGCAATCTCTATGTCGTCGACGTTGGCGCGGATGAAGCGCGGGTCCGCCAAGAGCCGTTCTTCATCCACACGGATGATGGCCTGGTGTGGGCGAGCTACACGGATGCGCGCGGCGAGCTGACGACGGAGCACGCACCCGCCTCGCTCGGCCCCGACGACGTGTGGGCCGCGAGCCGCGAGACCGAGTACTAGCCGAAACGACAAAGCGCCTCCTGTTGCCGCAGGAGGCGCCCGATGTCGCTCGCGCGAATTACGCCGCGCGCTTGATGCCGTAGTCACGAGCCGCGAAGCCAGCGAGCTCGGTCTCGAGCACGCGACGCGCGCGGAACAGGCGCGACATCACCGTGCCGATCGGCACGTGCAGAGCATCCGCGATGTCCTTGTACTTCTCACCCTTCAGGTCGGCGCGCTCCACGACGTCGCGATAGTCCTCACCGAGTTGGCCGAGCGCGGTCTGCACTTCGTCCGAGAGCTCGTTTTCGACGAGCTCGTCTTCGAGGTCATCCGTGCGATCTTGGTCGCGACCGTAGAGCGCGATCAGCGCGTCGCCCGGGCGCTCGGTCGAGAACCGCTGATGGCGGCGGCGCTTGCGATAGCCGTTGATGAACGCGTTCGTGAGGATGCGGAACAACCACGCGCGGAGGTTCGAGCCCGGCTCGAAGCTATCCCACGCGCACATCGCGCGGAGCAGCGTCTCTTGAACGAGGTCCTTCGCGGTGTCCGGGTCGCGGCAGATGCGCATCGCAACGCCGTACAGCTCGGCTTGGTGCGGAATGCACGCGATCGAGAATTCTTGATGCGGGTTCTGCGTTGCCTTCTTCGGTTCCACCGAACGAACAGCGCGCGGGGCCTGCACCGGAGTGCGGACAATGCGAGACGACGCCGGGACCGTGGCTTTCGAAGAAGTACGCGACATGCTGGAATACAAATGCGGCCGGCGTGCCACGGCTAAGCACCTGTAGTTCCAGTGTGTTTTTAGAGACGCGGTTGCGTGGACACGGTGTGTGTCTCAAGCCAGACGCGGGATCTTCTCGAGCGCGGCCGCCACTCCGGATGGCAGGTCCGAGGAGATCACCCCGCGGACGCCGTGGACCCGGGCGAGGTCATCACCGGCCTGGCCGTGGAGGTACACGCCAACCCGGGCGGCATCGTGGGCCGGGAGTTGTTGGGCGAGCAGCGCGCCGATCACGCCGGACAGCACGTCCCCGCTACCGGCCGTGCCGAGTGCCGGGCCACCGGTCGGGTTGATCGAGCAGTGATCGTCATCGAGCGTGCCATCGCACACGATCGTCCGCGCGCCCTTCAACACGACCACGGCACGCGTGCGTTGTGCGAGTGCGCGTGCAGCCGCGAGCCGATCGGCCTCGACCTGTTTCGTATCGATGCCGAGCAGGCGCGCGGCTTCTCCCGGGTGTGGCGTGATCACGATCGGACCGCTCGTCTTCGCCAGCGCTTCGGTCACCCCCGCGACGAGGTTCAACGCATCGGCATCGAGCACCGCGGGAATGCCGGCGGCGAGCACGTCACCGACCCAATGCGCGGCACGATCAGACTTGCCGAGCCCGGGACCGATCACGATCGCGGCTTTGGTCTTCAAGGCGTCCGCGAGATCGTCTTCGATCTGCTTCGTCATGATCGAATCGTCGGCGGTGAAGTCACCTTCGGCGGCGATCGTGACGAGCCCGGCGCCCGCGCGTAACGCGGCCATCGCCGACAGCCGCCCCGCCCCGCGCATGCCGGGCGAACCGCCGATCACGAGCACGTGACCGCGCGTGCCCTTGTGATCGAGCTTGCCGATTTTCGGGAGCCAACTCGCGACGTCACGTTGTTCGACGAGATGCGAGCGCACCGCTTGGGTCGCGATGATGCCGGGCGGAATGCCGATATCGACGACATCGATCTCGCCGCAGCTCGCGAAACCCGGTGACGTGGCGAGCGCGATCTTGTGCGCGGCCATCGTGGCCGTGCGCTCCGCGCGAACCGCGACGCCGTGAACGGCACCGGTATCCGTATCGAGCCCCGACGGGATATCGAGCGCGAGCACGCGCGCCTGATTGATCGTGCCGATCACGGCGGCGAAGTGACCCTCGACCGGCTTACTGACGCCGATGCCGAGCAGCGCATCGATCACGAGATCCGCGCGCGTGATCGCATCCGCGCATTCGGCGAGCGAGGCCGGCGTGTCGATCATCCGCACCACTCCGCCGGCACGTTCCAACACCTCGAGGTGGCGCAAGGCGTCGCCCTGGATCCGACTACGCGGTGCGGCGAGATAGACGGTCGCCTCGAGCTCGGCCGCCCGGAGCACGCGCGCCGCGACGAAGCCGTCGCCACCGTTGTTGCCGGGGCCGCACACTACGGCGATCTGGTGTTCGGTCTTTCGCGTGTCAGCGTTGATCAACATGGCGAACGCGACGGCAGCTACGCCTCGACCGGCCGTCTCCATCAGCGTGAACGCCGGGATGCCGATGTCGTCGATCGTGGCCTTGTCGAGGGCCTTCATCTCGCTCGCACTGACCACCGGCAACATGTGCGCAACGTACCGCAACCGCGGCGGGTTGCCGATGTCATGACCGTGATGAAGCGCGCCGCCGTCGCGTTGCTCGGGTCGACCGCGCTTGCCGTGGCCGGCCCGGCGGATTGGGCGCCGACGCGGAGCGCGTTCGATCCGGACGTGATCGCCCGCTACGAGCAGCTCCTCGAGGCCAATCCGTTCGACGACCTCGCGCTGGCCCGGCTCGACGCGCTCTACGCCGGTCGGACGAAGGAGCTCGAGGCCCGGTTCGCGACGATGGCGGATCGAAATGGCCCCGCCGGCACGATCGCGGGAGCTCGGCTGCGCCAGCGTCATCGCGATCTGCGCGGCGCACGGGCGCTGTTCACGCAGGTCACGGATGCCGGCTATCGGGTGTGGCTCGCACTCGCGCAGCTCGATCGAGATGCCGGCGATCCGAAGGCCGAGCGCGCGGACTACGATCACGTGCTCGCCTCCGACACGCCACCGGCGGTGCACGTCCAAGCGGTCAAGTGGCTCGCGGAACGGATGGTGCTCGAGCGCGATCCGCACGCGGACGCGATGTTCGATCAGTGGATCGCGATCGATCCCGAGAACGCGCAGGTCTGGATCGAGCGCGGTGACTACCTCCTCGATCACGATTCGGTCGGCGCGATCGCCGCATACGCACACGCCGAAACACTCGTGAAGGATCCGGCGCAGCGGCTCGTCGCGATCGAGCGCTACGGCGATGCGCTCGCGAAGGCCAAGCAATTCGCCGGTGCGGTCGCGACATTCGAACGCGCACTCGCGATCGCGCCGCGCGACTACTACATCGTGACCGAGCTCTACGGCCGGATGGTCGACGCCGCGCGCGAAGGCCAGTTGCTCCCCACGCTCGCGACGGACCTCGACGCGAGCTGGCCGGAGCGCCACCGCGATGCCGCGCAATGGACGACGCTCGCGCACATCTATCGCGGGATCAAAGATCCACATCGCGCACAGGTCGCCCTCGAGCACGCGACGGCACTCGCACCGTGGGATCTGCCGGCGCAACGCGAATTGATCTCGATCTACGAAGCCGCCGGTGATCGCGCCGCCGTGCGGATGCAGCTACGCGCGGCGATCCGAGCGGCGCCGGGTGAAGCGGAGCTCCAGCTGTCGCTCGCCGAGCACCTGACCGATCTGCAGACCAGCGCGTGGATCGACGAGCTCGCGCACATCGCCGCGCAATGGCCGAACGACCTCAGCGTGCTCGACGGCATCGCGTCGATGTTCCTGCATCACGGGAAGCCCGTGCTCGCCACGAAATACCTCGAGCGCATCGCACGGCTCGAACCCGACGAGCCCGATCACTGGCTTGCACTCGCGAGCGCGTACATTGCGGCAAATGACATACCCGGCGCGGTCAAAGCGTGGAAGCGCGTCGCGAAACAGATGCCCGGCGCGATGCTGCGATTCGCGGATCTCTTGACGGGCTCCGACGCGCAAGACGAAGCGCTCGAGCTCATCGACGCATCGATCAAGATCGACGCGCTCAACCCGGAGGCGTGGCGATTGCGCTCGCTCGCACACGATGCCGACGGCATGCACGACGCCGCGATCAACGATGCGATCCGCGCGCTCGAGCTCACCGCGCCGGATCGCGAGATGTTGCGCCGCGCGCGCCACCAACTCGCCACGTTGATCGATGCAACTCGCCTGACCGCTGACGACCAACTCGACTACGAATCGCCGTGGGCGACGTACCAGCAGAAGTGGCACGACGAGTTCTGGGCGACGACCCCGAACGTCGAGTCCGGCTATCTCTACGTCGAGATGCTATCGCTCCACGAGTGCGACCAGTTCTTCTCGAGCTCGTGCACGGACGTCATGCATTCGGTGCAGCGGCTCGAGCATCTCGTCCCCGACGATCCGGGCCCGCTGCATACCGAGATCCGGATCCTTCGTGCGATGCGGCTACCGCTCGCGACGGCCGATCGGCTGCGTCGCCTGGCGAAGCTCGAGCCGCAAAACTCCGACAAACTGCTCATGGAAGCCGTCGCTCTCGACGATCGTATTGGCCGCGAAATCCGAGTCGACGTGAGAACGGAACCGGACATCGAGGTGGGTGACCGGTGGCCGATCGCGCACGAGCGGTGCCAGTGGGACGCGTGCGGGCACGATCTCCACGCGGGTCTCTTCACGAACGTCGGTACAGCGTTACGCGGCGACGCGATCGCGCCCGGGATCGCGGTGGGTGGATTTATTGGCTACGACGTCATTCGAACATTTCCGACCGTGGTCACCGTCGAGCTCCGAGGTGAGGTCGAGCAACGAGATACGACGGCCGGCGCGCTCACCCTGTTCGGTTGGTACGCGACCGAATTGCCGAGCCACAACATGGTCCGCATCGGCGGTGGCGTACGTGGCGAATTTGCCGACCCGTTTGGCATCGGCCTCGACGCCGGGCTCGCATTCGGGCTCACCGATGTCCCGATCGATGTCGGTGCCCGGTTCGAGCAGTACATCGTCGGCACGACCGACACGCGCGGCCTCCTCGAGCTTCGCGTCCGCTTGTTCTAGACGTCGTCGTCGTTGCGCGCCGGCCACTTGAAGCACGTGAACTGGTTCGCGATCTTGTCGATCTCGGCGACGTCCCAGTCACCGAGCTTGTCGCCGACGACCGCGCGCATGTCCGCGATCATGTCCGCCGGCAGACCCGCGCGCAGATCGAGCCGCACGAACTTCTTCGCATCTTTGTACGCCTGGTGAAGCTTCACCCACTCTTGGTCCCACTCGCGCAACAGGTTCTGGAGCGAGCGGATCGCATCCGCGCTCGGCTTGTGCTTCACGAGGTCCGCCGCCTGCCAACACTTCCCCTTCACGGCACCGCACCGACCTTCGTAGTCGGGAATGATCTTGTTCGCCGCATCGGTCGCTTCCTGTGCACGTTGGGCATTCTCCGCGGCGCGCGCCTGATCGGCCTTCGCCTGCGCGTCGTTCGCTTCCTGGGTCGCCTTCGCCCGCTCTTCATCGGACTTCTGGTTCATCTCGTTCGACGTCGCGGCCTGCGTCTTCGCATACGCGTCCTTCGCCGCGGCATCGCTGTCCTTGATCATCCCGACCGACTTCTTCTCGTGATCCTTCAGCGCGTCGTCGACTTCGAGCGATGACTTCTTGGCCACTGCCGCACGGCACGCCGTTTCGTACTTTTGCTTGAAGTCTTCGACCTTCGCGATCATGTCCGCCACGCCATTCGCGGCACGCACGCCGAGCGTCTCGCTGTCGTGATCCGGCGCCTTCTCGATCGCGTCTTTCATCGACGCGAGATCACCTTCGAGCTTCAGCAGCATCGCGTTGCCCGTCGCGAAGTCACCGACCTCCGCGTACGGCTTCAGCGTCTTTTCCATGTTCTCGACCCGGCTCGTCAGGCCCGCGAATTCTTTCGTCCGATCCGACAGGCTCGGCGGCAACGACACGGTGATACCGATCGCGTCGCCGGTGTACTCGCCGCGCAGGATGTTGACGGCCTTCTTGCCCTCGGGACCGGCCGCCTTCATGAACGTGGCGAACGCCTTCATCTGGGCGAGCGTCGTCGCCGCGAGATGGTTGTCCGACCCTTGGTCCTGCTTGATCCATTCAGCCGGCACGACCGGGTTCAACAACTGCTTCCGCAGATTCGCCCACTCCTCGCGATACTGATTTCCGATCGCCTTCATCCAGGTGGCGAAGTCCTCCGCCCGGCCGACCAGCGCGCGGAACGCCGCATCGTCGAAGTGTGCGCCCACGGTATCGGTCTCGCCGACGCGCTCGGCGAGCGCCTTCACCGCACCCATCGGTCCGCCACCCGTCGCTGCGGCGAGCGCGATATCGGACGCGCCCTTCGCCTTGAGGTTTGCCTCCGTCGCACCGATCGCGTTGCTCTCTTGCTTGGTCTCGAGGACATCGAACGAGGCTTGGCCATCCGTATCCGACGTGCCGTGAGAGCCCGCACCATCCGAGCCCTGCGCCAGCTTCACGTTGAGCAGGCTAACGTTCGCGTTATCCGTGCGACTGCCATCTTCGGTACCCGACAACGTGTTGACGACGACCGGCTTGCCGTCCGGCCCGATGTCGGTGCGTTGGCCCTTCGCGAGGTCTTCGTTGCCCGCCGCCGTCGAGCCACCGCCCACGCCGATCGGCCCCACGTTCGCATTCACGTTGAACCCGGTCGAATCGGCATGGCCATCGACCGTGCCCGCGACCAGATTCGGATGCTCGGCCGCGAACTTCTTCACCGCCTCTTCGCTCGACAGCGCGCGCGCCTCCGCCAACAATGCCGGTTGCTCGGTCGGGATCGAAAACGCGTAGGTCGTCGTCTTCTGATCCATGATCGAGCCACCACCGCCCATCCCGGCAGAGCCCTCGGTCATGCCGGCGCTGACGGACGCCGACTTGCGCGTCCCGAACATCAACTTGAGCAGCGTGCCGTTCGCGAGTGCCGATTCTTCACGAGCCTTCAGCTCCAGCATCTCCGCGCTGATCGATGCATTCACGCCGCCGCGACCACCCGGGTTGTCTCCGGTGACGCCGCCTTTGACGTCCAAGTTCCCACCCGCTTCGGTTTGATCCGAGAACGTCTCGCCCGGTTTCGGCGTGGCGTCCTTCTTTGCGAGGTTCGCGAGCGAGTCGCCGAACAAGTGGGTGCACACGGCTTCCGACGCGTCGACGCCGAACGTCTTGTGCCCGCGTTCGTCGACGCCGCTCGCCTTCGAATCGAGCCACGCGAGCTGCGTTTGCGCTTCGTCCGCGCTGAACTTCTTCGAGCGCGTGACCACTTCGTTGCCGACCACACCGCCGCCGATCCCGAACGAACCTTGCGTGCCGTCGGTCGCCGGCTCCTTCGGATCGCGCGTGCCGGCGAACAACCCGGCCTTCGCATGCACCGTGGCAGTGAGCGTGATCGTGACGCTGCCATCCGGCGCCGTGCTGACCAACACCTGCAGCGAGCCATCGACCGCCGCGTAGCCACCGGCTGATACGCTCGAGTTGCCGCCGCCGATCCGCAGATCGTTGATCCCGCCGGTCACGCCCGTGCCCTTGTCGTTCGTGATCACGCCGGCCTGCGCCGCGACGGATGCATCGGTTTGCTTGCCGTCCGGACCGACGTTCGAGCTGCTCGCCGAACCCGTGACGCCACCGAAGCCGTTGCCGCTCGTGAGGCCGACGCTGGTGCTCGTCTGCTGCGTGCCATCGGCAGTCTTATCGGTGGTCGTGCTCGTGTTCTTCAGCGTCAGCGGGTCGGTGAGACCACCGCTCAGCGTCGTCTTGTTCGACTGCGAGCTCACGTCGCCGTTCGCGATGTTCTCGTTGGTGGTCGTCGTGCCCGAGCTGAGGTTGATGCCCTTCAGCGATGCCTCGCGGGTGTCGTCTTGCGTGGTCGTCGTGCGAATCGCGCCATCGGTGCCGACGGTGGTCTGCTTGGTGTTGTTCTGCGCGATCGGCGTATTCGGATCGAACACACCCGCGGCGCTGGTTCCACTCGTCGCTTGCGTGACATCCGCATTCCAGACCTTGTTGCCTGGCGCGACGAGGAGCTTGTTGTTCGCGACGATCTGATCGAGCTCGTCTTTGGTGGTCGCCGCCGCGACCTTCGCCTTTTCGGCGGTCAGTTGCGTGACGAGGTCGGCGCTGTCCTGGTTCTTGCCGAGCTTCGCCGTCTTGATCTGCTCGTCGAGCGCGGCGTTGACGTTCTTCCGGAACGAGTCGACATCGAGCGTATCGATCGTCTTGTTGCCACTGATCGTCGTCGTCGGACCGAGCGGCGTTTGCGTCGAGATCGGGTTCGTCGTCGACCCGACTTGGCCGTTCGTCTCCACCTGCGAATCGGCCGGCACGGCATTCGGAATCGGCACGTCGCTATTGGCGTACGTCGGATTCGTCGTCGACCCGAGCTTGTCCGCGGGTTGCTTCAGCGACGCGTCTGGTGTCGCGGTCGTCTTGATCGACGGATCCGCCGCATCACCGATCGGCTTGGCCGCGAGCCCACCGTTCTGCGCCGCGTCGAGCTTTTGCAGCTCCTGTGAGACGGTCTGCACGTACCCGTTGCCGCGGGTCTTCTGCAGCAGCTCGATCATCGCGGGGCGCTCGCTCGGTTGGGCCTTCTGGATCTCGGCCGCGATCTCGACCGGCGTCGGTTGCCCGCACTGCAGCATGTACTGCAGCTTCTGCGCGCCGACCGGTTGTGCCGCGGGTGTGGCGGCGACGTCGGTGTCGACCGTGCACTGCGTTTGATCGAGTGAAAGCTCGCGGTCGTCGCCCATCAGGAGGACAGCGCGCCGGACGCCGCCCGATGTGACAACAATCTCTTAACTGGCTGAAAGCTTACGCTTTCGTCGACTTCGCGAGCACGCCGGCGATCTCGTCCGCCCACGCCTTGATCAAGGTCTCGTCGCTACCCTCGATCATCACGCGCGCCTTGCTCTCGGTCCCCGAGTACCGCACGAGCACGCGACCATCGCCGGCGAGCTTTTGCTCGACCGCGGTGATCGCCTTCATCACGTTCCGGAAGTTGCTCGAGCGGCACCTTCTTCTCGACCGCGAGATTCACGAGCACCTGCGGCATCCGCGTCATCACGCGCGCGAGCTCCGACAGCGGCTTGCCCTCGGCGACCATGATCGCGAGCACGCGCAACGCGGCGACGATGCCGTCACCGGTGGTCGCGTGATCGAGGAACACGAGGTGACCGGACTGCTCGCCGCCGAAGTTATAGCCGGCCTTGCGCATCTCCTCGACGACATAGCGATCGCCGACCTGCGTCCGGACGACCTGCCCGCCGGCATCGCGCATCGCGCGCTCGAGGCCGATGTTCGACATCACGGTGGCTACGAGCGTGTTCTTCGCGAGCCGGCCTTCCGCCATCATGCGCGTCGCACACAGCGCCATCACCGCATCGCCGTCGATCACGTTGCCGTGCTCGTCGCACAGCACGCAGCGATCGCCATCGCCATCGAGCGCGACACCGAGGTGTGCGTCGTGCAGGCGAACCGCTTCGCACATCGCTTCGGGATGCAGCGCCCCTGCCCCGGCGTTGATGTTCTTGCCGTTCGGATTCGTATGGATCGCGATGACCTTCGCGCCGAGCTCTTCGAACACCGCCGGCGCCACGCGATATGCAGCACCGTGCGCGCCGTCGACGACGATTCGCAGACCATCGAGCGTGCGCTCGGTCGGGAACGTCGACTTGCAGTACACGACGTAGCGACCGCGCGAGTCTTCGAGCTTGCGGTTGTAGCCGACATCGCCCGAGGCCGCGCGCTGCTTGTCGAGCTCCGGCGACTTCATCAACTGCTCGATCTCGATCTCGACCGAGTCCGGCAGCTTGTAGCCATCGCGTGCGAACACCTTGATGCCGTTGTCCGCGAACGGGTTGTGCGAGGCCGAGATCACGACGCCGGCATCGCACCGCATCGACGACGTGATAAACGCGATGCCCGGCGTGGGCAGCGGGCCGAGCAACCAGACGTCGGCGCCCATCGCGACGACACCGGCCGCGAGCGCCGATTCGAACATGTAGCCCGACAGGCGCGTGTCCTTGCCGATCGCGATCCGCGTGTGGCGGCCGGGTTGGCGCAACCGCGCGGCGACTGCCATGCCGAGACGCATGACCGTCTCGCCCGTCATCGGTTCGATGTTGGCGACACCGCGCATGCCGTCGGTGCCGAACAGAGTGCGACTCATTGCAGTTGAGGTACCACGCCTTACGGCGGAGCCGGAGTCTTGGCCGGCTGGACCTTCACGCGCTCCGGAGAAATCTTCACACCGATCCCCGGCGGCAAGCCCTCGACGCCGAGGACGACTTCCCGCGCCTTGCCATCCTTCGATTCCGGCGGCAGCTTCGCGATCGGCGTGACCGTGGACCGCGCCTTTTCGACCGCGAGCAACGTACCGGTCAACGTGACATCGACTTGGCCGGGCGTCAGCGCCCACTTTGCCGGGTCCACGCCATCGCCGCGAACCGTGACGGGCAGCGCCGGCAACTTCCGCGTGACGAGCTCCTCGTCGACCGTGACATGAACGACCACACCCGGCGTGCCCTCGACCTCGACACCATCCGGCGGCACGACCTCGGTCTCCGCGATGTAGCTCTCCGTCCGGCCTTCGAACGAGACCTCGCGCGTCTGGATCGCGGTGATCGCGCGTAACGTGGCCTCGCCGCCGCGCACCTTGATCGTGGCGGGCGTGGGCTTGACCTCGCTGATCACGAAGCCGTGCTCGGGACGACCCGACACCTGAGCGCTGACCTCGACGACCTTTTCGACCCGGCGATCGAACACGACATGGATCGTGCGCGGCGTGATCGACGTGACCGAGAGGCCGGTCGGCAGGTGGATCATGTCCGGCGTGATCACGACATCGCCCGACGACGCGCGCCGGAGGTCGATGTTCACGCGATCGATCTCGCGCGAGTCGAGCTTGCGCAGGCGCTGCCACGGTCCCTTGATCGTGACGTGGAGCTCCTCGATCCGATCGGACACCAGCACGCGGTCATCCGGCATCGAGTACGACACGCCGACGCGCTCGGTAATCTCGCGATCCTTGTCGGTGTTGACGAGCAAGAACACGGTGACCGCGAGCACGAGCGAGAGGAACTTCAGGCCGACGTTGTCGAACAGCGCGCCGTGAACCCAGCGCCGCACGACGCCGCGCTCGGGTCCCGGATCGACGACGGGCGGCAACGGCTTCGGCACCTGCTGGCTCGTGCGAGCAGGCACGCGGCCGAGCGAGCTCAGCGTTTCGTTCTTGTTCCTAGGCATCGATCACTTCCATCGAGCCACTCGCATCACCGATCGACGCGATCGCCTTACCGACTTCCGCCGCCGCGGCCGCTTCTTCGGCCATGCCTTCCGCGCGCGTGCCCGCGAACAGACCGACGAGCGCACGGCGCAGCATCACGGGCTCGAGGTCGCGTGCGATCGAGCCCTTGAAGCACAGCGAGATTTCGCCGCGCTCCTCCGAGACGACAACCACGACCGCATCCGTGTCTTCGGTGATGCCGAGCGCGGCGCGGTGACGCGTGCCGAATTCCGGACCGAGATCCGTGGCGCGCGATAGCGGCAAGAGAGCGCGGGCGAGCTCGATGCGATGGTTCTTGTTGATCACGACCGCGCCGTCGTGGAGCTCGTTGTCCTTGGCCGGCACGAACAACGAGACGAGCAACTGGCGGGAGAGCGCGGCGTCGATCCGCGTGGCGTCGTCGACGAACGATTCGAGCGCGGCATCGCGTTCGAACACGATGATGCCACCCATGCGTGCGCGGGCGAGCTGCGCGCATGCGGCGACGACTTCATCGACCGTGTACGTGGCTTCTTGGCGGCGCCCGAACGGCAACACGCCGGATCCGATCCGGCCGAGCGCGCGGCGGATGTCCGCCTGGAACACGACGATGATGAGGATGATGAAGTAGCTGATGAAGTTATCGAGCAGCCACGAAACGGTGGTGAGCTCGATGCGCTGTGCGACGAAGAACGCCGCACCGATCAGCACGATGCCGACGATCATCTGCGCCGCGCGCGTGCCGCGGATCGTCAGCAGCAGGCGGTAGATCAGGTAATAGACCAGCGCGATGTCCACCACCGTGGTGAGGACAGTCGCGACGGTTAGCCCGTCGAGAAAGTGCTGGATCGACGACGCCACTACTCATTTAGTTGTACGCGGTCAGTGCGGTTCGGAGCAAGGCAACGTTGTGGACGCGAAGCATTCTCGCGCCGGCGCGAACCGCTTCGAGACATGCCGCAACGGTCGCGCGATCCGGATCGGGCTCGTCGGGTAGCCAGCGCGAGAGGAATCTCTTGCGAGACGGACCGACCATCACCGGGCATCCAAGCTCGCGCCCGATATCGCCCGCGTGCCGGATCAGGTCGATGTTCGTCTGGGCGTCACCGCCCTTACCGAAACCGAGGCCGGGGTCGACCCAGGTTTCGACGTGTGACGGGATGGTGGCGAGGCGCGCGCGCAGGTCGGCGACGACCTCCTGCCACGTGACGGGATTCTCGGTGGCGAAGACCTCGGGTAGCGAGCGTCCGCGAAGGTGGCCGCAGATGTAGGTGACGCCTGCGGGGATGACCGAGGTGATCGTGGGATCGAACAGGCCGCCAGAGACGTCGTTGATCCAGATCGCGCCGGCGGCGATGGCGGCGCGGGCGACGTCGGCCTTCGTGGTGTCGACCGAGATGGTGGCGCCGCGCAGGCCTTCGATCACGGGGAGGATCCGGGCGAGCTCCTCGTCGGCGGTGATCGGCTGGGCGCGCGGGTTCGTCGCTTCGCCGCCGATGTCGAGGACGTCGGCGCCGTCTGCGAGGAGCTGGCGGCCGTGGGCGATCGCGGCGGCGGCGGCGAGGTAGTGGCCGCCGTCGGAGAACGAGTTCGGCGTGACGTTCACCACGCCCATGATGAGGACTTTGTTCGACATGACAAAGCCCGGCGGATCAGGCCGGGCGTCTAAACATTCTCAGTCCCGAATTCTCTGTTCAGGCATTCACTATTTCTGGGCTCAGATCTGGACTCACGCCGGCTCGGGCGACGGGTCCTTCTTCGTCGTGATCGGCGGCAAGATCGACGGGCGCTTCGCACGCTCGTCTTCTTTTTCGACTTCCTTCTTCTTCGGTGCGACGACCGGGCGGCTGATCTTCTCGCCGCGCAAGAGCGTGTCGATGTCGTTGCCGTCGATGGTCTCGTACTGCAGCAACGCCTCGCCGATCGCTTCGAGCGACTGACGCTGCTCGGTGAGGATCTTCACCGCGCGCTCGTGCTGCTTGAACACGATGTCGCGGATTTCGGCGTCGATGCGCTTGGCGGTGTCTTCGCTGACGTTGTCGCCGTTGTTGAAGTCGCGACCCAAGAACACCTCGTGCTTACCGCCCGAGAAGTTCAGCGGACCGAACTCGTCGCTCATGCCCCACTCGGTCACCATCGACCGAGCGAGCTCGGTGGCGCGCTCGATGTCGTTGCCGGCACCGGTGGTCTTCTGGCCGAACACGATCTCTTCGGCGACACGGCCGCCCATGAGGATCGCGATCTGGTTCTGCGCGAACTCGCGCGTCATGTTGAGCCGGTCTTCCGGCGGCAGCTGCTGGGTCAGGCCCAACGCGCGACCACGCGGAATGATCGTGACCTTGTGGACCGGATCGGCCTCGGCGCCGACGAACCGCGCGACGAGTGCGTGACCCGCCTCGTGGATCGCGGTGGTCCGCTTTTCCTTCTCCGAGATGAACATGGAGCGACGCTCCGCGCCCATCAGGACCTTGTCCTTGGCATCTTCGAAGTCGTCCGACTCGACCTTGTCCTTGTCACGTCGCGCCGCGATCAGCGCCGCTTCGTTGACGAGGAACTCGAGATCCGCGCCGGAGAAGCCCGGCGTGCCGCGCGCGATCACTTCGAGATCGACGCCGGCCGCGAGCGGCACCTTGCGCGTGTGAACTTGGAGGATGCCGACGCGACCACGCAGATCCGGGCGCGGCACGACGATCCGGCGATCGAAGCGACCCGGGCGCAGCAGCGCGGGATCGAGGACGTCCGGGCGGTTCGTGGCGGCGATGATGATCACGCCGTCGTTCGATTCGAAGCCATCCATCTCGACGAGCAGCTGGTTGAGCGTTTGCTCGCGCTCGTCATGCCCACCGCCGAGGCCGGCGCCGCGATGGCGACCGACCGCGTCGATCTCGTCGATGAAGATGATGCACGGCGCGTTCTTCTTGCCCTGCTCGAACAGATCGCGGACGCGGCTCGCGCCGACGCCGACGAACATCTCGACGAAGTCCGAACCACTGATCGAGAAGAACGGCACACCGGCTTCACCGGCGATCGCGCGCGCGAGCAAGGTCTTGCCGGTGCCCGGCGAGCCCATCATCAGCACGCCCTTCGGGATCCGACCGCCGAGGCGCGTGAACTTCTTCGGATCCTTCAGGAACGCGATGATTTCCTCGACCTCGTCCTTGGCTTCTTCGACACCGGCGACGTCTTTGAACGTGACGCGGTTCTGGTGATCCGAGAGCAGCTTCGCCTTCGACTTGCCGAACGACATGGCCTTGCCACCGCCCGACTGGAGCTGGCGCATGAACAGGAAGAAGATGCCGATCAGGAGCAGCATCGGCAGCCACCACACGAGCACCTGCGGCCAGATCGACGACTCGTCCTTCGACTTCACCTGGTACGGGATGCCGGCTTCCGAAATCTGATCCGTCAGCTTGCCGGGGAACTCCGCGTTGACGATCGCCTTCTCGCCCTTGGTCTTGTACGTGATGACGTAGCGCGCGTCGTCATGGCCACGTGGCTCGATCCGGATCTCTTGGATGTCCTTGGCTTTATCCTTGTTGCCAAGGTCTTGCCGGAACGCGGTCGCACCGCCCTCGAGGTCATGCTCCTTGCTCCCGCCGTCCGTGAACATCGAGTAGATGCTCACGAACATGAGGATCAGGATTGCCCAGATCAGGATGGTTTTATGGGATTGGCGCACAGGGATTCCGATCGATAGCAGTGAGCTATCTGCTCACTAGCATGGGCCTTTTACGTACGCTTGCAAAGGCGAAACTTATCAAAAACTCCCGTCTGTTCGACCAGGTAGAGGAGTCAGATCCGTTCGTTCGCCGTGAGCAAGTCCGAGATGTTCTGCCCACACGATCACGCGGTCTTCGGAACGGACCATCACGCGAGCTAGTGCCCGCTGATCGCGAGGGAGTTTCATGTCGATGTACAGGTCAGACAACTTCTTCGAGTGTCCGTTCAGTCGAACCGGACGAAATCGGTCTCCCGGTTGCGATAAACGCAGTTCATACCCGTCGGGGACCACGAGGTCGGAGATCCGTGGCGGCTCACCCCGGCTGACGTCGAGCTGATCGTACCGGCGGACGATGCGGCCACCCGGCAAATCCAAGCCGACCTCGCCACGCGTGGGCGCGCAGACCAAGTCGTCGATCGCGCTCAGATGACCAGCGTCCAAGTCCGCGCCGATCGCGATCGCCAGCGCGCGCTTTCGGATCGCGGCCGGCTGTTGCGCGAGAGCGATGCAGTCGATCGGGAATTTCGAAAACGGTGCCGCGACCGCATCGATCGCATCGAGCCATTCGCGCGCGTTGTCGGCCAAACGGACGAGCGCGTCGTCGATGTTCGGATTGAGCTCGCGCAAATCAGGGAGGACCTGCTCGCGCACGCGAACGCGCGTGTAGTTGGTGTCGCGATTCATCGGGTCGTCCCAGTGGGGTAACGCTCGACGAGAAACATATTCCTCGGTCTGCGCTCGCGTGATCCCCAACAGCGGTCGAACAAACAGTCGCGTTGACGTGATCGGCAACGGCAACGGCATCGGCAACGATCCCGAACGTAGATCCGAACCCGAGCCCGAGCGCGAGCGCGAGCGCGAGCCGTTTGGGTTCGATGCCGATGCCGACGCCGTTGCCGACAACGTCGCCGAGGTCGTCGCCTCCAACACCCGTTGTTGCGCCATCCCCGCGAGTCCCGCTGGTCCCGTCCCTCGGATCACGCGCATGAGCACGGTCTCCGCCTGATCGCGTTGCGTGTGCGCGATGAGCATCGCCACCAGATCGCATTCTTCCATCACACGCTCGAACGCGGCGTACCGCGCCTCGCGCGCAGCCGCTTCGCTCGATCCATCGACGGCGACGGTCATCACGATCGCGTCGACGCCCTGCCCCTTCGCCCAGGCTTCGACACCACGCGCGACCTCTGCACTCTGCGCCTGCAACTGATGATCGACGGTCACCACCACCACGCGCTCGCGCCCGGCCACCGCGATCGCCGCATCCGCTAGCGCCATCGAGTCGACGCCACCCGAGCAGGCCACACCGACCACGCCCGACTGCCCGATCGCGGCGTTGACCGCGCCGCGCAGGATGCCCACCACATCTGTGCCGGATGGCCCCTTGTCCGTGATAGCCATGCCCTCGTCGTCTACCATGCCAGCCGAACCCCCGAGCGGACCACTTGCCCGCCTGCGCGCCCAGCTCGCCGGCCCCCGCGGCTATCGCCGGATCGACGCGCTCCTCTCGATGGAGGACGCCCCCGCCGCGGTCGCCGCGCTCGCGCCGAACGAGGTGTTCGAGCTCGTCCACGAGGTGGGCTTCGAAGATGCGCAGGCGCTGATCGAGCTCGCCACGCCCGATCAAATTCGCGGCTGCTTCGATCTCGAGGCGTGGAACAAGGACGACCTGCAACCGGCGGCGTTGAAGCCGTGGCTCGCCTCGCTGATCGAAGCCGGGTTCGAGAAGGTCGGCGCGGTGTGGGCCCACCTCGACGCCGAGTTCCGCGCGTTGTTCCTCCAGCGCTCCGTCCGGATCTGGGACGTCTCGCTCGGCGAGGAGCCCGAAGAAGACAACGAACATCCGATCATGGCCACGCCGGATCGGTTCTTCATGATCGAGCTCGATGGCGATGAAGAAACCCAGCGCCTGATCCAGACGCTCGTCGAAGATCTGTATCGCGCGGATCCGGATCTCGCGCGCCACACGATCATGGCCGCGCGGAGCGAGCCACCGGCAGAGCTCGAAGAACAGAGCTATCGCTGGCGCTCGGGTCGCCTGGCGGATCTCGGCTACGTCGATTTCTACGACGCGCTCGAGCTGTTCCGGCCGCTCACGATCGATCAAGTCGCGATCGGCGAAGCATCGCAAGATCGTGCTGTCGTCGAGGACGAGCCGACGAAGCTGCCGATCGTCGTCGCCGAAGAAGTCATCGGGCGCAGCTTCCTCGCACGCGCCCTCGCCGCGATCGACGAGCCGGCCGAAGCCGAGCGGCTCGAAGGCGCCGTCATGGTGCTCGTCAACAAGGTGCTCGCCGCCGGTCGCGCGAAGCCCGGCCAGACCGAGGTCGTCCGCCGTGGCGCGTTGTATGCGACCGCCACGCTATCGCTCGGTCTCGAGACCGTCGCGCGTCACGAGCTCGCGCGGGCGGGCAGTGGCGATGCGATCTACATGGCGACCCAAGCGCTGCGCACGATCGGTCTGTCGCGGCTGTTCCGCGTCGGCTACACGGTGACGCACAAGCTGGCGAAGCTCGCGACCGCGCTCGCCCAGCGCTCGCAAACCGCAGGCTCGCCGGCGAAGGAGCTCGTCGCGGGTCTGTGCTCGCCACGGCCGCTGTTCGCGCGCGCAGCCGACGAGCCGCCGGTGACCGGCATGCGTCCGTTCGAGTCCGCGGCGGATCTGCGTCGTGCCGGCGAGATCCTCACCGCGCTGACGATCCGGATCGCGCTCGTCGAGAGCTTCGGGGTCGACGTCGTCGCGATGGGCCAAGCACCCGAGCCTCGACCGGAGCTCGACGACCACCTGCGCACCGCGCTCGCGCACGTGATCGCGGGTGGCGAGCTCGCGTCGAACGCGTTGTCGCAAGCGCAGCTCCAGACGATCCGCGGCACGCTCGTCGACGGAACGTTCCCCGAAGTGGTCCGCGCGCGTGGCCACAAGGCGATCGCGGCGCGGCTCGGTGCGGCACAGCTGGCGGCATCCGGCGCGATCCTCGTGAAGCTCGTCGATGGCTGGTTCGCGCAACTCGAAGCGATCCTCGGCGGCATCACAGATGCGGTGATCGATCCGCGCTTCGTCGAGGGTGTGCTCGTCGAAGTCATGCGCAGTTGATCTCGCCAGCGCGGTGCTTAGCTTGAGCCCGCGATGTGGGCGCTGCTCGCGATTCCGATCATGGCCGTATGGATCGGAGTCTCGATTTGGCTGACGCGTCGAGAAGCGATGCGTGCGTGGCAACCGCCGGCGTTATCGATCATTCGCGTCGAGCGCGCGCCGTTGCGAAAGCTGGTGTGGACGATCGACGAGCCGGAGGACGTGGCGAGCCATCCGTGCGACGTGACGTGGACGGCGTGTTTGGTCTCGGGCGACATCCACGTTCGCTACTGCCCGCGCTGTCGCCAGCGCATTCGTTTGGCCTAGTTAGCGACCATTGACCGCGTAGGCGCGATTCTTACGTTATTGGTTGTTGCTGATTCTCGCCGCCGCGGCCGCCCCGAACTGGATGCACATCCTGCTCGGAATGCTCGCGATGGCGGCGGTCCCGATCGCGATGGTCGTCTACTCGTACGTCGCGAAGCGCGGCCTCGAATCCGCGGCAGGCCAGCGCGAATACCGGATCGCCGTCCAACGCCTGCGCGAGCGGCGCGAGGCCTCGGATCCGAGCGCGCGTGGCGTGACCACGGATCCGACGAACGACTGGCACGTCGATCTGTCCGACGACGAGATCGAGCGCCTGATCCTCGACGAGCTCGCCGCCCATCCAGCCGATCGCGCGGTGCGCATGGTCTACAGCGATTGGTGCGAGGAGCGCGGCCTCGCCGACAAGGCGCGCTACATCCGCGGTGAAGAGGTGCCGTGGTTGGAGGTCGCCGGTGACACGCGCGTGAACTGGCGCGCGATCACGTCGACGGACATCGTGACCTCGCACGACAAGCACGGCCCGATCCGGTGGTCCGAGCTCGAACCGATCGCGAACCAGATCTACGTGCGGAAGTGCTGGTGCGGAACGTTCGTGCGCTATTGCATGACCGCCGCCGACGAGCTCAACGCGCGGACCGCGAATGAAGTCGTGCTTCGCGATCGAGGGCTCGGTCGATGATCGCGATCGTGATCTCCAGCGCGCTCGTCCTCACGATCCTCGTCGGAAGATGGCTGTCTCGGCTGCGCCCCGAGCAGATGCGCTCGTGGAACATCGACCGCACGCCACCCGCGCTTCCGAGCTTTCCCAGCGTCATTCGCGAGTGGGAGAAGTTGCCGCCGCGCGCGGGCGTGATCGTGAAACCGATCCCGATCGAGTGGCAGGAATCGCCCGACGAGGAACCGTTCTTTCGCGCGTTGCGCAATCGGCCCGGCGACGAGCTCGCGCGGATGGCCTACGCGGATTGGCTCGAGGAACGCGGCCAGGTCGGGCGCGCGAGCTTCGTCCGCGGCGAGACCGTCGGCTACGACCAACTCGAAGCGCACACGCGCGAGGCGTGGCGGATCGTGGTGTCGCGCCAACCCACGCAATGCAGCACGAAGGAGTGCCCCGATCGCTGGGACGGCTTCGACGCGACCGAGGACGATCGCGTGCGGCGGTGCCGGATATGTGGCCGTTCGGTGCATTGGGTCGCCGCCGATGCGCGAATCGCGTATCCGCGGACCTATGCGACCGTCGAAACCGAGGACTATCCGTTCGATCTCTCGACGGACAATTTGGGCGAGCCATAGGCCCACCAATCCAAGTGATTCCTGGGATGTGGTAACGCATCAGGGATGTCCGACGGAACACCTCCGCCCTACCGCTCCGGCCTCGCGACCGGCGTCGGGTTGTTTTTGGTATCGGGTGCGCTGCTCGCGATCGTCGACGTGGTTCACGCGCATGGCGGTGCAGTCGCGCTGCTCGGACTGTGGGCGCTGATCACGCTGCCGATGGCGATCGGGACCGGGCTCGTGCTCGGTGCCGGCAACGCGACCTGGGGACCGGGCTGGGTGCGCGGCTTGTTCAAAAAGCTTCGCGACGATCGCGAGCTCGACATCGCGGTGTCGGCGATCCTGATCGCGGCGGCCGTGCTCGGCGGCGTGCTCGCGCTCGGCGTGGCGAAGCTCGCGGTCGGGCTCGTCGGTGAAGTGCAACGCAAGGGCGTCGGCGCGCTGCTCCTCGGCGTGGTCGTCCTGGGTCTGATTCCGATCCTCGCGCTCGGCGCGTTGCCGATCTATCGCGTGACCCGCAAGGTCACCCAGTTCGTGCCCGCGATCGGCCCGTTGTCGCGCACGGTGGTGCTCGTCGTCGGTGCGGCCGCGGCTGCGGTGCTCGCCGGCGGCTACGTGATCACGCATCGCCTCGACTACAAGGCGCTCGATCTCGCATCGTTGATCGTGCCGGCGTTGACGCCGCTGATCGCACTCGGCCTCGCGATCGTGTTCTACGGACCGCTCGCGGCCGTGCGCGAACGCGTGCCGGCGCGTGGCATCGCGGCGACCGCGGGTGCGGTGCTCGCTGCGATCTTGCCGTTCGTCGGACTGCGCGGCACGCCGACGGAAGCCACGCAGACCGCGGTCACGGAGCACTCGTACCTCGGCAAGCGGATGATCCCGCTGCTGCGCAAGTTCATCGATCACGATCACGATGGCTACTCGGCGTTTTTTGGCGGCCCGGACTGCGATGACCACAACCCGGATATCCATCCGAACGCGAAGGACATCCCGGACAACGGCATCGACGAGAACTGCGTCGGTGGCGACGCGCATCTGAAGGCCACGCCGGTCGAGCCCGATCCGGGTCGGAAGCCCGCGACGGCCGCGATCAGCGGTGGCCAAAACGTCATGGTGATCTTCGTCGATACGCTTCGCTACGATCACCTCGGCATCTCGGGCTATCAGCGCGATGGCAAGTCGCTGACGCCGAAGCTCGACGCGTTCGCGAAGCAATCCGTCGTGTTCGCGCACGCGTATTCGCAGGCGAGCAACACGCCGCGCTCGGTGCCGAGCTTCCTGACGTCGCGCTATCCGTCGCAGGTGAAGGGCCTCGCGACCGAGAAGGATTATCCGACGCTCGATGACGACAACGACACGATCTTCGAAGCGCTGAAGCCCGCCGGCTTCACCACGATCGGCGAGTCGAGCCACTTCTACTTCTGCGATCACGACAAGTATCCGGACACCTGCGCCGACGTGAAGAACATCGACGGCAAGCCGATGCACACGAACGCGATCCAAGGCGCCGACCTCTGGGATAACGCCGAGGGCAAGAGCATCCCGGATTCGAATCACGACATCGCGGGGCCGCGGATCGCGAAGAAGACGATCGCGAAGCTCGACGAGCTCGCCGGCAGCAAGCAGAAGTTCGCGATGATCGTCCACCTGTTCGATCCGCACTCCACGTACATGGAGCACCCGGAATTTCCGTGGACGGCGAAGGGCGCGGACGCGTGGGTCCAGAAGTACGACTACGAGGTCGCGTTCGAAGATGGCGTGATCGGCCAGATCCTCGACGCGCTCGACAAGAACGGACTCGCCGCGAACACGACCGTGGTGCTGATGAGCGATCACGGCGAAGCGCTCGGCGTGCACCCGGGCGAGTCCGGCATGTATCACGGCATGTCGCTGTACAACGAAGTGCTCCACGTACCGCTGATCTTCCGGGTACCGGGACAGGAGCCGGCGATGCGCGACGATGTCGTCGAGCTCGTCGACATGGCACCGACGATCGCGGCGCTGTTCGACGTCAAGCCGCCGTCGTCGTGGGTCGGTCGCTCGCTCGTGCCGGCGATCGCGGGTGACAAGCTCGCGCCACTGCCGGCGTTCGCGGAGATGCCGAAGACGCACGAATGGCCGCACGAGGCGAAGTCGATGATCACGCCGGACGGCAAGATGCACGTGTTTTTCAAGGCGACCGAAAGCCGGTACGAGATTTACGATCTGTCGAAAGATCCGGACGAGAAGTCGAGCGTTGGTGATCAGAAGGAGCTGGAGAGCCAGCTCGGCGCGTGGATCGACGCTCTACCGAACGAGACCAAGAAGTGAAGTACAAGAACCCGACTCCGACGTGCGACATCTTGATCGAGATTCCAGGTCGGTCGGGCGAGCTCGTGTTTATCGAGCGCAAGAACGAGCCGGTCGGGTATGCGTTGCCGGGCGGGTTCGTCGAAGAAGGTGAATGGGTCGCGGATGCGGCGGCGCGCGAGGCGAAAGAAGAGACGTCGCTCGACGTGACGATCGTCGAGCTGTTCCACGTGTATTCGGATCCGTCGCGGGATGCGCGGAGGCATACGATGTCGACGGTGTTCATCGCGCGAGCGACGGGCGAACCGGTCGCTGGCGACGATGCGGCGCGCGCGATCGTGTGTGCGCCATCACAACTGCCCGGACCGCTCGTGTTCGATCACGCGACGATCGTGCAGGACTACCTGGAGTATCGCCGGTCGGGCGCGCGCCCGCCGGCTCGCCGATGAGGTGGATGCTCGCGGCGGTGCTGCTCGCGGCGTGCGGTGTGCGCGCGCCCGCGGCGTTGGACGTCGATGCGCTGGTGCGCGCGAAGGGCGGCCAAGTGCAGGCGCGCTTGGAGCTCGTGATCCGGACGCAGAACGATCCGAAGGACATCCAGGCACGACTCGCACTCGCCGCGCTCGACGAGCAAATGGGCCTCCTCGGCGATGCGATCGTCGAGCTCGATATCGTCGAGAAGATGAGCGGCCCGGTCGGCGTGCGGTGGCACGACCGCGACAAAGTCCGGTTTCGCGGCCTGCTCGTGCAGCGCGCGATCGTGCGGATCGATCGTGGCGCCAACGGCCTCGACGATCTCGAGCACGCGACGAAGCTCGGCGCGAAGCCGGATCCGGCGATCGTCGCGAGGGCGAAGGCGGCGGTCGCGCTCGCGCATTTGCGCCACGTCGACGAAGGCGAGCGAGCGAAGGGTCGCGCGATGCTCGCAGCGCTCGTGAAGGTCACGCCCGATCAGGCGTGGGCCGGCGCGCTGCCGAATGCGAGTCCCGAACAACACGGGGCATTCGGCGTGTGGTTGTGGGAGCACGGTGCGAAGCGCGAAGCGTACGAGCAGCTCGCGGTGTGGAAGCAGCACGCGACGTCGGCGGAGAATTCGGAGCTCGTCGCGACGTATCAACGCGCGCTCGAGTGGTGGTCGCCCGATGCGGCGATCCAGGTGCTGACGACGGGGAACATTGCCGACGACTCCGCGGTCGTCGGCGGTCGAGTCGGCGGCACGCTCGCGGCTCCGAAGCCCGAGAAGCCGGGTGATGTCGGCGTGCGTCCGCACCAGCCGCCCCCACCGCCACCGCCCGAGCCTCCGCCACCGCCGCCGGATCCACGTGCGGACGCGGCGGCGACGTACGCGCAGACTCGGCTCGCATTGATGACCGATGCCGGGCTCGGGCAACCGCACCCGGTGTCGGCCGAGATGTGGTGGCCGCCGTACGACGATCTGCGCGCGGTGGCGCACGCGTTTCGCGAGGATCCCGCGATCGCAGATCGCAAGGCGAACACGCTCGTCGATCACGCGGCCGATGCAGCGCTCGCCCATGCCGCGCTCGGTGCGTTGTTCGATGCGCTTGGGGATCCGGCGCGCGCGCGTGCGTTCTGGCTCGCAGCGAGTGAAGAGTCGAACGAGGCGCCGATCCTCGCCGGCTATGCCGAATCGGCCGCGCGTGCGGGCGATGGTGATGCCGCGCTCGTGATCGCGTCGTCGGCCGCGGCGGCGTCCGGCGATCCGGCGGCGACCTATGTCGACATCGCGCGGGCGTTGCTGCGCGGCAATCGTTCGATCGATGCGCTGACCGCATCCAAGCTCGGCCTCGACCTCGCGGGGTCGAACACGCTGATCGCGTTGCTCGATCTCGCGATCAAGTGCTCGAACATCGTCGGGCGAACCGATCAAGCAACCGCGCTCGCGGCACGACGCGCGCCGCTCCATCCGGCGATCGAAAAGCACGAAGCGCGCGACCTTTTGATGCGCGAGCTCGAGACGGCCTCGAATGCGTCGACGCTCGCGGCGGCGTGGGTCGCGACGCGTGACGATCCATACGAGGTCGAGATGCGCGCCGCCCTGCTCCACCTGCTCGAGCCCGATGACAGTCGGCGTGCACAGCTCGAGCGAGAGCTGACGGGCATCGCGAGCCTTCGCGATCAGGATCGCGCGCTGTCTGCGGTGCTCGCGCTGCCTTAGAACACGGGCTTGCGATCGATCCGATCGCGCTCGGCACCGAGCACGCGCGCGAACTGACCGCGCGGCGGATTCGAGCCAAGCTCCTGCCGGAGCCGCTCCGCGATCGCTTCGGCTTTCACATAGGCCGCTTGCGAGCCCGGGTCGTGCCACAGCGCCCACGGTGGCTGCTTGCCCGGCGGATGCTGGAGCGCCGGTAGCGCGCGCTCGACATCGTCGAGGACCGCGGCGAGCGCCGTGCGCCGGATTCGTGCGGCGGTCGCCAAATCGCAGGACCATTTCGGCGGCAGCCACGATGGCGGCTCGCACAACCGTGCGACGTACGAAGCCGCCGCTTCGTCGATCACGCGCGGGATGCCCGGCGGCAACGTCAGCGCGGCGCCCGCGTGACCGAGCTCGTGCAGCACCGCGAACTTCGCCGCCGGCGATGCGATCACCTGCGGCACGATCACGATCACCTCGCGTCGCGGTTCGATCACGAACGTGCGCGGCCGCGCGACCGCACTGCGATCGATGCGCACGGCACCGGTGACACCGAGCCGCGTGTGGATCGCATTCCACGCATCCTGGATCTCCTGCGCGTCGAGCGGCTGATCGCGCTCCATCCACCCCGTGATTCGCTCGCCGGGCGCATCGTGGTCGCCGATCGGCTCGGTCGTGCCGTGCAGGCGATGCACGAGCTCGATCGCGTCGATGCCGAACCGCGCACGCGCGGCTGCGTTACGCGCTTCGGTCAGCCCGACGAGGCCATCCCAGCTCGGAGGTTGCGCGCGGATCGCGGTGACCGCCGGATCATCCTCGACGGCGAACGGCGCGACGAGCCGGAGTAACGCGAGCGCGCGATCGGCGAGACCTTCGTTCGGCAACGCCAACATCACGGTCTCGAGCGTCGACGACAACCGCGCGACCAACGGCGCCGGTGGCGGCGTGCGATCCTCGGCATGCGCACGCGCGAACGCACGCATGTGCGCCGGCATCTCCGCCGCGAGCTCTTGCTCGAGCAACGTCAGCGCGATGTGCGGCGGATCGCTAGCCACGCGGCGTGCCGGGCGGAGTGATCCCCAACCTAGCCAGCTCCGCCATCACGAGCTTCAAGTCCGACCACGTGTCCCGCTTGCGATCCGGTTCGCGCAACAAGTACGCCGGATGGAACGTGGGCATCACCTTCACGCCATTGCGATCGTGAAACTTGCCGCGCAGCGTGCTGATCGGTGCATCGCGCCCGAGCAACGTGTTCGCCGCCGGCCGACCGAGCGCGACGATGATCCGCGGCGCGACCGACTTGATCCGCGCGTCCAAGAACGGCTTGCACTGCGCCACTTCATCCGGCTCGGGATTGCGATTGCCCGGCGGCCGGCACATCAAGATGTTGTTGATGTAGACCGAGCGCCGGGACCAGCCCATGGCCTCGATCATCTTGTCCAACAGCTCGCCGGCAGGGCCGACGAACGGTTCGCCACGCTTGTCCTCTTGTTCGCCCGGCGCCTCGCCCACGAACATCAGCGGCGCGTTCGGATCGCCGACCCCGAACACGATCGAGCTCCGGGTCCTCGAGAGCTTGCACCGCGTGCACTCGCCGACGTCCTCGCGAATCAGCTGCAGCGAACGATGCCCGCCGTCCCGGATCGGCGCTTCGTCATCGTAGATCTCGCCGACTGGCGTTTCGAACGGCACGATCACGGGCCGGGCCGTGCGCCCACCCGGTGCTGCCCACCCGCCCGCGGCGACGTGCCTCGCGATCTGGGCCCGCAAGGCGCGGGTCAGATCGAGCAGCTCGTCTGCGGGGCTGGGCGATTCCACGAAAGCCATGCTATCAGCCGGGTATGTCACGTACGGGTGCCGGTCGGCTAGCGATGATCTCCGCACTCGTTTTGGCGTTCGGCTGCCGTCGCCAAACCACGAAAGTTCCGGATGGCGACATCGTGGCCAGTTTGACCGTTCCGTCGCTGGCCGGCGATCCGCTCGACCAAACCGAGCTCGCCGGTAAGCCCGCACTCGTCATGTTCGTGACGCCGAGCTGCGTGCACTGCCTCAACACGATTCCCCACGCGATCGCCGCCGCGAAGCGCAACGCGAGCAACATCGTCGCCGTGTTCGTGAGCGGCGAAAACGATCGCGCGCAACGCGTCGTCGATCAGCTAAAGCTGCCGGGGCCCGCGCTCAAGGACGACGGCACGCTCCGCAAGCTCTACGACATCCAGGGCGTGCCCTACACGATCGTCGTCGGAAAAGACGGCCACGCGACCGATGCGCTCGAGGGCGAGCAATCCGAAGAGGTGCTGGCCGACGCGCTCGCACACGCGCGCTGATTACTTCGTTTCGGGCGCCGGCACAGGCGAACCACCGCCCGCGAGATCGAGATACTGGTAGTACATGCCGTCGGCTTCGTTCGACGACCGCATCGCCGCCTCGTGCGCATCTTTGACGTTCTTGAACGTCACGCGCACCTCGATGCCCTTCCGAGCGCGCTTCGCCGTGATCCGCGCGATCGGTGTGTCGAAAAACCGCGCATCGACCTCGCGCCACGTGTTCTGCCCGAGCTTGTCGAGCCCCGCGAGATCGACGACGAGCGCGCCATTCTCGACGTGCTGCGTGACCTCGAACGGCGCCACCGATTGCAAAAAGATCTCCGCGTTGCCGCTCTTCGCTTCGAAGCCGATCCACGACAGCGTGCCCTTCGTCGGCTTCTTGCCCGGCTTGAGCGGCGGCACACCCGGCTTCACGCCGCTGTATTCACCCTCGGCATGCTGCGCGTTCGGCGTCACCGCGACCGCCTCGGGCGCATCCCCCTCCGGCGGCGGCAAGGTCGCATTCGGACCGGACCCGGTCTGAGTCGCAGGCGCTTTCTTGCCCTTACCCTTGGCCTTCGGCGCGGCCGATGCCACCGGTGCAACGAGAAGCACAGCCAATAGAAGCGCGCGCATGCGGAAATCGTACGGGGCCAACGCCCCACCGCGCAACTTTCGCGGTAGCCAGGTCTTACCCGAGCGCTACCCCACGGCGCTCGACGGCAAAACGCCGATCGTTATGATGACCTCACGTGCGCCAGGTCAAGGGTCTCTTGTTCCTCGACTACGTGCGGATGATCCGCTCGAACAAGAACGTCGAGTGGGAAGCGATGCTCGCGGCGCCCGACTTCCAGTACCTGACCGAAACGATCGACGTTTCCGGGTGGTACCCGATGGCCACGTTCGAGCGGTTCGGCAACGCGATCCTGAAGTTCGTCGCCCGCGACCAGATGTTGGCGGTCCAGCTCTGGGGCCGGTTCTCCGCGAGCCAGCTCCACGCCGCCAATCCGATGTTGCTCGCGCCCGGCGATCCACTCGAATCGATCAACCGGTTTCGCGTGCTGCGCCAGACGTTCTTCGACTTCGACGCGCTCGAGATTCCGCTGATCCACGACGGCGCCGCGCAGATCATCATCCGCTACTACATGGGCCAGCCCGCGGAAGAAGCCGCGTGTTACCAGACGCTCGGCTTCTTCGAAGGCCTGCTCGAGCTCGCGGGCGCGAAGCAGATCGATGCGCGGTTTCGCCAGCGCAGTTGGGACGGCGATCCGCAGACCCGGCTCGATCTCAAGTGGACGCTGGGATCGGATCGCTGACCCGCAGCGGATCCGCGGGCGCGTTCGCATAGAGCACGCGCGCTTCTCCGACGAGAAATAGCGATCCGGCGATCGCGACCGGCGATCCGAGCGTGCGCGCGAGCTCGACCGCACTCGCTAGATCCTCGGCAACATGCGTGGTGCCGGCGATCCGCGCGAGCTCGTGCGGATCCATCGCGCGCTCCTGCTGATAGCGCGTGGCGACGATCGCGCTCACCGCGTGGCGCAACGCTCCGACGATCGCGTGGACATCTTTGTCCGCCGACACCGCGAGTACCAACACCGGATGGATCGCGAGCTCCGCGAATGCCTTCGCCAACGCGCGCGCACCGTGTGGATTGTGAGCACCGTCGAGGATCAGATCGTCGATCCGCTCGAACCGCCCCGGATGCGCGACCTCCAACAACGCGGCCTCGTCGATCGGGATTCCCGCTGCCCGCGCCGCCGCGACCGCGATCGCCGAGTTGCTGCGCTGATGACTGCCGACGAGATTCGTCTTCGGCCCCGCCAGGATCGCGAGCTCGACGTGATCCGAGATTTCCTGCGCCTTCTCGACGAGGAATTGAATCCCTTCGGGCTCGCCCGACGTCCCGATCACGATCTTCTGTCCGGGTTTGAAAATCCCCGCCTTCTCGCCCGCGATCGCTTCGATCGTGGGGCCGAGGATCGCCTCGTGATCCATCGCCACGCCCGTGACTGCGGCGACCGGTGCCGCGACGACATTCGTCGCATCGAGCCGGCCACCCAGGCCGACCTCCAACACCGTCACATCGACGCCTGCGTCCGCGATGATCACGAACGCGATCGCCGTGATCTGTTCGAAGAACGTCAGCTCGTCGCCGCCGGCGGTCGCCACCTTCTCGTACGCATCGACGATCTGCGCCTCGCTCACCATCTCGCTGTCGATCTGGATCCGCTCGCGCAGCGTCGAGAGGTGCGGCGACGTGTACATCGCGACGCGCTTGCCGGCCGCCTGCGCGAGCGCGCCGATCATCGCGACGACCGAGCCCTTCCCGTTCGTCCCGCCGACGTGGATCACGATCCCCATCCGGCGCTCGGGATTGCCGAGCCTCGCGAGCAACGCCTCCATTCGATCGAGCCCGAGCTTCACGCCGAATCGGCGCGCACTCAGCAAGCGATCGAGGAGCTCCTTGTAGGTCACTCAGTCCGTCGTCGGGATCTCGAGCTCGACATCACCCACGGTGCCGGTCCGCCGATTCGCGTCACGCCCGCGCTCGAACCAGCGCAGCGAGCGATGCAGCGTCGCCTTCAGGTCCTTGCGATGCACGACCACGTCGACCATGCCGTGCTCGAGCAAGAACTCGCTCCGCTGGAAGCCCGGCGGCAACTGCTGGCGGATCGTTTGCTCGATCACGCGCGGACCGGCGAACCCGATCAGCGCATCCGGCTCCGCGATCGTCAGATCGCCGAGCATCGCGACCGAGGCCGCAACGCCGCCCGTGGTCGGGTGCAACAGCACCGCGATATAAGGGACGCGCGCCTCGCGCAGCTTCGACCGCGCCGCCGACGTCTTCGCCATCTGCATCAGCGACAGCACGCCCTCTTGCATGCGCGCGCCACCGGAGGCCGAGAACAGGATCGCCGGACGCTTGTGCGCGACCGCGCGCTCGAACTGCCGCGTGATCTTTTCACCGACAACCGAGCCCATCGAACCGCCCATGAACTCGAACACGAAGAAGCCGAGCTCGACCGGCAGACCGCCGATCGCCGCGGTGCCCGCTCGATACGCGTCGCCCGGGCCCGCTTTCTTGATCGAGCCACGGACCTGATCGACGTACTTCTTGCCATCGACCCGGAACCCCAGCGGATCCGTCGATTCCAACTCCCGATCGTGCTCCACCCACGAGCCCTCGTCCGCGATCATCTCGATCCGGCCCTCGGTGGGCATCCGGAAGTGATGATTGCAGCTCGTGCAAACCTTCAAGTTTGCATCGAGATCGGCTTCATACAGGGTGGTGTTGCAACGCTCGCATTTGATCCAAATCCCCTTGGGAACGGACTTTTTGGGCTGTTCAGCAAGCCCTTGCGTGCGGGACCACCAGGCCATAGGGCCGCTCTGATACCCCATTATCCCGTGCGTTTCCAGCGACTTTCTCTCGCCGTTCACCGCCAATCTTGGTAGACAACATCCGGGATAGGCGTCCCTTGTTACGTGAGGTCGCGATGTCTTCGATCCTTGTCGTCAACGAAATCAGCACGGAACGTGAAGAGATTGTCCGTGCGCTCGAAGCTGAAGGTTTTACGGTCGTTCCAGTCGGGTCTGCCTCCGAGGCAACCCGTGAAATCTGGGGCGGCTCCTTCATCGTCGCCGTGATTTCGACTCTGCTCACTGGAACCACGGCTGTTGCCCTCAAAGGCCAGCTCAACCAAATGGCCCCGGAGATCGAAGCGATCATCCAGGGGAAGAACGACGAGATTTCCGCCCTCGTCCGAAAGGTGGTCGCGATCCGAGACGGATCCGCGGCTGCCTAGTCTTCGAAGCGGTCCTTCAGCGTTAGAAACTCTAGGAACTCGAGGAGCCTGCCGACCTCGGGAACGATGAAGCCATGCCCGTCGATGCCCGCATCTTCGGCGAGCAGGACGAGCCGCGCGGCGCGTAGGCGATCGACGACCTCGATCACCTCGTGGACCGGAAGGCCCACGCGCAACGCGATGTCCTCGACCCGCTTCGGCACCATGATCGCGGTCCCGGCATTCACCGGCGTGCCCGCGAGCAGGATCTGCTCGTCCGCCATCTGACGCAGGCACTGGACGACGCGGTGATTCGGCGTGGGCAGCAGCAACAGCTCGACCTGCTGGTTCGCGCTCTCGAGGCGCAGCGCCAGTGACTTGATGATCCGCAGCGCGATCTCGGGGCGTGCCCGCAACATCGCTTCGAACGTCTTGCCCTCGATCACGAGCAGGCGCGAGTCGACGCGCACGACCGCGGTCGCACTGCGCGGACGCGAATTCAGGATCGCCATCTCGCCGAAGAACTCGCCCGGCGGCAACACCGCGAGCACGCGCTCGGTCTCGCCGACCATCCGGCGAATCTCGACCTCGCCCGTCGTGACGACGTACATGAAGTCACCGGGCTGGCCTTCCTCGAACAGCACCGTGCCCGCTTTGAAGTCCCGCGCGAACCTGTCCAACCCGTCGTTCACGACCCGAATTATCGCATCGTCGCGTGCCGAAGAATATGAAACAGCGCGCGCGAGCTGACGCGGCTCTTCGCCACCGGCTCCTCGGGGAGTGAAACCTCGTCGCACGTGAGGCCGAGCTTCGCGGCGCGGACGAGCATCTCGACGTCCCAGCCGGCGCCGCGATCGCGCATGCCGAGCGCGACCAGCGCCGGAAACTTCAGCGCCCGCACCGGTCCCACGCCGGACCAGCGATGGCGATAGACCGTGTCGATGAGGCCGATCACGACGCGCTCCGAGAGATCGTGCTTTTGCGCGTCCGTGCCGAGCACGAGCTCGAGGCCTCGCTTGTCGATCGGCGCGAGTAGATCGGGAACCGTGGTCGCGGCTTCCGGCCGATCGCCGGGGATGAACACGACGACATCGGGCACGCGCGGCAACGACGAAAAGTGCGCCTGGGCCCGCGCACACGCCGCCCCGTAACCACCGGTGGGCTCGCGGAGGACCAACGCACCGGCATCGCGAGCGACCTCGGCCGTGCGGTCGCGCGAGGCGCGATCCACGACGACGATCGACCGCACGTCGCGCGCCGGGAGGTTGCGCAACACGGTCTGCAACGTGGCCGCGTGATCGCGGGCCGGTACGACGACGTCGATGACCAACGAAAGGAGCATAAACCGTGCTACACGTGCCGTCGATGGCGCTCACCTACAAGGACGCTGGCGTCGACATCGACGCGGGCAACAGGCTGGTCGACCGCATCAAGCCGCTCGCCAAATCCACCATGAGGCCCGAGGTGTTGGGCGGCATCGGCGGATTCGCAGCGCTGTGCCGGATTCCGCAGGCGTACCAGGAGCCGATCCTGGTCAGCGGGACCGACGGCGTCGGGACGAAGCTGAAGACCGCGTTTCTGGCGGACAAGCACGACACGATCGGCATCGACCTGGTCGCGATGTGCGTGAACGACGTCCTGGTCACGGGCGCCGAACCGCTGTTCTTCCTCGACTACTTCGCGACCGGAGCGCTCTCCGTCGAGACCGCGGCTCAGGTGATCGCGGGCATCGCGGACGGTTGTCGCCAAGCGGGTTGTGCGCTCGTCGGTGGCGAGACCGCAGAATTACCCGGCCTCTATCACGGCAAGGACTACGACCTCGCGGGGTTCTCGGTCGGCGTCGTCGAGAAATCGCAGATCCGGCCGTCGCGCGACCTCGTCGCGGGTGACGTGATCATCGGGTTGCCGTCCGCGGGTCTGCACTCGAACGGACACAGCTTGGCGCGCAAGGTCGTGTTCGAGGTGTTGAAGCTCGGGCTCGACGATTCTCCTCACGAGCTAAACGGCGCCACCGTGCGCGATGTCATGCTCGCGCCGACGATCATCTACGCGCCGGCGTTCCGGCGGATGGCCGAAGCCGGCGTGCCGTGGAAAGCGGCCGCGCACATTACCGGTGGTGGGTTGATCGAAAATCCGCCGCGGATCTTCGGCGACGACCTGCTCGCCGTCGAGCTCGATCGCAACACGTGGCAGGTGCCGGGCATCTTCCAATTGATCGCGAACACCGGGATCGAAGACGTCGAGATGCTGCGCACGTTCAACATGGGCCTCGGCATGTTGATCGTGGTGCCGGCCGCGGAGGCCGCACGGACGGTCGAATTGCTCGAAGGTGCGGACGCGCGCGTCGTCGGCAAGCTCGTCGCGCGCGACGGTGGCGAGGCTTCGCGGTTCATCGGATGAAGGTCGGCGTCCTCGTCTCGGGCAGCGGTACCAATCTGCAGGCGCTGCTCGATGCCGAGGCTCGTGGCCAGCTCGGCGGCGCCACGATCACGGTCGTCATCTCGAACAATCCGACGGCACCCGCCCTCCAACGCGCGACGGCAGCGGGTAAGCCCGCACTCGCGATCGATCATCGCGGCCTCGAGCGGCAACAGTTCGAGGACCTCGTGATCGCGGGGCTCGGCGATGTCGATCTGATCGTGCTCGCCGGGTTCATGCGCGTGCTCACGCCGCACTTCCTCGCGCACTTTCCCGATCGCGTGATCAACACGCATCCGTCGCTATTGCCGCTGTATCCGGGGCTCGATGCTCCCGCACAAGCGATCGCCGCGGGCGCGACGGAGAGCGGCGTCACCGTGCACTACGTGAATGCCACCGTCGACGGCGGCCAGATCATCGCGCAGGAGAGCGTGCCCGTGATGCCGGGCGATACCGGGACCACGTTGCACCTCCGCATCCAGGCGAAGGAGCACGTCCTCCTGCCGCGGGTCGTGAAACAGCTAGCTGTGATACCGTCGAAGCCTGCCGAGTAATTCGTACGACCTCGTCGTTTTGGGTGACGACCTCGCAGCGCTGGTGTGCGCCACACTGTGTGCGCGTCGCGGGATGCGGACGCTCGTGCTCGGCGATGACCGGCCGGCACGCTATTCGCTCGGGCCGCACAAGCTGCCGATCGAGCCGCTGATCTGGCCGAGCAATCCCGGATCGCCTGGCGAGCGCGTGTTGAAGGAGCTCCACGGCGAGCTCGCGTTGCGCCGGAAGTTTCGCGAGCCCCGGATCGCCGCGCAGTTGGTCGCGCCGGACTTTCGCGTCGATCTCGGCGCCGATCGGATCGCGGGCGAGATGGCGCGCGAGCTCGGTGCCACCGCGGATGGATCGCTCGCGAAGTGGACGCGCGGGCTCGAGGTCGCGCGGATGTTCGATCCGATCCTCGCGAGCGAGCACGCGTTCCCCGGCGTCGGGTTCTTCGAGCGGCGGGAAGTCGCGAAGCTCGCCGAAACGCTCGGCGAGAGTGCGGCCACGTGGTGGAAGGATCTCGAAGCGGATCCGCACGCGGCGTTGTGGCGTGGCCTCGCGGCGATCGCGTTGCGCCATCCGGCGGCGGCCCCCGCGGCGATCGCGCGCGCGTTGGACGCCTGGTACGCGGGCCCACCTGCCCTGCGCGGTGATGGCGATGCCGTGCGCGAGCTCCTCGTCGAGAAACTGACCACGGCGGGCGGTGAAGTGCGCGTCGGTACGGTCACCGAAGCGAACGTGTCGTGGAGCAAGGTGTCGTCGCTGACGCTCTCGAATGGCGACGAGATCGGGTCCGGCCAAGTCGTCGCGTCGCGTTCGCCGGCGGCCCTCGCGGAGCTCCTCGGCAAGAAGGCGCCGAAGCGGTTGTCGGAGCTCGCGGAAACGATGTCGATCTGCGGCTACCGCTACACGTTGAACATCGTCGTCGACGAGGCCGGTCTGCCGGAGCACATGGCGCCCACGGTCGCGGTGATCGCGGCCATGGACAAACCGCCCGTCGGAGATGCGGCGTTTTCGATCCACCTCGGCGAAGCGGACGATGCCGGACGCGTGGTCGCGACGATCGCCGCGGTGTTGCCGACGGACGGCGCGGTCGAGCCCGATCGGATGGTGGCGAAGTGCATGGCGTTGCGTGCGGGACTGTGGCGGCGGCTCGGCGACGTGATGCCGTTCTTCGAGAAGCATCTCGTGCTCGCGCACTCGCCGTTCGAAGCAACGCCACCGCAGGTGCCGGGTGGTCGCGGGAGCTACGACGTGCCGCGCAACCTACCGCTGCAAATGGTGCCGGTGTGGAAGGGCGCGCTCGCGGCGACGGCGGATACCGGCGCGCTGCCGTATGTCACGGGCCTGAAGAACCTGACGCTCACCGGCGATCAGGTGCTGCCGGTGCTCGGCGTCGAGGGTGCGCTCGCGTCGGGATGGAGTGCGGCGAAGGTGGCGTGTGCGCTCGCCGGCAAGAAGAAGGACTATCTGCGCGACGAAGTCGTCGGCGCGGCGTCGTGACCGCGGGGCTGCGGCCCACGCTGGCGTCGTTGTCGCTCCGCTTCCGCTCCTCGCGTACGGACGTACGCTCCGGTGCGGTTCTCGCTCCGCCTTGCCAGCGTGGGTCCTCGCGATCCGCTTTTCGGGTTCGTCAATTAGTCGACCTCGATCGCAGCACCGATATCGACCGCGTCGACATGCTCGCCCGACTTGTCGAGGGCGACTCGCCTCTCATCGCGTCGAAGGATGACTTTGAGCATGCGCGTTCGAACGCGCGTCCTCGACGAGCGGATTCTAGTTTTCTAGAGCCGCGGCAGATCGAGCGCGTCCGCAATGCTTTCGTCGGGAATGACGAAGATCGCGGTCGTGTTGGTAGGTATGCGTTCGATCGCTTGCGGCGTCGCGCGCACCATCGCGACCGCACCACGAGCTCGTGCTTCGACGACCGCATCGTGCGCATCGGCGTTCGCATGAACCGCGAGGATCGCGCCGCCGGCCGCCGGCAACGTGGCTTCCGCGACGAGCCCGAGCGGCTGATCATCCGGCGCGACGACGATGCACGCGTTGACGAGCATGACCGGCCCCGGCGAGCCGACGAGCGTGCCGGTCGCGACCGGGTTGTTATCGAGCTTGCGCTCCACCATCGGATGCAGGCGCACGCGCGACTGCGTGAACGTGCACACGAGCGAGCTCGCGAGCGTGCCGTTACCGAGCGCCTCGTCCCAATTGCGGCCGAGCACGCGGGCGACGTCGACGGGCGCGACGCCATCTTCGCCGGCGAGATGAGCGCCGTAGAGCAGCGCGATCGCGGGCCAGACCGCTTCGGGAAGCTCGAACCGCGTCGCGATCTTCTCGAGCGACTCGTGCGATGGAATCGCACCGCGTTCGATCGAGTTGGAGAGAAAGCCGCGCGTCCACAAGGCGAGCTCGTCGCGCCACGCGAGGCGAACCTCGGCGGGGACCTGACGCACCGGCTGCGACTGATCGCTACGCGGCTGCGAGCTCCGCATCCGATCGCGCCACATCGAGAACCGTTCCGCGAGCGCGGTGCCGGACATCGTCGACGACTTCGGCTGCGCGGGAGGTGGTGGCGCGGGTGCGGGCTTCGGTTTCGGTGCGACGGCCTTCGCGAGCGTTTGCGCGAGCTGCGAGACCACGGGCGACGCGGTCTCGAGATCCGGTGCGAGCGCCGACAACGAACCCTGGAGCGTGACCGCGGTGGGTGGCTCCGCCTCGTACAGCGTCGACGATGGCTTCGCGACCGGATCCGCCTCGTGCTCGCGCGGTAACGGCAGCGTTTGCGGCATCGCGACCGCTTCACCGGGCTCGCGGCCATCGAGCGGCACGAGCGCGAGCGGATGCTTCGCTTGCGCGGCGAGCACACCGATCATCCGGCCGGTGACCAGGCCCGCTGCTTCGACGCGATCGATCTTCTCGGGGCCGATCGTACGCAGGCCACTGCGCCCGTCGAGATCGACGACGTACAGCCGTCCGTGATCCGCACCGACACACACGAGCAGATCACTGCGCGGATGCGACGTGACGTGCGAAATCGGCTCCGGCAGCTCGTGCAGCTTCGGCTGGCCGCGATTGACGAGCGGGAACACGTCGATCCGCGTGGGATCCGCCTGCGTGGTCATCCACACGACGCGATCACTGCCGCCGAGCCCCGTGATCACGGCCGGGCGCGGCAACTTCAGGCGACGCTTCGGCATGCGCGATTGCGGATCCCATTCCTCGATCGCGCCACCGATCGCGACGACGAATTGCTGCGCCGCCGCACCCGCTGCGATCGGCACGGTGCGCGCCGGGAATTGATACGGCGTCAGCGTGCTGTCGCCGGCGGTGAGGACCGCGGCACCGAGCGCACCGACGGCAAGTGCGTGCGCACCGACCGCGCTCATCAGCTTCATCGGCGCTTCGAGCCGGATCTCCGCGATCGTGCGCGGGCCGTACGGATCGAGGAGGTGGACCGTGGAGTGCGCCGCGTAGCGCGACAGCACCGCGAGCCTCGGCGGTGCACCGACCCACGAGACCTCGCTCGAGCCCGCTTCCGGATCGATGCCGACCTCGGCGAACGCGTTGCAGCCCGGGAGATCGACGATCGTGATCCGCGTGGGCTCGTGGATCGCCGCGAGCGTGCCATCGCTCGCGATCGCGATGCGCGGGGTCGCTGCGGGGACGAACGTCGTCGCGGACGAGCGCGCTACCACGTCCGAATCGTATCAGTGGCGGTCATCCGGATCGAGCGGACGGACGTGCAGACACGCTTTGTCGGGCTTGCCGAAAGGAGGCAGGTCGTCCTTGCTCTCGTCGGAGAGCGCGACGCACCGCGCATCCTTGCCGCAATCGGCATCCGCATCGCACTTCTTCGTGCACATGCCCTTCGGCGCGGACCATTGCCGGTCACCGCGGAGCTCGTGCTTCACGCAGTAGAACGAGCGACACCCCATCGCGTAGCTACACGAATCGCCGTACGGCCCGGATCCGAACACGTTCCACGCGACGAGCGCGCCGACGCCGAGCGCCGCCAGGATCACCAACGTGCCGAGGATCCGGACGAGCAGCTTCACGCGGTAACGCTACCACGCGAGGTCGAGCAGCTCGGCGCGATTGGCCGGATCGCGGAGCTCGCCGTCGACGAGGATCAGATCCGCCACGCCCGATTGGGTCGGCAAGATGCCGAGGTCGTAGATCGCTTCGTGGCCGTCCCACCGCAACGTGCGGATGCCCGCGTGGCGTTGCGCCTTCGCCTGTGGCGTTGCCCACCGCCCGAGCTCGCGCAGACAGCTCGCGTGATTCGTGTGACCGCAGATCTGGGTGATCGGCGGCAGCTCCGACGGTGCGAATCGGCGCGGTCGACGCGGATCGCGTTCCCAGATCGGATCCGCACCATCGCGATCCGGATCGCTCGGGCGATGCGCGAGCATCCCACCGGCTTCGATTCCGGGACCGCCGGCTCGCACGAGCGGCTCGAGCGACAGCGGCGTGATCACACCGGCTTCCCAGTCCGCACGGCGGCCTTCGACGGCGATCGTGAAGTACTGATCGATCACGGCCGCGTCGAAGATCTTCTCCTTCGTGGTGAGCCCGGCGTGCGTGAGGACCGCGGCGCGACCATCCGGGAGCTTGCCGTCGAGGGCGAGGTGAAATCGGCCCGCGAGCATCAGCTCGACGACGAGCGCGCGTTGTTCCTCCGAGAACGACGCGTAATCGCGCGCGACGATGCCGTACGTCGAGAGGTGCGCGTAGCGTGGCAACCATTCCTCGGTCTCGCGCTGCTTCGCGGCCGCCCTGCCCCGATCGTGCTTCGTTTGTTCGATGTCGAGTGCGAGCGCGCGAGCGGCGGCGAACTCCCGATCGCTCGTGGTGGCGAGCTCGATCACGCGCGCGGCATCGTGGTTGCCGAAGATCAGGCGGACCTGCTCGTGCGAAGCGAGCCACCGCAACACGCGCAGACCCTCCTCGCGCGACACCTCCGGCTGGCGCAGGTCGTAGTCGAAGTGGTCGCCGATCGAGATGAGCTCGACGTCGGAGCGCAGCCGGTCGCCGTCCAGCACGCCACCTCGCTCGAGCAACGCCATCACGTGCGCGAAGGGCGCTTGCGGATCGCCGAGGACGACGCGTCTCACGCCTCCTCCGATGCCGTGACGACCGCGATCGCTTCGTGTTCATAACCCTCGAGATCCGCCGCCAACCACGGCTCGCCGAGACGTACGCGCCAGAACCGGAAACGACCCCGTCGGTCGGCCGGTGGTCTCGATCGCGGACACCGATGCGGCCACCTGGAACGTCACGCCCGGACGATCGCGCTCGAGCCACGCAGCGAGCTCGCGGATCGTCGCCACCGCGAGGGCAGCCATCGCCTTCATCGTGGTGGCGAAGCGGTCGAGGTGAACCTTGTTGACCGACGCCTCGAAGCCAGTCAGGTCATGATGCGCGTGGTGCGGGTCGATGTGGTCCAGCGTGAACTGCGACCGCAAGAACGTCGCGCCATCGACGTCCTTGACCTCGAGCAACGCGACGAGCTCCGGCGGGAGTACGACCTCCGGAGTATCGGCGAGGAGGGCCCTCATCCGGGCGTTCGTTTCGAGTCGCACGAGCCCGAGTTTATTACGGTTCGCATGCTATGAAACGCCGCCCGTGACGACGCAGCGTCGAGAGCTCGATCAGGTTATCGCCTCGATCGCGGAGCGTAAGCCCACGTTGGAGCTCGGCGCGGTCGACATCTGCTTTCTGATCGCCCTGCACGTCCGCGCCGAAGGGGCGAACCTGACCTCGTTCAGCGAACAGCAACTCGAAGATGTGTTCGCGCATGCGAATGCGGTCGTGAATCCGGGTGGCGAGCACGTACGCCGGCGCGCGACGCATGCGATCCATCGGCTCCGCGATCAGCGCTTGCTCGCGCGCGTGGATGGCCAAGGTGTCGTGCGCACCGGCGAGTTCGCGCTGTCGCGGCTCGCGATCGGCATCGTCGAGTTCTATCTCGAGGAAGACGTGCTCACGCGGACGAGCCTGCGCGTGCTGCTCGGAAGCCTACGCACGGCGATCGCGGACGTGCTCGCGAGTGCGCGCGAAGGTCAGTGGACGAACGTCGTCGGACCGCTGCAGGTCACGATCGCGGAGCTCGTCGCGGGCATCGAACGGCGGCAGCGCGGCCTCGATCTCCAGCAGGAGAATTTCCAGGCCGAGATCCGGCGCCTGCTCGAAGCGGATTGGTTCGGTGCGTTGGATCGGTGTCAGGAGTTGCTCGAATCGACGAGCGCCACGCTGCACGAGCTAAACGAGATGCTGCTGCGGGATTCGAGCGAGCTGCTCGGCCTGTTGCACGATATCGAGGAGCTCGCGGTCACCGCCGGCGAGACCGAGGCCGAAGCGACGGCGCATCGCCTGATGGATCAGATCGATCGCAGCGTGGCGTGGGGCACGAGCCGACAGCGCGCGTGGTCGGAGTACTTCCAGTACGTGCATCGCTATCTGCGCGATGTCGTGCGGCTCGATCCGACGCGCGCGCTGACCCAACGATTGCGCGACCAGCTCGCGACCGGCGCGTCGAGTTACACGCTCGTGTACGCGGCGGCGTCGCCGATCCAGATCCTGCGGACCGTGATTCCAGAGCTCGAGAAGCCACCGGTCGTGCGGCCGCGGGCGCCGCGCGATCGCGAACCGTCGACGGAACCGGCGCACGATCCGCAGGCGGAGCTCGTCGAAAAGGTCAAGCAGGCGCTCGTCGACGGCGCGCGCACGTTATCGAGCGTGACCACGCGCGTGACGTCGGAGTTGCCGGAGACCGAGCGGTTTATCGAAGCGGGCCGCGTGGCGCACACGGTCGCGCAGGTCGCGCGGGTGACCGCGGACATCGAACGCCCGTGGGTGCCGGTCGGCGACGATCTCGAAGTCGAAGAGTGGGCTGCTACTGGGCCGCGCGAGGACAAATGACCGAGTTGCAAGACGTGATCATGGACCCGAGCTTCCCGGAGCTCGATCTCGCGTTGCGGCGCGGCCGGCATATCGATCGCGAGGACTTCGCGCTGTACACGTTGCTCGTCGACGCGCAGGACCACCTCGAGGCGTTCTATCGCCGGTTCGGCTGCGAGCTCGTGCACAAGACGGACGGCTATTTCTACCTGCTGCCGACGGGTGAGAAGCTCTCGCGGCGGCAGCTGTCGCCCGGGGACATGCTCGTCGGGCAAGCGCTCGCGCTGTTGTACTTGGATCCGTCGACGATCGAGCGTGGTGGCCGGGTGACGACCGAAGACGTCGTCGCGCAGCTCGCGGTCGTGTTGGGCGCCGAGGCGCTGGTCGGCGTGTTTCATACGAAGAAGAAGCGGTACGACGAGCGCGTGGCGCAAAAAGCCGTGCGCTCGAAGGTGGCCGACGGCGTGCGGCGATTGGCGGCGCTCGGGTTTGTCGATCTGGCCGACGACGCGCTGAAGCTGCGCCCTGCCCTGTTGCGGTTCGCGGAGCCGGTGCGCGGGCTCGGCGACACGAGCGCGGCGCTCGCGAAGCTCGTCGCGGAAGGCGAAGTCGCGATGGTCGCCGACGAGGTGGTCGAAGAGGCGGCGGACGAGGAGCTCGTCGACGAGGATCCGGAAGCCGCTGAATGACGCGCGCGAAGATCGCAGCACTCGCGCTCGTCAACTGGAAGGGCGTGTTCTACGAGCGGTACTTGCTCGACGCGCATGTCACCGCGCTCGAGGGCATGAACGGCGCCGGCAAGACGACCGTGATGATCG
The DNA here is from genome assembly GCA_047600425.1 of Kofleriaceae bacterium. Lineage (GTDB taxonomy): Bacteria > Myxococcota_A > Polyangia > Haliangiales > Haliangiaceae > JABFXX01. Next base: position 5,103,036 of record JASGLC010000003.1, on the reverse strand, counting down.
CCGCGTACATCGCGCTTCTCCCCGACATGTCGAAGCTGCGGTTCACGAACCTCGGCGAGACCGCGGCGACCGGCGGCGATCGCGGAATCTGGGGACGCTTGGGCGAGCCCGGGCGGCCGTCGTACACGGTGCTCGATCTCGAGACGAGCGAGGGCCGCGTGCTCGCCGGCGTTCGGCTGGTCCGCGCGTCGGAGCCGACGGTCGAGCCAACCGCGTTCATCGTCACCGGATTGGATGCCGAGCGCCGGCTCTCGGACCTGTTGCTCGTACGGCAGCTCGACGGCGATCACGTCCCGGAGCTCGACGAGATCAAGCGCGCGGTCGAAGCCGCCGGTGGCACGTTCACGAGCTATCGCGCGATCCGCGACTACTTTGCCGAGCTGTTCGATCGCGGGGTCACCCCGATGCGGCTCGATGCCGACGACGAGCGGACCAAGCTCAACGAGATGCTGCGCACGAGCATGACTGGTGGCATCTCTCGCGCGCTGACGAGCGAGCTCCGTAACTTCTTATTGAAGGAGGAGACCGGGCTCGGCGACACGCTGTCGCGGATGCGCGCGAACCTCGATGCGTGCGCGCGGACGCGGCAAGAGGTCTACGAATCGCGGCGGCTCGAGCGCGAGATCACGGCGATCTACGAAGCCGGGATGGAGATGTTCGGGGATGCGATCCATGCGGCGCGCGCGGCGGCGTCGGAGGCGGAGCGCGACGTACTGGAGGCGCGGCCGCTCGTCGACGAAGCGCGGCGGACGAGCCGGATGCTGGAAGAGCTGGTCGGACAGCTCGAGAAGCGGGCCGCCGATGTCGCGCATCAGTTGACCGCGGCGCAGGGCGATCTGGCGCGGCTCACGACCGAACGCGACCGCGGAATTGCGGCGGCGGCGGTTCGCGAGCGCCTCTCGGCGATCGAACGCGAGCTGACGGCGTTGTCGACGGAAGAAGTGACGTGCCGCGATCGCGCGACGCTCGCGACGACGAAGCGCAGCGCGGCGCGGGACGAACGCAGTCGCTCGCAGGCGGCGTACGAGCGTGCGGCGCACGGGCTCGCGGATCTGCAGGCCGGCATCGACGAGCTCGTGCGGACCGCACACGCGCATCGGCGTTACACGGCGCGGTTGGCCGAAGCGCGGCAGCTTCTCGATCGCGAGGTCGACGGTGCGCACGCGGTCGAAGCGATCGCGGAGCTCGATCGCGAGCGGGGTCAGATCGAGGCCGAGCTCGCACGCATCGCGCGCGAGGGTCGCGACCTGGAAGGCCGGCGGATCGAGCATGCCCGCGCGCTGCAAGCGCTCGCCACGATCGATCCGCTGCACGAGCCCGGATCGGGAACCCATGCACATGCGCGTGGGCTGCTCGCGAAGCTCGCGGATCGCGAGGCGGCACGCGGTCGGCTGGACGAGCTCGAACGTGATCGCGTACTGGCGGTCCAGCTCGCGAGCCGGCAGGCGCAAGCGCGCGCGTTGGCCGAGTCACTCGGCTTCGCGGCGTCGACGGACGTGCTCGCCGAGCTGACCACGGCGGAGCGCGCGCTCGCGGATCATGCGCGCATCGTCGACGCGCATCGGGTTGAAGTCGGCATTCGCGAACGCCGGTTGGCGGAGCTCGCGATCAAGCTCGCGGGTGTCGAAGAACGAAGTGCGCGATGGGAGCTCGCGATAACCGCGATCAAACGGCTCGCCGCACCGGTCACGAATCGGGCGGACGTGGTCGCGCTGCGCGATCGCTACGTCGAGGAAGCCCACACGCTGGCGGCGCAACGCGATCAGATCGAAGCGCGGCGTACGGCGGCGCAAGATCAAGCGCGGCGACTCGAGCACAACGGGCAAGACTTCGCGCCGGAGCTCCTGCAGCTGTGTGATGACCTGGGCGGCGAGCTGCTCGCGAATCGCTTCGACGATGTCGATCCGAATCGGGCGAGCTGGATCGAAGCGCGCCTCGGGCCGCTGACGCATGCGCTGATCGTCGACGATCTCGATGCCGCGGCGGCGGCGATCGAAGCGAGCGATCGCCAGCAACAGACCGTGTATCTCGTGAAGGCCGGTGCGGTGCTCGATGTCGAGCCGCCCGAGGAGCTCGCGGATATCGAGGACGTGCGGACCGCGGAACCGTACGGCATGCGGATCACGCGTAGGTTGCCGCGCGCGAGTCTCGGGCGGCGGGCGCGCGAGCGCCACCTCCAGGAGATCCTCGCGGGAATCGAGCGCGATGGTGCGGCGCTCGACGATCTGGCGTCGCGGATCGCGCAGGTCGCGAGCTGGCGGCGTGACGTCGACGTGCTCGAGCAACACGTCGAGGTGTTGGCCGATGGCGACCCGGCGCTCGTGCGCGATCAGCTCGAGAGCGAGCGCGCGGCGTTCGATCAGGTGCCGCTCGATCCGGTGCCGGATGGCAGCGAGCTCCGGCGGCGCGTCGACGACCTGCGGCGGCTCCTGCCCGATGCCATGCTGCTTCACGGCGCCGATCACGCGACGCGTGCGACCGAGCTGTCGTGGCTGCTGGAATCGCTGACGGACGATGCGAAGGAGCTCGGCCGGATTTCGTCCGCACGCGGCGTGCTGGCCGAGCTGATCGATACGTTGCGGTCGCCGCCACCGACGGAACGCGAGGTCGCCCGCAGTGCGGAACGTGCGGCTGGGTTGACCGCGCGGCTCGACGTGCTGGCGGCTGCGCGCTCGGCGCTCGAAGACGTGGTGATGCATCGCCACGCGGCGGATCACACGGACGCGCAGACGATCGATGCCGGCCTCGCACCCGCGCTCGAGGCGCAAGTCGCGGCGGCGCGCACGGATGTCGAGACCGCTGCGGCGGCGGAGGCAGAAGCCGAAGCTGCGTGGGAAGTCGCGACGCGCGAGGTTCAGGTCGCGGACGCGAATCGCTTGGCCGCCCTCGCCCACCGCGATCGCGTGGCCGCCGAGCTGGCGGAGCTGGGTCCGGTCGCCGTCGATGCCGCCTCGATCGATGTCACCGTGATCGCGGCGCGGGCCGAAGCGCTCGATGCGGAAGCGCGCGAGCTGGTCGGTGAACGTGCGGTGACGGCGGAGCGGTTCGCGCGGTCGGCGCAGGCGATCGAAGATGCGACGGAGACGCTCGCGTCCGCCGAACGTCAGGCGACGGCACCGGTCGCCGCCTGGGCCGAGCTGCGCGAGCTCGCGCGTGCCGATGGTGTGCTGCATGCGGCGTTGACGGCCGTCGGTGGCGATCGCTCGAGCATCCAGTTGTCCGCCGATGCGTGGAGCAAGCGCGAGCTGTTGTTGGATCGGCTCGAGCACGCGCGCGGTGCCGGCGAGCTCTACACCGAAGTGCGAGATGCGGCGCTCGATGGGCCCGGCTATCTCGTCGCGTGGAAGGCAACGCGAACGTGGTTGCGCGCGCGGGTGCCGGCGCAAGTCGCGGATGTGGCCGAGCCGCTGCAGGCGCTCGAGCGCCTGCGTGATCATCTCGATCTCCTGGAACGGCGGCTCGGTCGCCAAGAGATGGATCTGCGCGGCGCCTCCGAGGATGTCGCGCGTGGCATCGATGTCCAAGTCCGGCGTGCGCACGGTCAGGTGCGCCGGCTCAACACGCAGCTCGAGGGGATCCAGTTCGGATCGATCCATGGTATCCGCGTCGAGATTCGCCGGGTCGACCGGATGGAGCAGATCCTGCGCGCGCTGCGCGTCGGTGAGGTCCAAGAGCTGTTGTTCACACCGTCGGTGCCGATCGAAGAGGCGCTCGACGACATCTTCCGGCGCTACGGTGGTGGCGGTCGTCATGGTGGGCAGCGCCTGCTCGACTATCGCGAGTACATCGAGCTCGCGGTCGAGATCCGTCGTGCGGCCTCGGGTGATTGGGAAGTCGCGAGTCCGACGAAGCTGTCCACGGGTGAAGCGATCGGTGTCGGCGCGGCGTTGATGATGGTCGTGCTCACGGAATGGGAGCGCGATGCGAATCTGCTCCGGGCGAAGAAGACGGGCGGCTCGCTGCGGTTCCTGTTCCTCGACGAGGCGAATCGGCTCTCGCGCGACAACCTCGGCGTGTTGTTCGACCTCTGCAAGAACCTCGACCTGCAGCTCCTGATCGCGGCGCCCGAAGTCGCGCGGGCCGAAGGCAACACGACGTATCGCCTCGTCCGTCACGTCACCGACGACGGGCGCGAAGAAGTGATCGTCAGTGGGCGGCGGGCGATTGCAGAGCCACCAAGCCTAAGGCCGCTCGATCCGTCGACGCCTGACCCGGTCACGCAAGACGAGCTCGCGTAAAGCCGCGACTACGCCGTCCACGCCGCCGGTGGTCTGAAGCTGCGATGCTCCTGCGAGGCGAAGCACGTCAGATGTGTCCAGCGGGTAAAACGTGTCCGCCAAGACCACGGGCTCGTGGTTACCGAGCAACTGCCGCACGGCGACAACGGCGTCGGGTGCAAAGAAGCGCACTTCGCCAAACCGATACGGAATCTGCACGAGGCAGACCTCGCGATCGTCGAGTAAGCGCTCCGTGGCGGCGAGGAGCTCGTGATCGGCTTCTGGCGCAGCCGCGATCTGCTTCAGGGCCTCGATGCGATGTCGTGGATCTGCCGACGCCAACTGTCCGAGCCAGTACGCGACCTCGCTCATCGATCGCGTGGCTTCGCGCGGGGAAGCGGAGCCTGCGCATCGAGAATCGGCCACGCTTCGGGTGTGCCGCGCAGGCCTTGAATGATCGCGTAGCCGCGCCGCAGGTGCAGGACACCCGCGATCGCCCAGCAGACCGGCGCGAGTGCGAATGGCCCGTTGATCGCGAAGCCGATGCCCGCGCCGGCGACGATCGCGATCTTGATGTTCTCGCGAATCGCGCCTCGGCGCAGAGCACGCGCGAGGTTGCGCTTGCCTTCAGCGGTCAAAAGCATGGATCGCCTTCGCGAGCGCGGCGACGGCCGGCGGATTCAACACGCCGACCTCGTGCTCGATGCCGGTGCCGACGAGGTAGGCATCCACGTACGGCAAGTAGGCCTGCACGTTGTCGACGGTGACGCCGGATGCGAGCGAGATCGCGACATCGCCGGAGACGCCCGACCGCATCGTCTTCACCTTCGTCGGATCCGCGGCATGTCCGGTTCCCGGACCGCTCGTGCAGATCACGTCCATGTAATGCGACGCCAGCTTCGTCGTGCGCGGCAGATCCGCGGCGGCGACCTCGCGCTGGTACTTGAACGCCACGCCGCCGAAGTACAGACCCTGCCAATCGCCGCGCGCCTTCACGAACACGTCCGCGCGCGCCTGATCGGTGGTTCGCTCGTCGACGCCGGCGTTGTCCGACCAGATGCCATCGACGCCGCACGTCTCGACCGCGAGCCTCAGCGCTTCCACGGGACCACGTGAGAGCAAATTCAAGCCGACCCACCAGCCGGGATACAGGCCACGTACCTCCTTCAACAAGTCGAGGACCTCGCGGTCGTTCATCCCCTGATCGATCAGGAACACACCATCTGCGCCTGCATCGCGCGCGATCTGGACCGACGCGAGAGCGCCGGTCCTGCCTTTGGTCGGATGGATCACGGGCAAGAGCACGCGCGATCGTCCGAACACCTGTTTGATGCGGTTCACCCGACCAGCGTAGCGCGAGCTGCTACGCTGCGCGACGTGGAGCTTCCGACCCGGTGTGCCTACCCGACCATGGGCGGGCGCAGCACGTACACCGTGCTCGGCTTCACCGGCTACCTGGTCGCCAGCATCCTGGGCGCGGTGCTCGCGTCGTTGTGGGGGCTCGATCTCGTCGCCCGGCTGATCACGTTCTTCGCGCCACCGCTCGCATTTCTGGCCGTCGTGTATTCGGCCAAGCGGTTCGTGGGCTACGAGCGGATCGTGTTCTATCAGACGTCGATCGCAGGCGTCGTCGTCACCGCGATCGCGGCGGCCATCGCGGGTGAGCCGGTCGCCCGGTGCGTCGACATCGCGACCGTCGGCATCGGCACGTTCCTCGTGTTCGGCCGGATCGGCTGCTTCTCGGTCGCGTGCTGTCACGGCAAGCTCGGGCCGTTCGGCGTCCGTTACGGTCAAGCCCACGTGAAGATCGGGTTCTGGAAGCGCTGGGCCGGACGAACGCTGTGGCCGGTCCAGCTCGCCGAAAGTTTCGCGAGCCTCGCGCTCGTCGTGCTCGGGCTCGTGATCGGCTGGGACGAGCCCGGCACGCCGGCGTTGATCTACATCGCGAGCTACAGCGTGATCCGGTTCCTGCTCGAGCTCCTGCGCGGCGATTCCGCCCGCCCCCATCGCTGGGGCTTGTCCGAGGCGCAAGTGACGGCGCCGCTGACCGCGATCGCGTGCGTGATCTGGCGACCGTCGATCCTGACGGGGCTCCCCGCGGCGTTGCTCGTCGGGCTCGCGATCGCGTTGGTCGTCCGCCGCACGGCGCGCGAGCTGTGGATGCCCGCGCATCTTCACGCGATCGATAAGTGCTGCACCACGCTCCTGCGCGATCCGTCGGCGCGCGTCGAAACGCCGCTCGGCCTCGCGGTCAGCCAGCACCAGTTGCCGGATGGTCGCCGCGACTGGGTCATGTCGTCGACGCATCCGCACTGGTCGCCGGTGGTCGCCCGCAAAGTTGCCGCATCGCTGTTTACCCAGTCCGAGGTGGTCGAAGGTCGGCTCGCCGGTGTCATCCACGTGATCACGCGCGAGGGCTGATACAGTCTCGACAGATGACGACTCGAGAAGCGGCGTTCGCGGCCGTCCTGGCCGACCCGGATTCGGATCCAGCGCGGATGGCGCTCGCGAAGATCCTGTCAGCCGCCGGTGATCCGCAGGGCGAGCTGATCGCGGCGCAGACCGAAGCCGTCAACGAGCTTCGCAAGTACGGCCCCACGCCGGATTGGAAGCGGCTCACGGCTCGCGCGAACGAGCTCACCGCGAAGCTCGGCTACGACATCGCCACGCAGGTTCGCCCGCTCGCGGATCATCCGATCATCCTGCGCGGGCTGGTCGAAGGCGTCACGCTCGCGGCGTCGAAGTTCCTCTCGATCGCGCCGCAGCTCTACAAGGTGGCGCCGATCCGCCAGGTCATCCTCGTCGATACCGGCGCGGCGATCAAAGACATCGCTGCGAGCCCGTATCTCGATCAGCTGGTCTCGATCAATTTCTACAATCGCTCGAAGTCGGCCGGCATCGGTGACGCGGGTGCGCGCGCTCTCGCCGGATCACCGCACGTTCGCAAGCTGAAGCGGCTCGGGCTCAACAACAACGACATCGGTGCCGACGGAGTCGATGCGATTGCGGGTTCGAAGAACCTCGCGAATTTGATCTACGTCGAGCTCGGTGGCAATCGGGTGCCGTCGCCGGTCGAGGGCTACGGCGTCGACGGCGCGAGTGGGCTCGTCGTTCGCGAAGGCGCGCATCTCGAAGCGAGTGGTGCCGCGCTCGAGGCGAAGTATGGCCGCATCGAATGGTTGCACGCGCCGTCCGAGCTCACGCGCTATCCGCCGCTGGACGACGACTTTTAGGGACTGTAGCGAATGGTTCGCGTCGCCGCGACCGTATCGTCGGGGCTTCCGCCAATCGGAACACCGGCTTCGGCAGATAATCGAGACACGTCCGTGTGAGTCAGCTGTCCAAACGCATTCAGGATCTCGACGTCTTGGTGAATTCCTAGCTCGCGCCTGATCGCGGCGACCACCTCCGCTGCGTACAAACGAACCTCGCCAAATCGGTGAGGAATCTGCAGCACGCAAATCTCGCGGTCGTCGAGGAGCTTCTCCGCGGCAATTAGAATGCCGCGATCCACGATCGGTTCGGCGATCAAATTGCGTAGCGCGTAGATGCGATCCTTCGGATCCGAAGATTCGAGATTGGACACCACGAAGTCGACGCGCGACGTCACGGTCTCGTGATCGTCCGAGTCTTGATCGCGTTACGGGCAACAAGCTCGCGCAGCGTTGCGAGGATCCCATCCATTCCGAGCTCGCGTGCCACGCCCGCCGCATCCGCGTACTTGCTGACATCGTCACCCGTGAGCGGATAGAACGTCCCTTCGACCACAACCGGGTCGCTGTTGCCTAGCAGCTGTCGCACTGCCGCCACCGCATCCGCCGCAAAGAAGCGGACCTCGCCAAACCGATACGGAATCTGGACGAGACAGACCTCGCGATCGCCGAGCAATCGCTCGGTCGCAGCAAGCAACTGAACATCCGCTACGGGTGCCTCCGCGATTCGCTTGAGCGCTTCTACGCGGTCACGCGCGACGGAAGACTTCAGCTCGTTGAGCCAGAACTCGACATCGCTGCTCACGGTGCGAGCTTAGCCGATTTCACCGCACGCACGAGATCGGTGTACGTCACCTCGGTCTTGGTGAGTCCGAGGCGCTGTGCCGCCGTTGCATCGATCCGCACGGTCGCTGCACCCTTCGCACGCCAGGTCGCGAGGTTCGGATTGTCCTTCAGCAGCGTTCCGTCGGGCAACGCCATGTAGTTGACCGACTCTTGGCTCGTCGGATCGATCGCGGCGAACTCTTCTGGCGTCAGCTTCACCGTCGTGATCGACTCCAGCTGGTTCGTCAGGAAGACGTTCTCCGTATAGAGCGCCTTCGCGTGCGACGTCATGTACTCCTTGTCGAAGTTGTCGCGCCACGCCTTCGCGTCTGCTTCTCCCTTAAACCGCTCGGGGCCGTTCACGTCGACGCCACGCGACTCCATGTCACCGATTTCAGAGAGCTCGTGCACGATAAATCGCGCATCCGAAATCGTGCCTGATCCCGTCGCGAGTCGTTCCCACGCGGCGTAGTTCACGTAGTCGAACGCGATGCCTTGGCTATCGAAGATGTACTTGAACACCTTGCGAACGGCAGGCTCCGTCGCCTTCTCGATCCCGAAGGCTCGCAACTTCGCGGCTACGACCGGAACCGAGGTCGCACCACGCGACAACGTCCCCTGCCGCAGCCGCTGCTGGTTCTTCCAGATGTAGTCGAGCTGTTTCTCCTGGTCGTTTGGATACTGTGCCTTCGCCTCGTCCTGGATCGCCTTCGCCTCGGGCGACGGATGCGGATCGCTCAACAGCTCTTCCGTGCTGTCCTGCATTCCCCACCGGCCACCCGACGGACCCGTGGTGCGCGTGCCGACGGGCTTCGCCATCGCTTCCGGCTTCGGCAACGCCTCGTTCGCCGCCGGCACTTGCTTGCCGACGTTGTGCAGCAACGGATTCGCCGGTGAGTCACGCGGCGCGCCGAGCGCTTGCTCGGTCATCGCCTTGTTGAACCGAGCGACGGCAACCGGATCCGTGATCCGCGCGCCGCCCGGTGCCCCACCATCGACCCACAACGGGCTCCACATCGCCGCACCGATGATGCGCACCGCACCCTTCGGATTGACCGACTCGAGCGCGACGACCTGCCCGTTCATCTCGACGACGGTCAGTTCCATCGTTGCGAGCGCGAGCGCACCCTTCGGCGCCGCATCCTTCACGCCATCGACACCCGGCGCGCCTTCCGACGCGACGTTCGTACCGTGCGACGTGACGACCTGATCGTAGAACTCCGACCGACCGCCCTTGAACGTCACCTTGACCTTGCCCGCAGGCGCGCCCGGAATTTCTTCCGACGGCGTCAGGCTCTCGATCTCGGCCACCTGACGGTGGATGTTGACGTCGTTGAACGCGTCCGTCGCGGACTCGGTGTTGCGCGGCAACATCGCACTGTCGAACGCGCGCAGCTCTTGCTGACGGCGCAACAGCGCATCCTTCTCCGCGGCCGGCATCGCCGGGTTCGCATCGAGCTTCTGCTGGATGTCCTTGTACTCGGCCGATGCGGCTTCCATACGCGGCGGACGCGTCTTCGCACCGGGCTTCGACGCCGGGTCGTACGCGATCCAATCGACGTGCGCGCCGAGCTGCGCCGCGACCTTCGCGTTCCACGCACCGGTGGCGCTACCACCCGACACGAGGACCTTGCCGCCACGCTGCTCGCCGACGATGTCGCCGTTGACGAGACGCTTGTCCTTCTCGAGCGCCGCGCGATAGTCCTTCGCCTTCGACGGATCGCCCGAGATCTGGCCATCCGCGAGCTCGCGCGGCGGTCCAAGCCCCGTCGCGAGGTCCGTGGCGTCGGCGTACAGGAACACTTCCTTCGAGCCGAACATCACCTTGATGCGAACGTTCGCGTCGGTGACTTTCCACGTCCCGTCTTTGGTGATCGAGACTTCGACGATCTGACAATCGACGATCGGAACACCCGACCGATACTGCGTGCTCGCCACTGCATCCGCGATCGCGCTCGACGACGCATAACCGCCGTGATCCGCGCTGAAGTCCGTCGGCTGGGAGCCTTCGGCGTAGCCCGGACCGCTCAACTCGGGCGCGTTCTGCCCGATCGGCGTGTCGCCGAGCTTCTCGAACGTGTTCTTACCCGTGCCGACGCCGATGACATCCGGCACCTGCGTGACCTTGCCCTGCTTCGCACCCTTCGCGCCGCCCGGCAACGTGTTCGCGTCCATCGCCGCCGCCGGACCGGTGCCGCAGATCACGCGCGCGAGCTTCTTCGTGTAGTGACCGTCTTGCAGGCTCGCTTCGATCAGCGCCTTGGTCTCGCGACCACGCTGTTCGGCGAGCTCCGCTTCCTTGCGCGCGCGCTCGTGATTGGCCTTGGCCTCGGCCTCGCTCGGCGCTTTCGTCGTCGGCTTGTCGAAGAAGCTCTCCGCACCCGAGCCCTCGGGCACGTAGAACCGCGTCTCACCGGCCGCCGTGCCCTTCAACATGCCCGGCTTGCCGGGGACGTCTTCGAGCTTGCCGCCGTTCTCCTTGTAGAACGACTCGAGGATCTCTTTACCCTCCGCGCGGAACGCGACGAAGTTCGGCGACATCGGCCGGAAGAAGTTGCCAGCCTTGTTCGCGCCGAGGTTCGACTCGATGCCCATGTTTGCGAGCTCGAGATCGAGCTTGCCGATCTCGTGAACGAACCCGTTAACGGTCTCCTTGAACGAGTCTTGGGCCTTCTGGCGCCGAGCCGCATCGCCCGACTGCTGCTCCTTCTTGACGACTTCGTTGAGAACGGAGACTTCGTCGTTCCAGACCTTCTCGATCTTCTTCAAGAGGTCCGCCGCTTGATCCGCGTTGCGCCCCGGACCCTTCAACGCATCGACCTGCGGCTTGAACGCCTGGATCTGCGCTTCGAGCGCCTCGAGGCGGCCCGGTAGATACTTCGCCGTCAGCTCGACCATCTCGGACTTGATGCGCGTGTTGAGCGGCTTCGCCAGGTAACCACCGAGCGCGAGCGCGGTCATCATCACGGCATTGGACGCGACGCCCTTCACGCGTTCGTCCATGTCCATCATCTTGCCGTTCTTCATCGCGTAGTGCGCTTCGGCGAACACCTGGAGCGAGACCATGCCGGTCACTGCACCGCCCGCGGCGTAGAGGCCCTTGTAGAGCTTCGGGTCGCCGATGACCTTCGAGAACGCCTTGCCGTAGAGCGCCGACGCGCCCTTCATGAAGCCCATCATGACCGCGTTGGTCGCGAGATCCTCGGCCCAACCGACCTGTGGCTTTTGACCGAGCACGTACTCGTTACCGAGGCGATTGACGGCCGTAAACGTCACGACTTCCGCCGCGAACTCGCCCGTCGCCACCACCGCCGCCGACGCGCCCGCACCTTCGAGCGCACCCGCGAACGCCGCACCCGCGACGCCACCGGTCAGCGCGGCCACGCCGACGATCGCGAGCACCTTGCCGAACATCTTGATCGCTTCGACGGTCTCCTTGCGCGATTCGATCGCCTTGAGGTCGTCTTTGAACTTCTGCGTGTTGATCAACTGCTGGAACTTCGTGACCGCAGCACCACCCGCGGCATGGAGGTCGCCTGTTGCTTCCGCCGATTTCTCGACGCCAGATGCGAGCCCTTCGAGCTGATCGATGTAGCCCTGACACACGCCCTTGATGTCGCGACCGAACGTATCGAGCGCGCCACCGACGATGCCTTCGAGCGCCTTCTTTGCCTCGTAGAACGAGGCGCTCGTGTAGAGGATGCCCGCGAGCCCGGTGTAGAGCTGCGTGTCCTCGACGATCTTCGTTACTTCCTGTGCGGAGCCCGCCTTACCGAACTTGAAGTCCTCGCGCACCTGATCGAGCGAGCGCTTGCTCTGTTGGCGATCGCTGAACTGTTGCCGTGGCGCGCCGTTGCCGCCGAGCTTCTGGACCAGCACCTGGTAGTACGGCAGCTTGCCCTGACGCAGATCGTTCGCATTGCTCGCGAGCAGCCACGCATCGCCGAGCATCTTGTCGGCGCCTGCGCCCTTCTCGAGATAGAGCGCGCTCAGCCGGTACCACAGTCCGTTGAAGTTTTGCTCCGCGGTCGCGAGGCCCGGCGGTGGGCCATCCCACGACGAGGCTACCGCAGCCGCGAACTGTCCGCGCACTTCATCGACCATCGTGATCGCGCGATCGGCGATATCCGGCAGGTACGCTTCCTTCTTCGACGCCGCACCGAGCGCCTTCAACATCGGCCGGCAGTGCGTCAACACTTCGCCGACGCGGGTGAGTCGCATCGCATCGTCGCCCGCGCCTTGTTCGGTCGCCGACGTATGTTGCTTCGCGCCTTGATCGACCTTTTGAACGAGTAGCGACCACGGCGCCACGTTGCGATCGAGGTTGAAGGTCGGATCGGCCAGCATCTCGTCGAGCCAGGTCTTCGTCGACAACGCTGCGACGTCCGCGCGCAACGGACGCGTGTCTTGACCAACCACAGTCGTGCCGCTGTTCTCTTGCGTGCCCGGCAGCGCGTTCTTTGACTTGACCGAGATCGATTGCTCGCCGGCCTTGCCGAACTGCGACTTGCCACCGAACAGGTGGAACCGCGACTGCGGGTTCCAACCCGGCATCATGGTCGTGCTGTGCGTGAACGTACCGATGAAGCTGCCGTCGCCGAACGGATCGACGCTTAGCGTCGACCAACCATTCGGCTTGTCCGGTGTGACCTTCGGCGCGAGCTGCTTACCGAGCTTCGGCATGTCGAGCAGGATCTCGGTATCCATGTTGTCCGGATCGTCTTTGCCCGCGTACTTCACCTTCATCACGATCTGCGTCGGCGCAGACTTGTCTTGAGCGAAGTAGTTCCAGTCGACCGACAGCGCGAACGGGTCGCCATCGAACGTGTAGACCGCTTCGTGGAAGCCGCGATGGATCGTGGGTGCTTCCGCCGTGCCTTCGCAACGCGACAGCTGCAGGCCCGACGACGTTTGCGCTTCCGCGCGATCGTTCGCGTTCGTCGCACCGGGTCCGCCGTGCAGGCGACTGACCGCGTTCTGCGCGCCGACATCGGCGTCGCGCTCGTGCGCGTCACCCGGCGTGCTGACGTCGGTGCCACTCGGGCCTGCCGCGCCACGTTGCTGCATCACGTGCGTGAGCTCGTGCGCGAGCAATGCATCGCCTTCGACCGTGCCCGGCTCGTACTTGCCCGGCGCGAACGCGACGTGCGTGCCGACGGCGAATGCGTGCGCGTTGTGCTCCTTCGCGAGCGCGTTGCCTTGGCCATCCGCGTGGACGCGAACATCCGAGAAGCTCGTGTTGAACGCCGCGCCCATGCGCGTTGCCGTCGCCGAATCGAGCGGCGCGCCTTCGCCGAGCGCGTTCAGCACCTGCTCCGGCTTCGACACTTCCGTCGCCGGTTCCGTCGCCACGGAATCGCCCGTCGCAGACTTCTTCTGGATCGCCGCCGGACCTTCGCCCGGCTTGTTCGGCGTTCCTGCCGCCGCTGCCGCATTCGGATCCGCCGCGGCCACATCGGCCGGCAGCTTGCCGGTCTGTTTCCACTCGCGCACGCCGACGCGCACCTTCGCGACGAGGTCCGCCATCAATTGATCCGGATCCGTCGCCTTACTTCCGGTGTAGCGGCGGATGAACTTCTCGACCTCGGCGGCCGGCTTCGCGCCGTAGACGTTCAAGTAGTGCTGGATGTACGGACATGCAGCGACCGACCACAACATGCCGAGCTCTTGCGACGCCGCTGACTTCAGCGACGGCTCGAGCTTCGCGAGGAAGTCGCGCTTGCGGAGCTGGCCCTGCGTGACCTGCGGGCTCGAGTCTTCGACGAGCACCGTCGGTCCGGACGCGACCGCCGAGCCGACCGCCGCCGTCACGATCGCGGCGTTGGAGACCGGCGTCGCGTCGACTTCCTTGCGCGCGATCATCGTCGGCGCGGTCGTTTGCGGAGCGGCAGCCTTCGGCGCCGGCGCCGCGGTCTGCACCTGGATCGGCGCCGACACCTGGTTCCACGCCGTGTTCATCTGCGGCAACGCCGTGTCGATCACGTGGTTGTCGAGCTGGTTGCCCTGCTCGTTCAGATTGCCGAGCGTGTTATTGCCGTCGAGCCACTGGCTCTTCAGCGTGCGGCGGCCATCCTTGATGCCGTTGTAGGTCCGCGCGAACAGCTCGTCGAGCGCGTTCTCGCTCGTCGAGTACGACTGCTCGAGGTGCTGCGCACTATTGATGATCTGCTCGGCGATCTGGCGCGCGTGCGAGGGCTCGATCGCGATCGAGTGGAACGCCTCCATATCGGCCTTCGTGTGGCCCGCGTCCTTCTTGAACTCCTCGACGATGTGCTTCGATTCTTTCTTCGCCGGTCCCTTCAGATCGACGCCGTCCTGGCCTTTGCCCGTACGGTTCGTCAGCGCCATCGCGAGCTGGTTCGTGTAGTCGTCCGCGCGCGCGTCGAGCCGGCTCGTCAGGATCTCCGACTGCGATGCGACGTAGTCAGCCGCCGAATGGATCGCGGTCGTATCGGAAGCGAGGTTCGGATCTTCCGGCGCTTGCTCGTGCGCGGGTTCCGCCGTCGGTGCCGGTGCAGGCGTTGGCGTCGTCGCCGGTTGCGCAGCCGCCGCCGGGCCCTGTTGTTGACCGAGCGCCGCAGCGCGCTCGCGTTCCTTCGCTTCTTCCGCCGCGCGCGCCGCCGCTTCGGCTTGGCGCTTCGCTTGTTCCGCATGCGCGGCCTGTTGGACCTGCGCGATGAACTGCTGCGCGTGCGCCTTCTCTTCGGCGAGCTGTTGCTCGAACGATCCGATGTCCGCCATGAACTGGTCGGCATCCGTGATGTTCTTGTCGCACTCGCCGATCGAATCGGCCGCGGCTTGCGCTTCCTTCGTCGCATCGGCGCCGAGCTTGATCGACGTCTGATCTGCTTGGCCCGAGGTCTTCGCCGCATCACCGGCGACGCCGTGCGCCGCTTGCTGCTGGCGACGCAACGCACCCGCGTACTCGCGCATGTCGCCCATCGACACCCCACACAAACCCTTCAACACGACCGACGCGATCTTTTCCTGGATCCAGCCGAAGACCTGCGCGGCCTTGTTCTTCGCCCAGCGCTTCACCGCGCCGAGGATGCGGCCCCAGAAACCACGCGATTCCGGTTCCGGAAGATCGGTCGCGGCCTTGTTGTTCGCCGCACCCTTCGCCTCGCCCTGCTTCGCTTCGCCCTGCGCCGCTTGGCCTTCCGTGCCTTGCGCGTGCGCGACGTTCTGTTGGGTCTGACCCTGCGTCGCTTGCGCACCGGCCGCGTTCTTCTTCGCCGCCGCCGCACGGAGCTGCGCGTACTCCTTGTAGCGACCGTAGACCGCGAGCGTGTCGACGGCCTTTTGCTTGCCGTCGATCTGCGCCTTCTTGAACTCGACGGCGACCTTCCGCATCCAGCCGAAGTCCTTCGTCGCTTGATCGAATTCCGGAAGCAGCGACGGCCAATACGGCAGCGCTTCACCTGCACCGTCGTCGGCGGGCTCTCCTTCTTTCGGCTGCTCGTGCGGCACCGCGCCGGTCGTCGCCGGTTCGTGGACCTGCGCCGTCGCGACGACGCCTTCTTGCACCGCTGCACCCGGTGCGTGATCACCGGCCGGCGGGGTGTTCGTGACGCTCACGCCACCCGGTTGCGCTTGCGGTGCCGGCGTCGGCGTTTGTTGCGCGGGCGGTTGCTGGACCTGCGGTGCTTGCGCCGGAGCATGGACCTGCGGCGCTGCTTGCGGTCGCGCGGTCACCGACGACAGCATCGAGCGCACGTTGCCCGAGACCGTCGCCGACTGCGGTTGCGCGCGCACGAACGCGGTCAGCTCGTCCATCTGTTGATGGCGCGCATCGGCCGCGATCTCTTCGAACGTGCCCTGGCCACCACGACCGGCGGAGTTTCCCGACGACGTGCCCTTGTTGTATTTGACCTGCTTCTTGAGGTTCGCCTTCTCGGCCAGCTCCCACGCCGAGTCCTGATCCTTCAGGTGCATCATCTCGAGCATCGGCGCGGTCGATTCCCACGCGTTCGAGGCGACGTCCTTCCAGTTGTTGTACTCCGGCGCGCGCACGCGCTCGGTGCCTGCCGCGAGTCCCGAGAGGTCCTTCTCGTACATCTTGTTCATCCGGCGCGCTTCGTCGAGCGATCGCAGCTCGCCGTTCAGCGCGGTCAACCGAGTCTGCTCTTCGGTCGTGCGCGTCGCCTTGCCGAGCAGCTCTTTGCGCTCGGTCTCCTGCGTCCGGAATTGATCCTCGAGCTGATACCGCTTCGCGCGCGAGTTATGGACCGAGTCCATCATCGAGTCGCGCGCCTTCTCGCCGGTGAAGCCGTTCGTCTTGTTCTCGTAGAACTCGTCGTTGCGACGATCGAACCGGTCGCTGCGGAGCTGCTCGAGCTTTTCCTTGCCCTCGCGCTGGCGCTCACTCGTCTCGAAGTCGGTCTTCGCCTTGTCCGCGACCTTCTGGCGTTCGTTCGCGCGGAACTTCGCTTCGGCCTCGGGGTTGCGAATGTGATCCGGGTTCGCGGCCTGGCGTCGATCGAGCTCGTTCTTCCAGCGCGAATCTTCGAGGTGCGACGCATCGCGCACCTGCATCTTCATCGCGAGCTCGCGCGTCTGCAGCTCGCTGCGCTCCGCCGCCGCGGCCATCGACTTGCCGAGCTTGGTATCCGCACCGAGCCCGCCGACCCACTTGCCGCTCTTCTCGCCGAGCTTGCCGACCTTGTCTTCGATGTCGAACCGGTGCGCGACGCTTCCGCCCCACGCGCCGACGCGGTCCATGTTCTTGGCCCACGTCGTGTTGCCGTACTTCGCCATCAACTTTTCCTGGATCGACTCCAGGTGCGCAGGTGCGCCGTTGAACGCGCGACCGATCGCCGTGTTGCCGGCCTTCGCCTTCATGTTCGCGAAGAACCCGGTGTCCTTCCACGCGCCCTCGACACGCGTGAAGCTCGAGCCACCGAAGCCGAGCTTGCGCACGATCTTGTTCGCGAAGTGGCTGACGTTCGCAGAGACCTTCAGCGAGATCCGACCGATCGTCGCCTTCGCCTGCTTCATCAGCGACGACACGATGCCCTTGCTCGAGCCCATCAGGCCCTTCATGAACTTCGGGCCGAAGATCATCGCCATGTTGATGAAGCCACTCGCGGCTTCATTCGCCTCGGACATCATCATGTCCGCGGTCGCGGCCTTCTCTTCCGCCGACGCACCCGCCGCGATCTGTTGCGCGAGCACGACGCCGTTCAGGCCGGTCAGGATTCCGGACAGCACGAAGCTGATCGCGTCGCAGATCATGCCGACGACCGACAGGATTCGCGCGATGCCCGAAACCGCGGCGCCGATCGGCGGGAAGATCATGCCGAGCAGGCCGATCACCGTCAGGACCATGCCGAGCTTGCCGCAGATGCTTCCGACGATGCTGCAGACGGACTTCACCGCCGACATGCCCGTCATGATCCCGCCGAGGATCCCGTGGACCTTGCGATACGGGTTGTTGCGCCAGATCGCGTTCGCGTCTTTGCCGACGCCGAGGAAGTTCGCCGATGCGGCGATCGTCGAATCGACCGCGCCACCTTGCGAGACGTAGACATCGAGCTGGCCGTTGAAGCCATTCGCGATGTCGCCCATCTGCTTGATCCGACCGAGCGTCTGCGTGGTCTGCGGCGACTTCGGCGTGTACGCGTTCAGGATTCCGTCGAGCTGAGCGTCATTGCCCGCACCCGCGATCGCACTCGCGATCGTCGGCGCCGGCGCGGCCGCGGGACCTTGCGCAGGACCCGACTTCGCGACGGGATGCGCCGGAATCGGTGCATGCGCTTCGGCCGGACCTGCCGCTGCACTCTGTTGCGCGACCGGTCCACCCTTCGCCGCCGCAGCTTGCGGTTGCGGCACCGCGGGATGTGCAGCTGGCCCTGGTGGAGGCGGCGGCCCCGCGTCTTTCGGCGCGTCTTTCTGGTTCGTCGAAACGAGCTGCTCGTGCTCGGCGAGCTTGCCCTTCACCTCGCCTTGTTCGGACGCCGCGCGCGAACCAACTTCGCCGAGCATTCCCTGCAACCAGCCCATCGGCGAGTTCTTGATCGAGTTCTCGACCCTCGCGACGATGGCGGCATCACCTGCCGCTCCAGCTTGCGTGACCGCGGCATGCTTCGCGATCAACGCCTGCGGGTCTTGCTTCGCTCCACCGCCACCAGCGGGTGCTTCGGCCATATCCCATCATACGGAAATCGTTGAAAGAAATTCCTCGCCACCGCGCGGATTCTTTCAGGCGCAACTAATCGGGATGCTTGGTCTTTTGGGCGGCCAGCTGGTCCGCGAGCGTGTTCGCGAGCTGCGCTTCATTAGAGATCTGCGCGAGACGCTCGGCGCCGACCCGATCGCGCAACCGCGCGAGCAGTGGGCGGAACAGGTGCGTCGTGTCGCTGTTCGTCGCCGCGGACAGCGCGCGATGCGACTCCGCGATCGTCCGGAACGCGGACACGTGATCGCCGGTCTTCGCGTAGAGCTCCGCCATGATCCCGACCGCGGCGACGTACTGACCGGCATCGTTGTTCGCGGCGCCTTCGCGTGCGAGCTCGAGCATCCGATCGATCGCGCCGGCCGTCTTGCCCGCGGCCGAGAGCACGCCGGCTTGTGCGATCAACGCGGCGGAGTGCAACTGCGTGAAGCCACCCTCGAGTGCGCGATCGCGCGCGAGTTGGACGGTGCGCTGCGCTTCTTCGATCGCGATCTCCGTGCCCAGCGCGACGAGGACGCTCGCGAGCGCGAGGCGCGTTTCGATTTCGTCGCTCTCGGCGCGAGACGCCTTCGCGATCGCGAGCGCACGATGGAGCGCATCGACGGCGCGTTGCGCGTCACCGGTTTGCATCGCGAACGCGGCGACGAGTTGGTTGCCGGCAAACCCGACGTCCGGATCTTTCGCGTGAGCGGCGAGCTCGGCGATCGGATCGAACGCGCTCGGATCGGGTTCCGGATCGTGCAGTGCGAGCTCCGCGATCGCGAGCGCGACTTCGGTCGTCACGCCATCCCATGCCGGCGTGTTGGTCTCGAACGCGTCGAGCCTCGCGGCCACGTTCAACAACGTATCGGACGCGAGCTTGCGATGCTCGGCGCTGCGCCGGATCGCGACGCGACACGCGCGCACGCCCGTGAGAAAGCGCAACGTCACGTCGTTCGGCACGTGCTTGCCGACGGCTTCGAGCGCCTGATCCGCGCCTTCGTAGTCGTTCTCGACGAGCAGCACGTCCGCGAGCCGCAGGAGGAGACGCGCACGCAGCTCGGGAATCGGATGCTGATCGAGGAGCGGTGCCGCGGCGTCGATCAGCGCACGCACCTGCGGGCCGCGATGGCCGAGCAACGGCTCTCGTTCGGCACGTTCGACCGCAGCGGTTGCCTCGTCGCTCATCGCCATGACTGTACTACGCTCGCGGCATGCAACCGCAAGGCTGGCCGAGTGTGGTGCCGCGAATCGTCGCGGATGACGTGAAAGGGCTCGTCGCGTTCATCACCGCGGCATTCGGTGCTAGTGGGGACTACGTCGCGGATCGTCCGACGGTGATCGCTCTCGGTGATGCGAGGATCATGATCAGCGAAACCGGAGAGCGTGCGGCGATGCCCGCATTCCTGTACGTCTATGTCGACGACGCCGATGCCGCGTATGCGCGCGCGATGGCTGGCGGTGCGACCAGCCTCGAAGCGCCGCTCGACACGCCATACGGCGACCGCCGCGCGATGGTCGAAGATCGCTGGCACAACGTCTGGCAGCTAGCGACGCGTTGAGCACGTCGCAGCGTTCGTCTGGCTCGCGTCCACGTTACGAATCGCGCGCGGCGCGGATACAATGACGCCGTGATCGCGAGTGGCAAGGCGTTCGTGCGAATCGCGCAATTGCGCGGCCGCGTCGCTCAGCTCGCGCGTGGCGGTCGCTACGATGTCGCGCTCGATCTCCTCGACGAATTGATCCGCGCGGACCTCACGCTGGGGTTGCCCGCGGATGCGCTGCTACGCGCTCGCCAGGCCGCCGCGCTCGCCGACGGACGCGGCGAACCCGTCGCCGGCCCGCTCGCCGTGCTCGCCGCTACCTGCCTGACGGCGAACGCACTCGAAGAAGCCGTGGCCGCGAGCGCGACCGCGATCGCTCGCGCGTTGCCGTCGGAGCGCGCGCGGATCGAACCGATGGCGCGGCTCGTCGGCGGTGCCGCTCAACGCCGGCTCGGCCACTACGCCGAAGCGCACATCTTGCTCGATGCCGCGCGCGGCGCCGCCGCACGGCTCGGCGAGACCGCCCTCGCCGGCTTCGCACTGGTCGAGCTCGCGTGGGTCGACCTCGCCGAAGATCGGCCGGCCGCCGCGGCCACCTGCTTCGAGTTCGGCGCCGAGTTCCTGCGCCGTGCCGGTCACAGCGCGAACATCGACGCCGATGCGCTCGCCGTCGCCGCGTGGGCGGCCGCGAGCGAGATCGATCGCGCGACCGAGCGCGGTGCGATCGCATCCGATGCGGCGCGCATGGCCCAACGCCTGGAGCTCGTCGCGTACATCGATGGCGTGCTCGCAGATCTCGTGTTGCGTGCCGCGCCCGAAGCGGCGACCGAAGCGTGCGCGCTCGCCGCCGAAAGCGCGACCGAGCTCGATGCCGCGCGACCTGCGACGCGGACTCACGATCACAGCGCGAAGACCCAGCTCGCCCGCGAGCTCGTCGCACAGGCGCGGCTTCGCCAAGCGCGGACGTCTCAGGATCGCGCGGATCGCGATCGCCACTTCGAGGCCGGCATCGATCTCGTGATGGCGCTCGACAAGCCCCGCGCATCGGCACGGCTCGGGGCACTGTTGTTCGATCTGATCGACGACGCCGAGCGCTCGACACGCAACCCCGAGCCCTCCGAAATGGAGCGCGTCGTTACCGCGATCACCACGCTCGGCGACGAACCCCTCGTCGAGATGGCGCGCAATGTTTTGCAAGAATTCGGGTAGCCGGCAGCTCCAATTGCCGTCGGTCTCGAAGCCCGTTTACCCGAGTAGACGTTCGGGAGCGTAAACCGCGGATCGATCGTGAGGCCGGTCTCGACGACGCGTGGCATCACCGTTGCTGTTGGGTCCCATCATGACGACCCTCACCAGCCTCGACCTCGCCACCGTCACCGGCGGCGCGTCCTCCACCAAGTCCTCGGGCAGCTCGCTCGATCCGCAGTCGGGCCTCGCCCGCGCCGCGCAGGAGAAGCCGGGCAAGAACTCGATCGACATCTTCGCGCAAGGCGCGACCGATGGCTCCGCGAGCGTCGGCGTCGAAGCGCGCCGCCGGCTCAACACGAATACGTCGATCTTCGGCCAGGTCAAAGGCGGCGTCGACAGCACCGGGGCCCCGAGCGGCTCGGTGATGGGCGGCATTCGCTTCGAGTGGTAGGCCGCGATAACATGCGGCGGTGGTAATGGCCGACCCGCAGCCGGGCTACGACGACCCGAGCCAACAACTCGCGGATTGGAGCGATCTGTTCGCGCTCCTCGTCGAGCGGATGACCGCGTTGAAGGCGCGTGCTCCGAAAGGCTCGGTCCAAGACGTTCGCCATAGCGGGGACCCGCAAATCGTCGCGTTCGATCGCGCGATCGCCGAGCAGCAAGCGGCGATCGACAAGCGTGCACGGTTCTCGCGCCGGCTCGGCGTCGAGCTGCCGCTCGAGACCTTGCGCGAGCGCTTCGAGCTTCAACCTGTCGACGTCGCGATCCTCGGCGCGCTCGCCACGATCGAGCGCGGTGCCGCGTTCAATCCGTACACCGCCGGCAATAGCGATCCGATCCAAGCGGACGTCGCGTTCCTCGTCGCACTGCTCGCCGACGGCACCACGTTGCACTCGGGCGACGTGCGGATGCGGTTCACCGCGGATGCGCCGCTCGTCGCACGCGGGCTCGTCGAGCTGACGTCGAACGGTTGGGCATCCGACCCGCCGCTCGTCTATCGCCGCGTCCGGCTCGCGGAGCGCGTGCTCGATTATCTCGAAGGTGCAGCCACACCGCCGGTCTCGATCCTCGGCACGATCGCGCGGTTCGAACCGGATCCGATGCAAGCCGCCGATGTCCTCTTGCCGGAGCCGTCGCTGATCGAGCAAGTGTCGCGCGCGCTCGCTCGTCCGGATCAGGTGACGGAATTGATCGGCTCGCCCGGTGTTGGCCGCAAGTCGATCGCCGGCGCGGCCGCCCGCATGCTCGGTCGCCCGCTGCTCGTCGTCGATTTCTCGGAACTGCCCGTCGAAGCGAAGGGCCTCGAAGCCACGTTGTTGCCGCTGATCCGCGAGGCGCAGATGCAGGGCGCGGTGCTCGTGATCGACAAGGCGCACGAATTCGCCGATGGCGATGGCGAAGCGTGGATCCATCCGCGCCTGACGAACCTGCTCCGCCGCGTCCAGACGCCACTCGCGATCACCGACGAGAAATCGCCGCCCTGGCTCTCGAAGGTCGGCCGCGTGCCGATGCACTTCGACATCCCGTTCCCGTCGCAGGAGATCCAGCGCCGGTTGTGGGTCCGTCACCTGCCGCCCGGGATTCGCCTCGCACCGGAGATGTCGCTCGAAGCGCTCGTGAAGCGCTATGCGGCGACCGGCGCTTCGATCAAGGAAGCGTGCGAAGAGCTCGGTCGCCTCGATGTCGTGCTCCAGCGCCGCGGCATCGCGACCGAGGACAACATCATCGATGTCGTCCGCACGCGGCTCGCCCATCGGTTGTCCGCGCTGGCCACGCCGGTCCGCACCACGCTCGAGTGGTCGGACGTCATCCTGCCGGACGAAGTCCTCTCGCCGGTGTTCGAGTTCCTCAACTACGCCGCGCACCGCTCGAAGGTGTTCGGCGAGTGGGGCTTCGATCGCAAGCTGCCGTATGGCCGCGGTCTGTCGGCGCTGTTCGCCGGCCCACCCGGTACCGGCAAGACGATGATCTGTTCGCTCCTCGCGAAGGAGCTCGGGCTCGAGCTCTATCGCATCGATCTGTCGGCGGTCGTCAACAAGTACATCGGCGAGACCGAGAAGAACCTCGGCCGCGTGTTCGACGAAGCCGCGCGCGGCCAAGTCATGCTGCTGTTCGACGAGGCCGACTCGCTGTTCGCGAAACGGACCGAGGTGAAGTCGTCGCACGATCGCTACGCGAACCTCGAGGTCAACTACCTGCTCCAACGCATGGAATCGTTCGAAGGCGTCGTCGTGATGACCACGAACAGCGAGACCGCGATCGATCCGGCGTTTCGTCGACGCATCCGGTTCCGCGTCCGGTTCCCCGCGCCGGACGAACAACAACGCCTGCAGCTGTGGCAAGGGATGATGCCGAAAGAAGCGGCCGTCGCGCCGGATCTCGACTTGCGCGTCATCGCGCAGAAGTTTCCGCTCGCCGGTGGCAACATCATGAACGCCCTCGTCCGCGCGGCCACCGCCGCTCAAGCCGATGGCAGCCCGATCATGCAACACCACCTGCTCCGCGCGGCCGAGCTCGAATACGGCGAGATGGGCTTCCTCGCGTGAAGACCCGAGCCGAGGTTCGCCGCGCCATCGCTCTCGCACCTGATGCCGAACGCCACGCGCTCGCGGTTCCATTCGCGGAGCTCGCGAGCGGGTTCGCCGACGCGGGCGAGCTGATCCAGCAATACCTGTTCGATCCGAACGCGGGCGCGATCCTCGCGACCACGGACGCGCGCGCGCAATGGCTGAGCTCCCCGCTGTTCCAGGTGGTCGGCCCCGGCAACTACGCGTTCGTCGACGATGTCATCCCCGCGTTGATCGCGGCGCCGATCCTGTCGCGAGGTGGCGAGCTGTCCGCGCGCGCGATCGCGAATCGCTTTGCACCGCGCGCCGACGACGCGATCGCTCTCGCGATCTCCGCCCTGCCCCGCGAGCGCCGCGCGCAAACCCTCGCCGCGTTGACCACGGACAAGGATCCGGATCGCCAGATCCTCGCCACGATCCAATGCGGTCGCGTGCTCGCGTGGACGCCATCGTTGATCGACGATCCGGTCGGCGCGCGCGTGCTCGATGCGCTGGTCGAGCTACTGGCGCCCGCGAGCCCGAAGCCACTCCTCGACGAGGTCGCGCGTGCGCTCGGCCCGATCGCGCGCCACTCGGCACGCGTTCGCGAGGCGGCCCTCGCCCGTCTCGATATCGCGCCGCCCGCACCGGCGTCGTTCGCCGGCGAGATCGCCGCGATCGGCAAACCGCGCAGGTTGCCGGATCAAGACCGGTGGATGTCGCAACCAGCGCGCGAATGTGCCGCCGCGGCCGCGTTCATCCTCGGTGCGTGCGCGCCGATCGATCGCGACGCGTTCACGGCGCACCGCACGTTGGTCCTCGATCGCCCGGATGGCGACGCGCTGTTCGAACCGTTCCTCGCCGGGCTCGTCGCCGCCGCGCACGTCCCCGCCGCGAGCGAGCTGTGCGCGCAACTCCTCGCGACCGGCGGCGAGGCCACGGCGACCGGCTTCACGCTCGCCGCCGCGCTCCCACTCGACGCGTGCGCGCCCGTGTTGTTCGAAGGCCTCGATGCCGAGCTGCCCGATCTGCGCGCGCTCGCGTGCGAAGCCCTCACCGCGATCGGCGCGACGGACGGCGATATCGACGGTGCGCTCGCGTTGCGCCTCGCCGATCCATCCGTCGAGGTCTCTGCCGCCGCCGCGCTCGTGTTGCTCGCGCGGGATCGCCGCGATCTGTTGGAACAGCACGCGGCACGTGATGTCCAACCCGTGCGCCGCGCGATCGCGCAGGCCGCGCTCGGTCAGCTCGATGTCCCGGTGATCGGCGAGCTCGTACGCACCACGCTCGCCTCGCTCGATCCGGACGGTGAAGGTCCGGGCGCCTCGCCACTCGTTCGCCTGACCACGAACGCGCTGCTCGGATCCCCCGACGGCGTCGACATGCTCGCGTCGCTGCTCGGCGGCGTTCCGGAAGCCGCGGCGATGTTCGCGCTCGCCGTCATCGATGAAGCGGACATCGCCGTCCTCGCACCACCCGATCCACGCTCTCGACTCGGTGCCGCGGTGATGCGCATCGCCACGGATGCCGACGCCGGCGCCGAGCTCGGCACGCTCGCCCTCGCGCTCCTCGCGCACGTGTCCGCCGGCGACACCACGCTCGCCGACGTGATCGCGGACGCGCTCGATCAGACCGACGGCTATGCCGCGAACCTGATCGCCGCGCTCGGGGAATTGCGAGTCGCCACGCCACGCACCGGCGCCGTGCTCGCGACATTGCTCGCCCCCGATCAACCGATCGGCGCGCGTGTCATGGCCGCGGCGATCTGCGGTCGCGCGTTGCCGAAGGAGCACGCCTCGTGGGCGCACGTTCGCGAGCTGCTCTCGCTCGGCACGATCGCGCGGGCGGCCGCTTATGCCGCGTTACGAGACCGCGCCAGACACTGAAGCGAACTTGACACATTCGCGCACGGGTCCATATTCGATCGGATGAATCTGACGCTCGATCTCGAGCTCGTGCTGCGCATCATCGTCGGTACCGGCCTCGGCGCGATCATCGGGTACGAGCGCGACATCCACGGTCGCCCGGCCGGCCTTCGCACGCATGCCGTGGTCGCGCTCGCGTCGGCGACGTTCATGGTCGTGTCGACGCACATGGTCTACTTCCAGAACTACAAGGCCGGTGACTTCGCCGAGGTCGATGGCTCGCGCGTCGCCGCCTCGGTCGTATCGGGCATCGGCTTTCTCGCGGGCGGCGCGATCCTGCGCACCGGCATCAGCGTGCAAGGCCTGACCACGGCCGCGGGCCTCTGGCTCGTCGCCGCGATCGGCCTCTGCGCCGGCGGTGGCATGTACGTCGAAAGTGTCGCCGCCACGATCGTCGGCATCGGCGCACTCACGATGCTGCGCCGCTTCGAAGCGAAGGACAAAGACATGATCCGGCGCCGGCTCCACCTCACCGTCACCGATCAAGCGCCCGCGATCGACGTGCTGCTCGACAAGCTTCTCGCACAAAACCTGATCGCCACGCTCGAAGGTTGGGACGGCGATACCGCAAAGCGCCACCTCACGTTCGCGTTGCGACTCCCCGCGATCGATGGCGAACAACGGCTCGTCACGGCGTTGCAGAGCGAACCCGGCATCTCACGGATGCACCTCGATCCCGCCGCCTAGAGCGATTGATACGCGAGGTCCACGGTCGCGCGGAGCTCCGGCGCACCGACGGCCTCGTTCACGTGCGTGCCGAGATGCACGCCGATCACGTACGGCGGACGAACCCGACCGATCACGCCGATCCGCGCCTCGATCGGCGAAGGTCCGCGCGAGTGATTCACGTTGTCGCCGACGACCCCGACGATCTCCGCCGTCGCCTTGAACTGCTCCGGCTTGCACCACCACGAGCACAGCGGCGGAATCCCGACCGTCGCACCGACGCCCCAGAACATCTCGTCGCCGATCGTCTGATCCCCGACGACGATCTCCTTGCCGCGGATCCGCACGCCGGCCTGCCCCGCGATCACGATGTCGTGCGGCAACGTCGCGCGCACGATGCCCATCCACGCCGCGCTCCAGCCGACGTAGCCGGCGAAGTCGTGATCGTCGCCGGTCGGCACCACGTACTCGCCGCGCACGAACACGCCGATCGGCCCCGTAGTCACCACGTGCAAGCGCGCGCCGATCGTCATGTCGCCGGCAACCCACGCGTCGAGCGGCGTGTTGTCACCGAACCCGCGCAACCGCAGGCCCCACTGATGCGAGAGCG
This sequence comes from Kofleriaceae bacterium, assembly GCA_047600425.1. Lineage (GTDB taxonomy): Bacteria > Myxococcota_A > Polyangia > Haliangiales > Haliangiaceae > JABFXX01. The sequence goes on along the minus strand of JASGLC010000003.1, from coordinate 5,076,147 downwards.
GCATTCGCACGTCGAGCACGTAGTCCGAGCCCAGCGTGATCGCACCGCCGATCGTCAGCGTCTCGCGGCGCTCCACCGGATGCGTCGACATCGAGTTCTTCGAATTGAATTGGATCGGCCGCCACAAGAACTGGCCGATCGCGCTCACCGCCCAATCGCCGATCGGCGCGCCACCGTCGAAGCCGAGCTCGTTCTGCCCGGGCGGCGTCATGTCGCGATCGACCTCGATCGCCTCGGGCCGCGTCGACGGCGCTTCCGCGTGCGCCACCCCGCACAACACCCCCACGACGACGACGGACTTCATCCCATGATCCGCGAGCCGAGCTCGTACACGCGCGCCGGCGGCATGTGGCGATACCGCGTGACCTGCACGCGAAGCTGCGCGATCTGATCGATCACGTCGCGACGCGAGGCACCCTTCGCGAGCATCGCCCGCGCCCGCTCGACGATCGCCGCGCGCGCTTCCTTCGGGTGATACACGAACGTGCGCCCGAACCGAACTTCGCCGGACACGCCGACGAGCCGGAGCTCCGCGACATCGCCGGTCTCGACGCCGTGCAACGCGCGTGCTTCGTTGACCTCGATTTCGGCACCGCCGAGCAGGTCCAGCAGCTCGATCTTGCCCTTCGCGAACGCCCGGATCTCGAACAGGCTGCGATGCGACGTGATCAGCGCGCGCACGATCGCCGACCGCTCATCGGCAGCCGAAACCATCTCGCGATACGTGGTCACCGCCGGCGGGAGATGCGAGCTCGCTTGCGCTCTCTCGACGACAAACCACTCGACGAACGCCGCGCTCCACGCTTCCCACAGCTCATCGTCCTGATGAACCTTGCCCCGCCGTTGTTCGTATTCCGCGCGCGCAGTCGCCGCAGCATCGGCATCGGCGGTGTGGCGTGCGTACAGCTCTTCGGTCACCGCATCGAGATCGGCGGCCGCGTTCATCTCGCTCTCTTCAACAGATCGCGGAACCGCGCGAACAGGTAGTTCGCGTCGTGCGGGCCGGGACTCGCCTCCGGGTGATACTGCACGCTGAAGATCGGCTTGCCGGCGACGGCGAGACCTTCGTTCGAGTGATCGAACAGGTTCTCGTGCGTGATGGTCACCCCCGACGGCAACGAGCCGACGTCGACGACGAACCCGTGGTTCTGCGATGTGATCTCGACCTTGCCCGTGGTCTTGTCGAGCACCGGGTGATTGCCACCGTGATGACCGAACGCGAGCTTCTCGGTTCGCCCGCCGAGTGCGAGCCCGAGGATCTGGTGGCCGAGGCAAATCCCGAACACCGGCTTGCCGCTCGCACACAGCTCCTTCGCCGCGACGACGCCGTACGTTACCGCCGCCGGATCACCGGGGCCGTTCGACAGGAAGAACCCATCGGCACCGAGCGCCAAGGCCTTCGCCGCAGGTGTGCTCGCCGGCACGACCGTGACCTTCGCGCCGATATCGCGTAGCTGGCGAAGGATGTTCTCCTTCATGCCGAAGTCGTACGCGACGACATGGAACTCGAGCGGCGGCACCGGCTGCGCCCGCTCGTCGTCGACGGCGCGCCACGACGGCTTCGTCCACTCGTAGATCTCTTTGCACGTGACGCCCGGAACGAGATCCTGGCCATCCATCTTCGGCGCCGCACGGACGCGCGCGAGCACCGCCGGAATGTCGTCGACGTGCGGCGTGATCGCGCCACGCATCGCGCCTTCATCGCGCAAGCACCGGACGAGTGCGCGCGTGTCGATACCGTCGATGCCAGGGACATTCGATTTTTCGAGCCAGCTCGGCAGCGGTGCCTCCGAGCGCCAGCTCGCCGTCAGCGGTGAAAGCTCGCGGATCGCGAGGCCCGCACACACCACCTTCTTCGCCTCGATATCCTCGACGTTCGTGCCGACGTTGCCGATCTGCGTTGCCGTCATCACGACGATCTGGCCAGCGTACGACGGGTCGCTAACGATCTCCTGGTAACCGGTGATCGACGTGTTGAACACGACCTCGCCGATCGATTCGTTGCGGCCACCGAAGCCATCGCCTTTCCAGACGCGGCCATTCTCGAGAACCAATGCGGCGGGCCAGGTCATTTAGCGAGCTCTCCCGTCGAGGTCGTACACCACCCGCCCGTCGCAGATCGTGAGCACTGCGCGGCCCGCGAGCTTCTGCCCGAGGAACGGCGAGTTCTTCGACTTCGAGGCGATGCCATCCGCGGTCAGCTCGAACGGACGTTCCGGATCGATCACGCAGAGGTCGGCGATCGCGCCGACCGCGAGGCCACCACCGGCGAGCCCGAAGCACTTCGCCGGGCCACCCGTAAACGCGGCAATCGCGCGCGCTTCGTCGAGCGAGCCCATCCGCACGAAGTCCAAGATGATCGGCAGCGCGGTCTCGAGCCCGAGGATGCCCGGTGCCGCGCACTCGAACTCGACATCCTTCTCGACGGGACTGTGCGGCGCGTGATCCGTAGCGATCGCGTCGATCGTGCCGTCGACGAGCCCTTCGAGGAGCGCGTCGAGATCCGCCTGCGTTCGCAGCGGCGGCATCATCTTCGTGTGCGTGTCGTAGTGGCTGCAGGCTTCGTCGGTCAACGCGAGGTGGTGCGGCGTGACCTCGCACGTCACCGGTAGCCCGCGCCGCTTCGCATCCCGCACGAGCGCGACCGTGCGCGCCGCCGAGACGTGCGCCACGTGATACCGCGCGCCGGTCCACTCGACGATCTCGAGGTCGCGCGCGACCATCGCGCTCTCCGCGCACACCGGCTGGCCCTTGATGCCGATCCGCGTCGACACGGCACCTTCGTTCATCGCCCCGCCCTCCGAGAGATCGAGATCCTCGGCGTGTTGGACGAGCGGCAGGTCGAACGTCTTCGCGTATTCGAACGCGCGGCGCACCAGGCCGCTGTTCATCACGGGCTTGCCGTCGTCGGAGATCGCGACGATGCCGGCTTCCTTCATCTCGGCGATATCCGCGAGCGCCTTGCCCTCGAGGCCATGCGTGATCGCGCCGATCGGCCGCACGCGCACGCTGCCGACCTCCTTCGCGCGCCGCACGATCAGCTCGGTGATCGCGCGCTGGTCGTTCACGGGCTTCGTGTTCGGCATGCAGCAGATCGTGGTGAACCCACCCGCCGCCGCCGCACGCGTGCCGGTTTCGATGTCCTCTTTGTATTCCTGCCCGGGCTCGCGCAGGTGGACGTGCAGGTCGATCAACCCGGGCACGATCCACAGGTCGCGAACATCGATGATCCGCGGCGCCACCAGGCCCCGACCGATCTCGACGATCCGGCCGTTCTGGATCCGCACGTCCGCTTGCAGATCCACGGGACGCGGAGCCGATGGGTCCATGACCCGGCCGCCGCGTAGGACGAGATCCTGTGGATCCATCGAGGCGGGTCTTACCATGGCGGGCTATGCTCGCGACATGCCGACCGCCGGGATCGTCATCATCGGCGACGAGATCCTGAGCGGGAAATTCGTCGAGGAAAACGCGGCGTTCCTGATCAAGGAGCTGCGGAGCCTCGGCGTCGACCTGCGCCGGATCACCGTGATTCCGGATGACCGCGACGAGATCGCCCGGACGGTCACCGAAGCGGCTTCGCGGTTCGATCACGTGTTCACGTCCGGTGGCGTCGGCCCGACCCACGACGACATCACGATCGCCGCGATCGCGCATGGCTTCGGCGTCGGCGTGTCGCGCCATCCCGAGCTCGAGACCAAGATCCGCGCCTACTGGGCCGACAAGCTCGCGGACGCGAACCTCCGCCTCGCCGACATCCCCACCGGGTCCGAGCTGGTCTACGGCAAGGATCAGGTGTGGCCGGTCGTGGCGTTCGAGAACGTCTACATCCTGCCCGGCGTGCCGTCGTTGTTCCGGCGCAAGTTCAACGACATCAAGGACCGGTTCCGCGCGAATCCGGTGTGGGCCGCGCGGATCTACGTCGATGCCGACGAAGGCGACCTCGCGCCCGAGCTCGATGCGGTTGTCGCCGCGCATCCGGACGTGAAGATCGGCAGCTATCCGCGATTTTCGGAGACCGACTTTCGCGTGCTGCTCACGCTCGAAGCTCCGGATCGAATCCAGCTAACCGCCGCGTTCGAGATGCTCCACGCGCGGCTCGCGAAGCTCGTCGTTCGCACCGAGGCACCGGCCGTCGTGGGATAACCCACGCATGGCGAGCTACACCGGTTCCTGTCACTGCGGCGAGGTGAAGTACAAGGTCGAGCTCGAGCTCGGCGAAGTCATCTCGTGCAATTGCTCGATGTGCGGCAAGAGCGGCACGCTGCTGACGTTCGCGCCCGTCGACAAGTTCGAGCTGATCTCCGGCGAGGATTCGCTCACGCCGTATCAGTTCAACAAGCACATCATCATGCACAACTTCTGCAAGACGTGCGGCATCAAGTCGTTCGCGCGCGGCAAGAAGCCGGACGGTACGCCGATGGTCGCGATCAACGCGCGCTGCCTCGACGGCGTCGACGTGTTCGATCTGAAGGTCAAGCAGTTCAACGGCCGAGCGCTGTAAGCACGTCGGCGCGCGGCACCTCGCGCTCGTTGTTTTCGACGAGGCGGAGGTCCTTGATCTTCACGACGCCGGCATCGCGCTCGCGCGATCCGATGATCACCGCGTACGGGATGCCCGAGCGGTCGGCGTACTTGAACTGCTTGCCGAGCTTGTCCTCGTCGCCGTAGACCTCGATCGAGAGGCCCGCGGCACGCAGCTCCGCCGCGAGTTTCGCGTAATCGCCCGCGAGCGTCGGATCGACGTTCAAGATGATCGCTTGGGCGATCGCGGTCTTCTTCTTGTCGCGCGTGGCCATCAACTGGCTGAACAGGCGCGTCGCACCGATCGAGATACCGACGCCCGGCAGCTTCGATTTCGTGTACAGCCCGGCGAGGTTCTCGTACCGACCGCCCGAGCAGATCGAGCCGTAGTCCGGATGGTCGTCGAGGAACGTCTCGTAGACCGTGCCGGTGTAGTAGTCGAGGCCGCGCACGATCGACAGATCCACTTTGATGTAGTCCGCCGGGACGCCGAGCGCGATCGTGTTGTCGTAGACCCGGCGAAGCTCGTCGATGCCGTCTTTGAGCGTCGCATTGTCGACGGACGCGAGCTGCTCGGTCGCCGCGCGCCAGTCTTGCGTCAGCACGTCGAGGAGTGCCTTCGCCTTGTCGCCGCAGATCGGCACGAGCAATTCCTCGACCTTCGCTCGCCCCGCTTTGCGCAGCCGATCGATCTCGTGCAGCGCGTTCGTCTGCTGCTCGCCCTCGACGCCCATCGACTCGAGCAGGCCTTTCAGCAGCTTGCGGTTGTTGACGAAGATCGTGAACTTGCCGAACCCGAGCTCGGCAAACACGCCGTAGATCACCGCCGGAATCTCGGAGTCGTACGCGATCGACAGCTTGTCCTTGCCGACGACGTCGATGTCGCACTGATAGAACTCGCGGAACCGGCCCTTTTGCGCACGCTCGCCGCGATAGACGCGTTGGATCTGGTAGCGGCGGAACGGAAAGTTGAGCTCGTGCTCGTGCTCGGCGACATAGCGCGCGAGCGGCACCGTCAGATCGAAGCGGAGGGCGAGCTCCGGCTTCTTCTGCTGTTCGAGCGCACCGGTCGATTGGACGAAGTAGACCTGCTTCTCGGTCTCGCCGCCGGACTTCGTCAAGAGCACGTCGACGAGCTCGAACGTCGGCGTCTCGATCGGCAGAAAGCCGAACCGCTCGTAGCCGCGCCGGATCGTATCGAGCATGCGCTGGAACTCGATCTGATCGGATGGCAGGAGCTCGAGCACTCCCTGCGTCGTACGGGGCTGGACCGGCATCGGTCACATGCCTAACACATTAGAAGCTCGACGCGAACGTCACCATGCCACCGCCCGCCGTGGGCGCGACCGCCACCGCGGTTTCGTCGTGCTTGTAGACCGTGAACTTCAAGATCGCGCCGACGGCGATGGTCGCCACCGCCACGCCACCGGCCGCGAATGCCAGATCGCGCCGCAGCACGAACTTGTCCTTGAGATCGTTGTAATGGGCCAAGTCCTGCGTGCTCGCGAGGTCATCGCGCTCGGACTTCACGACGGTCAATCCAAAGATCAACGCCGCCACGCCGATCGCCGCGCCCGATCCCATCACGATGTACGGCACTGCGCTCGACGATGTCTCGGGCTCGGGGCGTGCCGGCTGAACGGCACCGGCCGCGACGAGCTCGACTGTCACGTGTTGTGCCTGACGATCGGAGATCGTGATCGTCTTCGACGTGGTCGCGAACCCGTCGGCTTGAACTTCGAACGTGTGCCTGCCGGGAGCCAGGTGCAAGGTTCGCGGCGGGTTGAACGATTCGTCGAGCGCGAAGCTCGAGACGGTCACGCTCGCGGTGGCACTCGCCGGCGTGACGGTTACCTCGACGGGCGCGACGTTCGCCGCCGCGAGCTTTTCCGCGAGCTGCTGCTCCGCCGCAGGCACCCACTCCGGCGCGGGATCCGCGGCCGACGCGCGCTGCTTGCACGTGGCGAGGAACAGCTCCGCTTGGGGCCACGCCTCGCGCCGCAGATACGCGAGCCCGATCATGCACGCGTTTCGCGTCGACGGTTTTTGCTTGTCCGCGGCCTTGAACGCGTCGATCGCGCGACTGTAGTCACCTGCCTTCGCGAGTGCTTCACCCTGCGCGGCGAGGTCGTCATCGGCGGACGCGGTTGCACACACGAGCGCGACGATCGCGAGCTTCGAGATCACTTGCTGACTCCTGCGATGAAGATGTACGAGATTTCTGCCCGCAGCTGGGTCGCGTAGACGCCGACGTGGTTCGCGATGGTGCCGGTGCCACCCGCGACGCCGAGCATCGAGGGCGTGCCGTTGGACGTACGACTCACCGTGCAATCGATCGTATCGGTCTGGATCACGCGAATCACACCGACGGATTGTTCGAGGGGCACGGCGTCCGAGACCTCGTTGATCGGACCGCCCGACGAGTTCTCGACGATGACTTTGACGTTCGTGTTGTCTTGGTACTGCCGCTCGATCGTGCACCCGAACCCCCGGAGCTCCGCCATCGTCGAGCCCAACCCGGTGAACACCTCGAGCTCTTCGTAGTTCTTGTCGGGAAGGCCGGTCCCGACATCGAAGATCTGAAACCCGACCTCGACGTACGCGCGCTGCCACGCGGCGTTCGTGATCAGGCTGTCGTTTTCGGTATTCGCCTCGTTACCGATCTCGATCGAATTGACGTTATGCACCACATCGGTGCCCGCGACGGTGAATTCCGTGATGTCGGTCGGGAAGTGATACATGACCGCGTGATCGGGCGTCATCTGATCCATCGGCTCCGGATCGCACGCGTCGGGCACACCGTCACCGTCGGAGTCGGTCATGTCCACCATGGTCGGGCACGGTGTCGTTCCGGCCGGAGCGTCGCTGGCAGCGTCGGAACGGGTTCCCCCATCACCGCCGCTAAACGGCGGCACCGAGCACGCGCCCGCGACCATCAGGATCCACGGCGCCTTCATGGTCGCCCCGCGATGAACATCGACCGCACGGCGATCGTCGCGTTCGCGAGCGAGACGCCTGCATTTCCGGCCGTCGGCACGCTCGCGGTGACTCCGGCGCTCTGCGCCTGGCCATTGTTCCGCACGAACGAGCACGTGAGCCTGGCCGAAGGATCGGTGACCTCGTACTTCTCCGAGACGATGAAGACATCGCCTTCCGCGAGCGGCAACGGATCCATGACGGGGCCCGGCCCCAACGTACCGTCGTTGACGGCGCCGAGTTGGACGTAGTTCGCCGTCGTCTTGATCTGGCAGTTCGGACCGTTGCCGTTCGTGCCGCCCGGGGAATGTCCGCCGCGAACGTCGATCGTCGTTCCGTTCGAGCCGAGCTGTTTGATCTCGAACACGACGGTGAGCTGATAATTCGCGAACGAACCCTTCGCGAGCCACGTGTACATCGTGGTCGAGGTTGGCGAGACCAGCATATCGACGCCACCCGTGATCGTTCCCTGATAGCCCTCGAGCATTTCATCCGACCCGCCGTTGAACCCGTAGAACACGCCGGTGTCAGCGACGCCGCCGTGATGCGGATCGCAGGCGTCCCCCACCAGATCGGTGTCGCCGTTCGCTTGATCTTGATTCATCACGTTCGGGCAATTGTCGGTGTCGTCGGAGACGCCATCCTCATCTTCGTCGAAGGCAACGCCGGATCCCGATCCGGATCCCGCGTCCTTGATCGGGTCGTCGCTGCCTTGGCCATCAAGCTTTCCTTGAAATGGCGGTACGGAGCACGCGCACGCCAAGCAGGCGAGCAACACCCATTGCACGGCGATCATTGTACCGTGCGGCCATGTTCGAGTGCGCGCACCAACCGCTCGTGCTGCCCGAAAGTTTGCAGCAACAGCTCGCGACCGCGTACGCCGAACCGCAGCGCGCGTATCACACGCTCGCACACGTCGCCGAGGTCTTGCGGTGGTTCGATGTCGTTGCCGACGACGTCGGGTGGGGCTCCCCCGAGGACATCTACGCCGCGATCGTGTTTCACGACGCCGTGTACGTCCCGGGCGCGAAAGACAATGAAACCCGTTCGGCGGCGTGGGCGAAGCGCGAAGGCTTTCCCGAACGCGTGCAGATGTTGATCGATCTCACAGCCCGCCACGGTGGCCTCGTGCCGGCGGACGTCGACGCGGAAGCGGCACTATTCCTCGATTGCGACATGGCGATCCTCGCCGCCGAGCCGGCCGCGTTCGACGCCTACGATCGCCAGATCGCGTTCGAGTACCAGCACGTCCCCGAGCAGGCGTTCCGGATCGGCCGGCGCGCATTTCTGGCCGGCGTGTTGGCGAAGCCGCGGATCTTCTTGTCCGACTACTTTCACGCCCGGCTCGATGCGGCGGCACGCGAGAATCTGCGCCGAGCTACTTCCTGAGCGAGCGAACCACGACCACCGTCGCACCGAGGAGCGCGACGCCGCCACCGATCATCCACCACGGAATTCCCGTCGGCTCCGGCGCCGGTGCGGCTTGCGGGGTCGGCGTCATCGTCGAGGGTACGGGGGCCGGTGGTGCGCCAGCCGCCGACTTCAACACCTGTGCAGGCGCTTCGGGACCGTCGGTCCAGGTCGACGTCTCGATCACGGTGCCATCCGCGCGGATGCCCGTGACCTCGATGCGATTGCCGGTCACGGTCACGCGCAGGTAGTGAAGCACGCGCTCGAACTTCTTCACCGCTTCGACATCGATCGGATTCGATTTCGGCCGGCGTGGATAGAGCGGCGCACCACCACCACCGCTCACGAAGTAGCGAATTCCGTCGTGGTCCGCCCGCTCGTACACGTGATCGTGGCCCGAAAACACGGCCGAGACTTGGTACTTCTCGAACAGTGGCGTCCAACGATCGCGCAAATCGATGTTGCCACCGTGGAGGCTGATCGAGAACGGCGGGTGATGCATCACCACGAACACGTGCTTCACCGTCGGATCCTGGCGCGCCGCGATCAGCTCGCGCTCGATCCACGCGGTCTGATCCGTCAGTGCGAACGAGTACGCGTTCGAATCCAGCACGAGGAACCGCGCGGACGCATACGTGAACGCGTAGTAGCGCTCGGTATCGCCGCCGTTCTCGGGAACGGAGAAGTACGCGCGATAGGTATCCGCGGTGCGGCCCCTGCCCTGGCGGTCGTGATTGCCGAGCGCCGGGAAGTAGACGTTGTCGCGCAGCAACCGGCCTTCGATGTCGAAGAACTGCTGCCACTGATCCTGACGGAAGCCCTCGTCGACCATGTCGCCGGTACCGAGGACGAAGTCCGGAACCTCTTGGGCGACGCGCTCGATCACGCGGCGGTGTTGTTCGACGCCGTTACGCGAGTCGCCGTAGACCACGAACGAAAACGGCACGTCCTTGCCATTCGGAGGCGCGGTCGCGAACTCGCCTTCCCAATGGTCGTCCCCTTCTTTTGTGGAGACGAGGACCTTGTAGCGATAGCGCGTGGCCGGCTGGAGCTTGTCGAGCTTGGCCTCGACGATGTGCGCGGGCTCGACATCGATCGTCCGTTCGCCACCGGGCCCGGTTAGCACGAGCTTCGCCGGGACCTGCTCGTCCATCTCCCACATCACCGTGATCGATTCCGGTGCGAGGTCCTGCAGGTACGGCCCCTTCAGCATCTTCGGCCCGGCGACAGCAGATGCCGTCATCAGCACGAGTGCGAGCGCCCACCTCACGGGTAGCGATCTTAGCTGCGATAGCGGAGCGTTGCGAGTGCGCCGACGAGATCGCGCGCGGACTCCCGGGTGTAACCGTACTGCTTGACGAGCGTGTCGAGGGCGAGCTCGGCTTGGCGCTTCGCGTCGGCGGAAAGGTGGGATTCGTTCCCCGAGAGGAACGCGACCAGATCCGTGATGCCCTTCGCGATCACCTTCTTGTGACGCTCGTAATACGCGTCCTTCAGGCGACGCAGCAGGTCCCCGAAGATCTCGCCGAGCACGGGCTTCTGGCCCTTGTGGTCGAGCGACCACGCACCGATCTTCGCGATCAGGCCCTGCCGGAAATCTTCCGCGCGGCCGGTGATCTCGAGCGTGCGCTCGACCTCTTTCATCATCGTTTCATCGGGGTCCTGCATCTGCCCCGTCGACGGATTGCGGACCTTTTCCTTCCGGATCGACTGCATCACGTGCTGGATGTAGCGATCGAACACGCGCGTGTACTCGGACTCTTCGACGAGCCCGACCGCGACGCGAACTTCGTCATCGATCTTGTCGAATAGCCGACCGCGCGCGATATCGACGAGCTTCTTGTGATCGTGATAGCCGCCGGGCTGCACGTCCTGGCGCAGGAACTCGTAGATCGAGGCCTGCTTCGTCAGCTCGACGATCTCTTCGAGCACGACGAGCGGCGACACGTAGTCGTACCGAGTCGAGCCCGCAGCCGCGAGCAACACGGTCTGCATCTCGCGTGGCGAGGCACCGACCCGACCTTCGTAGATCGGATAGGTGTCCGACTCGTGGAACAGGTCTTCGATATGCGCGGCGAGCTCGCGCGCGCGATCCGGCGACAGGTCCTCGGGCACCTGCCCCGTCGAATAGAGCTCGACCTTGTCGAGCGGCGTGAGCCGGCCGATCACTTCGGCCAACGTCGACGGGAACCGCTCGATCTGCGGCTTGCGCATGCGCGACAACACCGCCCAGAGCGCGGCGACATACGCGGTGTGCGGCGCGACATGACGACCACCCGCGGCTTCGCGCAAGCGCTCGGCGTAGAGCTGGGTCTCGTGGCGCACGTCCAAGATGAACGGCACGCGCAGGAGCTCGATCCGGCCCTTGAACGATTGGAAGTCCGGAATCTCGCGGAACGCCGACAGATGGATGTCGTTGCACGAGCCGACGAACACCAAGTCGAGGAACAACGTGGCGCTCGTCATCGACAGCTCGGCGCGCTCGACCGTGGTGAGCAGATACTTGTAGTGCTCGAGCGGGCGCTTCAGCAGGTCGTCGTATTCGATCATCCCGCGATTCGCGCCGACGACCTCGCCACCATACTCGTGAAGGTTCACGGATTGCAGCGACGGCGGCAACGAGCCCAGCGTGCGATCCGCGGTGATCTGGCGCTCGCTCGCGTCGACGGAGAGTTGCGGCTCGACCGTGACCCAACCGGCGCGATAGCGATGCGAGATCTCGAATCGCTCGACGCGGATGTGGCGGAGCACCTGCGCGAGGTCGCCTTGATAGCTCGCGAGCAGCGCGTCGTAGATCGCCTTGTTGCGCGGCGACAGCGTGCCGCCGCGGATGTAATCCGAGAGCCCGAATTTCTTGCCGGCGGTGAGCTTGTCGAGGAGCCGCGCGCGGTCTTCGAGCGGGATGAGCAGCAGCGGATGATCGCGAAGCTCGTCGCCGAGGCGGGCGTCGACCTGTTCGTCCGGCAGGTACGCGAACGATTCACTGCCCTCGAGCAGCGACGTAGATCCGCCGAACCCGATGCCGGACTTGCTGCTCTTCTGCGCCGGGAAGATCCAGCTGAATCGATACAGCGCGCCTTCATCGAGCGTGGAGTAATGCTCGAGCGCGCGACCGAGGCAGCGAATGAACGTAGACTTCGCCGAGCCGTTCGGCCCGTGCAGCAGGATCACCTTGTTCGGACGACCGTCGCGAACGAAGCTCTTCAGCACCTGGTAGGTCTCGCACTGGACCGACTCTTGGCCGAACAGCTGATCTTCGCCGTTCGCCCACGGCGCATCGAACAGCTTCCACCGCGTGACCGTGCCCCACGGATACTTCACGGGCTCGGTGCCGTAGTGGTCGAAGCAATCGACGATGTACTGCGTGGAGCTTCGCAGCTGCCGCGTGGGCTCTGCGAACACGAGCGCGAGATACTCGGCAAACGACATCACGCGACGATTGCGTGTGAAGTCCTCCCGCACCGCCTCGTGAAGCGCCACCAGTGTGGACTTCACCTCATCGGGCAAATCGACCGGCACCTGTAGAAGATACGTTAGTTCGCGGCGACGGTGATCGTGATCGGCTGCTTCTTCGGGAAGCATTGATCGACTTTGCACACGGCGAACTTGAACGTGCCCTTGATCTCGTAGGCGCCCGGCTTGTCTGCGGTGGCCTTGACCGCGAACGCGAGCGACTTCTCGCTGAACGTAGCGGCGTCGCCTTGCGCCTTCGCGCTGCCGCCGGCGGTGAATTCGGTCTTCATCAGCTTCACGCCATCGACCGGCTCGAGCGTGATCTTGGTCGGGAAGTCGGTATTGACGTGGAACTCGCTCGCGGGAGTCACCGTGATGTTCGACGTGAGCTCGGAGCCGACCTTGCCCTCGGCCTTGCTGATATCGAGCTTGCCTTCGTCGTCGTGCAACGTGGAGCCGCCGCCGCCCGCATTGCCGATCGCCGGGCCTTTTTCGCCGCCGGCGTGTGCGAGGTCTCCCGGTCCACCTGTAGGTGGTGTCACCTTATCCGGCGCACCCGTGGCGACAGGAGCCGTGTCTTTGTCTTGGCTACCCGCCGACTTGCCGCAGGCGGTAACCAGAAAGGGGATCACGAGGAGCGCGCGGAACATGGTGGGGAGCATAGCGGATCAGGGTGAAAACACACGAACCTGCTATGCTCATTCCCAGGCATTCCCCCGGTGAGAAGGGCTCAGCAGCTAGGCCGTTACCACCTCCTCGACCGCATCGCGTTCGGTGGAATGGCGGAGATCTATCGCGCGAAGACGTTCGACGCGACGGGTACCCCTCACCTCGTGGCCGTGAAGCGCGTGCTCGCGCACCTCGCGGAGGACGACGACTTCATCCAGATGCTCGTCGACGAAGCAAAGATCGCGAGCGTCCTGCGCCATCAGTCGATCGCGCGCGTCTACGAGTTCGCCCGTGCGCACGGCGAGTACTTCATCGCGATGGAGCATGTCGACGGCAAGGACATGCGTACGGTGCTCGAGCGCTGCCGGTCGAAGAAGAAGCCGATTCCGCCGGAGCACGCCGCGTATATCTGCGCCGAGGTCGGGGCGGCTCTCCACGCGGCGCACTCCGCGGTCGATTCGCGTGGTCGGCCGCTGCGGATCATCCATCGCGATGTCTCGCCGTCGAACATCATCTGCAGCTACGCCGGCGAGGTGAAGCTGTGCGACTTCGGCATCGCGAAAGCAACGCTGTCGCGCGTGACCACGAAGACGGGCGTCATCAAGGGCAAGGTCAAGTACATGTCGCCGGAGCAGGCGCTCGGGCGAAAGCTCGATCACCGCTCGGACGTGTTCTCGCTCGGCTCGTGTCTGTACGAAATGCTGACGCGCATCCCTCCGTTCACGGCGACGAACGAGATGGATCTCCTGATCAAGGTCCGCGACGCGAAGTACCGTCCGGTGTCGGAGCTCCAGCCCGGAATTCCGCCGGAGCTCGAAGCGATCACGGACAAGTGCCTGACGCGGTCGCGCGCGAATCGCTATCAAACCGCGGCGGAGGTCGAAGGCGATCTGCGCGCGTTCCTGCGGAAGTTCATGCCGAACTATTCGCGCAGTCACCTCGGTCGGTTCATCCGCAAGATGTTCTCGACGGAGATCGAGCGCGAGCTGCGGATGCTCGAAGAGTTCGTGATGACGGACGAGCCGTCGGATGACGTCGGCGAGTCGCTGATGCAGCCGGACGAGGACTTCGAGCCGCCGGAGGTTCCGTTCCAGCCGAAGCCGACGAGTGTTTCGGTGGCGGCGCTGCGCGATTCGCAGACCGGCTCGGATTTGGGCGACTTCAGTGGGGACTCGAACTTCACGACGATGCCGAAGGTCGAGCGGCAGGAGCACTCGGTGGTCGCGGAAGCGCCGAGGGCCGCGGATGTTCACGATCAGAATACGAAGATCATCACGGATCGGGGTCGTCACGCGCCGACGCCGCCGGCTGCGCCACGTCGTGGTCGCACACAGCCTCCGCCGCCACCGCCCGCGAAAAAGCCCTCGACAGTTCGGCCGATCTTCGATGAAGAGCTACACGCCGCGCCGACGATGATTATCGATATTGGTCGGATGCGACAGCGTCGCCGCGGCTGAGTCAAACGCGCACGAAGACCGATCTAGACGCGTAGTCCGGACGAAGCGTCAACGCGCACGAAGACCGATCTAGACACGTAGTCCGGACGAAAAAACTTCGTTCGATCTTCGGGGCTAGATCGGTCTTCGTGAGCGCTTCCGGCTAACGGATCTCGATCGCGAGACCGAGGACCTCGTCGCCGGCGCGAACGGTGACACGTGTCGAACCTGTGAGGTCGCCTTTGCTGCCCTCGACGACGTCATCGCCGGTAGGCGCGTCGTGGATCCGGAACTCACCCTGCGCATCCGCATCGCCTTCGACCGTCGTGGTCGCCGAGCTGATCTTCACGTGCGCGTTCGCGACGCGTTGCCCGCGGCTGTCACGAACGGTTCCACCGACGAGAGCGCCACGTGCGAGATCGATCCTCACGTCACGTACGGTCGTCGTGCCTGCACGTTGCGCGGCCGGGACATCAATGTCTTGCGTGAACGGCAGATAGCCGGGCAGTTTTACTTCGAGCTTCCAGTGTCCCTTCTCTAACGGGCCCAGCTTCCACCGCCCGGTCGATTCCGTCGACGTTTCGACCGATGCCCCGCCCGGCCCTTTCGCCGTGAGCGTCACGCCCGGCAGTGACACGCCACGCGAGCCATCGAGCAACACGCCCTCGACGGCACCGCCGAGCGGAACGACCAAGCGCACGCGTTCGCCCGCGGCGCCCGCCACGGCATCGAGCTCGGCCGCCGGATAATCGGGATGCGTGATCCGGACGCGGACGTGACCGTGCGGCAGCGCTTCGAGCGTGAACGTCCCATCCTGCGCGGACGTCCCTCGTCGCATTTCGTCACCGCCGCCCGTCAATACCTCGAGCTGCGCGCCACCGACCGGCAAGCCTTCCGCGTCGGCGACCGTTCCCGCGAGCGTCGCATCCGCGACCTCCAACACGAGATCCTCGCGATGCTCGTCGGCGGTCCCGGTCTTGTTCGCCGGGAGCTCGAGCTTGCGCCGAACATCGACGTGACCGTACGCGCTCGCGTGGAGCTCGATCTGTCCGGCAACCGGACCGATTCGATATGCGCCATCACTATCGGTGAAGTTCACCGCCGCCGCACCGACCTCCGGTTGTGCCGACACCTCGGCACCGATCACGGGCTGACCGTGCTGATCGCTGACCCGCCCCACAATGAATGTCCCGGCCGTGAGCACGATGTCGACGCCGTCGACGACCTGCCCGGTCTCGAGCGTGACTTGGCGCGAGCGCGCTTCCGCGAAGCCACCGGCGACCGCGAGCGCGGCGAGCTTGCCGCTACCGATGCCACTGATCCGATAGCGACCATCGGCACCGGTCGTGTAGATCGCATCGCCGGCGAGTGGCGGCGGATCCCCGACGAGCCCCGCGTTCGCCGCCTTCGGATCGACGACCGCCGCGGGCCGCGCGATTTCGGCGCCCTGCGGCGGCACCGGTGGAATCGGCCCGATCATCACGCCGAGCTCGCCACGCGGAATCAGCTGCGGATCGCTGCCCATCGCGAGCGTCGTCGGTGCCGTCGGTGCGGCCGTGCGGCCCGAGAACCGCCGCAAGCGATCTTGATCGACCTCCGCCGAGTATTCGGTCGGATTCTGGCCGACCGTGATCGCGCGAACCGTCGCGCCCGCGATCGGCTTGCCACCGCCATCGAGCACGCGACCTTCGATCACCGCGCCTCGCGTGAGCGCGAGCTCGGGTACGCCCTTACCGGCATCGAGCTCGACGCCGCCCGGCGACACGAAGCCCGGCGCGAACGCATCCGCGATCCACCGGCCGTTCGGCACGCCTTCGATCCGGAACACGCCATCGTCGCCGCTGCGCGCGTAGCGAGGCGCTTGATCGTCACCGCTCGGCCGCAATTCGATCGCCGCGACCAGGCCCGTGCCTTCGCCACGATCGATCACGCGCCCGACGACGATCGCACCTGCTTCGAGACGAAGCTCGACCGGCGTGAACGGTCCCGCGCCCAACCGCGCGACGCGCACCGTGCGAGCCGCGAGCGCCCCCTGCCACGCATAGACTTGATAGCGACCTTCGGGAAGGTTCGGCACGTGAAACGCGCCGTTCGTATCGGTCTTCACGTCGATCGTGCCGCCGAGCGCATCGCTGCGAATGCCGACCGTCGCGGCGGTGACGGGCTTGCCACCGTCGGTGACCACGCCATCGATCCCGATCTGGCGCGCGACGACGATCCGCGCTTCATCCGACGGCACCGGTACGAACCGGACCTCGGCGGCGAGGAGGCCCGGCCCGCTGACGTGTAGGCGATATCGCCCCGGCACGAGGCCATCGACGACGAAGTGGCCATCGGCCGCGGTCGGCGCTGCGCTCGCGCTCGCACTGCCGGTCTCTGGCGCCGGCGCGACACCGGCATCGACGAGTTTGTCCGGACGTGGGCCGAGCGCGCGATCCTGGCCACCCTTCTCGAGCTCCGCCGTCACTTCCGCACCGGCGACCGGGAGGCCCGCACCGTCGACGACGAACCCGGTCAGGTGCGTGCCATCGTGCGAGCCCGGCAGCGACGGTCGCTTCGCCACCGGTGCGATCTTCTTCGCCGAGCCCGAACCGACACCGGCGGGCTCGGGCGGCGGGCGCTTCGTCGTCAGCATCAGGACCACGACGATCGCGATGCATACGGCGGCGCCGACGATCGCGATCCTCCCCGACTGCTGCTTCGACTCGCTCATCCGGTCGCGAGGGATGTTAGCCTCTCGGGGCATGGCTCAGGCTCTGTTTGCCAATCAACGCGAGGCGAACCTCCAATCGACGATCGCGCTCGTCGAAGAAGTCCTGACCGAGCTCGGCTATCCGGCCGTGCAGGCACGGATCGGGACGGACAAGCGAGCGTGGAAGATCACGAAAGGCTCGGCCACGGCGCACGTCTCGCTGCTCGACCGCTCGCAGTTCACCCACATCCGGGTGTCGGCGACGGTGATGACGATCGACGCGAATGTCGATCGCACGGCGCTGTACTCGCACCTCCTCGAGCTCAACGCCGGGCTCGCCGGAGCGGCGTTTGCCACGGATCACGATCAGGTGCTGCTCGTCGCCGAGCGCTCCACGTTGGATCTCGATCGCAGCGAGGTCCGCGATCTCGTGCTGCACGTGACCACGACCGCCGATGACCACGACGATGTCCTCGTCGCGCGGTTCGGCGGCACGATGGGCGGCTAGCCCTCTTTGATATCGCGGCCGCGCGGGCCTTCGTCGAGCGCGAAGCCGGTGAGGACGTTCGGGCAGATCGTGAGCTCGGACAGATCGCGCAGCAGGCGGCCGCGCGAGTCGATCATCTTGGCGTCCGTGAGCGTCACGAACTCGACCGGGCCCGAGCTGGGCTGGCACGACGCGAGGTAACCCGTGACGCGCGCGCCGGTGTCGTACTCGATCGTCACGCGGTGGCTGACGAGATCGTGGAGCTTCGAGTAATTCGGCATCGCGCCGTTCTTATCACACCCGGCCCCTACTCCCAGGGGTCGGACTTATTGATCTTCGGCGTGGCCGGCGCCTCGCTGAGCTGCTGGCCGATCTGCTTGATCGCCCCCGTGCGCGCGAGCGAGAAGTGCAGCCGGCGCGGCGGCCCTGCGAGGAACGTGGCATCGCACCAGAACGTGGCGCCGTCGACGCCGATCGGGACCTCGTCGTCGCAGGTCAGCTTCGAGAGGACCTTCGGGTTGGCCTTCAAGAGGTCCGCCGCGAGCACGCTGCCGCGCGCGACGGTGGGTCGCATGGCCGCATAGCCTGCGATCGCCGTCACGACGACGATGAACGCGATGACACCGATTGTCCGCGAACGTCCCACTCCGGCGATAATAGCGCGATGGCCGTCTACGATATCCATACCGGCGACGATCTGTACGCGCGCCTCTCGATGTTGCAGGCCGGCGATACCGTAACCGTCCATGCCGGGACGTACACCACGCCCGGCTTCCTCGAGGTCACCTGGCCCGGGACCGCCGGCGCGCCGATCGTGATCCAGGCGGCCACCGGCGAGCACGTGATCCTCCAGGGCCAGTCGAACCAGAACGTCATCAACATCAAGGGCGACTACTGGACGCTCGACGGCTTCGAGATCACCGGCGGCAGCCACGGCCTTCGCCTCGAACAGGTCTCGAACGCGACGATCAGCAACAACACGATCCACGGGCTCGGCGATGTCGGCATCTCGTGCAACTTCGAGATGAATTGCGACGCGCTCGTGATCCGCCACAACGAGATCTACGACACCGGTCACGACGGTACCGGTGAAGGCATGTACCTCGGCTGCAACGATGGCTCGTGCACGCTGACGAACTCGCTCGTCGTGAACAACTACGTCCACGACATCGGTGGCTCGCAAGGCGATGGCATCGAGATCAAGATGAACTCGTGGGGCAACACCGTCGTCGATAACGTGATCGTGCGGCCGAACTATCCCGGCATCACGATGTACGGGTTCACCGGCACGCATCCGTTCAACATCGTCGAGCGCAACCTCGTGTGGCACGCGAAGACCGATAACGGGATCCAGGTCGCCGGCCAGATCGTCGTCCGCAACAACCTCGTGCTCGACGCGGCGACGAACGGGATCCAATCGAAGGCGACCGCCGGCATCACGACGAGCGACGTGACGATCGAATACAACACGATCGTCGGCGCCGCGACGTGCATCAAGACGAACGACTGGGCCGCGGGCGACCACCAGATCATCGCGAACAACGCAAACGCGCAGTGCGCGACGGAGATCGACGTCAACGGCGGCGCCGGCGCTGACCTCGTCGAGTACATGAATGGACTGACGCAGCTGTCGGCCTTCGAGGCGGATAACGACTTCTATCCGAGAATGGGTTCGCCACTCGTCGGGACCGCGAACCCGGCGGTCACGGTTGCCGACGACTTCAACGGGTTCGCGCGGTTTGATGGGATGCCCGACACCGGCGCGTACGAACGCGGCATCACTGGATCGAATCCAGGTTGGATGATCCAAGAAGGCTTCAAGAACTCGGCCAGCGCGTCGAGCGATACGGTCCGGCTCTACGACGACATCCCGCTGCCGACCGATTCGAACAATAGTAGCGGCGGGTGTTGCGACGCAGGCGGCGCGAAGTCGAATGGCATCCTCGCGCTCGCCGTTGCCGCCCTGCTCACATCGTCGGGACGTCGGTCTTCTTCTCGACGCCGGCGTCCGGCGTAACCGTCGGAGTAACCGCCTTCGGCGTCGCATCGACCGAGCCCGAGCCTTTGCCCGCGTCCGAGCCCGAGTCTTTGGCGGCGTCTTTAGCGGCGTCCACGGCGGCGTCCTTGGTCGTGTCTTCGGTGCCGTCATCCGGCGTCGCAGCCGGTCCGTCCGTCGACGGGCCTTCGCCATTATCGAACGTCTTCTCGACCTGCACGTCCGGCTTCACTTCCGGGTTCTGCGACTTGGTCTCGACGATCGCGATCGACTTCACCCCTTCGAGGCGCTTGCGCGACGCGACGGCTTCCTTCGAGCCCAGCTTCGCGCCACCTTCGTACGCCTCGCGCGCGTCGTCGAGCCGATCGAGGTGCTCGAGCGCCGTGCCGAGGTTGTTGAACATGTACGCCTCGGCTCCCTTCTTCGTCGTGGCTTCGGCCAAGTGCGCCGCCGCTTCGTCGTACTTCTTCAGCTGCAGCTCCGTGTAGCCGAGGTTGTTCCACGCCCACACGTTGTCCGGGTTGAGCTCGGTCGCCTTCGTGAACGCTTCGATCGCGTCGTCGTACGCGAACCGGTTGAGCTCGGCACGGCCCTTCGTGTTCCACGCTTGGCTGTTCATCGGCGCGAGCTTGACGGCCTTGTTCGCCGACGCCATCGCGAGGCCACGCTCGCCCTGCTTGATGTAGAGCTTCGCCAATTCCATGTGCGGCTCGGGGCGCTTCTTGTCGAGCTTCACCGCGGCTTCGAACATCAGCTTCGCGTTCGCGACATCACCCTTGCCCGCGAAGTCTTTGCCCTGCGCGAGCGCGTCGTCGAACTTCGTCGGCGCGACAACTTCGATCTTCTTCTCCGGTTGCTCGACGACGATCGGTTGCTCCGTCACGTCGCTGACCTTCGCGACCGGTGCTTTCGGAACGAACGTCGACAGATCGACCGGCGTCGTCTTCTCGCCACCGCACGCCGACAACATCACCGCAAACATCACTGACTTGATCGACTTCATACGAACCTCTTTTCCTGAAGAGGTGATTCAGCATCGGCCGTGCCATGGGCGAACCCGAGCAGCTGCGGCCACTTGCGAAGTCGGTGTGGGCCTGTGCCCACATGTGCGTGGCTACAGGGACGCCGTGGCTTTGATGTGGACGTTCGCGTCGAGCTTGCCGCTCGGCACCACGTCGCCGTTCCGCAACGTCAGCTCACCGCCGACGATCACGTTGAACGGATTCTTGAAGCTCGAGAGCGTGGTCGTGAGGACGGTTTTGCCGTCGTCCGTCCACATCATCTCGGTCGCCGACACCGTGGTTCCCGCCGGCACCACCGCGATCGTGCCGATCTGTTGGGCCATCGGATCCTTGGGATCCATGATCGACATCGGCGCGACGTAGACCGACAACACCGGCGTATCGATATCGAGGCTGTTCGTGGTGACCTCGTACGTCACCGAATCGACCTGCGCCTTGATCAGCGTGGTGGCGTCGTCGATCGACTTCAGCTCCGGCTTCTCCGAGAGCAAATCGATCGTTTGGTGCACCGCGATCTCGAGGCCGAGATTGCACGTGTGCTCGCTCGTATCGCACGTGCCCGAACAATTGTTCGTGGGACACGCGCTCGACACGATCGTGCTGCACACCATCGGCGTGGACGCGCAGCTCTTCGCGAGCACCGCATCCGCCGACATCTGCGAGACCTGCCAACCGCTCGTGTCGACCGAAAAGCTCTTCGCCGGCAAATCCAGGTCGTACGTAGCGACGTTGGAACTGATGAGGCCGCACCCCGACAGTGCGATCACCCCGAACGCAAAACCGAACCTAGTCATAAGCAATAAACCTCGAAAACTGCTGAGGCCCGTCGAGCATAGCACCTCGACGGTGAACAACACCAAAACGTGACTAGACCGACCGTGCGAGCTCTTCTGCCAACGTCCACGGGTCTTTGCGGCGTTGCGCGACATCGGTTGCTGGATCGATCACATGTGTGCCGATCACGCGTGCGACGCGATCCGCCAAAAGCGACTTCACCAATGCATCGAGCTGCGCTCGGGCACGAACGATCGCGCGCGCTTGGCCCGCTTCGCCCGACCACGCTGTGGCGCGGTGCCCTTCGATCGCGGCCGCGAGCTCGTCGATCCCACCGGCCAACCTACGCGTCGCCACCGTCGAGACCACGGGCACGTCGTGGGTCCGCGCGGCACGCAGACGTAACATCTGCGTGAGGTCGCGCACCGTGCGATCGGCACCTTCGCGATCCGCTTTGTTGACGACGAGCACATCCGCGACCTCGAGCAGGCCCGCCTTGATCGCTTGGATATCGTCACCGAGCCCCGGCACCGACACCACGCACGTCGTGTGCGCCGCCGCCATCACGTCGACCTCGTCCTGCCCGACGCCGACCGTCTCGATGATGATCCGTTGCATGCCCATCGCGTCGAGCACGTGCGCGACATCGAATGTCGACCGCGACAACCCACCGAGGTGCCCGCGCGTCGCGAGGCTCTTGATGAACACGCCCGGATCGAGCGCGTGGCGTTGCATGCGCACGCGATCGCCGAGCAGCGCGCCGCCCGAAAACGGCGAGCTCGGATCGATCGCGATCACGCCGACCGTTTCGCCCGCACGCCGATAGAACGAGATCAGCGCGTCGACGAGCGTGGACTTCCCGGCGCCGGGATTGCCGGTCACACCGATCACGTACGCCTTGCCGGTGTGCGGGAACAGTTGCTTCGCGATTTCGATCGCGTCCGCGCGGCGGTCGTCGAGATCGCGAATCACGCGCGCGGCGGTCGGGACATCACCGGCGAGGATCTTCGCTACTTCTTCCACCGCTGCTCCGGCCCACCCGGCGTGTAGACGTGGAAGATCTTCATCGCCGTGGTCGCCGTGCCGGAGTGCTTCGTGTGCGGCGGAATCTGGACGACCGAGAATTCGTTCGTCGGCAGCGTCTTGCCGGCGATCGTCAGCGTGCCCGTGCCTTCCAAGAAGTAGATCAGCTCGGTCTCGTTCGGATGCTCGTGCTCGGGAATCGTGCCGCCCGCGGGAATCGCGGTGATCACGGCCGCGTTCGGCTTCTCGATGTACACGTCGTGATCGCCCCAGTGCTTGACCGCGCTCGCGTGCACGATCACCGGCTGGATCTTCGACGTGCCTTCGGGTGTCGGCAACGCACCCGCGCGCGCCGCACCTTCCGGCTGACCGGGAAACGCGAGCACCACGGCATGCGCATCGGCGCCCGCGGTCACTTCGCGAGCGCCACCCGCCGGCACGTACGCGAGATCGAACCGCGCGAGCGGCTGCTTGTTGATCGCGAGCGGCGCGAGCGCGAACCACAGCTCCGCGCGCGGCGTCACGCGCATGCCCGTCGAGCCACCAGCCGCGATCGCGACCTCGAACATCGACGCGCTCGCGTTGCCGGAATTATTCTCGTCGAGCAGCACGGCGATATTCGTCTTGCCCTGCCCCGCGAACGGCACCAGGCGGCGATCGATCACGCTCTGGCCTTCCGGCGCCTTGAACGCGAACGGCAGCTGGATCGTCTGGCCCTTCAGCGGTGGCGCCCACGGATACGCCTCGAGCAGCTTCTGCACGCACAGCGCGAGCTCGGGATGGCGCGTCGTATCGCGCGAGATCGTCGCCTTGGCGGGTGGCCCGATATCGATCATCGCCGCCATCTCGCCTTCGATATCGAAGCGCACCACCGCAGACGCCGCCCAGCATTGTTGCGCGGCCGGCGCGAGCTCGTTCATCGCCTTCTGGATCGCCGCGAGCTTTTCGTCGTCGGAGACCGCCGGCGCATCGACCACCGCCACCGCAGCATCCGCCACCGGCGCGATAACGACCGGAGCTGGCGCTGGTTGGCTACCACCACACGCCGCGAGCACGAACAGTGCGCGCTTCATCGCCGACGCGGTCATCGCGAGAGGCCGCGCGAAATGACCATGCGTTGGACCTCGCTCGTGCCTTCGTAGATCCGCGTGGCGCGCACGTCCCGCAACGCTCGCTCGATCGGGAAGTCCTTCACGTAGCCGTAGCCGCCGTGGACTTGAAGCGCGATATCGCAGATCTGCCACGCGCGTTCGGTCGCGAACAGCTTCGCCATCGCCGCTTGCTGCGAGAACGGCAGCTTCGATTCTTTCAACCACGCCGCGCGCAACGCCATCAGGTTCGCCGCATCGAGCGACGTCGCCGCATCCGCGAGCATGCTCCCGATTGCTTGATGCTTGATGATCGCCTGCCCGAACGTCTTCCGCTCGCCGGCGTACGTGATCGCCGCTTCGAGCGCACCGCGGGCGATCCCGATCGCCTGCGACGAGATGCCGATCCGGCCGCCGTCGAGCGCTTGCATCGCCATCGCGAAGCCACGCCCGGGCGCGCCGAGCATCGCGTCCGCCGGCAGCTCGACATTCTCGAACACGAGTTGCGCCGTCGACGACGCGCGCAGGCCCAGCTTGTCCTCGAGCCGCGCCACCCGCGCTTTGTCGCCGGGCACGATGAAGCAGCTGATGCCCTTGTGACCCGCGCTCGGATCCGTGACCGCCCACAGGATCATCACGCCCGCGCGATCACCGCTCGTGATCCATTGCTTGGCGCCGTTGATCAGCCAGCCGTTCGCAGTGCGCACGGCCGTGGTCCGCATCGCCGCCGGATCGCTGCCGGCATCCGGCTCGGACAACGCGAACGCGCCCGCGATCATCTCGCCCGATGCGATCTTCGGGCACCAGTACAGCGCCTGCTCGCGCGTGCCGTTCGTCGCGATCAATTCGCCGACCATGTTCGTCACGCTCATCGCGACCGCGACCGACCCGTCGCCACGAGCAATCTCTTGGATCGCGAGCGAGTACGCGACCGTACCCATTTCGGATCCGCCGACGTCCTCGGGCACGCTGATCGCGAGGAGGCCCAGCTTGCCGAGCTCTCTCATTTCCTCGACGGGAAATTCGCCGCTCTCGTCACGTTTCGCGGCATTCGGGATCAACACCCGCTCGGCAAACTCGCGCGCGATCTTGCGAACCGCGTCCTGCTCTTCCGTCGCCTGAAACTCCATCTAGTTCCTCTTTACCGCGAGCTTCGCCACCACGCCCTTCGGATCCGGCAACCGCCAGCCCATCGCTGCCTTCGTCGCGCACTCGGCCCACTTGTCGTTGATCTCGGACGCGTCCGACGAGAACCCGATCGACTGCGCCTTGCCATGTGGTCCGACGTACATCGTGATCACGACGTCGTGCGGCCGCGCGTGCTTCTTGTCGCACGCCTCGAGCTTGACGAGCTGACCACCGACCGCCTTCAGCGCCTGATCCTCGGTCCACGGCAACGACGTGCCCTTCGCCGAGAAATCGAGCGGCAGCGTGAAGTCCGCGTCGCCGCCGATCGGCTTGTCGAACGAGGCCGACTTCGCGACATCGAGGATGCACTTCTCGATCGGCCACGCACCGAGGTCGCTCTCGGACATCAGCTTCACCGCGGTGACCGTGCCGTCCTTCTTGATGTCCCAATGGATCAGCACGTGACCACCGAGCCACTTGCGGCGCTTCACGTTCTTCATGAAGCAGTCCGACAGCTCGCCATTGTGCGGCGAGATCCCGGCTTCGACCGCTTCCTTCTCCATGTGACCGCGCGCGTTGACGACGGTGACGCCTTCTTCGACTTCGGAGTCTTCGATCGGCACGCGCTTCGCGACCGGGCGTTCCGGTTCCGGCGGCGGAGGCGGAGGTGGTGCCGGCTTCGGGCTGCCACCACACGCTGCGACGACGAGGAGGCTAGTTAGCTTCCATCGCATACGTGTACGAGGTCTCGTAAGGATGCGGCAGCGTCGGGAAGCCGGTCTCTTGGACATGCTTCGTGGCGCAGTCGACCACCGACTTCGCTTCGAGATCCGTCTTCAACACCTTCACCGATTCCGCCGTCCCACCCGTGCCGATGTGGATCTCGAACGTGATGTGACCGTGCGTACCGCGCGGCACTTCCTTGTTCTCCATCGCCGTCGCCAAGCAGCGCGACACGATCATGTTGCGACGCGACAGGTCCGTCTGGACCTCGTCCATCTTCTCGGGCGGGATCATGTTGCCGCCCTGGTCATGCGCGGTGCCCGGCGTGTTGTCGACCATCGGGCCCGTCGGCTCCGTCGGCTCGGACTTGTGCCCACCACACGAAGCCAACAACACCACCAACGCTAGACTCTTCATCGCTATCCACCCTTTGCGAGATGACCACTGATCACGAGACGCTGGATCTCGCTGGTACCTTCGTAGATTTCCGTAATCTTTGCATCGCGGAAATGCCGCTCGACCGGGAATTCGGTGACGTAGCCGTTGCCGCCGAAGATCTGGATCGCCTCGCGCGCCGCCTTGTTCGCGATATCCGACGCGAACAGCTTCGCCATCGCCGCTTCCTTACCGTACGGCTGCTTGTGATCCTTCAAGTACGCAGCGCGAAGGATCAACAGGCGCGCCGCATCGACCTCGGTCGCCATGTCCGCGAGCTTGAACGCGATCGCTTGGTGATTGATGATCGGCTTGCCCATCGTGCGGCGCTGTTGCGCGTACGCGACCGAATCCTCGAGGCAGGCGCGCGCGATACCGAGCGCTTGTGCGGCGATGCCGATCCGGCCGCCGTCGAGCGTCGACATCGCGACCTTGAAACCGCCACCGACTTCGCCGAGCACGGCGTCATTCGGGAGCTTCACGTCGTCGAGGAAGATCTGCGACGACTTCGAACCGCGGATGCCGAGCTTGTCGTCCGGCTGACCGGTGCGGACGCCCTTGGTCTTCATCGGCAGGATGAACGCGGTGATGCCCTTATGGCCCGCCGCCTTGTCGTTCATCGTGAACAGCACGCAGACGTCGGCGACCGGACCGTTCGTGATCCAGTTCTTCGTCCCGTTGATCACCCAACCGTCCGCGGTCTTCTCCGCGGTGGTCTTTTGCGCGGCGGCATCGCTACCGGCTTCCGGCTCCGACAGCGCGAAGCAACCGAGCAGCTTGCCCGAGGCGAGCGGCTTCAACCATTGCTCGTGCTGGGCCGCGGTTCCGAACCGATAGATCGGATCGCACACGAGCGAGTTGTTCACGCTCATGATCACGGCCGTCGACGCACACGCGCGCGCGATCTCTTCCATCGCGAGCGCGTAGCAGATGTTGTCCATGCCCGAGCCGCCGAGGTTGTCCGGCACCGCGATGCCCAGGAACCCCAGCTCGGCCATCCGCTTCACGAGCTCGGTGGGATGGCGATGCTCTTTATCGATCTCCGGCGCTTTCGGCAGCACTTCGTTCTGCGCGAACTCGCGTGCCGTCTTTTGGACCGCTGCCTGATCTTCGGTGGGCGAAAAATTCATGGGTGACTACTTTCCGGTGAACTGCGCATCGCGGCGCGGCTTCGAGAGAAACGCGGACATGCCTTCTTTTTGATCTTGCGTCGCGAAGCACCGCGCGAACGCATCTTGCTCGAGCTCCAGCGCGGCATCGAGCGCCAGCGATTGACCCTCGTGGATCACGCGCTTCACCTCGGCGACCGCATGCGGACCGTTCTTCGCGATCCGTTCGGCCGTCTTCTTCACGGTGGCCATCAGCTCCGCCGCCGGCACGACCTTGTCGACGAGCCGGATCGCGAGCGCTTCTGGCGCGGTGACCGTGTCGCCGGTCATGCCGAGCTCTTTCGCCTTCGCCACGCCGACCCGCCGCGCGAGCCGTTGCGTGCCGCCGAGGCCCGGAATCACGCCGAGCTTCACTTCCGGCTGACCGAACGACGCGGTATCCGCCGCGTAGATCCAATCGCAGCACAACGCGATCTCGCAGCCGCCGCCGAACGCGAAGCCGTTGACCGCCGCGATGTACGGCTTCTTCGACTGCGCGATCACGTCACCGATCTTCGCGCCGTTGACGACGAACACGCCGGCCTCGGCCTCGGTCATCGGCTGCATCTGCGAGATGTCGGCGCCAGCGATGAACGCCTTCGCACCCGCACCGGTGATCGCGACGCACCGGATCGCGTCGTCGTTCTCGAGCTCGCCGACCGCTTGCACCAGCTCCGCGAGCACCTGGCTCGACAGCGCGTTGAGTGCCTTCTCGCGATTCACCGTGATGACCGCGAGCGGCGCGTCCTTCGTGATCGTGACCATCTCCATGATCAAACCTTCCGCTGACCTTGCGGCGTGTATTCGTAGAACCCGCGCCCGACCTTCTTGCCGAGCCAGCCCGCGGCCACGTACTGGCGGAGCAGCGGACACGGACGGTACTTGTCGTCGCCGAGCTCGCGATGGAGCACTTCGGCGATCGCGAGGCAGGTATCGAGGCCGATCAGGTCCGCCAGCTCGAGCGGGCCCATCGGATGGTTGAGGCCGAGGCGGACGCCGGTATCGATGTCGCTCGCCGTCCCGAGGCCTTCGTACAACCCGTAACAGGCTTCGTTGAGCAGCGGGATCAACATCCGGTTGACGATGAAGCCGGGGATGTCGCGCGCGCCGATCGTGGTCTTGCCGAACCGTTGCGCGAGGTGCGTGACGGTCTCGTTCGTCGAGTCGCTGGTGGGCAGGCCACGCACGATCTCGACGAGCTTCATCAGCGGCACCGGGTTCATGAAGTGCATGCCGATCACGCGATCGGGCCGACCGGACGCCGCCGCGATCTTGGTGATCGAGATCGACGACGTGTTCGACGCGAGGATCGCCTCGTCCTTGCAGACCTCGCCGAGCGACTTGAAGATCGCGAGCTTGATCTCTTCTTTTTCCGGCGCCGCTTCGACGACGACGTCGCAATCGACGAGATCGCGATGCGTGTTGCCGTGCTTCAAGTGACTCATCACCTGATCGCGCGCGGACGCCTCGAGCTTCGCCTTTTCGACGAGCCGATCGAGCTGCTTCTTGATCTTCTGGATCCCGTTCTGCGCGAAATCCGGTGCCGCGTCGACGAGCATCACGTCGACACCCGCCTGCGCGGCGACCTGGGCAATACCCTGCCCCATCTGCCCCGCGCCGACGACTCCCAGCTTTTTAACTTCGATCACGCGCGCTCCGCGAGGAGTGCGATGCCTTCGCCGCCGCCGATGCACAGCGATGCGCCGCCGGTCTTCACGTTCTTCGCCGCCATCGCGTAGACGAGCGTGACGAGGAGCCGCGCGCCCGAGGCGCCGATCGGGTGGCCGAGCGCGACCGCGCCGCCATTCACGTTGACCTTGCCCGGGTCGATGCCGAGGAGCTGGTTGTTCGCGATCGATACGACCGAGAACGCTTCGTTGATCTCCCACAGCCCGACCGACTTCGCGTCCCACTTCGCCTTCGCGAGCGCGTTCTGGATCGCCGGCGCCGGCGCGGTGGTGAACCACTCGGGCGCCTGTGCGTGGTAGCCCCACGACACGAGCTTCGCGAGCACCTTCAAGCCGCGCTTCTTCGCTTCGTCCGCGCTCATGAGCACGAGCGCCGCGGCGCCATCGTTCAACGACGACGCGTTACCCGCGGTGACCGTGCCATCCTTCTGGAACGACGCGCGCAGCGACGGCAGCTTGTCGATCGCGCCGCGACCGGGCTCTTCGTCGTCGACGACTTGGACATCGCCCTTCTTACCGGGGACCGTCACCGGGACGATCTCGTCCTTGAAGGCACCCTCTTTGATCGCCGACAGAGCGCGCTTGTAGCTCTCGGCCGCGTATTCGTCCTGCGCACCGCGCGAGATGCCTTTTTCCTTCGCGCACAGCTCGGCGCAGTTGCCCATGTGCTGGTTCGAGTACGGATCCCACAGGCCATCCGTGATCATCGAGTCGCTCGTATCGAGCGCGCCCATCTTCACGCCGCCGCGCAGGCCGCGAACGACGTGCGGCGCGTTCGACATCGACTCCATGCCGCCGGCGATGCCGACTTCGATCTCGCCGGCTGCAATCGCGCGCGCGACACCGAGCACGGCTTCGAGGCCCGAGCCGCAGACCTTGTTGACGGTCACGCACGGCACGCTCTGCGGCAATCCCGCGAACAAGGCCGCCTGGCGCGCGGGCGCTTGGCCAACGCCGCCTTGCAGCACTTCACCCATGTGAACGAGCTGGACGTCCGCGGGTTGGATCCCGGCGCGTTCGACCGCCGCTTTGATCGCGACCGCACCGAGCTTCGGCGCGGGAAGAGACGACAGGGATCCGAGGAAGCTTCCAATAGCGGTGCGGGCCGCACCGACGATGACGACGTCGCGCATGCGGAGGGCTTACCGCGCCGGACAAAGCACCGTCAACTCGCCGTTAGTGGAGTTATTCAGCGATGTTGGCGAGCACGTTCGACGATCGCCGGCAAGGCCTGCAGGACAGTCATGATTTCGTCATCGGTTGTGGCGCGGCCGAGCGAGAACCGGACTGCCTCGCGAGCCCGTTCGGGCGGCATGCCGAGGCCGAGCAGGACCGACGATGGCTCGATCGAACCGCTCGTGCAGGCGGCGCCGGTGGACACGGAAATGCCCGCGAGATCGAGCGCGATCACGATCGCTTCGCCGGCGGCCCCTGGAAACGCAGCGTTGATCGTCCCGCCGATCCGCGGGCGATCCGCGCCGTGAATCCGTGCGCCGAGCCCGACGAGGCCGCGCTCGAGCCGGTCACCGCGCGCCGCAACGGCCGCCCAGGTCGCGGGATCGATGGCAGCCGCGGCCGCGCCGAAGCCGATGATCCCGAGCGTGTTCTCGGTCCCGGGCCGGCGGCCGCGCTCCTGGTGGCCGGCTTCGATCCAGGGGAGCGCGAGGTCGGCGCGCTCGTCGACGATCAGCGCTCCGACGCCTTGGGGACCACCGATCTTGTGAGCGCTGATCGCGATCGAGTCGGCGCGGATCGTCGATAGGTCGAGCCGACCGGTCGCCTGGACCGCGTCGACGTGAACCAGCTGGCGATGCCCCGCGAACGCGAGCGGCTCTAATGTGCCGAGCTCGTGATTGACCGCCCCCACGGCGATCACGCTGGCCCGATCGACGGGCGTCACGGTCCAGCCTTCGAGCGCGCGGATGGCCCCGCGCAGCGACGGGTGCTCGATCGCAGTCGTAGCGATCGTTTTCGGCAGACCTTTCTGTTCGGCGAGCCGGGTCAGCGCCATCACCCCCAGCGCGTTCGCCTCCGTACCACCGCTCGTGAACACCACGTGCTCGCGCGGCCGGCCGGCCAGCCGAGCGATCTGCTCGCGGGCGCGGGAGATACGTGCACGTACCGACCGGCCTTCCGCGTGGATCGACGACGGATTTCCGACCGCGTCCATCGCCTCGGCAATGGCCTGGCGTGCGGCCGGGGCCAACGGGCTCGTCGCGTTGTAGTCGAGGTAGATCCGCCGTTGCGTTGACATGCGTGACCCGGTGCAGACATATGATTGCACCAAACGTGGCCGACGACGCGGGGGCGCTCCTTGTTCGGTCGGGGCTGGTCACCTCCAGCGCCCTGGAGTCCGCGCGCGCCCGCGTGACCGAGGTTGGCGGCACGATCGGCGAACAACTCGTAGCGACCGGGGTGGTCGCCGACGACGCGCTGACTGATTTCTACAAGACCCGCCTGCTCGTCCCGCAGGTCAATCCGAACACGCTCGCGCGCCTGCCGGCGAAGGTGATCGGCGTGATCCCGAACGAGATGGCGGTCGAGCTCCGGGTCGTCCCGGTCTCGCTCGATCCCGATAACAACCTCCTGGTCGCGATGAGCGATCCGTCGGACCGTCACGCGGTCGACGAGATCTCGTTCTTCACGGGCGCGTACGTCGTGCGCGCGGTCGCGACCCAAATGCAGATCGCGTGGTGCCTCGCGCACTACTACGGTCACGTCACGAACCTCGGCCAGCGGCTACTGCGACCCGAACAAGCCGAAGCCGAGCCGGTCAAGCACGAGCGCAAGCGCGGCATCACCGAAGAAGTCGAGAAGATGCGCCACAAGGGCATCGTGCCGGGTGAAGCGGTTGCCGAAGCGCCCGACGAGCCGGCGGCACCGTCGACCGAGCGACGGACCGAAATCTCGGGCGAGATCCGGATCGGCCGGCGCGCGCAGTCGATCAAGCCGCCGATGCCCGACGACTCGGGGCCGGTGATCACGATGGAGGTCGACGACACGAGTGGTCCCGTCGAGCCGCCGCCCGTGATCGAGCCTCCCGCATCGGTCGAGGTTGCGGCGCAGAATACCGACGACGAAGACACCGGTCGCGCGAAGCCGGTGCCGCGACGCAAGCGACCCGCGGATCCCGATCCGCCGGAGCTCGCCGCACGTGCGGGTGAGATCGGCGGGCGCGAGACCAAAGATCGCGAGCTCGACAAGTCGGGGCCGTCGATCGTGATCGATCTCGAGGACGGCGTGCCGGAGCCGGTCGAACGCGTCAATGCGAGCGCGTTGCACCGCGCGCGGTCGGCGAGCGGCGAGATCCAGGTCCACGGCCTGCGCGAGGTCTCTGGCGAGATCGCGATCGTGCGGCCGTCGGGCGAGCGCGCGCGATCCGAGATCAGCATCCAGCCCACGGGCGAGGACGACAGCGCGCCCGTGATGATCCACGAGTCGCTGCGCGCGGCCGCGGAAGAAGTGCTCGGCAAAGAGCCGTCGGCGCCGGTGTTGCTCGAGCGCAAGCGGCCGAGTGATCCGCCGCCCGCAGCTCCGGTTCCGAGCGACGACGATGACGACGGCGAAGTCGTCGAGCTCAACACGAAGAAGACGCAACCGATTCCGGTCGTCGCGGAAGCGCCCAAGCGGGTCGAGCGACGGACCGAGGTCGGCATCGGCGTCGTCGGTGGACGGCCGCAGCGCGACACGATCGAAGCGATTCCCGCGCAGCTCGAAGACGATCCGACAGGCAAGCGTGCACTCGAGGAGGAGCTCGACGACACGCGCATCGATGGCACGATCGCGCCGGCGCCGGATGACATGAGCTCCGACGAGATCGCGGCGCCGCCGGCTCCGGTGCGCGACGACGATACGAGCCCGCACATCCTGTTGCCGCCGCGGCCGAATCCCACGCCGCCGCCGTCGAATCGCGTCGATCTCTCGAACGTGAAGCGCGCGCCGACCTCGGATGACGACGAGGAAGAGGAAGATATCGATCACGCGCAGCGGCTGCGCGACGTGATCCAGGGCAAGCCGACGATCGTGATGCCCGCGGTCACGGTCGACGACGACGACGACGAATGGGGCCCGCCGGGCCAGACGATTCCGCCGCCGTTCCTCGGTGCGATTCCGGGTGCGCTCGATCGTCCCGCGGGCTCCGGGGTGATTCCGATCGCCGATGTCGATTCGCAACCGCTGATGGTCGCGCCGCCGTCGCCGCCGGAGCACCCGCATCGCCCCCACACGAACACCGAGGCCGGTGTCGCGCGCGCGCTCGAGCAAGCCACGATGCGCGTGCTCGATCTGATTCGCGATCTCGAGCACGCGCAGAATCGCGACGAAGTGATCGCGGTGATGATCGCGCATCTCTCCGAGACGCATCGCCGCGCCGGGTTCTTCGCGGTGCGGTCGAACGAGCTCGTGATGTTCTCGATCACGCCGAACATCATCCCGTTGCCGACGTACTCGTTGCGCTTGGATCGTCCGTCGACGCTCGGCGATGTCGTGAACACGCGCCTGCCCTATCGCGGGCCGATGCACGACGAAGCGAGCCGCCACTTCCTCGACGCGGTGCTCGGCATGTGTCCGCCCGAGATCCTGCTCGTGCCGATCACGGTCCGCGATCGCGTCGTCGGCGTGCTGTTCGGCGAGCACCGCATGCGCCACACGTTCGATGACCAGCTCGCGCTCGCGTCGCGCGCGGCCGGCGATGCGCTCGAGCGGATCCTCAAGGCGAAGCGCTCCTAAGGATTTCGGAGGAGCCGGTCGTAGGCGCGATTGCGCTTCTCGGCCGAGTCCTTCAACGCGGCCCACAACTGCGGATACGCACCCGCGAGCTCGAACAGCGCGTGCGGTGGCAGCGCGTAGACCTCGCTGTCTTCGGCCGCGGTCACCGCCGCGATCGCCGGCGTGCGCGCGAGCAGACTCGCTTCACCGACGTACGCGCCGGGCTCGACCGTCTCGAGCAACGTGCGCGTGAGTGCGGCCGCGCCGACCGATGGAATCGCCGCGCTCGCGAGCCGAACTTCGAGCGTTCCCGTCGAGACCAGGTACAGCGGATGATTCGTCTCGCCCTGGCGAATCACGGTCTGGCCCTTGCGCAACTGCCGCTTGATGCAACGCGCGAACGCCGCATCCCGGCCCTTTGCCGGCAACGACGTGAAGAACGCATTCGCGCGAATGTCCGTGATCGGCGCCGCGAGGAGATCGACGGGATTCGTCTGATCCTCGTCGGACAGGGCATCCGGCCGCGTATCGCGTTGCGGTGCAATGGGAGGCGGCGTGATCAGCTCGTCGAGCTCGACCTGCTCCGTCGGCACCGTCGGTGGCGGCGCCGAAACCTTCGCGAGCTGTTCCTGCGTGACTCGCGGGCGCTGCCTGGTATCGACCTCGGCGGCGGCATCACGGATCGGCGGCGGAATCGTCCCCGGGGTGATCAGGCTCGAGATTCGCCGTGCGGCTTGGGCGAGCCCGGTCGTATCGATCTCTTGCGGCAGCGGGCTCATCTGCGAGTTGCCCGGGCGCGTTTGGATGTGCTCGTCGCTATCGCGCTCGATCTTCGCCAGATCGGACGTGGGATCGTGGAGGTGATACGGAATTGGTTGCGGCAGCGGGGTCGGTGCCGAGAACGAGCTCCGCCGCGGTGCTGGCGCCGCGGCCGGTGGCTGGGTCAGCGCATCTTCCTCGTCGAGATCGACGTCCGTCCCGGTGGTCTCGCGTTTCGGATCGCGCGTGACCTCGTCGTTTGCCGATCGCCCCGGCTTCGTCCGGACGCCGGTCTTCGTCGGCTCGACGGCCGGTGGCGCCGGTGCGGGCGCGAGCTCGGCCATCAGGGTCTTCACCGCGGCATCGTTCGGCGCGAGCTCGAGGATCGAGCGACACACCATCAGCGCCTGTTGCGGGCGGCCTTGATCGCGATACGCGATCGCGACCTTGCGGTAATGCTCGATCGCGTCCGCATCGCGGCCCGCCTCGTGGAGCATGCCCGCCACCGTGACTCGGAGCGGTAAGTTGTCGGGTTCCTGCGCGAGTCGTTTTTCGAGCTCTCGCAGGTTCACCGTCACGACGGCTGCAACGATACCGATGCTTTAAAGCTTTGTAACGGAAGATTGGCCGGCATCGACCAGTGCGTGGCCACGGTCTTGATGCAGCTATCGAACGTGTCACCCAACGACGGCGAGAACGACGAGTCCTTGTACGCGCCGGTCTGCATGAAGCTCGCGTTGATCGTGAGCGTGATGGTCTTGGCTTGGATGCCCGTGTTCTTCTTCAGAGCCTGCTCGTAGCACTTCTGGATCGCGCCGCGGGACTTGTTCACGAGATCGAGGAAGTCACCCGACAGCTTCGTGGCGACCTTCGGATCGACCGGCGGGTTCACCGCGCTGCCACCGCCGGTGCCCGGCTTGATCGTGAGAGCGTTGCCTTCGATCACGACGGTGATCTCGTTGCCGGCGCCCGAACCGCCACCATTCTTGCGGAGGTAGTCGTTCTCGTCCTGCACCGCTTTGACCAACTTGTCCTTTTCCTCGGCATTCTTGCGGCAGGCATCGAGGTCCGTTTTGGTCTGCGGGTCCGGGACGACCTTGGTCTCTCCCTTACAAGCGGCAAACATAGCGACGGCGATCAGTGCGAAACGTGGGCTCATAAATCTGGCTTCTTCGGTAAGGGCTGCGAGTGGAGGATGCCCGGGCGTTCGATGAACTCCCGAACGATCTGGCCTCCTATGACGTGCTGGACGACGACACGTTCCACGCGCGATCCGTCCATTCGATTATACAGAGCTGTTGCGCCGCGCGGGCCAGGCATGGTCGCGAAACCGCTGCCGATCTGAGGCGCTTGGTCGGCGATGATTTCACGCACCAGGACGTTCGGCCCCTGCGTGCATCGGCCGAAGCAGGATTGCCACGCGACTTCGGTGTTTGCGCGAGCGTTGTTCGCTTCGAGCGCCGAATGAAACAGCGTTTGAAGCGCGCTCGATCCACGGCGATCGCCGCATTCCGGGCCGCGACAGATCACGATCTTGAAGCGGCGTTGGGACAACATTCAGCAGGATAGCAGGTGTAGCTCCGGCCGATCCGCGGACTTGTTTAGTTCAGACCGAGCGAAGCCCGGCGGCGCGCTCCGCGCGGCGCCGGAAAGCGTAGCGAGGGCTGAACGGAATAAGATCTCTGGTGGATGGCGCTGCGAGTCGCGAGCTTGCGAGCGCCGAGCAGCGACAACCACTAGTCGTTCGCGAGCGAGTCTCGGATCACGCGCACGAGATCGGGCTTCGTCCGAGGATCTGCCGCGACCGCTCTCAGCAATTCGCGCTCCCCCGGCCCGCCGTGGGTCTCGAGCGCGACGACGATCGCCTTGCCCCACGCGGCATCGGCGCCGAGCTCCTCGTCGGCGTGATACAGCAGCAGGTGCGAGCCGAGCGCCGGTCGCTCGCGGCCACCGCCGATTGCCGCCATCGCGTCGATCACGAACACGAGGTCACCCACCTGGGTGGTCGGGGCGTCGAGGTGGCTCTGCAGTGCGGCGAGCGCCTGCTCGACGACTTTCGGATCGAGCTTCGCGCCGCCGAGTCCCGCGATCGCACGCGCGACCGGACCGAGTGCGAGCGGCGTGGTCTTTTTCAAGTAGTCGTCGTGAACCGCGAGCTGATCGACGAGCACGGGCAAGCTCGCCGGATCTTTGCGCGCGATCAGGAGGTCGACGACCGAGTCCTTCAGCTTCTGCGGGGCGCGGTCGTCGGCGAGCACGCCCAACAGCTGCTTCGTCACCTCGCCGCCCGACATCTTCGCCATCGCCTGGACGGCGAGCTCCTTCACGCGATCGAACCGCGCGTCGTGATCGCGCGCGATCGAGACGAGCGCCGCAACGGTCTCGACTTTCTCACCAGCGGCGGGCGGTGACCAACCGTCGGCATCGAACGTCGCGCCGATCACGGCCGCCGACGTCCCGATGTTCTTCGCGAGCCGGACGCCACCGGTTTTCGGATCGAGCGCGACGAGCTCGCCGGTCTGCGACATCCCGAGGATCGCCGCGCCGGTGTCCTCGCTCGCGACGAGCTCGACGCGCGGATGGACGTACGCCCATTGCATCGCGCCGGCGTGATCGAAGCCGAACACGTAGCGGAAGTAGTGGACCGCGTAGGCATCGAGCTTCGCGCTGTCGTAGAACACGCGTGCGCGATCGGCTGCGGTGTACGCGATCTGGACCGGATCGTAGGCATCGCGGCCGTAGGTCGTGTGCTCGAGTTGCGGCGCCACGGTGACCGATCCGTAGGTCGATTGATCGCGCTTGCCGGAGGCCGCACGCGCGTCGAGCTCGAACACCCCTTGCTTGCTGCCGAAGAACGCCATCCGCGACGTCACGCGCAACATCGAGATTTGCTCGTCGATGCCGCGGATTCGAGCGAGCGGCTTCCCCGATGCGCCATCGATCAACGACAGCCACTGCGCGTTGTACGGCTGATAGACGATGCCGCCATGTGCGGCCGGGGCACCGAGCACGCCGTCGGCATCCGCCTTCCACAACTGCTTGCCCGACGAGCCGTCGTAACCGGCGAGCCACCAGGTCGACCCGCTCTCTTTCCACACGAGATACGCGTGATCGCCATCCGCTGCCGCGCCGACGAGCTCGCCCGGAATTTCGGTGTGCCACTTCACGGCGCCGGTCTGTTGATCGCGCGCGACGAGGCCGTCTTTTTCGATCTCGGCGATGAAGTTTCCGCCGACCCAAATCCGGGACTTCACGTCGGCATCCTGCTTCCACAAGATCTGCTCGCGCTGGAGGTCGTACGCGACGATCGTCTTCGGCGCGCCGGCTTCGAGAACGAACACGCGCGGCGTGCGCGAGCTATTCATCGGCGACGGCTGTTCCGGCAGCTTCCGCGCGGCGAGCGCGGCGGTCAACTGATCGCGGTCATTGTCCGTCGACGTGAGATGGAACACCGCGTGCCCGCCGCACGAAGGTAGCCACGTAAACGTAAGCGTAAGCGTAAGCGCAAGCGCGCAGTTTCGGAGGGCGTTCACTTGCCAGCTCCCGAAGTGCGGGCTTCGAGCATCTTCTCCGCTTCCTGACGCGAGGCCCGCGGCGGATTCTTCGGCGTGGCATTCACGTAGTCGGTCAGCGCATCCGTTGCCGCCGGCGATTGCAGCTTTCCGATCGCCCTCACGACCTCGACGCGCTCGGTATCCGGTCCGAAATCCGGACGTCGCAGGATCAACCCCAAACACAGCGCGAGCGTCACGTCCGGCACCTTGCCGAGCTGATCCCCGATCTTCCGCACGAGATCCGCATCCGCCAGATCCGCGAGCGCGTGCGCGGCCGGTTCTTCGCCGAGCGCGAGCAGCTCGAACAGCGCCGGCACCGCTTCGCGCACGTGTGCCTTCGCCGCGGTCTGCGCCGCCGCTTCCCGCACGCCGGGCGCCGGATCGTGCAACCCGGCAACGACCGCGGCGTGCGCCTTCGGATCCGGATACAGCGACAGCGCCGCGATCGCCTTGCTGCGAACTTTCTGGTTGTGGTGCCCGGCGTAGCGCGACAGCGAGCTGACATCCGGTGGTGCCGGATGCTTCGCGAGCGCCGTCATCGCATCGACCGCGACGAGCGGCGGCAATCCGAACGCGAGCCCGTCGAGGAGCGCGTCGTGCGCGGCCGGATCGGCCATATCGCCGAGCGCCTGGGCCGCCTTCACCGCGGCGTCTTCATCCGCGCCATCGAGGATGATCGCGAGCTGCGCGATTTCGGCCTTCTTCTTGTCGGGCTTCGGCGCCGCGAGCGCGGGCGTGGCGAGCAGACACGACAGGACCAAAACCCGCGCTCTCATCGCATCCGTCGTACCCAAACTTCGGTTACAACACCAGCGTGGATCCAGCTGTTCTGCCGATCCTGCAGTGTCCCCGGTGCCGAACGGCCGCGCCGTACGCGAACCTCAAGACACCGCGGTGCAAGCATTGTGGGCTCGAGCCCGGGCATACGAGCGCCGGTGTCCTCGACCTGATCGACGCCGACACCGGCGAGCCAACGGCACCGACGTCCGAGCAGCGCCTGATGGAGTCGGATCTCGTCGCGCGGATCTACGATCGCGTGTGGCGTCCTGGCTTCGTTCGCATGCTCGCGGGCAAGGGTGCGGGCGCAGCGGTCGGCGGGATCTCCGGCGAGTTGTTCATCCACAAGCACAGCCTCAACCTCGACGATCGCGATGGCCCGTGGCTCGACCTCTCGTGTGGTCCCGGTGTGTTCGTGCGCGCGCTCGCGGCTGCCGCGCCGGGCGAGCTGATCGTCGGGCTCGATATCTCGCGCGCGA
Organism: Kofleriaceae bacterium; assembly: GCA_047600425.1. Classification (GTDB taxonomy): domain Bacteria; phylum Myxococcota_A; class Polyangia; order Haliangiales; family Haliangiaceae; genus JABFXX01. Next base: position 5,037,199 of record JASGLC010000003.1, on the reverse strand, counting down.
TGTTGGACGTCGCCGCGCAACGCACGAGTGGCTACACGAACGCGGTCCTCTTGCGCGGTGATGCGCACGCGTTGCCGTTCGTCGACGGCAGCTTTGGCGGCGTCAACAATGCGGGCGCCCTGCACGCCTACGATGATCCCGAGCTCGTGTTCCGCGAGATCCGTCGCATCCTCCGGCCGGGCGGCATCTACGTCGGCTCGACGTTCGCCGAAGCGCCAACGCTGTTCGGCCGCCTCGCCGCGCGCGCCGCGGGCATTCGCCGCTTCGAGCCAAACGAGCTGCGCTCCTGGCTCCAACGGATCGGCTTCTCCGACTTCGAAGAAGTGAAGCTCGGCAGTGCGTTCGTGTTCCGCGTCCGCCGCCCGTAATGTCCCGGACGGGGACGGTCGCAACTACGTCAACTTGCGATCGCCATCCACCTGAATTCTCGCGGAGGTGGGGACGGTCGCAACTACGTCAACTTCGGACCACGCTGTCCGGGTTTCGGACGTTTGGTTGACGTAGTTGCGACCGTCCCCATGCTCGAAGAGTTTCGCGTGGTTCGCGATCGCAAGTTGACGTAGTTGCGACCGTCCCCATGCTCGAAGAGTTTCGCGTGGTTCGCGATCGCAAGTTGACGTAGTTGCGACCGTCCCCTTAGAACGTCGCGCCGACCAACGACAGGGTCATGCCCTGCGGCTGCGCACCCTGCACCAACTGCGACGACAACGGCTGGATCCCCACGCCGTTCAACGCCCACTTCCCGTCGGAGCTGCGCCCGAGCACTGCCGCCGGCGCATCGTCCGCGTCGTGATGGATGAAGTCGTTCGTGTCCATGCCTTCGTCGACATGGCGCGTGAGATAGAACCCGAGGATCGCGCCACCGACGAGCCCGAGCGTCGAGAGACCACCGGTCAACCGGTCGTCCCACGTGGCGTGCTTGTCGTGAATGCCCGCGTAGAGCAGGAACGGCAGGCCGCCACCGATCGCCGACACACCCGCGACGCGGATCATCCGGCGCGACGTGGTGTTCGTCTTCGGCGCGAGGATGTAGCCCGTCACCACGCCGGCCGCCGCACCGAGGGCCGCGTTCAGCGTGTACGCCTCTTTCTGCGCCGGCTGCATCAACATGCCGACGGTGAGGCCACCCGCGGTGCCGATACCGACGAACGTATCGGTCAGCGCGACATCGCCCGTGGTGAAGTCGTGATCGCGCGCGAGCCCGATCGTGCCGAGGATGCCGAGCGTGGAGCCGATCGATGCACCGAGCAGCGGGCCGCGCCCGTTGACCTTGCCGCCATCGGCACCTTGGAACGTGGCGCCGAGCATGCCGCCGATCATCCCGCCCCACATCGTGCCGCCACCGACGGTGCGTACCTGCGTTTCGTCGAGCTCGTAGTGCTTCGCGATCATCGGCGTGACCAACGCGCCGACCGCAGCGAATGCGATGCCCATCGGCACGGCGCCCGCGGCTTCGTTCGAATCCGAAAACGCCGATCCGATCGTGGCGCCGATCGTGCCGAGATAAATCCCGCCGTGCACGCGCGCCGGCAACACGTACGCGCGCGTGATGTCGTGCGGCACCGGCACCGGCTCTTTGTCGTCGGTGATCTTGACCTGTGTGTCGATCGGCGGCGTGGGCTGTGGCTCCGCGATACCGAGCGCCGCATTGACCTGCTTGATGATCGCTTGCGCTTCCGCGGCTGCCGGGCCGGTCGGCGATTTCACGATCGCCTCGACCGCGAGCTGCTTCGCGTCGACGTAGAGCTTGGCTTCGATCAATTCTTTCGCGCGCGCGACGAGCGACACCGCGACTTGCTCGTTCAACACCGGATCGCTCGCCGTCGGCGGCGCGGGCGTTGGAGCCGGCGCAGGTGCCGGCGTTGGTGTAGGTGGCGGCGCGGGCGCGTACGGATCGACGGGCTGCGCAGACGCGACGGCTGCAGCCGCCATCACCGACACGAGCGAGAGCCAACGCACCATCTGCATATGGGGTACCACCCACCACCGAAACGTTCAACGAGCACGCGCATTTGCCGGGCTCTATGAAACAGATCACGTTTTGGTGGTCGGCAGCGGTGCGGGCGGATTTGCCGTCGGGGGCACCACGACCGGGACGATCGGCGCCGGGGCCGCCCAGCGCTTCCGATAGAAATACATGAAGATGACCTGGATCGCCGAGAGCAGCGGCACCGCGAGCAGCGCGCCGACCAGGCCGTAGCTCGCCTCGCCCAGGAACAGGGCAAAGATCACGAGCACCGGGTGAATCTTCGCCGCCGTGCCGATGATCTTCGGGTTCAGGACATTCGCCTCGATCAGGTGAATGCCGACGATCCACAGCACCATCACCACGCCGCGGAAGATGTCGACGCCCTCGTCGCCCGAGACCAGCGCCACGATCACGATCGGCACCGACGACAGGATCGATCCGAAGATCGGGATCAGGCTCATCGCACCCGCGACGATCGACAGGATCAGCGAGTACTTCACGCCGAAGATCGTCAGGCCGATGAACGTCAGGGTTGCGTTGATCACGCAGATCACGAGCTGGCCACGGATCACACCCGACAGGCCGCGATCGATGCCTTGGATGATGACGTCGTAGTCCTCGCGCGTGTTCGTCGGGAACAGGCCGCGCATGAACCCGTGCACCTTCTCGACATCGATCAAGATGAACGCCGCGATCATCAGCGTGAAGAAGAAGGCGAAGATGCCGCGGATGAAGCCCGTGATGATGTTTTGCATCGTCCGGACCACGTCGTTGAGCTTGCTCTGCAGCGACATCAGGCCCGTGCGCACGTACTGGCGAAGCTTGTCCTCGAGCGACGCGGCTTCCGGTGGCGCTTCGACGGCGAGCACGCGATAGCCGCCCTGCGAGTCCGGCTTGATATCGATCCCGTTCGGCGTGACCTGCACGGCGAACCGACCATCCGGCAGCGGCGTCATCGTGAACGCGGTGCCCGGCGGAATCGGCACCTCCGGCACGATCGGCTGCGCTTCTTCGATCGGCTTCGGCGGCGACAGCGACGGGAACCGATGTTCGAGCCAGCGCGCGAGCTGCGGCGTGTACTCCTCGTTGACGCGCTTGTAGAGCCCCGGCGCCTCTTTACCGAGGCGTGCGGCATCGCGCGAGATCCGCGGCACCAACAGGAACAGGAACCCGACGACCGCCGAGACGAACACGACGTAGCACAGGATGATCGCCACCCCGCGCGGCATCCGCTTCGTGCCGTTCGTCCGCACGGTCATGCGCTGGACGATCGGCGCGAGGATGTACGCGATCAGGCCGGCGAACACGAACGGCAAGAGGACCGAGCGGCCGATGATCGCGACGATGATGATGAAGACGACGAACGCCCAGCGCCCCAAGAACCGCAGGACGGAGCCGCGGGTGTCGCCGAACCAGGTATCGCGCCGGCCGCGCAACGGACCGCTCTGATCCGCGAGGTTCGTCATCGGCTGCGTGATCCGGTCGATCGGACCAGACTCGGGTGGATCACCGGCTGCCATCTCCCGCCGGGTATACCAGCATCACTCTAGCTCGTGCCAGGTCCCCTTCGTCGCTGTGAGCGCGAACTGCCCGAACACCTGGCACTGGCCATCGCCCCACACGGTGCAGCCGTAGGTCAGCGCGACATCGGCTTTGCCGTCACCATCGAGATCGACGGCGCCGATCTCCAGATGGTCGAGCGCGCGCTTCACGTGGGAGAGCGCGTCGTCCTTCGCGAGCGCGGCCTTGATCGACTTCACGTCGGCGGCGCTCGGGTTGACGAACTTGACGGTCGTGGTCGCCGGCACGAGCACCACGGCATTCGCATACGGCCGGCGATCGATCGCGAACAGCGGCAGCGCGATCTTGCCGTTCGTAACCGGCGCCACGATGTTCATGCCGGTCAACGGCTCGACGACGGCGACCTCACCGGTCGGCGCGGGCGAGCCATCCGCCGGCGTGAACACGGTGACGGTCCCTGCCCGCCCGACGATCGCACGCGTGTCGCTGACGTCGACCGCCTTCGCCGGCGTGAACGATCCGAGCCACACGGTCCCGAGCAGCGCGATCACACCTCTAGTCTACACGGGCTCGTGACGGCGACGATCATTCTCGGGTGGGCTCGCCATGTCGATCGAGTAACCGAGCGTGATGCCGATGAACTTCGTGCCGAGCATCTCCCGATACGAGAAGCCGAGATAGGGGCCATTTCCCGTCGGGAAGCCGTAGTCCTCGTAGTGATGGCCGATGCGGATGCCGATCATCCCGCTGACCTCGTCGGCGAACGGGATCGTCGGCGAGCCACCGACCCGACTCGGTGCCGCGGTGTCCCACGCCATCCGGCCCCACGCGATCACGCGGATCCGTTTCGTGAGCTCGAGCTCGAGGTCGACATCGACCGGCCATTGCGCGGCGTCGTCGAGCGAGCCGGTCGCACCCGAGCCGACGATGCCGGTGCCGATCGTCAGCCAGCTCGATCGACCGAGGAAGAAGCCGACGCCGATCGGCAGAAATCCAACTTCGTACGCGAAGCCGCCGTGGCGACCGAGCACCGCGCCGAGCGCGAGATCGAGGCCTGCGTGATACGCGATCGGCATGCACTCGCATCGGATGAAGCCGTGCAGGCGAAATCCGGCCAACCCGATTTGCCGGATCTCGGAGTTGTCGCCGGCGTCGGACGTGTGATCGAGGAGCGTCAGCTCTTCGTGGAGGTACGCGGCGCCGGGTGGAAAGTCGTTCGCGTGCGCGACTCCCACCAACGCGACCAAGATGACGAGCGCCTTCATCGGTCGGCGAACCCCAGGCGGCCGGAGCCCCACGGCACGATCAGCGCAGGCGGCCACAGATCGATCCCGAACGAGAGGCCGATGATGTGGACCTCGACGCCTTCTTTCAAGCCGACCTTCACGCCGATCACCGGCGTCTCGAGCTGGAGGCCCGTGCCTTCACTCGTCACGCCGCCACCGATCCAACCGCGCCAATCTTTCCCGACCGACGTCGACGGCAGGCTCGCGTGCAAGTGGCAGCGCCGGAGCACGACATCGCCGAACGTGTTCGAGTTCGGCCCCGGATAAAAGATGTAGTGGTCCTGGATCCAATTCCGTACGGCCGGACCGACGCGCTCGATGCATTCGGCCGCGCGCTCGGCTTCTTCGCCGCTCCACATCTTCTCGAGCTGCGGGTTCAGATATTCGGAGTGCTTGCGAAACGGATCCGCCTCTTCACCGCCACCGCCGACTTCGTAGACGTGCCAGTTCGCATCGCCCTTGTGATGCACCGCGAACCACGGATGACGTGCGATGCCATCGAGCGGATGGCCGAGGCTACCGGTTAGCAGTGCGACATACGTGTTGTCGTCGGTCGGCTTGTCGAGCGACCGCGGAAACACCGAGCACCCCGCGAGCAAGGCAAGTAACGGCAGCCTCATGCCGGGTAGGACGCACGACCTCGCGTGGATGCGTTATTTTTGTTCGCATGAGATGGGGGCTCGTGCTCGCGGTGGGTGTGGCGTCGGCGAAGCCCTTGCCGAAGGGGCTCACCGTCGCACTCAAGGGCAACCAGCTTTATGCGACGCGAGATGGCGTCTCGGTACGCGTCGGGCGCGAAGGCCGAACCTACGACAATCTCAAATCGATCGATGTTGCCGACGATGGCACGGTCAAGATCGCCGTCGACGACACGACCTGCACGAGCGGTGATGGTGAACCGTTCGAGACGTCTCTCGCCGACATCGACTCCAGCATCGAGAACACGCTCGGGATGCGTTCGCACCTCGCAAGGAAGTACGACGACGCGATCAAGCACTTCCAAATCGCCGTCGACAAGGCACCGGACGATCAGTCTACCTCACCAACCTGCTTTCGGCGCAGAGCATGGGCAAACACCTCGACGACGCCGACAAGACGATCGCGATCGCCGCGAAGAAGCATCCGCAATGGCTCGCGTGGCGCCTCGCCGTCGATAGCGACCTCGCGGCCCTGAAGACGCGCGATTCGGCCAAGGCGATCGCAGGAAAACCGGGCACCGCAAAGAAGCTCGGCGATGGCAACCTCGCGATCGATTCGCACGGCAACCTCGCGTTCGACAACTGGACGATGTGGGGCGGCCCGGGCACACCGAGCACGACCGTGTTCGAGATCTACGATTCGACCGGCGCGGTCGTGTTCACGCTCGACGGCAAGAACGTCAAAGACGAGCCCGCGGTGTTAGGCGCGCTCGGCTTCACGCCGGTGAAGACAACCTGGCTGACGGCGAATGACGTCCAATCGATGTTCACCGGGAAGGACATCACGGTCGCGCGCACCGACAAGGGCCTCGTCGTCACGCGTGGCAAGCAAGCGAAGACCTACCCGGAGCCGCAATACATCAACCTGAAGCGCGTCGGCATCGCCGGCGACTATCTGTTGCTCGGCGGGCGCGACACGGTCAATTGCGATAGCGATCACCAGCGCGGCACGCTGAACGTGATCAAGCTCTAGCGGAACCGATAACCGATCGCGGCGCCGGCATAGCGAGCGTCGTACATCTCTTCGTACAGCACGCCGAAGTAAAACGCGCCGTCGGACTTTTCATCCATGGCCATCGCGAGACCCGCGAACAGCTCGCCGACGACGTGATTGCCGAGCGACGGCGCGCGCGTCACGGCCTCGAACGCGTACGCGACGCGCAGCCGGGTCATCAGGTGGAAATCGCTCCCACCTTCGTACGTCAGCTCGACCGGAACCGTCACCACGTCGTCGAGGCCGCCGGTCGCGCCACTCGCCCCGATACCCGTACCGAGCGTCAGCGTCGATTGCTTGTCGATCCGCCACGCGAAGCCGAGCGGCAACAACGACAGCGCGTACGCGAAGCCGTTGCGATCCTCGGTGCCATCGGCGGTGTTGCCGGTCGACGCGCCGATCGCGGCATCGCCGGCGACGTGATACGCGACGTCGCCAGCACCCAGCACGACACCTGCCCGGCCGCCGGCGAGCACGAGATCGTGTTGATCGGGCTCCGCGTGCGGCGAGTGCACGGTGGTGATGCCACTGACCTCGGCGCGAGCGTCGATGATGATCGGATCTAAAAACAGCACGGCGCCCGAAACTAACAAAGCCCGCCGAAGCGGGCCCTGTCAGTACACATTACGAATGACTACTGAGCGTCTTTCGGCTTCAGCTTGTCCAACTTGCCGCGGAACTTGTCGCCGAGGGTGGCGCCACCCGCGTTCGACGAGTTGAAGCCCTGAGCTTCCGCCGCGTCCTTGGCCCGGTTCGCACCCTTGATCGAGAGACCAATTTTGCGCTCCGCCGCGTCGGCGTGGAGGATCTGGACTTTGACTTCCTGGCCCGGGTTCAGCACCGTGCGCGGATCCTCGACGTGGTCGTCGCTGATCTCGCTCACGTGAACGAGACCTTCGACGCCCTTCTCGAGCTCGACGAACGCGCCGAAGTCGAGGACCTTGAGGATCTTGCCGTCGACAACCTTGCCGGCCGGGTAGAGCTGCGGGATGCGATCCCACGGATCCGGAACCAGCTGCTTGATGCCGAGCGAGATCTTCGGCTTGTCGCCGTCGCCGGTGTCGATGTTGAGGAGGACGGCTTCGACGACGTCACCCTTCTGGAACAGCTCCGACGGGTGCTTCACGCGCTGGGTCCAGCTCATGTCGCTGATGTGAACGAGGCCGTCGATGCCTTCTTCGATCTCCACGAAGATACCGAAGTCAGCGATGTTGCGGACGGTGCCCTTCACGACCGTACCCGGCGGGTACTTCTCGGTCAGCTGCTCGTACGGGTTCGGCTCGAGCTGCTTCATACCGAGCGAGATGCGGTTCTGCTTCACGTCGACATCGAGGACGACTGCCTCGACCATGTCACCCACGGCGACCATCTTCGACGGGTGCTTCACGCGACGCGTCCAGCTCATCTCGCTGATGTGGACGAGACCCTCGATGCCCTCTTCGAGCTCGATGAACGCGCCGTAATCCTTGAGCGAGACAACCTTGCCGCGGACGACCGTGCCCGGGACGTACTTCTCGGCCGCGCGGCTCCACGGATCTTCCGTGATCTGCTTCAGGCCGAGCGAGACGCGCTCGGTGTCGGCGTTGAACTTCAACACCTTCACGCGAACGTGGTCACCGACTTGGAACAGCTCGGACGGGTGGTTGACCCGGCCCCAGCTCATGTCGGTGATGTGGAGGAGGCCGTCGATGCCGCCGAGGTCGATGAACGCACCGTACTCGGTCAGGTTCTTGACGATACCTTCGACGATCTGGCCTTCCTTCAGGCGCTCGAGCGTCGACTCCTTCAGTGCAGCGCGCTCCTTCTCGAGGAGGACGCGGCGCGACAACACGATGTTGCCGCGCTTCTTGTTGAACTTGATGACCTTGAACTTGAAGTTCTGGTTGAGGAACGCGTCGAGGTTCCGCACCGGCCGCAGGTCCACCTGCGAACCCGGGAGGAACGCCTTCACACCACCGCGGATCGTGACCGAGAGGCCACCCTTCACGCGCGTGGTGATGACGCCTTCGATCAGCTCGTCCCGCTCACACGCGGCGCTGATCTCGTCCCACACCTTGAACCGGTCGGCCTTCTCTTTCGAGAGGACCACCATGCCCATGTCGTTTTCGCGGGCTTCGAGCAACACATCGACGACGTCGCCCGGCTTCACGCCGATCGAACCGTCTGCCATGCGGAACTCTTCGAGGGGGACTTGGCCCTCGCTCTTGTAACCGACATCCACGATCGCGAAGTCTTTGCCCACGCTGATCACGGTGCCGCGGAGGATTTCACCCTCCTTTACAGTGTCCTGGTTGAAGGACTCGGCCAGTAGCGCCGCGAAATCTTCATCGCCTTGGCCGTCTTGGGTAACCATATTCAAGCAGATCTCCTACAGATGCCGAGGCTGGATTTGGCCCGTAGGAAGGGCCCCTCGACAAGGGCGGTCTTGGTACCTTCGCAGAGGTGATTTGTCAACCGGGACGGTTGGTTCGGCTGGCTTTGGTTTCGCTAGCCTTGTTGGCAGGAAGTAGCTCTGCCGCCCCTCACGCGGACGATCGCGAGAAGCCGGCTCTGGAGCTGACGCTCGCCCCCGATTCGCACCTTCCAAACGGGAAGGTCCAGGTCGTTACCTCGGATTCGAAACCCGAGGGAGATCAGTTCTTTATCGACAACATCTTCGTTCTCCAACCGATCGCGATCACGCTGGTCGCCGACAACCCCGACGACGAAATCACCCTGATCATCGGGAAAGATCGGTGGGACGAAACGCTACGGACGCAGAAAACCGGCCCCGGAAAGAAGTCGGTGACCGAGAAGTTCCGAACCCAGGGTGAGGTTCGAATGACCGTCAAGGCCGAAGGGCCACCGAAGCCCTACCACCTCGTGGCGTGGGTCGGTGACGAGGTTCAACCGCAGCTCGCCCCCGTCATCACGTCGATGAAGACGTACAACGGTCCGAACAAATCGGGCGGCGGTGGTGACTCGAGCACGAAGAACGCGCTGATCGCGATCGGCATCCTGGTAGGCGTCATCTTCATCATCGTGATCGCGGTGAAACGGAGGAAGCGATGAAAACGATCTTGGTTCTCGCGATCGCCGTTGGCATCGCATCCGCGCAGCCCAACAACCTCGCACCGTCGGTCCCGATCACCGAGGCGCGCCCCCCAGCTGCCGACCCCGGCTCGTTCCTCGAGGAATTCGGCACCCCGCCGCAGCTCGCGTTGTGGGGAGTCCAAACGTACCAGAGCTACGAAGAGTTCAACCGCGCGAATCAGGCGTTGATCCCGTTCGATGCAACCTGCATCGACACCTCGAGCGCAGGTGCGCCCGAGACTCCGGCGACGTGCGCCTCCTTCGATCCGGGCGTCGGCGCCCGGGATCCAGGTCAGGGCGGACCGTGCGGTGAGTGCTTCACGCACGCGATCCGCAGCGTCAATCAAATGCGGCTCAACCTCGAGCGTTTGCGTTGCTACTACGTCGCATTCGACCGCTACGAGAAGGCGGCCATCTCGCTCGGCGATACCGCGTCGGGCGTTCACGCCGTCGCCGGTTTGTCATGGCAGCAAGCCCGCGCCGAGATCCTTGCCGCGTTCGTGCACCTTCAAGGCACGTACGACAAGAAGCTCGCCGACATGATGCCGGAGCTCCGCAAATCACTCGACGCGCTCGGCAAGTGCGAAGCGGACTACATGCACGAGCCGGACTGGTACCAGCGCTTCGGCTTCATCTATTACACGTTCATGGCCGACCGCTATAAACGCCAGGACTAGCTGCAGCGGTCGGCCATCGCGTCGACGACTTGATCGATCGTCATCGTCGACGAATCGATGATCACCGCGTCCTCGGCCGCCTTCATCGGCGCCACGTCACGCGAGGCATCGCGATGATCGCGTTCGCGGATCTCGGCGAGCGTCTGGATGTAATCGACGTCCTTGCCGGCGAGCTGGAGCTCGGCCACCCGACGACGCGCGCGTTCTTCGTCCGTCGCCGACAAGAAGAACTTCGCCTCGGCGAGCGGGAACACGACCGTGCCGGTATCGCGCCCCTCGACGACGACGCCACCACCCGAGCCGAGCCGGCGCTGGAGATCCAAGAGCGCCGCGCGCACCGGACCGTGCGCCGACACCTGCGATGCCCCCTGTGAAATCTCCGGCGTGCGAATCGCCTTGGACACGTCCTCGCCGGCGAGGAACACGCTGTTCGTATCGCCAACGAACTTGAACTCGATCGCGAGGTCGCGCGCGATCTGGGCGAGGCGTTCGGCGTCATCCCACGGGATGCCCGCGCGCTGCGAGCTCAACGCGACCGAGCGATAGATCGCGCCGGTGTCGAGGAGGCTGTAGCCGAGGCGACGCGCCAGGGTCTTCGCAACGGTGGATTTACCGGCGCCGGCGGGACCATCGATCGTGACTACGAGCTTCTTCACCATCGCGCACACTGATTACACTTGAAGCCGGTCGCCGTCATGTTGCCACTCGCGATCGCGGTCGCGCGAAAGCACTGAGTACACGTGTACGGCTTGTCCGCCGTGGTCGGCTCGGGATGGTCCGCCGAGGGCGGTTGATCGGCGAGCATGTTCTCGTGCCGCGCCTGCAGGACATCGAGATCGAGCTTGCCGTCGGCAGCGAGGGTCTCGACGAGCGCGAGCAGCAGCGTACTGGTCTCCAGTAGCCGCTTTCGCATATCGCGCAACGAGCGTGCGGTCGCGGTTTCTAGCTTTCCGAGATCGTCGACCTGGGCCTCGGTATCGTGCAGCTCCCTACGGAGTTGATTGACCTGGCCCTGCAGGAAGAAGTCCCACGCATCTGACATGGGCGGAACATATATGAGTCTCACGGGCGCCCGGCAGCCGCACGTTGTACATTCGTAGGCGGTGTCAGAACCGGTCACCACCGAGAGGCGCTGGCGAACGTTTGCCGACGTCGTCGCGTTCGCGCTCGGCACGAACGTGTGGGTCTCGATCGTCATCCTGCCGGCGATCTTCGTCGGCGCGTTGCACGGTCCCGCGCGAATCGCCGCGGCGATCCTGCCGTTCGGCGTGTTGATGCTCGGCCTCGCCCGGCGCTCGGAGGCGATCCTACTCGGCGTGTTCCCGGCGGCGGTGCTCGTCCCGGTATCGATCAACCCGGCGCTCGCGAGCAGCTACGTCTACGGACCCGTGCGGTTCGCGCTCGTCGCGATCGGCGTGATCGCGTATCTGTTCGGCGTCTCGTTCTTCACCACGTTCCACGAGCCGCCCGCGCCACGCTCGGTCCGGATGTTGTCGTCGGCGACGCAAGGTCCCGCGAGTCGGTGGCGGCGCCGCGAGCGCGTGTACTGGGGTCTGACCGCGATGTCGCTCGTGATCCCGATCGTGCTGATCGTATGGGTCAACTTCGACGAGGCGATCAACGACTACATCGGCGAGATGTACCCCGGCCGGGTCGCGCTGATGACGACCGCGCTCACGGTCGGCGCGATCGTGTTGTGGTTGGGCATCTTCCACTACGCGTTTTTGGGTGTGCTGCGCCCGCACCGTACGGGCGATCGCGATCTCGTAGGTGCCCTGACGCGCACGCGTGCCGAGGTCAAAGTCGGCAAGCCGCGTTCGCGGTTCTATCTCGCTGTCACGATCGCGCTCCTCGCGATGCTCGGTCTCATCCTGTTCCGCCACATGTGAGGTCATCATGTTCCGTCGCTACTTCTTCGAGTTGCTGTCCCTCGCGTTGATCGCGGGCAGCCTGTACTTCTTCAAAGAGACGCTCGATTACCTCGCGCGGCGCGATTACGTCGCCTCGGTGCTCGTGATGATCGTTGGCGTCGCCGTGATCTCCGTCGGCAAAGAGATGGCGCGGCTCGCGCTCGTGCAGCGGGATTAAATGAAGCTCGCGTGCGTCCTCCTGATCGGCTGCGGCGGCGGAGCCGTGGTCGAACAACCCGTCGGCCCACCGGCGGGGATGGAGGCGACACGCGCGGATCCCGCGGACGTGATCGTGGCGCGGGTCAACGGCAAGCCGGTGTGGGGCTCGTGCGTCACCGGTCAAGCGAAGCGCGGGGCCACCAAGCAGGACGCGTTGAATCAGTGCATCGCGTTCGAGCTGCTCGCACAGCGCGCGCAGGCATACGTGCTCGATCCGGATGTCGCGCGCGCGACGCATACGGCGATGGTGTCCGGGCTCGTCGCCACGCAATACGAAGACGCGTTCACCAAGCCCGCGCAGTTCGGTCCGATCTGGGATCAGGTCTACAAGAAGGGCGCGTTTCGCCTGAAGCACGAGAACTACCGCGCGTCGGCGTATGTCCGGATCAATGTCAAAGAGGGGACCGAGGATCCGAAAGCGGAAGCGACGGCGAAGCAGATCGCGGCCGCGCTCGCCAAAGAAACCGGCTTGCTCGGACCGTCGCTCGTCGAGCTCGCGCAGAAGGCCGCGCCCGGCATCGAGCTCGCACACGAGAACGTCACCGCGTATCGCGCCGGTGCGCTCGACGCACCGTATGCACGCGCCTTGTTCGCGCTTCCCGAAATCGGCCGCGCCAGCGACGCCGTGCGTACGAAGTTCGGCTGGGACGTGATCGTGTGGACCGACGACGTTCCAGCCGCGAACCCGAGCGATGCCGACGTCGATGCGGCGCTGTTGAACGACGCGAAGGTCGCCTACTTTCGCAAGTGGACCGATGACGTCGGCAAGGCGCTCGGCGTGAAGGTCACGTACGTCGATGACAACGTGAAGAAGCTCGAGGATCTCCCGTGACCCCGTTCGCGCGAATCCTCAAGAACTGCGTCGACACCACACCGCACGCGATCGGCGGCGCGTTCGCCGCGTCCGATGGCGAGATGGTCGACTCGTTCTCGCACATGGATCGCCACGATTGGGCCGTGCTGACCGCCCACTACGGCATCGTGCTCTCGCAGCTATCGGATGCGTTCGGCACGCTGCACTTCGGTGGGCCCGAGTTCTTCATCGCGCGTCACGACAAGATCGAAGTGATCGTCTATGCGGTGCACGCGGGCTACTACGCCCTGCTCGCTTTCTCGCAACCACCCGAGCTCGACCTTGTCTTGGATCGAGTGAAGACCGCGGCGACGCTCCTACGCGAGGAGATGGCGTGAAGCGCGCGATCTTGATTCTCGCGTTGGTCGCCGGCGTCGCGCACGCGGATCCGACGGACTACGATCCGCACTCGACGGCGTGGAACGGCATGGCGCAGTTCGTCGCGCTCGCCGAGGGCATGGGCTTCGATGTCACGCCGGTGTCGGAGCTCGAGTGGAGCGAGCTCGGCTCGAAGGACATCTTGTTCATGGTCTATCCGCTCCATCGGGTCGATCCGAATCGGCTTTCGGCATTCGTCCAAGCCGGCGGCAACGTCGTGGTCGCCGACGATTTCGGCGATGCGCGGGAGGCGATGCTCGGGTTGGGCCTCATGCGCGCGGACACCGTGTCGCCGAAAGCATCGCGCTACTACGAAGGCCGCGTGTGGGCGCCGATCGCGACGGCGAAGGGCGATCATCCGATCGCGCGCGAGGTCGGTGAAGTCGTCACGAATCACCCGGCAGCGCTCACGCATGTCGAGGGCGCATCGACGGTGGTCGGCTTCGACGACGGCGCGTTGGTCGTCGCCGGCGAGCGCGGGACCGGCAAGTTCGTCGCGGTCGCGGATCCGTCGATCTTCATCAATCGGATGCAGCAGGAGCCGTTTCACGGCAACGTCGCGCTGACCGTCAACATCCTCGAGTGGCTGTCGCGCGAGGGCCAGGCGAAGCACATCGTGCTCCTGCGCGGCGACGTCAGCATGTACGGCGAGCCCCAGCCGTTCATCGACGATCCGAAAAACGGCAAGCTCGGCAAATCGATCGCGGAGCTCAACACCTGGTTATGGAGTCGCCACGAGTGGCTGCTGACGGCGACCGCCATGAAGGCCGTCGCCGGCGCACTCGCGGCCTGCTTGCTGTTCCTCGCGTTCATGGCCCTGCCCGTCCGGCGTGGGCCGAAGATCGACGGCGCCTGGCTGCGGTTCTCGCGGCCGGCTCGGCGAGATGATCCTCACCAGCTGATCTTCGCGGCCGACGCGAATGCGGGCTCGTTGCTCGTGCTCGCGTGCGTCCTGCGCGACCAGGTCCAGCGCTACCTGGCGAAGACCAGCACCACGTCCGAGCCCCTGTACACCGTCCCCGAGGCCGAGCTGGTCGCCCAGGTGTCCGCGGCGCGTGGGACCCAGGCCGGCGTGGCGCTCGCGCGGGTGTACCGGCGGCTGAAGGCGCTGCCGTCGCGCGGTCAGGCGGCGGCGCCGTGGAGCTCGGGCACCCTGACACGTCGTGATTTCGAGAGTCTCTACAGTGACGTGGCCGAGCTGTGTCGTACTCTTGGGCACGAGCTGACGGAAGCCCAGTAAGAGATGCAAGCTGCCCTGACCCACGACAAGCTGACGCGCGTGAACGCGTTGTCCCGCGCGATCACCGATGAAGTCGGCCGCGCGTTTATCGGATCGCCGCACACCACCGAAGCACTGCTGGTCGCGTTGCTCGCACGTGGTCACGTGTTGATCGAAGGCTATCCGGGCGTCGCGAAGACCACGCTCGTGAAGGCGTTCAGCGCCACGCTCGGCTGTCACTTCCGGCGGATCCAGTTCACGCCGGATCTTCTGCCGAGCGACATCACCGGCACGTACATCCTCGACATGCGCACGAACACGTTCGTGTTGCGCGAAGGGCCGGTGTTCACGCACGTCCTACTCGGCGACGAGATCAACCGCGCGCCGGCGAAGACCCAGTCCGCGTTGCTCGAGGCGATGCAGGAGCAGCAGGTCACGATCGAAGGCGAAACGCGCTCGCTCGCGGAGCCGTTCATCGTGCTGGCCACGCAGAACCCGATCGAGCAAGAGGGCACGTATCCACTGCCCGAGGCGCAGGTCGACCGGTTCCTGATCAAGATCAAGATGGGCTATCCGCAGCAGGCCGACGAGAAGCGGATGCTGCTCACGTACGACAAGCCGCCGCCGCCGGTGCGTCCGGTCGTCGGTCCGCACGACGTGCTCGAGATGCAGGCGCTCGCGCAAGGCGTGTTCGTCGCCGAGGAGCTCGTCGATTACGTGCTCGCGCTCGTCGCGTTCACGCGGCAGCACGCACGCGTCTATCTCGGCGCATCGCCGCGCGCGGGACTGGCGCTCTTGCATGCAGCGAAGGGGCTCGCGCTCCTTCGCGGTCGCGATTACGTGCTGCCGGATGACGTTCGCCACCTCGCTTCGATGGTGCTGGGGCATCGCATCTTGATGACACCGGATGCCGAGCTCGAAGGTGCGCTCGGGACGAACGTCGTCGCGGAGGCGCTCGACAAGGTCGGCTACAAGATGCCGAAGGGACAGCGCGGCTAAGTGATTCCCCGCCTCGCCACGCGCGGAAAGCTCGTGCTGGGAACGGCGCTGCTGTTCCTCGTGATCGGCGCGTTGCGAGGCACACCGCCGTTGGTCGCGCTCGCGGGCTGCGTGCTCGCGGTGTTGATGTCGCTGTACCTCGCGTTCTATCCGACGGCGATCCTCCTGCGCCGCAAGAAGATCGAGCTGTCGTGGTGGGTGCCGCCGGGTGATCAACCAGGTGGCGCACTCGCGGTCGATCGGCAGTTCCAGCTCCACCTCGCGTTTCGCAATCACGGCTCGCGCCTGCTGCGGATCCTATCGACGAACATCCTCACGGCCTCGGGTTTGGAGATCGATGACCGGCCGAGCGCGACCGTGAAGCGCGGCCAACAAGTCGAGGTCACCACCGGCGTGAAGGCGCTGACCGCGGGCTATCACGTGCTGCACGGCGCGGCGCTCACGTTCGGCGACGTGCTCGCGCTGTTCGAGATCGAAGCGTTCTTCCCGAATCCGATCGCGGTGAAGGTGTTCCCGCGCACGCTCGCCTTGCGCGCGCATCCGGTTCGCGCGGCGGCGGGTGCGTTGCACGAGCAAGTCGGTCTGCACTCGGTGAAGCGCCGCGGTCTATCCGGCGAGCTGCGTGAAATCCGCGAGCACTCGCATGGCGATCCGTTCAAGTTCATCGCGTGGAAGGCGACGGCGCGGCGGCAGCAGCTGATGGTGCGCGAGCTCGAGAACGAGATCGTGACGACTCATACGCTCATCGTCGATGTCGGTAGCGGGATGCGCCAAGGACCGCTCGGCCGCGCGCCGATCGATTGGGCGTGCGATGCCGCGGCGGCGATCGGGCGGACCGCGATCGGCAACAGCGACCGGATCGGCTTGGTCGCGTGGGATACGCGGCCGGTCGTCGAGCTCCAGCCGGATACCGGACATCATCACTATCTCCAGCTCGTCGATCGGATGCTCGATACGCGAAGCGTGGTCGATGCCGATCTCACGGACGTGACGTCGGGCGAGCTCGTCGCGTTGGTCGCGCGCTATCTCGCGCATCAAGAGGCGATCGATGTCCGGATCAAGGTGGCGCCGCCGCTCGACGATCCGCGGTGGACGCAGATCCAGGCGGGCCCGGATGGACAGCTGTATGACGTCGCCGCGACCGGCCGGCTGTGCAAGCGGCTGATCGACGTGATGCTCGGCAAGGACGACAAGAAGGCGCAACGCGCGCAGAAGCCGCCGCAGATCGTGGATGACGATCTCCAGTTGCGGCCGCTCCGTCTGTTCTGCCGGCTGCGCGGGATCGAGCTGCCCTATCGCGCCACCTGGGAACACGGGCGGCGCGCGGCGGGCTTCTTGGCGGCCGTCGAGCGTGCGGTCGCGACCTCGAAGCCGGACGTCGCCGTGATCATCAGCGATCTGGCGGGCCTCGCCGAAGATGAAAACCGCGCGAAGCGTGCCCTCGGGCGCTTGCGGCGCGCGGCGGGTTCGGTGATCGCGATCGTTCCTGCAGCGAGCGGCTTTCTGCCGGGCGCACAAACGCTACACGGCCGCCGGGTCCGCGAGCTCATGGTTCGCGACCAGCAGACGTTGATGGAGCCGGGACGCCAGCTGCTGTTGCGGCATGGCGTGCGTGTCATCGAAGGTGCGCCCGGAGCTTCACTCGAAGCGTTGCTCCACGGGCGGCGTGTAGCTGCGTAGCGCCTATTTGGCGAGATCAGGCGTCTCGACCATCGTGACCGACCACTTGTGCTCGTGTGCACGTCCCGTGGCTCTGCCGGTCACCGAAACGATCGAGACTGCCGTCAGCAACACGGCGAGCACGATAAAGACTGCGTCTTTCATCATGTCGCGACCATGGCGCTGTTCGATGTCGTTCAGGTTCTTCATCAGTGCCTCCTGAGTTGAAAAACTGCCCACCATAAAATTACCAAAACGGAGGATGGGCGTCACCGTTTTTGCCGGAAACTCACGCAAGCGAGATCACGATTTCCGTCGAGAAATCGTGAAATGTGCCGCCAGGTGCTACATGGCGCCGGCGGGATATCTAATAGATGCGACTGGCGATCGATCGGTTTACAGAGAAACGAAACTAGATATTCCGAGCGCCGTTTTCCGAGTCCAAACGCTCCTCCGCTTCGAGACGTTCCGAAAGGCTCGAAATGTCTCCGCGAAGTGCCGCATTACAGTGCGGGCAAATAGTTTCATTGGGGCGTACCACCGTCGCGCAGGCGGAACACCGCGGTACGCGAACCTTACGCCCCACGATGTGTCCGCCTGTTGCGCCCGAGAAGATGAAGATCGGTGAAGCGCCGCGCGATGCGACGAACATCGCGAAACCGACGCCGATCGCCGCACCCGCGATGAGGCCCACGCCGCCGCGATGCGTGCGCCAACGGAACGCGGTCTTGCGCGATGGCTCGTCTTCGTCGACGAGCTCGGCATCTTCGAACGCGATCGGAGCGCTTCGTTTCAGTGCGTGGACATCGCGCGCGAGGCCGAGGCGGGTGCACAGCTCGTCGCGATCGAGCTCGGCCATCCACGCGGACACTTCGTCGCGTTGCGGGCCCGAGAGACCGGCCGGAAGCTCGTCGCGAATCACGGCCTGCACCGCGAGCGCGAACGCGAGCTCCGACATCGTGACGTGGCCGGCGCGAATGATCTCGAACTCGTGCGGGTTGTACGCACCGTTGAAGCGGCCGGCCCACGAGTAGTACTGGTAGGCGGCGTTCGCGGCGACCACGCCGAGGCCGAGATAGATCGTCGCGATCGATCCGCGCGTGTCGTCGCCCGATTCGGGTTCGAGCGTGTCGGCTTGTTGCGAGCGATAGGGCTCGTGGTGCTCGGGGCGATGGAGCATCGCGAACGCGACCCCGATCTCGTGCGCGAGCGTGCCGACGACATCGTCGGTGCCGATCGCGCCGAGCGCGAACGTAGCGGACGTCTTGTCGACGAACTTCACCTCGACGCGGGTTGCCGGCTTCTTCTCGGTCGGTGGTGCGTGCTCGCGGCGATCGATCACGACGACCGTGCGCTCGAGCTCCGCGTGCGCGGCGAGCCGGCGAAGCAGCAACTGCACGCCCGACAGCGACGGCGCCCACAGATCCGGAAACATCTGCTCGCCCGGTGCGACGGGCGTTCGCAGGAATCGCTCGGCACCACCGCGGGAAATCAAATCGGCGAGCTGCGCGATGATGTTGTCGCGCGTGCCTGCGTCCGGTGTTTGCGGCGTTGCCATCTCCTCCCAGCGTAGCAGTTACGCGTGGAAGGTCGCTTCGATGTTGTTGCCATCGGGATCGAGGACAAACGCGCCGTAATACCTGCCCGAATACTCGGGCCGCGGCCCAGGTGCACCATTGTCGCGCCCGCCGGCGGCGATCGTCGCTGCATGAAACCGGTCGAGCGTGGCCAGGTCCTTCGCCTTGAAGGCCAAATGGACGCGGCCGGTCAGCGCGCCGCCGGTGTGCTTCGCATTCGAGATGTAGAGCTCGTCGGCCCACAGGAAGTCGTCGCCCTCGCCGCCCACCGGGATCTCGAGCGCGGCTAACGCGGCCTTGTAGAACCGCTTGCTCGCGGCGATGTCGCGAACCACGAGATGGATGTGATCGATGAGGCGGCCTTCCACCCGCGCAGCATAGGTTATCGGCAGGTCGGCGGCGGCGACGAATCCGCGCCCGCGAGCTTCGTGACGTTGCCAGCGAGGTCGCCGCCGATCACCTCGCCGGTATCGCTGACCAACAGCGAGGACGCGATCGGCTCGTTCGTCGTGGTCACCTTCGTCGCGTTCGGTGGTGATTTGTCGAGGCAACGCAGGTCGTAGCGAACGATCGCCTTCCGCGTCGACGCGACCAAGTACCGCCCGTTCGGCGAGAACGCGAGAGCCGCGACCTCGGCCCACACGCGGATCCGCTTGCCCGGGCGGATCAGATCGAAGTTGTTGCTCTCGTAATCGATCGCGATCCAGCCGTTCGTCGCTGCCGCGAGCAACTCGGTGCCGTTATCCGGTAGCTCGTGCTCCTTGCCGAGGCGCTGCGGCTGCGCGCCGGGATGGATCACGATCAGCTTGCTCGCCCGCCATGCGAACACCGCATCCGCGCCGACCACGGCGAACGATGCAGGCCGGCCCGCCTCGATCACGCCGGTGTGGGATGGCATCGCGTCGTAGCAGCTCTTCGCCGCTTCGAAGCACAGCGCGCCGCGTTCGCTGATGCTGACCAGCTTGCCGTCGGTGGCGTAGCCAACGCCGCGCACGTCGCCGAACGGATCTTCGGTCTCCATCGTCGCGTCTGGGAGCTTCTCGATCTTGCCGGCCGGGTGGACCATCCGGCGCTCTTTCAACGTCTTCGCGTCGACGACCCAGATCCCGTCGGTGCGCGCGACGGCGAGATCGTGGCCGTCCGGACTGAGTGCGACGCCGTAGGCCTCGACACCGGTGGGCATCGGGGCCTCGGCCGTGACCTTGAGGTTCGCGTCGAACGCGCGCACCTTCGATGGTGTTGCGGCGTAGATCGTGGTGCTCGATCGCGTCATCCCGCGAACCCAGTCGTGTGACGGGTCCGCCGTCGCGGCCGTCGACGCGATCGCGAGGATCAGGGCCGCTCTCGTGAAGCTCATGTGTAGAGTGTATCGATCGCGGCGGGCACCGGGATAGGCTCGCGCCCATGCGTACGCTCCTGTTGATGGTCCTCCTCGGTGCTTCGGTCGGTTGCGCGAAGAAGCACGCGCCGCAATCGCCGAACGATTCGAAGCAGCAGAAGGAGCTCGATAAGGACAAGGACGCCACGGACAACAGCAAGCCCGACGATCCGACCGACGAGCAGGATCCGAAGACGTCGGACGACGACCACGGCGGCTTCTAGCCACGCGAGAGCAGTTAGCGGCGCTTGCGCGTTCGCGTGTCGCGTTCGATCCGCAGGCCGTCTACAAAGACGTCGAGCATGTCGCGCTCCTTGCGGTGCCCGTGCGTCGTCTCGGGGATCGCGAGCTTGCCGACCGCGCGCATCACGTCGTACGCGCGCACGTCGCGCCGGATCTCGCGAGCGCGCATCGCGGGCGCCAGAAGCGAGGCGAGTGCGGGCTCGAGCTTGTCGACGAAGTAGTCCGCGAGCGCGCCGTACATCGGATCGCCCGAATGCAACGCGGTCGCGAGCCCGCGCTTCGTCGCGATCAGGTCCGCGTAGTAGCGCAACCAACGAACGACCGCGTCGCCCGGCTCGTGCGTCCGTGCGAGCAGTGCGGCCGTGGCCTCGCAGGCATCGACCTCGCGGCGAAACACCGCCGCCAACAGGTCCGCGCGGTGCGGGAACCGGCGATAGACGGTACCGATGCCAACGCCCGCGCGCTTCGCGATGTCGCGCACCCGTGCGTCGACGCCGGCGGATTCGAACACGGCCTTCGCAGCATCGAGGACGGCGTCGTTGCTACGCACGGCGTCCGCGCGCAACTTGCGCGGGGCGCCGGCGTCGTTACTGCGTACGGCGTCGGAGCGAACCTTGCGCTTGGCGTCCGCATGACCGACCGGGGCGTCGTCGCTGCGGACAGCGTCGGCGCGAAGCTTGCGCTTGGCGTCCGCATGACCGAGCAGGGCGTTGTCGCTACGGCCCGCATCCGCTGCGAACCCGCGACCGGTTGACGACTTCGGGCGCGGCTTGCCGGCTCGGTGCTTTCGCGATGGTTTGCGCGATGTCGCTCGAGAGGTCTTCGTCGACGCAGCGCTCTTTGCGGACTTCGACGCGCTGGACCGAGACCTCCGCGCACCCGAGCGCACGCGCTTCGACGCGCGATGAGCTCCTTTGGCCTTCCGTGCCGGTCGTTTCACGCGGATCCGATTGTGCGCCATCCGATCCAGATTGACAAGCGGAACACCGTTCCGCATAGATTGCACAAACGGAACAGTGTTCCGTAACAGGCCGAACGCCGTTTAACAACAAGGAGTCGCCATGCGAATCTTCATCACCGGCGCGACCGGTTTCATCGGCCGCCACCTCGTGCCCGAGCTCCTCGTTGGCGGACATCACGTCATCGGCCTCACGCGCAGCGACACCGGCGCCGAGCTACTCGCGGAGCTCGGCGCGAAAATCGCGCGCGGCGACGTGAACGACCTGCCCCACCTTCGCTCGTTGGTGGCCGGCGCGGACGCCGTGATTCACGCCGCGTTCGAGCATGACTTTTCGAACGTCACGCTCCACAGCGAGAACGACCGGCGCGTGATCGCCGTGCTCGGCGAGGTCGCGCCTCGGTTGATCGTCACATCGGGCACCGGCCTCGTCCGCGCGAAGCCCGGCGAGCTCGCACGCGAAACCGATCCGCACGCAACGGCCGCCGAATTTCCTCGTGCAGCGACCGAAGAAGCCGCCGATGCGCTGATCGCTCGTGGTCACCACACGATCGTCGTTCGTCTGCCGCAGGTCCACGACGCGACCACGTTCGGCCGCATCTCGCTCCAGATCGATCTCGCGCGAACGCACGGGCACGTCGCGTTCGTCGGTGCCGGCACGAACCGGATCCCGGCCGCACACGTCCTCGACGTCGCACGGCTGTTCCGGCTCGCGATCGAGAACGGACACGCCGGCGCGCGGTATCACGCGGTCGCCGAGGAAGGCGTCCCGATGCACGCGATCGCCGCGGCGATCGGCGAACGGCTGCAACTTCCGGCCGCATCGATCACGGCGGAAGCCGCACCTACCTACTTCGGCCCGATCGCGCACCTCGCGGCGCTCGATCTTTCTGCGTCCGGCGCCCTCACCCGCTCTGAGCTTGCGTGGACACCCGACGGTCCGAGCTTGCTATCGGATCTTCGGCGACTGCCGTAGACGTCAGACGGCGCGGGCTACGGACAGCTCGAACAACGCGAACCGCCGACAACCACGCTTTCATCGTCATTCTTCAGCCCCGCGCGGGGCTGAGGGCGCGCCGCTCGGCTGCGCTGACGTGAGCTGCCGACGCCGCGCGCGAACGCTTCACGGAGGCATCCACAAAGGACGGATCCAGAAACATTAGATCTGCGGTGCATCCCAGTGGTCGCGCGTGCGTGGTGCTAATCCACACTCCGCGCTCGCGCGACCAACACCACAGATCGGTCGCTCCGGTAACGATATGGATGGCCGTGGTGCGTCGAGCGCGTGGACTACAACACCACCCGCTTGATCTCGCGCCAGAGCACTTCGGCATTGAAGTTCATGATCAATCCGAGCCGCAATCCGCTCGCACGCAAGTACGTCAGCACCTGCATGCGATGCGCGTTCGCGATCCGCGACACGACCTTCAGCTCCACGATCAGCTTCCGCTCGACGACGATGTCCGCGTAGTACACGCCGACGCACTGCCCTTTGTACATCGCCGCCACTTCCACCTGGTTATCGCAAGCGATGCCGCGCGCACGCAGCTCGTTGCACAGCGCTCGCTCGTAGACCGACTCGTATTGCCCAGGTCCGATATGGCGATGCACTTCGATCGCCGCGCCATTCACGGCATACGAAAGCTCAGCATGAATGCCGTCCGCGCTTCGAACGGGCGAACGCGACGAGCCTTCGGGCGCCGGAGAGTCTAGTCGCGATGGGAGCGCTGGAGAGCCCGGATGTGATGCGAGCGCCGCAGAGCTCGGCCGCGATGCGAATGCCGATGAGTCCGGCCGCGATACGAAAGCAGCAGAGCTCGGCCGCGATGCAGGTGCTGCGGAGCGCGATGCGAGCGCCGAACAATCGAGGGATGCGAATGCTGAAGAGCCCGAACGTGTAGCGCCAAGCACGTCGCCAATGCGCTCTAACACGCGCGTTTCGTCGACGCGATCGAGCTGGTTGCGTGCGATGCGATGGACGTTGGCGCGATTCGAGGTCTGAAACGAGATGAACTTCACGGTGTCTTTCCGACGAGAGAAACCTCGTCTTGACGCGTTCGAGTTCGGCGCAAGGCCCCGCGCGTGGAACGGTGTTCGCGTCAGGTTCTGGTAGGGGGCGGGCCCCCGGAGCTGCTCGGGGAGGGTGGCCTTCGCCCGAACGCGGCGGGCGCGCCAGCGGTCGTGACGGGCCCTCTCCACCCACGCTCGCGTTCGCGCGAGAGCCCGCATGCGGGGCGGCGGTTGGCAGGCGCCAGGTGTTGGAGGCCCGGCGCGACCGGTGCGCGCCAGCCGCGAGGGCAAGGTCACCCTCCACGAGCAGCGGAGGCGTGATTGGACGTTCAGCGGACCCGCGTCTGGTGTCGGTAACGGGCAGAGCAGAGCGAATGAAGAATGTCGGCGATGATCGCGCAGCCGTAATCGAACCAGCGAACGACATCTGTGGTGTTGCTCGCGCGAGCACGGCGTCGTGGATCCGCAGAACGCACGCGCGACCGCTGGGATGCACTGCTGATCTAACTTTTCTAGATCCGTCCTTCGTGCACGCCTCCGTGAAGCGTTCGCGCGCGGCGTCGGCGGCTCACGCCCGCTCCAGCGACCGTCGCGGCCCCGCCCGGCTTACGCACCAAGCATCCAGTTCGAACTCAGCTTCCGAGAATGTTCGGCCCCGCGCGGGGCTAACGAATGTCGGCGAAATTGAATCGGCAGCGTTCGCGCGCGGCGTCGACGGCTCACGCCGGCTCCTGCGACCGGCGCGGCCTGCTCAGCTGCGGCGCCAGCCGCATGCACACGAGTTGCGCATCGGGCCCGGGACTGGACCACGCGTCGTGACGCGCAGGTCGACGCCACAGTTCGGACACAGCGACGACGTGCCGAACACGAGCCACAGGAAGAACAGCGCGATACCTCCAACGACCAGCAACACAATCCGCATCACGCGCGACTTTACGCTCGATCGGCCGGAACGCCGCGCGAATATTCAGTGCGGCGTGGCGCCCTTGGGTGACGTCTTGAACGACGCGACGAACGCCTTCTGCGCTTTGGTCGGCGCGCTCTGATCGGTGGCCGTGATCAGGCCGACCAACGAGCGATGCTTCTCGTCCCACGCGAGATAGAGATCGACGTGACTCTTCTTGCCCTCGATCGTCGCCTCGATGAACGCGTGCTTGCCCTTGAGCGTCCCGATCGACGCATCGACCTCGCGCACGAGCTTGCCGTTGATGTGCGAGACGGCGCCATCGCGCGCACCGGTCATGCCCTTGTCGATGTCGTACGCGGTGTTGTCCGGCACCATCAGCAGCAAGAAGCTGCAGCCGTCGGCGCCCGCGGCGTACGACGCACTGACGAACTTCATCGCCGGCGTGCCACTGCCCTGCTGGTCTTGCACGGAGATGTCCGGCTTGCCCGGGAACGTCAGCGTGTACGCGTCGTCGTGGAGCACGTACGTCGTGCCCTTCTGGTCGACGACGAAATCGAGCGTGCCCGTGGGCTCTGCCGCCGACGACGACACGACCACACACAGACACGCGAACGCGAGCTTCATGCTGCCGGCTTGGACGCGCCGAGCTTCGCGAGATTCACGTTGACGAGCTTCGACACGCCCGGCTCCTGCATGGTCACGCCGTACAGGTTGTCTGCCGATTCCATGGTCCGCTTGTTGTGCGAGATCACGATGAACTGCGAGCGGTCGGTCATCTCGCGCACGATCTCGTTGTAGCGATCGACGTTCGCTTCATCGAGCGGAGCATCGACTTCGTCCAGGATGCAGAACGGCGACGGCTTGATCAGGAAGATCGAGAACACCAGCGCCACGGCGGTCAGCGCCTTCTCACCACCCGAGAGCTGATCGACGGTGCTGTTCTTCTTGCCCGGCGGCTGCGCCATGATCTCGATGCCGGCCTCGAGCAAGTCGACCTCGCCACCGATCGGCGTGCCGTCCGCGTTCGTCTTCTGCGTGGACAGCGACAGCGCCGCTTGACCACCACGGAACAGACGCGGGAACACCTCTTTGAACGTGGCGTTGACCGAGTGGAACGTGTCCTTGAACAACTTCCGCGAGGTCTTGTTGATCTTGTCGATCGCGTGCTGCAGCTGATCGACCGCGCGCTCGAGATCGATCTGTTGCGCCGACAGGAACTCGAACCGCTTGGACACCTCGTCGAACTCTTCGATCGCCGTGAGGTTGATGTCCGTGCCCATCCGGTCGATCAGATCCTTCAGCTCGGTGAGCCGCGCATCCTCGACCTCGGTGACATGCGCGCGCTGGTGGTAATCCGGCAGGATGTCCACGATCGCGAGCTGGTAGCGCTCGGTCACGCCGTCCTCGACGACCTGACGAGTCAAACCGATCTGACCGAACCGCAGCTCGAGCTGACCGAGCTCGTTCTGGAGCCGGTCCGCCGTGGTCCGCAGCTCGCGCGTGGCGAGCTCGACTTCGACGAGCGCCGAGTTGCGCTGCTCGTACGCCGCGCGACCGCTATCGAGCTCGGTGACATGCGTTTCGCGCTCGGTGCGGAAGCCATCGAGCTCGGCTTGGAGCTCGTCACACCCGCTGCGCAGCTGCGCCGCACGCGCCGCCGACTTTTCGATCTCGACGGCGAGATGCTCGGCCCGCGCCGCGAGCTCGCCATCCGTGACCTTCAACCGCAACGTGGAGGCCTCTGCCGCCGAACGCTCGGCCGCGAGTTGCGCCGCACGCACGCGCGCCTCGGTGAGCTCTGCGGTCAACGCGTCCAACCGATCGCGATGCGCGGTGACCGCCGAGATCAGCTCCAGCTGCTCGCGATCGAGCACCGCGATCCGGTCATCGGCAACCTGACGACGCTCCTGCGCGACGCCTTCATCCGACCCGATCGCCGACAACCGCGACTCGAGCTCGAGTTGCTCGTTCGACAGCTGGTTCAAGCGGTCGCGCAGGCGCTCGAGCTCGACGCGCACCCGCGCATCGTCCTTCTCGTGGCCCATGATCGCGATATCGCCTTCGTGCTGCTGCGTGCGCAGGCCTTCGAGCGCCTTCACGACTTGCGTGAGCTCGGCCTTCGCCGTGACGAGCTTCTGCATCGCCTCGGCGAGATCGTGCTCGAGCTTACCGACGATCTCTTCGAGCTCGCGAATCTCGCGCTTCTGCGCCAGCACGCCCGCGCCTTGCGCCTCGCGCGATCCACCCGACACCACGCCATCGACGGTGACCATGTCACCTTCGAGCGTCACGATCGGTTCCTTGGCGCCGAGCGAATCGTGCAGCGACTGCGCGCGCGCGAGCGTATCGACGACGATCGTGTTCGCGAGCAGGCGCTTGCCGACGTGCGCGTAACCATCCGCGAAGTCGACGAGGTCACCCAGTCGACCGATCACGCCTTCACCGCCGACCTGATTCGCCGCCGCGATCAGCGCCGAGCGATCTTCGATCTCGATGCCGCCCACCGTCGTCGACGGCGCGCTCCACAGCCACGGCGATCCACCACCCTCGCCTTCGAACTCGCGCCGCGCTTCTGGCATCGACGCCGACGCCGACTTCACTTCCACCGGCACGAACGCACTGCGCCCACCGCCGGCTTGCTTCAAGAACCCGATCGCCGCGAGCCCGACCTCGGGCTCCTCGACGAGCACACCGCCCAAGCGATCACCGAGCACCGCCTCGACGGCGACCTCGAGCTGCTCCGGCGCACGCACGACATCCGCGACGACGCCGCGAATCGCCTGCGCGTTGTCCGAGATCCGCTCCGCCTGCTGCATCACCATGCGCGTGCCGCGCTGGAAACCTTCGTAGCGCTGCTGGATCTCTTCGAGCGAGGTCAACCGCGACTTGCGACGATGCAGCTCCGTGCGCAGCGCCTCGACCTCGGCCTCACCGCGTTGCACGTCATCCGCGAGCAGCTCGCGCCGCGACGCGAAGTGCTCGGTCTGGCTGCCCAAGTCCAACCGGGTCTGCTTCAGCGACGCGAGCGACTCGCTCACCCGCCGGCCTTCCCGCTCGAGCTCGCGCTGGCGCTCCGAGTGTTGCTCGGTCTCGCCGGTGACGCGCTCCAGGCGACGCTGCGCCTCGTCCCGCCGACGGGCGAGCGACTCGAGCAGCGTGTTCGCCGTGGCGATTTCCGTGCGCTTCACGCCGAGCTCGGCGCGCGCATCGTCCAGGCCCTTTTGCGTGGCCGCGAGCACCGTGCGCGCATCCGCCGCCGCGGTTTCCCGCGCGCTGACATCCGCGCTCTCGCGCTCGACTTGCTCGATCAACTGCACGAGCTCGGTCGACTTAACGCTCAGCTCTTCGGCACCGCGTTCGCGAGCCGCCACGAGCTCCGTGATTTCGTTCTGCGCTGTGGTGACGCGGGTATCCAGCTCGTCCGCTTCACGCCGCTCGAACGAGATCTTCGACTCGCCGAGCCGCAGCCGATTATCCAGCTCGTAGACCTGCTCCTGGATCCCGACGAGCCGACGCTCTTCGATCCCGAGCTCGCCGCGCTCCGCGATCACGTGCGCGTCCTTCGTGGTCCACGACGCGCGCGCCTCGTCCAAGCCGGTGCGCGTGGTCTCGAGCCCGCTACCGACGAGCTTGTGCTCCGAAACCAGCTCGAGCCAGCGATGCGACGCCTTCCACAGCTCGATGTCCCGCAGCTCCGCCTTGTACTTGCGATAGCGCTCCGCCTTTTGCGCCTGGCGACGCAGCGTGCCCATCCGCTTGTCGAGCTCGGCGACGATGTCCGAGACGCGCATCAGGTTCTGACGCGTTTGCTCGAGCTTCTTCTCCGCCGCCTTCTTCTTCGCCTTGAACTTCGTGATGCCCGCGGCTTCTTCGATGATCGCGCGGCGATCCACCGGACGCGCACTCACGATCTGACCGACACGACCCTGCTCGATGATCGCGTACGCGCGCGTGCCCGCACCGGTACCGAGGAAGAAGTCCGTGATGTCCCGCAGGCGGCACGGCGTTTTGTTGATGTAGTACTGACTCAACCCGTCGCGATACAGCCGCCGCGTGATCGTGACTTCGGTGTAGCTCGCGAACTCCATCACCGGCGGCTTGTCCTCGAGGATCTCCGCCACCTCTTCTTGCGGCGACATGATCGGATTGCCCTCGGCATCCACCCACGTGCCCGCCGTTTCGGGCGAGGCGTCATCCTCCGCGAGCAGCTTGTCGACTTGCTGCTCCGCTTCCTTGCCCTCGTCCCCGGTCTTCGCGAGCTCCATCTGCTCGTGCGAGAACCCGACGTCATCGAACGTCAACGACACCTCGGCCATCGGCGCCGGGCCGCGGGTTTCCGACCCCGCGAAGATGACGTCTTCCATGGCCTTACCGCGCAGGTGCTTGGCACTCTGCTCGCCCATGGC
Organism: Kofleriaceae bacterium; assembly: GCA_047600425.1. Classification (GTDB taxonomy): domain Bacteria; phylum Myxococcota_A; class Polyangia; order Haliangiales; family Haliangiaceae; genus JABFXX01. The sequence goes on along the minus strand of JASGLC010000003.1, from coordinate 5,008,266 downwards.
CCAGCGGATGGCATCGACCACGTTCGACTTGCCGCACCCGTTCGGGCCGACAATACCGGTCACACTGGACTCGATATTGACGACCGCGCGGTCGCAAAACGACTTGAAGCCGATGATTTCGATTCGCTTGATGCGCAACGTCTGACTCCGAGGGGCACCCTGGCAGATCCCTATGACATCGAGTGCCGTGCTATCACGATGGGGTGCCCCGCGCAGCGATAACTGCACTGGCGATCCTCGTCGCTGCGGCCACGCTGAACGCCGCTCCGCAGGTCGAGATCAAAGGCAAGAGCCAGCTCTCGCTCACGAAAGTGAAGTCTCGTGAGGACGGCGTCGAAATCACCGGCCAGCTGACCGACAAGCTCACGAACGACGGCCTGGCCGGCCAGAACATCACGGTCACGATCGACGGCCAGACCGAGTCGGCCATGACCCAACCGGACGGGTCGTTCCGGGTGTTCATGCCGTTGGCCGCCTCCGGACAGATCAAGGTCGAGCTCGGCTACACGGGCTCGCGCTCGGTCGATCGCGCCGACCGGATCACGGTCACGACGGATCCATCGAAGCAGCAGGTCGAGCTCGGCATCACCAAGGCGATGGACGAACCGACCGGCGCGCGCCTGCGTCTGGCCGCCCTCGGCGAAGATGGCCCGCTCGACGGCATCCCGCTCCAGCTCGCCGTCGCACCGCAGAACACCGACGCGTGGAAGCCGGTCACCGGTGGCCCGTCGGGCAGCGAGGTCTCCCTGCTCCGGAAAGACGCCGGCGGCCCCGGCATGTATCGCCTGCGCGCCACGTTCCCCGGCGACGATCATCTCCAAGCCGCCAGCAAAGAAGTGATGATCGAGCTCGCGTCGGCGACGACAACCACGATGACGCTCGCCTCGCAGAAGCTCCGCTACGAAGATGACCTCGTCGCGAAGGGCACTGTCGTCGACGACGACAATCATCCCGTCGAAGGCGCGACCGTCACGTTGACGTCCGGCGATCGCCGCCTCGCGCAAGGCGCGACCGACAAGACCGGCGCGTACAAGTTCTCCGTCGAGGCGAGCGTGATCGGCCAAGGCGAGTTCGGCGTCCAGGTCGCGTCCGATCCGGGCAAGTCGTACGTGAAGCCGTCGCGCGCCGACCCGCAGATCGTCCGGATCGCGAACCCCGCGCCCGTCCCGGTCTCGTACACGATCGCCGCGTTCCTCGCGACCGGCCTCGCCGCCGCCGCGTTCTTCGTCGCGCGCCGCAAGCCGTGGCTACGCCTGCGCAAGGCCGCGCCTCCGTCGGAAGCGTCGTCGGAGGATGTCGCGATCGACGTCGGCGATGGCGGCCTCGTGCTCGCGAAGCCGGGCATCGCGTCGACGTTCCGCCGCGCCCAAGACGACGGCTTCTCCGGCTCCGTGCGCGACAACGTTCGCGGCCGCCCGATCGAAGGCGCCACGATTCGCCTACTGTTCTCGATCGACGAGCACACGACCGAAACCGCCGCCGACGGGACGTTTGCGTTCGAGGGCCTCACGCAAGGCGAATGGCGTTGCGAGGTCTCCGCCGCCGGCCACATCACCGAGAAGTTCACGGTCTCGATCCCGCATCGCGGCGAGCTCCGCGGCGTCCGTGTCGACCTGGTCCCGGTGCGCGAGAAGGTGTTCCAACTCTATCGCCGTGCGGCAGAGCCCATTCTGCCGGAACCGCGCCTGTGGGGAATCTGGTCGCCCCGCCAGATCGTCGACCACGTGCGGACCAAGCGCCCGACGCCCGCGCTTGCCGATCTGACCGACTTCGTCGAGGAGATTTACTTCTCTCCGCGCCTCGCGGCCGAATCCCAGCTCGTCGTCGCCACCGAACGGGTCGACCGCGCGATTGCCGAACGCGCGTTGCGCCGCTAACCGAGCGTCATTACACTCCGCCGCGATGCAGAAAGAGCTGATCGAGCTCGCCGTGGCGATCGTCGTGATCGCGCTGGTGATGCTCGTGTTGCGCCGCGCGTCGCAGACGAGCAAGAACCGCTCGCCGCAAAGCGCCCGCGAACGCCTCGGGTACGACCCCGAGGACAACAAACCGAAACGCAAACGCCGCCGCGACCTCGAGGCCGAAGCCGCGGCGCCTCCACTCACCCGTCGTCCCGAACCAGAAATCGACGACGAGCCCGAGCCCGCGGTCACCGATCAAGAAGCCGCGGCCGCGTATCGCGCCGGCCTCGCGAAGACCCGTGGCGGGTTCGTCGCTCGGCTCGGCAAGTTGTTCGGCGCGAAGAAGATCGACGCGGCCACCGTCGACGAGCTCGAAGAGGTGTTGTTCACCGCCGACATCGGGCCGCGCGCCGCCGATCGGATCTTCCAGGCCGTGAAGAAGGGCCTCAACAAGGACGACCTCGAGGATTCCGAAAAGATCTGGAAACAGATCAAGAAGACCTCGCGCGAGATCTTGAACGTCGACGCGAAGCCCGTCGACATGACGGCGCACAAACCATTCGTGCTGCTGATCCTCGGCGTCAACGGCGTCGGTAAGACCACCACGATCGGCAAGCTCGCGTCGAAGTGGAAGGCCGACGGCAAGAAGATCCTCCTCGCCGCCGGCGACACGTTCCGCGCGGCCGCGACCGAACAGCTCGACGAGTGGGCGAAGCGCTCTTCCGTCGACATCGTGAAGGGCAAGCCAAACGGCGATCCGTCGGCCGTGATCTTCGAGGCGATCAAGAAAGGCGTCGACGAGAAGTACGACATCGTGATCTGCGATACCGCCGGCCGCCTCCACTCGAACGCGGGCCTGATGGACGAGCTCAAGAAGATTCGCCGGGTCGCCGACAAGGCGATGCCGGGGTCCCCGCACGAGACCTGGATGGTCCTCGATTCGACCACCGGCCAGAACGCGATCAGCCAGGCCAAGACCTTCAAGACCGACATGGAGATCTCGGGAATCGTCCTCACCAAACTGGACGGTTCCGCGAAGGGTGGCGTCGTGCTCGGCATCGCGGACGAGCTCAAGGTCCCGGTCCGCTTCGTCGGAGTTGGCGAGCAAATCGGCGATTTGCGGCCCTTCGATCCGAACGCCTTCGTCGATGCGCTTTACGCGCAATGAAATGTTACGGCGCTTCGCAAAGCACGGATATGGGCAATCGCAAGGTCCAATCTCGTGTCAGTTGCTTGAGTCTGGAAAAATCCACGTGTTATGAAGCCCCTACGAATGCGCACCATCAGGCATCGAACCCGATCCGCGTTGGTCGTGGCACTTGCGCTCGTGACGAGCACCGCATTTGCCGACGGCAAAAAAGGAAAACCCGCAGCGGGAGCTAAGGGTGGAGCAAAGGGCGGCGGCGGTGGCAGTGCTTCCGGCGACGCCGGTGGCGAAATCGAGATGGACTCCGACTCGGGTAGCAAGCCCGGTGGCGGTTCGGGCGCGGGTGCAGGCGCCGGTGGTGGCTCGGGCGTCGATTCTGGCGAAATCCAGATGGACGACGACCAGAAGGCCAACCAACCGGGTGACCTCTCGGCCGATCTAGCCGCGAGCGACCAGAACACGGCGAATGTCACGAGTGGCCCGGTCAAGAAGACCCCGCTGTCGTGGAAGGACATCGTCGTCGTCATCCGCAAGCCGTTCTTGAAGGTTCGCCGTACGGAGCTCAATCCGTTCGTCGGCGTGACCATGAACGACAACATGATCCGCCACGAGACCGTCGGCGGCGAGCTCGCGTACTGGCTGACGGACGTGCTCGCGATCGGTGTCGAAGGTCTCTACTACACGCACTCGTTCGAAGAGCCGTATGACTTGATCGCTCGTCAGGCGCGCCGCCTGCCCACGGTCAACCAGTACAACTGGTCCGCGGCGCTCGATTTCCACTACGTCCCGGTGTACGGCAAGTTCGCCGTCCTCGACCAGAAGCTGATCACGTGGGAGGCGTACTTCACGGCCGGTATCGGCGTCGGTCAGTCGGAAGTCATTCCGCGTGACAAGGCGTTCCCCGGCTTCACGAACACGCTGATCGAGCCGAACATCGGCGTGAACATGCGCTTCTTCCTCGCGAAGTGGCTCACGATCAACTTCGGCTTCCGCGATTACTTGTTCCTCGACAAGTTCGAGCCGACGAACCGTTCGACCACGATGAACGCCACCGCGGCCGAAGCAGAGGCGAACGCAGACAGCGCGTTCATCAACAACATCATGTTCCAGATCGGATTGTCGTTCTGGCTGCCGACCTCGTTCGAGTACACGACCTTCCGGTGAGCATCCCCATGAACAAACACACATCGCTTTTGTTGGTCGGTGCCGCGTTTGTCGGTGCTCTGTCCGGGACCGCGCACGCCGATCCTCGTCGTCACAACGACCTCGCGAAGGACGTCGCCGTTCGTCATCGCCGTCTCCTCGTCAAGCATCGCTTCGAGGTCACGCCGTTGTTCGAGTCGTCGATCGACGCCGACTTCCAGCACACGATCGGTGGCGGTCTCAAGCTCGAGTACCACCTCGGTGACATGTTCTCGATCGGTGTCCTGGGCGTCGGCTCGACCGCGCTCCACACCACGCTGATCGATCACGTCGTCGACACGCTGCCGGACACCGCGGATCCGAACTCGAAGGTCCCGTCGAAGACCCAGTTCCTCGACCACCTGAACTCGATCCCGCTCCACGGCGCGGCGTACATCAGCCTCACGCCGTGGTACGGCAAGCTGGCCGCGTTCTCGAGCGCGTTCCTCGCGTTCGATTTCTACTTCCAGGCCGGCGTCTCGTTCGCGCAGCTGAAGTCGGATTGCCCGGCGACGGTCTGCAACGATACGCACCCGGGCACCTCGGTCATGTCCGGCATGGACTCGATCCCGCCGGATAACGACCCGAAGAACGATCCGCCGCTCAACGACGGCAACCGGATCGGTCTCTACCTCGGTGGCGGTATCCACGTCTTCTTGTCGGACTTCCTCGCGCTCGACCTCACGGTCCGCGATTACGCGTTCTCGGACAACCCGTCCGGCGCGGACTACAACGCCGACCAGTTCGTCGGAACGAGCCCCACGCTGGGCGACGACAACCGCTTCCTGCACCACCTGTTCTTCGGTGCCGGTCTGTCGATCATGTTCCCGACCACCGTCCAGCGTACGCCCTGAGCGAGACATAGATAGCCAACCGGCTGCCTGCCCTGCCAACCCCGTTGGCGGGGCTTTTTTGTAACTGCAGGAAATCAGTTACACTCGAAATGGATCGCCCATTGCTCGGGCACTAACCCGGATAGATGCGAGTACTCGTCCTCATCGCCCTAGGCGCGTGCATCACGCCTTCGATCCCGATCCCGCCTCCGGATCCGGGGCAGATGGACTTCGACGTCCAGATGGGAAGCGATGGCGGCTCGACCGCGACGTTTACCTATCCGCCGGATCACAACTACGCCGGTGGCACCGCGTACATCTTCAACGAGGCGAACAACGGCGGCGTGTTCCACCTCGTGAATCCCGACAACTCGATCGGCCCGCTCACGCTGCCGGCGAAGCTGGGCGATCAGGTCGTCGTCACCATTGAAGGTGGCGAACAGACCGTGTCGCGTTGCGTGGTCCTACGCCAGGGCGCGCAAGACCCGAACACGTACTGCCAGTAACGCGATTAGAACGACGTGACGACGGGCCACGCGATCAGCGTGGGACGGATCGTCGACTGATGGCCATCGCGCTCGACGACGATCAACGGCGCCGAACCCGGGCGCGCACCGTAAATGTGCGCTTGGAACTCGGCGGAATTGTGAAGCCGCGCGCCATCGATCGTGAGGATGTGATCGCCGGGCTTCAGGTTGATCTGCTCGGCGGGCGTGCCCGGCAATACCGTATCGATATCGGCGTAGCCGTTGTGGAACACGTACCGGATGCCGAGGAAGCCGTGATCGCTACGTTCCGCGATCGGCTGCACGACATTCTCTTGGGCGACGACCCGATACGGACAGTTCCGCATCGACATCGAATCAGCGACTTGCATCGCCATCAACGTGGTCGCGAGCGCGAGGCCCGAGGCAACACCTGCCATCGTGCACACGACTGCAACGGTCCCGAGGCCGCGGCCTCGTTCCTGGGGAAGTAGCGCCTCTCGCCTCAGCGGGGGCACTAGCGCTTTCGTTTCTGGCTCCGTCTCGGCAGACATCAGATTGCCTCGCTTTCGGGTCCTCATGATCGCAATGCTCGAATCGATCACGATCGCAAATCGGCCAGTTTCATCTCTGAGTATAGAGAACGCTGATCGAAAGGCTATCGAGAAGTGCCGGCAACGTGACGAAGATCGACGACGGGGGCAGCCGGTGAATTTTGGATCGCGTGTTACGTTCGGACCGTAGGCGTGAGTCGGTCTCCTCGACGTCGTCGCCGGTGGTTACTCGTCATCGGGATCGCGGTGGTGCTCCTCAGCTCTACCGCGTTCGCATTCCTGCGTATCAAGCTCGAAGGTCCCGAGCTGGCTGAAAAAATTGCCGGCGTCCTCAACAAGCGGATGCGCGGGCGGATCGAGGTCGGCTCCGTCGAATGGCCGACGGGAGCGCTGAAGACCGTCGCCACGGGTGGCTGGGTCCCGGTCGTCGTGCGCGACGTCAAGGTGTGGGACGATTGCGTACTCTCCGCCGAAATCCCGCCGGGCGATCCCGAGGAAGCGCGATCGGGCGATCCGAACGAGGACTGCACGCCGGACGAGCGACCGGATCCGGATCCCGCGAGCCGCCGGAAGCCGCGAAAGCTCCTGATCGCCGCGCCGCTCATCACGGCCGAGGTCGACATCCACGCACTGATGTTCGGCCATCACGACTTCGCGTTCCGCAACATCTGGGTCCACGGTGGCGAGGCGTTGCTCGAGCAGACGCGCGAGCCCTACCCGCTCCACGCATACGACCGCACGATCGTCAGCATCGTCACCGCGTTTTATCCGCGGATGAAGGCGGGCTTTCGCGCGGGCATCTACGCCGACTCGCCGCCGCCGATCTTCGATCTGCGCGACATCCACATCGAGCACCTGAACCTGACGGTGCATCTCGCGCCGTTCACGAACAAGAACGGCACGATCGGGTTCGGCATGACGGCGCGGCTCGAGGACGTCAATGCCGATGCCGCGTCGACCGGCGTTGCCGGCATCGGCCCCGCGCTCGAGCAGATCCGCAACGGTCGCGATGCGGTGCTCGCACTCGCGCCGGTGTTCAAGAGCCACGACGACAACTACCTGCACATGGACGCGACGGATCCACTCGTCGCGAAGTTCTACGTCCGCCTCGCGCTGCGCGCGGGTCACGGGCGAATTCGCGTCTACGACGAAGGTCCGCGCGCCGCATTCACGATGCCGAAGGACGGCACGTGGGGCACGGGCCGCAAGGCGATGTACGACGTCCAGCTCTCGGAAGTCGTGCTCGATCGCCTCGCGCAGATGCCATCGGATTGGGCGCGGCGCGATTACATCGCGAACACGCTCGAGCTCGACCTCAAAGCGAAGACCATTCCGTGCAATGGCGGCGATCCGAAAGACGGTGCGTCCCTCCATGTTTCGGGCGAGCTCGCGAACTACTGGGACCGTCCGTACGACGGCACGTGGAACCTCGCGCTCGCCCTCAAGAACCTCGGGCCGACGCTGCACACCTGCATCAAGTCGAAGATGAGCGGCGACAACTTGGACGGCACGATCACGCTGACGGGTCCGTTCATCGCATCGCCGAAGGTCACGCTCGATCTGCATGGACTCGACTACGACCTCCCGCTCACCGCGAAGACCGAGCCGCTCCACCTCACGCTCGCCGAGGTCCACGCCGAGGTCGACCTCGTGAACGATCAGGGCTCGATCGAAAAGACCAAGGCGCAGATCCGCGGCGGCAAGGAACCGGGCGAGCTGATGATCAGCTCCACGTTCGGCCTGAAGCCGTACAACGCGAAGGCCTCGATCGATATCGTGAAGCCGATCGATGTCGGGCGGTTCCTGCCGGGCCAGATCTCGACGAGCGTCGGCCGCTATCTCGGCGGCAAGCTCACCGCGGTCGGCGACGTCGACAAGGGCTTCGCGCTCGAAGACTTCGATCTCACGCTCGCTCCCACGCCGACCGATCGGCTCGTGCGCGTGCATCGTGGCCGGTTGTTCACCGAGAACGACTTCGACACGATCGGCATCCAGAAGGTCGCGATCGAAGCGGGCCGCAGTCACGCCGTGTTCGATGGCTTCGTCGATGCGGTGAAGCAGACGCTGTCGATCACGATCGATGGCGACTTCCCGGATCTCGACATGTGGCTGCGCCGGTTCGGCCTGCCGCAATTCGCGAAGTCCGCGGGTGGGGGGCAGATCGTGATCAACGGGCCGCTCAAGTCGCCGACCGTCGGCGTGCGGCTCAACCTCGGCGGCGTGCCGTGCATGGACAACCTCACGCTCGATGCCGAGGTGAAGGGCCAGATCGCGACGATCCATCACGTCAGCTCGACAGGCCTCGGCGGTCAGATCGATGGCAACGGCGTGGTCGCGCTGACGACGCCGAAAGTGATCGAGAAGTTCCACCTCGAGGGTCGCAAGATCGATGCGGGGCGGTTGTGTGGGCTCGCCGGCGTGGTGAAGGGCACGCTCGATGCGATCGATGTCGATGTCGGCAAGACCACGATCGTGCCGAACCGCCCGCCGCTCGATTGGTTGCCGGCGCTGACCGCGAAGCTCACGGCCGAGCACCTCTCGATCATGGGCGATCCGGTGTCGAAGCTGTCGGCGTGCGTGAACGGCGCCGCCGATAGCGACAAGGCATGCGGTGCCGATCGCGCGCACTTGACCGAGGACGACCCGAAGCAGTGCAACGATGCGAAGGCCCGTGGTGGCGCGTGCGTCGTCGCAGCCGCGGATCGCGATCACGGTGGTTCGTTCGCGGCGATGGTGATCGACATCCCCGCGCTGAAAGCCGGCAAGACCACCACGCCGCGCCATCTCGGCGGCACCGTCGAGATCGAGGACATCCCGCTCTCGGTCGTCGATCAATTCATCGGTCAGGGCCTGATCGGCGGCTTGTTCAGCGCCACGCTACATCTCCAAGGCAGTGGCTCGGCGCCGCAAGCGGATGGCACGCTGTGGTTGATCCGCAGCTGGATCAAGAACGCGTTCGTCGGCGATTCGCAGATCCAGATCACGCCGATCATGGTCGGCAAGATGCCGAGCGTGTTCTTGCGCGGCAGCGTCCTCGCCGGGCAATTGCAGATCAGCGGCACGATCGGCACGGTCGCGCCGTTCCCCGTCGATGTCGCGATCACCGCACGGCGTGTCGAGGTCGATCCGCTCGTCGATCTCGTGAAGTTGTTGCACCTGCCGGTGCCGCTCCAGATCTGGGCATCCGGCACCGTGACCGTCCACACCGAGCTCGCGCCACTCGACAAGAAGCCCGCGCATCCCGAAGCGTGGGTCGAGCTGACCGAGATGGAGGCGATCATCGATCAGCGCTCACGCGATGGCCGCCTGACGCCGCTGCGGTTCGCGCTGCGCTCGCAAGGCAGCGATGCCTACGCGATGTCGCTCCACGTGACGCCGCAGACGATCGAGCTCGCCTGCCGCGACACGACCGCGCCGAATGGCCGCAAGCCGTGTAGCGCGGCGCTCGAGACGCCGGCGGGCATCGTCTCGATCGAAGGTGGCGCGACCACCGCCGGCATGAACATCCACGCGACCGGCACGTTGCAACTCGAGCGACTCGCCGGGTTGCTCGAGAATCAGGTCGACGCGATCGATGGCGCGATCGGTCTGGAGGCGCGGGTCACCGGTACGTTCGACAAGCCGACCTACAAGGTCGAGCTCGATACGAACAACGAGCTCCACATCCGACCGGCCGGCGCCGACACCACGCTCGTCGTCCAGAAGAACGGTCAGATCATGCTCGCGAATGGCGTGCTCGGCTTCAACAGCTTCGTCGTCGCCGTGCAGGACGATCGGCAAACGCAGCGCGGCGCGCTCAACGTCGGCGGGACGGTCAAGCTCGACGGGTTCAAGCCCGCCGCGTGGGGCGTCAACATCGACGGCAAGATTCCCGGGAAGATGCTGCTCGCGCTCGCGCCGAATTCGATCGCGCAGGCGAGCGGGCTCGCGCGGATCGACGGCATCCTCGCGCTCTCGGGACGCGGAACGTTACCGAACGTCTACGGCACGCTGACGTTCGATCCAGACTCGACGGAAAAGCGGCGCGCTACGTTCTCGATCTCGCCGCGCGGCGTCCGGCGCGAGATCAACTTGCTGGGCGGCTCGATCGAGATCGATTCCTCGATCAACGGCGATCACCGCGTGTACTCGTTCAAGATCGACGACAACCCGCTGACCGCGTCGATCGACGGCGAAGGCAAGATCCAGAACGTGCGCGGCAACTTCGTGCTGCGTGATGGCTCGCCGCAGTCCGCGCGGATCGATCTCGACGCCGAGAACCTGCCGTTCAAGCGTGTCGGCGAGCTCGACCTGAACATCTCCGCGAAGGACATTTCGCTCGAGCTGCCGTCGGCGAATAGCGTGTGGATCGCGCGTGGCAACGTCTCGATCGTCAACGGCGAGTACAAGCGCGACTTCGAGATCCAATCGCTCCGCCCGGCGGGTCAGACGGTGGCCCCTGCCCGGCCGTTCTGGGACGAGTATCCGGCGATCGGCAACGCCGATCTCAACCTCACGCTCGATGTCCGCAAGTTCGCCGTCCACAACAACATCACGCCGAATCCGATCGAGCTCGAGGGGCCGCGGATCTACATCACGGGCACGCCGCGCGATCCGCGCCTGTCCGGTTCGATTCGCGTGCAGCGCGGCGACTTCCGCCTCCCGGGCACGCGCGCCACGTTCACGAGCACCACGGGCTCGATCGACTTTGCGGAGAACGACCGCGCATCGAACCCGCGCCTCGATATCACGTCGACCGCGTCGCTCCAGGACCTGTCGGGCCAGCAACACATCATCACGCTCACGATCAACGGCACGCTCGATCAGCCGCTATGGGATCTGAAGACCTCGACGGGCTACGACAAGTCGCAGACGCTCGCGCTGCTGTTCCTCGGGCGCAATCCCGAGCAGCTCCGGCGGTCGCTCGGCGATCAGGGCGCGGGCACGAACCCGCAGATCATCGAGAGCTCGACGAACCCGTCCGCGGGCTTCGCGGATCAGATCGTGAAAGACCTCGCGGGTCAGTGGGTGAGCGACCTGCTCGGCGATTCGTTGAAGAACGTGCTGCGCCTCGACGATCCGCGTGACGTCCTCCGGTTCGAGGTCGGGTTCGGCTCGGTCGGTGGCACGCTCAAGAAGTACTGGTTCGAAAACCTGTCGACCGAATTTGCCGGCGAACAAACCACGCGCGGCACCTCGGTCAACGTCACACTCGAGCTCCGAACGCCGTTCCATCCGTTGCGACGAGTCACGAATGATCGCGTGACGCTCCAGGGTGTATGGCTCAACAAGAACTTCTATGACCCGGCCGAGCTCGATATCAACGACCTCAAGGGCCAGCTCGTCTACCACCTGATCATTCCGTGAACTGGCGTCTCGTCATCTGCTCGTTGCTGCTGCTCGGGGTCGTGCACGCCCAACCCGCGCCGACGCCTGCGCCAGACGAGCCCGGCCTCAACCCGACGCACGCCGATCACGCGACCTGCCTCCTCCTCGACACCACGCCGGGCGCGTTGCTCGAGACCGATTCTGCCGCGCAACCGAACCAGCTCGCGACCCCGATCCCGTGGAACGACTTCCTCGTCGACGGCACGTTCATTCGTGGCGACAACAAGGACACGCTCCACGCGATCTTCGAGCCGACGTTCAACGAACACCGCACGAACTTCACGGACGCGACGTGGCGCGAGATCGCCGCGTTATCCGCCAAGTTCGGCTACCAGCTCGTCGGTCACCTCGTCCAACCCCAACCGGACGGAGCGCGGTTGATCGTCAGCGTGGCGCCGCTGCCGCTCGTCCGCCGAGTCGCCACGATCGTCGATTCCGATAGCCGGCTGTTCGGCTTGTTCGACAAGCTCCTCGACGACGAAGTCGGTCGCCGCCTGCGCGTCCGGCCGGGTTCGTATCTACCGTGGGAGCCGATCCGCCGGCAGTGCGCGATCATGGACGAACGCGAGCGCGTCGAGGGCTATCTCCACGACGAAGGCTACGCCGATGCGACGGTCCAGATCGTCGCGCCGATCAACGACGACTCGAGCGTCGACATCCGCGTGCGCGTCGACCTCGGCAAGGCGTACATCGCGGGCCGAGTCTCGATCATCACCGCGCCCGGCGAGACGTTGGCGGTGCCGCGCGCGCAGATCGAAGCGTTCTTCCGCCACCGCGATAACTGTTTCTTGATCGGCTGCTTCAGCACGGCGCGGTTTACCCGCACGCGTCACCAGGAAGATCTTCAGGCGGTCCGCAACCTGTTCCATCAGCGCGGCTACCCGACGGTGCGCGTGTCCTCGAGCTTCGATCCGACGATCTCGTTCGATCGCCGTAGCCACACCGTCAACCTCACGATCACGATCGATCAACGGCGTCTGATCGATGTCTCGTTCGATGGCAACGACAAGGATGCGATTCCCGATAGCGATCTCCGCAAGCAGCTGACGTTCGATGCGTCGGGCAGCGCCGACGACGTCGAAGCGCAAACCTCGGCGCGCGCGCTCGTGGCGTTCCTGCAAGGTCGTGGTTACTTCGATGCCCGCGTGACGTTCGATCGCACGCGCTTGACCGATCAAGCGGACCGCATCGTGTTTCACCTCGATCCCGGACCGAGCCGCGAGGTCGGATCGGTCCAGTTCGTCGGCGCGCATGTCATGCCCGAGGCGAAGCTGCGCGAGACGATCGCGACGAAAGAATCGAGCTTTCAAGTCTCGTTCATCTCGGGCGACGCGACCGGCACCACGTCGGCGCAACTCGACGAGGACGTCCAACGGATCACCGCGCTTTATCGCCGCGCGGGCTATCGCGATGCCCACGTCACCGCACTCGCGTCGACCACCCGCGAAGGCCTCGACTCGGCCGCGCTCACCGCGACGGATGTGCTCGCCGATCGCGGCCACGACCTGTTCGTGCGCTTCGTCGTCGACGAGGGCAAGGCGACGCTCCTCTCGCGCGTCGAGATCACGATCCAGGCGAGCGATCCGGCGAAGAAGGCCGAGCTGTGTGCGCTCGTGTTGCGCGAGCTCGCGATCGAGCTGAAGGATCCGCAATTCGGCCGCCACGCTCCCGATGCCGAGTGCGCGGCGAACATCACGAACTACGCGTTTCGCGAGGACGACCTGGCGGCGACGCACGATCACGTTCGCGACTATCTGTATCGCACCGGTCGGCCGCGCGCGGTCGTCGAGTACCAGACCAAGACGACGGCGCCGAATCAGCTCACCGCGCAGTACCGGATCACGTCGACCGACGAGCTTCGCATCGGCAAGGTCGTCGTCCGCGGCAACTTCAAGACCCACGACTCGGTGATCCGCGACGAGCTCCGCTTGAAAGAGGGCCAACTGCTGACGAGCGACGCGCTCGCCGATGGTGCGCGGCGATTGCGCAATACCGGCCTCTTCGACGCCGTGAACATCGAGCTGCCCGATCTGTGCGGTCCGCTGTCGACCTCGACGAGCTCGTGCGCATCGACGACCACCACCGTGAACGCCGTGCTGCGCGTCGAAGAGCGCTACGACAACACCGCGACCGTCGACGTCCTCGGCGGCTACTCGAGCTACAACGGCATCTTCGGCGGCGCCGGGTTCGCGATGCGCAACATCCGCGGCTACGGCCTGGTGTGGACGGTCAACGCGACGGTCGGCACCAAGATTACCGAGCTCGAATCGAGCTTCCAGATCCCGAAGTGGCTCGACCCGAACTGGATCCCCGATCGCTTCCACTTCCGGACCGAGCTCACGGGCCTGTACCGCCAACAGGACACGCCGCGGTTCGGCCTCCTCACGACCGAAGGCGCGTCGCTCGCGCTGACCCAGCAGTGGCCGCGCCAGAAGACCGCCGACGCGCCCGCCCGCGTGATCACGTGGAACATGTTCCGCTACGACTTCCGGCTGCGCACCCGCGAGGTCGATGCGCTGCGGCCGATCGGCACGAACCAGGACAACCCGCAGGTCGGCGTGTCGACGCGCACGAGCTCGGTCGGCATGACGTTCGACTGGGAGCAGCGGGTCGATCGCAACGGCGTGCTCAATCCGCTCTCGCCCGAGCAGGGCTTCCGGTTCGAGGCCTCGGCCGCGTACGCCGAATCGTTCCTGCTCGGCCAGGACTCGTTCGTGAAGCTCTCGGCGACCGGCTCGAAGTACCAGCTCGTCGGCGACAACCTGGTCCTCCGCGCCGACCTCCGCGTCGACTGGGGCATCCCGCTCGGCGGCGCCGTCCTACTCCCGGAGGTCGAGCGGTTCTTCGCCGGCGGCGATTCGACGGTCCGCGGCTACTCCGACGACCGGATGGCGACCGAGCTCATCCAGGTCGGGATCCCGCCGCTCGGCGGCAACCTGTCGCAGATCCGGATCATCCCGGCCGGCGGCAACATCCGCGTGATCGGCTCGCTCGACGCCCAGCTGCGGATCTGGAAGATCCTCGCCGGAGCCCTATTCACCGACGCCGGCATGATCACGAACGAGTGGAACGGCACGACCTACGACGACTTCAAGCCATCCGTCGGCATGGGCCTGCGCGCGATCACGCCGTTCGGCATCGGTGCGCTCGAATACGCCATCCCGCTCCGGCCCCAGCTGGGCGACGATCCGCGAGGAAGAATCCACTTCTACTTCGCCGCTCGCGCTCAGTTCTGAGTTATAAGCGCCCCCACTATGGGTCGTAACGACAACCGCCGTACGTGGAAAATGCGCCGCAAGCGCCGTCAGAACAAGCTCAAGGCGCGTACGAAGCGCCACGTCGCTGCTGCCAAAGCAGCGAAGCCGGCCAAAGCTGCGGCGCCCGCGAAGAAGAAGTAGTCTTCTCGGGTGACACCCGAGCAGACTCGCTGCGTGATGACGCAGATCGTGATGCCGATGCACACCAATGGTGTCGCCGGCGTCATGTTCGGCGGCATCATGATGCAGTGGATCGACGTATGCGCCGGCGTTGCGGCCATGCGTCACGCCACAGGTGCGGTGTTGACCGCATCGATCGACCGCCTCGATTTCTTGTCGCCCGTGAAGGTCGGCGAAATCGTCGTGCTGCAAGCCCAGGTCAACTACACGTCGCGAACGTCGATGGAAGTCGGCTGTCGCGTCGAGACCGAGGACATGCGCACGGGCACGCGCCGCTACGTGACGAAGTCGTACCTGACGTTCGTCGCCGTGGATGCCGATGGCCGGCCGCGTCCGATCAAGCCGCTCGAGCTCGTGACCGAAGATGACAAGCGCCGGCACTCCGATGCCGAGTTCCGCCGCAAGGCACGCCTGCGTGCCGCAGGGAGAGACGCATGATCGTGATCGATCGATCCTCGTGGGGACGGTTGCGAGTGACCGGTGGTGACCGCGTGCGGTTCCTGCAAGGCCTCACCACCGTCGATGTCAAAGACCTCGCGGACGGCGCGCACGGCTGGGGTGCGATCCTGAATCCGAAGGGCCGCATGCTCTCGGTCGTCAACGTCTCGCACCACGGCGATGGCTTCATCGTCACGACCGAGAAGTCGCTGACCGAGAAGACCAAGGCGCTGTTCGAAAAGTACGCCGTGATGGACGACGTCAACTTCGAGCCGCTCGAGGGGCCATCGCATCAGACCTGGACCGACGTCGCGAGCGTGTGGGCGGCACCGATCGTCGCGGGCGATCACCCGCACGCGGTGCCCGAGACCGAGGCGGGCGTCGAGGCGTTGCGCATCCGCGCGGGCTTCCTGCGCTACAACTGCGATGTCGACGAGGACGCGTTCCCGTTCGAGACCCCGATCGGCAAGTTCCTCGATTACGAGAAGGGTTGCTACGTCGGCCAGGAGACGGTGTTCCGCGTCCACGCGCAGGGCAACACCGCACGGATGCTGCGTGCCTTCGCGATCGAGGGCAACGCACCGGTCGCCGAGAAGGCCGTGATCGTGCATCCGGCGAAGCCGAATGCCGGCCACGTCACGTCGCAGATCAGCGGCGAGAGCGGTGCCACGCTCGCACTCGGTTACATCCATCGCACGGCGTGGAATCCGGGTGACGTCGTCGAGATCGATGGCCGCCGCGCCACGATCCACGAGCTGCCGTTCGCATGAAGCTGCTCGCGCTCGTCGCGCTGTGCGGGTGTAACTACCTGACCAGTAGCTTCACGGTGAACGAGTTTTCGGGCGACCCGTTTCCGACGACGGTCGAGACCGAATCCGGCGCGCTCGTGATGGGCATGGGCCTGCCCGGCGAGACGATCCACACCGCGGTCCTCGATATCTTGTCGCCGTTCACGGTGATCGATCTAGGCCCGAACGCGCAGCCGCAGATCGAAGAGCCGCAGCTCGTGCTGTACGGCGAGAGTGGCTCCGGCGCGTTCGATCTCGCGCGCGCCGAGGTCGACCAACCCGACGTGCTGTTGATCCACCCGTGCGACGACAACACGATCACCTGCAGCGTCGGCACGCCGGACGCCCCGCGTGACTACAACGCGATCGTCGGGATGAACGCGTTCGCCGGCGATGCGTTGCGCCTTCGCCTCGCACCCGATCCGCTCGTCGGTACCGACACGATCTTCGTGCTGCCCGATATCGCCGGCAGCGAGCCCTCGCGGACGATCGCGTGCGATGCGGTGTTTCCGGCGCCGTACCGCGGCGGTGGCACGGCGATCGTCGGCGGCACCGAGTACACGTTCGCGAGCTCGCGCGTGACGATCGATGCGTGCCTCGCGCCGAACCCGGACTTCTCGATCCCGCAGAGCGAGCGCGGCGTCGATGCATTGTTCGTCGCGTCGACGGCGATCGGAATTTCGCTGCTCGATCGCTCGGCCTACGATCGCTATCGCGAGCTCGTCACCACGGCGCCGGAGTACGACGCCCTGCCCGACTCGACCGTGCTCCTGCCGGACGGCCCGATCTCCGGCAAGCTGACGAACATCCCGACGATGGACTTCGCCGGCAAGTCGACCTCGAATACGCGGTCGCCGTGTCGCCAGGTCTACGCGAGCCGCAAGATGCTCGAGGGCAACTGTTTGGCCGGCGACGATTGCCCGTGCACGACGGACGATCCGAACAACGGCACGTATTGCGGTGTGCCCGCAATCATCGAGCTCGCGCCGCCCGCCGGCTTCGACGTGCTGATCGTCGACGATAATGACGCGACGATCCAATCGCTGCGCACGGAGCTGCGTCCGGATCAGCCGGAGCTCGACGGGATCCTCGGCGCGGATGCGCTACGCCTGCTCGAGGTCGACCTCGATCAACCGAACGGGCGCTTGCTCGGCCGGTGCCAGGACCCGACCGATCGCACGACCTGCGCGATTCGCCCGGAGATCCTGAACGAGGACGACAACCGCGGTCAGGTCAAACTCTGCATCGGCGAATGATCTCGGCAAACGCGCGCAACGGCGATCGCACGAGCCGGCCGCTCGGATAGTAGAGCTCGAGCGCGGGCGTCGACGGCGCGTAGCTCGGTAGCAAGCGAACGAGCCGCTTCGCCGCGACATGTGGATCGGCGGCGACGTCGCGCAGATAGGCGATGCCACAGCCGGCGAGCGCGGCGTCGAGCAAGAGCGCTTCGTCATCGACGACGAGGCTGCCATCGACCTCGACGGAGACCGGCGCACCCTTGTGCTGGAGGTCCCAGCGCCGGACGGTGCCCGCAGGTTTGCGATAGCGAATGCACTCGTGCTGCGCGAGGTCGGCCGGCTTTTTCGGCGTGCCATGCGCGGCGAGATACGCCGGTGTGGCGACGATCGCGATCCGGTGCTCGCGCGCGGCGCGGACCGCGATCATGTCGCGCGGGATCAGGCCCGCGTAGTACAGGCCCGCATCGAAGCCTTCGCTCACCAGATCGACGAGCCGCTCGACCGTGTGGAGCTCGATCGACACGGCGGGATACGTGGCGCGCATCTGCGCGATCGGGCCCATCAACACGAGCTGGGCCGGAACCCGCGGCGCTGCGATCTTGAGGGCTCCGCGCGGCTCGCTGTTGGTCTCGCGCGCGTCCGCAATCGCGGCATCGATCTCGCGGAGGGCCGGTTGGAGCCGGCGCACGAACGCCTCGCCTTCGCCGGTGAGCGCCACGTTCCGCGTCGACCGTGCGAACAACCGAACGCCGAGCCGCGCTTCGAGCGAGGCTACGGCTTGCGACAGCGCCGACGGCGACACCGCGAGCTCGACGGCGGCACCGCGAAAGCTCTTCGTGCGAGCGACGGTCTGGACGGCTTCGAGCTCGGTCATCGATGCGTTCATTGTTCGATCCTACTTATCAGTCTGATTACGATTGTACCGGTTATCAGATCGCAGGCTACGCCGTAGGTTGGGGTCATGCCAACCGTTCTCATCACCGGAACCTCCACTGGATTTGGTCGCGCGATCGCCGAGCGCTTCGACAAGGCGGGCTGGAATGTCGCCGCTTCGATGCGCGACCCGGCGAAGAGCCCGTTCCCGAAGACGTGGTTCACGCCCGCGCTCGATGTCACCGATCGCGCGTCGATCACGCGTGCGGTCGCCGAGACCCGCGAGCGCTTCGGTACGATCGACGTGCTCGTCAACAACGCGGGCTACTCGCTGATGGGCATCTTCGAGGAGCTCCCCGCCGCCGGCATCCACGACGAGTTCGCGGTCAACGTCTTCGGCCCGATGGATGTCACCCGCGCGGTGTTGCCGATCATGCGCGCGCAGGAAGGCGGCGCGATCGTGAACGTCACGTCGGGTAGCGGGCTCTACGCGGTGCCGATGTTGTCCGCGTATCACGCGTCGAAGTTCGCGATCGAAGGCTGGTCGGAATCGCTGTCGTTCGAGCTCGGCGCGATCGGGATCCGCGTGAAGTGCGTCGAGCCGGGCGCGTGCCTGACCACGAGCTTCGCCCCGCGCGCGATCGCCGAAGCAGGCGGGACGACGCCGATCGCGGACTACGGCGTGTTCCGCTCGCAGATGAACGCGATGTTCTCGCGCCAGGGCCAAGTGAAGCTCGCGACGCCCGCCGACATCGCCGAGACCGCGTTCGTCGCCGCCACCGATCGCTCGCCGCGGCTGCGCTATCCGGTCGGTCCCGACATCGAGCCGTTCATCACCGCGCGTCAGACGTTCGGCGAAGAGCGCTATCGCGCGTTCATGCTCGAGACGTTTGGCCAATCGCCCGGGAAAGCGTGATGATCGTGCCGCCGAGCGCAGCCGCTTCGTCCTCGGAGTGCGTCACGTGGATCACCGGCACCGCGAGCTCGGCGGCGATCTCGACCTCGAACGCGACGAGCTGATCGCGCAACACCTTGTCGAGCGCGCTGTACGGCTCGTCGAGCAGGATCAACCGCGGTTCGATCGCGAGCGCCCTCGCCCACGCCACGCGTTGCGCTTCACCGCCGGAGAATGTCCGTGGCCGGCGATCCGCGAGCTGCGCGACCCCGACGCGGTCCAGTAGCGTTCGCGCGCGGGCCTCGTCGGGGTTGCCGTACATCACGTTGCCGAGCGCGGTCATGTGAGGAAACAGCGCGAGGTTCTGGAACACGTACGCGATCCGGCGGCGCTCGACAGGCACGCGCGTGGCGCCGTCGAACCAGACCTCGTCGCCGAGCTTCACGCTGCCCCGATCGGGTTCGATCAACCCCGCGATGCCATGCAGCACGGTGCTCTTCCCGGCGCCCGACGGCCCCATCAACACGGTGATGCCCGGCTTTGCCTCGAGCTTCATCGCGATGTCGCGGATCGCGAAGTCAGCGACGAGCATGCAGCCTCCGGGTCAACCGGCTCGCGATCACGAGCAGCGTGAGCCCGACGATCGTCGTCGCGAGCGCCATGTTGCGCGCCGACTCCTCGCGCAACGCGACCATCTCCTGGATCACGTAGATGCTCGCCGGCGTGCCCTTCGAGATGCCGATGCCGTCGAACTGCACGCTCGCGATCATCTGGGTCATCCCGTAATCGCCGAGCGCACGTGCGAAGCCGAGCATCGCGCCCGCCGCCAACGCCGGTGCCGCGAGCGGTAGCGTGATCGTCCGCAGCACCCGCCACTTCGACGCGCCGAGCACGCGTGCGGCCGCCGTGAGGTTCGGATCGATCGCGTCGAGCCCGACTCGCACCGCGCCGATCACCAGCGGCAAGGAGCCGATCGTCGCCGCGATCACCGCCGCACCGAACGTGAACACGATGTCGTTGCCGGTGATCGCGTGATACGCGCGGCCGATCAGGCTATGCGGGCCGAGCAGCGTGAGCAGGTAGAACCCGAGCACCGTCGGCGGCAACACGAGCGGCGTCTGGACGAGCGCGTGAAACAGATCGGGAACCGGGAGCTTCTTCCACGTCAGCAGCAGCGCGAGCGCGGTGCCGAGCACGAGCGACACCAGCATCGCGATCGTCGCGATCTCGAGGCTGAGCGCTAGCGGCGTCCAATTCACGGATCTGGAATAGTAGCCACGAACACCGCGCCCAGGTCGCCACGCTCTTCGACGTGAATCGTGCCGCCGTGCGCTTCGACCGCGAGCTTGCAGAAATACAGACCGAGGCCGCGATTCGCACGTGCGGACGCGCGACGGCGTTCGACCTGGAAGTAGCGCCCGAAGATCTGCTCGCGATCGGCCATGGGGACCGGTGGGCCGCTGTTGCCGATCGCGATCTCGACGGTGGTGCCGATGCGCTTCGCCGAAATGCCGCACCGGCCACCGCGCGGCGCATAGCGCGTGGCGTTGTCGAGCATGTTCTCGATCACGCGACCGAACAGATCGCGATCGAGCGCGAGCACGAGCTCCGGATCGACCTCGACGTCGCAGCGCAGCTGGCGGACTTCGAAGTGCGCGCGATTGCCGGCCCGCGCCCGCTCGATCAGCTCGACGAGCTTCACCGGCGTACGCTGCGCGCGGAGCATGCCGTCCTCGAGCTCGTCGACATCGAGGATCGTCGCGACGAGGCCGAGCGCCTTGCCGATCAGCGTCTCGGTGTCGTCGAGATAAGCGCGTGCTTGATCGGAGATCGAGCCGAGCTCGTCTCGGAGGAGATTGATGTAGCCGACCGCGGCCGATAACGGACTGCGCAGATCGTGGACGACAAGCGCCGCCAGTACGCGCTTCTTCTCGCGTAGCTCGCTCGCGTCGTCGGCCAAGACTGCTAGCCCTTCACTTGATTACGGCCGGCTTCCTTCGCCGCGAACAGCTGCGTATCGGCCTGCTTGATGAATTCCAGTGCGTCTTCGATCTCGCCCCGCAACGACGCCACGCCGATCGACACCGTCACCGGAATGATCGCATCCTCGAACTTGAACTCGGCGACCTCGACGAGCTTGCGAATCTTGTCCGCGAACGCCATCGCGTTGTAGTGGTCGATCTCCGGCAGCACGATCGCGAACTCCTCGCCGCCGTAGCGTGCGAGCACGTCCTCGCGACGAATCCGCGTCTTGATCACCGAGGCGAGGTGCTTCAGCACGTGATCGCCGGCGAGGTGGCCGAACGAGTCGTTCACGCCCTTGAACCGATCGATGTCGAACATGATCAGCGAGAGGTCCCGGCGATAGCGAAGTGCGCGCCCGATCTCGCGTTCGAGGGTCTCCACGAAGTAGCGCCGGTTGAACACCTGCGTGAGGCCATCGACCGTGGTCAGCCGATAAATCTCTTCGTGATACGCGTTCTCGATGTTGTTGCCGGACAGGAACTTGAAGATGCAGCGGCCGACCTTGATGAAGTCACCGTCGCGCAGCACGTACTCGTCGATCATCTCGTCGTTGACGTAGGTCCCGTTCGTCGAGCCCATGTCGCGCAGCATGATCGCGTTGCCGGTGTTGATGATCTTGCAGTGGTTCCGCGAGACCGCTTCCTGGTCGATTTGGATGTCCGCTTTGCTCGAGCGGCCGATGATGATCTGCGGGCGGTTGAGGTTGAACTTCTTGCCGAGCTCGAGCCCGTAGATCACGACGAGACAGGCCTCTTTCGCGACGGGCCGGTCACTGATCTTCGAGATCGCAGTGACCACCGTCTTGTTCCGACCCGTGTCGCTCACCTAGAGCTAAGCCTAACAGGATTCCGTAACGATCACCGCTTGGTGTCAGCGCATTCCAAGCGATCGTCCGATGCGCGCTTACACTGGAGTACGTCGCCATCGTCGATCAGATATCCACCTCGCACGAAGCGATATGGCTGTAACAACATCCGGCCGCTCGATTGGGTCCAGTACGCGCGAACGTCGGCCATGTTTTCATCGCCTTTGCTCGCGAGTGGCTCGAGCGCGGCGCCTGCGAAATTTCCGAGGTAGCGGGCGCACTCACCTGGGGTCTGTTTGAACACGTTCCAGTAGCAGTTGCCGTGATCGTCGCACTTGTTGCGATCGACGACGATCACCTCGGGCCGACCATCACCATCCAAGTCGCGATCCGCGTGATCGATCCGCGGCGACGCCGACATCACGCCGTCTTTGCCGGGCGTCCCACACATCCCCGGCTGGACGCTCGGCGTGGGCACCGGCGTGGTGTTGTGGCTGCCCCCACGCGTGCACGCCGCCAAGCTCGCGAGAACAAAGAACACGCGGACATGCATGCGAAGTTGACCCTAACCCGGGGGAGGCGCTACATCCAGGGTCCATGCGGCGCGTTCTCGTTCTCACCGGTGGCGTTTTGGTCGCCGGCGCCGCGATGTTCGCGAGTGCGGGTGGCAAGAAGGACGCCGCCGATCCGAAGCCGCCGGCGATGATCAACGGCACGCCGTTGGTCGGTGCCGACAAGCCCGTGCTCGAGACGCACGACACTCCGTCGACGCCGGTCAGCCCGGCCGCCGCCGCCGTGCAAACGGCCGAGATCAACTTCGACAAGATCACGCTCGTCGGCGATCACTACGAAGCCCCGCTCGCCGACGGTCGCACCGCGATCCTCACGCTCGATCCGAAGCTGCAGAAGAAGGCCGAGCAACTGCTCGACGAGGCGAAGGCACCGCGCGGCGCGATCGTCGCGATGACCCCGGACGGCAAGATCCTCGCGCTCGCGGGACGCCGGACCGAAGAGCCGAAAGGCGGCGCCGATGGCAAGCACGACTGGCATCTCGCCGTCGACGTGTGGGCGCCGGCGGCCTCGGTGTTCAAGCTCGTGACCGCGTCGGCGTTGATCGCGGCGGGCGTCGACCCCGACGAGAAGGTCGGCTATCACGGTGGCATTCGCTCGGTCGTCGAGTCGAACCTGAAAGACGACAAGCGCGACTCGAACAAAGAGTCTCTGCTCTACGGCGTCGCGCACTCGAACAACGCGATCGTCGGCAAGCTCGCGTATCAGCACCTCGAGCCGGACAAGCTCGAGTCGATCGCCCACGACATCGGTCTCGGCGGCACGATTCCGGCATCGTTCGCGTTGCCCGCGTCGTTCGCCGAGCTCGCGCTACCGCACGAGAAAAATGTCGACTTCGCACGCGCGGCCGCAGGCTTCGCCGGATCGCGCCTCAGCGTGTTGGGCGGCGCCCTGCTCGCGGCCACGTTCGCGGATGACGGCAACCAACCCACGCCGCGCCTGATCGCTTCGATCGCGGGCACGGACTACGCCACGCCGACCGTCCATCGCGTGGTGTCCGAACAGGTCGCCAAAGCGGTCGGCCGGATGATGGTTGGCACCTGCAACTTCGGTAGTGCGGCGAAGACGTTCGGCAAGCGGGCGAAAGTCACCGTGGCCGGAAAAACGGGAACATTGGCCACGACCACGCCGTTCTACATGGAGCACTCGTGGTTCGTTGGTTACGCCCCTGCGGACAAGCCGCAAATCGTCGTGTCGGTCCTTCTCGGCAACCCCGAGAACTGGCACTTGCGTGGCCACGAGGCTGCCCGCCGGCTGATCGATGCCAGCTTGGATGCGGGGGATCACGAGGAACCGAGCGATACGGCGGCAAAACCGCGTCGCAAACGGCATCGGTGATAAGATTCCGTCTGTCCGTTGGGAGGACCTATGTCTAGGCTTGTTATTGGTGCGGCCCTCGCTGGCTCGCTGTGGTCGAGCTACGCGCACGCCGAAACCCAGGCAGAAATCGCCGCGCGTGAAAACGAAGAGGGCAAGAACCTCATGTTCGCGGGCGACTACAAAGGGGCCAGCGACAAGTTTCGCAGCGCCGCCGATCGCGCGCCCGAAGCGAAGTACTACTTCAACCTGTGCACGTCGCTGTATCAGCAAGGCGTGTTCGGTGCGGCGCTTACCGCGTGCAATGCCGGCGACAACCTCCAGCCCGATGCGAAGCTGAAGGACAAGATTTCCAAGACCGAGGAAAAGATCAAACAGGATGCGTCGTCGCAGCACGTCGACCTCGCACCGACCACGGGCGGTGGCGCGGCGCCGGAGAGCGGCACGAACGGCGGCACGAACACGATGGGCGAACAGGGTCCGCCGAACGGCAACCCGCCGAACAACATGGGCGGTGGTCCCGTCGGCCAGCCGCAATACGCGGTCGGTCGGCCCACGATGAACCTCGTCGCCGGAACCAAGCCCGAGCACACGTACACCTGGACGCTCGGCGTCGACCTCTACGGTGGCGGCGGTCGCGTCGGCCAATCGGGAGCGTTTGGAACCGGATCGGGCGGTGTGCGCATCAAAGGCGACTACATGCTGAACCCGCGCGCGAAGGTCGGCGCGCAGGGTTACATCCAGTTCACGCACTTCGGTGAAGGCACCGACCCCACGCAGACGGGCAACCAACTCGACATCTTCGACATCGGCATCGCCGGCTACAAACACTTCTGCGGAACGAAGGCGCTCTGCCTCACTCCGCTGATCGGTGTTCAGCTCGCATTGATGAGCCCGGCCGGTCAGAGCGACGGCGAAGGCAGCCAAGTGTTCAACTACGCCGCCGTCGGTGCGCGTGGCGAGCTCGCGCTGTCGTACGCGTTCGGCACGCACTACGAGCACGTGCTCAGCCTGCAGGCAGGCGTGAACGTTTACTCGAAGGTGCTGAGCTCTCCGTCGGACGGCGAGGACGCGATGTACTGGGGTCTCGATAGCGGCGGCGCGGTCGGCTACGGCGGCGTCGGCTACACGTATCGGTTCGATACGCCGTTCGGCTCGGCGCCGTTCGTGTCGTTGGAATAAGCAGCGCGCTTTTTGCGCACCGCGAAATTTCCGTAACGTCGAGATCGGGTATCTTGCCGCCATGGCTGAGAAGCAAGATGCCAAGCTCACGCTGCCCGACGGCAAAGAAGTAAAGCTCCCCGTCGTCGTCGGCACCGAGAACGAGCACGCGGTGGATATCACCAAGCTGCGCGCCGACTCGGGTTACATCACGCTCGATTCCGGTTACATGAATACCGGCTCGACGAAGAGTGCGATCACGTACCTCGACGGCGAACAGGGCATCCTTCGCTATCGCGGATACCCCATCGAAGAGCTCGCGGAACACTCGAACTTCGTCGAGGTTTCGTACCTGCTGATCAACGGCGAGCTGCCGAACAAGCAGCAGCGCGAAGAGTTCGGCACGGCGCTCACGCGGCATTCCCTCATCCACGAGGACATGCACAACTTCTTCGCCGGGTTCCCGCCGACCAGCCATCCGATGGCCGTGATCTCGGCGATGGTGACGTCGCTGTCGGCGTACTACCCGGACTCGCTCGATCGCAACAGCGATCCGAACCTGCACATCACGCGCTTGATGTCGAAGCTCCGCACGATCGCGGCGTTCGCCTACAAGAAGAGCATCGGCCAGCCGCTGATGTACCCGAAGAACTCGCTCAAGTACTGCGCGAACTTCCTGCACATGATGTTCGCGGTGCCGACCGAGGAGTACGAGGTCAGCCCGATCTTCGAGAAGGCCGTCAACCAGCTGCTCATCCTCCACGCCGACCACGAGCAGAACTGCTCCACGTCGACGGTGCGCATGGTCGGTAGCTCGGGTGCGAACCTCTACGCGTCGATCGCCGCCGGCATCCTCGCGCTGTGGGGACCGCTCCACGGTGGTGCGAACCAGGCCGTGATCGAGATGCTCGAGCACATCAAGACGAGCGGCATCACGTACAAGCAGTTCCTCGACGACGTGAAGAACAAGAAGGACAACACGCGCCTGATGGGCTTCGGCCACCGCGTGTACAAGAACTTCGATCCGCGCGCGAAGATCCTGAAGAACATGTGCGACGAGGTCCTGAACCACCTCGGCGTGAAGGATCCGCTGCTCGACATCGCGAAGTCGATGGAAGAGGTCGCGCTCAAGGACGACTACTTCATCTCGAAGAAGCTCTACCCGAACGTCGATTTCTACTCGGGCATCATCTACCGCGCGCTCGGCATCCCCACGAACATGTTCACGGTGATGTTCGCGCTCGGCCGCCTGCCCGGCTGGATCGCGCACTGGAAAGAGATGGTCGAGGACAAGGATTCGAAGATCGGCCGTCCGCGCCAGATCTACACGGGCTCGAAGGAGCGCCACTTCATCCCGATGGACAAGCGTTAGCGCTTTAGCGATCCATCTTTGGACGTTGTCCAACCGGCGAGCTGGTAAGGCTTCGCCGGTTTTGTCGTGAATGAGATGGACGTCAGTTTCGGCGCGTTCGCGACGACAGCGGCGAGATCGTAAGCCGTGGGCAAAGAGCTCGCGATCGTCATCGTCTGAAACGCACGCGCGAGTGGGACGCGAGCCACGTGGCGCCAGGTCAGCGTGCTGGTGTCGCCGTGGACGTCGGCCTCGAATGGCAAGGCGCCGCGCTCGTGCTGGACGACGTACTCGAGGAAGTCGTCGAGATAGCCGCGTAGATAGCCCTTGCTGCGAAGCTCGCTAAACCGCGAGCGGGAGGGCTTGTCCGTGCGCTCGGCGAGCGCGATCAGCTCGCCATACGGATGGCCCTGTTCCTGGAGCCAGTCGGCGTAGATCGCGCGCGGGCCGGCTGCTTCCGGCTCGGCCGCAATCGCGTCGACGAGGCGGGCTTCGTCGTGGTTTTCACGCGTGGCCACGAGCTTCTCGATCGCGGCGAGCGTTTGGGTGTCGGACGTGTCGAGCGTCGCGAGCGGGCCAGGATCACGTAGCCACGAATCGATCTGAGACTTCGCGGGGCGGAACACGGCCGCGTGGCTGAACCGCTCGTAGATCTCGCGGAGCGGGTCGATCGTTCGCGCGTCGCGATGGCGCGCGAGGATCTCGTTGACGACGCGCCAGTAGCCGGTCTGCGCCGTGCTCGCCTTGCGCCCCGAGCTGAGCTCGGCGCAGCGATAGGCGATGCGTGGGTCCTCGTCCAGGGTCGAGAGATATGTCAGGCGGCGCTCGGCATCCTCGGGCAATGCACTGTGGAGGTTGAGCAGGAGTTGCGGCAGGTGTACCTGCGGATTGTTCGAGAACAGCTCGTCCCAGGCGTCGCGACTGGCCAGCGGTCGGTTCCAGCCCGGTAGCTGGCGAGACGCGTTGTCGATCGCGTCGGCGAGCGCCGGGGCTTTGATCTCGCGCCAGCGCGCGACCATCACCGCGATCGCGTCGGCGAGGCGATCGGCGTTCAGATGTGCGAGCGCGTCGGCGAGTGAGGTCGCGGTGGCTAGCTTCGGCTTCGACGCCGTGATCGATCCGGCCTTCAGCTTCTCGAGATCGATCGCCTTCAGGGCTTCCGAATCGATCGCGGCGGGCTCGGGCAGCGCGTCGAGCTTGTCGCGAAGCTTTTTTAGCGCCGTGTAGAACTTCGGCCAGAACTTCGACGGCCCCTGCTTCATCCGCAAGCGCTTGTCGATGGCCGCGATCACGCGCGTGTCGCCGATGCGGGTGACAGCGCCGATCACGGCGGTCCAGAACGGATACGCGGACGTCGAGGTCGTCGGCGGATCCTGGATCCAGATGCCGAATGCGGCGGCGAGGCGCGGATCGTCGGGGAAGCTGTAGAGCATGTCGCCGAGCGTTGGCAGGAACGACACGGCGGCCGTCGGTACGGCGGCTAGCACGGTGCCGAGCACGCGTGGATCTTTCGAGGTCGCGAGGTCGGTGATGGTCTCCGACGACGGTGGCAACTTCGCGCCTACTTCGTCTATGAAATCGGCGAGCTCGGGCGAGCGATTCCCGCGCCACGCGGTGAGCGCGGCGTAGAGGACGGTAGATGCATCACCCGATTTGGACGATGACGCGATCGCGGCAACCGAGCCTGAACCCGTCGAAGAATTCGATTTAGCCGACTTTCGATCGGCGTTTGCCGACGACGACTTCGCGGGCGACGATTTCGCGGGCGACGATTTCGCGGGCGACGATTTCGCGGAGCCCGAGCCCGAAGTCTTCGACTTGCTCGCCGCCGTCTTCGACGTTCCGGACGTCGTCGCTTTCAATTTCGCCGGCTTCTTCGCTCCAACGCCCGTGCCACCCACCGTGGCGTGCAGCACTGCGACATCCTGGTCGGTGAGCACGCGCGGCGTCTGCAACGACATCCCCAACTTACCGTGCTCCGTCGGCAAGCCCTTGCCGTTCGCGAACACGAGCTCGCTCTTCAGCTCGCTGATATCCGTGATTGGCGTGGTGTTCGCGTCCGCGCTCCACCCACCCTTCCCCTTCGTCGGCGACTCGAGCACCGCGACGAGCCACAGCGCTTCGTCGGGTGGCCGCACCGTCACCAAGTAAAGCGCATCGCCTTCGCCGAGCTCGTCGAGCTGCTTCGGCGTGGCGGCGTACTCCGCGAGCGCGACGACATCGCCCTCGCTTTTCCCCGCCGCCTGCTTCTCGAAGATCGCCTTACTGATGATCGCGACGACGCTCGCCATCTACGCCCTCTTCATCGAGCCGTCTTTGCTCGTACTCCAACCGGCAAGCTTGTACGGGTTGGCCGGCTTGTTCTCGAACGTGATCTTCTCGAGCTTCGGCGCCGCAGCGACCAACGCGGCGAAGTCGTCCTGCGTCGGCATGTTCCGGCTCGTCGCGAGCGTCGTGAACAACCGCGCGAGGGGCACGTGCGCGGCGGCGCGCCAGCTGAGCGTCGTGGTTCGATAGTCGCTCTCGGCGGCGACCACGAGGCCCTGATCGTACTCGACGCTGAACGACAAGAAGTCGGTCAGGTGACCGCGGAGATACGGCAGCTTCGCCAGCTTCTTCAGCTGGTCCTTGGACGCTTTGGTTTCGGACGGCGAAGCCATGAGCGCCAAGTACTCGCCAAGCGGATGACCGTGCTCCTGTAGCCAATCGGCGTAGATCGCGCGCGGCGCCACACTCTTCGGTTCGGCGGCGATCGCGTCGACGAGCGCGTGCTCCTCGCGGCTCTCTTTGGACGTGGCGAGCTTTTCGATCTTCGCGACGAGTGCGGCGGCGGCCTTGTCGAGCTTCGGCGTGGCTGGCGGGTTCAAGACCCAGCTCGAGATCTGCGACTTCGCCTGGCGGAAGTTGTTGTAGTAGGTGCCGCTGAAGTCTTCGTACTCGGCGATCAATGGGCCGATCGTACGGACGTCCTTGTGGCGGGTCAGGTGATCGTTCAACGCCTTCCAATATTGCGTGCGTTCGGGGCCGGCTTGAATGCCGCCGGAGAGCTCGGCGCAGCGCAAGGCGACGCGTGGGTCCTCGTCGATCGTGAGCAGACGGGCGAGCCGGATCTCGGTCTGCTTCGCGTTCGTGTTGTGGAGGTTCAGGAGGAGCTGCGGCATGTACGCGTTCGCGTCTTTCGCGAACAGCTCGTCCCACGCGTCCTCCTCGACGAGCGGCCGGTTCCAACCCGGCAACAGGCGCGACACGGTGTCGATCGCGTTCGCGAGCTCGGGCGCTTTGAGCTCGCGCCACTTCGCGACCATCGCGGCGACGCAGTCGGCCGGCTTGTCGGCTTGGAGTGATTTCAGTGCGTCGTCGAGCGAGGCCTTCGCGGAGGCTTTCGGCGTAGAGGCCGTGATGACCGAGCTCTTCAGCGTGCCGATGTTGATCTTCTTCAGGGCCGCGGCGCCGTCGAGCTCGATGACGTCGGGCTTGTCGAGCTTGTCGCGGAGCTTCTCGAGCGCGTTGTAGAACTTCGGCCAGAATTGCGACTTCTCGGGCTTCATCGCCATCCGCTTGTTGATCGCGGGGACGATGCGCATGTCGTCGATCCGCGTGATCGCCTTCATCGTCGCGGTCCAAAACGGATAGGTCGAGCTCGAGGTCGTCGGCGGATCCATGATCCACTCGCTGAACGCCTTCGCGAATCGCGGGTCGTCGGGGAATGCCGCGAGCATCTCGGCCAAGGTCGGCAGGAACGACGCGGTGGTTTCGGTGACGGCCGCGAGCAAGGTGCCGAGCACGCGCGAGTCTTTTGTCACGGCGAGCTTCGAAATCTCGGACTGGTCGGTCGGTGGCGTCGTCGTGAGCTTCGCGCCGACCTTGTCGATGAAGTCCGCGAGCTCCGGTGCGCGCTGGCCGCGCCAGACCTCGAGCGCTGCAAGTAATACGTCAGCCGCGTTGCCGGACTTCGCGGCGGCGACGATCGAATCGACGCCAGAGGACTTCGTCGAGCTGGACTTCGTCGAGCCCGAGTCTGTCGTCTTCGACGTGCCCGAGCCCGAGCCCGAAGTCTTCGATGTGCCGGTCGACTTCGATGTGCCCGACGCCGTCGACTTCGTCGAGCCCGAGCCTGTCGTCTTCGACGTGCCCGAGCCCGAGCCCGAAGTCTTCGATGTGCTGGTCGACTTCGATGTGCCCGACGCCGTCGACTTCGTCGTACTGGGCGACTTCGATGTGCCGGTCGATTTCGATGTTCCCGAGCCTGTCGACTTCGTCGAGCCCGAGCCTGTCGTCTTCGACGTGCCCGAGCCCGGAGTCTTCGCCGCGGTCGCCTTCGATGTGCCCGACGCCGTCGACTTCGATTTCGCCGACTTCTTCGCACCGCCGCCTTCACCGCGTAGGAGCGCGAGGTCCGCGTCGGTGAGCACGCGTGGCGTCTGCAACGACATCGCGAGCTTGCCCTCCTCGGTCGGCAACCCCTTGCCGTTCGCGAACACGAGCTTCGCCTTCAGATCGCTGATGTCGGTGATCGCGACCGTGTTCGCGTCCGCCTTCCACCCGCCCTTCCCCTTCGTCGGTGATTCGAGCACCGCGACGAGCCACAGCGTCTCGTCCGGCGGACGCACCGTCACGAGGAACAGCGCGTCGCCATCCTCGAGCTCGTCGAGCTGCTTGGGTGTGGCCGCGTACTCGGTCAGCGCGACGACATCGCCCTCCCCGTTTCCACCTGCCTGTTTTTCGAAGATCGCTTTACTGATGATCGCGAGACAACTAGCCATCCACCGCGATCATCGCGTGCTCCGCTACTTCTTGCAGCTCGTCGGCAGCACGTTCTCGCGATACTCGCCTTCGACGTTGCCGAACGCCGCGTAGTTACAGACCCAGATGTCGTTGCCATTGCACGACGACTTGCCGCAGCCGACTTCGGTGGTGGCCTTCCACACGACCTGCGTGAAGTGGCCCGTCTGCATCGAGAACCCACCGTCGGGAAATTTGTAGAGCGAGATTTCGTCGTACCACATCTTCACGGTCGCCTCGGGATCGAGCACGCCCGAGGTTCCAGCCGCGAGATTCTCGCCGTACGCCTGATTGCCGCTGTGGCCAAACTTGCAGCCTTGATCGCGAAGCGAGTCGGCCCACTTCTGCGCGACGGCCGCGATCTTCGGATTCCAGGTCAGCGGCGGCGCGCAGTGCTTCGCGCGGACCGCGTTGTGCGCGGCAACGAAGCGCTCCGCGATTCCGTTCGCAGCTGGCGCCGGCGCGCCCATCGGTTGCGCGGGCTGCGCAGGCTGTGCCGGCTGCGCACCCGGCGGTTGCGACGAGCCCGGCGCATTCGCCCAGGGCGCGCCGTTCATCGCTTGTCCCTGCGGATCGAATTGCTGCTGCTGCTGCGCCGGTTGCGATGCCGGCGTTTGCGGCGGATCGCCGGGCATCGGGCCACACGCAAATGCAACGGCGGGCACGAGCGCGAAACCGAAGTGCTTCATCGGAGCTTTCTGACGAGCCACATGTCTAGGATGACACTTCTTCGGTGCTAGAGTCGCATCGCAGTGTCTGTCGTCGCCGAGCCCACGTCGTCCGCCATCACCATGGGCTTTCGCGTCCGTGTCCAATCCATGTTTTTGCCGGAACAGTCGTCCCCGCGTGACGGCCGTTACGTGTTCGCCTACACGATCACGATCTCGAACGAGTCGCAGATCACGGCGCAGCTCCGCACGCGGCACTGGATCATCACGGACGGCAACGGCGGCGTCGAAGAGGTCCGCGGCGATGGCGTGGTCGGCGAACAGCCGCGCCTGACGCCCGGCCAATCGTTCCAGTACACGAGCGGCTGCGTCCTCACCACGGCGGTCGGCACGATGCAGGGCTCCTATCGGTTCTGGCGCGATGACGGCAGCTTCTTCGACGCGGACATCGCCGCGTTCTCGCTCGCCGCACCCGCGCGCGAAGACGCGCTCAACTAGCGTTTCTTCGTCGCGAGCTTCTGCAACAGCTCCGCGTCGTCGAGCTCGTCGAGCGGCTCGCCAGCGTGGCAGTTGCCGTCTTGAAACATCACGGCGACGAGCTGTGACTTCGCGTGGAGCGTCGCGAGTGACGCTTGAAACTTCGCCTCGCTGAAGTCATCGAGGCTCGCGTCCCATTCGAGCTGCAACACGCGGGTCGAGCCGGCCACGCGCTGGACCTGCATCGACATCGGAATCATCTGCGAGCCCACGCCGAGCTGGATCTTCCAGAACGGCGCGCCGCCGATGGTCGTCTGCGCGACGACCGTGCCTTGCGTCAACCGATCGCCGATCTTCAAGTCCCGCGCGCGTACGGTTTCGGTGTGGCCGAGGCCCCAGCTCCATTCATCGCCGAAGCCTACGAGCCGATCCGGCGCCTCGCCGACGAACCGCAACGTGAACCAGATCTTGTTGCCCGGATAATCCTCGGGCATCGGCACGTACGGAAATGGCAGCGTCACGCCGCCAAGCTTACGCCTTGCCGAGCGCCGGTAGACCGAACTGCGCGAGCACCGCGGTCAAGTCCGCGCTCAGCTCGCCACGGCGCCGCTGGATCTTCTCGGGCGCCATCGCTTCGTTCATCCGGCGACGCGCCTCGTGCATGCGCCACGCGATCGTGCCGTCGGAAACTTTTTGAACGACGCCGGCTTCACCGTGCGACAGGCCCTGCAGCGACACGAGGATCACCGTGGTGCGCATGTCGATCGGCAGCGCGTCGAGCGCGCGCAGGAGGCGCGTATACGTCTGGCGGAGCTCGGCCGCGCGCTGCGGATCGTTGCGCGCATCGACCGCGACGGCGAGCTCGAGACGAGCATCGTCGATCGTGTCCTCGCCACGCCGCGAGCGATCACGCCGCGCGTTGAGCGAACGGTTCACGGTCATCCGGTAGACCCACGTGAAGAACTGGCTGCGGCCTTCGAATTCCGGCAGCGCACGGAACGCCTTCAAGAACACGTCTTGCGTGATGTCGTCCGCCTCGTGTGCGGATCCCGTGATGTGCAGCGCGAGCGCATAGATCCGTTTGCGATAGCGCTTCACGAGCGCATCGAACGCACGCTGATCGCCGGCCTGGGCCGCAGCGACCAGGGCGGTCGCTGTCGCTGCTTCACGCTCGGCATTCGTCATCGTTGCTTAGACGTCCAGCATAGGCGAAGGCTTTGAGTTTTTCCTGCCCACATGGCCGCACAAGCATCTTAGTCTCTCCAACTAGTCGAAATGGCGAGAAAGCCACCACCGAAGGAGAAACCGCCCGAGTTCTGGATCAACGTCCGGGAACCCTCGCTCGGCACCGGGATCCTCCTACATCGGCGCGATGGCGTCGGGATGTATCGCTGGCACCGCACCGGGGAAGAGCGCGGGTTCAAGGAGGCGTACGAGCGCCTCTACATCAAACCCGCCGTCGCCGTGAACGATCACGTTCGCAACATCCTGAAGCCGAAAGGGCCGGCGGCGACACCGAAGGCGACGAACCCCGAGCTCGAAGCCGAGCTCGCCACCGGCGATGACAACGCGCGCACGGTCTACGGCGACTGGTTGCAACAGCAGAACGATCCGCGCGGCGACCTGATCGCGGTGCAGACCGAGCTCGCGCATAAACGCGACGCGAAGCTCAAGGCCCGCGAGACCGAGCTGCTCGCGA
This sequence comes from Kofleriaceae bacterium, assembly GCA_047600425.1. Classification (GTDB taxonomy): domain Bacteria; phylum Myxococcota_A; class Polyangia; order Haliangiales; family Haliangiaceae; genus JABFXX01. The sequence goes on along the minus strand of JASGLC010000003.1, from coordinate 4,974,273 downwards.
AGCACTCGACCTACTTCGTTCCGGAATCGCTCGGCATCGCGTTGAAGCTTCCCAAGCGCGGCGGTCCGCGCTGCGAGATCGCGTGGCGCGGCGGCTTCTTCGATCACTTGATCCTCGCGAAGGACGTGACGCCGAGCTGGGCCGAGATCGATCTCGTCGCGATCCTGCGCGATGCGCTCGCCCATCCGTCGGCGAAGGTCCTCGCGAAGATCACGCTCGGCGCGCCCGGCGGTAGTCCGTGGAGCTATCTCCCGTTGCTCGCCGAAATCGTCAACGCAAAGCCAGCCCACCTGACCGAGCTCTCGATCGCCGAAACCAAACCCGGCGAGATGGAGCGCGAGTGGGCGCGCGTCGGCGATCTCGCGCCGGTGATCAACGCCCTGCCCGCCCTCGAGATCCTGCGCGTGCGCGCCGGCACGACCAGCATCACGAAGAAGCTCGCCAATCCGAAGCTGCGCTCGATCTCGATCAGTTGCGGGCAACTGTCGAGCAAGAGCGTCGCGATGATCGTCGACGGCAAGCTGCCCGCGCTCGAAGCGATCGACCTCGATACGGATGGCGTCGAGCTCGCCACGGCGTCGTACGCGAAGCTCGCGAAACGCACGCTCCACCACCTGACGATTCGCGGCCTCCACCGCGCGAATTCGCTGATCGACGCGATGATCGGCTCGCCTCTCCTTGCCAGCTTGGAGACGCTCGTCCTCGATCGCAGCGACCTCGACGGCGCCGGCGCCGATCGGATCATCGGCAACCACAAGCAGTTCGATCACCTCGCGAAGATCGACGTGATCGGGCCACGGATTCCCGCCGACATCGCGACCCAGCTCCAGCAAACGCTGGCCCGCACCGAAGCGAAGACCACGCGGTTCGCGCTGACCGAGCGAATCGTCGTCGCGCGCTCGCCCGATCGCGATTCGCTGACGAAGGCCCGCAAGATCGCGGATCCGAAGAAGTGGCTGACGCTCGCCTGGGATCCGGTGCGCGAGCTCGCGTGGGGCGAGTACGAAGGCAGCGACTACTACGAGGTGTTCGTGCACACCGGTCGCGGGTGGCGCGCGGGCTGCGGCTGTCCATCGCCACGCAATCCGTGCAAGCACCAGCTCGCGCTCGCGCTCCTCGTAGCGACCGGCTACGAGTTTCCCGAACGCGATCGACCCGACCGAATCGCACGCACCGCCTCCCAATTTCGCCCCACCTACACCGCCGGCGATCACCTCGACTTCGACGACTAAAAAAATTGTCACATCCGCCCGCGCCGACCACGCTACGTCGGCATGTCTCGGATGAAGTATTTGTGGTTGTTCGCTTTGCTCGGTTGCGGTGACGCCAACAACGGCGGCGGCGCGAAGACGATCGATGCGCCCCCCAAGGTGGTGGACGCGCCGATCGATGCCCCCGCCGACGCGCCAGCGCCCGTCGTGATCGCGGCCGCGAAGGCGCACATCATGTACCTCAATACCGAAGGCGTGACCGCGCACGCGGGTAGCGACGACGCCACGATGGATAAGACAGCACTCATCCAGGCCGATCTGACGCTCGCGCCGTGGCTCGCCAACCAAGCCGATCGCGCGACGCAGATCGCGACCGTGGTCTCCGACATCTCGACGAAGCTCGCCGCGTACGACATCACGGTGACGACGACGCGGCCGACGACCGGCGCGTATCACGAGGTCGTTGTCACCGACGATCCGGCGACGAAATTCGATGCCGGATTTCAGACCGTGTGGGCACTCACCACGACCAACTGCAACGCCGTGCCGTCGGCGATGGCGTTCGTGATGCCCGGCACGTACTCGACGGTCGCGGCCGAGCGGATGACGTACGTCGAGAACCTCGCGACCGGCTACTTCGCGTTTTTGAACGGCCTACCGGCGACCGCAAAGGCAGGCGATTGCATGTGCTTCAACGCGATCCAGTGTCTGCAGCAGACGACCACCGCATGCACGATCGGAGGCGCGAACACGCCGGTCGATCACAGTCAGAACAGTCTCGCGGCATGCGGCTGGGCGGACGCCACGATCTGGGAAGCCGGCGCGTTCACGACCGCGTTCGGCCCGCACACCTAGGGTACTGCGCGCTCGGCCTTGCCGAGGCGTGATGGTGGCATTGCCGCCTTCTGGGCCTGCCTTAGTCGAGATCGAGCTCGTCCGCAAAGCGCTCGAGCCACACCGCGAAGCTCGGCGCGAGGATCTCTACGACATTCATCTCACGCGTGATCTCGACCACCTGTCCTACGTTGCCGGCCGGAAGAGGATCGAGGTCGAGTACCAGCGTGTTGGCGCTGCTGGTGTGCACGATGGGCACCCAACGCTTATTCCAGCGTTGTGCACGCACCGGCCCTGTCACTCGAACGGTACCGGCCTCGAGCGAGCTGGCGATCTCGTCGAACATCCGCGCGTCATCGACGACTTCGTTCAACGAGGACAACTCGTACGAGCCCAAATACGTGCCGAAGCCGTCGTGAAGCGTTAACGAGTGACGATAGTCCGCAGGAAGCGCGACGCCAAGTGCACGCTCGCAATCAGCAATCGCATGATTACTCGCGCCCGGAGTCCACCACCGTTTCGGCGCGTCTAGTTTGCGTTCGATAACCGCCCAGCTGTCTGCGATCGATCTAGTCACGGACATCCTTCTTCGCTCTAGAAGAGCGGGTTCGCGTCCGTTCCGAGTTGGTCGGCAAACGTCTCGAGCCACGCAGCAAAGCTAGCTGCTACGACCGTGACCGCATTCAGCTCGCGCGAGACTTCCACCACTTGGCCAATGTCTCCACCCAGCTGAGGATCCAGATCGAGCACCAATGTCCGTGCACTCGCAGTACGGACCACCGGAATCCACATCGGACTCCACCGCCGTGCTCGAACGGGCCCCAAAACGCGAACGTGTCCGGGTGTCTCGGAACCGAGCGATTCCGCTACCTCACGGATCATCTCGGCACGACGAACCACCTCGCCTAGCGACGAGAGCTCGAATCGCCCAAGGAACGTTCCGCTGCCGTTATGGATCCGGACGGATTCGACATAATCATCGGGCAGCGTGCGACCATTCAACGCTTGCTCGCAATCGCGCACCTCGTCGAGACTCGCGCCTGCCGGCCACGGCTCCATCATCGAGCCGAGCTTCCGCTCGATGATATTCCAGCTCTCAGCGACCGATCGAACCTCACCCACCGTCATGCTTTAGCACGAATGGTGATCAGCTAGACGACCGCGTTAACGCCGGCCGCACACCTGATCACTGGTGCGCGAACATCAGCGGATAGTCGATGTCGGTCGGCGTGATCGCACCGAACTCGAGCTTCTTGAACGCTTGGAGGATGCACGCCTTCGGTCCCGTTTCGAACTCGCTCTTCGTCGAGGTCGACGTCACGTGGCCGCTGGCATCGATCTTCGCGTGAACCACGACCTTGCCGTTCTTCGTCGCCGTCTTGAAGCACTCGCGAAACACTTTCGCGTGCGACTGGACGACGCGATTGATCCGCTCCTTCTCGGCGTCCGTCGCGTCGCCGGCGAAGGCGGCTGCAGCGAGCAAGCCCACGATCGCGAGCGACCGCATCACACCACCGCGTTCTTACCGCCGCGCTCTTCGGCGCGTTTGTACGCGGGACGATCGTGCGCGCGCGTGACCCAGTCCGCGAACTTCTTCGGCGCGTTCGGCCAGCGCGAGGCGAGCGCTTCCATCGGATACAGCATCTGGAAGTCCGCCAGCGTCAGCTGATCACCGGCGAACCACGGCTTGTCACCGAGCTCTTTATCGAGGAACGCGACCGCGCGATTGAGGTTCGGATCGACGAAGCCGCCTTCGACCTTGCTCGCGATCGCCTTCGCGATCGGCTTCACGAGGAATGGCGCATCGGTCTTGACCTTGCCCATCACGAGCTTGAACAAGAGGAACGGCATCAGCGAGCCTTCCGCGTAGTGCGTGAAGTACTTCGCCTTCCAGTACGCGTCCGATGACTTCGCCGGCATGAACTTGCCGTTGCCGTGCACCTCGTCGAGATATTCGAGGATGCAGCCGGACTCGGCGACGGTGCGCGCACCATCGGTGATCACCGGAGACTTGCCCAACGCGTGAACCTTTTGAAGTGATTCGGGTGCGAGCATCGTCTTCGGATCGCGCTCGTACTTGACGATCTCGTAAGGCAGCTCGAGCTCTTCGAGCAACCACAGCACGCGCTGCGAGCGCGAATTGTTCAAGTGATGGACGGTGATCATGTGGGGCGTTTTTACCGTAGGATGCGCGACATGCGCTTGGCCTTGATACTAGTCGCGCTTGCGGGATGCGCGTCGATCCTGCCGCAAAAGGCACAGGATCCATTTCCGACCGTCGAAGTGAAGGCGACGCGTCCGCCACCGGGACCCGATCGCGTGATCCTGACCGCGTCGAACATCGCGATCATGGACAAGGTTCAGTTCGATACCGGCAAAGCAACGCTCCTGCCGGCCTCGTTCTCGCTGCTCGACGAAGTTGCAAAAGTGTTAAAGGACAATCCCCAAATCGAGGTGGTTTCCGTCGAGGGCCACACCGATTCGACCGGCTCGGCGGATTTCAATCGCACGCTCAGCCAATCGCGCGCGGAGTCGGTCGCGAAATATCTGTCGGGCAAAGGCGTGAAGGCCGCGCGGCTCCAACCGAAGGGCTTCGGTCCGGATCGGCCGATCGCGGATAACGCGACGGATGCCGGCCGCGATGCGAACCGTCGCGTCGAGTTCAACATCGTGAAGCAGGGTCCGAAGAAGACGGTGGTGAAAGATGAATAAGCTCGTCCTCGTCGTCGCGCTCGCGGCGTGCAAGTCTGCCGGCATGACACCCGAGATGCGCACCGATATCCAAGCGAAGGTCGAGGGCGCGCAGCCCGCGATCACCGCCTGCTATCAGAAGTCGCTCACCACGAATCGCAAGCTGCGCGGCATGATGGTCGCCACGTTCTCGGCAAACGCCGATACCGGCGCGTTCCAGGAGATCACGCTTCGCCGCGACGAGCCGAACGATCCGGTGCTGCGGTTTTGCGTGGTCAGCGAGCTCTCGAAGCTCGCGCTGTCGAAGCCGCCCGGCTCGCGGATCGTCGTCGATTCCTATCCGCTGAAGTTCGATTGGGCGAACCCGTGAAGAAGCCCACGCGCTCGCCCACGCACGCCGATATCGATGCCACGCGCCTCGCGTCGATGGGCCTCGAGCTCGAGGACGTCGCGGAGGATGGTGTGGTCACGCTGAAGGCGATGACCGAGCACGCCGAAGATCGCGGCCGGCCGGTCAGCCACTACCTCGCGGCGCTGACGATGAACGATGACGTGAAGCTCGAACAGCGCTCCGGCACGATCGTCAAGATCTGCGCGGGCTCGTGCCAACAATGGGGCGCGCTCGACTTGTTGGAGCACCTCGCGTCACGCAACGCGAACATGCTGCCGGTCGCCTGCCTCGACCGCTGCGATCAGGCGCCCGCGTGCGAGCTCCATGGCGACCACGGGGTGTTGGTGATCGCTCCCGCAACGGCCAAATCCGTCGACGACGCCCTCGCCGAATTATCCTGAAACAGCGCTGTCGCAGGTGTCGCGGCGCGTCACACGTCGTCGCAGTCTGGCGGCGGTGTTTAAGGAGCGCTAGCCTGACACCCGTCGATGCTGCGCCTGTCGAAGCTCAACAAGTACTACCACGTGGGCGCTCACAGCCTGCACGTGCTTCGCGATGTCGACCTCGAGATTGCCGAGGGCGAGATGGTCGCGATCATGGGCGCGTCCGGCTCCGGCAAGTCGACGCTGCTCAACATCCTCGGCATCCTGGATGACTACGACAGCGGCGAGTACTGGCTCGGCGATACGCTGATCAAAGACCTGACCGAGAAGAAGTCCGCGAACTATCGCAATCGCTTCCTCGGGTTCGTGTTCCAGTCGTTCAACCTGCTGCCGTTCAAGACCGCGCTCGAGAACGTGGCACTACCGCTCTACTACCAGGGCATCGCCCGGCGGAAGCGCAACGCGGAAGCGATGAAGTATCTCGAGCGCGTCGGGCTCGCCGATTGGGCGGATCACACGCCGGCCGAGATGTCCGGTGGTCAGAAACAACGCGTCGCGATCGCGCGCGCGCTGATCGGCAAGCCGCGGATGATCCTCGCCGACGAACCCACGGGCGCGCTCGATTCGACGACGAGCAAGCAGATCATGGAGCTGCTGACGGAGATCAATCGTCAGGGCATCACGGTGTTGATCGTCACGCACGATGCCGAGGTCGCCGCCGCGACGCCACGCACGATCCGGATCCACGACGGCAAGATCGTCAACGCGCAAAAGGCCGAAGCGGCGTGATCGAAGCGCGCGAGATCAAGCCGCGCAAGCAACGGCGCTGGCTCCGATCGATCGGGCTCGTGCTCGCGATCATGTTCGTGGGCCTGTTGGTCCTGAGCTCGTTGCCGGGTGCGTTGAAGGGCATCGGCGGCTTCATGCCGCTCGCGCTGTTCACGATCCTCGCGTTGTTCGGAGCGTTGCTCTGGCTCGTCGGTGGCTTCGTCGGCGCCGATACGCCCGAGAAGGATCGCGATGTCGGCGTCGCACTACGTGGCGAGCTCGGTCCGCTCTATGCGGAGATCCGGCCGCGGTCATTCGTCGACATGGTCCAGATCATCGGCCTCGTCGTCGTGTCGATGTTCCAGATCGATCGCTGGGGCGAGGTGTTCGACACGATCCGCCGCAACAAGCTGCGCACCGTGCTGACCTGCGTGTCGGTCGCCTGGGGCATCTTCGTGATGGTCGTGCTCTTGGGCATGGGCCAGGGGCTAAACAACGGCATCCGTAAGAGCTTCCGTAAGGAGGCTGCGAACGCGGTCTACATCAACGCGGCGAAGACCTCGATCCCGTGGGCGGGCTACGGCTTCAACCGCAAGATCACGTTCAACAACCGCGACTACGATTCCGCCCAGAAGATCGAAGGCATCGATCACCTCGGCAAGCAGTACTTCATCCGCGGCGGGCGGTTCGGCGGTGGCGAGATGAAGACGCAGCGCGGGACCAAGACGAACATGTTCGGGGTCAACGCGATCAACCCGGCGTCGTACTACCTCGACACGATCGATATCGCGCAAGGCCGCTTCATCAACGACGACGACGTCGCGAACAAGCGCAAGACCTGCGTGATCGGCGAGCCGGTACGCGACTACTTGTTCGGCCACAACACGAGCACCGACCCGGGTGATGGCAAGGTCGACAACGCGATCGGCGAGTGGATCGTCGTCGGTGGCGTGCCGTTCGAAGTGATCGGCGTCTATCACACGTCGAACGAGGAGAGCGCGCGCCAGATCTACATCCCGGTGACCACGGCGCAGCTCGCGTTCAACGGCGCCGATCGGCTCGGCATGCTGATGTTCGACGTCAAGCCGGGCATCACCGTCGAGGAAGAAGGCCGGATCAAGCGTCAGGTGATCGAGATGCTCGCGGCATCGCACCAGTTCTCGCCGGACGACAAGAACGCGGTCCGCGTGTTCGACACGATCGAAGGCTTCTCGAAGTTCCAGCAGTTCTTCAACGTGATCTCGCTGTTCGTCGTGGTGATCGGCTTGGGCACGCTCGCAGCCGGTGTCGTCGGCGTGTCGAACATCATGATGATCGCGGTCAAAGAGCGCACGAAAGAGATCGGCGTTCGCAAGGCACTCGGTGCCACGCCGCACTCGATCATCGCGATGATCGTGCAAGAAGCCGTGTTCCTCACGAGCATCGCCGGGCTACTGGGCCTCTCGCTCGGTGTCGTGGTGTTGGGCGTGCTCGGCAAATACGTGCATACGGAGATGATCGATAACCCGTCGATCAACATCGGCACCGGGGTGATCGCCGCGGTCGGTCTCGTGATCGCGGGCGCGCTCGCGGGCTTCGTGCCGGCGAAGAGCGCGGCGAACGTCAACCCCATCGAAACGCTGCGCGACCAATGAGAATCTTCGATCGCGATAACTGGTTCGAGATCTGGGCGGTGTTGCGCGCGAACAAGCTACGCACGGCGCTCACCGCGTTCGGCGTGGCGTGGGGCATCTTCATGCTGATCGTCATGCTCGCGTTCGGATCGGCGATGCAGGCCGGCACGAAGCGCAACATGTCCGGCATGGCCACGAACATGATGTTCGCGTGGGGCCAGACCACCACGATCGCCGCGAACGGCATGAAGCCGGGCCGTCAGATCCGATTCAAGACCGACGACATCGAGGTGCTGCGCCACTTGCCCGGCGTCGAGTTCGTCGCGCCGCGCGTCCAGCTCGGTGGTTGGCAAGGCGGGTTCGTCGTCGAGTACGGTGGGCAGACCGGCAGCTACAACGTGTTCGGCGATCTGCCGGAGTTCTCGCGGATCGTCGCGTTCCAGTATCAAGCGGGTCGGTTCATCAACCAGACCGATATCGATCAGAACCGCAAGGTCGCCGTGATCGGCCAAGCCGTGATGGACGAGCTCTACAACGGCCAGAACCCGATGGGCACGTACATCAAGATCAGCGGCGTCTACTTCGAGGTGGTCGGCGTGATCAAGTCGGCGCGCTCGGGCCAGCAAGGCGATCGCGACGCGCACTCGATCTACTGCCCGTTCACCACGCTACGGAAGTCGTTCCACCTCGGCGACTACGTCCACTTCTTCGCGCTCACCGCATCGCCCGGCACCGACGGCGAGACGTTCGAAAATCAGGTCCGCCAGGCGCTGATGAAGGCGCACAAGGTCGATCCGACGGACAAGCTCGCGATCGGCGCGTTCAACCTGTTCGAGCTGTTTGGCAAGTTCCAGACGGTGTTCTTCTTCCTGTGGCTGATCAGCTGGATCGTCGGCGGCTTCACGCTGCTCGCCGGCATCGTCGGCGTATCGAACATCATGTTGATCGCCGTCAAAGAGCGCACGAAAGAGTTCGGCGTGCGCAAAGCCCTCGGCGCCACACCGCGCTCGGTGATCCAGATGGTGTTGATGGAGACGATCGCGCTGACCTCGATCGCCGGCGTGATCGGCATCGCGTTCGGCGCGGCCGTGCTGTCGGCGGCCGATGGCGCGCTCCAAGGCGTCACCGACTCTCCGTTCGGCCCACCCACGATCGGTCTCGACACCGTGGTCTACGCGCTCGGCTTCCTCGTGTTCTTCGCGACGTTAGCCGGACTCATCCCCGCCCTTCACGCTGCTTCGATCAAACCGATCGAAGCGCTTCGCACCGAGTAGAGGAACTTATGAAACGCGTACTGATGGGACTGTTGATCATCCTGGCGGCGATTCCGATCTTGGGGTCGTTCTTCTACCTCTACCAAAAGAGCCAGGCGAAGCCGATCGTCTACAAGACGGAGACGCCGACGACGACGGACATTCGCAAGAAGACCGTCGCGACCGGTTCGGTGGTGCCGCGCCAATCGGTCGACATCAAGCCGAAGATCACCGGCATCTTGACCGAGGTCGATGTCGAGCCGGGCAAGCTCGTCAAGAAGGGCGATCAGCTCGGCAAGGTCGAGATCATCCCCGACGCGCCGACGGTGAACAGCGCCGAAGCCGGCGTCCGCACCGCCCAGATCTCGGCGGAGAATGCGAAGCGCGAGCTCGATCGCGAAGAGAACTTGTTCAAGCAAGGCGTGGTCGCCGAAGCCGAGCTCTACAAGTTCCGCACGGACTACGCGCTCGCGAAGGCGCAGGCCGATACCGCCGGATCGAACCTCCAGATCGTCAAGGAAGGTCAGACGCGCGGCCAGAAGGGTTCCACGCTCGTCGTGACGGCGACGGTCGATGGCATGGTGATCGACGTGCCGGTGAAGGTCGGGTTCTCGGTCATCCAGGCGAACAGCTTCAACCCGGGCACCACGATCGCGACGATCGCGAACATGAACGACATGATCTTCGACGGGCACGTCGACGAATCGGAAGTCGCCAAGATCAAAGAAGGCATGAAGCTGCAGATCAAGGTCGGCGCGATCGAGAAGGACACGTTCGAGGGCAAGCTCGAATACATCGCGCCGCAGGGCAAAGAGATCGACGGCGCCATCCAGTTCGAGATCAAGGCGGCGATCGTCCAGAAGAAGGACCAGTACATTCGCGCGGGCTACTCGGCGAACGCGGACATCGTGCTCGACGAGAAACCGAAAGTGCTCGCGATCCGCGAGGCGCTCGTTCAATACGAGAAGGGCGATCACGACAAGCCGTTCGTCGAGATCGAGACCACGCCGCAGACGTTCGTGAAGCACGACGTCAAGCTCGGCCTGTCAGACGGCATCAATGTCGAGGTGTTGTCGGGCGTCGGCGCGAGCGACCAGATCAAGATTCCGGATAACGCGGGTCCGGCGAATCCCGACATGCCGCCGGGCGGACCGAACGGTCCCCAAGGTAAGGGATCGGGCGCTCAACGACCCGCTCCGAAAAAGTAGGGATCGCTTAACCACGATCGTCGTCGTCGATGATCGTGTTAGCTTGGTCGGCGAGATGACAAATTTCCGCCGGCTCGGCGCGATCGATGCGGGGTCGAATGCGATCCGCGTCGTGATTGCGGAGCTCGCGGGCACCGATCTCGTGCGGATCGAGGCGGAGCGCGTGCCGGTTCGACTCGGCCACAACGCGTTCACCACGGGTACGCTCGAAGAATCGACGATCAACGAAGCGGTCGCCGCGTTCGTCCACTTTCGCGAGCGCTTCGATCATCACCAGGTCGGCATCTATCGCGCGGTCGCCACGAGCGCCGTCCGCAACGCTACGAACCGCGACGTGCTGCTCCACCGGCTCTATCACGAGGCCGGCATCGAGCTCGAAGTGATCGAAGGCGAAGAAGAAGCGCGCCTCGTTCGCAAAGCCGTGATCCAAGCGTTCGGCAACTCGCAGTCGCCGCCGCGCGCGATCCTCGATCTCGGCGGCGGCTCGCTCGAGGTCAACCTGCGCGCGGGGTCGGCGTGGCGTGGCACGTCCCTGCCCGTCGGCACGGTCCGCCTGATGGAGACGTTCGGCTTGGACGGCGCGATCGCCGAAGCCGAGGCAGGCATGGTCCGTCGCTACACGGCCACGCTGATGCAACCGATCTCGCGCACGGCGAGCACGCAAGGCATCTCGGTCGCCGCGATCACCGGCGGTAACGCGGAAGCGCTCGCGAAGATCTTCGGCGATGCGTCCGCCACGCCCTCGTTCGATCTGGCGGATCTCGAGAAGGGCCTGCCCGGCATCGTCGGTGCCACGGTCGACGAGCGGATGCAGAAGTACGGCATCAAGCGCGATCGTGCCGAGGTCATCGGGATCGCCGGCCTCGTGTTCGCCACGGTCGCGCGCCAGCTCCATCTGCAGAAGCTCGTGTCGCCCGGTGTCGGCGTGCGCGAGGGCGTGCTCATCGAGCTGTCCGAAACCGCGCGCGAAGAACAGGCGAAGGTCGAGGGCGAGCACGGCAAGGCGCTGCTCACGGCGGCGCGCGGGTTCGCGAATCGCGTCGATCACGACACCACGCATGGCGAACACGTTCGCCTCCTCGCGCGCGCGCTGTTCCACCAGCTGAAGGACGTGCACGGCGTGCCCGATTCGATGGGCGTGCTGCTCGAGGTCGGCGCCCTGCTCCACGATGTCGGCGAGGTCGTGAACCAGCGCGGCCATCACAAGCACAGCGAATACATGATCCGTTGGGGCCGCATCCCGGGTCTCGACGATACGGGCCGCGAGATCGTGGCGTTGATGGCGCGGTGTCACCGCAAGGACGCCACGCGCGCGAAGGAGCTGATCAACGCGTCGCCGCTGAACAAGGAGCAGCGCGCGCTCTGCCGCAAGCTCACCGGGATGTTGCGCATCGCGGACGGGCTCGATACCGATCACCGCTCGCGCGTCGAGCAGGTCGTGTGCACGCGGATGGGCGATGCGATCGTGCTCGACCTCGTCGTGCGGGATGGCCCGCAACGCGATGACCCTCGCCTGCTCCGCAAGGCCGACCTCTTGAAGGAAGAGCTCGGGCTCGATGTCCGCGTCACCGTCGCGCGGCAAGTCGTGACGCCGGTCTCGGAGCCAAGTGGCTCGGGCGCGATCGTCGCGCGCGCGAAGTTTCGCTGACTCCTATTGTTTCGGCGACCACTTCCAGGTCCCGCCGACCTTGATGAACAGGAGCGGGAACCCGACCTCGTGGACCTCGCCGTCGTCGTCGATCGCGAACTGCACGTAGGCAATATCGACGGCGTGCTTGAGCTTGTCGCCGGCCGGTAGCGTCTGCTGCTTCACGACCGCGGTCTGCGTCACCTTCACCTTGCGACCACCGCCCGACATCTCCTTCAACGCCGAATCGCGCAGTTGCTCGTACTCCTCCTTCGTCGGCGCGTTCGTCGACATCTCGACGAGCTCGTCGTAGGTCAGGGTCAGGCGCTTCGCCTTCTCGGTGTTGTCGAGGAGCGCGGCCTGGGCAAACTCCTTCCCGATCGCCTCCGGCGTATTCGTGTCCGCGACCGAGGGCGCCGGCGTAGTGGGCGGCGTCGACGGGCCGGGGCCACCGCAACCTAAGGCGAGAACCAGGAACCAAGTACGCATCGCCGGTGATATTACAAACGCCATGCGCGGCTGGCTCGTAATTCTCGGTCTTGTCGGATGCGGAAGTGACGATGGCCCGGCGTACACCGGACCGATCACCGCAAACGCGACGCACTACGACTACGCGCTCGACATCGACGCGGGAACGGCTCACTCGAAGGTGACGCTCGCGGCAACGGCAGCCGGCGACTGCCTCGACATCCCGTTCCGTGCGGCGAGCTTCGCGAACGCGAAGTTCGGGGACGAAGCGATCACGGCCACGCAGCCCGATGCCAAGACGTTGGAGTTTTGCTCCAGCACGGGCGTCAACGTCGGCGACGCGTTCACGATCGAGGCGGACGTCACGCTCGCGAATGCCACCGTCGGTCTTTCGGACATCGGCTACTCCGTCCAGAAGGACGCGCAGGGCAACCAGTTCACGTACCTCGTCAGCTGGGTCAACGGCTGCGACCAGTTCGGCCCGTGCGACAACGATCCGGCGAACTTCGCGACGTACACGTTCGATGTCACGCACGCGGCGAACGAGCTCGTGCGCTGCTCGGGCGACGTCACGGACGTTTCACCGACGGAGACCACGTGCGACTTCGAGCACGCCGGCGGGCCGAGCTACTCCACGTTCGGCGTCGCCGCGTACACCGGCTGGACGATGCGCGATAAGGGCACGTGGTCCGGCGTCCACGTCACGCTGTACGACCGCGATTCGACGATGGTCGACGCCGCGATCGACCCCGCATTTCACACCGGCTATCTCGACTTCATGCAGGCGACGTTCGGCCCGTATCCGTTCGGATCGGAGCTGCGGCTGCTCACGGCGCCGACGTATTGGAACGGGTTCGAGCATCCCGGCAACATCGTCCTCAACGACACGCTCGCGAAGCAGACCCGCACGTACACGCACAACGTCCAGCACGTGCTCGATCACGAGATGACGCATATGTGGGCCGGCGATCAGACGACGATCGCGGCGACCTACGACTTCGTGTGGAAAGAGTCGATGGCCGAGTACCTCTCGTTCGTCTACGAGGACATGACCGATCCGGCGGCCGCACTCGCGACGTCTGCGATCTGGAAATCCGATGCCGAAGGCGCGCGCTACTGGCCGGTGCCGACGGACATGCCGATCCTCTACGACTACTACGGCGACACCTACGGCCCCGGCCCGATGGTGCTGTTCCACCAGCTCGAGGTGCTGACCTCGCGCGATGCGGTGATCGCGGCATTGAAGCAAGTGCTCGGCAAACAGCGCGCGCTTTCCGTCGACGATCTACTCGCGCAGTTGAGCGCGTCGACGGGACTCGACCTCACCGATTACGCGGCCGGTTGGATCCGCGGCGCGGGCAAGCCGACGTGGCCGACCGTCGCGACGACGTATGCCTCGGGCACTCTGCATCTCGACATCACGAACGGCGAGAAGCGCGGCTGCAAGTTCCACGTCGAGCTCTCCGACGGTACGCCCGCGAACGCAATAAACGTCGAAGTGAACACGTTCGAGAACAACGCGCCGAGCATCGATCTCGCGGTGACACCTGCACCTGCCTTCACCGTCACGCAGATCACGCTCGATCCGGATAACGAATGTCTCGTGTTTCCGGCTAACGCTGCGGTCGCGAAATCAAGCGTAAGAGGCTGGCGTTCGCAGCGTTAGTCAAATACGTGGGCGCGAATCGAGTATCGCTTAAGACTTTTTGATACTCACGATCGCAAGAGAGAGAGGAGCTTTTGATGCGTCTTGGATCCGTCATTCTTCTAGCGTCGTTGGCTGCATGCAGCCATCTCCCCGGCAAAGACAAGGTTCCGTCGGGCGTGCCCGACAAGCCGAACGTCCCGGGTGGCCTCGGTGGTGCGTCGGGCGAAGTCGACCCGAACACCTGCGGCAACTACGCCGCGGTCGATGCCGGCGCGAAGCTGAAGATCTTCCTCCAAGCGACGAAAGATCTCGAGACCACGACCGAAGAGACGGTCAAGGTCGTCAAGCAGTCGTGCATCATGATGGGTCAAGAGCTCGGCATGCCCGAGGGTGACCTCGCCGGCGACGACACCAACGGCATCTGCGCGAAGGTGATCACGGCGTATCAGGACAACCTGAAGGTCGGCCTCAAGGCTGGCGCGAAGCTGAAGATCAAGTACAAGCCGGGCGTCTGCAAGGTCGATGCGAATGCGTCGGCGTCGGCAGGCGGCGCGTGCTCGGGTGGCGCGTCGGCGGGCACCGGTGGCTCGGGTGGTGGTGGCCAGTGCGCCGCCGCGGCTCAGGTCAACGCGTCGCTCAAGGCCGAGTGCACGCCGCCGGAGTTCTCGGTCGACGTGGATGCGAAGGTCGTCGTGGACACCTCGAAGGTCCAGATGACGTTGAAGGCGATGCGCGATGGCCTGCCGAAGCTGTTCTCGGTGTCGGCGCGCATCAAGCCGATCCAGGAAGCGGTCGCTGCGTGGGCGAAGGCCGCGGCGGACCTGAAGGACATGGGTCCGAAGTTCGTCCAGTCGTTCGGCGACCAGGCGATGTGCATCTCGGGCCAGATTGCGGCGGCGGCCAATGCGTCGACGCACATCCAGGCGAACGTCTCGGTTTCGGTGAACGTTTCGGCCTCGGCGTCCGCTTCGGCCGGCGGCGGCTGAAAAAAGAGCCTAGTCCTGGTCTTCGTCCTAGACCTAGACCTGGACCTGGTCCCGACGAACACTCGTCGCACTGCCCCGCCGAAGACGCGGGGTTTTGTGTTTTCGGAGAGACGCCGCAACGCAACTTCGCCGAACCCGCCGTCGCACGAGTGGCGGAACGCGTCGAAGACCGTCCCAGGAATACCAGGTCCAGGTCTAGGTCTAGGACGAGGTCCAGGTTCGCGTCGTTCGACGAACACTCGTCGCGCGTTTCGGAGAAACGCGGTCGCCGAACCTCGTCCTAGTCTTCGACCTAGACCTGGACCTGGTCCCGACGAACAGCACGACAGTGGCGGAACGCGTCGAAGACCGTCCCAGGACCAGGTCCAGGTCTAGGTCTAGGACGAGGTCCAGGTTCGCGGAACTCGTTCGTTCGACCTAGCGTGAAACCGGGGTCTGGTGTACCTAGCCTGCAATGAAGACGCTCACCGAATTCTCGACGCTGACCCTTCGCAAGGCTGCTGCCGCACGGCAGGCAGCTGGAGGCTCGGCTCCGGCCGCGGCTCCCGCGCCGGCTCCGGTCGCGGCGGCGGCGTCTGAAGCCCCGGCCGAAGGCGCCGAAGGTGCCGAAGGCGATGCCACGGAAGGCGACGCGCCGGCCCCGATGGCCGACAGCGGCGAGCCCGTGGTCGCCACGCCGGCCGAGGATGATCCGGTCGTCAAGGCGATCGCCGAAGCGACGGGCGTCCAACCCGATCGCGCGCAGCGCTTGATCGAAGCGCTCGACATCATCGGTGGTCGGCTCGACCAGGTTCGCAACGTTCGCGTGTTCCAAGGCGAGACCGGCCCGCACGGCGCCGTTCAGCGCGGCGAGTTCTTCTACGTGATCGATCGCGTCGCCGGTGCGCAGAAGCCGCGCCGTGACGATCGCGATGATCGCGGTGGCCGCGGCGGTGATCGTGGTGGCCGTGGTGGTGGCGAGCGTCGTGGTGGTGGCGGTGGTGGCGGCAGCCCGTTCGGCGGCGGCGATCGCGGTCCCGCGAAGCCGAAAGGCCTCGGCTCGCTGAAGTTCTCGAACGAGAAAAAAGAAGAGAAGACGGACGACGATCGTCCCGCTCGCGGTGAGATGCCGCGCGCCGGTATCGGTTGGCAGCTGACGGCCGCGCCGCGTGACTTCGGTGGCGGCGGTGATCGCGGTCGCGGGCGTGGCCCGGGTCGCGGTCGTGGTCCGGGTGGTCCCGGTGGCGATCGTCGTGACCGCGGTCCGCGTGGTCCCGGTGGCGGTGGTGGTCCCGGCGGCGATCGTCCGCGGGGTCCGCGCAGCTTCGACGGTCCGCGTGGTGGTGACAACCGTGGTCCGCGTGGCCCGCGTCCGATGGGTCCGCCGCAAGGTGATGGCCAGCACGCCGGCGGTCCGGGTGGCGAGCGTCCGGTTCGCCTCGGCCCCGACGGTCAGCCGTTGCCGCCGCGCAGCAAGCGTCCGCGCAAGCCGATCGGCCCCGACGCGAACGGTAATGGTCCCGACGGAAAGCCGTGGGATCCCGAGCGTCGCGCCCAGCGTCAGGCCGAGCGCGCCGCCCAGGGTGGTGCTGCGCCGGTCAGTGTGAATGAAGCGGTCACCGCGCCCGTCGAACAGAAGACGCCGACCGAATAGTTTGTAGGACTAAAGGGCCGAAACTTTCGCGCCCTGACGGTGTCGTCGTCATAGAATTCTCTTGGAGGAGAACGCATGTCGCGCACCGCACTTGCCGTATTCGCTGCCCTCGTCACCGCCGGTGGCGTGGCCAATGCCGACTTGTCGCGCGGCGTGATCTCGAACTTCCGTGGCCAGCTCGTGGTTTCGAAGGACGAGCTGCCCGAGGGCAAGAACGACAAAGAGACCACGCAGAAGATCAACGCTGCGAAGCTCTCGACCGTCGAAGGTACGAAGAACGACGACGTCGTGTTCTGGAACTTCCACTACACGGCGTTCCTGACGAAGACGGGCTCGACGGCGTTGAAGCTCGAGTTCATGAAGGACGGCAAGCTCGCCGCGGATCAACGGCTCGATAGCGTCGACCCGAAGAGCAACGTGCTGTCGGGCGATATCCACATCAACGAAGATGAGGGGCTCGCGGCCGGCAAGACGTACACCGTGCAGTTGGTGACGGCGAACGATGCGGTCGTCGCGAAGTCGACGGTCACGTTCGCCGGCGGCGGCAAGTAGTCGTCGCTACTTCAGCGACTTCGCTTTTTCAGCCACGTTCGCCGCACTGATTCCGAACTTCTCCATCACGAGATCGCCGGGCGCCGACGCACCGAAGTGATCGATGCCGATCGCGATGCCCTTCGGTCCGATCAGCTCGCGCCAACCGAACGTCACGCCGGCCTCGACGGAGACCCGCTGCCATCGCGATGCCGGCAACACCGACTCGCGATACGCATCGTCCTGCTCCATGAACAGCTCCCAACACGGCAGCGACACCACGCGCGCCTTCACGCCGTCCTTCGCGAGCAGCTCGCGCGCCTCCATCGCCGTGTGCACCTCGGAACCCGAGGCAATGATGATCGGGCCATCACCGTCGGCGAGCACGTAACCACCGCGCTCCGCACCCGGCGCACCCGGCTTCGTGATGATCGGGAGATCCTGACGCGACGTCACGAGGCCCGTCGGTCCGTGATTGCGCTCCATCGCGAACTTCCAACCCGCGACCGACTCGTGCGCATCCGCCGGACGGAACACGTGGAGATGCGGAATCGCGCGCAACGCCATCAGCTGCTCGATCGGCTGATGCGTGGGTCCGTCTTCACCGAGCCCGACGGAGTCGTGCGACCAGATGAAGATCACCGGCTGCTTGTTGAGCGATGCGAGGCGCACGCTCGGCCGCATGTAATCGCTGAACACGAAGAACGTCGCGACGTACGGGCGAATGCCGCCGTGATAGTGCATGCCGTTCGCCATCGCAGCCATCGCGTGCTCGCGAATGCCGAAGCGAACGTTGCGCCCCTTGCCTTCCGCATCGTAGTTGCCGCCCGCGACGAGCGTCTTCGTCGAGCCGGCGAGGTCGGCATCACCGCCGAAGATCCACGGGACCTTCGCGAGCACCTTCTCCATCACCTTGCCGAGCGAGCTGCGCGTCGCGATCTTCTTGTCGAACGTGGGCATGTCGGCATCCCAGCCTGCCGGCAGCTCGCCCTTGATCGCCTGCTCGAGCTGCGCGCCGAGCTCGGGGTTCGCCTGTTTGTATGCCGCGAACCGCTTGTCCCAATCCGCGTGCTTGGCTTTGCCACGCGCTCCGGGCTCGGCCATGTGCGCGCGAACTTCATCGGGCACGTAGAAGATCTTGTCGGGATCCAGCCCGAGCTTCTTCTTCGTGCCTTTGACCTCGTCGGCGTTGAGCGGCGAGCCGTGCACCTTCGACGTGCCGGCCTTGTCCGAGCCGTAACCGATGGTGGTGTTGATGATGATCAGCGACGGCTTGTGCGTCTCCGCCTTCGCGTTTTCGATCGCCTTTTCGATCGCCGCGAGATCCGTATCGCCGTTCGGCACGTGCTGGACATGCCAGTCGTACGCCTCGAATCGCTTCTGCACGTCTTCGCTCATGATGAGGCTGAGCGGCCCATCGAGCGTGACGTGGTTCGCGTCGTACATCCAGATCAGCTTGCCGAGCTTCAGGTGACCGGCGAGCGACGCGGCTTCGCAGCACACGCCTTCCATGATGTCGCCGTCGGAGACGAGCGCGTACGTGTGATGATCGATGATCTCGTGACCGGGCTTGTTGAACGTGGTCGCGAGATAGCGCTCGGCGAGCGCCATCCCGACCGAGTTACCGGCGCCCTGCCCGAGCGGACCCGTGGTCGCTTCGACACCGGCGGTGTGATGCCACTCGGGATGTCCCGGCGTCTTGCTTCCCCACTGCCGGAAGTTCTTCAGGTCGTCCATCGTGACGGCGTACCCGTGCAGATGGAGCAGCGAGTAGAGCAGCATCGAGCCGTGTCCGGCCGACAGCACGAAGCGATCGCGATCGAACCACTCGGGCGCGCTCGGATCGTGAACGAGATGGTTTTGCCACAGGGTGTAGGCCATCGGCGCGCAACCCAGCGGCAGTCCGGGGTGTCCGGAATCGGCCTTCTGGATGGCGTCGATCGCGAGCGTCCGGATCGTGTTGATCGAAAGCATCGTGATGTCGGTCGTCATCGTCGAGCGCACCGTATCATCTGCTACGATTGCTCGGCATGGGACTGCGATGGATCTGCGTGCTGATCGCTTGTACTGCGTGTGGCGGGAGCGCTCCGTCCGGCTTGCCCCTCGAAGCACCTTCGCCTCGCCCACCGGTGCGGCCGTTGCCCGCGGCCACGGCGGCGTGTGGCGTGGATGCCGATCCGGTGGTCGCCGCGTCGAAGTTCACCGTGCCCGATAGCCATGAACCGGAGTTTTTCGCGCCGGCCTGGAAGAAGGTCGGGCTCGGCCAGACGATCTGGTTCTCGACCTCGGTGATCGATCAGGATCTGGACGAGACGCGGGTCGACATGACGAAGCTGCCGTTCTCGGCGCGGTTCGATCCGATCACCCAGACCGTGATCTGGACGCCGGCGCTCTCGGACATGCCGAAAGCCGAGTTCGAAGCCACGATCACGCAGCCCGGTCGCCAGAAATCGGTCGTGAAGAAGTTCTCGATCGACGTGCTGAAGGACGCGCAGCCGGCGCCGGCCGCTCCTGCGCAAACGCCGATCGTCGAGACGCTGCTGATGATCCACTCGCAGAAGCGGCTCGAAGAGGTCAACAAGGTCTGGCCGCTCGATCGCTTGCTCGAGTTCGGCGCGGACACGTTCAAGCTGCAGATTCCGGAGCCGCAGCGCAGCCAGTTGAAGACACCGCTCTCCGGCAAAGCTGCGTACGAGCAGATGCTGACCGGGCTCGCGCAGACGAACAACAACCCGCGGCTCGATCCGAAGTCGCCGCAGTTCGATCGCGCGGCGTTCGGCGATCCGAAAGCCTGGCACATCGTCGCGTTCCGTCCGCGGATTGATAAAGCGTGGACGGAGCTCCGCGTCGTTTACAAGGCGCCGTCGGTCGAGCCGGTGTACGCGATGTTCCGGCTGCGCCCGGTCGTCGAGTACGTGCCCGCGTTGCCGCGCCCGGATGAAGAGCGCGATGCGAACAACAAGATCTTCCTCGGCATGGTCGCGAAGCATCTGATGAAGAACGGCGGCGTGAATCCGGCGTTCGTCAAAGATGAAGCCGCCGAGGGCAAAGAAATCGCCGCGCTGATGACGGACGTGATGACGTTCGACGATTCGAAGACCAAGCCGTATCTCCACGGCTTCGAGATCGGCATCGCGATGGAAGCGCGCATGGGCGGTGGCTCCGCGCGCAACGCCGACGGCACGTACAAGAGTGGCGACGGCTGGGGCTGGAACGCGATGAAGCCGTTCCGGACTCCCGATGGCGCTACGCAGGCGTACGTCAACGTGCCGATTCCCGGGTTCTGGACGGACCTCCAGGCGAGCAAGGACAACTCGACGTGGGAGCCGAAGTGCGCGACGAAGTTCAACCCGAACGACGCGCACGATCCGGGCTACGAGATCCTGTGTCGCAAGACGATGGGCTTCGTCGATCTGCCGGACATGAAGGACGGTAAGCCGATCAACGGCAAGAAGGACGCGAACAACCTCTACTTCGAGCACAAGAAGGCGTGGATGACCACGACGATGCCGCTCGAGGACGGCCGGCGCGACCTCGGCGAAGAGAACGGCGTGACCTGCTCGCAGTGCCACATCCGCAACTTCGGCATGCACGACTACAGCGATCCGGCGAACGTCGATCCCAAAGCCGGCAAGCCCAAAGGTGTGAACCACACGATTCCCACGCTGAACTTCCAGATCGTGCCCACGACCGAGTGGTCGGCGTTCACGCTCGAGTTCATGCAGCACCAGGAATGCCGCGGGAAGATGTTGTTCGAGAAATTCATCGGGCCGGATGCGGCCAAGGGACTCACCTGCCCGCTCGTGAAGTAAAGAAGCTGCCCGTCGCCCTACCTTCGGGCAAAGCGGCGAAAGTTTCCGCGGGTGGCTGGGCCGCATTTACCGACGGAGGTACGGCGCCGGCGTGGGTGATCGCAGCGCGGATCGTGATGATCCTCGCGTTCGCGGCGACGATTCCGACGATCCTGTCCGTGCGGATCGGCAACCGGCTCACGTGGACCGTGTGCATCGCGATCCTGCCGTTCTTCTGGATGACGTTCGGCTATCACGTGTGGCGACGGATCTGCCCGCTCGCCGTGATGGGCCAGATCGGCCGGCTCGTCGGCAAGCCGGGCGGTCGCAAGATGGGCGATTGGTTCGCGCGCAACTACATCTACGTCCAGTTGGGCGTGATGCTGTTCTGCTTGTCGCTGCGGCTCGTCGCGACGAACGGCAGCCCCACGTGGCTTGCCGGCTTCTTGGCAGTCGTGATCGTGGCGGCGATCGCGACGAGCTTTGTCTACGCGGGCAAGACCTGGTGCAACTTCGTGTGCCCGGTCGGGCTCGTCGAGAAGATCTATACGGAGCCCGCGCGGAGCTCGACGGATCGTCCGGCGGAGCTGACGTCGCAGTGCGCGCCGTGCGTCGCGTGCAAGAAGCATTGCCCGGATATCGATCTCGAACAGGGCTATTGGAAGGAAGCCACGGACAAGCCGCGGCGCATCGCGTACTTCGCGTGGCCCGGCATCGTCGTCGCGTTTTACACGTACTACTACTTGGTCGAAGGCCGGTGGAGCTACTACTTCAGCGGCGAGTGGACGCGCGAAGACACCGCGGCGCAGATGTTCGGGCCCGGCTTCTTCTTCGCGCCGGCGATTCCGCGGATCGTCGCCGCACCGCTCACGCTGATCGTGTTCGGGGCCGTCAGCTACGCGGTGTTCGCGACGATCGAGAACGTCGTGTACGCGCGGCGCGCTCGCCGTGAATTGACCGTCGACTCGACCGACGAACAGCAACAACTCGTGATGACGCGCGTCCGCCACGGCATGCTCGCGTTCGCGGGGCTCGTCGGGTTCAACGCGTTCTATTGTTTTGCCGGGCAGCCGTCGTTGCAGTTGTTGCCGAGCTGGGTGGTCACGGGATGGGGGCTATTGGTGGTGTTCTCGTCGACGGCGATGTTCATGCGCCGGATCGCGCGACGCGAAGATCAGTACGTCCAGGAGAAGTTCGCGCAGAAGATCCTGAAGAAGTGGGAGTGGGGTGACGCGCCGCCATCGGATGACCTCAAGGACATCTACCTGCTGCACACCGAACGGACGAAGCAACGCGAGGCGCGGCTGCGTGCGTACAAGGAGACCGTGCGCGAGATGGTGGCCGATGGTCTCGTCACGCGGAACGAGATGGTCCTGCTCGATTCGCTGCGCGCGCAGCTCGGCATCTCGGACAAGGATCACGGCAAGATCGTCGGCGAGCTCTCGGCCGAGGAGCGCCAGCTCTTCGATCCCGCGTATCAGGGCTCGGTCGAGCAACGGCTCGCGAAGCAGCAGTATCGGAAGGACCTGGAGCGCATCGTCGTCGAGGCGGCGCGTCAGGGCATGGAACCGAGCACGCTCGCGCAACTGCGTGATGAACGCGGCGTGAGTGAAGAGGAAGAGCGTGCGGCGATCGATGCGCTGATGGCGCCGGGTGGACCGGTCGCGTCGATCTACGACGAGGAGCTCGCGGCGATCGCGAGGCTCGCGGATGCGATGGAAGCGGCGAACGCGCCGCCGAACGACAAAGATGGTTCGTCGGAGTCGGCGAGTCTGTCGCTCGTCGAGCACTTGTGTCAGCGCCGCGCCTACGAGCATGTCGCACACGCGCTCGGCGTGTTGATGGTGATGACGAAGCGCGAAGAAGTCGAACAGGTCCGACACCTCGCGAAGCAGCGCGTGCCGTTGCGCCCGGCGCAGCTGGACGACCTCGTGCAACACGAGCCGACGCTTGTCGGGCCGCTGCGTGATCTCGTGGCTCGGCTCGCGCGCGCGGATCAGCGGCCGTTGACGCTCGCGCCGATCCTCGCGGTGATTCACGATCAATCGCGGCATCTGCGCGCGGCGGGTGCGGTGCTGCTGACGCGGTTCGAGGAGGAGCAGGCGCGCGAGGCGCTCTTGAAGATGCTCGACGATCCTGATCCGATCGTGCGCGAAGCCGCGGTACGCGCGATGGGCGCGAAGAGCCGGCTGACGCGTGATGTCCTCACGAAGGTGCTCGCCGATCGCGACGAGACCGTGCGTCAGGCGGCAGTGCGTGCGGTCGCGGGCGGCACCACGTCGGAGCCGAGCTTGCCGGCGATCGATCCGAGCATCATGGCGCAGACGACGAAGGGCGTCGGCAAGGCCGGCGTGTACGCGACGCTCGATGCGAACGCGGCGATGGCCTCGCTCACGCGGATCGAGAAGATGATGTTGATCCGGCAGGTGCCGATCTTCACGAAGCTCGATGCCGAAGACTTGGAAGAATTGGCCGGGCTCGTCGAGGAATATCGGATCGAAGCGGGTCAGACGCTGTTCGAGCAAGGCGATGTCGGCGATGCGGTCTACCTGATCGTCAAAGGGCGGTTGCGCGTCTACGTCGGCGAAGTGACGATCAACGAGTCCGGCGCGGGATCGGTGATCGGCGAGATGGCGGTGCTGGATTCGGCGCCGCGATCGGCGACCGTGACGGCGCTCGAGCGTACGCGTGCGCTGCGCGTCCCCGGCGAGGGTTTCAAGCGTCTGCTCTCGGAACGGCCGGAGATGTCGGAAGCGATCGTGGCGGAGCTCGTCCACCGGATGCGGGGACTCATGGCGCAGACGACCGCAGGACAAAGAACCAGCTTGTCGATCCCGATTGCACCGAATGTGGGGCCCCCTTAGACTTTTCGGCGATGAAACGCCCAGCTAATCAAGTCATCTGGCGCTCGGTCGTGGTCGCGGGCGCGATGCTCGGCACGCCTGCCTGCAAGTCGAAGCCGGCGAACACCACGCCGAACAACACGGCCACGCAACCTCCGGCTGCCGATCAGGCCGCTGCGAAGCCGGATCCGAACGCGCCGAAGACCGGCACCGCGGATCCGTGCACGGGTGACGTCTCGTCGCCGGATCGTCCGCGCGGTGCGGATGACGATGGCGGCGGCGGCGTCGGTCGCGGCTTCATCTTGTCGTGATTCGCTGGCACCGCCGGAGGGCCAGTGGCACGATCGTGCAATGGCTCATCTGAAGATCTGGCGGACCGTGGTGTTCTCGGGTGCGATGTTGTCCATGCCGCTCGCGACTGCGTGTGGCGGCGGGCAGAAGGCCGAGCCGACCACGCCACAACCTCCTCCGCCCGCGCAGGATGACAAAGCGGCGGCGGACAAAGCAGCCGCGGATAAAGCGGCGGCGGACAAGGCAGCGGCGGATCAAGCGGCGGCCGATCAGATGGCGGCGGACAAAGCTGCGTCGGATAAGGCAGCGGCGGATCAAGCGGCAGCCGATGCAGCGGCGCAGAAAGCGGCCGACGATGCAGCGGCGCAGAAGAAGCGGCCGCGCGGTGGCAACGATCGTCCGGTGGGTCGCGGATTCGTGTTGGCGTGAGCACGCGCGCGATCTGGAGGACCGTTGTCGTCGCGGGCGCGATGATCGGATCGCCGATCATCGTCGCGGCTGGCAATCAGCCGGCACCGTCGAAGGACACGCCGACCGATGGCAAAGGCGGAGCGCCGGCGAAAGATGCGCCCGCACCGGCGAAGGACACGGCGCCCGCGAAGGACGCGCCGGATAAGACGCCGGCGAAGAACAAGCCTGTCGATCAGAAGCCTGGGTCCGGATCCGGAACGGGCTCGGGCTCGGGCTCGGGCTCGGGCTCGGGCTCAGGCGCACGACCGCGGAAGGCCGATAGCGATCGTCCGGTCGGGCGCGGGTTTATCCTCTCGTAGGTGATCGTATGAACGTCCACGATCCTCTCGAGCCCGCGAACCCGATCGACGACTCCTACGAGCCGACGTCGCCGTGGTGGCTTTCCGGAACGCCGCTCGAGTCCGAGCACCATCGCTTGATGCGCCGCCGCGCGATGCCGATTCCGTGGGCGGAAACCACGGCCGCAACGCTCGAGCCCGCCGAACGCGCGCGCCTCGCCGGCACGTGGATGCGTCGCTCCGAAGCCGAGTATCTCGCGATCTCGACGTTCTCGGTCCTCGCGATCGATCTCGTCGCCGCCCAAGCACCGGCCGATGTGATCTCGCTGTGCCTGCGCGCCGGCATCGACGAGATCCGCCATGCCGAGATGTGCATGCGCATGGTCGACATCTACTCCGGCGAAAAGAAGCTCCCACCTCCGGGCATGAGCTCGCTCCCCGACGACCCGACAAAACCGAAGCTCCACCAGGCGCTCGCGAACACCATGCTCGTATCGTGCGTGTCCGAGACCTACGCCACGACCGTGCTGTCGGCGACGCTCGATCTCACCGTCGATCCCACCGCGCGCGCCGTCCTGACATCGATCTACTCCGACGAGGTCATGCATGCACGGCTCGGCTGGGCGTACATGCGGCACGCGATCGAGGTCGGCGGCCAAGGCGTGATCGATGCGGCCGCCCAGATGCTGCCGCGCGCGCTGCGTGGTGTCGCGAACGTCGTCGAGCGCGAGCGCCCGATCGGTGACGTCACGCCGTCGGTTCGCGACCACGGCCTCATGACACCGGCCGAGGAGCGCGTGATCTTCTCGACCTGCGTGCGTGAAGTGCTCGTGCCCGGGTTCGAGGCGCTCGGCATTCCGGTCGGCACCGCTATCGAGGATTACGGAGACACATGGGCAAACGCAGCCTGATCTTGTTCGCGCTCGCGGCTTGCGCGCCATCGGCCGCACCGCCCGCGGCACCGAAACCGGAAGACTTGCCGGCGAAGGTCGCGGCCGATTTCGAAGCGGCCGTGAAAGCGAATCGCGATTCGTACGTGAACTTGTTCGACTTCACCGCCGTCGGTGAATACGAGATCCTGCTCCATCGCTACGATCTCAACGGCCGGCTGAAGAACCTCGACGACGAACAGAAGAACCAGTTCCGGCACGAGGACGGCACGCCCTACCCGGTCGCACGCGAGCGCCGCAACGTCGGCAACTTCTACACGCTGCTCGCGCAACGCACCGTCGGCACCGGCGGGTGCGTCGCCACGGTCCCGCGCACGCACTACGGCAAGCTCCTGGGCGCGCACTTCGACGACCTACCCTCGTGCACACCGCCCGGCTACCAAACGCTCCGCGACGACGCGAACTTCTGGCTCGAGCACGGCGGCGTCGTCGGGATTCGCTGCAACGGTGGCACCGGTGGCGTGGCGCTCGTGTACACGCAGGCGCCGAACCAGCGCGGCTACAACCTGATCACGATCTACGACGATTAAAGACCAAAGAAGTCTTTGATGCCGCCGAGGATCCGCGCGGCTTCGTTCTCGTGATGCTTCTTGCGCTGCTCGGTCGTGAGGTGCGCGAGCTTGTCGTTGTTCGCGCGGCGCGACGCGAGCTTGTCCGCGAGCTCCTTCGCGATTTCCGGGCGCTCCGTCAGCACCTTCGAGAACGTGGGCTTGTCGATCCGGTAGCACTCGACATCGGTCTTCGCGATCACGTCCGCGCCACGCGGCGCGCCGGTCATGAGGCCCATCTCGCCGAACACCTCCGGTGCGTCGAGCTCCGCGATCAGGCGATGCTCGTTCGCGGCTTTGCCATCCTTGCGCGACCGGATCTCGACGCTGCCCCGCACGAGCACGTACAAGTAATGCGCCGTCGCGCCCTGCCGCGTGATGGTTTCGCCCTTCGTGTAGATCGTCGTCGTGATGCCGTGGTTGATGACGCGTAGCTCGTCGTCGGTGAGCGGCGCGAACAGATGCACCGTGCGGAGCAACGAGAACCGCTGGTCTTGCAGCCGTTCGTCGTGCGTCTTCTCGCGTTCGCGATCCTGGATCTCGACGAAGTTCGTCACCGCCGGAATCGCGAGCTGGATGCCCGCACGCGTCAACGCCGTATAGATCCGTTGCCGCACTCGCGAGCTGGTCGGATCGTCGACCGCGAGATCGATCAGCCAGTAGCGCACGGCGTAATACGCGAACGAATCGCGCGTGTCCTTCGCGAAGTCCATGCAGATGCAGTTCGGCTTCGGATCCGCGGCGACGTTCTCGATCGGCGCCGCGAGCAGGCCGTTCGTCACCGCTTCGATCACCTTGCCCGGTGGGTGGCGGAAGTCGACATTGAAGTAGACCCACATGCGTTGCGGCGCCGGCGCTCCGTCGCGATAGCCGAGGATCGTGATGTTGCTCGCGAGCAGGAGCGCGTTCGGCACGACGATCGTCGACCAATCGCGCGTCTCGAGCAGCGTGTGCCGCCAGCGGATCGCCCGGATCTTGCCCTGCTTGCCATTCTCGAGCTGGATCCAATCGCCCTCGTGGATCGAGCCGTCGAGCTGGAGTGCGACACCGCCGAGGATGTTACCGAGCGTGCTCTGCAGCGAGAACGCCAGGATCGCGGACACCGCGGCGCCGGTCGCGACCGCGCTCAACGGGTCGAGCCCGAACTCCGAAAACACGCCGACGACCGCGATGATGTAGGCGATGCCGACGAGCAAGTCCGACGCGATCGTCGGCACGACCACGCCGATGCCGCGCAACGCGAGCCGGAAGATCAGCGTACCGGCCAGCGACACGACGACCAGCACGCGCATGACCTGGGCCGCGATCAACACGCGGCGCGCCCAGTCCGGCTCGCCCGAGTGCTCGAGCACGTGGTAACCGGCGAGGCTGATGAAGTAGAGGATCAGGAGGATCGTGATCGGGCGCAGGCGTGACTTCGTCGCCGGGATGAACCGGTTGACGAGCGCCGCGGTGATCACGAGCGCGACGGTCAGCGAGCTCGCCCAGATGACCTCGTGGGTATTGATCATCATGGCAGCGGTACGCCCACCGGCGCCGACGGCATCGAGCGGACTGCCGAACCAGATCCCGAGCCCGAGCCCGAATCTGCGGATCCAGCCGTTGGCGCGACGGGCGTTGTATCCGATCCAGTCGGCACCGGCGCCGTGGGTGGCGTCGTCGACGACGAAGCGTTGCGGCACTCGTTCGTCTTCGTGAACCCCCAATACGCGCCCGCGCCATCCGCCCCCGCGACGATCGCCGAGAGCGTCGCGATCCCCGCGCGGTTCGGACTGCACGACGCGTCGTACTGATCGCAGAACAGATCATGGAGCTGCGAGTCGCTCGTCACCAACGTGGTCACGAGCAGCGCGAACGCCGCCGCGGCGAACGCCGTATCGATGATCGGAACGACATTGCTCGTGGTGCACTCCGAATGTCCGGATTTCGGACCGTGCACCAACGCGAACGAACACCCTCCAGCTAGGACCAGCGCAGCCAGCCGCATTTAGCGAATTATCTCACGTCGCGAGGTCGATCACGAACCGTGCGCCCGGCTCTCCATGCTCGAACCACACGCGCCCGCCCATCGCCTCGACCTGGCTCTTGACGATCGCGAGCCCGAGCCCCGAACCGCCTCGGTCGTTCGTGCTGATCCGATAGAACCGCTCGAACACGCGATCCTCCTGCCCCTTCGGGATGCCCGGCCCGCGGTCGGCGATGACGAGCTGGATCCGGTCGCCGGTCCGCGTCGCGGTCACGGTCACCGGCGTGCCACCGCCGTACTTCACGGCATTATCGATCAGGTTCTGGACCACGTGATCGAGCCCGTCGCGGGTTCCGAGCACCACCAGATCGGAGGAGACCGCGATCTCGATCGCCGCCGCTGGCGCCACTCCACGCGCGGTCTTTGCCGCATCTTCGACGACCGGCGCGAGCGGCACCGGCACCCGCTCGCCGATCGCTTGATCGCGTCCGCCGAGCTGATCCAGCAACACCAGATCCGAGACGAGCGTCGCGATGCGCTGCGCGTTGCGCTGGATCGTCGAGAGGAATTCCTTCTGTGTGTCCGCATCGACTGGTGCACCGAGCAAGGTCTCCGCGTAGCCCGCGATCGAGGTCACCGGCGTGCGGAGCTCGTGCGCCGCGTTGCCGAGGAACTCGCGTCGCACCGCCTCCAGCGCGCGGATTCGGGTCACGTCGTACAGCACGAGCAGCTTGCCCTGCGGAATCGCCTGCGCGCTCGCTCGCACGGTCCGGCTCGAAAGCTCCAGCTCGGTATCCTCGCCCGGTGCGAGCGCCGCGAGCGCCGCCGGCAGGGTCTCGCCGACGAGGGGCCTGGCTGCATCGTTCGCGAGCGCGATCGTCCCATCGCGATCGACGACGACCACACCCTCGACGAGGTTGCGAAACACGACCTCGAGAAAGTCGCGCTCGCGCTGGAGCTCGCCGATCTTTGCATCGAGCGAGCCCGCCATCGTCACCATGACGTTCGCGAGCACCCCGATCTCGCCACCGGCCGCGACGGCGGACGCCGGGGGTTGCAACGACAGCTCGCCCTTCGCCATCCGCTGCGCGGTCTTGGTCAGCGCTTGGATCGGCCGGGTGATCGCACGCACGAAGATGATCGCGAGCACGATCGCGAGTAGCACCGCGAAGCCGAAGCCCGCGAACAACCGCTGGCGCATCCGCGCGCGCACGTTGTCGAGCTCCTCGTGCGGCATCCGCAGCGTGACGGTCTTGCCGTGATCCGCCTCGACGGTGACGACATACGCGTTATCGGCATCCGGCCCGACGTGCGCGACCTGCTTGCCGCCATCTTCGATCACGATCCCGGTGCCGGTGATCGGTGCGAGCTGCTCGGCGACGGCTTGCGGTTTGTCCGAGGCCGCGAGCCAGTACGCGACGACGTGGGCCTGCGCCTGCAACCTCGCATCGAGCGCGACCAACAGGTCCTGGGCGAGCGTCTTCTCGATGTAATAGAGCGTGGCGCCGCCGATGCCGATGAACAGCGCGAGGAACGCGCCGACCAGCTTGATACGCAGCCAACTACGCACTTAGTCGCGCTTGGCTCGGTAGCCGAACCCGTGGACCGTTTCGATCACGTCGGCCGCGGTGCCGAGGCTGACACGCAACCGGCGCACGTGAACATCGACGGTGCGGGTGTTGATGTCACCGCGCATCTCCCAGACCTGTTCGAGCAATTCTTCGCGCGAGAACACCCGCCCCGGGTCGCCGACGAGCAGGTGGAGCAGCTTGTATTCGAGCGGCCGCAGCTGCGCCGGCTGACCACCGATCGTGACCTCGTGGGTCACCGGGTCGAGCGCGATCGGGCCCACGGTGATCGTACCGCCGGTGCTCGTGGTCGGCCGCGCGCGCCGTTCGGCGAGGCGATTCGCGATCGCGGTGACGCGCAACACGACCTCGCGGACGACGAACGGCTTGACGACGTAATCGTCCGCGCCGACCTCGAGGCCGAGGATCCGATCTTCGGCTTCAGCCTTCGCGGTCAGCATCAACACGCCGGTATCGGCGACGGCCGCGTCCGCACGGATCGCCTTGCACACGTCGTAGCCCGAGTCGGCGCCGAGCATGAGATCGAGCACGACGACATCGGGATGCTGTTCGCGAACGAGCGCGAGGCCAGCCGCCGCGGTCTCCGCCATCGAACACGCAAATCCTGCCGCTTTCAGGTTGAACTCGAGCAAGCGTGCGACGTCGCGCTCGTCTTCGATGATCACCACCCGACGTTCCATGGCTCTTTATACCGCGATACGCTGCGCCCGTGCGGTTCGCTCCGTCGCTCGCGCTCACGCTTTTGGCCTCGTGCTCGTCGAAGCCGGAGTCCCAGACGGTGCGGGTCGCCGCAGCCGCGGACCTGGCCCGCGCGTTCGAAGAGGTCGGCCGCGCGTTCGCGGAGAAGACCCACGTCACGCCAATATTCACGTTCGACGCGAGTGGCCTACTCGCGCAAAAGATCGGTGCCGGTGCCCCGTACGCGTTGTTCGCGTCCGCCGGCAAGAAGTACGTCGATCAAGTGGTCGAACGTGCGCATTGCGATGCCGCGAGCGTGAAGACCTACGCGCACGGCCAGCTCGTGATGTGGACCGCTGCCGGCATCGCGCCGCCGAAGTCTCTCGACGACTTGAAGGATCCGCGGTTCGCGCGCATCGCGATCGCGAATCCCGATCAAGCACCGTACGGGGCCGCCGCCAAAGAGGCGCTGCAGAAGGCCGGTGTGTGGGGGGAGGTCGAGAGCCGGCTGAAGCTCGGCGATAACGTCCAGGCCACGCTCCAGTTCGCGACGACCGGCGCCGTCGATGTCGCGATCGTCTCGCGCTCGTTGACCGCATCGCTCGGCAACGGGGTCGCCACGCCGATCGATCCATCGCTGTACGCGGCGCCGATCCAACAGCTCGTCGTGTGTGCCACCGGCGATGAAGGCCGGTACGCCCGCGACCTTGCCGATTTCATCGTCTCGCCCGATGGCAAAGCCATCCTGGCGAAGTACGGTTTCACCGAATGAAGCCGGAGACGATCGCTGCGCACGGTGGTGGAACCCGCGATCCGCACCTCGGAGATGTGGCGCCGCCGATCCACATGGCCACGACGTACGCGCGCGATGCCGCGTATCAACTGATCGACGGGCGCGACTACACGCGTGACAAGAATCCCACGCAGCTCGCCGTCGAGCACACGCTCGCACAGCTCGAGGGTGGTGAAGCCGCGCTCGTCAACGCGAGTGGCATGGCCGCGATCACGAGCGTGTTTCGCGCGTGGCTGCGCCCCGGCGATCACGCGATCATTCCGCGCGTCGGTTACTTCGCGGTCCGCAAGTGGGCGCTGGAGTGGTTTCCGCGCTGGAACGTCGGGCTCGATGTCGTCGATCTGACGAACCTCGATGCGGTGCGCGCGGCGGTTCGTAAAGAGACCAAGCTGATCTGGGCCGAGACCCCCGCGAATCCGATGTGGGACGTCTGCGATCTCGCCGCGCTCGCGCAGATCGCCCACGGTGCCGGCGCGCGGCTCGCCGTCGACTCCACGTGCGCCACGCCGGTGCATACGCGGCCGATCGCGCTCGGCGCGGATCTCGTGATGCATTCGGCGACGAAGTACCTCGCCGGCCACTCCGACGTGCTCGCCGGCGCACTCGTCACCGCGAAGCGCGACGACCACTGGCACGCGCTCGAAGAGATGCGTCACATGGAAGGCGCCATGCTCGGGCCGATGGAAGCGTGGCTGCTCGGGCGCGGCATGCGGACGTTGTTCGCTCGCGTCGAAAAGCAGAGCCGCACCGCACTCGCGCTCGCCCAGCGCCTCGCCGCGAAGCAGATCCACGTCGACTATCCCGGCCTGCCATCGCATCCGCAGCACGCGATCGCGAATCGCCAGATGAAGGACGGCTACGGCGGCATGCTGTCGATCCGCGTGAAAGATCCGCTCGGCCTCGTGAAGAAGCTGAAGGTGTGGACGCCGGCCACGTCGCTCGGCGGGGTCGAATCGTTGATCGAGCATCGCCACACCGTCGAGGGACCGACCTCACCGACGCCGTTCGAGCTGTTGCGCTTATCGTGCGGGCTCGAGCATCCCGACGACTTGTTCGAAGACTTGGTCCAGGCGCTGTAATGCTCCGGATCGCCACATGCGTCGAGCTGCCCGAGCCCGATGCGGATGCCATCCCGCTCGCCGACGCCCTCGATCGCGCCGGCATCGCACACCGCCTCGTCGCGTGGGACGATCCGGACGCGGATTGGTCGACGCCCGAGCCCACGATCATTCGTTCGACCTGGAACTATCCACTCGCGATCGATCGCTTCACCGCGTGGCTCGATCGGGTGCAGGGTCCGATCTGGAACCCGCGCGAGATCGTCCGCACGAACGTCTACAAGCGCTACCTGCTCGATCTCGCGGCACGCGGGGTCGCGATCGTGCCGACCACGCTCGTCGAACGCGGCCAGCCGATCGAGGTCCCGCGCGAGAAGGTCGTGGTCAAGCCGGAGGTCGGCGCGGGTTCGTTGAACACGCGCGTGTTCGAAGCCGGCGATCGCGAGGCCCTCGCCCATCGCGCTACGATCGACGGCGCCGCACTCATCCAGCCGTACATCGCGTCCGTCGACGAATACGGCGAGCGCTCGATCATCCTGATCGACGGCGAGCTCTCGCACGCGATTCGCAAAGCGCCGCGATTCGCCGGTCAGACCGAGAACATCACCGGTCCGTTCCCGATCTCCGACGACGAACGCGCACTCGCGCTCGCCGCATTCGCGCCCTACCCCGGCCTCCTGTACGGCCGCTGCGACATGGCGCGCGACGCGCAGAATCGGCCGATGGTGATGGAGCTCGAGCTCGTCGAGCCGTCGCTGTTCTTCTGGAAGCATCCGCCGGCGGCGGATCGGTACGTCGCGGCGTTAGCCCGCCGCCTCTCGAGTTTGATCGCGTAGCCGATCGATCGCATCGATCGTCCAGGCGCCATACCAGAACAGGTCCTTGCCGACGACGCGAATCACGCGCGCACGCGGTACGGCCTCGTGCAGGATCTTCTCGTCGTCCGCCGAAAACGCATGCGGCTCGTCGGGCAGGATCAGCACGTCCGGATCGCGCTGCTTCAATTCGTCGAGCGTCAGGCGCGGGTAGCGCACATCGCGCCCGGTCTGCTCGATCGCTTCGCCCTTGCCGAGATCCGCGGCGAGCGGATAGAGCCGGAGCCGATCGCCGAACGCGTTCGCGAAGCCGATCCGCGCGAGCACGTCCGAACCGAACGTATCGGCATTGAGCGTCATCAGCGGATCCATCCAGATTGGCGTGAACGCTCGCGCACGCGGCTCGGGCGCGACTTCCTGCTGCAGCGCATAGCCGCGCCGCACGATCTCCTTCCCGGCATCGCCGACCTGGAGGATCCGCGCGAGCCGCGCGACATGCGCGATGCCTTGATGCACCGTACGCGGTAGCGACACCAGCACGCGCACGCCTCGCGCCGCGAGCGCTTCGAGTGGCTTGCGTGCATTCTCTTCCTGGTTCGCGATCACGAAGTCCGGCTCTTGCGCGATCACCGCCTCGACATCGAAGTCCTTCGTGCCGCCGACGGTCGGACACGTGCCGTGCTCGCAGTAGGTCGTCCGGCCGACCAAGCGCGCTTCGGCCCCCAACGCGATCACGGTGTAGGTATCGCTCGGGACCAACGAGACGATGCGCTGGGGTGCGCGGGCGAACTGCAAGGTGCGGCCTAGATCGTCGTCGATGCGAAGCACGGGCGTCGTATAGCACTCGTGCTAGGTTCGCGTCGTGAGCAAGAAGGCCTCTGAAGATCCGATGGTCGCCAAGGCGTTTGGCGCTGGCTCACAAGAAGACCTCGCCAAGTTGATCCAGAGCCTCGATCCCGCCGAGGCCGACTACTTCCTGAAGAAGCTCGAAGCCGCGCTCAAGAAGCGCAAGATCCAACTCTCCGGCTACATCGTCGCGATGGTCGCGTGGCTCGTCGGCATGGTGTCCGCGCTCGCCTATTTCGGCATGCACAGCGGCACTTCATCGATTTGGGTGTTCGCGCTTCCATTCCTGATCGTCGGTGTGATCCTCTGGGCATTCGGATCCGCCGCAGAACGTGCGGGTGCGCACCTCCCGAAGGCCCCGCCTTCTCGCGACCAGAAAACCTGATTCACGGGGTAGGATCGCCGTTATGAGGCGAATCGCGATCCTCGTGATCGCCCTGGCTGCTGCATGCGGCGGGGACGATCATCCCAACAACGGCGATGGTGGCAACGGTAGCAATACCGATAGCGCCAATTGCATCAACACGGCGGGCCCGGCGGTGCCCACGCCGACCGAAGTGACCGGCACGAACGTGAAGATGACGAAGCTCTACACGCTGAACCCGGCGGAGCGCTCGTTGCTCGTCGTGTCGCCGAAGAACGATGCGCGGTTGTTCGTGATCACCCAAGAAGGCTCGATCTGGCTGTTCGACGAGCACGGCACCGAGCAAGCGGACCCGTTTCTCGACGTGAAGAACGTGATCACCGCGGACACGAGCGAGCGCGGCTTACTCGGCCTCGCGTTCCACCCGAACTACGCGTGCAACGGCATCTTCTTCATCGACTACACCACCGATACCGCCGACAAGGTCGTCCAGTACACGGTCAAGCAAGGCGACATCAACCACGCCGACGCCTCCTCGGCGAAGGAGATCCTGTCGATCCCCGATCCGTTCGAGAACCACAACGGCGGCATGATGGAGTTCGGCTCGGACGGCTATCTCTACGTGTCGACGGGCGATGGCGGCAGCGCCGGCGATCCGAAGCACGCCGCCCAGGCGACCGATCGCACCGCCGCCGACTGTATGGCGAACGGCTGCGAGCCCCTGCTCGGCAAGCTCCTGCGCATCGATATCGATCACCCGGCGAACGGCAAGCCGTACGGCATCCCGGCGAACAATCCGTTCTCCGGCGGCGGCGGCGAGCCCGAGATCCTGTTCAAAGGCCTCCGCAATCCCTGGCGGTGGTCATTCGATCGGATGACCGGCGACATCTACATCGGCGACGTCGGCCAGGATCTCTACGAGGAAGTGGACGTGATCCCGAAAGGGAACATCGACGGCCAACCCAGCGCACCCCTCAACTTCGGCTGGTCCGTGCGCGAGGGCATGCACCCGTACGCGCAGAACGGCACCGACTGCAACGGCCAGGGCACGTGCGATGTCCAACCGCGGGTCGAGCCGGTGATCGAATACGATCACAACGGCGACGGCTGGCACGCGATCATCGGCGGTCAGGTCTATCGCGGCAAGACGTATCCCGCGATCCAGGGCAACTACTACTTCACGGACAACACGAACCCGCAGCTGATCCAGGGCTCGTGGAATTCGGCGACGCCCGGCTCGATCGCGGTCACCCAGATCGCGGGCACCACGTTCAACGGTCCGACGAGCATCCACGAGGCCGCCGGTGGCGAAGTGTTCCTGGCCGACCTCGCGGGCAACATCTGGCAGCTCCAAGCCGGCCCGTGAAGTCTCGACGTCTGGCCCTGCCGACCGGGCTGACCTATCACGTCCTCGAGTGGGACCACGCGTCGTCCAAGACGACGTACGTGTTGGTCCACGGATTCCTCGATTTCGCCTACGGGTGGCACGAGGTCGCCGCGGATCTCGCGAAGCACGCGCACGTCGTCGCGATCGATCTGCGCGGTCATGGCGATTCGGATTGGATCGGTCCCGGCGGCTACTACCACTACATGGACTACGTCGCGGACCTCGACGCGGTGATCGCGCGCGTGACGCGTGGCACCACGATCGTCGTCGGTCATTCGATGGGTGGTGGCGTGACGTCGTATTGGGCGGCAACGCGACCCAAGGCCGTGAAGGCGATCGCGCTGCTCGAAGGCATCGGCGTTCCGGATCAATCGACTGTCGCCCTGCCGCCGCGCACCGGCATGTGGATCGACGCGTGGAAAGCCGCGCGCACGAGTTGGAAGCCGATGGCCTCGTACAATGTCGCCGCCGGTCGGCTGCGCAAGAACGATCCATTGCTGCGTGAAGACCTCGCGTTGCGGCTCGCGAGGTACGGCACGCACGTCGTGCCCGATGGCTTCGTGTGGAAACACGATCCGCTGCACCTGACGATGGGCCCCTACCCGTTCCGGCGCGATGCCGCCGCGCAGTACTGGTCGGCGATCGAGTGCCCGGTGCTCGTCATCGACGGTGCGAAGTCGACGCTCAACCTCGCACCCGAAGAACGCGCGGCGCGGCGTGCGATGTTCAAACAGCACCGCTACGAAGTGCTGCCGGAATCCGGCCACATGATGGCGCGCCACCAGCCGCACGAGCTCGCGGCGCTGCTCGCTAGCCTTCTGTAACGCCCGGCGGTGGCGTCACCGCGCGCATCAACCTCGAGACCGCGCGGCCCTTCCACTGATACGGCACGGTCACGCGAAACGTCGAGCCCTGATCGACTTCGGAGTCGAGCTCGACGTGACACGCGAGTAGATCCGTCAACCGTGCGACGAGCGCGAGTCCGAGCCCGACGCCGCCGAAGCCCTTCGTATCCGAACCATCGCCTTGGCGGAACGGCTCGAAGATCCGCTCGCGATCCTCGCGCTTGATCCCGATGCCGTTGTCCTCGACCTCGAGCACCACACCTTCGCGATCGTCGGATTCGCGCGCGCGCACGTCGATGTGACCACCATCGGGCGTGAACTTCACCGCGTTCGACATCAAGTTGACCAGGACATGTGCGAGCCAGCGCCCGTCGGATTGCACGAACGGCAGATCCGGCTGGACCTTGCTCGCGAGCTGGATGTGTTTCGTGCCGACCATCCACGTCACCGACGCGACCGCACGCTCGACGAGCTCCTGGATATCGACCGCCGACGGCCGCGCCTCGATCTTGTTCGCTTCGGCGCGCGTCAGGTTCAGCACGTCATCGACGAGCCCGAGCAACGACTGCGCGCTGCGCTTGATCGACGCGCACGCTTCCTTCTGCTTCTCGGTGACCGGGCCATAGACGCCCGCGGCGATCACGTCGGCGAGGCCCTGTACGCCGTGGATCGGCGTCCGCAACTCGTGGGTCATCGACGCGACGAATTGGCTGCGCTGGGTATTCGCGGCGACGAGCTCCTGCGTCCGGGCTTCGAGCGCGCGTTCTTTGCCGCGCAACAGGCGAAGCGTCGCCGCCGAAAACCACGCCGGCACACCGACGACAAACGTGCAGTACACGATCGCCGTGGCCGCATAGCCGGGTGTGAGTTGCGCGCCCGGCGAGCCAGGCACCGGCGTCGGCGGCAAGATGCCGAGCGTCATTCCGATCACCATCGCGGCGAACAGGAGGACGATCAGCGCGGCCATCATCATCGTCACGCCCAAGTTCGACAGCAGCGACAACACGGCGATCACGATCACGTACGTCGCGAGCAGCGGCGAATACGGTCCGCCCGTGAAGTAGATCGCCGCGGTCAACAGCACGACATCCGCCGTCGTGTTGAGGCCCTGCGTCTCCATCACCGCGCGGTCCTTCTTCAACGACCACCACGCGAGCGCGTTCGTCAGCAGCTTCACCGACACGAGGTCGACGTACGCCCACCGCCACGGTGTCAGATCGAAGAATGCCGCCGCTCCTGCGAGCACGCCGAACCCGATCGCGATCGCGAAGCCACTCCAGATGCCGAACCACAGCTTCGGGCGATTCGCCGGCGAGGCCAGCTCCGCGACGAAACTCGGATACTTCATCCGAGCAGCTTTGCCAGAGTCTCGAGCAGATGGACGAGGTCGA
This sequence comes from Kofleriaceae bacterium, assembly GCA_047600425.1. GTDB lineage: Bacteria > Myxococcota_A > Polyangia > Haliangiales > Haliangiaceae > JABFXX01. The sequence goes on along the minus strand of JASGLC010000003.1, from coordinate 4,936,124 downwards.
ACGGCTTCGCGAGGTAGCCATCCGCGAGCGTGCCGAGTTGCACGGTGCGCGTGGATTGATCCGCATCATTGTACGCCGCGCTCATCAGCAGCACCGGCGTGCCCTTGCCGCGGGCCTTGATCTCGCGCACGAGCTCGAAGCCGTTCTTGCGCGGCAACTGGACATCGACGAGGCAGAGGTCCGGCGCCTCGCGATCGAAGCTCTCCATGCCTTCCGGTCCCGACGCCGCCGTCACCGTTTGATATCCGTTGGCCGCCAGGAAGTCGGTCAGGATCATCTGGTTGACCGGATCGTCCTCGACAACGAGGATCTTCTTCACGCGATTACGGTATCAGACAAACCGATTCGACGGCACCGGGCCACCCGCCCACAGGCGCGTGCGAGGCCCCGGCTCGAGCGGCCACACCGTATCGACGAGCTGCTTCCACTCGTCGTCGCCCCACATGTCCGCGCCGAACCGGCTGGCGGCCACGATGTCTGCCGCGATCTCCTCGGGCGTCCGCGGATCGTCCGCCCAATCGGACTTGATCGCTTGATACAGGTAGGTCGTGATGTCCGGTGCGACGGGAAAGTCGTGCGTCCAGTTGCTCGCGTGTGCGTAGAACACCTGGTCCGGCTTACGCGTCTGCAGGATCTGTAACGTCGAGCGCGGGACCGAATCGAGTTGATAGGCGACGATCAGGCCCGGCGCCGGCACCCCGATCGTGGGCCATGGCGCGACCGGGATTTCGAGCAACGTCGCGGCCGCGTGCGCCACGATCTCGTTATCGCGTCCGTCGAGCGCGTAGACGCACGGCATGCCGCGAACGAGCGGGATCACGCGATCGAGCGACGACGCGACGTGGCCCTTACTGTCCTCGAGATACGCGTAGCGGCCGCGCATCGGATCGGGCAAGCCCCACGGCGAGCGCTGCAACAGGATCCCGCCGGTGAGCAAGTAGTGCCAGCCGCGGAGGTCGTAGTCGTCGAGCTTCGTGATGCCACTGATCCGATCGCAGCGCTCGAGCATCCGCGCGATCGTGCCGAACATGATCTGGTGCTCGGGCGTCTCGGGATGGAGGTCGACCACGGTGTCGCGAACGTCGTCGATCCGACCGGTCATCGCCGAATCGAACGCGAACAGGTACTGGCACAGGAAGCTCTTCTCGCGCAGCGCCGGGCGTTCGCGCAGGATCTGATACGCGTCTTCGTACGCCATCGCGGTCTCGAGCGCGGACACCAGCTCGCACACGACTTCTTCGGAATCCCCGACGAGCCCGAGACAGCGCCACAAGATCGTCGCCGCGAAGTCCGGCGTGCCCGCATCGATCAACGCGAACCCGAGGTCGTACAAACGATCCGGCGAATCGGGATCGCTGATCACCGCGTCCGCGAGCCCGACGAGCTGCGCGGCATTGCGTGCGTCCGCGAGCTCGCGCAACGCACGCACCCAATCGACGAGCTCGCCCGTCGGCACGCGTTGAAGCCCCTTGCCGTGCGGCCACCCGAATGCGCGACGAAACTCGGGAAACGCATCCGCGCTCCCGGCCTTCAGCTTTTCGATGATCTCTTGGCCGGTCACGTGGAGGTGAGACGCTTCGCCAGATCCCACAGCTGCTCGCGCACGGCGGGATCGCGAGCGGCGGTTGCGGCCGGTGTAGCCACGCCGTCGGAGAAATAGGTGCCCGGTGGGTTGTCGATCGTCTCGCCGCCCGCGAGCGTGGCGATCGCCTTCGCGCCGACCTCGACGGACTTGCCCTGCACGGGACCGAAGCCCTGGCGCAGGAGCTTCGTGGCGATCACGCCCGGATGGAGCGCATAGCCGACGAGCTTGTCGACGGGATGATGATCGGCGAGCGACATCGCGTGCATCACGAGCGCGAGCTTCGATTGCGCATAGGCGGCATAGCCGGTCCACGCGTTCGCGAGCTGCAGATCCTCGAGGTGGATCCGGCCACGGGTGTGCGCCATCGAGCTGACATCGATCACGCGGCTCGGGATTTCGGTCGCGCTCGCGATCAAGAGCGGCGCGAGGAGCTCGGTCAGCGCGAACGGCGCGAGGAAGTTCACCGCGATCGTGGCTTCGTTGCCCTCGTTGTTGAGCACGCGCTCGGGCGCGAAGATGCCGGCGTTGTTGACGAGCACGTGGAGCTGCGGCGCGAGCTCCTTGATCAGATCGACACCTCGGCGAACGCCCGCGATCGTACCGAGATCGAACGCGACGCCTTCGAGATCGCCGCCCGGCAGCTCTTCGCGCAACTTCGCGAGGGCGAGGTCGACCTTGGTCTTACTGCGACCGTGGACGATCACCTTCATCCCACCCGCAGCGAGGAGGCGTGCAGCCGCACGGCCGATGCCATCGGTCGAGCCGGTCACCAAAACGACGCGCGTCATCTGTGCCGTAGTTTACGCCGGATCGCCGCTGGAACGTGAGGCTCGTGGATCGGCTCCCGGGCGACAAACGGCGCGATCTGCGCGGACTTCACGGCGACGCCGGTCCACGCCATCAAGCGTTGATAGACCATCGTCTGATCGGAGTCCGTGAGGCTCGAGATATGCGAGTTGTGCGTGCCCTGGCTGACGAACATCCTCAGCGTGTCGCGGGCACCCTCGGTGTCGAACGCGCCGGCCGACCACGGATCCCACTGGCCGTAGATGAACGCGAACTGCGTTCCCTCGGTCTTCAACCAACTCTGGATGTCATCCATGGCGACGGCGCCGTCGTACGCGGGTTGTGCCGTCGGCAGCGAATTCACGTAGTCGGCATCGGTGTACATCTCGTACGGCTTCAAGTACGTGTCGGTATCGTCGGCGGGATAGCCGAGTTGGAAGTACGCCTGGTAGTAGTAGGCGTCGAAGTTCCCGATCTGTTCGTCGTCGGACGACGAGGGCGGCGACACCTGATCGAGCAGATCGAACAGCGCTTGATCCGTGGCCGTGGTGGCCGGCAACGCCGCGCAGTTCGAGATGCCGTAGTACTGCCAGAACGACCACTCGAACCCGAGGATCGCAGACTCCACGGCGGGTCCGAGCGCGACGCGGTTGTAGATGTAGCTCTTGGTCGTGGCCTGGGCGCTCGTCAGCGCTTCGAGCGCCGCGCGGCGGTTCTGCAACATCTCCACCGCGAGCGCACGCACGGTATCGCGGCACGCTTCGTCGCCGACCGCGCGCAGATACGGCGGATAGCGATCGTCGGGCGCGCCGAACGAGATCGGAGCCACGTACGGGATCGTCGCGACGACGTCTTCCGGATAAAATCGGCGGAAGAAGATCGCGGTCATCCCGCCCTTGCTGCCACCGGACGAGACGTACGGACCGGTGTAGAGCTGCTTCAACGACGTCACGATCACGTGCTCGTCGGCCGCCATCTGCGCGATCGTCAGCTTCGACCAGTCGGGATTTTCGGGGCGCGACGTACCGAAGTACCGGTGCTCGATCGAGATCTGATTGCCCGCGAGCAGGTAGGTCAGCTCGACCTCGTTATCGACGTAGTAGTCCCAATAGCCATCCGTGTAGACGACCATGGGCGCGGCAGTGTCCTTGTGAAGTAGGGAAACTTCCTGAAGGAACGTCGGGCCGGTCGGATCGTCGTGATCGACGGGCTGGGTGAAGTGGAGGACGAAGTAGTGGAACCCGCTGGCCGTGGGCATCTCCGTCACGTCGTGGACGTTCGGGAGGGACTGGAGCTCGGCCAGGAACGCGCTGGACACGTCCGGCAGGACCTGGGCGTCGACCGCCCGAGCTGCGTTGTCGCCGCAGGCCCCAATAAGTGCCGCAAATACGAGCCACCGCATCCCCGGCAGCTTGCCATGTGTGGCCGAGGCTTGGTAGGCAATGCCCCCATGGCCCTCTCCGTCGGTATCGTCGGTCTGCCCAATGTGGGCAAGAGCACGGTGTTCAATGCGTTGACCGCAGGCAAAGCGGAGGCGTCGAATTATCCGTTCTGCACGATCGATCCAAACGTCGGCATCATCCCCGTCCCGGACGAGCGGCTGCAGCGGATCGAGAAGCACATCGCCACGAAGAAGATCGTCCCGGCGATCGTGGAGATCGTGGACATCGCGGGCCTGGTCAAAGGTGCCTCGCAGGGTGAAGGCCTCGGTAACAAGTTCCTCGCGAACATCCGCGAGACGAACGCGCTGCTCCTGATGGTCCGGTGCTTCGACGATCCGAACGTCATCCACGTCGCGGGCTCGGTCGATCCGATGCGCGATATCGACATCATCGAGCTCGAGCTCGTGCTCGCCGATGCGGAGACTGCGGACAAGCGCCTGAAGAAGGCGCAAGGCGCGGCGAAGGCCGGTGGCAAGGAAGCGAAGGCCGAGCTGGCGCTCGCCGAGAAGGTCACCGCGCACCTCAACACCGGTAAGCCGGTGCGCGCGTTGGAGCTCGGCGAGGACGATCGCAAGGCGGTCGGCCTGTGGGGCTTCATGACGATCAAGCCGGTGCTGTACGTGTGCAACGTCGGCGAAGGCGACCTCCCCGACGGCAACAAGTACTCCGAGCTGGTGAAGGCGCGCGCGGTCGCCGAAGGTGCCGGTTGCGTGGTGTTGTGCGGCAAGGTCGAGGCGGAGCTCGCGGAATTGCCGCCGACGGATCGCGGCGAGCTGCTCGCGTCGTACGGCCTGAAGGAGCCGGCGTTGGCCACGCTCGCGCGCGAGTGTTACCGGCTGCTCGGGCTCCAGTCGTTCTTCACGGCGGGCGAGATGGAGATCAAGGCGTGGACGATCAAGAAAGGCACGCTGGCGCCGGCGGCGGCGGGCGTGATCCATACGGATCTCGAGCAGAAGTTCGCGCGCGCCAAGGTGTTCTCCGTCGACGATCTGGACGAGTACAAGAGCGAGCTCGCGATCAAGAACGCGGGCAAGCTGCGGTTCGAAGGTAAGGAATACGTCGTCCAAGAGGGCGACGTGATTCACTTCCTGTAGTGGTGGACGAAGGCACGCCCAAGTCGTTTGGACGAAGGGGCGTCGCTGGCGTCTCCTCGGAGACCCGACGCGTGATTCGGCGCCGACCGTGCGGATCTCGTCATGGGCGTCCGGGCACGGCGACGAGCACGTGCACGTGCACGTTCACGTGTACGGTTTTCGGATGAAGCGCGGGCTCGCCATGGTTGCGCTAGCCGCCTGCGGCTGGGGCCTATGGAGCCTGTTCCTCATCCCGACGCATCTATCCGCGTTGGTGACGACGCCGATCGTCTATCTCGTGATGGGCGTCGTCGGTCTCGCGTTCACGTGGATGGATCCGGCGCCGACCTGGAATCGCGCCGCCGTCGGCTGGGTGATCGCGTTCGCGGTGACCGACGTCATCAACTGCATCCTGTTCTTCGAGGCGATGAACCACACGACGATCGCGATCGCCGTGCTGACGCACTACTCGGCGCCGATCCTGATCGCGCTCGCAGCTCCATATGTCGATGGTGTGATCACGCGCGGCGCGCGCCCGGCGGCCGTGGTGGCGATGGCCGGTATCGCGATCGTGTTGGAGCCGTGGAGAGCACCTGCCGACGGAGCGGTGCTCGGCGCGTTGTTGGGATTCGGATCGGCCACGATGTACGCCGCGAACGTGTTCTGCGCCCGCCGACTCGGCCAGACGATCGGCCCTGCCCGCGCGATCGCCTACCACGGTCTGATCGGCGCGCTCGTGGCAGCACCGTTCGCGATCCACGGGTTCGATGCCGTGACCTTTCGGGATCTGGAGTACCTGGTGAGCGGTGGCGCACTGGTCGGCGCGGGAGCGGGGATTCTTTTCGTGGCGGGATTGTCACGGGTCGGCGCTGGGCGTGCGGCCGTGCTCACGTTCGCGGAGCCGATCGTCGCCGTGCTCGTGGGCGCGGTGCATTGGGGACAGCCGCTGCGTCCGATCGCCGCCGTCGGAGGTGCGCTCGTCCTCGCCGCAGGTGTTCATGTCGCCCGACGATCACATGGCAAGCAGGGCGCGCTAACATGAGGATCGATGCCGCCTAGTGTCACGATCGCGATGCCCGCGTACAACGAGGAGCACTACATCGAGGCGTGCATCTCGTCGGTGCAGCACCAGGATTATCCGAAGGAGCTGATCGAGATCCTGGTCGCGGATGGCCGATCGACCGACAGGACGCGCGACATCCTCGCTCGCATGGCGTTGGACGATCCGCGGATTCGCGTGATCGATAACCCGGAGCGGTTGCAGGCCGCGGGCCTCGGCAAGATGGTGAAGGCCGCGCAAGGCGACGTGATCGTGCGCATGGACGTCCACTGCGAGTACGCGCCGGACTACGTTCGCAAGTGCGTCGAGACGCTCGAGCAGACCGGCGCCGAGAACGTCGGTGGTGCGCAGCGCGCGAAGGCGAAGTCGGGATTCCAGCGCGCGTTGTGTGCGGCGCTCACGAGCCCGCTCGGCGTCGGCGGCGCGAAGTATCGCAGCGAGGATTCCGAAGGCTTCGTCGATACCGTGTTCCTCGGCGCATTCCGCCGCAAGGTGTTCGAGACGGTCGGCCTGTGGGATCCGAAAGCGATCACGAACGAAGACACCGAGCTCAACCAGCGCATCCTCGAGAACGGCGGCAAGATCTTCTTGTCGCGCGAGATCGTCGTGCACTACTACCCGCGCGATTCGCTGCAGACGTTGGCGAAGCAGTACTACAAGTACGGTCGCGGCCGCGCGCGGACGTTGTTGAAGCTCGGCCGGTTCACGAACATCCGCCCGGCGATCCCATTCTTCATGGTCGTGGGTGGCGCCACCATGCTCGCACTGCCGCCGCTGTGGCCGCTCGCGCCAGCCGCGTTTGCCGCGTACGCACTCGCCACCGGAGCCGAAGCGGTTCGCGTCGGTCGCGAGACGAGCGTACCGACGGTGTGGTCGATCTTTCCCACGCTCCACGTCTCGCACGGCATCGGCTTCGCGGCAGGCCTGCTCCAATATCTGCGCAATCCCGATTGGCCGGCCGAGCCCGAGAAGTTGGGACCGCGCAAAGTCCAGCTCAGAGCGGTCTAGATCCGCGCGCTTGGACGTGTCCGATTTGCGGTTGCGATGATCGATCGCGTGACTACGGTATGTAGGACGTGATCGTTAGGTTTTTCGCAGCGTTGATCGCCATCTGCCTGGTCGGCGGGATGGTGCACGCGGCGGATCTCGCGATCGACGATCAGACCGTGGAGCTTCAAGAAGCCGCGGTGTTGGTCGATGCACCGGTCGTGATCGCGCGTGTCCCTCATCTGATGATCAGCATCGAGATGCCGGCGATCGCATCGCCGATCGTCTCGACGGTCGAGTCCCAGACGTTCAGGCCTCCGGAAGCGTAGTCGCTACCGATTCTTGGTCGCGAACAACCCTCTGGAGGACTCATGAACGTTCCATTGTGGGGCTGGGCATTGCTTGCCGGCCTCGTCACTCTCTGTTTGGTCGTCGATCTGGTCGCGCATCGTGGCGATCACGTCGATTCGAAGAAGCGTGCACTTGCCTGGTCGCTGGGCTGGATCGGCGTTGCCGTCGGCTTCGGCGTGTTCGTCACGTTATGGCGTGGCAGCGAGTCGGGCGAGCAATGGTTCGCCGCGTACCTGCTCGAGAAGAGTTTGTCGGTCGACAACTTGTTCTTGTTCGTCGTCGTGTTCGCGGCACTGAAGATTCCGAGCTCCGAACAACGTCGCGTGCTCACGTGGGGCATCGTCGGTGCGCTCGCCACCCGTGCGTTGTTCATCTTCACGGGCGCCGAGCTCCTCGAACGCTGGCATTGGGTCAGCTACGTGTTCGGCGGCATCCTCGTGATCACGGCGCTAAAGCTTCTCGGGCCCGAGAAGGAAGGCCCACCGAAAGCGCTGACCTGGATCTCGAAGTGGCTCCCCACCACACCCGAGCGTCACGGACATCACTTCCTCGCGAAGGTGAACGGTAAGACGGTGGCGACGCCGCTCATGCTCGCGCTGATCGCGATCGAGCTCTCGGACGTGCTGTTCGCGATCGACTCGATCCCGGCGGCGTTCGCGATCACCGAAGATCGGTTCGTGCTCTACAGCTCGAACGTGTTTGCGATACTGGGCCTGCGTGCGCTGTACGTCGTGCTCGAGCACGCGCTCGAACGGCTGCGTTACCTCAAGTACGGCCTGGTGCTCGTGCTCGGCTTTGCCGGTGCGAAGCTGCTGCTCGCGTCGTGGATTCACATCCCGCCGCTGGTTTCGGTCGGTGTGATCGCCGGCGTGATCGGCGTCGTGGTGCTCGCTAGCTCAGTAGGTGGGCGCGGTCGTTCTCGATCGCGATCAACTCCCGAGCCGTCGCCAGCTCCACACCGCGCGACACCCGTGCCGTGACCTTGTCCGTGATCCGCGCGAACCCGAGCAGGCGCGCGCAATCGCGAACGAGGTCCGTGCGCGGCATGCCGCTCGCCCGCTCGACGACGATTCGCGCCGCTGCGGCGACTTCCGAGAGCGGAATCTCCGTGATGTCACGTGCCGCGATCGGGTTCGCACCCGCCACGCGCACGCACAACACCGATGACGGATCCTGATCCGCACGCCAGATGATGTCCGGCTCCTCGGCGGTGGCCCGCGCACTGCCGAGCACGCTGCGCACTTGCTCGACGATCCGCGCGTTGATCTTGCCGACACCGAAGTACGCCGCCGTGCGACGCGCGAGCACTTCGATATGCACGGGCGCTTCCGCCGCGAGCACCTGCTCGACGACCTTGCCGAGCTCCGCCGCATGGCGACCCGCGAACATGTCGTCGGGCACGCGCCGGCCGCACGGAATCGCCGCCGCCACGTACTTGCCGATCGGAATCGTCCCGCGGGCGATCCGGATCGGCTGGCTGCTCGAGCCGGCAAGCGTGGGTCCGCTTCCCGAAGCTTTGACAGGTGCCGACTTCGGGCCCGAGCCATCTGCGCGTGCCGCCAGCGTCGGCGCCGAGCCGGCCGCCGGTCCCGAGACCCAACCATCGTCGATCGACGAGACTTTGTTGGGCCCGCTCGCCACATCGATCATCGCCATCGGCTGCGTGCGATCGATCTCGATCTTCGACACGCGACGACGCTTTGCCGCCGCCGCGACCGGGCCACTGCCCTTCTTCACGCGGCTCGCCGCCACCGCCGCCACGATCGCGCCATGCGCACGCGAGGTCTCGCGCTCGGGATCCATCCACCAATCCAGCACCCACACGCGATGCGTACGCCAACCCATGGCTTCGAGCTGCTGCGTGCGCAACCGATCGCGTTCGCGCGTGCCATCGGCTTCGGCATACGCGATGCCGTCGTGTTCGATCGCGAGCACGTACTTCGTCGGATCGTCCGGATCGACCACCGCGAGCTCGACGGCCGCGGAACCGCTACCGACGCGATGCCGCACCGACCACCCGCGACCTTCGAGGGCCCGCGCGATCGCCGCCGTCACCGCCGACGCCGGCTCCTGCTCGACGACCGGAGCGCCATCCCGCGCGAACGCGAGCAGCTCGGCCACACCGCGCGCCGCCGCCGGCGCGTCCGCATCGATGTCTTCCGGACCGAAACTCGAGACGATCACGAACGCGCCGCGAGCGCGAGTCACCGCGACATCGAGCCACCGCTCGGCACCGGGATGCGAAAGCGCGCCGGCTTGATCGCCGAGCGATAGATACACGAGCTCGCGCTCTTCACCTTGCATGCGATCCGGCGTGCCGACGAGGACGTTCTTGATCCCGGCCGTGTCGAGCAGATCCTCGACGAGGTGCTGCTGTGCGCGCGACATCGTCACGATCATCGCGTTGCCGTGATCGCGCGTCTTTAGATCGGCGATGATCTCGTCCGCTTCGGCGCGATTCGCACCCGTGGGATCCGCCGCGCCATCGACCCGACGCCACTGGAGCGCCGACGGTCCCGCCGCCGGATGAACCGCGACGAGATCGAAGTAATAGCGACGGTTCGCGAACGCGAACAGATCGTGATGCCGCGACCGGTAGTGGGTCTCGAGCACGAGCTCCGGCATTCCCGCGGACAGCGCGACATCGAGCAGGCCATGGCCATCGCTCGGCACCGGCTGGCGCACGTCACCGACGACGATCGCTGCCCGGCTCCGCACCAACGCGCCGAGCGCATGAGCGACCGGCAGGCGCGATGCCTCGTCGAAGATCACCAGATCGAACATCGGCAGGTTGCAGCGCGCGACCGCTTGGGGCGTGGCAAGCACGACCGGCGCGAGCTTCGGCAACCGCCCGCGCATCACCGCCATCGCACCGCGATCGAGATCCGCGTACGACGTGACCTGGAGGTGGAGCTTGCCGCCATCGAAGTGCGAGAGCTCCGGCGTGCGCTTCACCGCGGCATCCGCCCACACGAGCAACGTGGCGCGTTCCCACGCCAGCGCGAGGTCGCTCGCGACGAGGTCACCGCGCTCGATCGCGACGATCGCGTCGCGGAGGCCCGCATCGACCGCGCCGCGGCGTGCGAGATGGAATCGCGTCCACTCGGCAAGACCGGAGGCCGCCGTGGCGAGCTCGCCGATCTGGACGCGCAATGCCGTCACGTGATCGGGTCCTGCGCCGAGCTGCGCCAGCGGAATGCCGGTTGCCTGCGCGAGCTCGGTCATCGCCGGCTCCCAGCGCCCGACCGAATCCGCGAGCTTCGCGAACGCGAGCAGATCGTGATCACCGTCGCCGGCGGCCACTTGCGCGACGAGCGCACGCCATGCGGTCAACCGACCGGGCTCGCCGAACGCGACCGTGACCTGTTCGAACGCCCGGCGCAGATCCGTGACCCACGCGAGCGCCGCCGATAGCTTGTCGAGATCGACGGCGAGCGGATCGCCGCCGAGCGCGCCGAACCACCGTGCCGCCGGCTCCGTGGCCGCGACCAACGCCGCCCGACACGCGCGCTCCGCGATCAGCGCTTCGAGCGCGATGATCATCGAGGCGTCGTCGGTAAACGGCACGAGTGCCGCCTGGTTGACGAGCCCGCGCGCCGTCCGCAACGCGATGTAGCGCAGCGGGCCCATGCTCGTGGTCCACTTCTTCAGCTGCGTCCACAGCTCCGTGGCATCGAGTTGCGAGGTGTCGCCGAACAAGCATCCGACTTCGGTGCACAGCTCGCGATGCTTCTTCGCGATCGCGATGAACGACACCGGATCGCGCGGCACGTCGAGCACGCCGCCACCGCGCGCGCGGATCAACGCGATTTCTTCGTCGAGATCACCGGACCGGCCACGCGGACCGGTCAACAGCTCCGCACCCGGACGCGGCGACGTGGCCGCGAGAGCCGCGAGCGCACCGACCGCGCGCAATTGCTCCGGCGTGCGCATCTGGAGGTTCGGCACCAGCGCCGTCACTTCCGCGATCGCCGCCGCCAACAACGCCGCCGCATCGTTCGCGGTCTCGAGCGCTTGGGTCGCGCGATTCGTACCGTCCGCGGTCCACGCATCGAGTGCCGACGCGCGCCACGCATGGGTGGCGACCGGCTCGATCGCGATCGCCGCTTCGGCGAGCTCGGTCACCGCACGCTTGCGGCGCTCGAACGTCAGCCGATCGATCGACGCGGCATCCGCCTCGGCGAGTTGCGCGCGCGGCGTGGTCCGCAGCTCGATCAGCCGGGCCATCGCTTCGTAGATCGACAGGCTCGATGGCCGGAGCGTCAAACCGTCGACGATGTGGCGTTCGCCGACACCGTGCATCGCCTTGGTATGGGCATCGAGACTCGCGGCGACTTCCGCGAGCCGAGTCCGCACGACCGCCGCACCCGCCGGCGCATTGACGTGCGGGCGCGAGACACGATCGATCATCTGGCCGGCGATCGTGCAGACCTCGCCGAGGCCAACACTCGCGAGGCGCTCGCTGATCGAGGTCAGCGCCGCCACGCGATCCGAAACCACGAGCACCGACGTGCCCTGACTCGCGCACTGCACGAGGATGTTCGCGATCGTCTGCGACTTACCGGTGCCCGGCGGGCCTTGCAGGACGAAGCTCGCACCGGCTGCGGCCGCCGCGATCGCCGCGGTCTGACTGCCATCGGCATCGAGCGGCAGGATCAAGTCCGCCGCGTTCGCCGTGGGCAACGACGGTGTGATGGCATCGCCGAGCAGCCACTGTACCGGTACTGCATCCGGCGACGTGAGATCGTGCTCCTGGAGGTCCCGCCACATGTCGAGGTCGGCGAACGAAAACGCGATCACGCGCGCCGAACGCTCGAGCGACCAACCCGGGTTCGCGATGCACAGCTCGTCGGCTGCCGCGAGCACGGCCGCGAGGTCGATCGAGGGTTGCGCGAGCGAGGCGAGCTCGTACTTCGCGATCAACGCGTCGTTCAGGCGCGGCGCGCGATCGGGCGACACCGCGAGCTTCACGCCCGTTCCCGTGCGCTCCAACGTCACCGGCCACAACACGAGAGGCGCGGTATGCGCGGCACCCTCGCGGTCGAGATACTTCAGCGCGCCGATCGCGAGCCACAACACGTGCTCGCCATCGGCCAGCGCTTCCTTGCCCTGTCGCCACAGCGCGAGGCCGTCCGGCACCGGGAGCTTGGTCCCGCCCACGAGCGAGAACACCAGCCGCACCGGGTCACCGGGCATCTCCACGCCATGATCGGCCAGGTCGAGCAAGCGCTCGGCTCGGTCGAAGAGGGACTGCGTCCAGCGGTCTAAACGACGATTGGATTGATCCACCATCGAGACCGACTTTGATCCCTACTTATCGAAGGTCCAAAAAAACGACTGATAAATTGCCTTGCAGCGCGAGATCCCCATTTTTTCTCGGCAGGAAAAATTTGACCCATGGATATTCATCACCCCGTCGGTGACTGGGCACTCAGCCCGGATGTCGTCCACCTGAACCACGGCTCGTACGGTGGCTGCACGCGCGAGATGCTCGCGTACGCGGATCGAATCCGCACGCGGCTCGAGGCAGCGCCGATGAAGTTCTTCGTCCTCGAGTGGCAGGGCCTGATCGACGAAGCGCGTGCCGCCGTCGCCGGGTTCGTGAACGCGCCCGTCGATCACACGGTGTTCGTGCCGAACGCCACGACCGGGGTCGCGATCGCGATTCACTCGTGCGGGATCCACCCCGGCGACGAGGTCGTCACCACGAATCACTGCTATCGCGCGGTGAAGAACCAGCTCATCCGCACCGGTGCCCACGTGCGCGTCGTCGATATCCCGCTGCCGTTCGAGCCGGATGCGTTCGCGCCCGCGATCCTCGCGGCGATCACGCCGGCGACGAAGCTGGTCGTCCTCGATCACATCACCAGCCCGACCGCGCTGGTGTTCCCGATCGAGCGCGTGATCCCTGCCCTCGTCGACCGCGGGATCCAGGTCGTCATCGACGGCGCCCACGCGCCCGGTCAGATCGATCTCGATCTGACAAAGCTCGGCGCCACGTTCTACGCCGGCAACCATCACAAGTGGCTGTGCGCGCCGAAGGCGTCGGGCTTCCTCGTCGGCGCGGGTGCGAAGCCGTTGGTCACGTCGCACGGCGCGTCGCCGGAGTACGGCCCACCGAATCGTCTCCACGCCGAGCTCGATTGGCAAGGCACGCACGATCCGACCTCACAATTGTGCGCGCCGCTGTTCACGCAACAGACCCGCGAGGTGCGCCAACGCAATCACGCACTCGCGATCGCGTTTGCCGAAGCGCTCGGTGGTACGCCGATCGCGCCGGCTACGAGTCTGGGTACGATGGTCGCGATGCCGGTTCGCCTGCAGGGTGATCCGGTCGCGATGCGTGATCGCCTCGTCGCCGATAACTTTGAAGTGATGATCGTGCCGTGGCCGGGTCAACCGCTGCTACGCGTGTCGACGCATCTCTACAACTCACTGACCGACGTGCCGCGCTTGGCGGCGAAGCTCACGCAGCTGGGCCTGTCACTTTGAAAATCTTGACCGGCGCCGCGCGGCCCTTGACCTGAACTTCGCCGATCGGCTCCGTCGTGATCGCGGTCAGCCGCGCGTTCGTCTCGTCGGAGATCAACAGATCGGTCTCGAGCTCTTTCGTCTTGCTCTCGAGCCGCGATGCCACGTTCACGGCATCGCCGATCACCGTGTACTCCATCCGGCGTGCACTGCCGATGTTGCCGGCGACGACCTCGCCCGTGTGCAGGCCGATGCCGAACCGCAGTGGTTCGATCCCGCGCTCCGCAAACCGCGCATTCAACGTGGCGAGCGCCGCGCGCATCTTCAACGCAGCTTTGACGGCACGCGTGGCGTCGTCGGGGCGGCTCACCGGCGCGCCGAACACCGCCATGATGTTGTCGCCGATGTACTTGTCGACGACGCCGCCTTCGCTCATCACGCAATCGACCATCTCGGTGAAGTACTCGTTCAGGATCGCGACGAGCTCGTGCGCGCTGCGCTTCTCCGCGAACGTGGTGAATCCGCGCAAGTCGCAGAACAGGATCGTGATCTCGAGCGTCTTGCCGCCGAGCTCGACCTCGCCCGCCATCACGTGCTGGAGGACTTCCTCGGTCATGTACTTGCCCATCGTGACGCGCAACTTGTCGCGCTCGCGCAGGCCATCGACCATCTGATTGAACCCGAGCGCGAGATCCTCGAGCTCGTCGCCGGTCTTCACCGCATCGACCTTGACGTATTCCTGCTGCTCGAGCCGGCGCATCGCTGCGTTCACGCGCGACAGGGCGAGTGCCATCCGCGAGGCCAAGCGCCAGCCGATCCACATCGCGAGTGCGGTCGTGACGAAGATGATCGCGGCCGCGATCAACAGGTGCTTGCGAACGATCCGCTTGATGTCGGTGACGTCGTTCGCAGTCTCGAACCGGAGCTCGAGGTCGGCGCGCTTCGCAGTCTCGAGGATCGGTGGCGAGAACGCGGCGATGATCCAGGTCCGGCCTTCCTGCTCGACGAGCTTGCCTTGCTTCGTCGCATCCTCGAGGTGATCGCGGGGGAATGACGGCGTGGCGTACGCGAGCGTCCAAAACGATCCGGTGCGCTCGAGCTCCAGCGCGAGCTGACCGCCGAGCTTCTTCTGCGCGTTCGCGAAGTACGCTTGATCGAGTGGGAGGCACACGAGCACGTAGCCGACGATCGTGCCGTCCGCGGCTTTGATCTCGCGCGTGGTGGCGACGGCGATCGGCGCGGTCTTCGAATCTTCGCAGCCGTGACGGAGCACGACATGCACGCCGAACTGGATGCCGTCCGGCAACTTCGCCTGCGGCTTCTCGCATCCGAACTGGGTGACGAGCGCGCGATCGGGGCCGAAGATCAGGATGTCGAGATCGGGATAGGCCGTGCGAAACGGGCGCGCGACGGTGCCGAGGCCTTTTTGATCGCGCGCAGCCAACGCGACGAGCGTGTCGGAATCTTCGGCGATCGCATTGCCGGTGACGTCGAGGTCTTCGATGTCGTCGGAGATTTCTTCGTTCAGGCCGTTCACGACATCGGGGACACGCTCGCGCGCCTGATCGATCAGCTCGTGGTGCATGAGCCACCACAGGATCGGCAGGATCGCGATCGCGGCCAGCGCAGAAAAGCCGACGAGCGCCGTCAGCTTCCTCCGCACCGTCCCCAACATGATCAGATTTTCTTACGACGCTGTTGGAACGAGTACGGACGATGGCCCGCCTTCGGGTCGCCGCCACCTTCTTCGCCTTCGACCGGCGTTCCCGCGAGCGGCTCTTCGGCGCCCGGACGGAACTTGATCGATTGCAGCGGGCTCTCGCCGACGAGCACTTGGTTCTGGCGGCCGAGCACGGCTTCCATGCCCTCGAGCTTGTCGATGTCATCGAGGATGTCGTCGACGGTGGCGTAGCGCTCGTTCTTCGCGTCGCGCGTCATCTGATCGAAGATGTCGTCGATACCGCGCGGCAACGACGGGTTGATCTGCGACGGCATCGGCGAGCGGCGGCCCGGCAACTTCCGGGTCAGGAGCTCGTAGAAGATGATGCCGAGCGCGTAGATATCGCCCTGCGGACCGGCGGCCATCGGGTCGTTGTAGAGCTCCGGCGCCATGTACGCGACGTTGCCCATGCCGACGTAGACCTGACGGATGACGGCGTGATCGCGCTCGATGATCCGCGTGAAACCGAAGTCCGACACCTTCACGTTGCCGTATGCGTCGATCAGCAACTGCTCCGGCTTGAGACCGCGGTGATAGACGCGCTGTTGGTGTGCCGCGCGCAACGCGTGGAGCGTTTGCAGGAGGTACTTGAACGCGAGCTCGACGGGAATGTCTTCCGCGTCGTTGATCAGGCGGCGCGCCGAGCCGTTCGGTGCGAGCTCGGTGACGAGGTTCGGATACTCGACCCAGATGTTGACGTCGTGGATCGGCAGGATGTTCGGATGCGCGAGGTTGCCCCAGGCGCGGACGACGTCCGTGAACCGGCGCACGATCTCGTTGCGCTGATCCTCGGAGAAGAACCCGAACAGGTCGCGAATCTCCTTGAGCGCGACTTCGCGGTTCAGCGCGATCTGGCGCGCGCGATAGACCGTGCCCATGCCACCCGAGCCGATCGTGGCGAGCTTCTCGTAGCGATTCTCGCCGTCGCCGGCCATTTCGCCGGAGATAGCAGCCGACGGGCGACCACCACTGGATGACACTTTCGAATCCTTTACGGGCAAGCGCTGCGCGGCCGAGCCTTCGCTGCGCATCATGGAGCTCGCATCGTTGCGCTCGCGCGGTGGCGGCGTGGGCATCGGCCCCTGTCCCGATTGCGTGCCCATCGGAATCGCCGACGACGGCACGGCCATCGCGCGGCTCTGGCGCAGCTTCTTGAAGTGCGAGACCGCGCGCTCGGTAAACTCCTGGAGGTTGCCCCCATTGACGACGGTCTCGCCTTCCGGAGTTACCTCGAGCGATTCGCTCGTGCGGTCGTGACGGAGGTAGCCGGACTTCTCGAGGAAGCCGATGTATTCGGCGAACGGAATCGACACCGCGCCTTCGCACACCCGGCGGATGTCGTCGTAGCGGTTCTGGCGGCCGTAGCGCGCCTCCGCCATGACGTTCGCGAGGATGAAGCGAGCCTCTTCACAGAGGACTTCCTTTGTAACCTTGGCTCGGCCTTCCATTACTGCGAATTGTAGGCAGGGCTAACGTATCGGGTCAATCGACGGTGGGCCTTCCAGCACCAATCTGTCGACCAGGGGCCGGTCGGCGACGAGGATGTCCCAGTCGGGCATTTGCGTCGGCGTAACCCATGCGAGGTCGTGGACATCCACCGGGCGCGGTTCTCCGTCGAGGATCCGGCAGGCGTACACCAGCATCACGAGATCGAAGCTCGGATACGGGTGGAACAGCACGTCCCAGATCCGGCCGACCGCGACGGTCACCCCGATCTCTTCTTGGAGCTCGCGGACGAGCGCCTGTTCCGGGGCTTCACCCGGCTCGATCTTGCCACCCGGGAACTCCCACTTGAGCGCGAGCTCGGGCTGCTTCTGGACCGGGCCGCGTTGGGTGATCAGGATCTGGCCATCGCGAAGCACGAGACCGGCGACGACGAGCTTGCGGTCACGCAAGCAAGCCCACTTTGTCCGTGAACGGTGTCGTGTCCGGTGGGCCATCGGCGGTCCAGTACGCGGCGACTCGACCCGGTTGCAACGCGACGAGGCTCGCCGATCGCGTGCCGTAAAACTCGGTGTGGATGTTGATCGCGGTCATCGCGAGCGCGATCGGTTCCGGGAGATGACTCGGTGGCGCATCGGGCGATCGTTCGGTGCTCCCGAGTGCGCGCGCGAGGAGTGGCCACAGCGTGTCCCACGACCGGGTTTGTGACAGCGCGGCTTCGATCAAGTGCTGCAGGCGTTCGGCGCGCGGAAACCCCGGCGCACCGATCACGTCGTTCGCCAAGATGTAGAGCCCGTTCGCGAGGCGGAGGATCTCGCGTGTGCCTTCTCGACGGAGATACGCGACCGACACCGCACTCGCGTTGCCGAACACGAGGTTCATGCTCGCGTAGTGCGTGGGATCGAGGGCGCGGACGTACGCCTCTTGATCGTCGGCGGCGGCGCACTCCATCACGGCGAGGCCGCGCGATCGCAGGCCCGGCGGTGGCGTGTCGAGTGCGCGTTGATTCGTGACGGCGGCAAACTGACCGTCGTCGCGAAGTGCCATCCACGTGCCTCCCGAAAGCACGTCGCGCCCGCCGACGATTCGTGGACCTAGCTTCTCGGGTGGGCGAGTCGGACGCGCGTAAAGCTCGTCGCGATTCGCCGCGAGAATCACCGGTGCGTCGGCTAGACCTACAAGGATCGCGATGGTGCACATGGATGAAATGGGATGAAAAAAGTCAACTCGTGAGGTGCGCCGCGCCTTGCATGTGTGGCGTGTGGACCCTACAGTGCCGCGAGAATGAGACTGTATCCAGGGAAGGTCGATACCATCGCGGCGGAGATCATCTCCACGCTCGTGCAAGCGGGCGATATCGAGGTCAGCGATGGCAACGAAGCGCAGCTCGATGCCGCGGCCGTTCTCAAGGAATACATCCGCGTCGATAAAGAGCTGACCGAGCGGGCGAAGGACATCCTGGAGATCCGGGGGCTTCCGTATTCGCACCT
The DNA here is from genome assembly GCA_047600425.1 of Kofleriaceae bacterium. GTDB lineage: Bacteria > Myxococcota_A > Polyangia > Haliangiales > Haliangiaceae > JABFXX01. Next base: position 4,917,716 of record JASGLC010000003.1, on the reverse strand, counting down.
CGGTCGGACGAAGCGCCAGCTCGCCGAGCAGAAGGAATTCGGTCTCGGTGAAGAAGGCCTGGCATGGATTGCCAATCAGATGCTCGAGGCGTTCATGTCGTCGCGGCACATCGATGAAGTGTTCGCGGATGACGTGATCTTGCGTCGCAAGATCAAGGACATCGCGAAGAAGCACATGATGGTCGACGAAGCGATCGACCAAGAGGTCCGTGACCGGATCAAGAACCTCGAGGAAGGTACGTCGGCGTGGGACGTCGAGTATCAGAAGGTGCTCGAGCAGGTGAAGGGCAAGCACGGCATCAAGGAGTAACCGGTCGTACGGTTACGAAGGGCAGCGTCGGTCTCGGCCGGCGCTGTTTGCGTTTCGGGGGACGGTCGCAACTACGTCAACTTGCGATCGCGAACTGCGCGAATTCGTTCGAGCACGGGGACGGTCGCAACTACGTCAACTTGCGATCGCTCACAGGCTGCAGTGCGTCGACGTTGCGAGCGCTTTTCTTTTTTCCGTCGAAGCGCATGCTTATCGAATGGGCTCGCGTCGCTGTTCCGACTGCGTCGAGTCTCCCGTCGTCACGTGCGGGCGGTGTGGAACCACGCGCTGCGTGCGGCACGCATTCCCGTCGGGCGAGCGCTGCGTCGCGTGCGAGCGCGACTATCAGGAAGAGGCGATGTCCCGACGCGCGGTGAAGTTGATCTTCGCCCTGCCCGTCGGCCTGTTCAGCGGCGGGTTGTTGCTCGCGTTGATGATGCACTTCTCGATCGGCGCGCTCGCGATCGCCGTGATGGCCGCGATCGCATGCGCCGTCGCGGCAGGCTCTGCGGTCGCGATGTGTGCACTCGTCGATCGCACCGCGCGCGCGATGTTCCTGCGCGAGAAATCGCCGGGCCTTCCGGAAGCGCGACTGCTCCCGCCCGGCGTCCATCACCTGTAGACGCGAAAACGCCGCCGCATGGATCGTCCACGCGCGCGGCGTCGTCTAGTTGTGAGCACGCTCAGCTGTTGCGGCGTTCTTTTTGATCGTTCTGGTAGCCGCCCTCGCTCGAGCGGTTCCCCACGCCTTCGCGCTCGCGCGGCGGCTGGTTGTTCTGTTGTTCGCCTGCTTCGCCACCACGCGGATTCTTGTTCGACTGATTTTGGTTTTGGTTTTGATTCGGCATGCACCGAGTCAATGCACGCGTGAGGCCGAGTGGTGGCCCTCTTCATCCCTCGCGCCTGCGGCGCTCATGACTCGAGGCCCATCACTCGGAGATTTTATTCGGCCGTCCGCTCGCTGCGCCAATCCGCCGCCGCGCACAGCGCGCCGTCGGGCTTCGCTCGGTCCGGCCTAGCTCGCCGGTTTAATTCCTAGAGCCTCGAGCACCTCGCCAACGACCATCTCGCCGAGCCGTTGGATGAGTTGTTCACCCTCCTCGATCGACGCACTCGCCGGATCGCCCGCATACGCGGCCTGCATGCCCATCGCTTCGAACGTCATCACGCCATCGCGCAACTTGTCCGAGAGGCTGATCGGCACGTTCGGCAGGCGCGTGCGCAGCTGATCGTTCACGAGCTCGGGCGCGGCGGCCATCATGATCGACGTCTCGTAGCGCCCCGCATGGCACTGGCCGGATTTGAATTCAGCCGAGAGCGTGCGCGCCCACTTCTTCGTCAGTGGACACGCGTAGCTCACCTTGCCGGTGCGGCCCTCGAGCACGGCGCGCACGGCTTGATCGTGCGCGGGCTCGAGGTGGTTGTTGACGAGGCAGACGTGGCGGATGTTGCTCGTGAGCAGACCGTCGACGACCGCTGCGAGATATGCCGTCAGCACGGGGCCGGGAACGGAGACCGCGCCGGAAAACCCGGTCGCGCAATCGGTCACGCCGTACGGTATCGCGGGTGCGATCACGCCGACCATCGTGCCCCGCTTCTCGAGCAGCTCGCACGCGCGCAGACATGCAGCCGCGCTGATCAGCACGTCGGTTCCGAGGCCGAGGTGTGGACCGTGCGGCTCGGTCGAGCCAACGGGCACGAGTGCGATCACGCCACGCTTGCCGGCGGTGAGTTGTTCGAGCGATGCGGTGGTGTGCCGCGCGAGAAATTTTTCAGACATTGCGCTTCTCGCGTTCGATCAGAGTTTTCTTGTCGACCTTGCCGCGATCGTTCTTCGGGAGATCGTCGACGAAGACGACCCATCGCGGATACTTGTGTTTCGAGAGTTTGCCTTGCACGTGAGCTTTCAATTCGTCGGCAAGTGCAGCACGCGCTTCCGGCGTGGCAAGCCGATCGCGTGCATCGGGGCGGAGCTCGACGAGCGCTTTCGGTTTCGTCAGACCTGCATCTTCGGCGGGGATCACGGCGACGACGGAGACCGCGGGATGCGCGAGTAAGCAATCCTCGACCTCGCGTGGCGCGACCCAGATGCCACCGACCTTGAACAGATCGTCGGCGCGGCCTTGGAAGTAGAGGTAGCCCTCGGCATCGATCGAAAATAGATCGCCGGTGCGGCACCAGTAGCCGTGGAACGTCTTCCAGCTCTTGTCGCGATCGTTGAAGTAGCCGTGCGCGACCGAATCGCCTTTGACCCAGAGCACGCCGATATCCCCGGGGGCGTTCGGCGTGGCGCCGGCGCCGTCGGCTTCTTCGGGCAGGATGCGCAGCTCGTAGCCGTCGACGACGCGCCCGAGCGAGCCAGGCTTGATGTCGCCCGGGCGGTTGCTGCAGTAGATGTGAAACATCTCGGCCGAGCCGATGCCGTCGTAGACATCGGCGGGAAACCGCGCTTGAAAGCGGCGGAGCAGTGGTTCTGGAAGGGCTTCGCCGGCGGACAAATGAAACCGAACGCTCGAGAGATCGAGGCCGGGCTCGCCGCGGGCTTTGCGCTCGTCGTCGAGATCCAACAGCTTGCCGAGCATGGTCGGCACGTTCGTGACGACCGTGGCCTTGTAGCGCGTGATCGCGGCACTGATCGATTCGGCCGTGGGCCGCTCGCTGAATAAGCCGACCGATGCACCGACCGCGAACGGGAACCAGAGATTGGTGCCGGTCGCGTAGCCGAAGAACAAGCGCGGCACGCTGACGGCGATATCGTCCTCGCGATAACCGACCGTGCCTTTCGCGTAGACCTCGGTGTTGAACGCGAAGTCGCGGTGCGAGTGCATCGCGGCCTTGCTGCGTCCGGTCGATCCGGCGGTGAACAGCCAGATCGCCGGATCGTCGCGGCGGAGTTTCGGCAGCGTGGTATCGAGCTCGCGCCCGCGGTGGATCGCGGCATCGAGCGAGATGTGTTTCGTGGTGACCGGTGCTTCCGGATCGTCGCCGGTCGCCGCATCGGGCGAGATCAAGATCGTGGTGAGGTTCGGCAACCCCGGAAAGCTCGAGGCAAGGCGCTCGGCGACATCGGGCGTCGTGATCAACGCCGCGGCCTTCACGTAGTCGCAGACATAGGCGAGGTCTTCGGTCGGCGCGATCGGATTGCCCATGCACAGCACGCCGCCCGCGGCGAGGATGCCGAAGATCGACCACGCGAAAGCGGGCGTATCCGGCAGCACGAGATACACGCGCTGCTCCGGCTTCAGCCCCTGCGCGACGAGAAACTTCGCCAATGCGCGTGACCGATCGGCCACTTGGTCGTACGTCCATGTCCGGTCGCCGAAGCGCAGTGCGATGCGCGAGCCCCGCCCCTCCTTGATGCGATCGAAGAGGAAGTAGTCGGCGAGATTCAGATCGTCGGCGAACGTCGGGCCCGGCACGACCGGAACATACAGCTATTTCAGGTCGCGGGATTTCGTTCGCGGCGGGGCGAACAACGCCGCCTGCGCCCGCCCGATGATCGTCCGCTGGATCTCGGACGTCCCCTCGTAGATCCGCAGCGGGCGGACCGCCCGATACAGATGCTCGACGACCGCGCCCGCGATCACGCCACGCCCACCGAATAGCTGGACCGCACGATCGATCACGCGCGACGCCGCCTCGGTCGCACCGAGCTTCGCGATCGAGACCTCCATCGTCACGCGCTCGGCCGTCGTGTCCTTCTTGTGCGCCGCCCGCAACACCAACAGCCGCGCGGCATCCAAGTCCACGACCATGTCCGCGAGGTGCGCCTGCACGAGCTGCTGATCGCTCAGCGGCTTTCCGAATTGGATCCGATGCGTCACGAACTTCGTCGCTTCGTCGAGCGCACGCCGCGCCATGCCGACCGCCGCCGCACCGACCGACACGCGAAACGCATCGAGCGTTTGCATCGCCAGCTTCATGCCCTGCCCGAGCTCGCCCACGCGCGCCGTCGCCGGCACGACCACGCCACGCAATTCCAACGCACCGAGCGGATGCGGCGCCGTCGCCTCGAGCCGCTTCACCGTTATGCCCGGCAGATCGAGCGGCACCCAAAACGCCGTCAGCCCGCCCGCTCCCAACGACGGCTCCGTCGACGCCACGACCAGCGCATGATCCGCGATGCCGAGATTCGAGATGAACAACTTGTCGCCGTCCAAGCGATAGCCATCCGCGATCGGCGCCGCCCGCGTCTGGATCGACGCGACATCCGATCCGGCCTCCGGCTCCGTCAGCGCGAACGCCGCGATGCCCGCACCGCGCGCATAACTCCGCGCTTCTTCTTTTTGCGCCGCCGTACCCGCAAGCAACAACGCGTGCACGCCGAGCCCTTGCACCGCGAAGATCGAATCCGCTCGCGCCGACACGTAGCCGAGCATCTCGCGCGCGAGACACAGCGATCGCGCATCCGTCTTACCGCTCGCCGGCGCCACGAGATCGAACAAATCGGCCTTTGCCAACGCATCGACCGCCGCGCGATCACGCGCATGCTCGTCGGCCGCATCTTCCGACGCCGCGATCGCATCTGCCGCACGCAGCAATCGCTCCGCTAGCTCGTGATGCTGCGGCTCGAAAAACACTCCCAGATCGTCCGTCGACAGCTTCACGAATAGCTCCTGCGCAAATCAGCCACCCGCCTCGGCCGCAACCTACTCCGGCGCCCCGCGAAACTTCGCCGGCCGCTTTTCTTTGAACGACGCGTGCGCCTCCGCGAAGTCCGGATGCTGCATGCACAACGCCTGCGCCTGCGCCTCGGCTTCGATCGCCGCCGCCAGCGCCATCGTGTGCTCGCTCTCCAGCATCTGCTTCGTCATCGCGTTCGCGAACGCTGGACCCGATGCTAGCCGCGCCGCCCACTCCTGCGCGAGCCTCACACAACTCTCACCGTCGGGCGCGATCCGGTTGATTAGACCGATTCGATTCGCATGTTCGCAATCGATCACGTCTCCGAAGAACAACAGCTCGCTCGCGTGCCCCAACCCGACGATTCGCGGCAGCAAGTACGTGGCGCCCATGTCCGCGCCGCACAACCCGACCTTCGGGAAGATGAACCCGAACTTCGCATTCGCCGCCGCGATCCGGAAATCACACGCGAGCGCGATCACCGCGCCCGCACCGACGGCGATGCCATTGATCGCGCCGATCACCGGCCGCTTGCACGCCCGAATCGCTTCGATCAATCGCCCGGTCGCCCGCGTGAACGCGACGAGCTGCGGCGTGTCCTGCCCGAGCAGCTCCTTGATGATGTCGTCCTGATCGCCGCCCGAACAGAAGCCCTTGCCACGCCCGGTGATCACGATCGCGCGGACCTCGTCGAACGTATCGAGCTGCTCGAACGATTCCGCCAGCTCCTTGTAGCTCTCGAACGTCAGCGCGTTCAGCCGCTGCGGTCGGTCGAGCGTGATCGTGGCGACGCCGCGCGCGAGCTCGAAGTGGAACGTCTTCGGAGAAATCATTCGTCGTGCTCCAGGTGAGCGATGCACTGGATCTCGATCAACGCCTCGGGCTCGACGAGCGCCGTTACCGCAACGAGCGCCATCGCCGGATAGAAGTTGCCCAACCGCTCGCGCCACACCGGGCCGAGCTGCTTCCTCGCCGCGCGATACGCCGGCATGTCCGTCACGTAGATCGTCATCGACGCGATGTCGTTCGGATGCGCGTGCGTCTCTTTCAAGATCGCGACGATGTTGTCGAGCGCTTGCGCGAACTGCCCGACGAGATCCTTCGCCTCGAACACGCCGTTCTTCCAGCCGATCTGTCCCGCGATGTGCAACGCGCGACCGATACCGATCCGCGCATCCGCATAGCCCTTCGGTGCAGATCCTTCGAGCGCGATTAGTTGAGTGCTCATTTGAGAATCGCTCCTCCGTCGATCACGAGCGTCTGCCCGTGAATTCCTCGCGCGCCGTCCGCGCACAACATGATCATCGCGTGCGCCACTTCCTCGACCTGGATCAGCCGGCGTTGTGGCGACATGTTCTCTAGCGTCTTCTTCGCATCGTCCGCCGAGCGCTTCGTCACCGCCGCGATCCGCGTGGCCGCCTCGGTCGCCATGTCGGTCTCGACCCACCCCGGGCAGATCGCGTTGACCGTAATCCCCGTGCGCGCCAGATCGATCGCGAGTGCGCGCGTGAACCCGACCATCGCGTGCTTCGCCGCGCAATACGCCGCCGTGTAGCCGTAGCCCGACACGCCCGCGTTCGACGCGATGTTGATGACCCGGCCCCACTTGGCCTCGATCATCTTCGGCACGAGTGCGCGCGTGACCCGGAACGGCGACGTCGCGTCGAGCTCCATGATCCGGTCCCACATCGCATCGCTCGTCTTCTCGAGCGGCGCCGATTCCGCCGCGCCGGCGTTGTTGACCAAGATATCGATCCGTCCCACTCCCGCGAGGAACGCGTCCGTGCCCGCGCGATCCATGAGGTCGACGACCGCCGCCTCGCCCCCGATTTCACTCGCGATCGTCTTCAGATCCGCCTCGCGCCGCCCGCACACCACGACCTTCGCTCCCGCGGCGGCCAGCTCTCTCGCGCATGCCGCGCCGATCCCGCGACCACCGCCGGTAACGAGCGCGCGCTTCCCCGTGAGGTTTGGTTGCACGCTCGGGGCATATCACGTTTGGATCCCCTGGCGATGCACCTAGCCGACCTCGACGCACATGCCCAAGCCGAGCTCGTTCGAACGGGCGCGGCAACTCCGCGCGAGCTCGTCGACGCGGCGATCGCCCGGATCGAAAAGCACAACGCCGAGCTCGGCGCCGTCGTCACGCCGATGTTCGATCAAGCACGCGCCACCGCCGACGCCGCACCACACGGCCCGTTCCGCGGCGTCCCGATCCTGATCAAGGATCTCGGCGCCGCCGTCGGTGGCGTGCCGCAATCGATGGGCAGTTGGCCGATGGTGAAGGCGCGCTACACGCCGGCCGAAGATTCGCACCTCGTCGCGCAGTTGAAGCGCGCGGGCTTCGTGATCGTCGGCAAGTCGAACACCAGCGAGCTCGGCATCGTGCCCGCCGCCGAATGTCCGCCGTTCCCACCCACGCGCAATCCGTACGATCGCACGCGCGGTTCGGGTGGCTCGTCGGGTGGCTCGGCGTGTGCGACCGCCGCCGGCCTCGTTCCGATCGCACACGCGAACGATGGTGGTGGCTCGATCCGGATCCCGGCGAGCTGCTGCGGCTTGTTCGGCCTCAAGCCGTCACGCGGGCGTGTGTCGATGTATCCGTTGCCGGGCGCGAACGATCTCGTGCAAGAGCATGTCGTCACGCGGAGCGTGCGGGATTCCGCTGTCGTCCTCGATCTACTCGCCGGCATGATGCCCGGCGATCCATACAGCGCGCCGACCCAGCTCACGCCGTTCGCGGCCGAGCTCACCGCACCGCGCTCGCCGCTGAAGATCGCGTTCGCGACGAAGCATCCCGATGTTCACGGCGGCGTCAGCGACTCGCATCCCGATTGCGTCAACGCCGTTCGCCATGCCGCGCGCCTGCTCGCCTCGCTCGGTCATCACGTCGAGGAAGCGTCGATGCCGGAGCTGAACGATCCGGACGTCATCCCGCGGTTCCTCACGATCTGGTTCGTCGGCGTGACCACGCGGATCGACGAGATGAGCCGGATCATCGGTCGCACCGTCGAGCAGAACGAGGTCGAGCCGTTGACCTGGGCCCTCTCGGAGCTCGGCCGGATGGTGCCGGCGAACGCGTACGCGCAAGCGTGGACGTTCATGGCCGACTACACGCGCCGCACCGCGCGGTTCTTCGAAAAATACGATCTCTGGCTCACGCCCACCGTCACCGCGCCACCGATGCCGCTCGGCACGTTCCGCGGCACCGACGACGATCCGCTCGCCGGCATCATGAACGCGGGCGACTACGCGCCGTTCACCGCGATGTTCAACGCGAGTGGTCAGCCCGCGTGCTCGTTGCCGCTCTATCACAACGCGCAAGGCCTGCCGATCGGCGTGCAACTCGCCGCCGCGTACGGTCGCGAGGATCTGTTGATCCGCACGGCCGCGCAGCTCGAGGAAGCGCAGCCGTTCCAACACAACGCCACGAGGACGGCGTGAAAGCAGCGGCGCTCGTGCTCGCGGGGTGTGGCGCTGCGCCGGCGCCGGTGATCGCGAATGCGCCCGTGGCTCCGCACGTCGAGACGGTCGGGTTACCGAGTTGCACCGGCACGTGCGGCACCGACGACACCACGATCGGCACGCCGATCACGAGCTGCGGTCATACGTTCGCGCTGCATCGCAAGGGCGAGCTGTGCGCGATCCAGATCGATAGCGCGACGTTCGTCGAGCCACTCGTCGCATGCCGCGCGGCCAACCTGATGGCGGACTATCACGATCGCGCGCAGCTCGTATCCGCGCAGTGCACGCCCGATCACGGCTACGACCTCGTACTTCGCACCGATCACGAGATCCGGATCAGCTGCGACGACCACGCGACCTGCCGCCGCCCCGCCCTCGCGCTGACGACCGGCGATCCACAGGCGGAATTCCTGCGCTCGGTCGTCGCCGCGATCGACAAGCACGATTGGAAGCGCCTGCTCCAATACGCATCCGCCAGCCACCGCCACGAACAACTCGTGGTGATGAAACAAGACGAGCCGACCTATCTCGCCGAGCTCATCGGCGTGCACTACGCGGATAACTCCATCGCGCCCGACCAGGTCGAGCTGTCGGATCTCGATCGGATCGAGCACGTCGCATTGCTCGAGACCTGGCAGAGCGAGAACCCGCCCTTCGTGATCGTCTACGGGCTCGCGCAACTGCGGGATGGCCGGCAGTTGCGGATCGAGCTCGAGCTGAAGAAGACGCCCGCCGGCTACGAGCTCACCGGCGCCGTCGGCTGACTGACGCAAATGTCGCGACTTCCGCGATCGGTGTGAAAGCCTCGTGCGATCGATCGCGGAAATTCGATGCACGATCGTGCGCTTTCGGCGAGTTGGAGCGGCACGGCTGCTGCACAATCGCGCGGCGTGCGTCGCTTAGTTTTGTTCATTCTCCTCGCCGCGTGCGGTGACAACGTCGATCCCGTGGCCCCGTGGATCCTGCCGACGGTCGAGCCCGCCGACGGCTTCTGGATCCGGACGCCGGAGTTTCCGGTCGCGGCCTCGGCAGAAATTCAAGACTGCTACTTCTTCAAGGTTCCGGATCTCGGCGGCGGCGAAGACCTGTGGGTCGACCACACGACGCTCGCGCTCAACCCGGGCAGTCACCACATGAACGTGTTTCGGGTGAAGACGATCGTCGGGCTCGATCCGGCGGCCGGCTCGCCCGTCGATCTCGGTGGCGTGCAAGGCGTCGTGATCCATGGCGCCGACAACGACGCGTGTTGGAAGTCGCCGAACTGGGCGGACTGGCCACTCGTCGCGAACTCGCAACAGAGCGCCGCCGAAGAGCAGACGCTCGATTGGAAGCTGCCCGATGGCGTTGCCGCACGGTTCTCGCCCGGCGAGATGCTGATGCTCCAGATCCACTACGTCAACGCGACCGATCAGCAGACGCCGTGGGTCGGCCGCGGTGGCATCAACTTCTATCGCAGCCACGATGGCGATTCGATCGAGCTCGGCACGTTGTTCGCGACGCAGCAAAACATTCGCGTGTGCATGAGCGACCCCACGCCGCACTACTCGGGCGCGTGTGCGTTACCCAGCGGCGACTACACGATCGTGGGCGCGAACGGCCACTTTCACTCGCGCGGCACCCAGTTCCAGATGTGGAAGTGGGACGGCGTCTCGACGACCACGCCGGATAACTCGCAGCGGTTCTACAACAACACGAACTGGAACGAGCCGATCATGGAGACCGGAATCGACGTCAAGATGCCGTCGCCCGGTGGGGTGTGGTGGCAGTGCGATTACCAGTGGAGTCCGCCGGAGGCCGGTTGCGATGTCGTCAACGCGCGCGACCCGCTGCACGCGAACGATTGTTGCTACACGTTCGGCCCCAAGGTCGAATCGAGCGAGCACTGCAACGCGTTCGTTTATTACTATCCGAAGATCCAGGGGGACGTGTCGTGCTTCTGAGGATCGCGGCACTGGTGGTCCTCGCGGGCTGCCCGAGCACGCCGCCGGATGCGTGCACGCCACCGCAGCAAGGCAGCGGGCTCGGTGACACGAACGGTGCGGATGCCGAGCTTGTCGCGGTCGACGCGAGCGGCAATCTCGTGACGTTGCACGATGGCGATCCGGTCCCGCTCCTCGGTGCGCCGCAGGGTGGGCATATCCTCCTCGTCGGCGCGCGGATCCACGAGGCCGACGAATGCTCGCTCGATGCAACGGGCGCGTTACGCGATACCGGGACGCAGCGCGTGCTCGGACTCGATTCGCGCGCGATGTATATGGAGCCGACCGGCGATGGCTTCTCGCAGCCGCAAAACTCGCTGGCCGCGATGCCGAACGTCGCGGTGTGCCCGACCTCGGCGACGACCGCAGCCGTGAACGGGCAGCCCTATCAGCTCGAGCTGACGGCGTCGGCAATGGGCACCACGATCGTCGATTTGAAGGTGATGGTCACGCCGGCGTGCGCGGCCGACGATAGTTACTGCGCACAGGATTGTGGCCCGCAAGGATCGTTCTAAGCTCTCCACGTGGGCAAACGGTTCGTCGCGATCGTCGGGGCCGCGGCTGTCGTCGGTGGCGTGGCCGGCGTGTGGACGATGCGCGGCTGCCATCGCACCACGTGCGACGGGCGCGCTCGGCGAGAGACCGCGTGGAACGAAGCGTCGCGCACGCACGTGAAGTCGGCGCTGGGCAACGTGCCGTGGGCGAACGAGACGCTCGCGCTGTTCGATCGCGCCGGTGCCGAGTGGGAAGCCACGTACCACGAGGTCTGCACCGACGACGCGAAGGTGCGTTGCCTCGAGCACGATCTCGAAGAGCTCGCCGCGGTCGCGAGCGTGTTGGGTGGCCAGCCGCAGGGCCGCGGCACGCCGGACTCGCCGACGATCTCGACGTCGAGCCCGATCGATCGGATCGCGCGGATCCGGGCGCCGCTGGTCGTCGCGATGCTGCCGTCGCCGCACGGTTGCGAGACCGTCCACGACTCGCCGCCGAACGATCGCGAGCTCGCGCAACAGTGGGCGCGGTCGATGCTCGCGGCCGACACCGCGATGGCGCCGCTCGGCGATGACAGCGCCGCGCATCAACTCGAGATGTCGCTGCTCCAGATCGGCGCGGGCGAGTCGAAGCTTGCGGCCGAGCGGATCGGCAAAGCGCGCGATCAAGTCATCGGCATGCTCGGCGACAAGCATCCGGAGCTCGCGCGCTACGACGAAGCGCTCGCCGCCGCCGACCGCGCGCGTGGCAAGTTGCGCGAGGCGCTGAAGCTCCACGATCGCGCGCAGCAGCTCCGCGAGGCCGCGTACGGCCCGGATGCGCCGGTGATCGCGATCTCGTTGCTCGAGCGATCGCGGACCGAGCTCGAAGGCGGCGACATCGCGAAGGCCGAGCACTCACTCCATCGCGCGATCGCGATTCGCGAAAAGCTCGACGACAAACGCGGCCTCGCCGAGCTGTGGACCGCGATCGCGGATTGCGACGACGCGCGCGGCGATGCCGATGGTGCGAAGGAACATCGCGCGAAGGCGCAGGCGCTCGATCCCGCGTTCGCGCGCACGCCCGAGCGCCCGGCTGCATTTCATCCCGGCATCGATCCCGCGGCGGCGATCGCGGCGAAGCAATTTCAAGACGCGATCGACAACGCCGGGGAAGAACCCACGCGCACCGCACTCGCGGCGGCGATCGGTCTCGCGGATGCGACGAAGAATCCGCAGGCGGCGCGCACCGCGATCTCGTTGTTTCAGGCGATGCCGCAGCTCGATCGAACCGACCTACCGCGCATGCAAGAGCTCGCGAAGAGCTAGAGCTGCTTGCGCATGTTCGCGATCACTTCCGCGTAGCTCGTGCTTTGCACGACCTCGGCAAGCTCCGCGGTGTAGCGCGAGACGAGATCCTCGCGCCCGCGCTGGATCGCATCTTTGCGCGCGTTGAACAGCGTCACGAACGCGCGCTCCGCATTCAAGAAGTACTGCACGCACGCGATCACGGCGCGCGCCGACGACGTGGTCACCGACCGTGACGTATCCGCGAACGTGAAGTGCTTGCCCTCGCTGTTCGTGACATCCAGCGTGACCTTACCGAGCGCGTCCACGCCGGCCGTGCGCTGCTTGCTCCCCATGTCCGCCGACAACTTGAAGTCCACGATCTCGATCGACTCGAGCGACTTGTACTCGCGCGCATAGCGATCGAGGAGGCCCGCATACAACGCGTCGACCACGCCGACGCCCGTGCCTTCGACATCCACCTGCTGATCGCCCTCGCCGATTTTGGCGCGGACGGTGGTCTTTTCGCCGGCGTCTTCATCGACGCTCAGCTTCACGAGGGCGAGCTGCAGATAGTTCTGCCCCAGCACCCGTTTGATCAGATCCGTTTGATCACTCACCAGGTAATTTTAGCGTTGTTCTCGAAACGTGCACCGTGATCCGCCGCAACGGGGAGGTCGACGATCCCCGACGAAAATCCGGACCGAATTGTCAGGGTTATGCGGCATAGTGTCGCCGCGTGACCACCACACTAGTCCAGCTCCGCAAGCACGTGACGCGCCTCCTAGGCTGCACGTCGTGCCCGGACATGATTCGCCCGGTGGTCTCGGGTAAGCCAGTTTTGTCACCCGTGATGTTGATCGGCCAAGCACCGGGCATCAAGGAAGGCCCCGCCGGCAAGCCGTTCGCGTGGACCGCCGGAAAAACGCTGTTTCAGTGGTTCGCGCAACTCGATCTGACGGAAGAGCAATTTCGCGAGCGCGTCTACATGGCCGCCGTGTGTCGGTGCTTCCCCGGTAAGGCAAAAGCCGGCGGTGACCGCGTGCCGTCGGACGAAGAAGTGAAGAACTGCAGCCGTCATCTCAAATCCGAGGTGAAGCTGTTGGAGCCGCGCCTCGTGATTCCGGTCGGCAAGCTCGCCATCGAGCAGTTGTTCCCGGACATCGACAAATTGACCGAAGTGGTCGGCGTGAAGCGTGAAGCCACGCTCGCCGGTCACACGTTCGACGTGATCGCGTTGCCTCACCCGTCGGGAGCATCCACGTGGCATCGCACCGAGCCCGGCAAAACGCTGCTGGTACGTGCGTTGTCGCTGATCGCACAACACGAAGCGTGGCAGGCGGTGGTCGATGCTGCGCAATCTGCCACGGCCGCGGCGTAAGCTCTCGTCATGGCCAACGTCGTAGAGCTGCTGTCCGAGCTCGTCGCGTTTCCCACGCAACAAGCCGGTGGTGAAGGCGGTGCGGGAAACGAGCGTGCGTTGTGCGAGCACCTCGTCCCGAAACTGAACGTGCTCGGCGCGGACGAGGTCGTGCTCGCGGAAGCGCCGCGTACGGATGGCTCGCCCGGCGCGTACGTGTTCGCGCGGTGGGGCACACCGCGTCGCGTGATCAACGCGCATGTCGATACCGTTCCGGCGAATGCGGGCTGGTCGCGCTCGCCGTGGCAACCGCACATCGAAGGTGGCCGGCTCTATGGCTTGGGCTCGTGCGATACGAAGGCGAGCATCGCCGCCTCCTTGATCGCGCTCGATCGGGTGAAGCCGCGCGATTGCGGTGTGCTGTTCTCCGGTGATGAAGAAGCCGGCAGCGCGGTCATGCACGCGTTCTTGGACTCGCCGCACGCGAAGGGCATCGAGCAAGTGATCGTGTGCGAGCCCACCGCGCGCAAAGCCGGCATCGCGCATCGCGGAGTGCTCGCGCACGCGGCCTCGCTCGAAGGTGCGGGAGGCCACTCCTCCAAAGCCGACTTCATGCCGAAGCCGATCGCCACGCTCGCGCGGCTCGCGGTCGGATTGGACGAGCTCGGCAAGCGCGCGATGGCCGATGGTCCCGAGGGCATGAAGGGCCTGTGCATGAACATCGCCGCGCTCCACGGTGGCATGGCGTTCAATGTCGTCCCGCAGCGCGGTCGGCTCGAGTGGTCCACGCGGCCCTACCCCGGCTTCGATCGCGCGGCGTACGACGGAGCTTTAAAGGAATTGATCGCCTCGATCGATCCGAAGATCCAGCTCGCGGTCACGGTCGATCACGCGCCGTTCGGGTGTGACGAGCTCGTCGATCTCGTGAAGCCGTTCGTCACGTCGGTCGGCTCGCTCGACTTCTGGACCGAGGCCGCGCTCTACGAGCACCACGGCATCGATGCGATCGTGATCGGTCCCGGTGACATCGCCCAAGCGCATGCCGCGGACGAGTTCGTGCCGATCGCGGATCTCGAATGGGCCGTCGATCTGTTCGAGCACCTGCTGCGATGAAGATCCTCGCGCTGCTCTTGGTGGCGCGCATCGCCGCCGCCGATCCAGACGTCCGCCTGCCGCCCGGCACGCGCAAGGACGATTCGGGGCAGCTCGTGTCGTCCCGCGGGTTGCGCGAGACCAGCGACTTCCTGGCCAAGGAGCTCTCCCGCCGGGGGATCGCGGTGCGCCAGATCGGCCCGACCCGAACCCGTGGCGTCGAGCTCGTCCGGTTCCTCTCGGATGCCCCGAGCACGCCCTGGCTCGCGATTCACGTGCTGAGATCGGCGGGGAAGACCGTGATCTCGTTCGTTCCGCGACAACCACTTGACGAAAAAGGCTCGGGCCGTTAGAAACACGCCTCCCATTCGGGGATCGTCTAATGGCAGGACGCAAGACTCTGACTCTTGCTATCTAGGTTCGAATCCTAGTCCCCGAACTCTGAAAATCTGGCCCCATAGTCTAGCGGTTAGGACGTCGGCCTCTCACGCCGAAAACAAGGGTTCAAGTCCCTTTGGGGTCACCAAACACTAAAGACAGGCCATCGCCCGAGCAGATCGCGATCTATCGGGCGATGACGCCAGCGCAACGCTGGCAGCAAGCCTGTGCGCTCTATTGGAACGCGCGCCGGATGCGCGAAGCGTTCGAGCGGTCGCTTCACCCAGATTGGACCGACGCCGAAGTCGAGGCTCACGTCCGCCGGATTTTCCTGCGTGCAAGTACCTGAGCTCATCCGCCCCTTCGTCGAGCGGTTCAGTGCGCTCGGCTTGCCTTACATGGTCACCGGCAGCACGGCGGTGATCTTCTTCGGCGAGCCGCGCATGACCCACGATGTCGATTTCGTCGTGGCAATGTCCGTGGCAGATGTCGACCGGTTCGTCGCCGCGTTTCCACTCGAGGAATTCTATTGTCCGCCGGAGGACGTGCTCGCGATCGAAGTCAAACGGGGGCAGCGTGGGCACTGCAACCTGATCCACCACGCGACCGGCTTTAAAGCGGACGTCTACATCGCGTTCGACGAGCTCCACCGCTGGGCGCTCGCACATCGGCGCATGGTCCCGCTCGACGGGTTCACGGTGCCAGTGGCGCCACTCGAATACGTGATCGTCCGCAAGCTGGAATACTTCGTCGAAGGCGGGTCGGAAAAGCATCTGCGCGATATCCGCGGCATCCTTGAAATGTCGAACGACCTCGTCGATCGCACGCAGCTCGAGAGGCTGATCACCGATCGTGGGCTCAGCGCGGCTTGGCAACGGGTGTAAGGGTTCAAGTCCCTTTGAGAGCAGCTAGCTGCGCGCGTAACTTCTCGTTCTCGTCAGTCAGCGCTTTGATCTGCGCGCCGAGCTTTGCGATTTCGAGACCGTTCGCCGACAAGCCTTCCACGTACGCACACGCGGCACAGCGATGTCTGAATGGATGGGCCTCGCGAAATGGAAGTGTTTCGATCAGCTCCTTAGGAACCTCACCCGTGTGGTCGATATCGCAAATCTCGTCGTTGTAGTTGGGAGCCTCATTCCGCCGCGCCACTAAGTCCTCCTCCGCTTCTTTCGAGCCTACCGTTTCCTAAACACGTAGGCGGCAGTTCTCCGCGAAAGGAATGGAATGCCGCCTTCGCGTGGGTCGTTTCGTCAGGATGTATGACCCCGATGTCGCACACCTGAAGGCCTCGCTACGCCAGACCCGCCGCCTCGCGATCGGCGCCGGAATGTTCGCGATACTTGCCGGGGCTGGTGCCGTGTTCGCCCTGCTTCACAAACCCGATCGGATCGAGATCGGCGACGTCACGATTTCTGACAACGGCATCCTGATCAAGAACAGCGTCCGCGGAACCGAGATCAACGCGGGCGCGATCTTCACGCGCGAAGGCAACCGCGGGTCGTCGCTAGCGCCGGCCGAGCTCGACCTGATCGTGAAAGATGGCGCCCGGGTCTCGATGTGGGCCGCCGATCACGCCGGCAAGCTCTCGCTAACCGATCGGAACAGCGACACCGGTTGGATGCTGTCGACGGGCCCGGACCAGGTATCGGTGTTCTCGCGTCCGGCCGTGGTCGAACAGCACTGATCGAATAACCGCTTATGGATGCGCGTTCCCGGGCGAGGAGGGAACCATGAAGCGCTTGTCCGTCTTGTTCGTCTTGGCATGTACGACTGCGGCCTACGCCGAAACGCCGACCGTCGATCGTGCGGATCTGCGGCGCGCGTTGGCCGAGCAACGCAAGCTCAACCTGAAGAACTTCCACGCCTATCGGCGAAAGGGCGTGTATCCGCACAACTCGTATCAAGAGGGCCTCTTGAACGTGTGGAAGGACGCGGACAATCACCTCTGCGCGGTCGCGACGCTGATCCACGACGGCGGCGATCAGGACTTGGTCGACGCGGTGGCCACGGCCGAGAACTTCGTGAAAACCGCGGACCTCCAGACCGGCCCACTCATGGACTGGGTGCTGACGTCCGGGTTTACCCAGGAAGAGATCGTGATGATCCAACAGCCGACCGAAGAGGACGTTCGGATGATGGAGGCGATGGAACGGGCCGAGGCGCGCAAGATCAAGCGCGCGATCGCCCGCGAGGATCGCCGCCTCGCCAAGATTTACCGACAGGTCGAGGACACGCTGAAGGCGGACCGGATTTCGGATGCCGGGTTGGACCTGGCGACCGCGCGGCTGGCCGACCACCCGGACCTGGCGGCGAAGCTGATCGAGAAGTTTCCCGCAGCGCGTTGACCTACATGTGACGCCTGTCCGAGAACCGGACAGATTTCTCGCTTTTCCGACGGACAGCGCGATACTGGAATAGATGTATCGCAGCGCGGTCCTCGTGGCGATTGTCGGATGTAGCGGCCATACGCCGAGTGCGACGAGCACGGCCGATCAGCCCGGCGCCGTGAAGGTGACGCCGACCGCGGACGTGATCGCATTCGATCACGGCAAGTCGACCACCCGCACCGCGAAGATGACCGAGCTCGATCTGCGCGACGACTGGACGCCGGTGTTGTTCGCGAAGCAACCGGATGGCACCGCGCCCGCGTTTCGCGACACCTATCTCGCGGCCGCGCGCGAGAAGACGGTCGATGGCAAGCCGTTGCCTGCGAACGTCGGGCTCAACGAGATGTACGGCATCGTTCCGTCGTTCGCGATCGTGCGCGAGCGGTTCGCTCAAGCGCAGCGCTATCAATGTCACGCGCAGATCGATTCGGCGCCGATGGCGAAGCTCGCGCGGCCGTACGGCGAAGAGCTGTCGAGCAACATCAAGATCAACAATCGCCAGCGCGCATATCTCGGAGGGATCCTCGAGCGGGCACGCGTCGCGAAGAAGCTGCCGGACACGGCGGCGCTCGCGAACGACAAAGAGCTCGCCGATACGTACGCGCAGTGGAAGATGACAGACGAGCTCTATCAAGGCGTGGTCACCGCACAGCGCCACCTCGCGTGCGAAGGCCTGCTCACCCAGAAAGATGTCGACGGCGAGTTCACGTGGGTGCTCGGCCAAGCGCTCGAGCAGTTCCAGCGCCGCAACTTCCTGATCCCCAATGCGCGGCTCGATCCGGATACGCGAACGGCACTCGGCACGGATCCGCGCGAGCTCGACTATCGCGGCGCGTTGCGGATCCTGCGCGAGCGCGTCGCCGATGCGACCGGCCTCATCGAAGACGGCACCGCGGGATCGGGCCCATCGCCGGTCGTCGATCGGATGCTCGATCCGGTCGCGATGCGGACGGTCCACGGCCGCGACAAGGCGTTGCCGAACGGCGCGCCCGATCTCGTCGATCAAGCGGCGGATGCGGCGGCGCGCGCACTCGGCTGGACGGATCCGCAAGCGACCGCGAAGTTCCTCGCCGATCATCCCGGCGGCGTGCGCGTTGCCGTCGAGCTGCCGGCGCGGCCCGCGTATCACAGCGCACACATGGATCTCTCGGCGGAGATCGATCGCGGCGATGTCTGGTACGACGAGCAACCGATTCCACGCGTCGCGTGGGTGCGCCCTGCCCTCGTGTTGTACGCACAAGACGGTGCGACGAAGCGCGCATTGATTCGCTGGCCGACGACGATCGGTGGTTGGGCGGACGTGCGCGAAGGCGGCGAGCTGAAGAAACTGTGGAAGGAATCGGATGTCGGCCCGCGCGAGTGGCGTCAGCTCTACGCCGCACCCACGTGGTTGCCACCCGACGCCACGCCGGATGACGAGCTCGTGCGTTGGGTCGGCAAGGGCAAGTGGGAGCTGAAGACCACGATCATGGGCCCCGGTGCGCTCTCGGCGTTCGGGTTGATCCGCCTGCCGCACGAACGCGCCGTCAAGACCAAGACCGGCGTGCAGTGGATCGATAACGGGATCGGGACGCACGGCTCCGCGGTCGTGACGTCGCTGTTGAACGGCACGAGCCACGGTTGCCATCGCCTGTACAACCACCTCGCGTTGCGGCTCGGCGGCTTCTTGCTCGATCACCGCAATCACGAGGTCAAAGGCCAGCAGCCCGAACACTTCCGGCGCCAGATCTCCGTCGGCAAGAACTTCCTCGCGAAGGTCGATACGCGAGGCTTTCTGTACGAGCTCACGCCGCCGGTTCATGTCGAGGTGTTGCCCGGCAACATTCGCTCGCAGCGCAAGGTGCCGCCCGCCGCGTCCGCACCGGCCGGCGCTGACTAGAGCGATTTGAAGAACTGCTCGAGCGTGACCGTCCCGTCGACGTGCTGGCCGCCGGGCTTACCGAACGTGATCTTGCCGGAATTGATCGCGTCCTCCATCTCGCAATAGAGATCGATCGCACGCTGCGGCATGTGTTGCGCGGCCAAGACCGTTTGCCAGCGATCACGCGGCACGGCACGTGCGACGACGTCGCGACCGATCGCCTTGCCGAGCGCCGCAGCGACCTCGTGCGGTGTGTAGAACGTGCCGAGCTCGACGATGCGACGTGCGGGCGGTTGCTGGAGCCACTTCGCCACTTCGTTGCCGATATCGACCGAGGCGATGAACGGAAACTTCTTGTCGAGCGGCGCGAGCATGGTGTCCCACGCACCGGTCGCCTTCGCGGCACCGACCGCGTAGCCGTAGTTCTCCATGAACGAGCCCGCGCGAATCGCCGTGAGCGGTGCAGAGGCGAGCGCTTCCTCGAGGATGTGCGTGACGAGGATGAAGCCCGTGCCGCTCGGTTGATCGGCGCCGTGCGACGACAACATCACCACGTTCTTGGCCTTCGCTACGACGGGCGCGAACGCGGCGATGATCTCCCGCGAGCGACCGATCGGATCGGGCTCGCGGTTCTGCGGTGGGATCAATACGTAGACGCCGTCGACACCATCGAGAGCGCGCTCGACCGATCCACGATCCGACAGATCGCCGGCAACGAGCTCGACGCCCTGCTCTGCCCACGCTTTCGCTTTGTCCGGATCGCGGACGAGTGCGCGGACCTTCTTGCCCTCGCGCAGGAGCTGGCGCGCCGCAGCGCCGCCGACATGACCGGTGATTCCCGTTAGCAAGTACATGGCGGGAGTGTAGGCTTCTTCCAGAAACGCACTAGTTCGCGTTTCGGAAAGCTACTGTTACCGTGGATGCAAATATCGATTTCAACGATGCAGCGCTGCTCGTTCGGGTCATCCAGACGCGTAGCTTCACGGCGGCCGCGCGCGAACGAGGCGTGCCGGTCTCGACGGTGAGCCGGCGGATCACGCGGCTCGAGCAAGCGCTCGGGACTCGCCTCGTCGAGCGCACCACGCGCAGCCTCCACCTGACCGAGGCCGGACGCTCGTACTTCGCGCATGCCGAGCGCGCGGTCGCGGATCTCGTCGAGGGCGGAGACGTGGTTCGCGAGATGCGCCAGGAGCCGCGCGGTCGCGTGCGGATCCTGTGCTCGCCAGCGTTCACCACGTCGGTGTCGTCGATGCTGTTCGACTATCTCGCGCGCTATCCCGAGGTCGGCGTCGATCTCGAATTGTCGAGTCGGCGGCCGGATGTCGATACGTTCGATCTCGCGATCGTGACCGGCAAGGTCGACGATACGACCGAGCTCGTCGCGAAAGAGCTCCAGGCGCCGTCGCGCAAGTTGCTCGTCGCGAGCCCGGCGTATCTGCGCGCGAACGGCGTGCCGCGGCGGTTCGCGGATCTCGACAAGCACGCGTTCATCGCCGCGCGTGCGACGGACGGCATCACGTCGTGGACGCTCATGCATCGCGGGAAGAAGCGCAAGTTCACGTTCGCGCCGCGGTTGTCCGTCGGAGATTACGGTGCGGCCTATCGCGCGGCGATCGCGGGCCTCGGGATCACGATCATGCCGGAGGTCACGACGAAGCAGGACTTCGCGGCGAAGCGGCTCGTCCAGGTGTTACCGAGCGTCGAGGGCGAGACCGGTGGCGTGTATCTCGTCTACCGCGCGCAGCGATCATTCACGGCGGCGGTGCGGACGTGTATCGATCATCTGATCGACGTGAAGCTTCACGCGCATTGACGCCACCGCGCGGAGCCTTCGCATCCGGATCCGTCCAGCCGGCATAGCCGTTCGCGGTCCACTTCGTCGCGCCGAACCCGAACCAAAATCGGCCCGCCGGCACGTCACCGTAGCGCAGCGCGCGAAGACACAACTTCGCGCAGCGCGTGATGCGATACGCGAGCGCCATCCGACCACGCCCGGCGGCCTGCAGCGTCGTCTCCGGTGCGAACTGGGTGTTGAGGCCGAAGCCGAAGAAGTCCATGGCGTAGCCGACGATCGTCGGCGCGATGTTGAACACGAGGTGATACGGGCCGGACAGCGGCAGCGCGAGTAGCTTGTGCCACTGGCCGCGCATGTCGTGCTCTTGAAACAGCGCGAGCAGCGTCGAGAGCAGCCGGACTGCGAACGTGCCGACCATGCCGAGCACCATGATCGCGAGCCACGCCGCCGGGCGCTGGACGAATGGCCACGCGACCAAGGAGATCACGATCACGCTGTGGATCATCAGCGTCACGACGAGGTCCGTCATCACCCAGAAGCCGAGCTCCCACGCGACGAACGGGGTCACACCGAACCGCTGTAACAGCCACGCGCGCGACGTGTTCCACCGCATGCGCTGTCTGAACAAACCGCGGACCGTTGTCGGTGTCGCCGTGTACACGCGCGCCTGCGGGTCGTAACCGATCGGCCGAACGATCAGCGAGCGCACGAGGCGACCGAACGCGTGGGCGGGCGTGCGAGGGAGCTCGAGGCTGAGCTTGCCCTCGCACCATCGCGCGGTCATCGCGATCCACGCGATCCAGGTATCGTCGCCGGGACCAGCGGGAATCTCGACGTTCGGCGTCCCGCGAAACGTCGCGAACGTCGGCAGCGGTCGACCGAACCACCACCGCACGTAGTCGCGCCAGGTCAGCGATTGCATGTACGCGGCGTGGCGCGCTTGTTCGCGATGGAGGCTGGTCCAGGTCGCGTACAACGCACCGGAGACACCCGTCACCGGAAGAAAGCCGCGGTTGTTGCGCGCGATGCTGATCGACGTGAGGTATTCGCGCGCGACTTGCAGCGCGAGCTGGTAGCGAACCGTGAAGAAGCTGCGCCACCCGGCCCAGTAATGTTCGTGCCGGACGAGCACGTTCGACGCGACGACGATCGGGCGCTGCCGCGTCACGCGTCCGGGCGTCATCAACCGCACGACCATGCGCTCGAGCGCGTGCGGACCGAGCACGGAATCCGCGTCCATGTTGAAGAAGATCGGCGGGAGCTCGGGCAGCTCGCGATCGGCACATTCGAGACCGAGCGCGACGGCCACGCCCTTCCCTCGCCGCTTCGGCGATGACGTCACGAGGATGTTCCGGGTGTCGGCCCAGCGCCGGAGCTCCTTGACGAGGTTCGGATCGCCACCGTCGATCGACAGGCACAACGTGACGTCGCCGGGATAGCGATTGCCGATCACGGTCGCGGCGGCTTCTTGCAGATCCGCGAGCTCGGCCGGCGTGCGCAACAACGTCGGGATCACGACGAGGATCGCCGGCGGATTTTCGAGCGGCTTCGGTCGGATCACACCGGCGTTGCGTCCGATCGTGGCGAGCCACACCCACCAGTAACCCGAGAAGTACAACACCATGCCGATCAGGATCGGTTGGTACAGCGTGTAGAGAAACTCACCGCCGTCGGTGCGCGCGACGTTCCAGAGGATCGTCTCCATCACCGCACGCGGAGCACGCGTTCTTGGATCGCGTCTGGATCGTCGAGCTCGAGCACCGCGTATTGGCCACGCGCGAGCTCACCCCACGGATCCTGGGTCACGACTTCGCCGGGCAGCACTTCCGAGACATGGCCGACCGCGTGACACGCGAACACGCTCCACGCGCATGCGATCACGTCGGCGCCGGGATGCAGCTTCTCGAGCTGGGTGTACGGCACGAAGGCGATGTCGGTCGTCGAGGTCATCGCGCGATACAGCGGACGGCCCTCGAGCTCGGCGAGGAGCTGGCGCTGCGTTTCGGCGGCATGCACGGCGGCATCGCGCAACGCTCGATCGCCTCGCGCTTCGGACTCGAGCCGCGAAATCTCGACGGCGATTCGCGCGACATGCTCGTCACCGGCGGCAACCTCCGGCATCGCCTTCGCGTGCGAGTGGAAGCCCTTCAAGAGGTCGGCCGTGTGATCGGCGCGCAGCTTCGCATCTGCCTGCTGGCGTTGGAGATCGGTGATCTCGAGCGCGAACTGATCGCGCGTCTGCTCTTCTTTGTCGACCGCGGAGCGCTCGATCAGCCCCGCCGCGAGATCCGACTGGGCCTTCGCGACGATCGTCAGCTGCCGATCGTAGAGCGTGTGTAGCGACGCGAGCTGCTGATCCATGAGCCCACGCTGTGCCGCGAGCCCGTCCGCTTCGACCTGCGCTTGGTTCGCCTGCCACGCGATCGTCGTCGGCTGCAGTTGCTTCAGCGCGGTGATCGAATCGTCGATCGCGGACAGCTCGCCCGCGAGTCGCGTGCCTTCGGCATCGAGCCGTGCGAGCTCGGCTTGTTCACGCGCGTGCGCGAGTCGGAGTTGGCCGACCGCGTCGTTGTCGGGCGTCAGGTGCAGCGGTGCGATCCACGCATCCGTGATCACGCGATAGGCGGTCGTGGCAATCCAACCGACCACGGCGAGTGTGACGGCGAACAACGCGATCGCGAGCGCGCGACCGCTCGGCTGCGGCTCGGTCGCGACGGGCGCCGTTTCCTCGACGACGCGGAGGATCGGCCCTGTCGTGTGCGGAATCGCGACCGTGACTTTCGGCGGCCTCATCGCGCGAGCTCCGTGCGTGCGGCGGCGAGTGCGGCGATGCCAGCGCGGCGCGCGGTCAGGCCGACGATGCGCATGGTGTAGTGATCGCGGAGTCCGCGACCGGCATCTTGATCGACGAGACGATCACGTTCGGTCGCGAGCGAAGCGAGCTCGGTGTCGAGCGTCGCGACTTCGTCGGCGAGCACGGCCGCGCTGTTCGCGAGCATCGTGCGAACTTGGTCGGCGCGAGCGGCGAGCTCGCGGTGTTGGTGGAGCTCGGCCTGGCGTGCTTCGAGCGCGGCGCGATCGGCACGGCCTTGCCACAAGCCGCCGACGGCGTAACGCACCTCGAGCACGGCGAACCAATCCGCCTGGTCGGAGCCGGCCACACCGCCGCGAACGTCGACGTTCCACGGATGCAGCTCGCGTTCGTCGGCGCGTGCCGTGTCGGCGGCGAGCGTGGTGGCACCATAACGATCGACGAGGCCGCGCAACGGCTGCGCCTTGTCTTGTTGTTCGAGCAGCGCGATCGCTTCGCGACGATCGGCCGCGCGCAGGATCAACTCGGTGCGTTGCGAGCGCAGATCGTCGACATCGGTAGCGACCGCGCGCTGGGCGGCGAGCCGAGCGTTTGCATCGGCGAGGATCTGATCGATCTCGGTCCGGTGTTGGTCGAGCACGGCGAGCTCGGCCTTCGCGGCTTCGAGCTGGCCGACATCGATGCCGGCGACGAGCGCACGTTCGAGGTCACTGCTCGCGAGCTGGCGCGCGCATTCGGTCGCGGCGATGCGTTCGATCGCGCGGCCCTTGAGGAGGTTCGTGAACGAATACGCGGCGGATGCGCGGAGTTGCCACCGGCTCGAGGCCGTCGACACCGGATCGGCGACCGTGACATCGGGGACATGCGCGGCGTCCGCGGTGAGCTCGGGGCTTTCCAGCACGACGGCTTCCGCGTGAGCTTCGGCGCGCAGGCGATCGCAGAGCGGATCGGCGGCTGCCGTGCCCGAGAGGGCGAGGATCAGCCATGCGTGCCTTTGCATCCTAGGTGGTGAATCGGCCCACGCGGGAGCGTGTCGAGTCCTACATGTGTTCTGTTAGGATGGCGCGCACATGCGAAGTTGGTGGGCGTTGTGCCTCGTGGGTTGTGCGACGGGTGGATATCGAAACGATCTGCACGAGGCCCGGGCGGTCGAGCCGCTCGGCGCGGCGGTCGCGGCCCCGGCCGTGATGGCACCGCAACCGTGGAAGGTCGGGCAATGGGTCCTCTATCGCTGGCGCCTCGCGAACGGAGATATCGAGTACCTCCACGAGGCCGTCGTCGCGCGCGATTCGTGTGGACTGTGGGTCGAGCAAACGTACGAGTCCGAGAAGTATCGGAACACGCGGCTCGCATGCTGGAAGGAGATGCCGGATCCGTCGCATGCCGATCAGGCGGCCGAGCTCCTCGAGGTGATGATCACGAAGCACGACGACGATCGGCCGGTCGTCTATGACTTTCGCGGTACCGCCAACTTCGCGAAGCGGTATCGCTGGCGCGAATTCGCGACCGACCTGGCGAGTCCCTGGTACGCGGACACTGCGACGACAGCCGGTTGCCCACAGCTCGAAGGCAACGACGTCACGATCGATTCGAATCCACCCGGCGCGACGGTGTACTTGAACAGCCGAGCGTGTCTCGTAGGTTCGACACCGTGGACCGGGAGCCTACCGGCGGGCGATCTGAACGTGATCGTCGAAGCCCCGACGGGCACCGCAACGAAGCCGTTCCACGTAGCTACCAACGACAAAAACGCGCTGTTCGTCGAGATCGCGGGCTCGGCGCCAAGCGACGCCGTTCGGCGCGAAGACATCGATGTGCCGGCCGGTCACTTCGCGGGTGCGTTTCGCAAGCCGACCGAGCATGGCGACGAACCTGGCACGCGATGGTTCGATCCCGCCGTGCCGATCAGCGGCGAGGTGAAGGTCCAGTGGACGAAGGGCGATTCGGCCGAGCTAATCGCGTACGGACAGACCGGCGCGCACAGCATCATTCCCACGCTCGTGCCCGCACCGCGCAAATCGAGCGGCATCCACGGTTTCTACGAGCTCGGGTTCGGCAACGGAGCCATCGGTGGAAGCGACACGGTCGAGTCCGCAAACGGCACCGCCATCACCGTTGCCGAGGGCTTTCACGTGCCGGACAGCTCGTTCGATGTTGTCGCCACGGTGAAGTCGGTAGTCAACGCCCCGTACTCGCTCGACGATACGCAGCGCCAGACCTCGACCGTGATCTCGCTCGGTGCGCGATGGACGCCGTTCACGCCTCGAGCCGGTCGATTCGACTGGACCGCGTTTTACGTCCAGGGCGCCTTGGGTGTGGGATTTCTGCAGCACAGCGATTCCGACACCGCGCACGGACTTGCTGCGCAAGCGACGGTTGGCTACTTCCCCACGCGACTGTTCAGTGGCGCAGTCGGGATCGAGTGGAGCGACACGGTCATCTCGTACGACTCGCTCGAGGGCGATCGCAATCAGATCGAGTTCCTGGCCGTGCTGCGCGCGTACTATTAGTGATAAGCGTACGTCGTGAGCGACTTCGAGCTCGGCAGCATGGAGCCCCGACTGTCCACCGACGAACGCGAGCGCGTGCTCGCCACCGTCGACAAGCTGCGCGCCGCACGCCGCGCCGAGCTGAACCACGCGATCGATCAAGCGCTCGAGCACGTCCCCCGAATCTTCCGCGGCGCGCTGAAGAAAGTGCTGTTCTCGTGAGCGTCCTCGCCCGCCGCGCCGAACAGCAAAAGCTCGCCCATCTCCTCGGCGATGACCTCCAGCTCGGGCTAGACGCCGCCGAGCTCCGCCAGCTTCGCGAAGCGATTTCGGCCCGCTTGTTCGACGATGCGAAGCCGCAACTCCAACGCGTGGCGACCGGATCGCGCCTGCTCCCCACGAGCTTGGTCGCACGTGTCGGTGAAGCCGTGTTCGGCGCCACGCTGTGCGCGCAGATCGCGGGCCTGTTGAAGGTCGACTACGCGCTCGATCTCGCGCTCCGCATGTCCGATCCATTCCTCGCGAGCGTGTCCGCCGCGATCGATCCGCGCAGCGCCGGCGAAGTCGTCCGGCGAATTCCGGCCGATCGAATCGTCGCCGTCGCGCACCAGCTGCTCGAGCGCGGCGAGTACGTCACGCTCGCGCGATTCGTCGACTACCTCTCGGCCGAAACGATCAACGCGGTAATCGAGAGCATCCCGAACGAGCTCGACCTCCTGAAGATCGGGGCGTACGTCGAATCGCACGAGAAGTTGCGCGAGCTCGTCGGCCAACTGCCACTGCCCCGCACGCGCAAGATGATCGCCGCACTGACCGGCGACTACGGTCACTACTGGCTCGAAGCGCTGACGATCGCCGAAGCCCTCGACGACACCTGGCGCCGCACACTCGCCGAGCTCGCCGTCGAGGGCGGCGTGATTCCGGCCCTCGTGACGATCGCGGAACAGCATCAGATCTGGAGCGTCGCGATTCCGTTCGTCCGCGCGATGACGGACGAATCCCGCGACCGCGTGCTCGCGACGCTCACGCCCGAGCAACGCGCGAAGCTTCAGTAGCTCACCACGCCCGGCTTGCCCGGCCAGCCACTGTGCCCGTCCATGCCGGACGAGCCGCTGTGACCGGATGCTCCGCCGGAACATCCCGCATCGTCGGTGACCGTGTGACCACTCGCATCGACATGCGTTCGGGCCGAGCGACTGCTGCCGCCCATGCCGCCATCACCACCGGCGCCGCCACGCCCACCACGCCCACCCGGACCGCCCTCGCTGACGATCGAGCCGACCACTTGCGCCTTCAACACGGCGCACGATTCGAAGGCGCAATCGAGCGAGACCGCGATGTTGCCGCCATCACCGCCGTGGCCACCATCACCACCATCCCCGCCTCGCCCGCCATCGTGCCCGTTCTGGCATTCGCTACCCGTGGATCCAGTCGAGCCTTTCGCGCCGTCGGATCCGGACCAGCCCGCTCGGCCGCGACTGACGACATGAAATTGCGAGAGGTCATCGCGCTCGAGCACGGCGACATAATCGCGACCACCGTAGTTCGTGTCGAACCGGACGCGAGCGCCGCGCGTGTCTCCCGCGTTGACGCGCAGGTTCGGACCATCCTCGAACACCATGTCGTCGGGCGGCGCGAAGTCGAGCCCCCACGCGAGGCTCGCGATGACGTGATGATCGAACACGATGCCGATCTGGAACCCGTGAAGATCCGCGAGCGGCAGGACGTCTTCGATCGACAGGTTGTCGTTGACGTGCACCACGCCACGCCCGTCGAGATGGGCGAGCGGCTGATCGACCGCGAGCGCTTGCGGATCGAGACACGGCGATGGATCGAAGTCATCGCGCGGCGCACACACCGTGATCGGATGCGAGATGCCCGTGGCCTCGGCGAACAGCGCGCCTCGCAGCGGCAGCTCGGGCACGATCGACCGCTGGCCACCGGCGTCGGCAGTCAACCGCGCCTTGCGTTGCCACACGTCCTGATCGACGACGACATCGCGCGTCACCACGTGATCCGGATCGAACCACGTCCGCACGACCTTCGCGGCGACGGCGTTGTGCCCGGTCGAGAGCACGCGTGCGACGAGCGCAGCGCGCGACTCCGCCCGCAGCTCCGGAAACGGGGACCGCGCCACGTGCAAGGCGACGATCCGCTCCTTCGCCTGATCGCGAAGCTCCGGCGCCGGCAATCGTTTCACGAAGCGCCGCAGCGTCGTCTCGTTACCGGCGGCGGCGAGCTCGTCGAGCTGACTCGCGTCGACGGGACGACCTTGCCAGAGACCGTCGTCGAGCATGACCGCCGCGAACAGGTCGTCAGCAAACCGCTCGGCGATCGGGCCTTGTCTCCGCACTCGATTCGCACGCGCGAGTGCGGACGCGACATGCGCGGGATGCGGATCGAAACCGAACGGCCGATCCGTATACATCTGGAGGATGTTCGTCGCGCGATCCACGAGCGCCGGTGAACGGTCGATGCCACTGCCGATCGCGATCGCGTACGCATCGAGCAGGTCGTCGTAGAGCGCGGCGCGAGCGTCGCCTTCGAGCGCCGATGCGAAGCTCGCGATGCACTGCGCCCACACGTCGTCGCGAATCTTCGTCGACGTCACGATCATGTGCCGGGCAACCGGCGTGACTTCCTTCACGTGTGCGCTCACCGTCGAATGGACGTCGCAGACCGCGGCACTCGCATCGCGTTGAGCGAGATACGTGATCAGATCGTCGTTGTTCTTGATCTCGGAGGCACTGATCGGACCGAGCACCGCGGGTGGTCCACACGCCGCGAGCAAAACGAGTAACCGCTTCATGACTTCACCGTGTGACGGACGGTGGGTTCATTCGATAGTGGGAGCGGACCTCGGTTTTTCGTCCATAAAGTTTCGTGATGCCAACTGTTGCCTAGTAGCTCACGATGCCGGGATTGCCAGGAGCACCATCCGAGCCATCGCGTCCCGAGGATCCGCTCGGGCCCTGCGAGCCGGCGCTACAACCCGGATCGTCCGTGATGGTGGCGCCGTTATCGTCGGTGTGGGTCGTGGGCGAGCGACTACTGCCACCAGATCCGCCACTGCCGCCCGAGCCACCACGTCCACCACTTCCACCACTTCCGCCCCAGCTCTGGATCGAGCGGAACACCTGCGCCTTCAAGATGTCGCAATCCTCGAAGCTGCATGCGAGGCGGACGTGAATGTTGCCGCCGTCACCACCCTCGCCACCGTCGCCACCGTCGGTGCCGTCGCCGCCTGCGCCACCATCGGAGCACTCGCTGCCCGGGCTGCCCGTAGTCCCGTCGATACCGTTCGTCCCGGACGATCCGGTCGAGCCGGCGCTCGCGAGTCGGAATTCGGGCAGATCGTTTTGCTCCACGATCGCGAGGTAGTCGTTACCGCCGTAGTTGACGTCGAATCGCACGCGACCGACCCGCGTATCTCCGACGGTGACCGCGAGGTCGGGGCCGTTATCGAACACCACGTCTTTCGGCTTTTCGAACCGTAGGCCCCACGCGAGCGTCGCGATCACGTGGTGATCGAGCTCGATCCCGATCGGAAAGCCGCGTGCGTCGGCCATCGGCAGCACGTCCGTGATCGAGAGCTGGTCGTTCACGCGGATCACGCCACGCGTATCGATGTGCGCGAACGCCTGATCGATCGTCACCTGCTTCGGATCGATGCACGGCGACGGATCGAGGTCCGCCGGATCGCCGCACAGCGTGATCTGCCGCGAGACGCCCTTCACTTCCACGAGCAACGAGTCGTGGAGCGGAAGCTCCGGCACGACCGAGAGCTTGCCGTTCGCCTCCGCGACCAAGCGCGCCGTACGAGCGAACACGTTCTCGTCGACGATCACGTCACGCTTGACGATCTTGTCGGCATCGAACCAGGTCTTCACGACCGGATGTGCTGCGGTGTCGATCGGATTCCCCCCCTTCGCGATCACGATCGCGACGAGCCCCGGCCCTGCCTCGCGCACTTCCGGGAACGGCGACATCTGGATGTGAACCGCGACGATCCGCTCCTTCGCCTGATCGCGTAGTTCTTGCTGCGGCAACCGCGTCATGAACCGACGCAGTGTCGTCTCGTTGCCGGTCTTCGCGAGGTCATCCAGCATCGCGGTGTCGACGGGCTTGCCCTGCCACGTGCCCTCGTCGATCGCAGACGTCTCGATCAGCTCGGTCGCGAACCGCTTCGCGATCGGCCCACCCTTCACGACCACATCGTTCGCGCGGGCGAGCGCTTTCACGACCGCCGCCGGATGGGCGTCGAAGCCGATCGGGCGAGCAAAGTAGAGCTTCTGGATCGCGGTCGCGTGCTCGACCTGCGCGGGCGATGTCTCGATCGCGCTACCCAGCGCCGCGCCGTAGGCACCGAGCACGTCGTCATAGAGATCCGCGCGCGGCTCGCCCGTCAGATTCGTCGCCATCGCCTGTACGCATTGGGTCCAGGTGTCGGGCGCGATCTTCGTCGACGCGACGATCGCGTGACGCAGTTTCGGCGTCAGCTGTTCGAGGTGCGGGCTGCCCTTCAGATTCACGTCGCATACGCCGGCACTCGCATCGCGCTGCGCGAGGTAGCTCACGACCTCGTCACCCGTCGTGTCGTCGACGATATCGGCCGCCGAAATCGGACCACGCGGCGCCGGTGATCCGCACGACGCGACCGCGAGCAAAAATAATAGGCGCCTCATTTCGCGATCGCTTTCGTTTGGACGGCCAGCGCAAACCGATAGGTGTGGGGCTCGCGACGTACGATCGCCGGCACGCTGAGCGTGTAGGTCGTCGCCGGCATCATGGCGTCCGCGAACGCGAGCGGCACGAGATCCGCGATCACCTCGCTGTTCGGGTTCACCCAACCGAGGTCGGCTGCCGGATGGAGGATCGTCGTGGTGCCGTCACCGCGATCGAGCTCGATCTTGTTCCATTGGATCTCCAGTACGTCGTCGGTCTTGTTGACGAGCGACATGCGGATGACATCGCCTTGGACGGCGAGCTCCGCATGAACGTTCGCATCGTCGACGAGCGGCGCCGTGA
Organism: Kofleriaceae bacterium; assembly: GCA_047600425.1. Classification (GTDB taxonomy): domain Bacteria; phylum Myxococcota_A; class Polyangia; order Haliangiales; family Haliangiaceae; genus JABFXX01. The sequence continues at coordinate 4,886,380 of JASGLC010000003.1, read as the reverse complement.
CGGAGTGTTGGTAGTGCGTGGTGGCACAACCGGTGATCGCGAGCACCCAGAAAATTCGCTGCACCCGATCTAGATGCGCACGATATTCAAAGATGGACCGGCTCTTCAGAGTTCGACACGGCCGCTACAGGATGTGCAACACCTCGAACCGCTCCACCGCAATTCGCGCACTGTCATCGAACGGAATGCCAGTCCTTGCCGACTGGCGCGTGAAGTACGCGAGGTGACCTTCACGCCAGTCCTCGTAGGACAGGTCCCCTTCGCCCTCGGCCGCCGCGTCTTCGGGCGTGACATCGCGAAACGCCTTCACGTCGATGCTAACAGTTCGCAACACGACCCGCGGGTACCCGAGCCCGTCGGTGACGATGCTGACTCCGTCGACTTTGGCCTTCGGCGCGTAGTCCCGCGGGTTGTTATCGAGCCAATCCATCGTCGCTCGCTTCTTGCCGTGGGCGACGAGATGAGCGAGCCGACCGGCCATGTCCGGTTCGTCGCCGAACGACCACACGTCACAGTCCTGGGTCGGCGGGAAGTAGCCACCGAGCATCAGCTCGACGTAGAGCTTCCACGAAATCGGATCGAGCTCGCCCAACCGGCGGCCACCGATGACGCGTTCCATCACGAAGATGAAGTCGCGACCACCATCCCGACACGGTCGTGAGCCAGCAGGCGCCGGAAGCTCCGGCATCACCGCTTCGAACGACAAGAGTGGCCGTTCGTCGGTGCTAGGGACCTCGACGACCACCACCCGATGCGTACGATCCATGATCAGCGCGCGCACACGTCGGAACGTATCAAGAACCGGACGCCCTCGGGGACTTCAAGCGAAAACCCTGCTCCGCGGCCCGGAACCACGTCCAACGTGAGAATCGGTATGCTTCCACAGCTCGTACTGGTCGCCGCCCATGTAGAAGCCGGCGCCTCCGATTTCCCCGAGCTTCACGTCCCGTTGGCCGAGCTTGAACTCGCCAACCTGGTAGCACATCGGCGAGCTGCCATCGCAGCAGCCGCCCGACTGATGGAACATCAGCGGACCGTGTTTCGCGGTCAGCTTGGCGATCCAATCGAGCGCGGCCGGCGTTGCTGCGATGCCGCCCATCAGAAGAACCCCATCGGCTTCGGATCGTAGCTAACGAGCAGGTTCTTCGTCTGCTGATAGTGATCGAGCATCATCTTGTGGGTCTCGCGACCGATGCCCGATTGCTTGTAGCCGCCGAACGCCGCGTGCGCCGGGTACAGGTGGTAGCAGTTCGTCCACACGCGGCCGGCTTCGATCGCACGGCCCGCGCGGTACGCGGTGTTCGTGTCGCGCGTCCATACGCCGGCGCCGAGACCGTACAGCGTGTCGTTCGCGGTCTTGATCGCGTCGTCGTAGCCATCGAATGACGTCACCGAAACCACCGGGCCGAAGATCTCCTCTTGGAAGATGCGCATCTTGTTGTTGCCCTCGAAGATCGTCGGGGCAACGTAGTAGCCGCCCTCGAGCTCGCCGCCGAGGCGAACGCGCTCGCCGCCGGTGCGGATCTTCGCGCCTTCCTTCTTACCGATATCGATGTACGACAGGATCTTCTCGAGCTGATCGTTCGAGGCCTGCGCGCCGAGCTTCGTCTCCGTGTCGAACGGATCGCCCGGCATCACGCGCTTCGTACGTTCGGTCGCGAGCTCCAGGAACTGGTTGTAGATCTTGCGATCGACGAGCGCGCGCGACGGACACGTGCAGACCTCGCCTTGGTTCAACATGAACATCGCGAAGCCTTCGAGCGCCTTTTGGCGGAAGTCATCGTCGTGATCGAGGACATCCGCGAAGAAGATGTTCGGCGACTTGCCGCCGAGCTCGAGCGTCACCGGAATCAAGTTCTCCGACGCGTACTGCATGATCAAGCGACCGGTCGTGGTCTCGCCGGTGAACGCGATCTTGCGAATGCGCGGGTTCGACGCGAGCGGCTTGCCCGCTTCGATGCCGAAGCCGTTGACGACGTTGAGCACGCCCTTCGGGAGCAGGTTGCCGATCATCTTCGCCCACAGGAGGATCGTCGCAGGCGTTTGCTCGGCCGGCTTCAGCACGACCGCGTTACCGGCGGCGAGCGCGGGCGCGAGCTTCCACGCCGCCATGAGGAGCGGGAAGTTCCACGGGATGATCTGACCGACGACGCCGAGCGGCTCCTTGATGTGGTAGCTCATCGTGTTGTGATCGATCTCGCCGACGGTGCCCTCTTCCGAGCGTAGGCAGCCGGCGAAGTAGCGGAAGTGATCGATCGCGAGCGGGATGTCGGCGGCGAGCGTCTCGCGGATCGGCTTGCCGTTATCCCAGCTCTCCGACAGCGCGAGCAGCTCGGCATTCTGCTCCATCACATCGGCGATCTTCATCAGGATGTTCGAGCGGTCGCCGAGTGAGGTCTCGCCCCACGCCTTCTTCGCCCCGTGCGCGGCATCGAGCGCCTTCTCGATGTCTTCCGCCGTCGAGCGCGCGACTTCGGTGAACGGCTTGCCGGTGACCGGCGAGATGTTTTCGAAGTACTGGCCCTTCACCGGGCGAACGAATTCGCCGCCGATGAAGTTGTCGTACCGCGATTCGTAGTTGAGCTTCGCTCCACTGGTGTTGGGACGTGCGTATTTCATGGTGCTTGCCCGCCTGTGCATTTGATCGGCCACCCGTAGGTCGGTGAAATGGCGGTGGCGCGGTGCGTCTAAGTGAAGCGTTTCGCTCCAGGTGGCGCGCTACAGTTGGTTTCGAATGCGTCGGTTGTACTTGCGACGATCTCCGACGCGGGTAACGCTGGGTTGGTGACGGATCGGTTGGTGCTCGAGGACGTGTCGGCAACCGCATGGAGCGACTTCCATGCGGGACGTACGGTCGACTTGGGAGTGGACCTCGCAACGTGCTGGTCGCGATCGCGATCGCTCGGAGCACCGCAAGACGTTCCGGTGGACGATCAGTTGTTGCGCGGCGAGGCGCTGCGGCTTCACGCCGGGCACCTCGAATTGATCGAAGCGATCGGTGATTCGATCTTGGATCGGGCGACGTCGCAGGTCGCCGATCGAGACTTCTTGTTACTGCTCGCGGATCGCGATGGCGTGGTGGTGCGAACCAGTGGTGGTGGCGAATTCGCGGAGACGGCGAGTCGCGTCCGGTTGATCGCCGGTGCGAACTGGAGCGAGTCGGCGCGCGGCACGAATGCGATCGGCACGGCAGCGGCGGCGAACCGGCCTACGGAGGTTCACGGGCGCGCGCACTTCGGACGGAGCTACGGCGAGCTCGTGTGCTACGCGGCGCCGATTCGCGGTGTCGACGGCCAACCGATCGCGGTGCTCGATGCCACGTCGCGAATGGATCGCGCGAGTGCGGATATCGGTGCGGTGATCGTGCGTGCGGCGCGTTCGCTCGAGGAGCTGTTGCGGCTGCAGGCGTATGCGAGTGCCGGGTTGTCGATGACGCGCGTGCTCGGGCGCTCGCTCGATCGGATGCGCGAACCGGCGCTGTGGCTCGAGGCGCCGGGCGTGATCGCGCGTGCGAATCCGGCGGCGCGCGAGCTGTTCGGGGCCGGGATGATCGGTCGCGACCCGTTGCAGGTGTTCGGGATGAATTGGGGGATGGTGCTCGCGGAGTCGTTGTCGCCGACGGACGGCGGGCTGCCGATCCAGTTGCGCGACGGTGGTGGTGTGCTGCGCATCAACGGCGAGTCGATCGTCCGGATGCGGTCGTTCCGGCTACGGCTGGAGCCGATCGCGGCACCGAACGGCATGATCGTGGCGGTGATGGCGGTGTTCGAATCGCCCGCGCTGCCGAAGCCTCGGCCGAGCCAGCCGATCGTGGTGGCGCGCCGAGCGGACGATCCGTTCGCGCCGATCTTCGCCGAAGACGCCGGAGTGCTCGCGGCGATCGAATGGAGTCGCAAGCTCGCGGCCAGCGATGTGCCGGTGATGCTGCTCGCGGAGACCGGCTCGGGCAAGGAGCTGTTCGCGAACGCGATCCATGCTGCGTCGCCACGCGCGCACGGGCCGTTCCACGCGATCAACTGCGGAGCGCTCGCGCCGAGCCTGTTGGAGACCGAGCTGTTCGGTTACGCGCCCGGAGCATTCACGGGTGCGGAGCGCACCGGGCGCTCCGGGCTGTTCCGGGCGGCGAGCGGCGGCACGCTGTTCCTCGACGAGGTGGCGGAGATGCCGCCGGCGATGCAAGCGGCGTTGTTGCGCGTGCTGGAGACCCAAACGTATCGGCGCGTCGGCGATACGCGGCTCGAGCGAACGGACGTGCGCGTGATCTGCGCGACGTGTCGCGATCTACCGGCGCTCGTCGAGGCGGGCACGTTTCGGCAGGACCTCTACTATCGCTTGAAGGGTGCGATCGTGAAGATCGCGCCGTTGCGAGAGCGGATGGACGTGAGCGGGCTCGCGGCGTATCTCGCGGAGCAACCGATTTCGGACGAGGCTGCAGCGGCGATCGCGCGGTTCGCGTGGCCGGGAAATGTTCGCGAGCTGAAGAGCGTGCTCGCGGTCGCGCGAGTCGTTGCCGGTGGTGGCGTGATCGAGCTCGATCACCTGCCCGCGGAAGTGATCGCCGAGCCGGTGATCCAGACGGGCATCGCGGAGGTCGAGCGCGAGGCGCTGGTGCGAGCGCTCGCGGCGGCCGGTGGAAATGTCAGTGAAGCGGCGCGCGCGTTGGGCGTGGCGCGATCCACCGTGCACCGCATGAAGAAGCGGTTCGGCCTGCCCTGATCACTTCTTCGCGGACGACTTCGGATTCGGCTCCGTCACGACGTCGACGAGGCCATAGGCCTTCGCTTCGTCGGCGGTCATGAAGTTGTCGCGGTCGGTATCCTTGGCAATGCGCTCGACCGGCTGGCCGGTGTGCTTGGCGTAGAGCTCGTTGAGGAGGTTCTTTAGCCGGATCACCTCGCGCGCATGGATCTCGATGTCCGTCGCTTGGCCACGCATACCGCCGAGAGGCTGGTGGATCATGACGCTCGCGTGCGGCAGGATCTGGCGCTTGCCGGGTGCGCCGGCCGCCAAGAGGAAGCTCGCCATCGAGGCGGCTTGACCGGTACACACGGTCGCGACGTCGCAGTTCAGGAACTGCATGGTGTCGTAGATCATGAGCCCGGCCGTCACCTCGCCGCCGGGCGAGTTGATGTAGAGCATGATGTCCTTGTCGGGATCTTCGGACGCGAGGAACAACAGCTGCGCCGTGATCACGTTCGCGAGGCCGCTATCGATCTCCTGGCCGAGGAACACGATCCGGTCTTTGAGGAGGCGGGAGTAGATATCCCAGCCACGCTCGCCCCGATGGGTCTGTTCGACGACGGTCGGGATCAGTTCCATCCGGATATCCGGCGGCATATTTGGAGGATATTTCGAGCTCATTTCTTCTTCTCCTCGGGTTTATCACCCGCCAGCCAATGGACCAGCGCCTCGCGCGAAAATCGCCACTCCGGCCCCAACTTGCGGCCCGGGACCTGCCCCGCTTCGGCGAGCTCGATCAGGTTGCGTTCGCTGATCTGGAGGAACTCGCCCGCCTCGCGTGGCGTCATCACCTCGGGCGGATCGTGCGGCTGGTACCAGTACTGCCCCATCGTCGGTCCTCCACTCATGATCGTTGGACGGCGTGGCGTGATGTCGATCTGATCCGGGTCCACATATTTGGTGACCAGGTCCGCGACCAGGTCCTTCTTGTGGACGCCCAACGCTTGCGCCGCTCGATGCAACCTATCGATTGCATTGGACGGCAGCTTCACGTACAGCGGCGTCTCCTGGGGTGGCTGCTTCTTCGCCATATCCAATAAATATTCGCCAAATATCTCGGCGTCAAGTCCTACATCTGGCTACCGCCCCGGTACCCAGGCGATACCTCAGGCCGGGGCGGGTTCGGACGACCCTGAATCTCGTGACGCCAATCTTGGACCAGCGCGATTTGATGTCGATTGCGAAGGGTGTGAGGAATCGTTCCCGGCCCTCGTTGCCGAGGGAGTTCAAGTTGATGCGAGCCCGTCATCCCATGCACAACATGGTGACGGTCAAGATCCCGCGAATCATGTAAATCCCTACCTCGCTCGCTTGCGTGCGCGCGCAGGGCATCTAACGATGCCGGCCATGGCACACGACGAGACGTTCGAGGACGAGGATCAGGAAGAGCACGATCACAACGGCCACGATCATGATCACGATCATGATCACGACCATGATGACGATGAAGAGGGCGTGGACGTCCGCGATCTGTTGAGCAACCAGGACAAGATCCTGGCGAATCAGAAGACGATCATCGCGAACCAGAAGAAGATCGAAGCGAACCAGAAGACGCTCGCCGCGATCCTCACGAATCAGAAGACGATCATCGCGAATCAGAAGAAGATCGAAGGCAACCAGAAGTTGCTGAATCAGATCGTCGCGAACCAGGGCAAGATCCAGGCGAACCAGAAGAAGCTGGATCAGGTTCTCGCTAACCAAAAGGTGATGCAGAACAACCAGAAGAAGCTCGACGCGGTCCTCGCGAATCAGAAAAAGATCCTCGCGAAGAAGTAGTCGTCGGCTCGTCGATGGACCTACTCGAACGAGCCCGCACGCTCGCGGCGTGTCCGCTGTTCGAGAGTCTCGCGCCTGCCGTGATCGTCCGGCTCGCGGAACGCGCGCGCGCCGACTCGCTCGAGCGCGGTGAGCGGCGCACGACCGAAGATGACGTCTGGGTCGTGGCGTCGGGCTCGCTCGCGGTCGCGGTGCGCGAGCTCGTGTCGGCCGAGCAGCTCGCGACGGCCAGTGTCGTGAAGAAGCACGGCACGAATGCGGTCGCCGGGAATGCGCTCGGCCTGATCCGAGTCGTGCGCGCGGCCACGCCTGTCGTCGAGGTCGTGGCGGAGCAGCCGTCGGTGCTGGTCGGTCTCGCGGTCGATGATGTCCGTGATGTGCTCGAAGAGGATCCGCAAGCGCTCGCGGCCATTGCGGACCGGCTCGCGGCGCTGTTGCTGGAGGCGAGATGAGGGGACGGTCGCAACTACGTCAACTTGCGATCGCCAGGTCCGCGAAGTTGCTCGACGGTGGGGACGGTCGCAACTACGTCAACTTGCGATCGCCAGGTCCGCGAACTTGCTCGACGGTGGGGACGGTCGCAACGACGTCAACCAACTGTCCGGCTTTCGGACACCGGGGACGGTCTGAAGTTAGGGAAGTTCGTCGCGCGATCATCGCGGAATCCCTAGGGCGAGGGGACGGTCTGAAGTTAGGCAAGTTCCGGACACAAATCGCGGCGCGCGTGGCCACTCAGACCGCGAGGCGCGGATGAACAAGCGCGCGTTCGCTCTCGGCGCCGCGATGGTGCTCGCGAAGCTCACCGCCGTGGTGTCGCGTCCGGAGCCAACGAAATGAACAAGCGCGCGTTTGCTCTCGGCGCCGCGATGGTGCTGATCGCGAACCTCGCGGCCGTGGCGTTGCGCGCATTCGCGGAAGCGACGTTCCTCGCAGCGTACGGTCCGGCGCAGGCACCGTGGCTCTTGATCGCGACCGCCGTCGGCTTCGGCGTCGCCACGATCAGCTACGACGTCATCACTCGGCGTGCGCATCCGAGCGTCGTCGATCTGTCGTTGCTCGTGCTGCTCGCGATCGTGTCGGCAGGCTCGCCTGCCCTGCTTCGCGCCGGCGTATCGCCGATCGCGATCGTGATCGCGGTGACCGCCGTCGCGCAGGTCGCGAACCTCGCGCTGTGGAATCGCGTGGCCGCTGCGGTCGCCGGTCGCGATGCTCGGCGCATGTTGCCGCGCGCCGGCGCCGCGATCACATTGGGTGGCGCGATCGCCGGCCTCGGGACCGCGGCGGTTGTCACGCGGATGGGCCTGCCATTCATCGCGTACGTGTCCGCGGGCGCGACGGCCGTCGTGATCGCGCTGTGCATCGCGCAAGAACGCGAGCTCGTGCGCACCGGCGCCCCGGGTGGAGTTCCGGGCGGCCCGGGAATGCCGCGCGGCGCAATCGGCGCGGCATCCGGTTCGGCAACCCCGACCGTTGGCGCAGCCCCCAACTCGAGACCGCCGGCTGGTTCGGCAACACCGACCGTTGGCGCAGCCCCCAACTCGAGACCGCCGGCCGTTGGTTCGGCAACACCGTCGAGCGCTGGCGCGCCGGCATCGGTCGGGCTCACCACGATCCAAGAGAAGCTGCTCGCCGCGATCGTCGCGGTTGCAGCGCTCGAAGCGATCGTCACGACCGTGATCGATCTGCAGTTCCTCGCGACCGTGAAGTCGCGCTACTCCGGTACGACGCTCGCCGTCGCGCTCTCGCTATTCTACGGCGGCACGAACGCGATCCTGTTCGTGCTGCAAGCATTGGCGATGCCGCGCATCCTCGTGACGCGCAGCTTGCCGTTCACCGCGGCGTTGCACCCGCTCGTCGTGATCCTCGCGTATCTCGGCTATGCCGCGTCGCCGGGGTTTATCGCGATCGCGGGCACGCGCACGAGCGACCAGGTGCTGCGGCTCGCGACCTCACGCACGTCGCAAGAGCTCGCGTTTTCCGCATTGCCGCCCGGGCCACGCGCACGTTGGAAGGTCCTCGTGCGCGGCGTCATCTATCCCGCGGGTGCGGCGAGCGCGGGCTACGTGCTGTTCCTGATCGGCCCGCGACTGCTTCACACGCCGAGCACGATCGCGGCGATCGCGATCGGCGTCGCGATCATCTGGGGCATCACCGCGCGCGTGGCCGCGAGGCGGTTTCAACACGCGCTCGCGGCGCCGCTCAACATCAAGCAAGCGCGTCGCGAGGATCCGCGGCGGATTCCGCTCGATACGCTCGAGGCCTGGACGCATGCCGCCGGCTCCGACGACGCGCGGGCCGCGGCACTTGCCCGCATCGCGTTGCATCGCGCGCGCGTCGACGCGGAGGACCTCGCGGATCACCTTCGCCACGACGAGCCCGACGTGCGAGCCGCGTTGTTCGATCAACTCGTTCGCTCGCCGGTCCCATCGCTGCGCGGCGAATTGCGCGCTGCGATCGCGATCGAGGACGAGGATCGTCCGCTCGCGCTCGGCATCAAGGCTCTGGCGATCGCCGGGGATGACTCGGGCGTCGCTCGCGGCAAGGCCCGCGCCGGGTTGTCGCGCGCGATCGACGAGGTCACGCGTGCCGCCGAACAATTCACGAAGGGCGCCGCTCTCGATCGCGCGACGATTCTGGAAGCGCTCGTCGACGATCCGGTGTGGGCGGTCGCACTGCTTCGCCAGATGAAGCAACGTGCAGGCTCGCGCGCGTCATCCGCCGGCACCTCATCCTCCGGCAGCCCATCCACCGTCCGGCCATCCGTCACGTCCACGGGCGCGGCCGTCGACGATACCGACAAGCTCCTCCTCGACGCGTACGAGTCCGCGCCAACGCGCGCTGGTGCCTGCTTCGCGATCGTTCGCGTCGGCGATGCCGCAAGCCTAGCCGTACTGGCCGCCGCACTCGAACAAGGCGAGCCTGCCGCGCTCGCGGCGATCGCATCGTTGGGCGAGCTCGACGGCGATGACGCCGCGGCCATCCACGCCGCGGTTCCCGGCTGGTCCGCGATCGCGCGCGCGACCACCGCACGCGCACTCGCCGGCGCCTCGTCGACAAAGCTGCTCGAGCCCCTGATCGCCGACCGCGATCCCGAGGTGGCCCATGCGGCCCTGCGCACGGCACTCGCGCACGCGCGCAGTGGGATCGCGATTTCGCCGTCGACGATCACCGCCGCGCACGACGCCGCCCTTGCCGCATTGGCCGCACATCTCGACGCGCGAGATGCCCTCGGCGCCGCCCATACGGCGTGTCAGAAGGCCGAGCTCGAAATCGCAACGCGCCGCTGCGTCGCACGCCTTCTGTGGGTGTCCGCTGTCGAGGCTGCCGCCGCGGGTCGCGATCCGGCTCCGATCGCGGCGACCGCACGGCGCTTGGTCTCGGGCAGCGAAGCCGACCGCAAGCGCGCACTCGACATCATGCAGGAGCTCGCCGCGCGCGCATCGATCCTCGCCGCACTCGAGCGCTGGCTGCGACCGCCCGCGGCCGGATCGGCGATCGCGCTCGGTGGACACGATGCGTGGCTCGCGAAGTTACTCGCCGGCGAGCTGAGCGACCTCGAGCCCGCACTCGTCGCATTGCGCCGCCCTCCTCTGTTCGCATCGATCGCCGGGCCGGCACTCGCCGATCTGGCGAGCCATACCGACGCCCAGACCGTCGACGGCAAGCTATTCGATCTCGGCGCCCCCGGCGACACGATGTTCATCGTCACGCGCGGGACGTTGATCGCCACGCGCGACGGCACCGATCGCCGCATCGAGGCGGGCGCTGTCGTCGGCGAGCTCGCCGTGCTGACGCAGGCACCGCGCGCCGCGACCGTCACCGCTGCACCCGGCGGAGCCGATGTCCTCGTCATCGATCGCGCAGCGTTCACCGCCGCATCGCGACGCGCGCCCGAGCTCGTGCTCGGCCTCTCGTCGACGCTCGCCGGCTGGCTCGCTCCGAATCGGCCGGACGTCCTTTAACGCGAACTTCCCTAACTTCAGACCGTCCCCGTGCCTGAAGAATTTCACGCCGATGCGCACGCGCGCTTCCCTAACTTCAGACCGTCCCCTGTCCGAAAGCCGGACAGTTGGTTGACGTAGTTGCGACCGTCCCCGCCTTCGAAGCATTTCGCGAGGTTCGCGATCGCAAGTTGACGTAGTTGCGACCGTCCCCACCCTCGAGCAAATTCGCGGACATCGCGATCGCAAGTTGACGTAGTTGCGACCGTCCCTAGAGGCCGTGCGCGAGCAGCGTGTACGTGTCGCCCGCGTTCGCCGCTCCATCATTGTTCGTGTCGTCCCAACCGAACACGTACCAGCTGTCCGGATACGACGCCGCATTCGGCAACATCACGTTCGCGTAGTAGTACGCCGCCGCACGCGTTCCACGCCCACCCACACACGAACCGTAACCGACGAGCGAGAGCGTGCCACTCATCGGATCCGTCACGAGCTCGACCACGAATTGATCCTTATGCGTCGAGCAAGCCGACGCGACCATCCCCGCTACCGGCGTCGCGTTGCCACGCACCATCCAGTTGAAGTTCACGTTGTCGTCGTAGAAGTAGACCTTGGTGACGAGCTGCGTGCTCTCGAGCCACTTGACCGGCTTGTTCGCGTACGGCCCGCCACCCATCACGTACGTGACACCCGATCCGGCGAGCGGCTGCCCCGTCGTCTGATCGACAAGCGTCGCGTCGGTCTGGTTCGCCGTGCTCACCGTGACCGTGCCCGGACAATTCGCGGTGATCGTCGACGCCATCTCGTCCGCCGCCGTCATGTCATTCGCGATGCCATCGTGGATCACGTAGACCGTCGTGTTCGCGCAGAAGTTCGGCACCGTCGGCGCGTTGCACTTGGTGCCATCGCAGAAATCGCCATGCGCACACGCGTTGCCGCACGAGCCGCAGTCCGTCAGCGTCGTCGTGTCGACGCACGTGTGGTCGCAGCAGCTCGCGCTCGGCCCGCAATCGTTGTCGCCATCGCAACCGGCGACACACGTGCTCTGCGCCGTGCAGTACTCGCCTGCAGGACAGTCGTTGCCGCCGGGGATGCACTGGACGCACTCGCCGGCCGAGTTGACGACCATGCCCGCACCGCAGTCCGGTGGCTGATCCGAGCCGGACCCGGTCCCGGATCCATCGGACATGTGAGCACCACAGGCGGCCAACAACACGATCAAAACAACTGCGCGCATTTTCGAGTGAGGCGCGTTCCAGCAAGCCGCTTGCCACGGCAAGTCCTCGACGGGATTGCCAGTGATCTCGCAAACAAGACTCGCCGGCTACTCGAGCTTCCAGTCAGAACTCGAAGTAGATGAACTTCACGAGCTTCGCGTGACTCAATTCGCGCAAGATCATCGCCGCCGCCGCCAACACCAGACCCTGCGCCCAGGCCGGCAACGCGACCCAGCGATCGCGCATCCATCGGAACGTGCCGTCCGCCCAGAAGTGCGCCGCGAGCCCCACGCCGAGCGCGAGCTGGACCATCGGCGTCACGTTCGCCCGCCCCCACGATCCGTCGCCGATCGCCCGCAGCACCGCGAGCGCACGATCGAACGACTCCGCCCGGAAGAAGATCCACGCGAGGCAGACGTACTGGAACGTCAGCACCGCCGCGAGGAACCGCCGCACGATCGTGTCGATACCCGGCCGCCCGACCGCGATGAAGTCGCCCATCACCGCTAGCCCCCACGCGACCGCGACGAGCACGAGCGTCAGCCACGGCTGCGCGGTATCGAGCGTCGCGATCACCGCCGCACCGACCGCACACGACGCCACCCGATAGAAGTCGGCATTGCCACGCGCGTGGTAGGTCGGCGTCCACTCGACGCGCGAGAGCCACGCCGTCGCGACCGCCCACAGCGGCGTGATCGTCGACCACGCGATGATCAACTTGGCCCACGTGCCCGGCACCACCGTCACGCCGACGCATCCGAACGCCGCGAGGATCGCGCAACCGATCGCGAACGGCTTCGGATCTTTGGCGCGTTGGAAGAACCGCGTGATCGCGAGCCCGAACCCGTGCAGCCCACCCCACACCACGAACGTCCAGTTCGCGCCGTGCCACAACCCGCCGAGCAGCATCGTCAACGCGAGGTTGACGTACGTGCGCCACGGCGCCCCACGACTACCGCCGAGCGCGATGTACAAGTAGTCGCGCAACCACGTCGAGAGCGAGATGTGCCAACGCCGCCAGAACTCTTGGAGGCTCGCGCTGCGATATGGCGTGCGAAAGTTCTCCGGCAGATCGAAGCCGAGCACTTCCGCCGATCCGATCGCGATGTCGCTGTAGGCGGAAAAATCGAGATAGATCTGGAACGCGTAGCCATACACGCCCGCGAGCACCTCGAGCGATGTGAAGTGCCCCGGCGTATCGAACACGCGGTCGACGATCGCGATCGCCAACGTGTCCGCGAGCGCGATCTTCTTGAACAAGCCGACGACGATCCGGAACAACCCGCGCGTCGCCTTCTCGAGCTCCAAGATCGGCAGATCCGAAAGCTGCGGCAAGAGATCCTGCGCGCGCACGATCGGCCCCGCGACGAGCTGCGGGAAGAACAGCACGAACGTCGCGAACTGGATCGGCGAGCGCGTCGCCTTCAGCTCCTTGCGATAGACATCGATCGTGTACGACAGCGACTGGAACGTGTGAAACGAGATGCCCGCCGGCAGGATCAGGTGGTGCGCCTGGAGCCCGAAGAAGAAGGCGTACTTGAAATAGAACAGGATGCCGAGGTTCGAGCACAGGCTCACGATCACGAGCACGCGCCGCATCACCGGATCGGTCGACTCTTCGATCCAGATCCCGAGGTAGTAATCGAGGACGATCGTGAACAAGAGCAGCGCGAGCAGGTAGTGATACGCGCCCGGCATCTCGACCGCCCACGCCTGGTAGAACAGCCCCGACGCGACGAACAACACGATCACGCGCCCGAGCGTGCGATGCGATGCGACTTGCGCAGCACCGATGCCGACGCCCAACACGCCGAGCACGATCAGGTGGCCGTTCTCGATGAACCACCACGTCAGCGACGTGATCTCGGTCCCCGGCTTCGGCGCGAGCGTCTCCCAATCCCAGACCATGATCGGATAGCGACTCGCGATCGCCAGCGCCACACCGACGCACAGCACGACCACCACCATCCCGACGCCGACGACTTTCTGCGCGCGATCCGTGGCGAGCCAACCGCCCGCGCGCACCCCGATCCACACACAGCCACCGAACACGCCCGCGCCGACGAGCCACTGGACGACATCGACCTCGATCGGGCGCCCCGACGCGATCGAAAACACGACGTTGCCGAGCGGATCCCACAGCAGCGCCGGATCCTTCGCCACCAACAGGAACACCACGTCCCCGAGCAGCAACATGATCGCGATCCGCGCCACCTTCCCGAGCGGATCCACTCCCCGCGACAACGCGTAGAGAAAGAACACCGCGACGAGAAAGACCGGATAGTCCGGGTTCGAAAACAGCATCTAGGGCGCGACCGGACCGGGCAGTAGCGCGTCACTTGGAACGTTTGCCGGCGGCAGCACCGCCGCTTTCGTCGCCGGAAGATTCTGCGCGGCCCGCCACTTCGCGTAGCCCTCGAGCAGCGCGCCCGACAGCGCATCCGCCCACCGCTGATAGCCGATATCGGTGAAGTGGACGCGATCCTTGTACGCGACCTTCGGCTCCGCCTCGGCCCAGGTGCCCATGTGATCGGCACCGCCCATCGCCGCGAACGTGTCGAAGAACGCGACGTGATTGCGCGCCGCCGCCGCATGCTCGACGGAGATGATCTCCGGAAGGATCGACGGCGTCCGCCACTCGCATTCCGGAATCGGCGCCGCGTTCGGCTTCATGTGATCGCAGCTCTTGCCGCCTTCGCGCACGCCCATATCCGGCGGCCCCAAGATCAGGATCGACGCCGTGGGTGCCGCCGCGCGAATCCGCAGGATCGTCTCGTCGTAGTAGCGCGCCAGATCCTCGAGCACGAGATCCGGATCGTCCGCTTCGTTCGTGCCGTACTGCAGGACCACGAGCTTCGGATCCCGCGTCGACAACTGGTCGCCGATGATCGACCAATCCCACGAGCGCAAGCTGCCGAGCCTCCGCCCGACGACGCCGAGCGAATCCACGATCACGCCCGGATGCGGCCGCTCCATCACCACGCCGAACAGATCGACGACGCCACCACCGCCATGCTCGAGCGTGAGCTTGTGCGGACCATCCGTCACCGGAATCACCTGACGCCCCGGATGCGGCGGCTCGATCGCGGTGGTCTTCGTCGCGAGCGTCTGCCACGGCTGCTCGTCGACGCGATACTTCACGACGCCGTGCTCCGGCGCCGCGTAGTAGAGGATCTCGAACTGGCCGACGCGGGTGCCCGACGGACACTCGGTACAGGTCTCGACCCAGAGCTGCGCGCCCTTGCCCTTGCCGGTCACGCGCATGCCGTCGATGCCGAACGGCTCGGTATCTCCTCGCGCACCGCCGACCATCGCGTGCCAATCGCCTTGCCGGCCATAGTGCACGTCGCGTTGATAATAGTGCCGGGTCGGGACCTTGCCCGCGCCGACGACACCGCGCCCCGCATCACCGAATCGGGTCTGCCAGGTCGCGCGCAACCGCGAGGTCATCGAATCACCCGCGGTGTGCGAATCGCCGAAGAACTCCATCGCGACGCGCCCGTTCGCATCCCCGCGATCGGCCGCTGCCAGCCCCGTGTACAGGCCTTCGAGCGTCCCCGCTGGCGCATCGAGATAGCCGATCGTCGACGGCGGCACGACCTCCGTCCCGCTTCCATTCGATTGATCGATCACCGCCGCACCTGCGCTCGCATCCTTCGCGGCAGCAACGTTCGGCGCGTGCAGATTCTTCGAGCGATCGCCGTCGCAGCTACTACAGCTCGCGAGCACGACCAAGCCGAGCGCGGTCAGCTCAATGCGCATGTGCCCCGAATTGTTTCGCGCCGCCATCGAGTGCTTCGTACAGCGCATCCGCGATCTTCTCGGCACCCTTCTTCGACAGATGCTGGAAGTCCGACGACACCCAGCTGTGCTTGAACCACTTCGCCGCCGAGCCCTTGCCGCCCATCCACGCGTACGTCGAATAGAACGCACAGCCTTGCGAGCGCGCCGCCTTTTCCTGCGCCGCGATCAACACCGGCATCACCGGCCGCGATTCGTAGCCATCGTCCTTGGCCTCGGCCTGATCCGTCGGCGATACCACGACGCACGCACCATCCGGCCGCGCCTTGCGAATCACCGCGAGCACCTTCTCGTAGTGCGCTTGATAGTCCTTCGTATCCTGATCTTTCGGACCGAGCCACTCGGCTTCGTTCGCGCCGATCATGATCAGGATCAGATCCGCCGCGCGATGATCGAGCTCTGCTTGCCAATGGTCCGTGGTGTTGTTCGCGAAGCTCTTCACGTTGCTCGACACCACGCCCAAGTTATCGACGACGGCGCCCTTCGCATTCTCGAGATCGATGCCGAACACCCGCACGCGCTTGTCCGTCTTGATCTCGATCGTCGCCGCGCCATCCACCTTGCCCTGTGCCCACGCGGCACCTCGCTCGCCGGACGTGTCCACCTTCATCGCCTCGGCGCCATCTGCGTTCACCGTCACCGTGCCGCCCTTCGGCATCGTCAGGTAATACAGCTCGAGGTTCGTGATCTTGCCGGCGGCGAGCTTGATCGTCGAGCGGCCGCCGTCGGTCTCTGCCGTCGAGCCACCGACGCCATACAAGCCATCCGGCATCTGCTGGAGCGAGATCGAGTGCGGGAACCACGAGCCACCGAACGAGCGATTGATCGCGTGGTTCTCGTTGAACTTGTGCGGCGGCACCACGTAGACGTAGCCCGGACCGCCATCGCCGAGGTCGGTCTGCAACCGCTCGCGCAGCCGGCTCGCCATCTGATCGTCGGCGACGACCGAATCGCCGTACCACGACACCCGCAGCGCGCGGCCGAGCTTGCCCGCCTTCGCCTGCGCGGCCGCCTTGTAATAACCGTCCATCGCCCACGCCTTGCACTTCGCCGGCTCGGCGCCCACAGGATCGATACACGTATCGGTCAACGCACCGATGTCGTGACTGCCCGGCGGCGGTGGCGGCAACTTCGGCTGGGTCACCGGCTCGGGCTCGGCATCCGCAACTTCGACGGGCGCCTTCGCGAACACCGGCCCCGCCGCCTTCGCCGTCTGATCCTCGCGCTTCTGGGTTAGCCGATTCGCGAGCGCGTGGAGGTTCCCGTCTTTCCAGATCAGGAACGCGACCAAGAACGCGCCGAACCACACCACCGTCGGTGTGATCGTCCAACTGCGGTCGCTCGCCATTCCCCGTCGAAGGTAAACGAACTCGACCCTCAGTCAAGGTTATGCTCCGCACGTGTCCGTCGAGATCGGCGATCAGGCGTTTGCCAAAACGGCGACGCTCGCGCAGCAGCCGCGCCCGGTCAGCCACGACTTACTGTCGGGGTCTCAGCTCGGTCACTTCAAGATCGAGAACAAGCTCGGCGCCGGCGGCATGGGCGAGGTCTATCTCGCCACGGACCTCGCGCTCGATCGGCCGGTCGCGATCAAGGTCCTGCCCGAGGGCTCGGCCACGTCGGGCAATGCACGCGAACGGTTGATCCGCGAGGCGCGCGCCCAAGCGCGAATCCAACACCCGAACGTCGGCCACATCTACTTCATTGGCGAGGACGCCGGCCGGCTGTATTTCGCGATGGAATACCTCGCCGGCAAGACGCTCGCCGAGCGCGTGACGACGGGGCCACTCACGATTCCCGAGGCGCTAGGCGCGATCCGGTCCGCTGCGCTCGGCCTCCGGGAAGCGCAACGCGAGGGTTTCACCCACCGCGACGTCAAGCCGTCGAACCTCATGACCGACGCGCACGGCACCGTGAAGGTCCTCGATTTCGGGATCGTGTCGGCGGCGCCGGAGCCGGTCTCGGGCGATGCCCCCGTCGAGCAGACCACGATGGCCGGCACCCCGCTGTACATGGCCCCCGAGCAAGCGCGTGGCGCCGCGATCGATCATCGCGCGGACATCTACGCGCTCGGCGCCACGCTCTATCACCTGGTCTCGGGTAAGCCGCCGTTCGCCGCCGAGACCCTGGATGGCCTGATCACGAAACACGAGACCGCCGTCCGCCCGCCGGTGCCGCGCAAAGGTCACGCCCGTGTCGCCGCGACCGCCGTCGACAACCTGATCTCGCGAATGATGGCGCCGGATCCGGCGAAGCGGTTCACGAGCTACGACGAGCTGATCCGCGCGATCGATACGGTGTCCGCGCGTCCCGCCGGCGCGATCGTGCGTGGCATCGCCCAACTGATCGACGTGATCCTGATGTCGATCCTCGTCGGCGGCATCACGATTCCGTTCGGCGGCGGCGACGTCAACGGCGAGATCATCTTCCCGCTCGTGTTCGTTTACTCGACGCTGTTGATCGCCTGGCTCGGCACCACCGCCGGCAAAGGCCTGCTCGACCTCGAGGTGATCAGCGTCGCAACGGGTGGCAAGCCCACGCTCGTCCAGGCGTTCGTCCGGTCCGGCGTGATGCTCGGTCCGCCGGTCGTCCTGTCGTTCGTCGAGCGCTTGGTCGGCGGTCATCTGGTGATGCGGATCGCGGTCGCCGTCGCATTCATCCTGCCGTTCGCGCTCCTCGTGTTCGCGGCCATGGGCTCGCCCGGCAAACGAGCGTGGTGGGACCGCATCTCGGGGACGCAGGTCCGTTACCGGCGCGCCGCTCTGCTACCATAGAGCTGGATGCGCGTGGCTCCCGTTGTTCTGACGCTCGTCGCGAGTTGTCAGCCACCGCCCGAGCCGTCGTATTACGGCCCGACCGGCTACGCCCAACCCGCGCCACCGGCACCGGTTCTCGATCTTTCGCAAGCCGGCATCAGCGTCCAGCGCTCGTACGACTTCGCGTTCGATGGCGGGCGAGTCGAGTTCGAGCTCCGTCGCGATGACGACCGGGTGATCGAGGTCGCGCGCAATCACTACGCGGTGCCGATCGTGCTCGCGTGGCACCTCGAGAACCTCGAAAACTTGTCGCCGCTCGAGCCGCCGTCGGGTGTGGTCGTCCTACCGCCCGCGCCCGCTCCGAACGGCACCGGTGCGTCGGTCGTGCTCACGACTCTGCGCATCATGGATCGCGCGAGCTCGTATCACCGCGAGATGCAGTTCCACGCGCGGTTTGGCGACCCCGAGGCGCGCCCGACCGAATACACCTATCGAATTCCGTATCGGACCCCAAAGAAATTTAAGGTGCTGCAGGGCTTCCACGGCGCGTTCAGCCATCACGGCTCGAACGAGTACGCGGTCGACTTCGACTGCCCGCAGGCGACACACGTCCTCGCGGCCCGTCCCGGCGTGGTCGTCGCGTCCAATGCGTCGGCCCAGAGCGCCGGGACCACGCCGGACTTCCTCGAATACAAGAAGGTCAACTGGGTGCTCGTCCTCCACGACGACGGCACGATCGGCGAGTACATGCACCTCGCCCCGTCGGGTGTCGAGGTCGAGCCCGGCACGCCAGTCCGCCGTGGCGACGAGCTCGCGCTGTCCGGGAACACCGGGTTTTCGTCGACCCCGCACCTCCACTTTCAGGTCATGACGGCGAACGAAGACGGGGTCTCGGCGCAGTCATTTCCGTTCAAGCTGGCGGCGTCTGCGAACAAAGCCGAGGAGCCGGTGCAGGGTCACGCATACACGTCTTGGGAATGATCTCGGAAACCTTGGTAGACTGGTTACCGGATGAAGTGCCCGATTTGCGGCGAACGCGACCCCGAGGTGGGCGTCCTGTGTGAAGAGTGTCGCGACGAGCTGTCGAGCCCGATCCGGATCACTCCCGAACAGATCATTCTCCGCATCATTCGCCCCACCGAGGCCGCGCTGATCGATCCGTGGGGTCGCGTGCATCGTCTCGAAGCGCGCACGATCGTCGGCCGGCAGATCGAGAGCCAAGGCCTCGCGATCCTCGAGCCGAGCGTGTCGCGCCATCACGCGCACCTGACGCTCGACAATGGAGTCTGGACGCTGCGTGATCTCGGTTCCGCGAACGGCACGTTTCACGACGACAAGTTGATCGAAGGTCCGGTGCCGGTCGTCGGTGGTGATCGCGTTCGCTTCGGTCACATCGCGTTCTACATGCTCGGCAACGTCGACAAGCTGCCGCCGCCGCGCATGACGCGTACGGTGACGAGCACGATCAAGCCGTCGGGGTTGCCCGTGGATCTTCCGCCGGTGAAGAACACGCCGCCGCCGTCGGACTTCGAAGAGGAAGAAGAAAACACGAACGTCGGTCTGCCCGAGATGCGGTTCCGCCTCCACGAGCCGACGGGCGGTGGTGGTGGCCTCATCGAGGTCGATGGCAAGCAAGTCCAGCTGACCACCACGCAGTTCGAACTGATGGCGTTGATGATCCGGCGCATGGCGGCCGAGGAGCATCAACCGGAGCTCGTGCGCGGGTTCGTGCGCTCGTCGGAGCTGATCGCGGATCTGTCGTGGGATACACGCGAGCCGAGCGAGAACCACGTGAAGCAGCTCGTGCGGCGCGTGCGGCGTGCGTTGGTGAAGTCGGAGATCGGTGATCTGATCGAGAGCCGGCACCGGTTCGGCTATCGGCTGCGCGCGATTCCCAAAGCGGACGCTTAGTAGCAGCGCTGCGGCGTCACGGTGATGAAGCCGGGACGTTCGTCGATCGTGATGAGGTCGGGATGACCGTCGCCGTTTACATCCCGAACGTCGACGTTATCCGTTCCGAACGTCGAGACAAGGACTCGTGGCGCGAAGGTTCCGTCGCCGTTGTTCAGCAGGAGTGATAGCGCGGCGAGGTCGTCGTTCACGAGGAGATCGAGATCGCCGTCACCGTCGACGTCGTGCACGAAGATGCGTCCACCGATCAACGGATAGGTATCGATCGTGAAGCTCAGGTTGCCGCGATTCCGCAATACGTAGAGCTGGGTGTCCGTGCTGACGACGATATCGGTGATGCCGTCACGGTCGACATCGGCAAGCGCGAAGGAGTACGGAACGTTCGCGAGCGGGATCGACGTCGGGGAACTGTAGACACCCGAACCGAGGCCACGGCGGATCGATATCTGACCGCCGGTGTTACCCGACGCAAATGCCGCGACGAAGTCAGGAAGACGGTCTCCGGTCAGGTCGGCGGCGGCCATGTCGGCAGCTCCGGTGAACGGCGCACTGATCTCTGCGAGTGTTCCGTTCGTCACGCCGAACACCGCGCCGGTGCTCGTGAGGAGCTCGGGACGACCATCGCGATCCAGATCCGCGAGCCGCAAATAGGCTCCCCCGCTGATCGGGAGACCGGGTTGGATATGAAACACGCCGTTGCCAGCACCGCGCCACCACGCGAGCGCGTAGTGAGGATCGAATTCGCCGTAGACGGTCGAATCCTCGACGACGAGATCGACGTAGCCGTCCTGATCGAAGTCTCCTGCGACGACAACGACGGGGAATCGGCTGAAGTCGTCGTATTCGATCGGCGGGTCGAAACCACCATCGGCCCGCGCGTGCGAGATGCCAACCTTCGACAAATACCGGCTCACGTAGATCGCATCTTTGCGGCCATCTCCGTCTAGGTCCGCGAACGTGCCTTGGTCGAGCGTGTAGACCCATGTGGCGGACGCGGTCGCGAACGTGCCATCGCCATTTCCATGGATGACGTTGATCCCGTAGTTCGTCATCGCCGAGAGATCGGGCACGCCATCGTGATCGAAGTCCGCGACGGCAAACGCCTCGATCGATGGTGAGATCGCCAGCGTGCGTGCCGGAGCACCACGACCGTCGATCGCCATGATCGTGACGTGGCCCGAATCGAGACCGACGACGTCGAGCGTGCCGTCGCGATCGACATCCGCGAGAAGCAGTGGCGTCGTGAATTCGGTCGTGAGCGTTCGCGCGGCCTCGAGACCACCCGTGCCGTCGCCACGGAACATCGAGAGTGTGAGCCCGTCCGTGATCACGACGTCGCTCGTGCCATCCCCGTCGATATCGCCGGCAAGCATCTGCACCGCGAAGCTGTTGTACGGCTGCGATCCGAGCAGCGTGCCGTCGAGGCGATAGATCTCGAGCTCGTTGGTCGTGCGTAGGAGTGCGATGTCGTCGACCTGATCGCGATCGAAATCTGCGACGGCAATGCCATCGAAGTCCGGCGGCGTCAGCGCCCACGACGGCGTCAGCACGAACGTGCCGTCGGATTGACCTCGCACGATCTGGATCGTCGTCTGGGTCGCGATCAGGAACCCGTCGTGGATGGCGCGGATATACGTGCCGGTCGGGGTGTTCGGAACCGGCGTGAACACGACCGTCGGTGCGCCGAACGTGCCGTCACCGTTGCCGCGCACCACCGTCACGCCGTCGACGCCGTAGAACGCGACATCGATGTGGCTGTCGCCATCGAAATCACCGACCGTAAGGTCCGCCGATTCGATCCCGCTCGCGAGTGTGACCGGTGGCGTGAACGTGCCGTCGCCGATCGACGCGATCGCGCTGAGCGTGCCGTTGAAGTCGAGGACGAGCGTCTCCGGGTTGCCGTCGGCGTTTAGATCCGCCGGGATGTAGCCGCCATTCGTGAGCGCGATATCGGTGTACGCGATCCGTTGCCAGCCCGGAAACCGTGGCGTCGCGCACGGCGCGACCGTTCCGGCATCGGACGGCGCGAGGACGTCTCGCGGCGTGGCGTCGACAAACGTCGTGTCGAGATGCTCGCCACATCCCGCCGCCAGCGCCAACAACAACAACGCCCGAATGCGGCTAGCGTACTACGGCGCGCAACGCTGTGGAGTGACCGTGATCTGCGACGGAAACGAATCGATCGTCAGGATGTCGGGGTGGCCGTCGCCGTCGACATCGCGCACGTCGACGGTCTTCGCGCCGAAGCTCGGGTAGACCAACTCGGGCAGGAGCTTGCCGGTGCCATCGTTCAGCATCACGTCGAGCGTCGCGGCTTCGTCGATCAATACGAGGTCGGTAGAGCCATTTCCGTCGACGTCCCGCGCATACATACGAAACGTCGGCACCGCATACGTATCGATGGTGAAGCGGAAGTTGTGATTGTTGTGCAGCACGTACAGCTCGCTCGCACTCGCGACGATGTCGGTCAGTCCATCGCCATCCAGATCCGCCAGTGCCAGGAGCTGTGGCACGTCCGGGAGCGAAATCGAAATCGGACCGGCGAAGATGCCGTTCCCGAGGTTCTCGCTGATCAGGACCTGTCCGAATTGACCCGATCCGTCAGTGGCGACCAAGTCCGGTAGGCCATCGCCCGTGACGTCGGCGGCATCCATATCGAACGCCGACGTGAACGGGGTCGCGACCAAGGCGAGCTGGTTGCCGGTCACGGCGAGGATGTCGCCTGTACTCATCAGCACCTCGAGGCGGTGATCGCCGTCGAGATCCGCCAATCGGAGCGAACCTCCCTTCGCCAGGATCACCTCGGGCTCGAGATGGAATACGGCGTTGCCGATCCCACGCCACCACACGATCGACGCTTGATTGTTGCCGAGCTTGCCGTTGGTCGTGTCCTCGACGACGAGGTCCGCGATGCCATCGTGATCGAGATCGCCGGCGACGACGAAGGCAGGTTTGCGCCCGAACGCGTCGTATTCGATCGGGTCGTCGAACGTGCCATCCGCACGCGCATGCGCGATGCCGACCTTCGACAGATTCGCGGTGACGTAGATCGCTTCGGGGAGCCCGTCGCCATCGAGGTCGCCGAACGCAGCTTGCGTCAGGTCGCTCAGCGGTTGCGCGGTAGAAGACGTGAACGTGCCATCGCCATTGCCATGCACGACGACAACGCCGCTATCCGCCGCGCCAACGAGGTCCGGCATGCCGTCGTGATCGGCATCGCCATACGCGAAGCCTTGGAGCGCGGGAACCAGTGCGAGCGGGCGCAGTAGTCCGGTCGGGCCATCCCACCTCGAGATCGTGGTGATCGTTTGCGGGCTGCCATTCCCGTTGGAGACGTCGAACCCGATGATGTCGTCCACACCATCGTGATCGATGTCGGCGATCCGGATCTGCGTGAGCCACTGGATGACTTGCTCGGCCCCGAGGTGTCCCGCACCGTCGCCGCGGATGACGAAGGCGAAGTAAAAGTCATCGACGACGAGATCCAGATTGCCATCTCCATCGATGTCTCCGACGAGGAGCTGCGACGAATCGAAGAACACGTCCGACGCCTGGGACCATATGAGCGTGCCGTCCACGTGGTAGAGCTCGACCGTCGAGGCCCCGCCGCTCGGGCGCACGATCGCGAGGTCATCGATGCCGTCCTGATCGAAATCGCCGGCGACAATGCCCCACGAACCACCGCTCAGCGCCCACGATGTCATCGCGAACGTGTGGTCGGCCTGCGCACGAAACACGTAGACCGCGTCCTGGGTATTGACGACAAAGCCCCCACGCATCGCACGCAGATACGTGTGCCCGGGATCCGTCAGCGCGAGGAGGGAGTCCGGCGGTGCAAACGTGAGATCGCCGTTCCCGCGGAGTAGCGAGATGCCGTCGCCGCCGATGTACACGATGTCGGCACGCCCATCACCGTCGACATCGCCGACGATCGTCTCGATCGACTGCCGTCCGGTCGCGACCGTGATCGGCGTGGCCACGGTGCCATCTCCGAACGCTGGGATCACGTCGATCGTCAGCGCCCCGCCCAGGAACACCAACGAAGGCGTCCCGGTGCCGAAGTCTGTCATCGCTGCATAGTTGTCGGTCCCGAACGAGCCACCCGGATACGGGATGCGTTGCCACCCTGGAAACCTCGGCGTCGCACACGCATTGCTCGCACCGGCATCGACCGGCGTCCGTACGTCGCGCGGCGCGGCGTCGATAAACGTGGTGTCGAGATGCTCGCTACACCCCGCCACCAACGCGAGCAACAACAACGCCCGAATGTCCCGAGCGTACTACTCCGCGCAGCGTTGCGGAAAGATCGTGAGCTGCGGCGACAACGTGTCCAGCGTGATGATGTCGTCGCGCCCGTCCCCGTCCGTATCCCGGACGTCGATCGCGATGGCACCGAAGCCCGGGAACGCGATCGGTGGGGCGAACGCGCCCGTGCCATCGTTGCGCATCACCTGAATGGAGCCCACGCCGTCGGACATCACCAGGTCGGCGGCACCGTCACCATCGACATCGCGGACGACCACCTGCGCGAAGCTCGGGCTCGGAACGCGTGCGAGGAGGCGTTGGGTCCCGTCGAGGTTTTGGATCGCGATCGTGTTCTTGTAGAAATCCACGCACAGGATCTCCTTCGCGCCATCGTGATCGAGGTCGACGAGATCGAATGTCTCGCTCGGCGACCCGGGTGTCAGGCGCGTCTCGGGCGACAAGCCACCGGCGCCGTCACCGTGGAACACGTGAAGGGCGAGCGTGTCCCACGCGATGACCTCCGGCGCACCATCGCCATCGAGATCGCCGACGAACAACCGCGAAGCCGAGGCGACCGGGCGTGATGCGATCGGAGCTCCGGTCTTGCGATACGTCGTCACCGACCAAGCTCCGGCGCCGTCGGCGATGCCCAGGATCACTTCGTCCGTGCCGTCGTGATCGAGGTCCGCCGATGCGATCGACTGGATGCCCAGCCCCGTGACCGCGACGCTCCAGTGGGTGACGACGCCGGAATCGACGATGAAGACCGTGTCGCCCCGCGCACCGACGAGTCCGTGCTCGGACGCCACCAACGTCGGAAACGCGCCGTTCAGCGTCGTCGCCGAGATCAGGTCGACGGGATCCTCGAACGTGCCGTCACCATGGCCGCGCGCGATCCGGACCGCGCCGTTGTCGCCATTCCAGGCGATGTCCACGACATGATCGCCGTCGAGGTCTTTGACCACCGGATTGCCCGACACGACCCCGGCGACGACCAAGGTCGGAAACCCGTACGAGCCATCGGCGATCGCGCGGACCACGAACAGCTCGCCTTCGGAGTCCTGCCAGAGCAGCTCCGGCGTGCCGTCGCCGTCGAGATCCGCGGCCTGGTACCAGATCGAATCCGGGGCGACGCCACTCCACTGCCAGCCCGGGAATCGCGGCACCGCACACGCAGAGCCCTCTGCGGCGTCGATCGAGATGCGACCGTCCCGCGGAGCCGCATCGGGGAAACTGGTATCCAGCGCCGGACTACACCCGACGACGAGCACCAGGACCGCGATCCGAGACACGCCCGGACCCTATCCCAGTTAGCCGCGCTTTTGCTTCACGTCGGACTCGACCGACGATTCGACCGTAGCGGCGAGCTCCTCGAGGAGCGCGCGC
Organism: Kofleriaceae bacterium; assembly: GCA_047600425.1. Classification (GTDB taxonomy): domain Bacteria; phylum Myxococcota_A; class Polyangia; order Haliangiales; family Haliangiaceae; genus JABFXX01. Next base: position 4,860,607 of record JASGLC010000003.1, on the reverse strand, counting down.
AGCGACTTCATCTTCTTCGAGCCCAGCCGCGTGGCCCATTTGGCCTCGGCCGACGTCGACACCCGCTTCACTTCGGCGGCCCAGACCTTCCCTTTCGATCCGAGGCGCACGCGCTTGGCGACGCCGTGATCGGGATCGGGATAGCGCTCGAGCATCTTCATCTGCTCGAGGTCATCGACCAGATCGCCCACCGTTTGTTTGGGCAGTGACACCGCCGCGACGAGCTCCGCGAGCCGGCACCCATCCGGGCCGACCGACGAGAGGATTTGCACGTGCGCGGGGCGCAGCGTGGGGAATCCAATCGCCTCGAGGCGGGTCGCGACCTGCGCCTGCAGGTCATTCTGCGGGACGTGCAACAGGCTACGAAGGTCTCGGCCCTGCTTCGTTGAACGAGTTGTCTTCGTCATGACTACGAGCACGGGTTGCCCCGGGGAGTGGCTTCATAACAAAACCGAATCGGGATCGGAACCCCGATTCGGTCTGTTTTGCGCTCCGGATGACGGCCTTATTTATTCGACGCGTACATGTCGACGATGCCGAGCTCGTCTGCGCCGCGATCCGCGTTGCCTTTTGGTTTCAACACGGGGAACACGCGCTCGAGCCGTTGACCGAGCGCGAAGCCGAGCTTGAAGCCGAACCAGATCGCGAACAGCGCGAGGATGCCCAGCGGCTTGATCGTGTTCATCGCGATCGCGATCACGATGCCCGCGCCGACGAAGCCGACGATCAAGCCGAGGAGCGTTCCGACCCACGACGTGCGCCACAACCGCGCGAGGTCGTCGAACCAGGTGTAGATCACCGGAATCGCGACGAGCGTGAGCGTCAGTGACAAGGTCTGACCACCGACGACGACTTGCGCCATCGCCTTCGACATACCCGAGCCGATGCCGTTGCTCGTGATGAGCGGCATCATGCCCGCGACGAACGCGAACGTGGTCATGAGGATCGGACGCAGACGATCGCGGCTCGCGGCGATCACGGCTTCGGTTCGCGGTAAGCCCTGTCGTCTGAGGCCGTTCGCGTGGTCGACCTGAAGAATCGCGTTCTTCTTGACCATCGCGAACAACACGATGATGCCGAGCATCGAGAAGATGTTCAGCGAGCCACCCGTGATCGTCAGCGACATCACCGCGAACGGAACCGTCAGCGGCAACGACAACATGATGACGAGCGGATAGAGCAACGACTCGAACTGCGCCGCGAGCGTCAGATACATGAACACGACGGCGAGGAAGATCGCGAACGCGAACGCCTTCGCCATCTTCTTGAACTCCTTCGACTGACCGAACGGTTCCGCCGTGTAGCCCGGCGGCATGTCGAGTTGCTTGATCGTGTTCTCCATCGCCGCGGCGACGGTGCTCTGCGACGTTCCCGGGGCCACGTTCATGGTCAGCGTGACGGCGCGTTCGCGAGCCTGGCGCGTGATCTTCGAGATCGCGGTACCCGGCTTCACGCGAATCACGTCCGTCAACGGGACCTGACCGAGCGTGCGCGACGGGACCTGGACGAGCTGGAGCGAATCCGGGTTATCGCGGAACTGCCGCGCGGCGCGCAGCCACACCTTGTATTGGTCACCCTTGTCTTCGAACTGCGACGCTTCGACGCCGCCGACCAAGATGCCGAGCGACGCGGTGATGTCGGCCGGATCCACGCCGAGCGACGCGGCGCGATCGAGATCCGGGCGCACCGACGTTTCGTTGACCGGATCGAGCAGCGAGCTATCGAGGTCGACGACGCCCTTGACCTTGCCCATCTCCGCGAGGACCTGCTTGCCGTACTTCTCGAGCTTGTCGAGATCGGGGCCGCTGATCACGTACGACACCATCGCGTTCTGACCGCCCAACGAGAAGTCGTTGACCGGCTGCGCGGCGACGCGAACACCGACGGGCACGATGCCCTTCGTCGGATCGAGCACGTTCTGCCGGACATCCTGCATGACCGCGTTCTGGTTGCGCTTGCGCTTGTCCGGATCGGTCATGTGGACGTAGATCGAGCCGACGTTCGATTGGCGCTGATCGCCGTTCGCGACGGTGACGAGCGTGGAATCGACTTCCGGCAGCTCGCGCACCTTGCGAGCGATGCGTTCGCCGATCAGGGTCGACGCCTCGAGCGTGGTGCCTTCCGGCGTCTGCAGATAGATCTCGAACTGCGCTTCGTCGTTGACCGGGAGGAAGTCACCGCCGAGCTTGCCGCACATCGGGATCGTGATGCCGAACGTCGCCACGATCGCGAGACCGACGACCCAGCGATGGCGCAGACAGAACGCCAGGATGCCCGAGTAGACACGCGCGATCGGGTGGTAGATGCCGTCGCTGATGCGCTCGATGATCGACTTCTTGCGCTCCTGCCCTTCCGGTGCGGGCAACGGCAGGATGCGCGCTGCGAGCATCGGCGTGAGCGAGAACGCGACGACCATCGACACCGCGATCGCGAACGCCATCGTGAGGCCGAACGAGTACATGAACCGGCCGATGATGCCGCTCATGAACGCGACCGGGAGGAACACCGCCATCAGCGACAGCGTGGTCGCGAGCACGGCGAGGCCGATTTCTTTCGTCGCGTGGACCGCGGCGGTGAACGGCTTCATCTTCTTCTCGTCGATGAAGCGATAGATATTTTCGAGCACGACGATCGCGTCGTCGATCACGATACCGACGGCGAGTGCGAGCGCGAGCAAGGTCATCATGTTCAGCGTGAAGCCGAACGCCTTCATCAGGCCGAACGTGGAGATGATCGACACCGGAATCGCGACGGCGGCGATCACCGTCGACCGCAGCGAGCCGAGGAAGATCAACACCACGATCGCGGCGAGCAACGCGCCCATCTTCAAGTGCTCGAGCACCTGGTCGGCGGAGGTCCGGATCTGTAGCGAGTTATCGCGCACGACGTCGACGGAGTAACCGGACGGCAGCTGGGCGTTGAGCTCCTTCAGCTTGCCCATGATCGAGTCGACGACCGACACCGTGTTCGTGCCGGTCTGCTTGCGGACCTGCAATGCGATCGCGGCGGTGCCGTTGCGAACGGCCGAGGTTTCCGCATCTTCCTGCGAATCCTCGACGCACTCGCCGTTCTTCGCGTTTTCCGGCGGCACGACCACGTCGGCGACGCGGATCTGGTTGTTGCCCTGCTCGCGAATGACGATCCGGCAGATCTGCTGCGGGTCGAGCACGCGGCCCGAGATGCGCAGCGTGTTGTGCAGCGGGCCCGTATCGATCTGACCACCCGGCGTGTTGACGTTCGCCGCCGTGATCGCGTGATTGACCTCGAGCGCCGACACGCCTGCGGCAGCGAGCCGGATCGGATCGAGGTTGACGTTGATCTGGCGATCCTGGCCGCCGAGGATCAGCACCTGGCCGACGCCCGAGAGCCGCTCGATGCGCGACTTCACCTGCTTGTCGGCGAAGTGCGTGAGCTCGCGCACCGGCGTGTTCGGCGGTCCCTTGACCGAGAGCACGATGATCGGCGCCGCGTCCGGGTCCGCCTTGCGAACTTCCGGGCGAGAGCCTTCCGGGAGGTCGCGCAAGATCGACGACAAGTGCTCGTTGATATCGTTCGAGGCCTTGTCCGGATCGATCTCGAGATCGAACTGCGCGACGACGAGCGACACACCTTCGGTCGAGGTCGAGGTCAGCGTGTCGAGACCGCTCACGGTGTTGACCGCTTCTTCGACCTTCTCGGTCACGTCGGTCTCGACCGCCGTCGGCGACGCGCCCGGATATGGGGTCACGATCGTGACGATCGGGAAGTCGACCTTCGGGAACTTGTCGACGCCGAGCGACGAGTAGCCGACGCCACCGACGACGACGAGCGCGAGGATCAACACGAAGGCGAAGATCGGCCTTCGGATGCAGATATCTGCAAGCCACTGCATGGTGGGTTACTCCTGGACTTTCACGCCGTCGGCGATTTGGTCGGTCACCTTCGCGATGACCTTCTCGCCCTTCGACACGCCCTGAAGCACGGCGACCTTGCCATCACCCGGCGACGCGCCGAGCTGGACGATCCGATCCTGCGCCGTGCCATTCACGACGACGAATGCATGCTGGTACTCGCCACGACGCGCGATCGCGTCCGCCGGAATCACCACGCGCGGCGTCTGGCCGACGACGATGTGCGCCTCCGCGAACATGCCCGGGACGAGTCCCGAGTCTTTGTCGATCACGGCTTCGGCGGTGAGCGCGCGGCTCTTGTCGATCTCGGCGCCGAGGCGCGTGATCGTGGCACCGAGCTTCTTGTCCGGTTGCGACACCGCGACGATCTCGACGCGCTGATCCTTCTTCACCGTCGAGACCGCCTTCTCGGGAACGGCGAGCTCGATCTTCAGCGGGTCGTCGTCGACGAGCGTGAACAGCGCCTTGCCGGGCTGCACCCATTCACCGGGCGAAACGTTCTTGACCGAGACCGTGCCTTCGAACGGCGCGCGAACCATGCCGTCGGAGACCGACTTGTTCATCATGTCGTTGCGGGCCTGCGCTTGCGCGACCTGCTCGACGGCGTTCAAGCACTCGGTGTTTTGCTTGTCGAACTCGCTCTTCGTGATCGCGCCCTTGTCGAGCAGCGTCTTGGTCCGCTCGCACTCCTGATCGGCGAGTTGCTTCGAGACCCGCGCCGATTGCAACGCGGCACTCGCTTCGCGCGCGTTCAACGCGGCCGAGCGAACGTCCAGCTGGATCACCGGCTGGCCCAGCTTCACGTGCTGACCGCGTTCGATCATCACGTTGACGACCTTGCCCTGGGTATCCGCCGTGACGTCCGAGCGCTGGTCCGCGATCACCGTTCCGGTGAGCGTGAGCACGTCGGGCGTCGGGGCCTCACCCGCCACGACCGTCGCCGCTTTCACGGTCGGCGGCGGTGTCTTTTGGACGGTGGCGGTGGTGTCTTCCGACTTCTTGCAGCCGGCGAACAGGACGAGCGTGGAGAGGGCGAGTACACGCATGGCGCTGCCTACCTTGCACGGACCCTGCCATCGGGTCCACCCCACAAAGCCGCAGGTTAGGCGGCTGACATGTCGGAAGGCTTTACATCGCAGCCTCGGGCCGACATGCGACGAACTGCCCTAGTGTTTCTGGGTCTGTACGCCGGCGGTGTCGTTACCGAGCGCGTGGGTCAGCTGCGCCATCGCGACACGGAGATCGACCCGCGCGTTGAGCGCGTTGATGCGCGCGCGTGTGAGGTCGGTCTCGGAATCGACGAGCTCGACGGCCGTCGCGCGCTCCGCATTCAGGAGCTCCTTGCGGACGCGATAGCCTTCTTCGGCGGACGCGAGACCTTTTTGCGTCGTCGCGAGCGCGTGCACGGCGACGTTCACGTTCTGTTGCGACTGGAGGATCTCGATCCGCGTGCCGCGGCGAAGATTTTCCTGATCGGCGACGAGCTCGTTCGTCTCGGCGATGATCCGCTTCTTCGTGGTGTCCGCGATCAACGCATCGTTCAACGTCCAGTTCAGCGACACACCGACCGACCACGTGCCCTTGAACACGTCCTCGACGGGGAAGATCCGCTGGTTCGGACGCGCGTAGTCGGCGACGCCAAACGCCGAGAGCTTCGGCAGATAAGCCGAGTTCTCGGCTTCGGCCTGGCGCTGCTTCGCTTCGATGCCCTGCACGATCACCTTCATGTCGAGGCGCTGCGACTGCGCGAGCCTCACTTGATCGTCGAGGCTCGTCTGGCCCGGGGCGGTGACTTCCTTGCGAATGTCCTCGCCGAGCGCGAGCTGCTCGCCGTCCTTCGCACCGATCAAGAGGCGCAACTGCTCCTCGCGCAGATCGGACAAGTTCTTCAACTGATCGAGCGTTTGCTCCGCTTCGGCTTCCTGCGATTCGACGCGCAAGAGGTCTGCCTTCGACACACGCTGGACTTCCGCTTGCGCACGAATCTGGCCGACGGTCGCCTGAACCTGAACGAGCTGGCGCTGGGCGACGAGCACGTTCAACTTCGCACGCAACCACTCGTAGTACGCGAGGCGCGCATCCTGACCGGCATCGACCATCGCGGACGCGCGCTGCGTCTTCGCCACCTCGAGCCCGATCTTCGCCGCCTTCACGAGCTTCGGATAGCGATAGATGTAATCCGACAGGGCGATGTTGACTGTCGCTTCGGCGACATAGTTGTTGACCAGCGACGCAGGGATCGCGACGTCCATACCGCCGAAGTTGATCGTGAACGGTGGGACCGCGCTGTTGCGCTGGTACTGCAGCTTGCCGCCGATCTGCGGAACCTGTTGCAGCTCCGTCGCTTCGGCCTGTTGGATCTGCGCTTCGACTTCGGCGACTTTGCGCTGCACCGTCGGAGAAACCGCGGCTGCGCGCGATGCCGCTTGATCGGCCGTCAGGCCGTTCGCCGTGAACATCGCATCGAGCTCCTTCTCGAACGCGTTCGGATCGTCGGCAGCTTCCGCCGCTTTCGGACCGAGTGCCGTCGGCTGCTTGGGCGCCGGCTGCGCGTGGGTTGCACTCACCGCCGCCATCAACAGTACTAACGAGAGTCGAGCCTTCATGGGCGCCGACCAAAGCATCGTGCGTGCCACGGATCCAGATGCGAAACCCTGGATTTCGCGTGAGACGCTGTCGGGCCGCCTTACAACGACCGTCACGTTTCGTTGCTACACCGGCACGTTTTGATCGTGCAAAACGGCGGACGGGCTAGAGTTGTGTTCATGGCAACGGAGGCAAAGGCCCCTGGCACGCGAATGGCACATCCGCAGTCCGTGCCCACGAACGACGCGGTCTGGCGCAATCATCGCGACCAGTACTTCATCCGCAATTCGCGGAAGACGTCGCGCGTGATGAACGGCCTCGGCTGTCTCGTATTCCTCGGGATGGTCGCGATCCTGTGGGACGGCGGCTATCCGCACTGGCGCATCCTCGCCGCGATCTGTCTGAACGTCGGCTTCATCGGCGGCCATCGCCTCGTCATTCACACCACGCATTCGCAAGGCCGGGTCGAGCAGGCGTTCATCAAGATGAACGTGATGGCGCAGCTGTTCGTCGTCGGCATGGCTGGCCTGACGGGTGGTGTGCACTCCCCGTTCATCCCGGCAACGCTGATCCCCGCGATCGTGTCGCTACTGTTCTTCGGCCCGCAGTCCGTGTCGCGATGGATCGCGCTCGGCAACGGCTTGTTCATCGTCGCGATGGCGTCGCTGCCGCGCGAAGTCGTGGGCCCGGCGCTACCGGACTCGCACTTCGCGCTCGCGATCATGATCCAGCTCGCGTGGAACCTGTTCATGCTCCACATGCTGGTCGGCAAGCTCTCGGCGATCGCGGCGGAGACCAGTGACGAGTTCGATTCGCTTCGCGAGGAACGGCTCGGAGATGCCGAAGCGCAGCTTCGCCGGTTGCAGTCCGTCGGGGCGAAGGTTGCTCACGAGCTGAAGAACCCGCTCGCATCGATCAAAGGGCTCTGCCAGTTGGTCGCGCGGACGCCTGAAAGCGAGCGGACGCAGGAACGGCTCGCGGTGGTCGCGTCGGAGATCTCCCGGATGGAGACGATCCTCGGCGAGTACCTCTCGTTCAGCCGGCCGCTCGAAGATCTCAAGCCGCAGAAGCTGGACGTCACCGAGCTATCGCGCGATGTCTTGGAAGTGCTCGCAGGCCGCGCTGATCAAGGTGGAGTTTCGCTCGCGCTCGAAGGTGCGGGCACCAAAGTCGAAGGCGATCCGAGGCGCTTGAAAGAAGCGCTGATCAATCTCGTGTCGAATGCGATCGAAGCCACGCCGAACGGCGGCAACGTCACGTTGCGCGTCAAGAACGGTGGGCCCGAAGCGATCGTCGAAGTCGAAGACACGGGGCGCGGCATCTCCGCCGAAGATCTCAATCGGCTCGGCACCTCGTTCTTCACGACCCGGCCGAACGGCACCGGTCTCGGCGTCGTGCTCGCGCAGTCGGTGATCACGCAGCACGGTGGCACGCTCACGTACAAGAGCACGATCGGACGCGGGACCTGCGCCACGATCAAGCTCCCGTGTAGCGCCACGCTCGCTCCGTCGCTCGACGGGCGCGCTGCGATGGTCGAGGCCCGCGCGTGAGCTGCGTCCTTCTCGTCGACGACGAACCCGGTGTTCTGTTCACGCTGACCGAGCTGTTGCTCGAGCGTGGTCACAAGGTGATCACGGCGAAGAACGGCGTCGAAGCGTTGACCAAGCTGGAAGATGCCGAAGCGGTGTTGACCGATCTGTCGATGCCGAAGATGGACGGCCTCGAGCTGATGGCGCAGATCGCGGCGCGCGATCCGTCGCTGCCGGTGATCCTGTTGACCGCCCACGGCTCCGAGAAGGTCGCCGTCGCGGCGATGAAGCAAGGCGCGTACGACTACCTGACCAAGCCGTTCGATATCGACGAGGTCGCACTCGTGATCGAGCGTGCGCTCGAAGCGCGGCGGTTGCGCGTCGATAACCGGCGGCTCGCGGCAGAACAAACGCTCGGCCGGCGCATCGTCGGTGATTCGAAGCCGATGCGGCGCTTACTGGAAGCGACGCAGCGCGTGGCCTCGCGCGATGTCACGGTGCTCGTGCGCGGTGAGACCGGCACCGGCAAAGAGTTCGTCGCCGAGTTGCTGCACGCGCAATCGGCCCGCGCGTCGAAGCCGTTGGTGCGCTTCAATTGTGCGGCGCTGCCGGCGGATCTCGCGGATGCCGAATTGTTCGGTCATGTCCGCGGTGCGTTCACCGGCGCCACGGCGACGCGCGCGGGCTTCTTCTCGCAAGCCAATGGCGGCACGCTGATCCTCGACGAGGTCGGTGAATTGCCGCTGCCGATCCAAGCGAAGCTCCTGCGCGCGTTGCAGGAGGGTGAGATCCAACCGGTCGGCTCCGGTCGGATCGAGAAGGTCGACGTGCGCGTGGTCGCGTCGACGAATCGCGATCTCGCGGCGGACGTGAAGTCCGGAACGTTCCGCGAGGATCTCTATTACCGGATCGCGGTCGTCGAGCTCGTGATGCCGCCACTTCGCGATCACAAGGACGACATCCCTGCCCTCGCGGAAGAATTCGCGCGGCGCTACAGCGAGCGCTTCGGGCTCGGTCACGTCACGCTCGAGCCGGCGCTGATCGAGGCGCTCGTGCACGCGGATTGGCCGGGCAACGTGCGTCAGCTCGAGAACACCGTCGCGCGGCTCGCGGCGCTCTCGAGTGGTGGCGTGATCGGGCTCGCCGATTTTCAAGCCGCGGAATCGAGCTCCAATTCGATGCCAGCTCTCCACATCGATCACGATCACGTCGATCCGCCGCCGGATGCGCGCAACGGTCCGTCGCTGAAGGAGCAAGTCGAAGCGTTCGAGCGCGGTCTCGTCGCGCGTGCGCTCGATTCGACGGGAGGCAATCAGAGCGAGGCGGCGCGCCGGCTCGGCGTCTCGCGCGTCACGCTGATCGACAAGATGAAGAAGTACGCGCTCAACACGAAGCGCTGATCACGAGATCAGGATCTCGGAGATGGCGCCGCGCGCGCCGATGCGGACCTCGACACCGTGATCCGCGAACAGCGATCCGGACGCGTAGTACAGGGTTGTCCTGCCATCGGCGACATCGATCGCAGACAGCTTGAGCTTTCGATCGAACGCCTTGGCATCGATTTCCGGCCGGCGCTCGCGCCAACGCTTGTTGTAGATCGGAACGAGTCGTTTCGCGATCGCCGACCGGATCCGCGATTGCTTCGCCTCGACCGCACGAACGCGTTTGGTCGCCGCTTCGAGCAAGCCGTCGACGCGATCGATCGCGAGCTCCACCCTGCCGCGCTTGCCGACATATGCGCCGCGACTGGAGTCGAGCTCGAGCCGGCCGAGCGCGTGGCGAATCGTGACCTCGTCGGGTTCGTCGAGCTGGAGCTTGCGGACCCGCTCGACCTTGACGATTCCGTCGACATTCCAGTACGTGAAGCCTCGCTCCTTCGTCACCTTCTTCGCCGTGATCCGTACGGAGACACCGCGGCGATACGTCCGCTCGGCTGCCCGCGCGACCCGAGCCGACGCATCGGGCGCGACCCGCACTTCTCGATCGATCACCGTTCCGTCGGGATGGCGCCACGGCACGAGGAACATCACGTACCAGCCGTCCTGCGCCAGCGCCGCGTCGGAAACGATGCCTTCGATGCGAACGGGCGGCATTCCCGATCCTAACGTGATTGCCGCAAGAAGCGCTAAGATCGGCGGGTGGCGGAGCGCTTCCCGATCATCACGACCGGTGGTCCGACGGTCCCGATCGTGCTCGGACTGATCGCGGGCCCGGCGTTCGCGATCTGGCTACGGTTCGTCCAATACGAATCGTGGACGCTCGCGCTCGTGGCCGCCGCGGAGGTCAAGAAGCACCTCGCTCGGGTGAAGGCTGCTTGAGGGTGGTTGCCGGAGCCCGCGATTTTCATCGCTAGATTCTTTTCGACGGAGTTTGTTAGGCTTGCCGGTATGCGTTGGGTGCTGGTTCTCGTCGTCGTCGCGGGTTGTGCGATGACGATCCAACGGGACCCGAGCGAGGATGTCGGCGCGCGCAGCGTGTTCGACATGACCGTTGCGCCGCTCCTGGCCACCAACTGCGTGTCGTGTCACTTCACGGGGTCGAACCTGATCCCGCTGACCTACGAATCGATCACCACGAACGATTCGTTGAACGGCAACTACAACCCCGAAGCGGCGGGCCTGCTGACGAAGGGCGTGCACGAGGGGCCGGCATGGGATGGCGTGCAGACCACCGACATCGTCGAGTGGCTGTACGACGAAGGCGCTGCTCGGCACTGACGTGTCGGCGATGTGATACGAACGCGCCATGGAGCGCATCGTTCACATCACCAACGGCGATTCGACCGCCGACACCCTCTCGCTCGCCGATTTGCCCGGCGAGATCGTGGTGTGGGCCGACACGCTCGATCAGGGCCCGCTCCTGCCCGTCTCCGACGACGAGCACTATCGTGTGCGCGGCGAGTTCCACAAGTCGCGCGGCGCCGATGGCGCGAAGGTCGCGCAATACGATCGCGATGTCGACGCGGCTGCGGGCGCCGACGAAGTCATCCTGTGGTTCGAGCACGACCTGTTCGATCAGCTCGCGCTGATCCGGTTGCTCTCGCGGATGCAGCGCCGCGGTCTGCCGAAGCAGCTCACGATCGTCTCGATCGATCGCCACCCCGACGTGCCGAACTTCCTCGGCCTCGGCCAGCTCAAGCCCGAGCAACTCGCCGAGCTGTGGCCGCGCCGGACGCCGCTCTCGCGCGATGCGCTCGACGAAGCGGTCACCGCCTGGATCGCGATCACGTCCGCGGATCCGCGTGCGCTACCGTTCCTCGTGAAGCGCGTGAAGGCGCTGCCGTTCCTCGCCGGTGCGCTCGAGCGTCACCTCGAAGAGCTCCCGGATCCGACGAGCGGCATGTCGCGCACGGAGCGCCAGCTGCTCGCCGCGATCGCGCGCGGTGAAGACCGGCTGATGGCGGCGGTCCAAGCGATCGACCCGCGTTATCCGATCACGGACACGCTGCTCGCGCACACGCTGCAGACGTTCAAGCAGCTCGGCTTCGTCGACGGCGCGACGGTCACGCAGCTCGGTCGCCAAGCGCTCGCGGGCGCGATCGATCGCGTGCACGAGCAAGGCATCGACGAGTGGCGCGGTGGCGTGCACCTCACCGGCAAGGGTCCGGTGTGGCGCTGGGACTCGCGCGATCGCCGGCTCGTCGAGAAGTAGGCGTCAGCTCGCGAACGCGAATTGGTCGGCGGCGTCGGCGTGGCGCTCGACTTCGGCGTCCATCGTGCCGGCGATCATCTTGCCCCACATGCGGAAGTCGCCGCGCAGCGACCACAGCGCCTGCTTCGGACCGAGCCACGTGGCGGGCTTGTTCTTCTCGAAGCCGAAGTGGCCGAGCCACGCGAAGCCGTAACCGGCAATCGGCGCCGCGAGCAGTGCGGGCGGATAGAACGGTGCCGCGGCCACGCAGCCCATCGCGAGCGTGGTGCCCACGAAGTGGAGCCGGCGGCTCGTGCGGTTTTGGTGCTGCGAGACGTAGTACGGCCAGAACTCTTCGAACGACTGGGGCAGGTCCGCCATAGGCGGCCACTCTACCAAGTCATCGAGAAACCGGCGACAGCTCCGTCATGGGTGGGCGCAATCCACGCGGTCTTTGTCGGGGCTGGAGCGTCCTTCTGGGTCGCGAACAGGTACACCGTCAACACGGCGAACGGCACAGCACCGATCAGTAGGATTTCCGCGGCAGGCTCGTTCTTGTAGACCTCGTTGCACGGGTGGCCCACAGGCTGTTCGCCTTTGCATTTGCCGTCGAGATAGAACAGCGCACCGCCGGCGCCGGCGAGGCCGACCGTCGCAGTCAGCGAGATCCAACGCCATCCGCCCCAGCGGTTATGGGTGACTTCAACGCCGTCGTTTTTGGTCTCTGCGGGGCGCGCGGAGGTGTCGATGAGCTGCTTGTTCGATACCTCGACGACTTCAACACCCGACACGGCCGAGCCGTTGATCAAGAACTCGGCGAGACCTCTTTTCTGCGCCGTCGACGGCTCGGGCTCGATCGCGACTTGGGCGCGGCGAATCTCGTGGCCGCTGCCGAGCGAGATCAACGAGCCGACGATCACCTTCCTGCCCTTCTGCTCGTCGATGCCGATGATGACCACCGAGCGTGCGCCAATCTGATTCGCGAGGTTCGCCGCGAACTGCGCTTCGTTCTTCTCGCGGTCTTGTGCGTTCGCGAACTTGAAGCCCGTCCAACCGTCGACGTTGAGCGCGATATCGAGTGCCGTATCGATCTCGACGACGGTCTCGCCGCCGCTCTTCACCGTGGCACCGTGGATTCGACTCGGCTGACCGTTCGGCGTCAGGACGACGACCCGATGCTCGCCGGCTGGCACCTCGAACGTTTTCACGCCAGGGGTCCGATATTGCTCGTCGACGAACACGACGCCATTGCCAGCGACGTGAACCGTGAGCTTGCCCATGCCGAGCGCCTGCACATCTTTGCGCGCTTGCTCGTAGTACGTGACCGCGTCGGGTCCGTACGTGCCTTTGTCGATATGCACGGTCGGAAACGAGCGGTACAGCTCCTTGAACGTCTCCGTCATCGCAGCGTTGTCACCACGACGTGACTGAGCGAGAGCCAGCACGATCATCGCCTTCTTGAGGCTCTCCAGCAGCGATTGGTCGACGGCGATCGCCGCCGAGTTCTTTCGCGCGGCTTCGACGAGAGGCTGCAATTGGCCGACGGCCGCCTCGAAGTTCCCCGAGAAGAACAACTTCTGCCCCTGATCGACCTGCGCCGCAAAGTTCGGCGGCATCGGCGAGACCTTGTCGTATGGCGGATGGGAGATCGTGTCGATCGCCCGAGCAGCGTTGCCGCTCGCGCTGATCTTGTTGTGCTCGAGCTCTTCCAAGATCGGCCCGAGCAACCGGCTCGCGTCGGGCGAACGGTCGCCCGTGTGAACTTCGAGGGCGATGCCCTCCTCGGCGCGAGCGGTGCTCGAAAGAACAAAGACGAGGACTGCAGCAACTACGTAGCGAACCATACCCACCGTATCGTTCGTACGTATCACGGGTTGCGTGACCGAAACGAAAAAAGGCCCGCTTGAAAAGCGGGCCTTTCGCGCAGCTAGAATGGTTCGTTACTGAACGACTTTGACGTGCGGACGTTGCGCGTTCTGGATGCCGGGGTCGTTGAGGAACGCCGGGCTCGCGCCTTGCGGATGCGTGTAGAAGACTTCGGTCTGGCCGATGTCGGTGGCGTTCGTCGTACCCATGTAGAAGCCGCCGGCCGGGCTGGTGTCCGGCTGGTGCGGGAAGCCGCTGAGCACCGCGTTCGTGTGGACGCGGAACGTCGCCGTCGCGCTTCCGTTGATGACCTTGATCGAACGGCCCGCCTTCAGATTAAAGGGGTTGTTGAGGAGGTGGTTCGCATCGTAGACGGCCGTTCCGGTTCCGTCGTCGCCGAACTTCACGTCGAGCACCGGGTTGAACGTCGCGGCCACCGAGACGTCGGCCGCGGGGCCCGAGTACGTCGCCGAGACCTTCACGTTACCCGTCAGCGCGGCGGTGTCACCCATCGCGTTGACCGTAAGCTTCGCCGTCGCCGTCCCACCGTCGGTGAGCGTCAGCGTCGTCGTGTCGAGCGTTGCAGTCCAATCAGCCGCGTCGGCAACCGGCGCGAGCGTGACCGTGCCGGTGAAGCCACCCATGCTGGTCGCGGTGAGCGTGTAAACCGGCATGCCGTTCAGGTCGACCGTCTGGGTCGCCATGTCGGAGGTCAGCGCGATGCGCGCCGTGTCCGAGCTTTCCGTCGTGCAGGTCGACGAGCAGCCGTCACCGTTGTTGGTGTTGCCGTCGTCGCAGGCTTCGCCCGTGTCGACGTGGCCGTCACCGCACTTGGGTCCGGATTGGGTGTCGTCACCGGTTCCACCGCCGCCTCCGGCGAGGTCTTCGGTGCAGGCGGGGATTGCGACGACCGCGAGAGCGGCCAAGAGGAAGCTGCGCATGTTGTGCATCCTTTACAACTTACGTGCCCGAAGCTAAACGGGCGTTTCGACTGGGGCGGAGGCGCTCAAATATGGGAGTCCACACCCCAGCCGGTGCTGACACTCCCCAGAGATCGTTGAATTCACAGCCTTCTCGGATTGGATGGGGCCGCGAAACATGTCGACCTGCCTTTACAAGTCGTGTGCCCGTGCAACGAATTGTTAAGTGCACGGAAACAATCGAAGGAAGTCTGAGTTGCCAGGGGCTGGGGTCTCCGAAGTGCCCACAACTCCCGGCGGGATCGGCCTTTTCACAGGGTCGAGTTGCCTCGATCACGTGTGGGACTGACTCGAGACCCCACCCTCTGGACAAGCTGGAACGGGATGGGGGTAATAGGAACCATGCGAAGTCTCGCGCTGGCGGCCATCGTGGTGATCGGGTGTGGAGGCGATGACCACCAAACACCGGTCGACGCCGCGATCGACGCTCCCGGAGTCTTCGACCGTTGCGCCCCGATGGCGTTCGACGCCAATCGCTATCACTTCCTCCGCCCACCGCGATGACGGGATGGTCGGCGACGGTTTCGTTGTGCAGCACGTACGGAATGGAGCTCGCGTCGATCGACGATGCCGACGAGTACACGAGCGACACGTCATCACCGACGCCGTACTGGTACAGCTTGCAGTACACGGATGACGGCCTCGAAAATCTGGACGGCTGCACGCCCTACACGATGTTCGCTCCCGGCGAGCCGGCGACGATGGCGTTGAGCACGTGCGCATATCGAGACACCGATGGTATGCACGTGATCCCGTGCGAGACGCCGACGATCAATGTCGGCGGTCTTTGCGAGACGCCGCGTCCGAATCAGACGTGTGCTCAAGCGGCGTCGACCTACACGACGAGCGACGACCACAACAAGGCCGACGCAGCAGCCGCGTGCAGCGCAACGGGTGGCCACCTCGTCGAGATCAACACGTCGGCGGAGCTCCAGAAGGTGTTGGACGCCGAACCGTCGGTGAACAGCTTCTGGGTCGCCGCCACATACAGCGGAACGAGTACGAGCGGCGCATTCGTGAGCCCGACCGGGTGCCCGGAGGTCTTCGTCTGGAGCACCGGCGAGCCGATGCATGTCGCCGCGAACACCTGCGTCGTCTACACGCGTGGCAGCGGCATGGCGATGCGCGCATGTACGGACACGGCGAGCACGATCTGCGAGAAGAACTAGCTAGTTCTTCTTATCGAGGAGCTTTTTCGCCCACGAACGCGCCTGGGCGACACCCGCACCAACGCCGCCGAGGACGTTGTTAACGGTCGAGCTCTTGCCGCTCGCCTTCGAAATCTTCGCCCCGAAGAAGTAGAGCGCCGCGGACCACGCGATCACGAGCGCATACACGGTTAACGTGAGCCCCGGAACGACCGTCGCGACGACGAGTGCGACCGCAGTGACAACGGCGAGGATCACGCCCAGCCGGAGGCCGAGGTACCACGCCGTCAGAGCACCCACGATGATCGCTGGAATCACGATCAAAGACTAGCACGCTCCCGAGCGGTCGCTACGGTGCTTCGTAGGCGCCGATATCGGCGGTAGTTCCGGCGGGATTCGGTCGCTGCGTGCCGTCTCGGTCGACAGCGATGGATTCGGCCGGATCTGCCGCTCCACGTGCCGGACTCGTAGCGGACAGATGAAAGTCCGAGTTCGCGAAATCGACGAACAACGAGGCGCCGGTCGCGATGCTGTTGTGCGCGGCCGGCGGCTCGGAGGTGGCGTCGTCGAAGATCGAATAGCGAGCGGTGCACGTCTCCGCCAGCGCTTGGGGGCCCCAGATGAAGATGTTGGACGAGACGTCGATCGAGGCATCGCATGTCAAACCCGCACCGCTCAGGGTGCCGGTCGACGTGTCTGCCCACGTGTTGAATCGAACCTGGCTTCCGCTCGCGGCAGTATTCACGAACACCGCGTCCGCAACCGCGCTCGAGCTCGTGAACACGCTGTTCTCGATCAGGATCTTGCCGTTGTTCGCGGCGAGATTGCCGCCGCCGTTGATCTGCATCGTGCTTTGCTGAAACGTCAGATCGCAGTGGCTGATCGCGAGCGCGAACGCGCGAAAGATCGAGTTCTTGACCGCGACGGATCCCGCCGAGCAACCGATCGCCGTCGGCCCACCGGTCGAGGCGGAGTCGAACGTCGTCGAGTCGACAATGAGTGCCCCACCGCTCATATCCACGGTGTTCAACGTGCCACCGACACTGGCCGACTTGGACAGCGACAAGTTCGATTTACGGAGTCGCAACGTACCTGCACTCATCACGACCACCTCGCCCTGCCCCTGTTCCACGGTGATGCCGTCGAGCGTGAGATCAGCTTGGTTACTGAGATTGAACACGGTCATCGCGGGTCGCGTGAGAGTCGCGTTGCTGCCGCCGTCGATGTAGAGCGGCCCGCCCAACGTGATCGTGCTCGGTCCCGTGCTAACGCCGACGCCGTCGACATGGATCACGTTGCGAAACGTAAGCACCCTCGACACGGCGTACGTGATCGTTTTGCAGGCGGCCGTTTTCGGACAATCGCCCGTGTCCGAACCGAGTGCGGTCACCCAAAGAATGTTTCCAGAGTCAGCGCAGGCGCCATTCGTCGCCGCGAGACACGCACCGCTCGAGCATTCGCTATCGGCGACACAGCCGCGACACGCATGCGTGGTCATGTCGCAAACCGGCACCGACGCATCGCAATCCGAATCCATCAAACAGGCGACACACGCGCCATCACTCGTCGAGCAATGCGGTGCATCCGTCGAACATTCATCGTCGGTCGTGCACTTCGCGACGCACAAATTGTTCTCGCAGATCGGCAGACTCGGGTCGGTGCAGTCCGCCGACGTCGTGCACTCGCTCGCGACACACGCGCCGCTGTCGTTACAGACCTTGCCCGTATCACACGCCGTGATGCCGTCGAGCCCGAACTGCGTGCACTGATCCTGCGTTCGACAGCAAGCATCGGGATTGTGCTGCGAGCACGCGCTCGCCAACGCGACGACCAAAATAAGACAGCGCATGTGACACCTATCGACCGCACCCAACCCGGGTTGCGCGAAATCAGCTTAACGTTACTCGAGCCGCTCGCGGCACGGGAAATCGCACGTCTTGCGATGCGTGCAGTCGTACGCACATCCCGCCGACAACGCGAACACCGTCAGGATCTCGTCGGCGGCACCTGCCGGCACCGCCTTGTGCGCGGCGCGCGCCGCCGCGACGAGCGATGTGGCATCCGTCGCATACGGCGTGGCGATGAAGCCGAGGCGGAACAACGTATCGCGCACGATTCGATGCGGTGTGACGGTGTAATCGCCGAGGTCGTCGTAACGAATCACGCCGAGCCGCGCGAGCATGTCGAGGATCCAGAACAGCTCGGTCTTGAACAGGCCACGACCGAGCGCGGCATCGAGCGCACCGAACGCTTCGGCGGCGGACGCACGACCATCGAGTGACGATGCGAGCTCGGGAACTTCGGCACAGCGACGCGCCGCGAGCGACGCGAGCATCAGCGCACGCGCATCGACTTGGGCCGGAAGATTTTCGGGGACCGTGCCTTGGTAGAGATCCGCGAGCACGTTCGCTTTGTCGAGCGCGGTGTACGCGGCGATCACGCCCGCGCGATCACGATCGAGACGGAACGCGAGCGCGGCGGCGACCGCGACGCGGTAGAGGACTTCGTCGGCGCCTTCAACCCATTGCTCGGAATCGAGGCCGAAGTCGGATGGCTGATAGGTGGTGGGCGTGAGGTTGACCTCGGACCACCACGAGGTGATGCGCGTGGTGGTTTCGGCGAGCACCTCATCGGAAAACCCGGCGGTGAAGCGCGAGAGCGGCACCGGACGCTCGCGATTGCGCGGCGTCGGAACGCCTTCGGCAGAGAGGTGGCGCAGTGGCGCGGGCAGCGGCGAGCCCGACGACGGCGTGGCGGCGGCAGCGACCGGAATCGACGTATCGCCGGCGGGCGCGGCTTCGGCGGTGGGCGCGGCGGTCGGCGCTTCTTCGTCGGAGAGGTTCGGGATCACCGGCTCGGGTTCCGGCTTGTCCTCTTGCGTGTACTCCTCGATATCGAGCGCGTTCGCGAGCTGCGTGTAGCGCTCGATGCGTGGGCCAGCGGCGACCGCGACGCCGAGCGGCTTCAACAGGCCGCCCGCGATCGAGAATCTGGATCCAGGTCTCGAGGGAGGGCCGCGACGGCAACGTGCCCGTGTACGCGTTCGAGTTGAGATGTTTGTAGATCTCGTCCTTGTGATAGGCGCGCTCGTTGACGAGCTCGACGACGGTCTTGCCGAGGACGGGATTGAGGTGCCACAGGCGATCGAGGATCACGATCGCGGTGTCGTCTTCGTTCGCCGCCGCCGCGAGCGATTGCATGAACATGCTCGGCGTGACCTGCGCGCCACCGACGCCGAGGAACCGCAGCATGTGCGCGGGACGCTCTTTGTCCCAGAGCTTGAGACCGCGCAGGCGCGTGCGGAAGTCCTTGAACGACTCGCCCTTGCCGGGCGTTTCTTTCGCGATGCGAACGAGCGCGGCCAACGCACCACGTTGGTCTTGGCCGATCGGAGGGAACTCCACCACCTGAGGCATTGGCCAGGAACAATAACACTGCCGTTGTGCGTCGAGAGGCACCGTGGTGGAGTTCGGAGGTGACGTTCATCGCGGTGATCGCGGGGTTGGCGTTTCCCGGACTCGGCTACGCGTTCGCGAATCGAGCGCGCTGGACACTGATCTGGGCAATCGGGATTCCGCTGATCTGGATCGCGTCGCTGTTCGTGTCGCCGTGGTGCTACTTGCTCCAGGCGGTGCTGCGCATCCCGGCGGCGATCCTCGGTGGCTGGGCAACGCACCGCGCGGAGAAGCCGGACTGGCTCGCGATGTGGCCGGCGGTCGCGGTCGCGGTCGGCATGGTCGGGTTTATCGGGGCGCGGTTCTTGGTGTCGGCGGGGTCGGTGCCGTCGAGCTCGATGTACCCGACGCTCGTGATCGGCGATCACTTCTTCGTCAACGAATTCCAGAAGCATCCCGAGCGCGGCGACATCATCACGTTCGATTACCCGTGCGACATGAAGCGCCAATACATCAAGCGCGTGGTCGGCCTGCCGGGCGACACCGTCGAGGTTCGCTGCAACGTCGTCTACATCAACGGGAAGGCCGTGCCCGCGACCGAAGTTCCGGGCGAGTGCACGTACTTCGACCACGACGAGATGCGCGGCACTTGGTACGAGAAGAATTGCTCGCGCTATCACGAGGAGCTCGGCGGACACAGCTACGACACGTTCAGCGATCCCCAGCGGCCCACGCGCGACAAGAATCCCGAGCACGAGCCGGACTCGCGCGACTTCCCGATGTCGATCGCGCGCGAGCCACCGAACTGTCGCAACGCCGAGGACATCGGCGGGACGAGCGCGTTCGAGACGAAGGGCTCGATCGTGACGACGAAGCCGGGCGCCGACGCGTGCGAACCCCACGAGCACTACGTGGTACCGGCCGACAGCTACTTCGTGCTCGGCGACAATCGCAGCAACTCGAACGATTCACGCGTGTGGGGAAGCGTTCCGGCCGCGAACATTTCGGGCAAGCTCGTCGGGATCTGGTTGAACGATGGATATGGCGGACGCAACTGGTCGCGCGTCGGCCGCGTTCAGTAAGCGCGCGACCACATCAAGTGGTGGTCGTCCCACGCGTGCATCCAATCGCCCCCCCACTCCCAACCGAGCTCGTCGATCGACGCGATCACCGGACCCGGTCGCACGAACATGCCCGGCCGCACGATCGTGCGATCGGCGAACACCTGCCCTTCCGGCGGTAGTAAGCGATCGGGCTTTCGCCACGGATTCTCGACGGGATTGATATCGATCGCGAGACCGCGCCCGTGTTGCGACAGGATTTGCGTGCCGGCGACCATCCGAAAGTTGAACGCCGAGGTGTTGTCGGCGCTCATCGAGCGATCGTCGTTCGCGCCGAACTCGTCGACGAGCTTCATCTGACGGATCGGGAAGCCGAGCACGTACAGCCGACGGAACAGGTCGATCGTGCGTTGCGCGATCGCACTGTGGACGAGCAGCTCGCCGATCGCGGTGCCGCCGTCGAACGTGACGTGCGCGAGCCGGAGATATGCGAGCTCGGCGATCGCCGGGCAGCGCGGCTCGTCACGCCACGAGATGCCACGAATCCGCGCGTGGATCTCGTTGGACACCGCGAGTGCTTCGCCGCGAAACGGCGTGGTCGGCGGCGCGAGCAACGCGGACATCGCGACGTCCTACGGCGTAGCCGCAGAACCCGCTGCGGGCTTCGCGCCGAACGAAACGCCAGGCGCTGCCGCGTTCGCAGCTGCGGGATTCGCCGCCGCGGGATTCGCTGCCGCCGGGTTCGCAGGATTCCCAGGCGCGGGATTCGCCGCCGCGGGATTCGCCACTGCCTTCTGTTGCGCCGCCGCTTGCGTCACCCACGGTGCTTGCGCCGGCATCCGCGCGAGCGTTGCACTGCGGCGCTGCGCGATGACGGCATTGCTGTTCTGCGGATGCGCCGTCGAGAACCGATCGTACTCCGCCCGCGCCTTCGCCCACTGCCCGACGCGATCCAACGCGGATGCGAGCTGGAACCGCGCATCTTCGTCGGCGATGTCACCGGCGACCGCGGCCTCGAGCTGCGGCACCGCCTTGTCGACCTCGTTCGCGCGCACGTGCGCGAGACCGATCATGTAGTGCAGCTCGGCCGCGCGCGACGCCGCGCCCGCCAGGTTCAACGCGGTCTCGAGCGTGACGACGGCCTCGCCGAACTTGCCGGCGCGCATCGATGCGTTCGCCGCCTTGATCGCGGCTTCGACCTGCATCATGTCCGCTTGCTTCGCGCGCGCTGCGAGCATCTCGTGATCGAGCTTCGAGAGCGGCGCGGACTTCAACGCGAGGAGCTTCTTCGACGCGTCGTCCTTCTTGCCGGTTTCGTACAGCTGCCACACGTCCCACGCTTGCTGATCCGCGGCATCGCGCGCCGCGAGCTTTTGGATCGCTTCATCCGCGCGATTCACCGCCGCATCGCGATCCGTGGCCGCGTGATCGCGCGCGCTCACGACCTCGTGCACGCGCGACTGATAGACGAAGTAGAACGCGCCCGCGCAGATCAGCGTGAACATCAGATACGCGACGAACGAGTTCAGGTTGATCCACTGCGAGCGCTTGCGCTGCACCGCGACCAACGCGCCGATCGAATCGGCGAGCTGTTGGACCTGCGCGCGCGTCTTGTGCTGTTGCTGGGCCTGATCGTCGAGCTTGCGACGCAGTGCATCGAGCAACGCCCAGCCCTCGGCCTCACCCGGCTGCTCGGGTTCGGACGTTTCGTCGGCGGTTTTGGGACGGGGCGCGGTGCTCACGGGGTTGGGCCAGCCGCTTTCGTGCCCCGGATTCGAGGGCAGATCAATCCCTGGTCTGCGTTGAGCCTCCGGTTTCTATAGGGTACAGTCCGGCGGCCCGAGTCTGTCCGGGCCTGACATGACGCTCCTCTACGACTGGCTCAAAAAAGCCGCGAAGCTGCAGGGTAACAAGAAGGCGGTTGTCTATCGGGACAACTACCTGTCGTGGCGGGGTCTCTTGGATCGCGTCGACCGCCGCGCGCAAGAGTTCAAAAACATGGGCATCAAGGAGGGCGCGTGGGTCGGCCTGATGCTCGGCAACGTCCCCGATTTCGTCATCCTCGCGCTCGCGCTGTCGAAGCTGGATGCCGCGATCGTTCCGATCGATCCCACCACCGGTGGACGCGAGCTCGAGCTGATCCTCGCCGCGGCACCGTTGCGCGCGCTCGTCACCCGTCCCCGCGGTAGCGAGGGATCGATCAGCGCGAACGGTACGTCGGCGCCGGTGCCTCCAAGCACCCTGCCCCGCGCCCGTGTCCAACGCCCGACCGTTCCGCCGGGTGCACCACCTCCAACGCCGGCCGCGGATGCCGCCGAAGTGCGCCGCCGCCTGCAAGGCACGTTGTTGACCTGCGCGGTCTACAAGCGCGAGCCACCAAAGCACGGCGTCGATCCGATCGCGGTGTTGTTCACCGCGGACTCGCTCGGCGATCCGAAGGGCGTGCTGCGCAGTGACAAGAACACCACGGCCGCCGTCGATCACGTGATCGATGCGCTGAAGATGAGCGACAAGACCAAGGTGCTCGTCGCGGTGCCGCTGTTCCACGCGTACGGTTGGGACTTGGGCTTTTTGCCGACGCTAAAGCTCGGCGCCACGATGTTCCTCGAAGAAGAAGTGTCGGCGCGCCGAATCGGCAAGCTGATCCGCGAGCACGATGTCGACGTGTTGCCCGGCACACCCGCGATGTACGCGGAGCTGTCGAAGCTGCCCACGGCGAAGAAGCTCGAGCTGAAGGATCCGCGTTATCTCGCGGCGGGCTCGCGTCTCGATCAAACGGTCGCGGACGCGTTCCTCAACGAGTACGGCGTGAAGATCCAGAGCTGCTACCACTCCACGGAAGCAGCCACGGTCGCGATCGAAGACACTGGCAAGTATCCGACCACGGTCGGCAAGCCGATCGAAGGCGTCGAGGTGAAGATCGTCGACGCCGCGGGCAAGCCGGCCAAAGAAGGCATCATCTGCGTCAAGTCGAAGACGCTATCGGCGAAGTCGATCGGTCCGTTCGATGCGGAGACGCCGACCACCACGCGCTCGTCGGGGATGCCGGCGATCGGTGCGATCGATAAGGGCGGTTGGTTGCGCACCGGCGATCTCGGCAAGCTC
Organism: Kofleriaceae bacterium; assembly: GCA_047600425.1. Taxonomy (GTDB): domain Bacteria; phylum Myxococcota_A; class Polyangia; order Haliangiales; family Haliangiaceae; genus JABFXX01. Next base: position 4,837,417 of record JASGLC010000003.1, on the reverse strand, counting down.
GACAAGAACGGTCGCCTGCAGATCACCGGTCGCGAAGACGATGTCGTGAAGGTGGATGGCAAGCGCGTCGCGCTCGGCGAGGTCGAGGGCTGCTTGGAAGCGTTCCCGAAGATCAAGCAAGCGCAGGCGACGGTCGTCACCGATCCGATGGCGGGCGCGATGGTCGTCGCGCGCGTCGTGATGAAGCAAAAAGTTTCGGCCGAAGAGATCATCGATCACTGCGCGCGCAACTTGGCTCCGTACAAGGTGCCGCGCCGGATCGAGTTCTGCGAAACGATCTAGCTGTCCGACGGATATCGGACGAAGTCGTCCGGTAACCGGACAAATCGGACAAGCGCCATCGCAGATTCACGCGGTTAGCGCGGCACACAACGAGCAACGAGTGCTCGACGTGTATGCTGCTAGAATCCGCTCCATGGACGAGCTCTCCCTCGAGCATACGCGTCGGTTCACCCGAGCGGAGTTCGATGCGATGTGCGACGCGGGCTACTTCGCGGACGAGCGTATGGAGCTCCTACGCGGCTATCTGGTGCCGCGGATGAGCGAGGGCGATGAACATCATTGGCTCTCGACGGTGCTGCTCAACACGTTGATCCGTTCGATCGAACAAACCTATCTGGTGACGCAGAATGGTCCATTCGCAGCCACCGACGATTCGGTTCCGCTACCCGACATCTACGTCTTCAATCGCGGCCGGAAAGAGCCAGGTCGCAGACCGAGTGAAGCTCTACTGCTCGTCGAAGTCGCGCACACGTCTTACCGAAGGGACAAAAACCTCAAGCTACCGATGTACGCCGAGAACGGCGTTCCCGAATACTGGATCGTGAACATCAACACTCGGTCGACCGAGGTGTTCACCGATCCCGTCGACGGCGAGTATACGACCTGTGTTGTCGTGCCGTTCGCCGAACCGTTGCGGCCGCGGTTCGCGCCGCACGTCGAGCTCGTGCTCGATCAGCTCAGTTGATCACGACGAGCTCGCCTGCGTCGTGACCGCAGAACCGAGCGTTGAGATCGTACTTCGTCGCGCACACCGGACAGATCCGAGCGATCACGCCAGCGGGCTCCGTATGGTTGCGCTTGCGCGGCCGCGTCGCGTTGTAGACGGGAAACGGCACGAGCTCGTTGCCATCGTGCGGACACGTGCGCAGGCCCGGCTCGTACGCGCGACGACACGCCATGCACACGAGGCCCGCGGACTTCGAGCTCGTCGTCGCACCCGGACGAAGCGGACCACCGAGCATCTCTTCCGGCGGAACCAAACGCCGCGCGTCACGCGTGCAGTACGTCATGCCGTGATGCTCGGTCCGGCACGTGGGGCACACCATCGCCGACGACGTCGCGATAGCGAGACCACCTCCGCCACCGGCAGCGCGCGCGACAGGACGCGGCCGTGGACGCGGCGGCGGTGCCGCTTGCACCGGTTGCGCGCTCGCGATCTGACGGCGGCGTTGCCGCAACCGTTCGGCTTCGGCTTCGACCGCGTCCTGCGCTTTCGATCGCCGGCGCACGAGCACCGCCATCACGACGAGCCCGATGATCACCAGCACGAGCAGGCCGATCACGGCGATCAGCATCGGTTCGGCAGACGCCAAAGCGCTCGTCAATAAGCCGAATTTCGACATCGCCGAGCTCATTCGAGGCTAGCAACCACCGCCCTATCGGTCAATCACATCTGGTACAGCTACCCCGACGATGCCTGACCTGGTGATCGGCGCAAGGAAGACGAACTTCCCCCGCCCGTGGCGCGCGGGCTTCATCACGATCGCGATGGTCGGGGTCGCACTCGTCGTCGCGTGGTTCATCTACCGGCGCTCGGTCGCGTACGAGTTTCCCGGTGGCTCCGTGTCCGGCGAGATCACTCAGCAACAGGCCGTTCCAGGCACACGTCCACGGTTGGAATTCGGGACGTCGTCGCTCGAGTGGGCCGGTGGTCTCGCGGTGTTGCGTGCGACCGGCGACGCGCACGCGATCGGCGCCGCTCACGGCCGCCTCCTCGCACCGTTACTCCCGGCGATCGTCGCCGCGACCAAACCCGCGATCGAGGCCACGATCACCGACGATGGGTCGCTCGGCCACACCACCCACAACATGCGCCTCGCGTGGCGCTGGCGGTTCGTCGACGATGGCCTCGGCGAGAGCGATCTCCGCATGGTCGCCGGCATGACGCGCGGCGCCGAAGCGAGCGGCATCGACGTCAGCTACGACGACCTCCTCCGGATGCAGGCCGTCCTCGACATCGGTGTGCCGGCACCGTCGAGCGGCGAGCTCGTCGGGCTCGCGCACAGCCTCACCATGATCGCGCAACAATCGGCGACGCCAAACCGCGTGTGGATCGGCCGTACGTTCGCGATGCCGGGACTGTCCGACGGCGGTGACGCGGCGACGCCGGTGATCGAATTCGCGCACCCCGATGGCCGCGTCGCGTACGCGAGCATCAGCTGGCCCGGTCAGATCGGCGCGATCACCGGGATCAATGCCGCGGGGATTGCCGTGATCGTCGATCCGTCGCGCACCGGAGATATCCGCGCAACCCGAACCGCGCGTCCCGTCACGATGCTCGCGCGCGCGATCCTCGAACAAGCAAAGACGCTCGACGAAGCGGTGAAGCTCGTCGAAACCACGTCGACGCTCGGATCCGCGATCTTCATCCTCGTCGATGGTTCGACGAGCAAGTGGTTGATCGTCGAACGCACGCCGGAGAAGGCGATCGTCGAGCGCAATCCGAAGTTGCCCGCGTTCGGCGACACGCTGACCACGAACACGCTGTCGTCCGATCCGGAAAACGATCGCGCGAAGCGGATGCTCGTGCCCGGTCGCGTCGAACGTGCCGCGCGCCTCGTGCGTCAACCGCTCGCGGATGTCGCCGCGCTCGCAAAGCTGCTGTCGGATCGCCACGCCGTCGACGATAGTCCGCGCCCGCTCGGCCATCGCGGCGTGATCGACGACGGCCGCCAGATCCAACGCGTGATCATCGATCCGCAGTCGCTCGAGTTGTGGGTCTCGGATCCCGAGGGCAACGGCAAGATGCGCGCGTTCGATCTGCGCCACGAGCTTCGCGGTGAAGGAGATCGCGCGGTGCCACCGGCGGACCTGCCGCTCGATGTCGATCCGGACATGCCGGCGGTCAACGCCGCACGTGGCGACCTACGCGCGGCGCGGATCGCGCTCTCGCACGGCGAACGCGAGATCGCGATGGAACATGCGATGCGTGCCCTCGCCCACGCGCCGTCGCTACCGGAAGCGCTCGAGCTCGCCGGTGCGATCGCGCAATCGCGTGGCAACCTCGATCGCGCACGCGAGTTCTTCTCGAAGTGGCTCGAAGGCGGCGCGGACGATCCGCACGGCGAAGAGCGCGCGCACTCGTTACTCGCCCGTTAGTCCAGATCGAGCGGAGCCCGACGGGGACCACAGGCCCATCCCCTAGCGGTTCATCAAGAACGCGACGGCCGCACCCGCGATGCCGCCGAGGATCAGCAGGCCGACGAGCCAGTAGATCCACGTCTTCGTCGAGCTCGACGGATTCCCGCCGCGCGTGCGCAGCGTCTCGCCATAGAGATTCGGCGACGCCTGCGGATACGTCATGAGCTGGTTCGCGCCCATCGGCTGGCTCGGCGGATACGGCGAGACCGGCGGCGGCGTCATCATTCCCTGATAACCCTGTTGCGGTCCGAGCTGCGTACCGTACGGCTGCTGCGGCTGCTGTTGCTGCTGCATGCGCGGCAACGGATTCGGTGTGGCTTGCGGCGCGCTCAGCGGATCGTTCATGCCGGCGACGCCGACGTTCGTGCCCATCGGGCCACCCGCCGGCACCGGCGGTGGCGCCATATCCGGCATCGGCGCGCGCTTGGTCTCGAGCAGATCCGCGCCGGTCATCTGAGGCTGCCGATGGCTCTGGCTCGCACTCGCCGGCAACGCCTGCATCACCGGGTTCGACTTCTCGCGCGCTTCGTCGAGCACGTCTTGCAGTGCCGCAGCCATCGCCGTGACATCGGCGTGGCGATTCTCTTTGCTCTTCTCGAGCGCTTTCAAGATCGCGCGATCCGCGGACGGCGGCAGCGCCGCTTTCGGTGCCCGCGTCGACGGCGGCTGCGGCGTTTGCTTCAGCTGCGCCGTGATCAGGCCCGCCGGACCTTTCGCATCCGGGAACGGCAAGCCGCCGGTGATCATCTCGTACGCGACGACGCCGAGCGCGTAGACATCGCTCCGCCCGTCGAGCTGCTTGCCCATCAGCTGTTCCGGCGACATGTACTCGAGCGTGCCGAGCGTCTGTCCCGTGGCCGTGAGTTGCGGCGACTGCGGATCGATCGAATCGCCGCGCATCACCTTCGCGATCCCGAAATCGAGGATCTTCACGAACTCGGGGTTACCCGGCCGAGATTCGAGATAGACGTTCTCGGGCTTCAAGTCGCGATGGACGATGCCCTGCGAGTGCGCTTCCGCGAGCGAGCTGCACATCTCGATCAGGATCTTGAACACGCGCTTCCACTCGAGCGGCGCTTGCTCGTGGAACACCTGGTGGAGGCTCTTGCCCTCGAGCAGCTCCATCGCGATGTAGAGCGTGCCGTCCTGCGTTTGATCGAAGTCGTACGTGGTGATGGTGTGGGCGTCGCGCAGGTTGCACAGCACCATGCCTTCTCGACGGAAACGCGCGACGAGGTTTTCGTCTTTGGTCATCTCCGGATGCAGGAGCTTCAGCGCGACCTTGCGACCGGTCGCGAGCTGGACGCCGCGATACACGGCGCCGAAACCGCCTTCGCCGATCTTCGATTCGATCTTGAAGCGGTTGTTGAGGACTTGGTTGAGATAGATCTCGTCGCCGAGCGGCTTGGCGACCGGCTTGGGCTTCACGGGAGCGCGTTGCGGCTGTGGCGAGGCCTTCACCGCAGTGCCCAGGATCGGAGCGGCGGGCGCAGCGGGTGCCGCCTGGGACACCTGAAGCCGGTAGCCGCACACACCGCAGAATCGAGCATTCGACTCCAGCGGCGAACTACACGAGGGGCAGTTCATCCAAGACAAATGTTCGCAGAAGTTCCGTGATCACGCACGTGCGTTCCACGCATTTTCGGCACTTAACAATGCGTGAGGAGCAGGACGAGGACGATCACCACGACCGTTCCGACCACCGCGGGTACCACCCAAGATGGGCGGGAGCGGTCGAGGATCGGTGCCGGTAAACCAGCGATCGCGACGTCATCCCCCACGAACAACCGGACCCTGGGCCCGCCCGGCCCGAACAACAAATCCAACGGGGTGTTCGTCGCGACCGCGGCCTCGGTCACCCGGTGGCCATCGACGTAGGTCCCATTCGAGCTACCGATGTCGACCAGCACCCAGCCGTTCGGTTGGGGGCGTAATTCTGCATGGCGCGAGCTCGCGTCGATATCGCGATGTGGATCGAACGCGACCTCGCAGTCGGGATGTCGCCCGAACCGGATGCGCTTGTCCGCATCTAGCTCCTGACGTTGCCCACGCCGCGCACCGGCAACGTGGTCGATGACAACCCGCACGCCGCGATTCTTACATCAGCGCCCACCCAGAACCCACGCGATGGCGCAACCGACGATCGCGATCGCCACGATCAGCCATGCGCTCACCCCACCCTGCTTCAGGTGTTTTCGGGCCGGCCCCTCGACATCTTCGATCGGCAGCGCCGTCGCTGGGACGCGGATCCCGACGCGCGAGACCAACACCGCGTGCTGTCCGGTCACCGGGATTTGTGAAGGAGTGTCTAACGTAGGCAGGCCGATCCGCGCGGCGAGCCGGCGCGCGACGTATGACGTGTCGGTCAGCGCGGGATCGCCTTCCTTCTGCGGATCGAACTCGCGGAACGTCGGCAGGTCGTCTTCGTCTTTCGGCGGTTGCATGCGCTCGCCCGCGACGTCGGCGACGATCGCCGTGATGTTGTCGGTGCCCCCCGCGGCGCGTGCGGCGGTGACCAGCAACATGCACGACTCGGCGACGGTGTGCGGCTCGCTCATCAACACGGCGAGCGCCGGATCTCCGACGAGGCCGTGCAAGCCATCGCTGCACAGGAGCACGCGATCGCCGCGGCGCAATTCGATGATCGACAGCGACGGCTCGACGTCATCGCCGACACCGAGCGCTTGCAGGATCGCCGAACCGGCATTCGCGGCCTCGAGCTCGTCGTGACCGGCATCGAGTAACGCCGACGACAGCGATTGATCTTGCGTGACCTGGACGAGCACACCGCCGCGTTGGACGTACGCGCGCGAATCTCCGACGGTGGCGATCACGAGGCGATCGCCGACGACGCCGGCCGCCGACACCGTGGTGCCCATCCCGCGCAGGCCGGGCTCGCGCTTCGCCATCGCGTGGACATCGTGATTCGCGACGCGGGTGGCGCGCCGGAGGAGCCGTGCGAACACTTCCGGATCGCGCGTCGACGGTGTGCCCTTCATCTCGCGCCAGATCACTTGCGCCGCGAGGTCGCTCGCGACTTCACCGCCTTCGACGCCGCCCATGCCATCGCACACGACGAGCAGCGGGCCGCGATCGGCGGCGACCTTCCACGGTTCGTTGACCGCATCGATCAGTGCCGCGCTATCGAGATCTCCGACGAGAAAGCTGTCCTCGTTGTGCTCGCGAACCTGGCCGACATCGCTGGCCGCGGCCACCTTGATGTCGAGGTCTTTGGTCAACGCAACTCGATCCGCAGGAGCTGATCGCCCATCCGCACGTGATCGCCGCTCTTCAACACCGTGGGGCCCGCGATCCGGACGAACGTGCCATTCGAGCTGCCGAGGTCCGTGACTTGCGCGCGCGTGCCGTTCCACGTGATCGCGGCGTGGCGGCGCGACATGAACGCGTCGTCGCGAAACACGATGTCGCCTTCTTCGCGCCCGAGCACGGTCTCTTCGTTCGCGAGGTGGCGCACGTCGCGATAGCCGCCCGACGGGACGAGCTGGAGGAGACGCGCGTACGGCTCGCGGGGCGGCGATCCGAACAGCGCGACGCCATGCCGGACGAGCGGATGCACGGTCTTCTCTTCGGGCGACAGACGTTCGAACAACAGCACCTCGCGACCGACGAGGATCGAGATGCCATCGGCGAGCTCGACCGGGCCATCGGCCTTCTTGAACACGCCGTTCAGCGCGTCGAGCGCGTGGATCTTCACGCTACCGGAGGCATCGCGTTCGAACCGCGCGTGTTGCTTCGCGAGGAAGCGATCGTCGTCGAAGGCGATGTCGGCGCCGGCGCGTCCGATCACGGTGTCGTCGGACGTGAGCGAGAACCGTTGGCCGTCGCTGCCGTCGCGATTGACGAGCACGGCCGTGCCCCACGCGGCGCCGGTGCCGGTTCGCGTCGACGGCTCTTTCATGCGAACCGCGACGGGTGCCGCTTGCGGCGGCGGGTTGATCGGTCCGCTCGGGCGAACGCTATCGGGCTGCGCGATCGTGCCGCCGTGCGGATCGACGCCGTTCGTCGGGATCGCGGCCGGCGGTTGCGGCTGACTCGGCTGGCGCGAGCGCTGCGGTTGCTGGCCGGCGCCGGGATCGGTCGGCGCGATCGGCTGGATGTGAAGCCCGCACTGCTGGCAGTACGCGAACCCGACGGGCGTGGCGGTGCCACAGCGTGGACACGTGATCGTGGAGCCCTGAGGTCCGGGTTGTGGAGCGCGCGCGGCCATGCCCGCAGCGACGGCTGCGGGACCTTGCGGGCGAGCTGCCGGCGGTGGCGTGGGCAGTGGACCGCTCTGCGGCATGCCCTGCGGAAAGCCTTGGCCCGGTGCCGTCGGACCGGTGCCGATCGGTTGGGGCGCAGGTGCCGGACCGCCGAAGTTTTGCGGAATCGTCGACGGAGAATACCCCGCACCCATGCCGGGCGCGCCGTACGCGGGCGCGGTCTGTTGAAGCGTGTTCCCGCACGACCGGCAGAACTTCATGCCGGGCGGGTTCTCGCCGCGGCACGAGCTACAGATGATGCTCTGCGCGGGCAACCCCGCAGCCGCAACGGGAGTCTGCGTTAACGCGCTGCCACAGTTCAGGCAGAACGACGAACCGGCAGGGCTTTCGTGGCCACAAACAGAACAACGCATCACTCGCCTCTCGACCACAGTCTCTCGAAAACCCAGGGCCACGGGAATGGCATCGCGCCGGTTTGCAACGCGGAACCCGTGTTGGTAAACACGGGTCCTGCCGTGTCCCGCAACCCCTTATTTTTGCTCCTCGTTCTGACGATGAGCCTGGCGGCGTGTGCGAGTGGTGCGGCACGCACCGCTGCGTTTCGCGTCCGTCCCGACTCGGCGGATGCCGGATCGATTCGCGGTCCGTTCAACGGCCGCGTGATCGATCAAACCACGCACGCGCCGGTCGCCGGTGCGCTCGTCTACGCCGCGTGGACGCTCGAGCGCGGATCGGCGCTCGTCGAGCCCGCGGGCTCGCGCGAGTTCGTCGGCTCCACCGATGCCGGCGGTAACTACAAAGTGCCGGTGCTCGGCGGCGTGCCGAACGGCGCGCGCGTCACGGACTTCACGCTGCTCGTCTACAAGCGCGGCTACATCGCGTATCGCAGCGATCGTCGCTTCAACGATCTCGGACCGCGGATGGACTTCGCGCAAGAGGACAACCAAGTGTTGCTCGAGCGGTGGCGCAACGAGCTCTCGCACGCGCGGCACCTGCGATTCGTCGGCGGCGGCACGGCGGTCTCGGCGTTGACGCAATGGGAGCTCGCGGATGCGAGCGCGGAGCTCGAGGGCAAGCGCAGCTCGGGCGACGATCTTCGGCCGGGTCGCGGCGAAGGTCCGTACGTCGTCGCGGCGCAGCTGCTGACGGACGCCGACATCAAGTCGCGCACGAAGTACGACGGCCAGTTCGAGACCGGCCCGCTCTCCGACGAGCCCGACACCGCCACGTATTCGTCGCAGCACTTCAAGGCGCTCGGTCGGCCGGAGACGTGGGACGTCGCGATTCGCGTCTGGCGCTTGGAGCCGGGCAAGGCGCAAGAGCGCTACGAAGAGCTGCTCGGTCAGTTGCCGGGCATTCAAGAGAAGGACGAAGTCGCGAGCCGCTCGTTCCAAGCCACCGAAAACGAGAATCCGCGGCGTCGGCTTCCTCGACGGAACGCGCGGTGTCGTCGTCCTCATCACGTGCGGCACGTCGCAATGCGCATCGACCGAAGATGCGGTCGCGCTCGAGCAGATCGTCTACACCAAGCTGAAGCAACTCGCGCCCGTGGGCCTCGGAGGTCCGGTCAAATGATGAAGCTAGCGAGTGTGCTCGCGCTCGTGCTGTTCACGAGTGCCGCCGGCGCGTGGGAAGCCCAGACCACTCACACCGGGCTCGCGGAGCAAGCGGCGATCGCATCGCGGTTGCATCGCCGGCTCGTCACGCTCGGTTTCAACGGCGGCTTGTTCGAGCCGCTGACGATTCCGCCGGCCGATGCGCGTGCGTTGATCGACGACCTTCACCTGCTGTCGCCGTCGCACGGCGCGGTGCCCGATGCCCGCGGTCGAATGACGGCGATGTCGTGGATCGCGGCCGGCGCGGCGCTCGCGGACATGCCGGCGGAGCACGGCGCGAATCACTTCTACGATCCGGCGACGAAGAAGGGCTGGGAACGGCCCTCGCGTGGCGTCATCGGCGCGCTCGAAGGCATCGAGCTCCCCGATCACGGCGTACCCGCGCCGGACTGGGTCGTCGACAAGAAGAATCCGTTCAACCTCGCCGGCTTTCTCGACCAGTACGCGAAGGCCGTCAGCGGTTCCACACCGGGCGAGCGCTCGCGTGCGATGGCGGGTGCGTTGATCGCGGCCGGTTCGATGATGCACGTCCTCGGCGATCTGGGATCGCCGTCGCGCGTACGCAGTGACTTCGCGGCGCATCTCGATCCGCTCGGTGCGGGTGGCGGCGATGTCGGATCGCGGTTCGAGCGAATCGCGGCGCTCGCGTACGGTCGGCTCGGCGTCCCGAATCCGGGGCGCACGATCACGCGGCAGCACCTGCGCGATTACTTCACGACCGCGGATGGCCAAGGCCTCGCCGACATCACGGCGAAGTCGTGGTTCTCGCCGAACACGTTGCCCGAGAGCTCGCGCGTCGGCGAGCCGATTCCGCCGCTCGTCCGCCCGTTGCCGGCGGTGCCCAAGCTCAACCTCATGACGGCGAGCAAGGGCGAAGGCGCGACCCTGCGCAATAACGATGGCGTGTGCCTCGCGCGGTACAAGACCGAGCACAGCCAGCTCGAGTGGTCGATCGATGACGACTGCATGCTCGAGCAGCTCGCGGTGATCATGCCGGAGGTCGCGGCCTACGAGACGGGCCTCCTCGACTTCCTGCTGCGCGGCGAGCTCGCGCTCCAGAACGAGTCGGGGCAGCTCACGGTGTCGTCGAAGGGTCTCGGCGCCGGTACGGTCGAGATCCTCGTCGAGGACGATCGCGGTGTGCGGACGTCGCTGACCAAGGCGCCGACCTCGGGTGCGGAGCAGATGGCGAAGGTCGCGTTGCCGCCGGTTGGTACGCGGGTCGTCGCGGTGTTCACGGGCTCGGATGCAGCGGGTGAGCCGATCGTGGCGGTTGGCGGTTTGCCGCTGAAGCAGTAGCCTGCGCCCGTCATGGCCAAGAAGCGCGACGGTGATTCGCTCGATCGAGTGTTCTCGATCATGGAAGAGGCGCAGCCGGGTCTGCACGACATCACCGATCCGAACGACGAGTTGCCGGACGGACTGCCCGAGCCGCTGATCGAGCTCTACGCGCGATGTGATGGCGCGCGGATCTACGTCGACGAGCTCGAGATCATGCCGTCGGCCGATGTCACCGTCGACAACGGCCGGTGGACGTTCGCGCAGCAGGATGGCGAGCCCGTGATGATCGATGCAAAGGGCAAGATCTGGCGGCGTGACGAATCGATCGAAGACGAGATCTGCGAAGCCACGCGGATCGATCGCTGGCTCGCCGGCGAGCTCGATGCGCTGGCGCTCGTGTTCGACGGCGACGGCGAGTTTGCCGACGACGTGTTCGACGAGGATGGCGAAATCCTCGACGTGGTTCGCGAGCAGCAACTGCGCGCCAAGATCAAACGTGACTCCAAGGCCCCAGCCGCGCGCTGGCGTCTCGCGCAGATCCTGTTGGACGCCGGTTCAGATGCCGACGCGCGCAACGAGCTCGAACAAGTCGTCGCCGACGATCCGGTGTTCGCGTGGGCGTGGCTCGATCTCGCGCGCGTGTCCGAGAAGCTCGGCGATGCGCAGGGCGCGATCGATGAAGCGCGGATGGCGGCCGAAGCCGCCGAAGGTACGCAGCACTCGCAAGCGGGCTACTTCTGGTCGCAAGTCGCGCGGCTCGCGCACAAGGCTAACGACGAGATGTCGCGCGCCCAAGCGGCGACGAAGGCCTCGCTACTCGCGCCCGATCTCAAGAAGGCGCAGCTCGATGGCGTGCGCGACAGCCTCGCGTCCGGCGACACCGAAAGCGCGAAGGGCCTGCTCGATCTGCTGCGCGCCGTGTGGCCGCGCGACCTCGAGGTCCTCGACCTCGCAAAACAAGTTAGCTAGCCACCTCACAAGCTCGACCGCGCCTCGACGAAGCACGAATACGCCAGCCGATCGCGCCAGCTGATCGCGCACGGTGACGAGCACGTGCACGCGCGCCGCGAGCGCCGGACGCCTCGCGTGCGAGCGGGAGCCGGTTGGCCTGCGGTTGCTTGCGCCGCGCACCGTCGGCGCGCGCCGGTACTCGCGCGAGCGCTATCTGAACACGGCGCGATCGGCCTTGATGCCCTGCGCCTCGAGCTCTGAATAGAACGAAGGGATTTGCCCCGTCGGCGAGAACCCGTTGTTCGCGTAGTTGAACACGACGTTCGTATCGAACGTGGTCTCCGAAACCCCGGTGACCTCTTCGATCGAGTGCACCTTGATGTTTCCGTCGGCGTGCCGCACGACGTGCACCACGATCTCGAACGAGCTCGCGACGAGCTCGCGCGTCGCCGCATCACCACCATGCTGCGCCGCGCGCACCAACGTGGCGAGCTTGTTGAGCGTGGCGTTCGCGCCCTCGCCCGACATCCCGACGACCGCACCATCGACCGACGCGTTCAGCGCGTGGACGAGCGGCAGCGCCTCGCGACCACGCACTTCTCCGACGACGAGCCGATCCGGCATGAACCGGAGCGCCATCTCGACGAGGTGAGCGAGATCGACATCGTTCGTCCGACCGGTGCCCGGCCGCGCCTCGAGTTGGATCCATTCGTCGCGACCGACCGCGAGCTCGGCCACGTCTTCGACGGACACGATGCGCTCACCGGCGGGCGCCGCTTGCGCGAGCGCCGCGATCAGTGAGGTCTTGCCCGACGCCGGACCGCCACACACCAAGATATTGCGGCGCGCCGCGATGCACGTGGCGAGGAAGTCCGCCATGCCACTCGACAGCGCGTTCTGACCGACGAGGTCCTGCAGCGTCGGCATCGACACCGCGGGCTTCTTCAGCACGAGGCATGCACCGCGCGCCGCGACCGGCGACACCGCAGCGGTGAGCCGCGTGCCATCGCGCATGCGTAGATCGACGACCGGACGGTTTTCATCGATCACCGAGCCGGCCTCGTGAACGAGCCGCTTGACGACGCGCTCGAACACGTCGTCCGACGAGAACGCCTTGCCCGAACCACGCAGCACGCCGTTCTTACCGACGACGACGCGATCGCGCCGATCGATCAGCACTTCATCCAAGGACTCGTCCGCGAGCAGATCCTCGAGAGGTCCGAGCGCGAGCGCTTCGTTGAGCGTTTCTTTGATCAGCGAATCTTGATCGATGTACTTCGGCAGCTCGCCCGAGGTCTCGAGCGTCTCGACGAGATCGATCGTGGCCCGCTCGGCCTTTTGCCAGAGCTCTTCCTCGTGCAGGCGGTCCATCGGGACCTTGTCGAGATCGAGCTTCGCGCGCAGGCGCTCGAGGATGTTCGATTGCAGATCGAGCATCTTCACGATCTTCGGATCGAGCGGCTCGAGCTGGACACCACGCTTGCTAACCGAGAGCGGCCGACCGACGACCTTCTTCGCACCTTGGCCGACGAGCTGACGGCCCTTGTTCTGGAGCGGAACGACCGGCGCAGGTGCCGGCTCGGCCGCGATCATCGGCGGTGCTGCAGCTGCAGCCGGCGGCGGTGCCATCGGTTGCGGAGCCGGACGTGGTGCGGGCGGCGCGGGCGTGAATGCCGGAGCGATCGGCGCCGGCGGCGGCAACGTGGCGACGGGCGCAGGCGCGGAATCCGGCGCCGGCGACATCGCGACGGTGGGCGCAGCTTGCGGCGCTTGCGGCGGCGGAGACATCGGCTGGCCCATCGGCGCCATCGGCGGCGGCATGGTTCCGCCCGGACGCAGGTTCGGACGACCACCCGGCGGCGGCGACGCGATCGGCGGCATGTCGCGCGGAGCGAGTGGCTCGCGCGGACCGAGCGGTGCGAGTGGCTCGCGTGGAGCGGCGCCCGGTGGCGGTCCGGACGGCGGACCGAGATCACGCGGCGCGCCCGGCGCGGGACGCGGCGGACCTGGACGCGGTGCCGGTGGCGCCATCGGCGGCGGCGGCTCTGCAGCCGGACCGCCCATGCCTCCGCCCATTCCACCCATGCCGGCCATACCCATCCCGGATGCATTGGGACCACCGAGCCCACCACCCATCGGCATGGGCATCGGCATCGGTGCAGCTTCGGTCGGCCGCGGCGGACGCGACTGCTGACCTTCCATCGAAGACGCCGCGCGATCTTGTTGCGGCGGCGACGTGGTGGTCTCCGACTGTTGATCGGCATCACCACTCGCGGCTTCGTCGACACCGACGATGAAATCGCCGATGTAGATCTTGTCCGAGTCTTTGACGACGAGCGGGCTCGTGATCTTTCGCCCGTTCACGTACGTGCCGTTCGTGCTCTTTAGATCGACGATGATGAACTTGCCGTCTTTGAGCACGATGCGCGCATGGCGCTTCGACACGTTGCCCTTCGGGAGCACGATGTCGTTGCCTTGAACGCGCCCGATGGTGACCTCAGGCTTGTTGAACACCATGCGGCGCTGCTCGCCGCCTTTTTCTTGAATCAGTATGGTGAACATGAGCTCCCGAGGAGGCGCGTCGAAACTGCGCGCGTCGCCCTCGTACCGAAAGGTACTAAGCCCCGGACATCACGGTCAAGTTCGGGACGAGCTAGACGGCTCACCAGTGCTTTTGTCGGGCTTCGCACCGGATCCCGCTGTCGGGGCCGGTTTTAGGTGAAGAAATGACCGCACATCGTCCCACCACAACGCCCAGACACCGACGGCGACGAATGCGACCAAGGCGCCGACGATGATCACGTCATGCCAGCGTGGCCTCACCATGAATGGAAACGTAGCACGGCCGTCAATTCAGGCATGATCCCGTTACAGATGAAGACCTTACTCGCCCTCGCGCTGATGTCGGCCGTCGCTTTCGCGGCGCCGGCGAAGAAGTACCACTTCGAGCTAACCGCCGTGACGCCCAAGCCCGAAGTGAAGCCGGAGATGGCGAAGTTGGCGCAGCCGATCGTCGAAGCCCGGATCAAGAAGACCTGGGAATCCCATCCGCAGCTCGTCCAAACCCTCGACGGCGCCCCCGATCCGAAGACTGCAGCCGACGCCTATCGGAAGTATTTGACGAAGAAGGGTCTGTCGGGCGCCTATCTCGTGACCGTCGAGATCACCGAAGCGACGCAGGAGCTGGTGCCGGTCGAGGACAAGCCGAACACGCAGCGGCTCTCGGTTCACCTCGCGATCCACGTGCTCGGCGAGACGATTCCGGGTCGCACGATGGGCTTCACCGGCGACGGCCAAGCGACGATCAAACAGGAAATCGGCAAGACGCTTCGCGATAAGGATCGTGACTTCACGTGGGATGGCGCGGCCGAGACCGCGATCAACGACGCGATGAAGACGGTGTTCGCGCAACTCGCGAAACCACCGCACAAGCCGTAAGAGGTTCAGCTTCCGAATTTCGCTTCACCATTTACCATTCAGTCACTCATCCGCGAGCAACGGGCGAGCGGACGCACGGCCCGCGAGTGAATGGCGGAAGTGTTTCGTAGCCGCCCGAACGTTCGCGCCCGGACGGGACGGTCTCGAAGACCGAACGACGACGGGCGATCTGGGGTCCGCCGACATGGCTACTCGAGAGTCGCTCGCTGCGCTCGCTCGATAGTCGCTAAACGGTAAATGGTGAAGCGAAACGGTGAAGCTGAATTCACTACCAGCGTTCGCTCGCCCTACTGGACGAAGTTACCGATACGCGAGAACCGAATGCCGTCGACCTTCCACGGCTTCAACGGTTCGAAGTGCTCGTACGACAGCCAGATGAACAGCGCCTTGCCCTTGATGTTCTCGAGCGGCACCGAACCCCAGATGCGCGAGTCATTCGAGTTGTTGCGGTTGTCGCCCATCACGAACACGTGACCCGCCGGCACCACGTAGTGCATCCGTGGCTCGCACACCTTCGCATCGTCCTTGCCCTTCGCCGTCACGATCTTGCCGTGCACCTGCTCGGGGATGTTCTTGCCCGCATCGTCGGACGCGCTGCACGTGGGAGGCGTGTCGTATTGCGGGAAGTCGCGCGTATCGCCCGAGGTCAGCGTGCCCGCCGCGAGCTCGCGCTCCCGCTCCGGCCGCTCCGCATCGTGATACGTGGAGTACATCTTCCCGTCGACGACCTCGGTATAGCGACTACAGGACTTCGTGTACCAGACGTCCTTCTCTTCGTTGTAATCGCGATACGTGCAGCTCGCTTCCGCGACTGTGCTCGGCACGGCTTGCCCGTCGACATAGAGCACGTTGCAGCGCACTTCGACCGACTGCCCTGCGGTCGCGACCACACGCTTGATGTAGTCGCGTTCCGGATCACACGGATAGATGAACACGATCACTTCGCCGCGCTTCGGCCCGCGCAGCTCGAACAGCTTCGTGGTCGTCCACGGGATGCGCACGCCGTAGATGAACTTGTTGACGAAGATGTGGTCGCCGATCTCGAGCGTCGGATACATCGACGACGACGGGATCTTGAACGCCTCGACCACGAACGCGCGCAACGCGAGCGCGATCAGGATCGCCGCGCCGATCGATTCGACGTAATCGCGTGCCGTCGACGGCGGCGGCCGCTTGACGAGCTCGTCGACGAGCGCATCGAGCACCGGTAGCTGGCGCTTCACGACCGCCATGTCGCGCTTCTTCAGGCCCTCGGCGACTTCGCTCGTGACCTCTTCGAGATCCGCGCCGCTCTTGCCCTTCAGGCCACGTTTCAGCGCGATCGTCTCGCGCGCTTCTTTGACGAGCAACTTGGCTTCGCGACGAACACGACGATCGAGGATGGCAGCGCGCATTCAGTCGACCTTCAGGATCGTCAAGAACGCCTCTTGCGGCAACTCGACCGAGCCGACCGACTTCATCCGCTTCTTGCCCTCTTTTTGCTTGTTGAGGAGCTTCTTCTTTCGCGAGATGTCGCCGCCGTAGCACTTCGCGGTGACGTCCTTGCGGATCGCCTTCACCGTGGTGCGGGCGATCACGCGCGAGCCGATCGCCGCTTGGATCGCGACATCGAACATCTGCCGCGGCACGACGTCCTTCATCTTCGTCGCGAGCTCGGTCCCGCGGTGATACGAGGTATCGCGGTGCGAGATCATCGACAACGCGTCGACGCGCTCGCCGTTGACGAGGATGTCGAGCCGGATCAGATCCGCTTCGCGGTAACCGGCCGGTTCGTAATCGAGTGACGCGTAGCCGCGCGACATCGTCTTCAACCGATCGTAGAACCCGAACACGATCTCTGCCATCGGTAATTCGTAGATCACGCGGATCCGACCACCCGGGTCGTAATGGAGCGCTTGCTGGATACCGCGGCGCTCCTGACACAGCTGCATGATCGGACCGACGTACTCCTGCGTGAGGTGCACGGTCGCCGTGACGATCGGTTCCTCGATCGCCTCGTACTTGCCCTGATCCGGAATCTTCGCCGGGTTATCGAGCTCGATGACCTCGCCACCGTTCATCCGCACGCGGTAGCGCACGCTCGGCGCCGTGGTGATGAGGTTGAGATCGAACTCGCGCTCGAGCCGGTCCTGGATGATCTCCATGTGGAGCAGCCCCAAGAAGCCAGTGCGGAAGCCGAAGCCGAGCGCCGACGAGGTTTCGGGCTCGTACGACACGGACGCATCGTTCAAGACCAACTTGCCGAGCGCGTCTTTGAGATCCTGATAGTCGGCGGCGTCGACGGGGAACAGACCGGCGTAGACCATCGGTTGGACGGTCTTAAAGCCCGGCAACGGCTCGTCGGTCGGCCGGTCCGCGTCCGTGATCGTATCGCCGACGCGCGCGTGCGCGATGTCGCGAATCGAGCCGGCGAGGATGCCGACCTGCCCTGCTTCGAGCGTATCGACCTCGAACACCGCCGGCCGGCGCACGGCGATCATCGTGCAGTCGTACACGACGTCGGTGTTCATGAACTTCAGCTTCGTACCCTTCTTGATCGTGCCGCTGACGACACGCACGAGCACGACGACACCGCGGAACGTGTCCCACCAGCTATCGAAGATGAGCGCGGATAGTGGCGCTTCGCGATCCGCGTCCGGCGGCGGGATCCGCTGGACGACCGCCTCGAGCATGTCGCGAACGCCGAGACCGGACTTCGCCGACACCAGCACGGCATCCTGCGCGTCGAGCCCGATCATGTCCTCGATCTGCTGCTTCACGAAATCCGGCCGCGCGACCGGGAGATCGATTTTGTTGAGCACCGGGATGATGTCGAGGTCGTTATCGAGCGCGAGGTAGACGTTCGCGAGCGTCTGCGCTTCGACGCCTTGTGCGGCATCGACGACGAGCAACGCTCCTTCACACGCGGCGAGCGACCGCGAGACTTCGTAGTGGAAGTCGACGTGTCCGGGCGTGTCGATCAGGTGAAACTGATAGGTCTGTCCATCGTTCGCTTTGTAATGAAGCTGGACGGACTGCGCCTTGATCGTGATGCCACGCTCGCGCTCGAGATCCATCGAGTCGAGCATCTGGGCCTGCGCCTCGCGCGCAGTGACGGCACCGCACTCATCCAGGATCCGATCGGCAAGTGTGGTCTTGCCGTGATCGATGTGCGCGATGATCGAGAAGTTGCGAATGCGCTCGGGAGGGAACGACACGGGGACGGGGCTTGTTAGCGTGACGGCAGGCGAAGGTCCACCTGCCCGGGGAGCTGATCGCGATACTTCTCGAGCACGAGATCGATGCCCTGCCGGATGTACTCGGCAACCGGTACTTTCGTGCGCTCGTGCAGCGCCTTCAGCCGGGCGTCCTGCTCCGGCGTGATGTAGACGGTCGTCGAGATCTTCTTTCGGGGCAACGCGGGTGACCTTATGTGACCATATGCACGTGGTCAATGATTGCCGTGGGTACCTGACATTGCGCCACGACGCGTGCCAGCATAGGCTCCTGTGATGACCAGGAAATTCGGAGTCTTGCTGCTCCTCGCGGCGTGTCATTCGGATGCGAAGGACACCACCCCGAAGAACACGGCCGACAACGGGATTCCCAAGGTCGACCCCACGCTTTGCGACACGCAAGGCAAGAACGTTCAGACCTACGACCTCAACCACGACAACAAGCCGGACGTCTGGCGGTTGTACAAGACCGAGGACGAAGGCGGGACCAAGGTCGAGTTCATGACCTGCAAGCAGGTCGACTTCGATCACGACGGCCGCAAGGATTGGGTCGTCGCCTACAACCGCAAGGGCATGCCGCTCTACGAGAAGGCGGACTTCGACTACGACGGCAAGTGGGACATGAGCGCGGTGTTCGATACGAAGACCGGGCTCGTTGCCGAGGTCGAGCGCGACACCGACTTCGACGGCAAGTTCGACGTCAAAGAGATCTACGACACCGGCGGCCAGCTCACGAGCGTGCGCCGCGATCGCAACGGCGATGGCCAGCCCGATCAGTGGGAGCAATACCGAGACGGCGTGCTGATCGCGATCCTGTACGACGACGACTTCGACGGCAAAGTCGACCGCCGCGAAGAGATTCCGGGCGCGCATCCGAAGGTCGAGATGCCGACCACGATGGATCCCACCGCGAGCGGCACGCTCGGTGGTGGTGGCAGCGCGGCCGTTCCGCCGCCGGCGCCGAATCCCGCCCAAAAGACCGCTCCGAAGAAGTAGTCGTGTCGCGGGTTGTCGATAAGCCCTGGGGCCACGAGCTGATCTGGGCACACACCGACCGCTACGTCGGCAAAATCCTCCACATCAAGCAGGGGGAGTCGCTGTCGTTGCAGTACCACCGGCAAAAGGACGAAACGATCATGGTGCTTCGCGGCAAGCTCCAGTTCGTCTCGTACCGCGATGGTGAGACGCCCAATACCCGCGAGCTACCCCCACTCGAGCCGTTTCACATCACGCCCGAGCTTCGCCATCGTATGATCGCGTTGGAGGATACGGACGTTGTGGAGGTCTCGACGCCAGAGCTCGACGACGTGGTTCGCCTCGAGGACAAGTACGGTCGTTAGCGCGATCGCGCTCGCGGCATGCGGGCGCGGTGATTTCGATCTGCATCAAGACGGATCGATCGACAGCCCGACGATCGACACGATCGATGCGCCGGCATTCCCACTGCCGCAGGGCCTGATCGCGCGCTATCCGATGGATGACGTGCCGGCCACGAGCGGCGTCGCGATTCCGCCATCGTTCACCGCGACCTGCGATCAGTGTCCGTCGACGGTGCCGGGCGTGATCGGGAACGCATGGCACTTCACGCAAACGCAGTACCTCGTCGTTCCGGACGCGTCGGTCGTCGATCCGTCGCACGCGTATTCGGTCGCGGTGTGGTTGAACGCGGATGCCGGAATCGTCGGCAATCCCGCGCTCGCGCAGGAGCTCGACGACACGGAGCAAAGCGACACGTTCGCGCTCAACTTCGTCGATTCCGATGGCGCACTATCGTTCGAGACGACATCGGGCGGCTCCGCGATCGAGTACGTGCAAGCGCCGGGTGAGCTCCGTGGCGCGTGGCACCACGTCGTCGCAACGTGGGATGGGACGACGAAGACGATGTACATCGACGGCGTGAACGTCGGTTCGAAGCCGGCGACGATCGCACCGTCGGCGCAGCCGCTCGAGATCGGGCGCGATCGCGATCTAGGTGCGCCGAAATTCTTGTTCGCCGGCGATCTCGACGAGCTCGAGTTTTACGACCACGCGCTCTCGGATACGGATGTCGCGATGGTCTTTTCCGCGCGTTAAGGCTTCTTCTTCGGCGGAATGCCCTGCGCCTGCATCTTCCGCTTGAGCGCGGCCAGATCGTCCTCGACGTTACCGGACTGCGGCTTCTTCGGCGCGGCACCGCTCGACGGCGACGGTGCCGGGCCACCCGAGCCCGGGCTCTGCCGCTTCATCTGCGCGAGCTGATCATCGATCGACGTGCGGCGCGGCGGGGGCTTGAAATCACCACCACCGAAATCATCGCGGGCCGGTCGCGCCGTCCTCGGCGGTGGCGGCGGCGCATCCTTGACCTTCTGGATCGATCGCTCGAGCTCTTTCAGCTCGGATTCGAGATTCGCGAGCTCGGCGAGCATCGAATGCATCCGCGCGCGCTCGCCATCCGCCTTGCGCTCGAGCTGCGCGGCTTCGTCGGCAGCGCCCCGTGCGGTCGCGCCCTTCGCTTTATCGGCGAGCTCGGCCGCGGCATCGCGTGCCGCCGCCATCGATCGCGTCATCTCGGTCACGCGCGCGGCGACTTCGTTGCGCAACCGCTCGAGCTCGGCCTTATCGGGAACGCTGACGTCGTCGACGAACGGCGAGTCACCACCGCCGAGATCTTCGAGCTCGCCCGGCATGGCCGTCGTCGCCGCGACATTACTCGCCGCCGCGTTCGCCGCGCGCACCTTGTCCCGCGTGGCACCGTACGCCGCCGCGCGCCGCTCGTCGATCACGCCGCGCTTGTCACCGGCGACCGCCGCGACGATATCGGCGACGTGATCCGCCCCATCCTCCGACGGATGTGGAGGCGTGCCACCGAAGGCACTCTCGAGCGCCGACGCGAGCATCAACAGGCCACGCGCTTGGATCGCACGCTTGCGAGTCTCGAGCGCCGCCGCGAGCTTCTGCCCACCCGGCACCTGATCGTCGATCAGCGCGACGAGCTTGCCGCCGACGAGCAACGTCCGCGAAATCGCCTCGGGCCGCGGCCGCGCCACGATCACGTCCGCCGCCCGCCACAGCAGCGCCGCATCCGACGACGCGCCGAACAACTTCGCGCGCAGCCCGAGCGATGGCACTTGCCGGCGCAACACCGCAGCCGCATCGACATCACCGGCGGCATCGAACAAGAACGTGATCGACTCGTTCGCGTCCAACAGCGACAGCTGCAGCGCGAGCTGACCGGTCAATTCCGCGCCGAGCCCCGCGACTTCGACGAGCGCGAGCTTGCCGCTCAGCTTGAACCGGGCGCGCACGCCCATCCGATCCTGCGCACCGGCCTCCGCGAACGTGCGCTCGCCGATTGCGCCGACGACGAGGATCCGATCGCCTTCGACGCCGGCATCTTGCAGCGCGACCGCCGCGAGCTCGTCGATCGCGACGAATCGATCGGCATCGGTTTGCGCCCACGAGGCCGCCGGCTCCAGATCCGCGACGATCGCGATCACCGGCCCGGGATTCGCGGCCTGATCGCGCGCGACCGTGGCGGCGAGCGCCGCGCCCGGATCGAACACGACGATCGCATCCGCGGCATTCATCTCGAGCTCGCGCCGGAGCTTGCGTTCGGCACCTTCACCGAGCAGCGCGCGCCGCACGCGATCCGTGATTGCCGCGCCGCCACCGCCCGCCCCGCCGACATCGATCGCGCGCACGCGCATGCCGGCGGCTTCGATCGCGGCGAGCACCGGGACGACCGAGCTCGGCGATGCGCCACTCGACGTCACCACGAGGACATGTGCGTCAGCCACGAATCACCACATCTTTATTCACGAGGTTCGGCGGCCGGCGCCCTGCCAGCACGTCGATCACCGCATTCGCACATAGCCGTGCCATTGCCGTCCTAGTCTCGGTGGTAGCCGATCCGATGTGCGGCGACAACACGAGCCGCGGACAGTCGTAGAGCCGGCGATCGATCTCCGGTTCGTTGGCGAACACGTCCAGCGCCGCCGCGAAGATCGTACCGGCATGGAGCGCCGCGATCAGCGCGTCTTCATCGACGCAGCCACCGCGCGAGGTGTTCACCAGGATCGCGCTCGGCTTCATGCGCGCGAGCCGCTCGGCATTCACGAGGTGCCGGGTCTCGGGAGTGAGCGGACAGTGCAACGACACGACATCGGACGTTTCGAACAGCTCGTCGATCTTGGCAGGTTCGCGCGCACTACGCACGATCATCCCGAACGCTTCCGCCCGGCGCGCCATCGCCTTGCCGATTCGCCCCATCCCGACGATGCCGAGCGTCTTTTGGGCGAGCTCCACACCTAACAGTTGGTCCAGGCGGAAACCCACCCACTGCCCCGCCCGCATCACGCGTTCGCCCTCGGGGATCCGGCGCGCCGCCGTCAACATCAGCGCGAACGCGAGCTCGGCCGTCGCTTCGGTCAGGACGTCCGGCGTGTTCGTGACCGCGATGCCTGCGCGCGTGGCGGCCGGCACGTCGACATTGTCGTAACCGACGGCGCAGTTCGCGATCACCCGGAGCTTCGGTGCCCGCGCGATCACGGCTTGGTCGATCTTGTCGACGAGCAGACAGATCAACGCATCCGCGTCGCTCAGCTCGACGGCGTTTATTCCCACGAAGTCACGCGGCGCATCTAACCCGGGTAGATCGACCGCCACGTCGTCCGGAAGACTCGTCGTGGAAACCACGCGCACCACGTGCATAGCTTACTGTATGGTGCCGCCGTGAAACTGCTCGCTCTCGTCGTGTTGTGCTCGACGAGCGTCGCTTTAGCCGACGACCCCAAAGAAGATCCGCCGCTCGGTCATTTCGCGGATCCGAAGACGCCGCTCGACTCGCTCACCGACGATCCGATCGTCGGCAAGTCCACCTTCCGCGTGAACGGCGACGAAGTCCACGGTGTGGTCGCGTTCACGTTCGACGACGGACCGAACCCCGAGACCACGCCCGCCGTGATCGACGCGCTCGAGAAGTATCAAATCCCGGCGACGTTCTTCATCGTGACGCAGCGCCTGAACGGCAAGCACGGCGAAAAGCCGCGCGAGATCCTGCAACGCGAGCTGAAGGATGGCTTCCTCGTCGGCAGCCACTCGGTCACGCACAAGCTGTTGAAGAATGCCGAGGGCGATACGATCAAGAAGGAGATCGACGCCTCGTTCCGTACGCTCGCGAAGGAAGCCGATCGCCCGATCGGAATGTTCCGGCCGCCGTACGGCGCACTCTCGGGTGCCGGCCGCGCGCGGCTGAACAAGCTCGGCGTCACCGAAGTGATCTGGTCGATCGACACGCTCGATTGGAAGGCGCATGACGCCGACAAGCTCCGCAAGAAAGTCCTGAAGATGATCCTTCACGACAACGGCGGCGTGGTGCTGATGCACGACGTGAAGCCGATCACCGCGAAGATCATCGCGGACGTGTTGGACGATCTCGAAGCCGAGAACTGCGCGCGCCTCGATAAAAAAGAAGAGCCGATCTGGCCGGTCTCGCTTCACTACTTCATTCGCGATGACAAGAAGACGACGCGTGCCGTCCCCGCCGACGTCGTGAAGCAAACCGATGCCTACAAGGCCGCGCTCCCGGGTCGTTGCAAAGCGCGACACGCCGGTTAAGAAATCGCAACAATCGTCTGAGGCACCTTCGTATTCGGTTGACAGCTACATGTGCCTACATTACTTAGGGTGCCGCTTTCGGACCGGGCCCAAAGCGATGAAACGCGTGCAAGGTACATGGAAAAACAGATCGTTACGTCAGGTTGGGAGCTTCTCATGCCCCTGACTTGGGACCGCCACACTCCCACGCCGCCCACCCGGCCGAAGACCTCCGAATCCGACCCTCGACGAGGACTCGAGCACCATGCAGTTCGAGGCGGTCGAGCCGACCGAGTCCGGGATGGATTTCGGTGAGGGTGAAGGCGAGCGCACGGTCATCACGACCGCGTCGTACGACCTGAAGGGCAAGTTCACCGGTCGCGCGGGCGCGATCAAGCAACTTCAAGATGTGGTCGCGAAGGCGTTCGCGCCGAACGGGACGCTCGGCTTCGCGGTGATCGTGGGCGAGCCCGGCATGGGCAAGAGCCGGATCGTGTCCGAGCTCGTCACGCGCGCCAAACAACAGCACCCGGGCATGACCGTGCTCGCGGGCATCGCGGATGATCACGCGCACGCGTACGGACCGATCGCGCGGGCGCTGACCACGCGGTTCGGCGTCGTCGTCGGTGAAAACCCGGACGAGAGCCGCGACAAGATCCAAGCCGGCGTCGCCGAGATCGTGCCGGCCGCGCGCGTTCCCGAAATCGCGCACCTGATCGCGCACCTCCTGCGCGTGCCGTTCGATGACTCGCCGGTCGTGGCGCCGCTGCTCGATTCGCCGCAACGGCTCGAGGGCCGGTTGTTCATGGCGTTGAAGCGCCTGCTCACGGCCGAGACCGACAAGCATCCGCTCCTGATCGTCGTCGAGAATCTCGAGCTCTGCGAGAACGACACGATCAACTTCCTGCACTACCTCGCCGCCGGTATGACCGATCGTCGCGTCGCGATCGTCGGCACCGCCACGGCCGAGCTGTATCGCCGCCATCACACGTTCGGCGATGGCGAAGTCGCGCCCACGAAGATCGATCTCGCCGCGCTCTCGCCGGTCGAAGCCGAAGAGCTGCTTCGCGAGCTGTGCAAGCAACTCCACGACGTGCCGAAGAAGTTGATCGAGCACGTCCGCACGATGGGTGGCTCGCCACGCGCGATCCACGAGCTCGTGCGCCTGCTCCTCGAGAGCGACGTGATCGTGCGCGAAGGCATGATGTGGCGTCTCGATGCCGACAAGCTCGCCACGTTCACGCTGCCGGTCTCGTACGAATCGCTCGTCGCCGCGCGCTTGCGGGTGATGGAGCCGATCGAACGCCGGGTCGTCGAGATGGCGTCCGTCGTCGGTGAACGCAGCTGGCTCGATGCCGTGATCGCGCTCGAGCGTACGCACGCCACCGCCACCGTCACGGATCCGGACGGTCCCACGCTCGCGGAGATCGCGAGCTCGGGTGATCACAGCCGCCTCGCGGTCGTTGCCGCGGTCGCCAAGTTGATCGAGCGCGAGTGGCTCGTCGAGATTCCACTGTCGTCGGTGTCGGGCGAGCGCGAGCTCCGGTTCGCGTATCCGAATCTCTGGTCGAGCGTCTATCAAAGCCTCGACGAGATTCGTCGCCGCACGTATCACATCAACGTCGCGCGCTGGCTCGAGCTCCATCCCGAAGGCCGCTCGCCGGCGCAGCAGGAAGAAGTCGGCCGTCACCTCGCGCTCGGCGGTGAAACGCGCGAAGCCGCGGTGCGCTATCGCCGTGCCGCCGAAGCCGCGCGCTTGGAGTACCAGAACGAAAAAGCGATCAAGCTGTTCGATCGCTCGCTCGCGTGCCTCGGCAATCAAGACCTCGCGCAGCGCCTGCACATCTGGCACGACCTCGGCTCGATCTACGAGCTGATCGGCGACTTCGAAGCCGCGCTCGGCGCGTTCGAACGGATGCTGCGCCTGTCGTGGGTCGCGGCGTCGAAGACCAAGGCCGCCGTCGCGTTCAACAAGATGGGCCGCGTGTGGCGCCGCAAGGGCGACCTGAAGCTCGCGCTCGAATATCTCGAGCGTGGTCTCGAGCTGTTTCGCGCGACCGGTGATGGCCGCGGCATTGCGAGCTCGCTCGACGACATCGGCAAGACGCTGCAGATGCTCGGCCGCTACGACGAAGCACACGCGAAGGTGACCGAGGCGTTGAACCGTCGGAGCAAGGGCGGCGACAAGCGCGCGATCGCGATGTCGCTGTCGCGGCTCGGCGAGATCCAACAGGATCGCGGCAAGTACGAAGCCGCGTACACGTGTCACAAGGAAGCGCTCGAGCTGCGCAAGGCCGCCGGCGATCGCTGGGGCCAGATCGTGTCGCAGAACAACCTCGCCGCGCTCGCGTTCGAGCTCGGTGAAACCGCCGAAGCGAAGGCCGGCTGGCTGACCGCGCTGCCCGAGGCCGAAGCGATGGGTGCGCTGCCGCTCGCGGCGTTGATCCTGTCGAACCTCGGCGAGGTCGCTCTGCACGACGGCAAGCTCGAGGAAGCGCGCAGCCGCCTCGATAACGCGCTCGAGATCATCGAAGACATCGACGATCGCGGGCTCGAATCGGAAGCGTGTCGCAACCTCGCCTCGCTCGAAAAGGTCCAAGGTCATACGCAAGCCGCTCGCGAGCTGGCGGAACGCGCCGTCGATGTCGCGAAGAAGTCCGGTCAGCGCGAGCGTGAAGCGCAGGCCCTGTTGACGCTCGGTGACGTGCTGTCGACGAGCCTGTACGACGCCGCCGATCACGCGGACGGTGCGGATACCGCGCTCGATGCCTCGGTCGCGTACGCGCGGGCGATCGACGTGCTGCGCGCGATCGGGAACGAAGCGGCGCTCGGTAAGGCGCTGTATGCGTTCGGTCGTTACAAGGCCGAGACCGCGGCCCTGGCCGACGGCAAGGACATGTTGCGTGATGCGATCACGATCTTCGCAAAACTGGGCCTGAACAAGCCCGCGAGCGAAGCCGAGAAGTTGCTGGCTTCGTTGCACTAAGTCCACCGGCAGGGCATGGTTGCCAGACGCGCCCGTGATCTGGTTCTGGCTCGGTTTCTTCGCCCTGGTCGCGATGCTCCTGTTCTTCGACCTGGGCATCGTCCACCGGCGTGCGAAGGAAATGACGCTGCGCTCGGCGGCGCTGTGGACCCTGTTCTGGGTCTGCCTCGGCCTATCGTTCTCGGGCGTCGTCTACCTGATGTACGAGAACAACTGGCTCGGCGTTCATCCCGGCGCCGACGGTGGCGACGCGACGATCACGTACGTCTCCGCCTATCTCCTCGAGCAGGCGCTGTCGATCGACAACATCTTCGTGATGTCGCTCCTGTTCCGCAGCTTCCGGATGCCGCTGAAGTACCAGCACCGCGTCCTGTTCTGGGGAATCATCGGCGCGATCTTCTTCCGCCTGATCATGTTGGGCGGCGGCGCCTACCTCGCGAAGAAGTTCGACTTCATCTTCTACATCTTCGGCGCCTACCTCGCGTACCAGGGCGCGAAGCTGTTCGGCGGCGACGACGACGACGGCGAAGAGGTGATGGAAAACCGCGCCGTGCGGATCCTCCGCCGGTTCGTTCGCATCGTCGAAGGCGATCACGACGGCAAGTTCACCGTGAAGATCGATGGCAAGCGCGCGCTCACCACGATCGCGGTGTGTCTCGTCGTGATCGAGCTGACCGACATCGTGTTCGCGCTCGATTCGATCCCCGCCGTGCTCTCGGTGTCGACGGACACGTTCATCATGGTCACGTCGAACATCTTCGCGATCATGGGTCTGCGATCGCTCTACTTCGTGCTCGCGGGCGCGATGGAGAAGTTCAAGTACCTGAAGGTCGCGCTCGCGTTTCTGTTGATCTTCATCGGCGCGAAGATGTTCGCGCATAGCTGGATCCACATCCCGCACTGGCTCTCGCTCGTGATCATCGCCGGCATCATCGGCATCGGCGTGACCGTGTCGCTCCTGCTCAGCGAACGAGAACCAGCATCTCCGTCTCCATGATGTCCTCGGCCCAGCGCCGCTTGTAGTCCATCTCGGTGCCGAGGTCGTAGCGCGCCACGCCGGCCGCACACAGCTCGACGATCTGTTGGAGCTGCAACAGCGAGCCGATGCCGAGCTTGCCGAAATCGTCGTTGTACGAGAACTGCAGTCCGCGATACTCGCCGGCCATCACCGCGCCGAGGATGTAGCCGACGTCGCGATCGCCGATCCGCGCGAAGATCGTGCGCTGCTGCTCGAGCTTGCACAGCCGCGGCAACATCGCGCCGTAGAACGCGCGCATCGGGCCTTGAGCGATGCCGACGTTGTCGCGCGACTTCCAGCTGTTGATCTCGACGGTCTGGATCCGGTCGTACAACGCGACTGCCTCGGCTTCCGTCGCGCGCACGACCTCGAACGTCAGCCCCGCGTCCTTGCCCGCGCGTTCGGCCTTGCGGAGCGACTTGCGAAACTCGCGCGACCGCCGCGACAGAAAGCCGTCGACGCCACCCTCGAGCGATGCGACATGCCGCACGGTCGGCTGGCCGCGCCGCCGCTCCCAGCGCTGCGGCAGTGTGGCATCGAGGGCACGGCGTTGCGGTCCGGCTACAGTCAGCCCGGACAGGATCGCGAGTTGCCAATCACGCCGGTTGGCAAGCACTGGAACGATTTCCTCGACGAGCGCCGCGGGATCGCGCCCGATCAACGGCGCCGCTAGCCCCCACGCGAGCTCGACCGGCTCGACGTATGGAAATCCGGCGGGATGGACGCCCCGCATCGCCGCGAAGTAACCGTGCTCGCCTTTGAATGAAAACGCCGCCCGCGGTGGCATCAACGCACCGGCCGCCGCCAGGATCCATGCCGTCGACGAGCAAAACTTATCGATCGCCGGGGTCAGCGCGACCTCGCGATCGAAATCATCCGCGACCGAGGCAAGGTCGACCGGCTCCACTCCCATCCATCGTAGTCCGCGTACAAGTTTCGTCACGCGAGCCGCGCACGGTTTCTGCAATAATCGCCCGACCTATGCGGTGGATAGCTTCGGCGCTTGCGTTGGTAACGGCCTGTGGAACGACCACCTACGAGATTCCCAGGTACGAGCTGCAACGGCTCGCGTCGTTGCCGCCCGCCGAACGCGGTCAAAGCGTCCGCGTGTCTCAGCAGCTGACCGACAAGGATCTCGGCGCACCGCAACCGGTGACGGCGGAGACCCAGATCGTGATCTTCCCGGACGTCTACGTCGAAGGTGGCTACCACCGGACGTACTCGCCGGGTTGGGGGCCGCACGCGTCGCCGCCTCCCGGTCGTGGTGTCGGCGCCGGTGGCGGTGGTGGCGTGAACGTGTCGAACACCGGTGGCGGTGGTGGTCACGGCGGTGGTTCGACCGGCGGCAGTGACGGCAAGGCCGAGGCGATCGCGATCATCGTGATCGCGGCCACGGCCCTCGTGATCGCCGCTGCGGTCGAAGGCTCGCGCGAGGATGGTTACGCGCAGATCCACCCGATGACGCCGCTGTATCTGACGGGGATGGATGGCTCGAAGGTCATCATGCCGCTCGCCGCGCTCGATCCCCAATCGGCCGCGTTCACCGACGAGGCGTACTTCCGCTCGACCGAGACGCCATTTCGCTTCCTCGGCCGCGCCCCGCTCGATCGCCAGGGCCTGACCTACTCGCTGTTTTTGGGCGCCGGCACGTTCAAGTCCGTCTACGGCACGAAGTCGCTCGGCACCGCCAGCACGATCCAGCTCGGCTACTTCTTCACCCAGGAGCTGGGCATCAACTTCTCGACGTTCATGGGCTGGCGTGGCGATCAGGTCGGCAGCACGCTGTTCGACCTTCGCTACACGCTCGAGCTCGATGCCTATCTGGCCCACGCCGGGCCGATCCACTTCGGCCTCTACGGCGGCGGTGGTGGCGCGTCTAGGTTCGAAGATGGCGTGGATGGCAACATCTCCGGCTTGGCCCTGTTGGGTGGCGCGCAGTTACAGCTCGACTTCAACACCCGCCTCGCGCTGACGGCTCGGTTAGGTCAAACCTATGCACACGACGAACGCATGACCGACGCGATGATCGGTCTTGCCGTTTACTAGTCAGAGCTATTAGGGTGCGCCGGAATGTTCCGGTATCTCGCCCTCGTTGTCGCGCTTACTGGCTGCGCCAAACACCACGCCGTTCCGCCCGATGCCGGCGAGACCGTGGATGCCTACGTCGCACCGCCGATCGATGCGTGTGCCGCGGGCCTGTCGTGCTTCATCGTGAACTGCGTGGGCATGGGCATGCCGGAGACCACGATCTCGGGCACGGTCTACGCGCCGAACGGAACGTTGCCGCTCTACGGCGTGAACGTCTACGTGCCGTACTCCGATCCGGGCGCGCTGACGACCGGCGTGACCTGTGACAAGTGCAGCGACATGCTGCCCGGCGGCGCGATCGTGCAGACCACGACCGACGAAGCCGGTCACTTCTCGCTCGCGCACGTGCCGGCGACGGCGAACGTTCCGCTCGTGATCCAGAGCGGCAAGTGGCGCCGCCAGCTCACGGTGCCGACGGTGACCGCGTGCACGGACACACCGATGACGGCCGTCGATACGACGTTCCCGAAATCGCGCACGGACGCGACGCCGAACACCGCGCTCGACGGCAACGGCGCTCCGAAAGTCGACATGCCGTACATCGCGGTGACGACCGGCGCGTTCGATGCGCTCGAGTGTCTGCCGTACAAGCTCGGCATCGACCCGGCAGAGATCACGAACGACACCGGTGGCGGTCACGTCCAGCTGTTCGCGAACGCCGGCACTACGAACAACAAGGGTGAAGGCGCGAAGCAATTCTCGGCGACGTGGGCCGGCGGTGCGAACGCGCTGTTCGGCGACGCGCAGACGCTGTGGGGCACGAAAGCGAACCTCGAGAAGTTCGACATCGTGATGCTGTCGTGTGAAGGCGGTCAGTATCAGGCGTCGAAGCCCCAGACGGCGATGCAGGCGATCCACGACTACGCCGGCGAAGGTGGCCGCATCTTCATGAGCCACTGGCACAACATCTGGATCGGTGGCGAAGGCCTGAACCACAACACGACCCACGGCCTCGCCGATTGGGAAGCGCTGACGAACTGGTATCCCGACGACGACGAGACGCATCCCACGCCGGTCGCCACGATCGACGAAACGGTGCCGCGCGGGATGTCGTTCGCGAAGTGGCTCGACAATGTCGGCGCGTCGACCACGCACGGTCAGATTCCGATCAACGATGCGCGCTACACGCTCGATACGAACGTGACCACGAACTCCGATCGCATGGTGTGGATCGATCCCGCCGCGCAATCCGCGATCGGTTACCGCACGAGCGTGCAGGACATGCAGTTCACGACGCCGGTGAGCGCGATGCCCGAAGACCGCTGCGGCAAGGTCGTGTTCAGCGACATGCACGTGTCGTCGGGTTCGACGAGCAGCCCGACGGTCGCGTATCCGGGTGGCTGCGCCGTCGACGGCATGGGCAACCTCGCGCCGATGACGCCGCAGGAAAAAGCGCTCGCGTTTATCTTCTTCGATATCGCGAGCTGCGTCGGTCCGCTCCAATAAGTTCAGATTCCGGTTCCGCTTCACTGCTCACTATTCAGCGACTATCGAGCGAGCGGAGCGAGCGACCTGCGCTGCGTCGTCGCCGCCGAATCGCCCGTTGCGGTCGCCTTGCTCGTGGTCCGTGCGTCCGAAGGAGCGATGTCCGACGACAATCCGGCGCCGACGAATCATCGAAGTAGACTCGTCGGCTGATCCGTCGCGTTGCGCGCGGGCCGTGCGTCCGCTCGCCCGTCGCTCGCGGAAGAGTGACTGAACAGTGAGCGGTGAAGCGGAACCTGAATTCGAACTACTTCAGACCGCGTTGCTTCAGCAGCGCATCCGCGCTCGGCTCTTTGCCGCGGAACTCGACGTAGAGCTGGTGCGCATCTTTCGTCGCGCC
Organism: Kofleriaceae bacterium; assembly: GCA_047600425.1. Classification (GTDB taxonomy): domain Bacteria; phylum Myxococcota_A; class Polyangia; order Haliangiales; family Haliangiaceae; genus JABFXX01. The sequence goes on along the minus strand of JASGLC010000003.1, from coordinate 4,805,779 downwards.
CTTCGACAAGATGCCATCGCGATACTTCTTACCGTTCTCCGCGGTCATGCCGCCGTGCTCGGTGAACCACGCGAACGAGTCGGCCGCGAGCACCGCCGTCCACATATACGCGTAGTAACCGGCTTGGTAGCCACCGCCCCAGATATGGGAGAAGTACGTCGTGTGATAGCGCGGATGGATCGGCGCGAAGTCGACGCCGTGCTTCTTCAGCGCCGCCGCTTCGAACTTCTCCGGATCCTGGAGCGGCGCCGTCGCAGGCAACGCATGCCACTCGAGATCGAGCAACTGCGCCTCGAGCGCCTCGAGCGTGGCAAAGCCCTCGCCAAACGTCTTCGCCTTTTTGATCTTCTCGACCAGCTCCTGCGGCATCGCCGCGCCGGTTTGATAGTGCTTCGCGTAGTTCGCGAACACCGTCGGCTCGAGCGCCCAGTTTTCGTTGAACTGCGACGGATACTCGACGAAGTCGCGCGGCGTGTTCGTGCCCGACATGTACGGGTACTTCACCTTCGACAGAAGGCCATGCAGCCCGTGGCCGAACTCGTGGAACGCCGTGGTCACTTCGTCGAACGTGAGCAACGCGGGCTGACCCGCGGCCGGCTTCGGAATGTTCAAGCAGTTCGAGACGACCGGCTTCTCGTTCAGGAGGTCGCTCTGATCGTTGTAGCTGTTCATCCACGCGCCGCCGTGCTTCGACTCGCGCGCGAAGTAATCGATGTAGATGATGCCGATCGACGAGCCGTCCGCATCGAACACCTCGAATGCGCGAACGTCGGGGTGATAGACCGGCAGATCCGTGCGCGGCTTCACCGTGACGCCGTACAGCTGATGCGCCGCGAAGAACACGCCGTCCTTCAGCACGTGATCGAGCTCGAAGTACGGACGAATCTCCGCGTTATCGAGCGCGTACTTCGCCTTGCGCAGCTGCTCCGAGTAGAACTGCCAGTCCCACGGCGCGAGCTTGAACCCGCCCTTCTGGCTATCGATCAACTTCTGCAGCTCGGCCGCTTCCGCCTTCGCGTGCGCCACCGTCGGCCCGGTCATCTGGCCGAGCAACTTCATCGCGGCCTGCGGCGTCTTCGCCATTTGATCGTCGAGGATGAACGCCGCCGCGCTCGAAAATCCGAGCAGCTTCGCCTTCTGCGCGCGGAGTTGCGCGAGCCGCGGAACGAGCTTCGTCATGTCCCACTCGCCGCCGTGATGACCGCGCGCGATCGAGGCTTCGTAGATCTTCTGGCGGAGCGCGCGATTCTTCAGCGACGCGAGCGCGGGCTGCGTGGTCGTGTTGACGAGCGGGATGACCCACTTGCCCTGCTTGCCACGCGTGGTCGCCGCCGCCGCAGCTGCCGCGATATCCGACTCCGACATGCCGTCGAGGTCTTTGACATCGTCGACGACGATCGCGCCGGCATTCATCTCTTTCAACTGCTGCTCGTTCCACTTCGCCTGGAGCGACGACTCCTCTTCGTTGAGCGCGCGCAGCTTCGCCTGATCGTCGGGCTTCAGTTGCGCGCCCGCGCGTACGAAGTCGGAGTGATAGCGCTCGATCAACCGGACCTCGACGGGATCGAGCTTCAGCGTCTTGCGCGTCTTCCACAGCGTGTCGACCCGCGCGAACAGCTTCGGATCTTGGTGCATGGCGTCCCGGTGTTTTTGGTTCCGCGGCGCCGTGTCTTGCTCGATCTGCTGCATCTTGTCGTCGGTGAGCGCAGACGCGAGGTTGCCGAACGCGTAGTCGACACGCGTCAGCATCTGGCCGCTCTTCTCGAGCGCGACGATCGTGTTGTCGAACGTCGGCGGGTCCGCTTGATCCGCGATCGCCCTCAGCTCGGCGTCGTGTTGCTTCCACGCGGCTTCGTACGCCGGCACGAAGTCATCTTCTTTGATCTGATCGAAGACCGGCGCGTGCTCGTACAACGGGCTCGTCGTCAGCAGCGGATTGACGTGTGGCGGCGGCGCGGGTGGCGGCACCGGAGCCGGCGCGGGAGCCGGCGCGGGTGCGGGCTCGGCGGGCGGAGGCGTGGTCTCGATCGGCGCGGGTTTCGGAGATCCACCGCACGCGATCAGAAGGAGTGAAGCAAGGAGGGGGCTACGCACGCCCCGGACCCTACCAGATCACTTCTGGTACTTCTGTTTCCACTCGTCGTACGGCATGCCGTAGATGCGTTCGCGCGCGTCCGGATCCGACATCTCGATGCCGCGCTCCTGCGCCGCCGCGCGATACCACTTCGAGAGGCAATTGCGGCAGAACCCGGCCAGGTTCATCACGTCCAGGTTCTGGACATCGGTGCGCTCGCGAAAATGCTCGACCAGGCGGCGAAACGCGGCCGCCTCGATCTCGGTTTGCGTCGCAGGTGGAATCTCGGTAGCCATGCCAGCTGCATAGCATGTGGCCCCGCTCGTGATATGAACCCTGCGTGGAGTTGCCCGCGTCCGTCACGACTTTGACCAAGGGTGACACCACGTTCTACGTCGTCGGAACCGCGCACGTCTCGCAGAAGTCCGTCGACGACGTCCGCACGGTGATCGATACGGTCCACCCGGATGTCGTGTGCGTCGAGCTGTGCAAGAGCCGCTACGACGCGCTGACCAAGGACTCGGCGTTTCGCGATCTCGACGTGTTCAAGGTCGTGCGCGAAGGCAAGACGCTGTACCTGCTCGGTCACCTCGCGCTCGCGAGCTACCAACGCAGGATCGGCGCGAGCTTGGGCGTGCAACCGGGCGCCGAGCTCGTCACCGCGACGAAGACCGCCGACAAGCGGAACATCCCGGTCGAGCTGATCGATCGCGATATCAACATCACGCTGCGCCGGACCTGGCGGAACCTCGGGATCTGGCGCCGGCTGACGCTGCTGTGGTCGTTGATCGGCGGCGGTGACGAAGAAGCGGATGATGGCAAAGGCGTCACCGCCGAGACCGTCGAATCGCTGAAAGAGCCGAAGGCGCTGTCGGAGATGCTGACCGAGCTCGGTCGCGCGGTGCCGGAGATCAAGGGCCCGCTCGTGGACGAACGTGATCAATATCTCGCGTCGAAGATGCGGGATGCCGGCGAAGGCAAGAAGACCGTCGTCGCGGTCGTCGGTGCGGCGCACGTTCCGGGCATGACGAAGCAGCTCGAGCTCCCGGTCGATCGGGCGAAGCTCGAGGTGATTCCGCCGCCGGCGCTGTGGTGGCGAATCGCGAAGTGGGCGGTGCCGATCGCGTTCCTCGCGGTGTTGGTCTACCTCGCGAAGGTCAAAGATGCGGAGAGCTTCGCGAAAACGATGCTCGCGTGGATCATCCCCACATCCGTCGGTGCCGGCCTGTTCACGGCGATCGCCGGTGGCTCGCCGTTCTCCGTCGGAGCGGCCATGCTGGCGTCGCCGATCGCACGCGTCTATCCACTGATCCGGACCGGTATCGTCGTCGGGATCGTCGAGGCATGGCGGCGAAAGCCCAGTGTCGCGGATTGCGAGCGCTTGCCCGACGACACGCAGACGATGAAGGGATTCTTCAAGAATCCGGTGACCCGGATCTTCATCATCGCGGTCGCGTCGGGGCTCGGGGCACTTCTGGGATTCGCGGTCGGCGTGGGTTACTTGGCCTCGCGGATGTAACTAAATTCACGCTGGGGCATCGCGTTCGTCACCGACGATCACGTGATGGACACTAATGGTTCGACCAGGCTACAAACGTGGCCATGATCAATCGACGTCAGGCGATCAAGCAGATGGGCGCGATGGCCGGAGCTGCGGCGATGGCCAAATATCTCCCGGGCTGCGGTGGTGACGATGGCAATGGTGGCAAGACCGGCATCACCACGTACGTCTATTTGATGCTCGAGAATCGCTCGTACGATCACTTCTTCGGATCGCGCGCGCTGCTCGAAGGCAAGCAAGGCGACGGGCTCGCGGCCGGGATGATGAACCCCGACGTCAATGGCGTCGAGATTCCGCCGTGGGAGCCCACGGCCGATCAGATGTGCGATCCGGATCCGCCGCACGATTGGATCAACCTCCACAACTCGTGGAACGGCGGCAAGTGCGACGGCTTCGTCAAAGCACACCAGATGGATCATCAGTCGACCACGCTGATCGAGCCCATGCAGTACCTCACGCGGAAAGAGGCGCCGATCAGCTACGCGCTCGCGGATGCGTACACCACGTGCGATCGCTACTTCTGCTCGGTGATGGGCCCCACCCTGCCGAACCGCGCGTACTGGCACACGGCCACGTCGCTCGGCATCGGCCCCGATAACAACGCGAACCAGATGATCCTCGACGCGTTCGGCGCCGGCATCCCGGTCCCGTCGATCTACAACCAGCTCGACGCGAAGGGCGTCGATTGGTGCTCGTACTACGGCTCGATCTCGGTCGTGTCGCTGATCGGCAACGACGGTCCGTACAAGATCGATCTCGGATCGAACGATGGCACGGGTCGGCTCCGCCGGTTCGGCGACTACATGGGTCAGGCGGGTCAGTTCTTCGAAGATGCGAAGAACGGCGTGCTGCCGTCGGTCGTGTACATCGATCCGTTCTTCTACGTGAACGATGACCATCCGCCGATCCATCCGATCAACGGACAGTTGCTCGTGGCTGCCGTGTATCAGGCGCTCGCCACGTCGCCGCAGTGGAAGAACTGCATGCTCGTGGTCACGTACGACGAGAACGGCGGCTTCTTCGATCACGTGTCGCCGCCGACCACCACGGACGACACGCTCGCCAAGTACGGCGTCGATGGCTTCGAGCAGATGGGCTTCCGCGTGCCGACGATGCTGATCGGCCCGTACGTGAAGCAGAACTACGTCAGCTCGGTCACGTACGACCACTGCTCGGCGTTGAAGCACCTGACGAACGCGTTCGGCCTCGACTCGCTAAACGTCCGTGTCGATGCCGCGAACGACTTCACCGACGCGATCGACATGGACCGTCTGATGCGCAATGACCCGGCGGATCCGATCGAGCTGCCGACGATCAACCTCGACGATTGGCCGATGGATCCGGTCGCTTGCGCGCACGCCGGTGGGTTCAAGTACGACTACAAAGACCCGATCAGCCAGTGGGCGGATGCGACAGGTAAGATTCCGAAGCAGTACGATCTTCGGGACGATCCGAAGTCGTACCTCGACGGGATTCGGAATTTCGTGCTGAAGAACCAGGCTAAGGGTAAAGTCGGCGCATGAAGAAGATCATCACGCTTCTCGTCGTCGGCGGTTTGGCAGTCCCCGCGTTCGCGTGCCCGGGCATGGAGCACGAGCAGGCCTCGCCGCAAACAGCGAAGAAGGACGACAAGGCGGCTCCTGAAAAGAAGGAACAGCCGAAGCAAGACACGGGCGCAAAAAAGACGACGACGGACGCCCAAAAGACGAAGACGCCCGACAAAGTCTCGAGCAAGTAGTCCGGTTCGTAGGTCGTCCCGCGGAGCTTCGGCTCCGCTTTTTTTATGCGTGTTGTCGTCTTCGATAACGTCGATCGCCTGTCGATCCTGTGGCGCAACGGCGTCCGGTTGTATCGCCGGCTCGGTCACATCGACGCGTTCTTGGGCGTGAGCAACTGGAGCGAAGCGTTCGCGTGGTTGCAGTCGCTCGATCGGATCGACGAGCTCCAGTATTGGGGCCACGGCAAGTGGGGGCTCGCGTATGCCGGCGACGACGTTTGGGATGCGTCGACGAAGGTCGAGCTACCGCTCGGTCCGGATCCACTGATCTGGTTTCGCACGTGCGAGACGTTCGGCGCCCACGCGGGACATGCGTTCGCGCGATCGCTCGCCGATCAAACCGGTGCGCGCGTCGCCGGTCACACCCACATCATCGGCGTGAATCAGAGCGGGCTCCACGGCCTGATGCCGGGTGCCACGCCGGATTGGTCCGTCGACGAAGGCCTGCTCGAGGGCACGCCCGAAGCGCCGGAACGCGCACGCCGATCCGCACCGTGGCGGACGCACACGATCACGTTCATGACGCCACGCGTGCCCGAGGCGTGGTTCAGCAGAGAATATCGAGCAACTGCGCGCGCGTGAGGTAGCCCTCGAGCGCGGCGCTGTACTCGTCGATCATGAGATCGAGCTCGAGCGTGACCTTTTTGCCGCTCGTGCGGTGAACCTTGCCGCTGATCGGAATCTCGGTGCCGGCGAGATCCGCAACGCCCGATAGCCACGAGCCCACCGGCGGGCCCTCGCTCGGCATCTGGACCGAGACGTGCGTGCGCGACAGATCGATCACCGGTGCTTTGCCGGCATCGAACGTCACGGACGCCGCGAGTGCGGTCGGCGGCTCGACGCGATAGTTCACGCGACGGTTGTGCGTGATCAACTTGTCGAGCGTGTCGTGCACCGGCGCGGAGATCGGCGTCTCCACGGTTTCAAGTACGAGCTCGCGCAATTGCTTGAGCGACTTCTGCGTGCCGATCAGGTTCGCCCGCATGTCGGCGAGCCGGCGCTGATCGCGATGGACCTTGTCGGCGACGACCGAGAGCAAGTTGACCAGGAACTGGATGCCGAGCTCCTGATGGCGGCCGAGAAACTCCTGCAGCTTCTTCGCCGGGACCTGCCACAGCTCGCTACCGGCGGCTGCGATCGCGCGGGTCGACCGCGGCAGGTTCGTCAGCGCGCCCAATTCGCCGATCAGTGCGGGTGGGCGGAGCTTGAACACGTCGTCGCCGCTGAGCTCCACCTCCCCTTTCGTGAGGACGTAAAAGCTAGTCGCCGGTTCGCCGATGTCGAACAGCGGCTTTTGGGGATCGAACGTGACAGGTGCGAACAACCCACCGATCTCCGCCAGCTCGGCATCGCCGAAACCCTGGAACAGCGGGATGGTGCGCAGCTCGCTAGCGCTGGGGCCCATGCGGCGGAACATAACGCGGTATCGTTGCCGGGTGAGGATCGCGGGCCTGCTTCTCCTGACCGTCGCATGTGGCGGTAAGACCGAGGCACCCGCGCCCGCCCCCACGCCGCCGCCGAAGGTGGTCGTCGCGCCTGCGGACGCCGCCGTGGATGCCGCTGGGAGAGATACCTACGACGATCTGGGCAAGGCGTTGCTCGCGATCATTCCTCCGGATGCGCGCGTGATCGGTTTCGGCGAGCTCCATCAACAGGCCGGCACGAAGACCCGATCGACGTTGTCGCACTTCACGCAAGAGGCGTTGCCGGTGCTCGCCGACAAGGTCAGCGACCTCGTCATGGAGACCTGGCTGATCGATAAGGGCTGCGGCAAGACCGCGACCGCGGCGACGTCGAAGATCGAGTCGTCCGTCAATCGCCCGGTCGAGGTTCACAACGACATCGGTGACCTCGCCACCGCCGCGCGCGCCGCGAAGATCCAACCGCACGCCATGCGCGTGACGTGTGATGACTACGCGCGGATCGCGCCGCCGGGCAAGCCCGTCGATACGGTCGCGATGCTCGATCTCGAGACGCGCGAGCTCGGCCGGATCGCTGGCGAAGCGGTCGTGCATCGCGATCGCGAACCGGATCACCGGCCGTGGATCGCGTTGTACGGCGGTGCGCTGCACAACGATCGCTTCCCGGCGGATGGCACGCAGCAGTGGAGCTATGCCGCCGGCGTGGACACCGTAACGAAGGACCACTACGTCGAGATCGACATCATCGTGCCCGAGCTCGCCGCCGGTGATGCCGTGCTCGCGAAGCAACCCTGGGCGCCGCTCGCCGCGAACCCCACGGACAAGATCCAAGTGTGGAAGCGCGGTGATCGATCGTTCGTGCTGATCCTGCCGAAGGACGTCGCGAAGTGATCGGTAGCGTGCTCGCGCGGTTGGGTGAAGCATGGCTCGTGTGCGCCGCGATCCAGCTCGTGTTGTGGGTCGTGCAGGAGCGCACGCGCAATGCGGGCATCGTCGACGTTGGCTGGGCGGCCTCGTTCACGGTCGTCGCCGGGCTGTTCGGGATCACGGCGGCCACGCCGCGTTCGAGCTACCTGCCGATCGCGCTCGTGGTCGTGGTGTGGAGCACGCGGCTCGCCTCGCATCTCGTCAATCGCGGAGCCGCGACCGGCCCCGAAGAAGGTCGCTACGTCACGTTGCGGCAGCGCTGGGCGCTTCACGCATCGCGAAAATTTTTGATCTTCTTCCAGGCGCAGGCCGCACTCGCCGCGCTGCTCTCGAGTGCGTTCGTGATCCCGTTCGTCGGCGATCCGTGGGACAGCGGAGGGATGCGCGCGTTCGGTGTCAGCATCGCGGTCGTCGGTGTCGTCGGTGAAGCGCTATCCGATGCGCAGCTCGCGCGCTGGAAGAAAGACCCAGGCAATCGCGGCAAGGTCTGTGATATCGGGCTGTGGGCGTACTCGCGGCATCCGAATTACTTCTTCGAGTGGATGGTGTGGGTCGGCTACGCGCTGTACGGGCTCGCCTTTCACGGTGGCTGGATCGCGATCCTCGGCCAGGGCGTGATCCTCGCGAGCATCTTCGGCGTCACGGGCATCCCACCGACGGAAGCGCAGGCGATCCAGAGCAAGGGCGAGGCCTATCGGCGATATCAGCAGCGCGTGTCGAAGTTCTTCCCGCTCCCGCCGAAGGCGTCGTAGATGCGCACACTCGTCTTGGTCGCGTTATTGGCGTGCGATTCGGGCAAGAAGCCCGTGGCGCCACCGCCGGCACCGGTGCCCGCGCCGGTCGTCGTCGTCGCGGATGGAGCTGCGGCGCCCGCGCTGATCGAGCTCCTGCACAACACGCCGGTGGTCGTGCGGTTGTCATCGCAGGTGCAGAACGCGGCGATCAAGCCGGAGCACATCGTCGATCACGACTTCAACACGGCCTGGAATTCGCGGACGAACGAGATGGAAGGCTCGTGGATCGAGATCACGCTGCCGGCCGGTGTCACGGCCGAGCAGATCAAGCTCACCGCGGGTCACACGGGCAAAGGGCCGAAGGGCGAGGACTACTTCACGATGAATCCGCGGATCACGCAGGTCAGCGTGATGCGCGGCTCGAAGCTGGTCGGACGGTTTCCACTCGATCCGAATCAACGTGGCTTGCAGACGCTCGCCGTGCACGCGCAGGACACGCTGCGAATCTACGTCGACAAGGTGAAGCTCGGCAGCAAGAAGACGTGGCGCGAGACGTGCGTCTCCGAGCTCGAGGTGTGGGGCACGGTCCCGCCAGGCTTCGACGTTCATCCGAGTAAGCCGGTGATCGAGGTCGAGCCGCCGCCTCCGCCGCCGACCGCTCTCGACAAGTTGTGCGACGGGCTCGATGCCGCGCACAAGGAGTGGGAGCTACGGATTCACGCGATCAATGAAGGCTGTCGGGACGCGTCGGAGGACTCGCATTGCGGTGTCGATCCGCCGGGAGAACCCTCGTGCAATGTCGAGACGGTCGTTTCGGATCTGGAGAAGCCGTGGCAAGAGGTCGCGATCCACGACGACCAGTCGGACTCCATCTATCACATCGGCTCCGTCGAGCTTCTCGTCCGCGTCGACGACGGCCTGTTGACGGTCGACGAGCTGCAGATGATGGCAAGCCCCGCATCGTTTTCTAACGTCACCGCGAAGGTCGATCACAAATCATTGATCGTCGATTACGACGCGAACGAAGGCAGCGAGACCACCCATCGTCACAAGGTGTGTACGCCCGAAGCGTGCAAGTGATCAGTCGACGACGTAGCGCGCGTAGCGAAAGTCGCGCATCGTGACGAGCTTGCCCTCGGCGTTCCACCCGAGCAGGACGAAGTAGATCATCCGATCGGTGCCCGGCTCGACGACGATCACCGCCGGCTTGCCATCGATGTGGCCCGCGGTCAGGTGCCAATCCGTCCGGGTCTCGTAGTTCGAGAAGTAGTTGTTCACCTGCTTGCCGCGCATGTCGTGACGCGCGACCAGCTCGAGGTGAACATCTTCGGCGAGCATCTCGCGCACCGCGTCCCAATCGTGCGCGTTGAAGCGATCGATGTACGCGAGCAGGCGTACATCCGTCGGCGGATCGAGCGTCGGGATCCGATCGGCGGCGACGAGCCCCTTCAACGTCTCGCGCCCGCGATGGAGCGCGGCCTTGATCGACGAGATGCTGCGGTCGGTGATCGCGGCGATGTCCTCGAGCGAGTGACCGAGCACGTCCATCAGGATCACGACCTGGCGTTGCGCGACCGGCAACTGCATGAACACGCGTAACGCGGCCCGGGTGGCAAGCGCGTGATCGGCGGGCGTGCGTGGATCCTCCATGTCAGCGAGCTCCTCGTCGGTGCGGCCGTGACGGCGCAACAGGTCGAGCGCGGCGTTATGCGCGATCCGGAACAACCAGCCGCGGGGATTTTCGATCGCCGGCGAATGGCTCGCGAGCGCCTTCGCGAACGTGTCTTGCACGATGTCCTCGCCGTCGATGATCGAGCCCGTCATGCGCGCGGCATAGCGATGCAGTGCCGGACGGAGCTCGGTCATCAGCGCGGCGAGATCGGTCATCCCACGCTCCCGACAAGTGTCTGTTCGGTGCGAACCGGCGGTTCGACGCAGCGCTCGCGAATGCCCGCCTGAAATTGCTCGAACGCGGGGCGCTTGGTCAGGGCCGTGGTTTCACCATCGTAGGTGACGATATGGGTAAACGCGCCGTCGGTCGTGCAGCTCGCGCTGTAGCGGAGGCCCGGGATGGGCTGCTCGCGGAGGTCGGCGAAGACGGCGCGAATCAGCCGCATGTTCTCGTCGGTGCGTTCGGGGTGGGTGCGGTAGCGAATGATGAAGGTCGGCATAGTGCAAAGACGTTCGAGGCGGCCGAAACGATGCGCGCATCTTTTGGCAAGGCTTCCGCGTCGTTCGGGCATGCAGCTCAAGAACAAGACAGCAGTGATCTATGGCGCCGGTGGCATGGTCGGCACGGCGATTTCGCGGGCGTTCAGCGAGGCCGGAGCGAAGGTCGTCCCGGCGAAGATCGACGCGCTCGACGAAGCGGCGATCGAGACGTTCGTCGCGTCGGTCGATCGGATCGATATATCGGTCAACGCGATCGGCATCGGGCAGACCGGGATTCAAGGCATCCCCCTCGCGCAGCTGGACGTGGCCGCGTACATGAAGCCGGTCGAGACCTACGTGCGCTCGCACTTCCTCACGGCACGCGCGGCCGTACGCCGGATGATCGCGCAGAAGTCCGGCGTGATCATCGCGCACACCGCGAACCCGGCGGCGGTCGCGATTCCGCACATGGGTGGGATGACGCCGGCGTGGGCATCGATCGAGATGATGATGCGAACGTTCTCCGTCGAGGCCGCGGCAGCCAATGTCCGCGCGTTGACGCTACGCACGACCGGTCTGCCCGAAACCAAGACGATCGACGAGGTCTATAGCCTGCACGCGAAGGCGATCGGTGTGACGAAGGAGCAGTTCCAAGCGATGCTCGAATCACGCACGCATCGCGGTCGGCACAACACGTTGGCCGAGCTCGCGGCGGCCGCGGTGTTCGTGGCGTCGGATGCTGGTGCCGGATTCACGGGCACGGTGCTCGATCTCACCGGCGGGATGACGGGCGACTAAGGCCAGGCGAGCGTACGTCGATAGGTGGCGAGATCCGTCGGTGCGAACACGCCGACGTGCTCGATCGTCGTGTTCTTCGGGTCGACGTAGATGACGATGCCGCGCGACGGCCAGACCCACTGCCCCGTCGCGTGGGTGAAGCCCCAGATCGAGTACGGCAGCTTGGCCTCGGGTAGTCCGTAGACCTCGATGGCGTCCTTTGCCTTCTCGGTCGTCTCGAAGCTCGCGTTGGACGTGTCGAAGTCTGCTCGCACGACATCGATCAGATCGAGCGAGTACACGATCTCGCTGCCGTCCCCGACGGCCAGATCGCGTGCGACCTTCGTGAAGCAGAGCCGCTTGTCGGTCCCGAGCTCGCGTCCGCGTCCTTCCGACCGCTCCATGGTCAGGTCCGATAGTTTGCACGGCGGTAAGCCCTGCCAGCGCGAGAATGAAAACTTCGAGAGCGCTTCGATTGCCTCTTCGCAGCCCCAGATCACGTTCTCGACGTGGATGTGCCCGTCGCGCAGCGAGACTTCGATCGAGTGGCTATGTATGCCGTAGGTCTTCGTCCATTCGAGCGGGATGGGTTCGTAGTCGAGGCCGTAACGCGCGATCTCCATGTGGAACGTCGCGATCCCATTGTCACCGACTTCGATCTCGAAGCTCGGCCGCGATAGATCGAGTCCGGTCACATAGCCGCCGTCCAGCTCGAACGGAAGCTCGACCACGGTTCGACTCTTCGACAGACCGACCGAGACTTTGTAGCAGCAGTGCGCACCGCCGCTGTACGCGGTCGTGACCATGTCCGGGACGTGATCGCCGTCGAAGTCGTAGCTGACCTTCCAGTCTGGACGGTTTGGCTCGATCGCGGACGCATCGATGGCTGCGTCCATCGCGATCGCGACAGGCGATGCATCTCGTGGTTTGTGCGCCGGCGTTGCCGAGCACGCGCAAACGAAGGCAATCAGATACGGCTTCCAGTCCGTACGATCGCCACCCATCCCGAGAAGATCCGGCATCGCTTCAGGACGTGCAAGTAATCGCGTACTGTTCGCGCGTGAGCTCGTGGGAAGCAGCGAATTGGATCTACTTGCGTGGGGAGCTCGAACGAATCACCGCGGCGCTCGTACGTGGTGCCGCAAGTGAATCGGCCGAGATCGCGCAGCCGACGCCGGTTCCCGTCGAGCTCATCGCGAATGCCCCCGCGATCGTGCGCGTCGCACGTGCGCTCGGACTGACGCCGTTCGAGCGCGATGTGGTCCTCGCGTGCGCGGCGGCCGAGCTCGTCCCGGATTTTGCGAAGCGAACCGGCGTGGGTCGACCGACCCTCGGTCTCTTGATGAACGCGATCGCAGGCGCGAATCCGGCTGCGCTGTCACCGGGTGGTGCACTTCGCAAATATCGGATCGTCACACCACTCGAAGGCGCTCCATTGTTGATCGCGCCGCTCATGCTCGACGAGACGATCGTTCACGTCTTGATGGGCTCGACCGAGCTCGACGAACGGCTCGCGATCATGCTGCGCGAGCTCGTCGACATCCATCACGGCCGCCCCGATGTTGTCGACCAAATCGCCGCGACACGAGCTGCCACACCGGACATCTTGATCGGCTTGACCGGCACGTCGGAGGACGAACGCCAAGCCGTGGCTGCAGGCGCGTGTGCGACGATGGGTCTGCGTGCGTATCGGTTGCGCGCCGTCGACGCTCCGATGGATCCCATCGGGCGCGCGATGTTTCGCGATCGCTGGGAACGCGAACGCAGGTTGCATCCCGTGGCACTCGTCGTCGAGCTCGAACGCGAGACAGCGATCGAGCTGTTGCGCGGGATCAAAGCGCTCGTCACCGAGTTGGGCGGGCTCGTGTTTCTGTCGAGCGATCAACCGGTGTGGCTACCGCACTCGAGTTATGTCAGTTGGGAGCTACGGCCGGCGGAGCGCGCCGTTCGGCTGGACCGCCTGAAGACCGCGCTCGGGCCGCACGACGCGGATCTGGAGCCGACGCTCGATCGGATCACCACGCAGTTCGTACTGCTCGGCGATGCGACGCAACGCGCAGTTCTGGCCGCACGCGCCGGCACGGGAAGCTTTGGCGACCGACTCTGGCAATCGGCGCGCGAGCAGGCGCGACCACGCGTCGACGACATCGCTCGGAGGATCGATGCCAAAGCGACCTGGGACGACCTGGTCTTACCGCCAGCAACACTCGATCAGTTGCGAGAACTGTCGACGCATGTCGTGCATCGCACGCAGGTGCTCGAGCAGTGGGGCTTCGGTGCGCGGTCGGATCGTGGCCTCGGCACGGGCGCGCTGTTTGCGGGATCGAGCGGAACCGGCAAGACCCTCGCAGCGGAAGTTCTCGCGCGCGAAGCCAAGCTCGACCTCTATCGGATCGATCTCAGCCAGGTCGTGAACAAGTACATCGGCGAAACCGAGAAGAACTTGCGACGCGTGTTCGATGCCGCCGAAGACTCGGGCGCGATCTTGTTATTCGACGAAGCGGACTCGTTGTTCGGCAAACGCGGCGAAGTCGATAAAGGCACCGATCGCTACGCAAACCTCGAGATCAGTTATCTCTTGCAGCGCATGGAGCAGTATCGCGGCCTCGCGATCCTGACCACGAATCAACGTGACGCGATCGATACGGCATTCACCCGACGCCTACGCTTCATCATCAACTTTCCGTTCCCGGATACAGCCGAGCGAATCGGATTGTGGCAACGCGCGTTTCCAGCGACGGCACCGAGCTCGGGCATCGACGTTCAGAAACTCGCTCGCCTCAAGCTGCCCGGCGGCAACATCCGCAGCATCGCGCTCAATGCGGCATTCATCGCCGCGGAGTCTGGTGAACCGATATCGATGCAGCATGTGCTTCGGGCCTCGCGCGCGGAATTCGCGAAGATCGAGCGGCCGTTTCCGGAGATGGACGTCCGCGGCTGGGTCTAGAACAGCCAGCCCGCACCGACGAGGATCGACATTCGCTGCGTATGCGTCTCGGGCTCCGACGCGTAGAGCACCGGGCTCGTCGGCTGCCCGTTGACGAGGATCTCGGTGCCCGGGCCGGCGAGCATCCACGACTGCTCGAACGTCGCGATCGCCATCACGCGAAGTTGATCGTAGACCCGGTATTCGGTGCGCAGCCGAAACCGCGGATCGAGCTGATTGTTCAATGCGACGTCGAGATCCGAGTACGTGGGATCGAAGTCCGAGAGGTGCAAGCGCATGTTGCCCGGAATCGGGACCATCGCCGTCGCCTCGAGCGAAGCGGACCAGTCCCGCGTGATCGCCCAATCGACCTGCGCGCCGACCGGGACCAACCACCACGCGTAGTCTTCGCGATAGCCCTGCGGACCGATCGGCCGGAGATCGCGATCCCACGTACGCCGGCCAAATCCGATCGATGCACCGAGCCACACCGTATCGACGAGGTTTCGGCGATAGCCGATGACGAGCTCGAAGTCCGTCATGTGACCGCCGGCGTCGTTCATCGGCGTGATCGGATTGCCCTGCTGATCGGTACCGTCGAACGGCATCGTTCCGTTCGTGAAGCCGAGCATCAGCCGCGAGAAGATCCGATTGTTCGGCGATACGGCGAACGCCTCGACGCGCGCCGTCGGCAAGTTGCCATGGTGCGCACTCTTCGCCCCCATGACGTCCTCGTGATAGTCGAAGTTCTCGACGCCGAGCTCGACGGCTGGCTCGATGTGCCACGGGTCCGCACTAGCAACCGATGACACGAGCAGCATTAGCAAAGCTGATTTAGACATGCGGCTTTCGGGTCACCCGAGCATGTTACGATTCGGCCGTGATCGGGCAGCAAGTCGGTGCATATCGCATCGTCGAGCAAATCGGCGAAGGCGGCATGGGGACCGTCTATCGTGCGGAGCACGTCACACTCGGCCGATCGGCGGCGATCAAGGTGCTCCACAAGGAGTTCGCGGTTCGTCCGGAGATCGTCACGCGGTTCTTCAACGAAGCGCGCGCGGCCACGCAGGTCAGCGATCCGGGCATCGTCCAGATCTTCGATTTCGGTCAGCACGTCGACGGGATCGCGTACATCGTGATGGAGCTACTCGTCGGCGAAGCACTCGATCGCCGGCTGAAGCGGCTCGGTGCGTTGTCGCCGGCGGAGGCGCTGCGGATCATGCGGCAGGTCGCGAGCTCGCTCGGCGCGGCCCACGCGCGCGGCATCATCCATCGCGATCTCAAGCCCGATAACATCTTCCTGTGTCCCGACCCGGAAGTTGCCGGCGGCGAACGCGCGAAGGTGTTGGACTTCGGCATCGCGAAGCTCACGCAGGATGATTTCGGGCCGAAGGCACACACGGCCTCGATCATCGGCACGCCGCTGTACATGTCGCCGGAGCAATGCCGAGGCAATGGCGAGGTCGATGCGCGCAGCGACGTCTACTCGCTCGGCTGCGTGCTCCAGAAATTGCTCACCGGCACCGCGCCGTTCGATGCCACGGGCACGGGCGAGCTGATGATGATGCACATGCAGGCGCCGCCGCCGATGCCGTCGATGCGCGCGCACGGGATTTCGCCGGAGCTGGACGCACTCGTGATGCGCTGCCTCGAGAAGGATCCGGCACGGCGATTTTCCGACGGCAAGGATCTCGCGGCGGCGATCGACTATCTGCTCGGCGCACAGCAGTTTCCCGCACACGCACAGCGGATGTCGGGACCGAATCTGCGCGGCCCCGAGAGCATGCCCACCACGTTGTCGGCGGCGAACGGTGTCACCACGCCACCGTCGACGGGCAGTCGCAAGGGTTTGTGGATCGGCGCCGGTGCAGTCGCGATCGCTGGTGCCGTCGCCGGGATCGTGATCGGGATGCGCGGCGGCAAGTTGCCGCCTGCCCCACCGCAACCTGCACCCGCTGCGGAGCCACCGGTCGTCTCGCCCGCGCCGGTCGTCACCACGGATCGCGATCGCGCGATCATGCAGATCAAAGAAGCGATCACGAGCTTCAAGGCGTGGACGGCAACGCATCCGCACGACGACTGCGCCGCGGCAGACGCGATCAGCAAGACCGATCCGTGGGGCCAGGCACTGATCGTGACCTGCACGGATCAACCGGGCGATCAGATCGTCGGCATCTCGTCGACGGGACCGGACAAGCAGGCCGGCACCGCGGACGACCTCGTGTCGTGGCAACTCGGCGCGGATGTCACCGAGCTCGCACACGGCGCGCGGTGGAAGGCCACGCCGAAGCCCGCCGTCGTGACAAAGCCGATCACGAAGACCAAGGGCAAGCAGACGCAGACGAAAGACACCGGCTTCGTCGATCTCGACGGCGACGGCATTCCGGACAAACGATGAAGGCGCTCGCATTCGTGCTCCTCGCGTCGGTGACGGCGTCGGCCAAGCCCGCGGCGAGCGCACAAGCCGAAGCCCTGTTCGACGACGCAAAGAAGTTGATGGCGAAGAAGCAGTACGCCGAAGCGTGCGACAAGTTCGATTCGAGCCAGAAGCTCGATCCCGCGATCACCACGCTCGTGAACGCTGCCGATTGCCGCGAGAAGAACAAGCAGATCGCCACGGCATACGGTCTGTTCCTCGATGTCGAGCGCCAGACTCGCGACGATGCCAAAGCGAAGCAGCTCCATACGCTCGCGCAAACCCGCGCGAAGAAGCTCGAGGGCCGGCTGTCGAAGCTGACGATCGATGTCGACGGCGCGACGGCGAAGGTCACCGGACTCGAGGTCAAGCTCAATGCGGACCCGGTCCTCGTCGGCAGCTTCGGCACCGCGCTACCGACCGACGGCGGCCACTACACGATCACCGCGACCGCACCGCATCGTCGTGCGTTCAAGAAGGAGCTCGATCTCGGGATCGAGAAAGACGATCAGACGGTGAAGGTCGAGCTCCGCGCCGACGAAGCACCGGTTCCGGCCGCCGTCGAGAAACCCGCGCCACCGCCGCCGGTCGAACATCCCGTGCAGAAAGACGCGCCCGAGCCGCCGGAGGAGCAGCCCGCTCCGTCCCATGGCAAGGCCGCGCCGATCGCGATGACGATCGTCACCGTCGCTCTCGCGGGTGGCGCCGTCGGCTTCGAGCTGTGGGGGCGCGACCTCCTCGATCAATCCGCCAAAGAGCCGGACAACGCGAAGCAGGACCAGCTCTACAACGACGCGAACACGCGCCACTACATCGCCGAGGGTTTGGGTGCCGCGGCGATCGTCGGCGCCGGCGTCACGATCTACTTGTGGGTGCGAAGCGGATCTCACGCGTCGGAGTCGGCGATGATCGTGCCGACCGCCACGCCGAACGGCGGTGGCCTCGTGCTCACGGGGCGGTGGTAACCATCATCGTCATCCCGCCGACCGCGCTCGTACAATCGGTGAGCACGGTGTCGGTGGGATCGCCGTCCGCGTCCGTCTTCACGTGGACGAAGTGCACGGTCTTCAACATGCCGTCGAACAGGCCCTGCATCGTCGAGTCCGGTGCCGCGGTGATGACGATCGTGCCGCTATCGGCTTCGTAGTAATCGTGCGGGTTGTCGCCCGCGTCGAATTCGAACGCGAGCTCGACGCCCATGCCCGCGCTGTTCGCGTCGTTGATCATGTATTCGCCGGGCATGATGCCGTCGGTGAACGGCGGCACCTTCGACCGGAGGTCGACCGCGATCTCGCCTCCGGAGATCGTTGCGGACCACAGGATCTGCTGGAGCGATCCGGCGGTCTGGTTCTGCGCCGTCTGATTGGTGATGTCGGTGGTTTCGTAGTCGGCCTTCGCGTTACACGGCTTCGCATCGGCGGGTTTGCCATCGCTGGTCGCCGGCCGGCCGTCCGTGGTGCCACTGCCGCCGTTCGGCACGTCGGCCGGGTGCTCGTACGAGCACGCCGCCAACATCAACAGGACGTACTTCATGGCGACGCCACACTGAAGTCGAGGTCGAGCTGACTCGTGCAGCCGTCGTCGATCACGGTATCGGTCGGCGTGTAGGTCGTGGTGTCGGTCTCGACATGGACGAGATGTACGGCCATGAACGAGCCACTCAACTTCGCGTCGGTGCGCGGCACCTGCGTGAGCTTGAAGATGCCGGTGTCCGCCTCGTACCAGTCGTGATAGTTCTGCGCGCCGTCGGGTGCGAACTGCAGATAGATCCGGAGCCCGTAGATCTGGGTCATGCTCGCCGCGTAGGTGCCGGCTTTGATCTGCCCCATGAACGGCGGCACCATGCTCTGCTCGGCCATGGCGACGAAGATGTTGCCGTTGCCGTTCGTGATCGCCCCGGCCCACTCGTAGATGTTGACGCTCATCTGATTGATCGATTGGATCGATTCGCCACCGAGATCCGGGTTTGCATAGGCGGCCTTCGCGTTGCACGCACCGGGTGGCGCGTCCTGGAAGATGAAGCCGTCCGGATGCGTGACGGAGCCATCGCGCATGCCGCCATCGCCGCCGGCGGTATTCGGCACGTCGGCCGGATGCGTGTAACTGCACGCAGCCAGTGCCACCAGCGCCAAAGCCCGCATGAGCGCCACGATACCAGGTATGGTCTCGACGGTGATCGTCGAAAAGCTCGTCGATTCGGGGATGGTCCCCGAGCCGCTCCTCCGTGCCGGGATCCGCGCCGTGTGCGCACTGCGCTTGTTCGAAGAGAAGCGGCGCGATCGCGAAGCGTTCGTCCGATCGTTGCGCTCGAGCGAGGTGGCGATCGAGACCGCGGCCGCGAACGCACAGCACTACGAAGTGCCGGCCGCGTTCTTCGAGAAGGTGTTGGGCCCGCATCTCAAGTATTCGAGCTGCTATTGGCCGCACGGCGTGACCGACCTCGGCGCCGCCGAGCTCGCGATGCTCGGTCTCTACGCGGATCGCGCGGATCTTCACGACGGCCAACAGGTGTTGGACCTCGGTTGTGGTTGGGGCTCGTTCTCGCTGTGGGCCGCGCGGCGTTATCCGAATAGCACGTTCACCGCGATCTCGAACTCGGCATCGCAGCGCGCGTTCATCGAGGCGCGTGCTCCGAAAAACCTGACCGTTCGCACCGCCGACGTGCGTGGCCTGGAGCTCCCGGCGAGCAGCTTCGATCGCGTGGTCTCGATCGAGATGTTCGAGCACATGCGCAACTACGATCAGCTGTTCGCGAAGATCGCGCGTTGGCTCGCACCGGGCGGCTCGCTGTTCTGTCACGTGTTCGCGCACGAGCACTACGCGTATCCGTTCGAAGACGCCGGTGGCAGCGATTGGATGGCGCGCGAGTTCTTCACGGGCGGCCTGATGCCGAGCACGGACCTGTTCTCCAACTTCGATCGCGATCTCGTGATCCGCGAGGAGTGGCACCTCGACGGCACGCACTACGCCCGCACGTCCGAGGCGTGGTACGCGAACCTCATGAAACACCGCGACGAGCTCGAGCAGATCGTCGGCGGCAAGGCCAAGCTGCAGCGCTGGCGGGTGTTCTTCCTCGCGTGTGCGGAGCTGTTTGGCTATCGCAACGGAACCGAGTGGCTCGTCGCGCACTACCGCATGCAGCCGCGCCGTGCGTGACGAGGAAGATACCGAGAGCGCCCTGCCCGACCGTCCCGTGACGGAAGGCGCACCACTCGCTCGCGAGCTCGCGCGGTCGAAGATCGGCAACGCGTTGTTCGGCACCGAACCGGCGCGCGTCGGTCGCTATCAGCTACTGCAACAAGCCGGCGCCGGCGGCATGGGCGTCGTATGGAGCGCGTGGGATCCGGAGCTCGAGCGCCGGGTTGCCGTGAAGGTTGTCCGGATCGCGAACGCGGACACCCGCGCGCTGATCTTGAAGGAAGGCCAAGCGCTGGCGAAGCTCGCGCATCCGAACGTCGTCGCGATCTACGACGTCGGCAGCGTCGACGATCAGGTGTACCTGGTGATGGAGTGGATTGCGGGAACGACGCTGCTCGAGGCTCGATCGCTCGACACGATGCGTGCGGCCGGTGAAGGTCTCGCAGCAGCGCATCGCGCCGGCATCATCCATCGCGACTTCAAGCCCACGAACGTGATGGTCGGCGCCGATCATCGCGTGCGCGTGTTGGACTTCGGGCTCGCGGTCACCGATCCGCACGCGGCGCCGGCGGGAACGCGTGGCTACATGGCACCGGAGCAGCTCGCCGGTGATCCGATCACGGCGGCGGTCGATCAGTACGC
Organism: Kofleriaceae bacterium; assembly: GCA_047600425.1. GTDB lineage: Bacteria > Myxococcota_A > Polyangia > Haliangiales > Haliangiaceae > JABFXX01. The sequence goes on along the minus strand of JASGLC010000003.1, from coordinate 4,785,235 downwards.
GTTCGGTATCGCGTTGCGCGAGCTCGTCGATCCGATGCCGAGTTGGATCGCGCGGATCGTCGAGCGGGCGACCGCCAAAGATCCGGCCGCGCGCTATCCCTCGATGGAGGAGCTGCTCGCGGCGCTCGCGCGCGATCCTCGCCGAGTGTGGCGCGGTCGGTGGATCGCCACGGGTGTGCTCGCGCTTGCCGGCGGTGCCTTCGTCGTCGGTGGCATGCGATCGAGCGACCCCGCGCCATGTAGTGGCGACGCGCTCGCGGACGTGTGGAATCCGGTCGTCGCCGGGGCCGTGACCGCGCACGCGAAGCAACTCGGCCCCTACGGTGCGCTCGAAGCGACTGCCCTCGCGGATCACCTCGCCGCGTATCACGATCGCTGGATCGCCGCGCATCATGGTGCGTGCGAGGCGCATCGTCGCGACGAGCTCCCGAACTACGACCGCGCGCTGGCGTGCCTCGATCGCGATCGCGCCGCGTTCGATGCCACGGTCGGCGCAGCGGCACGTGCCTCGCTCGATCACTTCGCCGATACCGTGCTCGCGGCAAACGCCCTGCCCGATGCATCGCTGTGTACACGCGAGCTCGGCGATGCGCCTGCCCCGATCGTATCGGCGCTGCGTGCGAATGCCGAGCGAGCGCGGTTTCTCCTACTCGCCGGCGATCCAGCGGGAAAGGCGCTCGCCGATGGCGTCGTCAATGCCGCGCAGCTCGTCGGCGATCGCGGGTTACTAGCGCACGCCCAGCTCGTCGCGGCGTTCGCGCGCGATGACGAGAGCAGTGCGTCCGTCGCGGGGTTCGGCACCGCCGCCGACAACGCGCTCGCGGCCGGCGATGACATCACGTACGTCGAGGCGTTCGCGCGCGAGCTGTTCAGTGCGGCACGCTACGCGGACCAGCATCCAGAGACGCTCGAAGCCCAGCTCCCGGTCGTCGTCGGAATCGCCGCGCGCACGGGCGAGGCCGGGCGATTCGCACGCGCGCTGTTGTTCAACAATGCCGGCACCGCTCGGCTCTCGCGCGGCGATCGTGCGGGTGCACGCCGGTGGTTCGAACAGGCCTACGCGGAACCGCAACCGGCCGAGCGTGGCATCGAGCTGTGGGCGATTCCGGGAAACCTCGCGATGACCGTCGAGGATCCGGCCCGGCGCGACACGTTGTTCGTCGACGAGATTGCACACCTCACGCACGCGCTCGGCGCCGATCACGCGCTGACGTTGCGCGAGCGCGTTCGTGCGGCGGTGTTCGCGGACGATCCGGCACACGCAGCGGCGTTACTTCACGATGCGTGTGCCGAGCTCGCACGGTTCACGAGTGATGGCGCGCGGATCGCGCAATGCAATTGGGAGCTCGGCTCGCTCGCGCTTGCCCGTGGTGATGCCGCAGAAGCGAAGCGTGCGTTCGAGCTCGTCGTCGATGTTCCGCCGGCGCCGATCGCCCACGCCGCGCTCGAGCTATTGAACGGCGATGCGGTGGGTGCGGCACGTGATGGCGAGCGCTCGGCCAAGACGTTCGCGGCCGAGCCGGCCTGGTGGCGTCGGATCTTCGCGGCGGATGCATGGTTCGTGGTCGCGCTCGCCGAGCGTGCGCAGCACCTGCCGGACAAGGCCGCGCGTGCTGCCGGGCTCGCGGTGCTCGCGGGACCGGATATCGATCGCTCGTCGACGTTCTACAAGCGCCGGTTCGCGGCTCTCACGTCGGATTGATGCTCGTCAGGTGATAGCCCTTGTGCGTGCAGGGCGGTGGCTTACACATCGAGTCTAGAAGGTCGAGCGTATCGTCGACTTTCAAGAACTTACTCGGCAATGCTGGATGGGCCTCGATCCGAGGCGTGTCCAAGCAAGCGGCGCCGTCCTTCGTCCACATTGCCTCTGTCACGCCACTGCCGAGCGGGTTCATCGTTCCCTTATCGTCGGCCCAGTACAGTGGTTCGCCGGCGACGGTAAACGGCGTGCCGTTACCGCAGTAGTCCGCCGACAACATCTTGATCATCGTGGTCCGCTCGTCGATCGTCGTCGAGAAGCCGTCTTGAATGGCGGCGAGCGTGTGACCGGTTAGCGCGAGCTTGGACACTGTCGAACCCGCACACCCGAGGTTGAACTGCCCGGTGTCGACATATCGGTCGACCTTGTTCACCGCGTCCAGAAAATCCCCCTCGTAGACAACGGCGAGATAGGTGTAGAGCCCCATGCCGTCAGATGCGGTGATCGTATTCGGGCACAGATATTGATACGACTCGCGAATCGCCGAGTGCTTCCACAAGATCTGGTAGGCCTCGAGGTTCGGATGCGTGCCGTTTAGTGGTTTCGCCCAGTACCCCGCATTGCTCACCTTTTCGATCTCGAGATCGTAATCGGTGTTCGTTGCGTAGTTATGCAACGTGATGTGCGACGACTCGAGACCGCTGTTCTTGATCACGGGATACGGCGATGTGAGATCCGTCGCCTGCATCTTGCCGTCGATGACTCGCAGCGTCGCTTGATGTCCGTTCGAGAGCTGCATCGCCGTGATACCAAACCCGTGTTCTTCAGGTTTGCCATACGGCAACGTGTACAGATGGTGAAATCCGAGGCCATCCATCACCGGCGAGTTCGTCCCACACATCCAATCCGAGCACGCGCTGCCGCCGAGCTTCAGATCGTCCGTTTCGGAATCGGTCACCGGCTCGACGGCACACCCCACCAACATCATCAACGCCAGCGCCCTCACAGCGTCACCTCCTCACCCATCACGTCCTTTAACGCCGCACGCGCCCGATGCAACCGCGTCCGGATCGTCGCCGCCGGCGCATCGAACACCTCGGCGAGCGCGGCGATCTCTTGATCCTCCCAGTAATGCAGCTCCAACAGGATCTGCTGATCGATCGGCAACTGCCGCATCGCCTCCACCACCGCCCGATGCTCCTCGCTCCGCGCCAGCTTCGTCCCCACCGACGACGCGACGTCCTGGATCGACGACAACGCGAAGTCCAGCTTGTCGTACTTGCGCGCGCGCGTCCGCAACATGTGATGGAGCTCGTTGCGCGCGATCGCGAACAGGTACGTCCGGAACGTCGACGCCTTCTTGAACTGGTCCCGCGACCGCACGGCCGCGAGAAACGTCGCTTGCGTCAATTCTTCCGCTTCGCCCGGCCACTTCGTCATGAAGAAGCGATAGATCGCGTCGAAGTGCCGCGCGAACAAGGTTTGGCCCGCGGCGTTATCGCCCGCGCGCCACTGATCGAGCAGGGTTAGATCGTCCACCACCCGAGCAACGACCTCGGCACCGATTCTTCCCGGTAACCTGGTCGATCGGTCTGCGTACACGCGCCATGATGATGAAACTCACCAAGATCGGATTCCTCGCCACCGCTCTCCTCACCGCCTGCGCGACCAATGGCAAAGACGGGGCGAACGGCACCGACGGCACCGACGGCACGAACGGGACCAACGGAACCAACGGTACGAATGGCTCGGATGGCGCACCTGCGCCAGAGCTCGCCCCCGGCGCGGTCTACACGCTCGCGAATCAGACCGCCGGAAATCAGGTGTCGTCGTTCTTGCGCGGCGAGAACGGCAACCTCACGCGCGACAACGAGTTCATGACTGGCGGCGCCGGCACCAGCGCGGGCCTCGGCAGCCAAGGTTCACTCGCTTGGGATAAGAAGACGCAGCGGTTCTTCGGCGTCAACGCCGGCGACAACACGATCTCGATGATGCAGATCGATCAAGACGGCGTGCTGACGAAGCTCGCATCGATCGGATCGGGCGGCACCAAGCCGATCAGCATCGCGGTCCATGGCGACGCGGTGTACGTCCTCAACTACGGCAACCTCGCGGCCGCGCCGAACGTCAACGGCAACATCACCGGCTTCAAGATCGTCGGCACCAGCCTCGTCCCGATCGCGAATTCTACGCAACCGTTGTCCGGCACCGGCGACGTGCATCCGACCGACATCGTGTTCACGCCGGACGGCAGCTACCTCGTCGTTGCCGAGCGGTTCGGCCCGAATGCGAACCACTTCGGCATGCTCGACACCTATCCCGTCGCGAACGATGTCGCCGGTGCGCCGACGTTCCAGACGCCGGCTGGCCACGAGCCCTTCGCGATCGACTTCTCGCCCGAGGGCTACATGCTCGTCGCCGAAGTCGGTAACGAGATGGCGAACGGCTCGTCGGTGAGCTCGTATTCGGTCGGCGCGAACGGAACGCTCACGGCGATCACGCCCGCGCTGGCGACCCAACAGGGCGCGGCGTGCTGGATCGTCGCCGCGGGAGGCTACGCGTATATCGCGAACACCGCGACGAACACGATCACCGGTGTGAACGTGTCGACGACCGGCGTGCTCACGCTTCACGAGGCGAGCGGCATCACGGCCGCCGCCGGAACCACGCCCGCGGATCTCGCGGTGTCGCCGGGCCGCGGTTATCTGTACTCGCTCGCGGGCACGTCGCACACGATCAACATCTACTCGATCGGGACGGACGGCTCGCTGACCGCGCAGCCCGCGCTCTCCGGCATGCCAGCCGGCGCGAGTGGTCTCGCTGCCCGTTAAGGGCACATCGGATCGAAGTACAGATCCGGGCCCGTGCCGCCGACTTCGCGCCAGACGAGCACGGTCTGCTCGCCGCGTTCGACGAACGCCCACTTGCTCGGCTGACCACCATCTCCGATGATCTCGACCGGCGTCACCTCACCGGCGGCGCTGATCTTCGACGCACCGAGCGCCGAGGTCATGCCCGCATACATCAGGTAGCTGAGATAGAAGTCCGTGCCGTCCGTCGCGATCGTGGCGTTGTCCGCGTTCGCGTGGATCAGGAACGGATCGCCCACCGGGACGAAGTCCGCACCGAGTAGGCGCGCGTAGATGATGTCGTTGTTATCGGCGTCCTTGATGTGCCACGACGCGAGGCACTCGCCGCTCTTGTCCGCGTAGGCGAGCACGGGCTGTTCCGCGAAGTACGCCGGGTTCGGTTCGATCTTCTGCGGCGCGATCAGTTGGTTCATCTGCGGATCGTAGAGCGCGATCGCGGCGCCGCCGTCGATCTTCCACGCGCCGTAGACCACGGCGTAGCCGTTCGGTCCGGGCACGAGCGTCGGCGAGTACGCCATGTCGTCCGTCGAAGTCAGCGTGAGCTTCACGGTGTCCGCGCCGGTCGCATCGAGACCGTGCAGCTGGACCGAGCTATCGCCGAGCTGCGAGATGTACGCGAACGTTCCGCCCGACGATGCGATCGGCACCGGCCCCGCGAATTCGGTCGTCCGCGAGCTCGGCGTTCCACGCGACGACAGATCATTCGCCGCGAGCGGATAGATCGTGGTGCCACCTGCCGACGTTTGCGCGGCGAGCATCACGGTGGAGCCGTTCGTCGCGAGCCCGACGACGCCGTTCATCTGCGCCGCGATCGTGACCGCCTGCGCGTTCGCGCTCAGCTCGCCGGTCTGCGAATCGAGCGCGTAGCTCCAGCCTTTCAAGTTGCCGCTCGAATCGACGGTCGCGACCGCAAATCCGGTATCGGTCGCGGCGGCGGCGATGCCATTCAGATCGCTGCCGACAACGAACCGCTGCGGGCCGGCCGCGCACGACAGCACGTCCGGTGACACGACATCGCTGCCGCTGCCACCGCTTTCATCATCACCTGGAGACTTGGATTCGAGATCGTCGAACCCCATCCGGCACGCCCCCAGCGTGATGAGGAGCAACATCGCTCTCCCCATATCGGCACCATATCAAAATGAGACCGTATGAGACCAAACGTTATTTGATCGATCTGCGTCGGGAAACTCGTTGTTAGGGTCGATCTCCACACGCAGTGTGTAGGTGCCGGGAGTCACGCTGGTGACATCGATCCACTGACACGCCTGTGCGCGATCGTAGACATCTGCCCACCCCACGGTGATGCCTTGGAAGTTGCAACGATAACCATGGCTCGGTCCGCCAGGTGTCGCTTGGATATCGTCCTCGAGACAGAACGCCTGCTTGCGCCCGCTGATCACGATCTGATCGTTCATATCGCGCAGCGTGAAATCGGCGTAGCCCATCACGTGATGGTGCATGTGACACGCACTCCACACGAAGATGCCGTCGCTGACACCGGCGGGAGGCGTGGGTCCGAGATAGAGATCCGCGGTCCCGCGATTCGCGGTGATGACATCGAAACGTAACAAGTGGCGCGTGCCGGGAGCATCGATGCAGCCCTCGACGACTTCGCATGCGCTCGCATCGAATATGTCTGTCGTCAGCTCGATCGATGGATCCATCAGGCTCCCGATCAACGCGAGATCCGGCGTGCCGCTCGGCGAATCGATCGCGGCATCGATCGGTAGCGATCGATTGTCACCACACGCTGCCACGATCAGCAGCGCGAGCGCTTTCACGCGGCGGTCGCCTGATCGAGGAACGCCTTTGCACTCGCGGGACGATCCGACGGGCTCTTCGCGAGCGCTGCCATGATCGCCGCATCGAGTCCGGCCGGCAGATCCTTGCGCAGCGTGCGCGGCGGCTCTGGCATCTCCGAGCAATGTGCGAAGCCGACCGCGATCGGATTGTCGCCGGTAAACGGCGGCCGTCCGGTCACGAGGTGATACGCGAGCGCGCCCAACGAATAGATATCGGTGCGCGCGTCGACGGGCTTGCCGCGGACTTGCTCGGGCGCCATGTAGTGCGGCGTGCCGAGGATCGCGCCCGTCGCGGTCAGCTGATCGCCGACGAGCGTGGTCGCGAGCCCGAAGTCGATGATCTTCACCGCACCGCGCTCGCCGACGAGGATATTGCCGGGCTTCAAGTCGCGATGGATCACGCCTGCCTCGTGCGCGGCTTCGAGACCCGTGCAGACCTGGCGCAGGATGTCCGTGACGTCCTTCATCGGCACGACGCCACGCTGCGTGATCACGTCACCGAGCGTGCGGCCCTGGAAGTACTCCATCGAGAGATACAGCAGGCCCGGCCGCGCTTCGCCCAGATCGTGGATCCGGATCACCGACGGCGAGCTGACCTTGCGCGCCGCCGAGGCCTCGCGCCGGAACCGCGCCGTCATCGCCGTCTCGTCCGACGAGTACGCGCTCGAGATCACCTTCAACGCGACGAGCTCGCCCAACACTTCGTCGTCGGCGAGGTAGACCGCGCCCATGCCACCGCGTCCGAGCAAGCGTTGGATCCGATAACGCCCGGCGAGCACTTGGGATGGCTCGAGCTCGGTCGTGGGTGGCGCGGCAACCGCCGTCGCCGAACGGGGTGCGAGTGTGGCGGTGCGATCGAGCGCGGGATTGACCGGCGCTGTCGGAGCCACCGCTGGCGATGCGAGCTGCGCGCGCTGCTCGTCGACGAGCTTCGCGACTTTCAGATTCAGATCGTGATCGACCGAGCACACGATCGATTCGAGATTCTCGACCCGTTCGCGAAGCAGCCGATTTTCTTCGATCAGCTTCGTCGTGTCCGCGCTCGGCAGTGCCGCGACCGGTCGCTTCGCCTCGAGCTCGAGCCGCCGTTCGGCGAGCTTGCGTCGGCCCGTGAGGAACACGATCAGCGGCGCCATGCCGAAGACCGCGATGATCGCGACGATGTCTTCCATCAGCTATAAGCTTCCAGCGGCGGGCACGCGCACACAAGATTCCGATCGCCGTACGCGTTGTCGACGCGACCCACCGGCGGCCAGTACTTGTGAACGCGCAACCACGGCGCGGGATACGCGGCTTGCTCGCGCGAGTACGGGCGATCCCACTCGGTGCCCGTAACAGCCGCGGCCGTGTGCGGGGCATTCTTGAGCGGGTTGTTTGCCTTGTCCATCGCGCCGGTCTCGATCGCCGCGATCTCCGCGCGGATCGCGATCATCGCGTCGCAGAACCGATCGAGCTCGCCCTTGGACTCGGACTCCGTCGGCTCGACCATCAGCGTGCCCGCGACCGGGAACGACATCGTCGGCGCGTGGAAGCCGTAGTCCATCAAGCGCTTCGCGATGTCTTCGGCTTCGATGTTCGCCGTCTTCTTGAACGGGCGACAATCGAGGATCAGCTCGTGGGCGACGCGACCGTTCGTCCCGGTGTAGAGCACGGGATAGTGACCGGTCATCCGCTTCGCGATGTAGTTCGCGTTGAGGATCGCGACTTCGGTCGCACGGCGTAGGCCCGGCTCGCCCATCATGGCGATGTACGCGAACGAGATCGGAAGGATCGACGCCGAGCCCCACGGTGCCGCCGACACCGGACCGACCGGCTGGCTGCCCGCGGCCGCGAGCGGATGGCCCGGCAGGAACGGCGCGAGGTGCTCCTTCGCCGCGATCGGGCCCATGCCGGGACCGCCACCGCCGTGTGGGATGCAGAACGTCTTGTGCAGATTCAGGTGACAGACATCCGCGCCGATCGCCGCCGGCCGCGTCAACCCGACCTGCGCGTTCATGTTCGCGCCGTCCATGTAGACCTGACCGCCGTGCGCGTGAACGATGTCGCAGACCTCGCGAATACCTTCTTCGAACACGCCGTGCGTCGACGGATACGTGACCATCAAGCACGACAAGTTGTTGCGATGCTGCTCGGCCTTCTTGCGCAGATCCGCGAGATCGATCGTGCCGTCCGACATCGACGCGACGACGACGACCTGCATGCCCGCCATCACCGCGCTCGCCGGATTCGTGCCGTGCGCGGACTGCGGGATGAGGCACACCGTGCGGTGATGATCCTTGCGCGCGTGGTGATAGCCGCGAATCGCGAGCAGGCCGGCGTACTCGCCTTGCGCGCCGCTGTTCGGCTGTAGCGACACCGCCGGCAGGCCGGTGATCTCGCCGAGCCACGCTTCGAGCCGCTCGAACAGCGCGCGGTAGCCTTCCCACTGCTCCGCCGGCGCGAATGGATGCAAGCCGCCGATCGCCGGCCACGTCACCGGAATCATCTCCGACGTGGCGTTGAGCTTCATCGTGCACGAGCCGAGCGGAATCATCGACGTGGTGAGCGAGAGGTCCTTCGCGCACAGCCGATTGATGTAGCGCAGCATCTCGTGCTCGCTGTGATACTTCGCGAACGTGGGATGCGTGAGGAACGCCGACGTGCGCGCGACTTCCGTGGGGAGCGATGGGAGCGTGGTCGCGACGACGAGCTGATCGAGATCGATCTCCTTGTCGGTGAACGCTTCGAGCAGCGAGCCGATGTCCGAGAGCGTGGTCGTCTCGTCGCACGAGATGCCGACGCCGTCGTCGTAGCGGCGCAGGTTGAGCCCGCGATCGACGGCGCGTGCGAGCACTTCCGCTTGGCGATGCGCATCGAGATCCACGCGGAGCGTGTCGAAATACGCACCCGGACGAACTTTGATGCCTACCTTCGCGAGGCCCGCGGCGGCGATCGCGGTGAACGCCCGCACGCGCTTCGCGATGCTCGTGAGGCCTTCGGGGCCGTGATAGACGGCGTACATCGACGCCATCACGGCGAGCAGCACCTGCGCGGTGCAGATGTTCGACGTCGCCTTCTCGCGGCGGATGTGTTGCTCGCGCGTTTGCAAGGCGAGCCGGAACGCGACCTTGCCCTTGTTATCGCGCGACACGCCGATGATTCGGCCCGGAATCACCCGACGGAACGCATCCGACGACGACAGGAACGCCGCGTGCGGACCGCCGAAGCCCATCGGCACGCCGAACCGTTGCGCGGTACCGATCGCGATGTCTGCGCCGAGCTCGCCCGGCGGCGTGATCAACGTGAGCGCGAGGAGGTCCGTCGCCATCGCGACGTACGCGCCGGCCGCGTGGATCTTCGTGCACAGCGCGCGGTGATCGATCACCTGCCCGTCCGTCGACGGATAGCTGATCAGGACGCCCGCGGTGTTCGCGTCGAGACCGGCTTCGATCTGCGCGAGGCTGGCGATCACGAGCTCGATCTTCAACGGCTCGGCACGCGTACGCATCACCGCGATCGTCTGCGGGTGCGTGGCATCGTGGACGAAGAACTTCGCCCGCTTTTGCTCGGCCTGACCGAAGCACATGTGCATCGCTTCGGCGGCGGCGGTGCCTTCGTCGAGCAGCGAGGCGTTCGCCATCCCGAGGCCCGTCAGGTCCTCGATCATCTGCTGGAAGTTGATCAACGCTTCGAGGCGGCCTTGCGAAATCTCCGCTTGGTACGGCGTGTACTGCGTGTACCAGCCCGGGTTCTCGAGGACGTTCCGCAGGATCACGCCAGGCGTGATGCAGTCGTAGTAGCCCTGCCCGATGAACGAGCGCAGGACCTTGTTCTCGCCGGCGAGCTGTTGCAGTTGTTCGAGCAGCTCGTGCTCCGCGAAGGCTTCGCCCAGATCGAGCGGCTTCTGCAGGCGAATCGCGGCGGGAACCGTGGCCGCGGTCAGCTCTTCGAGCGACTTGTAGCCGAGCTCTTGGAGCATCGATGCCACCTCGGCCTCGTCGGGCCCGATGTGACGGCGAGCGAACGTATCGGAAGGTGCGAGGACGTCAGGCTGCACGCCGGCACCCTAGCATTTGCTAGGACCGAAAGATGCTCAGATAGCGCTCGGGGAAGTCCGCAAGCTCCATCGGCGACTGGCATTCCGGGCAGGGGATCTTCGGCGGCGCGAGCATCTGCAGGGCTTGCAAATTCGCCTGGGCGTCGATGAGCGGCGTGTCCTCGTGCCCGCAGTTGTTGCACAGGTACTGCGCGTGGAACGACATCACCGGAATGCCTCGTAGCTCGCCGATGATGTTCATCTGGGTCATCAACGGATCGGCGACGCGCTCGAACCGGAGCTGGCGACCGCCCTCGCGGAGCGCGCGCACGAATCGGATCCATTCGCGCATCCCGACCGAGTTCACGAACGTCACGCCTTCGGTATCGACGACGAGCGGGCCCGCCGGCGGTTGGAGTTGCGAGAGATGCGCGCTGTCGTCGATGCGACCGACGAGTGTGATCCGCCCGGGCTCGACCTTCACGTCCAATCGGCTCACGGAACCTCTCCTTCGAATGCGTGGAACGATGCCGAACGCGCGAGCTCGGTCGGTTTGTATCGGATATCGAGCAGCGCGATCACTTCGGTCAGCTTGGCCTTCGCCAGATTCACGACGAGCTGATTCGAACAGGCATAGGCGAGTTGGAGGCCCATGCCGCCGTCGGCGGTCGCGGACTTGGTCTTCGCGAGGCGGGTCTTGATCGCCGTGGGATCGATCGAGCCGTAGTGATCGCGAACTTCGATCGCGAGGTAGCGACCATCGGTGGCCCAGCGCAGGCTGACCTGATCGCGATCGGCGAGCGTGCGGGGCTTATCGCGCGGTTCGTCGACGCGAAATCGCTTGCCGGCATCGTCGATCGGCGCGGCGTAGAGCGCGTTCGCGAGGAGCTCGTCGGCGATCACGGACACCAAGGAGCCGATGCGATCGGGAAGACCGACCTGGGTGACGTCGCTCGCGATCGCGGAGACCACGGCATCGCGCTCGATCGCATCTTCGAGCTGATAGCCGCGCAGCTCCGCACCCCACGCCATGTACTTGTCGAGGCCGAAGCATTCGCGGCGGAGCAGCTTTTGCGCGGTCGCGAGCAATTCCTCGGCGAGGAGCGGCATCGGATGCGCGATCACGTGATCCCAACCCGCAGCGAGCAACGTGGACACCACCGCTTGATCGGCCGGTTGCAGGCCTTCGCCGGGCACCGCGATCCACGCACGCCCGAGACGGGTGCATGCATCCGGTTGTTGTTGCGCGAGCTGCGCGTCGACGACGAAGATCGCCTGCTCGTCTCCCGGAGCATCCGCCAAGCTCGTGACGACCTCGACAGGACACAGCGTGGCGCCGACGAGCCGTTGCAAGGACCGCTGCGCGCGGCGCTCGGGATGAACGACGACGAGCTTGCCCACGTTGGGCGTTCCGCTGGTTCGCTGCACCTTCGCTAGTACAGTACCGCGATCGTGGCCGCGCCGCCGATGTAACGGTCCGCAGCTCCACCCACGTCAGGACTTGTCGGATCGCCGTCGCGATCGAACGTCATCTGACCGTTGCCCTTGAACTTGAATCCGATTTGGGTGAACTCGCCCCGGAGCGTCAACCCGATGTGCTTCGTGAACAGGACTTCGATCCCGAGGTCGCCTTCACCACCGGTGATCGTGGCTTGACCGTATTGGGTGAGGTCTTGGATCGGTCCCGCGTTCGTCAAGAAGATGCCCTTGCCGCCGAACATCACCGAGAACCGCCAGGTGATCGGGATCCTGAATTCGAGACCCGGATCGAAGCCCTGATACTTCACGTCCGGCAGGTCGATCGTGGCACCCGCCATGAGCGCGCCGCGATCGACGATGAACTGCCGTTGCATGTAGTTCACGCCGAGGATGATCGACGGGCTCGTGGCCGTGTGACCGAACACCGCGCGGAAGCGCAGGCCCGCTTCGAACCGGCGTTCGGCGACGGCGAACTTGGTACCCGCTTGTGCCGGCGAGGTCAGCGATAGGCTGAGCGTGTCGTCGAGCATGCCGCCGATGCCCAGCCCCGACGCGACGCCATCCGGGTTACCGAATGCGAGCGGATAGAAGTCCGCGGCGACGCGCACGCCCGGCACGGGCTTTTGCGAATACGTCGGAGGCGCGGCCGGATACGACCGCGAGTTGAACGACAGCTTGCGGTTCTGCACCGAGCCGCCGACGTCGAGCACGATGCCCGCGCGATTCGCACGCATCTCACCGCCGTGCTCGATCGGCTCGACGCTCGCGTGAACCGACGCACCGCCGTCATCGTCATCTGCCGACGCGACCTTCTTCTTGCGCGGCTTTTCCTCGCTGTCGTCGTCGCCGGCGGGCGGCTTCTTCTTCTCGGTATCGGAGGTCTTGTGGGACGGCTTCGCCTCGTCGTCGTCGTCACCCTTCTTCTTCATCGTGGTGAGGGCGGCGGTTTCGTCGACCTTCTGCTCTTTGTCCGGCTTCTTGTCGGCGACGGCCGGTGCTTCATCGCCATCCAGGCGCTCGATCATCTTGTCGTGGAGCTGCTCGCGCAGCTTCTTCGACTTGAGGTTCGCGTACTCGACCTTGAAGCCTTTGCGTTTCTTCCCCTTCACGTAGATCTTGAAGTGGAGGAGCTGGTGATCGCCCTGCTTCGTCAGGCTGCCCTGGACGATCGCGTCCGCGTGGAGCTCCTTCGTCAGCTTCTTGAGGTCTTTGTCACCGAGCGAGCTGGTGTCGAGACCGAGCTTGTCGACGGTGCGGTTGACCTGCTTGGGTCCGACCAACATCACGTCGTCGCCGATTGCCTCGGTCACCATGTCCTGGGCTTCGCCGTCTTTGTCGCCATCGAAGGCGACGACGGCAACACGCGGCTTGGCCTCGGCCGCGAGCGCAGCCGCCACCAAGAAGCCAATCGTTAGATACGTGGCTCTCATGACCCCTGCCTAGATGCTAACACGCCCCTTGCGCCGCCGACCAAGCCGTTGTCAGCTCGCGGGTATGGGAACCGGTGACCCCGTCGACCGTCGCAATCTCAGGATCTCTGGCCAGTTTCCGCGCGTAACTGGGCAGCATCTTGTCGTCACGCCGAATGATGTGACCGTGGTCGTCACGCAGGCGTACGGTCCGCGCGGTGATAACCTCGTCGGAATTTCGGATGTCCAGTTCGATGGCAATCCGGCGGTGACGATCAGAGATCCGCGCGAACGGCAAGGAGGGCCTGGTCCATCTCTCGCCGATTCACGGAGACGCTCGCAAGGTGAAGCCGTTCGATATCCCGAATGGGACGAAGTGCGAGCTCTTCTGTCCGGTCTCGGGGCTGCCGCTCGATTACGTCGGCGATACCGAGGACAACTCCGGCGCCAAGTACTTCGCGATCTATCTCACGCCGCAGCTGTCGCGCGGAACGATGGTGATGGTCAGCGACGTGTGGGGTCACTACCACTCGCGGATCGTCGATGACTTCGAGCTGATCAGCGCGTGGAACGCCGCGCACCCGGACTGACGCGAAACGCGACTGCGATCGCGCCGAGCAGTACGAGCACGAGCGCGCCGATCGCGAGCCACTTCGTCGGCGAGGGCTTGGGGACTTCGGGCGCGGTGATCACGGCGAGGTTTGCGGTGGGTGCGAGCTTGCCGACGGTCGTCGAAATCGCCGCTTGATCGGCGTGGGCATCGGCGGCGATCAGGATGGCTTCGCCCGAGCCGTGCGCGACTCCGGTGAGCGGATCGCGAAACGCGTGATGGAGCGCGACGTGCGCGTCGACGATTCCGGGAATCCGTCGCAGTTGTTGCTCCAGCTGTATGGCTTCGCCGCGATCGGCGATGTCGGCGCGTTCACGAGCAGACGGCACGTCAGGCGCGCATGCCATCACGCCGATGAGGATCGCGATCAACCGCACGGTCCGAAGCTTAAGGGTTCCGAGGTCTGGGGACTAGGTCCAGGTCTAGGTCTAGGTCTAGGACTAGGTCCGAAACGCATTCTACGTGCTCGTACACGTGCACGTGCTCGTGCTCGTCGCCGTGCGCGATCTCTCGGCGAACGTGGCGGATCCCTCGGCCGGAGGCACGTGTATCGTGTCGGCGATGAACGCGGTCGAACGCTTTGCGGCGCACTTGGCGCCCGAATCGCTCCGCCGCGTGGCCGCCCTCGAAGTCCGCCGCTTCGAACCGACGCTGTTCAAGCTCGGGGCCGTGCCGCCGTCGTACGACCTCGATCTCGAAACCTCGTTTCTTCGTGTGGTCGAACGCTGGCGCGATGACCTGTGCGGCCTCCTCAACGCGCTCGTCAAAGACGAGCTCGCTGCCCTCGCCCACCGCGAAGAGCTGCGCGCCGATCTTCCAGCGCCGGAGTTGCGCTCGCGGCTCTGGGATCGCGGCGCCTACCTCGAACGCCTCGGCGCTCCGACCGAGCCGGGTCTCCAACCCCGCCCTGTCGTCCTCGGCGGCCACCTCGTCGTCCAGGCACCGCCCCGCGGTCTCTATCCGCCGAGCGCGCAGTGGCCTCGCCTGATTCCGGTCCCCGCCGCCGCACAGCATCCCGACGACGAACCCGACTCTCTCGACGATCTGCTCGCAAACGCCGACCGCGTGATCGGCGTTCGCCTCGGTCGCCGCGGCGCGGATAAGGGTGCGTGGGGCATCCGCGCCGCCGAGCTACTCGGCGTTCCCGAGCGCGGCGGCCACGAGCCCGACTGGCGCGGCGACGTCGAGATCAAGACCGTGCCCGTCGCCGCGGACGCCACGGGCCTGTGGCGCGTCACCGAAGATCCGGCGATCGCGATGGCGTTCGAGAGCTCGGCCGTCGCGAAGCTCCAGCGCACGCTCTGGCTCGCACGAACCGACCTCGAAGATGGCGACGCCACGATCGTCTCGTGGTACCTGCTCGAGTGGGATGCGCGTCTCGCTCAGCTCGCTCGCCGCTACTTGCACGATCGGCCGAAAGGCCCGGCCGGCACCGACCAGCGCGGCGTGTATCTCCACAAGAAATTCTTCGCGGACGCCGGCATGCTCGCGACGCTGAACGGACCCGCCCGATGATCATCGACGAGCTCCGGATCATCGGCTCGACGCAAACGAACGTCGTGATGCACGCCGAATTCATTCGCGTCGCCCAACGCGCGCTCAAGCGTCGCCCACCCGAGCCGCGCAAAGAAGGCCTCGGCCAGCTCGTCTATCCCTTCGATCCCGAGCTCGCGCGCGTCGCCGTCACGTACATGCGGACTCCCACCCGCGTGGTCTGGGACGTCTATCGCACGCCGGCCGAACGGCTCGAGCCGCTCTACGACGACCTGTGCGCCGACATCGCGAACGACTCGCGCAAGCTATGGCGCGATGGCGATGGCATCTCCGTCGAAGCGCGCCGCGTCGAAGATTTTCCCGCCGGCGAGCGCCAGATCGTCGGCACCGTCAAGAATGCGCTCGTCGACTCGGTCGCGCGTCGCGGTATGCGGCTGCGCGTCGATCCGGAACGGCCGGCCACGCGTTGGGTCGCACGCCAAGACGACAAGCACGAGATGGTCATCTCCGTCGACATCGGCGGTGGCTCGCTCACGCAACGTGGCTGGCGTCGCGAAGCCGGTGATGCGCCGCTCCGCGAGCACCTCGCCGCCGTCCTCTTGATGCTCGGCCGCTTCGATCCGCGCAACGACATCCTCGTCGATCCGATGTGCGGCTCGGGCACCATCGCGATCGAGGCCGTGCTCGCCGCGCGTGCCGTGCCGCGCAAGACCCGCGCGCTCCAGACGATCGGGCTCGCGCCCGACGAGCCCGCGCAACCGCTCTACGCCGATGCCGCACCGCTCGTCGTCGGCTGCGACCTCGATCTCGACGTGCTCGCCGCAGCGCGTGACAACGCGAAGGCCGCGAACGTCTCGGATGCGATCGTGTGGCAGCGCAGCGACGTCGCCGATCTTCGCCCCGATGTCATCGATTCGATCGCGGTCGAGCGTGGTCGCCAACCCGGCACGGGCCTGATCTTGTCGAACCCGCCGTACGGCGAGCGCCTCGACGAGAACGACCTCCGCACGCTCTATCGCCTGATCGCCGAGACCTGCCGCCGCTTCCGTGGCTGGCGCGCCGGCTTCCTCGTCGGCAATCCCGACTTCGAATACGAGCTCATGCCGATCCTCGGCCGCCCGCGAATCAAGAAGCCGCTCGCGAACGCGAACCTCCGCGCCTATTTCTATCTCTACGAGCTGTGACCTTCGCTGCGCGATTCGCGCAATCGTCCGCCACCGACGAAAACGCGTGCGACTTGAAACGTCCTCGTGTATCGCCCGTGCATGGCATTCGACGATCTGGCCAAGCGCATGGCAACGACGCACGGCAAGCAGGTCAAGAACGACGGCGGCCCGACGATGCTCGAGTTCGCGCAAACCGGTTGGGATAACAAACGCCGTGACGCGATCCTGAAGCTCGTGCTCGGCATCTTGATGACGCTCGGCGGCCTGGTCTTCACGCTCGCCACGTTCATGCTCGCCGCGAGCTCGCCGACGGGCGGCACGTTCTGGATCATGGGTGGCCTGTTCTGCGGCGGCATCGCCGAAATCGGCATCGGCATCGGCGGCCTTCGCCGCCTCGGCCCACGCCCCAGCCTTCCCGAAGCCCGCGTGCTCTAGGCAAACTCCAACTCCGGCGCGTGCAGCGACTCGATCGAGCACACACGAATTCCGAGCGAGCGAGCGCATCGAATTCCGCTTCCGAATTTCGCTTCACCACTTACCATTGAGCGACTCTCGAGCGAGCGCAGCGAGCGAACGGCGAGCGAACGGTTCTGGGCGGCGCAGCGTCGACGGCGCGCGGCGCAAATGCAACCGCTGCCAACCGGCCGTTCGCGCGTGGGGTGTCCCCAACGGCGGGTGCGTCGTCGAGCAGTCACTCCTGCGAGCGGTCGGCCGAAAGAGTCGGCGCAGCGCCAGCTGCGGCGACGACGGCCGACCGCGAGCAGAGGAGCGAACTGGGCGCGCCGCGAGCGAAAAGGCTGCCCTCCGAAATGGGCAGCCGCGCACCGGCGACGACGGCGGCGCCGCACGCCATCGACGCGCGCCGGTTACCCGCGCGAGCGCTACCTCGGTGCGCGCGGCAGCAGCGCCCAGAAGTCCAATTCCAAAACGATCCGCGGCTCCTTCGTCCCCGACAACAGCGACGGCACGTTAGGCAGCTCCGCAGCGGAGATGTTCTTCACCGCCGACAACCTCAATCGCAGCGCCCCGACATCCGCGCGATTCGCGATCTCGGCCTTGTCGACGATCTCCGTGAACGCGCGCAACGTGTCGCCCGCGAACGTCGGCGCGACATGCGCGCCACCATTCCACGCCGCGATCCGCAGCGCCGTCCCGAGCCCGTTCTGCGACAGCGCCATCGCCAACGAAATCACGTGACCACCGTAGACGAGCCGCTTGCCGAACCGCGACTTTTCCATCGCGACCTGATCGAAGTGGACCTGCGCGGTGTTGTGATACAGCCGCGTCGCCTGGACGTGATCCGCCTCCTCGACGGTGATCGCATCGGGATGATCGAGCCGCTCGCCGACCTCGTAGCTCTCCCACCAGTCGCCCGGCGGCATCGTCCACGCGAGGTCGCCGAACCGCTGCAGGTTCATCACCTCCGGCACGGGCAGCCGATCGACCGTGACCACCGCCGGCAACGACGGCACCTGATTCACACCGGCCGCCGCGGTCTTCTCGCGCTTCGGCACCATCACCCAGCGCACGAACGACAGGACCTCTTGGCCCTTTTGATTCACGCCGCGCGTGCGCACGTAGACCACGCCCGCTTCACCACTCGAGACTTCGCGGAGCCCGATGACTTCGCTCTCGGCAACGAGCGTGTCGCCCGGATAGACCGGCCGCAGGAACCGGACGTCCGCGTAGCCGAGGTTCGCCGTGGCGTTGTGCGAGATATCCGGCACCGACTTGCCGAACACCATGTGGAACACGAGCAGATCCGGAATCACCTCGCGCTGGAACCCGAGCGATCGCGCGAGCTCCGTGGACGCAGCAAGCGGATGCCGGTCACCGGTCAGCGAGATGTACGTCGAGATATCGCCGCCATGCAGCGTGCGCGGCACGGCATGCACGAGGTGCTGGCCGATGCCGAAATCCTCGAAATAGCGCCCGGTGAAGACTTTCACGCCGGGGACGCTAGCACTATTCCGAGAGCAAAATCGGGTAGCCGAAGCTCTGCGGCGCCCCGTCCCACGCCGGGAACGAAGCCGACTTCACCGCCGACGACACGCAATCTGCTTCCGGCTTGCCGGCGAACACGCCCGACACCGTGACCTTCGAGACCGCACCCGACGGCGCGATCGTGAGCTTCACGTTCGCGCTGCCTTGCGTGCCCTTGTAGCAAGCAGCGGCCTTGCTCTGGATCGCCTGCATGCCTTTCTTGAAGTCTTCCGACGTCAGCTCTTTCTTGTCGAGCTTCGGCGCCGCTGCCTTCTTGTCGTTCACGCCGGCTTCCTTCAACAGCTGGTTGAAGTCCGGATCCGCGCCGTCACCTTCGGCCTTACCGCCACCGCCCGTACCCTTGGTCTTCGGTGAAGCCGCGGGCGCTTCGACGCCACCGACGACCTCGGCCTTCGCGACGTCCTTCGTCTTCGACGGCGCACCGTGCTTCGACATCACCGGCTTGGCCGGCATCTTCGCATCGGAAGGGGCCGGTTGCGCGACGGGCGGAGTCGCCGCCGCGACCGTGGTCGTGTCTTGCGCGGGTGCACCTGCACCGGTCGCCGGCGCGGCGTTCTCGGCCGCTTCCGCACGCGCGTGATCCTCGGCCATCTTGTTCGTGACTTGATCGAGGCGCTCGTTTTGCGCCTTCAGATCCGGCGTGCCTGCCGGCGCTGCCGCCGTTTGCGACGCCGTCGGTTGCGCGGACTGCGCGTCCTTCTTCTGCGTCATCACGAAGATCACGCCACCGGCTGCCGCCGCGAGGCCCATGCCGAGGAGCGCGATGTTGCGGTTGCGGTTCGGCGACTTCGCGCGCGCGGGCTGCTTCTGTTGCTCGAACCGACCCGAGAACGCGGGCTTGAACTCGACCGCGCCCGACATCGATTGCGACGCCGAGGCTTCGACCTGCGCCGGCGACACCGTCGCCGCCGGGCCCGTCGCCTTCGCCGCGACCTTCTGCTGCTTCTTGATCTCCGCCTTGCTCGGCAGCTCGTCGAGCTCCGGCAACGAGACCATCGCCGCCGGTTGCGGCAACGCGAGATTCTTCCAGCTCGCCGACGACGACGCGAGCACGTCATCATCCGAATCGCGATTCGTCGGCGGAACCGTGATCTTCTTGCTCGAGATCCGCTGCTTCGTCGATTGCGCGAGCGAGCGGATATCGTGCAATCCCGAGTCTTCTTCGCGTGGCTCGGCACCTTCTTGAACGGGCGGAGCGGACGTTTGCGATTTCGAAGAAGTCCCAGTCGATTGCTGCATGGTTTCCTCTGCTCCGAGCCGGGCAAGAACACGGTCGGGAAGCGATTCCCAATAACCCGATGGAGCTTCAGCGTCCAGGGTTTTCATCGCGGCGCGGATCCGGTCGTCGAGCTCGTCCGCCATACTACTTGGCTCCCGCTTTAGCAGCCTGTGCTGCGCCGTCGAGCCGGAGCCGCAACAGACGACGCGCTTCGTTCACGCGCCACGCGACCGTACCTTCTGGAATCTCCAAGATCTCGGCAATTTGTTTGTGCGGCAGCTCTTCGATCGTCGCGAGCACGATCGTCACGCGCAACGACGGCGAGAGCTCCGCGATCGCTTCGAGCACGCGCGTGACCTCGGCAGATTGCGCCAACTTTTGCGCAGGGTCTCCCGCTTGCGCACCGAGTGCTTCCGGACGACCACCGACATGGTCGGCTTCGGTGCCCGACTTCTGCGCGAGTGCGGCGCCACGCTTGCCGGTGCGAAGCGAGTTGAGCGCGGTGTTCACCGTGATCCGATACAGCCAGGTGAAGAAGTCACTCCGGCCATCGAACGACGCGAGTCCTTTGTAGGCCCGCACGAACGTCTCTTGCGTCGCGTCGTCCGCGTCGCTGTGGTTCTGCAGGATATGAAGTGCGGCGGCGTACACGCGACGTTGATGTCGCCGGACTAGGCGACCGAAAGCTTCGCGATCGCCAGTTCGAGCCCGATCCAAGTCGGGATCGTCGTCACCCATCGAGGTGACAATTGTATGGCGACCAGCCTTAAGACAACAGGAATCGTCCCAATATTGGGTCAGCGCCTACGATCGGCCTCGAACAGCTTCCCCACGAGGCTGGCGGCCAGATCGGCCAACCTCCCGAGAGCGCGTGCCGCCTCGGCCTGGCTGACCAGCTTCTCTCGCACCCGCTCCGCCCCCGCCTGCCCGGCATCCGACGCACGCTGACGTGCCTGGAGGTCGAGGACGTTCAGCGGATCGGGGCCGCCGAGCTGTTGGCGCAGGATCGCGATCCGCGCGCGCGCTTGCTTCAACGCGTCCTGGACATCGTCGGCGAACGTACCGATCAGCACCTGCGCGTCCGCCGACGGCAGGCCCGCGGTGAGTGCATCGATCTCGACGAGCGCCAGATCGCGCAGCCGGGTCGACAGCACTTCGTCGTTCTCGGTCGGCGGCGGCAGGTCCTTACCACCGTTCGGCGGATTTCCCGGCCCACCGATCTGTCTCGTCCCGACGATCATTTTTTCTCGCCCTCGCCCGCGCCGATCTGCTTCTGCTTCGCCGCTTTGTCGGCTTCCATCTTCGCCTTCAGCTTCGACAGCGCATCGTCAGGCCCCGCCGGCAGCGCGGCCTGGTTCGCGCTCGCGGCGAGGATCTTCGCATCGAGCTCCGCGGCATCGCCGGCTTCACCGCGCATCGCCGCATCGACCTCGGTCTCGATCGCTTCGGCATCGATCCGATCTTCGGCCGCCTTGAACTTGTCCCACACCGACGAGTCGTTGCCGAACGCGTCGCCACCCGCCGAGCGCCCCGCCGCGATCTGCGTCGCCAGCGTGCCCTTGCGCAGCTTCAACATCTGCAGCTTGGTCTCGAACTCTTTGCGGCTCTTGTTGAGCTGGATCGCGTAGCTCGCGGCTTCGTGCTTGTCGCGCTCGATCTTCGCCGCTTCTTGCTCGGCATCGCGCTTCTGCTTGAGCGCGGTCTTTGCCGCTTCGTCATCGCCGGCTTTCACGGCGACCATCGCGCGCTTCTCCCACTCCGCCGCCTTGCCCTTGTACTTCTCGAGGTCCTGATCGAGCGTCTTCGCCGTCGCCTTGTACGTGACGAGCTCTTGCAGCGCCTTCTTCCGGCCGTCCTCGAGCTCGAGGATCATCATGTCGAGCTCCTTCTCGGGATCGATCGCTTTATCGATCGCGGCATTCGCTCTGCTCGAAATGCCCTGCTTGATCCGGCCGAAGATGCCCATGGCGGAAAGCTTAGCTCAGTCTTTGCCAAGTCCGTACTTGCGGTACCGCTGGCGAAATTGGTCGTAGGTCAGGCCCAAAAGCGCGGCCGCTTCCTTCTGCTTGAACCGCGTCCGTTCGAGCGCGTCCTTGCACAACCATGCCTCGAACGAGTCGACGCGCTGCTCGAGCGGTAGCTTCGGGTCGTCCGCGAAGCCGGGCCCCGGCGCTGGCGCCTGCACGCGATCGGGCGGTAGCGCCGTATCGACATCGCTTGCCCGCAACACCTCGCCCGGCGCCATGTACACGGCGCGCTCGACGACGTTCTTCAGCTCGCGCACGTTGCCGGGATAGTCGTACTGCGCGAGCCGATCGAACGCCTCGGCGCTGATCTCCTTCACGACGATGCCCGCGACGTCCTGCCGGAACCGCGCGAGGAAGTACGTCGCCAACACCGGCACGTCCTCGAGGCGTTGGCCGAGCGGCGGCAGATGGATCTCCTCGAACGCGAGCCGATCGTAGAGGTCGGGCCGAAACTTCCCGGCCGCCATCGCCTCCTTGAGGTTCGCGTTCGTCGCCGCGATCACGCGAACGTTGACCTGGATCGATTCCGAGCCCGCGACGCGCTCGAACCGCTGGTACTCGAGCACCCGCAAGATCTTCGCCTGGAACTCGAGCGACATGTTCCCGATCTCGTCGAGGAACAGCGTGCCGCCATCGGCGAGCTCGAACTTGCCTTCCTTCTGCTTCGTGGCGCCGGTAAACGCGCCCTCCTCGTGACCGAACAGCTCGCTCTCGAGCAGGCTCTCGGTCACCGCCGCGCAGTTGATCGTGATGAACGGCTCGCTCGCCCGCGGCGACATCATGTGGATCGCGCGCGCCACCAATTCCTTGCCCGTGCCGCGCGGCCCGAGCACCAACACCGGCCGCGGCACCGGCGCGACCTTCTCGATCTTCGTCAGCACCGTGCGCATCGGCTGGCTATCGCCGACGATTGCCCATCGCCGGCTCGTCGCCTTGCGCAGCCGTTCGTTCGTGGCGCGCAGCTCGCGGTTTTCATCCTCGAGGCGTTTGCGATCGAGCGCGTGCTGGAGGATCCGCTCGACCTTGTCGACGCTGATCTCGAGCTTGTCCTCGAGGTACGGATCCTTCGTGATGAAGTCGACCGCGCCGGCCTTCACCGCGGCGACCGCATCGTCGATCGCACCGTGTCCGGTCAGGATGATGATCGGGAGCTCCGGCAACTTGCCGTGAATCGCGCGACAGATCTCGATGCCGCTGCGCCGGCCCGCGCCGAGATCGAGATCCAAGATCACGAGGTCGGCATCGTTACCGTTCAACCACGTGATCGCGTCTTCACCGTCGTCGAACGAGACGACGTTGCCGCCCTTCGCACGAAACACGTCGCCCAGCAGGCGGCGCACCTCGGCCTGATCGTCGACGCAAACGATCGTTCCGATGTTCACGCATCACCTTTCGGCAACCACTTCGGAAGGATCGCGAGACCGTTGGAATCCGTCGGCAACGTGATGGTGATCGTTGTACCGCGCCCCTCTTCGGAGTCCACCGTGATCCGGCCGTGATGTGCGGCGACCGCGCGCTCGGCGATCGCGAGCCCCACGCCGGAGCCAGTCTCTTTCGTGGTGAACCCGGGCACGAACAACCGCCCGAGATGCGCGCGCGGAATACCCGGCCCCGAATCCGCGACGACGACCTCGACGATCGGCGCTGCACTCGCTCCCGGCGACGCGATCGCGCGCACGCGCACCATCACCGAGCCTTGCGACGTGGCACATGCCTCGGCCGCGTTGCTGACGACATTCAGCAGCGCCTCGCGTAACAGCATCCGATCGCCGCGGACGTCCGGCAGCGCCGCCGCTTGCTCGAGCACGATCGTGACCTGCTGCGTGCGAGCCTGCGCCGCGACGACGACCTCGTGAAGCAACGGCGACAGCGGCACGAGCTCGACGGTCGGCGTGGGCGCCTGCATCGAACGCAGGTACTGCGCCCATTCTTCGTAGAGTGCGGTCACGTCCTTCTCGAGTTCTTTCAAACGCTCGAACACCGGATTGTCTTCCGGCGCCAGCTTCCGCGCGCTGCGGGTCCGCGCGCCGATGATCCCCAGGAGATTCTTCACGCGATGGCCGTGCGCGTAGACACCGGCGAGCACGTCGTGACGCGCGACCTCGGCCGTCGCCGTCACCAGCCGTGGCGCGACACCGCCGGCGACGACACCCGCTCCTGGGTTCGCCGCGTCCAACAATTTACTGACCACCACGCCGAGCGATGGCGACGACGCGTCGAGCATCCGCGCCGCGTTTCGCCAGGCCAGGCCGTAGCTGGCATCGATTCGCAACGCGCGCTCGATCTCCGCCAGCGCACCCGCCTGATCACCGCGATCGAGCACGAGCAACGCGAGCCGACACGCCGCCGCGGTGTGGCCTGGCTGAAACGCGAGGCCCTTGCGATACGCATCTTCCGCGCGCTCGCGGGTCTGCGGATCGTCCTCGTACAACGACGCGCGCAGAAAGCTCATGCGTGCACGCTCGGCCGCCGACAACGGCTCGCTCGCCGCCGCCGCCGCGAACGCTTCGAGCTCGCCGATCAAGGTCTCGCGCTCGGTCTGCGGTGCATTCGGCCGCCGCGCACGCCGCTCCAACCGGCGGAGCTGCAGCGCGCTCTTCGCATCGCCGGCATCGGTCTCCGCGGCCGCGAGCTCGTCGTCGATCATCGTATCGGTGACGGCGTTGTCACCAGCGCTCTGCCGCGCCGCGTACAACGCCGCCGCGCATGCCGCCGCCCCCGGCAGCCCGCGCACGGTCTCGAGCGATTGCGTGGCATCGTCCGCGCGACCGTGTGCGACGACCGCCGCCGCGATCTCTTCGATCACCGCGAATTCGAGCGGTGGCTTCTGCGCCGCGGTCAGCACGGCTTCGAACGCCGCACCGGCGAGTGCCGCCGCACCGCTCGCATCGCGTTGCGCTTCCGCCGCCCGCGCCAATTCGAGATGAGCCCGCGCGCGTTCCCACTGCGTGATCTTCGGCGCGTCGAGCGCGACCGACAGCGACATCCGCGCGGCACCGAGCTCGCCCGCCGCGAGTTGCGCGCGTCCCAACAGGATCCGCGTCGACGGTCCGGGCGATCGCTTCGCCGCTTCTGCCGCGTACGTGCGTGCGGCCTGCGCATCGCCTTGTGCGAGTGCGATATCGGCGAGCCGGAGCGCCGGCGTCGCGTCGGTGTCGTTGGCCAACGCGCGTGCGAGTGCACTCTTCGCGGCAGCGGGAAGCCCGAGTGCCCAATACCGGTCACCGAGCTCGATCAGAGCTGAACCCACGTTGGGATTCTAGCAATACGCAGAGGTCTCCCGGCGACGCGACGTGCTGAAACGAGCCCGAGCCCGAGCGCGAGCCCTAGCCGGAGCGTGCGTTCGACTCCGCACGATTTGCTCACTCGGCAAAACAACCGGGCGTCTCGTCGCGGATTCGATCACTTGCCGTCCGATCGAGAATTCGCCGTCGCCCGTCGAAATCGCCGATCACGCCCTGGCGCTTCGGGCTCGCGCTCGGGCTGAGGCTCGGGCTCGGTTCAGAGCAGATTCTTTTTGCGCTGCGCGACGTGCTGGTCGAACGCTTCGAGCGCACTCGCGTCGAGCTTGCCGCGCAACGTATTCGCGGCTGTTTCCATCGTGATCATGTCCGCGGCCATGCGTTTTCGCACCGCCTCGTGCATCTCTCGGAAGTTTCCGAAGAAGTCTTGCAGCATGTCGCCCTTGCGTAGGCCGTACACCGCACCGATCCGGCCGTCGGCCATTCGATCGAAGTACATCGAGACCTTGAACAACGGCCCCGCCACCTTGTGCGTCATGATCACGAGGTAGCCGGACAAGATGATCACGAGGCCGAGGCCAACGCCGATCATCTTGTAGACGAGGACGCGGTCGTCGTGCGCCATGTCCTCGGCGACTTGGTTCTGGAACTCCGCGAGCGACGAATCGTTCTGGGTCAGCGCCTGGAGGTCTTGCTCGATCGACGCCGACGCGCGATGGCGCTGGTGATAGATCATGTAGCCGAGCGAGCCGCTGATCACCGCCGACAAGATCGAGACGAGCAGCACGTAGCGAAGCTGCAACTTCTTGTCGAGCATGAAGTTGCTGAGCTTGCGTTTGTACGGCTGCTTCGCCGGTGCCGGCGCCGCCTTCGGTGCATCACCACCGAGCTTGCCGTTCTGGACGACTTGGGCCGAAGGCACGTCGTTGTTACTCAAGCGCCTTCTCCTTTCGCGCGACCAGCTCGGTCAGTTCTTTGACCGCATCGTTATCGCTGACGCCGGCCTTTTCCGCCGACGCGAGCAAGGCCTTGATCGCATCGATATCGCCCTTCTCGGCCGTGACCACACCTGCGTGCGCCGCCTTGAAGTGCTCGTAGAACTCGACGAGCTGATCGCCCTTACGCAGGTTCCACACCTTGTCGTAACGACCATCGCGCATCTTCGCGAGGTACAGGCTCACCTTGAACAGCGGGCCCGCCACTCGATGCGTCATCTTGATGCCGTACACCGCGAGGCCGATCACGAGGACGAGGCCCGTCGCGACGAGCACCCACAGGATCTGCAGCCGACCCTGCTCCGCTTCCGCGAGCTTGGCCGAGTTGTTGATCTCGCACGTCATGTTCGCCGCGAGCCGCGCGCCGTAATCGATCGGCGGTTCCGGCGCAGCCTTCGGCGGCTCCGGCACCATCGTCATCGACGACTCTTCCATCTCGACCTTGACGTGGCGGTGATGCTCCGCGGGTTCCGGCGCATCTTCCGCGACGGAGAACGAACTACCGCCTTCGCACTTCACGACCGGAATCAGCGCCGCGCGCAACGCCGCCACGGCCGCCGGGTCGGTCATCTTCTTCTTCACGTACGCGTCGCACTTCGGGTGCTTCACGTCGAGCGGCTGGGTCTTCTCGGCTTTGCACTGCGCGTCCAAGCACCACGCGTTTTCGACCGCGATGATCTCGTCGTTGCCGCCATGCTTCGCGACGTCCGCCGGATCGACCGACGACGGCACGGGCTTCGGCGCCGGCGCGACAACGGCATCACTGCCGGCATCGCCCGCGTCGTTCGGATCCTCGAGCTTCATGCCGACGCCAGAATCACCGCTGGTCGGAACGAGCACCGGCACCTTCGGACACGCGGTGCCTTCGATCGAATTCTTGGCGACGGTGGTGGCGTCGTTCGCCTCCTTCATCACCCACACGCCGAGACCGGTCATGAGGATCGCCGAGAGGCCGACCATGAACAGCGTGAATCGGAGCTGGTACCTCTTGTTGATCAAGAGGTTCTTCCAGCTGCGCTTGTATCCTTTGTTCGGTGGGCCAGCCATTACGGGCAACTCGCTGAGGTCTTCGTACAGATCGTCGGCACGATCTTCTTCGCGATCAGATCTTCGATCACGGCGCTGACACAGTCCTCGCCCGCGAGCGCGACATCGCGTTCGCTCGAAGCGCCTTGAACCGAAGCACCGCCGTTGAGGAAGCCGAACATGTTCTTGTCGGGGAAATCGGCGAGCAGCATGCTCACCTTACAGGTCACCGTAGCCGTCGTACCGCTGACCGTCGACGTCAGCGTATTAAGTGTACCGTCGACATAAAACCCGGAGACACTTTTCTGAGCTAGGACCGTCTTCGTGGGCAGGCCGCCGGGCCATTCGGTCTTCATTTTCGTGGCGACCTTCGCGAGCGTTTGCCCCGCCACCTTGACCATCAGCTGTCGCAATTTGGCGTCGTTCTTCGAGGACGCCTTGGACGACATCGGGCCGATATTGACGTAGATACCGCCCGCCCCTCCGTTACCGGTGGGGTTGTTGGTGTTTGGCGTAACCGTCGTGCCCTGCCCGGTAATTGTCGCAAGCGCCTTGTTCGCCTGTTGTTTGACGAAGTCGCTGGCGTCGTTCTCGGCGGCGGATTTGAGGTTGTTGACGACGAGCCCCTTGATCGAGCTCTTCGTGCTCGACGTCACGAGCACGCCCAAGGCGACCGCGCACGCGCCGCGCACGTTCTTGTCGCTATCGTTCAGGAGCGCCTTCGCGAGCGGCAGGATCGCCTTCGCATCGCCCAACTTTGCAAGGTTGACGGCGGCCGCGAGGCGGACCTTGTCGGTGCCGTCGTTGTTGAGCTGATCGATCAGCGTTTCGACCTGGCCGGCATGCGCCACGCGCATCAGCGCGAGCAGCACCACCACAACGATCTGAACCAACCTGCTGCGCATTCGTGGATTCGTGAATCGGACGTTGGAGACCAACACGCGATTCACCTCAACGTTACGCGTGATCAGGTTTTGCCCGCAAGGTACTGACGGGCTAGCTCGACGTAATGCTTCGCGCCGAACACGATCTGCTCCCGCTCGCGATCGTCGATCGGGCGTTTCACCTTCGCCGGTGACCCGAGGACGAGCGAACCGGGTGGGATGATGGTGCCAGGTGTGACCAGCGCACCTGCACCGACGAGGGAACCACGCCCGATCACGGCGCGATCGAGGATGATCGAGCCCATCCCGATCAGGCATTCGTCTTCGATCGTGCACGCGTGAATGATCGCGGAGTGACCGATCGTGCAGTCGCTGCCGATCGTGGTTCCGGACACGCCGCTCGTCACGTGAACGACCGCGTTGTCTTGGATCGACGTGCGCGCGCCGACGCGAATCGGCATGACGTCACCGCGCAGCACGGTTCCGTACCAGACCGACGACTCGTCGCCGATGATCGTGTCGCCGATCACCGCGGAGGTTTCGGCGATGAAGACGTTGGAACCGAGCTGCGGAGTTTTGCCGAGGACCGTGCGAAGCATTAGCGACGGCGACTGTGTTCCGCTTGCGCGGCGCCGGCAAGTACTTCGTCGACGGCAGCGTCGAGATCATCGGCATCCGGCGCGAGCGGCGTGACGAGGCGAACGATGCCTTTGCAGTCGATCACCATGAAGAACGCGCGATCCTGATCGGTCATCGCGAGGGCCTCGAACGTGTCGTTGTCGGCGACCGCGAGCGCGACCGGCGAGCTGAACGACTTGCGGAGATCCACGAGCTCGTAGCGCGTATCGCGCGGCGTGACCGCGAGCTCGAACACCGCCGGTGACTTCGACTTCAGCCCATCCGCGATCCGATCGAACACGCGCGCGCAGCCGCTGCAGTGCTCGGTGAAGAATCCGACGACGGTGGTCTTGCCGCGTTCCGACAGATCGTAGTGATGGCGCGCGTCGTCGACATCGACGAGATCCGTGGTGGCGATGCGCTGGCCGACCTTGCGTTGGACGACCTCCGCGCGCGTGGCGAGCGTGGCCGTTACTTCGCGATGAACGGCGCCGCGCATGTAATCGATGCGGATGCGATCGCCGGGCGCGTGCGACGTGATGTTCGCGACGAGCTGATCGCACGAGCCGGTCTTGTCGAGCGCGATCGCATCGAACGCGATGACCTGATCCCCGATCTCGATGCCGGCATCGCTCGCGGGACCACCATCGGTCACCGATTCGATCACGCACGTGCCGGGACCTTGCGCGAAGCCGATGCCGAGAAACGCGGGATTGCTCTGCCGCGCGGGTGCTCCGTAGGCGACGCCCAACCCGAAAATCATCGGCACCACCCAGCGCTTCATCGCCCGGAGAATCTAGCGAAGTGCTGGATGTGAGGCCAGATGTTCAGTCGTGTAGACCGATGTAGGTTTTTTGACTTCATTGTGTGCGAACCGCGATCATTTATTCGTGAAGCGTCGCTCGTTCGATCTGTCTCACGTGCTCGAGGATTCGCGTCCGATGCCGGCGCTGCCCATAGATAGGCGGACCGAGAAGCGGATCCATACCCGCTTCGATAAGGCGTTCGTCGTCGTGATCGGCTCGGAGCTTTACGGAGATTCCGTGGCCGTCGCGCGCAACATCTCCGCGGGCGGGCTGCTCGTGGAGATGTCGTACGCACCACCGCTCGGCACCGTGGTGACCGTCCACTTCCAATACCAACGTGAGGAAGTCGTCGACGAGATCGTCGCGCGGGCGGAGGTGAAGCATCACCACTACCTCAACTTCACCGGCGCAAAAGGCTGGGAGGACGCGGCGTCTACCCGCGCGATCGGCCTGCGCTTTATCGAATTTCTGGACCCGGGCGAGCGGATCGAGCCAGATCGAATTCATTAGCAAGCAGACGCGTTCGATCAGCAACTTGCATGGTACAGCCTCGGTCGTGCGCGTCGCGCTCGCATTAGTTGTATTGACTGGGACGGCGTTCGCCGACCCGGCCACGGATCTCCTCGGCAAGATCGAGAAGGGCGATAAGGCCTCGATCGCCGAGCTCGACAAGGTGGCGGCGCAGAACGTCGACGCGATCGGCGCCTATCTCGCGCGCAAGCACACGGTCGACCTCGCGGATCGCAAGAAGGTGCTCGAGGCGATCAAAGCCCAGGTGCCGGACAAGAACGGTCACTTCACGGCGCCGGATCGCAAATCGGCGAAAGAAGAAAAGGCCGAGGACGACCTCGATTGGTTGAAGAGCCTGCAGGGCCTTCCGGACATGAATGGGCTCGGCGAAGTGATCGCGGATGACGTCGCGATTCGCGCGCTGTCGAACAGTCACGACGTGAAGGCCGCATCGCTGTTGTTCGGGACCGCGTTCGGTGACGAGACGATCATCTATCGCGACGAGGTCGGTCGGTACCTGCGCAAGATGGAGCCGTACTGCATCCCGGCGCTGATCGTCGAATCGCAGGACAAGAACGCGGACAAGAAGCGGTACGCGAACTGGCAGCTCGAGCGGCTCGATCGCCAGGAGCCGCAGAAGGCGCTCGCGGCGGCGAACGGCGACGAAGCGCTGACGATCGCGATCCTCCAGGCATACGAGACCACGCACTTCCGCGAGGCGGTGCATGCGGTGTGGACGAAGGTCGATGCGGATTCGCCGCGCGTGCGAGCGACCGCGCGCAAGACCTGGGAAGCCTATGTCACGGGTCCGCCGCCGCCGCCCGCGCCGAAGAAGAAGCTGCAGCTCGCCGGCGGTAAGACGACGAAGAAGGAAAAGCCGTTGTGGCTGACCTATCGCGAGCTCGCGGATAACGAGCTGCGCAAGGCGTCGAACGAGCTGCTCCACACCGATCTCAAGATCGTCGATCCGTCGCTCGACGATCACGACGATGACCATCCGAAGAAGAAGGCCGAGACGGTCGACCTCGTCGATCTGACGAAGCAGCTCTACGCGTACTTCGACGGCGAACGCGCGAAGCACGAAGCGGCCGCGTGGGCCGAAGCGAAGGCGCAAGCCGACAAGGGCGACATCGCCGGTGCGTCGGTCGCGATCGATCGCCTGCTCGCGCGCAACCCGGATGCGGGCGAGAAGCCGGCGATGGCCGACATCTATTTCAAGCTCGGCAAGGATCTCGAAAAGCAGAGCAAGTTTGTCGACGCGGCGGCCGCTTATTCGAAGGCCGCGGGCCTCGATCCCAAAGGCGCGCACGGCACCGAAGCGCTCGCCGCGCATCACTACATGCTCGGCAAGGCGCTCGAAGCGGCCGGCAAAGATGGCGGTCCCGACTATCGCAAGGCCGTGGCGCTCCGCCCGGACTACGCGCCTGCAAAGGCGGCCGCAGCGCACGCCGAAGGCGGCGGTAAGCCGACGTGGATGTTGTATGCGGCGGGCTCTGCCCTGCTCGTCGCGCTCGGCCTGTTCGGCGTGGCGATGTCGCGCCGTCGGGCCTAGGGACGGTCGCAACTACGTCAACTTGCGATCGCGATCTGCGCGGAATTACTCGATGGTGGGGACGGTCGCAACTACGTCAACTTGCGATCGCGATCTGCGCGGAATCACTCGATGGCGGGGACGGTCGCAACTACGTCAACCTGGCGGCGTGATATAGCCGGCGCGTGACTACGGGTCGGCTGATCGTCATCGAAGGACTCGACGGTGCAGGCACCACGACGCAGGCCAAGCGCCTCGTCGCACACCTCGGCGAGAAAGCGCATCTCACGCGCGAGCCGAGCGACGGCCCGATCGGTCGACTGATCCGCGAGATGCTTACCGGCGGGCACGCGATTCCCGGCCAGTCGCTATCGCAGAACACGTTCGGCGCGCTGTTCGCCGCCGATCGCCTCGATCACCTGCAACGCGAAGTCGAGCCCGCGATCCTCGCCGGTAAGATCGTCATCTCCGACCGCTGGTATCACAGCTCGCTCGCGTACCAGGGCACCGGCGCCGACCGCGATTGGATCACGCAGCTCAACTCGCGCGCGCGCCGGCCCGAGCTCACGATCTTTCTGCAAGTCCGCCCCGAGGTCGCGGCGAAGCGCCGGGCCGAAGCGAAGCGCGTCGAGGAGCTGTTCGAGGATCTCGAGATGCAACGTGCCGTCGACGCCGGCTACCAGGCGACGATCGCCGAGCTCCGCGCGAACGGCGAGCGGATCGAAACGATCGATGGCGAACAGCCGCTCGATCAGGTGTTCCGCCAGATCCTCGCGTTGATCTAGAGTCGGACCATGGCACGGAAGTCTCGGCCACCACCGCTCGCCGCGCTCGCGCGGTTCTTTCCGCACATGGGCCGGCTCGCCCGCGCGGAGAAGTGGAAGCGCCACGGCAACCGGCCACGGATCTGGGCGCATCGTGGCGCCTCGGCACTCGTCACCGAGAATACGCTGGCCGCGTTCGATCGCGCGCGCGACGACGGCGCCGATGGCATCGAGCTCGACGTCCAGCTCGATCGCGACGGCACCGTGTGCGTGTTTCACGACGACACGCTCGATCGGCTCGTCGGTCGGCCGGGCCGGTTGCAAGACCTGTCCACGCTCGAGCGGCGCGCTCTGCGCGTCAGCGGTCACCCGATTCCGACGCTCGAAGAAGTGTTGGGCGAGCTCGGCGAGATGGACTGCAACGTCGAGATCAAGTCACAGCGCCTCGCCCGCGAGACCGAGCTCGTGAAGGCCACGGCCGAAGTGATTCGCCAATCGGGCCGCGCGGATCAGATCCTGGTGTCGTCGTTCGATCCGTTCGCGCTCGTCCAGTTGCACACGGTCCTGCCCGATATCGCGCTCGCGTATCTGTTCCACGAAAAGCAGGTGCTGCCGCTGCGCCGTGGCTGGGTCGGCAACGCGATGGGCGCGAGCCTGTTCCATCCCGAGCACACGCTGTGCACCGAAGAATCCGTCGGCGCGTGGCATCGCGCGGGCCTGCCGG
The DNA here is from genome assembly GCA_047600425.1 of Kofleriaceae bacterium. Classification (GTDB taxonomy): domain Bacteria; phylum Myxococcota_A; class Polyangia; order Haliangiales; family Haliangiaceae; genus JABFXX01. The sequence continues at coordinate 4,752,338 of JASGLC010000003.1, read as the reverse complement.
TCAACGCGTGGACCGTCGACGACGCCGACGAGCTACGCCGCCTCGACAAGCTCGAGATCGATGGCGTGTTCTGCAACGATCCAGCGCACGCCCTATCGGTCTTCGCTTAAGGCGAGACCGGCGGATCGATCGCGAACTCGATCTCGAACTTGTTGTTGCCGCGCCACAACTGCGCCGTGATGTTGTTCGCGGTGCGCAGGCCATCCCATAGCGCTTGAAACTGATCCGGTTGCGCGAGCGGCTTGCCGTTCACCGCGAGCAGCACGTCGCCGGGCGCGAGATCCAAGTTGCCGAGTGGCCCCGTGTGATCGATCAGTTGCACGAGCTGCCAGCCGACGAACCGCTCGCCGTCTTTCTTCGGCGTGACTTCGACCTGGCGCAGGAACGTGCCTGGCCCCGAGTCGAGCACGGCGAGTAGCTTCGCCCGCGTGATCGTGCCCTTGCGTTCGCCCTTCCCGACCGGCGCCTCTGGACGCGGCTCCTCTTTCACGGCGGCGGTCGCAGGCGTCGGATCGCTCGACTTCGTCGATGGCGTGTCGAGGTCATTCTCGTTGGGTGCCTTCGGATCCACCTTGGGTCCGCAGGAAACCAGGAGGGCCAGGACGAGGGCGGCGCGCATGGCCCAACTGTGAAACTCTGGCGGCCGAGGGGCAAGAATCAGTACCATTGCCGGCGATGACGAAGCTGCAGGTCACTGGGAAAACGGTCGTGCTCACCGGAACCGTCACGGGCATGGAGCGGAAAGTCGTCGAGGAAAAGCTGAAAGGCCTCGGCGCCAAGGTCACGAGCTCGGTGTCGAAGAAGACCGACCTCGTGTTCGCCATGGAAGACGCGGGCTCGAAGAAGGCGGACGCCGAGCGCTTGGGCGTGTTGGTGCTCGGCGAGACCCAATTGTTCTCGCTGATCGGTAAGCCCGGCGCCCCGCCGCGCCTCCCGAAAAAGCCGCCCACGAAAGAGGCGAAGAAGAAGGTCAAGGAACGCGCGCCCGACGAGGACGATGGGTTCGCGGGCAAGGTGTGCGTGATCACCGGGACGTTGAGCGAGGACCGCAATCACATCAAGGCGAAGCTCGAAGCCGCCGGTGCGAAGGTGACGGGCTCGGTCTCCGCGAACACGCAGTACCTGATCACCGGTGCTGGTGTCGGCGCGACGAAGATCGGCAAAGCGACCTCGCTCGGCGTGAAGGTGATCACCGAGGCGGTGATGAACGAAATGTTGGGCGAGTAGCAAGTTGACGTAGTTGCGACCGTCCCCACCCTCGAGGAATTTCGAGCAGTTCGCGATCGCAAGTTGACGTAGTTGCGACCGTCCCCACCCTCGAAGAATTTCGAGCAGTTCGCGATCGCAAGTTGACGTAGTTGCGACCGTCCCCGATCAGCCCTCGATAAACGTCTTGTGCAGCGCGCGGACGAGGTCGTCCACGTGCGGCCGATCGCACCATAGCGTCACGCGCAGCGGCGAGACCGAGACCGCGTTCAGCGGCACGCCCGCACCGACCGCACTCGCACGCGCCTTGTTGATCACGCCCGGGTTCGAACCGATGCCGTGGCCGACGATCGTCACGCAACCCTCTTCGCCGAGCTCGCACTGATCGCCGAGCACGTTATCGAGGCGCTTGCGGACCTCGCCCCAGTCCGGGACGTCCGCGATCGTGAACCAGCAGCGCAGCTCCTTGCCCTCGAGATCGAGGTGCGTGAGCGGAATCGACGCCGCTTCGATGATCTGCAGCGTTTGCTCGACCGCAGCGCCACCGACGACCTTCAGCCGGATCAGCGCCGACTGCCCGGTCACCGCGGCGACCTGACGCTCGCGCTCCGGCGAGAAATCGATCCGCGTACCGCCGCCATCCTTGTTCGTGGCCCGCGCGTAGAGCGCGATACCCGACTTGCGCGCGAACTCGACCGACGCGTCGTGCAACACCTTCGCACCCTGCGCCGCGAGCTCGAGCATTTCATCGTGGCTGATCGATTCGAGGAGCTCCGCCGTGGGCACCACGCGCGGATCCGCCGTGTACACGCCATCGACGTCCGAACAGATTTCGCAGTAGTCCGCGCGCAACGCACCCGCGAGCGCGACCGCCGTGGTGTCCGAGCCACCACGACCGAGCGTGGTGATCTCGCGCTTGTACGACACGCCCTGAAACCCGGCGACGATCACGACCTTGCCGCGATCGAGCTCGTCCTCGATCCGGAACGGGCGGACCTCGACGATCCGCGCACCCGAGTGGCGGTCGTTCGTGAGGATGCCGGCCTGCGATCCGGTGAACGAAATTGCCTCGAGGCCCTGATCCGCGCACGCCATCGACAGCAGCGCCATCGCCTCGCGCTCGCCGCACGTGAGCAGCATGTCGAGCTCGCGCCGCGACGGCGAGGCGTTCACTTGCTTCGCCTTTTCGATCAGCTGGTTCGTGGTCTTGCCCATCGCGGACACGACAACCACGACCTTCTTGCCAGCTGCCTTCGTGCGCGCGATGCGCTGCGCCACGAGCTTGATCTTCTCTGCATCGGCGACGGAGGAGCCGCCGTACTTCTGCACAACGATGCCGGTTGGAGTCACGTCGGGGACCATACACGATCAGAACGACACGACGATGCTATGTTGTTCGACGTGAAACGCCTTCTGATCGCCGCCGCGTTGGCCGGCTGCAGCCACGGCTCGGAGCCGCCGAAGTTTCCGGACGCTCCGATGCAGCTATCGGACGATAGCGACCGCGGCCAGGCGATCGACGAGCTGTGGGTGATGCCTGCCGGTCCCGAACGGAATAAAGCGCGAAATTCCGTCGCAGACGCGCTGTTTGCGCGGATCGCCGCCACCACCGACCCGCTCGTGATCGAGGACGCGTTGTTCGAGGTGACGTCGCTGTGGATGAACGATCCACAGAATGTTGGCGGCGCGCTCGCCACGCATGCGAAGCAGGTTCGCGACCTGCGCGCCACGTTCGCGAAGTCCGGTGCCGTCGAGCCCACGCTGTGCGCGCTCGTGTTGCTCGCCGAAATCGACAGTGCCCACCGCAGTGAGCACGTTGCCGAAATCGACGAGATCCTCTCGTTCAGTGCGGATGCGGCCGCGAACGATACCGAGGTCCAGCATCCGCCCGCGCCGGTCTTGCTCCAGCCGACCGTGATGGCGTTGCCGCTGCCGTGGGTCGTCGAGCGGTACGTCACGCTCGTCGAGGATCAGCAGAAGCGGATCGATGCCGCGTTCGCGAAGGACAAGACGTACAAGATGATCGGCGTCGCGCACGAGGTGTTGCAGAGCGGTCGCCGGATCGCGAGCGCCCTCGCCCGCGCGCATCGCTTGAATGAAGTGCCCGCGCACGTCGACAAGATCACCGGGCTCGGCGAAGACCGCGGCTTGCGCGAGCGCGTGGATGCCGTCGTCGCGGCGCCGAGTGCGTCGGCGTATTACGAGCTCGGCACGTTGCTCCGCACCGAAGAGCACATGGCTCCGGATCACGCGGCCGCACTCGCGATCGCCGAAGCCGGGCTCGAGAAGTTCCCCGGCGATCCGCAACTGCTCGTCCTCGCGGCGCAAGCCTCGGCCTCGCTCGGCCGGATCGAGCAACCGATCGCGTTCTACGAGCAAGCGCTCGCACGGACCCAGACCGTCGATCCGCAGACGGCGCTCCGGCTCGGCAAGCTGTACTCGCAACGCATCGCGCGGCTCGCGTTCGGCGGCAGGCCGGGTGCCGCGCGTCATGCGTGGCACGACGTCGAGAAATACACGGACCAGCGCGGCCACGATCCGGTGTGGGCGCAGGTCGATGCCGTCGGAGAAACCGCGCTCGGTCGCGGCCTCCTATCGCAAGGGCGGCTCGATGAAGCCGAGCATGCGCTCGTCGCCTCGCTCGATCACGCGCCGTCGATCGACGCGTACGAAACGCTCACCACGATCTATTGGAAGACCGATCGCCTCGGCAGTGCGAGCAAGATGGCCACCGCCGGGCTCGCCCTCCTCGGAGATGGCTCCGGCGATCGCTATCGCCGCGCGAAGCTCGAGCGCCTCTCGGGCGATGTGATGCGCGCCGCCGGGAAGACCCGCGATGCGAGTGCGCTGTACCTCGACGCGTTGCGCGTGTGGACAACGCTCGGCGACGACAAGAACCTGCCGCGCAATATCGCCGCCGAGCGCAAGCTCGAGTTCGCGCGTGGCATGTGGTACCTCGGCAACACCGATCGCGCCGTCGATCTCGTGCTCGAAGCCACGGAGACGGCGCCGGATGCGCCCGGCATCGCGACGGAGTCGGTCGCGTTCTTGTTCGAAGTCGCGCGACCGGTCGATGCCCTCGATGCGATGCATCGCGGGTTGTCGTCGTCGTCGCTGGGCGAGCTCGACAAGGTCTACATCTGCTTGTGGGCGCTCGGGGATGCCCGGCATCGCAACGTCGATCCGGATCGCCAAGCGACCGACTATTTGAAATCGCGCACCGGCGGCCTGTGGTACGAGCTGCTCGCGGAAGCCGCGGTCGGCAAGATCGATTTCGCGACGCTGCAGGCCGCCGCTACGACCGGGCCGCACAAGGCGGAGCTCGCGTTTTACGGCGTCACGCTCGGCTTGGATCCGGCCGCGAAAGATCCAGCCGTCCGCCGGAAGCTGCTCGAATCGGTGATCGATGCACAGCTCGTGATGGACGCCGAGTACGACCTCGCGAAGTTGTATCTCACGGGCCCGTGATCACCTCCAGACAGCTCGCGGGTTGGGCCGGAACGGATCGAATTCCGTTGGTGCGCGCTCGCCTCCCGCAGTTGCGCGCGAAGCCGATCACGCCGGTCAATCGAGCTCTACGCGTCTACGTCGCCGGCGATACCGTCGGCGGGTTTGAGGGCAACCTCGTCGAGAACGGTCGCGCGTCCGTCGCGGTGCTCCCGATCGGCGAATCGCTGATCGTCTGCGATCGCGCGGATGCCCCGATCGATCGCGAGCTCGTGCGCTGGCCGGATGACTCGAGCTTTCACCTGCTCCATTCGATCCCACCCGGCACCGTCGACACCTGGCTCGATCTCGGCTGCGGATCCGCGGTCGCGCCGCTCGTTCGTCGTCGCGCGCATCGGATCGTGTGCAGCGATCTCAACCCGCGCGCACTCGTCTACGCGCAGCACGGTGCTCGCCTCTCGAACGCGAGGATCGAGACGCTCGAGGGCGACCTCGCGACCGTCCCCGCCGACCTGATCACGTGCAACGCGCCGATTCCGTCGCCCGGCACCGATCTGTGGCGCAGCACCGACGACACCTTCCTCACCCGACTGCTAGAAGCCGCGCGTGCGGCGCTGAATCCCGGCGGCACGATCGTGATCCACTCGAGCTGGATGCCAGACCTCCCCGGCGACGCCATCACGATCACGTACACCCCTACCCCGCCCCATTTCGGGATCACGTGGTGGCGCCCCCACACCGAGAGCCGGCACATCCGGGCAACACGCCTGCTCACCGCCGATCACCCTCACGTCCACCACACGGATCGCGATCTCGTTTGATGTTACCGTCGTCGACGGCACGTGGGGCTGCGCGTCTATCTGATCCTGTGGTGCATGCTGTGTGCGTGCTCGCAGCAACGCGTCGCGGAGTTGCCGCCACCGCCGGTCGATCCGACGCGCCTCTCGCATTCACAGCATGCCCAAGTCGCGTGCGTCGAGTGCCACACGATGGGCCAACGCCCGGGTCACGAGCACAAGCCGTGCGATCGCTGCCACGCCCAAGCGTTCCTCGCGCAACCGGGTGAGCTGTGCAAGGTCTGCCACACGAGCGTGACGCCGCTGCCCACGCTGTCGGCCCCGCTGCGCGATTACCCGAACAAGGATCTGTGGCAGGCCGAGCCATCGGCGTTCTCGCACAAGCTCCACCTCGACGCGAAGACGATGGAGCAAGGCGTCGGCTTTCACGTCCAATGCGCCGACTGCCACGTTCGCAACGACAAGATCGAGCCGCCCGATCACGCGGTGTGCGCGCGCTGCCATGCGACCGAAGCGAGCGCGAAGGGCAAGGTCACCATGGCCGATTGCACGCGCTGCCATTCGGCGACCACGCAGCTTCGCAAGCGCGATCGGTTGATCCGCGGCGAGCTCAAGTTCCATCACGAATCGCATCGCGAAGATCGGCGCGGTACGCCGATCAAGTGCGAGCAGTGCCATCAGCAAAGCGCGGCCGCGCCGGACTACGCGTCGCACGCCGCGCCGAAAATCGAGAGCTGCGTCAACTGCCACGACGATTCCGACCGCACGCCGGAAGGTGCGCGCATGCGCGTGTGCGGGACCTGCCACTCGGGCCGCACGAACACGCTGACCACACTCGCGCCGCGCAATCACCTACCGGCAACGGAACGCCCGCTCGATCACACGCTCGCGTTCCGGCGCGATCACGCAGAAGCCGCCGAACGCGATGGCTCGCGCTGCGCGACCTGCCACACGCAGATGTCGGGCAACGGGCGCGATGCGTGCGACGAGTGCCATCAAACGATGCGTCCCGCCGATCACCGGATCACGTTCCGCGAGCTCGATCACGGTCCGGAGGCGATCGCGGATCGTTCGCGCTGCGCTCGCTGTCACGTCGTCGAGTTCTGCACCGCGTGTCACTCGCAGCGCCCGCGCTCGCACGGCTTCCCGGGGTCGTTCGCAGGGACCGAGCACGCGACCCTCGCGCGCGAAAACATCCGCTCGTGCCTGACGTGTCACGTCAACCAGCAGGCGAGCTGCCTCGGATCCGGTTGCCACTCGGGCACCGTCGGAGCGCCGAAGCGATGAAGTGGCTGCTCCTCCTGCTCGCGGCGAGCACGGCGTACGCCGACGATCCGCGCCTCAAGGTCACGCACGAGCCGGTCGCGCGGCACCTGCGTATGCGGCCAAAAAAGATCGGCGCCGCCACCAGCTCGCAGGCCACGCCACCGCCGCCCGTCGTGCCACCTCCCTCGCCGACCGCCGCGCTCGCCGACGAGCCCGCGCAGGTTCGCGACCTCCAACAACGCGTGTCGGCGCGCGTCGATCTCGGCTACGTCGTCGACGGCACCTCGATCACGGGTCCCGCGAGGCCGATCAACGACGAGTTCAATCACATTCGCGCGTACGGCTTCGGCGAGGGCTACCTCAGTACGCACGGCTACGCGTTCGAATCGCTGTCGACGTACTTCGCCGGCCGGTTCCTGCTCGCGAACCAATCGCTCACGTACACGCCGACCGACATGACGATGAAGGTCCGCGAATCACCGCCGATCGCGACGTGGTTCGAACGCTCGGTCTTCGAGCCGCGCTCCGCGTGGGCGGAGGTCAAGAACTTCACCGACGACCCGACCTGGTCGCCGCTGCGGATCCGTGGCGGCGAGCAATACGTCTACGGACCTTGGGTGCTGCACTTCTACGGTGCGAACGCCGCGTGGGACGGCAAGCTCGTCAAAGCGAACATCTACGGCGGCAGTCAGGTGCCGGACTACACGGCTGATCCGTCGCTGCCGGAATCGCGCGAGGGCATCTTCGGCGGCGCGATCCGCTTCGATCTGCGCGACCTCCAGCAGAAGATTCCGATCACGCTCGCCGCCGAGGGTGTGAAGCTGTCGTCGGGAACGAACGCGGATTCGTCGACGCACGCGCAGGTCGAGCTCGATTGGCGCCCGAGTAAAGACGTCGCGTTGATCGCGCAGGCACGTTCGCTCGAGGGCAAGTTCGTCAACGAGCACGCGCAGCTCCGCTTGCGTTATCACGAGGTCACGAACCTCGTCGTCGATTTCACGCATCAGGCCTCCGATGATTGGTTGTGGGATCCCACGGTGCTCGATCCGGATCCGATCGCCGCGCGGCGCTATCTCGATCTCGGCCCCGTGCTCCCGCGCGTCAACGGCTCGATCCGCGCGGGTACGTTGATCGCGGAGAACATCGATTTCTACGCGCGCGGTGCGGCCGCGGCCGATCTGTCGTCGAACACCACGCGCGATACCTACAGCCCCACGTACATCGAAGGTGGCGGCGCGGTCGAAGTGCGCGTGCGCCGCACGGTCGCGCTGGGGATCAGCGGGCTCGGCCGGTGGTACGACACCGACGATCCGGTCGATGCCGAGCTCGTCGATACGCCGGGCGTCGCGGATCCGATTCCGACGAGCGCGTCGTCACAGATGGGCGAGCGCAGCTTTGGCGAATTCGGCGCCACCGCACGGATGACGCTCGGCGCGCGCAAGTTCTCGCTGTTGATCGAAGCGTACGGTCGCCGCACGCGTTACGCACTGACCTACTGCGCGCTCGACGCGGGCGCGACCGATTGCCGATCGGCGGCGGACACCGGTATCCCGACGATCCAATACCGTGGTGGCGGGCGCGCGCAGATCGATGCCTGGATCGGCAACAACCTGCGGTTGTTCGCGAGCTACGACCTGTCGACCACGCTCGACTTCACGAACAACATCACCGGCTACAAGAGCCTGCGCCTCGTGATGGAGGGCGTGTATTGAAGTGGCTCGTGATCCTGCTCGCGCTCGCGGGCGTCGCGATCGCAGCGCCCGCGATCGGGTTCGATCACACCACGCACGCGCGCGATGTCGATGTCGCGGCGAAGCCCGCGGTCGAGTGCGTGCATTGCCACGATCAAAAGGCCGGCAGGTTGATCGGCAAGCCCGGCCACGCCGCGTGCTTCGGCGCTTGCCACGGCCCACCACCGACGGCAAAGACCGAGCGAACGAAGCTCTGCGCGAACTGTCATGGCGATCAGCCGAACAAGGTCGCCTATCCGCCCTACAAGCAGGATCGCGACTTCTCGATCCTCGTCGGTCACAAGCAACACGCGGCCGCGCCGTGCACCGCGTGTCACGACCTCTCGGCGAAGCAACCGCCGGCACCGCACGCGCGCTGCATCAGCTGTCACGACGGCAAGAAGTCGTTCGCGATGACGGATTGCAACGCGTGTCATCCGGCGGCCGTCGGCAAGCCGCAACCACCGCAGCTGAAGCACGTGCAGGACACGGTGACGTCGATCTTCTCGCACGCGACCCACGCGCCCCGCTCGAAGGGCGACTGCACGATGTGTCATGCCGCGATCAAGCAGGCCGACGAGAACCAGATCGAATTGCCGCGCCCGACGGCGAACGATTGCGCGAAGTGCCACGACGGCAAGCAAGCGTTCTCGGTGCTCGTCGCGTGTACGAAGTGTCACGACCAACCGCAGGATGCGTTTCGCGTCGCGCGCCCCGATCGCACGTTCTCGCACACGGGCGCGCACGAGGCGATCACCACCGCCTGCGCGACATGCCATGTCCTCGACGCGAAGACCGGCGATGTCTCGATCGCGGGTCACACCGCATGCACGAGCTGTCACGCCGATGATTTCGGCGCACGGTGGCCGCAGAAGTGCGCGGCGTGTCACGCGTCGACGGAGCCGTGGCGCAAGCTTCGTGCGGATGCCAAGCCGATCGCGCGGACCGAGTTCGGCGCCACGCTCGATCACCAGAAGCACGACGCCAAGTGCGAGGGTTGCCACTCGCTGACCACGGCGACGGTGCAGTTGCGTCCCGCCCGCAATCACAGCGCGTGCGCCGGCTGTCACGCGAAGATCACGGGTCCGGTGCCGCACATGGGCGATTGCACTGCGTGCCATCAACTCGGCCTCGCGAATCAGCGCGACGTGAACATGGCGAAGTCCGCGTGGTCGGTGCGCGCATCGTTCGATCACGCGAAGCACACGACCGCGGCTTGCACGTCGTGTCACACGTCGCTCGCCGGGCAATTGCTCGCGCTTCCCACACCCGCGAAGGCCACCTGCGCGCCTTGCCACGACGGCACCAAGGCATTCAATCTCACCGGTACGACGTGCCGGAAGTGCCACCAATGATGCCGCGCTGGCAACGCGTGTTCGTGATCGCCTCGTTCGCGCTGATCGGCGCGGCGTTCGCGTATGCCGCGTGCGATTGGGGGCAGTGGCCGCGCATCACGTATTTGCCGGTCGCCGGCCAGCTCACGATGAAGGCGCCGCCGGGCGCGATCGCGATGATGTACTTCGGGATCATCGCGTGGGGCCTCGGCGGGATGGTCACGGGCGCGCTCGTCGGTGCGATCGCGTGCCGGGTCTGGAATAAACCGCTGCCCGACCGCGCACTGCAACTTGCGGGTGCCTGGGCGATCACCGCCATCGTGCTTGCGGGCAGTTACTACACCTGGCGCTTGGTGATGTAAGCCGCGCGCGCGAGCCGCGTTGGATTCGCACGATGCGAAATCTAGCGGCCGTTCTGGTGTTGAGTGCCTGCGGTGCGAGTGCGCCGGCGAACAAGATGGCGATGGAGCCGATGGCCGGTGCGGGCTATCAGCAGAGCTATCAACAGCCTTCGCCCGCGGCGCCGATGTATGGCGGCGGCGAAATCGCCCAACAGCAATCGGTTCCGGATCGGCCGGGCCTCGGCACGTCGTTCGGTGAATCCGTGTATCAGCCGGTGAGCTTTACCGGATTTCAACGCGCGGGCAGCCAGCCGTGGGCGAGCGTGTTGCTCCACTACAACGATGCCGATGGCGTGCGCGCGCATGCGGAGTACTTGAACGCGTATCCATCGCCGCTCGAAGTGCCCGCCGGTGATGGCTCGCTCTCGGTCGCGCTCGTCGACGAATCGGGCCGCACGTTGCCCGGGTACGAAGCGGGCGGTCGTGCGCTCGTGATCGGCAACGACGGTGAGCGGTACAAGATCATCGTGCGCAATGCCACGACTGCGCGGTTCGAGGTCGTCGCGTCGGTCGATGGTCTCGACGTGATCGACGGGCATCCCGCGGATCCGAATCGTCGCGGCTACATCGTCGATCCGCACGACACGCTCGTGATCGATGGGTTCCGCACGTCGGATCAAAACGTCGCCGCGTTCCGGTTCGGGCGCGTCGCGGAATCGTATGCCGCGCAGACGTCCGGCGATCGCAACGTCGGTGTCGTCGGGCTCGCGATCTTTTCCGAGCGCGGTGCGGTGTGGACGCGCGGCGAGCTGTATCAGCGCGACAGCGCCGATCCGTTCCCGGCGCGCGGCTACGCGATGCCGCCTAACTGATCTCGGCGAACAACTTCAACATCGCATCCCACGATCGCCGATCGGCCTGCGCGTCGTAGTCCGGCGACGATTTCACGGTGAAGCCGTGCTTCGCGCCGCCGAGCACGAGCAGTTGCCAGTCCGCACCCGCCGCCGACATCTCGGCTTCGAAAGCCGCGCGTTGCTCGACGAGACAATACGGATCTGCACTGCCGGTAACCGCGAGGATCTTCGCCGCGATCTTCGATGCGGGCGCGGGCGTGGCGAGGTTGCCGTGAAACGAGACCGCGCACGCCACCGTGGCATCGACTCGCGCGAGCTCGAGCGCCGCCAAGCCGCCGAAGCAGTGACCGACGACGAACGTGGTCGTGACCTCGCGCCGCCGCAACACCTCGTGGGCTTTGACCACGCGCTGCCGCAACAGCTCCGGTTGCGCGACGAGCGACCCGATTAGCTCGCGACTCGGCGGACCTTCGAACAGATCGGGAACGAACACGGCGTAGCCCAACTGGGCATAGCGCTCGCGCAGCTCCGCCTCGTGGTCGCCGCGGCCGGTGCCTCCATGCAGCAAGAGGACGCCGCGAGTGGCGTTGGGTGGATGAAGAACGGTTTCGAACATGCGCAGCTCCTTCGAAGTGCGCTGATCTAATTATCAACAAAACCGTCGAGAAATCAAGCCCTTCGAGCCACTTTCGTCTGCAGATAGCGAGCGACGACCGGCTCGATCGCGCGGAGCAACGTGACGTCGATCGCGTCCGTGCCGACCGGAACCTCGCCGACCCGGCGATGCAACGACCGCGCGAGTGGCGCCAACCGACCGGCGGAGAAATCATCGAGCACGCGCGGATGGATGTACGAGCTCCGGCACACCGCCGGCGTGTGGCCGAGCTTCGCGGCGACGCATTCGCAGACCTGCTTCACCGATTTCTTCGCCGCGCGTTCGCTGGTCGGGACTTCGAGCGAGCACACGAGGAGCGCCGCCCCGAGCGTCGCGGCCCACGTCCGATAGTCCTTCGCGGTGAACGGACCGCCGCTGACCTGATGGATGTACGCGTTGACGTCGTTCGAGGTGATCGGATGGATCGCGTCGCCGTCGACGTATTGGAACAACCGCTGACCCGGCAGATCACGGCACGCGCGAACGATCCGCGCGAGGCGACGATCCGTCAGCTTCACCCGGCGATCGACGCCGGACTTGCCGCGATACGACAACTCGATCGTGTTGCCGTGGATCTTCGCGTGGCGATCGCGAAGCGTGGTCGCACCGTACGATCCGTTCTCGCGCGCGTACGCATCGTTGCCGACGCGAAGCTGCGCACGTTCCATCAACGCGACGACCGTCGCGATCACCTTGCGCTTGCACAGGCACGGGCAATTGAGGTCTCGCTCGACGGAGTCGCGCAACCGCGGCAACGCATCGCAGAACGCGACGAGCCGGTGGTACTTCGCTTCGTCGCGAACCTTCCGCCACGTCGCGTGATAGCGATACTGCTTGCGGCCCTTCGCATCGCGGCCGGTCGCTTGGATGTGGCCGTCGGTCGCCGGCGAGATCCAGACCTTCGTCCAGGCCGGCGGAATGGCTAGCGCGCGAATTCGCGCCAGTGTCCCTTTGTCGCGCACGGGCTTGCCCGCGTCAGTCACGTAGCGAAATTGCTTGCCGTGGCGCAGGCGCCGCAGGCCCGGTTCGTCGTCGGAGGCGTGGGAAAGGCCAGCAATCATGCAATTCAGCTACAGCACGGCATGTGCCAGCCGAACGAGGCCGTAGATCGCGAGCGCGAACAGGCCGACGACGGCGGCTGTCGCACCGAGCAAATACGCCCAGTCGACGGCCTGGGTCATCGCATCGGGCTTCGGCTCGCCCAAGCGCTCTTCGAGGAGCGCGAGATTCTTCTGGTTCGCTTTGTAAAAGAAGTCCGCGACGTCGCCGACGATCGGAATCACACCGACGACAAGATCGATCGCGAGATGGAGCAACATTCGCGCGACGACCGCTTTCGACAGCCCGCGGCGCACGGCGATGCTGACGATGTACAGGCCGAACGCACTGCCGATCAGGTCGCCGACGCCGGGGATCAGGCCGATCAGCGGATCCAGGCCGTACTGATCCATCCATCGCGCGATCGTGCGACAGCGCTCGATTTCGGGATCCCGCGTCACCGTCATGTCGCAAATCACAGCACGGGCCATGCCATCATCGAGGCATGGACTTCGTCTTCATGCTCACGCGCTCCGATCAAACGGTCCCGGATGCGCTCGACGTGCTCGACGAGATCGCGTCGCTACCGCTGACTCATCTCGGGTTCAAGGATGTCGGGGTCGAGCCCGCGGTGCTGCACGAGCTGGTCACGCGGATCCGTGCACGCGGCGCGACTTCGTACATGGAGGTCGTGTCGACGACGCCCGAGGCCTGCCTCAACTCGGCGAAGATCGCGCGCGAGATCGGTGTCGATCGGTTGCTCGGTGGCACGCAGGTCGACGAGGTGATGCAGATCCTCGCCGGCAGTAAGACCACGTATCACCCGTTCCCGGGCAAGCCGTTCTCACATCCGACCAAGCTCGGTGGCTCGGCGGCGGATGTCGAAGCCGATTGTCGTCGGTTCGCGAGCAAGGGCTGTGCAGGCGTCGACCTCCTCGCGTATCGCGCGACCGAAGCGGATCCGATCGAGCTCGTCAAAGCGGCACGGCGTGGCACGCCCGGGTTCCTGCTCGTCGCCGGGAGCGTCGGCAATGCGGCACAGATCCGAGCGCTAAAAGATGCCGGCGCCGATGCCTTCACGATCGGTTCGGCCGCATTCGATGGATCGTTCTCGCCACTCATGGGTACGCTGAAGTCCCAGCTCCGCGCGATCCTCGATGCCTGCAAATGACCCCATAGAGCGACTGCTCGCCGGGATGTACGAGGATCCCGAGACCGGCGCGATGCTCGGTTGCGAGGCGCGTGCGATCGCGATCGCGGACTCGTTGGCCGGGCGTGAAGTCGAGCTCGTGCGATCGCTCGGCGTCGGCGAGCACCTCGCGGTGCTCGGTGATGTCGATACCTATCCGGCGCTCGGCGAGCGCGTCGCGAAGAACTTGTCGTCGCATTTCGGCGTCCAGCGGATCGTGTTGGATCGTCATCCGGTCTGCGATCGCCTGACCGCGCAGATGATCGCGCAACGCCTCGCGCCGGAAACCACGGCGGTCGTGTCCGTGGGCTCGGGCACGTTGAACGATCTGGGTAAGCTCGTCGGGATCGAGCGCGAGATTCCGCAGCTCGTATTCGCGACCGCGCCCTCGATGAACGGCTACACGAGTGTTAGCGCGTCGATCCACGAGGATGGCGCGAAGCGATCGGTGCGCGCGCGTACGCCGATCGCCGCGTTCTTCGATCTCGAAGTGCTCGCGCACGCGCCGCCGAGGTTGATCCGTGCGGGGCTCGGCGATTCGATCGCGCGGCCCACGGCGCAGGCGGATTGGTTGCTCGCGCATCTCTTGCTCGACAAGCCGTATCGCGAGGTGCCGTTCGCGCTACTCGCCGCCGACGAGCAGGTGTTGTTCGACGGCGCCGCGGGCCTTCTGCAAGGTGACTTGGTCGCGATTCGCGCGCTCGCGCGGGTGCTCGTGTTGTCGGGGTTCGGGATGACGTTATGCGGCGGCAGCTATCCGGCGAGCCAGGGCGAGCACTTGATCTCGCACTATCTCGAGATGATGCGGCCGGTGAGCGTGCTGGAGGCCTTCCACGGCGAGCAAGTCGGCGTGGCCACGCTCGCGATGGCGCGGTTGCAGTCCGGGATCTTGGAGCGAACCGAGCATCCGCAATTGCGCGCGATCGGCATCACGAAGAAGAGCGTGCTCGATCACTTCGGCCCCGAGCGCGGCGAAGCGGTGTGGGCGGACGTATCGACGAAGCAGGTCGACGTCGACGCGGCAAATGCACGGCTTGCCTCGAGCTGGCCGGCGATGCGCGCGCGGTTGCAACAGGTTGTCCGGACACCGGACCAATTGCGGGCCGTGCTCGAAGCCGCTGGCGCGCCTACCACGCCGTCGCAACTCGGCTATCCGGATGCGTTGTTCGGTGAAGCGTTCGCGCACGCGCGCGAGCTACGTGACCGCTACACGTTCTTGGACTTCGCCGCCGATCTGGTTCCCGTCTAGGGGCTGGGCCTATTCGGCGCTCGCGCTGCGCGCTCGCGACTCATAGGCCCAGCCCCTAGGCTTTTTATTCCGCCCAGCCCTCGCTTCGCACTCCGCCGCCGCGCCTTCGCGCGCCGTCGGGCTCCGCTCGGTCTGGCCTAGCTCGTCCAGACGAACGAGGGTGACGCCGGCGACGATGATCAACGCGCCGACGAGTTGGATCGCCGTCGGTAGCTCGCCGAGCATCGCCCACGCGAACAGCGTCGCGAAGATCACCTCGGTCAGGCTGATGAACGAGGACAGCTTCGGGCCGAGCATCCGCGTCGCACGAATGCCGACGACATATGGGATTGCGAACGAGATCGCCGCGAGCCCGACGACCGGCACCGCCCAGATCGTGGCCTGGCCCGCGAGGACGACCTGCTCCGTGGTGGCGTGAAGGGGCGCGATGCCGAGGAGGCCAACGACGAGGATCAGCGTGCCGCCGACGAGCGCGCCACCACAAGCGAGCACCGAGGGTGGCAGGCCCTCGCCTTCCTGCGATGACAAGATGAAGAACACCGCGAGGCCGACCGCGGCGACCAAGCCCCACGCCAGGCCGATCATGTCGAACCGGTGCGAGCCGAACAGATCGATCACGAACGCGAGGCCGATCAGCGCGACGATCGAGCCGATCACGGTGAGGCGCCGCGGCCGCTGGCCCTTCAGCCACAGATATCCGACGACGAGCACGATGCCGAGATACTCGAGCAGCAGTGCGATGCCGACGGCGAGATGGCCCACGGCGTTGAAGTACGACAGCTGACACGCCGCGATCGGGATCGAGCCGTACGCCACGATCAGCGCGGAGTTCTTGCGCAGGATCCACCACCGGCCGCGGAGCTCGCGATACGCCGGAATCGCGAGGAACACCGCCGCGAGCAGGCACCGCGCGACGACGACCGCCGCCGGTGACCAATGCGCGCCGGCGAGCGACCGCGCGAACGCCCCCGAGGTCGAAAAGCTCGCGGACGAAATCAACGCGAGGCCAATTCCTTTGGTCGATCCGCCTGTCATGGGTAAACTCTAGGAATGGTAATGACACGTTTCGTTGTCATGGGTCAACATGATTTTTGCCCATGACACCGAAGATGCGCTCGGCTGCCTGGTCGCGCTCGTGAACGAGCCGTTACCGGATCTCGAGGCGCTCGATCGGTTCGTCAAGATCCGCGAGTGGACCGGCAAGCACGAGCGCACGCAGGAGGAGCTCGCTGCGGTCCGCGCGTTGCGACTGCGCCTGAAGAAGTTCTGGCAGCTCGAAGAAGCGGGCGTGGTCGCGCTCGTCAACGAGCTACTGCGCGATGGCCATGCCCTGCCCCAGCTCGTGAAGCACGATCGCTGGGACTATCACATCCACGCGACGCCATCGGATGCGCCGCTCGCACGTCGGATGGCCGTCGAGGCGGCGATGGCGATGGTCGATCTCGTGCGCACGAAAGAGCTCGCGCGGATGAAGTCCTGCGAAGCCGATGACTGCAAGAACGTGTTCGTCGACCTCACGAAGAATCGCTCGAAGAAGTTCTGCGATGCCGGCTGCGGCAACCTCGCCGCGGTGAAGGCCTATCGCGCGCGCAATCGTTAGCGCGAGACGCCGGGCGCGATCGGCGCGCCGCTATCGCGTTCCTGCACGGCTTGTTTGAAGCCGACCTCCTCGGCGCGATGCTTGAACCACATGCCCTCGGGGGTGTGGCGTGCGATGCCATCGAACAGCGTCGCGAATTGTTGGGTCGCCGCCATGCCCATGTTGTCGAACGCGCTGTTGATGACGAGCTTCGCCATCATCAACTGATTGCGCGGCACGCCGGCCATGCGTTCGGCGAGGCGATCGACTTCGGCATCGAGCTCGCTCTCCGCAACGCAGCTCGTGCACAGGCCCATCTCTCGCGCTTCGGTGCCGGTGATCAAATCGCCGGTCAACAACATCCGCTTCGCGCGTTCGGCGCCGACGCGATACACCCACATCGCCGTCGTCGGGATGCCCCACACGCGCGCCGGTGGATATCCGATCTTCGCGTCGTCGGCCATCACGATCAGATCGCAACACAGCGCGATGTCGCTGCCGCCCGCGACCGCATGACCGCGGACCTTCGCGATCGTCGGTTTGTACGAGCGCCACAGCGACATGAACTTTTGCGTGTTGCCGTACATGAACCGGAAGTCGAGCATCGGGTCCCACGGCATCTCCTGCACGCCGGGGTTCGTGCCCGGCTTTTGCGCGTACTCCTGCAGATCGTAGCCGGCGCAGAACGCTCGGCCGGCGCCGGTCACGACGATCACGTGGACGCTGTCGTCGGCGTTCGCACGTGCGACGCATTGGGCGAGCTCGTCCGGGAGGTACTGGTCGATCGCGTTCAACCGATCCGGGCGATCGAGCGTGATCGTGGCGACTCGGTCGGTGACGGCATACCTGACGCTGTGCATGCCGTACTATACGCACCGCATGCTTCCCATCGTCCAGGTCGGCGACCCCGTGCTTCGAGCCACCGCCGCGCCCGTTGTTCCGTCGGAGTTGGCCGGACTCGCAAACCTCATCATCGAGATGCGAGACACGATGCGCGATGCACCCGGGGTCGGCCTCGCGGCGCCGCAGATCGGCAAGTCGCTCGCGCTCGCCGTGATCGAGGACGCGCCGGTCCTCCACAAGAATCTCTCGGCCGAGGAGCTCGCCGCACGCGAACGCAACGCGGTGCCGTTTCACGTGATCGTCAATCCGACGATCACGCCGGTCGGCGAGGAAATGGTCGAAGCCTATGAAGGCTGTCTATCCTTCAAAGGCTTCGTCATGATCGTGCCGCGCCATCGCAGCGTCCGCGTCGAGTGTCTCGACGAGCATGGCCAGCCGCGCGTGATCGAAGCGAGTGGCTGGTACGCGCGGATCCTCCAGCACGAGATCGATCACCTGAATGGTGTCGTGTGCATCGATCGCGCGAAGACCCGCACGCTCTCGACGAACGAGAACCACGGCAAGTTCTAGAGTCGCGAGTTATACGTCGCGGCTCGGAACAGGCGCAGGATCAGCAACAAGATCAGCGATCCGATAAATGCGACGAAGATCGTGCCGCCGAGGCCCGCGATCGGGGCGTGCCAGCCCTCGTGCACGAACAACCAGCCGCCGATCAGCGCGCCGACCATGCCGACGACCATATCGGCGAGGATGCCGTAGCCGCCGACGACCAAACCGGCGAGCACGCCGGCAACGAGACCAACAACGAGCCAGGTGACGATGTCCATGTCACCGTGAGTTGCAGCGAACATGCCGTGGCTACGTGGGGCGCTGATCTCGGATAAGTCGTGAAAGGGCGTGCCCGTCGGCGCGGTCCCTGGCGCAAAAGCGCTCGACCGTGTCGGCGCCGCACAGGGGTTTCTTTTGTGCGACGCACTGTGTATAAACACCGCCGCTGGAGCCATCGCCAAGTGGTAAGGCAACGGTCTGCAAAACCGTCATTCCCCAGTTCAAATCTGGGTGGCTCCTCTAAGAAACCTCGCTTCGGCGGGGTTTCTTGTTATTGGCGATGCCGGACGCTCGTCCCGACCGCCGCGTACAACCCACGCGTGGGATCGTACGCCAGGCTGGCGTACCCACTCTGCGCCGTGAATTGATCGACCGCCGTGATCGTGCCATCGGAAATCGAGAGCCGTTGCGTCGACCAGCTCGAGCCCACCGCCCCCGTGAAGTAGACGTAGTTCGGTGTCGCGACGACTCCGAGCGCCGAGTGATTGGCCCCCGAGAACGACTCGCTCGCCACGAGCCGGTTCAGGCCGACCGCCCAGACCTTCGCGTCCCACAGCGACTTGTCCGCATACTCGGTCGCGATCGCGAGATAGCCAGCGGGTGTGGTGGAGCACGCAACGGGCTCCTGCCCCGCTGGGCCATCGTCGGCGATATGCGTCACTTTCCAGGTCGCTCCGTCGTCGAGCGAGACCCACACGAGCTCGGAGCCTGCGCTCGCACCGATCGCGAACGTCGCAGGCTTGCCGTCGTAGCGACCGTTGCACGTGGTCTGGACATACGCGTCGCCGGCGTCGAGCGAGGTCGACCACAGGTTGCCGCGATTCGCGCCACGCCAGATCGCACCGTTTCCGGACACGAACAGGTTGCTGCCGTCGACGGAGACACCCCGCGCGACCTCGCCGGTAAACGCACGCGCTTGATTCCACGAGGCGCCGTCGTCGATCGAGCGATAGACGTGAAACCCGGTGAAGTCTTGATCGTTCACGACGACATAGAAGTAGCCGAGGTCGTCCGCCGTGATCGCGACCGGATACCCGTAGCCGGGAAACGTGTGGCTCTGCTTGAACGTCTTACCGTCGTGCGAGATCCGCGTGATCGGCTCGTTGTAGATCGAGAACGTCGCGGTCGTGCCGAGGCTGAGGACCGTGTGGGTCGTCGGCGAGATGGCGATGCTGATCATCTCCTCGCTTTCGGGCGCATCGACCGTGGTCCAGGTCTCGCCGTTCAGCGCCTGATCGGTCGTAGCGAGCTCGGGTTCGGGATCGAGACAACCTGCGACGAGCGCTAGCAACACGAGCTTCATAGGCCGACAACGACGGCCTGCCGAAATCTTCCCGACTTACCCGCGGCGGCGAATGATCGATCCGACGCCGACCGCGGCCACCACATACACGTGTCCAGAGTCGAACACGGACGCAGCGAACGTCTCGCCCATAGGACCGAAGCCATCCACCGTCGCAACGGTGCCGTCGGAGAGCGAGATGCGACGCGTGAACCACGCGGTCCCGAGCGTGCCCGTGAAGTAAACGTAGCTCGGGGTCGTCGTCACGGCTTCCGGTGACAACAAGTTGCCCGTGATCGGATCACTCGCGAGCAGCCGATTCTGGCCGACGTTCCACAGCTTCGTGTCCCATTCGTGCTGGCCATCGAGTCGCGTCGCGATCGCGAGATCGCCGGTCTGGGTGGTCGCACAGCGCATCGGTTGTTGAACCGGATCCGGAGAGCTATCGACGAGTGGCGTTTGCGTCCACGCTCCGCCGGCATTTAGCGAGACCCACACCGTTTCGGCCGCCACACCGCTCGACGGCACTCGCTCACCAACCGCGAAGATGGCAGGAGCACCGTTGTAGAGGCCACTGCACGTCGCCGTGACCTCGTTGGCATCGGCAACCGCGAAAATTGGCGCCCAATAACTCCCTCGATTCGTGCCGCGTAGGATCACCGCGTGCGCTTGGCCATCGGCGGAATCCTCGATCCCTGCGGCAAACACGTTCGAGCCGTCGGTGGATAGGCTGCGGATGTACCAATCGCCGGCTTGCGAATAGACCGTGCTCCACGAAGCTCCGTCGTTGGTCGATCGATAGATCCGGACGGCACCATCATCATCCGTCGCCGCCACGAACCAGTAGCCGATTTCATCGACGGCGATCGCGGTCGGAAGTCCGTAGGTCTGAAACGTATGAATCGTCGCGAACGTCTTGCCGCCATCGCGCGAGGCTCGCGTCTTGATCTTGGACGTGTCGTTATCGAGCCCGACCGTCATGATCGTATGCGTGGTCGGCGAGGCGGCGATGCCAACGGACTGAATGTCGCTGGTATCGACCGTCGTCCAGGTCTCCCCGTTTAGCGCCTGATCGGTCGTAGCGAGCTCGGGTTCGGCATCGAGACATCCCGCGACGAGCGCTAGCAACACGAGCTTCATGTGTTACGTAACGCCCTTGTGGTGAAATCTTCCCGGCTCGCTATCGCGGTTGTCCTCGGCTGTTCCGGCCCGAGTAAGCCCGCGCCGACTCCCGTGGCCGTGGTTGCGGATGCCGGGCCATCGATCGATGCGTTCGTGATGCCGGTGTGGATCGGTGTGATCACGGATCCCGAGACCGCGCGGGTCGAACAGGTCGTGCCGGGTGCACCCGCAGATCAGGCCGGCGTGAAGGTGGGCGATCAGGTGGTGTCGATCGCGGGCCACGAGGTGTCGAACGGCAAGCAAGTCGTCGCCGAAGCGCACGCGCTGAAGCCCGAGCAGAAGGCGCCCGTGGTGGTGAAGCGCGGCGGCTCGACGGTGAAGATGACCGTGACCGCGAAACCTCGACCGAGCGCGGATCAGGTGCAAGCCACGTTCGTCGGTAAGGCCGCGCCGGCCGTCGCGTTGCGCGCGCTCGACGGAACTTCGATCGCGATCGATGGCCACGTCACCGTGCTCGATTTCTGGGCCACGTGGTGCAAGCCCTGCCTCTACACCACCCCGCACCTCGACGACCTGGCGAAGGCCCACCCCGACCTCCGCGTGATCGGCATCTCCGACGACGACATCGATCTCTTGCGCACGCACCTCGCCGCGCATCCCGTCAGCTTCGCCCAGGCACGGGACGATGACAGCGCGGCCTCGCGCGCATATCTGATCCAAGGCCTCCCCACGATCATCGTGATCGATCGCACCGGCATCGTGCGGTGGGCGACCGTCGGCGTGCCCGACCTCGATCAACTCGACGCCACGATCGTGCGCCTGCTGAAGTAAGATCCAGTGATGTGGCTGGTGCCCGTCGCGCTTGGCCTCTTGTGGCAGACGAAGGTCGATAAGGACCAGGATCGATGTCCCGCGATCGCGACCACGGACGCGTTGATCACGCTCCATGGCTCGGAGCTCGAGCGCTACGATCGCAAGACCGGCGCACTGTCGAAGGTGAAGGTCAGCCTCGACGCCCAGCAGAAGGATCCGTATATCGACGCGGTGTCGGGCGAGATCGTGGTGCTCGACGCGCTGACCACGCCGATGTTCGGCGTCGACGCGAAGACCGGCGCGCAGTTGTGGAAGCGCCCGCTCGGACCCGGGAAGCAGCCGGCGGCGAGCGCGGACGTGATGCCCGGCGGCGATCTGATCGTGCGGAGCGAGGATCTCGCGATCGCCGATGGCAAGGTCGTCGGCATCGAGCGTCTCGATCCGCAGACCGGCAAAGCGCGGTGGTCGACACAGGTCACGCTCGCGCATTCGCGAGAACCGTTGACCGTGGTTGCGAGCGCGCAACGGATCTACGTGATCGGTTCGACGCGGGGCACGAACCGCCACCTCGAGCTCTCGATCGCCGCATTAGATCGCAATGGCGCGCTGAAGTGGCAGATCACGGATACTCACGAGCGCTCGCCCGGGAAGTGGCACGTCGTAGGCGATCACCTGCTCTCGATCGCCGACGACACGGCCCAGGTCTACGACGCGAAGGCCGGCGCGAAACAACCGTCATGGCCAGTGTCGTCGAGGATGTGGCCACGCGTGGTCGGTGACTCGTTGTACGAGGCACTGATGGGCGACAACACGATCGAAGCCGTGGATGCGCTGACCGGCAAACAGCGGTGGAAGGTCAAGCTGCCGAATCGCGGCGAGATCCAGACGCACGGCGAATGGTTCGTCGTGGCGGCGACCGCCGATGTCGTCGTGGCGTTCGATGGCACGACGTACGCGTCGTACGAGGCGAAGACCGGTGCGCCGATCGCGACACTCGGCGTGGCCGGCATGGGCGATGGCCTCTTCGATCCGCGTGCGACCGAGAGCGTGCCGCTGATCTACGCGTGCGCGAAGAAGATGCTCACCGCGATCGATCCGTCGGTGACCACGCCCGAGCATCACGTGACCGTGACCGGCAAGGTCCACTGCAAGAAGTGCCAGAAGACGGACGTGCTCGAGCTCCGGCTCGCGGATGCGACGGTCCGGATCACGCCCGACGTGAAGTTCACGATCGAGGTCACCGGCGCCGGCACGTACGCGTTACAGGTGAAGCGCACGGATATCGACATCACGCGCAACTTGAAGCGGATCGAGCTGACGAGCGATCGGACGATCAAGCTCGGCACGCTCGACGCGGATCTGCCGATCGAATATCCGGACTGAAACGCAAAAAGGACGACCCAGCGGCCGTCCTTTCTGATGCGTAGGGGTTTGGGTGTCGAGCTACAGCGATCCCTCCAACTCGCGCTTCGGCATGACCGCCGCGACGAGGATCCCGATCAACGGGAACAGCGCGCCGAACAACGCGAACAGCGCGACGTTTTGGTTCTTGCCCGACGCGATCGCTCCCGCGATTCCTGCACCGGCCAACATGATGAGCAGCATGACTCCGAGCATTCGTTCTCCTTGTGCTCGGCGTTATCGACACCGGTGCTCCGCGGTTGCGTGAAAATCGCTCGCAGCGCATCGGCGCACGGTACGTGAGGCCTAACTACGTGATTTCCGATCGCCGATCTGCGTCGTGACGTTGGCGCATCGCTTGAAATACCTGCAGGCATGTTGGCAATCCTTCTCATCCTGCTCGTGATCGCACTCCTCGGTGGTGGCTTCGGCTACCGCTCGGCAGGCCCGTGGGGCTGGTCGCCGGCCGGTATCCTCGTGGTCATCTTGGTCGTGATGGCGCTGACCGGCCGCTTGTAGTCGGTAGAACTCCCGTCGCGAGAATCTCTCGCACGAGGTTCACGAACACGCGCGACTTCAACGGCGGCTCCACGCTCGCCGTTTGCGCGTAGACGACGTAGACCGGCAACCCTCCATCCACCAATCGCGTGCACGACCACTCGGGCATGATCTCCACGAGATCGCCGCGCTCGAGCCATTCGCGTACCGACCACTTATTGATCCGGAGAATGCCCAGGTCTGCGGCGGCAAGCTGAGCCGCGAGGAACGCGCTCGTCGTGTGCACGATCCCCTGCACTTCGACGCGCTCCGAGCGGTTCTTCGCCTTGCGGTGATAGAACGCCCACTCCACCGGGCCCGGCATCTGCGCGACCGTGAGGCACGCGCGATCGCGGAGCTCGAGTGGCCGTTTCGGCGTTCCGTGTGTCGCGAGGTAGCGCTTCGAGGCGACCATGATCACCGGCACCCGGCCTAACAGCTGCGCGCGGAGTGACGAGTCGCTTTGATGACCGACCCGAATGCCGAGATCGAAGCCGCCCTGCACGAGCGCGGCGTTGCGATCGGACAGATCGAGCTCGAGCTGGAGCTCGGGATGCCGCGCGCGAAACTCCGGCAGCCACGGCGCCAACAGACGCTCGCCGATCGCGACCGGCATCGTCACGCGCAGGTGTCCGCGCGGTACGCCACCCGTCAGCTCGGCCACCGCATCACGTGCCGCACGCCGCGCCGCGATCAAGCGCTCCGCGTGCGACGCGTACAACTGCCCTGCTTCGGTCAGCGCGACCCGCCGCGTGGTTCGCGCCATCAGCTGCGCACCGAGCTGACGTTCGAGCTCGGCGACCGCACGCGACAGGCTCGACGTACTTCGCCCGAGCACCCGCGCCGCATTCGAGAACCCGCGCGCCGCGATCACTTGCAGAAACATCTCCGCCGCGGCGAGCTCGTCGAACCCCGGGCGAATCACGCGAACGACATCTTTGCGAGCCATGCAACGGTTCCTTGCAGAGTTGCTGATTTGTTCCAGTTCCGAGAACAGTCATTCTGCCATCATGGTGGCAGCGGTTGAACCCTCCGAATCACAACCGTTCACGCTCGCCGCGCTCGACGGCGTACCGCTCGGAGCGCGCTACTGGACGCCCCGTGGCAAGCCTCGCGGCGGCGTACTGATCGCGAACGCGATGGGCGTGCCCCAGACGTTCTACGGCAAGCTCGCGACGTGGCTGGGCGAGCACGGCTTTCACGTCGTCACGTTCGACTACCGCGGCACCGGTGCATCCGGCCGGGCGAAGGACTTCGAGATCGACATCCTCGGCTGGGCCCAGCTCGACGCCACCGCCGCCTTGCGCGCACTCCAAGATCGCGCCGGCACGCTCCCGCTCACGTGGATCGGTCACTCGCTCGGCGGGCAGATCGTTCCGTTCGTGCCCGACCATCGCGAGCTCGCGAAGATCATCACGATCGCGACGGGCTCCGGCTACTGGCGCGAGAACTCGCCGCCGCTCAAGAGCAAGGCGTGGTTGCTCTGGTACGTCGTCGCGCCGATCGCCACTTCGATCGGGTACTTCCCCGGCAAGCGCCTGCACATGGTCGGCGATCTACCGGCGGGCGTGATGAAGCAGTGGCGGCGCTGGTGCCTCGATCCCGAGTACGCGGCGGGCGCCGAACCGAGTGCGCTCTCCGCGTTCGCGAAGGTCACCACGCCGCTCACGTCGATCTCGTTTTCCGACGACGAAATGATGTCCGCCGAAAATACGCGCTCGCTTCACGCGTGCTACGCGAATGCGCAGCCCGTCATGAAGCGATTCACGCCGACCGAGCTCGGGGTCGACGGCATCGGCCATTTCGGCTTCTTCCGGCAACCCGCGCTGTGGCCGCGCCTGCTCAGTTATGAACTAGCGTGAAATTCGCGCTCGCCTGCTGACCGGTCGTGACCGTCAGCTGCTGCGTGTTCACGTGGTGGTCGGCATAGACCACGCTGATCTCCCAGGTTCCCGCCGACACGTTCGGAATCGTGTAGCCGCCCGAGCTGTTCGTGTTGCTCGTGAAGAAGCCGCGGTTCACGCGCACCGTCGCGCCGTTGACGGGCTGGTTGTTCTCGTCGAACACCGTGCCGAACACCGTGCCGGTTCCGGGATCCGTACCGACGCGAACGATCGTGTGGGCGGCAACCTTCGTGAGGTGGCCCATCTGATCTTCGGTGATCACGTGGAGCGCCCAGATGCCTTGCGTGACGTTCGGGATCAACAGCTGGTGCTGCGACGACACCAGCGAGGTGTCCGTGACCGTCGGGATCGTGTCGCCGTACTGGTCGAACACGTAGTGCACGCGCTTGAAGTTCGCGTCGGCGAGGCTGCTCGGCATCGTCCACTGGAAGTACGGGTTGAAGTTCGCGTACCAGGTCGTCGCGGACGTATGCGTCGACGACGACAGCGTCGGCGCGAGGGTATTGATCTGGACCTTGAACCGGCTCTCGACCGTGCCGAGCGTGGAGTTCGCATCGAGCGACGCGAGGTGGACCCAGTTGTTGCCTTGCTTGAAGCTCGTGTTCGGCACGTCGAACGATTCCGGCGTCGTGAACATGCCGAGTGCCATGCTCGGCGGCGCGAACTCGGTCTGGCTCACCGTGTGGAGGTAGCCCTGCGCATCGCCGAACGCGCGCTCGAACGCGAGCGA
The DNA here is from genome assembly GCA_047600425.1 of Kofleriaceae bacterium. Classification (GTDB taxonomy): domain Bacteria; phylum Myxococcota_A; class Polyangia; order Haliangiales; family Haliangiaceae; genus JABFXX01. The sequence goes on along the minus strand of JASGLC010000003.1, from coordinate 4,726,193 downwards.
GAACGTCGTGAAGCCGTCGTTGTAGACCAGGTTCGGGTTCGGTTGCGTCGACGACGTCAGGTCGAGCGGCGGCCGGCGACCTTGCGTCACGTTGCCGATGATCGTCGAGCCCGTCGTCGTCAGCGTGTGACCGTAGAGCAAGCGCACGCGTCCCCAGCCCGCGTTGCCGTACGAGCCACCGCCACCACCCGCGGTCGTGACCGAGCCGGTGATCGTGATCGTGTCGCCGGCGATCTGGATGCCGCCACCCGAGCCACCGCTCAGGTAGTACACGGTCGAGTTGTACGCCTCGCCCGGCGCGAGCAACTGGCCTGCGATCGTGACGTTGTTCTTCGCGATCAACCGCAACCGACCACCGCCGTGCGTCGACGGCGTACCCGGCGCGTTGTTGCACGCGACCTGGCCACCGAGCATGCCCGGCGAGCCCTGATCCGCGTTCGCGTCGGTGTCGCTGCCCCAGGTTCCCTTCGCGTACGAACCGGTCGCACCGCCACCGTAGTTCGCCGCGTAATAGTACGAGCCCGAGTAACAGGTCTCGCCGAGCGCGCTCAGGCCCGTCGGAGCGACCGCGATCGCGGAGCCGGCGTCGACGGTGATGTTGTCCGCGATGATCGTGAGATCGCCGGTCGTCGAGGTCAGCGTGCTGTTGTTGCCGACGACGAAGTCGCCCGACACGATCACGGCGCCGTCGTAGTTGGAGTTCTGGTTGACGTTGAGGCCGTCCAATGCACACGCGCCGCTCGCGCAGTACGTGCTGCAGGTCTCGCCCGCGTCCCAACCCGTGCCGGCCGCATTACAGGTCTCGACGGTTTCGCCGTGGCAGCGCTTCGCGCCCGCTTCGCACGTCGGATCGGTGCACGCGCCGGCATTGCAGCCCGTGCTGCAGGTATCGACGAACTGCCACGCGGTGCCGGCGTTGTTGCATTGTTCGACATCGCCGCTCGGGCCGCAGCGGAACGAGTGAGGCGTGCATGGCAAGCCGGTCGATTCGGGCTGGCAATGGTCGGAGCAGCCGTCGCCGCTCGTCGTGTTGCCGTCGTCGCACCCCTCGCCCACTTCGACGATGCCGTCGCCGCAGGCCGGCTGCTGGCCGCCTTCGAGCATGCACGTGTGCGAGCAGCCGTCGCCGTCGGTCGTGTTGCCGTCGTCGCACTGCTCGCCGCCGTCGATCGTCCCGTTGCCGCAATTGGCCGGGATATCGGAGCCGCTTCCGTCATCGTCGTCGTCGCCACCGTTGTGAGCGCTCGTGCCGCAACCGGCCAGTAACAACCCCAAGAGGAGTATTCGCTTCATGCGTGGGGTGGAGCCACTTCACCTCACGTGGTCGCAGGAAATCGCCAACGGAACTACGTCTTGATCGCGAGATGCGCGAGCTCGGGGCGTTTCAGGCGTTCGCGGTCGTAGTCACAAGCGGTCAACTGCAGCTCGGTCAGCCGGGCGAGCATCGGCGAACCGATCAACGCGTCGATCACGTTGTCGGTGAACCGGCAGCAACTGAGCATCAGTTTGCGCAGCTTCGGCATGCCCTTGCCCTGGACGAATCGTGCGAGCTCGTCGGTGTCCAGGTACGACTGCTTGCTGATCGGCATGATCTTCAGTGACTCGAGGGCCGGCAACGCGGAAGCGGCCAGCGCGTCGATATCGGGGCTGTAGAAGTTGTCGTTGTTTAGCTCGAGCTTTCGCAACGCCGGCAGGTTCAACGCACCCATCGCGGTCTGCAACGTCGTGGTTCGACACTCCAGCGACAGCGTTTCGAGCCCCGCGAGCTTGTTCAAGTCGTAGTCCCATTCGAGCCCGCGCGACGATCGCTCGAACGTGTCGGACAGCGCCTCGATCTCGAGCTCGCGAACCGCGGCCGGATCGAGAATTCCGTCGAACAGCCCGTCGAGATGACCGTCGTAGCCAATGAACGAGTATTTGAACGAGCGGACGAACTGACATACCGGTAACCGCAACAGGTTGGTCAGTCGCTCCATGAACGCTCGATGCTGATGGCGGTGTTCAGCGCGGCCCTTCCTCGGCATCTTGACGGTGACGCCAGCGACCACGCCGTGCTGCCAGCGAAGCTGAAACGGCCCCTCCCCCTGAACCTCGTCGAGGTACTTGCCGAACATCGTCGCACCGTACTTCGCGACCAAGTCCGAGACATTGCCTTGGGGGAGATGCGCCGCCGACACGATCTCGCCGCGCGGATCGCCCTTCTGGAGCAGGAGGTCGGCGTAGACGAGCCATGCACTCCGGTCGTCGAAGTCGTGCTTGATCCGCTCGTGAACCTCGCGAAATCGCAGTTGCAGTGGTGTCGGCACACGCGAGGACTAACATGCGGTGTCGCCACGACTGGATTACGCCTACGTAACAACGAGCTTCGCGTTCAGCGCTGATGGCATCCCGCACACGCAAACGATGACGCGATCATGATCGGCGCGTCCGGCTTTCGAAACGCGGTGACGTTCTCGCGCGCATGGGCGATCCGATCGGCGAGCACGTCCTTGTAGGGCCAGGTCGCGAATTGCTTCGATGCGCGGGCGTTCGCATAGATCTCCTGGGCGGTTTGCCAATCGCCCTTCTTCACGAGCATGTCGCCCATATTGAGGAAGAACCCCTCGAGGTTGTGCGGCGCGATCTGAGAATTCCAACATGCCCGCGCGTGCCCCGACGTCGTCTCGAGCTTCATATACCCCGCGTAGTCGGGATGCGTCCGATCGATCTTCGTGCCGATACAGACCTCGATGTTCTGCCACTGCTGCTCGAGCCCTGCGACGAATTCCGGTGAATCCGCCGGTAGCGCGCTCGCGACATAGCCCGCTGTGAACAGGTTGAACTCCGGCCACGCCGCGACCGCCTTCGTCATGGTCTCGACACCCTGCTTCGCCAGCACTGGATCGCGATCGAGCGACGCTTCCGAGAGCTCGGCCGCCGCGAGAAAGCCGGCGTAGCGTGGCTCGTTCGGATCGAGCGCGACCGCCTTCGCGAAGTACGTGCGCGCGAGCACGATGTCGTCGGTGATCGTCGCCGCCGCGCGTGGGTTTCGTGCGCGCTCGCCGATTCGCCACATGTGCATCCACCCGATGTGGGCCGCGGTCACGGCATCGCCCGGCGCGTCGAGGTACGCGGCCGTCTCAGCGTCGAGGACCGCCTGGATCTTGTCGTAATGACCGGCGTGGAATTCGGCCCAGAACAGATCGTCGGCACGTTGCGCGTTCGGCGTGCGCGCGAATGCGACGGCCACGCCGGCGAGGATCAACGAGAAGCTCTTCATGGCAGATGACTTTCGGCAGGGGTGGATTCGACGAGACTTCGCACACCGAGTTGCACGATCGGCACGCCGGCACCGACGAGGACCGAGCCCGGCGTAATTCGCGAGTTGTCGCGCAGCAGGCTCACGCCGATCGCGATCGTCGCGAGGCCGAGCACGCTCTCGACAATCCCGCTGCGAATTCGCCTGTGATGTTCGTCCTCGGCGATCACGCGCCACTCGTCGAGCGCGCGCTGCGGATCGACTACACCGGCGTCGACATCGTCGGCGAGTTGTTCGATCCGAGACGGTCCGAACGCGAGCGCGGACCACAGACAGGGGATACCGCCGGCGAAGATCATCCCGATCCCGGCAGCTCGAGCGGCGTCGTCAGGCCGTTCCGCAAGCACGGCTCCGAGCGGAACAAACCCGGCGCCCGCGATCACGCCGGTGGCGATCGTAGCCTCGCGACGAGCGCGGGCGTCGGCGGCTGCGGCGTGCAATGGATCGGCGGACACGCTCGCAGACCACAAAAGGATCGCTGCACGGATCATCGCCATACTCGACCTCGTGCGTGGATTCGCAAGGCCTCGGCGAAGATCGCGATCCACCCGAGCAAGAGCACGGTCTCGATCCGTTCGAGGAGGCCCCAACACGCGAGGCCCATGCCTGCCGTCACCGTGATCAGGATGCTCCACGCGACCGTGATCTGAGCGAGGCGTAGCAGCAGGTGCCCCGGAATCCACGGCAGGTCGAGCAGCTTCCGAGAGACCAGCACCTCGCCGATCGACGCCGCGAAGAACGACGCGAACGCGACGACCGCGTGAATCAGCCCGTGCAATGTCTCCGGACGAGGCGCGAGATCCGTCGGGACGAACGCGATGACGAACTTCGACATCGCGACCCACATCAACATTCGATTGCCGAGCCGCGCGGTGAATTCCGGCGGAATCGCGAGCGAGCCTGCGCGCAGCAAGACGAACACGAGTAAACCGCGCACGCAGAAGCTCGTGATCTCGAGCGCACGGTACGGCCCCACGGCCAGTGCGCTCTCGGTGTCGCGAATCGCGCTGTAGTGCGGTGGCAACAGCTGCGCGATGATCTCGAGCACGATGCTTACCGCGAGCAACGCGAGCACCCGTCCGGCGAGCCGTTCGACGTGGCGGTTCATGACTGCACGCTCGGTACGGCAACGCCGATCATCGTGTCCCGAGTCACGAGTGCCGCGAGCTGATCTTCGCTCCAGCCATCGGTACCGGCAGGACGCATCGGCATGACGAGGTAGCGCATGTCGGCGTTCGAGTCGTGAACGTGGATCGCCACGTGAGCCGGGATGAACGTCCCGAATTCGGCGAGGACGCTTCGCGGCCAACGCACGGCGCGACTGCGATACGCCGGGCTCTTGTACCAATCGGGTGGCAAGCCGAGTAGCGGCCTCGGGTAGCACGAGCACAACGTGCACACGACGAGGTTGTGCACCGCCGGCGTGTTCTCGAGGACGATCAGGTGTGTCCGGTCGTAGTTCGTCGCCCCGAGCTCCCACGCGACATTCCCATCGGCGATCACGCGCTGCTTGAACACCGGATCGAGCCACGCGCGTGCGACGATCTTGGCGCCGAGCGCCGGCGTGGCCGCGTCGAGGTACTCGAGTAGCTTGCGATGGTCGGCCGCGGTGATCAGGCCCTTCGCGATCGCGAGCTCGCGCACCGCGACTTCGAGGAGCTCCCACTCCCCCGCCGGCGCGGCACGGATCGGCGCGTGCTCGTGATCGTGCCCGTGGTGATCGTCATGCGCGGCCTCGACGGAATCGAGCGCGTGGACCTCCGCCACCTTGTCTGCGAGCTCGTCAGACGTGATGTGCCCCTTCGCCATCAGGAGGTTCGCCGCGCACATCACCCACTTCTCGTAGTAGGTCAGCGCCGCGTAGATCGTCTGCCCCATGTCTTCGACGCCGCGTCGCTTCTCCTCCATGCTGATCACGCCACGCGCGTTGAAGGTCTCGAGCAACGCGTGGCAGCGCTTCTCCCACGGAAGCAGCTGATGATCGGTGATCGCGATCGGCGTCGTTGCAGCGCCAGCAAGATCGTTGACCGAGTGATAGAGATGCGAGGTTCGTGCGTCCATGACCGAGCTCTCAGCAACCGTCATGCCGCGCGCATCGCGATCGCGTAGTACGGCTGGAAGCCCCGCCCGCGATCGACCTCGAGACACTCTTCGTAACCATCAGGCGTCGGGCGCAAGCGCTTGCGAACCGCCGTGCAGCGCATGCCGTGATCGGGCGATCGATCGGCAAACTCGAGCTCGTCGTTCGCGTACGTGATCTCGTAGTCGTGAACGTCGCCACCGTCGGTAAACGCGCGCCCGGTCAACGTGCCCGCGTTCGTCACGCCGACGATCACGAGTGCGCGATGGACGTCGACGCCGCGATCGCTCGTCGGATAGTGCGCTTCCATCCGCAACGACAGGAACCGGCCGCCCGCTTCATACGAGCCGACAACCTCCTTCGTGAAAGAATATGACCCGTCGGTATAACGACCTGCCCCGCGAAAGCGCCGACACAGGAAGTGGACCGCTCGCAATTGCCCCGCCGGCGTGTCGCCGTGCTCGGCATCGATACGGAGCGGTTCGATCGCACTGCGTTGCGGCACGAGCAACGAGCGCTCCTGGAGTGCAGCGCGCGCGAACATTTCGATCGCATCGTGATCGGATGGCGTCGCGCGGCCGATCAACTCGCGCTGAGAACCGACCCGCAACGTCATCATCGGCTTGTGCTTGCAGAAGCCCTGACAGCCGGTTCGGCGGACGGGCATGCCTACCGCGAGCGTCAGCCGATTCGTCGCGTTGCATGGATGCGCGTCGCACACCAGCAGCGCGTCGTCCGCGAGATAGCGATCGCGAGCCCGATCGAGCGCCGCGTCGAGCTCGGACGAATTCGCGAACACGCCGCGCGCTCGTACGAACCGGGCGAATCGCGCGCGGACCGCTTCATCCACGTGGCCGTCATAACGAACAGCGAAGCCCGATGCATGAAGCTCGAGTGGTGTCACACCGCACCGATCTGCTTGAGGAACGTCAGGTTGTCCTCGAGATGCCAGTTGTCGGTCACCTTGCCGTCGGTGATCCGCAGGATGTCGGTCGCGATGAAATTGACCTCGGCGCCGTTGCCCGGCTTGCCATCGAACGTGCCAGTGAAATGACCGTGAAATCGGAGATGAGCGACTGCACGGTCATTCGTGATCAACAATTGCTCGACGTCACAATGGAGATCCGGAACCGCGGCGCGAAAGTTCTTCGACGCGAACGCCGCACCTCCCGGTCCCTGCGGACGACCTGGCGGCAACGTTCGATCGACGAACGTCGGCGCCATCGCCTCGTCGAGGAATTTCGTGTCACCCGAGTCCCAGAACGCGTAGAGCCGGCGTGCCGCGAGCTCGATGCGACCGGCGTCGCTTGTATGCGAATCGACGATCAGCTGTTTCGGTTCTGGCAAGCCCGGCTCGGTCGGTGACGCGAGATCGGGATGGTGGGCGCAGGCGCTGAGGATCGCCGCGCAGTGGATCTTGGTACGCATGCTGCGGCATTCAGCATGTGGCGTGCCGTTGGCATCGGGCGCACGCCATGAAGAAACTCTTGATGCTGTGTATCGCGTGCGCCGCACCCGCACGCGCCGATTTCTATACGGAGAACGATCGCGCGATGACCAAGATGATGGACGCGATGATGGTTCATCCGAGTGGCGACATCGACGCGGACTTCGTCGCGATGATGGCGCCACATCACCAGGGCGCCGTCGACATGGCCACGCTCGAGCTGCGCTACGGACACAACGAGACGTTGAAGCGCCTCGCGCAGGAAATCATCGTGACGCAAGCCGACGAGATCCGCGTCATGCACTTGGCGGTGGCGAAATGATCCGCTGGGCAATTCTCGTGTCCATCCTCGCCGCCCGCGCCGACGCCGGAGATCGGGTCTACGCGGCGGAGCAATTTTCGAACACCGTGTCGGTAACTGACCCGGCGACGAACAAGCTGCTCGGCGTGATCCGGCTCGGAGATCCGCAACCCGCGAGCTTCAGTCCGCTCTACCGCGGCCAAGTGCTTACCCACGGGCTCGGTGCATCGCCGGACCACAAACAACTCGCGGTCGTCTCGATCGGGAGCAACGCAGTGACGTTCATCGCGACGGCGACGAACACCGTGCTCCACACGACCTACGTCGGCCGCTCGCCGCACGAGGCCACGTACGCGCCGAATGGCAAGGAGGTCTGGGTGACCGTGCGCGGCGAGAACTACATCTCGGTGATCGACACGACGTCGTTCGCCGAGATCGCGCGGATTCAAGTACCGAACGGTCCGGGCATGGTGGCGTTCTTACCCGATGGAAAGGCGTTCGTATGCAGCTCGTTCACGCCGGAGATGGTGGTGATCGAGAATCGAACGATCGTCGGCCGTGTGAAACAGGCGAGCGCGTTCTGCCCGAACCTCGCGATCACGCCGGATGGCGCACAGGTGTGGCTGACCTTGAAAGACGTCGGCAAGACGATGGTCGTGTCGGCCAAGGCGCCGTACGACGTGGTGAAGACGCTCGACACGGGACCGATCACGAATCACGTGAACTTCGCCGGCGACTCCGCGTACGTCACCGTCGGCGGTGAGAGTGCGGTGAAGGTCGTCTCCCGCAAGGACTACGTGGTGAAGGCGACGATTCCCATCGGGAAGATGCCGCACGGTGTGTGGCCGGCGGGCGACGGCAAGCGGGTCTACGTCGGGCTCGAAAATGACGATCAGATGGTCGCGATCGACACGGCGACGAACACGGTAATCGCGACGACGCCGATCGGCCAAGGCCCGCAGGCGATCGCGTACGTCTCGAATGCGAGCGCGTCGAGCGCGAACCTCGAGCCACTCGGCCTCGCCGGGAATGCGACGCACCTCGTATTGGAGCGCGCGAGCGATCACCAGGAACAATCCAGCGTGGTGTTATTCGATCAAGGCCTGACGCAGGTCCTCCAGGCGTCGGTCACCGGGCTCGAAGCGGGCAAGGACTACGTGATCGGTGTCTCCGACGGCAAAGCGATCGAGCCGTTGGCCAAGTTCAAAGCGAACCCGGCCGGTGCGGCAATCGTCAGCGCGACGGGTCAGATCCAGCAGAGCCTTCGCGGTCGCCATCTCGTGATCGCGCCTGTATCGGGCGCCGCGATCCAGATCTCGCGCTAACGCTTGAACGGCAGCTGTTCCGCCCACTCTTTACGAGTCTGCGGATTGCCGTCGATCATCTCGAACGACTCCTTGGCACTGCCGAGCACCTGCTTCAGCGATTTCGGTCCCTGGAATGGGCGGCCACCGATGTGCCAGCCATCGAGGTGGAGCTCTTCGATGAGCACCCACACGACCTCGCGAAAACCTTCGGAGCCCTCGAACTTCAACATCACGTCGGTGAGCTCTTTGGCCAACTGATGCTTCTCTTCCGAGGAAAAGACGCCGTCCATCAATTTCACATTTACAAAAGGCATGCAGACCGCGATTGCAGTCGCTATGCCCGCGCGCGGCGCGCGTGACGCCGCAAGCGCGAAATCGTGAGGCTCGGCACGCGCTGAACGATCATCTCGACGAACGCGATCAGCGCACGCACCTGTTCTCCCGACGCAGGATCGAGCGAACGCGCGCGTTCCGCGGCTTCCGACGAGACCGAACGCAACACGCTCGCGAGATCGCGTGCGGCGTCCGCGATCCGTCCGGGCTCCATCCCAACGAGCGCCGCGTTCAGCTCGGTGGTCAACTGCGCGGCACGCGAGACCAGTTCTTTGACCAGTACCGTGAAGGTCGCCTCGTCGTCCTGACATGCGTGAAGGATGGCGATCGGATCGAGCCAGCGCTCGAGCTCGGGCTCGGATCCCAGCAGGCGCTCGATGATCGAGGTCAACGCCGCGGGGCCGACCGGTTTTGCGAGGTAGTCGTCGATTCCCGCGGCGGCGCATCGATCGCGATCCTCTTTGCGCGATCGCGCCGTCAGCGCGACGATCGGCACGTGACCACCGGCGACCTGCTCGCGGCTTCGAATCGCGCGTGCGACCGCGAAACCATCCAGCTCGGGCATATGGAGATCGAGCAGTAGGACATCGAATGGTTGCGTGGTCGCGAGCGCGAGCGTGGTCTTGCCATCCGCCGCGATCGTCACGCGGTGACCTTGAGCCCCCAGCAGCTCTTCGAGGAATTGCGAGCTGAATTCGTTATCCTCGGCGACGAGTACGTTCAGCGGATCCGCCGGGCGAGCCTGCGTGAGCGAACGTGGGCGCGCTGTCCCCATTTCGTCGGACTTGCTGAGGACGAGCTGAACCGTCTCGAGCAACTCGTCCTGCAGCACCGGTTTTAGGATGTGCGCGTCGATTCGGAGCTCGCGCTCCCGGTTCGGGTCTCCTGGGCGATCCGCCGAGGACAGGATGATGATCTTCAGTGCGAACAGCGACGCACGTTCGCGGATTCGCGCCGCCAACGCCCAGCCATCCGTGTCCGGCATCCGACCATCCAGCAGCACCAGTTGATACGGCTCGTTGCCCGCCCCGGAGGCCGAGGCATCCCACAACGCACCCATCGCGGCGACACCATCGCGCACCGCGGTCGGCTTCATTCCCCAGCGCCGAAGCCACTGTTCGAGGATCTCGCAGTTCGTGGGGTTGTCGTCGACGACGAGCACTCGCACGTTGCGCAGGGCGGCCGGCAATCGCGGCTCGCTCTCGGCTCGTTGTTGCTTGCGCATTCGTGCGGTGACAACGAACACGCTGCCCCTCCCCCGCTCGCTCTCGACCGTGATCGTTCCCCCCATCAAGAGGACGAGTTGATTCGCGATCGACAGGCCGAGACCGGTGCCGCCGAACCGCCTCGTCGTCGAGGTGTCCTCCTGTTCGAATGCGCGGAAAATTCGTTGCTGTTCGCTCTTCGGAATCCCGATGCCGGTATCGCGCACGCTGATCCGCAATGCGACGACGTCGTCGGCGTGAGGGGCGAGGCGGTCGACGCCGACCTGCAAAAACACCTCACCCCGCTCGGTGAACTTGATCGCGTTGCCGACGATGTTCAGCAGAACCTGACGCAACCGGCCCGGATCGCCGATCAGCGCATCGGGGACGTCGGGATGGACGTCGCTCAGGAGCTCGAGGTCCTTCGAATGCGCGCGAACCGCGAGGGCGCGCATGGTCTCGCCCACCACGGTGCGCAGCGAAAAGTCATCGGCCTCGAGCTCGAGCTTGCCCGCCTCGATCTTCGAGAAGTCGAGCAGGTCGTTGATGATCACGAGCAAGTTGTTCGCCGCGACCTTGACCGTCTTCAACAGCGTTGCCTGGTGATCGCTCAACTGCGATTCGAGCGTCAGCTCGGTCATGCCGAGGATCGCGTTCATCGGCGTCCGGATCTCGTGGCTCACGTTCGCGAGGAACTCGTCCTTCGCGCGGTTCGCGGCTTCTGCGACGAGCTTTGCCTGCTGGAGCTCGCTCTCGATCCGCTTGAGATCGGTGATATCGATCAACGTGCCGGTGAAGCGGGTGGGCCGGCGCTGGCTGTCGCGCGACACCACACCACGTGCCAGGCGCGACAGCACGCGCCCGTCGCGCGCGACCGCACGAAACTCGAGTTCGAACTGCTCTCCATCGCTATCGATCAACGTCTCGATCGCGAGGCGCACGCGGCTTCGTTCGTCGTCGTGCGCGCCGAACGTGAGCTGGCGCCCGAGCTCGGTGGGTTGGTCGCCGGGCACGTACCCGAGCGGCTCCCACACGTTGTAGAACGTCTTGCCGCTCGTCTCGATCCGACCATCCGGCATGTCGAATTCCCACGTGCCGAGGTGCGCGGCGCGGATCGCGAGCTCCATCCGATCTTGCGCGAGTTGCTGGGAGGTCACATCGACCGCGACACCGACGATCCTCCGCACGCTGCCGTCGGCGCGACGCAGAGACACGTTGCCGCGCATCCGTCGCCAGGTCATCACGCCGTCGACTCGTCGACAGCCGAACACCATGTCGTATTCCTCGACTCGGCCATCGACGCACTCTTGAATCGACGCGATGAAGCGAGGAATGTCATCGGCAACGAGACCGACCTTCTCGAGGCATTCCACGATCGGCACGTCCGGCAGCCGGTTGGCCTGATTGACGCCCGAGTACATCGCGCTACCACCGATGAAGTACGACTGATCGGCGCGTTGATTCTCCGGGATTTCGAATTCCCACGCCGACAGCATGGTGATCCGCGTGGCCGTCTCGAAACGAAACTTCAGGAGGCGCGCGGCCTCGAGCTCGTGATGTCGCACCGTGTAGTCGGCGATCGTGCCGACCAGCATCTGCTTGCCGTCGATCGTCGACGTGCGCGCGCGGATGAAGCTCCATTCATCGTCACCGACGCGTACTTCGAGCGCGACCTCCCCCGTCGCTGCCGCCGTCGTCACCGCGAGGCGATGCTCGGGAACGACTCTTAGCTTCTCGACGAGCTGATTCCACGATCCTGGTGCGATGACGTCTCCGAGGACCGTCGTCACGATCGCATCGCCGTTCGAAGCGACTTCCCACGCCCACACCGTAACGCCCTCGATTCGAGTCGCGAGCGCGTTGACCTCGGCGATCATCACTCGGAGTCGTCGTCGGTCGTGACCGAATGAGTCACCCGCATACCGAGCGCCTGCAGTTTCGCTCGCATCGTCTGTCGCGCGATTCCCAACACGCGCGCCGCATGACGATGGTTACCGTTCGTGTATTCGAGCACGCGCTGCATGAGCAACCGATCGACCTCGCGATGGATCTGCAAGTACAGATCGTTCGTATCGGGGGCGAGCTTGTGAACGATCAACGCGTCGAGATCGAGCGTGCTACCACTCGCGACCGGCGCGTCGACAACGAGGTCCGGCAGAAACGCCGGCAGCAGCACCGTGCCGTGCGCACGCAGCAGAGCCCGCTTGATCACGCTCTGGAGCTCGCGCACGTTGCCCGGCCAGCTATGCGTGGTCAGGATCTGCATCGCGTCCGCTGCGACCTCTTGAATCGCCGTACCGAACTCGCGGTTGTAGCGTGCGAGAAAGTGCCGCACGAGCAGTGGAAGGTCTCCCTCGCGCTGGCGCAGTGCCGGAAGATCGATCGTGCACACCGCGAGGCGGTAGTAGAGATCCGCGCGGAACTTGCCCTCCGCGACATGCGCGCGCAGATCGCGATGCGTCGCCGCGATGATCCGGACATCCGTGCGCACGGTCTCCGTTCCGCCGACGCGTTGGAACGCCTGCTCCTGGAGGACCCGCAGGATCTTTGCCTGTAGCGCGAGCGGCATGTCGCCGATCTCGTCGAGGAGGATCGTGCCGCCGGTGCATTGCTCGAACTTGCCGATCCGGCGGCGATCGGCGCCCGTGAACGCGCCCTTCTCGTGACCGAACAGCTCGCTCTCGAGAAGTGCCTCGGGAATTGCCGCGCAGTTGAGTGCGAGGAACGGCGCGCGTGCTCGCGGACTGTGTTGGTAGATCGCACGTGCAACGAGCTCTTTGCCCGTCCCGCTCTCGCCGGTGACGAGCACCGCGATGTCCTGTGTCGCGACCCGGCCGATCACCTTGCAGACCTCGAGCATCTGCTTGCTCGAGCCGACCATGCCGTCGCCGCCCAGCTCGTCGTCGGCGGACAGTGCGACGTGCGACTTCATCCGCGAGGCAACGTCGAGCGCCTCGTAGACCACGTCGTGAAGCTGATCCAGATCGAGCGGCTTGCGCAGGTAGTTGAACGCACCGCGCTTCATTGCTTCGATCGCCGCGTCCGTGGTCTGCGACGACGTGACGAAGATGACCGGGATGCGCGCATCGATCTCCCGGATCTGCTCGAACACCGCGAGCCCCGACTGATCCGGCAAGCGCAGGTCGAGCAGCACGACGTCGGGTGCGCGTGACCGAACTTCGTCGATCCCGACCGCCCCCGTCGCGACCGCCGTGACCGTGTGCTCGGGCGATGGGAACGCCTGGCGGACCTGCTCCGGCAGGAACGCCATGTCGTCGTCGATCAACAGCAAATGCGCCATGCGAGAGTCGGCATCGTACTCGGTCAGCACGCGGTGGTCGCCTGAGCGAGACGCATGCCAAGGGCGGACGCGCGAAATTCCCGCCGGCGTCGTCGAAGTGAATCTCGAGCTGGGTCAATTCTTGACCCATTGGTCCGCGCGCTAACCCAGCAACTCTTCACTGCGTTTCGGCAGCCACTGTGAGGTAGAAAGTTAGTCCGCATGCTCGAGCGCGCGACCAAGCTCTCGCAGGTTTACTACTACAGCTTCGAGCTCGTCGACGGCGACATCGCGAACGCGAAGGCCACGTTCGTCAACATCTGGGAGTCGCTCGGCTACACGACGCCACCCGAGGTCCCGACATTCGCGGCCGCGCTCGGCCTGGTCGTGCTGCCGGAGGATCAACCGCAAGCCGCGCGCGATGTCCACGCGGCACTATCGGGCGAAGCGCCGATGTTCCAGTCGGAATACCGGATCCGCCACGCCGACGGTTCGATCCACTGGAACCTCGCGCGCGGGATCGTGCTGCGCGATGCCGCGGGCAAGCCAACGGAATTGATCGGCACCTCGATCGACATCACCGAGCTGAAACGGATCCAAGAACGCAACGAGCTCGCGATCGTCGGATCGAAGACCGCGATGTGGGACGTCGAAGTCGATATCACCGACATCCCGAACAGCCGGATCCACTTCACGAACGTCGCCGAGATCCTCGGCTACGACCGCGCGGACTTTCCGGAGACCTGGGGCGCGGGCATGGGCTACTTCCACGCCGACGACGGGCCCGGAATGATCGACAGCATCATTGCCACGTTCCAGAACGGCGGCCGCGAGTGGGAGCGCAACATGCGCATGCACCACAAGAGCGGCGCGGTGATGTCGTTCCTCATGCGTGGCGTGGTCTCGCGCGATGCGAATGGAACGCCGGTGCGATTTACCGGCATCAGCATCGAAATCACCGAGCGCCAACACCTCGAGGAACAGCTGAAGTTGGCCAAGGATCGCCTGGAGCTCGGCCTACGCAGCTCGGGACTCGGCCTCTTCGATATCGATCTGAGCGCGACCGGTCCCGATCGGCATACGGCGATCAACATCGTCGAGCCGATGGGCTACGACACCGCCGATAACAGCCGCTCGGGCGAGCTCCTGCTCTACGAAGAGGACAAACCCGCGCTCGGTGCGCACCTCCACGCGTACCTCACCGGCAAGATCGACAAGTACGAGATCGAGATCCGGCATCGCCACCGCGACGGCGGACAGCACTGGATGCTCGCGCGTGGCCTCGCGATTCGCGGCGCGGACGGCAGCTCGCATCGCCTGATCGGTTGCATGGTCGACATCACCGAGCGCAAGAAAGTCGAGAGCCGACTGCGCGAAGCCGAGCAACGGTTCCGGCGCACGTTCGAGACCGCGGCGGTCGGCATGGTGATCACCGACCAGACCGCACGGATCGTCGCGTGCAACAGCACGTTCGAACAGATGTTCGGCTACCGACTCGACGAGCTGACGCACCTGACGTTCGCTGGAATGTCGGTCGACTCCGTCGAATACGAAGCGCATCAGTTCGGCGAGCTGCTCGCCGGACGGATCGAGCACTTTTCCGTCGAGAAGCGCTACCGTCGAAAGGACGGTTCGATCCTGTGCGCGCACGTCACGATCTCGGCCGCGATGCGTGACGAGCACGGTCACGCGACCGAGATCCTCGGCGTGATGAGTGACATCACCGAGCGCGTGGCGATGGAGAAGACGTTACGCGACGCCGAGCAGCGGTTTCGCCGAACGTTCGAGAACGCCGCGGTCGGCATGGCGATCACGGATCCCGATGCGAACTTCATCGAGCTCAACGATCGGTTGTGCCGGTTCTACGGCTATCCCAAAGAAGAAGCGCAGCACTTCCGGATCGAGCACCGTTCGCTCGACGGCACCGATGAAGAACGCCGCAAGCTACGCGAAGTCGTCGAAGGCCGAGAAGAGACGTTCACGGTCGACAAGCGGTTTCGCCGCAAGGACGGTCAGATCGTCTGGCACCAGCTCACGGCATCGGCCACGCTCCGCGACGAGAGTGGGCGGGCGACGGAGATGCTCGGCATCGTCCAGAACATCACCGAACGCAAGACGCTCGAGATCGAGCTCCAGGCGGCGCGCGAGGCGGCCGAATCGGCGAACCGGGCCAAGGATCAGTTCCTCGCGCATGTCAGCCACGAGATCCGGACGCCGATGAATGCGGTGCTCGGCATGACCGAGCTGGCGATGGATGCTACGGGCGAGCACCAACGCCAGCTCTTGCAAACCGCACGTTCGGCCGCGGGAAACCTGCTCGAGATCATCAACGACCTGCTCGATTTCTCGAAGATCGAAGCGGGCAAGCTCTCGCTACACGTCACGGACTTTTCGCTACGCGCGCTGCTCGCGGACCTGTTGCGTGCTCTCGCACCGCGGGCCGAGGCGAAAGGTCTCGCGCTTCGTCACGATCTGGATCCTGCCACGCCGGACGTGCTGCGCGGCGATGAGGGCCGGTTGCGTCAGGTGCTGATGAACCTGCTCGGCAACGCGCTCAAGTTCACTCCGAAGGGTGAGGCGCACCTCGAGGTTCGTCTCGTCGATTGCACGCCAGAACATGCGGTACTCGCCTTCGCCGTGCGCGATACCGGCATCGGCATCGCCCCGGACAAGCAAGAGACGATCTTTCGAGCGTTCGAACAAGGTGATGCGTCGACCACCCGCACGTACGGCGGCACGGGTCTCGGCCTCACGATTTCTGCGCAACTCGCGGACCTCATGGGCGGTGGCATCACGTTATCGAGCGAGGTCGGGCGTGGGAGCCGGTTCGTGCTCACGGTGCCGTTCGCGATCGGATCCGCCGAGGCGATCGTCGAGCGTCGTGTGGAGCCCCCATCAACACCGCGCCGCACGTTCGTACCGCGCGTGCTCGTCGCCGAGGACAACGAGCTCAACGTCGCGGTCGTGCGCGAGATCCTGAACCGGCGGTCGTGTCGCGCGGCCTACGCGAACACGGGCCGGGCCGCACTCTCGCTCCTCGACCGCAACTCGTACGACCTGCTGCTACTCGATCTCCACATGCCGGAGCTCGATGGCTTCGGCGTGGTCCGCGCGATTCGCGAGCGCGAGCAAGCGACCGGTGGCCACTTGCCGATCATCGCGTTGACCGCGCGTTCGGGCGAGAAGGATCGCGAGGAAGCGCTCGCGGCGGGTATGGACGACTTCCTGTCGAAGCCGATCGAGGTCGACGCCTTGTGGTCGACGATCGATCGCGTGCTCGCGCTCTACCCACCGCCGCCACGCCCGGCATCGCTGCTCGATCGCGAGGTGATCACGCGCGTGTCGGGTGGCCGTGCCGACGTGTTCGCGCGTCTCGTCGGCGTGCTCCAGAACACCCTGCCCGGCCAGATCGCACGGGGTCGGACGGCGTTCGAGGAACACGATTTCGATCGCTTGCGGGACGCCGCGCATCGCCTCCACGGCACGCTCGCGGCGTTCTCGAGCGTCGCTGGCGAGGTGGCACTCGATCTCGAGGACGCGAGCACGCGCTCGGAAGCGACGCGTTGTCGCGAGCTCCTGGGTCAGCTCGATCAGATGAGCGGACAGTTGCTCGACGTGACGCGCACGTTGTCGTACGAGGATCTCGACCGGTTGTAGGCACGCAGCGTGCTCGGTCCGCGTCCATGACGATGTTCGCGACCGGAGACCGCGTTCGAGTGCCCAACAAGTTGACCGTCGGCCACACGCGCGTACCAGCCTATGTCCGTGGTGCGGTAGGTACGATCGAGCGCGTCCTCCAAGCGTTCCTGATTCCCGAAGACGATGCGTTCGGGCGCCCGCACGGTCGCAAACGCGTGCTCTATCGCGTGAGATTCGCGACGGCACAGTTGTGGCCCGATAGTCGAACCGATCCACACGACGAAGTGCAGATCGAGATCTACGAAAACTGGCTCGAGAGAGCCTGACCGAGCGCTGCGAGCTTCGCGTCGAACATCTTGCCGAGCTCCGCCGCTGCGGCGCCGAACTGCGCGAGCAACGTCGACGGCGTGTCGTAGGCGAGATGCGCGAAGCCATCTTCGTGCTCGTACAACGTCACGTGTGCGGGCGCATAGAGTCCCGCCGCGCGGTGCTCCGCGAACAATTTGGCCCCGAGGAACGGACTCCCGATCACGTACAGCGCGAGCTTCCGCGGCGCGCCGATCAACGAGACCACGGGACCTTGATCGAGCTGAGTCATGATCAAGATGCCGAGCTCGCCAGCGCGGCGCTTCATCATCGCTTCGACATCGGCCGCTGGCGCCTTTCGCGCGACGAGCCCCGCGAGCTCGTGGGGATCGACGGGCGGCACGAGCTCCTTGAAGCGAGCCGTGGCGCGTTCGTAGGAGTGTGGTGTGGCGAGGTCGACGTGTTCGATCATCATAGCGAGATCACCTGTTGTTCGACGGGAAACCGGAACCGCTCGGACAGACCTGCATCAGCGGCACGTTGTTCGAGGGCTTCGATCGGTTCGCGATAGTGGGAGAACGATGTGTGATGGATCGGAATCACGATGCGCGAGTCGATCCGCCGCACGAGCTCGATCGCTTCGTCCGCGATCATACTTCGTAGGCCTACAACGCCATCGCCCCCGACGCCACCCATGTGGATCAACGCGAGGTCGAACGGGCCTCGCGGCGAGGCATCTGTCAACACGGCATCGCCGGTCCAATACACGCGGTAATCGGGCCACGCGAACGTGTAGCCATTGCCGCGACCGAGCTTCTGATCGAGCGCAGGATCGTGGGCGTGATGCGCTTCGATCGCCGTGATTACGGTCCCGGCGATCGTGATGCTCTCGCCCCAGTCGATCGCACGCACGTCGCGGAAGCCCGCAGCTTCGACCATCGCGATTGCCGTGGGCGGGACGACGAGCGGTTTACCCTTTGGTAAGATTTCTTTCGCGGTCGCATCGAAGTGGTCGTTGTGCGGATGCGAGAGCACGATCGCGTCGACCTCACCGATCGAGTGAGGCTGGCGGGTGTAACGCGCGATCCGAGCGTTCGCGGCACCGGTCGAGGGATGTTGGGGCAACACGAATGCGTCGGGACCACGCGGGCCGAGCATCGGGTCGATCAAGAACGTGGCGGCGGCGTGGCGGAGGATTCCCGTCGGACCTCCGAGCCATTCGAAGCTGGTCATGCGCGCTGCGAGTGCAGCAGGCGTGCCTATGGAACTTCGTCGGCGCCCGAGTCCGAGGCGGTGCCGGTCGGATTCGGCCGGCGTTCGCCATCGAAGTCGATATTCAGCATCGAGGTCGGATCCGCGAGCATGCGCGCGGGGGATGTGGCTTGGATGTGGAAGTCGGTCGCGCTCATGAACATCGGATCGGCGGCAAGGTTGCCGACGTTCGTCCCGGCATAGGTGCCGGAGATCGAGTGCTGCAGCGTGCACCCCGCATCGATCTCGGGCGCGGTGTTGTTGAACACGATCGAATTCGTGAACGCGACCGCGCCGTCGACGCAATGCACGGCGGCGATCGAGCTATTCATCGACGCATGGTTGGCGGTGAACGTGGTGTGATCGATCGTTCCGGTGTTACCGGCGAACAGATTGAAGCCACCCGTCGACGGGATCATTCCGCCGTTGTTCGTGATGAACGAGTTCGTGATCTTGACCTGCGCGTCTTGGATGTAGAACGAGTAGTCGATGTTGTCGTCGATCGTCGATCGATCGACGGTCAACGCGCAGCCTTGGATGAAGATGCCGTTGCCGTGCTCGACCTTCATCTTGTAGAGCGTCAGCGCGCCACCGCCGGTGCACTCGGCGCCGAACATCCGACCGTTGCCGTTCAGCTCCAGATCGAGATTCATCAGCGTCAGCGCGGAACCGTTCATCGTGTACCACATGACGAAGCTCGCGGCGCTGTTCGTCAGGATGGCGCCCTCGCCCGTCACTGTCGTCGGGACGCTAACCGTGGTCATCGCCGAGCGCGTGTACGTACCGGCCGCGAGATGGACGATGTCCTGCGTCGCGCTGACGGCATTGAGTGCCGTGTCTATCGGGCACGGATCGGCAGCCGTGCAGGTCGCCGCGGTGCCGGTCGCGCTCGCGTAGAGGACGCGGGCGGGGTCGGCGCAGGTGCCGTCTTGGAGGCACACGTTCGAGGTCGGGCACTCGGCATCGTGCTCGCAGCCGCGGCACACGTTCATGTCGCAATTCGGCGCGGTCGCCGACGTGCAATCCGTCGACACCACGCACTCGACGCACGAGCCCGACGACGTATCGCAGACCGGCGTCGGCGACGCACAGCTCTCGGTGCACGCCATCATCGGCCCGCCGCCATCCGGCATCGCATCGCTCGACGCGAGCTGACCGTTCGGCACGCTGACGAATAGCTCGCAGCCCGAAAGCACGACAATGATCGCGTACTTCACCACCGCCCCTCCCACGCGATGCCACCGGCATGCGGTGCGGTCCAGGCGGTGACCGGCGGCGCTTCGTTCTCGCGGCGCCACTTGACCTCGAGCACGGCCGTGAACGCGGCGAGCGCGGCGCCAGCGACGAGGAACCCCGTGCTGACGTGCGACATCGTGTGCGCGCGATCGAGCAGGTCGACGCCGCGTTGCGAGCACGTCAACGTGCCGTCGACGTTCGCGTCACTGCAGTGGTGCATCGCGTTGCTCTTCTCGTTGAGGACGGCAATGCCGGTGAGCACGGTGATCAGCAGTGCGCCCGCGGCCGCACCACCGACGTAATAGATCTGCATCGGTCGGGGCTGCGCGACGATCAGGTCGAGCTTCACCGTCGCCGCGCCACCTTCGTCGACGGAAAACTCGGCTTGGTTCGCGTGCGGGCTCGTGACTTGGTGCTTGCCCGGATCGACCGCGATCGGCGCGCCGACTTCGACGCGACGACCATCGATCAGGATCGGATCGCCCTCGGGAAGGCCGGTCGAATCGATCGTGACGTGCGGGACGCGGGTCTTCAGTGCATCGAGGCCGTTCTGCGCGATCTCGAGGCGCTGTGGCTGATCGGCGACTTCTTTGACGACGGCTTCGAACAGCTCCTGCGCGGCGACGAGCTTGCCGGTGGCGGCCCAGCAGATCGCGAGGTTCAATTCAGTGCCGGGTGCACGGACGAGCTTCTCGCTCTGCTCGAACAGCGGGCACGCCTCGGCGTTGTTGCCGGCCTTGACGAGCTCGCGGCCTTTATCGAAGGCGGCCTTCGCGCGCGTCGCATCGTCACCGCCGGCGTCGTTATCATCCGCGCCGGCGAAAGCGGAGCTACAGAGCACTGCGATCAGAATTGGCAGTCGAGCGGATCGCTGCACTTCGCAGGGTCTTTCTTCGCAGGTTCGGGTTTCGCGGCGGGCTTGGTCGCGGCGGGCGCGGACTTGGTGGTCGAGGATTTCGGGGCAGTGTTCGTGGCGGCGTTTGTGGGCGACGACTTGGTAGCGGTCGGCGTCGCCGCGACATTCGAAGGCGCGGACTTCGCGGGCACGAGGTTCGTCGACGGAGCGGCAGTGGCCGCGGACTTCGCGGGTGCGCCATTCGTCGTCGCGGGTTGCGCAGCGACATTCGTCGGCGCGGACTTCGCTGGGCCGTTCGTCGTCGCGGGCTGCGCGGCGACGTTCGCAGGCTTCGCGTTCGCGGTGACATTCGTCGTCGCGGGTTGCGCGGTGACACTCGCTGGCGCGGACTTCGTAGCTCCATTGCCCGTCGCGGGCTGCGTGGCGACATTCGCGGGCGTGCCGGTCGGCGAGGAATTCGCGGGCACGCTGTTCGCGGACGGCGCGACATTCGCAGAGCTCGCGGGCGCAGAGCTCGCGGGCGCGGCATTCGCCGGCGCTGCGCCTCCCCCGGGCTCGTCGATATGCGTGACCGTCGGCCCCGCTGGCGCCGGCTTTGCCGCACTCCCCGACACGCTCGCCGGCGGCGCGGATCCCGAATGCGTCGAGACCAGCACGTACATGATCACGAACGCGGCAACCACACCGACCGCCGTCAGCACGACCGTGATCATCGATCGCTTCGGCGCGTGCACCGCCGCGGTCTGCGCCGTGACGTGGATCGGATACGGCACGCCATCCGCCGAGCCTTGCGCGACGCGACTGATCGACGTCTGTGTCGCCGGCCGCGCGTTCGGCACCGGCAGCGGCACCATCACGATCGAACCCGTCGGAATCGCGACCGGCCCCGACGGCACCGGTGGACGCACGACCGGTTGCGGCCCCGACTGCGCCGGCGGACGCGCGAGTGGTTGCGGCCCCGACGCGCGCGGCATCACCGGTGGCGCGGGCGGAGCCTTCGTCTGGATCACGCTACGGTCGCGCCCGAACAGCGCATCGAGATCGATCATGCCGGTCTCGGAATCGAGCATCGGCACTTCGTCGGCGACCGCGTTCATCGGCAGACCGTGCAACCGCGGCCGACTCTCCTCGATCAGCTCGACATCGGCATCGCCGAGCTCCATCACCGACGCGCGCTCGAGCTCGCGCCACGGTTCCTCGCGTTGGCCGAACAGATCCTTCATGTACCGGCGCAGCACGTTGCCGGTGATCGACATGCCCGCGCCTTCGGCGACCTGCTCGAGCGCATCGAGCATCGCGTGCGCACTGGCGTAGCGCTCGTCCGGATCCTTCGCGAGCGCGGTCAGCACCACGTCATCGAGGCCGCGCGGCAGATTCGGCACCACCGCCGATGGCTCGATCGGATTCTCGCGCGCGATCGCCTGCAGCGTCTCGAAGTCCGACTCGCGCTTGAACAACCGCGCGCCGGTGAGCATTTCGTAGAGCACGATGCCGAGCGAGAAGATGTCGCTGCGGTGATCGATGTCGCCGGTCGTGCACTGCTCGGGCGACAGATACGCGATCTTGCCCATGATCGTGCCGGCCTGCGTTTCGGTCTGGCGGAACCGCGCCTTCGCGACGCCGAAGTCGACGACCTTGACCGTGCCCTCGTAGCTGACCATCAAGTTCGACGGCGAGATATCGCGATGAACGATGCCGAGCGGCCGACCATCCGGCGACCGGCGCTCGTGCGCATGCGCGAGCCCAGCACACGCACCGGCGATGATCGCGAGCGCGACCTGCACCGGCATCGGCTGCTTCTTGTCCGCGGTGAACGCGAGGATGTCGAGCAGGTCCTCCCCGTGGACGTACTCCATCGTATAGAAGTAGTCCTCGCCGATCTGACCGAGGTCGAACACCTGCGCGATGTTCGGGTGCTGGAGCTGCGCCGCGAGCCGCGCTTCGTCGAGGAACATGCCGACCCAACGCGCGTCATCACCACGCTCCGGCCGGATCCGCTTCAACACGACGTACCGCTCGAAGCCCGCGAGACCGTTCGATCGCGCGAGAAAGATTTCGGCCATGCCGCCGGCCGCAAGTCGTGCGAGCAAGTCGTACTGACTCGACGCGCTCGCAACGTTGCCCCCGGTCGGAGGCCCGGCCGTCACCATCAGCGTGAGCATCATTCGCTGAGGCGTGTTGGTCAAGCCCTTGTTTCGGCCGAGATCCGTTTAAAAATCGCAGCCTACGCCAGCGCCGAACACGAGCGGGTTGACGGTCACGGACATCTTTGCCGTGCCGACTTCGACGGTGCCGAACAACGGGATGTTCGGGGTCTCGACCTGGATGTGATGGACCTCGGCGTTCGACGTCATGAACGCGATGAACTTGAGGTCGAGCCGCGCATACCAGCGCTGGTAGAGCTTGATGTCGACGCCGCCCTGGAGGAGCAGGCCCGGCGCCGGCGCGATCGACATGTCGGGCTGGCTGACCATCGTCAGCGTCGGGTTCGTTGCCTTCGCGTCGAGCGCGACCAACACGCCGAAACCGCCACCGGCGTATGGCCGGATGTAGCCGTGATCGAGGAAGCGATACAAGAGCGACACCATGATCGGCGCCGCCGTCGCTTCGCCGAGCTCGGAGCCGAGTGGCCCGACGCCGGTCGGAATTCCGAGCGCCGTCGGCGCGATCGAATCGGTCGCGAGCGTGCCCGTCGCCTTGAACTTCACCTTGAACGGCAAGCCGAGCACGGTCTCGAGCGACAGCTTGTGGTTCAGCCACGGCAAGCGATAGCCGACGATCGCCGCGAACACCGTCGCCGAATCGACCGAGGCACCCGAGCCTTCGAATCGGACCGTTGTGGAGTGCGAGGCTCGCGGGCCCGTCGACATCGGCAAGCTCCATTGGCTTACTCGTCGATTGCGGCGAGATCACGGCAACGCCCGCGCGGAAGTACCAGGGACCGTAGTAGTCCTTGTCGGCCTTGACCGGCGTGACTTGCGCGTCGACGGTGGTTGGCTCGTCGGCGTACGCGACCGCTCCGAGCGCGATGACAATGGCTAGCGACTTCACGGCAACGCTCCCCGCAGCGGCGCCGAGAGGAGCTGCAACTGCATCTGGTTCTGCGGAAGGATCAACTGGATTCCGGAATCGCCGAGCGGCGTGCTCACGTTGATCGTGAGCGGCACGTCGGCTTGGTTCTTCAGCGCGATCGCGATCCGGCCATCGTCCATGAACGTGACCGGGCCTTTCAGCATGATCGAGATCGGCTTCGAGTGAAGGTCGTGCGACGACAGCGTGATGCTGAGATCCGGCGCGTCCATGTAGAGGTCGAGCTTCGACAGCATCACGGGTGTGCCGTCGGTATCGGTGTAGATGTAGCCGGTCACCGGACCATCCGCGGGCTCGCGGACGCGCATGATCGACGTGTTCGTATCGGAGTTCAGCGTGAACGTTCCGAACAGCTTCGCGGCCATCGTCACCGACGTGCCGTACATGATGCCCGTCGAGATCGTGACCGGCATGCACGTCGGAGTCGTCGTGCCGTCGGGGAGCATGCAGTTCATGGCGAGCGGCTGCATCTCGACCGGCATCGCACCACTGATGAATAGGCAGCCATCGCCTGCCGTGCCGCCCGGACACGATGCCGTCGTGAACTTCGCGCTGCTGATCGGAAAGTCGTCCGCGTTCGTGATGTGCATGACGCTCGAGTTCGCTTCTTCTTGAACTTCGACGCCGTCCATCGCGCCATCGCCGTTGAGATCGGTAAACGGCGCGGTTGTCGCGAGCATGTACGTGGCTCCGGCCGACGGCGCTCCCGTAAACGGAACGACCATGTCGGGACCACCCGATGCGCCCGTGCCGGACATCGAATTCAGGATGTCGAAGCTGGCAGCATCGGACACGCCGCAGATCTCGTTCGCATCGCAGTTCGAGTTATTTCCCGAGACGAGCGTCATCTTGTACGCCTTGCCTGCGACCCACGGCGAATCTGGGATGAACTGGAACGACCGCTCGTGGACGATCAGCGAGCCCTTCACGACGGCGGTACACGTGCCGGTCATGTCGACCTCTTCGAAGCGCACGCTACCGGTACCGCACGCCTGACCGAGCGTGAGCGACGTCGGCGCGACCGGTTGATTGAACGCCACCTCCGCCGGTTGATCTACGGCGAGCGTGAACGCGTGATACATGTCGTCGGTCGTTTGACCGTCGACGCAACGCCCCGGCGTCGAGACGTTGCCATCGTGGAGCGCGCAGCCGACGCCGGGATGCGAGCCCGAAACCGCGAGCGGATTGCTCGTGCTCGCGATCGCGCTCGTATTGAACTTCAACGCGACCGGCGGCTCCATCACGTTACCGGCGAGATCGCGAACATCGGTGTACACGACCATGTAGCCGGTGCCGTGCGCGAGCCGCGCGACCGGACGAATCACGAGCGCCGCCCCGCGACTCTCGATGATCGACGGCACTGTCTGGCCGGCTTGGGTCTGCAACACGATGCCGTTGTTGCGTGCGTGATCGAGATCGATCGGTTCGCTGAACAGGAGGTCGATACCGGAGTCGACCGACACGTCCGCGTCGAGCGGGGCCGGATACGTGGCCATCAGCGTCGGCGGTTGGCTGTCCCCGTTGAGGCTGCTCGACGTGCTCGACGCGTCTTCCGTGATGAGCTCGAGCGCGAGGTTCGTCGGCGCCGACGTGACGCCGAGGAGGCCCAGATCGAGCACCGCGAACTGCTCGATATCGAGCACGCCATCGGTCGCCGTGGTGACGCCGACGCCGGTGAGCCCGAGGATGGTTTGCGACATCACCGCGTTGCCCTTCGGATCCGTCGCGTAGATCGCGATGTCCATCTGCAGATCGACGTACAGCGGCGCGCGCTCGTTCTCCGGCCGTTGTGCCGGATCCTGATGCGGGTTGCGATACATCCGACCGGACGCGTCCGTGAGCAACTCGATCTCGATCTCGCCCGTGGCGAGCTTCGAATCGATCACGCCGCCGAGCTTCACCGACAGGCCGCTGTTCCGCAGCCGCGCGCCCTTGCGGATCGTGAACGCGATCGAGCCATCCTGAAACGCTTTCGGATCGTGCATCTCGAGCGGCAACTCGCTCGCGAGCACGTTCGCGGTGTTGTCGCCGATCAACGGCTTCGAGATCGCGACCGTGTTCGGTGCGATGCCGAGCTTCGGCGTGGTGTTGCCCGGATCGCCCATCTGCCGCGTCTTCAACGTCTGCGGGATGTACGGGTTGCCGTTCAGCGAGTTGTTGACCTTGATCGGAATCGTCTGCGCGGCCAGCGCTTGACCACTGCGATCGACGAGCTTCGCGCCGAGCTTCAACGTGTACGTGGCATTCGCCGTGAGGTCCGCCGTGGGATCGATCGCGACGTGAATCCCGTCGGTGAAGATCGTCGCCGGCACTTCGGCGTTCGCGCTATCGAGCAATTCGATCGAGCCCGTCGCGAGCTGCACGCTGCGCGTATCGAGCGGCTCGCTGAACAACAACTCGATCGTGGTGGTCTCGAGCATCGGGCGGAACGCATCCGCCGTCATCGGATCGCCACCGTTCAACGCGACGAGCGTAGGCGCTGCGGATTTCGGTTTGTCCTGGCGCGCGGTGAACGTGGCGAGTGCGCCGCTCGGCAGATTCGTCGCCTGCGGATCGACGCCGCTCGACACGTACAACTGATATTGCCCACCCGGTGTCAGCGACACGCCCGTGATCTCGACGGTGCGCTTTTCGTCGCCGGTGACCGTCGCTGTCGCCGCAACCACGCCCTCCGGTCCGACGATGCACACGCCACCAGTCGGTGCTGTTGCCGAGCCACCGCACTGTGACAACGCCGACGCGTCGACGGGATCGGAGAACACGACGACGATGTGGGCGCCGGTCGGTACATCCACCTGTTTGTCGGCGGGGTACGTGAACAACACACCCGGTTGTGCCGTTGCGAGTGGCGGAGTTGCGTCGTCGCAGGCACATAGCGCGAACGCAGCTAAAGCAAACCCTCTAAGAAACACGCTTCACCCTATCAAAGCTCGTATCCGGTTCATACCCGAACGTTCGTGCTGCATTCGTTACAGTGATTCCGGAATGACTGACGACCGCCCTACGGTGGAGCTGCCGAAGACGACCGATCGTCCGACGGTCGAGCTCGAGCCGTTGAGTAGCCTTTCGACGCATCGATATTCAGTTCGTCGTGCCGTGACCGAAGACGAGCGCAGTCAGATGGTCGAACGCGTCGCGCTGGGGCGGGTCGCACCGCCAGCACCGCCGAAACCGCAATGGCGCGTCGAGCATGGTGAAAAAACTGTGACGCTGCGTAACGACACGACGACGCTCGAGCTCTCGATCGACGATGCGAGGAAGCTCGCCGAAGCGATTCTTCGCGGACGTTGATCGCGTACGCTCGCGTACGTGAGTTACGACCTTTGCGTGATCGGTGCCGGCCCGGCCGGCGTAGCGGGGGCGATCCGAGCAACGGATCTCGGTAAGCGCGTCGTGTTGATCGACGCCGGTCCACTCGGAGGCACGGGCATCTGGGATGGCGCGTTGTCGTCGAAGTCGATGTGGCACCTGTCCAACGACTTCCTGCACGCGTGTCGTGGTGATCGCGGCTACGAAGGTGGCAGCGGTCTCGTTCTCAGCTGGCCGGCGCTCAAGGCCGAAGTCCAGAAAGCGTGCGGCGAAGCACAGGCGTTGCTCGAGCGGCAATTGAGCGCGCTGCCGATCGATCGCGTGAAGGGCCGTGCGGTGTTCGTCGATACGAACGCCGTCGAGGTCAACGGCCAGCGCATCGAGGCCGACAAGTTCTTGCTCGCGGTCGGTAGCAAGCCGCGCGTCCCGCCGATATTTCCGATCGATGGCGAGCGCGTGCTGACGAGCGATCACATCGAGCATCTCGAAAAGCTGCCGGCGCGGCTCGCGATCATCGGCGCGGGTGTTGTCGGTTGCGAATACGCGACGGTGTACTCGCACCTCGGCAAGTCGAAGGTCGAGATCTTCGATCGCCAGCCGCGGATCCTGCCGTTCGAGGACGAAGACATCGCCGGCGTCGTCGCGTCGCAGTTCGAAAAGGGCGGGATCACGGTCGTGAAGGAAGCCGCGATCACGTCGTGCAAGCGCGAGGGTGACGAGGTCGTCGTCGCGTGGACCGATGCGCAAAAGCAACCGCACGAGCGGCGCTACGATGCGGTGCTCGTCGCGACGGGCCGGGCGCCGGCGGTGCAGAACCTCGGCCTCGAGAAGTGCGGCGTCACGATCGACAAGTGGGGCGGCGTGCAGGTCACGAACGAGCGGACGACCGCGCCGCACGTGTGGGCCGCCGGTGATGTCACGCCGGAGCTCATGCTCGCGAATCTCGCGGAGCTCGAAGCGCGGCGTGCCGTCGAAGATATGTACGGGCTCGCGCCACCGCCGCTCGTTCACGAGGCGCAATCGTCGATGTACTTCCTCACGCCGGAGGTCGGCACCGTCGGGCTCAACGAGACGATGGCGAAGCAAAAGGGTGTGAAGTACCGCGCGGCGATCGTGTCGAACGCGATCAATCGCCGGAACATCGCGATGCGCTCGACGGTCGGGTTCGTCAAGTTGCTCGCGTCACCGGAGGGCAAGTTGCTCGGGCTCCGCGTCGTCGGGCCGCAGGCGGGCACGTGCATCCAAGGCGTGGCGTTGTTGATCGGCCAGGGTGGAACGATCGAGCAAGTCGAGCACACCGTGCATCCGCATCCGGCGGTGACCGAAGGCGTGCTCGAGGCAGCGCGCGTGTTGTTGGGTCGTTCGATCTACAAGCCGGCGGCGTTGCCGGAGCTGGTCCGGCTCGTCGAAGGCTAGGCTGTAAACGGAACGTCGACGGTGTAGCGCGGCTTGCCGTCGATCCCGACGATCGCGCACTGCAACGCCTCGGGCGAGACGTCGATCGTGCCGAACGATTGAAACCCGTCCCACGGCGCGGCGTTTTGCTTGTCGGGCGCCCACTGGAACTTCAGATCGGGGCCGAACGTGGGATCGAGCTTGTTCGGTCCGAACGAACCCGCGTGGATCGGACCGACGATGAATTCGTGGAACGGATCGAAGTCCGTGACCGTCGCGCGCGTCGGATCGTAGTGATGTGCGGCGGCGTAGTGAACGTCGGCGGTGATCCACACGAGGTTCTTGTGACCGCGAATGCCCGCGAAGATCTTCGCCAGCTCGCGCTCGCGGCCACCATGCAATGCGGCGTCGCCGTCGGCCCAACCTTCGTTGCGGCTGTCGTCGGGGCCGTCGCCGATCACGCACGACAGCGGCTGATCGCACGCGATCAACTTCCAGCGCGCCTTACTTTGTGTCACGGCGTCGATGAACCATTGCACCTGCTGTGCGCCGAGCATGTCGGCATCGCCGGTGCCGACGGGATTCACGGTCCGGAATGACCGGCAGTCGAGGACGATGATGTCGAGGAGCGGGCCGTAGTGGATCACGCGCTGTACCGGCCCCGGCGGGACCGGCGTCCATTCCATCATCGCTTGGCGCGCGTAACTCGCGAGCACGCTCGCATCCGGTTGGATCGTGTAGCGGTTGTCTTCGGCGGCGAGGTTTTGATGCGGCCACCAGTTGTTGTGGATCTCGTGATCGTCCCATTGCGCGACGATCGGTACCTCACCGGCGAGCGCCCGCGCGTGTTCGTCGTCAAGCGTGTACTGGTAGCGCGCACGAAAATCGTCGAGCGTCTGGGCGACGCGCGCGACGTGCTCGTTCGTCACGTTCTTCCACACCCGATCGCCAACCTTCATCTCCGCCGGAATCGGGTTATCGGCGTAGATCATGTCGCCGGAGTGGATCCACATCGCGGGCTGCGCCTCGCGCATCGCCTTGTAACCGACGAGCCCGCCAAACTCGGGATTGCGCCCGTAGCCCTGCCCGCACGTATCGCCGGTCCACGCGACGCGAAACTTGTCGGCGCGCGGCGTTTGAAAATGCACGATCTCGCGATCGCTCGCGCCGCGCTGTGCTTCGCGTTCGAATCGGCCGCGTACGAAGATCGTCTGACCGTCGGGCAGACCGTCGATCACGAGTGTCGTCGCGAGTCCCGTATCGGGTGTGACGACGTTGCCCGCAACGACCCGCGCGGTCTCGAACTTGTCGGTCGTGTCCCACTCGACGATCAAGCGCGACGCTTCGTTCGCGCGTGCCCACACGAGCGCCCTGCCCGACTCGACATCGCCGACTTGCAAGCCATGCGTGAGTCGCGGGATCGACGACACGGTCGGCACCTTGCGACACGCGGCGACCGCCGCAGACCCGATCAGAAAGCCGCGGCGCGTGAGCACGCGGCGAGCTTACTTCATGCAGCCGAGGGCCGTGTCGGTGCAGCCGTTGTTGTGAAGGCCCTGGCCGCGAATGATCGCGTCCTGCTTGTCCTTCCACTCGCGCAGCTTGCGGTTGTGCTCGGCTTCATCGCGCTTCGCTTGCTCGATCGCCTTTCGCGCCTTGTCGCGTGCGGCGTCGGTGTCTGCCTTCGCCAACGCGTCTTCCGCAGCGACCAACCGATCGTGCACCGCGGTCGCATCCTTTTCGATCGCCGCCACACGTTCCGCGGCTTCCTTTGCCTCTGCCCGTGCCTGTTCCTTCTGCGCGTTCGCCGCCGCGGTTGCCGCCGCGGACACGTCCGACTCGTGCATCGCCTTGATCGCGACCGCACCGAACGCCACGCCACCGGCGATCGCGAGCACGGTCACCGCGAGCATCCACCGCGGCCGCTTCTTGCGAACCTCTTCTCGACGGAGCTCCATCTCCTGTTCCTGGCGACGCGCGGACAGCTCGGCATCGTGGCGCGCGCGTTCGGCCGCTTCGATCGCTTCGATCTTCAACCGGGCCTCGCGCTCCACGGCCAGCCGGGTCTCCTCGACGCGGAGTTGCGCGTCGCGCTCGGCTTGGACGCGCTCCTGCTCGGCATTCCGAATCGCTTGTTCGGCCGCATGCTTCGCGGCGAGATCGCGCGCGCGGGCTTGTTCGAACTGGGTCCGCTCGTCGGCAATCCGTTGGGTGTGGATCGCCTTGAGCTCCGAGAGGGACGTCATGATGGAGGTCTCGACCGGCATGACGATCCAGACACGCCGCCCTCGGAGCGATTGCGGTCCGGAAATAAAAAGGGCGGCCCGAGAGCCGCCCACATTTCAACCCGAGGTCTCGGGTGTTACGAGCAACCCTTCGCGAGCGGGTTATCCAAGCATTCCTTCGACTGGTGGATGCCCTTGTTACGCTCGGCCTTGGCAGCCGCCGCCTTCGCCTGTGCGATGCGCTCTTCCATATCCGCGCGCTCCTTACGCAGCTGATCGAGCTTCGCGCGAGCCGCTTGGCGGTCGGCATCGTTCTGCGCGGCCGCGAGAGCATCCGTGGCTTTGTCGACGCGCTTGCCGAGATCGATCAGGTCGTTCGACAGCTTCTCGACCTTGTCTTGCGCTTCCTTGGCCGCGTTCGCCGCATCCTGCGCCATCTTCTCGGCCGCGACGCGCTTCTTGTTGTCTTCATCCGACGCCGCCATGCTCTTCACGGCGACGACGATACCGATCACGATGCCGACGACCGCGATCGCGGTGACCGCGAGCATCCAGGTGGGGCGCTTCTTCGCGACTTCCGCGCGACGGAGCTCCATCTCCTGCTGCAGGCGTTGCTGATCGAGCGCCGCCTGGTGCTTCTGCCGCTCGGTCGCTTCGTGCGATTCGACGCGCAGACGCGCTTCACGCTCGGCCGCGAGGCGAGCCTCTTCGACCTGGCGAACGTGCTCGCGCTCTTCGCGAATCTTGGCTTCCTCGGCTTCGCGAACCTTGCGCTCGGCCTCTTCTTTGGACCGGACGCGCGCCTCTTCAGCACTGCGAACCGCGTGCTCTTCTTCTTGAACGCGGCTCTCCTCGATTTGGCGGAGCTCGCGTAGCGAAAAGAGGACAGAATTCTCGCGCTTCTCAGACTGAGCCATACCCGTCGATCTCTAACACGCAGGCATATCTCGAGCAATCACTTCAAACACTTGGGCCCACGCCGGTCGAGGTAGAGTACGAGCCGTTGGGATACGTCGATCTCCATAGTCACGTCCTCTACGGGCTCGACGACGGTGCTCCGGACCAGGCGGCCGCCTTGGCGATGTTGGATGGCCTGGCGTCGCTCGGGGTCACCGAGCAATGCGTCACGCCACATCAGAAGGCGAACCAATACCTTCCCGACTGGCCACGCGTGGAAGCGACCCTCGCCGCGCTCGAACCGCTTCGTAAACCGCACCATCCCACCCTCCGGCTCGGTGCCGAAAACATGTGGGATGATGTGTTCTTCGGGCGAATCGTCGACGGGACGATCCCACACTTCCAGGGCACGAACGCGTTTCTCGTAGAGATCCCACCGCCGCTGATGCCGCCGAACATGGTCGATCAGCTGTTCAAGTTTCGGATGGCCGGCAAGGTCCCCGTGCTCGCCCATCCCGAGCGATACCACGCACTGTGGGACAACGACACGCTCGCCACCGAGCTGCGCCGGCATTGCGCGTTCGCGATCGATCTCGGCGCGATCGGTGGCTTCCACGGCAAGCGCGAGCAGAAGGCCGCGCGCCACCTACTCGAGATCGGGCTCGCCACGGCGGTCGCGACGGACGCGCACCAGCTGGGCGATTTGCAGCAGGCGCAACAAGGGCTCGCGTGGATCGACAAGAAGCTCGGCCACGCCACCACGGTGCGGCTGTTCGATCACGCGCCGCGGACGCTGCTCGCCGGCGACCTCCCAGACTGAGGGTTGGCGCTGCTGGCACTCGCGCTGCGGCTGCGACTGCAGGCACTCAGACATTTTTTTCCGTCCAGCCCTCACTGCGCTCTCCGCCGCCGCGCCTGCGCGCGTCGGCGGGCTTCGTTCGGTCTGGACAAAAACTGGCCCGCGGATCGTCGGCGTGGCGCTATCGAGGCATGCGTCGACTGCTGATCGCGTTGGCATTGTGTGGGGCGAGCTCACCGGCGCTCGCGCGTTCGCAAAAAACGCTCGCGTATCCCCGGCCCGAGTCGTTCTCGACGGCGGTCCGGTTCGTGCGCGTCGACGAAGGCCTGAAGCTCGTCGAAAAAGATGTCGATGCCGGCTACATCCTGTTCGAGCTCCACGAGGAGAAGAAGACGTTCCGCGGCTCGCTCGAGGTGATCGACGTGTTGCAGGACGGGCGTCATGCGGTCCGGTTCGTGATGACGATCGAAGATCGTCCCGAGTGGCAAGAGCTCGACATGCTGAACCGGCTCGAGAAGAAGCTGCGTGCCGAGCTCGGTGCGCCGGCCCCGGCTCCGTCGAAGAAGGACGATCCGAAAAGGATCCGCCGCCGAAAGAGCACGACGAACCCGACAACAAGGTCCACGGCAAGGAAGAGCGCGATCATCCGCGCCCCGATGACGGCCCGCCGATTCACGATAAGCCGTCGACGATCAACGACGACTAACCCCGCGATCCGTGGTTGGGGACGGTATCCAACTCGTCAAAGTAACCGACCTAAACACGCGTTTTCTCGTCGCCGCGAAATCTGCGCGACGGATCGCCGGTGTTCGCTCCTCGGAGCATGAACGCATCGATCCACTTCGCCCGTCCCCGAATCGGCGCCACGATCATCACGTTCCTCTGCGGTGCGCTGCTGCCGATCATCGGCTTCGTGATCGCCGCCGAGCTCCACTGGAGCGTGCTCGGCCTCGCGCTCGCGGGCGCGGCAACCAGCGCGTGGCTCCTGCTCGTGATCCGCAGCCTCCGCCTGCGCCTGGATGGCGATCGCGCCGGGCTCGGCGTCGCGAACCTGTGGCGCTCGCACCGCGTGCCGTGGACGCACGTCGCGGCGCTTCGCATCGATGCCGCGCCGTTCCTGTGGCAGAACCGCCAGAACTTCATGCTGATGGTGTTCGTCGTGCGCCGCGACGGCCGCAGCATCGCCGCCTCGGGCACGCTGTCCGCGGAGACCGACCTCGCGGCCCTGTTGCAGACGCTCGCGCCCCTCGAGCGCTTGGCCACGACGCACGACGTCCCGGTCTCGGTCTCGCCGATCGATGCCGCGCTCCGCACGCGCCTGATGAACCGCGTTGCGCTCGTCGATAACCTGGCGACCGTCGCAAAAATCGCGAACCGAGTCTGAGGTATGGTCGGCGCATGGCGAGCGTCGTCGATCTGCGTAGCGACACCGTAACGAAGCCGAGCGCCGCGATGCGCCGCGCGATGGCCGAGGCCGAGGTCGGCGACGACGTCTACGGCGAAGACCCGACCGTCAAGCGGCTCCAAGATCGGGTCTGCGAGATCATCGGCACCGAAGCCGCGCTGTTCGTGCCGTCGGGAACGATGGCGAATCAGATCGCGCTGCGCTCGCACACGCGCCCCGGCGAGGAAGTCATCATCGGCGTCGGCGCGCATTGCTGGCGTCACGAGTCGGGTGCGTTGGGTGCGCTCGCCGGCTTGCAGACGCAGATGATCGGCACCGACGGCACGTTCACCGCCGCCGAGGTCAAGACCGCGTTCAAGGCGGACGATCCGTATCAAGCGCCGACCACGGTGGTCGCCGTCGAGAACACGCACAACATGGCCGGCGGCATCGTGTGGGATCGCGCGCGGCTCGCCGAGGTGTTGGCGATGGCGAAGCAGCTCGGCATGAAGACGCACCTCGATGGCGCGCGGATCTGGAACGCGGCCGCGCAATCCGGCGCGTCGGAGAAGGAGCTGTGCGCCGGCTTCGATTCGGTGAGCGTGTGCTTGTCGAAGGGCCTCGGCGCGCCGGTCGGTTCGGTCGTGTGCGGCTCGAAGGATTTCATCAGGCGCGTGCATCGCGCTCGGAAGATGTACGGCGGTGGCATGCGCCAAGCGGGCATCCTCGGCGCCGCCGGACTGTACGCGCTCGAGCACAACCGCGCGCGGCTCGGCGAGGATCACGCGAATGCGAAGGCGCTCGTCGAAGCGCTCGGCGGCGCGAAGCAACTGACGGTCGATCCAGCGCGCGTGCACACGAACATCGTGATGATCGATCTGTCGCGCGGCACGCCCGCCGAGGTGATCGAGAAGGCGCGCGCCGAGGGCGTGTTGCTCGGCGCCGCGGGGCCGATGCGGATCCGCGCGGTCACGCACCTCGATGTCGATCGCGAGGGCATCCTGCGCGCGGCAAAGGTCATCGCTAGCGTCGCGTGATGCCGCGAACGGGAGGGCACCGCGTGGCTCGGGGCGGCGACGCGCTCGCGGTCACGAGCGTCGCTCTCGTGTTCGCGTGCTCGGCACCGGCGACGTTGCCCGAGCTCGCCGCGGCGGAGCAAAGCGAAACTGCGGGCCAGACCGATCGCGCGCTCGACCAATATCGCGCGGCGCAGCAGAAGTGCGGCGGGCTGAAGCCCGAGCGCCGCGCGAAGCTCGCGTGCAGTCAGGCGCTGCTCGGAGAAGCCGAGTTGCTCGAGCACGTCGATCGCACGGATCAGGCGATCGCGGCATACATCGCGATTCCGCCGCGCGTCGAAGCCGAGCCCGATGGCGATCCACCGACGGCGGCGACCGCGCTCTATCGCGCCGGCGTGTTGCTGCTCCATGCCGAGCGACCGACGCAGGCGTACACCGCGTTATGGCGCGTCGTCACGGATTTCCCCGACGAAGCCGCGGCCGGCGATGCCGTGAAGACGCTGCTCGACGACGGCCGCACGCGCGCGCCCGAGGCGCTGGCGACCGAGCTCGAAAAGCTCGCCACCACCGAAGCCGCGACACAGGTCGGCGACAACATCATCTGGTCGCTCGCGGATCTGTACGCGCACGAATTGAATCGGCCCGAGCAAGCACGCGCGCTCTACGATCGGATCCCGAATGACTTTCCGACGAGCGGCCTGCGCGACGATGCGCGCTGGTTCGCGGCCAAGCTCAGCGAGCAGCTCGGCGATCCGCGTGGCGCGGTCGAGCGATTGCGCGCGCTCACCGCCACGCGCGAGGTGGCGCTGATGGCCGGCAGCTACTTTTCGGTCTGGCTCGACGACGCGCAGCTCGAGCTCGGCAAGCTCCTGCGCGACGACTTGCACGACCTCGACGGCGCGGCAGCCGCGTTTCGCCAGTTGCCGAAGGATTATCCTGCGTCGATCCTGCGCGACGACGCGTTGTTCGAGCTCGCGGTCACGCTCGAGGAGAAACACGACACGGCCGGTCGATGTCGCGCGGTCGCGGATCTCGTGAAGCTCGATGCGGAGTCGAAGTACATCGCGCGTGCGAAGGAGCTCGGCCCGTGTCCGTAGGGACGGTGTCTAGTTCGTCAAGTTCGGCGGCGAACCCTGCGAAATCGCGTCGACGCGCGTGTCCGAAACTCGTGTCCGAACTTGACGAACTAGACACCGTCCCCCGTGTCAGGAGCACCGATGTGACCGCCGTCCGCCTCGCAAACGTCGCGAAACGGTTTGGCACGCGCGACGTTCTTCACGACGTCTCGCTCGAGGTGAAGCGCGGGACGAAGCTCGGCATCATCGGCCCTGCGGCCGCCGGCAAGTCGGTGCTGTTGAAGCTCATCTGCGGCTTGGAACAGCCGGATCGCGGCGAGATCGAGCTTCTCGGCACGAACGTCGTCGGACGACGCGAGGTCGAGCTCGGCGAGGTGCGCAAGCGCGTCGGAATGTTGTTCCAAGCGAACGCGCTGTTCGACTTCCTCGACGTCGAGGGCAATGTCGCGTTCCCACTCGCGCAGCCGGATCCCGAGCGCGTCGCCGCACGGTTGCGCGCGGTCGGCCTCGCCGGCAGCGAGAAGAAGCTGACGAGCGAGCTCTCCGGCGGCATGCGCAAGCGCGTCGGCATCGCCCGCGCGACCGTCGCGGATGCCGAGCTCGTGATCTACGACGAGCCGACCGCCGGCCTCGATCCGGTGACCACGCAAAAGATCTACGACCTCCTCGCCGCCGATCAACAACGCACGGGTGCCACGGTGATCGCGGTGTCGTCGGACGTCGCCGCGCTCGCCCAGTTCGTCGACGAGATCGTGTTCCTCGATCGCGGCATGCTCCTCCACCGTGGCCCCGCAAAGGGGCTCGCTGCGATCGCGGATCCGCACGTCCGCGAGTTCGTCACCGGTCAGGAGCGCCCGTAGTGTTCGTCGACGCGATCGGCGGCATGCTCGTCCTCGCCGGCAAGATCGTGCGCGCGCTCGTGCCACCTCGCATCGATCGCGCCGAGCTGACGAAGCACCTGTTCAAGATGGGCGTGCGCTCCGTCCCGATCGTGATCCTCACGGCGGCGTTCGCCGGCGGCCTGATGACGCTCCAGACCGGCCCGTTCGTGAAGAAGCTCGGCGCGACCTCGCTCGCCGGCTGGGGCGCGGGCTATGCCGTGCTCCGCGAGATCGGGCCGATCCTGATCGCGCTGATGTTCTCCGGCCGGGTCGGCGCGAACAACACGGCCGAGCTCGCGACCATGACCGTGACCGAGCAGCTCGACGGCCTACGCGCACTCGCGATCGATCCGATCCAGTTCCTGATCGTGCCGCGCGTCCTCGCGATGATCGTGATGCTCGTCGTCCTGACCGTGATCGGCGATCTGGTCGCACTGCTCGGCGCATCGGCGGTCGGACGCACGATGCTCGATATCAGTTGGTCGACGATGTACCACTCGTTCGCCGACAACTTGAAGCCGTACGACTTCCTGCACGGCGTCTACAAATCGATCGCATTTGGCGCGGCCATCGCGATCGCGAGTTGCCACTTCGGGATCCGCGTGCGCGGCGGCGCCGTCGGAGTCGGCCGCGCGGTCAACGCATCCGTGGTCGCGGCGGCGGTCTCGATCATGCTGCTCGACTTCTTCATCACGTATCTCTCGTCATGACCGCGATCGGCACATACGTCCTCTCGTTGCTCGGCGGCGCGCGCGACCTGTGGCTCACATACGTGTCGACGATCGCGGGCGTGCTGCGCGGCGGCCGGCGCAAAGGCGACATCGTTCGCCAGATGTACTGGATCGGCAATCGCTCGCTCGTGTTCATCGCCGTCACGCTCGGCTTCATCGGCATGGTGATGACCTACGAGGCGTGCCTCCAACTCTCACGCGTCACCGGCGACTACTCTCAGGTCGGCAGCCAGTACATCCGCCTGATCGTCAGCGACTTCGGGCCCACGCTCACGTCGCTGATGCTCGCCACGCGCGTCGGTGCCGGCATCGCCGCCGAAATCGGGTCGATGAAAGTCACCGAGCAGGTCGACGCCTTACGGATGAGCGGCGTGTTGCCGATCGACTACCTGATCGTGCCGCGCTTCATCGCATCGCTGGTGATGACGCTCGTGTTGGTCGTGTGCGGTGGCGTGATCATGTATCTCGCCGGCGGCCTGACCGCGCACTTCTCGTTCAACGTCAACACGCACATCTTCTTCGACCTGAACCTCCTGCGCGGTCGCCACTTCGCCCTCTTGATCATCAAGAGCGTCGCGTACGGTGCGGCGATTCCCGTCGTCAGCGGGTTCTGCGGCTTGCGCGCACGCGGCAGCTCCGAGGGCGTGGGTTGGGCCACCACGTCGGCGGTGATCGGCAGCTCGTTCGCCGTGATCGTCCTCGATTTCATCATCTCGGCGTCCGCGTTGTGGCTGACCGGAGGCGACCTCTAGATGTACGTCTCGATCGGTCACATCGAAGATCCGGACGATCTATCGCCGCTCGCTCAGCTACCGATCACGCAGCTCACGTGCGCGATGACGAACCTCGACGATCGCGGCCTCCATCACATCTGTTCGATCGCCACGCTCGAGAACCTCAACATCCAAGCGACGCAAGTCACCGACGACGGCCTCGCCGAGCTCGTCCGCTTGCCCGCACTGCGCAGCCTTCGGCTCAAAGAGAATCACCAGCTCACGAACGCGTGCGTGCCTAGCCTGGTGCGGTGTCGTCACGTCGAGGATTTGCAGATCCACGAGACCTCGATCGA
Organism: Kofleriaceae bacterium; assembly: GCA_047600425.1. Taxonomy (GTDB): domain Bacteria; phylum Myxococcota_A; class Polyangia; order Haliangiales; family Haliangiaceae; genus JABFXX01. The sequence goes on along the minus strand of JASGLC010000003.1, from coordinate 4,687,782 downwards.
CGAGGCCGCGCTCGCCATGCTGCGCATGCTCCCGTTACGCGAGCTTTGCCTGTGGGTCACCGACGGAAACTTCACGTTCGACAAGCTCGTCGAATTCTCGAAGCGCGTGCCGGCGTGCGCGATCCTCTGTAAAGGCCGGGGCACGTTTCGCGATGGAGCGTTCGAGGGCACGTGGCGCTGATCGAGTTCAAAGATGTCCACAAGGCATTCGGCGACAAGCCGGTGCTGCGCGGCATGAACCTCGCCGTCGAACCGAACGAGCGGTTGTTCATCATCGGCACGAGTGGCGTCGGAAAGTCCGTCACCATCAAGCACCTCGTTGGCCTGCTGCAGATCGATCGCGGCGAGATCTGGTTCGATGGCGCGCGGATCGACAACCTCCCGGAGCGCGCATGGCCACCGCTGCGCAAGCGGATCGGCATGGTGTTCCAAGCCGCGACGTTGTTCGATTCGATGACGCTCGCGGAGAACGTCGCCCTGCCGCTGCGAAAGCATGGATCCTTGTCGGCGGGTGCGACACGCGATCGCGCACACCAGCTGCTCGCGCAGGTCTACATGGCCGACTACGCCGATCGCTATCCGGCCGAGCTCGGCGACGGCATGAAGAAGCGCGCCGCGATCGCACGCACGCTCGCGCTCGAGCCCGAGGTCGTGCTGTTCGACGAGCCCACGACCGGTCTCGATCCGATCAGCGCGCGGCGCATCGATCGGTTGATCGCGGAATTGCCGGTGACATCGATCGTGGTCTCGCACGACCTGGTCTCGATCATGGAGACCGCCCAGCGCGTCGCGTTTCTCTATCAAGGCGTCGTTCATGCGGTCGCGACACCGGCCGAGCTCCGCGCATCCCCAGACCCGATCGTCCAGCAGTTCATCCAGGGGAGATCGGCGGGACCTATGGAAACACCTGGGTTTTGAACGAATTTCATTATTGGTCGAACCATTCGACCACATGTGTGTTAGGTACTGCGGATGCTCTCGACCGCACCACCGCCGCGTTACACGGTGCAGGTCCTGTTGCCGTACTCGCAGGCCCTGAATCCAAACTCTATTCATCGCCAGCTGATCGCGTGGCGCAGTGATGTCGAAGCGATCGGCCAAGGCAAAGAAAACCGCTACGGCCATTTCGGCTTCGCGATTCCCACCGGTGATCTGCCGCTGCTCGCGCACGTGTTTCACGCGAGCGTGGATGCGTACAAGACGCAGCTCGAAGATGCGCTCGCGTGGTCGCCGAGCTGGGTCGAACGCCACCAAGCGGTCGATGCGTGCACGCACTCGATCGTGATCAGCATGGTCGCGCATCGCGCGGTCAACCACGCCACCATGCTGCTCGCGTTTCTATCGGTGCTCGATGCGGTGCTCGCGTGCGTGGAGGATCTGCGGCCGGCCGTGTTGCATTGGATGCCGGCGCAGCGCGTGCTCGCGTTTTCCACCTATCGGATGCTGCGGATGGAGCAAGGTCCGTGTGGGCCGGCGATCAACGTCCGGATCGCGGCGATCGGCGATCACGATGTCATCGCGGACACCGTCGGGCTGTCGGGGCTCGGGCTTCCGGATCTGCAAGCGGTCGCGCACGATCGCGATCCGGCGGAGCTCACCACGCGGCTCACGCGGCTCGCGCGAAGCATGTTCGTCGGCGATGCGCTCGATTGTCCGTGGATCGAAGAGCAGGCGCTGTGCTTGCCGTGGCGGGACGCGATTACCGTCGAGCTCGATTGAGCGCCGCGGCCATCACGGGATCGCGGTTCGCGGCGCGATCGGCCGGCGTGGTCTCGATCAAGACGTCGGGGATGACGCCCTGATCCGGTGCATCACCGTCGGGGAACGTGCCGATCAGCGGGAGGTCGACTTCGAGGTGCGTGTGCGGTAGCTGGACGAAGAAGAACGCGCCACCGTTGATACCGCGTTGATTGCCGCCGGTCGGCGCGCCGACGATCGTGCCGAGCTTGGCTTGCTGGACGGTGAGCGCGAATTGAAAGGTCGCCGAGCTGTTCGTCGCGTCGACGAGCACGATCACTCGACCGCGATAGCGCGGACCCTTCGGCACGATCTCGCTCGCGCCGGGTTCGGCGGGGAGTGCAAACCAGCCGTCGGGTTGCGCGGTGGCATCTTTGCCGAGATCGACGAACGTCGGATCCCAGGTGTCGAGGTTCGCGCGGAGCTCCGTCGGCACGGAGCGAAACCGGACTCGGCGGGACATCGCGCCACGACGTAGAGGCTGATCGATCAGGTGCGCGAGGATGATGTCGCCGACGTCACTGCCGCCTTCGTTGCCACGCAGATCGACGATCAACGTGGGTGCGTCCTTCGCGATCACGTCGGCCATCATCGCTTCGACGTCCGCCTGCCAATCGCGCTTCGTGTGATAGGTGACCCACGTGCGCATCGGTAGGTAGGCGATGCGATCGCGCCATTCGAGTGACCACAGGGGACCGGATGCGCCGGATTCGTCGGGCGCCGGAGCCGCAGCAACGCGTTCGGCGACGGTTTGCGGGCGCAGTGCCGTGACGACCGTCGAGCCGTCGGGCTCGCGTGCGGTGATCCAGAAAGGCTTGCCGCGTTCGAACACCGACGGAAACACGAGCGGTGCGAGGATGTCGAAGCCTTCGTGCTCCCCGTCGCCGACGTCGGAGAGATACGCGACACGCTTTGCATCGTTGTGACCGTCGGCGCGTGCGAGTGGCAGTAGCGTGGTCAACATCGTCTTCGTCGGCGTGCCATTGATCGATTGGACGATCGAGCCGGCGGGGAGCTGGCCGGTGAAGTCGCGCGTGACGACCATCTCGCCGTGATACCAGTCGAACAAGAACGGTAGCCGCGAGCGATCGAACAGCGCGGCCGCGGTGGCCTTCGGCAGGTTCGCCGGATTCGGGAACGAATGGCCGCAGCGAATGCCCGCGGTCAGGCGCGTCAGCTCGACGTACGCATCGGCGAGTGACTGGTCGTGGCGAAACGCGTCGCGGGTGTGCGCGAACAACGCGTCGATCTCGGCGGGCGTGTTGTAGCGCGCGAGGCCCGGATGAAGGGCGCGATAGCTGTGCTCGACGATGTCGAGATCCGCTTCGAGATCCGCGCTCCGCAAGAGGGACTCACTTGCACGTGGTTCTGCGGGTTGAACGGGCGAAGCGGCGCATCCGACGAGCGAGGCGAGAAACATCCACTTCACGCGGCTTAGAATCACGAGTCACGCCGAGGTTACGACCGTCCCCGTGCTCGAACAGATTCGGCTACTTCGCGATCGCAAGTTGACGTAGTTGCGACCGTCCCCATCCTCGAACAGATTCAGCTACTTCGCGATCGCAAGTTGACGTAGTTGCGACCGTCCCCATCACGGAGACAGCCGGTGGTCATCCGCCGGACGATCGATCACCTTCCACGGCTCGCGCTTCATCAGCTTGCCGAGGTCCTTCGCATCCTCGGGGAACTCGGGATCGTGCAGGATCTTCATGATCGAGCCATCGCCACGCGCGAGCGCACGATTCAGCGCATCGATTTGCGCGAGCAACGGATCGATCTTCGCGATGTCCGCGCGCACCTGATCGATGGCCTTCTCGACGGCCGCGATCGCCGCATCGCCTTTGGGACCGAGCTTCGTACGCAGCCGATCGACCGCTGCCCCTAGCTGCGCTGCCTGTTGTGACAGGCCCACGATCTGCGTACGCGCCGTCGCGTAGAACGCCGACACGCGTGCGATCGTGTCGCGCACGTCCGCTGTGTGACCGCGCTCGCGCAAGGTCTGGATCTCGTCGAGGAGGCCGCTGGTCTCGAGCCACATCGGCGCGATCTTGTCCGCGTGCGCGATCGCCGTCGCCGAGGCCGGATCGAGGTGCGCGCGCAATTCCGTCAGCTGCGCGCGCAACGCATCCCACTCGGGCCTCACCTGATCGCGAAACGCCGCCATCGTCTGCAAGTTGTCCCACGTGCGCTGCAACACGCGATCGAGGCTCGGCGGATCCGCGCCGCGCAACTCGTCACCCTCGTGCAACGACTCGCCCGTGGTGCCCGGCCCGAGCTCGAGGTAGCGCTCTGCCAGCGCACCGCGCGACGCCACGAACACGTCACCACCGCGATCGAGCTGCGTCGCGATGTCTGCATCGATCGCGACCTTCACGACCACACCTTCGTCATCCCCGAGGAGCTTCGAGCCACCACGCGGCACGAGCGCGATCGCTTCGATCTTGCCGACGCTTCGGCCCGCGGCGACGAACGCCCCGCCCTCGTGGAGCGCGCCCGCGTGATGGAAGTAGACGCGAATGCGCACGTGCCTGCCCCATTCGATCCGGTCGTAGACGAACACGAAGAACGCCGTCGCGGCGACCAACACCGCGAGCGCGATCATCCCGACGCGTCGTTCTATTCCTTCCAGAAGAACTTCCACGGATTGCGTTTGAGATCGCGCAATAGCTCGCGCAGGTCACTGTACAGCTCGTCCTTCGAGAGCAGCGCACCCGCCGTGCCCTTGCCCGCGCGCAGGTCCGTGACCATGCCGTTGACGTTATCGATCAACCCGCCGGCTTTCTGCGCCGCACTCGCTGCTTTGTCCGCCGCGCCGATCGCCGTATCGATCCGTTGTTCGGTCACGAGGTTCGTCACGCGCGTCGCATCCGTCATGAATGCTGCCGCCGGCGGCGCGAGCGTGGTCATCGTCGATTGCGCCGTCTGCAACGTCTTGTCGACATCGTTCAACAGCACCGCGACCTGACGACCATCGCCGAGCCCGGTGTTGACCTTCGCGAGCGTGGTCTTGGCCTCGCGCGCGACATCCGCCGCCGCGACGATCAAGTCACCGATCTGTTCGTGATGATCGACAAGGATCTTGTTCAGCTCGGCGACCGCGTTCGCGCTGTTCGAGAGCAAGTTCTTGATCGCGTCGCGATCGTCGTGCAGCACCGACGACACGCCATCGAGCACTTCGTACAACCGCGCGACCACGAGGTCCGTGCGCGGCGGATCGTGCACCGCCGGTGGACCATGGACGATCGTATCCGCGGCGAGCGCCGGCTTGTCCCAATCGTGGCCCGGTACGATCTCGAGGTACTGCTCGCCGAGCACGCCCTGCGTGTTGATGAAGAACTCGGCGTCGCTGCGAATCGATTCTTTGGCACGATCTTCGATCCACACGGCCACGCGCACCTGGACGCGCTTGCCGGTCTTCGCATCCGGTTTACCGCCGAGGAAGTCGACGCTGTCGATCTTGCCGACCTTGATGCCCGAGACCTTCACCGGCGCACCGGGCTGGAGCGCGCCGATGTAGTCGTAGTCGACGAAGATCGTGTAGCCGCTACGCAGCGAGAAATTGCCGAGCACGAAGATGAAGCCGACGAGGATCGCCGTCGCGACGACGATCAACGCGCCGACCTTCCATTCGAGTCCTCTCGGCTCGCTCATCGCCATCGATCCTACTCCCCGAAAACGAAAAAGCCCCGGCGAACCGGGGCGCTTCATTCAGCTGTTACTGCTGCCAACCACCGCCACCTTGCGGCGGGTAGCCACCACCACCTTGCGGCGGGTAACCACCGCCGGCCGGCGGATATCCACCGCCACCTTGCGGCGGGTAGCCTCCACCTTGCGGCGGGTAACCACCCTTGCGGCGGGTAGCCACCACCACCTTGCGGCGGGTAACCACCACCCGCAGGTGGATAACCGCCCGGCGGATGCGAGCCCGGCGGACGACGACCGGTGATCAGCGCCGTCGCTTCTTCATACGCAGATGGCGACGCCATCATCAATACGAGGAAGTACGCGATCACTTGGAGGAGTGCGTGCGCCATCTGCAACAGCGGACTGATGAACTCCTTCATTTGGATCATCGAATCCAAATAGACGAGGACGATGTTCAGCGGCAGGAAGACGATGAGCAGCGCCGTCACGAGCGGCGCAAATGCGTCGAGCGATTGAAGCGCCGGAGGCAGCTTCTGCGGCGGCACCACGAACAAGACGCAAAGCACGCCGATCGTGAGGACGATGAACGCGATGAGCCCGTGGATGATGGACAGCACGCCTCCACTGAAGTGGAACACCACGCGAAGCACATCGATGTAGTCGGGCACCAGCATCACCGCACCGACCGCGATGATGATGCGTGCGACTTGATCTTGCGGTTGGGCGATTCTCGCAAGCAGGCCGAACACCAGGACAGCGAAGCCCAGCATCAGCAGGGTCGACGGCCACATGATGAGCGGCATCTCGACGACAGCACCACCGTAGACGATTGCCGTGCGCGCGATGAAGATGCCCAAGAACGCGACCGTAAACGGCAGCCAGTGCAGCACGATCGGCGGAACGTTCTGTTTGATGTTCGGCGGCGCGACGGTGAGCAGCAGGTACGCGCCACCCGCGATGATCGGCCAGATCAGGAAGTTGAACTTCTCGGGGGCATCCCACGAGAACGCGGTGGGGCTCAGGTGGAACGGCACGATGATGCCGACGAGCAGGCCGATGCCCGCGATCAACAGCACCAAGCGTTGAAAGCCCGGGTCACGCAGACGCGCGACCGGAATTCCAAAGATCGTTCCCGGCGCCGACTGCGGAATGTGGCGCGCCATGTTGTCGAGCGGGCCCGGCAGATCTTGCTGCGGCGGCGCGAACGGGTTCTGCGCCTGCGGATATCCCGGCTGCGGTCCGCCGAAACCTTGTTGCGGAGCTCCGTACGGATTCGCCGGCTGTTGCGGCTGACCATAGGGCTGCTGCGGTTGCTGCGGCTGACCGTACGGATTCGGCTGTTGACCGAACCCTTGCGGTTGCTGCGGCTGACCGTATGGATTCGCCGGCTGCTGCGGTTGTTGCGGCTGACCGAAACCTTGCGGCTGTTGCGGCTGACCGTACGGCTGCTGCGGCTGACCGTACGGATTCGGCTGTTGACCGAAACCTTGCGGCTGTTGCGGCTGACCGAAACCTTGCGGCTGTTGCGGTTGACCGTACGGATTCGCCGGCTGCTGCGGCTGTTGCGGCGCCGGCGCTTGCGGCTGACCGAAACCTTGTTGCTGCGGCGGTTGGAATCCTTGTTGACCGAATCCGCCACCCGGATTCGTGCTGCTACCAGGACGCGCCGGTTGCGGAGCTTGCGGCGCCGCCGGACCACCCTGACCTGCTGGACGTTGGGCTTGCGGGATTTGCGGCGCCGCATAGCCGAACATCGTCTTCGCTGGTGCCGCGCCACCGGGAGGTGCGCCTGCCTGCATCGGTGGCATGGGCCGACCACAGGTGCCACACGCGGGAGCGTTCATCAGCACCGCCGCGCCACAGTACGGGCACGGTCTCGTTGGAGTAGCCATTCGGATTCCCCAGTCCTTTCGAACTGAAATGGTAATTCGTGAAGGCTACTGAAAGCAACGCGCCGACATGGTTTCAACATCGCGAGATCCGGGTGCATAGTGTGTAGGCCGTGGCTCGCCGGCTAGCTGTCTTCGATGCAGTGCGTGGGGCACCGGTCGAGATCCGGATCGCCGATGGTGGCGTGCGCGCGTACACCGGCGAATCGGTCGCCGCCGCCGCGCTCGCGAGTGGCGTCCGCGTGATGTCGCGGTCGCTCAAGTACCACCGGCCACGCACGTTCTTCTGCCTCGAAGGTCACTGCAGCGGGTGCCTCGTCCGGATCGACGGTGTCCCGAACCTGCGTGCGTGCCAGACGCCGTGCGCCGCGGGCACCGAAGCCGCCGGGCAGAACGCGTTCCCCTCGGCCGAGGTCGACCTGCTCGGCGCGGTCGATTTCTTGTTCGCGCGCGGCCTCGATCATCACACGTTGATGACCGGCAGCTCGGTATTGAACAAGCTCGCCAACAAGGTCGTCCGCCAACTCTCGGGGCTCGGCAAGCTGCCCGCCCACGAGGCGAACGACTTGCCGGATGTCGCCGATCGTCACGTCGATGCGTGCGTGATCGGTGGCGGTCCCGCCGGGCTCGCCGCGGCCACCGCGTGTGCGCGCAGCGGCAAGCGCGTCCTCGTGATCGACGATCAGTTACAAGCGGGCGGTAGCTTGCGCGCGGATCCGCGCACGGGTCGCGACGATGCCGCGCGTCGCGTCGAAGCCGCGCTTTCGGCCGGTTGCGAGTTACTCGAACGCTCGACGGCGATCGGCTTCTTTCCCGAGGACGATGGCGGCGTGCTCGCCGTTGCCACGCCCGGTCAGCTCGTCCGCGTGAAGGCCACGGCATGGATCTGGGCCACCGGCGGCTACGCGGTCAATCTGCCGTTCGCCGATAACGATCGGCCCGGCGTGATCGCGGCGCGTGCCGTCGGTCGGTTGCTCGTCGATCACGGCATCCTCGGCGGCGACAAGGTCTGCCTCGTCGAAGATCCGCGGATGAGCACGGATGCCGCCGCACTCGCCACCGCGTTGATCGCGGCCGGTGCGGATGTCACGCGCGTCCTCGTCGACGACACGCTCGGCACGAAGGGCCGCTCGTGGGTCAACTGCGTCGAGACCACGCACGGTCGCGTCGATTGCGACATCGTCGCCGTCGCTGCGATTCCGTCGCCGGCGTCGGAAGGTCCACGCCAGCAAGGTTGCAACGTCGTGCTCGATCCCGAGGCGGGTGGATTCCGCGTCGTCGTGGATGAGCATGGCCGGACGTCCACGCCGAACGTGTGGGCGTGCGGCGACGTCACCGGGTACCAGGGGCCGATGATCGCCGCCGAGCACGGTGCTCGCGTCGGTGCGGCGGTGGGGGCGGCGTAATGGCGAAGAAGATCGTGCTGTGTCGATGCGAGGACGTGACGCTCGCGGATCTCGAGCACTGCGTCGATCGCGGCTATCTCGATATCGAAGAGGTCAAGCGCTACACCGGCTTCGGCACCGGCCCGTGTCAGGGCAAGGAATGCCTCGGGCCGATGGCCACGCAGCTCGCGCGGTTGACGAACAAGCGCCCGTCGGAAGTGCCGCCGTTCACGTCGCGTCCGCCACTCGCACCAACGCCGATCAAATTGCTCGCGAACGCGCCGGACGCGCATCGCTTCGAGGATGATAAATGATCGGCGCGAACGTCGACGACGACGAAGAAGACGATTCCCGCGCCGATCGTTCGGGCGAGATCAAGCTTCCGCCGACGCTCGAGTCGTCGGGGCCGATGCCCGAGAAGGCCGAGATCGTGATCGTCGGCGGCGGCGTGATGGGCCTCGCGATCGCGTACTACCTCGCGACGAGTGGGCTCGACGATGTCGTCGTGATCGAGCGCGGCTACCTCGCCGAAGGTGCGAGCGGTCGCAACGGCGGTGGCGTGCGCCAGCAGTGGGCGACCGAGATCAACATCCGCCTGATGCAGGAATCCGTCGAGCTATGCCGGCGGTTCGCGGTCGATGTCGGCGTCAACGTGTGGTTCCGCCAAGGCGGCTACTTGTTCCTCGCGCGCAACGCGAAAGAAGTCGCGCGGCTCGAGAAGAACATCGCCCTGCAAAATCGCTGCGGCGTGAACACCCGGATGCTCGATCCGGAAGGTGCGAAATCGATCGTGCCGGAGATCGATCTGAACGGCGTCGTCGGCGCGGCCTACAACCCGACCGACGGCATCCTGTTCCCGTGGCCATTCCTCTGGGGCTACGCGCGGCAAGCGGCGGCGCACGGCGTCCGGATCTTCACGCAGACACCGGTAACCGGTCTCTCGCCTCGGCGCGAGGGCGGCTACGACGTCGCCACGCCGCGCGGTGTCGTGAAGGCGCGGCGCGTGATCAACGCATGTGGCTCGTGGTCGCCGATCCTCGCGAAGATGATCGGCGTCGAGATTCCCACGTTTCCGATCCGCCACGAGATTTGCTCGAGCGAGCCGCTGAAGCCGTTCTTGAAGCCGATGGTCAGCGAGCTGTCGAGTGGCCTGTACTGCAGCCAATCGATGCGCGGCGAGATCGTCGGCGGTGTGACGATTCCCGGCCACGGCTCCACGTACGCGAAGGGCTCCACGCTCGAGTTTTTGGCCACGTATTCACGCCGGCTCGTGAAGCTGATGCCGATCCTCGGCGACATCAAGATCCTGCGCCAATGGGCCGGGCCGTACGATCAATCGCCGGATGGCAATCCGATCGTCGCGGCGCCGAAATCGCATCCCGATTTCTTCGTCGCGTGTGGCTTCGTCGGCCACGGCTTCATGATGGCGCCGATCGTCGGCAAGCTGTACGGCGAGTGGCTCACCGGTGGCGCGAAGCACGAGATCTTCGAGCGCTACACGCTCGATCGCTTCACGGATCCAGACGCGCAAAAGCACGCGCGCGAAGATTTCAATATCGGCTGAGCGCCAGGCCGAGCGCGGTCGGCCGCTTGTCGGCGGAGCACATGTTGTTATCGGCCGGGCGATTGCCGAAGCGCAGGGTCGTGCCGGTGATCGACACGAGATCGTAGTCCGCGGTGCAGGTCACTTTCGGATACATGCCGAAGCCGGGACAGCCGTTCGTGTAGACATCGGTCGGTTGCCCGACGGTGAACGTGCCGCAGCCCATGCCGTTCAACGTATCGGCGAGTGCTTGCACGTTCGGCGTCAGCGTCTTCGTGTCGAACGAAAACACGGCGTCGTACGCACCGGAAACGATCGAAGAGGCCGCGCCGATCGTGTAGGTGCCCGCGATGTTCGCGGTGACCACGGGCGTCGTGCAGCTCGCGTCGCCGTACGTGACGTACGCGACCGACCAGTGATCGGCGGTGTTCGTGAAGTCGAGCGAGATGGCCCCGCCCTGCCCGTTGGGTGTGCAGTCACTCTTCCAGTGACCGGCGACGCTCACGGCAGCGGCATCGGGCGTGGTGGCGGCGGTGTTCGAATGGCAGGCGGCGAGAACGAGAAGCAGGTTGCGCATGCCGATCATCCTGGGAGCGGTGATGGCCGCGCGGAATGCCGCGAAGTGCACAGGGGCTATGCAATACTGCATGGGTGGCGAGTTGGGACGATGTCATGTACGTGCTCGCGCTCCATCGCCATGGCTCGTTGTCGGCGGCCGCACGATCGCTCGGCGTGAATCAGACGACCGTCGGGCGGCGCGTGAAGGCACTCGAACGCGATGTCGGCGCGACGCTGCTGCGCACCACGGCGACGGGCATCGTGTTGACGGATGCCGGCCGCGACATCCTGCCGGAAGCCGAACGGATGGAAGCCACGATGGCCTCGCTCGAGCGCAAGGTGCATGGCAAGGACGCGCGGGTCTCGGGCGTCGTGAAGATCGCGACGACGGAAGCGCTCGCGTCGACGTTCTTGATCCCACGGCTCGTGCATCTGCGCGCGCGACATCCCGAGCTCGAGCTCGTGATCATGACGAGCAACACGCCGGTCAATCTCGCGCGCGGTGATGCCGACCTCGCGGTGCGACTCGTGAAATCGACAGACACGGCACTGATCTCGCGCCGCGTGGGCGAGATCCGATTGGGTGCGTTCGCGGCGAAGGCGTATCTCGCGAAGAAGCCGGCGGTGAGCTTCGCGACGAAGCTGCGCGGCCACGACGTGCTCGGCTACCACGGCGATCTCGCGAATGGCACGGAGGCGCGGTGGCTCGCACAGCACGCGTCGGCGGCGAACCTGGTCGTGCGCGTGAACAGCGTGCTGAACCTCTTGGCGGCCACGGTCGCCGGCTTGGGCATCGCGGTGTTGCCGGTCGGACTGGGCGACGAGCTCGTGAAGCTCGCGATTCCGGACGAGCCCGAATCGCGCGGTGTCTGGGTGGTCTATCCGCAAGATGCGCGGAACAACGCGCGTGTGAAGGCAGTCACGTCGGACCTCGTAGCAATTACTAGGGACCCAAAACATTTTCCGCGCGCCAGATGAAATCTCCGCGCTAGAATTTTTTCGTGATGCGAGGGGCGCTGCTAATCGCGATCGGGCTCGTCGGAACGGCGACGGCGCAACCGATCACGTCGCCTTCGCAAGTCGACGATCCGAAGCCGGTCGTCAAGAAGCACATCGATAAGCACTCATCGAAGAAGCCGACCAAAGCGGCGAAACAGAAGAAGGTCGATCCGCGCGCGAACGAGCTCGCGACCGCGCTCACCACGCGAGATGACAAACCCGCCGAACGCGCTCCCGATATTCGGGTCGTGATGGCGCCGAAGATTCGCGAGGCCAGCGCCGCAAACGTGAAAGCACCGACGCGCGAGCAACTGGACCGCGTGGGCGGGAAATCGATTCGCGTCGCGAGTGCGGCGCAGTCAGCGCGACCGACGAAACCTCAGCGCGGAGCGACGAAGCCCGCGTTCGGCGAAGCCCCACCCACGCGCGTCGCGGTCGCCGAGCCAGTGCCGTCCGCCGAAGGCCGGATCACCGTCGAGCAACAGAGCGTCGCGCTCAAAGACGTCAAGCGCGTCCAATACGGAGCGAACTCGATGCCGCCCGGCTTCGCGTGGCCCGCGAGCTCGCGCATGCGCACCGTCGAAGGCAATTGCGAAGCGGAGCTCGCCGATAACCACGTGGCGTTCAGGCGTTCGGGCGAGCTCGGCAAGATCGTCGATCCGATCGAATCACCGGCGATGCAGTTCGGCGGCATCGCGTATCACAGTAAGTGGGACAAGCCGCCGTTCGTGATCGACTGCCAGCTCGGCCGCATGCTCGTGCATCTCGGGCCCAAGCTCGCGCAACTCGGCGTCACCGACGTCACGTTCGGCAGCCTCTATCGCAACACGCTCGTCCGGTTTGGCGGCAAGACCGGCACGGCCCTGTCGCGGCACGCACTCGGGCTCGCGATGGACATCACGTCGTTCAAGACGCGCGATGGCAAGGACCACGTCGTCAAGACCGACTACACCACCGGCGATGCGTTGCTCCTCGCGATCGAAGAGCTCGTCGATCACGATCGTGATTTCCGAATATTGCTAACGCCGAAGAACGACCCGATCTCGCACGCGGACCACTTCCACCTAGAGGCTTCCGTCGACTTTCGGTAAGCCCGGCGTGCTACACGGGAAGCGTGTCGATTCTCGCCTCGGAGACCATCGGATTCGTCGGCGCCGGTAACATGGCCGAGGCCCTGATCCGCGGCCTCGTGAAAGGCAATCATGTCGCGGCGGATCGCGTGATCGCATCCGGTCCGCGTGCAGAACGCCTCGCCGAGCTCCACGGGACGTACGCGATCGGGACCACGCGAGACAACCGAGAAGTCGCCGCGAAGTCCAACATCCTGGTGCTCGGCGTGAAGCCCCAGATCATGGACAAGGTGTTGCGCGAGCTCGGCGATCAAGTGAAGCCGGGCACGCTCGTGATCTCGATCGCCGCCGGCGTCGATACCGCCACGCTCGAAGCCGCATTCACCGATGGCGTGCGGGTCGTGCGTGCGATGCCGAACACGCCCGCCCTCGTCGGTGCGGGAGCCACGGCCGTGTCGGCCGGAACGCACGCGAAGCCGGAGGATTCTGGCGAAGGCGCGCGCGATCTTCGACGCGGTCGGGATCAGCGTCGAGCTCGACGAATCGCACCTCGATGCCGTCACCGGCCTCTCGGGTTCGGGGCCCGCGTACATCTTCCTGATCCTCGAAGCGCTCGCGGATGCCGGCGTCAAGGTCGGGCTCGCGCGGCGCAACGCCCAGCGACTTGCCGCACAAACCGTGATGGGCTCGGCGAAGTTGTTGCTCGAGACCGACGAACATCCTGGCAAGCTGAAGGACATGGTCACGTCGCCGGGCGGCACCGCGATCGCCGGACTCCACACGCTGGAAGAAGGCGGGCTCCGCACCACGCTGATCAATGCCGTCGAGACGGCGACGAAGCGCGCTCGCGAGCTCGGCCGCGGAGGCAAGTGATCAAGGAGCTGTCGGACGGCGTTGCGATCGACGTGCTCGTCCAGCCGCGAGCATCGAAGCCCAAGCTCGGCCCGGTGCACGGCGATCGCCTGAAGGTGGCGGTGACGGCGCCTCCCGTCGACGGCGAAGCGAATGCCGCCGTGATCGAGACGTTCGCCGACGCGCTCGCGATCCCGAAGTCTGCGGTCACGATCACCGCGGGCGCATCGTCGCGTCGCAAGACCGTGCGGCTGGCGGTGCCGCGCGCTCGGCTCGACGCATGGCTCGCGGCGTTCCTGCTCGCGGCGTGTGGCGGTCAGGGCTACACCGTCGACGTCACGCTCGCGGTCGCACCGAATTCGACCGTGCTCGATAACGTCGAGACGCTGAAGCTCACGCTCACGAATCCGCTCCAGACCCAGACCGCTACGCGGACCTCGGACGGCAAGTTCGGGATCGATCTGCAGCTCGATTCGAGCGATGCCCAAGGCGCGCTCGTCGTCGACGGCATGGATGCCGGTGGCAACGTGATCGCCACGGGCGCATCGCCGGAGTTTCCGATCGGCGGCATCGATGCTTCGGTCGTGATCTACATGGCCGCCCCGATCTCGATCAGCGCCGCGCTCGTCGCGCTCGATCCGCCGCGCACCGAGTTCGGCACCGCGAGCGTGTCCTACGGTCAGGTCCTCGTCGGTGGCGCCGCAGCCGATGGCACACCGCAGGCGGGGCTCGTCATCTACAACGCGTTCTCGCACGCGTTTCAATCGGGCGTGACGCTGTCGACCCCGCGGTCGCAAGCGGCCGTTGCCGTCGGCTCGAGCGGATACGTCTACATCGTCGGCGGCACCGATTCGACGGGCGTTCCCACCGATAGCGTCGAGCGCTTCGATGCGAGCGTGTCGCCATCGGGCTCGATCACCACGCTCGGCACGTACGATGGCTTCGCGCGCACCGGCCAGACGGCCCTCTCGATCGGCAACGAAAAGCTGATGATCACGGGCGCGCCGATCGGCGTGTTCGACGGCACCTCCGCCACGTTGACCGCACGCACGGATCTCGCGAGCTTGCCGGCGAACGCCGCCGCTGTCACCGCGAACGACGGCATCGCGACCGCGATCTTCGTCGGCTCGACCGGTGTGGTGAGGTTCCGCAACAACGCGTTCGACACGCTCGCGAGCGTGACCGGCCGGGACGACGGCAGCGTGCTTGCCCTGCCCGGCGGCAAGGTCGGCGTGGCGTGCGGCAGCGGCAACTTCCTCCGGATCGATGCCGCGAGCGGAACGGCGGACAGCTTCTCGATCCCGAGCAGCGGCCGCACGGGCTGCGCGGTCGCGTCGACTACGCGCTACCTTTTGATCGCTGGCGGCATCTCATCGGATACCGGTGACCTCGTGACGACCGCCGAGATTTACAACGCTGCCACGCTCGCGAAAGTCGCCGAGCTCCCCCTCGTCACGCCTCGCACCGAGGCAACCGCGATGGTCCTGCCGAACGGTCAGATCCTGATCGCCGGTGGTAAGGACGCCTCGGGCGCGCCCGTCGGAGCCATGGAACTGTTCACGCCGGATTCGACCGAGTGAAGACGTTCTACTGGATCCTGATCACGGCCGTGGCGATCGCGCTCGTCGCGTTCGATGCCCCGAGTTGGATCGCGCTCGGCTCGGGCATCGTGATCGCGCTCGCCACCCGCGTGGATCGACCGAAGCAGTTGAAGCCGGTCGCCACGCTCGCGTTGCAACTCGGTGTCGTCGCACTCGGCGCGAAGATGAACCTCGAGGTGATCCTGCGCGTCGGCGTCAACGGCGCGCTCGTCACCGCCACCGGTCTCGCGATCGCGGTCACGCTCGGCCTCGCGCTCGGGTCGGTGGTTGAAGGTCCCGTCGGATACGTCGCTCCTGCTCGCCGTCGGCACCGGCATCTGCGGTGGATCCGCGATCGCCGCCGTCGCGAGCGTGATCAAACCGAAGGATCACGAAATCTCGGTCTCGCTCGCGGTGGTGTTCGTGCTGAACGCCGTCGCGCTGATCCTGTTCCCGCTCGTCGGCCACTTGCTCGACATGTCGGAGCCGGTGTTCGGGCGCTGGGCCGCGCTCGCGATCCACGACACGAGCTCCGTCGTCGGCGCGGGCAAGGAGTACGGCGCGATCGCGCTGACCGTCGCCACCACTACGAAGCTCGCGCGTGCGCTGTGGATCGTGCCCGTCACCGTCGCCACCGCGGTGATGCGGCCGGCGGCCGGCAGTAGCCTGAAGGATGTGAAGTGGCCGTGGTTCATCCTCGGTTTCATCGCGGTCGCCGCGCTCGTCACGTGGATCCCCGCGCTCGCGCCGTACGGCCCCACGGTCGCCGCGATCGGTGCGCGCTCGCTCGTGGTCGCGCTGTTCCTGATCGGCCTGTCGTTGTCGACGAAGTCGATCGCGAAGGTCGGCCCCCGGCCGTTCCTGATCGGCGTGATCCTGTGGGTCACGCTCGCGACGATCTCGATCCCGCTCGCGAACTGGTCTACGTGAGGATGCGCGCGACTTCCGAGACCAAGTGCTCGGTGCCGTGCGACTTCGAGATGTAGCCATCGAGCCGGGCATCGGCGGCGCGCTGCTTGAGCTCGTCTTCACCGAGCGTCGAGAACAAGTAGACCTTGCCGGGAATCGCGCGCTCGTGGCGTAACACCGCCGCGACGTCATCGCCGAACAGCTCCGGCATCTGGACATCCATGAGGATCAGATCGAAGCCATCGGCGCCGCGTGCGGCCACTTCTTCGACGGAGCCGCGGGTCTCGACGGCGTAACCGGCCTCGGACAACGCGTGCTTTGCCGCGGCGAGAATGATCGGGCTGTCGTCGACGATCAGGATTCGCTTTACCACACGATCTCCTCGCACAATTCGTGGAGCCTGGCGCCGAGCGCCTCTGGTCCCGCATCTTTCGACACGTAGCCGTCCGCGCCAACTTCTTTGACGACTCGCTCGAGCTCCTCCACCCCCGCGCTCGAACAGATCACGATCGGGGTCTTCGCCGTCTGGATCTGCGCCCGCAACCACGAACACAGCTCGGCCCCGCTCATTTCGGGCATGTAGAGGTCCGTCACGATCAGGTGCGGCTTCCAGTCCATCACCACGTTGACGAAGTGACGGAGCGAGCTCACCGCACGGACCTCGAACCCCGCATCCACCAAGATCGGCCCCATGATCTTCAGCGTGATCTCGCTGTCGTCGAGCAACACCAACCGCGTCACGCCCTCATTGTATGTCGATTTCCAGCGACGTGCGGGTCGTGGCAGGCTCCTACAGGTATGCCGAAGGCAGGCGACATGGTCGTGGTGCGCGGGCGAGGCCTCGCCACGTTCCTGCGGCCGGCTGACGACGAAGTGATCGTCAAGGAACTCGCACCGCCACCGGGTGAGCCCGCCGAAGAATGGCGCGTGGGGGCCGACTCGATCCGCCCCGTCGTGACGCCGGCTGAAGCCACACGTGCACTCGCGCTGATCGGCCAGAAGGTCGAGCGGGTCGCGAATCGCGCGATCATCTATCACCGTGCTCACAGCAAGAGCGACCTCGAAGCGGCCGCGCGCGCTCTCGCGATGATGTATTCGGGACCGAAGGATGTCCCCGAGCGCCAATACGAAGAACGGCTCGAACGCGATGTCTACGGCGAGTTGGGTTTCGTGCTCGGTCTATCGCGCAAGGCGTTGCGAGCGAAGATCCGGGCACAGTTGAAGGGCGAAGCAGCGCCGAAATCACTCGCGCTCGCGGATCGCGCCGACGAGATGGCCGCGCTTTCACTTCCGGAACGTAAAGGGCTGGGAATCGATCGGCGCGTTCGCCATCGACAAGGTGATCGCGATCGGAGAAGCCGCCGTCGTCCTCACCGCCGAAGCGAAGCCCGGAACTTGGTACGCGTATGCGAAGCCCGTCGCCGATGACGACGACTTCAGCGAGCTCACGTGCATCCACGCCGATCACGCGCGGGACTTCGCGAAGCTGCGCACCAAGAACGACGCGCTCGGCGAAGTAGCGATCGAAGGCGCGAGCCTGACGATGTTCGAAGCCGCGATCGCCGACGACACCGAGGTCATCGGCGAGCTCCAACAGACTGGCACCGGCGTGCTCGTCGGGCGCGCGGCGAAGGTGTGCCTCGGCGGAGATGGCCGCGCGAAGGTAAAGGTCGCGCGCGCGAACGGCCTCGCGATCTGCGTGCGAGCGGACCTGACGTGAAGCGCACGGTGTTGCTCCTCGCGCTCGTGGCGTGCGAGCACGAGACACCGAAGCCCGATCCGGTGAAGCCCGATCCGGTGAAGCCGGACCCGATCAAGCAAGCGCACGACGAGTTCGAGCTCCTGCCCCAGGACCAGATGGCGGGCACCAGCAAGCTGCTGTCGCGCAGTGACTTCGGCGGTGATCCGTTCGGCGAAGATGCGTACGATCAGGGTGATTTCGTCGGCAGGCTCCGCACGTTGTTCGGCGAACAGCCGGATAACGAGTACGTGCTGCGTCACAAGCGGACCGGCATCGTGATCACGGCGTATGCGGGCGACAGTGGCCCATCGTTCGGCGGCGTTCATCGCGACGACGCGGACGCGCGGATCGCTGCGGACAAGATCCTGTCGCGCGATCCGTTCGTCGACGCACAGGCGCGTCTCACCGCCGGGGCCGAGGGCGAGCTCGCGAAGCGCCTCGTCGAGTATCACCAGCACTACGCGACGGCGACGTCGGTTGACGGGTATCCGCAGGTCGCGGCGGAGCTCGAGCGCTTGTTGGATGCCGTCACGCCATCGGACTGGTCGGACACGTTCTACTACGGGGACAACGAGCAGGTGGAGCGCGTCGGCGTCGCGAACGGGTCATCGTTCGAGCGCGAGCTCGAGCCCGAGGCCGGCCTCGCGTTTCTGCTCGACCGCACCGAGCGGGCCACTCTGGATCTCCGCATGAGCGACGATCTCGACGTGCTCCTCTACTACGAGCAACATCCCGTGCCCGCCCTCGAGCCACGCGTGCAAGCCGTGCTTCGCCGCTTCGTCGCAGCGGATCGCGACAAGCTCTACGCCGAGGACATCCGGCGTTGGCGCAAGAGCCTCCACGTCGCGAAGTGATCACTTCTTCGCGAGCGAATTACACCAGCCCTTGATCTGCGCGACCTGGTCCGGCGAATCGACCATGCCCGAGCAACCGACCTTCGCGCCGCCCGCGGTCACGTAGTACGCGAAGCCGTAGCCCTTGACCTTGCCGTCGCCGGCCGGCGTTTCGGTTTCGTAGGCAATCTCGTCCGGCTTGTCGACCGCGTACGTGACCGTGCCCTTCGATAGCTCGAGCCCCGACTTCACGCCGTCCTTCATATCTTTGATGTGCAGCTCGTGCGTCATCTCGAAGCCGAGCTTCGGCGTGGTGATCGAAACGCCACCGGCACCGTTATCGGCAACCGTGGTGCCTGCGGGCGCCTTGATCGAGAAGCCCTTCCACTTGTCGCCACCCGGCGCGAGATCGACATCGACATTCGCATCGGCGGCCGGTGCCGGTGCTGGTGCTGCTGCCGGTGCCGCGGCCGGCGCCGTTTCGACGGCCTTTGCCGCGGGTTTGTCGTCGGTCTTCTTGTTGCCACAAGCCGATGCGAACAGAGCGATCAGTACAACGTGTTTGAGCATGCGCCGGCATTCAGCACGCGACATGCCAGCCAGATCGCGCCATCGGTCCGCGGATCACGTCAGATCCGACGAAATCGCCGACTCAGTGGGTCCGAGTAGCCGGCGACTGGGTCTGCTCGAACCCGAAGCTCGTCGCGGCGCGAATCGCCACACGCAGCTCGTCGAACGTGCGCTCGCGCGTATCCGCGACGACGAACGAGCCGTCATCGAACGCCTCGATCCATCGCTCCCCGACACCGACGCCATCCTTCACGCCGTGATCGATCTCGACGACCGGCGTGCCACCGGCCGCCCACCGCACGACTGCGGCCGTGCGCGTCACCGCACGCACCGTGTTGCTCGCATCGATCGAGACCGCGAGCGCCGCATTCGGGATCTTCACGACCTCGGCTCCGTTTGCGGTCACGCGTGCGAGATCCGCATCACGCCCCGCCGAGACGATCGTCTGCCCCGCCACCGCGAGTGCCGTCACCGCACCGACGTGCTGATGCACGAGCTGGCGCGCGCCGATCTTCTCGCCGGTGTGTGGCCACGCGAGCACGGTCCCGCCGTTGCTGCCGATCACGATCCGATCGTCGGTCATCACGACGAAGTGCGTATCTCCGACGGGACCATCGAGCTGAGCGATCTGCGCCCCATCGGCGACGCGCCACACGCGGATCACCCGATCCTGGCCACCCGAAGCGACGAACGTGCCGCTCGGATCGAACGCGACCGCATCACTGCCGTTCGGATGTCCGGCGAGCGCCGGCCGCGGTTCACCGGCCGCGCTGAACATCGCGATCGGTCCGAGCGAGCTCGCCACCGCGACGAGGCCGTGCGTCGCCGCGATCTGCTTCACGATCGCGCCGTGCAACTTCTGCGTGACCGGCTTCGCGAACCACCACGTCACCGTGCCTTCGGTCGTCCCCGTGACCACGGTTCCGTCGACGATCGCGATCGCGGTCGCACGGCCATCGAGCTTGCCGAGCCGGCTGTAGCGATGATCGGCGAACGACCATGCACCGACCTGATTCTCGGTATCGACCCACGCGAGCATCTTCGAATCGGCCGTCATCCGCTCCGTCGGATCGCCGCGCGTGTCGAGCACCGTCGGCGGAATGTCCGCGAGCTGCCAGCGCCGGACCGCGCCATCGCTATCGCTCGAGAGCAACACGCCGTTCGATTCGAACGCGACATGCCGGATCCGCCCGGTATGACCGCGCAACGCGATCACCTGCCCCGTCGCGAGGTCGCGCGCTTCGAGCTCGCCGTCGTCGGCACCGGCGGCGATCCAACGCTGGTCCGCCGAGATCGCGACCGTCCGCGACTGCGCGTGAAATTGCGACACGGGCTCGAGCTTGTCGCCGGTCACGCGCGTCACCGCGCCGCCGACACCGCCGAGCAACGCCCACGTGCCATCGGGCGCCCACACCGCGCGCTTGCAGTTGAAGCCGGTGGCCGTGGTGTGATCGACGGTCAACGCATCGCCCTCGCGCTTCCACCAATGGACGATGCCCGCACTATCGACCGCGGCGGCATGACTGCCATCGGTCCAGGTCTGGACGACATCGCCGGTGACCGCCGCCTCTGCACGCACGCCACTCGCGACGTTCCATTGCCACACGTGACCATCGTGATCGCCGGCGACGATCATCGTGCCGTCGGCGGAGAACGCGACATCACCGATCGCCGCCCCGCCCTCGTGGAGCGGCTTCGCCGGACCTCGCGCGTTCGCCCACAAGAACACGTTGCCGTGATCGTCGCCGCTCGCGAGCCAGTGGTTGTCCGGCGACCACGCGAGGTGTTGAACATCGCCGGCGTGGCCGGGCAACTTCGCGAGCACCGAGCCATCGCGCGCGACGACGCGAAAATCGCCGTTGTCACCGCCGATCGCGATCTGCGTGCCATCCGGTGAGGGCCGTGCGAGGTGTGCCCGCCCCTTCTCGTTGTACAGCGCGTGCGGTTGCGGATCCCACAAGAACACGCGCCCGTCGTACCCGGCGCTGACGAAGCCACCGCGGATCGGCTCGACCCAGTGCACCTCGTCGACGTGCGCCCGCATCACGTCCTTGGCGACGCCACGTGCGATCGCTTCGTGCGCGATCGCCCACGCGGTGCCGACATCGACATCGCGCGCCGTCAGCGTCGCGAGCCACGCGAGCGCTTCGGTCGGATCGCGCCCCAACGCGACGCGCGCTTGCTTCAACACGAGCTGATTCGATCGCGATTCGAGCTCGGCGCGTGCGGTCTCGGTTCGCTGCCCGGCTTCTTCCGCCGAGTGCCGCGCGTGCTTCGCATCGAGATAGAGCACGGTCACGATCGTCGCGAACGCCGCGAGCGCGACCGTGCTACCCGCGACCGTCGCCGCGATCACCGGCCGGCGCCGCACGAACGCGCGCAGTCGCTCGAACGTCGTCGGCACGCGCACCGAAACCGGTTGGCCCTCGCGATAACGCCGGACATCCGCCGCCAGCTGCGCGACCGATTGATAGCGCTTCGCCGGATCCTTCTCCAAGGCGTGCAAGGTGATCGCGTCGAGGTCGCCCGGATACCCGCGCTTCGCGAGCGGAATCGGCGGGTCCTCGCAGATCATCATCGTCAGGATCGGCAGCGGCGTATCGCGCGCTTCGTACGGCAGCTGGCCCGAGACCAGCTCGTACAACATCACGCCGAGCGTGTAGACGTCGGTGCGGACGTCGACCTCGTCCGGGCGCAGCCGCGCTTGCTCCGGCGACATGTACAACGGCGTGCCGATCAATTCACCCGCGCGCGTATGTCCCGGTGTCTTGCCGTCATCTTGCGCGAGCCGCGCGACGCCGAAGTCCAACACGACGATCCGTTCGTCGGGCTCGCGCACCATCACGTTCGACGGCTTCAGGTCGCGATGGATCACGCCCTTCAGGTGCGCGTGTTGCACCGCCTCGCACAGCGCGAGGAACAGCTCGAGCTTGCGATCCAAGACGGCGCCGCGCGTGAATTTATCGAGCGTGGTCCCGGCGACGTGCTCCATCGCGAGGTACGGATGACCGTCGGCGTCGCCGGCTTCGAGCACGCGCGCGATGCCCGGATGATCGAGCCGCGCCATGATGTCGGCCTCGGCTTGGAACCGCGCGAGCGCCGACCCCGATCGCGATTGCAGGACCTTGATCGCGACCTTGCGGCGCGGCGCATCCTGTTCGGCGGTGTAGACCGTGCCCATCCCGCCTTCGCCGATGATCGCGGTGATCCGATAGCCCGGGATGCTCGGCGCATCGAGCGCCATCGTCGACGGCCGCTCGTTCGCGGTCAGCACCGTAGACATGCCGGTGCCTAGCTCGGTCTTCGCGAGCGCGTCGGAATCACCCACGCCGTCAGTATACGCCGGTCTTCACGTCCAAGACGCGACGCGCTTTTCGCCCCGCTTCATCCGCGACGACCAGCTCGTGATGCCCCGCGTTCGGCACCCAATACACGCGCTCGCTCGACGGTGCCGTGGCGATCAACGCGCCGTCGACAAACCAGCTCAGCGTGGTTGCATGAGAGCTCGCCTGCAGCGGCACCTGTTGCGCCTTCGCCGGCAGGCCCGGGATCAGGTTGACCTGCTGGCCCTCGCCCGGCGTCATGATCACCGGCGCGGTCGCCC
The DNA here is from genome assembly GCA_047600425.1 of Kofleriaceae bacterium. Classification (GTDB taxonomy): domain Bacteria; phylum Myxococcota_A; class Polyangia; order Haliangiales; family Haliangiaceae; genus JABFXX01. The sequence continues at coordinate 4,664,867 of JASGLC010000003.1, read as the reverse complement.
CGACTTCGGGCGCACAGCCATCGGCGAACTGCGGCGCATCCGGGATGTTGCGATCGCGCGACGCGAGCCAGCTTCCGACCGCGCTCGGCAACACGACGAAGTGCTTGCGCTCGTACGCCACGCCCTCGCGCTTGCATGCCGGCACGACCGCGTGCCCCGACGCATCCACATCGAACGCCTGGTGATACGGACACGGCGCCGTCGGCACCGCATGCACGGGCGCGAGCACCTTGATGCGATGGTCACACGCGTCGCCCGGAATGTGCCCCGAGTACGCGCAGACCTCGACCTCGACGAGATCATCCGGTTGCGTCTCGGCCTTGTGCTCGTGCTTGCCCACGCCTTCGAGCACGTCGAACAACAACGGCCCCGCGGCATCCGCACCGACGAGGTCGTTCGCCGGCTTCTGATCGACGTTGCCCATCCACACCGCCGTCGTGTACGCCGGGCCCGAGCCGACCGCCCACGCATCACGAAACCCGAAGCTCGTGCCGGTCTTCCAATGGATCTCCGCCGGCACGCCGTTGAAGTCACGCCGCCGCGGGAAATCCGGGCGATCCTTGATCTCCAACGCCTGCCGCGTGAGGTACGCCGCGCCCTTGCCGAAGATCGGTTGCGGCGGCCCGATCGGATCGGTATCCGCCAACCGCAACGATCGATACACGCCGTCCTCGGCGAGCGTCGCGTACATCCCGGCGATCTCGAGCGGCGTGAGCTCGATCCCGCCGACGACCATCGACAGGCCGTACTTACCTGGCTGACTGCGATCCGGAGGGATGCCCATCCGCGCGAGCTCCGCGACGAACGGCTCGACACCGAGCGCCGCCAAGAGGTCGACGAACGGCAGGTTCAGCGATCGCGCGAGCGCTTCCTTCAACGTGACGAGCCCCGCGAAGTCGCCGTCGAAGTTCTTCGGCTTGTACGTGCCGTACTGCGTGGGCACATCCGCGACGAGATACTCCGGCAGCGCGAGCCCGCGATCGATCGTCATCGCGTAGAGGAACGGCTTCAGCGTCGAGCCAGGCGATCGCGGCCGATCGAACATCGCGATCTGCCCGCCGTGTTGCGCGTCCATGAAGTCCAAGTTACCGACGAGCGCCACGACTTCGCGCGAGCGATGATCGACGACCACCACCGACGCGCCGTGGATCTGCTTCGCGTGGAGCTCGGACTCGCGCATGGCGACCTGCTTCTCGACGAGCGCCTGCAACCCGGCATCGAGCGTCGACCGGATCCGCACCTCGAGCGGATGCTTCGCGCGCAGCCAGATCGCCGCGTGCGCTGCTTCACGTGGCATCGACTTCAGCGCCGTCGGTGGCGCGTTCATCTTCGCGTCCGCGAGCGCGGCCGTCGCATCGACGCCGCCGAACACGCCCGCGTCGATCAACTTTCCCAAGATCGCATCGCGCCGCTCGGTCAGCCTCTTTAGATTTGCCAGCGACGGCGCATAGCGCGCGGGACCTTGCGGCACCGCCAGCAGCGTCGCGATCTCGACGGGCGTCAGGTGCTGCGGCCCGTGGCCGAAGTAACTCCACGCCGCGCTCTCGATCCCTTCGACGTTTTCGCCGTACGGCGTGCGCGACAAGTACTCCTCGAGAATCTCCTGCTTCGGCAGCCGCAGATCGAGCTGGACCGCTCGAAACATGTCGACGAGCTTGTTCGGAATCGTCCGCGCGCGCGGCTCGTACAACCGCGCGAGCTGCATCGACAGCGTCGATCCACCCGAGACTCGGCGCCCACGCGTGATGTCCAACCACGCGGCACGCCCGATCGCGATCGGATCCACGCCCATGTGCGACCAGAACCGCTTGTCCTCGAGCGCGATCAACGCCTCGACGAGCTTCGGGTCGACGCGATCTAACGTGACGTGCAACCGCCACTTGTCATCGCCCGACAAGAACACGTACGCCGGCCGGCCATCGCGATACTCGACGACGGACGACCATCCCGTTTCCCGATCGGGCAACGGCACGACGTACGCGAGGCCGATCACGACGAGCAACGCCACGTTCAGAAACGTGACGGCTCGCGTGACCCAGCGAAGCGCCGCTAGAGCAGCTTTCCGACCCACGGCCCCGCGATCACGGCCTGCTCGCCCTTCGCGCGCGCCCACAGCGTGGCGTCGTACATCGCCTCCGCTTCGATCGGCGGCACCGTGAACTTGCCCGCCGTCACCGCACGCACGGTGTAGACCAACTTCTTCGACGTGTGCGGCGGCAACGTGCCGAACGCTTCGAGGCGATCGTCGCGCATGTTCATGAAGTCCGTCGCCCACTGATCCTCGTCCTTGACCCAGTCCGGCTTCGTCGTGCGACCGAGGCGCGGGTTCTCGATCTCGAAGCCCGCGGGCAAGCGATCGACGAGCGCGATGTTCTGGATCGTCGCACCGCTCGTGTTTTCGACCTCGATCTCGACGAACAACAGGTCACCCAACTTGGTGGTGCCCTTCGTCAGATCGACCTCCGTCGAGTCCAGCTGCTTGTACGAGCGCGACACGCTCATCCCGTTGCCACCGACCTTGTAATCGGTGCCCGGCCGCACGCCCTCGCTGTTGATCACGAGCCACATGCCCGCACTGCCCGCCGGCACGTCCAACGTGAGCGACTTGTACTCGCTCGCGCGAATCAGCGCCCACGATCGATCCGTCGACTTCGTCTTCGTCTTGCGCGGATCGATCACCTGACCCTCGGCCGTCAGCTTCGCATCGGCGACACCCTTGCCCGCGATCGCCGTCACCCACTTGCCGAGACCGGTGATGCCCCACACGAGCTCTTGGGTGTTGTAGTAACCCCAGCCCGGCTCGCTCGACAGCGATTCCGCGACGCGATCCGCGAGCGTCTGGCCCGCCGCGTCCGCACCGAACAGCTCGAAGAACTGCGACAGCATCAGGCCACGCCGGCGCCGATCCGAGTAGAAGCTCCAGCTGTTGAGACGCTCCGTGATGATCGGCGACGAATCGACCGCCTTGAGATCCGTCGCGTAGCGACGATCGCCGGCCAAGTACAACGCCGCCTTCAACGTGTAGAGGTCTTCCGACTGCTCGCCCTTCGCCTGTTTCGGGAAGCTGTCGATCAGCGCTTGGATCCGCGCCTTCTTGCCGCGCCCCGCACGCGCGAGCACGTAATGGAGGTACGCCTCCGATTGCTCGTCGTAGTGGTTCCACGGCTCGTGCACGATCTTCGACCCGCGCTCGTACGCGGTGACACGCGCGTCGATCCAGCCGAGCACTTCCTTCAAGCGATCTTCGGGCACGGCATAACCGGCCTTCTTCGCATCGAGCAGGAAGTCCGTCGCGTACGCGGTCGCCCACTCGAGCGGTTCCGTCGCGCCCGGCCAGTAGCCGAAGCCACCCGACGGCGTCTCCATCGAGAACACGCGCGTGATGCCGGCGAGCACCATGTCTTCGATCTTCAGCTCCGCCAGCTTGGGATCGACTTGCTCGACGAGCGACGCGATGTAGAGCAACGGCTTCGTCGACGACGTGGTCTGTTCGATACAGCCGTACGGATAGTGGATGAGATAGCCGAGGTGGCCGAACGCATCGCCGTACGGATTGTTCGTGATCCAGAACGTGGTCTGCTCGCTCGTCGGCATCCAGTTCTTGAGCGCCGCCTGCTTCGCGAGATCGAGCGTTCCCGCCTCGAGCTTGATCTTCTGGATCGCGTGATCCTTCGGACCGGCCGGCAAGAACGGCACGTCGAGCTCGTCCTTCGCCGTGAGGCCGCCCGCGGTCGCGACCACGCGTAGCTTCGCGCCACCGACGGGAATCTGCGCCTTCGCGTTGAACACGACCGTATCGTTCTTGCCGTTTTCGAGCTTCAGCGTGCCCGTGTCCTTGCCGTTGAACGCGAGCGGCAGCACCGGCGTGCGCGGCCGTGCGAGACCGACGATCGGCAGGTCCGCGCTCTCGAGCTTGATCGAAATCGTCTGCGGCGCACCCGACAGGTTCGTGATGAACACCGGGATCTGGATCTCGTCGTTCTGCGTGACGAACCGCGGGAACGTCACTTGGACCACGAGCGGATCCTTGACCGTGACATCCGCCTCCGCGCGCCCGATCTTGTTCGCGCTCGTGACGATCGCCATCACGCGCACCTGGCCGCGATACGACGGGATTTGGAACGGAATCGTCACCTTGCCATCCGCGCCGACCGGCAGCACGCCCGACCACAGTGCGACCGGCTTCACCGGTTGCACGCGGCCCTTGCCGTACGCGCCCTGCTCGCCATCCGCTTCGAAGTCACCGCCACCGCCGGTCTTCGACGACGCGCCGGCCGGTTGATGCAACATCGTCCAACCGATCGTCTCGTACGTTTCGACGCCGAGCGCGCGCTTCGCGAACAGCGTGGTCAACGGGTTTGGCGTCTGAAAGCCCGTGAGCGACAGCACGCCCTCGTCGACAACCGCGACCGTGGCGAACGCCGGACCTTGGATCCCCGACGCGTCGACGGTGACCGTGAGCGGCGAGCTCGACCGAACATCTTTTGGCACCTCGAGCTTCACGTTTTGCGTGAACTCCGTCGGCAACACGCGCGCCGATGCGATGCCGAACGCGCGGTCCGGCATGAACGCGTCCTTGCTCTCCATGTGCGGGTCCTTCACGACGAACGCGCTGACGTACACGTTCGGCGCGAACTCCGGGAGCGTGAACGTCCAGCTCACGTCACCGCGCTGCACGTCCTTCCACTCCGCCGTGATCACGTGATCGGTCTCGACCGTCCACAGCACCTTGCCCTTGTACGGCGCGACCACCTTCACCTCGACCGGCTTACCGACTTCGATCTCTTTCGCGAGCTTCGGCTGCAACTGCGTCGGCTTCGCCGGGCGCGGCGTCGTATCGACCGAGCCGTTGTTGTAGTAGCCGTACCAGTACTCGTACGGATATTCGCCGTCGAGCACGAGCTCGGTCTTCGCCTTGCCCGCCTTCGCGCGCACCATGTAACCGACGTCCGATTCGCCGGGGATGACATCGAACGTGAAGCTGCCGCCGGTCACTTTCGCGGTCTGCTTGCCTTCCGGCACCTGGCGAACGTTGCGGTTGTAGCTACCTTCGCCGCTGTCCTCGTCGTACGAGTAGCCGTAGTCGGCCTCGAGGTGAACGAGCTCGATGTCGAGCTTATCGACGCCCGACGTGATCTGCTTGCCCTGCCAATCGACGATCTTGCCCTCGACGGTGAACGCCTCGCCGGTGCGCGCGGTCGTCGCCTTGGTCTTCATACCGATGTAGAACTTCTCGGGATGGAGCGTGACCGTGGTGGTCTTCACCGTCGCGCGACCGCTACCGGCTTCGAGCACGGATGCCGTGGCGGTGACCTCGCTAGTCTGCGTCGAAGACGTCTTGCCCGGATCGTTCGGACACTTGATCGTGACCTTGCCGGCGGGGTCGAGCTGGTCCTTCGTCTGCTCGCCCATCACGACCGCCTTGCCCTTCGGCGTCACGCCATACGTGAGGTCGCCGTTCGTCTCCGGCGAGAACCGCGTGGGCTCCGCCGAACACGCGAGCTCGACACCCGAGTCCGCCGCCGTGCCACCGAACAGATATTGCGCGGTGACATCGATCGAGATGTCGTCGCCGATCATCGCGTCCGGTTTCTTCGGCGCCGCAGTCACCTTCATGCGCTCGGGCACGAATTCTTCGACCTGAACGTCGTACGCGGCGAGCGGCTTCTCGGCGACCGAGAGGTTCACGCGCCAGTGGCCGGTATCGGCAAACGCGGGGAACGCCTGATCGACTTCGATCATGCCGGCCGCATTCGTCTTCATCACGACCTTCTTCACGAGCTTCGCCTTCGGATCCATCACGACGACATCGACCGGGAGTTGGTCGACACCCTTGTCGTGGCCATCGCGAATGATCGACGTGACGTGCGCGGTCTCGCCCGGGCGATACACGCCACGATCCGAGTACATCGCCGCGCGATACGGCGTATCCGAGACGAACGGCACGCCGCCCGTCGACGACTCCGCCACGTCCGCCTTGAGATCCTGATACCGGATGTACGTGAGGTCATCGCCCTTGCGCGCGATCAACGCGAACGGCGGCGACTGATCCGGATCGTTATCGGCGTTCGCATCGAGCGTGCAGCCCTTCGTGCCCGACGTGTTGCACCGCGCGACGACCTTGCCGCTCTTGCGCACGAGGCTGACATCCACGCCCGACAGCGCCTCGGCATCTTCGATCCCGAGCGCCCAGACCTGAACTTTCTGATCGTACGGCTTGCCGGTCGTGCCCGACTTCTTCGCGACGAGCGACATGTTCGTGAGCAGGAGCCGCGACGTGGCTTGTGCGCCCGGCGCGATTAACTTCAGCTCGAGCACGCCCTTCGTGGTCGATGGCACGAGCGACGCGACATCGAGCCAGGTCGACGCCTGCGTATCCGGATCGCCCTTGAGCGGAATCTCCTTCTTGAAGATCACGTTCGAGGTCCGCTCGTCGGCGACGTCCGAGTAATCGTTCGACAGCCAGAAGATGAGGTTCTCGGGCGGAACCTCGCGCACGACGACGTTCACCGCGTCGACGTTCAAGTGCTTGATGCCGAGGTTCGACCACGCGCTCTTCGGCAGATACCGGCCCGTGCCCTGGAACGAGATCGTGGGCTTGCGCGCGGCGACGGAGAACGACTTCGAGAACGGTGCGAGCACCACGCCGCCGTCGACCGATTGCGCGCCGCCATCGATCTTCATCGAGTACGCGCCGCGCTTGAAGTCGCCGAAGATGCGGAAGCCCGCGCGGCCGTTCGTGATGTACGTCTTCTTCACCGGCGGGCTGAAGTGGATCCGGCTGACCGCTTCGTCGTTCAGCTGACACCGCGCGGACAGATCGTAGTAGCCGGTGCCGTTGTACGAGTAGCGGTGGCCATCCGGCGCCGCGTCGTCATCGCATACGACCTCGACGTAGTAACCGTTCGCGCCCTCGACGACGAACGCGTCTTTGAGAGACACGGCCTTGTCGGTGCCGATCACGTACTCGGCACTCGCCGCCGGGGCCTTGCCGGTGCCGAGCGCCGAGACCAAACCGTCTTTGATCGCGACGGTGAGCTTCGAACCGAGCTTCAGCCGCGCGTCGTTCATCTGGACGACGACCACGTTGTTCTGCCGGCTCGGCAGCATCTGCAGGCCAGCCGGTGCTTTGCCGTCGATCCCGAACGTCATCGATTGGCGCGCGATGTTCGGCAACACCGGACCCGAGAACGTGACCTCGGCGGTGACCTTGTGGTGTGGCAGGTCGAGACCGCTCGGTGCCCACGACAGGAACTTGAAGTCCTCGGTGTGGAACGTGTGGACCCACTGCGTTCCGGCGGGAGGCTCGAGGATGCCATCTCGCGTCTCGAGCTTCTGGATCGTCAGCGTGTAGTCCGTGCCGAATGCGAACGGCCGCGCGGGCGTGAACGTCAGCTCCGACACGCCGGTGTACGACAGCGAGCCGGCGGTCTCCGGCACGAGCTTCACGACCGACTTCGAGCTCGCCGCACCGACCAGATCGCGATCGACGATCGGCGTGGCCAGCTCGATCACGATCGCCGACGGAACCACGTGCTCCATGCCGAGCTCGTGGATCTGCGGATCGACCCGCTTCGACGTGACCGGCGTTGGCTTCGGCGCGGCGTCGATGGACTTGCCGCCGGATCCTGCACCGCTGCCGGTGGTCGGCGTCGACGGCGGAGGTCCCGCGTTGTCCATCGCGGACGGTTGGCCTTTACACGAAATCCACAGCGACAGCGCGAGCGCGCAGGACGCAAGTACCCTCATGATCTCCCTCTACCGGTGAACGCACGAGGAATCTCGTGCATTTCACGGCGACGATACTATCGTTCGAGAAAATAACTGCGCGGCTTGCCCGCAAACGTCGAGCGCGCGTTACCGGCGGTGATCTCGACGGGCGACTCGGTGCGCGCGGAGGGCGCGTTGATCACTCGCCAATCGCTGCGCGATCGAAAGATCGCTCGCCACGTGGTGCCGATGCGAATCGTGCCGCGCAGCTGCCACGCTTCGCGGTCGTCGGTGTCGAACGGTCCCGGTGCTTCCGGCGCGGACGCGATCGCCGGCAACTTCGACTGGTCACCGTGGTTGACGACGACGTAGCTGACCTCGACGCGCTGATCGCCGCGCGTGGGCTCGAACGCACGTGCGCCATGGGGCACGCGGAACACGGCCCGCCGGACCTTCGGCGCGATGTAGATGCCGAGTAGCTGTGCCGTCGCCGAGTCGAGCTCGTCGTAGCTCGGGTGCTGCTCGCACGCCGGCCCCGGCAACGCCGCGAGCACCGCCTCGAGCGCACCGACCTCGTCGTGAAGCGAGGCATCGATCCAGGTGTCTTTCGGGCACGCGTTGCGGTCCTGGCTAACCTCGGGCTCGAGCAACCGGCGGGCCTCTCCGGGATGCGAGTGATCGATCTCGATCCGGGTCTTTGCCTGGATCTTCGCGGCGAGCTTGGGATCGAGCGGCAGATGTGGTTCGACCACGATCCACACGTGGTTGATCTCGACGAGGTCGAGCCCCGCGAGCTGCGCGACGACCTTGGCGGTCGCGTGCGGATCGACGTGCCGCGCGAGCACCGTGATCGGCGGGAGCGGATGCTGCGGCGCGAACACGTAGCTCGCGCTCACCGAATCCGCGAGGTACCGAATGACGTCGAGCGGCGGGCGCGCGTGCAGATCGAGATCGACCGCATGGGCGCCGCGAGTGCGTTGTAACCGGACCGTGGAGGCGGGCGCGATCGCGTCGAACGCCGCACTCGCCGTGACCGCCGCCTGATCGCCGAGCTTGCCGTCGACGGGCGAGCCACCGGCAACGACCGCAAAGTCCGTGGTCCCGAGCGCTTCGAGTAAGACATCCGGATCGACGCCGGCGGCGTAGACCGCGGTCGGTTCGCCCGTGCCTTTGGCGGTCGACAGCGAGGTCAGCCGTTTCGGATCGACGGGTTCCGCATAGACGATGGCAGACGCCATCAACAGTGCGAGCCCCGCGCGCATGCGTCGAAGCGTAGCATTAGTCCCCATGGAGCTGTCGTTCGACGAGCCGGCCGGACTGTCGGTGTTTGCGGATCAGCTGATATCGCAAGGCGATCCGTGGGGTGAGGTGATCGCGGCGCAGCTCGCCGGGCACGAGGAGCTCGCGACGAAGCTGATCGAACAGCACCGGATCTGCGCGGGCTTCACGATCGAGTGGAAGCACGGGTTCGCGCGGACGGTGACGATCACGGGCGATCCGGATCCGAAGCTGCTGCGCGAACGGCTGACGAAGTTCTTCACGCTGCCGCAGGCCCAGCTGTGCGACGGCGTCGTGTTCGCGCCGGTGCGCGCGACGATGCAGACCACCCGCGATTACGGCGAGTACACGATCAACATGTCGTCGCCGTATGCCGACTGCGAGGATCTTTGGAAGGCGGTGCCGATGCAGGTCACGCGCTTCGGCTTTGGCGCGTGGCCGAACCCGCCGGGCGCTGCCGCATACGTCCGGATGCCGGGGTTTCGCACCGTGAGTGGGTGGTTCCAGCGCGCGGTCGAGATGAGCTTCGTCGGTGCCGACCACGATGTCCAAAGCCCGTTTCTCCTGCCGAACTGCAAGAAGCTCGCGATCCATTGCGCGGACATGCATCGAGAAACCCTCGAATCGCTCGTGCGGTCGGAGCTGCCGGTGCTCGAAGAGCTGTGGATCGGTACGGGTGGCGACGAGAGCAGCGTGCTCGACGATGTCGAACCACCCGAAGAAGGCGACGACGGTTGGGAGTATCCAGAAATTTATCCGGCGAGCTATCTCGACGATTTCTCGGATCACGGTCCGCCGTCCGGACGGTTTGGCGACATGTTCGGGTTGCTTGCCGAAATCAAGCTGCCGGCGATCAAGCGGTTGTCGCTCGCCGGATCGGTCATCGATCAACGAACGATCCAACAACTCGCGGCCCTGCCCTATCTCGATCAGTTGCACGAGATCGATCTGCGCGATTGTGCGCTCGTCCCGCAGATCAAAGATGTCGCGCCGTTGATCGACGAGCTACGCAGCCGCGTGCCGAGTGTCCTCGGTGGCGCGAACGCGAAGAAGCCCGTGCCGTTCGTGATGCGCTACATCGCGACGATGGAGTGACTAGTCCGCGTACATCACGTCGGAGCGCAGCACGTACTTCTGGCCCTCGCGCACGATGCAGCCCTCGTGGAGCTGGTGGTGCTGGAACATCAGCGCCATGCCAGCACGCGGTTGGACGTGGAGCGGATCGTGGGTGAAGTCGTAGAACGCCGTCGAGCCGCCGACAAAACCCTCGTTGAGATAGATCATCAACGTCAGCTCGCTGCGTTCGTGCGCGTTGCGTTGGAACGCTCCATCGAAGTGCTGCGCGAACTTCTGGCCCGGCGAATAGCGATAGCAGCGAAACCGCTCGTTCACGCCGACTGGCCGGCGATTCGCGAGACGCTCCGGTAGCGACGGCCGAAGGCGCTCGAATAGCGTTGTCGCGAGCGCGCGGTCGTCGAACATCACGCGCTCGTTGTTGCGAACGTCCGGCATCTCGACAAAGCCGGCCGCGAGCGAGACCGGCGCGAGCGTCGGGTTCAGCGCATCGATCCGCGCGATCATCTCGCGGCATTCGATCGACGCGAACACGCTATCGACGGCGAACACGAGCGGAGCGCCGTGATCGAGCGCGTCACCGTCGACGTACGGTCGACCGCCACCGGGCACGAGGATGTTCGCCATCCTCATAGTGTAGCACGGACACTACCTGCGGGACAGCGATGATTTGTCGGCGTGGACGCCGTTATCGAGCACTTCGAGCTGGCTCACGGTGCCGTGCGGATCGACATGTGCGGTGATGTAGAGCTTGTCGATTTCGGTCTCGAAGACGCCCTGTTCGAACGTCGTCCCGAGCACCCGAAAGATGCCGTGGTTGTGCGTGCCGGCGACGGCGACATCGACATCCATCGCGGAATCGTCGATGCAGGCGTCCGCGGTGTTGACGAACGAGCGCGTGCCGCATGCCTGCGCGGAGTTGATCCAACCGGTGCTCGATGTGGCGTGCGGCGTGCCCTTCCTTGATCGTCAGCTCGACGGACTTGCCATCGTACGCGAGCTTCCACGAGCCTTCGATCGCGCGCTTCATATCGGCTTCGTTGTAGTGGAACCGAGCCGCGCCGAAGAACGGATTGAACAGCAGGATCGCGATCACCAGCACGGCGAGGATCGACAGCTGCACCAGCTTCTTCATCGAGAGGCAACACCGGTCACGAACAGCGTATTCCGGCCGGTCACGTAGACGGTGCGGTGATGTTGTTGCAGGTACTTGCGATAGAACGCGATGTCCTTCACGACGAGGCCGAGCTCGGGCTGGCGGAAGTTGCGCATCCGCGCGCCGTAGCTGACTTCTCCGTCGATGTGGCGCGAGTTCGGGATCCCCAAGATGATCGCGCCGTTCGGCTCGAGGTGGTCTTGGACGAGGCGGCGAAGGAGGTCGCGATCGTCGAGCGCGCCGCTTTGCAGAAGGCCGATCGCGATCACGAGATCGAAGCGGCCTTGATCGAGTGGCGTTGCCAGATCGGCAGCGACGAACGTTGCGCGTGGCCAATTCGTCGTCGCGATCGCGAGGGCGGTCGCGTCGAGATCGATGCCGGTGACCCGAGCGTCGGGCATCGCGCGATAGACCAGCGCGAGCTCGTCGGCGCGGTTGCACCCGGCGGCGAGCACGGTCGCGTTCGCGGGGAGCTGCGCGCGGTCGAGCGCATCTTGGAAGTCGATCACGAACGATGGATCTTCGAGCTTGTGGACGCGCGCGAACTCGGACTCGGCGCCGTAGTCGCTGCGAATCACGCGCGTGCGATCGAGCGGCGTGAACACGAGCGTGGTGTTGGTAATCGACAGCCGTGCGGCCAGTCGATCCGCGAGCTCGAGCCACACGCGCCACGGTCGATGGATCGTGCCGTCGACGAGCTCGCCGGCATGCGCGACGCGATTCGGATCCGGCACCTCGAGCGTCACGGACTCGCCCCGCGCGAGCACCGGCTCGATCGCGGCGATGAGGTCGATCAGCGATTCGGTCGTGACGCGCAGACCGCGGTTATAGCCGCGTTTCGCGCACGGCCGTGAACAAGCGATCGACCTTGATCGTGCCGGACGTGCGAACCGCGCTGAGCGTGCGCTCCTCGAGAGGGCTGCGCAGCTTGTGATCGTCCTTCGCCGTGATCTGGACGAACCCGCTCTCGACGGTGACCGCGCCGTCGCGCACCAACCGTCCGAGCGATCGCGCGATCGCCTCGTTCGTGATCTCGGTATCGTCGACGCGCACGCGAGCCGCATACGCGAACAGCGCGATCACAGCGACGGCGAGTAGCGCGATCAGAGGCACGAGACAAGCCTGACCGCTCCCGATGACACGGCGTTGCCGGTTTCATGGCGCGCACGTGACGTGAGCTCGCCGGGATCGGTTTTGCAATGCATTCAAGTCAGTAGACACCCGGCACGTACATGTCTTTCGGGATCGGGCCGCGCAGGTAGTTCGGGTTGCGCACGCGATCGGGCAGCGTGACCGAGTCGTGCGGCACGTCCTGATACGGGAACTGCGCGAGCAAGTGATGGATGCAGTTGAGTCGCGCGCGCCGCTTGTCATCCGCCTCGACGACCCACCACGGCGCGTGCGGCGTGTGCGTGCGCGATAGCATTTCTTCTTTCGCTTTCGTGTACTGCTCCCACCGGCGACGCGACTCGAGATCCATCGGCGACAGCTTCCACTGCTTCAACGGATCGGACATCCGCGCTTGGAACCGGCGGTGCTGTTCCTCGTCGGAGATCGAGAACCAATACTTGATCAGCTTGATGCCGGACCGCACGAGCATCAGCTCCATCTCCGGCACCGCCCAGAAGAATTCTTCGACCTCGGCATCCGTGCAAAAGCCCATCACGCGCTCGACGCCCGCGCGGTTGTACCAACTGCGATCGAACAAGATGATCTCGCCGGCCGCGGGCAGATGCGGGATGTAGCGCTGGAAGTACCACTGCGTGCGCTCGCGCGGCGACGGCGCCAACAGCGCGACCGTGCGACAGACACGAGGATTGAGCCGCTGCATGATCCGCTTGATCACGCCTCCCTTGCCGGCGGCATCGCGACCTTCGAACAGCACGACCACCTTCTCCTTGCTGTGGACGATCCAGTCCTGCAGCTTCACGAGCTCGCGTTGCATGCGAAACAGCTCTCGGAAGTAGAGCTTGCGATCGAGCATCCCCGGGCCTTCCGGAATGCGATCCGAGAGCTCTTCTTCGAGCATGTCGAGCTCGAGCTCTTCGACGTAGGTGTCGTCGCGATGCGAGAAATCGTCGGCCACGCATCATCGTCGGCGCGGAGTGTGGCGGGCGTGTGACAGCTCGGTGTACGCACGAGTGATGGATGGCGAGAGTCCGGACATGCTGGCCCATCCACTCGGGCCGTCGCCGATGGCACGCGCGGCGCTGGCCGAGTACGCGCAGCACGGGGCGTTCGAACGCTACGAACAGCCGCGCGAGCTCGTGAAGCTGCTCGCCGGCCACCATCGCGTCGGCATCGACCAGATCGTGTTGGGGGCGGGTGCGGCGGAGCTCGTCGGTCGCGTGCTCGGCGTGGTCCTGCGGCGTGGCGAAACGCTCGTCGCGCATACGCCGAGCTGGCCGTTGTTCCCGGCGATGACGCGTGACTATGTGACGCGGACCGTGGAGTACCGCCTCGCCGGCAATCGCGTCGATCACGATCTCGAAGCCGTGCTCGCAACGATCGATGCCGCGACGAAGCTCGTCTACCTGATCTCGCCGGCGAACCCGATGGGTTGTGCGCTCGATGCCGCGCCGTTCGAGCGGTTCCTCGCGAAGCTCCGTGGAGACGTGACCGTCGTGATCGACGAGGCCTATGCGGAGTTCGTCACGCGCACCGACGCGATCGACGCACCTGCACTACCCCGCCGCGATCCACGCGTGATCGTGGTGCGCTCGTTCTCGAAGTTTTACGCTCTCGCTGGACTGCGGATCGGCTACGCGATCGCCGCACCGTCGCGCGCGCACGAATTGACCGATGTGGCGCCGTTCGCCACGACCGCCGCCGCACAGGCCGCAGCGATCGGAGCGCTTCACGATCGCGCGCACTCACGCCAGACGTTAGAGCTGATCGCGCGTGGCCGTGCGGAACATCCGGATGCGCTGATCTCGGATGCGCCGTTTGCCCTCGCACCCGTACCCGGGATCCCGCGCTACTTCGCCGGCCGATATGCGATGGTCTCGTTATGGCCAAAGATGACGTGAAGGATTGGGCCGGTGGCGGTCGGGGATGGGAGCCCGATCCCAAGCCAGCCGATCCTCCGCCGCCGCAAAAGAAGCCGGATCCGGATCCGCCGAAGCCGCAGCAGCCCGAGAAGAAGAAGATCTTCGGCGCGTCGCTCGGTGGCACCGGTGTGGTGTGTGGCCGGTTCCTGCCGGTGCATCGCGGCCATCAGTACGTCATCGATGTCGCGCGTGGCTCCGTCGACGACGTGCTCGTGTTGGTGTTCGCATCGCCGCGCGATCCGATCGCGGGCGAGGTTCGCGTGCGGTGGTTGCGCGAGCTGTATCCGGACATCGAGGTCCAGCTGATCGAGCGAGATACGGCGGTCGTCGATATCGGCGAGCTCGTGCGTGCGGTCGCGCTGCATCGTCAGGATCCGCCGCGGTTCTTCTTCGCGTCGGAGCCCGCCTATGCGGCGGCCGCGATCGCGTTGGGCGCGCAGTTCGTGCCGGTCGATCCGGCGCGCGCGGTGTTTCCGACGAGCGGCACGTCGTTGCGCGCGGACGTGCTCCGCCACTTCGACATGCTGCCGGCGCCGGTGCGTCCGTGGTTCGTGCGGCGCGTCGCCGTGATCGGCGCGGAGTCGACGGGCAAGTCCACGCTGTGCGCGCAGCTCGCGGCGCACTTCCAAACGATCCACGTGCCGGAGTACGCGCGCACGCTCGCGGAGGCGCGGCGCGGCGAGCTCGATGCGGATGCGCTCCTGATCGCCGCGCGGGGGCAGCTCGCATCGGAGGATGCGCTCGCGCGCTCGGCGAATCGCCTGCTGTTCTGCGATACCGACGTGCGCACGGTCGCGCGCTGGGCGGAGCGGTTGTACGGCAATGCGGCGTTGCATCCGTCGGCGGAGACCCGGCCGTATGATCTGGTGCTGGCGACCTCGCTCGACGAGCCGTTCGTGGGTCGGCCCGAGCGCGATCAACCGGAAGCGCGCGCGGCATTTCACACGCGCGTGCAGGAAGGCCACTCGCGCGTGGTCCGGTTGGCGGGCGATCGCGCGAACCGGCTCGAGATGGCGATCATGGAAGTCGAGAACCTGCTCGCAAATGGCGGGTTCCTCGCGGTGCGCGCCGCGTATCTGTGATCACGCGCGGCGACGAGCTGCTCGCGGAATTCGACCGCATGCGCGCGCGCGTCGGTGTCAGCGATCGCGATGTCCTGCGCGACGTGTTGAACCGATGTGGCTGGGCGGACCGACCGGTCACGGCGCCGCTCCTACCATCCGGTGTTCGTCACGGCGTGCCGTGGGCACTCTCGATCTCGCTGCACGACGACGATATCGAGCTGCGCGTCTGGCTCGAGGCGCAATGCGATCCGCCGTCGGAAGCCGGCTATCTCGCACAGGCCACGCGCATGCTTCCCACGCTGGAGATCGACGCGCAGCGGTGGTGGCACCAGATCGCGTTCTCGCGACACGGCACGCGTGTGCATGCCTACGCGTGTATTCCGGATCGGCCGCATCTCGCGCCGAAACCCGAACGCGGGTTCGTGACGATGATCTCCGACGATGTGGAGAGTGCTTCGCGCGCGAGCGCAGACGTTGTGCGAACCATCGGACCCGGGCGACGGGCATCGCGTTCGACGGACGCAATCGCAAGACCTACACACTGGTGCCCGATTCGCGTGCGAGCGAGCTCGTCGACGATGTCGGCCTCGCGCCGATCGTCCACCCGAGCGATGCGCCGATCGGGTGGCTCGTATGCGATGGCCCCAACGGTCGCTCGCTGCACTTCGCCGCGCACGTTCATGGCGATGCAGGGTTATCCGAACGACTCGCGAATCATCTCGGCCCGCGTTATCGCGCGATCGCCGACGGCCAGCGGCTGCACTTCATTGCGTGGTCGCCGCACAAGACGAACATCTACTTCTTGCCGACCGTCCATCGCGCGGACAGCTCGACCTAGTCCTTCCGCGTGACGAACAGCTCGACATAACCGTTCATGTAGCTCGACGCGCGCCGCACGCCTCGCGCGACATGGCGATCGCGCTTGACGAACCAACGCTCCATCACCGCGACGAGGAGCCGGCGCGCGAACGCCGCCCCGACACAGCGATGCGGACCCGCGCCGAACGACACGTGCGGGCCATCGCGGCGCGGATCGCGATTCGCGGCACCGAACCACACGATGACCTGTTGCCCCGCACGCACCATCACGTTACCGAGCTCGACATCGCGCGTCGCGTAGCGCCCGAATTGCTGGATCGGCGCGTGCTCGAGCGATGCATCGATCGCGGCGCCGAGGTTCGCGGGCCGCTCCGTGATCATCGCAAGTGCGTTCCCGATCGCGTCGATCGTCGTCGGCAATCCCGCGAGTACCAGCACCGTCAGCAACCGATCGCCGCGCACGCGCTCTTCCAACGCGATCGATGCGCGGGTCGCCGCTTCGCGCGTCGCGTCCGTCATGTCGTCGAGAAACGCCGCACCCGCGACATGCACGGCCATCGCATCCGCATGCAGCCCGATCGGATCCGGAATCCCCAACCACGCCGCGAACAGCTCCGACACGATCGGCACCGCGACCTGCGCGATCACGTCGCCTTCGCCAAACGCATCGACATACCGCGCGACGACCGCATCGATCACCTTCGCATCGCCGAGCATCTTCGTCGCCACGCGACGGAGCTCGGTATGCGCTGGCGGATCCATGTTGTGCAGCGGCCGGATCGAATCCGCCGTCCGCCGCACCTCCGGCCGCGTACCGAGCGTCGACGTGAACGCCACTGGATCGCGCAACACCGCGAGCGCCTCCGGATAGCCGCGTACCGCCCAATAGCCCGGCCCGCGTCTACCCTCGCGCCACGCCACCGGCGGCAACGCGTCCAACACCGCGTCGCGATCGACGAGCTCGGGATCCAAGAGGTCGATCAAAATCGCAGGTCCGTCGGCGCGGTGTCATCGCCGTACTCGATCACGAGCGTGCGCAGCCCGATCGGAAACCACATCGAGGTGACGCGCGCTTTCGGCTCCGCCCACTGCCGCTCGTGCCGCGCGAGCTCGCGACCACTCTCGACGTCCAAGATCCGGATACGATCCGTGCCACGCGCCCCGTGCCGATCGGTATCGACCGCATCGGCGAGCGCCGCGAACGTCCGCGTCGGCGAGAACGTGACCCAACCGCCGCTCCACATCTCGATCGACGGAATCGGAATCCATCTCGCGATCTCTCGCCGGTTCGCGACGAACACGTCCATGTTGTCGATCCGCACGCGCCCGACGAACCCGCGATCCCAAAAATACTCGAGCACCCACGGGATGCCATGGACGTGCGACGCCCAATACGGACCGTGCTCGCGTAGGAGGTCGTTCCACATCGGCCGCGCGTCGAACGACTTGTGAACCTGAGCCGCGATAAACGCGCCCATCGGGTCGCCCTGCTCGGTCAACCAGTCGGCGTAGACCAACCGCGGCACGTCATCGTGAGGCGCATCTCGGATCGCTTCGAGCAATCGTCGACGCGTCTCGTCCATTCCACCAGTTTAGCCGCGCAGCGCGGCTTCCGCTCGCAACCAATCTTCGACGTCGTGGCCATGCTCGCCACCACGCTCCATGAACAGCTCGTACGCCTTCGCCGCGATCGCTTCGTCACCAATATCGGAGCGTCGCGCCGTCATCGGAGCCGTCGTCGTCTTCACCGTCTTCTTCCGCTGAGTCCCCATGTCGCAGGCATAGGCCTGCCAGCCACGACTCGCAACTTTACTCCCGCACGAGTTATGATCGAGTCGATGCGATTCGTGATCACGGCCCTGACGCTTTGCGTTGGCTGCGATCAGTTGTTCCAGATCGACCCCGATCATCTGAAGCATCACGATGCGCCGTCGACGTGTCAGCCGAGCGCGCCGCAGGATGACTTCATGTCCTCGATGCAGACCTGCTCGTGGGGCAACCTGCAACCAGGCAGCGAGACCATCACGGCTGGCAACGGCGAGCTCGAGATTGCAGTGACCGAGAAGTCCTTCGGCAGCTGTACGACCAACGACAATCTAAATCTCACGCTGCCCGTGAACACGACCGGATTCTTCATCTACGTCAAGCAAACGCTCAACACGGGCAAGGGCTACACCACGTTCAAAGTGATCGCGGAGAACACGGGCGACCTGTCGATGGCGTTCACGGCCGCAAATCAATATCTCGGCTACTACGACGTAAATAACCTGCAGCTCGGACGGATCGACGGCACTGGTGATGGCCAGTACTGGCGCTTCGTCGTCACCGACGCGGGCGTCGTCGGTCAGGTATCTCCGACGTTCTCGCCAAACTTCGATGACTGGACGACGCTCGGCATCGCGAAAGGCAACCTCGGTCCGGTTCGCGTCCAGTTTGGCGCCGGGAGCACGGATGCCTTCTCGGAGGGTACCGCCGTGTTCCAACACTTCAATACTTGTCCGTACTAGACCTACCTGCTTCAGATCCCTGCTTTATTTTTGGGATCCGGAGCGAGGCGCAACTCATATAAGCTATCGCCATGGGCGGGAACCGTAACGACCATAACACTCGTGAGCTCGATAGAGCCGAGCTCGAACGGCTCGCGGGTGAATCGGTCGACAAGGTGGAAGAGAACACCACCAACGAGATCAGCCAGTCGCGGGCGCAGACGCTTCAGGACCCGTTGACGATGGCGCTGTTGGCCGAGGTCGCGCGTAACGCACAGACTCAGGACTTCGATCCCGCGGACATGCCGACCGAGAAGTCAGAGCCGGTCGCGCATCCGAACCTGAAACGCCGCTAGTTAAGACCGCCGCCGAGCGAGCGGTAAAGCGCGATCCGGTTGCCGAGCGCCGCGAGCTGGGTCGACACCAGCGAGCTCTTCGCCGAGTACAGCGCGCGCTCTGTCACGAGCGTCGCGAGGAACGTGTCCACGCCGGCCTTGTAGCGCGCGTTCGACAGATCGAACGCCTTCTGCGAGGCATCGACCAACGCGACCTGCGCATCGAGCTGCTCTTGGATCGTCGCCTTCGTGGCGAGCGCATCCGCGACTTCCTTGAACGCGCTCTGGATCGCGTACTCGTACGCCGCGATCATCGCTTCCTTCTCGACCTTCGAATACGCGAGGTTCGCGCGATTCGCACCACCGCGGAACAGCGGCATCGCGAGCGATGGCGCGAGCGTGAACACCGCCGCCGGCCCGGTGAACAGCGTTGCGAGCGCGATACTCGCCAACCCACCGCTCGCGGTCAGCGTCAGCGACGGGAAGAACTGTGCGCGCGCGGCACCGATGTTCGCGTTCGCCGCCATGAGGTCATGCTCGGCCGCGAGGACGTCGGGCCGATTCAACAGCACGTCCGACGACATCCCGACCGGAACGTCGCTGAACCAATCCGCCGCATCCGGTAGCGGATCCGGAATCAGATCATCGCCGAGCGGCGCACCCGCCAACAGCTCGAGCGCGTTCTTGTCCTGCTTGATCGTAGCGCGCAGCGTGGCGAGGTCTCCACGCGCTTGTTGAAACACCGTCGCCGCTTGCCAGTAGTCGCTGCGATTCGACGTGCCACCACCGACGAGTGCTTCGGTGAGGTCCATCGACTTCTTCGCCGCGTCCATCGTCTCTTGCGCGATCTGCAAGCGACTGCGATCGGCCGCGAGCGTGATGTACGCACTCGCCGTCTCCGCGACGAGGCTGATCCGCGTGGCCTTCGCCGTCTCGACCGAGGCCAAGAACTGCTGCAGCTTCACGTCCGACAGGCTCTTCAGCCGGCCGAACAGATCGATCTCCCAATTCGAGAGCCCGACATTCACGCCGTACTGGGTGAACGTCACGGTGTTGTTGTCTACGCCCGTGAGCGACCGCGTCGACGTGACCGCCGCCGCCAGATCGATCGACGGATACATCGCCGCGCGCTGGATCCGGTATTGCTGCCGCGCCGCTTCGATGTTCAGCGCCGATTGCCGCAGCGACCGGTTGTTCGCGAGCACGAGGCCCATGATCTTCTTCAGCTTCGGCTCTTTGACGAACTCGCCGACCGCGAGCTGCTTGGTCTCGCCCTGCCCACCTTCCAACACCTGCTTCGCGACCGGCGAAGCCGGACGCTCGTACGCCGGCGCCATCGAATAACAGCCGGCGAGCAGCACCATCGCTAACGCGCGCTTCACGACATCACCCGCTTTCCACGGACGATCTTTCGGACCAAGACGAAGAACACCGGGACGAGGAAGATCGCCAGGAACGTTCCGGTCAGCGTGCCGCCGACGATTCCGGATCCGATCGCGACGCGGCTGTTCGCGCCCGCGCCCGTCGACACCGCGAGTGGCATCACGCCGGCGATGAACGCGAGCGAGGTCATCACGATCGGCCGCAACCGCAAGCGTGCACCGGTCACCGCGGCATCGAGTGCCGTCGCGCCACGGTGATAGGCCTCTTCCGCGAATTCGACGATGAGGATCGCGTTCTTCGATGACAACCCGATCGTGGTGAGCAGCGCGACGCGGAAGTACACGTCGTTCTCGAGGCCGCGGAACTTCGCCGCGAGCACCGCACCGACGACGCCGAGCGGGATCACGAGCAAGACCGAGAACGGCACCGACCAACTCTCGTACAGCGCCGCCAAGCACAAGAAGATGACGAGGATCGAGATCGCGTAGAGCGACGTGGTCTCGCCGCTCGCGATCCGCTCTTGATACGACTGACCGGTCCACGAGTGCGTGGTGCCCGGAATCTGCTCGGCGAGGTGCTCGATCGAATCCATCGCCGTTCCCGACGACACGCCCGGCTTGCCTTGGCCTTGGATGTCGTACGAGGCGAGGCCGTTGAATCGCGACAGCGCCTCCGCGCCGTAGAACCACGACGTCTTCGAGAACGTCGAGAACGGCGTCATCGCACCCGTCGAGCCACGCACGTACCACTGCGCGAGATCCTCGGGCTTACTGCGCGCGTTGCCCTCCCCTTGCAGGTACACGCGCTTCACGCGACCGCGATCGACGAAGTCGTTGACGTACGTGCCACCCCACGCGACCGACAGCGTGTTGTAGATGTCCGTCGGCGACAGGCTGAGCGCGACCGCTTTCTCCTGATCGATATCGACCTTGAGCTGCGGCGTCTCCGGCAAGTCACCACGACGCACGGCCATGAGGTTCGGATTTTTCATCGCGCCACCGAGCAACTGATCGCGCGCCTTCGCGAGCGCGGTGCGATCGGTACCGGCAGTGGCTTGGAGCTCCATCTCGAAGCCGGACGTTTGCCCCAAGCCCTGAATCGCCGGTGGGACGAGCGCGAAGATCTGCGCGTCCTTCACCGACTGCAGATAGCCGGTACCGCGGTTCGCGACCATCTCGGCGGAGTTGTCCTTACCGGGCCGTTGATCCCAATCCGCGAGCTCGATGAACGCCATGCCCGCGTTCTGGCCCTGACCGACGAACGAGAAGCCGCTGATCGTGAAGATCGCGTCGACGTTCTTCTTCTCCGGTCCCTGGAAGTATTGCTGGACGGTGTGACCGACGGCGTTCGTACGCGGCAGCGTGGCGCCCGACGGCAGCGTCCAGATCACCATCGCCGAACCCTGATCCTCTTGCGGCAGGAAGCCGGACGGCAGCTTGCCGAGGAACGTCAGCAGCAGGAAGCAGATCGCCGCGTACGGCACGAGCCACTTCACCGGGCCCTTCAACATCCACGCGACGACACCTTGATAACCGTGCGTCATCCGATCGAAGCCGCGATTGAACAAGCCGAACGCACCGCGATGCTTCTCGTTCGTCTTGCGCAACAGCGACGCGCACATCGCCGGCGTGACCGTCAGCGCGACGAACACCGACAGCAGCATCGATGCCGCGATCGTGATCGAGAACTGGCGATAGATGACGCCGGTCGATCCACTGAAGAACGCCATCGGCAGGAACACCGCCGAGAGCACCGTGGCCACGCCGATCAGCGCACCCGTGATCTCCTTCATCGATCGGATCGTCGCGTCGAACGGCGACATATCTTCTTCGCGCATCAAGCGCTCGACGTTTTCGACGACCACGATCGCATCGTCGACGAGCAGGCCGATCGACAGCACCAACCCGAACATGGTCAGCGTGTTGATCGAGTAATGCAGCATGTTCAAGATCCCGAACGTGCCGAGCATGACGACCGGCACCGCGATCACAGGGATCAGCGTGGCGCGCCATGACTGCAAGAAGATGAACATCACGATCACGACAAGCACGATCGCTTCGATCAGGGTCTTCACGACTTCTTCGATCGAGAGCCGGATGAACTTCGTCGAGTCGAACGGGTACGAGACGCGCCAACCGGGCTGCATCGTCTTCTGGAGGTTCGCGACGGCGGCCTTCACTTTATTCGCGACCGTGAGCGCGTTCGCGTTCGGCGCGAGCATGACGGCAAGACCCGATGCCGGGTGACCGTTCAACCGGGTCTGGAAGTCATACGACTCGGTACCGAGCTCGACCCGCGCGACATCCGACAGATGCACGAGCGCGCCGTTCGGATCGCTCTTCACGATGATCTGATTGAACTCGGCGACGGTCTTCAGCTTCGACTGCGCGGTAACCGTGGCGTTCAACTGCTGGTTCGCCGGCGCGGGCTGCGCACCGATCTTGCCGGCGGAGACCTGGACGTTCTGCGCCTGCACGGCGTTCATCACGTCCGTCGGCATCAGGTTGTACGAGAGCAGCTTCTGCGGATCGACCCAGATCCGCATCGCGTACTGGCCGCCGAAGATCTGCACCGCACCGACGCCATCGAGGCGCGCGATCGGATCCTGCAGCGTCGAGACGAGGTAGTCGGCGATATCGAACTCCGTCGCCTTGTCCGACTCGTCATAGATCGCGACGATCGTGAGGAAGTTCGTCTGCGACTTGGTGACGACGATGCCCTGTTGCTGGACGCTCGTCGGCAAGCGCGACACCGCCTGCTGGACCTTGTTCTGGACCTGGACCTGCGCGACGTCCGGGTTCGTGCCCTGCTTGAACGTGACGTTGATGCTCGCGCCGCCGCTCGAGGTCGAGCTCGACGAGAAATACAACAGGCCATCGATCCCGGTGAGCTGCTGCTCGAGCACCTGCGTGACGCTGTTCTCGACGGTTTCCGCCGAGGCACCGACGTAGGTGGCTCCGACGCTCACGCTCGGCGGCGCGACATCGGGATACTGCGCGATCGGCAACGTCATGATCGACGCGACGCCCGCGAGCATGATCACGATCGAGATCACCCACGCGAAGACGGGGCGACTCGCGAAAAATCTAGCGAGCATTGCTGCCTTTCGCGGCCGTGGTCGGCGCCGCCGAGCCAGCGCCCGAGCCCGACGTCATTTGCGGAGCCGGAGCCGGCGTACCTTCCGTACCCGTCGGAGCGGCCGCCGCGGCTTTCTCCGTCGCATGAACGGTCATGCCCGGGCCGACCTTGTTGAGGCCTTCGACCATGATCCGATCGCCGCTCTTGAGCCCGCTGGTGACGAGCCACTTGTCGCCGATCGCGCGCTCGGCCGTGATCGGGCGCGATTCGACCTTGTTGTCCGGACCGACGACCATCGCGGTCGCATTGCCGAGCGGATCGCGCGATACGCCCTGTTGCGGGGCGAGGATCGCGTCTTCCGCGACCGCTTCGTCGAGCCGCGCGCGCACGTACATGCCCGGCAACAAGGTCTCGTCCGGGTTCGGGAACTTCGCGCGCAGGGTGACGGTGCCGGTCGCTTCGTCGACGGCGACTTCGGCGAACTCGAGCTTGCCATCCTTGTCGTAGACCGAGCCGTCGCTGAGGACGAGCTTCACGGTCGTCGAGCCCTTCGCCAACTTGCCGGCACCGAGCGCGGCGCGCAGCTTCAGGCGTTGCTCCGCCGATTCGGTCACGTCGACGTAGATCGGATCGAGCGAGCGAATCGTGGTGAGCGCTGTCGCCTGCCCTGCCGTCACGAGTGCACCCGGCGTGATCGCCGACTTGCCGATCCGGCCGCTGATCGGCGCGGTGATCGTGGTGTAGCTGAGATTGATCTGCGCGGTCTGCAGCGCCGCTTCACGTGCCGCGATCGCCGCCGTTGCCGCTGCGTACGACGTGCGCGCGTCATCCGCTTCTTGCTTCGACACGCCCTCGATCTTCACGAGCGCTTGGAACCGATCGTTCTTCAGCTTCGTCGATTCGAGCGTCGCTTTCGCATTCTCGAGATCCGCGACCGCGCCGTTGTACGCCGCACGATAAGGCGCCTGATCGATCTGATAGAGCACCTGACCTTGCTTGACCTGCGCGCCTTCTTCGAAGAGGCGCTGCTTCAAGATGCCGCTGATCTGCGGACGAACTTCGGCGGTGAG
Source organism: Kofleriaceae bacterium (assembly GCA_047600425.1). Classification (GTDB taxonomy): domain Bacteria; phylum Myxococcota_A; class Polyangia; order Haliangiales; family Haliangiaceae; genus JABFXX01. The sequence goes on along the minus strand of JASGLC010000003.1, from coordinate 4,640,364 downwards.
CACGGCTGTCGTGCGACCGGGAAGCTCGACCTGCAAGGTCACGGGCTCGGTCTTGAGGGTAACGACGGTGACTTCGGCCGGCGGCATCTGCCCCTGACCACCGCCCATACCTTGGGCTTGATCTTTGGGCTTGCTGCAGGCCGAAGCGACAACGAGGAGGAGAAGCAAACGCGCGCGCATCGGCGACCCTTAGGTACCATTTCTGCGCGCCCCGGAAAGCAACGATCTCGTGCGGTACGCGAGTGTCTCAGTGGTCGCAGGTTGCCGCAGGTGTTGGGTTTCTTGACAAACGGGCGTGTGAAACGCTCCTGTCGTGTGGCAGCGCTGCACAGTCTGCCGACACCATGAATTACGTCGAAGTGCTACATCGCTCTAATCGATGTTCCTGATCCTCGACGATCACGTCACTGCCGCCGAAAACATGAGCCGCGATGAAGCGCTGCTCGATCGGTTTCGGACGGGCAACGGCGTCCCCGTCGTGCGGTTGTACGGCTGGAAACCCGAAGCGGTGTCGCTCGGCAATTCGCAGACGGAGGCGGATCTCGATCTCGATGCGGTTCGCGAGTACGGCCTCGATATCGTGCAGCGTGGCACCGGCGGCGGCGGCATCCTCCACAACGCGACCGAGGTGACGTACGCGGTGATCCTCCCGATCGATCATCCGGATCTCACGACGAACATCACGCAGTCGTTCGGCCTCATGTCGCGCGGCGTGGTCGATGCGTTGATCGCGCTCGGCTTGCCGGCGGAGCTCGAGTCGATGCCGGATCGCACGCGCGACGCGCTCTGTTATGTCCGCGTGCAAGGCACGAACGTCACCGTGCGCGGTCGCAAGATCAGTGGCGGTGCACAACGCCGGACGAAGTGGGGCGTGCTCCAGCACGGCACCGTGATCGTCGATCGCGACGACGCCCGCGCCTCGCGAATCTTCCGCACCGATCCCGCGTTGATCGACACGAAGGTCACGTCGACGACGATCGAAGGCATCACGCCGACGCGCCCGGAGTTGATCGACGCGCTCGTGCGTGGCTACGGGAACGTATTCGGTCAGCTCGAGCGGATCGACTACGCGCGCTTGATCAACGCGTAGGCCCACGCGATCGCCGCGAAGAACGACGGGATCACGACGAACACCGTGAGCGCCATGAACACCATGTCGTTCGAGTGGCTCTTGCCCGGTTCGATGCCGGCGACCCACAGGAATGCCTTCACCGTCGTGATCAACCAATTCGCGTACGCCGACAGCACGGTCGCGTAGACCAGGCGGCGCTTACCGACCTCGCCGAACGCCAGCATCGGCAGCGTGAACGCGAGCGCCGCGATCCACAAACATCCGAGCACCGCGTTCAGGTGCGCGGCAACGACCTCGTGCGGATCCGCGTTGACCTTGCCGGTCATCGCCGCTCCCAACAACACGCCCGTCCCGAATGCGATCACGAGCAGCACGGCAGCACTCGCCGCCGTCTGTCGCTGGAGCCGATCGACCATCACACCATCGTACTAGTGATGGCGGCGATCGGATCAGGGTTCCGTACGCACGAGCTCGGCAATCGCCGCTTTGATCCCGTCTTTTTGCGGGACCGACGCCATCTCGAGATGGTCGGCGAGGCCGATACCCGGGATGTGCTTGCCGGCGAGCAGCTTCGGCGGCGCATGGAGCTCGTAGAACAGCTCCTCGATGATCCGGCGGATCAGGTGCTCGCCGAAGTTCGTCACCTCGGTGTCTTCATTCACGCACAGCACGCGGCTGGTCTTGCGAACCGAAGCCTCGATCGCCGGCCAGTCATATGGATGTAACGAGCGCAGGTCGATCACTTCGGTATCGATGCCTTCGGCCGCGAGCTCTTCCGCCGCCTGGAGGCACATCGGCACGTTGCGGCCGTAGCTGATCACGGTCACGTGCGATCCGGTGCGTGCGACGTTCGCTTCGCCGATCGGGATGTAGAGCTCTTGGAGCTCGGGCCACTGTGGCTTCCAGCTCGAGCGATCGCCGAGCGGCGCATCGATCATCTGCGCGAGCTTCTTGTCATCGCCCGGCTCGCCCGGGACTTCTTCGCCGGGCTTGCTCTTCACGCGGAGCAGCGCCTTCGGCATCAGGAACATCACCGGATTCGGGTCCTGGATCGCACTCAAGAGGAGTCCGTACGCATCGCGCGGCGTCGACGGCATCACGATCTTCCAACCAGGGATGCGCGTCGCCTGCGCGTCGAACGAGTGCGAGTGATAGATCGAGCCGCGGATGCCGGCGCCGACCGGCGTCATCAGCACCATCGGCACGTTCCAATCGCCGCCCGTCGACCAGCACGTGTTGCCGGCGATCTTCAGGAGGTCGATCGTGTTGAACGCGTAGTCGCAGAACTGGATCTCGGCGACCGGCTTCTGCCCCGCGAGCGCGAGACCGATCGCCGTGCCGACGATGCCGCGCTCGTCGAGCGGCGTGTTCCACGCGGTCTCGATGCCCTGCGTGCCCGTGAACACGCCACCGAGCGGCGGACCGACGTCTTCGCCGAAGATGTCCGTGACGCCGAGCTTGGTCTCACCGACATGGAGCGCCATGCGGATCGCTTGAATCATCGTCGACATTACTGCTCACCTCCGACGAGGTTCTTGTCGGAAAACACGTTCTCCCAGATCGAGTCCGGCGAGGGCGGCGGTTCGTTGCGAATCTTCGCCGAGTCATCGAGCAGCTCTTGCGTGATCTGATCGCGACGCTTGTCGATCTCGCTGCGCGTGATGTACTTGCGCGCCTCGAGCGTGGCTTCGAACTTCGCGAGGCAGTCGACCTCTTCCTTCACGAGGTTCGCACCGCTCGCCGACGAGTGACCGCGCAACCGCGAGACCATCGCCTCGAGCAGGTACGGCTTCTTCTCGGTGCGGACGTAGTGCATCGCCTGCTGGAGCGCGAGGTAGGCCGCTTCGGGATCGTTGCCGTCGACGACGGCGGTGGGCATGCCGAACGCCTTACCGCGATCGCTGATCTGATCCATGCCGTGCTGGCCGTGGTAGCTCGTCGAGATACCCCAGCGGTTGTTCGTGACGATCATGAGCAGCGGCAGCTCGGCACCTTTGCGCGAGCTCCACACGAGCGCGGTCGCGAAGTCACCTTCCGCCGTGCCGGCATCGCCGCCCTGCACGATCGAGATGCCCTTCGCCTTACGTTGCGCGCGCGCGGTTCCGATCGCGATCGAGAACTGCACTTCGATCGGCGAGCTGACCGGCACCACGTTCCACTTCCGCACCGAGTAGTGGCCCGCGAAGTTGCGGCCCTTCGAATACGGATCCGTGTACGTGTTCTTCATCTGACGGAGCGAGTCCGTGGGATCCGCGCCCATCGCGAGCAGCGTGCCGCTCGAGCGATAGTGAAGATGGAGGTAGTCGTGATCGAGACCCTGGCCCTTGTCGACGAGCAGGCCGAGCGGAACGTTGAACGCCTCCTCGCCCGGGCCACCGATCCAGAAGTAGCCATCGCCCTGCTTGTACATGCTGATCAGGCGCTCCTCGAGGAGCCGCGCGCGCAGCATCAGGTCGTAGATCTTCAAGCACGTTTCGGCCGAGAGCTGGCCGGCCGGCGGTACTGCATGGAGGCTGGGGGACGCCATTGCGGGGTGTCTTACCACCATTCGAGTTATGATCGTGATCGTGCGGAGCTGGGCGATTTTGCTTTGTCTCGCTGCGTCATCGGGCGCGGATACGCTGCCGCGAAAATACCCAGCGAAGCCGCTTCCACCGGAGCTCCAGGACGACTTCGCCCAGGTGATGGCGGCTTGGTACGAGCACGACATCGCGTGGGCGTTCACCCACCTGCAGGGGATCAACAACGAGCAGGAAACGCCCGAGCTCTTGTTCGACATGGGCGTGCTCGCGAAGACGCTCGATCGCGACGAGGATGAACGGCGCGCGTTCAAGCGTTACCTCGAGCTGGTGCCGAACGCGTCCGATCGCGCGGTGGTCGAACGCGAGCTCGCGGCGCTCGATGTCACGACGAGCGAGGTAACGGTCGGCCTGCGCGAGATGGACATGGCGGATCCACGTGCGCTGATCGTCGTCGATGGCGTGGTGCAGGCTTCGTCGCCCGTGCTCGTGAAGCTGCCGCGCAACACGCATCATCTGTTCGAGCGAATCGCGCCCGGGCATTACGCGCGCGACGAGCTCAAGATCGCCGATCGTCATCACTACATCGGACTCGGGCAGAAGGATTCGTGGCGCGGCAACAGCGCCGGCAACGTCCTCATCAGCGCGAACGATGGCAACGGCACGGGCCAGTTCGACGACAAGCGCTTCAGCGAAAACGAACGCTTCTCGCTCCCGGTCGGTCACTACGCCGTAAAGCTCGAGGGGTACTGCACGCGGATCGTGTTCGACGTCCAAGCGACGAACGAGCTCACGTACGTCTACATCCCGGCGAAGCACGGCGCGGTTCCGGACTGCCGGAAGACCGATGGCATGAAGGTGCTACGCCTGTTGAAAGGCACGCCGTGAACCGCGCGCTGTTCGTGCTGCTCGTCGGGACCGCGCAGGCCGGTCCGCATCACAAGCCCGACAAGTACGCCGCCGCGGCCGCCGCCGAATTCGATAAGGCGCTCGATGCCGAGGCGAAGGGCCACCTCGAGAACGCGATCGAGCACTACCGCAACGCATTCGAGATGTCGCCGCATCCCGATCCGTTGTTCAACATCGCCGTGCTGCAGACCAAGCTCGATCGCGCGCACGAGGCGCTGATCGCGTACGCGCGCTATCTCGAGCTCGCGGGAAGCGCCCCGGATCGCGCGCAAGTCGAAGCCGAGATGGACCGGCTCGCAAATCTGCCGCGCACGCTGACGTTCACGCCGACCTCGCCGGCCACGCGCATCGAGGATAGCTACATCGTCGTCGACGGCGAGATCCTGACGAAGCCGGGCCAGGCGAAACCTGCGAAGCGCACGTTGCCGCCGGGACGCCACTATGCGGCCGCGATCAGCACGTTGTCCGCGGGCTTTCAGGAGCTCGTCGTCACCGGCCACGCCGACAACCGTACGGACGACATCCACATCACGGCGCCGAACCACCTCGACGGCAACTTCGCGATGATGCTGCCGTACGCGTTGAACGCGCGCGTCGACGGCAAGTTGCTCTTCGAGGGCAAGCGCATCCAACTCTCGCCCGGGAAGCACGTGTTCACGATGTCCGAGGGCAACGACTCGCAGATCCAATGTCCGGATCTCGTCTTCGACGTTCCTGCCGATGGCGTTCTGTTCGTCACCGTGATGTTCGACGAGCTGGCGACTTCGCACGTCGACGACGCGGCACTCGATCGCTGCCGGCACTACGTCGCGAAGCCGCAACACCTGACGTTCAAATGACCGCTCTCGCCGCCTCGTACTTCTGCCCGCGCTGTGGTGGCCACGGACCGGATGGCGCGTGCTCGCGGGACGGCACGCCGCGCGTCGAAGTTGTCGCCGGATCGTTGCTCGGGATGACGGTCGGCAACTACACGCTCGTGCGCCTGCTCGGCGAAGGCGGCATGGGCTCGGTATATCGCGCGGTCCAGCCGGAGATCGGGGCCGAGGTCGCGATCAAGGTGTTGCACGCGACGCCGCAATCGCATGCGAACGCGGTGCAGCGGTTCATGCTCGAGGCGCAGGCGGTCAATCGCGTGCGTCACGCGGGCCTGATCCGGATCCTCGATACCGGCTGGCTCGCCGACAATCGCCCGTATCTCGTGATGGAGCTGCTCGACGGAATTCCGTTGAACGATGGCGTCGGTCGGATGTCGCCGCAGCTCGCCACGTACATCGCGCACGAAGCGCTCGAGGTGCTCGAGGCGGTGCACGCCGAAGGCATCGTCCATCGCGATCTCAAGCCCGCGAACTTGTACCTCACGCGCGACGGTCGCGTGGTCGTGTTGGATTTCGGGATCGCGAAGCTCGTCGATGCCGAAGGTGTCGCGCAGACGCACTCGACGGGGATGATCGGCACGCCGGAGTACATGGCGCCGGAGCAGATCCGATCGCAGCCGCTCGATCGCCGGACGGACGTCTACGCGATGGGCGTGCTGATGTACGAGACGATCACCGGCGTGCGGCCATTCGCGGCAGCAGCGACGTTCGACATGCTCGTGCAACACCTCGAGCGACCACCGGCATCGCCGCGCGAACGCGTGCCGGCACTCTCGCGTGCGATCGAAGGCGCGATCTTGCGAGCGCTCGAGAAAGACCCGGCGCGGCGGTTTCAGAGTGCGCGCGAGATGGCAGAAGCGTTGCCGATCGAAACCGGACGCGACGAGCTCGAGCAGTTCGTCGCGGCGCGCGCGCCGGCTCCCACGCCGGTTCCGATCGAGCCGCAACGCACGCCGAAGATCCAAGCGCCGGCGACGGTCGCGGCGAAGAAACGGGCACAGGAGGCGGAGACGGTCGCCGACAAACCGACAAAGCGATCGAAGCGCCCGTGGTTTGTCGGTGCCGGCGTCGTCGCGCTCGCCGTTGGAATCGCGAGCGGATATCTGCCGCTGCGGTCGCACACGCCGAAGCCGCCACCTCCGCCACCCGCGCCGTTGCCGGTCGTGATCGCGCCGATGCCGGTCGATGCTGCGCCGGTGATCGTGGATCCGGGGACCGTTGGCCTTTCGTCAGAGCCGACGGGCGCGGCGATCACGATCGATGGCTCGCGTCACGAGGTCGCGCCGGTGATGGTCGATCTCGCGCCGGGTGCGCATCACCTGACCTTCGCGCTGCCGAATCACAAGAACGTCGACGTCGACCTCGACATCGTGTCGAAGCAAAAGACGATGTTCGAAGCGAAGCTGCCGCGCGTCCCACAGGCCGTCGCTTCGCATCCCGCAACCGAACCGGCGACACGTCAAGATGACGACGACTCGCTCGAGGTGCCGGCCGGTCTAAAGGACGACGACAGGCCGCGCCGGCGTGACCGCGAACGATCTAACGCGAAGAAGAACCCGTACCGGAATCTCGGCCCGCCGTATTGAGCATCCCGTTCGCGATCGCATCGATCAGCGCCGCAAACTCCGCGTCGGAAAATTGCGATCCGCTGTACAGCCAATCGCGATGACGCACGTCGGCCGGCGCATCGTCATCGTCGTCGGTGTAGTGCCCGAGCACGTCGAGGTGATCGCCATATCCGGCCCACACGACGGTGCCCCACGGTTGCGAGCGGAGCGGCACGATCCCGTCGTTCGAATCGAGCGGCGTGGGACCGAACGCTCGCTTCAACACGAGCTCGGTCGCATCGTTCGTGAACGGAATCGGCCCGCGCATCGCCGCGCACGGATAGCGTTCGCCGACCTTCGCCGTGATCCGATGCAACGCGTAGAACAGCGACAACGAGACCGTGCGCCACGGATGACCGAGCTGCTTCACGACACCGATCGGTTTCGGCTTCGGTGTCATCGAGAGCGTCGATTGATAGTGCACACCCGGACGATCCGCGAGGCCGGCAACGACGAGGTCCATCGCCTCGGGGCTGACCTGCACCATCGAGCCCTGATCGTCTTCGATCGCGTCGAGGAACGTCTTGATGTCTGGACTGCGCGCGTCATCCACCAGACCGACCACGCTCGTGATCGCACGATCGAGTAGCGCGATCTTGAACGGCAACGCCTGATCGCTCGCGCGTAGAAAGCCGAGGATCACGCTCGCGGCCGCGAGGGGCTGCGCGCCGATCGAGAGCCCCGCGACCGTCAACATCGATAGCGCCGCGAGCACGCGCTGACCGTTCGCGGTGACGAAGAAGCTCGCGAGCGGCGTGCCGTAGTGCGGCGTGTTCATCGTGGTGACCGAGACGAGTCGCGGCAACCACGTCAGCGTTTGCGGATCGATCGTCACGGTTCCAGGCGACGCGACGACGCGGGCATCGAGTCCACCGGTCGAATGGCCGAGCAAGTGGATCGGTCCGTCGGTCGCGGTCTGCTCGATGATCTCCGCGAGCCGCACCGCGCGCCGGCGGATCGATGCGGTCGGCAGATCCGAAATCACGTGAGGCACGAGCTCGTGGCCGGCCTTCGCGAATCGCGCCGTCAGCTCGCGCTCGACGTGCTGGAAGTAGTTGAACGAGCCCAGCGTGCCGAACCCGAACATGCCCGGCGAGAAATACACGTGCTGGCGCACGCCGCGAGCTTACAGCAACGTGCCGCCCGAGACCTCGATGCGCTGGCCGGTGATCCACCCGCTGTCCGGTGAGAGCAGCATCGCGATCGCCGCTCCGATATCTTCTGGGAGACCGACGCGACCGAGTGCCACGGTGCTCGCGATCATCTTGTTGACGTCCTTGTTGTCGCGCACGACACCACCGCCGAAGTCGGTCTCGATCGCACCGGGCGCGACGGTGTTGACGGTGATCCGGCGCGGACCGAGCTCCTTCGCGAGGTAGCGCGTGAGCACTTCGATGCCGCCCTTCATCGCGGCGTACGCGGCGTAGCCCGGCAGCGTGAATCGCGCGAGCCCGGTCGAGATGTTGATGATCCGGCCCCCGTCCGCCATCAGCGGAACCAGCTTCTGGGTCAGGAGCAGCGCCGCCTTCAAGTGGACGCGATAGAGCTCGTCCATCTGATCCTCCGTCGTTTCGATCGCGGCCGCGTAGACACCGAAGCCCGCGTTGTTGACGAGGTAATCGAATTTGTCCCTGCCCCACTGCGCGAGCTGCTTCTTCACGGCATCGGCGAATGCCGGGTACGCCTTGCTATCGCCGACATCGAGCTGGAGCGCTGCGGCTTTAACGCCCTTCGCTTGAAGCTCCGCCACGGTCGCCTTGGCCGAGTCCACGCCGCCCTTGTACGTGAACAATACGTCCGTGCCCTTGGCCGCGAGGTGCAGCGCCATCGACTTGCCGAGTCCCCGATTACCGCCGGTGATGAGAGCTAGATTGGTCATGAAATCGATATAACGCTCGGCCAGAACCGCAAAAAGCAGCGGTTTCACGACTCATTGTCTGGTAAATCGAAACAATGGATCTAGACGCGCTCGCGATCTTCGTCAAAGTGGCGGAGCTCCAGAGCTTCACGCGCGCGGCCGAACACCTCGGCATGCCGAAAGCGCGCGCATCGTTGCGAGTGCAAGCGCTCGAGACCGAGCTCGGCGTGCGCCTGCTCCAGCGCACCACGCGAACGGTGCGGCCTACGAACGATGGCGAGCAGCTGTTGCCGCGGGCGAAGCAGCTCGTGCTCGAAGCCGAAGAAGTCGGCGCGATGTTTCAGGGCCAGCGGGCGCTGCGTGGCCTCGTCCGCGTGGATCTGCCGATCAACTTCGCGCGCGAGCTGTTGATCCCGCGGGTCCCGGAGCTGCTCGCACAATATCCCCAGCTCGAGCTCCAATTATCGACAACGGATCGCCGCGTCGACGTCGTGCAAGAGGGCTTCGATTGCGTGCTGTCGATCGGCAACCTGCGGGCGAGTGGCCTCACGGCACAGCGGCTCGGCGTGCTGGAGACGATCAACATCGCGAGCCCGGCGTACGTGAAGAAGTACGGCATTCCGCGCACGCTGTCGGATCTCGATCGCCACCTGATCGTCCACTACGCGCTGACGTTCGGCACGGTGCCGCCGTCGTTCGAATATCGCAAGGGCAGCCGATACGCGCTGTATCCGATGAAGAGCGTGATCACGGTCAATAGTGCAGATGCGTATCGCGCCGCGTGCATCGCCGGCCTCGGCATCATCCAAGCGCCGGATATCGGCGTGACACGCACGGATGTCGAAGACGGGCGACTCGTCGAGGTGTTGCCGGATTATCCGGCGGAACCGATGCCGGTCTCGATCGTCCATCCCCACGGGCGCAGCGTGCCCAAGCGCGTGCGTGCGGTGATGAGCTGGATCGCGGCGGTCATTTCACCTCGGCTATCTCGTTCTGCGTAGTCGGGTTGTTGTGCTCGCGCGCTTCCTGCCCGTAGATCCGCAGGACCGCGAGCGCGAGTGACATCAACACGGGACCGACGACGAGGCCCTTCAACCCGAACGTCTCGACGCCACCGAACAGCGCCGCGAACGTGACGAGCGCCGGGACCTTCGCTTCACCGCGCACGAGCCGCGGACGGATCACGTAATCCGAGACGAAGATCACGAACACGATCGACCACGCGAGCTCGATCGCCGCATGCCCCGGCATATCGAGCAGGAACAGCACGATCGTCACGGGCACGATCACGAGCAACGTGCCGACGGCCGGGATGAACGACGCCACCGCGGTTGCAGCGCCGAAGAACAGCGGTTGCGGCAAGCCACCGAGCCAGTAGCCGATCGTCGCGAGGATGCCTTGCGCGAGGCTCGTCCCGATCGTGCCGAGCAACGTGGTCTTGCCGGCCGAGCGGAACTCTTCGAACAGCGCGCGCGTGTACTCCGGCTTGAGCGGAAACACTTCCTGCGCGCGCGTGGTGATCGTCTCCCAATTGCGCAGCACGTAGAACATCGCGAGCATCGCGAAGAACAGGCCGAGCAACGCGGTGCCGGTCGTCGACGCGATCGTGCCGGCGATCTCGGTCGTCCGGTTCGCGATGCTCGAGACCGCCGACCGTGCGCGATCGGCGAGCTCTTCCTGCGAGATGCCGAGGCGATCGGTCAACCGCCCGAGCGCTGTCAACGCGCGATCACCGACGCCACCAGGCTTGAACGCGTCGATCAGGCGCCCCGCCAGTACGGTGCCTTGCGAGACGAACAACCAGCCGAGCCCACCGATCGTCGCGGCCAGTGCGAGGCTCGCGCCAGTCACCGTGGCGATCGCGGCAGCGCGCGCACCGATCCGATCGCGCAGCCGATCGTGCGTGCGCTCGACCATGAACGCGAGAAACGTCCCGAACAGGATGCCGATGCCGATCGGAAGGATCAGCCACGAGATCACGATGATCGCGATGATCGAAGCCCAACGCAGCGCGGTCCGCTGATCGCGTTCGCGCTCGGCGGCGGTCTCTTGCATGTGCGCATCGTGATCCCGATGCCGCGTGGGGCCAACTTACTTACCCAACAACTTCGATAGTGTCGCGGAGACCTCGACCGTGCCTCGGCGCGGCGTGCCTTCGAACGCCACCGTGCCGGATTCGATGCCGCGATACATCTCCACGAACAACTTCGCCGCCGGCTCCGGGACGCCATGACCGGTCAAGCCCGCGAGCTGCTGATCCTTCGGGACATCGATCGCGGCGATCGGCGTGCCGACCACGGTCGAGAGCGCGGCCGCGACCTCGTCACCCGTGTAGTCGCGCGGGCCGGCGAGCTCGATCACGCCGCGCGTGCCTTCGACGAGCGCCGCCGCGACCGTGCGGCCGATATCTGCGGTCGCGACTTGCGCGTAGCGAACCGACTTGTCGACGAACGACGGCAAGATGTTCTGCGCGAGCGCGCCCAGGCTGGTCGCCCAGTTCTCCTGGAAGTACGCGGGACGCACGGCCGTGAGGTGCGGGCCGGCGAGGATCTTCTCCGCGCGGTTGAGCGCCTTGATCGGCCCCGTGCCATCCGCGTGTTGTGCGCCGACCGACGACAGCAGCACGAGGTGCTTCAGGCCCGATGCGCGGACCGCGGCCGCGATCTTCTCGGCGATCTGCGCGTTGTAGGCGATCGGATCGCCCGCGCCCATCGCCTCGGCCGGCGGGATCAACACGAACGCGCCATCGACACCCGTGAACGCCTTCACGAGCGCGGCGTGATCGTGAAACGTGCCGATGACGACGTCGGCGCCCTGCTTTGCCCAGGGCTCGCCTTTCGCCGCATCTCGCACCAACACGCGCACGCGCTTGTTCTGTGACAGGAGGGTTTGCGCAGCAACGGAACCGACGTGACCGGTGACTCCAGTAATCGTGTACATGCCAACAAGATGCGTTCGGCGTGGTCATTAGTAAAATCGATGATATGAATACTCAACATGCATGACGTTCATGACTTGGACCTCAACCTGGTCACGGCGTTAGACGCGCTCCTCGGCGAACGTCACGTCACCCGCGCCGCCACCCGGCTCGGCATCACGCAGTCCGCCGCGAGTCACGCGCTCGCTCGATTGCGCGACACGCTCGGCGATCCCCTGCTCGTCCGCGGTCCCGGCGGCCAAATGGTGCCGACGCCACTCGCCGAACGGATCGCACCGCAGGTCCGGCGGATCCTCGACGAGCTGACGTCCGTGCTGCGCGGCGAGACGTTCGATCCGGCGACCGCACGGCGCGCGTTTCATCTCGGCGGCAGCGACTACGTCGAGCTCGTGCTGTTGCCGAAGCTCGCGGCGCGGCTCGAGCGCGAGGCACCGCACGTCGATATCTGGGTCCACGTGTTCGAGGACTACGGTGACAAGGAGCTCGCATCCGGCTCGCTCGATGCCGTGATCTGTCCGCCGATGGCCTCGCGCCGCGCGGCCGGGCTCTACGAGAAGGTGTTGCTCGCGGAGTCGTTCCAGGTCGTGATGCGCGCCCAGCATCCACTCGCAAAGTTACGCCTGACGCTCGCACGCTACTGCGACGCGAACCACCTACTCGTGTCCCCGCGCGGCACGCCCGGCAGCTTCGTCGACGATCAGCTCGCCGCGGTCGGCAAGAACCGCCGGATCGTGATGGCGGTGCCGCACTTCCTGGTCGTGCCGTACATCATCGCCGAGAGCGACCTCCTCTCGACGATGCCCACGCGCGTCGCGGCGCTGTTCGCAGATCGCCTCGATCTCGTCACGACCTCGCCGCCGCTCGAGATCCCGAAATTCCAGATGGCGATCGCGTGGCACGAGCGCAATCACCACGATCCGGCGCAGCGGTGGTTTCGCGAGCTCGTGCGCGAGGTCGCTACGACAGCGTAGCCGTCGGCAGATCCGCGACCACGACCTTCGTCACGACGAAGCTCTCGCCACAACCCTGGCACCGAATCTGACCCGATGGCTCCCACATCGACCTCCCGCACCCCGGGCAGAAGCACACGTCACCGGGAACTCCGGTCGACGCGGCGACGCGTGCGGCGAGCGTGGCGAGCGCGATGATCACGGTCAGCGCCCCCACGATCACGAGCAGGATCCCGATCGCGACGAACAGCTCCTTGTCGTCGGACTCGAAGCACAACGCACCGATCATCAAGCTGCCGCACACGCACGAGCTCGCGAGCGCCACCGATCGCAACCACGTTCGCGTTGGAGCGAGCTTTGCGCGTGACAACAGACACGCGTGGACGCAGCCGATCGCGATGATCGTCGACATCCCGAGCAGCTTGCTCGCCTCGTGATCGTCGTGCGGGTCGGCCCACATGAGATAGAGCGCGAGCAAGGTCGCGCCGACCGTGGCCACCACGCCGGCGCGCGAGACCGTCTGCGTGTACTGGCTATCCCAGACCGAGAAGCACGCCAGGCAGAACAGACTCGCGACCGTGATCGTCAGCGCGCTCGCCATCGCGGAGATGCCGGTGCTCGACATCCCGTTCGTGATGAGGCCTCCGATGCCGATGACCGCCGACACCGCGATCATGCCAACCGAGACGCGGAATGCCGTGCGAGTTGCGGTCACTCCGCTAGAAACGCGCGAGCGCTAGCGTTTCTTCGAGATATCGCGCCCGGCGTGGCCTTTGTTCGAGGCGGCAGAATTCTGAGAGCGTTTCCGCCCACCTCGACCACGCGTCATGAGCGATTCGGCCCGGGTCTCGATCGTGCCACCGTGCTCGATCCCGTGGCTGATGGCCTCTTCATCGACGTCGATGTCCTTCGGATTGTTCATCCGGTCCAGGTTCTGGAGCGGCTTGATGTCGAGGGGCTTCGTATCGTCGAGATCGATCTCTTCCGCTTTTTGAGGGCGATGCATGCCCTCGGATCAGTGCAAGACCGTTGCCTACTGGAGGACGACGACCTTCGAGGTCCACGCCGGCGTGTGATTGCCACGCGGGCCCGCGAGGTTCGGATCTTGGCCCGGCAACCACACCGGCGCGAACGACGGATCGCTCGCCGGCATCGAGCCATCATCCGGCACCGCGACCGCGGCGAACCACAGCTGCGGCTTCGTCGCGTCGATCGGTGCGCCCGACTGTAGCGACAGGCCGTAGCCACGACGCGAGGAGAACGCGACCCAATAGAGCCGCTTGCCACGGAACGTGCCGTGATCCGGCGACCACCGCGGCCACGAGTTCGTCGTCTTCGGATCGTCGCCGCCGTTCGCGTTCGTCAGCGCGATCTGTTGGCCACCGGTCGTGGCGACGAGGTGCAGCGTCGCCGAGATGTCGTTGTAGCCATCGCACGCGCCGAGGCCCCAGCCCTGCGCCGCCGTGTTCGCCGGCCCGCTGCAGCTCGATTGATCGAACACGACGAAGTGATCGTCATCGGAGATCGAGGGATAGAAGCTCGTGATGCCGTCGACGCGCGGCACGAGCGGCTGTGCTTGACCGAAGTTGGTGCCGTTGACGTCGGAGATCCAGATCTGGCCGCCCTGGACCATGTCGCCGGTGTCGGTACCGTTCGTGTGATCGCTCGCGGTGGGATTCCACGACACGAACGCGAGCTTCTGGCCCGACGGGCTCCAGAACGGATGGCTCTTCCCGGTGTCCGTCACCTCGGGGAACAGTGGCGTGTCTTCCGCGGCGAGCGACGCATCGCCGGCGCGCAACGTCAGCGTGCCTTTACGCATCGTCACGATCGAGCTGCCGTCCGGCGAGAATGTCGACATGCCCGCGAAGTCGCCCTGCATCTCGTTCGCGATCGCCGTCTTCGACGCGACGTCGAATTCCGAGAAGTAGCCCGGCGTGCTGCCGCCGAGCGCGAACGACATCTTCGCGCCGTCCGGCGAGACCGCGTGGCAACCGATGCATTGCGATTGACCACTGGGAACCTTCGGCGCATCCGCGCTCGACAGGTAGATCGACGGCGTCGACGTATCGCCGGCGAAGTCGTAACGCGCGACCGCGGTGTTGAACGCGGTGTCGCCGGTACCGGCGGTCGTCCAGTAGTAGAGCCCACCGGTCAGCTTCGTCTTGCTCCACGCGAGCGCGACCGGCGTCGATTCGCCGAGCTTGCTGCCATCACTCGCGACGAGACGAACCTTGATCTGCACGTCGTCCGACTCGGACACGCCCGCGAGCTGGGGCGCGAAGTCACCGCTGATCGACACGATGCACGCGTTCGCGAACGTGCCCGGATTCGGCGATGCCGCGCACGGTGCGTAGTAGCGATAGGTCAGCAGCGATCCGGACGTGAACTCGATCCGCGCGAGCGTCTGCGCCGCATCGGTCTTTTGAACCTGCACGTCGATCGGCGCGACGTTGACCGGGAACAGCGAGCCCGCGAGCGGATACGCGATCGAAGGTGCCGTTCCCGACGGAGATCCGTTGTCGAGCAGGCCCTGGTTGTTCGGATCGAAGCCAGATGCGAAGCCGGTATCGTTCAGCGTCGCATCGAGCGTGGCGTTCGCGACGGCACCGGCGAACTGCGCTTGGATCTTGTAGTGCCCGGCCGCGGTCACGCTCGCGTTCGCGAGATCGATCGTTACCGCATCGCTATCGTCGTCGGTGAACACGGCCTGCGCGGTGACATCTGCGGTGCCGCCATCTTCATACGTCGCTTCGACGGTGAACGCTTGTTGCGCCGCATATCCGGTCGGTTGCTTCGTCAGCGCGACGAGTGCGGACGATGGCGTGATCGTGATGCCGACGACGGCACCCGAGCCGCTGCCGGTGCCATCATCATCGCCACCGCCGTGATGCGCGCAGGCGGCAACGAACAAAACCCCCACGAGAAATCGGCTTTGCATGTCCCGATATCATCGCAGGGGTCCTCGATCGTCGTCGGATAACTACGGGTTACGGCGTCGACGACGAAGTCCGAGTAGGGTGAGGCCGACCAACAGCACACTCGCCGCTCCATCGGGACCGCTCATCGCACATCCCGCACATCCGTGCTTGCCGGCGGCGGCACCGGTCACGGTCGGTGCCGACTCTTCTTTATCCGGGGCGGCGGCGGCGAAGTCCCGAGTGTCCCCACCATCAGCATCATCGGCGTCGGCGACCTTCTTCTTGCGCGCGTGCTTCACCGGGCTCGCATCCAAGTCCTCGTCGGCACCGGTCGTATCGATGAACTGAGCCTTCGGCGCGGGCGCGGGCTTTTTGTCCGCCCGGAACGCGAGCCGGCCATTCTTCCCCGACGTGTCCTTGTCGAGATCCGCGACGTCCGAGTTTTCCTGTTGGATGCGCGCCTTCTGGTTCCGCATCGCCAGGACCTTGTCGTGGTTCGGGCCGAGCTCGGATTCGGGAATCGCGAGGAACGACGTGTAGGGCGTGAGGAAGTTGTAGGCGAGCGACAGCTGGAGGACCTCGTCCTTGTATTCGCTCTTCGTGCCGTCGAGCGCGATCTCCTCGAGCAGGTGATCGATGCGCGATGCCGCCCACAGCGACGCGGTCCATGGCGCCTCGTCCCCACGACCGACATCGACCTTGCGCGTGTAGGTCACCGGCTTGCCGGCGAGCTTGCCCTTGATCGTGAACGTCACCGGACCGCGGCCGCGCAACCGCCCCGACACGCGCAGCTCGTCCTCGGCGAACAAGTCCGGTAGCGTGCGCGGGTACATCCGCGTCGCGTTCGCACCGTCGACATTTACCGACACGTCGACGAGCAACGGCTTCGAGATCGTCGCCGCGAGGCGATCGACCTGCGCTTCGATCTGCGTGGCATCTTCGATGAACGTGAACCGGCCGCGCTTCTCCGCCGCGAGGCGCGACAACAGCGGCTTGTTGACGTCCGTGCCGAGGCCGAGCGTGAACAACCGGACGTTGCCGGTCTTCACGGCGGAGGCCTGCGCCGCGTCCGATTGGCCGTCGGTGAGGAACACCACGACCTCGGGATTCTCCGAACCCTTGACCTGATCGTCGACGGCGGTCTTCAGCGCGAGTGCGATATCGGTGCCGCCCGTCGGGTGCAGGCGCTTGATGAACTCGAGTGCCGCTTGGCGATGATCATCGGTGACCGTCATCGGCTCCTTGAACAACGGATCGACCTCGTCCGAGAACGAGATCACGTTGACGCGATCCTTCGGGCCGAGCTTCATCACCATGTCGGCGGCGGCACGCTTCGCGTGTTCCATCTTCTCGTCGGTCTGCATCGAACCCGAGCGATCGATCACGATCGTCATGTCCTTCGCCGTGACCGTGTCGGCCGGCAGCTTCGGCGCCGCGAGCGCGAGCGCGAACCAACCTTCGTCCTTGCTCGAGCCCGGCTGGACGTAGACATCCGGCGTCCACGCGGCCTCGTCGATTTCATAGTCGAGATCGATCTCGCCGGGCGCGTTCGCACCGGCCGCGCGCAACCGCGTACCACCGTCGTAGCGCTCGGCGCGGAGCTTGTGCGTCGACGAGGTGATGTTCTTCACCGGGCCCTTCAGCTCGATCACGATCTCCGCATCGCGGCTCGTCACCGGCGCGCGGTAGTGGACCTTCTGGCCGTGGCGCTCGAGCCACTTCGTCCACCGCACTTCGACGCGCTTGTTCTCGTGCGGCTCGACCGGGAACACCTTGAAGCCGAACGCGCCTTCGCCGTTCTCCTCGAGGAGGCCCGGATCGCGGCCCCGCGCGACGGTCGATTCGTAGACCTCGCGCGCGGCTTGCTTTTCGAACACCTCGCCCACGATCTTTTGTTCGCCGTTCCAATAGGCGAAGCCATCGACGTGCGCCCCGCTGCCCGGTCGAAGCGAGTACTGGCCTTCGATCCGCGAGCCGGAGTTGTTGAGGTAGGTTTGATGCATCGTCGTCGTGGCGTATTCGCCATCGATCGTGACGGTCAGGCGCTCCTCGTGAACGGGGAGCGGCTTTTCATCCGAGCCGATCATGAGCGCTTGCACGCGATCGGTCGCGAGTTGCATCGGTTGCGCGGACGCAGTGGTGGCTAGCGCAACGCATGCGCCGGCCCCCACGCGCCAGGACAGGCGGCGTGGAGTCATGGTGGGTCAAACGTGCCACCCAAAGGAACGATCCAAACTCGGTGTCGTTTTTCTGCAGGGCTGGGTATATCGGGGCCGTGCTGTCCCGGCGAAGTGCCTGGTTTGTCGTCGTGATCGGGACGCTGATCCAGGCGGTCAGCTACATCGATCGATCGACGTTTGCGGTCCTCGCGCCGACCATTTCGAAAGAGCTCCACATCAGCGAGACCGCGTACGGCTTCCTGGCCCCGGCGTTCTCGCTCGCCTACCTGTTCGGGACCCCGATCGCGGGTTGGTGGATCGATCGGATCGGCGCTCGGCGCGGGCTCGTGGGCTCGATCCTCGCGTGGTCGTCGGTCGCCGCGATGCACGCGCTCGTCCCGAACTTTGCCGTGCTGTTCGTGATGCGCCTCGCGCTCGGGTTCACGGAAGGTCCGGGCTTTCCCGGCGCGACTCAAACGATCTATCGCGTGCTCGATCCGAAAGAGCGGGCGCGCGGCTTTGGCCTCCTGTTCACGGGCAGCTCGATCGGCGGGATGATCGCGCCACCGCTCGCGTCCCATCTCTACGGTTGGTTCGGCTGGCGGATGGCATTCGTGGGCACCGCGCTCGTCGGCTTGATCTGGATCCCGTTGTGGATCGGCGCGACTTCGTCTCGTGACGCACGTGCAAAGTTGGACGTCCCGCACGAGCCTGCGAAACCACGGCCGAGCTTCCTCGAGCTGATCAAATATCCGCAGGTTCAACGCGGCGTCATTGCCGTGCTCGCGCTGTCGGGCGTCACCGCGTTCGTCACGTTGTGGGGTGCGAAGTATCTCGTTCGCACGTTCGGGATCGATCAGAAGTCGGTCGGCGATTACATCTGGCTGCCGGCGGTAACGCTCGATGCAGGAGCCCTCCTCTTCGGAGACCTCGCCGCACGCGCGCCGAAGCGAATCAAGCTGTGGTTCGTGATCGGGCTCGCGCTCGCGCTCGCCCTCGCCTTCCTGCCACTGGTCGAGACACCGTGGCAGTCGATGGGCGTGATCGGCGTTGCGATGGCGGGAGCCGGTGCGCTCTCCGTGCTGGTCACCACGCAAGTGCTCACCACGATGCCGGGCAACGTCGCGGCATTTGCGGGCGGAACCTTGGCCATGGGGCAACCGCTCGCGACCGTGATCCTCGGGCCGGTACTAGGTCCCGTGATCGATCACTTCCAAAGCTATTCGCAAGTTGCAGTTGGTATCGCGTGTTGGTTGATCCCGGGCAGCGTGATCTGGTTACTGTGGAAGCGGCAAAGCTTTGAGCACCAAGTATAGTCCGCCGGTGGAGCCCCCTCCGCCTGCACCTGACGAACCTCCGAGTCGACAGCCGCACGGTCCCAATCCGTTCGTCTACGCGACCCGGACCGTGCTGCGCCCTGTCCGTGGCCTCGTCAATTTGATCGCGCCGGCGGATCAACCACTCGAGCTCCAGATCGCCGGCCGTACGCTGTTCCATGCCGCCCTCGTCGGGCTCGCGGCCGGCATCATGGGTGTCGCATTCATGGCGGGCGCCGAAGCGCTGCAGAACTTATTGCTCGAGCAGCTCGCTGGCTACGACCCGCTGCGTGCGGCCGGCGAACGCGCGATCGGTGGCGATGCCGCGCCGCACACGCGATTGTGGTTGCTCGCACTGATCCCCGCACTCGGCGCGTTGGCGGCCGGCTTTGTCTCGCGCTACGCACCCGAATGTCGAGGTGGCGGTGGCGATGCCACGATCAACGCATTCCATCATCAAGACGGCGTGATCCGGCGCCGCGTGTTGTGGGTGAAGCCACTCGCGTCGATCGCCACGCTCGGCTCCGGCGGCAGTGGCGGTCGCGAAGGCCCGACGATGTTGATCGGCGGCGCCGTCGGCTCGACGGTCGGACGCTACCTCAACGTATCCGCGCGCGAGCGTCGCGTGTTGATGGTCGCCGGCATCGCGGCCGGTATCTCCGCCGTGTTCCGCGCGCCGCTCGGTGCGGCGTTGATCGCGATCGAAATGCTCTATCGCGATGACTTCGAATCCGAGGCGTTGATCCCGAGCGTGCTCGCATCCGTGATCGCGTACTCGGTTTCGATCTCGGTGTTCGGCGAGGCCACGCTGTTCGGCCACCTGCCGGTGTTCACGTTCCACCCGAGTCACATCCCGCTCTACATCGTGCTCGCGCTGTTGATCTCGGCGACGGCGTCGCTGTTCGTCGGCACGCTCAAGCTCGGCCATCAGCTCGCGCATCACATTCCGACACCGGTGTGGTTGCGGCCCGCGGTGGGCGGGCTCGCGCTCGGCATCTTCGTCGCGCTGTTCCTGCACTTCGTCGGTCCGGTCGTCGGGCGCGGCGATCAAGGCCTCGGCATTCTCGGCGGTGGTTACGGTGCTGCGCAGGCCGCGATCAGTGGCGCCGGTTGGCTGCCGCTCGGCTGGCGCGGCGTCGAGATCCTCGTGCTGCTCGCACTCGTGAAGATCCTCGCGACGAGCCTCACGATCGGCTCGGGCGGTAGTGCGGGTGACTTCGCGCCGGCGCTCACGGTCGGTGGGTTGATCGGCGGTGCGTTCGGCCTCGCCGCGCAACTCGTGTTGAACGATCCGACGATTCCGGTCGGCGCGTTCGCGCTTGTCGGGATGGGCACGTTCTACGGTGGCATCGCGAACACGCCGCTCGCCGCGCTCGTGCTCGTGTGCGAGATCGCCGGCAGCTACGAGCTGCTCGTGCCGCTCATGCTCGCCGGTGGCATCGCGTTCCTCGCGCTGCGCAAGGTCTCGCTCTACCCCGCCCAAGTCCCCACGCTGCGCGATTCGCCGGCGCATCGCCGCGACAACGATCTGCTGTCGCGGCTGCGCTGCGGCGACGTGATCCGTCGCGATCGCGTGGTCTTGAAGTTCGCGCCCGATACGACGGTCCCGGACCTCACGGCGAAGATCGCCGACGCGCCCGATCAAGACGTGTTCCCGGTCGTCGACGCGACGGGAGTCTTGCGCGGCATCATCTCGGCCGAAGCGCTTCGCGTGATCGCGTCGAACCCGGAGCTCCACAAGCTCGCGATGGCCGCGGACTTGATGGTACCGCCGGTCTCGATCACCGCCGATAGCGACCTGCGTGCGGCCGCCGCCGTGATGGTCGAGAGAGACATCCGTTCGCTACCGGTGACGGATGCGACCGGCGCGATCGTCGGGCTCCTCGACGAGCACGACATCACTGCTGCCGTGACGAGCTAGCGCATCGGCTGGACGAATTCGGCGAGCGTTGCGACGAGTGGCGCGATCTGCAGGCGATCGTCTGGTGACACCCAGTCGAAGGCATAGCCCTCGTACCGCACCACGTGCGTGTTCGTCTCGTCGCCGTCCTCGAGGCGAGCGCGCAGCTTCTTCACGATCGAGACCGGCGTCTCGGATTTCTGGAAGCGCTGATCGCGGCACTGCCAGATCATGCCGAGCTTCTTGTCGCGGTTCGCGCCCGCTTCGACGATCACGCGTGCGACCTCGAGCGCCCGCTGCTCGCCGCGGTAGACCGCTTCGATTGCGCCGAACAGCGGCGACGGCAACTGGGCGCCCGGCAGATCCGGATCGGCGCCCGCCGCGAACGCCTTCTGGAGGCCCTTCGCGTCGAGCTTTTCGACCATCGTCCACACGCCGCGGTCCGTCGCCGGCGTTTTGCGGACGTGGATATCGAGCGATTCGATCAGCTCTTCGAGTGACTCGGTCTCGGATTTGTCCTTCAACACGATCCGGCCGCGCGCCAGACGATCGGCGAACGCCTTCGCCACGACTTCTTGATCGACGCAGTCCCGGAGCGTCTGGATCAGCTCGTACGGGCGCTTCACCTTGTCGAGATGCTCTACGAGCACACGCACGCCTCGCTCGCCACCGACGTGAGCGACGAAGCTCGAGAGATACGACACGTCGCGGTCCGGCTCGGCAGCGAGCGTGCGCTCGAGTAGCGCGTAGATGCGATCGGCGGGCACGGCCGGAAACTCCTCGCCGAGGTGCTCGCCGCCACGAGCGATCAGGTCGCGAAGCTCGTAGTCGATCGAAATGTCGATCCAGCGCTTGTCGAAGCCCTTCGCGGAGCAATCCGTGAGATCGGATGCGATCGCGTCGCGGCGTTGCTGGTCGTACTTCGTCGTGCGCTTCGCGTCGAAGTACTTCGCGTAGCGATCGAAGAACTTCTTCCCGAGCTCTTGGACGAGGTAGACGTACGGGTCGTTTTCGAGGTCGCGATCGAACGCGTCCCAGTACGCCTGCTTTTGCGCCGGCGAGCCATGTTCGAGAACGAAGTTGCGAACGTCGTGCGGTGCATCGGCAAGGCGCTCGAACACGCGATCGGTCGCCGCTTTCGCCTTGCCCGGCGTCAGCTCGTCGAGAGCGCGAACCAGAAAGGCGACCGCCCCCTTTGGGGCCGTCGCGATTTCGGCGAGGAGTCGCTCGCGCAAGGCCGGGTGTGCGAGGTGCGTGAACAGGTCCGTGTAGCTCGCGAGGTTCTCGGCACGCGCGGCCGCGGCACGGGCATAGATGGCGAACACCGTGTCGAGCACGTCGTCGGAGACGCTCTGCTTCACGACCCAGTCTTTGATCGGACCGGCGCCGTCCACGGCGGCAACGATCGCAGCCTCGAGATCGGGCGGCTTCCCCGCCGCGATCGCTCTGGCTACCTTTCGCGCCGAAGCACGCGCCTGCTTTTGACCCGCCGTCAGTTTCACGGACCGGCGATAGCGCGCGGTGCACGTCCGGTGCACCAAATAGATTTTACTCAGCCGTTCGCGAGCGTGATGTCGACGCGACGATCGGTCGAGTAGCTCGCGTCATCGGTGCCGGTCGCGTCGAGCGCGCCGCGCGTGTTCTGATTCATCTGCGTGTTGCCGACGCCGAGGCGCTCGAGATAGGTCTTCACCGAACCGGCGCGACGCGTGCCGAGCCCGAGGTTGTACTCTTCGGTGCCACGCGGATCCGCGCGGCCGGTGAGCTCGAGCTTCTTGCCCTTCAAGGGACCGGTCGTCACGCAGGTGGCGATCTGCTGGAGCACGTCGCGATCGGCCGCCTGGAGCTCCGACGTGTCGTAATCGAACTTCGGCGCCGAGGCGGTGTTGCCGAGCTTCAACGAGCACTGCTTCGCGAGGTCATCCGACACACCGACGGTGGGTGAAACTTCTTTCGTCGGAGCGGGTTGCGTGGGCGCCTTTGCAACGGGCGTTTCCGCTACAGGCGTGGTCTGCTTGGGCGTGTTGTGGCTGCACGCAGCCGCCATGACGAGGGCCAGAATCGATAGTCGCTTCATATACCCCCTAGACGTGCACGCCGCGCACCTGTTCACTAGGATCACGAACAAACGGCAACTAACGCCGTCTTTCGTCTTTGCATGAATGTCGCTGACACGCAGATCGCGGACCAACTCGAGAGAATCATTCGACGCGTAAAGGCGTCGATGAACTATCGAGGATCGTATTCGACTCGCGACATTCTCGGCTCACTCGTCGCGCGTTGGGTACATAGCGGCGAGTGGGAGCGATTGAAGGAGCTTCCGCCCGAAGAGCGAAAGCTCGGCGAGAGCGTGCGTCGCTTCATCCTCGATCGGTTCGACCAATTGCGACGGCGCGGGCATCGCGAAGAGCTCGATCGCGATCAGATCGCGATCCCGGACGAACAGACGTTGGGCGAGATGGTCGAGCTCGCCGAGCTCCGCCAATGGGTGATCGCGCGCATCGCGGAGCTCGAGGCCGAGGTCGTCGATCCGCGCGTGCGCATTCCGATCGCGAAACCGGCGCAGGTCGGCAAGATCCTCGCGCTCTATCTCGAGGGCAAGACGCAGCGCGAGATCGCGACCGCGCTCGAGCTGTCGTTGGGCGTCGTGAACAAGCGGATCGTCGAGGGCACGAACTACCTCGTATTGATCCAGAGCATCGAGGCGGGCCTCACGACGTGAAAGATCTGGCCGAAATCCTCGCGGGCATCGCGGCTCGGCCGGAGTCGGAGTGGGGAGAGCTCGTCGCGGCGCGCTGGAAAGACGATCCGGCGTTGCAAGCGCAGGCGATGATCTGGTTGCGCACGAATCGCGAGCGCGTCGACGATGACGATGTCACGCCCGTGCTCGCGGGCGATCGCTACGAGCTCGGCGTGTTGCTCGATGTCGGTGGTAGCGCGTCGGTCTGGCAGGCGCGCGATAACAAGCTCGATCGCAATGTCGCGGTGAAGGTGTTCCGTGGCGAGCGGTCGCCGGTCGTCGACGAGATCCTCGCCGAAGCGCGAGCCGCAGCCGAAGTCGCGAGCGATCACGTGGTGCGCGTGCTCGATGTCCACGATGCGGATCCGCCGTACATCGTGATGGAGCTCGTCGGCGAATGGGAACCGCGGCGAGGTGTGCTCGCGCCCGGTGGTTCGGCGGCGGCGGTGCGGCCACGCTCGCAAGCGGAGGCGGTGCGGTGGGTGCGCGATGTCGCGCGCGGCGTTCACGATGCTCACTTGCGCAACGTGTTCCATCGCGATCTCAAGCCGCACAACGTGTTGATCACGCCGTTCTCGCGGCGCGCGCGAATCGCCGACTTCGGGCTCGCGATCAGTGAAGCCTCGACCACGGACACCGCGCTCGAGATCGCGGGCACGCCGGGCTACATCGCGCCGGAGCAGGCGGCCGGGTTATCGCCGCATCTCGATCCGCATGATCTCACGGATCGTTCGGTGCTGGTCGCGCTCGATGTGTGGGGCTTGGGTGCGCTCGCGTTCGATCTCGTGATGGGCGAAGCGCCGTGGCACGACGATGCCGGGCTCGAAGCGTGGGAGCGCGCGGCGGTCGCGGTCGAATCGCCGAAGCTGTCGAGCGACGTACCGAAGCGGCTGCGCAAGATCCTCGACAAGGCGCTCGCGATCGATCCGAAGCTTCGCTATGCGACGGCCGGCGAGCTCGCCGACGATCTCGATGCGTATCTCGCGCGGCGCCCGACCACGCACGAGTGGCGGCGGATCTCGCACTTGTACTTGTGGATGCGGCGCAATCCGCAGCTCGCGGTCACGGTCGGGCTCGCGGCGGTGCTCGCCACGCTGTCGATCGTCGCGTACTTGAACGTCGTCGAGGTACGCAAGCAGCGCAACGCGCTCGCGGACGAAGCGCAGCAGGCGCAGGCCGAAAACACGCAGCTCACGGCGCGTGCGCAAAAGGCGCGTGAAAACCTGACCGCCACGGAATCGGAGCTCGGCACGAAGGCGAAGGAGCTCGAAGAGCTGCGCACGCGGCTCGCCGATGCGGACAAGGAGTACGAAGCGATCGTCGCGGCGAAGGAGCGTGCGTTGCGCGATGCGGATGCGGCGACGAAACAGCTCGCGGATCAGCTCGCGGCGATGCGCGGTGAACGCGATGAAGCGCGTGTCGCGCAGAAGCTGTACGAAGGATTTTGGACGCGCGCTCGAACCGAAAGTGCGGAGTCGACGAAGGAGCGTGACTCCGCGCAAAAAGATCGGGACACGGCGCGCGGCGAGCGCGATGCCGCGCAGCACGAGCGTCAGACCGCGATCGCGGCACGCGATGCCGCCGAAGAGGAACGCGACAAGGCGCTCGCCGATCGCGATCACGCCGAAGCGATCCGGCGGCGGATCGAAGCGGACCTCGCGCGCGTCACGGCGGAGCTCGCGGCGTTGCGGCCACATCCGATTCGCGATCGCGACAAGGCAAAGGCGGCTGCCGCGGCGGCGAAGCAAGGTGGCTCGGGTTCGGGTTCCGGCGCGAGTCCGAAGCCCGTCGCTGCGACGACGAAACCAGCCGCCCCACCCGCACCGAAGAACGACGGTGGTGCGTCGCCAAAACAACCGGCGACGTTGGTCGTGCCTTTCGCGCCGCCGGCGCAAGATCCGCCGGATCCGCCGAAGCCGGCACCCGCACAGCCCGAACCGGCCGATTAGTGGTTCGCGGTCCAGCAACGGCCAGGAGAAGCGCGGAAGACGACCGCACAGAGGCTCTTCGCAGAGCCGAGCAGGAGACTTTCTCTTCCCAGATCCGTTTGGGCGATCCGCATGTCACAGAGAAGGACCCGCGCGTGCTCAGAACGTAAATGTCTTGTCGAATGTCGTCTCGTGCGGTGATGCA
This sequence comes from Kofleriaceae bacterium, assembly GCA_047600425.1. Lineage (GTDB taxonomy): Bacteria > Myxococcota_A > Polyangia > Haliangiales > Haliangiaceae > JABFXX01. The sequence continues at coordinate 4,614,467 of JASGLC010000003.1, read as the reverse complement.
GGATAGGTGATGCGTTCGACGACCGATGCTACGCAGTGCGAGAGCGGGTCGTTGCCGTCGGGATTCGCGGCGACCTTGCCGCTCGGCGCGACCGCGATGTGGATGACGGTTGCTTGATGCGATGGATGGGCTTGCGCGCACGCATCGATCGAGATCGAGACGCTGGCGATGCCTTGCGCGATCGTGCCGGCGTCGAGTGCGACGGCTGGTCCGGTCGGTCCGGTCGTCGCGGGCTCCGATTTGATGATCGACGGTTTGCTCGATGACGACTCGGCAGCCGTCGGCGTTGCGATTGTCTTCGCGGCGACGTGGCCCTGCTCCTTCAATTCGGGCTTCGCCTGCCGCACGAGATTCGTCGACATCGCGATCGCACCGTTGCGGAGCGATGACAATTTCGGCGGCGCGGGCGGTAGGGCCGGCGGCGCGGGCTCCGCTTTCTTGATCACCGTCGAGACCGGTGCGGTTCGCGCGGCAACATGCGGTGTCGCATCAGGCGCAGCGTGCACGGGATGGAGCTTTTGCGCGTACGGCCGCAACACCGGCGCCAACGCGTAGACACCGCCGGCACTCGCGAGTGCGGTCGATAAGCCGATGACTGCGAGGATCTTCTTCGTCGCCACGGTCAGCCTCCAAAGAAATACGTTTTGTCGAACGCGCCACCGCGCTCGGTTTCCGGGAACGTCATGCTGTCGAGCACCTGAACAACACAGCGCGACAGACCGAACGAGTGACTCGAGGTCGTGGTGACATGTCCGTCGGGCGCGATCGCGAGGTGGAACACGATGCTCAGCGACGCGGGATGTTGCTCGCCACAGGTGTGGACGAGGCCGCGCACCGCGGTGAGCTGGCGCTCGAACATCGTCGCGTCGATGGCGGCGAGCTTGGTCGACTCGGCGTGAGCCGTCGCGGTCGTCGATGCGGGCTTCTTCATCGACGGCTCACCGAGCTCGCGAACCTCGACCGCCGATGACTTCGTCGGTTTCGTCGGCGACACGGTGGCGCTCGGCGCAGATCGAACGACCTCGGGTCGATGCTGCGCAGCGGGCGATGCCTTTGCTTCGACAGTCGCGGTCGCGTGCGCAGGCGCAGGCGTTGAGGCAGGCGCCGCGTGCGCAACAGTCGCGGGCGCCGGTGAGGGAGGCGATGACGTGTCCTTGGTTTGCGAAGGCGACGCCAACGCGGACGACGGCGACGACGCGGACGACGCGGACGACGGCGACGACGCGGACGACGCGGACGCGGACGGCGCGGACGACGCGGACGGCGCGGACGACGCGGACGACGGCGACGACACGGACGACACGGACGACGTGGACGACGTGGACGATGTGGACGCGGCCGCGAGCGTTGCCATCGCAGAGGGCGCTGGAGTTTCCGACGGCGGCGTTGCCGCCTGCGCCGGCTGCGCGATGTGCGCCGACGGATTGCTCGCCGATCGCGAGAGCATTTTGGCTGCAACGCCCACGCCGACGCCACCACCGACCATCGCGAGCAACGCAAGACCGAGTAACCGCGATCGCGACGTCGCGGGTGCGCTCGCTCGGCTCATCGGAATCGACGTCGAATTCGAGATCGCACTCGAGAGCATCGCAGCGCGAGACATCGAATTCGGCATCGCAGTCGACATCGACATCGGGTTCGACATCGGGTTCGACATCGGGTTCGACATCGGGTTCGACATCGGGTTCGACATCGGGTTCGACATCGGGTTCGACATCGGGTTCGACATCGGGTTCGACATCGGGTTCGACATCGGGTTCGACATCGGGTTCGACATCGGGTTCGACATCGACGTTGCCGACATTCGATTCGGCGCCTGCATGGAGCTGGACATCGCTGCCGCGGCCGGAACTGTCGCCCGCATCGCATTCGGAATCGCGTGCGCGCCGGACCGCGCGGCCGGCATCGCAGCCGACATCGGGACCGGCATCGAACCCGACGACGGCGCCGGCACCGTCGCGCGCATCGCGTTCGACATCATCTGCGGCGAGCTCGCGCGCGCGAGCACCGGCGCGGTCGGCGCAACACCGTTCGGCGCCACGCCCGTCGGCGCGACCGCGAACGGCGGCGGCGACGTGATCGGACCGCGCTGCGCGACGACCGGCCCACTGCCCCGCGCGAGCCGACCGATCTTGTGCGCGAGGTCCATGCTCGCGGCCGAGCCGAACGGCGCCAGCGCCATCGCGAGCTCGCCCGCATTCTGAAACCGCCCGTCGAGCGGCTTGTGCAAACACCGCGCGATCACCTGCGCGAACCCGCGCGGCACGTTCGCGAGCGGCGCCGGCTCCTCGTCGAGCACGCGCAGGATCGTCGCCGCCAGCGACTCGCCCGCGAACGGATTCACGCCCGTCATCAGCTCGTACGCGATCGCGCCGATCGCCCACAGATCGGCGCGCGCATCGACACTCCGGGTCGACTGGATCTGCTCCGGCGCCATGTACGCCGGCGTGCCCATCATCTCCTGGGTCTGCGTCGCACTGCCCTCGACCTTCGAGATGCCGAAGTCCAGCACCTTCACGAGCACCGAACCATCGTTCGCACTCGCCGCGAACAGGTTCGCCGGCTTGAGATCGCGATGCACGATGCCGAGCGCGTGCGCCTCCGCGATGCCCTCGAGCGCTTGCATCAACACGTCGACGGTCTCGACCATCGAGAGCCGGCGCGTCGCCGCGACCTGCGCGAAGTCCTGCCCGACCAACAGCTCCATCACGATGTACGGCGTGCGATGAAACGTGCCGACATCGACGACGCGACACACGTGCTCGCTCCGCAACTGCGCCATCGCCTGCGCCTCGCGCGTGAACCGAGCGAGCAGGTTCTGGTTGCTCGTCGGCAACAGCAACTTGATCGCGACGCGCTGCTGGAGCACGGTGTGCGTGGCCGCGACGACCACGCCCATCCCGCCGATGCCGAGCACGCGGTCGACGCGGTACTTGTCCGCGATCAGATCGCCGACAGCGACGAGGTTGGCGTGCATGGGTTGGGTCTGTGTGAGCTGCATAGAAATCCTCAAGTCTTCGAAGCCGAGACGTGATCGCGATGCGCGAGAAGGCGCGTCGCTGCAAAGACACCCGCCGCCGCGCCGAGCACGACGACGATCAAGAACGCGATCCAGCCGCCACGCCCACTCTCGGTCCGCGCTCGCGGCACGATCGCCGCCGGTTGCATCGGGCCCATGCCGGTGCGCATCGCCGGAATCGGACCGACGTACGCGGATTGCATCGGCTGCTGAAACGTCGTCGGCATCATCGGCATGACCGGCGGCATCACCGGCACCGATGCGCGCGGATCGGGGAGCACCGCGGTGTGAAGCATCGGCGGCGGCGTCTGGATCGGCGGCGGCGCGACCTGGCCATACACCGTCGGCCGCGCCGCGATTTCTTCGGGCGGCTGGACCACCGGCATGTGCGCCGTCGGCGCCAGCTCGGCTTGCGAAGCACGAAGTGGCACCGTCGGCGCGGCGCCCTGCTTCGGATCGGTCCCATCTCTGTGCATGCCGGTTCTATCGACACGCACCTACGGGAGTTGCGTCGGAGCCTAGGGAATGTCTTTCAAGAGCGCCAAACCCTTGAAAGCAGCCTCTCTCGTCCGCACGAAGCCACCCGTCCGACGCGATTCGAGCGCCTTTTTGCCCTGCGCGCCCGCCTTCTTCGTACCGAGCATGCCGATACCGATCGCCGAGTTGACCTGGACGTTCTCCGCCGGGTTTTCGATCGAGTCGCACAGGATCTCGACCGCATCCGGCAACGCGTTGATCAACACGAGGATCCGTTCGGCGTGCGTCGGGTCGTCGGTCTCGAGCCCCTTGAGTAGCGCCGTCAACACGCGAGCCTTCCGCGCACCGAGCACACCCTGCACGACCTTGCCGACCTCGGCATCGCCGCGCAACGCACCCACGAGATACGGCGCGGTCTCCTTCACGACATCATCGCCGAGCTTGTCGAGCGCCTGCGCGGCCGCGGTGCGCACCTTCATATCGTCATCGCGCATCAGCACGCCGAGCGCGAGCGCCGAGGCCTTCGCGTTCGGTCCGATCGCGCCGAGCGCCGTCGCCGAGTTCGCACGCACGATCGCGCGGCCATCTTGCGCGTACGCGATCAGATCATCGACATCGAGCTTCGCCGGATCCGTGAACGCGGCCGCGTCGAGCAACTTCGTCTCGAAGCCATCGACCGCGGGCGGCGTGGGCCCGGACTTCTTCGGGCCATCGAGCACCTCGAGCGCCGCGAACACCGCGATCCGCGTGCGCTCCCAGCCACCGGTGCGCGCACCCTCGAGCGCCTTACGTCCCTTGCCGACGCGCTTCGGACCGAGCATGCCGAGCGCGAGCGCCGCGTTGACCTGCACGTTCACCGCCGGCGACTCGAACGCATCGCACAGGATCTCGGTGGCATCGTCGAACACGTTGACGAGCTCGGCGATCCGCCGGCCGTGATTCGGCTTGTCGGTCTCCATCCCGCGCACGAGCGCGCCGATCATCTTCGCCTTGCGCGCGCGCACGGTGGCCGCGACCGCTTCGGCGACCTTCTCGTCGGTATCGCCGAGCGCGCCGACCAAGTGATCGCCGACCTCGACGACCGCCGCATCACCGACCTTGTCGAGCGCTTGCGCCGCCGCCAACCGGACGCGCGGCGAATCATCTTTGAGCAACGTGCCGAGCGCGAGCGCCGACGACGTGGCCGCTGCTCCCAACACGCCCAAGCCGAGCGCCGCGTTCGCGCGCACGACATCGCGACCATCCGTGAGATGGCCGGTCAGATCGGCAACGCCCGCCTTGTCGAGCTCCGCCTTCGCCTTCTCGAGATCGGCCTGCGCGAGGAACCGGGTCTCGAAACCATCGACGTTCACGGGCTGCGGCCCCGTCGCACCACGTGGCTCGATCAGATCGAGCGCACTCCGCACCGCCGCACGCGTCCGCGCGTCACCACCGGTGCGTGCACCGTGCAACAGCGCGAGCCCGGGCCCGACCTTCTTACCGAGGAGGCCCATCGCGAGCGCGGAGTTGACCTGCACGTTGACCGCCGGGCTCTTGAACTGCTCGGCGAGCACCGCCGGCGATTGCGGCAGCTTCGCGAACAATTCGCCGACGCGGCGCCCACCTTCTTCGCTACCGGTCTCGAGCCCCTTCACGAGCGAGTCGAGCGCCTTATCGCCGAGTTGTTCGAGCGTTTCCTGCGCGGCATCCGCGACGTCGGCTTCTTGATCGCCGAGCGCGAACACCAAGTCGTTGCCCGCCGCCGTGGTCGCGTTGCCCAACCGGCCGAGCGACTTCGCGACTTCACGACGAACTTGCGGGACCGAGTCCTTCATCAGAAGGCCCATCGCCGCCGCCGCGGCCTCGCCCGCTTTATCGCCCTTCACGGCGAGCGCGCGCGCCGCATTGATCTTCACGTGCGCGCGGCCATCCTGCAGCGCGAACATCATCTCGCCGACATCGATGTCCTTCTCGTATTCGCCGAGCTCGCTCGCCGAGAGCTTGCGCTCCTCGAAGTCGGGAATGTTTTTCGGCAGCCGGTCGACGACGACCGCTTTCTCGCGCGCGATCACCGCGAGCGACGCTTGCTTCGCCGCCGTCCGGACATCCGGCACCGGATCCGTCGCTTCGAGCTCGGTCAAGAACGCCATCGAGGTGTCGAGGTCGGTCTTGCCGATCCGCGCGAGCCCGCCGACCGCATTGATCCGCACGCGGCTGCGATCGTGCTTCGCCGCGCGAATCAAGAACGCGACGCCCTGCTTGCCGAGCAACTTCGCCGCTTCACCGATCGACTTCATCGCGAGGTCGAACGGCACATCCAACGCCGTGATCAATTCCTCGTCGGCAGACCCGACTTGTGCGGCGAGCGTCTCGACCACTTTCGTCGTGACCTCCGGCGATGCGGTATCGAGCGCCGCGACGATCTGTGGGATCAACGGCTGGATCGCGCGCCCGAGCTTTTGCAACGCATCCGCCGTCGCGAGGGCGACGACCGCTTCACTGTCGCGCAAGAGCGGCGGCAACTGCGGCGTGGCTTGGCCCAACGCCGCGAGCCCGAGCACCGCGTTCGATCGCACGTGCGCGCGACCGTCCATCAACATCGATCCGAGCTCGTCCGCATTTAGCTGCGACGTATTGCGCTTGAGCTCGTCGAAGCTGTAGCGCCGCTCTTCGAGCGCGAGCGGCTCCGCTTTCGCCGGCTCCTTTGCAGCCGCCGGTTTTTCGACAGCCTTCTCCGGAGGCTTCTCCGGAGCCTTGTCCTTCGCAGCCGCTTTGGCCTTCCCTGAACCATCGCCTTCGGTGCTCATCAGGCGAAGCTAACGCACAACGAGCGTGAAATCGTTCGGCGGTGCACCGTCGCAGAGGGTCGCGACCGCAGCCGGGATCGCCGCCAGCGAGCCGAGGAACAGCTCGTACCCGCGATGTCCCCGCGACCGAATCACGCTCGCGATCGCGCTCGGCAGCCAGTACCGCGGGGCGACGACATCGTGTTCGGTATGTGGCGCCGTCGCGACCGTCATCGCCACCGCGTCGACGAGGATCGGCCGCTCGTCGACCCGCGCGCGCGTCCGCAGCGAACCGCCGACGAGCTCGTGCGCGAGGCACATGGCCTTTAGGGCATCCGCCACGATCACGCGATCGAAATCCGGATCGTCGGGCCCTCCGGTCGGGAGCGCGCCATCGAACAGGTCCGATGAAAAATCGACCGTCTCTCGCACGAGCCACTCCGTCCACGCGCCGCGCAGCACGGCCTCGAGCTCCGGAATCACCGCATCCCACGCGGTCACGCCGGCCTGCGCGCGGATCACGGCGAGCGCACCGAACCGCCGCGCGAACGCCTGGCCGACCTGCGCGAGCCACGGGGCATTCGTGATCGCGTCGTCGCAACCGGGCTCGGGATACGCGACTGGAGGCCACGCCGACACCGCGATCGACATCGCGATGCAGCGATCCAACCACGGCGGCAGGCCATCGCGATCGCGCGAGAAGTGACAGAGCTCGACGAGGATCGGCGCGAGCAGATACCGGTCGATCAACGCCTCGCGATCGCCATCGCGACTCGCGACGTACGCGAGGTCGGTGTACGGCAGTGGCATCGCGCCGCCGTGATACGTGCGCTCGACGAGCCGCGCCAAGGTCGGCGCTTCCGCGAACAGTGCCTTCGGCGTCGCGAACCCGATCACGTCCGGCACGCCGGCGCGATGCATCAGCGCGAACAAGCTCTCGACGGCACCGCGCATCCGCGGCAAGCGATGCCACGCGATCGGATGCTGCATGATCGGATCGGCGAGCTGGACCTTGCGCAGCTTCGGCAATTCGAGCGCGTACCGCATCCGGATCTCTTCCGCGAGCGCGGGCTTCGCCGCCATCGCCGCACTCGCGAACCTACGTAACGACGCCGGTAGTGCGGGCGGCAACTGCGCGGTCAGCTCGGTGTTCGCGATGCCGCCGAGCACCGCGGCCGCGCCACGCGGTTTCGCCGCCACGATCACGATGTCGTCGGGCGCGCTATCGAGCCGATGCTCCGCGATCGCGATCAGGCCGGCCTTCTCCAACCACGCGCGCACCTGCGCCGGCCGATGCACGTCACCACCGCCGGTGAACACCGCGAGGTTGAGCGCCATCAACAGATTCGCGAGCGGTCCGCTGCGATCTTCGTCGAGCCGGCGATCCGCGATCACCAACCGACCACCGGGCACGATCAGCCGCGCCGCACGCGTGACGATCCGCTCGCACGATCCGTGATCGTGAAGCGACAGGACATTCGCGAGCAACGCGACGTCGTACTCGTCCCTGCCCTGCACCGTCGAGATTTCATCCGAAAGCGTGGTCGATCGGCCCTCGAACCGTGCGAGATACCGCCGCGTGAGCGGCACGACATCGAAGAAGTCGACCGCGGTCGCGCGTGCATCGCCGAAGCGATCGAGATACGCGGCCGTGTACGTGCCGATGCCGGCGCCGAGATCCAACAGCGACGCGCCGGCCAACAACGGCGCCAGCTCTGCCGCGCGCGCGGCATTCACGTCCGCGAGCTGTTGGTGATAGCGCCGCTCGGCGTCGCCGCCTTCGACATCCAACGCCTTGTCACGTTGGAACACCTCGACCATCCGCCCCCAGCCCGTGCGCGCGACGACCGGCCGCGGCGGCACGTCCGCCGGAAACAACACGTCGTCCTCGTCCCGGCGTAGGGCGCCCAGCCCGACGAGCAAATCGGTCAACGCGCGGAGCCTGCGCCGGCCCTTGCCGATGCCGTTGTCGTCGGCGAGCTTGTCGAGCGTGCGCGCCTTGGCGAACGCATCGAGCTCGTAGCCAGCGTCGATCGCGGCATCGCGCAGGACATCGCCCGCGGCGGCGACCGCAAAACCGAACACGTCCACGGGTCCGAGCGTATGTTATCTTTCACGTCTATGGCCGGTTCTCCGAAGGAGAAACTCGAGCAGCACGAGGCCGAGGTCGAAGAAACCGACGAGCGCGAGGTCTACCTGCGCGATGGCAAGAAGCTCGTCGTCGGCGAAACGAATGGCAACCAGCTCGTCGAAATTCGCAGCGAATCGGGTCAGGTCGAGGTCCGGATCGAGCTCACGCCGGCCGGCCCCGTCCTCAAGATGGATGCCGTGAAGCTCGAGCTGAAGGCCGACCAACAGATCGATCTCGAGTCGAAGCAGGTCTCGATCAAAGCGGACACGCTGAAGATCGAGACCGAAGAAGAAGTCGAAATCGATGCCGGCGGTGACGTGAAGGTCGCCGGCAAGATGATCTACTTGAACTAGTGCAGATTTTAGTCTGCCCCGGTTGCCGCACGCGTACGCCCGAGCGGATCGACGTGCGCACGCTCGAGCGTTCGAACGATCTGTATGTCTGCGAGTGCGGGCGAAGCTATCCGATCGTCGACGGCATTCCGGTGATCTTGGAAGCGCCGGTGATCGAGCCGGATCCCGACGTCTCGCCCGAAGCCGCCGCCGCGCTCGTCGCGAACCTCGCCGACGATGCTCCGTACGCGCACCTGCTCGAGCACCTGTCGATCTATCTCGACAGTCACTGGGGCGCGCAAAATCCCCTCGCCGCGAAGCTCGCGCATGCAGAACACGTGGCGCTCACCGTCGAGCTCGGCTGCAGCGTCGGCCGGATCGTGCACGAGCTCGCGCTCTCGTCGGATCACGTCGTCGGTGTCGAGCTCTCGCTACCGGCCGTGCGTCGCGCGCGCCGTCTGCTCGCGGGTGAAGACGTTCCGTACGCGCAGCGCCAGCTCGGGCATCACTACACGCCGGCGATCGCGCACGGCAGCGTGACCACGAACACCACGTTGATCTGCGGCGACGCGCTCGATCCGCCGCTGATCCCCGGCGCCTACGATCGCGTGGTCGCGTTGAACCTGCTCGATTCGGTTCGCTCGCCGCGCCAGCTGTTGTCCGTGATCGATGGCCTGTGCGCGCCGAACGGCGAGGTGATCCTCAGCTCCCCGTACGCGTGGCAGACATCGATCGTCGATGCGCCGTTGCCGTTCGATCCGGCCGAGTCCTTGCTCGACATCCTGCAGACCGGCGACGGGCTCGGGAGCCGCTACCAGATCCTCGAGTCGACCGATCTCGAATGGACGCTCCGCCGGGACGCCCGATCGTCCGTAAGTTATCGCATCCACTGGGTTCGGGCGCGGAAGCATTCGGCCTCGCCAACCGTATAAACTACCGAAACCCATGCCTGCGCCCCTAGCGATGGATATGAGCCAGAAGGCACGCACCAAGTTCATGTCCTTCCAGCTGAAGGTCCCATCGAACTGGCAGCAACCGTCCGGCGAGGATGGCAAGCAGTACAACGACGCGTTCGCCGACAACGAGAAGGCGGTCGCGCCGGGTTCGCCGCCGTTGTTCCTGCCCGCGACGGCGAACAAGTATCACGTCGACTCGCAGAAGATGCACATCGCCAAGATCGGCAAGTTCATCGACGACACGACGAAGGCGATCTGCAGCGCGTGGTCGACCTGGCAGTCGAGCGCATCGATCGTCGGCATCACGATCGCGGGACCGTCGGCGATCGGTGGCCAAGTCGTCGGCCCGCCGATCGGCCCGTTGATCATGGCGCAGGGTCCGAAGAACACGCCGAACGAGCTGAAGTTCACGACCGCGATCGCGAACACGCTGAACACCGCGTGGACGACCTTCACGGCGACGATCAAGATTCCGGGCCTACCGTGGTGGCCGGCGTATTCGGCGGTGCCCTCTCCCGTCGCGCCGCCGGTTCCGAACGTGCCCGATACGTTTGGCAAGCTCGTGCAGGTGCCTGCCTCGATCATGGCCACGGCGACGAAGCCGCTGATGATCGCGGCACTCGGCGATCCGCAGGCGCCGTTTCACAAGGAGCTGTTCGAGTCGATCGCGACGGCGTTCGAGCAGTGTTACGACTCGTGGAAGATGTCGTGTCAGGTGACGAACGTGATGCCCACGCTCGCGCCGACCACGTTCGCACCGCCCGCGGTCCCCGTCGGTGTGGTCGTCGGTGGCCAAGCGATCATGCCGCCCGGAGGATTTGTCTGATGCCGCCCCAAGGTCGACTCGGCGATAAATCGCAGGTTCCCGCGGACGCGCACGGTTGCCCAGCGTGCCCGCATCCGTGTATCGGTCCGGCCGTCAAAGGCTCGCCGAATGTCATGGTCAACACCCGCCCCGCGTTGCGCGTCGGCGACAACGGCATTCACGCCGCGTGTTGCGGACCGAACACGTGGGTCGCGCAGCAAGGCAGCGGCACGGTGTTCATCAACAACCAAGCGGCACATCGCCTCGGCGATATGGACCAGCACTGTGGCGGAGTGGGCAAGCTGGTCGAGGGATCGAACAACGTGATTGTCGGCGGCTGACTTGCTGCTGTCACGTTGATCGTTCACTGTCACGGGGCAAATGTCCCGCGTAGTTGCGCTCGTGATCGCGTTGTCGAGCGTCGCGTATGCCGATGTCGATAAGGACGCGTATCTCGCGCCGCATCCCGATGCGCCGTGGTGGTTGTCGGCGCAGGGCAATTCGATCTGGCAGTTCCAGCCGGGCTTTCACTCGCCGTACGAAGGCGATCATTCGTTCAAGCCGGACGACCACAGCCGGATCTCGTTCGTCGGCACGATCTACGCCGGCTACGAGATCACGCCGTGGACCGCGATCATCGTCGCCGGTGAATCCGCCGGTGGTGGTGGCCTGTCGGACGCGCTCGGCATCGCAGGATTCACGAACCTCGACGTCGTTCGCAATCCCACGCTCGGCATCGCGCCGTATCTCGGGCGCGCGTTCGTCGATCAGATCATTCCGCTCAGCCACACGTACGTCGAGACGGATCGCAATCCGCTCCACATCATTCGCAAGCTTCCGGATCATCGGATCGAGATCCGCGCCGGCAAGTTCTCCACCGTCGACGTGTTCGATCCGAACGAAGGCGCGACGGACTCGCACCTCCAGTTCATGAACTGGTCGATCGATAACAACGGCGCGTACGACTACGCGGCCGATACGCGCGGCTACTCACTCGGCGCGACGATCGAATACGCGGCGCCGCTGTTCGCCGTGCGGTTCGGCGAGATGCTGATGCCGACGGTCGCGAACGGTATCGATTACGACTGGGACATCTCGAACGCGCGCGGCGAAAACCTCGAGGTCGAGATCCACGATTGCATCGCCGGTCATCCCGGCCTCGTCCGCGTGTTGGGCTTCGCGAACCACGCGAAGATGGGCAGCTACGCCGAGGCGCTCGCGGAATATCGCAACCTGGGCGAGCCGGCGGATGTCACGGCCACGCGCGTCGCAGGTCGCGTGAAGTACGGATTCGGGCTCAACGCCGAGCAAGAAGTGATCGAGGATCTTCACGTGTTCGGTCGGCTCGGCTGGAACGAGGGCCACTACGAGTCGTTCGCGTACACCGAAATCGACAACACGTTGATGCTCGGCGGCGATCTCAAAGGTGGCCGGTGGTCGCGTCCGGGTGACAAGCTCGGCATCGCGTTCGTGTCGAACGGCCTATCGCAAGATCATCGCGACTACCTCTCGGTCGGCGGCGAAGGCTTCATCCTCGGCGACGGCAAGTTGCACTACGGACGCGAGACGATCGTCGAGGCCTATTACACGGCGCGCGCGTATCGTGGCGTGTTCCCCGCACTCGATGTCCAGGTGATCGACAATCCCGGCTACAACACCGACCGCGGTCCGGCCGTGGTCGGATCCGTGCGCTTGCACGTCGAGATCTAAAGCAAACCGTAGCGTTTGCGTTTGCGCTGCAGGGTCGATGCGTCGATCTCGAGGATCCGTGCGGCGAGCTCGAGTGTCGACGCGCGTGCGATCACGCGTGCGATGTGTTCGCGTTCGATCGCCTCGATACTGACGTCGGAACCGAGCAACACCTGCGTCGGCGTGTCGGGCGCGGCGCGCGGGATCCCGAGATCTTCGGGTTCGATCATCGGGCCCGACGCGAGGATCATCGCGCGCTCGATCGCGTTGTGCAGCTCGCGCAGGTTTCCCGGCCAGTGATACGCGATCACGGCACGCTCGGCGGCGGGCGACAACGCGAATGCCGGACGCTTCAAGCGCATCGCTGCCGCCCGCAGATAGTGCGCGCATAGCCCGCGCAGATCTTCGACGCGCTCGCGCAGCGGCGGCATCACGAACGTGACGACATCGAGCCGGAACAGCAGGTCCTCGCGAAACCCTTCGTCTTCGAGCCGGCGATTCGTCGCCGCGATCAACCGGACGTTCGCACGGCGTTCGATCGGCTCGCCGACTCGCTCGTACGTCCGATCGTTCAGGAACCGGAGTAGCCGCGCCTGCGCTTCGCTCGATAGATCGCCGACTTCGTCGAGGAACAGCGTGCCGCCTTCGGCTTCCTGGACCTTCCCGATCGCGTCCGACGTGGCACCGGTGAACGCGCCGCGCCGGTGGCCGAACAGCGTGCTGTTCATGAGCTCGACCGACAACGCGGGGCAATTCACCGACACGAACGGACCTCGCACGCGTGAACCGTGCTGCCAGATCCACCGCGCGAGCACGTTCTTCCCCGTCCCACTTTCGCCTCGCAACAGGATCGGCACGTCCGTCGTCGCCGCCCGCGCTGCCTTCACGAGCAGCGTTCGAAACACGGGATTGTCGCTGTCGAACCGCTCGTCGAGCACTACTCCTAGTGGTCGCGCAAATCGCGGCAAACTCCTGCTTAGGAATGCGTGAAGTGCGTGAGCAAACCGACGCGTTCGGGGATTCTTGCCATGTGATCGCGCAGAACGCGGGATCCGGACGAGCACGTCCAGGCAAGTTGCCTGATCGATCGGCCCAACCATCGCGGATCGCGCGGTCTCGTTCTTGCGATGGCCGCGAGCATGCGCATTCCGTTCGCGATCGCGATCGCGTTGACCGGCTGCCCCGATCGCTCGATCTCGGAAGTCACGCCGCTCCAAAACGGAGCCGTCGTCAAAAAGATTCCGGTGAGCGCGGATATCGACGTGCTGTTCGTGATCGACAACTCGGCCTCGACGCTCGACAAGCAGACCGTGTTTTCGGCGAACTTTCCGAAGTTCGTCCAAGCGCTCGACGCATTCCCGAGCGGACGCCCGAACCTCCACATCGGCGTGATCGATACGACGATCGACATCGGCGTTCAGGGTTGGGCGAACGGCACGGCGGGATGTCCGAGTCCGGATCCACTCGACAATGGCCTGCTCCAAAACGTGGCGCGCGTCGCGGGTTGCGTGGCGCCGCAGGGGCAATTTCTCGCGGACATCAAGAACGACAGTGGCACGCGCACGACGAACTATTCGGGAACGCTCGATCAAGCGCTGTCGTGTATCGCGCTGGTCGGCGCGAACGGTTGCGGACTCGAATCGCCGCTCGAGGCGATGAAGCGTGCGCTCGATGGATCGAAGCCGCAGAACACCGGCTTCGTGCGCACGGGCGCATACCTCGCCGTGATCTTCCTGACCGACGAAGACGATGCCTCGGTCAAAGACACGTCGGTGTTCGCGCTCGCTGATGGCGCGGTCGGCGGCCACAACGACTATCGCGTCCAACCGCTATTCGCGTACGGCTGTGACACCGCGATCTCGAGTAGCGATCCGGGGACGTACAAGAACTGCAAGCCACGGCTCGATTCGTACCTGCAGGATCCGGCGTTCTACTCGACGTTCCTCGACTCGGTGAAAGACCCGGCGCAGATCGTCGTCGCCGTGATCGCGGCACCGCCGCCGGGGCTCACCACGAACGATCATCCCGGCATGACCGGCAGCTCGCCGGATAGCGTGACGGTCGGCCCGCTGACGTTGAACGGCAATACGCAGACGCTCGCGCTGCAGCCGTCGTGCATGGCGACGATCAACGGCAATCCGGCGATCGGTCGCCCGGCCGTGCGGCTCGCGAGCTTCCTGTCGAACTTCGGCTCGCGTGGCCGGTTCTACTCGGTCTGCCAGACCGATTATTCGGCCGCGCTCACCGATATCGGCGCGACGTTGTTCAACGCGATCAGCCCGTGCCTCGAGGGTCAGGTCGATACGACCGATGCCGATCCGAACAATCCAGGGCAACAGCTCGACTGCGTGGTCTCCGATGTCGTGAACCCGGGCACGGCGACCGAAATGTCGACGCCGATGCCGGCGTGTCCGATGTCGGATCCGACGACGCCCGCGCCGAACGGTCCCCGCCCCTGCTACTGGGTCGACATGAACACCACCGCGTGTCCGGCGCCGGATACCGGCTACGAGCTGAAGTTCGAGCGCACGTCGCCACCCGCGCTCGGTACCGATGTCGATGTCGAATGCAGCGTCTCGGGTACCTGATCGCGATCGCGGCGTGTGCGGGCTCGGATCCCGTGCCGCTGCTACACGATCGGGCGATCGCGAGCGAGGTTCCGCTCGACGATCTAGTCGTGAGGATCGGCGCGTTGAAGCCCGCTCTCGTCGGAAATCGCCCGGGCTGGGAGATGGCCTTGCGCACGGCGGAGCTCGCGAACGACGAGCTCGGGCTACCGCCGTTCACACAGACGGTTCCACCCGGTCCCGCGTGGCGTCCGAGCCCCGCAAGCCTGCTCGGCATCGCTGCCGCCGTCCAAACGCGCGCCGACGAGCTCGCGGCAGCACGCGATTGGCGCGGCCTGATCCTCCTGATCGCCGACGAACAGCGACGCTACGCATCGGGGATCGCGAGCGTGCGCCGGCACCTCGGCGAGGTGGATCGATGGCTCGCACGCTAGCGAGGTTCGGGCTACAACAGCGCCCGCATCGTGTCGAGCTACGAGCTGATCATCGTCGGTGGTGGCCCCGCGGGGCTGTCGACGCTGTTGCATCTCCCGAAGCCGCTCGCCGCGAAGACGCTCCTGCTCGAGGCCGAGCGTTATCCGCGCGAAAAGATCTGCGCCGGTGGCATCGGCATGCGCGGGTTGCACGTGCTCGAGAAGATCGGCGTCACGCTCGACGTGCCGATGGTCCCGCTGAATGCGGTCGCCGTGAAGCTCGCCGCCGAAACCATCGTCACGCCGGTGCCCGAGTGCGGCGTGGTCGTGCGTCGCGTCGAATTCGATCACGCGCTCGCGAAGGCGGCGATCGCACGCGGCCTCGAGGTTCGCGATGGCTGCGCGGTCACCGCGATCACGCCGGACGATCAGGGCGTGACGATCACGACCTCCACGGGCGAGACCTTACGTGCGAAGGCGATCGTCGGCGCCGACGGTGTCTCGGGCATCGTGAGGCGCGCGACCGGATTTCCGCGTCACGAATTGCGCGCGCAGGTCTGCGAGCTCGATACCGAAGGCTCGGATCTCGATCTGCCGCGCGACACGGTCGTGTTCGACATGAGCGATCGCGCGCTCGTCGGTTACAGCTGGGACTTCCCGACGATCGTCCGCGGCGAGCCGAAGATGTGCCGTGGCTCGTACGTCATCCACAACATGTCGCACGACTCGCCACGCGATCACCTGACCGCGTATCTCGCCGCGCGCGGCATGGACATCCAGAACTACAAGCTCAAGCGTTACGCCGAGCGCGGGTTCGAACCGGGCACGCCGATCTCGCGGCCGCGCGTGTTGCTCGTCGGCGAAGCAGCCGGCATCGATATCGCGACCGGCGAAGGCATCGCCCAGGCGATCGAGTACGGCGCGACAGCCGGCGGTTATCTCGCCGCCGCGTTCGAACGCGACGATTTCGGGTTCGCGAACTGGCGCGGCTACGTCGATCGCCATCACATCGGCTGGGCGCTACGCATTCGCCACCTCTGCTATCGCTGGTTCTATGGCCAGCGGCGCGAGGCCGTCGAACGCATGATGCCGGAGCTGACGTCGCTGTTTAAAGTCGGCGTTCAGGACTTCGCCGGCGTCCCGCTCGGCAAGCTCGCGATCATGCGCGGCGCGCTGCAGTTCGTCGGCGCGTATATCCACGAGCGAGCGCGAGACTGATCAACAACAGGCCGCCGTCCGCGTGCGCTGCGCTGCAGCCACCGATCACGTCTTTGTCGTCGTCATCGCCGCCATCGGTCGAGACTTCGCCGGCAAACGCGCTCGCGTTCGGCGTGCCGTATCCGGTCGGTCCATCCCAGCCAACGCCGGCCGTGCACAGCGCGGTGCCGCACGTGCCGTTCGATCCGGTCGTCACGTCGTACAAGCGATTCTTGTTGTCCTTGATGTATTCGCCCGACGTGTGACGCCCGTTGCCGGTGCCCGCCCAGATCCCGGCGACGAGTGGTGCCGCCGCGCTCGTGCCACCGATGACGGTCCAGCCACCGTTGGCGGCGTGATAGACGGCAACACCGGTCTGCGGATCGCCAACCGCGGCGATGTCCGTCGACGCCTTCATCGAACACGGGCTGCCGGCTTGATACGCGGGCTTTTCGATCGACAAGCTGCAGGCGCTGCCGCCATCGCTCCACGCGGCCTCGGTCCAGCCGCGCGCGTTCGTCGCCTTCGCGAGCGTGGTGCCACCGACGGCGATCACGTGCGCGGACGTGCCGGGATAGTCCGGACCTTCGCCGGCGTCGTTGAAGCCGGCATCACCCGCGGATACGAAGATCGCGACGGTGTCGTCGTGCGAGAAGTACGCTTCGTTGCCATCGAGCGACGTCCCCGCCTTCTCCGGTCCGCCCCAGCTGTTGCTGATCACGGACGCGCCGAGCGACGCCGCGGTGTTCTGCGCGACGTAGAGGCCGGTGCCGGTATCGTCGTCGGCTTCGACGACGAGGATCTTGCATTTCGGACACGCGGCGCTCGCCATGTCGACATCGAGCGCGGTCTCGATCGTCCAATCGTCCGCTTCCGGCGCTTCCGGTGGCAACGGCGCGTTCTGGCCGTCTTGATTGACGATGTGAAGGCAACCGTTGTTCGTCGTGCACTCGGGTAAGCCGAACTGCGAGCGATACATCGCGAGGTCGCTCTCGAGGTTCGCGTACCCGTACGCGTCGATGATTCCGATCGTCGGCGTGCCGGTGACGGTCTTCGGGATCTTGTAGGCGGATTGGAGGTCGGCCGGCGCGAAGCCCATCGGTTGGGTGGCACTCGCAACCGTGCCGTCTTCAGCAACGACGACATGCGCGAAGCAGCGAATCCCCGACGCACCACCGCACACGGCACCGGTCTGTAACATCCCGGGTTGCACCGCATCGAGGGTGACCTTCGACCTCACTGCGATGTCCTGTCCGATGTCAGTTGTTTGCGGTTGGTCGACACAGCCGCCGAGAACCAGCGCCAACTGCGCGATTCGTCGACCGATCCTGCCTGCCGCTCGCATCTGCAGCGGAACTAACTCAAGATGCGCGCCAACCCATGGAGCCGCGCGAGCCCAAGCAAGTGATCGTGATGAGGAAGGATCTCGGGATGCGCAAGGGCAAGATGATCGCGCAAGGGGCTCACGCGGCGATGGCCGTGCTGCTCGAGGGTGCGAAGGTCGCGTCCGAGACCGAGCTCGTGCTGACGATGGATGCCGCGGCCTATCGCTGGCTCGTGACGGGCCGGTTCGCGAAGATCTGCGTCGGCGTCAATTCGGAGGCCGAGCTCGACGACGTGATGGCGCGCGCGAAGGCCGCCGGGATTCCGTGCGCGTTGATCACGGATGCCGGCAAGACCGAGTTTCACGGCGTGCCGACGAAGACGTGCTGCGCGATCGGTCCCGCGTGGGCCGACGACATCGACAAGATCACCGGCTCACTTACGCTGCTGTAGCCACGCGTCGGCCTTCTGCCGAACTTCCGCCGCCGGCGCGCCGATATCGATCGCGATCGGATCGCCCGTGATCTGCTGCAACGCGCGCTGCGCGAAGTACCGCACGAGCGGATATTCGTGCGCGAGCGACGGCACGATCGCCGCGACCGCATCCTTCTGCTTCTGATCGCCGAACGTGGCGATCGCGACGGCTTGCTCGTGCGCCTTGCCACGCGACAACGTCGCTCGCATCACGTTGACCGTCAGATCATCACCGTAGAGCAGCTTCAGCGCATCGCGATCGTACGACTTGCCGTACCAGCTCTCCATCGTCGTCACGAGATCGGTGACCGACTTGTCCGCATGACACAGCGCGCACTCGAGCGGGCGATCCTTCTCGACGCGACGCTTGTCCGTCGGCGAGCCGATCCGATGGTAGCGATTCAAGACGTAGTCGAGCCCCATGTTCTTCTTCGCCATGTGGCACGAGATGCAGCCGACGGTCTGATGATGGCTGTGCTTCTCGGTATCGAGGTTCGGGTGACACGACGTGCAGATGTGATCGCCCTCCTTCGTCGCCATCTTTTGCAGCTTCTCGCGCGAGTCTTCCGCGTGCGGATCGTGGCACGTAGTGCACGTCATCTTCGACGCACAACCGCCGAGCTGGAAGTCACGGCCTTCGCCCGAGCTGATCGACGATCCGCCCGGTGATTTGTTGCGGAGCCCGCCTTCCCACGTGAACGGATAGCGCGTGAACAACACCGTGTGGCACTTCGCGCACGTGTGATCGATCCACTGCTCCTTCGTGCCGGACTGCCCGTGCGGTGGCACGACGGAGAAGATCGACGACCGCTGCTCGAACGACGGCACCACCGTCGGCTCCTGCGCGTGCGCCTTCGCACCGTTGTGGCAGGCCTCGCACCCGACGCCGAGCTCGACGAGGTGCTTGCCATCCAGCTTTTGCTCCATCGTCTTCGCCGTCGCCGCGAGCTTGTCGCGGAACGTGCCATCGACCTTGTCGCCGCCCAAAAACGCGAGCTCGCCGTCGAGCATCTTCGCGAGCGCATCGCTGCTCGTGGTGTGCGCTTCCCAGACCTTGTTCGGCGGCAGCACGCGATCCGAAAGCTTGCCCTGATAGCTCGGCAGGCCGTTGCCGTAGAGCTCGTCGTACATCATCGTCGCTTGCGGCAACGTGTTGTGACAGCCGATGCACTCCTGCGCCCATTGGCCCTGCCACGACATCACCGGCCGCTCCTTCACCATCACGGAGTAGCCCTTGTAGCGCCAGGTCTTCGTCGAGAACACGTACGTCGCGGGCAACACGCGCTCGGTCGGGCTGCCGTCTTCGACACCGACGAAGTCCTCGCGATACCGCCCGCCGATCACCTTCGTGATCCGGAACGTGTGATCGCCTTTCGGCGACGTCAGCTTCATCACGCGCGTGGTGCCGTCCATCACCATCGTCACGACGTCCTGCCCGACCTTCAACGACGCACCATCGAACGGCGCCTTGATCTCGGCCGTCGCCGCATCGCGCGTCATGTTGCGCATCGGCGAGTGTTCCCACGCTTTATAAATGTCCGCGTGGCAGTCCGCGCAGGCCGACGATCCGGCGTAGTCCGCGCGGACGACGTTGCTCGCGATCGGGCCAGCGGCCAGCACCGGCTTCGGTGCGGGCGGCGCCGAGTTACCGCATGCAGCGAGGACTAGTAGAAGCGGGAGCAGCCTCACCGCACGTGCATATCACTGAGAGGACATCGTCACGAAGTACTGCGTGATCAGGTCGCGCTGCGCATCGTCGATTCCGGCCTTCTGCTGCATCAGCACGACCTGCTTGGGCCAATCGCTCGCGGAGCGTTGCCCCGGCGACGGCGTATCGTGACAACCACCGCACTTCTTCAGGATCAGGTCGCGGCCGGCCGTCAGCTGGGCGAGCTCGATGTGCGAGCGATCCGCGTCCGCTTGGGTGACCGCCGGCAGTGGCGGCGTGCAGGCGACCAAAAAGATCAGAAGTTTTTTCATCGTGCGAGCCCCACGATCAATTGTCCCGCGAATGCGGGCGATGGGTCGGACAGGCCAAACCCCGCGGTCACCGCGAGCCAGAGCTTCCGGCTCGGCGTCACGCTGATCACCGGACCGAGATCGTTCTGCGTGGTGCCCGGCATGTGGTTGCCGAACAGCTCGGCGCCGATCCGCAGCTTCGTGACGACCTCGTAGCTGACGCCGCCGGCCCACGCATACGTGACATCGGCATCGTGCACGTCGTGACCGACCGGATAGTTCGCGATGCCGTTCACCGCGACGAGGATCCGATCGAACGCGCGCGTGACATCGAGCTCGCCGCGCAGATCGTATTCACCGACCGAGAATTGCTTCGCCGCTTCGACGTGAACCACGACGCCGAGCCCGATCTTTTCCCACTGGTCGGCATCGATCGCGCGAATCCGGGCTTGGAACCGCAACGCGTCGAACCGGAAGTCTTGATCGCTCGCTTGCGAGAATTCGGCGAACAGCGACGTCTCCAGCCGATCGAGCACGCCGAAGCCGATCTGCAGACGCTCCTGGAGCTCCTGGCGCGAGTTGCTTTCCCACGCATCGCGATCGAGCCCGTGCCACAGCGAGACCTCGGTTTCGCCTTCCGGCAAGGTCGCGTACTCGTACGTCTTGCCGAACGAGCGCGGCTCGGCCGCAGCGACCGCCGGAATCAGCACCAGGAGAAATGCGCGCATCAGATCGAGATCGATCCTTTGCGAAAATCCGTCTTGCGCAAATGAATATTGATGCAGACCGGGCGGCCGCTCTTCGCGATCGCCTTGGCTTCGGCGAGCGTCGACTCGATCCGCGTGGGATCCGTGAGCAGGAGGCCCACGCCGCCGTAGCCCTCGGCCACCTTATGATAGTCGGTGCGGCGCAGATCCGTGCCGAGCGACGTGCCGAGGATCTCGACCTGTTCGCGCGCGATCTGCATCCACGACGCGTCGTTACCGATCAGCGCGATCGGTGCGACGCCATGACGGACGTACGAATCGAACTCCGCGAGCGTGTACGCCGAGCTGCCATCGCCCCAGATCAGCCACACCTCTTTACCGGGCTTGACCATCGTCGCGCCGAGCGCGAAGCCACCGCCGACACCGAGCGTGCCGAACACGCCGGGATCGAGCCAAGACAGCGGCGCGCGCGGCCGGACGATGTAGCTCGCGGTCGCGACGAAGTCACCGCCGTCGACGACGAGCACCGCATCGTCCGCCATCATCGCTTCCATCTTGAGGAAGAAATCGAGCGGATCGATCAGCTCGCCGGCGGGCTGCGCCTTCGACGCGATCTCGTGATCGCGCTTGGCCTCGCGAGCATGGAGCGTCTCGAACCACGCCGCGTAGTCCCCACCACCCTTTGCGTGATCGGCGAGCGCGACGAGGAACTCGCCCGCGTGCATCTGGATCGCGATGTCGGGCCGGCGATTCTTCTTGAGCTCGGTCGGCGACAGGTTCGCGCTGATCAACGTGGCCTTGCGATTGATGCCGCGGCCGTAGCCCATCCGGAAATCGAACGGGAAGCCACACACGATCACGCAATCCGCTTCCTTCAAGGCAGCGCCGCGATTGTGGCGAAGCTGGAGCTCGTGGGTGCGACCGAGCAGGCCGCGCGCCGTACCACCTAGATAGACGGGAGCACCGAGCGTGCCGATCGCGCGCGCGAGCCGGCCGGGATCTTTCACGCCGACGAGCGCTTGGCTACCGATCACGATCACCGGCTGCTTCGCCGACTTCAACGCCGCGGCCGCGCGCTCGATCGATCCATCGCCGCGAAGGCTCGGGAGCTTCGGCATCTCGATCATCGGCAATGCGGGCGCATGAAACTGCCGATAGAGGTGCCCCTTCACGTACAGATCGAGTGCCTTCGCCCCGATCCCCTTGCCCTTGCCGGCGCCGAGCTCCTTATCGATCCACGAGCGAACGATCGCCTCCGGATAAAGGACATCGACCGGCACCTCGATGAACACCGGCCCCGGCACGCCATCGTTCGCGATCGCGATCGCGCGTTCGACGATCGCCCCCAACGACGGCACCGTCTTCACCTGCACCGCCCACTTCACGAGCGGGCGCATGATCTCCATTTGATCGATGTCCTGGAGCGCGCCGCGCCCCTTCAATAGAGTGGCGGTCGCGCCACCGAACAGCAGGAGTGGCGTCTGCGCCATCGCGGCATTCTTCACCGCCGTGATCGCGTTCGTGACCCCGGGGCCTGCAGTCACCGCTGCACAACCGACCGTCCCGGTCATCCGCGCGACCGCGTCGGCGGCGAAAACGGCGTTGGCCTCGTCGCGAACGTCGACCACTCTGATCCCGCGAGCCTCGCAGCCCGTAAGGATGGGACTGATATGACCACCGCACAGCGTGAACAAATGACTGACGCCGTGGCGCGCGAGAACGTCCGCGATCGCGTCGCCACCATGAGCCTGGGACATGGCGGGTACTCTCGCCCGGCGTGCTAGCGTAAGGAAGGGCGAGCGTGTCGAACCTGGTGCTTCTCTCCATCCCTGCGTTCATCGTGCTGATGGCGCTCGAGTTTGCGTACACGCGCAAACATCTGTCGCCGCGCGTGCTCGGCTACGAGCTCAAGGACACGCGCACGTCGCTCGCGATGGGGATCTTCAACGTCATCATCAACGGCGGGACGAAGTTCCTCCAGATCCCGTTCTGGGCGTGGCTGTACGAGCATCGCTTCGCGAATGTGGGACAGCCGGATCAGTTGTGGTCGTGGCTGGTGCTCTTGTTCGCCGAGGACTTTTGCTACTACTGGTTCCATCGCACGCATCACGAGGTGCGCGTGTTGTGGGCGGCGCACGTCGTCCATCATTCGAGCGAGCGCTTCAATCTGTCGACGGCGCTGCGCCAGCCACTGCTGACTCCACTCACCGGTCCGATCTTTTGGGCGGGGCTCGCGCTGATCGGTTATGCGCCGGTGATGATCCTGACGGCGCAGGCGTGGTCGCTGCTCTATCAGTTCTGGATCCACACCGAGGTCATCGATCGCCTCGGCCCGCTCGAGTGGATCATGAACACGCCGTCGCATCATCGCGTCCATCACGGCGCGAACGTCGAGTATCTCGACCGCAACCACGGCGGCATCTTCATCATCTGGGATCGGATCTTCGGAACGTACGAGCGCGAAGACGATCGCGTGGTCTATGGCCTCACGAAGAACGTGCACACGTTCCATCTGGCGAAGGTTGGATTTCACGACGTCGCTGCAATGGCCAACGATGTGAAGCGCGCCCCCACCCTGCGCGCGAAGCTCGGCTACATCTTCGCGCCACCGGGATGGAGTCACGACGGATCGACCCAGACCGCCACGCAGTTGCGCGCGTTGTTCGGAAAGTCGAAGCGCGTGGTGCCTACGGATCGACCGCTCGATTAGTTTGAGCACCAAGGGATCGCTGGGATGAGAGTCTCCGAATCCCCGATCCGGTCCCAGCGGCCACCTCATTAGATGGGGGTCGTGCCCGCATCTGCCGTTTTCATCGCAGAAAGCTCCGTTTTCTCCGGCGGAGATTGCGCAGATAGATGCATAGGGCCATCAGACCTGACCTCTGCCATGGCCTGAGGATCGGAAATCGGGAGCGTGCTAACATGGCGTTCTTGCACTTCGCGTCCCCGTATTTTCAAGGAGTTACGCAGTGGGAAGCACTGACCTCACTTGGGGTGACAGGTCTCAGCCCCCAGGGCGAATACCGCGGTTTACATACCTATGGTTTCGCAAACTTAGCCGGTTCTCATCAGCCGATCCCGCGCGGCACACCCGTTGCTCTAGGGACACAGCGATGCTCGGACAGAAACCCAATATGCGGACGCTGAAGTCACGTCGCGCGATGTTGGACACGCTCATGCGCCACCTGGACATGGTTCGCCTGTCGGCGGCTGCGGCCGCGGTGGTCCTCATGGGCTGCACGGGTCTCATCTCTGGTGACGACTCTTCGAGTGGGGGTGGAAACCTCACCCCCGAGGAGCAAGTCGCCAGGCAGAAGTTCACGGATGATGCCTATCCGATCTTCAGCACGGTCTGCGCCGCGTGCCACGTGGCGATGGACCCGACGTTCCTCAAGGGAACGGACGGCAAGGAAGACTCGGAAGCCATGCGCGAAGCGCTCATGGCGTGGACCCCGGCCGTCATCAATCTCGATGCCCCCGCCTCGAGCCGCGTGCTCGTGAAGGGTTCGCACTCGGGTCCGCCGCTCGATGCCACGCAGAGCGCGGCGATCCTCGGTTGGATCCAAGCGGAGAAGGACGCGGCTGGCGCGGCTTCGACGGAAGTCGAAATCCAAACCCCGCAATTCACTCCGCTCCTCTGCACGGGCGGCACCGCGGGCGACGTCAGCGGTTGCACCACCGGCGGCGCTTGCTGCCCGATCAACATCGTGAAGCTCGACGGCCTCGGTCTCGCGGGCGCCGAAATCGACTTCGTCGCACAGCCGCTCTCGAGCGACCTCTACCTTTCGGACATCTATCTGAAGGGCGCGGCGGACGGCGTGTACATGGAGCACCCGCTGTTCGTCTCGTGGGACAGCACCGGCACGAACGCGATTCCCGATACGCTCGATCGCTTCTTCGCTGTGAAGATGAACCTCGCGCAGACCACGACGACCGCGGTTTGCCCGGGCCCGTCGTGTGACCACATCGGTGCCGGCGCAGCGGCGTTCGTCGGCTTCCCGCCGTCGAACAAGCTGTCCATCTCGTTCAAGGTCCTCGAGGCGTATCACCCGGACGCGACGCCGCCGCCAGCCGCGACGGGCTGTGGCACGAACGGCTTCGCGTCGTTCAAGACCAACGTCCAGCCGATGATGGCGACCTGCCAGCAGCAGTGCCACGGCGGTACGAACGCCGGCGCGAAGAACGCGATGGACCTCTCGGGTCTCGCGTCGACGACCGACAACAACACGTGTCTCCAAGTGCGCATCCACGTCAACTTCCAGACGGTGGCGCAATCCGGTGTGCTGCTGGCTCCGCAAGCGGGCCAGGACACGGCGCACCCCTTCAAGCTCAGCACGACGTCGAACCCGACGATTGCCAACTTCCAGACTGCACTCAACACCTGGATCGGTGTCGAGGCGACGGAACAATAAGGAGCCCCATGCAGAGGATCTCAGTACTACTTTTCGCTGCCGCGCTTGCGGCTCCCGCCTGCAGCACCGGTGACGGTGGTAACGGAGGTGACAGCACCTCTCCTACCTGCGGTAACGCAGTCTGCGACTCTGGTGAAACTGAAACGTCGTGCCCCGCGGATTGCGGTTCGGCCGGCGACCAGTGGGACCAGCAGCTCGCTGACCGCAAGACCGACTACAACGCCGCGCTGAAGATTGCTTCGTTGCGCCTCACGGGTTCGCTGCCGTCGATGACGGACATCAACTCAATCTCGGGTGCGCCGACGGACGACGCCAAGAAGGCGGCGTACCAAACGCTCATCACGCAGTACATGAACACCGACGCGTTCAAGCAGCAGATCTTCCGTTACTGGAAGGACACCTTCAAGATGGGTGACTCTGCGATGCTCGACACCGCTCCGGCGTTCGCTGCGCAGCTCACCGTGAACAACGGCGACTACCGCGACCTGTTCACCAAGGCGTCGGGCAACTGCCCCACGTTCGACGGCACGGCGACGTTCGCCGATGCGGAGTGCACGAACGGTGGCCCGAAGGCCGGCGTGCTCACGAACCCCGGCGTCCAGACGCAGTTCTTCTCGAACTTCGCGTTCCGCCGCACGCGTTGGGTGCAAGAGACGTTCGTCTGCACCGCATTCCCGGCTGAAGTCTCGGACACGCCGACCGACGTCCACGCCGCTGCGCCGTACACCGGCGTCTGGCCGTTCGCGTCGATCGCCGGTGCCGACAACGGTGGCCGCATCGACTTCCACGATGTCTCGGCGACGATTTGTGCGAACTGCCACTCGTCGATCAACCACATCGCTCCGCTGTTCGCGAACTACGACATGAACGGCGCGTTCCAAACGGCGATCGCGGTTCCGACCCCGCTCGACGGCGCGCCGCTCGCGAAGCTCTCGGACTACTTGCCCACGGGCGAGACCACGGCGTGGCGCTTCGGCAAGCCGGCCGCGGACATCCCGGCGCTCGGCGTCGCGATGGCGGCTGACCCGCAAGTTGCTGCATGCGGCGTTGCTCGCATGTGGAACTGGGCGCTCGGCAAGACGGACATCGTCGACACCCTGCAGACCGTCCCAAATGAAACGATCCAATCGCAGATCACCGCGTTCACCAGCGGCGGTTACAAACTCAAAGACCTCGTCTTCGCCGTGTACACGAGCGACGATTTCACGAAGTTCTAAGAAAGGAGGACAAGAACCATGAAGGCAATCAATATCGCAATCCTGGCGACCTCGGTCCTTGGCCTCGGTGCCTGTACGGATGACCTGCCCCCGTCGGAACCCAGCACGGGTGGTGAATCGTCGGGCAACCCGAACAACACGTTCGACCACGACGACACGAACACGATCTCCCCGTGGGAGCTCCTCGATCGGTTGACGAAGGAAGGTCCGCCGTCGTTCACGTCGCACATGCACTCGTGCCCGAAGGTCAAGTACGCCTCGCTCGGCAACGTCCTCACGGGCGTCGGCATCAACGCGGCGAACACCACGGCCGTCTCGGCCGGTGACCTCTACACGAGCGGCCAGTCGGCACTCGGCGGTCCGAACTACGCGAACCGCATCCGTGAGAACGTCGCGATCACCACGTCGGGCGCCTCGCGCGAGTTCGACATCTTCGCGGCCGGCGCGCCCGAAGTGATCGCGGCATTCACCGCTGGCTCGATCGCTCGCTGCCCCGGCGCGAAGTTGTTCGACTCGGGTGGCCAGTGCTTGGCCGAAGGCATCACCTGCCTCATCGGCACGCCGGCGACCGCCGACCACGTGTCGTTCTGCAACCTAACCGTTAACAGTGCCACGGACGCAGCGACGGGTCAGAAGCTCGCCGTCGCCGCCATCTTGGCCGCTGCCTACACCTGCGAGTAGAGGAGACCAAACCATGGCGAAAACTCCAATGGCAAAGCGTGAAGAAGAGCGTGAGGTTACCCGCCGCGCGCTTATCAAGTGGACGGTCGCTGCTGGTGCGGCACTCGGTGTCTCGCGCGGCAAAGTGATCGAAATTCTCGAGAAGACCGCGGGCAAGGAAACCGCGTTCCAAGCGGCAACGTCGGCGAGCACGCGCTCGGTCCACGTCGTCGCCGGTAACGGTGGTCTGTCGTGGTTCACCCTGCTGTTCCCGCAGGTCAAGGTCGCTCTCTCGGGCGATGCGAACCTCAGCTACCACAAGCCGGGTATGGCCACGATGATGGCCGGCACCGACAAGCCGTACGCGACGGGTCCGGACACGCCGTGGGCTTCGCTGCCCGCGTCGAAGCAGTTCACGGGCTTCCTCTGCGGCCAATCGCAAGCGCACAGCACGGATCCGCAGACGACGGTCGCGACCCTCAACAACAACAACATCTTCGCGTTCGCGACGGCGTTGCAGGCTTCGACGCCCTCGGTCGTGCCGGTTGTGACGGTGAACGGTCTCGCCCTCGGCACCGCGCCGGGTGCAGCGCAGGCGACGGCAGTCGGCTCGGCTGACCAAATCGTCAACCTGTTCAACTCGGCCGCGTCGCGCGCCGGTGGCTTGTTGTCGAAGTCGCAAGACGCGACCACGTACGCCGTGCAGTACTCGGCGTTCGCGCAGCTCAACCGCGCTGCGAACCGTTCGACGACGAAGATCAGCTACAACACGGCAGTCGGCGCCGCGGGTCTCCTCGGCACCAACCTCGCTGCGAAGTTGCAGATTCAAGCGGCCGACCTCACGCGCTACGGCGTGACCGGCTCGACGCCGAACAACGTCAAGGCCATCGCGAACGGCCTGATCGTCGCGGTGAAGGCGTTCCAAAACGGCCTCACCAACTCGGTCATCATGCCGGCCATGAACGACGACCCGCACGGCGCCTTCGCCGACGGCCGCGTCAACACCATCCCGGCGCAGTTGAAGACCATCTTCGACGCGTTCATGACGGACCTGACGAACACCACCGACTCGGTGACGAGCGAAGTCCTCGCGGACGACACGGTCATCACCATCACCGGCGATACGACGAAGGACAACCTCTCGCACGCCGGCGGTAACTGGGGTGACGGCACGACGAAGGGCACGAACCAGCTGTTCTGCTACTCGGCGGGCTATCTGAAGTCCGGTTGGTTCGGCGGCATCAACACCGACGGAACCGTCACCGGTTACGACGGGACCGCGAACGACGCGACGTTCAACGCAGCAACCACTGCGAAGTACGCACTGGCCTCGGTCGCGTACGCGATTGCGAAGGGCGATGAACGCGCCATCTCGCCGTTCGCGAACGGTGTTGCCATCTCGGGCATGTTCGGCCGTCCGGTCCAGACCTAGTCCGAAGATCTGTTTGACGTGTGCCACGCGGGCGTCGCTACCGAGCGGCGCCCGTCGTGTTTTTCGGCTATGTTCACGATCGGATGCGAATCGCGTGGGTGTTGCTGCTCGCCGTCGGGCTGAGCTCATGCGATCGCGGAAGCACGCCGCAACCGACTCCGAATGGAAGCGGTGGCAGCGGTGGCAGCGCGAGCTCGGCGGACGTCAGTGATCGCGAGCAGACGCGGTTCGATCAAGAGCGTCGACCGGAGAAGGTCGTCGAGGCGCTGGGCATCGGGCCCGGTGCACGCGTCGCGGATATCGGCGCCGGCTCGGGCCTGTTGACCGTGCATCTCGCACGCGCAGTGGCACCAGACGGCAGAGTGATCGCGACCGATACGAACGGCGACGTGCTGGATCTGCTCGCGCAACGCATGAAGGCTGCGGGGCTTTCGCAGGTCGTCGAGCGGCGCGTCGTCGAGCCGGACAAGCCGGATCTCGAGGAAGGCGCCTACGATGCGATCCTCCTCGCCGAGGTCGATCATCTGATCAAAGACCCCGCACAGTGGCTGAGCGAAGCCGTGCCGGCGCTAAAGCCGGGAGGGAGAATCGTGATTTCGAACCGTGTCTACCATCGGGCGAACACGATGGCGGCGGCCAAGAAAGCCGGGCTGGTGCTAAAGTCCGAAACGAATCCGGTCTCGAGTCACTTCATCGCCGTGTTCGTTGCAGGAGATAAGAAATGAAGCGCTTGCTCCCACTTCTGGCGTTGGTCGCGTGCGGTGATGATTCGACCGGCGGCGGCAATCCGTCGGTGTTGTGGCTCGCGCCGTTCATGAGCGAGACCGAGGTCCAGCTCCAGCCGACCGAACCGCCACCTTTTTGAGCGCCCGGTGTGGGATCCGGTGGATCCTATGAAGCGCTGTATGCACTGAAGGCAAGCGTCCCGGCGGGGACGTGGCACTTCGAATTGGATGCGGTGATCATCGCGTCCGTCGATGTCACGTTCGATCTGATCTGGCGCCGCGGCACCACGGACATGCCGTTGACGTCGTTCACCGAGCACTACGAGCCGCTCGGCGGCGGCAACTTCGACGCGCAACCGTTCGAGTACGACGAGACCACGCCGGCGATCGACTTCCAGGCGGGCGACGAGCTCGTGTTCCGTTACACGGGCGCGAACACGGCGAGCTCGCAGGCGTACATCCCGAACGGCGACGGCTCGGCTTCGCACGGCCGGATCCCGAACATCACGCTACCTCACTCGTGAAAATCGAGATCCACGCCGAATGATTCTTTGAGCGTGGCGAGGCCGATGATCGCGAGCACGAACGTACCGATGCCGACGTAGATCGCGGCGCCGACATTCTTGCCGAGCGCTTGGAACACCATCGTGAGGAGCACGACGGCGCCGCGCACGAAGTTCGGTACGGTCGTGGTCACGGTCGCGCGCATGTTCGTACCGAACAGCTCGGCGGCGGTCGCGACGAACACCGCCCAATAGCCGGAGGCGGCGCCGCCGAACATGCACAGGCCGTAGAACACCGTGTACGAGATGCCGCCGAGCGTGAAGTACAGCGTGAGCGCGAGCGCGGTCAGGCCGATGAAGATACCGAGCGCCTTCTTGCGCGAACGCAGGTGCTGGCTGACGAGGCCGCACGCGAAGCCGCCGATCGTGCAGCCGCTGTAGCAGAAGAACAGCGCGGTCGCGGGGTTCGGTGCCGGGTCGAGGCCGAGGCCCTTGCCGATCACGTTCGCGAACGTGAACGCGATGCCGATGACGTACCAGATCGGCAGCCCGACGAAGATGATCGCGAGGTAGCGGCCGAGGCGATTCGCGTTCGTGAACAGCGAGAAGAAGTTGCCGCGCTGGACGTCTTTCTTCTCGAGCGTGGCGTGGAACAGGCCCGACTCGGCGACGCCGATGCGCAGGACGAGAAGCGCGATCCCGAGCCCGCCGCCGATGTAATACGCGACGCGCCAATCGGGATGCGAGAGGCCGGGGAATGCGCCGCCGATGAGGCCCGCGACGACGCCACCCGATACGCCGATCGCGGCGACGAGCGTGGTGCCGATGCCGCGGCGTTCGGCGCCCATGAGCTCGGACACGAGCGTGATCCCGGCACCGAGCTCGCCGGCCAGGCCGATGCCCGCGACGAGGCGCCAGATCGCGTACGCGTCGACGGTGTGGACCATCCCGTTCGCGATGTTCGCGATCGAGTAGAGCGTGATCGAGCCGAACATCACGGACAGTCGGCCGCGCTTGTCGCCGAGCATGCCCCACAGGATCCCGCCGACGAGCATGCCGCCCATCTGCATGTTGATGAGGTAGATGCCCTTGGCGGTGACGATGTCGTCGCAGGCCTTGGTGACCATGTCCGGGGTGCAGACGCCGAGGCTCTTCAGGCTCGGGATCCGGACCATGCCGAACAGGATCAAGTCGTAGATATCGACGAAGTAGCCGAGCGCGGCGACGACCACCGCGAGCATGGCCGCCTTGGAGGTCGTATTCGTTGCCGTCCGTGTCACCGTCATCTAATGCCCTGGGCCGACTATAATCACAGGATGAAGCACTGGGTGGTCCTCGCGGTGTTGCTGGCGTTGATGTCGCCGGCGGCGGCGAAAGAGCAGCGCGCGTGGGTCAAGACGGTGCCGGATGCGGCCACGTGGAAGGCGTACTCGAAGACCGTCGGTAGCGACGAGCTCGGCAAGTGCATCATCGACGTGAAGACCGGCGACATCTATTTCTTCGACGTCAACCTGTTCAACATCCACGCGGACTTCGTGCTCGGCGTGTTGCTGAAGCAAGCGTGGACGCACGACAACGTCGTCGAATACAACCGCAACTACGAGCGCGAGAAGCCGAAGTTCATCCTCTGCTATCTCACGCACCACTTGAAGATCGACAAGTGGAGCTTCTCGTTTTGGGAGGGCGACAAGATCGGGCCGGATGACGTGATGAAGACGTCGGGCAAGCTCGAGGCCACGTTCTGGCAGAAGAAGCTGCCGTTCCGGCCGGATTCTCCGATGCAGCAGAAGGTCGCGACGGACGTGGCGAAGAAGGGCCTGAAGATCATCACGAACGATGAGGTCTACAAGGCGGCCGAATATCAGGCGTTCACGAAGGGGCGCACCGTCGGGAAGTTGCGCGTGGTGCCGCCGGGCACGCCGTACGAATCGTTGAACTACGGGCGGCACGACATCGTGCTCCTGCAAGAGAGCTATCCGGACATCACGCCGGTTGCGGGCATCTTGGCGACGCAGTTTTCGACGCCGCTGTCGCACGTCAACTTGCGCGCGGGGGCGTGGGGGATTCCGAATGCGGGCGACAAGAAGGCGTTCGCGAAGTACGGAAAGCTCGACGGCAAGTCGGTCTACTACGAGGTGACGGATACGGGCATGACGTTGCGGCTCGCGACGGAGGCCGAGCAGAAGGAGCTCGAGGGCAAGATCGCCGGCGCGAAGCACGTGGACTTGCCGCAGGCGGATCTGACGAACAAGCGATTCGCGATGCTGACGCGGATGCGGGCGAAGGACGTGATCGCGTACGGGACGAAGGCAGCGAACCTCGGCGAGATCGTGACGGCGAACTTGACGGACGTGCGGGTGCCGGCGGGGTTCGGCGTGCCGTTCTACTACTACCAACAGCACATCCAGCAGAACCACCTCGACGTGAAGTTGGATGCGCTGCTGTCGGATCCGAAGTTCAAAACAGATGCGGCGTGGCGCAAGCAGGCGCTCGAGGGTTTCCGCAAGGCGATCATCGACGCGCCGATCGACCAGCACACGCTCGACATGATCTACAAGCGCGTGCGGCTGAAGCTCGGTGGTCGCGGTGTGTTCGTGCGGAGCTCCACGAATAGCGAAGACTTGCCGGGGTTCAACGGCGCGGGGTTGTACGACACGCAGCCGAATATCGTCGGGAAGAAGGCGCTCGCCGAGGCGCTCAAGGAGGATTGGGCGTCGCTGTGGAATCTACGTGCGGTCGACGAGCGCGAGGCGTTCGGGATCGATCACCGTCAGGTGTACTTCGGCGTGTTGGTGCAGATCGGCGTGAACGCGAGTGCGGCTGGCGTGCTCGTGACGAAGAACTTGTGGGACACGACGGACGAGAACGGCTTCACGATCAACGCGAAGTTCGGGTTGGGCATGCGCGTCGTCGAGGGGCAGAAGGTGCCGGAGCAGATCATCTTCGATCCGACGAACGACGGGACGAAGATCATCTCGCGCACGGATGACCCGGTGATGCTGAAGTTCGACGAGCACGGTGGCATCAAGGAGCTGCCGGTGCCGCCGGGCGCGGGTGTGATCCTCAACGAGGAGCGCGCGAAGAAGCTGTGCACGATGGTGCAGAAGTTCGTGCCGGTGTTCGGGACGCTGCACGCGTTGGATGTCGAATGGGTGCTCGAAGGTGAGGACGTGTGGATCGTGCAAGCACGTCCGTACGTGGGGCCGTGAAGCTCGCGCTGCTGCTGGTGGCTGCGTGCGAGTTCGTGCCGGCGCCACCGCCCGCGCCTGCCCCGGTCGCTAGGGTCGTCGATGCAGCGGTTGCCGATGGCGATGGCGGGGTTGTCGACGCTGCCGCGATCGCAGCGACACCGGAATGCATCGCGACGGCGACCCATATCGCGGACGTGCTGATCGCGTCGCAGACAGATGCGACGTTGAAGTCGAGCTACGAGACCGCGCGCGACCGCTTGATCAAAGCGACGGCGGAAGTTTGCACATCACAGCATTGGCCGAAGGACGAGCTCGCGTGCTTCGACGAAGCGAAGCTCGAAGCGGACCTGCACGCGTGCGAGAAGAAGTTCCCGCCGCCTAGATAGGGACGGTCGCAACTACGTCAACTTGCGATCGCCAACTAGCGGAACTTCCTGGACAGCGGGGACGGTCGCAACTACGTCAACTTGCGATCGCCAACTAGCGGAACTTCTTGGACATCGGGGACGGTCGCAACTACGTCAACCTACGAACGTGCGCGTTCTCCGAGAGCGCGACAGATCGCGGACGCGAGACCTGGCACGTCGTCTACGAGCTCTTCGAAATCGGTGCGCTCGAGTCGGATGAGACGGGTCGTTCTCGTGGCTTTGAAATCCGAGTCGGCGGCACGTGGCGCGACACACGCGAGCTCGTCGATCACGTCGCCCGCGTGAAGTGAGCGAGCTCCGGCGACGAGCTCGCCATCTTCGATCACGACGAGCGCGTCGAGTTGATCGCCCGTCGAAACGATGACCTCGTCGGGTTTCGCGACGACGTAACGAGCGCGTTCGGCTAGGTCGGCGAGCTGGCGCGTCGTGAGCGCCGAGAACAGCGGCACCTTTCCGAGAGAGAGCAGAGTTTCGACGCGACTGGGCATATCTGGTTCCTCGGTTTCAGGTGCGGAGAGCCTGCGTAGCAGCTGCGCCGGATCGGCGGCGATCGCTTCGGCGTGCGCGGCACTCGCGATCGTCTCGCGATGCGCGCTGCGACTGGTTGGATTCAGCGCGTGGAGCACCAGCGCGCGCGATAGGCGATCGCGACCGGCGAGCTCGGTCCGGATCACGTCATCGCGAGATGCGAGCGGGACGCCAGCTCGTTGCAACGCCGCTGCGCGATCGGACGGGGACAACTCGTCCACCGCTTCAACGAGGCGACCGACGAGCGCGCGCGGCAACGCCGCATCGATCACCGCGAGCGCACGGGCGCGTTCGTGGGCACCATGTGCGTGACGCCACGCGACGGCAGCGCGCGCGATCGCCGTGTTGCGCGTCCGGGCAGCGACGAGCAAGAGCACCGTGTGCGCGATCTCGTGCAAGCGCTCTTCGAGGCGGCGCGCGACCAACGGATCGTCGGCGAGCACGGTCAGCGCGACCGCGGTTTGCTCGAGCGCATCGAGCTCGTCGTCGACGAGGCGATCGATCGCGATCGCGGTCACCGGCATGTTTGCGAGTAGCGCCGCCGCTCGATCGCGCGCCCGGCGCCGGCCATACGCCGCCGTCGCTAACAGCTCCGCCGTGGCGATCGAGCCGAGCCGCGAGAGCACGTCCTCGGCGGCGATCCGGATCTCGTCATCTGGCTCGCCGAGAGCGCGCGCGATCCGCCGCAGATCGTCGCCGTCGGTCGTAGACATCGCGACGAGCGCACCACACAGCCGGATCGCGGCGGCGACCTCGCTCGCATCGTGCTGCGATGACCGCACCGCCGGCCGCATCACCGAAACCAGTGCGGTGTCCGGCGCGGGCTGACTCGCCGCTCGGTCGATCCGCTCGCGGGCGAGCTCCATCAGATCACTGCGCAAGAGCGCGGCCTCGCCGGTCGTGCCGCCCGTCGCACGCGCGAGCAACGTCAAGCCCGCGGCGCGGGTCGCGGCATCGCCACGCTCGCGCCGGATCGCGCGTGCGAGATAACGCGCGGCATCGAGCGCGTGATCGCCACGACCACCGGCGAGCGCACACGCGAGCTCCGCCGTGAGCTCCTCGACGATGCACGGCTCTTGCGCACCGGCGAGCTCTGGCAACACCGGCTCCTTCGCGAGCCGCAAATGCGCCACGTACGACGCGAGGGCGACGTCCGGGTCACTCGCATCGCGCCACTGCTCGACGGCATCGGCCGGCACACCGCCCGCGAGACCGACCGCGCGAATCGCCAAGGCACGCACGCGTGTATGCGCCGCCTTTGCCGCATCCAACAGCGCGGCGCCGTGTTGCTCCGCCGGCGTATCGAGCACCGCGATCAATGCACGCCACACCGTGGGATTCGCACCGCGTGTCGCCGCATCGACGAGCGGAGCGCGCGCATCCGTGCGTCCCTGCGCGTGCAACCGTGACAACAGATCCGCGGCGCGCTCCGGCCGATCGGAGGCGAGCTCGCGGTGCAGTGTATCGAGTGCGCGATCGTCGATCACCTCGAGCGCGGTCTCGAGGTCATCACCGGCGTGCGCGATCGCGAGCTCCGGCAGCTCGCGGGCGATTCGCGACGCCGCGATCCACCACGCGACCGCGACGACCGCGATCACGATGTAGAACGCCGGCCCGACGACGAATGCCGCGATCACGCCACCGATCACGGCGCCGGAGCGCTTTGCCG
Organism: Kofleriaceae bacterium; assembly: GCA_047600425.1. Lineage (GTDB taxonomy): Bacteria > Myxococcota_A > Polyangia > Haliangiales > Haliangiaceae > JABFXX01. The sequence goes on along the minus strand of JASGLC010000003.1, from coordinate 4,578,888 downwards.
TGCCGTCGAGAAAGCCGGCGATCCGGCCACGCGCCGCCGTCGGCAACAGCGTTTGCGCGAGCTTCTCCGCCGGCGTTTCGATTCCCGCATCGAGCACGCGCGCCGACATCTGCATCGCGATCGCGCATGCCAAGACCGGCGCGATCACGAGCCCGGTCGCCGCGAGGAATCCGACGATCGGCGCGAGCAGCAACGCGCGGCCGGTGCCGATCCGCGAGAGCAAGCGCGGCACGATCGCGACTTGGACGACGAGCGTGAGCACCTGCCCTGCCCCGCGCACCGTGCCGAACAACGACGCGAGCTCGGCCGCGGACCCACCGCGATGTGCCGCTGCAAATCCCAAGGTCGCGTACGCGAGCGATCCAAAGATGCCCGCCAACCCGACGACGATCGCGAGGTGCAACGCGAGCGGATACCGCCGCACGGCACGCGCACCGTCGCGCCACGATCGCGCGAGCCAGGTCGCGTCGATCGAACCGCGCTGTCCTTCGGCCGTGCTGCCTCGCGCAACAGAGCTCCGCTCGTCGAAGTGAGGGGTCGCGGCAACGCGCCGACTCGCCGGTAGCTTCGCCGCGCCCAACGCCGCGAGCACGAGCGCGACCGCCGCGATCGCGAGCACGCCACGCGGTCCCGTCGCCGACGCGATCGGAATCACGATCAACGCGCCGAGCGCCGCACCCACGCCACCCGTCGCCGCCAACACCGGAACGAGGCGTTGACTGCGCCGCGCATCGACGCGCTCGGCGATCGCGACCCAAAACGCGAGGTCGGTCGCGGCCGCGAGCTGCTTGCCACCGATGTACGTGCCCCATGCAGCACCGGCGGGTGCGATCGCGACGAGCCCGGCCAACCCGGCGAGCACGATCGCCGAAACCACACCGAGCGTTCCCAACACGCGCCGGCGGTCCAGTCGATCGGCCAACCCGCCGACGATTGCCAGCACGACGGCGAGCAGCGCACTCGAAATCGCGAGCGCGATGCCGAGCGAATCGCGACCGATTTCGGCGAGGAACAACGCATCGGCTGCGGCCTGGGCCATCGCGGCACCCGCGCTCGCGAGTGCGAACACGCCGCCGGCAGTGACGACGAGCGAGCGATCCTCGTCGCGGAGGACTCCGCCGAGAACGGCCCACGGTCGCGCGACCGCTGCCGGCATCAGTCGAACGTCCCTAACTTCGGACCGTCCCCGTGCCTGAAGAGAATCGAGTCGATGCGCGATTCAACTTCCCTAACTTCAGACCGTCCCCGTGCATGAGCGAATTCGCGGTCTTCGCGATCGCACGTTGACGTAGTTGCGACCGTCCCCGTGCCCGAATGATTTCGCGCGATTCGCGATCGCACGTTGACGTAGTTGCGACCGTCCCCGTGCCCGAATGATTTCGCGCGATTCGCGATCGCAAGTTGACGTAGTTGCGACCGTCCCCATCGCAACCAAGAGCTCCGACCCTTGTCTTCGATCGATGGCCGCCACCCACGCGCTGGAACCACCGGCATTCCCTCATCATAGACTGCGGCGGGTCGGCCGGCGTGTCATGCTCGGCTAGATGCGAGTTGGTGTGTACGCGCTAGGCGCTCTCGTCGTTGCGGCGGGCGTCGTGATCGCGCAGGCGCCACCTGCTCCCCGCCCGATCCTCCACGAGCCGATTCCGGATCAGGATCCGGGACGGCCCCAGCCCACGATCGGCGGCGCCCAGAGCAAGGGTGGCAATCCGCAGACCGTGACCGCCGGCTCCAAGGTGCTACCGAAGCCGTCCGTCGACAAACCGATCAGCAAGGCCGGTGGTGGCAGCGGCGCCGAGCCCGTCCTCGGGACGAAGGATTTCGGCGCAGACCGCGATACGACGATGCGCCCCGACGAGAACACCGGCAGCGACGGCACGCTCCACTACGTCAGCGTGTTCAACCCGGACGTGCTGCCGTTCAAGCGCATGAGCGCGTTCGACTCCGTCGACGAAGCATTCACGCTCCACAGTGCGCGCACGCCGCTCGCCGAAGTCGCCGTCGGTGGCCAGACCGATCCGAAGACGCGCGATCGATTCTGGGGCGACGTCCTCATCAAGCTCGAGCCCGGCGTCGACGTCCCGCTACCGTCGGTCGCGCCCGACATGCGCATCCTGTCGTACGAAGCCAAGCCGGCCGCGCGCCTGAAGTTCAGCAAAGACGGCGCCGACAACTTCTACGTCCGCTCCGACGAGCCGAGCACCTCGGGCACGTATCGCTTGGTGTTCTTCGCCGACGCCGATCAAGGCTACTTCGCACCGAGCTTGCCGCCGCATCGCTTGAAGGTCCGCGATGTCGCGAACCGTGCTCCGCCCGAGCTCAAGCCCGCGATGCCCGCGAACGTCCGCGCCGACGCCGCGATCACGATGCGAAAGCTCGGCGTCGATCCGGACATGGATCTCGGCGTCGCGTTCAACTCGCTCGTCTCGTACTTCCGCGCGTTCAAGGCCGGCGACATCCAATCTCCGACGGGCGACACGTATCGCGACCTCTGCGATTCGAAGGTCGGCGTGTGCCGTCATCGCTCGTTCGCGTTCATGGTCACCGCGAACGCCCTCGGCATTCCCACGCGCCTCGTCACGAACGAAGCGCACGCGTTCGTCGAAGTCTGGTTCCCCGAGTGCAACTGGCAGCGCATCGATCTCGGCGGCGCCGCACTCCACATGGATGTTGCCGGCGCGAACAACAAGACGCTGCATCGCCCGCGCGCCGAAGATCCGTTCGTGAAGCCGCCCGAATATCGCCAGAACTACACGCAGCTCGAAGGCGATATTCGCGGTCTGTCGTCGCAACAGATTGCCGAGAAGAAGCAATCGCTCGACGAAGCGCCGCCCAGTGGTGCGTCCGGCGCGAACGGCGGGACCACGAACGCCTCGGGTGCGCGCCAGCAAGCGAATGGCTCGGGCGCCCCGATGACGCCGGATCGGATCACGCCGGATCCGTCGCTGCCGGCCGTCACCCAGGATCCGAAAAAGCCCACGCCGAAATTGCTCGTCACGCAGGCCTCGGCGAGTGCCTATCGCGGTGACGTGATTCATGTCGAAGGCAGAGCGAGCGCGGATGGTCGTCCGCTCGGCGATCACGTGGTCTACGTGTTCCTATCTCCCGCGGGCACGAATGGCGCGCGGCCGATCCAGATCGGGTCGCCGAAAACGAATGCCGATGGCACGTTCCGCGTCGACCTCCCACTGCCCGCCCAGCTCGATCTCTCGACGTACGAGATCTATCTCAGCTCGCTCGAAGACGCGTACTACAACGCGTCGCTCAGCGACTAGTTGAAGTTGATCGGCATCGTCACGAGCGTCGGCGCGCCGGTCGCCGGGAACTTCATCTTCTTCACGGCGCTCTGCATGCACGCGAGCAAGCCGTGCTCGAACATGTAGTGAAAGCCCTCGACCTTCGAGCGTGTGACATGCCCCGTGCCGTCGACGACCAGCTTCACGCTGATCGTGCCGGCGAGGTTCGTATTCGTCGCCGAGCTCATCACGCATTGCTGCGCGGCCGCGCTCTGACTGCTGATCGTCGATTCGATCTCGCCCTGCTCGAGCTTCCGCCCGTCGGCACCATTCGCCATGTCGATCTTTTGCGCGCCCGGCGTCACGTCATCGCCGCGCGATTCTTTCTGGCGATCCGCAGCCGTCAGTTGCACGAGCTGGGGCGGCAGCTCTTGGTCGCCACCACCGCCTTGGCTGTCCTGCCACGCTTGATCGTCGCTATCCAGCCCGCCGGGTTGGCCGGACTGACCACCGGCCGGCCGGCGATGCCCACCGCCATGCTTCTTCTTCGGCTTCGCAACCCCGGCATCCGACGGCGCGACCGCGACCACGCCCGCATCCATCGGAACGGCCGCCGCGTGTCCCCACGGTGGACGGAGCGCGATGTACATTCCTCCCGCGCCCACGACAAGGCCGATGACGAGCCCTAGCCCGAGCGAACGCACACCTTCGTTCTACCACGCACGCCGCGTTTCTGCGCCTGGAACGATCGCCCTGACGTTCGCCGGCGTCCTCGTGATCTATCTCGTCCAGATCGCGGCCGCGCCGCTGATCGGCATGCTGCCCGCGGCCGCGCTCAGCTACATCGTGATCAGCCTCGTCGTCTGGAAGACGAGCCGCGATCTGAAGTTCTCCCTCGGTGTCACCGGCGCCCGCGCGCGGTTCTGGATCGCTGCCGTGCTGATCGGCCTCTCCGTGTGGCTCCTCGATCTCGCGATCGTGGACCTCTTGAAGCCGCGCTCCACGAGCACCACACTCGCGACGACCGTTGCCAACGAACAGCTTTGGGCTACCTTGCCCGTGCTCGCGCTGTGCCCCGCGATCGGCGAAGAGCTGCTGTTTCGCGGTGTGCTCGTACGTGGGCTCGCGAATCGTCCCGGCTGGCGCTGGATCGCGGTCGGCGTGTCGGCGATCGTGTTCTCTACCTATCACCTCGATCCACCTCAGATCGTCGGCACGCTGCTCATCGGTATCGCGCTCGCCACTCTCGCCACCGGCGCACGCTCGATCGTGCCCGGCATGGTCGCGCACGCGCTCAACAACACGGTCGTGCTCCTGCTCGCCCGCGGAAAGCTCGCACCCGTGGTGACCGCGATGTCCGATTATCCCGACATCACGCTCGTCACCTGTACCGGGATGTTTCTCGCCGGCATCGCGCTGTGCGTTCGCGAGGTGAAGTCATGACCGATCGTCAGGATCGCCTCCGCCTCGCCACGCTCGCCCTGCGCCGCGTGATGGCCTCGGACTATCACGAGCTCCAGCCAGTCGCCGTCGCATCCGCGATCGCGTACGGCGAAGAGGACCGCACGCGCACCGAGCTCTCGCTCGCGCTGTCGGAGCTTGCCGACGAAGCACGCCCGGCCACCGTCGCGCGTCTGCAAACGCCCGATGGTGTCCGGATCGAGCGCGTCACCGTCGAGCTCCCGCGCACCGGCGTGCCCGATCGCCTTGCTCGTGAAATCGAGATCGAGATCGCGGTCGTCGTCGTGCCGGAGCCACGGATCTCGCACGAGGGTGAAGTCCTCCCCGAGATCAGCGGATCGTGGGTATTCATCCCCGTCGTCGCGCACGCGTGTTACGTCGATCGCAAGCAGGACCTCGCCGAGCGCGTTCGCGACGAGCTCGCCGTCTTGCCCGCCGCGCTCGCGCTCGAGCTCGATGGCTGGAAGCGCCTCGCCACCTGGGCCGATCCGGCGCTCGAGACGATCGAGCTCGAGCTCGCGACCACGCCGCTCGCCATCGCGAAGGGTCGCAAGGCGCTCGCGGATGCCGAACGCAAGCGCCAGGCCTACGCCACGCTCGATGCCGCCGGCCGGCGCCTCCAAGTCCCGTCGCCACCGCATCCGGTCGTCGGTCGCGACACGTTGCTCGAAGAGCTCGCTCGTGCGCTCGGCGCTCGCAAGCGGCGCAGCGTATTGATCGTCGGCGACGAGGCGGTCGGCAAGTCCGCACTCGTCGAAGCGTGGCTCGCGCAGCACGACACGAAAGAAATCTGGGCCACGTCTGCAAGCGAGCTGATCGCCGGCGCGAGCGGCCTCGGCGAATGGCAAGAGCGAGTTGCCTCCGTGCTCGCCGCCGCCGAAGCACTCGACGCGATCCTCTACTTCGACGATTTCGGCGCGCTGTTCGCCGACCGTCCCGCCGAAGGTGGCATCGAGCTCGGCGCCGCGCTGCGCCGCCACGTCGTCGACGGCCGCGTTCGCGTGATCGGCGAGCTGTCCGCCGTCGCCCTCGATCGCGCCGAACGCCACGATGCCTCGCTGATCGGCTCGATGCTCCGCGTCCACGTCCCGCCCACGGATCCCGCGACGACGATCGAAGCGGGCCGCGCTTGGGCCGCGTATTGGGCGCGCATGCAACGCGATCGCCCGCAGATCCTGCCGGAGATGGTGCCGACCGCCGTCGATCTCGCGCGTCGCTACCTGCCGTACCGCGCGATGCCCGGCAAGGTAATCCGCCTGCTCGAAGAGTTGCGCGTCGCCCACGATACCGAACGCGATGCCGAAGGCCGCGGTGCCAAGCTCGGCGATAGCGCGCTGTACAGCTCGTTCTCGTGGGCCACCGGCATCCCACTCGCGCTCGTCGACGATGCCCGCGCGCTCTCCGCCGACGACGTGATCGCGCATCTGCGCAAGCGCATGATCGGCCAAGACGCGGCCGTGCGTCGCGTCGCCGAAGCGATCTGCGTCGCGAAGGCGCGGCTCCAGCCCGTCGACAAACCGCTCGCATCGCTGTTGTTCGTGGGTCCCACCGGTACCGGCAAGACCGAGCTCGCGCGTTCGGTCGCCGCGTACTTGTTCGGCGCGCCCGACAAGATGGTTCGTCTCGATATGAGCGAATACACCGACCCGTGGGCGGCGGAGCGGTTGTTCGGCGGCAGCGGCGACGAAGGTCGGTTGACGAGCGCGGTCCGCAGTCAGCCGTTCGGCGTCGTGCTGCTCGACGAGATTGAGAAGGCGCATCCCTCCGTCTTCGACCTCCTACTTCAAGTGTTGGGCGAAGCCCGCCTCACCGACGGCCGCGGTCGCACCACGTACTTCCACAACGCGATCATCGTGCTCACCTCGAACCTCGGCACGCGCTCGGCGAAGGGCACGCTCGGCATCTCGCCGCGCGAAGAGGCGTCCGCGCGTGAAGAGCGCCGCTATCGCGATGCGGTGCTCGCGGCGTTCCGACCCGAGCTCGTCAACCGCCTCGATCAGATCGTGGTGTTTCACCCGCTCGTCCCCGACGAGATTGCCAAGATCGCCGACATCGCCGTCGCGCGCCTCGCCGAACGCCGCGGCTTCACGCAAGCCGGCGTGTTGATCGACGTGTCGAAGACCGCGACCGAGCGCCTCGCCGAACAAGGCTTCTCGGCCGAGCTCGGCGCGCGCGCGTTGCGCCGTCACGTCGATGCCGAAGTCGTCGCGCCAGGTGCACGCCTCCTCGCGAAGGCCGGCGCCGATGGTCATGGCGGCACGCTCACCGTGCGCGGCCTCGACGAGCCACCGTCGACGAAACCGCCGGGCAGCAAGCTCGGCGAAGTAATCGGCGATGTCCGGATCGAGCTGTGGCGCCGCGCCTCCACCACGGGTCGCAAGCTCGTGCGCAGTGCGCTCGCGCTCGGAGAATTGCGTCGCGATACCGATCGCGAGCTCGCCCGCCCGCCGGTCGTGGGCGTGCGCCAAAAGATCAGCGAGCTCGAAGGCACGATCGCGATGGCCGCGCGCAAGAACGAACACGGCCGCACCGCCATGCCCGGCTCCGAAATCGCGCGTCTCACCGCCGAGCACGCGCGCCTCACCGGCTTGTGGGTCACCGCCGCCGCCGCACAGGGCGAGCTACGTGTCGCCGAAGAGCTCTGCCTCGAAGCGCTCGCGAAGGACATCGATGCGGTCGACCTGATCGACAACGCGATCGCGCAGCGCCACAAGTTCCGTCGCGACTTGTTCTGGTTGCTATGCGGACTGCGCCCGCAGCGCCCGGGCATCACGTTGCTCGTCCATTCGCCCGACTCGCGCGTTGCCGTCACCGCGTGGACGAAGATCGTGATGACCGCGGCCGCGCATCATGGTTGGCGCGCCACCGTGCACATCTACGGTGAAGAGCAGCCGGGCTGGAAGCACGCGTGGGGACCGCCGCACGATCGGTTCTGGGCCGACGATCGAATGGCGAGCACCGCGGCCACGTGTGCGTTGGTCCGGATTGCCGGCACGGGCTCCGAACATCTGTTCGGGCTCGAGGCCGGTTTGCAACGCTTCGTCGGGCTTGCCACGCAACCCACGCACGTGTGGGTCGAGTTGCTCGAACCGAAGACCGAATTCACGGACATGGAATGGTCGTACTTGCCGACGCCTCCACCGGCGAAGGGACCGCGCGGTCACGTGTTCCGCGATCACGATCTCGATAACAACAAGGTCTCCGTCGACGGTGACGAGATCGAGCCACCGTTCAAGGAGCTCCCACCGCGCCTCGCCGAAGCCGCGTGCGCGCGCCTGCTCACCGCGTTCGAGCACGCCGGCCACAAGTGCGCGTACGACGTCGAGACGAAGTGGCAATACACGAGTCCACTCTCGGCGATTCCGAAGGAGACCGATGCGGATTAATTTCTCCATCGGCATCTACATCGACAAGCGCGATGGCGAGGAGCAGTGGAGCGCGCTCGTCCCGCAGAACTACGCCTCGTACATCAGCCAAACGGGTGGCACGGAAGGCAAGATCCGCGAGCGCATGATCGATCGCCTGCGCGACGTTCTCCACCGCGCGAAGCCGGTCGAGCAGGACCTGTTCCAGTTTCCCGTCGGCGGCGAGCTGATGCGCATCCCCGTCGACTTCCACGCCGAAGCCGGCAAGGTCCACGGTCAGGTCCCGCTCGTCGTCGAACCGCGGTGGACGAGCGAACGCGGCCAGCACCTGTTCTGTTACCACCCGCGTTATCGCGATCACTGGTTCATCACCGCGAACCGCGACGACATCGCGATGCTCACGCTCGCGCTCGTTCGCCACCACTGGTCCGCGATCGACGACATGAACGAGATCAACGAGCGGCTCTCGCAGGGCAAGGATCGCCTGACCACGATCGCATTCTCCGCCGAGCCGTACTCGCTGCTCGATCAGCTACCGAAGAAGAAGGACTCGCGCGCCGGCGCGGCATCGCCTCGGCTGCATCGGATCCTCAACTCGCTGGCCGTCGACGAAACGCTGCGTGCATCGAACGAGCAGCTCCGCCTCGGCGTGCCGCGCTCGCCGTATCGCGAGCGGTTGGCGTACTTGCTCGGCGGCAAGCGTCCGCGGTCCGCGATGATCGTCGGCGCGCCCGGCAGTGGCAAGACCATGCTGATCAACCAGTGGATCGCCGATCGCCTCGTCGAGGATGGCTATCCGCTCCACCGCAACCTCGACCAGTGCATGCACGTCTGGCGGCTGTCCGGAAAGCGGATGATTGCGGGCATGTCCCATCTCGGTGAATGGGAAGAGCGCTGCCTCGCCGTGCTCGACGACGCGCGGGTCCGTCGCGGCATCTTGTGGTTCGAGGACCTGCACCTGTTCGGTCGGCTCGGCCAATCGCGGCAGAGCGAGCGCAGCTTCGCGGATTTCTTCCGCGGTCCCGTACGGCGCGGCGATCTCGCCGTGATCGCGGAGCTCACGCCCGAGCAACGCGCGCGCCTCGAACGCGATGCGCCGGGCTTGGCGGAAGCGCTCGCGCTCGTCGCCGTGCACGAGGCCTCGCCCGCCGAGACCGCACACCTGATGCTGCACGAGATTCGTCAGCTCGAGATCGATCACGCGGATCTCGCGCTTCATCCATACACGCCGCGCACCGCGCTCGAGCTCGGCACGGCGTTGTTCCCGTGGCGCGCGAGGCCGGGGGTCGCGATCGAGATCGTGTCGCGCGTCGCGAAGGATGCGATCCCGCGCGGGATCCAGACCGTGATGCCGAACGACGTGCTCGATTATCTCGCGCGCACGACGGGCCTCTCGACGAGCCTGCTCACGCTCGAACAACCGCTCGATCCGAAAGAGGTCGAGACCCGATTTGCCGAGCGCGTGATCGGTCAAGCGGCCGCGACACGTGCGGCGACCGACGTGATCTTGAAGGTGCGCTCCGGCCTCGCAGATCCGAATCGCCCGGTCTCGGTGATGCTGTTCACCGGCCCCACCGGCACCGGCAAGACCGAGCTCGCGACTGCGATCGCGGAATACCTCTACGGCGATCAATCACGTCTGGTCCGGATCGACATGGGCGAGATGTCGGGCCCCGACGCGGTCGCGCGGTTGATCGGCGATCCGTGGAATCCCGAAGGCCTCTTGACGAGTCGGGTGCGCAGCCAGCCGTTCTGCGTCGTGCTGCTCGACGAGATCGAGAAAGCGCATCCGCGCGCGCTGCATCTGCTCTTGCAGTTGTTCGACGAAGGCCGGCTCACCGATGCCAACGGCGAAGTCGCGAGCTTCGCGAGTGCGGTCGTGATCATGACCTCGAACCTCGGCTCGCGAAACGCGCAGCCGATCGGCTTCGGCGACACGCGCGATCGGATCCTCGCGGACGTCGCGAAGGCCGTGCGCGAGTTCTTCCCCGTCGAGCTATTCAACCGCATCGATCAGGTCGTGCCGTTCGAGCCGCTCACGCATGAAGTCGCCGCGAAGGTCGTCGACAAGGAGCTCGGCAAGCTGCTCGGTCGCCGTGGCCTGCGCGAGCGCAACACGTTCGTGTACGCGGGTTCGGCGGTGCGACGCCGTGCGGTCGCGGATGCGTTCGATCCACGCTACGGCGCGCGCACGGTGAAGCGCTGGCTCGAGGACAAGATCGGTGGCTCGCTCACGGATCTACTCGCGACCGCCTCGCCCGCCCGGCTCCGGATCGTTCGGCTCGCCGAAGCGGACGGTCAGATCCAAGCCTCGCTCGAACCGATGACCGAGCGCCCGTCGACGCCGGGACCGTATCTGTTGGAGGGCGCGCTCGATCTCGCGACGTCGGGCCTGGAGTTCGCGATCGCACGCGCTGCCGCGTCGGTCGCGATGGTGCGCGAATCACCGCTCCTCGCGCGTGCGAAGGCCGAAGCGACCGGCGAGCTGAGCTTTTACGTCGAGGATCTGATCCAGCGCTTGAACGCGCTCGACTACTTGTTCGGCGTCCGCCCACATCCCGAAGACGACACGCCCGAGCCGGATGACGATTACGACGACGACGATCTGCGCCCGGTGAAGCGCACGCCCAAGAAGAAGAAAGCGCCGGTCCGCACGCCGAACAGTCGCGAAGAAGTCCTCGCCGGCATCGCCGAGGCGCTGTTGATCGCGCGCTCGCTTCCCCACCTGCTCGATCCCGACGCGCATGCCGCCACGGTCACGATCTCGCGCGTCGGCAACTCGATCGAGGCCGGCGGCATCTTCGCCGTCGTCCACACGATCGCGCAGCCAGCGTGGTTCGACGAGGCCGCGTTCGTCGACGACCGCACGCACGCCGTGAAGCCAATGCCGCGCGGGCTGTCGATGCTGACGCCGAGCACGCGCGATGTCGTCGTGACGTTGCGCGGATTGTTCGTACGCGAAGCAATCGCGACCGATCACGGCACGTGGATGTTGCGCTCGGCTGCTGCCGAACCGGACATCGTGCGCGTCGACGTGAAGCCCGGTGCGCATAACGCCGTCGCTACGTTGCAAGCCCACCTCGCCGCGCGCAAAGAGCTCGAACGCGTGCTCGAGCACGGCGGCGCGCTGCCGGTCAATCCCGACGCGCTGTTGCCGGTGACTCGCACGATCAACTACCGGCCATCGCTGCGGCCCGAAGCGAGCGTCCAGGTCGAGCTCGAGGACTTCGCGACCGGGTGGGTCGATCGCGGTGTCGTCAAAGACGTGCCGCACGCCGTGCGTCGCGCGTGGCACCTCGCCTGGAGTCGAACCTCGTGACGGCGAAGAAGACGTTCCGCGTGTTCGTGACGCGTCACCACGGTGGGCTCGTGTCCGTCGTGCTGCTGCGTCGGTTTCGCGTGCTGTTCGATTCGCCGCCGCCCGCTGCGATGGCCGCCGACGAAGAGACCGCGCTCGCCCGCCTCGCACCCCAAGCCGCGTTACTCGTCGAAGATGATGAAGCCGAGCGCTACCTGTGGAACGAGGAGCTCGAGCTCCGGCGCGTCGAAGTCGACATCCATCCCGGTCGTCCGGATCCGCGCGGCTACGTGATCGCGAAGGCGACGGTGCCGGTGCGCCTCGGCTATGCGGCCGCAAAGATCGCCGGCGCGGACCTCTATCGCGTGATCGTGCCGCGCTTCGACTACTCGTTCGTCGCCGAAGACCTCGCGTCGGTGCCGGATACGATCCACGCGCTCGTGTTCGCCGCGCTCGTCGGTGATGCCGCGACCGGGCTCTACGATCTGCGCCGCGAGATCGAAGAAAAGGTGATCGAGTGGAGCCCGATCGAAGCGCCCACCACGACATCCTCGAGGAAGACCGGCGACCCCGATCCGGCGCCCACGCTCGAAGCCGTCGGCGAAGATTGGGTCGCGAACGTCCGCGCGAATCGCCTACCGGCAACGGTCGGCATCGATCCGATCTTCAACGGCCTGCAACGCCAATTCGACGCCGAGCGCCTGCCGAGCTACTTGTTCGTCGGGCCACGCGGTGCAGGCAAGACCGCACTCGTTCGCCGGATCGCGCGCGAGCTCTCCGATCGCGGCAAGGGCAAGGGTGGCGTGCGCCGCCGGCTGTGGGCCACGTCGGCCGACCGCATCGTCGCCGGCATGGTCTACCTCGGCATGTGGCAGCAGCGAACGATCCAGATGGTTCGCGAGCTCGAGGGTGGCAACGACGTGCTCTACGTCGATCGGCTCGCCGATTTTCTCGCGCCGATGTCCGATGGCGCATCGATCGCCGACCTGATGGCGCCCGCGATCATCGCCGGCCAGCTCACGCTCTACGCCGAATGCGACGAGAGCGAGCTCGTGCGCGCGCGCCAGCGTGCGCCGGCGTTGATCGAAGCGCTGCGCATCGTCCGCGTGCCGGAAGCGTCGATGGCGCAGACCGTCGCGATCCTCGAACCGTACGGCGCGCGGCTCGATCCGCCGGTCGCACTCGCGGTCGACGCGGGACGGCGGCTCGTCGAATTGCTCGCGGCATTCCGGCGCGACACCGCGTTCCCGGGCAAGGCGATCGCGTTCGTCGACTACTGCTCGCTCCACAAGCACACCGACCTCTCGCTCGAGCACCTGACGCCGGCGTTCTCGGCGTGGTCGGGTCTGCCCACGGATCTGCTCTCGCCGGAGAAGGCGCTCGATACCGCGGCGATCGCGAAGGAGCTCCAGAAGGGCGTGATCGGTCAGGATCACGCGTGCGCCGTCGCGGGTCGCGTGATCGCGCGGCTCAAGGCCGGCCTCGACGATCCGCAGCGCCCGGTCGGCTCGCTGTTGTTCGCGGGTCCTACCGGCGTCGGCAAGACCGAGCTCGCGAAACAACTCGCGCGCTACTTGTTTGGCGATGCCGAGCGCCTCGTGCGCATCGACATGAGCGAGATCACGACGCCCGCCGCGATCGCGCGGATGATCACGCCCTCGCCCGCCGGCACGTCGCTCGCCGATAAGATTCGGCGCCAACCGCTCTCGGTCGTGTTGTTCGACGAGATCGAGAAGGCCGACGACGCGCGTTCGATCTCCTCCTGGGCGTACTCGGTGAAGGCCGGTTGACCGATGCGTTCGGCCGGCTCGTCGACTTCCGGATGTCGCTGATCGTGATGACGACGAACTTGGGCGCCGCGGATCCGAAGCCCGCCGGCTTCTCCGGAGATCCGAACAGCGCACCCGATCCATCCGGTGCGATCAAAGGCTTCTTCCGGCCGGAGCTGATCGGTCGCTTGGACTCGGTGATCGCGTTCAAACCCCTGCCGCCACCCGCGCTCGAAGCGATCGTCGAGCTCGAGATCAAGAAGCTCCGCGAACGTCCGGGGCTCGTCGCCCGAAACCTCCAACTGAAGCTCACGCCAGCCGCGCGCTCCCGCCTCGCGGTGCTCGGTCACGATCCGAAGCTCGGCGCGCGGCCGCTTCGACGCACGATCGAGGATTTGATCGTGGCGCCGCTTGCCGAACGAATGGCGAAAAGCCCGGAATGGCGTGATGCAACTGTCGTAATTGCCTCGGAAAGTGAGCCTGGCGACATCCGCCTCTGACTCGGTAAGTCTCCAGACGATCCCCCACCCAAAAGCTAGCGCTGCTACAATTCGGCCGTGACCGATCCCAAGCGCGTGCTCTGGTATCTGCGCAAGGTTCCGCTGTTGGCTGACCTCGGGCCCGACGCGATCGCGCGGATGGCGGAGCGGGTCGAGTTACGCGAAGCGCGCCGGCGCGACGTGATCTATCTGCCCGGTGATCCGGGGCGCTCGCTGTTCCTCGTCCACGGCGGACGGATCAAGGTTTCGAAGGTCACGCGTGACGGCAAGTCGCTCACGCTCGCGTATCACGGGCCCGGCGAGTTGTTCGGTGACAGCTGCCTGCTCGATGGCGGGCCGCGCACCGAGATGGCCGAAGCGGTCGAGAACGCTCTGCTCTCGGAGATCGATCGCATTCACTTCGAAGAGCTGATGACCGCGCATCCGCAACTCGGCCTCGCGATGACGCGCCTCATGATCGTGCGGCGCCGCGAGCTCGAGAACAAGGTCGAAGCGCTCGTGTTCCGTGACGTGTCCTCAAAGCTTGCCGAGCTCCTCGTCAAGCTCGCCGGCGAGTACGGCGTGGACGATGCGCGGGGCACGCTCGTCGCGCTGAAGATCACGCATCAAGAGCTCGCGAACCTGATCGGATCCACGCGCGAGACCGTGTCGCTCACGCTGTCTCAGTTCAAGCGCAAGCGGATGATCGCCACCGAAGGCCGCAAGGTGATCATCTCGGACTCCGAAGCACTCCGCGCGTTGTTCTAGTTCGCTTCGGTGCGCGTCACCGACGGGCCGAACGCCGTGCCGGTGTTCCGGAACCACGCGAAGGATCCGGCGCTAGCTGGAGCGCCCACCGCGACATCGGGATGGCCGTCGTGGTTGAAGTCGCCGATCGCGATCGACGCGCCGAGGTTGTCGCCGTCGATGCTCATCTGCTTCTTCAGCGTGAGCTGCGAACCATTGTTGCTGTAGACGTAGACGGCACCACCGTACGCACCGAACGGCGGCGTGCCTTGCGCGTCGATGTCCGACACGACGAGATCGGGACGATTGTCGCCGTCGAGATCCGCTATCGCGACACTCGTACCGAACGAGCTGCTGCCGAGATGCTTCGGACCGGGGATCGGGCTCGTGCCGCCGACGTAATACGTGACGACGGTGCCGGCACCGGGTGCGCCGATCGCGAGCCAGCCGATCAGCTTGTTGTAGGCGAGCGACGCGCCGTAGCTCGCGTTCACGCCGAGCGTCACGGATCCGCTGTTCGAATTCGGCACCAGCGCCTGCTTGTACGTCATCGCGCCGTTCGCATCCCCGGTGAACTGCGACACGGTTCCCGCCGACGTGGTTCCCGGCGCGGGTGCACCGACGACGAGATCATCGTGACCGTCGACGTTCAGATCCGCAGCGATCACCGATGCGCCGAACATTCCACCGTACAACGGCGTCGAGGGCGACACGTGCCCGATCTCGACGAGCGTCGAGCCGGTCCATTGATAGTCGTGAACGGCGCCGACGGAGCTCTCGAGCGGCGCCCCCACCGCAACGATCGCGCTGCCGATCGAGACCGCGGTTCCGAGCTTCGCGCCCGCGGCACCGATGATCGGTCCGGCAACCGGCACCAGTCCGGTGACATCGCCTTTGAACACGAACACCGCGCCACCTGCGCCGTAGCCCGGCGCGCCGACGACGAGCAACGGACTACCGCCGAGCATGCCGGCTGCGAGCCCCGCACCGAATCGATCGGTTGCCGCAGGACTGCTTCGTTGGATCACGCGCCACGCGACCAACCCGTTGAAGGTGCCTTTGTACAAGAACACCTTGCCGCCGTGGTCGTCGGGTGCGGCCACCGCGAGATCGTCATAGCCATCCTGATCGAAGTCGGCCGACACCATCGCCGAGCCGAAATGATCGCCGGCTTCGACGGTGTCGAGCGACGGCTGGAACAGCTGCCACGTCGCGTTGATGTCCTCTCGCGAGAACACCGACGTCGATGTCGGCATCGCTCGACCGTACGTCGTGAACGTCGTGCCGTTGATCCCCGTCGCGGTGTCGAACACCGTGGTCCCCTTCACGAGGACATCGGGACATCCCGACGGCGGCTTCAACACGACGGGCTTGTACGAATACCGTCCGGTGTACGACTGCATCACCGACGACGTGTCGTACGGCGTGAGCTCGTCGAGCGAATACCCGGCCGGCGGCATGAAGTGGGAGCGATTCGCCGGCTCCACGCACGCCGCGTAGTAATCGACATAGCTCGCCGCATCCCCGCGTTGGGTCTCGTCGGCAAATCCGAGCACGTGACCGATCGCGTGCGACACGTTGTATGGCGCTGCGCCGATCAACGGAGCGATATAGACCGAGCCGCTGAGCACGAGCTCGTCATCGCCGTTGCTCTGAAACTGGACGTGCTTCGCCGGCAGATTCGGATCGAAGCACGATGCGTAGTACGTGAACGTGACGGGAACCCTGGTCTGCAAGGTCGCGAGCGTCGCGTTGATCGCCGTGATGTCTCCCGGAGAGAACCCGGTATCGCCCGGCGCCAGCGTCGGCACGATGCAATACGGGACCGTGTTCGAGGTCCACGACCAACCGTCTTTGACTTCGACGTCTTGGTCGGCATCGTCGAGAGGTTCGACCGCACAACCAGCGAGCACCAAACAGACGAGGAGCTTCATGCGAGTGGTAGAGCCCGCACGCGCTGCGCTGTTTCAGGCTTTCTCGACGACCTTCTTCAGCGTCGACAACACGCCCGTCCAGTTCTGCTTACTTTGCTCGACGCCCTTATCGGAATCGATGTTGTCCTGCGACACGGAGAGCACCGTGTCATCGCCCTTCGGTTCGAGCTCCCACGTCACGAGCGCGTAGTTCTCGGGCACGTCGGGCTTCCCCGACATCGAGCTGAAGTGTGTCGCCGCGAGCGTCTTGCCGGGTTCGATCTTCTTGATCGTTCCCTTCTCCTCGAATTTCTTTCCCTTGTACTCCCCCGTGTACGTCAGAGGACTTCCGACGTTCCAGTCGGTGTGAACGTCTGCGCCCATCATGTACTGCTTGATGAGCTCCGGCGTGGTCAGGGCTTTCCAGACCTGATCCTTCGACGCATGGATCGTGATCTTCGTCGTTGCGGTGTGTTTGCTCATCCCGTTCAGACGAGCAAATCACGTACCGCTATTCGCGACGCGACAGCATCTCGAACGCGAGCGCGACCGCTCGCTGCATCGAGACCGCACGTGCGATGCCCTTACCGGCGATGTCGTACGCGGTGCCGTGATCCGGCGACGTCCGAACGATCGGGAGACCGATCGTGACGTTCACCGATTCCTCGAAGTCGATCAGCTTGACCGGGATGAGCCCTTGGTCGTGATACATCGCGATCAACGCGTCGTAGCGACCGTGCAGATGATCGCGAAACGCGGCGTCCGGCACGAGCGGTCCCGACAACACCGCATTACCGATCGGCTCCTCGAGCGCTGGCGCGATGATGTCCGCGTCTTCGTCGCCGAGCAGGCCATCTTCGCCGGCGTGCGGATTGAGACCGACGACACCGATCCGCGGCGCCGCGAGCCCGAAGTCTCGCGCGAGCGATGCGGCGACGAGCTCGATCACCGCGCGCACGCGATCGGTCGTGAGCTCGAGCACGACCTCGACGAGCGGACGATGCACGGTCGCGAGCGCGATCTTCAGCTTCGGCCCGACGAAGAACATCGCGACGTCATCGGCACCGAGCCGCGCCGCCAACATTTCGGTGTGCCCGAGAAACTGAAAGCCGCCGCGCCGCGCCCAGGTTTTCGAGATCGGCGCGGTGACGAGCGCCGCATGCTCGCCGCGCTTCGCCGCCGCGACGGCCGCTTCGAGATAGCCGACTTGTGCCGCACCTGCCCGCTCGTCGGGTGCACCGGGCGTGGCGTGATCGCCGACACCTTCGCCGACGATCTTCACCGCCGGCAACGCGATGCCGAGCGCCTTCGCCGCGCGTTCGAGCGGGGCGTGATCGCCGTAGACGGTACAACGCGCGAGCTGGCTCTCCGTGACAGCCGCGAGTGCAGCCACCACGATTTCGGGCCCGATGCCCGCCGGATCGCCGAGCGTGATGCCGATGCCGCTCACATCACAAACGTACCACTTGCTCGTTTTTCAGGTTCCTTCATCCTTAGATCGTGCGGGAACTTCTCCTCATGGCTTCGTGCCACGTGGCCGTCGCGGGGTGCGCGAGTGCCGAGGCGATGTCCGTGCCGCAACAACCGGTAACGAGCGCCGCGGTCGAAACCACCACGTCGGAGCTCGGGTTCTTTCCCGGCGAAGCCATGCAGTTCGAGGTCAAGCTGTCGGGGATGACCGCCGGCGAAGCCTCGCTCGCGGTCGGCGAACCGGGGCTCGTCGATGGTCGCAAGGCGATCGTCGTGAAGTCGCGTGCGGAGACCGCGGGTGCGGCGAAGCTCGTGAAGAATATCGTCGACGAACAGAGCACGGTGATCGATGTCGATACCGGTCGCCCGATCCAACTCGACACGCTGGTGACGATGGGCGACAAGGTGTCGACCGCGCAGGCGAAGTTCACAGGCTCGCAATCGAACGTCACGTACACGAAGCCGGGCGAAACCGAACAGCACACGTATCACGTCGATTTCGGCAAGCTCGTCGTGTTCGACTCGCACTCCGCGATGGCGCAGCTCCGCGGCTGGCATGTGAAGCCGGGCACCACGAAAGAGGTGAACGTCGTCGGTGGCCGCCGGCTATGGCGCGTCGATGTTCACTTCATCTCGACCGAGACGATCGGAACGTCGACGGGAAATCGCAAGGCCGTGCACTTGTCCGGCGAGGCGTATCGCTTGAAGCCGAACCTCCAGCTCGAGCAGGCGAAGGCGGCGCGCACGTTCGACGTGTGGATCTCCGACGATGCCGATCGCGTGCCGCTGAAGATGTCGGCGCACACCGAGCTCGGCGACGTCGAGATGGAGCTGACCGACTACTCTCGGCCTTAGCGTTTTTTCGAGCTGTCGATCGATCCGGCGACGAGCTTCGTATCGTCCGCGGTGATCGGGCGGCCCGGTTGAAGGATCACGATCTCCGGCTCCGACGGCTCGCCACGCGTATCGCCCATCGGTTCCTCGACTTCGATCTCGACCAGACGCTCGATCGAGATCTCCGGATCCGAGGCTTCACCGATCGCCCGCGCCTTCTTCGGTGCCGGACGCGCGACGATCGGCGCCGACTGCGGCGGCTCGTCGGCTTCGATCACCATCTCGCCGCTGTCGGTATCCTCGTCGGGCGGCGCCGGCAACGGCAGCGATCGCGCGGGCGCTTTCTCCTGCGCGATCACGCCGGGGTTCGTCTTCAGCTGCTCGGGCGCCGAGATCTTCGTGAACGCGTTATCGAGCTGGCTATCCGCCGAGCCGTGATCGACCGGCGGAACGATCACGCGTTGCGGCGGTTTCCCGACGGGCGCACGCGGTGTGGTGCCGGGCCCATCTTTGGTTCCCGTGCGCGGCACGGCCAAGCCATCCGGTGAGGTGGTCGTGCGCTCGCGCAGCGGCCCACCGACCGGCGGCGGAATCGTGGCGCTCGTCCCGATCCCGACGACGCCCATCGGTTGGGTGGGCTTGCCCGTCGGTGGCGTGGTCTTCCGGATCGGCGACGCGGGTTTCGGAACTCCCTTGATCGAGGACGCCGCGTGCTGCGGCATCACCGCCCTCATGTTCGGATCGGTGGGCGCGCTCTCGAGCTCGTGCTTTTTCGCGTCATCCCCGACGACGATCTTCGGGATCGCCATCGGTGTATCGGCGACCGCGGCCGCGCCATGCGTGACCGCCCGCGCCTTGCGAGTGGCGATTTCGGCGGCGAGCGCGGCGGTCAGCAATTCGCCGAGCTCCGCATCGTCCTCGCAGACTTCGTGAAAATCGTCGCAGCGCAACGCGAGCGCACGCACTTCACTGCACGCGATCGCGAGCCCGTCCTTGTCGGGGAGCGGCGCGTCTTTCAACAACGCTTCCGGATACAGCAGCGATCCGGGACCGCGTAGCACGCCATCCTGCTCGACTTCGCCGTCGACGATGATCCACGCGACGCGATCGCCGAGCGTGTGCGCCGGCACCTTCGCATCCATTGCGTGATCGCGCGGCAACGCGATCCGCAGCGCACGCAGCCGACCCTGTGGCGTGACCTTCGCCCAGATCGGACACGCGTTGATCGCCTTGTTCTCGCGATGCAGTTGCTCCGACGGCCGCGCGGTTTCACCGGCCTCGAGCACGCGCACGACGAGCGCCGTGGCGTTGTCACCACCACCGCGTTGCAACGCGAGCTCGACGAGTCGTTGCGCCGCACGCGCCGGCGACGGTTGCTGGGACAGCACCTCGCCGATTTCGGCTTCCTGGACGTATTCGGTGATGCCGTCGCTGCACAGCAGGAACCGATCGCCGTCCGCGAGCGGAACCACGAACGTGGCGGCCTTGCACTCGGTCCCGATGCCGAGCGCGTTCGTCAGCATGCTCTTGAACCGGCCACCTTCGTTCGACGTGTCGACATCGACGCCCGCGGCGAGCAGGCGCGCGAGCAGCGTGTGGTCCTCGGTCAGCTGCATCGCGATGCTGTCGCGAACCATGTACGCGCGCGAGTCACCGCTCTGCGCGAACACGATATCGCCGCCGATCACGAGCGCGCCGATGATCGTCGTGCCCATGCCGTTCTTCGTCTTGTCGCGCGTGGCCTCCGCCATGATCGCGTCGTGCGCGGCAGTCACGCCGGCGTTGATCTCGGCGAGTAGCGCCTTCTTCGCGTCCGGCGTACCGGCGGCGAGCCAGTGGTCGACGACCTTCTGCGTGGCATCGCTCGCCCACCGCTCGCGCACGACCTTCACGGCGATGCCCGAGGCGACCTCGCCCGCCGCATGTCCGCCCATCCCGTCGCAGACGGCGAAGATGCCTAGATCGGTGTCGATGAAGTGCGCATCTTCGTTGTGCTCGCGGACTTTGCCGACGGACGTTTCGGCAGCACCTACGATCGAAGCGCGACCTGCCACGTCGTCAGAATAACCGAGCTTTTAAGTAAATGTGTCGCTAGCCACGCATCTTGTAACCGACGTTGCGAACCGTTTCGACGAGCTCGCCGGCGGAACCCAACTTCGCGCGTACCCGCCGCACGTGGATATCGACGGTGCGTGTCCCACCTGCATATTGCAGCCCCCACGCGCGCTCGAGCAGCGCCTGCCGCGTGAACACCCGGCCGCGATGCTGGGCGAGATAGCGGAGCAGCTCGAACTCCTGGTGCGTGAGATCGATCCGATGCCCGGAAACCTTCGCCTCGTAGCCGGCGATGTCGATCACGAGATCGTCGATCTTGATCACCTCGTCGGAGCCGAATGTCGCCGCCTTCCAATCGAGCTGGCGGAGGCGTGCGTAGAGCTCTGCCGGGACGATCGGCATCAGGACGAAATCGTCGAAACCGATCGAAAAATCGAGCGCGGGCAGGCGCGCGACCGGCACCGCGACCAGGATCGGAACTTCGACGAGTGGGCCGTCATCGCGAAGCTTCTGGATCGCGCGATGTGCGCGTGCGACGTCATCACCCGCTTCGACCACCACGACCTGCGGTGGGTGGGTGACGAGCGCCTCTTCGTCGAGCCCACCCAGATCGAACCGTCCCACCGACACTCTCCCACCGAGCTCGGTGACGAGGGTCGCAACCGACCCCGGTTCACGGGAGGCTCGCTCCGGATCCGCACAGATCACGACCGTACGCACGTCGACGAGTGATCTCCCTGCGGATGGAATGCCGCGTCAAGTCAAACTGCACTTTTTGCCCGTTCCGATCTGCGCTTCCGGCTATTGCCCCCCTCTCGGAACATGTAAGAATTGGAGCCGGATGGAAGAGTTCCACTGCTCCTTCTGTGGAAAACAGCGGCGAGAGGTTCGCAAGCTCATCTCGGGCCCGCGCGTCTTCATCTGCGACCAATGCGTCACGCTGTGCAACGACATCCTCGCGAAAGAGGAAGCGTCGGAGCGTCCCAAGTATCCGCCGCCGAAGGCGATCGTGGACGAGCTGGATCGTTACGTGGTTGGCCAGAAAGCCGCCAAGCGAGCGCTCTCGGTTGCGGTCTACAACCATTACAAGCGCATCGGCATGCGCGGCAAGCAGAGCGATGTCGAGCTCCAAAAGGGCAACATCCTCCTGATCGGGCCCACCGGCTCGGGCAAGACCCTGCTCGCGCAAACGCTCGCGAAGAAGTTGGACGTGCCGTTCGCGATCGCGGACGCCACCACGCTCACCGAGGCCGGCTACGTCGGCGAAGATGTCGAGAGCGTCGTGAAGGCGCTGTTCCGTGCGGCCGGCGGTGACGTCGAGAAGTGCGCGCGCGGCATCATCTGCATCGACGAGATCGACAAGATCGCGCGCAAGGGCGGCACGCCGTCCCCCACGCGTGACGTCTCGGGTGAAGGCGTGCAGCAAGCACTGCTCAAGATCCTCGAGGGCAAGACCGCCACGATCACGCCGGATGGCGCGCGCAATCGGCCGCAGCAAGAGCTGATTCAGATCGACACCACGGACATCCTGTTCATCTGCTGCGGTGCCTTCAACGGCCTCGAGGACATCGTTCGTCGTCGCACGGGCCAACGCGGCCTCGGCTTCGGTGCGGCGGTGTCCACGGCGCTCGATGACAAGGACGCGCTCCGTCGCGAGGCGGGCACCGAGGACTTGATCAAGTTCGGCATGATCCCCGAGTTCATGGGCCGCTTGCCCGTGATCGTCTCGTGCGACGCGTTGGATGTCGACGCGCTGACCGAGGTGCTGTGGAAGCCGAAGAACGCGCTCGCGAAGCAGTATCACCGGCTGTTCGAG
This sequence comes from Kofleriaceae bacterium, assembly GCA_047600425.1. Lineage (GTDB taxonomy): Bacteria > Myxococcota_A > Polyangia > Haliangiales > Haliangiaceae > JABFXX01. The sequence continues at coordinate 4,556,445 of JASGLC010000003.1, read as the reverse complement.
CTCGAAGGCGTGAAGCTCAACTTCCGCCCAGATGCATTGCGCGCGATCGCGGAAGAAGCGTCGCGCCGGAACTCGGGTGCGCGTGGTCTGCGCGCGATCCTCGAGGAAGTGATGCTGGACGTGATGTACGAGATTCCGTCGCTGTCGGGCGTCAAGGAATGCGTCGTCACGCGTGAAGTCGTCGAAGCGCGTGCGCGTCCCGAGCTCGTGCTCGAGACCAAAGCAGCCAGCTAGTCGATCTTAGATCGGCTGCTGGTACGCGCAGGCGATTTCGCTGTTCGCCGAATTCGACGGCGGATAGCGATACATGCCCGAGAAGCACATCTCGTCCTCGGTGTACTCGCCGAACGAGACCGCGGCCCCCGTCGTGTTCATGTACGTGCACGTCGTGGTGAGCGTGTCGCTCGCCTTCACGAGCGTGTCCGCGATCGGATAGTTCTTCTGGTCGGTGAACGAGTAGTCGGTGTCGAGCAGCATCGTGCCGTTCAACTGGATCGACTGGTGCGTCGCGATCTGATGCATGTGCGGCCACAGCGCGACGATGTGAAAGTCCGCCGCCGCCGAGCACGTGCCGGTGACTTGATACGGCTGCGCCGCCGCCGGGATCGTGAACGGCAAGCGCCCGCCGAACACCATCGCCGCTTCGTTGACCACGCTCGCCTGATCGACCGTCTTCACGAGCACACCCGACGTGCCGGTCAGCGGGTTATCGCTCGCGTTGAACAGGTGCAGGTTCAAGTTGATGTACGTGCCGGCCGTGAGATGAATCGCGACTCCGTCGGGAAACGTGAAGTCATCGGTGCCGACGCCAGCGGCGTACAGCATCTCTTTATCCATCAGCGATTCGTTCGGACTGCAGTCCGTGACGACGCCGAGCTGCGACGCGGTATCCGTGATCGTCAGGACCTCGTGATGCGAACCCGTCGGTGCGAGCGACCGGAACGAATTGATCCACATGTCCTGCGGAACTTTCAGCTTCACGCACTTGTACATCTCGACGCTGCCGCTCGTCGGCGCGGGCAACGTCCAGTCGCCAGAGATCAGCATCTGATAGCCCGGCGGCACGTACGCATCCGGTGCAGCTGCATCCGGCTGCACGTCGTCATCGCCCGTATTGGGATTTCCGCCACCACCGCCACACGCAACCAAGAGGCCGAGCACGCAGGCTAAGCGCATATCTCGCAATATACAGGTTACTGGCGGCCATGCTGACGTTTTGAGCGTGGCTATACTCACAGCGTGGCGGAGCTGCGAAACGTCATCGTCTTCGCGATCGGTGCGGCTCGTTACGCGATCGAGCTGAGGTGGGTCCGCGAGGTCGTCACGCTCGGCTTCGTGACGGGGGTGCCCACGGCCCCACCCGCGCTGGGAGGCCTCTGCAATCTGCATGGGGCAATCTTGCCGGTCCTCGATGTGGCCACGCTCCTAGATTTGCCACCCGGGCCCCCGCCCCGCCAAGGCGATGGCGCCCTCGTGCTCGAGGCCGAAGCCACCGTGTGTGCACTCCGGGTCGACCAGGTCGATCACGTGGCGTCGCTCGTCGAAGCCGATGGCTCGGTCGTCGACGCGCAAGGCCGACCGCTGACGCTGCTCGATCCGGTGAAGATGACCCGGCGCGCACTCGAGCTGATCTCGCATGACTGAAGACCTCGACTTCGATGCCGACGAGCTGGCGATGCTGCGCCAGTTGTTTCGCTCGGAAGCGCACGACGCGCTCGAGGTCGTGACGGGGCGCGTGTTGTCGAGTGGCACCGCGCGACCGACGAGCGATGCGATCGCCGAGATGATGCGCGTGACGCACACGATCAAGGGCAGCGCCGGCACCGTCGGCCTGCTCGCGATGGTCGATCTCGCGCATCGGCTCGAGAGTGCGTTCGCGGTGATCGGGCGCGATCCGATGGTGTGGTCGCCGACAACCGCCGACATGATCGTCGAGGTCACCGACGGGCTGCGCGGGTACGTCGACCAGCTCGTCACCAATCCGCACGGCGCCGACGAGACCGCCGCGCATCTCCGCGCGCAGATCAACAACCTCACCCACACCGAGCCGCCCGAGCGGCCGAGCTTCCAGGACATCCCGGAGCGGCCGAGCTTCTCCGAATCGATGGCGATTCCGACGATCGTGATGGCCGGCGCGCCGGACATGATCCTCGATCAGCCGAGCGATGGCGTCCTCGCCGAACCGCGCACGCAGACACCGCAGCCGGGCACGCTCACCGCGCCGAGCCAGCACGAAGCGCGACATCTGCGCGTCGAGCCGGAGCGGATCGATAACTTGATGTCGTCGGCGGGCGAGCTGTTGTTCGATCGCACGCGCATCGAGCGTCGCGTTCAATTGCTGCGCACGCTCGCACGCGACCTCGCGCGCACGCGGCAGAACCTGCGCGATGCGATCGGACCGGTCGACGCACCGGGTGCGAACCGCGGGCTCGTCGAGGCCGAAGGCGAGCTCGCCGGCCAAGCCGCCTTGCTCTCGCAGACCACGGCTGCGCTCCTCGACGAGATCGAAGCGCTGCGCCGCACGATCGGCGAGCTGCAACGCGGCCTCACGCGGATTCGCATGGACACCGCGCGCAACCTGTTTCTCCACGCCGCGCGAACGTTGCGGGCGTTGCGGCGCGCGACCGGTGTCGTCGTCGAGCTGCGCACGCTCGGCGAAGATACGGAGTTCGATAAAGCGGTCGCCGAACAGCTCGTCGATCCGATCACCCAGCTGTTGCGCAACGCGGTCGCGCACGGCATCGAGTCCGTCGACGAACGCACGCGCCGTGGCAAACCGCCGGTCGCCACGATCACGATTCGCGCGCGCCAAGACGGCAATCTGTTGGTGATCGAATTGTCGGACGATGGCCGCGGCGTCGACATCGCGGCATTGCGCGCCCGGTTGATCACGACGGGCCGGTGGTCGCAGGCACGTGCCCAACTCGCGACCGATGGTGACGTGCTCGATGCGCTCGGCACCGGCGTCTCCGTGCGCGGTGATGCCGACGAGCTCGCCGGGCGTGGCATCGGCCTCGATGTCGTGCGCCAGACCGTCGCGCGGCTCGGCGGCGAAGTGAAGGTCTCGTCGGTTCCGGGGCGCGGCACCACGTTCGCGCTGCGCTTGCCGCTCTCGACCTCGCTCGCGCAGGCGATGCTGTTCAAGGTCGGCGGACAGGTCTACGCGATTCCGGCGGTCCACGTCATCGACACCACGCTCGTCGAACCGAGCGCGCATCTCACGACCGTGCGCCACGAGCTCTTGCCGGTGTTGCGGCTCGAGGCGTTGCTCGGTCACGGTGTCACGAACGAGCGCCGGCCCGGCGTGGTCGTGTCGTTCGCGGGCAAGAGCTTCGTCGGCACCGTCGACAAGATCGTCGGACCGCGCGAGATCATCATCAAGCCGCTCGGCCCGTTGCTCGCGCCACTCACGCTGTATGCCGCGGCGACGATCAGCGGCTCCGGCAAGGTCCAGCTGATTCTGGATCCCGCACAGCTCGTGCGTCGCGCGTATCCCGATGCGACGGAGCCGGTGACCGAAGCGATCAGCTCGCCGATGGTGCTCGCCGGGCGGGCGCTCGTCGTCGACGATTCGCGCGCGATTCGCGAAGCGATGACGTCGATGCTCGGCCGCGAAGGTTGGATCGTCGACGTCGCGGAAGACGGTGCGCGCGCGTTACAGATGACACGGCAGCTTCGCTACGACCTGATCGTGACCGACCTCGAGATGCCCGAGCTGAACGGGTTCGAGCTGATCGAAACGCTCCGCGCCGACGACCGCTTCAAGACCACGCCGATCGTGATCATCACGTCGCGCGCGACTCCGGAACATCGTCGTCGGGCGAAGGAGCTAGAGGTCCGCGCCCTGGTGGCAAAACCGATCACCCGCCGTAAGTTGTTGGAAGCGCTCGCGACGCGCTGACCCGCTGTTTCGGCCTGTTTCGGCAAACTGGCCATTTCTACGAGGACTGGTATTGGTTGGGCATGCGGGCCCTGGTTTGGATCAGTGCGCTAGCCGCGACGGCGCACGCGGGTGTGTGGCAGGCGAAGGACAACCCTGCGATCACCGAAGGTGAAGTCACGCTCGAAGGCGAGCCGGCCGCGATCTACGCGCAGTCGGCGGACTTCACGAAGTGGAACCAGATCTTCCCGGATGTCGCGAAGGTCGAGATCAAGTCGCACAAGGGTGACGACGCGAAGGTCACGTTGATCTCGCCGCACGATCATCGCGACAACCTCTCCGTTCACCTCACGCCGCCCGCGCGGATGATCCAGTTCGAGGACACCGGTAACGCGCACGCAGAAGTCTGGGGCGAGATCGTGTTTATCGCCGGCGATGCACCGCACACGACAAAAGTTCATATCCGGTTGTTCGCGGATACGAAGGGCGTCGCCTCACTCGTCGTGAACAGCGACGACGTGCGAACCCAACGCGAGCAAAAGCTATCGCGCCAGCTCGATCACATCGAAAAGTACTGGGCGCGAACTGCCCGAAGGTGATCACGTAAGCCTAAGCGAAAGCGTAAGCGTCACTATCGCTGGGCGGTTCCGCGTCACCGCTTCTTGCGCGACTTCGTCTTCGCACCCCGGTGCGAGACGCCGATCCGCATCTTGTCGCCACCCGAGGCCTTGCGCGCCTGCGGTTGCGCAGCCGCGGCGGCCTTGCCCGCCTTCTTCTTTTTATCGAAGCGCTCCTTCGGATTCGCCGTGAGCTTCGCCGGCTTGGGATCGCCCGAGTGATCCTGCGCCGAGATCAACGTGAAGTCGATCCGGCGACGCAGCACCGACACGTTCGCGATCTCGACCGTGACCTTGTCACCGAGCTCGATCGCCCTGCCCGACCGCTCCGCCGAGAGCCGCATGTGGATCTCGTCGTAGTTGAAGTGCTCGCCGAGCGAGTCCAGCTTGATGAGGCCCTCGACGAACGGCTCGTCGATCTCGACGAACGCGCCGAAGCTCGTCACCGCCGACACGGTGCCCGGGAACTTCTCGCCCACCTGATCGCGCATCAGGAACGTGCGGTACATCGCGACCGCTTCGCGCTCGGCTTCCATCGCGCGCCGCTCGTGATTCGACGAACCCGCCGCGAGCTGCGCCAGCGATTCGGTCGGCGGCGGATTCTTCGCGTAGCCACCGCCCGACGCCATGCCGTCCTTCTGGAGCTGGTGCTTCAACAAGCGATGCACCAACAGATCGGGATAGCGGCGAATCGGCGACGTGAAGTGGAGGTAATCGCCACTCGCGAGACCGAAGTGGCCGACCGGCACGACATCCCACACCGCTTGGGTCAGCGTGCGGAGCAGCAGGAACGACAACGCTTGCGCGCCCGGCTTCGCCTGGATCTGATCGAGCACCGCCTTCATCCCGAGCGGCGTCGTCGCGAGATCGAGATCGACGTCGATCGAGTACGCCTTCAGCATCTCGGCCAACTTCGCCACGCGATCCGGATCCGGCGGCGCGTGGATGCGCCACACCGTGGTCGCATTGCGCTTGCGGAAGAACGAGCCGACCGCTTCGTTCGCCGCGATCATGAATTCCTCGACGAGCTGATACGCACCCTTCACGGCCGGATCGCCCTTCGCCTTCACGACATCGCGCACGAGCCGCGGGTCATCCGCGTCGAGCACGACCTTCGGTTCGGCGATCTCGAGATCGAGCGAACCGCGCGCCATGCGCCGAGCGCGGAGCGTTTGCGCGAGCGTGTTCAACTGCGCGAGCTCGCCGGCCCAGCCGCGATACTGCTCGCGCCGGCCACGGAAGTCACCTTCGAGCGCCGCCGCGACGCCGGGATAATCGAGTCGCGCCTTCGACTTGATCACCGCGGCTTGGTAGCCGATGTCGACGACCTCGCCATCGTGCGTGTAATCGAGCCGCACGACCATCGCGCAGCGATCCACGTTCGGCAGCAGCGAACAGATGTTCGACGACAACTGGTGCGGCAGCATCGGGATCACGCGATCCGGCAGATACACGGACACGCCACGAATCGCCGCTTCGCGATCGAGCGCGTCGTTCCACCGCACGTAATGCGAGACGTCCGCGACCGCGACCCACACGCGTGGCCCACCGTGCGGACCGGTCTCGATACACAGCGCGTCGTCGAAGTCGCGCGCGGTTTCGGGATCGATCGTCGCGAACCTACGCGAGCGCAGATCGATGCGATCCGCGAAGTCGCTCGGACCGAGCTCGCCCGGCGTCTGCGCGGCTTGCTCCTGCGCTTCGTCGGGGAATTCGAGCGGGATCATCGACACCGCGAGGATCTTTTCGATCTCCGTCCGCGGGTCGTCCGGATCGCCGAGCACCTTCAACAGCTTTGCGGCCATCTCGCGCCGCGCGGCATCGGGATAGCGCGTGATCTCGACGACGATCGCATCGCCGTCCCGACCACTCGGCGCATCGTCGAGATGCACGCGACCGTAGTCGGCCGCGATCCGCGGATCGTCCGGCTCGAGATACACGGCGCGACCGACGCGACGCAGGATACCGGTCAACCTCGCACGGCCACGCGCGAGCACTTCGGTCACGCGACCTTCGGTGCCACGCACGCCCGGCCAGGTGTCGACGACGACGCGATCACCGTCGAGCGAGTGATTGCGATACTTCGCCGGCACGAACACGGTCTCGCCGTCGGCATCGACGGTGACGAAGCCATAGCCCGCCGGATGAACCGTGATCCGTCCGGTGAACCGCGGATCGCGAGCCGGCGCCTCCGGTACAGCTGCCGCTGCAGGTGCGGGCAATGCCGCTCCAACCGCACGGACCTCGCCGGTTTCCGGATCGTATTCTTCCGTCGGAACCGTGGGCTTGAGGCCCGCGGGCGCACGCCACGGCAATCCCGGTGGCCGTTTCGGCTGCGGCGTGACTTTCGGCTTCTTCTCCGTCGGTGGCTTCTTGATCCGGATCGTCGGCTCCGCCGGCGGCTTCGGTTGCGGCTTCGCGTGCGGATCCGCCGCGCGTCCGCTCGGGGGCAACGCGAACGCGCCTCCTGGCAACACGACGACGGTGCCATCCTCGACGAGGTCCAGGATGGTTTCGCGCAACTGCGCGTATTCGTGCTTGCGCAGGCCGAGCTCGTCGGCGAGCGCCATCAACTTGATACCTGGCGTGACCAGGCGAGACAGGGCTTCAATAATCGCCTGTCGATCGAAACTAGACATGTTCTCTTTCTCTATCTGTAAGCATGCAAATGCCCGTCGTCGCCGGCGACGTACATCGTACCGTCGGCGGCGATCGCGGGCGTGGTGTCGACATCGCCATCGAACCCGAGGGTCCATTTCAGCGTGCCGTCGGGCGCGACCGCATAGACGTGTTCGTCTTCCGCGCCGACGAGAATCGTTCCGTCGGTCGCGATCGCGGGTGTGCCCTGAATCTTGTCGGCCGCGGCGAGCTTCCATCGCACCTGGCCGGTCGGTGCAACAGCGTAAAGGTTTTGATCGTGCGAGCCGAAGACGATCGTGCCGTCGGGCAAGAGCGCGGCGCCGCCTCGAATATCGGCACCGGTCGCGACCTTCCACGTGACCGCGCCCGCCGGGCTGATCGCGTAGAAGTTCTTGTCGTCGCTGCCGACGTAGATCGTGCCGTCGGCGCCGATCAGCGGTGCCGCGTCGATGTCGCCGCCGGTGCGAACCTGCCACTTCATGTGGCCATCGGGTGCGATCGCGTAGAGCGCGTCGTCCTGCGATCCGGCGTACACGGTTCCATCGCCGGCGAGCGCGGGTGTCGATGCGACGTGCTCGCTCGTCGCGATCTTCCAGCGCAACGTGCCGTCCGCCCACACCGCATGGATGCCATCGCCGCCGACGTAGATCGTGCCGTCGGGACCGATCGTCGGTCCGCCGTCGACATCGCAGCGCGATGACTCGGGCCCGAAGCCTTTCGGATCGCAGTCGCCGATCCGCAGCTTCCACTTCACGGCACCCTTGCCGGTGATCGCGTAGAGGAAGTCGTCGTCGCTGCCGATGTACACGGTGCCGTCCTGCGCGATCGCCGGCGTCGACCACGATCGATCGCCGGTCTTGAACGTCCACAGGATCTTTCCATCCTTGCCGACGGCGAACAGCGAGCCTTCGTGCGACGTCACGTAGATCGTTCCGTCTGGCCCGATCGTCGGCGAGCCCGCGACCACACCTTTGACATCGACCGACCACAGCTCTTTCGGTTGAGCCGCGGGCGCGGGTCCACCGCGCTTGCCGGTATGGCGCGCATCGCCACCAAACATCGCGAACGGCGGCGGACCTTTCACAGCATTGGGATTCACGACAGAAACGGAAGCATCTCCAGGCGCAGGGGCCGTGACCGGCTCCTTCTTGCACGGGCACTCGCCATCGGCTGGCTTCGGTTGCCCACTGCATGCGGCGACAGCCGCCACCACCAACTCACGCCTTCGGAAGATCATTCGAGAATCGCTCAGCGAGTTTCTCGAAGTAGCGACGAGTCTCTTCTAGCACGACGGGATCCTGATCGGGATACATGCGAATGCCGTGGGCGCCAAACGGGTCGGTCGTCACGGGGCCCACGGGGAGGCCTCCGACGATGCCCGTTTGCTCGTGATAGAGCAGCGCCAGCACCTCGGAATGATTCTCGGGCACGAGGAACGTGCGACGCCCGAGCTCGGGCTTGCCGTCTTTGAACCCGTCGACCAACTTGGCCATCGAAACCGTCAGAATCTTAGCCGCCCTGGCTTCGCGGTGAAAGCCCTCCGACCTGATCCCATCCCACTTGTCGGATAGTCTCCAGGAGTGGAAGCGCTCGAGCTGTGGTTCGACTTTTCGTGCCCGTACGCGTACCTCGCGTCGCAGAAAGCGCCTGGCATCGCGCGCGCGGCCGGCGTTCCACTGGATTGGAAGCCCATGCTGTTGGGCGGGGTGTTCCGGGGGATCGGCGCGGGCGATGGGCCGATGCCCACCCTCGGCCCGGCAAAGGCGGCGCACAACCTGGCCGATATGCAGCGCTGGGCGAAGGTGTTTGGCGTCCCGCTGAACGTGCCTGCAGCCCATCCGATGCGCACCGTCCGCGCATTGCGAACGCTCCTCGGGCTGCCCCACTCCCGCTGGCCCCAGGCGATCACGGCGATCTATGCGGCGTACTGGCAACGCAACGAGGACATCACGCGCGACGAGGTGATCGCGGCAACGCTCGCCGACATTCCCGAAGCGCCGGCCGCGCTCGCGAACGCAGATTCCGATGCGATCAAGGCCGAGCTCCGCGCGCGCACCGACGAAGCGATCGGTCACGGCATCTTCGGCGCACCGGCGTGGCGCGTTCGCGGCCAGCTGATCTGGGGCCAAGATCGGATGCCGTGGGTCGAAGCCGCGCTCGCCGGCTGGAATCTGCAAGGTCCGCCTCCCGGTGGAGTGCGTCCGTTTGGGACCGGCGTCGAAGCATTCACGGGTGGTCGGCCGATCGAGATGTTCTTCGACGTGGCGAGCCCGTTCGCGTACTTCGCGCTCACGCAGGTGCCGGCGCTCGCGCGTCTGACCGGCAGCGCGATCACGATGACGCCGATCCTGCTCGGCGGACTGTTCCGCGATATCGGCCAAGTCGACGTCCCGCTGCTCGCGATGCCTGAAGCGAAGCGCCGCTACGTCGGCATGGAGATGAAGCGGTGGAGTGATTGGTGGGGCGTGCCATTCGACATGCCGTCGAAGTTTCCGCAGCGCTCGATCGCGGCGCAGCGCCTGCTCACGATCCCCGAGAGCTTCGCGGATCGCAGCCGGCTCGCGATCGCGATCGCGTCGACGATGTGGGCGCGCCAGCAATCGATCGAAGATCCGGCGACGCTCGCTCAGATCCTGTCTCATGAGGGCTTCCCGGCCGAGTGGCTCGACCGCACGAACGACCCGTCGGTAAAGCAACAGTTGATCGCGAACACGGCCCGCGCCAAAGATCGCGGCGTGTTCGGCGTACCCACGTTCGTGATCGGCGACGAGTTGGTGTGGGGCCAGGACAGGCTCGATCTCGTGCTGCGTTACGCCGGCGGTTGGACGTGATCGCGGCATCGATCGTCTGCGCGCTCGCGTGCGGCTTGTTGATCATTGGCGAGTTCCTCTCGAACGATCGGATCCGGTGGCTCGCCAAGCCGATCGCATCGCTCGCGTTCATCGCCGTCGGCGTGTTCGCGATTCGCGCGAATCCATCGATCAGCGAGTTCGATCTCGCGATCGTGATCGGCCTCGCGCTGGGTGCGATCGGTGACGTCGCGCTGTTATCGGAGCACGGTTTCCTGGCCGGGCTCGGCTCGTTCCTGCTCGGTCACGTCGCGTATGTCGCCGCGGTCGGAACGTACATCCCGCCGTCGCAGTGGCTGGGGATGGCCGGGGTGAACGCGTTCATTCCGATCGCGATCGGGACGATCGTTCTCGCGTGGCTGTGGCCGCGGCTCGGCAAGTTGCGCGTGCCGGTGATCTTCTACGTGATCGTGATCGTCGCGATGGTCATCTCTGCTATCGCGTTCTATCGAGCGCGCGAGACTTTCGATTTCGGGGGGCCGAACCGGTCGCTGTTCGCGTTGGGCGCAGGGATGTTCTTCGCGAGCGATCTAGCCGTCGCGCGCGACAAGTTCATCGCGAAGGGCTTCATCAATCGCGCGTGGGGGCTGCCGGTCTATTACGCCGCGCAGCTCCTGATCGCCTGGTCGCTCCTGCGGTAGCTATTTGCGCTTGCCGCGAGCCGAGCGGCGCTTCTTGTTGCGATTCGTGCCGCGCTTGTGCGCAGCGGCCTTCTTCGCCTTCATCTTGCGGTCCTTGAGGCGGCGCTTCTGCTTGAACTTCGGGCGGCTCTTCAGTGAAGACTTCGTACGGCGTCCCATAGACCGGGTCTATACACGCACTTGGCCCCTGTAACCAAGGGGGCCAGCCGTCGTATACCCCTAGACGGTCGAGATGGCCGATCCCAGGGACCTCATGCAGCGGTACCAAGCCGGCGACGCCACAGCCTTTCGCGAGTTGTATGCGCTGGTGGCGCCCAAGCTGCTTGGCTATTTGACGAAGCTCACGAAGAGCCGCGCTGTCGCCGACGACCTGCTCCAGCAGACGTTCCTGAAGGTCCATCGGGCGCGCGGCGCGTACGTGGTGGGTGCGGATCCGACCCCGTGGTTCTTCTCGATCGCGCACCGCACGTTCCTCGATCACGCGCGGTCGCAGGGCCGTGCGATCGTCCGCGCCGCTGGAGACGACGTGCCCGAGGCGGCCGCGAATCTTGTCGGGGATGCCGCCGATGCCGTCGACGAGCCGGTCGATCCCGAGCTCAAGCAAGCGGCGCTCGATGCGTTGGGCAGCCTGCCCGATCAACAGCGCGAGGCCGTCGTTTTGACCAAGCTCGAGGGCAAGTCCGTCGCCGAGGCGGCCGAAATCGCGGGCACCACCGTCGGTGCCATGAAGGTCCGCGCGCATCGCGGCTACGAAGCGCTGCGCAAGCTCCTCGGTGGCCGGCGAAAGGAGCAGGTGGCATGAGCAACACCGTCGACCGCACGCTCGACGCGATCGCTGCCGAGCCGCCGCTCGCACCGCCGCCCCTGCCCGCCGCGCTCGAGGCCGAGCTCGCTAACTTGAAGGCGGTCGCGCCGCGCCGGCCGTGGCGTCAGCTCGGCATGTTCGCGATCGCGTCGCTCGTGTATGCCGGCGGGCTGCTCGCGTTCCTATCGCTTCGCGCGGATCTCTCGGAGCTCCCGCACATGTGGATCGCCGGTGCCGGCACCGCGTGGTTCCTCGGGTTCGGCCTATCGGCGTACTTCGCGCTCGTGCCACGCGCGGGCACGATGACGCCGCGCTGGCGTGGTGCGATCGCGATGACCGCGATCACGTCGATCGCGTTCGTGGTGCTCGGCCTGTCGATGCATCCCGATGGCGCGCACTCGATGCACTACGGCATGCCTCATCTGTTGAAGGGGCACGGCTGCTTGTGGCTCGGGCTGGCGACGTCGCTCGTGCCGGTGATCCTCGGCGCGATCTTCCTGCGCGGGGCGATTCCGGTGTTCTCGCGCTGGGTCGCCGCGGGCATCGGTGCCGCGGGTGGTTGTCTCGGCGGGTTGTTGTTGCACATGCATTGCCGGATCGCGGATGGGCCGCACATCGGCATCATTCACGGCGGTGTGGTGATCGTCGCGGCGCTGCTCTCGGCGGCGCTCGTCCCGCGCGCGACGCGTTGAGAATTTCGCTTTCGCTTCACCATTTACCATTTGATTGGGCGCGAGCCGCGTAAGGACGCGATCATCGCCCGACGCGCTCATCGCCGCCAAGCTGTCCCAGAATCGTGTACGTCGACGTGCACGTGCCACGTGCCACGCGTCGCCTTCTCCGTCGCAATGGTGAGCGGTGAAGCGAAACGGTGAAGCTGAATTTCTTACGTTGTCGATCTACACTCGGCGTTCGTGGCTACCGGACTCGTTCTGTCGTGCGAGCACGCATCGTGGACACTTCCACCCGGCGTCGATCTCGGCGTGCCCGTCGAGGTCCTGCAAACCCAAGCCGGCTGGGATCACGGCGCGTACGACATCATCTCGAGAATCTCCGAGCACACCGGCCTCGCCGTCCACACCGGTTCGTTCACGCGCATGTGGGTCGATCTCAATCGCGCGCCCGATCATCCGGACGTCTGCCCCGCGGTTTGCTACGGCGCACCCGTGCCGGGCAACGCGCATCTCTCGCCCGGCGATCGCGCCGCGCGCCTCGCTCAATTTCACGCGCCGTATTGGGACGCCGTTCGCAAAGAGTGCCGCGCGCGCCTCCACGATCACGGCGAGGTGCTGCACTTCTCGTCGCACACGTTCGCACCCGAGCTCGATCCCGCGAATCGCACGTTCGACGTCGGCGTCCTCTACGATCCGGCGCATCCGTTCGAAGCGGCACTCGCCGAACGCCTGTTGTTCGCACTGCGTGCGAAGGGCCTCGATGTCCGCGCGAACGAACCCTACAAAGGCGTGGGCGCGGCGATTTGTACATCCCTGCGGACCGAATTTTCGGGCGCCGCGTACGGCGGAATTCAACTCGAAACCTCGCACCGGGTCACCCACACGTCCGACGGATGCGAACGCATCGCCGACGCCGTGATTCCGTTTCTCGATTCGCTCTAGAATCGTAAGTCGAATGCGCCCCGATAACTCGGTGCCCGCACGGCCGACCGGCGTTCCGACCGACGCGCGCTGGGATCCGAAGGAGCCCGGTTTCGAGTGGGTGCATGGCGAGGTCGACGCCGAGGGCCGCCGTCACGGTGCATTTCGCAGCTGGACGCGTGATGGCGTCCTGCACGGGCAATCGCACTTCGTTCACGGCCGCGTCCACGGCAAGAACCTCGCGTTTCATCCCGACGGCACGCTCGCGTCCGAGGCCGACTGGGTCGATGGCGTGATCATGGACAGCGCGTTTCATCGCAGCGCCGGGCCCACGCCCGAGCCGTTCGCGCAGGCCGCGCCCGGCATCTGGTCGGTGCGCTACTACACGCGCGACGGCCGGACGAACTACACGATTCGCTACTTCGCGCGCGATGGCAGCGAGTGCGGTCCAGACGGCCAACCGCTCCCGATCCGCCCGCCGAGCGTGAGTGGCGACGCGCGCTGGTTCCCCGAAATCGAGCGCTGGGTCGACGGCGAGATCGAGCGCGGCACGAACACGCAGGTCGGACGCTGGCGCTGGTGGTCGAAAGAAGGCGTGTTGCGCCACGAGGAGCTGCGCGATACCGCCGGCACCGCGACCGCCGTGACGAAGTATCGCGTCGACGGCACGATCGAAAAGAAGACGCTGCGCGACGCCCGCGGCGAACAGCGCGACCTCTACAGCGATACCGGCAAGCTCACGTTGCGCACGCGCGTCGACGATCGCGGTCGCCAGACCTACGCCGGCGTGTGGACGAACGACGGCGAGCTCGTCGACGAGGTCACCCGCACGTTCGCCGGCGATGCGCTCGCCTCCGTCGTCGAGAAAGCCGAGCGCAGCGTGAAGCGCTTCGAAGCGCGCCGCGAGGGCGATGCGCTTGCCTGCATGCTCTACCGCGACGACGGTACGCTCGCCGCCACCGGCGCGATTTCGATCGGAGCGATCACGGGCGGAGCGATGGCCGGGGCGTCGACCTCGGATGCGCCCGCCCCTACTCCGCGCCGTGCGATCAAGCGTGCCGACACCGAGGATCCGGCGACCCAAGTCGCATCGCCGCGCGCCGCGAGTAGCGTCCCCGGCACCGGGCTCCTCGTCGGAACGTGGAAGATCTTCGACGCCCAGGGCACGCTCCGCCGCGAGATCGATACGACGCCGTTCCACATCGAGCACGAAGTCACGGGCAAGCATCTCGGCGCGCAGATCGGAGAAGCGGTGTTCCGCGCGGACGAGACGACGTTCGCCACGCCGTCGCAGCTCCGCGGCATCGACGACGAGCCGTGGCACGCGCTGCGTGGCGCGCGTGATGTCGACGTCGTGCGCTTCCCTCGCATCGCCCGCGGCCTCGCCGCCGCCGACCCGCTCGTCCGCGACTACTCGCTCCGCGCGATCCGTGGCGAGGTGCTATCCGCCGATGGCGTCACGCCGGTCACGCCGGTGATCGTGCCGTACCTCGCGGCGCTGCTCTCGCATCCCGCGCTCGATCGCTCGGCGGTGCTCGCGTTGCTCCAAGATATCGCCGCGGTCGCCCACACCGACGCCGCGACCGCGCACGCGCTCGACGCGAGCTGGCCCGCGATCTTCGCGCAGTTCGCCGCTTCGCCGCTCGCCGATCGTCGTCGGATCTTCGAGCTCGCGAAGCTCGCACCGGCCGCGAAGCCCGCGATCCTCGAGATCGCGCGCAAGGACAGCGACGCGACGCTTCGGTCGATCGCCGCACGCGCATTCGTCGAATTGCCGAACAGCGACGCGACCACGCTGCTCGGCGATCGCGACGCCCTCGTCCGCGCCACCACCGCGATCGCGCTCGGCCTCGATCGCGGCCCGGCCGCCCCACGCGAGGTCGTGCACGGCCTCGACGACGCGCTCCGCAACTGGCGCGATACCCACGCCCGCTATGCCGAGCTGCCGTTCGCGGACAGTCACGTGCTCGCACACGTCGCGCTCGCCGCCGGCGCGATCCGCACGCCCGATGCCCGCTCGCTCACCCACCAGCTGTGCATCTTGCTCGACGAGGTCGACGGGCGCTCGGCGATCGTGTTCGCGCGCGGCCTGCTGTCACTCGCATTCGGCCCCGACACCGGCGACTTCGCGCGCCCGTACGCGAAGCGATTCCTCGAGATCCTCGAAACGATCGGCCGCTCGAAGCAGTTCTGGCTGTTGGAGGCCGCCGCCGTCGAAGTCGTCGAGCGCTGGCACCTGCCGAAGAGCCGGCTCAACATCCTCGCGCTCGTCGATCAGCTCAAGGCCGCGCCGGATGCCGAGGCCGCGATGGCGAAGTTACTCGTCGCGCGATAGCTCTTCGACGAGCACATCCAACGTCGTGCGCATCGACGCGATCGCGTCATCACCCACACGGGCCATCGCGCGGCGCGTGGCCGCTTCGACAGTGCCCTTCTGCAATTTATCGATCTTCTTGCCGCTCGCCGTCAGGCCGAACCGCGCGCGCCGGCGATCCTCGGGATCCGATTCGCGCGTGATCATGCCGCGCGATTGCAGACGCGCGAGCACGCCGGTCAGCGTCGACGGATGCTTGCCGAGCGTGGACGCGATCTGACTCGCGGTCTGGCCCGGCTTCTGGCCGATGATCCGGATCACGAGCCGCTGCGGTCCCGTCACGCCGACCTTCTTCACCATCCGCTTGCTGCGCACGTCGAGCGCGTGGCCGAGCTCCCACAAGTGCTGCATGAACTGCAGGGTCTCGCCGGTCGGTTCGGTTCGCTCAGGACGGGTGTCGGTCATCGAAACGGGCGGACACTAGGGCCTCAAACGAATTTCGTCCAGTGCTAAAACGAATGGATGGTGTGGAGTTGGTGGAAACGTGTCGCGTTCCGCTTCGGATTCGCGCTCGTCGTGCTGTTCTTCTATCCGTTCCCGCTCGGCTACATCCCGAAAACCGAATCGATCGCGGAGTGGTTGGGCAAGCCGTTCGAATGGCTGGTGACCTGGTTCGGTGGCTCGGTCCTCGGGGTCGACGTGATCGCCCAACAAACGGGCAGTGGTGATACCGCGCTCGGTTGGATCAACATGCTCGTGCTGGTCCTGCTCGCGTTGATCGTCGCCGGCATCTGGACCGCGGTAGACCGCAAGCGCGTCGCGTATCCACGCCTCGCCGATCTGTTGTGGACCCTCCTCCGCTACGCGCTCGCGATGACGATGCTGGTGTACGGCTTCTCGAAGTGCCCGCCGGCACAAATGCCATATCCCGACTACATCATGCTCGATCGTCACGTCGGCGAGATGTCGCCGATGGGCATGCTGTGGACGTTCATGGGCAGCTCCCCCGCCTATGAAGTCTTCAGCGGGTTGGCCGAGATCACCGGCGCCGTGTTGTTGTTGTGGCGACGCACCGCCACGCTCGGGGCGTTGATCCTCGTCGGCGTTTTGACGAACGTCGTGCTGCTGAACTTCACCTACGACGTTCCGGTGAAGTTGTACTCGTCACAGCTCCTGCTGATCGCCATCGCGATCGCGGCACCGCAACTCCGCCGAGTGATCACGGTCGTGCTCGGCGGCGCTGCGGCAGAAGTGCCACCGCGTGTTCGTGCGAGCGGACGGTGGGAACGCGCGCGCCTCGTCACCAAGATCATCGTCCTGCTCGGGTTCGTGCCGGTTTACTACCTCCAGATCAAAGGCCAGCGCGAATACGAGCTACCGCCGTCGCCGATCGACGGCATCTATCTCGTCGAGAGCTATCGCGGTCCCGATCCGAAACCGTGGACACGCGTCGCGATCACGGCTCGCGGGATGTCCGTCCGCCACGGCGACGAAAGTCGGGTGCGCTTCCAATTCACGGACGTCCCGGCGAATGGCCAGGTCGCGATCACCGACGACAAAGCGACCGCACTGCCGCCGACGACATTCACGCGCCCGGATCTCCTGCGCGTGACGCTCGACAACAAGGACCTTCACGTCGTCCTCCGCCGCATGGGTGAGCCACTGCTCACCTCGCGTGGCTTCAACTGGGTGCAGGAGCTCCCGTTCAACCGCTAGTCACCAGCTCGCGTCGCTGAGCTCCATCAACGACAAGTCACCCTGCTCGATGATCTGGCGATTCAACGCCAGGCCCGGCAACACGTTCTGCGCGTAGAACCGCGCCGCCGCGAGCTTGCCGGCGTAGAAGTCTTTGTCGTCGCCGGTCGCCGTCGCGTGCTTGCCATGCGCGACCGCAGCGCACACCGCGAGCCGCCAGCCGATCACGAGCTCCGCGAGCGAGAACAGGATCCGATTGCCGTGGAGGCCCACGTGATAGAGGCTCTGCCCGAGCTTGCCGAGCATCGCGGCCATGATGCCCTGCACATCGCCGAGCGCACGACCGAGCGCCTGCTTCTCGACGGCGAGCTCGGCCGGTAGACCGTCCATCGTGGCCTTGATCTGTCCGAGCAGGCCCTGCAGCGTGGCCCCTTGGTCGCGCGCGATCTTGCGGAAGAACAAGTCGAGCGCCTGGATCGCGGTGGTGCCTTCGTAGAGCGAGTCGATCTTCTGATCGCGGATGTACTGCTCGATCGGATAATCCTGGCAGTAGCCCGAGCCACCGAAGCACTGCAGCGAAATCGCGAGCAGCTCGTAGACCTTCTCGGAGTTGTAGCCCTTGATGAGCGGCAACATGAGGTCGTTCAAGCGATCGAACGCCTTCGCACCGGGCGCGCCATGGCCGCCGTTCTGGACGACCTGATCTTGGACGTGCGCGGTGAACAACATCGTCGAGCGCATGCCCTCGGAGAACGCCTTCTGGAGCATCAACATCCGGCGCACGTCCGGGTGACGAATGATCTCGACGCGCGGCGCCGCCTTGTCATTCTGCTGGAGCAAATCGGCGCCCTGCTTGCGCACGCGTGTGTACTCGAGCGCGTTTAGATACGCCGTCGACAGCGTGGCCATCGACTTCGTGCCGACGCCCATGCGCGCGTACTCGATCACGTGGAACATCTGCGCGATGCCATCGTGAACGTTGCCGAGGAGCAGCGCGCGACACGGCGCCCCGTCACCGAGCGTGAGCTCGCACGTGGCCGAGCCCTTGATGCCCATCTTGTGCTCGACCTTCGTGACGACCGCACCATTTCGCGCGCCGAGCGAGCCATCTTCCTCGACCCAGAACTTCGGGACGATGAAGCACGACAGCCCCTTCGTGCCCGGGCCCGCGCCTTCGGGCCGCGCGAGCACGATGTGCACGATGTTCTCGGGATGATCGAAGTCGCCGTTCGTGATGAACCGCTTCACGCCCTCGAGCAGGTATTCGTCGTCTTTGACGTGCACGGCCTTCGTGGTGCCCGCGCCGACATCGGAGCCCGCGCCCGGCTCGGTCAGCACCATGGTCGCGCCCCAGTGCTTGTCGACCATGTTCTGCACGTAGCGCTTCTTCTGCGTGTCGCTGCCGAGCGAATCGATCACGGTCGTCATGAAGCAACCGAGCACGTAGAAGCACACGGCCGGATTCGCGCCCGCCATCATCTCGAACGCGGACCACTTCACGGTCGGCGGTGCGCCGAAGCCACCGAGGTGCTCGGGCAACTCGAAGTTCTGCCAGCCGCCGTCGTAGTACGCCTTCAACGCGTCGACGAAGCCCTTCGGCAACGTGACGTTGCCCTTGCCGTCGAAGTGCGCGCCACCTTCGAGGTCGCCCGATGCGAACGTGGGCGCCCACTTCGCCTGCATCACTTCGAGGAAGCCCTCGAGCGATTGCCGGACGGTGTCTTCATCCATCGCCTCGAACGGCGCTTTGCCGAGGACGCTCTTCTGGATCTCGAGCACCTCGAACAGGTTGAAAAAGACGTCGCGCAGGTTCGGCTTGTAGTGGTCGACGGTAGAAGTCACCGTCGCAGTCTACTCACATACAGCCGGCCGTCATCATCTGGAAACCAAGGTTCAACGTGCGCGTCAACGTGCCGCTCAGCGGGGGAATCGTTAGTGAATCGCCGTTCGTCCAGCACACCGGTCCGACGTCTGGCATCCCAACGGTGACGCTCTGCACGCCCTTCACCTTGATCGTGTAGTCGCCGGCGAGCGTGGACGCGGTGATGTGCTGATCGTTCTCGATGCACTTCTCGGTGTAGATTGGCGTATCGCAGCTGTTGAAGTTGTAGTCGAACGCGCCAGTCCCCGACGTTGCGCCGGCGCCGACGTGCAGAGTGATCGGCGCGCACGTCAGGTCGCTGTTGTGGGTCAGCGAGATCTGCATGCTCGTGATGCCGGCGCCCGTCGGTGCAGCGCCACAGTTCGTGGCGCGACCGGATGACAGCAAGAGATCGAGGCTACCGTTATCGTCGACGGCGAACGAGATCGGGTCGAGCGCGACCTGCCCGCCTTCGGGCACCA
The DNA here is from genome assembly GCA_047600425.1 of Kofleriaceae bacterium. Classification (GTDB taxonomy): domain Bacteria; phylum Myxococcota_A; class Polyangia; order Haliangiales; family Haliangiaceae; genus JABFXX01. Next base: position 4,537,066 of record JASGLC010000003.1, on the reverse strand, counting down.
CGACGTTGTGCTGGGTCGGCGCGGTGGCGAGCTGCACGCTGCCTTGCGCGTCGAGCTCGAAGTTCATCTCGTACGTGCCCGGCGCGATCGCTTCACTCTCGCCCGAGAGCTGCGAGCACACGAATACCTGGGTCTCGCCACCGTCCTCGGCGAGGTTGTGCGTGAGCACGGTGACCGACTGCGCGCCGATCTGCGAGCACGGAATCGCGGTGCCGCCCGGATCGGTGACCGCCCAGCTGAGCGTGAACGTTCCTTTCGGTGGCGCCGCATCGATCGGGCGTGCATCCGGGAACCCACCGCCGCTGCCGCATGCGGCGAACAGTGGCAACGTCACGAGGTACAGCCTAGGCATAGGCCGTTAATTATACGGGGATCAGGCCGCGGTCGCGATGTCGGCGGTGGCCATCCCGAGCGGACGCGCCATCTCGATGAAGTGGCAGACCCGCGTGACCGAACGCGGGACCGCGTACGGTGCGGTGCCGGTCACCCGGTAGCCGAGCGAGCGATACCAACGGCCCAGCTCCTCGCGGAGATTCACGATCTTCATGGTCATGACCGTGCAGCCGGCGGCCTCGGCAACGGCCTCCGCGATGCGGACCAGACGTTTTCCGATGCCCTTGCCCTGTAGTGCGCGACTGACGGCGAGCATGCCGAAATAGGCGCGAGGCGCCGCATGCGTGACGTAAATCGCGCCGCCGATGGCCGAGCCGAGATCGAGGACCAGGAACGTTCCGGTCCGCATCATCTCGACGATTTCGGTGGGGTTCGTGCGATCGCCTTCGACGAAGAAGGCTTCGACCGCGTAGACCTCGTTCACCAAGGCCGCGATCGCAGCAGCATCACGCCCGGTCGCACGTCGCACACTCGCTGATAGCTCTGGCACGTTTGATCCCGTACCAGAAGCGTCCGACATTTAGCGGTGCGCGCGCAACTTCAGGGATCTGATCGCCTCTAGTTGGAGAGGCGGCGAAGCGGACGACGCTTGTTGTTCGTCCGATCCGCGAGCGCGACATGAACCAGCACGATCACGGTTCCCACCGTCACGTCCGATACCGCCTTCACCATCCGATCAGCCAAGCTCCACATAGTTCATCTCCTGTCCTAACCACACCCTCTCATTCGAGCAGGGCGAGCGATGTACAACGAGGTGACGACGAAGTCACGATGCATCTTCAACTGCACGACCGCAATCGGAATTCCGTCCCAACTTTACGAGCGTTGGAATCGGTCAGTCAGCTCACGCGTTGAGAGCAAAGTGCGCGCTGCAATTTTCCTCTGCTGCTGCATAACGGCCTGTTCGGACGCTTCCAGCGCGCCTGCGTCGCCGACAGTTGCCCCACCGCGAGTTGAAACGAAACAATCCGACTTGCTGCGAGACGGGCCGGTCTTCGGTGATCGATCGGTTAGCGGTTCCGTCACACACGTGACGATCGTCGCTTCGGTCGATGACGGTGTTGCAACCGATCGCCCCGCATATGCGCGCCGCGACCAACACGTGATGCTGCACGCGCTCGTCGAGGTCGGTCACGCGTGGTTCGGCGATGTGACGAGCGTCGAGCTCGCCGGCAAAAAGGTCTCGGTCTCGCCGCTCGCGAAGGCGCCGCCGTTTTCGATCGCGTGGAAGCGGATCGAGCCGGCGAGCGTGAACCTGTCGAACACGGACGACACGGGCTTTCACTTCACGCCGGTCGATTATCAGACGACCGACATCAAGGACGCGCATGAGACGATCCTCGCGCCCGATGTTCGGCCCACGCTCACGCCCGATCACGGCAACGGCGTCGGGACGATGCGCTACCAAGCGATCGTGACGGCCGGCGATCACACGATCGCGAGCGCCGGCACGGAGGCGCGGCGTGGCAAAGGCAGCGGCGGTCTCACCGATGCGGTGATGCGCGTGTCGATCCGTCGCGACGATACCTATCTCGGCTACCTCACCGAGATGTACGGCCAGCCATATATCTGGGCGAGCGCGGGCATCACCGATGCGACGCACGAGGCCGAGCGCCTCGAGGGCAGCGACTGCGCCGATTTCATCGTCTACGGTGCGCGGCGCAGCGGCAAGAAGCTCGCGTACACGTGGACCGGTGGGCTGCCGGGCATCACGAAGTTGCTCGCGACCGGCAATCGCGGCGAGGACGGCATTTACCGCGATGCCAAGGGCAAGCCGATTCCGTTCACCGGCGTTGGCGACGTGATCTTGTTCCCGCGGCACGTCGGCGCGCTCGTCGAGGATCGCGGCACGATCGGCGTGCTCGACGATCAGGACATCATGATGCACACGCTGTTCGACTCGCCGAAGGAACAGCCGATCGCGGACTCGGGCTACGCGGACAAGCTCGTCGAGCTCCGCCGGTTTCGCTGAAACAAGATCATTCAGCTTCACCGTTTCGCTTCACCATTCACCGTTGCAAGAGAGAAATGGTGAGCGGTGAAGCGGAGCGATGAACCTGAACGATCTACGTGCCGGACGCGGTCTCGCCGGACGCGGTCATTCGCCGGACGCGGTCATTCGCCGGACGAGCTTTGTTTTCGGGCTCGCGCTCGGGCTCGGGCTCGGACCTAGACCAGGTCTTCGTTCGGATCCACGACGTACGCGAGCATCCGCGCGACCTGCGGGAAGAACGCCGTCGAACCGAACGGCAACACTTCACCGACCTCGTCGACCTTCACGATCTGGTCGACCGACAGCGGCTTCATCACGACGCCGAGCGTGATGCCCTCGCCACGGATCTTCGCGGCATCGAGCGTGGTCTCGAGCGGCGCGTTCGGCGCGACCTTCGCGAGGAACAATCGATCGCAGACCAGCGGATCGTACTTCTGGATCACGCGATTGACCGACACGCCTTCCGCGACGGGGCTGACCTCGGGCTTCAGCGTCAGCTTGTACGCGTCCGCATCGCCCGCGAACACGCACACGAACGCCGGCTGGTGCGCGACCGTATCCGCGAGCGCCGCGAACTGCTTGCCGATATCCGCGGCGGCCCCCGGCAACTTCTCGACGATGAAGTACGGCGTGGCGAGCGCGTCTTCTTTCTTCACGTCTACGCGAACGATCCGATGCCGCGGACCGGGTGCGAGCGCCGGATCGTCGAGATTGACCAAGCACGCGAACGCGTAGTTGCCGCTCGAGTACATCGGCATGTCGCCGAGCGAATCGCGATACGCGAGCATGCCCTCCCACCGCGCATGTCCGTCGAGGACGTGCAACGGCTTCGGCGCGAACAGCGGGCGGAGCTTGCCGATGATCTCGGCCGAGCTCACGCGCCAGAGCTTGTGGTTCGTGCCGTCGGGCGTCGTCAGCTCGACCGCGGGCCGCCCGTTGTCGACGCCACGAAACAGCCGCTCGACCTCATCCGCCTTATCGCGAAAGCCCGCGAGCACGGCATCGGTGTGCATCCCGACCTTCTTGATTCCGGCGATCGCGCGCTCGCGGGCGCCCGGATCGGTTGCCTCGTGCGGGCGCACCACGCGCTCGCTAAACGGCGACAGCTGCACCGCGCAGAAGAACGACTTGCGGACCAGCGTCCGTGATCCGGCCGTGAACGCCTGCGCGTAGCGATAGACCGCGCGTGAGGGATCCCGTTCGAGCTCGTTCTTCGCGTTCCACAAACCCGCGCGAAACCCAGCGATCTGAGGCATTCGTGAAAGCGTATCAGCGGCGCGCGCCGATGTCGCGACGCGCCTGCTTTCCGGCGAGCCCGATCGCGTCGACCACGGCATAGGCACGTTCGCGCGCCTGCGAAACACTGATCCCGAGCGCGGTCACACCCAACACGCGACCACCGGCGCTGACGAGCGTGCCATCGACGAGCTTCGTGCCGGCGTGGAACACCACTACATCTTCGTTCGTTGCCGGCAACGTGATCGAATCGCCGGTCTTCACGGTGCCCGGATAGCCGGCCGCCGCGACGACCACGCACACCGCGACCCGCGGATCCCACGCGAGCTGCCCGTGCTGTAGTTCGCCGCGCGCGCACGCGAGCAACACCGCACCGAAGTCGCCCTGGGTGCGCGCCATGATCGGCTGCGTCTCCGGATCACCGAACCGGCAGTTGTACTCGAGCAACCACGGCGTGCCCTGCGCATCGACCATCACGCCCGCGTACAACACGCCGCGATAATCGATCTTGTCGGCCGCGAGTCCGGCGACCGTCGGTTCCAAGATCTCGCGAACGACGCGTGTGATCACCGCATCGCTCGTCCACGCCGGCGATACCGTGCCCATGCCGCCGGTGTTGGGGCCGCGATCACCGTCGAAGATCGTCTTGTGATCCTCGACCGCGGGCAGCACCTCGAGCCGCTTGCCATCGGTCAACGCGAGCACCGAGACCTCCCGTCCGACGATCTTCTGCTCGATCACGAGCGTCGCGCCGGCCGCACCGAATCGACCATCGAGCATCTCGCGCGCGGCCGCCTTGGCCTCGGCCGCATCCGCCGCGACGACGACGCCCTTCCCCGCCGCGAGCCCATCGGCCTTGACGACGCACGCGCCACCCAATGCCGCGATCGCCGCATCGGCCTCTTCGACCGATCGGCACGTGAAGAACTTCGCGGTCGGGATGCCGTGCCGCGCGAAGAACGCCTTCGAGAACGCCTTACTACCTTCGAGCTGCGCACCCGCGGCCCCGGTCCCGAACGTATCGATGCCCGCCGCGCGCAACTTGTCCGCGAGCCCGGCAACGAGCGGCGCTTCCGGCCCGACGACGACGAGCGCGACCTGCTCTCGCTTCGCCAACGCGACGAGCTCGTCGATCGCGTCGACACCGACGGGTTCACACCGCGCGAGCTCCGCGATTCCCGGATTGCCCGGCGCGGCTACGATCGTGTGCCCACCCTGCGCGAGGCGCCACACGAGCGCGTGCTCGCGACCGCCGCTTCCGATGACGAGGATTTTCACCCGCGCATCTTGCCGCAAACTTTGGCCCGACGCTCCCACCTATACTGTGCGAATGAAACCGTGGCTGCTCCTCTTGATCGTCGGTTGTAAAGCTCACGACAAACCCGCGCCGCCGCCACCGCCCGTCACACCGCCGCCGGCCGCCGATGCCGCCGCACCCGGTCCGGAGAAGGCGAACGTCGACCTCGTCCTGGCCTGCATCGCGAAGCCGGATGTCGCGAAGTGCTACGAGGACATGGCGGTCCTCGACACGCCACTCGTGCGGACGGGAAGACTCGCCGACTTCGCGCGCTACGCCACGCTCGATCACACCGCGATTCCCGACGCGACGCAGGAACCACTCCTGGTCGTCGCTCACGACGAGACCGTTACGATCATCGGCCGGCTCGCAGGAACCCAAGCCGCGCCGCTCGAGACCTGGCACGGCACGATCGCATCGCAGGGCAAGCCGGTCGGCGTGCTCTATGGTCGCTCGATCTCGATCGGCAAGACCGGACGGATCGCGTTCGACACGCAGTACTACGATCTCGATACGATCGCGGCGCAGCTCGGCGTCACGACGACGGCGAAACTCGCGCCGGTCATGCCTCCGATCGGCAAGCCTCCGGAGATCGTGCTGCCGACGGGTGACGACGCGTTCACCGCCGCGGAAGCGTTCTTCCGCGCGTTCGAAGCGACGAACGACGCGAGTGAGTGGTTCGCGGACGGTTTCACGTTCACCGACAGCGACCTGCCTGCCACGCTCGATAAACCGACGTTCATCGGTTTCGAAAAGACGCTGATGGCCGGTGTGAAGCCCACGTTTCGCGGTGGCCTGCTCCGCGCCGCCGGGAATGTCGCCTGCGAAGAAGTGCACTTCGAGCTCACGCAGGACGGTCCACTCGCCGGGCTCCTGCCCGCCCCGCTGCCGGATCACGCGCCGCTCTGGACGCTCCCCACGCTCGTGTGTGCGCGGTTCGCGACGCATACCCGCGACAAGGGCACGATCTCGACGATGTTCGCGCTCCACCGCGACCGCCCGCCGGCGCCGACGTTCGTCACGACCTCGAAGGTCACGTTGAAACAGGGCGAGTCCGGCATGCTGACCGCCGAGAACGCCGGCGGCAACGTCGACCTGAATTCGGACTTCGCGAAGTGCCGTGGCGATGTCGCGTCCGGGTTCACGGGAACGGCAACGGTCGCGGTCAAGATCGCTACGAGCGGCAAGTTCGACCCGGCGCCGACGGTGGAGGGCGTGCCCGACAAGCTCGCCGCCTGCGTGCAAGCCGCACTCGCGAGCCAGGAGCTCCCGCATCCGGACAAACCGACCGATGGCACGTTCACGATCGCGTTCCAGAAGATCGTGCCGCCGAAGCCGCTGACGAACCTCGCCGACACGTTCGCGGATCGATTCCACCGTCCGCGCGCCGATTAGAGATCGCGATAGAACACGAGCACGTTGCCGACCGGGTCGTGCACCATCATCTCGCGCGCGCCCCAGTCTTGATCGACGAGTCCGGGGCGACCGTTCTTGTAGTTCTTCGCCGAGATCTCCGCGTGGAACGCCTCGAGATCCGGACACAAGATCCGCACGTGCGCGCCTGGCGAGCCATCACCGTGATGCTCGCTGAGGTGCAGCACGCAGTCACCGCGCTTGATCCCCATGTAGAGCGGAAGCGTCGGCTCGAACCGATGCTCGAACACGACCGCGAACCCGAGCCAATCGATGTAGAACTCGCGCGCCTTCGCTTCGTCGAAGCTGCGCAGGATCGGTGTGACCGGCCCCATCTCTAGTGCCGGAAGTGGCGCATCCCGGTGAACAGCATCGCGAGGCCGTGCTCGTTCGCCGCCGTGATGACTTCTTCGTCGCGCACCGAGCCGCCCGGCTGGACGACCGCCGACGCACCGGCTTGCGCGAGCACGTCGACGCCATCGCGGAACGGGAAGAACGCATCGCTCGCGACGACCGCGCCCTTCAACTTGTCGCCCGCCTTGCGCTCGCAGATCCGGACCGAATCGACGCGGCTCATCTGACCGGCACCGATCGCGACGGTCACGCCGTCGCGCGCGAACACGATCGCGTTCGACTTCACGTGCTTCGCGACCCGCCACGCGAACGCGAGGTCCGCGCGCTCTTGATCCGTCGGCGTCCGCTTCGTGGCGACCTTCGCCTGCGCCAGATCGACCATACCGTGATCGACCGTCTGGACGAGCGCGCCACCGGCGATCGTCCGCACCGACCACTCGGTCTTCGTCCCCGGCTTGCTCCAATCGCCATACGTGGCGACGACGCGAAGGTTCTTCTTCGTCTCGAGGATATCGCGCGCTTTCGGGTGATACGCCGGCGCGACCACGCACTCGAGGAACGTCTCGACGAGCAACCGGGCGAGCGCTTCGTCGACCTCGCGATTCACCGCAACGATGCCACCGAACGCCGACGTGGCATCCGCCTCTCGCGCCAGCTGATACGCGGTGGCGAGGTTCGCGTGCGAGGCAACGCCGCACGGATTGTTGTGCTTCACGACGACGGCCGTCGGTGCCGTGAACTCGAGCGCGAGCCCGAGCGCCGCATCGAGGTCGAGGATGTTGTTGTACGAGAGCTGCTTGCCGCCGAGCACCTGCGAGGTCGCGATCGACGGACGCTCCGCCGAGATCAACGCCGACTTCGGCTCGGGCGGATTCAACGGCGATCGCGCGTCCGCATAGAACGCCGCGCGCTGGTGTGGATTCTCGCCGTAGCGCAGCTCGTACAGCCGCTTCCATTGCATGCCGAGCACGTCCGGGAGCTCGCGACGCTGCGGCTCCTTCGTGCGATCGAGCTTATCGTCGACCGAGGTCAGGTATGCGGCGATCGCAGTGTCGTACGCGGCCGTGTGCGAGAACGCCTTCTTCGCGAGCTGCAAGCGAACTTCGGCCGAGATGCCCGATCCGCGCAGCTCCGCGAGGATCGCCGCGTAGTCATCCGGATCGACCACGACGGCGACGCGCTCGTGATTCTTCGCGGCCGAGCGCAGCATCGACGGCCCGCCGATATCGATGTTCTCGATCGCTTCGTCGAACGACGTGCCCGGCTTCGCGATCGTGGCTTCGAACGGATACAGATTCACGACGACGAGCTCGATCGGATCGATCGAGTTCGCCGCCATCTCCGCCTGATGTTCGGGCGTGCTGCGGCCGAGGAGACCGCCGTGAATTTTGGGATGCAGGGTCTTCACGCGCCCGTCGAGGATTTCGGGTGCGCCCGTATATGCCGACACTTGGGTCACAGGCACGTTGGCACCGACCAGTGCCGCCTGCGTTCCGCCCGTCGACAGAATTTCGAAGCCGAGCTCGACGAGGGCTTTGCCCAGCTCGACCACTCCCCGCTTATCCGAGACCGAGATCAATGCGCGCCGAACCATGCGCGCGGCTTACCACGGATCAGCTCAGTTGTTGGGCTTGCCCGACGAGCCGTTCATCACGGCGGCGAGTAGATCCGCACCGAGCTCGTCCGGCGACGGCGAACCCATCTTCAGTTTGAGCAGGCCTCGCACTTCGACTTGACGAATGCGCTCCCGGGTCAGGTTCATGATCTCGCCGACTTCTTCGAGCGTGATGCCACCGCGCTCCGCCACGTCGAGCGCACACGTGTGCTTCAGCTCCCACGGCTCGAGGTCCGGGAAGTTGATCTTGATCGAACCGGTCTCCGGGTTGATGTCGAGGTAGAGGTGGTGCTTGCACGCGACCCACGGACACGGGCGCATCTCACCACGGCACTCTTCGCGCGACGTCGGACGCGGGATATCCACCGGCGGATACGCGAGCGCACCCTGACGGAGCTCTTCACGCGTGAGGCGCTTCATCGCGATCGTCTTCGACCGCGGGCGCGTGCGCCGGCGGCGACGGCGGATCTTGCGGCTGGTCTCCGGCAAGCCGGATTCACCGTCGATCCCACCGTCCTCTAGCTCGTCGCCTTCCTCGTCGCCATCGGCGTCATCCGCCTGGTCGTCGAGTTGGGCTTCCAGTTGATCCTCATCCTCGTTGCGTTCGTCGTCGAAGCTCATGGTTCTCTCCTCGTGATCCCGGTCGGTTAAAGAAGGTCTTCGGCGCCCCCTGCAGCGCCGGCCAGACGAAGGTTTTCGGTGCGAGGCGCAGCCACGCGGCGCGCGCATTCGCCCAGTCGCTCGACGAGCTTGTCGCCGTCCTTGCGCGCGGTCTCGAGCTCCTTGTGGAGCTGCGAGCGCGTGCTCGGATCGAGGCGTTGCGAGTCCGCGTCGAGCCGCGTGTAGAGCGCGGTCAGGTGCTCGCCAATGCCCTCGACGAGATCCGTGTAGAGCAGGAACTGCCCCTGGATCTCTTCGATCGTGTAGCCGTCCGCCATCCACTGCTTGACGGTGTTGATCCGGCGGATGGTCTTGGCCGGGTACACACCGAGCGAGCCCTTGTGCTTGCCCTTGCGTCCGACGCGCTTGCTCCGAGGGAGCAGGCCTTGTTGGACGTACTTGCGAAAGCTCGCTTCGCTGAACTTGATCCGACGGCTGGTAAACGCGTCCACGATCTGGACCGCGGTCAATCCGTCGGCGTGCTGCGTTTCGATCGCACGCAGCTCCTCTTCCTGGAGGAGGGTCGTGCGCACGCCAGCACCCGCGGACGACTCGTCATCGCCACCGCGAGCCGCGACGTCGATCTCGAGTGCTCCACGACGCGCGCGAAACGGGACGACGTTGTCCGTCGACGACTCTTCGCGATTCCAGTTTCGGTGACGGTCGAACAAGCAGCTCCCCCGCAGACAGACGAGTGGCGCTGACATCAACGAGACAAGGCTCCGCTGAGCCCCGTCTCGTTCCCTCGATGTCACCAACCAACCGCCGAAGTTGTATCGTGACGATATTCGTCTGAATGGATTCCGTCAACGATATCGATCGCACAAGAGTCCAGTATTTGACTGGGATTCTGTTCAGGGGATCCGGATTGGTTCCGGAGTGGCAGTCGCGTCGCGGACATCCGCGCGATCGCGTATCGTCGCGACGTGGTTCGAGCGATTTCTCGACGGAGAATCGTGCCTCTTACGTTCGGCGCGACCGCGATCGGCGTCGCGTTGATCGTGCTCGCGATCATTCATCGCGCGAATGCCGAGCTCGAGAACTCGGTCTTCACCTCGCGCTCCGATGGAATTCGCTTGGTCGTCCCGCGCGGCTGGCGAGCCTCGGATGCGCCGAGCTATCCTGGCGTCCTGCTCTGGTTGATGCGGCCCGAGGGCAAGATCCTGCTGACCTCGGAGCCGTTCACGCGCCAGCTCTACTGCTCGTGGCCGATCACGTGCCGCTCGAGCCACGAGCTCGACTCGCCGCAGGCGAAGTTCGCGTGCGCACTCCGCCAGAAGCTGGTCAACGCGAGCTTCCACATCGGCCCGATCCAGGCGGGGCCCAAAGAGAACGAAGATGCCGGCCTACCGTCGGTGTGGTTCGACTACGACGACGGCAAGCACTTCATGCGGCAGGCCGTCGCGCTCGACGAGGAGCACGCGTTCTCGCTCACGCTGTCGGCGACGTCGACCGACGCGCGCAACTCGGCCGTCCGTGCGTTCGATCAGACGCTCCGCACGCTACGCCCGCTGACGTCCGAAGAAGCCGCCGCGCCGGTCGCCGCCGGTACCGCGATCGTGATCGACGCCGGCGCGATCGGCGACGCGAACGCGATCACCGACGGTGGCGCCGCGCCGGTCGAGTCAGTGAATGCGCCAGCCGCGCGGATCGATCCGATCGGTCCGTGCAGCGGCAGGTAGCGTCGCCGACGTCGCCACGCCGGCGGCCTCGCGTTTGGGCTCTTTGTTGACGACGTTCCCGACGAGGTCGAGCAGCTGGCTCCGCTCTTTCTCGCGCATCGCGAGCAGCTCCATCGGCCCCATGTCCTGACAGCCGTACTCCTTGTCCGCGTTCGAGCAGTACACGCGAACGTGCAGATGGTCGTCGTGCCGCGCCGAATCTCCGGGCTGCTTCAACGCGAGCCGCGCCTTGATGATCACTTCCTGCGGCTCGCCGATCGTCTTCGCGTGATCGATCAACATCTGCGCGAGCGGCTCGTACATGAAGATGAACTGGACCGGCGCTTCGGGCGCCGACACCAGCTCCTTCACGAGCAGCCACGTCCGCGGCACGTCGACGGTGATCCCGCTGTGATCGCGCGCGCGACCGCGCCAGTCGAACACGTGCATGGCGTCCGCCTCGAACGGCTGGCCCTGGGCGTCGCGCATGTAATAGAGGAGATCGGCGTCGCGGCCGCTCTGATGCGAGCGATGGAACGCGGCGTTCTCGCGCCCGCCCCCACCCCGCCGCGAGCTCATGTCCGCGACGACGAGCTTGGTCCCGTTCGTCTGCGGGGACATCCGCCGCGCCACGCCCTCGATCAGCGAGACGAGCTCGTCGGTGCCGTAGCGGTTATCCCGCTGGATCCAGATATCGCGGGTCATGAACCCGTCGCCCTTGTCCGGCAGGCGCGCCGCGTCGACGAGGTAGCCGTTCGACGCTTTCCCGACGGAGATGCTCGTTCCGTCCGTGATCACGCCGAGCTGAACGCAGCTACACAACAATGCCGCGAGCGCGATGCGCACCACGCTTCGAGTATGGCGTAGCGCGCGCGCTTCGTCCGAAAGAAAAAGCGACCGGCAAGGGCCGGCCGCTTTGTCACTGCGCGTTACGAGTTACGACTTGTCTTCGAACTCGGCGTCGATGACGTCGTCGTTCTTCGGCTGGTCGGCCGGAGGCGTATCGCCACCACCGCCACCCGCGTTCTTGTACATCGCCTCGGCGAGCTTGTGCGCCGCCGCCTGCAAGGTCTCGAACGACGACCGGAGCTCGTCCGGCTGGTTCGCGTCCTTGTTGCGCTCGAGCACACCTTCCGCGTCCTTCAACGCTTCTTCGATCTGCAGCTTGTCCGCATCGGCGAGCTTTGCCGCGTTTTCCGAGACCAGCTTCTTGGTGCCGTAGACCAGCGTGTCGAGCTGGTTACGCGCCTCGATCGTCTCCTTGCGCGACTTGTCTTCCGCCTCGTGCTTCGCCGCGTCATCGATCGCCTTCTCGATGTCCGACTTCGACATGCCGGACGAGGACTCGATCTTGATCGCCTTCTCGGTTCCGGTGGCCTTGTCCTTCGCGGTGACGTGGATGATGCCGTTCGCATCGATATCGAACGTCACTTCGATCTGCGGGACGCCGCGCGGAGCCGGCGGAATGCCCTGCAGCTGGAACTTGCCGAGCGTCTTGTTGTCCTTCGCCATCGGGCGCTCGCCCTGCGTGACGTGAACTTCGACCGACGACTGGTTATCCGCCGCGGTGGAGAACGTCTCGCTCTTGCGAGTCGGGATGGTCGTGTTGCGCGGGATCAGCGCGGTGGCAACACCACCGAGCGTTTCGATCGCGAGCGACAGCGGGGTCACGTCGAGCAGGAGGATGTCCTTGACGTCGCCCGTGAGGACGCCGCCCTGAACCGCTGCACCGAGTGCAACGACTTCATCCGCGTTGACCGACTTGTTCGGCTCTTTGCCGAAGAACTCTTTGACCTTCGCCTGGACGAGCGGGATGCGCGAGCTGCCGCCGACGAGCACGACCTCGTGGATGTCCGACGGCTTCTTGCCGGCATCCTGGAGCGCCTTCTTGCACGGCTCGATCGTGCGATTCACGATCGACTCGATCATCTGCTCGAACTTGCTGCGCGACAGCTTCTTCAGGAGGTGCTTCGGACCGGAGGCGTCCGCGGTCAGGTACGGGAGGTTGATCTCCGATTCCTGGACCGACGACAGCTCGATCTTCGCCTTCTCCGCCGCTTCCTTCAGGCGCTGCAGCACCATCTTGTCTTTCGACACGTCGATGCCGGTGTCCTTCTTGAACTCGGCGACGAGCCAATCCATCACGGTGAAGTCGATATCGTCACCACCGAGGTGCGTATCGCCGTTCGTCGACACGACCTCGACGACCTTGTCGCCGACTTCGAGCACCGACACGTCGAACGTGCCACCGCCCATGTCGAACACGGCGATGAGCTGCTCCTTGGTCTTGTCGAGGCCGTACGCGAGCGCGGCCGCGGTCGGCTCGTTGATGATGCGCTTGACCTCGAGGCCAGCGATCTTGCCGGCATCCTTGGTCGCTTGGCGCTGGCTATCGTTGAAGTACGCCGGGACGGTAATGACCGCTTCGGTCACCGGCTCGCCCAGATACTCCTCGGCCGCACGCTTCAGCTTCATCAGCACGCGTGCGCCGACTTCCGGCGGCGTGTACTTCTTGCCGCGGATCTCGAACGCCGCATCGCCGCCGTTGCCGGCGACCACTTTGAACGGAACGCGCTTGGCCTCTTCCTGCGTGGCAGGGTCCGAGAACTTCCGTCCGATAAAACGCTTGCTCGAGAACACGGTGTTCTCGGGGTTGGTGATTGCCTGACGCCGAGCGATATGGCCAACAAGGACCTCGCCCTTTTCGTCGAAGGCGACCACCGACGGGGTCAGGCGCGAGCCTTCCTCGTTTGCGATGACCTTGGGCTCTTTACCTTCCATGATCGCAACCACGGAGTTGGTCGTGCCTAGGTCGATTCCGATGATCTTGCCCATTTGTGTTTTTCCTCTGACTGCGAGAGTTGTATGCCCCGCAACCTAAGGACGCCCCAACTCCCCGTCAAGGCTCGGAAGTGAAGTTGGCCCGAAAACGAAAAACGCCACCAGATCGCTCTGGTGGCGGAAGCTGCACGAGCAGCTAGCTACGCGGTCGCCTGGGTCTCGGCCTGAGCCGCCTTCGCCAGGTCCAGCACGGATGCCGGCGGGTCCTTGAGTGCCAGTGCGAGGATTTCGTCCATCCGCTTCACGGACAGGATTTCCATCTCGCCCTTCACTTCCTCGGGAACGTCCACGAGGTCCTTCACATTCCGATCAGGAATGATGACGCGCTTGATCCCGGCGCGGTGTGCCGCGAGCAGCTTCTCCTTTACGCCACCGATCTGGAGGACGTTGCCACGCAGGGTGATTTCACCCGTCATCGCGACATCCGGCCGGACCGGCACGCCGATCAGGAGCGACACGAGGGCCGTGTACATGGTGACGCCGGCCGACGGACCGTCTTTCGGAACCGCTCCCGCCGGAACGTGGACGTGGAGGTCCACATTCTCGAGGAAGTTGCCCGGGTCGAGGCCGAGCGCCGCCGCCCGACCACGCACGAACGATAGCGCCGCGGTGACCGACTCCTTCATCACGTCGCCGAGCTGACCGGTCAAGGTCAGCTTGCCCTTGCCGGGCATCTTCGTCGCTTCGATGAACAGGATGTCGCCACCGACCGCCGTCCACGCGAGACCGGTTGCAACACCGGGCTCGCCGACGCGTTCGGCCACTTCGGACACGAACTTCTTCGGTCCGAGGACCTCTTCGACGACGCCCGCGTCGATGACCTCGTGCTCCTTCGCCTGGCCTTCGGCGACCTTCACGGCGACCGCGCGCATGACGCTGCCGATCTCGCGCTCGAGGTTACGCACGCCGGCTTCACGGGTGTAGCTGTCGACGACCTCGAAGATGGCGTCGTCCGTCATCTCCACGCGTTCGTTCGTGAGGCCGTGATCCTCGAGCTGTTTCGGCACGAGGAACTTCCGCGCGATGTTCTTCTTGTCCTGGCGCGTGTAGCCCGCGAGCTCGATGATCTCGAGACGATCGCGAAGCGCCCACGGAATCGGATCGAGCTGGTTCGCCGTGGCGATGAACAGCACCTTCGAGAGATCGAACGTCACCTCGAGGTAGTGATCCGAGAACGTGTTGTTCTGCTCGGGATCCAACACCTCGAGCAGCGCCGACGCCGGGTCACCCCGGAAGTCGTGGCCGAGCTTGTCGATCTCGTCGAGCACGAACACCGGGTTGTTGGTCCCGGCTTTCTTGATGCCTTGGATGATCCGGCCCGGCAACGAGCCGACGTACGTCCGACGATGACCGCGGATTTCCGCTTCATCACGAACGCCGCCGAGCGAGATGCGGCCGAACTTCCGGCCGATCGCGCGAGCGACCGACCGGCCCAAGGACGTCTTACCGACGCCCGGCGGGCCCGCGAGGCACAGGATCGGGCCCTTTTTATCGTTCTTCAGCTTCCGCACCGCCATGTACTCGACGATGCGCTTCTTCACCTTATCGAGGTCGTAGTGATCCTCGTCGAGGCACTTGCGAACCTCCGACAGCTCGATGTGATCTTCCGTCGACACCGACCACGGCAGCTCGACGAGCCACTCGAGGTACGTGCGCGTGACCGTGTACTCGGCCGACGACGGCTGCATGCCCTTCAACCGATCGAGCTGCTTCTTGGCAACCTTCTCGGCTTCTTCCGGCATTTGCGCTTTGGTGATCTTCTCGCCGAACTCGTCGAGGTCACCGCCGCCATCATCGAGCTCGCCGAGCTCTTCCTTGATCGCCTTCAGCTGTTGGCGCAGCACGTACTCGCGCTGGTTGCGGCCCATCTCTTCTTGGACCTGCGTGTTGATGCGCTCGCGCACCTTCAACACTTCCAACTGGCGCGACAAGAACTGCAGCACCTTGCGAACGCGCGTCTTGAGATCGAACGTCTCGAGGACGTCTTCCTTCTCGGAGACTTCGAGCTCGAGGTGGCTCGTGATGAGGTCCGCCAGATGACCGGCTTCGGTCACGCTGTCGACGAGCGCGCCGGCTTCTTTCGGAAGCTCCGGCATCAGCTTCACGACGCGCTTCGCGATGTCCTTCAGGTTCATCACGAGCGCATCGAGCTCGACATCCGACGCCGTGGGATCCGGCACCGAGCGAACCTTCGCCGACAAGAACGGCTCGTTGCCGTCGAAGCTCGACACTTCGAAGCGCGAGACACCTTGGAGGATGACGCTGAAGTTATCCTTCGCGAGCTTGATGACTTTGAGGATCCGCGCAGCGCAGCCGACCATGTAGAGGTCGCCCGAGCCCGGATCTTCGGTGCGTGCATCTTTCTGGGTCAGGATGCCGATGACGGGACGCTCTTTGGCGATCGCGTCTTCGACGAGGCGAACACTCTTCCGGCGACCTACGTCGATCGGAATGATGGCGCCTGGAAACAGGACGGAGTTGCGCAGCGGGAGAATCGGAAGCGTGTCCGGAATCTCAACCGGTTGCTCCCCTCCTGCCTTGGCCTTGGTCATAGATCGAACCTAGCGAGCGCGTCCGAGAATCTCAAGCGGACCTGCCTGTAATGACGGGAAGTTTCTCGTCGGAAGCCAGATCGATCTCGCGTGAACGGGAGTGCGTTCAAGTCATCTGAACGCCCGTTACTTTGCTATTGACTCTAAGTCGAATTGGTCTTACCAGTTGGTCTGACCATGGTTGCCGCGATCACCGAAGACGAAATCCCGTCGACGCCGCAGATCGATGCGGTGTTCGAGAAGCTCCTCAACTCGATCGTGTCCGGGACGTACACGTCCGGAACGCGCCTCCCGCCCGAGCGAGAGATGGCTCGCACGCTCGGTGCGTCGCGACCTACATTGCGTGAAGCGTTGCGTCGTCTCGGCGAGTGGAATCTCGTCGAGCCCCGCCGCGGATCCGGCATCGTCGTCCGCCCGTATCGCGATTGGTCGATCGAAGTGATCGGGCCTTATCTGCGTTACGGCAAGCCGGCCGAGGGCCAGCCGTCGATCTCGCGGATCGTGCTCGACCTACTCGCGATCCGCCGCAGCGTCGCCCTCGAAGTCATCAAGTTGACCGCGCCGCGCGTTCCCAAAGGTGGGACCGCCGGCGCTCGCGCGGCGATGGCGCGGGCGTGGGGCCTGCGCGACTCGACGAAGTACGTCCACGAGGACTTCGAAGTCATGCGCCAGATCTGCGAAGCGGCGAAGTTCACGCCCGGCCTCTGGCTCCTCAACCGGATCGCGAAGCTGTGGTTCGACGCGGCGGACGAATTGAAGTTCGCGCTCCGGCCACCCGAGGACTACGTCGCCGTTCACACGAAGTTCTTCGATCTGATCGAGACCGGCAAAGCCGACGAAGCGGTCACGCACATGGCCGACTACCTCGAACGCCACGACGCCGTGCTGTCGAAGGCACTCTCGGTGCTCGGATGAGCTACGCCCATTCGCCGACGACGCGCGCGGTGCTGCGCTCGCTCGTCCCCGTGATTCGTCCGCCAGAAGCCGTGCCCTATGGCGATGCGATCGTCGAGCACATGGCGCTCATGTTCGATGCCGTGCCGCCGCTCCTCGGCCGCGGCATCGGCGTTGCCACGATCGCGTACGACCTCGGCTCGATCCCGCGCTATCGAACGCGCGCGCGGGCGCTCACCGGCGATCGCGCCGCGGCGTACTTCGAGAGCTGGGAACACGGCATCACGCCGCTCCACAAGCAGTTCGCAGTCGGCATCAATCAATTGATGTCGCTGTCCTGCTACGAGCAGCCCGAGATGATGGAGCGGATCGGCTATCGCGTCGGTCCGTGGATCGAGAAAGTCACGAAGAAGCGGCTGACCGTGTTCGCCGACGACGTGCGCAAGCAAGACGCGCAGATCCTCGCGCCGGATCCGCTCCGGCCGCGCGCGAAGAAAGAGGTCGCCTGATGGTGGCGGCAGCGGTTTACGAAGGAAAGCAGTCGGGCGTGTTCACGCGCCACGACATCCACGGTGACACCGTCCTCGATTGCGACGCGCTCGTGATCGGCTCCGGTGCCGGTGGTGCGCCGGTCGCCGCGGAGCTCGCGGAAGCCGGTTACGACGTGATCGTCGTCGAGGAAGGTAGCTACTACCAGACCCGCGACTTCACCGCGAACACGTCGCAGATGATCCGCCAGCTCTATCGCGATGCCGGTGCCTCGGTCGCGATCGGCAATCCGCCGATCATGTTCCAAGAGGGCAAGGCCGTCGGTGGCTCGACCGTGATCAACGGCGGCATGTCGTGGCGGACGCCCGAAGAGATCCTCGCGCACTGGCGCGATGTCTCGGGTCTCGACGAGCTGAATACGAAGACGCTCGATCCGTACTTCGAACGCGTCGAGAAGCGGATCCACGTCGCCCCGATGGATACCGATGCGATCGGCCGCGACAACTGGCTGCTCAAGAAGGGCGCCGACGCGAAGGGCTGGGAGATCATCGGCAACCTGCGCAATCAGGCGCATTGCGTCGGCAGCAATCGCTGTGCGTTCGGCTGTCCGACGGGCGCGAAGCAATCGGCGCTCGTCAGCTACATCCCGCGTGCACTTCACTTCGGCGCTCGCGTCTATGCCGACGTGAAGATCGATCGCCTGACGTTTCACGGCAAGCGTGCGACCGGTGCGATCGGAAAATCAGCGGCCGGCCACAAGATCGTGGTGCGCGCGAAGCTCGTCGTCGCATCGTGCGGCGCGATCCACACGCCCGCCCTGCTCTCGCGCTCGGGCCTGAAGTCGCGCTCGGGCACGCTCGGCAAGAACCTCACGCTCCATCCGAACGTGAAGGTCGTCGCGATCTTCGACGAAGACGTGAGTGGCTGGCAGGGTGCGCACCAAGCGTTCCAGGTCCGCGAGTTCATCGACCAGAACCTCGGTTGCTTCGCTGCCGTGAACTTGCCGCCCGCGGTCGTCGCGATGTCGGTGCCGCACAAGGGCGCAGCGCTCGGCAAGCTGATGGATCAGTACAACCACATGGTCGTCGCGGGCCTGCTCTGCGAGGACACCACCACCGGGCGCGTCGAGACGATCGCCGGCCGGCCGCAGGCGTTCTACCAGCTCGCCGATCGCGATGTCGCGAACATGCAAAAGGGCCTCGTGCTCTTGTCGGAGCTGCTGTTCGCCGCCGGCGCGAAGTCGATCCTCTTGCCGTTCCACCACATCCAGACGCTGACGAGCGCCGATCAAGCACATCGGGTGCTCGATACGCCCATCAAGGCAAAAGACTGGGAAGTCGTCACCGTCCACATGATGGGCACGGCGGCGATGGGCGCGGATCGCACGGCCTCGGTCACCGATTCGTTCGGCTTCATGCACGATGTCGATCGCCTGCTGATCGCGGACGCGTCGCTGTTCCCGGCGCCGGTGCGCGTGAACCCGATGGAAACGATCATGGCGCTGTCGACGCGCTCGGCCGCTCACATCATCGACAACTCGCGGAGGTATTTCGGATGAGCACTGCGTTGAAGTTTTCGCCCCCCGAACCGAAGACTCGGGTCGTGTCGCCGTTCCCGTCGCCACGCGCGCTCGATCTCGAAGCCACGCCGTTCGCCGGGCTCGAGAAGATCTTCCAGCGCGGCACGATGCCGGACATCGAGCAGCTCGTCGGCTGGGAGTTCCGCGGCATCAATCGCCTCCCGTTGAACGCCGTGAATCTCGCGTACGCCGTCGGGATCAAGAAGTTCGTGAAGGGCTTCTACCGCGAAGAGTCCGGGCGCGTGATGGGCTACAACATCCCGGTCAAGATGAATGCGCTCGACGGGCGCTGGCATCTGAAGCCGAGCGATTCGGAGCCGAAGCGTTGGGGCTTCTTCGAGGTCGCGCCGGTCGATGCCACCGCGCGCGATAACGAATATCTGCACGCCGTGCTGTTCGATTACGGCAAGGGCGGCAACCCCACGCTCGACGTGACGAAGGGGCTGCGCGACTACTTGATCCAGGTCGACGCGAAGAATCCCGATCTCTATCTCGGCAAGGCGTACTACGCGCTCGGCCCGGGTCGGCTCGCGCTGAACTACTTCATCCTCGAGCGGCATCGCCCGGGGTTGACCGAATACGTCCGTCGCTGATCACTCGTCGGCGACGAGGAACGTGTGATCGCCGTTTGGCATGACGTCGAACCGAATCAGCGCGCCGCGTAGCTTCGCCGTGATCGGAAACGCACTGCCGCTGTCGGCGACGTCGAACTCGAGCGGTGTCTTGCCGATCGCGGCGCCGCCGATCTCGATCTCTGCGTCCGCACCACTCGACGCGATCTGGAACCGATGCGAGGTCGGCGCGTTGTCCGGGTTCGGGCAACTCGCGCAGGTCGTGACTACGTACGCCGGCGAGCGCGTCTTCAGATCGATCTTGCGATCGCGATCCGGCACGTAGACGAGCTCGATGACCTGCCCGTTGATGTTCGCGTCGATGCGAAGCGGCGTCGTCGATTGCGCGAACGCGAACACGCCCGGCGCGGTGCCGATCCGGCGCCCGTTGAAGGCGAGCGCAGCCGGCGTCATGCCCGTCAGGATCATCATCGTATCGGTGCGCTTCGGGTCGTCGGTGATGTGGACGAACTGCGGGTTGCCGCGCCGGTGCATCATCACGACGCGCGAGTAGTCGAACGTGATCGTCGCGGCTTGGGTGCCACCCTCGGGCCACGTCGCGGTGACCTCGCGCTCGCTGCCGCGCTCCCCGTGCGCTTTGGTCTGGCCGCGAACGATGTCTTCACCACCGGCCACGGTGACGACCGCACCCTGCGGATTCGTGACGACGATCAGCGAGACCTCCGTCGCGCCGATCGGCACGGCGGAACCGACCGGTGTCGGCTCGTCGTGTTTGTCGGTCGCCTTGCTCGACGGCAACACGATGCCGATCACGATCAACGCCGCGAGCACCAACCCCGCGAACACGAGGCCGACGGTGCCGTAGCGACGCGTGCGACGCACTGGACGGTTGTCGAGCGTGGGCGCGCTGACGCGCCGCGTTTCGGCGACCTCGCTCGGCTGGATCACGACGCGCGGATGCATCCCCGAAGCGAGTAGCGAGAGCCGCTCGCGCACTGCCGCGGCGCTCGGCCGTTCGTGGGCCTTGCTGCTGATCAGCTCGCGCACGAGCGCGTTGACCGCGACCGGCACGTTCGCGAGCACGTCGCCGGGCTTCATCTTTTGCGCGAGCAGATCCGAGAGCGAATCGCCGTGCCACAGCGGCTTGCCGATCGTGAGCTCGCCCAACATCACGCCGACCGCGTACATGTCCGCCGCCGGCGACATCTCGCCGCCGACCGCGACTTCCGGTGCGATGTAGCGCGGCGTCCCGACGACGATGCCGCTGCCCGTCGCACGCGGATCGAGCTCGCCGACTTGCTTCGCGAGGCCGAAGTCCAACACCTTCACGAGATCGCGACCCGGTGGATCGTCGAGCACCATCACGTTGTCGAGCTTGAGATCGCGGTGAATGATGCCGAGGCGATGCGCGGCGTCGAGCGCGTCGCAGATCTGGATCGTGATCCGCGCGGCGCGATCGATCGAGAACGCACCCTCGGTCGACACGATCTTGTGGAGCGTGCGACCGCGGATCAGCTCCATCACGATGAACAAGCGACCGTCGCTGTGCTTGCCGAAATCGATCACGCTGACCGTGTTCGGTTGTGACAATTTCGAGGCGAGCTGCGCCTCGCGCTCGAACCGGCGGACGGCCGTCGGATCCGCCGAGAACATCGGATCCATCAGCTTCACTGCCACTTCGCGATCGACCGAGCGTTGCCACGCGCGATACACGGTGCCCATTCCGCCCTGGCCAAGGCGCGCCCGGACCTCGAACCTCCCGTCGATCGTCTGCCCGATCAACGGGTCCAACACCTGGGTGGTTGTGCCATGCTCGCCCGGTGCGCGTCTACCTGGAGTACCTGGGCGATGCCGTCGAGCTGCCTTTGGGCGAGACGGTGATCGGACGCGACGTCGGCTGCACGCTCCGGTTCAATGACCCGTCGGTGTCCCGCCGCCACCTCAAGGTGATCCGCCGCGCGGACGACGTGTTCGTCGAGGATCTCGGAAGCTCGAACGGCACGGTCGTCAATCGCCGGCGGCTCGAGGGCGCGCTGCGCGTGCTCGACGGTGACACGCTCGTCGTCGGCACGCGCGAGCTCGTGATCCGGATCCCGACGATCGATGAAGACGAGCCGATCACGCTGAACCTGTCGGATCTGTCGGTCACCGCCGAGGGTCTCCGCGCGCGGACCACCACCACGAAGTTGCCGGCCCAGCAGATCGCAGCGGCCACGAATCAGCGTTGCCCGCGATGTGGCGCCGCGGTCCATGCCACCGACGACGAATGCGAAAAGTGCGGCTATCAATGGGGCTCGTTCCGGCCCGCCGCCACGACCGCCGTCGGTGACAACCCGATCCGGCGGCACGAGCGCGTCGATATCGAGCTCCACATCGTGTACTCGTCGGCGGATCTCGAGATCGAAGCGACCACGCGTGACCTCTCGGCGAGCGGCGTGTTCGTGTGCACGCAGGTGCTGGAGCCGCTCGGAACCGCGTGCGATCTGACGCTGCTGATCGATGGCGGTCCGCCGCTCCAGGTGAAGGGCATCGTCCGGCGCGTCGTCGAGCACGACGATGGTGATGAAGAGGTCGGGCTCGGCATCGAGTTCGTGGCGATCGGCGACGCGGAGAAGGCATGGCTCGCGGCTATCTCGCGGCGCTCCTGATCGCGTGCAGCACGCCGAAGCCCGCGCCCGTGCCGGCGCCTGCGGCAGCACCCGCGCTCGTGATGTCGGATCCCGACGAGTATCGGATCGCGCGGATCTCGCGCGATGCGGGCGAGGCGATCTTCGCGAAGACCGGCATCGGCGATCCGTATCGCACCGGGATCCCGTATCCGATCTATCTCGCGCTGTTCGAGCGCTATCCGCAGATCTTCGGGCGCGATTGGCAGGAGCTCGCCGCGAAGTTCGGGTTCATCGCGCGGGCGCCGGATCGCGCGAGCACCGATCTCGATCGCCGCGAAGGCCTCCCGCTCGGGCTTCACCTCGCGATCGATCCGATCACGAACGTACCCTTCGTGATGTCGAGCTGTGCGTTGTGCCATGCGGAGCACGTGCGTTGGGCCGGCGGCGAGGCCACGGTGATCGGGCTCGGCAGCAAGCACGTCCGGATCCACGCGTACGATGCGGCGTTCTTCGATCTCGTCGCCGCGGCGCCGGATCCGGGCACGATCGCGCGAACGGCACGCAAGCTCGCCGACGCGCGCGGGATCACGTGGCCCGAGCAGTACGCACAACCGTTCGTCGCGGCCACGCTCGATGCGATCGGCAAGCGCGAGCGACCGCGTGCTGATCTGATCGCGCGAACCCGGGATGGTGCGCCCGGTCGCGTCGCGACGATCGAGGCGTTCACCGGCGCGCTCGAGAACTTATCCGGGCACTCGATCGATCATGCGCCGGAGGTCGGCTGGGCGAAGGTGCCGGACGTGATCGGTTTCGGTGCGCGCACCACGCTGTCGTGGGATGGCTCGCAACAGGGGTCGATGGACGTGCTCGTCGTCGAGGCGGACCTCGCGATCGGGATCGCGGTCGAGTGGTTGTTGCGCCATCCGTTTCAAGGCCCGAGCCTCGGCGCGTATCTGCGCCAGCCCGAGCCACGCCCGGCGTTTCCGCGACCGATCGATCGCGCGCTCGCCGATCGCGGCAAGCGGCTGTTCGAAGATCAATGCGCGCATTGCCACGGGCACTACGCCGCCGACGGGCGGGTGCGCGATTACACCGAGCAAGTCGTGCCGCTCGAAGATCTCAAAACCGATCCGGCGCGGGCATTCGCGCCGACCGCCACGTTCGAGCGCGCGGCGAACCAACCCGATGTCACGCACGGGTTCACGACGTTCGCGCGCACCGGTGGCTACGTCCCGCCGGTGTTGACGAACGTGTGGATGCGCGCGCCGTACGGTCATGCCGGGCAATGGGCATCGCTCGCGGTGATGGCCACGCCGCCGGAGAAGCGGATCGCGACGAGCTACGACCTCGACGCGCCGTACGATCTCGATCGCGTGGGAGTCGTCGTCGGGGCACCGGCGAAGCTCGATGTCGGCGGACATCCATTCCTCGCGGATCTCGGCCGCGATGCGCCCGCGGTCATCGAGTACTTGAAGTCGCTTTGAACGCCGCTTTCAGACGCACGTACGTGCGATTGGAGAGCGCGCGCCGATATGCGGCGTAGAACACCGCGGCGGACTCGGCCTTCGTGGCATCGGGATCGTTCGCGCGCACGCGCGTGCCGGCGTACTTGCGACCGGACTTGTGATTCGCGTAGCGACGCGAACGCGTCCACCCCATCTGGAGAAACTTGCGCGCCATGTCCATGCCCACGAAGTCGCCGGCGCGGCCGTACGCGACGAACGCTTGATAGAGCGCACGCGACGACGTCTTCGCATCGCGCGGCGTCTTGAACTTCCACAGCGGCAACAACTCGCTCTTGTACGGCTCGACGGTGAGCACGCCCTGCTCGCCACGCCCGATCACGTACTGCTCGGGGTGCGCGCGGTAGTCGATCGATTGCACGGCGCGCGCGCGCAACCGGATCGGCCCTTTCGCGTTCTGGATCTGAATCGGTCGGCCGCGCTGATAAACATCGATCACGCCGCGTTGCTGGAGCTTCCGCGCGACATCACGTACGGGCTGCATCAACGGGCGCCAGTTGCGATCGAGCGCGCGTGCGATCTCCGACGGACACGCCGTCGCCGTGCCGCGCTTGTCGAGGAGCGCGAGCATCGCAACTTCGATCTCGCGATCGGTCACTCGAACGGTTCTTGAAACGAGATCGAGATCGACGACCTCGTGGTCGGCCCGCGCGCGTGGATCCACAGCATCGCATCGGTATCGAGGTGGAGCGGCGCATTCCATTCGAGGTTCTCGAACGAACCGACGTCCCAGCTCTCTTGAAGCGTGGAGTAGCCCTCGTCCTGCAACGTGCTCGCGGCGGCGATGTCGTTCTCGACCATCAGGTGCGCGGCGTTGAGGTTCTTCGTGGCATCGAGGTGGAGGCACACGGTGAGGCCGTTGCGATCGATCGTGTACGGACCGAGCACGGTCGCCGTAGCGGACGTGGCGCCATCGAGCGAGACATCTTCCACGCACGTGCGCGGCTGGATGATCGGTTGATCGAGATCGTGATGATCGGTAACGCATGCGTTCGCGAGTAGCGCGAGTGCGAGCAACCATCTCATCGAGCGAAATTATAACCGATTAAGGGTCGCTTACCAGACAGACGCCGACGCTGACCTGGGTCGTGTCATCGAGGGCGCAGCTGATTTCGTAGCAAACCCCGGGGGTCCGCCCCGTGTCGATCAGGGCCTGGCGCAACGCATCGGGATCGCAAACCAACGAACAAATGTCGTCGGGCGGGAGCGCGGCCGCGAGCACGCATAGGTCCGGGCTGGCGTCCGGCAGATCGCGCGCCTGTGCCACATGATCGGCGCGGAGCGAGTACTCGTCGGGCGCGACGCGGATGATCGGTTGGTCGGGCGCTTCGACACCGCAGCCGACCATCACCAGTAGAAACCAGCGCACTCGATGTCCACGTTAGGGCGTGGACACGTCGGTGCGAAAGGCCCGATGTAAGCGTCAGGTCCCGGCTTCGATCGCCGCGCCGTCCGGAGCCTTCACCCGGGTGACTTCCTCGCGATTCATCGCGTCGGCGGGCCCGGTTTCGGTCTTCGCTTTCATGATCACGATGTCGGTTCCCTCGACGACGGCGTGGAGCTCGAACCCGGTGCACGCGCAGCCGGTCAGAGCCTTCATGTCCGCCGCCGGCGTGATCGGCTTGCACTCGCCCTTCGTGGTCATCACGGGGTTCGAGACCTGACGACCGGTCTCGTCGGTGACTTGCAGGTAGATCGCCGTGTTAGAGCCCTCGGCCTGAAAGCCCCAGCCGATCGACACCTTCTTCGCGTAGATCGCGCTGCCACTGCCCTCACCGGCCGACGTCTTTTGGCCGCCGCTGCACGCCGTGGCGACCAAACCGATCACGATCACTAGCCGCTTCATCGCGAAACCGTAGCACCGGCGGTAGGATAGGTGCATGTCTCTGGCACGCCTCGTGGTGATCGAGGGTCCGGATGCGGGCCGTGAATTCGAGCTCCCGCTTCGGGGCGGTGGCGTCGGTCGCGGCGATGGCAACCTCGTCCAGCTCACCGATCCCACGGTGTCGCGCCAACACGGTCTGATCGAGCTTCGCGATGGTGCGCTCGCGTGGATCGACGATAGCGGCAAGCCCCGCACGTTGATCAACGGTCAGCCGCCCTCGGTCCATCGGCTCGAAGCCGGTGACGAGATCGTGCTCGGCGGGACGAAGATGGCGTTCGTGCCGAGTGATGGCGTGGCGCTCGTGAAGGCGTCGTCGCACGTCACGATGGAAGTCACGAGCGCGCAGTTGTTCGCGCTCACCGGTCGCGGTGATCAAACCGCACGGCGTTACCTCGCGGCGCTGGCCGAGCTCGGGCATCGGCTGCGCGCGGAATCCGCTGCAGGTCGTGACGCGGTGGCGCGTGCGGCCTGTGATGCATCGCGCACGGCCCTCGAAGCGCATCGCGCGTTCGTGTTGTCGGCGGGCAAGCGGCCCGCGCCGGTCGCGGCGGCGGTCGGTCCTGGTGAATCGCCGCAGCTGCAAATCCCAGGTGAGCTCGTCGATAAAGTGCTCGCGGGTGGCGTGGTCACCGCCGAGACCGGTGGCCGAAGTTTGATCGCGGCGCCGGTCCACGGTGCGAGCGACGACGTCGTCGCGCTCCTGTGGATCGATCGCAAGGGCCAGCCATGGGGCGAAGAGGATGCGCAAGCCGCGAGCTGCATCGCGCAACTCACGAGTGCTGCGTGGGTCGGTGCCGACACGCGCGACCTATTGGCGAAGCGCGCCGATGCCCTCGAGGAACAGCTCGACTCGACGGGCACGAACGACTTCGTCGGTCGGTCCGCGGCCGCGCTGCGCGTGATCGAGTTCGTGAAGCGCGTCGGTCCGTCGGACGCCACGATCCTCCTCGGCGGCGAGTCCGGCTCGGGCAAAGAAATGGTCGCGCGTGCAATCCATCGGGCGTCGCGCCGTGCGAAGGGCCCGTGCGTCGCGGTCAACTGTGCCGCGCTCACCGAATCGCTGATCGAGAGCGAGCTGTTCGGTCACGAAAAGGGCGCGTTCACCGGCGCCACCGAAAAGAAGGCCGGCCGGTTCGAGATGGCCGATCGCGGCACGCTGTTCCTCGACGAGGTCGGCGAATTGCCGCTCGGTCTCCAGACCAAGTTTCTGCGCGTGCTCGAAGAACGCAGGTTCGAGCGCGTCGGTGGCCAAAAGTCGATCGAGGTCGATGTCCGCGTCGTCGCGGCCACGAATCGCGATCTCGCCGAGATGGTCCGGCGCGGCTCGTTCCGCGAAGATCTGTACTACCGGCTCTCGGTCATCCACGTCGAGGTGCCGCCGCTGCGCGAGCGCCTCGACGACGTCCCGCTGCTCGCCGACCACTTCATGCAGCGGTTCAAGCATCAAGCGGGGCGCCGGATCACCGGCTTCTCCGCGGACGCGCTCGCGGTGATGACGCGCTATCCGTGGCCGGGCAACGTGCGCGAGCTCCGCAATGCGGTCGAGCGCGCGATCGTGCTCGGCGATCGCGATCAGATCCAGCCGCAGGACTTGCCGCCGCAGGTGCTCGGTCAACAGTCGCTGCCGCGCGTGCGCAACTCGCCGCCAACCCCGCCGCTCGGCTCCGCGATCACGTCGACGCCCACACCGGCGCCGCTCCCGGTGATCGAAACGCCGCCGCCACTACAGGTCGCGCCAGTCGCGCCCACGTACAACACCGGCCCGCGTCCGCCAGTCGCGCGCTCGCTGCGTGATCTCGAGAAGGAAGGCATCCTCGCAGCGCTCGCCGCGACGAACGGTAACAAGGCGCAAGCGGCGGCGATCCTCGAGATCGATCGGTCGACGCTCTACAAAAAGTTGAAGGACTACGATATCGAGGCGTGATGTTGAAGTTGTTGGGGATCGTGGTGGCGTGTGCCGCATGTGGATCGACCGGGCCGGAGCCCGTGCGAACGATCGTGCCGGTGAAGCCAGCGCAGGCGTCAAAGCCCGCTGCAGCGGTCGCGAAGAAGCCCGAGCCGAAGGGGCATCCGAATTCGTACCTGATTCCGCGCGACGTGTTCTTCAGTCCGCCCGCGCGAACGAAGGTCGAGATCAGCCCCGATGGCGCACGGTTGTCCTGGCTCGCCGATGGCAAGTTGTGGGTCGCACCGGTCGCGAACCTCAGCGATGCGCACGCGCTGACGGATGCGCACGAAAAATACACGTGGGTCGAGACGAGTCAGCAGTTGGTCTACCTCGGCGATGACGATCACCTGTATCGGCTCGACCTCGACGGTACGTCCACCGACATCACACCGTACGCGGGTGCGCGCGCACACCTGTTTCGCCGTCGTAGCGTGAAAGGCCCGGCGACAGTGATCGTGAAGATCGATGACCGCGACCGGAATCATCCCGACCTGTATTACGTCGACGTCACCACTGGCAAACGTTCTCTGCTGTTCGAAAACGACGAGGGCTTTGACAACGTCATGCTCGATCAGCATGACCGCCCGCGCGTGGCCGCGAAGATGGGCCACGACTGGCAGCAGTTCGCGTTAGAGGGCAAAACGTGGAAGCTGTTCGATACGATCCCGTTCGCGGACCAAGCCGAGACTACGGTTTGGGGCATCGGTTCCGACGACAAATCGATCGTGATGTTCGATTCGCGAGTCGGCGACACGGGTGCGCTGGTGTCGATGGATTTCCGGACGGGAAAGAAGACGCTCCTCGCGAGTGATCCGAAGTCGGCCGCGCTCTCGCTCTGGTTCGAGAACGGTGGTTTCAAGCTGTTGGCGGTGAAGTTTGGCTACCAGCGCCCGACGGTGACTGCCCTCGATCCGGCCAGCCGTGAGGACCTGGACGCGATCGCGAAGCTCACGACCGGTGGCTATTCGATCATCGGATGGGCTGCGCATGCCTGGCTCGTCAACACGTACAGCACCGATAGGCCCGACGACATCTATCTGTTCGATCTCAAATCCAAGACGTCGACACTGCTGTTTTCGAGCCGGCCGAAATCCGAGGGCCACAAGCTCGCGCCGATCACGCCGATCGAGATTCCAACGCGGGACGGACTTACGCTCGTTGGAAGCGTGACGCGACCACTCGGCAAGTCCCAACCCGGGCCGATGGTGCTACGCGTTTTCGACGGTGGTTGGGGGCACCAGTTGGCCGGGGTATCGCCGACTACGATGTTCCTGGCGGATCGCGGATACACAGTGCTGATGATCAATCTGCGCGGCTCGGGGGGGCTCGGCCGCGCGTTCTTTCTCGCGGGCAAAGACGAGCAAGGCAAGAAGGTCGTCGACGACGCGATCGATGCGCTGCGCTGGGCCGAGAAGCAAGGCATCGTCGCGCCTCACCAGACCTGCATCATGGGCGAAGGCATGAGCGGGCACACCGCGTTGTCTGCACTGGAGGTCGAGCCGGATGCATTCGCCTGCGGCATCGGCCTCGACGCCCCGGTGGATCTGACGACGGAGCTCGCGAGTCGGTCCGATGGCCCCGAGCGGGCGAACATCGGCGATCCGACGACCGCCGAAGGCAAAGCGAAGCTGCAAAGCATCTCGTTGATGAAGCACGTCGATGCGATCACGAAGCCGATGTTCGTCGTCGGTGGCGAGCTCAGCACGAAGGTGCCATTCGCGGAGCTTCGCGAATTTGCGGATAGCGTTCGCGAGCGCGGCATCCCGGTGCTGCACGGGGTGTTCTACGGGCAACGCGACCCGTTGAAGCTCGAGCGGAACCGAGGCTTCGCCGCCATGGCGCTCGAACAGTTCCTATCGATGTATCTCGGTGGCGAGTATCTGCCGCCCACGAGCGGCGAGATCGACGCGGCGCATATGGGCATCAAGTTTAACGACTAGACGCTCTTCAGGTTGTCGAGCTGTGCCCGCGCGGTGATGGCCTGCTTCGTCGGGCCATAGTGGTCGACGATCTGTTGATAGAGCGTCCGAGCCTCCCCGAATTGCTTCGCGTAGTGCAGGTGCTGCGCTCTGACGAGGAGCTCCTGCGCAGCCGGATCGTCGTGCGCATCCGTCGGCAGACCGCGATACGGATCGACTGGCATGCCTGCCCCGATCGCCTTCTCGTCTCGCGCACGACGCGCCGCCGCCAAGGTCGCGCCCGGAATCGCGGGCGACAGCGCGTCGAGCGCATCTCGGATCGCACGATCGATATCCTCGCGCGTGACGTGAGAGACGCGGGCGCACAGTATGTTCGTGAGTCCGTCCACCGCGGCACGCAGATGCAAGATCTCGCGGCTGTGCTCGGTCACCGTGTTGCGCAGATCATCCACGCTTGCTTGCAACGTCGCGACAGGATCCATGGCGAGATCCTAACGCGACTGGCGGCGAAGCATCGTGACGAGCTCGTCGTACGTCAGCTTGGCGCCGTGTTGTTCGAGATAGTCGAGCAGCACGAACACGTTCATCGCGTCGTCAGCCGATTTCCCGTCGAGCGTTTCGAGCACGCGATCACGAAGCGTGAGGTGCGCTGATACTCACATCGACAACGCGGTCGTCGCTCGCGAAAATGACGGCGATGTTGCGGTGGCTCGCCGTAGGTCTCGTCGCCTGTTCCTCGTCACCGGAGTCCGGCACCGCCGACGATTCGTGCAAGCGCGGCCTCGCCTACGGTCACGATAGTGCCGCCGATTTGCAGGCACTCTCGAGCGGCGTTTCGTGGTGGTACAACTGGGCGAGCACGCCCGACGACGGCATCACGACGCACGCGCAGGAATACGTGCCGATGGTGTGGGGGCAAAACTCGCTCGCGAATGCGGGCTCGCAGATCACGGCGGATGCGAAGTACTTGCTCGCGTTTAACGAGCCCGACTTCACGAGCCAGGCGAACCTGACGCCGCAACAAGCGGCGGACTTGTGGCCGCAGGTCGAACAGATCGCGAGCGCGCACGCGCTGAAGATCGTGTCGCCGGCGTTGAACTACTGCGGCGGTGGCTGCAACGAAACGAATCCGTTCGACTGGTTCGACAAGTTCTTTGCCGCGTGTCCGGACTGCCAAGTCGATTACCTCGCCGTGCATTGGTATGCGTGCACGAAGGACGCGCTGACCGGCTACATCGGGATGATGAAGAAGTACGACCGGCCGATCTGGTTGACCGAATTCGCATGCCTCGACAGCGACGACATCTCCGTCGCGAAGCAGCAGGCGTACATGACCGACGCGCTCGACTATCTCGAGAACGAGCCCGCCGTAATGCGATACGCGTGGTTCACTGGGCGCTCCGATAATTCGCCGTCGATCGATCTGCTCGGCGGCGATGGCGAATTGACGCCGCTCGGATCGCAATACGTGACGACGTCGGCGAGCTGCACGAACTAGCGTGTCGCTGGAGGTCGCGCCACGTCGCGGGCTGTCGCACGCTGTCGCAATTTTTCTCGTCGGAGAATCGTGTTACGCCCGTTGGCATGAAACACCTTTCGATCGTGTTGTTGGTCGCCGCGTGTGGTGGTGGATCGCAGTCGACGGCGCCGGCACAGCCCGCTGCTCCGGCGCAAGAAGCTCCGGCCGCAGCCGCGGCGGACATGGTGCAACCGCCTCCGCCGGCACCGCCGCCCGCCGTCGGTCATCCGAAAGATGATCTGATTCCGCGCACGGTGCTGTTCGGAAATCCCGAGCGCACGAACGTGAAGATCAGCCCCGATGGCAAGCAGCTGTCGTGGACCGCGCCGAAGGACGGCGTGATGAACATCTGGATCGCACCGATCGACAAGCTCGATCAGGCGAAGCCCGTGACCGCCGAGACGAAGCGTCCGGTGCGCGGCTACACGTGGGCGTTCGATGGCAAGCACGTGCTGTACACGCAGGATGCCGGCGGCGACGAGAACTTCCACGTGTTCCGCGTCGATCTCGCCGACGGCAACAAGGTCACCGACCTCACGCCCGGCGAGAAGGTGCGCGCGAGCATCGCCGGCATGGACGACACGACGCCCGGCAAGATCGTCGTGTCGATGAACGATCGCGACCCGAAGTTCTTCGACCTCTACACGTTCGATCTCGCGACCGGCAAGCGCACCTTGTTGGTGCTCGACGACGGCGGCTTCTCGGGCTTCACGCTCGACGCGCGCATGCGCCCTCGCCTCGCGATCAAGAACAAGGATGACGGCTCGAACGAGATCTACGTCACCGACGACAAGCCCGTGAAGGACGGCAAGCGGACGTGGACGCTGTTCGACACGATTCCGTTCGAAGACGCCACGGCGACGAGCCCGGTCGGCATCGCGCCCGACGGCAAGTCGTTCTACATGACCGACTCGCGCGTCAGCGATACCGGTGCGCTCGTCAGCGTCGATTTCGCGACGAAGAAGCAGACCACGATCGCGACGGATCCGAAGTCCGAGGTCAGCGACCAGTGGATGCAGACGCACACCGGCAAGCTGCAGGCCGTGCAGTTCAACTACCAGAAGCCGACGTGGACCGTGATCGACAAGTCGATCGCCGGTGACATCGCCGCGATCCAGAAGCTGACGGACGGTACGTTCGATGTCACGAGCGAGACGCTCGGCGAGAAGAAGCTGCTCGTCGCCACGCACACGCCGCAGAAGCCGAACGACTTCTACGTCTACGACCGCGCGTCGAAGAAGGCGACGTTCTTGTTCACCGCGCGGCCGGAGCTCGAGAAGTACAAGCTGGCGGCGATGACGCCCGTCGAGATTCCGACGCGCGATGGCCTGACGATGGTCGGCTACCTCACCCTGCCCGCGTCGGTCGATCCGACGAAGAAGCCGGCGAAGCCGCTGCCGATGGTGCTGTGGGTACACGGCGGACCGTGGGCGCGCGACGAGTGGGGTCCGAACCCGTTCCACCAGCTGTTCGCCGATCGCGGCTACGCCGTGTTGAGCGTGAACTATCGTGGCTCGACGGGATTCGGGAAGAAGTTCGTCAACGCGTCGAACCTCCAGTGGGGCAAGAAGATGCACGACGACTTGCTCGACTCGGTGAAGTGGGCCGAGCAGCAAGGCATCGCGCAGGCGAACGACACCTGCATCGCCGGCGGTAGCTACGGCGGCTACGCGACGCTTGCCGGCTTGACGATGACGCCGGACGCGTTCGTGTGTGGCGTCGATCTCGTCGGCCCGTCGAACCTGATCACGCTGTTGTCGACGATTCCGCCGTACTGGGCGCCGATCGTGTCGCTGTTCCACAAGCGGATGGGCGATCCGAACACGCCGGAAGGCAAGGCGCTGCTGACGTCGGTGTCGCCACTGACCTACGCGCAGAAGATCAAGAAGCCGCTGTTGATCGGCCAGGGCCAGAACGATCCGCGCGTCAACGTGGCGGAGTCCGAGCAGATCGTCGCGGCGATGCAGAAGCACGGCCTGCCGGTGACGTACGCGCTGTTCCCCGACGAAGGCCACGGGTTCGCGCGGCCGGAGAACAACATCGCGTTCTTCGGTGCGGCCGAAGCGTTCTTGTCGGCGCACCTCGGCGGTTACTACCTGCCGCTCAGCAAGGACGAGATCAGCGCGTCGTCGATGCAGATCAAGTCGGGTGCCGAGGGGATTCCGGGCCTGCCGAAATAGGGAATCCGCGCATCGGAAATAGCGCGAGCGTGGCGATCACGGCGCCCGCGCACAGCACGGCGGTGAAGATGAAGTGCCCGCCGTAGCCGAGGAGCTGGGCGGACACACCGCCGAGCATGCCGGCGATTCCCGTCGAGATCACGACGGCACTCGCCTGCACGGTGTAGTCGGTGCCGCTCGCTTCCGGGCGGCTCCAGTCCATCATCGCCGTGAATAGTGCGGCAGTCGCCGACCCACTCGCGAAGTGCTCGACGCCGGCCCACACGTAGAGCTCGTGATAGCTCGGCGTGGCGAACGCGAGATACGCGTAGCCGAGGACGGTTACGATCTGGCCGAACCCGAAGATCACCATCGCGCGCTTGCGACCGAGGTGCTCGACGGCGTAGCCACCGACGAGCGCGCCCGCCATGCCCGCGAACGCGCCGACCGTGCCGAGGATCCACGCGATGTCGCCGAGCGTCAGATGATGATCGACGAGGAACGGCTTCAACATGTTCTGCGCCGCGGCCTCGCCGAACTTGTAGATGATGACGAGCGCGAGCACCGGCGCGACGCCCGGTAACTTCAGGAAGTGCACCGACGGCGCGGCGGCATCCGGTGTGATCGTGTCAGGCTCGCGGGAGACGAGCACCGGAATCGTCGAGAGGATCGTGAGGCCGGCCATGACGCCGAAGATGCCCTGCAGGCCGATGTCGTCGTTGAAGCCCGGGAGCACGCCACCGCCGATGATCATGCCGGCACGATAGGCGGCAACTTGCAGTCCGTTCGCGACGCCGCGTTCTTCCGGCGGCAACAGCTCGACGGCGAGCCCATCGGTCGCGATGTCTTGGGTCGCCGCGATCAGATTCAGCACGAACATCGCGCCGAGCAGCGGCATCAGCTCGGTCAGCTTCGGGACGAGTGCCATCGTCGTGAGCGCGACCGTGCCGGCGAGCTGCATCGCGAGGATCCACGTGCGCCGCCGACCGATGCGCGGGATGTACTTGCGATCGACGTACGGCGCCCACACGAACTTCAACGCCCACGGCGCGTTGAGCAGCATGACGAGGCCGATCTTCGCGAGCGGGACGCCCTGCTCGCGAAGCAGCACCGGAATCGCGATCGAGAAGAACCCGAACGGCAGGCCCTGCGCGAAATAGAGCGTGCCGAGCAGCGTGTAGCGCCGGGCGGTCGCGAGCTTCATCTCGCTTGGATGCTACCAGCTACACGCTCGTCGCCACGTCGCGATACTGCGCGGTGATCTCGTCGAGCGTCGACGTCATGGTGGCGTCGAGCGTGACCTCCGCTGCGGCGAGCGTCGGGGCGAGCTGGCCAGCGTTGCTCGCACCCAGGATCACCGACGTGATCGTGGAATTCGCGAGCAGCCATGCCACCGCCAGCGTCGGCAGTGCGAGCTCGCGACTCGCTGCCAGCGACTGGAGCGACGCGATCGTCTCGAATTCGCGCTCGTTCCAATAACGAGATCGATACATCGCACCGAACGCACCGAGCTCTTGCGAGAACCGTCCCGTCGTCGGTGTTTCGGCGCGCTGATAGCGCCCCGTGAGCAGGCCACCGGCGAGCGGATTGTACGGCAGCACCGCGATCGACTCCTCGCGCGCGAGGGGAAGCAGCTCGCGCTCGATGCCGCGGAACAACAGGTTGTACCGTGGTTGAACGGAGACGAACCGTGCGAGGTGCAGCGCATCTTGACGGCCGATCGCGCGCGCGAGCCGATACGCGAGGAAGTTCGAGACGCCGATGTAACGCGCGCGACCGGTTCGCACGATCGTGTCCATGGTCTCGGCAAGCTCGTCGAGCGGCGTTGCCGGATCGTCCATGTGCAGTTGATAGAGATCGATGTAATCGGTGCCGAGGCGACGCAGCGACGCATCGATCGCGTCGAGTAGGTGCTTGCGCGAGGCGCCGCGATCCCACGCCGCCGGTCCCGTCGGGCCACCGCCCTTCGTCGCGAGGATGAACCGCGCGCGCTTATTCGCGAGCCAGCGCCCCGTGATCACCTCCGAGCTACCGAGCGGATGATCGGCGTCGGCGCCGGCGGGATAGATGTCCGCGGTGTCGATCAACGTGACCCCGGCATCCGCGACCCGATCGAGGATCCGATGGGACTCGGCTTCGTCGGTCTGTTTCCCGAACGTGCCGGTGCCCATCGCGAGCCGCGAGACGGAGAGCCCGGTGCGACCGAGCGATGCGTACCTCACAGGCGCGCCGCGAGGTAGCCGCTCTTGGTCAGGTTGTCGTGCACGGCCTTCGAGAAGCCGTCGACGATGATCTCTTCATCGCCCTGCTCGATGCCGTCGACGATCGACTTCGCCACCGCCGACGCCGCGATTTTCGGCGCATCGATGCCGTGCGTCAGATCGGTGTCGACGAAGCCGACATGCACGCCGGTGACTTTCGTGTTCTGCGCGCGGAGCTCGTGGCGGAGCGCGTTCGTCACCGACCAGGCGGCCGACTTCGACGACGCGTAGGTCGCGAGGAGCGGCGTCGTCACCCAGCTGACAACCGAGAGCACGTTGACGAGCGTGCCGCCCGCGAGTTGCTTCGCGAACGCGCGGCTGACATCGAGGAGGCCGTAGACGTTCGTCTCGTGCTCGCGCCGCATGGTCTCGACGGCGTTCGGTGCGAGGATCGAGGTGGTCGTCGCGATGCCGGCGTTGTTGATGACCAGGTTCGCATCGGCGGCGAGCTTCGCGGCGGCAGCGACCTGTTCGGGATTGGTGACATCGAGCTGGACCGGAATCACACCCGGCGTGGTGATCGATTTCGGATCGCGTGCGGCCGCGTAGATCTTTTTCACGCCGCGAGCCTGGAGCTCTTCGAGGAGCGCCTTGCCGATGCCGCGGTTCGAGCCAGTGACGAATGCGATTGCTTGATCGAGTTTCATGACACGTTCCTTATATGTTGAGCATCATATTCGTGGACAAAAAAACTAACGGCGCTTCTTGAGCACCGCTTTTTTCGCAGCAGCACGGACGTCATCCTTGAGCTCGGGATCGTCGACGATCCGCGCGATCACGAGCGCTCCGACGAGCGTGGAGATCGTGGCGAGCGCATCCGGCGTGGCTTTGCCGACGGCCGCGATCAGCTCTTTGATCCGCGTGGTCGCGACCGCACGGATCTCCGGCGATTGCCGGCGCGTCTCGGTCCCGAGCGCGGCGATCGTGCACCCGAGATCCTTCGACTCGAGATGCCGATCCGAAAGATAGTTATCGACCAACGCCTCGAGGTAATCCTCGTGCTTGGTCGACGCATCCACGCTCGCGCTCCCGACCAACGACCGCACACCTTCGGCGGCGGCGTAGTCGAGCGCTTCGGCGAGCATCGCTTCCCTCGACGGGAAGTGCGCGTAGAAGCCACCGTGCGTGAGTCCGGCGTCCTTCATCACATCCGCGACGGACGTGTTCGCGTAGCCGTTGCGGCGGATGCGCTTGGCGGCCGCCTGCACGATTCGCTCGTGCGTGACTGCCTTATCTGCTCCGACCGTGCGCGCCATTGAATATGACACGCATCATAATGCGCCTTCGAAGAGGCGCAAGGGCTAGCGCGGATTCTTGCGCGGGCGGCCACGGCGGCGCGGCTGATCGCTCTGGCCGAATTCGCCGTCTTCGGCGAACCGTTCTTCGACCAGATCGTCGACCGACGTGTGGAGGGAATCCAGGCGGCGAAGCTCCTCGCGCTCGAACTCGGCAAACGACGTGTAGATACGCGGAATCCCTGACGACATAAGCGCTCCTTCTGCGTTGCGATGAGGACCAACCCACATGTCCTACATCTGTCTACGTTGTACGTCAGTCGTCCGGATTGGGCCAAATTTTTAGAGCGTCATAGTCGAGTGGTACCGAAAGGCATGTCTCGAATCGTGGCTGTCGCGAACCAAAAGGGAGGCGTCGGCAAGACGACCACGGCGATCAATCTCGCCGCGTCGATCGCGTCGCGCGGGTATCGCACGCTGCTCGTCGATTTCGATCCGCAGGGCAACGCGTCGTCGGGCGTCGGCTATCCACGGGACAAGGTCACGCTCACGGTTTACGACGCGCTCGTCGGCGAGGTCACGCTCGAAGAGGTCATTCGGCCCACGGACATCCCTACCCTGTTCGTCGCACCTGCCACCACGGACTTGGTCGGCGCCGAGATCGAATTGATCGGCGCGGATTCGCGCGAGCGGTTCCTCGCGAATGCGCTCGCGCCGATCGTGGCGAGCTACCAGTACATCGTGATCGATTGCCCGCCGTCGCTGGGCATCCTCACGTTGAACGCGCTCGTCGCCGCGGATGGCGTGGTGGTGCCGATGCAGGCGGAGTACTTCGCGCTCGAGGGCTTGTCGGCGCTGACGGCCACGATCGAGAAGGTCAAGGCCGCGTACAACCCGCACCTCAAGATCGATGGCGTGCTGTTCACGATGTTCGACGGCCGCATGAACCTCGCCACGCAGGTGCGGGACGAGGTGGCGAAGTTCTTCGGCAACGCGGTGCTCGAGACCACGGTGCCGCGCAACGTCCGGCTGTCGGAAGCGCCGAGCCATGGCAAGCCGGTCATGCTGTACGACCAGCGCTGCCCGGGCGCGAAGAGTTATCTCGCGGTGGCGGATGAGATCATCGACCGCACCGTCCAATTCGCGAAGGGACAGCCGGCAGCGTGATGACAACCGATTCGAAAAAGCCTGCGCGTGGATTGGGTCGTGGCCTATCGGCGCTCCTGCCCACAGCAACGCCGCCGCGTGGTGTCCCGGTCGCGAGCGCCGGTGAAAAATCGCGCACGTACTTCCTCGCCGGAATCGAGCAGCTGTATCCGAGCCCGGAGCAGCCGCGCCGCAACTTCGATGAAGCACAGCTCGGCGAGCTCGCGGATTCGATCCGTCATCACGGCGTGATCACGCCGCTGGTCGTCCGGCCGCGGCCAAACGCGGAAGGCTACTTCCTCGTCGCGGGTGAGCGGCGGTGGCGGGCGGCGCAACGCGCGGGCCTGCACGAGGTGCCGGTCGTCGTTGCCGAGGTCGATACCAAGGGTGCGTTCGAGCGCGCTCTCGTCGATAACCTGCAGCGCGCGGACCTCGGGCCGATCGAAGAGGCCACGGCGTATCAGCGGCTCGTCGATGAATTCGCGATGTCGCACGACGAGGTCGCCGCGCGCATCGGCAAGGATCGCAGCACGGTCGCGAACTCGATCCGGTTATTGAAGTTGCCCGTGCCGGTGCGTCAGCTCGTCGAGGATCAACGGCTCGGCATGGGCCACGCGCGTGCGCTGCTCGGGCTCGAGGATGCGGCGGCGATCGAACAAGCGGCGCGCCAGGTCGTGGCGAAGGGCTTGTCGGTGCGTGCCACCGAAGACCTGGTGAAGAAGCGGCGCGCGCCGGACAAGGCCAAGCCGCGCAAGGCCACGGTGCAGAAGAGTGCGTCGGTGCGTGATCTCGAAGAGCGGCTGACCCGCACGCTCGGTGGGCCGGTCACGATCACCGAGGACGAGCCGGGCAAGGCCGGTCGCGTCGAGATCCGCTATCTCTCGCTCGATCATCTCGAGCGGCTGTTGGACCGGCTGCTCTAGCCAAGGAGCTCGGCCACGGTCGCCACGTCGCGACGCGCGAGCCGAGACTTCACGCGCTTCGCGTCGAGCACGGCGACCAAGTGCTGGTGCTCGTCGACCACCCCGATCCGCTCGTCGGGGAACAGCTCGAACATCCGCAGCAACATGGCAGGCGTGGCGTTGCGACCCACACTCGCCCGGGGTGCGGGTGGCGGTGCGAACAGTCGGCGGAACAACTCCCTCACGACCGAGAAGACGGCGGCGATCGCGGCGTGTTCACGAGCGCGGTGTAGGTGTGAGCGCGGATCATCGAGCCGCTCTCAGGTAAAGCGAACCGGTGCTGCATTTCGCGTGATCGGTCGACCGCGGCGCGGGCGCTTGCTCGACCGCTTTGGGTCGCGTGATACTCGCTGGACTTGTCGGAACGCGAGCATCCACGCATGCCGTATGCGGTGCAGGTCGAGTTCCGCACCGCGTCGTCGTTCCTGGTCGCGTACTCGATCAACCTGTCGCGCGGCGGCCTGTTCCTCGAGACCGATGCGGACGTGCCGCAGGGTGCCGAGATGACGCTCGATTTCGCGGTGCCGAACGCGGGCGTGACGTCGGTGAACGGCATCGTGGCGTGGCGCCGCCAGATCGAGGATGCGGCGAGTGGGCCGCCGGGAATCGGCGTCGAGTTCCAGGACATCACGTCCGAGCTCGGTGCGTTGATCGATCGGCTCGCGACGAGCTTTCGCGGCGTCCAGGTCCTGCTGTTGTCCGGCGATCGCCAGGACCGGACTACGCTCGCGCGCAATATCAAATCGATCTTCTCCACGGCGGAGATCACGCAAGCGGCCGATGCGAACGTCGCCGGCAGCGTGTTGTCGAGCGAGGTCGATGTCGTGCTTGTCGATGTCGACTTCGATATCGAGGGCGCGCTGTCGATCATTCGCGCGGCGAAGGCGTTGAATCCGGCGGTGCCGGCGATCGCGCTGACGTCGAACCCGAGCTATCGCGAGCAAGCGGTGGCGGCCGGTGTCGACGAGCTGCTGACGAATCCGCCGCCGTTTGCCGATCTGCAGGTCGTGCTCGTGCGTGCGCTCGGTAAGCCGATCGCGGTGCGTGCCGTCGAAGCGAGCGGCGGCGTCGACGTCGACATGTAGCGTCAGTGCTTGGTGCCCGGGCCGAGCAGCGTTACCGGAATACCGAGCTTCACGAGCGACTGCATGATCGCCATCAGGTCTTCGGCTTGCGCGCCGGGCGCGACCGTCATCGTCGCGTTGCACTTGTGCGCGAGCGGTGCGAGCTGGTGGAAGTCCGGCGCCGGCGCGCCGTGCTTGTAGACGACCGAGCCGGAGAGTTGCGTGCTCGCCCAGGTGATCTTGTCGGTCGCGACGGTGATGCGGATCGTGCAGTCGGCGTGATCGACGGTGGCGCTGCCCTGTCCGCTCGAGCCGGAGCTCGCGCCCGAGCCGGTGTTCGTGCCCGAGCCGGCGTTCGTGCCCGAGCCGGCGTTCGTGCCCGAGCCGTTCGCCGCCGAGCCGTTCGAGCCAGAGGTGTCGTCCCACGATGCGGATCCGGAATCCGAACCGGTTCCTGATCCCGATGCCGAACCGACGCCGGATCCGGTCGTCGATGTCGAACCCGATCCGGCTGCCGAGCCCGAGCCACCTGACTTCTTACAACCCGATCCGGCGATCGCCAGAACGATGCACGCGACGACGATGCGCTTCACGTCGCGAGCATATCAGCCGACGATGCTCTGCCGCGGCCACGCGATGCGCTCGAAAGGTGCAACGCGACTTGCATCTAGCCCGCGCGATTCGCCGCATCGCGCACGACGAAATCGACGAGCGCTCGCGCCGCGCGCGACAGCCGAACGTTGCTCGGATAGATCAGCGAGAACGGGCGACTCGCCCCGCGATACTTCGTCAGCACCTCGGTGAGCGAGCCGCGCGCGAGATCGTCCTCGACGAGGAAGTCGTACGTCTGCACGAGGCCCACGCCGGCCCGCGCGAGGGCGATCGCGCCGAGCGGATCGTCGGAACAGCGATACGCCGAGTCGAGCTCGAGCTCGGTTGTCCGCGAGGCCCGGCCACGCGGTTCGCTCGCGCGCGTGGTTCCCGCGAGGGCGTTCCCGTTCGCGCGCGATGCGCTCTCTGCATTCGCGCTCGCATCTGCCGATGCATGGCCGGCTGCCATGAACGTCCACGGCAACACGCGGCCCGAGCTCGGCATCACGAACGCGATGCATGCGTGATTCGCGAGGTCATCCGGCGTCGTGGGTGCGCCGTAGGTCGACAGATAGCCGTTGCTCGCGAACACGCCGAGCGGAAAGTCGCCGAGCTTGCGCACCACCATCGTCTGCTGCTTCGTGACGCCCATCCGAATCGCGAGGTCGTAGCCTTCGCGCACGAAATCGATATTGCGGCTCGCGATGCTGACGTCGACGCGCACGCGCGGGTGCTGATCTCGAAATGCGCCCAGCGCCGGCACCAAGCGATGCAACCCGTACGTGCTCGGGGCACTGATCCGGACGAGGCCCGATGGCGCCGTGCCTTGCGCGCTGATCTCCTTCTCGCCAGTCGCGAGCAGTAACAATGCGCGCTGGCACAACTCGTAGTAGCGGCGGGCGGCATCGGTCGGTGCGAGGCTACGCGTGGTCCGGCGAAACAGCGTCACGCCGAGCGCCTTCTCGAGCCGCGCGACACTCCGGCTCGTCGCCTGCGGCGTCACTTCGAGCACGCGCGCCGCACTGCTGAAGCTTCCGGTTTCGAACGTCCTGCAAAACGCCTCGACGTTCGGGAGCGTGCTGCCTGTCATTTACAACACGATAGTACAAATGATGAACCCGCGGCTCGTCTACCGGCGATGCCTCGTCGAGCGCAGCTTCTAGGCATGTCGAAACGCATTCTCCTCGTGACCACCAGCCACGCGATCAAGGGCAGCACCGGCCTGCCGACCGGCGCTTATCTGTCGGAGATCGCCCACCCGTACAACGTGTTCGCGCGCGCCGGCTTCGCGATCGACCTCGCGAGCCCGAAGGGCGGCACGGTTCCGCTCGACGGCGTCGACGAGGCCGATGAAGCGAGCAAGCTCTTCCTCGCGGCGCATCGCGCGGACCTCGAGCGCACGATCGCCGCGCGTGATGTCGACCCGCTTCGCTACGACGCGATCTTTTACGCCGGCGGCCACGGCGCGATGTGGGACCTGCCCGACAACGTCGAGCTCGCGCGCATCGC
Source organism: Kofleriaceae bacterium (assembly GCA_047600425.1). GTDB lineage: Bacteria > Myxococcota_A > Polyangia > Haliangiales > Haliangiaceae > JABFXX01. The sequence continues at coordinate 4,495,187 of JASGLC010000003.1, read as the reverse complement.
GGCCACGATCTACGAGCGCGGCGGCATCGTTTCGGCGGTCTGTCACGGGCCGGCGGCACTCGTGAATATCCAGCTGTCGAACGGCAGCTACCTTGTAGCCGGCAAGACGGTCAGCGCGTTCACGAACGACGAGGAGCGCGCGATCAAGTTGGACACGATCGTGCCGTGGCTGCTCGCGGCGAAGCTCGAAGAGCGCGGTGCGCGGCATGAAGGCGCGCCGATGTGGCAGGCCAAGGTCGTCGTGAGCGAACGGCTCGTCACCGGTCAGAATCCGGCATCCGCCGAAGGTGTCGCGAAGGCGGTGGTGGCCGCGCTCGACGCCGCGAACACGACCGAGTTGCCGCCTCGCAACGAAGCGCCTGCCGGCGCGAAGCCCGTCGTCGTGACGTTGCGCCTGCGTGCGAAAGATCCGACGAGCTTCTGCGCGCATCTTCAAGCCGTCATCCCGGTGACGCGGAAAGCGGCCGGCAATCGGTTCAGCTGGTCATCGCAAGACGGCAACGCGTTCACGCTGACGCAGGGTTGGGATAGCCGCGCGCAACAAGAGGCGTATCTCGCGTGGCGCGAGCGGCGCGGCGACCTGAAGCAGCTCGTCGATCAGCTCGAGCGCGCGCCGGACGTAGAGATCCAGGAAGCGTTCGATCGCTGACGATGCGAGCGCATGCGGTTCACGCCGATTTGGTCGAACGGTTAGTAACGCCCGCTGAACAGGGGCTCGTGTCGATTTGGTCGAACGATAAGTAACGCCTGCTGAGCCGGCGCGTGCCGATTTGGTCGAACAGTAAGTAACGCCCGTGAGTCAGGGCTCGTGTCGATTTGGTCGAAGGGTTCGTAACACCCGCGACGTCGCATCGGGCACCGCGATCGGCTGGCTGAACAGGGGCTCGTATCCGAAAGCGTTACTTACCGTTCGACCAAATTGCAGAAGGGACTCGGTGAGAGGACGGTACGTACCGTTCGACCAAATTGCAGAAGGGACGGTAACAGCCGAGGAGTGGCGAAGCGGCTGCACCTTCGCGATCGCATGGCGCGCTCGATCGCTAACGACAATCTCGGCGATACTCGAACGCGGTGGCACGTAGCGACCTCGCGACCGAGCTCGAACGCCGCTTCGGCGAAGATGCGATCTACTGGCCGGACTTCGAGTGGCGCGATGGCGTCCTCGTCGGCCTCCACGTGGACCGACTCGAGGTCGGGCGCGCGGTCGTCGAGCATCCCGACGGTGCCCACCTCGAGCGCCTCGCACTGTTCGACGGCGAACCGTTCTATGGAGAGCCGTGGACCGCGAGCGACGAGCCGCTCGCGCCGCTCGACGAGCTCCTGCCACGCCTTCCTCACCTGACCCGTGCTCACGCGAACGCGAAGCTGGTGAAGCTCGCAGCGCACGAACGACTCGAGATGCTGACTGTCGTTGCCAATGCGCTGCCTCGTCCGGCCGCGTTTCCCGCGCTTCGCCAACTCCGGCTGGGCATCGCCGAGACCGTGTCCGTCGACGCGCTCGACGCGTTCTTGCACGCGTGCCCTGCCCTGACCACGTTGGTGCTGCACGGCGCCGGTTTCGCAAACATCGAGCTCGGGGCGATCGAATATCCATCGGGCCTCGAGCTGACGTTCGAACCGCCACTCGAACGCGCGAGGGCGCACGCCTTGGTCGCCTCGCCTGGCACGCTCGAACGACTGAGCCGCCTCGAACTCCCGAGCAAGCCGATCGCCGACCGTCCCGCGCTGCTCGCGCTCGAGAAGGCCGTGCCGCTGACGCGCTATCGCGTTCACCTCTCGCTCGCCGATCGCTGGCGCGAAGTCGAGGCCGCGTGTTACGGCCCGATCGATCCGGCGCTGCGCGTGTGGGACTGGCGAACCGGCGAAGAAGGTCGCTCGAGCGGTTGGGTGCTGTTCGTACCGACGCTCGGACACGGGCCGCGCGCAGCCGAGTTGCTACGCGATGCCGACGGCGCCGCGATCTACGCCGACCTCCTCGAAGAGTCCGGCGAACTCGACCGCGCACGATACGTTCGCGCGGTGGGCCTGCCGTTCGTCCCGCGCACGCTCCCCGAGGGGATGGCGATCCTCGCGTGTGCCTCGCGACGGATCTCGCCCCCGTGGGTACGGATGACGCCCCCAAATTCCAGCGAGCCGGTCATCGATCCGCTCCGGCCGGACGACTTCGACGAGTACGTGACGATGTTCTCCGACGACGAACACCCACTCGCACCCGCGCCGGAGCGCACCGTCGAGGTCTCGGTGTTCACGGATCAAGTGCGATGGATGATCGAGATGATGCGCGAACAGCCACCGGCAACACTGCGCGAGAACGAGGTCCTCGTGCGCGACGACGTCCTGACGTTTACGCCACCGATCGGTACCGTTCGGCACGTGATCGCCCTGCGCGACGCGTGGAACAACAAGTTCATCGCGGCGGAGACCGAGCTCGGCTACGCGCTGTTCATCTGGGGAACCACCGCGTGATCAGGGCTGGGCGCGAAGCTTGTCGTGCGCTTGGCGCATGAAGTTCAGGAACTCGTCGGCGGTGGGCTCGGTCCCGACCTTGCGCAGCCGCACCGTGCCCTCGTGATCGATGCCGAGCACCGTCGGCACGCCGTGCTCGCGCGTCCGGCGCATCGCATCGTGACCGTTCGGCGTGTCGATGTCGTAGCGAACGAACACGACATCCGCGAGCGCCGCTTGCACGCGTGGATCGGTGAGCACGTGCGTCTCGAACACCTTGCACGGCTTGCACCACGTGGCCCACAGCTCGACGATCAACGGCTTGTCTTGCTCGGCTGCAGTCTGGACCGCGTACGGCAATGTCGCGTGCTGGAGATCCGTCGTCCCGCACGCTGCCACCAACACCAACCCCACGATGCGCATCGTTAGCCTCGGCGACGCCGCGCGGCTTCGACCGTATTCTCGAGCAAGCACGCGATCGTCATCGGCCCGACGCCCTTCGGCACCGGCGTGATCGCGGACGCGTGCTGGATCGCCGACGTGAAGTGCACGTCGCCGACGAGCTTGCCCTCGGCCGTGCGATTGATGCCGACGTCGAGCACGACGGCACCGTCCTTGATCCACTCGCCGCGCACCATCTCCGGCCGACCGATCGCGGCGACCACGATATCGGCGCGCTTCACTTCGTCGGCGAGGTCGCGGGTCTTCGAGTGACACATCGTGACCGTGGCGTTCGCATTCTGGAGCAGGAGTGCGATCGGCTTGCCGACGAGCACGCTGCGCCCGAGGACGACCGCGCGCAGCCCCGACGGATCGCAATTCACTTCGCGCAGGAGGCGCATGCAGCCCTTCGGCGTGCACGGCACGAATACCGGCCGCCCCTGCGCGAGATAGCCGAGGTTGATCGGATGCAGGCCATCGACGTCCTTCGCCGGATCGATCGCGCGGATCACCGCGTCGCTATCGAGCTGCGACGGTAGCGGCAGCTGGACGAGAATCCCGTCGACGATCGGATCCGCGTTGAGCTGCGCGACGAGCGCCATGAGCTCGGCTTGTGTGGTGTTCGCGGGCAGCTTGTGATCGCGAACATCGACGTTCGCGGCCTGCGCCGCCTTGGTCTTGCTCGCGACGTAGACCTTCGATGCCGGATCTTCACCGACGAGCACGACCGCTAACGTCGGCGCGATGTTCTTCGTCGCGCGCAGGTTCGCGGCCGCGGTCGCGACCTCGCCACGCAGCTTCGCGGCGATCGCGGTGCCGTCGATGATCTGACCGATCATGCGCCCGCCGATTTCGTCGACGAACCGCCCGATGACGAACCGCCCGAGCTGCCCGACGACGAACCGCCCGAACCGCCCGACGATGTTCCGCCCGAGCTGCCCGACGACGAACCACCCGACGACGAACCGCTCGATGACGATCCGCCCGAGCTCGACCCGGAATCCGATGACGACGCTGCGGCAGGTGTCGACGAACCGCTATCCGACGACGCCGCCTTGGTCTCCGAGCCCGACGACGATCCGCCTTCCGGCTTCGACGACGAGTACAGATCCTTGTACCAACCGCCACCCTTCAGCTGAAACGCCGTGCGCGAGATGATCCGTTCGAGCGCTTCTTGGCCGCACGCTTCACAGACGGTCTTGTCCGGATCCGCCATGCGCTGCTGGTACTCGAACTCGCGACCGCACTTCTTGCACTGATACTCGTAGACCGGCATTCCGTTACTCCTGAACGAGGCTAACGATGCGCACGCCTAGCTCGCCGTCAACATCCACCAATTCGCCCTGCCCGATCAGCGTGCCCGCGGCGCGGATTTCGAACGGCCCGGCCAATGGTCGGCCGAGCTTCACGACTTCTCCGACGGCCAACCCCTGCGCCTGACGCAGTGAGAGCGTGGTCGTGCCGAGGCCGACCGTCAGCTCCACTCGTGCATCGTCCAGGATTGGCATCGCGCGCGGAATGTACTCGGTCGTGACGCGCGCGACGAGTGGTTCCGCCGGGCTCGTGGAAATGCCGATCGCGCCGCCGAGGAACGTCAGCTCGGCCTGGCCGATCGGGCCGCCGATCGGGCGGTCAAGCGTGACGATGCTTCGCACCTTCAGTCGGGAAATGTCGTTGCGGGATAGCTCGCACCGCCCGACGATCGCCCGCGCGTCGATCATCACGCGATCGGCCCACGCCGGAACGCGCGCCGGCGGCGCCGACAGGACCAACGCCGGCGGGACGAGGAGCTCGATCGTGCAGGAGTGCCCGGCAACAAGTGACTGAACAGTGACTAGTGAACCGGAATTGGGAGCCTGAATTTCTTGCCGCTCCCAGACTTCGGCGCCGGTTATTTTGAAATCGTCGACGATCGTCGCCACGAACAAGACCCAGATCGCCTTCTCAGCTTCGGTCAGCTCGCGAGGCGCATCCGCCTCTTCGACGCCACTCAATAGTTTCTGCGCCACCCAACGGACAAACGGCGACGAGCCACGCACGACAATGGAATGCCCACCGAGTCGGACATCACACGCCGCCGCGTGCGGATCATCAAGCCGCGCGTCGACGATCTGAAACCTCACCGCACCGCCGACCAACTTCTCGAGCTTCGTCGTCGCCGAAATCGCACGTGCCCAACGCGCGAGCGCATTGTTGATCGCGAGATCTCGAACCCGCGGCAGCTGATCGAACGGAAACGCCCTCACCACCTACTCGTATCCGAAAACGAAAGGCCCGAAAAGCGTCGCCAGGAGGCTTGCTGGCGAGGCGCGGCGAGAACCGGAGCGGAGCGTGCGTCGGCACGCGAGCACCGGAAGCGGAGCCGCAACGACGCCAGCGAGTCTCCTGGCGACGCGGGCCGCCGAAAACTTAACCCTGGGAACAGGGCTGGTAGACTTTTATCCTACATCTGACCACCAGAGGCTTTTTGATGCACGAGCGCCGACTTGGCTACCGGATCCCCTTCGAAGGCATGGTCACCTCCTACGTTCACGACCGTCCGATCCGGGCATTGGCCAGCAACCTGTCCGACACCGGCCTGAACATGTCGTCGGTCTCGATGCTCGCACCGCCGCCTGGAATGGTCGTCGGGCTCGAAATCGACCTTCCGGGCACCACCGAATCGATCTGGGCCTCGGGCCAGATTTGCTATCGCAAGGACGATCGCCTGGCCTCCGGCTTGGGCGTGAAATTTCTCGCGATGGCCAAGAGCCAAGCTCGCTTGGTGCGCGACTTTTGTATCGAGAGCCGCCGCAGTCACCTCGGGTCGCTGCTCGCTCGCATTCGCGCTTAGTCACGTTATGCTTTCGGGGCGATGAGACGCCTCCCGTTTCTGCTCGCGTGCGCGCTGGCCGCAGCCCCGCTGACCGCCGCCGCACAACCCGCCGACTGGGGCGCGGTCCGCGATCCGTTCGACAAGAACGTGATCGCTCGTTACAAGCAGATCCTCGCGAAGAATCCCCACGACGCGTCCGCGCTCGCGAAGCTGCTCGAGATGTATCGCCGGTATCGCACCGTCGACCTCCTGAAGGACGAGTATCAAAAAGAGCTCGATAAGAAGGCCGACGATTGGGCCGCGCTCGTCACGCTCGGCAGGTTGATGCACACGACCGGGGACGATCAGCGCGCGCTCGATCTGTTCACGAAGGCCGTCGCGACCAAAGACGACGACGCCGAGACCTGGATCGCGATCGGCGAGCTCGACAAATCGTCGAACAAGAACAAAGACGCGCGCGCCGCGTACGACAAGGCCCTTGCCCACGCGTCCGCGAAGGACATGAAGAAGAAGGCGCTGCGCTCGCTCGCAGACCTGGCGCTCGCCACCGGCGACAACGACGGCGCGAACGCGTACTTCAAGCAGTTCCTCGATCTCGATCCGAACAACGCCCAGCTGTGGATCGAACGCGGTGACGCGATGCTCGCCGCCGGTAAGCGCGATGTCGCGCTCGAGAGCTACACGTCCGCCGAAAAGCTCCTCGGCTCGGATCCCGCGCGACGCGTCGAAGTCGTGTATCGCCGCGGCCAGGCGCTCGAGGGCATGGGCAAGGATGACGAAGCCGTCGCCGAGTACCGCCGCGCGATCAAGCTCGCGCCGAAGGGCTACTACCTCGAGGTCGAGCTCACCGGCCGGATCATCGACATCTACCGCCGCAAGCAGGCGCTGCCGGCGTTGCTCGCCCAGTACGAGAAAGAGTGGCCGGAATCGCAGCGCGGCCACTTCGAATGGAACACGCTCGGCAAGCTCTACGAAGAGACCGGTGCGCAGGACAAAGCGATCGCCGCGCTGAAGAAAGCCGTCGCGAAGTCGGCGTTCGAGCTCGAGACCCAGCGCCGGTTGATCACGTTGCTCGAAAATAGCGGCCGCGATGACGAAGCGCTCGCGCAGTACGAAGCCGTCGTGCGCGCGGCACCGGGCGAAGCACGCTTCCAGCTCGAGCTCGCCGAACGCTACTGGCGTCGCGGTCAGGAGAAGAAGGCGCTCGACGTGCTGACGCGCCTCGAGCAACGATTCCCGTCGGATCCGGGCGTGCTGTCGACGATCGCCGAGATCTATTCTCGGTTCGGCAAAGACGATCTCGCGATCGTCGAGTACGAGCGCCTCGCGAAGCTCGAGCCCGAAGACATGAGCCACCTGGTGACGCTCGGCGAGCAGTACTACCAGAAGGGCGACAAGACCAAGGCGATGGCGACGTGGATGCGGATCATCGCGTCGAAGAAGCCGATCGCGTACGCGAAGCTCGGCGAAGTCCTCGCCGAGCACGGCGCCGCCTATCAGACCGAAGCGAAGAAGAACTACGACAAGGCGATCGAGCTAAATCCCAAGAACCCGGACTTCTACAAGGGTCGCGCTGGCCTGTACGAAGCGATGAAGGGCGCGACGTCGCTCGCGCTCGCACTCCTAGATTGGGAGAAGGTGCTGCAGCTGACGGGCAGTAAGCCGACCGATCGGCTCGCGCGTCGCGATGCGCGCCGCCACATCGTCACCGTGCTGATCAAGGTTCCGCAGAAGGAGTCCGAGTACAAGAATCGCTGGGACAGCACGTTCAAGGGCGCGCAGGTCAACACCGCGCCATCGCAAGACGTGCTCGATGCGGGCTACTTCCTCGTCGAGTACTTCAACCATCCCGGCAAGGGCGTCGATGGCGAGCCGCGCAAGACGCTCGAGAAGCTCGTCGCGCTCGTGCCCGACGATCAGGACGCCACGCTCGATCTCGTGAAGGCGTATCGCGCGGCGCGCAAGTACGACGACGCGGTCGCGCTTCTCCTCAAGCTGGCGAAGAACGTCCCGTCGCGCGAGCGCGAGGTCTACAAGCTGATCTCCGAAATCAAGACCGAGGCGCGCAAGGACGACGAAGCGATCGAGTGGCAGCAGAAGGCGCTCGCGAAGTCGCCGAACGATCCGCAGGCGTACGAAGGCCTCGGCGAGCGTTACGTCGAGATGCAAAAGCTGCCAGAGGCGATCGCGGCGTACGAGAAGGCGGTCCAACTCGATCCGCGCAACTCGAAGGCCGCGTTCGCGCTCGCCCAGCTCTACGTCCAGACCGGCACGCCGATGAAGGCGTCCGAGCTCCTTCGCAACGTCCTACGCAACGACACGAACGAAGACGTGATCGCGCGCGCCGGCGAGCAAGCGATCGATCTCGAGGAGATGACCGACACGCTGGGCGATCTCGAGAAGGTGCTGTCGCCGCTGTCGTTCATGATGGCGCACAAGCCGGTGTATCGGCGCGTGCTCGTGCGGCTGTACTTGCGCTACGTGCCGCGGCTCGTCGAGCGCATCCATCACGGCAACGATGAAGTGAAGAAGGCCGCGCGTGCGGAGCTCGATCGCGTGGGTGCACATGGTCTGCGCCCGTTGCTCGAAGCGTTGCGCGACGAGAAGGACGTCAACCAGCAACGGATCGCCGTGCAGGTGCTCGGTCACCTCGGCAACAAGGGCGCCGCGCCACCGCTCGTTCACATGGCGCGCCAGGAGCCGACCAAGGATCAGCGCCGGATCGGCACGCTCGCCGAGACGCTCGATCGCGAAGTTCGGGTCGACGCGCTCGTCGCGGCCGGCCGGCTCGGCGATCCGGGCGTGATCGACGATGTCATTCCACTCCTCGAGCACAACGAGCGCGCGATGCGCGAAGCCGCGGTGTTCACGCTCGGCCGCAGTGGCTCGCCGAAAGCGGTCCCGCACCTGCTAAAGGCGATGAGCGATCGCAACGATTCGGTGCGCGTGCTCGCATGCCTCGGGCTCGGTCAGATCGACGACGCGCGCACGGGCCCTGCCCTCGTGGCCACGCTGAAGGACGCCTCGCAAAAAGACATGGTGCGTGCGGCCTGCGCGTACGCGATCGGTGCCCGGAAGTACGCCGCTGGAGCACCGGCCCTGCTCGCCGCGCTCGACGACAATCGCGGTGAAGCCCAGCGCCTCGCCGCGTGGTCACTCGGCCAATTGTCCGAGCCAAAGGCGCTCGGTCCGCTCGTCCGCGCCTACTTCGCACGTGCCGGCGCCGGTGCCGACGAGGTCGTGTGGGCGGTCGCGCGGGTGTCCGGTGCGGGCGTCGCGCCGTCGCAGCTCGCGGATCTCGGCAACTATCCGATGCACGGTGGAAAGTTCTTCCCCGAGGATGCGGTCGGCGACCTGCCCGGATCGCTGCCGCACCCCACGATCACCGGCAAGCTCGTTGCCGATCACGTGGCCGATATCAGCGCTGGTTTGACGGAGGCGCTCGGCGAGCATCGCGATGTCGTGGTCAGCGTGCTGGCGGATCTCGATAGCCAGCCGGATCGCGTCGCGTTGGGTGCGCTCACGCCCGCTCAGCTCGATCCGAAAACGGCGACGGCGTTGGATCAGATCGCGAAGCAGATCGAGCCCGGCGTCACCGCCCACCTCACTGACGACGATCCGAAAGTCCGCGCCCTCGCGGTATCGGTGATCGCGAAGCTCGACGGCAAAGATGCGAGCGCGCACGTCGCCAAAGCGCTGACCGATCCGGCGGAGCAAGTCCGCGCATCCGCGATGATGGCCGTCGCGGTGATCGGCCACCGCCACAACGCGGCACCGACCGAGCTCGTTGCGGCGCTGACCAAGACGCTCGGCTCGCCCGCCTGGAGCGATCGCCGGGTCGCCGCGCTCGCGCTCGGCCAGCTCGGGCCGTTGCTCGCCCAAACCGACGTCCAGACGCTCGTCAAAGCGGCCGGCGATTCGTCGAGCTTTGTCCGCGAGGCCGTCGCGATCTCGCTCGGCAAGGTGGCCAATCCGGCAGGCAAGCCTGCGCTCGAAACCCTCTCGAAAGACGACGTTCCGCAGGTCAGGGAGGCGGCTGCCAAGTCGCTCGGGCAGATCAAACACTAGGGTCCTAGCTGATCTACAGCCCCGCTTCTTTGACGCACCGATCCGCATAAAGGTAGAATTCCAGCGAGATGGACGTCGGTCTGGTCTGCGACGCGTGCAGCGCGTTGACTCCAATTGGAGTGCCGCAATGTGCGCGTTGCGGGCAGCCGGTCGCCTTGGATCCGCGCCCGCGTCGTGGATCCGTGCAACCGCCGCCGAATGGCTCGGCTTCCGCGTCGACACCCACGCACGCCGGCACTGCGATCGGCGCCACGTGCAACAAGTGCAACTCGACGATTCCGCCGAACTTCAAGTTCTGCCCGTCGTGCGGCAACAAGGTCGTGCCGGCTGGGGCGACGCCGTCGCAGGTGCCGGTCAACTTCGAGGTGCCCACGCGCGTCGGCCCGCGCAGCGTCGACCCGGCCGCGCAAAAGCCCGGGCGTTCCACGCTGTTCTTCGGCGGCGCCATGCAAGCGGCCCGCGCGAAGCTCACGCTGATCCGTGGCGATGGCGAAGACGGCGTGTCGTTCACGCTCGCCGGCACCGATCACCTCGCCGGCCGGGGCGATTGCCCGATCAGCTTCCCCGACGACACGTTCCTGTCGCCGATGCACGCGAACTTCCGCTACGCGAACAACCAGCTCGTCGTGCGCGACGAGGGCTCGTTGAACGGCGTCTACGTGCGGATCCAAGGCACGGTGAAGATCCAGCCCGCCACCACGATCCTCGTCGGTGAACAGGTGCTGACGGTGACGCCGGCAAAGCAAGCCGAGGATCTGCCGGACTCCGAAGGCACCTATTACTCGGCCTCGATGGTTCGCAACGCGACGATCGAAATCGCCCAACAACTGCGCGGCGGCACGCCGGGCTGGGTGTTCCGCGTCGATACCGAAGCGGTCTCGATCGGCCGCGAAAACAACGACATCAACTTCCCGGATGACCCGTTCATCTCGGGCCGGCACGCCCAAATCCAACTCGTGCAGGGCGTGCTATCCGTTACCGACCTGGGGTCGCGAAACGGAACGTTCGTTCGCGTTTCGGGCGAGCACGTGCTGAAACACGGCGACTACGTCTTCTTGGGACAGCAGTTACTGCGCGTCGAAATCGTCTGAGGAGCCACCATGACCGTCTGCAACCGTTGCGGGAAAGAAAACCAGGACCACTACAAGTTCTGCTTGGGGTGCGGCGCCGAGCTCACGGCACCGAAGGCTCCTGGTGGTGACGTGGCGATGATGAAGACGATGATGGCCGATCCATCGCAACAGGCTGCGCCCGGCGCACCGGTGCGTGGACCGTCGGCGCAGATGCCGTCTCCGAATCGCAATATCCCCGGTATCGGTCCCGCGGGTGGCATGCCGCCGTCGGGTCCGCTCGGCGGAAATCCGAACATGGGTCCCGGCCCGAACATGGGCATGAACCCGGGCATGGGTCCCGGTCCTGGCCCGCAGTCGCCGATGGGTCAGCCGCCGATGGGACCGCCGCCCGGCGTCCCCGGCTTCTCGCCCGGCTTCGCGCCCCCGCAGCAAGCGGCCGCCACCGGCATGCGTCGTTGTCCGTCGTGCGGTAGCGATGTCCCGCCGTCGTTCCGGTTCTGCGGCACGTGTGGCTTCCGCATGGACGAAGCGTCGGCGCCGAACCCGATGCCGCAACCGGTGCCGCAGCAAGTTGCGCCGCCGCAGCCGCAGCGCGCACGTCTGTCGATGACGCTGATCCGTCCCGATGGCTCGGAAGGCGGCACGCACGATCTTCGCCCGGGCGAGAACAAGCTCGGCCGTAGTTTTGGCCCGGTGTTCGAGAACGATGGCTATCTCTCGCCGGTGCACGCGATGCTCGACATCCGCGGCACGCAAGCGGTGGTTCGCGATCTCGAATCGCTCAACGGCGTGTTCGTGAAGATGACGGGTGAAGAGGAGCTGCAGTCCGGCCAGATCATCCGCATCGGCCAGGAGCTGCTGCGCTTCGAGGTGATTCCCACGCCGGAGCCGACGGCGGATGGCACCGAGCTCATGGGCAGTCCGAACCCGGGCTACTGGGGCAAGCTCACGGTGATCATCGGTCGCGAGGTCACCGGCGCGGTGTATCCGTTGCTCGGCGAGAGCGTCACGCTCGGTCGCGAGCGTGGCGAGATCAACTTCCCCGACGACGGCTATGTCTCGGGTCTGCACGCGCGCGTGACACTACGCGATGGTCGCGTGTACTTGGCGGACCTCGGCTCGTCGAACGGCACGTTCATCAAGGTGAACGGCGAGCGCGGCTGTGGCCACGACTCGTTCGTGCTGCTCGGGCAGCAGTTGTTCCGGCTGAACTTCCTCTAAGACGTAATTCATTCAGGTTCACCGCTCCGCTTCACCGCTCACTATTCCTTTCGTCGTGCGGATCGACGCGGTGAGGATGGCGACGAGCTCGTCGGCTTCACGGATAAGGGCACTCAGCGCCGTGCTCTCGAGGAGCGCGTAGCCGCGTGCTCGGACGGAAGCTCACGCACGAGTTGAATGACTCCGGCGGCGAACGGACGGAGTCGGGCTGCAATGTTGTCGCCTTTCATCGGCGATCATTGCGCACAGCCCTCTGACGAATAGGGAACGGTGAAGCGGAAGCGGAACCTGAACTAGTTACCTATTTCGCGCCGGTCTTCGACGTGTCGAGGTCTTTGACCGACGCCGGCACGTTGTTCTTCTCGACGAACGTGAAGGCCTTCGGGATCTTCATCTCGCCGCCCGGCTCGAACACGATCAACACGTCCGCGACTTCGTCCGGCTTGCCACCCGGCGCCTCGACGATCAGCTCGCTATCGCTCGCGAACCGCACGACCGTGCCCTGCCGCATCGCGCCTTGCGTTCCGAAGAACACTTTCGCGTTGCGCGCGCCGTCGGCGATGAACCGGTTGCCCTTGATCCGGACATAGGTTCCGCCTTCGACATCACCCTTCGCCGGTTCGATGCCGGTGACCTTCAGCTTGGTATCCGACGAGCCGCACGCGGCGATCGCGAACACCAGCGCAAGGAGTGGCAAAACGGGCGAGGTCCTCATATCGCCCCAGACGCTACTACATCAGGTCTCGACGTGCCAATGCGCGACGCATCTTGGCCAGGGCCTGCTCCTGGAGCTGCCGAATGCGCTCTCGGGAAAGGTTGTACTTGTCACCGATTTCCTTGAGGGTGAGCTCCTGCTCGGTCCCCAGGCCGAACCGCTGGCGCAGGATGTCCGCCTCGATCGGGCGCAGCTCGTGGAGCAGGTCCCGGACCTCGTTGGTCAGGGCTTCCCACTCGAGGTCGCCCGTCGGGGAGATGTCCTCGCGCTCGGGATCCTCGAGCACCTCGCCCAAGGTCCGGCCTTCGTCGTCGCCGACCGGCTTGTCGATCGAGATCGACTGCTCGAGCAGCCAGCTGCGCATCTTCTCGACCTTATCGAGCGGCATGCTGGTCGCCTTCGCGAGCTCCTCGCTCGTGGGGTTGCGACCGAGCTCGCCCGTCAGCTGGCGGCGCGCCTTCGTCAGGCGATGTTGCGCATCGATCATGTGGACCGGCAGGCGTACTTCCCTACCCTTGTCCGCGAGCGCGCGGCTGATCGCGTGGCGAATCCACCACGACGCGTAGGTCGAGAACCGGAACCCCTTCTTGTAGTCGTAGCGCTCGACCGCTTTCAAAAGACCCAGGTTGCCCTCTTGGATCAAATCCGCGAGCGCCATCCGGCCGTGGTTGAAGCGGCGCGCGATCGACACGACGAGGCGCAGGTTCGCCTTCACGAAGTCGTTGCGCGCCATCATCGTCGAGCGATTCGCCGTGTGGACGCGACGCAGCCACTCTTCGACCTGGCGCGCCTTGCCGAGCGAGCCGAGGTCTTCACCGCGCACACCGATGCCGAGCGACATCCGATCGACGGTCATCAGCGCCGCATCGATGAACAAATGGTCGTTGTCCGTCGAGCGCAGCTTGCGCGCGGCCTTTGCCGAGGCCCGCACGTACGCCTTCGCATCTTTGCCGAGCGCCGCCTTCGCGAGCGCCTTCACCTCGGCAGACACCGTGTAGTCCGGAACGGTTCCGATCGCCTCGAGGATCCGTTCACACGTGGGCTGGTGCGAGAACACCGCTTCCCACAGCATCACCTCGAGGGTTTCGATTTCCTTCGCCGACGTGAACTCTTCCTCGGGACGCAGCACGTCGAGGAGCGCCATGTCGCGGAAGTACATCGAGAGGTACGTCCCGTTATCGGGGCGCGACGGCTTCTCTTCGACTTCCGGCTCGAACATGTCGTCCGGATCGCGCTCGTTGTTGGCCTCGTTGGATTCGTTCTTCGGGCGTTTCGCGCTGACCCGTTGGACACGAGTCTTGCGAGACGTCTTGGACACGCCCTTCTCGGACGGTGACGGTACGGCTTTGACTGCTAGCGGCATCGTTTCTCCCGAAGATTCAGACGCTCGAAGCGCCTCAATGTTTTGAGACGTCGCAGCGCCCTCAGGTCGCACGTAAAATCAGACACCAGCGGCCGCAGAGTTATTCCATTGCCTAAATGGCAATGCGGACTTACGAGCCGGGAGTGTCTTTACGTTCCGCTAGGACAATGATGTGGCGCGATTGGTTGCCGAAGAATCGCCCCTTCATCTGGTAACCGCCCGAGACCTCTAGGACGCGGAACCCTGCCGCATGCATGAGCTTGCCCACCTCATGCAGCGAGTATGCCCGCACCGAGATCTCTTGCTCCAACTGGCGTCCGTCGTCGAACACGACCGAGCGATTCACTTGGATCCGCGACGAGAAGTAGTTCAGCTCGACTTCCTCGAGCACCACACATCCGTCGCCCTCCCACCACACGCGAGTTGGCAAATCCTGGATCAGATAGTCGCGATTCAGGATCTCGATCAGCACCTTGCCGTTCGGCTTCAGCGCGCGCGCGATGTTCTGCAGCGTCTTCTTGTTCGTCTCGTCGTCGAAGTAACCGAACGTCGAGAACAGGCTGTACGCGGCGTCGAACTGGTTCTCGAAGTCGAGCTCGCGCATGTCACCGCGCACGAAGTTGATCGTCAGGCCGCGGCGATGCGCTTCTTCGCCACCGCGCACGAGCAGCGGCGTCGACAGATCCAAGCCGACCATGTGAATGCCGCGCGCCGCGAGCTCCATGGCGTGACGGCCGTAGCCACAACCGACGTCGAGCACCTGCGCACCCGGCGCGAGCTGCATCGCCTCGAGTACGAACTCGGCCTCGGCCTGCGTGGCCTGCGGCGTGAGGAACGGCAGCGTGCGCAGATAATCTTCGTCGAACAGATCGACGAACCACGGCTTACTGCGCGCCGCCTTGCCCATCGGCTCGGTCTTCGCCGGCGCGGGCGCGACGGGCGGTTTCGGCTTCGCGACTTGCGCCGGCGGTGCGGGCGGCGGCGCCTTCGGCGTGGGCGGCGGCTCGACCGGAATCTTCGGCTTGGTGTTTTCCGCCTGCGGAGCGATCGGCGGCGCGGTCTGCGCGCGTTGCGGAACCACCGGCTTCGGCGGTTCGTTGACCTCGTCGGCTTCGTCCACGGCGACATCGATCTCGCTCGCCGACGAATCCGCGCGATCCGCGAGCTCCGCGATATCGATTTCCGGAACCGACATCGGCTCGCTGATCGGCGCCTTGGCCTCGACGTCGCTCGACTTCGGAATCGGTTGGCTATCGGACGCCAACACCTCGATGTCGATCGCTTGGAGCTGCTGGGTCTTGCCGAAGCCCTCCGGTTGCGCGACCGGGATGTTCGAGAGGTTCGCGAGATTCGAGATCGGCGGCGGCTGCGTGATCGGCTTCGGCGGCGGTGTCACGGGCACCGGTTGCGCGACACCTGCGACCGGCGAATCCGCGCGCGAGATGCGCAGCTCCTCGAGATCCGCATCCGACAGCGCGACGGTTTGCAGGCGCTCGCGCGTGGGCTTCGCCGAGAAGCTCACGGTCACGCCCGAGTCGTCGTTCCGGCCCGCGCGCGGAATCTTCTCGTCCGAGCCCTGCGCCATCACCCCCGAGTGCGCCGCGAGCGCCGGCTCCTCGGCGGTATCGAGCTTCTCGACATCGACGACTTCGACGTCGACATCGACATCCGAAATCGTCCGCGGCAGGACCGGCGCATCGGGAATCGTCGTCGGCGACACCTCGATGATCGGCGCGCTCATCCGCTCCATCCGAAGCGTGGTCGCGGGATTCACCTCGTCGGGATCCTTGAGGCCGAGCGCCGCGAGATCGACCGAGCTCATCTCGCGCGTCTTGGTCTCGAAGTCCATGCCCGAGTTGCCGGTGTCGACCGGCGGATCGATCTGCGTGGCCGCCGGCTCGGGCGCCACCGGGATCATCGAGATCTTCGACGAGGATTCGAACTCGTCGCCGTCATCCATCACGCGTGGCACCGCGCCGGACTGGTCGTTACCGAAGCTGTACGCGATCGACATCGCGAGCGACGGATCCTCGGGACGCGGCGCCGGCGGGGCCGTGGGCGCACGCGTGCGTGGCACGTTATCGCTCGGCACGCGCAGGCTGCCACCGCGACGACGACGCCGCCGCCGCTCGGCGGTGGTCATGCCGACTTCCATGTCGGCTTGCGAATCTTCGTCGCGCTTCGCCACTAGGTGGGCTCCGCGATTTCCCCGAGGCGCTCGCCGAAGCGAACCGCTTGGCCCTCGGAAATGCCGTCGAGCGCGACGACGCCGGGCTGGAAACACATGACGACGGTCGAGCCCAAGCGGAACGCGCCGAGCTCGTCGCCGCGCTTCACCACGGTGTGCGGCAGCTCGATCCGGCGCAGCTCGCCGGCGTGGCGCCAGTGGATCGAATCTTCGGCGTGCGCGAGCCGGATATTGCCGACGCCGACCGCCGAAACCATCACGACCGCGATCCGACCGACGAGCGGGCTGTCCAACCAGATCACGACGCGCTCGTTCCGCGCGAGGAGGTTCGCGCGCCGCGCGGTGACCTTCATGTTCACCGGCCACAGCTCGCCCGGCACGTAGTCGTAACCGACGAGGCGCGCATCGATCGGTGCGTGCACGCGGTGATAGTCCCGTGGCGACAGATAAATCGTGGCGTACGGACCACCGACCAAGCGCTCCGCCATCTCCCTATCGACGACGAGATCCTCGAGCCGGTAATTCAAGCCTTTCGCCTGAATCAGCTCGCCGTCGTCGGCAATGCCAGAGGCTGCCACCACGCCATCACAGGGCGAAATGATCGACGCCTCGTCGGGATCGATCGGCCGGACTCCCGGACGGAGCTTCCGCGCGAAGAAGTCCCCGAACGTGTCGTAATCGGCGAGCTCTAGCTCGGTCTCGCCGAGATTCGCGCCAACCGCACGTGCGAACGCGCTGTAGCCGAGTCGCCGAAGTGGCGCTGGTACGCGCGCGCGAGCGCCCCATCCAACCAACGTAGCCCACGCCGCGAACGGCGTTGCTGCAGCAGGACCGGGCTTCTTGAATTCCACGCGGGTACTCGGCTGGCGTAAAGAGCGCTCACGCACCCCCTAGAGCCCCTGATTCCCAATGATTCTGCCAGGGTCTCTGCCGAGTTACAAGTTGGGCTAGCAGTCGTAATAGAGCTGGAATTCCGCCGGGACCGGGCGCAGGCGGACGTGATCTGCCTCGGCCTCGCTCTTGTACGCGATCCACGCATCGATCAGGTCGTTCGAGAACACATCGCCCTTCATCAGGAAGGCGCGATCTTTGTCCAACGCCTCGAGGGCGAGGTCGAGCGAACCGGGGACGTGCGGCACTTCCGCCAGCTCCTCGGGCGACAGCGAGTAAATGTCCTTGTCGAGCGGATCACCCGGGTGGATCCGGTTCTCGATGCCGTCGAGGCCGGCCATCATCATCGCCGCGAACGCGAGGTACGGGTTGCACGACGGGTCCGGCGACCGGAGCTCGAGGCGCTTGGCCTTCGGCGAGCTCGAGTACATCGGGATCCGGATCGACGCCGACCGGTTCCGCGCCGAGTACGCCAGGTTCACCGGGGCTTCGTAGCCCGGGACCAGGCGGCGGTAGCTGTTCGTGGTCGGGTTCGCGAACGCGCAGATCGCCGCGGCGTGCTTGAGCAGGCCACCCGCGTAGTACAGGGCCATGTCGCTCATGCCGGCATAGCCATCACCGGCGAACAGCGGCTTGCCGTTCTTCCACAGCGACTGGTGCGTGTGCATGCCCGAGCCGTTGTCGCCGAACAGCGGCTTCGGCATGAACGTCGCCGTCTTGCCGGCCGCACGCGCGCAGTTCTTGACGATGTGCTTGTACCAGAGCACCTGGTCCGCCATCTTCAACATCGTGTCGTACTGCATGTCGATTTCGGCCTGACCTGCCGTCGCGACTTCGTGGTGATGCGTTTCGATCGTGATGCCGACGGCCTGCATCGTCATCACCATCTGCGTGCGTAGATCGGTGAGCTGATCCGTCGGGCCCGACACGCAGTAGCCACCCTTGATCGGCGGCTTGTAGCCCTTGTTACCGCCCGATTCGTTGCGGCGGTTGTTCCAGCCGGCTTCGTCGGAATCGATCGAGAAGAACGAGTTGTTCGGCTCTTCCGAGTACTGGATCGAATCGAAGATGAAGAACTCGGCTTCGGGACCGAAGTACGCGGTGTCCGCGATGCCGGTCGACTTCAAGTACGACAGCGCGCGCTTCGCGAGCGAGCGCGGGCAACGCGTGTACGCCTCGTGCGTGATCGGATCGACGACATCGCACAGGATCGCCAAGGTCGGCGTCTTCAGGAACGGATCGAGGATCGCCGTGGTCGGATCCGGGCGCATCAACATGTCCGACGAGTTGATCGCGCGCCAGCCGGCCACCGAGCTGCCGTCGAACCCGAAGCCATCCTCGAGACCCTCCATCAGGCGCTCGATCGGATAGGTCAGGTGCTTCCATTGACCGAGGAAGTCGACAAACTTCGCATCGATCATCTTGATGTTGTGCTTCTTGACGTACTCGTTCAGCTCGGTCGGCGTCATCCTAATAATCTCCTCTTAGATCGCGTCTTCACCGGTCTCACCGGTGCGGATTCGAATCACTTCGTCGACGGGCAGAATGAAGATCTTGCCATCGCCGATCTTTCCCGTGCGCGCGGCTTCGGTGATCACGTTGACCACCTGCTGCACGTTATCGTTCGGCACGATGATCTCGACCTTCACTTTCGGGACGAAGTCCACGACGTAGGCCGAGCCTCGATAGACTTCCTTCTTACCGCCCGTGCGGCCGAAGCCTTTCACTTCGGTGACCGTCATCCCGTGCACTCCAATCTCGGCGAGGCGTTCTTTGACCTCGTCGAGCTTGAAGGGTTTGATGATGGCCTCCACCTTCTTCATGAGGTGGATTTAGCCTGGAGTTTGTTTCCGACAGGTTTCTAGCGGCGAAATTCTTCGCGCGTCACTCGCGCATTTTGGACCGGAAACTATCGATGCGCTGCGCCACTTGATCGAGCGTCGAGTCGTTCAAGTGGTACTGCACGAACATCGCGAGGTCGCCCCATTCTCCGTCGAGGCGGCCGCCGTTCTTCGTCTTGTACGTGTCGTACTCGCGCTTCACCGCCGAGAACTGTTTCGCGACGGCGTCGTGCGTCAGAGTCACCTTCGCGGGAGCGGTGGCGATCTCGGTTTGTTTCTTGTCGTGCGGTTTCCGTTGTTGCGGATGACTTGTCTGCTTGTGCGTGTTGTCGACCACCGGTGGTTGCGGCGGCGTATCGATCTTGATGTCGTCGGGCTCGACGGCTTTTTGATCCGGCGTCTTCGCGTTCGGCGGATCCTCCGGCGGGAGCGACTCGACCGTGACGTGTTGTGCGGGTGGAGGCGGATCGTTCTTCGCGACGACCGGCGGCTCTTTCGAACGCGTCATCGCGAACACCACACCGACGATCGCGATCACGATCGCGGCAGTGAGACCGATCGCGAGCTTGCGCCGCGACGCCGGCATCACCACGTGCTGCGGCATCAGATCCGGAATCACGCCGGTGCCGTCGGCGAGCCCGAGCTCTTGCGTGGAAATCGCGGCCGTCGGCTCGGGCGCTTGTTGCGGCAGCAGATCCGTCGGCGCCGTCGGAGGACGCGTGCGCACCGGCGGCGGTTGCGTTTGCGTGCGCGGCAAGACCGGTGGTTTCGGGACTTCCGCCGGCGCGGGCAACGGCAGGTTCGCGAACGCGAAGCTCACCGTGGTGCCGGTCTGCGTGGTGAGTTGATCCTGGAAATCTTCGAGGTGCGCTTTCGCGACGCGCTCGTGGAGCTCGCGTTGCTGCGTCATCTCTTCGCTGAACAGCTCGCGCATGTACGCGCCGAGTTGGTCCGTCGAGATCGTGGGGTTCACGCTGACGAGGCACTGCTGGATCGAATCGCGAAACTCCGCCGCCGATTGATAGCGGTCTTCTGCTTTCGGGCGCAGCGCGGTCGCGACCAAGTCATCGTACGGCGCGAGCGCGCGATCGATCTCCGACGGCATCATGTGCTCGCCGCGCGCGACCTTCTTCGCGAGCGCGCGATAGTCCGGCTCGGGGCCCGCTTCGTAGAGCCGCTTGCCGGTGAGGAGCTCGAACAGCACGACGCCGGCCGCGTAGATATCCGTGCGGTGATCGACGATGCCACCGCGGATCAACTGCTCCGGCGCCATGTAGCCGAACTTGCCGAAGCCCATCTTCGGGTCGGTGGCGGTGCCGCGGATCGCGGACTTCGCGATACCGAAATCGATCACCTTGGTCTCGCCCTCGAAGCTGACGAGCACGTTCGGCGGCGAAATATCGCAGTGGACGAGGTTGAGCGAGGCGCCGTCGTTCGACGTCCGGCGGTGCGCGTACGCGAGCCCGTTCGCGAGCTCGCGGCCGACGAACAACGCGAGATCGACGGGCAGCCGCTGCTTGCGCTGGTTCAACACGCCGAGCGTGCGGCGGAGGTCCCGGCCCTCGACGTATTCGAGCGCGAGGAAGTACTCGTCGCCGACGCGACCGACCTCGAAGACCTGCGCGATGTTGACGTGCTGGAGCTTGATCGCGACCTGCGCCTCGTCGACGAACCGCGAGATGAACGACGCGTCTGCGGCGAGGTGCGGAAGAACTTTTTTGATGACGGCGAGCTTTTCGAACCCGGCGAGGCCGTGCTTCGCCAAAAAGATCTCACCCATGCCACCGCGCGACAGGCGTTGGACGAGGAGATAACGCCCGAAAACCTGGGGCAGTCCCTCGATCCGGCCCATAGGACCCGTCTGACCGTGTTCGAGGCCTGGTTGCAACTTGGACATCCTAACGCGTCAGCCGCGACGTACAACGATCACTTTCGGTCAATCCGAGATCTGAATGTTTCGGTGTAAGTCGACCAAATCCAGCTAGTTGTGTGAGAAGCCCCGGATTTGGTAGCGTGCCGAAACACAGGATGAAGATCTGGGTTGCAGCTCTGGCTCTCGTGGCGTGCAACCAAACCGGTTCGCTGCAGCTGGATCTCCAGCTGCCGGACTCGCCGGATCTTCGCCCCACCGGCATGACCTCGGTCAGTGTCGTGGCGACGTCGCCCGATATCGGTACCCAGACAAACACGGCGATCCTCAACGGTCAGACGTTTTCCGCCGGAGACCTTCCCGTCGGAACTGGCATCCAGGTCGACGTGTTGTTCCACGACGAGTCGAACCGGCTCGTCGGGGTCGGCGAGGCACCGAACCTGATCGACATCAAAGGCGACAAGGCGAACACGCTGTCGATTCCGGTCCGCCGGCCGTTCGTCTACACGAGCTCGGGCACGAAGCTGTACTCGTACGACCCCACGATCGATTCGCGCGAGGACAAGTTCCAGGGCACGCTCACGAACGTCTCGTCGCCGCAGCTCGCGATCAGCGTCGGCGGTGATCGGCTGGTCGTCGCCGGAACGAGCTCGCTCGTCGTCGTCGACACCGCCACGAACATGACGCTCGGCTCGATGATCTCGATCCCGGGGACGATCAAAGACGCCGCGCAGGTGCCGAACAGTCATCGCATCGCGGTCGCGCATTCGACCGGCATCTCGATCGTCGACATCGACACCGCGATCGTCACGACCACCGCGATCGGCGTCGAGGGCATGACCATGACGTCCGTCGATCGCGTCACCGTCGGCCCGGCGGCGGATGGCCACATGGTCGCGTACGGTCTGATCGGTCGCGTCGCGCCGCCGGCGGGTCCGGAGGATGCGTGCACCGGCACGTCGCAGTTCGTCGAGGTCAACGCCGACTCGCCGGAAGCGAGCGTCACGGCCACGTCGCTCGGCGCGTCGGTTTCAGATCTCGCGGCGGCGCCGGATGCCGCGATGTTGTTCGGCACCCTGCCCTGCGTCGGCCAAGTCGCACGGATCGACGACACCGGCAAGATGAGCATGCTCGCGTCGTTGCCGCGCGCGGCGGTGCTCGCGGTTTCGGATCAACGCGTGTGGGCGGTCGGCACGAAGGCGTCCACGCCGATCTGCACGAACTCGAGTGGCCGGACGGCATGCACGCCCACGTCGGTCGCCGACTGCAACGCCACCTCGGGCACGGTCTATCTCTACGTCACCACCGGCGCGTCGCTGATCATCGATTCGATTCCGCTCGACGGCGGCGACCCGACGGAAGTCGACGTGCCAGAGCCGCGCGAGAACATGGTCTCGCAGGACGACGAAGCGCATCAGCACGTTCAAGAGCTGCGCGCGATGTCGCTCGTGCCCGTGGATCTCGTGACGTTGCCGGGGAGCCAGTACCTCGCGCTCGTCACGCAGAACCTCTATTACATCGCCGCGCTCGCCGACAGCAGCGGCACGCAGGAGATCCTGCCGTGCCTGAAGACCCAGACCGCGGATTGGATGCTGATGGACATGTCGTCGGCGTCGACCGCCGCACGCGTACGGACGAAGTGCGATCTCATGGTCGGTCCGACGCCGAACGGGACGATCTTTCCGAACTGGGCGTGTGAAGATGCGCCCGCAGGTCAGATGCCAACGCAGGGCGCGTATACGCCGACGTCGGTCGGAGCACTGTTCGGAGCGCGATGAAACTCGTTCTCGTTTTGCTGCTCGCATTTTGCGTCGTCGCCCAGGCCGATCCGGATCCCAAGCGGAAGGTCGTCGTGCTCGAGTATCGGTCGTCGTCGAGTGCGCTGCCGAAAATCGCGGACCGCGTCGTCGCGACGTTGCAGAAGCAGACCTCGCTCGAGCTCCTGGGCCCGGATCAAACGCGTGCGGCGTACGGCGATCATCTCGAGCAGGCGATCGTGAAGTGCGCCGGCGAAGCGGACTGCATCGCGAAGATCGGCCAGAAGGTCGGCGCCGCGGAGGTCGTGCTCGTCGGTATCAGCGAGCTCGGCGACGTGATCCTGACGATGCAGCGGATCGATGTGGCGGCGCGGCAGACGCGTGCGCGCGTCGCGGATTCGCTCGCGAGTGGCGCGCAGCCGGATGACGACCAGATCTCGTACTACCTCGCGAAGATCATGCCCGCGGGTGACTTCCTGCGGTTCGGCGTGATCGACATCATCGCGTCGCAAGCGGGCGCGCTCGTCACCGTCGGTGGCGAGAAGCGTGGCACCACGCCGATCAAGCCGTTGAAGCTGCACGCGCCGGCCACGTATACGGTGCGCGTCGAGAAGGATGGCTACGTGCCGTTCACGACGAAGATCGCGCTGCCCGCGGATGCGCAGCTGTCGGTCAACGCGAACCTCTCGAAGAAGGGCGGCGGTACCGCGTGGTATGCGCACTGGTACGTGCTCGCGATCGGTGGCGTGATCGTCGCGGGTGCGGCCGGCGGCACGATCTATTACCTGACGCGTCCGCCGGCGGCGAGCATGGTCCCGGTCATGGGCTCGTTCTGAACCCCGTGGCACGTGGCACGTGGCACGTGCACGTCGACGTACACGACACGCGACCAGACGATCACGGCTTCGAGCCGCATGACGTAAGAGCGCACGATGGCGATAGGGCCGATCAACGCAGCGTGCGCGCAATCGGGTTTGGGAAGCTCGTCGCAAACGCGCGTGCACTCGGGTCTGCTTCGTGACGGATCGTGGACGTGGACGTGCACGTGCCACGTGCACGTAGTTACCCGGAGAGACCGCGCAGCATCACGAGCGCGTCTTCGCTGTTGTCTTGGTAGTAGCGCGCGCGAACGTGCACGGTCTTGAATCCGCAGCGTTCGTAGAGCGCGATCGCCGCCACGTTCGAACGCCGGACCTCGAGTGTAGCGAGCGCGCAACCGGCGGCCGCCGCACGGCGAAGCGCGTAGTCGAGGAGCTGGAATCCGTAGCCGTGGCCGCGATGATCGGGATGCGTGGCGATCGCCAAGATGTGGAGCTCGGTCGTGACGATCCAGTAGTTGTTGAACGCGACGAGCTGGCCGTCGACGCGAAGCACGTCGATATGCGCCCACTCGCGCTTCAACTCGCCGGCGAACGTCTCGATCGGCCATGGCGCGGGAAAGCTGACGCGTTCGATCGCGTCGATCTCCGGCAGATCCGCCTCGGTCGCGGGCTGGATCATCTACATCTCGCGCTTCATCGGCAGGACTGCCTCTTCAGCCTCGGTCATTTGGTCTTCGGTGGCTCGAGGACTTTCATTATCGCCTGCCACACCTGCGCGACGTTCTCGCCGTCCTGCGCGGACACGGCAATCGGATCGCGCTTCACGCCGAGGTCCTTCTTCGCCTTCATCACTTCGAGGTTGCGCTTGTTCTTGGCCAGCTTGTCGGACTTCGTCAGCGCGACGACGACGGGAATGTTCTTCTCGGCGAGCCACGGGATGAAGTCGAGCTCTTCTTCTTGGACGCCGCGGCGGACATCGATCAAGAGCAGCACACCCGCGAGCACCTTGCGATCGCCGAGGTACGTCTCGATCAACGGACGCCAGGACTCCTTCATGTCCTTCGTCACTTCGGCGTAGCCGTAGCCCGGCAAGTCGACGAGGTGGAACTTCTCGTCGATCGCGAACCAGTTGAGCAGGCGCGTGCGACCGGGTGTGCGGCTCGTGCGCGCGAGGCCGTGATGGCCGACGAGCGCGTTGATCAGCGTGGACTTGCCGACGTTCGAGCGCCCGACGACCGCGATCTCGGGCAGCGTGGCCGGCGGGAAGTCCTTCGGCGCAGCCGCGGACGTGACAAAGCGAGAGGTGACTTTCATTTGACCGGGTGCGGGTTCGTCATGGGATCGAACGGCGTCGACTTCGTACGCCGAACATGGCACGCGTTGCACGTCGCGGCGCGGATCTTCGGATTTGCGAGGTCGATCATGCCCAGCGCGAGCGCCACGGGCTTGTCGCGCATGACGTCGTCCTCGACATAGGCCGCGCCTGCGCCGTGGCAGGCTTCGCAGCCGACCTCGACGGCGATCGCCGGCCCGGCGGGCGCTTCCCCCGTCCCGTGGCAACCCAGGCATTGCGCTTGGGGTCTCTGCGGAAACCGGTTGCGGGTGCTCGCGTGGGGCGTGGTTTGCCACGCGGCCAGCTCCTTCGGGTGACAAGCGCCGCACGCCGCACTGCCGCTCCAGTCCGCGCGTCCCGCGACGGCGCTGGTGGCCAGTAACAACATGATCGCGAGCGCGCGAGTCACCGAGCGAAACCTAGCGTATTTTCATCACGTGACGGCACATGTGATCGGCCTTACCGGCGGTATCGCGTCGGGCAAGAGCACGGTCGCGAAGCTGCTCGTCGAGCGTGGCGCCACGGTCATCGACGCGGATCTGCTCGCTCGGCAGGTCGTCGAGCCCGGCCAACCCGCACTGGCCGAGATCGTGGCGCGGTTCGGCGCCGCCGTGCTCACGCCCGAGGGCAAGCTCGATCGCAAGCGGCTCGGCTCGATCGCGTTCTCGGATCCGGCGGCGCGCGCGGACCTCGGCAAGATCACGCATCCGCGCATCGCCGCCGCCTCGGCGCGTGCGATCGCCGAAGCGAGCGAGCGTGGCGTCGAGGTCGTGTTCTACGAAGCCGCGCTGCTCGTCGAAAACAACGCGCATCAAGGGCTCGCCGGCTTGATCGTGGTGGCCGCCGCGCCGGACGTTCAAGAAGCTCGTGTGGTCGCGCGCGATGGCCTCACCCTCGAGGAAGCCCGCGCACGCATCGCCGCGCAATACCCGCTCGAGCGCAAGCTCGCGGTGGCGACCTGGGTGATCCAGAACGATGGCGAGATCGATCGCGTGGCCACGCAAGTCGATGCGCTCGTCGACGAGATCGAGGCGAAGTTCGGTCGCATCACGCAACCGGCGCCGGTCGTGCCCGCGGTCGCACCGATGCGCGAATGTGCGCTCGTCACCGGCTTCCCGGCGTTTACCGCGAAGCGAATGATCGCGAAGCTGCTCGTCTCCGAACCGGAGACGAAGTTGTACGTGCTCGCGCGTGACAAGTTCGCTCCCGAAGCCGCGGCGCTCTTGAAGTCGCTCGGCGCCGGCGATCGCGCCGAAGTGCTCGTCGGCGATATCTGCGACATGGATCTCGGCCTGTCGTCAGCGGAGTACCGCGCGCTGTCGAAGGAGCTGACCTGGATCCATCACCTCGCCGGCATCTACTTCATGGGCATCGACGACGAGACCGCGCGCCGGGTCAACGTCGGTGGCACGCGCACGGTGATCGAGCTCGGCCGTGATGCCGCGCGGCTCGAGCGGATCGTCCACTGGTCGACCGCGAACGTCTCGGGCGATCGCCGCGGCACGGTCTACGAGACCGAGCTCGATCGTGGCCAGAAATTCCACAACGCCTACGAGCGAACCAAGTACGAAGCGGAGCGGCTCGTCGCGAATGCGATGCGCCAGTTGCCGATCACGGTGATCCGGCCGTCGACGATCGTCGGTGACTCGCGCACCGGCGAGATCGACAAGCTCGACGGGCCCTACTACCTGATGGTCCTGATCGCGACCAATGCGTCCGGTCTACGCCTGCCGATCCTCGGGCGTGGGGACGTCCCGCTCCACCTCGTGCCGATCGATTACGTCGTCGATGCCGCGTGGCAGATCGCGCGCTCGCCGACCGCGGCCGGCAAGACGTTCCACATCGTCGATCCGAATCCGCCGCCCGCGCGCACGATCTTCGAGGCCGTGGCCTCCGCCGCGAACACGGCCCTGCCCCGTGGCTCGATCCCTCGTCCGCTCGCGCGCGCCGTGCTGAAGACGCCGGGGCTCGCGCGGCTGGGTCGTGGTCCGCTCGCGTTTCTCGACATGCTCGATCATGTCGTGCATTACGATCAGACGAACACAGCGAATGCGCTCGCGGGTTCGACGCTGCGGTGTCCGTCGATCAGCGACTACTTGCCGGTCCTGGTGAAGCACATGCTCGCGGTGACGAAGGACAACCCATCGGTCGCCGTCGAGGCCGACGTCGTCGATCCGCTCGACTGAGTGGGCCGCGCCGATCGCTCGTGCGACGCGATCATCCGTGCCGCGCGCGAACACCGGTGCCGGTCGCCGACGTTCCACAAAGCCTTCACGAAGGACCGACCTAGGAATTCTTAGATTCACCGGCAGACGTCGCACGACCTCCGTGCTCACGGTCGACGCCCTGCACGCGCGATCGTCGGCAACACAGACGTAGCACTCCACCCGAATCACGCCGCTTCACGCCTCCGCAGCTCGGGACGGGGAGCCTTGCCCTCGCGGCTGGCGCGCACCGGTCGCGCCGGGCCTACAACACCTGGCGCCTGCCCACCACCGACCCGCACACGAGCATTCGTGCAAACGCGAGCGTGAGTGCAGAGGGCCCGTCACGCCCGTTGACGCGCCCGCCGCGTTCGGGCGAAGGCCCCCCGCCCCGAGCTGCTCCGGGGGCCTGCCCCCCAAACCCAAACCCCGTGACGCGTGTGTTCTGCCAAGCGCGGGCGTTGCGCCGAACCACCACGCGTCAAGACGAGATCCATTCCTCGTCGGAAAGTACGTCATGAATACGGACAACAAACTCGTTTCGAATCTCCACCACAACCTCTCGCGTCGTGCCTCGATCTCGAACGCGTTCGAATGCGCCGAAGCGATTTCGAACGAAGCGATGCTCGAGCGATTTGGCGAAGTGATCGCTCCAAATCAGCACCGCCCGGCAAAGCCACGCCAGGCCGACCGGAGTGCCGACGGCATTCATGCGGAGCTGTCGTACGCGATCATTGGCGCGGCGATCGAAGTTCATCGCCATATCGGTCCAGGCCAGTACGAATCCGTCTACGAGAATTCGCTGCGCGACGAGCTGCGATCGCGCGGACTGTCTTGCAGACAACAAGTCGGTATCACCGCGCTCTACAAAGGGAAGCCCGTCGGCCTGTACCGCGCCGACATCATCGTCGAACAGAAGGTCGTGATCGAGCTGAAGTCCGTGGAACGGATTTCGGTCGCGCACCGCATGCAGGTGCTGACGTACTTGCGAGCAAGTGGTCTGCGACTCGGCCTCGTGATGAACTTCAACAGCGAAGTCTTGTGGCGCGAGATCAAGCGCGTCGTTCTGTAGCGACTACTCCGCGTCTTCCGCTTTAACGCGCAGCCCTGCCCGCTCGAGCAACTTGTACAAGAACTTCCGCTCGAGCCCCGCGATGCGCGCCGCTTGCGACAGGTTGCCGCCGGCTTTCTGCACGAGGTCCTGCAAGTACTCGCGCTCGAACCGAGCGACCAGCGCGTCCTTCGCCTCGTGGAACGGCTTGTCCGCCTTGAACGACACGTCGTCGGGCGCCGCGATCGTGGGACGCAGAACGAACGGCAGCGATTGAAAATCGTCGTCGGGACCCGCGAGCGCGACCGCCCGCGTGATCACGTTGCGGAGCTCGCGGACGTTGCCCGGCCAGTGATAGTGCTGCAAGCGCTCGAGCGCCGCGCCACCGACTTGCTTCGCGAGCTGCGGCGCGCCCGCGCGATCGAGGAACATCGCGATCAACTTCGCGAGATCGTCTTTGCGCTGGCGCAGCGGCGGCACGTGCACCTCGACGACCGCGAGCCGGTAGTACAAGTCACCGCGGAAGCCACCGCGCGCGACCTCGCCGAACACGTCACGATGCGTGGCCGCGACCACGCGCACGTCGTACTTCTCGGATTTGCGGCCGCCGAGCGGCACGACTTCGCCGGCTTCGAGCATGCGCAGGAGCTTGGGCTGTAGACCGACCGGCAGGTCACCGATCTCGTCGAGAAACAGCGTGCCGCCATGGGCCGCCGCGAACGCACCCACGCGATCGGCAGCCGCCCCCGTGAACGCGCCCTTGGTGTGACCGAACAGGTCACTCTCGATCAGGTTTTCCGTCGAGGCGCCGCAATCGAACACGACGAACGGGCCGTCCTTGCGCGGCGAGTTGTCGTGAACGCCGCGCGCCATCAGCTCTTTGCCGGTGCCCGATTCGCCGAGGAACAGCACCGGGGCCGCCGACTTGGCCGCACGCTCGAGGATCGCGAACACCTGCCGCATCGCGATCGAGCCGCCGTAGAGCGCGCCGAACTTGTCCTTCTCCGATGGCGGAATATCGACGACCTCGTCGGCCGGCATCAGCTGGACGAGCGTCTTGCCGATTCGCAACGCCACGCCCGGCGGCGCCACGACCTTCGTGATCGCGACACCATCGATCACGGTGCCGTTACGCGATCCGAGATCCGTGATCGAGAACCCGCCCGCGACCGGCGCGATCGTGCAGTGCCGCCGCGAGACGAACGTATCGTTGATCACGACATCGCACGTCTTCTCCGTCCCCAACACCACACCCGCCGCCGGGAGCTCGACCTCGAGCCCGCGATCCGGCCCGTCGACGACGCGCAACGTCGACGCCCGCACACCATGGCGGATGTCGATCGCGTTCGTGACGCGCGTGACGATCACTTTTGGAGCTCGCTCCGAATGCGGATGCGCAGCGCGTTGAGCTTGATGAAGCCCTGCGCATCGCGCTGGTCGTACACGTTGTCTTCCTCGAACGTGACGATGTCCGGGCGATACAGCGATTGCGGCGCCTTGCGACCGAGCACCGTGATCGCGCCCTTGTAGAGACGCAGCCGCGCGGTGCCGGTGATCGCGGTGGCGATATCGTCGACGAGCTTCTGCAGCGCCTCGCGCTCCGGCGCGAACCAGAACCCGTTGTAGACCAGGCCCGCGTAGCGCGGCATCAAGTCTTGGCGCAGGCGTAGCACCTCGCGATCGAGCGTGATCGATTCGACCGCCGCGCGCGCCGCGTGGAGCACCGAGCCACCGGGCGTCTCGTACACGCCACGCGACTTCATGCCGACATAGCGATTCTCGACGAGGTCGACGCGCCCGACGCCATGCTCGCCCGCGATCTGGTTGAGCTTCGTGAGCAGCGTGACCGGGTCCATCTTGTGACCATCGATCGCGACCGCATCGCCCTTCACGAAATCGATCTCGATCACGCGCGGCTCGTTCGGCGCTTCCCGCGGATCGCGCGTGCGCTGGAACATCTTCGGGTCCGGCTCTTTCCACGGATCCTCGAGCACGCCGCCCTCGTAGCTCGTGTGGAGCAAGTTGCGATCGACGGAGTACGGCTTGTCCGCCGTGGCTTCGATCGGGATCGAGTGCTGCTTCGTGTATTCGATCAGCTCCTTGCGGCCCTTGAATTCCCACTCGCGCCACGGCGCGATGATCTTGATACCCGGCCGGAAGTGATACGCCGCGAGCTCGAACCGGACCTGATCGTTGCCCTTGCCCGTCGAGCCGTGCGCGATCGCATCCGCGCCTTCGGCCTCGGCCGCTTCCATCATGCCGCGCCCGATGCAGGGCCGCGCGAGCGACGTGCCCATCAGGTACTGGCCTTCGTACAGCGCGCCCGCACGCAACGCGGGCCACACGTAGTCCTTCACGAACTCGTTGCGGAGGTCGCGCACGACGGCTTTCTTCGCGCCGACCGCGAGCGCCTTCTGGCGTGCGGCCTCGAGATCCTCGTCCTGCCCGACATCGGCGCAGAAGCAAATCACCTCGCACTTGTACTTCTCGATGATCCAGCGCACGGCGACGCTGGTATCGAGGCCACCCGAATAGGCGAGTAGGACGCGCTTGATCTCCGACATCCGTCGGAAACTATCGCAGGATGCCGCGCAGGAATAGCTGACAGAGGTGACGATACGCTTCCAAACGCGGCATCCCCGAGACGTCCAAAATCTCGTCGATCGTGAGCGTGCCGTCGATCCGGGAGAGCAAGAACGCCGCGCGCGGCGAGATCGGGGCCGTCGCCAGCTCGTGGAGCGGGCGCGCGAGCTGCGGCTGGCGATCCAAATCGCCGAGGAACATCTGGAAGATGTTCATGATCGCGTCGCGGTTGCGATGGATCAGCTTCTGCGCGAGCGCCGCATTCGGATCCTCCGACAGCGCGAGGTCGACGGCGGCGACCGCCTTGTCGAGCTCGCCACCCTGCCCCCACGCCTGCGCTTTTTCGATCAGCGCCGTGACCCGGCGCCGCAGGCGATCCTCTTTCGATTCGCCCACCGGCTCGGTGCCCGCGGGCTCGATCTCGTCGAGGATTTGCGCCGACCGCGCGTCGATCGGATCGAACGGCAACACGAAGTCCGTGCGCGTTCCATCCTTCGCTGCTTCGGCGCGCACCGGTTTCATCTTCAGCGTGGAGTGCTCTTCGCGGATCGCGCGCGCATCGTTCTGGCGCGTGGGGACATCGTTATCGTCGTCGGGCAGCACGCTCGGCGCGCGCTTCGCCTTTTTGTTCGGCGGCGGCGTGGTCGCGGCCTGCGCTTGCTGGCGTAACCCGAGCTCGCGCGTGGGTGCGTTGATCGCGAAGTCGTCGAACGCCGGCGGTCCGGGGACGACCAAGTTCGCCGGCGAGGTCGCCTGCGTGGCGAGCTCGCGCGTGGCCGCACTCGGGAGCGCGATGTCTTCGTCGTCACCGGCCTTGGTCACCGCGCGATCCGTGGGCGCAGCGGCCGGCGGACGCCCCGTGTTCGGCATGTCGCGCGTGATCGGTTGCGTGCGTGGTGGCTCTTCCGTCGACGGAACGGCCGCCGCGGTGAGCGGTTGCGATCCACGCACCGGCGTGACCTTGCGCGGCTGCGGCAGCGACTTGATCAGGTCATCTTCCGTCGACGTGGCCGGAATCGCCGGTCCGCGTCCGGATGCCGCGAGCCCGCGCTCCGTCGGAGATGGCTCACCACGCCCTGCACCGCCGAGCTCCATGTCCCCGGAGCTCGTGACGGGCGGTGGCGCGCTCGGCGTACGCAACCGAACTTCCAGACGCGCGGGACCGTTCACGGGCTGGACGAAGCCGAGCTCGCGCTTCTTGATCTCGGTCTCCTGATGCGAAAACCCGAGCGGCGTGGCTTCCGTGCGGAACCCACCGCTGTCGTCGGCGAAGTCGTTCGCGCTGGTCGCACGCGGTGGTGGTGCCTTGTGATCGTCCGCGCCGTACTCGCGCGTCGCCGAATCGAACGAGACCTCGGGCGCCGAGGGCCGCACGGGTGGACCGAGCTCGAGCTCCAGCTCGCCCGACGGCGGCTCGTCCGCTTCGAGCTCGACCAACCGCGGCGCGCTCTCGCGTCCGGGTGGCAGGTCTGCGCTGATCGTTCGAACCACGACGGGGGGCATGTTGGCAGACCGCGTGCGCGCGGCAAACAATTCGCGCGTATCTTCATCCTCGATAAACCAACCTTCATCGAGGGGATCCACGTACATCGGCGCATCCGTGCTCGGAAGCTCGCGCGTGATTTCGATGATGTACTCGGGTTCATCTTCGATCCCGAAATCATCGGAAGCCAGCGCACCAGATCCACCGTCGGTGGCGAGCAGGTCGTAGTTCATCCGAACGTAATCGACGTAGCTGTTCGCCTGCGCATTATCCGGATCGATCGCGAGCGCTTCTTCCCAAACGAGAAGCGCGCCGTCGAGGTCGCCTGAACCGTACCGATTCAGGCCTTCCTCGATCAGGCGATCGATGTCGGGCGCCTGAGCCATCGACCGAGCTTACCCGCGCGTCTTCGAGACGACACCGCGGAACATATTGAGCGTGCGGTTCAGGGCTTCCGTAGCATCCGACAGCGACGTCAAATCCTTCGTAGCGATGGCCTGACGCGTACGCTCCACCACGGCGCGCGCCTTTTTGACAGCGTCCTGACCGAAATCAGAGCCGGCGATGATGTCCGTGACCTGCGGGAACAAGCTCTCGATTTCTTCGAGCGACTTTTCCGCCTGGTGGCGCGCCTTGTCGAACTCCTGGCCGGAGCGGACCTCGACCATGTAGTCCTTGTTCTGATCGATCATCTTCTTGATCTCGTCCTCGGTCAGGCCCGAGGTCGCGGTCACGGTGATCGATTGCTCGAGACCCGTTTCGAGGTCCTTCGCTTTGACGGACACGATGCCTTCGGCCGAGATGTGGAACTGGACTTCGATCTCGACCTCGCCACGCGTGGCGCGACGCAGACCCGTCAGCACGAACTCGCCGAGCAGCTCGTTCTCTTCCGCGCGATCGCTCTCGCCTTGGAGCACGAGGATCTTCACGCTGGTCTGATTGTCTTTGACCGTGGTGAACACCTTGTCCTTCGAGACCGGGACGGTGGTGTTCTGCTCGATCAATTTATCGAAGTAGCCGCCGACGATCATGATGCCGAGCGAGTGCGGCGTGACATCCAACAGCAGGATGTCCGACTTCTCGTCGGTGAGCGCGGCGCCTTGGATCGCCGCACCGAGCGCGACGACCTCGTCCGGGTGCACGCCCTTGCACGGCTCGAGGCCGAAGAACTCCGCACACGCCGCTTGAACGCGCGGCATACGGGTCATGCCGCCGACGAGGACGACATCCTCGATCTGGTTCTTCTGGATCTCCGCTTCTTCGAGCGTGCGCGCGCAGATTTCAATCGTGCGTTCGATGAGGTCGCTCGTCAGCTCTTCGAGCTTGTCCCGCGACAGCATCGTTTGCAGGTGCAGCGCTTCGTTGCGACCGGTCGAGATGATGAACGGGAGGTTGATCTCCGTCTCCTTCACCGACGACAGCTCGCACTTCGCCTTTTCCGCGACGTCCTTCAGGCGCTGCAGCGCCATCTTGTCCTTGCGGAGATCGATGCCGTGCTGCTTCTCGAAGCCGAACACGAGCCAGTCGATGATCCGGCGATCGAAATCTTCGCCGCCGAGGAACGTGTCACCGGCGGTGGAGATGACTTCGAACACGCCGTTTCCGATCTCGAGGATCGAGATATCGAACGTGCCGCCGCCCAAGTCGTAGACCGCGACCTTGCGCTCGACGTTGCGACCGAAGCCGTACGCGAGGGCAGCCGCGGTGGGCTCGTTGATGATGCGAATGACGTCGAGGCCGGCGATCCGACCCGCATCCTTCGTAGCTTGGCGCTGGCCATCGTTGAAGTACGCCGGCACGGTGACGACGGCCTTCGAAACTTCTTCGCCGAGATACTCCTCGGAGATGAGCTTCATCTCTTGGAGGATGTACGCGCTCACTTCCGGAACGCTGAACACCTGATCGCGCAGCATGATGCGAACGTCATCGTGCGGACCTTCGACGATGCGATACGGCATGATCTCGAGCGAGCTCCGCACGGCGGCCGAGCCCCACTTGCGTCCGATCAACCGCTTCGCCGCGTAGACCGTGTTCTCTGCGTTCGTGATCGCCTGTCGCTTCGCGATGTGGCCGACGAGGCGCTTGCCGTTCTCGGCGATGGCAACCATCGACGGTGTGGTCTTGTAGCCACCTCGGTTAGGAATGACAGACGGAGTTCCATCCTCGACGATCGCCACGCACGAATTGGTCGTGCCAAGGTCGATGCCGATCACCTTTTCAGTGGCCATAGACAATCGCCATTTTCCCCCCTAGATCGGGAGTTTCGCCAGTAGATCGGCGATTTTTCAGCTGTTCAGCAGCCTACGGACTTCCGCGAGGTCGTTTCGCAACTCCGCGGTCAGCACGTCATTTTCGCTTTTCAGGGCCATCGCCATCACCAGGACCTCTTCGGCGTCGGCCAGCTTACCGACTGCTTTGAACGAGCTGGCGAGGAGCCGCGCCAACGATGGATCGTTCGGGCTCTGGGCCTGGGCCTTCTTCGCGTATTCGAGCGCCGACCTTGGCTGCCCCGCCGCGAGCGCGCACGTGGCCGCGCGGCGCAGATATCTCGTCTGCGGATCGATGCGCAATGCCGCGCTGAACAGCTTCATCGCGCCGAGGTGATCGCCGGCGATCTCCTGCGTGCACGCGCGATCGAACAGCTCCGCGGCGTACTCCTGCGGCGATTGCGTGGTTTCGGTCGCCGGCGAATTCGAGGCCTGCGCCGCCTTGTCGGGATTCGTCAGCCGGTCGTACGACTTCGAGACGGCCTCGAACACCGTCGAGAGCAGCGGCCCGAACGAGCCGAGTTGCTTGCCGTAGAACCGATCGGGATGGATCTCTTTCGAGAGCTTGAAGTACGCGCGCTTCAGCGTCTTCGCATCCGCATCGTGCGCGACTCCGAGCAGCGCGTACGGATCGCGCTTGTCGAGCAGGCGCGCCATCGCGAGCAATTGCCGGCGCTGTGGCTCGGTCAACGCCGACGTTTCGGCGAGCGCCGCGCGTTCTTCGGCGGTGGTGTTCGGCAGCGTCGTATCGAGCACCGGAGCGGACGGCGGAGTCGGCACGGCGACGGGCGCCGCCGGCTCTGGCTTCGGGGGCGTGGACTCGGTCGGCAGCAGCAACGCGCCGAGCGAGCGCAGCTTCATCACGATCGCGATCGCGCGATCCATCGGCAGCCCGCTCTCGAGCAACACGTCGCGCAGCGCGATGTTGCCGTCGAACCGCGAGAACAGGAAGTACTCTTCCGGCGCGACCTTCGCTTTCATCGGGTCGAACGCAGGACTCGGCCGCAGCTTCAACTGCGTCGAACCGAGGCCCCCGATCGAGGGCGGAACCATCGAGCTCACTCTTCGGCGAGCGTACTACGCTCTTTTCACGAATGGCGGTAGCGAGCGACCTTCTCGATGACCGCTTTCCCGACGTGGAGCCGGTTTTCGGCCTGTACCCAGGCGAGTGATTGCGGACCGTCGAGCACGTCGCCCGTGATCTCTTCGCCGCGATGTGCGGGCAAGCAGTGCAACACGATCGCGTTCGCCGCCGCGGATTTGAGTAAGCCGCCATCCACGCAGTAGCCCGCAAACGCGGTGCGCCGCTTCGCCGCTTCGCTCTCCTGCCCCATCGACGCCCACACGTCCGTGTTGATCACGTCGGCGCCACGCGCCGCTTGTTTCGGATCCGTGGTCAGCGTGATCGAGCCGCGCCCGAGCTTCTGTTGGTTCGAGCGCGCGAACGTCACGAGCGCGGGATCCGGCGCATAGCCATCCGGGCAGGCGATCGCGAGCTCCAACCCGAACAGGCCGGCCGCTTCGATCCACGAATTGGCCATGTTGTTGCCGTCGCCGATCCACGCGTAGCGCAGACCTTCGAGGCGACCGAACTTCTCGACGACGGTGAACAGATCCGTCGCGACCTGACACGGATGGTGCTCGTTCGTGAGCGCGTTGACGACCGGCACCGACGACCACTTCGCGAGCGTGGCCAGGCGATCCTGTCCGAACGTTCGCATGATGATCATGCCGCAGTAACCGGAGAGGACGCGCGCGGTGTCTTCGATCGGTTCACCGCGGCCGAGCTGCGAGCCATCCGTGGTCAACACGACGGCGTGACCACCGAGCTCGAACACGCCGACCTCGAACGACACGCGCGTTCGCGTCGAGGCTTTTTCCATCACGAGCGCGACGGGCATGCCTTTCAGCGTGGCGTGCAGGCGAGATTTCTTGAATTCGGCGGCGCGCGCGAACACCTCGCCCCAATCGTCCTGCGTGAAATCCGCGAGCGTGAGGAAGTGCTTCATTTGCCGACGCCTTGCGCGAGCACGCCACGCAGGATGCCGACGGCTTCGTCGAGCTGCTCGCGCGAAACCAAGTACGGCGGCGCGAATCGCACGACCTTGTCGCCCGCAACCGAGCACAAGAGGCCCGCCTGGCGACACGCGCCGGTGACGTTCGCCGGGGCACCACTGACGGCGAGGCCCATGAGCAGGCCGCGACCGCGCACCTCGACGGCGTGGCCGGGGAATTCGGTGACGAGCGTCGACAGCTTCTTCTGGAGGTACACGCTCGCTTGGTTGACGCGCTCGATCAGGCCTTCGGCTTCGATCAGATCGAACACCGCGTTCGCCGCCGCACACGCGAGCGGGTTGCCGCCGAACGTGGACGCGTGCGGGACGGCGCCGCCGGCTTGGAATGCGAGACCGGCTGCCGCTTTTTCACTCGCCGCGATCGCGCCGATCGGCACGCCGCCGCCGAGACCTTTCGCGAGCGTCATGACGTCCGGAATCACGTCGTCGTGTTGGTGACCGAACCACTTGCCGGTGCGGCCGACGCCGGTCTGGACCTCGTCGAAGATCAGCAGCGTGCCGGTGTCGTCGCACAGCCGGCGCAGGCCCGCGAGGTAGCCCGGCGCGGCGGTGATGATGCCGCCTTCGGCTTGGATCGGCTCGACGATGATCGCGCACGCGGTGCGTTGCTCGAGGATCCGCGCGGCCGCTTCGAGATCGTTGTACGGGATGATCTCGACGGGACCGACGAGCGGGCCGAAGCCATCGCGATACTTCTGTTGGCCGGTGATCGCGATACCGAGGAACGAGCGGCCGTGGAACGAGTTGATCGTGGAGACGATCGTCGTGCGTTGGGGCGCGCCGGCGACGGTCGACTGGTAACGGCGCGCGAGCTTGATCGCGGCCTCGTTTGCCTCACCGCCGGAGTTGCAGAAGAACACGCGATCCGCGAACGAGCGATCGGTGATCTGCCTCGCGGCGAGCAACTGTTGGTCGTTGAAGTAGAGGTTCGAGACATGAACCAACTTGCCGAGCTGCTCGGAGACGCGTGCGGTGAAGCCCGGGTGCGAATGCCCGAGGCCGCACACCGCGATGCCGGCGGTGAAGTCGAGATAGCGGTTGCCCGCGCGGTCCCAGACCTCGCAGCCGCGACCGCGCTCGAGCACGATCGGTTGCTGGCGATAGTTTTTGACGAGGACGTCGTCGGCGAGCTTCAACAGATCTGCTTGCGTCTCCACGCCCCGTTCTTACCATTACTGCGATGAGCGGTCGCGCGCACGAGCGTGTACGCACGCTGTGAGTCGGTTGGAAACGTCGTTGGCTGTGTCGATCTAGAGGTTTCTCGCGGTCCGCAAGATGCACTGGCACGGGCGCGATGTGGATCGTTCGACTCGCACTCCGCCGGCCTTACACGGTCGTCGTGATGGCGGTGTTGATGCTGCTGTTCGGCGTGTTCGCCACGATCCGGATGCCGAAGGACATCTTCCCCACGATCGATATTCCGGTCGTCATCGTCGTGTGGAACTACCCGGGCCTGTCGGCGGAGGACATGGAACGCCGGGTCGTGTTCATCACCGAGCGCGCGATGTCGACGACGGTCAACGGCATCTCGCGCGTCGAATCGCAATCGATCCAGAGCATCTCGGTCATCAAGGTCTACTTCGAGCCGGGCACCGATATCGGGTCGGCGATCGCGCAGATCACGAGCGTGACGAACACGGTCACGCGGCAGATGCCACCGGGCATGACGCCCCCGAACGTGATCCAGTACAACGCGTCGAACGTCCCGGTCGCGCAGCTCACGCTGACCAGCGATACGCTCTCCGAGCAACAGATCTTCGATCACGCGTTGAACTTCATCCGCGTGCGGTTGTTCACGATCCCCGGGTTGTCGA
Source organism: Kofleriaceae bacterium (assembly GCA_047600425.1). GTDB lineage: Bacteria > Myxococcota_A > Polyangia > Haliangiales > Haliangiaceae > JABFXX01. Next base: position 4,456,868 of record JASGLC010000003.1, on the reverse strand, counting down.
CGCCGGCGCCGTACGGCGGCAAGCAACGCATGGTGATGATCGACATCGATCCCGATGCGGTCGCCGCGCGCGGGCAATCGCCGCAGGACGTGGTCAACGCGGTGCTCGCGTCGAACATCATCACGCCGGGCGGCACGATCCGGACGGGCTCGACGGAGTTCGACGTCACGCTCAACAACTCGCCACCGAAGATCGACGCGATGGCGGACATGCCGTTGAAGTTGAAGGACGGCGCGATCGTGCGGCTCGGTGATGTCGCGCATGTCCACGATGGATTCGCCGTGCAACAGAACATCGTGCGCGTCGACGGCAAGCGCGCGAGCTACCTGTCGATCTTGAAGAAGGCCGGCGCATCGACGCTCGCCGTGGTGGATGCCGCGAAAGATGCGATGCCGATGATCAAGGCGGCGGCGCCCGATGGGTTGGAGTTGCGGATCGATTTCGATCAGAGCGTGTTCGTCCGCGGCGCGATCGGCGGCGTGATCCGCGAGGCGGTGATCAGCGCGGTGCTGGTGTCGCTGATGGTGTTGGTGTTCTTGGGCTCGTGGCGAAGCGTGCTGATCGTGTCGACCTCGATCCCGCTGTCGATCGCGGTCGGCATCATCGGGCTGTTTATCCTCGGGCAGACGATCAACGTGATGACGCTCGGCGGCTTGTCGCTCGCGATCGGCATGCTCGTCGACGACGCGACGGTCGAGATCGAGAACATCAATCGCAATCGTCACCTCGACAAGGACAAGTCGATCACGCGCGCGATCCTCGATGCGGCGTCGCAGATCGCGATTCCGGCGCTCGCGGCGACGTCGACGATCTGCGTCGTGTTCTTCCCGGTCGTATTGCTGACGGGTCCCGCGAAGTATCTGTTCACGTCGCTCGCGCTGTCGGTCGTGATCTCGATGATCGCGTCCTATCTCTTGTCGCGCACGCTCGTGCCGGCGCTGTCGGACAAACTGTTGCCGAACGAGCCACTCGAGCCCGAGGGCAATGGCTGGTGGGCACGTGCGAACAAGTGGCGCGACAGGCAGTTCGATCGACTGCAAGGCTTCTACGGAACGTGCCTCGAGGTCGTGCTCGCGCATCGGGCGTTCGCGCTGATCTGCGCGGGATTCGTGGCAACGGCGGGCGTGTGCCTGTTGTTCATCATCGGCAAGGACTTCTTCCCGAACGTCGACGCTGGGCAGATGCGCTTGCACCTGCGGGCACCGATGGGCACGCGGATCGAGGAGACCGAGCACATCGTCGCGGACGTCGAGAAAGAGATTCGCGCGACGATTCCGGCGGACGAGATCCAGGTCATCAACGACACGATCGGCGTGCCGACGTCGTACTCGCTCGCGTTCGTCCAATCCGACTCGGTCGGTGGGCAGGACGCGGACATCCTCGTCGCGCTACGCGAGGGCCACGGTTCGACGTATGGCTATCAGCGCGAGCTGCGCACGCGGTTGGCTCACGAGTTCCCGGGCATGCTGTTCTACTTCCAGCCCGCGGACATCATCACGCAGGTGCTCGATTTCGGTCTGCCGGCGCCGATCGATGTCGAGGTCACGGGGCCGAAGTTCGATTCGGTCGTGCCGATCGCGAGAAAGCTCCGCGACGAGATTCGCAAGATTCCGGGCGCCGTCGATGTTCACATCGCGCAAGCGCTCGACCATCCCGCGCGGCATATCGAGGTCGACCGGTTGCGTGCGGCGCAGGTCGGAATCACGCAGCGAGATGTCGCGTCGAACATGCTCGTGTCGCTGTCGTCGTCGCAGTTGGTCGCGCCGTCGTTCTGGCTCGCACCGGATACGGGCGTCAATTACAACGTCGTCGTCCAGACGCCGATCGCGCAAGCCGATTCGCTCGAGGCGTTGCTCGCGACGCCGATCACGAGTGGTGGCAGCACGTTCAACGATGATTCGCAGGGCGTGCTGCCGAGCGTCGACGATCAGAGTCCGTTCGCACAGCAGCCCGGTGTTTCGCACGCGCTCGGAGATATCGCGTCGGTTCGGCCATCGCTCGATGCATCGCTGATCAGTCACGACACCGTGCAACGCGTGCTCGAAGTGCGGTTGAGCGTCGACCAGCGCGATCTGGGAAGCGTCGCTGATGGCATCGATCGCGTGATCAAAGACATCGGCAAGCTGCCGCCGGCGACGGAGATCAAGGTGCGAGGTCAGAGCGAGTCGATGCGCGATTCGTTCGGCAAGCTCGAGCTCGGCGTGATCTTCGCGGCGGTGCTCGTCTACCTGCTGCTGGTGGTGCTGTTCCAGAGCTTCTGGGATCCGCTCGTGATCGCGGTCGCGATTCCGGGCGCGCTCGTGGGCTGTTTGTTGATGCTCGCGATCACCGGCACCACGCTGAACGTCGAGTCGTTGATGGGCATGATCATGTCGATCGGCGTGGCGACGTCGAACTCGATCTTGTTGGTGAGCTTCGCGAATGAAGTACGCGAGACGGATCCGAAGATCGATGCGATGGATGCCGCGCTGCAGGCAGGGCTCACGCGGCTGCGTCCGGTGATGATGACGGCGGGCGCGATGATCCTCGGCATGCTGCCGATGGCGCTCGGGTTCGGCGAAGGTGGCGAGCAGAACGCGCCGCTCGCTCGCGCGGTGATCGGCGGCCTGATGGTCGCGACGATGACGACGCTGTTTTTGGTGCCGACGATGTATTCGCTGCTGCGCAGGTCACCGCCGCAGAAGCTCGAGCTCGACAAGAAGCTGGCCGATGCGGATGCAGAAGCCGACGAGGAGTCCCATGACGACGCCGGAAAATAGTCCGCACGCAGACAGCGGGCCGCACAAGAAGAAGACGCGTCGTGGACGGCGTGGTGGCAAGCGGCATCGCAAGCATCACGAGGAGACGGCGGCGAAGACCGAGCACAAGCCGCCGTCGCACAAGGCGAAGATCGCGCTGTTCGTGATCGGCATCGCGGCGGTCGTGCTCGTGGCGGGCTTCGCGACGCTGTTGCACTTGAAGCATGCGCACGCGGACAACAAAGAGCATGGCAAGCGCGTGGACGAGCTCGCGCTCGGGCCGGAGGTGCCGGTCGCGATCGTGAAGCCGGCGCCGAAGACGCGAAAGGTGACGCTGCCGGGCGATATCCGGCCGATCAAGCTCGCAGTCGTGTATGCGCGGGTGTCGGGCTATCTCGACGAGCTGGAAGCGGATCGCGGTGATCGCGTGACGAAGGATCAAGTGCTCGGCAAGGTCGTGACGCCGGAGACCGAGCTGCAGTTGGCGCCGCTCGAGGCGAACCTCAAGACCAAGCACGTGATCGCGGATTCGATTGCGGCCGCTCGTCGCGAAGGGCGTGGTGTCGCAGCAGGATCAGGACCGCGCGGATGCGGATGTCCAGGCGGCGCAGTCGGATGTCGATCGGCTGCGGGCATTGAAGTCGTTCGATCTGATTCGCGCGCCGTTCGATGGCATCGTGACGAAGCGCTATGTCGATGTCGGTGCGTTGATGCCGGCGCCGACGGGGTCGACGCAATCGGCGCAACCGCTCGTCGACGTGGCGGACATCTCGAAGGTCCGGATCGTGGTGTACGTGGGGCAGCGAGATGCGACGAACGTGTCGGTCGGTGACAAGGTGTCGATCACGCGAGATGACGATCCGACGCACCCGATCGAAGCGGCGGTGACGCGGATCCCGAAGGACTTGGATCTGACGACGCGGACGATGTGGGTCGAGGCGGAGGTGCCGAACCCGGAGGGCAAGCTGTATCCGGGATTGTTCGTGACGGTCACGCTCGACGTGCAGGCGGCGGCAGGTGTGGTGATTCCGAGTGATGCGATCACGTTGATTCAAGGGAAGGCGACGGTCGCGAAGATCGAGACCGGCATCATTCACTTCGTGCCGGTCGTCGTCGGGGATGATGATGGCAAGACCGCGCGGATCGTCTCGGGCTTGAAGGTCAACGATCAGATCGCGACGCGCGTGAATGACGAGCTCGCCGATGGTGCGGTCGCGCGTGCGGTCACGCCGGACGAGCTCGATCGTCGGAAGAAGGAAGACGCGTCGAAGAAGAAGGATGGGCAGGGTTCGAACGCAGGTTCGGCGGGAAGTGCGGCGGCGCCGCCGAAATTCCCGGGCACGGGTCCCGAAACGCCGTCCGGATCCGCGGGCGCGACGCCATCGAGCTCGACGCCCGCGAATGGTTCGGGTGCTGCGCCGTCGACGGGTGGCTCGCTCGGGACGAGTGCCGGATCAGGATCGGCCAAATGACATGCCTCTCAGGAGGGGACGGTCGTAACTACGTCAACTTGCGATCGCGAACCGCTCGAAATGCCTCACGCGTGGGGACGGTCGCAACTACGTCAACTTGCCTCGCAGTCATGTTGCTCGCGAGGACTGCGTACGCGGATGAGCCGAACGCGCCCGAGAATGCGGTCACCGAGAAGGTCACGTTCGTCGACGCGGTGAAGCGCGCGATCGCTCACAACCCGGATCGCTTGGTCGCGCTGCACGAGATCGAGCGCGTGCAAGGCCTGCTCATGCAAGCGACCGCTGCCCTGCTCCCGCAGGTCGGCGTCAGCGCGATCTACACGCGACTCGAAGGCGACCGGTTCGTGATGGACCGGCGATCGCAGGCGGCGAATTCGCTGCACGCCGATGTGAATGTCGATACCCCGCTGATCGATCTGCACGCGTTTGCCGAACGCAAGCGCGCGCACGATCGCGTCGAGGTCACGGCGGCGGAGGCCGAATCGACGAAGCGCGATGTCGCGATCGCCACGGCGCGCGCGTATTTCGCGGCGTTCTCGGCGGCGAAGTATCTCGACATCACGAAGCACGCGCGCGACTCGGCGAAGGCGTACGCGGATGCCGCGGGCGAGCGCCGGCATGGTGGCGTCGGCACCGAGCTCGACTTGAAACGCGCGCAAGCGCAGCTTGCCGTCGACGAAGCGCAGGTCGCGTCGGCGATCACGGCGAAGCTGCGCGCTGAAGAGGCGCTCGGCGTGATCATCGGTTCGGAGCGCCCGGTCGCGGCGAATGGCGAGCCCGACCTCGCCGATTCGACGTCGAATGACATCTCGAAGCGCGCGGACGTGATCGCGTCGCGGATGGATCGCGAGGCGGCGAGCGAGTCGCGCCACCTCGATTGGATGAACTGGGCGCCGACGCTGCACCTCACCGGCGAGGGGTTCTATCAGGCGCCGCAGATCGATCCGATGCCGCGCTGGGGTTACGAGATCGACGTGACGTTGGATTTCCGGATCTACGATGGCGGCCTGCGCAGCGGACTCCATCATCAACATCGCGCCGAAGAAGACGAGGCGAAGGACCGTGAAGTGGGGGTCGATCGCCAGGCGACGTCCGAAGTTCGGACAGCCCGCGCCGCTGTCGATTCGACCAAGGTCGCGCGCGATGCCTCGCGTAAAGCGGCCGAGCTCGGCGCCGGCGTGCTCGAGCTCGCGACGCTCGGCTATACGGCGGGCACGGCGACGAGCCTCGATGTGGTCGATGCGGAAAAAGCCGCGCTCGATGCGGACTCGCAGGCGTTGATCGCCGAGGACGATTACCGGCAAGCGCAGCTCGATCTGCTGGCGGCGACCGGCGTGTTCCCGGGACCGTAGCGAGCTTCGCTAACTTCAGACCGTCCCCGTGCCTCAACGAAGTCAGGGTGTTCGGCGATCGAACTTCCCTAACTTCAGACCGTCCCCGTGCTCGAGCAGTTTCGAACGGTTCGCGATCGCACGTTGACGTAGTTGCGACCGTCCCCACCCTCGAACAGTTTCGAGCAGTTCGCGATCGCAAGTTGACGTAGTTGCGACCGTCCCCACCCTCGAACAGTTTCGAGCGGTTCGCGATCGCACGTTGACGTAGTTGCGACCGTCCCTAGCCCTTCTTCTTTTTCGCCCGCGCCGACACTTCGGACAGCTTGCCACTCGCCAGGAGCTTGCGGAGCTCGCCTTCCATCTCACGCGCGAACAGGATCCGCACCGCTTCGACACCGACCGAACGGAACGCACCGAAGATCTCGGTCGCACCACTGATTCCGATCGCGCCATCACGGACGCGCCCGACGAACAACTCGACGAGCTCGTTCACCGCACGCCCGAGGTGCTTGCGCAGGATCTGCGACGCCTTTGCCGCCGTCTCGAGATCGATGCCCACGCCCTCGAGCTTGATCGCGATGCCGAGCAACGCCGGCGACGCCACGAAGAACACGTCCCCCTTGCGCTCCACGATATGCGCGCGCGTCAGATCCGCGAGCAGCCCCGGCCGATTCGAACCGACCAGCGAATAGAGCTCCGCTTCGGTCACCGTGCGCGGCTGATCACCGGCCCACGGCGCCTGCATCTCTTCCTCGACGCCCAGCCACTCCGCGAGATCGACCTCGCCGCGATCGATCCGCTTCATCAGGTCGCCGATCGCATCGACGCGCAGCCCGCGATCCGAGAGCTGCGCGATCAACTTCAACCGCTCGAGGTGCTGCGGCCCGTAGTGCGCGACACGCCCCTTGATCTGCGGCGGCTGCAACGCACCTCGCGATTGGTAGAACCGGATCGTGCGACTCGGCACCTTCGACTGAGCTGCGAGCTCGTCGATCGTGAGCGTCACTTCATCCGGCATCTCCAACGACATCATGCCGCGAGCGCCTTCTTCTTCGTAGGCAGCGCGAGCCGGAAAATCGTCCGCAACGTGGTCCCGAGCTGCCGCGCGAACGAACCCTTGTTGTACGGCACGCCGTACTTCGCACACACCGCCTCGACCTGCGGCGCCACCTCGGGATAGCGATTGCTCGGCAGATCCGGGAACAAGTGATGCTCGATCTGGTGGCTCAAGTTGCCGCTCATCACGTGGAACAGCTTGCCGCCGGTGATGTTGCACGAGCCCCGCACCTGCCGCAGATACCAGCCACCACGCGTCTCGCCTTCGATCTCGGCTTCGGTAAACACCTTCGCTCCGTCGGGGAAGTGCCCGCAGAAGATGATCGCGTACGACCACAGGTTGCGCATCAGGTTCGCGACCGCGTTCGCCGCCATCACCTGGAGAAACATCGGCCCCGCCAACAGCGGCCACATCACGTAGTCCTTCAACCACTGCTTGCCGGTCTTCCGCGCAACACCCGCGAGCAGGTGCCGCTGCGGCTTCTTGATATCGACGTCGTGCATCGCCACGCCGTATTGGAACAACAGCGCGAGCGCCGTGTTGTAGATCGGCTGGAACAGGTGATGCGGCTTCCACGGCTGGAGCTCGCTGACGCGCAGGATCTCGTAACCGACATCGCGGTCCTTCCCCATCACGTTCGTCCACGTGTGGTGCACCACGTTGTGCGAGTGCTTCCACTGATCCGAAGGACACGCCGTATCCCACTCCCACGTCGACGAATGGATGTCCGGATCGCCCATCCAATCCCACTGCCCGTGCATCACGTTGTGCCCGATCTCCATATTCTCGAGAATCTTCGCGAGCCCGAGCGACACCGCGCCCGCCGCGAGCACCGGGATCCCGAGCGGCGTCACCGCGCCCGCGAGGATCGCGATCCGACCGCCGAGCGCGAGCCCGCGTTGCGTCTTGATCACGCGTTGGATGTATTTGCGATCCGCGGCACCGAGGCTCGCCTTCGCGTTGTTTTGAATGGCATCGAGCTCGCGCCCGAACGCTTCGACATCGATCATTGCTGCTCTCCTAGCTCCACATCCCCGGCGGCCGCACACACGCACAATTGGATCCGCGCGCCCGGTTCGGCGATCGCATCTCCCGTGCGCAGGTCGCGAACACAGCCGGCGACGAGCGTTGTGTCACACGCATGGCAAATCCCCATGCGGCAACCATGTGCGGGTGTGAGGCCCGCGGCCTCCGCGACGCGCAACAACGGCGTCACGCCATCTGCTTGAAACTTACGTCCGTGGAACTGCACCGCGCCACCCGTCGCGTTCGGCGGAGCGACGAGCCGCGCGCGAAACCGCTCGACGTGCAACTTGTCCGGTCGATCGGCATACAGCGCCGTCATGTCATCGAGTAGACCGACCGGCCCACACGCCCACGCTTCACGCTCTGCGAGATCCGGCACCAAGCTCTCGACACTCGAGCGCCCGGCGCTGGTATCGACGACGATCAACCGATAGTTCGCGTTGCGAATCGCCCGCAGCTCGTCGCCGAAGATCATCTCGCCGCGCGTGTAATGCACGTGGACGATGTCCGGCATCACCTCGAGCGACCGCAGCATGCTCGCGATCGGCGTGATGCCACTGCCCGCCGTCACGAACAGCGCTTTCGGCGGCGCGCCGTACGGCAGAACGAAGTCGCCCTGCGCGGGCCCGAGCGTCACGAACGTGCCGACCGGCGCATCGATCAGCGCCTGCGACGCCAACCCCTGCGCCTTCACCGTCAGCTCCACCGAACCCGGCGCCGAGCTGATCGTGTACGTGCGCGTGGTGATCCGGCCGTTCACCGCGAGCCCGACCGTCACGTGCTGCCCTGCTCGATGCATCCGCCAACCACGCGCTGGCGACAGCGTGATCGTGCGGACGCCCGGCACTTCGTCTCGCACCGCCACCACCCGCGCCTTCCGGCTCGCGAACAGCTCGACGTAATGCGCCGGCAACAGCGGCTGCGAGAACATTCGGAGAATCGCTGTAACGTTCACCATTGGTCCAATGATGACTGTTACAGTGAATACTGTCAACGTAAATAGTGTCGCGCTCTAACTACAAGATATATCTCGCCAAGTCCTCATCCGCGACCAACTGACCGAGCCGCTCCTTCACATACGACGGCGTGATCGGGATGGTCTGCGTCCCGATATCTGGCGCGTTGTAGAGCAGATCGTCGAGCAACCGCTCGAGCACCGTGTGGAGCCGCCGCGCGCCGATATCATGCGTCCGCTGATTCACGTCCGCCGCTATCTTCGCGAGCTCTTCGATCGCCGGCTGCTGCCATTCGATCGTGATGTTGTCCGTCGCGAGCAACGCCGCGTACTGCCGGGTCAGCGCATTCGTGGGCTCGGTCAAGATCCGCACGAAGTCCTGCGCGGTCAGCGGCGCGAGCTCCACGCGGATCGGGAACCGACCCTGCAGCTCGGGAATCAGATCGCTCGGCTTCGCGATGTGAAACGCGCCCGCCGCGATGAACAGCACGTGGTCCGTCTTCACCGGCCCGTACTTCGTGGTCACCGTCGAGCCTTCGACGATCGGAAGCAAATCCCGCTGCACGCCTTCGCGCGAGACATCCACCCCACCCCGCTCCGCCTTCGTCGCGATCTTGTCGATCTCGTCGATGAACACGATGCCCGCGTTCTCCGCCCGATGCACCGCCTCGCGCGTGGCCGCCTCGTGATCGATCAACTTGTCGACTTCCAGCTCCGTCAACGCGCGCCAGGCCACCGGCACCTTGAGCTTCTGCCGCTTCGTCTTCTTGCCGAACGAGCCGAGCATGTCGCGCAGGCCCGATAGCGCGTTCTCGTCGATGCCGGGCTGCCCACCGAGCATCCCCATCAACGGATTCGAATCATCCGCGAGCTCGACCTCGACCTCGCGATCATCGAGCTTGCCGTCACGCAGCATGCCGCGCAGCTTTTCCCGCGACGCATCATTGCCCGCCGTCGACGGCTCGCCCGGACGATCCGTGAACGACCGCCCGCGCGGCAACAGCAGATCGAGCAACCGATCCTCCGCCGACTCCTTCGCCCGCGTCCGCACCTTCTGCGCCTCTTCATCGCGCACGAGCTTCACCGAAACCTCGACGAGGTCCCGCACGATCGAATCGACATCGCGACCGACGTAACCGACCTCGGTAAACTTCGACGCCTCGACCTTCAGGAACGGCGCCCGCGCGAGCTTCGCCAACCGCCGCGCGATCTCGGTCTTCCCGACGCCGGTCGGCCCCATCATGATGATGTTCTTCGGCGCGATTTCATCTCGCAGATCGCCCTGCACCTGCTGCCGGCGCCAGCGATTGCGCATTGCCACGGCAACCGCGCGCTTCGCATCGTGCTGGCCGACGATGTAGCGATCGAGCTCGGCAACGATCTTGGCGGGTGTGAGGTCGCTCATAGCTCCTCGATCGTGAGGCTGGTGTTCGTGTAGATGCAGATGTCCGCGGCGATCGCCATCGAGCTCTCGACGATCGCGCGTGCCGACATCTCGGTGTGTTTCATGAGCGCGCGCGCCGCCGACAACGCGTAGCCGCCGCCGGAACCGATCGCGCAGATGCCATCGTCCGGCTCGATCACGTCGCCACTTCCCGACAGGATGAACGTGGCCTCGCTATCGGCGACCACCAGCATCGCCTCGAGCTTGCGCAGCGCGCGATCGGTCCGCCATTCCTTCGCGAGCTCGACGGCCGCACGCCGCAATGGACTGCGCTGTTGGTGGAGCTTTTCGTCGAGCCGCTCGAACAGCGCGATGCCGTCCGCCGCGGATCCCGCGAACCCGCCGATGCATCGCCCGTCGCCGAGCTTGCGCACCTTCTTCGCCCCGCCCTTCACGACCGTATTGCCAAGCGTGACCTGACCATCACCGGCGACGACGACGTGACCACCTCGCCGCACCGACAGGATGGTCGTCGAATGAATCTCGGGCTGCTGCACGATCGGTTCGTAGCACACTCGCGTTACTCTCGGAGTGTGAAGCGAATGCTCGGGAAGTATGCGGTGGTGACCGGTGGCTCGTCCGGCATCGGCGCGGCATGTGCGCGGTCCCTGGCCGATGAGGGAGCTGGCGTCCTCGCGTGCTCGCGGCGGTTGCGGGATGGTGGGCCGCACGGGGATGCGCCGGTGCGCGTACCGAACCTCGGCGAAGTCGGCCTCGCACACCTGGATGTCACGAGCGAAGCCGAAGTCACCGAACGGTTCGCGCAGATGCCGGAGCTCGATGTCGTGGTGTGCTCGCACGGCACCGGGACGTTCACGTCGATCCTGCAGAGCTCGATCGGCGAGCTCCGCGACATGCTCGAGGTCCACGTCGTCGCCACGTTGATCTGCATGAAGGCGGCGCTCCGCCGGATGCAGCCGCGCCGCAAGGGCCACATCGTGTTGATCAACTCGCACGTCGTCGAGAATGCGTTCACGGATTGCGGCAGCTACACCGCGGCGAAGATGGGCCAACTCGGGCTCGCGCGCGTGCTCGCCGAAGAAGCGCGTGCGTACGACATCCGGGTCACGAGCCTCCTCGTCGGCGCCACGGATACACCGATCTGGGACGATCGACCGGGCTTCGATCGCTCGAAGATGATGAAGCCCGAGGCCGTCGCGTCGTTCATGCTCGCGGTCGTCGCGCGGCCGGGCATAGCGGTCGAAGAGGTCGTCGTCCGGCCTCCTGCCGGCGCGCTCTAGCGGGTGGGCCTGCTCAGCGCTCGCGCTTCGCGCTCACGACTCGCAGGCCCAACCGCTAGCCATCTTTTTCCGTCCATCCGCTCGCTGCGCTCTCCGCCGCCGCGCGCAGCGCGCCGTCGGGCTTCGCTCGGTCTGGACTAGACTTTCTTCGCGCGCGGGTGCGCGTCGTCGTAGACCTTCATCAGGTGGTCGAGCGACACCTTCGTATAGATCTGCGTCGACGACAGACTCGCGTGACCGAGCAGCTCTTGGATCGACCGCAAGTCGACGCCCTCGTCGAGCATGTGCGTCGCGAACGAGTGGCGCAGCCCGTGCGGTGTGGCGCGCGCGTGAATGCCACCGGCGATCGTCCACCGCTTCACCATGCGCTGCACCGAGCGCGGCGTTAACCGCTCGCCCTCGGCGTTCAGGAACAGCGCCTGATCCTTCGCACCGAGCGATGGCCGCACCGGCAGATACTTCGCGAGCGCGTCGTCGGCCACCTGCCCGAGCGGCACCTCGCGCTGCTTGTCTCCCTTGCCGTGCTTCACGAGCACGATCGGCGTTTGATAGCGCGAGCGATCGATATCCGTGACATCCAACGCACACGCCTCACTGACGCGCAGCCCGGTCGAATAGATCAGCTCCATCAGCGCGGCATCGCGCAAGCGTAACCACTCGTGGCGCGTGGCTTCGTTCGCCGACAACACGCGATGCGACGTTCGTCCCGTCTCCACCGGCGCTTCGACCAAGCGGAACATGTCGTCGACATCGAGCGCGCGCGGTAACGGCTTCGGCTTTTTTGGCCCGCGAATCGCCGCCCCCGGATTGCCCGCGATCACGCCGCGCTTGACCAAGAACCGACAGAACGCGCGCACGCTCGACAGCTTCCGCGAGATCGTCGCCGGACCGTTCTCGCCGTACAGCGCCGCGAGCTGGCTGCGGATCTCGATCGCCGACATCCGCGCGAGCGGCACGTCTTTGCCTCGCTTCTGTTGAAGGTGCTCGCGGAGTGCGCCGACATCGCGCAGATACACCTCGACCGTCTTCGGCGAGTACGCGCGCTCGACCTCGAGATACGCCTTGAAGGCGACCAGCGCGGCATCCCAATCCATCCGCGGATTGTCGCCCACGCGAAATCAGATCGCGACTTTAGGTAACCACGCGCCCAGATCCGCGCGCGCCCGCTCCGCCATGCGCTGTTTCCGCGAATCCTTGCGCACGCCTGGCAGCGGCGGCAACAGGCCGTAGTTGACGTTCGTCGGGCCGTACTTGTACTTGCCCTCGCGCGGCTGCGTGACGTGGTTGTAGAGCCCGCCCAACATCGTCGTGGGTGGTGGCGCGTCTTTCACCCGCCCGGCGATCAGCCACGCCACGACCAGCCCCATCGCGCACGACTCGATGTAGCCCTCGACGCCGGTCAACAGCCCCGCGAACCGCACGTTCGGCCGCGACTTCAGCTCGAACTGCGATCCCAACCGCGACGGCGCATCGATGTACGTGTTGCGATGGATCGATCCGAACCGCAAGAACTCCGCCTTCGCGAGCGCCGGCACGAGCTGGAAGATCCGCTGCTGTTCGGGATACGCGAGCCGCGTTTGAAATCCGACCAGGTTGTACGCCGTGCGATAGCGATTCTCCGGCCGCAACTGCACGACCGCCCACGGCCGATGGCCGGTCCGCGGATCGCGAAGCCCGATCGGCCGCATCGGGCCGAAGCGCAACGTCTGCGGCCCGCGCTCGGCCATGACCTCGATCGGCATGCAGCTCTCGAAGTAGCGCGGCTCCTCGAAGTCGTGCGGCAGGATCTTGCGTCCTGCATTCACCTGCTCGACGAACGCCTCGTACTCGAGCTTGTTCAGCGGACAGTTCACGTAATCGCCGACGCCGACATCGCCACCCGCCGCCGCGTCCTCGCTGATCGGTTCCATCGGGGGCAGCGGCTCGTCTTTTTCTAACCGCCGCTTCTTCTCGGGCGCCGCGTCATCGCGATCCCAGCGCGACTGGCGAAACGCGTGATCCCAATCGATCGAATCCGCGGCGACGATCGGCGCGATCGCGTCGTAGAAGTACATCCGATCGCCGCCGAGCTCGCGCATGATCACCTGACCGAGCTCGCCTTCGGTTAGCGGGCCCGTCGCCACGATCACGGGATGATCCGGCAGCTCGTCCAACCGCCGCCGCTCGATCCGGATCCTCGGATGCAGCGCCAGCTTCCGCGTGATCGCCCGCGCGAAGCCAAACCGTTCGACCGCCAGCGCCTGTCCCGCCGGCACGCGATGCTGATCCGCACACGCGATCACGAGCGAGCCGCACCGGCGCAGCTCGTCTTTCAGGAGGCCCGCCGGCGCGACCGGATCGTCCGATCGCAACGAGTTCGAGCACACGAGCTCGCCCAGGAGCGGTGACTGGTGCGCCGGCGACATCGCCATCGGCTTCATCTCGACGAGCGAGACGTTCATGCCGGCTTCCGCGAGCTGCCACGCGGCTTCGCTCCCGGCCATGCCGCCGCCGACGACGGTTACGTCTGTCACGTTCGTGACTATACCTAAAGCATGACACTCGACGAGCTGCTGGCCATCGTTCGCAACGACCGGACGCGAATGGGCGAGCTCGTGGCGCTGTCGCGCGAGCTGCTTGCCCACCAGGATCCGCGTGTCCGCACGGATGCGGCCGCGATGGCGTTCTTCGCCGTGCGCCAGGTCCTACGCCTGCTGCCGGTCGACGAGCGGGTCTGGCTTTGCTCCGACACGCTCGTCAGACTCGAGGCCGCGATCGACCGCGGGCTCGCGGATCAGCCGAACCGCGTGCTCGCCCGTCCATTCTGTGGCGTGCTGCGAGAAGTCCTCGCGAATCCGCAGCTCGACTAAGCTCTCCTCGTGCCGACCTACAAGAAGAACGGCGCCACGCTCACGATTTACACCGATCCGAGTGGCAGCGCGCTCGTGGTGCAGGCGCCCGGCTACCACGCGCAGATCTTCATCCCCACGGTCGACGAATTCCCGCTGAAGCGCCTGCGCAGCGGCAAGCTGATCGCGGGCCACACCGCGATCACCGCCGAAGATGAGGCCGTGGTTGCCGAGCTCGTGCGCCGCAAGCTGATGACGCCAAATCAGCGGCACAGTCTCATGTTCATGTGGCGCCTCTCCGCGAGAGCTCGGACCGCGTGGATCGAAACGAAAGGTGGCTTCGAAAGGCTCCTTCGGCTGCGATAGGGTCGCGGCATGGACTTCCCGGCGTTCGCCTACGGTGCAATCGAGATGGTGATGGATGCGGCGCAGGGTCCCGAAGCCGCGGCGTGGGCAACCGCCTGGCTCACGTCGGGTGCCCTACCCGCCGACCGCATGCGCACGATCACCGCCGGTGAGCTCGTCGTCACCGGCATGACGCTCGATCCGTTCACGCCCCATTGGTGCCTCGAAGCGATCCAACCGCTCGCGATCACGGCCATGGCGCAGCTCGGAACCGACGCGCCGGCGTTCGAAGCTGCGATCCGCTCCACGCCCTGGGGTGCACTATCCGCATGCCTCCGCAACCGCGACCCACAGTTGCTCGAAGCCGCGCTCGCGCATCGCGACCTGCTCTCGACGCTGCGCTACACCGGCAAGCCGAAGCCACTCACCGGTATCGTGCAGTTTCCGTCGACCGGCCCCACGCTCACGTTCGACGAGCTCGTCGCCGAGCTGCGCGATCGTCCCGCGCGTGCGGACATCCCGCGCCGCTACCGCGATAACTAATCGCGAACGATCGTCGCCACCGGCGGCGCTTCCCGCACGCCGCGATCCCACGCTTCCTTGGGGATCAAGTCGCCGTTCTTCCACCGCGCGAACTTCGCGCTACACGCATCGCACGTGTACTCGGTGCTCCAGCCATTGCCCTCCGGCACGCGCGCGCTCGCGAGCACACCGCCGGTGACCTTCAGCTTCTTGCGATTGCACGCCGGGCACAGCTCGCGGCGCCGCCCGATCAAGTAGCCGCCGCCCGCGATCGCGCCGACCGTGCAAACGATCAGCCCGCCCGCGAAGACCAGCAGCTCCACGGGCTACGCCGCGTTCTCGCCTTCAGCTTCGTCCGCGCCTTCGCTCTTCCAATCGCACTCCATGCACCGGAGCGTGATGCCGCGCTTGGTCTCCTTCTTCAACACGAACTTCGCGTTGCAGATCGGACACGGCTGCGGAATCGGCTTGTCCCACGCGACGAAGTCACACTGCTTCTTCGCCCAGTTCGAGCAGCCGTAGAACGGCTTGCCACGCCGCGAGCGCTTCTCCGCGATGAACCCACCGCAGCCCGGCTTCGGACACTTCACGCCGAGCGAGATCGGTTTCGTGGTCTTGCACTCCGGGTACCGCGTGCACGCGAGGAACGAACCGAACCGACCGCGCTTGACGGTCATCGGCGCGCCACACGTCTCGCACACTTCATCCGTGGTCTGCGGCGGGACCTTCTCCCACGTGCCGTCGAGGTTCTTCACGACCTCTTGGGTGTTGCGACATTCCGGATAGCCCTGGCACGCGAGGAACGAACCATTGCGTCCCCACTTGATGACCATCGGCTTGCCGCACTTCTCGCACACCCATTCGGTCGCGATCTCTTCGCGCTTCACGTCGCGCATCTCGGTCTCGGCTTTTTCGAGCTCGAGCTTGAACGGCGAGTAGAACTGGCCGAGTAGCTTGCGCCAGTCCTCGGTGCCGTCCTCGACGTGATCGAGATCTGCTTCCATCTTCGCGGTGAAGTCCGAGCTCACGATCTCGGGGAACGACACCACGAGCAACGAGTTGACCAGGATGCCGAGCTCGGTCGGCCAGAACCGGCCTTCCTTCTTCTCGACATAACCACGGTCGACGATCGTCGACATGATCGCGGCATAGGTCGACGGCCGGCCGATACCCTTCTCCTCGAGCTCCTTCACGAGCGACGCTTCCGAGAACCGCGGCGGCGGCTGCGTGAAGTGCTGCTCCGGGCGAACGCTATCGATCGTGATCGCGTCACCGATCTCGAGCGCCGGCAGGAGCTTGTCGGCCGATTCCGCGGCTTCCGCCTTGGCGTCGTCGGTCTCCGCCACTTCGTACACCTTCGTGTAGCCCGCGAACTTCATGATCTGACCGTTCGCGCGCAGCGTGGCCTGACCGCGATCCATGTCGACCGTGGTCTGGTCGTAGACCGCCGGCACCATCTGCGATGCAACGAACCGCTGCCAGATCAGCGTGTACAGCTTCACGAGCTCCGGACCTTCCGGATGCTCCGCGAGCGCGGTCGCCACCTTCTCCGGCGTCCACTCCATCTGGGTCGGGCGAATCGCTTCGTGCGCGTCCTGCGCCCGCTCCTTGTTGCCGTACGTGTTCGGCTCCGCCGGCAGGAACTCCTGACCGTACGTCTCCGTGATGAAGCCACGCACCGCGGTCATCGCGTCATCGCTGATACGCGTCGAGTCCGTACGCATATAGGTGATGAGGCCCGTGGGTCCCTCGGCACCGAGCTCGACGCCTTCGTACAACCGCTGCGCGAGCGCCATCGTGCGCTTCGCCGAGTAGCGGAGCTTGCGCGCCGAGTCCTGCTGCAAGCGCGATGTGATAAACGGCGCCTGCGGCTTCTTGCGGCGTTCCTTCTTCTCGACCGATGCGACGACCGCACCACCGGCGTTCAGCTCGTCGGTGATCGCCTGCGCCTCGTCCTTGGTCTTGGGTTCGGCGCGCTCGCCCTTCCACTTCCAGATCCGCGCCTCGAACGGCGGCGGATTCGGACCGTGAACGGTCGCTTCGACCGACCAGTACTCCTCGGGCACGAACGCTTTGATCTCGTCTTCGCGCTCGCACACCATGCGAACGGCGACCGACTGCACGCGACCGGCCGAGAGACCGCGCTGCACCTTGTTCCACAGGATCGGGCTGATCTTGTAGCCGACGAGGCGATCCAAGATCCGGCGCGTCTGCTGCGCGTCGGTCTTGTTCATATCGATCTCGCGCGGCGCCGCGATCGCCGCGGTCACGCCCTTTTTCGTGATCTCGTTGATGAGGACGCGATGGAGGTTCTTGTTCTCGTCCTTGATCTCTTCGGCGATGTGCCACGCGATCGCTTCACCTTCGCGATCCGGATCGGATGCGAGGTACACGGTCTCGACTTCGCGCGCCGCCTTGCGGATCTCCGCGAGCACCTTCTTCTTGCCGTCGATCACTTCGTACGTGGGATCGAACGTGCCGCCTTCGAGGTCGACGCCGATCTTCGACTTCGGCAGGTCGCGAATGTGACCGACCGACGCCTTCACGATGTAGTTGCCGCCCAGGTACTTGTTGATCGTCTTCGCCTTCGCGGGCGATTCCACGACGACCAGTGCCGAGCCCGGCTTGATCTTCTTCGGCTTCTTCGGCTTGGCAGGTTCGCCGCCTTCGCCTTCGGCGTCGGCTTCCAGCTCTTCGTCGAGCTCCTCGTCGTCGTCCGCCTTCTTCTTGGACTTCTTCGACGCTTTGGCGGGCGTGGCTTTCTTCTTCGCCGACGATTTCTTCGCCGCCGCGGCCGCCGCCTTCACGGGCTTGGCTTCGGTGTCCGCCTTGGTCTCTTTATCGACCTTGGCTTTGGTTGGCTTCTTCGTCTTTGCTTTACTCACGACAACCTCGCTAACGCGCGTAGTACGACGCGCACCGGCAGGCGGGTCTTTGCCACGATTTCGGACACGCTCTGCGCACCTGCTGCGATCGCAGCACGCACGCTATCGCCGTCATCCGACGCCGCGATGCGGTAGCGAGGCTCACCTGCGAGCGCCGCCATCACATCACTTTCAGTCTCCGCGATCGCTGCGCCCCGCTCGAGCAACAGCTCGCAGCCGCTGCTCCCGGGATACGCCACGATCATCTTGCCGAGCCGCTCGCCGTGCGCCGCTGTTGTCAGCGAGCCCGACCGCGTCTCGGCTTCGATCACCGCGACCACATCTGCGAGCGCGGCGATCAATTCATTGCGGCGCAGGAACGTCCCGCGCCTCGGCTGCGTGCCATCGGGCAGCTCGCTCACGATCGTGTTGCCACTCGCGAGCACCTGTTGAAACAGCGCCTCGTGACGATCGGGATAGGCGACATCGCAGCCCGAACCGAGCACGACCGTGGTCGTTCCGTTCGCCGCGAGCGCTCCGCGATGCGCCGCACCATCGATCCCGAGCGCACCGCCCGACACCACGTGCACGCCGTGTTCACCTAAATGACGAGCCAGCGCATGCGCCCGGTCCATCCCACGTTGGCTTGCCCGGCGAGCTCCGACGATCGCGACCGCCGGTCCCGCCACGAATGAACCCCGCACGTAGACATCACGCGTCCAGCCGAGCGCTTCTAGGCGCTTCGGGAGTGCTCCGGGTTGGACGTGCCTCGTGGTCACAGGGGGAAAGCAAATAGCTACCCGGACCACCGCCGTCAAGTCGCCGCGATCGCTTGCGGCTGTTTTCAACTACTTACAATTTCGCCCTACATCTATATAGGGCGCGCGCGAGCCTGACTTCCTGGCTAGGAGCCCGGGCTCACTCCTTCTGCATCATCACGATATCGCCGACCCCGATCTCCTGGACCGAGAGGGTCACGATACCGACCGAAATCTTGTCGCCGACCTGCACCACGAGGACCCGGCCGAGCTCTCGCGCCGGGAACCGCCGGTCGTCCTGACCCGCGAGGTCACGCGCCTCGCCCGGCTTACCGTCACCGCGGCGAACCACGTACAGCCGATTGCCGACCTCGATCCCCGAGTCCTTGCCCTGATCGATGAACACCAGCTCGCCATCGCCGATCAGCTCGGCCTTCACGAGCCGCGCGACGATCGTGCCTTGCAGATCGACCTTCGCCGGCACCGGCGGGACGTTCTGGAACTGCTTCACGACATCGCCGACTTTGAGGCCGCGCTCGAGCTCTTGGTTCGACGACGTGATCACGCCGCGCGCTCGCTTGTCCTGCTTGACGCTCACGACCTGCACTTCGCCGAGGATGTGCACGTACGAGCCGCCCTTCACCGGGTTGTCGGGGCGATAGATCGAATACGTCTGGCCGACCTTCGGCGGATTGTTCGACGGATACGTCAGGTAGACCGAGTCGCCGGTCGACAGCATTTCCTTCTCGTCGACCGCGCCATCGATCGTGATCGATTTATCGAGGTCACTCTTCTCGACGAACGCGACCTGCTTGAGGCCAAGGTTGCGATGCTGCTCCGGCGGCGGCAGCTTGTCGACGGGCGCGGTGTCGCCGCCCTTCTCCGGATCCTTGTTCGTTTGCTGCGCGGTGAATTGTCCGCGCGGCAGGAGGCGCACGAGGTCGCCGGGATAGATCCAGTGCGGGTTCGTGATCTGCGGGTTGTACGACCAGATCTTCGGCCACTGCCACGGGTCGTTGAAGTAGTACCAACAGATGTCCCACAACGTATCGCGACTGCGCACGACGTGGAGCTCCGGCACCGGACCCGAAAACACTTCTTGGCCGAGGTCACCGCCGCGATCCAACGGAATCGCGCCCGCGTTGCCGCTATCGACGAAGTAACCGCCGGGCGCAGCGCCGCCTTGGTTGCTGTCGTCACTCACCGTGCCGTCGGGACGAACGACGATGATGTTCGGCTTGTTGTTCTGCGTGGGCGCGGGTGCGGGCGGCGGCGCTTGCGAACCCTCGACGCTCGGCGACAGCTCGACCGGCGGCTGCGACGCATTGCCACTCGGATACACGGGCACCTGCGCGTTCGCGTTCGCGGACACGAGGCCAAGCCCGAGGACAAACTTGGTGGTGCGCTTCACGGCGTCTCCAGCTTCTTCGAAGCGAGCACGGCCGGCTCGGACTTCGGATACAGATTCACGACTTGCTCGAGCACGGCCTTGGCCTTGTCGCTCTGACCGAGCGCTTGGTAGCAGTAGCCAACTTTGAGCAGCGCATCGGGCACCTTGTTGCCGCGCGGGTAGGTCTCGATCGTAGCGCGGAACTCGGTCAGTGCTTGCTGATAATCCTTGCGCGCGTAGAAGCTCTCGCCGAGCCAGTACTGCGCGTTGTCCGCGTAGTCGTGCTTCGGATACTTCACGAGGAACGCGCGCAACGCGGTGACGGCCTCGTCGTGCTTGCCCGCTTTGACGAGCTCGACGGCGTTGCGGTAGTCGCCCGCGGCGCCATCCCCCGGCGCGACGTCGTCGTGATCCGTATGGAGCGTGCGATGTGCGGAGCGCGCTGCGATCGGCCGGCGATCGACCTTCACGGCGGGCGTGGGCTCGTACGAGCGTTGATCGAGCGTGTCGTTGTTCATCACGATCGCCGGCTTGCCCGTCGCGGCGTCGCCTTCGTAGACGATCTCGGTACCGTCATCCGTCACGCCGACGACGCGCGCTTCGCCCGGTTGCGCCGGTGGCTTCGGTGGCGCCATCACTTCGACGGGAAGCACGGGCACATCCGAGCTCATGCCTTGCGCCGTCTTCGCCAGCGCGAGCTGATGCTCGAGGTCTTTGATCTTTCGATCTTGCACGCGGCGATCCGCGCGAAGCTCGCCGACGTCTTTATTGAGCCGGCGATTGTCGGCGCGCAGCTCCGACATCGGAGATGCACAGGCCCCAACGCTGGCGAGGACGAAACAAGCGATGCGCTTTTTCACGGCAAAATGATCGTAGGGCGCTTATTCGCGGCGTCGCAAATTCCTCGTCGTGCCGCTTGAAGCAACACATCGATGTGCTTCCATAAGCGGGTGAGAAATCTCCTGTGGGTGGTCGCGATCGCCTCGTGTGGACATGCCGCCGCGCCCGAGAAGTCGGGTCCGGTGCCCGATACCACCAAGATCCGTCGCGGTGACAAGCCGCTCACCCTGCTCGGCCCCACGCTCGATGTCGGCGCCGCGTTGCCGGACTTCACGGTCTACGACAAAGAGCTAAAGCCGGTGAAGCTGTCCGCGTTGCACAAGCCGATCGTGATCTCGGTCGTGCCGTCGATCGATACGAAGGTGTGCGAGAGCCAGACCCATCACGTCGAGGCGATGGCCGGCGAGCTTCCACCCGGAACCGAGGTCTACGAGGTCAGTCGTGATCTGCCGTTCGCGCAATCGCGATTCACCGACGAAGCGCAGATCTCGCACGTGAAGTTGTTGAGTGACTATCGCGATCGCTCGTTCGGAACGCTGATGGGTCTCGAGGTCGGCGAATCGGGTCTGCTCGCGCGATCGATCTGGGTGATCGGCAGCGACGGCAAGATCGCGTATCGCCAGCTCGTGCCCGATCAGGGAGAAGAGCCGGAATTGGATCCGGTGATCGCGGCGATCAAAGCGGCGAAGTAATGGGTTGGTTCTCGCGCACGCCGAAGCCGGGAAAGCCGCCGCGCTGGGGCTTCACCGACGAGTGGGAGTTGTTCGTCGAACGGCTCACGGCGATCGCGGCGCAGTGGAACCTGACGCTCACGGCAAAGCAGATCGAGAAGGGGCGCGTCGATCTTCCCGAGGATGCGGCCTACGATTATTGGGATCTCGCGCCGCTCGGTGCGCGTTGTCGTGATCTCGCGCCGCACAAGCGCGGTGAAGCGATCTACGCGGACCTCGTCGAGATGTTCGGGCGCACGCACGATAACGCCGAGGTCGAAGTCGTCGATGGCGCGCCACCCGCGACGGCGCACGCCGCGAACGCCGACCTCACCGACGACGAGATCGACGACATGATGTCGAGCGACGACGGCATCGAGCGCGTGCTGAATGCAAAGATGCCGGCGCCGCAACCGCGCGAGGCGAGCGTGCTCGAAGCCGACCTCCGCGCGCAGATCTTCGGCGGCATTTACTTCTCCATCCTCGATCACGACAAGATCGCGTGCCGCAAGATCGGCGATGCCTGGCTCGCGATCGTGCAGGAGACGCCCGGCGGCGAATCGACGCTCACGCATGGCCAGCTGAAGTCGATCGGCCACGACTTCGACTCGGCGCTAACGATCGCGATCGCGCAGGGCCTCGGTCGCGTGCGCGCGATGCAGCGCAACAAGCTCGCCGTTCCGGGTGCGAAGATCGAGCTGTATGTCTCGAACGACTTCTTCATGTCGGCGTTGATGATGTCGCCGCAGAAGCCCGAGACCCTGGCCGGCGACATCAAGTGCCCGATCACGTGGCATCACTGGCTCGTCGCCGACCTCGAGCCGGGTGCGACCGTCGAGACGATCAAAGCGATCCAAGATCTGGTGACCGAGCTCGGCGAAAAGCTGGCCGTCGCGCACATGGAATGGATCGGCACGAGCCTCTGGTGGTGGCCGCCGGATTCCGAACCGACGCCGTTCACGCTCGAAACCCTTCCGCCTGCCCTCGCGAGCCAACTAGCCACGTAAGCCTAAGCGTACGCGTAATGCGTAAACGCCCTACTTCGTGGCGTCGAGGATCGCGCGAGCACCTTGTCGCAGTAGCTCGTCGCCGAGCCTCTCGCCGAGCGCCTGCGCATCCGCCGCCGGAGCCGTGCCGCGCGCGTGCAGCACCTTCGTGCCATCCGGCATCCCGCACATCACGACGAGCTCGATCCCGTCCGCGTGATCCAACGTATGCGCTGCGAGCGGCGTACTACAGCTGCCACCCATCCGCGCGAGGAACGATCGCTCCGCCGTCCATGCGGCATTCGCGCGCTCGTCGTGAATCGCCTGCGCCGCGAGATCGCGCACCATCAGGTCGCCGGCGCGCGTCTCGATCCCCATGATGCCCTGCGCGCACGCCGGGATACTGATCTCGAGCGGGAGCTCCTGCGTGATCCGATCGGCCATGCCCAACCGCGTGAGGCCTGCGGCCGCGAGCACGATCGCGTCGTAGTGGCCGTCGTCGAGCTTCTTCACGCGCGTCGGCACGTTGCCGCGCAGCATCTCGATCTTCAAATCGGGCCGGCGCGCGAGCAGCTGACACTGCCGGCGCATGCTCGACGTCCCGACGACCGCGCCCTGCTTCAGCGTATCGAGCGTGACCGGCTCGCGCGCGCACAGCGCATCCCACGGCACTTCGCGCTTGCTGACCGCGGCGATCGCGAGCCCCGGTGCGAGCTCCGGCGGCACGTCCTTCATCGAGTGCACGGCGAGGTCGGCCTTGTTGTCGAGCAGCGCTTGCTCGATCTCCTTGACCCACAGTCCCTTGCCGCCGACCTCCGAGAGCCGGACATCCTGGATCTGATCGCCGGACGTCTTGATGATCGACAGCTCGATCGTGATCTCCGGTGCGATCGCGGCGAGCCGATCCTTGACGTGATTCGCCTGCCATAGGGCGAGTGCGCTGCCGCGCGTTGCGATGACCAATCGATCGGTGCTCACGCTTGTACTTTCTCGACGGGATTCGTGGGTTCAGGAGAGGCGACCACGTCTTCGGCGGTATCGGTGATTTCGAGGGCAAACAATTCGGCGAGCACGCCCGCACGCAGCTCGGCATCGCCCGGCTGACTGCCGCGCAGGACCGCCATCGGCTGGTGCAGCAACTTCGCGACGACGAGTTGGATCGTGCGTTGGAGGAGCTCGCGCTGTTGGTCGCGCGTGAGGTCCTTGCGCGCGAGCTGGTCGAGTGCCTTCTGCACCTCGGCATCCGCGATCTGCGAGAACTTGTCGCGGAGCGCGCGGATCGTGGGCACCACGCCCTGGCTACGCTGCCACTGCTCGAACTGCGTGGCTTCATGCTCGACGATCTTGCCGGCGGCAGCCGCCGCTTTTTGACGTTCGGCGAGGTTCGCGGCGACGACCTTGTCGAGATCGTCGATGTCGAACAAGTACACGCCGTCGATATCCGCGATCGCGGGCTCGGCATCGCGAGGCACGGCGATATCGATCACCATCATCTGGCGATACTTGCGCTGCTTCGCCACCTTCTTGAACATCGCCTTGGTCAGCACCGGATCTTTAGATCCCGTCGAGCTGATCACCACGTCGGCTTGAACCAGGAGTTGCTCGAGCTCGGCCCACGGCTTCGCGGTCGCTTCGATCTCGTCGGCGAGCGCTTCGGCTTTTTCCGGCGAGCGGTTCGTCACCACGATCCGCTGCGCGCCATTCGCGTAGAGGTGCTTGGCCGCGAGCGAGCTCATCTTGCCCGCGCCGACGACGAGCACGCTCTTACCGGTGAGATCGCCGAACACGCGCCCCGCGAGCTCGACCGCGACCGACGACACGTTCGCGGCACCGCGCGCGATCGTGGTCTCCGTGCGCACCCGCTTCGCGACACCGAACGCGCGTTCGATCGCGCGCGACAGCACCGGCCCCGAGGTCCCTGCCCCACCGGCGAACGCGTACGCGTCCTTCAGCTGACCGAGGATCTGCGCTTCGCCGACGACGAGCGAATCCAGCGAGCTCGCGACCGAGAACACGTGACGGATCGCGTCCGGCCCGCGGCGCTCGTACAACGCGTCACCGACGTCCGCCAACCGGACGTTCTTGCGCTTCGCGATCCATTCGCGCACGCCGATCGGCGCCTCGGACTTCGCGACGCCGTAGACCTCGACGCGATTGCACGTGGAGATCACGAGCGCCTCGGCGATCGGCAATTCGCGCGTGATCGCGAGCAGGGTTTCGGCGAGCTCGTCCTCGCGAAACGCGAGCTTTTCACGCACCGCTACCTTCGCGGTCCGCCAGCTCATCCCGACGACGAACAGCTCGCTCACTCGACGATCCGCCGGACGAGATAGATCACGAGCACGACGAGCGCACTCGCAAAGCCTTCGAGCGTGAGCTTCGCGGCGCGCTTGCCACGCCAACCGTAGATCTGGCGCGCGACGAGCAACGTGGCGAACGTGAACCAGGTCACCGCCGCGAGCAGGTATTCGATCCGCCCGAGGCTCTCGCCGAGCTTCGCCGTCCACACGGCGCCGAGCACGAGCGCGAGCGTGAAGATCGGGAACCCGACCCACACGAGGCGATGTGCGAGGCGATCGAGCGATTCGAGCGGGGCGCCTTTGTCTTTGAACGTCAGCGCGTCGAACTTCTTCTTCTTCAGCGCGCGATCTTCGGCGAGATAGATCGCGGACAGCGCGCTCGCGAGCGCGAACACACCGACGCCGAGCGTGGCGAGCGAGATGTGGACGCGGCCGAGCGTGGACAGGTCTTCCGGCTGATCGCCGGCGGGTGTGAGCCGCGCGAGCACGAGCAGGATCAGCGACACCGGCATCACGACCACGCCACCGAGCGTCAGGCGGTAGCGCGCACTCGCGACGACGTAGCCGGCGGTGATGATGAACGCCAGGAACCCGAGCGCCTCGCGAACGCTCTGCGCGGGATGGACGTGCTCGACACCGCGCCAGCCGATATCGGTGGCGTGTGCGACGAGCGCGATGATCGACACCGTGACCGCGAGCGATCGCAGGTTCGTCTTGCCGGCGAGCACGACCAAGAGCAGCGCCGCGGCTACCGCGTACGCGACCACCGCCACCCAGAACGCCGGCGACGGCGCCACACTGAGTAGGCGTTCGCCCGGATTCATCCCGTTTCCGCGTTCCTCGCGCTCATGGCGGGAGCGGTTCTCCGATGAACCCGTCGATCACGTCGTAGGCGGTATCGCCGTAGATCACCGAGCTCGCCAGCTGCTCGGCCCCCATGGCTTCGAGCTGTGGCTTCGATTTGACCCGACCTACCAGATCGTTCGGGTCATCCGCCTGGCCGTTCGTAGCGACGAAGCAGACCGCGGGAGTCATCGAAAACGCGCGGTTAAGCTCGGTGAGCGTCATGCGATCGCCCTCGAGCGAGGCACGCCCTTCCGCTGTCCAAGCATCGAGACGATCGACCGAAATGAAGAGGCGCGACATTCCCCGGAACTAATTGTACTACCTCTAGCCTCTCTTGCGGGATGCCGGCCCAGGGGTTAGATAAGAGGACCGCTGGAGGTACCGATTCATGGCTAGCCAGAACGTCAAAGAGATTACGGACCAGAACTTCGAAGCCGAGGTGTTGAAGTCGGACAAGCCGACGCTGGTGGACTTCTGGGCGGTGTGGTGTGGCCCGTGTAAGCAGATCGCGCCGACCGTGGATGCGCTCGCCGACGAGTACGCCGGCAAGCTCAACGTGGCGAAGATGGACGTCGACCACCACCAGATCGTGCCGCAGCAATACGGCGTGAAGTCGATCCCCACGCTGCTCATCTTCAAGGGTGGCAAGGTCGTGGGTCAGCTCGTCGGCGCGATGCCGCGGGCGAAGCTCGAAGCCGAGATCCAGAAGCACATCTAGTGCGTTGGTGGGTGCTGGTCGCGCTGGCTGCGTGTCAGCGCGAGCCCAGCAACATGGACAACGCGGGCGGCTCTGCGTCGACGAGCGCCGACTGCCCGACGGTGGTCGTGCGCGTGCAGCAGGCCGTGCAATCGCAGATCGATCAGGTCGGCGATGACGCGCGCGTGATGATCGCGAAGATGATGCCCGCGATGAAGGATGCGTGCGTCGAGGATCACTGGCCGAAGATCCTGACCGACTGCATCGTCCAATCGAAGCCCGGTGATCTCGCCGCGCTGACGAAGTGCAATCAGATGATGGGCCGGGACCTGCAGGACAAGCTGCAGGCCCGGATGCTGAAGCTCCAACCGCTCAAGAAATGATCGTTGCTCTCGATGTCGATTACCGAGTGACGTCGGTGGTCACCGCGATCGTGACCTTCGACGATTGGACGGCCGCGTCCGCCGCGCGCGAGTCGGTGATTCGCACGCCGGGCGAGGCGGCGGCGTACGAGCCGGGAAAGTTCTACGAGCGCGAGCTGCCGTATCTGCGCGGTGCGCTCGCCACGATCGAGCAGTTCGATCTAGTGATCGTCGACGGATTCGTGTGGCTCGGTGCCGATCGCAAGGGCTTGGGCGCGCACCTCGCGGACGTGATCGGCACGCCGGTCGTCGGCGTCGCGAAGACGTATTTCGAAGGTGCCCCGGCCATCGAGGTGTTGCGCGGCTCGTCGGCGAATCCGTTGTACGTGACGGCCACGGGCATCGATGCCGCGGTCGCTGCATCGCACGTGAAGGCGATGCACGGCGAGTTCAGGATCCCGACGCTGTTGAAGCGGGCCGATTCGCTGAGTAAAGGCTGAGCAGGCGCCGGCGCCGCCGCACCGCGATGTGGCCAATCAGGATCGACACCGCGACCGTGGCCAACGTGCTGGCGACAATGCGATTCGAAAAACTCGGATGGGCATCGAACATCACGTAGACGATGAATGCCAGCAGCCCGAACATCGCCCCGACGACAAGCGCAGCGCGACGCTCGAGCGCCGCGAGTGCTGGGTGTTCGCGCCAGATCGCGATGACGATCGATGCCGAAATTGAAATCGCTTCGAACGAGGTCAGCTCGACGACATGCACCAAGAGCCGCTTACCTCGGATCTGGCTGCCGTTCGCGTATTCGACAAGACCACTCCATTGAACCGGCGATGCGAACAACAGCAAGCCGAACAACGTGACGAGCACCGAGACACCGACGATCTGGACGCAGGTTGCTAGCTCGATCGGCGCTTCGCGCGGTCGTAACGAGGTACCGATGGCGCGTGCGCCGAGGACGATCGCGAGCCCCGCGGCGCCGACATAGCGGGGATACGCGTAGTCCGTCGCCCAGTTATCGACGCGACTCGAGCCGATGTGATGGGTGACAGCGAGCGCACCGAATGCAAGACACCCGATCGCGGCGATGCCCGTCGCGAGATCGGCCATCGCTCCGCTGACCTGCCGCTCGAGGGCGGGACGCGAACGCTGCTCGCGCCACACCAGGACGAGATACGTTGCCGCGCCTGCGATCAGCCAATGCCAGCGAGCCGAGGACGCAGCCGGTTCGTGCGTGAACGTCCACGGTTGAACGAACATCGTCGCGACGAACGCCAGCGCGCCGCCGAACGCGGGGACCGGCGGGACCACGAACCATTTCCGACGAGGCGGCAGCTCGGGAATGACGAGAGCCGGGATATCGCGCCGATCTTCGGCGACGAGCGCTTCGAAGTCCGTGATCATTTTTCCTCCTGGAGCGCCAACGCCGGCCGCTGCTCGTAGAGCTCGCGCAACCGATCGCGCCCGCGCGCGAGCCGCGACTTCACCGCCGACACCGACACGCGATAGAGCGCGGCGATTTCTTCGACCTTCCAACCCTCGAGCTCGAACAACACGATCGCCTCGCGCTGATCGACCGGCAGGATCGCCAGCGCCTCGCGTGCACGCCGTGCGGCTTCCGCCGTCTGCGCCGACCAATCGCGATAGCCCTTGTCGGGTTCCGGCGCGTGCTCGATCGGCAACAGCCGCCGCCAAAACGCCCGGCGCACGCGATTGCGATGGACCGAGATCACGATCCGGTAGAGCCACGGCTTGAACAGCGTGTCGTCGCGCAGCTGGCCGAGCTTTGACAACGCGCGCAGCACGGCCTCTTGATAGAGGTCATCGCCATCGGCGCGCGATCGCGAGAGATGCCGCGCGAACGCCACGACCTGCGGATGCAGGGGTTCGAGCAGCAGCCGAAGCCGGTCACGCGACATTCGAGCCATCAGACAGCAGGAGCCCGCGATTTGGTCGCAGGAAATCGGAACAAACCGCTAAGCGTGCGTTTTCCGATACGTGTGGGCGACCACACCCTTCGGGAACCGCTTCGAGTCGACCAGCACCAGATCGCGCGGCGCGGCCTTCGCGAAGATCGCACCGCCGCTGCCGAGCACGACCGGATGGATCGCGAGGTGGTACTCGTCGATCAGGTCCGCGGCGACGAGCGCTTGGATAAACTCGATGCCGGCCGACGCGAGGATGTCACCGCCCTGCTCGCTCTTCAGGCGCGTGATCTCCTCGACGAGATCACCATTCGCGACGCGCGGGTTCGTCCAGCTCTTCGCGACGACCGGATCCGCGTCGGCCGGCACGGGCTTGCCCGGCGCGAGCGCGGCGGAGCGCGTGAACACGACCTTCTCGACGTTATTCATGTACGGCGCGAACGGGATCTTCGCCGTCGGATAGAACGCGCACCAGTCGCTCCAGGTCTTGCGCCCGATCACGTGGGCCGTCGCGCGCGAGACCACGCCGAGGCTCCACGCGCGCGATTCGTCATCGCCCGTCTTGAACACCCAATCGAGCTCGCCGTTCGGACCGGAGACAAAGCCGTCGAGCGACATCGACATCTTGAGGATGAGGTTCCGCATTAGCGCACCACCTTCTTGTACGAGTGAGTCACGACGCCCTTCGCGAACTTCTGCGAATCCACGAGCTCCAGGTCGCGCAGGCGCGCATCCGTGAAGATCGGCAGCCCGCGACCGAGCACGACCGGATGGACCGCGAAGTAGTACTCGTCGATCAGATCGTGCTCGATCAGCGACCGCACGAACGTCGCGCCGCCGTGCGCGCAGATCGTTCCCGTGGTCTCCGCCTTCAACGCGCGCACCGACGCGACGATGTCGCCCGAGGCAACGCGTGGGTTCTGCCAGCCGCGCAGGATCTCCGGATCGGCCGCTTGGCGCGAACCATCGTCCTTGCGCGCGTCTTCGATCGCCTGCGTGGTCGCGCCGGCCGACAGCGTCCGCGACCGGGTGAACACGACCTTCGGCACCTTGTTCATCGGTGCCGCGAACGGCGACTGCGCGTACGGCCAGAACGCCGTCATGTCGTTCCAGGTCTTGCGCCCCATCGCGTGCATGGTCGCGCCCCCGATCACGTCGAGCGTCCAGGCCTGCGAGCCGGCGTCCGACGACCGGAACAGCCAGTCCAGCTCGCCGTTCGGCCCCGCGACAAAGCCATCCAGCGACATCGACATCTTGAGAATCAGTTTGCTGCTCATACCCACCCGTCGAACGATGGCCGGCCGGATCGACAACCGGCGGCTGAAAATTGCGGGACCTAGTCTGCCCCAATATATTCGGGCAACTATGGCTCGCTCTTCGTTGTTCTCGCGCCTCCAGAAGATCGCCCGACAATTTCGCACGGCCCGGACCGGACCCTCGCGTCGCGAGTTTCTCCGAACCGCGGTCGGGGCGGCCGCGATCGTGCCGTTGGCCTCGGCGTGCGGCGACAACATCCTGCCGCCGAATAACTCGATCGCGATCATCGGCGGCGGCATCGCGGGCCTGACCTGCGCGCACTTCCTCGGTCGCGCCGGCGTCCGCGCGGAGGTCTATGAAGCCTCGACTCGGATCGGCGGCCGCCAATTCACGAATCGCGGCATGTACGCCGATGACCAGATCTTCGAGATGGGCGGCGAGCTCGTCGATACCGATCACGCGGTGCTGCCGATGCTCGCAGACGCGTACGGCATCACGCTCGACGATCTGGTCGAAGCCACCGATGGCCTCGCGCAGGATCAATTTTTCTTCGACGGTGCATTCCTCACGGATGCGCAACTGACCGCGGCGTTCGAGCCGGTCGCTGTCGTGATCGCCGCATCGCTCGAAGCAATGGACACCGACGCCGACGAGACCTCGCGCGTCGACCAGACGTCGATCCCGGACTACCTCACGGGCGATTGTGCGATCGCGCCGACGGCCCTCATCTACAGGCTGCTGTACGTCGCGTACCTCGAAGAGTTCGGCCTCGCGCCGGAACAGCAGAGCGCCTACAACCTGATCACGCTGATCGACTCGGAGACCACCGATCCGTTTCACGTGTTCGGCGATTCCGACGAGCGGTTTCACATCCACGAGGGCAGCGATTCGATCGCACTCGCGATCGCGGCCGAGCTCGGCGATCAGGTCCATCTCGATCACGCGCTGACGAAGGTGATCGCGAGCAAGGACAACGATCTGTTCACCCTCGAATTCACGAAGAAGGACGGCACGATCGTCCCGACCACCGTCGCGCACGTGGTCTACGCGTTGCCATTCACGAAGCTGCGCGAGGTGGACCTGAAGAGCTCGCACCTCTCGGACGGCAAGCTGAACATCATCAATACGCTCGGCTACGGCACGAACGCGAAGCTGATGATGCAGTTCCACACGCGCCCGTGGGAGACGAACCAGCAATCGGCCGGCTCGGTGATCACGGACGTCGGCGACTTGCAGACCACGTGGGCCACGTCGCGCGGTCAGTCCGGCGCCGAGGGCATCCTGACGAACTTCGTCGGCGCGCAGCGCGGCCTCGACATCGCGACCGGCACACCGGAATCGCAAGCGACCACCGTGCTCGGCTGGGTCGAACAGATCTATCCGGGCACGACTGCGCAGTACATCGCCGGCAGCGCCACGCTGATGCATTGGCCGAGCTACGAATTCACGAAGGGCAGCTACGCCTGCTACACGCTCGGCCAGTGGTCGTTCCTCGGGATGGAGGGCGCGCGCGAAGGCAATCACCACTTCTGCGGCGAGCACTGCAGCGAAGATTTCCAGGGTTACATGGAAGGCGGTGCCGAGACGGGTGCCATGGTCGCCGCCGAGGTGCTCGACGATCTGGGCGTCAGCCACAGCTCCGACCTCACCGCCGTGATCGACGTGTTGACCGATGCTCGCAAACGTCCGCGCGCGAGCTACCACGCCGGGTTCGGCAAGCGCCTGCGGCCGAATCAAGTGCGCCGCCACCGCTGATATACTTCCCGTGTGGATGACGAGCTGACCGCGCTCGTGCGGGCTGGAGCGTTCGACAAGGCGGCGACGTCGTTGTTCGATGCGTACGGCGCCGAGGTCTACGGCTTCCTCGTCAATTACATGGCGGGCGAGTCCGATGCCGCGGAAGTGTTCGGTCAGCTCGGCGAAGATGTGTGGCGCGGTCTGCCGGCGTTCGGCTTCAAGTGCAGCCTGCGCACGTGGCTGTACGTGCTCGCGCGCAACGCGGCGGCGCGCTATCGGCGATCACCGTGGCGCAAGAAGAGCGATGGCGAGTCCGCGCTCGATCATGCGGTCGCACGCGCGCGCACGGGCACGAGCCCGTGGCAGCAAACCGACGTGAAGGATCGGATGCGCGAGCTTCGCGAATCGCTCGATCCCGAGGATCGCATGCTGCTCGTGCTGCGCGTCGATCGAAACCTCGAGTGGATCGATTGTGCGCGCGTGATGCTCGACGGCGATGACGACGATGCCGCGCTCGCACGCGAATCTGCGCGCCTGCGCAAACGATTTCAAGCGGTGAAGGACGAGCTGCGTGCACGTGCAAAGGCCGCAGGTCTCGTCGAGTGAACACCTGCGGCCGCCGTCGAATTCGCTACACTGGGACACGTGGGTGAGGAGTCGGACAGCGTCGATTCGCTGCTGCGCAGTGTCGCCGCGGCGCCATCGGTTCGCCCTCCCCTGCGCGCGGGCGATCGGCTCGGCGATCGCTACGTGATCGAGGCGTACGTCGGTGCCGGCGGCATGGGCAGCGTGTATCGCGCGCTCGACGAAAAGCTCGGCGAGCACGTCGCGCTGAAGCTCGTGAAGGCCGGGCTCGACGAGGCGATGTTGCGTGACGAGGTCCGGCTCGCGCAGAAGGTCACGCATCCGAACGTGTGCCGCACGTTCGATCTCGAAGAGGTCGACGATCGCACGTTCGTGAAGATGGAGCTCGTGCCCGGCGAGACGCTCGTCGCGCGGATCGCGCGTGGCGCACTGCCGATCACAGATGCGCTCGCGATCGCACGCGCGATCGCGGCGGGGCTGGCGGCGGCGCATGCAAAGGACATCGTCCACAGCGATCTCAAGCCCGGCAACGTGATGCTCGATGGCGAGCGCGTGGTGCTGATGGATTTCGGCGTCGCGCACTTCTCGGCGGCGCCGGGAACGGGCAGCCAAGGCACGGGTGGCTACATCGCGCCCGAGAAGCTACGCGGTCAGCCGGGCGATGCGCGCGGCGATCTGTACGCGCTCGGTTGCGTGTTGTACGAGATGCTCGCCGGCGAGCGCGTGTATGCCGGCAATGCCGTCGAGGTCGCGGCGCGGCATGTCGGCGATCCGGTGCCGGATGTTCGAGCGAAGCGATCGGACGTGCCGCGGTGGCTCGCGCGGGCGACCACGCACCTCCTCGCGAAGGATCCGGCGCACCGCAAGCGTGGCATCGCGGAGCTCGCCGGGCCGTCGCGTGCGCGGCCGCTCGCGGCGATCGCAGGTGTGCTGCTCGTCGGCGGCGCGACCGCGGCGTGGCTGCTTCATAGACCGGCGTGGGCGCCGGCGATCGTCGATCTGCCGGCGTATCAAGAGAACATCGGCTCGCTGACGATTTCGCCCGATGGTGAGTGGATCGCCATGACATCGGACCGCGACGGTCGACAGGACCACGTGTACTTGATCTCGCGACAAACCGGCGTGGCCATGCCGTTGGCGCTCGACAAGGACAACGGCTCCGCGAAGTTCGCGCCGGATGGTTCGCTGTACGTCATCGCGAATGACGAGGATCGACCATCCGTGGTCAAACACGTCACATTTTCGAAGGTGCCGCTCATCGCGCACATCGACACACTCGCGAAAGGCGAATACGCCGAGCCCTGCGGAGATGATGTATTGATCGTCGACGCCACGCTTCAGGGCTCGACGGTTACGTCTTTCAATCGAAAGACCGTTCTGTTTCGCAGCACACCCGATCACGTGTTTGTCGGCGTTCACTGCGATCACCAAGGCCGTACCTTCGCCGTCCTGAATTTTAGGTTCGGTGAGAGCGGCGACATCTTCATCGTCGATCGGACTACTGGAGAAGCTCGACAACTCACCACGGACGAGACGGCGCGCTCGACGCCGACGTTCACGCCGGATGGCACTGCACTCGTCGTGGCGCGGAGGCTCTACGGCGAAACGCGGATGCATCTCTGGAAGATCTATCTCGATGGACGTCCTTCCATTCAGCTCACGTTCGGGGATGCGGACGAAGGCGAGACCGACATCTCCGCCGACGGGCGGACACTCTTGTTCTGGCGCGATCACGGCGCGATTCGCCCGAGCTTGGTCACGAATGACAAAACGGAAGACCTCACGCGGCAAGAGCTCTATCTCGATCACCTTCGTCCATTCGGATCGGACGCCGTCGTCGGCGAACGTCTCGATCGAGGCATGCCGGAAATCGCCGTGTTCTCGTTGACCACCCACATGCCGGAATCGATCGCTCGAGGTCGGCTTCCATTCTCTGCGAACGATCAGCAACACGTGTATTTCGCCAATGAACGCGACCGCCATCTTCTCGAACGCGTCGACGCCTCGACACGAGCAGTCGATGCGATTGCCTGGTTACCCGGCGTGATCCTCGGAGGTTGTGACAGCCCGGACGGTGTGCACGTCCTGGTCGCCATCGACCGTGCGCGACACGAATACCGAGTCGATCACGGAACGATTCACGACGAGCACTCCGCGGGATTGATCTGCGGCTCTCCCGATGGCCGCCACCACTTCACGTTGTTCTCGGACACCGCGCAGTTCGGAGCTCGTCTCGTGATCGACGATGCCACCACGATCCCGAACGCGTCTCTTGCGGCGACTTGGAAGAATGCTCGCGTGCTGACGTACTGCCGAGCAGGCGCTTGCGTCGAACACGATGTCGAAAGTGGCGTCGTGACGGAGGTCGCGCACCCTGCATTTGTCGGCGGCATCCTCGCCGTCGAGCTTCCCGACGGCCGCGTCATCAATGCCACGATGCATGGCAGCACCACGCTCCACCTGCTGACCAACATCGCCGACCGATGAGCCTGCTCACTCAAATCCTCGCCGCGCCCGACGACGATCACGCGCGTCTGGTGTGGGCCGACAAAGAAGGCGGTGAACGTGGGGAGCTCGTGGCGATCCAGTGCGCGATGGCCGCGGGCAACGTGACCGCCGAGCTCCGCGGTCGCGAAGCCGACCTCCTCGCGCTCCACGGCGCCGGGTGGTCGAACCTCGCCGGTTACGCGAAGCGCTGCACGTTCCATCGCGGGTTCGTGGATGCGGTCCTCGTCGAGGAATTTACCGGCAACACGCTTCGCGAGCTGTGGAAGCGTGCGCCCCTCGCGACCACGCTCGAGATCGAGCACATGACGCCGAGCTCGATCGACGCGTTCTTCGCGAACCGCGCGTGGCGCAACCTCCAAGCCTTCGGCTTCGCGACCGATCAAGAAGACTGGGACCTCGGCGCACGCCTTGCCCGCGAGGACCTGTCGCATCTACGCGGGCTCGGGATCGAAACCTCGAGCCCGATCGAGCGGTTTCCGCTCCTGCCCGCCCTCGAGCGCCTGCACGTCCGCGGCGCGTATAACTTCCCGACGTGGTATGCGCACATGCCGAAGCTGCGCGCGTTGCAGTGCGACGAGATCGTCGCCGGTGCTTCACTGCCGGCGCAGCTGGTCGAGCTCGAGATCGCCGACTACGAGATGCCGAACGTTCCACGGCTCGTCCGGCTGCGCACGCGCGAATGGAGCCGGTCGTTCGAGATGTTCGACCACCTGATCTCGGTCGATCTCGCGGAAGCCGACTTCGATGTCCGCGATCGCTTCGTGGAGGCCAAGTTGCCCTCGGTGCGAGAGCTGCGCTGGATCCACGAGGACGATGACCTGCCGAACCTCGTCATGGCGCTCGGCCAGCAACTCGACTACCTCGCCGTGAGTCCTCACGAGATCATGCGTACGCAGCCATATGTTTCGGGTCTGGTCGACACCTACGATCAGTATCGGCGCGATCTGCTCTCGCCCCGCGTGAGCTTGGTCGAGCCGTGGTTTCACGAGAAGGTCCTCCTGTGAATCTCGCCGCGGTGATGGCCGCGATCCGCGCCGACC
Organism: Kofleriaceae bacterium; assembly: GCA_047600425.1. Taxonomy (GTDB): domain Bacteria; phylum Myxococcota_A; class Polyangia; order Haliangiales; family Haliangiaceae; genus JABFXX01. The sequence continues at coordinate 4,421,095 of JASGLC010000003.1, read as the reverse complement.
CCGCCGACGACGAACCACGCCTCGTGTGGTCCGACGCGATCGGTGGCGAGCGCGGTGAGCTCGTCGCGATCCAGTGCTTGCTTGCACGCGGTGGTCACACGCCGGAACGCGCGCGCGGGTTGCGCGAGCGCGAGTCCGAATTGATCCGCCTGCACGGCCGCGAGTGGTCGGAGCTCGCGGGGTTCGCGCAGCGCTGTACGTTTCGCCGCGGCTTTGTCGATTCGATCGTGATGCGCGCGGGCGAATGGTCGGTCGCCGACGTGTTCGGCCGTGCGCCACTCGCAACGACGATCGTGATCGAACGCGCGACCGCGGAATCCGTCGAGGCCTTCTTGCGCGATCCGGACTGGCAGGCGTTACCCGCAATCGGCTTCAACGTCCAACGCGACGAATGGATCACGCTCCGCCTGTTCGATCGCCTCGCCCGCGAAGACCTCTCGCATCTGCGTGGGTTCGAAGTGCTGACCGGTGCGCTGGATCCGGTCGCGCTGCCATTCTTGCCCGAGTGCGTGCACCTACGCCTGTGGCTGCCTCAGACCGGCCTCGACGGGATGCTCGCGCCGTGGTTGCGGCGGATGAAGAAGCTGCGCGCGCTGCATGTTCAACAATTGGGTCGACGCGATATCGATTTGCCGGCGCACCTCGTCGAGCTCGGCGCGAGCTGGGTCGACGAAGCGGACATGCCGGTGACACTGCAGCGGTTGAAGCAGCTCGTGCGATTGCGCGCATTCGGTCGGTTCTCGATCGCGAATCTCGAACGTATGTGTCCTCACCTGCAGGCGCTCGATGTCGCACGCGCGAAGGTCCACACCGATCCGAACGGGCTCGCGTTCGCGAAGACCCGCGTCCCGGGTCTACGCGAGCTCGCGTGGCAAAACGGCGGCAAAGGCACGATCGCGCTCGCCCACGCGTTCGGCGCGCAGCTCGAGTTGTTCGACCCGGGCATTTCCGAATATCCGATCGAGCTGCGCGAGATGATCGCAGGTCAGCTCGTCGCCGAAGCGGATCACTTCACGTGGGCCGCGAGCGGCTTTCTCACGCCGCGCTGCGAGCTGGCCGAACCGTGGCTCGGCCAGATCGCGGTGTCAATGTGAGAACGTCTCGGCGAACGCACGATGATTCTCGTGCGCCGGGTTGATCACGGCGAACACGACCTTCGCGAACGCGCCCTTGTACGTGCCGGCGAGCAGCGCCTTCATGATCTGCGCGACCATCCACGGATCGTTCTTGAACACGCCCGCGCCCCACGCACCGAGGACGAACGCATCCACGCCATGCTCGGCCGCGATCGAAAACACGAGCTCGCAACGGCGCTCGAGCGTGGCGCGCACTTGCTCGATCGTCTCGCCGCGGTTCAACGCACCCGCGTTCGGTGCCGCACTCGTGATCACCGAAGCGAGCACGGGCGCGGGCAGCCAACCACCGTCGTCATCGCGGAAGAACGGCACGTGCGGCGACCAGATCGCGAGGTCGAGATACAGCATCGACTTGTTCGCGCGGTTGCGCTCGTAGTGGCTCATCTGCGTGACGAGGCACGGGTACAGCGCACTCGCGCGCGCGAGCGATTCCTCTTGGGCTTGCGCGCCGCCGAGGAAACCGCCACCCGGATTCTTCGCCGAGGCGAAGTTCAGGCACGCGACGTGACCTTCGCCGGCGAGGCGCACCATCGCCTGCACGGTCGATTCACCGCTGACTTCGATCGTCGTCGCGCGCGGCGTGAACGCCACGGGACGCGCGGCCTCGATCAGCACGGTGCCCGCCTTCGCCGCATCGATCGCTTCGGTCAACGCGACGCGCGCGCCACTGACTTCGTAGAACCCACGTTCGCAAGCCGCGAGCGACTCCTGCGCGATCTTGACCTTCGCGCCGCGATTGCCGGAGCCCGCACCATGAGGCGTGGGGAATTCGATGAACTCCGCCGGGACGTGATCGGTCAACCACACGCCGTTGTCCGAGACAAAGAACGTGTGACCGGCCGCGACCATGTCATCGGCGTGAACGATCAGGATCTCCGGCTTGCCACGACGGCCACCGACCTTCTTCGCGGTATCGAGATCCGCCGACAGGTGGACGTGATGACGCTCGCCCTTGATCAGGCCCTTGCCTTGGATGCTCGGGAGGAACTGCGCGACCGTGCCGTGGAACAGGCGCGATGGCGGCGTGGCCGGCGGCAGGTCGAGATCGACCTCGACCGAGTGGCCTTGGTTCGCACGGATCATCGTGCCGTCGTCCGACAGCGCGAAGCGCTTCTTGTCACTGGTCGCGACGAGCTCGTCGAGCTCCGCGCGCGTGAGTGGTTGGCCGTGGTTGGCAAATGCCGCGAGCAACGCATCGACCGGCGTCCAACCCGATGGGTCGAGCGTGATCCCGATGCGTTCGGGCTCGTGACGGAGAACTAGGGAAAGGAACTTGGACTTCTGCTTCTGGTTCGACATGACACTTTATTGGTGTTCAATCTACACTAACTATCGGATCTATACAAGCTGAACGTTTGTTTAGTATGATTCGTGGGTGGCCTCGGATCTGCTGCCTCGACCTCGATACGTTCTTCGTCTCCGTCGAGCGCATCCTCGATCCGTCGCTCGTCGGCAAGCCAGTCGTCGTCGGTGGCCAACGCTGGGGTCGTGGTGTCGTCACGTCCGCGAGCTACGAAGTGCGCAGCCACGGCGTGCGCGCCGGCATCTCAATCCGCGAAGCCTCGGAGAAGGCTCCCGCGGACACCGTGTTCGTATCCGGCCATCACGACGAATACACGTCGTACTCCGCACGCGCGCGAGAGATCGTCGAACGGTTCAGCCCGAGCGTCGTGGCCGCGAGCATCGACGAGCACTACCTCGACTTCCGCGGCTGCGAGCGGATGTACCGGATGCCGGAAGATATCGATGACGACGCCACGATCCTGCGCGTCGTCCGGGCGATGTGCGCCGCGATCGATCGCGAGCTCGGCCTCCCGGCAAGCGCGGGCATCGCTACGAACAAGTCCACCGCGAAGGTCGCGAGCGCGCTAGCCAAGCCGCAGGGCGTGCTCATGGTACGCGCCGGAACCGAAGCCGCTACGCTCGGTCCCCTGCCCGTCCGCCGCTTGCCCGGCATCGGCCCCGTCGCCGAAGCGAAGCTCGCCGCGTTGGGCATCGTTCGGCTCGAGCAGCTCGTGCGCGCGCCGTTCGCGGATCTCCATCCGATCTTCGGCGCGTACACGAGCGGCATCGTCGCGGCCGCGCGCGGCGACAGCACCGCGGAGCTCGGTCGCGAACGTCCGGCATTTCGCGAGCACGATCCGAAAGGCGTGGTGTCCGGCACGATCTCGAACGAGCGCACGTTCGCCGAAACCACACCCGAGACGGCCGCACAGGTCCTCTCGGGACTCGTCGAACGGATCGGGTCGCGTGCGCGCACGAGAGGCGTGCTCGCCGGCACCGTCACGTTGAAGCTCCGCTACGTCGACTTCGAAACCATCACGCGTGCTCGCACGATCACGCCGACGAACATCGACTTCGAGCTCCACAAGATCGTGCAGGAGCTCTATCGCGAGATGCGCACGCGCGACGAGCGGATCCGCCTGCTCGGCATCGCGATCGCGAAGCTTCGCCTCGAAGCCGTGCAACTACCGCTGTTCGATGCCGGAGAACGCCGCGGCGCCGCCGTCGACAAGGTCCGCGACAAGTTCGGCTACGACACGATCCACCTCGCGTCGACGATCGGCCGGCGCAAGCGATCTAATGATTAGCCGCGACTTGTTCCGCATCGAGCGGGACATCCCAGATCGTGATCTGGCGAACCGTGCCGCTCGAGGACTCGTTGCCGTTGGTCGGCGTGTCATCCACGAACCACGATGCAAATGTCGACGAGAACATCGCACTCTGGATCGCGCTGTCGTCGAACGCGAACGTCGCGAGCGCACCTGCCGTCGGCGGTTCCGGGCTACTCGCGCGATTTCCCGTCAACAAGGTTCCGTCGAGATACGCGGTGACCAAGCCGTTGCTATCGCGCACGAGCGTCGCGCGAAACATCGTCGCGTCGGCGAGCGTGGCCGGTGCGGTCAAGAAGTCCACGCTCGGCACGATCACCTGCTGGATCGCATCCTTGTAGCCGTAGAACCCGGTGTCCTTCGTGTAGTGATCGAAGTCGATGACCTTGCGCCAATCGGACAGATCGTCGAACTGGAGGATCGTCTCGATCGTGTACACGCCCTGTGGCGTGGCGCCGTCGACGGTGAAGCCCGAGCGCATCGTGAAGCTCGCGCCGTTCGCGGTGAACGCCGTCGTGCCGGAGGCGGTCAGGCTCGGGCCGCCGAAATCGTCGTCGAGGTTGCCGGCGAACCGGTAGCGATGGATCGGCGAGATGCCGGCGTCGACCATGGGAGCGGCATCGCTCGTGTGCGTCGCCGTGTCGAAGTCGACGCGACCGCACGCCGCAACGCACATCACGACGAACGCGAGCCACCCCATCGCGAGCCAGTATAAACGAGCCCGAGCGTGAGCACGACCGCGATCAGATGGACGACGAACGTGTCCGTCGCCATGTACGGACCGGTTTGCATGAAGTAGCGCTGATTTGGAAACCGTAGCCAGTTGTCGACGGAGTCGTAGCCGATGTGGAGCCAGATCTTCGACCATGCGAGCGTCAGCGCGGCGAACCCACTCACCGTCCACCACGTCCACCTTGCCTCGGTCGCGGCGATCGTCACCGCCACCAGCACCGGGACGAGATGACTCCATTGCCGCGAGTTCGAGCCGGCGGCGAACATCACGATCATCGCGAGCGCGAGCGACATCGCCGGGCCCCACGACCACGCGACGCGACCGATCCGCTTCCACGCGAGCATCGCGATCACGACGATCGGACCGAAGTAGACGACGTGCGCGACCGGGCCCCACAACGGGCCGCGAAACGCCGCGAGCGTGTGCTCGCACAGGAACTGCGCGCCGGTCGGGCCCGCGCCCTTCGTGCCGACCTGCGAGAGGTACAACGCCAGACCGACATAGATCGCGCTCGTGATCGCGACCGTCACCGCCAACCGCCGCCGCGATAGCCCGCGCACGTACGCGATCACGCCGCCGGTGGGCGCAACCACGTAATAGATGCCCGCCACGATCATCGCGACGAGCAGCGGCAACGTCAGCGCGAGCCACGGGCGCATCACCCAATCCGCAAACTTCTCGTCGCCGACATCGGGCACCGGATGCGCGAGATAACGCAGCCCGACGGCGAGAAACACGATCGCCGCGAGCATGCCGGCACCGACCGCGAGCTTCGGGATGTCCCTCTCGATCGGACGTCCGGTCGGGACGATCAACATCGCGAGCGCGAGCGGTGGCAACGCCGGCCACGTCAGCGCTCCGGCGATCGCGGCGATCACGAGCGCGATCGGCCGCTTCGTCAGGAAGCCCCACACCATCAGCATGCCGAGCGCGAACGCCGTCGGATCGGTGAGCGCCGGGTAGTAGATCGCGTGCTTCGCCACCGCGAACGATCCGAACAACGCGATAAAGCCTGCCCACGCCGCCGGTCGCGTCCACCTCCGCGACAGGTCCGCCCACAACACCGCCGCGATCGTCAGCACGATCACGTTCCAGATCGCGAACGCGTTCAGCGTCGAGTGAACATCGTGCGCGAACGGCGAGACGATCAGCGACGGCAATACGCGTTGTGCGTGATAGCGCGTGAGTCCCTCGTGCAGCACGCGCGTGCCGTGGATCGCCCACTCGGTGTACGCGAGCCCATCCCAGCCCTGCCCTCCGTTGATCCCGATCTTCTCGCCGAACGCGATCGCGGCCGCGCCACCGGCGGCGACGATCGCGGGAAAGCTAATAGCCGTGCTTGCGAAGCGAGACGTTGGCAACCAACCCCATCGACAGGAAGAAGATCACGAGCGAGCTGCCGCCATACGAGATGAACGGCAGCGTGACACCGACGACGGGCGCGAGGCCGAGCACCATCGCGACGTTGACCGCGACATGCCAGAACGTCATCGCCGCGACGCCGATGCAGATCACCGAACCGATCCGATCGCGCGCCGACAGGCCGACGTTCAGGATCCACACGATCAAGAAGCCGAACACCGCGAGCAGGAACACCGACCCGACGAAGCCCCACTCCTCGCCCCACACCGAGTACGGAAAATCGGTCCAGTGCTCGGGCACGAAGTTGAACATGTTCTGCGTGCCGTCGAGGAAGCCCTTGCCCCACACCTTGCCGCTGCCGACCGCGTAGATCGATTGCTGCGTGTGCCAGCAGTTGTTCAGCACGAAGTGATCGATGCGCCCCGGCACGGAGTTGCAGTCGATGAAGCCGAGGATTCGATCCTTCTGATAGTCGTGCAGCTTCTCCCACAAGATCGGCACCGCGAGCAGCGCCGCCGTCGTCATGTAGACCATCGGCCACACGCTGGGCATCGACAAGAAGCCGACCGTCAGCACGATCAGGAACAGCAACACCGCGGTGCCGAGGTCCGGCTGCGCCGCGATCATGATCATCGGCAGCACCACCGCGAACAGGCGGATGCCGAGCATCTTCGGCGTGTAGTGCGACTGCTCGCCGTGCGCGAACACCCGCGCGAGCACGAGGATCACCATCAGCTTCACGAGCTCCGATGGTTGGATGCCCATGCCGCCGATATTGAGCCAGCGATACGTGACGCCGTGGGTGTCGCTACTCGCCGGCCGACCGGTCAAGCGCGCGAGCACGAGTGCCGCGAACGCGAGGCCAAGGCCGATCCACGCGAGCCGCACGATCGCGCGGTAATCGATCACCGTCACGACGATGAAGCCGATCGCGCCGACGATCATCCATTGGACTTGGGTGTCGAACTTCGCGTGATGGCGAACGCCGCGCGTCGCCGAATACAGATTGAGAAGGCCGATCGCACACAGCGCGAGCATCGTCACGATCAGCGGCCAATCGACCGCTGCGCGGAACCGGCGCCATCGGCTCATGCCGACGGTCGCGCGGGGTAGCTCGAGCCCGATGCCTTTCACTCGATCGAGCCCTTGTGCACGAGGGAGGCGCGGAACCGTTCGCGGGCGGCATCGCGTTCCTGTTGCTGCTCGGCCGTGAGGAAGCGGCCCGGACGAACGCGTTCGGCGGCGACGGCGACTTCCGGTGTGGTGACGTCACTGCCCGAGGGCAAGCGCTGGTTGACTTTAAACTTCATGGTCATTGGCCCGCGTCTCCCTTGGTCTCTGGCAAGCGCACACGTTTCACAGGCGGCATATCCCGCAGCGGCGTTCCGCTCGGATGAATCTTGGTGAAGTAACCCTCGATGATCTGCTTCGCGACCGGCCACGCGACCGCACCACCACCGCCGCCGTGCTCGATCATCACGACGACCGCGATCTCCGGATCGTCCGCCGGCGCGTAGCCCGCGAACCACGCGTGCGCGGCGTTCGGATTCCAGCGCTCGGTATCTTTGTCGTCGGCCTTGTGATGTTTTTTCACTTCCGCCGTGCCGGTCTTGCCGAGGATCGACATGCCCTCGACGTGGCCGTGCTCGAACGCGGTGCCACCGAGCTCGTTCGTGACCATGTACATGCCCTTCTTCCAGGTCTCGAGCGCGTCGGCCGGCGTCTTCACCTGGTGGGCGACCTTCGGATCGTAGCTGACGATCGTGCGGCCATCGTTCGATTCGACGCGCTCGACGATCTGCGGGACGTACAGCGTGCCCTTGTTCGCGATCGCGGCATACGCCATCGCCATCTGCAGCACGGTGACTTCGACGTCGCCCTGTCCGATCGATGCGTTCGTCGCATAGCCCGGCTTGTAGCGACCGGCCGTCGCCTCGTACCACGCCTTCGTCGGAATCCGGCCGGCCGAATCGCCGTTGAGGCCGAGGTTCGTCGGCGATCCGAAGCCGTACTCGCGCGCGACATCACCGATCCGATCGATGCCGACGCGCTCGGCGAGCCGCCAGAAGTACGTGTCGCACGAGTGCTGGATCGCGCCGAGCAAGTTGATCTTGCCGTGCGTGCCGTGACAGTTGAAGTGCGTGCCGGAGAGCTCGTACTCGCCGGTGCAGAACATGTTTTCGTCTTCGGCGCCCTGCCCGTCTTCGAGCGCGGCAAACGCCGTCGCGAACTTGAAGATCGAGCCCGGCGGATACGTCGCGCGCAGCGCCTTGTCGATGAACGGCTTGCGCGGATCGCTCATCAGCAACGTGTACTCGGCCTTCGTCAGGTGCCCGGTCATCACGTTCGGATCGAACGAGGGCTTACTGACGATCGCGCGGATCTTTCCGGTCTTCGGCTCGACGATCACGACCGCCGCCGCCGCGAGATGACTGACGGCCTTCTCCGCCAGCTTCTGGAGATCGCTATCGAGCGTGAGCACGAGGTTCGCGCCCGGCACCGGCTCGACGACGCGCTCGCCTTGGATCAGCGTGGCCGCGGTCTTGTCATCGATTCGCTGGCCACGCGCATCGACGGCAAATCGCTCGATGCCCTTCTTGCCGCGCAGATAATTTTCCCACGCGCTCTCGAGCCCGTAGCGACCGACGAGCTCCGACGGGTCGTACGCCGCGAGCACGTTCTTGTCGGCCTCTTCGGCCGTCATCTGCGTCATGTAGCCGATCAACGACGCCGCGAGCTCGCCCTGCGGATAGTAGCGATACGGCTCGTGGCGGACTTCGACGCCCGGCAACCGCGCCCGCGCCTGCTCGACCAGCGCCGCGCGATCGCGACCTTGATCTTCGAGGACGAGGATCGCGGACTTCGCATCGCGCTTCTTGCCGACTTCGAGGCGCTGGTTGATCGCATCGATCTCGTCTTGGCCGAGACCGAGCATGCGGGTCAGCTCCGCGAGCGTGTCCGGCGTCAGCGTTTTCGGCGTTGCATAAATATTGAACGCCGGGCGATTCGCGGCGAGCGGCACGCCCTTCTTGTCGAGGATCTGGCCGCGCACCGATGGCAGGTAGCGCTCTTTGACGACGTTCGAGACCGTGCGCTCGTAGTAGCTCTCGCCGCGCATCACCTGCAGCTGCCACAGGCGACCGACGAGCAGCGCGAACACCGCGATGCCGACGAGCGCGACCCACCGCAAGCGACGATGCAGCTCCGGCAACGCGGGGCCGTACGAGCTCGAGCTCGTCACCGAGTTGCGGATCTGCGTGCCGCGAATGATCACGGGGCCAACCCCTCGAGGGCGGCATCACGCTCGCGATGCGTGCGCGCGTACGCGGCATCGATCCGGCGGAAGATCCGCCAGATGATCGGGCCGACCACACCGGTGGCGACCGCGACGAGCGCGAGGTGTTTGAGCTCGATCGACATGGCGGCGGACGGCACGTGGTAGATGCCACGAACCACGATGGCGAGCACGCCGGCGACGAGTGCGACGAACGCCGAGAACGCCGCGGTCATCGCGGTGCCGCGGACGTAGATCCGTTGCTGGATCGCGCGCGCGATCACGCAGGTCACGCCCAACACCAACGCGACGAGTCCCGGCGGTGCGCCGGAGATCAGGTCGACCAGATAGCCGAGCACGACCGAACCGCCGACGGCGGGCGCGATGTTACGGCGCGCGGTGAGGCCGATGTACGCGGCGGTCAACGCGCCGAGATCCGGCACCGCGTCGTGGATCGCCCATGGCATGAGGCGCCACACGCTGCCGACGACGACGCAGCAGAAGTACGCGACGAGCACGAGCGTGGCCGTCCTCATAGGGGCCGACCTCCGAACGCCGGTTCGCTGCGCTTCTTCGTCTTCGCATCGGGATCCGGCGGCGGCGGTGGCGCGAGCAACACCTCGACGGCACGCACACGCGAGACATCGACGTTCGGCTCGACCTCGACGCGCTGGAACATGCCGTCGTCTTTACTGACCTTCGAGATCTTGCCGACGACGAGTCCGGGCGGGAACGATGCGCCGAGCCCGCTCGTCACGATCTCGTCGCCGACTTCGACCTTCGCCGTCGGCGACGTCTGCTTCTCGAGCCAACCGATCGTGCAGGCATACGAGTCCGGGCGACCAAGCCCGGTCAGCATGCCGCGACCGCCGGTGCGCGGGATCAACACTTCGATCGACGAGCTCGGATCGCTCATCAACACGACGTCCGCGTAATCGCCGTAGACCTTATCGATCCGCCCGACCGGACCGTTGCCGACGATCACGGGCATCCCCGGCGCGACATCGCGATCACCGCGATCGATCCGCAAGCGCAACACGCGAAACTGCGGCGACAGCGGCGCACCGATCACGCGCGCGCCGAGCGTATCCGCCGGCGTCTTGCGCTTCACCATCGCGAGATCTTCTAGCGCTTCGACATCGATCGCCTTGCGCGTGGTCGTCGCGAGTTGCTTGCGGAGCTTTTCGTTTTCTTCGCGCAGCTCACGATTTTCGGATTCGACACCGACGAGCGCGACGTAGCGATTCCACATCCCACCGACGCCTTCGACGACCCACGACACACCAGCTTCGAGCGGCGCCGTGATCCGGAGGAGCGCCATATCCATCGCGGATGGATTTCCAGGATGCGCGAGCGAGGCCTTCAGCACCAACGCCGGTAACACCACGAGCAGACCCGCGAGCGACCAATCGACGAGTCGGCGTCGCAGCGTCATCACGAGCTACCTCAGCGCGATTTCGCGGAGCAGTGCGAGCTCGTCGAGGACCTTGCCCGTTCCGAGCACGACCGCGAGCTGCGGGTTCTCGCACACCATCACCGGCAGACCGGTCTCTTCGCGGAGCAGCACGTCGAGGTTCTTCAACTGCGCGCCACCGCCGGAGAGCACGATGCCCTTGTCGACGATATCGGCCGAGAGCTCGGGCGGCGTGCGCTCGAGGACCCAGCGCACGGCATCGACGATCGCGTTCACGGGCTCTTGAAGCGCCTCGCGAATTTCGTCGGAGTTGACCATCAACGTCTTCGGCACGCCGGCGACGAGATCGCGGCCCTTCACCTCGACGGTGAGCAGCTCCTCGAGCGGATACGCCGAGCCGATTTCCTTCTTGATGATCTCCGCCGTGCGGTCACCGATCAGGAGGTTGTACTTGCGCTTGATGTACTGGACGATCGCGTCGTCCATCTTGTTGCCGGCGACGCGCACCGACTTCGAGTGCACGACACCCGCGAGCGCGATCACCGCGACTTCCGTGGTGCCGCCGCCGATGTCGACGATCATGTTGCCCGTCGGCTCGGTGATCGGCAGACCACCACCGATCGCGGCGGCCATCGGCTCTTCGATCAAATAGACTTCGCGCGCGGCGGCAGCGAGGGCCGAGTCACGCACGGCGCGCTTCTCGACTTCGGTGATTCCCGACGGCACGCTGACGATCACGCGCGGGCGAACGAGCGTGCGGCGTTGATGTGCTTTCTGGATGAAGTAGCGAAGCATCGCTTCGGTCACTTCGAAGTCCGCGATGACACCGTCCTGCATCGGTCGGATCGCTTCGATGTTGCCCGGCGTGCGGCCGAGCATCTCTTTCGCTTCCTTACCGACCGCGAGGACTTTCTTTGGTCCCTGCGATCCCGCCTGCACGGCCACGACGCTCGGTTCGTTCGCGACGATTCCGCGACCCTTCACGAACGTGAGTGTGGTGGCCGTCCCGAGATCGATGGCCAGGTCATTGGAAAACATTCCGTAGACCCAATCGAAGAGCATGTTGGTTTCCTATGCCCTTAGGGCTGAACCCTAAAAGCCGAGCGGAGTTATCACGCGGATTCAGCCGTGCGCAAGACATCTTTCAGCGGTCGATTTCGACGCGTAAGTGCGCTTGTGTGTAGGTGCCGCGCGGTCTAGAACCTCACCCGGCATGCTCGAACAAATGCGCAAGCAGGGTGCATCGATTTTCGTGTACCTGATCTTCTGCCTGCTGATCGCGATCTTCGTCATCAACTTCCGTCCTGGTCAGAGTCGTAACGATGACAACGGCTGCCGAGGCACGAGTAATTCAGCGGTCAGCGTCGATGGCGTCGACGTGTCGAAGAACGACTTCAAGGTCGCGTTCACGAATCCCTACAACTGGGGCAACGACCAGAAGAACAAGATCCACATCGCGCTCGAGACCGTGATCCGTCGCGAGCTGCTCGCGAACGAAGCCGACATCCGCGGCCTGATGGTCAATGAAGACCTGGTGATGGACGAGATCAAGAAGGGCCGCTTCTACCAGGCCACGCCGATTCCGCCGGGCCAGGGCGAAGAGGTCGAGGCGATCTATCGCCCGATCCGCAAGATGATCCCGGGCATCTTCGACGCCGACGGGCTGTGGCAGTTGAACGCGTTCAAGAACTTCATCGGCCGGCCGAACATCTCGCAAAACGCGTACGTCCAGGAGCAACGGCGGAGCCTGCTCGCCGCGATGATGGCGGACGTTTTGACCGAGGGGATCCAAGTCTCGCGCGAGGAAGCGTCGACGCAGTACCAGATCGAGAACGACACCGCGACCTACGACGTGGTGATGTGGAAGCCGGAGACCTATCGCGCGGCACTCCGGATGACCGATGCCGATGTCGATCGGTTCCTGAAGGACCACGATGCCGAGGTTTCGGCGCGTTACAAGGCGGACGAGCGGACGTACAAGGCGACGAAGCCGGCCCTGAAGTTGCGGCAGATCTTCATCGCGAAGGCTGCCGATCCGGTGCCCGCTCCCGGAACGGGCTCGGGCTCGGGCCAAGGCTCGGGCTCGGCCGCTACGCCCCCTACGCCGGCACCGGTTGTCGTGAAGGGATCGATGCCGATCGAAGCCGCGAAGGCCAAGCTCGAGGCCGTCCGCACGGCGGGCAAAGACAAGTTCGTCGCGTCGGCCAAAGAGCTCAACACCGATGACGGCGCGAAGGCGCTCGGCGGCGACATCGGCTGGCACTCGGTCGAGAACGCGTCGCTCGGTGATAAAGCCTTGAATGACGCGGTGAAGACCCTGAAGCCGGGCGAGATGACGCCGGTCATCACCACGGACAAGGGTGCGTTCCTGTTCCTCGCGGACGACAAGCGCGAAGGCGATCTCAGCTACGACCAGGTCAAGCGCGAGCTCGCCTGGGAGATGTCCAAGGACTTCTACGCGAAGGAAGCGGCGAAGCGCGCGGCGATCGCCGGCCTCGCCCAGGCGCAGGGCAAGAAGCTCGACGAGATCTTCGATAAGGACGCGCCATCGGGCGGCGGACTGGACGAGGAGCAGATCGAGCAGATGATGAACGACCCGTCGATGACCCCGGAAAAGAAGGCCAAGCTCAAGCAGTTCATCGAGCAGATGAAACACGCGCATGGCTCGCTCGAGGTTGTCGAGAAGGACATCCCGGCCGGCTGGTTCGAAGCGCAAGAGGGCGCGGGCTCGGCGGCAGCGCCCGCTGGTTCTGCAGCGCCCGCGGGCTCGGCTGCGACGGCGAGCGGCTCCGGCGCAGGTAGCGCTGGGGTTGCGGGCGCTCCGGCACCACCGCCCGCTCCGAAAGCCGAAGATGTCGACGTGGTCGCGACCAAAGACGTGCTTCCGGCAATGTCTGATGTCGCCAAGGCGAAGGTGATCCGCGTGGGTCCGGTCGCGCGCCGCACGCAGATGGCGGGGCTCGGGACGTCGAAGACCGCGATCGATTCGGTCTACGAAGGCCTGAAGCCGGGCGAGCTCGGCAAGACCGTGTTCGAGGCAGCCGGCTCGTACGTAATCTTCCAGCTCGTCGACCGGAAGCAGCCGAACATGGCGGATTTCGACAAGGATGCCGACAAGCGGGTTGCCGAGCTGCGGACGCAACGCGCGAACGCGTTCCTCGATAACTGGCTCCACGACAAGTGCGAGAAGCTGGCGAAGGACGGCCGGATCAAGCCGTCGGCGGATCTGCTCGTCGAGCACGACGACCAGGGCAAGGTGCTGCCGGTCAGCTACAAGCCCTGCATGTACATTCACTGAGAGCTGATTTCTCAGGTGGGCTGGCCCTCGACCTGCAATTCGTCAGGTCAGGAGAAACCACCATGATGAAAAAACTCTTCGTTATTTTCGCGCTCGCGTTCTCGGCCACGGCTTGTGGCGTTCACGGCCACGTCGGCGGTGCGCACGCAGGTGCCGGCATCCACTAGCAGCCGAGCTGCAAACTCGGCATTTCGCTGGTAGATTCAGCGCCGTGACTGTCGTCGGTGCGCCGGCAGGCCGGGGGCGGCTGCCGTTCACGTTTCACGCCCATGGCGGTGTGGGACGGCTCGCGCTCGTCGACCTCCATGCCGGTCCCCTTCACGTCGAACGCCTCGAGCTCGACGTCACCGATCTCGGCACGAATCCAGGCACCGCTCCGGCCGAGAAATATCAGCGCCGGCGAACGCGCCTGCGCAACCTCTCCGTCCGCGCGCCCGCATCTGCGCTCGAAGCAGGTGTCGAGGCGGCGCGGCGTCATCTCGCCGGGCTCGGTATCACGCATGTCGCAGCGCGGCTGTGCGATGGCTTTGTCTCGGTGCGCGCGCGTGCCGCCGACGGACTCGCCGCCGCGGACGTCACGTTCCGGATCCAGCTCGCGAACACCGGCACGCACCTGCGCGCGCTCGCGAGTCACGTCCGCGTTCACGGTCACCTGCCCACACCGGGTCCAACGATCGCGGACCGCATCATCACCGCGCTGTTGGGCGCGACCGATGCGGTCGGCGTCGTCGAGCGGCCTCATGTCCGAGGGTTGTGCGATGTCGAGATCGATCTCGTCGGCGCGTTGCTCTGGCACCTGATGCCGCCCGCGGGTTGGCGGTTGCCGGCGGTCAGCGACATCGAGCTGCTCTCGGTCCGGATCGGTCGCGCCGCGATCGAGATCGCGTTCGGACCTCCGGGCGCGCGCAACGGCGAGCCCTTTGTCCGCCAACAACCGCTCCAGCTCGCGGCCGCGCATGACCTCATGCACTCGGCCGATAGTCAGCTGCGCGATGGCCACATCGAAGATGCGATGCGCGGCTATCGCGCGCTCCTCGCCGCCGGTGGTCCGGATCAACCGCACCTGCTCGAGCGGATCCTCGCGCTCGCAGCGGCACGTCCGGCGTGGTTCTTCGACGGACTCGAGCTCGCCCGCCAAGCGCTCGGGCGGTGGCCGCACTTCCCCGCCGCGCACGCGGCACTCGCATCGATCACGCTCGCGCAAGGCGATGCGCGCGAAGCGGCGAGTCACCTCACGCATGTCGCGCAGCTCGCGAGTGCCGAGGGTGATGACGATCAAGCATCGCTGGCGGCGCTCGCCGGTGCACGGTTACTGCGCGTGTTGGAGCCGCGCGCGGCCACGCAGTTGTACGAGCTCGCGCTCGAGCACGATCCATCGTCGCTCGAAGCCGCGGACGCGCTCGCGGATCGGCTCGTCGACGAGAGCCGGTGGGCCGAGCTCGTGCGGCTCCTGCGCTCGCGCGCCCAGCAAGCGCAGCACACGGATCACCTGCGTGCGGTGCAGCTGCATCTCCGGCTCGCCGACGTGTTCGCACACCAGATGAAGGATCCGGGTAACGCGCACCTCGAGCTGTCGGCGGCGCGCGCGCTGTCGCCGGACGATCCGGCGGTGCACGAGATGAGCGCGACGATCCTGTCGACCACGGATCCGCGCGCCGCGGTGAATGCATGGCGTGAAGTCGCGCGGCTCGCGGAGGGGCGTGGCGACGCGCGGACCGCGGCGCGGGCGTACGCCACGCTCGGTGATTCGCTCGATCGCGCGCGCGCGGTTCCGCAAGAACGGATCACGCCGCCGGCGGGAAATGTCGTCGACGATCGCCTGATCTCGCGGCGTAGCGGTCTGATGTTGGTCGCACAGGCGGAGGAGCCGGAGATCGATAGCGGCGCGGAGGTCGCGTGGCGGCGCGCCCTCGATCACGATCCGTTGCAGGCCGATGCGATCGCCGGCTTGGCCGCGGCAGCGCAACGGCGCGGTGATCACGTGGTCGCGGCGGAGTACTTCGAACGCCTGCGCGGCCTCGGTCTGCCACAGACCTCCGTCACCCGGCACGAGCTCGCCCTCGCCCGCTCGCTCGTCGCGCTCGATCGCTTGGACGACGCCCGTGGCTCGCTACGCCGCGCCACGCTCGCCGGTGGCGAGACCGCGGCGGAGGCACACGCGATCCTCGCGGACATCGCGCAAGCATCGTCGGATTCCGAGCACGCGGCCGCCGAGCTCGATACCGCGATCAGCTCGTACGTCGGCTTGGCGATCGAGCCCGCGGATCATTCCGAAGAAGATCGGATGTACGCCCGCGCGGCCGAGCTCGCAGCGGCGCGCGCCGCGTTGTTCGATCGCACCGGTGATGCCGCCGGCGCTGCGGTCGATTGGGAACGCGCGCACGGGCTTGCCGTCGAGCACGCACCGGAGATCGCGCGCGATGCCGCACGCACCATGCTCGATCGCGCCGTCGATCCATTGAGCGAGCGGCGGTGGATCGATGCCGTGCTCGCCACCCGGCCACCACAAGCCGAACGCGCGGATCTGCTCGTCCGGCGCGCGGACGTTCGTCGCAAAGAGGCCACGCCGGATCTCGCAGCGGCGCTCGCGGATCTGCACGAGGCGTTGTCACTGACCGAGGAGCAGGATGCAGATCCGGCGCTGCGCCGGCGCGCCTACGCACTCGAAGCCGAGCTGCTCTCGAAGTCCGGCGATGCGAAGGCGCGTGCGCAAGCGCTCGCCGCGATCGCGAAGATGGCGGAACGCGGTCCCACGCGCGAGCGCATGGAGACCGAAGCGGCGGCGGCGGCGGCGTGGCTCGCGGCGGACGAACCGGCGGCGGCGTTGCCGCACGGTGCGCGTGCACATGCCGAGCTCGACGCGAACGTGCCGTCGCACTTGCGGCGCGAAGTGCTGCGCACGCTCGGCGAAGCGGCGTGGCGACAACGCGCGTGGCCGGACGTGATTCGCGCGTATCGCGGGTTGATCGAAGATGCGCAGACCGACGTGTCGATGATCGGCACGGCGCGCTATCGCTTGGCGGTTGCCGCCGATCGCACGGGCGACGCGAACATGGCGGTGCAAACGCTGCGGCCGCTCGCGGAAGATGTCTACAACGCCGCGTCCCCATCCGAGGACGTCGCGCGCGCTACGACACCGGAGCTTCGTGGTCAGGCGTTGAGGCTGTTCGCGGATCTCGCGGAGCGCTCGGGTGATCTGCCCGGCGCCGCGTCCGCGCTCGAAGGCTTCGCACAGCTCGCCGCCGACACCACGCCGAGTGCGCGTGCGGACGCGATGTATCGCGCGGGTGAATTGTTCCGGCGCGCGGATCGCGGCGACGATGCCGTGCGGTGTCTCGAGGCCGCGCTGCGGATCAGCGATACGCACTTGCCGGCGCTCGACGCGCTGGAAGCGCAGTGGCGCGAGCGTGGCGATCTCGAACGCGTGGCCGTGATCCTCGGACGCAAGGTCGCGGCGACGGCACGCCATCCCGCGCGGCAAAAACCGCTGCTGTCGCGGCTTGGAGACTTGCAGGATCAACTCGGGCGGCCCGATGTCGCGCTCGCCACGCATCAGCGCGCGCTCGAGATCGATCCGAGCTGGCGGCTCTCCCTGCGTTACGTGACGCAGCGGCTCGCGCACGATCACGCGGTCGTCGCGGCGGCGGGTGGCTTCGCGCAACTCGCGGGCGACCTGTCGGGGGACAACGCGCTCGATCTGCCGATCGTATTGAAGGATCGCCAGGCAGCGGTGAAGGCGCTCGCGCAGTTGATCGTCGGGCTCGGCGAGTCGCAGGTCGAAGCGGTCGCCTCGGTCGCGCAACCGGTGATGGCGCGTGCGGCGATCGATCCCGGTCTGCGCGGTGAGACCTCGCTCGACGTGATCACCGCAGCGTTGCAACGGCTGCGTGGCGAAGGGCGTGCGTCCTCGGCGACATCGTCGGAAGAAGACACGATGTCGGGGCGGATGAAGGAAGCCCGGCAAGGTGCGCTGTCGCTTCGCGATGGAGCGCGGCGCGCACGGGCGGCGGGTCGGATCGGCGATGCGTTCGCGGCGCTCGAAGCGGCGAATCATGTCGCGCCCGGCGATGTCGAGCTGTTGCACGAGCTGGGCGAGCTCGCGATCGAGCTCGGCGATTATCCGGCGGCGGCGCGGCACCTCGGCACGCGCGCGGAATTGGTCACGGGCACCAAGCAAGGCGAAGCGCTCCAGGAGCTCGCGGACCTGTATTACGACCGGATCGACGACGCGCCGAAAGCGCGCGAGGCGATGCGGCGTGCGGCCGATGCCTTCACGGGGATGCGGCGCGATACCACGCTGCGCTTGCTGGCCACCGAGGCAAGCGCGCACCTCGCGTGGGATGTCGCGAGTGAGGCGCTCGCAGCGATTCCCGCAGATCGCCGGACGTCGACGGATCTCGTCGCGCTCGCGAGTGCGTTCGTGCGTAGTGGCAAGAACGTGGACGCGATCGCGATGATCGATGCCGCGCAGACCGCGGGTCAGTTCGACGATGGCGGCAAGCTGCTCGCGGAGCTCCACGCGGAAGTCGCGCGGAAGGCGCAGCTCGCGCGCACGTACGAGTGGCGCGCGCAGGGTGCAAAGACCGAGGAAGCGGCCGCGCTCCGTGCGGATGCCGCGGCGTTGTTGCGCGCGATCGGCGGCGGCGACGACGCGGATACCGATCAGGATCTGTTGAAGACGATGCAGCGCCAGCAGGAAGCGCAGCAGCAGATGATGACGGACCCGGAGATCGAGGTCCCGGGTGAATTCGAAGCCGCGCCCGGCGTGATCGAAATCGAAGAATCGATGCCCGAGGACGATGACGATGACGAGCCGGCGGTGACGATCACGTCGTCTCGCCCGGAAGTCGACGAGTCGGATGACTATCGCGCGCGGCCGCGCCGGGATTCGCAACGCGCGATCTCGAGCGGTGCGATCGATGCAGCGCTCGCGGAGTCGAAGCTGCGGCGTGCGTCGACCTTGGATGATGATGGCGAACCCGAGCCCGCGGCGCCTGAGGTGCCGATCGCGCGGACCGCATCGGGTCGGTTGCCGGCGATGATCGTCGAGGATTTCGAGACCGACGATCGCTACGATCGGCACAAGCGGATCACGGCGGTCGGTGAGGTCGATGACGAGCCGGTGGCGCCGCGTGCGATCTCGAACAGCGAGAGCTCGGGTCGGATCCGCATGGAGGCCGACGTGTCCGCGTCCGGAAAGGTGCGGAGCAAATCCGGCAAGATCATCACGCAGCCGGATCCGGACGACGAGTTTGCCGAGCCGTCGGTGAGCGTCTCGGGTACGCGGCAAGAGAACAGCGATGCGGTGAAGTTCGCGGCGGCGTTCGCGGATCGCGATCGCTTGCTCGAGGCGCATCGCGCGAGTCCCGATGATCCGGCGATCTTGGCGGCGTTGCTGTCGCATCTCGCGAACAGTGAAGATGGCGGCGACCTCCGGCGTGGCGTGCTCGATCGCGCGGCGCTCGAGAGTCACGGGCGGGCGCAGGCGATCGCGCTCCACGAGTTGGCATTGATCGCACGCGGTGAAGCACACGATCCGATCCGGGCGACGGCGTTGTGGAACAAGGCGTATCGCGTGGATCCGTCGTACGCGCCGGTGTGGATGCCGTATGCGGATGCGCTCGCGGGCGCCGACGAGATCGAGCTCGCGATCGAGCTGTACGAACAGATCGCGAAATCGACCGAGTACGATGGCGTGCGCCGCAAGTTCGCGGGCGAGCGCGCGGATATCCTCGGGCGCGATGACAGCGTGGTGTCGGGCGAGATCGGCGGGCCCAAGCCGGTGCCAGTGGCGCCGGGCGTCGAGCTGAGCGAGGCGCGGCAGCTCGCGGACGCGGAGAACACGCCGGCGGCGATCGCGGCGGCCGAACGTGCGGCGGCGGCGCATCCCGAGGATCGCGAGCCGCTCGAGTTGCTCGAACGGTTGTATGCGGAGACCGGCGATGTCACCGCCGCGTCGGAGGCGATCGGGCGGCAGCTCGTGCTGACCGAGGATCCGCTCGTGCGATCGTCGCTGTGGCGGCGGCGCGCGCGGTTGTATCGCGGCGTTCAAGGTCGCGAGGCCGAGGCGTATCGGTGCCTCAAGGAAGCGCATGCGTGTGCGCCAGCGGATCCCGAGGTCGCGTATCAGTTGCGCACGGCGGCGATGGTGCGTGGTGAGTGGGCGCTCGTCGCGTCGTTGTTGTATCGGGAGATCGCGGCGTCGCAGAACCCGCGCGATCGCGGCGCGCTGCACCTCGAGCTCGCGCTGATCTTCCAAGAGCGGCTGTCCGATCCGGATCAGGCGCAGGTCAACTTCGAGCAAGCGATCGCGTTCGACCCGACGATTCCGGCGGTGCGTGCGCCACTCGCAAAGCGCTACGAGGCGATCGGGCGGCGGGCCGAAGCGGCGCGGTTGTACGAAGAGGCGGCGACCACGGCGCGTGCGTCGGATCGCGCGGACCTGCTCGCGGCGGCGGCGCGGTGTCGCGCGAATATCGAGGCGCCGATCGACGAGCGCGCCGGGCTCGCAGCGCGGCTCGAGCAAGCGGCGGTCGAGGGCAACACGGAAGGTGCGCTCGAGCTCGCGCATCAGTTGTGGCGGCTCGATCCGGGGCATGCCGAGGCGTTCCGCGTGCTCGCGAGCAGTCATCGGTTGAGCGGGGATTTGCCGGCACTGACCGAGCTCACCACGTTGCGCGCGGCGAAGGCCACGGCCGGTGAGGAGAAGGCGGCGGCGTGGCTCGAGGTCGCGCATCTCGCCGAGGAGCTCGGGCGCTATGGCGAATCGGCGCGCGCGTATGACCTCGCGCTGATCGAAGATCCGGGCCACACGGATGCGCTCGATGCGCGCGGTGCGCTCGCATTCAAGCTCGGGGATTGGCCGACGGCGGATTCGATCTATCGCGACCTCGGTCCGGGTGAGTCCGTGCTCGGCGAAGAAGAGCTGATGGTCCGGCGGTCGATCATTTCGGAGCACCTCGGACGGGATTCCGAAGCGCTCGAGCTCGCGCGGATGGCCGCGGCTGCGGCGCCGGGTCGGCGAGATATCTTGATGCGGATCCAGGAGCTCGCGAATCGGCTCGGCGAGACGGCGCTCGCGTTGGTCGCGGCGCGGGCGGTGTTGGATCTGATCCCGCTCGATGACGACGAGGCGTTGTTGGCGACGCACTTCGCGCTCGTCGATCTGTATCGCCAGCTGGGCGATCTCGATTCGGCGGTCGGTCAGCTCGATCGGATCATTCGCGATCATCCGCATCACGCGTTCGCGATCGAGCAGCTCGCGGAGGTCCACATCGCGCGCGGCGATTGGCACACGGCGACGCGCTATCTCTATCAGTTGGTGCCGCTCGCACCATCGCCGGGCGAACGCGCCGAACGGCTGTATCGGTTGGGCGAAGCCGTGCTCTCGCATCTCGGCGATGTCGATCGGGCGGACGACGTGTTCCTGCGTGCCTCCGATCTCGATCCGTCGCACGTGCCCACGTTGCGGCGCCTGCTGGACGTGTACTGGCGCGCGGATGATCCGGCGGCGCTCGTCGACGTGTCCGCGCAGCTCGCGGCCTCGGGCTCGCTCTCGCCGGGCCCGATCGCGCGGACCTCGCTCGCGCAAGCGCTGGTCGCCGCCGCGTTGCTCGGTGACACGAACCTGGCGGCGAAGCTGGTCTACACGCTCGGCGAAGATGGGCCCACGCTCGTGGCCGATGCGCTGATCGAGCTCACGCATCGGCCGCGCAGCAATGGCGCGGGCCGTCGCTTCGAGGTGAAGTCGGCCTCGACCGCGGTCGCGGAGCTCGGTCGTCGCGGTGTCATCGATCTCGCAAAGCTGCGCGTCGCGGTCGCCGGAACGCCGATCGAGCCCGAGCTCGCCTAAAAGGGGACGGTCTGAAGTAAGGGAAGTTCGATCCGCGAACTATCCGATTCTATTCAGGCACGGGGACGGTCTGAAGTTAGAGAAGTTTATCCAGCGACGAACTTCCCTAACTTCGGACCGTCCCCACCTCGTGACGTTTCGGGGAGATGGGCGATTGAACTTCCCTAACTTCAGACCGTCCCCTTAGAGACGGGCCGCGAGGTCCAGCGTGCGAGCGTGATCCGCGATGCGTTCGAGGAACGATTTGCGATAGCCCGCATCACTGATCAACGCCGCACGCGTCAGCAATTTTTCACGCGCGACGGCGAGCACCGCGCGGGCTTCTTCGATATTCGAGCTCAATAGGCACTCGGCGAGCACGAGCCGGACCAGCGCTTCACCTTCTTCGATCGCGCCGAGGCCATCCAGGATCGACATCGCCGTTCGCGCTTCGGCGAGCGCGAGCTCCGGACGACCGGTTGCGAGGATCACGCGCGCGAGCGCGGCGCGGATTTGCGATTGCATCGGCGGTGGCGCCGAGTCGAGCGCGGCCGTGACCTCGCGCTCCGCCGCTGCGAAGTCACCGAGCTCGTAATAGATCAGGCCGCAGTACAACCGCGTGCCCGCGACGAACCGGCGATCGCCCTGCGCCGCGAATGCGGCGACCGCTTCGAGCTCGATCACCACGCCATCCGCCGCGCGCCCGAGCGCCGCCAGTGCACGACCGAGGTTGTGCTTCGCCGTCGCCGCCACGTTCGCCAGGTTCAGCTTCTCCGCACGCGCGAGCGCATCCCGCAGCGCTTCTTCGGCTTCCGCATACGCGCCGATTTCCAAACAGGCGTAACCGACGTAGCCACGTTGAACGCACGCATTGCGCAGATCACCCGCGCGCTCGAACGCCACGAACGCCGCGCGCTCCGATTCGAGATACGCGCCGGCATCGCCCGTCATCATCGACCGCGACGATCGTGCCTGATAGATCCGCGCCATGATCGCCGGCTCGTCCGCCACCTCCGGCGCCGCACGCTCGACTTCATCCAACAGCGCCTGCGCCACGACCTGATTGCCGTAGCTAAACAGCTGGAACGCGAGGTTCGCCGTCGCCGTGACCCGCGCCCCGAGCGTCGAGCGATCGCGTGGCACACGCTCCAACAACGTCGCGAGCTCCTGCAACTGCGTCACTCGACCGAGCTTGCCGTCCGCGGTCGCGGCTTCGTCGAGCGCCGCGAACAGCTCCGGCGTATCTCGCCGCAACATCAACAGCGCCTTGTGCGCGTGCTCCGCCGCCTTTTCCAACTCGCCGAGCCAGCGATACGCCTCCGCGCGCAACAACGCGAAGTCACCGTGCGAGGTTCGCGGCGCCTTTGCCGTCTCGACGAACGCTCGATCGGTTTGCGCGCGACCGAACCGTGGCTCGACCGCCGCGCCCGACTTCTCGGCTTTCTCGACGAGCGCGAGCGCACCGCGGAAGTCACTCGCCGCCATCGCTTGCTCCGCCGCCGCGCGGAACAGGCCGACCGCCCGCGCATTGTCACCGGCCCGATCGAAGTGATCGGCGAGCACGAGCGGATCGCCCTCGCCTGCTTCCCACAACCACTCACCGGCGAGCTGATGCCCGAGCTTGCGATCGGCATCGGTCAGCATCGCGTACGCCGCCTCGCGCACGATCGCGTGCCGGAATTGATATTCGTGCTCCGCCGGGAACCGACTCGCCGACACCGGCGCGATCAGCTCGCGATCGACCAGCACGTCGAGCCAGTCCTGCGTGCCCGTGCGCCGCGCATCTTCGCCGAGCAACGCCATCACGCCGCTCCGCCAGAACCGCCCACCGAACACCGCCGCCGCTCGCAACACGCGCCGCGCATCGAGCTCCAGGCGTTCGAGCCGCGAGGTCACGACCGCGAGCACGGTCTCCGGCAGCACGTCGCCCTTGCCTTCCGCCATCAGCGCGGATCAGCTCCTCGAGATAGAACGCGTTACCCGCCGCCTGTTCGACGAGCCGCGCGACCACGGCCTCGCTCGCGGTATCACCGAGCACTCCGCGCACGAGCTTTTCACTGCCCTTCTTCGTCAATTCGTCGAGGCGAATCACCTGCGCGCCGCGGTCGTGCCACAGCCGTGGGAACGCATCGTGGATCTCCGGCCGCGCGAGCGCGAGCACGAACACCGGCCGATCCGAGAGCTCTCGCAACACGGCATCGATCAACTTCACCGACGCCAAATCCCCCCAGTGCAGATCCTCGAACACGATCACGAGCGGCTGCGTTGCCGCTTCGACCGCCACGAACTGCACGAACGCCTGGCGGATCAGCTCCGCCATCAGCAATGGATCCTGCCGCGCCGCACGCAGCTGCGGATGATCATCTTCGTCGTACGGCGCGCCGATCAGCTCGGCCAAGAACACCGGCTCCTGCGCGACCGCCGCATTTCGCAGATAGCGGGCGCGCAACTTCTGGCGCCGCACCGGCACCGCTTCGCCATCGCGAATGCCCGCCGCGCGACGCAACGCCGGCGCGATCATGCCGTACGGCGAGCCGACCTTTAACGGATTGCCGCGCCCGATCCACACCTCGCATGGCTGCGCCTGGATCTTGTCCAGCATCTCCACGCGCACGCGCGACTTGCCGATGCCCGCAGCACCGACGACGAGCACCGCACGCGCCATCGGCTCCGCGACGCACTCGTCCCACAGCCCCATCAACACGCCGAGCTCGCGATCGCGGCCAACGCATGGCGTGGCCTTGCCCAACACCGTTCGCACGTTGCCGGTGACCTCGCGCTCGCTCACCAACACGAGGCCCGCGGCATCGCCACCGATCTCGAACCGCGTGTCCAGAAGGCCTGCCGTCACGTCGTCGATTCGCACGCCCTGGGCCGTGCCGAGAAACCGCGCCGCGCGATCGATCGCTTCCCCGACGGGCCATTTTCCGGCGAGCACGCCACGCCCCGTCGCCAGCGCGATCGGCGCATCCGGGGCGACTTCGTGCAACGCCAACGCACACCGCGCCGCTTGCATCGCCATGTCGCTCGCCGTCCCGCTGCCGGTCAACGTCACGACGTACGAGCCATCGATCAAGCGATCGAGCATCGCGCCATGCGCGTTCGCCGCTCCGGCCAACCGCGACAACATCTCCGCCTGCACCGGCTGGCCCGGCACGGTCTGCGGCGTCTCGTTGGTCACCGCCAGCGTGGGCTCGTTCGCCTGCGCCTCGGCAAACGTGTCGAGATCGCGCTCTTCACCGCGGATCAAGATCACGCTCAACAACCGCCGCTCGCTCGTGGTCAGCGACTTTCGCGGCGACAACGCACCCGCCGTATCCAACGCATCGAGCTCGCCCAACGCACCGAACGCCGCCGCGAGCTGACCGCCATCCGCCGGCCGATCCGCCGGGTTCTTCGAAAGGATTTGCGCGAGCAATTCATCGAGCACGTGCGGCAGCTCCGGCCGCAACTCCGCGACGCGCGGCGCATCTTCGAGCAGGATCTTCGCGAGCACCGCCATCACGTTGTCGCCGACGAACGCGTGTTGCCCGGTCAACAGCTCGAACAGCACGCAGCCGAGTGCGAACACGTCCGCGCGCGGCCCGACCTCGCGATCGCCACGCGCTTGCTCGGGCGCCATGTAGCCCGGCGTCCCGATCATCACGCCCGTACGCGTGGAGAACCGATCGCCATCGCTGATCCGCGCGACGCCGAAATCGAGCAGCTTCACCCGCGCGAGGTCTTCTTTGACGACGAACAAGTTCGACGGCTTCACGTCGCGATGAACCACGCCTCGTTCGTGCGCCGCACCGAGCGCTTCGGCGACGCGCCGCACGACCTGCACGGCTTGGGTCGCCGAAATTCCCGTCCGGCGAATCCGCGATCCGAGCGGCTCGCCCTCCAGCCACTCCATCGCGAGCCACATCTCGCCGTTCGTCACGCCATCGGCGACGTGGCGAACGATGCCCGGATGGCGGAGCTGCGCGAGCACCCGGATCTCGCGCGCGAAGCGATCGGTCAGCTCGCTCGCGATCGGCCGCATCACCTTCACCGCGACCTGCTCGGAGCTATACCGATCACGCGCCCGATACACCGCGCCCATGCCGCCCGACCCTGCCAGATCGAGGAGCTCGAACCGGTCGTCGACCAGGTCACCGGGCTTCACGCCCCGAATCTAACCCCAATCCGTAAAAGGGTTCTTGACGACAACGTAAGCGTGGTTACGTTCGTGCCACCTATGAAGATCGACAACTTGACCGTCAAAGCCCGTGAAGCGCTATCGGCGTCGCGCGACGCTGCGATGGCCAAAAACCACGCCGAAGTCAGCTCGGAGCACCTCTTGCTCGCGTTGCTCGACCAAGAAGGCGGCGTGGTTCCCCGCATCCTGACCAAGCTCGGCGCAGACCCCGAGATCGTCCATGCGGATCTCGAAGAAGCACTCGCGAAGCGCTCCAAAGTTCATGGCAGCTCGCTCGACGTGGACATGGGCCGCACGCTGAAAGACGCGTGGACGGCCGCGGCTCGCGTCGCGAACGACATGAAGGATGACTACACGTCGACCGAGCACTTCCTGCTCGCGCTCGCCGATAGCCAGACGCCGGCCGGCGAGATCCTGCGGCGCGTCGGCGCCACGAAAGACGCGATTCTCGAGGCACTCGTCCAAGTGCGCGGCAACCAGCGCGTGGACAGCCAGGATCCCGAATCGAAGTACGAAGCGCTCGAGCGCTACGCCCGCGACATGACGAAGATCGCCGCGAGCGGCAAGATGGATCCGATCATCGGTCGCGATGACGAGATCCGCCGCACGATCCAGATCCTGTCGCGCCGGTCGAAGAACAACCCGGTGCTCGTCGGTGAAGCCGGCGTCGGTAAGACCGCGGTCGTCGAGGGCATCGCCCAGCGCATCGCGCGTGGTGACGTCCCGGAATCGCTGCGCGACAAGAAGCTCCTATCGCTCGATCTCGGCGCGTTGATCGCCGGTGCGAAGTATCGCGGCGAGTTCGAAGAGCGCCTGAAGGCCGTGCTGAAGGAAGTCGCATCGTCGGACGGCCAGGTGATCATGTTCATCGACGAGCTCCACACGCTCGTCGGTGCGGGTGCATCCGAAGGCGGCAACGACGCGGCGAACCTCCTCAAGCCCGCGCTCGCTCGTGGTGAGCTCCGTTGCATCGGCGCCACCACGCTCGACGAGTACCGCAAGCACATCGAGAAGGACAAAGCCCTCGAGCGCCGGTTCCAGCCCGTGATGGTCGAGGAGCCGTCGGTCGAAGACACGATCGCGATCCTTCGCGGCATCAAGGAGAAGTACGAGGTCCATCACGGTATTCGCATCCGTGATCAGGCGCTCGTCGCCGCGGCGAAGCTGTCGCAGCGCTACATCCCTGCCCGCCAGTTGCCGGACAAGGCGATCGATCTCGTCGACGAAGCCGCATCGCGCCTGAAGATGGAGATCGAATCCACGCCCACGCCGATCGACGATATCGATCGCCAGATCGTGGTGCTCGAGGTCGAGAAGATGGCGCTCGAGCGCGAGAACGATCGCGCGTCGAAGCAGCGCTTGCCCGAGGTGAAGACCGAAATCGCAGCGCTCAAAGAAAAGGTCGATGGCATGAAGGCGCAGTGGCAGGCGGAGCGCGATCTGATCGCGCAGCTGCGTGTTGCGAAGGAAAAGCTCGAGAAGGCCAAGACCGACGTCGACACGGCCACGCGCCAGGGTGACCTCGCGCGCGCGTCCGAGCTGCGGTTCGGCACGTTGCCCGCGCTCGAGAAGCAAATCGTCGACGAAACCGCGAAGGTCGACACGCTCCGGGCGCGCGGCGGCTTCTTGCGCGAAGAAGTCACCGAAGACGATATCGCCACCGTGATCTCGCGGTGGACCGGCATCCCCGTCGACAAGATGATCGAAGGTGAAGCGGAGCGCCTCACGAAGATGGAGGATCGGTTGCGCGGTCGCGTGATCGGTCAGGATGCAGCGGTCACGGCCGTCGCGGCGGCGGTGCGTCGTGCGCGTGCGGGCCTCAAGGATCCGAACCGGCCGATCGGCTCGTTCCTATTCCTCGGGCCCACGGGCGTCGGCAAGACCGAGCTCGCGCGTGCGCTCGCCGAGTTCCTGTTCGACGACGAGACCAACATCATCCGCATCGACATGTCCGAGTATCAGGAGAAGCACACGGTCTCTCGCTTGGTCGGCGCACCGCCGGGATACGTCGGCTACGACCAGGGTGGTCAATTGACCGAAGCCGTGCGGCGGCGTCCGTATAGCGTCGTCCTCCTCGACGAGATGGAGAAGGCGCATCCCGACGTGTGGAGCGTCCTGCTCCAGGTGTTGGATGACGGCCGGCTGACCGATGGTCAGGGTCGCGTGGTGGACTTCAAGAACACCGTCGTGATCATGACGTCGAACGCGGGCAGCCAGCACTTGCTCCAGCTGAACGCGAACAACCGGACCGAGGTCGAAGCGAAGGTCATGACCGAGCTGCGCGGCATCTTCCGCCCCGAGCTCCTCAACCGGATCGACGAGATCATCTTCTTCGAACCGCTCGGCGAAGCTCAGCTCGGTCAGATCGTGAAGATCCAGATCGCGCGCTTCGACAAGCTGCTCGCGGAACGTCAGCTCACGCTTCACCTGTCTGACCAGGCAGTCGCGCGGGTTGCCGAGGCTGGCTACGATCCGATCTACGGCGCGCGTCCGCTGAAGCGCTCGCTGCAAAAGCTCGTGATCGATCCCCTAGCCAACCGCCTGCTTGCCGGTGAGTTCCAACCGGGCGATACGATCGAAGCGGATGTCGAGGGTGACGCGATCGGATTCCGACGCGGCGCCGCTCGACAGAAGGTGGCCTGACAGATGTCGCAGCAAATCGATTTCGATCCGAACATCGACTTCTACAAAGCGTTGGGCGTCGCGCAATCGGCGACGGCCGACGAGATCAAGAAGCAGTACCGCAAGCTAGCGAAGCAGTACCACCCGGACTCCACGGGCGGTGACAAAGCGAAGGAGCAGCGCTTCAAGGAAATCTCGAACGCGTACGACGTGCTCGGCGATGCCAAGAAGAAGCAGCTCTACGACGACATCCGTTCGGGCGCCTTCCAAGGTCCGCGCGGTGGGCAGCAACGCGGTCCCGGTGGTGTGACCTACACCTACGAGACGAGTGGCGGCCCCGGTGTGTTCGATCTAGGGGACCTGTTCGGGCAGTTCTTCCAGCAAGGCCAAGCGCCTGGTGGGAAGAAGCGTTCGCGCAGCGTCGACATGAACGACTTCGAGGAAGCGTTCCGCCAACAACAGGGCGGGCGTCGTGCACCGCAACAGGCGGAAGACGCCGAATTCACGTCGAAGGTGAAGGCGTCGGATGGCACCTGGCTCGACGTGAAAGGCACCGACGTCTATTCGGACGTGAGGGTCTCCTTCGATCGCGCGATCCTCGGCACGGTCGTGAGTGTCCCCACGATGGAGGGCAAATCGGATGTGAAGATTCCTCCCGGTACGTCGAGCGGTAAGAAGCTGCGGCTCCGCGGGAAGGGAATCTCCGATCGGTCGGGAGCGGCAGGTCATCACTACGTGACGGTGCAGATCGACGTGCCGTCTGGCGAGCTAGATGACGAGTCGAAAAAACTGCTCGTCCAGCTCGTTCAGCGGGTGCGCAAGCGAGGCCAGAACGACTGATCTGAGGTAGCCTGCAGGGAAGGTTCGATGTCGAAGCATACCGAAACCGCTGGTCAATACCCCGTTATCCCGCTTCGCACTGAGGTCCAGTTGCCCGGCCATGTCGGGCCCCTGGAAATCGGTCGTGAAGCGAGTGTGCGCGCCATCGAAGCCGCCACGCGCGATGACAATCTGATCGTCATCATCCCGCAGAAGAACCCGGCCGTTCGCGACCCGGGTCAACGCGACCTTCACGAGGTCGGCGTGCGCGCGGAGATCGTGCAAGTCGTCAAACACTCGCCCGGTCGGTTCACGTGCGTGATGCGGTTCCTCGAGCGCGTCCATATCGATGCACTCGTCGCCACGGAGCCATTCCTCGTGGCATCGGTGTCGCCGCTGCAACCCACCACCACGTCGTCGGCGGATGCGCTGATCGCCACGACCACGAAGGTCCGCGATTACCTCACGGCCGTCGTCACGGATGCGCAGGCCAAAGAGCAGCGCGGCGAGAGCAAGGACAAGGAAGCTGCGCCCAAGGGCGAGCTCACCCGCGCGCAAGTCCAAGCGATCGTCGATCCGGACAAGCTCGTCGATGCGGCGGTGCCGTACCTCGAGCTCGAGCGCGATGACCTGACCACGCTGCTCGTCGAGACGGACACCATGAAGCGCCTCGAGCGGATCATTCCGTCGCTCGAGCGCCAGGCGACCGTGCTCCGCTTGAAGGCGGACATCGGCGCCGAGCTCGAAGGCCAATCGAGCCGGACCCACCGCGAGCGCGTGCTGCGCGATCGCCTGCGCCAGATCCAAGAGGAGCTCGGCGAGCAGGACGACAACGCGGAGATCGACGAGCTTCGCAAGAAGATCGAAGACAGCAAGATGTCGGACGAGGTCCGCGCGGTTGCCAAGAAGCAGCTGTCGCGCATGAGCCAGATGGCGTCGTCCTCGCCCGAGTACAACATCGCGCGCACGTACGTCGAGAACCTGCTCGAAATCCCGTGGAACGTCGTGACCGAAGATCGGTTGGACGTCTCCGCAGCACGCGCGATCCTCGAGGCGGAGCACTCCGGCCTCGAGAAGGTGAAGAAACGGATCCTGGAGTTCTTGGCCGTGCGCAAGCTCGCGCCGAACAAGCACGGTCCGATCCTCCTGCTCGTCGGCCCGCCGGGTGTCGGTAAGACCTCGCTCGGCCGCTCGATCGCGAGCTCGCTCGGTCGCAAGTACGTCCGCATCTCGCTCGGTGGCGTGCGGGACGAGGCCGAGATTCGCGGTCACCGCCGCACGTATATCGGCGCGTTGCCTGGCCGCATCGTGTCGGGCCTCAAGAAGGCCGGCTCGATGAACCCGGTGTTCGTGCTCGACGAGATCGACAAGCTCGCGGCCGACATGCGCGGTGATCCGGCCGCGGCCATGCTCGAGGTGCTCGATCCGGAACAGAACAAGGACTTCGTCGACCACTACATCGAAGTGCCGGTCGATCTGTCGCGCGTGATGTTCATCTGCACCGCGAACCAGCTCGATACCATTTCGCAGCCGTTGCTAGACCGTATGGAGCTCGTCGAGCTCTCCGGTTACACGATGGTCGAGAAGATCGCGATCGCGAAGAACCACCTGCTGCCGAAGCAGCTGGCGGAGCACGGCATCACGAAAGAGCAGATGGAGCTCGATCCAGATGCGCTCGAAGCCGTGGTCGCGTCGTACACGCGTGAAGCCGGCGTGCGTAACCTCGAGCGCGAGCTCGCGGCCGTGTGTCGTGGCGTCGCCGTGAAGGTCGCCGAAGGAGCCGAGAAGGTTCACGTCACCAAGGACATGTTGGACGACATGCTCGGTCCGCCGCGCCATGTCTCGGACGTGGCCGAGCGCTCGCCGCAGGTCGGTGTTGTCACCGGTCTCGCGTGGACGCCCGTCGGTGGCGACATCCTGATGATCGAAGCGCGCGCGTATCCCGGCAAGGGCGACGTCCGGCTCACCGGTCAGATGGGTGACGTCATGAAGGAGAGCGCCACCGCGGCGTACTCGTGGGTTCGCGCGAACTCGGGTCGGCTCAAGATCGACCACGACAAGATGATGGCGAGCGACCTGCACATTCACTTGCCGCAGGGCGCGATCAAGAAGGACGGCCCGTCGGCCGGTGTGGCGCTGGCAACGGCGATCGCGTCGGTGTTCTCGAAGCGGCCGATCCGGAATGACGTCGCGATCACCGGCGAGGTCGACCTGCGCGGCCACGCCCTGCCCGTCGGCGGCATCAAGGAGAAGGTGCTCGCGGCTCACCGTGCAGGCATCAAGATCGTGTTCCTGCCGGAGCGCAACGAGAAGGACGTGCTCGAGATCCCCGAAGAGATTCGCAAGGAGCTCGACATCCGCTTCATGACGAAGGTCGACGACGCGCTGGCCGTGGCGCTCGGTGAAGCGCCGCCGCAAAGCGAGCCCGAGCCGGCGATTCCGCCGCCGAGCGCGCCGGGCCGTGGCACGTCGAGCGAGCGCCTGCCCAGCTAACGAGTGCTTCGTTTCGCAGCCGGCTTCCTCGTGGGAGCCGGCTGTTTGCGTTTCAGCGGTCGTACGTGATCGCCCAGCCGAACTCGGGCGAGAGCGTGCCGTCGTCCGCTTCGACCACGCCGAACATCCCGGCGACGAAGCGCATGTCGAACACCTGACCGCTCGGCACGTCCGTCACGCGAACCGGCGCCGACGCGAGCCCGCCCGGAATGTGCGAGAGCGGCGGGCCCGGCATGGTCTTCCACTGCTTCGGCGGCAGCGCGAAGTTCTTTTGCCAGTGCGCCATGTGCGGGTTCGCCACCGTCGGCTTCCGGGTCTGCCAATCGAGCAGATACGGATAGAGCACGTTCAACCAACCCGTGAGCGCCTCGCCCATCGAGCTCGTCTGGTAGTGAAAGAACGACTGCCAGAACGCAGTCTCGTCGGCGCCTTCGACGGTAGCGATGATCCGATCGATCACGGGCACCAGCGTATCGATCCAGCTCTCGAGGCCGTACTCGCTGAGGTGCTGCGCGCGCTTCTTGAT
Organism: Kofleriaceae bacterium; assembly: GCA_047600425.1. Taxonomy (GTDB): domain Bacteria; phylum Myxococcota_A; class Polyangia; order Haliangiales; family Haliangiaceae; genus JABFXX01. Next base: position 4,388,795 of record JASGLC010000003.1, on the reverse strand, counting down.
CGAGCGCCAATCGTCCGGCGTTCCGGTCACCGTGATCCGCGGCAGTCCGCAGCCACAGCGCATCTCGTATTCGAAGTACGCCTGGAACGTGTCCATCACGAGCACTTCGGTGGCGGCACGCTCGACCGGTCCCGTCGTCGAGAAATCGGCGACGACCAAGTCCCGTAGCTTGCCGACGTGCCCGGCGACTTGATCCGAGAACGCGGCGAACGCCTCGGGCCATGGATTGGTCTGGCCGAGCAAGAAGTCCGGCCGATCGACGACGAGCTTGACCTTGCCCTCGTGTTGGACGAACCGCTTGCGCAGCTTTTCCGCGTTGAGGTTTACGTGCGTGGCGAAGCCCTGCCCGATCGTGAACCACACAGCATCCGGCGAGATCGTGATCGGGCGGTGGTCGTAGAACGCGTCGTGCACCATCTGCACGAGCGGGCTCGCGTCCGTGGCGATCACGAGCTTGGCGTTGCTCTGATAGACCTGCTCGATCCGCGCCGCGTTCTTCAACAGCGACGGGATCGCGGTGGCGCGCTCGAGCGGCTTCATCCGCGCCGTCGCGAGATCGACCTTGTCGACGGCGAACGTCCTCACAACGTCTCCAAGTACGCGACCAAGTCCGCCCGTTGCGCATCCGTCAATTGCGTCGACCCATCACTCGCCATGCCGTGAACGGTACCGTGATCGCGCAACAGCGTGTCGAGCGTCGGCGCGCTCCCGTCGTGAAAGTACGGCGCACTCGCAGCGATGCCGAGCAGCGACGGCGTATCGAATTCCTGCTTGGACTTACCGAACGCGTGCATCTGGCGATCGGTGAACGCCGGCCCGTCGTGGCACTGCGTGCATCCGAGCGAGGCGGACTCGAACAGCGCCTTACCGCGAGCCACGGCCGCGTGATCGCGCGACGGCGTGCGGATCGCCGGCATCGCATTCACGTAATCCGCGAGCGCGGCGAGGTTCTTCTTCGAGAGGCCCCTGCCGCCGAGCCGCTTGACCGTGGCACGCAAGCTCGCCGGGAGATCCTTCGCCCCACCGTCCCATTTGTACGGCGCCGTGTTCGCGATCCGGCCGGCGAGCATCGGCGTTTGCAACCGCTCGCCGTGAATGAACCAACTCTCGCCGTCGCTGCGACCGTCGAGGTGACAGTTACCGCACGACATCCCGCCGAACGCCGAGACCTCGTCGTTCGCGGTGTGAAACACGACCATGCCCTGGTGCTGCTTCGGATCCATATTCGATGCCGCGAGCTCGGGGCCGGCCTTCGCCTTCAACGTGGCCACATCGACATGCACGATCGTCCGCGGGAACGAGCACCACACGAGTGCGCTGCCATCACCCGCGATCGCGATGCCATCGGCGCCACAGCGGGTCTCCAACGAAGCGGTGCCACCGAGCGCGGCATCGACCTGCGAGCCATGCTTCACGATCACGAGCGAATCGCTCGCCATGCCGGCGACGAACAAGTTGTCGTGCGTCGGATCCCACGCGAGCGCACGCGCTTCGTTGACGCTCGTGATCGACGTGCCCGACGTGCCGCGCTCGTCGACGAACGCGATCGCGTGACCGAGCGGAGGCAACGCACCACCGCCGTAGTGATCGGGCTCGATTTCGGAGGCAGCGGGACGTTCGAGCTGCGCCGTCGTCGCGATCAGGTGCTCGCCGAGATACGCGGCCGCGAACGAGCCACGCGCGTCACCACCTTCGGTCGTGAGCGCGAGCGGCAGGCGAAACAGCCGATGCTTGCCATCGAGCTCGACCTGATCGAGCGCGCCGACCGACAACATCGCGACGGCCGCGTGTGTCCCGTTCGCCGAAATCGCGACACCACGTGGCTCGGCATCGAGCGGGGTCCGCCACTTCTCTTTCCCAGACGGATCGAACGCGACGAGTGCGCGATCGGCGATCGCCGACACCAACACGGTCGAGCGATCTGGCGTCAGCGCCACGCCATATGGCTCGGCCGGTGTCTTCCACGACGCGACGAGCTCGAGCTTCTCTCCGACGGAGATCACGGCGATCCGATCACCGCGCCGATCCGCGACATACGCGCGCTTACCGACCGGATCGTATGCGAGCGTGCCAGCTTCGATGCCGATCGCGAGGTGATCGAGCGGCGCACCATCGACGCCGGTGCGGATCAACCAACCGCTGTCGGCATCGATCACGAGCGCGCCGGTATCGAGCGCGGCGATCCGCGAGCTCTGCGCGAACGCGGGCACCGGCTTGCCCGGCTTCACATCGCCGATCGGTTTCGCGAGCGCGAACGACTTCGGTGGGATGAAGTTCGGGCCTTCATCGTCCCAATCCGCCGACGCGGTGCCCGCCAATAGGAGTGCGAAGGCTGCGACTCCGAAACGCATTGGGGATGTACGCACCAGCACCTTCACGTATTCACCTTGCCTCACAGATTTCGGCCGAGCCGGTCGGATTCGGCTGATTCGAGTCGATAAATTTCTCGAGCTTGAACGTCCAGCCACAGCGCGCGCCGACGAATGCCCCACTCGCGAGGTCGACCGTGGTCACGCCCGGGCCGAACGCCACGAGCTGACCGCCGGCGCTCCACGCGAGACCGACCGCACCGCTAGCCGAGCGCGTCCACTGTTCGGCGCCGTCCCGTCCGCGCAAGGAGATCCGGTGATGCGCGAGCTCGGCGACCCACGCACCGTCCGGGCTCTTCTGCGTGATCACGTCGTCGTCGATCGCGGCATCGAGCTCGTCGTTGAAGTCGAAGCGATTCGGATCCGGACGCTCGAGCCGGCGCACGCGGCGCTTCTTCGTGCGAAACGCCGTGCCGTCCAGCTTCACCTTCGCGAGCGGATAGAGCTCGGTGACTTCGATCCAATGATCGTCGACGACCTCAGCCTGCGCCGCGATCTTGCCCGACGCGTAGAGCCTCGACGTCGCGTTCGCCGATAACGGCGAGCTCATCGGCGACGACATCTCCTTGCCATCCCAGTGAAGAAACTCGAGACCGTGTTGCGTGAACGACGCCGCCCAGCCCGAGAGGCGATCCAGCTCGAGATGGTAGCCGCTCGTGTTCAACACGATGTCCGCTTCGGGCTTGCCGAGCGTGACGAGCGTGTGGACGTCCGCATTCGTGACGATCGCGTGATGGGTATCGAGCAACGAGACGGTCGAGCCCACCTGGGTCGGCAGCTCGAACGTGTGCTTCAGCTCGAACGCATCGTTCATCCGCACGATCGACGTGCCATCGGTGGCGAGCCAACCGGCTCCGGTCGGCACCATGTCCTTCACGTCCATGAAGTGATAGCCGAGGCGCTGCGGACTATCGCCGTCGCCCCACAGGACGAGGCTCGCATTCGAGCTCGAGACCATCCCGGCGCGGGTGCTCGCCGCGAACGTAAACAACGGACCGTCGAACGCGTCCGAGATCGAGTCGCCGACGTTCCACCGCCAGGTCGATCCTTGATGCGAGATCACGAGCGTCTTCGCGGTCACCCACTCGACCTCGAACGTGCCATCGCCCGCGGCATCCTCGGGATGATGCTTCGCGACCCGATTGCCGGTCGCGAGATCACGCACGACGACGTCCTCGGTGCCGGACTTGTCCAGGTTCGTCCCGGCGACGCGCGTGCCGTCGGGCGACAAGGCGATCGTGCCGGACAACGCGAGCTTCGCCGAGCGCGGCGCCCACTCGATCTGCGCGTCGATGCCACGCAGGAACAGGTGGTGCTCGTCGAGCGGAATGACGGCAACCGCATGATCGCCGCGCGCGATCAACCGCGAGATCGGCTCGCCGGCATCGGGCATCAACGAATTCAAGATCGCGCCGTGCGCATCCACGCCGATCACGTGCTGGTCGTCGGTGAGCGCGAAGAACACGTGATTCGTCGCGACGATCTGTTGGACCGGCCGGTCGAGCGCGAGCGTGCGTCGATCGATCACGCCGCCCTCGAGCGTCGTCGTGACAAGCACGAGCTGACCGATCTGATCGCGTTCGAGGATCGAGAAGCCGTCGGTCGTCGCGATCAGCCGGAGCTCGGTCGCCGTCCCCGGAATCACGACGGGTTCGTGCTTGCCGTCGAACGAGGGCCATAGCCGAATGCTCGAGCCGTCGAGCGCGGCGGTGACCGCGGCGCGCGCGTTATCGGGAACGACGACCGTCGAGATCGCGCCGTCCGGAATCGCGAAGCGTGGCGGCTGGATCACCGGCGGAGGTGGTGTCTCGGCGGCATCGAGCGGAGCCGCGACCGGCGCCTGCGTTGTCTCGATCACGCGCGCGTCGTTCGTCGAGCACGCTGTGCCCGAGCATGTGATCGCCGCGAGCCACGCGAGTCCCCGCATTCCCACCGAACGCGCGACCGCGGCGGACTATTGCGCGGCGAACCGATCGATCTCGCCGGTGAGTGAGAGGATGTACACCTCGCCATCACCGTCGACGCCGAACGAGCTGATCTGCGCGGGCTCTAGCTTCGAATTCGCGACGAGCGCTTCGCGCCAATCCCAGTGATCGTGGACCGCGCCGTCCTGCCAGCGAAAGCTCCGGATCAGGCCGGTGCAGAAATCGGCGTAGAAGTACAAGCCATCGAGCGCGGGCACTTGCTTGCCGCGATACGTGACGCCGCCCGTGACCGAGCAGCCTTGCTCGTGGTTGTAGTCGATCACCGGTGCGGTGAGCCCGGTCTTGTCGCACGTCGCCTTCGACTGGCCGGTCTCCGCATCGAAGCAATGACTGCCCTCGACGATGTTCCAGCCCATGTTGTGGACCTTGCCGTCGTCGGGCAGGACGTAGATGTTCTCCCACAGGTTCTGACCGACATCGCCGATGTAGAGATCGTGCGTCTTCGCGTCGAACCAGAAGCGCCACGGGTTGCGCACGCCGTAGTGCTTCATGATCGGTTTCGGATCTCCGTCGACATCGAACGCGAGCATCTTCGCGAGCAGCGCCTTCTGGTTCTGCCCGTTGCGATGCGGATCGTTCGCCGCACCACCATCGCCGACGCCCGCCCATAACTTGCCATCCGGCCCGAACACCAAGTTGCCGCCGTTGTGATTCGAGTACGGATGCTCGATCCGGATAATCTCTCGCGCGCTGTGCATGTCGACGGCGTTGCCGGTCGCGTCGATCTTGTATTCGACGATGTGCACCGACTGATCGGCCGCCGTGAAGTAGACGTATAGCTTCTTGTTCGTCGCCCACTGCGGATGAAACGCGAGGCCGAGCAAGCCCTCTTCGTTTTCGTGCGACAGCCCGTCGATCTTGAAGAACGTGCCCGCGGTGACGCTGCCGTTCTCGATCACCTTGATGTCGCCCGCCTGCTCGACCACGAACAGCCGCTTCCGCGGATCGCCCGGCGCTGCCGTTAGCAACACGGGGCGTTGCAGCCCCGTTGCGATCTTCACCAGCGTGACGTGCGCCGCGATGTCTTTCGGGACGGCATGTAGTTCCGTCGAGGCTTCACTGGTTGGACCAGCCGGCGCCGGTGGTGCCGTCGGAGGCGGCGGTCGCTCGACGGAGTTCTTGCAGGCGACCAGTAAGCCGAGCAGAGCGATTCCGCGCATGGCAACCGGACATTCCTGTGCAAACGGGATTGCTGGCAAGACCACTTGCCGCGAACCACGGATGACAGCGTAAGTGCGCGTCGCGGCGCCGGATTCTGTCCGCCCCTGACTGGCACAGGCGATGCTTTTGACGCTGTCAGCCATGCAACGCGCTCACACGGTCTCCCGCAACCCCGACCTCGCCAGCTACTTCGAGTATTCGCAGAGTGGCGTCGAGGTCCTCGAAGAGGGTCTGAAAGAGATCTCGTTCGGCGAGTACCTGGTCGAAGAGCAAGTGCTCGATCGGTTCCAGCTGTTCCGCGCGTTGCAGATGCAGGATCGCCTTCCGGGCGTGCGGCTCGGTGAATGCGCCGCCGCGCTCGGCTACGCGCCGATCAACGCGATCGAAAAGATCTACGCGCGGTTCGTCGAGCTCCAGACCGTTTCCGTTTAGTGGCGACAGCGACCGATCTGGTCGACGCCGTAGCCGTGGTTGAACAGTTCTTCGACGCAGCGATCGTCGAGATGACCGCCCTTGCAGAAGCCGAGCTGGTCCGCTCCGTAGCCCTTGTTCAGGAGCAGGATCGCGCAGCGCTCGTCGGCGCCGTCGCAGAAGCCGAGCTGATCCGGGCCGTAGCCTTTATCGAGTAGCGTCTCGCGACAGCTCGCGCGGCGTTGATGATGCGGCTGTTGTTGAACGACGACGGCCGCACACGCGGAGCCGTTCCACGCGGTCCCGGCTTGGCACTCGCACTGATTCGACGTCGCGTTCCACAACGAGCCGCCTTGGCACATGCACTGGTTCGAGCTCGTATCCCAGAGCGAGCCGCCCTGGCATTCGCACTGGTTCGACGTCTGGTTCCAGAGCGAACCGCCTTGGCACATGCACTGATTCTGCGTCGTGTCCCAGAGCGAGCCGCCCTGGCATTCGCACTGGTTCGAGGTCTGGTTCCACAGCGAGCCGCCTTGGCAGACGCATTGGGTTCCGTCGGAGACGGCGCCGCCGGTGCAATTCAGCGTCGTTGTCGTGGCTTCTACGGCCGCCGTCGGCTGTTGCGCAGCCGGCATCGGGTAATACGGAGGTGGGCACGCGGTGATGAAGAGGAGGAGGCAAATGAGTCTGGTCACGCGGTCCGATGCCGAGGTCGCGGTGACGTTGCACAAAAAAGATCGCGGTTCATGATCGGGCGCGATCGCATGGCCGGAACCCAGGAATGTCCGCCACCTGAGGCGTGGGTCGAGCTCGCCGATCCGGCGGTGCGTCCCGGGTTGGAGGCGCACCTCGACAGTTGCGAGGACTGTCAGGAGCTGGTCGGTGCGCTCGCGCGGCTGGGCAGCGAGTCGGGCGCGGTGGTAGCGGAGCTGGCGGGTGCCGGCGCGAAGATCGGGCGCTACGTGATCGAGGGGACGATCGGAAGCGGCGGGATGGGCGTGGTGCTCGCGGCGTTCGATCCGTCGCTCGAGCGCTCGGTCGCGTTGAAGCTCGTGCGGAGCGGCGTCGCGGATCCGATGCCGCGCGAGCGGTTGGTCGCGGAAGCGAAGGCGATGGCCCGCGTCGCGCATCCGAACGTCGTGACGGTCTACGAGGTCGTCGAAGACGATCGCGATCTGTTCATCGCGATGGAGCGCGTCGACGGCGTGAACCTCGCGGCGTGGTCGCGCGAGCCCCATACACGTGCCGAGCGCGTGCGCGTGATCCGTGAAGCCGGTGCCGGGCTCGCGGCGATCCATGCCGCAGGCCTCATCCATCGCGACATCAAGCCCTCGAACATCCTCGTCGCGGATCGCGCGCGCATCACCGACTTCGGGCTCGCGAATTCGACGAACGCGTTCGCCGGCACGCCGGGCTACATCGCGCCCGAGGTCCTCGCCGGCACGGCCGCGGATGCGCGCAGCGATCAGTACGCGTTCGCGATCACGGCGCGCGAGATCCTGGGGACGGTCGCAACTACGTCAACCAACGATCGCGAAGTCGCTGAAACATCACGACCTGGGGGACGGTCGCAACTACGTCAACCAAGGCGATCCCCGCAACCAACCACACGTTCGAAAGCGAGCGGTGCACTCGCGCGCGTGCTCGACCGCGCCGCGTCCGCCGATCCAGCGGATCGCTATCCCGATGTCCCTGCCCTACTCGTCGCGATCGATCGCGCGGAACGCCGTCGCTGGCCGTTCGTCGCCGCGGGGCTCGCCGCTGCGGCGCTGGCGATCACCGCGTTCGCGCTCGGCTCGCGCGGCGATGCGCCGAGTTGCAAGGCATCTCCCGACGAAGCGGGCTGGACGCCGATCGCGCGGATGACCACGATCGCGCGCCTGACGGATCGCATGGCGCCGACCGCGCTCGCGCTCGCCGACGATCGCACGCAGGCATGGAGCGACGCCGTGATCGGCGCGTGCAAGGCACACGAACGCGGCGCCGATGTCAGCGCGCAGTTGTCGTGCCTCGAAGATCAGCGCCGCGAGCTCGCAACGGCCATCGATACAAATGCTGCCGCGCCAAAACTCGCCGCCGCGCTCGCACACGTCGACCCCGCGCAATGTGCACACGCGCAAACCACGACAGACGTGTTCGAGCAAGCGCGCGTCGGTGCCGAGCTCACCGCGATCGCCGACATCGCCGCGCACGGCGACTACAAGACGGCCCGCGCGCGCGTGATGCCGCTGACCTCGACCGATCCGGTGCTCGCGGCCCGCATCGCGTTTCGCCGCGCCGATTACACGTTGCGCGCCGGCGATCCGCAGGCCGCGCTCGCACTGGCCCACGATGCCGTCGCACAGGCGGAGCTTGCCCACGACGATGCCGCGCGCCTCACCGCGTTGCGCGTCACGATCTCGATCCTCGACGATCTGGGCCGCACGAACGAGACGCGCCAACTCGTCCCGCTCCTCGAAGCCGCCGCCGCGACACGCACGCCGAGCCCACTCGAACGCGCGCGCCTCGAGAACGTGCTCGGCACCGTGTCCGAAACCGCCGGCGACTATCCCGCGGCAGAGAAGCACTATCGCGCCGATCTCGACGCCCTCACCGAAGCGTTCGGCGGTCATCCGGCACCCGAAATTGCCGGCGCGTATCAAAACCTCGCATCCGTGCTCCACAACCAAGGCAAGGTCGACGAAGCGCGCCAGCTATTCGAGAAATCCGCGCAGATGTTCGTCGATACCGTCGGCCCCGATCATCCCGATCTCGCGCTCGCCCTGACCGGGCTCGGCAACATCGCCCAAGAGCGCGATGACTACGCGACCGCCGCCGGAAACTACGAGCGCGTGATCCAGATCCGCACGCGCGCGCTCGGCCCCGATCATCCGTATCTGTCCGAGGCGTACTCGTTGCTCGCGAAGGTCGAGGTCGCGCGCGGCAACACCGGCGAAGCGCAACGTCTCTATCGCCGCGCGATGGAGATCGCGACGAAGGGCTTCGGTCCGAACCATCCGTTGACCGCACTCGCCGAAGGTCACCTCGCCGAGCTCGTCGCTGACAAGCGCGAAGCGATCCGGCTCGCCGACGCCGCCGTGCATGCGTGGGACGAAGCCGGCGCCTCGCTGCCCGATGCCGACGACGCGCGGTTCTTCCTCGCACAACGGATCTATCCCGATCCGCGCGCCCGCACGCTCGCCGAAACCGCGCGCGCGAACTACGCGAAGCTCCCGCCCGAGTGGCGCGGCACCGCGACCGATATCACCGCGTGGTTGAAGGCGCACCCATGATGGACTCGCACGCCGCGGATATCGATCTCGCGCGTGCTTGCGCGTCCGGCGACACCACCGCGATCGCGCGCTTCGAACGCACGATCATCCCCGACATTCGCGGTGCGATCGTGAAGCTGGCCTCCGATCACGTCGACGAGATCCTGCAACGCACGCGCGAAAAGCTCCTCGTCGGCACTCCACGGATCGCCGAATACCGAGGCCGCGGCCCGCTCGCCGCGTGGGTCCAAGCGATCGCGATCCGCGAAGCGCTGATGCTGCTGCGATCGTCCCGCCGCGAGCGCGCGCGCATCGACCAACTCGATCCGCTCTACGCGATCGTCGAGAGCGATCCGGCGCTCGCACTCACGAAGCGGACCTATCGCGCCGAGCTCGCGACCGCATTTCGCGCTGCCCTCGCCACGATCGAAACGCGCGAACGCACGCTCCTGCGGCTCGTGTTCGTGGAAGGTGCCGGCACCGAACAACTCGCGGCGATGTACGGCGTGCACCGCACCACGATGTTCCGCTGGCTCCAAGGCGCACGTTCGCACCTGCTCGAGCATGTACGCGAGCGACTCGCAAACGTGATCGCGACCGACGAGCTGTCGAGCCTGATTCGCGACATCGCGACCAGCCTCGACGTGACCTGGTAGTCGCTATTTCGCGCCGAGCCAACCGCGCCCCGACGTGATCGCCGGGAGCGATGGATCGATCGACGGGGCCTGCGGCACGTCGTGCGGCTGTTGCGCGAAGCCACCGCCGACTTCCTTCAGGCGCCGCTCGTTGATCTTCTGGGGACGGTTGACCGCTTTCATGGTGCGTTCGCATAGAGCAGGACGCGTGCCGCACGTACGTACCCGAAACTATTCATCACCCACCCCGCCGACCTGCATTTCGCGGGTTACATCGCGGCGATCACGGCCTCGGTGAACCCGGCCGTGTTCGCCTTGCCACCGAGATCGCCCGTCCGGGTCTGCGGATTCGCCAGCGCCGCGAACACGCCCTTGCGGAGCTTTTGCGCCGCGTCCGTTTGATGCGTGTGATCGAGCATCATCGCCGCCGACAGCATCAACGCCGTCGGGTTCGCGATCCCCTTGCCGGCGATATCGGGTGCCGTGCCGTGGACCGCTTCGAACATCGCGAAGCTCTCGTTACCGATGTTCGATGCCGGCGCCACGCCCAACCCACCGATCAGGCCGGCCGTCAGGTCCGACAAGATGTCGCCGAACAAGTTCATCGTGACGATCACGTCGAACCGCTCGGGCTGGGTCACCAACTTCATCGCCGTGGCATCGACGATCATGTCGTCGCACTCGATGTCCGGATACTGCTTCGCCAGCTCCTTGCCGGTATCGAGGAACAGGCCGTTGGACATCTTCAAGATGTTCGCCTTGTGGACGATCGTGACCTTCTTGCGCTTGTGCGCGCGCGCGTATTCGAACGCGTACTTGATCACGCGCTCGCTACCGAACCGCGTGATGATCGCGATCGACTCCGCCGCCGTGCGCCGCGGATCGACGTAGTGCTCGACGCCCGCGTACAGGTCCTCGGTATTCTCGCGCACGATCACGAGGTCGACATTCGTGTAGCGCGACGGCACGCCCGGAATCGTCTTCGCCGGCCGCACGTTCGCGTACAGATCGAACTGCTGGCGCAGCCCCACGTTCACCGAGCGATAGCCACCACCACTCGGCGTGGCGAGCGGGCCCTTCAACGCGATGCCGGTCTTCTTGATCAGTTCGATCGTCGCTTGCGGCAACGGATCGCCGTGCTTCGCGACCGCACCCGCGCCGGCGTCCGCGCGCAGATATTCGAACTTGCCACCCGCCGCTTCGATCACCTTCAGCGTCGCCGCCGAAATTTCAGGGCCAATTCCATCGCCTTCGATCAGAGTCACTTGCTGCATTACGGGCTGCCTCGTAGCGGGGTTGGGTCGATCTCGATCTGGTCGCCGGTCACGCGGACCGCGTACCGGATCAGACATACGTCAGATGCCGTGTCGTGGCATCCGGTTGTCGTCGAGAATCGCCATCCGTGATGCGGACATACGACATGTCCGCGCGCCACGATTCCGTTCGCGAGGTCGCCGCCCTGGTGGAGGCACCGGCGCTGGACCGCGAACAGCCGATCGCCATCGCGACCGAGTGCAATTTCGACGTCGCCGATCTGAACGGCGATCACGTCACCCGCGCGAATGTCAGCAAACTTCGCGACCGGGTGCCACATCGGTCGCGAGTATACGCGTCACTGGCGATGGCGCACGATGCCGTGGATCGGCGGATTCGAAATCGCGTCGTCCATCGAGGTCCCGACGACGTAGAGCCCCATCTCGGAATCGTACGTTCCGCCGAACGCACGGGCATCTTGCGCGGCATTCAGATCGAGCGTGTAGACGTCCTTGATCGCACCGTCTTCGCGTTCGACCCACCAGTAGCCGTTTTCGTGCCCGACGAAGTACGCCTTCTGATTCACACCATCGAACACCGGCACGGATTCGTCCGGAAGACTCATCGGTTGAACCAGCGCGCCCGTCACACCGTTGTACGTGCCGCCGCCGTGGAATTGACCAATCGCGATCGTGCCCGCCTGCGCTTGCGAGCACGGTCCACTTGGAAGTGGCACGGCATGCCAGGTCGTCCCGAGATCCGTCGACGCGACCGACCCGGAACCGAGCGAGTAGATCGTCGTCGTCCCTCCGTACACGACCTCGCACAGATGCTCCGGCGTTCCGCCGGCTGACGATGACGAGAACGTGACGCCGTGGTCCGTGCTCATTTCGATCGTGCCACGCGTCTCGCGCAACACGAACAACCGGCCACCACCGTCGACGAAGATGTCGGAGACCTTGGTTCCCGGCCCGACCATGGGTACGTCGTCGAAGCGCGTCGTCCAACTCGCGCCGTCGTTATTACTCCAGCGGAGGATGTCGTGCGTTGCGCCGTTGGCACCGGAGCCGCTGATCCACACGTACCAGTTGTTGTTGTGGTCGACGACGATCTTCCGTCCCGTCGATGACTCGAGGTTCGTCTTGTACGTCGAGTTGAGGCCCCAGCCGGCTCCAGGCTTCTGCCCGCGAATGATCGCGGTCGACGTGCCATCGGCTTCGCGACGATAGCCCGTCATCATGATCTTGGACGTGTTGGGGTTGACCGCGATCGAGTAGTCGAACGCGCCGGCGCCGACGGTTCCGTCATTATCGTCGACGGTGGTCCACGTCTCGCCACCGAGTGCGGCGACGTCGGTGTCGGTCGTCGGTTGTTGATCGAGACAGCCCGCGAACGCGATGAGAATGAATGCCTTCACTAGTTGCTCCTGTGGCGAACGATGCCGTGCACCGCGTTATGGCCATCGCGCGCGCTGCCGACGACGAACAAGCCGCGATTCGAGTCGTAGGTCGCGGCGAGCGCCTCGGCCGGACTCTGAACGCTGTCGTAAAAGTAGATGTCGGAGTCGACGAACGATTGGGCATTCGTCGACGACTTACGCGTGCGCCACGCGGTATGACCGTTCTGCGAAACGTCGTAGGCACCGGCGAGGTACGAGACGTTCGTCGCGCCCGGCACGTAGGCGACCGCATGTGCCTCGTTCGGCCCCTTCACGATCGACGTGCCGCGCAACCACTCACCGCCCGTCGGGTAGTGGCCGAGCGACAACACGCCCAGCCAGTCGGTATTCGTCGACGACGCCTTCGCTCCGGCGGCAACCCAGAGCTCGCCCTGATAACCGTTCGTGCACTGGTACGAATTCGTCTCGACCTCGTAGTTGGTGTCGTACTGCTTCGTCCACGTTGCACCCGCATCCTCGGTGTAGAACGCGACCATCGACGTGCCGCCGGATCCGGTGCCCGGATACGAGTTGTAGCCGGTCGCGAACACGGACATGTCCGTGCGCGTTCCATCCTCCGCCTCGCACACGCTCGTGAACGCGTTCTCGTGAAGCGGACCACCACCATCGTTCGTCAGTACGGTGGTCCACGTGCCGTTGCCTTGCACAGCGCCACTGCGAAGCACGACACCGACCATCGACGTGCCGTCGTACTGGCGTCCCGCAACGTAGACATAGCCCGGATTGCGGCCGAGCTTCGTGATCAGGATCCCGTACGGGATGTCGTTGTTGTTCGTGTGAATCTGATCGTAGATCGGCGTCCAGCTCGCACTCGTGAGTGGGCTGCGATAGACGAGCCAGTGCTTGTAGCCACTCGCATCGAACGCCGTGCCGAGAGCGTACGCGTACGTCGCGTCGGTGGTGATGCCAAAGCCTTCGGAGCTCGCTCCCTTCACGAGCTGCAACGCGTGCACGGGTCCGAACTCACCGCGCGGGCCCTGCGCGCGCAGCTCCCACGTCTTGATGCCGCCCGCGTCGGTGTGCGTGCCTGCGACGTAGACCGTGTGGTTCGAGCTCGCGACCGCGACGCTATTCCAGACCGTCCCCGCCTCGTCGAGCGAGGTTTCCCACGTGTCTCCGTTCAGGGCCTGATCGGCTTCCGACGTGTCGTCGACGGCGGTTTCGTCCAAGCACCCTGCGAGGAGGCATGTCAGCATCATGAAACGCGTCATGGGGCTGGAACGTCAGGTCTGGAAGATCTTCCCCAGTATCTTGATCGGCTGCGGATCTCCGTCGAAGACCCCACCGCCTACACCGATCCACAACGCGCCGCCGGATGCCGCGCCCACACCGCCGGCAGCTCCGGTCGTAAAAGCCGACTGCCTGCCGGACGAACGCCAATGGGGCACCACGTGCTGCCGGATCGAGAAGACGCAACGGCCGTCGCACGATTCGGGCATGCATTGCCGCGGACCGAACCTCGGCAAGGCGTGCACGAAGAAGGGCGATTGCGATCTCGAGTGTCAGTGCGACGCGCAGTACATCCATAAAGATGGGCTGACCGGCGTGGGCGGCACGTGCATCGGCGGTCAGCCCGCCGGCGAGTGGCTGTGCATCCTCGACGAGAACGGTCGCGTCGTATCCAGGATTATCGACTAGCTCTCGTCGGCGCCGGTCGCGTCGAGCCCGTAGGTCTTCATCTTTGTATAGATGCTCGCGCGCGAAATCCCGAGCCGCTTTGCCGCCGCCGCCGGATTGCGATCGGACTTCAACGCCAACGCGATCGCCGCTCGCTCGACCGCGCGGAGCGCTCGATCGGTGACGTCCTTCAGGCCCTCGCCATCGCCGAGCCGCGCGAGATCGATCGCCGGGAGCTCGACGCGATCGTCTTCGTTACCGGATGCCTGTGGCGAGCCGGCGTCGAGGCCGAGCATCGCGAGATCGTGCGATCGGATCGTCTCGCCGTCGCACAAGATCGCGGCGCGCGACAACACGTTCTCGAGCTCGCGAATGTTGCCGGGCCAGCGATAGCTCTGGAGGCGCTGCAATGCCTTCGCGGTCATCTGCGTCGGATACGGCGCTTCGTTGCCGGCAAAGCTCTTCGCAGCACCACGGCGCTTCGCCAAGATGTGCGCGGCGAGGAGCGGGATGTCTTCCTTGCGCTCGCGGAGCGGCGGCACTTGGATCGGGACCACGGCGAGCCGCCAGTAGAGGTCTTCGCGAAACTGCCCGCGCGCGACGAGCTGTTTGAGATCCTTGTTCGTGGCCGCGACGACGCGCACATCGATCTGCACCGGCCGATCGCCACCGACCGGCTTGATCTCGCGCTCCTGCAACACGCGCAGCAACTTGTTCTGGACGCTCGCGTCGATGTCGCCGATCTCGTCGAGGAAGATCGTGCCGGCATTCGCCTCGCGAAACAGACCGCGGCGCGCGCGATTCGCGCCGGTGAACGCGCCCTTCTCGTGACCGAACAGCTCCGCCTCGATCAACGATGGTGCGAGCGCGGAACAGTCGAACGCGATGAACGGACCCTCCGCGCGCGGTCCGACGCGATGGATCGTGCGCGCGAGCAACTCCTTACCGGTGCCCGATTCGCCGACGATCAACACCGTGGCATCGCTCGCGGCCACGCGCTCGATCATCGCGAGCAGCTGACGCATCAGCGCGGACTCGCCGATCACCTCGCCGAGGCCACGCGCGCGTTCGACTTCGCCGCGCAACCGCCGGACCTCGCGAGCGAGCGCGCCGTGTTGGATCGCGCGTTCGACGATCGTGCGGATCGTCGCGGCATCGGCATGCTTGTCGAGCACATCGAGTGCGCCTGCCCGCATCGCGCGGACCGCGAACTCGACGGTCGGCCGGTCGCTCCAGATCACCACCACCGTATCCGGCGCCACGGTCCGCATCCGGTGGAGCAGTGCGAGCGCGCCATCTTCGTCATCGCCCAACACCGGATCGAGCAGCACGAGATCGAACGCCGATCCGGTGACCCGCTCGAGCCCCGCTTGCATCGTGGTCACGCCTTCGACGTCGACGCCCGAAAGCGCGTCGCGAGCCACGGCTGCGCCACCAGCGGGATCGGCCACGAGTACGTGTCGGATGGCGTCCGGCATCTGTCCAACAGTCTAGACGGCGTCCACGGGATTGGACAGGAGTGTGGACATTTGGACATCTAACCTATCGAAATCGCTTGTCCGAAAGCTTGGACGAACCTGGCGTCGCAGTTGCGTATGAGAAAGCCCAGGAGGGCCAGATGAACAAGCGGGTGTTGGACCTCGAGCCTGGGCACGATGACAAAGAGATTCGCGCGTACGTGAAGTCGGTGGCGATGAAGTACGTGCGCAACGAGACCGATGCGGACGACGTCACGCAGGACGCGCTGTTGCTAGCGCACCGGTACCGCGATTCGTTTCGCGGCGACTCGCGCTACTCGACGTGGCTGTATCGCGTGACCGCGACGGCTGCGCTGATGTTCCTGCGCAAGCAACGCCGCCTCGCACGCGAGCTGCTCGCGAGCGCCTCGAATGGCGACGAGGAAGGCATGCTCGAACGGCAGCCCTCGGGTGCGGACTTGCGCGGTGAAGTCATCGCGCGGGCCGAGCTCGAGCACGTCAAAGACGCGGTTGCCGCGCTCGGTGCGAAGTATCCGGCGGTGTTTTGGAAGCGGTATGGCGAAGGCCGGACCGAGACCGAAATCTCGCGCGAGCTCGGCATCTCCGTCGCTGCGGTGAAGACCCGCGCGTTCCGCGGACGCCAGGCGGCGCTGGCCGCTCTGCATTGAGCCTCGTCGACGACGGCGGTCGCACGATTCGTTGTTTAGACCCACACATCGTCGGGGTCGGGGCCGTGCGGACCCGCCGCGCTTCGGTAAGTGGTTGATCGCGCGCGATCACGATCTGGCAAAGCGGCTGCACATGGGTCGCCGCCATGAAAGCTACCAAATTCATCGTGCTCGTCGGCGGCATCCTCGGCCTCTTGTCGTTCTTCCTTCCGCTCGTGTCGGTCCATCGCGACAACGCGACGGCGAAAGTCTCCGCGTTCCAGATCATCAAGGGTCTGGACACGGTGTCGGTCGCCGTCGACAACGCGGACGCTCGCACCGTCCATGAAGTCGAAACGAAGCACGAAGCGAAGAAAGACCTCAGCGCGATTAAGGGCATCGTGATGGCGGTGTTCGCGCCCGCGTTGATCCTCACGCTGATCGGCGCGTTCGGCGTGAAGCGCAAGCGCTTCGGTCGTGGCGCGGCCGCGTTCTCGCTGATCATGGGCCTGATCGGGCTCGGCATCGGCGCGATCCTCCAGAGCGCCGCGGAAGGTGACGCCGGCATCGGCATCACGCTCCTCCTCGTCACGGGCATCGCCGGCTCGGTCGGTGGCATCCTCGGCCTCGCGAAGCCGGAGCGCTTTGCGGGCGCCGCGCAGCAAGGTCGCCTTGCGCCGATGGCCGCCTGAGTCCAAGCTGCCTGCTCGATGGCAAAGCAGCAGGTAGATCCACGCACCGATCCGGACGTGCCGAAAGGCATGTCCATCGATCTGTTGAAGGACCTGCACCTGTTGACGCGCGATGGTCAGCTCAACGCGGACGCGCGGCGCAAGCTGAAGCAGATCCGCCACCTCGTCGGGTTGTTGAAGCCGGCGATCGAAGACTCGCTCGCGCGACACACGGATCCCGCGGTGTTCGATTGCGGTGCCGGCAAGAGCTACCTGGGCGCGATGCTCTACGAGCTCGTGCTCGGTCCCGCGGGGCGCGGCACGTTGACGGCGATCGAAGCGCGGCCGGAATTGTCGGAGGCGGCCGCGGCGCGAGCTGCGCGATTCGGTCAGGATCGGTTTAAGGTCGCGACGGGCGTGATCGCGGGAACCGAAGCGCGGCCGCAGGTGGTGACGGCGCTGCATGCGTGTGACACCGCCACCGACGACGCGCTCGTCCTCGCGATTGCCTCTGGTGCGGATCACGTGGCGGTGGTGCCGTGCTGTCAGGCGGAAGTCGCGCGTCAGCTCGAGAAGTCCAAGCCGAGTGATCCGGTCGTGCGAGCCCTGTTCGAGCACCCGCTCCATCGTCGAGAGCTCGGTTCGCACCTGACGAACGTCGTGCGTGCGTTGTCGCTCGAAGCGCACGGTTACAAGGTGACGGTGACGGAGCTCGTCGGCTGGGAGCATTCGGCGAAGAACGAGCTGATCCTCGGCAAGCGCGTGAATCGGTTCGATGCCGAAGCGCGCACCACGTTGCGTTCGTTGCTCGAGAAGTTTCAGATCGAGCCAGCCGTCGTTCGCGAGCTAAGTGCGCGTGGGCTCGACCCGCGTGCCGCCGTGCATTGATGGCGTGATCTATTCGGCGCGTCGTCGGAGACGGTGCGTTTCTACGGACATGAAGCAACTTAGCTTGATGTTCTTGGTGGCGTGCGCGGCATCGTCGAAACCTCCGGTGGCGCCACAACCGTTGACGTCGTTAACGCAGGCGGAGCTCGATGCCCGGATCGAAGATCATCGGTTGCGCTATGCGGATCTCCCGAAGATCGGCAATGGCAGCCACGTCGACATGTTCTCGCGCGCGGTGTTTGTCGATCGCGACGAGCTGGAGACGTTGTGGTGTCGCCCCGGCGGGATGTCGGTGCAGATCCTGACGGATGGCCACTTCATCTACACGCACATGGTGCGGGACGAACCGATGGTGATCCGCTCACCGGATGGGCGGTTGCAGCCGACGCCGTCGACTTATTGCTCGGCAGAGCGGTATCGGATGAACCTGCCCTACGGTGGAGACCTCGCGGTGAAGTGACGATCGGACCCACCTGCTAAGGTGAGTGCCCGTGTCCCGTCACCTCGTGATTTCGCCTCGATCGGAGCTGCGCTTGCGCGAAGCAACGGCGTGGCTTGCCGCGCGTCCGGCGCAGCACGAGGTGTTGGTGGTCGGCGGGACCGCGGATGCGGCGGGTGAATTGATCCGGGGCGTCGCGGTCGCGCGTGGCTCGGCGTTCGGCATGCATCGCATGACGCTCGGGCGCGTGGCGGCGGAGTTGGCGAAGCACGAGCTCGTCGAGCGGGATTTGGCCACGGTCGGCGGGTTTCCGATCGAAGCGCTGTGTGCGCGGGTCGTCCAGCGCATGCGGCGCGAAGGATCGATCGGTCGGTTGGATGCGGTGTCCACGCAACCGGGCTTGCCGCGGGCGCTCGCGCGGACGTTGCTCGAGCTGCGGATGGCGGGTGCCGGCGACAGTCGGATCGGCGTGATCGGTGCGCGCGTTGCCGTCGGTGCGAGCGAGATCGAGGTCGCGCTCGGCGCCACGCACGTCCAGGTCGAACACGGCGGTCGAGTGAGCGAGGTCCGGCGCGAGCTGGATGACGTGTCGCGAGCGTTGATCGGTCGCGCGGGGCATCCCGAGCTCGCGGCGGCGTTGATCGCGCTCGAAGCCGAGCTCGCGGCCGCGAATCTGGCGGATCGCGCGCTGGTCTATCGCATTGCCACGGATGTCGCGTTGGAGAAGACGCGGCGTGGCGCGCTGCTGGATGTCGATCTCGTCGTGTTGGATGCGCCGGTGCGATCGATCGTCGAGCAGCGCTTGATCGCGGCGCTCGTCGAGCGCGCACCGGGTGCGTTCGGGTCGCTCGTCGCCGGTGACGAGCGCAGTGCACGGCATCTGAGCGTGGCGTTCGGTGTCGAGCCGCGATCGTTGGTCGATCACGAGCTCGATCGGCCCGCCGATCGCGAGGGTCGTCACGCGTGGCGATCGATCCATCGCGTACAGGCGGACTTGTTCACACCGCAAAAAGCCAAGGCCACGCTCGACGACAGCATCGAGATCTTCTCGGCGCCGGGCGAGAGCCGTGAATGCGTCGAGATCGCGCGGCGCGTGCTCCACGCGGCGGAGCGCGGTGTCCCGTTCGATCGAATGGCGGTGCTGCTGCGCTCGCCGGAGTCGTATCGCGTCCACCTCGAGGAGGCGCTGTCGCGCGCGAACATCCCGGTCCACTTCGATCAGGGCACGCGACTTCCGGATCCGGCGGGGCGTGCGTTTCTCGCGTTGCTCGCGTGCGCGGATGAAGAGCTGTCCGCGAGGCGGTTCGCCGAGTACATCTCGCTCGGCGAGGTGCCGCTCGTTGCCGTGCCGCCACCCGCCACAACGCCTGGCGATCGGTGGGTCCCGCCCGAGGAAGAGTTGTTGCCGATCGCACTTGCCGGTGATGACTCGGCCGACGACGAGCTCGGTGCGGTCCAAGTCCGGCGCGGCGCCGATGGCAAAGCGTCGGACGCGCTCGGTGCCGTGTTCGCGCCGTGGCGGTGGGAAGAACTGCTCGTCGATGCGAGCGTGATCGGCGGTCTCGATCGGTGGAAGCGGCGGCTCGCGGGGCTCGAGGCCGAATTGCAGCTCGATGACAACGAGACCGGTCGCGAGCGTCGCGCGCGTCAGCTCGCGGATCTGGAAGCGTTGCGCCACTACGCGTTGCCGCTGATCGAGGAGCTCGCGAATCTGCCAACGCAGGACACCTGGGGTGGCTGGATCGATCGGTTAGGCGCCCTCGCCTCGCGCGCGTTGCGCAAGCCCGAGCGCGTGCAGTCGGTGTTGAACGCGCTGATCCCGATGGCGGATGTCGGGCCGATCGAGCTGCGCGAGGTCCAGCTCGTGTTGGCGGAGCGGCTCGCGGATCTGGTCGTGCGTCGCACGGTCGCGCGGTATGGCGCGCTGTTGGTCGCGTCGATCGAAGCGGCGCGGGGGCGCAGCTTCGATCTCGTGTTCGTGCCGGGGCTCGCGGAGCGGATGTTCCCGCAGAAGATCGTCGAGGATCCGTTATTGCTCGATGGCGATCGCGCGCGCCTCGATGCGGTGTTCGTGAACCAACGACACGCGGATTTTCAGTCCGCTGCTCGGCACCGAGAACTTCACGAGCCGACGGGCGTCGATATCGCGAACACGGCGTCGCCCGCAAGCTCGGCCCCGCGCGGGGCTGAATCACGTGACGTCAGCGCATCGAGCTCGGCCGATGACCTCGACGCCACGCTCGAGCGAACCTTCGGCCTCGAGCGGCGCGAGGACCGCCTCGCCGAAGAGCGGCTCGCCTTGCGCCTCGCGGTCGGCGCCGCCACCGATAAGGTCGTGCTGTCGTATCCGCGCATCGATCTCGAGCAAGGCCGGCCGCGCGTCCCCTCGTTCTACGGGCTCGAAGTGCTCGAGGCCGGCGAAGGCGAGCTGCCCGGCTTCGACGAGCTCGGCCGCCGCGCGAACGTGACCGGCGCCGCGCGCATCGGGTGGCCCGCACCCGCGAATCCCCTCGATGCAATCGACGAAGCCGAGCACGATCTCGCACTCCTCGATGCACTCGTTCGCGGCAGCGCGAAGGCACCGATCGGCGCCGCGCACTACCTGCTCGCCGCGAATCCCCACCTCGCGCGTGCGCTGCGGGCGCGTGCCCGCCGGTGGGACGTGAAGAGTTGGAAGCCCGCGGACGGCTTCATCGTGACTACCGCCGACGCTCGAACCGCGCTCGCCGCACACACGCCGGACGCGCGCTCGTTCTCGCCGACGGCACTCGAACAATTCGCAGCCTGCCCGTACCGCTTCGTGCTGCGCACGATCGTCCGGCTCGAAGCGCGCGAGGTACCCGAACAGATCGAGACCATGAACCCGCTCGATCGCGGCTCGCTGATCCACGACGTGATCTTCCGGCTGATGCTGCGGCTGCGCGATCGCGACCTCTTGCCGGTGCGCGCGGCCACGCTGTCCGACGCACGCGACTATCTCGACGAGATCCTCGAACAAGTCACCGCGGAGTGGCACGACAAGCTCTACCCGGCGATCGAACGCGTGTGGAACGACGGCGTGCAATCGATCCGCGCCGACCTTCGCGAGTGGCTGCGCCGGCTATCCGAAGAGCCCACGTGGGTGCCGCATCGCTTCGAGCTCGCGTTCGGTCTCGATACCAAGCAGGACCGCGATCCCGCGAGCATCGCTACGCCGGTCAAGACGCCGATCGGTCTCACGCTGCGCGGATCGATCGATCTCGTCGAGCGCCGCTCGGATGGCATGCTGCGCGCCACCGACTACAAGACGGGCAAGGCGAAGTACGTCGTCGAGGGAAAGCGCAAGGAAACGCCGATCATCGCGGGCGGCAAGAGCCTGCAGCCGGTGCTCTACGCGATGATCCTCGAGGAGATGTTGAAGGCGCCGGTCGACGGCGGCCGGCTCTATTACTGCACCACGAAGGGCGATTTCTCCGAGGTCAACGTCCCGCTCGACGACGACGCGCGCGCCGCCGGCCAGTTACTCGCCGACACGCTCGCGCATCACTTCGAGAAGGGCTTCTTCCCCGCCGCGCCCGACAAGGGCGAGTGCACGTGGTGCGACTACCGCTCGATCTGCGGTCCGTACGAAGAGCAGCGCGCGAAGATCAAGAACAAGGACGTGCTCGTTCCGCTCACCAAGTTGAGGGACCGCCGATGAGCGACCTCGAAGCGCGCCGCGCGATTCGCGAAGACCTCGCGGACACGCTCGTCGTCGAGGCGGCGGCCGGTACCGGTAAGACAACCGAGATGATCGCGCGGATCATCGCGATCATTCGCACGGGCGCCACGCGGCTCGAGCAGATCGTCGCGGTCACGTTCACCGAGAAGGCCGCCGGCGAGATGAAGCTGCGGCTACGCACCGAGCTCGAACGCGCGCGGCAGCTCGCGACCGGCGAGGAACGTGCGCGGCTCGAAGTCGCGCTCGGCGAGCTCGAGGTCGCGCGGATCGGCTCGATCCACTCGTTCTGCGCGGACCTGCTGCGCGAGCGTCCGATCGAAGCGCGGATCGATCCGCTGTTCGACGTGGCGGCCGAAGGCGAAGCCGAGCGGATCTATAACGAGGCGTTCGATCGCTGGCTCCACACCACGCTCGACGCGCCGACCGAAGGCGTTCGCCGCATGCTTCGCCGCAACGATCCGCGCGAGATGCTGCGGCGCGCGGGCTGGAACCTCGTCGATCGGCGAGACTTCACGGGTGCGTGGCGGCGTGATGCCTTCGATCGCGACGCGGCGATCGACCAGCTCCTGCGCGACATGGCCGGGCTCGCGGCGCTCCACGATCGCGCGGACTACGCGAGCGATTTTCTCGCGGAGTTCCTGAAGAAGCTCGACCGCTGGTTGGCCGAGCTCGGCCGCCGCGAGAACGTTCGCCCGCGCGATCACGACGGGCTCGAAGCCGAGCTTCACGAGATCAAGCGCTGGTGGGAGTGGAAGCGCAACGGCCGCGGCCAGATGTACGGCTCGGGGATTCCGCGCGGCGACGTGCTCGCGCAACGCGATGCTCTGCGCGCCCAGCTCGAAGCGTTCATCATCGCGGCGGATGCCGACCTCGCAGCGCGGTTGCACGGCGAGCTCCGTCCGCTGATCGAGCGCTACGAGCGGTCGAAGGCGCGCACCGGGCAACTCGATTTCTTGGATCTGTTGGCGCGCGCGCGTGATTTGCTCCGTGATGACCCGCGCGTGCGTATCGAGATGCAGCAGCGGTTCACGCACTTCTTCGTCGATGAATTCCAGGACACCGACCCGTTGCAGGTCGAGATCCTGATGCTCCTGTGCGCGGACAATCCGGCGATCTCGGATCCGGATCTCGTGACGGTGAAGCCGGGCAAGTTGTTCGTCGTCGGCGATCCGAAGCAGGCGATCTATCGGTTCCGGCGCGCGGACATCGCGCTCTACGAACGCGTGAAGCAGCGGCTCGTCGCGGATGGCGCGCGGCTCCTCTACCTGACCACGAGCTATCGCAGCGTCCCGTCGATCCAGACCGCGATCAATGCCGCGTTCGCGCCGGTAATGACGGGCGGCGGTCAAGCGATGTACGTGCCGCTCGAGCCGAGTCGGCCGGATCCGGTCGGGCAGCCCACGGTCGTCGCGTTGCCGGTGCCTGCGCCGTACGGCATGTCGAACGTGACGCAGACGGCGATCGAAGAGTCGTATCCCGATGCGGTCGCCGCGTTTATCGATTGGCTCGTCACGAAGTCGGGGTGGACGGTGAGCGAGCGCGGTGGTCCGGATCGCGTGCCGGTGCAGCCGCGTCACATCTGTCTGATGTTCCGGCGGTTCCAATCGTTCGGGCGCGACCTCACGCGGCCGTATGTGCGCGGGCTCGAGGCGCGGGCGATTCCGCACGTGCTGATGGGTGGGCGATCGTTCCACGAGCGCGAGGAGATCCTCGCGGCGCGTAACGCGCTCGATGCGATCGAGTGGCCGGGTGACGAGATGGCGGTCTACGCCACGTTGCGCGGTCCGTTCTTCGCGTTTCACGACGAGGATCTGATCGCGTTCAAGCACGTCCACCATCGGTTGCATCCGCTCGCGTGGGCGGACCCGATCAAGATCGCGCAGTACGAAGCGAGCCTTGCCGCACCCGAAGCGGCAGCCGCCGCGAAACCGAATCTCAAGCTGTCGGCGAGTGGGCTGCCCGTCGAGCAACCGGCATCGGAGTCATCGCTGCTCGCGATCGCGAAGGCGCTCGGCGTGATGGGCGAGCTCCATCGGCAGCGCAATCGCCGGCCGATCGCGGACACGTTCGCGCGCCTGCTCGCCGCGACGCGTGCGCACGCAGGTCTCGCGGTGTGGCCGGCCGGCGAACAAGCGCTCGCGAACCTGTTCCGGATCATGGACATGGCGCGGCGGTTCGAATCGGGTGGCGCCACGTCGTTCCGTGCGTTCGTCGAGCGGATCGAAGCGGATGCGGAGCGAGGCAAGCAGCCGGATGCGCCGGTCGTCGAGGACGGCACCGAGGGCGTGCGGATCATGACGGTGCACGCGGCGAAGGGGCTCGAGTTTCCGGTCGTCGTGCTGTGCGATCCGACGGCGCCGCTCGCGTCGGATCGGCCATCGCATTACATCGATGCGTCGCGCGATGTCTGGCTCGAATCGCTCGCCGGCTGCGTGCCGATCGAGTTGCGCGAGCACGAGGTCGAGGTGTTGAAGCACGATCGCGAAGAGGTCGAGCGGCTCGCGTATGTCGCGGTCACGCGGGCGCGCGATCTGTTGGTGGCGCCGGTCGTCGGGGATGAGGAGCGCGAGGGCTGGCTCGAAGCGCTCAATCCGGTCGTGTTCCCGCACGGTCACAAGAAGCGCAAGCCGGCGCCTGCCGAGGGCTGTCCCGCATTCACGGAAGATTCCGTCGTGGCGCGCTCGCCGAAGACGGACAAGATGCCGACGGACTCGGTGTCGCCGGGGCTGCACGTGCCGCGCGCCGGCGCGCATTCGGTCGTGTGGTGGGATCCGCACGTGCTCGCGCTCGGAGCGCAGCCGGGTGGAGGGTTGCGCCATACCGAGATCCTGCAAGCCGACGAGACCGGCGTGATCGCGGGCGCCGGGCAGGAAGCGCACACGCGCTGGCAGACTCGCAAACGCGAGGCGCTCGATCGCGGTGCGACGCCATCGATCGTCGTGCGCACGGTGACCGCCGCCGCGGAGCAATCGGTCGCGCTCGCGAAGGCGCCCGAAGATGTCGCGCCGATCGCGGTGGCCGAAGGCTCGCTCGCGGCAGGCGCACTCGCGGCGCTGTTCGGCGCACCGGCGAAATCGCCGGCATCTGCATCGGGCGCATCGGGCTCCGCATCCGCCGCTCCACGCGCCTCACGCGCCGGCATGATGGCCGTCGCCCTCGAGAACGTGCCCGGCAAGAAAGCGAACCGTCCACACGGCAAGCGCTTCGGCACACTCGTCCACGCGATCCTCGCCTCCGTCGATCTGCGCGGCGATGCCGATCACGTGAAGCGCATCGGCTGGAACCACGCGCGCCTGGTCAACGCCACGCCCGAAGAGCGCGATGCCGCGATCGTCGCCGTGATCGCCGCGCTCCGCCATCCCCTGCTCGTTCGCGCCGCCGCCGCTTCCGATCGCGGCGAGCTCCGCCGCGAAGTCCCGGTCGTTGCCCCGGCCGCCGACCTCGACGGCTTCGTCGAAGGCATCGTCGACCTCGCATTCATCGAGGCCGGCGAATGGACCGTGATCGACTTCAAGACCGACGCCGAGATGGACTCGCGTCGACCGGTCTACGAAGCCCAGGTCCGCGAATACGCGCACGCGATCGCCGCCGCCACGAACCAGCCCGCCCGCGCGGTGCTGCTGATCGTCTAGCCCGCGAGGTTCCGGGCGTTAGCCGCATCGCGGTCCACGAACGGCCGCAGCCCGATCGTTATTAACTGCGGTTCGTGCCGTACAACCCGATCAACTTCGTCTGGTGCACGTCCGTCCAGATCTCGATCGGGAACTTCCCACTGCCGAGCACCACCGCATTGCCGGGCTTCACCCACGGCATCAGATCCGCGGGCACCTCGATCGGCTCGACCTCTTCCATCGCCGACTCCGCCTTGATCGACACGCAGTGGGTCTCGCGCTCGATCTTGTTGCCGTGAATGATCCAGTTGCCGGTCGGCTCTTCACGCGTACACACCGCGTAGTCGACCTTCTCCTTCTTGAACTTCAGCTTCTGCTTGTCGCCGTGCTTCTCGACGGCCGCCACCGTGTGCGCGTGGAACCGCGGCGTGTGGTCGTTGACCTGCGCCATCGGCAAGAAGCTGACGTCCTCGGACTCCATCCGCGGCGTCTCGATCGGATCGCGCTTCGTCGACAACGCCGTCACCGCCGCCTCGAACGCCTCGGTCCGCGGCCCCCGCTGCATCGGCGCCCGCGCGATCGATTCGGCGAGCTCCTGCGATAGGCCATCGAAGCCGTCCATCCGATGCGTGCACCGCGCCATCCCGACACTCGCCAGGTAGCTCGCACGCGAGCTTTGCGCCACGTTCTGCGACGGTGCGAGCTCCTTGATCACGGCCGTGGACGCGACCGCCTTCTTCCAATCGGCGGCGAGCGTCGTCCGGCAATCATCCGCCGCGTGCTTGTCATCGATCCACGCGAGCTCGACCGCACGCACGTGATCGACGAGGCCTCGATTCGCCTTCGCGAACGCGCGCCAGTCATCACCGATCTTGCGCGGTGTTTCGATCGCGACCTTCGCCAGCTTGGGATCCTTCGCGAGCTCCTTCTCCGTCGCCGCGACCTCGCGCATCAGCATGCCGAGCTCGAACTTCGCCGTGAACCGGAGTGCCGGCTTCAGCGGCTCGAGCTCCTTGTTGAACTTCGCGCGGTCGAGTTGCTTCACGTCATCGCTGCACCACGCGTAGTTGACGGCTTTGTCCGCCAGCTTGTCGCGCCGACCGGCGTGCAAGCACTTGCGGATGTACGAGGCGCGCGCGCCCTCCGTCAGTTGATCGCCCCACGCGTCGACGAGCCACCGCGTCTTGTAGAACCAGTTCTCGCTCGCCGTCAGGAGGTACATCTGATCGACCGCCGACGTCGTGCTCGCCTTCGCGTTGCCTTCCGTGGTCGGGTGCTCCGTCGCGAACCAGAAGTACGACGGCGGCGTATCGGTCATGTCCGCATCGAGCAACGTCGGCAGGTCACGCGTATCCGCGTCCGTGATCCCGAGCTCGGCCAGAAGGGACTTCCGCATGTTCTCGATCTCCGGGCGATCGGCGGCCGGCGTGTCCGGCGAGCACAGCGCCTGATGCAGCTTGACGACGAAGTGCATCGCGTAGCGACCGCGCTCCTCGTCGTTGTCGTCCCACCAACGATGCAGATCCTTCGCCGTGTACTTCGAGTAGTGCTTGTGGCCGCAATACGAGCCACCGCCACCGCTCGCAGGCGCTTCGGCGATCGCCGGCGCGGATCCCGACGAGCTGGCCACCGGCCCCGACGACGAGCCGCCCGGCGCACCCGAGCTACTCGGCCCGCCACCGGTTTGGAATTTACTCACCAACGTGCACGCCGAGAACGCGCACAACGAAGCCGCGATCAGTTTCTTGCCCATGTGCGCACTGATACGCGGCGTGAGGACAAGCCTCACCCAATAGTTTCGGCAGCGAATACATCCGGCCGTCGACGAGAAATCGCGCGACCGAATAGTTTCGGCAGCCGATCACATATCAGGGCGACCGAGTCCGATTCGGCATCTCGCGCTGTCCGATTTGTCCGGCCGTCGGACGCGGATCGTCCGAGCTTCGGACGCGCACCGGACACGCGCATGTGATTTCGCGAAGCTGCGCGCGGCATGCCTCGTGAAATAGCGCGACGCATGACTTGGCTCGCTTCGGTGTTCGTGACCGTGCTGTTGTTCGCGTGTGGTGGCTGCATCGATGCGCCACTCGAAGATGAAGGTCCGCAGGCGAAGATCGTCGCGGAATGGGATCCGTTGATGTGTGGGGACCCGCATCGCGTTGCGGTCGAGCTAGAGGATTCGGAGGGCGTACCGTTGAGCGCCTCCACGACGTGCGCGCTCGGTACGCTGTCGCTGGATGCGCGCCACTTCGGCGTGTATCGCGGACGGATCTACGCGTGGGAGCTCGGTATCGGCGAGCGTTCCACAGCGGACATTCACCTCACCGTCGATCAAGCGATCGTTCACTGGTACGTGCCCACTCCGCAGTGAGGTAGGCTGCGCGCGATGAAGATTTCGCTTCTCCTATCGATCTGCGTCGTCGCGTGTGGCGGCGCGCAACCCGCTCCGCACAACTCGGAGTCGTGGGAGGCGTTGTCCAACCGCGTGTTGGACCACTACTACAAGTTGTTTCCGGGCAGCGCGGTGGGGATGGGCTTCCACGAGTACGACGGCCAGATGCGGGACCTCTCGAACGCGGCGCTGACGAACCAGCTGCAAACGCTGCACGCGGATCTCGAGGCGGTGAAGGCCTACCAACCCATGGACCCGCACGAGCGCGAGGAGCGAGATACGCTGCGCATCGGCCTCCAAGCGAAGCTGTTCGGGCTCGAGGATCTGGACTCGTTGCACCGCAACCCGATGGCGGTCGCCGGTGACTTCAACATCGACGACTACATCCTGCGGGACTACGCGCCGGTCGCGGATCGCGCGGCGGCGATCGTGAAGGTGTGTGGCGCGGCGAAGGAGCACCTCGATCAAGCGCGTGCCCTCTTGAAGCTTCCGGCGCCGAAGACGTTCGTCGAGACCGCGATCATGCAGTTCAAGGGCCTCGCGGACTTCGTCGACAAGGACGTGCCGGATGCCATGAAGGATGCGCCGCCCGAGCTCGCACCGGCGTTGGAGCAGTGCAAGACCGCGTTCGTCACGCACGCGCAGTGGCTCGAGCAGCAGCTGCCCGCGGCCACGAACGATTTCGCGATCGGCAAGGACAAGCTTGTCGCCATGCTCGCGCAGAACGACGGGATCAAGATCGATCTCAAGTCGCTCGAAGAGATGGCGAAGGCGAACCTCGATCGGGATTACAAGGCGATCGAAGCGGCGGCACACGAGGTGGATCCGAAGCGGCCCGTCGTCGACGTCGTGAACAGCGTGTTCAACGATCGGCCCACGCCGGACACGGTGATGGCGGAGGCCACCAAACAACTCGAAGACCTGCGCGGGTTCATCACGCAGCACAAGATCTGCACGTTGCCGTCGAACGCCCAGGCCATCGTCAAAGAAACGCCGTCGTTCGCGCGCTACAACTCGGCGTCGCTGTCGGGTGCGGGCACGTTCGAGAAGAAGGACCTGCCGAGCTACTACTACATCAGCCAGCCGGACCCCACGTGGCCGAAGGAGATGCAGGCCACGTATCTGCCGTCGCACTTCAACTTGTTATTCACGTCGGTGCACGAGGTCTATCCAGGCCACTTCGTGAACGGCGAGCTCGTGAAACAGCAGCACAGCAAGGTGCTCGCCACGTTCGGCACGTACACCACCGTCGAGGGGTGGGCGCACTACACCGAAGAGATGATGTACGACGAAGGCCTGACGAACCACGATCCGCGCGCACACATCGCGCAGCTTACCGAAGCGCTATTGCGGGACGTGCGGTTCGTCGTGGCGATCGGCGAGCACGCGCATGGCATGTCGGTCGACGAAGCGACCAAGCTGTTCGCGACCAAGGCGTTCCAGGATCCGGGCAATGCGAAGCAGCAGGCCGTGCGCGGCACGTTCGATCCGGGCTTCCTGTCGTACACGGTCGGCAAGCTCGGGATCATGAAGATGCGCACGGACTGGAAGGAGAAGCATCCGAACGGGACGTTGATGGAGTTCCACGATGCGTTCCTCGCACACGGCATCGAACCGTTGCCGGTGATTCGTCGCGTGCTCGTCGGTGACGACGCGGTGTTCGACAACCGCTGCGAAGACGGCTGCTAACTATCTCGACGAGATCATGTCGGCGAGCGACCGCGCGAGCGCATCGATCGAATACGGCTTCGCGATGAACGCCTTCACGCCGAGCTCGATCAGCGCATCGACCTCGTCCGCCATCGTGTGGCCGGACATCGCCAGGACCGGCAGATCCGAAACCACGTCGCGCAGCGCCGAATACGTGGCGCGCCCGCTCATCGCCGGCATCACCATGTCGAGCACGACCGCGCGCACTTCCTCGCGGCGCGCGCGCACGGCATCGACCGCGCTCTTGCCATCGCCGAACGGCAACGCGGTGTAGCCGAGCATCTCTACCGCTCGCGTCAACGCGCGCAGCACGATCGGATCATCGTCGACGACGATCACCAGCCCCGAGCCCGTCGGCCGATCGAACTCGCGACGCAACCGCGTGGTCGGCTCGTTGCGCCGCTCGGCACCGGCGGCCGGCAACGTCATGCGCATCGTGGTGCCGCGATTCGACAAGCCGCTATCGATCTCGATCGCGCCGCCGTGGCCCTCGACGATACCCAGCACCGTCGCCAACCCCAACCCGGTCCCGCGATCGGCCGACTGATCCTTGGTCGTGAAGTACGGTTCGAACACGCGCTCGCGCAGCTCCGGCGGAATGCCCGGACCGTCGTCCGCGACCTCGAGCACCACGAACTGATCGTCCGAGCGCGACCGCACCACGACGTTGCCGCCATCGGCCGCGCACGCATCGCGCGCGTTGACCACCAGGTTCATCACGACTTGCTCGATCTGCGAGCGGTCCGCGATGATCGTGCCGCCCTCGCCTGCTTCGAGCTCGAACGTGATCGCCACGCCGGTCAGCGTCCGCGCGAGCATGTCGCGCATCTCTTCGAGCACGTGATCGATCAACAGCGGCGCCGCGCGGTGCTTGCCCCGCCGTGCAAACCCGAGCAGCGAGCGCGTCAGCATCGACGAGCGCTCGGTGATGTCATCGATCATCTTCAAGGCCGACAGCGTCTTCGGCTCCGATTCGCGCGACGCGAG
Organism: Kofleriaceae bacterium; assembly: GCA_047600425.1. Lineage (GTDB taxonomy): Bacteria > Myxococcota_A > Polyangia > Haliangiales > Haliangiaceae > JABFXX01. The sequence continues at coordinate 4,358,130 of JASGLC010000003.1, read as the reverse complement.
CTCCGCCGCGATCAACTTGATCCCGAAGATCAGGTTGTTGAAGTCGTGCGCGATGCCGCCCGCGAGCGTGCCGATCGCTTCGATCCGCTGCGCGCGATGCAACCGATGTTCGGTCTCCGCTCGCGCGTGCTCCGCCTCGACCTCTTTCGTGATGTCGAAGAACGCGATCACGACATGCGTGATCGTCCCGTCCTCGCCCATCGCCGGCCGCGCGAACGCTCGCACGGGAATCCGCCGGCCATCCCCGCGATGAATGACGATGTCATCGCAGACCACGAGCTCGCGCGCGAGCAACGCCCGCACGAACGGCATCTTGGTTTCGGGATACGGCAGGCCATCGCGGCCAAAAATCCCGTACGGCTCCGAGTACCCGCCGAGCGCGACATCGCCCAACCCGGGCTGGCCCATGATCTCCGCGAACCGGGCGTTCGCATAAACCAGCTCACCGCCTGGCGCGCGTGCAACCCACAACCCCACCGGCAAGTCATCGCCGAGGCTGTGAATGATCTCCTGATCGCTCGGTACACCCGATCGAGACATCCATGAACCTCATAACACGGTCTCCGCACCCCCGTCTGCACGATGAGCTACGATGAGGCACGTGTTGCGCTGGCCCGGCAACTTCATCCACTCGCTCTGGATGATCATCCTGATGCTCGTGCTCGGACTCGTGTACGGGTTCGCACGTCTTGGTATCGCGTTGTTCGTGTGGGGCGAACGGCGCCCACGGGCACTCGCAGCGCTGCGTGGTTGGTGGCTACGCGTCACGATGAGCGCGCTCGGGGCGACGTTCATCAAGATGGGCCAGGTGATGAGTACGCGCCCGGATTTGTTCGCTCCCGAGATCATCGACCAGCTGCGTCACCTCCAGGATCGCCTGCCGCCGTTCTCGTTCGCGAAGGTGCAGCGCACGATCGAAGCCGACCTCGGCAAACCGCTGACCGAGCTGTTCAGCGAATTCGACGAGAAACCCGTCGCTGCGGCGTCCGTCGCACAGGTCCACCGCGCCCGAACCAAGGATGGTCACGAGGTCGCGGTCAAGATCCTCCGGCCCGGTGTCCGGCGTCAGGTCGAGCGTGATGCCGTCCTCCTGATCGGTCTCGCGCGCCTGATGGCGCTGCGCCCATTGTGGCGTCGCTCGGATCCGGTCGGGCACACGCGGCACTTCGTCGAAGCGATTCACGATCAAACCGACCTCCGGATCGAAGCCGCGAACTACACCCGGTTCCGCGAGAACTTCAAAACGAACCCCGACGTTTCGTTCCCACTGATCTTCGATCAGCTGTCGGCCGAGCGCGTCCTCACCATGGAATTCGTGCGCGGCGAGAAGATCGATGCGCTGCCGCCGGGCACCCGTGACCCGAAGCTCGCGCAGGTCGTCCGCAAGACGATGTTCCAGATGTGCTTCGAGGACGGCTTCGTCCACGCAGATTTACATCCCGGTAACATGGTCGTGCGCGATGGCTCGAAGCTCGTGATCTTCGACTGCGGCCTGGCCAAGCAGCTCGAGGGCGACGTGCTCGCCCAGTTCATCGACATGTCGAAGTGCATCGCGATGGGCACACCGGATGACCTGGTCGCGCACCTCAAGCGCTTCCACCAGTACCTCGGCGAGATCGATTGGGAGGCGTTGCGCGTGGATGTCGAGGCGTTCGCGTCCTCGTTCCGTGGCAAGGACACCGCGAAGCTCGAGTACGGCGAGCTGTTCGGCGAGATGTTCGCGATCGGGCGCAAGCACCACATCCATCCGGTCACGGACATGATGCTGGTGTTCGTCGCGCTCATCACAGCGCAGGGCATCGGGAAGATGCTCGAGCCGGAGCACAATATTTTTAATACCCTGGCGATTTATCTCATCCCCATTTTGCAGAAGCGCAACGAGAAGGTCCCTGATACCGTCGAAGCACAAAGGGCGGTGGCAGCTGGTCCATGATGAAGCGATGCGCGGCGCTCGGGTTGGTGATGGTGGGATGTGGCGCGCCGGCAGAGCCGTTGAAGACACCGAAGCCGATCGCGCACGCCGCTGATCGAGAGTTGCCCGCATTGCTCGGCGCGCCAACGCCGCATACCGACGTCGATCGGTCGGGAATGTTGCCGACGCCGCCGTTCGATCCGTCGCCGTGGGGCCGCTGGCCGCTCACGGTCAGCCAACATCCCGAGCTCGAGCCGCACTTTCCGATCGCGAACGAGCTGGCGCAGCCCGGCGTGAGTTGGTTGGACTTGTGTGCGCGCGGCGCGCAATCGCGACACATGGCAACGCACGCGGAGCTCGGCGAATACCTCGCGGCATGGTGCGCGGTCACGAAGGATGACTACGCCGATGCGCTGCAACAGCTCGCGCCACTTCGCAACGAGCGTCGCCTGCACGATGCGGTCGAGCTCGATGTCAGCTCGATCGTCGCAGCGGGCATCTCGGGCGACTCGGCCGAATCGACGTTGCGCCACGCGAACCTGATCGACATCCACATCATCGATCTCACGAGCGCCGCCTACTTCGAAGTCGGCAAGCTCGACGCCGCGCTCGCGATGAACCGACTCGTCGCCGATGTCGATCGCCGGCCCACGGAGGAGGTTTACTGTCACCGGCTCGCGCGCGAGTACGCGAACAGTGGACCGACCGAACAAGCTGCGATCTACGAGCAGCTCGACCACAAGCAAGCGACTGGCTCGATGCGTTGCGACGGCATGCTCACCGTGCTGCGTCCGGAACACGTGTTACCGGTTCCGACAGATACCCAACTCTTCGTCGACAGCTGGCCGAAGCAAGCAGCCCGATTCGAACATTGGCAGTACATCGTCAAGATCGGCGAGAAACTCCAGGAGCAATATGTCGGGTATCGGCTCGCCGTCGCTGCGCTCGAGATGGCGCTCCGCACGTCGCAATGCGAGCTCGGTCAGCTCGGCTGGGTGCGTGACTACGCGATGCACATGCAGCAGATCGACAATCCGTGGTTCGGTAGCTCGACGCCCTCGCACGACACGGTGAATCGGCGCATCCCGCTGCACGACGAGCTCCGTGTGTTCGAAGCGCCGTTGCAGGAGCTCGAACAGACGGCTCGCACGTTCGGTACCGAGCCGCGCGACTCGTGCGTGATCGATCTACAAACGAGACTCGCGGCGGCACCGACATGGTGAAGCCGCACGCGACGCTCACGGCGAGCGCACGACTCGCGCTTGTCGCGATCCTCGGTTGCGGCGGCGCACCGCCGGAACCCTTGCACACGCCAACGCAACGAGCGCAGCCAGCGCCTCGGTTCGTAACCGAGCTCTCGGCACCCATGCCCCACGTCGACGAGGTGCCCGAATTCGATCCCCAGCCGGCTGGCCGGTGGCCACTGACCTTGAACGAGCATCCCGAGCTCGAGCCTCACTTCCCGATCGCGAATGCACTCGCCCAGTCCGGCATCAGCTGGTTGGATCTCTGCAATCGCGGCGCGCAATCGCGCCACATGGCCCAGAACGCGTATCTCGGCGAATACCTCGCGGCCTGGTGCAGCGTCGCGAAGGATGACTATCGCGACGCGATCGATCGCCTCGCGCCGTTGCGCGCCGAGTACAAGCTCCACGATGCGATCGAGCTCGACATCAGCGCGATCCTCGTCGCTGATTCGAGCGGCACGAGCTCGAGCGAAGCAAATCGCATCAATCTGATCAACGCGCACATCGCCGACCTCACGAGCGCGTCGTACTTCGAGATCGGCAGGCTCGATGCGGCGCTCGCGATGAGTGGCTACGCGTCGCAGATGGATCGCAGCAACTCCGAGGACACGTACTGCAAACGGCTCGCGCACGAATACGCGATCAGCGGCGTCGGCAATCGCGGCCAGATCCAACTGCACCTCATGCACCCGGAGGCGTTCGACGAACAAGTCCGCTGCCTCGATCTACGCAGCCAGCTCGAGCCTCGCGAGACGCGAGACAAGATCGTCGCGGCTTGGCCGAAGTCGCTGGCTTCGTTCAATCAATGGCTCGACGTGATCGTCAAAGCAGACCAATTCTCCGACCTGAATCTTCGCTATCGGTTTTCCGTCGCAGCGCTCGAGATGGCGCTACGAACGTCGGTCTGCTCGCACACAGATCTTGGCTTCGTGACGGCCTACGCCCACAAACTGCATGACGTCTCCAACCCGAACTTTCACCAACACCAAGCTACCGTTGGCGTCGACACGAAGAGCCCCACGATTCCCATGCCCGCGGACATCGAGGCCGACTTCGTTCCTCGTCTCGACGATCTGGCAAAGGCCGCAGACACGGCCTCGCACGAGCCACTGGAGGACTGTGCAAAGGATCTTCGCGCCCGCGCCGAGGCGGGCACGCCGTGGTGACCACCTACCCTACGAAGATCGACTGGTGGCTGCGCCTCATGCTGTTCGTGCCCTTCTTCGGCGCCGCTGCGTCGATCTACGCCGGCGTCACGAGCCATCAGCGCACGCCGCTCATCGCGTCCGCGATCGCCCTCGGCCTCTACGCGCTGTTGATGGTCACGATCGGCTGGCCCGTTCGGTACACGGTCTCGCCCGAGCAACTCGAAGTCCGCTTCGGCCTCGTGCGCCTGCGCGTGCCCTGGGACCGCGTGATCGCGGCCGAGCTCTCGCAGAACCCGCTTAGCGCCCCCGCCTACTCGCTCGACCGGATCGAGTTTCGCTACACGACCGATCGCGGCACCGAGCGCACGTTCCGGATCTCGCCACCCGATCGACTCGCGTTTTTAGCCGACTGCGCACGTGCGAGTGGCAACAAACTCCGCGTCGATGGCGAGCGCCTCGTCCGCTAGAGCGGCTTGACCTGCTTCGTCTTCGTCGAGATCCGATTCCGGATCCACCACCGAACACTCCGCAGCGAACGCGCGACCGCGGCGAGCGCCTGCCATGGGCCCGAGCGCGGCATCCCCGAGTGCGGATCGAGCGCGATCATCGCCGTGCGCTCGTGCCGTTGATCGCCACTGTCGCGCACGGGCTTGTCATCGACCGGCGGCTTCGGAATTTCCTGCGAACCCGACGCGACGAGCGACTGCTTCACGTCCGGCACCTCCGACGGAGTCCGCGCGCGATTCGGCGGCTGCGTCGAGGCTTGCGGCGGACGCACCGGTTTCCACGGCGCGATCGGCGTGTCGTTGACGTAGGGCGCGGTCACCGTCGTCGCCGGTAGGATCGGCGCGACACCGAGCGTGGTCGGCGCGCTGCGATTTCGCATCGTCGAATCCGTGGCCATGTCATCGACCGGCTCCGGCGCGGCTTCGTTCATCACGACACCGCCATCGACCGCATCGATGCCATCGGCCGCCGCTTTTTCGATCGCCGAATCGATCGATGGCTTCTTCGCCTTGTCGACCGGCCCCGACACGAGCGCGCGATCGAGCGCCGTCATTTCGGTCGACGGCGTGGAGATCGGTTCCATCGAAGTCGTCGAAAGGTCCTCGACGATCACCGACGACATCGCCGCTTCGTTCGCCTTCGCGATCGCGTTCATCGCATCGGTCTCGTGCTGCGTCAGCGAGAGCGGCGCCGTCGAATCCTCTTTCACTTCCGCGACCGGGCCGCTCTCGATCGGGACGAGGCCGGAGGCGCGCAGATCGACGATCGGGACCTGCAGCGAGTCCTTCGCCGCCACGATTGGATGGTCTCCACTGAGCGTGGGAACGTGCTCTTCGATGACCAACGGCTCGTCGGTCGTTCCATCGCCGAACAGCGGCGCCATTTGCGTGGTCGGCCGGATCAAGTCGGCAACTTCGATCCGCGAGAGCACGACCTTGTTGGTGCCCATCGGCGGAGTCTCGATCGGAACGCCGGTACTTCTGCCCATTCCCCAACTATCCGCATCGCGTATCGACTTGGCTAGCGTGTGAATTCGCGGTGTTGGTACGAGTTAGTTCCCTGCAGGACAAACGAGTTTGCCACCTCACATCTCGACGCAATGTGAGTCGCGACCAACGTTAGCCCGACTCACGTTCGCAGCAGACTGCGCGCCACCGCTCGGTGGAATTTACCTACCGAGCGCGGATGCGTCGCACGATCGAATAGACGATCGCGATTGCGATCCCGACAGCGATCATCTGGAAACCGGTCCACTGCTCGTCACTCCATCGAGGCAACTCGCGAGGGCTCCAGACACTGTTCCACAAGGCCGAACGTGCTTGCTCGGCGAGCAAACCCGGCGTCGGCGGATGCGTGAACGCCCAGCTACTAAAATCGAGATAGAACTCGCTCCCGTGCGTCCAGAACACGGATAGATCAGACATCGCCATCAGCCAGATGGCGGCCGTGATCTTCAGACCGAACCACGAGCTCGTTGAGCGTGAGTGCATCGTTCGCGAGCTCGCCCACACCGCTACCCAACGCGCGGCGAATGCAGCTGCGACCACGAACGTCATCCCGAGAAAGGGCTCGAAGTAATCCCAGTGATAGCCCTGTACGCCTTCGATCGTGACAGCTCCGATCACCAGCGACGTTTGGTGAGCCCAATGGTAGAGGAGCGCGAACCAAACCACGACTCCGGTGAGGATCGACGTGACGAACACATTCGCGCTCCGTCGCCGCGTGTACGTACGCCATCCACGATTCGTATCCCCACGCGACACGATCCGATGCACGCCCAAAAACAATGCGGCGACCAGGATGAACATCCACGCGCCGACAACCCATCCGTTGTTTCGCAGGCCCGGTTCGTTCATCCCGCCGATCGGCAGCAGCGGCAACACGCAACCGCACGCCACGGCCATCGCACCGGCCGCGATCGCGCCGATACGATTCGCTCGCCGACCCGCGAGATTCGGCACCGCCGGCACGACCACGCGCGGTCGCACGAGCTCCGCCATCGGCGTGATCTGCCGCGCACTCTCGGCACCGAGCGCCGCGAGATCCGTCGCGATCAAACGTTCACTCATGGCTCCTCCGTCGCGAGCGCCGCCTTGGCACCACGCTCGTAAAACGCCCGCATCCGCTCGCGCCCCCGCGCCAGCCGTGACTTCACCGCCGACACCGACACGCCCTGCACCACCGCCACCTCCTCGACCGTCCACCCCTCGATCTCGAACAACACGATCGCTTCGCGTTGCACCGCCGGCAATCGCGCGAGCGCTTGCCGAGCCCGACGCGCTGCCTCCGCCTGATCCGGCGACCACGTCGCGACCCGATAATCCTCCACCGCCGCCGACTCTTCTGCCGCGATCGGCAAGAACCGCCGCCAGAACCCACGCCGCGTCCGCGTGCGATGCGCGTTGATCACGATCCGGTAGAACCAGCCGCGAAACGCGGCGTCGTCACGCAGCTTGCCGAGCGCCTTCAACGCCCGCTCGCACGCCTCCTGCAGAAGGTCATCGCCCTCGCCCCGCGACCTCGATAACGAACGCGCGAACGCTAACGCCTTCGCATACTCCGGTTCGAGCAGCCGGAGAAATCGCTCGTCATCACCCATTCACGACTACGACTCACCAACCCGCATTTTGGTCGCAGTGAATGTTACGACATCGGCATGGATACCGATGACCGGATCACCGAGCTCGAGATCAAGCTCGTGTATCAGGAGCAATTGATCAAAGAGCTCGACGCGCTCGTCCGCTCGTTCGGCGACAAGCTCGATGCGCAGACGCGCGAGCTCGAGAAGATGAAGGCCGGCATCCGCTCGCCCGAGGTCCCGATGGGACCGCAGAGCGAGAAGCCGCCGCACTATTAGTTTCGAGGCCTCAGCCCTTCGTGAAGTCCTGGATCAGCTTGGTCGGCTTGTGCGCGTCGACCTTCACCGCGATCGTCTTCTTCACGCCCATCTGCATGTTGACGAGCGTGATCGAGTGCTGGCCCGCGCTGACCGAGATCGAGCGCTGCGGCGTGGTGAGGTGCGTCGCCTTACCGTCGACGTAGATCTCGCACGGCGGCTTCGCCGACACCATCAGCACGCCATTGCCATCGGCCACCGCGACCTGCTTCGGCGCCGTATCGAACGACGGCGTTGCGAGCTGGCCCGTCGGCGCCGAGGTCTGCGGCGACGAGTGGTGGTGATGACGATGCTCGGGCGCCGCGGCGACCGGAGCCGAGGCGATCTTCTTCTCGGGTGCTGCGACCGGTGCAGGCGCGGACTTGGTCTCGGCGACCGCCGTACCTTCTGCGGGCAACTCGACCGCGAGGTTCTTCATCGTCGCGAGGTCGACGTGCTTGACGACCGTCGGGCGATTCACGCCGGCGAGGACCACGTCGTACGAGTGCGACGGATCGAGCGCCGCCGACACCGGCGTACGACCGAGCACGACCGCATTACCGTTATCGACCAAGGTGACCGTCGCGCCCGCGGGCGTCGACGTGATCGCGAGGTTCGTGAGCGACGTCGCCGTCTTGCTCGGAGTCGCCGGAGCCGTTTCGGCAGCCGGTGCGGTGTCGGCCGAAGCCGGCGCGGTATTTGTGTCAGCGGGAGCCGGAGCTGCCTGCACCGGAGCCGCTTGCACGGGAGCCGGAGCCGCTTGCGCCGGAGCGGGAGCCTCGGTCTGCGCGACCTGCGCCGGAGCCGCCTTCGTCGTTGCCGCGACGGGCTTCTTCTCCGACGAACCATGCGTCGCGATCGCCACGATCACCGCGAGCGCAGCGGCCGCGCCACCGATCGCGATGAACAACTTCTTGTTGCTACGCGGCGCGACCTGGTCGTCTTCGAACTTCTCGAAGTACGTGGTCGGGACGACTTCACCGTCGACCTGCCGCTCTTCGTAGTCATCTTCGAACACCCACGCATCGCTGCCATCAAGCGCCGACGGCGCCGACGGGTTCGGATTCGCTTGGGTCGGACGGATCCGCGGCGCCGACGTCACGACATCGGGAACCACGGGCGCGCTGAGCGTCGGCCACTGCGGCAGATCCGCAACATCCGCACCTGCAGGCGCGACGACCGGCGGCGCGATATGCGGCGCATTGCCGGTGAGCACGAGCGGCTCGGCCTTCGGAAGCTCGGGCTTCTTCGGAGCCTCTGGCGCTTTGACGAGCTCGATCGTCGGCGGCGGGTTGAACGGCAGCGGCGCAGGCTCGGGCTTCGTGACGAGCTCGGGCGCACGCTTCAGCTCGATCGACGCGAGCGACGGTAGCGGCGCTTCGGGCTTCGTGACGAGCTCGGGCGCACGCTTCAGTTCGATCGAACCGAGCGGCTTGAGCGCGGGCTCGACCGCCGGCATGACCTTCGACTTCGCAGCCGCGGGGATCGGCGGAGGCAGCTTCGCCTTCGCAATCGCATCACCGACCTTCGCGGCATCCGCGCTAACCTGTTCGCTGAGCTGCTCGCCCGCCACGCGCTCGGCATCCGGCACGGACGTGAGCGGCGCTTCCGGGTTGAGCTGCCACGACGCCATCATCTCGGGCGTCGCGCGCGGTTGCACGAGCACCGGCTTCGATGGCCGCGGCGCCGACGTGCCGCGAGCAGCTCGCGGAATCGGTGGCGGCAACGTCGCACGTGCGCGCGGCGCAGCATTCAAGTTGCTGCGCGTTCCATCCGCGAGGCGCGGATTCAGGTCCTCGACATCCACATCGATGTCGATCTTCGGTTGAGCTTTCGAATCGGTGAGGTCTACGTCCATGACATCTCCCCGGGCGATGGCGGGGTGAAGCATCACGGGCGAGGGGTGCTCAAGCAAGCCGTAACATATTGAGGCCAATCACCTATGGCGATGCGTTCGCGCCTCTACGCCACAACTGTCAGGCGCTGCGAGGGCTTATGCGAATTGTTTCGATGCTTCACATTCTCATGTGCAGGCAATTGCACAGCTAACGAACAGCTAACCGTACGTGCATCGTGGCGCGAAGGCTCGTTGCGGAATGCGCGCACGCGATCGTCGTCGCGAACCCTCGCGTAGCGCGATCACGCGCGTGGACCGCGCTGGTCCACTGCTTGCTGATTACGCTCGCCATGAAACTTCTTACCCTAGCTTCTTGTTCGCTACTCGCGGCGTGTTCGTCGTCGAGCGACACGGTGTCGAGCAACGACTACGATGACGTCGCACAAAACGTCGCGACCGCGAGCTCGTCGGACAACGGCGGCGACGTCCAAGCGATGGGAGATGTCGTGCTCGTCGCCAGTGGCAGCATGCCGCTCGGCCTGACGATCAGTGCGAACGGCCAGGTCTCGGGCATCATCGGCGGCATCTCGTACGATTTCTCGCTGATGTGTCGCGACTCGAGCGGCGCCTCGCAGACGAACTGCAACTCGCAGTCGGATCTCGCGGACGTGAAGCTCGATTGGAGCGGCTCGTTGAACCTGCCGAACTTCTCCACGTCGATGGAGCGCCACGGCGACTGGTCGATGATGGATCTTCAAGAGCCGAGCGTGAAGCTCGCCGGTAACGGCAACTTCTCGTTCGATTCGTCGATCACGAATCCGAACACCAACACCACGGCCGCGTATCACTTCGACTACGAAGCCGCGTACATGAGCGTGTTCATCGACAAGAACACCGCGCTCGCGACGTCGGGCGAGATCGATTACGCGATCAACGCGAACAAGACGATCAACGGTGCGGAGACGTCATTCTCCGTCGACGCTACGATTAATTTTAACGGCGACGGCACCGCGACGATCACGCTGGACGGCACGCATCACTACAAGCTCGACCTGACCACGCACGTCGTGATCAAAGTAGATTGATTCGAGCCAGCCGAACTTCGCCGCGGAACGGATCGGTCGGTCGTGAATAGCTGATCACGATCGAGCCGTCCTCGGCGAGCTCTGGGTGTTGGTTGCACAGATAGTTGTAGTCGGAGCTCGATTTCGGCGCGAGGATGCCGCTGGCACCCGCGTCGATCGTCACGCCGTCGTCCCACGGTCCTTCGATCGCATCGGCGGTCCGGATCCGGATCGTGCTCGAGACGATGTCGCACGAGGTCGTGATGTAGCGACCGCCATACCGCGCGACCGTCGGGCCGACCGAGGTTTGGTCGATCACGTAGGCGGCGTTCGCCGGATCGCTTTGATACGTGTGGCCGTCGTAGAACTCCCACGTCGCCAGGTCCGTCGATCGCGCGAGCTTGCAACTGAAGGCGAGGAAGCCGGAGCTCTCGCACGCCCACGCGTAGTAGCGATCGTCGACGCGAAACTGCGGCACGAACAGGTCCGGCATCTGGCCCGGATTGCGCGTCGCGGTGGTCTCGCCCGCGTGGATCGTCGCCGTGCCGACGTAATCGACCGCGAAGCTACTGCCACCCGAGCGCTTCACGTGTTGGAACGTGACGATGCCTTGGCTGTCATCGACCGGGATCAAGTTGCCCGGCCACAGCGCGTAGCCGTTCAGCGCGTCGGCTTGGTTCGCGGCGATCTCGTCAGCGGTGTACGGGATCAACTGCGCGGGCTCGTCGCCATTCATCGAATGCACGAGATCGAGCGGTGCCGCGGGCGTGCTCCAGCCCGAGGTCGCCGACAACACGCTCGCGCCATCGATCGCGTTCGGTCCGGACAAGAACGTATCGCCGAACGTCCACAGGATCTGGCCGCCGAGCATGCCGGAGGCACCGCCATCGCGACCGACGCCATCGGGCGGCAGCGGAAACGCGCCGAGATCTTCGACGGACGTCACGCTGATCGGCGTTTCCGTTCCACACGCGGCAACGAACAAGATGGCTGCGAGCTTCATACGAGGACAACACGCCACCCACCGATCGTGGGAACCGCTAGCCCTGGCAAAGTATGAACGTGCTCGTGGCTAACTGCGCGAGTGCTTTGCTCGCCGCCGTGAGATCGGGCTCGCGCGCCGCCGGCATGATGGCATCTTTGCCTACACCGACGAGTGCGCTCGTCGCGACGAGCACCCTGCCCCCTTCGAGCCCGCGCACTCGAAACGCGTACGGATGCGAGTTACCGTCGCCCAACATCGATTTCTCGATCTGGCGCTCGGTCAGGTTCTCGACGCCGAAGTCATCGATCCACCACGCGCTCGTGTTGCCGATGCTCGCGCCACTGATCGATCCGGGCTCGAGCTCGAGGATCACCGCGCTCGCTTGCCCGACGCGCACGAGCTCGAGGTCGGTGTCGATCAAGAGCTGCGTCCAGTTGTAGTCCTTCGTCGGGACCAGCGCCGCGATCTTGTCGAGCACGGTGTTCGCGATGTCGACGCTCGTCGCATCGACGAGTGCGAGCACTAACTTGCCTTCGCGCTCCATGACCTTCGTGCGAGCGAGGGGTGCGGCTTGGATCGTTACCCACGGCATCGTTATTCGATAGCATGAGGCCGTGGCCGATTCCTCGCCCGAGCACTCGATCGGACGCACGGCGTTCGCGATCGCAGCCACGCTACCGATTGCCATCGGCCTCGGCATCCTGCTCGGCCACCTGTGCGGCCTCGCGATCGGGCGCTACGCGATCGTGCCGATCTGGGTCGCGCTCGCGATGCTCGGATTTCGTCGGTGAAGCTCGCACCGCGCACGTTCCGGATCTGGTGGGACGTCCACGCGTGGGCCGGCGTGATCGCGTCGTTGCTCGTGTTCATGATGTTCTTCGCCGGCGGGTTCGCGCTGTTCCGGCGCCCACTCGATCGCTGGTCGGAGCCATGCCACTCGCCGGTCACGAGCTACGAGCAGCTCGCGCGCGCCATCCCGACGACGTTCTCCGTCGAGCCCGATGGTCACGTCCATGTCGATGGTCGCGTCCAGTGCGGCCTCACGCCCGTCGACGAAGGCGTCGGCACGTTCATGTACCAACTGCACCACCTGGACATGATCCCGTACGGCCACTGGATCTCGGGGCTGGGTGCGCTCGTGCTCGCGCTCGTGATCGTGACGGGGCTCGTGATCCAGCTCAAAGACCGCGTGCGCACGTGGTTCCGGTTTCGCCCGGAGAAGGGCCTGCGCGTCGGTGCGAGCGATCTACACAAGCTGCTCGGCATCATCGGCGTGCCGTTCCAGCTGATCTACGCGTGGTCCGGCGTGATGCTGTGCCTCGGGGCGATCGCGATCGATCCGATCTTCGAGCGCGCGGGGCTCTCCGATGGCGCCGCGGTGATCGAACGCCCGAAGCCGGTCGCGCGCTCGCGTGACCTCGACGCGATCGTCGCGTCCTCCCGAGACGTCATCCCGGGCTTCGTGCCGACGAACGTCGTGATCTCCGAAGCGGCGGTCGGCCTCGAAGGCGATATCGACGGCGTTGCGTTCGGCACGGGCCGGATCCAGGTCCGCCGATCGGATGGAGCGATCACGGCGATCGGTCGGCCGAGCGGCGAGACCACGAACATGCGCGCCGACGAGTGGATGACCGGACTCCACTTCGGCCGCTACGGCGGCACCCCGATGAAGATCGTGCTCGCGGTGTTCGCGGCACTGACCTGCATCGTCACGGCGACCGGGACGATCGTGTGGCTCGAGCGCCGCGATCGCCGCCGCCAGCATCGCGCGAATCGCTGGCTCGCGAAGCTCACGCTCGGCTGGTGTGCCGGGCTCGTGCTCGCCACGATCGCACTGTTCGCGACCGGATCTCAGCTCGTGTTCGGGCTGGTCTGGCTCGCGAGCGTGATCGCTCAAGCCGCGCGGCGGTGACTCATCTCTTGCGCGAAGTAGCCAAGCCAGCGGTCGAGCGATTGATCGAGCGCGTGTGCGAGCTGGTCCTTGTCCTTCATCACCGGCTCGCCCGCCCAACTCTCTTGTGTCTCGACGAGCGTGCCACCGCGCTCCGCCGTGAACTTCCACTCGTGGATCGCGGTGATGCCCGCGGCCGTGCCTTGCCACACGGTGCGCCGCTCGTTCTCGATCACATAGATCGTCGACGTGATCGGCTCGACGATGCCGGCGGTCTTCCACGTGAAGCTCGAGCCCACGATGAACTTGCCGTGCAACGTTGCCGACTCGATATCGTGCTGCCACTCCGGCCACATCGGAACGTTGATGTGGAGTCGCCACAGCACGGTGAGCGGTGCCTGGATCCGGCGGCTGCGCTGCGAGATCACAGGTGCGGTTCGATCGATATTCGTGAGTTGTTTATCCATGATGTTCTCTCCGAGACCTGCTGATCCCGGATAAGTGCATCATCGGGGCCACGCCATACAAACGCCGATATTCACGGCTGAACTGCGACGCACTGTCGTAACCGACGATTCGCCCGACCGCCGCCACGTCACCTACGCCCGCACCGAGCAGACGCGCACGTGCTTCCTGCAACCGGATCTGTTTTTGATACTGGATCGGTGTCATCGCCGTGACCGCGCGAAAGTGGCGATGGAACGACGACGGGCTCATCCCCGCGATGTGCACGAGCTCGTCGATCCGCAGCGGCTCGGCATAGCGCGAGCGGATCGCTCGAATCGCGCGTGCGATCTGTGACAGCCGGCTGTCCGCGAGCCCGATCTGCCGGATCATCGCGCCCTGCTCGCCGGTGAGGAGCCGCCACAGGATCTCGCGCTCGGCCATCGGTGCGAGCACCGGCAAGTCGCGCGGATGATCGAGCAGTCGCAACAGGCGCGCGAGTGCATCGATCAGATCCGCACCAGCCTGGTGGACCGCGATGCCTTGCGTGATCCCGTCATCGCGCGTGCCTTCGAGCAGGAGACTCGCGATCGCCGATGCATCGAGCTTCAGCCCGACGCCGACGAACGGCTGCTTCTTAGACGCACGCGTGATGTTCGACACCAGCGGCAGCTCCGCCGAGATCACGAGGTACTGCCCGCGCCCGTACGTGAACGTGCGATCACCCAGCACGACGTGCTTCTGGCCGCTCGCGACGAACGCGAACGAGGCCTGTTCGTTCATCACCGCCGATGGCTCGGTCGGCGTATCGCGCGCGGCGAACATCACTCGATGCAATGCGTGCGGCTTACCGGAGTGGCGAACGATCAGCTTTTCGATCTCGGCGATCACATCACGATCCTGACCGATTGACAGGATCGTGCAAGAGCCTGAAAGCATCGTTCTACGCGCACGCGTCCACCGGCCTCACGCTGGACGCATGCCTCTCGACCACTACATCACGCTCGGCCGCTCGGGCCTTCGCGTCAGCCCGATGTGCCTCGGCACCATGACGTTCGGCGAAGACTTCGGCTGGGGCGCACCGCCGGCCGAATGCGAACGGATCGTCGCCGAATATCGCGCGCGTGGCGGCAACTTCATCGACACCGCGAACGTGTACACGAACGGCCACTCCGAGGAGATCCTCGGCGCGTGCCTCCAGAATCGCGATCGCCTCGTGATCGCGACGAAGTTCTTCTGCAGCCTGACACCCGGTGATCCGAACGCGGGCGGCGCCGGGCGCAAGGCGATCATCGGCCAGCTCGAAGCGAGCCTGCGTCGGTTGAAGACCGACTACATCGATCTCTATTGGCTCCACAATTGGGACCGCACGGTGCCCGTCGAAGAGACCATGCGCGCGCTCGACGACTTGGTTCACGACGGCAAAGTTCGCTACATCGGCTTTAGCGACATGCCGGCGTGGGCGACCACGCACGCGCAGGTGCTCGCGATGATGCGCGGCTGGACGCCACTGATCGCGTATCAAGCGGAGTACTCATTGCTCGAGCGCACCGCGGAGGCCGAGCTCGTGCCGATGGCCGAACAGCTCGGCATGGGCATCCTCGCGTGGGGCCCGTTGAAGAACGGCACGCTCGTCCGCCGGATCGACGAGCCCGGCAAGCGCGCGGCACTGACCGGCGGACCGACGCCGGCGCAGGTCCCGATCATCGAGGCCGTGGCCGCGATCGCGACCGAGCTATCGACGACACCCGCGGCCGTCGCACTCGCGTGGCTGCGCGGGCGCCCGGGCATCGCCGGACCGATCCTCGGCGCGCGAACGCACGCACAGCTGATCGCGAACCTCGTCGAGATCGATCTCCCGTCGGAATCCCGTGCAAGGCTCGACGCGGTTTCGGCACCGGTGCTGCCGTTTCCGACACCGTACAACCGCCACCTCGCACCACGCTTGGCATTCCCCGGCCTGACGATCGATGGCGTGGCGATCGACCCTTCGCCGATTCGCCGTAACTAGGTTATGAAGGGTCGTGGCGGATCCGGAACTGCTGGATACGGTGTTGCTCCGGCATCCCGGCCACCAAGCCGCGCCGCAAAAATCGACCGGCCACGGCTCCACGTCCGGTGCGCTGAACGAGATCGCGGTGCCACGGCTGCGCGCGCTCGCGGTCGTGTTCGCCGGCATCGCGCTGTTATTCGCGCTCGGCGGCACGCTCGCGTGGTTGGGCGTGCTCGAGCTACCCGGTCCTCTCGATTTTCACTTCCTCACGGCGATCCTCACGTTCGCGCTGTTCGCATCGATCGCGATGTGGATCGTCACGCGGCTCGATTGGCCGGCACGCTCGATCATCAATTTCGGGCTCGCGTTCCAATGGTTCGGCGCGCTGTGCATCGCCGCGATCGAAGAGCACACCGATCAACCGCACCGCGGGATGTCGATCGTGTGCTTGTGGATCCTGACGTTCACGCTCGTGCCGCAGAAGCCACGCCGTGCCGCGCTCGCGTTGTACGGCGCCGCGTTCGCGAGCCCGATCGCGTACGCGCTCACCCGAGCCGCCGGGTTTCGCGATGACCCGATCGGTCAGATGCACGTGATGGAGCTCGTCGGCAATCTCGTCGGCGCCACGATCGCGCTGTTCACGAACGCCGTGATCTACAAGCTCGGCCGCCAAGTCGTCGATGCGCGCGAGCTCGGTGCGTACACGCTCGTCGAGGAGCTCGGGCATGGTGGCATGGGTGAAGTGTGGCGCGCGGAACATCGCAGCCTGATCCGGCCGGCGGCGATCAAGCTCGTGCGCGCGCAGGGCAACACGTTCAACGATGCGCAGGCCGTGCGCACGCGGTTCGAACGCGAGGTCCAAGCGACGGCGCTGTTGACGTCGCCGCACACCGTCGCGATCTACGATTTCGGTTCCGCCGACGACGGCCGGATGTACTACGTGATGGAGCTGCTGTCGGGGCTCGACTTCGAATCGATGATCGGGCGGTTCGGTCCCGTGCCGGCGGAGCGCGTGGTCTACCTGATTCGTCAGGTCTGCGAATCGCTCGCCGAAGCGCACGCGAACGGCCTCGTCCATCGCGACGTCAAGCCCGCGAACCTCTACGCGTGCACGATCGGCGGCAAGAGCGACTTCGTGAAGGTCCTGGATTTCGGGCTCGTCCACACCACGCAGGCGCCGGCGGATTCGCGCGTGACCACGGTCGGTCAGCTCGTCGGCACGCCGGCGTATCTCGCGCCCGAAACGGTCGCGCACAACATCACCGATCCGCGCAGCGACATCTACTCGCTCGGCTGCGTCGCGTACTACATGCTGACCGGTCATGTCGTGTTCGAAGCGCAGACCTCCGCCGCGACGATGGCCGCGCAACTTCACGAAACGCCCACGCCACCGTCGGCGCGGACCGAGCTGTACATTCCGCCGCAACTCGAGCACGTGGTCTTGCGCTGCCTCGCGAAGGATCCGGCGGAGCGCCCGCAGACCGCCGATGAAGTCCGCCAACGCCTCGATCAGGTGCACTTCCCGCAGCGCTGGTCACAGGAACGCGCGCGCAAGTGGTGGCAGACGAACCTGCCCGACGTGCTCGCCCGCGCGAAACAGATCGGCACCGTGCTCGCGGATCACGAGCACGCTACGCCGGCGCTGGCCGGTCGATCCATCGCTGCAAAGTCCCCCGGTCGATCTTGAGCACGCGCGCCGCGGCGGACTTGTTGCCCTTGCAGTCCGCGAGCACGCGATGGACGTGCTCCCACATCGCGCGATCTGCCGACGGCGTGGTCGGTGCGATCGTGGGCTCGCCACCTTGGATCAAGTGCGCGATCGTGGCGGCCGAGACCGGCTTCGCGACCACGTGATCGGCGCCCGCGCGGATCGCCGCCGCCCCGACCTCCATGCTGCCGTATCCCGAAATCAGGACGAGCATGACGCCCGGATCGGCGGCGCGAAGCTCGCGAATCAGCTCCAGCCCGGAGCCGTCGGGAAGGTGATAATCGACGACGCACGCGCACGGCCGGATCCGTTGAAATTGCGCGCGCGCTTCACTCGTCGTCGTAGCCGTGGCCACCACGTCGACGTGCCGCACCATCGCTCGAGCCAACCCAGCCAATACGTGCTCGTCGTCATCGACGAGCATCAACGCTCGTTGATCCATACACCACCCGAGTGAAAATCTATCAAGTGCTGCAAAACACCGCAATCGTCTCTAGAGGTCGCTCCGGATCACCGCCGATAGTAGGCGCGTGAACTTCGACGTCGCGATCGTCGGCGCAGGCCCGAGTGGGGCATGGTGCGCTCGCGAGCTTGCACGTGAAGGCGTCCGCGTCGCC
The DNA here is from genome assembly GCA_047600425.1 of Kofleriaceae bacterium. Classification (GTDB taxonomy): domain Bacteria; phylum Myxococcota_A; class Polyangia; order Haliangiales; family Haliangiaceae; genus JABFXX01. The sequence continues at coordinate 4,339,902 of JASGLC010000003.1, read as the reverse complement.
CTGCTCCATCGCTCGCGCAAGCGCCGCAGCACCATCGAGCTGATCTCGCCGCGGGCGCGAGCCCTGCTCGATATCGCGATCCATGGCCGACCTGTAAGCACCGAACGCACCACGTGGCACGGCAAGGGCCCCGTCGATCGCCCGGCGCCCGGATCGCTCGCGATCGATCGCGACTTGTTCGACGCCACGCTCCGCGACCACGCGGTCGCCGCGGGTGCGGTGCTGTTCGAAGACACCGATGTCGAGGCCGACATGCGCGTGATCGCCACCGGTGGCCGCGATCGCGCATCGATCGTTCACCTCGCTCAACGCGCGAGCTTTTCCGTCGACGATACCGATCTCGATCGCGTCGACATCACGCTATCGGCCGGCGGGTGGAGCTATCGCATTCCCTCGCCGACCGGCGGCTCGTTCATCAGCGAGATCCACTTCGACGGCACCACCACGCAATGGTCCGTCGACGCGAGCGTGCGCGGCTACGAGCGCGTGCACGGCGACCGCTGGATCGCGATCGGCAACTCGGCGTTCCAACCGGATCCGCTGTGCGGCAACGGCATGTGGTTCGCGCTCGTCACCGCACGCGATGCCGCGAACGTGATCCTCGGTCGCCAGACCGCCGCCGCCTACGGCGACGCGATCCACGCGCTCGGCGCCGCGCATCTTCGCGAGCGCGCGCAGCTGTTCAGCTAGTACAACAGCGCTTCTTGAAAGCCGCCATAACCGGCTTCGCGATCGACGAAGTGGATCTCGAGGATCCATTGCAGCGGCTCGCCGGTGTTACCGGGGCGGCGCATCGGTCGATCGTTCGTGCCGTACAAGTGGTTCCACTCGTCGTCGGGATCGACGTGCTCGTGCGGGAACTTTCCGACGATGTGGCCGCAATGCACGTTGCCGTACTCCCAGCCCATCTCGCGCGCGAGCTCGCACACGTAGCGATAGAGCTCCGCGCCCGTGATCTCGGGATGCGCGCGAAAGTAGTCGCGGCCGAGCACCCACGCGCGTTCGATATCAGCGGCGAGCTTCTGCTTCCGGCGATCGTTACCGACGACGACGGTCACGCCGTAGTCCGCTTCCCAGTCCTCGAACACCGGACCGAAATCGAAGAACACGATGTCGTCCGCCTGGATCGCGAGGTCCGGCGGGTTCTCTTTGTAGACGTGCACGGTGTTCGCACCCGCGCGTACGATCTTCTTGTGCCAGAACTTCTTCACGCCGAACCGCTCGGCCGCGATCGCCGCCACGCCGTCGGAGATTTCGCGCTCGGTCGTGCCCGGCCGGACGAGCGGCAGGGATAGATCGAAGAGCTCGCGCGCTCTGCCTTCGGCTGCGATGAGCTCGTCGAGCGTTGCCACGGGCGGGTTGTATCAGGGATTCGTGGCGTCGGCCCAGCTCGGATCGTCGGTCACCATCAACGTGATCCACGGCAGATACTTCGTCGCGTTCGCGAGGTCGCTCTCGACGACGTGGCCTTGCTCGTTCGAGAAGATGTACGTCGCCGCGTGCGTGTCCGCCGACAAGCCCTGGCTATAGCTCGACATCACGCCCGGATAGGCCGCGAGCGAATACAAGAAGTCCGGCGCGATCACGGTGTCCTGCGCGAACGAGAGGAACGCGTACTTGCTCGCCGGTTGTGCCGCGCGATCGGTCTCCAACACGTCGAACAACTTCGTGCACGGCGAGCATCCCGATGGTGCGACGAAGCCCCACGTCGTCAAGATGCCGTGGTTGTCGGTCGCCCCGTTCGCGACGATCGCCGGGCCCGAATCGTCGACGATATCGACGCGCGCCGCCGGGAACGCCGCGGTGACGTGGCTGTACGCGAGGAACGATCCGAAGCCACCCGCACTCGTGCCGTACGACCAGATGTGCTGTGCCGTCGGGAACGTGGGTGCGAGCCGCGCGAGGAACAGATCGAGATCCTTCGCGCCCCAGAAGTAGGTGTGCATCGTGCCGAGATCGACGTCGGTCGCGCCGCCGTGCATGTCGCCGGTGCAATACGGGATGTAGACGAGGTTCTTGTCCTTGAACGGATTGCCGGCGAGCGCGCGATTCAGGAGTGGATACTTGCGCTGTTGCGCGGCCTCGAACGTGGTCGCGTCGTAGCCGGCGAGGTTGTTCGCCTTCGGGGTCGCGCCCCAACAACTATCCGCATCGGTGCACGCACCGCCGCCTTCGAAGTAGATCACGACGTCGGTCGCGCCCGCGTGCGGGTTGATCCCGATGCCGGTCGCGGTCCCGGACGCGCACTTCGAATCCGCGAAGTCGACCCACGTCCAGGTGTCCGCGGGCGCGGAGATCGGTTGCGCGGTGGCAGGCGCGTCGATCGACACCGCAGTATCGATCGGGGCGCCGTCGGTGGTCGCGGAGGAGTGATCTCCACAGCCTACGAGCATGGTCCCGACGATCAGATGGCGAACCATCCGATCATTAGAACGCGAAACTTCGTGCCCAGGGACGGAGTTGAACCGCCGACACGCGGATTTTCAGTCCGCTGCTCTACCAGCTGAGCTACCTGGGCTGGTAACGGAGCGGCACTCTACATATCCGAGTGTGATCTGGCAACTCGGGGAGATCGCAAACATTACGGCGCTGTAGAACCGTCAGGAATCTTGAGGGGTTGCTAGGCCAAACGGCGATCGCGATGGCAAAATACATGCGACACGGATGGCTGACTCCACGGATCCAGCTGCGCTGTTCCCCGAAGACGGGGATGGCGAAGAGCTGATCGGCACCGTTGTCGATGGCCGTTATCGCTTGGAGTCGACACTCGGACGCGGCGGCATGGGCCTCGTGTTCCGCGCGACGCACGTCGGATTGCGCCGCCAAGTCGCCGTCAAGATCCTGCATCCATCGCTCGCGGCATCGCCGGACGTTCGCTCGCGGTTCGAGCGCGAAGCCCTCGCGGTCGGCAAGGTCGATCATCCGAACTGCGTCGCCACGTACGACGTCGGCCGGTTGCCCGATGGTTCGCTGTATCTCGCGATGGAATTGCTCGAGGGCAAGTCGCTCGCCGACGTGCTCGAGCACGAAGGTCAGCTCGCACCCGGCCGCGCACTGCACATCCTCGCGCACATCTTGCGAGGCTTGGGCGCGGTTCACGCGGCGGGCCTCATCCATCGCGACATCAAGCCCGAGAACATCTTCCTGATCCGTCAGGGCGATGACTTGGACTTCGCGAAGATCCTCGACTTCGGCATCGCGAAGCCGATGTCGGGCGAGCTCTCCGACGACGGCGTCCGGCTCACGCAAGCCGGCATGGCGTTCGGCACGCCGATCTACATGGCGCCGGAGCAGGCACTCGGCAACAAGATGGATGGTCGCGCGGATCTCTACGCGGCCGCCGTGATGGGCTACGAGATGCTCGCCGGCCAGCCGCCATTCTACTCCGACGACAAGCTCGAAGTGATGTCGATGCACACCGCGAAGGCGGTGCCGCCGATGCGCTCGCGGTTGATCAAGGGCGGGCGTCCGGTGCCGAGCTCGATCGAGCGACTGATCGTCAAAGGTCTGACGAAGAAGCCGGTCGATCGCTACGCGAGCGCCGAGGTGTTCTTGGCTGCCGTCGAGAACGCACTCGAAACGCCGGATGGTGGCGTCACCGCCGTCGAGTTCGATCGCCCGGGCGATACCGGAAGTCAGCCGCTCGTCGACGATCTCGGCAAGGTCGATATCCAGGACGAGATCGGGAACGCGATCGAAGACGCGCTCAGCCTCACGCCCGCGAAGCCGTCACCGGTTGCCGCGCGTCCACCGAACGAAACCGGCCGCGCGGCGACCACGCTCGGCGTCGAACCGCCGACCACGCAACGCCCTGCCCTCGCCGCGCAGCTCGCGGCGCGCAAGCAGCAGGATAGCGGCGAAGTCGTCGGTGGCACGGGCATCGGGCTGCCGTTCACCGGACCGGGCGGCGAACCGATTTTCGGGCTCACGCCGGAGCAACGCCTCGCGCAGGTGCCACCGAAGAAGAAGCGGTGGCCGTTGTACGCGGGGATCTTGGGCGTCGCGCTCGTCGGTGGCATCGCGATCGCGGTCGTCACCACGCGTCACTCCGGCGAAGACGATCCGAAGAAGCCGATCAGCACGGATCCGAAAACCGATCCGAACACCACCGCGGGCAAGGCGGCGGATGCGCTCGAGCACGGCGATACGAAGGCCGCGATCGACGTGATCGAAAAAGATCCGGCGGCGAAGGACGATGCGAACGCGCAGCTGTTACTCGGCCACGCACATGCGGCGCGCCACGAGAGCGGGCCGTCGCTCGCCGCCTACAATCGCGCGCTGAAGATCGAGCCATCGCTCGCGTCGAACGCCACGTTCATCGCGAACCTCCACGCGATGGCCGCCGACAAGAACCCGGACACCGTGACGAACGCGTTCGACGTGTGGCTCGGCCGCACCGACGACCTCGAGGGTCGCGATGCCCTGATCAAGGCCGCCGTGTCCCAGAACCTCGATCGCCGTCACGCCGTTCGCCCGGTGATCGATCGCTACAAGCTCGGCGATTCGATCGATTGGGTCACCTCGTACTCGCTCGATCTCGAGCAAGAGCTGACCTGTCCGAAGCGCAAGGACGCCGTCGCACATCTGCGCGCGCTCAACACGGCGAAGGCGATTCCCGCGCTCGAACGCGCGATCGTGCCGCCGCCGAAGCCGAAGATGAAGAACAAGAACTACTGTCTGATCGACGACGCGACGGCCGCGATCGGCGCATTGAGCTCTCTCGGCAGCGGTCAGTGATCGAGCTTCCCGACATTCCGCGGTGGGTCGAAGCGAACGGCATCCTCGGCGATCCCGATGGCTGGCGCGTTCCCGCAGCCGGCGGCACTGCACTCGGCCACGACGCGGCGAAGTTGATCGTGCTCGTCGGCGATGTCGATGTCCAAGCCGCGCGCACGCTACGCACGATGTATCCGAATCACGCCGTGCTCTACACGCGCGACGATCTCGCACCCGCGTTTGCGCGAAGCGAACGCGCGATCCTGCATACGCTCGATCCGGACCTCCTGCCCGATCACGGTGGCGCCGTGCTGTTCACCGAAGAGCCGCCGGATGCCGAGCTCACATGGGCGGCGACCCGCGGACCGATCTGGACGGCGTATGTCGACGGTGTCGCGTCGGCGTTCGCGTATGCGCCGTGGCGCTCGCAGAAGTTGTTCGACGTATCCGTCGACGTGGTGCCGACCGCACGCCAGCTCGGCCTCGGCACGATCGTCGCCGCCGCCCTGATTCACGACGAGCGCTCGCGTGGACGCGAACCGGTGTGGGGGGCCGATGAAGGCAACATCGCCTCGTTGCGACTCGCGAAGCGACTCGGCTTTACAGCCGTCGACGAGATCTGGGTCGCGCCGCCGTGAAGTGGCTGCTCGTGCTGCTGATCTGCGGCACCGCGCACGCCGGGCCCGATAACTCCACGCTCGTGTATGTCGGTCTCGGCGAGGCGCCGATCGATTATCTCGCCGGCGTCGCGCTGCACGAAGGGAGTCACGCGCTCGCGGCGAAGCTCGTCGGTGCCGATGTCGACGAGCTCCACGTGTTTCCACCCGGCATCGATCCGCACGCGAACGTGTTTCGCTTCGGGTGGACGTACGTTCACGGGCTCCAGAGCGATGCCGATCGCGTGACGTTCTTGATCGCGCCGAAGATCACGGACGTCGTGTTGTTGGGAGGCTTCGCCGCACTCGTGTTCGCGGGCGGTTGGCCGGACAACAAGTATGGCCAACTGACGCTCACCGTCGCCGCGACCGGGCTGTGGGTCGACTTCGCGAAGGACGTGATCCTGTTCCGACCGCAGAACGACGTGTCGAAGATCTTCAAGCTGTGGTCGATCGAAGGTTGGAAGCAGATTCCCGCGCGTCTCGCCTATGCGGCGATGGACGTCGGGCTCGGTTATGTCGTGTACCGCGGCTATCGGCGCCTGTTCGACAAACAGGATCCGATGACAGTTCCGCTCGTGCACCTGACGTTCTGATGTGCGCTGACGCTACGAATGACCCGTCAGATCCGCGCGGATCGTAGGCCGCGATCTTGCTGGGTTTAGCCCCATGCCGAGTCCAGGATGCAGGGTTCTCGCATTCGCGCGCGACTGGTCGCCCCACTCGAGTGAGGAGCTACGCGCGATTCGCGGTCATCTACGTGGGCTCGGCGCCGAGCTGATCGTGGTGGCCGCGCATCAAGCCTGGCGCCTGCGCCCGGATGACGAGCCGTACACGCTCGGCCACACCGCCGCGAAGGAGCTCCATCGCGATCACGGATCCGGAGAAGACGCGGTGATCATCTTCGATCACGAAGCGCGCGTCCTGTTCGAGCATCGCGCGCCGGCGTTCCAGATCCTCGACGGTCTGCGCCGCGCGACCGACGAGATGTTGATGCCGGCACCGATCACGTTCACCCGGCGCGGATGGATGGCGACGTGCGTGGTCGCCGGATTTTCAGCCGCGGTGCTCGCCGCGTGTCGTCAGAAGGACAAGCCGATCGAGCCACCGGCCGTGGCACCTCCGGTCGCGACAAACGAGATCGATGTCGTGCTCGACGTCAACGGCACGAAGCGCACGCTGCGGATCGAGCCTCGCGTCTCGCTGCTCGATGCCTTGCGCGAACGGTTGGAGCTACCCGGGACGAAGAAGGGTTGCGATGCCGGCCAGTGCGGCGCGTGCACCGTCCACATCAACGGCAAGCGCGCACTCTCGTGTCTGACGCTCGCCGCGACCGCGCAGGGCAAACAGATCACGACGATCGAAGGCCTCGCGAAAAACGGTGAGCTACATCCCGTGCAGAAGGCGTTCATCGCGCACGACGGCATGCAGTGCGGGTTTTGCACGCCCGGTCAGATCATGAGCGCGGTCGCCGTGATCGCCGACGGCAAGGTCAAGACCGACGACGATATCCGCGAGCAGATGAGCGGCAACATCTGTCGCTGCGGCGCGTATCCGAACATCTTGGCTTCGATCAAAGCCGCGCAGAAAGCAGGTCCGGCATGACGCCGTTTAGCTACCTCCGACCGGCGACGAACGCCGAAGCGATCAAGGCGCTGTCCGAGCCCGATACGATGGCGCTCGCCGGCGGGACCACACTCGTCGATCTGATGCGGCTCGAGGTGATGCGGCCGGCGCGGGTCGTCGATCTAGGAGGGCTCGCGCTCGACAAGATCACGACGAACGCAGGTTCGATCACGTTGGGCGCGCTCGCGACGAACACCGATGTGGCCGAGCATCCCGACGTGATCGCGAAGCTGCCGGCGCTGTCGGATGCGATTCGAGCCGGTGCGAGTGGGCAGATTCGCAACATGGCATCCGTCGGCGGCAACCTGTTGCAACGCACGCGCTGCGCGTACTTTCGCGACACCGCCTCGCCGTGCAACAAGCGGACGCCCGGCAGTGGATGTTCGGCGCTCGAAGGCTTCGCGCGGATGCACGCGATCGTCGGCACGTCGCGCGATTGCATCGCCGCGCATCCATCGGACATGTGCGTGGCGCTCGCGGCGCTCGACGCGAAGGTCCACATCGAAGGTGCTACCGGCACGCGAACGGTCGCGCTCGGCGACTTCCACACGCTGCCCGATGATCATCCGAACATCGAATCGGTGCTGAAGCCGGGCGAGCTCGTCGTGGCGATCGAAGTGCCGACCACACCGATCGCGGCGAAGAGTCGCTACGTCAAGGTTCGCGATCGTGCGAGCTACGCGTTCGCGCTCGCCTCCGCTGCGGTCGCACTCGAGATCCAGGGTGGCACCGTCAAAGCCGCGCGAATTGCGCTCGGCGGCGTCGGCACGAAGCCGTGGCGCGAGCACGCCGTCGAGGACGTGATCGTCGGCAAGCCTGCCACCCGCGAAGCGTTTACCGCTGCGGCGAATCTCGCCGTCGCGAACGCCGACACGCGCCCCGACAACGCGTTCAAGGTGCCACTCGTCAAGCGCGTGATCGTTCGGACCATGCAACTCGTCGCGGGAGATCTGAAATGACTAGCGTCGGCACACCGATCGATCGCATCGATGCTCGCAAGAAGGTCACCGGGCAAGCGACCTACGCCGCCGACACCGCGGTGACGAAGGTCGCACACGCGGTGATCGTGACGAGCGGTATCGCGAACGGCACGATCACCACGCTCGCCGTCGACGATGCGAAAGCACAGCCCGGCGTGCTCGCGATCCTCTCGCATTTGGATGTACCGAAAGTCGCGCCCGGCAAAAGCGCGAAAGGTGGCCCGGCGGAGCGCATCCTCCAGCTCCTACAATCGGACAAGGTCGAATACAGTGATCAGCCGGTCGCGGTCGTCGTCGCCGATACGCTCGAGCGTGCGCAGCATGCCGCGAGCATGATCAAGGCGACGTACGCGCCGAACGCCGCGATCGCAGCGATCGAACAATCGCTCGGCACCGCGTTCTCGTCGAAGGCGATGGTTCACGGCGAATCGGACTCGACGCGCGGCGTGGTCGACGCGGGCCTCTCGACCGCCGCGTTCAAGCTCGAGCAGACCTACACGACACCGGTCGAGTATCACAACCCGATGGAGCCGCACGCGACGATCGCCGTGTGGCACGGCGACGAGCTCACGCTCTACGACGCGACGCAGGGCATCTTCGGCGTTCGCAATCGCATCGCGGAGGTGTTCGGGATCGACAAGCAGAAGGTCCGCGTGATCGATCAGTTCGTCGGCGGTGGCTTCGGCGGCAAGGGCACGCCGTGGTCACACGTGTCACTGACCGCGATGGCAGCGAAGGTCGTGAATCGCCCGGTCAAGCTCGCGGTAACGCGCCAGCAGATGTTCTCGCTCGTCGGTCACCGCCCGCACACGTTGCAGCACATCCGCATGGGTTGCGATCGCGAGGGGAAGCTCGTCGCGATCAGTCACGACGTGATCAGCGAGACCTCGCGGTTCGATGAATTCGTCGAGCCGTCGGCACTCCAGACGCGGATGCTCTACGCGTGTCCGAACGTGACCACGACCCACCGGCTCGTGAAGATCGACGCGCCGACGCCGACGTTCATGCGCGCGCCCGGTGAATCGACGGGTACGTTCGCGCTCGAGTCCGCGCTCGACGAGCTGTCATATCTCGCGAAGCTCGCTCCGCTCGAGCTCCGCCTGCGCAACCACGCGGATGCCGATCCGCAGGGCAAGCCGTGGTCGTCGAAGTCGTTGAAGCAGTGCTACGCCGCCGCGGCCGACAAGTTCGGCTGGCATCAGCGGAAGCCACAGCCGCGCTCGATGCGAGATGGCCACGAGCTCGTCGGCTACGGCATGGCAACGGCGACGTATCCCGCGAACCAACAGCCCGCGGCGGCCCGCGCGACGTGGCGTCCCGATGGCACGTATCTCGTGCAGGCCGGCACGCAGGATCTCGGCACCGGAACGTACACGGTGATGTCGCAACTCGCCGCGGATGCGCTCGAGGTTCCGATCGAGAAGGTGCAGTTCGAGCTCGGCGACAGCGCGATGCCCGAGGCGCCGGTCTCGGGTGGCTCGATGACGGTCGGCTCCGTCGGTCCAGCAGTTCGCGCGGCGTGCATGGAGTTGAAGGCGAAGCTGTCTGCGACGGCCGACAAGTCACGTGAAGTCACGGTCGAGGTGAAGACCGAGCTATCGAAGGACAAGGACACGTTCTCGATGCACTCGTTCGGCGCGCAGTTCGTCGAGGTTCGCGTCGACGAGGATCTCCGCACGGTGCGCGTGGCTCGCGTGGTGTCTGCGTTCGCGACGGGCAAGATCCTCAACCCGAAGACCGCGAACAATCAGTTCGTCGGCGGCATCATCTGGGGCATCGGGATGGCTCTCCACGAGGAAGGCGTTCGCGATCGTCGGACCGCGCGCATGATGACGCGTGACCTCGCGGACTATCACGTGCCGGTCAACGCGGATGTTCCGGCGATCGACGTGATCTCGATCCCCGAGGTCGACGAACACGTGAACGCGATCGGCACGAAGGGCATCGGCGAGATCGGGATCACCGGCATCACGGCCGCGATCGCGAACGCGGTCTATCACGCGACCGGCATTCGCGTGCGCGACCTGCCGATCCGGCTCGACAAGCTATTCGCCTAAACCATATTTCTTGAGCTTGTCGTAGAGCGTGCGCTCGCCGATGCCGAGCAGCTCGGCCGCCTTCCGACGATTGCCGCCGACATGCTCGAGCGTCGCCAAGATCGCGTCGTGCTCGAGCTCGGCGAGCGTCTTGATCGCACCAGAGCTCGTGCTCTTCACGGGCGCTTCATCGACCCAGATGTGACTCGCATCGATCGGCGCGCCGTCGGCGAGGATCGCCGCACGCTCGAGCGCATTCGCGAGCTCGCGCACGTTGCCGCGCCAGCTCGATTGCATCAGGCGTTGCTCGGCATCCTGCGTGAGCTTCGGCGCCTTCTGCTTGAGATCGTGCCCCACGCGTTGGAGCAGCGTGCGCGCGATCGGGATCAAGTCCGTCTTGCGATCGCGCAACGGCGGCAGCTTGATCGGAAACACCGCGAGCCGGTGATAGAGATCCTCGCGGAACGTGCCGGCATCGATCATCGCGCGCAGATCGCGGTTCGTGGCCGCGACCCAGCGAACGTCGACCTCGAGCGTGCGACTGCCACCGACGCGTTCGAACCGGCGCTCCTGCAGCACGCGCAAGAGCTTCGCTTGGAGCTCGGCCTTGAGCTCGCCGACTTCGTCGAGGAAGAACGTGCCGCCATCCGCGAGCTCGAGCCGGCCGCGCTTGCGTTCGGTGGCGCCGGTGAACGCACCCTTCTCGTGACCGAACAGCTCGCTCTCGAGCAGGGTCTCCGACAGCGCGGCGCAGTTGATCGCCATGAACGGCTTGGTGGCGCGTGGCGATTGCGAGTGGATCGCGCGCGCGGCGACTTCTTTGCCCGTACCCGATTCGCCGAGGAGCAGCACCGTGGCCGCGGTCTTCGCGACTTTCTCGATCGCGCCGACGACCGGCTTCATCACCGGGTCGCCGTACGTCAGCGGGGGCCCGGCCGAGATGCCGTGCTCGGCGCCATCGACGCGATCTTTCAGGCCACGCCGTTCGACCGCGCGCTGGACGAGCAAGCGCAATTCGTCCGGGCCCGACAGCGGCTTCTGCAAGAACTCGAACGCGCCGAGCTTCATCGCCTCGACCGCGTTGTCGACGTTGCCGTGCGCGGTCATCACGATCACCTCGACCTCGGGCTGTTCCGCGCGAACCTTGCGAAGTAGCTGCATGCCGTCCATGCCCGGCATCTTGAGATCCGTGATCAACAGGTCGAAGCCGCGATCGTCGAGCAGCTTGGCCGCCGCCTTGCCATCGGGCGCTTGCACGCACACGTGATCGTCGAGCTCGAGCGCGTCGCTCACGAATTCGCGCAGGCCAGGTTCGTCGTCGGCAACTAGGATGCGGGACATGTCAGGCCTCTGGGATCACGATGCGAAAGCGGGCGCCGCCACCGGGCGCGTCGTCGACGGCGATCGTACCGCGATGTAGCTCGACGAGCCGCTTCGCGATGGCCAAACCGAGGCCGGTGCCGCGCGTTTTTTTCGTGTGGAACGGTTCGAAGATCTTCTCGCGTTCATCCACCGGCACGCCCGGGCCGCGATCGATCACTTCGTAGATCAGGTACCCGCGATCGATCGCGACGGTCACGCGGACGGGCGGACCGGCGGCGACCGCGTTGTCGATCAGGTTGACCAACACCTCGCGCAGGCGATTGCCATCGATCGGAAACGTCCGCATCGGCGTCACGGCCTCGACCGCGACCTCGCCTTGCACCGCGCTCGCCGCATCCCGCGCGAGGATCGCCGGATCGTAGCCCGAGCGCTCGATCGTGCCGGTCCGGACGAACGCGAGCAGATCCTGGATCAGCTTCTCGAGCCGCACGGCTTCGTCGACGACCCGCTGCGCCTTCTGCTTCGGCTTGCCGTCATCGGGCAGAGTGCTGGCGAGCAACTGCGCGTTGCCTTTCAGCGACGCGAGCGGATTCTTGATCTCGTGCGCGAGCACGGCCGACATCTCGCCGAGCGAGGCCAGCCGTTCACGCCGCTCGCGCTCGCCCTGCTCCGCTCGCAACCGCAATTCTCGACGGACGAGCGCGATCGCCACGCCCAACAGCGCGAGCGCCGCGAACGCCGCGATCAACATCGTGCGATCCGAGGCCGCACGCAGATCGCGCGCATCCGACGGATCGACCTCGATGATGATCCAGCGACCACCACCGAACCGGCGGCCCATCACCGGCGTCTCGACGCGCAAGCGCCCGCCGATGTGCTGGACCTCGAGATTGCGACGCGGACGCTCCATTCGCGTCGGACGTGCACGCGCTCCGAACACGCCCTTCGCGGTCCCCGCCTCGGCGAGGATCGCGGCGTGATTGTCGACGATCGCGATGTAGCGAACGCCTTCGTCACTGTAGTCGCGCAACACCGTCGCGAGCTGTTCCGATGTCGGCGGGCCGTTCGTATCGAGGTCCGCAAGATCGGCGCGCACGGCTTGTTCGTCCTTGAGCGCTTGGCCGTCGCCGACGGCAGAAAACGCTTCGCTGACGGTATGGCGCGTAGCAACGACCGTCGCGATCAACGCCAACGCCATCAGCGCGAACGCGATGGCGAGGGGCGGGATCCGACGGAGCGTCATGTCACGCTAGCTTACTGTGCGTCGCCTTTATTTGCGCCGAAGCCGGGCTTCATGCCGTGCCGATGATGGCGACCGAAGCCGCCACGACCTTGGTGCTGGCGCAGTTGCTTGAACTCGTCGAGCGAGAGCTGACCGTCGCCGTTCTTGTCGGCTTTCTTGAACGCGGCTTCCGCCATCTCGTTCTTCATCGCCGCACGTTCGGCCTTGTCGAGCTTGCCGTCCTTGTTCAGATCGAACTTCGCCAACATCTCCTGCTTCTTCGCTTCCCGCTTCGCCTTCCACTCCGTGCGTTGGGCACTTTGATCTTGCGATTGCGGTGCGGGTTGCGCGGCCGCGAGGCCGATTCCACCCACCAAGAGCGAGCCACAAAGAGCGAGAGCCACTTTCATTTTCGTCAGCATTGCGAACCTCCTGACCAGCACGTATTGCTGCTGCTGTGCCATCGCAACTGGCTGATTTCATTTGCGAGATCGACCGTTAGAACCTGCGGAACCTGCAGTCATCCCTGCGGAATCCGCGTAGGCTTGTGCTCGCCATGCTGTTCCACATCACGACCCGAGACGCTTGGCAGCACGCAGTCGGCCTCGGCGACTACTGTCCGCCGTCGCTCGATCGCGAGGGCTTCATTCATCTCTCCACCGAACAGCAGTGGGAAAAGACGCGAGAGAGATTCTTCGCGAACCAATCCGATCTCGTGTTGCTCGTGATCGATCCCGAACGTGTCGGATCTATTCGTTGGGAAGCGGCTGACGGTGACTCGTTCCCGCATCTCTACTCTGCACTTTCGATCAGTGCCGTCGTGGAAGTGCGCGAGCTTTAAGAAGCGAGCGCACGCGCACAGCGGAAAATAAACCCGCTCGACTGATCGTCACACGGTCGTCGCGATACGCTGTCGCGAGTCAAAGGAGAAATATGCGAACACGTAGCCTCTTCTTGTCGCTCGGATTCGTGAGTGCGGTGCTTGCGGGCACTGCATTCGCGCAACCTGCGGAGCGAGATCATCGTGGCCCTGCCGAACGTCGAGTGCCGCCGCCGCCGGGCAATGCGGCCGGCCCGACGGAAGCACCGCCGTCACCGCGCGAGGAACATCAAGCCGCGAAAGCCGGCTTCGTGTGGATCGGCGGAAAGTGGGAGTGGAAGGGGAAGTGGGAGTGGACCCCGGGCCACTGGGAGCGCGAGCGCGCTGGTAAGCAGTGGCGTCCTGGTCATTGGGATAAGAACGGCTCTGCATGGATCTGGACCGAAGGCGTCTGGATCGACGCTGGCGCCGCGGTGCCACCGCCGCCGGTTCCGCCGAACGGCAACACGGGCGTCGTCCCGCCGGTGCTCGATCACCGGCCGCATCAAGCGCCTCCGCCGCCGCGCGCCGAGAACCAAGGCCCTGCGAAGGCGGGCTTCGTGTGGGTCGCCGGCAGCTGGGATTGGAAAGGCGATAAGTGGGATTGGGTTCCCGGTCACTGGGAACGCGAGCGCGCCGGTAAGAAGTGGCGGCCGCGCGAGTGGCATGAAGAGTCGGGCACGTGGGTGCTCGTCGATGGTGATTGGATCGACGTGAACGCGACGATTCCGCCGCCACCGCCGCCGGGTGGAAATCCGCCGCCGCCTCCGCCGCCGATGGGCAACAACTTCCCGCCGCCGCACGAGTGGCATCACATCGAGCGCCCGACGGTGTCGAGCTATTGGCCGCCGAAGGGCAAGGCCGGTTCGCGCGTCGTCGTGCGTGGCGAGAACTTCGCGAACGACACGCGCGTGTTCTACGGGCCGGATGAAGTTCGCGCCGCGAAGGTCGGTCCGGATCGGATCCAGTTCGAGATTCCGGCGAATGCCGCGAGTGCCACGATCATCCTCAAGGGTGGCGGTCGCGATCTGATCGTCGGCAACTTCGAAGTCGCGAACTACGATGCCGAGGCGGAAGCCAGGCGCATCGAAGCCGAGCGCCAAGCCGCCGCACAGGCAGCGTGGGCGAAGCAACAAGCCGCGTACGCAGCTGCGAAGGATGCGGCCGCACGTCAGGCCGCGATGGAGCAGCACTGGCAAGAGCTCGCCGCGAATCGCGAGCAGCGTCGCGAGCAACGGCTCGAAGAGATCCGTGCGAAGTGGCAGGCCGCGTTCCTCGCGGATGCGGATACGCAGGCCGAGCTGCAGTTGCATGCAGAGCGCGTCGCGGATCTGACGCGTGCGAAGGACGTCGCCACCGTTACGAACAACCAGAAGCTCGGCATCCGAATCGATGTCGCGCTCGCCAAAGAAAACGATCGTCACGAGCAGCGCATGAGCTCGCTGCAGGCGGCGTTCTCGACGCGTGGAGGTCACCCGTGAAGAAGGTCGTTAGCTTGATGCTCGTCGCCACGCTCGCTGCGTGCGGCGGTAAAAAAGAAGAGAAGACCAAGGAGAAGCCGCCCGTCACCGCCCCCGACAAGGGCTCGGCAGGCTCGGCAGGATCGGCGGGCTCCGCTGCGATGACCGGTTCGGCCGGCAGCGCGGCGGGCTCGGCGGCTGCGGTCGATGTCCCGACGGAGATGGACTTCGAAGAACAAGCCAAGACCGACATCACGGATAAAAACGTGGATGCGAAGGTCAAGGCGATCGAGTCGTCGCTCGGTTCGGGATCGTAAGTCGATCTCGATAACGAACGCCGCGTGGCTCTCGCAGCTACGCGGCGTTTGTTAGTTTCGGCGTATGCGCTACGCGTGGCTCGTCTGTGTTGCCTGTGGATCGCCGGCGCATCCGCAGTCCGATCGCATCGTGATCGATCGGTTCAGCGCGGCCGCGGGTCACTTGATGGTGCGCGGCGAGAAGAAGCTGCCCGAAGCGGGCGCGCCGATCGACTTCGATCATCCGCCGTTCATCACGCAGGCGCTCGGTCCCGATGGCGGCATCGTGCGCTACTACAACTTCGACGTGCAGAGCGATCAGCCCGCGACGCTGTATCGACCGACGCACGGCAAGCGCGAGGCGATTCCCGGCGCGCTCGATATCGTCGACGTGATTCCGGGCGACCACGGCTACAGCGACTTCTTCCAGATCGTGTGGGTGACGATTCCCGACGGGGTGACGCCGAAATCGGCGAGCGAGCTCGCGAGTTATCCGCAGGATCGCGAAGAGCACATCATCGACTGCCCGGTGGTGCCGCACGGATCGACCGCGAAAGAAGGCAATGGCGTCGCGCCGGCGGTGCCGACGACGTTGTGGTATCGCGGCCAGCCGATCGACTGTCTGCGGTTTGGCGATCCCCTGCCTGCGGCCGGCACGAAAGTGCCTACATCTCCGATCTACGTGACGTTCGCCCACGAACAGTTCAAAACGGTCGATGGCTCGGTCCAGACCCACAACGTGGTGCTCAGCGTTCCCGGCGACACGGACTATTCGCCGCTGTGGGATGTCCACATCTACGACGAGCGCGCGTTCGATCTGGTGCGAGATGCCGCGACCGCGCAAAAGGCGCGCTTGGTGAAGCCCGGACCGCTCGTGAATTGCCCCGTCGTGACCGTCAAACCTGCCCCAGTTTAACGAAACATTTCGCGGTATCGCCACGGCTCTGGCGCAGCCGAATTCCAGAGCATGAGTATCTCCTCCATCTCCGGCACGTCATCGATCGCGTCGCTGCAATCGGTCTCGTTCAATTCAACGTCGTCGACGCAATCGACCGACACCGACAGCGACAGCGACAAGTCGTCCGTCTCGAAGATGGGACAGATGATGAAGCAGCTGCAGGATCTCGAGAAGTCGGATCCGGCGAAGGCCAAGCAGGCGCTGCAACAGATCGCGGACAAGCTGAACGACGCGGCGTCGTCGGCGACTGGCGACGATGCGAAGCACCTGAAGGACCTCGCGTCGAAGTTCTCGGATGCGGCGCAGAGCGGCGATCTCTCGAAGCTCGCACCACCGAAGGGTGGCCACGGTCATCACCACGGTCCGCCGCCGGCGCAGGCCGCGAGCGATTCGTCGGACACGTCGGATTCGACGAGCTCCGATAGCGACGATGCGCTGAAGAGCACGAGCACGTCGCAGACGGAGAAGTACAAGCACCACGGTCACAAGCAGGACATGTCCCAGATCGAATCGATCATGCAGGACGCGATCAGCTCGGTTAGCTCGACCGCGGCCGCGTCCTGAAACAAAGCGAAACCGCTGAAACACGTGGAAACCGTGGTTTCGGCGCATTTGCGGGCACTCTAGGAGCGTGAAGAAGCTATTCGCTGCCCTCGTTCCACTCGCCGCGATGCTCGCGGTCGCGAGCGCCGATCATCCAAAGCACCACGGTCCGCCGCAAGAAGCGATCGATGCGTGCGCGAACGCGAAGTCCGGTGATGCGTGCACGTTCACGCTGCCGGCGCGCGGAAGCGACAGCACCGGACCGACGATCACCGGCACCTGCGATACGCCGCCGAAACAGACGACGCTCGCGTGCAAGCCCGATCATCCGCCGCCGGGTCACGGCGATGGCCCGCCACCGGGACCGCCGCCAGACGGCAACTAGTCATGACCGTGCCGGGCGGAGCCGAGTCTCCCCTTCATCATCGAACGCACGCCCGGCAACGGTCGCCTTTTAGATCGCGTTGAGAAAGCGTTTCAGCGCGCGCCACACCACGAGCGGAATCTCGTGCGGGCCGTCGAATGGTAACCAGGTGACGGTGGCGCCACCTGCCAGCGCGGCATCGCGGAGGTTCTCGCCGGCAGAAAACGCGAGCTCGCGATCGCCGGTGCCGTGGGCGACGAGCATCGGCAGGTTCGCGAGCTTGGCGAGGCGCGGCTGCCACTGATCGAACGCGATCCGCGACGAGCTGAGCAGGACCAGGCCTGCGGGCAGTGCGTCCGCGTGGAGCACGTAGTCCATCGCGAGCATGCCGCCTTGCGAGAAGCCGACGAGCACGACCTTCTTGCCGGCATGCGCGGTGACGAGCTCGTGTAGGAGAGCGCGCGCTTCGACGCGGCCTTCGGGATCCATCGCGTGCAGATCCATCGGGCCCGCGGCGACCCGGCGCGCGCGTTCTTCGCTGTCCACGGGCCACCAGCTGCGACCGCGCGGAAGGACGGTAAGTGGGCCATCGGGGAAGACGAAGTACGCGGGCACGCCGAGCGACTTCGCGAACGGCGCGAGGTCGGCGGCTTCCATCATCCGACCGTGCAGCACGATCGCGACCGTTTCCGACGACGGATCGCCGTGGGTGATCATGGAGCGAGCTTTGCTTTGAGCCGCAGGAACCGCACTTCGAACAGATGATACGACGCCGCGGCGCAGACGAACGTCACGGCGAGCAGGCCCACGATGTAGAGCAGCGCGACGGGAAAGCTCGGCTGCTCGCCGACGATGCGAACGCCGACGAACAAGTGCAGCGGCGTCCCGAACACGTACATGCCGTAGCTGTAGAGGCCGACGCGCCGGAGCGGCTTCCACTGGAACACCTGCGAGCCATCGAGTGCGCCGACGAGCGTCAGCATGAAGCCGAACGCGATCACGGTGTAGCCGCCGTATTGCATCACCGTGCCAGTGCGATTGAACGCGCCCATGCCGAGCCCGACGATCAGGAGGCCACCACCGACGAGCATCAACGCGAGCGGCGCGATCCGATCGAAGATCGAATTCGGCGACCGCACGAGCGCCGCGGCGAGCGCGCCCAGTGCGAGCGCGTCCATCCGGCACGGCGTGAACATGTAGGCCGCTTCTTCGCCGAACCGGTGGCGCGCCCACACACGCATGGCAATCGCGATGACGACCATCACCGGTGCGAGGATCGTGACGCCGCGGCGACCGATCATCATCACGATGAAGGGCCAGACGAGATAGAACTGTTCCTCGACGGCAAGCGACCAGAAGTGCGGGAACGCGGCTTCGCCCTTGCCGACGGCGGCAGCGTAGTTGTTCGTGTACGACCACAGCCAGCCTTGATGGTCGCCGTGGCCGGCGGGCCCGATGCCGAGCGCGGGCAGGATCAGGAACGCGACGGCGAGGACGGCGTAGTACAGCGGGAAGATGCGCAACGTGCGGCGCGTGTAGAACGTCTTGTAGTAGTGCGGTTCCTCGCGCGAATCGAGAAGGATGCCGGTGATCAAAAACCCGGACAGCACGAAGAACAGCTGGACGCCGATCCAGCCGGCGTTGAAGAACTCGTCGAGGCCGCGGATGTAGGCGGCGGCGCCCTCGTGCGGCAAGAGGTCGAAGGTGTGAAGCAGCACGAGGATCACGGCGATGCCGCGCATACCGTCGAGCGCGGGCATGTGATCGCGAATGACCGTGGTCATCGGCCGCGTCGCGCGCAGCTTGTTGCGCGAGCGCGTCCGCGCGAGGAACGGCGTTTGTTCGCCGTCGTTCGGCTCACCGTTCGGGCGCGAGTCCAAACGCAGCGCTTCGTCGACGCGATCAGCGGTCGGCACGCGGCCGCGCAAGAGCGCATTCGCTTCGGTGATCGGATCTTCGCCGGTCGGATCCGGCGTGGGCATCCGACCCATGCTCGCGCGCAGCGCGTTCGCGTTCAGCTGGGCCGAATCGGTGCGTTCGCGCGCGGCATCGAGCGCGTCGGCTCCCGCGAGCCCAGCGCGCACATCGGCATCTCGGCGCGCACGCGCATCGTGGTCCGAGTGCGGATCATCGGCTACCGGCGATGTCTCCGCCTGCGAGCCCGGCCGCGCCAACGCGATCACCCGATCCGACTTGCGCTGCTCGTGCTCGCGCACGACCGCATCGACCTTGGCCTGCTGCTCCTCCGTCAGCCGGCGCGCGCGGGTCCGCGGAACCGCCGGCTCGTCCGGATCGTCATCAGCCACGCCGGAAGCATGGCCCGGCGGCGGCTTGCCACCACCGTTTTCAGCCATGTTTCACGTCCCCCGTACCCGCGCCCCATCGAGGCGCCGACGTCACTTCAGCACCAACCGCTTGATCGCAGCGATCAGCACCGGGTGCGACCACCGCGGCGTGAACGTGTGGTCCGGCCCGTCGATGTTCTCGATCGTGACGGACTTCGCACGCTTCACGATCGATCCGCCCTCTTCACGCAACATGGCTTCGCCGGGATCACTGGGCACGAAGATGTAATGCACGCCGACGCCGCGCTTGTCGAGATGCGCGAGCTCCGTACCGAGATCCTTCTTCAGCGGTACGCGCAACCGGCGCAGCACCTCGCGCCCGCGATGCTCGAGCGTGTTGCGCACCCGACGCCCGACGATGCCGGCAACGCGTCGCACGTCGACACCGCCGCTCAACAACTTCTTCCACGACGCGAGAGACATCGCCGACGCGCCATAACGCTTCGCTTCGGACGTGACCCGGGCCGACGTCGCATCGAGCGGCGTGTCCGGCGTCCAGAAGAACGTCAGCGGATTGATCGCGATCACGCGATCGATCGCCTGCCCGGCCGCGGCCGCTTTCTGCGCGTGATAGGCACCGCTACACAACCCACCGACCGTCACCTTCGACGCGCCTTGCGCGTGCGCCCAGTCGACGAGCCGACCGACATCCTCGACGGCATGATCGCTGTAGACCATGTTGTCCGGCGATCCCACGCGCAGCGGCGAATCGCCGAGCCCCGAGAGATCCGCGCGGATCACCAATACGTCATCGAGCTCGCGCGCGAGCATCACGTGCAACCGATTCGGCCCGATCCGGCGCACCGCACCGGCATTCAACAGGATCAGCGCCGAGGAGAATTTCTCCGGCCGCGACACGACCGCCGCGACACCATCGATCGTCACGACCGACTCGCGCCCGTGACTCGTGCCGAGCAGGTCGTGGGTCGGGTGAACCGTTGGCGTACCCGCCGCCGCCGTCCGCATGTCGACGTGGCTGGTCCGCGCCGCGATCCGCGACGCGTATGCGAGCACCGCGTCGACGATTTTCTCCGGCACTTCCGCCTTGTGCGGATCGAGGACCATCTCGACATAGCCCGGCAACCGCTCGTGTTGTACGGCCACGTTTCGCGCCCGCAGCGATTCGATCCACTTGTCGTTACCCGGCAGATCGTCGCGATCGACGACCAACATCGTCGGCGCCGGCGCATCCGTCAGCTTCGCGAGATCGACATTCAGCGCGGCCTTGGTCTCCTCGGTCAGCGCGAAGCCGACGAGCTCGTCCGCACCATCTTCCGCGGGCCGCAATTCGAGGCCCATCGCGTTCTGCATCATCTTCGCTTCGCGCAGATACGCCCGCCCGCTCGTCACCGCGGCGATGGTTGCCACGCCGGCGATATCGTGGCGCCGCGCCGCCGCCATCACCGCGAGCATCGCGCCCAACCGAACGCCACACACCACGACGGTCGTGCAGCCTTCCGCGCGCGCCAGATCGCACGCGGCATTGATCGAATCGAGCCAAGCGGCGACGCGACCCGGATCGGTATCACTCCCTGCACTGTCTCCCGTGCCCGCGAGGTCGACGCGAATCGCGATCATCCCAGCATTCGCCGCGCGCTCCGCGAGGTGCCGCAACCCGCGCCACGCACACACGCCTTCGAAGCCGAACGGCGGCACGATCACGAGCCCCACGCCGCGCGACACCGCCGGTCGCGATACGTGGACGAACGTCCCGCCGGCTATCCACCCCGCCGCGGTACTCACACGCGCTCGACGAGATTCGCGATCGCGCGATCGTACGCCGCGATCCACGGCACGAAGTCCGGCGCGAACGGCTTCTTCGAATTCACGGCGCGCGCCGCCTTCAAGATGAAGCTCTTCGCCGCCCCGCTCAGC
Organism: Kofleriaceae bacterium; assembly: GCA_047600425.1. Lineage (GTDB taxonomy): Bacteria > Myxococcota_A > Polyangia > Haliangiales > Haliangiaceae > JABFXX01. The sequence continues at coordinate 4,318,643 of JASGLC010000003.1, read as the reverse complement.
TCGGTATACGCCGCGATCGCGCCATCGAACTTCGCCGCATCGAGCCACGCGAGGTACATCGCCATGACCTCGGCCGATGCACCGAGCTGGCGCACCGTCGCGAACGCATACGCGTGGTAGTACGCGAGGCCCTTCGCTTGGAGCTCCGGCAGATCGCGCTCGAAGCGTGCTGCGAACCGTGCGACCGGGTTGTCCTTCGGACGCCGCGCCAAGTGACGCCGCAGCATCGCGATCGACAGCTCCTTCAGCTCGCCATCACTTCGCTTCACCACGCGATCCGTCGCCACGGTTTCGGCGAAGAACGGCATGAACGTGGGATCCGGCGGATCGATATCGAGACGGAACGTCTTCACGAAGTCTTCGCCGGTCAGCTCGAAGTAGCCGGCGTTGTGGAAGTAGCCGAGCTTCTGGCGCTCGACATCCAACGACGTCAGCACGATCGTCGACTTCGTGTGTTGCGTTCGATAGTCGGTGCCCGAGACATCGGGCAACCACCACGCGTCCGCTTCGGTCGAGATCAGCCGACCGCCGGCGAGGTGCTCCTTCGCCAGCTCGAGCAACGGCTTCCAGCAATTCAATTCCTGGACGTCGAGCCCGTACAAATCCCAGAGGTCGGTATGCGCCGGCTTGAAGAACGTCCATTGATCGCCGACCCAATCGAGCGCGACCACGACCGGACTCATCGCGTACGGCTCGCAACCGACCGCGTGAACGACTTCGATCCAGATGTCGAAGTAGCAGTTCTTCTCGACCCACGCGCGATCTTCGGCGTGCATCGCGTGACGCCGATAGTTCGCCGCGTCCAGCTTTAGAACATCGATCAATCTCGGCCCCACAGCTTGTTGCGCGTCGCGCTCGGCCAGTTGCCCGGATCGAAGCCGTGCGTCTGGAACAGCGCCATCACCACGCGCTCGAGACCGAAGCCGAGGCAGGCGGTGTTCGCCACCTTGCCATCGGGCGTGTTGATCCCGAACACCTCGCCGAAGTGACCCTCGTGGAAGTTGAAGCTGCAGATCGCGGTTTGCTTCTCTTGCGAGATCACCGGGCACAGCACTTCGAACTTGAGCTTCTGCTCCTTCTGCGACGCGGCGAGCATCTTGCCGCCCTTGCCGAAGAACGGATCCGACGCGACATCCGACTGCACCGGCAGCCCGAGCGACTCGAGCAGCGCGAGGCCGCGCTTCAGCCACATGTCACGCCACTCGACGCATTGCTCCGGCGTACCGACGCGAACGAACTCGCGCACGCGGAAGCTCTGCATGCGCGTGGGCTCCGGCGACGGCTCGTTGCGGAACACCCAGTTGAACATCGTGACGAGCTTGCCTTCCGTCGGCACGGTGCCGGCGAAGCTCGGATAGACCGGATAGCAAGCGGCTGGGTTCATCGTCACGTCGGTCATCGAGAGGTATTCGCCCCACGGCTTGCCCGCGTGAATCGCTTCCGACAACTGGCGCGCCGTGAGCTCCTTGCCCATGAACGAGTACACGGCTCCCGACAGCTGCGGGAAGTTGTCCATGTAATCGACCTTCTCGAGCACCTTGCGATCGATCTGCGGCGGGTAGACGAAGTACTCCGCGCCATCGTTCTTCGCGATTTCCGAGACCGCGCGATTGAACCGATCGAGGACGTCCTCGAACACGTGATTACGGCCGAAGATGCCTTGCACGCCGACGGGAATGATCAGGCCGGCCTTGACCATGCCCTCGTGAAACTTCAGTGGATCGAATTCGGTAGCCGGCATGTTTCAGTCATCCTTGAAGACGAGGAGCATCGACGCGCTCTTGCCCGCGATGCGTTCGTTGGAAACCATGAGTGCAGCAGATAGAACGTCGCGATAGTTACGACCGACGCTGAACTTCGAGTCGTTCTTGAAGCCCATGATGCCGATGATCTGCAGCGCTTCGTGGATCAGCTTCGGCGCCATCTCCGAGCTGTACATCTTCAGCTGATTCATCTTGAGCGCCCACGCCATGCCGTCCAGCTTGTCGCGCGCGTCGTTCAATTCGTCGAACTCCATCGCGCAGCTCTCCCAGTTGTTGCGCATCGCCTGGAGATCCACATATGCACGTGCGAGGCGAGTGGCCGCCGGCGGGACCGTGCCCGGCTTCTGGCGCGCTTGCCCGCGGACGAACTGCGAGGCCTTGCCGAGCGCGTCCGCCGCGATGCCCGACCACAGCGCCGACCACAAGATGTGCGAGTACGGCACCATCGATTCGGCCGAGCTGTTCGCGAACGAGCCCGGGATGATCTGATCCGCGCCACCCGCACCGTTGAACTTGGCGCCCGGCGAGCACGTGCCACGCATACCGATCGTGTCCCACGTGCCGGTCTGCTCGAGGTTGTACTGACCCTTCTTGAACAGGACGAGCACCTGATCGCTTTGCGCGGCTTCCGCGTTCTTGCGACAGGTCACGAGCTGCGCATCGGCGTGTTGGCCGTACGACACCGTGGTGGCGTCCTTGAACAGCTTCATCTGATCGCCGATCACTTCGACCGCACACAGCGACGAGCGGGTGTCACCGCCGACGCCGTTCTCCGACGTGATCGACGCGACGACTTCCTGCTTCGCGACCAAGTTGTCGCGCATGTAGTTGTCGAAGAACGGAACGCCTTGGGCGTGCCGAGCGATGCAGGCCACTTGAATGTGGTGCATCGCGAGGATCATCCCCGACGAACCACAACCCTCGGCGAGCGCCGCACATTGATGACCGAGCTCGAGCATCCCCGAGCCGGCACCGCCGTGCGATTTCGGCACCGCCGCCGAAAGCAGCTTCGCCTCTTTCATCGCGGCGAAGGTCTCGGCCGGAAACCGGCTTTGTTTGTCGACATCGGCGGCGTGCTTGGACGCCACCTCGGATGCGATGTTAGCGGTTCGCTTTACAACATCGCTCTGCTTCACGGTCTCGCGCGTGCTCACGCACGGACGATACCACTACGGATCGACGGAGTACGAGACCTTGCCGGACATGCAAATGTCCACGTCCACGGTCCAATCGGTGGCCGGTGGCGACCCTGCGACATCGATGGTAACGACGAGCGACCCCGACTTCACGTAGTCCTGGATCGGGGCGGTCGTAGCGTCGGTAACGTCGAGGGTGGTCGACGCGGTCGAGCAGTCGTGGCAACCGAAGATCTCGAGCGTCGGGAGCGTCGAATTCGGATCACCGCTCGCGATCGACAGCGCCGCGGTGTTGACGAATGTGAAGTCTTTCACGCCACTCACGGCACGCACTTCGGCGCGTGTAACCGTGAGCTCGGCATCGGCATCCGCGAGGTCCTTGGCACCCTGCAGATCGTTAAAGTCGAAGCTCTGAGAGATGTTCGTCTGGCCGAGCGGAACACCCGGAATCGTCACACCGCGATACGTGAGGCAGACCTCTTGAACATCGGCTTGGACATTCAACAACGGACACGCCGGAACGAACACGACCAGACCGGCCAACAGAAGACTACGCATGCAACTCCCTAGTGAACGTAGAAGATGAACCCGAGGTTCGCGGACACACTCCAGATCGTGACCTTCGGATCCGTCGACGTGATCGACACGTTCGAATCCATCGTCTGACCGTCGGCAACCTGGTTGAGGTTGTGGACGTCACCGGTCACGCGGCTCACGCCGGCGTGGAGAAAAAACGTGAAGTACTTCTTGCCGAATTCGAGGCCGACGCGCGCGTTCGCGAAGTCGTAGCCGACCTTCTCGAGCATCGGCGACGTGAAGCCGTGATCACCCGAGATCGTCTGCGCGACGCCGTTCGCATCGCGCTCGAAGAAGTGACCGTACGCGAGCGACAGCGACGGCGTGAACCAACCGTGGAGCGGCAAGTAGCTGAAGCCACCGCGCACGCCCGGCGACACGAGGTTGCTCGCGACGCCCGCTTCGAGACGGATCGCGCGGATCGGGCGCATCACGAGCGACGCGCTCGCTCCGTCGGGAACGCCGAGATCGGTCATCACACCGACGGTGCCGGTCTCGAGCTTCCAGTCGTCCTGCGACGGCAAGCGATCCGCAACGCCGAGCGGTTGCGCCGAGGCGATACCCGACATCAACCCCAGCGCTGCAATCACCGCCATCCGCATACGGGGAGTGAATCGACGCGAGGTTTTACTTATCGAGCGGCGCTACCCCAGCCCTCACTCAGATCGTGGTGGTGCTGTAGGTGCTTACGCGTGCTGACGTAGCGCTCGACTGATCCGGAAGAACCGCTGGATTCCCGCGAACAGGCCGATCACACCGACGAGGCCGAGCGCGATCGCGAACGGAACGGCGCTACCGACGAGCGGTGACACGCCCGAGCCCAACGTCAGGATCGCGGCGCGCTCGTGGCGGCGCATGAGGCCACGCGGCACCTCGACATTCATCGCCTCCGCCTTCGCACTCGCGTAGCTGATCATGAAGCTCGCTTGGAGCGCGAGCAGCGCCAGTCCGACCAGCCACGTGTCGTTGCGCGCGTAGACCACGAATCCGGCGATGAACGCGAACTCGGTGTAGCGATCGACGACCGCATCGTAGAGCTCACCTACATTCGAGCCGGTCTGGGTCAACCGTGCGACCTGGCCATCGAGGATGTCGGCGACCGTCGAGATCGTCGCGAGCAAGCAGGCCACGCCGAAGTAGCCGAACGCGACCGAGACGCCGGCGCCGATCCCGAGGACGAGCGCGGACGTGGTCACGCCATTCGCGGTGAAGCCGATCGCGACGAGGCCACGGACGACGGGCCCGACCGCCCAATATGTCGCCTGCATGATGTTCTCACCCATGATCGCGGTCCCGCCGACGCTGTCGACGCGCTGGCTGTGGAACGCGCCAAACCTGCGGACTCGCAAGGCATACGCCGCGAACAACACCACCCACAAACCACCCGTGAAGATGGAGGCAATCGCGTCGAAGGACATGCCGCGCGCGAAGCAATCAGTACGCCAGCCGCCTACATGGTTTTCGGCGGCCTACCGGGGCGATTCTGTCGAGGATTCCGGCGGTTGCTGTAGGAAACTCGACAGCGTTTCGGTTGGGGGGCTCTTGTAAGCCGGATCCGGATATGGCATTTGAATGCGCCCGAACGCGATCGTGGCGGAATTGGTAGACGCGCTGGTCTCAGGTGCCAGTACTTAACCGTGTGGGGGTTCGAGTCCCCCCGATCGCACAAATTTCCTCGCCCGCGGATGTTTTATTAACAACTGCGGCAGCTTAGTATGTTGAGACGGGTCGGAACGCGATGGCCAAGCTGATCGTCATCTCGGGAGAAGAGCGGCAGGAGTTCGAGCTCGCTGCGTTCAATACGATCGGTCGCCATCCCGAAAACCCGATCCAGATCTTGGATCGCATCATCTCGAAGGAGCACGCACAGATTCAGCGTGCCGCGGATGGTCGGTTCCTCCTGCGTGATCTGCGCTCGCTGAACGGCACGTTCCTGCGCGGCGAACGCGTGAGCGATCACATCCTGTCGGACAACGATGAATTCACGATGGGCTCCACGCGCATCGTGTTCGTCGACAAACCGAAAGTCGACGACGCGCTTCAACGCGTCACGATCGCGCCGGGCCTGACCGAGAGCCACATCCGCGGGCGCATTCAAGCGAACACCGGCGACTTCATGCCGGAGCGCCAGATCGCCGACGACAAGATCCTGCGTCGCGACTACGAACGTCTTCGCATCGGTCACGAGCTCGCGCGCGCCGTTGGAAGCGAGCTCGATCTCGACAAGCTGCTCCCGAAGATCCTCGATAAAGCGTTCGAGCTCGTCGGCGCAGATCGCGGCGTGATCCTGCTCCGCGACAAAGCCGGCGTGCTGTCGCCGCAATACGTGAAGACGCGCTCGGGCAAGAGCGATCCGAACATCGTCCTGTCGAAGACGGTGATGGCGGAAGTCGAAAACAACAAGGCCGCGGTGCTGTCGTCGGACGCCACCATGGACGCGCGGTTCAGTGGCGCGCACTCGATCATCATGCAGGGCATTCGCTCGACGATGACGTTGCCCCTGCTCCACTCCGGCGAGCTGCTCGGGATCATGCACCTCGACTCGCTGTTCACGTCGAACGCGTTTACCGAGAAGGACCTCCAGGTCTGCACCGGCATGGCATCGCAGGCGGCGATCTCGATCCAGAACGCGCGCCTCGCCTCGCGCATCGAGCAAGAAGCGCAAACGCGCGCTCAGATCTCGCGGCTGATTCCGCCGTCCGTCGTCGAGCAAGTCGTCAAGGGCGAGCTCACGATCGAAAAAGGCGGACGGCTGTCGGAAGTCACGATGCTGTTCTCCGACATCCGCGGGTTCACCACGATGTCGGACGGCCGCCCGGCGCAAGAGATCGTCAACACCTTGAACGAGTACTTCGAGGTGATGGTGGACATCCTGTTCAAGTACACCGGCACGCTCGACAAGTTCGTCGGCGACGAGATCATCGGCCTGTTCGGTGCACCGATCGCGATCGACGACGCTCCGTTCAAGGCGGTGTCGTGCGCGATCGCCATGCTGCAGGCGCTCGAAGAATTCAACCGCACGCGCGCGGCCGAGAGCCAGGCGCCGATCCGGATCGGCATCGGCATCAATACCGGCAACGTGATCACCGGGTCGATCGGATCCACGCGCGCGTTGCAGTACACCGCGATCGGCGATGCCATGAACGTGGCGTCCCGTCTCGTGAACGTCGCCAGCTCGGGCGAGATCATCGTTTCGGAGAGCACCTATCGCGCGGTCGCGAGCCGCGTCGAAGCCACGGCGCTGCCGCCCGTCAAAGTGAAGGGCAAGGCCGAGGAGCTGAAGGTGTTCCGCGTGACCGGCCTCCGGGATATGCGCACGCCGCAGCCCGGCGAGTGGACCGGCCCCACGAACGCGTAGTAACACCCTTCACTGAAGGGGTGTTCATGCTTCGTCGTGTCCTGGTTACCGCGGCGTTCGCGAAAGCTGCGTTGTTTGCTCACGTCGTTCGCGCGGATGACGATCCACCGGCCGCGTCCGATGACGACGATGACGACGAGGCCGAGACGGACGATCCGCACGGCGTGCATCAACCCACGGACTCGACGCACGCGAGCGAGACCGAAGATGATGACGAAGGCCAGGGCGAAGATGAAGACGAACATCGCCATCACGGCCACACCCATCACGAGCCCGGGCTCGGCCTCGAGTGGATCACGTCGCGGGCGCGGTTACGGCTCGGCCTCGCGGTGCAATCGCTCGCGCGCTATGGCCACGATTCGATTCCGTCGGCCGATACGATGGATCTGACCGTACGGCGCGCGCGGGTCTCGTTCGATGCCGAGGTCTCGCACGGCACCGGGTTTCGCGTGGAGCTCCAGGCCAAGGATACGAAGCTCGGGATCGCGGACTTGTACGGGCGGTGGGCGCTCGACGAGCACATCGAGATCCAAGCGGGCTTCCTGCACGCGCCCGGTGGTCTCGAGCGCGATACGAATCCGTTCGACCTGCCGTTCATGGAGCGGTCGTCGCTCGCGAGCATGACGAAGGATCGCGAGATCGGCCTGAAGCTCGTCGGCCATCAGGACGAGCAGTTCTGGCAGGTGTCGATCACGCGTGATGCCCCGATCGGCATCGGCGGCGATGATCCCGAGTTCGCGATCCAGTATCCGAAGGATGTCGATCCGACGGCGGTGCAGCGCTCGGCGACGACGTGGAATCAAGCGGCGCGGGTCGGCACGGCACCGAGCGACGAGTTCGCGGTCGGACTCGATTGGACGCTGCGGATCCGCAACAGCCAACCCGATTACGGCGATCCGGCGTACGAGTCGATGGGATCGGTGTTCCTCGATCCACGGCCGTATCGCGGGACGAGCGTGCGCGTCGGTGGCGATGCGGCGCTGTCCGAGGATAACTTTCGCGTGCTGATGGAAGCGTCGTATCGGCGCGATGGCCAGCAGCTGTCGTACGACCCCGCGTCCGGGATCGAGAGTCGGTTGCCCGGCCACGAATGGTGGACGGGCGGCTATCTCGTGTTCGGGATTTCTCCCGACGGTGGCTACGGTCGCGCGGTCGATGGAGCGCCGTTGCAGTACGGCTGGGAGATCGTCGGCCGGTTCGAAGCGATGCAGGTCAAGCCCGTCGATGCATTCGCAGCCCACCTATTCGCCGAATCGATCGGCTTCAACTGGGTGGCCACGCGGCAGATCCGGATCCAGCTCGACGCCACGCTCGAACAGATGGGCGCGTTCGATCAGACCGAAGCGAACGACAACGCGAACGCGACGCGGTTCTACGGCGAGCTCTGGGCGACCTGGAAGCTCTAGTTCCGTTTCAACGCGTGCTTCACTTCTTCTTCGAGCGCCTGGATCTTGAACGGCTTCTCGAGCACGCGCGCCCCGGTCGAGACCAGCGCCTGGACTTCCTCTTCCATCGCGTAGCCCGTCGCGATCAACACCTTGACGTTGCTGCGTTCGCGGAGCGCACGAAACACCTCGGCGCCGTTCATGCCGGGCATGCCCATGTCGAGCACGACGAGGGCGATGTCCTTCTGATGCGCATCGAACAGCGCGAGTGCGGACTTGCCACCATCGGCGGCGAGCGCGCGTAGACCGAGTCGCTCGAGCATTCGCGAGGTCGAGCTGCGGACGCTCGGTTCGTCGTCGACGACGAGCACGGTCCCGCGTTGCGCGAGGCGTTGCATGCTGCCGGATTCGGCCGCGCGCACCGGCAGCTTGTCGGTGAGCGGCAACGTGATCACGAACGTCGAGCCCTGACCGAGCTCCGACTCGACGGTGATCGAACCGCGCGCCTTGGTGACCACGCCCCACACGAGCGCGAGTCCGAGGCCGGTGCCCTTGCCCATCTCCTTCGTCGTGAAGAACGGCTCGAAGATCCGCGCGCGGGTCGCTTCGTCCATGCCCGTGCCGGTATCGGTGACCGAGATCTTGGCCTTCCCGGCGACGACTTCGCTGCGCAGGACGAGCCGACCCTTACCGGCCATCGCATCGCTCGCATTGATGCCGAGGTTGACCAACATCTGCGAGAACTGTGTCGGATCGCCCTCGATGCACGCATCGAGATCGACGACCTGCTTCTCGATCTGGACGGTCTTCGGCAACGTTCGACCGAGGAGTGCGACCACATCGTCGACGAGCTCGCCGACCCGCAAGACTTGCTTGCGATACTGGCCGCGCCTCGAAAACGTGAGGAGCCCACGCGTGAGCTCGGCACCGCGCTCGGCCTCGCGCATGATCTCGCGGCAATCTTCGCGCGATTGCTCGTGGGGGCTGGTCTCGATGATCGCATCGGCAAAGCCCATGATCGCGGCGAGCACGTTGTTCATGTCGTGCGCGAGGCCGGCCGCGAGCGTGCCGACGGCTTCGAGCCGCTGGGCGTGAACGAGTTGTTCGGCGAGCTCGGCACGCGCCTGCTCGGACCGCTGGGTTTCGCCGAGCTGGCGTTCGAGTGCGAGGCGATGGATCTCGGATTGCTCGAGCGAGTGATGCTTCAAGCGATGGATCACGGCGGCGAAGATCTGCGCCGTGACGATCGTGATCGAGGCGAAGAACGCGTCGTCGCCACCGGTGTAGATCGCCAGTGGCACCCACAGCACGTCGAACACGATGAACGAGCCGATCACCCACGTCGGCGACGGAATGATGATGCCCGCGAACATCTCGAGCATCAGCAGGATGAAGAGCCGTGGATTGTGCGTCCCGTGAAACGACGCCAGGCTCGTCGTGATCGGCGCCCACCACACCAGGGCCGCCGCCGCATGTGCGACACGCAACGGCACCTTCTTCAACCACAGCGCGGCCGTGAGCAAAGCGACCATCGTCAGCACGATCGCGTTGACGATCAGGATCTCGCGGGTCAGCGGGATGTTCGAGGCGTTGCTGAGCGCGAGCGCCGCCGCGATCGAAATGAACACGAGCGGCGACAACACCCGTGCGCGGGTCATCGCGATCAGCGCGTAGCGATCGGCCAACTCGCGGCGGCTCATTCCCAGACTAGGATATCGACCACTACAGTTTTTTTAATAGTCGTTACTGTGCCTACAGTGGCTTCTGCATGCGGACGAGTGGCACGGCAACCGTCGACGTAGGTTCCATGCGGTGCTCGATCGCGACAAAGCCACATGCTTCGTAGAGCGGAACGCCGGCGAGTGTGGCCGCGAGCTCGACGCGCGAAAATTTTTCGGCCCGCGCTGCCTGTTCGCACGCTTGGAGAATCAATCGACCGATCCCACGCCGTGCGTGATCGGGATCGGTGTACATCGCACGTACACGCGCCGGTTCGGATGAGGGATCGAGGAGTGTGTTGCTTCGACCCGTGGTGTGGTCTCCGCCGAACAACGTGGCGCGACGGGACCACCCGCCACAGCCGACCGGCGTGTCGCCATCGATGACCTTGAAGTAGGTCCCGTCGATGATCAATTGCGTGTCGAGCCCCATCAGCTCCTTGCTCGCGGTGAGTTGTGCGGGCGAGAGGAACGGCTGTTGAAGCTCCGCGATCGCGCGGTCCATGATCCGGCGAAGCGCGGGCACGTCGTCGAGCGTGGCGACGACGACGTTCACTTCATCTCGCGATCGAGTGCCTGGACGACGAGCTTCGCCGACGGCAACGGTGCGAGGTTCGAACGCGCGACTCGGGCGAGCTTGTCGGCGCGCGCGGAGTGCTTGTCCTGGCGGTGCAACGCGATCGCGAGGAACGCCTGGGTGACCGGGAAATCCATCGGGCTCGCGAAATCCGTGCTCGCGATCGCCATGGCCTCTTCGAGCGTGGCCTCGGCCTCCGCATCCTGACGAGCGACGAGCTGCATCCGCCCGTCGAGATCGAGGTACCAGACTAGGTCGCGCGTCTTCTTCGTGTAGATGCGGCGCGCGAGCTCGAGCGCGTGATCGCAGGACGTGGTGACCGTAGCGAGCGCGAGATCGGCTTCGCACAGATCGCCGTAGCCGCGAGCGACCTCCCAATCGTTCGGCCCGAGCAACGCTTCGAGCCGTGCCGTCGATTCGGCGAGCTCGGTCCGCGCACGCTTCGGCTCCGACGAGACCAGGCTGTTCGCGGCCTCCGCGCGGATCCGTGCGAACTGCAGCGAGTCCGTCCCGTAGCGCTCGCCGGCCATCGCCAACGCGTGTGCGAACGTTTCGTCGGCTCGCTTGGAGTCGCCGGTGCCGGCATATGACGACGCGAGGAATTCTTCGACGGAGACCTGATCGGCATGCGTCGAGATCGCGACCGCTTCGTACTCGGTCTTCGCGAGCTCGAGCTTCGTCACGGCACTCTGCCAATCCTGCTGCCGTTCTCGCGTATAGCCTTCTTCGGCGTGAAGCATCGCCGTCATCGCGGGCGTGTGCAGTCGTTGCACCGCCGCTTCGGCCGTTGCCTCGACCGCCGGATCTTTCTTGCCTTCATAGCGAAGGAGATCGACCAGCGCGTACGCGCGATTCACGTCGTCGCCGGATTCCTCGGCCTCGGAGATCGCGAGCTTCTGTTCGGCGACCGCCTCGTCATCGTGGCCGCCATCGTGGAGCGCGCGCGCGATGCGACCGTGATAGCGCCAGGTGACCTCGTGATTTTTCAGGTTGTCGACATCGGGCTTTAACGCGCGAAGCTTCGTCAGCCGTTCCGTCGGAGTGCCCACGATCCGGTAGAGCTTCGAATCGAGTGCGAACGCGGTTTGATCGAGCGCGGCCGCGTTCGAGAACACCGGCTGTTGCGTGCATGCCTCCGGCGGTGGAACCAGCAGGAGGTTGTCGATCTCGGCACGCAACAGCTTCGGATCCGATTGCGCGGTGATCTCGGCGAGGCCGCCGTTCAAGTGCGACCACGTGGCATCGAGGCACGTGCGCTCCGTCTGTAACGAGTTGCCGGTGTGACATGCTTGGAGCTGGAGCCGGCGCGTGGTGTCGACGCGCTCTTCGATCGCCCGGAGGAACTTCTCGGGATGGCGAGAGCCCATGCCCGCGCGTCCGGCAACGATCATCCGCATCCCATCCCAATCTTCGCGCGCGGTGATCCGGCACGTGGTGTCGTCGTCGAAGTCGTGCTGCGCTGGCGTGTTCATGTCGTTGACGCAACGCACGAGCAGCAACATCGCGAACAAGCCGAATACGGCGGTGCCGGCGTAGTACCACCAGGGCGTCGCGAGCGTGCCAACGGCCGCGTCCATCGACGGGAACCGCAAGCGCGGGTTCTTCGCGAGGCCCTTCTTGAACGCGCCGCCGTGCGGAAACCCTTGGCCGAGTGCCGACCGTGCGAGCTCCCACCACGCGAACTGATCGCTGCGCTCGCTCGGGACGCTGCCGGTGGTCAGCTCGTGCGCGACCCACGGGCTCGTGCCGAGGCCGAACTGGAGGACTGCCTCGCCACTCGGCCTGATCACGATGTTCGTCTGACGCAAATCGCGATGCACGATCTCGCGCCGGTGCATCGCGTTGAGTGCGTTCCCGACCTCGCGAACGACACGCCGCCGCCACGACCGAGATGGCAGCGGGACCGTGACGATCCAGTCGTTGAACCTCAGGCCTTCGACGGCCTCGAATGCGACGTAGACCCGATCGCCGATGGCACCGCTGTCATAGACGCGCGCGAGGTTGCGATGCTGGATCTGCGAGACCTTGTCGGCGTCGGCGAGGATCCGTTCGCGCTCGTCTGGATCGGAGATCGTGGCGACCGCGATCGCGACGGTGCGATCGAGCTCGGCGTCGTAGCCTTTGAGGAGACCTGGCCGGAACGGGCCGCGAATCTCGTAGCGGCCGATCGTTTCGAGTGTCGTTTCGCTCGCCGCCGGTGATGCGACGACGCCGGTGATCGCGAGCATGACGCCGCGGCATAGCCGGCACCCGGATGCGTGGTCCTCGAGCGCATCGCGCGTGCTGCCACCCACCTGCCCTGCCGCCCACGCAGCAAAGGTCTCCGCACCCGGACAACTCATCGCCGCAGTCTATTTGAATTCTCTGTCGAGTGCTGCGAGTGCGGGGGCACCGGGAGGAAGCTCGGCGCGCGCGGCCTTGACGTACGCGGAGGCATCGCGGTGGAGGCGGTGTAGTGCGATCGCAGCGAGGAGATGACCCTCGCCGCGGCTGCCGTTATTGTCAGCCAGCCGGATCGCGCGCTCGAACGCCGCGAGCGCACCGACTGGATCGTTGGCGAGGAGCTTCATGTGGCCCGCGTCGTTCAAGTAGTCGGCTTGCTCGCTCTCGCGCAACCCACGTTCGGCATGGGAGAGCGCGACGTCGCAACTGTCGGTGACGTTCTTCAGATCGATATCCGTCATACACAGCCGGCGAAATACGAGCCCGACGCTCGAGTCGTCGTTCGGTACGAGCTTTTCGATCTTCGTCGCGATCGCGAGCAACTCGGGCCTCGCATCGACCGCATGGTCGGGATCCGACCACACGTGGGTCATCGTCGCGATGTCGCGGACCATCAGCTCGTCGTACGAATCCATGCCATAGCGCACGCGTGCGCCCTCGACGGCGTGATCGAACGCGGCGCGCGCTCCCGGAAGGTCCGATTTCGCCAGTAGTGCGGTCCCGAGTTGGCGTTCGGCTTGAATTCTGATCGCGTGCGGCGAGAGCGCGGCCTTATCGATCTCGGCAATCGCACGCTGGAGCTTCGCGATCCGGTCGTCGAGCTGATCGTCACGACGGCGCATCGCCTCGACGAGATAGAGATCTGCCGCGCGCCCGGGATTTCGCACCTGCATCGCGAGCTGTTCGGCCTCGGTCTCGAGTGCGGGCGAGCTCGTGGAACCGTACGCGATTTGCTCGACCATGACGTTCAAGCGAAACGGATCGTCCTTCGCCTTCGTCGCGAGCTGACGTGCGAGCGCGAGCTCGTCGCTGTTGGGCTTCCCGTGGTCCGCCTGTGCTTCGGCGAGCGCGAGATGCCAGCGCGCTTCTGTCGAGTAGGCCTGCGCACCGCGGATCTTGTCGGCCAGGTTCGGCAGCTGATCGAGCTGACCTTCGAGCGCGTTGATCTCGATCTCGATCGACGGTTGGCGATCGTTCGAAACCGGATAGGCGGCGAGCTCCGTCTCCACGCAAGTATCGGGCGGTTGCGCGAGCGCGAGGTAATCGATCGCGTCGTAGACGGTGTCGCGATCGGACGAATGGATTCGCGCGAGCGCGACCTTCATGTCGTACCAGCTAGTGACCGAGCATTCGTACGCTTTGCCGTTCGTGCAGGTCTGCTCGCGAATCTCGACTTCACGTCGTGCACGCCCATCGATCGCATCCATCAGCTTCGCGTCGGTGACGAACCGCGCGATCGCCGGCCGCATCTGCGTCCACTCGCGTTCGACGGCCTCCCCGCACATCCCGTCACTCGAGGCTGTCGTCTCGCCCACGCGACCGCGTCGTGCGCCGCTGATCCCGCCAGAGACTCCCAGCGCGAGGACGAGCCCGAGCGCCAGCCACGTGACCTTTGTCGTCGCGCCGAGCGACCGGGCCGCGGCATTCATATTCTTGTAACCGGTGGTCAACCCGCGACGAATCGCGCGCCGGTTTGGAAACTGGTCGCCCATCACGAGCTTTGCCATCTCCCACCACGCCTGCTGGTCGGTGCGAGGAGTTGCCGGTTCGGTCCCGGGACCGAAGCCGACGAGCGTCGCGTGCCCGTCTTTTTCGACGACAACATTGTCGAGCTTGACGTTGCGATGCATGACCCCGCGCGCGTGCATGATCGTCAACGCATGCGCGATCTGCCGCATGGCCTTGCGGCGTCGGGTGAGCTCGCCGGTTCGCTTGACCCAGATCTCGAATCGCGTGCCGATGACGGGCTCGCTGACGACGTAGAGACCGTTGCCGATGGGGCCCGCATCCAGCACGCGCACGATGTTCGGGTTGTCGATGGTCGCGAGCACCTTCGCTTCGGCGAGGATCTGATCGCGATTCGCGACGTCGTGAAAGACGCGGATCGAGACCTCGCGCTGGGTCACCGGATCGAACGCGCGGATCGCGCGCTCGTTCGAATCGCGGATCTCGTAGCGCCCGATCCGATCGGTCGGAATCGCGACCGGCGCGGCCTCACCTCGCGTGAGCGCCACCATGACGCCGCGGCACAGCCGGCATCCCGCGGCGTGATCTTCGAGAGCATCGCGCTCGGCGCCACCGACGTGCCCGGCCACCCAGGCGGCAAACACCCCCGGTTGTGGACAGCTCATTTGTATTCCTGCTCGAGCAGGACGCGCGCGGGGTCGTCGGGTTCGAGGACGCTGCGCGCGAGCGTGAGCTGCTTGCTCGCATCGCGATGCAGGCGGTGAAGCGCGACCGCGGAATACGCATTCGCGCGTGCTCCGAGGATCGGCGCGCTCGCGAGGCCGTACGCTCGATGGAGGATCGGCAACGCTGCCGCGGGATCACCGGCGATCAACTTCATGTGTCCTGCATCGATTAGATAGTCGGCAAACGCGTTGTCGTGGGGTAACGCCTGCTCGGCATGACGAGCCGCGGTATCGCAACTGTCCGTCGCCTGTAGCAAGTCGAGATCGGCCGTGCACACCCGGCCATAGGCCATCGCGACGTTGGCGTCCTTCGGCGTCGCGACCGCCTCGAGCTTGGCCGCCACCGTCGCGAGCTCGGCTCGTAAGGCTGCATCCCTCGGTTCCGACGCCGCCCAGAAGCGCGCGAACGCCACCGAATCGCGGATCATCAGCTCCTCGTAGCCCCCGATGTCGAGACGTGACTGCGCGAGCGTCTCTGCCCGCTCGTACGCAGTGAGCGCGCCGTGCGCGTCGTCCTGCTCCCAGAGCGCGTCTCCAAAATCGCGTTCGATCTGGATCTCGAGCGAGCTCGACGCGATCGCGACGAGCTCGATCTCTGACTTCGCCAGCCGGAGCTTGTCGACCTTGGCGGCCGGGTCTTCGATCCATGCGGCTTCGGCGAGATGCAGGCTCGCGTCGAGCCCGTGGTTACCGAGCTTCCCGGCACGGTCGTCGATCTCGAGCTGGACCGCGGCATCGAGCTTCTCGGTTTGGGTCAGCTTCCAGATCGCGGCTCGCATCCAGGTCGTGTCGTCGTTGGCGCTCGTCGCCAAGTCGAGCGCTTGCTTGATGTCCGCCTCCCACGGCTCGTTGGCGAGGTACTTCGCGCGTCCGAGATCGACATACCAGTGCGCTTTGGTCGCCCGCGCGGTGCTGCGTTCGACCCGGTCGCGTAGGGTCTTCAGGCGATCGAGATCCTCGGCGACGCGCGCGATGTCGTAATCGAGCCGGAGATCGAGCTCGGCCTCGGGCGGCCAGGAGGCGGAGGACGACATGCAATCGTCGACCGCTGGGACCAGGGCGAGGTCATCGACCGCGCGATACACGTCCGCGTTGTCACTCGACAACATCGGCGCGAGTAGCATTCGCGTCTCGTGCCACGTAGCTTCGACGCACTTCCGGCGCTCGGGAACGCTGCACGTTCGCGCTTCGAGCTCGACGGTACGTTCGACCCGGCGATCGATCGCATGCACGACCTTCTGCGCGTCGGCCCCCGCCATCGCGAGATTCGCCACCACATTCAGCCGGTCGTGCCACCAGTCCCGATCCGTGGTGGTCCGGCACGGATCGGCGTTCGCCAGCTTTTCGCGCTCTTCACGCTCCTCTCGCATGCCAACGGCGCCGAGGATCATGAACAGGACGAACACGCCGATCGCGCTCCTCCACGGCCAGACCGTGCGGATCTTGTTCCGTGCGATCTTCATCGACGGATAACCGGTCGCGAGCCCCCGCGTGATCACGCGCCGATACGGGAACCGATTTCCCATCACCGACCCGACCATCTGCCACCACGCTTTTTGATCCGCCGCCGGGCTCTCGTCTCCCGCTCCGCCGAACCCGACGAGCGCCGCGGACTCGTCGTTGCGCACGATCACGTTGTCGGCGCTGACATTGCGATGGACGACGCCACGCGCGTGCATGATCGATAACGCCTGCGCGACCTGGCGCAGCGCCCGGCGACGCTGGCCCCGCGATCGCTTCGAGATCCAGTGTTCGAATCGCCGGCCGACCACCGGCTCGCTGACGATGAACACGCCGTCGTCGAGCGGTCCCGAATCGAGCACCCGGACGATGCCGCGCACGCCGACCAACTTCTGCGCATCGGCGAGGATGCGTTCGCGCTCGATCGGATCGATGCCGCGAAACACTCGGATCGCGACCTCGCGTTGCGCCGCGTGATCGTACGCGCGGATCGCACGGTTCGAGCTATCGCGAATCTCGTAGCGCCCGAGCACGTCCGGCAATGGCTGCGGCTTCGGCTCCACGCTCGTGGTGGTGACCAGCGCGAGCATGAGGCCACGACAGAGCCGGCAACCCGCGGCGTGGTCTTCGAGCTGGTCGCGGTCGCTCCCGCCGACCTGGCCCGCAACCCACGCCACGAACACCTCCGCCCCGGGACAACTCATCGCTGCCTACGATAAGGTTTGGCTGTGGCGAATTCGAGCACCCCGACCGTCGATGATGTCGTCGCCGCCCGCGCCGCGCTGACGGATCGCCAGGCCGCCGTCGACGCGAGCGATCCCGTCGAGCTCGTGGCGCTGTTGACCGCGCAGAGCGACACCATCGTGGCAGCAGCGCGCACCGCATGGGCACAGCTCGCGCCCGCCGACCGGTTCATGCTGGCGCTCGTGATCTACGAACGGCTGCCCGCGGATCAGATCGCACGGGTGTACTCGATCCGCCGCGAGAGCGCCGTGGAGCGCGCAAACGCCGCTCGTGCCGCGTTTTTGGGCAAGCTTGCCGACGACGACACGCGCTCCGCCATCGCGCAAGCCACGCACCTCTCGTCCGAAATCATCTGATGGAACAATGATTGCTCCTAGTTAGGAGCATGAAATACATCCCTGGAATCATCGGTCTCGCGGCAGTTGGTGGCTTCCTCTATGCCCACAAGCGCCGCGGCGGTGAGCTGACGCTCAGCTCGATGAAGCAGACGGCCCAGGTGCTCTACATGGGTGGCCGCATGAAGATGCAGTCGCTGATGAAGCAGGCCGAGAAGACGGTCGACCAGACGGCGCGCAAGGCGAACGGCGCCGTGCAGTCGGTCTCGCCCGCGATGCACTAGAGCAGCTCGAAGATCACGTTCGGCTCGTGCTCGAACATCCGATAGACGGCTGCCGTCTGGTCGGCGGTTAGCACGTCGGTCGCGCGCACGACGAAGCGATCGAGCGGCGGCGCGATCGACCGAACGACCTGGTGGACCGAGCCCAAGAACGTGTCGTAGGCAAAGATCTGCGGCTCGATCGCCAGCACGCCCGTCGTGATTTCAGCGGCGCGCGTGACCCGAAGCCTCGACGCGTACCGGTGTCGCGAACGTCCACGGTCGCCGAGACACCGACGCCAACCACGCGCGGCGGAGCTCGTTCGATGGCGCCGTCCCGCTCAACGTCACCTCGGTGAGTCGCCCGGCGATCGGATCGAGCAGTGCGAGCAACGCGTCGATCGCCGGTGGCTCGATCCCGTACGGGATCGTGAAATCGAGCTTCGACCAGTGCGGTAGCGCTTGGGTCTTCGCGAGCTGTGCGATCTGCTTGGCGGTCGGCAGCGACGGAAAGATCAGCGTCTCGAACGGCCACGGCTCCTTCGCGCTGCAGATCCGGGTCAGCATGCGCAGCGACAGTACTTCGACCTCGCGCAACCCGCGCATCTGCGCGCGACAACACGAACGCCACGTAGTGCTTCTCGTTGCCGTTCGCCTTCGACAGCGATTCCACGGTGGCGAGCCGCTCGTCGGTCGGCGCTACCTCCCACACGATCTTGGACGCCTTCGCATTCTGGACGAGCCCCGCGCTCGCGAGGAAGCCACGCTCGAACCGCACGAGCTTCAACACGTGCTCGAGGTGATCGCCGAGCCACGCCGCGCGATGTTTGCGCAGAAGCGCCGCCGCGCGAGCCGCCCTCTCGATCGTCGGGACCGCGAGCTGGATCGCGATGAACTCGCCGCGCGGATCCGTCGCCTCTTGGAGCGCGTCGGCCAGGACCTGCCTCGGCGCGTCGTTGTGAGGATCGGCATAGACCGCCGCGAACAGCTCGGGCAGCCGCGACGTGTCCGCCTGCATCGGTGCGTGGCGCTCGATGATCGCGCGGCAGAGATCATGATTGACCGCCGGCACCCTCACCTCTTGGAGCACCGCGATCGCCGGATCGACGAGCTCGGCCAACAGCCACCACACTCGGCGAACCCGCATCTCGCGCACGGCGTCGGAGAGCCGCTCGAGGCCTGGCAGCAACCGGACATCGCGCAGCCGCGTGATTAGCTGGAACGGCGCGTCGTAGGCTTCACGATCGCGGTCTTCGGAATGGTAGCGAACGTCCCACGGCGCATCCTGCATCGCCTTCACGAGCGCGGGACCGAAGCGCGGATCGTCGGGACCTTCGGCGAGCGCCTCGACGCGCTGGATCCAACCCTCCGCGACATCACGAACCGGCCGCGGCAATTGAACGCGTAGCCCGTCGATCAGCACCGTGGTCGCGACCGGATCGTGTAGGCGCGCACGCTCGAGCCACGTCTGGTGATAGGTGCGCTTCGGAATGCCGACGGGATGGCACGCACGACCGAGGACATCGACGACATCGGCGAGGACGGGGTCGCGCGTGGATCGCCAGGCGTCGAGCGCGAGCCGGAGCGCCCGCTCGATATCGCCCGCGCGACTCGCCTCGTCGATCGCTTCGATCACCGGAGCCGAAAATGACACGAGCCACGCGGTTGGCGTGGCCCGTTCGACGATTCGCGTGCGATTTAGCCGGCGATCGTCAGGCCCATCTGGGCGCGCACGCTGAAGAACTCTTCGCTGATCGAGTAGAGGACGAGCTCTTTGATCTTGTCCTTCACCTGCGGACCACCGACGGTGACCGGCTCCGCCGACACCATGCGAGCGGCGACTTCCAGATCACCGCACACCACGAAGCCCGCGCGATGCGAGACCGCGTCGACCGCGTGTCCCCACTTCGCGAGGTTGATCTCCGGCGACGCCTGGATGAACCGCTGCACCACCGCGCCGAGCTGCTCGAGCGCGTGCGGAGGCATGCGCTTTTGCATCTCGGGCAAGTACTGCTGCACCAGCTGGACGGTATCCGGCGGAACCGGGAACCGCGGCTGGAGCATGACGATCGCGGTGAGAACCACGACCTTCAGCTCGGTGTTCGTCGGCAACAGCATCTTCAGGTAGTACTCGGGCCGCATGAACGTCAGGCGGCGCGCCGACAGGAACGCCACTTCGCGCTCGTTCTTGCCTTGGAGCAGATGCGGGCGCACGACGAATGACGGACACAGCTCGTTCTTCTCGATCGCGTTCGCGAGCTGGATGTCCGCCGCCTTGTTGTCCTCGACGAGGAACACTTCCGGCAGCGGGACGTTCAGCACCTGCGCGACGTAATAGAACAACTTCGAGAACATCAACGGATCGCCCTGGAGCTGGCGCTTGTCTTTCCGCTTGATGCCGAAGTCCTTGTGCGGGAAGGCCTTCATCGCGGCGACGCCCTGCCAACACGCGGCGAAGATCGCCGAGATGTAGCGGTTCTCGTCCGGGTGAACGAGCTTGCCCCACGTCTCCGCGCTCATCATGTTCTTGGCTTTCACCAAGCCACGCGGCTTGTACTGCTCGTAGAACTGCAGCTCGTCCGCGTCCGCCTTCTTCAAGAACGCGAGCGTGTTACAGACGCACCAGGTCTTATCGTACTGGTGGCTGTCCATGTAGATCTTGCGCAGCGCCTTGTACGAGTCGTACTTGAACGGCTCGTTGCGGAGCATCCGCATGTGCTGCTCGACGGCCTTGTCGGTGTAATCCGGGCCGGCGACCAAGTAGAGCTCTGCCAAGATTTCGGCACGGTCGGTGCCATCCGGGCGTAGCTCGTTCTTGGGATCCATCTGCTGCGCGACTTCGTACGCCTGCGTCGCCGATTGGTAGTGCTTGAGGCGCGAGCGATAGATCTCGCCCAAGCCATCGAACAGACCGACGCGCAGCTTGTGGAACATCGGCGCTTGTCCCGCCGGCGTGTTCGGCTGCGGGAGGCGCTTCACCATGTCGCGATACGCGCGTTCCTGCGCCTTCCAATCGCGCTTCGTCGTCAGCACCTTGTCGATCGCTTCGAACGACTTCAAGGCGCGCGGCAACGACTGCTCGTTCAGCTTCTCCGGGTTCGAGAAGAAGCTATCGAGCGCACGGTTGTAGTAGTCCACCGCCTCGTCGAGCGACTTCAGCTCGTCGCGGCACAGCGTTGCCGCTGCGTGGAGGTATGCACCCTTGCGCGGGCCATCGCTCTCGAGAGCGACGAACCGCTCGATCGTCTCGACTGCCTTCTTCCACTGCTTGGTCTCCGAGTAGAGCTCGAGCAGCTTCTGGAGCAGCTGGTGATCTTCGGGCTGGACTTCCAACGCCTCGACGTACGCCGCCGTGGCCTTTTGCGGGTTCTGCAGCTTCTCGTGATAGATGCCGCCGATCTCGTCGAGCAGCGTCACCTTCTCCTTGTCCTTCGCCGTCGCCATCAGGCCGCGCTTGGCTTGCACCACCGCTTCCCAATCGTTCTGCTGCGTCTGCAGCTCGACGACGGATTCCAAGGTCTCGCGATGCGTCGGATCGATCTCCAACGCCTTCTCGAACATGTTGAGCGCCTTCTTGCGCTCACCGAGGTTCTGACGGACCCGACCGAGGCGGTTGTAGATGCGGACGACATCCGCCTCGTCTTGACCGTCGCGATGCTGGACCAGGATGGTCTGGTAGATCTTTCCGGCGTTATCCCAGTCCTGCATCTTGAACAGCAGGTCTGCGCGGCCGACCAACGTCGGCAGATACGTCGAATCCAAGTCGAACGCTTGCTTGTAGTAGCCAAGCGCCTTGTTGAAATCACCGAGCTCGTCGGACGTCTTCGCCGCTCGGTAATAGATCTCGTTCAGCTCCTTCGGATCGACGCGCAGGTTGACGACCTTGCGCGCGAGCATGTCGATGACCGGCGAGAGCTCGCCCCACTGGTTGTCGTTGAAGTAGAGGTCAGCCAGCGGCCGGCCTGCTTCGACGTGTTCCGGGTCGAGTGCGATCACGGCTGCGTACAGCTGCTTCGCCTGCTCGTCGTTGCGGATCTTGTACGCGTAGATGTTCGCCGCTTCGAACAGGAGGCGAACCTTGTCGATCGCGACCGGCGTGTAGCCTTCCGCGCGGACCATCATCTGCGCGGCCTTCAGCCAGTCACCGCGATCCGAGTACTGCTTCGTGAGCGCTTCCATCGTCGGCACGTGGCCGGCGTCGAGAGCGAGACCACGTAGCAGGTTCGTCTCCGCACCTTCGGCGTCTTGCAGCTGACCGTACTGGATCCGACCCATCCGGCTGTACAGCTCGACCTGCTTGCGCTGGTCGTCCGTCTGCTGGACGAGCTCGCCCATCATCTCGATGGCGCGGTCCCACTCACCGATCTTCTCGTACAACCGGCCGAGTGCATCGAGTGCACGCGGCTCGTGTTGATCGAGACCGAGCACGTCGTTGTACGCCTCGATCGCACGGTCCACCTCGTTGAGCTGGGTCTCGTAGACCTGGCCCATCGCGACGAACAGCTCGATCCGCGTCGCGACATCCGACGTGGCCGAGATGTGATTGCGGTACGTCTCGACCAACGCCTCGTACTTGCCGGCCTGCTGATACAGGCGAGCGAGCTCGCGGTAGGCCGAGTAGTTACGCGAGTCGATCGCGACGATCTTCTCGAGGGCTTCCGCCGCGCGGTCGAGCTTGCCGAAGCGCTCTTCCCACGCAGCCGCCATGCGCTCGTACAGAGAGACGCGCTCTTGATCCGACGGCGTCGCATCGAGCTGTGCCTCGAGGACATCGAGGTACTTCTCGGTCTGCTCCGTCTTCTCGTACAGCGCTTCCAACGCGCGCAGGGCCGTCAGGTTCGACGGGTCGAGATCGAGCACCTTCTGGTAGGCGTTGATCGACTGGCCCGCGTCGTAGAGGCGCAGGTCCCAGATCGAACCGATTTCCAGGCGGAACTTGATGATCTCCGCGTCGTCCGTCGACAGATCCGCGCGGCGCGACATCACGTCGATCAACGGCTCCCACTGCTCGGTGCGGCGATACAGCCGCTCGAGCGCGACGAGGGCCGTGCGCGACGAGTGATCGTGCACCAGCGCTTGCTGGTACGCGTGGATCGCGCCACCGACGTCTTGCATCTGGCGCTCGAGCAGCTCGGCCAAGCTGATGTACAGCTCGGTCTTCTTCTCGGGCGCCGGCTCGACGGCGGCGTGGCGTTGCAGAGTCTCGATCAGCTCGCTCCAGCTACCGCGCTTGCGCTGCAGATCCGCGATACCGGCGAGTGCACCGGTATGTGCCGGATCGATGCGCAGGGCTTGCTGCACCGAGTGGATCGCGTACTCGAGGTGGCTCAGGTGCTCGCTGTACCAGCGACCGATCTTCACCCACAGATCCGCGGCGGCCCCGCGGTCTTCCCGCTCGAGCTCGTTGACGCGGTTCGTGTACTCGTCGAGCAGCTCCTGCCACCGGTTCGTCGCCGTGGCCAAGCGCTCGAGCTCGGTCGCCGTCTGGTCGTGCGAGTAGTCGCGCTTGAACGCGGCCTGCAAGACGTAGAACGCCGACTCCTGATCACCGATCTCGGTTTCGTAGATCTTCGCGACCCCGTTGAGCAGTTGGATCTGCGCTTCGACGTCGCTGATGATTTCCGACCGCTCGAGGAGGATCTCGACGAGCTCGGTCCACTTGTACTGCTGGCGATAGATCGCCTCTAGGCGTTCGCTCGCGACCTGGTTCGCGTTATCGCTCGCGCGAACGCGCTCGTAGACCTGTGCCGCACGGGTGAGGTCTTCGACCTTCTCTTCCCACGTGGAGGCTGCCTGCAACAACGTCTCGCGGCGCTGCTGCTCGTCGTCCAAGACGAGCGCGCGCTTCTCGAGCACGTCGATCGCCTCTTCCCACCGGCCTTCACGCGTGAACAGGTTCTCCAACGCGGTCAGCGCGCGGAAGTCCGACGGGTCGATCGCGATCACGCGACGCCATGCATCGACGGCTTCGTCGACGCGACCGAGCACGTCACCTTCCAACTGACCGAGCTGTGCGTACAGCTCGATGGTCTCGTTCTCGTCGACCGCACCCGAGATGCCGCCGACATCGACGATGCGGCGGATCGTTTGCGACAGCTCGTCCCACGCCTGCGTGGAGCGGTAGAGCCGTGCGAGCGACCGGAGCGTCTCGAGGTCGTTGCCATCGATCCGATCGGCGGCGAGCCACGCATCGAGTGCGTTGCGCTCGCGACCGAGCTTCTCTTCCCAGATCTTACCGAGGTGCTTGTAGAGCACGATCTGCTCGCCATCGGACGGCGCCACCGCGATCTGACGCTCGACGATTTCGACGAGCTCTTCCCACTTCTCACGGCGGGTCGTGAGGTCGGCCAACGCGGCGAGGGCCTGCGGCTCTTCCCCACGGATATCGAGCACGCGGCTGAGCAGCTCGATCGCCTTGTCCTCTTCGTTCAGCGCGTCGGAGCTGATCCGCGCCATCCGCGCGTAGATGTCCGCCATCTCCGTATCGGTGTCGGCGGTATCGATCAGCTTCTCGTACGTCTCGAACAGCTTCTTCCAATCCTCGCGGCGGAAGTGGATGTTCTCGATCGCTTCGAGCGCCCGGCGGTTGCGCGACTCGTGGTCGAGCACGGCGCCGTAGCTCTTCAACGCTTGCTCGAGGTCACCCAGCGCGTCGGAGAAGATCGCGCCACGACGGAAGTACAGCTCGAGCTGCTCGTCCGTATCGTTCACGACCTCGATCCGACGCCGCAGGATCTCCGCGAGGTCGTCGTACATGCCGGCGTTGAGGTACAGCCGGTCGAGCGCGGCGAGCGCGTCTGCATCCTTGGCATCGATCTCGAGCACCCGCAGGTGCGTCGCGACCGCATTCGCCGGATCGTGCAGCTCGAACTCGTACACGCGCGCGAGGCGCAACAACGTCAGCTTCTTGACGTCCTTGTCGGTCGTCTTTTCGAGCGCCGACGAGTACGCGGCGACCATGTCGTTCCACGCACCGGTCTCACCGGCGAGCCGCTCACCCTCTTCGAGTGCGCGATCCCACCGCGGATCTTCGACGATCGAAGCCGCCCACCAATCGAGCGCCTTGTTCTGATCGTAGAGCTTCTGCTCCGCCAATTCCGCGAGGCGCTGGTACATCGCCTGGCGATCCGGTCCGGTCAGCTTCTGGAGCTGAACTTCATGGATGCCGTGCAATTTGCCGAACTCGCTCGACGCTTCGTACAGCGGCTCCAACACGCCGCCGATCTCCATCTGGAGATGACCCGCGTGGAACATGTTCTCGAGCGCGCTCATCGCGGACTCGTGCGTCGGGTGGTTCGTCAGGATCTCGCGATAGGTGTCGACCGCGCTCTTGCGATCCCCGAGCTGCCCCTCGAGCACTTGGCCCAAGCGGAACTGGAGGTTCGCGATCTCGCCATCGTTATCGGCGAGCTGCACTTCGCGGCGCAGGATCTCCGATAGCTCCGGCCACTGGCTCGTGCCCGAGTACAGCCGATCGAGTGCGAGCACCGCCGGCTTGTTGTCGAACTCGACCTCGAGCAGCTTCTTGTACGTGGCGATCGCCTTCGGCACGTCCGCGAGCTCTTGCTCGTAGACGCGCGCGAGGCGCGAGTAGAGGTCGACCTGACGCGGAACGTCCATCGACTTCGCCGCTTCGGCGCCGTAGAGCTGCGCGAGCGGTTCCCACGTCCCCGTGATCTCCGCGAGCCGCTCGATGTGGCCGAGCGTCAGCGCGTTGCCCGAGTCGTCACGCAACGCGCGTGCGAACGCGTCGAACGCCGCGTGCGAGTTGCCGATCTGCGCCTCGTGCAGTTGCGCGATGCGGTGCAACAGCTCGACCCGTGCGAGCGGATCTTCGTTGTGCGCCACCATCACTTCGAGGACATCGACGAGCTTCGCGAATTCACCCGAGTGCTCGTAGATCGGCTCGAGGACGCGCGCCGCCATGACGGGCTCGGTCTTGCCGTGAACGAGGCCATCCAACGCGTGCAGCGTTTCCGCATGCGACGGATCCATGTCGAGCGCTTCGCGATAGCTCTCGATCGCGCGCGCCATGTCACCGAGGCGGAGCTGCCACAGGTTACCGATGCGGTACTTCAGCGCGACGGTCTCGCCGGTACCTTCCGCGAGCTCGACCTGGCGTTCCAGGTTCGAGAGCAGGTCGTACCAACGCTCCGCCTGACCGTAGAGCCGATCGAGCGATTGGATCGCGGGGAGCTCGTCGGCGTCGAGATCGAGGATGCCTTGATAGGTCTCGATCGCCTTCGCCACGTCGCCGAGCTCGCGGTCATAGACCTGCGCGAGCACGTACAGCATCCGCTTCTTGTCGGCCGGATCTTCCGCGAGGTCCGCCTTCTTCGCGTACACGTCCTTGAGCGGTTCCCACCGCGCGAGGCGTACGTACATGCGCTCCAAGGCATCCATCGCGACCATGTCGACGTCGTCGATCGACAGCACCTGGCGGTACGTGGCGATCGCGGCATCGGCATTGCCGAGCACTTCTTCTTCGATCTGCGCAGCGCGATAGAGCAGCTGCTTGCGATCGTCGAGGTTCGGCAGGAGCTCGCTCTTGCGCTTCAGGATATCGACGAGCTTCGGCCAATCACCGACGCGCTCGTGGATGGTCTGGATCGCCGTCGCGGCTTCGACCGTATTCGGCGACGCCTTCAACACGCGCTCGTACGTCTCGACCGCACCCTTGTCGTCGCGCAGCTCCGATTCTTGGATCTGCGCGCGGCGGAACAGGAGCGCGACCTTCAGGTCGTCTTCCTGCGCGCCGGTGGCGACGTCGTCATACAGCGACGCGACCTCGGCCCACTTATCGAGGCCACGGGCCAGACGATCGATCTGAGCGTGCGTGGTCTCGTTGCGTGGATCCTCGCGCAGTGCGCGCGAGAACGTCTTGAACGCGGCATCCGCGTTGTCGCCGCCGATCTCGTGCAGTTCCGAGATCTGGTGGAGCAGCTCGATCTTCCGCGCCGGATCGAAGGCGTGCTTCGCCATGATCTCGTACACGCCGATCTGCTTGGTCCACTCCCCGCGCGACTTGTAGATCGGCTCGAGGATGTTCGCGATCGTGAGCTCGTGCTCCGGGTTCGTGATCAACCGCTCGAGGGCAGCGACCGCTTCACGATTCTGATCCTCGTGATCGAGGACCTGGCGATACGTCTCGACCGCGGCCGCCACTTCATTCAGGTGCGTCTCGCGGAGTTGTGCGAGGCGAACCAACAGCGCGACCTGTTCGTACGGCTGCTCGACGAGCGTGAGCTGGCGGCTGATGTTGTCGCCGAGGTCACGCCACGCCTGGCGCTGGACGTACAGCCGATCCAACGCGCGCAGTGCCTTGAGGTCATCCGGCGCCTGGCCGAGGATCTCGTTGTAGATGGCGATCGCCTCGTCGGGGGCGTTCAGCATCTCCTCGTGGATCGAGGCCGTGCGATAGAGGAAGTCCAGGCGCTCGTCGGGCTCGTTCGCGATGTCGATACGACGGCGATAGATCTCGAGGAGCTCCTGATACTTCTCGTCGCGCGTGAAGATCGACTCCAACGCCGCGAGCGCGTTCAGGTCGTCGTTCTCGAGCGAGAGAGCCTTCTTGAAGAACTCGATCGCCTTCGGCGAGTTGTTCAGGCGGTCTTCGTAGTTACGCGCCACCTTCGTCGCGAGCTCGTGCGCGAGCTTGCCGTCGAGGTCGCTCTTACCGAGCGCCTCTTCGAACAGCTTGCCGAGCCGGTCCCAGCCACCATCGATGAGCGGGGCGAGCGCTTCGAGCTGCTCCTTCGCCGCTTCGGTCGACGGATCTTCCTTGAACGCCCGCGCGTACGCGTCGAACGCAGCTTCCGCCGCGAGCAACTTCGCGCGCTGCAGCTCGCCGATGCGGAGCAACAGCGACACGCGCCGCAGCTGATCCTTCTCGGCCGACAGTTGCAGCTCGTGCACGCCGACGAGCGGCGCCCACTCTTGGAGCTGCTCGTACACCGGCTCGAGGATCGCCGCGACGTTCAGCTTCTGCGGGTCATCGCCACGCATGTGGATCTCGAGCGCTTCACGCGCTTTCGGATGGCCCACATCGATGTCGAGGATGTCGCGGTACGCATCGATCGCGCCCGGGACGTCGTTGAGGTGCTGTTCCTTCAGCTGGCCGAGCCGGTACTTCAGCTCGACGTGCGCCGGCTTGTCGTCTTCCGGTCCGACGATCGTGATCTGGCGACCGAGGACGTCCGCCAGCTCCTTCCACATGCCATTGCGCTGGTAGATCCGATCGAGCGAGCGCAGCGCCCCCGGTTGATCGCCAGCGGCATCGAGGATCGCCGTGTACGCGGCGACCGCCTTCTTGTCGTCCTTGACCTCGTCTTCGTAAAGCTGACCGATCTTCTCCTGGATCGCGATGCGTTCATCGCCATCCGTCGAGAGGTCGAGCTTCTTTTCGTAGACCTTCAACAGGTCTTCGAACCGGCCCTTACCGAGGTACAGCCGCTCCAACGCGTCGAGCGCTTGTTCGTTGCGCTCGTCGAGATCGAGGATCTGACGGTTCATGTCGAGCGCGCGATCCACGTCCGCTTGCTCGGTCTCGATGACCTGCGCCATCACGCCCATCAGTCGCAACGCATCGCGCTTGTCGCCGAACTTCGGCAGCGCCGCCGCATACGCGTCGACCAACGTGTTCCAGCCTTGCGTCTCTTTCGCGAGCCGCTCGACTTCGGCGTGGATCGCGTCGCTGTTGTGATCTTCGGACAGCGCCTTGATCCACCAGCCGAACGCCGCGCCCTTATCGCGCAGGCGCTCTTCGTTGTACTGCGCCAACCGAGTCATGCGCTCCTGGCGCGTGATCTGGTCGTCCGGCGGCGTGGCGCGCAGCTGGATCTCGAGCACGCGCACGAGTGCCTTCGGATCGCGACCCTGCTCGTAGAGCGGGATCAGCGCTTCCGCTGCCTCGAGGTTGTTCTCGTCGAGCTGGAGCACCTTCTCGAACGCGCGCATCGCGCGATCGGCCTTCTGCAGTTCATCGCGGTAGAGCACCGCGATCTTCATCGCGAGGGCGAGCCGCTGATTCTCTGCACCGGACTCGACTTCACGCTCGAGCACGCGGATGTACTCGTCGATCTTGCCGCGCGAGCGGTAGAACTCTTCGAGGTCCTGCCACCGGCCTTCGGTGACGTACAGCTTCTTCAGTGCGTCTTGCGCGCGACGGTTGTTCTCGTCGATCGCGAGCAGCTTCTGCCACGCGTCGATCGCCTTCGCCGAGTTCTCGACCTTCTCCGTATAAAGGAGACCGAGCCGCTGCAACGCATCCGCCTTGCCCTTCGCATCGGGCGCGGCATCCGCTTGGCGCTGGCAGATGTCCGCCAGCTTCTCCCACTCCTTGTTGCGCTCGTAGAGCTTGTAGAGCTCGGCCAACGCTTCTTCATGCGTGGGTTCGTACTGGATGACTTTTTCCCACCAGTACGTGCAGATTTCCGGCTTCTTCACCTTCGTCTGCGCCATCCGCGCGACGTCGATGACCTTCGCCGCCTTCTCGGCTTCCGGCGTGCGCTCGACCTCGGCCTCTTTGAGCTTGATCAGCTTTTCCCAATCGCGGCGCTTCTCGTAGACCGCGAGGAGGTGATCGATCGCGACCGCGTTGTTCGGATCGAGCTCGAGGACCTTTTCGAAGGCCTTGATCGCTTCGGCCTGGTTCGAGAACCGCTCGAGATACAGGTTCGCGACCTGGAGATAGATCTCGACCTTCTGGTTGCCGTCGAGCGTGCGCTCGGCCTTCTCTTGCAGGACCTTGACGAGATCCGGCCAGCGCTTCTTGTTCTCGTACAACGCGACGAGGCGATCGAACGCCTCCGGCTTGCTCGGATCTTCTTTGATCGAGTTGTTGAGAGCTGCGATGACCTGGTTGTCGTTGTTCAGCTTGCCGTACGTATCGGCGAGCTCGATGTAGACGAGCGCCTTCTCCGCGCCGGACGGGGAAGCCTTCGCTTCTTCATCCTTCAACGCGTCGGCGAGCTGCGCCCACGACGCGGCATTGCGGAGCACGCGTGCGAGCTCGCGCCGCGGCGCCTTCTCGCTCGGGAACTTCGCGACGACATCCTTCCAACCGAGCACACCCTTATCGGTGCCGCCCTCTTGGCCCTTCGCCTTGTCCATCGCCGCGCCGAGATCGGCCGGCACTTCTTTTTCTTTCGCTGCCGCTTCGGCCGCCGCGCGATCCGACGCTGCCTTCGCATCGGCCGCTGCCTTTGCATCCGCGTCGGCCTTGGCCTTCGCTTCCGCCGCCGCTGCTTCGGACGCAGCTCGGGCATCGGCATCGGCTTTCGCCTTCGCTTCGGCATCCGCATGCGCCTTCGCGTCGGCGTCAGCCTTCGCGCTCGCGTCCGCGGCTGCCTTCTCGGCGGCCGCATGCGCTGCCTGATCCGCAGCCGCTTGCTCGGCCGCTGCGTGATCGGCGTCGGCCTTGGCCTTCGCGGCCGCTTCTTCCGCCGCGGCCTTCGCCGCCGCTTCTTCCGCCTTGCGCTCTTTCTTGCTCTTCTTCGTCTGCTGCGGCGCCGACTCGTCACTCGTATCCGTCGAGGCTTGTGCCGCGACGGCCGCTTCCGGCGTCACGACCGGCATCGCCGGCAAGCTTCCCGACGCGAGCGGCACTTGATCGAGCGGGCCCGCGATCGACGCGAACTCTTGCACCGCCGGGTTGTCGCTCTGGATCGATGCGGCGACGGCGTAGTAGCGCTTCGCGCGCTCGACGTCGTTGACCTTGTCGAACGCGATGTTGCCGGCCTGCAGCGCGACGTAGAGTCGATCCTCGCTGTTCGCCGACTTCGCGATCACTGCATCCGCGAGATCGAGCAGGCTCTGCCAGTCACCCTTGTCGCCTTGCACTTGCTTGAGCAACGAGTACGCGGCGACGACCGACTTCATCGGTGCTTCGCCGTTGCTCGTGTTCGCGTGCAACGCGGCGGTGAAGAACTTCGCGCCGCGATCCTTGTCCTTGAAGCGCTGCACCCACTCGAGCGCGAACGTGCGAAGTGCCTCGACCTTCTTGCCGTGGTCACTCGCGCGCTCCGCGCGGCGGAGTTGATGCTTCTCGAGCTCGTCCCAACGCTCCGCCGTCTGGAGGATCGTCTCGTAGATGAAGTTCGCCGACGGTTCGTCGAGGTCCTTCACGAAGATCCGCTTCAGCAGCTCTTCGAGCCGATCATCGTCCGGCTTCTCGAAGCGAACGATGCGCGCTGCGCGAAGCAGCATGCGAACCGCTTGCGCGTCGTCCTTGGAGTCCGCGTCGTCGCTCAAGCGATCGACTTCGTCGGCCCAGAACTCTTTCTCGTACGTGGTTGCCGCGAGGGCATCACGCACACGCGCCGAATCCGGCGTCGCGCCGATCGCGCGTTGCAGGATCGGCAGAGCCTTGTCCTTCTGGCCCGAGTCGACGAGAGCCTCGCCGACGATCGCCGGCAAGTTGACGGAGGCATGCGGCGAGCGCAGCTCCATCTCGCCTAACTTGGCGACCATTTCGAAGCGCCCGATCTCTCCGTACACTTCGCGCGCGCGCGACAGTGCCTTCAAGTTATCCGGGTGAAGCTTCCACGCGCGTTGATACAAACCGAGAGCGCGTTCGCGTTCCGGGATGACATCCTCGACGAGAGCAGCGAGCTCGAATAGGCGCTCGGACTGTTCGGGCTTCGAACCCGAACCTTCCAATTCCTTCTCCAGCTCATCGATGGTTTGCGTCCAATCGCGCGACCGACGCAGGCGTTCCAAAAGCAGCGTACGCGTATCCATCTGCGGTCTATCCTCCCGCAATTCCGAAAGAAACCTCGCCCCTCACTCCGACGACATTTTTTATCACGGCAACCCCGTGCCGTGGGGCCTCGACAAACCCGAAATATCGCGGAGCTACGAGCAAAACGTTGGATGAAAAGTCACCCGGGAGACTTGCGTAGCATTCGAATCTTCATCGGAAAAGCCTCGGAAACGTTTTCGGCCTGTCCTCCGAAAACATCAGAGGCCACCAGTCGGCGGCCTCTTGTCGACGGAAAACCTACCCGAACGGCTACTTCTTGCCCTTGTTCTTCTGGGCGCCCTTGATGAGATCCTCGGGCGACGCCTTCTGCGTGGGCGGCGCCGCGTCCTGAGCCGACTTGGCCGCGATGTCCATCAGCATCTTCGACGCCTGCTGCTTTGCAAACTCGAGCGACGCGCCACCCGACTTCGAGAACTCTTCGAGATCCCGCTTCGCGTGCATGAAGTCGCCTTTGCGGAAGTACGCCTGACCGCGCTGGAACTTCGCCTTGTGGTTGTCCTTGCGGGTCTCGATCGCCTTGTCGAACGCTTCGATCGCCTTGTCGTCCATCCGCTTGTCGTCGTAACCCATGCCGAGCACGAACCAGATGTCCGACGTCGAGTTGGCGTCGGCGACATTCGCCGCACCTTGGCTCGCAACCTTGATCGCTTCGTCGGTGTAGTCCCACTTGCGATAGAGCTCGCCGAGCGCGATGTACGGGTTCGCCTCGCGCGGGTTCGCCTTGATCGCCGACGAGAACTCGCTCGCGGCGTCTTTCGGCTTGTCCTGCTCGCGATAGATCTTGCCGAGGAAGTAGTGCGCATTCCACATGTCGCCGTTGAGCTTCACGGCTTCCTGGAGGTGCTGCATCGGCTTCTCGAAGTTCACGCCCGACAGATCGACCTGCACTTCTTCAGGCTTCTTGTTCTCTTTCTTTGCCTGATCCTGGCGCGCGCCCTCTTCGGCTTTCTTGTAGAGCGCGACGCCGTACTGCATTTGATAGACGGGATTCTTGTCTTCGAGCTGAACCGCGACGGCGAACGCTTCGGACGCCTTGGTCCAATCGTTCTTGCCTGCTTGCGCGCCACCGAGCCCGTACCAAGCGAGGTGGTTGTCGTGATAGGCGGCGGTCGCTTTCTCGAACTCGGTAACGGCAGTGTCGAACTGCTTCGCGCTGTACGCTTTGTTACCGGCGTTCATCGCGATTTTCGAATCATTCAGCGATTGATTCGGACAGCCCGCGAGCGCGGCGACGAGCAGCATTCCACCCAGCAGCTTCATGCTGTGAAACGTAAAACAGGACATGCATCTCCTCAAGGTCTAGAAACACAAACGGCCCGTCGTTTCCGACGAGCCGTGATGCGATCAGGTCTCAGTTCGCTGGGTAGATCGATCAGCCGCCCGAGCCGGCCGGGCGGAACGTGAACGGGTAGTTGACCTGCACGCCACCGCCGCCTTTCGGCTTCGGGAACTCGATGCCCTTGATGACATCGGCGACGCAGCTCGAGACTTCCGGGTCGACGCCCGAGCCGTTCGACGCCGTCACGTTGCCGTTCGGCGAGATGAAGAACTGGGTCTGCACCGTGCCCGAGAGGCCCGGCTTCGCGAGCAGCTGCTTCTCGTAGCAGTACGTGATCTTCTGGATGTTGCGCTTGATGTACCGACGGATGATCGCCTTATCGAGATCGCCTTGCGCGTTCGGCTGGCCGATCGACACCGTCGGGACTGCCGCCGTACGACCGCGCATACCACCGCGACCGCCACCGACGCCGTAGCCCGAGCCCGTGCCCGAGCCGTGACCGATCGTGCCGTAGCGGCCGGTACCGATCGTGCCCCAGCCCGTGCCACCGCCACCCGGACCGAAGCCCGAGCGACCGAAGCCGAAGCCACCGTTCATTTCACCGGCCTCGTTACCGAGGAGACCACCGTAGATGTTGCTGTCGTCGAATCCGCTCGAGACGTCGCCGGTGCCGGTCAACGACGCGAACGCGCCGCCGTTCATGATCGCGGTCGAACCGAGGATACCGGCCGTGCGGGCCTGCTCGATCGCCTGTTGGCGGGCGAGCTGCGGATCCTCTTGGGTCTTCTGCATCTTGTACTGGCCCTCGGCGCGATCCGAGTCCTTCTTGCCCATCTTGCCTTCGTCGAGGGCCATGGCCGTGCCGGTACCACCCGACTCGTCCTTGCCGTCGTCCGGCTTGTCCTCTTCCGGCGGCGGCGGCGGGTCATCCTGCGAGGCCGAGTTCGTGCGGGTCGACGTGTCTTCGAGCGACGCGAGGTCGACGTTCAGCGACGAGTCCTCGACGGGGATTTGGAACAGCAGCAACATGATGATCGCGAACGCTGCCGCGGTGCCGCCGAGCGACATCAGGAACGGCGTCTCGAACTGCATGAGCGGGGCGGCGTGGCGGCGCGGGCGCGGCACGGACGACACGAGGAACGTGCTCTTGCCGACGCGGACGCGAATCTTCGCGTTCGCCGGAATCGGCGAGATCGTGGTGCGGCCCTGCGACGCGAGCTCTGCGAGCGACGTCGACTGACCGCCGACGTTCATCTCGCCTTCCATGCCCGGAGCGAAGTGGAACGCGAAGTCGTCGCCGTGCGGCGAGACCAGCTGATACGCCGCACCCGGCGCACCTTCGACGGGGAACTCGACGCCCGGCGCGTTGCCGATGCGGACGTACGGGCTCTCCTGCTCCTTGCGCATGCGAGCGACGCCTGCGGTGAGCGTGATGATCGAGACCAAGATGCCGCCGAACGCGATGAAGTCGTAGCTCGTGGGGAGCATCCGATCGCGAACCGAGTAGCCCGGCTTGTGCTCGTGGTTGACGAGGTAGTCGCGGTGGCTCTTGTTGTAATCGGCGTTGTCGACGGCCGTGTAGAACGCGAACAAGAAGCCGATCAGCGAGACGGCGCCGATGGCGAAGAACGCCCAGGTCGTCGACGAGATCTTGCCGCCTTTGGGATCGATGCAGTGCTTCACGCCGACGACGGAGTCGCCGAGCATGGCAGCCACTTCGACCGCGCGAGCGCCACCGAAGTCATCGGCCTCACCGGCCATCGCTTGCTGGAAGCCACCCGGCATCGAGGACGCGGTGCCGTAGATCGCAGGACCCGCGGCAGCAGCGACCGGAGCGCGCGGCGGCGGCGCCATCGTCGCGGCGAACGGCGACGGAGCCGGTGCGGCGAATGCCGACGGCGCTTGGATCGGAGCCGACGGCGGAGCTGGACGCGGAGGCGGTTGCGGCGCGGCGACCGGAGCCGACGGTGCGGCAGCGGCCGGGCGCGGCGTCGAAGCAACGATGTCCTGCGCGAGCGGCGCTTGGACCTTCGTGGGCGACTCGTCGACCTCTTCACCCGCGCCGATCGCGAGCTCGATCTTCGTTTCGCCGACGACGATCACGTCGCCCGACTGGAGCTTGGCCTTGTTGACCTTCTGGCCGTTGACGAACGTGCCCTTCGTCGAGCCGAGGTCGATGATGCTCACGTCACCGGGTCCGTTGACCTCGATGATCGCGTGCATGCGCGACACGGTCTCGTCATCGAGCTTCAGGTGGGCCGAGGGCACCTTACCGAGCTTGATGACCGACAGGCTCAGCTTTTCCTCGCGGACAAGCTGGTCGCCTTTAAAAATTCGGAACGTGAGAGGTACTTTTGCGCCGGCCATTTCGATCTCCAGTTGGAGCTACGTCTAAACGGCCGAGGCTAGAAAGCAGCGGGATCGCCCCGCTCTCCCCTAGAGATCCTGGGCCGACTTGATGATCTCTTTGATGAACTCTTTGCGAATCGTGATCAGCGAGCTGTGCTTCGCGAAGTCGCGGGCGTCGACGGTCGAGCCTTCCGGCTTCACGAGGTCACCTTCGATGGTGTCGCCCGAGAAGTCGTAGGTCTTGACCTTGCCGCCAGCCGCAGCGCCGCCGCCTTTTTTGTCGTCGGCGAGAGCGCTACCGGTGAGCATGACGAGCGAGAGCAGTACAAACGCGAGCTTCTGCATGGGCTTTCCTTCTTTACGAAGGGTCGCGTTGCAGAGATCCGTGTGCACGGAGGGTCCGACAACGTGACCGAGGTCTTGGTTCCCGAATTCTTTCCAAAAAGTTCCGCGATCGCCAGACACTTTCGAACCCATCGAGTTGCATGCCCGATGGGCTCTGAAGTGGCTTAGATCCTGACTACTTACCTGCCGGGGCCGCCGGAGGTGCCGCCGGAGCTGCTGCCGGTGCTGCCGGCGGGGTCGCCGGAGCCGCCGGTTGCTGCGGGGCATTCTGGAGGCTGGTGATCGCCGAATCGAGCTGCTTCACGACCTTGTCGCAGTCCGCGATGTTGTTCTTCGCTTCGTTCTTGTCGTTCGGATCG
Source organism: Kofleriaceae bacterium (assembly GCA_047600425.1). Lineage (GTDB taxonomy): Bacteria > Myxococcota_A > Polyangia > Haliangiales > Haliangiaceae > JABFXX01. The sequence goes on along the minus strand of JASGLC010000003.1, from coordinate 4,282,602 downwards.
CCGTCCTTATCGAGGAACTGGGTGAAGAAGTCCTTCGCCTGCTTGTAGACATTTTGCGACGCCCGCATCGTCTTGATCGGGTCCGGGTCGTTCTGCTTGTTCGCCCGGAAGTCCTTATAGAGGACGCCCAGGTTGTAGTACGCGTCGCCGTCCTTCGGGTTGATCTGCTGCGCGAGCTTGAACTGCTTCTCCGCGCCGTCGAGATCGTTCAACCCGCGAAGCGCGATGCCGAGACCGATCACCGCGTCGTAGTTCTTCGGCGCGACTTCGAGCGCCTTGCCGAACATCTCCTTGGCGGTGTCGTACTTGCGGAACGACAACGTGAGGATGCCGGCGTTGACGCGCGCTTCGACGAACTTCGGATCGCCTTCGACGGCCTTCGTGAACGAAGCGAGCGCTTCGTTCAGTGCACCGCGGTGCATGTAATAGAGGCCGTACGCGTTCTGGAGCGCCGGGTGGTTCGCGTTGCGCTTCTGACCTTCGTCGAGGAGCAGCTTCGCGAGGAGCAGCCGGTTCTTGTTCTCTTTCCAGCCTTCCATGTAGAGGAGGCCGTACGTCGCGTACGCTTCGACGTTATCCGAGTCGACGCCGAGCGCGTTCGACAGGTTGATCCGCGCGTCGCCTTCGACGTCTTTCCACTTCGGATCTTTCGGACCCATCTTGCGCATCTGCTCGAGCTCGAGCGACGCGATCCCGATGCGAGCACCGACGAGCTTACCGTTCGCCTTGATCGCTTGGTCCCAGTACTGCTTCGCCGAGTCGAGCTTGCCCTGCTTCCAATAGATGGTGCCGAGGCTCGAGAGCGCCATCGCCTGCTTGGTCGCGTCGCCCTTCATGTTCGTCGTCTGTTGGAACGCCTTCGCGGCGTCGTCCCACAGGCTGCAACGCGTGTACGACAGGCCGACCATGAACTGCGCAGCGACGAGATCGCTGTGCTCCTTCACGACCGCCTGGAACTTCTCCGCCGACTGACGGCACGCCGAGTCGTTCCACTTGCCGCCCTTATCGGTATCGGCAAAGAAGCCGTACGCGGCCTGGTAGTCCTGGCGCGCGTCCTTCGAGATGTCCTGCTTCGGCGCCTGCTGACCGGGCTTGGCCTCGGTCATGTCGCTGTTCTTGCCGATCGCCGGCGGCGGAGGCGGGTTACCGCCACCACCACCACCCGACGACGTCTTCTGGCCACCACCGCACGCGGCGGCCGTCATCATTGCAATGAGTGTGAGCTTGTTCATGGCTTAGTCCACCTTCGTCGCGGGTTCGAACGAGACGATCGGCGCGACGTTGTTCGCTTCGCCGTGCAGCTCGCTGGCCGTCGGGAACTCTTCCGGTTTGATCTGGCCGAGCTCGCGTTCGCAGAGCTTCGACCAATCGCTGAACCAACCGAGCTCGGTCGACTTACCGAGGCACGCGCTGAACAGCTCGAGCGAACGCGTCGCCAGCGGCTCCGCCTTCTCCGTCAACGTATCGCAGTACGCTTCGACCTTTTCGTCGGCGAACTCGCCGGTGCGGACGTCGTTCGGAATCGCCGCGGTGAACAGCGCGTCCGAGAAGTCCTGCGTGATCTGACCGAGGCGCGCGGCCGCGGCGATCGAGTTCGCGGCGTCCTTCACTTCGAGGACCTTGGCGTACTTCTGCGACGCCGAGACCGACGCCTTCGTCTTCTGATCGAACCAATCGTTGAAGCGCTTGAGCGACTTCTCCTTGATCGCCTTGTGCTCCGGCGCCGGATCGAAGTTCAGGTTCTGCGGGAACTTGAGGTCGATGTACTTCTCGAACTCGACGTCCGCTTCCGCCATCTTCGCCATGCCGTAGTAGTACTTGGCGCCGCCTTCGTCACCGCCGGTCTTGCCACCCTTCTTCTCGAACTCCTTTTCGGCGGCCGAGAAGGCAGCAAGCGCTTCCTTCAGCTTGCGGTCGTCGCGCTTGACGACCTGGATCTTGATCTTGGACTCGGGGCCGCACTGCATCGGCTGCTCGTCCTTCTTCGCCTTCTTCTTCGGCTTGTTCTTGTTCGCGATCGCGCGTTCACGCGTGATCTTCACGCACGAGCCATCGGTCTGCTTCACCGGGCAGCTCTGCTCCCAGAGGATCTGACCGATCTTGACCTGCGCGATGACGAGCTTGTCCGAGCCGCCCTTCTCGCCGAACTCGCGGATGTATTCGCGGAGGTGCTTCACGACCGCGTCCTTATCCGTGCCCTTCTCGTAGATCGACGTCAGCGAGAAGCTCGCGTTCGCCGCGTCCTGGGCGTTCTTCGGACCGAACGTCTTGATGAAGTACTTGGTGTCGTCGATCGCCTTCTGGTCGTCGCCGAGACCCTTGCGGTAGAGCACCGCGTCGTTCATCGCGTCGTGCGCGTCCTTCTCACCGGCGTACTTCTTCGCGTACTCCTCGAGCTTGTCCGACGCGCGATCGTAGAACGCGATGTCGCCGTACGCCTTTCCGAGGCGAGCCACTGCCTTCGCCGTGATCTTCGAGTTCGGGTAGTACTTCTGAAGAGCGCCGAAGTCGCGAATCGCCGCGCCGATCGACTTACCCTCTTCCATACACACGCCGGCGTTGTAGAGGACCTCGTCGTTCTGCGGGTCTTCCGGGTTGCGGTTGTAGATGTCTTCGAACGCGAGACCGCAGGCGATGTACGACGCGAAGTCGTTGTTCTTCTTCGCCACGTCTTCGAGGTGGATCGCCTTGTCGCGGAGCGACTTCGCCTTGATCTGGGCGAGGCGCTGCTTCAGGTCGTCCTTACCTTCGAGGAACTTCTTGTCGCCATCGAGCTTGTCCGCCAACGCGACGAGCTCGTCGAACTTGCCGAGGCGGCGATAGCTATCGAGCAAGAGGTTCGCCGAGTACTCGGCCGTCTCGTGCTCGCGATGGTGATCGAGGATGTCCTGGAAGATCGGCAGCGCCTCGTCGTAGTGCCCATACCGGCGATAGATGTTCGCCTTCATGAACTTCATACCGACGAGCTCGTCGTCCTTCGGGTCCTTGATGTAGTTGATGTAGATGTCGAAGGCCGCGAGCATCTTCTGCTCGCGCGGCGGGATCTCCTGCTTGTCGATCGCCTTGTCGATGCTCTTCGGATCTTCATCCGCGACCTGCTGCTTGACGCGCGGGTCGACGTTCAACGCGTTCTTCCAGCCGAGCACCGCGGCGTAGGCCGATTCCTTCATCAGCTTCGGGTCGACCTTGCCGGTCTTCACGACGTCCGTGAATGCAACGGCCGCGTTCTCCCACAGCTCGGTCTGGAGGCGCGCGTTCTTCTCGCTCTCCGCGCGGCTCCACAGGAGCTCCGCGTAGAAGTACTGGGTCTGCGCGTAGTCTTCCGCGTCCGGGAACACCTCGAGGTACACGCGATACAGCTTCTCCGCGTACGCGAGCGTTTCCGGGTTCTTGGTCTTCGCCGATTCCGAGTGATACGCGCGCGCGAGCTCGCCCGACATCGCCGCGGCGTTGTCGTGGCATTCCTGCGCTTCAGCGGCCGGCAGGACCTTCTTGCCCTTCAGCGCGCCGTACAGCTTCACGAGGTTCTCGATCTCTTGAACCTTGTCGGCGTTGTTCGCGCCGGTCATCGAGAGCGAGGCGTGCGCGACGTTGTACTGCCAGAGGCAGACGTTCTTGTTCGTCGGCGCGCGCTTCATCAGATCGCGATACGTGTAGATCGCCTTGTCGCTCTTGCCTTGCTCCAGATAGAGGTCGGCGAGGATCGCGAGCATGTCCATCGCGTAGTTCGCGTCGACGCGCTTGAACGCGTTGAACGCTTGATCGGCCTTACCGATTTCCGCGTACGCACGGACGAAGTCTTTCTTCGACGCGCGGTTCAGGACTTCCTGCTTCTTGTCGTTCTTCGTCGCCTGCGCGACTTGGAAGAACGTCTCGAGCGCGTCTTGGAAGCGCTGCAGGTTGAGATGGATCCAGCCCATCTTGTACATCGCGTACCAGTACGCCGACGACTTCGGGAACTTGAGGACCATTTTGTAGCGGGCCTCGGCGTCGGCGAGCTGGCCTTGCTCGAAGTAGTAGTCGGCGAACGCGAGGTGCGCTTCCGGCACGTACTTGGAGTTCGGATAGTTCTTGAGCAGCTTGTCGTAGACCGCTCGCGCTTCCTTCATGTACTTGCCGCCTTGCAGCGTGTACCCGTAGTAGAAGAGCGCCATATCCATCTTGGGATAGTTGCGGAACGCGTCGTTGTCGGTGAGGCCCTTGTAGGTCTTCACCGCTTTCAACAGGTACTGCTTCGCCGTATCGGCAGCCTTGTTCGACTGCGCTTGCAGCTGTTGCTTCTGCTGCGGCGTCTTCGCCTTGTCGACTTGGATCGCGAGATCCGCAGCCTTCAGGCGGAACAGGCGCTGCTGCTTCGCGTAGAGCTCGCCCAACCGGAAGTAGTAGTCGGACTTCTCGTCGACTTCGGTGTCCGGCGTCTGATCGATCAGCTGAGCGAGGATCTGCTCCTGCTCGTTGCGGATGTTCGAGACGAGGCCTTCGATCGAGAGCACGGCATCGGCCGTGAGCTCCGGCTTGAATTCGGACTTGTCTTGAGCCTTCGGTTGGATCGGCTTGACCTTGTCCGAGAGGTGAACGTCGACTTTGACGTCCTGGTTGCGCTTGTACTTGCTGTCAGCCCATGCGCTGCTGCCTAACAGCAGGCAGGCGACTAACACTGCTTTGAACTTGGACATAGCGGTTCCTTTTTCCCCGGCGGGACTACAACACAGCGGCGAGACGAGGGCGAGCGTGTAGGTGATCACAATCACCGGCAGCTGCTCCAAAACACTCCGAAACGATCGAAGCCCGATCTCTCATCACCGGCTCGTTCCGCTCGGCGTGAAAGTCGGGTCTCGTGATGAGTGGTTCGAAATCAACCGTCGGCATCGTCTAGTTGGGCGAGGCGATGAGCCGGTTGGTCTGAAAGCTGAGACTAAGAATGCACTACTGCTTCGGGCAACGCGAGCGAATCTTGAACCGGTAGTAACCCAGCTCGTCCTTCCAGTACTCGCCGTCGAAGCGCCACTGGAAGTGCTCGTCGTCGATGATGATCGGCTCTTCCTTGTGGTCCGACGTGATCCGCTGACCGACTGCGTCAGCCGACATCTTGTCCGCCTTCGCGTTCAAGATTTCGTATTTGATCTTCACGCCGTCGCGCGACAGACGAGCGAGCTCGCGTTGCAGCTGGTCGACGCGATCGCGAGCGACTTTACCTGCATCGCCGGCGGCGACCGACTGCTGGACCGTGAGCTCCTGGAGAACTTCCGCGGCGACCTGCGTGGTCTGCCACGCCTTGTCGGACTTCGTCAGCATGTCGAGCTCGTGGTTGAGCTCGTCGACCCATGCGAACGTCTTCAACAGCGTCTTGTCGTTGAGCACGCTCATGACGAGGCGCTGGGTCTTCTCGTCGAGGCCGGCCTTACCCGCCTTGACCTTCTTCACGTATTCGTAGAACTCGGCGTTGTCGTCGTACTTCGCGACGATGTCCTTCAGGTTCTTCGTGAGCGGGCCGTACTTCTCGTTGAAGTCCTGGATCGCTTCTTCCGCCTGATCGTAGAGGCAGTACTTGAAGTAGATGACCGACCGCAGAAGCACGGCTTCCGGGTAGTACTGGTTCTCGAAGTACGGCGCGTTCAGCGTGTGGATGTTACCGAGCGCCTTCGAGTTGAGCGTCTTCATGTAGTACGCCCACGACGCTTCGAACAGCGACTCCGCCCAGTCGGCCGAGTCCTGCGGCAGCTTCTCGTAGTACTTGATCGACGTGTCGAACTGTTGCGTCGAGTAGAACACGCGCGCCATCTGCAGCTGCGCGAGCTCGCGATAGTTGTCGATGTCGTCCGCCGAGTACGCGGCCGGACGCTCTTCGCCGATCACGAGGATGTCCTTGAACGCGTCGACGGCCGGCTTGCCTTCGAACTTGCGGACGTACGTGACGCCCTCGAAGAACTTCGCCTTGATGTAGAACGCGCTGTTGCGATCGACCTGTTGGAACAGGCTCGTCGCCTTGTCGAAATCGCCGTGGTTGTAGAAGTGGCGGCCGAGGAGGAACAGCAGCTCGTCCTTCACCGACGCGAGCGATGGATCGTTCAGCGCGGCGGCGTCATACGTGCCGATCTTCTCGAGGATGCCCGAGGTCTCCGGCAACACGCGGCTCAGGGCGGCGAGCCACTTGAGCGCGGCACCGTGGTACGTGTGGTTGTCGCCTGCTTGGACGATCTTGTCGAAGTAGGCCATCGAGCCGGCGTAGAACCCCATCTGATAGAGGGTCTTGCCCATGAAGAACTCGGCGCGTTGCTTGTTCTTCGCGTCGTCGCCCGACTCGCCGTCGAGCACCTTCTTCAGCTCGATCGACGCCGAGAAGAAGTCCTTCTTGTCGTAGAGCTTGATCGCGCGCTCGAGGGTCTTCGACGGAGGCGTGCTAGCCGCGCTCTCCGGCTCGAACTCCATGTCGCCCTTCTTATCGGGGGCACCCTTCTTGGGATCCGCGGACGCCGCGCCTGAGGCAAAACACACAGCCAGTGCGGCGAGGGACATGTTTCGAAGCAATCGCATCAGGTCTCCTTCTACTATCTTCTGTCGCGGCCTGCATTTCTGCGGGCGGCGAAATCATCTGTGTGCTAGCGCCACCTGTCAAGCCGAGCAGACACACCGTAACGCGCGCTAGTTGCGCAAAACGGATCGGCCCCGTCCGAGCACTAATAGGACATGTCGGTCGTTCGCTTGACTGCAGTCCCAGGGTCTTTATTATCGGCCCCGATGATTTCGCCCCGTCATTTCCTCGTCCTGGGCTTTGCGCTCGTCGCGGCATGCACGAGCAACCCCGTCGGACGCATCTGCGATCTCGGTAGCGAAACACCTGCTCCGTCGGAAGTCGTCGTCGCCTCGCCCTCGCTCGACTGCGTGTCGCGCACGTGTCTGCGCGAGCCGCTCGGTCGCGAGCTGCCGCCGGGCTCGGTCTACCCGTCGGGTAACTCGGGCCTCTGCACCGCCGAGTGCACCTCCGATTCGGATTGCGATCGCGTCCCGGAATCGCCGTGTACGCTCGGCTTCACGTGCGGTGTCGCCGTGACCGTCGGTCCGTTCTGCTGCCGGAAGTTCTGCATCTGCAAGGACTACGTCGTGATCCCGGATACCGGCTCGTTGCCGGAGCCCGAGGCGTGTGACGCGTCGAACGACTCGAACGCGTGCTGCAACCTCGCCGGCCGTACGGACAACAGCGCCTACCCGCTCTGCAAGTCCTAGTCGCTCGAGCGAGCTGACTGCTGGGGCCGCCTCGAGCGGCCCTTATCATTTTCGGCAGATCGCTCCAGTCGCACCTTTTTTCGCAACCCACCGGGGCGCGGGCCGATAGCGCCCGCATGACCACCAACGCCGTTGATCTCCCCGAGTCCGATCGCCGCCTCGATGCCCTGTGTTTCAAGGTGATCGGCGCCTGCATCGAGGTCCATCGCGCGCTCGGCTGCGGCTTTCACACGCGCATCTATCACACGGCGATCGAGCACGAGCTCGTGCATCGAAACATCGCGTTCCAGACGCAGCTGCCGTTCGAGGTGAAGTATCGCGGGCACATCGTCGGCGAGTTTCGCGTCGACCTCGTCGTCGAGGACGAGCTCCTCGTCGAGCTGAAGACGATCCCGCAGATCAACACGCACCACGTCACGCAGACGCTGTCGTATCTGCACAACCTCGATCTCGAGCTGGGCCTCATCCTGAACTTCTCCCGCCCTGCCCTGCGCGATGGTGGCATCCGTCGCGTCTCGCGCACGCGCGGGACGTGAGTGTCCGGTTTTCGGACACCTGGATCGATGCGATCGTCAGACCGCGTCGCTAGATCTCGGGCATGCAGACCACGATGCCCGACGGGCGCCCCACCACCATCGCCACCGGCTCGCGTAACGAAGCGCTCGCCACGCGATATCTCGTCCGCCGCGGCTACGCGATCATCGACCGCAACTTCAAGACGAAGATCGGCGAGCTCGATATCGTCGCGCGCGATCGCCGCACGCTGGTGTTCGTCGAGGTTCGCTCTCGTGCGTCTGCCGACTATGGCAGCGCGCTCGAAGCCGTGACCTGGGAGAAGCAGCGCCGGGTCTCGCGCATGGCAAAGATGTACTTGTCGGCGCGCAGGCCGCGCTTCGACGAATGTCGCTTCGATGTCGTCGCGATCACCGGCGAACGCATCGAGCTCATCCGCGACGCCTGGCGGCTCGGCGATCGGATCTGAGGCGTAGATCATTCAAATTCCGCTTCACCGTTGACTACTCACCGTTCAGTCAAACTCGAGCGAGCGGAGCGAGCGACCCGCGAAGCCGAAAAGCAAAAACGCGAGCCGTGAAGCCCGCGTCTTTCAGAAAGCCGAAGTAGTGGTGAGTTACTTCTTCGCCTTCTTGGTCTTCTTCGCCGGAGCGGCGGCCTCGCCACCCTCTGCGGCCGGAGCAGCTTCGGCGCCTTCGGCCGACGCGGCAGCAGCCTCTTCGCCGCCACCATCCTGCTGCTCGTACTCGCGCTCCTTGATGCGGGCAGCCTTACCCGAGAGGTCACGCAAGTAGTAGAGGCGCGACTGATGGACCTTGCCGCGCGCGATCACTTCGATCTTGTCGATGTTCGGCGAGTTGTCCGGGAAGATCCTCTCGACGCCGACGCCGTACGAGATCTTGCGGACCGTGAACGTGCTGCGCGAGCCCTTCGACACGCGGCGAATGCACACGCCCTCGAACGCCTGGAGACGAGTTTTCTCGCCTTCACGGATCTTCGCCCACACCTTGATCGAGTCGCCGGGACGGAACTCAGGAAGCGTCGCCGAACGAATTTGGCTCTTGTTGATCGAATCTAGAATCCGCTGGGCACTCATGGCGACTTCCATTGGTTAACAGGGCGATTGGAGGAGGGTTTCTACGAGCAAACCCCCTCTCGCGTCAAGGAGATCGACCGAAGAGTCGGTCGAGCAAAATGGCTCCCGCCGACCGAACCGACAGGTGATTCCAATCCGTGTAGCCGTCGATCGGCGTAAGGATGCGAGATACAGAGGGAATTAGCTCGTCGGCCAAGCCCCAGCCCGTTCCGAGCAAAAGCAGCATCGGCGCCGGGTCCAGGGCGAATTCCGACACCAATTCCGCGGGAGCGCGCCGCTCGGCCTTCGGGAACGAGGTCGATTTCGCGGACGACGCCACCACCACTGGGGCCCGGCCGGTCTCCGCCGTCAGGTCCGCGATCACCCGTTCGATCGACTCCGCGGTCCGCACGAGCCGCAACGCGCGCGCCCGATGCTCGCCGTGATCGCCATCGCCCATCCACATCTGGGCGATGTGCTCGGCCTTCTCGCGGTGCGCCGCGATCGGCGTGATCAAGTGCAGCGCGGCGAGCCCGAACGTCATCGTCGACCGAGCGAGGTCGTGGATATCGAAGTTCGTCAGCGACGTCGCGACGACCGCGCCGGTGCGATCGACGCACGGGTGATGGACGAGCGCGAGGTGCGTCCGCTCGACGAGCGCCTGGAACGCTTTGCGATCGGCTTTGCTCTGCTGAAACCGTTTCCACAGATCCGGTCGCCGCACCGCCGTGCGCTGCATCGCCTGGGTCTTGCGCCACACCGCGATCGCCGCGTGGTTGCCACTCGTCAGGATCGGCGGAATCGCCCGGCCATCCAGCTCGGGCGGCCGGGTGTACTGCGGATACTCGAGCAAGCCCGCGCTAAACGATTCCTCGTCGACGGACGCCGCTTCGCCGAGCACACCGGGCACGTAGCGCGCGACCGCGTCGATGATCACGAGCGCGCCGAGCTCGCCGCCCGAGAGCACGTAGTCGCCGATCGAAATCTCTTCGTCGATCGCGGTGTCGATCACGCGCTGATCGATGCCCTCGTAGCGCCCGCACACGAGAATCAGGTGCTCTTCGGTCGCGAGCTCCTTGACGCGCTTCTGCGTCAGTGTCGCGCCGCCCGGCGAGAGCAAGATCCGTCGCCCTGCCCCGAGCGTCTCGACGGCTTTGCCGAGCGCCGCCAACAACGGCTCGGCCTTCATCACCATGCCCGGACCGCCGCCGTACGGCTTGTCGTCGACGGTCTTGTGGACGTCGTGGACGAACTCGCGCGGCGTGATGCACGCGACATCGATCGTGCCCGCCTGCTTCGCACGGCCGACCACACCTGCGGTCAGCGCCGGCTCGATCAGCTCCGGCAAGATCGTGATGACCGTGAACTTCATCGCTTGCTCTCCGGCAAGCCCTCCGGCGGATCGACATGCACGACGCGCTCGTCGAGATCGATCTGCGTGACGAACTCGTCGACGAGCGGCAGCAAGCGCTCGATCTCGCCATCGTGGATCACGATCAAATCTTGAAACTCGTTCGCATCGATATGCGCGATGACGCCCCAGTCCCGACCGTCCGGAAGCCGGACCGTGCAGCCGATCATGTCGGCGAGCAGCACGTCGTCTTCGTCGAGCTCGAGCTCGGCGCGTTCGATCTCGACGGGCTTGCCTTGGAGCAGCTCGGCGTCGTTACGCGTGACGATGCCTTCGAGCCCGACGAGCCAGCCTTTGTGCGTGTCGCGCGCGATCGCGATGCCGTAGCGCTTGCCCGCGATCCACACGGCATCGATCTCGCCGAGCGTGGTGCTCTCGGGATCGTGCGTGACGATCACGACCTCGCCCTTGATGCCGTGCGCGCGCGCGACGCCACCGATCTCGATGCGCGCGACGACCCCATCTGAGCCATCGGCACCAGATTCGCGAGGGCCAGCCATCGCTCCTCTTATTCGAGGATTTCGACGAGCGTCCGCTTGCGCGAACGGGGCGCCACGGCCTGAACGACCGTACGCAGGGCGCGAGCGGTCTTGCCGCCGCGACCGATCACTTTACCGAGGTCCGATTCGGCGACCTCGAGCTCGTACACGTTCGCGGCGCGCTCTTCGACGAGCTCGACGTGAACTTCATCGGGCTTGTCGACGAGATTGACCGCGAGAAAGCGGATCAACTCGGCGAGATCCGGTTCCTTCGCCACGACTACGCGGCTTTCGGCGCGCGGTTCGTACGAAGAACGATCGCCTTCAACGTGCCCGAGGGCTGCGCGCCGACGCTGATCCACTTCTGGTACTTCTCTTGATCGAGCTTCAGCACCTTGGTGATCGGGTGATACGTGCCGAGGAGCTCGATGAATTTGCCATCGCGCGCCTTCCGCTTGTCGGCGGCGACAATGCGGTAGAACGGCGACTTCTTCTTGCCCTGACGTGACATGCGGAGTGCAACGGCCATGGAGATCCTCGAACGGGTTTTCGGAAGCGGCAATATCTACCGAGACATGCAGGCAGTGTCAACGTGCTATATGCGCTGCATGTTTCGGCGGCTGGCCGTCCTCTTGCTCGTGATAACAGCGGGTTGCGGCAAAGGGGACGTGAAAACGCCCTCCGGCGATCATCCGAACGGGTCTCAGAGCACGCAAACAAAGCCGTCGTTTACGGTGTTCGCGCTCGCCGAGGTCCGCGGTCAGATCGGTCCATGTGGCTGCACGTCGGACCCGCTCGGCGATATCGCACGAACGACGCAACTGATCGAAGACGCGCGAGCGGCTGGCCCGGTGCTCGTCGTCGATGCGGGTGGACTGCTCTATTCGCAGACGCCCGTCCCCGCCCATCTCGAGGCGCAAGAGGATCTGAAAGCCGACCTGCTCGCGTCGATCTATACGAAGCAGCTCGATGTCCAAGCGGTCGGCCTCGGCCTCGCGGATACGGCGAAGGGGCCGGAGAAAGAGCGCATCCCGCGCACGGTCTCGAACGTCAGCGATCCGTACGCGACCAAGCCTCCGCAGGTGATCACCGTCGGCGATACGAAGGTCGGCGTGTTCGGCGTGATCGCCGAAGACACGTTCAAGATCGGCATCACCGATCCGGTCGCCGCCGGCAAGGCCGCGATCACCAAGCTCCATAGTGATGGTGCGCAGGTGATCGTGGCGCTCCTGCAGGCGTCGTCGAAGCGCGATGCCACCGCGCTCGCGAAACAGATCGGCGGCATCGATCTCGCCGTCGCCGGCCTCGGGATCAACGCGCCGGAGCCCGAAGCCGTCGAGATCGAGCCCACGCAGATCGAGACCGGCTGGATGGTCATCCCCGGCAATCGCGGCCAGGTGATCTCGAAGGTCGATGTCACCGTGCGCGGCGCCGTGCAACCACTCGCGGCCGCCGCCACGCCGAAAGCGAAGATCGCGCAGCTCGATAAGGAGCTCGCGTCGCGCGATGACGAATTGAAGCGGTTCGCCGCCGATCCATCCGCAGACAAGGCGTTCGTCGCGCAGAAGCAAAAGGAGCGCGCCGATCTCGCGGCGCAACGCGCAGAGCTCGCGAAGTCCGGCGCCACGCCGCCCGCGACCGGTTCGTTCATCACGCTCGATCAAGTGAAGATCGGAAAGCTCCTCGCGTGTAGCAAGCCCGCGCAGGATGCAGTCACCGCGTTCTACGACGCCGCCGGCAAAGCGAACGTCAAAGCCGCCGCCGGCAAGTTGCCCGAACCGCCGGCGAAGGGCCAAGCGAGCTACGTCGGCTCGGCCTCGTGCGGCGATTGCCACGACGAAGCCGTGAAGTTTTGGCAGAAGACCGTGCACGCGCAGGCGTGGCAAACGCTCGTCGAGCGCGGCCAACAATTCGACTACGACTGCATCGGCTGTCACGTCACGGGGTGGCAAAAGCCGGGTGGCTCGAACCTCGCGACGAATGAAAACCTCCGGGACATCCAGTGCGAGACGTGTCATGGCCCTGCTTCGATCCACGTGAAGAAGAATGGTGAGGAGAAGCCGATCGCGATGATCAAGACGCCGCCGGACAACCTGTGCGCGACGCAGTGCCACACGCACGAGCACTCGGACACGTTCGAGCACACCGCGTACTTGCGCGACATCACCGGCCCCGGTCACGGCGAAAAGCTGCGCGCCACGCTCGGTGACGGGCCGACGGGCGCGTCGCTACGCAAGGCCGCTCTCGAGAAAGCCGGCAAATCCTTAGGCGCGAACTGCACCCGGTGACGCGGTTCCTGCTGGCCTGCGCAGTCGTTCTCGCCGCGTGCCACGCGACGCCGGTCGAAGAACCGCATCCGCAACAACACCCGGGCGCGGTCTATCACGGCTACGCGACGTTCTATAACGAGTCGCAGATGACGGCGTCGGGTGAACGCTTCGACAAGCATGCGCTCACCGCCGCGCATCGAACCTTGCGGATGGGTACGATGGTGCGGGTGACGAACGAGCGTAACGGCCGCAGCGTCGTGGTGCGGATCAACGATCGCGGGCCGTATGGCAATCGCTCGCGCATCATCGATCTGAGTGAAGCGGCCGCAAAGCAGTTGCACATGATCGATGCGGGTGTCGTTCCAGTGACGTTGGAGGTCTTGCCGTGAGTCACGTGATCGAGCTGGGTAACGTCGGGAAGAAGTTCGGAACGCTGCAGGCGCTCACGGACGTCAACGCGAACATCAGCGGCAACATCATCGGCCTGCTCGGGCCGAACGGTGCCGGCAAGTCGACACTCCTCAAGTGTCTGCTCGGCCTGATCCCGTACGAGGGCTCGGCGAAGGTGTTGGGCATGTCGTCGGCGACGCACGGCTCCGAGATTCGCGATCGCGTCGGCTACATGCCGGAGCAAGAGTCGTATCTCGCACGGATGAACGCGGTCGAGCTGTGCACGTATGCGGGCCAGCTCTCGGGGCTGCCGCGCACCGAGGCGATGCAGCGCGCGCACGCGGCGCTCTACTACGCCGGGCTCGAGGACAAGCGCTATCAAGATGTCGCCGGGTACTCCACGGGCATGAAGCAGCGCGTGAAGCTCGCGCAGGCGCTCGTCCACGATCCGGAATTGCTGTTCCTCGACGAGCCGACGAACGGTCTCGACCCCCGCTCGCGCGACGAGATGTTGGACCTCATCCTGGATCTCCCGGGCCGGCGCGGCTGCTCGATCATCCTGTCGACGCACCTGTTACCGGACGTCGAGCGGATCTGCGATCACGCCGTGATCATGCATCAGGGCACGGTGAAGTTCGTCGGCTCGATCGACGAGCTGCGCGGGGCGCGCGGCGATGACAAGGCGCTCGCGGTCGAGCTCAAGGCGGATGCGCAGCGGTTCGCCGACGCACTCACCACCGACGGTGCGACCTGCAAGGTGAAGTCGCACGTCGCGCTCGATATCGATCTGCCGGCGAGCGCGACGACCGAGCTCGTGTTCCGGCGCGCACGTGATCTCGGTCTGCAGGTGCGCGGGCTCGAAGTCCGGCGCGAGAGTGTGGAGGCCGCGTTCCTACGCGTGATCGGCGTCGAGCCCGAAGTCGAGCCGCTGAAGGAGGCTGCGTCGTGAGCGAATCGCAGATTCACGATCTCGGATACAAGCGCTATGCGGGTGTCCGTCAGGAGGCGTCGCGGCGCTGGCGAGTGATCGCGCAGCACCAGATGGGCGCGATGTGGAAGGGCTTCTGGCGCTACAAGGCCTGGCTGATCACGACCGCGATGACCGTGGTCGTCGCTGCGGTGATGATCTTCGTCGCGACGAACAAAGAGATCCATCTCGGACGCGGCATCACCCAGACGCTGTCGAACTTCGCGCTGCCGATGGTATTCGACTACGGCTCCGGCAAAGGCGCGTTCTTCATCTCGCTGACGATCGGCGCGACGATCATCGCGACCGACCGCCAATCGAACGCGTTCGTCTTCTACTTCGCGCGGTCGACGCGGCCGATCGATTACCTGATCGGCAAGGTCGTCGGGTACGGCGCGATGCTCGCGATCCCGTTCATCGGGGCGCCGCTGCTCGTCGCGTTGATGCGGATCGGATTGTCCGCGTCGGACGACATTTCGCAGCTCCTGCCGCATCTCTGGCTGATTCCGGAGACGCTGATCGTCGGCATTCTCGGCACGCTCGCGTACACGATCATGCCGCTGACGTTCTCGGCGCTCGTCACGAACCGTCGCTACGCGCTCGCGATCTGGGCCTGTTGGTACCTGATCGTCGGAACGATCTTCGCGGCGATCGGTGTAGCCACGCATTCGCCGGTCTCGGTGATCGATATCGGCACCGCGACCAAGGCGATGATCATGAACATGCCGCACGCGGGGATGCCCGGCGTGCCAGGACCGAGCGACATCCCGATCTGGGCGTGCGTGCTGTCCATCCTCGCGCAGTGCTTGATCGGGCTCGGCGTGATCTACGCGATGCTCAGCTCGGCCCAGAAGTCCGGCGTGGGAGGTGCAACGTGAGTGATGTCATCGTCGCGGATGCGTGCAGCAAGTGGTACGGCGGTGTGCTCGGTTGTTCCGACATCACGTGGAAGACCGGCGGCGGCATCATCGGTCTCCTCGGGCCGAACGGCGCCGGCAAGTCCACGCTGATGAAGATGATCGCGGGCCTCCTCCGGCCATCGCGCGGGACGCTGAAGGTGTTCGGAAGCGATCCGTTCGTCGATCCGGCCGTGCGCCGTCGGATCGGGTACGCACCCGAGCACGAGAAGACCTGGGACGAGCTGACCGCGAAGGAGCTCGTCACGGCGATGTCGGAGCTCGCCGGTGTGCCACGCGCGAAGGCCGGCAAAGCCGCCGACGACGCGCTCGCCCAGATGGGCATGACGAAGCATCAGAACCGCCGCGTGCGTGGCTTCTCGAAGGGCATGCGCCAGCGCGTGAAGCTCGCCACCGCGATCGCGCACGATCCCGATCTCTTGTTGTTGGACGAGCCCCTGACCGGTGTCGATCCGGTCGCGCGCGTCGACATCGTGGAGCGGATCAAGAAGTTCGCGCAAGCCGGCATGTCCGTCGTGATCTCGTCGCACGTGCTCTACGAGATCGAAGCGCTGACCTCGGAGATCCTCGTGATCTATCGCGGCCAAGTGCTCGCCGAGGGCAACGTCCACTCGATCCGCAACCTGATCGACAAGCAGCCGCATCGCATTCGCGTCGAGTGCGACAAGCCGCACGTCGTCGGTGCCGCGCTCGCTTCGGCCGAGCACATCGCGCGCGTCGCGTTCGAACGCAACGCCGTCATCCTCGAGACCCGCGACCCGGATCGCTGTTACGCCGAGGTCGCCGATGCGGTGCTCGCTCAACAGGTGAACGTCCGCATGCTCTCGAGTCCCGATAACAATCTCGGTGCCGTGTTCGACTACCTCACGCGCGCAGGAGGTGGCTGATGGAAAAGCGTGTGCCCTCG
Source organism: Kofleriaceae bacterium (assembly GCA_047600425.1). Taxonomy (GTDB): domain Bacteria; phylum Myxococcota_A; class Polyangia; order Haliangiales; family Haliangiaceae; genus JABFXX01. The sequence goes on along the minus strand of JASGLC010000003.1, from coordinate 4,266,449 downwards.
ATCGGTGAGTCGCTCTCCGCGCTCGCGCGCGTCACGTTCACGCGCCTGTTCCGCGGCAAGTTGATGTGGTTCGCGCTCGCGATCGCATTCCTGCCTCTATTCCTCTCGGTCGCGGGTCAAACCCGTGTCGAGGTCGTGTTCGGCATCGAGATGTTCGTGCTCGCGATCCTGCCCCCGCTGTTCGCGGCGCCGGCGATCGCCGAAGAGCTCGAGGACAAGACCGCCACCTATCTGTGGTCGCGGCCGATCGCGCGCTGGGCGATCCTCGCGGGCAAGCTGCTCGCGCTCGTCCCGTTCGTGATGGCGCTGGTCACCGCGGGCTGGGTCGTCGGCGTGCTCGTCGCGACCAAGGCCCCGCCGCCACCGATGACGATCGTCGCGGTGCTCGCGGGTGCGTTCGGCACGAGCATCGTCGCCTCGGGCATCGCGATGCTCGCGCCCAAGCGGGGCATGGCGTTCGCCATCGTCTACATCCTCATCGTCGACATCACCCTGGGATCCCTCCCGGGATCGATCGAGTGGCTGTCTGTGACCCATGCCACCCGCGTGCTCGCCGGGTTCGAGGCCGATACCTCGCCCGTGGCAGGTGTGATCGGCCTCCTGACGCTTTCCGCCGTGTGGTTAGCCGTAGCGTTTCGCCGCATTGGCCGCCTAGAAACCTAGCGCAACACTTTTCGCAACCGGGGCAACCCCGACCTCTGGTAGCGTCCGTTCGATGAAGTGGACCGTCCTCGCCCTTCTCATGGGGATCACTGTGTTTTCAGCAGCGTGTGGCCCGGGCACGCGCGGCGACGATGACAACTTCGGCAATGGCGACGGTGGAAACAATGGTTCCAACGGCTCCAACGGCAGCAACGGCGGCGATGGCTGCTCGGATGCGTCGAAGCTGATCTACGTCGTCGACAACAACAACACGATGTCGCAATTCGATCCGACGACGAAGATGTTCCACGACCTCGGCACGCTCAGCTGTCCTGGCACGGGTGGAGATCCGAACGATCCGTTCAACCCCGACTATCAGCCGTTCTCGATGGGCGTCGATCGCAACGCGAACGCGTACGTCTTGTTCGTCGATCAAAACGGAGTTGACGCGACGCCGAAGCTCTTCAAAGTAGACACGACCAACAACCTCGCGTGCACGACGACTGCGTTCACGCCAGGAAACCTTGCCGAGTTCGGCATGGGCTTCTCGACGGACACAGCCGGCGGCGACACGGATAAGCTCTTCATCGCCGGTGGAACGAGCTCGGTCACCTTGGAAAAGGCGACGCTCTACACACTCGACACCTCGAGCGGCACGGTCTCGAGTGGCATCGGTCAGAAGATGGCAGGTTCGCCGGAGCTTACGGGTAACGCCAACGCGGAACTCTGGGGCTTCTTCCCAACCGACTCGACGAACCACGTGAAGGCGCACATGGATCAAATCAACAAGGCCGACGCGACGTCGACGCCGATCGACCTCTCGACGACGTTGCCGAGCGGCGACCCGATGGCGTGGGCGTTCGCGTTCTATGGCGGCGAGTACTGGGTGTTCCTCGAGACGAGCAACGACAGCGCGACGAAGGTCTACGAGTACTCACCGACCGGCGCGCTGATGAGCACGACGAACACGAACACGCGTGAAATCGTCGGCGCCGGCGTCTCGACCTGCGCGCCAGTCGTGATCGAATAGTCACCACACGATCGCAGCCGCAAACCCGCCACGTTCGGCGGGTTTGTTCGTTTCTGCGTGCACCGCGATCGGGCTCGGTTACGATCAAACGATGCACTCACTCGCGCTGGTCGCTGCGGTCGCGTTCGCTACCGGTCCCGCGCGCAAGCCCGCCACCGACGACGTGTGGCACGGCACGTACGTGTGCGCGCAGGGCAAGACCGCGGTCACCGTTCGCCTCCATCACGACGGCGACAGCGTCACCGGCACGTTCGAGTTCGGCCCGGTGCCCGAGAATCCGAACGTGCCGCACGGTCTCTACGAGATCAAAGGCTCGATTCACGGCGACTCACTGACGATCGAAGCCGGTGCCTGGATCGAGCATCCCGATCACTACGTCACGGTCGGTTTCACCGGCGAGATGACGCACGACCATCGGCTGTTCCACGGTCACATCACGTTCGGCGGCTGCGGCGACATCGATCTCGCGCACAACTAGCGGACGCACGTCGCGTTGGTTATCGACCGATGCGCGCTGCGGTTGCGTAGATTTTTGTTGTCCGGATTTCGGACAATGGGGTCTGGCGGAGTGTCCGGATTCGGTTGCCATCGGACAGATGTCCCCATGTCCGGCGCGAAGCTCCCGACGAACGATCACGCGATTGCAAATCGTGGCGATCCGGCACGCGAGACGCATTGCCTCACTTCACACCACACGAAGCAAAAGGGGTCGGGGATGAAGTTCGACGAGCGCGAGACACTCAACAAGAAGCGGGCACCACGCGCGAACGTGTTCGCGCTTCGCAAGATGCCGGCCGGCGACTCGATGTTCGAGCTGAGCGAAGGCCAGCGTTGGCTGATCGGATCGCATCCGCAATGCGACATCGTGATCGAGGATCAGTGCGTCTCGAAACGACATTGCATGATCGAGCGCGATCTGGATGGAGCGCTAACGGTTCGCGATATCGATTCGCGCAATGGCACGTACGTCGACGGCAATCTCGTCATGCATGCGGAGCTGCCGGTGGGCTCGAGTCTCGCGATCGGGCACACAAATCTATTAGCGGTGGCGGCGCCGGGTCCCGACAGCAAGCTCGCGATCGAGAAGATCATCGGGCGCGACGTGGCGCTGTTGACCGCGATCTCGCAGGCGCAACGGTGCGCGTCGTCGCCGAGCGCGAACGTGCTGATCTTGGGCGAGACCGGGACGGGCAAGGATCTGTTCGCGCAGTTGATCCACGAGACCTCGCGACGCGAAGGGCCGTTCGTGGCGGTGAACTGCGGTGCGCTGCCGCAGAACCTCGTCGGCGAGAACTTGTTCGGCCACGAGCGCGGCGCGTTTACTGGCGCGGAGACGGCGCGCGATGGTTACTTCATCGAAGCGAACAACGGCACGCTGTTCCTCGACGAGATCGGCGAATTGCCGCTCGACGTCCAACCGAACCTCTTGCGCGTGCTCGAAACACGTCGCGTGCGTCCGGTCGGCGGCGATCGCGAGCGGCCGTTCGACGTGCGCATCGTCGCGGCGACGAACCGGATCGCCGGGCTCGGCAGCGATGGCGCGCGGATGCGGCAGGATCTCTATCACCGGCTCGCGACCGTGATCATCACGTTGCCGCCGTTGCGCGAGCGGCTCGCGGACCTGGACATGTTGGTGAAGTCGTTCATGGCGGAGGCCGAGCCTTCGTATGGTTCGAAGTCGATCACGGATGCCGCGTGGCACGCGATGCTCGAGTACGACTGGCCCGGCAACGTGCGCGAGCTCCGCCAGCTGCTGTATCGCGCGACCGTGTTGAGCGATGCGGTGATCGACGTCGAGGATCTGTTTGGCAAACCCGGCAGCGGTTACTTCGTGGCGCGGCGCGAGCCATTGGCGACGGCCGAGCAACCGGTCGCGCCGTACAACAACGTGCTGCGTGCATCGATGGCGGCCGCGCTCGACAAGCACAAGTCGATTCGCGTCGCGGCGGCGGCGATCGGGATGCCGAAATCGACGTTCGCGGACAAGGCGCGGATGTGGAAGCTCAACGTGAAGCGCCGGTTGGCGGTCAAGAACCCGACGAAGAAGTAAGGTGTCACGCTGGACCTGAACGCGATCTACACCGACGCGATCGGCCCGATCGTTCAGAGCTCGAGCGACGCCGCGAGATCGTAGTCCGCGGCCTGCGTGACGCGCGCGCGCACGATGTCGCCGGCCTTGGCCTCGCCATCGGCGAGATAGGTCACGCCATCGATGCCCGGCGCCTGCCCGTACCAGCGGCCCTCGAGCAGATATTCGGATTCGTCGGAGACGCCTTCAACGAGCACGTCGATCTGCTTACCGACCATCGCCTCGTGCCGCGCGAGCGAGATCTTGCGCTGGATCTCCATCAGGATCTGCTGACGCTCCTCGGCAACCGCCGGGTCGACGCGATTCGGAAGCATCGCCGACGTGGTGCCCGGCTCGATCGAATAGGTGAACGCACCGGCGCGATCGAAGCCCGACTCGCCGACGAAGTCACACAGCTCTTTGAACTCGTCCTCGGTCTCGCCGGGATGACCGACGATGAACGTGGTGCGCAGCACCAGCCCGTCGATCCGCGCGCGCAGCGTCTTCACGAGCTCGCGCGTCACGCGCGACGAGTGACCGCGACGCATGCGCTTCAACATCGGATCCGCGATGTGCTGCAGCGGCACGTCGATGTACTTCACGACCTTCGGCTCGGCCGCGATCGTATCGATCAGATCGTCGTCGAACGCGCTCGGGAACGTGTAGTGGAGGCGAATCCAATCGACATCCGCCTTGCCGATGCCGCGGAGCAGTTGCGCGAGCGTCTGGCGCGACTCGGGCGACGAACCGGCGTCCCAGCCATAGCGCGTGAGGTCTTGCGCGATCAGGTTGATCTCGCGAACGCCCTCTTTGCCGAGCTGCGCGACTTCCGCGGCGATGTCCGCGATCGTGCGCGAGCGCTGCGGCCCACGAAGCTTCGGGATGATGCAGAAGCTACACGGCCGATCGCAGCCTTCGGCGACCTTCACGTACGCGGAGTGCTGCTTGCCGATGCGAACGCGCGGCGACTCGTGATCGTAGATATACGCGGGCGTCTCGGTCACCTGGACGACCGGCAACGCCTTGCGCTTGCCCTTCCCCTTCACCGCAGGCGCGGGGCCGAGCACCTTCGCGATCGAGCCGAAATCCGACGAGCCGAGGATGTGATCGATCTCGGGGATGTCCTTCACGAGATCGTCGCTGTAGCGCTGCGCGAGACAGCCGGTGACGACGAGCTTCGCCGCACCGGCCTTCTTGTACTCGGCCATCTCGAGGATCGTGTCGACCGACTCTTCTTTTGCGGCGTCGATGAACGCGCACGTGTTGACGACGATGACGTCCGCGCCATCCGGCTCGTCGACCAGCGAGTGGCCGGCCGCTTCGACCTGCCCCAACATGATCTCCGTATCGACCTGGTTCTTCGGGCAACCGAGCGAGACGAAGTAGATGCGCTGGGACGGTGCTGCAGCCATGAAAGACCGGCAATCTGGACTGCCGGGCGGGAGCTGTCAACCAAGCAGTCTGGCGATGGAATTTCAGCGAGTTAGGGCAGCTACTTTGACGAGTTGGATACCGTCCCCATGCCGGGAATCAGGGACTTACTCGTGCGCGGACCAGTCGGCTGGGCCAGCGAGCAGCAGCACCGTCTCGGCCGCCTGCACCTGATCCGTGTCCTTGTCGGTTCGCTGCGCGAGCAGCGGCGCCGCGAGCTGCAACGTGTCCGTCTTCGGATCGAGCTGCCGCAACGCTCGCGCTGCTTGCACGCGCAACGCGTTGACCTCGAGCTGCTTCACGAGCACCGGCCGCGCCGCTTCATCGTGCAGGCTCGCGAGCGAGGCCGCCGCGAACGCGTTGAACCGCTGATCGTCGAGCAGCTTCTTCAAGTCGGGAACGATTTCGGTCTTGCCGGCATAGCCGAGCGCGATCGCCGCACGTGCCTTGTCATCCGCGGTCGCTTTCTCGTCGGCGCGGATGCCCTCAAGTAGCTTGATGCCACGCGGCTCCGCCAGGAACGCGAGCTGCTCGGCCGCACCGAGCTTGAACTGTTCGTAATCGAGGAGACCCGCGAGCGTATTGATCGCGCGCTTGTCACCGAGCAGCGCGAGCCGGCGCGCCGCTTCGAGCTTGACGTCGCGCTTGGGCGCCGCGAGCGCCGCGTTCAGGCCTTCGGAGCCGCGCTTGTCACCACCGCGCGCGATCGCGTACTGCATCTCGAGCTTGTTGAGGTCGCTCGTCTCGGTGTCGATCATCTTCACGAGCGTCTCGATCGCCGCCTTATCACCCGTGCGCGCGAGCGCCGACGCTGCGAGACGCTGGACACGCGGCGATGCGGTGCTCGCCGCATACCCGCGGAGGACTTCTTCGGCCTTGGCGACGGCGGCCTCGCGCGTGATCGGCGGCGGCTTCGGCGCTTCGACCGGTTTCGGTGGCGGCGCGACGACGGGCTCGACCTTCTTGGCCGGCTCCGCACCACCGATGTAGCCGAGCTTGTACGCGGCCGCTGCGCCACCACCCGCGAGCACGAGCAGCACGACGAGGATCCACGCCTTGCTCCGCGACTTCTCTTGCCCGACGTAATCGTCGAGATGACCGGTATCGGCGATCTGGATCGCGCCACTGGTCTCGGCGTGCATCACCGGCTTGGAATCCCGCGACCGTGCATCGGCCGCCGACGTCACCACGCCCGACGCCGGCTCGTGGATGATCTCGATTACCGGCCCGCTATCGAAGCTCGCAGCGGTTTGCGGCGTCCCACTCGCCGGCGTGCGCGCCTTCTTGCGGTCACCCTCGGGGATCCGGAACGCGGGCTCGCTTTGCGCGCGTTGCTTCGCCGGCACTTTGATCGGCTGGGTCTCGGCCTGCGCGAGATGTTCGCGGCTGCAATAACCAACGACCTTGCCATCACGCACGGCCACGGCCGGCGCACGCAATGGATCGACGGGCTTTCCGCAAACAGGACAAGTCATGGCAGCGCGAGCACGTTCGCTTCACCGAGCTCTGCGGTGAGACCATCGATATACCGCAACAAATGATCGCGGCGAGCGAGCAGCGCCTTGATCTCGCCAGGCTCGAGCAATGCGCCGAGATTGTCATCCGCCGAAATCTGCGCCACCGACGTGTACGTCAGCGTGCGCAGACGATGAACCAGCTTGCGCGAGAACTTCGAAATCCGATGGAGCGGATTCAAATTCGCCTCGTGCCCGAGCGTGAAGTTCGAGAACGATAGCGTGTTGTCCATGAAGTACAGCGTCTGGTGATCGACCGAGCACTTCGTGTTGTTGCCGGTCCAGCGATCCGCGTTGTCGATCAACACGTCGAACACGATCACGTTCGACAGATCTTCGATCAGCCGCTGATTCTCCGGCGGCACCGGCGTTCCTGCTTGAAGCAGCGGGACCCACTGCGCCATCCCGCCCTGCTCGTCGACGCGGAACTCGCCGATCGTGGCATCGCGAATTTCGGGAATCCACCACGACACCTCGCCGACGACCTTGCCATCGTGCGCGATCGCTTCATCCGCGAGCCGCTGCTCGGTGTAGTCGCGCGCATCGGTCTTCGCCGCCGCGATCAAGTCCGCCGTCGCGAACACCGCCGACTTCGCCGGTGGCACGTGGCCGATGCCGAGCATGCGATCGATTCGATACGCCGCGATCTCGCGCCGCGGATCCGATTGCGGATGGGTCTGTTGCGGCTTGAACGCCGCGCGCGCGCCCGACGCGAACTCCAAGCGAAGCGATAGCGACGTGCCGCCGTGGTTGAGCTTCACACCCGTCACCGGCGTAGCCGCGAGTGGCGCGAGCAGTTGTTCGTCCGGCAGCTCGTAGATCGTCGAGTCGGTCGCCTTCGCTTTGACGATCAGCGTTCCCGGATCGAGCTTCGTCACGATCGGCGCGGGCGTGGTTGCCGCCGCAGCCTCGGGTTGCAGCACGTCACCGAGCGAATCGACGCCCCGCCCGGCCGCGAACCACACGCCCGTGCACGCGCCCATCGCGCACACCAATTCCAGGGCGATGCAGGTCCCTAACCGCACACCCGAAAAATATCAGGTTACTCGGCCTTCTCGCTACTAGAGCCTTCCACGACGTAAGACGCTTTACGATGTCTTGCGGTGGGGACGTGTTTCTCCCAACACGTGACCGAGCAGAATCGCAGCTTCATGCGCCCCGTATTGCACGAGGCGACGGCACAACGAATCGTGTTGGTCCCGAGGGGAATCAGCTTGCGGCACGTGGCGCAGACCAGGCTGGCCATAGTGCTTCCACTTACCAGACCCGCGCTTCGATATCCACTTCTTGAATTTATTCGGCGTCCCGAATCGCCGCTTCGAGATCCGTATCGACGAGCCGGAGCTGGCCGTTGCCATCGATCACGACCGTGTGCGGAATCGTCACGACGCCGTAACGTTCGCTGACCTCGCCGTCATCCGCGAGCAACGCGAGCTTGTAGCCCGCGTCATCGAACAGCTTCCGCGCCTTCTCTGGGTCATCGAGGTTGATCGTCAGCACGTCGATCTCCGGATGCTTGCGCGCGACCTCGTTCAAGTGCGGCATCGAGCGCAGGCACGGGCCACACCAGGTCGCCCAGAAATCGACGACCGTGACCCTGCCATCGCGTCGCGAAACTTTTTCGCCGAGCGCACCACCTGCCCCGATCGCCGGCAACGCGAACGCAGGCGCCGGTCCACCGAGCTCGATCGGCCGCAGCGAGTCCGGATGTTGCGCGATCCACAGGATCTGGACCGCGATCCCCGCGATCGCGATCGTCGACGCGATCCAGCCCGCGCGCTTTGCCGGCATCGCGACCGTCACGACGTCCGCGCGTTCGTTGCGCACGAAATCGACGGCGAGCGCGATCACCGCCACCGCCCACACGATCGCGACGATATCCGTCGCATTACGGACGACCGCGAGCATCGGCTGATTCGAAATCGCGAAGATCACCTGCGTGACGAGGTGCACCGCGACGACCGGGATGATCGCCACGCACGCGAGATCGAACGATCGCCCGAGCTCGCGCCGCGCACCCGATCCGGCGTAGACGATCATCGCGCCGACGACCAACAACGCGAGCTCCAACACGAGCTGCTGCGTGAGGATGTGAACGATCGCGTGGAACCCGAGCCCGGGCTTCACCTGCACGCCGAGCCACACCGCCGACACGACGAACCGCAGTTGCGTCGCCACGATGAACAGCGCGATCGCGGCCAACAGATCGCTGCCCGATCGACCCGCGTACTCCTGACGCCCCGCGAGCGCGAGCGCGGATCGCGGGCCACCGAGCGCGAGCCCGATGCGCTTCACGAACCCTACTTCTTGGGGCCGGTCCGCTGTGCGACGAGCTTCCGCGCTTGCGCCACCACCGCCGACGGCACTCCCTTGCTCCGCACGATCGCTGCTAGATCCTTGTCCCGCAGGAACGGCATGAACCGCATCGTGTCCGTCACTGGCGTCTTCGGGTTCCTGCATAGTGCGACTTTGGTGCCGTAGGCCTTCGTCCAATCGGTCTTGCGCGCGATGTACTTGATTACGTCTTCGACGAGTCCGGGGTTACCGGCATAATGTGCCGCTTCGAACTCGGTCACGCCACCCGCTTTGATCGCGGCGACGGCCACGACCTTCACGGGATCCCGGATCGCGTTGCCGCGATCGACGGCGTTGCCGACCATCGCGAGGCGGATCTTCTGCGGAATCGTCAGCTTGCTGTACGGCAAATCGCGGTCCGACTTCGCCTCGTCCGCTTGCTCTTCGGCCGGGACCTGATTCGCATCGCCCGTGGTGAGCTTCGTGTCGTCGTCTTTCGAGAGCGCGGCCGAGAACGCCGCATCCGCCTCGGCCGCGGTTTGCTGACCCGGCTTGACGTGTTGCAACGCCTGCGCGATTTCGTCCCACGCTGCGAGCCCCGGCACCTTCACGAAGTTACGCACCGCGAGCTCGACGACGCGATCGACCGTCGACATGCGTGCGAGCTTGTTCTGGTACATCGCGGCGATGATCGCGGGATGGCGCAACAACCGCTGTTCGTTGCCGGCGATCCGATCGATCTCTTTCGCACCGCCGTTCGCGGCGAGGTACGCGATCGTTTCGTCGGCGACGTTGCCGTTGCTGACCAGGGCTTCGAACGCCGCCGGGTTCTCGCCGACGAGCTGCGCGAACAGATCGAGCACGCGCGGATCGACGTTCGGATCGGCGAGCGCGCCACCGAGCAGCTTGTCCGGCAGGCCGATCGCCGTGGTTCGCGCCGCGGTCGCGAGGTTCTGATCGGCATCGATCGACAGCGAGTACAGCACCGCGATCTGGTCGCCGGGAGGCAACGGCACGAGGCCGCGCGACGCCATCATCCGTCCAGGCCCGGGGCCCAGCGCCTTCTGCGCGGCCGGCGACAACCGGCTGGTATCGAGCGGAGTGTGGTCCATCAGGTTTGATTGCGGTGATACAGGATCTTGAGACCTTTGAGCGTCAGGAGGTCGTCCGTCGATTCGATCGTCTTGGTCTCCGTCGCGATCAACGGCGCGAGCCCGCCGGTGGCGACGCACTTCGCCGGCCAATCGACCTCGCTGCGGATCCGGCTAACGATCGAATCGACCATGCCGGCGTAGCCGTAGACGAGGCCCGCCTGCATCGACGCGACCGTGTTGCGCGCGATGATCTTGCCCGGCCGAGCGAGCTCGACACGCGGCAGCTTCGCGGCGTGCTCGTACAACGCCTCGGCGCTGATCTGGATGCCGGGCGCGATCACGCCGCCCATGTACTCGCCCTTGGGATTGACGACATCCCACGTGGTGGCCGTACCGAAATCGACGACGATGCAGCCGCTCTTCAGCTCCTCGAACGCGGCGACCGCGTTGACGATCCGATCGGCGCCGACCTCACGCGGATTCTCGTACAGGATCGGCATCCCGGTCTTGATCCCGGGACCGACGACCAGCGCCGGCGCGCCGACGTGACGCTTGAAGAACTGCTGGATGCCGAACAGCGTGGGCGGCACCACGGACGAGATGATCCCGGCGCTGATCGACTTCCACGGGAAGCCCTCCAGATCGAGGAGCGTCTTCAACAGGACCGCGTACTCGTCGGAGGTGCGCTGGGCGATCGTCTGGATCCGCCAGTGCGCGACCAACATGTCGTCACGAAACACACCGAGAACGGTGTTCGTGTTGCCCACGTCGACGGCAAGGAGCGTCGTCATCTCGGGTCGAACTGTAGCCCGGGAGCTGCGTTTCGAGTACGCTCGACGCCACTTATGCGGGGATTCCTACCTCTCGTGTGTTTGCTCGGTCTCGTCGTTTCGTGTGGCTCGTCGGACAATCCGCCCGGCCCACTCGCGAACCACTTCCAGGACATGTACATCGCGGCGCTTCCGCTCGATCAAAAGCAGTCGATCGTGCAGGCGCAGCAGAACTGGAACGTGTCGCAGATGGAAAACGCGAACGGCGACGCGCAAGTCAAAGAGGCGGAGTCGCAACTCCACCAGGGTCGCAACGATGCGAAGGCCGCGGCACTCGCTGTCGATTCCGCGAACTCGAACAAGAAGAGCGCGGACGCGTCGAACGACATGACGCGGATCAACACCGCGACGAAGGACCTCGCCACCGCGAAGGACGTGCAGAAGGCCGCCGACGCGCGCGTGAAGTACCTCGAGTCGTACCTCACCTATCTGCGTCGCTATCAGCGCTACACGCAAGAGAACATGTACTACCGCGAGGCGGAGTACGAAAACGCGAAGGCCAAGCTCGCGCAGTCGAACAACATCAACCCGAAGGGCATCAACTATCCGGCGTTCCCGAAGCAGCTGGACGATCGCCGCTCGCGCACCGAGGGTGCGAAGAGCAAGGCCGAATCGGCGAAGTCGTCGGTGAACGATGTCCGCAACAACTGGATCCACGCGCAAGAGACCGCGGACCGCGAGAACGGCCACGCCGGCGTGTATTGGGATCCGATGGCGCCCAAGGTTCAGCCGACGACCTAGTGACTCGTGGTTGCTGACGCTGCACCTGCGGAGGCTGCGCGCATCCTCGTCGTCGATGACGAGCGCGTGATCCGCGAGATCCTCGCCGAGTTTCTGACGCTCGAGGGCTTTTCGGTCCACACCGTCGAAGATGGCGAGAAGGCGCTCACCGAGCTGCGCCTGAATCCGTACGATCTGTTGATCACGGATCTCAAGATGCCGCGGCTCTCGGGCCTGCAGCTACTCGAGAAGATCGAAGCCGAGCGCCTCGGCGTGCTGACCGTGCTCATGACCGGGTTCGGCACCGTCGAAACCGCGATCGAGGCGATGAAGAAGGGCGCGTACGACTACCTCCTGAAGCCGTTCAAGGTCGAGGAAGTCATCCACGTCGTCCAGCGCGCGCTGTATCGCCAGCGCCTCCAGACCGAGAACATCCGGCTGCGCGAGGCGCTCACGATCTATCGCGTGTCCGAAGCGATCGCGCTGCAGCACGAGATCGACAAGATCTTGGATGTCGTCCTCCGCGCCACGCTGGATGAAGTGAAGGCGGACATCGCCACGCTTCACCTGATGGATCCGAAGACCGGAGACTTCGAAGAGCGCGTGCGGTTGGTCGCGACCGAGCCGCACAGCGTCCCCACGCCCGCGTTCGGCGTGCTGACCGAGCAGTTCGCGGCGGGCGTACCGATCCTCGCGCACGGCGGCAATGCATCGCGGTTCTTCACCGAATCGTCGCCGCAAGACGTGTCGTCGTTTGTCGCGGTGCCGCTCCAGGTGCGCGGCAACATGGTCGGTGTGATGAACGTGTTCTCGTTCACCGCCGGCAAGAAGTTCGACGAAGGCCACCGCAAGATGCTCGCGGTGCTCGCCTCGCGCGCGGCATCCGCGATCGACAACGCGCGGCTCTATCAAGAGCTCTATCAATCGAACGAATCGTTGAAGGCCGCGAACCTCTCGCTCGAGGAGATGTTCCAACAGACCGTCGCGGGCTTCGCGCAGGCGCTCGAAGAGAGCGACATGTACACGCGCGGTCACTCCGAGCGCGTCGCGGTGTATTCGGAGATCCTCGCGCGCGGGCTCACGCTGCCCGACTCGGAAGTGCGGCGCATCGTTCAAGCGGGTCTCATGCACGACGTCGGCAAGATCGGCGTGCGCTACGACATGCTGAACAAGCCCGGCAAGCTGACGCCGGACGAAGTCGCCGTGTTCCGCCAGCACCCGGAAAAGGGCAAGCGGATCCTCGAGCCGGTGCCGTGTCTGCACGGCCTCATCGATGGTTGCCATTGCCATCACGAGTGGTTCGACGGCGGCGGTTATCCGCGCGGCCTCAAGGGGCAGAACATTCCGCTCGTCGGTCGGATCTGCGCGATCGCGGATGCGTACGACGCGATGACGTCCGATCGCGCGTATCGCCGCGCGCTCAGCCACGAGGTCGCGGTCTCCGAGATCGAGCGCTGCGCGGGCACGCAATTCGATCCCGAGCTCTCGGATGCATTCATCAAGCTCGTCGAGGCGTGGCGCAAAGAGATGTTCGCGCGTGGGTTAGACTCGCAAGTGCCCAGATGACAACGCCGAACGCGCCCAATACGTTTTGTAATCGTTGCGGCACCAAGTTTCCGGAAGGCGACGGCTATCCTAAGACCTGCCCGAATTGCGGCAACCAGGTGTGGGCGAATCCGATTCCCGTCGCGGTCGCGCTCGTCCCCGTCGGTGCCGGCATTCTCGCCGTCCGGCGCGGCATTCCACCGGGCGTCGGCAAGCTCGCGCTCGTCGGCGGCTTCATCGAAGAGCACGAGTCGTGGCAGGTCGGGTGTGCACGTGAAGTGCGAGAAGAGACGGCCGTGATCGTCGACCCGGCGAAGATCCAATTTCATTGGCTGACCTCGAGCGAGCCGAAGCCGAACCGGATCCTGATCTTCGCGGTGACCGAGCCGGTGGACACCCTGCCCCCGTTCGTCCCGAATGCCGAGACCCAAGAACGCGGTGTGATCTTTGGTCCGGGCGGTCTCGACGAAGATTTCTGCTTCTCGACACATATCGAAGCAGCAAAACGCTACTTCGCGGCCCGCGGGATCACCGGCCATCACGCATTCGCGGCTCGATAACTATCTAGCGTATAGTTTCGCGGCTCGTGTCTCTGCTTTCGGGGAAATACCGCGTCGATCAGCGGCTAGGTGGCGGCGGAATGGCGGAAGTCTTCCTCGGCTCGATGGTCGGTGCCGAAGGCTTCTCGCGCAAGGTCGCGATCAAGCGCGTGCTCCCCGGGTTCTCCGACAATCCGGCGTTCGCGCAGATGTTCATCGGCGAAGCGCAGATCAGTGCGCAGCTCCAGCATCCGAACATCGTCTCGGTCCTCGATTTCGATCGCGATTCCGAGAATCGCTTGTTCCTGGTGATGGAGCTCGTCGAAGGCCGCGATCTGGATTCGCTGGTGTCGACGGGCGTGCTGCCGATTCCGCTCGTCATCTTCGTGATCAGCGAAGTGCTGCGCGGGCTCGGTCACGCACACGATCTGCCGACGACGTCATCGCAGCTCCGCGGCATCGTCCATCGCGATGTCTCGCCGCACAACGTGCTGTTGTCGTGGGAAGGCGCGGTCAAGGTCTCCGATTTCGGCATCGCGAAGGCGCGCGAAGCGAGCCAGGCCACGGCGTCGGTGTTGATCAAGGGCAAGCCCGCGTACATGTCGCCGGAACAAGCGAACGGCGAGCAGCTCGACGGGCGCAGCGATCTATTCGCGGTCGGCGTGATGCTGTGGGAGATGCTCGTCGGTCGCCGGTTGTTCGTCGGCGAGGACACGCGAACCACACTCGCGGCCGTGCTGTTCGGTCAGATTCCGCGGCCGCGATCGTTGCGCAGCGACATTCCGAAAGACGTCGAGCGCGTCGTCATGAAGCTGCTCGAGCGCGACGTGCCCGCGCGCTATCCGACCGCGGAAGCCGCGATCGCGGATCTGCTCGAGTGTGCGGACGCGCCGAAGGCCGGTCGCGAGCTATTGCAGAAGACGCTGCAGGAGCGGTTCCCGGACATGGCGCCGGTGCGTGGCAGTGCGTTGCGCTCGCGCCAAGCGTCGCTGCAACAACAACCGATTTCGGGCTCCGGCAACACGCCGGTCGGCATGTACACGCCGCCGATCGCGTCGGGAACGATGGGCGATGGGCGAGCGAACGCGGCCGTGTCGATGTCCGGAAGCTCGAGCATGCAGAGCATCGGCGTGCAGCGCAGCGGGCCCACGGCGACCGTGGATCTCGGACGACGGCGCGGTGGGCGCATGTTGATCCTGATCGCCGCGGGTGTCGCGAGCTCGGTGATCGCGTTCGCGATCGCGATGGTCGTGATGAAGAAGCCAGCGCCGGTCGGAACTGGATCGGGCACGAACGTGGTCCCTGTCGCCACACTCGACGCGCAAAGCGTTGCGCAAGCTACAGGGTCCGATGCGGGCATGGTTGATGCCGCGCCTCCGGACGCACCGATCGTCGTTCAGTCGCCGACCGTCGACGCCGGTGTGCCCAATGTCGCAGTCAACGAAGGTAAAAAAGATGCACCCTCGTCGCAGAAGGGCCACCCTGCGAACGACGTAAAGGGGCCAAAGGGCCAAGGCACCCTTTCCGTTACCAAAGCGGATGCACCGATGCTGACTGTCTGGGTTGATGGAAAAAAGATTGGTGACACTCCGCAGGTGATCACGTTGAGCGCGGGCAAGCACAAGGTCCGCCTCGAAGGCCCGAATGCCCCGGAGAACCTCACAGTGACGATCGATCCGACTAAGCCCCAGCCTCAGAAGGTCGAGCGCTAGATGAAAGCGCTTGGATTGGTGGTAGTTGCGGTTTTGGCCGCAACTTCGACAGCGCGTGCCGATATCGGTGTCGTGGTTACCGGTGAAGCAACGCTCCAGCCGCAACTGCTCTCGCATCTCGAGAGTTGGTTGCAGCGCCGCGGGCACACGCTGAAGTCGTCGGCGCTCGAGCCCGATGCGATCAATACGTTGATCGATTGCTTCGTCGTCGCGGATCTCAATTGCGCGAAGGCCGTGATCGAGAATCGCTCGAAGGCGGAGACGGTGGTCTACGCGCGCGTCGAGATCGCGCCGGCATCGGATGGCCTGCGCGATATCTCGATCGTCGGCTACTGGATGCAGAAGGGCCACGAGACGATGGCCGAGCGCCGCGCGTGTCATCACTGCACCGAGAAGGAGATGCACGGCATCGCGGATGACCTGATGCTCGCGCTCGCGTCGCAGCCGCCGGCCGGATCGCACGTTCACGTGCCGCCGCCGCAGACCGTCGGGCAGACGTCGGGCGCGGTGGCGGAACCGCCGGCCTCGACGGAAACGCCGGAAGGTCAGCCGTCGCGTGCCCTGCCCTACACGATGGTCGGCATCGGTGTCGGCGCGATCATCGCGGGTGCGGTGTTGATCGCGATCGACCAGGATCCGCCGGGCGTCGGCAGCGACGGCAAGGCAACAGGACCGCAACCGATGACGATTCGCGATACCGCAACGGCAGGTGTGATCACGATCGGTGCCGGCGTCGTGGTGACGGGTGTGGGCGCGTATCTCTGGTACCGGAGTGGCAAATCGTCGGCGCCGGTTGCGAGCGTTTCGCATGATGGCGCGGTGATCGGTTGGGCGGGACGGTTCTAGGAGGCGTTATGACCAAGTTCCTGTTCGCATCGTTGATCGCAGTTACCGCGTGCCAGAACCCGAAGTACTGCGCGAAACAGAACCCCGATAACAACTGCGACGAGCCCGGCGATGGCGGCAATGGCTCGGATGGCTCGGGCAGTAACGTCACCGACTGCACGACGGATTCGACGGTGTGCACGATCGCGAAGCCGGTCTGCGATACGGACTCGAAGACGTGCGTCGAGTGCGAGGTCGCGATGGATTGCAAATCGGCGACGGCGCCGGTTTGCGACGCGACGGACCACACCTGTGGTGGTTGTGTTGCCCACTCCGATTGCGCGTCGGGAACGTGCATGCCGGACGGCTCGTGCGCGGATGACGCGCAGGTGGCGTGGGTCGATGCAGGGTTCGGCGGGTCGCCGGACGCGAACTGCAGCAAGGCAACGCCGTGCAAAACGATCAGCCCGGCACTCGACGCGACGAGCAAGTCGATCGTTCACATCAAAGCCGGCTCCTACACAACCGAAGCGATCACGATCAACGACAAGACGAAGACGATCGTCGGCGATCGCGACAACACGGGAGCTCTAACCTCGGTCTGGGGCGCTCCCGCAGGTGGGATCCCGCTCAGCATCGGTGGCACGACGACGAAGTTGAGCGTCAAGGATGTCGCGTTCGTCGGCAGCACGGTGGATATCGTGTCGATGCTGACGACCGGCGCCGATGAGCTTCATCTGCTCGGCAGCTCGATTGTCGGAACATCGGCGGTCGGACTCGATGTCACCGGTGGCGCGGTCACGATCGAGCGCACGCAAGTCGCGAACTGTCTCGGTGGCGGCATCAGCATGTCGAAATCGTCGTTGAAGATGACGAATGCAATCGTCAGCGGTAATAGCGGTGGCACTTCGACCGGCGGCGTGTTCCTCAGCCTGACGAACGCCACGATCGATTTCTCGACCATCGCCGATAACACCGCTGGTGGAACAGCGACCAAGGGCGTCAACAACTCGACCGCGAACACCTGCACGATCACGAATTCCGATCTGTCGAACAACACGGGAGCACAGGCGACGGGTTGCACGGTCGCCACGTCGAACACGTACCCCGATGCCTTCACGGGGAACATGAACGTCGTGCCGATGCTGACCGCCACGTATCACCTCGATCCATCGTCTCCTCTGGTCGACATGGCGAGCACGACGGCGACGGTGCCGGTCGACATCGACGGCAACAAACGTCCGATGGGCGCGAACCGCGACATCGGCGCCGACGAAGCGAACTAAGCCGTTGTGCTACGATTGCGCGGCTTGATGCGCGCAGTACTCGTGTCCATCGCCCTCGTGGCAATGTCCGCGACGCCATCCCGGGCGGAGGACCACACGTCGATCGGTGTGGTCGTCGTCGGTGATGCGGCGATCCAAGCGCGCCTCTCGGTCTATCTCGAGCACTGGCTCGCGACCCACGATCGCAACGTGATCTCGAAGCCGCTATCGGCCGACGCGATCAACACGATCACGAACTGCCTCGTGATCGACGACCACCCGTGTGCGCGCAGCGTCGTCGAATCGCGCTCGAAGACGCCGATCGTGCTGTTTGCACGCGCCGAAGCGAGTAAAGACAAGACGCTCGTCATCAACGCGCTGTGGATCGCGAAAGGCCACGAGGCGCTCGGCGAACGCCGCGTGTGCGAGAAGTGCGTCGGCGAGGAATGGCACTCGTCGGTCGACCAGATGATGGAGGCGTTCGTCCAGCAGACGGTCGAACAAGGCCACATCCACGTCGAGTCGGATCCGCCCGGTCTGATGGTGCTGTTCGACTACGTCCAGATCGGCTTCACGCCGCTCGATAAAGAAGTGCCGACCGGCCATCACCGGATCGACCTCATGCACGGCGAGCGTCACGTCGGTAAGAAGGCCGTGCAGATCGACGCCGGCGACACCACCGACGTGAAGATCAAGGCCAAGCTCGAGGACGAAGCGCCGGTCGCCGGCCCGAGCGGCTCGCGCCTCGTGCCGGGGATCGTGATGGGTGCGGGCATCGCCGCGGTCGGGGTCGGTGGCGTGTTCCTGTACTACGGGGCACTCGGCGGCAGCGACAACAAGTACGTGTATCCGGACTCCACGCCGGTTGGAATCGGCGTGTTAGCCGCGGGCGTCGGTGCCACGATCATCGGCAGTATACTTTTCGTACAGGCCGGTCATCCGAAGTCGGCGCCGGTGGCGTCGGTGTCACATGACAGCGCCTATCTGGGTTGGATCACGTCGTTTTGACTCCGGGCTTTACCCCGCGTCGAGAAATGGCGATCCTTTAGGTCGATGCGTTGGGCAGTTGCACTGTGCTTGCTCGTCGGTTGCGGCAAGCAACTCAACCCGGACTACTGCATGGCCCACGAGGGCGATCCGGACTGCGCATCGCAAGGGCTCGTGTTCATCGATGCGGCGGGCCCGTGCCAATCGGATCCCGATTGCACCGACCCGGGCAAGACCGTGTGTGACCTCTCGATCCACTCGTGCGTGCAGTGCGCCGGCACCGATCGCGCGGCGTGCGTGGCGCCGACCAGCGTGTGCACGGCATCGGACACGTGCGTGGAGTGCGTGACGAATGCGGACTGCGCGTCGGGTACCTCGGGTGTGTGCCTCACGTCGAGCAACACCTGCGCACCGACCACGTCGATCCTCTACGTGACCACCACCGGCATCTCGACGGGCACCTGCCCGGATGTCGCGCCGTGCGCGCTCGACTACGCGATCAACACGGCCGCGACCGCCGATCGCCACGTCATCTCGATCGCCGCCGGCGACTACAACGTGACCACGACGCTGAACCTCGCGATCGACGGGATCCACCTCGTGCCAACCACGCAGGGCATGGTCCCGAAGATCGCGAACACGAGCGGCGGCAAGGTGTTCAACGTCTCGAAGCCCGCGCAGATCGATTCGATGGACATCGCCGGGTCGACCGATTCGATCATCGCGTGTAGTGGCACGAGCCTCGTGATCACCGGCTCGAACATTCACAACACGTCGAAGAACGCGATCAGCTCGAACAACTGCGCGCTGACGGTGCAGCGGTCGAAGGTCTCGAACGCGACGCAGAGTGCGTTCGGTGTCCAAGACGGTCACATCTCGCTCGTGAACAACTTCATCTTCGCGAACGGCAGCACCGGTTACACCACGGCGGCGATCTCGCTCGACGGCAACGTCCAGGGTGAGGCGTCGTTCAACACGATCGCGTACAACACGTCGAGCAGCAACTGCCAGTACTTCGAGAACGGCCACTTCGTCACGAAGGCCTGCCCCGCCGGCATCGACTGCGCGAACCAATCGGGTGGCGTCACGCTCAACGGCAACCTGTTCGTCGCGAACACGAGCAACGCGTATGTCTACTCGCTGTTCACGTTCAAAGCGTGTACGGACGACTTCACCGTCGCGAACATGCAGGCATCCGAAGCCGATGCGGCGTTCGTGTCGACCTCGGATCTCCACCTCACGAGCGGCACGAAGAGCGGTAACGGCAAAGTCCGCGACGTCGGCAACATCAACTGCAACGGCTACAGCCCGGACATCGACGGCGATGCGCGCCCGCAGAACGCCGCGTGCGATTACGGCGCCGACGAATACGCCACGCCTTAGTTCGCGAGCTCTGCCTTCAGACTCTCGAGCACGTTCGCCGGCGCGCGCACGCGGAGCTTCGTCCCCGCTTCGTCGTGCTCTTCCGCGAGCACGGTCGTGCGCTCGTGGATCGCGTGGACCATGCGCTGCATCGTCCACGGCACTTCGAGCTCGGCTTCTTCGATCTTGCCGCCGAAATGTTCGACGAGCGTATCGCGCAGCTTCGCGACATCCGCCGACGACTTCGCCGACAGCTGGAGCGCACCCGGATATTTCGCGGTGAGGCGCGCGCGATCCTCGGGCGATACGCGGTCGATCTTGTTGAGGAGCAACCACGACGGCGCGCGATCCGCGTCGATCTCGCGCAACACCTCGCGCGTGACCGCGAGCTGATCGGCATGCGCCGGATCCGCAGCGTCGACGACGTGCAGCAACAGGTCGCATTCGGCCGCCTCTTCGAGCGTGGACCGGAACGACGCGACGAGATCGTGCGGCAGCTTCTTGATGAACCCGACCGTATCGCTGACGAGGATCGGCGGCTCCGTCGGCGGGACGAGCCGGCGCACCGTCGTATCGAGCGTGGCGAACAACTTGTCGGCGACATAGACCTCGGTCGAGGTCAGCGCGCGCATCAGGCTCGACTTGCCGGCGTTCGTGTACCCGACGAGCGCGACCGTGGGCATCTCGCCGCGCCGCTCGCGCCGGATCTTCGAGCCACCGCCGATCTTGTCGAGCTCGTCGCGAAGCTCCGCGATCCGATCGCGAATCCGCCGGCGATCTAATTCGAGCGCGCTTTCACCCGCACCCTTACCGCCGATGCCACCGCGCACGCGATCGCCACCACCACCGGCCGCGCGCAACCGCGGTGCGAGGTACTTCAGGCGAGCGACCTCGACCTGGAGGCGGGCCTCACGCGTCTTCGCGTGGCGATGAAAAATCTCGACGATGACGGCGGTCCGATCGAGCACGTCGACACCGGTCGCGATCTCGAGGTTGTGCTGCTGCGATGGCGTCAGATCGTGATCGACGAGCACCGCCTTCGCGCGCACTTTCGGCGGCTCGATCGGCTGACCGAAATCATCGACCTCGGGCTCCGCACCCTCGCGCTCGTCCGCTTCTTCCGCTTCATCGTCCGCTTGCTTGCTGCCCGGACGCACGTACTTCGGGATTTCACCCGTGCCACCGGTCCACGACGCGAGCTCCTTCAGCTTGCCTTCGCCGAGGACGATGCCCGGCGCGAGCTTGCCGCGGCGTTGCGTGATCCGACCGACCGGATCGAGGCCGAGCGTGCGCGCCAAGCGTTCGAGCTCGGTGATCGACGACTCGAGCTCTTCGTCCGTCACGCCGGGCAACTGCACTGCGACGACGACGGCGGGCGGGCGCGTATCGCCCTCGGTCAGCCGTGCGATCGTATTGGTTTCCAGCATGCGGGGCGCGGACCTTACTCGATCCAGGTGTCGGCGGCGAACCGGATCAGCAGATCGGCAAACTTCCGCGGCGCTTCGGCGTGCAACATATGGCCGGCGTTGGGGATCGTGACGCGCTCGGCCTCGGGCAAGGCAGCGGCCAAGGCGTCCAGGGTCGGTGCGAACGCCGGTGCGGACCGCTCACCGCCGACGAGCGTCACCGGGACGTCCACCGAACCGAGCTCGGCATAGCGCGGCCGATACGCGATCAATGCGACAGAGTCCGCGCGAATCTCGGCCCAGCGCTGCGCCGATCGCTCGCGAAACGCCCGTGGGATCCGCGCGTAGGCCTCCGGGCCGAGCACCGATTGCAGGAAGAATTCGCCGGCCGCGGGGCCACCCGATTCGGCAAGCCGGCGCTCGAATTCTTCGTAGAACGCGCGCTGGCCCTGCGCGTAGTCGGGCTCGTCCGACGGTGGCAACGGCGGCTCGATCAGCACCGCGCCGGGCACGAGCTCGGGCCGCGTGCGCAGGAGCTCGAGGCAGATCACGGCACCGAACGAGCTGCCGACGAGGATCGCGCGCTCGCCGACATGCCGGGCGAGGTCGTCCGCGTGCTGTGCGACGGTCGTGCGCGAGAAATCGCGATCCGGCGCGATCATCTCGAACCGGTCTTTCAAGGACGACCCCATCTGGATCGACCAGGTCGTGTGGTCGGTCGCCGAGCCATGCACGAACACCAGGCGCGGGCGCATCGCTGGGAGTCTAGGCTATGATCTAGGTTCATGGCCGGGACGGAGGACGACGACGCGTTCGCCGCGACGATGGCGCCGACGCCTAGCGTCGCGAAGGTCGTCACGGACGCCAAAGCGAAGGCGATCGATCCCGGCGAAAAAATCCTGCCGAGCGACGCGACCACGCCGTCGTTCAAGAAGGTCGTGCTCGGGACCGAGGAGCCGCGCAAGCCGCCACCAGTGCTCGCGAACGCGATGTCGAACGATGCGACGGTCGCCGCGCCGATCACCGGCTCGTTGCCGCCGCTGCCAAAAGTCGAGCGCTCGCTGTACGAGGGCGATGACGAGATTGCCCGCGGCGGCATGGGGCGGATCGTCGCCGCCGAAGATCGCCGGCTCGGTCGCGCCGTCGCGCTGAAGGAGCTCCTCGATCCGAACGACGAAGCGGTCACGCGGTTCCAGCGCGAGGCGTTGATCACCGCGCGGCTCCAGCATCCCGGCATCGTCCCGGTCTACGAAGCGGGCCGGTGGGAATCGGGCGAGCCGTTCTTCGCGATGAAGCTCGTGCACGGCGAGCCGCTCGATCGCGTGATCGCCGAGCGCGAGACGTTGTCCGAGCGGCTCGCGATCCTTCCGCGGTTGGCGGCGGCCGCCGATGCGATCGCGTACGCGCACTCGAATCGCGTGATCCATCGCGACTTGAAGCCCGGCAACGTGTTGCTCGGCGCGTTCGGCGAGACCGTGGTGATCGATTGGGGCCTCGCGAAGGATCTCGACGCGAACGATGGCTTCGATTCGGGTGCACCACGCGCGCCGAAATCCAATCGCAAGAAGCGCACGTCGATCGCCGCCGATTCGCACGCGACGCTGACCGTCGTCGGCTCGGTGATGGGCACGCCGGCGTACATGGCGCCGGAGCAAGCGCGCGGTGAATCCGTCGACGAGCGCGCGGACGTGTTCGCGTTGGGCGCGATGCTCTATCACGTGCTCGCCGGCGCGCCGCCGTACAACGCGAAGACCGCGACGGACGTGATCGCCGCGGCCGCGCTCGGCAAGGTGATTCCACTGCGCGATCGCGTGAAGAACGCGCCGAAGGATCTCGTCGCGATCATGGATCGCGCGATGGCGCCGAATGTCGACAAGCGCTATCCGAACGCGGGCGAGCTCGCCGAGGACCTGCGGCGGTTCCTGACCGGTAGCCTCGTCGAAGCGCATCGCTACACGCCGCTCCAACGGGTCGGGCGGTTCGTGAAGAAGCACCGCGCGGCGGTCACGATCGCGTCGATCGCCGTGATCGGCTTTGCCGTCGGCGGCACGTTCGCGATCAATCGGATCCGCGAGCAACGCGATCGCGCGGAGTACGAGAATCAGATCGCGACGGCGCGCCAGCTCGCCGCCGAGCGGTTGATCGACTACACGATGTCGCACGTCCAGACCCAGCTCACCGCGATCGGCCGGTTGGATCTGATGGCCGGCTTGGGCGCCGAGGTGAAGAAGTACTTCGACCGGCTGTCGAAGATTCCCGGCGGCATGGCCCCGGGTGACGAACGCCGGATGGCCGAAGCGATCGATCTGATCGGTCGCGCGGAGCACGTCTCGGGCAAGCCCGATCAAGCGCTGCAAACCTGGCAAGAGGCGCGCGCGAAGTTGCTCGCGCTGATCGATCACGACAAGGGCGGCACGCTCCGCCTGCGCACGATGATCGCGAAGCTCGACTTCGAGTCGGCGCAGATCTGGAACGAGCGTGGCATCGGCGACAAGGCGCACGCCGCGTTCGAGCTCGCGCGTGACGAATACGCCGCGCTGCTCAAGGACGATCCAAAATCGCGCGAGGTCATGCTCGATGCGGCACTCACCCACGACGAGCTCGGCGACTTGTATCGCCACGAGGGCAAGCTGCCGGATGCGCGGACCGAGTTCACGGCGGCGAAGGAGCTGCGCGAAAAAGCGGTCGGCGCCGGCAACAGCGCGAACGTCAGCGACGAGCAGATCGCGCTCGCCTCGAGCCACATGAAGCTCGCCTCGCTCGATCAACTACAGAACGATTCGAAGTCCGCGCTCGAAGAGGCGCTGCTCGCGAAGAAGCTGCTCGATCAGGTGCTCGCCGCGGCGCCCGAGAATGTCGAGATCCAGAAGAAGGTCGTCGACGCGATCGGCCAGACCGCACAGCTCGAGAGCTCGGTCGGCGATGACGTCGCGGCGATCGAGGCGTATCGCAGTGCGCTGCCGATCATGCAGCAGCTCCAGCGCCGCGATCCGTCGAACACCGAGTGGCAGTACCAACGCGGCAACCTGCTCGCGGATCTCGGATTCACGCTGATCGATAACGGCGCGTTCAAGGATGGCTCGCAGGCGATCGAGAGTGCGATCGCGGTCCAGCAGGCACTCGTGTCGAAGGATCCGATGAGCACGCGCTACAAGATCGCGCTATCGCGGTCGTTCACGCGCGATGGCGATGGTCACTTCGCGATCGGCCAGTACGACGAGGCGATGAATCAGTACAAGACCGCGCTCGAGCTGCGCAAGTCGCTCGTCGCAGGCGATCCGTCGTCGGTGGCGTTCCGGCGGTCGATCGCGATCGCCTACATGAAGATCGGCAACACCTACGCGATTCGTGGTGATGTCGCGCGCGCGATCGAGAATCTGCAACAGGCGCACGACCTGCGTTACCAGCTCGTGATCGATGCGCCGACGAACAGCGCGCTCTCGAACGAGCTCGCGGTGTCCGAGATCCTGTTAGCGAACGTGACGTCCGATCTGAAGAAGAAGGAAGAGCTCGTCAAGGGCGGCACGGAACGAGCGACCAAGCTCACCGAACACGACGCGATCAACCTCGACTATCGCGAGACGCTCGTCCAGGCGCTCCTCGCGCAGGGCAAGCTCGGCGATCCGGCGGCGAGGAAGGCCGCGTTCACGGAAGCCGCGCGGCTCGCCGACGACGCGCGCACGAAAGCACCGCAAAACGTCCAGTGGCCGGGCTACGCCGCGGAAGCGCATGCGGGCCTCGCCGAGCTCGGGGATGCGACGCAGTGGAAAGCCGTGGTCGATCTCCTCGCGCCGTTGGCGCAAGCGGGCCGGCTGCCAGCCCCGCGGACGGCTTTGCTCGATCGCGCGCGCGGCCACTGATACTGATACGCTGGGCGCATGGTGGAAGATCCTGAGCACGACTTCCTCGGTGCTCACCGAGACAAGGTTTGG
The DNA here is from genome assembly GCA_047600425.1 of Kofleriaceae bacterium. Taxonomy (GTDB): domain Bacteria; phylum Myxococcota_A; class Polyangia; order Haliangiales; family Haliangiaceae; genus JABFXX01. The sequence goes on along the minus strand of JASGLC010000003.1, from coordinate 4,241,252 downwards.
ACGTACTTCCTGCTGTTGGCGTTGTTGATCGGCATCGTCGTCGTGATCAACCTCGTGTGGAAGCACCCCGGTGGCGCGCACGAAGGTTTCAAGACGTTCGTCGGGCTGCCCGCATGGGCACTCGCCACGGTGGTGTTCCTCGCCGGCGCGATCATCTTTTGGGTCGGCCTCAAGGTCGAGCCGGATTGGCCCGAAGCGATCGGCGCATTTCTGATCGCCGGTGCGGCCGTGTGGTTCGAGATGATCGTCGGCTGGGGCCACTTCGACGTCGCCGGCTTGGTCGTGATCCCGTACCTGATTCCCGTCGCGATCTTCCTGTTGCTGCTGATGTACGGTATTCGCAACAGCAAATGAGATTGCTCGCGATCGCGGCACTGGCCGCGTGTTCGTCGACCCCGAAGGCCCCGGCCCCCGAAGCGGTCGATTGGAACGAGCTGCGCGCGCACGTGAGCAAGCTCGTGCAGCCGGGCGCGCCGATCGCGACCGACAATCCGTTCGCGCGCGAAGACGATGTCTCGGGCACGCAATCGGCCGGGTGGATCGACGCGTGGCAACCGGCGACGAGCGCGTATGCCGTGGTCGCCCACAACGCACGTGATGTCTCCGAGGCCGTGCAGTTCGCGGCCGCGCATCATCAGAAGCTCGTCGTCAAAGGCACCGGTCACGACTACCTCGGCCGATCGACCGCGCCGAATTCGCTGATGGTGTGGACGCACGAGATGCGCGACATCGACGTGATCGCCGCGTTCGTCCCGCACGGCTGTCAGACCGCACCGGTGCAAGCCGTCTCACTCGGCGCGGGCGTGCGCTGGCTCGAGGCGTATCACGCGGTCAGCATCGATTCGCATCGCTACGTCCAAGGCGGCGGTTGCACGAGCGTCGGTGCGGCCGGCGGATTTCTCCAAGGCGGTGGGTTCGGCAGCTACTCGAAGAATTTCGGCGTCGCGGCGGCGAGCCTGCTCGAAGCCGAGGTCGTGACCGCGGATGGCCAGATCCGGATCGCGAACGCGTGCAGCGAGCCCGACCTCTACTGGGCGTTGCGCGGTGGCGGCGGCGGCACGTTCGGCATCGTCACGCGCGTGACGCTCGCGACCTACGACCTGCCGGCGACGTTCGGCATCGTCGCCGGAAAGATCGCGGCGAAGACCGATGCAGCGTATCGCCGGCTCGCCACGCACTTCCTCGCGTTCTACCGCGACAAGCTGAACAACGAGCATTGGGGCGAAAAGATCACGCTCGATCCGAACAACGAATTCGAGCTCTCGCTGACCTCGCAAGGCCTCTCGCAAGCGGAGTCCGACGCGTTGTGGCAACCGTTCAAGGACTGGGTCGCCTCGGACTCCGAGCTATCGGGCGGCTTCGTCGTGCGCGTGTTTCCCGGCGCGGTGATGTGGAACACCGACATCTTGAAGAAGTTCGCGCCCGAAGCGATCAAGCTCGACGACAAGAACCCCGCGCTCTATTGGTGGGCCGGGGATGCGGAACAAGTCGGCGCGTATTGGTTCGCGTACATCTCGCGGTGGCTGCCCGAGACCGCGTTTGCCGGCGACAAGCTCGCGGGCACGTTGTTCGAGGCATCGCGCAAGTGGCACGTCGAGCTGCACTTCAACAAAGGGCTCGCCGGTGGCAGTGCGGCTGCACTCGCGCGGACGAAGGAGACCGCCGTCAATCCCGAGGTCCTGGGCGCATCGGCGTTGCTGATCGCGGGCGCCTTCACCACGAAGAATCCGCCGGACAAAGTTGAAGGTGCGAGGCAACGCCAAGGCGTGACGGATGCGGTCAACCTGATCGACGCCGCAATGCCGAACCTCGGATCGTACGTGAACGAGGGTGATTACTTCGAGAAGGATTGGCAGCGCCGATTCTGGGGCACGAACTACGACCGGCTCCTAAAGATCAAGAAGCAGTACGACCCGAAGAATCTATTCACGTGCCATCACTGCGTCGGTAGCGAGTGAAGCTCTAAGACCAGCGCGCCCGGATCGCTCGTCGGACGCGAGCATACCGGCCCCGTGCAGACGTACGCGAGTGCGGTGGCATCGCCCGGCTTGTCGAGGATCGATGGCGCGGCCCACGGTCCCGCGATGCACAAGGTCGGTGCGTACGCGCGGCGCGCAGTGTCCAACAGCGAGTCGCGATTCGCGCCGGCGGTGACCACGGTGACCTTCGCGTGGAGATAGAGATCGAGCGCGCCGACGAGCGCGGACGTCACCCACGCGTTGACACCGGTCGTGCCGGTCAGGCGTTGCGCGAGATACTTCTCGGCGAGCTGCAGCGCGGATTCGTCGCCGGCGACGAGCCCGAGGCGCAGTAGCGCGCGAGTCGCGATCGCGGCGCCCGAGGGAATCGCCGAATCGTGATGCGACTCCGGGCGATGCACGAGCAGCGCTTCGTCGGGTGGCGAGAGATAGAAGATCACCACGCCGGCTTTGTCTTCGACGAACCGCGCACGGATCGTGGTGACGAGCTTCGTACCTAGATCCCACCACGTGCGATCGCCGGTCGCTTCGGCGAGCTGCAGGAATGCATCGGCGCAGAACGCGTAGTCATCGAGCGTGCCTTCGAGATCCTTGACCTTGCCCTCGTGAAACACGCGCTTGATGGTCGAGCCGTCGATCATCGTGTCGCGCAAGAACCCCGCAACGCGCAGCGCGAGCTTCAACGCCGGCTCGTGGCCCGTCGCGCGCCACGCTGCGAGCAGGCCCGTGATCGCGAGCCCGTTCCACGCTGCGAGCACTTTATCGTCGGTGCCGGGCCGCACGCGTTCGGCGCGCGCCGCGAACAACTTCGCGCGGAATTCTTCGAGCTGCATCTCTTCCCCGCTCGACGATCGAGCGGTCACGCGCGACAGCACCGTGGTGCCGTGATGCTCGAAGTTGCCTTGCTGGGTCACGCCGTACGCGTGATCGAAGATCACCGAACCCATCGAGCCGAGCACGGCCTTCGTCTGCGCCGGCGTCCACACGTAGAACTTGCCCTCTTCGCCTTCGCTATCGGCATCGAGCGATGACCACAGGCCACCGGCCTTATCGGACAGCTCGCGCTCGAGGAACCCGACGGTCTCGACGATCACCTCGCGTGCCCGATCGCTGCCCGCGATCGCGACGACATCGGCGTAGATGCCGAGGAGCTGCGCCTGGTCGTACAGCATCTTCTCGAAGTGCGGCACGAGCCACTGGACATCGACGGAGTAGCGCGCGAATCCACCGCCGAGATGATCGTAGATGCCGCCTTCGCTCATCCCGCGCGCCCAGTCGAAGAACGCGGTCTTCGCGGCATCGCCGAACGGCATCCGCGACGCGCGCGCCAGAAGGTCGTGCGAGCTGCTCGACGGAAACTTCGGCGCGCCACCCATCCCGCCGAACTTCGGATCGCAGCGCTCCGCGAGCTGCTTGCCGGCGGTGATGATGAGGTTCGCGTTCAACTGCGAGACCTCGCCGCCGAGCGCGCCCTTACGATAGTGCTCGTCGACGCGCGACAGGCCATCGACCAACTGCATCGCGTTGTCCTCGGCGTCGGCGCGGCGCGTGACGTACGCATCGTGCATCGCGCCGAGCAAGTCGCCGAAGCTCGGCCGACCGAACCGCGCGGTCTTCGGGAAGTACGTGCCGAGGTAGTACGGCCGGCCATCCGGCAGACAGAACGCGTTCAATGGCCAGCCGCCGCCCTCGCCCATCACTTGGATCGCGTTCATGAAGATCGTGTCGACATCCGGGCGCTCTTCGCGATCGACCTTGATGTTGATGAACATCTCGTTCATCACGCGCGCGGTCGCCGGATCCTCGAAGCTCTCGTGCGCCATCACGTGGCACCAGTGACAGGCCGCGTAGCCGATCGAAACGAACACCGGCTTGCCCGTCTTCTTCGCCTCGGCGAACGCCGCATCGCCCCACGGCCACCACTCGACGGGATTGTCCGCGTGCTGGCGCAGGTAGGGCGAGCTCTCGGAAGCCAGGCGATTCGGCATGCGCGTTCCTACCATGTGATGATGGAGGCGGATGCCGATCGGCGCTGCACCTCGCGAATCACCGCTTCAGCGCGGGCCGCTCGAGCTGATCTATCTCGCGTATCTACTGTTCGCGCCCGTCGGAGCGACCGTGCGCGCAGTGGTGGCGGCTCGTGATCGCGATCGTCGATGGGCGGCGAAACACACCACTGCCCCGGGCTCGCCGCGGATCACAAAGGCGCGGTGCTGTTCGCCGGATCGTTGGTCACGTCCACGGTGTCCGCGATCGCGATCGTCACGCGGGATCGCGCGGAACGCTCGACCGATACGAGTGCCAAGGGCGCGCTGATCACGCTGGGCTTATTTCACGTCGCCATCGGCATCGGGATTGCTATCCGGTTTGCCTGACCGGGGACGTGTATCCGAACCGATAGCTGCTACGCTCCCGAAGTGCTCCGTGTAGCGACCATCGTCGCAACCACCGAGGCCGAGGGTCCGGGCCACCGCTTCGCGGTTTGGCTGCAGGGTTGTTCCATTCGGTGCCCGGGATGTTGCAACCCCGAGATGTTCGACGAACGTCGTGGCGAGGCCATGACTCCGGACGAGCTGATCGCGAAAATCCCGAGCACGGTCGAGGGGATCACGCTGCTCGGCGGCGAGCCGTTCGATCAGGCCACGCAGGCCGCGGAATTCGTGCGACTCGCCAAAGCCAAGGGGCTCACCATCATGGTGTTCTCCGGCTACACGATCGGGGAGCTGCGCGAACGTCCGGATGCGGCTGTACTGCTCGACCAAATCGACCTGCTCGTCGACGGCCGGTATGACAAGAACCTGCCCGAGCCTCCGCCTCCGGTCGGTCGCCGTTGGATCGGGTCCGCCAATCAGACCATGCACTATTTGACCGGTGCATACTCGGCGGAGGATCCGCAGATGAGGGCGGCGAACACGATCGAGATCCGGGTCGGACCGAACGGACTTTCGATCAACGGGTGGCCGAGCGCGGATCGATTGGTGAGACGCAATAAATGAGCGACGACGAGTACGAAGACGAAGACGACGGACCCGCGAAGGTCGCGGCTAGCGAAGCCGAGCTGATCGAGATGACGCGCGCCCTCACCGCGCCGCACCAACTCGACGTGTGGTCGTTGCTCGCCGGATCGCGAACGTTGCCGGCGAAGATCGGCCCCACGTGCGCGCACCTGATCGCCGACGCGCTCGGTCAGATCTGGCCGGCGTTGTGGAAGAAGGACGGCGCGCGCCCGGGTGCGAACATTCGCGCGGGTAAGGTCGTGCGCGGCCGCGGGTGGGAGCGCAACAAGGTCGCGCCGCTCGAGTTCACGCAGTACACGATCGCGTTCATTCGCTGGCTCGTCGAGATGCCGCTCGCGACCGCGGGCGTCGTCGACAAGCTCGCGTCCAAGCCGGCGGGCATCGGCGATCAAGTGGTCAGCTATCTCGCGCTCGAAGTCGCGTCGGAAACGCCGGCGCAGCTGACGATCGCGCGCGCGTCGAAGGTCAGCCTATCGCCCCTGTGTTGGCTCGGCTTCGCGCACATCCTGCCGGGTGAGCCGCCGGACGAGCCCGAGGCGTGGGACGCGCTCTGCACCGGACCGGGTGCGGTCGTGATCGAAGCGCTCCAGGGCGAGCTCGCAAAACGCTGGCGGACCGTCGAGCTCGAGAAGCGCCAGATGACGGATCCGGACACCCTGATCAAGCTCGGCGATGCCCAGGACGCCACGCTCGAATATTTCATGCAGGCCTGCACGCGCGCGCAACGCCGCGACCTTGCGTGCTGGGTGATCGACGCTATGGTGCCGCTCCTCGGGCGTCAGGTAGCTCCGTTCCCGAACGACTTGGATCGAACGAAGTCGTTGCAGCAACGGACAAATGCGCGAAAGGCCGCGGGCTCGCTGTTGCGCGGCATGTCGACCTGGCTCGAGTGGGATCGGATGCATCGCGGCGTCCGGTTCCTCGACGACGATTACGAAGCATCGCAACTACTTCTCACGCGTATGGAAAAAGCTCTGAGCCACGGTGCGGATACCCTGACACCCTCGTGGCTTGCCGAGCTGGCATCGCTGTCACCCACGCCGGGGGCTCCCTCGGCTACAGTCACCGCTCCGGGGGAAAAGTCATGAGTCGTGCCATTCAAGTCCGCGTGTCCGAGTCCGTCATTCGCACCGTTCACGTCGAGGACGGCGTCGAGTCACCCCTCGAGCTGCTGCCGGTGCTCGCACCGAAGCGGATGGGCGAGCTGTTGGCAAAAGAGCTCGAGGATCAAGGGTTCAAGCGCGACGGCAACATCGCCACGCGCAAGGATCCCGATGGCGTCGAGATCACGGTCGACCTCGAAAACGCGAAGGTCAGCGTCAAGCTCGGTGCGAGCTCGCGCCTGAAAGAAGAAGTCGAGCTCGAGAGCCGCACGGCGATCGAATCGCAAAAGCACACCGAAGCGCGGTTGCGCGATGCCGCGATCGACGAGCTCGAACAACGCCTCGCCGCGAAGACCGAAGCGATGCGTCGCGAAGTCACGCAGAAGCTCGAGAAGAAGCTGGCCGACTTGCGCGGCGAGCTCGACAAAGCGATCGGCGGCGCCACCGTGGCCGCGCTGACCGAACGCGCCGAACAACTCGGCAAGATCGAAGAGGTGTCGAAAGATGACGCCGGTAACGTCACGATCAAGGTGAAGCTTTGAGCCGAATTCTCGCAGAGAGCGAGCTGCCTACCGAGCTCTCCCCGTTCCAGGCAGTCGATGCCGCGTATCCGACGGAGCTGACGCGTTGTTACGACGCGCTTCGCCGCCGCTTGGCCGTGTTGATCGAGGCCGAGAAAGAGCTCGCGCCGTACATCTATCGATCGCTGCGTGATCGCCTGAAGGCGGATGGCACGCGGTGCTTGTACTTGGATGGTCGCGCGAGCGCGGACTTGCCGCCGCCGCCGCAAGGTGCGTCGCTCGTCGGCGCGATGATCCATCAGATCCGCGAAGTCGTGCGTGGCGCGGTCGGCGAGCGCATCGTCGTGTTGCCACACCTCGATATCCTCGGCGCGAGTGGTGGCGCGGGCTTCTTGGGCGCAGAAGCGCGCGAGCTCATCCCGCTCCTGTACGAAAATCCCGAGGTGTTGTGGCTCGGCTTCAAAGATCCGAGCTTCCCGCTGCCGCAGCCGATCACGAACTTGTTCCCCCATCGCGAGTCGATCATCGGCATTCCGCGCGATCGCCTCGCGCACCTGATCACGCAACGCGAAGCGCGCAAGCTCGGTAAGGGCTTCGATCCGTATCAGCTCTACAAGCACGTCTCCGGCGTGAACGCGGTGCGGCTGCGTCGCCTGCTCGGCTCGTTGACCGGTGAAGACTATCCGGCCGATCCGGCGCCGGCGGTCGCGCAGTTGCGCTCGGCCACGTTGCAGAACGATGTCGAGCTGCCGAACGTCTCGCTCCAGAACGACATCGGTGGCTACGGCCCGGTGAAGGAGCGTCTCGGCGCGGAGATCCTTGCGATCCTGTCGGCGAAGGACAAGCTCAACGACCCGAACCAGATCGCACGCCTCGAGAGCCTCGTGCCGCGCGGCATGATCTTCTGGGGCCCGCCGGGTACCGGTAAGACGCTGTTCGCGAAGGCGATGGCCACGGCGCTCGGCGCTGCGGTGCAGATCGTGAGCGGTCCCGAATTGAAGTCGAAGTGGGTCGGCGAATCGGAAGAGAACCTCCGCGCCGTGTTCATGAAGGCACGCCAATCGGCGCCGTCGGTGATCGTGTTCGACGAAATGGACTCGTTCGCGGCCGCTCGCGGCACGTACACGGGCTCGGGCGTCGAGCACTCGATGGTCAACCAGCTGTTGACGGAGATGGACGGCTTCCGCAAGGAAGAGCTCGTGTTCGTCGTCGGCACCACGAACTTCGTCGAGTCGTTGGATCCGGCGCTCCTGCGTCCGGGGCGCTTCGAGTTCGCGCTCCACATCCCGTATCCGAATGCGGAAGACCGGCGCGAGATCTTGAAGGTCCACGACAAGCGGCTCGGCCTCGAGATGAACGATGCCGCGCTCGATTACGCGGTGAAGCGGTCGGGCGAGCAAGTCCCGGGTCCGTCGGGTGGCACGCACTACTCCGGCGATCACCTGCAGGCGTTGTGTCGTCAGATCGCGCGTACGCGACTGCGTGAAAACCTCGAAGGCGCGACCGAGCCGAGCGCGATCGATAAAGCGATCGAGCAGTACCTCGATCTGCCGAAGCTGACGAACCACGAAGAGATGGTGGTCGCCACGCACGAGGCCGGTCACGCGGTGTGCGCGCTCGGCTGCAAGAACGTGCCGCCGATCGATCGCATCTCGATCCGCGGTGATATCGGCGGCGCGCTCGGCTATGTCCAGCACTCCGACCGCGCGCATCGCTACGTCGTGACCTACAAGCAGTTGCGGGACACGATCTGCACGATGTTCGGCGGCCGCGAAGCCGAAGCGCTGATCCTCGAGGACATCTCGATCGGCGCCGGCTCGGACCTTCACAACGCCACGCAAATCGCGCGCGCTCTCGTCGAGGAATACGGCGAAGAGGTGCCCGAGCTCGCGATCGGGCGGTGGGCGTTGCGCGAGCGCGATAAGGACCACGCGGAGTCCACGCGCACGCGCCTCGACAACGCGATCGCGAAGATCCTCGAGCACGAACGCCAGCGCTGCCGTCAGATCCTCACGGAGAAGAAGGCGCTCGTGATCGCGCTGCGCGACCTACTCTTGGAACGCAAAGTTCTCGACCGGGCTTCGTTTGCTCATCTGGTGTCCTAATGGCTGATCTAACTCTCAGACTGCGCGTCGATCCGAACACCGGCCGTCGCGAAATCGTGATCGACTACTCGAGCGATTCGGACGCACTGCCGTTCGAGCACGAGGAAGAGCATCGCCAGTTGGCCGAGAAGGTCATCAACGGTGGCCTCAAGAATCCGAAGCTGGAAGTCGATCGCGAAGGCGACAACTCCACGGCTGAACAGACGCCCGAGGAACAAGGCGTCGCGCAACCCACGGCGAACAAGAGCTAGGACACCATGGCGCTCGGGTTCTCCGATAGCGACGCGTTGCTCGTCGCGATCAAGACGGGTTTGATCTCGAAAGAGGTCGCGGCGGGTGCGGCGCGTGTAGGCCGTGACGGCACGATGATCGTGATCGAGCCGGACAAGGCGGTTCCAGCCGCGGCGGCTTCGAAGCTCAAGGCGTCCGGCGTGAAGGACACGCCGCTGCCGATGCAATGGAAGGCCGTGCGGTGCTGGGCCGAGGCACTGTCGCCGGTGCCGATCGGCGTGAAGGAAACGCCCGCACTCTCGCTGTTCCTCACGCAACGCGTTTCGGATCTGTTGGACGTCGCGGCGGAGCTCGTGCGGCTCGGTTGCGACCGCATCGATCTCGCGATCGCCGGCGATCACGGGGTGCTGCGCGTCGTCGATGCGCCGACCTACACGATCGTACGCGCCCTGGATCGCGATCACGGCCTGCGCGTGTTCGGCCCCGATCCGTCCGGCCAAGAAGCGATCTGGTGCGAGCTCGGCTATCACCATCCTCTCGCCGAATCCCTGCGGACCGAGCGCGGGATGTTGCTGCTCGCGTCGCGCGATTCGTGGCTGACGATTCCAGACGCGAACTGGATGAACCTCGAGAAGGCGCTCGAGCTCACGGTCCCAGAACGCGCCGAGAAGATCGCGCCCGGATCCATGCCGGAGCGTCGCAAGGTCGAGCTGCGCCTCTCGCAAGGCCGCCGCGATGCGACGAGCCTGTGGGTCCTCCGCGACGACGCGGTCGGCAAGATCGACAAGCTGCTCGAATACCTGCCGGAAGATGTCGTCGGCCGCTTGATGTTCGCGGTCAGCGATACCCAACCGCCCACGGTGATCTTGCGCGCACGCACGGGTCGTCAGGCGGCGCCGGATCTCTCGATCCAGGCCGAGGAATACGCGCCGCTCGTCGGCATGGCGGATGTCTACGCGCCCACGGGTGCGATCGTCGAGCCGCCGCTGCGTCGCGAACGCCTGCGCATGATCCTCGGGATCGAGCAGCGCGAAGTGATGTGGCTCGCGCGCGTCGGCCAGAAGCAATTCCGCGTCGAGCGGATCAGCGACGACGCGTTCACGCCGCTCGGCGAGTGGGCGGACTACGTGCTCCACGCGAGCGCGCCGCAGCTCACGCCGTGGGTGCGGTCGACGGTCTACGACTTCACGGCGTACGTGTCGACGGGGCTCGAGTGGGCGAGCGAACGCCCGCGCGAAGCGGACGACGGCGAATCGCGCCGCAAGAAGAAGGATCGCCACACCGGTCGCAGCCAGCCGCAAGTGATCGAGGACGACACGCCGGCGCCGACGCCGAAGGTGGCCACACCGAAGCCGGCCGCGAAGAGCCAGATTCCGACGCACGCCACACCGCAGCAGCAGGTCGCGATCGATGTCGAGCTCGCTCGGCTCGAGGCGGAGTTCATCGCGCTCGATGCGCCGGGTGATGCGCCGGAACGAATCGCGTTGCTCGATCGCCTCGGTCATACGTACGCGCGGCTCGATCGCCGTCGCGATGCCGGCTTGTGCTTCGCGCGTGCGGTGTGGGAATCGCCCGGCGACGAAGCGAACACACGGCTCGATACGTGGATCGCGGCGGATCTGAAGACCGCGCAGCCGGCGAAGGCGCTCGAAAAAGCGCTCGCCATGGAGATGCCGAGCGGCGATGACGTGCGTGCGGTTGCGGCGCTCACGGCGCGCGGCGTGCCGGCGGTCGCGAAGGATCCGCACAAGGTCACCCGCTGGCTCGACGATCACGACGGCGAGCTCGACGCGCGCACGTTGTGGCTGTCGCGCATCGGCCTCGCGAAGCTGTCGGGCGGCGATCCGTTGTTGCTCGCACACGCGCGCGATCGGATCTTATCGCGGCTCGCGGGTGGTCTGCCCGTCGAGCGCGAGCTGCCGGCATTCCTGCGGCTCGCGGGTCGCAGTGGCGCCCTCGGTAACGCGAGTGGCGAGCACCTGACGAACGCGCTCGAAGAGCTCGCCGGCAAGATCGACAAGACGAAGCGCAAGCGCACGCCGCTCGAAGCACCGCCGCACCTCACGGGTGCGTACGTCAACTTCCTGCTCGGCTACGGCTTCGCACGCATCGGTGGCGCCGAACGCGCGCGAGCGTTGGTCGGCGAAGCGAAGAAGGCACTCGCGCCCACGGCCACGGATCCGGTGCACGCGTACCTGATCGCGGCGTACTCCGCGCGCGTCGATCAAGCGATCGCCGGCATCGCCTCGGAAACGCCGCTGTCCGACGAGCTCGGCACGCAACTGACGAACCTCGATCGCGTCGCGCGGTACAAGGTCGATCGGTTGCGCGAAGCATCGCGGATCTTGGAACCGCTCGAGCGGCCGGATGCGATCGGCGCGTGGATCAAGAAGGAGAAGGATTCGCGCGGGCCGGAGTTCGCGGCGCTGCGCGAGATCAGCGATCCGGTCAAGCGTGCGAAGGCGGTCGACAAGCTCGTCGATACCGCGGCGCAAAACGATGCCGAGCGCGAGCGCTTGATCGACGGCATCTTCGACGTGCTGCTCGAGCTCCCCGAATCGGGGGCGGTGCCGCTCCTGTCGAAGACCTGGCCGTTGATCGCGCGGATCGCGGAACAGCGTCGCGCGGTGCTCTACGCCGAAGGCTTGGTCGTGGCCGGTCACTTCGGTCGGACCGAGCTCGTGCCGGCCATGCTCGATGCGTTGTCGACGGCGATCCGGATCGTCCAAGGTCCGGATCTCGAGAGGGTGCTGCAGCACTCGCTGCGCGCACTGCGCCGGATCGGTCTCCGTGCCGAGATGGCGGACCTGCTCGCGGAAGCCGAGAACGCGATGCCGTCGAACCGGATCGAAGCGCTTCGCGGTCGCCTCGCGCTCGCCGCCGGCTTGGCCTTCTTGGGCGAGCACGGTCGCGCGGTGCCGATCTACGAGCAGGCGCGCGCCACGTTGAACGAGAGCATGGTGCTGCCGGTCCGCTTGGACCTCACGCGTGCCCTCGCCCTCGCCTACGCGCAGGCGCCGCTGCAACAAGCGCTCGCCGGCTTGGCCGACCTGACGTCGCAGCTACGCGACATCACCGATAGCTACGGTACGAACAGTCACTATTGTTTGTCCGTGTTGAACTTCGTCGAGTCGTTGGTACTCGGCATCACGTCCGATGACCTCGCGTTGGGCGAGGCGGGACGTCGCTTCGTCGAAGATGACGAACACTTGATCCGTCGCCGTTTGCACCGTGACCTTGGAGGAGCCTCGTGAGTACTGCTGTTGCCGCGCCCGCTGTAGATGCGATCGAAAAAGCTACGCAAGCGACGTACGACGATCTAGCGAAGGATGCTGGAGCGCTGCGCGACCGGATCAACAAGTTCCGGATGTCGCTCGGTCGGTTCTTCGTCAACAAGCAGCCGCTGATCGATCTGATGTGCGTCGCGGCGGTCTCGCAGGAGCCGCTGCTCCTCGTCGGCCCGCCGGGTACCGCGAAGTCGGACCTCGTGATCAAGTTCAAAGACGCGCTGAAGATTCCCGACGGCGAGTACTTCGAATACTTGCTCACGCGCTTCACCGAGCCGTCCGAAGTGTTCGGCCCGATCGACATCGCCGAGCTTCGCACCGGTCGCTATCTACGCCGCGCGAACGGCAAGCTGCCGACGGCGCGCCTGGTGTTCCTCGACGAAATCTTCAAGGCGAACAGCGCGATCCTCAACTCGCTGCTCACCGTCATCAACGAGCGCAAGTTCTACCAGGACGGTCAACCCGTGCCGGTCAAGCTGCGCATCCTGCTCGCGGCGACGAACGAGCTGCCCGAGAACGTCGAGCTCGCCGCATTGAAGGATCGGTTCTGCCTGAAGGCGGCGTGCCGGTCGGTGCAAGACGAGCACTTCGTCGAGCTGATCGATGCCGGCCTCGACGCGTACACCCACCGCGAGCTCAACCAGAAGCCGTGGGTCGAAGGCCACGCGTCGCTCGAAGACTTCGTGAAGGCACACCGCTATCTCACGCACGTGCTGTCGCGCCGGACGAACGGTCCGGACGGCAACCAGCTGCGCGATCGCGATCTGTACTTCTCCGACGAGCTGCTCCGCGAATTGCGCCGCGTGCTGAAGACGCTCGTGCGCGAGGACGGCGTGTTCGTCTCGGATCGCAAGGTGGTGAAGCTATATCGCCTACTCCGCACGCACGCGTGGATCACGCACGGCGGCGCGGTCGAGCGCTCGGACCTCCGCCTGCTCTCGTACCTCGGTGAAACGCGCGACGAGATCGATCTGCTCGAAGAGAAAGTGCCCCGCCTCCTCGGCCTGTCGTGAAAGCAGCCGCCAAAGAACTGCGCACGCAAGCGGACGTCGCGAGCTGGCTCGCGTGCGGTCTCGCGTTGCGTCGCATCCAGACGGACGACGACGAACAGATCGTCGCGCAGGCGATCGCTGCATGTGCGAACGAGCTGCCCGCATTGCCGCCGCCGGGGATGATCGCGGATGTCGCGGTGCTACTCGGTGGCGCGCGCTTGCCGCTGTCCACGCCACTACAATCGAACGACGACTCGCTGAAATCGGCGATCCGCAGCTACGACGACGACGTGCTCGCACGCTTGGTCACGAACGCGCGGTTCGACGACGTGCTCGCCGCGTACGCACACCTCCAACCCGGTGATCGCGCCACGGCGATCGCGCTCGTCGTCGGTGCGATCTGCGAACGTGCAAGCTTTCAAGGTGCGTCGGTTTCGCCGGCGGCATTGCGGCGTGCACTCGTGCGGCCGAAAGAAGAGCGCGAATCTGCCGCGCGTGCAGAGATGGTCGGCGGAGCTGCAACGGCTCGGCTTGCCGATGCCTACGATCGGTTGAGTCGGTCGGCGCGGCAGGCCCGCTCGCTCGTCGATCAACACGAGGTGTTCGCGCTCGATCACCTGAACGTGTTGCGCGACATGGGAAGCCGGATGACGGCCGACCACATCGCCGCGGCGGCCGAAGCGATCGAACGAACGCTCCCGCGCCGGCTCCCGGCGAACCGCCTGAACCGCGGCGTGCGGGACACCCAGCTCGCGGACGAGTCGCTCTACCCCGCCGGTGGCTTCACCGCGATCACGCCGGGCGGTTCGAACGCGAACATCGAGAACCTGGTCACGTCCGAGCTCGTCTACATGGAGGACGGCCCGGAGCCGGACATCTTCACGCTTCGGTTCGTCGAAGGTGAGCTTTTGTACTACACGCGCGATGACAGCGTGTTCCGGCGGCATCGCCAGGTCATCGGCATCGCGCTCGGTGCGGACCTCGACGACGCGCGAGTGAAGGATCGGGACCTGCCGTGGCAACGGCTGATCCTCGCGCTCGGCATGCTGGTCGCCTCGATTCGATGGCTGACCGAGCAGTTGGGCGACCACGCGCTGACCATCCGTCTAGCGTTCCCGCCGAACCTCCTCACCGAGGAGAAGAATATCATCGGCCTCTTGTTGGGCGGCGAGGTCCAGCGCGGCACCGTGGTCATCGAAGAGACGCCGTGGCAGGACCTGGTCGACCAGACCGCCGCGGCGAACAACAGCGCGATCACGGACGTCATCGTCCTGTCACTCGGACCCACCCCCACGATCCCGAAAGGGTTGCGCGCCCTGCACGTCAATCTGGGGAATGCAGCGCCTACAGCGGCAGCTGTGGGCAGTACGCCGCCGGAGGCGTCTGCTGATTCTTGGCGAGAATGGTGCGAGGTGGCCGAGGATCTGCTGCGCTGGCTCGTGTAACGTTTCGGTCCATGCCGCGTTACGAATTCTCGGAAGGGTCAAGCAACAAGTTCTGGGAGATCAATCTCTCGGGTAAGTCGTTCACCACGACTTACGGAAAAATCGGGACGTCGGGTCAAACGACCATCAAGACGTGGAAGGACAACGCAGAGGCGAAAAAAGAATACGAGAAGCTGATCGGAGAGAAGACGAAGAAGGGTTACGAGCTCGTCGGCGGTGGCGGTGGCGGTCGCGACGAGGATGACGACGAAGACGAGGACGAGGACGAGGACGAAGACGAGGCTCCGGCGCCGAAGAAGAAGGCCGCTGCGAAGCCCGCTGCGAAACCCGCTGCAAAACCGGCGAAGGCGGCCGCGAAGCCCGCTGCGAAACCGGCTGCCAAGAGCGGTGGTGGATCGGCGCCGCGCTACTTCGAATTCTCGGAAGGCACGTCGAACAAGTTCTGGGAGATCACGATGACCGGCAACGCGGTGAAGACCCGTTACGGCAAGATCGGCACCGGCGGCCAGCAGACGCTGAAGGAATTCGGTGACGCTGCAGGCGCGAAGAAGGAATACGACAAGCTCGTTCACGAGAAGACGAAGAAGGGCTACGTCGAGGGTTCGGCTGGCGGCGGTGGTGACGACGAAGACGACGAGGACTAGACCATGCCCCGCTACGAGCTCTCGGAAGGCACGTCGAACAAGTTTTGGGACATCAAGCTCGACGGGAAGTCGTTCACGACGACCTACGGCAAGATCGGCTCGAACGGTCAGACGACGATCAAGAAGTTCGCGACTCCAGCTGCAGCGCAGAAGGAACACGACAAGCTGATCGCCGAAAAAACCAAGAAGGGTTATTCGCTCGTCGGCGGCAAGGCTGCGGCGGAACCCGAAACGAAGAAGACGAAAAAGTCAGCTGCGGCTGAAGGCCAAGCCAAGGGCGACGCCCGCAATCCAGAGCTCGAGAAGGCAATCCTCGCGAATCCCTACGATCGCGAGGCGTACACGATTTTTGCGGATTGGCTGCAAGAGCAAGGCGATCCGCGCGGCGAGCTGATCTCGCTGCAACTCGGCAACCGTGACGCCGCGGCGAAGAAGCTGATCGCGTCGAACGAGGACTACTTCCTGGGCCCGCTCGCGGCGCACCAGAAGGTCTACGACTCGAACGGCAACAACAGCCGCTCGCATCTGCGCACGACCGAGCAAGAGAAGGCGTGGGCGAAGGTGGCCGAGGACGCGTTTCTCTGGCGCAACGGCTACATCTATCGCGTGCGTCTCAGTTACGACGCGGACTCGACCGATATCGAGTTCGACGGCGAGTTGGCGAAGGTGCTCGCAGAGGTGTTCGAGCATCCGTCCGGCCGATATGTCACGGAGCTCGCGTTCCAGACGAACGGCAGCTCGTACGACGACGACCTCCAGGCGCTGATCGACGTGGTCGGCAAGAAAGCGCCAGCGACGATCCGCAAGATCACGTTCGGCGACAACGTCGATCAGATCAGCTGGCACCACACCGGCAATCTCGGAAAGATGTGGAAGGCCGTCCCCGGGCTGATGGTGCTCGAGGTCGAGACGGGCGAGTTCGACGTCGGCAAGATGGTCGCACCGAACCTGGAGCGCGCGATCTTCGTCACCGGCGGCCTGAGCAAGTCGTGCGGCAAGAACATCGCGACCGCCGACATCCCGAAGGTGAAGCACCTCGAGATCTATTACGGCACGTCGAACTACGGCGGTGAATGCACGATCAAAGAGGTCAAGCCGCTCCTCGATCGCACGGATCTGAAGAGCCTCGAATACCTCGGGCTGAAGAACAGCGAGTTCGCGAACGACATCGCAAAGGCGGTCGTGAACGCGAAGATCGTGAAGCAGCTGAAGGTGCTCGACCTCTCGCTCGGCACGATGACCGACGAAGGCGCAGCGGCACTTGCCGCCGGTAAGGACGCGTTGAAGCACCTCGAGGTGCTCGATCTGACGCGCAACTACCTGACGAAGGATGGCCTGAAGGCGGTGAAGGGCATCTGCAAGAAGGTGATCACCGACAAGCAGGAAACCGCCGACGTGTACGGCGACGAAGTCTATCGTCACCCGCGAATCACCGAGTGATCCTGATCGGCAATCCGGCGAATCGCCGGGTCACGATGTATCTCGACGCGATGGCGGCGCAGGGTCATCCGGCGCCGCGCGTGGTGTCGTGGATCGATATTCTGCGCGACGGTGTGCCGGAGCTCGATGGCGTGGTCCGGATCGATTCGTCGGGGGAAGACGACGAGGTCGAGCGCGCCCTGCTCCAGCGTGGTGAAGCCGCCGCGCGCGCGGAAGGCTCGCCGGCGATTTCGGCGGTGGAGCTCGAGCAAATTCCGAACGAGGTCGGGCGGATCCTGCATCCGCGCCAACATCACCTCGGGTTTGTCGACGTGGTCAACGAGATCGAGGCGCGCGGTGGCCACGCGCGGTTGTTGCCGCCGCCGGCCGCAATTCGCGAGCTGTTCGACAAGCGTGCCGCGAGCGCGCGGTGGCAAGCCGCCGGGATTCCGATGCCCGATGCGTTGCCGCCGACCACGGACCCCGACGAGGTTCGCGCGATGATGCGCGAGCGACGCTGGCGGGAGGTCTACGTGAAGATCACGTCGGGCAGCTCGGCATCGTGTCTCGCGTTGTTCACGCACACCGCACGTGGCGAGGAGGTCATCACGACCGTCGAGGATACCGGCACAGCTCGCTACAACACGCGCAAGTTGCAGCGACTCACGCGGCGCGCTGCGATCGATCGAACGCTCGGGTTTATCTTGGGCGAGCACGCGATCGTCGAGCGCGCGATTCCGAAAGCGCAGGTCGATGGTCGGCACTTCGATCTGCGCGTGCTCGCGATCGATGGCGTGGCTGCGTTCGTGGTCATGCGCACGTCGCCGCATCCGATCACGAATTTGCATTTAGGTGGGTTGCGCGGGGATGTCGAAGCGTTAAAGCAGCGCATCGCACCCGATGCGTGGGACGCGGCGATGGCGTCGTGCGTGAAGGTGCAACAGCTGACAGGGGCATTCCTCGTCGGAGTGGACCTGATGTTCGAGCCGGATCTGCGATCGCACCGCGTGATCGAAGGCAACGCGTTCGGCGACCTACTCCCGGGTTTATCTCGCGACGGACTCGACGTGTACGGGTGGCAGATCCACCGGCTCCTGGGTACGGTGCAGCGATGACGAAGAGGAAGCTTGGTTCGCTCGAGGTCGGTGCGATCGGCCTCGGTTGCATGGGCATGTCCGAGTTCTATGGCAAAGGCGACGATGCCGAATCGATTCGCGTTATCCATCGCGCGCTCGAGCTCGGCGTGACGTTACTCGACACCGCGGACATGTACGGGCCGCACACGAATGAAGTGCTCGTCGGGAAGGCGATTCGCGATCGTCGCGACAAGGTCGTGCTCGCGACGAAGTTCGGGATCCAGCGCACGGGCAATCCGCACGAGCGCGCGATCAACGGCAAGCCGAGCTACGTGAAGGAAGCGTGCGATGCGTCGTTGAAGCGCCTCGGCACAGAGCACATCGATCTCTACTATCAACACCGCGTCGACCAGTCGACGCCGATCGAAGACACGATCGGTGCGATGGCGGACCTCGTGAAAGCGGGCAAGGTTCGTTACCTCGGGATGAGCGAAGCGGGTGTGGACACGCTGCGCCGCGCGGTGAAGGTCCATCCGATCACGGCGCTCCAGACCGAGTACTCGTTGTGGACGCGCGATCCGGAGGATGGAAACCTCGCGGCGTGTCGCGAGCTCGGCATCGGGTTTGTCGCGTACAGCCCACTCGGGCGTGGGTTCCTCACCGGCCAGATCAAGTCGTTCGACGACCTCGCGCCGGATGACTTCCGCCGGCACAACCCGCGGTTCCAAGGCGCGAACTTCGACAAGAACCTTCAACTCGTTCACGAGGTCGAGCGGCTCGCGAAGGCGAAGGGCTGCACGCCCAGCCAACTCGCCCTCGCGTGGGTGATGGCGCAGGGCACGGACATCGTCCCGATTCCGGGGACCAAGCGGATCAGCTTCCTCGAGGACAACCTCGGTGCGGAATCGATCACGCTGACCTCAGAAGAGCTCGCGCAGATCGATCGTATCGCCCCGAAAGGGATCGCGGCCGGAACGCGGTATGCTGAGCAGGCGATGCATCTGGTGAATGCGTGAGTGCGTAATCTCGATCTCGAAAAGCGCCTCTCGGATCACCCCGACGACGTTCACACCTACGAGGTGTACGCCGATTGGTTGCAGAGTCATGCCCAACCGCGTGGCGAGCTGATCGCGTTGATGCTCCGCGCGGAGGGGCGGCCGTCGAGCAAGCTGGCGACGGAGATTTCGGCATTCGAACAGCGCCATGCGGGCGTGTTGCGCGGCCCTGCCCCGTTCGGCGGCGATCTGACGTGGCGGCGCGGCTTCATCGAGAGCGTGCGGTTGGATCGAACGCACCTGACGGATCCGCTCGCACGCGTGCTCGATGCCGTGCTCGCGCATCCATCGGCCGCGTTGATCTCGACGCTGGTGTTCCGCGATTGGTCGCCGAGCGAGGACATCCAAGAGCTATTGGACGTGCTCGCGCGGCATGCTCCACGATCGCTGCGGACGATCCAGATCGACGCGACGAACGAGATCCCCGGACTCGCGCAGCTCGACGCGCTGACGAACCTGACGTCGCTCGACATCACCTCGTCCGGAAGCCGTGCGAGCTATGCGGCACCGGCGTTGTCCTGGCAACTGGGGCCGCAGGCGCTGCGGGACATCGCGCATCATCGCTGGCCGCTCACGCGCCTGTCATTGGTGTTCGGGCAAGGCGATGCCGAGTTCGCGGATCTCCGGCCGCTGTTCACGCGCGATGACACGTCGATCACGCATCTCTCGATCAGCAGCGCCGCGCTGGCGCGAACCCGCGAGGAGTTCTCGACGGAGCTCGTGAACGCGTTGGTTGCCTCACCGCTCGCATCGCAGTTGGAGTATCTCGATCTGACGATGAACTTGTCGCGCGCGGACTATCGCGTGCTGACGGATCACCGCCATCGGTTCAAGAAGCTGCGCTCGGCCACGTTTCCCGTCGAGCGGCACGCGGCGAAGATGCTGTCGCGCGGCTCAGCCTACAACCGGTAGCCGAACGCCACCTGCGCGCGCCTCCGGCACCGGCACGCGCTCGAGCAGGCCCGTCGCGAACACCTTGTCGAGCTCGAGATAGTCGAGATGGACGTAGCCGATGTGGCAGTGGCAATCGATCTGGCTGCACGCGCGCGGCTGCAGTGCCTGCTTCCAATCGGCGTCGTAGATGTTGCCGATCGTGTCTTTGATGAAGTGGCAGCGGCGCATCGTGCCATCGCCGTCGACGGTGAACGTGCGCTCGCCAGCACCACAGGCCTTGCCGAGCGAGGGATAGCGCTGGTTGTTGAGCTCGAACAGCGGATCGATCGATCGCCAGATGTCGACTTCATCGGGTGCGTAGCCGAGCGCCTTGACCGCGTTGATCCAGACATAGGTTTGCTCGGGCAGCGCGGCGCGGATCGCGCGAGCGGCGGCCTCGTGCTCGCGTTGGCCGACGACACCGACGGAGTAGCCGATGCCATGCTCGTCGAGCGTCCTGCATTGCGCGAGGAACTTCGCTTCGGTGGTCCACTCGGGGTGGTAGGTGCACCACAACGCGAGCTTGGCGGGATTCGCGTTCGCGACCCACTCGAGCGGCGACGATAGGTTCGTCTGGATCGCGCAGCGCGTGACATGCGGCATGTGCGAGAGCCGGGTCAGACCATCGCGATACCAGCGCCGGATCAGCGCTTCGCCCCACGGCGTGACGAGGATGCCGATCGGCTCGGCCTTTTCGCCGACCCAGTCGACGAACCGATTCCACTGGGCTTCGTCGCGCGCGAGTGCTTCGCGATCGTCCTTCTTCTTCGCGAACGGGCAATACTCGCAGCCGTAGTTACAGCTCGCGAGCGGGCCGCGATAGAGGATGTTCATTGCAGATCGAACTCCGCCATCCGCGTGCGCACGTCCGGAGAATACAGCCACGGGCCGATCGCGTCCGCGCGGGCGAGGCCGGCGTGGGTGAGGACGAGCGTGTGGTCGCGTTGTTCGGCGAGGCCGCGCGGTGCGAGCTCCGCGAGCTCGGGAAAGTGGGCGGTGACCGGCGCCGCGAACTTTTGTTCGTACGCCGCCAGATCGAGGCCTTCGTCCGATAGCAGCGACAGGATCAACCAGCGACGGCGTTGCTCGTTGGTATCGAGGACGAACCCGTAATCGGCGGCCGCGAAGTCCGCTTCTTCGCGTTGGACCCAGCGATCGATGATGTCGCGAACGCCGCGCGCGCCGACCGCCCACTCCGTCGAGTAGTGCAGTGTCTTGGTGTACGAACGCGCGCCGCAGCCCAGGCCGACCATGCCGTCGTCTTGGCAGCAGTAGACCGGGCCGGTGGTGCCTGCACCCTTGCGGAACATGCGCAGCGAGATTTGCTCGTAACCGCGATCGAGGAGCGCGGCGCGACCTTGTTCGTACAGCGCGATCCGGCCGTGATCGATCGAGGCGGTGTTCTTCTTGCCGAGCGTGGTCAGCGGGCGAACGTAGAGCGGATAGAGATAGACCTCTTCCGGCGCGTACTCGAGCGCGGACGCGAGCGTGGTCGCCCAGGTCTCCGGCGTTTGGCCGGGCAAGCCGTACATGAGATCGATATTGAGCGTGCGCGGGCCTGCGTCGCGGATCGCGCGAAGTGCGCGATGGACCTCGCCCGGATTCTGCGGCCGATTGACGGCACGGCATTCCGATTCGAGGAAGCTCTGCACGCCGATCGAGATCCGATCGGCGCCGTGTCCGGTCAGGACGCTCAAGCGATCCGGCAATGCGGTTTCGGGCGAGGTCTCGACGGAAAGTGGGATGTGCTCGGTCGCGCCGACGTGACGCGCGAGCTCGAACAACTCTTCGAGCTGGGCGGCGGTGAGTAACGTCGGCGTGCCACCACCGATCGCGGCGCGCGCGAATTGGTAGTCGCCGCCTTCGTCGAGGGCGCGCCGCACGGTGACGGCTTGCTTGCGGAGCGTGCGCATGTACTGCGCGACGAGATCCTCGGGCGGCACCGGACGCGTGAACAAGTTGCAGAACCCGCAGCGCTGCTCGCAGAACGGGATGTGGAAGTACAGGAACAGCGAGTCGCGCCGTTCGTTCGCCCACAACGGGCCGAGTGGAATGCCCGGCTCGATCCGGCGATACGCGGTCTTGTGCGGATACGCGTAGACGTACGAGGCGTAGCGCGTGCCGGCGAGTGCGTCGTCGAGGTTCATAACTTGACCTCGGCGTACGGCACGTTCATCACGTTCGGATGGGCGATGCGATGGCCGGTGAAGTCGTCGTCGCCGTAGAGCGTGCCGTGATCGGAGCAGAGGATCGCGAACAGCGGACGGCGGAGCGTCGCGAACAACGCCGGAATGTGGCGATCGACGTAGCGCAGCGCGGCCGCGTGCGTGGCCTTCGTATCTTTCGAGGGCGCGCCGTCGAGGTAGAAGTGATTCGGCTGGTGCAACGCGGCCACGTTCAAGAACGTGAAGATGCGCTGGTCCTTCGAGATCCGGGCATGCGCGTCGGCGATGGCTTGGATCTGATGCTCGAACGAGCGCGGATCCGTCACGCCGGTTTCGCGCGACCAATGCGCCTCGGCAAACAGGTTCGGAAACACCCGGCCGAGTGGATTCTGTTGGTTGAAGAAGCCGACGCCACCGACGCACAGCGTGTGATAGCCGCGCCCGGCGAGGCCTTCGACGATCGACGCGCCGTCGAGGACGCACGTATTCGCGGCGGTGGTTTCGCTGCCTTCGAATCGCAACGCGAACAACCGCGGATGGCGGCCGGGGCGCGCGGGCGTGGGTAGAAAACCGGCGAAGAACGCGGCGTGTGCGGCGTACGTGAACGAGCCCGGCGAATGACGTTCCTGCCACGTGCCGACGAGTTGCGCGAGGTTCGGCGTGCGACCGGCGGCGAGCTCTTCGCGTGCGACGTCGTAGCGAAGCGTGTCGAGCGTGATCAGCGCGATGTCGTGCGTGCCGACGATCTCGTTCATGTTCACTGGATCACCTTCGAAATCTCGGCGGTGATCTCCGACGGCACGCCGAGCAGCATGTCCGCGAGCTCGGTGATCGATTGGACGCGATGCGTGGGGTGCACGATCCGTTCGGGATACGTGCCGCGCACGCGCCACACCGTGGTCATGCCGAATGCGGATGCGGCGGCGATGTCGTTGATCGGATCGTCGCCGACGAAGATGCACGACTCCGGCGAACAGGCCGCCCAGGTCAACGCGTGCTCGAAGATGCCGGGCGCCGGCTTCGCGATGCCGAGCTCGCCCGAGATGATCACGTGATCGATCAGATCGGCGATGCCGGCACGCGCGAGCTTGACGCGTTGAGCGGCGCCACCGTTCGACACGATCGCGAGGCGAAAGGGCACCGCGAGGCGCTTCAGGGCGGACCGCGTGCCGGGCTCGCGCTCGACCTGCGCCGCGAGCTCTGCCGGAAATGCGGCGGCGAGCTCGGTCACGCTGCGCGCGAGACCGTGCTCTTCGATCAACCCGGCCGCGAACAGGAGGCGATTGCGGCGGCCGCGATCGTCGAGCTCGATCACGCGCTCGAGCTGCTCGGGAGCGAGGTCGCCGACGTGACGCGCGACCCAACGCGTGAGGGCCGCCGTCCGATCGAACAGCGTGTCGTCGAGGTCGAAGAACAGGACGGGGCGAACCACTGGGCGAAGTAATCGCGCGGATGTGGGCGCGGTGCAATCGAAGTTATTCGCGAAACCGACGGGCCGTGTCGGCCAGCTCGGCCGCGATCCCGTCGCGTGTGGCAGCGTTCGGTGACGGGAACGCGTCGACGAACCGCAGCTCGCGGGCAAACGCGAAGATCACGAGGCCCAGGAAGGCGCGCCAGCGGGTCGTGCTTTCTCGGACCGCGTCTTCGACGAGCGTGCGCGCGGGTCCGGCCAGTTGCGTCCACACGAGGGCGAGGTCCCAATCGCGCGGATGCATGCCAGCGCACTCCCAATCGACGAGGACGAGGTCATCTTCGTCGTCGGAGATGATGTTGCGGAGCAAGAGGTCGCCGTGTTGGAACGTGGCCGGGCTGGTCGCGAGCACCTGGTCGATCTCGCGCGCGAGCTCGGCGTCGATCGTGCCGCGCTTGCCGCACAACCGGATGCCATCGCGGACCCAGCCGGGGTCGGTCGGGTCCTCGAGCAGGCGATCGCGGAGGCGTGCGCGCGGTGCTTTCTGCGACGCGGGAGTGTGGGCATAGGTCGCGAGCTGCGCGTGCGCGTCGAGGATCGCACCGATCGTGCGAATTGGCAGCCTCGCGGCCGGGCGGCGTTGGGTGGCGAGTGGCGCGCCGGTGATCCGTTCGATCACGAGGAGGTCGTGTGTAGCCGCGACGAGGCGCGGTGTGCGAATGCCCGATGGATGGGCGGCGAACGCGCGATAGATCGCGAGCTCGTGCTGCAGATAAAATTCCCAAACCGGGCTCGGTTTCGCGACGCGCTTCGCGATCACGGCGGTACCGTCGAGCGTGCCCGCGAGGAGGTCCGACTTGCGCGCGCGGATGCGGTCGCCGGCGATGAAGCCGGGACACAGCGCGGTGATTCGCGTCGCGAAGTCGGGTGCCGGCTGCACCGGGCGATTGTAAGCCGCGCCGACCGTGCGGACAGCGGACATATGAGAGGCTCGTAGGTGGTGGGAGCCGACGACATCCAATCGATGTTGGTGAAGTTGCAGTCGCGTCCGGACGATCTCGACTTGCGCGTGCGTGCGGCCGAGGAGCTCGACGCGGCGGGCAAGCTCGAGGATGCGGTCATGGTGCTCGCGCCGCTCGTCAACGTGACGGGGCACGAGGTCGATGCCGGCCTGCCCTGCCTCTGCAAGATGTGTCTGCCACAGGCCGGGGCGAAGGCGTCCAACGGTGGCTTCGCGTTCGTGCGGTCGTTCGCCGTCGCGAAGGATCGCGTGCTGCATTTCTGGCAACTCGCAGATCAGCATCGCGCGGAGATTCGCAGCTCGGTCACGGATGCGTTGCACGCTCGGTTGGTCCCGGCGAAGAAGAAAAAGAAGTGACGCGCGCGACGAAGGATGTGCGCGGCGATGCGTCGCGCGAAGCGATCGGCGATGCCGACGAGGCGATGTCGGACGAGTCGATATCGCGCGAGTCGATGTTCCGCGATTCGCGCGAGGCGATGTTCCGCGAGTCGACGTCCCGCGATTCGCACGAGCCGATGGTCCGCGAGCCGATGGTCCGCGAGTCGGCGCCCCGCGATTCGCGCGAGCCGATGTCCCGCGAGCCGTTGTCGGTCGAACGCGATGGCCTCGAGTCGTTGAAGTCCGCGCTCGTCGGCTTCGTCGCGTCCGCGCGGCGCGATCGGTTGCGTGCGATTCGCGAATCGTCGGGCGCGCAGCACGCCGAGATCTTGGCGCGCGCGCTCCGGCGCGTCGTGTTTACCGACGGCGATGCCCTCGTCCGCGCCGCGGCAGCGCGCCGGATCGGCGAGTTGAATCTCGGCGATATCGAAGCCTGGCTCGTCGACGCCTTGCTCGCCGATAGCGCGCCGATGGTCCGCGAAGCGATCCTGCGCGCACTGGCCAATCGCTCGACGGCCGATCGTGGAGATGCGGTTCGCGAGCGCACGCTCGACGTGGTCCGCGATGTCGTCGCGACCGAGAAGATGTGGTGGGTGCGGCGCACGGCGGTGTATGCGCTCGCGGCGCTCGGCGGGATTGCCGAGCTCGACGCGCTGAAGGCCGTCCTTGGCGATCCGTTCTGGCGTGTCCGTCGCGCGGCGATCGCGGTGCTCTCGGCGCTGGGCGCCCGCGATCTCGATGTCCGGCAGGAGCTCCTCGCCGAGCCCAGCGATGGTGCGGCGCGCGCGGCCTTGCAGTACTTGCAGGCGAGTTGGGGCCCGGTCGCCGTCGAGCCGCGCGAGGTCCCGCTCCCCACGAGTCGGTTGCCGGCCGAGCTCCTCAATCCGGATCCGGCCGTCGTGACGGCGCGCCTGATCGCGATGCCCGCGTCGGGCGTGGAATCGCTCGCGCTCGTCGAGCTGCTCGCGGATCCGCACGTCACGTTGCGGCTCGCCGCGATCGACAAGCTGCAGCACACGCGCGACCCGCAGGCGCTCGCGGCAGCGCTCGAATGGCTCGACGAGCCGCGGATTCCGCACGTCATCGATACGGTCGAGCACCTGCTCGACGGCGTTGGCGAAGATGCGCGCCCGCTCGTCGAAGCCGCGTTGCACGGCTCGCGACGTGGTGCGATGCGGTGGGCGATCCAATGGATCGTCGCCACGCAGTTCGACGAGCTGTACGAGCTCGCGGTCGCCGCGGCAGATCGCGAGCCAGCGCTGCGCGTCGATGCGGTGTCGCTCGCGACGACCGACGATCTGCTCGCGTGGGTGCATCCGCTCGTCGAGCGCGAAGCCTTGTATGCGCGCGAGTCCGACGATGCGGCAGATGATGACGCTCGGCACGCGCAGGACATCGCCCGCGCGTCGCGCGATGACGCCCGGCACGCGCGCGTCGAGACCGCGGACATCGCCCGCGCCTCGCGCGATGATGCCCGGCACGCGCTCGTCGAGACCGCGGACATCGCCCGCGCCTCGCGCGATGATGCCCGGCACGCGCGCGTCGAGACCGCGGACATCGCCCGCGCCTCGCGCGATGATGCCTGGCACGCGCGCGTCGAGACCGCGGACATCGCCCGCGCCACACTCGCCGCCGCTCTCGTCGAGAACGGCGTCGATCGAATCCGACCTTGTCGCCGCACTCGAGCTCTTCGATCACGAGCCGACCGTCGACCCGCGCTTGGTCGACGCGGTAGCCGCCGAGCTGCACGCACGCCGTGCGAATCGCGAGCTGTGCGCGCTCGATCTCACGCGCTATCCCGCCGCGCGTACGCTTCAAGTCGAAGCGGCCGCCCAGCTCGATGACTGGCATCGCGTGAGTGCCGCACTCGCCGATCCACACCACGGGCCTCGCGCGATCGCGACGCACTGGCTCGTCCGCGCCCATCTCGTCGACGGAGCCGCACAGCTCGCCGATCACGATCCCGCCGTGCGCGAAGCCGCGCTCGCGAATCCCGCACATGCGATCGCACTGATCGACGATCCGGATCCGTGGGTCGCGCGGCGCGCCGCGGATCAACTCGTCGAGCTTTCATACCGGGTGGCGGTCGGATGAGCACGACGCAAGACGGCATCGCCCTCGCCGCCGAACGCGCGTTCGCATCGCCCGATCCGTGGCTGCGCTCGCGTGCGTGCCTCGTCGCGATCGATAGCGATCGCCAGCTCGAGCACACGATCGCGGCGCTCGGGGACGAGGCCGAGATGGTGCGTAGCGCCGCCCTCGAAGCGCTCGAGCGCACGCCGAACCTCGAGCACCGCCTCGCGATGATCGAGCCGACCGCCGGCCCTCTCGCGAAGCGCATGATCGCGGCGTGGTTGCGCAACGAGCAGGCCGCGCAAGCGCCGTCGACGATCGAACCCGCAACGGTGCCATCTCACGTGACCGCATCCGTCGAGCAACGCGCGTTCGGCCGGCTGCCATTCACGGTCGCGCCACTGTGCATCTCCGGCGCGTTCGATCCGACCGGCGAAGCACTCGCACTCGCGGCCGATGCCGGCGTGAACCTGTGGTTCTGGGAACCCGCGTACGACAACCTGACGAAGCACCTGCGCGAGCGCGGCGGCCACGTCGTCACCGGCAGCTATCACGCCGACGCGCCGTCGATCGAAGCCGATGTCGATCGCGCGTTGAAGCGCCTGCGCCGCACCCACCTCGACGCGCTGCTGCTGTTCTGGGCACGCAGTTCCGCCCGCGTCGACGCGCAGGCCTACGCCGCGATCGAACACCTGAAGCGTTCGGGCAAGGTCCGCGCGCTCGGCTTCTCGACCCACCATCGCGAGCTCGCGCGTGACGCGATCACGCAATCGCCGTGGGACGTCGTGATGATCCGCCACTCGGCGGCGCATCCCGGCATCGAGACCGAGCTGTTGCCGACCGCACGCGAGCGCAACACCGCGATCCTGACGTTCTCGGCCCTCAGCTACGGGCGCATGTTGCAAGGCCCGCTCGCGCCGACCGCCGCGCAGGCCTACCAATACTCGATGCAGCAAGCCGGCGTGACCGCCACGATCTCGGCGCCGCGCCGGCGCAGCGAGGTCCGCGAAAACATCACCGCGCTCACCGCGCCCGCGCTCACCGACGAGCAACTCCAAGCCTTGCGCGATCACGGCCGCGGCGTGCGCGCCGAAAACCAGCGCTTCAACGCCCTGCTCCGCCAACCCACGCGCGACGCAGCCGCTGCTGCACGCGAATTGCTCGCCGCCGAAATGCCGCCGTCGGACGAAGTCGCGCAACGCCCGTTGCCGCGGCCGAGCGACGCGCGCTCCGCGAAGACGAATCTCGGATCGCGCACGTCGAAGTCGCGCCGGCGCTGATACGATCGTGCTCGCCCGAGTGGTGACCGAGCTAGCTTTCCGTCCGTGGCGTTACGTCACGGCTGCCTTCGACCGTTCATGATGAATGGACACGGCCGCGGTCGGAGCGTTTGCGACTCCGGCTCCCTGCGGGAGCGTCCACGGCCGTGTCGGTTGCCGAGCGAGTAGCGCTCATCACTCGGGCGCTTCGTCTACGCTCGTCGTCACCCGAGTGGTGGCCGAGCTAGCTTTCCGTCCGTGGCGTTACGTCACGGCTGCCTTCGACCACTCATGATGAATCGATCCCCCCGAAGAAGAATCGTTTGCGACTCCTGCTCCCGTTGGGAGCTTCTTCGGTGGTCTCTGTGCCGAGCAAGTAGCACTACCACTCGGGCCTTTCGTTTACGCTCGTCGTCACCCGAGTGGTGACCGAGCTAGCCTTCTGTCCGCGATGCTACGTCGCGGCTGATCTCGACCGATCATGATGAACCGATGCTTCGGTGGTCGGAGCATTTGCGACTCCTGCTCCCGTTGGGAGCGCCCACCGCAGCATCTCTGCCGAGCAAGTAGCGCGCACTCGGGTTCCGTTTTGCGATACGCTCGATCACGCCTGGGAGAGTGGGACCGAGCTAGCTTTCTGTCCGCGGCGCTACGTCGCGGCTGACTTCGACTGGTCATGATGAACGGACTGTCACGGGGGCGATACGTTTGCGACTCCTGCACCCTGCGGGTGCGCCCCCGAGACAGTTTCTGCCGAGCAAGTGGCGACCACCTCCCAGGCATTTTTTAGATGCTGACCCTCGTCGAGCTCCTCGAAGAACTGAAGTCGCTCGCTACCGGCACCGATCCGGACAAGCTGACGCGCATCAACGCGCTGTTCGCACATCCGAAAGCGCCGGCCGAGTACCAAGTCGCCCGCCATTACGTCGCGCACCTCTTGATCGAGAGCGTCGACGACCAACTCGGCTCGATCGATCCGGTCGCGCGTCGCGAGGCGATCCGTTGCGCCGAGCTCGTATTCCCGCGCAACGCCGTCGGCCGCGTGCTCCGGCGCGTGTACCGCGATCCGGATCTCGGGATTCGCAAACACGCGCGCAAGACCGCCGCGACGCTCGGGTTCGATGAAAAAGGCGCCGCGGCCGTGCAACAGGGCCCCGGTCGCGCCGGCCGATTCGCGACGAGCGTGTGGAACTTCGGCGCGTTCCCGACTCGCGCCGCCACGGTAAAGAAAAAGCCCGCAGTCTCGAAGAAGCCGCCGGCGAACGTTCCGGCGATCGCGAACGAAGCAGCGTTGAAGACGCTGCTCGGGATCACCGGCGAGCTCTCGGGGCTCATGCGTCCCGGCCTCGGCAAGGGCGGCGGCTACATCGAATTCGAGATCCCGAAAGCGAAGGGCGGCACGCGCAAGATCCACGCGCCGCGCCCGTGGTTGCGAAAGATCCAGCGCAAGATCCTCGACGAGATCCTCGCGAAGATTCCCACCCACGATGCGGCGCACGGCTTCGTCCGCGATCGCTCGACGGTGACAAACGCGAAGCCGCACGTCGGCTCGGCGCTCGTCGTGAAGCTCGATCTCAAAGACTTCTTCCCGACCGTTCACTACCGGCGCGTCCGGGGCCTGTTTCAATCGCTCGGCTACAACGCCGGTGTTGCCAGCGCACTCGCCGGACTGACCACGTATCGCCCGCAGCTACCGAACGGCGAGACCGTGTGGCCCGGAACGTTGCCGCAAGGCGCGCCCACGTCGCCGGCGATCGCGAACCTCACGTGCCGTCGCCTCGATTCGCGCCTGACGAACCTCGCCGCGAAGTTCGGCGCCACGTACACGCGCTACGCGGACGACCTGACGTTCTCGTTCGCGGCGATGCCCGAGATCCGGATCGGCCGCTTCTTGTGGTTCGTCGACGGAATTTGCGAGCAAGAGGGCTTCGTCGAACGCCCGGACAAGCGCCGGATCCTGCGCGCGAAGCATCAGCAGCGAATCACCGGCATCGTCGTGAACGAGAGCGTTCACGTGCCGCGCGCCGATCGAAAACGATTCCGCGCGATCCTTCACAATTGTGCGAAGCACGGCGTGGCATCGCAGGCCAAGGGCAACGATCACTTCGAGTCGTATCTCGCCGGCTATGCCGCGTACGTCCACATGGTCGAGCCCGAGCTCGGCAAGCAATGGATCGCGGAGGTCGCGCGGCTGTTAGGGGAAACCCATGGGTAGCGTGATGTGCATCGTCTCGAAGCCGATCTTCGAGAAGGCCGCCGGCAAGGAGCCCGAATTGGGCACCGTGCTCGGCATGGACAAGTACGTCACCACGAACAAGGCGCTGAACACGCTCTCCGACGGCGGCAACTTGTATCTCGTCACCGTCCGCAAGGACGAAGATGACAACGAAGCGCTCTGGCTCGTCGGCGTGCTCGTGAATCCCGAGTTCGACGGCAGCGAATGGTCGGCCACGGCCTCCACGGTCCCGCTCACCGACATCACGTCCCTGCGCTCGAAGATCAAGTACGTCTCGGGCAAAGGCATGAGCCAAGCCGCCGGTGCGCTCGCGATGTCATTACAAACGCCGCGCGAATTGAGCGAAGACGACATCGCACTGCTCGACGCGACCTACACCGAACCCGAACATGAAGGCGAAGGCTTTCCGGCCGCGCCCGACGACGAAATCCCCGCCACCTCGGGCGAGCGCCGCGTCGGCGATGCACTCGTTCACGCGATCATCGACGATCCGTACAACGCGGGCGCGCGCGAGATCTACGCGGACGCGCTCTCCGCTCGCAACGACGAGCGCGGCACGTTCATTCGCACCGAGCTCGCCCTCGCCGGCCCGCTCGCGATTCGCCACCGCGAACAGATGAAGCGCGTCCGCGACGACTTGTTCGCCGCGCACGCCGCGGAATGGTTTCCCGTCGACGGGCTCGAATTCCGCACGAGCGGCGGCTTCATCTATTTCATCCGCGGCAACTTCGAGCAGATCGTCGAGCAGGCGGAGCTGTTCGACACCCAGCCGATCGTCGAAGCCGACATCAAGCACGCCGATCCGGCCAAGCTCGTTCGCACGCCGTGGCTGCGCCGGATCCGCGAGCTCGCCCTGCGCAACGCGATCGGCGATCAGGGCCTCGCGAAGATCATCGCCTCGCCGAACGCGCAGCAACTCGTCCACTTGAACGTCACGCACACCGGCCTGAAGGCGCCGAAGTGGGGCGCGTTTCTGCCGAACCTGCGCACGCTCGTCCTGACCGCGAACGCGCTCGGGTCCAAGGGTGCGGTCGAGCTCGCCGGCTGGCAACACCTGCCGAACCTCGAGACGCTGTACCTCTCGGGCTGCAACCTGTCGTCCGACGACGTCGCCACGATCTTCGCGCGGCCGATGCCGAACCTCGTGAAGCTGACGCTCGCGAGCAACAAGCTCGATAACAAGGTCGCGGGCGCGTTGACGCGCATGCCGAAGCTCGAGGTGCTCGAGCTCGATGGCAACAAGGCCGTCGACAAGGACATCGCGAAGGCGCTGCCGA
Source organism: Kofleriaceae bacterium (assembly GCA_047600425.1). Lineage (GTDB taxonomy): Bacteria > Myxococcota_A > Polyangia > Haliangiales > Haliangiaceae > JABFXX01. The sequence goes on along the minus strand of JASGLC010000003.1, from coordinate 4,209,625 downwards.
AGATCCGTCGCGTCGATACGCGGGGTACGAAGATCAAGGTCGACGACGCGCCGCCGGGATTCCGTGCCGGTCCCTTCAAGGGTTGAGGAGCTCGAGGCTGCGCTCGCAGCGTCGTTCGATCTGGAGCACCTCGCGATCTACGCGGATGCTCTACTCTCCGTCGGAGATCCGCGCGGCGAGCTGATCCAGATCGATCTACACGGCAACGCAGCACTCGACGATCGCCGCGCCGAGCTCGAGCGCACGTGGCTCGCCGATCTACCCGAGCACACGACGGCGATCACGAGTTGCGGCTTCATCGATGTCCGCGTCGAACACGAGACGTCGATCCAGCAGCTGTTCTCGTCGACGTACGCACGCCAAATCCGCCGCGTGACGTTCTCGGGATGGCGCGGCGTTGTCGGCACCGGCCTCCAGACCCTAAGCCAGGGGGACGTGTTGCCGTTCCTCACGGAGGCGAACTTCATCTCGGCCGACCGCAGCAATCAGAAGCTATCCGGGCTCGGCGGTGATGGCTTTTCGCGCATCACGCCGAACCTCCGCACGGTTACCACGCGCGGCGTGATCACGTTCGCGAAGTTCCAGCACACTGCCGTCGACGATCTCGCGATCGAAGGTGCACACATCGTCTACACCCCGAGTCGTTGGCCGCACGTGAAACGCATGAGCTACGCATTCGAGCCCCTCGAGGAATATGGCGGCGGGTACTCGATCGAAAACATCGCGAAGCTGTTCGAGCTCTTTGATGTCCCGGCGCTCGAACGCCTCGATCTCACCGGCAACACCAACCCCAACTACGACGTGTTCGATTTCCTGGCGCGTGTCACGCTTCCGCCGTCGGTGACCGAGATCCACGTGCCGCGCATCGTCGCCGAACACCATCCATCGCAATTGCTGGTCGCGCGCCAGCGCCACACGAACGCCCAGATCTTCCCGCAGCGATGACCGACCTCGAGCTCGCCCTGATCCGGTCGTACGATCACAGCACGCAATCGTTCGATCGCGGCACGCTCTCGATCTTTGCCGATACGTTGAGCGCGTCTGGCGATCCGCGCGGCGAGCTCATCCAGCTCGAGCTCGAAGGCAATCCTCACACCGCTCGTCGGCGATCGCTAGAGCGCGAGTGGCTCGGCGACGTCCCCGAAAGCATCGAGGTCAGGCCGTGGTGCGGCTTTATCGACATCCACATCGACAACTTCCAACATCGTTCGCGACACGGCGTGTCTCCGATTCCGGTCACGCAGGCGTTTCTCGGCTCGAAGTATCGCCGAGTCATCCGCGAGCTCACCGTGCGCGGCAACCACGCGTTGATCTCGGCAGCGCTCGCCGCGATCTGCGACGGACCGCCGATGCCGTTTCTCGATCGCATCCGGTTCATGTCCACCGACGGTGACAACAACCATCGCGCGGGCGTGGCTGGCGCCGCATTCATCGCAGCCACACCACACCTTCGATCGCTGTTGCTGCAAGGTGTCGCCACCTACGAGGCGATACAGCATCCCGCGGTCGAGCGACTCGTGATTCGCGGCGCCCACGCGCTGTTCCAACCGAGCGTATGGGATCGCGTGACACGTCTGATTTACGACATCGAGCCGCTGCCATCGACCGACTATTCGACCCAGTCGATCATCAACTTGTTCCAGACGATGCAATTCCCGGCGCTGGTCCACCTCGATCTCGACAACAACAACGACCATCTGCCGCGCGATTACGACATCTTCGAGCTCCTTGCCGGCGTCGACCTGTCTCCGACGGTCGAGGACGTCCGCATGCCGCGCCGTTGGCGTCACCTGCAAGCCGGCTGGCTCGCCACGGCACGCGCGCGTCATCCGCATGCGATCATCCGGGAAGTGTGACGAAGCTCGCCGATATCGAGGCCGCGCTCGCGCGATCGTTCACGCGCGAGAACCTCGCGATCTTCGCCGATGCTCTGCTCGCCGATGGCGACCTACGCGGCGAGCTCGTCCACATCGACCTCGCCGCCGATCCGGCACTGGCCGCCCGACGCAGCGAGGTCGAAGCCGAGTGGCTCGCCTATCTCCCACGGCCGCTCGTCGTCACGACGAAGTACGGCTTCATCGCCGCCGAGATCAGCGGCACCGCGGTGACGCCGCTCCTCGAATCGCCGTACTACCGCGCGCAGATCCGCCACCTGATCATCGACGGTCCGAGCAACTTCGACACCGCGTTCTACGGCCTTCGCCACGGGCCGCCGATGCCGTTCTTGTGGTCACTCGCCTGCGAAGCCGGCTCGGGCGCCTACAACCCGTTGTCCCATACACCGGTCCTCGACGAGGCCACGCCGAATCTCCACGCGCTCTCGATCCACGGTCGCGCGAAGTTTCTGCAGTTCGCACACGCGAACGTCCGGCACCTCTCGATCCGAGGCCTGGGCAAGATGCAAAACCCGGCGAAGCTGCCGCGCGTGACGCGCTTCGAATTGCGGTTCGAGCCGTTCGAGTACGGCATTCGCACGCTCGACGACGCGATCCGCCACTTCGAGATGTTTCACGTCCCCGAGCTCGAGCACCTCGATCTGCGCGGCAACACGAATCCGATGTTCGACGCCTACAGCTTCGCCGATCGCTTGAAGCTCCCCGACTCGCTCGAAACGATCACGCTGCCACCGCGCTTCGCCGATCATCACGAGGCCATGCTCGGCCGGATCCGCACGCGCTTCCCCGATGTCGCGGTCAGCGAGGACGAATGACCTCGTTAGATGCGATCGAAGCCGCGCTCGCACGGTCGTTCGACGACGAACACCTCGCCGTGTATGCCGACGCGCTCCAAGCGATCGGCGATCCGCGTGGCGAGATGATCGCGATCGAGCTGAAGGGCACGCCCCTATCCCTCGCTCCGCGGCATGCCGAGCTCCACGCGGCGTGGGTGCGCGACATCCCCGCCGGCGTTCAAGCGACGACGTCCCAAGGCATGATCCACGCGATCGTCGAGAGCGAAGTGGCAGCAACGGCGCTGCTGTCCGGCCGGTATCGCCACTACCTCCGCTCGCTAACGATCGAAGGTACGCACGAAGTCGCGCGCACGACCCTCGATGCGATCAGCGACGGCCCACCAATGCCGTTCCTCGTCGTTTTCGATCTGTCGAAGTACCTGGGCCCCTATCGGCTGTACGACGGCTCGCGCCTCGCCGCCGCCATGCCGAACGCCGATCTGATCGAGCTCGGTGGCGAAAGTTTTCTGCATGGCTTCGGTCATCCAACGTGTGCCGAGCTCCAGCTCCTCGGTAGGCCGCTCGTCGGGCCAAGCTCGTGGCCGCTCGTCGAGAACCTGAGTTGGGCGTTCTACGAGGGTGTCGATCAAGCGCTCGACGATTTTCACGCGTTAGACGTCCCCGCGGTGAAGCACGTCCGGTTGTCCGGAATTGAATGGAGCGAAGACTTCGGCAATCAGTTCTTCGAGCTCGTCGCGCGGATCGATCTACCGCGACATCCGCACGAGGTCGTGCTCCGGGCACCGCGTGTGGATTGGGAAGTCGAGCAGCTCCGGATCGCGCAGCGTCGCAATCCGACCGCGAAATTCACCGTGCCCGTCCGCTATCGCGGGATGCCCGCGTTGCCGCCCGGCGTCGGTGGCCCACCCGCCCAGCCGTGGCCGAGCCCGGAAGCAGTCGCGATCGAGCATCACGTGATCATCCGGATCAACGACGACATCGCCGACGAGCTCTCGCTCGCGCAGCTCGTCCAACAGCTCGAGCTCGCGCCCGCCGTCGATGCCGACACGCGCGCCGCCTGGACCGAGTTCTGGGATTTTCTCGACGACATCCCCCTCGTTGGCGCCGACAGTGACTGGCTCGATTTTCCATCGACGTTGCTCGTCACCGCGTTGCGCGGCACCGACGTTCACGATGCGTGGGACGATCTCAAGACGATCGTGATGCAGCTCGCGAGCTTCAAGCGGCTGCCCGAGGTCGTCTCGATCCGACAGATGTTCGGCTGAGCTGGCACGTGCCACTGGCACACGCTGGTTGTGCCAGCCGATCGCCCGCTCAAGTCATTGATTTCAGGACGGTTAATCCTGGATCGACTGCTGCAATTTGCGGCAGTACCCATGACGACTCTCGCGTTCGCCGAAGATGTCTCCGCGCTCGCCCAACTCGCTCGCCGGTTGTGCGGGAACTCCGCCGATGCCGACGACTTGGTTCAGGACACGCTCGAGCGAGCGCTCCGTGCCGAGGCTCGTTATGCCGAACGCGGACAGCGCCGCGGCTGGCTCGCCACCATCCTGCTCAACCGGTTCCGCGATTGCCGGCGCAACACCTCGCGCCACGCGGTGCCGTCGGCCGCGATCGAGTACTTCGCGGCGCCGGATGCCGAGCAAGCGCAGGCCTGGCAAGCGGTCACGGATTCGGACCTTTCTGCCGCGCTCGATCGGCTCGATCCGGGCTTCCGCCGCGTCTACGAGCTCCATGCGGAAGGCCTGTCGTATTCGGAAATCGCCGACGAGCTCGGGATTTCGATCAACACGGTCGGGACGCGCCTGATGCGCGCGCGGCATCGTTTGCGGGACGCGCTCCTCCCGGCCGCCGCGTAGTAGCATCGCCATGTAGATGGCGATCGACGAGACGTTGCCGGCAGAAAACCTGCCTGTTGTAACGACCTCGTCCGGGGACGGCCCACCCACGTCATGGGATCGCTACGAGCTCGGCGACAAGCTCGGCGAAGGCGGGATGGGCGTTGTCTACCGTGCGCAAGATCGCCGGCTCGGCCGCGGCGTCGCGATCAAGTTCATTCGCGGCGGCAATCCGGTGCTGACGATGCGCCTGCTCCGCGAAGCTCGCGCGCAGGCTCGCATCGATCATCCGGGCGTGTGTCGGGTGTACGAGGTCGGCGAAGTCGCGGGCCGGGCGTACATCGCGCTCCAGCTCGTCGATGGCGAGCCGTTGTCGAAGGCGCAATCGACGATGACGCTCGACGAGAAGATCGCGGTCATGCGCGATGTCTGCGTCGCGATCCACGAGGCGCATCGGCTCGGCATCGTGCATCGCGATCTCAAGCCCGCGAACATCATGGTCGAGCGCGGCGAAGATGGGCGGTGGCAGCCGATCGTGATGGACTTCGGGCTCGCGCGCGAAGCGACGATCGAGGTCGGCCTGACCGAAACCGGCGCGTTGCTCGGCACGCCCGCGTACATGTCGCCGGAGCAAGCGCGCGGCGATGTCCGCTCGATCGATCGGCGTAGCGATGTCTACAGTCTCGGCGCGACGTTGTACGAGTTGCTCGTCGGTAAACCGTTGTTCGCGACCGAATCACTCGCGGATGCGCTCCATCACGTGATCCACGAGGATCCGGCGCCGCCGCGCAAGTTCGCGCCGACGACGCCGCTCGATCTCGAGACGATCACGATGAAGTGTCTGCGCAAGTCGCCCGACGAGCGATATCCCTCGGCGCGTGCGCTCGCCGACGATCTGACGCGCTACCTCGATGGCGAGCCGATCGAAGGTCGGCGGCCGACGCTACGCCAGCGCCTGCGCGCGAGCGTGAAGAAGCACAAGGCGCTGTACGTGATCGGTGCGGTGTCGACGGCGGCGGTGCTGACGGCGGGCGGCTTCGGCGTGCGCAGCTATCTCGTGTCGCGCGACGAACGCGCTCGATCCTCTGCCCGCACGCAACTCGCGGAGCGGCTCGGGCGCGATGCGAAGGACATCGAGCTGCTGCTTCGTACGACGTATCAGTTGCCGCTCCACGACACGCGGCCGGAGCGCGATCGCGTGCGGGCGAAGATGGCGGCGATCGAATCGACGAAGCACGACCTCGGCCCGCTCGGCGATGCGGTCGTGCACGACGCGCTCGGGCGCGGCCATCTCGCATTGCACGAGTGGGCGCAGGCGGTGACCGAATTGGATCACGCGGCGAAGGATGGCTTGGATACGCCGGAGCTCCACGCGGCGCGCGGGCGTGCGCTGGGCGAGCTGTATCACCAGGCAATCGAGGAGGCGCGGCGGAATTCGTCGGGCAAGGAATGGCTCACGAAGCGCGAAGCCGAGCTCGAAGCGCAATACCTGACGCCGGCGTTGGCAGAGCTCGAGCGTGCTCGCGGGAGCACGGATGACAGCGCGCTGCTCGAGGTGTTCATCGCGTTGTATCGGCGCGACTTTGCCGCCGCGAAATCGCGCGCGCTCGACGTCGCGAAGGCTACGCCGTGGTTGTACGAGGCGAAGAAGCTCGCAGCGGACGCGGTGTCGGCGGCGGCGTTCGCCGACGTGGACCGTGGCAATTACGATGCCGCGCGTACGCAACTCGACGAAGCGAATGCGTTGTATGCGCAGGCGATCGATGCCGCGCGTTCGGATGCGTCGACCTATGAGGCCGCTGCTACGGCACGCGAACAGCGCTATGAGCTGGACTACCGCCAGAATCACGTCGACAGGCTCGTGCTCGAAGATGCAACGTCACTCATCGATCATGCGCTGGAGGCTGACCCGACTTCGGGGAACGCTTACACGGCGAAAGCACATATTGCCTTGGGTCGGTACCGCGCGAACGTCGACAAGGAACGCTTGCCGCTGTTGAATGCGGCCTCCGTTGCCGCACAACGAGCATCGGAGATCGACACCAGCGATGCATCCGCATGGGATGCGCTCGGCGACGCTCACACCTACCGTGGCATCTACGAGGCCTATCACGGCGGAAGCGGTGTGAACTGGTGGAACCAAGCACTTGGCGAGCTCGATAAAGCGCTCGCAATTCGGCCGAATGACCCGTGGTTCAACAACGATGCGGGAATTGCACATCGCTGGCTCGGAAGCGCTCTTCAGGACGCTGGCAAGGATCCGTCGACGGAGTATCGCAGCGCTATTGATCGCTACCAGCGCGCGACTAAGGCAGACCCTTCGTATGTGTACGCGTGGTCGAATCAGGTCGATCTAGGAACGTTGCTAGCGGATTACCAACGTGAACACGAAATCGACCCTGGTGCCGTCGCTCAAACCGCACTCGAAGCAGGCAAGCGTGGTCTCGAGCTCGACGGGAACTTCGCTCTGCTCGTTCAAAACATGGCGGAACTAGATCTCATCGTTTCGAACTACGCGCTCGAACATGGCCAGGATCCGAGCCCGATGATCGCGTCCGCACGATCCAAGCTCGATCGCGCCGATACGATCAAGCCGAACGACATCACCACATGGTGGGAGCGAGCCCGAGCGGCGCGCTTCGAAGCCCTGTGGCTCATGTCGCAACATCGCGATCCAAAGGTTGCGCTGGCTGCCGCACGCGAGTCGAGTAGCCGAGCGATCGCCGCAATGCCGTCGAGTGTTGCAGCGTGGGTCGAACGCGCGGAAGACGAGCTGCTAGCGAAAGATCTCGAGGCTGCTCGTGCGGATGCAAACAAGAGCGTCTCGCTCGATGACCAAGATCCCCTCGCCCACATCGTTGCCGGCGAGGTTGCGATCGCGCAAATCGCGAACGGCAATCTCCCCGCACGCGCCGAGGCAATCAAACACCTCGACCGCGCTCTAGAAATTGATCCGCAATCAAAACGAGCAAAGGCTGCTCGCGATTCGCTTCGCTAGGGCGCTTTGCGATCGAAAGTTTCGATCAACGTTCCGTTGTAGGAACCAGTCGCGCAATCCGGGATCGTGAAGGGGCCCTGGCCAATATCGCAAACACCGGCGAAAGGTTGTCCGCCGGGTGCATTGTTTGGATACAGGGCGCCCGGCAGACGCACGTTGCCGGAGTTCCAACACAACGCGCGGACGTGACCACCCGCACCACGCCCCCACATCGCTTCAACCGACACCTTGGTGAGGGTAGAGTTCGTGCCGTTGATTCCAGCGGTGTCACCGATGACGATTTGCACGCCCCGTTTCGTGTAGAACGCTTCGTCGCCGCAGTACGACGCACGCTTCATCTGCATCGCGGCCTCGAACGTCGTCAGCTGATCGTAGGTGCCGTTGTAGATGTAGCCCCAGCCGTGCGCTTGCGCGATCGCGCCGCGAAAGCACGAGAACGTGGTCTCGTTCGGAGCTTGCGTCGTCACGCCCGTCGTCGGATCGACGTACAGACCTTGCTCGAAGACTTCGAGGTCGGGTTGGTTGTAGTCGGGGGCAGTACTATTCGCGTTCGACCGAAAACAGTACTGTGTCGCGTGGGTGGCGTCGTACCCGACGTTGGGATTCCACACCGCGTCGTAGAATATGAGTCCCGAGTCGGAGCCACCGGTCGCTCTGATCGACAGCGTGAACGCTGGATTGCCGTACAACACGATCTCGATGTCGGCTGTTGGTGTCGGAGAGAATTTCACGTTCGGTCCGGCGTGGACGGTTGGCGCCAACGTGAACACCACCCTCGTGTTCGTTTCCTTCACCTCGAGGACGCGGTAACGCTCGCCGTTTGCTCCTCCGTTGACCATCGCGAAGCTGATGATTGGCGTTTGAGCTACCCACATCTGCGTGTTCGCGTTCCATCCGCGAGCCAACAGCGTCACGCCGACCGGTTGGCCGTTGCTGTAGTTGTTCACGAACGTCGTGATCATCGTCTGGCTCGCGCCGATGCCGGCAAAGCCGTTCTCTTCCGTGTAAACACCACCACCGTTGCTCACGGTGCAGTTGTCGGGATTCGGGCATCGCACCAAATCCTGCGAGGCCGTGCCGAGCTCCCCTTGTTCCTCCGCTTCGTCCACGGCACAGCCCACCGCGATCAGGCCGGCCACCACCAGACCAATTGCATTTCGCATTTCACTCAACCTAACGCGGGCCGTTCCCTTTCTTTCCGAAATTCTTTCGATATTTATTTCAGGGAAGAAAACGCCCCGTCGGCGTTCGCTCCCTTGTCGACGGCCACTCGTCGTATTGTCCGACCGTGGAACCAGGCACCCTCCCACCGAGCACGCTCGGTCAGGCCGCGCTCACCGACGCGCAGCCGGGATTGGTGATCGTCTTCCCGAAGTTGCGCATCATCCCCGTCGAGGAATCGATCGAGCTCGGCCGCGGGAGTGAGCCCCACCAGATCGACGACGGCCGCATCTCCCGCAAGCACACCCGGATCACCGTCGAGGGCGGCCGATTTATCGCCACGGACTTGGGGAGCCAGAACGGGACGTTCGTCGATGGCGTCCAGATCGCCGCGAACGTCCCCACCCCTGTCACACGCGCGCTGAAGATCGGTGACACGGTGCTCGTTCCGATGGCCGACATCGGCCCGATGCAACACCTCGGCGTGACCGAGATCGATGGCTTCATTCGCGGCCCCGCGATGCAGCAACTGCTCGACGAAGTGAAGCGCGCCGCTCAGATCGGCGCCGTCCTCCACGTCCGCGGTGAGACCGGCGCCGGCAAAGAAGGCGTGGCCGCGGCGTTTCATCGCGCCGGCTCCCGAGCGGAGGGCCCACTCGTCGCCGTCAACTGCGCCGCGATCCCGCAACCGATCGCCGAGCGCTTGCTGTTCGGCGCGAAGAAGGGCGCGTTCTCCGGCGCCGATGCCGATACGTCTGGATATCTCGTCGATGCGGACGGCGGCACGCTGTTCCTCGACGAAGTCGCCGAGCTCGATGCCCAAGTCCAAGCGAAGCTCCTGCGCGCACTCGAAGCCCGCGAGGTGATCGCGCTCGGCACGAGCAAGCCTCGGAAGATCGAGCTCGGCTTCGTCAGCGCCACGAACAAAGATCTGCGCGCACTCGTCGCCGCGGGCTCGTTGCGCGAGGACTTGTACTTCCGGCTCGGCACACCCGCGATCACGCTGCCGCCGTTGCGCGCACGGCCTGAAGAGATCGCGCTGCTCGTGATCAACGAGCTCGCGCGACTCGGCGCCACCGCCCACACCTCGTTGATCGAGCAATGCCTGCTGCGCCCGTGGCCGGGAAATGTTCGCGAGCTGCTCGCGGAGCTGCGCACCGCCGCCGGCGCCGCGTATCCCGAGACCCGCGTGCTCGGCCGTCACCTCGCGGAGACCGCGGGCAACATGTTCTCGACGACGGCGCCGGTGGCCACGCCCGAACCGATGAAGCGGATGCCGCAGACCGTCGACGACGAATGGCGCACGCGGATCGAGAACGCGTTGCGTGCGAACGATGGGAAAGTCGCGGCCGCGGCGCGTGCACTAGGACTGCACCGCACGCAACTCCGAAGATTGATCGAACGCCACGGCATCGCCATCACGGACGATTCCGAGTGAATTCGGAAAAGCCCGCGCTACGATCGGCTCGTGCTCGCGGCGGCGATCGAACGGCGATTTGAAGGCGCGAAGGTCGTCCCCGAAGGTTCGCTGGTGCGCGCGGAAGTGCCGATCGACGGCTCGCTGTATCTCGCGCGCGTGATGCTCGCGCCGTCGACGCGACTCCAAGTCCAGGTCCCGCACACCGACGGCTTCGAGCTCTCGCTCGCGTGGACCGATCGGCGAACGACCGCACCGCGCCCGCAGGAGTTCGACGACAGCTACCTCGTGGAGACCAACGACGTACCACTCGCGGCGCAGTGGCTCGACATGCACAGCCGCACCGCCCTCCTCGCGAGCCGCTACGTCACCGCGCCCGCGGCACGCAACACCGCCGTGATGTTGCGCGATGGCCGCTGGAGCCACGAGCTGCGCGATGGCGAGCTGGTCGCGCGCTGCGCCGGCCACGAACGCTCGACCGAGCGGATCACGGACATGTTGTCCGCCACGCTCGCCCTCGCGAGCCGACCGACCCGGTGGGCGAAGATGTTCGGCCAGCTCGCGCGCGAGCTCGGCGGCGTGTCGAGTCGGCGCGTCGAGATCGGCGGCAAGCCGGTGCTCAAGGTTCGCCGCGGCCAGGTCGACGTGACCGTACGCGTATTGCGCCGCCTCGATCCGGACGAGCAAGGACGATTTCGAACCGTGATCGGCGCGCATCGCCGGCACTCCGGTGGCGAGACGTTGACGCTGATCGCGGACGATCTCCCGCGCGCCGCGTGGCCACCGCCGCCCGAGGTTCCACCGGATGCGCCGCGCATGAAGATCAAGCAGGCGCATTCGAATTTGCTCGACGAAGCGCGGCCGTCGGCGTCGATCGTGCGCCCTCACGATGTCGAGATCACGTTCGATGGCGCGGTCACGGATCGGGCGCGGTTGGGAGCGGCGATCGAGCTCGCGGCACAGTGGGCCGCAGCGTCGGAAAACGCTGGTCCTGACGCACCTTATCGCTAGCTCGATCATGCTATAGAAGTCGCCGTAAATGGCGACTCCGACTGGCCCGAACATCACGCCCATCTCCATCGAAACGGAGATGAAAAACTCGTTCATGGATTACGCCATGAGCGTGATCGTGGCGCGCGCCCTGCCCGACGCGCGTGACGGCATGAAGCCGGTGCACCGGCGGATCTTGTTCGCGCAACGCGGCCTGAACAACGTCTACAACCGGCCGTACCTGAAGTGCGCGCGCATCGTCGGCGACGTCATCGGTAAGTACCACCCGCACGGCGACTCGGCCGTGTACGACGCCTTGGTCCGCATGGCCCAAGACTTCTCGATGCGCTACATGCTCGTCGACGGTCAGGGCAACTTCGGCAGCGTCGACGGCGATCCGCCGGCCGCCATGCGTTACACGGAATGCCGGATGACGAAGTTGACGGGGGAAATCCTCGCCGACATCGACAAAGAAACCGTCGACTGGCAGCCGAACTACGACGACAAAGAGCTCGAGCCCACGGTCCTGCCGACCAAGGTCCCGAACCTCCTCATCAACGGTGGCACCGGCATCGCGGTCGGTATGGCCACGAACATCCCGCCGCACAACCTGACGGAGATCCTGACGGCCACGCTCGGGTTGATCGACAACCGCAACCTGACGGATGACGAGCTGCTGAAGATCGTCCCGGGTCCGGACTTCCCGACGGCCGGCGTGATCCAAGGCCGCAGCGGCATCATCAGCGCGTACAAGACCGGCCGCGGCGCGATCCAAGTGCGCGGCGTCGCCCACACCGAAGAAACGGCGAAGGGCCGCACGCTCTTGGTGATCACCGAGCTGCCGTACATGGTGAACAAGGAGCGCTGGGTGCAGCAGTGCGCCGCGCTCGTCCACGACAAGAAGCTCGAAGGCATCAGCGACATCACGGATGAATCCGACCGCAACGGCATGCGCGTCGTGTTCGAGGTCAAGAAGGACGCGGACGACCAGGTCCTGCTCAACAACCTCTACAAGTTCACGTCGCTGCAGACGTCGTTCTCGACGAACATGCTCGCGATCGTCGACGGCCGCCCGGTCCTTTTGACCCTGCGCGCCGCGCTCCAGGTGTTCATCGATCACCGACGCGAGGTCGTCACCCGCCGCACGCTGTTCGATCTGCGGGAAGCGCGCAGCCGCCGCGAAATCGTCGAGGGCTTGGGCCTCGCGGTGATGAACATCGATCGCGTGATCGAGATCATCCGCGCGTCGAAGGATACCGATGTCGCCCGCGCAGCCCTGATGCAAGAGAAGATGGGCGGGCTCGGCGGCTTCCTCGAGCGCGCCGGTCGGCCGAAGACCGAGGTCGATGCAGCGAACGCGCGGCAGTTCGTGTATCTGACCGAACGCCAGGCGCAAGCGATCCTCGACATGCGCCTCGGTCGGTTGACCGGCCTCGAGCGCGAGAAGCTCGAAGCCGAATACAAAGAGCTGTGGGACCTGACGGATTACCTCGAGGGCCTACTCGCCGACGACAAGAAGCTGATGGACGCGATCAAGAACGAGCTGATCGCGATCCGCGACGAGTTCGGCGACGAGCGCCGCACCCAGATCGTCGACGCCGAAGGCGAGATCCTCACCGAAGAGCTGATCGACGAAGAAGAGACCGTCGTCACGCGCAGCCACCTCGGCTACATCAAGCGCACCGCGCTGAAGGAATACCAAGCGCAAGGCCGTGGCGGTCGCGGCATCACCGGCGCGGCGTCGGCCGAAGGTGACTTCGTCGCGGACATGTTCGCGGCGAGCACGCACGATCACCTGCTCTTGTTCACGGACAAGGGTCGTGTCTACTACAAGAAGGTGTTCGAGCTGCCCGAGGGCTCGCGCACGGCGAAAGGCCGCCCGGTCGTCAACGTCCTCGATCTGCAGGATGGCGAACAAGTCGTCGCGATGCTGCCGTTCAAGGAGTTCAGCGAAGGCACGAGCGTGTTCTTCGCGACCCAGGCCGGCACGGTCAAGAAGACCGAGCTCAACCAGTTCGAGAACGTCCGCAGCTCCGGCATCAAGGCGATCACGATCGATGACGGCGATCGCCTCGTCGGCGCGTCGTTGATCACGAAGGCGGATGACGTGCTGCTCGCCTCGGCGAAGGGCTTCGCGGTCCGGTTCACCGAAGAGCGCGTGCGTGCGATGGGCCGATCGGCGGCCGGCGTTCGCGGCATCACGTTGCGCGAGGGCGACAAGCTCGTCGGCATGGTCACGTTCCCGCGCGAGAGCACGGCCACGATGATCACGGTGTGCGAGCGCGGCTACGGCAAGCGTACGCAGCTCGGCGACTACCCGGTCAAGAACCGCGGTGGCAAGGGCGTCATCACGATCAAGACCACGGCGCGCAACGGCCTGGTCACCGGGATCCGGATCGTCACCGAGGACGATCACATGATCCTGATCTCGGATCGCGGCAAGCTGATCCGCCTGCGCGTGAAGGACATACCGGTTCAGGGCCGCGCCACGCAAGGCGTTCGCGTCATGCGCGTGGATGATGGCGAGCACGTTGCCGCGATCGAACGGCTCGCGGATCCGGACGAGTCGGGCATCGAGGAAGCGGCGCCGATCGAAGCGGTCGACGACGGCGACACCATCCCGAACGAATCGCTCGAGGATGGCGACGACGCCGATGAAGAAGGCGACGACGACGACGCGGCGCCGGACGACGAGTGAGTCATGGCGCGGCGGGATGATCCGGATGCCACCCGCATCGCCCTCCTCGATCCGCTGATCGGCCAGACGATCGCGAAGGACTACCGGATCGAGCTCGGCATCGCCGCGGGCGGATTCGGCGCGATCTATCGCGGCGTGCATCTCCCGTCAGAGCTCGACGTCGCGATCAAGGTCCTACATCCGAACCTCACGCAATCGGATGCCGTGCGTGCGCGGTTTCAACGCGAAGCCGAAGTGCTCGCGGCGCTCCGCGATCCGCACACCGTCAAGATCTATACGACCGGCGAAACCGACGAGGGCATGCTCTACATCGTGATGGAGCTGTTGTCCGGCGAGAACTTGTACGAGACGTACAAGCAGCTCGGCCCGCTGCCGTGGCGACGCGTCGTCCAGATCGCGCGCGACGTGTGCAGCTCGCTCTCGGAGGCGCACGCGCAAGGCATCATTCACCGCGATCTCAAGCCCGCGAACATTCACCTGCTCGAGAACGGGGACGTCAAGGTCTTGGATTTCGGCATCGCGAAGATCATTCGCGGCAACACCGATATCGACAACAGCGACCTCACCCAAGCCGGCCACATGATCGGCACGTTCGATTACATGCCGCCCGAGCAGATGATCGGCGGCGAGTGCACGGGGCTCGTCGACATGTTCACGCTCGGCGTCGTGATGTACGAGACGATCGCGGGGGCGCGGCCGTTCGGCGAGCACGACACGTCGACACAAATGCTCGCCGCGCTGCTCTCGCAAAAGCCGAAGCCGCTCGGCGCGTACGCGGAAGTTCCGCCCGAGCTCGACAAGATCATCCTGCGCTGCATCCAGCGCAAGCCGGAGCAGCGCTACGCCTCGATCGACGATCTCGCGATCGAGCTCGACACGCTGCTCGTCGTCGAGGAAGACGCCACGCGCTCGTCCCAGGCGGTGATGGCGCGGCCGACCGACAACATGAACGCGATCACGCCGCCGGCGAACATCGAAGATGTCGCGATCACGCCGACCGCGTTCGAAGATGTCGCGGCCACGCCGGTCTCGATCACGCACATCGAGGAAGGCGCCACGCAGTTCACGCCGCCGCCGATCTTTGTCGAGCCCGAGCCCGAGGTGACGATGAAGCAGCCGAAACCGAAATTCGTGCAGGCGAAAACGCTGCCGGGAATCATCGCGCCGAAAAAGAAGTAGGTTGTGCGCATGGGCATCGAGCGCAGCCAGGCGATCTTCGAACGAGCGAAACGAGTCATCCCCGGAGGCGTGAACTCGCCGGTGCGCGCGTGTCGCTCGGTCGGTGTCGATCCGGTGTTCGTCGCGCAAGGCGATGGCGCCTACATCACGGACGCCGACGGCAACAACTACATCGACATGATCGGCAGCTGGGGCCCGCTGATCCTCGGCCACGCGCACAAGGAAATCCTCGACGCGATCGCCGAGCAGATGGCGATGGGCACCACGTTCGGCGCGCCGACGGAGATCGAAGTGCGGTTCGCCGAAACGATCCGCGATGCGTATCCGTCGATGGAGATGGTCCGCGCGGTGTCGAGCGGCACCGAAGCCACGATGAGCGCGCTGCGCCTCGCGCGCGGGTTCACCGGCAAGGACAAGCTCGTGAAGACCGACGGCGGCTATCACGGCCACGCCGATTGCTTGCTCGTGGCGGCCGGCTCGGGTGCGGCCACGCTCGGGATTCCCGGATCCGCCGGCGTGCCCGAAGGCGCGGCGAAAGACACGATCGTCGTGCCGTACAACGATCTCGAATCGGTCGAGCGCGCGTGCGCCACCGGTGAGGTCGCCGCCGTGATCATCGAGCCGATCGCCGGCAACATGGGCCTCGTGCTGCCGAAGCCGGGATACCTGCAAGGCCTGCGCGACATCACGAAGAAGCACGGCGCGCTCCTCATCTTCGATGAAGTGATCAGCGGCTTCCGCGCGGCGTTCGGCGGTGCCCAGGCGCTGTTCGGGATCACGCCGGACCTCACGTGCCTCGGCAAGATCGTCGGTGGTGGTCTGCCCGCGGCGGCATTTGGCGGCCGCACCGACATCATGAGCAAGCTCGCGCCGCTCGGCCCGGTCTATCAGGCGGGAACGCTGTCCGGAAACCCCGTCGCGATGGCCGCCGGCCTGACCGCGATCGGGATCCTCGCGCGGCCCGGCACCTACGAGCGGTTGAACGAGCTCGGGACCAAGCTTGCGGACGGCTTCCGCTCGGCGGCCGCGGCCGCGAAGATTCCGGTTCAGGTGAACCAGTCGGGATCGATGGTCACGATGTTTTTCACGGCCACTCCCGTCGTCGACTATGCGACCGCGAAGACCTCGGACACGGCCGCGTTCGGGAAGTTCTTCCGCGGGATGCGAGAAGCTGGAGTATTTCTGCCACCTTCGCAGTTCGAGGCGATGTTCACGTCGCTCGCCCACACCGACGAAGATCTCACCAAGGTGATCACCGCCGCGAAAGCCGTTCTCGGGGCGGCATAGGTCAGTTGACCGCGAAAAAGCGGGGTGCTACTAGGGCGGCGCGCAGATGTCCGGCACCACGTCCCATAGCGGCGAAATGTCGCAGGGTTTGGCGATGGAGAACGAGCATCCCAAGGCCGTGAACAGCACGCTGTTGGACCCGGCTTCGGTGAAGGCGCGGCGGCGTTACAACGCGCTGTCCGCGAGCTCGGTCGGGCTCGAGCTCGGCGTTGCCACGGTCGTCGGCCTGCTCGGCGGCATGTGGCTCGACTCGTACTTCGGGACGAAGCCGTGGCTGATGTTGATCCTGTTGGTGTTCGGCCTCGTCGCCGGCTTCCGCAACGTGCTTCGCGCGGTCGAACGTGCCGAGCGCGCGGGCGAGCGCGAAGATCGCGAGGCTGGCCATGCTTAAGGTCCAGCGCATCGAGCGCTTGAACTACCTGATCGCGCTCGTCGTGATCGCGGGCTCTCTGATCACGCAACCGGGGCGCGTCGCGCTCGGCCTGTCGATCGGCGCCGTGCTGACGTGCGCGAACTTCTTCGTGCTCCGCAAGCTCGTCGTGAAGTGGACGCAGGATGCCTCCGTCGGCAAGACGGGTGCGGCGCCGTACCTGATGCTGCCGAAGATGGTCGGCCTGATGGGTGCGGTCGCGATCGCAATTCTCCTGCTCCCGATCGACGCGATCGCGTTCGTGATCGGCTATTCAATCTTCCTCGTCTCGATCGTGATCGAGACGATCTATTCGGCGGTCGTGCCGACGCCAACTGCAGACCCGACAACAGAGAAGAGCAACACCGATGGGTGAGCACGGAACCTGGTTCGACTACCTCAATCGCTTCGAGGGGTGGCGTCACTTCAACGAGCACGCACGCGAATCGCTCGGTCGTTCGGACAAGCCGTTCCTCCTGCTGTTCCAACAGAGCGGCTGGACGCTCACGCACGTCCTCGTCGAGCTCGTCGTGTTGGCGTTCGTGATCTGGGGCTGCGTCGCGTTCATGCGCGGGCTCAAGACCGGCAACAACGGCCTCGTGCCGCCGCGCACGATGAACCTGCGCAACTTCTTCGAATACGTCGCCGAGAGCACCTACGGCCTCGTCGAAGGCTCGATCGGTGAAGCGAATGCCGCGCGGTTCTTCCCGCTGATCGGCACGCTGTTCATGTTCATCCTGTTCGGCAACATCATCGGCCTGATCCCGGGCTTTATTTCGCCCAACGATACGCTGAAGACGAACATCGGAATCGCACTGCTCGTGTTCGTGCTGACCCACTACTACGGCGTCAAAGAGCACGGCCTCGCCTACTTCAAGCACTTCCTCGGCCCGAGCATCCCGCTCATCCCGTTGATGCTGCCGATCGAGCTCATCTCGCACATCGCGCGTCCGATCTCCCTCGCCATCCGGCTGATGGGCAACATGATGGCCGACCACAAGGTCGTCATGTCGTTCTTCGCCCTCGTGCCGGTCATCGTTCCGCTGCCGTTCCTGCTACTTGGTCTGCTTGTCTGCTTCATCCAAGCACTCGTGTTCTGTTCGCTTGCCCTGGTGTACTTCGGGATGGCGATCGAGCACGAGGAGCATTGATTCCCGTCGATAAACCTTTTAAAAACCGCCTCGCGCGACCAACCCCTCACGAAAGAAACCGAACCATGAAGAAGATCTTTTCGCTCCTCACGTTTTTCGCCGTCCTCGGCATCTCCACCCTCTCGTTCGCCGCGGGCGACGGTGGTTCGCTTGACGCGATCAACAACCCGGCGTTCAACGCAGGCAACGCGAAGGTCGCCGGCCTGTCGATGAACTTCGGCTGGGTCGCGCTCGCCGCCGGTCTCGCGATCGGTCTCGCCGCGCTCGGTGGCTCGATCGGTCAGGGCCGCGCTGCCGGCGCCGCGCTCGAAGGCATCGCTCGTAACCCGGGCGCCGCTGGTCAGATCCGCGGTCCGATGATTCTCGGCCTCGCGCTCATCGAGTCGCTCGTCATCTACGCGCTCATCATCGCGCTCTTGCTCGTCCTCAAGGTCGGCTAGTCGAACCTGGTCGCGTCGAGTAACGGTCCCGTCGGAAGGCGGGGCCGTTTTTGCGTTTTCGGGCCCGCAGTGAGACGCTCGTAGGTGGATGGCAGACGAGGAACCTACGGGTGAAGGACTCGACCTCAAGGGTAAGTCCACGCAAGAGATCCTCGCGCAGATCGATCTGTTCTCCGGCCTGCCGACAGGTCACCTCCGCCGCGTCGTCGACATCGGCCTCGAGGAACAATACAAATCGAGCGCCACGATCTTTTCCGAGGGCGAACCGGGCGACAAGTTCTACCTGATCGTCGAGGGCGCGGTCCGGATCAGCCGCATCGTCCCCGGCATGGGTGAAGAAGCGCTCGCCGTGCTTCGCGCCGGTCAGTACTTCGGCGAGATGTCGCTGATCGACGACGCGCCTCGCAGCGCTACAGCCATGTGCCACGAGAAGTGCCGGCTGTTCGTCGTCAATCGCCGCGATCTCGAAGACCTGTTGTTCGTCGATCGCGACCTCGCCTACGAGCTGTTGTGGAACTGGGTGCGGACGCTCTCTCGCCGGTTGCGCGCGACGAACGACAAGATGACGTTCCTCGCGACGACCTCCAAGTTCTGACATGCGCGCGCTCGCGATCATCGCGCTCGTGTCGTCGATCGCGTTCGCGGAACCGCTGCCGAGCGGCTCGATCGGCGTGACCAGCGGCATCGTCGCGGGCACCGGTGCGGACAACAAGCGCGTCGGCGTCGGGCTGTACGAATTCGGCGCCCAAGCCTCGTGGCAACCCACGACCACCGAACGCCGCTGGGGCTGGACCGTGCGCTGGGCCGCGTTGTTCGGCCTGATGTACGGCGGCTCGGCCTCGCACATCGACACGACGCTCCGCACGGTCGCGATGGATCTCACGCTCGGCATCCGGTTCCGGCCGTGGGCCACACCATCGCGCTACCTCACGCTGCGCGCCGGTGGCTCGCTCCTCCGCGCGAACGAGCCGATTCCATCGGGCGATTCGATGTCCGGCTCGCGGTCGTATGTCGGTGGCGTCGCCGAGATCGGGATCGATCAATACGTCTCGATCTTCATGCTGAACGTCGATGTTCGATACGCGATGATCGGCGGCGACGGTCCCGCCGTGGTGTCGCTCATGGTCGGCGGAGCGTTCGCAGGTCCCTAATGCCCGCGCTCGAAACTCCACGCCTGCGGCTCGTGCCGATCACGCTCGAGATGGTCGAAGCCGTGCTCGCGCGCGACAAAGACGCCGCGGATGCCGCGCTCGATCGGGCGTTGGCCGAGCATGGCTTTCCGACCGGCGCGCGGTTCCCGGATGCGTGGCCGAACGATGACCTCGTCGCACGTGCCTTCCCCTACTCGCTCGCCGCGATCCGTGCGGATCCCGCGAAGCGCCTGTGGGGCGACACGATGGTCGTTTCGCGCGATACACCTCCCCAAGTGCTCGGGTCGATCGTGTTCAAGGGCCGGCCGGACGATGGGGTCGCCGAGGTCGGTTATGGGATCGAGGACGAATCGCGTGGCCAGGGCCTGGCAACCGAGGCCACGCGCGCATGTGTGGAGTGGGCGCTCGATCAGCCGGGCATCGTCGCCGTGCAAGCGATCACGTTTGCGGCCCACCTGGCTTCATTAGGCGTGATCGCGAACGTCGGAATGAGCGCCTGTGGCACACGAGAGCACCCGATTTTCGGCGAGCTGCTGGTGTTCGAGCGGCGCAAATCAGCGCCGTAATCCGTGCTAGCGTTCCGTCGATGAAGAGCGTTGCCCTCGTCGTGCTACTGGCCGCATGCGGTGGCCATCACGGTCAGATCCACACCGATTCGCCCGTCACGCCGTACGAGAAGCCGGACATCTCCGAGATCACCGGCATCGACGAAGACGATGCGAGCGATGCGGAAGCGGCGAAGCCCGCACCGGAAGCTGCGAAGCCTGCGGCGCCTGCTGCCCCGGCGAAAAAATAATGTGCGGCATCATCGGCTACATCGGAGCTCGGCAAGCAACGCCGCTCCTGGTGGGTGGCCTCAAGAAGCTCGAGTATCGCGGCTACGATTCGGCCGGCGTCTCCGTCTTCGATAAAGGCACGTCGAAGGTCGTGCGTTGCCGCGGCAAGCTGTCGGGGCTCGAGGAGAAGCTCGTCAAGGATCCGGCGCCCGGCACCGTCGGCATCGGCCACACGCGGTGGGCCACGCACGGCCGTCCGAGCGACGAGAACTCGCACCCGCACAAGGTCGGGCCGATCAGCGTCATCCACAACGGCATCATCGAGAACCACCTTCAGCTGCGCCAGGAGCTCGTCGCGAGCGGCGCGAAGTTCTCGTCGGAAACCGATACCGAAATCTTCGCGCACCTCGTCGAGCGCCAGCTCGCCATGGGCGCCGAGAACCTCACGCAAGCCGTGCGGCGCGCGCTCGGCAAGGTTCGCGGCAGCTACGCGTTCGTGGTGATGAGCGATAAGGAACCGCAAACGCTCGTCGCCGCGAAGAACAGCTCGCCGCTCGTCGTCGGGTTGGGCGAAGGCGAGAACTTCGTCGCATCGGACGTCACCGCGATCCTATCGGAGACGCGCAAGGTCATCTTCGTCGAAGAAGGCGAGCTCGTCACGGTCACGCGTGAAGGCGTCACGATCACGGACTTCGAGGGCAAGCCGCATACGCGCGAGCCGAAGATCATCACGTGGTCGGCGGTCCAAGCGGAAAAGGGCGGCTTCAAGCACTTCATGTTGAAGGAGATCCACGAGCAGCCGCGCGCCGTCGCGGACACGCTCGTCGGTCGCGTCGATCTCGAGAAGGACGACGTGCTGCTCGATGGCGTCGATCTCGATGTCGCGAAGATCAAGCGTATCGTGTTCATCGCGTGCGGCACGAGCTATCACGCGTCGCTCGTCGGCGAGTTCCTCGTCGAAGGGCTCGCGCGGATTCCGGTCGAGGTCGATCTCGCGTCGGAGTTCCGCTATCGCGATCCGCTCGTCGGGCCGGGAGACCTCGTCGTCGCCGTGAGCCAGTCGGGTGAAACGCTCGACACGATGGAAGCGATTCGCGAGGCGAAGAAGAAGGGCGCGCAGGTGCTCGCCATTTCGAACGTGCTCGAATCGAGCATCCCGCGGCTCGCCGACCACGCGTTCTACACGCACGCGGGTCCGGAGATCGGTGTCGCGTCGACGAAGGCGTTCACCACGCAGCTCGTCGCGATGACGCTGTTCGCGATCTATCTCGGTCGGCGGACGAAGGCGCTGTCGGCGGAACGCGCGCGGGCGCTGTTGTCGGAGCTCGTGGCGTTGCCGCAGAAGATGCGGGATGTCGTCGAGAGTGGTGCGCAGCTGCAAGTGCTCGCGCGTCGCTACGGCCAAGCGCACGGGTTTCTGTTCCTCGGTCGCGGATCGCAATATCCGATCGCGCTCGAGGGTGCACTCAAGCTCAAAGAGATTTCGTACATCCACGCCGAGGGCTATGCCGCCGGCGAGATGAAGCACGGGCCGATCGCGTTGATCGATGAAACGCTGCCGGTCGTCGTGCTCGTGCCGAAGAATCCGGCGTACGAAAAGACGGTGTCGAACCTCGCCGAGGTTCGCGCGCGTCAAGGCAAGGTGCTCGCGGTCGCCACGAAGGGTGATAACGACATCGGCTCGCACGCGGATGACGTGGTGTTGATCCCGGAGACCGCGCTCGAGCTCCAGCCGATCCTCACGGTGCTGCCGTTGCAGATGCTGAGTTACTACGTCGCCGACGGTAAAGGCACGGACGTCGATCAGCCGCGCAATCTGGCGAAGTCGGTCACGGTCGAGTGAAGCCAAAGCTCACGCACTTCGACGCCGCGGGGAACGCCCACATGGTCGAAGTGGGTGCGAAGCCGGAGACCGCGCGGCTCGCGATCGCCGAAGGTCGGATCGCGATGGCGGTCGCCACGGCCGAGGCGATTCGCGCGGGTGAGATCGGCAAAGGCGACGTGCTCGGGGTCGCGCGGATCGCCGGCATCCAAGCCGCGAAGCGATCGAGCGAGCTGATCCCGCTGTGTCATCCGCTGCGGCTGACCGGCGTGGACATCGCGTTCGAGCAGGAAGCCGATGGCGTCGTGATCACGGCCACGGTGAAATGTTTCGATCGATCCGGCGTCGAGATGGAGGCGCTAACCGCGGTGTCGGTCGCCGCCCTCACGATCTACGACATGTGCAAAGCGATCGACCGCGGCATGATCCTAGGGGAAATCCGCCTGATCGAAAAACGCGGTGGAAAATCGGGTGTGTGGACTGCGAAGCCGCGTCGCAATCGTGTGACGAAGCGTTAGATTTCACCCTAGCGATCGAGAGCGAAATCGCGCGATTGTCCCACCATGTCCAAGCGGTGGCCGTTCGCTCTGTTGTTCCTAGGAGCTCCTGCGCTGGCAGGTGTCGGCGATGCGCCGATCGTTGGCGGCACCGTGGTGAACGACCCCGCGAAGTATCCGAACGTCGTCTCGATCGAGGTCGGCACCGGCTCGCACGCCGGCCTCTGCACGGGCACGTTGATCACGACCGAATGGGTGCTGACCGCTGCGCACTGCGTGTTGCCGTCGGAGCTCGGCGTGTCGACGCAGGCGGAAGTCACCGCGACGATCAAGGTTAACTACGGCTCGGTCCGGCTCGGTGGCACGCAGGTCACGGCGCAGGACTCGATGCCCGATCCGGACTTCAACATCAACCAGCTCGGCTCGCACGATGCGGGCCTGATCCATCTGTCGGACCCGATCACCACGATCACGCCGGCACCGCTGAACTTCGAAGCGAGCGCGGCGCCGGTCGGCATCACGGTGACGATGGTCGGGTTCGGCGCGTCGAACGGCCAGACCCAATCGGGCGCGGGCACCGAGCGCGAAGTCGAGCAGACCACGATCCATTGTTCGTCGCTCGAAGGCTCGGACGCGAACCTGCTTTGCTACGACCAGACCGATGGCAAGGGCAAGTGCAACGGTGACTCGGGTGGGCCGTCGTTCGCGTCGATCAACGGCAGGCTAACGGAGGTCGGCATCA
Source organism: Kofleriaceae bacterium (assembly GCA_047600425.1). Classification (GTDB taxonomy): domain Bacteria; phylum Myxococcota_A; class Polyangia; order Haliangiales; family Haliangiaceae; genus JABFXX01. The sequence continues at coordinate 4,186,377 of JASGLC010000003.1, read as the reverse complement.
CCTCGTTCGGCGATCAGACGTGCAGCTCGTTCGGTGCGGATACGCGCGTCGATGCCGAGAAGGCGTTCATCACCGGGCACGTGCCGAACCTCGAGTGCGATACGGATGCGGACTGCCAGACCGGCCACGAGTGCTTCAACCACTCGTGCATCGTCACGCCGTTCACGGCGACGGGCGTCGGTGCGACGTGCGCGGCGAACTCGGATTGCGAGTCGAACGAGTGCGGTATGAGTGGCAGCACGAGCGCGTGTACGTTCGGTTGCGCGCTCGATACCGATGGTGCGTGTCCGTCCGGCCTGACGTGTCAATCGGATGGTGCGGGCGGTGGGTTGTGCTTCCCGGGTGATGGCGGTGGTTGCTGCAGCACGAGCCGGAATAGCGCGCCGACCGCGTTGTTCGGGTTCGCGCTCGTCGGGTTGATGCTTCGCCGGCGAGACCCGAAATCACGTAGGCCTACGCGTAACGCGTAAGCCCCGGCGATGACCGCGTCCGGCGATGACCGCGTCCGGCGATGACCGCGTCCGGCGATGACCGCGTCCGGCGATGACCGCGTCCGGCGATGACCGCGTCCGGCGATGACCGCGTCCGGCGATGACCGCGTCCGGCGATGACCGCGTCCGGCGATGACCGCGTCCGGCGATGACCGCGTCCGGCGATGACCGCGTCCGGCGATGACCGCGTCCGGCGATGACCGCGTCCGGCGATGACCGCGTCGGCGATGACCGCGCGGCGATGACCGCGTCCGGCGATGACCGCGTCGGCGATGACGGTGGCGATGAGCGTCCGGCGATGACCGCGTGGCGATACCGCGGCGATGACCGCGTGGCGATGACCGCGTCCGGCGATGACGCGTCACCGCGTCGGCGATGACGTCCGGCGATGACCGCGTCCGGCGCGTCCGCTAGTCGCAGAATCGGGCACGCCGACGAGCACGAGCACGTGCACGTGCACGTGTACGTCGATACGATTAGACGATGAACGCGAGCGCCGCCGGCCAGATCACGATCGGCGACCTGCGGATCAACCGCCTCGGCTACGGCGGCATGCGCCTGACCGGCGACGGCATCATGGGCCCGCCGAAGAATCGCGCCGAGGCCGAGGCCACGCTGCGGACGCTCGCCGAGGTCGGCGTCAACTTCGTCGATACCTCGAACGCCTACGGCCCGATGATCAGCGAGCTGATGATCCGCCAGGCGCTGCATCCGTACACCGGCTTCACGGTCGCCACGAAGGGCGGGTTACTTCGGCCCGGTCCGAACCAGTGGTCGTACGACGGCCGGCCCGAAGCGTTGCGCGCCGCCGTGCTGCTGAGCCTGAAGACGCTCGCGCTCGAGCGCATCGATCTATGGCAGCTGCACCGCGTCGATCCGAAGGTGCCCGCCAAAGAGCAGTTCGCGGCGATCGCCGAGCTCCAGAAGCAAGGCCTGATCCGGCACGTCGGGTTGTGCCAGACGCCGATCGCCGTGATCGAAGAAGCGCAGACGTTCTTCCAGGTCGCGAGCGTCCAGAGCCTGTTCCACATCATCGACAAGCGGAACGAGCCGATCGTCGACTATTGCGAACAGAAGGGCATCCCGTTCATCGGGTTCTTCCCGCTCGCGACCGGCGCGCTGGCGTCCAGCGAGTCGATCCTCACGGGCGTCGCGAAGGAGATCGGATGCACGCCGGCGCAGGCCGCGATCGCCTGGCTCCTGAAGCGGTCCCCGAACATGATCGTGATCCCCGGCACGACCCGGCCCGAGCACCTCCGCGAGAACATCGGCGCGGTCGACGTCCACCTGACGGACGAGCAGTTCCAGAAAATTACACGGGTCGGGCAAAAGGCCGCGCTCCTGCGCACACCCAAAGCGTGAACGATGGTGAAGCGACCCATTTCGGGTCAGTTGCGGCTTACCATTACGGTATGCGCTTCGTTCTTGCTTCTCTCTTGTTGGGTGGCTGTCTGGCGTCCGGTTCGGCCGACGTGACCTACGGCGGTGGCGTTGCCGTCGCTCCGGTCAACGCGAACGTCGACCTTGTCGAAGTCAGCCCGGGCGTTCAGGTCGTGGCCGACTACGATGACGACGTCTTCTACAGCGGCGGCTACTACTGGCACAACGACAACGGGTACTGGTACCGCTCCACCTATTACTCGGGTGGCTGGGAGTACTACGCGTCGCCGCCGACCGCGATCATCAGCATCAACGATCCCTACCGGTACCGGCACTATCGGCCGTCGGGTTACCAACCGCGTCATCAGCCGTACCGCAACCCGGAACCGGTCCGCGATCATCGCGCGCCCGCGCCGAACTATCGCCAGCCGCCGCGTGAAGGTGGCGTCGAAGTTCGCGATCACCGCGAGCCGGTGCGCGAAGAGCCGCGCCGCGAAGAGCCGCGCCGCGAAGAGCCGCGTCCGGCGCCGGGACCGGTGGTTCGCGATCATCGCGAGCCCGCGCCGGCACCCGCGCGCGAAGAGAAGAAGAAGGGTCCAGTCGTTCGCGATCACCGCGACTAGCTCGCGCGCGATCGCGAGTCGTGCAGAGGGTTTTAGAAATCTTCCTCGCGATCGCATGACACGTTTTCTCGTGGGGCTCACAAGCCCGAGTGCGCACTGTTGACCGCTGGTGTCTGGGGAGCGGCGACCAGGTCTCACTCGGTCGCGCGCTAGTGGCTACGCGAGCTTCCACGCGAAATGCTCGTGGCATGGCTTCTGCTCTAGCCAGCGAACATGCAGCCGCGCGATTCATTCGCCGGCCGCGATGGATCCTCGAGCAGCACGCGACTCGCCGTCGTCGTCGCAGGTGCTGCCTTTGCGGGGTGCGTCGGGGCCGATCCGTCTACTCAACCGACCCAACCGGATCTTTCGGCACGCGATACGTACACGCAAAAGGCGTGGCCCGCGCTCGGCCATTGCCTCGGTTGCCATGGCGCGCAACCAGGCGTCGCGTGGATGGCCCCCGGCGATGCCGACGGTGCGTACGCGACGATCTTCACGTTCCAACCACCGGTCGTGAACATGGACTCGCCCGAGTCGAGCTTGATGCTGACGATGGGCAAGCACACCGGCCCTGCCCTGCTCGCCGAGGACGCGCCGCCGATCCTCGAGTGGCTGCAGAAAGAAGCCGACGAGCGCGCCGTCGCGCCGGGCGCCACCGCGGTGTTCGGTCCGCAGACCGCATCGATGACCGGCATGAACACGATCGATCTCGGTCACGGCGCGTCGCTGAAGTTCATGGCCGACGCGTTCGACGGTCATCTCGACTTCTCGCAGATCAGCATCGTGACGACGACCACGAAGATCCACGTCACGCATCCGCTGTTCGTGTCGCGCCCACTGAAGGCCGACCCGATCATCGATAGCGCGGATCACTACGAGGATCTCGACGACGATATCGACGCGAACACCACCTATCCCCTCACCGCCGCCACGTTCCTCGATTTCGCGGCGACCGACCCGTTCACCATCCACTTCTACGCACTGGAGGCACCATGAGCTCGCGTTGGCCCCTGCTCGCGCTCGTCCTCAACGTCGCTGCATGCGGCGTGGGATCGAGCGACCCCGTTACACCGCCTCCGGCTCCCGAAGACGAGTGGGATCAAAAGCTCGACGATCGCCAGATCGACTACGGCGCTGCACTTCGGATCGCCGCACTGCGCCTCACCGGCGATCTGCCGACGTTGACCGAGATGCAGACCGTCGTCGCTGCGGCCGATCCGAAGACCGCGTATGCGGCGCAGGTGAAGCTGTACATGGACAGCCCGAAGTTCGCGTCGCAGATGTTCCACTGGTGGCAGGACACGTTGAAGATGGGCGACGACCCGGCGCTCGATAGCGCCGCCGCGTTCGCCGCGCAGGTCACCGTCACGAACCGACCGTATACGGATCTGTTCACGGCGACGACCGGCACGTGCCCCACGTTCAACGAGACCGCGGGTACGTTCACCGCCGCGAACTGCACGAACACGCCGCCGCAAGTGTCGGGCCTCCTCACGCATCCCGGCGCGATGAAGCAGTTCTTCTCGAACCTCGCGTTCCGTCGCGTTCGGTGGATCCAAGAGGTGTTCGCGTGCAGCGCGTTCCCGGCGCAGATCTCGACGACGGGTCAGGACGTCATGGGCGCCACCCAATACATCGGCGTATTCCCGTACGCGACCGCCGTCGCGACGTTCCACACGCCCGCACAAGCCGGTGACGGTCGCGTCGACTTCCGCACGGTGACCGCGCAGGTCTGCGCGAACTGTCACTCGAACATCAACCACATCGCGCCGCTGTTCGCGCACTTCGACGACCAGGGTCAATACCAGAACGCGATCGTGGTGCCGACGCCGCTCGCCGGAAACCCGGTCGCGCAATTGACGGACTACTTGCCGCCCGGCGAGCCGACGCAATGGCGCATGGGCGTGATGGCGCCGGATATCGCGACGCTCGGTCACGACATGGCGACGGATCCGGAAGTCAGCGCGTGCGTGATCAACCGGATGTGGAACTGGGCGATGGGCAAGAGCGACATCGTCGACCAAGGCAACCGCGTTCCCGTCGACACGACCGCGACGATCGACGCCGCGTTCCAATCCGGCGGCTACAAGCTCAAAGACGCGATCTACCAAATCTTCACCAGCGACGACTTCGTGAGGTTCTAGTCATGACGAAGCACATCTACCTCATCGCCATGCTCGCGAGCTGCACCGCAGACGTCGACGAGAACGTCGCGGACACCCAAAACGATTACACCAGCGATCCGTGGCCGCAGCTCGATCGCACCGAGCGCGAGGGACCGCCTCGCTACTACTCGCGCGTGCACAGCTGCCCGAAGATTCGCTACAACACGCTCGGTCACGTCCTCGCCTCGCGCGGCGTCAACGTGGCCGCGACGGGAAGCGATACCGCGGGCCAGATCTACACGTCGAGCAAGGCCAGCCTCGGCGGCCCGAACTACAGCAGCCGCACGCGTGAAGTGGTCGAGCTCGGTGTCGCGACCGAATCGAAGATGTTCGACATCTTCGTCGAAGCGGCGCCCGAGATCATCGCGGCCATGCCGAACCGCCCGGAGTGCCAGAAGAACGGCGTCGGCGTGAAGCTGTTCGACGCGAACAACAAGTGCCAGATCGACGGCATCAGCTGCCTCATCGGAATGCCGGCGACGCAGACGCACGTCGACATCTGCGACATGACGGTCGCGCGCAGCGGCTCGGATGTCGAACAAGGCAAACAACTCGCGGTCGCGGTGCTCGCCGCAGCTGCCCACACGTGTGAGTAGGAGAACGGCCATGGCAAAGAAACTTTCGACCGTGCGTGACGAAGAGCGTGAGGTTTCGCGCCGCGCGCTGATCAAGTGGAGCCTCGCTGCCGGTGCCGCGCTCGGTGTCGGTCGCGGCAAGATCGTCGAGATCCTCGAGAAGACCGCGGGCAAGCGCACCGCCGAAGCCGCCGCGACGTCGACGACGAAGCGCTCGGTCCACATTCGCGCGGGCACGGGTGGTCTCGCGTGGTGGCAGTTGATGTGGCCGCACAACGACGTCGCCGCCGCGAAGAACACCGCGTTCGCGTGGCCGCAACAGTTCTTCAGTGGCACGCAGACGAAGGTGCTCACCGGCGTCGGAGGCCAGAAGCTGACGACCGGCCCGAACTCGGCGTTCGCGTCGCTCGATGCGACGAAGCAATGGACCGCGGTGATGGGCGGCTCGAACGAGCAGCACACGCAAACGCCGATCTCGATCGCTCGGTCGGTGTCCGCAGGATCGATGTTCGCGATCGCGTCGGTGCTCCAAAATGAAGTCGCGAGCGTCGTCCCGGTGATCACCGTCGACAACCAAGACTTCGGCACGGCGCCGGGTGCGGGTCAGCCCTCGATCGTCCCGACCGCGGACGACATCGTCGGCCTGTTCAACAGCGTCGCGTCGCGTTCGAATCACCTGCTCGCGAACAGCGTGCACGCGGATCTCTATCGCGCGCAGTACCAGACGCTCGCGTCGCTCAACCGCGCGTCCACGCTATCGACGACGAAGACCGCGTATCACACGGCCCGTAGCGCGGCGACGTTCCTCGGAACGAACCTCGCGGCGCAGCTCCAGCTCAGCGCGGCCGACCTGACCGCATACGGGCTCGACTCGACGGAGTTCAACGCGATCAGCGGCAACTCGGGTAACGGGCTGCAAAAAGACATGGTGATGACGTTCGGCAAGACGCTCGCAGTGACGGCGAAGGCGTTCGCGCTCGGCCTGACCTCGTCGGTGGTCGTGCCGGCGATGAGCGATGACCCGCACGGCGCGTTCGGCTCCGGCGGCATGCTGACGAACAACTCGCTGAACGTGCTCGTCAGCCTGCAGCGGATCATGGATGGCTTCATGGCCGACCTCGCGACGAAGACCGACAAGGTCACGACGGAGAAGCTCAGCGACAACATCGTGATCACGATCGAAGGCGATACGCCGAAGACGCCCGTCGACAACAACACGTGGCCGGATACGACCGCGAGCAACTCGAACTGGGGCTACATCTACTCGGGCGGCAGTCTCAAGTCCGGGTGGTTCGGAGGCATCGATCGCAACAACAACGCGAAGGGCTTCGATCCGGGCACCGGTGCCGTCGCCACGCTCGACAACGACAAGGGTGCGAAGGCGCTCGTCACCGCGGCGGCCTACGCGATCGCGAAGGGTGACAAGCGGCGTGTCGGTGACTTCTCGACGCTGAACATCGACGGCATGATCAACACGTCAGGTGGTCAGTCCTAGAACCGTCACTGGCATTGCGCTCGATAGAGCCGGCCGTCGCGGATGAAGAACACCTCCGCCCCATCGGAGCTCACCACCGGATACGTATCGAGGGTGGTGCCGTCGGAAAACCCGAACCGAGTCGGCCCGGTCACGGCGTGCATCTGGTCGAGGTCCAGGTGATAGATCGCACGCCCGGCCGAAGCGACGTCGCCGAACACGATCATGTGATCGTTGTTGCCGATCGAGGGTGAGGTGACGGTGTGCCCCGTGTCCGGCTTGTACAACGGATCGTGGTTCCCGGAGACGCCTTCGATCAGCTCGAGCTGCCCTTGGTCATCGAGATCGATGAAGCTCGATCCGTCGTCGCATCCCGCCGGATCGTAGATCCCGACCGGACCGTCCTTCTGGTAGGACGGGTTGGCGTCAACCGAGGCCAACGAGTACTCGCGGATCGTATGGATCGTCGTGCTGTACGTGTAGAGCATGCCGACCTGCGAGTCGTAGCCGACGAACTCTTCGTCCGGCTGCATGAGCGCGAGCGCCCCCATCTGGATCGGGTTGTCGAAGGGATCGGTTCGGCTGGCGCGCGTGAGGTAGTGCATCCCACTCACCGCGGTGTCCGTGTAGAACATCGTCATGTTGTCGCTCGTGAGGCCGGGGTTCTCCCAGCTCGCAGCCATGACTAGGGTCTTCTCGGCCGTGGAGAAGACACACGTGACGGTTCCGCCATCCGCGTGGATGATCTGCGAGTCGGGTCCCCGCTCGTCGGCATCGCGCGTTTCGCCGGACGGAGATGGCTTGAAGAAGCATCCCGTCAGCCCCAGCGCGATCCACAGCGTCCGCACTACTGGCACACCGCTCGTGTGAGCTGGCCGTCGCGGATGAAGTAGAGCTCTTTGCCATCCGCCGTGAGCATCGGCTCGGTATCGACAGAGTTCCCGTTCGAAAACGAAATCATCGACGGGCCGGCGACGACCGCTGTGAGAGCGTCGTTGAAGTCGATCCGGAACAGCGCTTTGCCAACGGCCTCCATGTCGTAATAGATCACGGTGTGGTCGGCGTTGCCGATCGTCGGATCGTTCACGTGGTCCGGGGACGGCGGCGTGTAGATCACGTGGGTCGCCCCACCTCCATCGATCACCTGGAGCGCGCCCGTGAGCATCACCAGATCGATAAAGCTCTTGCCGTCATCACACGCAGCCGGTTCGACGGCACCCGCGCGAAGGGTCTTGTCGAACATCGCCATACCGAGCATCCCCATCGAGTATTCTTGAATCGCGTGCTGGGTTGGCTCGTACATGTCGAGCTCGCCGGTGTTGCTGTCCCAGCGGACGAACTCTTCGCCGGATCCCGTGCCGGTGACACTGCCGCCGGTGCTTCCGAATATCTCGGTTTGGTTGTCTCGGGAGAGGTACTTCAGCACGGTGATGCCGTTCGTATTCTCGGTGTGGAACAGCAGCAAACCATCGCTCGATAAGCCCGGCTTCAGCCAACCGTTCGTGGCAATCCCGAGCATGGTCACATCGGAGAACGTGCAACTGCTGCTGCCGCTTCCATCCGCGACCGCTCGCGAGTCAGGGCTGCGCGTGTCGGCATCCTGGGTCTCGCCCGACGGGGTTGGCTTGAAGAAGCACCCCGTCAGGATCACTGCGAGCCAGACTCCGCGCACCTAGATGATCATACGCTAGATCCGCACGCCGACACTCACCACGATCGCGTGCTCGTCGTAGCCGCCGTGACAGGTCCCGATCGCGCTGCCACGGTGGCGCAGCGATGTGTCGAGCCTCACGATCGCGTGGCCGGCCACGGCGCCGATGTAGGCCCGCGCGAACGTCTCGGTATCGACGAGCTGGAGCGCATCGGAGGCGAACCGATCGTGGCCATCGAGCGAGCGATAGATCGCGGTGGACAGCTCTGCCCCGGCGACGACGTGATCATCCGCGTAATCGACCCGCGGCGCGACGACGAGGCCGGCGCCGTAATAGTACGGATGTCCGTTCCGGAGGACGCCGCGAACCACATCGTTCGGATGCTCCGCGCGCCAGGCATCGAACGCGAACGAGCGCAGCATCGCGAAGCTCGCACCCGTGTCGACTCCGATCGTCACGTGATCCGCGCGCCGCGCGAACGTCGGTCCGGCTTGGACGTTCGCCCACAGGTCCCACGTTTCGCCGAGCAGGTAGTGATAACGAAATTGCGTCGCGATCCGGCCGAGCTCGCTGCGAGCGAGAATGTCGCGCGCGCGTGGACCACTGCGATCGAACGGGATCGAGATCGCGATCCGCGAGCCATTCGCTTCGACCGAGGCATCGAACCGCTCGCCCGCCCCGGTCTCGATCGTGCCCGTACCGAGGCGGAGCTCGTAGCGCGCCGCACGCGGATCGCGAACGATCTGATAGAGCGCCTCGCCGATCGGCACGCCGGACGTCGAGGTCGCGAGCAGGTCGTTGATGCTCGCGTATTCGCGCCATTCGCCGAACGTCTCCCACACGAGCGATAGCGCGCTCGCATACGCGAACGATCCGAGCGGCGAGAGCCCGCTGAACCGCCCGAGCGTGTACGCCGTCGTTCCGAACAGCGGATGCTTCAACGCGTTCGTATCGAAGCCATCGGGATCGAAGCGAACCCCATCGAGCGACAGCTTGTCGGTGATCGCGGACCAGTTGCCCGGTAACGCCCAGTCCCCGCGGCTCGCGCTCGCGCCATCGCGCCAGTACCAAGCCTGCCCGGCGCCCATCACACCGGCGGTGCCGGCACCCAGCTGGAGCCAATGGACGTCGTCCGCACGCGCAGGGTTGGCCAGAGCCACCAGGATGGCGATCGCGATCCGCATGATCGGGTTGCACGGCACGCACGCTGGGATCCGTCACGTGAACAACGCGTGAACTGCGCCGGCGTGGAGAAGGAGCCATCATTCCGGCAAATCGGCTCACGCGAAATGCGATAGTCGACCCGTGCGTGCGAGCTCGTGGCTCAACCTGGCTGGGCTCGCGATCGGGCTCGTCGGGCTCGTGATCGTCACGCACGCGCTCGGCTGGAGCGGGATCCACATGGCGATCGTCGATACCGGCGCGTGGTTCGGCGTGATCGCGGTGATCGATCTCGCGGGCATCTGTTGTGACGCGTTCGCGATCCACGGCTTCCTCGGGCGGACGGTGCCGTATCCGAAGGTGTTCGCGGCGCAGGCGAGCGGCCTCGCGATCAATCGCCTGACCCCGGCGAACTCGTTGGGCGAGCCGGTCAAGGTCACGATGCTGAATCGCGATACCGAAACCACCACGGCGATCGCCGCGATCGTGATGTTCAACCTCACGACGATGTACGCCGGCATCGTCGCGATCGTGATCGGCGTGCCGCTCACGGCGTTGTTATTGGATCTGCCGCCGACGGCGTCGCTCGTCGCGTGGATCGGCTTGGGCGTGCTCGTCGTGTTCGCGATCGCGATCGCCGTGTTGGTGCGGCGCGGCGCCGTCGGCACGATCGTCGGCCTGCTCGCCAAGTTGCGACTGATCTCGCGCGAGCGCGCGATGCGCTGGGCCACGCAGATCGATACGCAGCTGCGCGGGCTCGTCGGCGCAAAACAAGGCGTCGCCGGCGTGATCGGCTCGCGGCTGTGCAACTGGGCCGGCACGGTCGTCATGATCCACGCGTGCGGGATCTCGGTCACCGCACCGCTCGTGATCGCGATGCTGTCGGTCGGCATCCTCGTGACCTGGATGTCGAACATCGTGCCGCTCGGCCTCGGCATCGCCGACGGAACGAACTACATCCTGTACGGATTGTTAGGCGCGTCGCCGGCGGAAGGCCTCGTCTACACGATGGTCAACCGCGTGCGCACGATCGTGATCGCGTTGATCGGTCTCACGATCATGGCGATCGCGAACGCGGTGGCGAAGCGTCGCTGATATCGATCGTGCGTTCGCCGTCGTCGATCTCGATATCGACGAGCAACAAATTGCCGTCGACGCGCAGCTCGTACGTCCCGGGCTCGAGACCATCCAGCGCGATCTTGCCGTCGGCGTCGGTCGTCACGTCGTAGCGACGGTGCTTGAACGTCGCGGCGTCCCAGTTCGCTTGGGTGTCCCCGAGGTCGGCCGGCTTGCGAAAATCGAGCGTGATCGCCGTCCGTGCGAGTGGCGTGTTGCCATGCGTGATCACCGCCGCGAACGCCGTGCGTGCCGGCTCGAGGTGGCCATCGCGAATTCGCCACGCGACCTTCGCGCGCACGAGCGAGGCGACGTTCGCGGGCAACACCGTCGATGCGTTCCAACGGGTGATGCTGCTCGACTTCGAGACGATCGTCTGGCCGTCGACCGACCAGTGCACCGTCGCGAGCGGCGAGATCAAGCTGTCTTGCAGGAGGCCCAGCGCGTGGTGCGCGATCGGCCAATGCGCGAGCACGTGACCATCGCGCGCGAACACCGTCACCGCGACACCGCGCGTATCGACCGCCGCGATCAATTCGCCGGTCGGATCGGGCTCGATCGATTGCAGTGGCTCGGCGACGAACTGCGTCTCCTCGCCGGTGCGCGTGTCGCGAATGTGGACGGTGTGATCGTCGAGGACATACGCGAGCCATTGCCCCGTCGGATCGAACGCGAAGCCGGCTGGACCGAGCGCCCCCGCGATCGTTGGCGCCACCGGCGGATGCACGGGAGGACGCGACTTCTCGTGCAGCTCGCCCGTCTCCCGCTCGATCACCCAATTCGGATCCGCGGGCAACGCGTGCCCGGTCGTCGTGTCGACGAGGTGGGGATGATCGTTCACGTCGATCACGGCGCGGGTGCCATCGCGCGACACGGCCGTGATCGGATCGTGCGCCGCATACGTCGAGAGCTGCGGTCCGCCCGGATCGCGCCAGATCCGGATCCGACCATCACCACGCCCGACGATCAGATACGCACCATCGGGCGAGAACGCGGCCTCGAGCCCACCGCGGGCATCGTGCGTCGCGAGCAGGCCACCGGTCTCGGTATCCCAGACCTTGATCGTGCTGCCCACGCCGATCGTCACGAGCCGCGTGCCGTCGTGCGAGAAGTTCGACTTCCACACCGTGACGCCGTGATTGACCTGGCTGACCATCGCGCCGGTGGCGACGTCCCACACGTACGCATGGCCATCCGCCGACGAGCCGACCACGCGCTTGTTGTCATCGCTGAACTTGCACGCCGTCACGGAATCACTCGCACCGGCCAGCGATGCGACGAGCTCCGGTGATTTCGTCGACCACAACTTCACGAGCCGGTTCGTGCCGCACGTCGCCGCGAGCGTGCCATCCGGCGAGACCGAGCCACCGATACCCCAACCACCGTGCGAAACGGTCCCGACCTTCGCGCCGGTGCGAATATCGAACCCGGCACCGACGCCCTCGATCGTGAACGTCAGCAACTGCGTGCCATCCGCCGACAGCACGCCGTACAGGTGCGAGAGCAGGATCGCATCGCTGCCGCGGATCTCGCGCAGCAGATTGCCCGTGGCGACGTCCCAGATCCGCGCATAGCCGTCGTAGCCCGTCGTCGCGAGGATGCGGTCGTCGGGCGTCAGCGTGCCGAACGTGAGCGTCCGCGTGTCGTGCTTGAACGAGCGGACCAACTTCGCGGTGCGTGCATCCCACAACCGCGCGATGCCGTTATCACCGTACGTGAGGATCCGCGTGCCGTCGTGGGTGAACGTCAGGTGCTCGCAACCGCCGTCGCACGGCTCGAACGTCCGGATCTCGGACCGATCCGCGAGGCTCCACATCCGGACGTGATCGTGACAGCTCGCGACGAGCATCGTGCCCGTGGGATCGAACGCGAGCTCGTTGACCGGCCCACCGCACTCGAGATCGCCGACGACCGTGGTCAGCTCGCGCAACGCTGCCGCCCGCATGAACGCGTAGGCCTTGGTCTGCGACGGCGCCGCTTCGAAGTACGCGATCGCACGTTGGACATCGCCGTCGAGCAGCTCTTGCCTGCCCTCTTCTTGGAGCAACGCGGTGACGGTGTGCTCGGCCGCGGCTTTCTCCTTCAGGATCCGGCGCACGCCGATCACCGCGAGCACGGCCAAGATCATCGCCGCGATCACCGTGCTCGCGACGGGCGCGCGATTGCGACCGACGAAGCGCGTGATCCGTTCGCCCGTCGTGTATTCGTGCGCTTCGACGGCGCGCCCCGCCTGATAGAGCCGTAGATCGTCGGCGAGGCCCTTCGCGGTGCGGTAGCGCTTCGCCGGATCGCGCGCCATCGACTTCTCGACGATCGACACCAAGTCGCGCGGCATGGCGCGGTCGAGCTTCGGCGGTGGCCCCGCCACGACCTGGGCGAGTGCATCGCGACCGAGATACGGCGAACCACCCGACAGCAGGTGATAGAGGATCGCGCCGAGCGCGTAGACATCCGTGCGTTCGTCGACGGGCTGCGCGGTCGCTTGCTCCGGCGACATGTACGCGGCGGTGCCGACGATCGTGCCGGCATTCGTCAGCTCCGGCGGCGCCACGTGATCGACGGGCGTATCGACCTCGCCAACCGATTTCGCGAGTCCCCAATCGATCACCACGGTCTCGCCGTACGCGCCGACGAGGATGTTCGCGGGTGTGAGATCGCGATGGATGATCCGCTGCGCGTGCGCGAACGCGATCGCTTCGGTCGCGGCGATCACCGCCGGCAGGAGCGACAGCCGTTCGGCGAGCGTGGGCGCAGCGACGATCGCGTGATGCAGCGTCTCGCCGTCGACCATGCGCATCGAATAGAACGGCGTGCCGTCGGGCCAGCGCCCGATCTCGTAGATCGGAACGATGCCCGGGTGTTGGAGGCGCGCCGTGATCTGCGCTTCGCGAGCGAATCGAGCCGCGAGCTCGCGCGACCGTTGATGCAACTCTTTGACAGCGACGCGCCGGCCGACGCGCACGTCGCGCGCCGCATAGATCTTGCCCATCCCGCCGCGCGCGACCTCGTCACCGAGCTCGTAGTGTTCGGGCGCGACTTCGGGAAGCGTGGCCGTGGGATCGACGATGTCGGCGATCGGTGGGAGCGATCGACCGGCCAGCACCTCGAGCGCGAGCTGGCACGTATCGCAGACGTCGACGTGCGCATAGATCTCCGGTGACAGCGGCGCGCGCTCGAGCTCCACCAGCTCGGGACACGCCGCGACGAACCCGACCCGACCCGTCACCTCCTCGATCATGCGGTCTCGCGATAGTACCTGCGGAGCCGTTCGATCGCAGCACGTACCAGACGATGCGCGGCGAGCTCCGAATCGAGGTTCAAGACGTGAGCGATCGTCGCGAACGATTCGCCGTGGGCCCACAGTTCGAGCGCGCGACGATGATCGCGAGTCGCGAGGGCAAGCAACTCGCGAGCGGTACCCCGATCGGTCATGGGCGGGCGTTCGCCACCGAGCTGCGATGGCGGCGGCAGCGTTTTCGGCACGGCCCACGTCCGTTCGCGCCGCCGATAATCGGGATGCGCGCGCATGTAATCGATGCCGCACCGCTTCGCGACGACCCGCAGCCAGCTCGAAAACTCGAGCGCGGGATTCGTGCGGCGCGCTTCGAGGAACCGATGCAGGCGCGTGCGCAGCCGGCTCATCACGGCGAGCGCGATGTTGTCGCGATCGTCATCACGTTGGCCGAGCCGGCCGAGGAAGCTCGGACGCGCGATGATCGCCTGGAGCTCCGGCTCGACGGTCGCCCAGAACGTGCCCCAGGCGGCTGGATCCCCCGTGGCCGCGGCTTCGACGAGCGCGATTTCCATGCCTCCGTTGTCGCGCTAACTATCGGGCGACAGGGGCGATTTCACGTGAAGTTCACGCGTTCTAGGAACGTCCCGGCGGTGCTAAGGTCCGGCCGTGGTCAACCGTCCCGTCGCCATCGCGCCCTACAAGCCGAAACATCACGTACGCATCGTCACCGCGGCGTCACTGTTCGATGGCCACGATGCGGCGATCAACGTGATGCGGCGGATCATGCAGGCGGCCGGCGCCGAAGTGATCCATCTCGGGCACAACCGGAGCGTCGCCGAGATCGTGGATTGCGCGATCCAAGAGGACGTCCAGGGCATCGCGATCACGAGCTATCAGGGCGGTCACGTCGAGTACTTCAAGTACATGATCGATCTGCTCAAGCAGCGCGGCGCGAACATCAAGGTGTTCGGCGGCGGCGGCGGCACGATCCTGCAGACCGAGATCGAGGAGCTCCACGCATATGGCGTGACCCGGTTGTACTCGCCGGACGACGGCCGCCAGATGGGCCTGCAGGGCATGATCAACGATCTGCTCCAGCGCTGCGACTTCGAGAAGACGCCGCCGGCTGCGGAGCGCGTGATTCCGCACCTGCCGGAGAAGAAGCCGGACGTGATCGGCCAGCTGATCACCACGGCGGAGAATCATCCGGATACGGATCTCGTAGCGGCACTGAAGCCGATCCTCGACAAGCAGTCGAAGGTCCCGGTGCTCGGCATCACCGGTACGGGTGGCGCGGGTAAGTCGTCGCTGGTGGACGAGCTCGTGCGGCGGTTCCTGCGGGACTTTGCCGACAAGACGATTGCCGTGATCAGCGTGGATCCGTCGAAGCGCAAGAGCGGCGGCGCGCTGCTCGGCGATCGGATCCGGATGAACTCGATCGACGATCCGCGCGTGTACATGCGCTCGCTGGCGACGCGGCAGTCGAACATGTCGCTGTCCAAGCACGTGCGCGAGTCGATCGAGATCTGTCGCGCGGCGCGGTTCGATCTCGTGATCGTCGAGACGAGTGGTATCGGCCAGAGCGATACCGAGATCACGGAACACGCGGATGTCTCGCTGTACGTGATGACGGCGGAGTACGGCGCGGCCACGCAGCTCGAGAAGATCGACATGCTCGACTTCGCAGATGCGATCGCGATCAACAAGTTCGACAAGCGCGGCTCGCTCGATGCCCTGCGAGACGTGCGCAAGCAGTACAAGCGCAACCACAACGCGTTCACGAAGACCGACGAAGAGCTGCCCGTGTACGGCACGATGGCGGCGCAGTTCAACGATCCGGGGATGAACACGCTGTATCGCGCGCTGATGGATTTGATCGTCGCGCGGACGGGTGCGCCGCTGCACAGCTCGTTCGAGATGTCCGAAGGGATGAGCGAGAAGAAGTGGATCATCCCGCCGGATCGCACGCGCTATTTGGCCGAGATTGCGGAGGCGTGCGATGCGAACGACGCGCACGTGAAGGCGCAGGCGGCGATCGCGCGTCGGATGTATCAGCTCCACGGCACGATCGAAGCGCTGCGCGCGAACGTCGGTAAGACGCGGTTGGAGATCGTCGAGCCGAAGAGCGCCGATGACGTCGTGCAGGTCACGCAGGTTGTCGAGGGCGAGCCGGCGTATGTCGGCGAGCTCGTGAATCTGTACAAAGAGCTCGAGACGCGGCTGACGCCCGAGTCACGCGCGCTGTTGGCCGACTGGCCGGCGATGAAGAAGCGCTACGCGGCAGCGAAGTATCAGTTCCAGGTCCGCGACAAGGTGATCGAGCTCGACCTCACGAGCGAATCGCTCTCGCACCTGAAGATTCCGAAGGTCACGCTGCCGGCGTACGAGGATTGGGGCGACGTGTTGACGTGGCTCCTTCGCGAGGCGCCGCCGGGACAGTTTCCGTTCACGGCCGGCGTGTTCCCGTTGAAGCGCGAGGGCGAGGATCCGGCGCGCATGTTCGCGGGTGAAGGCGGGCCGGAGCGCACGAACAAGCGGTTCCACTACGTGTCGCGCGGGTTGCCGGCGAAGCGGTTGTCGACGGCATTCGACTCCGTGACGTTGTACGGCGAGGATCCGGATCACCGGCCGGACATCTACGGCAAGGTCGGTAACTCGGGCGTGTCGATCGCGAACGTCGACGACGCGAAGAAGCTGTATTCGGGCTTCGATCTCGCGGATCCGTCGACGAGCGTATCGATGACGATCAACGGGCCGGCGCCGATGCTGCTCGGCTTCTTCTTGAACGCGGCGGTCGACCAGCAGTGCGAGAAGTACATTCGCGCGCAGAACCTGACGGCGCAGGTCGAGGCGAAGATCGATGCACTCTACAAAGAGCGCGGCGTCCCGCGACCGAAGTATCAGGGTGACATTCCCGAGGGCAACAATGGCCTCGGCCTGATGTTGCTGGGCGTCTCGGGTGACGAGGTGCTGCCGCGCGATGTCTACGAGAAGATCCGCGCGTCGACGCTGTCGCAAGTGCGCGGCACCGTGCAGGCCGACATCCTCAAAGAGGATCAGGCGCAGAACACGTGCATCTTCTCGACGGAGTTCGCGCTGCGCTTGATGGGCGATATCCAGCAGTTCTTCATCACGAACAAGGTCCGCAACTTCTACTCGGTCTCGATCAGCGGCTATCACATCGCCGAAGCCGGCGCGAACCCGATCAGCCAGCTCGCGTTCACGCTCGCGAATGGCTTCACGTTCGTCGAGTACTACCTGTCGCGCGGCATGCACATCGATGACTTCGCGCCGAACCTGTCGTTCTTCTTCTCGAACGGCATGGACCCGGAGTACGCGGTGCTCGGCCGCGTGGCGCGCCGGATCTGGGCGAAGGCGATCCGTGACAAGTACGAGGGCAACGACCGCTCGCAGAAGTTGAAGTACCACATCCAAACGTCGGGTCGGTCGCTGCACGCGCAGGAGATCGCGTTCAACGATATCCGCACCACGCTGCAGGCGTTGCTCGCGCTTAACGACAACTGCAACTCGCTGCACACGAACGCGTACGACGAAGCGATCACCACGCCGACGGAAGAATCGGTGCGGCGCGCGCTCGCGATCCAGCTCGTGATCAACAAGGAGTTCGGACTCTCGAAGAACGAAAACCCGAATCAGGGCTCGTTCATCATCGAGCAGTTGACGGACATGGTCGAGGCGGCGGTGCTCGCGGAGTTCCGGTCGATCAGCGAGCGCGGTGGCGTGCTCGGCGCGATGGAGCGGATGTACCAGCGGTCGAAGATCCAGGAAGAGTCGCTGTACTACGAAACGCTGAAGCACGATGGCACGCTGCCGATCATCGGCGTGAACACGTTCCTCGATCCGAAGGGCTCGCCGACGGTGGAACCGCCGGAGGTCATCCGCGCGACGACCGACGAGAAGCACTACGCGATCGACGCGCGCGATGCATTCTGGAAGCGCAACGCGAAGACTGCGCCGGTCGCGTTGAAGGCCGTGCAACAGGCGGCGCTCGACAACGAGAACGTGTTCGCGGCGTTGATGGAGGCGTGCAAGGTGTGCACGCTCGGGCAGTTGTCGAAGGCGTTGTACGAGGTGGGTGGGCAGTACCGTCGGAACATGTAAAGGATCGCCGTGAGTACGTTTGCAGAGTGGCGCGCGCAGGTAGACAAAGAGCTGGCTGGCGCCTCGTTCGAGAAGTTGATCCATCGCGTCGACGGGCTCGCGATCCAGCCGCTGTATACGGAGCGCGTCGCGTCGGTGGTGCCGGCGCCGAGCGTGGACGCGTTCGAGATCTGTATGCGCGTCGATCCGGTCGCGGCGGCGAACTTGTCGGGCGGCAGCATCGCGGCGCACGCAGCGGGTGCGGCAGCGCGGGCGCGTGGCTCGGCGCGTGCGGCGGCGATCAAGGACGACCTCGACGGTGGGGCACAGGCACTGTGGGTCGCGGATGGTGATCGAGATGCGATCGCGGCGGCGCTCGCGGCGGGTGCCGGGCTCGTCGTCGATGCGGTCGGCACGCCACGGATCGAACAGTTCAAGGCAGTGATGCATGCGCGGCGCGCGCTGCTCGGCTTCGATCCGATCGACGAGGTGTGGCGCGGCGAATTGGATGCGTCGAACTTGCCGCGGCGATTGAACGAGCTCGGCAGCTTCGTGGCGAAGGTCGATGCGCAGCGCGAGACGGGCTCGCTCGGCAAGAAGGATCATGCGGTACGCGTGGTCCGGATCTCGACGTTGCCGTATCACGCGGCCGGCGGCGATGCGGCGATCGAGCTCGCGATCGTGCTCGCGGCGATGACCACGTACATGCGCGCGTTCGAGCGCGAGGGCGTGTCGCCGGAGATGGTGGCGCGGAACGCGTGGGTCCAGATCGCGGTCGGGCGCGATACGTTTGGCGAGCTGTGCAAGCTGCGCGCGTTGCGCGTGGTGTGGGCGAAGTTGTTCGGCGCGGCGGGCGTGACGGCGGTGCCGGAGGTTCACGCGGTGTGCTCGTCGCGAACGCAGTCGCTGCGGGATTCGTGGGTCAACATGCTGCGCGTGACCACGGAAGTGTTCGCGGCGGTGCTCGGTGGTGCACATGTCGTGACGCCGCTCGCGTTCGACGAGGCGTTCGGCGTGGTCTCGCCGCTCGGTCGGCGTGCGGCGCGGAATACCGCGTTGGTGTTGCGCGAGGAGAGTCATCTCGGGCGCGTGATCGATGCTGCCGGTGGGTCGTATTACGTCGAAGCGCGGACGGATGCGCTCGCGCGCGAGGCGTGGTCGCGGTTTCAAGCGATCGAGCGTGCCGGTGGGCTGATCACGCAAGTACCGGCGATGCGCGAGGCGCTCGAGGCGCTGTGGACGGAGCGTGCGCAGGCGATCGCGAAGCGCAAGGAACCGGTGCTCGGCGTGAACGAGTTCGCGAATCTCGACGAGAAATTGCCCGCGCCGTTGCCCGCATCGGGTGGTGCCGGTCATCGCGATGCCGAGGCGTTCGAAACCCTGCGCGCACGGGTCGAGGGCAAGGTCCCGGTGACGTTGTTCACGCTCGGGCCCGCGTCGGAACATCGCGGACGATTGGGATATGCACAGGCGTTCTTCGCGGTCGCGGGATGGCGAACGGCCGAGGTGGCGTTCGTCGACAAACCGGAATCGGTCGCTGCCGCCGCGCCGAATGGAGTCGCGGCGATTTGCGGTAGTGACGAACGCTATGCGGCCGAGGCGGTCGTTGCAGCGCGCGCGCTCCGCACGGCGGGCTATAAGCATGTCGTGCTCGCAGGTCGGGGCGGCACGCTCGAGAAATCGCTGCGCGAGGCGGGCGTCGATACGTTCATCTTCGTCGGCTGCGATGTGCTCGCCACGCTCGGAGGTCTGTCGTGAAGCTCCCCGATTACGGCGCGATCGATTTCGACTCCGTTTCGATCGGGGGCGATGCGAAGAGCGAGGCGGCGTGGGAAACGCCCGAAGGCATCCCGCACCGCGGCGTGTATCAGCTCGCCGATCTGGCGGACGCGAAGCACCTCGACGGCATGCCTGGCTTCGCGCCGTACGTGCGCGGCCCGTACTCGACGATGTACGTGCAGAAGCCGTGGACCGTGCGCCAGTACGCCGGATTCTCGACGGCGGAAGACTCGAACGCGTTCTATCGGCGCAACCTCGCCGCGGGCCAGATGGGCCTGTCGATCGCGTTCGATCTCGCCACGCATCGTGGTTACGACAGCGACCATCCGCGCGTCGTCGGCGATGTCGGCATGGCCGGTGTCGCGATCGATTCGATCGAGGACATGCGGATCCTGTTCGATGGCATCCCGCTCGACAAGATGTCCGTCTCGATGACGATGAACGGTGCGGTGTTGCCCGTGCTCGCGCTCTATGTCGTCGCGGCCGAGGAGCAAGGCGTCAAGCCCGCCCAGCTCACCGGCACGATCCAGAACGACATCTTGAAAGAGTACATGGTGCGGAACACCTATATTTATCCGCCCGCACCGTCGATGAAGATCATCGCGGACATCTTCGCGTTCACGTCGAAGGAGATGCCGAAGTTCAACTCGATCTCGATCAGCGGCTATCACATGCAAGAGGCCGGCGCGACGGCCGACCTCGAGCTCGGGTACACGCTCGCCGATGGCATCGAGTACATCCGCACCGGCATCGCGTCGGGAATGAACGTGGATTCGTTCGCGCCGCGGCTGTCGTTCTTCTTCGCGATCGGCATGAACTTCTTCATGGAAGTGGCGAAGCTGCGCGCGGCGCGCCTGTTGTGGGCGGAGCTCGTCGGGAAGTTCGAGCCGAAGTCGCAGAAGTCGCTCGCGCTGCGCACGCACTGCCAGACCAGTGGCTGGTCGTTAACGGCGCAGGACGTCTACAACAACGTGGTGCGCACGTGCATCGAGGCGATGGCGGCGACGCAAGGTCACACCCAGAGCCTCCACACGAACTCCCTCGACGAGGCGCTCGCCCTGCCGACGGATTTCTCGGCGCGGATCGCTCGCAACACGCAGCTCCAACTGCAGCTCGAGAGCGGTACGACGAAGACGGTCGATCCGTGGGGCGGTAGCTATTACGTCGAGTGGCTGACGCATCAACTGGCGGCGCGCGCGAGAGAGCACATCGCCGAGATCGAATCGCTGGGTGGCATGGTGAAGGCGATCGAAGCGGGCGTGCCGAAGCTGCGGATCGAAGAAGCGGCGGCGCGGACGCAAGCGCGGATCGATTCGGGCCGCCAGAAGATCATCGGCGTGAACGTCTACAAGCCGGAGAGCGAGCAAGCGATTCCGGTGTTGAAGGTCGATAACGCGGCGGTGCGCAAGACGCAGATCGATCGGCTGAACAAGCTGAAGGCATCGCGCGATCAGGCGGCGGTCGATACGGCGTTGGCAGCGCTCACCGAAACCGCGAAGACCGGGACCGGAAACCTGTTGGAGCGTGCGATCGCGGCGGCGCGGGCGCGGGCCACCGTCGGTGAGATCTCGCAAGCGCTCGAGAATGTGTGGGGTCGGCATCGCGCCGAGATTCACGCCATCTCGGGCGTGTACAGTGGCGAGGTGGGCGAACAGGCCGAGGCGATCGTCAAGATGCGCGCGCGCACGCAGGCGTTCCTCGATCGCGAGGGCCGCCGGCCGCGGATTCTGATCGCGAAGATGGGCCAGGACGGTCACGATCGCGGGCAGAAGGTGATCGCGTCGGCGTTCGCGGACCTCGGGTTCGATGTCGATATCGGGCCGCTGTTCCAGACGCCGGAAGAAACCGCGCGTGCGGCGGTCGAGGCGGACGTGCACGTGATCGGTGCGAGCTCGCTCGCCGCGGGTCACCTCACGCTCGTGCCCGCGTTGAAGCAAGCGCTCGCGGATCTGGGCCGTCCGGATATCTTGATCGTCGCGGGTGGTGTGATTCCGCCGGATGACTACCCTGCCCTGCGCGAAGCAGGTGCCGTCGAGATCTTCGGTCCCGGCACCGTGATCGCCGAAGCCGCGGGCTCGCTGATCGATCGGCTCGAGGCACCGCGCGAGTGAAGCGGGCGCGCCTCTCGCTCGAGGAATACGAGCGCGGTGTGCGCGACTGCGATCGCGGTGTGCTCGCGCGTGCGGTCACGTTGATCGAGTCGCGCGATGCCGAGGATGCTGGGCTCGCGCAGCAGTTGTTGCAACGGCTGTTGCCGGCCACCGGTGGTGCGCGGCGCGTCGGGATCACGGGCGTGCCCGGCGTCGGCAAGTCGACGTTCATCGACGAGCTCGGCACGCGCTTGATCGCGGCGGGACATCGCGTGGCCGTGTTGGCGATCGATCCGACGAGCCAACTCTCGGGCGGCTCGATCCTCGGCGACAAGACGCGCATGCAACGGCTCGCGGTCGCGCCCGAGGCGTTCATCCGGCCGTCGCCGAGTGGGCTCACGCCCGGCGGCGTTGCGCGGCGAACGCGCGAGACCATGTTGTTGTGCGAGGCGGCGGGCTTCGATGTCGTGCTCGTCGAGACCGTGGGTGTTGGCCAAGGCGAGACCGCGGTCGCCGACATGGTCGACTTCTTCCTGGTGCTGGTGCTGCCGGGCGCCGGCGACGAGTTGCAGGGGATCAAGAAGGGCGTGTTCGAGCTCGCCGATACGCTCGCGGTCAACAAGATCGATGGGGATGGTGCGGCGAAGGCACGCATCGCGCTGTCGGATCTGCGAAGTGCGCTGCGCTACCTGCCGAAGCGGCGCGAATCGTGGCCGCCACGCGCGCTCGGCATTTCGGGGCTCACGGGCGCCGGGCTCGACGAATTGTGGGCCGCGATCGAAGAGCATCACGCGCGGTTGTCGAGCAACGGCGAGCTCGCGGCGATGCGATCGGATCAGCAGCGGATCTGGATGTGGTCGCTGATCCGCGAGCGGCTCGAAGGAGCCTTCCGATCGTCGCCGGCGATCGCGGCAATGCTACCGGCGCTCGAAGCAAAGGTCGCTGCAGGCGAAGTCACGTCGACGGCCGCCGCCGACGAGCTGCTCGCGTTGTTCGGCAAATGAACGCGATCGCTCACGCGCGCCGCGACATCCGAGCACCGGCGGCCGCGATCTTCGCGCGGATCTCCGATCACGCGAACACCCACACCTGGGTCGCGCCGGCGCGCGTGCGCTTGCTCGAGCCGGGCACGCCTGCACCGAATGGCGTGGGTGCACTTCGCGAGGTGTCGTTTCCGGCGAAGCGGTTGTGGACCACGATCGTCGAGCGCGTGCTCTCGTTCGAGCCCGACGTCGGCTTCACGTATCGGATCGAGCGCGGCATGCCGGGGCTGCGCGATCACCTCGGCCGCTTCACGATCGCTGGCGGCGCGCTCGAGTGGCATGTCGAGTTCGACTTCAAACGCTGGCATCCCCTCGGGATGATTCGCGGTTCGTTCGCCCGAACGTTCGAAGCGGTCCAACGCGAGGCCCTCGACGAGCTGGCCCGGCAGCTCGAAGCCTGACGATTTCGCGAATCCTTTCGGTCGCCGCCTACCTTCTCCGGGCATGAAAAAGAACCTCGGTTCGGTCGATCGCTGGATTCGCATCGCCCTCGCGCTGGCTATGGCAGGCTTTGGTCTGATGTTGCCGCTACCGGTGATGCTCGGGCTCGATGCTGCCGCCGTGATGTTGCTCGGCACGGCGTTCAGCGGGCACTGCCTCGCGTATCGGTTGATGGGGCATTCGACGTGTCCGCGCTAGTCACGACCGATGACGAGCTGACGGCGCTCGTCCGCACGTATCACGCGCGCGTGGTTCGCTACGGGCGGCGCGCGTGTGCTTCGCCCGAGGATGCCGACGATGCGATCCAAGAAGCGTTCGCGAAGCTCGCGCATCGGCCGGATGTCGTGCGGCACCCGGGTGCGCTGTCCTGGCTGATGACAACGATCCGGCGCATGTGTGCGCGGATGTTGCCGAAGCGCTACGCGGAGATGATCGATGTCGCCGACGCCAGCGCGCCCTCGCCCGCCGAGGCGCTCGCGCAGTTCGAGCTCGTGCGGACCATGCACGATGCAATCGCGGCGTTGCCGGTGACCTCGCGCGAGATCCTGATCCTGCGTGACCTGCAGGGCTACTCGGGCGAGGCCACGTGCGAAGCGCTCGGCATTCCGCTCGCGGCGATGAAGTCGCGGCTCCACCGCGCGCGATCGGAGCTGCGGCGCGAGCTCGTGGCCCGTGGTGTGATCGCGGCGTGACTATTTCAAGCGATCGGTGATCGAGCGGAGCGAATTCTCGTCGACGCCTTGTTTGCGCGCGATCGCCAGCATCAGCTCCGTCTGAGCCCATGCATGCTTGAGCCGTTTCTGCGTTTCCGCACCCGTGCTCACAGCCGTTCGGATGATCAGATAGAAGATCACCAGGTTCAAGACCGAGGCGATGACCGCGACGGCGATGTACAACGTGAAGTCGGTGTGCATCTCACCATCGTATCGCGGCGTAAATCTCAGTTGATTCTTTGCGTGTGAGATCCGTCTACGTTCGTGCATTGCCTGCGCGTGCCGACGAGCACTCGATAAACTGGACGTATGCGTTGGTTGGTCCTGGTCGTGGTGCTCGCCGGAGTAACGCCCGCGCGCGCGGACGACGATTTCGGTGCGAGTGCGCTCGGTGGGCTGGTGCTCGGAGTCTCGTTCGGGCATCGCACGACGCCGTTGTACGGGCTCGAAGCCGGCGGCGGGCTCGGGCCCGAGCGGTTCAACATCGGGTTCGAGCATCGCGATGATACGCGCGTGGTCTACGCCGAGCTCGATCCGTGGTTCTTCCTCGGCATGTCGTTCGGCGGCGCGTACGAGATCGATCACGACATGGAGCACGTCGACCTCGGTGCGTGGGAAGGTCTGCCCGTGTATTCGTCCGCCAACTCGTGCGGTCACGCAGGTGTGCTGGGAACGATCTCCGTCGGCGTTCGCTACACGGGCACGGTCGAGCTCTACGTGTCGCCGAAGATCGGCTATGGCGAAATGCCGTGCCTGTTCTGACGCCGCTGCGCGCGAGGTTGCTTGGTCCGTAAGCGGATCGACTGAAACTGCGACCGCGTCTCGCAGCTCTCACAGTCTCTGCCGGCAATCGATGAGCAACTAGCGGATCGAGAGGTTCGCGATGCGCTTCTGGATCAGCGCCACGTCCTTCGCCGCCGGCGCGAGCGCCAAGTACTTCTTGAACGCATCGACCGCGGCCGGCCGTTGGCCGAGCTGCGCGTACGCGAGCCCGAGCCCGCGATAGCCCGCGGCGTAGTTCGGATAAACCGCGAGCGCCTTCTTGTACTGCGTGATCGCGTCGTTCGATTCACCCGCGAACAGGTGTTGGTTGCCGGAGGTCCACGCCGCGCGGGCTTGCGCGAGCGCTTGATCGTGATCGAGCGTTTCGGAGTCCTTGCTCTTGTCGTAATCGACGACGACCGGCTTCTTCTTCTGGATGAAGCGGCGCTTCATCGCAGGCTTCGCGGGCGTCTTCGTCGACGGCGTGCTCGAGGTCGTCGTGTTCGGTTCGGCGGTCGCGATCGCGGCCGTGCCGGTCGTGTCAGACGGGTGCGCAGTCGCGCTCGTCGTCGACGTCGAAGGCGCCGCCGTGGCGGTCGGCGTCGACGCGTGCTGCTTGTCGGTGGTCGCGACCACATCGTGCTTCGCGGCACCGCCACGCGTCGCGATCAGGATCACGAGCAGCGCGGCCGCGACGCCACCCGCCGTGAACAGGAGACCTCGACGCGATGTGACCGCTGCGAGGATCGATCGACGTGCGAGCACGGGCGACGTCGGCTCGTGCGGTGCGGTTTGCGGAACGCCACCGAACAAGCTCGGATCGAGAGCGTCCGCACCGGGCTGCATCGACGGGCGCTGCGACATCACGGCCGCTGCGGCCTGCTCGAGACCCGACGCACTCGGATAGCTCGGCGCCGCCGACGCCGCACGCGGATCGGTCGGCAACGCTTGCGGCAGTGGCGTGTTCCACGGCGCCGGCGATGGCGACGAGGCCCGCGCGGCTGACGTGGTGCCCGGTGCGGTCACCGGTGTTTGCGCGACGCCGTACGGATTCATCGCCGCCGACGTCGTCGGTTCCGGTGCCCAGGCGGCGCTCGCTTGCGTCGGTTGCGCGCCGGACGTCATCGCGGACGCGCTCGCTTGTGTAGCCTTCATCGCCGCCGAGCTCGTGTCGCTCGAGGCCGCGTTCGCTGCAGACTTCATCGTCCACGTGCTCGGGTCTGCACTCGGGCTCGGAGACGCAGGCTTCGGCGCCCACGGATCATTCGCCGAGCTCGGCGAAGACGACAACGCACTCGCCGCCGACGACGTCGGTTCTGGCGCCCAGCCATTCGCGATCGCGTCGGGTTGCGCCGGGCGCGTCGCATCGGTCCACGTGTTCGCCGCGTTTGGCGCTGACGCCGTTGGCATCGCGAACACGCCGGACACCGCCGCGTTCTGTTCGGACGTGTGAATCACCGGCGAGCTCTGCGGCCGGCGCGGCTTGTCACCGCTCGACGCGGGCTTCGCGTTCAAGTCGATGATGACGGAGTCCTCCGCCTTGAAGTCGGAGGCGTCCGGTTTCGGCGGACCCTTCTTCTTCGCGACGGGTGCGGGCTCGTTGTCCCAGTCGTCGAACTCGTGCGCGGGTGGCGGCGGCCACTGTGGCAGCTCGAGTGGCGATGGCGTGCGCAGCGCTTCAACGCCGAGCGGTGGCGTTGCGGCTGTCGACGACACCGGCGCGATCCACGCGTCCTGCGTCGCTTTGCTCGCCGTCGTCGGTTCTGCGCGTTCCACGTCGGCCGACGAGGCGCGCGCCGATTGCGACTGTCCGTACGCGTTACCGTGCGCAGGCCCGATCGACTGCTGCGCGTTCGCGAGCGCTTGCGCCGTTGCAACACCACTCTTCGCTGCACTCGCGAATGCCTGAGCATTCAGTGCGGCGTTGGTCGGCGCGCTCCATACGTCGGGCTCGAACGCGCCGTGCGTCGACGGAACATCCGGTGGTGGCGGCAGCGGCACTTCACCCATCGGCGCGGGCGGCAGCGGCGTGGCTTCGCGGATGAAGTCCGACGGCGTCGCCACGGGGGCGGCCAACGGTTGCGGCGTCGGCGCACGCGAGGTCGACGGTTTGATCTCCGCCTGAATCGCGGCCATCGGTTGCGGCGTCGGCGCGCGCGAAGGAGTCGGCGGTGGCGTTTGCGCGCGGCCCACGGCCGGCTTCGTCGAATCCGCGCTGATCGCCGCCATCGGTTGCGGCGTCGGCGTGCGCGACGGGGTTGGGGGCGGCGTCGGCGCGCGAGAGACGGCCGGGCTCGCTTGCGCCGGCATCGACGCGGTCGACTTCGTCACCGGCTTCCCGTCCGCGCCAACCGCGGCCATCGGCTGCGGCGTCGGCGTCTTCGACGGTTTCGGATCGGCGTTCGCGACACCCGGCTTCGCTTGCGCCGGCATCGACGCCGTCGACTTCGTGACGGGCTTCCCGTCCGCGCCAACCGCGGCCATCGGCTGCGGCGTCGGCGTCTTCGACGGTTTCGGATCGGCGTTCGCGACACCCGGCTTCGCTTGCGCCGGCATCGACGCCGTCGACTTCGTGACGGGCTTCCCGTCCGCGCCAACCGCGGCCATCGGCTGCGGCGTCGGCGTCTTCGACGGTTTCGGATCGGCGTTCGCGACACCCGGCTTTGCTTGCGCCGGCATCGACGCCGTCGACTTCGTCACCGGCTTCCCGTCCGCGCCCACTGCGGCCATCGGTTGCGGCGTCGGCGTCTTCGACGGTTTCGGATCGTTCGCGACGCCCGGCTTCGCTTGCGCCGGCATCGATGCCGTCGACTTCGCAACCGGCTTGCCGTCCGCGCCCACCGCGGCCATCGGTTGTGGCGTCGGCGTCTTCGAGGGTTTCGGATCATCGTTCGCGACGCCCGGCTTCGCTTGCGCCGGCATCGACGCCGTCGACTTCGCAACCGGCTTGCCGTCCGCGCCCACCGCGGCCATCGGCTGTGGCGTCGGCGTCTTCGACGGTTTCGGATCCGCGACCTTTGCCTTACCGTCCGCACCAACCGCGGCCATCGGCTGCGGCGTTGGCGTCTTCGCCGGCTTCGCTTGCGCAGTCCCGAGCTCCGTCGACGCACGCTTATCCGCGGCGACAACCGCCGCCTTGATCTCTTGAGCCGCTTGCCCCGGGCGCACCGTGTTCGCCTCGAAGTCCGTATCGGCAGGCATCGGCGGCAGCGCCGACGCGGGCGCCGTTCCCTTCGCGACCGTGCCCGGAGCATCGGTCTCGACGATTTGCTTCGAGTCGTTCGCCGGCCGCACCGCCGCCACCGACGAAGTCGCGCGCGGCACCGTCTTCACGACCGGCTTCGCCGCGATCGTCGCCGGCACCGCGACCGCCGCGATCGGCGCCGTCGGCGCACGTTTGATCTCCATCTTGCCGATCGGCGTGCTCTTTAGCTCCGCCATCGGCTCCGGCACACCCGAGGTCATCGCATTCGTAGACGCCCCCGGCGCGGCTTTCGCCGGCGCGACGATGCTCGTCGGCAACGCCATGGTCTTCGTCTTCGAGACCGCGACCGCTTGCGCGCCACCCGGGCGACGCAGCGTGTTCGTCGTGGTGCGCGGCTTCGGTGGCTCGGGCGTCTGCCCCTCGACGGCGATCGCCAGATCATCCCAACTGTCGTCGAGCTTCGGCGCCTTGACCGGCCCCGACTGTGCCGCACTCTTCGCGACGAGCTCCGCGAGGTTCGTCGCCTGCGGCGTGTGCTTATCGCGTTCCCACTCTTCGTTATCGATCGCGTCGATCTCGACGACGTCGGTATGTTCTTCGTCAGCCGACTTCATCGCGTCGCCTCCGCGATTTGACCATCGAGCCCGGCGACTGCCGCGACTTCATTCGGATACGTACGCTCGACCGATCGTGGCGTCGATGCCGCGCGATCGAACAACGTCACCGTGACCTTTGGTTTCTTGCCGTCGACATCGATCTGCGCGAACAGCAACTTGTTCGCCGCGAGCGACTTGGCCGCGGCGTCGTAGCAACTCGTCGTCGGATCGACGCACTCGATCGACAGCTGCACGACTTCGATCGAGACCTTCGTGCTGCCTTGCTCGTCAACACCCGTGACATGCACGCGACCGAGCTTGTCCGTCGCGGCTTTCGCGATCGCGGGAAACGCATCGCTCTCTGCCGGCAGCGTCAGCAGCTTGATCTTCGCGACCGGTGTTACCGGCGCCGGTTTCGAATGTGCACAACCGACGATCAGAACAGCCAAAACGAGCCCAAAAGCGCGCACATTAAAATGATACGCGAATCGCGCGTCTCCGTCGGAAATCCGCGAGTTTCCTAACCTGCTCGTACCCCACGCATACGCATGCGCACCTACAGCGGCAACGCGACGGTCACACGTGTGGATCCGCGCGCGACGACGAGTTGCGCCGTCGAGCCATGCGCGTGATTCGACAGCAGTTGCTGCACGCCAGCCGATCCGACGTCGTTGGCAGGTACTCCATCGACCGTGAGGATCACGTCACCTACTTCGATACCTGCATGCGTAGCGGGATCGCCGCGTACGGAAATCACCGTCGGCGGAAGTTGGTCATCGAGCATCGTGAAGCCCGGATCGCCGGCACCGCCCGGCGCATCGGGCACCGAGACGGTCGTCACCACTACGTGCGCGCCTTCCGTCACCACCACATCACGAATGCCTGGAGAGTCTTTGTCCGTAGCTCGGCAGTACACGCGGACGGTGCCGACCGGCGCAGTCATCACGGCAACTCCAGCCGCGTCGGTGATCGCGGTCTGATCGCCGTTCCACCACGGTCCCATCCCGTTTGTCACCGGGATTGGAATGACGCGTGCGTTGACGACAGGTGCTCCAGTCCCCAACTCGGTCGCATGCACCTCGATCGTCCCTGTCCCTCGCGCGCGCATCGTTAGCTTCGTCGACACGCCGGCGCGCACGGTGACCGTTTGCACATCCGCGCCGCGATGATCCTGCGCGGTGACCGAATACGTTCCCGGTCGTAGCCCATGGATCTCGAAGTGTGTCCCGTCAACAGTTGCGAGCCGCGCGTGATCGAAATGGTTCGTCGCACTGATGCTCGGCGAATCGTCGAATCCGACGAGGTCACCTTCGATCATCGCTGAGCGATCAAGAACAACTCGCACGTCGAGCGTCTTCGCTGGGACATTGTCGACGACTGCTTGCCCTCCATCGGCGCCATACGCGCGCACGGCATAGTGGGCATCTGGCAAATGCTCGATCCGGAATCGACCACGCGCGTCGGTAACGGTGTTGGGCTCCTCGGAGATCACGCTCGGATTCGGTAACATCGATGGCGGCATCAAGGCGGTGTTCGCCAACCCGTCCGTCATCCAGGAATCACTCAGTTGGACACGGATGTCAGGTAGCGGATCGCCACGCCCGTCGACGACGGTTCCAGCAATCGCGAAGTCTTCGACGGTCACCGCGATCTGCGCTTCGACCGTCGTCTGATCATCCGGCACCTTCACCGTCGAGCTACCGATCGGCTGGTACCACGCGTACCAAACGCCGACTTGCGGTCGGATCCGGACCGAGAAGTCGCCGGCGCGTAATCCCGCGATCCGAAACCGTCCCATCAAATCCGAGCTCACGACGCGCTCTTGGGTCCCCGACGTGGCAGTCACCGAAACGTTTGGCACCGGCGCACCATACTGATCGACGACACGCCCCGCGATCGCTGCCTTGTACGTGAGATCGAAGTCAGCCGTCGTCGTTCCTTGCTGGATATCTAGGTTCTGGACATGGGAGTCCTCGGTTTCGGTCTTCGCCGACAAATTCGTACGACCGAGCGCTGCGTTCTCGAATACGTACTCGCCACTCGCATCGGTCGTCGCCGTTCGATCGAGCCGGTGGAACCCGTGCTGCCACGCGAAACGCCAATACACGACCGTGGCGCCTTCGACCAACACTCCATCCCGGGTGACGTGACCACGAATCGTCCCCGTCGGCTCCTCGACGACCGCCACCTGCTTCGCTTCGCTCATCCGCACCACGACCTCGCGCGTGCTCGCCCCCGCGACGAACGTCTCGAGATGGCCCTCGAGCGTGCCCGCCCGCGCCTCCA
The DNA here is from genome assembly GCA_047600425.1 of Kofleriaceae bacterium. Classification (GTDB taxonomy): domain Bacteria; phylum Myxococcota_A; class Polyangia; order Haliangiales; family Haliangiaceae; genus JABFXX01. Next base: position 4,155,507 of record JASGLC010000003.1, on the reverse strand, counting down.
CCCGATATCGCCCCGGCGCCAGCGCACCGACCTGGAAATGCCCGTCCTCGCCCGCCATCACCTTCACCGGCGGAATCGGTTCCTCGTCGGCCGTGCCGTCGATATTGCGCACGACCACCGTCGCCACCATCGCCGGCTCCACGCGCCCCACGATCACGGCCTCCGGCGCGAGCACGATATCCCGTCGCACGTCACCCGCACCCTCGAACGTCGTCGTCATCGTGCCGAACCCACTCGCGCGGAACTGCACGTTCATCGTCGTGATCGGGCGGCACAGCTCGTACCAGCCCTTCGCATCGGTCACCACGTCTCCGGCATGCGCGCCCACGATCGGCTCGCCCTCGCCATCGCGCACGAAGCCGAACGCACGCGCGATCGTGCAATCCGCGACCGCGACCTTCGACACCACGCGCTTCCCCTCGGACTCGCGCGACGCCGGTGACATCACCGACGACACCGGCGCGCGCGAAGTCGCCCCGCCCTGCTCGCCTCCATGCGAGCGACCCACAAACCACCCACCCAACATCAGCAGCGCGATCACGACCGCCGCGATCATCAGTCCGATCGTCTTGTTCACCGCGACCTGCCCTCCCGACCGCGCGAGCGCCGCCATCCCGACCATCCAACTGCGATCGCGTTGCGCCAATCGATCGCGCAATTCGTCGATCCCCTGCTTCAGCCGCCAGCGCACGGTGCCGTCGGCGATGCCCAACTTCTTTCCGATCTCCGCGGACGTCATGCCCTCGAAGAACGTCAACAACACGACATCGCGCACCGCCGGCGCGAGCTCCAGCACGAGACTCGTCAGCACGCGCTGCATCTCGATCCGCTCGACGAGATCGTCCGGCCGCGCCGGCGCCTCGGCGGTTTCGGCCGCGAGCTCGCGCACCACGCGCCGCGCCCGACTCCGTCCCGTCATCCGCGCGACGTTCCGTGCGACACGCGCGAGCCACGGTCGCAACGGCCGATCCTCGGGCACGCCCTTCGCCGCCGCGAGCAATGTGTCCTGCGCCACATCCTCGGCGGCGGCCGCGTCCGAAACCAGCGTGCGCGCGAGCCGGCGCAACCACACGGTCTCCGCCGCCAGCTGGTCGAGTTGCACGCAGGTAGAGTGCCGCTGACCGCCGGTCTGTTGGTAAAATCTTTGGCATGCGCGGGGGCATCGCCATCGCATTTGCCGCGGGCTGCTCGTTCTCGCCGGGCGCCGCGCAGACCGGCTCCGGCGACGATTCGATGATCGACGCCCCGGCCTCGATCGATGCACCGGTGTGCGTGGTTCAAACCGACGCCTCGACGACCGCGAGCAACGCGATCGGCAACCCCGACGCGAACGGCGCCGTCGAGCTACCACCCCTCGCCTGCCAACCCGACGAGGTGATCATCGGCGCGGCGTTTTTCATCACGCCGAACAATCCGCCGGGCATGTGGAACCAACGCGTCGCCACGGCCACGCGCCTGATCTGCGGCCACCTGACACGCTCGCTCGACGGCGCCTATCACGTGATGCGCAGCGCGATGACGCCCGAGACCGCGCAGGCGTCGTGCAACATGTGGATGCCCGGCGTGCTGTCGAACGAAGCGCTGTGCGCCGATGGCCAAGTCGTCGTCGGCGTCACCGCGAACGAAGCCCAGAACAACGGTGGCCAGCACTCGATGTTCGACAACATCTCCCTGCAATGCGCCACGCTCGACCCACAAACCGCCGCACCGATACAGCCGTACAACACGGTCCAGATGATGAACACCGGCGGTGGTGGCGGTAGCACGCAAACCGCCTCGTGCTCCGCGGGCACGATCGCGAGCTCGTTCGATATCTATCGTGGTTGTGGCGAAGATGCGCTCATCCTGCGATGCGCGGCGCCGGCCTGCATGTGATGCTCGGCGCCCATGCGCCGCGACCCGCACTCGTTTGCCGACGACACGCAACCGCAAACCGAACGCTTCGACCTGAAGGCGAAGATCGACTTCGACACGCACGTGATCACCGGCGAGGTCACGCTCTACTTCAAAGCGAAGCAAGGCGGCACGCTCGATCTCGATACGCGCGACCTCGCGATCGACGACATTCCCGGCCACACCTGGAAGCTCCACGCGCCGGAGCCGTACATCGGCGCCCGGCTCGAGGTCACGCTCGCGCAGCCCGTCGACAAACTGACGATTCGCTATCGCACGAGCCCCGACGCGAGCGCGTTGCAGTGGCTCACGCCGTCGCAAACCCGCGGTGGCAAGCAGCCGTATCTGTTCTCGCAGTGCCAGGCGATCCATGCGCGCTCGCTCGTCCCGTTGCAAGACACGCCGCGGTTGCGCGTGCGCTACACGGCCACGCTCGAATTCCCGAAGCAACTGCGCGCGGTGATGGCCGCGGCGGATCGCGGTCGCGTCGATCACACGGGCTCGGGCAACGCGACGCATCGCTTCGAGATGCCGCAACCGATTCCGCCGTATCTGTTCGCATTCGCGATCGGTGATCTCGCGTCGAAGGATCTGTCGCCGCGCGTGCGCGTGTGGGCGGAACCGGCGGTCGTCGAGGCTGCGGCGTGGGAATTCGCGGATGCCGAGAAGATGATCCTCGCCGCCGAGGCACTGTTCGGCCCGTACGATTGGGAGCGCTTCGACATCCTGACGATGCCGCCGAGCTTTCCGTACGGTGGCATGGAGAACCCGCGGCTGACGTTCATCACGCCGACCGTGCTCGCCGGCGATCGTTCGCTGGTGTCCGTGATCGCGCACGAGCTCGCGCATTCGTGGACCGGCAACCTCGTGACGAACGCGAACGCCGAGCACTTCTGGCTGAACGAAGGCTTCACGATGTACGCGGAGCGCCGGATCACCGAAGCGCTCGAGGGTGCAGACATGGCGGCGCTGTCGGCGGCGCTCGGCCGGCGGGAGCTCGACGAATCGATCGAACGGTTCGCGGAGACGCCGGCGATGACGAAGTTGCGCACCCACCTCGAGGGCATCGATCCCGACGAGTGCTACTCGCTGATCCCGTACGAGAAGGGCTATCTGTTCATCACCGCGATCGAAGCCGCGGTCGGTCGCCCGGCATTCGAGACCTGGCTGCGGAGCTATATCCACGACTTCCGGTTCGGCGCGATCACCACGGAAGACTTCATCGCGCATATCGAAAAAGCGTTGCCGGGTGCGCTCGCGAAGGTCGACGCGACCAAGTGGCTCGACGGCGAAGGCCTCCCCGCGAACGCGGTGACCGCACCGTCGCAGAAGCTCACCGCGATCGAGCAGCGCACGACGCCTCCGCAACACGACATCGCGTGGTCGGCGACCGAGTGGGCGCTCTACGTCGAATCGGTGCCGCGGCCTGCGGATGCCAAGACACTCGACGCACTCGCGTTCCTGACCGAGTCGAACAACTACGACGTGCTCGTCCCGTGGCTCACGCTCGCGCTCAAGTCCGGCTACAAGCAAGTGCTGCCGCGCGTCGAGAAAGCCGTCGCCGAAGTCGGCCGGATGAAGTACCTGCGCCCGCTCTACACCGCGCTCGCGCAAGATCCCGAGCTGCGCTCACTCGGGGACAAGCTCTACGATCAGAACAAAGCTGCCTATCATCCGATCGCCCGTCAGATGGTCGAAGGCGTGCAGGCGCGTTACCGTGCGTGAATGACAGGACGTAAAGGCGATCACGTCAAACGGGTCGCGTTGATCTTCTCGGGCGGCCCGGCGCCGGCAGCGAATGCCGTGATCTCGTCGGCCGCGATGTCGTTTCTCTCCGACGATCGATCGGTGCTCGGGTTCTTCCACGGCTATTCGAACCTGCAGGACTATCACCCGGTCACGCATCGCCTCCTGCCCGACGAGCACTACCGGATCTTCGACGAGAAAGATCTGGCCGGCATGCGCAACACCCGCGGCATCGTGATCGGCACCGCGCGTACGAATCCCGGCGCACCGATCCAGAAGGCCGCGGACCTCGACGATCCCAAGAAGACCGAGAAGCTGCGCAACATCTACAACGCGCTCGTCGATCTGGATATCGATGCGCTGATCTCGATCGGCGGCGACGACACGTTGAAGACCGCGAACTACCTCTACGAGTGGCAGCGCCGCCTCCCGGCGGATGCGAAGCGCGTGCAGGTGATCCACCTGCCGAAGACGATCGATAACGACTATCCGGGCATCGACTTCACGTTCGGGTTCTTTACCGCGGTCGACGTGATGGCGAAGGAGCTCCAGAACCTGCGCGCGGATGCGATCGCCACGTCGGGCTACTTCGTCGTCGAGACGATGGGGCGCAAGGCGGGCTGGCTATCGTACGGGGTCGCGATCGCCGGTGAAGCGAACCTCGTCGTCGCCGTCGAGGATGTCGCCGGAGCATTGGTCGCACCCGCCACGAAAGACGAGCCCGGCCCGAAGTTGTCGCTCGATGCGCTCGTCAACAAGATCTGCGACCTCATCGAGCAGCGCGAGAAGCGCGGCAAGCACTACGGCACGATCGTCCTCGCAGAAGGTCTCGCGGAGATGCTGCCGAACGCGCAGCTCGCGGACCTGCCGCGCGACGAGCACGGTCACATGTCGCTCGGCCGCGTGGATTTCGGCAAGCACGTCGCGGGGCTCGTGCAGAAACGCTATGCGGAGCGGACGAAGCGCAAGAAGAAGGTGACCGGCCTCCAGCTCGGCTACGAGTCGCGATGCGCGCCGCCGCACGCGTTCGACGTGATGCTCGGCAGCCAGCTCGGCATTGGCGCGTATCGCGCGCTCGTCGAAGAAAACCTCGATGGCCACATGGTGTCGATCGAAGGCCAGCTGAAGCTGATGTACGTGCCGTTCGGGAAGATCATCGATCAGGCGACGATGAAGACCGAGGTCCGGTTGATCCAACCGGGCAGTGACTATCACCGGCTCGCCCGGTTCCTCGAAGCGCGCACGGACAAGATGGCGGATTGGTCGCTAGGCCGCCGGCGCGAGGCGTAGCACCAGATCGATCGGGCCCGCGCTCGTGGCCATACGAACGCTCGCCCCGCGAGGCAGATCGCCGACGTGCACGCGCGGCGGGCCGAGCTGACAACGAAACCCGTGCTTCTCGAGCGCGCCCATCGCTTGCCCGGTCAGGATGTTCGCGAGCTCGGTCGCGCCATCGACCGCGAGCTCGGGCGACGGATCCGGGACTGCGAGCATCTTCTCGACCAGCGCCAACGCGAGCGGTTGCGGGAACACCCACGTGACCTCGCCGACGTGCAGGTCGATCGACACCACGATGCCCTTCGCGGCCGGCACGCCGATCGCGGCGATCACGGCATCGATCCCGACGGCGCGTCGCAGATTCGCGATCACCACGTTCACAAACGCCTCCACCACCCGATCGGACATCTCGCATACGGTAATTCGGCCACTCTCGACATCCGTTAAATCCGGCCGATTCGCTCGGTTGGATGCATTCGGGCGTGGAGCGGGCGGTTCGGGAAGCGTTCGGCGATGCGCCGCTCGACGACCCGCGTACGCTCGCCCTCGCCGAGCAACTGTCGGCGTCGCTCGCAGAGCACGACCAGCAGATCGAGATGGTCAGCCGGCTCGAGGCCTACCTCGACCGTCGCAATCTCGAGATGACCGTCATCCTCGATCATGTCGCCCAGGGCTTCGCGATCGTCGATTTCGATGGCGAGCTCTCGGCTGAAACCTCCGCCGCGATGGTCCGTTGGTTCGGCGAGCCCGGCACGCGGCGGGTGTGGGACTACCTGTTCACCGGCGAGCTCTCCGCGTGGTGCGAGCTCGGATTCGCGAGTCTGCGCGCTGACATGATCCCGGCCGAGGTCGTGCTCGCGCAGCTCCCGATGACCGTCGATCGGGACGGCAAGAGCTTCCGGATCGAATACCGCCCGATCGATTCGGTGAAGATGCTCGTCGTCGTCAGCGACATCACCGACGAGCTCGCGCGCGCGAAGGTCCAGCGGTCACAAGCCGAGCTGATCGCGATCCTCGAGAAGCTCGATCGCCCTCGCCTGCTCGCGTTCGTGCACGACACCGATGCACTCGTCGCGCGCTGCTTCGACGACGTCGATGCCGAAACGCTGCATTGCCGGATCCACACGCTCAAGGGCAACTGCTCGCTCGTCGGCGTCGCGTCCGTCGCGGATGCGTGTCACGAGCTCGAGAGCAAGATCGTCGCGGAAGGCACGCTGCCGTCGCCGGCCGAACGCACCGCGATCTCGTCGGCGTGGAAGCTGTTTCGCGACCGCGCCGCGCGCTTGTTCGATCTCGCGAAGTCGGACGTGATCGTCGTCGACCGCGCCGAATACATCGAGACCGTCGCGCACCTCGGAGATTCGGTCATCGCGGAGCGCGTGCGCCGGTGGGGCCAGGACGCGACTCGCGCACACCTCGAACGCTTCGCCGAGCAAGCGCGCCAGCTCGCACGCCGGCTCGGCAAGTCCGTCGACGTGACGATCGTCGACAACGAGATCAGCGTCGATCGCGATCGCTTCAGCCCGCTCTGGCACGCACTCGTTCACGCGATTCGCAACGCCGTCGATCACGGGATCGAGGATGACCGCGCCGCCGCCGGAAAGCCCGAGCATGGACAGTTCCTGTTCCGTACGGAGTTGCGTGATGGCGCACTCGTGATCGACATCGCCGACGACGGCCCGGGGATCCGTATTCCCTTGGACCAAGTGTTCATGCCCGGCGTCTCGACCGCATGCGAGCTCACCGATGTGTCTGGACGCGGCATCGGCATGGGTGCCCTCCGCGCGAGCTGCGAGGAGCTCGGCGGCCGCGTTCATCTCTTGACGTCTTCCGCGGGCACGACCGTCCGCTGTGTCGTTCCCCTGAGGTAACCCATGCGCATCCTTCTCGTCGACGATAGCTCCCTCGTTCGCACCTCGATGCAGACCGCACTCGAGCCGTACGGCGTCGAGCTCGGCCATGCCGACAACGGTGAGGCGGCGGTCGCAAAGGCGTGTAGCACTCGCTGGGATTCTGATCTTCCTCGACGTCGTCATGCCCGTGATGGACGGCCCGACGGCACTCAAGGAGATCCGCGCCCGCGGCGTGATGACGCCGGTCGTCCTGGTCACGTCGATCTCGACCGCGTCTGTCGTCGCGACCGCGGTGAAGCTCGGCAAGGTCCAGTACATCGGCAAGCCGTTCACGCCGGAGATGATCCGCGCGGTCGCCGTGAAGATGCTCGGCCTCGTCGAACAACCGGCGCGCGTGCTGCTCCAGCATCACGATCCCGATCTGCCGAAGCAATTCGCGAAAGCCTTGCCCGCGCATGTCCAGATCGATGCCACCAGCTCGTTGTCCGAATCGATCGACCTCGCGGTCGCCCGCCGCCATCAGCTCGTGATCTTCGAGCCCCAGAACCTCGCGGATGAAGCCGAGGCCGTGGCCGGCGTGTTACGCGACATCCTCCCCGCCGCCGGCATCTTCGCGATCGACGAGTCGTCGACGAGCTTGTGGCATCCCGACGGTCCTCTCGACGGCGTCCTGCCCAAGCCATTCGATCTGACGCTCGGACGCTCGTTCCTCTACCCGACGTTCCTGCGTCCGGTTGTCGACTTCAAGGATCGCCAGGCGCGCGTGCTCGGCCGCCAAGGCGCGCACCCCGAGGGCTACCTCGCGACGGTCGAACGCGCGCTGGTTCACTTCGATCATCCCGAGCCGGAGATCGATCTGCTCGACCTCGACGCGGATCCCGCCACGATCTCGGCGCTGGTCTCGCGACTCCACCGCGATCTCACCGCCGCCGGCGCCGCCCCCGCATTTCGGGCAGCCTGCTCGCTCGCCGACACACGTGTACTAGTCTTGTAGCGTGCCCACGCTGTTCCTGCTGTCGCCCGCGCGGTCCGGTGGACCTCGTGCACAGCAACTCGCGCGCTCGGAATCCCCGCTCGGGACCCAGTTGCGCGCCGGCACCGCACCACTCGGCGAGGTCTTCGCGTGGCTATCCGCGCTCTACTTTCGCGGCAAGCTCGCCTACGCGCGCGCGTTCGCCGATCCATCTCCCGGCAGTCCGGGCTCGCTCGTGATCGCGCCCGCGCTCGGTCTCACGCCACCGGAGACCGCGATCTCCGTCGACGATCTCGCGCTGATGGGCCGGACGCCTGTCGAATCGCCGGAGTTCACCGCGCACCTTCGTACCGCCGCCGAAGCGATTCACGCCGAGCTCGATCTCACGACCGATATCGTCCTCCTCGGCTCGATCGCCACCGGCAAGTACGTCGACGCACTCGTCGACATCTTCGGCGCGCGCCTGCTCTTCCCGTCCGAGTTCGTCGGCCGTGGTGACATGAGCCGCGGCGGCATGATGTTGCGTGCCGCCCGCGCTGGCGAACCACTCACCTACGCGATGCTGGCCGGCGCCGAACGCCATGGGAAGCGCCCCGCCAAACTTCCGCGTATACAGTGACCATGGGGTATCGCGACGATGTCGACACGCTGTACCAGCGCTCGCTGATCCTGCAGAAGGAGCTCGATCAAGCGCAGGAGCGATTGGCGGAGCGCGAACGCGAGCTCGAACATCTGCGCGGTCCGTTCGCGAAACACGACACCAGCCCCGGCATCCGCCAGCTGCGCGAGCTCCCACCGGCAGAGACGTTGCTCTCGCGACTCGTCGACACGATCTCGAAGCCGTTTCGCGACGACAAGCCATTCACCGACGGTCCGTTCGCCGATCGCCCGCCGCCACCGCCGATTCCCCAACCGCCACCTCCCGCGTGGCTCGACGAAGCGCACCGCCGCGCGATGGTGCTCGAGCAATCGCGCGAACGCCTCGATCACCTAGACGACGAAACGCTGATCCTGATCGGAGCTCTCGTCGAAGAGCTCGCGACCGAATCAGCGACTCGCACCCTACTTCTGGATAGCTTGCGACCGATGGTCGAAGCGATCACGCGGACTCACGCTATTCGCAAGTCGGGTCGGCCGTGAGGCACTGGCCCTGCGCATCGCAGCGCACGCCCTGCTCGCACTGATTCGCCGAGAAGCCGTAATCCGAACAGTTGAAGTCGCACTGCGCCGGCGGCGGCGGACCTTCCGGCTGCGAATCGAGCGACGGCATCCCGGTCACGTACGCCGTGCCGTACTGCTCGACGTACTTCTGCGAGATGTAGCCGTAGCCTTTCGGCAGATCGTTCTCGATGCCGAACACTTCCGTGCCCCAGCTGTTCTTGAAGATGTAGAAGCCCTTCTGCGTCGTCGGCTTGCCATCGGTACCGAGCACCGGCTTGCCATCCGCGCCGACGTTCTGGACTTCCATGTTGTCGTCCCAACCGACGATCAAGATGCCGTGACCCGCGCGCTCCTTGTGCGACTCGGTGATGTCCGTCGCGTTCGGATAGCGCACGACGCCCTTGCGCATCTCCTCGCGATCGATCGGCAGCGTCGACGCGCCGTGGTTCCACGCTTGATAGAAGAAGTCGATACCGAGACCGACCGCCGTCTTGTCGCTCGTGATGTGCGCCTTGATGTCTTTCGTGTTGATGAACTTGCCCGCGGGCAGCGTGTACTTCTTCGCCGCCTTCATCGCATCGGTCGGATCGCCCTGCGTCCAACACTTCGCCGGCAACTGCTGCGTCTCGGTACCATCCGGCGCGCAGTCCGCATCGTTCGCCGCCGTCCACTCCTTACCGTTGTACGGATCGACCGACGACTCGACGATGCCGAACTGATGGATCGCATCGACGTTGTTCGAGACGTTCGAGCCTTCCGAGTTCGGCAACACGCCGAGCTGAACTTTGACCGCCCACTGGAGATACTGCTCGCTGAACGACGGGTTCTGCATACCCGCCTTGATGTAGAGGTGCTCCATCAGCGCGGTCGTCGTGAAGATCGTGCAGACGCCGCGGCGATCCTGATCCTTCACCGGCGATTGCGTATCGAGGAGCTCCTTCGACTGCGCGGGATAGACCGCGTCCGCCTTGCCGATATCCGGGAGCTGGCTGTTCGCCGGCACGTGGTTGAACACGTGCTCGTACTTCGACAGGCCCGGGCTGTACGGATCCGAGGGACCGTCGTTCGTATCGTTAGGCTGCTGTGCACACGCCGCCGCCAGAACCAGAGCCAATAGGGGAACGAAGCGCATGCGCGCGCCTAAAGCAGTTTCGATACCCGCCCAACTGTCTGAAATCACGCGTGCGTGATCCCGGATGCAGGCGCAGTCGCCGGCTGGGGCAATTGCCACCACGAGTGGACAGACCTACACCCACCGCCGATGGTGGATGCCATCCGATGCCATCACTCACACACTGACTAGTTTTGAGAATGCGCGTGCACAACTCGATCACGCGTTTGATCACGATGTTGATCGCGGACGACGATCACTCCAGATTCGTTGACGAATCTGCGACGGCATACACGTTGCGAATAGCGGCCGGCACATGCGCCAGCTGCTATCGCTCACGTTCGCGTTGCTGTTCGCTGCTTGTACGGCCGAGGTGGCGGGAATGCCTCCCGCGCCCGACGATAATCATGCCGGCGGAAATCTCGGCAGCGATACCGGCGACTCGAACAGCGGCGAGACGCCGGGAACGTACGCTCGCGTCTGCGCGCCGGGCACGGTGACGAAGGGCGTCGATGTCTCGTACTACCAAGGCACGATCAACTGGACGTCGGTCGCGAACGCCGGGATCAAGTTCGCGTTCATTCGCGTGAGCGACGGTACCGGGTTTCGCGATCCGCGGTTCATCACGTACTGGCCCGCGGCGAAGTCGGCCGGCTTGATCCGAGGGGCTTACCAGTTCTTCCGGCCGGCGCAGAACGTCACCGCGCAAGCCGATATCTTGATCAGCGCGCTCGGTAACACGTACACGCCCGGTGACTTGCCGCCGGTGCTCGATGTCGAAGACACGGGTGGCCTGTCGCCGGCGACCGTCGCGGCGCGGATTCGCACGTGGGTCGATTACGTGAAGGGCAAGCTCGGCGTCGACCCGATCATCTACACGGGCAAGTACTTCTGGCGCGATCAAGTCGGCGGTCCGACGAGCTTCTCCAACAACGCGTTGTGGATCGCGCAGTACACCTCGCTGTGTCCGGATCTCCCGGCGCCGTGGACCACGTGGACGTTCTGGCAGAACACGTCGACCGGTACCGTGGCCGGCATCAGCGGCCAGACGGATCTCGATCAGTTCAACGGCACGCTCGCCGATCTGCAAGCGTTCGCGATGGGTGCGGTCCAGCAGTCACCGCCGCCACCGCCGACGCAATGCATGTCGGCCACGATGGACAAGAACCTCGACGAAGGCGTGTGCGTGCAAGCCGCGAACGACGGCGCTTGGTACCAGTGCGAAAACGGCCTCTGGTACGGCATTTCCTCGACAAGCAGGTGCTCACAAACGTTTGCATGGTGCGATTCGGCCACGCTGGGCAAATCGGTTCCGCCACGGACTTGTGTCCAGGCTGCGAGCGATTCGATCTGGTATCAGTGCGATGGGACTCACTGGGCGACGCCGGTCTCCAATGGTGAAGGCCCTGCAGGTGAATGTTCCAGTGAGCACGCGTTGTAGCAGTCACCTGAGAGCAAAATCACCAGAAAGCATGCGGGTTTCTCGACGGTAAAACGTCGTGAATGCCCGCGCAGGGACGCCTCGGAGATAAAGCTCGCGCACCGCTTTGTGCGCATGGCTGTCCTGCGTGTCCGCATCCGGTGATCGGGCCCGGCGTGTCGGGCTCGACGAACGTGCTCGTCAACAGCAAGCCCGCGTTGCGCGTCGACGACAAGGGCATTCACGCGGCGTGCTGCGGGCCGAATCAATGGCGCGCGACGCAGGGAAGCGAGACCGTATTCATCAACGGTCGCGCCGCCCATCGCGTCGGGGATGCGACCCAGCATTGCGGTGGACGCGGGTTTCTCGTCGAGGGTTCGCCGAACGTGATCGTCGGCGGCTCGACGAGCAGTGGCGTCGGCCGCACCGATCAACCGGGCTGGGCGACCGAACAAGCAGCACGCGACGAAGCGCTCGCGGCGGGTGCGGATCCGCATGCGGATACGAAGGCCGCACTCGGCAAAGCGGCGAAGCGTGGCGCCGGCGTCGTCAAGAAGAACCACGACCACTGCAATAACGGTCCGACGACGGTGGGGCCGGCATGAAAGAGCCGAATCAGATCATCGATGGCCGGCGGGCGCGACTCGTCGATTCGGGTGTTGTCGACTACTGGGTGCGCTATCTCGCGCGGCAGCCCCATCACGTGTTCGCGGTGATCGATCCCGCGCGCGATCCATCGCTCCTGAAGAAGTTCACGTGCGAGCCGATCGTGCCCGAGCTGGGCGCGTTCGGGCCGCACGTCACGGTCGCGAACGACGAGCTCGTCACGCGCGCGTGGGGAAACGCGAGCGCGATCTTCGCGGTGTGCTCGTATCCGATGACCGCGCTCGTCCAGCACTGCGCGCGGCTGTTCGAATCGCAGCTCGAAACCGGCGAGGAGATCTACTTCCGGTTCTACGACCCGCGCGTGCTGCGAGCCGTTGCTCGCGTCTGCGACGAGGACGAACGGCTCGAGCTCCTCGGCCCCGTGCACAGCTTTCTCGTCGAAGATCGCGTCGCGACGTACGCGCATGACATCTCGAGAGCCGGCATCACCGGCGTTGGAGTCCCCGCATGATCCTTCGTAAGATCCATCTCGACGCCATGGATCGTGTGGCCGAGGAGACGTTCGTCGATCGCCTCGCCGAAGCCACCGGGACAGCCGCGGTCGTTTGTCGAGCAAGGCATCGACGTCGCGTACAGCCACGAGCTGATCTCGGAGCGCGAGATCGTGGCGTTCGTGAAGAAGTGGATGGCCGATGTCGACCACGCCTGATCCGTGGGATCCGAACCTCACGATCGATACCGACGATCCGGCGTGGGAAGGCGATCCGCCTGGCCAGGGCACGCAGCCGTGTCCGAAGCATCTCGTCGACGGCAAGATCACCGTCACGATCCTCTACGCCGACGATCACGAACCGTTCGACAAGGTGGCGAAGGTCTATCTCGAGAATCCGCCTGGCCAACCGAATCCGGGCATGAAGCGTTCGGACAAGACGGGCAAGGTCGTCTTCACCGGCCTCGGTCACGGCAACTATCGCTGTACCGCGATCCACGCCGGCTTCGACTTCATTCCGGAAGGCGGTCGGCACTGGGGCAGCGACGAGCTCACGCTCCTCGCCAAAGAGAAGAAGGACGTCCACTGGGGGATGGATACGAACCTCGGCGACGCGCACGACTGGAAGAAGGTCAACCTCGCGAACATCAAGAAGCGACCGTGGAAGATGGATTGGATCGGCCGCTACGTGACGTGGGATCGCGATCACCATCCGCCGCTCGCGCGCGACGAGGCGAAGCACTTCTGCGACCACGGGTTCCAGATCGTGGCGCTCTGGGAGAAGGCGAAATATCGCGCGATCGCGAATGGCGTCGATCACAAGGCGCGTGGCCACGGCGACGCGAACCGCGCGTTCAACCATCTCGCGGATGTCGTGAAGGCGCCGGACAACGCGGTTTGCTACTTCACGGCGGACTTCGATCCGAAGGGCGGACAGATCGAATCCGATCTAAATCGCGTCGAGGAATACTTCCACGGCATCAACGATCACTTCAAAGGCGACAACTCGCGGATCGGCGTCTACGGCACGTACAAGTGCATCGAGCGGCTCTACAGCAAGAACCTCATCAAGTACGCCTGGCAGATGACGTTCGACGGCAAGGGCAAGACGATCGACAAGCGCGTGAACATCTACCAGTACGATATCTGGCAGCACAACACGGGCCCCACGTTCGGCGTGTCGGGCGCCGGTGCGATCGACCTCGATTGCGCGGTCACGGGCAGCGACTACGGCGCGTTCAAGGTTTGAGTGCAACTGCCGCGATCGAGCGGTGTCCGATTCGAGATGCGCGGACATTGGTACGTCCTCTTGCTGCTCGGGTGCGCGCAGGCGCTCCATGCGTCGATGAAACCGGCGCCGGTCAAGCCAACACAGCCGATCTGGGTCGATCCACCCGTTGCCGAGTACGTGATCCCGAAAGTCGAAGCACCTCCGACGGTGTCGTTGCGTCCAAAGATGGAGCGCAGCCTCGCCGATTGCTGTGGCAAACGCCCCACGACGTTCGGCCCGCTGTTCGGTGACCTCGATCTCGGCTCGGCGCCGTACCACGTGATCGAAAACACCGACCCGCGACTGAGCCGCGAGGCGACCGGACTCGTCATCTATGCGTGGGGCGGTGAAGGCGAGCACGGGATGTATCTCGACGGCATCGAGATCGACGTTCCCGACGACGATCTGTGCATCGACCTCGAGATCCGACTTCAACATCTATGGGGCCCGGGCGACGACTGGACCCGCGGCAATCGCAACGCGAACTTTCGCCGCACGGGGCTTCGCGATCCGGCCACGGCCGTATGCACGTTGGGCTTCTATCGCGTCCCATCGCCCGATCCGGCCCACTGCGCGGACGACGAGGCTCCGATGATCGCGCGCGAGATCGATATGAAGCATCACCGCCTGACGAGCCAGCGCGCGATCCGCTGCGAGCTCTCGCGCGATCGCTATCCGTACCGTCCGCCGTTGTACTGCAGCTTCGACGAAAAGACCCATACGTACTGGCTCGCGGAGGAGAACGTCGGCACGCGCCTCTGTACGAAAGCCGAGATCGCGAACGTCCCGAAGCTCGACCGTTGGAGCGTGCTCGCGATCCCTGCGGAGTGACTATTCGTAGACCGGGCCGTAGCGGTCTTCCCACACCACGTTCGTGAGCGGGAGCTCGTCAGGCTCGAGATCATCGGCACCGAGGATCAGCTTCTGCAGATGCGAGAGCTTCGCGGCGTGCTCGCGCAACACGTCCAGATCCAGATCGGACATCGACACGTCGAGCACTTCGAGCTGAGGTAATAGTCGCGACGCCGCGAGTAACGTGATCACCTCGGTGCCCGCGTGCGTGTTCTTCAGCGCGAGGCGACGCAACTTCGGCACGCCCGAGCCTGCGAGCAACGGGTGCAAGGTCTCGGCGAGCGAGCTTTCCGCGGTGCCTTCGGGACCGAGCCAGAGATCGAGCGTGTGAAGCTCTGGCCACTCGGCCTTGCAGATGAACGCGAGCGATTCGGCATCGAGCCCACCGGTCTCGATCTCGAAGCTCTCGCACTTCGGCAACGAGATCGGTCCGATCGCCATGCCACCCGCGCGCAAGTGCACGCGACGCAGCTCCTGGCACTGCGGCCAGATCGCCGACAGATCGCCCATCTCGGTCCAGTTGAGCTCGGTCTCTTCGGAATCGAACTCGCCATGAAACAGCACGCGCAACGCTCGCGGCTCGCTTCGCGATCACCTCGTGCAGCGGCCCGTACTGCTCGTTGCCATCGCGTTGCACGACGCCGATCGTCAGCTCCTGCAGAAACCGGCCGGGCCCGGCGAGGATCATCTCGAGCGCTTCGTGAACCGCGATCTTCGGCTTCACGTGGCCATTGAAGCGTTGATTCGATTCTTCGAGCTTCACGGATTTGATGAAGCCCATGTGCCACTGGACGTTTTCGACCATGTCGGTCATGTCGGCGAGCGGTCCGAGGATCTTCGGCGCGAGCTCGGCGTGCGCGCGCAGCATCTCCTTGTTGCCCGGATTCTTCGCCAGCTCGCGTCCGATCGCGATCAGCTCGCCATGTGGATCGCCCTTGCTCGACAAGTAGTCCGCAAACGGCAGATACGGATCCTGCGCCGACGGATCGACGAAGATATCGGCCGCGAGGCGCTCCGCCAGCTGATCCGGTGGCACCGGCGGCGGTGGCGCGGGTGGCACAGTTGCCGGTGGCGGTGGCTCGGGCTCCGGCGCGGGAATCGACGTCCGCCCGTCGTGCAGCTTCACGAGCAGCGCCTTCACCTGATCTTCGAGCTTCGGCGAATTGAGGTTCTTCTTGATCACCTTCACGAGCGCGACGAAATGATCGTCGCGCATCGCACGGATCTCGTCGATCACCTTCTCGACGAGCACCAACTTCTGCCGCTGAGACGTATCGCTAGTCAGGATCGCCGCGATGTCCGTCATTCGATCGCACCCGCGGTGCACGCATCCCCGCGTGGGTTGCCGAGCTGATCCGTCGCGGGACAGTTTCGACCGAGCATCTTGGCCGGACTTCCCGCGGCCGGCGCGAGCGTGTAGGTCGTGGGATCGATCGTGCCGAGCATGGGGTCCGCGATCGTTGGACTCATCGTACACAACGCGCCGCTCGGGAATTGCAGATTGCCGCTGCCATCGATGCGCGTGTCGTCGCAGCCAGGCGTGTACTGCGCGGTGTTGCCCGAGATCACGGTATTCAGCAACGTCAAGCCATCCCCGAAGATCGCGCCCGCGATGTTGCCCGGCGCTGTCGAGTGATTGTTCGCGATCGTCGAATTCGTGATCGTTCCCGTCGGCGAGTGGCCGAGCCAGATCCCACCGCCGTTCGTACCACTCGCCGTGTTCTCGGCGATCGTGGTGTTGATGATCGTCACGGTGTCCGTGCTGATCCAGATCCCGCCGTTGTTATAGGCGGTGTTGTGGGTGATCGAGCTCGCCGTGATCGTGAGCGCCAGGCCCTCGAGGTACAGCCCGCCCGCGTTGCCCTGCCCCATCACCGTGCCACCGTCGACGACCGACCGATCCATCGCGAACGATCCGGTGTGATCGTTCGAGACGCGGAACACGCCACCGCCGATCGCGCCGGCCGTCGAGTGCGTGATCGTCACGCCACACAGCGACGACATCTCCTTGCCGCCGTCCTGATAGATCGTGCCGCCGCAGCCGCCATTACCGGGATTGCCGCCGTTGCCGGTCGCCGTGTTCCCGTCGAACGTCGAGTCGATGATCGAGAGGTCACCGTTCAACGATCCGACCGCGCCGCCATCGCTGCACGAGTTGTTCGTGAACGTCGACTTCACGATCACGATGTCGCCGCCGCCGAAGCCGTAGATCGCGCCGCCCGCCGTATCCTGTCCGGTTGTCGGACCGTGGTTGTCGTCGAACGCGCACTGGTTCACGGTCAACGACCCGCCATCGCGATAGATCGCGCCACCGCCCTGCGCGGTGTCCTCGCCGGTCGCCGGTGACTTGCCCTTCACGAACGACAGGCGCTGGACCGTGAGTCGCGGCGTCTTGGTGTTGTAGTCCGAATCGAGATACAGGATTCGCGAGGTCCCACCGCCCGACAGCGTGACCTTGCCGCCACCGTCGATCACGGTCTCCTTCGTCACCATGATCGGCGCGGTCATCGTGATCGTCACCGGATCCGCGCCGCACGCGAACGTGATCGCCCCACCGGCACTCGCCGCCGTCTGCAACGCCGCCATCGTGCAACTCGCCGCCGTGCCATCACCGACGACCACCGCCCCACTCGTATCCGCGAGCGCGGGCTCCGTACACACCGCCGAAGGCACGGCCGCATCGGGTACCGGTTGGCCGTCGTCGTCACCGCTCGACGAGCCACCGCCACCGCCACACGCCGCGACGAAAATCAGCGCCCAGCGAATCCCCATCTTTCTATTCTAACGCCTTATCGTCGTGCCTCGGATGACGATCAGGCACGCCCTTGTCGCCGCGATCCTGCTCGCGATCATCACGGCGTTCGCATGGACAGGTGGGTGGTTCTCGCCCACCGCCGCCACGCCGAACCGGATCATCGATGCGTTCGAGGCGGCGAACGGCGTACATCCGGGCTTTCGCCGCAATCACGCGAAGGGCATCGGCTTTCGCGGCACGTTCCACGGCAACCTCGACGGCGTTCACCTCTCGCACGCGAGCCTATTCGGTCACGACACCCCGGTGCTCGGCCGGTTCGCGTTGGCGGGCGGCATGCCGTACATCGCCGACACGCCGGGCAACGCGCGTTCGATGGCGCTGCGCTTTCGACTGCCGAGCAACGAAGAGTGGCGCATGGCGATGAACAACACGCCGGTGTTTCCCGTCCGCAACGGCGAAGAGATGCGGGACCTGTTGGTCGCGACGGCGCCCGATCCCGCGACGCACAAGCCCGATCCGGCGAAGGTCGGCGCATTCATGACCGCGCACCCGGCGACCCAGCAAGCGATGGCGCTCACGAAGGCGGCACCGCCGACGGCCGGCTTCGCGGACAGCACGTTCAACAGCCTCGACGCGTTCTACTTCGTCGACGGTGATGGCCACAAAACGCCGGTGCGCTGGGCGATGGTCCCCGAAGCCACCGAGCCCGCGACCACGGGCCAAGGCTCGAACGCGCTGTTCGATGCGGTGATCGCCGCCGTTCACGCGAAGCCGCTCCGCTGGCACATGATCGTGACGATCGCGGATCCGAGTGACGCGATCGACGACCCGACGATTCCGTGGCCGAGCACGCGCAAGCAGGTCGATGTCGGCACGCTCTCGATCGATACGATCGAGCTCGAAGAGGTCAGCGACGCGCGGATCGTGAACTTCGATCCGACGATCCTGCCGAGCGGCGTCGAGGTCTCGAACGATCCGATCCTGTCCGCGCGATCGGCTGCCTATTCCGTCTCGCTCCGCCGTCGCCTGGCCGAACCCGTGTCCCCGAGTGCCGTCCGATGAAGCAATTCGCCTGGTCCTCGCGCATCCTGCATTGGCTGATGGCCGCGATGTTGATCGCGATGCTGTTCATCGGCGTTCACATGGTGGTGTCCGTCGATAGCTATCACCGCTTGCTCGCGATCCATCGCCCGCTCGGTCTCGCGATCCTGGTGCTCGCGCTCGTCCGGATCATCAATCGCCGATTGACCACGCTGCCGGACTTTCTTCCGACGATGACCGCCCGCGATAAGACGTTCGCGCACTACTCGGAGCTGCTGCTGTACGCCCTCATGGTCGCGATGCCGCTCGTCGGGTGGGGCATGCAATCCGCCGGCGGCTATCCGATCTTCCTGCACGTCTTGCCGACGAGCCCCGGCCTCTACAGCGTGCTCCGCCCCACCCATACCGTGCTCGCGTATCTCCTGTTCGCCACGTTCATCGCGCACCTCGGCAACGTGCTCCGTCACACGATCGTGATCCGCGACGGCGAGCTCTCGCGCATGCTGCCGTGGCGCTCGAAGAAGTAGCTACCAGACTTTGCACGGGTGCTCGCGCACCATCGCCTGCCCTGCTTTGCACGAGAACGCGGTCGCGAACTCGGCCATGTTCGAGAGCGGGCCGATCACGCGGAACTTCGCGACCGGATGCGGATCGCCCTGCACCATCAAGCGCTGCTGCTCGATCCGCGTCTCGTCGCCGCGAAATTGGCCCCACGCGATGAAGAACTGCTGCTCCGGCGTGAACCCGTCCAACGTCGGCGCACCGTGCGCGGCCTTCGCCTTCTCGAACGCGCGGTACGCGATGCTCGCGCCACCCGCATCGCCGATGCTCTCGCCGAGGATCAGCTTGCCGTTGTGATGCACGCCGGGCTCGATCTCGTACGCCTCGAACTGCTGGCTGATGCACGCGCCGCGCTCTTGGAACGCCGTGAGATCCGCCGGCTGCCACCAATTCTCGAGTCGACCCTTCGCGTCGAATTGCGCGCCTTGATCGTCGAAGCCGTGGCTGATCTCGTGACCGATCACCACGCCGATCGCGCCGTAGTTGATCGCGTCGACCGCGTCCATCCGAAACGCCGGCGGCTGCAGAATGCCCGCCGGGAACGTGATCTCGTTCGTCGTGGGATTGTAGGACGCGTCCGACGTGGCCGCGGTCATGCCCCAGCGCGCGTGATCCGTCGGCTTGCCGATCAACGCGAGGTCGTCGTCGTTGTTCCACACGTTCATCGCCGTCATCGCCGCGAAGTGCTGGTCGCGCGCGATCGTCACCGCCGAGTAGTCCTTCCATTTGTCGGGATAGCCGATCTTCTTGTGGAACGTCGACAGCTTCTCGAACGCCTTCTGCTTCGTCGGCGCCGACATCCACGACACGGTCTCGAGATCGTCGTGCATCGCCGACAACAAGTTATCGACGAGCTCGTTCATCCGCGCCTTCGCCGCCGGCGGGAAATACTTCTCGACGTACTTCTTGCCGACCGCATCGCCGAGCAAGTTATCCGCATCTTCCACGCACCGCTTCCAGCGCGGCTTCGGCTCCGGCGTCCCCGCGAGGTACTTGCCACCGAATGCGAACTGCTCGTCGAAGAACGCCTTGCCGAGATCCGTCGCGCGCGCGTCGATGTACTTCCACGCGAGATAGATCTTCCAGTCCGCGATCGGCGTGGTCGCGAGCTCCTTCTCGAACGCCGCCATGAACGCCGGCTGATCGACCGTCAACCCGATCGCCGGCACGTGCAGATCCTTCTCGAACGCCGTCCAATCGAAGCTCGGCGTCAGCGCCTGGAGCTGTGCGACCGACATCGGATGATCGAGGTTCTTCGGATCGCGTTGCTCTTCGTTCGTCATCGACGCCTGCGCCAACCGCGTCTCGAACGCCATGATCGTCGCCGCCGACTTAGGATCACGCCCGGCGAGCTCCAGCATCTTCCCGACGTGTGCCACGTACTTTTCGCGCGCGTCCGCGAACCGCGGTTCGGTCTTCACGTAGTAATCGCGATCGGGCATGCCCAACCCGGCCGCGCCGACATCCGCGATCACGTGCTCGGGATCGTGAACATCCACCGTCGACGCGAAGAACACCGGCGCGTAGATCCGCTCGTGCGCGAGCCTCGTGATCACCGCGACCACATCGGCCTTGGTCTTCACCCCATCGATCTGCGCGAGCATCGCCTTTAGCGGTTCCGAGCCCGTCTTCTCGATCGTCGCTTCGTCCATGCAGCCGCCGTAGAAGTCGCCGATCAACTGCTCGGTCGAATGCGCCTGCCAGTCCCGCTTCGCCGACACCTCTTCGAGGATGTCCTTCAGCGCGGTCTTGGCCTTCTCGCCGGATTCCCAGCGCCGCGACCACTTCGGCTGCGACGCCGGAATCGGATTGGCCTTGCGCCACGCACCGTTCGCGAACGCGAAGAAGTCCGTGCACGGATCCGCCGCGCGATCGAGATCCTCGACGTAAACGCCATGCAGATCACCGTGCGGCGTACCGACCGGCGCATTACTCCCACCACATGCTGCAAGAACGACAAGGGCCCACGTACGCATCGCGCCGACTCTAGGCCCAGCGCCACGTCGCTGCCAATGCGACAGCATGCGACGCCCTGGTGTACATAGGAGCCATGGCGAAGCCCGAGGCGAGCGAGCTGACCACCGCGACCGAAACGTTCGATGCCGCGCTCGCGCAGTACACGCGCCTCGGGGACTTGTTCCTGCGCGCGCCACTCGAGACGCTGAAGCACCTCGAGCGCGCGAACGCCACGCTCTCGGAGCTCGCCGATGCCGAGACCAAGTTGCAGCAAGCGGGTCAGCTCCTGATCACCGCGATCGCGAGTGCGCGCGACAAGCAGCAAGCGATGGCGCAACAGATCGTCGCGCGAGCCCCGGAGCTCCAACATCGCAACGGGCAACTAGCGGAGCTGATGAAGGCGCTCGGTGCGATCACCACCGATGTCGCGCGGATCAATGCCGAGGTCGCGACCGGCCAGCAGACCTCCGATATCGCGACGCAGATGCATGCCGCCGGCGTGCGTGCGCACGAGCTCGCGCAAACCGCGCGCGATCATCAGTTTCCCGATCTGGCGGATCAAGCGCACGCGTTGCACCAACGCCTCGAAGCGCTCGCGAAGAAGCTAGAGACCGCCGGAACGCAGTAGGATAGCGGCCCTATGCAGGGCGATATTGTTTGGTACGAGCTGTTGAGTCCGGACGTCGACGCGTCGATCGAGTTCTACACGTCGGTGATCGGGTGGAAGGCGGACAAGTTCGGTCCCGACTACACGATGTTCGTGTCGTCGCAGGGTCCGGTCGGTGGCGTCGGGAAGTTGCCGTCGATCGCGCCGGTGCCGTACTGGCAGAGCAACATCGAAGTCGACAACCTCGATGCGTCCGTCGCCAAGCTCCAATCGCTCGGCGGCAAGGTCATCCATAAAGAAGCGGTCGAGACCGTCGGTAGCTTTGCCGTGGTCATGGATCCGCAAGGCGCCGTGTTCGCGCTCTATCAGCCGGCCACGCCGACGAAGCTGCACGATCATCAGAAGCACGGCGAGTTCCGCTGGAACGAGCTCTACACCTCGGATAACGCCGCGGCGATCCAATTCTACGAGCAGATGTTCGGGTGGAAGAAGCTCGGCGCGTTCGACATGGGGCCGCACGGCACGTACATCTCGTGGGGCGATCGTCGAGGGCGGATGGGCGGGATGATGAATCGCCGCGAGGGCCAGCCGATCGCGTGGGGCTACTACATCCTCGCCGACAACGTCGAAGCGACCGCGGACAAGGCGCTCGCACGCGGCGCGAAGTTCATGGTGCCCGTGATGAAGACGCCGACGGGCGAACCGTTCTGCATGCTGATGGATCCGCAGGGCGCGGTGTTCGCGCTAATCGGGCCGGATCGCGTAGACGCCGGATCCGCGGACGCAAAATAGTAGGAACACGAAGCAGTACAGCACCGTATCGTCGGCGTTCGTCTGGATCGGCAGGACGCCGTGCGGTGCGTGAAATTGGAAGTACGCGACCGCCATCTGGCCGCACGCGAAGAACGCCGCCCATCGCGTCCCGACACCGATCGCGATCAACACGCCGGTGACGAGCTCGATCACGCCGCCGATGCCCATTTGCGTTCTCAGTGCGACAGCATGTCCGCCGAGGATGCCGAACACCTTCTGGAGGCCGTGGCACGCGAACATCGCGCCCGCGATCATGCGGAGGACGCCGTAGACCACGGGCTCCAGGCGCGCGAGCGTGAACTTCATGGACCGAACTCTAGTTCGGTCGAGACGGTACGGCGCGAACCAAAGGTGTACCGGTGTTTTTTGTTATGGTCCCGGCCCATGAAAGCAGCTCGCCTTGCCTTGTTTGCCCTAGTCGCCTGCGGCCCCGGCCGTACCACGATGGCTCGCTATCCGAACGCACCGACCGCGTGGAACCGCGCGGGCTCGGATCCGAAGGCCGTCGAAATCGCGGACAAGGTCGTCGCGAACTACGGCGGGATGGACAAGTGGGCCGCCGTGAAACAGATCCAATGGGGAGAAGCGATCGTCGATCAGGGCAAACCGCCCATGGAAGGCGAACAGGCGTGGGACCGCTGGAACGCGCGCACGATGGGTCGGTTGATCGGCGATCACGGCGATGTCGTGGTGCGTCGCGAGCTCTACGGTGAATACGAGACCGCGTACGGCGAATCGGGTGGCAAGCGCCAGAAGATGGATGACAAAGAGTCGCCACCCGCGATCAAGGTCGGTGTCGAGCGGTGGCAGTTCTCGTCGGTCGCTCTCTCGGCGCCGTTCCTGATGGAAGAGGTCGGTACGGTGCTGAAGTACAACGGCCAAGCCGCCGGTGATCCGGGCCCGGATGGTCAACCCACGCCGATCGACATGATCGGCATCACGTTCGACGCCGGTGAGAAGGCGCGCGCGGGCACGTCGTATGTCGTCGGCGTGGATCCGAAGACGAACATGATCGTCCGCCTCGAGGTGGTCGCGAGCGGCGGCAACATCGCGTACAAGCCCGACAACCTCACCGAGGTGAACGGGATGAAGTTCCCGACGGTCGAGCACAACATCGGCCTGCCGACGGAGCACATCGAATTCAAGAACATCAAGATCGGCGAACCCGAAGACTCGCTCTACAGCGTGTTCTGATGCGCGCGCTGTTGGTGGTCGTTGCCGCGTGCGGTGGTTCGTTGCAGGAAGCGCCACCGCCACCGGAGCTCGGCACGCAACTCGGCGAGACGCTCACGTTGCACTCGAAGGTGTTGGGCGAGACGCGCGTCATCAACGTGTATCTGCCACCGCAATACGAGAAGGGCGCGGACAAGTTCCCCGTGCTCTACATCCCGGATGGCGGCATGGCGGAGGACTTTCCGCACGTCGTGGGCACCGTCGATACCGACATCAAGAACGCGGTGATCCGGCCGATCATCGTCGTCGGGATCGAGAACACCGAGCGGCGTCGTGATCTCGCGGGGACGACCGATGTTCCAGACGAGCAGAAGGTGGCGCCGCACGCGGGTGGCAGCGACACGTTCCGCACGTTCCTGCGCGACGAGCTGAAGCCGATGATCGCGAAGACGTTCCGCACCACGGGCGAGTCCGCGCTCATGGGCGAGTCGCTCGCGGGTCTGTTCGCGATCGAGACGTTCCTCGTCGAGCCGGGCCTCTTCGATGACTACATCTCGGTCGATCCGAGCGTGTGGTGGAACCAAGGTCGGCTCGTCGACAACGCGCCGGCATCGATCGCGAATTGGACGAAGTCGCCGAAGCTACTCTACGTGGCGACGGGCGATTACAAGGACACCCAGGACGGCGTGAAGCAGCTCGGCGATCAGGTGAGGATCGCCGGTACCGTGCAGTGGATCTACGAGCCGATGCCCGCCGAGCACCACAACACGATCTACGCGATCGCGGCGATTCGTGGCGTGCGCGCGGCGTTCGGTCTCTAGCGATCCAACGGCACCGCGATCACCGGCTTCATCTCCGGGAGCGTGCGCCGTGGATCGTCGTCGGCGAGTAGCGCCACCGCGGTCCCGATCGCGCTGAACTCGACGATCGGCGGCCCCGAGGCCCCTGCTCCACCGTAGGTCTGTTCGCTTACCGTCATCCCGACGACGCCGACCGGATGATCGGGCGAGCTCGGCGAAAATCCCGAGAGGACCTGCTTCTGTAAGACTTCCATCGCCTTCTCGCGCGCTTCGAAGAACGCCTGCGTGTATTCGCGAATCTCTTCATCGCGCCCGCGATAGTTGCGTAGCGTGCGCGGATCCAAGCCGTACACGCACGTGCCACTCGCGACCGCGACCGGGCGATAGCCGGCGGCGAGCAACGTGACGAAGTCGCCGCCCGAGAGATCGCTCGAGAACGGCTCGCCGTGCGCCAACCGCAGGCTCGGCGCATTGCGCAAGCGCGGCGGTGCGTGACTCGAGTTGAACTGCACCGCGGTCCCGACGGCGATCGCTTTCGCGACCTGCCGACCGCCGCGCCACAGGTGATGCTCGACATCGAGCCTCACGTCGACGACACCATCGGCGTTCAACGCCTTCGCGCGTTTGTTCATCCGCTGGATCGCGTACTCGCGCGCGGACCGGATGCCGTTCGTCAGCGCGGTGATCTCGCCAGTCGTCACGTTCCAGTCGTATTGCGAGCCCGCGCTGTACACGCACGTCCCGACGACGAGCCCGCACGGTAGGAATCCCGCGCGTTGCAACGTGAGGAACTCGGTGACGCCTAACTCGGACAGCGCGGTCATTCGGCCGCCTTCTTCGGCAACACGTCGTTCGCCGAGAGGATCAGTTGCGGATCGCCGAGCTCGCCGCCGGTCTCCGTCGGCACCACGGCCGTGCCGATCACGAACAGCTCGATCAGCTCGCCGGTCGTCAGCGCCGCGTTACCGATGTTCCACGGCGTGGTTCGCCACGAGTGTTGCTCCTCGGCGATCGTCACGCCGACGATCCCGGTCGCATCGAGATCCTCCGCTTCGTCTTGCAAGCGTTCGATCGCGAGCTCGCGCGCGTCGTACAGCGCATGCGTGTACGCCGACAGCTCGGTACTCTGTTTATCCGGCGCCTTCACGAGGGCCGGCGGCACGTAATAGACGCAGTTGCCCATCACGAAGCCGACGGGACGAAAGCCCGTGCGGATCAACATCCAGAAGTCCTGACCGCTCAAGTCCGATTGGAACGGCTTGCCCTTCTTGTTGCGATAATGCTCGCCCGTGCGATGGCGGACCGCGGTCCCGATCGCCATGAACTCCGCCGTGCCCGGCCCGAGCTGATACGCCGCGCGGCCGAGTTGTTGGCGCCACGGCGGTAGTGGCACGAACTGCCAGCCCATCTGCGTGACGTAGCGCCGCCATTGATCCTCGGCGAGATCGATCCACCCGGGCCAATACTGTTGAAAGCCCGGGGGCCGGCGGAAGCCCATCGACTTGGCCCACTTCGCCCACACCCGATACTGCTGCCACATCTGACGATTCGGATCCGTCGACAGATTCACGGTGAGCCGCACGCCGATGATGCCGTCGGCACCGAGCGCTTCGGCCTCTTCTTCCATCCGGTTCATCGCGAGCTCACGCGCGTGATAGAGCGCCGCGGTCATCGACTCGACTTCGCGGCCCTGATCGCCGCGCGGGATATTCGGCGCGATCGCGTAGATCGACACGCCCATCACCATCCCCACCGGATCGAAGCCCGCCTCGCGCACGAGCACGAACTCGTTGACCGAGAGGTCGCTCGTGAACAGCTTCTTCGCGCGCATCTCCTGGATGCGTTCGCGCGCGTGTTGCGGGAGATCGGCCGGGAGATCGTTACTCACTGAACGCCTCGTCGCGTTCGAGCGCCGCCTCGGTCACTTCTTCCGCCGCGACCTCGATATCGGTTTCGTCATCCTCCGCATCGATCAGCGCGTCCTTGCGCCGGCCGAGCGGGATCATCGACAGCATGAACTTCGGCAGCTCGTGCGAGGTCTCCGGGCGATTCGGGATCCGCCGGATCCCGGTACCGAACCAACTCAGATCGATATCGATGTCGTCGAGCGGGCAGCCGCGAAAGCCGCACGGCACCTCGCGCATCGTCAGCTTCATGTCGCTACCGACGACGAACTCCGCGCCGACTTGCTGCGCTTGATTCGTGATGCTCGCGGCCGCGATCTCGCGCGTCTCGGCCATCGCATCGTTCGCTTGCGTGAGCTCGCCGACCATCGAATTCACGCCCTTCGTCACGTGCCACACGTGATAGCGCACGAACTCGAACAGGAACCCGCACGGCTCGAAGCCATCCTGCGCGAGCGCCCACAGGTCTTGGCCCGAGAGATCCGTGATGATCGGTTGCCCCGGCGGATGGGTGATCCACGGCGCCCTCACCGCGGTGCCGACGACGGTGAACTCGAGCACCTCGCCGCCGTCATCGCCGCCCTTGCCGCGCTCGCCCATCGTGATCATCCGGTCTTTCAAGTGCACGCCGATCACGGCATCGGCATTCAACAGCACCGCCTCTTGAAACAACCGCGTCACCGCACGCCGGCGCGACGTCCGATGGCCTTCGCTGATCACGTCGATCACGCCGGTCGCGCCCTTGTAGTCGGGAATCTTGCCGACGTGATAGATGCAGCTTCCCATCACCTGCGAGATCGGGTGGCACTCGGCATCGCGCGCGAGCAAGTACTCGCTGACCGTGAGGTCACTCGTGAACAGCTTGCGACTCGGGCCCGCTTCGTCGGCAAGCCGCTGCACCGCACGCAACGGAATCCCGCCGCCGCGCACGTGCTCGAGGCTGCGCTTCATGTCGATCTGATCGTGACCGCGCGCCATCTAGTCACCCACCGAAAGCACGAGCGTGGGTTTCGGAATGTGGTGGTCATCGCGGATCGGCACCACCGCCGTTCCGACCGCCGAGAATTCCAAGATCGCCGGGCCCCACGTGTGGTTGTTCTCGTCGATCGTCACGCCGACGATGCCCGCGGCGTTCATCGCCTCCGCCTCGACCTGCATGCGCTCCATCGCGAGCTCGCGCGCGTCGTACAGCGCTTGCGTGATCTCGGTCAGCTCGGCGTTTTGCGTGGGCTGACTGCTCGGGCCTTGGCCGACGTGATAGACGCAGTTCCCCATCACGAAGCCGACCGGGCGATAGCCGGCGTTGAGTAGCGTCCAGAAGTCCTGCCCGGAGAGGTCGCTCGTGAACGGGCGATTCTCGGCGCCGCGAAATCCCGGCTTGTCGCTCTTCACGGCGGTGCCGATCGCGAGGAACTCGATCACGTTCGCGCCCCACGCGTGGATGTTGAGCGCGAGCCGCACGGCGACGATGCCATCGGCACCGAGCTCGTCCGCTTCCTCTTCCATCCGCACCATCGCGAGCTCGCGCGCGCCATACAGCGCTTGCGTCAGCATCGTCAGCTCCTCGGGAATTCCGCGCATCTGCTGGATCCCGATGTGATAGATGCTGCTGCCCATCACGAGGCCGAGCGGTTGAAAGCCGGCCTCTTTGACGAGCAGGAATTCGTTCACCGACAGATCGCTGGTGAAGAACTTGTTCTGCCGCATCTCCGCCAACCGCTCTTTGGCGTGTTGCGGGAGCTCCTGATGTTCGGGGCGCTGGTGCGGTTGATCCATTTAGAGCCTCAGTTGCTTCAGGGCCGTCGCGGCCTTCGCATTCGTGGTGACGTGCTCCGCGATCGCTTGATGCAGCATCGGGATCCACTCTTCGATCGGATGGATCGCGGTCTTCAGCGCGACGCCGCGCACCATCTTCTTCTTCTGGCCAACCACGCGATCGACCTCGAGCACCGCGACGTACATGTCCTTGCCGAAATCGACGGAGACCTTCACGATCTGGCCACCCGCCCACTCGATCCGGCTGCGCTGCCCGAACGCGTGACCGAGTGCGCGCGCGAGCTGGAGCATGAACGCGTGCGAGTTCGCGATATCGAGTGCCATGCCCGCGGCGATCGAATCGGCATCGACGGCGACCACCAGCTCTGCGCCGCAGAACTGACATTGACCACGCCGGACATCCGCGCTCGATGCCGTGACCGGCGCGCCACAATTTCCACAACGAGTGAGCTCGGTCATGACGGACCTCCTGTTTGCAGCGCCGCCGCCGAGAAGCCAGTGCCCGGCCCGACGATGACGACGTTCGCGCGATTCTTCGGATCGACCCGAACCTCGACGGTGGCGCCGGGCACGATGTCGTTGATGAGGTTCAGCGGGATCAATGCGGTCATCGACGCCTCGTACGGTGCTTGGCCCGGAATCTCGACGTCGATCCGCACCAACCGGCGCTGCAACTTCGAGAATCCGGTGCCGACCGCTTGCTGCGTCATCGCCGACACGTTCAACAAGATGCCGCGCGCCGGAATCCCGCTCTTCAGCACGCGGTTGTAGCTGGCGCCGCCCTTGCTCAACGCGGAGATCAGCCACGCGATCATCGCGATGACGATGAACACCACGAACCCGTCCATGCGCCGAGCTTAGCCCGGGTTCGGAGCGTCGAGCGGGAGCGTGACCGTGAACGTGGTGCCCGTGGCATTCGAGGTCACCGCGATCTCGCCGCCGTGCGCGAGCGTGATCTGCCGAGCGATGTACAGGCCCAGTCCGACCGACCTGCCCTGCTTCGTCTTCGCATTCTTGCCGCGCGCGAACGGATCGAACAACCGCGGCAGATCGTCGGCGGGAATCGGCGTGCCTTCGTTGAACACCTCGATCGTGGCGCGATCGTTTTCGATCGTGCTGGTGGCCCGGATCGCGGCTTCGGGAGGCGCGTGCTGGAACGCATTGCCGACGAGGTTCGCGATCACCTGGGTCAACCGGCCTTCGTCCCACCGCCCGGTCGACGGTCCGCGATGGCTGATCGTGATCTCGCGCGAGGTCGTAGCGAGCCGTGCGGTCTCGACGGCAGCGCGCACCATCGCCTGGAGATCCGTGGGCCCGCGATGGATCGGGAACGATCCGGATCGCGCTTGCGCGAAGTCGAGGAGGTCCGCGATCAATCGCTCGGAGCGCGCGGTCGCCGCCTTGAGATAGCCGATCGCCTTTTGCGCGGTCGCCGAAAGCTCGTCGCGCTCGATCATCGAAACGGCGAGCGTGATCGTGCCGAGCGGGTTGCGCAGATCGTGGCTGACGATGCCGATCAGCTTCTCTTCGTAGGCCGCGCGGCGAGCGAGCTCCTCGTGATCGCGGCGCGCCTTGTCGATATCCGTGTTCGTGCCGATCCACGAGCGAATCGAGTGGTCTTCGGCGCGCACCGCGATCGCACGCGCGAGGTACCAGTGATAGGCACCGTCGGCACGGCGCAGGCGAAACTCGGTCTGATACGACTCGCCCGTCGCGAGCGAATGCGCCCACCGCTCGCCGGCGACTTGGATGTCCTCGGGATGGACGACCGAAATCCAGCCGTCGCCGAGGATCTGGTCGGGCGGCTTGCCGAAGTACTCGATCGTGACGTCGTTGACGCTATCGAGCTTGCCGTCCGGCGTGGCGCTCCACACCTGCTGCGGAACGATCTGGACGAGCTGCTGGTACTTCGATTCGACCGCACGCGCATCGGTGACATCGTTGCCGAGCACGAACACGCCGATCGATCGGCCGTCGACGACGATCGGTTGATAGACGAAGTCGAGGATGCGGGTCTCGAAGCCGCCGGGACGTGCGAGCTGGACCGGCGTCGACCGGCCGACGTACGCCTCGCCCGATGCGAACACGCGATCGAGGAGATCCGGAAAACCCTGCTCGATCACCTCGGGCAATGCCTCGCGGATCGGCTTGCCGATGATCGAGCGGTCGTGACCGATGAGGTCGAGATACGCGGGATTCGCGAGCTCGAAGCGATGTTCCGGCCCGCGCAAGAAGCACGCGAAGCCCGGCGCCTGATCGAAGACGTGGCGCATCATCGCGAGCTCGGCGTTCACGGTGCCGACGCGACCGAGCAACATCGACGGCAGATTCGCCGCGGGGTTGGTGCGGAGCTCGGTGACGTCCGCGATCTGGTTCAACAGCCAGCGAATCTCGCCGCCATCGCCGACGATCGGCGTGGTGTTCGACGTGAACGTGCGCTCGGCGGTGTAGTTGACGAACGGCAGGTCATCGCGATGGCCGGTCGCGAGCACCCGTTCGAACGAGGCCCGAAGCACGGTCGCATCGGGAATCGCGAGGACCTCGAACAGCGAGCGATCCACCACATCCGGCCAGTGCAGGCCGAGCTGCTTCAAGAACGCGTGATTCGCGGCAACGAGACGCAGCTCA
Source organism: Kofleriaceae bacterium (assembly GCA_047600425.1). Lineage (GTDB taxonomy): Bacteria > Myxococcota_A > Polyangia > Haliangiales > Haliangiaceae > JABFXX01. Next base: position 4,124,840 of record JASGLC010000003.1, on the reverse strand, counting down.
CGGTCCAGGACCGCCGAAGCGTTCGGCGAGGGATCGAAGACCCGCGAAAAGTCGAACTCCGAAAACGGCACGCGCGGGCCAGTGTAAGCCAGAGACCCGGCCCTCGTTGGACTCGCATGCTGCGATTCGGTTTGCTTGCCTTACTTGTTGTCGGATGTGGTGCCGGCCCCGTGAAGATGGCGTCGGCGCCGATGACCGCGGCCGGTCCTGCGGCCTTGGCCGGGCCCCCGCCGCCGCTCGAGCGCTCGGTGTTCGCGCGCGATCCGAACGGGCAGTTGTCCGAGGACGCGCTGCAGAAGATCCTCGCGGCGCCGATCGAGCTCGATCTGCCGTCGCGCGTCGGCGTGTTGCCGATCGTCACGGCGACGGATTGGCGCGGGCCGAGTCCGGACTTCCTGAAGGTGCCGGCTGGGATGGGGCCGCTCGTCGGCGGACTTCGCAAGGACGCCGCGTTCTCGCTCGTGACGGAGATGATGCCGATTCCGTCGGGCTCGCTCGGCATGGAAGCGCTACGCGAAGCTGCCGCGCGTTACCGCCTGCGCTACGTGATCCTCTATCGCGAGGTGTTGGCGAAGACGCACCACGCGAATCCGTGGGCCGCGGGTTACGCCACGATCCTCGGCGCGTTCTTCCTGCCCGGCCAATCGCAGGAGGTCTACGGCTACATCGAAGCGACGATGTTCGACGTGAAGACCGGCCTGTTGATGTTCACCACGCGCCGCGCGATCACGGCGGAGCAGACCGCAAACGAGTGGCGCACCGACGACAAGCTCGATCAGCTCGCGGCGAACACCACGTCGAAGTACGCGCCCACGCTCGCGACCGACTTCCTCGTCGACGTCCGGCGGTTCGCGGATGCAGCGATCGCCGAGAACACGCGCAAGGGCGTGCCGCAGGTCGCGAACTAAGTATCGCCGACGATCACGAGCTGATACGTCGCGCCGGACATGCAGCCGGTTTGATCCTTCGGCCGGACCTCGATCGAGAGCGTGCGCGAGTCGTCGTTACCGTTCGAGAACGTGCCGGACTCGCCCCATTGGATGTGGCGCGTTTGGGTGTTGCCGCTGACCGTGGCCGACCCGTTCGCGGTCGTGCACTCGACCTGATCGCTGCCGGTGTTGATGTACGTGAACAGGTCGTACTCTTCGTTCGCCGGCGAAGTCAGCGTGGCGGTGAACGTCATCGAGACCGCGAACACGCCGGAGTCATCCTCGGTGACGCGGACCTTGTACCAAGCGGCTTGATAACCCGTGCCCATCACCTGATCGTTGTTGGTATCGCCGCTGATCGATCCGAGATCCGTGGCGGCGTTGCAGGTGGCGGCCGACGCGCAGGCATTGCCCGAGGACGGCGCATCGATCGGCTTCGGCGCATCGATCGGATGGCTCGGAGCGTCGTACTTGCCGGACGCATCGATCGGATCGCCATGATCTTGCGACCCTGCCTGCGCACAGCCGACGAGGCCCAACAGAAGGACAACCCGCACGGCCGAAACGTAACACGGCCGGAATCGCCCCCGCGACAGAATGCGACACCGGCCACGTACGCGTTGTCGACGCAGATCCAGTTCGTTACCGTCCAAACCGATGAAGACGACGCGGCGTGACTTTTTGCTCGGCTCGGCGGCAGTGGGACTTCTGGCATGTGGACCGAAGGCAAAACCCGCCACGGGTCCGACCGCGGAGGCCAAACCGGCCCCGAAACGAATCCTCATCCTCGGCGGCACGGGCTTTATCGGGCCGAAAACCGTCGAGGCGGCACTCGCGCGTGGGCATCAGGTCACGATCTTCAATCGCGGCAAGCGGGAGAAGATCCAACCGCTCGAGATGAAGGTCGACCACCTGTACGGCAACCGCGACCCGGAGTTGCCGGCCGAGGATGACAAAGGTCCGGACGGCAAATTGTTACATCCCGATGCGTCGCCCAAAGGCCTCGAGCAGCTGGTCGGCAAGCAATGGGACGCCGTGATCGACAACTCCGGCTTCTACCCGCGCCACGTGAAGGCGAGCGCCGAGCTGCTCGCGAAGCAGGGCGTGAAGCAATACATCTACATCTCGAGCATCAGCTGTTACGACGACAACTCGATCCCGGCGATGGGCGGCGACGAGACGACGAAGCTCGCCACGCTGAAGGACCCCACCGTCGAGACGATGGGTGCGCAGTTCGAAAACTACGGCGGCTTGAAGGCGCTGTGCGAGAAAGCCGTCCAAGCGGCGCTGCCACAGGGCGCGACGATCGTGCGGCCGGGCTACATCGTCGGCCCCGGTGATCCGACGGATCGGTTCACGTACTGGCCGGTGCGCGCATCGCAAGGCGGGACCATGATCGCGCCGGGCACGCCGGCGGATCCGCTCCAGTGGATCGACGTGCGCGATCTCGCGGAGTGGCTCGTGCATCTCGTCGAGACGTCGACGACGGGCGCGTTCAACGCGGTGGTGCCGCCGGCGAAGTGGGGCGATGTGTTGGACGCGTGCGTGAAGGCGGGTGGTGGGACGAAGCTCGTGTGGGTGCCGGAAGCCTGGCTCGAGGCGAACAAGATGGCAGGCGATGACGGCGGGCAAGACTCGTTTCAGATCTGGAACGCGCCGGAGGGCAAGTACGCCGGGTTCCATCGCTGGCATACCGATCGCGTGACCGGTGCCGGGATGAAGTATCGGACGATCGACGACACGGTCGCGGCGTTGCGCGCGTGGTGGCCCGGCGAAGCAGAGCGTCGCGTGAAAGTGACGAAGGAGCTCGAGGCTTCCGGCAAGAAGGTGCCGCCCGGGGATCCGGGTGCATTGCGCGCGGGCCCGACGCGGGAAAAAGAGCAGGAGCTGCTCGCGAAGTTCCAAGCGAAGTAAGCTCGGTGCGTGGCTGACGAGAGCAGGTTTCTCGAGGCGATCGTTGCAGCGCCGGATGACGACGCACCGCGCTTGGTATTCGCGGATTACCTGACCGAGCAAGGTGATCCGCGCGGCGAGTTGATCGCGCTGCAGTGTCAGCTCGCTGCAGCGCCGGACGATGACCGGAGACGGACGCTCCTCGTCGCGGCGAACAAGCTCGTGAAGGCGAACCGCGATGCGTGGACGGCGCCCGTGATCGCAGGTGTTCCGATCCCCAAGCCGGGCTATCCGACGATCGAGCTCGAATGGAAGCGCGGGATGGTCGAGCGGCTGGAGCTGCCGCACACCTTGTTGTCGTCGTTGCCGCGCATCATGACCGCCGCGCCGACGATCCGGGAGCTCGTGATCGTGTCGGGCGCGAACGAGCTGCCGATCGGGCAACTGATGACGCGGCCATCCATCGATGCCCTCGCCGACATGCCGAACCTCGGTCGCCTGCACACGCTCGAGATCTCGCTACGCGCGTGTGGCAACGATCTCGCGCGGGTCATCGCGAGGACGCCGTCGCTCGGGAATCTGCGCCGCTTGGAGCTCCACGGAACCGCGACCGAAGGCGTCGTCGTCTACTACCAGGGCGCGCACGCCGACAAAGTGTTCGACGACGACGGTGTGAAGCTCCTCGCCGGAGCGAAACACTTGAAGGGCCTGACCGAGCTCGATCTCCAGGACAATCGGATCCGCAATCCAGGACTGCGTGCGATCGCGGATGCCGGCTGGAAGCTGGTGGATCTGAACGTCGCGACGAACGGCATCGCGCTCACCGACTTCACCAAAGCCGAGCTCACCGCGCTGTTCGCGAAGCTGCCGGGTCTCGTGAAGCTCTCGCTCGGCACCAATGTCATCCACGAGGCCGCGGGCTGGCTCGTCGGCGGTCCGCATCTCGCGAAGCTCGTCGAGCTCGATATCGAAAAGGGAGACCTGTCCGCGGTCGGGGCGGAGAAGTTGGCGAAGGCGTTCGCGCTGCCGGCGCTGCGGCGACTGCGGATCGATCGCAACTCGCTCGGTGACAAGGGCGCGGCGTCGATCGCGGGCTGCAAGGCGCTCGCACAGCTCACGCAGCTCGAGATGGGTCACAACCGGATCGGCGCGAAGGGCGGTACCGCGATCGCGACGAGCCCGCATCTCGCGAACCTCGAGCAGCTCAACGTCAACGAGCCGAAGTGGAAGGACGACATGAAGGACGTGTTCCTCGGATCGCCGACCTTGGCCAAGACCCGGATCTATTACGACGGGCGCTTGCTCGCACGCGGTGATGCTTCGAAGGCCAAGCCGAAGAAGAAAGCCGCTACGAAAAAACGCTGACGATCTTGTCGACGATGCGGTCGAACTCGTCGATGTCTTTATCGTCGAGGCGATCGAGCACGCGCGCCGCGAGGGCCTCCCTCGCCTTTTCGATCTGCCCCTGCGCACGCTTGCCGGCGGCGGTCAGCTGGAGCACGTACTCGCGGCGATCTTCCTCGCTGCGATCGCGCTTCACCCAACCGCGCTCGATCAACGTGCCGATGATCCGGCCCGTCAGCGTCGGATCCGTGGTGGTCTGCCGCGCGAGCTCGGCCTGCGAGATCTGCCCCGCGGCCCCGATGTGCCTCACGAACTTCGCCTGACTCGTCCCGATCTCGAGCTCGGCATACGCACCTTGTGCGAGCGACGACAACGTTCGCTTCAACTTCGCGAACGTCTCGAGGAACTCGTTGGGGTTACGCCGGCTCTTCGCCACACCCATCCATACCACATTGACATCGTAGACCTGTCTACTATATTCATAGACAGGTCTACGAATGCAGCCCTGGCACTACTACCTGCTCCAGTTCGTCGCCGGCATGCTCCTGTTCAACGCCATCCCGCACCTCGCGGCCGGGATGATGGGGCAGCCGTTCCAGTCACCATTCGCGAAGCCATCCGGTATCGGCGAATCGTCACCCACGCTGAACGTGTGGTGGGGCTTTGCCAACCTCGCGGGCGGCATCGCGCTCGTCCACACGTTCCTGACCGCAGACGCGCTCGGTTGGCTCACGCTCTCCGCGGGCGCGCTGTTGATCGGAACGTTCTGCTCCAACCACTTTCACAAGGTCCGCCATGCAACTCGAACGTGATCGCACCGCGCTGCTCGTCATGGATCTCCAGAAGGAGATCATCCCCATGCTCGGCGACAAGGGCCCTGCCCTGCTCGAGCGCACCGCCAGTCTCATCAAAGCCGCTCGCACCGCGAACATCCCGGTGATCTATGTCGTCGTCGGCTTTCGTCACGGCTATCCGGAGGTGAGCCCGAACAATGTCGGGTTCTCGGCCGCGAAGGCCTCCGGTCGGATGCAGGGCGTGACCGCCGCCGATATCGATTCGCGCGTCGCGCCCACCGGTGACGAGCCAACCGTGATCAAACGCCGCGTCAACGCGTTCTGGCAGACCGACATGGACATGATCCTCCGCGCGAAGGGCGTGACGCACTTGATGCTGACCGGCGTGTCGACCTCCGGCGTGATCCTGTCGACGAGCACGTACGCCGCGGACGCCGACTACAAGCTAACGATCGTGAAGGACTGCGTGATGGACACCGACGAGGAAGTCCATCGCGTCCTGATCGAGAAGATCCTCGCGAAGCGCTCTCAGATGACGACTGCGGAAGAAGTCATCGCCGCGCTCCAGTGAGCGCACTCCGCCATCGCAACTACCGGCTGTTCTTCGCCGGCCAAGGCATCTCGCTCGTCGGCACGTGGCTCACGCGATTCGCGATGGGCTACGAGACGTTTCACATCTCGGGCAGCGCGTTCGAGCTCGGCCTCGTCGCGTTCTTCTCGCAAGCGCCGACCGCGTTCATCGCGCCCGTCGCCGGCGTGCTCGTCGATCGCTGGGATCGCCATCGCACGCTGATCCTCACGCAGGTGCTCGCGATGTTGCAGTCGGCCGCGCTCGCCGCGTTCGCACTGACCGACACGATGACCGTGTTCCACTTGATGTGGCTCGGCGCCGTGCAGGCCGTGATCAACGCGTTCGACATGCCGGCGCGCCAGAGCTTCGTACGCCAGATGGTCGACGATCGCGCGGATCTCCCGAACGCGATCGCGCTCAACTCGGCGCTCGTCAATGTCGCGCGGTTGATCGGTCCGGTCGTCGCCGCCGCGTTGGTCGCGCTCGTCGGCGTGGGCTGGTGCTTCGGGCTCGACGCGATCAGCTACGTCGCCGTGATCCTCTCGCTGGTCGCCATGCGTGTGCCCAAACAATCGCGCACGCCGCGCACCGGTCACATCGTCGAGGACATGCTCGCAGGCTTCGCGTACGTGAAGCAGGTCCGGCTCGTCGGCGCGCTCTTGCTCCTCCTCGCGGTGACCTGCACGTTTGGCGGCGCGTTCACGTCGCTCCTGCCCGCGGTCACCCGGCAAGATGCGCACGCGCTCGGCTACCTGATGGCGTGGACCGGCGCCGGTGCGCTCGTCGGCACGCTCTACCTCGTGTGGCGCAAGGATACCCACGGCTTCACGAGCCTCGCGGCCACGTGCTCGACGGCGATGGGCATCGGCCTCGTCACGCTCGAGCTATGCCCGAACATCTGGATCATGGGCCCGGTCGTGTTCGTCACCGGCAGCGCGTTGATCGTGCAATGGGCGGCCACGAACACCGTGGTGCAGACGCTCGTCGACGAAGCGATGCTCGGCCGCGTGATGAGCATCTACGCGCTCGTGTTCTTCGCGAGTGCGCCGGTCGGAGCGCTCCTCGAAGGTGCGCTCGCTCAAGCGATCGGCCCGATCCACACCTATGCGGTGGCCGGCGCGCTGTGCCTCGTCTGCTCGATCGTGTTCCGAGCGCGGTTGCGCTCAGTCCTTCCACAACGCGATGCCGCCTAAGAGGCCGGCCACGTTCGACGTGACTTCCACGCCCTCGGGCAGATCGATCTTCAGGTGCTTCGTGTTGCCGCCGCCGATGTAGAGCTTGCGCGGATTCCAGATCGGCAGCACCTGCTCGATCACCTTGGCGACGCGTTTGTTCCACTTCTTGTTGCCCACGTCTTTGCGCGCGGCGTTGCCGACGTACTCCTCGTACGTCCTGCCTTTCTTGAACGGGTGATGCGCGAGCTCGAGATTCGGCACGTACGCGCCATCGTGATACAGCGCGCACCCGAGGCCGGTGCCGAGCGTCAGCACCATCTCCACGCCGTGGCCTTCGATCACGCCGTAGCCCTGCACGCCCGCATCGTTCAACACGCGCACGGTGCGATGCAGCCGCCGGCCGAGCTCCGCCGCGAGATCGAAGCCGTTCCAGCTCGGATCGAGGTTCGGCGCGGTCTTCGTGACGCCATCGACGACGACGCCCGGAAACCCGACGCTCACGCGATCGTAGCTCGGCAGATCCTTCACCAACTCGACGAGCGCATCCAAGATCGCCTCGGTCGTCGCCGGATGCGGTGTCTCCACACGCGCGCGTTCCGTGATCGCCGCGCCGGTCGAATCGAGGATCAGCGCCTTTAGACCCGTGCCACCGATATCGATCGCGAGCGTGGTCAGCTGCGACGCGGTGGCCTTTTGCGCGGTTGCCGTAGCAGCGTTCACGGCAGCAGTGGGCGGCGGGATCGTGGGCATCCCGCGATCCTACTACTTCGGGTTCGTGTTGTTGATCACCGGGCGCTTCATCCCGAACAACCCGTCGCCGGTATCGTGCAGTCGCAGGTTCGGATCATCGACGTTGACCTGATCCTTCGGATCCGTCGGCGCGATGTTCACGCCCGCGTTGACCATGTACTGCCGTGCGAGTTGCTCGGACACCTGCGTGTAATCGTTCGGCCGGCCACCACCGATATCGCCATGCGATCCGGGCAACGCGACCTCCGTGATCCGATCGTCGTCGGGGCGCTTCGGGTCCGTCGCACGCGTCAGTGGGAACGTGGTGCGCTTTTCATCGCGCGCGGTGATGTGCAAGACGTTCTCGACGTTCGCCGGAATCGACGTGTTCTCGTGCTGTCCCGCTGTCATCTGCACGGTATCGAACAACACCATCACGCCGACCTGCGGGGTGTCGTAGTGCTGCTTGAACGAGCCATCCGGCTGCTTCGACGCGGTGACCGGAATGCCGCGCTGATTCAACTCGTTCGTGAACGCGCGCGCCTCGGCAGCGCCACGCGAGAAGCCGGTGACAACGAGCACGACCTGCGCGTTCGGATTGCCACCTTTGATCGAGTTCACCTCGTTGACGAGCCAGTTGTACGCGCCATCGACGCGCTTCTGGAATCCGGCGCCGGTAACGAACTCGTAGTCGTTCTGCACGCGGTGCGCGAACGTATCGTTCTTCTCGCTGCCGACACCGCGCTCGTAATGCTTCGGCCCTTGGAACGCGTCGTCCAACTTCGCCGGGTTGCTCTCGAGCGCTGGATCCTGCGTCGCGCGATCCTCGCCACTGCCATCGAACGCGAGCTCGATCTGGACGAGGTTGGGATTCTTCGGATCATCGATCCGCTTCGGCTTCATCGACGCGATCTTCTTCTGCACGGCTTTCACCGCATCGCGATCATCGGCCGACAACGGACGCGAAGCCTTCGCCGTATCGTGAGCACCCTTGTCGCTCATCTGCGGATCGGTCTTCTTGATCTGATCGTAGTACGCGCGTTGATCCGCGTTGAGACCATCGGTGTTCGCGAACGCTTGCTCGCCCGCACTCGACGCCGGCTTGTCGGTCCAGCCACGTGCCGCGGGAATCGCACCCGCGTTCGTGTAGTTGACCGGACGTTCGGCTTCGGTCTCCGATGCCGCGCCATCGATCGCGTTCGCGTCGAGGCCCGGTTGTTGATGCGCGCGTTCGAGCTCGGTTTCTTGCCCCGAAATCACGCTCTTATACTAAGGGAAGCAAATCCCGCCGAACACGTAAAAGTAATAGTCTTACGGTCGCGTCGCGCATTGGTTCTGCGCTACGCCGCGGTGCAGTTCGTCGTTTTGACGACGCTCGCGATGTGGATCTACCCCGGTGGCTCGTGGCCCGAGCCGCACGCGACCCACTATCAGTTCACCGCGAACTTCTTGTCCGACCTCGGGCGCACGATCACGTTCGATGGCCGGTCGAACATGGCGTCCTCGATCCTGTTCGGGATCGCGCTCGTCACGATCGGCGCCGCGTTGATCGCGTTCGCGTGGGGCTGGTCGGTGTTCGCGACCGAACGCCGCGCGCGAGCTGCCGGCATCGCATGCGCGATCCTCGGTTCGTTGTCGGGACTCGCGTTTATCGGCATCGGGCTCACGCCGTGGGATCGCCACCTCGATGCGCACAACGCGTGCGTGTTCGCCGCGTTCGGAGCGCTGTTGTTCTACGTGATCGCGTTGACGATCGTGATGTGGCGCAACCACGCGCCGCGCTCGTGGCTCGCGATCGATCTGGTCTATCTCGCGTGCGTGCTCGCGTACGTGCTGATCATCGCGCTCGGCCCGCGGCTCGATACGATCCACGGTCGGTTCGTGCAGGTCGTCACCCAGAAGGCGATCGTCTACATCTCGATGCTGCACATCGCAGCGCTCACGTCTTTTGCAGGTAGACCAAGACCGTCTGCGTGAACGGCGTGGTCGTCGGAGTCGGCGTCTTGCACGTCGGCGCGGTCATCGCACCCGTACATGCCGACGCCGTGCCCGCACCGGTGCACATCCCGGTATAGGTGAAGCCGCACATCGTCGTCACGCCATCGGACGAGACGTCGGCACACACGCGCGTCGGATTTCCGGCGCGACCATCGCACGCATATTCTTTCGGCCCGCTCGAGTCGAACAAGTTGCCGTAGAAGATGCCGTCGAGCTCCGTGTAGGTTGCATCGGCGGACGTGATCGCGAGCGCCGCGTTGTTGCCGCGCATCGACAGATCGACCTTCACCCCGAAGTAGTTCACGCGGCCGAGCACGCAGCCGGTCTCCCAGCGTTGCTCGTCGAGCGTGAGCGCCCGCGTCGACCAAGCCGGCGCGACGCCGATCGATCCCGCGAACGACCACGCGGCTCCCGTCGAGTCGGTCAGCGTGATCGACTGCCCCGCAGGCAACGCACAGCTGATCATGTAGGTCAGCACGTCGCGACCGTCGGCCGTGTTGATCAACGGACCGGAGTCCGAATTCGCGAACGCGGCCGACGCGAGCTTGTTGGCAGCCAGCTTGTTCGCCGCCAACTTGTTCGCAGCGAGCTTATTCGCCGCGAGCTTGTTCGACGTCGCGATATCCTGGTCCGCTTCACCGAGATCCATCTCGTCTAACGCACATCCCGCCGTGACTAACAACGCAAGCAGGTACAGCTTCACGGAGCGACGAATCGACCGGTTCTACGATTTGTAGAGGACCGTGATCGTGATGCAGTGGAACGCACTGTCGCTCGACTGTGTGACGATCATCTCCGTCGGCTTACATTCGGGATGATCGGCTAGCCACCGAGTGATGTTGTCTCCCAACGCTTCGCGCTGCATCGCTTGCGTCGCCGAGAAGATCTTTACGCCGTTAAATTTCACGCCCGGCCTGACCACCAATCGCCCTTGTTTAGACATCGCCGCCTCCATCATAGGGACGCTGTGTAGCGCTCTTTCCCGTTAATGGTGGGTTAACTACGGCGGTCCGGTCGGCTAGGTAACGTTACGAAGCAAACGTGAGTTGAAAGGACGCACCGTTATCATTAGAGACGACGAGCTCCGCTTCTAACTGTTCGGCGAGGGTTGCCACGAGTTGCATGCCCATCGAGTGTGCGGTCTGCACGTCGAAGCCTGCCGGCAATCCGACACCGTCGTCCTCGACGATCAACCGCAGTTTGTCATCGGCAATGCGCCCGAGCTCGACACGCAACGTGCCGTGCCGGCCGTGCGCAAACCCGTGTTTCAACGAGTTCGTGATGAGCTCGTTGATGACGAGGCCACATGGAATCGCACGATCGATCGCGAGCGGGACTTCTTCGATCGCGAGATCGAGTTGGACGTTCGATGCCGACGTCCCGGTCGCATGAAACACGCTCGCCGCGAGGCTGCGCGCGTACTCGGCGAACCGTACCTGCGAGTAATCCTTCGATTGGTAGAGCTTCTCGTGGATCAGCGCGATCGCGAGCACACGGGTCTGGCACTCCTCGAGCGCGTCGCGGGTCTCGCCGCGGTCGAGCTTGCGGACCTGCATGTTGATCAGGCTCGAGATCACCTGAAGGTTGTTCTTCACGCGGTGATGGACTTCCTGGAGCAACACCTCGCGCTCCTTCAAGCTCTGCGCGAGTGCTTGCTGGCGCGCCCGCCGCTCGGTGAAGTCGCGCGTGACCTTCGAGAAGCCCTCGAGCTTGCCGGTCACCGGATCGTAGACCGCGCTGATCGCGACGTTCGCCCAGAACATCGAGCCGTCCTTGCGAACGCGATAGCCTTCGTCTTCGACCCGGCCTTCGGCACGCACGCGCTCGAGCAGGCGATCGGGGTGTCCCGAGGTGCGATCCTCGTCGGTGTAGAACGTCTTGAAGCTCTGTCCGACGATCTCGTCGGCGGTGTAGCCCTTGAGACGCGCCGCGCCCCCGTTCCACGTCTTGACCTTGCCCTTGGTGTCGAGCATGTAGATCGCGTAGTCGCGCACGCTCTCGACGAGCGCTTGGTACTTCGCTTCGGTGCGCTGGATCGCGGTCGCGACCGCGGCGTCCTTGAGCTTCGCGAGCACCTCGAGGTGATCGACCCACAGCCACACGCGCTCGGAGATCGAATCTACGAGCGTGAGCTCGCGCGAATCCCATACGCGATCGCCGCCGACGACGTGCAACGATCCGGACTTCGCACGCACGACGAACGTCGCATCCTCGACGATCGCGCCGTATTCGCGGGCGAGCACGCAGCGCGCGCCGAGATACTCGCTCAACAGCTTCGCGACGGCATCGAGCACCGCCGGAATGTCCGCCGACGCACGCAGCGCTTCGCCGACTTGCAACTGGAATGCGCGGTCGCGCTCTTCTTGAAACCGCCGCGTGATGTCGCGGAACGCCGACCGCCCGGCGATGTGCTTGCCGTGCTCGTCGAACACGCCGACCAGGTTGAGGCTGACCTCGATGAATTGGCCGGACTTCGTCTTCAGGCGGCGCTCGACGTCCGTGAACTTGTGGTCGCGATCGAATTGCTGCTGGCGCGCCGTGAGTTGGCGTTGCCAATCCGCCGTGTCGTAGATCATCGGGTACGGCTGACCGATCATCTCCTCGCGCGTGTAACCGAGGCGATCGAGCAACGTCTCGTTGACGTCGGTGATCGTGTTATCTGGCGCGCTGTACGAGATGTGCATGTCCGGCGAGGTCTCGTAGATCTCGCGATACTTCAGCTCGCTCGCGACGAGCTCGACCGTGCGTTCGGCGACCTGCATCTCGAGGTCATCGCGGTGCTTCGCGAGCTGTTCGGCCATCGCATCGAACGCGCGGCCCAATTCGCCGAGCTCGTCCTTGCGATCGTCGCTCACGCGCGCCGACATGTCGCCCGCTTCGAGCCGCCGCGTCGCCGTGACGATCTTGCGCCACGGCTTCAGCATCAACGCCGCGAGCGCCAAGCCGCCGAGGAGTGCGAACGCGAAGATCGCGCCACTGACGATCATCCGGCGCCGGGTGATCGCGTCGGTCGGTGCTTCCAGCGTCGCGCTCGGTACGACGTAGAACGCCGTCCACGGCACGGTCTTGAACGACCGCGCGACGCCGTAGTGATCGTTACCTTCGAACACCGAGGTATCGCCGGCCGTCTTCAGGCGTTCGACCATCGCGTCGAACGGCTCGACATCTCCGAGGAGCGCCCGCGTGTTCGCACCGAATCGGCGCTCTCCGACCAGGCGTTCGACCGCCTCGCTCGGCAATGGACCGACTGGACGGAACAGCGTCGTCAGGTGACTCGTGTCCGCGATCCGGACACCGTCGTGATCGACGATCGTCGCGTAGCTACCTTCGCCCGCGAGACCGTTCGCCCGGCGCGCGACCTTCCACAACGCTTCCGCGCGGACCCAGAACGCGATGATGCCCACCACGTCGCCCGCGTCGTCGCGAACCGGCGAGGCATACGCGATCGTCGGCACGCCGTTCTCGGCGAGGTACGGATCGCTGATCACCGCGTGGCCACCGGCGGCGGTCGCGACGTAGGAACGAAAGCCCTTGTTCGAGCCCACTTCGCGAGGTTCGGTGCCCGCGAGCACCACGCCGCTCGACGACAACAGCGCCACGCCGCGAACCCCGGGATCCTGATCGATGTGAATCGTCAGCCGCGCGGTCAAGGAGGCTCGCTTTTCGAGATCCGGATGGCCGGCATACGAGATCACTTCCGGAACGTGCGAGAGCCGGCTCGCCGCGCGTTGATAACCGCGGTTGAACTCGTCGAGGTCGTTCGCGAGCGCGTCCGCACGTGCGCCCAACAGGTCCGTCTCGTCGGCGAGCACGCGCGCGCGCATCTCGTCGAGATCGAGGTAGCTCGACACCGTCATCGGCAAGAGCGCGATCACGACGAAGCCAAATGCCAGCTTCAGCCAGAGCGGCAGATCGCGTAAGCGCTTCACAGCAGCACGTAAAACGTAGCTCCGCGCTCCGTTCCCGCTTCGGCCCACACCCTGCCCCCGTGGCGTTCGACGATCCGATCGACGATCGCGAGCCCGAGCCCATCACCTTCGAAACGTTCACCGTGTGCCCGGACGAACGGGCTGAACATGTGCGCCGCCTCGGTCTGATCGAAGCCGGCACCGTTGTCACGGACGCACACGCCACCCTTCGAGGCGAACACTTCGATCCGTGCATCGGCGGTGTAGCGTGTGAACTTCTTCGCGTTGCCGATCAGCTCGTCGAACAGCGCACGAATCCAATGCGGATCGCCGTGCATGACCAAGCCCTCGGCGACATCGACGGTGATCTCGAGCCGTTTCGCGATCGTCTCGACGAGTGCGGTGACATCGACGGGACGCAACAGCATCTCCGCGGACGTCACCCGCGACAGCATCAGCAGGTGATCGATCAACGAGCGCATCCGGCGAACGCCGGCCTTGAGCTTGGTGACATCGCCACCGTGATCGTCGAGCGAGGCTTCGATCGCACGCAGCGGTGCGCGCATCGCGATCGCGAGCCCGGTCTCGAGCTCCTGCAACTGGCGGCGTGCGGTGGAGAGCTCCGCGAGATGATCGGTACGGCGCTGGTGTGTGAACTGCTGCATCGCGACTTCGATCGCGCAGCGCACGTCGTCGCCCTTGAATGGCTTCAATACGTAGCCGAACGGGTTCGTCGTCTTCGCGCGTTCGAGCGTCTCGCCATCGCCGTGCGAGGTCAGATAGACGATCGGGATGTCCTGCGTCGACAGGATCTCCTGTGCGGCGCTGATCCCGTCGAGCTTGCCGGCCAACCGGATATCCATGAGGATCAGCTCCGGGTTGTGTTGGCTGGCCCTCACGATGGCCTCTTCGCCGGTGGTCACAGCTGCTACCACCTCGTACCCGTGCTCTACGAGGGTTTCGCGCAGGTCGCGAGCGACGATGCGCTCGTCCTCGACGACGAGGACTCGTTTTGCAGCGACTGCCACGTTTTGAAATATCGGCCCGGCTCACACGATGTAAACATCCGGTTGGTAAGGACGAATCACTCGTCGTGGCAACCGCCGTGGCTTCCATGCAAGCACCTCGCGCCCGTGTGTTGATCGTCGAAGACGAGGCCCTGATCGCGCGTCACTTGCGGGACATCATCACGGCGGATGGCTACGAGGTTGTCGGGGTTGCGAGCAACGCGACCATGGCGATCGAGAGCGCGCAGCAGTCGTCACCCGATCTCGTCCTGATGGATATCCGGATCAAGGGCGATCGCGATGGCATCGCGACGGCGGCCGCGATTCGCGAACAGCGCGACATCCCGGTCGTGTTCCTCACGGCGAACGCGGATCGCGCCACGCTCGATCGCGCGCTCGATACGGCGCCGGGTGGCTACCTGACCAAGCCGTTCAACGAAGACTCGCTCCGCACCACGATCGCCGTGGCGCTGCGCAGTGCTCGACATCTCGCGCATCTCAACCACGAGAAGCGCGCGCTCGAGCAACACCGCGGGCAGTTGCAGGAGCTCGCGGAGCGGTTCGAGAAGATGTCGCTCGTCGATGCGCTGACCGGGCTCGGCAATCGCCGCTCGCTCGATGAAGCGATCTCTGCACAGCTCGCACTCGCGCGGCGAGAGCAGCATCACGTCGGCGTGATCATGGTCGACCTCGATCACTTCAAGCAGGTCAACGACCACTACGGGCATGCCGCGGGTGACGCCGTGCTGCGTGCGGTCGCCCAGCTACTTCGGTTCCGCCTTCGCGCGTACGACATCGTGTGTCGCTACGGCGGTGAAGAGCTCGCGGTGATCGTGCCGGGCGCGAATGCCGAGAACGCGGTCGGGATCGCGGACAAGCTCCGCAAAGCGATTTCGGAGCTGACGGTGCCGGAAGCTCCGAAGGAGATCACGGCGTCATTCGGCGTCGCCGTGTTCCCGTATCACGAGGCCGATGAATTGTTTCTGGCCGCAGATCGCGCGCTCTATCGAGCGAAGGCGAACGGGCGCAATCGCGTCGAGCTCGCGGATTAGTTACTGCTGGCCGGCCTGCGGAGCGCCGCTGCCTGCCGAGAACTGACCGATGAGGCCGCGGATGCCCGACATCAGCTGCTGGAAGCTATCCGACTGGAAGAAGCTCAGGAACTGATCGAGCCCCTGCAGGAAGTTGCCGTTGCCGACCTGCAACTGCGGCTGTTGGTCCATCTGGGTCGCCGGTTGCGCCTGCTGCTGCGACGGATCGGCCGCCTGCTGTTGCGGTTGCGCCTGTTGCCCATGGCCGCGGCCGCCGTGCACCAGGGCGAGATCGTCGAGGTCGATGGTCTGCATGACCGGATGTAGTTCACGAGCCGTGCCGACGGAGATCCGCCACGACGTCTCCTCCCGGCCTCAGGGTGGGGGTGCCAAGAATTCAGGGGATATGGATCATCCGTCGACCACGCGTGACGACTGATTGCCCAGCCGATTCCGGCAAGCTGGCAACTCCAGTAGCCTCGGGGCATGTTGCGCATCGCGCTCGCAAACCTGCCGTATCCGGCGAGCCCCGAAGATTCCGTGGCTCGCACGATCGCGGCGATCGAGTCGGCGGATGCCGATCTCGTCGCGTTCCCCGAATGCTACGTGCCCGGCTATCGCGGCTCGGGCCATACGCCACCGCCACCGGATCAAGCGTGGCTCGATCGCGCGTTCGAACAGATCGCGGCCGCGGCGGGTAAGGCCGGCGTTGCGGTGGTGCTCGGCACCGAGCGCGTCGTCGAGGGCAAGTTGCGCGCAACCGCATTGGTGGTCGACGAGCACGGCCAGATCCTCGGCTTTCAGGACAAGGTGCAGATCGATCCGAGCGAGGAAGGCACGTACACGCCCGGCAGCGAGCGGCGCACGTTCCACGCGCATGGCGTCACGTTCGGCGTCGCGATCTGCCACGAGGGTTGGCGCTATCCCGAGACCGTTCGTCATGCGGCGATGCGCGGCGCCACGCTCGTGCTCCATCCGCACTTTCACGAGGCCGAAGGCGGGTTCCGCCCGACGGAGTTCGCGGACGCGCGCAACACGTTCCACGAGAAGGCCGTGCTGTGCCGCGCGGCGGAGAACACGATCTGGGTCGCCACGATCAACTACGCGAGCGAGGGCTCGCCGACGACGAGCGCGATCGCCGACCCCGACGGCGTGCTGCTCTCGTTCCAGCCCTATGGTCGTGAAGGATTGTTGCGTGCCGACTTGGACATGACGCGTGCGACCCGGTTGCTCGCCTCGCGCACGAAGCGCGACTAGTATCGGCGCCGTGAAATCGCTCGTGGTGATCGCCGTTCTGGCCGCGCCGGCCTACGCGTATCGCCCGTTCGATGGCACGGACGCCGATGTCGCCGCCGAGGGTGACGTCGAGCTCGAGATCGGGCCCGTGATCGGCGAGCGCGATTCCGGAACGGTTCACTACACGCCGGGCTTCGTCTTCAATTTCGGGTTCGCGCACGGCTACGAGCTCGTGATCGACATGGACCTCCTGCCGGACTACTTCGCGTCCGACGTGATGATCAAGAAGGTCCTGCTCGATGGCTCGTTGCAAGGTCGCCGTGGCCCGAGCATCGCGCTCGAGACCGGACCGCTCTTGCCCGGAACGTCGGACCGCCAACGCGATATCGGCTGGGCCGGCAACGTGATCATCTCGCAGCGCTGGGATGCGCTCGCGATCCACCTGAACGGCGGCGTGATGTACGGCCGCGATCGCGTGATCACGCCGACGGCAAACCTCATCTTCGAAGGCCCGGATACCTGGCTCGTGCGGCCCGTCGCCGAGCTCGCCGTCGAGGACCGCACGACGGGCTTGGTCGGTGCGATCTGGCGAGCGACCGATACGCTCGCGATCGATGCCGCGATCTTCGCCGGCAGGCACGACGAAGGCATCCGCGCGGGCCTGACCTGGGTGTTTCCTACTTGATCGTGCGATAGCCGGTGCACGAGCCGTCTTGGACGAACTCGATGCCCGGCGCGGGACCGAACGTCATCGGTTCCTTGAAGCCTTCGACGAAGCAATCGAGCGCATCCGCGGCCGCGCCCTTCGTGTCGTTGCACTTCGCGCTGTAGTGGCGCTGCGCCTTCTTGCAGTCGAGATGGATCTTCGCCGTGGTGGTGGCAACGTCGACGGCGAGCGCATCCGTGATCGTCCCGAAGTAGTGCACGGTGTTGCCGTTCGCACTCGTCACGTCGATCGCGGCGATGCCGTTTGCGAACCGTAGGTTCCAGGTCTCGGTCCGGCTCGGCGTCGCGTAGCGAAAGATCCACGACGGCGCATCCGCGGCGAGGCCCGCATCCGGTGGCGCGGCGGCGTCGATCGGCGGCGGTGGTGTCGCGGGCGGTGGCGGCGAGGTGGGTGCCGGTGGTGGCGCCGCGGCAGAACATGCTGCAACTAGCAGAGCGACAACGATTCGCATGGCTTGAATGATCCGCGCAGACAGTGCGTTGATCTACCGATGCGAGCGGCATTCCTGTTGGCACTGATCGGATGTCAATCCACACCGAACACGGTGCCCTGCCCCGAGACTCATCACGAGGCGCCCAAACCGATGCCCGCGTTCGAGCAGCCCGTGATCATCGATGCGGCGGCTCCCGTCGAGACCGACACCAACACCGATACGTATTTCCAAACAGAGGTGAAGGCGTTTGCCGAGCGAACGAATCGCGATCTCGTCGGCTGGGGCACGCTCCACTTCGACGGCACGGACAAGAAGTTTCGCTACGCCGCGATCGTCGTCCGCGAGATTCCAGAGCACCAGGCGCTGAATCCGTTCCCGTACGAGGGCGGCTACATCATCCAGACCGACGAGTACGAGTACTGGTTCGTCGCCACGTGGTGGACCTCGCCGCTGTGGGGCATGAGCGATCCGCTCGCCTGGGAAGATCACGCCGACAATCGGATCACGCACAAACAGCTCCACAACCACGGCGAAGAGGAGCTGGAATTCGCGATGCGCGATCACGAGATCGTCGTGCTGAAGGACTTCGACTACAGCTCGCGAGACGACACGCGCGAGAACCGCCAGTTCGCGACGAAGTCCGGCACGTGTCCGGCCAAGCGCTGCCCGCCGTTCGCGTCGTACTCGGCGCAGGGCATCGGGATCAAGCTCGCCGGGCCTACCGCCACGATCGCGACGCTGCCGCAGCCGATTTTGCAGTAACGTTCGCGCGTGTTTCATCTCGCGCAGGCGAACGTCGCGTACGCGATCGCACCAGCGGACGATCCGAAGATGGCGCCGTACATGGCGCGGCTCGACGAGATCAACCGCCTCGCCGATACGTCACCCGGGTTCGTGTGGCGGTACCTCACGGATTCGCGCGATCCGAGCCAGCGCGAGTTCCCGGATCCGCTCGTCCTGTTCAACATGTCCGTGTGGGAGTCGATCGACACGCTCCACGCGTACACGTATCGCACGCGCCACTCCGAGGTGTACGCGCAGCGCAAGACCTGGTTCGTCGACGAAAAAGCGGTGATCGGCGGCCACGCGATCGCGATGTGGTGGATTCCCGCGGGAGAGCTACCCACCGTGGCCGAGGCGAAGCGCCGGCTCGACTTCATCACCGCAAACGGCCCGTCGGAACAGGCGTTTACGTTCAAGCAGCGGTTTTCCCCACCGGTACACATTTCGTCCTGACGGCCGATTCACGAGCCATGCGGGCGTTTGGTGGGATGAGGTTGGGTTCGGTCACGATGGGTGACCTGTCGACGACGAAGATGACGCAATTGACGCGTCCACCGTCGGTCGACGACGCGATCGAGCAGGGTCAGATCTACGTCGATCTTCAACCGGTCGTGAACCTCGAGACCGGCGAAGCGTTCGCCTACGAAGCCCTCGCCCGGTGCAAGGTCCCGGCGATCGCATCACCGTTGCATCTATTCGCGGTCGCGCAGGAGCAACGCGCGATCAGCCGGCTCGGTCGCGAGCTTCGCCGTGCGGCGGTCGAAGCCACCGGTGGCCGCGGGATGTTGTTCGTCAACGTCCATCCGTCCGAGCTCGACGACGAGGACATCTGCGCCGACACCGATCCGTTGTGGTCGCACCAGGGCCGGCTCGCGATCGAGATTCCCGAAGGCTCGCCGCTCGTGCGCTATCGGTTCTCCGACTCGATCCTGCGCACGCTACGCGATCGCGGCGTGGCCCTCGCGCTCGACGATTTCGGCGCGGGCTACTCGAACTTCAGCTACATCCTCCAGCTCGATCCAGACGTCGTGAAGATCGATCGCGAATTGATCACCGGTGCGACGGTCGGCTCGAAGCAGCAGAAGCTGCTGAAGTCGCTGTGCGGGCTGTGCCGCGATCAGGGTGCGATGGTGATCGCCGAAGGCATCGAAACCGAGAGCGAGCTCCAGGCGGTGATCGCGTCGGGGATTCCGCTCGCGCAGGGTTACTACCTCGGCCGGCCGAGTCGTACGGGTGCGGTCGTCTGGAAGAAGAAGAAGGCCTAGCAGGGTCCCGAATCGGGTCCGCGCCGGCGGTGATGCGCGAGCTCGGTGCGCGCGTGAAACGGTTGATCGAAGAACACTTGCAGCCACGGCTTTGTCGACGCGTGTGGTGGCACGAGGGCGCGGGTGACGAACAACAGATCGTGATCGATCACGACTTGGGTGTAGCCATCGTACGGCTCGCAGCCATCGCGCCAGACCTCGAACGCTTCGAACGTGAGCTTGCCGTCGCGGTGACCGGGCTTGATCGTGAAGCTATCCGGATCGAGCTCCGTCGCCGACCAGTTGTCGAACAAGTCGTGCATCGCGATCGAGGCGTAGGCCGGTAGCTCCGCGTCGGTCGTCGGCGGTGGCGCGGAGATCGTCGCCGGTGCGATCACGAGCGTGGTGACGTACGCGTAGTCGTCGCGCTTCGCGGCGCGCACGAGCTCGAGTGGCGTGGCGGACAACTGCGAGATCCGTGGCAACTGCGCGTAGTCGGTCGGGATGTGATCGCGATCGAGCGCGAAGCCGGCGGGCAGCTCGATCTGCGTCGACAACGCGAGTGGTTGCGACTTCACGGCATCGCGCCCGAACATCACGAGCGTCTGGCCGGTAATCGCGAGGTTCTTGCCATCGCGCGAGAACGCGGCGTGCTTGATGTCGTGCATCGCGTGCGTGTACGCGGTCGCATACCAACCGAGCTCGTGGTGATAGATCGTGAGCGTGCTCTCGGTCGCGACGGCGACCATCTCGCCGTGATCGCCGATCGCGACGACCGCGGCATCCGGCTGCGCGATCCGGCCCATCACCGAACCGCTCTCGAGGTTCACGATCGCGAGGTCGGTATCGGTCGCGAGGATCGCCGCGCCACCGGCCGAATCGCACGCGATCAACGCGCCTTCGGGAACGTGCTCGGCATCTTCGCGCCCTGCGCGCCCCCCGGCCGTGGTCCGATGCGTGGTCAGATCGAACGTCGATAGCTCGTGGCCGAGCACCGCGATGTGCGAATCGTCGACCCAACAGCCGCGTGCGGTCTTCGCCGCGAACCGTTCGAGCACCTGCCCGGTCGCGACCTCGCGGAGCACGAGGCCATCGCGCTCGATCGCGAACAGGAATGCCCCCGACGGCGAGACCTGGATCTCCGGAAGCAGCTCGTCGGGCAGGCCCTGCCAACTCGTGCGAAGCGGCGCGACCGCCTTACCGTCGAGCGTCAGCCACGACTCGCCGGATCGCAGATCGTGATCCTCGACGAAGTTTTCCCAGGCGGAGCCGATCATCCGGCCGTCGGACGCGATGCCGACCATCGCGAGCTGGCCATCGGTGACGAATGGATTGCGAGCCTGGCGCTGGCCTTCGCGCGACCACCGCGTCTCGCCGATCACGAGCGTCTTGTCGCCGGGCGCCCAGAACGGAACTTGATCGCGCGATCGTGCCGGCAGGACCCGCTCGTACGCGACATCGAAGTGGACCGGTTCGGGCGCCGGCACCGCGGATTGGCTTCCATGGCAGGCCGCGATCAGGACGAGTGACCACCTCACGCGGGGTGGAGCGTTTCGCGGGCTTACGGTCGCAAAATACTTAGCGCCATCCGAATGCGCGCTCGTAACTACCGATCACCTGGACCTGCCCTTCGGCATCTTTGACGGCCAGGGACAGGTCGCCGTCCTGCGAGATGATGATCGCGGCCGCTTCGTCCGGCTGGCGCATGCAATAGGTCACGCCCGCGGGATGGCGCGTGCCCTTGAACGTGGACAGGTCGTCGACGTGCGCTTCGCCCGAGTACGGGTTGATGTGGCGGAACGTGGTGGACGGCGACTCGCCTTCGATCACCTGCACGCCGAAGCCGCGGATCCGGAGGTCGGTATCGATGAGGAGCGCGTTGTCGATCGCGGTCAGGCGCGCGACGAGCTCGATCGCTTCACCGAACAAGATCTGATCGGCATCGCGGACGACCACGTTGCCATCCCAGCCGCGCGGGCGGACGTTCTTGACGCGATGGAGGCGCTCTTCGGCGGCCGCCGCGGCGACCACTTGTTGGTAGCGCTTGACCAGGATGTCTGCGCCATCGGCGACCGGATAGTGCTCGCGCACGCCGACCGGGAACTCGCGATCGGCGGGCATCACCAAGATCATGCCGCCGTGACCGTGAACGAGTGCACGTTGGGCGATGCGCCCGATCACCATCGCTCGAAGATCGATGCGCGCGATCGGATCCGCGTTGTCGCGGAAGCACTGGAACGTCTGCGTCATCCACCGCGACGGCGCCTGCACTTCTTTTTCGACGCCGAGTAGTAGCGTCTCGCCGCGGGCATACAGCGCGCGTGGAATGCCCTGATAGTCGACGCGCAAGATGCCCGGGCCGAGCGAGCGAATCGTCAGCGGCTCGTGCGCCGCCGCATTGCGCTCCATCAACGCCCACGCGACGAGCTCGCCCTTTTGCTGGCGCACCGCGATCGACGTTTGCTCGCCCCACGTGGCAGGCGCGAGCTTCGCGAGGTTCTTCGGCGTGACCAACACCGGCGCCGCGATCGACACCACGGCCACGCACTCGCGCGCATCCGGTTGCCACGCGACACCGAAATCGACGCGCCGAGCCTCTTCTTCGTAGAGGCTCGCGAAGAACGTGGCTTCGACGAGATGCGCGAATTCCTTCTCCGACGGCATCGCGAGATGGCCATCGGCGAACTTCTTCACGTGCGCAGAGACCTGCGCCGCAAACTCCGACCACGTCCCTAGGTGTTCTTCGTTCACCTAAGGGCAAGTTAGCAGAAGGATCGAATCGGCGGCACTAGTGCATTGGGGTCCAGATCGTGTCCGAGGGTTTCGATCACGAGGTGATCCGGGAACGCCTCCGCGGTCGCGCGCATGAACGGTGGCGACTTGCCGCCGCAGATCGCGAGCGTGGGGCACGTGGGCCGTTCGGCTGGGAGCGCACCGTCGCCGAGGACGAGCGCTTCGTAGACGAGCGTGTGGGCCATTGCCTCGAGTGCGGGACGGAACGGCGCGGTGCGTAGTTGCTCGACGATCGGTGTCGGGATGCCGACGATGTCACGTTGGAAATACTCGACGGCGTCGCCGCGGCCTAGCGTGGAAAGGATCGCGGCGTGATCGGGGCGCGGCTGGCGCTCGAGCGTGAGCGGTAGGTCGAACAGGACCAATTTCTCGACGGGGAGTGTCATTGCCGCGCGGAGCGCCAGTGCGGCGCCTGACGAAAATCCAAACAGGTGTGCCGGTTCGCCGGCCATCAGTTGGCGGAGGTCGTCGACCTCGCGATCGACCGTGTAGGTGGGCTCGTCGCCGGAGCCACCGCGCCCGCGCCGGTCGTAGTTGATGACCGTGAAGTACGGTGCGAGGGCGGCGGCCAAGGGTGCGCCGGTCTCGCGCGTGTTGAATGCGCCGAGGACGATGATGAGGGTGG
The DNA here is from genome assembly GCA_047600425.1 of Kofleriaceae bacterium. GTDB lineage: Bacteria > Myxococcota_A > Polyangia > Haliangiales > Haliangiaceae > JABFXX01. The sequence continues at coordinate 4,101,620 of JASGLC010000003.1, read as the reverse complement.
GACCGCTACCGATGCGGTCGAACGCGAGCTGCATACCGGTTAGACCGGCAGCTGGGAAAATCTCATCGGTAAATCGAACGCGTGGCAGAGGCCGACGCCGAAGCTCGTGATGTCGGTGATCTGGCCCGCGTGCATGGCGAGCACGTGGATGCCGCCGAATCGGAACTCTTCCTGGCCATGGCCGCGCATGTAAGCCGCGGCGGCGAGCTGGTTGTTCGCGCTGATCGGGACGAGCCGATGGTGGCCGTGGAACGTCATCGGGTAGTTGACGAACAAGTTCTCGACGGCGGCCTTGCCCGCGAACCACAGCGCGGCGGGCGGCATCGCGAAGCGCACGTCGTCGGCGAGGAGCAGCGTGAGTGCGCTCGCGTCGCCGGATTCCCACGCGGCGATGTAGCGATCGAGCAGTGCGCGATCGTCGTCGGTCGGCGGCTTCGGCGCGGCGGGCATGGCTTGATGGGCGCGTTGCAAGGCACTGGTCACCGCCGGCACGGACATGTCGACGAGCTCGGCGGCTTCGGCGGCGGTCCAGCCGATCACGTCGCACAGGAGTAAGAGGGCGCGCTGCTTCACGGGCAGCTGTTGCAACGCGACGAGGAACGCGAGCTCGATCCGCTCTTTGCGCTCGAGATCGTCGGGGAACGGCGTCAGCCACGGCAGGTCCGGGCGAAACGGTGGCGTCGAGCGCGGCTCGTCGGTCGGCTGGACGGAAGGGACGATGTCTTGCGGAAGGATTCGCTTCTCGCTCGCGCGATCGATGCAGACGTTCGTGGCGATTCGATAGAGCCAGGTCGCTAGTTGCGCGTCGTGCCGAAACGACTCGCGCGCCTTCCACGCGCGAAGCAACGTGTCTTGGACCGCGTCTTCGGCGGCATCGAACGAGCCGAGCATGCGATAGCAATGCGCGCGGATCGCTCGACGGTGTTGCTCGAATGCAACGGCCCACTCGGCGTCGGTCAGAGTCCGCCCTCGTACATCGTGCATTGGTACATCCCGGTATCACACGGGCACGGCGATGGCTCGGCGCCGCCACCACGACACACGCGAGATACCGCGCCACACGTCGAGCTGATGAACGCCGACGGTTGCGCGAAGGCCTCGGCGTGCCAATCGTAAAAGCCCGCGTCACACGAGAACGCGGTCGCATCCGCCGGCGCGACATTGCCCGGGCACGGCGCATCCGAGGCTGCTTCGCGATCCCATGGCCCGCCGTCATTCGGATCCAACGGGATGCCGGCGAATGTCGCCGCGTATGCCGAATGGGGCTCCCAATCCGCGAGCAGGTTGCAACTCTGCGTGGCGTCGGTATGCGCGAGGAGCTCCATCGGCTGATCGATCGTCCGCTCGGTGGGACCGACATTCTGGATGTTGACGCTCTGCGCGAACGAGTCGACGGTCGTGTAATAGACGATCGACGTTCCCGTCGAGTATGCGATCAACCGATCGCTGAACGCAGCGGCGGTGATCGGCGTGAAGTCGAGCTGGTCGTCGTGGTTATCGTCGATGTACGCGACAAGTCGCCCGGGGCGCGCACCGACACTCGGCGAGGAGTAGTAGTTATCGTAGGTCGGCGCCTCCGGAATCACTGCTTCGATCGTCATCGGCCACGAAAGCGAGTGACTCGTGATCCGCACCTGCTGGGGCTCCAGAAGCCGCGCCGGCCACACCGCCGGATCGCGAAACCACACGATCGCCAGGTTCACGGTGGTCGGATCGATCGAGCCGTCGCCGTCGACCGTGACGTGCAATGCCACGCCAGCGGGCGCCGAATCCGGCGGCACGGCGTCCGGCGGCGACGCGGGGTGAGAGGACGTACACGCCACCAAGACCGCCGCCACGGCTAACTTCATGCCGCTAGCTTACACGCGGACGCGCAGCGTTTCGTAGACCTCTGCATCGCCGAACCCACTGATCCGGCCCATCGCGCGCGCCAGATCACGCGACGAGTCGAGATCGAGCTTCGGCAACTGTGATTGGTGGCACGCGATCGCCGCGAGCTTGGTCTCGACGAAGCCCGTGATATCCGCGAAGCAGTTCCCGAACGTCCGCGACTGCGCGTTCATCTCCGGGCTCGACAGATATGCGAGCAAATCGCATGGCGTGCGCCGCAGCGCCGAAACGGTCGCGCGATTGACGAGCCCGTGATCCCAGTGGAGGTCGTTCGCCGAGTGCGTGATCACGAGATCCGGACGAACGTCGCCGATGATGTGATCCATCCGTCGGACGAGCTCGTGCATCGGGATGTCCTCGACACGCGAGGGCTTGTCCTCGTAAAGAATGAACAGATCCGCGTCGAGGATTTCGGCGGCGGCGCGCGCCTCGAGCTTTCTTGCTTCCGAGTTGTTCGGGATCGACGTGATCACGAGCGTCACCGATGCCCCGAGGCTCGATAACCGCGCCAGCAGTCCTCCGGCACCGACCTCGAGATCATCGGGATGCGCGCCGAACGCGAGCACGCGCCCGCCCTTCTCTTCGAGGATCCGGTTCACGCGGCCACCGTGATCGGATGCGTGCGCTCGAATAGCAGCTCGCGCGCGGCCGGCCCCACGTTCAGCAACAGATCGAGAAAGCCCAGGTGCGAGACGAACCCGCGGCCCGCGAACCGCTGTTGGTAGATGGGATGCCGGAAGTGCTGCCAGATCACGCCGATGCCGGAGCGGCCCATGCGCTCGCTATCGAGATAATCCGACGAGCCACCACTGCCCGTGAGGTAACACCGCGCGTTCACCGCGTGGCACATATGGATCAGGCGATCCGTCTTCTGGCCGGTGAGCCCGAGCGTGGACGCGCGAACCATCGGCGTGGTGATCGCGAACCACTGGCGCGCGAGCTCCAGCATGTGGAGGTTCAGCTCGAGGAGCGTGTCCCATCGCCGGTGAAACAGCGCGTGGATCTCCGGCGCGTAGTCATCCCAATACGGCGCGCGCCGATAGTTGTATTCGATCGTCAACCACGTCCGGCGCTGCCAGTTCTGCTTCGCATTGCCGCCGTTGTCGATCTTCTTGTCGAGTACACGATCGAAGTGCGATCCGCGTTCGAGCGGAACCACCAACCACGTCGCGCCACCTGCGAGCTTCAGGCGCTGGCGATTCTGGAAGTTCTGCGACTCGTACTGCAGATCATCCATGATCACGAACAGGTCGGCTTTCGCCATCTTGTCGAGGTATCCCAACCACGGCATGTAATGTGGTTGATGCGCAGCAACGATCATTTGGCTCCTACGTGACCGCGGGTTTCCCAGCTCGAGCTGTCCAGCGTGAACAAGCCGAGCGGTGTGAGTAAGAGGTAGGCAACGGGCATCAGCACCGCCATCGGCATGAACGCGATCGGATGGACGCGCAGCCACGGCGGCAGCTTTCGCACCGACGGAGAGAAGTGATAGACGAGCGAGAAGCCGCCGATCAGCACGACGTGCCAGGTGGCGAGCTCGAAGAACTTTCCGTTCAGGACGTGCTCGACGATCACGAACGGGTACACGAGCACGAGCAGCAGCATCGACAGGTACTGCAGCGTCAACAGCGGATGTAGTCGCCACGCATCGCCGAGGCCGATCATGAAGTCGACGATGTTCGAGCGCTTCCACCGCAGCTGTTGATTGAAGTAGCCGCGGAGGTTCACGGCCGCCTTCGTGAAGCAGAACGCGTCCATCGTCATGCGCGTCTTGTAGCCGTGCTTCACGATCTGGTGCGTGAGGAACCGATCCTCGCCGTACTTGATCGGGATGCCGAGGATGTTGCGATCTTCGAGGACTGGCTCGAGCTCGATCAGGACGCTGCGCTTGTACGCGGTCAGGCAGCCCGAGAGGCACATCACCTGATCGAGAGCGCGCTCGAGATTCTTCAGGTGTTCCTGACCGAAGTAGTACTTGATGGTCTGGAGCCGGGTCAGCCAGTTGTGGTTCGGGTTCGAGACGTGGATCCGGCCGCCGACCGCCATGATCTTCGGATCCGTGAACCGGGCGACCAGCTCGCGTAGCGCGGTCGGGAACACGATCACGTCCGAGTCGACCGACACGATCACTTCGGCCGTGCTCGCACGCACCGCCGCGTTGATGCCCTTGCGCTTGCCCATGTTGAATTGGTTGCGCAGCACACGAACGTTACGGAACTCCTGCTGGGCTTTGCAGGCCCAGACATAGCTGTCGTCCGTGGAGCAATCGTCGACGACGGTGACCTCGAGCTTGTCGGCGGGATACTCGAGCTCGACGAGGCTCTTGATCGTGTCGTAGATCGATCGCCCCTCATTAAACAGCGGCACCACGATCGTGATCGTCGGCTCGTAGCCGGTGATCTTCGGATCGAGTCGCTTGCCCTTGATGATCGTCAGGTACCAACCGAACACGTAGCGGTTGAGAAAGACGATGAAGATGAAGAGGTAGATCGGAAACGTCGACACGCTCGTCATTTGCGATCAGCAACTGCTGGACCACGCCGATTGCACTAACTGTGAAGGTGCGATCGAGATGACTTGCACAATTCTCCGTCGAGAAAGGGGTGGAGAGGTCACCTCGATCCGGAGAGCGTGGACAACAGATCGCGTACGGCGCATCACGGACATGCGCGCGAAAATCGGTGGCGATGCAATTGCAGCGTGGCGCGCGCAGTGAAACCAGCACTCCCTCCTCCGGTGCGGCCGAACATGGCAGTGCCTGACAAGCGCGCAGCCGACGTCATTCCGATTGCTAGAACGCGCTCGATCTCGTCAGTGCCGTCATCGCTCACGACGCCACCACCACTGCCACCGCTCGTGATCGTCCCGGAAGACGTGACGATTCCTCAACTGAAGTCGCGGTGGGCGGCGTTCGAGAAGCTCGGCCTCGTTGCCGAGAAGGTCGATCCGGCGACGCTGTCGAAGCACGTCGTCACGGCGTACCGGCTGCTCGGGTTCGCGATCCTCACGATCATCGTGGTCGTGCTGATCGGCTACATCACCACGACCGCGTTCTTCTATTGGAGCAACTCGTGGATCGTGCCGACCGCGCTCGCGCCGACGGACGAGAAGATCGTGTCACTCCAAGCGCAATTGGCCGAGCGCCAGAACCAACGCGATCAGACCGCGATGTCGCTCGATCAGGCGGAGCGCGCGATCGTGGTCCAGCAGTCGTTCCAGGACGAATTCGGCAAGGCGATCAAATCCGACCTCGAAGGACGTAAGGCGGCCCTCGCGCGGATGCACGAGCTCGCGGGCGCAGCGGCGAGCACGCGGGTGTCGATCAAGAAGTCGAACAACGCGTATGCGACCGAGTCGCAGCGGCGGATGAACGAGGAGTGGCGGGCCGGGCTCATCGATCGCAATACGATGCTGAACGGCAAGTTCCAGCTCGCGCAGATCACGAGTAGCAATCTGACGCTCACCGAGCGGCAAGCCGAATACGAGACGCGGGCCGCGGATCTCGAGGCGCAGACCCGGTCGCTCGAGAGCCTGCTCGCCGGCAAAGCGACGGCGGGAACGCTCAGCTACGACGTGTTGAAGATCAAACAGGAGTACAACGCGTCGCGGCTCGAGACCCAGCGCGCGATCGAGCAGCGCGACATGCTGAAGCTGGCGCTCGAGCGCGAGGACAAGCTCGTGGCGTCGCTGAAGCAGGCGAGCTTCCTGCGGGCGATGGCGGACGATGCGCAGGTCGCGTTCGTGCCGTACGGCAACTTGAAGACGATCGAGAAGGGCGCGCGGCTCTACGCGTGTCGGCTCGGGATGATCTTCTGTCATCGCGTGGGCACGGTGCTCGAGGTGTTGCCGGGCGAGGTCCAATTCAAACATCCGAATCGCGACAAACAACTGCGCGGCCAGATGGTCGAGCTGAAGCTAGAGGACGGCGCGGCCGCGACAGACGACGTGTTGTTCGTCGGCGGTCGGCCGCTGCTGTTCTAAATGAAGGCGCTGTTGTTGATGTTGCTGGTGGGCACGGCGCACGCGGACGACGGCTACTGTGACTACGTCGAAGGCGTGGCCACGGCGACGTCGGCGACGCAGTTCGCGCCGAAGATCATCGGCCTATTCGGCTATGTCGAGCAGGCGCCCTCGCAGGTCGCGCCGTCGCAGAATTCGACGCTGCGGTTTATCGGTGGTGTCGATTGGCGCCTGACCGGCATCTACGAGGGCTACGCGACGAAGGACCACGCGCACGCCGATTGTCGTCGGCACACTGCGCTCGAGCAGGTGCGTGGTGAAACGGCATCGAGGGCTTTGGCCGCGAAAGTCAAAGTCCTCGATGCCGCGCTTGTCGATGCCGAGAAGATGATGAAGGCCGTCGACGCGGACTTCGAAGCGCGGCGAACGACCGCACAAGAAGCGACCGCGATGCGGCTCCGCGTCGAGGACATGCGTTCGATCGCCGCCGATGCGCATCATCAATTGAGTGCGTTGCCGCCGCCGGGCGATCAACCGCTCGGTGCCGCGCTGACGACCTACCGACAAGCGGATGCCGACATGGAAGCGGCCGAGGCGAAGCTCCGGCGTGCGCAGCTCGTCGATGTCAGCGTGCGTGCGGGCTTCGACGAGTTCCTCGATTCGAGCGCCAACAACCCGACGCCGTTCTTCGCCGTCATCAATGTCGGCATCTCGCTCGGTGCGATCTGGCAAGGCAGTGGCAACGATCGCGCAGCCGCAGGTCGCAAGAAGTTGATCGATGCGGGGCACGATCCGCTCGGCGTCGATGCCACGCTCGAAAACGTCCAAGGCGTGATCGATATCGAGACGCGCCGAAAGGAGCAAACGGATGCGCTCGTCGGTGAATTGGAGCGGCAGCTTTCAGCGTTGGATAAGGTTGGCGGTGAGGATTCGAAGCGGTATCGGCAGACAATCTGGTTCGACTTCGAGAAGGCGAAGGCCGAGCAGGCCTACCTCGACGCGCATCTCCAATCGCTCCACGAGGTGCTTGGAGGATCGCCGTGAGGTGGCTCATGCTCGCACTCGTGGCGTGTAGCGAAATCTCGGCGGCGCCGCTCGTCCAACGCGAGCCCACGTTGGAGGTGTCGCCGGTCGGCGAGCTGTGCGTGACGAAGGGCGCGATCGATCGTCACGCGATCACGCAGCCCACGGTGCGTGCGGTCGGCACGGGTGGTGGCGATGCGGCGCAGCTCGCGTTTACGTTTCGTGGAAATTCGGCCGATGCGCGTGCGCTCGCGAACGGTTCGTTGCGCCGTCAGCTCGGTCTGAAGTTGCGCGCGCAGGACAGCTGCAACGTCGTCTACGTGATGTGGCGGCTCGATCCGAAACCGAAGCTCGACGTGTCCGTGAAGCACAATCCGGGCAAGCGCTCGCATGCCGAGTGTGGTGCGGACGGCTACGTGAAGGTCCGGGCGACGCACAAACCCGGCGCCCTGCCCTCGCTCGTCGAAGGTGCGGGTCACACGTTGCGCGCCGAAATCGTCGACGGCGAGCTGTTCGCCTGGATCGATGGCGCGCTCGTCTGGCAAGGCCGCTTACCCGAACAGGCAGCCCAGATCTCCGGGCCGGCCGGCCTGCGCACGGACAACCTCGCGCTCGATGCCCTGGAGCTTTCCGCGCCGACCGGAAAAGGCGTGTGTAAACGAGGTGCCGTGGCCGAGGATTAGCCCGTCCGCGCATGTATAGTGGGCCCATGGGCGAAACGTCTGGGCCACTACCGAGTCCCCAGCGTCTGCTCTCGATCATCGAGTTGCAGAACGTGATCGCGGCGGCGGCGTTCAACACCGACGAGATCATGCGGCTCGTTGCCGAGCGTGCGGTCGGGCTTGTCGATGGCGCAGCCGTTACGGTCGAGCTCGTCGAAGGCGACGATGTCGTGTGTCGCGCGAGCTCCGGCGCGTCGAATCAGTTGGGCTTGCGGCGCGGCCTCAAGGCCACTCTGTCGGGTCGCTGCGTGCTCGAGCGCAAGCCGGTCCGCGCGGATGACGGGCGCTCGATCTGCGTCCCGTTGATCCACGGCGAGCACGTCGTTGGCGTGTTGTCGGCAACGCGTACGGGCGGCGAGTTCAAGCCCGAAGATTCCGAAGCGCTGAAGATCTGCGCGAACATCATCGCGATCCCGCTCCATCGCACGCGGTCGTTCCCGCGGCCGCGCTACGACAACACGCATGACGCCCTTACCGGTCTGCTGAATCGCCGGGCGTTCGAAGAGCGCGTCGGGGTCGAGGTCGCGCGGCGGACGCGCTATCAGCAGAGCTTCTCGCTGGCGCTCTTGGATCTCGATGGCTTCAACACGGCGAACGATCGCTTCGGTGAAGCCGCCGGCGACGAGTTGCTCCGCACGATCGGTACGATCCTCTCGAAGCACACGCGCGTCATGGACGCCTGCTTCCGTCTCGGCGGCGATGAATTCGCGATCGTCATGCCGGGAACCGCGTACGACGGCGCGCGCATCGTGATCGATCGCTGTCGTCAGCACATCATCGAGGCGAATCTCCTCGAAGGCACCGTGACGGCTTCGGTAGGAATTGTCGAAGCGGGTGAAGAAACGCTCGAGCAACTCGTCGCGCGTGCAGACTCCGAACTGCGTACTGACAAGACCGCGCCTCGCCGTTAGTGGCTCCGAGATCGCTGCGGTGCTCGCGTTGCGCTGGGGCGAAACGGTGATCGGTCGAGGTAGCAAACTTGTCAGTTGTACTCAGCAACGATCACGGACTAACCGCAGTGATATGCGCGCTTTGCGCGACGAGCTTGCGCACTGAATCTCGCTGCTCGTAGCGAAAAGCGCCGGAGAAGTCGTGCACGCGTTTGCACGAACATGAATTCTCCGTCGAAGAATCGCTGTGGCATGGCGCTCGCTCATGTAGTTCCGCATGAAATCGATCGGAGCTGCACTCTGTTTCTGTGCATTCACCGCATGTGTGGACCAACCGGTCGACCAGGCGCCAACACCGACCACTGAAGAGGTTCAGATCGAGAGGTCGCCGCAGCAGATCGCGGCGTTCCAAGCGAGCGCGGTCTGTCAAACGGGACGCTTCCACTGCAAGACGCACCGCTTCACGCCGGAGCTCGTGCCCGCGGGAACGCAGCTTCCCGACATCGGTGCGGCCGAGATCCAAAACCGCTACCACATCGACACCACGGTCGATCCGGCTGCGACCGTCGCTGTCGTCGACGCGTACGGTTACAGCGCACTCGAGAGCGACCTCGCTCAATACCGCTCGCACTACGGTTTGCCCGCCTGCACCAAGGCGAATGGTTGCTTGAAGGTCGTGAACCAATCGGGTTCGACGACGAACCTGCCGAGCAACCCGCCGTCGAATGATGACTGGACGGTCGAGACCGCGCTCGATGTCGACATGGTCAGCGCCGCATGTCCGAAGTGCAAAATCCTCGTCGTCGAAGCGGATGACGATCAAGGTGATGGTCTCCTCATCGCAAACAACACCGCCGCGACCTTGGGCGCGACGGTCATCTCCAACTCGTGGGGCGGTCCGGAAAACTCGTTCAGCCTTCCGGGTGACGAGGCCTACTTCAATCACTCGGGCATCGCGAACTTCGTCGCCGCTGGCGACAACGGCAACACCGGCAGCTCGCCCGACTACCCGTCGACCAGCGCGTACACGATCGGTGTTGGCGGCACGCAGTTGACCGGCACGTCGAACAACTGGACGGAGACCGTGTGGACCGACGGTGGCTCGTCGTGCTCCGACATGGTGACGAAGCCGTCGTGGCAGACCCAAACGGTGTGCGCGGGTCGTGCGACCTCGGACGTCTCGGCCGTCGGTCAGCAACAGATCATGATGTACAACGCCGCGTCGGGTGGTCTGTTCCAAGTCGGTGGTACGTCGGCCGCCTCGCCGCTCGTCGCCGCGATCTATGCGCTCACGAAGCACGGCAACGCGACCGCGCAATTCGCGTATGCGAACACCACTGCGTTCAACGACGTGACCTCGGGCAAGAACGGCTCGTGCGCGACCGCGATGTGCAAGGCAGGCACGGGTTGGGACGGCCCCACCGGCGTCGGCACGCCGGACGCGACCAAGATGGCCGCGATCGGTGGCGGCAACGGTTCGGGTTCGGGCAGCGGCTCCGGTTCGGGCAGTGGTTCGGGTTCGGGCAACGGCAACAACGGCTCGGGCTCGAACAGTGGCTCGGACGGTTCGGATGACGGCTCTAACGGCAACGGCGGTTCGAACGGTGGTTCGAACGGCGGCTCGAATGGTGACAACAACGGCGGCAACGGCAGCTCGGGTGGCGGTGGTTGCGCCGCCGGCGGCACCGGTGCTGGCTTCGGCACGGGCCTGATGGTCGTTGGCCTCGCGATCGCGGGCCGCCGTCGTCGGCGCGTCGCGGCCTAAGCGCTCCGGACTCTGACGAAAACGGCGATCTTCGGGTCGCCGTTTTGGTTTTCGGTCGAAGCGCGCGTCACCGCTTGACAGTTCGGGTGGGTCTCGCTAGAAATGCGGCCTCACCACGCGGGAGTAACTCAGTGGTAGAGTGCAACCTTGCCAAGGTTGACGTCGCGGGTTCGAATCCCGTCTCCCGCTCGAATACGCCGGCCCTAACAGGTCGGCGTTTCAGCTTTCGGCTCAGCGGTAGTGTTGGGGGCCTGGACGCGAGTTGAAGCTCTCCCAGGTGCTCGACGTCATCGCATCACCTCGAAACTCGTATCGATGAAGCGTCCACTCGCTGTCACCACTGCGCTCGAGAGCGAACGCAAGCGTTGCTCGTTTGAAGTCATCCAGCGTCATGACTTCCTGTTTGTCGTTTAGAAACCGGCCGCCCTGCTCGTAGAGCTCGTGCGCGAGCGCGAGCTTGTCATCGGCCAGATGCGCCGCGACGAGCGTGGCGTTCAGGTCGTCGTAGGCCTTTCGTTGTGCTGCGTCACGCTCGCGCTGCTCTTTGGCGGCCGGAGAGTTGTATGCCTCGCGTTCACGTTCGGCGTCGGTCCGATTGTCGACTCCAACGACCATCATTCCCTCGACGTAGTAGTGCTTACCCGGCGTCGGAACGAACTGGCGGACAGGGATTGGATGTTCGGGCGTGGGATCCGGCGAGGGAGGCGGATTCCGATCTTCGAACCCTACGTTGGGGTTCTTCGCGGGTTCTTGCTGCTGTTGGTGTTGGCCGATACCCATCGAGGCCAGCGTTGAACAACCCGAGAGCAAAACAGTGAGCATGAGTGATTTCGTCATGCCCGCCGTATCGGACGACCTGTGTTTGGGTTGCGTTCGAGCAAATCTTGCTCGGCTCGGCAAGGCTTGCCGAATGGACGGCACATTCCGTGCGGATGTGACGCCTTAGGATGGTGTGGATCCTGCTGTGTCGCCCTCGACCATGGATATCAAAGGTTTCGAGAAGCCGATTTTTCTAGAGATGAACCAACCGAACACGGTCATCGACGAATGGAAAAAGTTCATCGCCGCAGCGACCAAAACTCTCGACATCGCGATCTATGACTTCCACTACGAAGCCCCTGCTCAGGTCAAAGCGATCGTCGGCGCGCTAACAGACGCAGCGAAGCGCGGCGTGAGTGTTCGCATCGTGTACGACCACACACAGACGACCGATGCCGCTGGCAACAAGGGCCCACAGGGATCCGACCCTGCGCCGGCTCCGAACACTAGCGACTTCATGACGAAGAATTTTCCGGCCGGTATCCAGAATCTCGAAGTCAAACCGATCGCCGGTACTCACCTCATGCACAACAAGTACATGGTGGGTGACGGCGAAGCGGTGTGGATGGGATCGCTCAATTTCACGAGCGATGCGATGACGCTCCAAGAGAACAACGTTCTTCGAATGCATTCCGCCGAGCTCGCCTCGCACTACACGCAGGACTTCGAGGATCTCTGGAAGAGCGGCAACATCGCCAAGAGTGGAGACAACGACTACGCGCAACTGGTAGTCGGTGACACCACCGTGGAAGTGGGATTCGCTCCTGGCGACGGCAGCGCCGTGGCGTCGATGTTCGTCGACGCGATCAAAGGCGCGGGCACCGGCACGGTATGGGTCTCGACGATGGTCTTAAGCTCGGGCCCAATCCTCGGAGCGCTATCAGACTTTCTGAAGGTGGGAGGGACGCTCAAAGGAATCTACGATCGGACCCAGATGGATCAGGTCGAAGCAGATTGGACGAAAGCCCACTCGGACAAACTCGCGACCTGGCTCAACATCAAGCCGCTTCTCGTCGGCAAGGTTTCCACGCCGTACACGCCGACCTCGAAGCACGACTTCATGCATCACAAGGTGCTCGTCACGGACAAAGTCGTGCTTACCGGAAGCTTCAACTTGTCGCGCACCGCAGAGTCCAACGCAGAAAACTGCGTCGCGATTCATAGCGCCGACCTAGCCAAGAGCTACCTCGCTGAGGTCGAGCGTTTGGTAAAGATCTACGGCACCAGGGTGCGCTAGTCCGGCGCAAGTGCGAGGACGTAGCCGCCGCCCGTCAGGAGCTGCGCTCCATCATCGAACGCGAGACTGTTCGTTGACTTTCCGGTGAGGAACAGCCGGTCGTCCGGCGTACGAGCAACAAAGTCGACAAACCCGATCGGCCCAAGCGAATGGTTGGCGATGTAGTTCGTTCCGTTCGGCTTGATACGCGCGAAAAAATCCGATCTCGTTCTTGTTCAAGATCGTGCAGTCGGTGCTCGTCATGGAGACGAATGCCCCCATGTTTAACTCTCCGTTACAGATGCCGCGCTCGCGCGATACGACGCCTGAAGCCGACGCGGTTCAGCTGGCGATCTATCGCCGTCTGAGCGTCGCCGAGCGAACCGCGATCGGCGATCAGCTGTCGATCGCTGCGCGAAGAACTTCGCTGAATGGGATCAAACATCGACATCCCGAGTACGACGAACGGACATATGGGAGCGAACGTTGGCGTCGGCTCGTTAAGCTGTTGAGTTTAGCCGAAACCAAAACTCATTAAAGGCTGCGTCCAAAGCGCCTACTCCGACCTGCCAGCACCAAACTCACGACCGCGGTTAAATCAGCGGGTTACATCGATGCGACGGATTCGGTAACGTCGCTCCTACAGGGTGAACATGATCAAGTCGCTTGTCCTCGTTAGCGCCCTTGCGAGCTGTCAGCCACCGCCTCCGCAACCGAGCTACTACACGCAAGCGCCGCCCGCGCCCTACCCGGCCAACGGGTATCAGCAGCAGCCGTATCAGCAGCAGCCGTATCAACAGCAGCAGCCGTATCAGCAACAGCCGTATCAACAACCGCCGCAGCAACAGCCGTATCAACAACAACCGGCGCCACCACCACCGCCACGCGTTGCGGCGACCGGCACGTGTAGCGAAGATCTCGCGTGCTACGGTCGCTGCAATCCACTCACACAACAGTGCATCGCGACGTGCGACGGATCGACTGCAGCAACCGACACGCAGAACGCACACGCCGTGCTGCAGTGCATGTCCCAGAGCGGCTGCAGCGATCAGAACTGCGTCGTCCAGCGCTGCAACGCACAGCTCTCGACCTGCACCGGTCAAACGATCGCAGCGCCCGCGGCGACACCCGCTCCTGCGCCCGTCCCCGCGCAAACCGCAAGTGCATCGAGACTTCCCGCCGGCCGCTACGCGTGCCAAGCGATGCAGTACACGGTCAACACGCTACCGACGTACGTGCCGAGCACCATGGGCACGATCATGCTCGACGGCAACGGCAACTACAGCGCTCCGCAATTTACCGGCGGCGGCGGATCCACGTCGATGAGCGGCCACTACGTGACGTTCGTCGGCGGCTCACTCGCCGGTTGGGTCGTCTATGTCGACGAGAGCGCGAGCGGAAAGTTCATGCTGTTCGACGCGAAGGACCACCAGCATCCCAAGACCTCGGTGCATCTCGGCGACAGCGTCTGCTACTTGCAGCACTAGTACGCGTACGACAGACCGAGCTCGTACGACATCGCGTTCGTGTCCGAGTTGCCAGAGAGGTAGCCACCCGAGTAGCGAACCGGCAACGGACCGATGTCTTGCCGCTCGAACGCGAGGTAGACGCCACCACGACCGTACGTCGAGTGAAGGAAGTCGTAGCCGATCGCGGCCCCGAAGCCGAGATGGGTCGAGGTGTTCGACATCGACGCCGCGGGAATCTGTCCGGTGAAGCTGATGTTCGAGATGGACTGCGCCGGCGAATCCGAGTCGACCCAGGTCGTGCTCGCGCCCACCCAGCCAGAGCCCCACACGCCGTCGACGATATCGACCGCAACACTCAAGCCGACGTCAGCCGTGAAGATGCTCGTCGTGGCTTCGGGATAATTCTCCGCGGTGTAGCAGCAATCCGAAACCGTCTCGTCCGTGAGCGGGCTCGCGAGTCCCAAGCGAACACCGACGACGATGCGGTCGATCCGGACACCGAGGAGCGCGGCCAACCCGAGCTGCGTGGAGTCGATGCTGTGCTGCTCGGAGTTGGCATCGGTCGAGATCGAATCGAACACCGATGCCGAGACGTCCATCGAACGAGACCGGCGATGCGGAGGCCGACGCACACGACAACAACACGACCAACAACGCCAACTTCATGCGTTCACCCTAGAGGGTTTTCGTCGACGATTCGAGCCCTCTCAGAAATTCGAGGACTCGATGATCGGCGTGTCGCGGCGCAAGCCGCACCGCCGTGATGCCAAGATGACGATATGGCCAAGACCAAGAAGTCCGCGAAGCGCGCCGTGAAGAAGACGAAAACGAAAGCGCGCAAGGTGACCAAGAAAACCAAGACCGTTCGCAAGAAGGTCGCGCGCGTCGCGAAGAAGGTCGAACAAGGCGCGGTCGCCGCTGCCCGAAAACTAAAAGAGGTGATCTCCGACGCGAAGTCGAAGATCACCTCGGTCGTGTCGTCAGACGACTAGCGCGGCATCCAGCTGAACGCGGCCATCGTGCGCCAGGTCGGCTCACCGATCGCGTTCACGACACCCAGGCCACCACCCACGCTCGCCCGCATCTCCGGGCTGATCGTGTAGTGCGCGCCGAGGTCGAGCTCGAGCGGCGTGCCGACGGCGGTGCCACCTTGTAGTGGCGTCGCGCCGAGGAGCTCGGGACCGACGAGCAGTTTGCCGTCGACGAACCGCATGCCACCCGCGGCGGCGTAGCGGAATTCGGAGCCGAACTCCGCGCCCGCCATTTCGGACGAGCCACGCAGGAACGCGCTCACCGAGGCGGCGTACTCGAATTGCTCGTAGGAGCCACCGAGCGCGACGCGCGGTTCGAACGACCACTTGCCATCACCGAGGTAACTATCGGTCGAGCCGGTCGGCACACCGATGCGGGCGCCGGCCGCGAGCCGGACGAGGCCGTGCGCTTCACCGAAGAACCGGTAGTCACCCGCGACCGTCAGGTCACCCACGCCACCATCCGGCGACGCGAGCGACATGCCGTTGTACGTGCCACCCGGTCCGTGTTGATACGGCGCGAGCGGCAGTGCGGCGGAGATCCGGATCTTGTCTTGGAGCACGACGCTCGCACCGAGGTGAATCAGGAACGCATCGTCGACGACATGCGACCGCATCGTGCCATCCGCGTCGTAGATCGCGAGCGGTTGCTTCGCGAAGTCGCCGGTAGCCGAGACCGCGATCACCTTGTCACCCTCGTACGTCGCCGAGTCGAGCGAGAGCCACTGCGAATCCGGCGTCGCCGCATGGAAGCGGTCGATCGCGCGGTTCGCATCGTCAGCGTGCGCCACACCCGCGGCGGCAAGAATGCCGGCGACGAGCGCCTTGCGGCGGGGCAACACGATGCCGAACAGCGCGAGGCCGATCACGAGGAGCGAACCGCTGTTACCAGCGCCGCCCGCGTTACAACCGCCACCCGAGAGGCTGCCCGAGTCTTCCGTGATGTCGAACGCGAAGGTCGTCGACGAAGACTCGCCGTACGAACCTTGCGCCGCGTACACCGCCGAGAGCGAATGATGACCGATCGCGAGGTCCTTCACGTCGATGGTCGCCTGACCGTTGTCGAGCGTAGCCGTGCCGAGGCTCTGGCCCGCGTTGTCGACGATCGAGACCTGACCGGTCGGTTGACCGAGCTGGCCGGTGACGGTGATCTTGACGTGGACAACGCCATCGACCGGAGTCGCGGTGTCGGCCGTCGCATCGATCGTCGTCGGAATCGGCATGATCTCGAGCTGCGCGCGGCCCGCACCGAGCGCGTTCGGCGCCGTCGCGACGACCGTGAACGTGCCGACCACCGGACCCGCCGTGAGCGAGACCGAGAAGTCGCCGTTGTCGTCCGTCATCGGCATCGAATCCGACATCGTCGCGGTCGCACCACCACCGGCGATCGTCAGCGCCACTTGGACGCCACCGACCGGGTTACCGAACGAGTCGATGACGTGCATCGCCACCGGCGCAGCGAACGCGGTCGTCGCGAGCGCCTGCTGGAGACCACCACTGGTCACGACGACGTTCGCCGGCGCGGCCGAGGTGTTCGTCAGGTCGAACTCGGTGCCCGGCGTTCCGGTCACCGCCGCGGTCACCGCGTAGCTACCGGCCTTCGAGTCGGCTTGCGCGAGCACGCTGGCATTACCCTGCGCGTCGGTCTTCGCCGTCGAAGCCGAGAGCGTCGCGCCCGGGCTGCTCGCGGTCGTGAACGTCACGGTCGCGTTCGGAACGCGGTTGCCGTACGTATCGAACACGGTCACCGCGAGCGACTGAGCGAACGCGTTGTCGACTTGCGCCGATTGCGGAGTCGCCGCGGCATTCGCGACGGCCGTCGCCGGGAGACCCGGGTTGTTCGTCATCGCGTACGCTGCCGGCGCGGTGCCGAGCGGCGTGGTCGCGACGATGTTGTAGTTACCGGCCACGTTGCCCGCCGTCACCGACGTCGACACCGTGCCATCGGCCGCGGTCGCGCTCGACGGCGTGCCGAGCGACGCGCTCGCTCCCGAGACCGGCGCCGTGAACGTCACCTGCGCGGCGGGCACCGGGTTGCCGTATTGGTCGCGAACGATCGCCGACAGCGACGTGGCGAACGCCGCGTGGACCGTCGTGTTCTGATGCGCGCCGGCGACGACGGTGATCGTCTGCGCCGGACCCGCGAGGTTGTTCAGGTCGAATTCCGCCGGCGCGAGTGCACCGGTGGTCGCGTACACCGGGTAGCTGCCGGAGACCGAGCTCGCGGTCGCCGACACCGTCGCCGTGCCATCGTCCGCCGTCTGGACCGAGCTCGCCGACAGCGTGCTCGTCGCACCCGTTGCCGGGGCCGAGTACGTGACGGTCGCGTTCGGAACGTTGTTACCGAACTGGTCGTAGACATGCGCGACGAGCGCGTGGACGTACGCGTGGCTAACTTCCTGCGCTTGCGGCGTGGCGTCTTCCGCCGCGACGATCGACGCCGGAGCGTCCGCGTTGTTGGTTAGCGCGAACGACAGTGGCGACGACGCACCGGTTGCCGACGCGGTCACGTTGTACGTGCCGCGGAAGTGACTCGCGTGTGCGGTGATCGAAGCGACACCGGTCGAGTCGGTCTGCGCGGTGCCCGCCGACAGCGATGCGGTCGCATCCGTCGTCGGAGCCGTGTACGTGATGACCGCGTTCGGAACCGGGTTGCCGTCGGCATCTTGGACGAGCACCGCGAGCGCGGCGCTGAAGTCGTGATCGACGGTGGTCGATTGTGCGTCACCCGTCGAGACCGACAGGTTCGCCGGCGAGCCCGCCGTGTTCGAGAGCGAGAACGCGACCGGGTCGGCGATTCCGGTGACCGACGCGTAGACGACGAACGCACCGGCCTTCGCCGAAGCGGTCGCCGTGGTCTGCGCGGTACCGGTCGAGTCGGTCGTCGTCGAGAGCGGAGCGAGCGTCGCGGTCGCGGCCGGAGCCGACGGAGCCGAGTACGTCACCGTCGCGTTCGGCGCCGGGTTGCCGTACTGATCCGTCACGGTGATCGCGAGCGGCGACGAGTACTGCTGCAGCACGGTCATGCGCTGCGGCGACGACGACGGCACGACGGCAATCGCGTACGGCGCATCGGCATCGTTCGTCAGGTGCAGCGCGACCGTCGCGCCACTGGTGAGGCTCGCGGTCACGTCGTACGAACCCGACTTGGTGTTCGCGGTCGCGGTGACACCCGCGATACCGCTCTGATCGGTCGTCGCCGACGCGCCCGAGAGCGCTGCCGTCGGACCGGTCGTCGGCGCGACGAAGCTGATCGACTCGCCCGGCGTGGTGTTGCCTTGCGCGTCCTTCGCGATCACGCGGATCGGCGCGGCGAACGCCTGCGTGACGGTCGCGTCTTGCGGCGCACCATCCTGCACGGCGATCGTGGCGGCCGGGCCCGGCGTGTTCGACAGCGAGTACGTCGCCGAGAACGCGCCCGACGTTGCCGTCGCGGTGTACTGGGTCGCGAGCGTGCCGGCGGTCGCCGTCGTCGTCGTATTACCCGATGCGTTGGTCAGTGCTGCCGCCGAGAACGATGCATACGGAGCGCTGAACGCCACCGACGCACCCGGAACCGAGTTGCCGTACGCATCCGCGGCGTGCGCGGTGAGCTGCGTCGCGAACGGCTGCGTCACGCGTGCCGATTGGCCGCTGCCACCCGTCGCCGACAAGGACGCGACCGCGCCCGCGGTGTTCGTCAGCGAGAAGCCGACGTTCTTGCCGCTCACACCGACGGTCAGCGTGTAGCTACCCGCCGTGGTGTTCGCGACCGCGTCGAGCGTGGCCTGACCCGAGCTGTCGGTCGTGACCGGCGAGCTGATCAGCGCCGCCGATGCCGTCGCGCCACCCGAGACAAACCCGACGCTCGCACCCGCGACCGGCTGGTTCGCCGAGTCGGTGACCTTCGCGATCAGGTGCTGCGAGAACGTCTGCGCGACCGTCGCCGATTGGTTGTTACCGGAGACGATCGTGATCGCGTTCGGCGCACCGATGTTCGCGAGCGAGAACGTCGTCGAGACCGAACCCGCCGTGGCAGTCACCGTGTAAGCGCCCGGCGTCGCGTTCGCGGTCGCGCTGACCGAGGCCACGCCCGACGAGCTCGTCGTCGCGCTCGAGGCCATCGTCGCGCTCGCGCCCGAGCCCGGCTTCGTATACGCAACGCTGACACCGGGGACCGGCGTGCCGTTCGCGTCGGAGACGGTGACGGCGAGCGGTTGCGCGAAGGCAGTCGACACGCTCGTGGTCTGCGACGCGCCACCGGTGGCGGCGATCGTCGCCGGCGCACCCGCGAACTGCGCGGTCACGTTCATCGCACCCGACATCGTCACGGTGCAGGTCGTCGCGGTGCCCGAGCACGAGCCACCCCAACCGACAAACGTGCTGCCCGAGGACGGCGTCGCGGTCAGCTGGACCTGCGTACCGTCGACGAACTGCGCGCTCGTCGTCGAACAACCGGTGCCGCACGAGATCGCGGCCGGCGACGAAGCGATCGAGCCCGCCGACGGCGTGCCGGTCTTCGTCACCGCGAGCGTGTCGAGCGTACCGATCGTGTCGGTATCGACCGCCGAGTTATCGGTCGTGTCCGGATCCGTGGTGGAACCGCTGGTGGCCACCGTCGCGGTGTTCACCACCGATGACGAGCCCGAGCCCGAGACGATGCTCGCGCTCACCGTATAGGTCAGCGTGCCACCGACCGGCAGGTTGACCGAGTCGGCGATGTTGCCCGAGCCGGACGCGGTGCACGTCGCACCGTTCGCCGCGGCGCAGGTCCACGTCACGCCGGTCAAGTTCGCCGGCATCGTGTCCGTCACCGTCGCGCCCGAGGCGAGCGGACCTTGGTTCGAGACGTTGATCGTGTAGGTCGTCGACGAGCCCCAGCCCACCGCGGCAACGCCGTCGGTCTTCGTGATGCCGAGGTTCGCGTACGACGCGCCGTTCGTCACCGTGGTCTGGACTTTCGGACCGACGAGCGCCGAGTTGCTGTCGGCGTAGATCGAGTAGTTACCGTTCGTGATCACGGTGCCCGTCGACGTGCTGCCCGGAATCGTGACGGTGATCGTGTACTGACCCGTCGCGCCCGGCGCGAGCGAGCCCACCGAACACGAGACCGTACCCGTCGCACCGGCGGCCGGCGCCGTGCACGAGCCACCGGTCGTCGACTTGTAAACGGTCGACGGCGGCGTCACGAGATCGACCTTCGTGTTGGTCGTCGTCGTGGTGCCACCGTTCTTGTAGTTGATCGTATAGGTGAGGTCGGTGCCGGCGTTCGCCTGCTGCGCACCCGTTGCCCACGTGTAGAGGCCCGGGACGCCCGAGCCGACCGCGTCGACATACACGCGACCCCAGTGACCACCGGCCGCACAGCCCGACGCGATCACGAGGAGCTCGACCTGATCACCGACGGCGAGTGCCGCGTTACCGGGCGAGATGTCGACGAGCTGCCAATCCGTGTACTGCGCCGCTTGGCCCGACGCGTCCGTGAAGTTCTTCCACGGCACACCGGTCTGTCCCGAGGCGTTGAAGTCGGCGTAGATCGTCGTGCCCTTCGTGAGGTTCTGCAACCGGACGAAGTAGTACGGCTGCTGATCGTACGAGTGGCCCGGGTTCTCGAGCACCGGCGCCACGGCGAACCGCACGTGCACCTTGTTATCGCTGGCGTCGACATCGCCGACACCTACGGTCATCTGCTGGCGCAACGAGTTGACGTTCTCGTTCTTGCCCGGCGTCGACGCATTCATGTAGTTGATGCGCGCCGCGCGCGTGCCGTACTTCGGGAAGCGCAGCGTGCCGCCGGTCCCGATGTCGGGGTCCGCTTGGCTCTCGGCTGCACCGCCGACGATGTAGGACATGCTCGTTCCTTGGCCGGTCTGACCGTCGAGATCGAGGCTCTCGTAGGTCTGGCTGCTGGGCCGCGTATCCGTAATGCCGTAGTTCAAATAGGTCGTTAGTGTCCAGCCCGTCGGGGGCATCTGCCCGATCGAGTCCTGTTCGAAGTCGCCGTTCGTCCAGACGGATTGTTCCGTCGAGCTCGTCGTGCTGGCAGACGTTGGATCGTCGCCTCCGCACGCAGCAACCAACACCAACGCCCCCACACCTAGCTGTCGCATCGGTCATGAGGTCGGCCGTAACGTTCGCGGGTTCAGATGCAGGTTAGGAATTCGTGAGATGAATTCGAGATCGCCACGCGAGAAGCGCAATAAATGCGGCGTACGCGAACTGCGTGCGTGAAACACCGATCCCGAAGGGGAACCAAATCCCCGGAACACCGAGCAGCGAGAGCTCGTCGGCGATTTGTCCGATCGCGATCGGGATCAGGATCCAAACGGGTACGCGCGTGCGAACGATTGCCACGGTCCACGCGATCAATTGGATCGGGCGACCGAGCGCGTGAATCAGATCGTAGGTCGCCGCGGATTCCGCTCCGGACCACGCCCAGACGACTTGATGGGATCGTGCGAGTGCCGTGAGTACGAGTGCTACGGCCAACGCGCGTTCGCGTCGCCACACGTACGCGAGAACGAGGAACGCGATCGGCTCGATCAGATCGACGATGTAGCCCCAGATCAAGAGATGCCAATGCGCGCGTGCATCCGCCGCGATCTCGGCATCCGTGCCGAACGCGGGCGGAACATGAATACCTCCGCCACTCGGCAGGTGCGTCCACACGCGAATCGCGATCGAGTGATGCCCCTGCCCGATCGCGACCGATTTCGGCAACAGCGAAACGCCCGGCTCGCCGCTCGTCACGAGCAGCTTGCCATCGACGATCAGATCGTACGCATCGTCGACGAGCTTCGGTGCCGAGAGCCGACCCGGGCCTTCGATCGTCGCCCGATACCAGGCGTAACCCGGACGATCCATGTGCCCCGCGACGAAGCCTTCGAATCCGACATCGCCATCATTCGCACCGGCCGGCGCGGTCAGATCGACGAGCTCCCACGCGTTGTCGTCGAACGCGGGTTGCGACCACCGCGGATCGTCGCCGGCGTGAAACCGCCAGCTGACCAACAACACCAAGAACCACACGCTACGATCCTAACCCCGGATCTCCTTCGATGATCTGTTGCACGAGCTCCGGTCGCTCGCCCGCACGCCACAGCTTCGCGCGATGCGCGATCCGATAGCGCAACGGTCCGCCATCCGCACTCGCGCTGCGTGTGACCGGGCGAGGAATGCAGACGAACTCGGTCGTCATCTCGTCGCCGGTGAGATGAAGCGTCGCGTAGCCGTGGCCGCCCATGTCGACGAACTTCAAGTGCGGTGCGAGATCGGGATTCGATAGCGCCAACGCGCGCTCGCGATCGAACGACTTCGCATATTCGAGACACGACCGAACGCCGTGACGAAGCAGCATGTTGTACGTCCACTCGGGCTTCGCCTCGCCGTGCTTGTCGGCGAGATACAACGCGCGCAGCGGCATGTCCTTCTTTAGATTATGTTCCTGCGCTTCCATCGCACCCGGGCTCGTTAGCGATCCACCGATGAAGCTGAGGCCGATCGGCTCGAACGTCGCCGGCGGTAGTTGCGCGGCCGCATACCCCGCCCAGAAGCTGTGCAAGTCGCCGGAGACGATCGCGAAGCCGGTGATCTTCGCGTCGCGAACGAGATCGTAGATTTCGCCGCGCTCGACCCACGCACTGCTGTAGTCACCGCCGCCGATGTTCGCGAACGTGCCGGCGGGCCAGCGTCCCTTCGTCATCACGGCCGGCAAATTCTCGGGATCCGCGCGCGATTCGAGCGTGCCTTGCGAGTTGCCCCAGATCTTCCACGTCGCGGTCGAGCGCGTCAGCTGATCCTTGAACCACGCGCGCTGTTCTGCGCCGAGGATCGTTTGCGGGGGCGCGTGCTTCTGACTATTCGGGACGTGTTGCTCGGCGAAGTGCACGTCCTTCGGCGGATTGCCGTTGGCGAACGTGCGGCCACCGTCGAGGACCATCAGGACGTCCTCGGGGAACATCCCGCTGAAGTCATCCCAATCGCCGAGGTCGCCCAGTTTCGGATCGCCGAACGGGTCGGGGCTGCGATAGCTGTGTTGATCGGTGAGGAACAAGTCGAGGTGCTTGCCCCAGCGCAGCGCGCGGTAGGCCTTGAGGCTGTTGATCGCGACGAGGTTGTTCGGCTCGATGCCGAGGCCGTTGTCGTCGAACACTTCGATCTCGACATCTTCGACCACGGGCGCGCCGAAATGCTCGAGCGTGCCGCTCGGTGGCGTGACGCGCGCCGGGAGATATTCGAACCACGCCTGATTCGCGGCGACCTTGATGCTCTGGCCCGGGCGGATGTACGGCCCCGCCTGCACGACGCTCTGCCACCCGCCCCACGAGAACTCGTGATTGTCCCAGATCGCGACAAACGGCCAGCGCGCGCGTGCGTCCTGCAGATCCGGATCGGCGAGGTAGCCCCTGTAGATCGCGCGATAGCCATCGAGCGTGAGCGGGATGTGAAAGTTGCTGATCTTGTGGCCGTCGGGGAGTCGCGCGATCTCGTAGATCGTGCGGTCGTAGCGCGTCTTCAGCTCGTCGGGATATTCGACGAGCTCGTAGATGAAGTCGCCGAGGTGGAGGACGAATTCGATCTCGGGTTTGCGCTCGTCTTCGAAGATCATCCGGCGATACGCGTTGAGCTTGCCCTCGTTGAGATCTTGGCAGCTGACGAACGCGAACTTCATCGGGCGTGGATCGTCGGGCGCGGGCGCGGTCATCGTGCGGCCGATCCGACTGCCGTTGCCGTCTTCGTCGGTGAACCGATACCAGTAGATCGTCGACGGTGTCAGATCCGCGACCAGCACGCGCACCGTCCAGTCCGTCTCGGGCGACACCGTTGTCGTGGTGTGTGCGACGACATGCTCGAATGCTTCGTCGAGCGCGACCTCGACTGTCAACGCGTGTCGCCCCGTGGTGAACGGCCGGCGCGTCCACAAGATCACGCTCTGCGCGTCCGGATCGCCCGATGCGACGCCCTCGGGATAGAGCTCGCGCTGCTCGCGCCACTTCGTTCGTGACTTGCAACCGGCACCGCCGAGCGCGAGCGATGCACCGATCGTGGCAGCAACTTGAAGGAGCTCGCGGCGCGTGAGGGTCACGCTGCGAACATGCTCACGTCGTCGGCGCGCCGCCCAGCGACTGCTCGCGCTTCGCCAGGTACGATCCGGTACGGTACGCGAGCTAGCGCTCGACCTTCGCCTGCGGAATCTTCGCGTCGAGCGCGGCGAGCTCCTTCTTGCGCTCGCGATTCTGCAGCACGCCGTACACGATCACCGCCGGCACGATGAATGCGAGCCCGGTGATGTACCAGACGAAGTTCCACGCCCCGGCCTGCCCCGAATACCGGGTCACGCTCGCCGACGTCACCGACTCCGGCCGGACGAGCTTGTACATGAAGCCATAGACCACGATCGCACAGCCGATGCCGATCCCGAGCGCGAGTAGGCCGCGCCGAAACCGTCCACCCGTATCCATCACATCATGCGGATCCGCCATGAGCGAATGTTACGACATCTCTGCCACTAGCAGCGCAGATGAAAGTCTTCGCCCATGCCGAACCAGTTGTCGATCTGGATCGGTGCCAGGCCCTCGGGCTCGAGGCGGCCTTCGAACGTGCCGAACGGTCCGCGATACTTCGAGTGCACGATCACCGCGTTGACGCTGACGTCGCCCGGCACCGTGGGATGAAACGTGACATCCACCCTGCCCTCGCGATCGCGAATCCGCCAGCGCTCGTTCGCGGTGCGCACGTGCTCGCGTTCGAACATCACCGGCGGCAACGTGCCGAGCTGGTCGCCGTGCCAGGCGCAGTTTTCGTTGAACTGGTCCGGATCGCGGCATTGGTTGCGCGTGAGGTTGAAGCCTCGATCGTGGTGCGCACTCGTCACCCAATCCCAGCGCATCACGTACGGGTAGTAGCCCTTGTGATCGTCGAGGAGGCACGGTGCGTTGGCGAGCTGGAACGTGTGCTCGCCGACGGTGAGCTCGCCGGTCGCCGCGAACATGCCCTTGTGCGAGTACATGCCGACGTCGCCGGCGAATGGAAAGCTGCCGACGTGCGAGGCGCCGCGGCGCGTGTCGACGGTGATCGTGCCGCGCACGGCCGGCAGTGATTTGGTGCGAAGATCGAGCGAGATCGTGATCTGGTTCGTCGCGAGCGAGTTGCGAAACTCGAGCACGCCGCGCTTATCCGCGTAGCGGTTCGTCGAGTCGATCAATTGATCGGCGATCGAGAGCGCGCCCGGCCGGAGCTTCCACTCGTGGATGATCTTCGCGCCACGCTTCTTGTCGTAGATCTTCGCCTGCATCAGCGACATCAGCTTCGCGTCGAACAGGGCGAGGCAGATGAAGATGTCATCGGTGCCGATCTGCACGGCCTGCCACTCTTTGAGGCGCAGGTAGCGAAGCGGGCGCGGCAGGTGGTGATACGCGGCGTCGATCAGATTCGCGTGCTGCAGCGCCGTCGAGAATCGGCCGAGGTGTTGGCGGCGGTTGTCGACGAGGTTCGCGGGTGCAGCGGGTAACATCTAGCCGGTTGTACCGCCGGAGAACAGCTTCCAGCGCCCTTCGGAGATGACTTCGACCTTACCGTCGATCACCTGGATGGCGGTGGCGTCGTCGATCGCGTACGTGGGCTGCGGAATCTTTGCGGCCCAGACGGGAGCGTTCGTGGCCGAAGCGGCGTCCGCAGGCTTGCGTTCGCAATAGTGAGGAATGATCGAAACATCGACCAAGCCCAAGCCGCGGGCGCTGACGTACGTACACGTGATCGGGCCTTCGGGCATCACGACGGATTCGGTCGAGAGCACGTCGCCCTTCGCGCGGCGCGGTTCGTCGAACATCTCGCCGATGAACGTGCTCGCGGCCATGCTACCGGCGCTCGTTCCGACGTAGACGGTGTTCGGGCTGATGACCAAGCCAGCTTCGCGCATCCAATACGCGAGAAAGATCGGATCGCCGCCGTAGACGAAGATGGCATCAGCGGCTGCGACGGTCGGTTGCCAAACATCTTTGTCGATGCTCGACAAGACCGACAGCTCGAGGTTGCCGAACGATTTCCAACCGAGATCCGCGACGGGATGGTGCGCCTTGCCTGCGATCGCGCGCCACGCGTAGCCCGGTCCACCCGCGTATGGATACATCCCGGTCGCGACGAATAGTGCGCTCGCGTCGACGATCGGTTTACCGAGCATGTCTGCGAACGCCCGGCGGATGCTTTCATTCGAGAGGCCATTCGACGTGAGCAGCAGCTTCATTCGTGGCCGAGTTTGCCGCATTCCGCGGCTCGGGCCTAGTTGGCGCCGCAGTTGACCGGGATGTAGCTCGGCAGCGTGCAGATCGAGATCCGGAAATCGAACGTGCCGGTGAACTGCGGCCCGCACCACTCGCGGATGCTGTCGTAGTAGCTCGTGCCGGGCTCGAGCCCCAACACGATCGGTACCTGGTTGAACTGATCGATCTTCGCGACATCGCAATCGGTGTCACCCGTGTTGATCCAGTTCACGGTGAACTTCGTGCCCGCGGGCACCGCGATCGATGCGGGATTCGCGATCAGGGTGCAGTCGTTGTGGCAGTTGATGCCGACATCGAGCTTGTACGGAAATCCCGCGTCCGGCGGCGCATCGATTCGTGCATCGATCGGCGTCCCCTGCTGCGCATCGTGCTGATCGCCACCACCCGAATCCGAGCCCGAGTCGTCATCGGCGGGGCCGTCCTGAATGACGCGACTGTCGTGATGACCACAAGCGCAGACGACGAACAGGAGCGCGGGACGCATTTCACCCGGTGGAGCCGCGAGCCGACCTCCGGTCGCACTAAATCGTCTGGCAGTGTGGACAGAAGAAGCACGGCCGCCCCGCGAGCTTGACGTGATCGATCGCCGCTCCGCATCGAACGCACCGGCGCTGCTTGTACGCGTAGGTTCGCTGACGCGGGTAGTTCAGTACGAGCGTCGGATCACCGTACTTGGTCGTCACGATCCGGCCATCCAGCACACCCGCGCGCATGAGCGTTCGCGCGAGCCGCCAGATCGCATCGACCTCGTCACGCGTGATCTTGTTCGACGCGCGCCGCGGATCGATCCGCAACATCCACAACAGCTCCGCACGATAGACGTTCCCGACGCCCGCGATCGCACTCTGATCCAGCAGCATCGCGCCGATCGGGACCCGCGTGCGCGCCAACCGAGCCGCGAGCTTCGCCGGCGACGTGTGCTTACGGATCGGATCCGGCCCGAGACTCGCGATGATCGCCGCGCGCTCGAGGTTACCGACGATTTCACAAATCAGCGGCCCACGCAGATCGACCGTGTAGACGGGCCCTGCGAGACGAACGCGCACACTCGATCGCGGCGCGGGTGGCGGCTGCTTCTTCATCAAGTCGAACCGCCCGGCGAGCCCGAGGTGAACGTGCAGCCAGCGCACACGCCCGTGCTTCGCGAAGCGATAGAACAAGTGCTTTCCGAACGCTTCGATCGCCGTGACCGTCGCGCCGTCGAGTTGGCGAATGCCGGGCAAACGCTTTTGCGGCGACGTTGCGCGGACACGCGTGCCGATGAGCATCGGCGTCTGCTTCAACACCGCCTTGTGGAGCGTGTGACCTTCGGGCACGCGGTAGCGAGTTGCACGCGGTGAGCCAGGGTACGGCACGTGGCAAGAGATCTTGGACGTTGCCGACGCCGACGAACGCCTGGACGAAGCCCTTTCGAACACGTTCCAGGGCTCGTGCCGAAGCTGATCGTTCACACCTGACGTACAGTGGCGGCGTGACCGCCGACCTTCTGGCTTTTCTGACGAGCTCGCCGACCCCGTTTCATGCCGTCGCGTCCGCACGCTCGCGCCTCGATGCCGCGGGCTTTCGCGCGCTGAACGAGACCGATGATTGGAGCACGCTCGCGGGCGGCGGCTATTACGTCGTTACCGCGGAGACGAACCTGATCGCGTTCGTACTCCCCGCCGACGCGAAGCAACGCACGAGCTTCCGGATCGTCGGCGCACACACCGATAGCCCGAACCTCCGGCTGAAGCCGAACGCCGAGTACACGCAGGAGGGTTACGCGCAGCTCGGCGTCGAAGTGTACGGCGGCGTCCTGCTCAACTCGTGGCTCGATCGCGATCTCGGCATCGCCGGCCGCGTCCTCACCCGCGACGATAACGGCATCAAGAGCACGCTCGTCTCGATCGCGAAGCCGCTCCTGCGCGTGCCCCAACTCGCGATCCACCTCGATCGCGAGGTCAACGATAAGGGCCTCGTCCTCAACAAGCAGGACCACATGGCGCCGATCTACGGCCTCGGCGGCGCCACGTCGATCAAGCAACTCGTCGCCGACGCCGCGCATCTCCACCCGCAGCAGATCCTGAAGACCGATCTGATGCTGTTCGATCTGCTCGCGCCCACGCTCGGCGGCGCCGATAACGAGTTCATCTTTTCGGCCCGGCTCGACAACCTGGCGATGTCGCACGCGGCCACCACCGCACTCACGAGCGTGACGGCGCCGTCGGCGATCAGCGTGATCGCGCTGTTCGATCACGAGGAGGTCGGCAGCGACAGCGTCCCCGGCGCCGGCAGTGCCGTGTTGCCACGCATCCTCGAGCGCTTGATCGGCGACCGCACGAGCTTCCTGCGGGCGTGCGCGGCCTCGACCTGCGTGTCGGCCGACATGGCGCACGCCGTTCACCCGAACTACGCGAACCGCCACGAAGCGCGGCACAAGCCGGTGATCAACGGCGGCCCCGTGATCAAGACGAACGCGCAGCAGCGCTACGCCACGACCGCGAGCACCGCCGTGATGTTCGAAGAGCTGTGCCGCGAGCTGAGCGTGCCGGTGCAGCAATACGTCGTGCGAACGGATCTGCCGTGCGGCAGCACGATCGGCCCGATCACGGCGACGCTGCTCGGCATTCCCACCGTCGACGTCGGCAATCCGATGCTCAGCATGCACTCGAGCCGCGAGCTCGCCGGCAGCCGCGATCCGGAGATGATGACGAAGGTGCTAACGCTGTACTTGTCGCGCTAACCACTCGCGCGGATTCCACATCACGCGCGTGCCACCGACCGGTGGAAACACGAGCTCCGCGACATCGGTCTGGACGAGCGCGAGTAGCCGTCGCCCGAACAACAGGTGTTGGCGTGCGTGCACGGCGATCATGTCGAGGACACCCGTCGCGAGCCCGGTCAACGCGTGCGCGGGCACGTCGAACCTCGAGAGCACGATCACGCGACCGGGATCCGCGATCGCGAGCGTGCTCAAGCCATCGCCGAACGCATCGAGATCCTCGCCGTAGTGATCCGGAAGCGCGAACGCCGTCGCGAGTGCCCGCTGGAGCTCCGCCGCAGTCTTCCACGTACTGCAATCGAGGCGATCGATCGTGTAGCCGCGCTCGGCTAACCAATCACAGTCGGCCGCGAGCACGTCCGTGCGCACGTACCGCGAGACGGCACCGTGTTGGAGCAACCTCCAATCGAGCTGGTTCCACGGATTTTCGTCCTCGCGAAAGATCGCCACGCCGCGAGCTTACTCTTCCATCGGTCGATAGCGCCGGCCGACATCGTCGACGACACCGAATTCGTGAACCAGCGCCGCACGGACGTCCGGATCGAGCGCGGAGCCATCGACCTCGAGCCGGGTCAGCGCCTGGAAGCGCCGCGCGTGCTTCACCAGCTCGCGAGCACCTTCGTCGTCGATAAATGGCACCGATAACACGAGCAAGTGCGGCACGTAGCTCGCCTGCGCGATCGCCGCACACGTCTCCGCGGCGACTCCGATCTCGAGGCGCAGCTCGCGCAACGCCGGCATCGCGACGAGTCCCACCGACCGCAACATCGGTGCGCGCTCGGGAATGCCACCTTGGACATGGAACGAACGCAGCTGCGGGAACGCGTGCTTCGACAACGACCGGAAGCAACTCTCCGGCGACGATGCGTGCAACACGAGCTCGCGCAACCTCGGCAACGTCGCCGCGATCGGATCGAGCGACTCGACATCCGTGTTCGCCCGCAGCTCGAACGCGCGCACCGTCGCCGGGAAGTGCTTGCCGAGCTTCTTCAACTGCGCGTTGCACTTGCCGTGAAACACGATCCGCGTGACGAACCGCGCCTCCGGCGACGTGAAGTCCGCGATCGACATCCGCCCGAGCTCGAGCGAATCGACAAAGCCCCAACCCAACTCACCCGAGAGCGTGCCGCGAAACTTCGCACCGTACTTGGTCTCGCATGTACGCAACCGATCGCGCGCCATTGCATCGTGCGGATGATCGAGCGTAGCGATTCGCGCCGCGATGTACTCGCCTCGCGGATCACCTTGTTGGAGCAACCAGTCGCCGTAGATCTGCCAGGCATCGCGATCGAACGGATCTTCGAGCAGCGCGGCCTCGAGCTCGGGATTGCGTGCATCGAACACGACCGGCGCCGCTGCCGTCGGAGCCTCGACTGCGGGGACGAGCTTCCATCCCGCGCGCAGCTTTTGATTCGTCAGGATCGTGAACCGGCGATACGCATCGGCCGCCGTCGCGAATTTCTCGACGCGATCGACGCCGCCTTCTGTGATCGCGAGCGACGCCTCGTGCTGCTCGATCGAGAACGATTCGGTGCCTAACTCGTAACGGCCCACGTGATCCCTGAAAACCGCGATTCCCACGCCGGCGCTGCGGCTACGAGCGCCTGATATGCCACCGGGCTCGCAGGCTTCACGAACGTCTGGATCCAACCACGCGCACTCGCCACGATCGCTTTCGGATCGAGCGCCGGATCGAACGCCACATCCGGGCCACCGCCCATCGCGAGCACCAACTTCGCCCCCGCACTCGCGACATCACCGACGAAGATCGGCGCCGCCGGCACGCGCCCATCGACGAGCCAGCGCAGGATCGCGATCCGCGCATCGGCATCGAAATCGGCCTCGTGACACCCCGGCGCGAGCTGCCACATCTCCATCGCCCCGGCCGCGTTGCCCTCGAGCCACGTGACATCGCCGGCGAGCACGCACACGAGCGCCGAATGTTGGACTTCGGGGATCAACGCCTCGAGCACCGGCATCGCCGCACCGATATCTCCTCGCGCGAGCGCCGCCGCGACGAACCGACACCGCGTTTCGATATCTTTCGGCCCTGCCGCGAGCGCCGCCGCGAACAATGGAGCCGCAGCTTCGCCACGCGCCGCACGCGCCCGACCAAGCGTGCTCCACAATCCACCGAGCTCCGGCGGTCGGCCATACGCCGCTGCCACCCGCGCTGCCGCCGTACACGCCACGAACCATGTATCCGCACGTGCGTAATCTCCGACGAGCAGCGCGAGCATCGCCCGCCGATGCAACAACTCGGCGTTATCGGCAAACGCCGCGAGCCCGCGATCCGCGACGGCGATCGCACGCGACAGCTCACCCGTTCGCGCCAGTGCCTCGGCGAGCGTTTCGTACACGCGCGGCGCGAATGGACGCTCGGCACGTGCTTCCGGCGTCATCGCATCGAGCAGATCGATCGTGGCCACCAGCGCCGCGATTCGCTCGGCCAACTGCCCCGGCCCGATCAACGTCTGCGCGAGCTTCCACCGCAGGTACACATCGTTCGGATCCGCGTCGCGCAGGATTGCGAGGTTGCGCCCGGTCTTGTCGACGCGCGCGAGCACGTCCGGCAAGTAGCCCTTGTGCGTGAGCCGCACCGCGATCGTCTCCGGCGCCGTGCAACCGATCGCGAACAGCGCGTTCATCACCGATTCGTGGACCGGCAGATCGAAGCGAATCCGCGGATCGTTGCGAAACATCCGCACGAGCGGCACGGCCTCGCGTTGGCCATCCGCGCGCAGATCATCGCGATGCAGCAGGAACGCCGGATCTTTGCGCGCAGCCGCCGCACGCAACGCCGGCCCGGTCTCCGGCACGAGCTCTTCGTCGGCATCGATCACGAGGATCCACTCGTGACTCGCCATCTCGAGCGACTTGTTGCGCGCAGCCGCGAAGTCGTTCACCCACGTGAACTGATCGACACGCGCGCCGAGCGACCGAGCGATCTCGATCGTTCGATCACGCGAGCCGGTATCCACCACGCAAATCTCGTCGACCCATTCGGCGATCGACCGCAAGCAATCGGGGAGCATCGCCTCTTCGTCGCGCACGATGAGACATGCCGAAATCCCCGGGCGAACCATCCACGCGACTATAGCCGGAATCGCAGGACGCGGTCTCTGACGAGCGTGGTCGGCGATGGCGCCGTCGCCGTGCTCGGTTCGAGATACGTGCGAAACGCGATCGATCCGAGCGCGTTGTTCTGGATCCCGCTCGGACAATCACCGACGGGAATTTCGAGGCAATACGGATCGCTGCCGCAGCTCCGCGCGATCTTCATCGCGTACAGCTTGTCGGCATCCGTGGTCACGTATTGATCGGCGCTGCCCGGATACTTCGGATTCGCGACGCTCGCGATGCCCACGAGGTGCTGCACCGCATACACGCTCGCATTCGCGTACTCGGTCTTTCCCGACACCGCATGATCGACACCGAACACGACATAGAAATCGGAATCGTCTTGAAACAAGATGCCCGGCTTCGTCGCGGGATACGTCGTATCGCGGTTGTCGTACGCGCACACACCGGTGCCTTCGATACAGCTCGTCGGATCCGAGACGCCGTCGTCGACGGAGACCTCGGTTGCCGTGTAGCCCGGATAGGCCGCCGTGATCGCCGACGCGAGCGCATCGACGGAGCCGGCGAGCGAACCTTCCGACGAGGTCGCGTTCTTCGTGCGTGCGACCGGC
Source organism: Kofleriaceae bacterium (assembly GCA_047600425.1). Taxonomy (GTDB): domain Bacteria; phylum Myxococcota_A; class Polyangia; order Haliangiales; family Haliangiaceae; genus JABFXX01. Next base: position 4,069,124 of record JASGLC010000003.1, on the reverse strand, counting down.
GATGCGATCGGCATCGGTGCCGGGGTGGTCGGCGTGATCCGCCAGACCTGCGCGCCCGGTTGTGCGATGTAGGCGTCGAGCGCGGCTGGATCGCTCGGCAACGCCACGCGGAACAGCGTCGCGAACGTGTCGGCGCTCGCATCGCTGCCGAAGTGCGAGATCGCCGGATCGAACACGAGCGTGTTGATCGCGGACATCGGAATCCCCGCGGCCACGAGCGCCGTGCGCGCCTTCGCATCCGTGCCGCCATCGCCGGTCATGATGATCGCGGTGCGCGAGCCGAACGCCGTCGGACCGTCGGTCGCGATCACGAGATCGTTCAGCGTCTCCGACAGGCTCGCGGCGACGATGCGCCGACCGCCATTGCCGTCATCGCGATCGTTCAGGTACGGCGTGAATCCGAAGTACTTCGCATCCGGCGGCGTGGTTCCGACGAACACGATCGCTTCATCGGCGCGCAGGCGAAAGCCATCGGACAAGCCGTCCGCGCGCGCATGCGGGTTCGGCGTGGTCTCGTCCGGACCGGCGGGCACGAACACGGTGCCGTACGGGCTCGACGGGTTATTGCCCGCACACGACGACGCACAACATTGCGTCAGGTCGAGGAACTCGAAGGTACCAGCGGCCGCGGTGAACCCACTCGCGGTGAAGGCGGTGTTGAAGTCGACCGGTGGCGGCGCAGCGTCGGGACTCGGCGACGTTCCGGTACTGCCACAGGCCGCGATTAACAAAATCGAAATACGCACGCGCCTGGTAAGAGCAAACGCCTCGCCACGCGCTAACCCCGCGATCGCTCGTCGCGTGTGGAACCTCTAGGTTCCAGTGCATTTCGGCGGCCGCAGGGTCCGCACGATCGCCGGCGTCGCCGACGGAGTGACCTCGTACACCACACCATCGCGATCGACGACGAACGCGCGCTTGGCATCGCCGATGATCACGCCGTCGGTCCCCGCGATCTTCAGCTTCGGCTTGCCGTCCCAGCGCAGATCGTGACCCTTCAGCGAGAGCTTGCCGCCGCCGGGGTCGAGATCGATCGACGTGCCGCCATCGTCGTCGGCCTCCGGGATCCGCGTGACCGTCGGCATCCCGAGGTTCGCGGTGTACGTGCCCTTGTCCGGATCGACGGCCCAACACCCGACGTCGAAGTCGGGCGCCTTCCAATGGTAGTAGATGCAAAACCGGATCACGCTGTCTTCCCACGCCGCATATTCGACGCCGCGATCGGACGCCTTGATGCAGCTCGCTTGCGGCACGCGATTGGTCGGCGCGTCGGTCTTCCACGTCACCGCGTGGGCGACGGGGATCGGTGGCGGTGGCGGCGGTGGTGGTTGAGCAGCCGGTGGTGGCGGTGCCGGTGGTGGTGGCGCGGTCTCGACATGCGGCGGCGTCCCCGAATCACACGCACACAGGATCACGAACATCGCGCGCCACATGCGTCGATCGTGACACGTCGCAAAAGCGCAGGTCGACAGTTCTGCATCGAGTGGACAAAAAACGAATTTGTTTTTTAGGACGCGGGGTTTGTTAGGGTGAACGCATGCGAAGCCTCGTGGTGGTGTGTTTGTTCGTGCGTGCCGCAGCGAGCGATCCGGATACCGATTGGGACGGGACGTACAAGGTCGAAGGCAACGGCGGCGGCGAGCTGTGCCCTCACTTCGAGAAGCCGTCCGCGACGGTCGATGTCGTCGGAAGCGTCGCGACGCTCGACTGGAAGATCCGCGCGGCCGATGACTCGCTCGTCAAGGTCGGCACGCTCAAGTTCACGACGCGGCCGAGCGGCCTCGCCACGCTCGATGCGACGTTGTTAACGCCGATGCCACGCCAGGCGCTCGCGAAGATCGAGGAGATGTCCGATAGCGTCGAAAAGCTGCAAGCGATGATTCCCGATCTAAAGCTACGATTCTCGACCACGGATTATTCGCGCGACATCAACCTCGCGGCAAAAGTGGGCGACTGCTACGCGAGCTGGCGTTCGGAAGGCGCGCCGAAACACGCGACGGCGAAGAAAGCCTCGACGCCAGCACCGGCGCTGAAGGCGTGCTACAGCCGGGCTCGTCGGCGTGGGACACGAAGTACCTCAACACCGGCGGGTACAGCCAAGACTGGCGCTGCCCGGCCGGCGGCGTCTACGAGCACGTCACGGTGACAAAGGGTCGCGTATCGTTCCCGTACATCGTCAAGGCATATGCACCCGACGGTCGCGACTACGGCGAGATGACGCTCGGCCAATTCGACGTCAGCATCGCCGCGAACGGCAAGGTGACGGCACGGGTGTCGCTCGGCGTCGACGAGCTGCCACCGGAGCTGACGCGCGGCCACTCCGACTACACGCCGGACTACGTGCGCCAGATGAAGTTCGCCGGCGAGTTCACGTCGAAGGGCAAGGCGAAGTACGGCCACATCTATTCGGGCCACGATTGCGACATGTATTTCGAGACCGTCAGCACGTTCAAGCCGGGCCACAGCGTCTCGTTCAAGAAGCCGATGGGCGAGAAGTGCAGCGAGAGCTACGACTGCGAATCGGACTACTGCGATTCGGCAAACCACTGCGCGAAGAAGGACTAGCGATCCAACCGCTTGGAGAAAACAGGCGCGTTCGCCCGGCTCGTGCGTAGAACAGATCCTATGACTCGCTTGATCGCACTTCTTCTCGTGTGTGGAACCGCGCAGGCGGGACCGAAATGCTTCGACGGCGTCCAACAGAAGGAGCGCGAGCGGGTGTTCAAAGCGCTCGACACCGAGCTCCAGAAGACCGGTGGCCACATCTTGATGCCGCAAGGCGTCCCCATGCTCGGCGCCAAGGAGGATCGACCGGGCACGGTCATCACGACGCGGGACGGCTCGCATTGGATGGTCCTCTACGAAACCCAAGCGTGCGGCGGCATCTCTCCCGACGAGGTGTGGGCGATCGACGGCAAGGGCGTGGTGTTCTCACCGAAGATCGAGATCCATGCGAAGACCACGCGCCAGTCGCTGGACTGCGGTGGGCCGTGTGGTGGTTGTGGTCACGTCCCACCACGGATCGTCGTCGGTGTGGCCGTACCTGCGGATGCCACGCTCGCGACTGACGCGCGCACGATTCGCGTTCCGATGGACGAACACTTCGAGGTGAAGGTCGTCAAGAAGGTGTGTCAGCCCGTGCCCTAGGGCTTGCAGGCAGCATGCGCGACAGTCACGTGCTCGGCGAAGTCGTGGCCCGCGCGTCTCATCGCATCGTCGCAGTCGGAGAAGTCGGTCGGCTTCTGGACGTTCACGATCTCCTTCGGATCGATCCGCGAGTGAACGAACGATTCGATCGCCGCCGAGTAGGTCGCGCGACACATCATGCCACGTTGCTCGTCGCTAAACGGCGGCGCCATCTGATGGCAGTCGAGGCTGCCGGCAGCGGGCATCGGTGGGCATAGCGCGCTGGCGCCGTCGATCGCGAGCACGTCGAACACCGGCACGTCGGCCGTGTAGACCGCGACGTAGCTGCCCGCCTTCGCGAAGCCGTGAGCCACGCACTTCGCGATCGCGGCGTCGTCGGAGACGGACATCAGCGGATCTGCTTCGAGCTGGCCACCGGTGACGTGGAGCGCGAGGAGATCGAGGATGTGGCCGTTATACGGCGCGTGCTTCGAACGCACGGTCGGCGCGAGGATCCCGTTGTCGTGGATCGATGCGAACGTGGCATCGTCGACGGCAACTGCGCGATAGATCCGATGCGTGCCGAGCGTCGCGGCGTAGCGTTGGCGAGCGAGCCACGGGTCGGTGGTTTTCGCGTCGAACGCCAAGAACCCGTCGACGTGCAACACGACGGCCGGATCGACGATCAAGGGATCGAACCCACGCGCGTGGAGCTTGCCGAACGCAGCCGTGCCGTACGCGCCATACGTGGTGGCAGCGAACCCGGCGAGGTCAGGTGTGACAGCCGCCAGCTCGCGCAACGTGCACGCACGCGACGGCGCCGAGCAATCGAGCGTTTCCGTTTTCTCGACGTGCGGCGCGGTGCCACCACACGCAGCGACGACAGCCACACAACCAAGTCTCGACACGGCGGTATTATGCACGAGCGATGACCCAGGTCTTCCGGACGGCCATGCTCGTGCTCGTTGCATGTCGATCACCGGCACCACCGCCATCGCCACCACCGACGCACAGCGATGCCGCCAGTGACACGCGACCGCGTTGCATCCAAGCCGGTGGCATGTGCGTCGGTCCAGCTGCGATCCAGGCGAACCCGAGCGCGCCGTGCGCCGCCGGCTATCACCGGGTCGACGATGTCACGCTACCGACGGACAGGCCGGGTCATGCCCCCGCATGCCTCGGCATCCCGATGGGTGAAGAAGCCTGCTGTATCAAGTGAGCTTCTTGACGTACTTCACGAACTTCTCGACGGGCGTGATCATCACGTTATCGGCGACGACCGCATACGGCAGCTCGATCACCTTGCCATCGCGCCACCACCACAACTGCGGCGAGATCTTCGCGCCGGCCTTCTCGTAGAGGTCGCGCACTTGGTTGATGATCTCGACCGCGGCCGCGTTCCAGTTCGCATCCGCGATCACGTGATAGACGACCGTGCCGGCATTCGGCGCCGACACCAGCATCCCGTGCGGCGCCTCGGTCCCCTCGGGCAATAGCAGCTTCGCGTACGGCATCAGGCCCGCCGTGAACGACGTGGTACCGAACGCGAGGTTGACCTCGAAGCCGTCGTTCTCGAGGATATGCGTACGCAGACCGCTGACCTCGCGCGTTCGTTTCGCAGCGAGCTCGCCCAACGCCGCCCCACCCTGCTTCCACGCGCGCGCGTGCTCGATCGGCACCGGCAACGGCTCGAGCTCGCCAACGTCCGCGTAGTGCACGACCACCGTCAGGTTCGGCGCGATCTTCACGCGCACGATCGGCTCGTCTTTGATCTCGTACGGCACGAGTGCGACCCGCAGGTGCGGCTTCGCCGCTTCGAAGTCACTCGCGAACGCGACGATCCGAGGGTCCTCGCGCGGATCGGGCGCGCGCTTCGCCGTGGTTAGCCGATCGCGCAGGCCATCGAGTGCGGCTTCCCATTCCGCGATCCGGTCGGCTTGTTCGGTGCGCCAATACGTGGCGAGCGATGACGCCGCGCGGATCGCCGCGAGCACTTCCAACCCACGTGCGCGCAGCGCTTCGTCGGCGAGCGGATGCAGATCGCGCATCCACACGTGGACGAGTGGATCGAGATCCGCATCTCCGCCTTGGATGTACGTCACGCACTCGACGGCGAGCAGGCCCGCCTGGCACTGCGCGATCGATGCATCCGGTGCGAGCGCGGTATCGAGCGCGAGCCGCACGTGATCCCCGACATGTGTTTGTTCGCCGATCGCGGCGAGCCACTCCCTCGGACCTTGATCTTGTTCGGTGCCGGTAGCCCACGCGCGTTGCACGATCGCAACGTAGCACTAGTGTCGCGGCTTCGGCGGCGGTGGCGGCGGTGGCGGTGGCGGCTCGGGCAGGCCCGCATCGCGCAGACGCTCGAGGCCATCGTGCGTCCAGAACAGTTGTTCGATCAGGTGCCCGGCGCGCGTATCGTCGAACGGGCAGACGCGCCGGTTCACGAGCTTCGCGAACGGCGTATCGCCGAACGACAGCGTGCCGTCCGGCTTCTCGACGATCGAGAACTTCGTCGCGCGGAAGTTGCCGCCCACGTTCTTGTCGACTCCATCCACCACCACGTCGAAGCCCGTCGAGGTGTGCGTGACCGTCACCGTCTTCACGATCCGATCGTCATCGCGCAGGAACACGCGGTCGCCCTTCGCGTCGACGATGTCCTCGAACTTGTATTTGAACAGCACCTGATCGACGGGCAGGTTTAGTGCGATCTCGGGCTCGCGCCGGAGCGACACGGCCGCGAACATCGCGCGAAACCGATCGCGTGCCGCGGCATCCGCGAGTGGCGTGATCTTGCCCGATGGCACGTCGCCGCCAGAGCCGGAGGTGTAGTGCTGGGTCACGTCACCGGTAGGCGATACGTGGATCTCGAACGTCATCCCCGGTGGCGAAAGCACGCCATCCTTGAACGGGATCTCGGCGTAGCTGATCTTGCGTCCGTCGTCCGGAAACGTGACAGCGGTGCCATCGAACGTGGCGATCGGACCGCACGCGCCATCGACCGAGGTGCCGTGGGTAGCCGCGAGTAACGAGCCATCCGCGTTCGTCCAGCGCAGCTCGGTCGAGGCTTCGGGCGCATGTGTCGCCGGTTGTGGCGCCGGTGGCGCTTCCTTGCACGAGACCAGCCCGACGACCGTGATCACCAAACACCGCATGCGCGGATGATAGTCCGTGATCAGTAGTACCAGGGCACGCCGGACCAATCGGCGTCGCGCTTTTCGAGGAACGAATCGCGCCCCTCTTTCGCTTCGGGCGTGCCGTACGCGAGACGCGTAGCCTCGCCGGCGAACAGCTGCTGGCCGACGATGCCGTCGTCCGTGAGGTTGAACGCGTACTTCAACATCCGGATCGCCGTCGGCGACTTGCCGAGCACCTTCTCTCCCCATTCGATCGCGACCTTCTCGAGCTGCGCGTGAGGCACGACCGCGTTGACCGCGCCCATCGCCGCTGCTTGCGCCGCCGTGTACGCATCGCCCAAGAAAAAGATTTCGCGCGCCTTCTTCTGGCCGACCATCTTCGCGAGATACGCCGAACCGTAGCCGCCGTCGAAGCTCGCGACATCGGCATCGGTCTGCTTGAACATCGCGTGCTCGGCACTCGCGATCGTCATGTCGCACACGACGTGCAGGCTGTGGCCACCGCCGGCCGCCCAGCCGGGGACGACCGCGATCACGACCTTCGGCATGAATCGAATCAGCCGCTGGACCTCGAGGATGTGCAGGCGGCCGAGCTTCGCCAGATCGGGCTTGCCCGCTTCGCCTTCATAGCGATAGCCGTGCTCGCCGCGGATCCGTTGATCGCCGCCCGAACAGAACGCCCAGCCACCATCTTTCGGCGAGGGTCCGTTGCCGGTGATCAAGACGACGCCGACATCGCTCGTGATCCGGGCGTGCTCGAGTGCGGCGTAGAGCTCGTCGACGGTGTGCGGGCGAAACGCGTTGCGAACCTCCGGGCGATTGAACGCGACGCGCACCATGCCGAGCCGGACGTGGCGGTGGTAGGTGATGTCCGTCAGCTCGAAGCCGGGGACGGCGCTCCACTGGGATGCATCGAAGATCTCGCTGACCATGCGCGCACCCTACTTCCTGGACCTGGACCAGGTCCACCAGGTCCACGTCCTGGACCACGCGCACGCGACGAGTTTCGCGGCGTTGCGATTGGCTCGGTCCTCGCTAAGCGAGCGCGCCGAGGGGGATTCCATGGCGTTTTTGATCACGCATTCGGTGCTCGACGTGAAGATCGTGCCCGTCGCAACCACGGCGGCGAAGAACCAATACAAGGTGAACCAGAGCGGCAAGTTCGACCTGCTGTTTCCGGGTGAGCTCCACTACGGAGCCAAGGCAACACTTCAATACACGACGAAGAAGCCGCCGGATACCGGCGACGACGCCGGTGGAGGCCGGGGCACGACCCCGCTGCACGGTGGCAATACCACCACGCAGGACTCGATTCCGCTGACGATGGTGCTCCACGATCCGAGCGGCGCGGTGTGGACCAAGCCGACCGTCACCGTCGAGGACATGGCGAAGTGGCGCGACTTGCGCGGCTCGCTCGGGCAGTGGAGTTACACGGTGACCGGGACGAGCAAGGCGTACGACATGGAAAACGGCGCGACGCTCCACGTGGTGCAAGACGTCGAGCAGGCGTTGACCGGCATGAGCATGCAGGTCGTCGAGACCGTGCCGGTGTCGAGCGCGCAACCGCTCGTCAACACGCAACTCGTCGGCGGGCAGCAGACGTTCCAATTCGATCTGCATCAGGTCGGTAACTTCGTCGCGACCGTGACGAACTTTCACGGGACGATGCAGCTTGTCGATCCCGACAACGTCGTGGTCAGCAGCAGCACGCTCGGTGCGATACGTCAGGCGATCACGCTCCCGATGCTCGCGCGCTCGCGGACGATGACTGGAATCGTGCGCAAATGGTCGTTGAAGGTCGAGGGCACGACCAGCGTTCCGCTGCTGGGTCACCCGAAGGTCAACGCGACGGTCCTCGGCGAAGGCCGGATCTCGACGAAGGCGCTGACCGATCGGTTGCTGTGGCTCCTGGGGCCACATGGGCAACGCGTTCACATCCAGGGCGAGAACGCGGGCGGGAAGATCCTCCTGAACCTGACGACCGACCTCGCCGCTGTCGAGACCTTGGACATGCTCCAACTCGTTCCGGCGCGCATCCCCGGTGACCCGCCGCTCGGTGCGAGCACGAAGATTCCGGTGTTCAGCACGAGCGACACGATGGTGAAGTACGGCCAGACCTTCACGCTCGACATCAGCTCGCTGAAGGTGACGTCGATCGATATCGGCTTCGGCCCGAGCTCGAACAAACCGAACGCCGCTGTTTTCAAGATCACCGTCGGAACCTCCGGTGGGATCGCGATCGGTTGGAAGGGCGCTTCTCTCGCAACAGCAACGCCCACGAATAACCGGCTGTATGTCGAGTTCGGGCTTCAACCCGACGCCGACGGCATCATGCGTCTCGTGACGTGGTGCTCCGACTCGCCGATGAATGTCGATTTTACGGAGTCGACCGTTCTGGCCGTGATCGCCGCGATCGCCTTGAATCCGGTCCTCGGTAGCGTCTCCGCCGCGGTGCTCCACCACGAGATCACCGCCAGTGCGAACGGCACGATCACCGATACGGTCCAGAACAAGTCGGACTACAAGAAGGATCCGCTGGACAGCAACAAGACGATCATCACGGACACGGGCGCGCGCGACATGATGATGTTGATGGGCGGCCACTTCATCTATCACCCGCCGACGTTCCAAGGCACCGACGTACTGTTCGAGCACGTCGCACCGATGGAGCCGGATCCGCATGCGAGCTTCGGCTACGTGAGCGGCCTGGGATCACGAGGCGACACGTGGGCGGTGCCGAATCTCAAGTCGAAGATCGATCACATCGTCGTCGTGATGATGGAGAACCGCTCGTACGACCACTTCCTCGGCTATCGAACGGAACGCGACGGTTGGACGCCAGCGCTGAAAGCGAGAGTCCCCGACGCCCGACCGATGAGCCAGGCTGCCTTTTCGCCGAACAGCCTCGGGCTACGCACCGCGATCCCCGTCCCGGTCGGCCATTCGCTCGCCGACGTCACCGAGCAGCTGAGCCGGAACAAGGAATCTCCGGACGGCATTAACGATCCGGCGTTCTTCGAGAAGAACTTCCAGAAACAGCTCACGGCCCATCAACTCTCTGCAGATGGCAATGACGGCACCGTCGCGAAGGACGTCCTCGGGTACTACGGACCGACCGAGCTACCGATGACCGGGTTCCTCGCGCAGAACTTCGCGTTTAGCGATACGTACTACGCCTCGCACCCGGGGCCGACGCTGCCGAACCGGATGCTGTCGTTGACCGGCGACGTGCAACACGACCGCTACAACACGCCGATCCTCGACAACAACAGCGGCGACAACTTCGTGCTGTCGCGCGCGCAGACGATTTACGACGTGCTCCAGCGCGAGGGCGTGAGCTTCAAGGTCTTCGAATCGGCGCCGTCGGTAACGATGTTGCGGATGTTCGCGCGCTACGCCACGGACACGACGAACATCGGAACGGTCGACGAGTTCAAGGCGCTGATGAAGGAGAAGACGACGACGAAAGCTCCGAAGCCTTCGGTGATGGTGGTCGAGCCCGCGATGCATCACGCGCCGGAGAACGATGACCACCCGATCGCGGGCGGAACGTCGACGCGAGTCGATGTGTATCGCGGACAGACGTTTCTCCAGGATATTTACGACGCCCTCGAGCAGAGCGACATCTGGGATCGCACGCTGCTCCTCATCACGTACGACGAGCACGGCGGCTTTTACGACCATGTCATCCCGCCGCTCGCAGAGACCCTTCACGTGAACAAGCCGCCCGTGGTGGTGGTTCATCCCGATCCCACCCACGCGACCTCGGTCGCGAAGGTCGCGCCGGGTGCTGTTGCGACACACGTTCCATCACGTGCGGACGTCAAAGAGCTCGGTGGCAATCCCGGGCTCGACATCAAGTACGGCGTGCGCGTCCCGATGTTTGTTGTCTCGCCAATGGTTCCAGCCACGGCCGACGGAAGCCTCGGCGGAAGTGTCCCGAAGCCGGTTCTCGATCACTGCTCGATCCTGAAGACGATCCTCGCGCGGTTCTGCGGCGATCGGAGACCGTTCCTGAGCGACCGTGTCGCTGCTGCGAATACGTTCGAGAACTTCGTAACGGCGACGGCGCCCGCCCAGCATCTTCCCAAGCCGAACTTTCCACCTTTGCCGGATAACGACATCCAGCGCACGATCGCACCGAGCAGCAAGATCGTGACGCCGATCCTGACCCGTGAACGCGAACGAACGGAACAAGTCGACTTCCACGACTTGTCGGGTCGGTTGGCGCGTTTACTCGGTCGCTGACGTCATCGGGAGTGGCGCTGAAGCGAAGTTGTCACAATGGGATGCGTTAGGATTCCGGCTATGGCTAAGGTCGGTTTCTTCGGTCGGATCGCAAACCTGTGGCGTGGCTTCGTGTCGTTGTGGATCAGCGACGTCGAGAAACAGCATCCCGAGATCGCGTACGAGAACGCGATCAACTCGATGATCGAGAAGTACGCGCAGCTGAAGAAGGCGACCGCGGCGATCATCCGGCGCCGTGAAGATATCGATGGCCGGCTGAAGGCGCGCTCGGCGGAGCTGGCGCAGGTCGAAGCCGATCTGCAGACGGCGGTGTCGACGGATCAGCAGGAGCTCGGCCTCGTGCTGATCCAGAAGCAGAAGCAGCTGACGGACGAAGTGACGTCGCTGAAGGCGGATTTGCAGCAGGCGGTGTCGGACGCGGATTCGGCGAAGGCCTCGCTCGTTCAGGTCCAGGGCGAAATCAAATCGCTCAAGGCCGAGAAGGACAACATGCTCGCGAAGATGGCCTCGGCCGAAGCGCGCGTGCGGATCCAAGGTCAGCTCGATGGTCTGTCGGTCGACGCCGATGTGAAGGCGCTCGACAACGTGCGCGAGCACATCAAGAACACGATCGCCGAAGCGAACCTCGGCAAGGAAATCGGCGAGAACGATCTGGATGCGCGGCTGAAGCAACTGCGCGCGCAGACCGGTGAGGTCACGTCGAAGACCGAGTGGGAACGTCTCCGCAACGCGAACGCGGCGAAGACCGGCCAGAAAACGATGTAAATGGCGGCCGTCATCTTGCCGGCGTGGGCGGAGGAGCTGAAGCGCCGTTATTTGCGTGGTGAAGCGAGCGTGTTCGTCGTGCATGGCAACGTGCACGACTTGGTGTTGTGCGGCGACAAGCTGGTGACGGTGTCCGACTTCCTCGCGCAGAGCGTGTTCGAGAAGAAGGACTTCGTCATTCGCTACAACTTGTCGACGGGATGTCGATTCGACAAGAAGCTCGGCAAGGTCGACAACGGCGAAGTGCTGCTCCTCGAACGGTCGCCCGACAAGGTGTTGCCGGCGCTCGAGAAGCTGATGTTCACGCAGAACAACGTCGCGCTGATCGTCGAGTATGCCGAGATGATGGCGCCGGCGGGCGATGCGAGCTTCTCGTCGGAAGCGGACCGGCTGAGCGTGATCACGATGCAGCGGTGGTCGCTGTCGCCGCAGTTGGAGGCGAGCGACAACATCGTGATCCTCATCAGCGAGATCGCGGGCGAGCTGAATCCAAAGATCGTCGCGAATCCGCGCGTGGCCGCGGTGAAGATTCCGATGCCGACGGCGGACGAGCGCCGCGCGGTGGTCCGGAACGTCAATCCGGCGTTAGAGCCGGCGTGGATCGATCGCCTGGGCGACATCACCGCGGGCCTCAAGGCCGTGCAGATCAAATCGATCTTGCAGCCGCAAACGGGGCAAGCCGAAGACGACTCCGAGGATCGCTATCGCTTCATCAAGTCGATGGTGTCCGACGACGCGCGCGCACGAAAGCTCACCGCGGTGACGCAGGGCATGCCGCGCGAGGAGATCGAGCACTTGATCGGCGCCACGGCACCACCGGCCGTAAAGAGCGAGCCGCACGAGGAAGTGCTGCGATTGATCGGCAAGCGCAAGCGCGAGGTGATCGAACGCGAGTGCTTTGGCCTGATCGAATTCGTCGAGCCAGCGCACGACTTCTCGGTCGTCGGCGGGATCGACGAAGTGAAGAAGGAGCTCGGCTCGATCGCGCGAAACATTCGCGAGGGCCGGACGGCGCGCGTGCCGATGGGTCTTCTGTTCACGGGACCGATGGGCACGGGCAAGACGTTCGTGGCCGAGGCGTTCGTGAAGGAGTCCGGGCTGACGGGGATCAAGCTGAAGAACTTCCGATCGAAGTGGGTCGGCTCGACGGAATCGAACCTCGAGCGCATCCTCGGCGTGGTTCAAGGCATCGGCAACGTGATCGTGATTCTCGACGAGGCGGACCGGTCGTTCGGCTCCGGCGGCGATGACGATGGCGGTGACGGCGGCACGGGCTCGCGCGTGGTGGCTCGGCTGAAGGAGTTCATGAGCGACACGTCCAACCGCGGGCGTGTGTTGTTCATCCTGATGACGAACCGGCCGGACAAGCTGGATATCGACATCAAGCGCGCGGGCCGGCTCGATCGAAAGATTCCGTTCTTGTATCCGCAGACCGTCGAGGAGGTCGAACAGATCTTCAAGGCGCAGATCAAGAAGCACAAGCTGGTCACGTCGATCGAGCTGCCACGCGATCGCGCGCAGGTGTCGGAGAAGATCGTCGGCTATTCGAATGCGGACTTCGAAGCGATTTGCCTGCTCGCGAACGACTACGCGGCGGATCCGGATACCGGCAAAGAGGGCACGATCGGCGCGGAGCACTTCCAGCGTGCCACCGTCGATTACCTGCCCTCTCGCGATTTGGAGATGCTCGAGTACATGGAATTGCTCGCGGTGTTCGAAGCCTCGAACCGCCGCATGCTGCCCGACAAATACGCGCGGCTGACGCTGGACGAGCTCCAGAAGCGGCTTGCGGAGCTAAAGCTGGTCTGTGGACATAGGAGATAGAGATGAGCGAAGAGTTTTTTCCCGAGATCGAAATTCGCGATGATCAAGCCGAGGCGATCGCGCGTGGCTTGTATGCGGTGGCGCGTGCCGACGGCAAAGTCCACGAACGCGAGGCGGCGATGATCACCGAGTTCTTTAACTCGACCACGGATCACGCATCGCACCTGGCGGCGCTCGAACGCGCGCCGAAGCTCGAAGCGGCGAACCTCGCGGCCGCCCTGCCCTCGCCGGAATTGCGCCAGCTGTTCGTGAAGACGGCGGTGCTGCTCGCGTACGTCGACAACAAGTACACCGACGGCGAGGCGAAGCAGATTGCCGAGTACGCGACGGCGTGCGGCATCGACAAGGCGGCGCTCGGCAAGCTCGAGGCAGCGGTGAAGGACTACCTCGTCGGTCACCTGTCGCACTTGCAGAACGTGCACGGCGTCGCCGACGTCGCGAAGAAGCTCGATCGCTAAGTGTCGCTGCGCGACAGTTGCGATAGTTCTCGGTCCATAACCTTCGATGCTCCGGGCGAGCGTGCGCCGGCACGTAACTGAGATCGGAGTGGCCGGTCGTGCAGCAAACACCCGTCGGTGACGATTGGCGCTGCATCCGTCGCCGACATGGAAAACATCTTTCGTGCGAGTGCATCGAGGACCTCGCGCTCGGTCACCGACTGAAACAGCTCGCGCCACAGCTCCGCCGGAGCACGCGGGCCGAGCCGTCTCGCATACGCGATCAAATCCGCGACCGTTCGAGTGCGAAGTGCGAACGACAGCATCGCGTAGCCCTGGGCATAGGCAAGCGACGGATCGGTACCGGCTGATTCGACGATGCTCCCTGACCGAGAGCCTCGAGATGAACTCCGTCGGGTTGGAAATCATCCCAACCATTCGTCGACCGGCACGGAGTGGCCGAACTGCTGCGCGAGCCCTTCGTCGAGCCATGCGGGTATACAGCCGGCACCGGCGTGAAGCTGCGCGTGCATGGCCTCGTGGCGTAGCGTGCCGAGCATGACGCCGAGATCCTGGTGCGGCGCCGTGGCTTGATCCGGACGGCGCCGTCGTAGAGGCCATCCGCCCACGTCGGGGCCGTCGTCAGAGTGTGAAAGTCATCGGCGGTCGCGTAGCATCACGACGTCGAGCTCTTCGCGCGGAACGGTGCCGGTTACGAGCGCGGCTTGAACGAGCAACCCCTTCGTCAGATACGCGATGGTGGCCGGATCTCGAGCGTGACCGACGGATCGAACGGCGATCGTGATGCCGTCGAATGTCTGGGTCGTGAACGTCGACAGGTAGCTCGGGCACGCCTCATCGGCTCGCACGGATCTGAGCGACTCGGTGGTCAGCCCGACGCTCCGGTCGACGACGGCAAGCGCCGGTGGTGCCGAGGCGCGTGTAGTGGGTGGGTCGGTTCGGGTGCGATGATGAGCGCCGTGCTCGGGCCGGGACTGTGCTCGGGTCACCACCTGATCGCGATCGCAGCTCAGGACACCCGTCGCTACGAACGTCGCGACCGCGGCGACGATCACGATGCGAAGCGGCTTTGCCATCTCTCTCTAGACTGGTCGGCGAACCGCGAAGATCGACACGAAATTCCCTGCCGGAACTAGCCGGCGACCTCCCCACCGCGTCGTGCTCGACCGATCGTGCGCATCCTCTTGGTTCTGCTGGCCAGTTGTGCGGAGCTGCCGCCGCCGCCGATCCTGCCACCACATGCCGACGCCGCGCCCGGTGCGGTAGGAAGCGACACGGCGATGCTGATCGTCGGCGGCGCCACCGACATCAGCGGACACGGCGTCGGCGCGGCGATCCGGTTCGAGCACCAACAAACCGATCGCACCACGCTCGGCCTCGATCTCACGGGCGGTCGGATCGCGCGCGGCACCGTCGGCGGCAAAGGCAGTGGCTCGAGCGAGCCCGAACGCGGCGTGTTCGGCCTGCGCGGCTACGGTCGCTATTCGTTCAGCGAGAACGTCGCGACCGGCGGCGGGCTCGGCGTTTCGATCATGACGACCGGCCTCGTCACCGGCACCGCCGACACGAGCGTGTTGTTCAGCCGGCCGAGCGACACGTTCATCCCGGTCGGCCAGATCGATCTCGTCTTCGCGCAGCCACTTCACAACGTGAAGTTCCATGGCACCGGCGGCGACGTCTACGACAACCTGGCTGGACGCTCGCTCCTGATGGGCTTCGACTTCGACGGCATCATCCCGATCGAGTCCGGCAATCGGTTCTCGTTCGACATCGGCTGGCTGTGGGGCTTACCGATCGACGACCTCGGCGATGGCGACTTCATCCTCCACACGAGCTTTGCCGACACTCAACACTGGGACTAAGCTGCGTGCGTGCGTCGGGTGTACAGCGTGCTGTGCTACGGGCTGTTCCTCGCGGTGTTCGCATATGGCGTCGCGTTCGTCGAGAACTGGGATGTGCCGAGCACGATCGATCGCGGTGGCTCGCTCGACTACGCGTGGATCGTCGACCTCGCGGTGTTGCTGTTGTTCGCGATCCAACACAGCGGCATGGCGCGCCGGACGTTCAAACGCCACGTGCCGCCGTCGATCGAGCGCTCGACGTACGTGCTCGCCTCCACGATCTGTCTCGCGCTCGTGTTCTATGCGTGGCGGCCGATTCCGCACATCGTGTGGTCGCTGGATTCGCGTGCGCTCGAGATCGTGTCGCTGTTCGGGTTCGCGTGGACGGTTGTCGCGACGTTCCTGCTGAATCACTTCGAGCTATTCGGGCTCGCGCCGGCGACGGGCACCACGTTTCGCACGCCGCTGCTCTACAAGCTCGTGCGGCATCCGATCTACGTCGGCTTCATCATCGCGTTCACATCGGCGGCCACGATGACGGTCGGTCATCTTCTATTCTCGGGCTTCATGATCGCGTACGTGCTCGTCGGCTATCGGCTCGAGGAGCGCGACCTGGTGCGCGTGCTCGGCGGCGAATACGAGGCATATCGGTCACGCGTGAATGCGCTGATTCCGTGGCGCCGCAAAACGCGGCAGTAATTCGGCGGGAAGATTTCGCGATGCCGACGTTGCCGGCTCATGCGAATCAATCCAACCCTGTTCTTTGCGCTCGCGCTCCCGATTTCGTCGCTCGCCTGTACCGACGATCCCACTGCGACGGATCCCGAGGTCGAGACGATCGCGAGCTGCGGGCTCGACGGCACCATCACACTCGGCTCGGGTTCGCCGAAGACCGCCCAGTTCACCACACCCGGTAGTCAGGACTGCGGCGCGCTCGTGAAGGTCAACATGGCGGCGGCGACCGCGAAGATCATCGGAGGCATGGTGTGTCCCGAGTCGAACCACATCACCGCGTTCGTCAATGCGGGTGAATGGGGCCTGATGAGCGACGGCTTCGATGATGACCAAACCGAGTGCAACAACAGCAAGCTCACCGTCACCGTCAAGGATTCATCAGGCGCCGTGATCGCGAGCAAGTGGACTCGGCCGCAGTGGACGGGCACCGAATGTGGTTTCGCTGGTGTTGGAACGATCGACGTTTCTGACGCGGCTGGGTCGTACACGGTCTCGGCGGTCGCGAACCGAGGCCTGGCGGTGAACAACCACGGCTTCGCTAAGACCGTGGTGTCTGCAAGCCGCACGTCGAGCTGCAACTAATCGAGACCTATTTGAGCCGCTTGTAGTCGTACTTCACGGCGGTCCACTCGCGGCCCGTGCCGTCGGCTTTGACCCAGTGCTGTTCCTTGATCATGTGATTCTTGCCATCGCGCGTGATGATCATGTTCGAGCGCATCATCGTGCCCTCGACGTTGTCACTCATCCCGACAAAGCCGAGCGGGGCGAACTCGAACGTCAGCGACTTGTCCGATCCATGGTCGAACGTCGTCGCCGGCATGATGCCGACTGGTAGGCGCGTGTCCATCGAGACGTATTGCCATCGACCTTCGACGCGATCGTAATAGAGATAGTCGAGTCGCGTGAACGCAGGGTCTTTCGACGTCGCGTCGGGATGCATCGTCTCTTGGAGATACGTTCCGACCATCACCCGCTCCGCCACCAGATGACTCGTCACGATCGGCTTCGCATCCGGCGTCGGCTGCAACGTCGCCGTCACCTCCCACGTGCCGACATCCTGCGACAGGATCTTCGATTCGGGACCGAGCTCGTTCAAGCGAGCGGCTGCGCCCGGATCCGCATCCACCGCGCCGATTCGCACGGCACTACACGCCACGATCCACGCTGTGAGCCTCATGCCCGAGCGCGATGCATTTAGTGCACCGCGATCTGCAGGTCATCGGCGTGCAGGACGAAGCTGAAGCCGATCAGCAGGTACGTGGAGCCGTCGTAACCGGTGTAGCCATCGCGGCGAACTTCGACGTGAAGTGCGGGATAGAAGCCCGCCTGCTCCGGCTGATCCGGCCACGGTGTCAACCGGATATCGGTCCACGCACTCGCCCACAACCGGCCGATCAGCTCGTCGCGCGCGATGCCACCACCGAAGCCACCCGAAACGCCGACATCGACGGTGCGATTGACCGTGGGCGTGGTGTTGTCGTTCCACGGCATCAGCGACATCAGCGACGATCGCAAGCCAAAATCCGTCATGCCCGCAAACGCGGTGTCGTGATCGATTTGCGTGAGATCGACATCGCCGACGAGCGACAGCGCATCGGTGCCCATCGATGCCTGGAGCATGCCGCCGCGTAGCCCACCGGAACCAACTTCTCCGAGCACGCTACCGGTGCAGCCTCCGAGCAGGATCAAGACGAACCAACGCACTGCCGTGATCATGCCATCACGGCGGCGGCACGACCTGGCAACGAACGAGCTCCCGCAATTCCTCGAGCTTGCGGACATACACGGGCCACTGTGCCGGGTCCGCGAAGCTCTCCGCCGTCGTCCAGTCGATGACCTCGTCGATCAAAGTAGCCAGCGCGGCGACGTCTGCCTTTGGCGCCGCTTCGAGATCGAGCGAATCGATCTGCGCGGCTACGCAGAGCTCGATCTTCGCGCGCAACGGCGATTCGGCCGGCAGGATCTCGAGCGCATCGTCGAAGAATGCGCGCTCGACCCAATTCGCAGCATTCCAGGCGACTGGCCCCGGCAGCAACATCTAGCCGATGGTGAGCCCGAGCTGCGTGCGGATCGCGAAGTAGTCCTCGCTGATCGCGAACAGCATCAGCTGCTTCACCTTCTCCTTCGCACTCGGACCATCGACGACCACCGGCTCCTGCGCGAGCATCCGCGCGGCGAGATCGAGATCGCCGGTCAGCGCGAACGCCGCACGATGCTGGGTCGCATCGACCGCGTGCGCCCACTTCTGCAGGTTGATCTCCGGCGTGGTCTGGATGAACCGCTGCACCACGATGCCGAGCTGCTCGAGCGCGTGTGGCTGCATGCTCTTCTGCAACGCCGGCAGATACTGCGCGACCGTATCCACCATGTTCGGCGGCACCGGGAACCGCGGCTGCAGCATCGCGATCGCCGACAGCACCACGACCTTCAGCTCCGTATTCGTCGTCAACAGCATGCGCAGGTAGTACTCGGGCCGCATCGACACGAGGCGCCGCGCGAGCAGGTACGCGACCTCGCGCTCGGTCTTGCCCTGCAGGAGGTGCGGACGCACCACGAACGACGGCGCCTGCTTCGTATTCGCGAGCTGGATCTCCGCCGTGCCCTTCGCATCGTCGACGAGATAGACATCCGGCGTCGGCACGCGCAGCACCTGCGCGAGATAGAGGAAGAGCTTCGAGAACAGCAGCGGATCACCCTCGAGCTGGCGCTTGTCCTCGGGCTTGATCCCGAACGCCTTGTGCGGCGCCGCCTTCATCGCGGCCACGCCCTGCCCGCACGCGGCAAAGATAGCCGAGATGTAGCGGTTCTCCTCGGGATGCGCGAGCTTCGCCCAGCTCTCCGAACCGAGCGAGCTCGCCGCACGCACGAGCCCACGGGGCCGATAGCGTTCCGCGAAGTCGACCTCGTCGGGCTCCGCCTTCTTCAGGAACCGCAGCGCATCGCACAAACACCACACCTTGTCCCACTGCTCGCTCTTGCGATAGAGCGTGAGCAACGCGCGGTACGAGTCGTACTTGAACGGCTCGCGTTGGAGCATGATCGTGTGCTGCGCGATCGCCTTGTCGACCTGGCTCGTGCCACCGATGCCGTAGAGCTCCGCGAGGATCTCCGCGCGATCGGCACCCGCACGCAGATTGCCGTCGGGATCGAGCTGTTGTGCGATCTCGAACGCGCCCGCCGCCGCCTCGTATTGCTTGAGCCGCGAGCGATAGATTTCGGCGAGCCCGTCGACGAGGCTGACTTGCAGGCGCAAGTACTGGCCCTTCGGCAAGCGCTTGATCATGTCGCGATACGCGAGCTCTTGCGCCTTCCAATCGCGCTTCGTCGTCAGCACGCGATCGATCGCCTCGAACGACATCAGCGCACGCGCCAGCTGCTCCTCGTCGAGCGATTGCGAGAAGAAGCTATCGAGCGCGCAATTGTAGTAGTCGACCGCTTCGTCGAGCGCCTTCAGCTCGTCGCGGCAGACCGTTGCCGCCGCGTGATAGTAGAGGCCGCGCTTGAACGTATCGGTCTCGAGCGCGATGAAGCGCTCCATGATCTCGACCGCTTTGCGGTACTGCTTCGAATCGATGTGCAGGTCGAGCAGCTTCTGGAGGAGCTGCCGATCGTCCGGCGACATCTCGAGCGCTTCGAGATAACCGGCGGTCGCCTTTTGCGGATTGCGCAAGCGATCGCGATAGACCGTGGCGATGTCGTCGTGGAGCTTCAGCTTGTCCTTGGCATCCGCGATCTCGAGCAAGCCACGCTTGGCGCGGACCACCGCTTCCCAATCGCCGCGATCCTGCTGGATCTCGACGACGGCGTGGAGCGAATCGCGATGCCGCGGATCGAGCTCGAGCGCCTTCTCGTACATGTGCAGCGCCTTGTGGCGATCGCCCATCGCGCGCCGCACATCGCCGAGCCGGCCATAGATCCGCACGACCTCGGCCTCGCGTTGCGTCTCGCGATGCTGCACGAGGATCGTCTGATACAGCTTGCCCGCGGTCTCCCACTGCTGTTCGTCGAACGACAGATCCGCGCGGCCGATCAGCGTCGGCAGGTGCGTGTGATCGAGCTCGAATGCCGCCTTGTAGTGATCGAGCGCGCGCCGCGAATCCCCGAGCTCCTTCGCACACCGCGCCGCACGACTGTACGTCTCGACGTCCGGTTGCTTCCTCGCGAGCATCTCGATCACCGGCGACAGCTGCGACCAATCGCGCGCGTCCCAATAGATCTCGGCGAGCGGCACGCCCGCCTCGACGTGCTCGGGATCGAGCGCGATCACCGCCGCGTACAACTGCTTTGCCTGCGCGGGGACCCGCAGCCGGTGCATGTAGATATCCGCCGCGCCGTACAACAGGCGCACCTTCTCGACGGCGACCGGCGCGTGCTGCTCCGCGCGCGTCATCATCTGCGCGGCCTTCTGCCAATCGCCGCGATCCGCGTACTGCGCGATCAGCTCGGTCATCGATTCCGAGTGCGCCGGATCCATCGCGAGACCACGCAACAGGCTCGCCTCGGCGGCAGACGCATCACCGATCTGGCGATAGTGGATCTGACCGATCCGCAGGCACAGCTCCGGCGTCTTGTCCTGGCGCTGCAGCATATCGACCGCGCGCTCCCACTCACCCGATTGTTCGTACAACCGGCCGAGTGCGTGCAGCGATTTCTCGTCGACGCCGTCGAGCGCGAGTGCCGCATTGTAGGCATCGATCGCCCGCTCCGAATCCTGGATCAACTGCTCGCACGCTTCACCGATCGCGACCCACAGCTCGACGCGCGTATCGACATCTGCCGTCGACGAGATCTGGCGGTGATAGGTCTCGATCAGCGCTTCGTAGCTACCGGACTGCCGGTACATCCGCGCGAGCAACCGATACGCGGCGACATTGCGCCCGTCGAGCGAGAGGATCCGCTCGTACGCATCCGCCGCCTGCTCGGCGCTTCCAAACCGCTCGTCGTACGCGGCCGCGATCTTCTCGTAGATCGAGATCCGATCCGCATCGGAGCCCGCGAACGCGAGCTGTGCTTCGAGCACCGCGATGTACTGATCGTGTTGCTCGGTCTTGTCGTAGAGCGTCTCCAGCGAACGCAGCGCGAGGCGATTGTGCGGCTCGAGCTCGATGACCCGGCGATACGCACCGATCGCCCGCGACGCGTTGCCCATCCGCTCGTCGTAGATCGACGCGATCTCGAACAGGACATCCGCATCATCGCCCGCACGCCGTGCGAGCAAATCGACGAGCGGCTGCCATGCTTCCGCGCGACGATACAGCCGCTCGAGCGCCTCGATCGCGACCTCGGAGTCCGGCTCCTGTGCGAGCGCTTGCTCGTACGCCGCGATCGCGCCGGCGACATCGTGCTGTTCGATCTTCGCCGCCTGGCGCAGCGGTTGACCGCGTTGGAGCTCCGCGAGGAGACCGCGCGCGATCGCGTGACCCGCATCGACGTTCAACGCGTGTTGCGTCGCCGCGAGTGCCGAATCGAGATCCTTCGCGTGATCGCGATAGCCGCGTGCCGTCGCGACCCACAGGTCCGCGTTCGCGTGCTCGGTCGCGAGCTTCGTATATTCCTCGAGCAGCTCCGGCCACCGGCCACCATCGGTCGCGTTGCGCTCGATCGCCACTCGCGTCGGGAGGTGTGTCGAATCGCGATTCAGCGCGGCCTGCAGCACGTAGAACGCGCTCTCCGCTTCATCGAGCTTCTGTTCGTAGATCTCCGCCACCTGATGGAGCAGCGCAATCTGCGGCGCCGCTTCGTCCTCGGTTTCGGAGCGCTCGAGTAACCGCTCGACGAGCTCGGGCCACTTCTCCTGCAGCTTCAACAGCGCATCCGCGCGGTGGAGCGGTGCCGCTTCACCGGTGACGAGAGCGCGCTTGTCGAGCACGTCGATCGCGTCGTCCCAGCGTTCGTCGCGCACGAACAGCTCTTCGAGTGCGGTCAACGCGCGCACCTCCGAGCCATCGACCGACAAGACCTTCTTCCACGCATCGATCGCGAGGCCCGGATGATCGAGATGTTCGTCTTCGATCGTGCCGAGCTCCGCGTACAGCTCGATCTGCTCGTCTTCGCCCAAGCTGTCCTGGAGCTCCGCGATGTCGATGATCCGGCGCAGCGTGCGCGCGAGCTCGTCCCATGCGCGAGCCGTCCGATGCAGCTCGGCTTGCGCGCGTAACCCGGCGAGCGGACCGTCTTCGTCACCGACCGGCTGCAGCGTGCCGTGTGGCATGCGCGCGGGCGGTTGTAGATCGGCGGTGTCTCGCGAAGCCTCGACTTCGTCGATCGTGTTGATGTCGAGCAGGTCGTCGCTATCCAGGGATTCCATGACAACTCTCCAGAAAAGCCGTTGCCGGAGAGTAGCGGTGTGAGCCCCTCGGTAAAGCGAGAAGTGAGTAACCGGGCATCAAAATGGCCGATACCCGACAGTCTCTACGCAACAGTTCGCAACGACCCGGCGTAGCGATCGCGTTAGGGCGCGTTATCGACGCTGCAACAAATGGAAATCAACGTGATATGGACGTTTCCGTGGCTAAGAAACAGGTCCCCGATGCGCTCGAAGCGCAGTTGAAACAGCTCGCCACGATCACGCCGTTGAAGAAGCAGCAAGCGGCCGCGGTAAAGCTGGCGACCGAGGTCGAAGTCGAGAGCGATGCGATCGCGGTCCGAGTTTGCGATGCGATCCTCGCGATCGACGCGACCGGCAGCTCGCGGCTCGCAGATGTTCAATACGAGATCATCGAGCGACGCGAGCGCGAAGCTGCGTATGCGATCCCGTTGCCTGAAACGGCCGCCGAATTCGAAACGCTGCTCGCCGAGTCGGAGACCGACAAGTTGGCGGAGCTCGTGTTGATGCACGGCCTCGAGACCGGGCGCGCATCGTTCGCGCGAGGGCTCGCGAATGCCGTGATCGTGCGGGCGCGTGCGGGTGGCACTCTGCTCGCGTGGATGGACGAGGCTCCGGACGAAACCAAGGAAGCGCCCGAATACGAGAAGTCGGCGCGTGCAGCGTTCGCTGCGAAAGGGCCGTTGGCGAAGTCGATCGTCGACATGTGGAATGCGGCCGATGCGAAGACGGCGCTCTACGCGGACCTCCTCGAACAGCGGCGGCGCGCCGGCGAGCTCTATGCGGGCCTGCCTGACGACATCAAGCGGCTCGCGGAGACCGACCGCGCTGCGGCGGTCAGCGAGTACGCACGTCGCTATGGCTTGCCGGCCGAAAAGCGCAGCGCGTCGTGGACGCGAACGCGTAACGACGACCGCGAGGAGCAGCGTTGCGTGCTCCGGTTACCGTTTCCATTTCGGCGGCGCCGTCACCCGTGGAACGCGTGCGAAATCGAGGATCGGGCGATCGCGCGGACTTAGCGTGTCTACCCGAAGACGCTGGCTGGGGCCGTTGCCGGCTAGTCGAGTTGGTATCGGACGTGCTGAAGGGGAAACCATGACCATCGAAACCCTCGACACGTTCGAATCGATCGACGCATCGTGCTTGTTCGCCATCACCGGCGGCGAAGGCCAGGCTCCGGCGAAGGCGCCGAACTTCATGCAGCGCTGGGGCAAGAACATGCAGTCGGGTGGCGAGTACGCGATGGCCGCGGGCGCCGTCGGGACCGTGGTCCCGGGCCTCGGCGAGACCGGCATTCCCGAAGGCGTCGCAGCGGGCGGCGGTGCATCGTGGCTGCTCGGCAAGGGCATCGAAGGCATCGGCAGCTACTTCAACCGGTGATCGCCATGTTCGAAACCCTGACGAACGAAGAGCTCGCGATCACGACCGGTGGCGGAGCGATGGACTTTCTCGGCAAGGTCGCGCCGAGCACCGGCATCAACATGGGCGTCAACGCGATGAGCCTTCTGGATCATCCGCAGAAGACGCTCGACGGGATTCGCGACGGGCTCGGCATTCAGCGGAGCGGCAATCCCGGCGACGTGTACACGCCGGCGCAGATGAACTCCTCCGGCGGTATCACGCCAGGATTTTTCTCGCCGCCGCCGAGCGACGGTCCGTCGGTCCCGATCAGTCAGTGATCGTGATACACGGGTCGACATGACCCGTTTCTCACTCGCTTTTGTCCTCGGGCTCGTCGCGTGCGGTGGCTCGTCCAAGCCGGCACCGGCTCCTACGCCAGCACCGGTCGCTGCGCCGGCCAATGGTGTCGAGCTCGGAGAGCTGACGTTCTTCATCGGCGCCGACGCCACGTTCAAGCTCCACTCGACCGGTGCGTCGGAGATCAACAACGGCAAGGCGTGGTCCGCGGGTCCCACGTTCAAGGCGGACGGGACGATCGAGGAGAACGGCGTCGCGAAGGCGAAGATCAATGCCGATGGCTCGATCAGCGGCATCGGTACGGCCGACAAGGTCGACATGAAGATCGAAGGCGACAAGGCCACGATCCCCGTCGACAAGGGCACGCTCGAGCTCACGCTCGGTGCCGATGGCAAGATCACGATGACCGGTCTGCCGGTGACGATTCCGCCGGACAAGCAACCGCGCGTCGAAGGTGCGGACACGCCGGGCAAGCGCCGCACGGCGTTGATCATCACGGTGCTCGTCGTCGCGACGGAGACCGGTGACAAGCCGGCCGCTCCGCCGGCGACGACCGGTCAGCCTACGAACTGATCGCGCGCACGGGCCCGACGTATTTATCGAGCTTCACCGCGGCAAGCTCGTCGGGCACCTTCTTCACCGTCGGCGGCAGCCAGAGCTCCTTCAGGTGCTTCAGTGCTGCGAGCTCCGCCGGAACCGCCACGAGTTGCGTGCTCGTCAGGTCGAGCCGCTTCAGCTTCTTCAGCTGACCGATCGCCGGCGGCAGCTTCTTGATCGGCGCACCGAGTGCGAGTTGCTCGAGCGCGGGACACGCGAACAGCTCGTCGGGAACCGTCTTGAATTTGCCGGCGATGATCCGCAGGCGTTGCAGCTTCGCGAGCTTTCCGATCGACGGCGGCAATTGCTTCGGTCCGAACAGCGCGAGCTCGGTCAGCTTTGCGAGTGGGGCAAATGCGTCCGCTAGTGACGGAATCCGCAACTCCAAGGTTTGGACCGATCGAAGTTGCTTCGTCAGTGAAGGCGTTAATTCGCGACTCACGATCTTTAACGCGCGCAGTTTCGGCAATCGATCGAAGCCGCGTGGCGACGCCGTCTTCTTAATGATGAGTGTCATCTCGTCGAGCTCGGGCAGCTTCGCGATTAGATCGAATGATTTGCGGAGTGCGAGCGCGTCGGTGTCGATCACGATCGAGCGCAGCCCTTTAATCTTTTCGATCCCGGCGAGCGATCGCAGCTCCGGCAGATTCGTGAGATCGAGCGACGCGGCCGATTCGATCGGTGGAAGATCGGTGATAGCCGGATCGAAATTCATAACGATGCACAGCGTACATCGGGGCGCTCTTCGACGGAGAGTTGGTGTACATCATCGGCATGAGGTTGATCTGCTTTCTAGCGTTGGCCGCATGTGGTTCACCGAGTCGCGATGACGGCGGAACCGTGGATGCAGCGAAGCATCTCGACGGTAACGGCTCGAACAACGGCTCCGGCAGCAACGACAACTTCACCGTGTACGCGCACAGCGACACGGTGTTGTACAGCGTCGATGTCGTCGGCAAGACGCTGAACAAGGTCGGCAACTTCAACGCGCCGAGCAACGATGCGATCACGGATCTCGCGGTCGCGCCCGACAACACGATCTACGTGATCAGCGAGAGTGCGATCTACACCGCGGATCCCAACGACGGTCACGTGACGAAGCTCGGCTCGCTCGCCGCGTGCGGGACCAAGGGCGTCGCCCTCACGACCACGCCGGATGGCAAGCTGTGGACCGGCGACTTCAGCGGGTCGCTCTGTCAGATCGATACGACGCAGTCGCCGCCTGCACTGCTCGCGCCGATCTCGATGACGAGCGGTCTCGCACTGAGCGGTGACTTCGTCGCGGTATCGGACGGCACGGTGTTCGGCACCGCATATAAGAAGTCCGACAACGCGAACTCGGGCACGAACCTGAACAACACGCTCGTGAAGATCGACGTGCCGACGGGTACGGTCACATCGATCGGCCCCACGGGCTATCCGAAGTTGTTCGGCGTCGCGTTCGCGGCCGGCCAGGTGTTCGGCTTCACGCACGATGGCACCGGTCACGTCGTGACGATCGATCCCACCACCGGGACCGGCACGCTGTTCGGCACGTTCACGGACCCCGGCACGAATCAGGGCATCTCGTTCGGCGGCGCCGGCGTCAGCTCGCTCGTGCCCGTGATCGAATAACTACATTCCCGCGACGGTGTTCGTGATCGGCGCGTCGCTCGCAGTCTTCGGCGCGAGGTAGTAGTAGCCGGCCGACGAGTTAAACGGCACGTCGAAGATCAGGATGCCGCCGACCGTGCCGGTGATCGCGCTCGTCGACGCCGGCTCCATGTCGGTGAACGACTTCGCGCACCGGCAATCGCTCGAGATCGTGAACCCCTTGTAGAAGTCCGTGCCGATCAACACCTCGGCCGCGTTCGGCGATGCGATGCCGGTCGGTTGCGACGTGCCATTCGTGCACGCTGCGCCCGCGGTCGCGCCGCTCGTCCCCATCGGGATCATGCCGAACCCGAACTGATACGGGCACGCGGTCGCCGTGGTGTTCGCGAACTCGCTCGGCGTCCAGTCGTACATCACGAGGTTGACGCCCGGGACCGTGACGCGTTGGAACCGCAAGTTCGCCGCGGTGCCGCCGCGCTCGATCTGCGCGAGCGTTGCCGAGGCCGGTGCGGGCATCGTGCCGGCGCCGTTATCGGTGACGCTGTCGATGAAGAACTCTTCGAACGTGGTGCTCGCGGTCTTGATGTACGCGCCCTTGACCGTGACCGAGCGACCGTCCGCGATCATCGAGACCTGTTGGGCGATGCCGCACGGATGGCTCGTGCTGGTCGACGAGCACTTCGTCTGGATCGCCGAGAAATCACCGCCACCCGAATCTTGGACGTACAGGTTCGGGGATTTCGTCGACGGCGACGTGCCGATCGTGACGACGTTGTCGAACTCGTAGCAGCCGGTCTTGGTCTGCTGGCGCATCGCCGCGATCGTCGTCTGCATGTACGACGTGCACGCGTTGGATCCACTGCCGGCGCCATCGGCCGTGTTCGAATCGTGCGTGCCGGACGAGGCGTCGGGTGAATCGTTGGAATCGCTACGGCATGCCGCGAATGCGAGACCGATCGAGAGGACGGTGGTGGCTTTCATCGCGCGGGACGCTAGCCCTGACGAAATCAGGGGCACCGTTAAGAACAGGTTGTCGACGCATTATGAGGCGTTCATGAACGCTCAGTGATCGTTCATGTGTGGCATCGCTCCTCGAAACACGGTGCCGTAGCAGTCGATGATCGATGGATTGACGCGGATCTCGTGATCGGTTTCGGTGCAGCGGATCCACAAGCGCCAGCCCGCGCTCGTCGCCGGCACCGCTCGATGCAGCGACAATCCGTCGAACGCGACGATCGATGACGGCGGTTGCGACACGCACGGCGGATCGATCGCGCGGACGCGCTCGTCGAGGAGATCGAAGCTCGGGATCAACTCGGGGAGCGCGAGCGTGACCGGCGCGGTGGCGAATTGGGTCGCGCAATGCGTCGACGATTGGTAGGCGAGATAGACCGGCGGCGACGGATGGGCGAACCGAGCGCGCATGTCGTGGAGCAGCTCGTACCCCAACGCGTGAACGCGGTGATCGCGCGAGGCGATGCTGCCGTCGACGTGCCAGTGCTGACTATCGACCGGTGTATCGCCGGCTTCGAACCATTGGATCTTCGAGTCGATATAGATGAAGCGCTTCGTGCGGCGGAGGTGCGCGGTCATCGCTTCGAGCACGCGGCGCGTGAGTGGACCGGCGGCGGCGATCGCGTCGTCGATCAGCGACCAACAGAACGTGATGCCGTCGGCTTCGATCTCCGCTTGGCTCGGCACCGGCAGCGTGGTCGCCACCGCGTAGTGATTCGGGAACGTGGCGGTGAAGTCGGCGATCTGCGTGATGCCGCGCTCGAGCGTGGTCGGGCGCATTTCGTCGACGGGCGGCGTGGCCGGAATCGCGCTCGGCCCGCGAGGCTTCGTCGAGCCGTGGTAAGCGCCTTCGCCGGTGAACGGTGCGACTTTCTGCGCCCTCATGTGAACGAAAACATCGTCTGGAAGTATTGCAGCTTCGCACGTGGATCCTGCGCGAGTGCAATGACCTCGGGGATCCGATGGTCGAGATGAAGTGGCGACGGCATCCGAGGTGCGTCGTAGCGCGCCGGCAGCTCGAACGATCGGTTGTACTCGAGGTTCGAGATCACGCGGCCAACGTGATCGTGGATCACGGGCAACGGCGCCCACGGATGCTCGATGAAGAAGCTCTCGGCGCCGCGCCGGAGCTCGAACCCGAGGCGTTGCATGCGCACGAGCCACGGCGGATCGCCGATCTGCCAGAACCCGCGGCCGCACAACAGGTGTTGCGAATGCTCGATCGGTGCGTTCGTCGCGACCATGCGATCGCGCGCGTATTTCGCGAGGAGCCCGTCGAGGAACAGGCGCGACAAGCGCTTGCCACGATGCTCCTTCGCGACGACGAAGTTCGCGATGTGGTGGAACGCGATCGGCTTGAAGTCCTTCGGCGGTGGGAACGCGAAGCGATCGAACCAGTCGCGATCGCTGAAGTCGACGGTCTCTTCGATCGTCGAGTGGCGGACGTTGTTGTAGCGGCCGGTGAAGAAGAAGATCGTGCCCTTCCGCCGGGCGACGAGCATGGTCGCGACGAGCTCGCTCGTGTGCGCGTCGATCGGTCGCGACATCACGAAGCGATGGCCTTCGGTGCCCCAGAGATTCGCGACGCCATGTGGGGAGATGATGTTCTCTTGCACGCGCTCGACGATCGGTGCCGGCAAGTGGCCACCGTGATCGTCTTTGGCATCCTCGAGCGATCGCGATAACAGCGACGACACACCGCGCGCGATTTCGGAGACATCGGAGTGAACGATGCCGAGCTCGAAGCCATCGGCGAGCCTCACGAACGGCTGCGCGGAGACGTTCTGCGAGTCGGCGTAGTGGATGTAGGCGCCGCGCAGGATCGCGGTCGGGACGAACCGGTCGTCGCCTCGCAAGTTGATCGCTCGATCCACGCGCTCCAATCGTAGCTTGGATGCCCGGCGCTAGCGCTCGGTTTCGCTATCGCGACAGGATGAGCTGGATGTTCTCGATTCCCTCGTGAACCGGCGTGTGCTCGAGCTTGATCTTCTTGTGCGACGCACCGAATAGCTCGGTGATGCGGTGATCGATCGCGGTGTAGATCGCGTGCGACCCGTTCAAGCTGATGTCGACCTCGTGTGACACGAGCTTTTGCGGGTCGTTTTTGTCGTAGTAGTCGATCACCGAAATTGCAGTCGCGCTGTCGGCGCCTTCGAGCGCACTGTCGATCCACGACGTGTGGGCGACACCGTCGACAAAATTCGACTGGGTCAACAAGCTGCGGCCCTCGGCGGCATCGAGGGGCTTGGCCACGAGATCCACCGGCACGATCGACTTCGTCGTGGTGTTCAACCATTGATCGATCGGCACCTCGAGATCGAATTGCATCGTGATCGCACGCTCGCTGATCTGTTGCGTCGCGTGGCCCCAATACATCTCGCCGTGGTTGCTCGTGCCTTGTCCCCACGCCGATGGTGGATCTCGGTTGTCCTGCACCGAAATCGTGACCAGCCGACCGTCGCGGATCACGAGATCCGCTGGGACCTTCGCCATCCACGCCTTCGCCGCATTGGCGTCCATCACTTGACCCAACTGCAGCCCCGCGAACGCCAGCCCGAGGGTGCCCGGCGCGTCACCGAAGAGCGGCGGTGCCGCATCGACGACAACCTTCGGTGCGACCGGTGTCGGGCTCGGGGGCGGCGGTGTCGTGCGTTCACCCGCATCACACCCGATCAGGATCACGAGCAGCACCGCGCGCATCGCAACGTCATAGCGCGGTGCCGTCGGCAAAGCGCGGCTTTTCTAGCGCACGAGCTTCACGCCGCGCTTGTCGCACGCCGCGCGGATCGCCGTCTCCTCGAGGATCGCGAACGTCGCATCGGGTACGCCCCACGACACCTGTTCGCCCGCCGCAAGTCCGTCGATCTTCTTCTCGACTGCGGCCAGATCGATCGCCGCGCCGTGGATCTCGTCGACCGTCTTGTTCCGGTTCGTGCCGACAACCAGCGCGAAGCACGCCGTGTCCTTGCACTTCCAGCTGTACAGCTCCCACCCCTTGAACGACTTCTCACCCGCGCGAGCGGCACCGATCATCATCACCAAGATAGCCAAGATCTTCATACCGGGTGAAACTACCGTCGCGGCGCCACGCATCCATCCCGAGAGAGGCCTTACAGCGCCCTTACACGTCGATGTTCACGCCGAGGCCGGGGTCGTAATCGAACAACACGCGATAGATCTCGGTGAGCACCGAATCGTTATCGTGCTCCGGCAGCTCGGCCTTGAAGAACGCCGATAGCTGATCGAGCTTCGCCATCGCGGCGTCATCGCCCTTTGCCGCCTTGAAGTCCGCGCGCGCCTTCTTGTCGGCTTTATCCGCGGTGACCACGCAACCCGAACGCCCGGGATAGCCGTGGAACACGCGCAAGGTACCGTTCGTCTCGATCCGGACGACCATGCCGCCCGAGATCCACGAACACCACCCCTTCTTCGGATTCTTCTTCCACGCCTCGTCCGCGTAGACGCCCTGCCACGGGCCGCCTTCGAGGATCATCGGCTTCCCGCACACGTCGCACAGCAACGGCCCGCCATGCTTACCGAGTGTGGCCAGCGGTTCGACCGGCGTTTGCCCACCGCCGCTCGTGGCACGCGCCACGTCGGACGCATAGAGCTTGCGCCGTTCGAGGACCTTCGCCCGCGCTTGGTAGTCCTCCCACATGGCCCGTGCGGCTGCGTGCTGGTCGCTCATAGCTACCGCTCTCACCCTAGCACGAGCCCCGAGTGTGGTCCCGGTCGCATCGATTCGGGTGAATTTCCCCGTCGGAGCGTTCTCTAAAGTTTTCTTCATGCGGCGAGCGCGGTGATCGCTCCCGCCATGACGCAAGCATGGGTCGATGTCTCGACTATCCGTGATCGCAGCCGTGCTGTCGGTCACCATGCTGACGGCGACCGCGCACGCAGATGACGATCGCGAACCGCCGAGTGAACCGAATCCCACTGGTGCGTGGCTCACGCTCGGCGGTGCCTACGCCGTGTTCGGCGGCTGGATGTACGTCGCGTGGTATCGCAACCATCGCGACCTCGCCGACTTCAAGTGGGGAGGCGATGGCTGGCTCGGCTCCACCACCTACGCCGGCGGCGCCGACAAGTTCGGCCACGCGTGGGCCACGATGTCGCTCGCGCGCGGTGGCACCGAGCTGCTCCATCAGTGGGGTGGCTACTCGATGTTGAAGTCGAGCCTGATCGCGACCGCGATGTCAGAGGCGCTGTTCATCGGTGTCGAAGTCCGCGATGGCTTCACGTTCGAATTTTCGTTCAGCGATCTCACCGGTGACACGGTCGGTGCGTTGATCGCGCTCGCGCTCAGCAACTTCCCCCGGCTCGACGAGCTGTTCGATTACCGCGTGCAGTACTTCCCGAGCAGCATCTACCTCGACAAGCTCGACGGCAGCTCGCCCTGCCCGACCGGTGGCTGCTCGCGCTGGAACATCGCCGAGGACTACTCGGGCCAGACCTATCTGCTCGCGTTCCACTTGGGCGGCATCCACGCGCTTCGCGATTCGGAGTACGGCGGCTG
Organism: Kofleriaceae bacterium; assembly: GCA_047600425.1. GTDB lineage: Bacteria > Myxococcota_A > Polyangia > Haliangiales > Haliangiaceae > JABFXX01. The sequence continues at coordinate 4,037,247 of JASGLC010000003.1, read as the reverse complement.
GTCGCGCTTCGTCGACGTGACCGCCGGCTTTCAAACCCGCGACTACAAGCCACCGCCGGATGCCGCGATGAATCCGAAGCCCCGGCAGGACATGTTCATCGGCGTCTCGTTGAACATGCAGGGTGTGCTCGACACGTTGCTGTCGAACCACCACACCGCGAAGAAGATCACGCACGGCATGTTCGAGATCTTCAACCTGCCGTTCACGAACCTGCCGGTGCTCGAGCACGAACATCACGCGGCCGGTGCGCCCGCCACCGACGGCGCCTGATACCGTCGGGGCGTGCCGAAGATCGATATCGCGACCGCTCCCACGCGCAAGGGGTCCAGTTATCCGGCGCCGTTCGACCAGCCCGTCGCCGAGCGGCTGCGGCACCGACTCGGCGATGCCGGCGGCATCACGGACTTCGGCGTGAACTTGATGCACCTGCCGCCCGGCGTGTGGTCGAGCCAGCGCCACTGGCACTCGCAGGAGGACGAGCTCGTCTTCATCCTCGAAGGCGAGGTCGTGCTCGTCGAAGACGCGGGCGAAACGATCCTGCGTCCCGGCGATTGCGCGACGTTCGCGAAGGGCTCCGCCAACGGCCATCACTTGATCAACCGCGGCACCACGATGGCGAAGTTTCTCGAGATCGGTTCGCGGCACGAGGCCGACGAATGCTCGTACCCCGATATCGATCTGCACGCGGTCGGTGATGGCTACATCCACAAGGACGGCACGCCGTACAAATGATCCGGATCACCTCGATCGGTGAGCCGATCAGCTCGCTGTCGTACATGAACGCGAAGTCCGGCGGTGGCACCGAAATCTCGCGCCTGGATATTTCACTGGCGAGCGTCGGCCCACTCGCCGACGAGCTCGACGCGATCATCTGCTGCAGCGATCTGCAGGGCATGTTGCAGGGCGAATTGCTCGGCGTGGCCGTGGCCGATCATCTCGCGCAGCTTGTTGAAGAGCGCGTGTTGCCGCCGGCGATGCGAACCGGCGTGATCCTCGCCGGCGATCTGTACAGCGTGCCCGCGGCGAACCAGCGCGGCGGCTACGGGGATGTCGCGATCGTGTGGGACGCGTTCGCGCAGCACTTCGCGTGGATCGCCGGCGTGGCGGGCAATCATGACGACATGACGAATGTTGGCGGCGATCGAATTCACGTCCTCGACGGCGAGATCGTCGAGCTCGACGGTTTTCGAATCGGCGGTGTCGGCGGCATCATCGGCAACGCGCGCAAACCGGGCCGCCGCGACGAGCGCGATCACCTCGCGCAGATCGCCAGCGTCGTCGAAGACGGTTGCGACATCCTCGTCCTCCACGAGGGCCCGAACGGCGATGACGCGCAGACCGGCAATCCCACGATTCGCGAGCTCGTCACGACTCCATTCACGGTCTGCGGACATCGCCACTGGGCAACACCGCTCGCGGAGCACGAACACGGCCAGATCTTGAACGTCGATGCGCGCGTCGTGGTGCTAGTCCGCTGAGCACGGCGGTGGATGAAGCGTGCGCAGGAACGTCGGCGCCGGGGTCGGCGGAATCCCATAGATCACGCCATCGCGATCGACGACGTACGCGCTCTCGCCGTCACCGATCATCACGCCGCCCTCGCCGGGAACCTCGATGCCGCCACGCAGCGTGTCGTCGTGATCGTGATAGCGCAACACGTGGTGATCGATCTCGATCGTGCCGTGGCCGGTGACGCGCGTCGACGTGACGCCGTTCGACTCGGGCATCGGAAACTGCGCGACGATCGCGACGCCACCGACGCGCCTGTATTGACCGGTCGCGACGTCGACGCTCCAACACCCGATATCATCGGTCCACGCCGTACAGAACCGAATGGCGTTACCGACGAGCGCTGCATAGTGAACGTGGCGATCGGGATGCCGGGGACAACTCGGCGACGCGATCTTGTTGATGATCAGCTCGTCGTGCCACGCGGTGATCGGCGGCGCGCAATCTTGTTGGAACGGGCGAAGTACGCGCGACGTCTCGTCGAGCTCGTCCATCGAATGATCGCGACGGATCGCGAACACCCTGCCCTCGCCTGCGACCAACAGCCCTCCTGGACCGGCCGTCAACATCGCCTTCGACTCGGGCTTATCCGTGTACAGCGCGGCTCTGCCGGGGAATTGCAGATCGTTCGTCGGCCCGTCGTGTAACGGCGTGCGATTCGCCGCCACGGTGCCGACCTTCACGCGATATTCGCCGTGCTCGTCGACATCCCAGCAGGTCTTCGCCGTGCAGAACCGGACGTGACCGTGATCGATCGAGCCGTACTGGATCTCGCCACCGTCGGTGCAGCCGGTCGCATCGGCGATCGTGGTGTCGTTCCAACCACTCGACGGCGGCGGTGGTGGTGGCGGCGGTTTCGGCGCCATCTCGAGCTTCGCCGGTGCCGGCAACCGCTCGATCGGCGGAGGCCCCGAATCACACGCGACGATCACGAGCACGGCGACACGCCACACTCGGTGATCGTGCCATCGCGATTAGTGCGGCGCCAGCGCGTCTTCCCAGTGCCGGCTGAACAGCAGGTAGTCCGCGAAATCGAACTTGCTCATCTGCTCGCGCTGCTCGGGCGTGAACGAGCCCATCATCTCGCTATTGCCCTGATCGACGAGGTCGAGCACGTCTCGCGCGAGCGCCACACCCTGCATCGGCTTCATCGACGACTGTAGATCGGCGTCGAAGAACGCCTGCGTCACGCGATCCTCGATCGCCTTCCCCGTCTTTTCGACTTGGGCATCGAGCGCGGCGCGTTGCACCTCCGGCAACTGATCGTGAACCCGCGCGACCCGCATGCGCTGCGGCGCGATCGCGAGCTCGGCGAGCGGCAGGATGCGATCGCGATACGCGCCGAGCTTTTCACCCGGCTGCGGCAACATCCGATCGGCCCACGCCGGCACCTTCACGCCGAGGATCCGGCGCTTGTGATCGGTCTTGGTCTCCGTCGACGAATCGCCACCTCCACCACCGCCACTTGGCAGGAATCCGACGACGGATTGCACGACCGACGACTTCGTCGGTGCATCGAGCTTCAGGGGCGACGAGCGCGTACACGCTTGCCAGCGCTGCACGCAACACACGAGCGCGAGCAGGATCGCAACGGAACGCCAACTCACCACAACGCACCTCGCTCTCCGAGCCGATACGCGAGACCGGCGCGAAATTGAACCGTCGTGATCGGGCCACCGAGCTGATCCGACGACACGACATCGATCGTCAACGGGCGGACCCAGATCGACCAGTTGTGACCGAGCACGATCTCGGCCTGCGGATCGATGCGGAACGTCGGCGCGACGACGTTATCGAAGTCCGACGACATGAACGTCACGTTCGTGATGCCGAGGCCCGCGCGCACACCGAGCCAGAGCCGCGGCGTGACTTTCGGTGCGAAGCTGACCGAAGCGACCGCCGACGTGTGGTGCGCTTCGCTGTTCGACATGCGATCGAAGTCGAGCCACAGGCCGAACCGCCCGGGCACGTAGCCGAGCGACAGCGTCGCACCACTCAGATCCGGAATCGTTTCGCCGGGGCGATTTACCGTCGTCGCGCCGGCGAGCAGGATGCCGAACGTGAACACCGGGCGCAGCGGCCGGGTCTCGCCCGCCGGAATCACCGCGCCATTCGGCAATACGATCGGTACCGGCGCCGGAACTTCGAACGCGCTCGTGTTCGGCGGCGGCGGTGGCGCGGCCGGCGTGGGCGGCGGGAGATCGAGATCGCTCGTCGGCGGCGGCGCCGCAGATCCGTCATCCGCGTACACGCTCCGACCGCCGATCATCCCGAGGATCACGAGCGGCGCCGCGACCGTGATCGCGCGCTTCGTGAACACGTGCTTCGCCGCGATCGCGAACAACACGAGCAGCGAGAAGATCTGACCGCTCGAGAGGCCCGCGTAGACGCCACGGCCCATGTCGGCGCGTAGCGTCTCGTTCAACAACCGACCGATCGCGTACACGGCGACCGCCATCACGAACGCGCGCCCGTCCTTCATCCCCTTCTTCCGCGCGAACACGATGCCGAGCACGATGATCGCGAGGCCCAGCGCCGCTTCGTAGAGTTGCGTCGGATGCACCGGCAGCGACTCCAACCGTCCCGCCGGAATCAGGCCCGCGTGAATCTGATCGCGCCACGCCGGGCTCCCCGCCGGGAACCGCACGGCCCACGGCACCGACGACACGCGCCCGTAGTCACAACCCGCCATGAAACAGCCGAGCCGCGAGAGCACGAGCGCCGCGCCCATCGGAATCACCGCGAGGTCCGCCATCTTCGCGACCGGAAACTTGTCGCGCCGGCACACGGCAACGAGCGCGATCGCACCCGCGAGATAGCCCCAGAACGAGGTCATGCCCGCCCATCGGAACGCGAGTTGTCCCGTCGACGCGAGGCGACCGATCGCATCGATCGTCATCGGCACCACGATCCCAGCCGTCACCGCCGCGAGGTAGCTCCACAGCACGACCGACGCGACGATGCCCGAGTCGATGCCACGCCGTTTCGCGAGCGCGAGCATCAGCACGAGCCCGACCACGCCCGCGATCCCGACGCACATGAACCACGACGGCGCGAGCGAATCCGCGAGATCCGCACGCATGAAGTGCGAGAAGAAATGGACGACGTTCGGTCTCACGACTTGCTCCTCGCGCGGCGGCGATCCGCTCGACGTCGCGCGATGTACGCGAACGGCAGCGGCAACAACGCCCACAGGTGTTCGTTACTTCCCTTGTGATGGCCGGTGACATTGCAGTCATCGCCACCACCGCTGCAGCCACCACCACCACCGCTGCAGTCGCCGCCACTATCTCCACCGCAATCGTCGCCACCGCCGCTGCTGCAGTCGTCGCCGCTGCTGCAGCTATCACCACTATCGCTGCATCCGCTGTCGCCGCCGCTGTCGCACGACGACGAGTCCGTGGTGTCGTCGCTGCTATCGCAACCGTCGGTGTCTTCGCAGTCGGGCATGCCATCGCACGCGGCATCCGCACAGCTGTACGACGAGCCGGTCGGTTGGGTCGGCGTCGGTGCCGGCGTCGTCGTGTTGGGAGTACCGAACACGTGAGCGAGGCACGAATCGAGCGCGGTCGCGCAATTAACGTCGTCGAGGAAGTTTGCGTTGCTCTCGAGCCCGTCCGGCGTGGTGTCGAACGGGCACGAGGATGCTTTGTCGGCGGTGCAGCTCGAGACCGTATCGATCTCGAGCGCGAGGTTGATGCATTCGAGCGAGTAGCCGCGACCGTCGTCGGCGGCGAGCGATGGACAGCTCGCGTCGTCGCCGGTGCACGAGTTGGTGCCGAGGCACGCTTCGCAACGCGTGCGTTGCGCGTTCGCGCATGCGGCCACCGACGTGTAGAAGCTGTAGGGGTTGCCGATCGTATCGATGCCGACGACGGTCGGTGCGAGCTTCGAGGTGCCCGGCTCCAACGCCGCGAGCAACACCGGATTGACCAACAGCTGCGGGCGCGCGCTCGGCACGTAGGCCGCGATCACCGGCAGCTGCGGCGCCGGCCGCACGACGACCGGACCGCGACGATGTCCGGCGTCACTCGCGATCGAGGCCAGGAGATCGACGCCTCGCGCCGGCAGGTTATTCCACTTCTCCCACCCCGCGAGCTCGATCTGGATCGCCTTGCCGCCGTGCGGAGCCAGCGATGAAAACCGCGACGTCAGTTGCACGCCGTCGAGCCGGACGATCCCGAGCGCGCCGCGATGTTGCGCGAGCCGAGCGGTATCGACGGCTTGGATCCCGTCGACGACCTTCCCCGGCGGCGCGTGTGCCGTTCCCACCACATGCATCCCCGAATCGAGGACATGGCGCGCGGCCGCGCGTTGATCGGCATCCCAGGTCAGCGCGGTGTCGGGGGCCACACCCAACACGTCGCGCAGCTCGAGGTCTCCGGGATCGAGGCGGCCATCACCCGCACACGCTCCAACCACACATAAGATAAGCAGGCGGCGCATTCGTGGCGGGCATTTGCAAACGCCCCACCAGCTTCGGTGCGCCAGTTCACGTCACTTACCTCGTCGCCCATGTGGCAAGCGCGAAACGCTGTTGCCGGCGCACAACGGCACGACCTGGCAAACGGGCTAGAGGTGCTTGCCGAGCCGCGACTTCGCCCGCAGTGCCTTCACGAAGTCTTCGACGCTGTGTGCCGTCGATAGCTTCAGCCCAGTGAAGATCACCAGGTCGTGTGGCATCAGCACCTCGGCCTTTTCGGCCGTGAGATCTTTCATCACTTGCTGCATCGCTTCGAGGTAGTTCACGAGCCGCTTAAGCGTACTGTCCGCGATCGGCCCGCCCCACAATTCCTGCTCCTTGACGTCGCGGATCGATTGCCGACCTTCGTGCTCGTCCCAGATCACCAGGCGGACGACCAGCCGCGGATGATCGGGCCAGCTGACCTCAACATATTCGAGCGACACCTTCTCGTCGCGCGACTTCATCGGGAACCACTGCTGGAGGACGTTGTGCAGGTCCTCGACCGTCAGGCTCACATCGCACCGCGCAGCGCGACCAAGGCCGCGAACGCTTCATCACACGTCGGCTTGATCTGCTCCGGCGGCAACACGAACCCGTTGCGCAGGCCGTTCTTCGGGCGGAGCTCGATCGTGTACGACAGCGCGCCACCCTCCGCGTACATCCAATCTTCCATCGTGCCCGACGCGGGATAGAGCTCCACGCTCTGCATCAGCTTGTAATTGACCTTGTGCTGCGCGTACATCGCGGACGCCATCCGATCGCCGACGCCCGCGAACCGATCGCGATCCGGCGCTGGCTTGCCGGTCCAGCCCCACGGATAGAGGATCAGCTGGCTGAACGCGTGAAAGTCGACGTGATACGCGAACCGTTCGCGCATCGCGAGGTTGCGTAGCGCTTGGGTCTCCGGCTCGGAGAACGCGTACTCGCCGCGATAGGTATCCGCGCGCTTGTTGTTACTCGCGCCGCTGTTGCCCCAGGCGATGCTCCAGTTGCGATTGAGATCGACGCCGTAGCCACCGCGCCGATTCTTGCGCCAGTAGCGATCGGTGCCCCACGTGTACTGATAGCCGTCCGGGTTCATCACCGGCACGACCCACAGCGTGGTGTCCGGAAGCAGCGACGGATCGCGCGCCACGCGATCGGCGACGTTCGTGGCGACCATCGTCGAGATCCACTCGCGCGCGTGCTGCGTGCCGTTGATCAGGATCTTTGTCGCGCCGGTGCCGATCTTCAGCGCATAGATCGGCCGGCCCTCGATCGAGAGGCCGATCACTTCCATCGCCATACGATTCGGATCGATCGCGACGAGCTGCTTCATGTGCTCGACGATCGCCGCGTAGTCGCGATATTCCGAAAAGAAGTCGCCGCCCGGGCGAATCCGCGCCATCTCGGCCCGCGCGCTCGCATCGATATCCGGATCCTCGATGTCGTACGGAATATTCAACGACGTCAGCTCGCCGAGATCCGATTCACGCACGACGAGATCGAGCGGCAATCCCGGGCCCTGCTCTTCGCTCCACACGTCGAGCGCGAACGTGCTCGCGAGCGTACACGCCATCGGCTTCGTACAATCGATCTGGATCGCCACGCGTGCATCGTGCTTCGCAGGCGCCGGTGCCCACGTCACCAGGGCCGCACCGATCGCAGCGAGATAGAGCCAGCGGGGACGTGCAATCTCGAGGTTCAGCACCGCCCTACGATCGTACTACTTCACGGCATCGATGTAACCGAGTAGCTCGTTACGCTGTGGCTTCGGCAACGGCGTCTGGTCCAGCGGCATGCGCTCGGGCGCTTCCAACGTGGTCCGTGCGGCGATTTCGCCGACCAGGTCCGGGTGACTAGCCAATAAGGCATGTAGGCGGACCGGCGAGTCGAACGGAATTTCAGGGCCATCGCCGCCCGGATCGTGACACCGCACGCAGCGATACACGACGAGCGGTGCCACTGGTTGCGGAGCCGGCCACTCGACGGCAGGGATGTGCCGTGCGAACTGCTCGCAGCCATCGAGCGCCTTGTGGAGATCCAAGCGCTGCCCGATCCGGTGATCGATCTCGTACGGGACCATCGCGAACAGCTCCGGGGTGTGACGGAGCATCTCGAACAAGAAATCTTCTTTGAAGTAGAAGTCGCGCGGCGTGCCGTGATCGTTCACGCGCCCGCTCAGGATCCCGTCGTATAGCGCGTAGGCACCGGGCTCGATCGCCATCGACCAATCCGCGCGGCTGACATCGAGCACGCGCGCCATGAACTCGATCTGCGCGAAGTTATCGAAGCTGTTGACCTCGGTCATCCGCAGGCGATTGCGCTGATCGGGCCCATCGATCCGTGCGCGATCGAGCTTCGCCGCATCTTCGGCGTCGAGCTGCGCTTGGATCCGCTTGCGATCGTCGAGCGTGATCGGCAGCGGCGCACAGCCGAGTAGGCCAGCGACGAGCTTGTCGCGATAGCGCGAATATAGCGGCGAGGCCTCGAGCTTGCGCGCGATGCGTTGGCGATTGAGCTCGGTCAACGCCATGCCGAGGCGCATGTTCGGCGCGAGCTTTCCGGTCGCGTCCTCGACGACATCCACCGAATACGGCGACACCTCCGAGCCCGCGGGATACTCGAGCTGTGCGTACACGCCCGTGCGTCCGGCGAGGAACGTTCGATAATTCGCGAGCTCGTCGGGCGCGATCGCGAACGCGTCCTGCGTGCTGCCGTAAAACCCGGGCCACACCGGATACGAGTCGAAGATCGGTCGCGGATCCGCGCCATGGCAGCGCAAGCAATCACTCGGATTCGCGTGGCCGTTCTCGCCAGCGAGCTTCGCGAGCGCCGGATCCCGACGCGCCGCCGCCGGCAACACGAAGCGCTCCATCTCGAACGCGCGCGCGTCGTCGCGAAACCGGATCAGCTCGACGATGTCGCGATCCGGGCCCTGCGGATCGCCGGTGAACGCGAGCACGATCCGCGCATCGTTGCCGAACAACACGACGCGCGGGTGTAGCGGATCGACATCCTGTTGCGGACTGCGCGACTGATAGACGAACGTGAAGCTGCGCCGCAGGTCCTCGGGCAGCTTCGGGATCAGCTGCTCGATCGAATCCACGTGCGCGAGCGTGTCGGTCAGCGCTTCGTAGCGATCGCGTGGTACGTGCGGAACCGCAGCCGGTCCCGAACAGGCAGCCAACGCGAGGAGCACCGCGAATTTCACCGCACGGCAGTCTACTTGATCTGCTTCGGCGTGGACCGGAATCGATCGACGTCGTCGCCGAGCAGCGCGCGAAAGCCCCAGCAGCTGACCTTGCCGGATTTACGCAACGCGCAGGTCGAGACGTCGCCGGCCGAAATCCCGATCGCGTCGTCGACGCCACGCATCGTGCGCACCGCCCCACCCTCGGGCCAGCACTTCACCGAGCCGCCGCGCTCGACCGCACACGTGTCCGAGCCATTACCGGCGATCGCGATCACGTCGCTGACGTCCTTGATCGTCTCCGCGTTCGCCACGCCTTCGAACGGATTGAAGCACTTCACGTGACCGTCCTCGAGTACGAGGCACGCGTACGGCTGGTTCTCGGGCATCCGGATATCGCGCACGTGATCGAGGTCGCCCCAGCCCTGTTCGGGTCCGCGCGACGAGCCGCCGCCGTGCTCGGCGAACGTCATCTCGCACTTGGTATGCAGTGCGCGCTTGCACGTCCACGAGCCGCGTTGCCAGTAACCGCTCCACGCGCGCGTGACACCGCGACCGCATTCGTTGTGGCTGCAGTCGTGAAGCTGCGAGTCCCTCGGTGTCGGCGCGGAATCATACGTATTGGTGCTGCCACGCCGACCCCAACACACGGTCTTGCCGGTCTTGCGCTCGGCGCACGAGGTCTCGCCGGTGACCTGGATCTTCACCGCATCGGTGAGATTCACGGCGTCGACGGCGTGATCGGTGATGAAGTCCGGTTCGCCGAGCTCGCCGATGTCGCCCCAACACGACGTGTGTGCGCCTTGCCGGACACACGCGAGCGTGTCGCCGATCGCGAGCTCGTCGGCGTGCGCGGTGTTCGGGATCGCATGTGGCTTCGCGCCATCGCGCCAACACACCACGGCCGCCGGCGTCAGCGCGCAGACTTGATGATCGGCGAGCGCGAGGTCGGTGGCGTCCTTCGGAAACGCCGGCAGCGAGACCGATTTGTCGGCTTCGGTCCAACCGAGTGTCGTGTGGTTCGCGAGGATCGCGGCGAACCGGAAGTGGCCAGCGACGAGATGGACCGCGGTCTTTGCACGCGCGATCCGCCGAGCCCCGCGAGCTTCGCCGAGCGTCGAGCACACCACGCCGTCGGCATCGCGCGCGCACACCGTATCGCCGGCGACCGCGATCTCGAGCGCTCCTTCGAGTCCGGGCATCGCGATCGGAGCCGCTTCCGTGATCGAGCTCCAGCACGCGACGGTGTTGTCGCGGCGGCGCATGCACGTCAGGAACGCGTCGCTGTCGGTCGCGATCTCGACGGCATCGTCGATCCCGATGGGCTTCATGGTGCCGCGGTTGTTGCACGAGACCACGCCGGCCTCGGTGAACGCGCACACGTTGCCCTGGCTCGCCGCGACGCCCTTCACGTGCGAGAGGATCGTCGTCGGCAACGGCGAGAACCCGCCACCCCAGCACTGCAGATCGCCGTTGTCGATCACGCAGCCATAGGACATTCCGATCGAAACCAGCGCGGCGAGCACTGGATCTAAACGCCCGGCGGGCGCGTTCTATTTAGCGGCGCAGGCTGGTCCAATCCGGCGCGTGATCGAGGTGTTGGACGAGGCCGGTCGTGACCTCGCTGCGCGTGCCCTGAAACGTCGTGCGACCGACGCCGCCGGCCGCGGTGTGATAGCCCGCGATGCCATCGAGCTGGTTCACCCGATGCATCACGCGATCGATCACCAGCTGCGCCTGATTCACGTCGCGTTGGATGTGGCGATGCTCGCGGTCGACCTCGCGCCGCGCGTGATTCAACGCGACGCTCGCCGTGTGTTGCGCGTGGATCGCCTGCATCAGTTCCGCGTGCACGCGGCGGCGTTCGGGTCCGCGCGGCGTCTGCGCCTGGAGCTCGCGCAACCGATTGACCTCGGCATGCGCGGCATCGAACGCACTGCGATCCGCCGGCACGACATCTTCATCTCGATGTTGCGCTTCGGCCATGCGGGTCTGCGCATCCGCGAGCTGGGCATCGAGCCGCTCGCGCTCGGCGCGTTGGGATTCGACGAGCTCGTCGTGATGGGTATCCATCGCCGTCTCGCGTGCGCCGTGCGAGCCCTCCTCGATCGCGCCGCGATTGCGGACGAGCAGCGCGAGGCGTTCGTTCAAGCGCACGAGCGTGTCGAGCCGATCTTCGCCGGTACCGTGATTCACGCCCGTGAACGCCTCGAGCTGGTGTGGTGTCATCGTGCCGGCATAGCTATTCAGCTGCTCGATCAACGCAGCGTTGCGCGCGACGATGAAATCGATCAGCGACTGCCAATTGATGTCGCCGTGCGCCTGACGTAACACGTACGCGTGATTCCGTTCGGCCGTGTCGCCGTGACCGAGGATCGTCTCGAGCTCCGCCGCCGTTTGCATCGGCCGCGACGACTCCGAGACATGAATGACTCGAGTGACGGGCAAGATGTCGTGGTTCGCGTCGTCGCCCTCGGTCATCCGCACCATGTGCATGCCGAGCGTCCGGATCTCTTCGCGCCCGCCGACACTCGGACCGATCTGGCTCATCGTGACCGCGCGTCGATACTCCACGTCGCCATGCGGGCTGTGATACGTGCTCCACGCGCCGGCCCAACGCGAAAAGATCACGCTGTGGTTGCCGCCGGCAACGCCGTTCGAGTTGTAGAGATAGAGCCAGTCGCCCGTGACGATCGTGTCATACACCTCGCGCGCGATACCGGATTGTGCGAACCGCGTCGCCTCGTCGGGCGAGGCCTGGGTCCGCGTGCGAGCGTCGGTCGAAGCGTGATGTTCGCCGGCACCGTCGGTAACGCTCATATCGAGCCCGCCCGAGAATCCGAACTGATCGATGATGCCCTGGCCGGTAGCCGAGCCGGCGCCGGCGTAGTGGATCACGAGCTCGGCCCAGTGGCCGCACATCCGCGCGTGGACACCTTGCATGATGCTGCCCGAACGAATCCGACCGACGGCGAGGATGTGGCCCGCGAGCTCGATGCGCTGTTGTGCGGTGGCGGTGCCGACCTCGTCGCCGTCGAACAAGCGATCCGGAATCATGTGATCGCGAAAGAATCCGACGAGGAGCTCGCGTTGATGCGGCGTGAACAGTTGTTCGAGGCGTTCCTCGGTCAACCCGTCGCCACTCGCCGCATGGGCGTCGTGCGTTGCCGGCCCATCGCCCGTGGCGAACGCGTGCAACTGTGCTGCGAACTCGTGATTGAACATGTCCGCGAACGTCGGCGGGTGATATTGCACGAGCTCGTCACCGCCACGTTGCACGGCGCGACCGCCGGCCGAGCCACGCGATGCCAAACGATCCAACAAGGCTTCCGCGCTCTGACCTTTGACGACGAGCTCCGCCACGTCGTCGGCGTGTTGCTCGTAGATGTCGCCGGAGCTTCCGACGCCATCGGTCAACGACACGCCACCACGCTGCTGCACGACGTGAGCCGCCTCGTGCGCGGCGAGCCGCAGATCCGGCGCCGACGCGAACGCGATCGCATCACCCCGCGTATATGCACGCGCACCGATCGCCGCCGACGCATCCGCGGCCACGCCGCCGACGTGCGCGCGCACGCCACCGAGATCGTGATGTCCGAACGCCTTCTGGATCGCATCGCGATGCGGAAGTTGCGTCGCTGCCCCCGAGACACCACGCGTGGCATGCGCGTGCACGTCGATCGCACTGCGGCCACCACTCGCACGGCGCTGCACCGGCGCTTCCGACGGCGTTGCCATCGTCACGCCGAACAACTGCGCCGCACGCACGCCGTGGAGACGATCACCACCCTCGAGCATCGATGCCACCGCGTGCACGCGATCGCCGAGCGTGGCGTGAAGCTCGTCGCGAAATGTCGCGTGCTCCGTCGCCGGTACATTCCACAACGCGACATCCACGCGCGTATCGAGCTGTTGCAACGCGGCCTCGCGATCCGGTTGCGTGGATGCGATCGAGTACTGCTCGACATTGCGCTCGACATGCGCGACCAACGTGCGCAGCTCCGTATCGACCTGCGCGCGCAATGCCGGCGGCGCGTGGTGATCGCGTTGGTCGGGCGCGATCTCGATCGGTGCGGGGCCCGCGGCATACCCCGGCTCGGTCGTCGCGCGCGTCGTCCGGCCCGGCTCCGGCGCCGCCACGGGTGCCTGTTGGATCGCGGGTTCGAACGTGGGGCCGAGCTGCGCCTTTTCGCGGGTCATCCAGGTTGGAATTGCAACGCGTCGACCACTGGAACCTGTCGCAAATTCGAGGACTTACATCACGACGCGTTGCCTGCCGCGCAACATGGAGACGGTTGTCCAGGGTACGAAACTTCGTTGTCACATCGACCTCGATCGGCAGCGCTATCCGATCGTGTTGACCAAGCTCATCCTCGGAAGCCTGTTCCTCGCGGCGTGCGGGGCATCGATGTCGGATCCACTCGCGGACGACGGTCCAGATCCGACCGGAAGCGGCAGCAATGCCGGCAGCGACGGATCGGGATCCGGATCGGGTTCGGACTCGGGTTCGGGCTCTGGCTCCGCGGCGTTGGGCGGACTCCACACAGGCGACGGCAAGATCCTCGACGGCGCGGGCAACGTCGTGTTCCTTCACGGCGCCGATCGCGCGGGCACCGAATACATGTGCTTGGGTGGTGGCGGCACGTTCGACGGTCCGCACGATCAAGCGAGCATCGACGCGATGAAGAGCTGGCACATCAACGCCGTGCGCGTGCCGATGAACGAGGATTGCTGGCTCGGCATCAACGGCGTCGGCGATGCAACGTACAAGGACGACATCCGTAGTTGGGTCACGCTGCTCGAGCAGAATGACATGTACGTGATCCTCGATCTCCATTGGGCCGCGCCCGGATCGCAGCAAGCGAACGGTCAGCTCGGTATGGCCGATCTGGATCACTCGCCGCAGTTCTGGTCGGAAGTCGCCGCCGCGTACGCCGGCGAGCACGATCGCGTGATCTTCGATCTGTTCAACGAGCCGTTCATCACGGACTGGGAGTGTTGGGGCAACGGCGGCACGTGCGCGCAAGACAACAACGGCAGCGCGTATCAGGTCGCCGGCATGCAACAGCTCGTCGATGCGGTGCGCGGTGCGAACGCCGACAACCTCGTGTTGATGGGCGGCATCTCGTACGCGGCCGAGTTCGATGGCTGGCTCCATCACGTGCCGAACGATCCGAACGTCGCTGTGTCGTGGCACGCGTACAGCTTCCAGTCCGTCGATACCGATTGTCCGTCGCAATACAACGGCTACGCCGGATCCTGCGACGACGGCACCACGACGGCGAGCCATTACGGCATCCCGCAACTCCTCGCGGCGCACTACCCGATCGTCGTCGGCGAAATTGGCATCAGCGTCGAGTCATCGGACATCTCGCCGTACACGCAAGCGCAAGCGGGCTACCTGACGACCTGGCTCGACGGACTTCTCACGTATCTCGACCTCCACGGCATCGGCTATCTCGCGTGGGACTGGAGCACCGAAGCTCCGCCGCGCCTGATCAGCGCGTACGACGGCACGCCCTCGCCGTACTTCGGCGAGACGTACAAGGCGCATCTCAATCCATGAAGTCGCGCCAGTGCATGTGCCGCATCGCCCGGCGGCGCGCACGGCGTTCCCACCGACGACGATGGCGTTCATCGCGCTGCGATTCGCCGACCCGACGGGTCCGGACTTCGAGGTTGCCGAGCGTGACTTTGCCGGTCACGCGAAGCGTCTTTTGCGTCGAAGGCCCGCGCTCGGTCTCGTCTTCGATGTTGCCGAGCGTCGAGTAGGCATCGGTCTCGACCGTCACGCCCGGCGGCACGAGGATCTCGATGTGGCCCATCGTGATGTGAACGTCGATCTCGGTGACGCCGGCCGCCATCTGGGCCTCGCGGAGATCGAGCTCGAGGTTGCCGCACACCACGCGCGCCGCCATCCGTTGTGGCATCACCCACGGGCCGCGCCGCTCGATCGAACCGAACACGACGCGCACTTTCTTGTACGGCACGAGTGCCTGCGAGACCGGGACGAGATCGGTCACGAGCGCCTCGAGCTGTGCCGGCGACGTGGCGGTGTTCGCGATCACCAACCGGCGCTCGAGCTCCTCCATTTCAAACCGATCCTCCGCAAAGCCCGATTGGAGCCGTTCGATGACTTGTTCGCGGTGTTCGTCGATCTGCATGAAACACAGCGTAGCGATGCCGGATTTCCGAACAGCTACCGCTGTGTATAGAAACCTTGCAGAACTTACACACAACCTTTCAAGCACATCCGCGTTTCTACCGGCATGTTGAAACTCGCACTTCTAGCCCTGCTTATCACTCCTGCGCTCGCCTGCCCCAAAGCCGATAAACCGCTGATCAGCGAATCGCTGCAAGGCCTCGGCATCGACGTCGGCAACACCGAATTCACGATCTACGAAGGCGGCGCCTACAAGCTCTCGATGCACGATCCGAAGGCAATGCGCTCCGGCGACAAGACCGGTTGCCTCACCGACAAGGAGCTTGCCGACGTGACGGCCGCGATCAAAGCGGCGCCGTGGAAGACGACCAAGAACGCGATCACGTGCAAGGCCAAGACGATGCGTCACAACGTCTACACGATGGGCGCGAAGTCGTACGACGCCGTGAGCTGTCCGAGCGAGTCGATGGACGAGCAGACGTGGAAGCTGTTCAACCTCATCGATACGCTGGAGCAAACGCGGTAGTTGCGGCGACCCACGTGAGCGCGCACGCGCATGGCTTGTCGGGCATCGGTGGCGCGAACAACGTCGTCGATACCTTCGCGTAACGCAGCTTCGTCACGTCGATCGTCTTCGCGCCGATCACCAACTTCCACTCGTCGGGATCGTGCGCGGTGCCGGTCTGTTGTGGAATGCCGATCCGCAACGTGCCCTTGTCGTCTTCGATCGCGAAGCCGGCGCTCGTCCGATCGCTGGTCCAGTACAGCTCGTCGATGATCTTCAGCGCGTCCTTCTTGCGCTGCACGATCCACGCGGACATCGTCTCCATGCCCGAGCCGTAGGACGACCAGCCGATCGCGAGCCAGCGGTCTGGGGCGAGTTGGATCGCCTTCTCGATCAACGGCAACTGGTCGCCGCCGAACCGCACGACCTTCGCGTCACCGACGGAGAGCGTGACGTTCGTCGCCTCGTGCGTCGTGCCGGTATCGCGCTCGAACGTGACCTTCGCGTGGAAGTCGTGATCGCCGTCCACGGTGTAGCTATCGGCCCGAGTCACCCCGGCGAGACACATCAACGTGACGGCGACGCGCATCATCATGATCTGTAAACGTCGTAGACTGCCCGAAATATGCCCATGGAGCAGGCTGTATCGTTCACGTGTGCATGCGGCGTGGTCAATAACGTCACCGCTCATCGCTCCTGGCGTGCCGACGAGCGGGAGACGCTGGTCGCGCTGATCAGCGACGACTTCCATTGGTTTGCCTGCGCGGCGTGCGGCAAGAACACCAACCTCAACATCGACCTGATGGCGATGAGTCATCACGACAACTGGATCATCCAAGTCGTCACGCAGGACAAAGACGTCGACGCCGCGATCGCCCGCGCGAAGCAGTTCATGCCGACCGCGCGGTCGCGCATCGTCGCCAATCGCTACCAGCTGCGCGAGAAGGTCAGCCTGTTCTTCGGCAAGGTCGACGACGTCGCCTACCAGATCTGGATGTTCCAGAAACGCATCTCGCTCGGGCTCCAGCCGCACGAGCAGCTCCAATTCAAGTCGATGGAGCTCGGCAATCGGATCGTGCTCGACTACATCGACATCCAGAAGCGTACGCGCGGGCCGGAGATTTCGCTGCCGCTGTCGGAGCTCGCGGACATCGCGCTGCGGTTTCAGACCGTGCGGTACCAGAACGAACCGTTTGTCGACCCGGGCCTCGCGCGACACTTGATGGAGAAGGTCGCCCTGAAGAAGACGATCATGGGGCGCGGCAAGCTCGCCGACGGCACGGCGTTCATGACCGACGGCAGCATCCTCGTTCGCGAGGATCTCGTACTCCACGAATGGTTCCAGTTCGCGCCGCAGTTGCGCGAGCTCTCGACGCAACAGCTCGAGACCGCGATCGGCCCGGCGTCGACGACGTTCACCACGCTCGACCAGCTCACGCCGTCGAAGATCTACAACAACACGAGCCGTACGATCGATCAGGTCGGCATCGCGCAACCGTACGTCGAGCTACTGCGGTCGATGCCCGGCCCGTTGCGATTGGGCACCACCGGCCAGCGCGGCCAGATCCGGGTCACGAATCCGAACGGCACGCTCGTCGCCGTGGTGATGCCACTCGCGCTCCTGCCCGAGAGCGACACGCACATCGCGCCGCCGGTGCCCGGAGCCACGCGCGCCACGATCGCGACGACGGGTGATCGGATCACCGCGAAGAACCACTACGGCACGATCACGTTCGCGCCGGACGTCCTGCGTGGCGTTACGCCCACGGTCGGTGGCTTGATCGATTGCGATGCCGAAGCCGGCGTTGCGAGCCGCGTGTGGCCAGCGGGCTTGCCGCGTCCGGGATAAAATTACCCGCATGGCGGTTCCGCAGGCGGCTTCGGGTAGCGACAAGTTAGATGCATTCGCGTGCGCGCAGTGTGGTGCGGCGCAGACGTTCGATCCTGGAACATCACGATTGATCTGCGATCACTGCGGCACGGCCGTCGCGATCGTGCTCGCGAACGATGCGATTCCATCGCACGACTTGTTCGGCAAGGAAGCGATCACGTCGCTCCACGCCTCCGAGCTCCAGTCCGGCGCACGCACGGTGACGTGCAAGTCGTGCGGTGCGCAGGCGATCGTCACGCGGCGCGCCGATCGATGTGCGTTCTGTGCGGCCCCCCTCGTGATCGAGACCGACGACGGCGCGAAGACGATTCCACCGGGCGGCGTCGTGCCGTTCAAGATCGACGCGAAGGCCGCGGGCGACGCGTTCGGCAAGTGGATGACCAAGCGGAGGTTCGCGCCGAGCGACCTGACATCGCGCTCGCAAAAGGGCGGCCTCGACGGCGTGTACCTCCCCTACTGGACGTTCGACGCGAGCTCGACCACGCAATACGACGGCCAGCGCGGCACCGTGCGGATGGTCAGCGAGAGCTTCACGAACAGCGAGGGCAAGACCGAGACGCGCCAAGTCGAGCATGTCGATTGGACACCGAAGTCCGGCACCGTTTCGTGCAAGGACACGAACGTGATGGCGATCGCGAGCAGCTCGTTGCCGGAGAAGCTCGTGAAGAAGCTCGAGCCGTGGGACCTCGTGCACGCGCGCGGCTTCGATCCGAGGTTCCTCGCCGGGTTCGTCGCCGAGTGTTACAAGGTCCAGCCCGCCGACGGCTTCACGAACGCGTATCCGATCATCGAGCAGCACATTCGCAACGCGATCAATCGCGACATCGGCGGCGATCGCCAGCAGATCGACAGCATGAACGTCAACTGGGATGCGGTCGCGTTCCGCCACCTGCTGTTGCCGCTGTGGCTCGCGAGCTTCCGCTACAACGACAAGGTGTTTCACGTGGCCGTCAACGCGCAGACCGGCGAAGTCGTCGGCGAGCGCCCGTGGAGCGTCGGCAAGATCGTGATGTTGGTGGTCGCGATCGCCGCGGCGATCACGGCACTGGTCGTGCTGATCGCGAAGCACCACCACTAGGCACGCGGCTCGCACTAGGCGCCGGGTATGCGTGTTTGGCTGTCGATGTTCTCGACGATCGTAGCGGCGTGCGGCAATTCACCGTCGCAAACTCCGGCAGTGGACGGTGCACCTACAGATGCGCCTGCGGATGCGCCGATCGATGCGCCACCACCGCCACGGATGCTCGGGCTCGAGGTCGACCAGCCGGCCACGTTCGATCAGGGCCAGCAGATCGATCGGGTGACGCCATACGGCATCGGCTTGGTCACGCTGACGATGCCGTGGAACGTGCTCGAGCCCGCGGGTAACGGCTTCGATCAAAACACGCTCGACCTCCTTTCGTTCGGCATGAGCTACTACCACATGCACGGCGTGAAGGTGCTGCTGTCGATTCCGGCGATCGATACGGTGAAGTCGCTCGTGCCATCGGACCTCGCGACGAAGGCGCTCGATTCCACCGAGGTGACCACGCGCGCGAAGCGACTGATCGATACCGTGATGCCGCTGTGCGGGACCGAGCTCGCATATCTCGTGCTGTCGAACGAGGTCGATATCAACCTCGCCCAACAGAACGCGCCGACGTGGGCTCAGCTCGATGCGTTGACCGCCGCCGAAGTCGCCGAGGTCCGCACGACACGCACGGACGTGAAGCTCGGGATCAGCGTGACCGCGAGTGCGCTTACTCACGCCGAACAGCGACGCGATCGCAGCGCTTCACGCGAACGATGTCGCGTTCGTCACCTACTATCACGCGGGCAACTTCGGCAACGCGTCGACCGGGGGTGCCACGGCGGACTTCGCGGCGATCACGGCGGCCACCGATCGCCCCGTCGTGTTCAAAGAATACGGCTACGCGACGGGCAACCTCGTCGGTGGATCGACCGACGGCCAAGTCGACTTCATCACCGATACGTTCGCCGCCTGGGATCAACACGCGGATCGCATCCCGCTCCTCGTCTACAGCCGGATGTTCGACGGCGACATGACCGCGTGCACGCAACAAGCGGCCGACTACAACGACCCGGGCGATCAGACGTTCATCCAGTTCCTGTGCACGCTGGGCCTGCGCGGCTACGACGATACCGCGAAGCCCGCGTGGTCCGTGTTCACCGCCGACGCGATGGCGCGCCACTGGACTAATTAGCGATCCGGAACCGTGGCTGCGGCAGCGCCGGGAACGCCACCGCGTGAACATCACCGATCGGCGCGATCGGCGTCGCACGCTCGCGACTGTTCGCCTCGCGCTCGAGGTGACCGATCCGCCAGCACGTGCCGTGATGCGCGTCGTTCAGATCCACGCCGTAACCGACCGTCGTCGCCTGATCACAGGCACCCGCCGCCGAGCCGAGCGCGACGTGCAGGAACGTCCCCATCGCCGTCGGCTCCTTGCCGGCGGCCTTCATCACCATCTCGCTGACGTCGTCGGCGTCTTCCTCGTACGAGAAGTAGCGCAGGCCCGACCACGCGGTGCCGCTCGCCTGCTGGAACATCTGCTCGAGCGAGCGCATCTGCGTGCGCATGTCCTTCGTCACCGCATCGATGCCCTGCATGAACGGCACGTTCTGGACGAGCGAGAGGGTGTGCGGATCGAGCGCCGCCGCGAACTGGGCGCGCGTCGTGTGATAGACCGCGGCACCGATATCGAGGACGTCGTACGGAAACGAGCTCGTGAAGCACGCGCTCGATAACGTCGACAGGTGCGCCTCGATGTTCGGCGCGAGCGACGTGGTGTCCGCCGGCAACGACTGATCGACCGGGCTCATCGCGTTCACGATCGCGGTGAGGTCCGCATTCACGGCCGCGAGCGGCTGCGCACACGCACTCGCATTCGTCTGGTTCGCCGTCGACGCGCCCGCGGAAAAGATCTTGTAGACGATGCTCGATGGATCGAGCGGTAAGCCACCGAGGCTCGCTTGCGACCACGGCCCGACCGAACCCGCGTCGTCCATCCACGCGAGCCCGAGCGTTTCGGTGTTCGAGTCGTTCGTCTGATCGCGACCGAGCGGCTCGCTCCCCTTCGCGACGTAGAACTTGCGAAGATCGTCGGCGACGGTCCCGAGCTTGTGCAGGCCGATCGCGTGCTGGAGCTCGTGCATCATCACGCCAAGCAGCGCGTCGTCGGTGACGTCCGTGCTCGCGAGCGATCCGGTCTCGACCATCACCACGAACGGTTGGACATCCTTCTCGCCGACCACGAACGCACCATTCGTGAGCGGGCGATCGATCACCACGAGTGCGGGCTTCTCGTTCGCGAGATCGCCGACCGGGCGGGCCTTCGCGAACGCCGCCCATCCGGCATCGAGCGATGCGCGCACGCGCACGAACCGCGGATCGGTCTGCGGGATCGGCGTGTACGCACTGCCGAGCGGCTGGTTCGCGTTCCACCAGGTCGTCGCGGCATTGTCGTCGGCGAACGTCTGGTAGCAATCGATATCGGGCGCGTCGCACGACAGATCGAGGTTGCAGGTGCCGTCGCCGTAGCGCGGATCGCTGCAGGCCTCGGGCGGGTTGTCGTCGTCTCCACTCTGGGTGGGATCGTTCGCGGGGCAGGCGGCGAGCACGAACAAGGCGAGGCTGGCGAATTTCGTCATGCCCGCAAAGAACGGGGCCCACGCCCGCGTCGCAGGATTTTTCAGATCGCGCTCAGGGACAGCTCGATCCGGCTCTGCATCCAGGTCAAAACCTCCTGGGTTTCGAAGGGATCCGCGCCGAGCGCCGCCATGAACTGTTTCTTGATCTGCGCCGCCAACTGGTCGCGCGCGCGGTCGATCCACCGGGCCGCCGTGGCGCGATGGACACCCTGGATCGCCCCGATCTGATCGACCGTCAGTTGATCGATGACAGCCATCCTGAGGAGGACGCGGTCGCGTGGCGCGAGTGTGGCGAGTGCGCTGCGAAATGCTGCCTTGAACACATCGCGATAGCGTTGCTTCGCCGGATCGTCCCGCGAGGCATCCGCGCGATCGGCGAGCGCGATCAACGCGTCGTCGTCGACGGCAGGTTCACGCTTCGCCTTGTCACGCGCGCGCGTGGCTTCGCGTACGGCGGCGATCAAGACCCAGCTCTTCAACGCCGCCCTGCCCTCGAACC
The DNA here is from genome assembly GCA_047600425.1 of Kofleriaceae bacterium. Classification (GTDB taxonomy): domain Bacteria; phylum Myxococcota_A; class Polyangia; order Haliangiales; family Haliangiaceae; genus JABFXX01. Next base: position 4,015,391 of record JASGLC010000003.1, on the reverse strand, counting down.
GCGCGATCGCCGGCCCGTCGCCATCGCCGACGAATAACCGAGCGCGCAACGCCTGTTGGACATCCGCGATCGCGTCGTCGGTGTAGCCCTGCTTCCGGAGTTGCCCGGCGATCACGGGGACGAGCTCGGCTTCGTAGCGAGCGAGCGCTACGCGATCACCAGCAGCGAGCAGTCGCGCCCACTCGAGATCGTCCACACTGCGAGTATAGTCCCCGGCGGTGCTCTTCGTCGCGCTCAGCTGCCTGCAGGGTCGGGTGATGACGAGCGCGTTCGACGAGCTCGCCGCACTGAATGTCGGGATCCAACTGACGCCCGGCAACCTGCCCGCGCGCGGGTTTCGCGAGCACGTGGCGGCGAGTGGCGTGATCACGCGCCGGCATCACGGCTTCACGTGGCGCGCGCGCAAGACCGAGACCTGGGTCGACGCGGCATGTGCGGTCGAATCCGAGTCGGTGCATCCGCCGCTCGCGGGAGAGCATCTCGCGTGGCGCGAATGGTTCGAACGCGCGGACACGCGACCGATCCTCGAGGTGATGTATCCGGGCTATGCGCTCGGCACCGGCGACGAAGTCGAGCGCGCGATGGACGATGGCATCGTGATCGCCGTCGATGTCTCGCACGTGTTTCTCCAGATCACCGCCGGTGCGATGCACGATCGCACGTGGCGACGGCTGCAGGACTATCAGCGCATCGCCGAAGTCCACGTCAGTGCGAACGGCGGCCAACACGATTCGCATCGCCCGCTCGTCCCGACGACGTTCGGCCTCCCGTGGGCACGCGAGCGTGTCGCCGATCATCCGGTGATCCTCGAGTGCTACATGCACAAGCTCACCACGCAGCAACGGTTCGATCAGCTCGGATACCTCCAGGAGACATCGTGAACACCACCCGCGCCGAATACATCGCAGAGTTCAAGAAGACCGCCGACGAGCTGTTTGCCAAGTCGGACTATCAATCGGTGCTGCTCGCGGTTTCGCAGTACTGGGCCGACGAAGCCGGCGATGCGGTCCATTCCACCGTGGTCGCGTCGAAGCGCTCGCATCCGGTGTGGCCGCACATGTGCTCGGAGTCGACGTACGACGACAACATGCAAGGCACTCCCGGCGAGGCATGCTCGTCGTGCGGCGGCGATGACATCTCGTGGCTGAACTGGTGGGATGACAACGGCGAAGCCGTGCTCGCGTTCGAACCGTGGTGCCACGAAGCCGGTAGCCAGGAAGAGCCGGAGTACAAGAACTCGCTGCCGTGCCTGATCGCGCGTCGCACGCCGCAGGGGGCCGAGGTCAGCTTCGTCGGCACGATCGCGCGGATCGATAACCTGCTCTACGAACGCGAGCGCGATGATTGGGGCGAGGACTACGATCCAGACGATATCGGCGACGAGCCGAGCCAGGATCTCGGCGCCGAAGATCCGGCGTGGGGCGACAAGCGCGCGCTCGAGCTCCTCGCGCAAGCGAACGATGAAGCCGGCCGGCGCGTACTCGCGGACTATTTGCTCGAGAAGGATTTCGCGCGCGGTGAATTGATCGTCGCGGGCATGAATCCGGCGTCTCGCGAACGCTACGACGAGCTGTTGAAGGACAAGTTCGCGACGTGGTTTCACCCGCTCGCGCAGTGGTCGCCGGTCGAGACCGCCGTGTTCGATCGCGGCCTGCTCGTCGAGTGCACGATCCGCGCGAACGAGCTCGGCCGCAACGTGCTGCAGGGCGCGCCGGTGTTGCGCACGGTCGAGACGTTGCACGTCGACCGCGGCTGGTCGGTGCTCGCGCCGACGATGCGTGCGTTGAAGCAGCTGGGGCCGATCGACGGAGACTGGGTGAAAGACCTCGTCGGTGCGGGTCCCGCGTGGAACATCGAGAAGCTCCACGTGATCGTCAATGGCGATGACGAGATCGAGATGTTGCAGCGCGCGACGAACTTGCCGAAGTTGCGCGAGCTGACGCTCTCGGGTGAATCGCTGGAGACCGCGGTCGCCGAGCTCGCGAGCGCGCCGTGGTGGAAGCAGCTGGAGCGGCTGACGATCGTCGATCGTGATGTCGACGGTGTGGGCACGTGGCAGAAGCGCCACCGCGAGATTGGCGTGCCGTGGCTGGCGGTCCAGCAGGCGTACACCGATCCGACGGACGCGGTCGGCTGGGAGCTCGCGTTCGGCCCGAACGGCGGCTGCGAAGCAACGCTGCGGGGTTATGCGTCGGATGCCACGTTCGGCGAGCTGCGCCGGATGGTCGGGCAAACTCCGTTCAAGCCGACGCTCGTGGCAAGTGACCACTACGACCCGCGGACGAGCGATCTAGACTAACGACATGGAGTGTCCGTCGCCGGATCGCGTGCTCGACTACGTGTCGCGGCGCGCGGTCGATCGCGACGAGCTCGACGCGCACTTCGATACGTGCGGCGAGTGCCGGGCAATGTTGGCAGAGCTCGCGCGATCGGAATTCGTGGCGCCCGTCGAGAGCGACGTCCAAGCGATCGGGCGCTATCGGATCACCGAACGCCTCGGTGCCGGTGGGATGGGCACGGTCTACGCGGCCGTCGATCCGCACCTCGATCGCAAGGTCGCGATCAAGCTCGTCCATCCCGAGCTCGCCGGTCGCGGGCTCGAGCGGCTCGTCAACGAAGGCCGCGTGCTCGCGAAGCTGTCGCACCCGAATGTCGTCGTCGTTCATGATGCGGGGCGCGATGGCGATCAGCTGTACGTCGCGATGGAGCTCGTCGATGGCGTCACGCTCGGGACATGGCTCCGCGAGACGCGGCGATCGACGCGCGAGATCCTGGCGAAGATCGTCGACGCGGGACGTGGCATTGCGGCGGCGCACGCGGTCGGCGTCGTCCATCGCGACGTGAAGCCGGAGAACATCCTGATCGATCGCACGGGCCACGCGAAGGTGGCGGACTTCGGCCTCGCGCAATCGCTCGACGATGCCGGGCGCTCGGGCATCGGTGGCACGCCCGCGTTCATGTCGCCGGAGCAATGGGCCGGTGCGCAGGTCGGGCCGGCGAGCGATCAGTACAGCCTCGCGGCGGTGCTCGAGATGGCGCTCGAAGGTCGCGTGCCGCGGTGGTTGCGTGCCCGGATCGCACGCGCGAAGGCGGAGGCGCCGGCGGATCGCTATCCGTCGATCACGGCGTTCATTCGCGCGATCGATCCGGCACGACGCACCCGGCGTGCGGTGGTGCTCGCGAGCGCGTTGCTGGTGATCGCGGGTGTGAGCACGGGCGTGGTGTTCGCGCGGCGCAGCGATCCGTTCGTCGACACGTGCGAAGCGATTCGCTCGCCTGCGTGGTGGACGCCGATCCAGCAGATTCCCGTCGAGCACGGGATCCTCGCGGCTGGTGAAACCGCGGATACGTGGGAGCGGTTCTCGGCCGCCGTATCGCGCTCGCAGGCCGACGAAGCGCGGATCGGTGTGAAGCTGTGCGAGCAGCGGCCCGAGAGCGCGGCGACGCGACAGACGTTCGAGCTCGCGACCGCATGTCTCGCTCGGCATCGCACGCAGTTCGCCCGGCTGTTCGATCGCGTCCGGACGCTCGATCGCAAAGACGGACCGATGGCGGTCCAATGGATCCACGATATCTCTTCGCCCGAGGAGTGCGGCTATCCGGCGATGCTGAACGCGGAGGTCGCGGCGCGCCGCACGGGGCCGTTGCTGGTCGAACGCGTTATGGGTCAGAGCTTGATGCGGTCCGCGATCCGCGAAGAGCGCTATCACGAGTCGATCGCGGCCGAGCGCGATGGTGCGGCGGCCCTCGCCGTCTTACGGCCATTCGGTGGAACGATCCTCGCGATCGCGCTCCTCGACTACGCGAAGGTCGCCTCGGCGGTGAAGAAGCTGCCAGCGCTCGAACCGGAGATTCGCGAGGCGATCGCGCTCGCCGATGCAGCACATGCGGACAACGTGCGCGCGCTCGCGACCGTGCGGTTGATCGAGATGTACGCGCACAACCCGGGCAAGGAGCAGGCCGCACTCGATAACGAGGGGCTCGCGCGGGCGGCGCTGACCGCGGGCCATATGGAGCAAGGCCTCGGATGCGTGCTCGATGCCGCCGTCGGCTACGCGCACATGCAACTCGGCCACAACGATCTCGCGCTCGCCGCGTTCGACAAGGCGAATGCGACCGTCGAGGCCGTGGTGTCCGCCGACGACCCGCGCGTGCCGGAGTACGCGTTCTTTCGCGCGCTCGCGCTCGGCAAGCTCGGACGCATTCGCGAGGCAGAGCGTGCGTACACCCAGACGTACGAGCGCGCGCAGCGGGCGTTCGGTCCCGATGCGCCAGGCGCGGCGATCTACGAGGTCCAACTCGCGCTCGCACACATGGAGCTGAAGCGGTGTGACCTCGCGCTGCGCGAGCTCGATCATGCGCGACACGTGCTCGCTGGGCAGGTCCGCGCGGATGGCGCGCAGATGCGAACGATCCTCGAGACCGAGGGCTCGTGTTACGCGCGACAGAAGAACTTCGCAGCCGCCACCGCCGCATTCGAGACCTATCTCGCGTCGCTGAAGGCTGCACATCACGAGCACACGCCCGAGATGGCGGAGATCCTCGGCGTGTTCGGCGAGCTCGCGTACGAGCAGCATGACTACGCGACCGCGATCGAGAAGGAACAGGCCGGCGAAGAGCTGCTCGAAGAGCTCGTCGGCCCGAACGATTGGCGGGTCTCGGCCTTCCTCGCGGACATCGGTAAGGCGCAGGTTGCAGCGCACGATCCGAGGGCGCAGGCGACGCTCGAACGCGCGATGAAGTTGGTACCGAAGTCAGCACCGATCCGTCGCGCCAAGATCGATGCGACCTATGCGCGCGCGCTGTATCCGACGGAACCGGCGCGGGCGAAGGCACTCGCGAATCTCGCGCTCGAGACGTTGGAAAAGATGGGTGCCGTCGGCGCCGACGACGTCGCCGAGATCAAGGCGTGGCAGGCGACGCACAAGTAGCGGCGAGCTTCACCTTGTCACAGTGTTTCACCGCGCACCCGTTGTCGTAGTCCGAGCTCGTCACCGACGTGGTGCATGGCGTGGGTGTGGTCGGTTGATCGCCGTCATTCTTCGCGATGCAAAACGCGACTTGCTGGAGCTCGCAGCTCGCATTGCAACCGAGCACGACGGACTCCGGCGCGATTCCGAACGACTTCACGAGATCCTCGCGCGCCATCTCGCCCGGCTGCAGATCGCGATGCGGGATCGATTTGATCGCGGCGAGCTCGGCTTGGAAGTACGCGGCCGGTTGCATGCTCGTACAGCTGCCGTGCTTCGACCATTCGTGCGTGGCGAGCGTACCGTTCACGTACGCGGGCGCGAAGGCGGCGAGCTCCGTCGGGACCGGTGCCGTCGGCGCGCAGCTCGGATCTTCGGACTTCTCGCAGTGCGCGAACGATCCGCAGAACTGCGGCCACGCTTGCGGCTGCCCCTTCGCCTGCGCTTCGGTGTAGTTCGGCCACAGGCCATGGAGCGTGAGCTGCGGCGGCAGCGTGCACTGATCCTTTTGCGCGGGTGCCCACGTCATCGCGAGCAGGTAGTAGCCGAACTCCGTTTTCGGCGGAGTCGGAGTCGGATTCGACTTCGATCCACACGCGGCGATGACGAGGACACAAGCGAGGCGCTTCACGCCCGCGTTGTACCCCAAGGGCACTTGCTCGCCTATCAGCTCGCTGGCGTACTAGTTCGCGGCGCGCGGCGTCGACGTCGTGAGCAGGGCAAAATCGGCCAGGTTCCAGTTCGTATCGCGGCCGTTCGGGATCCGCGCGAGCGTCGAGCCGAGCGTGATCGCGCCGAGCACCGCGCCTTCGCCGAGCCCGTTGATCGTGACGCCCCACGCGACGCTGTCGACAAGCGTGCCAGACGAGGTGATCCGCAGGCCGACCGCACCACCGAGGAGGCCGCCGATATCGGTGGTGAACGTGCCATCGATCGTGCCGCCGCTCGAGAACTGCGTGCCGACGTAGATCCGATATTGACCGGCGACGATCGAGCCCGACAGGCTGACGAGCACAGTATCGGAGACCGAGAGCGTGTCGCGATACACGAGGTTCAGTTGGGACATGTCGACGGCGTACGAGCACGCGTTGTAGATCTCGACGAAGTCATCCTTCGACGCGAGCAACGTGCCGGCCTTCACTTCGTTGATCACGAGGTGACAGCCATCGCTACCGACGCCGATCGTGGCGACGCCTTGGACCGAGCCGAGCTTCGCGGTGATCGTGGTGTTGCCGACGGCGAGGCCGAGGAGGCCTCCGGTCGCCGACACCGTGGCCGCGAGCGGATTCGACGACGTGAATTGGACCTGCGACGTGAGGTCCGCGGTCGTGCCATCGGAGTACGTGCCGGTCGCGGTGACCGCGCCGACCTGCAGGAGGCCGAGCGCTGCCGGCGCGTTGACCGTGATGCCTTGGAGGATCGCCGGCGTCACTTGGACCTGGATCGTTTGCGACACGGTGCCGAGCGTCGCGGTGATCGTCGCGAACCCGGTCTGCACGCCGCTGACGATGCCCGCGGTCGCGACGAGGTTCGACACCGTCGCGATCGTCGGCGCGCTCGACGACCAGATCACGTTCGTGGTCAGCGTCGCGAGCGAGCCATCCGAATAGTGGCCGGTGGCGATGATCGGCGAGGCCAAGCCCTTCGACACGAGGATCGGGCCGGTCGGTAGCGAGATGCTCTGGAGCACGGCGGCGCTGACATGCACCGGCACCGTCGTGGACTTACCACCGTAGCTCGCCGTCAACACCGCATCGCCGGTCGCGACGCCGGTCACGAGACCGACCGAGCCCACCACGTTCGACACGCTCGCGATCGCCGGAGCGCTCGAGCTCCACGTCACCGCCGTGGTCAGATCGATCAACGAGCCATCCGAATACGCGCCGAGCGCGGTGACCGGAACGGTCAGGCCCTTCGGCACGTTCACCGTCGACGCAGGCAGTTGCAGACTCTGCAGCACCGCCGAAGTCACGTGCACCGCGATCTGCGAGGCCTGACCGTTGTAGGCCGCGGTCAACGTGGCATCACCGACGGCGACACCAGTAACCAAACCGACCGAGCCGGCGAGGTTCGACACGCTCGCGATCGCCGACGCGCTCGAGGTCCAGGTCACGTTCGTCGTGATGTCGGCGATCGAGCCGTCCGAATACACGCCGGTCGCGATCACCGGCACCGTCAGGCCGCGTGCGACCGTGATCGGCTGCGCCGGCAATTGGATCGCTTGGAGGATCGCCGCCGTCACGTGGACCGGCACCGTCGCGGTCTGACCGTTGTAGCTCGCGGTGAGCGTGGCATCACCCGCCGCCACGCCGGTAACCACGCCGATCGAGCTGACGAGGTTCGACACCGTCGCGATCGCCGGAGCGCTCGAGCTCCACGTGACTTGCTTCGTCAGATCGGCTTGCGAGCCATCGCTATAGAGGCCGGTCGCGATCACCGGGACCGAGAGGCCGGTCGCCACGGTCACGGTCTGCGCGGGCAACGAGATGCCTTGGAGCACGGCGGCCGTGACTTGGACGGTCACCGTCGACGACGTGGTTCCGAGCGTCGCGGTGACCGTGGTCGTACCTTCGGCGATGCCCGTGACGAGGCCCGCGTTCGCGACCAAGTTCGAGACCGATGCGATACCGGGCGCGCTCGACGACCACGTCACGCTCGACGTGAGCTGCGCGATCGAGCCATCCGAGTAAATACCGGTCGCGACGATCGGCAACGTCAGGCCGCGCGGCACGATCTGCGTCGTTGCCGGCAGCTGGATCGCCTGGAGCACGGCGGACGTGACTTGGACGGTCACCGTCGACGACTGGCCGTTCAACGAGGCCGTCACGGTCGCGGAACCGACCGCATTGCCGGTGACGACGCCGATCGATCCGGCAACACCCGACACGCTCGCGACGGCCGGCGCACTCGAGCTCCACGTGACGCTCGTCGTGATGTCGGCGAGCGAGCCATCACTGTACACGCCCGTCGCGATCACCGGGACCGAGAGGCCTTTCGGCACCGTCAGTTGCGACGGTAGTTGGATGCTCGACAGGATCGCCGAGGTCACCGTGACCGTCGTCGTCGCGGTCTTACCCGAGAGCGATGCGGTGATCGTAGCCGTGCCCTGCGCCACGCCGGTAACGAGGCCGGCGTTCGCGATCACGCTCGACACCGTCGCGATCGCCGGCGCGCTCGACGTCCAGGTCACGCTCTTCGTGAGATCCGCGACCGAGCCATCGCTATACACGCCGGTCGCGACGATCGGCGCCGTCAGGCCGCGCGGCAGCGTCATCGTCGACGACGCGAACGACAGGCTCTGCAACAGCGCGGCGGTGACGTGGACTTGCGTCGTGACCGTCTGGCCACCGTACGTCGCGGTGACCGTGGCATCGCCGACCGCATTGCCGGTGACGAGGCCGAGATGACCGGCGAGATTCGACACGCTCGCGATCGCCGGCGCGCTCGAAGCCCACGTCACGGCGTTCGTGATGTCGACGCTCGAGCCATCCGAATACATGCCGGTCGCGACGAGCGGCAGCGTCAAGCCCTTCGGGACCGTCAGCGACGACGGCATCACGATGCTCTGCAGGATCGCCGAGGTCACCGTGACCGGTACCGTCGCGGTGTGACCGTTCGAGCTCGCGGTCAGCGTGGCCGAGCCGACGCTGTTGCCCCTAACGACACCGATCGTGAGCGCGAGGTTCGACACGCTCGCGATCGCCGGCGCAGAAGACGACCAGCCCACGCTCGACGTGATGTCGATCCGCGAGCCATCGCTGTACACGCCCGTCGCGATCACCGGCAACGTCATGCCTTGCGGGACGACCAGCGGCGTCGTCGGTAGCTCGATGTGATCGAGAACGGCCGCGGTGACGGTGACGGACACGGTCTTCGTGATCGCGCCCTTCGTCACGGTGATCGTCGCCGTGCCCGCCGCCTTCGCGACGACGTGACCGAACGTGCCTTGCGCGTTCGAGACCGTGGCGATCGTCGAATCGCTCGACGACCAGGTCGCCTGCGACGTGACATCGACGGACGAGCCATCGCTGTAGTGACCGAGCGCGACGACCGCGCCGTCCATACCGGCGGGCAACACGAGCGCCGGCGGCGTGACGATCAGATCGTCGAGCGTGGCTGCGCTGACGATGACCGCGGCGCTCGCGGTGACGGTATCGAGCTCGAACGTCACGGTCGTGATGCCGGCGGTGACACCGGTCAGTTGCCCGCGCGTCGCGGCCGCGTTCGACACGGTCGCGACCGTCGCGTTGCCGACATCCCACGCACCTTGCGCGGTCACGTCGACGACGGTGCCATCGCTGTAGGTCGCGCTCGCCGACATCTGGGTGACCGCACCGACGGTGGTGACGACGGCGATCGGCGAGATCAGGATCGTCTGGACCGTCACAGCGGTGATCACGACGTGAACGACCGCGCTGATCGCGCCACTCGTCACCGTGATGTCGGCGGTACCGGCACCGATCGCGGTGATCCGGCCGGTCCCGCTGACCGTGGCGACGGCGGTGTTGCTCGACGAAAACGACGCGTTCGCGAGCGCACTCGTCGTGCCATCGCTGTACACGCCGATCGGCGACAGATCGAGCCAACGACCTTGCGGGATCGTGACGGCGGCCGGCACCTGGATCTGCGAGAGCTGGGCCGCGGTGACGACGACGACCGCGCTCGCCGAGACCGTACCGAACGTTGCCGTGGCCGTCGCGATGCCCGCGCTCGGGCTCGATACGCGACCACCCATCGTGATCACCGCGTTACCGATGCCTGCGATCGACCACGCGACTTGATTCGTCATCTCGACACGCGAGCCATCCGAGAACACACCGATCGCCCCCAACTGGATCTCCGCACCGACGCCGAGGTTCACGGTCGCCGGCGAAACCTCGAGCGTGGTCAACGTGGCCGCGGTGACGGTGACGCTGCCGTGACCGGTGACACTGCCGACGGTCGCGGCGAGATCCGCGCTTCCCGGAGCATGTGCGGTGACGAGGCCGATCGCGCCGACCGTGGCGACGTTCGCCGGCGTGCTCGACCATTGGGCGACCGCGCTGACGTCGAGCGTCGAGCCATCGCTGTAGACCGCGGTTGCGGTCGCGAGCTTCGTGTAGCCGGCGGCGAGCGAGAAGCCGTCGACTTCGATCCGCATGACCTGAGCGGCGGTCATCGACAGCGGTGCCGAACCGGTCGCGGTCATCCATTGCGCGGTGACGGTGGCGTTGCCGAGATGCATGCCGGTGACGTTGCCGGTCGCGTCGATCGCCGCGACCGAGTCCGGATCGATCGACCACGCGGCATCGTTCGTGACATCGCGCTGGGTGCCGTCGGAGAAGTCCGCGGTCGCATGGAATTGCAGCTCTTGGCCGACCGGCAACGTGGCGGCATCGCCGGCTACCGACAACTTCGTGATCGTGACGGTGCCATCGACGACTTGCAGCAGCTCCGAATCCGAGAGCTCGTGATACGACGCGGTCACCATCACCGTGCCGCCGCGATGCGGAATCACGGCTCCATGTTCGATCGTCGCGATCCGCGCATCGCTGCTCGTCCACACGACCCGGCTGCTCGCATCGCACCGCACGCCGGTCGGGTTCGTGCCCATCGCGACGGCCTGCGCGGTCTGCATCGTGTCGATGCTCGCGGTCGACAGCCACACGTCGAGCGAGGTGATCGTGCTCGTGCACGGTCCGCCATCGGAGCCGTTCGCCTGATCTTCCGCGGCGCTGGGATGCCAGCCATCACCACAAGCCGCGATCACGAACGCGCAGATCAGCGCAACCAGCTTCCCCATCCCACCCCTCCGACATCTAAGTCGGCCGAACGGCGCGAATGTCGAGTGTGGGCGCTAGACCTGCACGATCGGTCGAGGCAGTGATGCATCATATCGGGGATGGGGGATAAGCCGGGTGACACGGCTGTGGGTGTGCCCAAGATGGACGACGCCGTCGACGAGACGGTCGCTGCTCCGTCGGAAGCACCCGTCGCGGCGCCGACGACATCGCGCCAACTACCTCAGGTCACGCCAACGCTCTACGACATCGGCAAGGAGCTCGCGCGGGGCGGGATGGGCCGGATCCTGATCGCGACGGATCTGCGAATGGAGCGCACGGTCGCGCTCAAGGAGTTGCTTGCCACCTCGAACGACGTGTTGCGCCGGCGCTTCGAACGCGAAGCTCTCGTCACCGGCCGGTTGCAGCACCCGTCGATCGTCCCGGTCTACGAAGCAGGTCGCTGGCCGGACGGATCGCCGTTCTATGCGATGAAGCTCGTCAACGGCCGCTCGCTCGAGCACGTGGTGGCGGAGACGAAGTCGCTCGACGAGCGGCTCGCGCTCCTGCCGATCGTCACGCAGATCGCAGAAGCGATCGCGTACGCGCATGGCGAGCGGATCATCCATCGCGACCTCAAGCCGGCGAACGTGCTCGTCGGTGCGTTCGGCGAGACGGTCGTGATCGATTGGGGCCTCGCGAAGAACCTCGATGTCGATACCGACGAGGCGCCAGGACCATATCGGTCGGATGACAACGCGCAGCTCAGCGTCGCCGGCGATCTCATGGGTACGCCCGCGTACATGCCGCCGGAGCAAGCGGCCGGCGAGCCGGTCGACGAGCGCGCGGACGTCTATGCGTTGGGCGCCCTGCTCTATCACGTGCTCGCGGGACGGCCGCCGTATACCGGCAACTCGGGCTATGCGGTCGTCGCGCAGGTTCGCACGGGTGGACCGAAGCCGTTACGCGAGCGCGTGCCCGATGTCCCGGCGCCGCTCGCGGCGATCGTCGACAAGGCGATGGCGCGCGATGCTGCGGGGCGATACCCGACCGCGAAGGAGCTCGCGGCGGAGCTCGTGCGATTCCGGACCGGGCAACTCGTCGGCGCGCATCAGTACACGACGGGCGAATTGGTCCGGCGGTTCGTTCGGCGCTACCGCACGGTGCTCGCGATGATCGGTGTCGCGCTCGTCATCGCGGCCGTGATCGGGACGATTTCGGTGCGCCGGATCGTGGCCGCGCGCGATGCAGCGACCGTGGCACGCGATGAAGCGACCGAGAAGCAACGCGCGCTGTTGGTGGAGCAAGGCCGGCGCGAGCTCGTCACACGCCAACCGCTGCGCGCCGCGACCTATCTCGCCGCGGGCTACAACGACGGAGCGTCGCCGATCGTCCGACTGTTGCTCGGGCGTGCGATGCGTAGCGTCGACAACCTCGTCGTGACCCATACGTTGTCCGAGAAGCCGAAAGATCCGATCGCGACACCGTTCGGCTTCGTGATCCAGACGAACAAGAGCCTGCTGTGGCTCGCGAACGATGGGACGTTGAAGCCGCTCTACGGCGACCACGAGCAAGTCGCGAGCTCGCCGGATCGTCAGGAAATCGCGGTGGCAGACGGATCGCAGGTCGCGGTGATCGATCTCGCGCACGGGACCACCACGGTGATTCCGGCAAGCGGAACGATGTTGGCGATCAGCGGTGATCGCCTGGTGCTCGGCGACGAGACGAACGTTCAAGCGTGGAGCATCGCCAAGCACGAGAAGCTCGCCGAAGCTCCGAGTAGGGCGAAGCAGCTCTACATCTCGCCCGCCGGCACGATCGGTGTCGAGCTCGACGCCGCCGTCGTTGCATTGAACGACCGGCTCGAAACCGTCCAAAGCCACGCGAACAACTCGAACGATCCGGTCGCATTCAGCGGAGAGCGCGTCGTGTTCGACGTGGGGCAAAACATGCGGATCGAGCCACTCGTGGGAACCGGGATGGCGACCGCCTCGGGCTCCTGGCGCGCGTTCGGCGGCGACACGATCCTCGTCGAAGATCACGATCGCCTCGCGATCGGCTCGCACGACTTCGGGACGCCGTACGACCAGACGCTCTCGCCCAGCGGCGATCGCTTGGTGACCGGCGATCCCACGAACAGTTACGTGTGGTCGGTCGAAGACGACGCGATCGATGCCGTGGTGCCGGTGCTCGGCGAAGGCACCGAAATCGCGGTCTCGAGCGACTACTTCCTCCAGCTGTACCGCGACGACGTGCGGCTCTGGCGAATTCCCCACGCGAGCACCCTGCTCCACGCGCGCACGATCGATAACAGCGCGTCGCCCGATGGGCGCTACTTCCTCGCGGTCGTCGGCGATCTCAGCGTCGAGGTCTTCGACACCGTGGCCGGCAAGGCCATCGCCACGTTCACACCACCGGCGAAGTTGTGGGGCGCGACGTTCGGTCCCGACGGCTCCACGATCGCGACGACGACCGAAGACGATCACGTGCGCACGTGGACGGTCGCCGGCAAGCTGCTCGCGGACATCCCGACCATCGCATACACGGTCCGATTCTCGCCGGACGCTCGCAGGATCGTGACGGCCGGCGAACGCGACGCGATCATCTGGGACACGACGACGGGCCAAAAGCTCGTGACGCTCGCCGGCGGTGACGAGGTCACGACGACCGCGCGGTTCTCGCCGGACGGCGCACATGTCGTCGTCGGAACGTACGCGGCGGATGCGCGAGTCTACAACGCGGCGTCCGGCGCGCTCGAGCACGTTCTCTCCGGTGGCCACCAGGATTCCGTGATCGATGCCGTGTTCGACGCGTCCTCGCAGCACGTGATCACCGCGAGCATCGATGGCACCGCGAAGCTGTGGTCGCTCGACGGCAAGCCGCTCGTCACGTTCGGCGGGCATCACTCGGCGCTGATCCAGATCGACGTGACGGCAACGCATGTCCTCACGGTCAGCCGCGATGAGGCGCGGGTGTGGAGCTTCGACGGCACGCTCGGCGCTCAGATTCCCGTGCCGAGCGATCTCATGCGTGCGCACCTCACGCCGGATGGCGCGGTCGTGCTCGCCGCGATCTCGCAGACCACGTTGCACGACGCGAGCACCGGCGCCGAGCTGTTCGCGCTGCACGAACGCGGCCCGGGCACGGTCATGATCCCGATGCTCGTCGAGACCAATCGAGATCCTCGGCCGCGCTTGATCGGCGCCGCGATCGGCGATCACTGGATCGCGGTCGCCCATCAGCTGTTTCCGCTCGAGCACGAGAGCCGGCCGCAGATCCTCGTCGACGCGATCGTCGCGGCCCGTGCAGGATACGAATTGCGTGACGGCAGTCTCGTGCCACGTGGCAACAACCTCGAGCGCACGGACGAACGCCGATTCGCCGAGAACATGGAAACCGCCCTGATGTTCGATGACTTCGTGATCGATCTCGCGAAGCCGCTCGCCGCGCCGACCTACGACGATTTGCACCTCCGGACCGCGGAAGTGGCCTTCGATGCCGGCGACCTGCGCGCGACCGCGACCGAAGCCGTCGCCGCGCTTGGCGATCACCTCACACCAGCCGATCTCATCGCGCTCGAGGAGCTGTGCACGCGCGCGGGCACGTACTACGACAAGAGCGGCGACGAGCGTTATCAGCGCACGGCGTTTCAGATCATCACGGCCGCGGCAGCGCGTTCGGCATGGCCCGACGCGAACACGCAGCTCGACAAGCTCTCGCGCGTGCATCCGCATCGCGGAACGTACGATCCAAAAATCCTGCGCCGCGCGTTTCAAGCCGTCGAGCCGCAGTTGCGGGCGTGCGTGACGAAGCCACCCGCGACGAAGCTCGACTTCAAGCTCGTGTTCACGTCGACCGCGCTCGCGGTCACCCCGCCCGACCACGATCCGGCCTCGACGTGCATGGCGAACGTGCTGCAACACATCGTCGTGCCGCACATCCCGTACGCGCCGAAGACGCAGGTCACGATCCCGATCGTGGTTCGCGGTTAGCGCAGCGACGATAGTGCCGTGCGGATGAACTCTGCTGGATCGCCGCCGGCGGAGAGCAGCAGGATGGCGCCCTGCCATTCGTCGTCGCGCCAGAAGCCGCTCGGGAGCGTTGGCGCGCGATCGACGTGATGGGCAGGAGTCACGTAGAAGTATGGCTCGTCGTAGTAGCGATCGCCCGGCGAGAGCCCGATCCCGAGCCCATCGACGATCGCGCCGAGATCGAAGTGATGCGGCCACACGCGTGCGTCCGCCGCGAACTGGCTCACCGCGGCGAGCCCTGCATCGTAGGCACGCGCGAGCTCCGACGGATACCCCACGAACGTCGCCCCCGATCGCAGCGGTGACGGCGGCATGTCGTAGTCGCGCATGTGCGCACCGCGCGGTCGACCGAGCTGCGCGTCGGCCCAGGCCATGCCTTCGGCGAGCGTCTTCCCGACGAGCGAGAACGACTTGTCCTCGTGCACGAGCAAGAGATCCGTACCGAGCGAGAGCCCGGTCTCGCCCTGCAAGAACGGTGACTCCCAGATCATCGACGTGTGGCCGTCATCGTCACGCTTCGCCAACCAGGCATCGGCACACGCCGACAAGATTTGCGCCGCGTAGTGGAGCTCGATCCGCGCTCGATCCATCTACGAACGATACATCGTCAGCTCCGCGACGTCCGCGAAGCCCATCTTGCGCAGCATCGGCGCCGACGTCGAGGCCATCGCGTTCGTAGTGGCGATCGGGATGCCACGCGCACGCGCATCCGCGAGCCGCGCAACGACGAGCTGGCGATACGCACCGCGACCGCGAAACGCAGGGACGACGACCGCGTTCATCAGAAATGCCGATCGTGAAAACGCGACATACGAGCCCGCGCCGACCGCTTCGCCCTCGTGCATCGCGAGCCACATCGGGTGATTCCCCGAGGCGAGCATGAGCTGCTGCGCGCCGCCGAGGACCACCGGATCCGCCCCCCACACCTCGGAGGTCACGCGCGTGAACGCGTGCAGGTTGTGCGCGCCGACCGGAATGACATCCGGCGCTTCGCCCGGCATGTCCGTCGAGCGCGCCATCGCGAAACACGTGCTCGGCGTAAGCCCTGCGCGTTCGAGCCGCGCGCCCAGATCGAGCGGCCGGCAGTCCGGACACACCGTCCAGCGAAATCCAATCCCCCGATACATCTCGATCGTTTCGGCGATCACGCGATCGGCTTCGTCGGCGGACAGCTCGCTATGCGAGACCTCGTTGAAGCCACCGCGCGCGAACGACGGCGTGATGATCTGCGACCAGCCCGGACGCTCGATCACCCGCATGTCGGGCAGCTTCACGTACGCATGGCGTGGACGGACGAGCGCTTCTGCGCGAACGTCGACGGTCATGCCGGAACGGCTTTACGGATCAGCTTGGCCACCACGTGCGACGGCGCCCCGATCTCTTCGAGCCCCGCCATGATCTCGTCTTCATCGGCGATGCCGTCGTGATTCGTATCGAGGTGCTCGATCCCGCCGAGCTTCTTCCACAGCTCGAACGCGAACGCCTCGGCGAGCACGTGCTTGATATCGCGCCCGGTGTTGTGCGGCGGAATCGCATCCGGTGTCGTCGCCGCGAACGCCATCAACGGTTCGTTGTGATCCATGCCTTCGAACAGGTTTCGCACGAGTGCCACGCGATACGACCTCGCGTCGTCGACGGTCTCGAGATCCATGCACGTCTGTAGAAACCCGCCCGACTCCGCCGGCGCATGCGCCCGCGAGGCCGCGACCGCCGCCTTCAGCACGTGGCCCGGCATCGCCACCACGACGAGCTCGTTGTCGAACGGCACCTCGGTCTCGAGATCGCCGTACGTGAACCGCTCGGGATACTCGCGACTCGCGCGAATCGCACCGCCATTCAATACCGCGAGGTCCGCCTTCATCGCTTCGGCGATCCGCGTGCACAAGAGATGGCCCATCGAGGTCTGCTTCACGCGCGTGCCGACCGACGACAAACCCTGCCCCGGCGCGACCCGGACGAGCGTGGCGTTCGCGATCTCGACGACCTTTTGCATGTGCCGATCGACGCGCGCACGCACATCCGGATCCTCGGCGTAGCCATCGACGGTCACGCGCGTCACGGTCACGTGATCACCCTCGATGTCCGAGATGATCGCGGCGTCACCGTTCTGCCCGGCCTTCACGATCCACGTGCCCGCCACTTGTTCGACGAACGGCACGTGCTCGTGACCACCCACGATCAACGGGAACTTCCGCGTCTGCGCGAGTCGGCGATCCGCGTCGATGCTCTGATGCGTGATCGCGATGACCGTATCGCATGCGAGCTCCGCCGCCGCCGCGAGCGCATCGGTCTGGGCGTTCCGCAACGGAGCGCCACCGAACGGCGCCGAGCGATATTCCGCGAGATCGTCAAGCACGACCGCGACGAGCCCGATCTTCCGATCGCCCACCTCGATCACCGCCGTGCGCGGCATCTTCGAGTCGAAGTCCACGTTCGTCGACAGCCACACGCCGCGGAACTCCGCGATCCGCTGGTGAAGCTCCGTCGCCGGAATATCGTCCTCGTGGTTGCCGAGACAGGCGTAGCCGATCCCGAGCGCGTTCAGGCAATCGACCATCCCGCGCCCCGCATCGAGGCTCGACAACAGGCTCGGCCCGACGAAGTCACCCGCGATCACCGAGATCGTCACGTCCGGCGCAGGCAACTGGTGAGCGCGGATCAAATTCGCGAGCCGGGGCAGACGCTCGAGCGTGTAGATGTCGTTGACCGAGATGATGCGCAGCCGCACGTGCATATACTCCCACCATGCGCTGCCCCGCATGCGCCGACGCGCAGCTCGATCGACACGGTAACTGCCACACGTGTGGTGGGATCTGGCTGCCCGAAGAGGTCATCCACGAACGCCTCGCGAGCTCGATCGCGTTTACCGGCGGCGGCTACGGCGAGCGTTATTGCCCCATGTGCGACGAGAAGATGGACGAACCCCTCGTGTTCGATGTCCCCGTCGATCACTGCGCCGCGCACGGCATGTGGTTCGACAAGAAGGAGCTGGATCTCGTGATCGAGCGCTCGCGCGTCGACGGCTGGCACTCGCGCAAATCCGATGCCGCGAAACCGGAGGACTCGCTCCGCATGCTCGTCGCAGCGGTGAACGCGTGGAAACCTAAAAGTTGATCGTCGCGACGACTTCGTCGTTGTAGTCACCGGCCGGCACGTCCTGGTTCGCCAGGATCTGGCCGTAGACCTTCAGCTCGGCCGGCGCGCTGCTCTGCGCGACGTACTGCGCCGCCGTTGCCGCGGTGCTGCCCCACGGAACCGCGTGTTGAGGATCTTGGTAGAGCTTGTAGCCGAGCGCGTGACCATCGGTGCTCTTCATCGTGCGATCGCCGCCGAGCGTGATCGATGCGGCGGTGCCCTTGCTGCACGTCACCTTCAGCGCGGCTTCGCTATCGACTTGCGCGCCGGTCGTCGTGTTGTAGTTGCCGAACTGCATCGTTCCCGCATCGACCGTGCATTGCGAAACGACCGTCGTGGTCACGCCCATGTGTGCGGTCGCCGTCCCGGCCGAAGCGAGCTCCGCGAGCTCTGCCGTCGTGAAGATCATGATGGGAATCGATGCCGTACGCGACTTCATGTTCAGATGAACGATTCGACCAACCTCGCGGTTTCCCGAGGCCCCTCACGCTCGGCTGATGATGTGTAGGTGTCCTAGAACTCGGCGGCCGGTTCGAGCTGCATGCGCACACCGAACGACAGCGCCTTCAGCCCGTCGATCGTGACGTCGGGTGCGAGCACCGGGCCGATCAGCGAATTGCTCGAGACCTCGTCGATCGTGATGTTGCAATCGGTCGGCATCTTATCGAGCAGGTTGAGCAACGTCACCGCTTCGGAGGCGGCGGCACACCCACATCCCGGCGGAGCGGTCAGGTCGCCGCAGTCCATCTTGACGATGCTGTTCAACTGCGTCGCAATCGCCGGAATCAGCACACCGTGTACCTCGGTATCGGGAATCCCACCTCCGACATCGAACGCCGTGATGCCCGTCCCCGCCCCGGCGGTGAAGCGTGCGCGCGCGCCGATCAGGTCGAGCGGCAACGCGGTATCGAACGGCGCGATCTGGATCTGAAACGTGCCCGGCGATGTGACCGTGAGCCCGGTGCCATCGATCATCGCGTTCGCGGGCACCGCGGGTTGGGTGTTTGCGGTGAACGTGCCGCCCATCGGATTCAAGTGATGGCCACAGCCCGTGCAACCGGTCGCCACGCACGTCACGACCTCCCCCGTGTTGCATGCGGCGGGTTTCGGGATCCTGGCCGATCACGACGCTCACGCCGACGTTGTCCGCCATCGTGAACGACGTGGTCTGGATGTCGACGAGCGCGATCGCCTTGCCCTCGAGCGTGGCGGTGTCCTGGACGTCCTGCACCGCGCCGCCCGTGGTCGCGAGCTCGACGAACGCTTGGCTCAACTGGTTATCCGGCTGCATGTCGCCGTCGAGATCGAAGCTGTAATCCTCGGCTTGGCTGTTGTTGAGCGGCAACAACACGCGCGTGGCGACGAACTTGAACTCCGTCCCTTCGATGAAGTGCGCGTCGGTCGCGAGCGGATCGTTCAATCCGTAGACCTGGCGGCAACCGGCGGCCGCAACGAGCACCAACGCGAGCTTCACGACGTCAGCGTATCGCGAAAGCGTGGCGCGCGATCACTAGCTCCTCGTTCGTCGGGATCACGAGCGATTGCACCCCGGGGATCCAGTGCAGGCCGGCCAAGATCCGGTCGCGGATCACCGCGCTGTGCTCGCCGATGCCGCCCGTGAACACGATCGCATCGAGGCCTCCCAACGCGGACGCGAGCGAGCCGACCGCACGCGTCGCGCGATAGACAAACATCTCCACGGCGAGTCGTGCTCGCGGTGTCTCGGATGCGAGGAGCTCGTGCATTTGTCCGGTCGTCCCCGAAATCCCGAGCAGGCCACTCTGCTGGTACAGGATGTCCCGGATCTCGCGCGCCGACATTCCGCGCTCGACCATGTGGAGGACCACACCAGGATCGAGCGTCCCCGGACGTGTCGCCATCACGAGCCCGTCCAGTGCCGTGAGGCCCATCGTCGTCGCGATCGAGGTCCGATTTCGCATCGCACACATGCTCGCGCCGCTGCCGAGGTGCGCGACGATCACGCGGGGGCCGACCTCCGCCGGAAGAGCGGACGCGATGTACTCGTAGGACAGGCCGTGGAACCCGTATGCGACGAGGTCGTGATACTCGCGCGGCAACGCGTAGTGGCGGGCGACATCGGGAATCGTTCGATGAAACGAGGTATCGAAGCACGCGACCTGCGTGGCGTCGGGAAGGTGGTGGCACGCCGCCATGATCCCGGCGAGCCCGTGCGGCTGATGGAGCGGCGCGAACGGCGTCAGCGCGTGCAGCTTGGCCAACAGCGCGTTATCGATCTGGCGCGGCCCCAGAAACTCACCGCCGTGGACGATGCGATGGCCCACGGTTGTCCACGTCGTCGGGCCCAGCGTCGCGACGAGTGCCTCGACCCCGCGTTCGAGCGCTTTGTCGTGATCGCGATCGTGCGCGAGATCGATCGTCTGGCTCGCACGGCGCTCGAACGTTTCGGGCTCGAAGGCAGCGAGCTTGATACTCGACGAGCCGGCATTGATCGTGAGGATCATGACCGCCACGTCCAATCCCGGATCTCCGGCAGGTCTTCGAAGTGCTCGGCGATATACGCCCGATGCCTCGCGAGCATCGCTTCGCATCGCGCGTAGAGCTCCGCACTGTTCGCGACCGGACGCTTACTCCTTCGAATCGCGTCCATCGCGATGTGATACCGGCTGGTCTCGTTCAGCACGACCATGTCGAAGGGCGTGGTCGTGGTGCCCTCTTCCTTGTAACCGCGGACGTGAAACCGGCCGGCATGCGGCCGCGCGTGAAGCAGTTGATGGACGGCGCCGGCGTAGCCGTGGAACGAGAAGCACACGTCGGTCTCGCGCGTGAACAGCTCGACGAACTGGTCTTCGCTCATCCCGTGAGGATGTTCCTTCGGCGAGAACAACTTCATGAGATCGACGACGTTGACCACCCGGACGCGCAAGTCCGGCGCGTGCACGCGCAAGAAGTCCGCGGCCGCGATCGTCTCCAGCGTCGCGATATCGCCCGCACACGCGAGGATCACGTCCGGATCCTCCGGCTGATGACTCGCCCACTCCCAGATCGATGCGCCGGCCTTGCAATGAGCATTCGCCGCATCGCGATCGAGCCACTGCAGCTGCGGCTGCTTGTCGATGATGATCATATTCACGTAGCTCGCGCTGCGCAGGCAGTGATCCGCCACCGACAGCAGGCAGTTCGCATCGGGTGGTAGATACACCCGGGTCACGAGACCCTTCTTCGAGAGCAGCGTGTCCATGAAGCCCGGACCTTGATGCGAGAAGCCGTTGTGATCGTTCCGCCAGCACGTCGACGTCAGCAAGTAGTTGAGCGACGGCACCGGCGTGCGCCACGTCAGCTGCGCCGACATCTCGAGCCACTTCGCGTGCTGCGCGGTCATCGACGCGACGATCAACGCGAACGCTTCATACGTCGCGAACACACCGTGCCGTCCCGTCAACACGTAACCCTCGAGCCAGCCTTCGCAGTTGTGCTCGCTCAGCACTTCCATCACGCGACCGTGCGGCGACACGTGATCGTCGATCGCGATCGTCTTCTCGGCGAACGCCCGATCCGTGACTTCGAACACTGCGCCGAGGCGATTCGAGTTGGTCTCGTCGGGGCAGAACAACCGAAACGCCGTCGGGTTCGTCCGATAGAGGTCGCGCATGAGCTCGCCGAACACGCGCGTGGATTCGTGCTTGATCGCGCCTGGGCTCGGCACGTCGATCGCGTACGGCTTCGTCGACGGCATCTCGAGCGGTCGATAGGCCCCGCCACCATTCGCGTACGGGCTCGCGCTCATTCGCTTCGATCCCGACGGCGCCACACGCACGTCGCACCTGCCACGTGCATCGAACAACTCGTCCGGGCGATAACTACGCATCCACTGCTCGAGCATCGCGAGCTGGTCCGGCTTCGTGCGTACGGCAGTCAACGGAACTTGATGCGCGCGAAACGTGCCCTCGATCGGCACGCCATCGAGCGCCTTCGGTCCCGTCCATCCCTTCGGCGTCCGCAACACGATCGCGGGCCAGCACCGGCGCGCTTGGAGATCCGCGATCGACTCCTCGAGCGTTGTCGCGAGTGCACGATGCACCTCCATCGGATCGGTTCCCTCGACGAACCGCGCGACATAGCCGTGACCCGCGAGTAGCTTGGCGATCGTCTCGTCATTCGCGCGGCCGAGCACCGTCGGGCCCGCGATCTTGTAGCCGTTCAGGTGCAGGATCGGCAGCACCGCACCATCACGCGATGGATCGAGGAACCGCACGCCTTTCCACGAGCCTTCGAGCGGCGCGGTCTCCGCTTCGCCATCGCCGACAACGGCCACCGCGATCAACTCGCGATGGTCGAATACCGCGCCGAATGCGTGCGCGAGGACATAACCGAGCTCGCCACCTTCGTGAATCGAGCCCGGTGTAGTCGGACCGACGTGGCTCGGAATGCCACCCGGCGTCGAGAACTGGCGAAACAAGCGCAGCATGCCGGCGGCATCCTCGGAGATGTCCGGATAAATCTCGCTATACGTGCCTTCGAGGTACGTGTTCGCGACGACGGCGGGCCCACCATGACCGGGTCCGGCGAGGAACAGCATGTCGTGGCCATCGCGCCGGATCAGGCGATTGAGATGCGCGTAGATCAAGGACAAGCCAGGCGACGTGCCCCAATGGCCGAGCAACCTCGGCTTGATCTGCGCCGGCGCCAACGGCTCTTTCAGAAGTGGATTCGCTTGGAGATAGATCTGACCGACCGTCAGATAGTTCGCCGCACGCCAGTAGGCATCGAGCTCCGTCAGCTCACGCTCCGAAATCGCCATGCGGCGACCGTTCGCAACGGGTATGCCAGTTAGCTAACGATCGGGAGCTGCACGACGAACGTGGTTCCCTGATTCGCGCCGGCGCTCGATGCGCTGAGCGTTCCTTTGTGCCGCATCACGATCCGGTGCGCGAGCGCGAGGCCGATCCCGAGCGAGTGATTGTCGAAGATATCCGGCAACAGTTCCGGCGAGATGCCCGCCCCGTTGTCCTCGACGATCACGAGCGCGGTCCGATCCTTCGCGATGCACGCGACGTGGATCTTGTCGGCATGCGACCGCATGGCGGTAAGCAGCACGTTCGCGACCGCTTGGACGAGGCGATCTTGGTTACCGTGGATCGTGACCGGGTCGTTTGCGAGTTGCAGTGTCGCTTCGACGCGCGCATTTTGCAGGCCCTGCGCGACAATCTTGCGCAGATCGAGTTGCTCGACCGCGAGGGGTCCACGGCCGACGCGCGCGAGCTCGTTCAGATCGTCCGCGAGCCGGCCGACCCGTTCGGGCTGATCCTTCGCCTCGCGCATCTCCTTCGCGAGCGACGTGATGAATTGATCCTTCGTGCGATTCAACCGCACGAGCTCTTCGGAGGTGGCGCGCTCCTTCGCGAACGCCTCCGCTTCGAACGTGCGCACCTTCGCCTCGTACTCGCGCTCGAACCGTAACGCGGTCGCCTCTTCTTGATGATTCTGGAGGTCGATGAAGAACTGGACCTTCGCGCGCAGCACTTGCGGATAGACCGGCTTGAACAAGAAGTCGACGGCGCCGAGCTCGTATGCGCGCAACACCGCTTCGTCATCGTGATTGAACGCGCTGATGAACACGATCGGGACGTGCGCCGAGCGTTCGCGCGATCGGATCCAACGCGCGGTCTCGAACCCGTCCATGCCCGGCATGTTGACGTCGAGCAGGACCAGCGAGAAGTCTTGTTCGAGCAGACAGCCGAGCGCCTCGGCACCGGACGCTGCCTTGACCACGCCGCACCCGGTGGCTTCGAGGGCGGCTTCGAACGCGACGAGGTTCGCCGGCGTGTCGTCGACGACGAGGACCTGACGAATGATCGAGACCGGCCGAGTGGCGACTTGGTCGAGGCTCTCATCACTGCGATCACGCGCCACGTTGCCATCGTACATGAGCCCGCGAGTTGCATCGGGTAGCGACGCGTGATCCGTTCGTTCGCTTTTGTCCTCGCGCTGAGCGCCTGCTACTCGCCGGAGACCCCGGACTGCACGTTAGCGTGCGCTGCAGACACAGATTGTGTCAGCGGTCAGGTCTGCACGTCGGACCACTTCTGCGCGGCCTCGGGAATCGCTACGTGCGGGAATGGCGCGGTGAGCGATAGCGGCACACCGATCACCGCGATCGACGCCGCAAAGACCCCGGATGCGGCGATGCCACCCAACCAGGTCCAGGTCAAGGTCATGATCGCCGGTGGCGGCTCGGTCTCGACGAGCATCGGTGCCGAGTGCCCGAGTGGAACCTGCACGTACACGGTCGACAAGGACACGGTCGTGACCTTGACGGCGGTCGATCACGGCGCGAACCAGTTCAAGCAGTGGACCTCCACCTGCAGCGGCGGCAATCGCTCGTGCGTGTTCACCGCCAGCGATCCGGTGACCACGGCCTCGGCGATGTTCGGTCACTGATCGCTACTCGACGACCAGCCAGTCGGCGTGCCACAGCAGCATGCACGCGCGATCGCACGGGCCCTGCGAGCCACAGATCGCGCCCGTGCACAGCGCGCGGTCGAGCATGTAGATCGCCGCACGCGGTTTGCGCCAGCGATCGTCCTCGTAGACCTCGCGCAGCGTATCGGCGATCGCGAAGCGTTGTCCGGCGAGCTTCGCCATCTCCGGCATGAAGGTCAGACCGTCGCGGCGCCCCGAGAGATCGAGGCCGGCATAGATCTCGTCGAGGTCGCGAATCCGCGCGTAGTGCACCGATGCGCTCGGCTCGGCCGAGGCCCGGGGCGACGTGGGCTCGAGCCACTCGTCACGGAACATGAGCGGGCACCGCCGGCCACAACCATCGTGAGCGCCGGTCGCGCCACAGTCGATCCCGGCAAGGAGGACCGTCCGATCGATCGCGCGGTAGCGACCGCGATCATTGCGGAGACGGCGAACGTGGCGCACGACCTCGAACACACCGCCGCACGTGCGCCACTGCGCTTCCACGAATGCGAGGCCGCGTAGCTTGTCGTTGCCATCGAGCGTCGCGTCGATCTCCAGGCGATCGCGAACGCGGACAAACGTGCCGACGGGAAACTTCGACGCCTCACCGACTCGTCGCGGCGGCTTGGTACGACGCGCGAGTGCTCCGCGGATCCCGAAGCCGCGTTCGACGCGCAGCACGGCGCGACGGCTGATCGAGTGGGCCGCGAGCAGATCTGCGCGTTGACAGTGGCGCGGCAGGGGACTTTGGGGCGTCGTGATCCACTGGTGCGGCAGCCACGGCTTGATCACTTCCCGCATCGCGTACCGCGCGAGCCCGCGTGCCGAACGGCGATAGATCACGACGATCATCCGATCGTGGACGCGATCGGTCCATTTGCGTTTCCACTCGTCCTCGCGACCGACGAAATCGAGCTCGCGTAGACCACGCGACTCTGCATCAGCCGCGACCTTCCAGACCAGCAGGTGCCCCGGACTGATATTTGCGAACGCCGGGTCGTAGCCGATCTTCAGCGCGTACAACGTGTGCGCGTCCTCGCACGCGAACAAGGTCGCTATTCGCTTTCCATTCGCGCGCAAGAAGAACAGCGATGCGCGATGTCCCGGCTGACGCAACATCTGGGTGTAGAGGTTCGAGGCACGAGGATCCGTCGCGATGCTCGTCCCCGCGGCGCCCTTCCACGCCATCGCTTCGATCGCGAGCGCGTCGGCGAGATCGGTGTCACTCGGATCGAGCACGCGTTCGAGGACGAGGTTGCCGGCCTTGCGTTCGCAGCGTTGCAGGTTCGATCGAAACTTCGGCTTTAGCGCGGCTTGCCAGCCCTCGAGCTCGAAATACGGATGCCGGCCGTCGGACCGTACGTCGACGGGACAACCATCGAGTCGTGCGAGCACCGGCAGCTCCATCGCGAGCAGCGATCGCGATGGCACCTTGTCGAGCACGAGCTCGCTCCACCGTCCGTCGTCGGCGAGCGCCTTCCAGATCGCGGTGATGCCTTCCTTCGTGCCGGCGAAGTCGTAGCCGGGCGTGTAGTCGGTGCGCAGGCCGCGCAGCGTGTGGCGATCGAGGATCAGGGGTAACGCGCCGATCAGCGTGCCGCCGGCGGTGGCCGTCGCCACCAAGGGCTCGCCGTGCTCGACGAACGATCGCGACATCGCGAAGAACTCGGGGGCGAGATACGGCGCGCGATCGGCGGCCAGCGTTTGCCAGCCCGACCATTGCGGAGTGCGTTCGAGATCCTCGATCCGTGTTAGGGCGACGTCCACCCCCACGCACTGTGCAAGCGAAGATCCAGCGGCTAACGCGGGATGAATAGCCGAAACCGCGCACCGGGTTCGTTGTCCTCGACCCAGATCCTGCCGCCGTGGGCTTCGATCGCGACGCGACAGAACGATAGGCCGAGCCCGCGATTCGACCGGTCGGTGCCCGAGCTGACGAATCGTTCGAACACCGTCGCGCGCTGCGGCTCCGGAATTCCGATTCCCTCGTCCGCGACGACGAGCTCGAGCCCGTCCGCGTCCGTTCGCGAGGTCACGACGATACGCGACGCTTGTGGCGCGTGGCGGATCGCATTCTCGACGAGATTGGCCATCACGCGCCGGACCAGATCTTCATCGAACGTGACGTCCGATGCCGCGGTCTCGTCGACGATCTCGATTTCGGCCGCGGCGGCTCGTGGTTCGAGCTCGGCGATGATGCTCGCGATAAACGCGGGAAGATCGACGGTGCTTCGGGCTGGCGCGAGCCGTCCTTCATCGGCCTTCCCGAGGTCGAGCAGGTTCGTGATCATCCGCAACAACATCGCCGCTTCGCCGCCGATTCGAACGGCCGCATCGAGCGAACGTTGCGTGGCGTTCGGATCGCGGGCGATTCGCTGTGCCTGCAGCACGATCGAATTGACCGGATTCTTGAAGTCGTGGACGAGGAATTGCGACAGCTGCTCCTTGTGGAGCTGGAGGCGCTTCAGCTCGTCGCGTTGGCGCTTCAGCTGGACCGCGAGATCGTCGTGAGCCGCGGCAATCCTGCGCAACCGAACGGCGGTGCGGACGCGTGCGACCAACTCGGCCGTATCGAACGGCTTGGTGACGAAGTCGTCGCCGCCGGCCGACAACGCGCGATCGAAGACCTCGACGCTGCGCTCCGCCGTGAGGAACACGATCGCGACACGATCGCCGCCGGGCGACGCGCGAATCCGCCGGCAGACTTCGATGCCGTCGGGCGCGGGCATCCGGATGTCGAGCAAGATGCATGTCGGCGCCACGCTCGCGAACATCGCGATGCCTTCGTCACCGGTCGCAGCGACACTGCACGGGATGTCTGCATCCTCCATGGTCGCGTGAGCGAGCAGACGATTTTCCGCGTTGTCGTCGATGACGAGCACGCGACCGATGTCCACCATCGTCCGAACGGTAGCCCAAGATTGCCCAACTGTCGCGAATCCTCGAAATCGCGAATCGTTGGCGCGGGCTCGCGAAAATCTTGCGCTATCGCCGCGTCGCCGCCAACGCGTCCGAAAGCTCGTCGATGTCGACCGGTTTCGTGAGGTAACGGAAGAAGCCGGCCTCGAGACCGCGTCGGCGATCGGCCTCGGATGCCGCTGCGGTCAACGCGATCACCGGGATCGACGAGGTCTCCGGGATCGCACGCAAGGCCGCCAGCGCGTCGCGACCGTTCATGCCCGGCAGGTTGATATCCATCAACACGAGGTCCGGGCGGCGCGCGCGTACGAGCTCGATGCCGAGCTCGGCCGTCGGCGCGGTGAGCATCACGTATTCGTTGCTATCGAAGAAGTCCCGCATGAACGCGACATTGGCGGGGTTGTCTTCGATGTACACGATCGTCCGGAACGTCGCCCGATCGAACGTGTGGGCTGGATTCGACTCGTTGGGGTGGGCGCGCGACGGCCGGCGCGATCGCGAGCTCGACCCAGAACTTCGAGCCGACACCGACCGTGCTCTCGAATCCGACCGAGCCACCCATCAGCTCCGCGAGCCGCTTCGTGATCACGAGACCGATTCCCGTGCCTTCGATCGGTCCAGCTTCCTGCCCTGCCCGCTGGAACGGCTGAAACAACTTGGATTGTGCGGCGTCCGGGATGCCAACCCCCGAGTCTTCGACAACCACCCGGACGTGCGTCGGACTCGGTACCGCGAGAAACCGGACGACACCGTGGGGCCGGTTGTACTTGATCGCGTTCGAACCGAGGTTCATCAGGATCTGCGCGAACCGCGTCCGGTCGGCGATGACCAACGGCAGGTTCGCATCCACATCGGCGACCGTCAGGACGACCCCCATTCGCATCGCGAGCGGCTCGAGTGTCCGCCGTGCTTCGCTCAGGACGTCGGGAACACCGACCGGCTCGAGCGAGACCGAGGTTCCACCGGCTTCGATTCGCGACAGGTCGAGGATCTCGTTGATCAAGTTCAGTAGGTGCTGCCCGCCGCGAAGGATCTGCGAGACACGCTCGCGGTGGCGCGGCGTCAGCGGGTCTTTGCGATCGCGATCGAGGAGTTGTGCGAAGCCGAGGATCGCGTTCATCGGCGTGCGCAACTCGTGGCTCATCGACGACAGGAACTCGCTCTTCGCGGCACTCGCCGCTTCGGCGACCGAGCGCGCATCCGACAGCTCGTGCGCGAAATGCTCGTCGGCGGTGCGATCGACGATCGTCTTCACGATGCCACCTTCGGGCGTGCGGCGATCGACGATCCGGAGGTTGCGCCCATCGCGCAGGCGCACGTCGAATGCGACGGTATTCGGTTCGTGCCGGCGGGCGAGCCGATTCGCACGGAATGCGACGCGCTCGGCCTCGGTCTCGAACTCGATGTCGTGCAGCCACAGGTCCAGGACGTCCTCGTAGCGCTTACCGAGCAAGCGCTCGAGCAACGGCTCGTGCACGAGCTCGCGAAACACCGTGTTGCACGTGATCAGCTCGTCGTTCGCGTCGAACAGCGCGAACGCATGCTCGATGCTTTCGATCGCGCTCGTGAGGCGAGCCTCGAGGCGCGTCCGATCACTGATATCGCGAATCGATGCGACGACGGACAGAGGTTCGTCGCGCGTCGGGCTGAGGCTGACCTCGATCGGGAGCTCGCTGCCGTCCTTACGCCGGCCGAACAAGCGCAGTCCCGATCCCATCGGCCGCACTCGCGACGCCGCGAAGAACCTCGCGACGTGGCCTGCGTGGCCCGCGCGAAACCGATCGGGTACGAGCGTCTCGAGCGGTTGGTTGACGAGCTCGGAGCGCGTGTATCCGAACAGCGCCTCGGTCTGGCGGTTGACGAGTTGGATCCGGCTATCGCCACCGACGATCACGATCGCGTCGGGCGCCCCGTCCAACAGCTCGATGTAGTGCCGAGCCTCGGCCGACAGCCGCTCGAGCCTCATGCGCTCGGTCACATCCTCGGCTCGGTGGAGCAACCACATGACCTCGCCCGAATCGTCGAGCACCGGCGTGCTCACGGTCCGCCAATATCGCTCTTCGAACGTGCCGCTGGGTCCCCGGATCGGATAGCGGAGCGTCTGCGGGGCGCCAGGCACCTTGTCGTTAATCGTTCGCAGGAAGCGCTCACGCGCGTTCGCTTCGGCACCGACGTTCGCGGGGTCATCGGGGAACACCTCGAACACGTCGCGCCCGACGATCGCCGCGCGCTCGGTCATCGTGGCGGTCAAGTAGGTGTCGCTCGCGTCGATGATCCGCAGATCGGGCGTGAGCAAGAGATACAAATCGGGCGCACCACGAATGACGGCACGCAGCTCGCGCGAAACCTTCGACGGGTCGAACGTCGCCACCTCTTCCATCCTACCGCCTTTCGAGGACCACGATCGACCGGGGAGCCACGAGTCGTGAAGGATGGTGCAGCGGCTCCGCCGACGCCCCGATCGTCGTATCGAACGCGACCGTCCAAGCATCTCCAACCTCTTGGACCACGAAGGCGCATGGCTCGTCGCTGCCATTGACCATCGCGTAGAGATCGTTGCCGTGCCTGCCGCCGTGCAGACACCACGCGAGCATCCGGCCGTCGAAGTCCGGTACTCCCGTGGGGCCGAACCAATGTACGTCCTGACGCCAGAATCGGCTTCGCCCGATCCCGCAGCGACGGCGAAATGCCACGAGCTCCGTGACGAAGTGCATGAAGTCGGCGTTCGTCACTGCGTCGCGCCAGTCGATCCATACGGATGCATCGTCGACATCGTATGGATTCGTGCGGCCACCTTGCCCGTGAAGCATCTCGTCGCCGGCACGGATCATCGGCGTGCCGTTCGCGAGCATTAGCAACGCGACGTAGTTGCGAGCTTGGACGAGGCCCCGCGAGGGTTCCGACTCGCGGTCGGCAACCAGGTCGCGCAGCGTGAAGCCATCGTGACAGGTCACGTAGTTGACGCTTTGATACGCGTGATACGCGTCGATGACGTCGTCTGGAAACAGATCGTCGCTGCCGTAGATCCGCTGTGCGAGGACGCCTGCGTGGCATTCGCCACGGACGAACCGGACGATGTCGTCGCGAAACGCGCTATTCCACTGCATCCAGCTGACGCCGGGAAAGGCGCGTCCGAGCTCGTACACACCGGCGGCATCCCACGGCTCGGCGATCATGCGCAGACTCTCGAACATCGGATCCGAGGCAATGTCACCGAAGATCGGCGGCTCGTCGAAATCGATCTCGCCGGTCGACGTGCGTGCGAAGACCGATGCGAGGTCGAAGCGAAACCCGTCGACACCGAGCTCGACCCAGTGCCGCATGCTGTCGACGATCATCTTGCGGACGTAGCGATTGTGGGCGTTGAGGCTGTTGCCGCACGCGGCGTAATCCGCGTAGCCACCATCGCGAGCGAGGTAGTACGTCGAGTTGTCGAGTCCCTTGAAGCTATAGATCGGCCCACCCACGCCGCCTTCGGCCGTATGGCTGTAGACCACGTCGAGCACGACCTCGATGTCCGCCGTGTGAAGCGCGTCGACCATTGCGCGAAACGCGTGCTGCGGATCCTCGGCCCCGGCGTAACGGCGCTCGGGCGCGAAGAAGCTCATCGGCATGTAGCCCCAGCGATCGGCACCATCGGGATCCGATTGGAAGCACGGCATCAGCTCGACGATCGTCACGCCCAAGGCGCGCAGATGCGGAATCTTCGCGACAACACCGCTGAACGTGCCGCGCAACTCGTCGTCGAGATCGCTGCTCGGATCGTTCGTGAACATCCGGACGTGGAGCTCGTAGATCACGGCATCGCCGTCGTGATGCGGTCGCTCGCGGGGTGCGGCAAACCGTCGACGCGTCAACTCGCCGAGTGCGGCGCGCCCCAGGTTCGAGCCTGGACCGATCGCGGCGGCACGAGAAAATGTCGAGGGAAGGTGAATCGATCGTGCGTACGGATCGACGAGGAGCTTGTCATCGTGAAACGCGTGGAGATCGAACGGCGGGTTCGCATCCGGGCCTTCGACCCGATACGCATAGTAGCGACAGGCTTCGACCTGTGTTGCCGGCACCCGACAGTGCCAGATGCGCCCCGACTTGTTGCGCAGTGGATCGAGGGCAAGCTCGCAGGCCGGACGGTCGATGCGATTGTCGAACAACAACAGTCTGACCTCGGTGGCGTGCTTCGAATACAGCGCGAAGTTGTAGCTCCGGTCTCGCGCACAATACGTGACACCGAGTGGATACGGGTTGCCCTCCTCGCTGGCCCAGCTCATGCCCTGAGCGACAGCAAGCGATGTGCCTCGCGAATTGGCCGTCGCGTTGCACGGTGGATGGTCGATGGACCCTTCGGTTTCGGACCGCCTACGTCACCTGATCTGTCATCGGCGTTCTGCCCGTGGCCCGTACGATCCGAACTGGCACGTAAGTGAGCGCGAGCTCGATGCGATCGTGACCGCCGCGCGATGGGCCCCGACGCTCCATAACAGCCAGAACTTCGAGCTCGTTATCGTCGAGAATCCGCAAATCTTGCGGTTGCTCGGAGCGCTGCGCGTGACCGAGGGCTACTACGGCGATACCAGCGCCGAGCTCGTGCGGACGATCACCGAGCTCGAACAGCGACAGACCGGATTGTTGACCACGGAGCTCGGCGAGACGTGCTGGAAGAACGGTGATCACGGGTCGCGACCGTTCGCCGAAACCATCGCCGGCGCTCCGGTCTTGATCGTGGTCGCGTTCGATCCGGGGCGCCAACCCGACGCGACGACGCGAGCGATGCTCGACATGATCGGCCTCGGCTGCGTGCTCGAAAATATGTGGCTCGCCGCATCGAGTCTCGGACTCGATGTTCAAGTCCTGAGCTCGCTCGGTGCGGTACCGCACGAGGCCGCAACTGTGCTCGGGATCCCGGAGGATTGGACGATCGCGTTCACGCTTCGTATCGGTCACGCCATCGCGCCGCACGACGCGCAACGCGTGCGGCGCGACGTCCACCGGTTCGTTCACCGCGATCGATTTCGGCGGAGTTGATCGGACGGAGCGCTGGCATTCCGCATGCTCTCGAATGCGGCATGCAGATTCGAAACGTCATGCGCCCAGGCGCGTTCACGATCGATAGCCGAGACACGCTCGCGATGGCGCAGCGGGCGATGACGAAGGCCAAGATCCGGCATCTCCCCGTGGTTCAAGAGGGCAAGCTCGTCGGGATGTTGTCGCAGCGCGACCTGATCGCCTACCGCGCACGCGTCGCGGACGATTCGTGGTGGTCGACGCCCGTCTATCGAGCGATGACCAGTCCCGCACAGTATGCGCACCCCGACGACTCGCTCACCGAAATTGCCGCGCGTCTCGCACAGGACAAGCTGGGAGCGTTGCCGATCCTCGATCACGGCAAGATCGTGGGTATCGCCACGATCTCCGACGTGCTCGACGCCGAGGTTCGCGTCGCGATGGCTCCGCCACTGCCGGCCACGGCAACGGCGGCCGATGCGATGGTTCCCCTGCCCTACACGATCGCGCCCGATGCGCTCCTTGTCGATGCGGTCGAGATGATGCAGCAACGTCATGTTCGCCATCTCCCGGTGGTCGATGCCCGAGGCGACCTCATCGGGATGTTGTCGGAGCGCGATATCCGGACGTTGATCGGCGATCCGGTGCACTACACGACCTCGCTCGGCTTGTCGTTGGGTCAGCCACGGGTGCGCGAAGCCATGACGCCACATGCGATCGCGGTCCCGTTCGACCTGCCACTCTCGCAGATCGTGCATCGGTTTACCGACGACAAGATCGGGGCGCTACCCGTGCTCGACAAGTTCGGCGCCGTGATCGGCATCATCTCGTATATCGATGCGTTGCGCGTGCTCGCGCGAGCCGCCGCCTAAGTGACCGTGACACCAAGTCCGCGGCGGTGAGCTACGAACACCGCGCATCGCGCATGGCGCGCGACCTTCTCGGCCACGGATCCGAGCACCACCCGCTCGAGGCCCGTGCGCCCGTGGGAGCCGATCGCGACGAGATCGATCGATGGATCGCGATCGATCTCCGCCAAGATCTGCGCTCCCGCATAGCCAACGCGCGACAGCGTCCGGACCTCACGCCCCGGGCGCGTCACACGAGCGGCCCAGCTCTTCAGCGAGCGCTCGCAACTAGGCGCTGCCATGGCTCGCCATTCGTCGTCGAGTGGACCGTTGTAGTAGAGCGGGAGATCCAACACCGCCAATAGGGTAAGGACGCCTCCATCGGGGACGAGGCTGTCCGCGAGCTCGAGCGCTTGCGTCGAGCCGGCCGAAAAATCGAGCGGACACAGCACGTGACGGATCAACGCGGGTGGATGCGAGAGGTGCGTGACCAACGTCGGGCACGGCGCGTGACGCAAGACTTTCTCCGCGACCGAACCGATCAACGCGCGTTCGACGCCGGTTCGCCCGTGCGTGCCGATCACGCAGGCATCGAACGACGGATCGACGAGTGCGTCCGTGATTCCCTCCCACGGTCGGCCATGCGCGATCTTCGTCGTGACCCGATGCGCACCCGCGGCTTTCGCTACCGCGATCGCTCGTTCGAGTCCGTCACGCGCTTGGTCGCGTTGGTACGTCGCGAGGCTTTGAGGAATGGGCGTCGTCGTCGCGACCGCGAACACCGGCTCCTCGGTCACGTGCAGAAGCACGAGCTCGCTATCGCGCGAACCGATCGCGATCGCGGCTGCGATCGCATTTTCGTAGCCCGGCGAGAAATCTATCGGGCACAGGATCTTGTGGAACATGCCTGGCCGTCACAGCAAGCGTCATGCCGCGGTCACACGATCAGCGCGATTCGTTCGACGCCGGGAAATTCGTCGACGAGAACCGGACGCAGTTGCAAGGCCCACTCGGGCGTCGACGCGAGCACCACGAACGCGATCCGATCGGTCTCGCGCTCGAGCAGCTGCAATGCGTCCAACGGAGTCTTGGGCGTCCGGACCTCGAGATCGTACGCGCCCAGCAGCCGGACGAGACGCTCCGTCGCGTGAGACTCCGCGAGCATCACCAGCAAGTCCTTCCCGATCTCCCGCTTGCGGTAGTCCCTCATGGGGCGTGATGGCAAGCACGCGACACGCCGTCGCAGGTGGCTGTATCGCTGCTCACGACCTCGACGGAGATTCAGGCACATCAGCGACCGGCTACGGCCGCGTCCGCGACAATTTTTCGGGATCCGCCGCAAGACTCTCGCATCTTCGAGCGGTCTCACGCCGCACGTGCGACCCGTCGACGCGGCCGGCAAATCGACGCCATCGTGTGAACGACGCGCGCGGGACCGTCCATCAGCTCGCTCGCGGGACGGGCCGCTTCGCGCGCCAGATCGTTCATCGATAGGATGCCGATTGGGTTGTGGCTCTTATCGACGACCGGAATCCGTCGGATCTGTTTCTCCGCCATCAACAGCTCTGCGAAGCCCGTATCTTGATCCGGCGCGATCGAGAACACATCGCTAGCCATCGCTTGTTCGACGGTGATCTCGGCGAGCAAGGCACCGCGCGTCCATGCCGCCATACAAATGTCGCGATCGGTCACCATTCCAACGAGCGCGCCGTCGTCATCGACCACCGGCAACGCACCACAATCGCCGTCCCACATCTTCTGTGCAGCAGTCGCGAGGCAGTCGGTTCGAAAACACGTCACCACGTTCTTGGTCATCAGGTCTTCGACATTCATCGCGTGCTCCTCGGATCATCGACGAGCAATTCAAATGCCACGTTGTCAGCGTCAGGCGCGCTGGTTCAGCACGCGACGCGATGCCCGCACGAGCACCCCGTAGTCCGCGAGCTGACTGCGGAGGTCGCCCGCTGCGAGCTTCACGAGGTCTTTCGCGATCTCGTCGATCCTCCAGCCGTCGAGTCCGACGAGCTCCTGACGTAGCCTCCCCAGCATGTGGGGGCTCGCGCAGAGCACGAGCCGGCTCGCGTGCACATTTTTCGCGAGGGCGATGAAACGTTGCGCGATCTCGCGCGCGAACGCGTCGTCCAGCGCGTCGAGATGTGCGTCGCGATGGTCGTCGAATCCGAAGTGACGGTCACCCGCTCGATTCGAGCCGACGCGGGTATCCGAAAGCAGCTTGTCGTTCGTAAGGCGTCGCGCGGGGTTGACCAGGTCGTCGTGCTCGATCAGCTCGTCCCGCGTCCCACCGACGATGGTTTCACGTTCGTGGACGAACAGGCGCGCACGAGATGCGTCCGCAACGACAATGCAAATGCGTCGAGTCATAGCCGCCAAGAGTGCATCGCGTGTTCCAGGCATGCGGCTTGCGGTGCACCGGTTCGATGAACGGACCCGGTGGCTTGACGACAGCGATTGCGACCGAGGCACTCGCGCGAATCGGTCGTAACGAGCTCCCGGAGCCCGAGCGACGTCGTCTACCGGCGGTGATAGCGAGCGTGCTCGGCGAGCCGATGGTCCTGCTGCTCGTGATCGCGACCGCGTTGTACGTGGTTCTCGGCAGCATGACCGAAGCGGTCGCACTCGCGATTTCGGTGATCGTGATCGTGACCATCACCATCATGCAAGAGCGCCGGACCGAGCGCACGCTCGATGCGTTGCGCGAGCTCGCGAGTCCGCAGGTGCAGGTGATGCGCGATGGAGCCTGGAGCCGGCTCGATGCCCGGTTGCTCGTCCCACGCGACATCATCCAGATCGAAGAGGGTGACCGGATTCCCGCCGATGCCGTCGTGCGTTTCGGCACGCCGGTCGCAGTCGATGAATCCCTGTTGACCGGCGAGTCCGTACCGGTCGTTCGCGAGCACGGCGCGACCGTTCACGCGGGCACACTGGTGACTTCGGGTCACGCGGTTGCCGAGGTAATTCGCACGGGTGGCTCGACGGAGATGGGTCGGATCGGCGGCTCCCTGAACGCGATCGACGTCGCCCGCGCGCCGCTCCAGCTCGAGGTTCGCCGTGTGGTCCGGCGAGTCGCGGTGATCGCGCTCGCATGCAGTGCCGTGCTCGCGCTGATCCACGTGATCGCGGGACACGGGCTCGTGGTCGCGCTGCTTGCCGCGATCACGCTCGCGATGTCGCTGCTTCCGGAAGAGCTGCCGCTCGTGCTCGCGGTGTTTCTCACGTTCGGCGCGTGGCGGATCGCGAAGCAACGCGTGCTCGCCCGCCGTGGTGCTGCGATCGAAACGCTCGGAGCAGTCACCGTGTTGTGTGTCGACAAGACCGGCACGCTGACAGGCAATCGGATGGAGATCCGTCGGATCTGGACAACTCGCGACGTGACGATCGAACCGCATGCAAGCGAGTTGCCCGAAGAGGCGCATCCCGCGGTCGAGTACGGCTTGCTCGCGTGCCGAAGCCAGAGCTCCGATCCGACGGACCGCGCGTTCTCGATCCTGGCCGATCGCGCGCTCGCGATGACCGAACACGTTCATCCACGCTGGCAGTGGCTTCGCGAATATCCACTCGCACCCGGCTTGCTTGCTGTCACACACGCGTGGCGCGGCGACGGAAACCGAGATGTGATCGCGACGAAAGGTGCCCCCGAAGCGATCTTCCAGCTCTGCCGACTCGGTCGAGACGCTCTCCAGTCGTGGCGTGCGCGTGCCGAAGCGCTCGCTGCCGGTGGACTTCGGGTGCTCGGAATCGCCCGCGCCGATCACACCGGAAACCTCGAGAAGGCTGCGAACGAGTACGCCTTCGAGCTGATCGGATTGGTCGGGCTCGAAGATCCACTTCGCCCAGAAACCAGCGAGACGATCGCGACCTGCCACCGCGCTGGCATCCGCGTCGTCATGATCACCGGTGATCATCCGACGACTGCCGCGGCGTTGGGTCGTGCAGCTGGCCTCGCTGTCGACGAGATCTTGACCGGGCCGATGCTCGAACAACTCGAGCCCGATGCGCTCGCGACCGCACTCCGTCGCGTCGAAGTCATCGCGCGCGCGGCTCCCGCTCACAAGCTGCGCATCGTTCAAGTACTTCGCGCGGGTGGCGAGGTTGTCGGGATGACTGGCGACGGCGTCAACGACGCTCCGGCGTTGAAGGCCGCTGATGTCGGGATCGCGATGGGACGAGGAACGGACATCGCCCGCGAGGCTGCCGGTCTCGTCTTGCTCGATGACGCGTTGAGCGCGATCGTGGCCGCGATCGCGACGGGACGCACGATCTACACGAACCTGCGCAAGGTGAGCGCGTATCTCCTCGCAGTCCACGTGCCGATCGCCGCACTGTCGCTGCTCCTGCCACTCCTCGGCTGGCCGGTCTTACTCGGCCCGATCCACATCGTGTTCTTCGAGCTCGTCGTCGATCCCACGTGCTCGCTCGTCTTCGAGCAAGAGCCCGCATCTCCAGACGTGATGACGACACCTCCGCGCGGACGCGGCACACAGTTATTTGAAGCGCGTCGAGTGATCCACGCGATTGGCCTCGGAGTCGCCGCGTTTCTCGGCGCGTTCGCGGTCGTCGTGCTCGAGCATGCTGCGGGCGCCCCCGCCGAGATCATGCGCGCGCTCGGTTTTGTCGCATTGATCGCCGCAGACCTCTGCCTCGCGTTGGTCGTCCGCCGCGGTACCGGCGCGTCGACCCGCAATCGTGCGATGACCTGGATGAGCGCCGCCGTGTGCGGAACACTCGTCGTCGTGCTCGCGGTCCCCTCGGCGCGACATCTGTTCGGGTTCGGCTCGCCGTCGATCCCCCAGATCGTGCTCGCGATCGCTAGCGGGGTCCTGCCGGTCCTCGTGATCGACATGGTGTCGAACGATGGCGGATCGCGCAGACTTCGCGCATGAACACCGCCACGCGCAAGATGTTCGGCCTGCGTGGCTCGAGCGCGGTCATTTCGCTGGAACGAACGCTGCAAGTCATGGCGGTCATGAAAGCCGATGCAGAGCTGAAGTACGAGATCGAGCACGTCCTGGCCTGCGACCCGAAGATCGACGATACGTCGATCGGCGTCAGCGTCCAACAGGGCGTGGTGACGCTGAGTGGAACCGTCGATTCGTGGGCCGGCAAGGAGCAGATCGAGAAGGCCGTGTTCGGCGTCAATACGGTGCGCGCCGTCGCGAACGAGATCGAGATCGTGCAGAGCTGGGCGCCACGCATCGACGACACCGACATCGCGATCGCGGCTCGCGACGCGTTCCGGGATAGCTGCAGCCTGGCCCACGACAAGATCTGCGTCAGCGTGACCGATCAAGGGGATGTCCGGCTCACCGGCAGCGTGTGCAACTCGACCGAGCGCGAGCTCGCCGAATCACTCGTCCGCAAGCTCGACGGGGTCCGGTGGGTGACGAACGAGCTCGCGATTCGGGCGTAGATGAAGCGCATCGCGTTGACGGGTGGTCCCGGCGCCGGCAAGACCGCCGTCCTCGAGATGATTCGCCACGCGCTCGTGGATCAAGTGCACGTGCTTCCGGAGGCGGCCGGGATCATCTTCGGGGGCGGATTTCCACGCAGCGATCAGCCGCGCGTGCGTCGTGCCGCGCAACGCGCGATCTACTTCACGCAGCGCGAGCTCGAAGCAAGTGTCGACGACGGTCATCCACCGATCGTGCTCTGCGATCGCGGCACCGTGGACGGGGGCGCCTACTGGATCGGTACCGATACGTTGTGGGACAGCGTCGGCACGACGCTCGACGCCGAGGTCGCGCGCTACGACGTCGTGATCCATCTGCGCGTGCCGAATCACGACGAGTACAATCACCAGAATCCACTTCGCATCGAGACGCTTCGCGCAGCGCACGTCATCGATTCGCGCATCGCAGAGTTGTGGGCGCGACATCCGCACCGCTACGAAGTGCCCGCGGAACACGAGTTCGTCGCGAAGGCCGCGCACGTGCTGCGAATCTTGCGTGTGGAGCTACCGACGTGATCGGGACTAGCGGTCGCGCAAGAGCTGGTGGCAATGCGCGCAGGTCGTCATCACGTCCGCGAAGACCTCGACGCGCTCGTCCTGATAGCGTGCGGCCGTCGCGCGGGCGGCTAGCGCGCGGATTCGTGCGGTGTCATCGACATCGCCGACGAACGACGGTGTGGCTTCGCGCGCGATCAGATTGACCGGCATCGTGCCGAGTGCGGTTGCGCCGGCGGTCCAGTGCGCATCGTCGGGGCCGACGAGCCCATCCCACATCGACATCGCCGATTGCACGTGGTCGAGCATCCCGGGCGTCCGGTTCTCGATCGCGGGCAACGAATCGTCGAACTTGATCTTGGTCGCCATCGCGGTGTGGCAAGCCGCGCAACGCCCACCCATGCTCGCAAACTGATGCGCAGCACTGCCGAGATTCGTCGCATTCACGATCCCGCGCGCCGAAGCCTGCACGTCGACAATGTACGGCTGCCACACCGGCAGCAGATCAGGATCGACCAGGCCGTCGATCACGCGCGCGTTGTCCTGCGCATCGGCGAGGTTGCTATTCGCGATCGCGTAGACGATCTGACGCGACGAAGCGTAGCGCTCGTGCATCCGGCGCTCGCCTTCTAGGATTTGCTGCGCGAGATCCGGGTGCGGCTGTTTGGGGTGGTCGTCGTGGTTATCGACCTGACAGCTCGCGATCAGGAGCGCGATCAACGTGCGGAACCGCATGCTGCTCGCTAGAGCACGTAGCGTGCCTCATCGCGCCGCGGCGGCCGTATGGCAGGTGGCGCACGTCGCGAGCATCGTCCCGTATTCGGCCGCGCGGTCGTCCAAGGTGTCGATGTATTGATGCTGTAGTGCCGTGACCGCGGTTTGTTGCAACGCTGCGCCCGCCGCGACGCGAGTGACCGACGGCTGCGGCGGTGGAGTCGCCGCGAGGACCTCCAGGCCCTGACGCCACAGGTGATCATCGCCGGCGATCAACCCGTCCCACATCCGATCCACGGCCCACTGATGTCGCGCCATTCGCGCAACGGTGTCGGACTTGTCCGGGGGGACAGCCGGAATTTGCGCGAGCTTGGGCCAACGACCGGTCGCGACATGACACTCGGCACAGGCAACGGCGACCGTCGGCAGTGCGTGCAAGGCGGCGTCGATCGTCGGTGCCGCTGCGACCTCGTTCGCGAGCTCGCGCACGTACGAGACTCGATGTTTCCACTCCGCGAGCCCCGCGTCGTCCGGTGCCTCCGCGATCGCTCGCGCCGCGACCTTCGCCGTCATGAAGTCTCCGCGGACGAGTGCATGCTCGATCGTATGCAGCTCGCCGTACTTCGCGCGCATGTGGAGCTGCGTCGCGGCGTCGTGATGAGGAGATCGAGGTGGTTCGGGTTCTGGATCCGCACCGTTTGCGGTTTGACAACAAGCCACGACCGCGAGGAACAAATGCCAACGCATGGGGTAGCCGTGTTGCACTCGACGTTCCAGGCCCCGTGGTTGCAAGCCCCGAGACCATGCGCGCTCTCGTGGTCGTCATGCTCCTCGCTCACTCGGTGATCGCGGATCCTGCATGCGATCGGTTCATGCCGATGCCCAACGACCGGTCGCCACTCGCGTTTTCGAACGCGCTGTCGTTTATCTCGTGCAACAAAGACGTTGCGGTTCCGCGCATCGCGAAGCTCGACGACATCGATCCGGCAATCGACGCACTCGTCGACTCGTTCACGCCGACGATCGCGCTGTACATGCAGCTGATGCGGATCGCGCCGGATGCGATGCAGATCCAGATCGCGTTCGCCGTCGGGCTGACGTACGAGGATCTGATCGTCCGTGCGCGCGCGGCGGTTGTAGATCCGATGGACACGATCCTTCGGGACGCTCTCGCGGCGCGGCTCGACGCGTACATCGCTGCGGCGATGGAGATCTTCGACGCGATCGATCGCGTGACCACGGCCGATCCGACCATGTGCCTCACGACCCAGGATCACGAGCTGGTCCAGCGCGCGCGCCGTTTGCGCGAAGAATTGAGCACGTCGCGAATTCCGCGGTGATACGCCGGCCACTGGACGTGCTCCATCGGCTCGTACCCGAGCTCGGTTCGCGCTCGCCGTCCGTCGAGCATGACGCCGAAGTGAAATCGCCGCTCGTTGAGGTCGTAGGCAAAGTCCGATCCGATCACGCGACGGCGCAACGCGTAGAGCGGATCGATCAGTGCCGACGGTAGCGGGATGTCCGCGCGTCCGGCGAGCGCGATCGCTCGAGACAGCGGCAGCGCGTCCAGCCCACAGATGTTGAACACGCCGGAGATCGGCGTCGTGATCGCGGCCATGAACGCGCGCGTCGCGTCCGGCAGCGACAACACGTCGATCATCGGATCGAACCCCATCGGCCGCAGGCACACGCGCGACTGCAGGTAGTCCCACAGCTGGCTGCCGAGCTCGGGCCCGAACAGCTCGGCACAGCGCAATACCGTGACCTGGAGCGAGGAGCTCGTGCGCGCGATCACCTCGGCCTCGACACGCTCGCGCACCCACGCCGGCGCACGTACGTCGAAGTCGAGCGGCGCATCCTCGTCGAGTAGCTCGACGGTGCCGTGCGGGAGGGCATAGACCTCTGCATAGCTGCGCAGGACGAGGCGCCGGAGCGTCGGATGAGCCCCGGCGGCGTTCACGAGCGCTCGCAGTGCTTCGACGTTCTGAGCGTGAACGCGACGACCGTGATCCCCGGCCCGACGATGTTGCATGAGGTGGATCGCGGTCTCGATGCCGTGCTCGCGACCTTCCCCCCACACGAGGTCGTGCATCGCGCGCGGGTGCGAGAGATCGCGGGTGTGGTAGTGCACGCGCGGGTCCGTCCACGGCGTCGGCTCGTTCGCGCCGATCGCGATCACCGCGGTAGTTTCGCGGCGCGCGAGCAACGCATCGACAATCGCGATACCGAGTGGAGTCGTCGCTCCCGTTACGAGGATCGTCATCGCCACCAACCCTTCCGTTCGCGCCGGAGATCCGCGAGCAGGTTTTCGACCTGGATCTGGGTGCTCTCCGCAGCACGCGCGATCGCACGCGGGTCGTCCGGATCGCCGAGTAGCTCGAGCGGTGTGCCGTACCGGACGTGAAAGCGCACCGGCAACGGCAGCGGCACCGCGGGAATCGGGAGATACGGGCTGCCGAACGCGCGAATCGGCAGCTTCGCGAGGATCGGCCAGCACTCCTCCGAGCCGACGATGCCGACCGGTATGACCGGTACGCGAAACCGCAACGCGAGCTCCGCGAATCCCACGGTCCACCGCTGGATCGCATAGCGCTCGCGAAACGGCTTTGCCGGGCCGCTCGTGCCTTCCGGCCAGATCGCGAGGAGCTCGCCGCGCTCGATCAACACGCGCACGTTCGCCTTCGTTCCCGTGACCATGCCCGCTCGCGCGAACCACGTGCCGACGAACGGCAGCGCCGCGACGAAGTGGTCGGCGATCGGTCGGAGCGTGCGATGCGCGCGCGCGACATCGGCCCAGAGCATCGCGGCGTCGATCGGGAGCATGCCGCCGTGATTCGCGACGAGGATCGCCGACCCCGTGGCTGGCACGTGCTCGCGACCCTCGGCCTCGACGCGAAAGTAGTAGTCGTGAAACACGCCCGAGATCGCGGTCGCGCGGGCCACAGCCGACTTCGCGAGTCCGAACTCGTCGAAGCGACCGATCATCGCGAGTAACCGGTCTGGCGCGGCGCTGTCCCGAGCTGCGCCACCACCCGCAAGAAGTCGAACGTGCTGAGGACTCCAATCATCCGTTCGCGCGTCCCGACCAGGACGCGGTGGACGCGTTGATCGAGCATCTTCGTCGCAACTTCCGCGAGCGGCATGTCGGCCGGCACCATCACGAGCTCGCTCGTCATCACGTCGCGCGCGCACAAGTTGGCCATCTTGTTCTGGAGATCATCCGGAAGATGCATCCAAGCGCCGACGGAGAGCTCGTCGTGAAAGTAGGTCGAGGTCGCGGTCAGCGCAGCCCCCGGCTCGAGCGCCTCTCGCGTCGCGCGGACGAGGTCCAGCGAGGTGACGACACCGCACACGTTCTCATCTCGGTCGATCACGGGTGCACCGTGGATCTCCTCCTCCACGAACAGCCGATGAACATCGAGGATCGGCGTATCGAGACCGACGGTGACGACGTCCGGTTGCATGAGATCGCGCGCTCGTAGCATCTGCATGTCCACGAGCAGAGCAATCGCCGCACCAGCGCAACGAGGACGAATGTGTGCAACGCGCGCACGAACCGCGGCGACGGAGTCGAGTTGCGCACGTCGTTCGTGAATCACCTCGCGCGCTGCGAGTTATGGCTGGTCTCGTCATTGCACTCGCCGACCAGCGGAGAACCACCATGACAAAGCATCCGCGAATGAACGAGCGTGTCTCGATCGCCGGCGTCGGTTGCTCGCGCTTCGGTGACTTGCTCGAAACGCCGGAGCTCGCGGGCATGTCCCTACCCGAGCTCGCGCACACCGCTGCGCGCGAAGCGTTTAGCGACGCAGATATCTCGCCTCTCGACATCGATGCCGTCTTCATCGGCAACGTCATGACGCAGAGCAGCCACATGCCCGCGACGTACTCTCATCTCTCGAAGTGGATCGGCACGCAGTTTCGACCGGGCGTCCACATCGATGCAGCCTGTTCGACGACGAATGTCGGCGTGACGCTCGCGGCACAGGCGATTGCATCCGGCACGGTCGACACCGCACTCGTGCTCGGCGTCGAGGCGACGCGAAATCAGCCAAAGGGCAACAGTCCATATCAGCGCGAGCCGATTCCGACCGATAAGATGTGGCTATGGACCGATATGTGCTGCAACCAGGCGTACGCGGTCCCCGAGGGCTACGAAATCTTTTCGACGTACAACGGCATCCTCGC
Organism: Kofleriaceae bacterium; assembly: GCA_047600425.1. GTDB lineage: Bacteria > Myxococcota_A > Polyangia > Haliangiales > Haliangiaceae > JABFXX01. The sequence continues at coordinate 3,971,420 of JASGLC010000003.1, read as the reverse complement.
GCAGGCGTATTGCAAGAAGTACGGCGTGTCGATCGAAGACTTCGATCGCGGCATGTTCGAGCTCGCGCGGACCCGACGTCTCCACGCGTCGATGAATGCCAAGGCGTTCGTGCAAGAACCGCTCGAAGCGGAAGCCGAGCGCCACGGGTTTGCGAATCCGCTCGAATTTTGGACGTCGCGCCTGAACCCGTACATCAGCTGGCCCGCGCGCATTCGTTCGGTCGTGACCCCCGCGGACGGCGCGAGCGCGATCATCCTCTCGCGAACAGATCTGACGAAAGGCGCGAAGCGCGCACCCGTCGAGCTCGTGGGCTTCGGCAGCGCAGTCTCCGATCTGCCCTGGTACGACGTCGATCCGACAAACTGGAAGGTCGACCGGCTGGCGATCGAACGCGCGTTCGGGATGGCGGGCATTCAAGGCGGCGACATCGACTATCTACACACGCACGATTGCTCCTACATCATGAGCCTTTGTACCGCCGAGCTCACCGGCTACTTGAAGCCTGGCGAAGGACTCCGCGCCGCACGCGATGGTCGGCTCCGATTCGACGGCGATCGGCCGATGACCACCCACGGTGGACGCGCGGCGTTCGGTCACGCCTGGGCCGCGAGCGCAGGCTCCGACACCTACGAAGCCGTAAAGCAGATCCGCGGTGAAGCCGGCAAGCGCCAGCTCCGTCACCGGCCCGAGATCGCGGTCGTCGGCACGCAGGGCTACGCGATCATCAGCACGATGCTCGTCTTGAAAGGAAATTGATCATGACCTCGATCATCCAGCAGCACTACGAAGCGCTGAAGGCGAACAAGCTCGTCGCACACAAGTGCCACGCGTGTCGGCACATCACGTTCCCGATGACCACCGCGTGCGAGTCGTGCGGCTCGTCGAGCTACACCGACGTCACGATCGCCGGCAAAGGTACGCTGCGGTTCGCATCTCATGGCGCCGCACCACCGCCGCATCCACGGTTCGCGAAGGTCGCACCCTATGTCTACGGTCATATCGAGCTCGCGGATGGCATCTTCATGCAAGCGATCATCCGTGGCGTCGAAGGTACGCCGGAGGCGGTCGCGAAACTCTACGGGAAGCTGCCCGCCTCGGTCGAGCTCGACGTGATGGAGACCGAAGACCTTCCCGTCATCGCGTTCAAGCTCACCTGAGGTTGCTGTGATGAATAAGCAAGAAATCATTCGCGATGCGATCGCAACGCTCTCGAATCACGCCCCGAGTGACATCCGTCCGGTGTCGCGCTTGGCCGAGGATCTCGGCTTGCGGTCGCTCGCACGCGTCGAGCTCGCCGTCATCCTCGAGCGACGACTCGGGATGCCCGTGCGCGACGACCAAGTGATGAGGGCGACGACCGTCGCGGATCTCGAACGCACGCTGGGAGTGTGACCATGCGCGTGTTGTTTACCGAAACCGATTCGCGCGTGATCGCCGCGCTCCCATCCCTCGCTCGCGAGGGCGTTCATGTCAGCCTGCTCGACCAGGCCGGGCCTGCGAGACAGCTCGCGCAACAGCTCGACGTCTCGCTGCGAGGTGTCGACTTGATCGACACGATTCCCGATCGTGGTGCGCTCGCGAACAACCTGGCGCGCAAACGCGGATCGGAGCTCTGGCTCGCGGAAAAGTTACTCGAACGACCGGTCTACGCCGGTCTCGCGATGCTCGCGGCGAATCGTGTCGATGCGGTCGTTGCCGGTGTCACCAGCCACACGGCCGATGTGCTCGTCGCGTGCGAGATGTGCCTCGGGTTTGCTCCGGGGACGACGGTCGCATCGGGAGCCTTTGTCATCGATACCCACGAACGCGGCACGTTGATCTTTGCCGATTGCGCGGTGAATCCCGACCCGACCGCGGAACAACTCGCTCGAATCGCGATCACGACGGCTCAGACCGCCGCCGACCTGCTGTGCGCCGATCCGCGCGTCGCGATGTTATCGTTCTCGACGCACGGCAGTGCGCATCACCCACGGGTCGCAAAGGTCGCGCAGGCAACCGAGCTCGCGCGTGCGCTGAAGCCAGATCTGGCGATCGAGGGCGAGATCCAAGCGGACGTCGCGCTCGACCCGATCGCGGCTGCCTACAAGTCGGGACCGGATCCCGAGATGGTGGCCGGCGTCGCGAACGTCCTGGTGTTTCCCGATCTCGACTCGGGCAACATCGCGTACAAACTCGTGCGCACGCTTGCACGCGCGAACGCATACGGTGCGCTGCTTCAAGGATATGCGCGGCCCGTCGCGAAGCTCTCGCGTGGAGTCACCTCGGCGGAGATCGTCGGGACCGTGCGATTGATGATGCGCCAGCGCACCGGTGTGCTCGCGGCATAGCGGATGCACCGCGCGCGACCATGTTTCACGCTGGATCGCTCACGCTGTTCCACGTTCGACGAATCCCGATCCGAGCGCACTGGACGTTCTTCCTGGTCGTCCCATATCTCGCGATCGCGATGACCTACCAGTTCAAGTCGGTCGCGATCCTCGCTGGGGTCTCACCGGATCGGCTGACGGTGCCACCGGCGGCGTGGGGATTGATGCTCGCGATCGCACTGTTCGCGTCGATCGCGATCCACGAGCTCGCACACGCGTTTATCGCAATCCACTTCGGTGCGCGCGTTCGCGCCATCACGCTGATGCTTGTCGGCGGTGCAACCCAGATGTCCCATCCCCCGAGTCGGCCATTGCACGAGGCGGCGATCGCGGTCGCGGGCCCCCTCACGAGTCTCGCAATCGGCGCGGCGTGTGCGATCGGCTACGCGCTCGCCGAGCTCAGCCCCGACGCGCAGATGTCGCTGTTCTATCTCGCGACGTTGAACATCTCGCTCGGCCTGTTCAACTTGATCCCTGCGTTTCCGATGGATGGTGGCCGCATCCTTCGTGCGGGCGCGACAGCGAAGCTCGGACGAGACCGAGCAACCCGACTTGCCGCGTCGATCGGCAAGTTTTGCGCGATCGCCTTGGCTACCGCCGCGATCCTACAGCTTCAGCTGCTCTTGCTCTTGGTCGCCGTCTTCATCTACGTCGGCGCGATGACCGAGAGTACGGGGGATTGGATCGCGACCACGCTGGATGCGTCGTCGATCGGCGAGCTCGTGAGCAGCCGCGTGCCGGTCATCGAAGCAAACCTCCACCTCGACGACGCCGCACGCCGCATGAGCGAGCTCGAACGGCTGGAGCTCGTCGTCGTAGATTCACGAGGCCCTGTAGCCGTGATCGAGGCCGATGACATCTCACGATTGCGCGGCGGTCACGCGACTTGGCCGCTCGAAGCACTCGTGCCTCACCTTCCGGCACGATTCGTCGTCGTCACCGAGACCGACGGCGCAAATCTCGCGCTCGAGACTGCCGCGCAAGAAGATGCGCGCTACGTCGTCGTGGTCCGCCCCCCGGCGAAGGTCCTCGGAATGGTGGGTTCGCGAGACATCGAACGCGAGGTCAAGCTCCGGCACGCCAGGGCGGCTGCCTAGCTCGAGTTGGCCGACGCGTTGCAACCGTCCCGGCCATGGTCTTCACGAAGATCTTGTGCCCGACCGATTTCTCGCCCGGCGCAGATCGTGCGCTCCGCCTAGCAACGCGGCTCGCGCGCGAATCCAACGCGGAGCTCGTGATCGCCCATGCCTGGTACATCCCGCCGTCCGCATACTCGCTCGAAGCGCCATTTCCGCCGTTCATGGTGCAACAACTCATCGACGACGCGCACAAAGGGCTCGACGCCGCGAAGCGCGACGCGATCGCCGCAGGTGCACCCCATGTCTCGACCGAGCTCCTGAACGGAAGCCCGTGGTCGTGCATCGTTCGACAGCTCGAGCACGAAGCGTTCGATCTCTGCGTCATCGGAACGCACGGACGTACCGGCCTCGCACGTATCTTTCTCGGATCCGTTGCGGAGAAGGTCGTACGACATGCGCGCTGTTCGGTGATGACGGTGCGTCCAGACGGCGAGCTCCAACCGTTCCAGCACGCCCTCGTGCCGACCGATTTCTCCGAATACGCCCAGCGCGCGGTCGATCTCGCGACGGAGATCATTCCACCGAAGGGCCGGATCACGCTGCTCCACGCCATCGAGCTCCCCGTCGCCTATACGAACGAGTTTCCGTTCGCGGACATCGTGCGCGAGCTCGACGTCGAAGCGCTCACTGCGCTCGGCAAGACCGTGGAAGCCGCCCGCATGAAGACAACAGCGACGCTCGAGGCGGCCGCTCGCGTCGGTTACCCCGGCTACGAGATCCTGACGACGCTAGATGACGACCGAACGATCGACCTCGTGATCATCGGTAGTCACGGTCGCACGGGACTGAGTCGAGCATTCCTCGGCTCGGTGGCCGAAAAGATCGTGCGTCACTCACGTTGTCCGGTTCTCGTTGCCCGAAAGCGAGGATAGATGCGCGGCACGCGAACGACAGGCTGGCGACGGATCGCATCGGCGTTATGGCCTGCACCGGCCGACCCACAGATCTTCGGAGCTCTCGATATCGACGCAGCGCCGCTACGTGAGTTCCTCGCGGAAGCGGCGAGCTCGCATCACCACGTCACGGTAACCACCCTCGTCGGCCGAGCGGTCGCGCATGCGCTCGAACAAGTCCCGGAGATGAATGTCCAGATTCGCGGCGGGCGCGCGATCCCGCGCGAATCGATCGACGTGTTCTTCATCACCTCGGTGGCGGCCGGTACGGACCTGTCGGGCGTCAAGATCGAGCATGTCGATCAGCTCGCAGCGATCGATGTCGCGCGCGAGCTCGCGGCCAAGAGCCAGCGCCTCAAGTCAGGCGATGACGCGGACTTCGCGAAAACGAAGCGAATCATGGATGCGCTTCCACCACGACTGTTGCGCCTCGCCTTGCACACCGGCGCGCTCGTGACTCAAGGCCTACACAAGGATGTTCGAACGCTGGGCCTGCGCCACAATCCGTTCGGCAGCGCGATGGTGTCGAGCATTGGCACGCTCGGCTTGCCGCAAGGCTTCGCGCCACTCGCGTGGATGTATGACGTTCCGTTACTGACGCTTGTCGGTGAGCTCGTGACCAAGCCGGTCGCCGTCGCTGGCAAGGTCGAGGTCCGCGAGATCTTGCCGATCACCGCGACGATCGATCATCGCTACGCGGATGGTGCCCAGATCGGTCGCCTGATCCGTGCGTTCCGCGAATATCTCGAGGCACCGGCGGTGCACGAACCGCGGCTAATGCGGCAGTGAGTGCTGTTTGACATCGCGTCGCTGGCGACGGATTTGATCCTGGAGCTGACGCCGAGCCGCACGGAACGCATCGCGTATTGCGACATACGCCCCGACGTGGGTGGCATCTACGCTCACCAGGATCTCGCCCGATGCGAGCGACACGCGCACGTGGAACGGCTGATTCGAATGTTGGTGTTGGTGCGGTCGTTCGAACACGACATCGCAATGATCGATGCCCGTGCTGACATGCTCGAGCTTGTCGTACCACGCACGCGCAAAACTCTCGAGCGCGGCACTGCGGTCCATATCGCGAAACGTCACGCGCAGAGGTGTGGTCATCGTACAGCGGGTACGTGCAAGACCTCGTCCAGCGCGGCGTAGAGCTCGGGCAACTTCAACGGCTTGGTCAGATACGCGGAAAAGCCTGCTCGCTTCGTGTGGTGCGCGTCGCGTGCATGGTTCGCCGCCGACAACGCGATGATCGGAATCTGCGCGGTCTCGGGATTTTCGCGCAGACGCCGCGCGGCTTCGATGCCACTCATTCCGGGCAAGTTGATATCCATGATCACGAGCGCGGGAAGCCGCGAGCGAACGAGTTCGATCCCGAGCTCCGCCGTGTGAACCGCGACGAGCTCGATGCTCGACATCTCACCCAACGCGTCTCGCATCAGCGAGACATTCACCGGATTGTCTTCGATGTAGACGATCGTGATCGCGACTCCGACGAGCGATGTCCGCGCCTCCAGAACATCCGGCACGGTGTCGCGCATCCGGCGTGCGTAGACCGAGAGAGAGACCCAGAACTCCGCTCCACCCGTCTCGCGTGGAACGAAGCCGATCGTGCCGTGCATCAGCTCGACGATCTTGCGGCTGATCGCGAGGCCGATTCCCGTGCCTTCCGTTGCGCCGCCTGCACGGTGGAACGGTTCGAACAGCTTGTGGCGCTGCTCGACGGGGATTCCAGGGCCATCGTCACGCACGATAAAACGCGCGCGGTCATCGACGATCTCGAGAGCGAGCTCGACGCGGCCACCGGGCCGACCGAACTTGATCGCGTTCGAACCCAGGTTCATGAGCACTTGAACGAGGCGTGAACGATCCGCAAAGACCCGTGGATAGATCTCGAGGTCATCCGCGAACACGACGTCGATCTGCTTGCGCGCGGCAACCGGTTGGAGCGTACGACGCGTCTCGTCGAACACATCACGACATTCGACCGGCTCCATCGAAACCGACAGGCGACCGTCCGTGACCCGCGACAGATCGAGCACGTCATCGATGAGATGCACGAGCTGATCAGCGCCGCGCACCACGTGCTGAATGCGCTCGAGCTGGCGCGGATTGAGCGGCGACTTGCGATCGCGCTCGAGCAGCTGTGCAAATCCGAGGATCGCGTTCAAGGGCGTGCGCAACTCGTGACTCATCGCCGACAGGAACTCGCTCTTCGCCGCGCTCCCCGCTTCCGCGAGCTGCCTCGCGCGTTCGAGCTCGTTTGCGTGCCGGATGTCATCGGTCACGTCGGAGATGACCGTCACCGTCCCGCGAAACGTCGTCTTGCGCTCGACGATCCGGTGAATCCGTCCATCCGCGAGCGCGACGTCGAAGACACCCTGGGGGTCCTGACGATACGCGAGGCGGCGTGCTCGCCACGTCTCTGGCAGCTCGCTGCCGAGATTGTAGACATTCGCGGCGAGCGACGCGTCGAGGATCTGCTCGAAGGTCTGACCGATCAACGGACGATCGCCCGCGCGATCGATCGCGGCACGCGCCGCGCTGTTCGTCATGATCAAGACATCGTGCTCGTCGTAGACGAGGAACGCGTCTTGGACGCTCTCGACCGCGGCGGCGAGGTAGCTCGCGATGCGCTGGCCCTCGACCTCGAGCAAGCGGCGCTCGGAGACATCGCGAATTCCCACGATCACGAGCATTCCGCGCTCGCGAACGACGGGGGATAGGCTGATCTCGACCGGCACGTTCGCGCCATTTCGATGCAGCCCGACGACCTCGATCTTCGCCGCCATGGTTCGGACCCGCGGTGCTCGCGCGTAACCGGCGACGTGATGCTGATGTTGCACCCGCGCGTGCTCCGGGATCAGGACCTCGAACGACTCGCCGAGGAGCTCACCGTTGCCGTAGCCAAAGATCCGCTCTGCCTCGTGATTCGCGAGTGCGATCTTTCCATCGGGGTCGCAGACCACGATGCCATCCGGCGACGCCTCCACGAGTGCGTGCGAAGAGATATTCCAGTCGGACAACATCGTACTGCGCGGTTCGGACGATTTGCTGCACGTGCCGTTCCCGTCCTGACTGCCCTCTAGGGCGTGAACTCGCGCAAGACCTGCGTTCGAGCGGAATCGGCACGCGCGACGTGCGCGGTTCGGCGTGGATCGAAGACCCGCGCTTTGACGAGCTCCATCACGCCGAGGTAGCTGATCACGACCACGATCAAGAATCCGAAAAACCCTGGTGGAAGGGGCTCGAGGCCGAGCCACCGCGCCGCCGGGGAAACCGGCACCGCGAGGCCGACGGCGACGACCGCGATCGTGGTGATGACGAGCGGGAGGCTCGGACGATCGCGCCACGGCCGGGCCGCCGTCCGGATCACGAACAATACGAGGGTTTGGGTCGCGAGCGATTCGACGAACCAGCCCGTATGGAACTTCGCTTCGCCGAATCCGAACCAGCGGAGCAGTACGAAGAACGTGATGAAGTCGTAGGCCGAGCTGATCGGGCCCGCGATCCACATGAAACGACGGATCGAGGCAATGTCCCAACGCTGAGGCTTGCGCACGTACGCCGGATCGACGTTGTCGGTGGGGATCGTGATCTGCGCGAGGTCGTACAAGAAGTTATTCAACAGGATCTGGATCGGCAGCATCGGCAAGAACGGCAACAACAGCGTCGCGCCAGCCATGCTGAACATGTTGCCGAAGTTCGAGCTCGTACCCATCAGCAGGTACTTGAGGACATTCCCGGAGGCGCGCCTGCCCGCGAGGATGCCCGCGTGGAGCACATCCAGATGACGCTCGAGCAGCACGATGTCGGCCGCCTCGCGTGCGACGTCGACGGCGCCCGCAACCGAGATACCGACGTCAGCACCGTGCAGGGAGGGCGCATCGTTGATGCCATCGCCGAGGAAGCCGACCACGTGCCCGGCGGACTTCAACGCCATGACGATGCGGTGCTTCTGAACGGGCGAGACTCGCGCGAAGACGTCGTGCGTTTCGGCGAGCCTCGCGAGCGCGAGATCATCCAACGGATCGATCTCCGCACCGAGCACGATACGTGCGTGCGAAAGCCCGACGTCATCGCAGATCCACCGCGTGACCAACTCGTTGTCGCCGGTCAAGATCTTCACGGTGACACCATCATCGCGAAGTCGAGCCATCGAGCGCGCGGCACCATCGAGGACGTGGTCCGCAAACGTCAAAAAGCCGACGAAGCAAAGCTCTCGCTCGTCGGCCGCGTGGCACTGGGCCAAGTGCGCAGCATCGCGAGTCGCGACCGCGAGCACGCGGAAGCCTCGAGCACTCGCATCGCGAAACACGGCAGTGCAACGAGAGCGCGCGCGATCGTCGAAGGGACGCGTGTCCTCCGCGACCCGATACTGCGTGCAAGCCGCGAGCACGCTCTCCGGCGCGCCTTTGCAGATCAATGTGGTCGCATCTGAGCGGTGGACTACGACCGACATTCGTCGCCGTTCGAAATCGAATGGGACTTCATCGGTCTTCGTCCACCCCTGAAGGTCGTCGCACGTAGCAGCGAGGATCGCGGCATCGAGCGGACTGCGAATCCCGGTCTCGAATCGGCTATTGAGACGCGCTAGCTGCAAGACCGAGGGTGCTGCGTCGCCGAACGGGTCGAGCGACGCGTCGAGTGACATGACGCCCGATGTGAGGGTGCCCGTCTTGTCGCTGCACAAGATATCGATGCTGCCGAGGTTCTGAATCGCGGCGAGGTGCTTCGTGATCACCTTCTCCCGCGCCATCCTCACGGCCCCTTGGGCGAGGGTCACCGTCGAGATCATCGGCAGGAACTCCGGTGTGAGCCCGACGGCCAGCGCGACGGAGAACAACAGCGACTCCATCGCGTCGCGACCGAGCGCGATGTTGACGACGAGCACGAACATGACAAGCGCGACGATGCTGCGCAGGATCATCATGCCGAACCGTCGCGTGCCACGTTCGAACTCGGTCTCCGCAGGACGTGCTGCGAGCATCGCCACGACATCGCCGAAAGCGGTATCGGCCCCGACCGCATAGACGACGGCTCTTGCGCTACCACTCACGACCGACGTTCCGAGAAACACGAGCTCCGGAACATCCGGGCCGGACGACGACAGGTCGCGACCGGCGACTTGCTTTTCGACGGGAAGCGATTCGCCGGTGAGCGCGGACTGCTGGACGTGAAGGTCGGTGGCTTCGATCAATCGTGCGTCCGCGGGCACGAGGTCACCGGCCGAGAGTCGGACGATATCGCCGACGACGACTGCGTCTCGCGCGATCTCGCACCAGGTCTGATCGCGCAACACGGTCGCCGTCGGCGTGAGTTGCGCATTCAATCGCCGCACGGCGCGCGAGGACCGCGTGGTCTGCCACGTGTCGATCGCACCACTCATCACCACGATCGCACCGATCAGGATCGCCTGCACCACGTCGCCAAGCGCGGCGGATGCAATACCCGCGATCACCAAGATGCCGACGAGGGGATTCGCGAACGCCCGACTCGCAGTGACGAGTCGAGTCGCGAGTCGTGGGCGCGGGAGAGCTCCACCGTGGCGTGCACGCCGCGTCGCTTCATCCGTCGAGAGGCCGTTCACCGACGTGCCGACTCGCGCGAGCACATCGTCGAGCGTTCCGCGCGTGGCGTCCTTCACCCGATCGGCCAGTTGTTCGGCCGCGTGATCGCGCTGCGATCGACGTACGAGAAGCGCAGCGGAGGATGATACGCGTTCGGGGCACGCTCGCACTCGACGACGTGTAAGAGCTCGACATCGTCGTACGTCTTCTCGCGGACCACCATCACGGGACACTTCGCTTCGCGCACCACGCGTTCGGATACCGAGCCGAGCAGCATCCGGTCGAGACCAGTCGTGCCATGGCAGCCGATGAAGATCAGGTCGGCACCGACTTCATTCGCGAGGCCGAGGATCTCCGGCGCGGGACGCCCGATCCGTGCGTGGACGAAGAATTCGGTCGGACCGGCCGATTCGCGATGCGCGAGGATTCCGCGCACGTGATCGCCGATCAGCGCCTGGACCTTCTCCGCGTACGCGTAATCGACGTGGTTGGTTTCGATGATCGGCAGCCCGTGCCTCGCATCGAGTGCGGTCACGACGTGAAGCACGTGTTGCGGCGCGCGACACGCGACGTCGATCGCTCGTCGCAGCGCGATGTCCGCGCTCGGGCTGAAGTCGAAGGCGACCACGATGTTGACGTGCGGTTTCGATTTCTCCATGCACCGAACCACAGCAACTCGCGTGCCGTCACCGATCGTCGACCTCGCGTTCGAGAATCTCGGCGAGCGCACGACACGCATCGGTTGCCGTGAAAATGCCTTCGACGACGCCGGCATTCGAGAGCACGACCGCCGAGCCGAACTTCTGCTCGCTCATCACGCGCGCCACGTCCGAGAGAGCAGCCGTCGCCTTGACCGAATAGACCGGATCGCTCATCGCATCGCGAACGCGAAAAATCTGCCATCCACCGTGCGCCTCGAACGTACTCAGATCGCGCTCGCTCAGTAGCCCGACGAGCTTGCCATCGTCGACGACGGGAAGGTGGCGAACGCGATGCGCGTGCATCTGCTCGCGTGCCTGCGTTAGCGAGATCGTGGACGCCGTCGTCCACGGTTGTCTTGTCATGTAGCGACCGACCGTAGGCATCAACATGCCCGAGCGGACTGCATCCCTCGTACCCGGTCGGCGTCATCAAATCGCGCACGGAGTGCGTCGATGATGGATCAAGCTGCGCGATGCATGGGTCGATGAGCGTGGGTGTCGAAGGTTAGAGACGGGTAGTCGTCGACCAACGACGCGTGATACGCGAGGAAGCGGGCTTGCAGTCTAAGAGTGGCCCGTTGGATTCCGAGGAGTGGCTCGGGCACGTGACGCGCCACGAGGATCGTCAAGAATCCGAACGCGCCCACGATCCACGCGAACGCAGATGCGATGAGGACGATCAGTCCGACCGGCAACGCCGTCACGCATCTCATGAGCGCCGATCGCACCGTGGGGTGGCCATGCATCTCGAGCTCGATGTCGACATCGGACGTGCTAGCGAACGTATCGACGGTACAAAGCAAATACGCCTCGAAGCGGAGCAGGAACGCGATCACGTCCCACAGCTCTCCACCGTGTTCCTCGGGGTAGTCGGTGCTCGAGTGGATCGCCCCCGCCGCGATCAACGGCAGCGCGACAAACAACGCGCACGCGAGCCAGCCGAGCGTGATTCCGAACCACCCGAGGAGCACCCAGATCGCGATCCGGATCGCGAGTTGCGAGCGCGAGTACGTCGTCGGCGTCGTCACGTCGAGATTCACCATACGCGCCGCCTCAGCATGGCGCGTGCCGGAAGTCGTCGTCGATGAAACCTCATGAGAAGCAACGGCATGTCGCGTGCTTCGTCTTCGTCGAATGACCACGCTGCGTATCGCCGGATCTCGATGCGTTCTGGGCGAGGTGATCGGTCGTGGGGGAATGGGAGATGTGTATGCGGTCGACCATCCCGAGCTCGGTGCGATGGCCGTCAAGGTGTTGTTACCCGAGCTGCGGCGCGAGCCACTACTCGTGCTCCGCATGCAGGAAGAAGCGGCCGCCGCGAGCCGGATCCTCCACACCAACGTCGTCCGGATCGTCGATCACGGCGTCACGAGCGACGGCGTTCCATTCGTTGCGATGTTTCGGGTTGCGGGGAAACCACTCGGACTCGCGATCGCGGAGCATGGTCCCCTGCCCCTCGCGCAGCTGCGCTCGGCGGCCGGACAGATCCTCGCCGGGCTCGCCGAAATCCACGTCGCGGGGTTCGTGCACGGCGATCTCAAGAGCGACAACATTCTGTGGGACGCGGAAGAGAGGCGCGCCGTGATCATCGATTTCGGACTCGCTCGTGCTCCGTCGACTCGGTTACGCGACGAGCACGACATGATCTCGGGCACGCCGGACTACATGGCGCCCGAGCTCGTGTGCGGGGACGCGATCACGCGCGCGGCCGATATCTACGCCGTCGGCGTCATCCTCTACGAGATGCTAACGGGCAGCACGCCGTTCGGCGGAGGGACCGTCGCCCAGATCCTCGCCCGCCAGCTCCACGACGACGTCGTGCCCCCATCGTTACGATGTCCCGACCGCGCAATCCCCCGCGAGCTGGAATCCGCGATCATGCGCGCTCTCGCGAAAAATCCGCACCTACGGCCCACGCAAGCGATGCGCTTGCGAGCGCAAGTCATGCGAGCCACATCGGCGCCGCCGAAAGAGCTGCCGAGCTGCACGCGCGGCGTGTTCACGACCAATGGCCCGACTCGCCGCTGGACAAGGGCACATGCCGTGCAGAACGACCGAGCATGGAAGCAGCACGAGCCGCTCATCGCTGGCGCAACACGTCGGTCGCGATAGCCGCGCTAACAGGTGTGCTGGCGATCGCGTGGAAGCTCCACGACCGGTCGAAGACCTCGACGCCCGCGCTCCAATACGAAACCGAACGGACCGATCGCGGATCGATCCGTGCGAAGGTGACCGCGACCGGCACCGTCAACCCGATCGTCCAGGTTCAAGTCGGCACCCAGGTGTCGGGACGGATCGAGTCACTCGGTGCGGACTTCAACTCCGCGGTCGAACCGGGACAGATGGTTGCCCAGATCGATCCGCGCCTGTTTCGTGCAGCGGTCGAGCTCGCAACCGCAAACCTGCAGGCAGCGCATGCGTCGGTTCATAAAGCCTCGGCCGCGCTCGCTGATGTCCGGCGTATCGCCGCTCGCGATCACGACATGCTCGCGCAGAATCTGATCGCGAAGAGTACGGTCGACACGGCCGACACCGCAGTCGCCACCGCGACCGCGGACCTCGAGACCGCGACATCGGCCGAGGCCCAGGCGCGCGCGCAGCTCGACAGTGCGAAGCTCGATCTCGACTACACGACGATCCGTTCGCCGATTCGCGGCACCGTGATCACGAGGAATGTCGACGTCGGTCAAACCGTCGCGGCATCGTTCGCATCGCCGACGCTGTTCCTCGTCGGTGAAGACCTGGCCAAGATGGAGGTCGACACGAATATCGCAGAGGCCGACGTTGGAGCTCTCGCCCCGGGCATGACGGCGACGTTCACGGTCGACGCATTCTCGAGCGAGCTATTTCGCGGAACGATCCGTCAGGTCCGGTCATCACCGCAGGTGGTCCAGAACGTCGTCACCTACAACGCGGTGATCGACGTGCCGAACCCGAAGCTGCAGTTGAAGCCGGGTATGACCGCGAACGTCGAGATCGTCTACGCGGAACGTGCCGAGACCGTGCGGGTACCCAATGCCGCGATCCGATTTCGCGCGCCTGCAGAACTGGCCACGACCGCGCCATCCACTCCGCTCGGGAAGAAACTCGTGTGGGTGATGCGCGGCGGCGAGCCGAAACCCGTGGTGTTCGAGCCGGGTGTTAGCGACGGTACGTTCACCGAGGTCAGGTCTGGGCTCGATGCAGGTGAGCTCGTGATCACCGAAGTCACGAGCACTCACGGTCACGCGACCGGGCGGATGCTATGAGCGCGTTGATCGAGCTCGAGCACGTGTCGAAGATCTACGCGTCTGGTGAGACGGAGGTTCGCGCGCTCGACGATGTTTCGCTCGAAATTGAGGCGGGCCAGTTCGTCGCCGTGATGGGCGCTTCGGGATCGGGAAAATCGACGTTGATGAACGTGATCGGATGCCTCGATCGGCCGACGCGTGGAAGCTATCGCCTCGGCGGTCGAGAAGTGGGCTCCCTGCCCCGCAACGAGCTCGCTCGCATTCGCAACGAACGCCTCGGGTTCGTGTTCCAGAGCTTCAATCTGTTACCGCGGACGAGCGCTCGCGAGAATGTCGAGCTTCCGCTGTTGTATTCCGGGATCTCTGCACGCGAACGGACCGAACGCGCGCGCATTGCGCTCGAACGGGTCGGACTTGCGGATCGCGCGGATCACACGCCTGGCAAGCTGTCCGGCGGCCAACAGCAACGTGTCGCGATCGCGCGCGCCCTGGTCAACGATCCCGAACTGATCCTCGCCGACGAGCCGACCGGACAGCTCGATTCGAAGGCGAGCATGGATGTCATGCGACTGATGCAGGACCTCGTGCAAGGCGGCATCACGATCGTCCTGGTCACCCACGAACCCGATATCGGTCGTTGCGCGGGCCGGGTGATCACCATGCGCGACGGCAAGGTCATCGCGGATGCCGAGCAGAAGCCGGTCAAGGCGGCGGCATGAGTCCCGGCGCGATCGCTCGCGTCGCCGGAAGAGCGCTCATCCGCAACAAGATGCGCTCCGCGCTGACCGCGCTCGGGATCGTGATCGGAGTTGGCGCGGTGATCGCGATGGTCGCGATCGGAGAAGGTGCACGACGCCGGGTCGAGGCCACATTCGAGGCGATGGGCACGAACCTCCTGATCGTGGTCCCTGGCTCGGCAACATCTGGCGGCATGATGGGTGGCGCGGGCACGCAAGCGACGATCACGTGGGCAGACCTCGCGGCACTCCGCAAAGAATGCCGAGCGGTCGCCGCCGCGGCGCCAGTCCTGCGGGCATCGAAAGTCGTTCAGAGCGAGGATCGCAATTGGACGACCGGAATCATCGGAACGAGTACCGACTACGTTTCGATCCGGAATTGGCGGGTCACGCACGGTCGCCCCCTCGCGCAGGACGACCTCGACGGTGGTGCGAAGGTCGTGGTGCTCGGTACGACGGTCGTCGAACACCTGTGGGGCAGCGGTTACAACCCGGTGGGCCAGATGGTGCGGATCCAAGCGATTCCGTTTCAAGTGATCGGCGTGCTCGATCACAAGGGCCAATCGCCGATGGGGCAGGACTACGACGACACGATCCTCACGCCATACACGACGTTTCAAACGAAGGTTACGGCCGGGCTCGGTGGCTACATCAACGGCGCGATCTTCGTCAGCGCGACCGCCGCAGATCAGACCTCGCGAGCGCAGGCCGAAATCACGGCGCTGTTGCGCGACCGGCATCACCTCGGTGCGGGGATCGATGACGACTTCTCGGTCCGCAACCTGTCCGAGATCGCAGCAGCGCAGCAACAGAGCACGGGAATCCTGACGGCCCTACTCGCGGCGATCGCCGCAGTGTCGCTGCTCGTCGGCGGGATCGGGATCATGAACATCATGCTCGTGAGCGTGACCGAACGAACGCGCGAAATTGGCGTCCG
Source organism: Kofleriaceae bacterium (assembly GCA_047600425.1). GTDB lineage: Bacteria > Myxococcota_A > Polyangia > Haliangiales > Haliangiaceae > JABFXX01. The sequence continues at coordinate 3,955,846 of JASGLC010000003.1, read as the reverse complement.
GATGGCAGTCGGTGCGCGTTCGTGGGACGTGCTCGCGCAGTTCCTGGCGGAGGCTCTCGCACTCTCGCTTGCCGGCGGGTTGCTCGGCATCGCGGTCGGATCGGTCGCCGCGTACGCAATTGCTGCGCACTTCGCATGGCCGTTCGCGATCCATCCCGGGATCCTCGTGATCTCCGTCGGCTTCAGCGCACTTGTCGGAATCGTCTTTGGATTCTTTCCGGCGAACAAGGCGGCACGACTCGATCCGATCGATGCGTTGCGGTTCGAGTGACTGGCCCGCCGGTTGCTCTTACGAGTCGCGTGCGCTTCTTTCTCTTCCTCACCCTGTTTGGCTGTGCGGGTCCCACGACCGAATCCTCGTCGAGTCCACGTGGCCCGCGCGCCGACGAGCACCTCGCGGCTGCACGTCGCGAAGATGCGCGCGCGAACGAGCTCGTCCAATGGCCGCAACCGACATTCGGCAACCCCGCCGGTCAAGACCAGCCGCAATTCGTGTGGAGTGGCTCGTGGGACACGGTCCAAGAACATCATCGTCATGCCGAAGAGCACCGCACGGCCGCGGCGCGACTCGAGGCAGAGTACGAAGACGCGTGTCGCGATACGCCCGCCGAGCAGGTCATGACATCGCCACTCCAGCGTTACGGGATCGGCGGCTCCGCGACGGCGACCGGAGCGCTCGTGCTACTCGCGCCCGAGGCAGGGCCCCCCGAGCGCCTGCTCACCGCGATGCGCTGTCATCGCGCGTGGATGATGCTCGGTCGCACCGACATGGACGATTGCCCTCTCGATGTTCCGGGGCTACGAGTGACGGCGAAAGGCCAAGCGAACGAGATCCAGCTCGAGCTCAGCGTCGACGACAAGAAGTGGATCCCCGAGCTGCAGCGCCGCGCCGCCCACGATCTCGAGATGGCGAGTCAACACCTGCACCAGGAGGCTCCATGAAACGCATCCTCGTTGCCCTCGACAACTCCACGCGCGCGCCGTTCGTATTGCAGACCGCGAGTCGCCTCGCCGCGATGACCGATTCGGATGTGATCTTGTATCGCGCCGTGACGGCGCAACCGCTCGATGTCGAGCAGCTCGCCTCGGCGGCGCGGGCCGAGGATGTCCTCGTTCGCCGCGCTCACACCGAGCTCGAGGAGCTCGCGAAATCGTGCAAAGCGCCGATCGAAGCGATCATCGCAAACCTCGCGACCCCCGCCGATGGCATCTTGCACACGGCTCGAGAGCGCGATGCGGACATGATCGTGATCGGCTCGCACGGCCACGGGCTGTTGGAGCGACTGATCGGGACGACCGCGCAGAAGGTCGTCGAACGTGCCGATCGCAACGTCCTCGTCGCGAGGACGTTGTTGTAGCTAGAACAACAGCGCTTCGCCCTCGCGCGTGACCTCGCAGCGTGGTTCCGGCAGTTCGAGCTCGCCTTCGTACTCGAGCCAGATCGTCATGTACGCGTGCTCGATCCGGAGATGGATCGGCTCGGTTGAATTCCGGACCATCGGCACGAGGCGCGTCGCACTGAGGACGACGGGAACAGCCATTGCGACGTCGATCCCTCGCCGTGCGAGCTCGTTCTTGAAACGACCGGCGATCTGGTTCGTCGCTTCACCGAGCCACTTCGAATCCGCGACGTTTGGCGTCGGATTTGTCGTCGACAACGTGATCGGATCGGCAACCACGAGCACGGTGCAATTCAACTCGTAGCCGGTGAGTCCGAGGACCGCGCCGAGCTGCGGGTTTGTCGACATCGACACCGCATGGAGGAGTTGGGCGACGGTGCCATACGCCTGGAACGTATCTCGCGCGGCATCGCACAGCAGATCGTGGAGGTCTTCGCAGAACGTCATGACGTCACCGGCATATGTTGAGGCACGGTTTGATGCCCGCGCGGCACGAGGGGTACCGAGCACACGATCCGCGTGCCGACGCCTCGCACCGTCGAGAGCGCGATGTCTCCGCCGAGCGAGCGACATGCCTCGCGCAACGCATCGAGGCCGACACCGCGCCCGGAGACTTCGGATACGGCAGATCGCGTGGAGAACCCGCTCGCGAACAGTGCTTCCTCGAGTTGCATTTTGGTGTCGCACGGCAGACCGAGGGACACCGCTTTGTCTCGGACGCGGTCCCAGTCGACGCCTGCGCCGTCATCGGCAATCGCGATCTCGAGCCGATTGCCCGCGATCATCGTCTCGAGCGTGACCGTGCCTTCGGCCGGCTTGCCGTGAGCGAGGCGTTCGTCGGCCGTCTCGATGCCGTGATCGACGACGTTGCGAATCGCGTGCACCAAGTTGGTCCACACCACCGCGAACCGTTCCGACGGCATCCGGAACGTCGTGATCGAGGATGACCACGTTCAAGTCGGTCTTGCCGAGCTTTGCGGCGAGCATGCGCGCGTAGCTCGCACACTGCTCGAGCCGAGGCCGCGCCGGCGTATTTGCCCACTCGCGAACGCCGTGTGCCCACATCGGGGTCGGGCTCGGGATTCCGGCGACGAACCGTTTGTACTCGTCGAGATCGACGACCAGCGCCGGGCGTTCCGACCGTCCGAGGACGCGCTCGACCCGATCGCGAAACGCGTTCCAGGTCGCGATCAGTTGATCGCGCGTGGTGGATGCGACCTCGTCGCGATCCGCGATCTCGTTCTCGACCGCATGACAGAGCGCGGCGATCGTGCTGACGCCGAACAGAGCGCAATTGCCCTTCAGCGTATGAACGATGCGACGCAACTCGGGTCGCGACAGGTCGCTACCGACGCACCGCTCGACGAGCGCACCTGCCTCATCCATGAACGACGTGAAGCCGGCGCGATCCGAGATCGCGCGTTCGATCACCGCTGCGAGCTCGCGTTGTGCTTGTTCGGAGCGCTCGCGCGCGATTTCCGACGTGACGTCGCTCACCACGACCAGCAGGTTCGAGAGCGGCGTGCCGATCGGCAGATAGTCGATCTGGAGCTCGCGATTGTTCGCCTTGATCCGCCGGGGAAGTTGCTCGAGAGCGAGCTGGATCGGCAAGAAGCCGTCGACCAGCGATTCGAAGCTAATGCGCATCCAGTCGCGTGATTCGTTCTCCCGATACAGGTAGTCCCACAGTCGCATGCCTGCTGTTGGAGCGCCGAACCAGACTTCGAGCGCGCGGGACCACTCGCCGCCGATCGCGCCCTGGAGGTCGACGGAAACAAAACCCTGGGCCGCGTTGTCGAGGATCCGGGCCATATCCTGGTTGCGCGCATCGAGGGCTTCGGTTCGCGCTGCGACGATCTTCTCGAGCCCGATCACGTTGTCGAAGAACGATCGCGCGACGAAGCAGGCAGCGATCGCTTCGATCAGCACGAAGATCGCGTGAACGAAGATCGTCAAGAGTGGAGCCGCGTAGTTGAACACGCCACTCGGCAAGACCAGCCACATCGTCACGTGGTGGATCGCGACGGTTGCGGCGCCCACCACGATCACGAGCGGATTGCCGTACACCGCGAGCAAGGGGATCATGACGAAGAAGTAGAAGTGCATCTCGATCTGCATCGGACCTTGCCCGAGGTAGACGAGGATTCCGCCCATCAGCATCGCGGTGACGCCGGTGACGAGTCCGACCGCACGCGGCCGATCGACAAACGCGATGTTCGCGAGGATCGGCCCCATCAACGCGAGCCCGGACAACGCGAGTGCCGTCATGACGCTCGTTCCGCACCAGTACGCGACGAGCGCGAACACCGGCGGGTGGAGCGCGAACACGCACAACGCGACCCGGTTGATCCGGCGCAGGTACGCGGCTTCGAACGGCGAGACGGCAGGCGGTAGAACCAGGTAGGAGAGCAGCTTCTTCATGGCAGCACATCGGCTCGCGCCGCGAGTCGAGAGCTCGTCGCGCAGCCGTACAGAGGGAGTGGTCCGGGCGTTTCATGGCGTCGCAGCTTCTCGAGCACCGCGACGTCTTCGAACAAAGGGGCTTGCTTGTGTCGGTTGTAGCCACCGAGGTAGCCGACCGTGCCATCGGGACGCATGATCGCGAGGACCGGTGCCGCCTCGAGGTGGTAGTGCTCGGCGAGCTGATCCGGATCGACAACGCGGACGGTGAACCCTGCCGCGCGCAATCGGTCGTCGAAATCGCTCGGGAGGCGATGGTCGTCCGCCATCACGACTTCTTCGATCACGTCCTGCGGCCGTGGGCCCGCGAGCAGGTGGTCGATCACGCGACGCGAACAACCACAGCCGCGATACAAGACGTGAAAGAGTCGCCACCGCGCCTGCGGTAGATCCGTTTGGAACGCGGCGCGAGCTCGCGCATCGCTCGCCGGTGGCACCGGAAGCGCGACCATGTGGTGGATCAGCAGGATGCCGCCGAGCACGAAGCCGGCCGGCAGCCAGATCGCGAGCATCCACCGAGCCAAACGCGCCCTCAAAACAGCACGACCTCTCCGGCCTGCGCATGATCGGTGCTCACGGCCTCCGCGCTGACGGCCTCTTCGCACGTCGCGATATCGGTCTCGATATGCAGCTCGGCCGCCATCGCGTTCAAGGCATCGGCGTTCCAGCGGTCGATCTGAAGCAGGCTCTGACGACAGACGTCCTGGAACTGGAGTGCGGACAGGCCGCGATACGAGCTCTTGATGATCTCCGCCAACGCCGCATCGCTCGCGGAGAGTGAACCATCGACACTCGTGCGCATCGCCACGATCTCGCGATCGACGGCATCGATCTGCGAGCGAGCATTCGCCGTGAACTCGGCCACCATCGCGCGCAGGTGCTGGCTCTGCTCGATCAGCCGCGGCAATGCGACATCGAGCTCGGAGGCGAGCTCTTGGATTCGCCCGTTCGCAGCGACGATGATCCGCGAGAGCTGGTACATCTCGATCGCGATCGTCTTGAACACGTCTTCGCCGGATCGCGAAGACTCGATCCGGGCGTTGATCGACAGTGCACGCGCCGCCTTATTCGCTTGCTCGATGTCCGCGGCCGCCGTCTTGATCTGCCGAGTCAGCTCGCCCAATCGCGAGACATCGGATGCGTGGTTCGAGACCGCCAGATCGACGAGCGCGGCATATTGCCGGACGTGGGTTGCGTGGACCGCGATCGCTTGCTGGAGCTTGCTATTCGTCGTCCCTGCGACCTGCTCGCGAAGCGACGTGATGTGCTTCTTCGCGATATCGGCGACCAACGCGAGCTGCGTGCACGCTTCCGTCGCCCCCGTCTCGGTCATCGCATTGACCTTTCGGAGTCGCGCTAAAATGTCTTCACGAAGTCGCTTGAACCGCCCGAACATTCCCCACCACCTTCCCCACTCCACTCACATCAGCGCGCGAGCTTTTGCACCGCCGCTACGAGCAACTCGGCCTTGAACGGCTTGATGATCCAGCCCTTCGCTCCGGCCTTCTTCGCCCGGTCGATGTGAGCCGCGCCGCCTTCGGTCGTCAGCATCACGATCGGCAAGTTCGAATTCCGCGCATCGGAATGAAGCTTTTCGATCAAGTCGAGGCCGCCCATCCTCGGCATGTTGACATCGCAGATCATCATGGAGATCGAGCCATCGACCTTCGTGAGTGCGTCCATGCCATCGACGGCCTCGACGCAGGCAAACCCGGCATGGGTAAGCGCGAGCGTCACCTGCTGGCGAATCGTTGGCGAATCATCGACGACAAGAATCCGTTTACTGTCCATAGCTCTCTCCCACCACATGAGGTTTCGGAGGCGCGACCATCGCAAGCCCTCCGCTTTGATCATTGCCGGCGATCGGTAGACTGATAAAGAACGTCGTCCCGACACCTTCTTCGCTCTCGAACGTGACCGTGCCACCGTGCTTGTCGACGACGATCTGGCGCGCGATCGAGAGTCCCTGTCCTGTCCCCTTGCCAACTTCTTTCGTCGTGAAGAACGGATCGAAGATCCGGTCACGTATCGCGACGGGAATTCCGCTCCCCGTGTCGCGCACCGTGATCACGACGCGATCGCCGGCGAGCCGGGTCCCCACGAACAGGGTGCCGCGCTGCTGCGTCCTCGCGAACGCTTCCTCGATCGCGTGCGCGGAATTCACGACCATGTTGAGGACGACCTGATTGATCTCGCTCGCGAAGCACCGAACGAATGGGATGTCCGCCCATTCGGTGACGAGGTCGGCGACATACTTGTACTCGTTCGTCGCGAGCACGAGCGTCGAGGCCAAGGCGCGATTGAGGTCGGTCGCTTGCTTGCTCGATTCATCCGGGTGCGCGAACACCTTCATCGAGCGCACGATCGTGACCACGCGCTCGAGCCCGGTCTCGGCCAGTGCCAACGCTTTCGGGACCTCTTCGCGGAGATAGTCGACGTCGTCCTGGCTCCGATTCGTCGTATCGAACAGCTCGTCGACTGCATCCGAGATGAAGTGGAGCGAGTCACCGACGTACTGGACCGGCGTGTTGATCTCGTGGGCGATGCCGGCGGCCAAGCGACCGACCGATTCGAGCTTCTGCGACTGCAGCAATTCCTTTTCGAGCGCGACACGGCGCTCCATTTCTTCGTGCAGCGAGGCGAGTGCCTCTTCCGCGCGCGTGCGCTGCTGCGTCGCGAGCTCGAGCGCCTCGCCCAAGTACGCGGCCACGACCGAGATGATCGTTCCGATGATCAGGATGCCGAACACGTCGTGGACCCAATTCGGGTCCAGGTGCTCGCTGGCGTACGAGGCCAGCGCGATCACGGACGCGTACAGACACGCGATTCCGATACCGGCGCGGGCGCGGCGCTGGCCGATGCACATCGTCGTCTCGACGGCGACCGACAACATCAGTGCGGGCAGCCAGAGATGATGCAAGAAGCCGGCGTGATCTTCGACGTAACAGTACGCGGCGAGCGGCGCACACATCACGCCGCGCACGCCATCCGCGATCACGCGGTCGACGTGCTTGGTGGCTAAGCTAAACCCGATATTGATCGCGGGCACGAGCCAGAGCGCGATCGCGATCCCGAGCGGCGCATCGCCGATCGCTACGCGCCAGGTCGCGATCACGGCGAGTAACGTGCTTGCCGTTCCGAACACCACATCGCACGCGCGGATCAATCGCGTCAGCGTGCCATGGAGCTCGGTCTGTACCGACGTCGGCATTCAGCACGCCAGCTCGAGGAGCAATGCGGCAATGCGATCGGGCGATAGCACATAGGCCGCCGCCCCCTGCGCGATCGCGGCGCGCGACATCCCGAAGGCGACGCTCGACGGTTCGTCCTGGGTGACCGTGATCGCGCCGGCGCGATGCATCGCGACGAGTCCGCGCACGCCGTCGGTGCCGTTGCCCGCGAGCAACATGCCGATGCTCGAATTTCCGGACGCCGCGGCGACCGAATCGAACATCGCATCGATCGAGGATCCACGCGTGTGGATCGCGCTGTCGTCCGTGAGTCGCACGCGGTATCGCGGCCCTGCTCGCATCACGCGCATCTGGAGGTCGCCAGGTGCGAGCAGGGCCACGCCGGGTTTCAGACGATCGCCGTCCCGCGCGACACGCACGCAAAGCTCGGACTCACGATCGAGACGATCGGCGAAGCTATGCATGACGCTAGCGGGTAGGTGTTGGACGATCGCGATGCCCGGCGTTTCGCGGGGGAGATCGGAAAGAATGCTCGCGAGTGCTTCGGTGCCGCCGATGCCGCAGCCGATCGCGATCACGCAACTCTCGACTGGAGCGCGCAAGCCGACTTCATCGGGGAGGCGCGGCTTCGTTCGTGCAGCGGCCGTCACCTTTGCCATCAAGGCGTCGGCGTGGTGGCACGTACGGCTGCGAACGTCGAGGTGCGGCTTGTCGGCGATATCGACCGCGCCGAGCTCGAGTCCGCGAATCGCGAGACGAGCAGAGACGTCGGTCGGCGATGCGAGCAGGACGACCGGCGTCGGACGCTCGACCATCAGGTCCTCGATGAAGTCGAGTGCGTTCATCCGCGGCGACTCGGGATCGAGCACGATGACGTCGACCTCGAGTCCTTCCATGATCGCGAGGACGTAGGCTGGATCGGTCGCGGTCGCGACAACCTCGCAACCCGTGTATTCGAAGAACGATCGGAGGAGCTCGCGACTCGGCGCGTGGTGCTCGACGATCAAGACCCGTAGGCGGTCGACCGGGGTGCCGCAGATCAGAGGTGGTGTTGGTGAAGAATCTCTGCGGCACCCTCGGAACGACCAAAAATCGTTTCGGTTTTCGATGTCCACCTCGTCGCCCACGATTGCTGGTTCGGCCGATTCGGGCTCGTAGTTGAGCGTTATTATTGCGATTATTTTGCGCGTACCAAATTGCGGGAACGCAAACCGTTCGCGAAATCCGGGAACGATCACCTTCTCATCTTCGGAACGCAGCGTGCAGAAGAGCGTTGTATGGGCGTTGGACTAGCGGCGAGCAGCGACGTATCTCGGATAGCGCACGATCTGCGGACACCCCTCAATACGTTGCTGGGGTTCGCGCAGCTCCTGCAACGTGATCGAGACCGTCCGCTGTCGGGGCGACAGAGCGAATGGATCGAGCTCGTGATCGAATCGGGGATGCGCCTGCTTCGGATAACGGACGAGCTCGTGAAGCTGCCCGCGCGAGGTGTGCTGGACGATACGCGGTTGACGTGCGCGGTCGAGAGCATCGAGCACGCCTTCGCACTGTTCGATTCCGACGATCGGATCGTCACGTGTAACGCCGCGTTCCGTGCGCTCCTTCGGTTACAGGGTGATGGTCACGGAATCGCGTTCGCGGACATCTTGGATTCGGTGCTCGCCGACATCCCATTCGGGACCGAGCACGAGCGCGCTGAATTCCGGACCGCGCGTCTCGCCGGACGGAAGACCGCGGCGAGCAAGACCATCGACGTGATCGTCCGAGGCCAGAACCTGCGGATCGTTGACCGGCGGATGGAGGACGGCAGCATCGTGACGACGATCATCGATCGCACGGAGGACGAGCGTACCGCCCGCGAGCTGTCCGATGCGCGCGCCGCGGCCGAGGCAGCTAGCGCGGCGAAGAGCGAGTTCCTCTCGTCGATGAGTCACGAGCTGCGGACACCGATGAACGCGATCCTGGGATTCGCACAGCTCCTCGATCGCGATCGCAAGGAGCCGCTCTCGCTCCGGCACCGCGAACGGGTCTCGCAGATCCTCCGTGGCGGCGGGCATCTCCTGCACCTGATCGACGACGTGCTCGATCTCTCGCGTATCGAGGCCGGAAAGATCGCGATCTCGCCGGAACCGGTGGACGTTCGCGATGTTCTCGACGACGCGCGCCGTACGCTCGAGCCGCTCGCGATGCGGACGGGAATCGCGCTCGTCCTCGACGATGTCGTGTCGACCGTGCCGATGGCGCTCGCCGACCGCACTCGGTTCGCGCAGATCGTCATGAACTTCGGATCGAACGCGATCAAGTACAACCGGCCGGAAGGTCACGTGCGGTTCATCGTCTCGAACACCGCGACCCATGTTCGTGTGACGGTCGAAGACAACGGGCTCGGGATCGACGACGAAGCACAAGCGAAGCTGTTTCAACCATTCCAGCGGGCCGGGCAAGAAGGCGGACCGATCGAAGGCACGGGCATCGGCCTCGTGATCACCAAACGGCTCGCGGAGCTGATGGATGGTCGCGTCGGATTCGAGAGCGAGCGCGGCCACGGCTCTCGGTTCTGGGTCGAGCTGCCGATCGCCACCACCTCCGCACCCGAGCGTACGTCGCGATCGCGGCTGTTGTTAGAAGCCAACCCGCAACGACGGCTCGTCGTCTACATCGAGGATAACCGCGCGAACATCAGCTTCATGCGGGACTTTCTCGACTCGATCGGCAACTACGAGCTGTTGACCGCATCGACGGCGTTGCGCGGCATCGCGATCGTTCGCGAGCAGCAGCCGGACGTCGTGTTGATGGACATGAACCTGCCTGACATGACCGGCCGCGAAGCATTGGAGGTCCTCCGTAGCACCTCCGAGGCCGTGCACATCCCGATCATCGCTGTCACCGCGGCCGCGTCGAAACGCGAACGCCAGCTCGGGATTCAGGCAGGGTTCTTTCGCTACCTGACGAAGCCGGTGGATCTCGACGAGCTCGCCCTCGCCTTGCGAGAGGCTCACGGCAACGCGTGACAGCTGGCGCACGCGTTCAAGATCTCGGCATAACGCCGCGCGCGGTCGTCCGGCTTCGCATCGCGGGCGCTCGCCGCCACGCGCTGTAGCGCCTTCGCATACGGCGCGCGCTCGCCGCCGAGCTCGCTCGACGGTGGCGCGGTCTCGGCGAGCATCTTCACGCCGAGCTTCCAGCTCTCGTCGGACATCCCGATCGTGCCTTCCCAGATCCGGTCCGTCGCCCACCGGTGACGTGCCATCGTCGATGACAGCGTACGTTCATCCTTCGGTGCGGGCGGCGGCGCTCCGAGGTCGGGCAACGTGCCGCTCGCACGGTGACAGCTCGCGCACGCGTCGCCGAGCTCGGTAACTGCGCGCACCGCACCTTCGCGCGTCGACGCCACCGTGATCGCCTGTGCACGCTCGCGAACCCGCGCGGTCTCTTTGGCCCACGGCGCGGTCCCGGGTTCGTCCGGGGCTTCCGCGATCCCGCGCGCGAGCTCCTTCGCTTCCGCGAGCTTGTTGCGGACGAGCAAGTGTTCGATCGTTCGTACGAGCCCGAAGTTCTCGTGCATGTGAAACCGCACGATCATGTCGTGCTCGAACCTCGTCGAGACATCACTGCCACTGGGGGCATCGGCGATCGCGTTCGCGCATCCCGCGAGCGCGATGAATGCGAGGTTACTAGCTCGCATGCTGTTCTTCTCCGTGCGGCGCGAGGGTCGCGATCTCGGCCGCGATGCTCGCCACGCGATCCCAGTTCGTGTACTCGTGATCGCGCGAGGTGTCCGTGGAGTGGCCGGCCGCCTGCGAGATCCGCTTCATGATGAAGCGCAGGAACCAGTTGTAGCTGCGATACGCGAGCTTGCCCGCGACCGCGTACGACTTCGTCGGTTTCCAGGCAACCGCCTCGAATGTGGCCGCTAGGTAGCCGTTCGGATCGTTGCCTCCATCCGCGGCCGCCATCGATACCGACACGAATACCGTTGGTTTGGCTTCGAGCGCCGCACGATGCTGGCGGATGTAGCCGAGCACCGACGACGCGTGATGCCCGAACTGGATCCGCGACGCGAGCACGACCGCGTCTGCCTTCTCCGGCGATGGTGGCGTCTGGCGCGAGCAATCGACCATCTCGACGATGAAGTGCCGGCTTTGCAGCACGCGTTCGATCGCCTCGACGACCGCTCGGGTCTGACCATGCGAGCTCGCGAACACGATGAGGATGTGGCGCATGTGGTCGGTTCGTGCACCGGTCGTGCCGGCACTCGAGTTGCTTTACGAATCACCATGTCGCGAATCACATGCTCCGAATTGATCGACCGCGGTGACCTCGCTCTTCGCCATCACGACACCGATACCCTCGCCCGGGTGCTGCGGCTGCTGGCGTCGCGGATGGGAGATCCGATCGCGGACCGCCTGCGCTCGACGGCGATGGCCGAACAGATCACCGCCGAGCGCTGGATCGAGCTTCGCGAGGCGATCCGAGAGCGCATGTTGATCGCCGGCAGCTAGCGCCGACGCAACCCGTGCGCGATTCGGCCACCCGAGCCGGCGTTCCAGATGGCGTGCACCTTGCTGTCTACATCCGGATATGACCGTCACGATCTCGCGGTACATGACTCGACAGCCCTGGTCGATCCAGTCGGGCGCATCCCTCGAACAGGGACGCGACCGGATGGGGGAACGCGGGATCCGTCACCTGCCGGTGCTCGCCGAGCACCAAGTCGTCGGCCTGTTGTGCGACGAGGACGTCCGCGCGGTCGCGGCGATCCAGGGCAACTTCAAGACGATCAGGGTCGACGACGTGATGCGGCTCGACGTTCACGTGGTCGCACCCACCGCATCGGTCGGCGAGGTCGTCAGCAAGATGGCGACGCTGCATCACGACGCGGTTGTCGTCACGAATCCGGTCGGCGAGCCCGAAGGCATCTTCACCGCGATCGACGGCCTGCACGCGTTCGGCGACATCTTGCGGCGGTTTCCGACCGTGTTCGCGTTGCCGCCGATTCCGATCGGAGTGTCGTCCCGTCACGTTCACCTCTCGCGCGGCGATTGCGATTCCTTGTTCGGCAAAGGCTACGAGCTCGCTCCTCGTCACGAGGTCACCCAACCGCATCAGTACGTGATGAGCGAGACCGTCACGCTCGTCGGACCGCTCGGCGAGATCGAGCATGTCGGCATCGTCAACCCGTTGCGCACGCAGACCCAGGTCGAGCTCTCGCGCACGGATGCCCACCGGCTCGGCATCGATCCACCCGTCCGCGAATCCGGTCACCTCGCCAATACGCCGGGCCTACGAATTCGCGGCCCGCACGGCGAGATCGAGATTCCGCGCGGTGCGATCGTCGCGCGCCGCCACGTCCACATGAGCCCGGCCGACGCCTCGCTGTACGGCGTCAGCGATCACGATCTGATCCGCGTCCGGATCGACGGCGAGAGAGCCGTCGTGCTCGACGATGTCGTCGTGCGTGTGGCACCCGACTTCCGCCTCGATCTCCACCTCGACACCGACGAAGCCAACGCTTGCAACGTGACGAACTTGGATGTCGCGACGTTCGTCGGGTTCACGACGTGAAGAAGCAGATCACCTGCCCGCTGACCGGCCACCTCGAGCAGATCGCGATCGAGGACACGCCGCTCGGCAAGCTCGTCACCGGATGCTCGCGCTTCGGCGAAGGGCAGATCGGATGCACGACCGAGTGTGCACGCCGGCTCGATCGCCGCGATCGCATGACGGCCCAGGACGGGACCGAGCGCGTACTCGTGCTAGCCGGTGACTCGCGCCGTGCTCCGTTCGCGCGTGAGCTGGCGGACGTCCTGAGAGCGGACGATCTGATCGTCGAAGTCGGCGATGCCGATGCCGACGGATTGCCGCCGCCGCAGGACTACGAGGTCGTCGTGTTCGTCGCGGCGCCTCGGTTACGGGGAAGTGCGCGCGCCCTGCTCGACTACGTCCGCGACTTTCGCGAAGCGCTCGAGGACATGCCGGCATGGGTCGTCACGGTCGATCGCGATGGCAGTCCGAAAGCGATGCCGCTGTTCGACGAGAACCACCCCGTCGTCGCGAGCGGTCTCACCGAGATCGCCGCTGCGATCAGCGACAGCATCCCGGCGACCTAAGTGGTCGGAGGGATCAACACGGCACGTCCGGTGATCTTGCCGTCACGCAAGCGTTCGTAGACTTCGAGCGCCTGGTCGAGTGGGTGCGCTTCGACGTCGATGCGAAGCCGACCGGCCCGCGCCAACGCGACGAGCTCGACGAGCTCGGGATAGGTCCCCCAGTAGCTCGTCGTGACCTGCGCACCGTACGGTACGGCGAAGAAGCCCATCGGCAGGACCCCACCGCCGAGCCCGACGATCGCGAGGCGCCCCTCGGGCCGGAGCAGCCTTGCGCCGAGCGCGAGCGTGGCTTGACTCCCGACGATATCGAGCACGAGCTCGGCAGGGCCACATTCGCGTACGAGCTTGTCCGTGTCACCGCCACCGCGAATGCAGCGATCCGCGCCGTACATTCGTGCGAGCTCGAGCTTTGCATCGTTCGTATCGATCACGACGACGCGGGCAGGCGTGGTCTGGCGGAGCAGCTGGACAGCCATCTGCCCGAGACCACCGGCGCCGATCACGATCGCCGTCGAGCCTGCCGCCAGGCGATCACGTGCGGACGCGATCGCGTGATACGGGGTGAGCGCGGCATCGGCGAGCGGCGCGGCACGGACCGGATCGAAATCGCCGAGTGGGACCAAGTGGCGCGTGTTGGGCACTCGCATGTACGTGGCCATGCCTCCGTCGAACCCGAGCCCGCCACCGGCACCGCGCAGCTCGTTCGCCCGCTCGCAGTAATTTTCGCGTCCGAGCCGGCACGCTCGACATGTCCCGCAGCCCCACGGTCCGTAGATCAACACCGCGTCGCCACGCTGCCAGCCAACAACGCCCGGACCGACTGCGTGGATGCGGCCTGCATTCTCGTGGCCGAGCGTGAACGGCAGGTGCCACGGCAGCTGCCCCTCGGGCCAGGTCATCAAGTGGACATCCGAGTGACAGGCGCCGGATGCGGCGATCTCGACGACCACTTCTCCAGGACCTGCGTCCGGAATCGGAAGGTCGCACAGCTTTGCGGGCGTGCCCCACGACGTCAAACGGAGTGCTTTCATGCCGCCGCGAACGAGCAATCACTGCGCCAACGCCGGAGCGCCTCGAACACGATCGCGATGGCGATCGCGAACATCGCGACCTGGAGCCCCGTGACCATTCGAAACATCAAACTCTCGACGAGGATCCACACGCCGAGCGCGATCCCCGCGAAGCCGGCAACTTGATTCGCACGCGGCGCGTCGTGTGCGACTTCGATCGCCGCGACTACGCTCGACATCCCGATCACGCCGAACAGCAAGAGGCCCGGGATCGCGAAGGTCTCGAACGGCGTGTGCGCGAGCAACGCGAGGGGCGCGTGCAGGAGTGCCCCCGAGGGCGCGGCCAGCAGAGCGAGTCCGCCGATCGATGCAGTCGCCGCGACGACCAGACACAACGCGACGAGCAGCCAACGCGATGGCATACGCTGTGGGGCCCGCGTGGTCACCACGGACCTGATCTCGTCGCCGACGCGTTCGGCCCAGCGCCGGATCTGAGGCCAATCGCGATAATCGCCCGCGTGCTTCTTCGCGACGCTGCCGGCGATCAATCCCGTCGTGTAACGCGAGAGTCGACCACCGAACGTGGCGTGCTCGCCGCAGCCGATGCTTCGCGCGAGTGCGGCGACGCGCGGTGGTGCTGGAAGCTGACTCGTCGACGCCGAGTCGTCGAGCGGACCACTCGAGAACATCGACACCGGCATCGCTCGCAGTGCGCGACGGTGGCGAACCACGAATCGTCGCGCCCTCGCGAGCCACCGGCCCGCATACAACGCGCTGCCGATCACCACGGCATCGTAGGCATCGACGCGTTCGACCTTCTCGACCGAGAGGCAATCGACCTCGAATCCGGCGTCGCGAAGGCTCGTCGCGATCACGCTCGCGATCACCGTGGTGCTGCCGTGCTTCGATGCGTAGGCGACCAGGACCCTCATGCGAGAGCTCCTCGTGCGACCAGCACGGCACGGTGGGCATGGCGGACCGTCGCCTCGGCGACCGATCCCAAGAACATCCGGCGCAAGCCCGTACGCCCGTGACTGCCCATCACGACCAGATCGTAGTTGCGCTTCTCGATCAACGTGCGCAGCTCCTGCGTCGGATTTCCGGTCATGAGCAAGCCGTGCGCGGGCCTGGGCTTCGCTTCCGCCACCCACAGGTCGAGCGTCTGATTCGCTTCGCCGACCATGTGGCGTTCGACCTCGACATACGAAACTTCGGAGTACAAGCTCGGAATCTCGACGACGTGCGCGAACGTGAAGTCGGCGTCCGCCGGACACAACGCCATGGCGAGGTCACGCGCCGCGCGTGCCGACGGCGAGAAATCGATCGCGCACAAGACGTGATGAAACGACGTGATCTTCGCGTCGAGTGGCACGGCAAGCACCGAACATTGCGCGTGGCGAATCACCATCTCCGCCACGGAGCCGAGCACCGCACGCCGGATTCCCGTGCGGCCATGGGTTCCCATCACGATCAGATCTGCACCGAGCTCCTTCGATTGCGTCACGATCGCTTCCCACGGCGCACCGTGGAGGAGGTACGTGGATGCCTTCACGACCCCGCTCTTGCGCGCATATGCGAGCGCGTTCGCGAGGGCGGCCTCGGCGTTATCGGAGACGGCTTGGATCAGCTCGCCGGGGATCATGAAGCCGCTATAGGCGGCCGGGATCATCTTCCACGCATGCGCGATGACGAGCTCGGCTTGCTGCTTCAGCGCGATGTCGATCGCGACTCGCAACGCGGCATCCGAAGTTTCGGAGAAGTCCATCGCACAGAAGATTCGACGAATCGCCATGCCTCGAGCTCTTGCAACCCGACGGCCACACGCTTCGCGCGAGGTTTGCGGCCGCCGATGAAAACGCTGCGCGAGACCGGTATCGACGACGTGTCCGCGCGACGTTCTTCGACGGCACGTGAGCTGCAACCTCGGTCGGCATGACCAGTTCGTCCACCGCGGCGCAGCGCCACCACTCGCCGCTTTATCTCTACATGGTTCGCAGCCACACGTATCTCCGCGAGTTGCTCGCGCAGGTGATCGCGGCGATGGAAGCGAACGAGCGAACGAACGTCGACGAGCTATGGACCAAGCTCGACCACGGCCTCCTGACGCACATGGAAGCCGAAGAGCGATTCGTCTTGCCGGTGTTCGCACATGTCGACCCGAGCGAAGCGCGCGAGCTATTGCGCGAGCACGGTCTGTTACGCGAAGAGCTGCTCGAGCTCGGCATCGCCGTCGATCTCCACTGCGTGCGGTGCGACCGTTCGCGCGACTTCGCGGACATCTTGATGCGGCACGCCGCGCGCGAAGAGGCGTTGCTGTATCGCTGGGCCGAGCAGCATCTCCAACCGACGCTGATCGACAAGATCCGCGAACACGTCGGCAGCCCTTGACGTCGGTGCCGGCGATGCGCGTCAAGCTTACCGAATACGTCGCTCAGCACTTTCCGGGTGCGACGATCATCGACGTCCAACCCTTGCGACCGGATAGCGGCGCGACCGCGAGCTCGACCACGAAGACCACCGGCTACGGTCGTCCGATTCGCTTCGTGATCGACGACCAAGGTCAGCGTCGCGCGTTCGTATGGCGTACATCGGCAGCGAACGACTTCGGCCATGATCGGCGCGCGGATCGCGCAGCAGAAACGCTCCTCGCCTTCGACGACTTCACGACCATTCCGGATCACGTCCGACCGCTCGATGTCGGTGCGATTCGTGCGGATGGCTCGCTCGTGACGCTCCGGGATGCAAGCGAGCTCTATCTCGTAACCACCTACGCACCGGGCACGCTTTACGTCGATGATCTGCGACGTCTCGCGAGTGGTGAGCCCGTGACCGAGGCGGATCTCGAACGCGTCGACGTGCTCGCTCGATACCTCGCAGATCTACACATTCCGATTCCGGACGGCGAACGGCGCTATCGGCGCGCGCTCCGCGACTTGGTCGGCCATGGAGAAGGAATCTACGGAATGATCGACGGGTATCCGGACGACGTTCCCGAAGCGTCGCCGAGGCGCTTACACGCGATTGAAGAGCGCTGCGCGGGCTGGCGCTGGAGGCTACGGGATCACGGACGTCGGCTGGCACGCACCCACGGCGATTTCCATCCATTCAACATCGTGTTCGACCATCTCGCGCCGACGTTTCTCGATGCGAGTCGCGGCGGGTGTGGGGACCCTGCTGACGACGTGACCGCGCTCGCAGTCAACTTCCTGTTGTTCGCGATCGATGCCCCGACCGCCACGCGCGCCGGGTTCGCCGTGCTCTGGCGTCGGTGGTGGCGAAGGTGTCTCGAGTTGCGTCCGGATCCCGGACTTCAGACCGCCGCGCCTCCGTTCTTCGCGTGGCGAACCCTCGTCGTGTGTAATCCAACGTTCTACCCGGGTCTGTCCGCACACGGGCGCGATCGCTTGCTCGCGTTCGCAGAAGGCGTGCTCGCACGTGGCCAGCTCGATCCAGAAGCGGCCGAGGAGTTGTTCCGATGACGGTCGTGTGGATCACGGGTCTTCCAGCGTCGGGGAAATCGACCCTCGCGCGAGAACTGCACGGCCATCTACCGCAATCGGTGATTCTTGATGGAGATGCCATGCGAGCGGCGCTGGGAGCGACCTCGTACGCACCCGCGGATCGCGACGCGTACTATCGCTCGTTGGCGAATATCGCGGCCATGATTGCCCGCCAAGGCTTGGTCACGATCGTGCCTGCGACTGCACCGACCCGAGCACAACGAGACCTCGCGCGTTCGCTCGCTCCTGGCTTCCTCGAGGTCTACATCGACACTCCGCTCGACGAGTGCCGGCGCCGCGATCCGAAGCGGCTCTACGAGACGGCTCCTTCGACCTTGCCCGGAGTGGGCACCCCCTACGAACCACCGCTCGCACCATCCGTCATCGCACACGGAGGCCACGACGAGACCGCGATCGAAACCACTCTCGCGCTCCTGAAGACTTCCACGATGCCATACGCGACCAACGCCGACCTCCCACCGCCGGTTCGCAAGATCTTGCCCCGCCACGCGCAGGACATCTTTCGCGCCGCGTTCAACAACGCGATCGAGCACTACGGTGCCTCGCGCGAAGCCACCGCACATCGCGTCGCGTGGGCAGCCGTCAAGCGCAAGTACCTTCACGCTGCCTCCGGAGTCTGGATTCCGCGATCGAAACGCGCATGACCTGCGGGTCGTCCGACGTCGACGCACGTCTCGCGCGGATCCGACTCGCGCCGCCGGCCACGGCATGGAATGCCCTCTGCACCCCACACATGCGATGGTGACGAACTCACGTGTCGTGGTCCTTGCGGGTGGTGATGGCACTCGGTTGCGGTCGCTCACGCGCGCTTTGTACGGCACCGATCTGCCGAAGCAGTTCGCCGTGCTCACGGGCCACCTCTCGCTCGTCCAGGCCACGGTCGAACGCGCACTCCAGATCACGACGCCGGATCGAATCTCCGTCGTCGTCACCACGGCCCACGAGCCATATGCGCGTGCCCAGCTCGCGAGCTATGGCGTCGAGCTCCTCGTCCAGCCTCGCAATCTGGACACGGTCTCGGGCATCTTGCTGCCGATGGTGAGGCTCGTCGCGAGGTCTCCCGAGGATCACGTGATCGTGTTCCCGGCGGACCACCACCTCCCGACGCCGCAACCGCTGCTCGATGCACTCGCGCATGCGAGTCCGGATGAGGTCTCGCTCGTCGGCGTCCGACCGACCGCTCCCGAAACCGACTACGGCTGGATCGTTCCCGGTGAAGAGCTCGCGAATCGTCACCTTCGCATCGCCGAATTTCGCGAGAAGCCCGACGAGGCGACCGCGCGACAGCTCCTCGCGCGCGGCGGACTGTGGAACACGTTCATCCTCACCGGACCGGTGTGGAGGTTCTGGGATCTCGCACGCCAACACGTGCCGAACCACGCCGACGCATTCGAAGCGTACGCGCTCGCGCTCGGCTCTCCGGCGGAAGCGGTGGCGCTGCGATCGGTCTATCGAATCGTCACGCCCGCGAGCTTCAGCACGCACGTGCTCTCGGTCGCCGACTCGTTGCTCGCGATTCCCGTGGAGGGCACCGGTTGGAGTGACTGGGGCACTCCAGCACGGGTGTTCGCGAGTCTTGCCGGCACACCCGATCAACGTCGGCTGGTCGAACGGATCTGCCAGCCGACCGCTCGCTATAGCGTCTCTTTGTAGAGATGCTCGAGCGCCTTGTAGTGCTTTTCGGCGGCGGTTCGATCGTACACATCGGCGTCGTCGACGGCGTAGCCATGCTTCGCGTCGTAATGCTCGATCGTGTACGTCACACCACCGGCATCGAACGCTGCCTTTAGCTTCGCCTCGGGCTCGGGCGGCAAGTCACCGATCGCAGGGCCGAGATACACGCGCGACTCGATCTTGCCGACGCGCAGGTGCGGGCTATCGGGCTGATCGGTGACGAGACCGCCCGGATGAAAGCCCGCGGTCGCGGCGATCCGTGATCCGAAGATCGTGGCACTCCGCACGGCGCAGTTGCCGCCCATGCAGTAGCCGGTCGTGCCGATGTGGCCTTTGAAGTCCGGACGCTTCTCGATGTGATCGAGCACCGCGCCGATCGTCTTCTCGAGGTTGTCGTAGTTCGTCGCCGGCATGTAGTACCCGGCGAAGAACTTCGGGCGCAGCGACTCGTCGCGGAATAGGTTCTGGATCGCCGCGAGCGTGACCTCGCCGCCGATCAATTCCGAAATCGGGGGCGAGCGATGGAACAGATCGGGCTGCACCGCGAGGTAACCCATCTTCGCGATCCGCTCGGCGATCCGCGTCTGTGCCGGTCGGAGCCCTGCCGCGTCGAAGAAGATGATCACGGCCGGCCACGGCCCCGCGCCATCGGGCGTCACGACTTCGGTCGTACAAGGGCCATCGGGAGTCTGGATTTGGATCAAGCTGCGATTCACGGGTTGCAGCTTACAACCCACGCGGCACGACCGTTGCTGAAGGTATGTGAATGAGTGTGTTGCCGTGGTGGTTCGCAGCAGTGGCTGTGGGAATTGGCTGCACTCACCCGTCCGATGACGTTCCCGCGACACAACAGGTGCTTGCCGTTCCCACACCGTCGGGCGGCACCGAGCCCGTGTGGATCGATGTCGCGATTCCGGCAGGTCCCGGGCCCTACCCCGTCGTGGTGTATGGCCACGGTCAGGGCACGAGCAACCTCGTCAACTGCGCACCCGATCGCGCGCCCGACGACGTCGATGCGGTCGATGGCGAGAGTGTCGCGGCCGCGCTCGCCGGCGAAGGTTATCTCGCGATCTCGATCGACTATCGCAACATCGGCGCGCAGATTCCGGCGATCGGCGAATTCCGCGCGCGCGATCACTACGTGTTCGATGCGAGCGCGTTTCTCGCGGCGGCACACTTCGCACACGATCAGTTGGGCGGCACGAACGAGGTCGCGTTCATCGGTGTCTCGATGGGCAGCTTCCCGGCGACGTGGGCGACGGCACCGTTGCCGGAGCTCGCGGATCTGCAGGCCGGGCTCGACGTGCGCACGACGATTCCAACCGCGATGCTCGGCAATCAGATCGGTAACACCGGCCGGAGCAAGGACACGCTCGCGAGCGGCGATCGCGAGACGCTCGCACTGGCCGCACTGTCGTCGGTGTTGCCGCGCGCAGCCCTCGCGCTCGATCCATCGATCACCGCGGACGATCTCGTGGGTCCCGAAGGCGCGGGGCTCACGCCGGCCGGCGTGGATCTCGTTCGCGCCGAGTTTCTCGACGCCGGTTGTGGGACGAACATGCCCGCCGCATGCAGCGCGACATGTGCGAGCTCTACGTTCGATACGGTCGCGAGCGCGCATGGCATCGTGCGGATCGATCCACGCGATTGGATGACCGACGACACGCTCGACGCGATCGCGTATTGGTCCCCACCCGATGCGATCGATCCGGGCGCGGACACCACGAACGGCATGCTCGCCGCGATGCGCGCGCTCTCGCCCGCGTACACGTTGGAAGGCCCGCTCGTCGCCGCGCGCGTATTTCCGCTCGTATCGCGCGGCGATCATGTCGTTACCGGCCAGCTCGGATCGTCGAACGCGCCGGCCTTGCAGTATCTCGATCGCGTGCAAGCGACGGGCGTGACGATGCCGGATCCATTACCGGTCGTCACCGATACGACGTGCGATCACGGCAACTACCTCGAGCCTTCGCGTCCGCAGTGCGGCTGGTCGCTCGTGCTCGACGAGCTCGCGACCGCGTTCTAGCTATTTCTTGCCGAACGCTTCGGTCGCGGCCTTCATCTCTTCGGGCGAAACGTCACGCGTGTGCTGCGCGAGGTTCCAGCGATTGCCCCATTTGTCGGCGAGCGTGCCCGTGCGATCGCCCCAGAACATGTCCTGGAGCGGCATCTTGATCTCGGCACCCGCATCGACCGCGCGCTTCCACATGCCGTCGACATCGGTCGAATAAACCCATAACTGGCCGGTCTGCGCGTTGCCACCCATCTCGGGGAACGTGTCGTTGATGACCAACACGGAGTCACCGATCTTGATCTGTGCGTGCCAGATCTTTTGGCCCGACGGATCGAGCGCCCGCGCCACCTCCTCCGCACCGAACGCCTTCTTCAGGAATTCGATCGCGGCGGAGGCGCCATCGACCGAGAGTTGAGGCGTGAGCGTGCGAAGGCCATCCGGAATTGCTTTCGTCATGCGCGCATCATCATCGATCACAGCGTCGGTATGACGCACACGCCGATCTCTTTTCCGGATTTCATGATCTTCGGATTGAAGCTCGCGCACGCCATGTTCGATGGACACGTGGGCGACGCGACATCGCACAACGATCGACACACGCTCTGCGCGCACGTCATCTGCGGACCGCAATCCGCGGCACCGACGCATGCATCACCGAGCGCAGCACCGCCGGTGGAGCTGCAATATGTCGAGCCGCCATCGTTCACGTTCGTCGGAAACGACACGACGTTGATCAAGTAGCAGAACTGCTCGCAGCCGGTGTTCGTCAGCGGATCGCAATCCTGTTCGCACACGCCGAGGCTCGGGATGCCGACATCGAGGCACTTGCCGAACGTGCAATCGGTGATGTCGCGACAGAGTTGGCCGCACGAGCCATCGGCGGTGCTCTGCGGCACGTTCGTGCACTCGAGCTTCGGCTCACACGCGTTCGTGTTCGGACATGCGACACGCGGTCAGGACCACGAACGCTAGGCGCACGCTCTAATGGTACGGAATTCGCACCGATTTGCCGCATGAAAAATCTGATTCGTATGGGTCTCATCCTCGGTACGTTCGTCTCGGTCGCCTCGGCGGATCCGCAAACGAACAAGGATGCGAAAGACACTGCTTCCGACGTGAAGAAGGATGCGAAGGACAAAGCCACCGACGCGAAGAAGGGTGCGAAGGACGTCGGTGCCGGCCCGAATGAGAAGGCCGGCAACGCCGCGGACGCATCGAAGGCGAAGGCCGATCATGCGGCGGACGCGAAGAAGGAAAAGGATCAGCACGCCGCCGACGCGAAGAAGTGAGCGAATGCGCCCGATCTAGAGCTTTGGCAGGACCTGGTGGGTCTCGAGTAGGTCGTGCCACGGATCGTGCTTCAACGTCGCGAGCCGCTTCGGCACGGTCTTCGTCGTCCACGCCGCGGGATCCACACCGTGCGCGAGCTCTTCCCACGTGATCGGCACCGCGACCGGCGCACCTGCGCGCGCGCGCGGCGAGTACGGCGCGATTGCCGTCGCATTGCGACCGTTCCGTAGGTAGTCGACGAAGATCTTGCCCTTGCGCGCGGTCTTGCTCATGTTCGCCGTGTAGAGCTCGGGTTCGTCGTGCGCCATCTGCTCGACGAACTGTTTCGTCCACGCCTTGAAGGGATCCCAATCGAGCGTGCGCTTGATCGGCACCACGACGTGAAGGCCCTTGCCGCCCGTCGTCTTCACCCAACTCGTGAGGCCAAGCTCGTTCAATCGCTTGCGCACGTCGAACGCGGCGAGCGCGACTCGGTCCCACGCCAGCGCCGGATCCGGATCGAGATCGAGCACCATCAGATCCGGTCGCTCGAGCTTGTCCGTGTGGCAGCCCCACGTATGGATCTCCAACGTGCCGAGCTGCGCGAGCGCGACGAGCCCCGGCATGTCGACGATCTGCATGTAGTTGACCGTCTCGCCATCCTCTTCGCGGATCGCGATCGGATGCACCGCCGCTGGCGATCCAGGCAAGCGCGTCTTCTGGAAGAAGCACGGCTTACCAGTCATGCCTTCCGGACAGCGCACGAGCGTGAGCGGCCGCTTCGCGATGTGCGGCAACATCCACTCCGACGCGACCGCGAGATACGCGATCAAGTCGCCCTTCGTGATGCCTTGCTCGGGATAGAGCACTTTGTCGAGGCTGGTGAGCGTGAAGCCGAGCGGCAGCTGAGCGAGCAACGCGTTGACGTTCGCGTTCTGCGCGCGATTCGACTGCCACACGCGATCTTTCGCGTCGGCGATCTCCTCGATCGTGCGACCGGTGATCACGCTCGCGGGTTGATCGACCGTGATGTCGAGCTTGTCGTTCGCCGCGTCGTCGCGACCTTTGAACAACAACCACGCCTCTTGCTTGCCTTGCGGCTTCGTCTTTACGAGGTGCCAGCGGCCGTGCAGCTTCTCGCCATCGAGCGTGAACGTCAGCCGCCCCTTCTTCATCCCGTCGTGCGGATCGCCTTCGGGTTGCCACGAACCGCGATCCCAAACCGCCACCGTGCCACCGCCGTATTGGCCCGCAGGAATGATGCCTTCGAAGCTCGCGTAGCCGAGTGGATGATCCTCGGTCCGCACGGCCAATCGACGTTGCGATGGCGACAGGCTCGGACCTTTCGGAACCGACCACGACAGCAGCACGCCGTCGAGCTCTAACCGAAAATCGTAGTGCAGCCTGCGCGCGGCGTGCTTCTGGATCACGAAGCTGTGGCCCGTGGTCGCAGTGGGTGCGTCACCGCTCGGTTCGGCCGTCTGCGAGAAATCTCGCATCGACCGGTACTTCGCCAATTTCGACGCCATGCATCTTTTCAGATGCAGGGTCGATGCCCGTTAGCGGCAGGCGAGCAGCGCGATCGACGCGCCGATCGAGAAGCAGCAGATCAGAAACAGGATCGTCGTCACCACGGTGACCGTGCGCGACGGACCTTCGTCGACATGCACGGGCTTCTTCGGCATCGGTAGTTGAACGAGCTCGAGATCGACGCGCTCGAACGGCGCCGAGTGCATCGGCAACGGCAACGCGTTGACGAAGATCTTGATCGGTGGTGGCGGCGACCACGACGGCAGCTCTTCGGGCACCTCTTCCGGCACCGCTTCCACGTCCCCGAACAACTCGTCGCCCAACCGCACGAACTCCACCGTCGGCTCGTCGTCACGCATCGCAAATCCCCGCATCTGGGGTATCGAGCCGCGGTCCGAATCACGGTCGCAACAAATCGCTATCCAGTGATTTTCTTACCAGGTTTCGCTAAATGGCCGGGCCTCGAGCTCGAACGTCCATGCGGACTTAGCCTGCCCGGCAAGCATCGCCGCCGTCGCCGCCACGTCGTCCGGCTTCACGAAAAACGTGTCGGGCTTGTCCGGCAGCATCTTCCGGGTCCGCTCGAGATCGACGACGCCGTCGATGACGATCAATGCGACATGGATCCCTTTCGGGCCGTAGGTGCGAGCGAGCGCTTCCGCGAACGAGCGCTGCGCGGCCTTTGCCGGTGCGAACACGACGGTGCGCGGCATCCCGCGTCGCGACGCCGTGGCACCGACGAAGATCAGCGCGCCCTTGCCAGCCCGCTCCATCGCCGGAATCACTTCCTTGGCGACCGCGAAGGCGCCCAACGTGTTGACGCGCCACGCGGATTCGAACTGTGTCGCATCGACGTTGTCGAACGTCGCGAACACGCCAGAACCTGCGTTGTAGACGACAACCTCCGGATCGCCGAGCTCTGCACGAATCGCCGCGAACGCGGTCTTCACCGACACGGGATCGCCGACATCACATGTGAATGCGCGGGCATCCGGGAGCTCGCCGGCGAGCTGCTTCGAGAGTGTGTCGCCGCGTGCGAGCATGGCCACCGCATAGCCATCGGCCGCGAACCTCCGGGCGAATGCCGCGCCATTTCCAGGGCCTACTCCGACGACAGCACAAACGGGCTTGGTCATGAAGAAACCGTACCGTATCGGTTCGCGCTGGCGTATACGTTGCGGCCGTGCAGCCGGCGGTGGAGCAGACGTTCGGACCGTTCGTGATCGAACGCGTCTTGGGCGAAGGCGGCACGTCGGTCGTCTATGCGGCGACGCGCGACGGTGAAGCGCTCGCACTCAAGGTGTTGCGCTCGGATATCGACATCACCGCGTCGGAGAAGAAGCGGTTTCTGACGGAAGCCGAGCTGCTCCGCCGGCTCACGCATCCGAACGTGATCCACGTGATCGATGCCGGCGAGCTGCCGGATGGCCGGCCGTATCTCGCGTTGCCGCTGCTCCACGGCGAAACGCTCGCGGCGCGAATCGCGCGGGGCCACATCGCGAACGCGCTCGAGCTGTTCTACGCGGCGGCCGATGCGGTGAGTGCGTTGCACGGTGCAGGCCTACTCCATCGCGATATCAAGCCGGAGAACTTCTTCCTCGAAGACGAACGGATCGTGCTGCTCGATTTCGGAATCGCGCGCGATCCGGACGCGAGCGCTTCGACGTCGACGCGCGAAGGCCAGGTTCGCGGCACGCCGGCGTACATGGCGCCGGAGCGATTCTTCGGCGCCGCCGCGACACCGGCAAGCGAGGTCTACGAGCTCGCCGCCACGTTGCACGCGATGCTAGCGGGAACGCTGCCGTGGACGAACGGCACGGATCTCGACCAGCGCCTCGATCCGAAGTTGTCGAACGCGATCGAGCCGTCGCTGCAGCAAGTGCTTCGCGGTGCCCTCGCGGTGCGTGCGGAAGTTCGGCCGCAAACGGTGAGCGCGTTCGTGAAGGCGTTGCGCGAGCGCGTCGATACCGGATCGAATCCCACGCGCGAGATGCCGCACGCGGCTGCTGCCCAACGCTCGATGACGGATCTCGGGACGGCGGCCACGACGATGGCGCCCGCGACGACGACGCGAAAGCTGCGCCGGCGGACGAAGTTCGGACTCGCGAGCGCGCTGCTGATCCTCGCAGCGGGTGGAGCCACGTTCGGCCTCGTCCATAAAGCCGGCGAGCATTACGTCGCGCAACTCGTGGCACCGCGGCGCGTGGTCGTGGTGTTGAAGCCGCGCAATGTCTCGGGCGATCCGAGCGCGGATTGGATGGCCACGGCGATCGCGGAACAGCTGCGCGTGGGGCTTGCCGCGAGCGATGCGCTGGTCGTGCCGGCGCCCAGGACCGACGACGTTTCGCCGGAGACGGCAAAGCTCCACGGTGCCCAGATCGTGGTGACCGGCTCGTACCACGCCGAAGCGGACCACACGTTGCGACTCTCGATGAACGCATACGACACCGCGTCGGGTGTGGCGATCGGCTCGTCGAATCGGATCGCGACGATCGAGACGATGAGCTCCGCGATGACGAAGATCATCGACGAGCTTCGCAGCTCGCTCGGTGCCGCGCCGTCCTCGGCCGAACACGACAAGGCGCTCGTCGATTCGCTGCCGATGGGTGGCGAGGCTTCGCACGAGTATGCGGAAGGCCTCGCGTGTGCCCGGCGGTTCGCTCCGGCGTGTGCGAAGGATCATGCCGAACGCGCGGTCGCGCTCGCACCGAACAGCGCGCTCGCGCACGAGTCGTTGGCCGAAGCGCAACACGCGATCGGCAACGAAGCCGCGGCAAAGCTCGAAGCCGCTCGCGCGCTCGAGCTCGGGCATGGCGCGCCCGAAGCGCAGCACCTGTCGCTCGAGGCGCATGCCGCGCATTACGCTGCCGACTGGCCGAAAGCGATCAGCGCGTACGAACAGCTCGTCGCGAAGACGCCCGATGATCTACGCGCGTCGCTCGGCCTCGCCGATGCCCAGTCGAACAGTGGCGATGCCAAGGCCGCGTTCGCGACGCTGGCGGCCGCGCGCACGCACTCGAAGGATCCGCGACTCGATCTGCTCGAAGCCCGGATCTCCGACAAGGCGAATGACTTCGTTCGCGAGATCGCCGCGGCGAACCGATGCATGCTCGCCGCCGACGAGCTGGGCGAGCGCGAGCTCGGTGCGTATTGCCGGCTCGCGGCGGGCTGGGCGTCGGTCACGCTCGGCAAGCTCGACGACGCGAAGCTCACGCTCGACGAGGCGCTCCGCCAGTTCGGTGCGGAAGGCGATCGCAACGGCACGGCGCACGCGATGCTCGATCTCGGCACGCTGCTCGAGCAGAAGGGCGAGTTCAAGGCCGCGCAAAAGATCTATGAAGATGCGCTCCGGCTGGCGCGCGAGCTCGGCAACCAGCAGGTCATCGCGACGACGTTGATGGATCTCGGTCAGGTCCTCAGCGAATCGTCCGATCCGACGAGTGCGCGCGCCCGCTACGAGGAAGCGCTCACGATCGCGCGGACGCTTTCCGATCCGAATCTGGTCGAAGAGACGCTCCTCAACCTCGGCTCGATCGCTTCGAAGAGCGGCGATCTGGCGGCCGCGCAAAAGGCATACGACGAGGCGCTCGCGCTCGGGAAACAGCACGCGCACCATCGCGTGATCTGTGCGGTCCTCGTCAACACGAGCAACCTGCAGGATCACGCCGGTCATGTCGATCAGGCGGTCGAGACGGCGAAGCAAGCGGTGGCCGAAGCACGCTTGACGACCGAGCCGCTGCTCCTGACGTCGGCGCTGTCGGCGCTCGCGATGCACGAAGGCCAAGCCGGCCACACGGACGATGCGCTGTCGCGGTTCGACGAGATCGAGCAGCTGCAACGCAACGCGAGTGACAAGGTTGGCCTCATCAACACCGGCGTGACGCGCGTCGGCGTGTTGTCGGATGCGAATCGCGATGCCGAAGCGGCGAAGGCGGCGCACGCGCTGCTGGCGCAGATCGACAAAGCCTCCGATCCGGACAACTACGGTTGGTTGAACCTGTTTCTCGCGAAGAACGAGCTCGAGGAAAAGCACTTCGAAGCCGCCGATGCGCTGCTGGTCAAAGCAGAGACCGTATTGATCAACGCCGGCGATGGCGATCTCACGGGCGAAGTTCACATGACGCGAGCGGAGCTCCTTGCGGCGAAGGGTAACCTGACGAAGTCGTACGCGTTGATCGCGAGCACCCGCGCCGAAGCGGTGAAGGGCGGCGCGGATGCGCTCGTGATCGAGACCGATATCGTCGCGGCGGCGATGGCGTGGAAGTACGAGCACGATCCGGCCGCGCGAGAGAAGCTGGGCGTGCTCGCTGCCGAGGCGCGCGCGAAGGGTTCGGGCACGGCCGCGAAGATGGCCGAAGACCTCGCGAAGACGCCCGGCGAGCGTTAGATCACGCGCGCAGGAGGCAACGGCTCCGTTGCGGGCATCGCCGAACGGAGGCCGAAGCACGCGGCGATGAAGCCGAGCGTGACGAACGTCGGCCACGCGAGTTGGACGTGGAACGCGGTGCCGCGCATCGAGCCTTCCCAACCATCGGAGACCCACGGGTCTGGATGCTGGCCGTGATAGATCGCGAACGCGATGTAGAGAGCGATCGAGATCGCGAACGTGACGAAGCACGCGATCTTCGCGAACCGGATCGACACCGCGAACACGAGCCAATACGCACACGCGTTCACGAGGATCGCGAGCATCAACAGCTCCGCGTAGTGGCGTGGTTCGTAGCTGGTCGTGAACGGAATCCCTTCGTCGACCGCGCTCGACAACAACAGGACCCCGAGCACGAGCTCGACGATGACCAGCAAGACGAGGCCCGCGCCGCGCATTACCGGACGACCCTCGCACGTGCGAGCTCGGCGGTGTGGGGAGACGTCATCGCGCGAATGCCGAAGATCGCGGCGATGAAGCCGAGCGTCAGGAACACCGGTAGAGCGAATGCGTGGTGGAACGTCTCGACCATGCCGAGCACGTGGCCGTCGAAGATGTCTGGTTTGGACGGGTGAGTCGAGCTGTAGGCCGCGTACGCGACGTACGTCCCGAGCGTGACGAGCACCGCGCCACCGCACACGACCTTCGCCGCGCGGCGCGACACGCTGTAGGCGATGCCGAGCGCGGCGACGTTGATGACCATCGCGAGCACCATCACTTCGTCCCAGTTCTCCGGCAGCTCGTGGTGCGAGCCGACGAACAGGATGGTGTCGAGGAAGGTCGATATGAACAACACGAGCTCGACCACGATCAGGAGCAGAATTCCGACCGCGCGCATCGCGACAAATAACGCGCGGATTGCCGAATCTATTCGTAGGGTGCGACCGCGAGAGTCGACGAGGCTCCCTGGCATATGCGGTGGTTAGCACTGGGTCTCTTGTTTGCGGCGGCACCGGTTTCGGGCGAGGGCTTCCACGACGTGACCGGCTTCACGCACGTGGACTTGAAGGCCGTGTTCGAAACGCCCGATGGCACCGTCTTGATCGGCGGCGAGGACGGGACGCTGATCGAGATCCGCGGGTCGAAGGTCTCGCGAATCGTGATTCCGAAGCTGCCGACGTTCGCCGATACGTTCGAACAGATCGAGAAGGGCAGCACGAAGGACTTCCCGGGCACGCAACTCATGAAGGACGCGCTCGACGGCGTGGTCGTCTCCGGCAAAGACGTGTGGGTCGCCGTCGGCGAATCGCACCTCGCTCACTTCGACGGCATCGCGTGGTCCGTGGTCGAGCAAGGCAAGGATCGTGGCGGCGAAGAGCTGGCGCTCGCGGCGGATGGCCGGCTGTGGATCACGGGCGCAACCGCGGCGGGCACGTTCAGCGGTCATCAGAATCCGTGGATCTGGGATCCGCAGAAGAAGACGTTCGTCGACGGGCCCGATCTTCCCGGCGAGCACATGCGCGGCATCGCAGCACAAGGCGACGACATCTGGGTCGACGGCTACAACGGCTCGCTCTATCGCTCGCGCAAGGGTGGTCCGTTCACGCGGATGAGCACGGCCGACGACAAAGAGGACTACAACGGGCTGTGGCTCGATCCGAAAGGTACGAGTGGCTACGTGCTTCGTCGCAGCGATGTGCTCGAGAAGACCGGCGACACGTTCGCGCCGATCGCGTTGCCGCCCGGTACGCACGGCGTCCTCGAGACCGTGTTCGGGATCGGTGGCGAGGCGTGGGTCGCTGGCGACGAGCTGTTTCACCGCACGAGTGGTGGCGCGTTCGAAGAGGTCGATATCGCCGACACGCAAGAGGCAGGCAAAGGCGTGCTCTCGCTCGGCGCATCGCGAATCGAGGCGGTCCACGGGCGCGCGGCGAACGACGTGTGGATGGTCGGGCGCGGTGGCGGCATCTATCACTACGACGGCAAGGTCGTGCGTTCGCGCGAGCCGCGGTTCGCCGAAGATCGCGTGATCGGGCTCGCGTGGCTCGACGATACGACGTGGACGGCGTGGACCGCCGATAACGTCATCCTCGAAGGCAACACGACGGGCGTGACGAAACATGTCGCCGGTCCTCCACTCGAACGCATCGACACGCCGGACGCGTTCACCGCCCTCGCATCGGGCGAGCTCGCGGTCGCGACGTGCAGCACGGTGTTCGCACGCGCCACGAGTGGTGCGTGGAAGGCGATCCGCACATTGAAGGTCGCTGGCTGTATCCACGGGCTCGTTGGGACCGACCGCGAGCACTTGTGGGTCGTGACCGACGAATTCGACGCGGGTGGCCATCTGTGGCGGCTCGTCAACGGTGCGCCATCCGAAGTGAAGCTCGGGCTCGCGAAGGATCAGCATGCCTTCTCGATCGCGACCGCACCGGATGGCAGTGTGTGGGTCGGTGCCGAGGGCGCCGTGTTTCACGTCGTCAACGGTGCGGCCAAACGCTTTGCCGTGCGCAAGCGCGATGACGTGAAGGGCATCTCGATCCGCGGACCGAACGACGTGTGGTTCGCGATCGACGCGCACGATATCGGCGCCGGCGGCGCGGTCGCACATTGGAACGGCACGAAGCTCGAGCGCATCGGCAAGCTCGCGGCGAATGCGCTCGACACGGTCGTCGCCCTGCCCGATGGCAACGTGTGGGCGTTCGGTCTCGGCGGCGTCGCCACGCATTCGACCGACGGCAAGACGTTCACGCCGTTCGATCTCGGCGGCGCGCCGGGCATCCTCGCGTCCGCCGCGCGCAACGGCACGATCGCGATCGGCGGCGAGTACGGCGCCGTGATGATTCGCTAGCTACGCGCGACTTCGAGCGCGAGCGCGATCATGTCGGAGAAGCTGGTCTGGCGCTCTTCCGCGGTGGTCTGCTCGCCGGTCACGAGGTTGTCGCTCACCGTGAGGATCGACAGCGCGTGAGCCTGGCGGCGCAACGCGAGCGTGTACACCGCGGCGGTCTCCATCTCGGCCGCGAGCACGCCATGCTCCGCCCAGGGATGCCACCAGGTCGCGAGCGCGTCGTCGCCGGGATAGAACGTATCGCTCGTCAGCACGGTGCCGACGCGCACGACGTGACCGCGTGCACTCGTCAGCGCGTACGCGCGGCGGAGCAACTCGAAGTCCGCCGTGGCGGCGAACGTGGCGTGACGAAACGTCGAGCGAAACATCGCCGAGTCCGTCGACGCGGCTTGCGCGAGGATGATGTCGCGCGTGCGAAGGTCCGCACGAATCGCGCCGCAGGTCCCGATCCGGATCAGCGTGCGAACGTTGTAGGTATCGAGGAGCTCGTGGACGTAGATCGCCGCCGACGGCATGCCCATGCCGGTGGCTTGGACCGAGATACGCGTGCCCTTGTACGTGCCTGTGAACCCGAGCGCGTTGCGAACGCGGTTGTGGCAGACCGGATCTTCGAGAAACGTATCGGCGATGAACTGCGCGCGTAGCGGATCGCCGGGCAAGAGCACGACCGGCGCGATGTCACCAGGACGCGCCTCGAGATGAACGGACATGCCCCGTTATATCGCTTTGCCGGGATTGAGAATGGACTGCGGGTCGAACGCTGCTTTGATCCGTTGCATCAGGGCGCGCTCGCTTGATCCGAGCTGCTGCGAGAGGTAGGGAATTTTGAGCGTCCCGATGCCGTGTTCGCCGGAGACCGTGCCACCGAGCGCGAGCGCCGCGCGAACGATCTCGTCGAACGCGGCCATCGCGCGCGCTTCTTCGTCGTGACGAAATACGATCGTGGGGTGGAGATTGCCATCGCCGGCGTGACCGAACGTGCCGATCGTGACGCGGTGGCGTTCGGCGATCGCCGGGATTCGCGCGAGCATCTCGGGGAGCGCGACGATCGGCACGGCGACGTCGTCGAGTAGCGTGCGGCCGAGCTTCTCGAGGGCCGGGAGCGCCGCCCGCCGAGCAGCGAGGAGTTGATCGCCTTCGTTGCGATCGTCCGTGGTCATCACGTCGCGAGCGTCCGCGATCAACGCCGCGCAATCGGCGATCGCCGCGGGCGCATCGGGCGAATCGCATTGCGCGAGCACGAACGCCTGCGCGGTGCGATCGAGCCCCATGTTCGTCAGCTGGTCGACCGCGGCGATCGTGGTGCGATCCATGATCTCGCAGAGCGAGAGCTCGGTGCGAGCGGTCATCGCGAGGACGGCTCGGCCGGCCGCCGGCAGATCGTCGAACCAGGCGACGAGTGTCGAGGGTGATCGCGGTTGACGGAGCAGCCGCACGGTCGCTTCGACGACCACGCCGAGCGTGCCTTCGCTGCCGACGAGCAGGCGCGTGAGATCGAGCCCGGCAACGTTCTTGCGGGTGCGTGCACCGGTCGTGATCAGCGAGCCATCGGCGAGAACGACTTTCAACGCGGCGACGTGATCGCCGGTAACGCCATACTTCAGGCAACACGAGCCACCGGCATTCGTGGCGATGTTGCCGCCGATCGTGCTGATCGCGCGGCTCGCCGGATCGGGTGCGTAGTAGAGGCCCTGTGCGGCGGCGGCAGTCGCGAGCGTGGCGTTCAACACGCCGGGCTCGACGGTCGCGAGGCGCAGCGCCGGATCGATCGCGAGGATCCGATCCATGCCGGCGACGGACAGGACGATGCAACCATCAATCGCGTTCGCGCCTCCGGCGAGGCCGGTGCCAGCGCCACGCGTGACCACGGCGAGCCCGTGACGCGTCGCAAACGCGAGCGTGCGTTGGACGTCTTCGATCGAGCGCGCACGCACGAGCGCGGCCGGTGTGCCGGCGGGTGCGAGCGGCGCTTGATCGCGCTGCACCGACATCAACATGTCCGGATCCGTGACGGCGCCGAGCTCGTCGAAGTTCGGGTGGCGGTGGCCTTCGGCCACGCGAGCCTTCGGCTCGCCCGCTGCGCGGCGCCACCCTCGCGATTTCTTCAGCTTGCGCCTCATCAATTCACGCCGCGGTCTCTTCGTAGAAATCGACGATGTGCTCCGCGATCAGCTGCCGCGCGCGCTTCACGTGCCGGCGTTCGACCGCATCGAAGATCGCTTGATGCTCGTGTAGCAAGCGTCGCGTCGCGTGCGGAACCTTGCGTAGGGTCTCGCCGAGGTGTGCCGAAATCGCATCACGCAGCACGCCCATCACCAAACCGAACGCGGTGTTGCCGGCGGCCGCGGCGAGCGCGCGATGAAACTGCAGATCGGCCCCGCGAAACGCTTCGATGTCATCTTTGGATTCGCGCATCGTCTCGAGCGCTTCCCGCGCACCGGTCAGATCGCGAGTTTCCGCCGTGGCCGCCGCCTCGACGATCGCGCCTTCGATCACCACGCGCAGCTCGATCAGATCCGCGAGCGGGACCTGGCCGAGACGCAACACGTTCTCCATCATCGCGGCCGCGGACGTGGCAGCGAGCGCGGCCGAGACGCGCGGGCGTTGCGTCGAGACCGTGTCACCACCCGAGACGAGGCCCTGTGCCTGGAGAATCCGGATCGCCTCGCGAATCGTCGAGCGCCCGACATTCAACTGCTCGCACAACTGCTTCTCGCTCGGGAGCGGCTCGTCGACGGCGAGCTTGCCGGTGATGATCGCCTCGCGCAGACGGCGCGCCACGATGACACTCAGCGGCAACCGATCTTCCGCGGACAGCTCGACAGGCATGTCGGCAGACTAGCAGCTTGTCTGACAAGCTGCTATGAATCGACCCATGTCATTCGACCCAGCGACCACGGCGTTAGTGCTCATCGAGTACCAGAACGAGTTCACCACCGAGGGCGGCGTGCTTCACGGCGCGGTTGCGAAGGTGATGGGCGAGAACCACATGCTCGCGAATACCGTCGAGCTCGTCGACGCGCTCCGCAAGAAGGGCGTCACGATCATGCACGCGCCGATCACGTTCGCGCCCGGCTACACCGAGCTCGGCCGCCATCCGTACGGCATCCTGAAGGGTGTCGTCGACGGCAAGGCGTTCGTGAAGGGCAGCTGGGGCGCCGCGATCTGCGATCCACTCGCGCCGAAGGACGGCGACATCGTGATCGAAGGCAAGCGCGGCCTCGATACGTTCGCGAGCACGAACATCGACTTCATCCTGCGCAGCAAGGGGATCAAGACCGTGATCATCGGCGGCTTCCTCACGAACTGCTGCGTCGAATCGACGATGCGCACCGCCTACGAGCATGGCTTCGAGGTGATCACGCTGTCGGACTGCGTCGCCGCCACGTCGCCGGAAGAGCATGCGAACGCGATCAAGTACGACTTCCCGATGTTCTCCACGCCGATGAAGGCGAAGGACGTCCTGTCTAGATTTGCTTAGCCGTCCAGCCCCATAGGCGCTCGGCATTGCCCGGATCGACGGCGTAGGCGCGAACGTCGTGATCACCATCGCCGATCTTCGCGATGTCGCAATCGACGAGGTACACGCCGCCCTTGCCGTCGAGCATCGGGCTCGAGGCCGCGAATACGGTCGTGGCCGCGCCCTGCGGGATGTTCTTCATGCTGCTGATCTTCAGCGCGCGCTCGACGACGGCGGCGAGCTCCGACGGATCGTAGTGCCGCCCGAGCTGGGTCTCGAGGATCGCGCCGGGATGGAGCGAGAACGCGCGGATACCATCCTTCTGGTACCGGCGATCGACCTCGAACGCGAACAAGATATTCGCGGTCTTCGATTGGCCGTACGCGACCATCTTGTCGTACGGGCGATGCTCGAAGTTCGGATCCTCGAACACGAACGGAGAGCGCACGTGTCCGCGCGACGACAACGCGATCACGCGCGCGCCCTTAGCCGCCTGGAGCCGAGGCACCAGCCGCTGGAACAACTGGAAGTGACCGACGTGATTCACAGCGAGCTGTTGCTCGATGCCGCGCGCATCACGCGTCAGTTGCGGTACGGCCATGATCCCGGCGTTGTTGATCAACAGATGCACGGGCTCGGTCACGGTCGCCGCAAATGCATCGATCGTCGACGGAGATCCGAGATCCATCTGCCGGATCTCGACGTTCGGCATGCCTTCGAGCGCCGCACGCGCCTTCGCGACGTCCCGCGCCGGTACGATCACGCGCGCACCGGCCTTCGTGAGAACGCGCGTAGTCTCGGTGCCGATGCCGGCATATCCGCCGGTCACGATCGCGAGCTTGCCGTCGAGGCGGATGGTTCCGATCGCTTCTTCAGCGGTCGTCGTGGGGCCAAAGCCCGACGGAATCGGTTGCTGTGCAGACATGAATCACTTCCTTTGTTGCCACTGGCGCAAAGCGCGGGCGAACGAGTTGGGCTCCTGATAGCCGAGGAGAAATGCGATATCGATATTCGGCAGCTCGGTGTGCGCGAGCAGCCGGCGTGCGGTGACGCGGCGAACATCTTCGAGCTGCTCGCCGAACGTGGTGTTGGCCTTGCCGAGGTTGCGTTGCAACGTGCGCGCGGTCGTCTCGAGGCGATCCGCGATCGTGCGAATACTCGGCTGCGCGCCCGCGCTGATCGTGCGAGCGATCGCGACGCGCACGCTGCCGACGAGCGTCTGCTTCGCGGCCAGCTTGGCCTCGAGCCCGGGCACGAGTGCTTCGTACGCGGCGCGATTGGCCGACAACAATGGCAGCGCGAGCGTGTCCGTCGAAAACACCATCCGGTCGTACGCGGCGCCGAACACGATCGGACACTTGAAGTGCGCGCGCAGGATCTGGGCGTGGCGCGACTTGCGTGCGAGCTCGATCCGCAACGGCTTCGCCTTCCCGCCCGTCGCCTTCGCGAGGAGCGCCACGTGCGACGTGAACACCGCATCGACGAGCATCGCCGGAACATCGCCGGTCGCGAGCGTCCAGTCGCACCGCACGCTGCCTTCCCCATCGCCGATCTCGAGCAAGACTTCTTCGGGACAGACCAGGCGCTTGTAGCGACCGATCGTACGAATCGCGTCCGCGACCGTCGGCGCCTGGACCGCAGCGATCGAAGCGACCGACTTGCCGAACACGGCGAGGCCGATCGAAATCCCGAGATCGGGGCGCGGATCCTTGGCCGCGAGCTCGCGCCAGAACGCGAAGTAGTCGTTGGTGGTGACATCCGTCGCGACGTGCGGCACCGCGATACCGAGCGCCGCCAGGTGGTCGAGCACCTGTTGCGTGATCGGAATCGTGTCGCGAGCCATGGCGACACCATAGGTCCGGTCGGCGCGGCCTACAAATCCGATCGCGCCACGCGGTAATTTCGCGGCGGCATCCCGACGATCCGCTTGAACGCGGTCGAAAACGCACTCTCGCTCGTATAGCCAAGCGCGTCCGCGACTTCGGCGACCGCACGGCCGTCCTCACGCAGCATGCGTTGCGCGAGCCGCATCCGCCATTCGGCCAGGTATTCGACCGGCGCGACTCCCGCGACCTCCTTGAAGTGCACGGCGAAGCTCGTCCGCGACATCCCCGCGGCTTTCGCGAGCTCTTCCAACCGCCACGTCCGCTTCGGATCGCCGTGCATCAACTGCAGCGCCGGCGCGATCTTCGGATCGCTGATCGCGCGCATCCAACCGGCACGCATCGCATCCTGGCTCGCCGCGTGTGCGCGCAGGAGCTGCACGAACAGCAATTGTGCGAGCTGCGCCGCCGCGACATCCGCGCCCGGTGCCGTCGACAACCGTTCGAAGAAGATCTGCTCGACGATCCAGCGCAACGCGGCCGCGTACGGCGAGCTCGAGCGGATGTGGACGAGCGACGGCAGCACGTCGAACAACAGCGATCCGCACGACGGATGCAGCGAGACCGAGCCCGACACGATCGCGGTCTCGCTGCCCGTCCCGATTTCGGTGAGGCCGTTGCGCTTGTTCGCGAGCTGCTTGTACGCGTCCTTCGCCGGCACCTTCAGATCACTCGCCATCACGAACGGCGATCGGCCGGGCATCAACACGACATCGCCTTGCTCGAGGCGCACGCTCGACTTGTCGACGCGCAGCCAACACCCACCGCGTGCGATCGCGCTGAACTTGAGCTTGCCCGGCGGCGGGAACGCGAGTGCCCAGCGACCGCCCGCGACGAACGCGCCCGAGATGACCGAGTCGGCCTCGGTCAGTCGCAAGATGTCGGAGAACGGGTCATTGCTCACGGCGTGAACGATCGCGCAAGTCGGTAGCGGGCGACAACCTCAAACGTACGACGCGAGGTCTGCCAACAGCGTCGCGCCTTTCGGCGTCCAGCCGAGCTGCGCTCGCGTCCACGCACTCGACGCCGCGCCATCCATCCCGGCGAAGTGAGCGAACCCGCCGAAGTACGCGGCGGCCTGCTCGTGCGACTTGCTCGTGACCGGCACGCCGAGCTTCGTGCCGATGAGGCCGGCGATCTCGCGCAACGCCACGCCTTCTTCACCGACCGCGTGATAGCGCGCGCCTGCCCTGCCATGTTCGAGCGCGAGTCGATACAACACCGCCGCGTCATCGACATGGACGCCCGGCCAGCGATTCGCGCCATCGCCGATGTACGCGGCTTCGCCGTGATCTCGCGCGAGCTTCACCAACAGCGGCAAGAAGTGCGGATCGCCCGGGCCATGCACGATCGCGAGCCGCACGACCGAGACCTTCACGCCGGCGAGCGCATCGACCGCTTCTTCCGTCGCGATCCGGGGCATCTCCGCCGACGTCAGCGCGGGCTTGTCGGTTTCGAGCGCCGGCTTGCGCGCCGATGGCAACGCCGCCCCCGAGGTGACGATCAACGGGCGATCCGATCCGGCGAGCACGCTACCGAGCGTGGCCACGACCGTCCGATCGAGCTCGCACACGCGCTTGAAGTCGGCGAAGTCGTGGATGAAGCCTGCGTGGATCACGCCATCGGCCGCTCGTGCCCCACTGCGCAAGCTCTCGAGATCCTCGAGTGCGCCGCGATGTGACTTCGCGCCCATGGCCTTCAACGCGTCGGCCGCATTGTCCGATCGCGCGAGCCCGGTGACCGCGTGCCCTGCCCGCACGAGCTCCTTGACGATCGCGGTACCGCAAAATCCCGTAGCGCCTGTGACGAAGACGTTCATGTCCTAGAGATGCCATCTCCCAACACCATCGCGAATGAGCCGGCGTTCGGAAGACCTTCGCGATCGTTCAGGGGCAGCAGCGCACGGGCCGCTTCGCGAGCGCCGCCTTGCTCTTCGGCCCCGCTTCGTCGACGGCAACGTGGAGAAGCTGATCCCAGCGCGCCAATTGCTCGGCCGCGTCGTCGTCGATCCTGTTATCACCGATCCGGAGCTGGACCAGCCGCTTCGGCTTCGCCGCGAGCAACGCCGCCACGCCGCGCGCGGTGATCGCGTTGTCGCTGATCGAGAGCTCCTCGATCGTGTGGATGTACGACGACGCCGCGATCGCCTCGAGCGCCGCATCGCCGAGCCCGCAGTGATCGAGCTGCAGATACTCGAGCGCGAGCCCCGCACCGCACAACGCCTGGACACCTTCGTCGCCGAGCTCGGTCCGCGCGAGCACGAGGCGCTTCAGCGCGGTCCACGGCCCGAACACTACGCCAGCTGCCGGGCCGAGCGCGTTCCCCGACAAGTTCAGATACGTGAGTCGGCTAAACCATGCCGCGCCGGTGAGCTCTTCGAACGCGCGGATCGTGATCACGTTGCTCGCGAGGTCGAGCGAGGTCAGCGACTCCGACTCGATCGCCGCGAGCGACCGGATACCGTCGCCGAGTCGATTGTGCGCGAGGTTCAATGACTCGAGCTTGCCGACCATCGAGGTCAGCTCGCCGATCGACGAGATCCGATTCGTGCCGACGCCGAGCGACGTCAGGTTCGCGAGCCGGTCGGATCCGATCAACCGCGCGAGCCCGATCGCGGTGATGTCGTTGTCCGCGAGGTTCAGATCGGTCAAGCTCGCCGGTCCACGCCCCGCGAGCGCGATCGCGGCATCGTCGTCGAGCGCATTGTCCGAGAGATCGAGCGATTCGAGTGGCCAGTCCGCATCGACCAACGCTTGGACGCCGCGCGCACCGATCGCGTTCTGCGAGGCCGTCAGCGACTTCGCGCGCAGCGCGCGTCCGAATAACGTCTCGAAGCCCGGGTCGTCGATGATGTTGTTGCCGATGTCGAGCGAGGTGAGCTCGATGTTGGCCATCGCCAACATCAACATGCTGGCGTTCGAGAGGTCGCAATCACTCAGCTCGAGAGCGATCGGCGTGGTCCCGATCGCGTTCATGTTCGCCGTCGCGCCCTCGAACCCGAGCGGGTTTCCGCCGAGCCGGAGCTCCTTCGGGCGCGCCGCCGGAAACAGCGCCGAGACCTGCGTGCCCGTGATCTCGGAGCTCGAGATCGTGAGCTTGTCGAGCTGGCCATAGAATGGTGCCGACGCGAGCGCTTCGAGCGTGGAGCGATTCCGGATCCCGCAACTCGCGATCGCGAGCTCCTTCAACGCGTGAAAGTTCTGCGCTCGTGCAAGTGCCGCCACGCCGGCATCGTCGAGCTGATACGACAAATTGATCATCGTCAGCTGCTGCGTGCCCTCCGCCGCTGCGAGGCTCGCGATCGCCGGCACGATCAATTGCGTGCGCATCCGCATGCTGTGGTCGTAGCGACCGCTGAAGATCCG
This sequence comes from Kofleriaceae bacterium, assembly GCA_047600425.1. Taxonomy (GTDB): domain Bacteria; phylum Myxococcota_A; class Polyangia; order Haliangiales; family Haliangiaceae; genus JABFXX01. The sequence goes on along the minus strand of JASGLC010000003.1, from coordinate 3,915,739 downwards.
ATCGAACCTCAGGTGCCGCACGATCGACGACCGTGGATTCGGCTGGCCGGCGAAGAACTCGTCGTCCCACGTCATGCCGCACATCGTCGCGCGCAGCTCGTCCTGCCACGTCGCGAGCAATGGCTCGAGCTTCACGATCGCCGCCTGCGCCTCTGGAACCGAAAGCTTGTCGAGCCCTTGGCACAACAGGCGCCACGATTCGGGCGACGGCTCGCGAGCGAGCGCTTCGAGGTCCACGCCCTATCGTATAGTGGTGGCGTGGCGGACGCGCTCGATCGCATTCTCGATCTCGTTCCGGAGTTGGTGCGCCGGATCCCGAGCAACTGGCAGGAGCTTGCGGCCTCGACGTTTCGTCGCGACATCACCTCGTTCGAGTTTCGCTACAACGATCTGCTCGAAGCGCTCGGGTTCCCGTGTCGGACGTGGCCGAACACGATCCACATCCCCGGCAAGCTCGCATTCGTGAAGGATGCCGACGATGCGCCAGAAGACTTCGCGATTCGGGAGTTTCTACAGCGCGGAGGCACGCTCGTCGTCGAAGGGCGTGAAGTGCCCGAACGGCTGGAGCTCGGGGTGTCGGCGCACGCCGAGCTTCCGGCCGGTCCGTTACAGGTGTCTGGGCCCGCGATTACCGAGCTCGGGATTCCGCCATCGCGCGCGCTGTTCTGGGCCGACGAAGATCAGTTCTCGTACGAGCTCACCGATGCAGTTCCACTCGTCGAATGTCCCGAAGGCACACTCGTGTCACGGCTGTCACTCGACGGTGGCACCGTGATCTATCTCGCGTCAGGCATTCACTCGTACTCGCGCGATCCGAAATCCGATCTCACGATCACGCCGGCCGAGCTCGCCACGCTCCACGGCATCTCACCGACTGATCGCCTCGCCAGCTCCGAGGCGTTGCCCCGCGATCTGTTCTTCGCCGAGCTCGCGATGACCCGCGTGTTCGCGCACGTCGCCGGCGCAGCGCTTCAGACGTCTTGAACGCAGCGGAATCCGACGTCCGGCGCCGGATCGGTCTCGTGCGAGCGATTTCCGAATTGCGGGATCCGGTCGGGAACGTTACGCCACCGGCCACCGCGCACCACGTAGCCACCGTCGGTCGACCGCGTCGCCATCCACTCCCACACCGCGCGATACGGATCGTAGATCCGCGCGGAGTGCTGCAGCATCGCGGAGCTCCACTCGGCGTCGGTCGGTAACCGCTTGCCCGCCCACTGTGCGTAGCCCGCCGCATCGACGAGCGATACGTTCGTCTGGAAGCTCCAATCCGCCGTCGGATCCAACGCGGCCCGACCGCGCGTCGCGAGGATGAAGCGCTGGTACTCCGCGCGCGACACCGGTGCCATGTCGACGTAAAAGCTGCCCGCTTCCAGCATCGGCCGCCGATCACGCCCGTAGTGCACGCCCGGTTGAACGACCAGCGCTGGCATCGGCGGCAGTGGATCCGGCAACCGCGAGAGCACCATGGGCTGAGCCTGCGGAACCAGATCATCGGCGGTGATCTGATCCCACGGCCCGATCACGAGCGGCGGTTCGCGCTCCGGTGGAATCGGCATCGCAGCGAGGATCTGATCCGGTGTGCGTGATGGCAGCCCGGCGAGGAATTCGTCCCACGTCTTGAACCGATGCGTCGGCTCCGGTGCCATCGCGCGATCGATGAACGCCGTGACCTCCGGCGGCACGTCCGCGCGAAACGCTTCGAGCGGCGGCGGCAACGCGCGTTGGATCCGCGTCAGGATCTCGAACATCGTGTTGTCGTGATTCGGTGCGACGAACGGATGCCGATTCGCGATCAGCTCGTACAGGATCACGCCGAGCGTGAACATCTCGCTCGCGAATGTTCGATCGAAGCCGCGCACCGACTCCGGCGACAGATACGAGACCTGTGGCTGGATCACGAGCACCGCCGCACCCACGGTTTGTCGGGCCTCGAGCTCTTCGAGCTTTGGCTTCGCGCGGACGCGACCGTCCGGCGTGATCAACACTTCCCCGATCCCGACTCGCAACGGCACCGGCGCGCGCACGAGATCGACGAGCTCGCGCACGATCGCCTGTGCGATATCGACCGGGAGAAATTCGCCGCGCTCGCGCAGCACGGTCAACATCGCGGCGAGCGTCAAGCCTTCGACGTCCTCGAGCACGTACGCGTAGGGCTCGCGATTCCTGCCGAGCACGTGGAGCAGGCGTGGCGCGACCTGGCCGAGCGATGCGAGCAACGTACCCGCGCGCGGGAACAAGCTCTTTTCGTCGTCGGAGAGATATTGGTTGCGTTCGGCGACGACGACGCGCTCGAGCGTTTCCGGATCGACGCCGTGAAACCACAACATGATGCCGATGTCGAACGGCTCTTCTTCGACGAGATACCGCCGCCCGACGAATCGTGCCGGCTTCATAGCGGCGCCATGAACGACGCTCCGGGTTGATTGCCGTGCGCCGGCACGATCCGCAGATCGATGCTCACGCGCGTGTGCTGTTCGGGAGCGTGCGCCGCGTGGAGATGGAGCGGCGTGAACAGCAGCGCGTCACCGACCTCGACGTCGATCGGAGCGAGCGCCGGATCGTCGATCACGCCATCGGTCGAACCCTCGCGCACGAGGCGCTTCAGCGATGCATCGAGATCCATCACGTGCAACGCGCCGGAGCCGGTCGCCGGCGTGAGCGCGATCCACACGTTGCGCTCGTCGAGCGCGTGACCGAAACCGCGATCGCAATGCGGTGGCACCGGCGTGCGGTGATCACCGGGACACAGGATCCGGAAGTGCGCATAGGTCTGCACGAGTACGTGCTCCCATGGCAGCTCCGGCATGATCTCGCGCAACGCGGCGTGCAAGGGCCGGCGCAGTTCCGGATCGAGGCTCGCCTGCGTGAGCTTGCGAGCGAGCGCCCGGGCGTCATCCGAACCGACGCGGATCGTCTCCAGCGCATCTTCGCCGAGCATCGTTCGCGCCCACGCGATCACCCGATCGAGGTTCGCGTGACGGCGCTCGAGATCCCACGCCGGCAGCCATCCCTCGAGGCGCAACACGCGCTCAGCGTAACATCGTCGCGAGCGCGTTCGCGATCGCAACCTGCGGCGCGTCGACCATCTCGATCGATCGCCACGCGATGTAGCCATCGGGTCGGACCAACACCGCGCCGCCTTTGTGTAAGCCAAGCTGCTCGTGCAGATCGAGCCGAACGGTCTGCGGCCCCCAGCGATCGTCGTCGGAGATCACGACCCAACCGCGCTGTAGGAGATCGAGCGTCGACAAACCCGGCGCGATCCACGCGTGCGGAAACCGCGTACCGGGTTGCCCGCACCACGCCGCGGGAGTTGCCGCCGGCGGCAGGTCGTCCCCCGCACCGATCACGGCGTTCGAGCGATAGAGCTGGCCGAGCTCGAGCGCGCTATCGGGATAGATCGTCTGCGCGCCGTGACCTGCGCTCTCGGCTTTGTAGTCCTGACGCGCGAAGATCTGATCGTGACGGAGCCACGCGATCGGTCGCCGCTCGGCATCGTAGCTATCGAGGAGGCCCTCACCCGCCCCACGGATCACTGCCGCGAGCTTCCACGCGAGGTTGTGCGCATCCTCGATCCCGGTGTTCGCACCGAACCCACCGCGGCTCGGCGGCAACGTGTGTGCGGCATCGCCGGCGAGAAAGATCCGGCCTTCGCGAAATCGATCCGCGATCAATGCGGACAGTTCCCACCGTCCCGTCGTCAGGATCGTGATCGGCACGGGCGTGCCGACCGCGGTCTCGATCGCGACGCGGAGCTCGGCTTCCGACCGTTCGCGATCGTCGAGGAACAGCACCCACCGGCCATCGTTGTACGTGGTGAGAAAGCCATGTGGCGTCTGGAATTGATGGATGCCGCGATCGAGATATCGCTCGAGCGGTGCCTGGAACAACACGCTTCGCATCGCACGCATCGGCCCGCGCCCTGATCGACCGATGCCGAGCTGCTCGCGGATCGGGCTGCGATGGCCATCGGCGGCGATCAGGTAGCGCGCGCGGATCTGCGAATCGCCGGCCGTCACCGTCACGCCGTCGGCATCCTGCGCCACGCTCGTCACGGCCACGCCCATCCGAATGTCAGCGCCGAGCTCGATCGCGCGCTCGCGGAGGATCGGTTCCATCCGATCTTGTGCGATCGCGGCACCCGTACACGGCGACGGCATGAGCTCCGGCGCGGCATCGGTCCACGCAGATTCTTCGAACCACGGACCGGTCAAGCTCTCCACGCGGATCCGCCGCAGTCGCAAGTCCGGCGGCACCTGCGGGACCTTCTCGGCGAGGCCGACCGCGCGCAGAAGCTCGAGCGTTCGCGCCGTGTACCCGATCGCGCGCGGATGCGGCGAGCTTCCGGGGTGCTTCTCCAAGACCGTGACGTTCACGCCGTGCCAGGCCAGGAACAGCGCGGCCGCCGTCCCCGCCAACCCGCCGCCGACCACCAAGACATCTGTCGTTTCGTTCTTCATGACTTTACATAGGTCACTATGTATCTGCATAGCTCGCTATGCAAGTGCTACGATGTAAACCATGAAGAAGTGGGACCCGTCCGGTCATCCCGCCTACCTGCTCGGCCGCGCCGCACGCCTGTTCGAGCGCCGTTCGCACGACCGGCTGAAGAAGCTCGGGCTCTCGAACGCGCACATCCCGGTGTTACGCGCGCTCCGCGATGGCAACGCGCTCTCGCAAACCGCGCTGGCCGAGCTCGCGCGGATCGAGCAACCGACGATGGCGCAGATGCTCGCGCGGATGGAACGCGATCGGCTCGTCCATCGGGTCCCGAACCCCGACGACGGGCGCTCGAGCCTCTATTCGTTGACCAAGCCCGCACTCGCCAAAACCGCAGACGCGCAGGCCGCGCTCGAGAAGACGGGCACCGAGTTGCTTTCACCACTGACCGCGGCCGAGACCACCACGCTCGCTTTGTTGCTGTCGAAGATCGTCGACCACATGGACTCGCTCGACTAGTTCACACCTCCACCGCACGAAAATCCCCCGCGTCGATCATCGAGCGAGATCGCAAGCCCGCGATTCTTCACGACGCCGACATGTCGTTCGCACGCATTTGCCTCACTCACAGTTGTCAGCGATCGCTGCGCGCCGGTCGCATCGCCTGAGATCGTTGCGCGTTGTTACGCGATTGGGTGTCAGTGGAGGAGCTGAACACACAGTCTTACCGTGCGACGCGATGAGGCCATCGGTCATTTTCACGATGTTGTGCGCAGCCTGCGGTCCTGCCGCCGTCGATCACTTCGGTAACGGTACCGACGGTGGAAATGGCGGTGGCGGAGGCGGCGGTGGCGGTGGCGGCAGCGGTTCGAACTGCGCTTCGACGTCGGTGACCGCGCAGGTCAGCCCGCTCGACATCTTCATCATGCTCGATCAGTCGGGCTCGATGGCGGACTCCAACAAGTGGACGAACGTGACCGCCGCGCTCGACACGTTCCTATCGCAATCGAACCTTCAAGGGTTCTCCGCCGGCATCGGTTACTTCGGTAACGACACGAGCGGGTTCGGCGAAGATTCGTGCACGGCGAGTGACTACGCGACGCCGGCCGTCGAGATCGCCGCACTTCCCGGTGCCTCGACCGCGCTCAAGAATTCGATCGCACAACATTCTCCGGTGTCGGGCACGCCGACGTATGCGGCGCTGGGTGGCGCCATTTCGCATGCGAAGACGTGGGCGACCGCTCATCCGAATGACGTGACGGCGATCGTGTTCGCGACCGACGGCGTGCCGGAAGAATGCGATACGAACCAGACGCACATCAATGCGCTGGCGTCGGCCGCATACGCCGGCACGCCGAAGATCGCGACGTTCGTGATCGGTGTCGGTAGCGAGCTGACGAGCTTGAACGGGTTGGCCGCGGCCGGTGGCACGACGGCGGCATTCCTCGTCGATACCGGTGGCAACACGAACCAGCAGTTCCTCGACGCGATGAACGCGATCCGCAACAGCGCCGCGTGCACGTATCAGATTCCGCTGCCGACGGATGGCTCGATGGTCGACTACCAGACGGTCAACGTCGTCGTGACCCCGAACGGTGGCTCGGCGACGACGGTGCCGCAGGTCGCGAACCAGGCCGCGTGCCCCGCGACGGGCGACGGTTGGTACTACGACAACCCGGCCGCGCCCACGACGATCAACCTGTGCGCGACGAGCTGCGGTTCGGTTCAGACGACGGGCACCAACGTGGACATCACGCTGGGCTGCGATACAGTCATCGAGTGACCGATTGGAAATTGCCGTGGACCGGACATTGCCGTTGCGAGCGGCTCGCATTCCGGATCACCGAAGCGCCGATCATGACGATGGCGTGCCATTGCACGGGCTGTCAGCGAATGACGGCGAGTGCGTATTCGCTGAGCGTGATGGTGCCCGCGAGCGGGTTCGAGCTCACCGCCGGCAGTACGGAGATCGGTGGCCTCCACGGCGGCACGCGCCACTTTCACTGCGAGTTTTGCAAGTCGTGGGTGTTCACGCGCCCCGACGGTGTGGATGGCTTCGTCAACGTGCGTTCGAGCATGCTCGACGAACGCACGTGGTTTCAGCCATTCGTCGAAACGTCGACGGCAGAGGGCTACGCGTGGGCCAAGACCGGCGCGAAGCACAGCTTTCCGAACATCCCAGCGCAAGGGACGTGGGGACCGGTGATGGCGGACTTCAACGCGAACGGTCCGAAGCCCTAATCGCGTCGACGATCGGCTCCAGCACCTCGCGATCGGTGCGCTCGCGATACACCGCGAAGTACCGTTGCACGGTCGCGTTGAGATCCTGAAGCTTCGCTTCGATCGCGACGAGCTCGCCACGCCCGTGAAGCTCGCGCTTGATGATGTCGCACATGTAATGGACGCAGCGACCGGGCCGATGCGCGAGGCCTTGCGTGCATCCGGTCGGTCCGCGAAACGCACACCCGACATGCGGATCGGCGCCGCGCGGAGGCGTGAGATCATCGACCGTGGTGCCGGCGTGAACCAACAGCGCGAGCTCGCGTTCGTCGAATAGGTCCGCGGTATTGCCACCGCAACACGCGCCGCCTTTGTACGGATCACCGTGATCGCACTTCGCACAGCTCGTCACCGCCGTTAACGCCGCTGTAACCGCGAGCTTCTTCGCCCGCACTTCGAGCGCGAGCGCGCGTTCCTCGGTCGAAATGCGCTTTCCCGCTTCGATCGCCACCCGCTTCTGCAGCGAGATCAATTCACTTGCACGTGACCGCGGCTGACGCAGCTTCCACAGAAGTCTGTCGACGGCGATCACGCCTCACTGTAGCATCAGGGCGTGAGCTCCCTCGTCGATCGCCTGGCGTCGTACGCCGAATATCACCGCGACAAGCGCAACATCGCCACGCACTTCGTCGGCATCCCGATGATCCTCGTCGGCACCCAGGCAGCGCTCGCGAAGATCGGCATCGGCCCGCTCAACGCCGCCGTCGGCGCCACCGCCCTCGCCTCGCGCTACTACACGAAGCTCGATCCCGAGTGGGGCAACGCGATGACCACGGTCCTCGGCGCCACCGCCGCCGTCGGTACGGCGATCGCGGCGATGCCGTTCCCGTTGTGGGCAGGCACCGCGGCCGGCCTGTTCGTCGGAGGCTGGGCGTTCCAATTCGTCGGCCACATGTTCGAGGGCAAGAAGCCCGCGTTCATGGACGACCTCAAAGGCCTGCTCGATGGCCCGCTGTTCCTGCTCGCCGAAGCCGCGTTCGCGCTCGGCCTCGCGCCCGAATTGAAGGAAGAGGTCGAGCGCCGCGCGGGTCCCACGCGGTGGGGCAAGCCCGCGGCCGCGCCGAACCTCGCAGCCGTCGCGTAACCATGCTGAAGAATCGCTCGGCGCCACACGCTCGCGTCACGCCGGTGTTGATCGTCGCGGACGTGCGCGCGGCGGTCGCGTGGTACGGCAAGGCGTTCGGCTCGATCGAGCACGTGAAGATCGGCGAAGGTCATCGCGCGCAGCTCGGCTTTCCCGGCGGTGGCGAATTCATCGTCGCGGAAGTGCGCCCCGGTCGCGATGTCCCGAGCGGGCTGCACTCGCATCAGATCATGCTGAAAGTCGAGGACCTGAATGCCGTGCGTGCCGCGGCGCAAGCAGCGGGCGCGACGGTCTCCGATGCGAACGATTGGGAATACGGCGAGCGCCAGTGCACGGTCGACGATCCGTTCGGTCATCAATGGGTGCTGACGCAGACGCTGAAAGACACCCACCCGAAAGACTGGGGCGGCGAGCTCATCAACCCACGCGGCTAGGTCTACCCTCGCCGGCATGGCACTCGATCAGTACGTGACGCTCGGCCACTCCGGCCTGCGTGTCAGCTCGCTATGTCTCGGCGCGATGACGTTCGGCGAAGAGTGGGGCTTCGGCTCGCCACCCGAACAAGCGATTGCCGTCATGGATCGCTTCATCGCGAAGGGCGGCAACTTCATCGACACCGCGAACGGCTACACGATGGGCCACAGCGAGAAGATCATCGGCGATCACCTCGGCCGTGATCGAGCGAAGCGCGATCGACTCGTGATCGCCACGAAGTTCGTGACGAACATGTATCGGGGTGATCCGAACGGTGGTGGCTCGAATCGCAAGGCGATCATCGCGCAATGCGAGCAGTCGCTCCGCCGGCTCCAGACCGATTACATCGATCTGTATTGGATGCATGCGTGGGATGCAAACACGCCGATCGAAGAGACAATGCGCGCGCTCGACGACTTGGTCCGCGATGGCAAGGTGCGCTTCATCGGGTTCTCTGACTCGCCGGCGTGGAAGTGCGCGCAGGCGCAGATGATCGCCACGTTCCGCGGGTGGACGCCGCTGATCGCGTTGCAGATCGAGTACTCGCTGCTCGAGCGCACCGTCGAAGGCGAGCTCGTGCCGATGGCGCGCGAGCTCGGGCTCGGCATCACGCCGTGGGGTCCGCTCGCGCGCGGCGTGCTGACCGGCAAGTACACGCGTGACAATCACGGCACGCACAACCCGCTGCGTGGCGAGCGCGTCACGGCATCGCTCGATGATCGCGCGTACACGATCGTCGACGAGCTCGTGAAGATCGGCAAGGAGATCGAATCCACGCCGGCCCGCGTCGCGCTCGCCTGGTTGCGTGCGAAGCCGGGCGTCACGTCGCCGATCATCGGCGCGCGCACGATCGAGCAACTCGACGACAACACCGCCGGTGCGGACATCACGCTCACGGCCGATCAGGTCTCGCGGCTCGACAAGCTCTCGACGCCGAAGCTGCCGTTCCCCACGAACATGCTCTCGGCGGTGCCGGCGTTCGCGAACGGTGGCGTGTCCGTGAATGGCGTGAAGATTCCCGCGTGGGATCGCACGCCGGCGACGGACGCCGAGCGGTTCTAGCTAGCCCTGCCCGGGTAGCTTCAGGCCGCGCTCTTTCATCACGCGGGTGTTCACTTCATCCGCGCGCTTGAGCGCCGGCCGCGCGTTGATGCGCTCGAGATAACCGGCGATCGCCGGTGACACGTCGAGCATCTTGAACATCGTCATGAAGCGCAGCGTGCCGCCGAAGATCACGTCCGCCATCGTGAACCCCTTGCCGGCGACGTAGCCCTCGGCCACCGCCTGATCGATCGTGGCGACCATCTCGTCCCACGTGCCCCAGCCGACCGCGCTCGGCCGGAACTCCCACTTCGACGAGTGCGCCGCGCACCCGGGCTCGATCACCGACGGCGCGTAGAACGACCACCGCAGATAGGGCCCCCGGCGCGGATCATCGAACTTCGGAGCCAGCGTGCCGTAGCTGTAGCGATCCGCGAGGTACAGCGCGATCGCCGCGGCCTCGGTCACGACCGTATCTCCGTCGACGATCGTGGGCAGCTTGCCCATCGGATTCTTGGTCTTGAAGTCCGGCTGCTTGTGCTCGCCCTTCATCAGATCCATGAATTCGAGCTCGTACGGCTGACCCAATTCTTCGAGGACCCACACCGTACCGGACGCGCGCGAGAAAGGATGGTGATAGAGCTTGATGGTCACGAGCGGAGCATACACGTGAACAAGCTGATCCTCGCCATCGCCCTCAGCGCGTGCAGTCACCACGCGTCGAAAACCTGCGGCGCACCGACCACCGCGCAAACTCCCGCCGGCGTGAAGACGCTGCACTTCCCCGCCGCCGACGGTGTGACGATCACGGCGGATCTCTATGCACCGCATGCCGCGGACGCGCCGATGATCGTGCTGTTCCATCAAGCCGGGTACAGCCGGGGCGAGTATCGAACGATCGCTCCGCAGCTCAACCAGCTCGGCTTCAATGCGATGGCGATCGACGCGCGCTCGGGCGAAGCGGTGGCCGGCGTCGGCAACGACACGGCCGCGTCCGCGTGTGCCGCCGGCAAGGGCACCACGTATCTCGACGCGATCGCCGATCTGAAAGCCGCCGTCGCCGAGGCGCGCCAACGCACTACGGGCAAGTTGATCATCTGGGGCAGCTCGTATTCGAGCTCGCTCGTGTTGGTGCTCGGCGAAGAGCTGCACGCGGATGCGGTGTTGTCGTTCTCGCCCGGCGAATACTTCGACGACCTCGGCAAGAGTAAGACCTGGGTCGCCGAATCCGCGAAGGCGCTGACGATGCCGGTGTACATCACGTCGGCGAAGAGCGAGGTGCCCGATTGGCAACCGATCGCCGCGGGCATCGCGCACGTGACGAAGTTCATCCCGCCGACGGACGGCCATCACGGCTCGTCGGTGTTGTGGCCCACGCAGCCCGATAGCGCGGGCTACTGGGCGAGCGTCACGACATTCCTCAAGACGCTGCAGTAGTGACGCGAGCGAGCGAGCGCTCGCACATCTGGACGTGCGGGTTCTCGCTCCCGAATTGCGCGAGTAAGCGATCGCGTGCCTCGCGAATCAGCGGCACCGCGGTCTCGCGATCACCGAGCTGCGCGTACACCGTGCCGAGGTTGTGACGTTCGAGCCAGACCGACGGGCACTCGCCCCACAACTCGAGCTTGGCATCGAGTAACGCCTGCGCGACCGCGAGCGCACGCCGATCTTGGTGCGGCAGCAACAGATCGAGGCACAGCTCGACGACGCGATGGCCATCGTGACTTTCGGCGAGCTCTTCCGGATCTTCGGCGAGCTCTTCGAACAACGCGAACGCGCGGTCGCGATCCTTCGACACCGCGATATCGATCATCGTCAGCTCGTTCGACTCGGGACCATCGTCATCCACGTATTCGCGCGCGTTCGAGATCGCGAGCTTGGCCTGCTCGAGATCACCGGCGGCGAGCGCCGAATTCGCGACGCGCGTCCACCCTGCACCGCGTTCTTCCTCGGACAGCTTCACGACGCAACGCAGGTCCAACGCGAGGGCCGCCTTCGCATCGCCGACCTGCCGCGCACAATTCGCCGCGACCGAGAGCATCCACGATTCTTCGGGATACGCCGCGATGCCGATCTGCGCCGCGACATTTGCCGCACGCTTGTGACCGCGCTCGCGCAATTGCCGGATCACGACCTCGATCTCGCCGAGAGGATCGCGCGCTTGCTCGAACATCGGCGCGAACAGCTCGCGATATTGCGCGAGGAGCTCGTCGGTCTCGAACGTTTCCCAGATCGCGCCCATGCACCGCACCCACTCCGGCGTGGTCGGCTTGGCCCATCGCGAAACCGTGTTCGCCTCCTCGAGAGCGCGCGTTTGGCGTGGCGTCTCGGGATCGAGATCCGGTACCTCGACGCTCATTGGTGATGCTGCAAGAGGTCGACCTTGTGCTCGAGCTTCACCGCGAGATCCGCGTTCGGCTGCGAATTCAGTCCGTCTTTACACGTGGCGATCGCTGCATCCCATTGCTCGAGCGCGCCCTGTGCGTTGCACAAGTTGTAGATGTAGCGCGGGTCGTGGATCAGCTGAACCGCACCTTGGAACGACGCGACCGCGCCACGCAGATCCGCGTTGAACATGCGGTTCTTGCCATCTTCGTTGAGCTTGTCCGCTTCCGGCCGTTTGCTCTCGTCCATGACCGGCGCCTTCGAGCCCGGATCGGGCGGCGGTGGTGGCGGCGGTGTGGCCTTCGCGATGCGTGGCCCCTGACATCCCGACTTCGCGAAGATATCCGCGACGGTCTTCGCCACGACTTCGATCGCTTCACCTTCCGGCGCCGCGTTGTTGATGATCATGCCCGACGACTCGCCGCGGATCTTCGCCGTGCCGACGATGTCGCCGCCCGGCTCCGACAACACGAGCAGCGCATCGAGATGTGCGGTGCTCGAGTTCGAGATGATCCCACCGCCACCGCGCTGCGCGTTGACGATGTTGAGATCCATCACGAGGTCGGCGTTGTTCGTGTTGCCGCCCTTGTACTCTTCGAAGCTGCACTTCTGATGGAGTTGTGCGAGCACGCTCTGCTCCAACTGCATCGCCTGCCCTTGCGCGGCGAATGCACTCGAATGCACGCGCAAGGCGACCGAGCGATACGACTGCATGCTCGCGATCGGCATCGTGTTCTCGACCGAAGCCGACGGATGACACGCCGCCAGGATCGACACCCAGAAAAGTTTCGTCACGCCCCGAGGATACTCAGATCTTCGCCCCGTGTGCCTTCTTGTCGGCGAGGTCTTCGAGCATGTCCTGCCCGGCGTGCATGCTCGGCGTGTTCTCCTGGTAGACGTAGCCCCAGAACCCGTCGATCGAGCCATCCTTCGATGCCTTCTCGATGCCGTGTTCTGCCGCGAGCTCGCCGGCGTGGGCCTTGCCTTGGTGAGACGGATCGAGGCGATGGACGCTCGAGGAGAATTGCGCCACGACCTCGACGTCCGGGTTTTCGTTGTGGGCTTGCTTCGCCCGATTTTCGATCGCGTTCAGGTACGCCGGCCCATTCGACTCGCGCGGCTGGAGCTGCATGTCGATGATGTCGGCGTAACGCGCATCCGCCTCGAAGAACTTCGATGACGGCGCCGCGATGAACTCGAGGTTGTGGGCATGCGCGACCTCGCCGAACCGCTTCGCGAAGTGCGCCGCGTTCATCTTCTCGTTCTGCGGGGTCTTGTTCCACTTCGCTTCGTTATCGTAGACGACCGCCTTCACGCGCTTGTCGAGGTGGTTCACGCGATGTTCGAACTCCTTGAACGAGTCGAACAGCATCGTGATGTTGCCCTTCCACTGATCGCCGACATCCTCGAGCTGCTTGTGGTTCTTCACCACGAGATACGCGTTCGGATTGTCGTAGAGCGACTTCGCCGCGGCTTTGCCTTTCGGACCCGCGTCCTTCAGATGGCAGAGCCCCGCGAACGTGATGATGTGGATCTGACCGTCGTCGCCGGTCTTCGCCTTCTGATCCGCATGCTGCACGGCATCCGCGACCTTCTTCGCGAAGCCATTTCCTGCGTGCTGTTGCAGGAACTGCATGATGCGGGCTTTGTCGGCGGGATTGTCTTCGACGATCTTCGCCACGTCCTGCGCGTTCGGCTTGCCACTGCGCACGAGCTGCTGAACTTTTGCGAGTGCGTTGCCGCTATCGTCGCTCTTCGCTTTCGCGTTCGGACGATCCGCATCACCCTTCGCCGCATTCTCGAGGTGCGCCTTCATGCACCTGATTATACGGTCGGCAAAGTCCAGACTTCCCAATCATTTCAACTGCATACAACTCATTGCAGTGGGGAAGTCGCTGCTCACGCTCGTGCGCAGCGAGCTAACTACTTGGTCGGATAGAGCGCGTTGCCGATCTTGTCGCCGATCCACGAGCCCGCGTTCCACAGGCCACGCCCGACCGCGCCACCCGCGGCCGATCCGATCCGCTCGCCTGCAACACCACCGGCGCCCGCGGCCGCAGCTTGGCCGACCGGCGAGAGCGGCGCCGCGAGTGCAGCACCACCGGCCGCGCCCGCTGCACCACCACCGATGCCGCCGACCCAGTTGCCGATCGTTTCGTAGATCTGTTTTCCGTCGGCGCCGCCGGTCACGGTGTCGAGCTGCGCGAATTCGATCGTCGAGAGGGTGTTCGTGTTCGTCATGGCTGTTCTTCTTTCTTCCTGGTGAGAGAGACGTTGGTTGTTTCCGACGAAAACCCTTAGTGCAGCGCGAATGCCATCGCGCGCAGTGAACGTGATCGCGGAGATACCGATCGCGCACACCACGCGCACGCTACCGGTGGCAGTCATTCGCGTAACTCGCGGACAACAACTCATGATCTCGCGCACGTACGAGAATCGAGGACGATCAGGCTCTACGCGCGAGACCCGATTTCGGATCGCTGGGTCGACCCACACCCGCTTACCGCGCCGATCGTGTTCTGACAGACCCACATCAGATCGAGATTCTCGTCGGTTGCGCTGGTCCTGCCGTTGCACTGATGATCAGCCACGATGAAGAAACTCCTCCTGATCACGACCATGATGTTTGCGGCTTGCGGCGGCGGTGACGTCGGTAAGCTGAAGAAGCTCGCCGATGACGCGTGCGCCTGTAAGGACAAGGCCTGCGCCGACAAGGTCAACAAAGAGATGGACGAAGTCGTCAACGGCATGAAGAAGGAGCCGTCGGAGGCCGAGGCGAAGGATCTGATGGAAGCGATGACGAAGGCGGGCGTGTGCCTCGCCAAGCTCGGCGCGTCGGCTGACCCGGCGCCCGCGGCGAAGTAACTAGGCTGCGGCCGGCGCCGCGAACTGCGCGTGATACAGCGCGTGATAGGCGCCGCCCTTCGCGAGCAGCTCTTCGTGCGAGCCCTGCTCCACGATGTGGCCCTGCTCCATCACCAGGATCGTATCGGCATCGCGAATCGTCGAGAGCCGATGCGCGATCACGAAGCTGGTCCGACGCTCGCGGAGCGTTGCCATCGCGTGTTGCACGAGCACTTCGGTGCGCGTGTCGACCGACGAGGTCGCTTCGTCGAGGATCAGGATCGACGGATCCGCGAGGAACGCCCGCGCGATCGTGATCAGCTGCTTTTCGCCGACGGAGAGATTCGAGCTCTCCTCGTCGATCACCGTGTCGTAGCCCATCGGCAACGCGCGCACGAACCGATCGACGTACGTCGCCTTCGCGGCTTCGAGCATCGCCTCGTCCGTGGCGCCCGGCGTGCCGTACTTGATGTTGTCGCGGATCGTGCCGCCGAACAGCCAGGTGTCTTGCAGCACCATGCCCATCTTCGAGCGCACCTCGCGCCGCGGGATCGATGCGATGTCGACGCCGTCGAGGATGATCGCACCGCCATCGAGATCGTAGAACCGCATGAGCAGATTCACGAGCGTGGTCTTGCCCGCACCTGTCGGTCCGACGATCGCCACGGTCTGGCCCGGTTTCGCGACGAGGTTCAGGTGATCGATCAGCGGCACCTCCGGCTTGTAGCGGAACGAGACGTCCGCGAACGCGATCTCGCCCTTCACGGCCGGTAGCTTCGCCTCGTTACGGTCCGTCGATTGATCGGCGCTATCGAGCAGCTCGAACACGCGCTCCGCCGACGCCACGCCGGATTGCAGCACGTTCGCGACTTGCGCGAGCTGGCTCATCTGCTGCGTGAACTGCCGCGAATACTGGATGAACGCTTGAACATCACCGAGCGACATCGTGCGCGAGGCAACGCGCAGCCCGCCGATCACCGCGATCGCGACGTAGTTGAGGTTTCCGATGAAGTTGATCGCCGGCATGATCATGCTCGACACGAACTGCGCCTTGAACGAGGCATCGAACAGCTCGTCGTTCTTCGCGCGGAACCGTTGCTCGACCTCCGCGCGCCGCCCGAACACCTTCACGAGCTGGTGACCGGTGAACGCTTCTTCGATCTGACCGTTCAACGCACCGACGTGCTTCCACTGCGCGACAAAGCCCTTCTGCGCGCGCTTGCCGATCTTCGCGGTCACCGTGATCGAGACCGGGATCGTGATGATCGCGATCAACGCGAGCTCCCACGACACGTAGATCATCATCACGAGCACGCCGATCGCGGTGAGCAGCGCCGTGAGGATCTGCGACAGCGTCTGCTGGAGCGCCATCGCGACGTTATCGATATCGTTCGTCACGCGCGACAGCACTTCGCCGTGCGGCTGACCATCGAAGTACGACAGCGGGACGCGCATCAACTTCGCATCGACATCCGAGCGAAGCTTTCGCACGGTGCGCTGAACGACGTGGTTGAGGATATAGCCCTGCAGCCACATGAACGCCGACGCACACACGTACAGGCCGAGCGTGAACAACAGGATGTTCAGCAGCTTGCCGAAATCGATCGAATGACCGGCAAAGCTGCCCTCGAAGATCACGTTCGTCGCGCGCGCCATGACTTTCGGTCCGGCGACGGAGAACCCGACACTCGTGATCGCGAGCATCACGACCGCGACGAGCAACGGCTTCTGCGGGCGCAACAAGCTGACGAGCCGGCGCATCGAACCGCTGAAGTTCTTCGCCTTCTGCGGCGGCCCCATGTTCATGCCCATCGGTCCGCGCATCGCGGGCATCGGACGGGGAGCAGGTTTCGGTTGGTCGCTCACGCGGCTGCCTCCTGCTGCTCGGCCTGCGAGGTCACGATCTCGGCGTACGTGGGACACGTCTGCACGAGCTCCGCGTGCGTGCCCTTGCCGACGAGCTTGCCGCTATCGAGCACGATGATCTGATGGGCATCGCGAATCGAGGCCACGCGTTGCGCGACCACGATCATCACCGCGTTCTTGGTCTTCGGGATCAGCGCCGATCGCAGCCGTGCTTCGGTCGCGAGATCGAGCGCGGAAAACGAATCGTCGAACAGGTACACCGCCGGATCGCGCAACAGCGCGCGCGCGATCGCGATCCGCTGGCGCTGGCCACCGGACACGTTCGTGCCGCCTTGCGAGATCGGCGACTCGAGCTTTTGCGGCATCGCCTCGACGAAGTCCTTCGCCTGCGCCACCGCGAGCGCGGCCCACATCTGGTCGTCGGTCGCGTTCGGATTGCCGAACTGGAGGTTCGAGCGAATCGTGCCCGTGAACAGATACGCGCGCTGCGGGACCATGCCGATCCGCGCCCACAATTCCTCGGGCTCGCGCTCGCGTACGTCCATACCGTCGATCAACACCTGCCCCGCCGTCGGATCGCCGAGCCGCGGGATGAGCTCCAACATCGTGGTCTTGCCCGCGCCCGTGGAGCCGATGATCGCGGTCACCTGGCCTGGCTTGGCGGTGAACGAGATATGCGAGATCACGGGTGCGCTCGCGCCGGGATACTTGTACTCGACATCGCGCAGCTCGACGGTGCCGGTGAGCTCCGCCGGTGCTTTCGGAGTCGCGGGCGGCGCGACCGCGGGGACCATGTCCATGACTTCGACGATGCGCTCCGCACACACGGCGGCGCGCGGGATCATGATCGACATGAACGTGGTCATCATGACCGCGACGAGGATCTGCATCAGGTAGCTGAGGTACGCGATGAGCGATCCGGTCGCGAGATGGCCATCCGCCACGCGATGCGCGCCGAACCACAACACCGCGACGCTCGAGACGTTGAACACGAGCATCACGGTCGGCCACAACATGCACTGCAGCTTGCCAATGCGGAGCGCGATGTCGGTGAGGTCACCGTTCGCACCTTCGAAGCGCTGCTCTTCCGCGGGCTCGCGCACGAACGCACGAACCACGCGCATACCCGTGATCTGCTCGCGCAGCACGCGATTGACCGTATCGATCTTCGGCTGCATCGCGCGGAACTTCGGGATCATCCGGCTGATGATCAGGCCGATGCTGCCGGCGAGGACCGGGATGCACACGAGCAAGAGGCGCGACAGCGTCACGTCCTCGCGCACCGACATCACGATGCCGCCGATACACATGATCGGCGCCATCACGAGCATCGTCGCCGACATGAGGACGAGCATCTGGACCTGTTGCACGTCGTTCGTGGTGCGGGTGATCAGCGACGGTGCGCCGACCTTGCCGACTTCACGTGCGGACAACTTGCCGACGTGATGAAAGATCGCGCTGCGCAGATCGCGGCCGTACGCCATCGACACGCGCGCGCCGAACATCACGGCTGCGATCGAGCACACGATCTGGAACGCGGCGATCGCGAGCATGATCCCGCCGTGCACGAGGATGTAGTGCGTGTCACCGGTGGCGACGCCGTGATCGATGATGTCGCCGTTGATGCTCGGCAGGAACAGCGAGCTGCCGGTGCCGAGGATCTGCAACCCGACGACCGCGAGGATCTGCGGCGAGTACGGTGCGAGATAGGTCTTGAGTAAGCGCCAGAGCATTCAGGTTCCGATTCCCTTCACCAACAGGTCCACCGTTTCTTCGGCGGTAAATGGTTCGTCGCTGATCCGCGGATGCGTTGCCGCGAACGCGAACGCTCGCAAGGCGCGCATCGCCGTGTGCGGATCGACGCGCAGCTCGTCCGCATGATCGGCGAGCAGTGATTCGAGGTGGATCCGGATCGCCTCGTCGCTCGGACGCTTTTCCGGTTTGGCTGGCAACTTGAGATCGAACAGCTGGACGAGCGACCACACCTCGCGCACGCGCGCCGACAGGATCGACACCGCCTGGATCAGCTTCTCGCGCAGCGGCAACGCACGATCGATCGACGCGAGCTGTTGCAGCGTGGGCGCGGGATCGAACGCGAAGCACATCGTCTCGTGAAGCAGCGCTTCCTTATCCGGGAACGCGCGGAACAACGTGCCTTCGGCGACGCCCGCGGCCTGCGCGATCATCGCGGTCGTGATCGACCTGCCGTGCTGCTTGAGCAGCGGCAACGTGGCGGCGACGATGCTCGCGCGACGAGCGTCCGGGGACAGAGGTTGTGCGCGTGTAGCCATGATCGGAACCGTGCCGGCGGCGTGTTGCGGGATCCGGCCGGTGGGAGTGAAGAAACCTTGCAGCTATCTACCGGAGTGAGCACTCACTCGCAAGAGACTTTGCGCAAAGCTGAGGGGTTCTGCGTTGATACGGGATGAGATACGCAGTGGTCGTGCTGTTTTGCTCCGCCGCACATGCGGGCGGTCTTCGGCTCGATCGGACGTACGGCGACGAGATCTTTCGGTTTCCGGCGAGGGACTTCGCGCGAACGACAGACGTGATCGCGGCGAGCGGGCCGCTCGATCAGATCGCGGTGTTCGATGCGAAGACCGGTCGCGTGAAGGCGCGGTGGGGCACCGGAGAAGATGCCGGCGCGATCGCGATCTCGGCCGATGCAACGTGGATCGCGGTCGCGGGTGGCTACGCGAACGTGTGGCTATTCGATGCGAGGACCGGCAAGCGGTTGTGGGAGAGCACGGCGGGTCGGCCGGACCAGCTCGCGTTCTCGCCGGATCGCAAGCGCTTGATCGGCAGGTATGGCGACTGGACGTTCGTGTGGTCGACCGCGACCGGCGCACTGATCTGGAAGAGCGAGCGCTCGCACGATCGGATGGGGATCCAGTGCGACGGGCCGTACGATCGCGCGTTGCCGGACGGCAGGCTCGCGCGGATCGCGGTGACGAAGTGCGAGTACGAGCGAGCCGGTGATGTCACGCGGTCGCGACCCGTGAAGAGCGAATTGCAGATCGATGGTCACGCGATCGCGACGTTGTCACCGGTGACCGCGTTCGCGACGTCGCCCTCGGGTGTGCGGATCGCGGTCGCGACGCACGATGCGATCGAGGTGATCGAAGCGAGCGGTCGCCGGCTCGCGAAGATTTCGGCACGTGTCGACGCGGTCTATCTCTCGGACGATCCGGATGTCGTCTACGGCGCGATCAAGGGCACGCTCGTCGCGTACGACGTCGCCGGCGAACGATGGCAGTGGCCGGAGCTCGGCGATGCCACGCCGCAGTTCGCGGGTAAGCGCGCCGTCGTGATCGTGAAATCCGGTCGATGCACGGCGATCGATCCGCGAACGGGCGCACAGCTATGGGAGCGCACGGCGTGCTCGCGCGCGAGGCCCGACGCGACGACGGTCACGCTCGGTACCGGTGGTGCATTCGAGGTCGTCGATGCGCACACGGGTGTGTCGACGGTGAAGCACGATGTCGGTCCGCGCGATGGCATCGCGACGATCGTGGCGGACGATCACGGCGCGATCGCGGCAACGTGGACCGAGCAGTGGGTGTTCGACGATCGCGGAGCGCGTGCGTTGCCGGCGACCCGGTTGCCGCTGCAATCGGCACGGGTGAAGCGACTCGGCGATGGCCGGATCGCGGCGGTCGGGATTTCCGGATCCGATCTGGTGCTCGCGCGGTTCCGCGACGAAAAGCTCGACGGCGTGAACGCGATCGCGACGAGCAAGCCGGTGATCGCCGTGAGCTTTGCCGGCGATGCCGTGATCCACGAGGAGCCCGACGGCAAGCGGCTCGTGACGACGATGGACCTGACGACCGTGGTCGCGCCCGCTTGGCAAGCCACGACGACGTTGCAAGGTGCGGTGATCGATCGCGCCGGCACGCACGCGTGGACAGCGGGCGATCATGTGGGGCTGCGAAATCTCGCGACCGGTCGTGAAGATGTCGCGCAGAAGCTTCAGGCATCACAGATCGCGGTGTCGCCGGACGAGGCCCATGCGATCGTGCTCGGCAATCATCAGCTGACGGTGCTGGACGCGCACACGCTCGCGCTCGAGCACCGGGCCGACGTCGATGGCTATCAGCTCGCCGTCGGGCCGGCGATCGCGGTGACCACCCACACGGGGATCGCCGTGGTGGACCTGACGGGTACGAAACTCGAGGAGATCACGGTGCCCGATCCGACGGCGGTCGCCTGGAGCCCCGACGGCAAAGCGCTGTGGGTCGGGCTACGCGACGGGCGCGTGCTGCGCTATACGTATTGAATGAAGGATCCCGATGTCGAGCTCGTGCGAGAAGCGCCGGCGGATGTCGTGGAATCGAAAGAGCCGCCGGTCGTCGCGCGCTTGGTCGTCGAGATTCGCAGCGACGGCACGTCCACGATCGCGCGCGGTGCGCTCGAAGATGTGACCACCGGACAGCGTGCGATGATCGATGCGAAGGGCACCACGCCGATGCAGCTCGCGTTCGCGTTGATGAAGTCGATCACGCAGCTCCCGAAGCTGTCGGCGAAGATGGCGATCCGAGGCCTGCTCTCGCGTAAGAAATGACGCGCGACGAGCTCGAGGCAGAGTTGGGCGAACCGATCACCCAGGACGGGTTGTCGGCGACGTTTCAGATCTTCCAGCGCAAGCACGGTCACCGGCATTCGATCGATGACCTGCTCACGGCGTGGTTCGCGCTCGAGCATGCCGCACCGGATCGATCGCTCGATCTCGGCACCGGCATCGGGACGGTCGGGTTGCTGTTGTGCTCTGCCCTGCCCGCGCTCCGGCTGACGTGCATCGAGGCGCAGGACATCTCGTATCGGCTGTTGATCGAGAACATCGCGCTGAACGGCGTCGGCGATCGCGTGACTCCACATCACGGCGATCTGCGATCATTCACCGGCGCGAAATTCCCACTCGTCACGGGGAGCCCGCCGTACTTTCCGCCGGGCACGGGCGTCATCCCGAGCGATTCGCAGAAGGCGCACGCGCGGTTCGAGCTGCGCGGCGATGTCGGCGATTACGCGAAGGCCGCACGCGCACACCTCGAGGACGATGGCGTGTTCGTGTTCTGCTTCCCGTCGCCGCAGATGCAGCGCGCGATCGATGCAGCGCACGCGGCGGGCTTTTCGATCACGCATCGCCGGGACGTGGTGCCCCGCGAGACGATCGCGCCGTTGTTTTCATTGTTTGTCTGTCGGCTGTCCGGAGACGAGACCGTCGACCCACCGTTCGTCGTGCGGCACGCGGACGGGTCCCACACCGAGATGTATCGAGCCGTGCGTCGACGTTTCGGCTGGCCGATATAATTTCGCAGCAGGGGCGCTATGCTCGGGGCGTGGATACCGCGCTGCTAACCACCCCACTCGTCAACCCACCCGAGTCGCTGCACGCGGCCACCAGTCCGGACGAGGCGGCGCGCCTGCGTGCGCTCTCGCCGAACGACTACTGGCTCGAGATCGCGCGCGAGATCAAATGGGATCGTGCGCCGACGGTCGGGCTCGAAGGCACGCTCGGCGACTTCACCTACTTCAAAGGCGCCACCGGAAATCCGAGCGTGCAGTGTTGCGATCGCTGGCCCACGGATCGGATCGCGCTGCGCTACGAGCGAGAAGATGGCGTCCGCGAGACCTTCACGTACGGCCAACTCTCCGACGCGGTCGGGCGCTTCGCGGCGGCGCTCCAAGATCTCGGCGTGACGAAGGGCGATCGCGTGGCGATCTACGCGAGCAACGTCCCCGAATCGATCATCTCGATCCACGCGTGCT
Source organism: Kofleriaceae bacterium (assembly GCA_047600425.1). Taxonomy (GTDB): domain Bacteria; phylum Myxococcota_A; class Polyangia; order Haliangiales; family Haliangiaceae; genus JABFXX01. The sequence continues at coordinate 3,893,556 of JASGLC010000003.1, read as the reverse complement.
ACCGGATCGGCGCGGTGTATTCGGTGATCTTCGCGGGATTTTCCGCGAGTGCGGTGCGCGATCGGTTGGAAGATGCGGCGCCGAAAGTCGTCGTCGTCACGGATGCGACGTTGCGGCGCGGCAAGGTCATCGCACTAAAAGAGACGCTGAATCAGGCGCTCGAAGGCTTGCCGCGGCCGCAGATCGTCGTCGCGCGGCGGGTCGATAACAACTATCCCCTCGAGAAGGACGAACACGACTTCGCGGCACTGCTCGCGCGGACCTCGCGCAAGGCCTCGGCGGTCCCGCTCGAAGCGAACGACCCGGGCTTCATCATCTACACGTCCGGAACCACGAACAAGCCGAAGGGCCTCGTCCACACGGCGATGGGCTTTCTCGTCGGCGCGTACGCGAACGTGAAGTGGTCGCTCGATCTCCAACCGGACGATGTTTACTGGTGCACGGCGGACGTCGGTTGGTTGACGTTCCCGATCTTCGCGGGCGTGGGCGGCCTCGCGCACGGCGCCACGATCGTGATCTTCGAGGGCAGCATCGATACCCCGTCGCCATCGCGCCCGTACGACATCATCGGTCACTACGGCGTGAACAAGCTCTTCACGGCGCCGACGGCGTTGCGGATGATGCGGCGCGCGGGTGACGAGCTCGTCAAGAAGGCGCACCTCGGCACGTTGGAATTGATCTCGCTCGTCGGCGAGCCGCTCGATCCGGAGACCTGGCACTGGACGCACGACGTGCTTGGCGGCGGGCGGATCTTCGTCAACAACACGTACGGTCAAACCGAGACCGGTTCGGCCTGGACGTCGTCGATGATCGGCGCCACGCCGACGCGGCCCGGATCGTGTGGTCATCCACTGCCGGGATATCGCGGTGCCGTGTTGCGCGATGACGGTAGCGTCGCCGGGCCGAACGAGCTCGGCGCGTTGGTCCTCTCGGAGCCATTCCCGTGCCTCGCGCGCACGGTCTACAAGGATCACGCGCGCTACACCGAGACGTATCTCTCGCAGTTTCCCGGTCACTACTGCGCGAGCGATGCCGCGCTGTTCGATCAGGATGGCCAACTGTGGGTCACCGGTCGGATCGACGACGTGATCAACGTGGCGGGCCATCGGCTCGGCACGATGGAGCTCGAGGCGGCGCTGCTCCAGCATCCTGCCGTGAGTGAGGCGGCCGTTGTCACGCGGCCCGACGACGTGAAGGGCACGGTGCCGATCGCGTTCGTCGTCCCGCGTGCGGGGCATCAAGATTCGCCGGAGCTCCAGCAACAGCTCGCGCAGGCGATCGTGGATGCGGTCGGTGCGATCGCGCGTCCGGCCGCGGTCTACGTGGTGTCGACGGTGCCGCGGACGCGCAGTGGCAAGATCATGCGGCGCGTGTTGCGCGATCTCGTGATGACCGGCCAAGCCTCCGGCGATCTGACGAGCCTCGATAATCCCGATGCGATCGATATCGTGAAGGCGAAGATCAGCGGCTAGAAGCTCCAGTGGCTGCACACGTAGTGGACGCGCCACTCGCTGGGCGAACGCACGCTGCTGTTGTCGCCGAGGAATTCTTCGCCTTCCTGGACGATCGTGAACATGTCCTTGCCGCCGCAGTGCTTCGCCATCTCGGCGTTCGCATGATCCATCGCGGTGCTGCGGTTACCGGTCAACGCGAACACACCGCCGTCGGCGTTGCGGGTCACGACGCGCACGCCCTCCATCGTCGGCTTCGGCGGTTCCGGCGCCGCCGGCGATGGCGTCTCCTTGATCGGTGCGGGTGCAGGCGCGGGATGGCACGCGGCGAGCGCGACTAGAAACGTCCACTTCATGAACGGCCGTTATCGCCGATCGCGTGACGCTGCGCGAAGCAACAGACTCTCGCACGGTGGCGCGGGCGCGGCGCACGCGGTGTCGCAGCTCAGCGGCACTGATAGTGAACGGTGTCTTCGCCATCCTCGACGACGCTGAACTTGCCCTTGCCGCAGTGCTGCTCCATGAGCCTGTACGCCATCGTCATCGCGACATCGTGATCGCCGACGAGCGACAGCACGCCACTCGCCGCGGTCCTCCGGACGTAGCTCGCACCGCCGGAGCCGGTGTGTGGACCGTGCTGGGGCGCGACCTGCTTGATCGTCGGCGGCGGGTCCTCGTGATGACAAGCGACGAGCGCGATCACGAGCAGCCAGCGCATGCCTCTATTCGAACACGTACACGGCGCCCGCGCTCGCTGCATGATTGTCGCTCGGGTCGGTGTTCGACGAAGCCTCGCCGACCGCACCCACGACCAGCGTCTTCGCGTCCGCCGACAACGCGACCGCACGCCCAAATTCATCCATCGCCTCGGCGTTCGAGGCGACGTAGCGACTCGCGATTCCGTTCGCGAACACGAATGCGGCGCCCGTGCGGTCCGTCTCGGCATTCGCGCCGACCGCGAACGCCGTGCCGTCGGCGGAGATCGCGACGGACGTACCGAACAACGCTCCGGTCGCGGGATGTGGCGCGACGAGCGGCCCCTCGGGCTCCCACGTCGTGCCGCTGCGCTGGAACACGTAGGCATTGCCCGAATTCGTGAGGATGCCGCGGCTCTCGTCGTACGCGCCGCCGATCAGCGTGTCGCCACTGTCCGATAGCGCGAGGCTCCAACCGAAGCCACCGTTGGTCTGCGACGCGGCGCTCTTGAGATACGCCTGCTGCGCGTACGTCATGCCGGTGCGCGTGAACACGTACGCGGCACCGGCGTTCGCCGTCGAGTTGTCGGTCTGGTCGCCACCGACACCGTTCGCCTTGCTCTGTTCGCCGAACGCTCCGACCGCGATCGTGCTGCCGTCGCCAGATGCAGCGACGCTCCACCCGAAGTAGTCGTTCGCTTCGGTGTTCGATCCGAGGATCTTGCCGACGTAGCTCCAGACGGAGCCGCTGCGCGAGAACACGTGCGCGGCTCCGGTGAACGTCTGCCCGCCGGCGCCGTGGGTAGCATCCTCGTCGTACGCGCCGATCACCGCGGTCGTGCCATCGCGCGAGAGCGCGACCGCCGATCCGAAGAAGTCGTTCCCTTGCTCGCCGGCCGGAACGAGCACGGTTTCTTCGGTCCACGCTGTTCCGTTGCGTACGAACACGCGGGCGTCACTACTCATCTCGCCGGCGAGGATCCGCGTGCCGTCTCCGGACATCGCGATCGGAGAGCCACCGACCCCGTAGTTGCCGACGCCGATGACGATCGCCTGTTCGAGCGCCCAGGTTTGATTCGTCTGGACGTAGACATCGACGGCGTTGCCTTCCACGACGGCGAGCCTCGACGCATCGCTCGACAGCGCCACGCCGATGCCGAAGTACTGCCGTTCTGCCGGGTGCGGCGACTTGATGTACGCGCGTTGGGTCAACGGCGGAAGCGCAGATGCATCGCTCGCGGCATCGATCGATTTCGGCGCGTCGACACTCGCATCGCCCGGTTGCCCCGACGAGCTTCCACACGCAGCCACGACAACCAGCCACGCGATTCGCATGACGCGAGCGTATCAGCGCGCGCGATCGTCGACGACGGTCCGAACGGGTGTCACCCGACCAACAGCCGGGTCTCCGCGAGCACGCGATTCTGAAACGACTCGTCGTGAACCAGGCGCGACCCGCGCATCGGCTGCCCGAGCTCGTTCCAATACATCCCGGTCTCGCCGCCGGCATTCAACGCCGCGCTCGCGATCACGCGCCCTGCGCGCTTCGGCGTCGTCGCGCCTTTGATCAACGGGCGCAGGAGCGGGAACAGCACGCGTGCGATCCCACGCACGATCACACTCGCGTCGCGCCCGAGCCCGGTGCCGACGGAGAAGCCCGGCTCGACCGCGATGAATCGCAACCGCGGCATCTCCCGCGCGAACCCGAGCGTCGCGGCGAGTGCGGCTTGCTTCGAGGTCGCGTACGCATCGAAGCCCGGCTTCGTCGAACCACCCGGCTCCCATTCGCCACGCGCGCTCGCTTCGGCAGAGACGTAGCGCCCACCGCGAAACCCGGCCATCCGCGCGGGCTTGCGATCGGGATCCTCGACGGCGGACACGATGTCGACGATGGTCGTGCCATCCGCGAGGTGCGGTGCGAGCGCTTCGTTCAGCACGAACGGCCCGATGTGATTCGTCGCGAAGCTGAGGTCCCAACCCCGCTTCGTTTTCAGTCCGCGCGTGTCCTGCACGCCGGCATTGTTCACGACCGCCGCGATCGGCAACCGGAGCGCCACGATCTCGGCCGCTGCACGCTTCACGGCGTCCGGATCGCTGAGATCGCACGCGACGATCACGCCGCCGGTCTCGGCCTTCACGCGCTCGAGCTTCGCGGGATCGCGACCGACGAGGATCACGGTCCCGTGCTTCGCGAGCTCCTTCGCGACGCGATAGCCGTACCCGGACGTGGGTCCGGTGATCACAAACGCGCCCTGCGCGCGCACCGGCGCGCTAGCCGACATTGCGAATCGTCCCGCCGTCGACGCGAATCACCGCACCGCTGATGTACGCCGCCCGCCCGCTCGCCACGAACGCGACTGCGGCCGCGATCTCTTCCGGCAATCCGAACCGCCCGACATCGTTCGGCGCGATCTGCTTGATCATGTTCGGCTCGCACTCTTCGAACGTGGTGCCCCAACCGTGTTGCTTGCCCATGCCGACGACGAATTCGTCCATCGCGGCGACGCGAATCGCTCCCGGCGCGACGACGTTTGCGGTCACGCCGGTTCCCGCGAGCGATCGCGCGAGGCTGACCGTGAGGTTGTGCCGCGCGGCGAGTGTCGCGTTGTAGTCCGGCAGGAACGCCGCCGGTTGCGTCGCGAGGCCACCGCCGATCGTGATCACGCGTCCCCATTTACGCGTGCGCATCGCCGGCACGAGCCGGTGGATCATCCGCACGCCCGACAACACGTTCATGTCGTAGCGCGCGGCCCAATCCTCGACGGAGGTCGACCAGTCCGTGTGGCCGTAGGCGCCCGCGTTGTTGACCAGCACGTCGATCTCGCCCGCACCCGCGGCCACGCGATCGGCCTCCGTCCGGAGGTCTCCCAACACCATCGATGCGGCGCCGCCGGCCGCACGAATCTCGGCGACGAGCTGCTCCGCCCGCACGCCATCGCGGCCGTGCACCACGACATGCGCACCTTCTCGCGCGAGCTCCAAGGCGATCGCCTTGCCGATGCCTGCCGTCGAGCCCGTCACCAATGCACGCTTTGCTTTCAGTTGGAGGTCCATGCCGAAACCGTACGGCCGGCAACCTCACGCGAGAATCGCTCTAATCCGCTACTCGAAGTGTCGATTTTCGCGATAATCGAGACATGCGTTTCGTCGAGCTCGAAGCCGTCCTCGCCGTCGCCCGCCTCTCGAGCTTTCGCGCCGCCGCCACCGAGCTCGGGATGTCGCCGACCGCGCTCGGCAAGACGATCGCCGCGCTCGAACAGCGGCTCGCGGTCCGGCTGTTCAATCGCACCACGCGCTCGGTCGCGATCACCGCCGCCGGACGTGCGCTCGTCGACGAGCTCGCCCCCGCGCTCACCGCGATCCACTCCGCGCTCGATCACGCACGCTCCACGCGCGACGAGCTCTCGGGCGCCCTGCGAATCAACAGCTCGCTCCACGGCGCGCGCAGCGTCCTGCCGCACGTCACCGCGTTTCTCCAGGCGAACCCGGCCGTCTCCGTCGAGCTCGTGACCGAGCGCAAGATGATCGACATCGTCCGCGCCGGCTACGACGCGGGGATTCGTACGCGCGAGGCCGTGCCGAAGGACATGGTTCGCGTTCCGCTCGGCGGCACGATCGCGTTCGCGATCTGCGCCACGCCGGGCTACATCAAGAAGCACGGGGCGCCGGCGACGATCAGGGACCTCACCGATCACGCATGCGTGACGTTTCGCGTGCCGAGCGGTACCGACTATCACTGGGAGCTCGTGCAAGGCCGGCGCGATGTCGCGGTGCCGGTCACCGGTCCGTTACTCGTCGACAACATCGATCTCGCCGTCGAAGCGTGTCGCAGTGGCATCGCGCTCGCGCTGTTGCCGCGCTGGAACGTCGCCGACGATCTCGCGCACGGCCGGCTCGTCCAGGTGTTGCCCGAGGCCACGCCGGAATCGCCGCCGCTCTGTCTCTACTACCCGAGCGGGCGCAATCCACCGCCGGTGCTACGCGCGTTCGCGCAACACCTACGCCATCGCGCCGGCGATCAGCGCAAGTGATCGCTCGCGCGCCGCGAGATCCGGCAACAGCGCCGAGAGCATGATCTCGTCGGCATTCGCCAACTTCGCGAGCTCGACCAGGCCGTCCGCGACGGTCTTCGGCGACCCGATCACGGCACCTTCGAAGAACTCGTCGGCGATCGCCTGCTCCTCGCGCGAGAATTGGTACGCGAGCGCTTCTTCGACGGACACGATCGGCGCGCGCCGGCCGGTTCGATTCTTCACGATCGCGACGCGCAACGGCGCCGACAGTCGGTACGCTTCCTCTTCGGTCGGCGCGCACACCGCGGTCACCGCGATCATCGCGTACGGTTTCGGATGCGCCGCCGAAGGCTCGTAGCGCTCGCGATACGTACGAATCGCATCGATCGCGTGGCGCATCGCGAAGTGACCCGCGAACGCGTACGGCGTGCCGATCTGCGCCGCGATCGACGCGCCGGCCGTGGTCGATCCCAACATCCACATCGTGCCGCTCGCGACATCCGCCGGCATCGGCTCGATCTTCGAGAACGGATGGCTGACCGGAAACCCGCCGCGCTCGAACGCGAGCAACTCCGCCAGCTGTTGATTCACTTCGCTATCGGAGCGCCGCAGCGCCGCCGACGCGACCGGATCCGTTCCCGGCGCGCGACCGAGTCCTAGATCGATCCGACCCGGCGCGAGTGCTTCCAACGTGCGGAACACTTCGATCACGTGAAGCGGTGCGTGATTCGGCACCATGATGCCGCCGGCGCCGAGCTTGATCTTCGACGTGGCCTGCGCCGCCGCCGCGATCAACACCTCGGGCGCCGAGGTCGCGATGCTCGCCATGTTGTGGTGCTCGGCGAACCAGTAGCGCGTGTAGCCGAGCTCCTCCGCCTTCTTCGCCAACGTGATCGAATCGCGAATCGCCTGCGACGGCGCCACACCGGCACCGACCGGACTGAGGTCGAGCACGGACAACGGCAGCTGCATGCCGGAAACTTAGAGGATTGGCGGCGATGGGCAACCGAACGTCACGTCGATCTGCGTAACCGCGTGCGACCTCAGCTGATCGCAATAGCTGCCGTAGAGCGTGATCGTCATCGCCGCCGGATCGAAGTCCCAGCCCGCGCCATGCGCCGGATCGTGTGGCACGAGCATGTTGCCACCGAACACGACGTAGGTCTGGTCGAGGTCCGGCGGGGTCTGATCGACCTTGTACGTGCAGCTGACGACCTGATTCGCGATCGTCTGGAACACCGCATCGAGATCCGCCGCCGAATCGGCGCTGTAGTACGGCGTCTGGCCCTGCGCGGGTACCCCGCCCTTGTTCGCGAGTTTGGTCAGCTCCGCCGCATCGACCTCGCTGCCGAATCCGACGACGAACGTCGGGATGTGGCGCGTCGCGAACAGATCGTGAATCGCCTTTTCGGTCCCCGCATCGCCGCCACCCGAATCGCAGCCCGACGATTGCGCGCCATCGGTCACGAGCATCAGATAGCTCGACCGACCGACATCGTTCAGCGCCGGATCGAGCGCCGCATTCTCGACACCGGTGTCGATGTTCGTCACGCACGGGTTGCTCGGATAGTTCGGATCCGTGGTCACGAGCGACGCGTCGAGCAGTGCCGAAATTCCGGCGGCCTGGTTGTCACCGATCGCGTACGCCGATGCGTCCTCGGTGCACGAATCGCCGGTCGTGTCCGGGAACAGCGTCAGCCCCCACCGCACGATCGTCCCGTAGCTCTGCAACACGTGATCGATCGCCGCGACCGCCGCCATCCACTTCGTCGTCTGCGTCCCGGTCAGCTTCTGCTTCATCGAGCACGAGCGATCCAGGACGATCCCCATGTTCGGCGGCACGTACGCGAGATCGAGATGAACACCGCCGCACGTCGCATCGGGTTGCGGATCGTCGTCGCCACCGCCCGCGTCCTTCGACGAATCCGGGTTGTGGTGGGCAAAGCAGCCGGCGAGCAATAAGGCGAGGATGGCGCGCATGGGCAAACCCATTCAGCACGCCCCATGCCCGCGCTAACCCCGCGATTGTTGCGGTGGGGACAACGGACCCTCGCGACCCGATGTCGGGGACAACCAACAATCGGCGGTATGGTCGCGGCGTGGATCCTCTCCTGCCGTTCGACCAGCTGATCACCACGCACGCCGGCACGCTCGACGTCCCCGATACGTGGAACCAAGGTCGCGGCGCGTTCGGTGGCTACGTGACCGGCGCGATGATCAAGGCGCTCGAGGCGTCGGCTCCCGATCGTCCGCTGCGCAGCCTCACGGCCGAGCTGTGCGGACCGCTCGTCGCTGGTCCGACCGAGGTGAAGCTCGAGGTCCTACGCGCAGGCAATGCCGTCACGACCACCGCGATCAAGTTGATCCAACACGGCGAGGTCCAAGCCCACGGCGTGGGCGTGCTCGGCAAAGATCGCGTCACCGATCGCGACGCCACCACGATTTCACCACCGCAACTGCCACCCTGGCAGGACGTGCCGGTCGTCGAGATCCCCGCGCAGACGGGCCCTGTCTTCGCGCAGCACTGGGAATTACGCATCGCGCGCGGGATCCCGTTCGCGCGCGGCACGGATGCCGTGATCGAAGGCTACGTCCGTGCGAAGCGGCCCGGCCCGGTTCGCGATGCCGCGTATCTCGCCGCGTGCATCGATTGCTACTACCCGACCGTCTACGTCACCGAGCCGGCACCGCGCCCGATGGCGACGATCGCGTTCACGTTTCAACCGCTGGCGCACGCCGGTGATCCGACCGAGCCACTCGCCGTGCGCTGCAAACTGATCGCGATCGATGCCGGCTACTGCGTGGAGATGCGCGAGCTGTGGACCACGAGCGGCGAGCTCGTCGCGCTCAACCAACAGACGTTCGTGATCATCAAGTAGCGCGCACGTAGTCGATCGCGATCATCACCTGCGTGGTCGCCCAGTTGTCTTCCGAGCGTTGCCACTCCCAGCGCAACGAGGTCGGCGTGATCTTCGACCACACCATTCGCATCTGAAACGGCTTCCCGCCGAGCTCGCGAGGCTCGCCGTACAACGCGAAGCCATCGCCCTCGGGTCCACCGGTGAACGCGAGATAGCTGCCGCTGTCGTCGACCCAGGTCTGGCGCCACCTCTTCGCGATCGCGTCGAACATCGAAAAGCTTCGGCCCGCAAACGCGATCGGCGGCAACGCCGAGAAGTTCTCCTCGATCGCGCAGTTCTGCAGCGTCCGCGTGATGTGCTGCGTGCCGTGCGTATCGCGCCATTCGTCGACGCCGGGCTTCGAGCGCGCGTGGACGTTCAGTGTCCAATCGCCGACCCAGAAATCGAGCTGGCGATACTCGGGACCTTCGCACGCCTTCGCGGTCGTCGGCGCGGCGACGGGTGATGCGTGCGTACACGCGAGGACGAGAGCGAGCGCGGCGAGCTTCATCCGATCACGCTAGACGAGGTACAGCGCTGGTACGACGTGATACGCGCTCAGGCGAGCTCACTCGTGCATGCGTCGAGGAACTCGCACGCGGCGCGCACGCTCGACACTCCGCGAAGATCTTCGTGAAACACGCGCCAGAGCTCGCGCTTGATCGGCCGTAGCTTCGACGGCACCACGACGAGATCTGGATAAGACGCAGCGACGTAGGCTGGCAACACGACGAGTCCGAGACCTGCACGCGCCGCCGCGAGCTGACTCTCGAGATCGTTCGTCCGCAGCACGATCGCGCGGTCGCCGGCATGGCGTTCGAGCCACGCATGCTGCGGCAGTGACGAGCCACTCGCATCGAATGTGATGAACACGTGATCGCGCGGCTTCGTGCGATCGAGATAGCGGCGATGACCGTAGAGCCGAAACGCGAACGCACCGAGCTTCTTGACGACGAGCTCGGGCTCGACCGGCTTCACGAGTCGGAGCGCGAGATCCGCCTCGCGCCGCGATAACGAAACGACGCGCTTCTCGCCGACGAGATGCAACGTCAGCCCGGGATACGCCGCGCGAAGCTCGCCGGCGCGCGGTGCGATCAGCGCGTTCATCATCGTCGGTGGCGCGGTGATCGTGACGATGCCTTCGACCGCATCCGAGACGCGCGCCGCCGCTCGGGTCACCGCGTCCGCGCCCCGCTCCATCGCCGCAACTGCCACTGCGAGCCGCGCGCCATCCTCGGTCAGCACCGGGACGCGTTCGCGACGATCGACCAAGCGCAATCCCACCGCACGCTCGAGCGCGGCCAGCCGGCGGGCGACCGTGACGTGATCGACCGCGAGCTCCTTCGCCGCGCCGGACAGCGACTTCGCCTTCACGAACGCGGCGAAGTGGCGAAGGTCTTGCCAGTCGAGATCGTGCATTTTTTCACGGTCACCGTGCATCGATGAGGAATTTCGCACGATCGCTCGCGGCGTCACACTGCGATCCATGCACGCCATCCAGATCACGCGAACCGGCGAGCCCGACGTCCTCCAACCCGTCGATCTCGAGCTTCCGGCGCCCGGCCCCGACGAGCTCCGCGTGACCCACACGGCCATCGGGATCAACTTCGTCGACACGTATCATCGCCGCGGGACCTACCCGATCCCGTTACCGGCGATCTTGGGCGTCGAAGCCGCGGGCACGACGAGCGGGCGCCGCATCGCGTACGCCGGCGCACTCGGTGCGTACGCGACGGAGCGCAACCTCCCGGCGTGGCGCGCGGTCGACGTTCCCGCTCACCTGACCGATCACCAGGCGGCGATCACGCTCGCGCGAGGCATCACCGGCTACATGCTGCTGCGCTTCCTCGTCGACGTGAAACCGGGCATGACGATCCTCGTCCACGCGGCCGCCGGTGGACTCGGTTCGCTCCTCGTACGCTGGGCAAAGCAACTCGGCGCGACCGTGATCGGTACGGTCGGCACCCGCGAGAAGGCCGCGCACGTGATCGCCGATCAGATCATCGTCGGTCGCGATGCGGTGCTACCGGAAGGCATCGCCGATGTCGTCTACGACGGCATCGGTGGCACCACGCTCGCGCGCAGCTTCGTCGCCGCGAAGCCGTTCGGCACCGTCGTCTCGCTCGGCCAAGCCGGTGGCGCGATTCCGCCGATCGATGTCCGCCAGCTGTCACAGCGCTCGCTCTCGTTATCGCGGCCGAGCGTGATGCAGTTCATGACCGATCCGGCTCGCTATCGCGCCGCCGCACGTGAAGCACTCGCATTCGCACCCGCCGCCGGTACGATCTACGCACTCGCGGACGTCGCACGCGCGCATCGCGAGCTCGAAGCCGGGCTCACGACCGGCGCACCCTTGCTCGTGCCCTAGAACAACGTTCCTTGGTTCGGATTCGCGAGCGGCGCGATGCACTGCGAATCATCGTGAGACGGATCTTCGAACCACCGCGAGATCTCGGTCTCGCGCCACGCGACATCGAGCGTCGTGCCATCGCGTAACCACTGCTCGTCTGCACCGCATGGCAAGAATGTAGATCGTCCCGTCGACGGCAGTCCGAGGATCGCGAACGACTCGACGCCATCATCAACGTGCGTTGCACACACGCCTGCGAAGCCGGGCGCTCCGTGAATCCACCACGCGTGCACGTGCTTGCCGATCTTCGCCCTCGCGTACCAGCCATCAGCGATCACGATGCAGCGCTTCGCCTTTGCGAGCACCGGCGTGGCTGCCACGGAATCGAGCAACGCCGTGCGGATCGGCGGCGGGCGCACACCACCGTGCCCGCGCCACGGTGCGAGCATTCCCCAGCGCAGCGCTCGAACATTGTCCGAAAGCCGGACCGGCACCGTTTGATCGGGCGCGACGTTGTAGCGCCGCGCGAATCCTTCGATCGCGGGCTGCGTGTATCGCTCGGTCAACGGCGAGGTAGTGCGTGGCATGTGTCCTGCTCTACCAGCCTGCATGCAGAACGACCCCGCGCCAATCCCGAGCGTGCTCGTAGATTCCCCGAGCCAACGCGTGACCACGCCGATGGCCGCGATCGACATGGACGACGAAGGCGATCGCGACGACGGCGAGAACTGGTTCGAGAACAACATCGAACGCGGCGTCGAGATGCTCCCCGCAGATCGACCGATTCCCGAGCTGGATCCCGACGTCCGTGCCGGCGCTCCAGTCGAACCACCAACTAACTTGGAAGGAACGAGTCCGATGAGTAACCGAATCGATCAGGCCATCGCGAAAACCAAAGGCGCCGCGAAAGGCGTCAAGGCACGCGTCGAAGGGCTAACCGGCATCTTCGCGACGCTCGCGAAACAGCACGGCGAAGCCGGCGCGCTTCTCGACGACATCAAGCGCGATGCGAGCAAGCGCCGCGAGCTGTGGCCGAAGGTTCGTGTCGCTCTGCTCACGCACGAGCGCGCCGAGATGCGCGTCCTCTATCCCGAGCTGCGGATGCACGACCAGTTGCGTGCGCTCGCGAACAGCCACGATGCCGAGGCGGCCGAGCTCGAGCGGATGATCCACGATCTCGACGAGACGCCGCTCTCGAGCGACACCTGGGGCAACTTGTTTGAACGTCTCGCGGACACGGTCGTCCGCCACGCGGGCGAAGAAGAGCGCGACATCTTCCCGCTCGCGCAGCGCGTGCTCGGTAAGCCGCGCGCGAAAGAGCTCGGCCCGAAATTCGAACAGACCCAGAAGTCGCTCGAGCAGAGCGCCTGAGCGCAGTGCGCGAAAACGCGCATGGCACAGCGAGTGCTTTTCGTATCGAACATATGCGTCGCCTCGCTTGTGCATTGGTTCTTACGCTCGCCGCATGTGACAAAAGCGCTCCTGCGGCGAGCACCGGCACGGACGATTTCGTTCCGACCGCGTTCAGTGTCGAAGTGACGGGTCACGGTCGCCCGGTGATCTTCATCCCCGGACTCGGCTGCCCGGGCGCGGTGTGGAAGGACACCGTGGCGCACTTGGACGGCTATCAGACCCACGTGATCACGCTCGCGGGTTTCGCGGGCAATCCACGCATCGAAGGTCCGATCGTCGAGCAGACCCGCGAGCAGCTCGCGCACTACATCCACGCGCAGGGTCTGCACGCACCGGTGATCGTCGGTCACTCGATGGGCGGTCAGCTCGCGTATCTGCTCGCGGCCACGGATCCCGATGATGTCGGTGCCGTGGTGGTCGTCGATTCGGGCGCGGCGCTCGGCGGCGACAAGTCGCAAGGCGCGGTGGTGCGTGACATGTGGAAGAACGCGAGCGACGAGCAGTTCGTCCAGCAGGTCCGCGGCATCTTCGGATCGATGGCGGTTCACCGCGATCGGCTGGCGAAGTACCTCGACGACATCGCGAAGTCGGATCGCGCTGCGATCGGCGACGCGGTGTACGAGCTGTACACCACGGACGTACGCCCGAGCCTTCCCCACATCCGCTCACCGCTCCTCGCAGTACTCGCCGATGGCAGCGAGAAGGATGGGTTCAAACGTGACGCGAACCTCGTTCCGAATCACACCGTCGTCGTGGTGCCGAACACCGGCCACTTCGTGATGCTCGATGATCCCGAGCACTTCCAGGCGACGCTCGATACGTTTCTCCGGCAAAACGCGCCGGCGTTCCCGATCGCCCTCAACTAGGCTTGCGCGATGGGCCGGTAGCGGCGCAGCAGCTCTTCCGCTAGCTGCGCGAGCTCGCCCTCCCACTCGGGGTCGACGCCATGCGCCAGTGCGGCGAGGGCGCCGATCCAGAATGTTTGCTCGAGACTCATACCCCTACGAGTCGACCGTCCCGATATACTGGCAAGGCCTTGCGGGGTATTTGGGCACTCATAGCGCTAGCTGCGTGTAAGTTTTCGCCTGGAGCGTCGGCTCGGACCGACGGGGCGATCGTGATCGACGGTCAGATGCTTCCCGACGCACCGGACGCGAAGCCCGGGACGAAATGCTTCGGCTCGATCGCCCTCGACAATGTGTGTTGGGACGACACGATGGTCCCGTCGGGCGACAAGGCGTTCAACGGCACGCTCGGGGCGCTCGATACTGCGAGCTCGTCGTCGTGCAATCGCATGGCGATGACGAACCCGGACATGCCGTGCGTGGTCGCCGCGGGCTCGATCGAGATCAACACGAACCTGCGCGTGATCGGGATGAACGGCATCGTGTTCGTCGCGACGACAGGTGACATCACGATCGCCTCCGGCGCGACGATCGATGCGTCCGGCGTCGACGTGAATCCCACCCAAGGCGCGGGCGCACGCACCACGTGCAGCGGAACCACGGCGCCGGAGGGCAAGGCCGGTGGGTTCGGTGGTTCGTTCGTCGACCCGGGTGGCAACGGCGGCAAGTCGGCCGACAACAACAACCACAACGGCGGCGTCGCGGCGACGGTCCTCATGACGGATTCCATCCATGGTGGATGCCCCGGCGGCAAAGGTGGCGAGCAGGGCGGCTGCAATGCACCCGGCGTCGCCGGTCGCTCGGGTGGCGCGATCGTGTTGATCGCGAAGGTTGGCAAGATCCAGCTCGACGGCGCCGTGCTCGCGTACGGCGAACATGGCACCGGCGCGACCGATCAGGAGTGCGGCGGTGGTGGCGGCGCGGCCGGCGGGCTCGTCGTCCTCGATTCGATGACGATCACGGGATCGGGCGAAGTGAACGTGAAAGGCGGAGCTGGTGGCGGTGGCACCGGTGGCACGATTCCGGGTGGCGACGGTCACGACGGGCTCGACGGCAGCGATCGCGCCCTCGACGGAAGCGCTGGCTCGGACAACACCTCTGGTGGCGATGGTGGCCACGGTGGACCGCACGACCCGATGATGCGAAACAAGGCGGGCAGCGATGCGAGCGGAGAGAGCGGCGTCGACGCGGTCGGCGACGGCGGTGGCGGTGGTGGCGGTGGTGCCTCGGGCGTGGTGATCACCACGTCCACACCCAACGGCATCACCGGCCTGTAGAATCCGCGGCGTGAAGAACTGGATGATGATCGTGGTGGCGAGCCTGGTCTCGCACGTGGCGTATGCCGGGGGACCGGCGTGGTGTAAGGACGCGCAAAAAGGCGGCGGCGACATGGCTGACTTGACGTCGAACGACGCGAGCACGGTCATGAAGGCGTTCGTCTCGGTCTCGTGTTTTCCATCGCCCGAGACCGAGGCGAAGAAAGCCGAGATCGATCAAGCGCGCACCGCGTGGAGCAAGCGCCTCGGCATGAGCGAAGCGGATTGGGCGGATGTCGTCGAGTGGTCGAAACAGAACGACTACGACATCAAGCCCGACCAGAACATGTCGACGAAAGAGTTTACGGAGATGACGCCGATCGATCAGTGGGCGGCGATCAAGCGCGCGGATGCAGACGTCCAAGGTCCGATGGACGCGATGTACGTCGCCGATATCCTCGATGCGAAGTTGAGCGAAGCCGGCCGCATGGCGTTCCTCGATTTCTGCATCGGCTCGGGTGGCAACGACGAGATCCTGATGGCGATCTGCCAAGCGGACGCCGACGCGTTCGATCCGAAGAAGCTGTTCGAACAGCTCAAGGCGGACACGATGCACTCGGGCGCGATTCGCCACAAGCTGCGGCTCCTCGGCTACGAATTTCCGACGAAGCTGAAAGAGTTCCAGGACAAGGCGAAGCAGAAGAAGGCCGCGGATCCGGGCTGGGGCAAGGCGTGGTTCGAGGCGGATAAAGCGCGCAAGGAATGGCCGGCGATTGCCTCGGCGAACGCCGACGTCATCGCGCTCGCGTCGAAGATGGAGTCGGCCACGCTCGCGCATTCGCGCTCGATGTTCGAGGGCTGCGACGACAAGACGTATGCGGCGCTCGCGAAGGCAACGAGCAACATCGCGGCGAAGCGATTCGAGAAGATGCGCGATATCCGCGACGATCCGTTCAAGGGCTTCGCATCGAAGGCGTTGCCTGTCGCGCTGAAGAATCCGACGGCCAACCTCGCCGCGGTTTCGGTCGTGCTGTGCAACGCGCGCCCGAATCTCGCGAAGGTGTTGTCGGGTGCGTTGCACGAAGTGCCGAGCATCCGCGGACCGCGCAACTTCGGCATCTCGAAGATGCAGGACGCGAGCATCCAGCTCGACGACATGTCGAAGAAGATCTACTTCCCCAAGCTTCGCCATCCGTACGAGAGCGGCAACTACCTGTCGAGCGCGGGCGCGGTGATCAAGTCGGTGAAGAAAGACGGCGACCACCTCGTCGTCGAATCGCAGCCGATCATGGTCGAATTCGAAGACTGCGTGAGCGAGCACACCGGCCCACATATCGATCGGATCACCGATAGCGGTCAGGTCTACTACGAGCGGATCTGCGACAAGACCGCGATGAAGAAGCACGACATGAAGTGGGCACCGTTCAAGATCGACCTGAAGTACGAGAAGGTGCTGAAACCGGGCGAGTTGTTCTCGGCCACGTACGGCGGGAATCAGGTGCCGGCCGACATCATCGCGGTGTGGGCGAGCCCGAATGCCGCCGCCCCGAAGTGGTTGCTCGGCGGCACGCTCAAGTAAGAATTCGTCCAACGGCCCCGCGGTCGGCGGCACTTGTGAGCGTGCACAAGTGGATGATGATTGCAGGGCTGATCCTCGCCTCGCACGTGGCGCGTGCGGGCGGACCGGCGTGGTGTAAAGACGCGCAGAAGTCCGATGGCGATATGAGAGATCTATCGTCGAACGATGCGCGAACCGTGATGAAGGCGTTCGTCGCGGTCTCGTGCTTCCCGAACGACGAAGCTGCCGCGCACAAAGCCGACATCGATCAGGCGCGCGATGCGTGGAGCAAGCGCCTCGGGATGAGCGACGCGGATTGGGGCGACGTCGCCGACTACGTGAAGAAGAACGACATGGACTGGAAGCCCGACGACAACATGTCGACGAGAGAATTCTCGGAGATGACGCCGATCGATCAGTGGGCGGCGATCAAGCATGCGCGGGATGACTTCCAGGGCCCGATGGATTCAATGTACGTGGCCGACATCCTCGACGCGAAGTTGAGCGAGCCGGGCCGAATGGCGTTCCTCGAGTACTGCATCGCGGAAGGCGATAACAACGAGATCCTGATGGCGATCTGTCAGGCGGATGCCGACGCGTTCGATCCGAAGAAGCTGTTCGAGCAGGTTCGCGCGGACACCGTGCACAGCGGTGGGATCCGGCACAAGGTGAGGATGGCCGCCTATGAATTCCCTGCGAAGCTGAAGGAGTTCGAAGCCAAGGCACAACAACGCAAGGGCAAGGATCCGGGCTGGAAGAAGGCGTGGGACGCGGCGGCGCAGGCGCGAAAGGACTGGCCGGCGATCGCGTCGGCGAATGCGGACTACATCGCGCTCGCGTCGAAGATGGAGTCGGCGACGGTCGCGCACTCGCGCTCGATGTTCGAAGGTTGCGACGACAAGACGTATCCGATGCTCGTGAAGGCGATCGGAACCGTGCCGGCGAAGAAGTTCGACAGGATGCGCGATATCCGCGATAGCCCGGATCACGGGTTCGCGTACAAGGCGTTGCCGGTCGCGCTGAAGGTTCCGTCGGTGAACCTCGCGGCGATCTCGGTCGTGCTGTGCAAGAAGCGGATCATGCTGTCGCGCGTGCTGTCGGGTGCGTTGCATTCGGTGCCGAGCATTCGCGGGCCGCGCAACTTCGCCATCTCGAAGATGCAGGACGCGAACGTCCAACTCGACGACATGAACGCGAAGATCAATTGGCCACAGCTGCGCCATCCGTACGACAGCGGCGAGTACCTGGCGAGCGCGGGCGCGGTGATCAAGTCGGTGAAGAAGGATGGCAATCACCTCGTCGTCGAATCGGCGCCGCTGATGGTCACGTTCGACGATTGCGTGAGCGAGCACCGCAGCAATCGCATCGATCGGATCAGCGATAGCGGCAAGGTCGAGTACGAGTTGATCTGCGACAAGACAGCGAAGCGTCAGCACGACATGAAGTGGGCGCCGTTCAAGATCGGGCTCGAATACGAAAAGATCTTGAAGGCAGGCGAGATGTTCTCGTCGACGACCGGAGGCAACGACACGCCGGAAGACGTGATCGCCGTGTGGGCGAGCCCGAACGCGGCGGCGCCGACGTGGATGCTCGGCGGAGCGTTGAAATGAAAGCGTTCGTCTTGCTGTTGCTTTGGGCGGGGCTGGCGACGGCCGGCGACCAAGTCACGATGCCGAAGCTGCTCGGGATGACCATGGATCAGGCGAAGGCAGAGTTGAAGAAGCTCGGCTTCGTGTACGAGGTCGCGACCACCGATGCGAACCTGTGCACCGACGACCGCTCTCCGGCGAACGACGGCAAGGTGGTGTGCCAGGAGCCGGACGCCGGGACCAAGACGCACATCCATCAACTCGTCACGATCGGCGTGTTTCACGTCGACAAGCACGAGGGACGGATCACGAAAGAGCAGCTCGTCACCCTCGAGGGCAAGACCATTGCCGATGCGACGGCTGCGTTGAAGAAGATGGGGTTCCTCGGCTCGGTGTCGCTCAGCATCCCGACGCAATTCATCAAGGGTTGTCGGGCTGGCACGGTCTGCGAAGTGTCTGAAGGCGGCGCTTCGACGACGGACAGCGCGGAAGTCGTTCACTTCATGGTCAACAAAGAAGGCACCACGATCTCGACATCGGAGAATACGAACCGGATCAAGATGCCGAACGTGATCGGGATGACGCGCGACAAGGCGTTCGCGTTGGTCAGCCAAGCCGGATTCAAGATCATCGAGCAGGACGATGCCCGCTCGGGTTGTGCGTCGCCGGAGCAACTCGTGCCGGCGAACGACCACAAGGTGCTCTGTCAAACTCCGAACGCCGACACGTCGGATGATCGAGAGAATCAGTCGCGGGTCACGCTCGGCGTGTATCTGCAGGCCGGGCGAACGTTGATGCAAAAAGATCTCGATCCGATGGTGGGTAAGCCGATCGAAGAAGCGAAAACGATGCTGCGCAAGATCGGCTACCTCGGCAAGTTCGAGCTGAAGACCGAAGGCTTCATCAAAGGCTGTGCGGTCGGTATCGTCTGCCGGATCGACGGCGGCAAGGTCACCACGACGAGCTCGCTCGAGAAGGTTCAGTTCGTCGTGAACCAGAGCGCCGCGATCTCATTGCCCGATCAGTAGGCCCATCACGAGGTCATCGAGGTAGGCATCGCCTTCCTTGATGAAGCCGCGGCGCCGGCCTTCTTCGACGAAGCCTGCCTTCTTGTACAGCTCGATCGCCGGCGTGTTGCGGGCATAGACGTAGAGCTCGATCCTTGTCAGGCCGGCATCCTTCGCCCAATCGATCGCCTCCTCGAGGAGCGCGTGCCCCACGCCCTGCCCGCGCGCGTCCGCCCGCACCGACATCCCGAGCGTGGCGACGTGAGCGACCGCGCGGCGCGGCGAGATCGCGCGAATCGTGAGCTCGCCGATCAGCGCGCCCTCGCGTTCGGCGACGAGCACGAGTGCGCGCGAGTTGTCCTCGCAGGCGGCCAAGCGTGCGCGTTCGTCGTCGACGCTGGCGACTTCATCGACACCGAGCGGGATGTTGATGCCCGGCTCGGCGGCGAGCTCCTTCAAGTGTGCGACGAGCGCCGGCGCATCCCCGGGCACCGCTGATCGAATCGTGACTTCCACGCGCCGACTCTACAGCTTCAGCCCGCCGGTGGACGCGCACAGCTGCTTCATCTGCGCGTGCATCGATTCGGGCATCTTGTCGATCAACTTCTGAGCGCGTTCCCGATCACCGATCGCGCACGCACACATGATCGCGGCGGGCGGATTCATCGCCGCGGTCTCTTCTGCTTTCTTTTCGTTCGCGAACATCTCTTTGCAGGCCGCCGCCATCTGACGCTTGCTTTCGGCGACCTGCGCGTAGATGTCGGGCTCGGCGTGTTTCGGACGCTTCGGCCGTTCGACTTTCGGAGGCGGATCCGGCTCTTTGTCGACGGCCGGTGACGAATCTTGCTGCCACGGATCACCGGCCGGTCGCGCCGGCGCGGCATCGATCGAGACGATCGGCGCAGCATCCGGCGGCGTCACCACCGCCGCAACCACCGGCGTGACCGGCGACGCGTCCTGGCGCACCTGCGCTTGCTGGTGCTGTTGCACGATCACGAGCGCCGCGATCGCGCCTCCGATCAAGAGCAGCGCGATCACCGCGATCGGCCAGCGCCGCTTCGTGACCGGAGCTGGAGCCGGCGCTTGCGGCTGCGTCGCGATCACCGCGGGCGGACGCACCGCCGAAATCGGGACCGCCGTCATCGGAGGCGGCACCGAAATCGCGACACCGGCCTCGGCCAAGTACCGCCGTGCGGTCGGCCCACCGAACGGCGCGAGCGCCACCATCAGCTCGGCGATCGTTTGATATCGCCGGTCCGGTGACTTCTCGAGGCACTTCATCACCACGCCATGCAGCACCGGATCGGTGTCGAGCCGTTCCGGTGCATCGTGCATGACCCCAACCGCGATCTCGGTGATCGTCGGGCCGGGAAACGGCAGACGAGCCGAGAGCAGCTGAAACAACGTGACTCCGAGCGCCCAGATATCCGTGCGTGCATCGACATCGCGAGCGTTCTGAACCTGCTCGGGTGACATGTACCCGGGCGAGCCCATCGCGCTTGCTTGTGTCATGGCGACGCCCGGCTCGGTGAGCGCTTTTGCGATCCCGAAATCGAGCACCTTGACGAGCGGCCCACCATCAGGCCGTCGCACCACGAACAGATTTGCCGGTTTCAGATCGCGATGGATGATGCCGGCGGCATGCGCCTCCGCGAGGGCGACACACGCTTGCAACACGTACTCGACTGCCGTGGTAATCGGCAGTGGCGATCGAGCGACCGTGCGCTGGAGGTCCACACCATCCAGCAGCTCCATCACGATGTATGGCGCGCCTGTATCGAGTCGATCCACGTCGCTGACGCGACACACGTGCTCGGTGCGAAGGCCGACGACCGCACGCGCTTCACGGATGAAGCGCTCGTTGATCGCCGGGCTCGCGGCAACCTCGTCCCGAAGGAGTTTGATGGCGACGAGATTCCCGAGCGTTGTATGCCGCGCTGCAACGACGTAGCCCATCCCGCCCGATCCCAAGACCTGTTGGACCTGGAACCGGCCGCCGATGACGGACCCGACGCTCAGCACTCCATTGAAATACTACCGGCGGGCGAGCATCGCCATCATGCCCATCATCATCATGTTGTTGTTGTTCTGCGCGGCCTGGTTGTTGGCCGTCGACAGGTCCGTCAGCGAGCTCGTGATGCCCTTGAGCTGATGGCGGAGCGCCCAGTCGGACGTCGTCGTCGTCACACCACCGGTGGCGGTCGCGAGGGCTTCGGTGTTGATGGTCTCGAAACGGTTGTTCGGGGTCGACATGGCTGGTGTCCTTGGTTGAGAGAGAAACGGGTTGTTGACGAGCTGGACATATCCACGGACGGTGCCAAACCCCGTGTGAAACCCACGGTTTTCACGACGTCTACCGACGGAAACAGGTGGAATCGTGGAAGATCTTGATCCCTCGATCGCGATCCCGCAGCGATTTGGCGTTTCGCCGCACCGTCTACCGCAACGTCTACCGCGCGTGACGGCAACCGCTGGCGCTACGGGTGGATAGCGGAGTGGTCACTTGCCGTCGATCGGGTCGGGCAGCGTGAAGAAGATCGTCGTCCCCTGCCCGACCTTGCTGTCCGCCCAGACCCGGCCGCCATGGCGTTCGCAGATCCGGCGCACGGTCGCGAGGCCCACGCCGGTCCCCGGGAACTCCCCGCCGTGCATCCGCTGGAACGGCGCGAACAGGTGCGTCGCCGTGGCCATGTCGAAGCCCGCCCCGTTGTCGCGGACGAAGAAGCCCTCGGCCGTCTTGCCCACGTCGATCGTCGGTCGGGCCACCTTGCCGGTGAACTTCCACGCGTTGCCGATCACGTTGTCGAACAGCGCGCGCGCCATTCGGGGGTCCACGCTGACCGCGAGGTCGCGCTGGATCGTGACCGCGACCTCGCGCCCCGGATCGCGCTGGCGGAGCTCCTCGACCACGGCGTTCGCGATCGGCCCGAGATCGGTCGGGGTCCGCTGGACGACCACGCGGCTGATCCGCGATAGCTCGAGCATCGCGTCGATCAGATCCGACATCCGGCCGGTCGCCGCGATCACACGTGCCAGGTGCTCCTTGCTGGTCGCGTCCAGCGTGGGGCCGGCATCCTCTTCGATCATCTGCGAGAACGACCGGATCGAACGCAACGGCGCACGCAGATCGTGCGAGACCGAATACGAGAACGCTTCGAGCTCGCGATTCGCCGCCGCCAGCTCGCGATTGGCCGCCGCGAGCTCGGTATTCGACCGCGCGAGCTGCCCCGCCAGGGATGCGCGCGCCTCCGCGAGTTGCCGCGCCGCCCGTGCTTCCGTGGCTTCAGCTTCACTACGCAACAGGCGCTCGCGAACCTGGCGTTGTTCGTCGGCGAACCGCTTGCGCCGGATCTGCGCTTTGACCCGCGCGGCGACGACCTCGGTGCCCGCTTCCTTGACGATCACGTCGTCAGCACCGGCGGCGAGCGCGTCGAGCATCTGCGTGCGGTCATCGCGTGACGACACCAACACGATCGGCGTGTTGTGGAGCGCGTCTTTGATCCGCTTGCACGCCTCGATGCCCGACATCACCGGCATCTCGAGATCGAGCACCACGCAATCGACCGGCTGGACGCCGAGTAGCTCGATCGCGGCGACACCCGAGGTCGCCTGCGCGACATCGTAGCCATCGTCGAGCAAGTCGTTCGCGAGCGCGTGCAGGTACGTCGGAGAATCGTCGACGACGAGCACGCGCTTCGGACCGACCGCACTCGCGATCGCGCGCTCGCCCGCACTGCGCACCATCGCCGTGAACCGCGCGATGATCACCTCGAGGTCCGAGCTCTTACGCGCGAACGCATCGGCGCCGGCATCGAGCGCGCTGATCTCGCCCATCGCGTCGTCGGACCCCGTGAGCAATAGGCATGGCGTCGCGCGGAGTGCCGAATCGAGACGGATCCGGCGGATCACCGCATCACCCGCCATGTCCGGCATGATTCCGTCGACGATGATCGCACCCGGTTGGCGCGCGCTCGCGAGGCGAAGTCCATCCGTGCCGCTCGCGGCGGAGATCACGTCGTACTGCTGTTGTTGCAGCGCCCACGCGAGTCCTTCGCGAAACGTGAGGCTGTCGTCGATCACGAGGACCAGCCGATTCACGGCCGCGGTCGGCACGAGCTGGCGAACGCGCGCGAGGACGAACTCGGTATCGTACGGCTTGCCGACGTAATCGTTCGCGCCCATCTGCAGGCCGCGGATTCGATCGCCGACCTCGGCTTCCGACGACAGCATCAGGATCGGCAGCGCGCCGTACTTCGGGTTCGATCGGATCTCGCGCGCGAGATCGGTGCCATCGCCATCGGGCAGGCGGACATCGAGGATCGCGAGCAGGATCGAATGATTCGCGAGCAGCGCGCGCGCTTCCGCGAGGTCGGCCGCCGCACGCACGACGTAGCCCGCACCGACGAGCGCATCGCTCAGATCCATGCGAACCGTGTAGCTGTCGTCGACGACGAGGATCTCGCTCATCGGCCCCTCCGCAGATCATCGAGCAGCGGACCGATCTCTTCGATCGGGAGCTCGCGCTCCGCACCACCGGCGAGCACGGCTTCACGCGGCATGCCGTAGATCACGCTCGTCGCTTCGTCCTGCGCGATCGTGAACGCGCCGCTCTGGCGCAAGGCCGCGAGCCCCGATGCGCCGTCGCGTCCCATGCCCGTCAACACCACACCGGCCACGGCGGCGGGCATGTCGACGGCGAGCGAGTCGAACAGCGTGTCGATCGACGGCCGGCAGTGATTGCGCGGCGGCGTCGCGATCAACTTGATCCGCCGGTGGTGCACGGTCATGTGCAGATCGGATGGTGCGAGCCTAACTTCACCGGCGAAGCTATCGAGCGCTTCCCCATCGGTCGCGAGCTTCACGACCTGCCGGGTCTGATTGCCCAGCCAGTCGGCGAACGCGCTCGCGAACTGCGCATCGATGTGCAGGATCACGAGGATCGGCAACGGATACTTCGGCCCGATCGCGCCGAGCACGGTCGCGAGCGCACCCGGTCCGCCCGTCGACGCGCCGATCGCGACGACCTCGATCCCGCGCTTGCCGATGGTCCTCACCGGCGGAGTCGTCGTGACGCGCGCGCCGCCGAGCTTGCCGCGGACGTGCCGGATCACGCGGATCTTCGAGACCATTCGCAACGCGCTCAGGAATCGCAGCTCCCAATCGGGCTCGTCGGGTTTCGGCTTCTCGATCACGTCGACCGCGCCCGCGCTCAAGGCGGCGTAGGTGTCGAACAGCTCGCCGCGATTGAACGAGGCCGACACGACGAGGATCGGCGTCGGGTGATGCGCCATGATCTGCTCGGTCGCCTCGGTCCCGGTCATGTCCGGCATCACGATGTCGAGCGTGATCACATCCGGTCGAAGTTGCGCGCACAGCTCGACGGCGCGACGCCCGTTGTCGGCTTGGCCGACGACCTCGAAATCCGGTTGCGCCGACAAGATATCGACGAGGTGCTCGCGCACGGTGCGCGAGTCGTCGACGACCAGAACCTTGATCATTTCGTTGCTACTAACTTCGCCACTAGCGCGAGCAACTCGTTCTGGTCGAACTTCCCCTTGACCACATACCCCTGTGCCCCGACATCGATGCCTCGCTTCCGATCTTCCGGCGCGTCGCGCGAGGTGACAAGCACGGCCGGCAGCCGGTTTTGTTGCGCGCGCAACGTGTGAACGAGCGTGAAGCCGTCCATGCCCGGCATCTCGACATCCGCGAGCATCATCGCGAAGTCGCCATCCTTTAGTTGTTCGAGCGCGTCTTCCGCGGACACCGCGAGCACGACGTCGTATCCCGCGGACTCGAGGATCGATTGCTCGAGCATTCGGGTCGTCAGCGAATCGTCGACGACCAGGATCGGCTTCATCCGCTGGCTCGTGGTGTCGCGAACGCCTGCCGCGCGCGGAATCGCCGCCACGAGCGCACGCGGTTCGGCCACGGCGAACGGAATGCCTGCCGCATCGATCACCATGCCGGCGACGATCGGATCGATCGGGGCAGATGGCAGCGTGCGGACGACGACCTCTTCGACGCCGAGCGTGCGATCGACCGTGATCGCCGCACCGCCCTCGAGGAACAACGCTGTGGACCCGTGCACGGTCGAGCCGCCGAACAACCGACCGAGCGGCGCCGCGAGCACGGTCGTATCGTCGAGCTGGAGGGCGGTGCCTTCGGGCGTGGTGACGAAGTCGGTCGGCTTCACGCGCGTGACCCGCCGCACGGCTGCTTGTGGAATCGCGACCACGCGATCGCCGGTCTGCACCGTGATCGCCGCGAGCGCCGAGACGGAGACGGGAACGATCAAGGTGATCGCTGTGCCCGTCGCATCGGACTTCACCACGACCTCGCCATTCACCGCGGCGACCGCGTCGCGGACGACATCGAGCCCGATCCCGCGCCCGGAGAGCTCGGTCAGCTCGCGCGCGGTCGACACGCCACCGCGGAGGAGCAGCTCGAATGCTTGTTGCGGCGTCGCATCCGGCGCGAGCGTGTGGCCGTGCTTCGCCGCCGCCGTGCGAATCGCCGCGAGATCGAGGCCGCGCCCGTTGTCCGTGCACGCGAGCGCGACCGTCTTGCCCTGCGATCGCGCCGAGATCGTGATGCGGCCGTCGCGAACGATGCCGTGAACGACCGCGTTACGCACGAGCTGGACGAGCGCGCCTTGCAATGAAGCGAGCACCTGCGCGTCGATCCGGACGTCGCTGCCGAGCATCTCGAACTGGACATGCTTGCCGGTTTGCTTCGCGGCATCGCGTGCGGTGCGTTCGAGTGGCGAGTAGAGGCTGCCGACGGCGGAGAGCCGGAGATGCTCGACATCGCGGCGAACCTCGTCGAGCTCGCGCTCCATCTGATCGAAGCCGCGTGCGAGTGCTGCCGGATCGCGGGCCTCGCGCAACCGAGCGAGTAAGGTGTGCGCGGTCGCGATGCCGCCGAGCGCGTCGTCGATCGCGGCACTGGTCAAGCGTGCGGGCGGCGGCGCGGCGATCGGTTCGGGGTCGAGCTTCGGCAGATCGATCTTCTGCGTGACCGTGAGCGGCGGAATCGTCTGCGACGAGCCGCGCTGCGAAGGATTGTCGAGACCTGCGACCGCGGCCGTCATCTGATCGAGGATCGCGACCGCGGCGTCGTGCTTGCCGGCCATCGGCGACGTGCGCAATGGCTCGAGCACCGTCTCCAACTGATGCGAGAGCTCCGCCAACTCTTTATGCCGAACGATCCGCGCCGCGCCCTTTAACGTGTGGGCGTAGCGCAGGAGCTTCGTCACGATCGCCGGATCGGCACTCGTCTCGAGCTCCGCGAGCGCCTTCGCGAGATCGCCGACGATCTCGTGCGCTTCGACGCGGAAGTATTTGTACGGATCTCCCGGCATCAGCTCGCTTGAACGATCCTGAGCAGCTCGGTCGACAGCTTCGTGAGTTGGCCGCTGGTCTGGAGCACCTGCGTCGCGGATGCCTCGGCTTCACGCGTGGACTGGGCGACGTTCGTGATCGCGGAGTTGACCTGCTCGACCGCGCTCGCCTGTTGTTTCGTCGACAGCTCGATCTCGCGCGCCGCATCGGTCGTGGTGCCGACGAGCGAGCTGATCTGATTGAACGACGTGGCCATATCCGCGACGGTGCCCGCGCTCGAATCGACGGCCTTGCTTCCGGCTTCGGTGGCCATCACGGTCGTGTTGACGGCGCCGCGGACGTCGTCGATCAGGTTGCGAATCTCTTTCGTCGATGCGCCGACGCGATCGGCGAGCGAGCGAATCTCGGCCGCGACCACGCCGAACCGCCGGCCGCTCTCGCCTGCCCCGCTCGCTTCGATCGTGGCGTTGATCGCGAGGATGTTCGTTTGTTCGGCGAGCTCCGACACGATATCGAGCACCACGCCGATCTGCTGCGCCTTCTTTCCGAGGTCGAGCATGTGCGCGACGATCTGATCGACCTGTCTGCGTACGCCGGTGGTGGCGTCGTTCGAGCGCTTGATCGTGGCGGAGCCGGCACGTGCGGCGCCGGCCGTCTCGGATGCGATCTGCGAGACCCGTTGCGCGCTCTCGGCGATCTGCCGCGACGTCGCCAGCAGTTCACTGATCGTCGTCGCGATCTCGGTCATCGCGGAGGCCTGTTCGGTGGCGCCACTGGCTTGCTGATTCGCGGAGGCCTGGAGCTCGGCCGACGACGATTGCAGATCGCGCACGCCGGATCCGATCTGCTTCGTGAGCGAGGTGATCACGAGAAACGCGGCGACGATCGTCATCAACACACCCGCCACGCCTCCCCACAGGATGATCGTCTTCGTCACGCTCGTCGATTCTTCGCTCTCGATCCGCCGCTGTTCCATCAGTCGCGCCTCTTCTTCATCCGCTTCGGCCATCAGGCTCCGGATCTTGTCCATGTATTCCTTGCCGACGCCCTGCGAGACGTGCGCCTGCGCCGCCTCGAACGAGGTCTTGCGTTCGTCGAGCACCGCCTTCATCTCGGTCAGCTTCTGGTCGATCACCGAACGCAGCTTTTCGAACCGGCCCTGCTGGAGCGGGTTGTCGGCGGTCTGGCGCTTGACCTCGTCGAAGTCGCGATCGATCGCGGTCAGCGCGTTCGTGTACGGCTGGAGAAAGTCCTCCCTTCCGGTGATCACGTAGCCGCGCTGACCGGTCTCCGCGTTCGTGAGGTCGGTCAACAGTTGTGCGATCTCGCGACGCACGAGCACGGTGTGCGCGACCTTCTGATCGTTCTCGATCAAGTTGCTCGCGCTGCGGTAGCCGGCGCTCGCGATGATCGCGAGGGCGAACACCGAAACCGCGAAGCCGAGGCCCACCTTCTTACCGAACGTCCATGTGTTCATCGCAATGCTCCCGAGAGATCGATCACCACGTGCAACCGCCCTTCGGCCGACACCACACCACCGGGCGGCAGTGCGTCGACGCGAACGTGTCCGAGAAAGCCATCGAAGGCGAAGCCACTCTCGCCGGCGAGTGCGACCCAGCGCGGCTTGCGATCGGTGGCGGTGCCGCGCAACACGCGCAGGTCGTAGATCGGCACGAGCGCGTTATGGATCGCCGCGATGCCGAGCAGTGCGGGCGAGGTCGCCGGGACGGGAACGATCGTCAGGTCGACGTGGATCGCCGTCACCGATGCGAGCACCAGTGCGGCGGGCTCGCCGGCGAGCTCGATCCGCAAGAGCTCGTGCCCGCTCGCGCCGCGTTCCGGTGGTGCGATCGCAAAGCCGCGATCGAATTCCGCGCGGAGGTCGGATGCTTCGCTCATGGCAGACCTTTCAGCTGGGCGCGACACATCGCGGTCAGCGACTCGCGCGAGAACCCGCCCGCGAACAGGGCGAGGCGTGTCGGGTGTTCGGTCGCGATCAGATCGATCGCGCGTTCGAGCAGCGGCCGCGCTCCGAGCGTGCGCTTCGCCATGAACGCGAGCTGGACGCACGCCATCGCGAACCTCGGCTCCAGGCGCAACGCCGTGCTCGCGTGGTGCTCGGCACCGAGCGGATCGTTCGCCGCCGCGCGACACACGGATAGCAGGTAATGCACGCGCGCGTCGTCGGGGTTATCGATCAAGAGATTGCGGCATGTGGTCTCGGCGACGAGGCCCTGTCCCGTGTGCGCGGCGATGATCGCGCGATGGAGCTTGGTCTCGTAGGCCGCAGGCAAGCGATCGAGTGCATCGGTCGCTTCGGCAAACCGCTCTTCACCGATCAACATCGCGATCGGCGCGAGGGCGAGCTCGTCGACCGCCGTCGCGGGCTCGCGCTGCAATGCCGTTTCGACCAACGACTTCACGCGCTCCGAGGCGGCGGCGATCGATCCGACCCACGCCTCGTCGGACTGGACCTGCGTGATCGCGGCCCGCGTTCCCTTGCGATAGTAGAACGTGCCGTGCGAGTGGCACAGCTCGAGACCGTGCATGCGATCGCGCAAGGTCTCGGCATGGCCGAGGAACAAGTAGCCGCCCGGCAACAACGCGTCGACGAGACGACCGATCGCCGCATCGCAGCGCTCGGGCGAGAAGTACATGAGGACGTTGCGGCAGAAGATCACGTCCCACGGATCGCGATTCCACGTCCCGGCCGCGTGCAGCGAGCCTTCGGAGAACTGCACCGCGTGGCGAATCTCGGGCACGACGTCGACGTCCTTGCCGGCTGGTGTGAACCAGCGCTGTTGGCGCACGTCGGATGTCGCGCGTAACGACCATCGGCTGTAGCGAGCGCGACGCGCGCGCGCGAGTGAATTCGGATTGAGGTCGAAGCCGGCGATCGTCACGTGATCGGCATCGCGCGGTGCGAGCTCGCGCACGATCATCGCGAGCGTGTACGGTTCTTCTCCCGTCGAGCATCCGGCCGATAGGATCCGCACCGGCTCTTGTTGCACGACGAGATCCGCGAACGCGTGGCACTGCTCCGCGTGGCGAAAGAAGTAGGTCTCGCCGACGGTGACTTCGGTCGCGAGCGTGCGGACCTCAGCCGGATCGGCCTGGTCGAGGAGCGAGAGATACGCGGCGACGCTCGGATGCGCGGTCGCGCGACGCTCGAGGAGGTCCGCCATCGCCGCCGCGCGATCGGCAACGCGAATCCCGACGAGCCGCTCGACGGCATCCGTGAACCGGCGAAGCTCGATCTCGGTCACGACGCGGCCTCGACCAAACGTGCGGCTTCGAGCACGACGTAGAGATCGCGATCGACCGCGCCGATCGAACGCACGACATCGCCCGCGGTTCGTGCGAGCGGTGGGAGCTCGGTCAGCTTCGCACCGAGATTCTCGACGCCGAGCACCGCGTCGAACGTGAGTGCGACCTTGCGTGAGCCCGCACGCACGACGACGAATCGCGTGGGGTTCGCGCGCTCGGTGGCCAACAAAACCGCCGTATCGATCACCACGGTCGGTTCGCCGCGAATGATCGACAAGCCCTTCACGAACGGCTGATCGCCGCGCGGTTCGACGGGCAACGGTCGCATTGTCTCGACGACGTGCTCGATCGGTAATGCGCAGGTCAGGCTTCCGACTCGCGCGATCAGCACATGGTTAATCCCCGAGCCCGCCACTCGAAAAGAATCGTATCGAAGATCGCTGCGAGGCGGAACTTCACAGTTCGCAACATTCCTTCACACGCGCTCACTTGAATGCGACTTCCACCCAATCGTCCAATGCTGTCTATGAAGACAATCATTGCAGCAGTGGCTGTGTTGATCGGACTCGTTGCAGTCCGACCGGCATCAGCTCAGGGATGGGACAACAAAGGTTGGGTCAAGCTCGGTGACCGCACCGTCAACGGGCGGGTCGATCGCGACACCATCGAGGTTGGCAAATACGAGGGCAAGTTCACGAAGCTGACGATGTACGTCGAGAAGAGCGACCTCGAGCTCCTCGAGTTCGTCGTCGAGTTCGGCAACGGTGAGAAATTCTCGCCCGAGACCCACACGTTCTTCCGCGAGGGAACGCGCACGCGCGTGATCGATCTGCCGGGCGACGAGCGCGTCATCCGCAAGATTCATCTGAAGTACAAGAACCTTCGTGGCGGTGGCGATGCGAAGGTCGAAGTGTGGGGCTGGAAGGCGGCGGATGCCGGTGGTCACGCGGGCCCGCGTCCGTTCTCGTGGGACAACAACGGTTGGCAGATGCTCGGCGAGCGCACCGTCAACGGTCACGGTCGTGAAGACGTCGACAAGATCGAGGTGGGTCGCTACCAGGGCAAGTTCCAGAAGATGACGATCGTCGTGCTCGATAGCGACCTCGAGATGATCGACTTCATCGTGAAGTTCGGTAAGGGCGAGCCGTGGCACCCGGGCGTCAGCCACTTCTTCAAGGAAGATCAGCGCACGCGCGTGATCGACTTCCCCGGCGACGAGCGCACGATCAAGTGGATCGAGTTCAAGTATCGCAACTTGCCCGGTGGCGGAAAAGCCAAGGTGCAAGTCTGGGCGAAGTAGTACTTCCCGACTGATGAGAACGCGATCGCCCGAAAGGCGGTCGCGTTTTTTCGTACACGTAGCGACCAAACCCGTGGCCACGAACCCGTGGCGACAAACCCACGAACCGTGACGACGCCGAGACGACCCCTGTCGACGAACGCGTTCCAGAATCGAGCACGAGCACGAGCACGTGCACGTGTACGTGTACGTGTCTTCCCAGAACTACTCGCCGGAGTGATGCGGCTCGGCCGCGAACGGCAAGCTCAGCGTCAAGAACACCGTCCGTGGCGCTCCATACGAGCTCCCCACGAAGCCATTGCCGATTCGATACGCATAGCGATCATCGGCCACGTTGAACACGTCCGCGCCGACCTTGATCGGATAGCCGTGCGGCACGAACGTGTAGTTCATCGAGATGTCGCCGACGACGTGCCCCGGCACGTGCTCGTCGTTCGACGGCCCCGTGCGCAGGCCCGAGCCATATTGGATCGTGCCGGTGATCGCGAACCGACCATCGCGCACGGTCGCGCCGCCGTTCGCGGTCCAGGTCTGCGCGTGATCGAGCGTCTGCCAGCTGTTGTCGGCCAGCGTGGCCGCATCGAACAGGAACTTCGCCGACGAGATGCCCTGCCCTTGCGCGAACCCGTAGCTCGCGTTGCCGAACGCCGACAGCCACGGCCCGACGCGTAGATCGAGCGACGCCTCGAGACCACCTGCACGACCGCGATTGAAGTTGTAGTTCGACACGAGGCTCGTCGATCCGATCGAGACGTCGTCGAGCTGGTTGTACGCGTAGCGGCCCCACGCCGTGAGCCCACCGCGGACGTACTTCGTCAGCTTCGTCGCGATGCCGGTCTCCGCGTAGAGATCCGTCTCCGCCTTGAGGTCATACGTGCCGGTCACCGCGATGCCGAGCGCACGCGCTGCGTCCACCGCATCGAGCGGCGCCGGCGGCTGCCAGTTCACGCCACCGAACACGTGGAGCACGGTGTCCTTCGTGAACGAGTAGCTCGCGCCCGCGCGCGGACTCACACCCCATTGATCGTCATTGCCCTCGCGGAGGATCACGTGCTGCTCGTCGAACCGCAGGCCGACATCTAAGGCGAGCTTGCCGAGCGTGATGTGGTCCTGCGCGTAGATGCCACTCGTCAGCGCATCCGTATGATCGCGCCCCATCAGCGTCATCGTCGGATCGATGCCGCCATCGTCCGCGCGCGTGTACGACGTGAACGTGGTGGTCCCGACGAGGAAATCCGTCTGCACGCCCGCCTTCACGAGATGCGAGCCGAACTTTTGCGAGTACGCCGCGATGCCACCAAAGTGATGCGCGAGCCGCGTGACATCACTGGCCGTCGCATCGGGATCGCTCGTCACGCCGAGCGCGTGCTCGGCATCGCTGAACAGCACACCGCGCGACAGCTTGTAGACCGGCGCGACGAGGATCTGCCCGTCGTTCGAAGCGAGCTTGTGCGTGAACGCGAGCGCCGCGAACAACTCGTCCTCGGTCTCGGTCGCATTCGTGTCGCGCGGGATGAACGCCGGCGCATCGTTGCCGAACCGATCCGGCGGCCGCGGGTTGTTCGGATCGTACGGTGTGGCGGCCGGATCCAACGGGATCTGGAACCGGTTATGCGCGTACGTCGTGAACAGCTCCCAGCGATTGCACTCGCACTGCTGATAATCGACGCGCGCGAACACGCGCCCCGTGTAGCCGGTGTCGTGCAACGGCTCGACCGACGGCGGATCGAGCGCGCGCTGCGAATACTCGAAGCTGCCGCCGCCGAACGCACCGATCTTGTCGGTCAGCTTTTGCGAATACGTCGCGCCGGGCTCCACCGTGTTGTACGAGCCGTAGCGCACGGTCGCGTTGCCCTCGGGATGATCGCTCGCTTGCCGCGTGGTCAGATTGACGACGGCGCCGAGCCGATCGCCGAACTCCGCCGGCATGCCACCCGTATAGATCTCGAGGTTGTTGATCATCCGGACCGGAATCGACGCCGCGAACAACGAGCCGACCGAGTCCGGCACCGGAATCCCATCGACCTGGTACTGCACGTTCGCGTGATTGCCGCGCGCGTAGACGTTCCCGAGCGCATCGACGACGAAGCCCGGCTGCGTGGCCACGACATCCGTCACGGGCCGATCTTCCGAGCCCGGAATCTCCGTCAGGGTCTGGCGATTGATCGAGGCAACGCTACCCGTGGTGGGAGGCGGCGGCGGGACGGCCCAATCCTCCTCGATCGTGATCACCTCTTCGCCGTTCACGAGCGTGAGCTCGATCTGCGCGACCGTGCTCGAGTTGATCTGGAGGTGTTGATGGTCGCCGACCAATCCAGGCGAGCTCGCCTCGACGGTGTAGTCACCGAACGGCACGCCCGCGAAGCTGAACTTGCCGTCGGCGCCGGTCTTCGTCTTCGCGATTTCGTTGCCCTGCGAGTCGTGCAACACGACCGTTGCATTCGGCAGCGGATGCAACAACGCATCGTCGACCACACCTGCCACCACCGCATCGCTGGAAGCGCCCGCCGTGCTCGTGGCAAGGGCGAGTGCTAGGACCGTGGCGACAAACTTCACGCCGAGACGGTTACTTAGATGCGACTCGATTGCAAGTAACCCACACGTGTTCTTAATGCAGAAGCGGGCCCTGCGGCACCTGCGGCACGTGTACCACCGAGGCGCGGTCTCTCGCTTCATCCTCGACGCTCTGCACGCTGCGATTGATCTCTTCGATCAAGCCCCGCTTGCGCGCGTAGTCGACCGAGCGATCGAGCTTCATCGTGCTGAGCGCCTTCATCGATGAGAGAAATTCGTTTTGCTCGCGTTGCCGCTTCTCGCGAATCTGCTGCAGGTCGAGCTGATCGCGAATGATGTACGGCGTGATCAACACGAGCAGGTTCGTCTTGACCTTCTGCTTCGTCGTGTAGCTGAACAGTCGGCCGAGCACCGGGATGTCGCCGAGGATCGGTACCGATGTCTTGCTGCTGTTGACCTTCTCCTGCATCAGGCCACCGATCACGACCGTCGCTTGATCCTTCACCACGACGCGCGTCTCGATCGTTCGATCCGTCCACTCGGGCCCGAGCGCGTTCGCGTTCGGCGTGAGGTCCTTGTTCGTGTGCTTGATCTCGAGCATGACCTCGTCGCCCGCCGAGATGTGCGGCTTGATATCGAGCTCGAGGTTGAGGTCCATGCGATCGATGTTCGTGGTCACGAGCGACGTCGACGGATTCGTCGAGCTCACCGGCAAGGTGCCGCGCGAGTACGGCACGTTCGTGCCGACCTGATACTTCGTCTCCTCGTTATCGAGCGCGATCATGCTCGGCGCCGACAGCACCTTCGCATTCGAGCTCGTGCTGAGCGCTTGGAACACCAACCCGTACGATGGAAAGCTCGTGCCGAGCAGCGAGTTGCCGGTGATCGCGGATCCGACCACACCACCGATCAGACCCGTCAGCGATCCGAGCGAGGACACATTCGTCGACGACAGCGTCCCGGTCTGAACGCCGCCGACGACGACCGTGCCGTTGTCCGTCGAGTACGTCGTGTGCTCGGACGTGCCGAAATCGGTCTCGTTCTGGAGCGTGACCTCGAGGATCGTCGCTTCGATGTAGACCTGCTTGCGCGGCTCGTCGAGCTCCTGGATCACGTTGCGCAGCGCGATGTAATCCCGCCCGCTCGACATCACGATCAACTTGTTCGTCGCTTTGTCCGCGGTGATCTTCACGTCACCTTCGAGGTGCAGCGAATCGACCGGCGACGCTTGCTGCTGCGGCGTCGGTTGCTGACCGGGCTTGCCCGCGGTCGCCGCCGCCGGTTTCTGCGCCCCACTGATCGCGGTGTTCAGCACGGTCGCGACTTCTTCCGCGATCGCGGCCTTCAGTGGATAGATGTGCATCGATCCACCAGTCTCGGTCTCGACGGGAATATCGATCGCCGCGACCAGCGAGCGCACGCGGTTATACGCGGCTTCACTCCCCGCAACGATCAGCGTGTTCGTCCGCTGATCGATGATCAACTTCGGCTGCGGAACCGGCGCTGCGTTCTTATCGACCGGTTGCGCGGTCATCTGCAGCATCGACTCGAGCTCCTTGCCGAGCTTGTCCGCGTCCGCGTGCAACACCGGAATCGTGTACAGGCCATCAGTCCCACCGGGCACGTCGATCTGCTTCACCACGTCGAGCATGTTGCGCACGTGCCCACCGTAGTCCGTGACGAGCAGCGTGTTGCCGATCGTCTGGACATCACCGGCCGTCGACTTCATCGCGTTGATCGCCGCCGCCATCGTCGCGACTTGCGCGTACGTCGGCTTCACGACCACGCGCACGATCTGCTCTCCCGCCGGCATCCCGGTCACGAGCGGCAACGCTTCGGTCCGCGCCGTCGGTGACTCGACGATCCGCATCACCTGACCCGACTGCACGACGGTGAGGCCCATCGTCGACAACGCCGCGACAAACACTTTGTAAGCGTCCTGCGGCGACATCGAGTTCGGCGCGATGATCGTCACCTTCTTCACGCGCTGCGCGAGCCCCGGCTCGTACATGAAGTTCCGGCACGTGAAGCCCATTGCCCACGCGACGAGATCCTTCAGCTCGGTCTCGGGCTTGAACGTGATGTTCACCTGCCCGATCTTTTTGTCGCAGTGATAGAGCTGCGCGTCTTCAGGCTTCTCGGCCGATTTGTCGACGACAGGCACTTCCGGATCCGCACTCGCGATCGCCGGAATCAACATGGCCAGTAACAAACCGAGACGCGTCATCACGCGTGGCCATTTTCCAAAATCGCGCCAGCTCGCAAGGGCGCGATTGCCCGTGCCGAACATGTAACGCCCACCCGCGCGAGCGTCAGAAAGTCACAAAATCAGGGATACGGCGACTGCGGCTTCGCATCTTTTGGCATCGGCGCCGGCGGCGTCGGCTCGGGCTCGCACACCGGGCCGAGGTGATCGTACGCCTCCCACTCCTCGTCACCCGCGAGCATCCATTGCGTGTGATGACCGAGCGTGGCCTTGCCGGGCGTCAGATCGTAGGTCGCGTACTCGCCCGGACCTTCGGCGATCAACACGTGTGCGCCGGACTTGTCGACGAGCGCAGCCGATAGCGCGAGCGGACGCTTCGGATCCTGACCTTCCGTCACCTGGATCGCCTTGCCATCCGCTCCCGGAATGAAGAAGCCCGAGAATCGCTCCGCCTTCCAGTCACACGGCTTCGCCGGATCACCGACCTGCAGCCAGTTGAGCGCACCGGCCCACGCGACCGGCTGTTGATTGCTCTCGATCGACGCGATCGCCCACAGCGGCTCGCAATTCGGCGCCGCGCATTCGTGCGTCGGCAAGGCCGATTGCAACGCCGGTGGAATCGGCGTGCCTGCACCGGGCGCCTTCCACTGCTTCTTGTCGTCCATCGTGCCCAACCGATCCGCGACCGGCTTCGGCTGATCGAACGTGCATCCGTTCGGCGGCTCCTGCGAGACGATCACGACGCCCGTCCCTTCTTGCGGATCTTGCGGCGGCGGACAGTTATCGAGCTCGTAGCCGTACGACAGGCTGGCATCGACCTTCGCCGCGTACGCGCTACCGATCCGGACCTGGCACGGCGTGGCGCCCGCGAGCAGCCACAGATTACCCGCCGGCGCCGCCGGTACGCCCGACGCTTGCGCGGTGGTCATATCGATGGGTTGATAGTCCGCCGCGGTCGACTCGGCCTTGAGCGCTGCCATCGGCAACACCCATCCCGTGCGGCCCTTGCCCGCGTCTTGCGTGAGGTACGACGCGATGAACACGCCGCTCGCGGCCGGGCACCCCGCACCGGTGAGTTGCGGGTTCTGGACCGGAGCCGACGATTTCGGCGGGCATCCTGCGAGCGCGATCAGCGACGTAGCCGTGACAAAGCGAATCATGCTCGCAGCATGACACGGGCTAATTGCTAAGTGCCTGCGTGACGATCGCGATCTCCGCGGGCGACAGCGTGCGGAACCGCTCCGGCGGCATCTTGCGCGCGGCCGTGGCAGGCAGGTTCAGCCGTTCGATCGCCTTGGCCTTTTCTGCCGCAGACAGTGACTCGAGCTTCGTCACATCGAACCGCGCGCGGGTCAGCGTCTGATCGAGCGAGCTGTTGTGACACTGCTGGCACATCTGCACGAGGATCGCTCTGCCGTTTCCTGCCTGGACCAGTGACGGATCGGGCACGAACCCGAGATCCGCCAACGCATTCGGATCGAACACCGCGCGCAGATCGGTCGTGAGTGGCGTGTGCGCGGTTTGCGACGTCTTGTACGCCGCGGTCGCGGATGCGAGCAACGCCGGATCGGTGACGCGATTCTCGTGATACGGCGCCGGCAACGCCTTCGCTTGCTCGCCCTGCGTGAACACGCTCATCCATTCCGCCGAGCGCCCGCGATCCAGAATCCCCGCCGAATCGAACTCGTTCGGCTGCGCTTGGAAGCCCTGATTCTCGACGAAGCCTTCCATCTGCAACGGATCGGCACCGTTGATCTGCGAGCCCGGAATGCCGGCGTAGGTCTCGTTGCCGTGCGCGCCGATGAAGTCGTTCATCAGGTCCGAGCCATTCGGCGTGAGCTGCGTCATGAAGTGCCCCCATGGAATCTGCAGCTCTTGCATCCGCAACATCTTCTTCGTCGACGGGCCACCCGGTTGATGACACTGATTGCAGTCGAGCACGGTGTTCGCGAGATCCACGTCCTCGTACAGCGTGTAGCCGGTGAAGCCGGACTCGATCTTCGGCGTCAGGAGATCATCGGTCGTGCAGCCACTCGCGTTGCACGCTTGCGTGAATCGCAACAAGAAGAACCGCAGATCGCCCGTGCTCGGATCGTTCGACACGAGCTCCACGAATTGCTCGCCGCGGACAAAGCCCATCGCGACAAAGCTCGCGAGCGGTTGCGGCACCGCGACGCGGCCGATCGATTTCGGCGTCGTGAAGATGATCGCGCGCGGATTGATCGCCGACACCGACTTCGTGACGAGCGAGGTCGAATGGCCGGTGAACACGAACGATGGGGTTTGCATCCCGTTAAACGACAACCCGACGAGCTGTTGCAGATCGGTAAGGCTCGTCAGTGCCGGCGGCGAGCCCGTGCAGAACGCCGTCGACACCGCATCGTGATTGCCGCGCGCGCACAGCTTCGCGAGCTGGACCGTGCCGGTCGAAAACCCGAACAGCGGGTCGAGCGGATCCTCGACGCTATTCAGATCATCCGTACTACTCGAGCCACCACCACTATCCGGTGGGGCGCCGGTCTCGCCCGGAATCCCTGTCGTACAAGCCGAGAGCACGATCCCCACCATCGCGATGCGA
Organism: Kofleriaceae bacterium; assembly: GCA_047600425.1. Lineage (GTDB taxonomy): Bacteria > Myxococcota_A > Polyangia > Haliangiales > Haliangiaceae > JABFXX01. The sequence goes on along the minus strand of JASGLC010000003.1, from coordinate 3,855,211 downwards.
CGCATGAGGTGCTGCTATCGCAAGCCGAGTGCCACGCTGAAACCGCCTCTGTTCGTCATTCCGCGGCCTGCGATGCGGGGCCATCCCCACAGTGCACACGAAATGGTGCGGCCTGTTATTCGTTCTGCTCGTCGGTGATCCACTTGTTAATGGCGGTCGACCACGCGGCGAACGTCGGGTTCGTGGTGCCCGAAAGCTTACCGGCCGCCGGATGCGTGGCGTCCACGCCTTGTTGCGGAGCGAGGATGAGGCCGCTGTTCGACGGGCTGTTGAGCTGGAGGTGGGCGTAGGCTTGCTCGCACGCGTTGTTGTCCGTCGTCGACGCGAGCTTCGTGAGATCCATGTTGTTCGTCGCCGACGTGTTCTGGCCTTGATGGCACGTCGCACACAACGTCATCAGCGGCTTCACGTTCGTGAGGAACGATTGGAAGCCCTTCGTGCCGCACCCGACCGTCATCGGCGGCGTGGTGGTGTCCGGATGAAAACTCTCGAGCTTCTTGAACGTGATCGAGACTTGGTTGCTCGGATCGAAGCGCACGAACGCGCCCGCGCCGGCCCCGACCTTGTCGCAACTCGGTCCCGGGCACACCGGCACCGTCGTGGTCTTCGCGAGGTTCAGCTTCGTATCGAAGTACCGATCGAGGATGTCCGGAATCTCGTCGCCACCGGCCTTCGGCCACGACAGGAACAACGGATGCTCGAGATACACGCCATCCGCGCTCGCCTCGACGTAGATGTCCGACAGGTACAGCGACGAGCCGAACGCTTGGGCAACGAAGCTGATCGTCGCGCCCGGCACGGGATTGGTCTGCATGGTGTCGCCGAGCGCGACCGTGTTGACCGGACAGCAGTTCGCCGGATCGCTGGGCGAGCTCGTGCAGCCCGTGGTGACACCCGGCGTGCCACCCGTGCAGATCAACAGGTCGACCTTCTTCGTCTCGATCACCTCTTCGACCGTGGTGGCGGACTGCGCGTCCTTCTCGGCTTGGAGCCAGCCGAGGATCGCGGTGTGTTGGGTATCCGAGAGCGCGGGCGTCGACGAGTGCGCACCCTTCTGCAGCACGCGGCTCGAGTCCGGCGCGTCGAGATTCACGACTTGCTCGGGGAACGTCAGCAGCTGTTGCCGCATCGCCGCGTAGTCCGTCTGCGCGGCCTTCACGAAGTCCGGGCCGGGACCGTTACCGCCGTGGCAGGCGTAGCAGACCGTCCCGAAGATCGGGTACGCGTCGTCGTGCCACTTCTGCTTCGCGATCTGGAGCTCGACGGAATCGCTGCCACCGCCACCGGTATCGTCGCCCCCGCCGGTGACATCACCTGCGCAAGCGGTTCCCAACACGGCGAAAGCGAGGGCGAATGTCTTCACGTGTATCTCCACTGCAGTTCCGGCATGTGGAGGTGGCCGTACCTGCGACTTTCATCGCCGAATACGCCGAAACAGATTTTCGGTTACCAGGGAAGGTTTTTCACTCTGCGGCAACGCCGAGATACCGCGTGACCAGCAGCGTGGCTTCGTCGACCAACCGAGGATCTCGCAGCTTCTCCGGGTAGAGCAGCGCCGCGCGATGGACGATCGATTCGATCGCCGACACCAACACGAACGCCGCCATCTCGACATCCACGATCGCGAGCTCCGCTTTGCGATACGCGAGCACGCCCGCGACCATGCGATGCGAGATGTTGTCGAGCTCGCGCAGCTTCGCCAGCTTGCCGATCCGCGGCACTTGCTCGGTCAGCACGCGATGCAGCTCGGGATCGATCGCGTGCGCCTGCAGCGTCAGCTCGATCACCGCACGCGCGGCCTGCGCGAGTGGCAGCTGCGCGACCTGGACGAGCTTGTCGAGGATCGCGTTGTTCATCTCTTCGCAGTGCCGATCGATCAGGGCCGACACCAGCGCTTCCTTGTTCGGGAAGTATTGATAGAGGGAGCCGATCGACACGCCGGCCTTCTCCGCCACGGCATTCGTGGTCAGGCCATCGAATCCGGCCTTGATCAAAACCCGAGTCGTGGCATCGAGAATCGAGCTGACCGTCTCTTTGGCGCGGTCCTGGCGGGGCTTTTTCCGTGGCGTGGTGCGGGCTTGGCGAAGCATCCGGGATCCCCTCGGGAATGCGAGCTGACAGAATGCGAGCGAACGCTCACATTCGTAACACACATGGCGGCGCTTACCAGCACGATTCCAGTCACGACGATTCCGACCGTTCCGGGCCTGCCGCTGATCGGCAATCTCCTCCAGTTCAGCACCGACCGGTTGGCGCTCCAGGAATCCGCCGCACGGGTCGGCCCGATCGCGCGCGTCCAGCTCGCGCACATTCCGGTCTACATCGTGACGGACGCGGATCTCGCGCACGAAGTCTTCGTCGACCAGCCGGAGAAATTCACGAAGTCGGCGGGTCTCGAATTCCTGAAGCCGCTGCTCGGCGAAGGCCTGCTGACCGCCGAAGGCGAGCCGCATCGCAAGCATCGCAAGCTGCTCGCACCGGCGTTCGCGCCGAAGCGCCTGGCCGCGTACGGCACGGTGATGGTCGAAGAGACGCGCAAGCAAGCCTCGCGCTGGCGGTCGCGTGCGGAGATCGATCTCTCGGCGGAGATGATGGAGATGACGCTCGCGATCGCGGGCAAGACGATGTTCGGCGCCGACATTCGCGCGGATGCCGATCAGGTCGCGCGCGGCCTCGAGCTCGGCATGCACGCGCAAGTCGCGAGCCTGAAGTCACCGATCCGGCTCGGCTACAACTGGCCGTTGCCGCGTCACCTGCAGATGCGAAAGGCCGTGAAGCTGCTCGACGACGTCGTGTTCCGCCTGATCCGCGAAGGTCGCGCGCGCGGCACCGATGCCGGCGACGTGTTGTCGATCCTCCTCATGGCACGTGACGAAGAAGACGGCACCGGCCTCACCGACGCGCAAGTTCGCGACGAGGTCATGACGCTCCTCCTCGCCGGCCACGAGACCACGGCGAACGCGCTGACGTGGGCGTTCTACGAGCTCGGCCGCAATCCGGCGGTGCTCGCGAAGCTGACCGCGGAAGTCGACGCGCTTGGCAAGCGCGAGATCACGACCGCGGATCTGCCGCAGCTGCCGTACACGCTCGCGGTGCTCGAAGAGACGATGCGGTTGCATCCGCCCGCGTACATGACCGGTCGCCAGGCGAACGTGCCGATCGATCTCGGCGGTCATCACCTGCCGGCCGGATCGATCGTCGCGGTCAACATCCGCGGCATCCATCGCCGCGCGGACTACTTCCCGAACCCGCTCGCATTCCAACCGGAGCGCATGGCGCCGGAAGCGAAGAAGCAGCGCCCGCGCCACACCTACCTGCCGTTCGGCGCCGGCCCGCGCGTGTGCATCGGCCAGCACTTCGCGTTGATGGAAGGTCAGCTCGCGCTCGCCACGCTGGTCCAACTCGCCCAGTTCGATCTGGTCCACCGGACCGTCAAGCCAGAGCCGCTCGTCACGTTGCGTCCGCACGGCGGCATGCCCGCGACCGTAGTGCTACGGTGAGCCCCAGTGTTCCGGCTGTTCAGCTCGATCATCTCCGGCCTCGTTCACTACTACGTGTGGCGGCGGATCTGCGGTGTGATCGAAGCCGGCCAGCGCACGCGGCGGATCCTCGCGGCGATCTTCGTCGTGTTGTTCCTCTCGATTCCGCTCCAGACGTCCGCGCGGATGTGGGCGCCAGGCCTATCGGCAAAGCTCGGCTGGATCTCGGGACCGTGGCTCGCATTCGTCGGCGTCAGCTTCACGTACTTCGTCATCCTCGACGTGATCCGCCTCCTCGTGTGGGGCGTGCGCAAGCTCGCGCGGCGCGAGACGCCTGTCGATCCATCGCGCCGTCAGTTCCTGCTGCGCGCGGGCGGTGGCACGGCCCTCGCGGTGACGAGCGCTAGCGTGGGGCTCGGCGTATTCGAAGCGCGCGGCGAGCACGAGATCGTGACCGTCGACGTGCCGCTCAAGGGACTTCCGAAATCGCTCGATGGCTTCTCGATCGTGCAGCTCACCGATCTTCACGTCGGGATGACGATCGATCGCGACTTCGTGCAACGCGTGGTCGATCGCGCGAACGCACTGTCGCCGGACCTGATCGCGCTCACCGGCGATCTGATCGATGGCCCGGTCGAACGCCTGCGCGATGACGTCGCACCACTCGGTCAACTGAAGGCGAAGCACGGCGTGTTCGCGGTCACCGGCAATCACGAGTACTACGCCGGCGTCGACGAGTGGATCGCGGAAATCTCGAAGCTCGGCGTCACGTATCTGCGCAACCAGCACGTCACGATCGCGGATGGCTTCACGCTCGCCGGCGTCGACGACTACAGCGCGCACGACTGGCCCGGGCATGGCGAAGATCTCGACGCAGCCACGAAGAATCGTGATGCCGCGCGTCCGCTCGTGTTGATGGCACATCAGCCGCGGCAGGTGCGTCACGCGAGCAAGTACGCCGTCGATCTCCAGCTGTCGGGGCACACGCACGGCGGCCAGATCTGGCCATGGCACTACATCGTGAAGATCCAGCAGCACGGCCTGCTCGCCGGGCTCTACGAGCACGACAACACGCGGGTGTACGTCAGCCGCGGGTGTGGATACTGGGGCCCGCCGGTGCGGTTCGGAGCACCACTCGAAATCACGAAGATCGTCCTGCGCGCGTTACCATCGGCGGCATGAGATCGATCCTGGTGCTCGCACTCCTGTGCGGCACCGCCTTCGCGGATACCGGTGGACGGATGGGCGGCGGCAATTGGTCGCGACCGTCGGGTGGCTCCACGTCGATCGGTGGATCGAGTAGCTCGTCGTCGTCGTCATCGTCGAGCTTCGGCGGTGGCTCGCACTGGAGTGACCCGCCGACCTACCACTACGACCCACCGGTCATCCGCCACGAAGATCACGGCCCGAGCTCGCCAGGATCCGACGTACCGCGCGGATCTGGCGTTCAGATGACCAACGAGCAGATCGAACAATTCCTGCATCCGGCGACGCAGCACGATTCGTTCGACCTCATGTTCAAGCTGGTGTTCGTGTTCATCGCACTGATCTGGGTGTCGATGTTTGTCGGTGCAAAGTTCGATTTTCACCTACTCGACCTGTTGCGCGCGCATCCCGACGATCCATCCAAGCATGTCGATGTCGGCGCGATCCGGATCGCGATCGATGGCCGTGCACGCAAGTTCGTGCAGACCGCGTTGCGCCAGATCTCGGCGAGCACGAACACGCTCGATTCGACGAGTCGCATCGTCATGCTGCAAAAGGTCAGCGCGTTGTTGCGCCAGCTGCGATCCGCGTGGGTCTACGGCGGGTTCGTCAACGAGAAGATGGGCGATATGGATCGCGAGAAGCCGCTGTTCGACAAACTCGTCGACGACACGCGCGTGAAGTTCATGCGCGAGACGGTGTCGAACGTCGACGGCACGTTGTCCCCCGCGGACCCGGGACACGACGTGCCGCGTCCGGAAGAAGGCGAAGGCCTGATCCTCGTGTCGATCATCCTCGCCGCATACAAGGAGCTCTACACGGTCAAGAAGGTCGGCAACGGCGATGACCTGCGCGATGCGCTCGAGGCCGTGCAGTACCTCGACGAAACGTCGCTCGTCGCCGTCCAGATCATCTGGCAGCCGTCCGAAGAAAACGATCGGATGAGCTCGATCGAGCTCGAGGCGAAGTATCCGGGCCCGCAGCTCGTACCGATCAAGGGCGCGCTCGTCGGCAAGACGTTCTGCACGCATTGCGCGGGACCGTTTCCGCGCGAGCTGACGTCGTGTCCGTTCTGCGGGGCGCCCGCGCGCGACGTCGCCTGATACCATCCGCGCATGAAGTGGATCCTGTGGGTGGTCCTCGCGTGCGCGACGGCGTGGGCGGGTGGCAGTGGCGGGCGAATGGGCGGCAGCAGCTTCAAGAGCAGCAGCACGCCTTCGCGATCGGGAACGAGCTCGTCGAGTAAGGGCTCGTATGGCGGCGGGAACTGGAGCAGTCACTCGTCTTCTTCATCCAGTAGCAGCAGCAGCTTCGGCGGCGGTTCGCACTGGAGTGATCCGCCCTCGCATTCGTCGTCTTCCTCGTCGAGCTATCACTACACCAACTATTCGGGGACTCCGTCGTCATCGTCGAGCGAGCCGTACTCGAGCAGCAATTCGTACGCTAGCTCGTACGATCATCCATACGATGCGAGCCATGGCTTCAAGATCTTCCTGCTCGTCGTCGGGATCCTGATCTGTCTGATCGCGTTGATCGTGATCCTGAAGCCGGCGTTCTCGTCGAGCGACTTCGCGCCATCGGGGAACGCGCCGTTCATCGATATCGTGCCGAGCGCGACGTCGGGGGTCGATGTCAGCGTGTTGCGCGTGGTCGTCGATGGTCGCGCGCGCACGTTCGTGCAGGACAACCTGAAGCGGATCGCGAGCTCGGCCGACACCTCGACGGGCGAAGGCCGGATCGCGATGCTGCGCGAGGTCGCGCTGATGCTGCGCCGCTTGCGCGATGCGTGGATCTACGGCGGCGCGGTCAACGAGCCGATCGGATCGTCCGATACGGCGCAGAGGCTGTTCGATCGTCACGTCGATGCCGCACGTGCGAAGTTCTCGCGCGAGACGATCACGAACGTCGATGGCGTGATGACGGGCTCGACGCCGGATCGTTACGTCGCGCGATCCGACGAAGGCGCCGGCGTGATCTTGGTGTCGGTGATCCTCGCGGCGGATCGCGAATTGTTCACGGTCCAAGAGATCGGTAGCGGTAACGACCTGTCGAGCGCGCTCGAATCGGCGGGGCACCTCGACGAGAACTCGCTCGTCGCCGTCGAGATCATCTGGCAGCCGTCCGAAGATGCAGATCGCCTCACGTCGATCGAGCTCGAAGCGCAATACCCTCATCCCGCGCTCATTAAAATCCGCGGCGCGCTCGTCGGAAAAGTCTTCTGCGGTCACTGCAGTGGACCATTCCCGGCAGAGCTGACATCTTGTCCGCATTGCGGCGCGCCATCTCGAGAATCGGCCTAGCGATCGCGCTGGCTGCTTGTAGCAAGCACCACGATGCGCCTTCGACCGGAAGCGCTGCGCCGGTCGGTAGCAATGCCGGTCTCCCGTTCGACGAGATCACGGTCGATCTCCCGCCCGGCGAATCGGATCTGTCGATCGACGACAAGGGTCACCTCTGGGCGGTCGCCGAGCGCGATCATGTGATCTCGGAGCTCGAGCTGGTTCCGAATGGACCTCCGAAGATCACGCCACATCCGATGGATGGTGTTCCGGACGGCGTGGATACCGAATCGCTCGCGTGGCTCGGCAACGGCAACTTCGTGATCGGCACGGAAGGCCAACACGAGCCGAGTGCGTCGTTGCTCGCGGGTCACCTCGAGGCGAACGGTCACATCACGGTGACGCCGAAGCTGTCGTTCACGAACGACCAGCTCGGCCTGACGCTGATCGAGAATCACGGCGCCGAGGCGCTGTGCGGTCATGGCGATGACGTCTATGTCGCGATCGAATCGACGGCCGTGACGCCCGAGGGCAAGCGCTGGGCACCGTTCGTTCACGTCCATGGCGATCAGGTCGTCGGCGTGCAGAAGCTCCTCCTGACCAGCGACAAGGGAAAGATCTCCGCGATCGATTGCGACTTCGGGATGGGCCTCGAGGTCCGCGCGATCGAGCGGCACTACGGCGTGTCGCGGATCGTTTCGTTCGATGTCGTCCCGGGGAAGCCGGAGCTCGCGGCGGTGGTCGATCTCGATCTCTGGCCGATCGTGCGCGACCACTATCACGAGAAGCTCAACCTCGAGGGCATCGTGACCACGCCGGACGGGCGCTGGGTCCTGATCAACGACGACCAGGGTGCGAATGTGGATGGCCCGACGATGTTGTTCGTGTTCCACAAACGGTAGGCCACAAACGGTACGATCGGCCTCATGAAGAGGTGGCTGGTCGCGATCGCGATGATGTTCTGGTGCGCCGTCGCTTGGGCGGGTGGCACCGGTGGATCGATGGGTGGTGGGTCGTGGAGCAGTGGCAGTCACTCGTCGTCGAGCAGCGGCTACTCGGGCGGCAGCCACTCCTACTCGAGCAGTGGTGGCGGCAGTTACAGCTACTCGAGCTCGGGTGGCTCGGCGGACGATGTCGAGGTCATCGCGTATCTCGTGATCGGCGTCATCGTCCTCGCGATCTGGTTCGTCGTGAAGGTCGGCCAATCGAAGAGCTACGACGCGGATCAGTATCCCGATTACACGTACGATGCGCCGGTGGGGGACAGCATCGATGTGACGGTGTTGCGAATCGCCGTCGACGGCCGGTCGCGCAAGTTCGTGCAGACCGAGCTCGCGCGGATCGCGAAGATCGCCGATACCGCGACCGATCAAGGTCGGGTGACGCTCGTCCGCGAGGTCGCGTTGATGCTGCGGCGGTTGCGCGATGCGTGGGTCTATGGCGGTGCGGTGAACGAGCCGATGCGCGCGATGGGCTCGCAGAAGGACGTGTTCGATCGCTGGGTCAACGATGCGCGGGCGCGGTTTCGCGAGGAGACCGTGCGCAACGAGCAGGGCGTGCAGACCGCCACGGCGCCGTCGCAGTACACGCCGCGTACCGACGAGGGCGCCGGCCTCATCCTCGTGTCGATCATCATCGCGGCGCGGCGCGAGCTGTTCACGGTCCGTCAGATCGGAAGTGGCGATGATCTGCGGCAGGCGCTCGAGGGTGTCGGCACGCTCGATACGAACAATCTCGTCGCGGTCGAGATCGTGTGGCAGCCGTCGGAGGATGCGGATCGGATGAGCTCGATGGAGCTCGAGGCGAAGTATCCGCCGCCGATGGTGGTGCCGATCACGGGTGCGCTCGTCGGCAAGACGTTCTGCAAGTACTGCGCGGCGCCGTTCCCGGCGGAGCTCGTGTCGTGCCCGAACTGTGGCGCGCCGAACCGCGAGACGTAAGAAAACGAAATCACGCAAGCCTAAGCGTAACGCGTAAGCCCAAGCGTGCTGAGCGTCGAACGAGGCGACAACCGCGTTCGGCGATGTCTCGCGTCTGGCCGCAGACGAAGCTCGCCACGAAGGTCCGAAGTTCGGCGAAGCCCCCTAAACACGATCACGCGTCCGACGAATAGGTTCTTCGAACGGCCTTCGTGTCGCGCTAAACCGACCGCGCACGGCGACGAGCACGAGCACGTGCACGTGCACGTGTACGTGTACCCGCTAGAGCATCTTCTGGTGCGTGTCGCGAAGCTCCGCTAGCTCCGCCTGCCCACGCTTGCGCGCTTCATCGATCGCTTCGCCCTGCGCCACCGGCACGCGCACCTCGTAGTAGCTCTTCAACTTCGGCTCCGTTCCCGACGGCCGCATGATCACGCGCCGCCCACCCTCGAGCTTCCACACGAGCACGTCCGACGGTGGCAACCCACCCTCGCCTTTCGCGAGATCCGTCACCGACTCGACCTTGTGGCCCGCGATCTCCGACGGCGCCGACGCCCGGAACTTCTGCATCGTCTGCTTGATCTGCGCGATACCCTCGGAGCCCGGCTTTGTCGTCGACACCTGCTCCGTCACGAACAGCCCGACCCGCCGATAGATATCGTCGAGATGCTCGAGCACGCTGCGCTGCTTGACCTGGCGGTTCCATACGACGAGCTCGCTGAACAGCAGGCACGCCGACACGCCATCCTTGTCGCGCACGAGCGGCCCGATCGAATAGCCGAGCGCTTCCTCGTACCCCATCACGAACCGGCCACCGGTCGTTTGCTCGAAGTTGATCGCGGCGTTGCCGATCCACTTGAAGCCCGTCAACGTCTCGCGATAGTCCGCGTTCGTCGCCTTCGCGAGATACGACAGCAGCTGCGACGACACGATCGTGGTCGCGACCATCCGGCGATCCTTCGGACCGACCTCGAGCAGGTAGTCCGCGAACAGCGCGCCGACTTGATCGCCGGTCAACTGCTTGAACCCGCCCTTGCCATCGGGAACCGCCACCGCGAGGCGATCGGCGTCCGGATCGTTCGCGAGCACGAGGTCCGCGTTGACCTTCTTCGCGAGCGCGAGGACCAGATCCATCGCGCCCTTCTCCTCGGGATTCGGAAACGCCACCGTGGGGAAGTCCGGATCCGGCTCGCGCTGCTCCGGCACGGTATGAAAGTTCGGAAACCCGCCGCGCTGGAGGATCGGCTCCGTCGATCGCGCACCGACACCGTGCATCGGCGTGAACGCGATCACGAGCTTGCCACCGTCGAGCTTCGGCTGCGCGCGCAACGCGATCGCCGCCTCGAGATAGCGATCGTGGAGCGCCTCGTCGAGATCGATCACGAGCTTCTGCTTACGGGCCTCGTTGAGCTCCGGCATCGGTAGCTCGTCGCTGCGCCCGATCTTGCCGATCGCCGCCGCGATGCCGCTATCGTGCGGCGGAATGATCTGCGCGCCGTTGTTCCAGTACACCTTGTAGCCGTTGTACGCGGGCGGGTTATGGCTCGCGGTCACCATCACACCGGCCGAGCATCCGCGATCGACGACGGCCCACGCGGTGGTCGGCGTCGGCCACGGGCGATGCGCGAGGTAGGCCTTGATCCCCGCGCCGGCGAGCACGCGCGCCGTATCCTCGGCGAACACGCGCGAGTTGTGGCGCGCATCGTGGCCGATCAAGACGCCGCGCTCGCGAGCCTCGGGATCCATCTGCTTCAAATAGGCGGCAAGACCTGCCGTGACCTTGCGGACGAGGACGCGGTTCATCCGCTGCGGGCCCGGCCCGAGGATCCCGCGCAACCCGGCGGTGCCGAATTCCAGCGCGCCGTGAAATGCCTCGTGGAGCTCTTTTTGTGCCGCTTTATCACCGGCGTCGTACCGGTCGATCAACGCCTTCAGCTCGCCGCGGGTTTTGGGATCCGGATCTTCGTCGAGCCAGAGCTCGGCAGCCTCGCGGTCGGGTGGATGCAACGACATCGACCGGAGATTACGCCCGGATGGAAAGTTGTGGAACTGTGCGCGCCTGCCTCGATCTGCGCGGTACAACCCGACCCATGCGTTGGTTGCTCGTCGCCGTGTTGTTGCACGCATCCGTCGCCGCTGCCGAACAGAAGCTCACGCTCGATCAGGTGATCGCGAAGGCGGTCGCGAATCCGCGCGTCCAGATGGCGGAACAGGATCGCGAGGCGGCGGCCGCGCGCGTCGACGAAGCGGATGCGGCTCGCTATCCCCGGATCAAGGCGACCGCGTTCGCCACGATCTCGCCGGAGATCCGGTGCAACGACGTGAACTGTCTCTCGACATCACCGCAGAACTTCGCGCTCCGGTTCTCGGGCCTGTTCGCCGGCGCGGAGCTCGACCTGACCCAGCCGCTCTACACTTTCGGGAAGATCGACCACGCCCGCAAGGCCGCGCGCTCGGGTCTCGACGCGCAGAACGCGCTCGCCGACGAAGCGGCCGGTGATGCCGCGAGCGATGCCGCGAAGGCGTACTGGAACCTGAAGCTCACCCGCGAGCTCGGCGGCATGCTCGACGACGGCATCGAGCAGATCGAAGGAGCCAAGAAGCACTTCGACGAGAACAAGGGCATCACGATCAGCGATCGCCAGCGCGTCGCCGTGTTGCTCGCGACCGCGAAGGCGCAACGTGCGGATGCCGCACAAGGTGAAGCGCAAGCGCTCGCGGGCCTGCGCGCGATCACGGGCACCGCCGACGCCGATATCGACGACAAGGAGCTCGTCCAGATCGAGCACGCGTTGCCGGCCAGCAAGGACCTCGGCGTCGATCATCGGCCTCAGCGCGTGGCCGCGAAGAGCGGTGCGACGGCGGCGGACGAGCTCGCGAAACAAGAAGAGGCGAACTACCTGCCCGATATCGCGCTCGTCGGCTCGGCCCTGATCGCGCGCGCCCAAGGCGTCGACGATCCGCCGAGCGTGTTCGCGAACGATCCGTACAACCGCGAAGGTGCCGGGCTCGTGCTCGGCCTCCAGTGGACGGTCGAGCCGTGGAACGTGAAGGCCCGCGCCGATCGCGCGCGCGCCGAAGCGCACAAGATGCACGCGCAAGCGGAGCTCGCCGATATCGGTGCGCGCTACGACGGCGAAACGGCGCTGGCCGAAGCGATCGCGGCGCGCGACAAGGTGACGGCCACGGCCGAAGGCGAAAAAGCGGCACGGGCGTGGCTCGCTTCCGTGCTCCAGAACGAGGCGATCGGCACGGCGGAATCACGCGATCTCGTGGACGCGTATGTCGCGTGGTTTCAATTGCGCGCGCAATGGGCGGCAGCGGTCGTCAATTTCAATGTGGCAGTCGTCCACCTCGGCCGCGCTACCGGAGAATTCCGGGCCCGACCCCGGTGAATTTCGAGCCGCCGCAGTGCGTCCGAGGTACAAACCGCCCATGAAACGCCTGATCATCTTTCTATTCGCACTGTTCGCGATGCCGGCATTTGCCGGCGCGCCCGGCCCGGGTACGAATTCCGTGAAATCGGCGAACGAGAAGATCAGCGGCCTTCTGAAGCAGAAGGTGACCGCCGGATCGAAAGAGGAAAAAGACCTCGCCGGCAAGGTCGCGGGCTCGGTCCGCGACTTCCTCGATATCGACGAGCTCGGCAAGCGCGCGATGGCCGACAACTGGGCCAAGCTGACGAAGGCGCAACAGGACGAGTTCCTCGCCACGCTGCGCAGCTTGATCGAGGACAACTACGTGAAGGGCCTGCGCTCGAACCTCGAGTACTCGGTCGACTACACGGGTGAGGCGATGGACAAGGACAACCTCGTGGTGACCACGCAGATCAATACGAAGCGGCACAACCGCCCGTACAAGATCGAGGTCGACTACGTGCTCCGCAAGGACGGCGACAAGTACAAGGCGTGGGACGTCAAGACCGATGGCGTCGGCCTCGTCGATAACTATCGCGAGCAGTTCAACAAGATCATCGAGAAGGATGGCTTTGCGGGCCTGATCTCGAAGATGAAGAAGAAGCAGTCCGAGGGCTGAGTGCCGGCCTGTTCGTTTTGTGCGCGTGATCGAAGCCAGGTCCAACACCTCGTCAGCGCGCGCGACACGTTGTTCATCTGCAACAACTGCTTCGGGCGCTACAAGGTCGAGCTTCGCGCCGAGACCTGCAGCTTCTGCCGCGAAGACGTCGAGAGCGGCCTCTCGGGGCCGAACGTGTTCATCTGCGACCCGTGCATCGAGCTGTGTCGCGACATCTCGAGTGAAGCGAAGCGCGCGCTGCCCTCGGCGCGCGTGATCAAGCGCTAGCCTTTCGGCAGCGACATCTTCAGGTCGAACGAGCGGCTCGGGCCGAGCGTCGTGAGCTGGATGATCGAGAAGTCGTTCGTCACCCAGGTCACGAGCTTCTTGTCGATCGCTTTCGGATCTTTGACCTCGCCGAACTTCGCCGTCAGGACCGCGACGAGGCGCTGGTAGAAGTCCTTGTTCGTGGTCAGCGCCTTGTCCCAATCGATCGCGGCGCTGTACAGGCCGACCACACCGGTCTTGGCATCCTTCTGGAAGTAGAGCTTGAACTGGGCCGCGCCGACGCAGCCCTTCGCCTTCACGGTCGAGAACCCGTATTTGTCGACCTTGCCGGCGCCGTCCCACACGGCGTTCGCCTCGTCGGTCGTCATGCCGCGCTTGAACGCGGAGAGTGCCGGTGCGAACCCGGCGTCCTTACCGAGACAGGCCTCGAGCTCGTCATTGGTAGGCGGTGCGGCGAAGGCGGTGGACGTGGCGAACAGGACGGCGGCGGCGGCGAGCAATTTCATGCACGGTAGGGCCGCGAGCCGGCCGCCGGTCGCACGGCGATTTGCGCCATTCGACCGATATTTCGGTCACACGGCTGTTACTTCGCCAAGCGCTTTTCGATCGCTGCGGCAGCCTCGAGGCACGCGTCTTTGACGTGCGAATCCTTCGTCTGCGTCGCCTGGTCCTTCAGGAACGTCGCCGCGTCCGCATCGCCCGAGGTCCCGAGCGCCTCCGCCGCGTGCTGGCGCCAGCCACTCCACTCGGCCATCCATTCGTGCGACTTCTCGTGCTTCGCCTCGATCGGGATCAGCGCGTTCCACTTGTCCACGATGATCTTGGACGCGCGGACATCTGCGAGATCGCGAAATAGGTAGAGCGGATAGTTCGGGTCGCTCGAGTTCGAATTCTGCGGATCCAACGGCCGCTTCGCGACCCACGCGAAGATGTCGTGCGCGCCGAGCGTGGCTTGCCCGAGCTTCGCCACGAGCGTGTTGCAGTTGTTCGAGCTCGGATCGCGGTCGAGGATCTTCTCGCAGGCAGCGAGCGTGCGCTTGTTGACCTCGATCTTCGCCGGATCGTTGCCGAGGCAATAGATCACGTAGCCGAGGTCGGGCGTCTCGGTCTTGTTCTTCGCGTAGAGCTCGAGCGCCTTCAGCTCGTTCGGGATCTTGTTTTCCTCGTCGCAAAACAGGCCGGCGTGGGCGGTCGCCGTGACCGCGATCAGGATCGTGATGACCAGCTTCATTTCACATCTCGGTTTTCGATCGCGGCTGCCGCGGTCAAGCACGCGTCTTTGACGTGCGTATCCTTCGTCAGCCCGGCCTGCTCTTTCAAGAACGTGATCGTGTCCGCGTCGTTCGCGCCGGCACCGAGCGCCTCGGCGGCGTGTTGGCGCCAGCCACTCCAGTCGGACATCCAGCCGCTCGATTTTTCATGCTTCGCCTCGATCGGGATCAGCGTCTTCCATTTGTCGACGATGAACGCCGACGCGCGCGGATCGGCGAGCGCTTGGAGCAACCAGAACGGATAGCTCGGCATGCTCGAGTTGACGTTCCACGGCTCGAGCGGCTGTCTCTCGACCCAGGCCAAGATGTCGTGCTTGCCGAGCGTGGCCTGGCCGAGCTTCGCGACGATCGTGTTGCACATCTCGTTCTTGGGCTCGCGATCGAGCACGGTCTCGCAGGCGGCGAGCGTGCGCTTGGTCAGCTTTGGCTTCTGCGTGTTCCCGAGGCAGATCCACGCGCCGCCGAGGTCTGGGGTCGTGGTCTTCGACTTCGCGTAGACCTCGAGCGCCTTCAGCTCGACCGGATTCGGATCCTCGTCGCAGAAAAACCCGGCATGGGCGGTTCCGGCGAGCAACGCGACGACCAGCACGACCAGCCTCATCCCTTCATAACGCCAGATCCCGGGCCGATATTCGAGTGTCAGACGGGGTAGTTACGCTGCCGCGCATGGAGATCGACGAGCGCGCTGCCGAACGCATCCTCGCGGACGTGATGACCGCGGCCAAGGGTGATGCCCACGCCGGGCTCGCCCTCCTCCAAGGCTTGTACATCGAGCTCGCGCTGCGCACCGTGCAGGAGCGGCCGAGTCTCGTGTGGCCGGAAACCATGGCCGCGTTTTGCGGCTTGGCCATGAACAAGCTGAAGGACTCGCGGGACTTCTACAGCGGTGCGCTGCACACCAGCGATGCGAGTCGGCGCGCCGGCTTCAGTGATGCGCACGGCGAAGGTCGCCGGTTCGGCGAGTTCCTGTTCCAGCGCATGCAGGCGAGCACGCTCACGGCGCCGCGTCAGTTCGAGCCGGATGCCGCGGGCGAGCCGGCGGAGCTCGACGAGCTGGGCTGAAGCGGCTCGAGCGAGAACCGGCGATCGCCGGTCGCCGTGTAGAAGTCTTTGTCGAGCACGAGTTGATACACGGGCTGCGGTCCGAGGTAGCGGATCGCGTCGTCGAGATCCTTCTGGTTCATCGGCGCGATCAGGTGAACATCGCCGATCTCGTACGGATAACCGTGCGCCCAACCCGGTGCGCGCCGCGCGTCGATCGGCGGCACGATCACGATCGCTTTCCCGAGGTTCGCGTCCGCGATCGTCGTCCACGGCGCGCGGATCTGCGCCGCGAGCGAGCCGAGGTGGATCGCGTGGATCGGCGCGATCGCTGTGAGGTTGATCGCGAGACCGGCGCTGACCAGCCACGGCGTGATCTTGTAGTGACGCCACGCGCCGATGCCGCGCACCGCGAGCGGGATCAACGCGGGTGCGAGCGCGAAGTAGTACGTGGGCCCGACATCCCACGTGCCCGGGTACGGCACGAGCACGTAGAACAACACGAACATCACGACGGTCGCGCGCAACAGCGCATCGTCGCGCGTGGGTGACTTGCGAATTGCACCGGCAATTACGAACACGAGGCTGCCCGGGAACGCGAGCAGCCACAGGTCCATGCGCTGCACCACGCCGACGAGGTTTCCGATCGCCTGGAGCGGCGAGTGGACGAGCTCGCCGAACGACATCGCCTTCGTGAAGCCAAGCTTGAACGCCGGCATCGTCGGCGAGTTGTACGGCATCGACAGCGGATCGCCGGTGACCGCGTTGTCGTGCCAGAACAAGACCCACGCGATCGCCGCGAACCCGACGAGCGCGAACACCGGCCGCAGGGGCGCGCGCCGGACTTCGTAGACCATGCGGAGTGCGGCAGGTGCGCAAAACGCGAGCGCTTCGTAGGGCCGCGTGATGAACGCGATGCCCGCCATCACGCCGGCGAGCAACATCCACGTGGCGCGTCCGCGATCCGCGCGCACGACCGCATATAAGAACACCGCGAGGCAGGTGACGCTCGTCGTGAACGCCAGCGCGGTGCCGTAGATCGCCCACACGAATGGCGAGCACGCGGCCAGCACCGCAGCGAGCGCGGCATGCTTCGCGCCGAACGCGATCCGGACGTAGCCGGCGACCGCCGCCGTGAACACGCCGGCCATCAGCACGTGCCACACGTGCTCGAGGTGGATCGCGGCCGCCGGTGCGAGCACCAAGCTGTGGCCCGGCGTGTAGCCGCTCGTCCACATCGGTTGCGTGAGGATCAGCGGATTCGCGAACGCGCGCGGTGGTGATGGCAAGCCGACATGGCCCGAAGCGAACAGCTTCGCCTGGAACAAGTACGCGCGTTCGTCGTCGAGGATCGGTTGGCCGCGCAACAGCACGAACTGGATGAACGCGGCGCCGAGCACCGCGATCAGCACGGCTAGCGTGGGCACCCGCCGCGTGTAGAACCGATCGAACGGATCCACGGCGGTCTCGCGCGAGAGCGCGTGCGCGGCCACGATGATCGCGGGCAACAGGAACACGAGCGCGGCGCCGAACAACAGCGATTCGCTCGTCGGCAACCACCGCGTCGACGATGCGGCGAGGTCGTTCACCCAGTTCGGCCGGCCCTGGTAGTAGAACGGCCGATCGCTGAACCACTGCGCGACGCTCGCCGTTGCCCAGAAGCAGGCGAACAACGCACCTGCGACGAGTAAGCGACGGCGTAGCACCGCGCCGATCATACCGGTCGTGCCTTAGCGCGTCTCGATCCCGTGGCGCACTACGTTCATTGGCCCGCGGGCGACGTGCCCATCTCGTGCAGCACTTGGCTCGGATGATCGAAGACCGTCACGTCGATCTCGTCGACGACGTCAGCCCAGTAATACGCCACGAGGTACGTGCCCTGCGGCAACGCGCCGGTCCACCACACGCCGGTTTCGTTCGTCAGCGCTTCGATCCGATGCGTCAACGCAGGCGACTCCACGATGACCGTCGCGCCGGCGATCCAGTTGCCATGCGAATCGCACAACGCGCCGTACAGGCTCGCGCCGTCGGGCACCTGCTCGACATCGGGCGCCGAGCATCGCGCGATCGCTTCGCGCGCGACCTTCCGTTCGCGAGCGGGAGTCTGCGACACCGGATGCGTCGGTAGCGGGGTTGGCGACGGTCGCGCCGCGCATCCGGCGATGACCACGAACCAGGCCCGCCACATCGTGGCCCTAGCCACCGGCGGCGGCGAGCACGCCCTCGAGCCCCTCGAGGAACGTGATCGAGTCCCCGGGATTCGAGCTCTGCGGCGCGTGCCGCTCGAGCTGCACCACGAGCTGATCCGTGACCGGCGACCTGCCCTTCAACCGCTGCGCCGCTTGATACGCGCGATCCATCATCTCGACGGCGGCGCGCGGTGACAGATCCAAGAGCTGTCGCGCGTTCGCGACCGCATCGCGCATCGTATCGAGCGTGCGGCGATCGTGCATGACGAGCACCTCGCGCTGATTGATCGAGCCGAGCGAGTCGAGATACTTCACGAGGCCTTCCGTCGTCATCCGGGCGACGGACGTTGGCTCGCTCGCGAGCTGACGCTCGAACTCGACCATCTGCCAGCGATCGGCAGGCCGCATCGCGCGACAGACGACCGAGCCGACGTACGACTGCAACGTCGCACGCACCGCCGCGAGCGCCGCATCGTACTGATTCGTGTCGGTCGCCTGCAGGCGATCGTTGTAGGGACCGAGGTTCGCGGCGAGCTCGGCAACACCACGACGCACGAGCAACGCACGACCGAGCGCGGTCAGATAGCCGGGCACGACCGAGGTCGGATTGACGTCCGGGATGAACGCTTCGTAGACCGAGGTGACGAGCGCGTGCACGCCTTCGCTCGCACTGCTCTGCGAATCGTCGAGCACGCCGAGCGCGTGACCGATCTCGCCGGTCGACAGCGCGACCTTCAGGCGCTCGATCGCTTCGTTCTGCTGCGACGTCAGGCCGTATTCGATCGAGCTGACGCGCTCGACGAGCTTCGTCCATTTTTCCTGATCGCCCTGATCCTCGACCTCGTCGATCTGATCGAGAAAATCGAGCAAGTCGGCGCTGCCGAGCGCGAGGTCATCTTCTTTTTCGGTGCGGGCTCGCCGAAATCACCGAAGTCGAAGTCGTCGGCCGGCTCCGGATCCTTGTCGGCCGGTTTCAGATCACTCGCGAGCGATCGAATGAACCACAACAGCTGGCGCAGCCCGCTGAACGTTGCCTCCCACAGCTTCTGCAGCGACTCGGTCGCCTTCGCCAGATCGTTCGGCGCCTCGCGCGTTGCGACGAATCTGTCATAAAGCGACTCGTCGAGCATGCGCAGGTCATCCAACGCCTTGAGCGCCAGGCGCACGAGCTCCTGGGCTTGGTTCTGGATCCTGGGCGTTTGAATCGCCCGTTGCAGCCGCGGGTCCAACGGACACAAAGGATCGCACGCCGTTGCGTCGCGGCAAACTATCCCTAGCCGAGCATCGCAAAGAACTTATCTAACTGGTCCTTCTGCTTCGGCGGCATGTATTCGAAGTTGCGGCCGCGGTCGATGATCTCCCAGAACTCCTTGGTCTCGACCTTTTCGAGGTGCTCGCGAGAGGCCAGTAGCCGCTCGCGATCCTCACCGACCATATCCGCCGCAATTTGCTGCGCTCGATCGACGGCGCCGACCGCCAGGTAGTAGCAGGCGAGCTTGATCTGGGCCTTGCGAATTCCCTGGAGCCCCGCCTCCTGCTTCTTCATCCGCAGGGGCTGGTCGAGGTCGAGGAACATCGCGAGCATCTTCGCGTCCAGGCCCTTGCCCTGGGCATGCGCGAACTCGCACAGCGCCGAGACATCGTACGCGACGGTTTCGGTCACGAACCCGAGCTGCATGTCGTAGCTCGTCCGGCCGTAGAAGATCATGTGGCGCACGCCCTCGAGCGCGAAGTCATCCGCGCCGCCGCGGATCATGCTCTCGACCATCAGCCGGTACTGGTTCAGCACGTTGTACGCGGTGCGCACGGCCCGCGCGTTCAACGCGGCACGCAGGTAGCTGTTCATGAACCGGAAGCACAGCTCGAGCACCGCATCTTCTTTGCGGGCGAGCGCGGCCTCGGCGACGTACCGCGTATCGATCGCGATGAGGTAATTGATGTCCGGCATGTCGCTCTGCGCCTCGGCGTAGATGCCGAGGTACTGGCGCATCGCCTTCCACTCGAGCCAGGTCTTGTTGTGCTCGAGGTCGCGTAGCGATTCCGGATCCATCGCGACGAAGTCCGGGTTCTCGCGAATGCCTTCGCCGATCTTGAACCACTCGGCGTTCGCCTTCTTCTTCTGCGCGAGGTAGCCGATCACGAAGTCCTTGATCGCATCGACGGCGCGGCTCGCGATGATCTTGTCCTTGCCGCTGATCGAGTTCGACGTGATATCGGTGAGCTCTTCGAGCGCGGTCAGCGCCGGCCCCTGCGTGCTGCGCGCACCCTCGACGGTGGTATTGCGCTGCATGTCGACCGCGGCTTCCGATTGGATGCGCGTGATAAGGCTCACCGGCTCGAGGAACCGGAACACGTACGCGAAGTACGGCAGCATGATCACGAGGCCGAACGCTACCGCCGTCATCATCATGAAGATCGCCATGCGCGGGACGAACTCGTTATGCAGCGTCAGCGACAGCGCCACGCCGACGACACACGTCACGACGTAGTAGGCCATCACCGTCACGTTCGTGCGATCGCGCAAGAACATCTGCGCGACGCCGGTGTAGCGCTCGGCGGTGAGTTGGACGAGGAGCGAGACGACGGTGATCACGATACCGAGCACCGCCGCCGTCATGCCGGCGAGCCCCGAGAGCGCATCGCTGATCAGCGTGGGCTCGAACCGCACGTAGCGACTCGCGCCCGACGCGTTCGGATCCGAGATACCACCCGTGTAGTTGTTGTCGATCGAGTACAGCGTGACGAACAACACGACCGCGATGCCACCGAGGATCGCCATCGGCACGAGCCAGAGCCTCAGTCCACCTCGCGTGACTTTCACGCCGTCACGATACCGTGTTTACAAACGCTACTGGAGCAGGCCGGACGGAACTTGGCCCGGGTCCGGCGCGGTGAACGTGGTGTCCCAGGTGACGCTCGTCTGTTCGCTCGTCTCGTCGTCCCCGTTAAAGCCGTTGCCGCCACCGACCTGGGTTTCATGCCCCACTTCGAGCATCACGCGCTTCGTCGACTTGTTGGTGCCCGGGGCACTGCCCTGCGCCGCGATCGAGTTTGCATCGGTGACGTACATCCCGGTGCCCTGCGCCATCCCGCTCTTCGACACGAGCGCGTTGCCAGCGGTCGGCACGCCGACGATCATCATGTCGACGTCACGGACGATGGGCGCCGAGCCGTTCCAGTAGAACAACGTGATCGCCTCGCCGCTATCGGTGAGCGTGGGTGCCGACGACGCGACGACGGTCAGGTTCGCGTCGGTGATCGAGTACGTCGGGTTGATCCCGTACGCGGTGTTGAAGCTCGCGGACGTGTCCGTCGCGATCGTGATCACGCCGTGGGCGGGCACGATGTCATTGTCCGGAAACCGGACGATGAAGTCGCCGCTCGAGATCGGGTTGCCGTTGACGGGCAGCTTCCAGTAGTTGCCGTTGTCGGACAGATAGATGTGCTCGAGTGGGACCGCGAACGCCGTCGGATTCACGATCTCGACAAATTCGTGGCCGGCGGGCCCGAGCGAGACCTCGGAAAGCAACAGAGGAATCGAGGCCGGGTCGTGGCCCGAGCCGGAGCCCGAGCCCGAGCCCGAGCCCGAGCCTGAACCGTCGTCGGATCCGTCGGAGCCTGTGGAATCAACAGATCCGCCACTATCGGACGGCCCATTCATCTTCGCGCCGGTCGCGCATGCCGCAGCGCCTGCAAGCGCGACGACAACAACTCGGCACCGCATGACAAACGGAACGCTAGCCCGTGCGCTCGACGGCCAGCAAGGACAAAAAACTTGAGGTAAGTTCGCCCAATATGAGCGAAGTCACTCTCGAAGAGCGCGGGCGCGCGCTGGAGAACCAGTTCTACGAGAAAGAGAACAAGGACAAGCTTTCGGCGATGAAGGCGAAGCTCGATAACCAATCGTCGAAGGAGGATCTGCGCAAGGTCTCCGGCATGACCGACGACGCCGTTCTCGACAAGCTCGTCCACCTCGGGCTCACGGCGAACACGATCGCCGCGCTCTCGCTCGTTCCGCTCATTCAAGTCGCGTGGGCCGACGGCACGATCCAGGACAACGAACGCACCGCGATCCTCCAGGGCGCGCACGGCAAGGGCCTCGAACAAGGCACGCCGGGCTACGACCTGTTGCAGACCTGGCTTGCGAAGAAGCCGAGCGATGACTTGCTCGAAGCGTGGGAGGCGTACATCAAGTCGCTCAGCGCGCAATTGAACGACGAGCAACGCCGCCTGCTGAAGAACCAGATCGTCGGCTTCGCGAAGATGGTCGCCGGCGCCGCCGGTGGCTTTCTCGGCATCGGCCGCGTGTCCGCGAGCGAAGAGAAGGTCCTCGCGCGGATCGAATCGTCGTTCACGTCGGCGAAGTGAGACCGCTCGGTAAAACCGGCGTCAAGGTCTCGTCCGTCGCGCTCGGCACGATGTCGTTCGGCGGTGATTCCGACGAGGCCACGTCCGGTCAGATCTGGCGCGCCGCACGCGATGCGGGCGTGAACTTCTTCGACACCGCCGACGTGTACAACGACGGTCGGTCCGAGGAGATCCTCGGTCGCTTGATGAAGGCCGAGCGCGATCAGATCGTGCTCGCGACCAAGGCGTACTTTCCGACGGGCAAGGACGAGAACGCGCGCGGGTCGTCTCGCTATCATTTGGTGCGTGCCGTCGAGGCGAGCCTGCGCCGGTTACAGACCGACCGGATCGATCTCTATTATCTGCATCGCTTCGACGACGGCACCGCGATCGAAGAATCGCTGCGCGCGCTCGACGATCTGGTCCACGCCGGCAAGATCCTCTATCCCGCATGCTCGAACTTCGCGGCGTGGCAGGTCGCGCACGCGCAGGGCATCGCGGTCCGTGACGGGCTCGCCCCGTTCGTCGCGATCCAACCGATGTACAACCTGGTGAAGCGCACGGCCGAGATCGAGGTCCTGCCGATGGCGCAGGGGCTCGGCTTGGCCGCGATTCCGTACTCGCCGACCGGCGG
The DNA here is from genome assembly GCA_047600425.1 of Kofleriaceae bacterium. Taxonomy (GTDB): domain Bacteria; phylum Myxococcota_A; class Polyangia; order Haliangiales; family Haliangiaceae; genus JABFXX01. Next base: position 3,832,544 of record JASGLC010000003.1, on the reverse strand, counting down.
AGGTCTCCTCACCGGGAAGTACACCCGGGATCACAAGCCGGCGCACGGGCGGCTGGTGGACTGGAAGATGTATGAAACTCGTTACAACGATCCGACGATGCTCGACGTTGCCGCGGCGTTTGTCGGATTGGCCACCGAGCTCGGTCACCACCCGGTGACACTGGCGCTCGCGTGGGTCACCTCGCATCCGGGAGTCACGTCGACGCTCGCCGGTGGCCGTAATGTCGAGCAGCTAGCACCCGCATTCGCAGCGCAGACGCTCGTTATAGATGCAGATACGCGAGCGCGAATCAGCGCGCTGTCACCCACACCGCCACCTGCAACCGATCGCAACGAAGAGCGCTGACGATTTCATACAATTGAAGACGTTAGTTTGCTGGAACGATCACCCTCCTCCGTCACAACCTATCGCGGAGGAGACACTGATGAAAAAGTTCATGCTTTTGCTCGCCGTCGTTGCTTCGGTCGCTGGTTGCCCCAAGAAGAAGGGCGGCGCCGATGACGCCATCGCGCAAATGGAGAAGTTCAAGACGGACATGTGCGCGTGCAAGGACGCCGCGTGCGCGAAGGACGTCCAGGACAAGATGATGAAGTGGTCGACGGACCACAAGGGCGACAAGAAGGAAGCCGACAGCATGACCGACGAGCAGAAGAAGAAAGCTGCCGCGATCAGCGAAGAACTCGGCAAGTGCATGATGAGCATCACCGCTCCGGCGACCCCGCCCCCGGCGACCCCGCCGGCTGGCTCGGGTGACATGGGCGGCTCGGCCGCCGCGGGTTCGGCCGCTCCGGCCGGCTCGGGCGACATGGCGGGCTCGGCTGCGGGTTCGGCCGCCGCTGGCTCGGCCGCGAAGTAATTTTACTTCTCGTCTGAACAAGAACGGCTCGGTGCAAACCGGGCCGTTTTTACGTTTCGGCGATCACGCCGTCAGGAAGTTCAACAGGTGCACGCGGTACAGGAAGTACATCACCGCGCCCGCCGCGCACACGAGGCCGAGCAAGAGCTGGAACGGGAACACCTTCTGGATCGTCTCGTAGAACTTCTGCTTGCCCTGCGGTGACGGAATCACCTCGAGGATGAAGCTCATCCCGAGCATGAAGCCGAGCAGCACACCGCCGCCCATCACCACGAGCTCGCTCGCGACGACCAGCAGGTTCTTCACGAACGCTTGCCCGCTGATCGACGGCACGATCCGCACGAAGTTGACGATGCCGAGCGCGATCAGGCCGATGCCGATGATCGTCTGGAACGGCATCAACTTGCTGATGAGGTTTTGCGCGTTCGGCGACTTCGCGACGATCAACGCCGACAGCGCGAGCACGCTACCCAGGATCAGGACGACCGCATTGATGTCGAGCAGCACCATAGGCCGCTGATCGTAGCATCAGTACGCGTCGGCCATCATCAAGTTGATATGGGGCCGCCCTCGCCGCGCCGCGATCGCCGATAGCTCCGGTAGATCGAGGCGATCGAGCTCGGCGCGCCAACGCTTCGCGAGCGCAGGATTTTTGCGATGCGCCGCACGAACGCCCCACGCGAGCAGTTGGCCTCGGCGATAGCGCTCGGTCTCGTGCACGAGGCCCGCTTCGGTCTGCGCGATCGCGCGTTCTGCACGACCGAGCTCGAGTGCGAGCCACGCGGCCGCTTGTCGCAACGACGGATCGTCCGGCGCCGCGGCGACCGCACGTTCGATCGCGGCGAGCGCACCCGCCGTGTCGTGATGGTTGTCGTATGCCTGACTCGCTTCGTAGATCGCGGCATCGGCGGCATCGTGCGGTGGCGCGAGGTCGCGCGGCTCCGTCGTGAACGCGCCATCCCACGTCCACGTCAGCGCTTCCCACTGACCGCGACACGCCGGTGCGCGATCGACGCCGACGAGCGCTTGCAACTTCGCGGGCGTCACCACCGCGCAGTGCACGTTCAACAGCTGCGACAGATTCGATCCGAGATGGGTCGTGCGATCGCCCATGAACGCGACGAGCTGCTCCGGCGTGACGACGTTCGCCGCCAACAACGCCTCGAGCCGACACTGCCTCCGATCGGAATGGATCGCCCATGCCTCGCTCGCGGCAAGCTCGCGCTCCTGCAGCGCCGGCGTGCGATAGCGATTCGCGCACACGAGATAGTTCTCCGTCGGGCGAATCACGGCGAGTTGCGGCCCCGCGATCTCCAACACGATCGCCGACTTCTCGCGTGCCGAGCCGATCGCGATGCCCCAGCTCGACGACGCCGGCATCTCGCGCGCGATCCGAATCGCATCTTCGAGCGTCTCCGCCTTGCGCGCGATCTCGTGCACGAGGTCGACGATCATCGCGCCGCGCATCGCGGTGATGTCGCGATGGAATCGCGTATGCGGCGCCATCACGAGGCCCGCTTCGTTGACCACGGTGACGACCGGCGTGTCCGCGCCGCGCGACGTGAAGAAGCCGTAGCGCTGTCCGCGATCGGGTGCGCACGTGACGAATGCCGGTGCCGCATCCCACACGCCGACGCCGGGGAAGTCGAAGTTGCGAGCGAAGATCAATTCGCCATCGTGCGTGGCACGGCCCCACGCGATCGCGGTGGAGCACGCGGGAATCGCGCCTTCGACCATCCGCGCCTTCGCGAGGCCCGCGAATGGCCCGAGTCCGAAGCGCCCGACCAACCCGATACAGTTCTGCAACGCGTCCATCGTTGCCGTCGTCTCGATCGCACCCGCTTCACCCGCGGCGTCCGCGAACGCTTTCGACCTGCCGATCAATTCCGCCGGCCTCGCTCGCGTGAGTCGGCTCTGGATCAGATTCGCGAACGCTCGTACCGCGAGCTTGCCTGCCGTCCCCAGATCGCCGGCGAGGGCACGCTCGGGCATCGTCTTGTAGAACGCGAACAAGCGCTTCGCAGCGTCGGCGGACAACTGTACCGTGCTGCGCGCCCATCTCGGCCTGCGTGCCTGCGAGTTTAGCGGTCCAAAGCATTTATTGACCATAAGTCAATAACCGCCATTTGGCTATCCCAAAACGATCTGCAGGATCGAGCGCTCGGTGCCGACAACCCAAACGCCATCGACGGTACGCCACACATCCAGAAACGCGTGCCGGGCCTTTTCGTCAACGGACAGCGCTGTCCAGCGCGTGCCGTCCCAGTGGCGAATCACGCCTGGATCGCCGACGGCCCATATATCGTTTTCGTTGCGCACGAGGATTGATCGCACGTCGCGCTCGCATTCGGTGTCATGCAGGTTCCATTGCCCCAGATGCCACTGAAAGATCGTGTCGCCACTGACTAGCCAGACATCGTCGCCGACGCAGCGCACGCAATCGATCGATCGCCGTGTCGGTGCGTCGATCGGTGCCCAAGCCATTCCGTTCCACGTAAGGACGACACCGTCGTCACCTGCTGCCCAAATGGCATCCTGCGTGCCGCTGATCGCAAAGAGGTCACGATCGGTCGGAGATTCCATCGCGGACCACGCGGTTCCGTTCCAATGCAAGATTGTCCCAGCTCCGCCGACGGCGTAGATGTCATCGCTATTGCGCGCCCAGACCGCGCAGAGGACGTGCGGGGTCGCGCTCGCCACGGCGGACCATGCATCGCCATTCCAGTGCAGGATCGTCCCGTTGTCGCCGACGGTCCACACGTCGCGTTCGCCGATGGCGACGACGGCGAACAGATCCGCGTCAACCCCGGACGCGACCGCAGTCCATATCGTCCCATTCCGGCGTGCAATCGCGCCACCCGCGCCAACAATCCACGAGCCATCGCCGCCGGCGAAAAAAGCAAACGGCAGTATTCCGTCGTCATCGTCGGGCCATAACGTATGGTCGATCACGTTCCACGCCGACTCGCCGGCGCGTGTCGCCGCATGATCGTGGCTCGCGAGCGAAAGAGGCGTGCGCGGCGAGATCTGTAGCAGCGCCTGCAACGCGCGCTCGCGCTCGAGATCGCCGCGCGACTTCCTCGCCGATAGCTCAGTTCGCACCACGAACAGGAGGCCGCCGGGCACCTCGTGCACATCTCCCGGTGCGCGAACACGAACGCTGTCGTAGCCGCCGAACGCTGCTAGTGCCGTTCGGTCGAGATAGAAGATCGGTGGAATTTGGTCGAGCCGAACGCGCCCTGCGAACAGTAGGTCGTCGTCATCGGGCGAGCTCGGGTCGAAGACCATTGCGAGCTCCGGTCGTCGGATGTCGACGAGGGCGGTCACGAGACGGACCAATGAGTCTGTCGGATCGTCCGATTCGATCGCGATCGAAAATCGCACTTCGTGCTCGCGAATTGCGACCCTCATCTTTCCCACCTCGCCGACGACATTGCGCGTCCGAAAAGCGTCCGCCGTGCAGAGGCCAGCGATCTCCAACCATAACGATTCAGACCACGCTTGGTCGTCGCCCTCGCCTGGTCGTTCGACTACGAGTGGCGTCGACCGTACCGAGGCATTCCAACTGGCGCGAAGTGCACCGAGCCAAACATCCATCGAGGCGGCTGGTCGAAAGCAAAGCTCGAGAGCGAGCTTGCTCATGGGGTCACCTGGCGAGCTCTTCGTCTAACTCGACGCCATTGAACAGCAGTGAGATCTGGGCGATAGCGCTCGCCAACTCCTCCCAAGCACCCGTCATAGCTGGATACTCAGCGCAGTCGAATAGGAAGTACAGCCGTCCCGCGGACGTAGAATTGTCGTGTACGCTGCCCGTCGCGCGTGGAGCTAGGTGTGAGCCGCGATGATGTAGTCCTTCAGCGTCCGGAAGACTTGGTCTTTCAGGTGCCGATTTTCCACACCACGAACGCGTGTCCGGGGGCGGCCACGGCGTACTTGCTCCGTCGCATCGCCTATCGCGCGGGTGCGTACGCGCCCGGCATTCAAGAGCACATCTTTCACGAGCTGAACACGTCCCGCGAAGGCGGCACGATCGACAAGGTCCAGCGCTGGTTCAACTCGCGTAACGGCTACCTCGCGGAGCTCGGCTATCGCGTCCAGTGCCGGCGCGCAGCCGTGCCGACCTTGTCGATCCTCGACTGGGTTCGCCAGGGCAAGGGCTATCGCGGCGCGATGCTGCCGACGAGCTTCAAGCGCCTCCATCCCGCGAAGGGTGCGGGCGGCCGCGATCTGCCCGACGACGACATCTTTCATGCGGTTGGCGTGTCGATGGAGAGCCTCGATCCGAAGGATGCGAAGGCGAAGGACGATCTGGTCATGCTCGACCCATGGCCCGGCGTCGACGGCACCGCCGAGGATCGGGCGAAAGTCACACCTACACTGGAGCTCGCCCATAAAGATCGCGGGCTTCACGCGCTGATGTTCTTCTGGACCGGGTGGTCGTAAAAAACTTCGTCACACCCCGACCGGACATGCGTCCGTCAGAGGTGGATGACACGGGTGTGGCTCATCTGCCTGCTCGCGGGTTGTGTAACCCCGAAGAGCGCATCATGTCCCCACGATACGATCGCGGTGGAGCAGATGTGCGTGGCCGAATCGGCGCTCGACAAGTGCGAGGGTCTCGAGGAGGGCGGCGTATGCGATGGCGGCCATTGTCACGCGGGCGCGTGCATCTCGGAGCTCGCCCAACGTTAGGAACGGCCCACAACGGCCTCGTGCTCGCGGTCATGGTGATCGCGGGTTGCGTGTCGAGCGAGAGCTACGTGTGCGGCGATCGCGTGTGCCCCGCCGGCCAGGTCTGCGCGTCGATTCCACACGCGACAAATTCTCCGACCCCCGATCTGTGCGTGGAGCCGAGCGCACTCACCGAGTGCGATGGCAAAGCGGAAAACGATGCGTGCGATGCCGGCGTGTGTCACGACGGCGTGTGCATCGCGGCCGAGTGCGGCAACGGCTTCGTCGATCCCGGCGAGCAATGTGACGATCACAATCAGGCGAGCGGTGATGGCTGCAGCGCGGATTGCACGTCGAACGAGACCTGCGGTAACGGCCACCGCGATGGCGTGAAAGACGAGGAATGCGACGACGGCAACCTCCTCAGCGGAGATGGTTGCGATTCGTTGTGCCGGGTCGAGACCGCGCGCTGGGCGAACATCGCGATCAACGCGATCACGCAGCGCACGACGGGAACGATGGTGTTCGATGCCTCGCGCGGAGAGCTCCTCGCGTACGGTGGCGTCGATACGACGACGAGCGCCGTGCTCACCGAAACCTGGCGGTTCACCGGATCCTCGTGGCTCGCTACGGACTCGCGTACGGCACCGATCGGTGGCACGGGCGCGGCGTCCGCCTACGATGCAGCACACCATCAAGTGGTGTTGTTCGGCGGCATCGCCGGTGGAACGTCCTTCGTCCAGAGCGATACCTATTTGTGGAATGGTCGTGATTGGCGCTTCGCGACGCCGCACGACTCGCCCGTCGGCCTGGTCGGCGCGTCGATGGTCTACGACTCGAAGCGCGGCCGGGCCGTGATGTTCGGTGGTGCGTTCAAGAACGTCGAACCAGGCTACGTTCCATCGTCGCTCATGTACGCGTGGGACGGCGCTGATTGGACGACGCTCACACCGGCTACCGTGCCGCCGATCCGCGTCTTCGGCTCGATGAGCTACGACCCGTTGCGCGATCAGATCGTGTTGTTCGGTGGCACCGCGAGCCCGACCGTAAATCTGTACACGTCCACACCGGGTGAGACGTGGGTGTACGACGGGACCGATTGGCATCGCGCGGCAACGACCGGCCCGACGGCGCGCTTCAATGCGAAGATGGCGTGGGATCCGATCACACACACCACGCTCCTGTTCGGCGGCAACACGTCGGTCACCGCCAACCAGCACTCGTTCAATACCGAGACGTGGGCGTGGAACGGAACCGCGTGGACGAAGCTCTCGCCACAAACGATTCCGCCCGGCCGCGATGGCCAGTTGATGGCGACCGATCCGGAACGCGGAATGATTCGCATGTACGGCGGAACCACGTCGGCAAGTGATCCGCGAACCTGGTCGTGGAACGGCGCGAACTGGATCGACACGACGCCGCTCCAAGCCGACGCGACGTCGGCGAACCAGACGCCGCGCGACGATGCGCGTGGCCGATCGATCTTCGTGACCGGGCCGACCTGGGAGTTCGACGGACTCGGATGGATCCAGAACGCGGCGGGTCTTGGTGAGACGTCATCGCGGTTCGAAGCGTCCTACGATCTCGCGCGCCACCAGATGATCGAATTCGGCGGCGGCGCGACCACCACCGAGAGTTACGACGGCACCACATGGACACCCCATACACCGTCGACATCGCCACCGGAGCGAGCTCTCGGCGCGATGACCTACGATCGCGATCGTCAGCGCAGCGTGATGTTCGGCGGCGAAGATAGTGTCAGTGGTCAGGTGCTGGGCGACACCTGGGAATGGGATGGCACCACGTGGGCCGAGAGCCATCCCACACACATGCCGCCACCGCGTCACTACTCCCAACTCGTCTACGATCCGATCACGAAGGTGTCGGTGCTGTACGGCGGCTCGATGGACCTCGAAGCGCTCGAGGATACGTGGACGTGGGATGGCACGGATTGGATGCAACTTCCCACCAACGATCCTAGTCACGCGCCGCCGGGCGCTGCGAGCGCAGCCGCGATCTGGGTTCCACGCCGGCAGTCGGTCGTGGTGTTCAGTGGCGGCGGCACGACCAGCTCGAGCACGGCGAGCACGTGGGAATACCACCTCGGGCAGTGGAGTGCGGTCGATCTCGAAGGCGTGCCGCCACCGCCCCACGCGAACAGCGCCACGCTTCTCGCGCGCGATGGCTCGCTGATGCTGTGGAGCGGAACGCGCCAGATCCTTCCAGACCAGGCGTTCTCGTGGGGATTGTCGTGGCAGAACGCTGCCACGCAAGAGACCTGCGTCGTGCCCCTCGATCTCGACGGTGATGGCCTCGTCGGTTGCGACGATCCGGACTGCTACTACGTGTGCAATCCGACCTGCATTCCCGGAACCGTTTGCGATGCGACGCAACCGCACTGCGGCGACGGCGTGTGCAGCGACCTCGAGAATTGTCGGATGTGCCCGGGCGATTGTGGGACGTGCACCGCGGTGTGCGGCGACACGTTCTGCGATCCAGGCGAGACCCCGACGAGCTGTCCCGGCGACTGTCACTAATCCGGGAAGATCTAGCGCCGGCGACGTTTCATCGTCGTGCGGCTGTTTTTTCTGCTCGTCCTGGTCGGCTGTGTCTCGAGCGAGAGTTACGTCTGCGGCGATCGGGTCTGCCCGGCGGGTCAGGTGTGCGCACCGATTCCACACGCGATGAATTCGCCGACGCCCGATCTCTGCGTCGAACCCGATGCCATCAAGAGCTGTGCCGGCGCGGCCGATGGCGCGGCGTGCGATGGCGGCATCTGCCACGACGGCGTGTGTCTGCCGAGCGCGTGCGGCAACGGCTACGTCGATCCCGGCGAGCAATGCGACGACGGCAATCAGATCAGCAACGATGGATGTAGTGCCGATTGCACGTCGAACGAGACCTGCGGCAACGGCGTCCGCGATGGTGTGAAGAACGAAGAGTGCGACGACGGCAACCTCCTCGACGCCGACGGCTGCGATTCGAAGTGCCAGCTCGAGACCGCGCGGTGGAAGAACATCGCGATCGATCAATTGCCGGCGCTCGCTGCGGCGAGCATGGTCTACGACAGCGCGCGCGATCAGATGATCCTATTCGGCGGCATCGACGCGCCGACGATCTCGGTCAACAACACCGGCACGTGGTGGTGGACCGGTAAGGGCTGGATCGCGATGGATCCACGCTCGCATCCCGCGGATGGCTATGGTGCAGCGAGCGCGTACGACGTCGCGCATAGCCAGATCGTGCTGTTCGGCGGTGGCACGATACCGGGCCAACCGTTCACGGCCGACACCTACTTGTGGAACGGACGGACGTGGCAGTTCGCGTCGCCGATGATGGCGCCAACGTCGCAGCGTGATGCGTCGATGGTCTACGACGCGAAGCGAAAGCGCATCGTCATGTTCGGTGGTCACAATCGATCGGTCGATCCGATGTGGCGCGCCACGGATCAGACGTGGACGTGGGATGGCACGACCTGGACGCAATTAAAGCCCGCGCACAGTCCCTCGCCTCGAAGTGGTGCTGCGATGAGCTACGACCCACTCCGCGATCAGATCGTGATGTTCGGTGGCACCACGAACAACGACACGTTCGGCAACCCCGATAGCGGCACCGTGACGTGGATCTTCGACGGCACCGATTGGCACTCGACCACCGGGACCGGTCCGACGCCGCGCTACGGCGCACGCATGGCGTGGGACACGGTGACCCACACGACGCTGTTGTTCGGCGGCAATACGTCTTCGACGTCGACCCGGGCCGAGCTCGGCGATACGTGGGCGTGGAATGGCACGTCGTGGACGCACCTCTCGCCGACGACGAATCCACCCGCGCGGGACAACCAAGCGATGGCGAGCAATCCCGCGCACGGCCAGATCATCATGGTCGGCGGCTTCACGACGGATCCGAAGACCTGGGCGTGGAACGGATCGAACTGGCTCGACGTATCGCCCGTCGCGCCGACCGGAGCATCGACGAGCCAGCAGTACCAGACGCCTTACGACATCGTTCATCACCAATCGGTGGTGCCGACGACGGACGGCAACACGTACGCGTGGGATGGCCTCGGGTGGATGCGAACCGCAGGTGTGCCGGATGCGGGATACTCGCCGAGCCAGACCTATGATCTCGCGCGCGATCAGGTCATCCAGTTCGGCGGCGAAGACAGCGTCGATTACGACACGACCTGGACGTGGTCACCCTCGAGTTGGACGAAGTCGTCGGCGAAGGGCCCACCCGGTCGCGCGGGTGCTGCATTCGCGTACGACATGGGCCGCAAGAAGAGCGTCTTGTTCGGTGGCAGCGCCGCGACGGTCGAAGCGATCTACTACGACGACACCTGGGAGTGGGATGGCGCGGCGTGGACGCAGAAGATGCCCGCGCATTCACCTTCGTCGCGCTACACCGCGCAGCTGTTCTACGATCCCACCTCGAAGCAGGTCGTGTTGTTCGGTGGCGTCGCACCGCCCGACGATCAGAACGACACCGGCTTCTACACCGACACCTGGGCGTGGGATGGCAGCGATTGGAATCAGCTGATGCCGCACGGCGCACCGCAGGCAACCTACGGTGGCCAAGGCGTGTGGAACCCGCGTCGCCAGAGCTACACGTTGTTCAGTAGCGAGGCGAATGTCGACAACGGCGCGCCGGCGGCGACGTGGGAATGGAAGCATGGCGATTGGTCGCCGATTCCGATCGATGGCAATCCGCCGGCCCAACGCGGTGGCGCGGTCACGATGATCTCGCACGATGGCTCGATGCAGTTCTTCAGCGGTTATCGTCTGCTCGGCCGCGAGACCGATTCGTGGGAGCTCACGTGGGACAACGCGTCGCCGGCCGAGACCTGCACCGCGAACCTCGATCTCGACGGCGATGGCCTCGCGGGCTGCGCGGATCCGGACTGCTTCTACGCGTGCAACCCGACGTGTTTTCCAGGTACGGAGTGCGATGCCGCGCAACCGCATTGCGGTGACGGCACGTGCAGCGCCCTCGAGAACTGCCGGATCTGCCCGGACGATTGCGGCACGTGCGCGCCGGTGTGCGGCGACAACTTCTGCGACCCCGGCGAGACCGCGCAAAGCTGCCCGGGCGACTGTCCTTAGAGTGCGAGCACCACGACGGGTCCCCACTCGGGAGACGTCGCGATGATCGTGGCGCCCGCGGCGACGATCGCGCTGATCACGGCGCCCGTGACGACCGAGACGATCGGAATCTTCTGCCACCAGTGCTTGTGCGGCTTCGGCGGCTTCACGCCGACGAACGCCGAGATCGTGAACGTCGCGCTCCAGCCTTTGTCACCGTGCACGGTGTAGCTCGTCTCGTATTCGACGCCGACGTAGCCGTCTTCGACCTTCGCCGACGATTTCTGCGTGCTGTTGTGAGCGACCGTGACCTTCGCCCCCGTCGTGCGCAGGCCCTTGCCGGTCACCGAGCGCGCGGACTTGTAATCGACCTGCATGTGCTCGTTGCCGACGGACAACGTGTCCTTGCTGAGATCGAAGTTGCACGGCCCATCGCCGTTCTGGATCGTGCAGGACACCGTCTCGTTGATGTGAACGTCACCACTCGTGAAGCTGGTGCTCGCCGAGCCGGTGTACGACGTCGAGGGCCCGCCGTTGTCGAACCGAGCGGCATGCGCGGTCGGTTGCTGCGCCATGCGTTGCTTCGCGGCGGGGCCCGCATGCGCGGCGGCGGAGTGATCGTGCGATTCGGTTTTCGGCGCGGCGTCTTCGCGCTTTTCGTCGGCGAGCGCGCGTTGCACGGCAGCGTTGCCGAACATCTCCTGCGCCTGTTTCACGATCGCTTGGCGCTGATGCGGTTGTGTCTTGATCACGTGCGCGAGCTTGTCCGGATCACCGGACGTGCGCGCGACGAGCTCCTTGACGTTCGAATCGTCTTTCTCGTGAGCGGGCCCAACTGCTGGATGGTGTGAATCGGCAGCTTGATCGTGTGCGAGCACGCCCTTCGTACGCCCGAGGAATCATTTGGTTCCTACGAGACTTTTGTGGGCGCTGCAAACTCCCGTGCGCAACTAGCGGCTAACTAGCGAAACTCCTCGTGCCGTCGACGAATCGCCGACGATCGCGACAGAACCTGTTAGCCAACCGACCCACGCGGCGCCGAGGAGATCACGCCGCCAGGTCGCCCGAGCGGGGAGCTGCACGGTCGCGTCGACACCTCGTTCGTCGGCGATCCGCGCGAAGGTTTCGGCGTCACCTCGCGTTGCCAAGAGGCGAGCTGCGAGTTGCTGCTCGTCGCCGATCACGTGTGCGATCGCGAGCAACATCTCCGCCCAGCGTTGTGCGCGTGCACTCGCGGCGCGAGGCTTGTCGGCACGTGCCGCTTTCGGATCGACGACCGCGCGTTCGATCGCCGCGAGAATTTCAGCCGCGCGAGTCTTCGCGATCGGCGCGATCCCTTTCTGCGCACGAATCTCACCGACATCCCGCGGGCGATGGCGCGCGAGCTCGAGCAAATTCTTTTCGCCGAGCACTTGGCCGAGCGGACGGTCGAGCTCGATCGCGGTTTCCTGCCGCCACTGCGCGAGCACCTTCACGCGCGCTTGCGCATCCGGCTCCAACACGCGCGCACCACCGACCTGTTCCCACGCGGTCTCGGGCGTGACCCGCACGGCGGCGAGTGCATCGGCGAGGATCTGCTGCGATTCCTCTTTCGCCCACGCGGCTTTCGGACCGAGCTTCTTCGAGAGCAGCACGTGCAACGCGTGGAGGTAGCGCACGTCGCTCGCGGCATACGCGAGCTGCGCGGGTGTGAGTGGGCGCTTTTCCCACGCCGTCCACTGCTGATCCTTGCCGAGGTTCGTCCCGAGCAGGTCGTTCGCCAGGTTCGCGAGGCCGACCTGATCGCCGGCGCCGGCGAACGCGGCTTCGAGCTGTGTGTCGACGAGCCCCGGCATGGTCTCCGTGCCGAATCGGGATGCGAGCAGTGCGAGATCCTGGCGCGGCGCATGAGCGATCACGCACGGGTGTTTCGCCAGGACGCTGATCACGGGCGCGACATCCCCGGCCAGGGGATCGAGCAGGCGAATTTCGGGCGTGATTGCGACGATCTCCGCGTCCGGCGCATCGAACATCCGATGTTGCTTTTCGCTGACCCAACTGACCTGCACGAGGCAGAGCTGCGGGACGAGCCGGTCGGCGGATGCGAACTCGAGATCGAACGCGATCGCCGGCGCGATTTCCAGCGCCCGAGCGATGGCGGAAATCTCGTCCGGTTCGCTGGCCAGATCCATTCACACGCATCTTATCTGCTAGATTCCGAGCGCTCCCATGACCACCAATAGTTTCGGCGCAAAAGCGCAGATCTCCGTCGGCAACTCCTCCATCGGCATGTATCGCCTGGATGCGCTGATCAAGGCCAAGGTCGGCGACGTCGAGACCCTGCCCTACTCGCTCCGCATCCTGCTCGAAAACCTCGTGCGCTACGAGGATGGCAAGACGGTCAATCCGGCCGATATCCATGCGGTCGCGGGTTGGGATCCGAAGCATCGCGTCGAGCACGAGGTCCAGCTCCGCCCCGCGCGCGTGCTGATGCAGGACTTCACGGGCGTGCCGTGCGTCGTCGATCTCGCGGCGATGCGCGATGCGATGGTCAAGCTCGGCAAGGCCGGTGCGTCGATCAATCCGCTGCGCGCGGTCGACCTCGTGATCGATCACTCGGTCCAGATCGACGAGTACGGCACGAATGCGTCGTTCAAGCGCAACGTCGATCTCGAATACCAACGCAACCGCGAGCGCTACCTGTTCCTCCGGTGGGGCCAGCAAGCGTTCGACAACATGAAGGTCGTCCCGCCGGGCACCGGCATCTGTCACCAGGTCAACCTCGAGTACCTGGCGAAGGTCGTGTGGACGCAAGATGGCGTCGCGTTCCCGGACTCGCTCGTCGGTACCGACTCGCACACCACGATGATCAACGGCCTCGGCGTGTTCGGCTGGGGCGTCGGTGGCATCGAGGCCGAGGCCGTCATGCTCGGCCAGCCGATGGCGATGTTGATCCCCGAAGTCGTCGGGTTCGAATTGACCGGCACGCTGCCGCCGGGAACCACGGCCACGGACCTCGTGTTGACGGTCACGCAGATGCTCCGCAAGAAGGGCGTCGTCGACAAGTTCGTCGAGTTCTACGGTGCGGGCATCGGTGCGCTGTCGCTTCCGGATCGCGCCACGATCGCGAACATGGCGCCGGAATACGGAGCCACGATGGGGTTCTTCCCCGTCGACAACGAGACGCTGTCGTACCTGCGCTTCACGGGTCGCCCGGACGATCACGTCCAGCTCGTCGAGCGCTACGCGAAAGAGAACCTCCTGTGGCACAACCCCACGGGCAAGCTGCGGTTCTCGGATACGTTGAGCTTGGATTTGTCGACGGTCGTCCCATCGATCGCGGGTCCGGCGCGGCCGCAGGATCGCGTGCCGCTCACCGAGTCGCGCAAGGCGTGGCGCAAGTCCGTCACCGCGATCCTCGGCGACAAGTGCACGGCGGCGAAAGAAGATGTCGAGCGCTGGTTGAACGAAGGCGGCCACGCGGCGCCGGGCAACCTCGCGCATACGAAGGCCGTGGAAACCGATAAGGGCAAGTTCGAGCTCGGTCACGGCGCGGTCGTGATCGCGGCGATCACGAGCTGTACGAACACGTCGAATCCGTCGGTGCTGCTCGCCGCGGGCCTGCTCGCGAAGAAGGCGGTCGCGAAGGGCCTGGTGTCGAAGCCGTGGGTGAAGACCTCGCTCGCGCCCGGCTCGCAAGTCGTGACCGACTACTTGAAAGAGGCCGGCGTGATGGCCGACCTCGAGAAGCTCGGCTTCTATCTCGCGGGCTACGGCTGCACCACGTGCATCGGTAACTCGGGCCCGGTCCACGATGACATCGCGGCCGCGGTGAAGGACGGCAACCTGGTCGTGACGTCGGTGTTGTCGGGTAACCGCAACTTCGAAGGTCGCGTGAATCCGGTCGTGCGTGCGAACTATCTCGCGTCGCCGCCGCTCGTCGTCGCGTATGCGCTCGCGGGCACGATGAACATCGATCTCGATCACGAGCCGCTCGGCAAAGGCAGCGACGGCAAAGACGTGTTCCTGAAAGACATCTGGCCGTCGCCGCAGGAAGTGGCGGAGGCGAATCGCACGGCGATCAAGCGCGACCAGTTCGTCGAGCGCTACGCGCACGTCCTCGACGGTGATGCGGAGTGGAAGTCGCTCGAAGTGCCGGCCGGCGATACGTACAAGTGGGACGACGCGTCCACGTACATTCGCAAGCCCACGTTCTTCGACGACCTCGGCCCCACGCCGAAGGCGCTGACGGATGTGAAGGATGCGCGCGTGTTGGCGGTGCTCGGTGATTCGGTCACCACGGATCACATCTCGCCCGCCGGTAACATCGCGAAAAACTCGCCGGCGGCGAAGTACCTCGACGAGCACGGCGTGAAGCCAGCCGACTACAACCAATACGGTGCGCGGCGCGGCAATCACGAGGTGATGGTGCGCGGCACGTTCGCGAACATTCGCCTGAAGAACTTGATGCTGAATGGCGTCGAGGGCGGCATGACGAAGCACCTGCCGGATGGCGCGCAGATGTCGATTTACGACGCCTCGATGAAGTACCAGGCGGACAAGGTCCCGCTCGTCGTGATCGCGGGCGAGCAGTACGGTACCGGCAGCTCGCGTGACTGGGCGGCCAAGGGCACGCTGCTCCTCGGCGTGCGCGCCGTGATCGCGAAGAGCTTCGAGCGCATCCATCGTTCGAACCTGATCGGCATGGGCGTCCTCCCGCTGATGTTCACGCCGGGTGAGGATGCGAAGTCGCTCGGTCTCACCGGCGACGAGGTCATCACGATCGAAGGCATCGCCGGCGGCGTCACGCCGAAGAAGAAGCTGAAGGTCAAAGCGGGCGACAAGTCGTTCGAGGTGATCGCGCGCGTCGATACCCCGCAAGAGTCGGAGTACATCGCGCACGGCGGCATCCTGCAGTACGTGCTCCGTCAGCGCGCCGCAGCGACGAAGTAGTTAGTCGCTACACTGCGGGTGCGTGTCCTGGTGATACTTGGGCACGTAGGGCACGAGGTCGATGGCGTAGCGCTGCTTGTCGTCGGTCCACGTGCTGACCTCGATCGCGGCCGTTCCGCGATACGGACCCACGAACGCGTGCTGATCGAAGAACGGCGGGCTGAACCAATAACCGGTGGGCTCGATGATCGAGTCACCCGGCGTGCCGATGACGCTAAGCTCCATGTGGTTGTCGAGATCGGTGACGCGCACGCAGTACAGCGAATCGCCGTGGACGAGCCAGCGTTCGACGATCCGGCCGTGGGGCTCGACTTCGTCGAGGTGATGATCGAGCAGCGAATACGCGTGCGTGCCGCGTAGCTTCTTGATCGGTCGCTCGCGTAGCGCGCGAATGAATGCCTCGCCCTTGGGTTTGAAGTAATACGTGCCGGGCTCGAGGCGATAGAAGTCCGTGGTGGTGATGAGCTCGACCCACGTCACCGAGCGGTCGAACGGCTTCACGAGCTGGTGATTGGCGTCGAACAGCGTCGGGGCATCGAACCGAACCTTCGGGTACAGCATGTATCCCGTGTCGTACTCGACGACCAACGCAACCGGCTGCTTGGCCACGATGCGCTTCAGGCCGCTGGGGTGGCACGCGACGAGTGCGAGTAAGAACAGCCAGCGCATCGTTCGAATAGACGCGCCAGCTCGCGGGTTCGGGACGAAAAAGACTGGCAGCCTATAGCTGCACGTGGTCGACCGAGCGCATCAGTGCGACAAGCTCGCGCTCGCCTTCGGTGCGTGGTGCGTCGGCAAAGATCCGGATCCCGTCGACGACGAACAGCGTCTGGTCGCCGTCCGCGGCCGCGAACGGTGTGAGTGCGACAACGGCGGCGCGTGCGCGCATCGCGTCGGCAGTCTCGGACTCGATGCTCAGCGGGCGAAAGCTGGTCGCCGCGCTCTTTTGCGTGCCCCAGTTCTGCTCGGTCATCGACAGCTCTTCGACGTCCAGATCGACAAGCTCGACGAGGCGGTAACCGCCCTCGCCGTGCGTCACCAGCACCAGGCCGTGTCGCGGTGGATCCGTCACGCCGCTCGCGGCGAGGGTCGGTCCAGTTTCGCGCGCCTCGGCGGTGTAGTTTCCGCTCGCGACGCTCGGAATGGCCATGCCGGCATCGCATGCGGTGACGAAACAAAGTGCGAGCCGAAGCAACAAGGAGTAAAGGCTACGAGAGCTCGATTCTATTCCAACGTTGTTCGGCGTCGGACGCGTGTCATGACAGCGACGTGAAACGCGTCCTCCTGCTGATCGGCCTGCTCGCGTGCGAGAGCGATCACGAACACCCGCTACCGAGCGACGTCAAGCTTCGCGACATCGTGCGCACGCACGGTCGCGAGCTCGATCAGCTTCGCGCGATGATCGGCGAGGACGCGGCGTTGGGTGTCGTCGGAGTCGAGCACGTCGGTGAGTGCTGGCGCCTCTCCGGCGAGTGGAGCTGCAATGGCTTTCACCCGGACGATGAAGCCGCGATGCTCGCGCATGCCGGGCTGGCGGTCGATCGTTATGCGCGCTACCGCGAGTTGCTCGCGAAGGTCGGCGGTTTGTCCGTCAGCGGGCACAATGGCGAGGCCGAGGTCGCCATGTTCTCGGCGGGCATCGTGACCTCGGGGATCGGGAAGAGCTTGGTGTGGACGATGCGCGCGCCAACTCCGATCGTCGACGACACGGATCGGGATCGGCCGGTGAAGTTCGCGATCCGCTACGCGGTCGCTGGCGAGCACTGGTACATCGAAGAGATGAGCAACTAACGTCGAAATCACAATGAAGACCGGAATAGAGAGTTGACGTTCGCGCTAACGAGGACACGAGAGCTGCAGGCTCTCGAGCGTTCCGCCGAACGCCGAGGCCATGAGCAGCTCTTTGATCGGCTGGATGTCAGGCTCGTCGATGTTCGTTAGCGCGAGCTCGCGCAATGCCGGGAAGTCTCCGCGTGTCGCCAGCTGCGCGAAGCTCGCGATCGTCGCCTTTAGTTTGTCGTACCGAGGAAACGTGATCGTTAGTTTGCGAAGGTTCGGCAGCCTCGCCTTGGCGAGCGCCTCTACGTACGATGTCGAGAAATTCTCGGGATTTAAGACGAGGCTTTCCAGCTGGTCATGGCTGACACTTCCGAGGTCGACGTCGAAGCCAACGCGAAGATGCCGAAGTGAACTCAGCTGCCATACCGGGTTGATGGTGCCATCGAAGTACGAGTCGTAGCCTTCGCTCGCAGGAACGAGCATCAGCGTTTCCAGACATCGGCTGTGGTTAAGGAGCGCTGACAGGACCGAGTCCAGCTCTTCGTGAAAGCTCGAGAGTGCGAGCTCGGCAGATCTGATGAAGCGCCCCACGGGATGCTCGAAGGTGCGCTCGATCCACCGTTCCATCGGTTGGCCGCGGTCGCTCACAAGTCTCAAACGCTCGATGAAGCCCCGCCGGAAGCTAAATGTGTCACTCAGCCGAGACGGACGGTTGCAATCAGGGAGCAGACGTTGTGGCGCAAGTGATCCGAGAATCTCGTCGATGTGCTCATCGAAGTACGACTGCACATCAATGGTCGGATCGCTCTCTGCGCGCACTTGTCTCGCGATCAGCTCGCCGCGTGGGCAACCGTGGGCTTGGAGCATGTCGGCGAGCACGAGATAGCCATTCGGATCGTCATCGGCTTCGATCGCATTTTCGAGTAGTGGATCACGCACCTCGAGATCCGAATCGCTCACGAGTGCTGCAACATGCAGCCGTTGTCGATCAGCCCATGCGTCCGGCTCTTTTGTGCGTACAACAACTGCACCGTCAGCAGGCTCGATCCTCAACGATGCCAACGTCGACGCAAGGGACTCACGGGTAATGAGGTTCTGCGCACTGATTCGTTGTCTCGCCGCACAGCCACTCGACACGACGATCAGCAGCTTCGCAGGACCAGCTTCGAGGACAAACCCGAACGTCCCACGTCGCCTGTCGCCACCACTCACGGACATGACTCCTGTCCGTTGGCACCCCATCACGAAAGCAGATTCGACCCGGGAATTGGGCAAGCGCGCACTCAGACGATTGCGCATGATGTCGAGCAGATTTCCACCGGCGTTCGAACAGTCCCAGATGGTAAGTCCGCCGCCTCCGCCGGGCGGCTCACTGCAGCACAGATACTGATGTTCCGAGCGCAACAAGGTGGCGCACATGAACGCGCTGTGTCCTCGAATCCATACCGGTGCAAGCCCGTTTCGCGCTGCATCGGCTGGAGTGATCTCGAATACCGGCATCAGTCACGCGTATCGGCCGATGCTGGAGCGGGTTGCTATCTCGATCGACGACGTTGCGAGCAACCTGCAATGACCTCCGCACGAGAACCTGCGTGATCACCTGCAACTACGTCGGCCGTTTCAGGTACACGAACCACCGCCACACCCACTCGATCGGCCCGAGATCGAAGTACCGCAGCCACAAGTGCGAGCACGCGACCTGCGTTGCGAACAACCCGACGCTGAAGCCGAGACAACCTGCAGCGCCGACCGAGCCGGCCCAGCCGAGCCCCCAGTGGTAGAACACGAACGTCGCGACGAGGCTTTGCGTGAGGTAGGTCGTCAGCGGCATTCGGCCGACCGGCGCGATCACGGAGAGCACGCGCCGCCACATCGGTCGCTGCACCAACAACACGACGCCGGCGACGTACACGAACGCCATGCCGAAGTAGTCGAGTTGCGTGCCGAGCGCGTAGATCACGCGAAGAGCAGTCGACCGCGGGCGCGGAAGTAAGCCGAGATGATGAGCGATGATCTCGGCGGTGCCGAGCGTTGCGAGCGCGAGACCGAACCACAACAGCTTGCGAAACACGGGCAGATGATCGGCACCGTCATTCTCGAACCAGCGGCGCCGCCCGGCGATGTAGCCGAGAAGAAATCGACCCACGATCCAGAACACGTACCAGCTCCAGATCTGCGCGTCCCAGATCAGCGCGAACCGCGCGTGCTCCCATGCGAGGTGCGCATGTGAGGGGCTGTCGATCACTTGGACGATGCGCTCCATCGCGGCGCCGACGTCCGACTCCGACGACACGAGCGCGAGTAGGCGCGGCGCCAGTTGCGGCAGCTGGAACACGAGTACCGGCACGATCGCGAGCACGATCGCCGCGACGAGCCGCGTGCGATCACTCGCGCGGTGAAATAGCAGCAGGCCGAAGCCACCGATCGCGTAGCCCCACGCGACATCGCCCCACCACAAGAGCAGCACGTGCGCCCAACCGATCGCGAACAGCACGACGAGGCGCCGGAGATAGATCGGCATTACCGGCTCGCCGCGGCGCTCGGCGCGAAACAACTGCATCGCGAAGCCAAAGCCGAACAGCATGCACAGCAGCGTCTGCGCCTTGCTCTCGACGAAGATCTCGCCGATGTACTGCGCGACCGTGTCGAGCGTGGTCGGGTTCGGTGGCTCGCCCGCGAATGCGCGTCCCGAATACAGAGCCGAGTTTCCGATCACCACGCCGAGCAGCGCGATGCCGCGGAGGATGTCGAGCGAAACGAAGCGGTCGCGTGCCGGTAGAGACTCCATCGCGCGTAGAACTTGCCGCCGCGCGCCGAACCGTTGACCGAAATCAGGGTGCCGTCACGGTGACCTTCTTCTCGCCGGTATCGATCGTCACGGGCATGCACTTCATCGGCAGGTGGTTCTGTTGATCCTGAAGCTGTTGCGCGACCGCCGGGTTGCTCGGGTCGCCAGGCAACGGCGTCGCGCAGACGGTGTACGGACCCGGTTTCAAGTGATCGACGCGCACTGCACCGTCGACGGTGTTGCGGGTGATGAACGGAATCGGCGGCCCGTCGGCGGGGAGTGATGGCAAGAGCGCCTGATAGCGCAGCGCCGCCATGTTCGGCGCATCTACGACCAGGCCCACCACCGCCACCTTCGCAACGGCGACCGGTTTACCGGCGGCGGTTTGCACGGTGACGGCGACCGTGCCCGAACCTGTCGTCACATCGATGTCGACCTTCGCGCGCTGGCCCGCAGCCAGATCGGCACGCACGAAGTACTTGGCACCGCCGGCGAGCACGGGCGTGAGCGCATAGCGCCCGGGACTCAGCGCATCGAAGGCGAAGCTCCCATCGGGGCCGGTCGTGACGAAGAAGTTCGACGACGATCCATTCGTCGGGCTCGCAATGATCGTCGTGTCGGCGAGCGGCGCGCCATCCAGGCGTGCAATGCCCGAGACCGCACCGGTCGGCGCGAGTACGAGATCGACCTCCGCGCTGCTCGGACCACTCGGAATCGAGACCGACTGCGAGCGACCGACCGCGTCCTTGCCCGCAGTCAGGGTGATCGCCGCGGACGAAAACCCGCTGAGCATGTAGCGGCCCTGATCGTCGGTTTCGGTTTGGCGCGCGCCGACGCTCTCGCTGTCGATGTAGAGCTTCTGACCATCACCGGTGAGCAAGCTGCCTGCGGCCACGGTGGCGGCGGCAACCGGCGCGCCCGACGCATCGAAGACACGGCCACTGATCGAACGGCCGCGCGTCACCGTGATGGTGCCGAGCTCCGTGGCGTTTCCGTCGAGCGTTACCACTTTGCGGATGAACGTCGATCCGGACACGATCAAGTTGAGCGCGCCGCCCGGAACGTCGATGGAGAAGCGACCGTCGAGCGTCGCGAACGGGACCGGCGTGCCGTAACCGACGGCGAGCGTGAACGCCGCGGGCGCGGTGCCGTCGTCGTACAGCACGCGCCCTTTGACCTTCCCCGGCGAACCGACCGTCAGCTTTAGTCCGGTCGTGTTGGCGGGAACCACGAGGCCGACCTGTGTCCACAACATCGCCTCCGACGTGCCCGGCCGAGCGGCGCGAACGCGATAGTTGCCGGGTGGCAGTCCGCCGATCCGGAATTTGCCGGCGGAGTCCGCGATGCCGTATTGATCGCCGCGCACCGCCCAGCTCTCGCGATCGCCGCCATCGGGCTCGGCGACGATCTGCGCCTCGGGCACCGCCTCGCCGGTATCGGTCACGACCGTGCCGTCGATCGCGCCATCGATCGACAGATCCAGATCCGCGGTCGCCTTCGCCGTCGTGGTCAGATCGACGTCGATCAAGCTCGACGATCCGGATGCGTGCGATGCCACGACCTGAACGTGGCGTCGAGGCAGACCGTGAAAGACGTACTCGCCACGAGCGTCGGTGAATGCGTGATGTGCGGTCCGCCACTCGACACTGCCACTCGC
Organism: Kofleriaceae bacterium; assembly: GCA_047600425.1. Taxonomy (GTDB): domain Bacteria; phylum Myxococcota_A; class Polyangia; order Haliangiales; family Haliangiaceae; genus JABFXX01. The sequence continues at coordinate 3,810,779 of JASGLC010000003.1, read as the reverse complement.
GACCACGCGCACGTCAGCAGCGACCACCACGCCGTTGGCCGACGTGACCTTGCCGCGAAGCTCGCCGCCGGCGGCCGCGCGAATCTCGATGCCGGTGCGTGGCGTAACTCCATCGACGACGACGGGCGCCGTCGTTGCCGGCTCGTAGTCGGGATGCGAGAGCACGAACCGGTACGTGCCGGACGCGAGCGAGGCGACCGACCATGCGCCGTGCGCATCCGTGGTCACGCAATCGCGCGGCGCTTCGACGAGTGGGAACGGCTCGGACGTCGGGACCGCGAGTACGCACGCACTCGCGATCGATCGACCGTCGGTGGTCACCGCGATGCCGGAGACGCCGGCACCACGATGCAACGTCATCAACACGCGGCGATCGTCGCCCGAGCTCGGTGCACGGCGGAGCTCCGGTGCGTAGCCCGGCGCGGCGACCTTCAATGACATGTCGAACCCGGTGCCGCCGACGCCGCTCAATCGAGCGATGCCATCGCTGCCAGTGATCGCGGTCCACGACAGCGTCGATCGCAGCTCGACCGCGGCACCCGCGATCGGGGAGCCCGATTCGGCATCGCGCACTTCGATGGTGATCGACGCGCCCGGCCCGATGCGCAAGATCACCGGCTCCGTCTCCTTCGCCAGGCGCAAGAACGTAGGGCCTGCATAGCCATCGCCGGCGCGAGCTTCGAGCTTGTAATCGCGTCCGATCAGCCGGTCGAACGCGAACGAGCCGTCGGGCTCGGTCGTCACCATGCGCGAGGGATTGGTATCGATCGCGACGGTCGCACCGGCGACGGGCTTCTCGTTCGCATCGATCACTTGGCCTTCCAAGCGCATCGTGCCGGTCGGATCGTCCTCGCGCGTCACCGGCGCGGTAGCGAAGTGGGCGGTGGGCGCGGCGTTCGATTTGTTCGGCGTCGCCGAGGCCGTGGGCGCGGTGCTCGGACTCTTCTTATCGGTCCGGACGTAGCGATAGCCGACGACCGCGAGGAGCGCGATCAAGATGACGAGACCGATCTTGTACGTAGTCTTCATGGCGATGACTCCGAGGAGCGTGGGACCGCTCGCGGGTTGGATCGCAGCACCGGGCAACGGCGCGAGTGCGAGCACCCAGCGCTTGCGATCGCCCTGGTGCGCGTCGTCGAGCTGTTTGCGAAGATCGTCGAGGCCGCGCTTGAGGCGCCAGCGTACGGTGCCCGCGGGCACGTCTTGTCGCCGGGCGATCTCGGCGGCGGAGCAACCTTCGTAGTACCGGAGCAGCAGCGTCGATCGAAACGGCTCGTCGAGATCGAGCACGCGGCGCGCGACCTGCTGCTGCATCTCCGCGCGTGCGACCAACTCTTCCGGCGACGGCGATACTTCGGGCCGCTCCGATGCTTCCTCGCGACGCGCGCGCCGTCCTGATGTGCGAGCGCGCATACGTGCAAGGTTCCGCGCGACACCACCCAACCACGGTCGCAGCGGTCCGGCCTCTCGCGGTGGGCGAGCTAGCGCGGCCGTCCAGGTCTCCTGCGACAGCTCGTCGGCCTCGTCCGAGTTGCGCACGAGCGCCAGCGCCAGCCTGCGCACCCATTCGGCGTGCTGGAGGATGTCGCCCTGCGAAATCTCGTTCGGGTCGGAGGCCATCGTTACGCCCCCCATCTTGCCGCCGCGTGAGCGACTGTTGGCGACTACCGGCGCGGAGTTACGTGCAGGCGCTCGAGCTGGCTGCCGAGCGGCGAGCTCCAGAACTGGTTCGTGGTCGGCTCGATGTCCGAGTCATCGACGTTCATCAGCGCGAGCTCGAGTAGCTCGGGCAGATCGGTACGCGACGCGAGCTGGATCAGACCTGCCAGCAACGCCGGGTGCCTGCCGATTCGAGGCAGCGCGATCGAGAGGCTTCGCAGCGCGGGGAGGCGCGCGGTCACGATCGACTGGACCTGCGCCGGCGACAGCTCGTGCGGCAAGATCGCGAGCGCCTCGATCCGGTCATGTGCGATCGGACCGAGCGGGGCTTCGATCGCGAGCTGGACTCGGCGGAGCGAGTGGATCTGCCAGATCGGTTCGATCGAACAATCCAGATAGGCCACGAGCTCGCGAGACCCATGTGGCGCCAGCGTCAGCGTTTCGATGGCGGAGCCATGGGTGACGAGCGCGTCGAGCACCGCGCGAAGGTCGTCGGTTCGACTATCGAGCCCGATCGAGAGAGTGCGCACGAATCGGCCGGCCGGATGACGCAACACGCGCTCGACGAGGAGCTCGATCGGTTCGTCGCGACGGAGGTCGCTCAGATCGAAGCGATCGATGAAGCCGCGACGAAACTCGAACGTCGGCTTTTGCCGCTCCGTGAAGCCGTTCGCGTGCGTACGCTGATACGGCGCGAGCGAGCCGAGGATCGTGTCGACGTGCGCTCGAAGATAGGACGAGACGTCGGTTCCTGCGACTTGCAACGCGATCAGCTCGCCACGCGGGGAGCCCGATCGCTGGAGAGCGTCGGCGAGCACCAGATAGTTGTCGGCGAGATCCTCCGCTGCAATCGCGGCCTCGAGCTCGGGATAGCGCGGCTCGCTCGCTGCATCCCGGCGCAGTGCCTCGCGATGCGCGTCGACGACTGCATCGGACGGTTCGGTCGTCGCGACCACGGCTTCACCCTCGAGCTCGATCCGCAACGATTCGAACGTGGGCGCGAGCAGCGGACTATCGACGACTTCCTGCGCACTCGCAGCCGGCGCACCGCGGGTCGACGCCACGACCAGCAGCTTGGCCGGACCGACCTCCACGATGAAACCGAACGTGGAGGTCGTCCAGCGACTGGCTTCGAACGAGATCACGCCGGTGCGCTGCTTCCCCATCACCATCACCGACTCGGCTCGCGCATTGCCCAACCGCTGCCCCAGCGCACGCTCCATCTGCGCATGCAGATCACCGGCGCTACCTGCGCGGAGTGCCATCCAGCACGTGGTCCCGGGCGGTCCACTCAGGCTGAAGTACATGCCGGTGCCCGGGAACAGGCTCGCGAACATGCCCGGCGCGCAGGCTCCAACGATCCGCATCGGCGAGAGACCGTGACTCGATGCTTCGGCCGGCGTGATCTCGATCAGGGGGCCCACGCTTGCGTCACCACGTCCATGAACGCCTTCGCCAGGTTCTCGAGATCCTCTTGTGGCGCGAGCTGTAGCAACTGCGCGCGCGTCTCCGGCTGATTGCCCTCGTAGGTCGTGATCACGCGGATCTCGTTCACGTCGTCGTGAAAGTACAACATGTACGCATCGGTCGAGCGCAGCGCGCGATCGTCGCGAATCCAACCGATCTGCCGGATGTAGACCATCTTCGTGCCATTCAGCTCGGTGTTGCCGACGTCGAACACCGTGTCCTTCGCCGCCGCGAGCGACGGATGCAGGAACTGCTTCGCTTCGCCGGTGTTGCGATACGCATCCGCATCGAGCGCCGGGCAACTCCACGTGTCGGCAACCTGTGGATTCGTATTCGTCTCGCCATTCGGCATGATCGCGGCACATGGCCGGATCTGGACGGTCGCCTTCAGCTGCGGATGATCATCCGTGTGGAAGATGATGCCGACCGACTTGTCCTGACCGAGTTGCTCGGTGTGAAACCGCGTATACGCGAGAGCGCGCAACTTCTCGACCGTGGCGTGATCGAGCGGCGCATGGGTCGGCTTCGGCGGCGCACCGGTGCCTTTCGGAAGCACGAGATCGGGCGCGACCGGCGCCGCGTTCGAGCCCGACGCCGGCACCTGCTCGTGCTTCTTACAGCCGGCGGCAACCATCACCGCCACGACGAGCACGACCTGCCGCATGACTTACTGGTTCGACGCGCTCGGCGGCACGAAGTCGAGGAGCCTCGTCCGATTCGTGAGCTTTTGCGTCGTGCGCTTACCGAACGTCATGATTCCCGAGTCGGCGAGGTTCGTGCAGCCGAAGTTCGAAGCGCCGCGGCAACCGTTCTCGGGCGTGCACGTGCCATCCCCACCCGCGCTACCGGTGCCGATCGGGTTCGCGACCTGATCACACTTCGGCCACGGCGTATCGTTGGTGCCGTCGTTGTTCGCGTCGTACTGGAGGATCGAGTGATCGAGGCACACGCCGAACGTGTCCGAGTACTCGCTCGTGTGGAGCATGTTGCTGTCGTCGATCTCGAAGTGCCAGCCGAAGTAGCACTGGTCGCCGTTGACGCCACCCGCACCAAGCGTGGCAGGCAGCGCAGCCGGATCGTTCACGATGATGTTCGCCGGCTTGCACTGATGACCACCTGCCGGATCACCGGTGAGCTTCTCCGATTGCGAGTCGGTGCCGCAGTTGCCCATCCAACAGCTCGCGGGCTTGCACATCGCGAGGCAGTAGGTCTCCTGGCCGGCGACGGTCTTGAGCGTCAGCGCGTGATAGCCCTGCGAGCAACCGTTCGAGGCGGTGCTGCACGCGACTTGGCTCAACGGATCGGCCGCCATCAGCGAGTTGCCGTCGGTGGCCGTGCAGGTGTGGCGATGGTGAAGGTCGGTGTTGTACTCGCGCGCGCACGAGAACGCGGTCGGCAGCGCACCGCTCGACGGGAAGCCGTTGCATTCCTCGTAGTCTTGGCAGGCGGTGCCAGGACGATTGATCGCGGCCGAGCCATCGTGCTTGGCATCGTTGTCGTCGAACGGATCGCAGCGGTAGTCGCACACGCCGGCGACGTTCTTGTCGCTCGCTTCGAACACGTTGTGATAGGTGACGCACGTCGATCCGGACGCGCACATCGGATCGCTGCCGTTGTTATCGCAGATCGCTTCGCACACGCCCGCGCCACCGGGGCTGAGGAGCTCGCGCTTCGCTTTGCAGAACGAGCCCTTCACGCAATCGTCCCAACCTTGTGCGCCGGCGGCGTTGCGCGTGCACGTATCGTGGATCGCCTTGTCACCATCCGGCGCGCAGCCCGTGTGCCCGAGGATGTTCGTACCGTCCGACGAAACGAGGTCGTAGATCCACGTGCACTTCTCGCCGGTCGCGCAGCCGGTTTGGGCGAGCGGGTTACACGTGTCGCTGTCGCTTCCCGCGTCCACCAACACGTGAACTTTGCTGTCGCTGTTACCGCCGCAAGCGACGAGGAACACGACGAGTGCAAGCTTGTGCATTTGATTCGACCGTACTGAGGTTGATCTGAGGGGTCAAGGCCATTCTGCCCCCAGCCGAGTCGACATTTCCGACGATGATCGACGTCACTTCGTGACGGTGATCGAGCCTGGAGGCAGCGTGCCCGGTCCAGGTCCGCGGGATGTTTCGATCGCGAGCCCGGTTGCAGCCGCCGCGACGACCGCGGCTCCGGCGATGACGTACCACCGGCCATACCAGGGGCGTTTCTCGTCGGAGATCCCACCTGCGGCAAGCGCGATCTCGAGCGGCTGGTCGGGCGAAGCGACGCGGGCGATCGCGGCACCACCGGCATCGCGCGCCTCGAGGTAGTACTCGAGCACGTACGGTTTCGGCGATGCATCCGGCGTGATTCGCGCGCGCCACTTCCCATCGCCGCGCGGGTTCGCGGAAACGATCCGATACGACAGCTCGCCGCGATGACGGGTTGCGAGCACGAGCTCGAACACGTTGCCGCGAAGTGCGCGCGCTTCGATCTCGAGCGGACGTCCGGCCGTGCCCGCCGTCGGAGCCGCGTGCTCGAGGTCCGCACCCGCATTCGGGTCGTAGCTCGGGATCAACTGCTTCTTCAGCGCTTCGAAGAACGCGCGAACTTTCGGCGAGCCCGACGGATCGCGAAGCTGATACCCGGGATCGATATCGAGGATCCGCTCGAACGTGGCCCGCGCCGCACCTTCATCGTTGCGAATGAAATCCGCGAGCGCGATGAGCTCGAGCGCTCGCAAGCGTTGGGCGCGCGTCGCTCGGGCATCGCGCGTGACCGGGCCGAGCGCTTGGATCGCACCGGCGTACTCCTGATCGTCGAACAGCTTCTGGCCGCGCGCGAGATAGGTCTCGATCGTCAGCGCATCCGGCTGCGCGCCGACCGCTTGCACGATCAGGAGCAGGATGATCAGCGCGCGACCCACGTGACTCCATCTGCGGTCGCGAACACCGCATCGAGGTCGCCGTCGTCGTCGATATCGGCGAGCACCACATCGGTCGCTGCCGGCAACATCTCCGCGGGCGCGAACACGCCTTCGTCTTGTCCCGCGAGGAGCGCGGCGCCGGCATCGCTCGCGATCACGGCATCCGGCGGACACGCGGCATCGAAGCCGCCGAACGCGATCGCGTGCGCGGTATCGATCGGCTGCGGCAACCGAACGAACGATTGATCTTCGAGATGGCCATCGCGATCGACGTACAGCCGCATCGCTTCGCCGGTCACCGCGACGGCGAGATCCGGATCGAAGTCGCCATCGGCATCACCGAAAGCGAGCGACTCCACGTCGAGCGCGACCGGAGGGACGATGCTCGTCGACGCCGCGAACGTACCGCCATCGCCGAGCCACGCCGCGAGCGGTGGTCCCGCTTGGCCGACGATCAGATCGGGATAGCCATCACCGTCGACATCGCCGAGCGCGAGCGCGCTGATCTTCGACACCAGGCTCGCGCCCGATAACAACTGCGGCGCTGCGGTGAAGCTCGCCGCGCCATCGTTCAGATACGCGACGAGCGTGCCGCCACTGCCCGTGATCACGTCCTGATCGCCATCGCGATCGAGGTCACCGGCGGCAACGGCGGCGACGATCGCATCACCAACAGATCCACCGACCGTGAACGACTCGGCATCGCGAAGATAGATCTGCGGCGGCGCGGCATCCGTCACGACCACGAGATCGTCGTCGCAATCGCCGTCGACATCGACCGCGATCACTTGCAGCACGTTACCGGCCGGCGGCGCGAGGTCATTCGCGACGAGCGTTCCACGATGCGCGTCGATCACCTGAGCGACATCACCGAACGCGACGATCAACGCACCGCCCTGCCCTTCACTAACGGCGAGCTTTGCCATCGCGGGTCCGGCCGAACCGACGACGTGCGCGGGAGCCGCCGGACCTTTCACGCACGCCGGCAGCGCAAGCGTGACATCGCCGCCGAAGTCGACCGCGGCCGACGCGCGCGCGACCGGCACACCACCGCGATCGCCACGCACCCACGACAGCGCATGATCGGCGCCGCCGGGCTCGAGGCGCAACGATTGCGGCAGCTCGTCGAGATCGTAATGCGCACCGAAGTGCCCACCGTGTGGATTCTGATCGGCAACGCCGAGACACATCGCATCGATCGCGGTGGGAATCGGGCGATCGCTCGTGACATCGAGCGTGACCGCGTCGTTACAACCGACGACGGCGGCGATCACGAGGGCGACGCGCACGCCCGAACATATACACCAGCCCGACGAGGCCCCACCCACTCGCCCCACCCGCGTTGCACCCACCGTTGTTGACAGGTTCGCCCGCGTAGTCAGCACCCGTCGCCGGCGTGATCTGCACCGCCACGTGAAACTCCGGCCCGAAATAACCCGTACCTTCTTCGACGAGCTGGAACGCTTCGTCGACGACCATCGGCTCGTCCACCGACGGCGCTTTGATCGGGAATTCGAACACGCCCTGCCCGCCCGCCGGTGTGGCTTCGCTCAACAGGCCCGTGCGGTTCGGCGCGATCCACGCTCCGTCGACGAAGAAGCTCGAGTCGCGATCGCTCGGCTCGGCCGTCCCGATCCGCGTGGCATCGACATCCCACGCCGACGTGCCGGTGTTATCGACCCACACCGTCACGTTCCCCAGATCTCCCGATTCGAGCGTCGCCGGCGCGTTCACCGTGATCGAGCTCGCGAGATACTCGCCGGCGCCACCGGTCTTCACGAGATCGATGTAGTGCGCCCAATCCCAGCCCGGCCCCGGATCCGTGTGGTCGCTGCAATCCGGCGCTTCGCCGTGCCCGACGATCGGCCCGTGCTCTTTCGCAATACCGTAGCGCTCCGCGATCGATGCCGTCAGCTTCGCCGAGGCCTCGTACATCGCTTCCGTGTACCACTGCGCGGATTGCGCTTGATAACCCTCGTGCTCGATCCCGATCGTCGTCGTGTTGAAGCACTTGTCGTGATACGCGATGTCCTGTTCGGCGACCATCTGCGTGACGTGACCATCGCTCGACCGCACCACGTAGTGCGCCGACACTTGCGCCGCCGGATCTTGGAACCAACTCACCGTGCCGGCGAAGCTGCCTTCGGTGTCGTGGATGACGATGTGATCGACGGCGGTGCGCGACGCGTTCTCGTAGTTCGAGGTATTCGCCGGAACCCAGTCCGCATCCGCGTAATCGAGCCGTAGGGACGGCCGGCGCGCGACCACGATCGCGAGGCCGTTCGCATCCCGCCCCGCGATGCCACGCGCGAGTGCCGCATCGATCGCCGCGGGATCGGCGCGCTCCAGATCCGTGGCCAGATCGGCCGACTGGAACCTGTGCTCGACCCACGCCGCCGCTGCCACGCGCTCGACGGCAGCACCGCGGTCTTGCGCGAGTGCCGCCATCTGCCCGACGAGCGGAGAGTCGCCACCGACGGCAACCTGCGAATTGCCCGCAGGCGCCTTCGAAACGGCGCAGCCCAAGCCAACGCACGCGATCGCGGCGGCCCATCTCATCGGGTGCATCATGACCGAAGGCGTGTTGCCCCGTAAACGGCTATGATGTTGGAAGTTGCCCGCTGCCGAAGGTATCAAGTTCGGCTCGTTCGTCCTGCTGCGTCGTATCGCGCGCGGTGGAATGGCCGAGGTGTTCCTCGCTCAACAGCGAGGGCTCGAGGGCTTCGATCGTCGCGTCGCGGTGAAGCGGATCCTGCCGCACCTCGCCGACTCGTCGGACTTCATCCGGATGTTCCTCGGCGAGGCCAAGCTCGCCGCGCAGCTCGCGCACCCGAACATCGTCCACATTTACGAGTTCGGAAAAGTCGATCAGGACTACTTCATCGCGATGGAGTACGTCGACGGCGTTCACGCCGGCCAGCTGATGCAAGCCGGCGAGACGCACCTGAAGATTTCGCCGACGTTGGTCGCCCGCCTCGGGGCGGATGCCGCGGCCGCGCTTCACTACGCGCACGAGCTCAAGGGTCCGGGCGGCAAGCATCTCGGCCTCGTTCACCGCGACGTGTCGCCGGCGAACATCATGATCTCGTACGACGGCATCGTGAAGCTGGTGGACTTCGGCATCGCGAAAGCCGCCGCGGCGACCGACCAGCTAACGAGCCCCGGCCAGGTCAAAGGCAAGTACGCGTACATGTCGCCGGAGCAAACGGTCGCGCAGCCGCTCGATGGCCGCAGCGACGTGTTCGCGCTCGGCATCGTGTTGTGGGAGCTGTTGACCGGCAAGTTCATCGTGCCGCGCGGCGATGCCGTGGTCGCGATGCGAGCGATTCGCGACGGCAAGCTCGAGCCGATCCTCCACGCCGCGCCGGATACGCCGCCGCAACTCGCGAAGGCGATCAGCTGGGCGCTCGAGACCAAGCGCGAGAAACGTGCGACCGCCGCGGAGCTCGCGCAAGAGCTCGAAAAGTTCATCAAGCAATCGCCGGAAATCGCCACGCCGATGCAGCTCGGCAACTGGGTCCGCAATCATTTCGTGCGCGAGGTGACCGGGCAGTTGCCGTCGATCGCGCCGGCCGGTGGCACGCAAATGCATCCCGGCACGGTCGCGGCGAGTCACACGCAATCGCAGATCTCGATCGCGTTGACGCCGGACCCCGATGGTCCGCACGGGATGATCGGTGCATCGCGGCTCGCGCGGCACCTCGCGGATTCGGGCGTCAGCAGTACGAAGGCGCACGGCGACGATTCGGTCGACACGCTCGAGATCCTGCGCAACAAGACGCCCGACCCGCATCAGGCGGTGACGCGGAAGCCGTTCAATGCGCCGACCGTGATCGCGCCGCCGCCGGCTGGCCCGATCACCGGCTCGACGACGATCGCGAAGCCGCCGATCGACGAGACCTCGACGACGATCGACAAGCCGTTCACGCCGGGTGGTGGTGGGCCCACGCTGATCGAGCCGCCGCGCGCCGATCAGGAACCGACGGTGCTTTCACCGAACCATCTCGATCCGGATCAAGAGCTGTCGGATGCGACCGAGACCGTGCAGCTCGATCGCACGCGCTTGCCGCCGTTGCCGGTGCCGGCGCGCCAGCCGTTCCCGCTGTCGACCGCGTTGGTGCCTCCGCTGTCGGGACCGAACGTGCGCATCAGCGATCCGATTCCACCGAGCGGTGGGATGAACGCGCTCGGCTCGGGTCCGCAACAACCGCCGAACCCGCTCGGCTTTCTCAATCCGTGGCGGACGCGGCCGCGGATGCAGGATCCGGTCGCGCAACGCCAGATGCGGATCGCGAGCGCGATCGCCGGGCTGGTCGGGCTCGCGTTGATCTCGTTCCTCGTCGCGTTGTGTGCCACGCGCTCGCACAAGACCGTGCCGCCGGCGAAGCAGGATGGCGCGATCGCGATGACCGTCGTTGCCGATGCCGCACCTGCCGACGCCGCCGAAGCCGCGCTGATGCAGCCCGCCGATGCCGCACCGATCGCACCGACGTTTCCCGACGACGCGCAGGCGACCTCGCCGAAATCGACCGAGGCGTATCTCGAGATCGTGACGTTCCCCGAGGGCGGCAAGGTCAAGGTCGGCGATCAGGTGCGCGTGGCACCGGCGCAGATCGTGGTGCAGGCCGGCACGTTCGAAGTCGTCGGCGAGCTCGCCGGTTATCAGGACGAGACGCGGCCTGTGACGATCGAGCCGGGCGAGCACTTCAAGGTCGAGCTCACGTTCAACCATCACGTCGGCACGGCCGGGCATCCCGCGCCGGCGACGGGCAAGTTGTCGGCGCGGACCACGCCGTATGCCGAGGTCTACGAAAACGGCAAGAAGATCGGCGAAACCCCGTTCGCGGATCGCGAGCTGACCGTCGGCACGCACACGCTCGTGTTCAAGAATCCGCTGCATCCGCCGGAGACCAAGAAAGTCATCATCCGCGCGGACAAGCCCGTGAAGCTGAACTTCTCGCTTCGCGACTAGCGCTTCTTCTTCGCGGGCTTCTTCTTCTTCTTCGCCGCTGGTGCCTTCTTCGCGGCGGGCTTCTTCGCGGCCCGTTTTTTCGCCGCCGGTTTCTTCTTCGCCGGCTCGACGAGGATCAGATTCGGATTCAGCGTCGGCGGCGTGACCGGTCCCGACACCGAGACTTCGTCATCACCGTCGTCGTCACCATCATCATCGTCATCGTCATCACCGTCATCCTCATCGTCATCGACGTCATCATCGTCGTCGTCATCTTCGTCATCGTCACCTTCGTCATCGTCGGGCTCGTCCTGCTGCACCTTGATCCGCTTGCCGGCCGGCTCGATCTCGAGCGCCGCGAGCGTATAGATCAAGGCTTCGTACGCCTCGTTGCCGAAGTAGCCATCGTCCGAGAACATGCTGCACTCGTGGACCAACGTCGACGCTGCATGCGCGCGCACGACCCACTGATCGGTACGCGTCGCATCGTCGATGTACTTCGCGAGCGAGATATTCCCCATCTCGTCCGAGTCCATGTCTCCGTCGTCGGAGGTGATGTGGTCGGCGAACGTCATCAAGCTGTCGTCGAGCCCGCGGACCACCTTCTTCGTCAGCGGTTTCTTCAGCCGCATCACCTCGAACACGTCGTGGAGCGCCGGACGCTGTTGCGGCGACCTGCTCGACGTTTCGTAGGCATTGACGGCGAACACGCACGCGCGCACGGCGACCTGAAATCCGGCTTCCTTGAACGCATCGGCGATCTCGCGATCGAAGCCGCGCAACGCGTCGATCTTCGGAAACGCGAGCTCCTCGGTCACGACCTGCCGCGAGCAGGCGATCATCACCGGCCACTGCTTGGTGGCGGAGAGCTGCCCGACGGCCTTCATCAGCGCCGCCTTGCGCGCCTTCGCACCCGGATCGACGCGAGGCTTGTCCGTGCGGGTCAGCGAGTAGACCAACGTAACGCGCGTCCCCTGCTCGACCGGCTTGATCTCGTGATCGACATCCGAGAACAACGCGACCCAACGCGCTTTCGCCGGATTCGCATCGCCGGACCAATCGATCATCCGAGGCTCGTTGCCGTCGTCGATCTCGAGCCCGCCGCCGGCGTGGGTCGTCGGCACTTCGACCACGAGCGTACCGACGAGGTCGTCGGTCTTCGGCGTGTCCTTGTGGCGATCGAATTTGCCACCTTGCGGATAGACGATGACGTCGGTCAGCGTGGCCGCGAGCTTCACGGTCGGCGACAGCGCCGCTTCGATCTTGTCGATGATATTCGCCGGATCGAAGCCACCGATCTTCGCGTTACCGCGCGCCGCCAAGCGCTTCGCGTTGCGGACCGTCGCATCGACCTTGGTCTCCTTGCGCGAACCAAACGGCGCCGGCTCGGAATGCTCGACGAGCCAGTCGAGGAACTTCGCGTCGCTGACCGCGCCGAGATCGCCATCCGGAAGTGCGATCGCGAGCGGCTCGGTCAATGCGACCGCGCCTTCACACCATGATTTTTCGCCGGCCTTATCGAGCGCGATCCGCAGCCCCTCGAGACTCATGCCAGCGAGTCTACACTCAGCTCTCGAGACCGGTCGCCCAGCTGTACTTCGGCTTCGTGTTGAAGTGGTGGGTCGCGTTGATCACGCGCACCGTGCCGGACTTCGACCGCATCACGATCGATTCCGTCTTCGCCGAATCGCCGAAGAACCGGACGCCGTCGAGCAAGTAGCCCTTCGTCACGCCGGTGGCCGCGAACATCACGTGGCCGGCCGCGAGGTCTTCCGTCGAGTAGATCGTGTCCTCGGGCTTCACGCCCATGGCCTTCGCACGCGCGGCTTCTTCCGGCGAGCGGAACCGCAACCGGCCCTGGAGCTCGCCGCCGACGCACTTCAACGCGGCCGCCGAAATCACGCCCTCGGGAGCGCCGCCGGTGCCGAACAACACGTCGATGCCCGACTCGGGATTGCACGTCATCACCGCTCCGGACACGTCGCCATCGCCGATCAGGCGGATGCGCGCGCCGGCCTGACGGACTTCGGCGATCAGGTCCTTGTGGCGATCGCGCTCGAGGATCACCGCGGTGACATCCTCGACGCGCTTGCCCTTCGCCTTCGCGATGCGCTGGAGGTTCCAGGTCGGCGATTCGCGCATGTCGATCACGCCGCGCGCTTCGGGACCGACCGCGATCTTTTGCATGTAGGTATCGGGCGCGTTCAGGAACTGGCCGTCGTCGGCGATCGCGATCACGCAGATCGCATCCGGAGCGCCCGTCGCGCACAGGTTCGTACCCTCGAGTGGATCGACCGCGATGTCGACCTTCGGCGAATTCGCGCCGTTCGTCTTCCAGCCCGCGCCGACCTGCTCGCCGATGTAGAGCATCGGCGCTTCGTCGCGCTCGCCTTCACCGATCACGACCGTGCCGCGAATATCGAGCTCGTCGAACGCGCGCCGCATGGCTTCGACCGCGAGCTGATCCGCGGCGGCGCGCTCGCCGCGACCCATGAGCCGAGCACTGGCGAGTGCGGCGGCCTCGGTGATGCGGACTACTTCGAGCGCGAGGTTGCGATCCTGCATGCGATCGCTTGTACCGCAATTCGGCTACGCTCGCCGGTCGATGAGGCGCTTCGAACATGGTGGCAGCAAGTTCTGGGAGATCGAGACAACCGGCAGCGAGCTGCGATTGCGGTTCGGCAAGCTCGGCGCGAATGGCCAGCTGAAGCTGCAGACCTACGGGTCGCCCGCGGAGGCGACGGCCGCCGCCGACAAGCAGATCGCCGGCAAGCTCAAAGAGGGCTACGCCGAAATCGGAGCCGCGAAGGCCGCGAAAGCCGCGAAACCTGCGAAGGCGGCCAAGGCGTCCAAGCCAGCCGAGGCAGTTGCACCCACCACGGCGACGAAGCTCGGTTGGCAGAGCGACATCAAAGCGACCACGGTGAAGCTCAAGGAGCTCGGCACCGGCAACGACATCCACCGCATCGCGATCTTCGAGCACGAAGGCGGTCCCGCGGCCGTCGCCGCCGGCGAGAATGCGAGCTTCGGCACCACGAACGGATCGAAGTGGCATCGCCGCCCCGAATCACCGGGCCTGTCGTACGGCTTGTTCGCGTACGACAACATCCTCTACTCGATGGGCGGCCCACTCATGGTGTCGTCGAACGGCGGCGAGACGTGGAAGTCGCTGAAGGCGCCGGTCCAGGGCTACATCTTCACGTTGTTCCGCGACAGCACGGGCCTGTACTGGCTCGGCTGCGACGACGGCGCCGTGTTCACCGCCACGTCGCCCGGCAAGTGGACGAAGGCGAAGTTCAAGACGCCCGGCAAGGTCATGGCGTTCGAAGAAGTCGACGGCAAGCTCATCGTCGTCGGCGCCGGCTCCGGTGAATGGAACGGCAAGAAATTCACGAAATACAAGATGAAGGAAACGATCACGCGCGTGACCGAAGGCCCGGAAGGTGGCCTCGTGATGGTCGGCGATGGCGGCATCGCGTATCGCTCGAAGGATCGCGGCAAGACCTGGACGAAGGTGAAGTCCGGCGTGAAGGAGGACATCGAAGATCTGGCGTGGGTCGCCGGCTCGTTGTTCGCCGTCGGCGGCAGCGGGTACTACAGCGGCGGCGGCTTCGTGTTGCGCAGCGACGACGAAGGCAAGTCGTGGAAGAACGTCGCGAAGACCGAGGGGAAGCTGTGGACGATCGAATCGTGGGGCGATGGCGCGATCGTCGGCGGCAGCGGCGGCGTCGGCCTGCTCTCGGCACCGAACGATTCGTTCTGGAAGGGTCGCAAGGATCTGTTCGTGCCGCCGCCGATCGTCGCCGACGCGCAGTTCAAGCCGCTCGAAGCGCGCTCGGATAAGGAGCTGACGTCGAAGTTCGACAAGCTCTACGCGAAGGCGATCGCCGATCACGAGCGGGTTTCGGCGAAGCAGCGCTCGGCGCGCGTGAAGGATGCGAATCCGAAGCTTGCCGCCGCCGTCGACGAAGGCGCGGATGGTGCCGAGGCGGTGTACGCGGACTGGTTGAGCGAGTCCGGCGATCCGCGCGGCGAGCTCGCTCAGATCCAGATCCGGCTCGAGAAGGATCCGAAAAACAAAGAGTTGAAAAAGGCCGAGAAGGCGCTGCTCAAAGAGCACTCGGACGCGTTCCTCGGCGCGTTCGCAAAGCTCTCGGACGTGGTCGAGCTCGAGTGGAAGGCCGGCTTCATCACGAAGGCCCGGATCGCGAACGTCTACACGCGTGATCCCGATTTCGGCGATGGCGACGAGGACTCCGACGACGAGTCGAAGAAAGAGGTCAACATCGCGAACCTCGTCGAAGAGCTCGTCACGATGCCGAGCGGCCGGTTCTTGCGCGACCTGACCGTCGGCATCGTCCGGTTCACGGACAATGACTACGGCGGCGTTGCCGCGAAGCTCGGCAAGCACTACCTGCCCGCGCTGCGCTCGTTGTTCCTCGGCGACTTCACGTACGAAGACACCGAGCTCAACTGGTCGTCGATCGGCAAGCTCGAGCCGCTGTACGGCGCGGTGCCGAACCTCGAGAAGTTGAAGCTGCGCTCGGGCGGTGCGATGACGCTCGGCGCGATCGTGCTGCCGAACCTCAAGTCATTCGAGGTCATCACCGGCGGCATGCCGAAGAAGGCCTTGCAGTCGATCATCGGTGCGGTGTGGCCGTCGCTGGAGCTGCTATCGATCCAGACCGGCCCCGAGGCGGAAGGTGTGAAGTCGAAGGACCTCGCGCCGATCCTCGATGGCGATGCGCTGCCGAAGCTGAAGACGCTGCGCCTCGACAACATGAACTTCACGCACGAGCTGGTGGAGCCGCTCGCGACGTCGAAGGTGTTGCCGCAGCTCGACGGGCTCGGCCTCGCGATGGGCACGCTCGACGATCAGACGATCCGCAAGATGTTCACGCTCCAGAAGGCGTTCGCGCATCTGTCGACGATCGACGTCACCGACAACTACCTCTCGAACGACAGCAAGAAGCTGTTCAAGCAGTTCGGCTTGAAGGTCACGTTCGGCGAGCAGCGCGATGACGACGACGACGGCGGCGAGCGCTACGCGTCGGCCTACGAGTGAGGCTTGACCGTTACCAGGTCGATCATGAACTGCGGGATCCGCTGCGGTCGACCGGTCGGTCCGATCACCGCGTGGCGGGTGTAGCCGTCGGCGAGCACGTCGGCGCCGCGCCGAACGATGTAGCCGAAGCGTAGCGACGCCGGCCGCATCTCGGTCACCTCGGTTTCGACGGCGAGGATGTCCTCGTAGTACGCGCTCTTCTTGTAGTTGCAGTGCGCTTCGATCACGGGCATCGCGATCTGCGCCGCCTCGAGATCCTTGTAGCTCCGCCCGAGCGAGCGCCAGTACTCCGCGCGCGCGCCCTCGAAGAACCGCAGATAGTTCGCGTAATACACGACGCCCATCTGATCGGTGTCGCCGAAGATGATCCGGTGTTCGTAGATCATCCGAGGATCCTGATCACGCGCGCACTGCCCTTCACGACCGACAGCGCATCGATCTCGGCGAGCGCATCGCGAACATCGCCTTCGCGCGCATCGTGCGTGACGACGACGACGGATACCGGCGAGACCGCCGCATCTTGAACGACCTGCGCGATCGACACCCGATGCGAGCCGAGGATCGTCATCAACCGACCGAGCACGCCGGGCTCGTCGATCACGGCGAACCGCAGGTAATACTTCGAGCGCGTATCCGAGAGCGGCAACAACGCGCGCGGCGCCAGCGCGGTCGACGCCAAGCGCTTTGCACCGGCCGCACGCGCGAAGATGTTGCGACCGAGGTCGATGCAATCGCTGACCACCGACATCGCCGTGGGCAGCATGCCGGCACCGGCGCCGTAGTACATCGACGGACCGAGCGCGTAGCTCTGCACGGACACCGCGTTCTTCGCACCAGACACACCCGCGAGCAGCCAGGTCTCGGGCACGAGCGCCGGATGGACGCGCGCTTCGATCTCGCCGCCGGGATGACTGCGCGCGATGACCACGGGCTTGATCACGTAGCCGAACCGCGCGGCGTGATCGAGATCGACGGTCTCGATCCGATCGATGCCATCGGTCGCGATCTTGCCGACATCGACGGACGTGCCGAAGCACAACCGGACCAGGATCGCGAGCTTGTGCGCGGCATCGCCACCGCCGACATCGAGCGTGGGATCCGCCTCGGCGTAACCCAGGCGTTGGGCGTCTGCCAGGATGTCGCCGAACGGGCGGCGCGTCGCCGTCATCGTCGACAGGATGTAGTTCGACGTGCCGTTGACGATGCCGACGAGCTCCTCGACGCGATCGCTGGCCAAGCCCTCGCGCAGGACCCGAATGATCGGCACGCCGCCGCACACCGCGGCTTCGTAATAGACGTCGACGCCCGCGGCTTCCGCAGCGGCGAAGATCTCGTCGCCGTGCTCCGCCAACAGCGCCTTGTTCGCGGTGACGACTTGCTTGCCCGCGGCGATCGCGGCGAGCACCGCCTTCTTCGCGTCGGTCGTGCCGCCCATCAGCTCGCACACGATGTCGACATCCGCTCTCGAGATCGCTTCCGTGATCGACTGGATCAGACTGCGATCGATATCGACGACGCGCTCGCGCTTGTCCTTATCGCGCACCGCGATCGAGCGCACCTCGATCCGTGCACCGAGACGAGCTTCGATCGCCGCCGCGTTATCCGCGAGCAACTTGACGACGCCACCACCGACGTTGCCCAACCCCAAGAGCGCTACACCGATCGATCGCATTTATCCCGGCTTCTTGTACGAGTAGTGCTCGCCGACGATCAACCAGCCGGCATTCGGATCCTTGCGAAACACCAACGTCAGCGCACCGTACTCGGTGACGGTGGTGATGCCGTCGGACAATTCCCGCGTCATCGTGGCAACGCCCATCGCGGTGCTCGGCGACGTGGCGAACACGTGGATCTCTTTCAAGCGGACGTGGATCTCTTTCGCGCGAGCGACGCGATCTTTCAACACGCCGTCGACCGAGCTCCAGCCGATCAAGCGTGACGCCATCGACGACCAGCACGATATCGGGATCGTGCGAGTACAAGCCCTCGAGCGCATCGATGCTGCGGATCTCGTACGCCTGGCGCCACTGCTCGATCGCACCGCGCGCTGCGACCACGGTCTCTTTCGGCGTGGGTTCCTTCGTCTCGGGAACCGCCTGAGCCTGCGGATGCGGGCACGCCGCAAGCCCCAGGGACAGAAGGACAGCTGTGGCTGCGCGCCGCATGAGGCGGACGTATCACGAATCGGCGCGCGAGATGCAATGACCGAGAATCATGCTGAACCTCGGACACTCCCACCCCGATTTCGTCTGTCCCAACGATCAGAAGCAGGCAAAGATGGCGCTCGCACTGAGCGGTTTTGCGTCGGTGTTCATCAGCGCACTGATCGCGCTTACTGTAGTGTTCGTCGCATGACAGAGATCGTTTGGCTGCATGCGCGTGAAGTACTCGACTCTCGTGGCAATCCGACTGTCGAAGCAGAAGTAGGCCTGGATAACGGTGTGCTCGGGCGCGCGATCGTGCCCTCGGGCGCATCGACGGGCGAGCACGAGGCGCTCGAGCTGCGCGATGGCGATGCCAAACGCTACCTCGGTAAAGGTGTGACGAAGGCGGTCGATCACGTGCGTGACGTGATCGCACCCGCGCTGATCGGTCGCGATGCGAGCGATCAATCCACGGTCGATGCGGCGCTGATCCAGCTCGACGGCACGCCGATGAAGTCGCATCTCGGTGCGAACGCGATCCTGGCCGTGTCGATGGCGGTCGCGCGCGCGGCGGCGGATTCGCACGAGCTGCCGCTGTATCGCTACCTCGGTGGCGTCGGCGCGGTGACGTTGCCTGTGCCGCTGATGAACATCATCAACGGTGGCGCGCACGCCGATAACAACCTCGACATCCAAGAGTTCATGATCGCGCCCGCGGGCTTCGATCGGTTCGAGGACGCACTGCGCGCCGGTGTCGAGGTGTTCCACAACCTCAAGAAGATCCTGTCGGGCAAGGGCAAGGCGACGAACGTCGGTGACGAAGGTGGCTTCGCGCCATCGCTCGATTCGGCGGACGAAGCGATGTCGATGATCCTCGAGGCGATCACCAAGGCCGGCTACGAGCCGGGCAAGCAGATCTTCCTCGCGCTCGACTGCGCGGCGAGCGAGTTCTTCGACAAGGCGAAGAACGTCTACAAGTACGAAGGCAAGGAGCGCTCGTCGGCGGACATGGCGGATCTCTACGCGAGCTGGGCGGCGAAGTATCCGCTCGTCTCCGTCGAGGATGGTCTCGCCGAAGACGATTGGGATGGCTGGAAGAAGCTGACGGACAAGATCGGATCGAAGACACAGCTCGTCGGCGATGACTTGTTCGTCACGCAAACGGCGCGATTGAAGCGCGGCATCGACGGCGGCATCGCGAACTCGATCCTCGTGAAGCTCAACCAAGTCGGCTCGATCAGCGAGACGCTGGATGCCGTGCGCACGGCGCAGTTCGCGGGATACACCGCGATCATCTCGCACCGCTCGGGCGAGAGCGAAGATGCGTTCATCGCGGACCTCGCGGTGGCGACGAATGCCGGCCAGATCAAGACCGGCTCGGCATCGCGCTCGGATCGGATCGCGAAGTACAACCAGCTGCTCCGGATCTGCGATCAGCTCGGTGACGATGCGCGGTTCGCGGGCGTGCGCGCCTGGAAGTCTCGCGGATAAAACAGCACCGGGAACAGCGCGAGCATCCCGTACGGAAAGCTGCCGAGGCGCAGTCCGACGGCGATGCCGACCTCGAAGCCAACGCCGAGCGCGATCCAGATGTAGCGAGCGCGCCACTCTTTGAAGTACGCGAGCAGGAACAACGGCGCGCCGAGCTCGAACGCCATCGTGAGCGCGGTCGCGATTCGGGTGAGTGGATAGAGTGCGCCGGCGAAACCCGGGCCGAACCGGGCGGCGTGTGGATCGGACAGCGCGTTCGCGAGTGCGGTGAAGCCACCTTGCGGGCCCCACGCGCCGGCGGACTTGTTGATGCCGCCGTTGAAGTAGACCCACACGAGTTGGAAGAGGAGTAGGTAGCGCGGCCACGCCGGGACGTCGGTCTTACGCAGGCTTTTGAAGATCAGCGCGTCGATCGACCATCGCGCGTTGCATTGGCTGAACGCGAGGATCACGAACGTGATGCGCGCCAGATCGTCGAGGCCGCTCTCGCCGTTCGGGGTCAGGTGCGAGAGTTGCGCGGATGCGAGCGCGAAGATCACGCACGCCGGCCGCGTAGCGATGCCGAGGATGATCGCGACGAGCGCGACGATGCCGATCAGATGTGCGGTCGGCCCGCTGATCCACGCATCGCCCATCGCGAAGCCGGTCGGTGGCTTCGTCCAGATCGCGGTGACGAGACCATCGCGCGCGACATCGAGATAATCGACGAGGAACACGCTCGCGAGCAGGATCCGGACGAGGGCGAGCTGGGTCGGCGGCTCTCGGCGATCCCACAGCGCGACCCACGTATCCCACGCGCGGCGGATCATTTCTTCACCATCCAGCGGTGACGAACTTCGCCGAACACGAACGCGCCGGTCGGCGTGACCTCGCCCTGCCCGATCTCGATCCGTTCCATGCGCACGCGCACTTGCTGGATCTCCGGATCGCGATCGAACCAGCGCGTCGCGATCCACGTGACCCACGCCTTGTACTCGAACGGCGGGTATTCGCGCGGATCCCACTCGCTCCACACCCGCGCGTGCTCGATCACGTCGGCATCGGCGGTGTACTGGGCGTCGCCGGCGCGATAGCGAACGACGAAGTCCTGGTTCGTCGATCGGGTCTCGACCCACATCCGAAACCGCTGCGCGATCGGAGCTTGGTAGAGCGAGAACCTCTGGGTGACGGCGAACGTGTCGCCGAGCCATTGCACGGGGCGCAGCACGACGGCGCGGATCGATCGAATCGGCTCGACGAAGCCGCGCTCCCACTCCGGCGTGTGCGACGGGCTCGGTAGCGGGCAGCCATCGATCATGCCGAGCACGATCGCCAATGCGATCAGCCCGGCTCGGATCTGCGGCCACCTCACCGCGGAGATGTTACCGCGCCGGATCGAATCGCGTGACTTGCCGTAGGAACGAGATGTCCATGTATTCGCGGCGGATCACGTCCGCCATCTCCTCGGCGGTGGCGAACCGTTCGTAATCGACGCGGATCACCGGAATCACCTTCGAGATGTTCGCGATGAACTCCTCGTAGCCCTCGTGCAGCGCCTGCAGATACGCGAGCGGAATCTGCGACTCGACATCCCGCGACCGCATGCGGATCCGCTCGGCCGAACCTTCCGGCGAGACATCCAGATAGATGATCACGCTCGGCTTGCACATGAAGTTGCTCATGTTGCGGAACAGGTCCACGTACGTGCGGTAGTCGCGCTCGTCCATGAGGCCGGTCTTGGCGAGCATCTTCGCGAAGATCGAATCTTCGTAGATCGTCCGGTCCTGCACCGCCGAGCGACCGCGCCAGATGATCTCCTGGTGCTGTTGGAACCGGCGGTTCAACAGGTACACCTGCATCGCGAACGAGTAGTGCGCGGTGTCGCGATAAAAGTCCGCGAGGTATTCGTTGTCTTTGACCGGCTCGTAATAGCAGTCGATGTTGAGGTGCTTGCCGAGCGCTTCGGCCAACGTGCTCTTACCGGCGCCGATCATCCCGGCGATGCCGATGAAGATGTTGCCGAACACGTCCGGCGCTTGGCCCCGCACCGCGCTACGCGGGCCCGAGCCTTCGGCGATCGGTGCCGTGGCGACGGTCGGCTGCGCGCTATCCCCATGACGAGCAATCTCGGTCTGCACGTGCGAACCCTCGCAGGCCCGTCTGACATCCGACGCAACTGCCGGAGATCACGGCGTAGCTGGGGGACGGTATCCAACTCGTCAAAGTAGCGACCGTATCCTGCTGTTTTCTCGTTGTGACGCACCGCTACTTTGACGAGTTGGATACCGTCCCTCATCCATCGTCTCAGTAGTTAACGTCGCTACTTTGACGACTTGGATACCGTCCCCAGGCGTACCATCGACCTATGAGGTCGCCGCTCCTCGTGAATGTACTTGCGTGGATCGTGGCCGTGATCGCGGGTGCGATCGTCATGATCACCGGCATCGCCCTGGTCGTTCACTACAACGCGACCACGCGTGGCCTCGTTGCCGCGTGCGGCATGCCGCTCTCGCTCGTCGCCGGACCGTTGCTCGCGATCGAGCTGCGCCGCGCGCTGTTCCTGCACTTCACCGCCGTTCGCCTGCCGGTCGCTCGCCTACACGCGCGCCAGCGGAATCTGTAGGCTCGTCGGCCGATTCGCTTCGCTATCGAAGCCGCGCCCGTCGGGATGCCGCGCGCCCCAAAACTGGAGGCCGTGCGCGAGATAGATCAGGTCGTACTCCATGAAGTTCGTGCCCGCGGCTAACCCGAACGGCGCGAACGACTTGCCGAACACGCTTTGCGTTGCACCGGCCGCCCACGGCGCATAGCCGGACGCCGCGACCTTGTTCAAGATGTCGACGAAGCCCACGTGCATCGGCGTCACGTCGTACGCGACGTCGGCGACGAAATCGACCTTCTGCGCACCCGGCGCCACGGCGTGATCGCCGCGCCACGCCATGTGCCCGCGGATCGCGATCTTCGCGAGCGCGACGTGCCCGAACGGATCGGCGAAGTTGTCGATCGCGAGCGCGAACGTGTCATCCGCCGCGTACTCGAACGTACGCCGCAGATAGAACGGCTTGATCGTGCCATCGGGATTCTTCGATGGCCGGACTTCGACCGAGAGACTGTGCCAGCGACCGACGAGATCTTTCATCCCGTCAACCTGCCCGGCCAGCACCCGTGCGTCTTTGCAAATCCTGCTACTTCGTCGGGAAGTCGCGTCCGACGAGCGCGCCGTAGTAGCCAGCGAGCCCACCACCGGCGGCACCGAGCACAGCGCCTTCCGGACCACCGGCCGCACCCGCGAGCGCGCCGCCGGCTCCCCACACGGCACCTTGCGCCGCCGCACCGCGATTCATCGTCGCGAGGCCGAGCGGCATCGTGACGGGATTCGCCATCATGAGAGGAGCGGTGTATTCGCCGACCTTTTTCCAGTCGACGCCGCCAGACACGTTCTCCAGATCACACGTTGATAGTTCCGTCATGCAACTCGAGATTTCAACCCGCGTGCCCACTCACCCGCGAATGATTTCAAGTGCCTGACCGTCGACAGACGTGACCCCGGGGTTGCGATCGTCTACCCCAGCCTTCGCCACTTTCCCGGCGAGGTCCCCACCGCCTTCGTGAACGATCGCGTGAAGCTCGCCTGATCCGCGAACCCCGCCACACTCGCAACTTCCGACAACGTCATCGCCGTCGAAAGCAACTGCTTCGCGCGTTCGATCCGCTGCGCGATCAACATCCGATGCGGGCTCGTCCCGAACGTCGCCTTGAACTGCCGCGCGAAGTGACTCGTCGACAGCCCGCATTCGGCCGCGAGCTCCGCGAGCGTGACATCCGACAACCGCGCACGTGCGACCTCGATCACCCGACGCTGCCGCCACGCTGCGAGCCGCTCGCCACGCAGCCGCGTTCGCCGCCGCGCATCGCCGTATTTCTCGACGACATGCGTGCCCAACGCGACGCCGAACTCTTCGAGCGCGAAATCCGATCGACCGATAGCCGGCACGATCGCCTGCACGAGCTCCGCCACGACACGATCATCTTCGTCGAGCGTTTGCCGATAGTCGAACACGCGCGTGAACCCCGCGTCCTCGGCGATCGCATCCAAGTCCGCGCGCGGCACGTGAACATGCACGTACTCGAACGCACTGCCCGCCCACACCGTCGGACGCGCCGCGAAGTCCATCACGATCGTGCGCAGTGGCGTCGCTCCGACTCGCGCGAGCGGCGCATCGTCACACCACAACTGAAACTTCGACGGCGCGATCGCGCGCATCGCCACCGAGACCAACAGCGCCGGTTCCGTCGACGACTTCGTGACGCGCCGGACAAGGCCCGTCGCCGACGACAAATGCATGAGCGACAGCCCCTCGGCCATCGCACACACCGATGGCAGGATCGTTCCATCCGCGACACGGATCTGAACACCGCTTGCCACCCACCCATTCTACCAGGGCACGCTCCTCGGAATTTCAGTACCGTCGCGCCATGAAATACAACCGACTCGGACGCACCGGACTTTGGGTTTCGGAGTTGTGTCTCGGCACGATGACCTGGGGCGGCAAAGGATTCTGGGCCGTGATCGGCGAGCTCGGCCTCGACATGGTCACCCGCCACTTGAAGACCGCCGTCGACGCGGGCGTCAACTTCATCGATACCGCGAACGTCTATCACGAGGGCGAGAGCGAGAAGCTGCTCGGACAGGCGATCCAGAAGCTCGGCCTGAAGCGCGACGACCTCATCATCGCGACGAAGGTCCACGGCCGCACCGGCACGAATCCGAACGCCGGCGGTCAATCGCGCAAGCACATCCTGGATCAAGTCGATCAGTCGCTGCAGCGCCTGCAGCTCGATCACATCGACCTCTATCAGATCCACGGCGTCGACGAGTACACGCCGATCGAAGAGACAATCGATGCGCTGAACGACTGCGTGCGCAGCGGCAAGGTCCGTTACGTCGGGTTCTGCAACTTGTCCGCATGGCGCGCGACGAAAGCGCTGCTCGAGGCCGATCAACTCGGCAAGGCGCGGTTCGTGTCGGCGCAGATGTTCTACACGATCGCGTCGCGCGATATCGAACGCGAGATCGTGCCGCTCGCGAAAGAAGAAGGGCTCGGCATCCTGCCGTGGTCACCGCTCGCCGGAGGCCTCTTGTCGGGCAAGTTCACGAGCGACGGCGGACCCGCGGATGCGCGCCGCGCGAAGTTCGATTTCCCGATCGTCGACAAGGATCGCGCGATGCGCTGCGTGGACGCGATGCGCCCGATCGCGAAGGAGCACGGCGTGTCGGTCGCGCAGATCGCCCTCGCCTACTTGCTCGCGAAGACTCACGTCACGAGCGTGATCATCGGCGCGAAGACCGACGAGCAACTCACCGACAACTTGTCGACGATCAAGGTCAAGCTCACGCCCGGCGAGCTCGAAGCACTCGACAAGGTCAGCGCGCTGCCGCTCGAATATCCGGGCTGGATGGAAGAATTCCAGAACCGCCAGCGCCTTGTCGACGGCATGATGCCGAAGTGAGCCGCGAGCACGAGCTCCTCGCCCAGATCCGCGCGACGCCGGATGACGATGGCCCGCGCGCGATCGTCGCGGACGTGCTCGCCGAGCGTGGCGATCCGCGCGGCGAGTTCATTCATCTGCAGCTCGAGAATTCCGACGACGACGAGCGCGATACCCGCGAAGAGCTGCTGCTTCGCCGGTTCGCACGCCAGTGGTCGCACGATGCCGGTGTGCGCGATGCGCGCGTGTCGTTTCGGCGCGGCTTTCCCGTCGCACTCGCGGGCAGTCCGGAGACGTTGCTCGCGAGTGAAGCCGCGCTGATCACGCAACCGATCACCGAGCTGATCCTCGATGAAGTACCGTTTCATCAAGCCGCGCAGCTGCGCCGGTTGATCGAACATCCCGCGCTCGAACGAATTCGTCGCCTCCGCATCGCGCCCGGGCCCTACGATCAGCCCGCCGACGGCCTCGTCCGGCTGTGGCGCTCGGATCTGCCGGCGCTGCGCACGCTCGAGCTCTCGGCGCGCACGCTTTCGGATTCGACCGTATCCGCGCTCGTCGAAGCGCCATGGTTCGCGCAGCTCGAACGCCTCGCACTCGATCGCGTTCCGATCACGCCGAGCCAACTGCCGCGCATGTTCGACGCGCTGCCGAAGCTCCAGGCACTGGATCTACGTGCGATGCGCGTCGGTCCCGCCGTGGCATCGCGGCTCGCCGGCATTCGCGCGCCGCTGACCCGGCTCTATCTCGATGCGACCGAGCTCACCGTCGACGGCGCGCGCGCGATTTTCGGCTCGCCGATCATGCGCAACCTCGAGCGGCTCGCGATCGGTCACGATCACCTTCAGCTGTCGGTCGACACGCTCGCGGCGCAGTCGTATCTCGGCCGTTTGCGCATGCTCGGCTTGTTCGAAGCGCGCCTCGCACCCGCGGATGCGCAAGCGATCGCGACCGGCCCGTTCGAAGAGCTCGTCGAGCTCAACCTCACCGGCAACAACATCGGTGCCGCCGGTGCGCGTGCGTTGGCCGAGAGCGAGACGCTCCGATCGGTGACCGCGCTCTACCTGACTGCGAACACGATCGGCGCCGACGCGCTCGACCAGTTTCGCACGCGCTCGGGATTACCCGCACTCGCGAAGCTCGGCGGCTACGGCACGATCGCCGACGAGCCGTGGGCCGAGACGAAGGCGCGCTTCGATCGATCGGCCATAAAACTCGTTTGAGTAGGCCCTTAGCGACGGCCTTTGTAACCCATCATTCCTTGGATCACGGATTCGCTGGCTTCGGCGACCTCGCCCTCTTCCCGCGCACGATCGGCGCAGTCTGCACACATCTTCTTCGCCTTCCCTCCGACCTTCACTGAAACCAATTTATCCACGTCGTCGTTGCATTCACGGCACGTCGGCATGGCTCCATCATAACGCTATCTTCATGGTGGTTCCGGGTGGTCGACCTACCATGGCAACGTGCCCCAACCGTTCGTCCAGAGCCGTGCGAATTCACGGTTTCTTCATAGCCCAACGGGACTGATCGACCGCAGGGTTCGGTCTTGTCGGAACTCGTTATGAAACTGGCTTCCGCTGTACTCGTCGCCGTTTCGTTTGGCTCGCCCGCGCTCGCCGATGACACCGCTCCCGTCAAGCAACTGCTCACCGACCCGGGTCAGCTTGCAACGTGGTTGCGCGATCGCGATCCGCGAATCGTCTCCTCGCGCGCGAAGGTCGATGCGGCCGATGCGGCCACCGAACAAGCGCGCGTGATCCAGAACCCGGTGTTGAGCTTCACGGCTGGTGGCTTCGTCATCGGTCAGACGAACAACGGTGACGGCAGCGCGGGCACCGCAGCGCCACACCTCGGCCTCGCCGACACGACGAACTATCAGATCGGGTTGACCGAGATGATCGAGATCGGGAAACGCGGTCCGCGCAAGAACGCGGCGGATACGCGCGCGCGTGAAGCCGGCGAGACCGCGGTCGCATCGCTCGGCGGTCGGATCGGCGATGTCACCCAGCTCCTCGGCAAGCTCGCCTATGCGCAAGCGAAGCGCGATGTCTCGGCGGCGAACCTCGCGGACGCGCAACAGCTGCGCGGCAAAGAGAAGGTTCGCCTCGACAACAAGGATCTCTCGCCGCTCGAGTTCGGGCGCATCGATCTCGATACGCAGGAGCTCGCACTCCAGCTCGCACGCGCCGAATCGGATCTCGCCACGGCGACGGCTGCATGCTCGGCCGCGCTGCTCGCACCCTGTGCGACGACAGGCCTCGACACCACGATGCTCGACGCCGCGGCACCGCTGCCCGCACAGATCGGTGATGTCGACGCGTCGATCGAAGGTCGCCCCGTTCGCCAAGCGGGCAAGCTCGAAGCGAAGGCACTCGGCTTCGACGCGGAGCTCGCGAGCGCACGCAAGATTCCGGATCCCACCGTCGGTGCGGCGTACATGATCGACAACCTCACGGTTGCCGGTAACCAGCACCAGCAGTTCATCTTCTCGATCAGCCTGCCGCTCGGCCTGTTCGATACCGGCACCCACGATGCCGCGGCCGCTCGTGCGAACGCGCGCGCGATCGAAGCCGATGACAAGGCGCAGGTGTTGGAACAGCACGGCCTCGTCGCAGCGTTGACCCAACAGCTGCAGACCTTGCAAGGCACGCTGAAATCCCTCGAGACCGATCAGGTCCCGAAATCGACGCAGATCATCACGCAGACGCGCAAGGCGTTCGACCTCGGTGAAGCCAAGTTGGCCGATCTGATCCAAGTCGAGCGCGCGCATCGTGACTTGTTGCTGGAAGTGCTCGACACGCGGTTCGACTTGTTCAACGTGCGGGCACAACTCCGGCAAGCGCTCGGTATCGACGACGCTGTCGCACGATCCACGAGCGGGCAGAGGAGCAATCCGTGAGCGAAGAAACAGTTGCAGGTGAACCCGTCCCCGCCGCGCCCGAGCGTGGTCAAAGCAGCCCGATGCGGATTCCGATCCTCGTGGGCGCGATCATCCTCGGCCTCGGCGCGATCGTGCTCGCACGTCACTACAAGCGGCCCGATCCGCCGACGGAGACGCCGGCGCCGGGCATGACGGTCGGCAGCGATAGCGTGACGCTCACGAACGATGCGCCGATGTGGGGTGTCGTGAAGTTGGCGCCCGCGCAACCGAGCGAGCCGCACTGGACCGATCCGGTGCCCGCACGCATCGTGTTCGACGAAGCGCGGACCTCGCGCCTCGGATCACCGCTCGCAGGTCGCGTCACGTCCGTGATGGTCGAGCGCGGTCAGCACGTCAAGACCGGCGACAAGCTGTTCACCGTGAGCTCGCCGAACCTCGCCGAGCTTCGCGCGGACGTCGAGAAGGCGCAGGTCGAAGCGAACACGGCGAAGGTCAACTTCGACCGTACGAAGGCACTCGTCGACGCGGGCTCGTTGCCGGCGAAGGAACTGGTCACCGCCCAGCAGACGGTCGCGGAAGCCGAGCTCGCCGTGAAGCTCGCGAACCAGAAGATGAGCTCGTTGAAGGTCGCCGGTGCGGGTGACGCGTCGTTCACGGTGATCGCGCCGCGCGATGGCGTGATCGTCGAGAAGCAGGTCAACGTCGGCCAGAACGTCGATTCGTCGAACGGCTCGGTGATGGCGATCGCGGATCTGTCGGACGTGTGGGTCGTCGCCGATCTGTTCGAGAACGATGTCGGTCAGCTCGCCACGGGCACGAAGGCGAAGGTCGTCGTCGGCACGAGCGAGCTGGATGGCCAGATCGATCAGGTGTCGGCGGTCGTCGATCCGGATCGCCACACGGTGCCGGTCCGCGTTCGCCTCGCGAACATCGACGGTGCGCTGCGCCCGAACGCGTACGCGCAGATCAAGTTCTACGATCCGAACACCGCGAAGGTCGCCCTGCCCTCGTCGGCAGTGATGTCGGACGGCGTGACCACGTATGTCTACGTCAAAGAGAAAGACGGCAAGCTGAAGCGCCGCGTGGTGACTGCGGGCTCGGTCAGCGCCGGCAAGATGCCGATCCTCACGGGCATCGAGCCCGGCGATCAGGTCGTCGTTCAGGGCGCGATCCTCCTCGACAACCAGATCCAGCTGGATAACTGAAACATGATCGAGTCACTGATCAAGGGGTCGCTTGGAACGCGACTCTTCGTGTTCATCATGGCGATCGCCGTCGCGTGCGGCGGCTACTACGCGTATTCGAACCTGACGATCGAGGCGTTTCCGGATCCCACGGACACGCAGGTCCAGCTGATCACGATCTACAACGGCCAGCCGTCCGAAGAGGTCGAGCGCCGGGTGTCGATTCCGCTCGAGCGCGCGTTGAACGGCGTGCCCGGGTTGTATCGCCTGCGCTCGATCTCGCTGTTCGGCTTGTCGCTCGTGACGCTGACGTTCGAAGACGGCGTCGAGCCGTTGATCGCGCGCCAGCAGATCATGGAGCGCATTCCGGACGCGAACTTGCCGACGGGCATCTCGCCGGATCTCGGTCCGTTGGCGACGCCGATCGGTGAGGTCTATCGCTACACGCTCGAGGGCAAGGGCGCCGATCCGATGACCTTGCGAACGATCCAGGATTGGGTCGTCCGGCCGGCGATCTTGCGCGTGCCCGGTGTTGCCGATGTCGTGTCGTACGGTGGTCTCGTCAAAGAGGTCCACGTCGAGCCCGATCCCACGAAGATGGCGTCGCTCGGCGTCGTCCTCGACGATCTGTTCCAGGCGCTGTCGAAGGCGTCGCAGAACGCATCCGGTGGCTCGCTCGAGCGCGGCACCGAGCTGTTCGTGATCCGCTCGCTCGGCACGTTCCAGAACCTCGACGATATCGGCAAGGTTCGCGTCGGATTCCACGCGGGCGTGCCGGTCAAGGTATCGGACGTCGCGAAGGTCACGATCGGCTATCTCCCGCGCCAGGGCGTGGTCACGCGTAACAACAACGACGACACCGTCGAGGGCATCGTCCTCATGCGCCGCGGGCAAAACCCGTCGGTCGTATTGAAGGCGCTGCGCGAGCGGCTGAAGGATCTGCACGAGCACTCGCTGCCGAACGGCCAGGTCTCGTTCAACCAGAAGCCGTCCGGTGAAGTGTTCGCGCAATTCACCGACGAGAACGCGCAGACCGTGAACAAGCTCGTCGGCAAAGCGACCGGGCCGTGCACCGATGCGACGGGACCTCCCGGCGGCAAGATCCTGTCGTCGCTGAAGTGCAAGGACGGCGAATTCCACGCGCAGGACGATGGCGATACGTTCTCGCTCTACAGCGGCAACACGGTCGTCGAAGGCGGCCTCCACGCGCCGACGATCAAGGTCATGCCGTTCTACGACCGCACCGATCTCGTCGACACCACGCTCGAGACCGTGTTCCACAACCTGCTCGAAGGCGCGCTGCTCGTCACGGTCGTGCTGTTCATCTTCCTGTTGAGCGTGCGCGCATCGCTGCTCGTCACGCTCGTGATTCCGCTGTCGCTCGCGGCGAGCTTCATCTACCTCCACGCACGCGGGATGTCGGCGAACCTCCTGTCGATGGGCGCGGTCGACTTCGGCATCATCGTCGACGGTGCGGTGATCCTCGTCGAGCACGTGTGGGGCCACTGCGCCGGCGACGAGTACCAGCGACTCGACGATGCGGGCCGCCAGAAATCGATCTTCGAAGCCGCGCGTGAAGTCGCACGACCCACGCTGTACTCGCTCTTGATCATCGTGGCCGCGTATCTGCCGATCTTCGCGTTGCAGCGCGTGGAAGGCCGGATCTTCGCGCCGATGGCCCACACGGTCGTGAGCGCGCTGATCGGCGCGATGATCGTCAGCTTCACGCTCGTCCCCGCGCTCGCGTTCTTCGCGCTGCGCCGTCACAAGAAGGTCAAGGAATCGCCGGTGCTGCGCGTCGCACGCCGTGGCTACGATCCGGTGTTGATCCACGCGATGCGGAATCCGCTCGCAGTATTCCTCGCGGCAGGCGCGCTGTTGTTCGCCGGCGTCGAGCTCGCACCGCGTCTCGGTACGGAGTTCTTGCCGGAATTGAACGAAGGCGCGCTGTACGTGACGTTCACGCTGCCGGCGCCGATCTCGCTGACCGAAGGCCGTCGCCTGACGCCGAAGATCACGGCGCTGATGCGTAAGGATCTCCCGGAAGTGACCGAGCTGCTCAGTCAGTTGGGCCGGCCCGAAGACGGCACGGATCCCACGTTGCCATCGAACCTCGAAGTGTTCGTGAAGCTAAAGCCGATGAAGGAGTGGCGGGACAACATCCACACGCTCGACGACATCGTCGAAGTGATGGACAAGAACCTCAAGGCCATTCCCGGGCTCGAATACAACTTCAGCCAGCCGATCCGCGACAACGTCGCCGAGAACATCAGCGGTCAGTTCGGCCAGGTTGCCGTGAAGATCTACGGCGACGATCTGACCGAGCTGCAACGGCTCGCTGAAGCGATGGAGACGGAAATCGGCAAGACCGCGGGCGTGGCCGACTTGGGCATCGTGCGCTCGTCGGAGCAGCCGTCGATCTCGATCACGCCGAAGCGCGATGCGCTGACGCACTGGGATCTCGATCTCGGCTCTCTTCAGGACTACATCGAGACCGCGCTGTCGGGTCATAACGCGAGCGAGCTGTGGGAAGCCGAGAAGCGCTTCGATGTCACGGTGCGCTTGCCGGTCGGCGCGCGGCACTCCGTCGAGGCGATTCGCAACCTGCGCGTGCCGCTCAAGGACGGCGCGATCGTGCCGGTGCGTGCGCTCGCGGACGTCGACCTCGGATCGTCACGCGCCGTGATCACGCGCGAGAACGGCAAGCGCTACGTCGGCATCCGCATGAACGTGCGCAACCGCGACCTCGGATCGTTTATCGCGGAGGCACAGCAGCGCGTCAACGCTCAGGTCAAGCTGCCCGTCGGCTACGACCTCCTGTGGGGCGGCGAGTTCGAGAACCAGCAACGCGCGATGAAGCGGCTCACGCTCGTGTTGCCGCTGTCGATCCTCCTGACGTTCCTGCTCCTGTTCAGCGCGTTCGGCACGGTGTGGGACGCGACGATCATCCTCGTGAACATTCCAGTCGCGCTCTTGGGCGGCTTCCTCGGCCTGTCGGTCGTCGGGATGACGCTGAGTGTGTCGGCGGCGGTCGGCTTCATCGCGCTGCTCGGACAAGCGGTGTTGAACGGCGTGCTCGTCGTCAGCGCGATTCGTGCGCGCATCGACAAGGGCCAGGACTTGTGGGCAGCGACGATCGAAGGCACGCGTGAACGCTTGCGAGCCGTGTTGATGACGGCGTTGCTTGCATCGCTCGGCCTCTTGCCCGCGGCGATGTCTCACGCGATCGGTTCCGAGACGCAACGCCCCATCGCGGTCGTCGTCGTGGGCGGCACGATCAGCGCGGCCCTCGTGACCCTGGTCGTGCTCCCGGTCAGCTACTTCTGGGCTGGCACCCTGCGTGACCGGTTTCGCAAAAGGCGTAAGGTACAAACTGTGTAATACTTGCAAGTAATTGAAATTACTTGTGCGTCACGGGCTTTAGCCATTCTTCATTTAGCGATTTTGGGGCGAGGCGGTACCAACGAAATATGCCGTACGTCGAAGAAACGCAGCTCCAAGCTGCCCCGAATGATGCCGACCTGGTTTCGCTCGATGAGGTCCGCCGGCGTCACGTGACGCAGGTCCTCGAGCACTGCCACGGTAACCGCACCAACGCGGCCAAGATCCTCCACCTCGACCGCAAGACCCTCTACCGCAAACTGGTCCGCTGGGGCCTGGCGAGCAAATAACCATGACGACCGAATTGATCAGCCTCGAAGAAGTCGACAAGCGCCACATCCTGAAGGTGATCGAGCATTGCCACGGCAATCGCACGAACGCGGCGCAGATGCTCGAGATCGATCGCAAGACGCTCTACCGCAAGCTCCTGCGGTGGGGCATCGAAAAGTAGCTACGCAGCAGGGACGTTGACGGTCACGCGCGTGCCTTCATCCGGCACGCTCGACAGATCGACCGTGCCGCGAATCGCTTCGACCGTGCGGCGCACGATCGAGAGGCCGAGCCCGTGGCCCGGGACATCCGTGGTCGCGCGGTAGTACGGCTCGAACGCGTGCGCTTGGGCTTCTTCGTCCATCCCGCGACCGTTGTCGCAGACGCAGATCGCGATGT
Source organism: Kofleriaceae bacterium (assembly GCA_047600425.1). Taxonomy (GTDB): domain Bacteria; phylum Myxococcota_A; class Polyangia; order Haliangiales; family Haliangiaceae; genus JABFXX01. The sequence continues at coordinate 3,777,516 of JASGLC010000003.1, read as the reverse complement.
GATCGGCCTCGCGCTTCGCTTCGATGCGCAGCGTGAGCCGGCGATTCGGTGACCGATACTTCGCGGCGTTGCCGATCAGGTTGCGGAGGACCTGACCGATGATCGTCGGCGAGCACGCGGCCGTGAGCTGGCCGAGATCGAGCGCGACCTCGGCGTCCCCGAGCTCGCCACGCAGTTCCTCGACCGCTTCGAGCACCGCGGGCGTGACCGCGACCTTGCCCGCCGCCGGCTTCCCGGAGACCGATAGCTCGAGCATGTCGTCGATCACGCCGGTCATCCGATCGACCGCGCGCCCGATCCGTCGCGCCATCTCCTTCACGTCCGGCTGGGGCTGCAACGACAGCAGGTCCGAGTAGCCGCGGATCGGCGACAGCGGGCCCTTGAGATCGTGCGCCGTGCGCGATGCAAAGGCGGCGAGCTCGCGCGTCCGCTCGTCGACGTTCGTGAGATGGAGGCGCAACAGCTCGCGCTGGCGTCGCAACGTCCGGATCAGCACGATCGCGACCGCCGATGCGAGGATCAGCGTGATCACGCCGACGATCGCGTCGACGACGAGACCACTCGTGTGCACCGCCTTGATCGACGCGGCGTAGTTCCGAGCTTCGGTCTGGTTGATCGCGACGAGGCGACCGATCGACGTCTCGATCTCGGCGATCACCGTGCCGCCGTTCGTGACGAGCGGTTGTTCGTGGCGGAGGTGCGAGAGCAGCCCCTGCAAGCGGTTCCATTCGACGCCCTCGCCCGGCGACGTATCCGAGATCGGATCGTAGGCGCGCGCATCGGCATCGATCTGTTCCGCGATCGATTGGATCTGATCGGGCGACAGGTTCGGCTGCGTCAGCCGGTACGCCTGGTAGCGCAGGTCGTCCGCGAGCGCGACCGAGCGAAGCGAGTCCTCGACGAGGCTACTCGTGTGATCGGCGGTGTGGTGATCGACGACGATATCGATCACGAACATCCCGATCGACAACACCACCACGACCGCGAGTGCCGCGAGCGCCGGCCAGGGCGCGGCGACGGACCTCAGCTCGTCGGGTGGCTCCTTCATGACTCGCGCTCGACTCCGTAGCGGACGAGCTTGCGATAGAGCGTCTTGCGATCGATCCCGAGCGAGCTCGCGGCGGCGACCTTGTTGCCTTCTTTGGCATCGAGCACGCGCAGGATGTGGCGGCGCTCGATCTCTTCGAGCGACATCGCGAGCTCGCGGTCCATCGATGGTGGAAGTGGCACGCCGCCGCGATAGTCGCGGATGCGTTCCGGCAAATCCTCGACGGAGATCTCGGTGCCCGAGCACATCGCCACCGCACGCTCCATCGCGTTGCGCAGCTCGCGCACGTTGCCCGGCCACGCGTGCCGCATGAGGCGATCGGCGGCGGCATCCGAGAGCCCGCGAATATCGCGCTCGAACATCCGCGCGAAGTGCCCGACAAAGTGCTGCGCCAAGAGCAACACGTCCGTCGCTCGCACGCGCAACGGCGGCAGCGGCAGCTGGACGACATTGATCCGGTAATAGAGATCCTCGCGGAATTCACGCGCCTGGACCATCGCTTCGAGATCGCGATTCGTCGCGCACACGAGCCGGACATCGAAGTGGATCTCGGCATCGCCACCGATCGGACGCAGCCGCCGTTCCTGCAGCACGCGCAGCAGCTTCGGTTGAACCGAGGGTGGCAGTTCCGCGAGCTCGTCGAGAAACAGCGTGCCGCCGTTCGCTTGTTGCAACAGGCCCACGCGCGAGGTCTTCGCATCGGTGAACGCACCCTTCGCGTGACCGAACAGCTCGGCTTCGATCAGTTGCTCGGGAATCGCCGCACAATCGACCGCGACGAACGGGCCATCCGCGCGCTTGCTGGCGGCATGGAGCGATCGCGCGGCCATCTCTTTACCGGTGCCGCTCTGCCCCGTGATCAACACGGTCGCGTCCGTCGGACCGACTTGCGCGATCACGCCGTAGACGTTCTGCATCGCCGCACTCGCGCCCACGAGCTGTTCGAAGCGCCGCGCTTCGGCGACGACCCGACGCAGCTGCGAGACCTCGGCACGCAACGCACGCCGTTCGGCAGCGCGCTTCGCCGCGAGGCCTAGCGCCGCGAGGTCGATCGGCTTCGTCACGAAGTCATACGCGCCTGCACGCATCGCGCCCACCGCCGTCGCGAAGTCGGTCGTGCCGGTCAACACGATCACGGGGAGCTCGGGCCGGTTTGCGGTGATCCGATCGATCAGCTCGAAGCCGTGCATGCCCGGCATCGCGAGGTCGGTGACGACCGCATCGACATCGTGTTGAGTGACGTACGCGAACGCTTCGTCACCACTCCCACATGTCGTGACGTGGATCCCCTGCGGTGTAAGTCCGAAGCGTACGAGCTCGCAAACTTCAGGATCGTCGTCGACGAGTAGCAGCGACGTCATGGTCATACGTACCCATGGGTCGGCCGCGCTTCATCCCATCAATCGTGAAGGTTACGTGATGAGGAGGGCGAAACGCGCCAGGTGTCGCCTTTTGACCGGTGGGGCATTGGTCATCTACGTGGAAAACCGCGGAACGGTCGTGGCGCGGCAAATGCTCTAGCGACGCATCGCAGTAATGGACACTCTGCTTAGTAGTTCCTTAAGGAGCCGCCTCGTCATCATCATCGCGGCGATCGTGTTCGCGATCGGTGGGTGGTATGCCTACCAACACCTGACGATCGAGGCGTTCCCCGATCCGACGGACACCCAGGTCCAGATCATCACGATCTACCCGGGACAGCCGAGCGAAGAGGTCGAGCGACGAATCTCGATCCCTCTCGAGCGTGCGACGAACGGCGTGCCCGGCGTCATGCGGCAGCGATCGATCTCGCTGTTCGGACTCTCGCTCGTCACGTTGACGTTCGAAGACGGCATCGACGTGCTGCAGGCGCGCCAGCAGATCATGGAGCGCATCCCGGATGCGAACCTACCGAACAACATCGAGCCGGATCTCGGTCCGCTCGCGACGCCGATCGGCGAAGTCTATCGGTACACGCTCGATAGCAAGACGACCGATCCGATGACGCTCCGCACGCTGCAGGACTGGACCGTCCGCCCTGCCCTGCTCCGCGTGCCCGGCGTTGCCGACGTCGTGAGCTACGGCGGTCTCGTCGAAGAAATCCATGTCGAACCGCAGCCGCGCAAGATGGCGGCACTCGGGGTCGTGCTCGACGACATCTTCCAGGCGCTGTCGAAGGCGTCGATGAACGCATCCGGCGGCCTCGTGCAACGCGGCGAGCAAGGCTTCGTGATTCGCTCGATGGGCACGTTCAAGTCGCTCGACGAGATCGGCGAAGTGCGGTGCGGGTTCCACGGCGGCGTGCCGGTGTTGATCAAAGACGTCGCGCAGGTCCAGCAGGGCTACGCGCCGCGCCAGGGCGTGGTCACGCGCGGTGACAACCTCGATGCGGTGCAAGGCATCGTGCTCATGCGCAAGGGCCAGAATCCATCGGTCGTGCTCGCGGGTATTCGCGCGAGTGTGGACGAGATGCGCAAGCACGCGCTGCCGGAAGGCGTGGCGATCAATCCGTTCTACGACCGCACCGATCTCGTCGACACCACGCTCGACACGGTGTTCCACAACCTCGGCGAAGGCGCGTTCCTGGTCTCGCTCGTGTTATTCGTCTTCTTGTTATCGCTACGTGCGTCGCTGATCGTCACGCTCGTCATTCCGCTGTCGCTGGCGGCGAGCTTCATCTACCTGCACGCACGCGGGATGTCCGCGAACCTCCTGTCGATGGGTGCGGTCGACTTCGGCATCATCGTCGACGGCGCGGTGATCCTTGTCGAACACGTGTTCGAGCACGTCGCCGGGCCTAGTTACGACACGCTGACCAAGCAGCAAAAGGTCGACAAGCTGTTCCAGATCGCACGTCAGGTCGCGCGGCCGACTCTGTTCTCGCTGCTCATCATCATCGCGGCGTATCTGCCGATCTTCGCGCTCCAGCGCGTCGAAGGCCGGATCTTCGCGCCGATGGCTCACACGGTCGCGAGCGCGCTCGTCGGCGCGATGCTCGTCAGCTTCACGCTCGTGCCGGTGATGTGCTTCTTCGCGCTGCGCAAGCACAAGGCCGTGCGGGTGTCGCCGGTGTTGAAGCTGGCGAAGAAGGTCCACGATCCGATCTTGCTCGGCGCGATGCGCAATCCGCTGCCGGTCGCGATCGTCACGCTATCGCTCCTCGCGGCGGGCGCGATGCTCGGCCCGCGGCTCGGCAGCGAGTTCTTGCCGGAGCTGAACGAAGGCTCGATCTACGTGACGTTCACGCTGCCGCCGACGACGTCGCTCGACCAAGGTCGCAAGCTGACGCCGCAGATCCTCGCCACGCTGAAGAAGCACGTCCCTGAAGTGACGGAGATGTTGTCGCAGCTCGGCCGGCCCGAAGACGGCACGGACGCGAAGCTGTTCAACAACCTCGAGGTGTTCATCAAGCTGAAGCCGATGAAGGAGTGGCGTGAAGGCCTCCACACGCTCGACGACATCGTCGCGATCATGACCGAGGACTTGAAGGCGATCCCCGGCATCGAGAGCGACTTCAGTCAGCCGATCCGCGACAACGTCAACGAGAACATCTCCGGTCAGCAAGGCACGGTCGCCGTGAAGATCTACGGCGATGACGTGAAGACGCTCCGCCAGTTAGCCGAGCAGACCGAAAACGTCGTCGAGAAGGTGCCCGGCGTCGCGGATCCCGCGATCGTCAAGGCGTCCGAAGAGCCGGTGATCGCGATCGGCCCCGATCGCAAGGCGCTCGCGCGCTGGAACCTCGATCTCGGCGGCTTGCAGAGCTACATCGAGACCGCGCTCTCGGGCCACGCCGCGAGCGAGTTCTGGGACGGCGAGAAGAAGTTCGACGTCACGGTGCGGTTCCCGCTCGCGTCGCGTCAGGATCTCGATTCGATTCGCCAGCTCCGCGTCCCGCTCGATAACGGCGTCGTCGTGCCCGTCAGTGCGGTCGCGAGTGTCGGCATGGTCAAGGGCCCGGCCGCGATCACGCGCGAGAACGGTAAGCGCTACATCGGCATTCGCATGAACCTGCGCAATCGCGACCTCGGCTCGTTCATCGAGGACGCGCGGACGCAGGTCGACGCGAAGGTGAAGCTGCCGACGGGCTACACGATGACGTGGGGCGGCGAGTTCGAGAACCAACAACGCGCGATGGCGCGGCTCGAGCTCGTGTTGCCGCTCTCGCTCGTGCTGACGTTCTTCCTGTTGTTCAGCGCGTTCGGCACCGTGTGGGACGCGACGATCATCATGGTCAATCTGCCCGTGGCGCTGTTGGGCGGACTCGCCGGGTTGGCGCTCGGCGGCATGACGCTGTCGGTGTCGGCGGCGGTCGGCTTCATCGCGCTGCTCGGCCAAGCCGTGTTGAACGGTGTGTTGGTCGTCAGTGCAATTCGTGCGCGGCGAGATCGCGGTGAAGATTTGTGGACCGCGACGATCGAAGGTACGCGCGAACGACTTCGTGCGGTATTGATGACTGCACTGCTCGCGTCGCTGGGTCTGCTCCCCGCGGCGATGTCACACGCGATCGGTTCCGAGACGCAACGCCCGATCGCGATGGTCGTGGTGAGCGGCACGCTGTCCGCAGCGCTGCTCACGCTGATCGTTTTGCCCGTCAGTTACTACTGGGCCGGCACGCTTCGCGACCGGTTCTTTCCGCCGAAACCCCAACTAACGGAGATCTAGACATGCCTGACACCATGAACGAATTGCTCACGCTCGAAGAAGTCGACCGCCGCCACATCCTGCACGTCGTCGAGATGTGCGGTGGCAATCGCACGAACGCCGCGCAGGTTCTCGATATCGATCGCAAGACGCTGTATCGGAAGCTGCTGCGCTGGGGCGTCGCGAGTAAGTAAGCTACTTCTCGCAGGCGCTGAGGTCGGGACAGATCAGATCGAACGTGCCCGCGAGCTTCACTTGCCCGCTGCCGACGGTCCCGGAAAGATCGACGGTGCCGGCGATGTGATGCGAGTCGAAGCTCGTCACGTCGATCGATCCGGTCGGCTTGTCCATCGTCTGCTTCGGGCCGAACGAGATCATCAGCACGCCATCGCCCTTGCCTTGGGCGAAGTCGTACTTCTTCGGCTTGAACGGCATCCCGTCCTTCTTGCCGCCACCCGGCACCAAGGAGAACTTGATGTCCGGGCCCTTGCAGTTGATGACGAAGCCGTCGACGCCCATCATCGTCTTCTGCTCGGCTTCCGTATACCAGTACGAGATGTTCGTCGCGTCCTTACCACCCTTCGTGGTTTGGTCCGCCGACACCGAACCGGTCGCCGTCAGGTGACAGGTGCCGAGCTCGTCGGGCGTCTTCGCCTTGCGCGCGACTTCTTTCGGCTTCGTCGTCGGCGGCGGTGGCGGCTTGTCCGCCTCCATCTTCGCCGCTTCCTTCGCGAAGTCTTCTTTCGGCGGCGTGTCACAAGCCGCAATCGCAGCCAACAGCAGCAGATACCTCATCACTTGCCTCCCAGAATGTTGCGAGCGATCACGACGCGCTGGATCTGCGCGGTGCCTTCATAGATCTGCAGGAGCTTCGCGTCCCGCATCAGCTTCTCGACCGGATATTCCTTCGTGTAGCCGTAGCCGCCGAAGATCTGGACGGCGTCCGTCGTCGACTTCATCGCGGCATCGGCGCCGTACGCCTTCGCGTAGCTCGACACGATCGAGGACAGCTCGCCCTTGTCGACCATCCACGCCGCCTTGTGCGTGAGCAGGCGGGTCGCCTCGTACGCGATCGCCATCTCCGCGAGCATGAACTGGATCGCCTGGTGCTGCGCGATCGGCACGCCGAACGTCTTCCGCTCGAGCGAGTAATCGCGGCTCTCTTCCATCGCGCGCCGGATCACACCGGCCGCCATCGCCGCGATCCACGGACGCGACTTGTCGAACGTCTTCATCGCGACCTTGAAGCCGCCATCTTCGGTGCCGACGAGCGCCGACTTCGGCAGCTTGACGTCCTCGAAGATCACGTCCGTCGTATTCGACGCCCGCTGTCCCATCTTGTGCTCTTTGCGACCGGCCTTGACTCCGGGCGTGTCCGCATCGACGACGAAGCACGCGATGCCCTTGTGCTTCATCGCCGGATCGAACGTGGCGAACACCGTGTAGAAGCTCGCGACGCCGCCGTTCGTGATCCACCGCTTCTGACCGTTCAGCACGTAGTCATCGCCGTGCTTGGTCACGCGCGTGCGCATGCCCGCGACATCCGAGCCGGCATCCGGCTCGCTGCAGCAGTACGCGGCGAAGCAGTACTCGGCGGCGAGCCGGCCGAGGTACTTCTTCTTTTGCTCTTCGGTGCCGGCAATGACGATCGGCGTGGAGCCGAGCGAGTTCGCCGACAGCGACGTGTTGATGCCCGAGCAGCCGAACGCGACTTCTTCTTGGACCAGGCAGTTATCGAGGCAGCTGCCGCCGAGGCCGCCGTACGCCTCGGGCACCTCGATGTTCATCAGGCCGGTTTCCCACGCCTTCTTCAGGATCTCGCGCGGGAATTCGCCGGTCTCGTCGAAGTGCGCCGCCTTCGGGATGATTTCTTTGCGCGTGAAGTCACGCGCCGTCTGCACGAGCGCGAGCTGTTCTTCGGTAAAGCTGAGGTCCATGACCTCGGGACTCTAGCCGAAAGCTACTGATAATTGATGGTGTAGACGCCCTTCGCCGAGCCACTCGGGGGCTTCGGGAACGCCCACGACCGAAGCGCGGTCAGGATGCAGGCCGCGACTTTCGGGTTGTGAATCGTCGACGAGATCTGGCTGCTGATCACCTTGCCGGCCGCGTTGATCTCGAACGAGATCGCGACGTCGCCGTGGATCGTGGCGATCGCCTCGCACTTGGAGAGCTGGGCCGCGTGGTCGCCGGCGACCATCGTGACGGTCGCCGCGCTCAGCATCGTCATCGCGGTCTTGGGATCCTGGGCTGGAGGCGGCGGTTCCGGCGTGACCGGCGTGCTCGTACCCGTGCTCGTGCTCGTGCTCGTCGGCGTGCCCGATCCGGTGCCCGAACTAGTGATCGTCGGCGGTGGCACGGGCGTTGGCGGCGGTGCAGGCGTCGTCGGCGATGTCGCTGGTGCGGTCAGCGCTTGCGGCGCCGCTGCTTTCTGGGTCTGCGTCTGGCGCGGCGTATTCATCCCGGTGCGAACCGGCGGGGACACGACAGGCGGCGGCGGCGTCGGCGTGTCGATCGTCGACGGCGCGATCGGTGTAACGGTTGGCGACGTAGGCGTAGGCGTAGGCGCAAGCGTAAGCGAATCCTTGGCGCCCTCTTGGTTCGGGGTCGTCGCCGTTGCCGTTGCCGTTTCTTTTTGGCGTGACTGCCAGTACTCCCACCCCGCAAACCCACCCACCGCGACAATGATCGGCCCGAGCAACAACGCCGCCTTCGTCCGCTTGCGAATCTCCCCGGTATTGACGGTCTGCGGCCGCGGCGTCGACAGTTCCCACGCCATCCGCTGACTCGTCCGCGTCTCGCGGACCGGAATCGACTTGTGCGAGCCACTCGCCGTGCTCGCGCGCGGAATCGCCTTGTGCGATCCGCTCGACGAGCCACTCACCGACGCAGAAGCCGGCGGCATCGACTGATGCGATCCACTCGCCCGCCCGATCCGCCGCTGATCCGTGGTCGGTGGATCCGACAACGACGTCTCGGCATCTTCATCCGCGACATCGGTCCAGCTCGATCGCTCGACCTTCCGATTCGGCTTGTCGAGCTCGAGCCACGGCTCCGGCCGCTCGCCGAACAGCTTCTTCATCTGCGAGCCGAGGTTCGCCGCGAGCCCCGCGCGTTCCGCGAAATCCTCGAGCGCGAGGCGCAGCTCGTCCGCGCTCTGATACCGGCGATCCGGATCGACCGCGAGCGCGCGCATGATGATCGACGACAGCTCGTTCGGCAGATCCGGCCGCTTCACGCGCGGCAGCGGCACCTTGCCGTTCACGATCGCGTCCATCACGAGGTAGTCGCTCTCCGCCTTGAACAACCGCGCCGTGGTCGCGAGCTCGTACAACACCACGCCGAGCGAGTAGACATCGCTCCGGCGATCGATCGCCTGCACGCCCTTGCACTGCTCGGGCGACATGTAGCTCGCCTTGCCCTTCAACGTGCCTGTCCGGGTTTCGGACGTCGTGCGCGCGACCGCTTTCGCGATGCCGAAGTCGAGCAGCTTCACCGAGCCGTCGTAACCGACGATGATGTTCGACGGCGACACGTCGCGATGGACGATCTCGAGCTTCTTCTTGTTCGAATCGCGACGCTCGTGCGCGTAGTGAAGTCCCGCCGCCGCGCCACACACGATCCCGATCACGTCACCGAGCTTCAGGTGCTGCTTCGCCTTCGACGTCGCGCCGAGGATCTTCCGCACGTCTTCACCGTGGACGTATTCCATCGCGAAGAAGTACTCGCCGTGCTCTTCACCGATGTCGTGAACCTGCACGACGTTTTGGTGATGAAGCGTTGCTGCGAGCCGCGCTTCGTCGAGGAACATGTGGATGAAGCGCTTGTCCTTCGCGAGCTCGGGCTTGATCCGTTTCACGACGACGTGACGTTCGAAGCCTTCGATGCCCTCGGTGCGCGCGAGCAGCACGTCCGCCATCCCGCCCGACGCGAGATGTCGCAAAATCGTGTACCTCCCGAGACGCTCCGGACCCACGGTCGCGAATAGTACGGACCTCGTCGTGATCCGGCAAGCTCGACGGTAATTCACGCGCGCTCGCACAGGTGCTACCGTGCTCTTACATGTCAGACAGTTTCGGGTCGTGGACACTCGACGCGTTGATCGCGGCGGGTGGTCTCGGCGAGATCTGGCGAGCTCATCGAGCGAGTGAACAGGCCGCGCTCAAGCGGATTCACACGCATCTGCTGCGCAACGAGGAAGCTCGCGAACAATTCCAACAAGAGCAGATGCTCGCGATGGCATTGCCGCGTCATCCGAACCTGGTCCACGCGATCGAAACCGACAAGGTGGACGATCGACCCTATGTCGCACTCGAGCTCGCGCCTGGTGAAGATCTCCGCCGCACGCTCATGCCATCTCCGTCGGAAAAACAGCCACAACGGGCAATCATCCCGCGCACACGCGCGATCGGAATCGTTCGCGAGACGTGCGCTGGCGCTACGCACATGCATAAGCATGGTTGGGTTCACGGTGACATCAATCACTCGAACCTCGTCGTCGATGCGCAGCCCACCGGCGATCGCGTCGTGTTGATCGATCTCGGCATCGCACGTCGCATCGGTGAATCGGGCACGCCGCGCGGCACGCACGCGTACATGTCGCCGGAGCAGATTCGTGGTGAAGCGTGGTCGCCCGCGCTCGACGTGTTCGCACTCGGCGTCGTGCTGTACGAGCTGTTAGCGAACCAACGTTTGTTTCATCGCGGTCCGTCGTACTTGTCGATGCAGGCGGTGATGACGCATGAACCCGCGCCACTTGCGGATCCCGAGCTGAACGCGATCGTGCAACGCGCGCTCGCCAAAGATCGCGCGGCGCGGATCCAAACGCCGGCCGAGCTCTCTACGCTCCTCGGTCAGCTCAGTCGTCAGGTTTCGTAACCGCGAGCTTCTTCTTCGCGTCGCGCGCGGCCTTGGCCGCCTCGCGTTCTTCGGCGCGCTTCTGCGCGAGATCGAACTGGTTGCGCGCCGCGCGCGTGCCGAAGATGAAGCCGAGGAACATGCCGACCATCAGCACGCCGGGGATGAAGATGACGTGTTCGCCGGTCATTTTTCGGCCTTCGCGAGGTCTTGCTTCAGCATCTCGATCTCGGACTTTAGCTTCTGCTGGCGCATGAACATGTAGCCGACGAGGCCGGCCGCGATCACCCACAGCGCGGCGTACGCCCACAGCACGTGCTGATCGTTCTCCGCGATGCGTTTGATCGCGGCATCGTGCGCATCGATCGTCTTTTGATCGATCCGCTTGTCGGCGCTCTTCACGATCGAATCCGCGAACTTCGGATCCGCATTCATCGCCGCGACGCACGCCTGATGCTCGGGCGATTCCGGCGCCGCCGAACCAGCCGCCGAACCCGAGCCATCGGCCGAGCCGTCCGCAAACGCAGCTCCGCTGACGAGGAGCAGCACGAGGATCACTTTCTTCATTCGAGAACTCCCAGATCGAGCGCGCGCTCGCGCAATTCACGAACCTCGCGCGCCGCACGCACCGCTTGGACGCGCACGATCACGAGCACCACGAACCACAACATGAAGGCCAACACGCCGATCCAAAACGCCGGCCGGATCGCGGGCGACAACGTGAACACGGTGCCGTTCGCACCCGACTTCGGATGCGAGTCCTGCCCCACCATCGTGTAGATGAACGGCACGCCGACCATCCCGAAGATCGCCATGCCGGCGGCGACGCGATCCGCGCTCGGCCCCGCGAACTGGCGGACGAGCGCGTAGCCGACGAGCACGAGCCACAGGAGCAGCGACATCGTCAACCGCGGCTCCCACTGCCACCACACACCCCACGCGGCCTTCGCCCAGATCGATCCGGTGACCAACACCGCGGCGCCCATCGCGACCGAAACGTCGACGGCCGCCGACGCGATGTCGTCCATCCGCGGGTTGCGCTTCCACAAGAAGAAGATCGATGCGATGCCGGCGACGCCGACGGCCGTGAACAACACGAACGCGTGCGCGACGTGCCAGAACACGATCCGTTGGCTGAAGAACAGGCTCGTCGCGACGAGCCGGCCGTTCTCCGGATCGATCACGTAGTCGATGCCGGCATGTGCACCCGGGTTCTTCAGGAACACGAGATAAACGGCCACCACCATTCCCGCGGCTGCGAGGGCGGTCAGGATCGGTGTCAGTGTTTTCGTCATTCGATCACCAGGCTCTCGAACACCCATAGGGATAGTACTAAAAACGCGGCGTCGTAGATTCCGAGGAAGCCGATCCAATAGTCCGAGGTCTCGAGATTCGGCTCGGTGGCGATCAGCGCCGCCGTGCACTTCGTCCCCGCGACGAATAGCGGTAGGAGGATCGGATAGAGCACGACGGGCAGGAGCACGTCGCGCGAGCGAACCTTGAGGAGCGTGGCCGCGAACACCGATCCGACCACGGCGAACCCGATCGAGCCGAGTGCGACCGCGCCGATCAGGCGACCGGGATACTCGAACAACGGCGCGTTCAACCACAGCGCGAGCAGCGGCACCACGACGAACGAGACGCCGAAGATCAGCACGCTCATCGCGATCGCCTTGCCGAGAAACACCGACAGGCGCGAGACCGGCGCGAGCAGCAACGCGCGCATCGTGTCGTTGTCCTTCTCGCGATCGAACGCGCGGCCGAGTGCGATCGTGCCCGAGAACGCGATCGCGACCCACAGCATGCCCGGCGTCGAGCCGCGCACCGCCGTCATGTCGAACGGAAACGCGAACGCGTAGATCACGACGAGCAGCGCGCCGAAGAACGCCATCGTCATGAAGATCTCTTTGGATCGAACTTCGATCCGCAGGTCCTTCCACGCGATCCGGAACGCGTTCTTCAGCATCTAGGCCGCATTCCGATGATAGAGGTCCTTGAGCTCGTCGTAGGTGTACGCGGCAGCGCGCTCCTCGCACACGAGCTTGCCGCGACGCAGGATCGCGACGTGATCCGTGCGCCCCGCGATCGCTTCGAGATCGTGGGTGACGACGACGACGATCGTGCCGTCATCCTTGAGCGCCCCGAGTTGTTCGCCGAGGGCGAGCGCGCCTTCGCGATCCAACCCGGTGAACGGCTCGTCGAGGAGCAGCAGCGACGGCTTCGTCAGCAGCGCGCGTGCGAGGGCCAGGCGTTGCAGCATGCCGCGCGAATACGTCCGCGCCGCCCGACTGCGCGCTTTCGGATCGAGCCCCACGCGATCGAGCATCGCGGTGATGTCGGCTGGAACGTCGTAGAGCCCGGCGATCAGCTCGAGGTTCTCGACGGCAGACAGCTCGCCATAGCAAAGGGATGCGTGTGCGAGCATCCCGATCTCGCGCCGGATGTCCGCCCCCTTCAACGGCCCGCTCGCCGCGTGATACTCGACGCTGCCTTGGTCCGCGCGCACGAGCGTCGACACCACGCCGAGCAGCGTGGTCTTGCCCGCGCCGTTGTGGCCGAGCAACGCGCACATCGAACCGGCCTTCAGCGTAAGCGACACGCCCGCGAGCGCGCGCTCGGTCCCGTAGCGCTTTCCGACCTTCGCGATCGCGACGCGATCTAGTCGACCCACAGCTGTTCGAGCTCTTTCGTGATCTGCTCGCGGCGCTTGTTATCGGACTTCTGCGCCGCGCCCGACTTCTCCATCTCGACGAGCTCGTCGAGTAGCTCCTGCCGGCGCTTGGCCCGCGCCTGCTCTTCCGTTCGATCCTTCGACGTCCGGCGCAGCGTGAACCAGATACCGCCGAGCATGACGAGGATCGCGACCGCGCCGACGATCCGCGGCGCCCACGTCTTCCACGCCGCTTGCGACGGCAAGTTCGAGATCGACATGTGCATCGACTGCTTCGGCTTGATCGAGATCTGCGGCAGCACGTAGTACGTGCCCTGCGGGACCGTCGCGGTCTGGCCGCGCACGCCCGGCGGCGTTTGCACGACCATGCCCGGCGTCTGCCGGATCTCCATGCCGGAGTTGTACGCGCCGAACGGCAGATCGAGCGACCAATCGGCGACGCCGTTCTCCACGGGCAGCGAGAACTGCGCGTGGAACGTGCGCCCGCCTGGCGGAATCGGCTTACCGATCCGGAAGCCCTCGCCCTGCGCGACCGCGACCTCGTCCTGATCTTGTTCGACGACGCGCGCGCCTTTGAAGTTCTTCGGCAGCGGAATGACCATGCCGTCGTCGCTCGCCACGTACGGCGCCCACGAGTAGTTCGTGACGTCGAACTTGCCGCCGACCGCGAGGAACTCGTCGTCGATCTGCGACGTCAGGCTGAACGAGAACAGGATCCGCGGATAGATGAACAACGTCGCGTGCGACCCGTGGCCCGGCACCTTCTGGAACGGGATCGTGCGGAACAGCGTCTTGTTGTTGAACATCACGGCCTGCGCCGCGAGCACTTCGTCGGCGGTGACCGACGAGACATCGAAGTCCGCGACGAGCTTGCCGGTCGTATCCCAGTGCGCTTCGACATCGAGCAGGCCGCCCTGCTTGCCGATGATCGAACGGCTCGGAGTCCATCTCCTTGCCGTTGATCGTGATGTGCGCGACGAGCTTTCCCTTCGTCGAATCGGTGATGTCGAAGAAGCCACTGTCGGGCGTCTTCTGCTCGCTGCCGATCTTCGAGAGATCCGCGTTCGGATCTTTCACCGCATCCGCGGGCACGAGCCGGATCGACACGCCGCCGAGCGGCTTGTTGTCGTCGGGGCCACCACCGTGAACCTGCACATGCAGCGTGTTCGGCGGCGCGTCCGGTTCGTTCTTGAAGTTTTCCTTCGCCGACACGTCAGCCGGATCCGGCGCCGCACGCGTGGGAGGCTTCGCCGCGATCACGCGCTGCTTGCCGCCGGGCCCGTACGCGACGAGTGTCACCGGCGAGGTCTCTTCGGGCACACCGACGAGCGTGATCCGGACTTGGTTCGGATCTTTCGGCGCGGTGTCCTGCTTGTCGATGCGCGACAGGTCGTCGATCGCCGGGCTCTTCGAATCGAGCTTGTCGGCCGACAACATCATGCGGATGCCGGCGCGCGAATCGAGGACGGCCGGGCTCGACGCCAATCGATCGACAATCTCGCCACGCGGCATCTGCGCCGACGCGAAGTACGACGTGCCGCCGGTGCGATCGAGGTTATCGAACACCGCGCGACCTTCGGCGTCGGTCAGGACCTTGTAGACCGTGACGCTGTCGTCGGATTTGTAGCCGGTCAAAAACACCGGCAGCTTGTCGAGGTTCTTCTTCTCGAGCAGGTTGTCGTACGTCAGGCGCACCGTCATCGTGCCGGGCGCGTCGGTCGCCTCGGCGCGGGGCTCGCCGGAGAGCTGGCGTGGATCGGGCATGCCCGCACCGCCACCACCCGCGAACGGCGCTTCGCCAGCACCCATCGCTTGGAACGGCTTCGTCGACAGCATCACGCGAATGCCCTGGTCGTCGGCGACCTGGAACTCGGCGGACGTGATCTCTTTCTTATCCTCGTCGAGGACCTTCGCCTGGACAGTCGCGCCCACCGGCAATCCGGGGAACGCGGCGTGACCACCCGTATCGGTGCGCGCGACGCGCGGCGTGCCGTTGACGAGGAGCGTGACGTCGGTGCCGGCGACGACGTTCTGGACCTTACCGGCGACGACCTTCACCGTGATGGTGCCGGGAGGCAGATCCGCGCTCTTCAGAGGCTGGCCGATCGCACCGGGGACCTGCGCGATCGCAGGTGCGGCGGCGACCGCGAGCAGCATGGACGCGAGGAGAACGTTGATCTTCATGCGGACTCTCCTGCGCTCTTCTTCGAGCTAGATTCGCTCGCGAGCTTGGCGGCTTCGGCCTTCGCTTCCGCGGCTTCGACTTCGGCGCGCGCGGCGGCGGCCTTCGCTTCGGCGGCATCGGCAGCAGCGCGTGCCGCGGCGACCTTCGCTTCGGCGGCCGCGATCTTCGCGGACGCGGCTTCGTTCAATTCGGTAGCGACCTTCGCGTCGGCAGCTTTGCCGTTCGCTGCGGCATCGACATCGGCAGACGTCGCGCCGTTCGATTCGGCGTCGGCCTGCGCGGATTCGGCGACGATGAACTTGCCGTCGGCGTCTCGCGTACCGACGTGCGGATTGGCCGCGAGCACCTCGCCCAGCGTCGGCCCCGCGTCGCTGGCATCCGTCGCTTCGTCGGCCGGCTTCGCGTCGGTCGACGTGGACTTCGCGTCGGCTTTCTTCGCCTTCGCCTTTTCCGCTTTCGGGCTCGGTTTGTCCGCCACTTTGCCGAGCTCGACGCGCGCCTTCACTTCACGCGCGATCTGCTCCTTCGGCGACAGCGCCGCACCCGCTTCGAGCCGATCGATCTCTTTGATCACTTCGATCGCACGCGCTCGATACTCGGCGATCAACGTATCGGCATCCGCCTTCGACAACTTGTTCGTCGCCGCGTCGAACTCCGCTTCCTTGATCCCCTTCAACAGGGTCTTCTTCTCTTTTTCGAGCTCGCCCCGCGCGCCGAGTGGACGGCCCCACTCGCTATCGATGCTGTCCGGCCCCGCGGCCGATGCACCCGTGCGCCACAGATTCACGATCGCGGTCATCAACGCCGTGTATGCGAGGCACGCGAACACGACCGGCGCCGTGATGTGGAACCGATTCGTGCCGAGCACGAACGCCCAGCCACACAGCAACAGGAAGACGAAGCCCGCGATCTTCAGCCGTCGATAGGGATCTTCAGGCGCGGGCTTATCCCGCTCGACGACCTGCGCTTTCGGCAGCTCGTCGTCGTCGAGAGCGTCCTCGGCGGACGGCTCGACGGCTTTCGCTGGTTTCTTCGCCGCCATCAGTCGGTTTCCGAAAGCTCGTCGTCCAACTTGTCGTTGTACGCCTCGTCTCCGACCGCCACGCCGGACCGCCACCTGCTGCCGCTGCTGCCAACGGCCGGCTCGTGCGAGCGACTTCACCCAGCGCCGGCCGACCACCAGCAACAACGCGAGCGCGCCGACCGCCGCGATCGCGGGAAAGGCCCACGATGCGCTGCTCTCCGGCGTCGCGAGGGTTTGCTTGCCGTAGTCCTTCACGAACACGGCGAGCGTGGCGTCGTACGCCTGCTTGCGGCCAGCGTCCGTCTTGAGATCGCTGCCCGCCATGATCGCTTGGACCTTCGCGCGAAGGTTCGCCGCGGTCGCGCAATCGCAGTCGTGGATCGACTGCCGCGCACAACCACACGGACAGAGCAGCTCCTTCATCGCCTTGGCTTCGGTGTCGTTCGTGGGGCGGTTCATCGCCGCGTAACCACCACCGGCCTTGCCCATGCCCATGCCCGCGGGGACGTGCTCCGTCGCCGCCGAGCTCTCGGCTGCCAGGTTCAGGTTCTTCGGCACACCGGCGCGCGCTTGCGACGCGAGCCCGACGAGCGCACCACCGACAAGCAGGATCATGATGCCGGCATCCGCCGCGCGACCGAGCTTCGACGTGGGCTTCCAGTTCGCCGGCCGTTGCACGAGGCTCTCCGGCACGAGGCACAGCAGCGTTCCCGCGGCGAGCACGACGAAGCCGAGCCACACCCACAAGATCAGCGGGTTGATGTACACGCGGAAGTTCGCGAGCGAGGTGTCGAGGTCGTAGCCGGTGAGCACGACATAGACGTCCTCGAGCGTGCGCACGTGGATCGCGACCTCGGTCGTCTGTTGGTCGCCTTTGTGGAAGTCCCACTTCGCCGGGTAGACCGTGTCGATGTAGTTGCCCTTGTCGTAGATCCCGACCTGCGCCGTGATCGCGTCCTTGTGATCGTCCGACGTGTGGAACAGGTTCTCGTACGAGAAGTAGTAATCGCTCGTCGAGAACGGGCCGGTGAACGTGCCGAATCCGAACGACGAGCTGCCCGTGCCGTCCTTCGCGGCGACGCCCGGCTTCTCGACCGTGCGATCGACCATGCGCTCGTACGCCTTGCCGGCGAACCCGAAGAACATGATCGCGACACCGAGGTGCACGATGTAACCGCCGTACTTGCGGCGCTTGACCAGCAAGAGACCGATCAGCGACGTGAACGCGTCCGAGCCGGTCTGGCGCTTGCGGACGATGATGCCGCGGTAGAACTCCTGACCGATCGACGCGGCGACGAACGCGACCAACCCGAAGTTGATCAGCGACACCGGCAGGCGAATCGGCGCGGCGAACATCGCCGACAGGTGCTTGGTCTGCGGGAAGATCACGACGAGCAACACGATCGTCACCGCGGCCGTGATCGTGGGGAACATGAACTGGCTGATCAGGCGCTCGCGCGTGGTCTTACGCCAAGCGAGGAGCGGTGCCGCGCCCGCGAGGAACAACAACAGGAGCCCGAACGGGGTCATCCACTTGTTGAAGAACTCGGGACCGACCGAGATGCGCTCGCCGTTGATCGCTTCCGAGATCGTCGGGAACATCGTCGCGAACAGCACGAAGAACGCGCACGCGAGCAGGATCCAGTTGTTGATGAGGAACGCGAACTCGCGCGACGCGAACGAATCGAACACCGCGCGCGACGACAGCTTGTTCGAGCGATAGACGAGGAGCCCGATCGACACGATCAGGATCACCGCCATGAACACGATGAACTGGAGCGCGAGCACGTTGTCCTCGCCGAACGCGTGGACCGACTGGACCGCGCCGGAGCGGGTCATGAACGTGCCGAAGATCGTCAGGAAGAACGTGATGATGACGAGGCACAGGTTCCACATCTTCATCGTGCCGCGCTGCTCTTGGATGATCGCGCTGTGCAGGAAGGCGGTCGCTGTAAACCAGGGGATGAGCCCCGCGTTCTCGACGGGATCCCACGCCCAATAGCCACCCCAGCCGAGCTCCTCGTACGCCCACCGGCCGCCGAGGATCAGGCCCAAGCTGAGGAAGCCGAAGCAGATCAGCATCCACGAGCGGACCGACTTCAGCCACATGTCGTCGAGCCGGCCGGACGCGAGCGCGCCGATGCCGAACGCGAAGGGAATCGTGGCGGCGACGAAGCCCGTGTAGAGGCTCGGCGGATGGATCACCATCCAGTAGTTCTGGAGCAGCGGGTTCAGGCCCTGCCCGTCCGTGGGCGGCGCCGTGAGGTACGTCGCGAACGGATTCTTCGTGAACAGCAGCAGCGACAGGAAGAAGAACTGCACCGCCATGATCGTGGCGACGACGTAGCCGATCATCTCGCGGTGCTTCTTCGCGTTCACCGTGATCGCGATCGTCGAGAAGATCGACAGCACGAGCACCCAGAACAGCAGCGAGCCATCGAGACCGCCCCAGAACGAGGTGATCTTGTAGGTCATCGGCATCGCGACATCGCTCGTCGACGCGACGTACTTGATCGAGAACTCGTGCGTGACGAACGCGTAGATCATCAAGGTCGACGCGAGCGCGATCAGCGCGCCGAACCCGTACAGGCCGTAAACCGATGCGTTGACGAGGCGCCGACTCTTGCGCGCGTTACCGGCGATGCCGGCCGCGAACGCCCACGCGGCGACGAGATACGCTGCGAGCAGCGCCAGGGTGCCGACCAGTGCGATCGGCGAGAACGGGACTTGATCTTGGGTCATGAAACGCCCCGTTCAGTGAAAGGTCGTATCGATCTTGTTGGACGGTGCGCCGTCATACTTCGACGGGCACTTCGCCATCAGCTCCGACGAGTCGAGCACCCACTCGTTCTCGCTATCCGCACGCAACGGACAGCCAACCGGCGCCGGCGCGTGAGCACACATCTCCGTGGCGAGCTGGGTGACCTCGCTCGCTTTGATCATGTGGCCGGTGGCGACCACCTCGCTCTGATCCTTGAACGTGTCCGGCTTCGGGCCCAGGTTGAAGACGCGGATCTTCTTTCCGTTCTTCGTGAGCACGAACGTCCGGTGCGTGACCTGCCCGACCACCGACTCGACGATCGTTCCCGATTCGACGAAGCCGTGGACCTTGAGCTCCTTGCCCTGCCATGCGGCCGGGTCGCCTTTGATGTCCCCGATCAGCTCGTCGACCATGCGGTAGTGCTGCGCATGACCGACCGAGGAGTAGATGAGGAATCCACCGCCGCCGATCAGCACGGCGACCGTCAGTAACACCTTGTAGAGCGTAGATCTTTCCATAGGTCGCCTCCGTGCAGCGGCACGTAAGCCCGGCAGGCCCGTATCCTGCGCAACCGTAGCATGTAATCGATCCATTCCGACGATCAGCGTTCGTCGGATCTCCGCATTTTGGCAGCGGTTTTATGCCGCGGGGACAGGCCCTTAGCCGCCGATTTTGATCATGTGCTTCGCCGGCGGTGCGTCGGCGAATGTGTGCCCTGCGCGTTTTCCGGTGACCGCACCGGCGATCGCCCGGACCAGATCGTCGTCGGAGGCGCCGTCGCGAACCAACGTCTTCAAATCCAAGGCGTCGTCGTGGCCAAGGCATGCGTGGAGCGCGCCGGTCGCGGTCAGGCGGAGCCGGTTGCAGTCATCGCAGAAGTGCTCGGTCATCGCCGAGATGATGCCGACACGCCGGCTCGGGTCGCCGGCGAGCGCCCAATACCTTGCCGGGCCACCGTCGCGGGTGAGCGGCTGGATCGGCGCGAGCGGACCACATTTGGCTTCGATCGCCGTGCGGATCGTCGCCGCCGAAATTCCGACCGCGCCGTCGTAGATCGCGCCTTCGCTCATCGGCATGTGCTCGATGAACCGCGGGGTCGCTCCTTGCGCCCAGGCGTCGTCGCACAGCGCCACGATCTCGTGATCGTTCACACCGACGAGCGCGACCGCATTCGTCTTCACGACGAGCCCGGCCTGCACTGCCGCACGAATCCCGGCGCGTACGCGCGTGAGGTCGCCTCGGCCGGTGACCTTCGCGAAGCGCTCGGGATCGAGCGTGTCGAGAGACACGTTCACGCCCGACAGACCCGCTTGCGCGAGCGGGACCGCGAGCTCCTCGAGCACGTGACCGTTCGTGGTCATCACGACCTGATCGATGCCGGGGATCGCGTAGAGCCGTGCGACCAGCTCGACGATGCCCTTGCGCACGGTCGGCTCGCCGCCGGTCAGCCGCAGCTTGCGGACGCCCAACCCCGCGAACACCCGAACCACGCGCTCGATCTCTTCGAACGAGAGCATCGCGGACTTGGGTGCCCAGTCGAGCTCTTTGCCGAGCTCTTCGGGCATGCAGTACGTGCAACGGTAGTTGCAGCGGTCGGTGACGGAGATGCGGAGATAGCGGATCCGCCTCGCAAACCCGTCGACCAGCGGGTCACCTACCAGTTCAGCGAGTGCTGAAACTCTCCCAACAACTGGGAGATACGTGCGGGCGACCATTCACCCAACTAGACCCTCCGATCTCTCCGCCGTCAAGACGCAGTTGGGGTCACAGAATTCCTTGACAGATCCGGCGAAAAACCGCACATATCCCTCGCCTTGTTGCAACCCACCACCGCTTCGAATCAAGCGATCGATGGTCTATGGGTTCTGCTCGTCGATAACGAAGGCGAGCTGAAGACCCAAGATCAAAATGGGCGCGTTCCTGTCATGGCGCGCGCCGGTAATGACCAGACGTACCTCCTCGTGTTCAAGGACGTCGCGAAGGCCCGCCGCTTCGTGGCTGCCTCCGAGCTCGATGGAGCCGAGCCCCGCATGGTCGTCCGCGGAAACCGCGACGAGCTCATCCGGATCGCTCGCTCGGCTGGCGCGTCGGGCGTGATGCAGGATTACGATCCCGCCACGCAGCAGTACGTGTCCGCGAACCCGCTCGCCTGATCACATACTCGCTGGACAGAGAGCCAGCGAGTAGTTGATCGGCGCAGCGGCCGTTGTTGTTTTGTAGTTGCCGACCCAGACCCAGTAGGTCGTGTTCGGCTGGACCGCGAATGTCGCGACCGAAACGTCGCCATTGCGGGTTGTTGCCGCGCTCCCGAGAGGGAACACGGAATTTGCCGCGAACAGATACGCGTCGAAATCGGCGCCACCTTCGACGCGGACCGACAGCTGGTTCGTCGTCGCACCCGTCGTGAACTGATAGGTGTCGCGATCGAAGTACGAGTCGTCCTGCGCGTGGCGGCCGGCGGTGCCGTTGATCTTCACCGGCGTCGTCGCGACGGTCGTCCAGATCGGCTCGGCGAAGTCGTACTTGAACGGTGTCAGCGACCGCGCCGGGAACTGATCGAAGTTCGTGAGGATCACGTCGTTCAGGCGCGAGCCCCAGAACTGATCCCAGAACTCGGTGTAGTTCGCGTTACCCGCCGGCATCGCGCATCGCGCGTTCGGATCGTCGGGCTCGATATCCACGACGTACGGGATGTCTTCGGTCGACGCGACGTCATCGTAGGCCTCGACCGACAGCTCGTAGTGTCCGGCGGCGAGGTGCGTGGTCACGACCGCGTGATCGCCATCGTAGTAGCTGCCCTGGCTCGTGCCGGCGACGGGATCGTAGATCCACACGCCGACCTGCGCGATCGATGCGAGGTCGCCGGTCAACGTGACGATCACGTCCGAATCGGCCGCGACGTCGAGGCTGTAGTTGTCGATGTCGTCGGAGAAGTAATCGGTATCGAAGTGACCTGCGTTGACGATGCCGCAGATCGTTCCGAACCCGAGACCACTCTCTTCGAGCTGATAGTTCGTGCTCGCGAGGTAGTCGTTCGTGGTGTCGTACTGCTCGGTGTAACTACAGACTGCCGCCGCCGCCGTTACCAATAGTGTGAGCATGCCGGCGAGTTTAATACCCGCCGGTGATCACGAGCTCGTCGACATCGCCGCGTTTTGCGGCATTGGAATTAATCGCACGCGAGCACTTCACCTTGTCGATCCGGAGTCCCTTGTAGAGGGAGCGGATGAACGGCGTGTCGTTATTCGACAGCATCACCTTACAGCCGCGATCGATCAGCTGTTTCGCCGTCGCGGCGAGCGTCTTCTGATCGTTGGGGCCGAAATCACCGGCGGTGTAGCTCGTGAAATTCGACGTCGAGTTGATCGGATCGTACGGCGGATCGAAGTAGATGAAGTCACCCGGCTTCGCATCGTCGATCGCAGCTTGGTAATCCGAGTGACGGATTTCTGCACGGGCGAGCACGAGCGACGCCGCGCGCAGTGCGTCGGGGACGCAGATGGGCGGATCGGTGTAACGACCGATCGGAACGTTGAAGTCACCCGCGCGGTTCACGCGCCAGAGGCCGTTAAAGCAGGTCTTGTTGAGGTAGATGAACGTCGCCGCACGCTCGGCGTTCGTCCACTCGAGGTGGTGTTGGTTCCACGCCTCGCGCGTCTTGTAATAGTGACCTTCGTCGTGCGCGCTGCGATGGTGCGCGAGCCGTTTGATCACCGAGCTCGGATCTTTCGCGAGCGTGCGATACAGCATGACGAGATCGGGATTGACGTCCGCGATCACGGCGCGCGATGGCGCGAGCTTGAAGAACATCGCGGCGCCACCGATGAACGGCTCGTAGTAGCGACCGAACGTCGTGGGCATCCGTGACATCAGCTCCGGTAAGAGCTTGGTTTTGCCGCCGACCCACTTCACGACGGGCGTGGCGACGACATCGGGGACAAGCGAGGGGACAAGTGCGCGCTCCACTCGCGCGCGCTTCGTAGCGACCATGAAAATAATCGTCGAAGACGGAGATCACGGGCTCCAGTTTTTGTCCTAATTTCAATTACTTATGCACGTGCTTATGTAATGAATTTCCACCCTGCCCCAGCGTCCGTTCTGCATGCGAACTAGTGTTAGCGTCGCGGGCATGCGACCAAATCTCTTATTCAGTGTGGTAGTCGCCGCCGCACTCTTCGTGGTGAGCACGCGCTCGGCGAGCGCGCAGGCGTGGGACTCACGCGGTTGGGTCAACCTCGGTGAACGGACCGTCAATGGTCGGTTCGATAAAGACCGGATCGAGGTGGGTCGCATCGAGGGCAAGTTCTCGAAGCTGACGGTCGTCGTCGAAAACAGCGACCTCGAGATGATCGACTTCAAGATCGAGTTCGGCGACGGCACGAACTATCACCCGGCCGTCCAGCAAGTATTCCGCGAGGGCACCCGCACGCGCGTGATCGAGTTGCCGCCGGGCGAGCACACGATTCGCTACCTCGACTTCAAGTACAAGAACCTGCCGGGTGGCGGAAACGCGAAGGTCTCGGTCTGGGCGTGGCGTATCGGTGGTGATGTCCCGCCGCCGGCCCCGCCGCCGCCTCCACCGCCGTCGTTCGACTCGCGTGGCTGGACGTTGCTCGGCGAGCGCGAGGTCCATGGCCATGGTCGCGAGAACCACGACCGCATCGAAGTGGGTCGCTACGAGGGTCGGTTCTCGAAGATGACGGTCGTCGTGCAAGACGCGGATCTCGAGATGCTCGATATGGAAGTGAAGTTCGGCCGCGGCCCGTCGTGGCGTCCGCCGAACGTCGCGTACTACTTCCGGGAGAACACGCGGACGCGCGTGATCGACTTCCCGGGTGACGAGCGCACGATCCGGTTCATCGACTTCCGCTATCGCAACGTGCCGGGTGAAGGTCACGCGAAGGTCCAAGTCTGGGCGAAGGCCGAAGCTGCGCCGCCGCCGCCCCCGCCCCCGCCGCCGTCGACGTGGCGCTTCGAATCGCGTGGCTGGGAGATGCTCGGCGAGCGCGAGGTCAACGGTCATGGTCGCGAGGACATCGATCGGATTCCGGTGGGTCGCGCGATGGGTAAGTTCCGCAAGCTGACGGTCGTGGTGCTCGATTCGGAGCTCGAGATGATCGACTTCTCGATCAAGTTCAAGCACGGCGAGCCGTTCCATCCGGCGGTGAGCTACTTCTTCCGCGAGGGAACGCGGACGAAGGTGATCGATCTGCCGGGCGACGAGCGGACGATCGAGTGGATCGAGTTCAAGTATCGGAACCTTCCGGGCGAACGCCACGCGAAGGTCCAAGTCTGGGCGCAGTAAAGCGCTGATTTCCGGGGACGATCAGCGTGCTACGCTGGTCGTCGTATGGGTGCACCGCGCACGGGTATCCGACGGCTCTATGCCGTGCTGTGGACCTACTCGCGCGGCAAGCGGGCGCAGCTCGTGTGGGCGCTCGCACTGCTCGGTGCCGCAGCCGCGATCCGGATCGCGATTCCGTTCTTCTTCGGCTGCGCGGTCAACGCGCTCCAGGTTCGAGGCCGCGATGGCCTGGTCCGCGCGTCGCTGTATCTCGTCGCGATGCTCGGCACCGCGATCGGCTCGTGGATCCTTCACGGGCCCGCGCGCATCCTCGAGCGGCGCGTCGCGCTGCACGCACGCGAGCAACTCTCCGACGACTTGTTCGCGCGGCTCCTCGCACTGCCCCTGCGCTGGCACGAGCACCATCACTCGGGCGAGACGCTGCATCGGATGCAGCTGACCACAAACGCGCTGTTCCAGTTCGCGCAGACCCAGTTCATCCACCTGCAAAATCTCGTGTCGATCATCGGCCCGTTGATCGCGCTCGTCGCGGTATCTGCGGTGACCGGCAGCGTCGCGATCGTGGGCTACACGGCGATCGCGCTGATCTTGTTTCGCTTCGATCGCCAGATGGTGCGGGTCGTCGCCGAGGAGAATAAGGCCGAGCGCAAGTACACCGCGACGATCGTCGACAGCGTCGCGAACATCGGCACCGTGCTGACGTTGCGCCTGCAAGCGCCGTTGAGGAAGCTGGCGCGCGAACGCCACGAGGACTTGTCGCGACCGCTGCGCCGCGACTTCGTGTTGAACGAGCAGAAGTGGGCGGTGATCGACCTCCTCAACAACGCGCTGCGCGTCGGCCTCGTCGCCTTGTTCGCGTGGCTCAGCTATCGCGCGACCGGCGAGGTGCTCGTCGGCACCGCCGTGATGGTCCACCAGTACGCGCAGCAACTCGGCAGCGTGATCAGCTCGATGGCCGCGACCTGGACCGACCTCGTGCGGCGCCAGGCCGATATCGCATCCGCGGACGTGATCTTCGACGCGATCGCCGAACCACCGCGCACGGCGCAACCGATCGCGTGGCAGACGATCGCGATCGAGAACGCCGTGCTGCGCCATCCCAATGGTGCGCGCGGCCTCGACGGCACCGATCTTCAACTGCGGCGTGGCGCTCGGATCGCGCTCGTCGGCGGCAGTGGCGCGGGCAAGAGCACGTTGCTTCGCATGCTCGCCGGGCTCTACCCCGCCGATCAGGTGCGGATCACCGTCGATGGTGCGGCCTCGGAGCTGACGGATCTCTCGTCGCTGGCCGTGTTGGTGCCGCAGGAGCCGGAGATCTTCGACGCAGATGTCCGCGCGAACCTCACGCTCGGTGTGCCGCGCGACGACGCGGACATCACGCGCGTGTGCGAGCTCGCGTGCCTGCAACCGGTGCTCGACGGCTTGCCCGGCGGTCTCGCGGCCGAGATTTCGGAGCGTGGGGCAAATCTCTCGGGTGGCCAGCGCCAACGCATCGCGCTCGCACGTGGCCTGCTCGCGGCGCGCGGCTCCTCGATCGTGTTTCTCGACGAGCCGACGAGCAGCATCGATCCGGTGACCGAGGCGCGGATCTACGACGGCATGCTGGCCTCGCTCGCCGATGCGTGTGTGGTGTCGGCGATCCATCGCCTCCACCTCCTGACCCGATTCGACACGATCGTGTTGCTCGATGCCGGCCGGGTCGTCGATACCGGCACGTTCGACGAGCTCCTCGCGCGCCAGCCGATGTTCCAGGCGATGTGGCAGGGTTATTCTGCGCAGCGAGATCTCGATGTCACCCGTGCAGCGTAGCGGCGAAGTTCGACCATGGATCAAGGTCCTCGGCCTCCTGATCCTGCTGATCATGTTCGCGCTCGGAGTGACGTCGGTGACGAAGTTCTTCGACTCGCGTGCGCTCCGTCGCGACGTCGCCAGTTTTTCGGAAGCGCCATGCAACGATCTCGATTTCGGATCGATCGAGCACGGCAAGCCGCGCCGCTATCGCCCGATCCTGTTTTGCACGTTCACCGTGTCGGGCGTCCAGTACCACGTCACGAGCGAGTTCGCGGTCCTCATGCCGGATGCGACGAGCGCGGACTCCGCGAAGCAAGTCGGCCGTGATTGGATCCAAGCGCACCCCGCCGTCGCCTACTACGATCCGGCGAATCCGGGCCGCGCGGTGATGTCGCGCGAGGTCGTGTTCCGCGACGAGTACGTGATGTTCGGCCTCGGCCTGATCTCGCTGATCTGGATGGGCGTGTGGCTGAGCATGGTGATCAAGGACCGCCGTGCGGGTCGGCGATCGAAGGTCGAGCTCCCCGAAGCGCGCCTGCAAAAATGACGTCCCATGCGCTTCGAAACGTGCTGAAATCTTCTCGATGATTCGCGTCGGCCTATTGGCGTCGGTTCTGGTGGCTGGCTGCGCTTCGGACGATAGCCATTCGCTCACAGGCCACTGGGACATTCTCGACTGCGGTGGTGGCCTTTACTCGTCGATGGCCAACATCCATATCGAGAACGATTACGGTGCGGCCATCGACGACAACGTGAGCTGCAACGACATTTCGTTCACGACCAACGTGCCGAGTGACTTCGGGCCCGTGGAAGTCATCATCATGACGACCGGCGGCGGCGTCTGGACGGACCCGCTCACGTTGAATCACGACGAAGACGTCGGCCTGATCACGTTCAGGCCAGGTCCGCTGGGAGATTGACGATGATGAAGTCGATCGCGCTACTGACTTCGATCCTCGTGGCGGGCTGTGCGTCGGATGATGGCAAGTCGTTAACGGGTCACTGGGACCGAGCCAACTGCGCCAATGGCCTACCGGCGAGCGAGGTCACGATCACCGTCGGGTTTCACGACATCGTCGAAGCCGAGACGCACGCCGGCTGCAACGACCTCTCGTTCACGCTGGGTTTGGGCGACCTCGGCGGTGGGGACGTGACGATCCAGACGGACACGTTCATGTACTGGGGCGAGTTCGTCACGTTCGACCATGACGTCGATCTCGGCCTGATCACGTTCGTCCAGGGCCCGCTCGAGGACTAGCCTTGCAACGTATCGTACGCGTGCATCTGCATGCGGAACGTCGCCGAGCCTGCCGTCATCGAGCGCAGCCGCGTCGAGTAACCGAACATGTTGCGCAACGGCACGAGCGCCGTGACCAAGCGCTTCGTTCCAACCGCTTCCATGTTCTGGACCTGGCCATGGCGCTGCTGCAGATCGCCGATCACCGCGCCGAGCCCATCGTCGTCGACGGAAACTTCGACGTTCATGATCGGCTCGAGCCGCGCCGGTTCCGCCGCCGCGACCGCACGCCGGAACGCTTCCGCCGCCGCCGCGCGCGCACCGATCTCGCCGTTCGCGCCGTCCTTGAGCGCGACGCGCGTGAGCGTGACCTCGACATCCTCGAGCGGATAGCCATCCGGTCCCGACGACGCAGCATCGCGCAGCCCCTGCATCGCGGCCTGGACGATGACGTCCGGCATCGGCGGCATCGCCGGCAGGTTCTTCTTGAAGTCCATACCTTCGCCGCGCGCGCGACCACGCACCACGCACGTGGCCTCGCCGTAGATCGGCTGCTCCTTGAGATCGCGCTCGAACACCGAGTGGCCTTCGCCCGAGCCGAGCACGGTCTCGCGATACACGACCTGCGGCTTACCAGCGCGCGCTTGCACGCCGTACTCGCGCTTCATCCGGTCGACCATGATCTCGAGGTGGAGCTCGCCCATGCCCGAGATGATCGTCTGGCCGGTATCGGTGTCTTCTTTGACGCGGAACGTGGGGTCTTCCTCGACCATCTTGCCGAGCGCGAAGTCGAGCCGCTCCTTCGCCGCCGCGTTGTCCGCTTCGATCGCTTGGCTGATCACCGGCTCGTAGGTATCGATACGCTCGAGCAGGATCGGCGATTTCGGATCGCACAACGTGTCGCCGGTCGTGGCGTCCTTCAGGCCCGCCGCCGCGACGATCTCGCCGGCCACGGCTTTCTCGAGCCGCTCGCGCTTCGCCGCGTGGATCCGGAACAGCCGCGCGACCTTTTCCTTCTTGCCCGTACGGACGTTCAGGATCTCGCCGCCGGCTTCGAGCATGCCGCTGAAGATTCGCAGGAACACGACCTTGCGGCCTTCATCCATCGCGATCTTGAACGCGAGCGCGCTGAACGGCTCCGTATTCTTCGGCGTGCGGACGAGCTTCTCGCTGGTGTTGCGCGGATCGACGCCCGACACCGGCGGGACATCCGCAGGCGACGGCAAGTAGTCGATCACCGCATCGAGCAACGGGTGGATGCCCTTGTTGCGCAGCGCGGTTCCGCCGAGCACCGGCACCATCTTCACCGCGATCGTGGCCTTGCGAATCGCCGCCTTCAGCTCGGCTTCCGTGAACGCGTGGCCCTCGAGATATTTCTCGGCGAACGTGTCGTCGAGATCCGCGAGCGCTTGGATCATCTGATCGCGCGCATCCGCCGCCGCGCCCGCGACATCGGCGGGGATTTCGGCAATCTCCGGCGTGTCGGTGACATCGCCCGTGAACATGATCGCCTTCATCCCGACGAGATCGACGACGCCCGCGAACGTGTCCTCGCTCCCGATCACGAGTTGGATCGGCACCGCATTTGCGCCGAGCCGCTCGCGAATATCCGCGACCACGGTGGGGAAGGAAGCACCGACGCGATCGAGCTTGTTGATGAACGCGAGGCGCGGGACCTTGAACTTGTCGGCCTGGTGCCAGACCGTCTCGGACTGCGGTTGCACGCCGGCGACGCCGCAGAACACGACGACCGCGCCGTCCAGCACGCGCAACGAGCGCTCGACTTCGATCGTGAAGTCGACGTGTCCCGGCGTGTCGATCAGGTGGATCTCGTGCTTCTTCCACTCGAACGTGGTGGCGGCCGCGGTGATCGTGATCCCGCGCTCGCGCTCCTGCTCCATCCAGTCCATCTCGGTCTCGCCGTCGTGGACTTCGCCGACCTTGTGGATCTTGCCCGAATGGAACAAGAAGCGCTCCGACACGGTGGTCTTGCCCGCGTCGATATGCGCGACGACACCCAGGTTTCGGACCATGTCGATCTTCGCCATTGCGTGCGCGGTATAGCGCGAAACCGTCGAGATCTGTACGCTTGTCGTCGTGTCGATACGCGCAGGAGTGATCGGAGTGGCGGTCGGGTTTTCGGCCCTCGCCGTACGGCCAGCTACCACGGTCGGCCAGCCCGCACCGGCGCCTGATTACGCCCGCGCGAAGCAGCTTTACGACACCGCGCAATCCGAGCTCGACAAGGGAGCCGCCACGGATGCGATCCGCGATTTCGGCGCCGCGTACGACATCACGAAGGACCCGGTCGTCTTCTACAAGATCGCGCTCGCGAACGAGAAGGCGGGCAAGTGCGACGTCGCGCTGGTCTATTACTCGCGGTATCTGCGCGAGGCCAAGCCGAGCCAGAAGTTCGTCGACATCACGAAAGAGCATGTGGCGGCCTGCGGCGGCGACTGGAAAGCCATCGAAGCGGGGACGGCGACGACAACACCAACGCCAACGCCAACACCAAATCCAACGCCCTCAGAAACGGGCTCGGGCTCGGGCTCAGGCTCGGGCTCGGTCGATTCGGGATCCGGATCCGCCGCGATCACCGAAACGGGATCCGCCGATGCGGGCTCGGGCTCGGACGTCGCGTTGACGGGATTGGGTTCGGGTTCCGGAGCCGCCGAAGCCCATCACTCGAATGATCTGCCGTGGCTGATGATCGGTGGCGCACTCGCGTTCGTCACCGCCGGCGCCGTGTTCGCGTACTCGGCCAACGCGAGCGAGGACGACATCAAGGATCTCTACGTCGGCCTCTCGAACACCACGCCGACGTTCGATGCAAAGACGGCGCAGCGCTATCAAGACCTCGTCGACGAAGGCCACCGCTACCAATACCTGTCGTTGGCCTCGTTCGGCGTCGCCGCGGGCTTCGGCGTCGCCGCCGCGTTGATCTTCGTCCACGATCGCCACGAAGAGCAGCAACGTCTGTTGCTCCAACCCACCGCCTCGCCCACCGGCGCCGGCGCATCGCTGACGATCAAGTTCTAGCGCTACCGGCCGTCAGCTCGGCCTGCGACGGCATCAGCGCCGCGACCTCGCTCGACACCCACCGCGCGATGTCCTTATCGCTCGCGACGAGCCCGTACTTCTTCATCACGCCTTCGAAGCTCGCCTCGAGCTCCGCGCAATTCGCCGGCCGCTTCTCGCGATCGAAGCTCATGCACTGCATGAGCAGCTTGTCGAGCTCGATCGGCAACTGCGGCCGCAGGCTCGACGGCATTGGCAAGTGCGGCCAGTTCTCGACACCGAGATGCGCGAGCGCCGCGAGGTCCAAGTTCACGCCGTGGCCGGTCATGATCTCGAACGCCATCGCACCGACCGAGTAGACATCCGCGCGCACGTCGACGGTCTCGCCAACGCGCTGCTCGGGCGCCATCATCGACGGCGTGCCCTTCGTCTCGCCCGCGACCGTCAGGTGATTTTGCGATGCCGCCTTCGCGATGCCGAAGTCGACGACCTTCACGCCGCCTTGCTTCGACACCAGCACGTTCGCGCTCTTCACGTCGCGATGCACGAGGTTCATCGGCTGGCCATCCGCCGAGGTCGAGCGATGCGCCGCGTTCAGGCCATCGCACACGCGACACAGGATCGCGAGGCCGACCTCGACCGGAACCGGCCGCTGCGCCGCGCGCGCCGACGCGAGGAGCTTCTCGAGATCGACGCCATCGACGTACTCCATCACGATGACGTAGTCGTTGCCGATCTTGCCGAGGTCTTGGATCTGGACGACGTTCGGATGATCGATCCGTGCCGCGAGCTTCGCCTCGTCGAGGAAGTGATCGACGGCGCGTTCGTTGCGCGCGAGGTGCGGGTGCATGACTTTCACGGCGACTTGCTTCTCGAAGCCCGCTTCGCCACGCGCCCGCGCGAGATAGACGTCCGCCATGCCGCCCGAGCCGATCCGCTTGATGATCTCCCACCGGCCGATCATCGCGCCGGGCCCGAGATTCGCCGTCGAGAACGACGCGGTCGAATCGATCGGCGCCGGCGTGCCGGCTGCGTGCCGGCTGCTCGACATCTGGGTCTGCGCGGTGCCGAAATCGGGTTGCGATCCGATCGGCGGCTGCGTGCCGGCCGGCCACCCCGTCGACGATGCGGATGCCTTCTTGCCCGTCACCAACCCGACGATCAGCAGGATGAGCCCCAAGCCGGCGAGCCCGCCACCGCCCGCGACCAACGGCGTCTGCGGACCACCGGTGACCGGCGGCGACAGCACGGTGACCTTCGCGTTCGGCACGCCATCGAGCGTCATCTCTTTCGCGACCGCGTTCGCCGGCGCATCGCCGAGCTTGCGCTCCTTGCCATCGATCGAGATCGAGCCCGCGACGTGTGCCGCTTCGATCTTCGAGAACGCCGGACCGAGATCGAGCGGCTTCTCGACCATGACGTAACCGCTCACGAGCTCCGCGTTCGCTTTCGGCGTGACGGCTTGAACCTCGGTAACGAGCGCCTTGTCACCGACGAGCTCGACGTACGAGCCGACCTTACCGGCGTGCGTGCTGCGCATCGCACCGTCGGGAAGCGTCATCAACGCCTTCACCTCGCCGCTCGCCTTCACGACCTGACCGACTTCGACGATCTCGCCGGGCTTCGCCGAGAACTGCAGCTGGCCATCGTCCTGGAGCTGCTTGAACGTCGCCGCATCGGATGCGACGCCCGCTTGCACTTGTAGGAGTCCGCCGACCGAGCCCGCTTCGCCCTTCAACGCGGCTTGCGCCGAGCGAATATCGCCGGCGAGCTGCTCGATCGCCGACGTCATCATCGACGACGTCTCCGGCGTCATGCCGCCGGACGCCTTGCGCGTGGCACCGAATCCGGCGACGCCCGCACCCGCCGCGAGCAACACCGCACCGGCCGCGACGAGCGCAGCTCTAGCCACGCTTACCTCCGAATTTATCGGGCGCGGGACCGGTCGAGCCTTGGCCGTCGACGCCGACCTTCACATCGTTACCGCCGACCTTGATCGTCACGTCCTGCGTGACCGGCGCCTTCGAGCGTTCGCTCCACGCCTTCAGGTGGTACTTGCCCGGCGCGAGGTGCTTGAACGAAAACTTACCGGCGTCGTCGGTGATCACGTACGCCGGCGCCGACACGACCGCGATGTACGCGCTCATGTTCGCGTGCAGGTTGCAGCCGAGCCGAACGATGCCTTCTTTGGCAAACGTGAACTCGCGCGCCTCGCCCTGCTTGTAGATGCCGAGATCGAATGGCGCGAGCGGCGACGTCGAGAACACGTTGTGGAACACGCCATCGAAGTTCGGAAACGAGATCGTGGATCCGACGGGGACAGCCATGACGTGCGGGAGGAACGTGCGGTCGCGTTGTTCGATCGCCCTCCGCTTCGGTGTACGCGCGGCCCACTTGCCGGTTACAGGCTCGAGCGTGACGAGGCCGAACGCCCCGGTCAGCGGTTTGCCATCGATCTCGACGGTGCCCGTGAGCGAGCCTTCGACTTTCGGGGGCGCGACCTTCGCTTCGGCGTCTTCCTGCTCGGAGCTGCCGACGGTTTTCGGCTGAGGTGAGCCCTTCTCGACCTTCTCGGTCGGCGTATTCACGCGCGGTGGAGCACCTTCACGAAATGGCCCGGCGAGCGCGGCCAGCGCCTCGGGACCGGTGATCAGCTCGGCCTGCGAGAACAATTGATCGGCGAGATTCTTGTTTCCGGAATCGAGCGACGCCTGCGCTTTTTCGAGCTTGTCAGCCGCTTCACGGAGGTCGTGCGCCTTCTCGGAGACCGCCGTCACCTTGCCAGCGGGCTTGGCCGGATCCACCGTGGGCGGAGATGCCGGAGTCGACGCTGCGCTACCACCTTGGCCCGGCTTGCAGTCGTAGTAGCAATCCTCGAACTTCCCGTTCGACTGCTTATCGTGTGGTTTGCTGCTGGCACACGCCGCTAGAAGTGTGATGAGCAGCGGCCCCTTGATTCGCATCCGCCCTACTGTACAACAGGGACCCTAGCTATGGTTTTCGGCCTGTTCTCCAAAGACAAAGCGCTCCAACGGACGATCGAAAAAGCGACGAACAAGCTCGCCCAACAGCCGGACCGGTGGGGCGCACTGGAGAAGCTGCGCGAGGACGGCTCCGACGAAGCCGTGTTCGGCCTATGTAAGCGCTGGGGCGTCACCTCGATGAAGGGCGTCGAGGACGAACAGGAAAAGAACTGGGTCGTCGACGTGATGGTCGAGAAGGGCCCGGTCGCCCTGCCCGGCCTCGTCAAGTACATGAAGCAGGCGGAGCAACTGTCTTTCCCGCTGCGCGCGCTCGAGAAGATCGCCGATCACGACAAGCAGCTCGCGATCGTCGACGAGATCCTGAAGGCCGAGCCGCCCGGTTACGTCCGCATGCCCGACAAGCGGATCGATCTCCTCAAGTGGTTTACCGAGAGCAAGTCCATGACCGACGACGAGGTCATCCCGCGCGTCACGCCGTACGTTCAAGACTTCGACGAGAACTCGCGGTTCACCGCGATCGAAGGCCTGGCCTCTCGCGATCCGCAACGCATCGCGACGCCGCTGATCGACCGCTTGGTGTCACCCGAGGAAGAATCCGGTCGCATCAAGCGCACGATCGTCGAGGTGCTCGAGCGGACGAAGGCGCCGCTCGGCGAACGTGGCGTCGAGGTAGGACAGCAGTTGCAAGGTCCGCTCGCGAACGACTACCGCGTGGACGGAAACCTCGTTAAAAAGAGGTAGCTCATGTCGACCACCGTCGAGATCCTTGGCGATGTCCCGTTGTTCGCCGATCTCGACGACAAAGAGCGCGCGATCCTCGCGGAGCGCATCGACCTCGAGAACATGTCCGAGGGCGAGGTCCTGTTCGAGTACGGCGATCCGGGCGACTGGATGGGCATCGTGCTCTCGGGCCAGGTCGAGATGTCGGTGAAGATCAAGACCGGCGAAAACGTGTTCCTCGAGCTGGCGGAGCACGGCGACTTCTTCGGTGAGATCTCGCTGCTCGACGGCGGCTCGCGCACCGCACGCGCGGTGTGCAAGGAAGAGGGCAAGCTGATCATCGTCGATCGCGGTGACCTCGACGAGCTGCTCAGCATGCGGCCGCGCTCCGCGATGAACCTCCTCACCGCGACGGGAAAGCGGCTCCGCGCGAACGCGGCCGTGCTGCGCAACACCGCGGCGAAGAACACCTACGAGGTGGCCGAAGCACGGCAGAACGTCGTCCAGCGCGGCGCCGATTGGATCGCGGACTTCTCGGGCTCGCTGTCGTTCCTGATCATCCACATCGCGCTGTTCGCGATCTACATCCTGTTGAACGTCGGCATCTTCAAGTTCGGTAACTTCGATCCGTTTCCGTTCGGCCTGTTGACGATGGTGGTCTCGCTCGAGGCGATCATCCTGTCGACGCTGCTGTTGTACTCGCAGAATCGCCAAGCCGCGCGCGATCGCGTTCGCGCCGATATCGAGTACGACGTGAACCTAAAGGCCGAGCTCCAGATCCAGCACCTCCACGAGAAGATCGATCAGATCCACTCGGAGATCCTCGGCCGGCTCGACCGCCTCGATCCGAAGCGCAAGCCGCAGCATCCCGTCCAGGATATGTCGGGCTAATTCGCCGAGCCCGAGCCCGAGCCCGAGCCCGATCCGGAACCCGATCCGGACCCCGAACCATCCGATCCGGCGTCTGGCGCATCCGGCACCTGCGCATCGATCCCACCGCTCGAGCTCGTATCCGTGCACGTTGCCGTCGCCGTGCTGCAGATCAGCGGCGAGGTGCAATCGTCATCGATCTGGCAACGGTCGCCCTTGCCCTGCTTGCACGCGATGATTCCAGTAACTGCACCGACGAGCGCGGCGACAAACACGATCTTCTTCACGACGGAGACTCCTCGAGCGCGGGGACTTCGATCCACTCGACCTTGGTCACTTCGTACTCGCGCTTCCCTTTCGGGGTGGAGACGGTGACGGTTTCGCCGATGTCCTTGCCGATCATCGCGCGGGCGAGTGGTGCACCGATCGAGATGCGGCCTTTTTTGATCTCGGCTTCGTGCTCGCCCACGATCACGTAGGTCTGCGCTTCGCCCGAATCGGC
Organism: Kofleriaceae bacterium; assembly: GCA_047600425.1. Classification (GTDB taxonomy): domain Bacteria; phylum Myxococcota_A; class Polyangia; order Haliangiales; family Haliangiaceae; genus JABFXX01. The sequence goes on along the minus strand of JASGLC010000003.1, from coordinate 3,741,920 downwards.
ATCTTCGATCGTCACGGTGGCGCCAAATTTGACTCGGGTACCCGACAATTTGGTTGGATCGATAACTTCAGCGAGTGCTGTTTTTGCTTCCAGCTCGCGAATTTTGGCCTCGATGAGCCCCTGCTCTTCTTTGGCCGCGCTGTAGTCCGCGTTTTCGGACAGATCGCCGTGGCCGCGCGCGATCTCGATCGCACGACTATTCGCGATCCGATCGTGGTTCTTCAGCCGGTAGAGGTGCGCCTTCATGCTCGCGAACCCCGCGGGGGTCATGGGGAATTTCTCGGCCATGGCGGATCCAGCCCCGATTCGTACCCTCAGTCAGCCCACGTTGCAACGTTGGGAGCGGCTTAGGGACAGGTGAAATTGTCCGGGCAGTCGTTCCCCGGGTTCGAGAGCACGCAGGACTTGGTCGAATCGTCGATCTGACAGGACGCGCACTTATCGGGGCAGTCCGTGTCGTCCTTCTTCACGCAGTAGTCGTTCACGCAGGTCCGGTCGGAGTCGCAGTCGTCCTTCGTCGAGCACGCGAGCGTCTCGGACTTGCGGTCGACCGTGCAGTTGGCCAGCGCGAGCAGGAGAACCCACTTCACCAGGCACCTCCGAACATCACGGCCGCCCCACCGGTCGTGGGCGCGACGGTCGCGTGGACCTGATGATCGCGGACGAGGAAATACGTCCCCGTGCCGATTGCGGCGAGGCCGATCACGAACGCGATGTTGCCCTCCCACGCGTACGTCGACGCGCGGTCTTCGATCGACACTAGATCTTTGATGTCGTCGGACGAATTCGTCTTGTGGTTATCGATCTGCGACTGCAGGCTCGACTCGCTCGCCCACAACGCGAGGCCGATGATCGTGACGAGCGCACCGCCGGCGATGCAGCCGATGCCGATCGCCCGATCGTGATTTTCAACCGGCGGTGGAACCTCGCGCGCGACCGACGGCGCCGGTGCGGGTGGTGGCGGTCCCGGCGGTGTCTCGTCGAACAGCGGTTGGACGTCCGTCGCGGTGACTTGCTTGCCTTCACCGAGCTCGATCACGAGCTCGCGGTGCGGATGCTTGGCCTCGGCCAACGAGATCGTGACCTTGCCGTTCGCCGAGGTGCCGTACACGAGGCCGTCGACATTCAACGTCGACATCACGAGGTCCTCGCACGTCTGATCGCGATCCGGGCACCCGACCGCGGCCGAGGTTTCGGCGAATGTCGCGCCGCCGATGCTCGCGGTCGCACCGTCCTTCTTCGCGAGATCGAGGAGCACGGCATCGATCTGCTTGCGCTGCGCCGGCGTCGCATCGCCATCGATCGGCAGCACCATCACGCGACGATCGGCGTACGCGAGCGACGTGATCGCCACGAGCGCGACGAGCGCTCTCACTCGAGCTCTTTCCGGATCGCCGGCGCATCGGCCGCATTCGGCGACAGCGCGAGGTAGCGCGAGAACGAGGCCTTCGCGTTCGCTTTATCGCCGAGCTTCTTGTAGACCTGACCGAGCAAGCGCCAGGTCGGGGCGTGGTTCGGCTTCGCCGCTTTCGTCGTCTTCAACAGCGCAAGCGAGGTCTTGAGATCGCCCTTCACGTACGCCTGCAGTGCCTTGCCGAACGTCTGGTCGACGTCGATCGACGGCGGCGGTGGGGGCGCGACGTGATGCACGATCGGATCGTGATGTGGCGGCGCGGCATCGATGACCACCGGCGGTGGCGCAGCGGCGTCGACCACCGGCGGTGGCGTCATGACCTCCGCATCGACGACGATCTGCTGCGCGATCACCGCCGCATCGACGATGACTTCTTGCTGCGCCGAGCCCTTCGCCGCGATCGGCTTCTTCGCCGCGGGCTTACTGCCACCGCACTTCGCCGCGATCACGACGATCAGCGCGACCATCAGGCTCGCTCCGACGGCAAATGCGGTGTTGCGCTTGCGTGGCTCGGCCGCGACGTCTTCCATCCAATCCATCACGGTCACGATCCGCGACGGCTTCGGTGGCTCGCTCACCGGATGCCCCGGCTCGACCGACACCTCGGGCGCTTCCGGATCGACGATCGGAGCGCCGATCTCCGTCGGTGCACCGCCATCGGTGTGGGTCTCGAAAGGCGACGCTGCGATCTCGGTCGGCTTGTTCTGATCGCTGAACTGATCCGGCACGAACGCGAGCGGTGACAGTTTTCCAGCGGGCGCCGGTTCGGGCTCGGGCTTCGGCAGCGCCGGCATGTCGAACGTGCTCGGTCGCACCGGCAGCTTCTGCACGATCGAGAAGTCGCCGCGCGTCGGCGTCCGATTCGAGCCGACCGCGAGCTGCGGCTTGAAGGCCGCGTCGACGATCTCCGCCGACGCCGAGCCCTTCGCGACGACCTCTTGGACGAGCTTCTTGCGCGCGTCGATGTGGTCCTTGAACGTCTCCTGCATGTACTTCGCGATTCGGTCGTTCTTCGCGCCGTAGCCGCGCACGCGCAGCACTTCTTCGAGATCGTTCGCGAGCTCTTTCGCGGTCGGATATCGCTTGTCCGGATCGCGCTCGAGCGCGCGCATCACGATAGGATCCATCTCCTCCGGAATGTCCGTCCCGATCTTCGTCGGAGGTTCGATCGTCAGCTCCAACACCTGCTTCATCGTGTCGGCGTCGTTGCCGCCGCGGAACAGTCGCTTCAGCGTGAGCGCTTCCCACAGCACGCAGCCGAGCGAGAAGATGTCGCTGCGCCGATCGCCGGCCGCACCACGCAACTTCTCGGGCGCCATGTAGCTGAACTTGCCCTGCACCTTGCCCTTCGCACCCTGCTGTTGCGTGGCCTTCGCGACGCCGAAATCGACGAGCTTGACGCTCCCGTTGTAGAGCACGACGATGTTGCCGAGCGAGATATCGTGATGGACGAGCTCGATCGGATCGCCCGCCATCGAGTGCAGATCGTGTGCGGCCTCGAGCCCGTCGGCGGTGTCCGCGATCAGGCGCCCCGTCGACAACGCGTCGAGCCGCTTGCCCTCGCGTCCCGCGCGTAACACCGAGAGCAACGGCTCGCCCTCGAGGTACTCCATCGCGATGAAGAACTTTCCGTCCGCTTCGCCGAGATCGTAGATGTCGACGACGTTCGGATGCTTCACGAGCGCGGCGATGCGTGCTTCGTCGAGCAACATGTCGACGAACGCCTTTTGCGTCGCGAGCTCTTCGTGCACGAGCTTCACGACGACCAACTTCTCGAAGCCCGCAGGTCCGCGTTGCAGTGCGAGCTGGACCTCTGCCATCCCACCCTGGCCGATCCGCGTGATCAGCTCGTAGCGGCCTAGCCTGGCCTGAGACCCCACCGATTTATTGTATCCTAGTCAGGACTTGCGGAAGGCTCGGTCACACTCATGGCACTGACCGTTTCTGTCGGGGCGCACCCGCTGCTCGCGGTCGATGCGTTCGTGACCCGGTTCGCGCGCCCGCTCGCCGACCTGGTCACGCCCGCGGAAATTCTCGCCTTCCTCGAACCGCAAGCGCGCGCACCGATTTGCGCCTCGGATACGGTCCGGGCCGAGGTCCGGGCGCTCCTCCGGCACGGTGGGTTCAAGCCGGCCGGCCGGAGTAAGCCGGCATCGGAGTACCTCTATGCGGTCCAGCAGGAGGGAAAATTTCCGGCGATCAATGCGGCGGTCGATGCCTGCAACGTCGTTTCGTTACACTGCGGGTTACCGATCTCGCTCGTGGATCTAGATCGCGTGACCGGCTCGCTCGACGTCCGGATCGCGCCCGCCGGCACGAGCTATCCGTTCAACCCGAGCGGTCAGACGATCGATGTCGGCGGGTTGTGCTGCTTGTTCGATCACGAGGGACCGACCGGCACGCCCGTGAAGGATGCGCAGCGAACGAAGACCCACGATGGCACGCGCAACGCGCTGTCGATCATCTGGGGCACGAACGCGTTGAACGGGCGCACCGCGAAGTCGGGTGCGTGGTATCGCGAGCTCGTCGCGATGATTCCCGGCGCGGTGATCGAGCCGGTCACGCTACAAGTAGCCGGCTAGCACCTGCTGCCACGCATCGGTCTCGATGATCTCGAGGAGCGTCAGGTCGATGTCCTCGCGCAGCGCGCTGCCTTTGCGCAGGCCGAACGCGTAGCCGTGGTTCGAGAACGTGCCTTCGAGCATCTTCAACGAGGGCTCCGACTTCACGCGATATTGAAGCAGCGGCTCGTCGTAGATCGCCGCATCGATCTCGCCGTGTGCGAGGCCCGCGACCAGCGCCGCCGCGTCTTTGTAGCCGTGATAGCTGATGTGGCGCTGCCGCAAATACGCCGCACCGCTACTCGGCTCGACGGTACCGACGCGCGCGTTCGGCAGATCTTTCGGTCCGGTCACGCCGCTCTCGAGAGACTTCACGGTCAGCGCGCTCGAGATCGATGCCGTGAAGCTCGCGACCACGAGCAACGCCGCGAACATCCACACGAGGCCGAGCATCCGGCCGATGAACGTCACCGGTGCTTTGTCGCCGTAGCCGACCGTGGTCATCGTCACCGCCGACCACCACATGCCCGCGCCGATGCCGTGCGCGGCCTTGCCGGAGAACTGCTCGTTGCGCCGGCGTTCGGCGAGCCACATCAACACGCCGACCGCGAGTAACACGCCGGCGAGCGCGGCCATGAGCTTCGCGAACCGCGCGGTGAACAATTGGCTCAACGTACCGGCGAGCCCGTCGTCGGGTTTCGGTGCGACCGCGATCGCGACGCCGGTCGAATAGAACGCGTGCGTGAGATCCCAACTCTTCGCGCGCTTCGCGCTGACGCTAAACGAGACGTAGACATCGATCGCCGCCATCTTTTGCGGATCATCGAGATCGGTGGCCGCGAGCTCGCGCACCTCGTAGTCGTAGCCACGCTTCTGCGCGATCTGTTTCCACAGATCCATCGAGATGCCGCTCCACGAGCCGTCCGCGTTGTGGACGATGAACGGTGCGACCGGCGTGGTCCCGACGATCAAGTGGTCGGCACTCGCGGTACCGACGAGGAGGCAAAGCACGATCAACCAACGCATACGGCTAGATGCCGAGATCTGTGGTTTGTCGCGCGACATCCGCACACGACCGGCATCAGTGCGGCATGAAAAAACTCATCTCGTTGGTGTTCATTGCGGCCTGCGCTCCGACCGGCGCGAACGATCCGGGTCACGAATTCCAAGAAGAACGCGTGCATGAAGCCGGTCAGGTCAAGATGACCATCCCGCATGGCTGGCAGGTCAACGGCGATGGCGACACGATGAACATCGAATCGCCCGATCACTCCGTCGATCTGCAAGTCACGGTCGTCGACGGCTCGGATCTCGCCGCCACGCTCGTCGGTGTCGGCGTCGGCATGCTCGTCGGCTACGACGACCTCGCGCTCGAAGGCGCGCCGGTGTCGGGTCAGATCAACGGCATGAACGCGCTGTTCCAAGACGGGCGCGGCAAGTTCCACGGCGAGCCGGTGAATCTCTCGGTTGGCCTCATCGACACGCCGGCGAACAAGTTCTTACTCGTCGTCGGTGAAGCCGAGCCCGGTGCATTCGAAGAACATCGTCACGCGATCAAGCACTTCATCGAAGACATCCGTCCACTGTGATCATTGCTGGTCGATGGCGACGACATCGGTCTGATACGCGCCGCCGAGCGACTGGAAGTTCGTGTCGTAGCCGCCCGGGTTCGTCGTCGACGGAGAGAACGAATACATCACGCCGTCGTCCAACCCGAGCGCGTACACGATGGGGTCGTTGTAGGCATCGTGTGCCGTCGCGACCTTCGCGTAGAACGGATACGCGCTGTAGCTTTGCCGGTAGGTCGTCGGCCACACATACGTGACCTTGTCCTGCGGGAGCTCGACGATGCCGTTTCCCTTCAACCCGATGATGTCGAGCCGATCGTCGTGCCACGACGCGATCGACATGCTCGCGATCCGGAATCCGCTGCCGCCGAGCGGCGACGACATCGTGCTCCAGTGGAACGACGCGTCCTCGTGCATCTCGTGGACGTTCGCGCCGGACGTCGACTGATCGATGCCGATCGCGACCACCCCCGTGTGGCCGATGGCGAGCGTCACGGTCGCGAGGTTCGATCCACCCGCATATGACCAATCCGCGTCCCAACCGCTGCTCGGCGCGTATTGGACGCGGTGATACATCTGACCGCCATCGGTGACCGCGGCGACTTCGAGGCGACCATCCGATCGCTTCACCGCCGAGATCGATCGCAAGCCGAGCCCGCTGAACGGCTGCCAACCGGACCAATTGCCGTTCGCCGTGGTCTGGTACTGGTGGAACGCTTCGCCGTTATCGTTCAAGCAGAACACTTCGATCCGACCATCTTGGTTCTGCGCCGTCGCGAGCTGCTTGATCCAACCGCCGCCGAGTGCTTGCCAGCCGTTCGTGTTCCAGCCGCCACCAGGCGCGGTCTGATACTTCGTGAACAGCGCGCGATCGGGATTCGGACCGACCGCGAACACGTTGATCCGGCCATCTTGATTCCGCTCGGCCGCGAGCTTCGTCATGCCGGTGCCGTCGAGTGCTTCGAACCCCAAGTATGATTTGGAGGCCGGTGCGTTCTCGACCCGCGACCACACGTTGCCGGAGGTATTCAGTGAAAAGAACCGATCGCGCGCGGCAGAGTCCGACGCTTGCTCGGTGTTCGCGAGCTCGGTCGATTCGTCGATACAGCCCGCCAATGCCATACACAGCAGAATTGATTTGGTCATCGCGCCGCACCTAGTGCAACGCGGAGGCCCGCGTAACTACCCGTGAATTCGTCGCCCGTGTTGTGTCGCGCGCAACGCGGACACGGCTGTCCCCGGACTCGTAGGCCCGATCACTGCTGGTCGATGCCGACGACATCGGTCTGATACGCGCCGCCGAGCGTCCACAACACGCCGTCCCAGCCGAAGTAACTGATCGCCGGCGTGAACCAGTACATGACGCCGTCATTGCCTCGCGCGTAGATGACGAAGTCATTGGCCGCGTTTCGAGCCGTCGCGACCTGCGCGTAGAACGGGCTCGCGTCGAAGCTCGAGTGGTAATCCGTCGGCCACGCGTAGGTGCTCGTCGCTTGCGGAAGCTCGACGATGCCGCCCTGCTTGATTCCGACGATCGACAGCCGGGCGTCGTGAAACGTTCCGATCGAGAAGCTCGAGATCCGGAACAGACTGCCGCCTAGCGTCCCGGACATCGCACTCCAATGGAACGACGCATCCTCGTGCAGCTCGTGAACGTTCGCGCCGGACGTCGATTGATCGATGCCGATCGCGACCAAGCCGGCATGACCGACCGCGAGCTGCACGCTTGCCAGATTGTAGCCACCGGCGTACGACCAATCCGCGTCCCAGCCACTGCCCGGCGCGTACTGCACGCGGTGATACATCTGACCGCCGTCGGTGACCGCGGCGACCTCGAGTCGACCATCGGATCGCTTCGCCGCCGAGATCGATCGCAAGCCGAGCCCGCTGAACGGCTGCCAGCCAGACCAGTTGCCGTTCGGCGTGGTCTGGTACTGGTGGAACGCTTCGCCACTATCGTTCAAGCAGAACACCTCGATCCGGCCGTCTTGGTTTTGCACCGTCGCGAGCTGCTTGATCCAACCGCCGCCGAGCGCTTGCCAGCCGTTCGTATTCCAGCCGCCACCCGGCGCCGTTTGATACTTCGTGAACAACGCGCGATCGGGATTCGGTCCGATCGCGAACACGTTGATCCGGCCATCTTGGTTTCGCTCGGCCGCGAGCTTCGTCATGCCCGTGCCGTCGAGCCCTTCGAACGGCGCGTAGGTCTGGGTCATCGCGCCGGTCTCGACGCGCGACCACACGTTGCCGGCGGTGTTGAGCGAGAAGAACCGATCGCGCGCGGCGGAGTCGGACGCTTGTTCGGTGTCCATCAGATCGGTCGATTGATCGAGACAACCCGCCATTGCCATACACAGGAGAAGTGTTGATTTCATCGCGCCGCCCCAGTGCAACGCGAAGGCCCGCGGCAACTACGCGTGAATTCGTCGCGCGTGTTGTGTCGCGCGCAACGCGGGAACGGCTGTCCTCGGGCTAGTAGGCCTGGAGCGGTTGGACACGCATGTCGTTGCGCTTCTCGACCGAGATGGCTTCGAGCGCCGCCCGCGCCGCACGCAAGGTCGTGTAGTACGCGATGCCGTTCATCAATGCCGCGCGCCGCAGCGACTGCGAATCTTGGATCGCCTGCGTGCCTTCGGTGGTGTTGATCACGAAATCGATCTCGTGATTGTCCATCGCGTCGACGCAGTGCGGCCGGCCTTCGAGCACCTTGTTGATGCCATCGCAGGCGAGCCCGGCCTTGCGCAAGAACGCGGCCGTGCCGTGCGTCGCGATCAGCGTGAAGCCGAGATTGACCAACCGGCGCGCGATCTCGATCAGTGCCGGCTTGTCGAGCTCGCGCACCGACAGGAACGCGACGCCCTTCGTCGGCAGCTTCATGCCCGCGGCGAGCTGACTCTTCGCGAACGCGCGCGCGAAGTCCGAGTCGATACCCATCACCTCACCCGTCGAGCGCATCTCGGGGCCGAGGATCGTGTCGACGCCTTCGAACTTCACGAACGGGAATACGGTCTCTTTGACCGAGAAGTGCCGCGGCTCCGCTTCGGCGTGCATGCCGAGCTCCGCGAGCGTCTTGCCGGTCATCACCTTCGCCGCGATCTTCGCGAGCGGCTTGCCGATCGCTTTGCTCACGAACGGCACCGTGCGCGACGCGCGAGGATTGACCTCGAGCACGTAGACATCACCCGAGTGCACGGCGAACTGCACGTTCATGAGGCCGACGACGCCGAGCTCGGTCGCGAGCATCCGCGCTTGCCGGCGAACCTCGTCGCGAATGTCCATCGGCAACGAATACGGCGGGAGCGAGCACGCCGAATCACCGGAGTGGATCCCGGCTTCTTCGATGTGCTCCATCACGCCACCGACGACGACCGCGCCGGTCTTGTCGGCGACAACATCGACATCGAGCTCGACGGCCTCGCTGAGGAATTCGTCGATCAACAGTGGGAAACCGACCGAGGCGCTCTCGTCGTTGCCGCCGCCGGACGCGCGCAGGAACTTCTCGAAGTAGTTCTCGAGGCCGCGCGCATCGTAGACGCGCTCCATCGCGCGACCGCCGAGCACGTAGCTCGGACGCACCATGATCGGGAAGCCGATCTTCGCGGCCACGTTGCGGGCTTCGTCGAGCGAGCGCGCGATGCCCCACTTCGGCGCGTGGAGCTTCAGCTTCGCCATCACTTCGCCGAACCGCTCGCGATCTTCGGCGCGATCGATCGCATCGGCGGACGTGCCGAGGATCGGAACGCCGGCGGCCGCGAGGGGTACCGCGAGCTTCAGCGGCGTCTGCCCGCCGAACTGCACGATCACGCCCCACGGCTTTTCGAGATCGCAAATCTCGAGGACGTCCTCGAGCGTGAGCGGCTCGAAGTACAACCGATCCGAGGTGTCGTAGTCCGTCGACACCGTCTCGGGGTTGCAGTTGACCATGATCGATTCGATGCCCTCTTCCGCGAGCGCCATCGCCGCGTGGCAGCAGCAGTAGTCGAACTCGATGCCCTGCCCGATCCGATTCGGACCGCCGCCGAGGATGATCACCTTCTTCGCGTTCGTGGGGCGTGCTTCGCACTCGTCCTCGTACGCCGAGTACATGTACGGCGTGTGCGATTCGTACTCCGCACCGCACGTATCGACGCGCTTGTAGACCGGGCGGATGCCCTGGACGTGGCGCGCGGCGCGAACATCGGACTCTTTGCTTCCGGTGAGCGCGGCGATCCGGCGATCGCTCATGCCGATGCGCTTCAGCGGGCGGAGCTCGACATCTGCGAGCTTCTTGCCGAGGAGGCTGGTCTCGGCGAGCGCGATATCGCGGATGTGATGCAGGAACCACGGATCGATCCGCGTCAGCTCGTGCGCGCGCTCGGCGGTGATGCCGAGTTGGAACGCGCGCGCGACTTGATAGATCCGCTCCGGCGTCGGCGTGGCCATCGCGCGCTCGAGCGCGACCAGGTCATCGCCCATCGTCATCACGAGATCGAAGCCGGCGCGACCGGTCTCGAGCGACCGGATCGCCTTGCCGAGCGCTTCGCGGAACGTGCGGCCGATCGCCATCGCTTCGCCGACGGACTTCATCTGCGGGCCGAGCACCGGCGACGCCGACGGGAACTTCTCGAACGCGAAGCGCGGCCACTTCACGACGACGTAATCGATCGTCGGCTCGAAGCTGGCCGGCGTGACTTCGGTGATGTCGTTCTGGAGCTCGTCGAGCGTGTAGCCGATCGCGAGCTTCGCGGCGATCTTGGCGATCGGGAAGCCCGTGGCCTTACTGGCCAGCGCCGAGCTGCGCGACACGCGCGGGTTCATCTCGATCACGAGCATGCGACCGGTCTTCGGATCGACAGCGTACTGCACGTTCGAGCCACCGGTCGTGACACCGATCTCGCGCATGATCGCGATCGAGGCATCGCGCATGCGTTGATATTCCTTGTCGGTCAGCGTCATCGCGGGCGCGACCGTGATCGAGTCACCGGTGTGCACGCCCATCGGATCGAGGTTCTCGATCGAGCACACGATCACCGCGTTGTCCTTCGCATCGCGAACGACCTCGAGCTCGAACTCCTTCCAACCGAGCACCGATTCCTCGACGAGGATCGAGTGCACGGGCGATTGATCCAAGCCGAATTGGACCATCCGATCGAAGTCCGGCTTGTTGTACGCGATGCCACCGCCCGAGCCACCGAGCGTGAACGACGGCCGCAGGATCGCCGGGAACCCGATCTCGTCGATGATCTGGCGCGCTTCTTCGACCGAGTGAACGAGCCGCGATTTCGGACACGACAGCCCGATGCGCGCCATCGCTTGCTTGAACAGCTCGCGATCCTCGGCCATCTCGATCGTCTTGACCGTCGCGCCGAGCAATTCGACGCCGTGCTTTTCGAACAGGCCGGCCTTGCTCGCGGCCATCGCGAGGTTGAGGCCGGTCTGGCCGCCGAGCGTCGGCAAAATCGCCGAGACCTTTTCGCGAGCGAGAACCTTATCGAGCACGTCGACCGTGAGCGGCTCGACGTACGTGGCGTCGGCCAGCTCCGGATCCGTCATGATCGTCGCCGGATTCGAATTGACCAGGACGACGCGGAGGCCCTCTTCGCGGAGCGCCTTACATGCCTGCGTGCCCGAATAATCGAACTCGCACGCTTGGCCGATGACGATCGGCCCGGACCCGATGATGAGGATGGACTCCAGATCCTTCCGACGAGGCATCGGGAAGACCTAGTACCACGAATCTCACGTACTGCGAGCGCAGCGAAACCCGATATGGCTGAACCTGCCGTCGGGGACGTAGAGCATGTTGAACGGGTCTCGCACGTTCGCGCGACCGAGCCAACTGGGCTGGCGCCACGAGCCGCCGCGCACGACGCGAGGATCACTGGACGTTCCGTCGCGGTGCGGATCGATCGCGGACAAGTTGTTGTAGCCGAGCCGCTTGTCGTCGACGGCGAGCTGGCTAGAGATCCCGGTGAACGCGTCCGAGGTCCATTCGGCGACGTTTCCCGCTTGATCGCGCGTGCCGTACGCGCCCTCGCCCCACGGGTAGGTCCCGGGCGGCGCGAGGATCGCCGTGCCATCCGTGTCATCCGGATCGCCGATGAACATCGTCGGGACCCCGACGAACGCCACGCGATCGACCTCGCGCATCGCGACGTCGCGAGGCTTGCCATGATTGAAGTCGAGCTCGCGCTGCTTGCCACCCCACGGCCACGATCGATCGTCATCGCCGCGAGCCGCCCGTTCCCACTCGGCTTCGGTCGGCAACCGGCCACCGCGCCAGCGGCAGTAATCCTGCGCCTCGAACCAGGTGACGTTGACGAGCGGGAGCTTGCTGCCGATATAGCGATCGTCGCCGGTGATCAGCGGATCGAGCGAGCAGCCGCCACGCTTCACGCACGCGCGATAGTCGTCGACGGTGACCTCGTCGCGATCGATCGCGTACGCGCCGAGATACACGGTCCGCGGATGCGCCTTGCCGTCGTCGTCGAACAGCGTGTCCGACGTGGCCTCGAGCACCTTCTGGTAGATCGCGCAAAACGTCTCGGGCTCGCCGTTCGGCGTGACCATCAAGCGCGCGTCGGTCTGCATGAACGACAGCTCGCACTGCTGCTCGAGCATCGTCGACTCGTCGTTGACCTTCGAGATGCCCATCACGAACGTGCCGGCAGGGATGTAGACCTCGCGGCTGCCGTGATCCGGAATCTTCATGACATGGCCGCTGGCCGCCGCGAGCGTGCTCGCGAAGAGGACGGGCCAAGCGAATCGCATCCTGGTGATCCTGTCACTTCGCCAGCAACCACGCACGTGCGATGCGCACGCGATCGATGCTGTTATCGGCTGCTGCCGCGAAATCGGCGAGGAGCTGGGTGGCAAGCTTCGCCCTACCCGCCCGCCGGACGTATTCCTCGAGCGCACGAGTGCGAACTTCCGGGGCGCTATCGGACGCGGCAAGCTTGGCCAACGCGCCATCATCGGTCGCGGACGGAATCGCAGCGAGCCGGACTTCGGCGACCGGATCGGCGAGCCCGTTGCGTAGCATCGCGGGATGTTGCGAGGCTTGCGCGAACGCGGTCCATGCGGCAGCGCGAAGCTCGGGCTCGGGATCCGCGAACGCACCGGTGATCGCCGACGGATCGATCGTCCCTAGCCACTGCACGGCGGTGGCGCGAACCGCGCGATCGCGATCGCGAAGCAGCGCCGAAATCTTGTCGCGGTACTGCGCCGGCGCGATCGCCGCACAGGCCGCACGCACCGAAGCGTCTGGATCGGCGAGTCCACGCCCGATCGCGCGAATCTCCGCCTCCGACATGATCGCGCCGAGCGCCACGCACGCCGCCGCGCGAGTCAGCGCATTTCCCTTCATCGCGGCGACCACTTTCGGTGACGCGCGCCGCGTCTTCGCATACGCCTCGAGCGCGATCGGATCGGGCAGCGCTTTCTCGATCGTCGCCGCCGGCTCCGCCCCGAGCGCGACGAGCGCTTCCGCATCCGCGATGGCCACACGATCGTGCGCCGCGAGATGCGCCGCGAGCTTCCGCTCGAGTAGCGGCATGACCGCGCGATCGCCGAGCTTACCGACCGCGATCGTCGCCGCCATGCGAAGTTGATCGTCGCTCGCATCGAGGAGCACCGCGACCGCCGGCGACAGCTGCGCGAGCTTCGCATCGCCGATCGCTTCGACGGCCGCGCGCTGGACCGTGGTATCCGCGCTCGTCGCGATCGCGTCGCGCAACGCGGCGGTCATCACCGTGGTGACCGCCGGCTGATTGCCATCGTGGATTCGGCGTGCGGCGCGGCCGAGATCGTGCGCGGCAATGAATCGCGCGAGCGCGTCTGCGACCGGCAACTCGCGATGAACGAGCTCGGCGGTCGCCGGACCCGCTTGCCTGCGATCGCGCGCGAACAACCAGCGCAAATACACGTGATCGTCGTCGGACCAGGTGGCTGCTGGCGGCGCCGGCACCTTCGCCTCGCGGAGCACGTCGGTCACCGCGCGATCGAAGTCCGGGTTCCCCGACGGTGTCACGATCTTGCCGACCATCACGCCGCGCCGATCGATCACGAGCTCCGCGGTCGCTTCGAGCTTCAGCCGATTGAGCGCGTGATCGCTCGGCAAGCGCAGCCGGCAATCCTCGAGGAATTGGCCCCACGCGGGCTCGAGCTGGAGCGCCACGGATGCGAGATACGGCCCACCCGGTTGCGCTGGATCCGCGAGCGGCAGCGGACCGAGCTGGAGCTGCGCCGCACGCTCGCGACCACCCGTGGCATGACCACAGGCAGCAACGAGCATGATGACGAGGACCGAACGCAGTGCGTTCAGCGTGTCACATGACGGGAGCGATGTCGTACGTGATCGTGTCGTTCGTGATGCCGGCGCCGATGAACGTCGGAATCGTCGCCGTGTAGATCGCCGGGCTCGCCATATCGGCATAGCCGTTGACGACGATCTGGACCGGACCGAACGGCAATGACGTGACCGACATCGGGAACTGCTGCGTCGCTTTGTCGAAGCAGGCGACGCGCGTGGTGCCGTCGAGGACCTCGTTGTTCGGGCTCGTCATCGCGGTGGTCGCGATCGGATTCCCGGCCATGTCGAGGAGCGCGACGGTCTGATACGCGACCGCGGTCGGCGTCGCGGCCGAGCATGGCATGCCACCCCACGTCAGGTAGAACAAGAACGTTCCGGTGAACGTGCTCGCACCCGCCCACGACGTGTACGGGATGTTCACGTTCACGCTCGAGTCCATCTGATAGACGCCCGGCGTGACCGGGCTCATCGTCACGGGCCCGGTGAGCAGCGAATTTCCGACGAAGTCTTGGACATCGACGAACGCGGTGAAGTTGTCGCTCTCGGTCAGGCCGTCGAACGTGATCTGCGCCGCGCCACAGTCCTCGGTCTGGACCGTGACCATCGTCGGATCGGTGTTCGACTGCATGTCGACGCGGACCTTGCCCGCTTGGAAGTCACCGCAGCCGTCGCCGGTGAACTGCCACTCGGGATACTTGTCGAACGTCCACTTCACGATCGTGTGACCTTGAAGGCCGCAGTGATCGGCGCCGCACATCTGCATGCCGTCGTCGCCGCCACCACATGCGGCAAGCAACGCGAGGAAGAGGTACTTCTTCACGCGCTCACCTCACCCCGGACGTGCAATCCGAGGTGACGCCGCACTGCGAAGTACGGCTCGCTGACCGCATACGCGAGCAGGTCGCGCAGGCGTTCCTTCACTGACATGCTCGACAGGCTCGCACCTTCGGTCGCGATGCCCTTCGCCGCCGTCTCGAGGTCGTTCGACACGATGAAGCCGACGCGGTTCGCGGTGAGATCCGTCGCCGCGCGCCACGTCGAGATCAGGCCGTTGCCGAGGCGACCCGTGAGCCGCTCCGACAATTCGCCGACCTGTTCGAGCAGCGGTTGCGGCACCGTGCGCGTCAACGCACCCGCGAGCTTCTTCGCCTCTTCGTTATCCGGCTTGTACGGCTGGCCGTCGAACGCCGTCAGGCGCGCGCCACCCGCCATCACGGCGGCAGCAAACGCGGCTTCGAGCTTCGGCAGCGTGCCGACAGCGAGCGTCACGAACCGCTCCGGCCGGAGATACGCCATCCGCTTACCGACTTCGAACGCGAGCTCGCGCTCGTCGCTCTTGCCGATCTGCGGCGCACCGACCAGCAGCGACGGCACCAGCTTCTGGCGATCCGCACCGAGGCCGACGGTGTTCGCGACGCGGAGGCCGTCACCGGCATCCTGCAGCCACACCATCGGCGCCGGATCGATCGCGAGCACGCCAGCGACGTACTTGACGATGCGGCTGACCGGACGCGGATCCCGATCGAGATCCGTGCGGCCTTCCGGCTGCAGCCCGAACGCGGTCACCGGTTGCGCGGTGCCAGCGGCGAGTGCACCCAGCGTCGAGCTGAAGATCGCACCGACGTGACGGTCTTCGCGCGGATGGATGATCGACTTCTGCCACAGCTCTTCGGTCAAGCGACGCGGTGCCGGCGTGAAGCCGCGCGGGCGGAACTTCTCGTACAGCATCCGCTCTTCGTCGGACGCCGCGCCGAGGAACACCAACGCTTGGGCCACGCACCAGGCCTTGTCGAACTCGTGCTCGGCCCGATACAGGTTCGCGAGCGCCTTGTAAAGCTCGACGCGATCCGGCGTGTGACCGAGCAGGAACTGCAGCTCGTTGATCGCCTCGTGACGGCGAGCTTCGCCGGCATCGAGGTAGAGATCCGCGAGTTGCTCGTGACGGGCGATATCGTCCGGCGCGAGGTCGACCGCGACCTGATAGGCCTCGGTCGCCGCCTCGACATCGCCGAGCTCGTTCGCACACACGTCGCCGAGCTTCGTCCACAGCTCGAGCAGGATCTTCGGATCCGCGTCGTCACGGCCACCGTAGCGCTTCAGCTGACGGCGATACGCGCGGGCGAGGTTCTTCCAATCGCGACGATCCTGCAGGACCTTCTCGATACCTTCGAACGCCTTCGGCGAGAGCGCGTTGTCGTCGAGCGCCGCGTTGAACTTGTCGACGGTGAGCTCGTGATCGTGCAGCTCGTCGCGCGCGATCACGGCCGCGGTGTAGTGGAACCGCGCGCGGTGATCCGGCGAGGTCTCGAGCGCGCTCAATTGATCGAGGGTCTCGATCGCGCGGCGCCACTGCTTGAGATCCGTGAACGCTTCGAGCGCCTTGTGGAGCAGCACGCGCGAACCGGGTTGGAGCTTCAGGCCTTCGAGGTACGCACCCGTTGCCGAGTTCGCATCCTTCAGGCGCTCGCGCCAGATGTCGCCGATCTCTTCGTACAGCTTGGCGCGGAGGGTCTCACTGCCATCGCGCTTCGCGAGCGCATCGATCTGCGCGCGCTTCGCATCGGCGACGGTCTTCCACTCGCCCTTCGCACCACCGAGCTCGACGATCGCCTCGAGCGTGGGCTCGTGCAGGCTCTCTTTTTCGAGCGCGCGGCGATACGAAATCTCGGCCTTGCGGTCATCGCCCATCGCGCGGGCAGCCACGCCGAGGCGATACCAGATGTCGGCGACCTGACCATCGCTGATGCCCGTGCGGTGACGCGCGAGGATCTCGCGATAGCGACGATCGACTTCCTTCCACTGTTCCTGCGCCTGTTCGGAGCCCTCGTTCGCCTTGGCTTCCGCCATCAGGACGTACGCGAGACCGATCGCGGCATCCAAGCTCTCCGGATCCGACTCGACGGCGAGCCGGTAGTGGCGCGCGGCCTTCTCGGTCCGGTGCACTTCTTCGTACGCCTTGCCGAGCTGCGCCTGACGACGCGACCGCTCGTGGCGATCGATCGATTCGCCTTCGGCTTGGCGCGCGAGCATCTCGAGCACCGGCAACGCGTCATCCCAGCGCTTCGCTTGGACGAGGCGATCGGCGACGCGCTGACCCGCATCGACGTGATCCGGATCGAGCTTGAGCACGCGCTCGCCCAACTCGAGGGCGCGGTGCGGATCCTCGAGGCGGAGATCGACGATCTGCGCGGCTTCCCACAGCAGCTCGATCCGTTCCGTGCGCGAGCCACTCGCGGCTTCCGCACGCAAGTACCACTCGACCGCTTGTTGCCACTGCGACTTCTGCGCGTTCAACGCGCCGAGCGTCTTCAGCGCGACGAACGTCTCGGGATCGAGCGCGACCGCCTTCTCGAGGTGGCGCGACGCGACTTCCGCATCGCCCATCTTCTCGTACGCGATCTTGCCCGCTTCCGCGAACAGCTGCGCGCCACGGTCACCTTCGGCGGTGGCGTGACGGACGAGCGTATCGACCGCGCGATCGAACTGCTCGGTCCGGACGTAGAGGCGCGGCAGCACCGACAGCGCGGTCTTGTTCGCATCTTCGACGGCGAGCACGTTCATCAACGAATCGATCGCCTGATGCGGGTCATCGAGCTCGCGCTCGGCAACCACCGCGGCTTCGAGATACAGCTCCACGCGTTGCGCGGGGGTCTTCGACGCGGCGATGTGGCGCTTGAACACCGACACCAGCTCGTACCAGTTCGATTCCGCCTTCAGCACGCGCTCGTAGCCGCGGTACGCGTCGTCGGCCGACGGATCGGCTTGGAGCAACTTGTCGTACGCTTCGGCCGCGCGCTTCGGATCGCGATCCTCGAGCTCGGCGGCGAGCTTGCGCAGCGTCGACAGCCGCTCGCCTTCCGGCGCGACCTGACCGAGCCGCTCCATCGTGCGGAGGTAGTCCTCGGTCCGGCCCGTCTTGTCGTACAGATCGACGAGCGCCTTCAGCGCGGTGGCATCGCTGCCATTCGCGGCGACGGCGGCTTCGTAGCGCTGGATCGCGCCTTCGAGGTCGCCCAACTTCTCGGCGCGCAGCGTGGCGAGCTCGCGACGAATCGCAGCCGCCCGGCCCGCGTCACCCGACTCTTGTTGGATCTCCGCGCGGCGGTCGAGGACCTTCGCGAGGTTCGCCCACTTTTCGTCGCGGCGATATAGACGCTCGAGTGCGGCGAGCGCGTCGTCGCTGTTCTCGTCGGCGTCGGCGGCCGCTTGATACGCCGTGATTGCCGCAGCGGTCGACGCGAGCTGGCTCTCTTGCAGATCGCCGAGGCCGATCAACGAATCCACCTTCGCCGAGACATCGGTCTCGATGTCGGCGTGCGCGCGCAACGTGTCGGCGAGGTCCGCCCACTTCTGTTGCTTGCGCAGGCTCTCGGCCATCGCGGCGTACGCGGCGCGGTTTTGCGGATCGAGCTCGAGGGCACGACGCAGGCTCGGCAACGCGTAGTCCGCGCGATCGAGCTTCGCCGAGTACCAGTGACCGAGGCGCGCCCACCACTTCGAGGCGAGCTTCGGATCGGTCGCTTCGGTCGCGATTTCCGATGCCTCTTGAACGAGCTCGGCCCAGTTGCCCGTCGCAGCGGCGAGCTTCTCGGCGAGTTGTGCGGCGTGATCGTCATCCGGCGCCATCCGGCACGCGGTGGTCACGGCTTCGAACGCGCGGGCGAGATCGCCGACGTGCTCTTCGTACACGGACGCGAGTTGCACGAGCGCGTGCGCGCGGTCCGCATCGCCGGCCGTCTCGACCTTGCCGAGCAAGACTTCGACGACGGTGTCCCACTTCTTAGCTTCACGCGCCTTGCGCTCGATCAGTTCGAGAGCGTCACGCGCTTCGGCTTCTTCATCACCACCGGCGCCGAGGAGGGCAACCCAGCCGTCGACGTCGTCCGCATCCGGGCGCGTTTGCGCGAGCGTGATGCCGGCCTTGTCGGCTTGGATCTTCAGCTCGATCAGCCAGTCGAGGATGCTCTTCTCGGTCTCTTCATCGCCGCCGCGTCCCGCGAGGTTCACGACTTCGATGTGATGGTCGGCCATCATCTCGTCGACGGTGACCGGGCCTAGCGAGGCGCCGAGGAAGTAGTGCGTGCCGCGCGGCGGCTCGAACATGCCGAACACGCGATCGAGCAGTGCTGACAGATCCGGATCGCCATGGCGGAAGCCGACGAACACGAGCGAGCCTTCGACGTAGAGCTCGCGCGCGTACTCACGCAGATCGACGGCGCGCGACAGGGCACGGCGCACGCTGCGCGGCGTGACGACGTACGTGTCGAAGTTGCCGAGCATCTTGACGAGCGTGCGGCGGCGCGGGCTCAGCTCGCCGAGCTCTTGATAGGTGACGACGCGCGCCGGCGGCCACTCGCCGGGCGACTGGGTCTCGAACGCGTGCTCGAGGATGTCGCCGGGGAACGTGGTCCACACGTGGCGGAACGGCAACGAGGCCAGCAGCTTCGGAATCGGCGGCACGTCCGCCGGCGCCGACCACATCTCTTGAACGATGCGATCGCAGGTGTCCTCACCGAGCGCGCGCGCCAGAAAGCCGACCGCGCGGACGAGGCTACCTTTATGGAGGAGCTTTTCTAGATCCTTGGTCGCGGCGTCATCGCCTTCGCGGCCCCGGGTCTCGAGCGCCTTGGTCATGCGCTCCAACAGTTGTTTCCAGCTCGGTACTCCGATTCCCGCACCGACGACCAGGGCTGCTCGGCCCGTTCGGATCTGCTCGATGAGAGACTCGGGGATCGTGTGCTCGTGCATCCTAAACCCCTTTGTCTTGGTAGAAAGTTCGGCGGGACCCTACTGCCCCAGTGGCCGACTTCGCAAGGGGTATCGTTAGAACGGGCCAGCGATTCCGAGGTGGGCGGCGTTCTCGTCGGGAAAGTCACTGAACAAGTAGCGCTCGACCGACACCTTCAACTGCAGGGCGGCGACCAGCTTGATCGCTAGTCCGACGGTGAACCGTTCGACCGTGGACTGGTCCGACAACTGGGATGTTGCAAGCACGTTTCCGGATCGGCGGAGGCCATCGAACCGGGCGATCGCCATGACCCGGCCAATCGGTTGCTCGAGCTCGAAGTCATAACCGTCTTTGTAGAAGTAGTTGGAGTAGCCAGCGCTCGTCGGGCCGTACTTCCAGGTCAGGAGGGGTTCGGTGCCGACGTCGAACCGGGTCCACCGCGCGAGCCATTCGGCGCGCACGAACGTCCGGCCGAGCTGGAGCGTGGCATCGGCGCCGGCAATCGTGAACTGGTACTGGGCCTTGGGGTCGTAGTGGCCGGTCATCACGGAGCCACCGAGCGTCAGGAGCTGGCGCGGGGCGAGATCGAACGTCAGCGCGAGCCGGCCGCCGACCGCGGGCTCGCTGTTGTTGTCGACGTAGTAGTTGTCGCCGGAGCGGGACAGCGTGAAGTCGAAGTCGCCGGTCGTCGCGTCGCCTTTGGGACCGGAGATCGCGTAGGCCGCGTAGTCGATCTGGAGCGGGCCGACGAAGTGCGAGCCGTTAACCTCGACGCCGTTGTCGACCCACGGTGCCGGTAGCACGCCTTCATTCCAGTCGCGCATGCGGACCATCCGGCCCATGTCGTAGGCGAGTGGCTTGTCGGAGGTCGAGTGGTTCGCGGGATCGTGGCGGAGCGGGAATCCACCGAAGCTCGGCGAGAATCGGCCGACGCGGATGTTCAATTCGTCGGCGGCGCGCAGATCGAAGTAGGCCATGCCGACTTCGAAGCCGTGGCACGCGTAACAGACTTTGACGTTCGCGGTGACGTGATCGCCGAGATCCATCGCGAGCTTCAACGAGAGCTCGACGGTGCCACCTTCGAACGTCGAGTCTTGGAGCGATTGGCGATGTTGCGCGGCGAGATAGTCGAGCTGGACCGAGCCGGCGAAGTTGCGCGAGGTCGCGCGATCGTGAATCGCGGGCGCGATCGTCGGCGGCTCGGGATTCGGTACAGGTTGTGGTGCGTCGGAAGGAGATGCATCGACAACACCTGCATCCACCGGTGGAGGCGCAGCCACGGGTGGGTCGGTGGACGGCGCTTCTTGTGCCGATGCAGCTGCATACAGCACGGCCGCGATCATCACTGCGAGGACGAATCTCATGGCTGACCCTCGATTCCACGGGTGCGATAGACGAGGCAGCTCGTGATCGTCGGTTCTTCCTCGGGTGGAATCCCCGAGCTCGGCATCAGCCGCATCTTGTGGACGTAGCCCTGCCACTCGCGTGGCTCGGTGATGCGCGCGCGAAGGATCCGATCGAGCGAGTGGCAGCGCGAGCACCGATGACTCGCGAGCTCGCATGCCGATGCGATATCCGGCGGTGCGTCTGCGCGTGGCAACAGCGGATTCACATCCTGACCGCCGCACGCCACGATGACGATCAGCGCGGCGAGCCTAGTTGTCATGCGCGCCCTCGAAGATCCAGTCCGCGATCACCTGCGCTTGTTGCGCGGTGAGATACGGCGGGCCGTCCTTCGGCATCCGTGCACCGAACGGCGGAGCCGCGCCGATCTTCTGGACGATGATCGAATCGCACGGATCGCCCGGGATCGCGATCGTCGTCGCGGAATGGACGCCGCCTTTGATAAACGTCGCGTACGACGACATGTCGAGGCCGCCGATCTGGAGGCCGATCGGCGTCGCGCCGCCGGGCGTGTGGCACTTCACGCAGTGGATCGCCGGATCCATCATGATGCCTTGATGGATGTCGCGTTCGAACGAGATCGTCGTCGCGGGATCGCTATCGGCGTTCACGCACGCGGCGTTGTCTTGTTGCGCGCCGACATCCGGACCTAGATCCGCGAGGCAGCCGGTCAGGGCTGCCAGCACGATCGCGGCGCGCACTTACGGCGCCACCGGCGTGAAGGCGAGGTCGACCGCGACTTGGACGTCGCCGGTATCGGGCGAGCTCGTCACGCGCAGTGAATCGAACGTCGTCGTGACACACGCGTTCAGCGTCGCCGACGGCGAGGTCGCGTGAACGTTTGCCGCGCGGCGCGAGTCATCGATCGAGAGCGTCACGTGGGTCGTCGTCGCGACGCTCGAATTCGCGGCACGTGCGGCGGTCGCGAAGCACGCGCGCAAGGCGGGCGCGATGCGCTCGAGGGCACGCGACAGGTCATCGTTCGGGATGCCGCCGCGGATCGCGAGATTGCCGATCGCGAGCTTCGCGGTCGTCCATAGTGGTTTCGGCGCGGGCGATGGTGTCGTCGGTGCGGTCTTCGTCGGTGCCGGCTGTGATGGCGGTGGCGGTTGCGACGGCGGCGGTACTTCGGGTGCTTGCACGACGGGTTCACGAGGTGCTTCCGCTTGCGATGTCGCAACGGGCTCGGGCTGCGACGGGTTAACGAACGCGACGCTCGGCGCCGTCGAGACGTGCGCAGATTTCGGACGTGGCGCATTTGCATGTCGCGAGCCCTGCGACGATGTGCGCGCCACATCCGCGCGCGAGGTTGTTCGCGCGATCTCTGGCGACGCGACTCGCGCGATTTCCGGCGACGACGCCGGTGCGGTGTTCGGCGATATGGTGTTCGAGGTGTTTGGCGCGAGGCGCGAGAGCTCCGGCGACGTTGCCTGCGCGATCTTCTGCGGCGCGATCGTCAGCTGCTTGGCCGCGATCTTCTCGAACGCGACATAACCACCGGCGCCGAGCGCGGCGACACCGACGAGCGCGACCAACTTGTTGACCCGCCGGCGCGGTGCGGGCGGCAAGATGATCGGCGCGAGCGCACGCGACATTCGCTCTGCCACATCGATCGCGTCGATCAGAGATCGTGCGTTGTCATAACGATCCGCCGGCGAACGCCGCATCAGCGTACGCGCGATCTGTTCGATCCGGTCCGGCACCTTCACGCCCGAGCGAGCGAGGATGGCTGGTGGATTGTCGCTCGCATTCTTGTGGATCAGCTCGATCACGGAGCCGTCGTACGGCGGCCGCCCCGCGAGCATCTCGTACAGCGTGACGCCGAGCGCGAACAGATCCGCGCGGTGATCGACCGGCTCGTTGTGCGTCTGCTCCGGTGCGCAATAGATCGGCGTGCCGACCGTGAAGCCGGCATTCGTCAACCGCGTCTGTTGCTCGCTCTCGACGGGAATCGCGATCCCGAAGTCCACGATCCGCGCTTGTTCCGGCGAGCCCGCGATCACGATGTTGTCGGGCTTGAGATCGCGATGGACGAGGCCCCGACCATGCGCGTGCTCGAGCCCGAGTGCGATCTGGCGGGTCAACGCGAGCGCGCGCTTCCACGGCATCGGGCCATCCGCGATCACGTCGGCGAGCGTGCGGCCATCGACGAGCTCCATCGCGATGAACATCAGCCCCTGCTCCGTCTTGCCGAAATCGACGACGGACACGACGTTCGGATGCGCGAGCTGACTCGCGGCATCGGCTTCTTGCGCGAACCGCAACCGCATCTCGAGCGTCGCCGCGAAATCGCCGAACAACAACTTCAGCGCGAACTGCTTGTGCTCGAGATGCGCGTGGTGCGCGCGATATACGCGAGCCATCGCACCTTCGCCGAGGAACGCGTCGATCACGTAGTGCTGACCGACCGTCGATCCGATCAACGGATCTGTCATCGACAACTGGAGCGCCTCGCCATCGATCGGACAGCGAGCGAAGTCCGCGCGATAGATCGCCTTACATCTCGAGCACCAGCGAACGCGTACAGCTGCGACCACGATGCCCATTACGAGGCTTCCTTCGCAAACGCGATAGATGCTCCGTCGAGACGGACCGTCTAGTTAAAGTGTGGCGTTTACGCTCGGTGAGTTTTCTCACGCGATCGCGATGCGACATCGATCGAGTCGTCGCCTCATCACCACGCGGGTTCGCGTGCTCGACGGTAATCGCTCGGCATCCACTGCGGAGAGGCATACGAGGCCGCGCCACGCACGGGCGTGTGCCGGACCTTTGGAAACACCGCGATCAGCTGGCGAAGTGCCGGCTGACTGATCGTGCAATTTTCGACCACCAGCTCCTCGAGTGCTTGGTACGCACCGCGCGTGGCGACGAGGTAGGACACCGCGGCGTCGCCGAGCACGCTCTGCGAGAAATCGATCGACCGTAGACGATGGGCGACCTTCCAGCCTTCGACCGCGCGGACGAAGTCGATGACGTTGTTCGCGTTGCGGATCGCGAGATGCACGACGTGTGGAAACGCATCGAGCACGGGTTCGAAGTGCGCCGGCGTTAACACGATCGTCGCCGGCACGCGGTAGCCCGCGACGCCCCAGATCTCGAGCCGCTCGAGCTTCGGTGCTTTCACCTTCGCGAGATCGTCGACCCGCTTGCCGCGAGCGACGGCGCCGCGCAGCGCGAGCGAGCGCAACTCGGGCAACGCGAGACCGCTCAGATCGACGGTGTGATCGCGCGAGCCGTCGAGGTTGTGCCAAACGGTTAGCTCGCGCAGCTTCGGGAATACGTTCCCGATCCGCGCGCCGATCGGGCCCGCGTTGTAGCCGGACATGTAGAACGCGCGATCCGGATCCGAGTGGCACGCGCCGATCTCGAGCGACACCAGATCGCGTGCCCACGCGTGCTTGCCGGCCTCCGCGATCACGCGCGGGACGAGTGCGTAGTTGCGCACGCTGTGGAGCGCTCCGATCTCGAGTCGCTCGAGCGCGGCACACAACGGATGCGCGAAGAGCTGCTCGATCTTCGGATACGAAAAGTCGTTCGGTGGGCGGCCGCCCTCGGTGCGATAGTCGCGCGCGTTCTCGACATGCAGGGTCTGCCACATCCCGTATCGCCAGCGCATCCGCGCGATATCGGGGAGCGGTAGGCGCAGTTGCTTGTGAACGGCGTCGTAGCGCTTTTGCAGCTTCGGCGCGGCGAGCCCGGCTTCACGTTGCATCGTGATCGCGATTAGCTCGCCGACCGGATTGCCATGCAGCTGCAACCAGTCGGCGTAGATCGCGAAGGCATCGCGATCGCCGCGGTGATCGCGGAGCGCTTGTTCGAGCGCGGGCTCGCGGGTCGAGAACACCGCAGGCGGCACCTCGCCGGGCGGGCGCTTGTAGCCATCGCGCAGCCAGTCGCGCAGCGTGAGCTCGTACAGGTCGTCGATCGTGTCGGCGGAGGCGCGCTTTTCCTCGGTCTCGCCGCGCGTCCCGATCCGGCCCTGGCGAATCGTCACCGCCGAGCTGCCCACGCGCTCGATCTCGACGTAGTCCGAGCCATTTTCGAGCCGCACCGCCCGCATGTTACCTTTCCCATCGGGGTGCGGCTCCGGCGCAAGATCACGATCGCGTTTTTCCTCGTGAGCTCGGCTGTCAGCGTGCTGCTCGCGGTGTTCCTCTATCGGTTCATCAAGCAGCAGCTCGGTACCGAAGTCCGCGATCGGTTGAAGGACATGGCGTATCTCGGCGCCGCGGAGGTCGAGCTCGATGCCTACAACGCGTTGCTCGCCCAGATCGACGCGCCGGATCCGGTGCCGGTCGAGAAGAGTGCGGCCTACAAGGAAATCTCGTCGCACCTGCGGATGATTCGATCGGCCGAGCCGAACCTCGTCCACTACGCGTACCTCCTCACGCCGACGAAGGATCCGACGAAGCCGAAGTTCGTCGTAGATGCCGACGTGCTCGAATACGAGGCGCTCGAGGCGGCGGGCAAGCCGTTGCCGGAGAACGAATCGATCTCGCACTTCGGCCTCGAGTACGACATCACGGATCAGCCGCTGCTCCAAAAGGCGCTCGCCGAGTGTTCGCCGCAGCTCGAGAAGGACTTCGTCTACGACGAGAAGTTCAAGGTCCACTCGGTCTCGGCGTACATGCCGCTCACCGATGACGACGGCAAGGTCCTGCGCCAAGCCGACGGCTCGTGTCTGGGCGTGCTCGGGCTCGACATCACGGATCGCAAGATGCGTGCGGCGCTCGATGCGGCGGGCTCGCTCGCGCTGAAGATCTCGCTCGCGATGTTGGTGCTCACGCTCGGCGTTTCGATCGGCTTGGGCACGCTGTTGACGCGGCCGATCCTCGCGCTGTCGGATACGGTCCGCCGGTTCGCGGCGAAAGACTTCGCGGCGCGTACGCAGGTCTCGACCGGCGACGAGGTCGGCCAGCTCGGCACGCACTTCAACGAGATGGCCGAGACGATCCAGGTCCACAGCGATCGGTTGGAGGATCTGGTCGCACAACGCACGAAGCAGCTCGCGGATGCGCAGCAAACGTCGGAGCGGTTGCTGTTGAACGTGCTGCCGGAGCCGATCGCGAATCGCCTGAAGGGTGGCGAATCGCTGATCGTCGATCGGTTCGAAGCGGTGAGCGTGCTGTTCGCCGACATCTGCGGGTTCACCACGCTGTCCGCGAGCACGTCGCCCGAGAAGCTCGTGACGATGTTGAACGACCTGTTCTCGACGTTCGACAAGCTCGCCGAGAAGCACGGGCTCGAGAAGATCAAGACGATCGGCGATGCGTACATGGTCGTTGCCGGGATTCCGCAGCCGGTCGCGGATCACGCGGAGCGGATGGCGCGGATGGCGCTCGACGTGTTGGCCGCGATCAAGGCCTACGATCCGGCGCTCGAGATCCGGATCGGCATCCACTCGGGCCCGGTCGTCGCCGGCGTGATCGGCCAGAAGAAGTTCATCTACGATCTGTGGGGCGATACGGTGAACACGGCGAGCCGGATGGAATCGCATGGCCTGCCGAATCGCGTGCACGTCTCCGAGGCGACGGCCGAGTTGCTCAGGGAGCACTTCGAGCTGGAAGCGCGCGGCGAGATCGACATCAAGTCGAAAGGCAAGATGCGCACGTATCTGTTAGGTTTGCCGCGCGATGGCAAGTGAAGTCGCGGCCATCTATCGGTCGTCGAAGAAGAAGCAGGACATCAACTGGTTCACCGAGTGGATCGCGCGTCCACCGGCGGCCGTGGTCGTGTACCTGCTGCGCAACACGCCGATCACGCCGAACCAAGTCACGTTCCTGTCGGCGTTCGTGGCGGCGGCCGCGTGCGCGGTCCTGATCTTCTGGCTCGGGTGGATCCCGCTCGTGATCGCGGCGGCGCTGTTCGAGTTTTCGTTCGTGCTCGATTGTGCGGACGGCATGCTCGCGCGGTTGCGCAAGCTCGCCTCGCCGCTCGGGCACCTGCTCGATTTCTTGATGGACGAATTGAAGGCGATGCTGCTCTACGGCGCGGTCGCCGTGCGAATGTGGCGCGAGACCAACGACGATCGGATGTTGTTGATCGGGTTGGGCGGCGGCTTCTGCTTGGCGTCGGGTATCGCGCTGACGTCGTTCATGCGGCGGCCCGAGTACGGTGCGAAGGGTCCCACCGAAGATGGTCAGCCGGCGGAGCTGAAGAAGCCGCGCTCGCTCGTCGGGTGGGCGGCGTTCTGCGTGGAGTGGCCGTCGCGGATCGTCGTGCACTATCCGCAGTACATCTGGATCGTCGCGCTCGCGAATCGGATCGACATCTACTTCTACGCGTACGGTGCGGTGAACGCGTTGTACCTCGCGAAGTCGCTCGCGGTGATCCTGTTGCGGTTGGGGAGATTTCGGTGACCGAGCAAGTGATCTTGATCGCGGCGGGTCGAGGCAAGCGGCTCGGCGCGCACACCGAAGAGATTCCGAAGTGCATGGTCGAAGTCGCCGGCACGCCGATCTTCGGGTGGGTGTGGAAGGCGCTGTCGGCGGTCGGTGCGAAGCGGCTCGTCGTGATCCGGGGCTATCGCGGCGATGTCTTGGAGACGTTCATTCGCGGCATCGTGCCGGATGCGATCTTCGTCGATAACGAGGAGTGGCAGACCAACAACGTGTTGCTGTCGCTCGACAAGGCGCGCGCGCACTTGGATCGGCCGACGTACATCACGTACTCGGACATCGTGTTCTCGCCTGCGGTCGCGCGGGCGTGCGCGGCTTCGACCGCCGAGATCGGGCTCATCATCGATCGTCAATTTCGCGACATCTACGTCGGCCGCACCGAGCATCCACTCGATGAAGGCGAGGTCTCGGACCTCATGCCGGATGGCTCGGTCGCGCGGGTCGGCAAGCGTGCGTTGCCGCCCGAAGACGCGATCGGCGAGTTCATCGGCCTCCTGAAGCTCGGTGCGGGTGGTGCGATGGCCTTCGCGCGCACGCTCGCGCAGCTCGCGCAGCGCTTCGATGGGCGCGAGGACGAGCCGTTCCAACGCGCGGCGCGCTATCGCAACGCGTATCTGACGGATCTCCTCCAGGAGCTGATCGATCGTGGTGTGCAGGTCGATCCGATCCTGGTGGATGGGCAATGGCGCGAGATCGACACCGGACAGGATCTCGACCGCGCGCGCATGCTGCTAGAGTCGCAACCGAAGGAGTGGAAATGATTCGCTCGGCACACACCATTCTGGCGGTCGCGCTCGCCCTGTCGTTCGGGGTCGGCTGTGACCGGCCCAGCACGGAAGAATGTGAAAAGGCGCTGCGCAACATGCAGGCGCTCCTCGGAACGGACACGCTGACCTCGCAGCAGGGTGTTCAAGGTGAAGTCCGGCGTTGCAAGGCCGGCTCGTCGAAGAAGGCGGTCGCGTGTGCGATCGCGGCGCAGTCGATCGACGATCTCAACAAGTGTGATTTCGAGAAGACCGGCAAGCACGGTCCGCTCGGCACGGGTTCGGGTGGAACGTCCGGCTCGGCCGCGCCGTCGGGTTCGGCTGCAGCACCGTCGGGCATGGCTCCGTCGGGCTCGCCGCCGCCGGGTACGCCGTCGGGTTCTGCGGCTCCATCGGGTTCTGCGCCGTCGGGTTCCGTGACTCCGTCGGGCTCGGCCGCGATGGCACCGTCGGGAGCCGGCGCGTCGGGCATGGCCACGGCGCCGGCAGCGACGGACACACCGGGCACCGGTGGTGCACCCGGCGCAGGCTCCGCCGGTGCAACCGCGCCCGCGCCCGGTGCAGGTTCGGCCGGCGCAACCGCGCCCGCGCCCGGTGCAGGTTCGAATCGCTAGCTCGTGGGGGACGGTCGCAACTACGTCAACTTGCGATCGCGAACTGCGCGAAACGGTTCGATGGTGGGGACGGTCGCAACTACGTCAACGTGCGATCGCGAACTGCATGAAACGTTAGGGGCACGGGGACGGACCCACGCAACTACGTCAACCAGCGATCGCGAACAGCGCGAAACGCCTGAGGCATGGGGACGGTCTGAAGTTAGGGAAGTTCGCGCGTCGAACCGTTCGAATTTGTTCGAGCGAGGGGACGGTCTGAAGTTAGGGAAGTTCGCGCAACTCGATCGCGCACGCGTCGGTGAGGCACGGGGACGGTCTGAAGTTAGGGAAGTTCGCGCGTCGAACCGTTCGAATTTGTTCGAGCGAGGGGACGGTCTGAAGTTAGGGAAGCTCGCGCAACTCGAACGCGCACGCATCGCCGATCGCGAACGTCCGCCGGAATTCAAACGCGCGCATGGCGCCGACTTCGGTCGCGAATGTCCGCCGGAATTCAAACGCGCAGACGTCGCCGATCGCGAACCTCCGCCGGAATTCAAACGCGCTTCGACGCTCGTAGCGATCACACTTCTCGGCGCGATGGCGGTGCGTGCGGATGCGGGCCCGACGCCACCGGCGCCCGCTGCCAGCGCGCCGACGATCGTCGCCCTCGCCGCCGGAGATCGCGATGCGCGCGAATCGGTCGCGATCGGGCCCAATGGCGAAGCCTACGTCGGTGATGGCAAAGGTGCGTGGGTGCGAACGCGCGCGGGCGGCATCGCCGGTGATGTCGCGCGCGCGACGCGAGCTGGCACCGGCGGACCGAACGGTGCGGGTGCGGTCGTCGGCATCGACGGCGGGCCACCGTATCGACTCGACAAGGCGGGCACCTGGCAGATGGTCGTGCTCGGCCTCCACGCGAAGGCCGTGCTCGGTCGTGGGCCGCGGGCGACTGCCGCGTTTGGCAAGCACGTCTTCGATCTCGAGAAGCCCGAGCCAGGCAAGCTCGCGGATGCGCCGGGCAACGTCGCGATGCTCGGCGCCGGTGCGAGTGGCGTCGTCGCGCAGACCGACAAGGGTCTGGTGAAGCTCGCCACGAAGGGCGCGCCGAAGTGGAAGCCGATCGCGAAGGCGCCGCCACCGGTGATCGCGATCGTCGACGATCGGTGGGCGCTCGTCGATCGTGGGATGTGGAATCTCGATGCCGGCACGTTGGTGGCGTGGCCGCAGGGCTTCCGCGTGGCCACGGTCAGCTCGCTCGGTGATTCGATCATCGCGGCCGGATCGATCGGCGCGAACGCCGAGCTCGTCACGATCAGCGGCAAGGCGAGCACGCTCGCGCACGCACCGATCGGCGTGAAGCTCGCGGCGCCGATCGTTTCGATCACGGGAGACAAAGTGGGCCGCGTGGTGATCGTCGCGCGCGATGGCTCGCTCGCGGTGCGCGACAAGGCGAACGCGTGGACCGCCGCGAACGTGAGCGATCAGCTACCGGCGGATAAACCGGGCTCGCCGCCGGCCGAGTCGCAATGACGGACTCGAAGAAACCGGATTCCGACGCGCCGAGCGATCGAGCATCGGATCCGAGTGCGTCGGGCTCCGAACCCACCGCATCGTCGGGCGCATCGTCGGGCGCATCGTCGGGCGCATCGTCGGGCGCATCGTCGGGCGCATCGTCGGGCGCATCGTCGGGCGCATCGTCGGGCGCATCGTCGGGCGCATCGTCGGGCGCATCGTCGGGCGCATCGTCGAGCCCCGATGGCTCCCCTGCCCCGGAAATCGATCCGTCGTCGATCGTCTACGGCGCGTCGTACAAAGTCGTTCCGCACGACAACGTGTCGCCGCAAAGCATCGGCGACGAGCCCGCGCCGGAAGCCGAGCAAGCTGCGCCTCCGAAACCGGTAACCGACCAGGAACCGCCGCCGAACCGACACATCTGGTCGCACCTGTTCAACCTCGCGATCTTGATCGGTGGAGGTACCGCCCTCGCCATCATGATGAAGAAGCTCGGCTGGACGAACGCGAAGACCGTGTTCGAAGGTGTCGGCGCCTGGTTCTTCGTCATTTTGGGCTTGGATCTCGTCGGCATGGGCTTCGATGCCGCCGCGATCCACGCCTTCATGCGCCCCGAGGCCCGCATGGTCTCGTTCTGGCGCGTCTTCGCCGCCCAAGCGAGCGGCCGCGCGATCAACATCTTCGTGCCCGGCGGCGTCGTCGGCGAAGCCACCAAGATCTCGCTGCTCGTCAGTCACGCACCGCGCGGTCGCGTCTTGTCGTCGATCGTGTTGTTCAACCTCGCGACGTTCTACATCTCGGTCGCGATCGTGCTGATCGGCGTGCCGATCACCGCGTTCTTCGTCGATCTGCCACACCAGCTCGCGATCGTGATGTGGGTCGGCCTCGCGGTGTTGGTGCCACTCGTCATCGGAATCGCGATCATCGTCAAGCGCGGCGCCGCGCACACGCTGCTGTCATCAGCGCGCGCGATGCGCTTTCTCTCGGCTGATCGCGCGACGCGATGGAAGGCGAAGCTGCAAGAGCTCGATGAACATCTGCGCGCCCTGTCGTCCGATCAACAGGGCACGCGCGCCGCGATCGGCTTCCTCGCATGCGAGCGCGTGATCGCGTGGATCGCCACGACCTGCACGCTCCACGCGATCGGCCAACCGATCACGGCGACGCTGTTGATCGGCGTGTTGTCCGTCGGTGTGTTGATCTCGTGGATTTCCGCGATCGTCCCACTCGGCCTCGGCGTCGCCGACGGCAGCAACTACGCGCTGTTCGACGCCCTCGGCGCGAGCGGCGCGCACGGCGTGTTCATGACGCTGTTGACCCGCGCGCGCACGCTCTCGATCGCCCTCATCGGCCTGGGCATCATGGCGGTGACACACCTCGTAAATCGCATCGACATCGCGCGCCGTCACCGGCGGTTTCGCGAACGCGCGAAAGCGCACACGTCGTAGTGCCCCGGCATCGCGGTTTCGCGAACGTCTGAACTACGGCTATCCTCGCCGGCGATGCGTACGCTCGCGCGGGTGCTCCTTGTCGGTTGTGTCGGTTGTGGTTCGAGTCCGCCCCCACCGGCACCGCCACCGGCGACACCACCAACCACTCCGCCACCGGCCGCGACGCCTGCCGCACCGACGACCGAACACTGGGTCGAGAGCTTCGAGGGCCGCAAGGTCGGCCAACTCGACATCACCGATCATCACGACGGCACGTTCGCCATCGTGTACGACCATCGCGATAACGGCCGCGGGCCGCACGTCGAGGCGACGCTCGCACTCGCCGCCGACGGCACGCCGACAAAGCTCGATGCATCGGGCCACCACGAAATGGGTGCGAAGTCGCACGAGTCGTTCGCGATCGAGAATGGCCGCGCGCACTGGAGCTCCGGTCAGGAACACGGCGAGGCACCGGCCGGTAAAGGTCCCGTGTTCTTCGATTGGATCAGCGAAGCGACGGACGTGCCGTGGTTGGTTCCGGCCGCACTCCGTCATGGCGGCACGATCGACGTCTGGCCGTCCGGCACGGCGACCGTCGAGAAAGTCGAAGACGCGACCGCAGGCTCGACCGCGATCACGCTCTACTCGGTGAGCGGGCTCTCGATCGATCCGTTTTACGTCTGGTTCGCCGGCGACAAGTACTTCGGTCAGACCTACACCGGCTTCTCGACATTGCACGAACAGGATCTGAGCTCGGCCGATGCGCTCGCCGAGAAGGTCGAGACCGCACGGCGCAAGAAGGGCGAAGACCTCGCCCGCACGAGCGCACACAAGATCGCATCCGAGGGCTTCGCGTACCTCCACGCGCGCGTGTTCGACGCTCCGAACGGCAAGTGGCTCGACAACCAGACCGTGCTCGTCGTCGACGACAAGATCAAAGCGATCGGGCCGAACGTGAAGGTTCCGCTCGGCGCCGAATCGATCGACCTCGCTGGCAAGTCGCTATTGCCGGGCCTGGTCGACATGCACTCGCACACCGATCGCACGGGCGCGCTGCTCGACATCGCGAGCGGCGTTACCACGGTGCGCGATGTCGGCAACGATCCGGACGACCTCGATCTCATGAAGAAGCAGTTCGACGAAGGCTCGTTGATCGGGCCGCACATCGTGCGGATGGGCTTCATCGAGGGTCGCAACGAAAAGGCCGCGTCGTCGAAGGTGACGGCCGAAACGCCGGAGGAGGCGCACGCCGCCGTCGAGCTCTTTGCGAAGCGCGGCTACGACGGCATCAAGATCTACAACTCGGTCCCGGTGAAGCTCGTGCCGATCCTCGCGGCCGACGCGCACAAGCGCGGAATGCTCGTCGTCGGGCACATCCCAGTCCACATGCTCGCGCACGAGGCGATCGACGCCGGCTACGACGGCATCGAGCACATCAACATGCTGTTCCTCAACTTCTTCGCGACGCACGACACCGACACGCGCGACACCACGCGGTTCAGCCTCGTCGGCGAGCACGCGACCGAGCTCGATCTCGACGGCAAGCCGGTGGCCGAGTTCATCAAGCAGATGCAGACGAAGCACACGATCATCGATCCCACGCTCGGTGCGTTCGAGGGTCTGTTCGTCGCCACGCAAGGCGAAGTGATGCCGAGCTGGAGGACGCTGGTCTCGCGCTTACCGTCGAACGCGCAACGGCAGTTCCTCGCCGGTGGCTTGCCGCTCACGCCGGAGCTTCACCAGAAGTATCTCCAGGCGTGGACGCGCCTGCTCGCGATGGTGAAGAAGCTGTACGACAGTCACGTCACGATCGTTGCCGGCACGGATACCGATCCGAGTGGGCTGTCGCTCCATCACGAGCTCGAGCTGTTGGTCGCCGCCGGCCTCACGCCGACGCAGGTCTTGCAAGCGACGACAATCGTCTCCGCGCGCGCGATGAAGCAGGACAAGGTGATGGGCTCGATCACCGTGGGTAAACGCGCGGATCTGGTCGTCGTCGACGGCGACCCGAGCACCGACATCAAGCAGATCCGCAAGGTCGTCTCGACGATGCGGTCCGGCGTGATTTACGACGCCGCGACGCTCTACAAGGCGAAGTCGGTCCAGCCGTAGTGTGGTAAGCACTCGGCATGGCGAACACGTTGGAAGGTCAGCTGCGGTCGGAGCTCACCGCGGCGATGAAGGCGAAAGATTCGAAGACCGCGAATCTCATCCGCATGATCAACACCAAGATCATGGAGCGCCGGACCGCGAAGGACTTCACCGGTGAAGTCGACGACGCGCTCATTCTCGACGTGATCGCCACGTACAAGAAGTCGATGGAAAAGGCGAAGGTCGAGTTCGCCAATGCCGGTGAGCGCGGCAAAGAGCAGCTCGCCGAGCTCGAGTTCGAGGTGCAGTGGGCATCCAAGTGGTTGCCGCAGGAGCTGTCGGAAGCCGAGCTGCGCGCCGCGGTCGAGAAGGCCGTCGCCGCGTTGCCGGCGAAGGATCCGAAGATGGCCGGCAAGATCATCGGTGCGATCAAGAAGGAATTCGGCGATCGCGCGAACGCGCAGATGACGAAGAAACTCGCGGACGAGCTGCTGAAGTAGTCGTTGCAACGCGTCCTGATCGTCGGGCCGGGTGGCGCGGGCAAGTCGTGGCTCGCGACGCGGCTCGCAGCGAAGACCGACTTGCCGGTGATCCATCTCGATCGCGAATTCTGGCGTGCGGGCTGGGTCGAAACGCCGAAGCCCGAGTGGCGGGCGCGAGTGGCAGAGCTCGTCGCGAGCGAGCGCTGGATCATGGATGGTAACTACGGCGGCACACTCGCCGTGCGGATGGAGCGGGCGGACACGATCGTGTTCCTCGACGTTTCGCGCTGGACGTCGCTCGCCGGTGTCCTGCGACGACGGCTGCGCGGTGCGCCGCGTCCCGATATCGCGGACGGCTGCCCCGAGCGACTGAACCTCGAGTTCCTGCTGTGGCTATGGCGCTATCACGATCACCATCGGCACGGCGTACTCGAGCATCTCGGCAACTATGCGCACGGGCGAACGATCGTGACACTGCACGATCGCGTAGAGATCGAGCACTGGCTCGATGCTACGGTTTCGGGGTGAAAGCGCTGCTCGTCGCGACAATCCTGCTCGGATGCCAACACGAAGGCAGCGATTCGAAAGACCCGTGCGAGCGTGCGGCGGCGCGAATGGCGCGGTTGAACCCGGCGATGACGGCCCCGCAGCAGCAACGGATTCGCGAGGAGTGTCACGGCAAGTACGGTCGTCGCGATCCGATCCTGGCGTGTGCGCTCGATTCGGCATCGGACGATGCCGCGGCCGCGTGTATGGACCAGGTCGTGAAGACCGTGGTGAAGCCGCACTAGCGGCGGTGCCTACTCCCAGTTGTCGTCGGTCGAGCTGTTCATCGAGCCCGACTCCGACGGCGCAGGGCCCGGCGTCGGGGTTTCTTCTTCGAATGCCTTGTCGATCGGCGGAATCGTCGCGACCTTCGTCGGCCGGCCCTCCACGGATTCGTCCATGAGCCGCGCGCCTTCCATGAGGAGGTGCGTGGTCGAGACGTTCACGCGATCATCGCCCTCGACGACGCACGTCACGAACTCGAACTCGCCGGCGGCCCACGTCAACAACAGATACACGCACTCGGCGTCGACCGGCTCGTCTTTGTCGTCGAGGCGCGCGTGTACGACCTTGCCAGTGCGCACGAGGATCTGGGCTGTGGTGCCCTCGGGCGAGCGCAGTTGGAGCAGGCCCGTCTTGCGCTCCATCTCGATCAGTACGAGCAGCGAGCTAAGGCCGACTTGCGAGAGGTCGCCGCGCAGGCCCGAGCTAGATAGTTGCTCGCGCGTATCCTGAGCGGTCTGCTGGGTCCGGCGCAGCGTCTTCGCGACGCGAAGGTCGAGCTCTTCGAACCGAAACGGCTTCGTGACGTAGTCATCGGCGCCCAAGCGGAAGCCGCGGATCCGATCATCCTCGCCCGACAATGCGGTCAGAAAGATCACCGGCAACATCGCCAGCTCGGCATGTGCCCGCAGTTGGCGGACGAGCGACCAACCATCGACCTTCGGCATCATCACGTCCGTGATGAGCAGGTCCGGCGGTCGCGCCAAGGCACGGGCCAGAGCGTCCTCGCCGTCGACAGCCGTCTCGACGCTGTAACCCCGCTTCTCGAGGACAGTCGCGACCATGCGCAGGATCCACGCGTCGTCGTCGGCTACCAGGACATGCGGAGCCATGCCGTTCATCAGGATATCACCGTTGCGCTATGCCTGCGTACCGGGTGCATCGGCCAAAAGTTACAGATGTCGAGGGTCCGCACGCGATCTGAGCGTCATGGCATATCGCGTGCTTTTTCCTGGTCCCATGTCGAAGAAGCCGCCAAAGCCGTCGCAGAAGCGCACACCCGAGGCAAATCCGGCTGGGCAGTCTCCGGATCACCCGATCGTGTTCACCGCGAATAACGATGTGGCCCGTGGAAACACCGAGCGCGCGAATGCCGAGCCCGAGCCCGCCGCACTGCATTCGGCGAAGGTTCCGGGCGTCCCCGATCCGGCCGAAAAGCGGCGCAAGCTCGAGCACGAGCCGTAGGCGTGCGTCTGCGCTGATCGATCGGCGCGATCTCGACGCTGCCGTCCTCTGCCGCGTACCCGTTACTTCGTTGCCGAGTCTGACCAGCTAACGCCCTGCCCGTCCCAACGTCTGTTCCGCCATCTCGCGATGCTTCTTGGCCACCTTTCCAAACGTCACGGTCTTCTTCTCGGCAGGCGAGAGGAACGCCGCGAGCGCCGAGTGATAGACGGTGCGCGGTTCGATGCGCGTGATCGTCCACGGCAGATCCGCAGCGCTGCGTTCGAGTTGGCAGACCGTGAACGAAAACTTCAGCAGGCTGCGCTTGGCGGCGGCGTTCTTCGCCCATTTCTCGATCCACCAGATCGGCGTGGTTAGGACCGAGAGCTCGACCTCGGTCACGGTCGCCCATTCCTGGGCCTTCGCCGCCTTGTCCCAATCCGCGCGTTGAACGCTGCGGCGATCGAGTCGGACGCGCGACAGGAACCCGCGCTCGAATTCGAGACACTTCTTCTTCGCCAACAGGCTCGCGACCTTCACGAGTGGCCCGACGAACGCCGCGAGGTTGTCGTCGACCAGCTCGCGCGCGCGTTTGCGAATCGCGGGTGTCGCCGTGCCGTTCGCGATCGCGAGCTGCGCGGTGATGAATTCGCCGCGCGGGTCGCCCTTCTGTTGAAGCTCGTCGGCAACCACGGCGCGAAGCTCGTCGTCACCGGGATTCGCGTACACGCGTGCGAGCGGGCTCGGCATCGCGGCGATCATCGCACGAGTGCTCGAATGGTCGAGAGCTCGGGTCGATCGAGGCCGCTGTCGGTTACTCCTCGATTTCGCGGTAGCGCTCTCGTGGCTTCGGCGATTTCACGAACGCTTCGATGCGAGGCAGGACATACGCGAGCAACTCCGGCGTGAGCAGCGTGAAGAACCGGGAGCTCGGTCCAGTTCTTCGCCTCGGCCAGCTCCCATTCGACCATCTGCATCGGCGTGGTGCTGACCGTGTCGGCCCACGCTTCGAACACGCGCTCGGTATCGGCATCGTCGGAGTAGATCGGGTCGTAGAAGAACGCCTGCACTTCGTAGTCGGTGTCGTACGAGCCCGTCTTCAGGAGCGACGTGTACCACTTCGTTACCTGTGCCAACGTCGGCACGTTTGGCGCGGGCGCGACTGCGTTCGCGGACGACTTCATCGCGGCAGGTGTGGCCCGCATCGTCCCGGCTGACTTCTTTGTCGCCGGTTTTGCCGTCTTCTTTGTCGCCGCTTTGTTGGTCGCCAGCGAAGCCGCTTTCTTGGTCGCCGGCTTCGTCGCCGGCGTCGCGCGGGCCTGCTTTGCGGCCGGCTTCGCCTCGGCGAGTTTCTTCGACTTGGTTCGCGTCCTGCTCGTGGCCATGCGTTGCCACGATCTTAGCGACGAGCGGAGTCACTATCGAGTGACGACCGAATGAAGCGCCGCGATATCGCGCAACCGGAAATCGGGTTGTCGAACGCGTGACGTGTCGTCGCAGTAGCTTTGCCGAACCCTTGCGGGCGGAGCCGGACAGGCGCTACGAGCCGACGCTAAGCTAGCACGGTGCTCCGCAAGCCCTTCGAGGCACTCGCGTGCGCGTTCGAGACGAGCTCAGGGTCCAGCCGCGCGTCCAATTCAAATCAATCGGTAGGCCGAATCCAATCAGCAGGCTCCGAGCTACCTGCACCATCGTCCTGCACGTTCCGGTGCGCGAGCGGGAACGGCTACAACGCGCTGGCCTACTCCGCACAACTGCACTAGGCGATTTTGATTGCGGCTAACGCCGGATCCGAAAACTGTATCCCGTCGACGATAAATCTTGTGACAACGAATTGCAAAAATATCGGCGATATCGAATGTGCGTCAGCTACGTGCGCGCTACTCTGCGAACATGGTTGGTGGAGGTGAACAGACGGCGTTCGTAGACATCGACCGTGTCCGCGACAAGAACGGGCAATTTCGAGGCTCTCGCAAAGGCGAGCGCAAGCGCCCCGGCGTCGGCCGGCCGATCACGCGCGGCAGAAAGCGAGCGAGCGAACGCCACCAGAAGCGTGCGGTCGTGAAGCCGAGCGTTCCGCTCCACATCATCATGCGCGCTGCGCCGAACATGCCGAGCTTGCGCGATCAAGGCGTGTTTGCGGCGATCCGGTTGGCCACCTACACCGCATTCGGGCACGACGAGCGAGCGATCAACTCGGGTGATGCTTCAGCGGCAACGAAGAAGGCCGGCAAAGCGTTTCACATCACGCATATCAGCATCCAGCGCACGCACATCCATCTGATCGTCGAAGCCAGCGACCGGATGGCACTCGCGCGCGGCATGCAGGCGTTCGGGATTTCGGCGGCGAAGCACATCAATGCGGTGCGCACGGAGCGCGCGCGGGATGCGGGCCGAATCCGGCGAGATCAGAAGATTAGCGGCCAGGTGTTTGCGGACCGTTATCACGCGGTGCCGCTCACCACGCCCACGCAGGTGCGAAACACGATTGCCTACGTGCTCAACAACTGGCGCAAGCACCAAGAGCATCACGTGCGGCTCGCACACGCGTGGCAGGTCGATCCGTTCTCGAGCGCGATCGAGTTTGAGGGTTGGCGCGGCCGCAATGGCAAGGCGTTCGCGAAGCCGAGCTGGTATTTCTCGCTGTTCGTGTGGGAGGCGAGCTCCTGGCTGTTACGTGTCGGCTGGCGAAAGCTTGGCCCGGTCGGAATCACGGAAACGCCTGGCGGCCACGAGTAGTCCGGTGAACGGTCGAGAGCTCGGGTAGATCGAAGCCGGCTCGAGTGGGCGCAGCCTTTCGAGAATTGACTGGTGTCGAAGAGCCAGCGCGGTCAGCACCATGAAGGTCGGTTGCAACACGTTCGATCACGCGGCGGAGCGACTGGCCTTGCATCGTCGGTCTCGCGATCCGGTGTCTACAACACGACGCGCTTGATCTCGCGCCAAAGAACCTCGGCGTTGAAGTTCATGATGATGCCGAGGCGTAGTCCACTCGCACGCAAGTACGTCAGCACCTGCATGCGATGCGCGCCCGAAATACGCGACACGACCTTCAGCTCGATGATCAGTCTCCGTTCGACGACGATGTCCGCGTAGTACGAGCCAACCGGCTGGCCCTTGTACATCGCTTGCACGCCAACTTGATTCGCGCATGCCAAGCCACGCGACCGAAGCTCGTTGCACAGCGCATGCTCGTACACGGACTCGTACTGGCCTGGCCCGATGTGCCGGTGCACTTCGATCGCGGCGCCATTCACCGCGTATGACAGCTCCGCGTACATCACGTTCTCCCTGCGATCTGGACGGCGATCGGAGCGATCGCGTTCGCGCGACGAAACGGGCTTCGCCGGACCGAGCGCATCCGCGATGCGTTCCATCACGTTCGACTCGTCGACGCGATCGAGCTGGGCATACGCGAGGCGATGAGCCGCCGAACGATCCGCCGCCGCACGATCGGCCGCCGAACGATGAAGAGCGGTGCGATTGCTGTTGATGCTGATCTGAGACGCTGTCTGCTTGAACTGCATGCTGTCTTTCCGACGAGGAAGTGGATCTCGTCTTGACGCGCTCGTGCTCGGCGCAAGGCCCCGCGCATGGCACGGCGTTCGCGTCAGGCTCTGGTAGGGGGCGGGCCCCCGGAGCTGGTCGGGGAGGGTGGCCTTCGCCCGAACGCGGCGGGCGCGCCAGCGGTCGTGACGGGCCATCTGCACAAGCGATCGTGCTCACGCAAACGCTCGCATGCGGGGCGGCAGTTTGCAGGGGCAAGGTGTTGTAGGCCCGGCGCGACCGGTGCGCGCCAGCCGCGAGGGCAAGGCCACCCTCCCCGGCCAGCGGAGGCGTGATTGAACATGTTGCAACCGTTCTTTGTTTGCGCGAGTGCGGTCGTCAAGACAACTGTTCGCGCGCGCGCCCCAACGTACAGTTCGCGTCGACGGCCGCGGATACGACGTCGCCAACATGGCGTGTTGCGACCGACCTTCGTGGTGTTGTCCGCGCGAGCGCGGTGTCGTGGATCAGCACCACGCACGCGCGGCCACTGGGATGCACCGCTGGTCTAAAAATTCCTAGATCGGTCCTTCGTGGAAACCTTCGTGAGCGGTGTGATCGAGCATAGGTGTTCGCGCGCGGCGCCAAACGCATGCGTCGCGTCGACGACCCGTCGCGGATACGATGTCAAGCTCGGTTCTTCGTGAGCGAGCACAGTGTTCGATCGCAGCGCCAACGTACGTCGATGGCAACATGCGCAACGATCGCGACGAGCGCGAGCCGAGCCAGGTCGAGATCCAGCTGACCATGCGCCAACCCGACGGCGACTCGGGCCGCGGTGTCAGCCTTCAAGATCTGATCAACGAGTCCGCCCCGCTCGATCAGGTGAGCGACGCCTGCAAGACCTGCCCGGCCAGCCACGAGTTCGGCTGCCATCGCCGGATCCGCTACCCGATTCCCGAGCGCGTCGAGGAATGGCTGATGGCGCCCTACCGAGACTGACGCCGATCGAACAACCGCGCCTGCTGCGGCGCCGTCATCGACCGCGACCGACGCTTGCCACGACGCGTACGCCGATGCTCGCGCACACCTTCCGGCTGATTCGGCGCGAGCGCGAACAACGCACCCGACGTGGACAACACGACCGCGAGCGGATCCGCGACCACCGGCGTAGGCGCCGAGAGATCGCTGTACGGATGGGCGTTCGCATTCGCAACCGGACGCTTCGGCTCCGCCGCGCGATACGGCTTCGAGCCTTCCGCGACGCTGGACGGAGCCGACGGCGCCGCGTGCGCGAACAGCGGCAGCGACGCGACGTTCGCATCCACCGGCGACGACCCCGACGACACCGACGATGCCGACGCCGACTTCGCGACCGCTGCCGACGCGCCCGCCTGAGCCACCGTGCGGACGGACTTGGCCGCCGCAGCGTTTGCCGACGCTGCGACCGCGTTTGCATTTGCCGACGCGACCGCATGCGCGTTTGCATTCGCCGCCGGCAACACCGACACCGCGAGCGGCGACGCAACCGGCGAGCTCGCCTGCGCGTGCAGCGGGACCTTGGCCACAGCCGACGGCGCCGCGACCACGACCGGCTCGAACGTGCGCACCGGCATCACGTGCTCCGTGACGACCGAGCCCGCGACCTCGGCCTCGCCGACGATCGTGGCCCGTAACCGCCACGACGACACCGCGACCGACGACGGCAGCGCATCCAAGATCGGCGCGAGCGCACGCGCGAGATCTTCCGGCGAGGTGAGCGCCGGCGTGGTGCGCGGCTCGATGTAGCCCGGCAACTCCAAACCCACCGCCGACGACGGCGCCGCGAGATCCGGCGCGATCGTGATCTGCTCACCCGTTGCCGCGAGTGCCGTGATCTCGATCCGCGCCGCCGCACGACCACGCCCTTCGAGCCGGAGCGCGAGCCGCTTGGCCAGCTGCGCGATCGCCGACGGGCCACTCAAGGCATCATCCGCGGTGTCCAGCACGCTGCCCGTGACAACGAGCTCTTCACGGATCGCCGTTTCCGGCGCGTACGCGTGCAACCGCGCGCCACTCTCGCCTCGCGCGAGCGCGCGATAGTCCGCCTCGAGCGGACGCGCGACCGACGGAGCCGGCAGCGCCGCGAACTCGCCGAGCGTACGCACGCCGAGCGCTTCCAACATGTGCTGGACCTCGACCGAGATCGCGAGCAACGACAGCGGACGCGGCGCGAGGAACGCCGCCGAGCCACCACGCGGAACCATGGTGACCGTGCCTTGATCTTCGGCGCCATAGGCCGCCGCGACCCATGCCGTGTAACGATCATCGGCGATACCGACGCGGCCCGTGAGCCCGAGCTGCGCGAGCTGCGCGAGCACGCGTTCGCCAAAGGCGTGACCGCGGGTCTTCTGCGGAACCTCCGCATAC
The DNA here is from genome assembly GCA_047600425.1 of Kofleriaceae bacterium. Lineage (GTDB taxonomy): Bacteria > Myxococcota_A > Polyangia > Haliangiales > Haliangiaceae > JABFXX01. The sequence goes on along the minus strand of JASGLC010000003.1, from coordinate 3,699,798 downwards.
AACGCGAGGTGCGCCGCACCGGCACCGACGCGACCACCGACATCGACCGTGGGCGTGAGCACGAGCAACGCATCCGCGATCGCGCGAACGGTTTCACGCTCCGCACTCGCCTCGACCTGGATGATCGCGCACTCCGGCGCCGTGCTCCGAGCCGCCGTGGCGGTCATGCCCAGCCGCACGCCGAGCGACCACGCCGCGCGCGAGCACGCCACGACCACCGGGGCGTGTAGAGCACCCGCTCGCACGGTGCCCGAACCGCCATCGACCATGGCAACGGCAGCGCCGCGCAACGATGGATCCAGCCGCGTGCTGCACTGGAGCGCGTACTGCGGGATGTGGATACAGGCGATTCGCATGCGTGTAGTCATAGCTTACTGGTCTGATGTTCAGTAGCCAATCCGGATCTTACGGACCAAGAAAATCCAATATAGTCAGGTGCATGGCACGTGCCCATCCGGAGCAGATTTCTCCAACGGCGCACTACACGGGGTATGTGTGGTTCGCGAACGGCTACTCGAACGACGCGTTCGCGACGCGCGAGGGCCGCTTGATGTGGAACGCACTGCGCGTTCCGAACTTGATCGCGCAACGCACGCACCTGCCCTCGCTCGACGGCATGTTGCTCGCGCGCCATCGCTTGATCGATCTCCGGCTCGCGCAAGCGATCGATGCCGGCGAGGTCTCGCAAATCGTCGAGGTCGCGTGTGGCCTATCCCCGCGCGGCTGGCGGTTTCACCAACGCTACGGTGATCGGATCACGTACGTCGAAGCCGACCTCCCGGGCATGCTCAAGAACAAGCAGCGGATCCTTTCGAAGCTCGGCGGCGAGACCGCCACGCACTACACGCGCGAGATCGACGCGCTCTCGGACACCGGCATTGCCGAGCTCCTCGCCACGCTCGATCCCGAGCGCGGCACCGCGATCATCACCGAGGGCCTGGTGAACTACTTCGATCGCGCCACCGTCGAAGCGATGTGGTCGCGCTTCGCCGCCGCGCTCTCGCACTTCCCGAAAGGGATCTACTTCTCGGACATCATCGTCGAAGAAGCGAACCACGGTCCGATGGTCGCGGCGTTCACGCTGCTCCTCAACACGTTCGTTCGCGGTCGCACGCACATCCACTACGAGGACGCGATCGCGGTCGAAGCGGCTCTCGATCACGCGGGCTTCGATGCCGTCGCGCTCGATCCTCGCGACTTCACCGACGAGCTCCCGAACCTCGAGCTCGCAGGCGCGGGCCGCGTAAAAATTATCGAAGGTCTAGCCCGCCAAGCGTAGCGGCATCGTGTGCGCGACCAACCGGCCTAGCGATCGCGCCATCTCCAACATCGTCGGCCGCAGTCCCGGCGCCTTCGACAGCGCACGCGTGATCAGCCGCTCGATCTCGACCGGCACCGCGCTCCGCAACCAACTCACGCGAGCCGGCCGGCGCTCCATATGCGCGTTCATGAGCTCGGGCAACGAGCCATCGAATGGCACATCGCCCGTGACCAGCTCGTACATCACGCAGCCGAGCGAATACACGTCCGACGCAAGCGCCGGCGTGCCCTTCCACTGCTCCGGCGCCATGTAGGCCGGTGTACCCGCGATGCTGTCGAGCGGCTCGTCATTCACGCCGCGCGAGACACCGAAATCGATCACCTTCACCGCACCGTTCGACTGCACGAACAAGTTCTCGGGTTTCACGTCGCAGTGGACGACTCCCGCCTCGTGGAGCGCCGCGAGCGCCGCCGCGATCTGCGCGCACAACGTCACGATCGCTTCCATCTCGAGCGCGCCGCGCCCGAGGATCGTCGCGAGCGTCTCGCCCTCGAGATATTCCATCACCAGGAACGGAACGTCGTCGGAGCTGCGCCCTGCCGCGCGAATGTCGATCAGCCCCGGGTGCGAGGCCTTCGCCGAAACCGCACGCTCGGCATAGAGCCGCTCCACCACATCGTCCGAGTTGGCAAACTGTGACGCCAGGACCTTGAGTGCAACTCGGTCTCCGGTCGTACGGTGCGTTGCCAAATAAACCCCGCCCATCCCTCCACTCGCGAGCGGCGCGACGACGTCGTAATCACCATACCTCATGGTCGGCGGCTGCTACTGCATCGCTCGGGCCACCACGTGATCGACGCATTCTCGATCAGTTCGGCGATCGCACCGTCAGATTTTCAGTCACACGGCGTGAATCCGACGCCACGGGACACCACTGCGACGTCGGAATTGACGCTGTTAGGGCAAATCAACTCCCTGGACCGAACACACGTCAACGGCGCGCTTCTTCGCCTCGCCGGACAATTTTTCAGACAACCCTTTTGCTCGCTTGCCATCGTGGCGACGACACGCCGCACCGACCGCGCGCACGCGATCATCGCTTCGCATTTCTAAATGCCCACTCGCGGCGGCATCCGGCACCGCCGACGGATCCGCGCGATCATCACCATCGGCCGCCGACATCACGAGCGCGTAGACATCGCTCGCCGGGATGCCATGCGCGACCGCGGTCTTCGCGTTGACGAGCACGGCATTCACGATCTTCTCGAGCCGATCCTGATCGAGCGCGCCACTGATCGGCTGCCCGTTCAAGAACATCGTCGGCGTGCCATCGACGCCGAGCGCTTCGGCGGCCGCGGTCTCTTGGACGACCACGTCGTGATAGCGCCGATCATCCAGCGCCGCGCGAAACTTCACGAGATCCAGGCCCGCGGTCTTCGCGAACGCCTCGAGATCGGGCCGCGAGAGCTTTCCGAAATTCGCGAACACCTGATCGTGAAACGCCCAGAACTTTCCCTGATCCGCCGCCGCGACCGACGCCTCTGCCGCGATCAACGAATTGCGATGCAGCCCCATGTGCCGATAGATGATCCGCACCTGATCGCCGTACTTCGCGTGGATCGCCGCGAGCACCGGCGCTTCCTTCGCGCAGAACGGACATTGGAAGTCGCTGAACTCGACGATCGTGACGAGCGCGTTGTCCGGCCCCATCTGATGTCCCGGTAGGCCGAGCCCGACCCGATACGCCTTGTTCGCATCGAGCTCCTTCACGTCGTTGTTCGCATCCGGTGGCGCGTCCGCGGTCGGCCGACCTTGCGCTGTCACCGCCTCGTAAATGTCCGCCGGCTTTCCCGCCGCGAGTTGCTTCGCGCGCCCGAGCTCTTCATCCGCGACGGCCGCGAACACCGACAGCGGCGCCGCCCCGTGAACGACATGCCCGTTGATGAAGAACGTCGGCGTGCCCGTCACCCCGATCGACTCCGCATCGCGAACATCTTCGATCACCTGCGCGCGGTACGTCCCGGCATCGAGTGCGGCGCGAAACGCGATCATGTCGAGCCCGAGCTCCTGCGCGATCATCTCGACCGCCGCGCGATCGACGTGCCCGCGCACCGCGTACAACCGATCGTGCATCGGCCGGAACCGGCCCTGCGCCGCCGCCGCGAGCGTGGCCTCGGCCGCGACGGTGTTGTCGTCGTCGAGCGGCAGGATCCGATGGACCCACCGGATCTGCCCGGGGTACAGCCGGTCCAGCCGATCGAGCGTCTCCTGCGCCCGGTTGCAGTAACCGCAGGCGTAGTCGCTCCAATCGACCACTGTCAGGAGCGCGTCCGCCGGGCCTTCCGCCGGGCCATGTCCGCGAGGCACCTTGTAGATCGCGCCGGGGTCGAAGCTGAACCGCGCAGGCGCCGTCTGTGACGTGCCTCCCGCATGTGCGATACCGACGGAGAAAAGAATCGCACAAAGCGCCGCGCGCATCGTCGGTGAACCTAGCACGGCGCGCCGGATCCAGCTTACGATCATCGCGATGCGGGCAGCTCTCCTCGCGATAGCTCTGGTCGGTTGCAGCACCGATAAAGGCGTCGCCGTGTTCGTCCACCCCAGCTCCGGCGACGTCATGTACGTCCGGTTGTTCATGGGCACGGGTTCCAGCACGCAAGCGAACCTGACGAACGACTCGAAGGTCACCGCCGACCGTGCGAATTACTGGGTCCGCGCACCGAACAACGATCAGGACCTCCTCCAGATCAGCGCAGGCACCGATGCGAAGTTCGCGTTCCTCACCGACGACGCGATCCCGGTCGTGATCGCCGTCGGCTACGACAAGAACAAGTCGCCGATCGAAGCCGGCTACCTGACCGACATCCAGCGCAAGGACGGCGACGACGTCAGCGCGTACGAGCTCGATCTCGCGACCGCGAACGCGTTCGGTGCCGGTGGCATGGAGATCGGTGTGTGGAGCCCGCCTTCGCCGAACGGCACGCCACTGATCGATGCCGCATGCGCAGGCGTGATCGACCCGACCGCCGATCATCCGTTGTTCGTGGTTCGCGAGGAGGATCAGGATTGCGACGGCAACGCCGACGGCAGCGCCGACGAATGCACGCCCGACGATTACCTCAGCAGCGCACCGCCGGATTCGGACAAGGCGACGTGCTTGGTCCCGTCGTTGACGCCGGCGTCGTGCCGGTTCGGCGGCAAGTACTGCACGGATCTAAACGCGACGCCGCCGCAGAACGGCTCCGACTGCAATCCGAGCACGGTGTGCACGCCGACGGCCGTGTGCGCCACGTGCGAGAACGATCCAGATCCCGCCGGCTGTGCGAAGGACATCAATCGCAGCCACACGATCGCGGGCAACACGCTCGGCCGATACATCTGCTCGATCGAGGTCGATCCGTCGACGAACCGGAGCTGCAAGACCTCGATCCGGCTCCCGCTACCACCGACCGGTGGCTACAACTGCACGAACGTCCGAATCGGCGATGCCGATCATATCGGCGACTCGCTCCCCGCCGGCAACGACAAGCTCACGTTGATGGACGATCACTGTGGTGCGGTCGTCGATGTTCCCGAGGACGTTGCCCTCGTCAGCGGCAAGGACATCACCGGCTACGTGCAGTGGGATCTCGAGAACAACGCGAGCATCGCGATGCCGATCGACTTCCAGGTGACGTTGGCCTCGTCGGTGTGTCCGGCAGAGACCACGACCGATTGCGTGCGTTACACCGAACAGCCGGGCGATTCCGACACCCAACGCTGTGCCGCCGCGTGGACACCGCATGCCGTCACGACGTTCCTCACGAACGGAGCGACCTCGCAGATCGAACCGACCCTGTCGCACGATCTGACCGAGCTCGTCTATCACGACGATCTGGCGAAGACACTCCGCTACGCGAAGCGCGCGAACGCGGGCGTGCCGTTCGGTGCCGAAGTGGTCGTGATGGCCGCGAGCGGCGACGACTACAATCACCCGGAGATCTCGGACGACGGCCAGAACCTGCTGGTGGTCTCGGCTCTCGGTGTCTCGATCGCGAGTCGCAATGCAACGATGACCGGACAATTCGGTACGCCCAGTCTGCTCGTCCAGAACGGCGCCGACAGCGCGATCACGAGTGCGACGTTCGAGCCCGATGGCTCGCTGATCGTCACGATCGAGCCGGCGCTCAACCCGATGAACTTGTCGCACATGTTCCACATCACGTTCGCGGCGACGAACATCATGACGATGGACATGGTCGATACCGGCGGGCTCGATAGCGTTCACGATCCGCACGAGTCTCCCGATGGCTTGCACCTCTACTTCAGTGCGGTCGAGATCCAAGGCACCGCCGAGACGCTCTACGTGATGTCGCGCGGGAGCGTCGACGATCCGTGGTCCACCCCCGTCGCGCTGACCGAAATGGGAGATCCGACGGTCAGCTCACCGTGGGTGAGCGCCGACGGCCAGTACATGGTCTACGTCGTGTCGAGTCATCTCACCGTCGCGAAGCGCGCGGACCTCTAGACGCCGCAGCCCTTCTTCGTGCGTAGCGTGGTGTCGGTGTCGGCGAGATCCTGGACGAACGCCGTCGCCAACTTCACGATCTCGATCATGTGCTTCTGATCGATGCGATCGAACGTGTCGCACGTCTCGTGGTAGCAGCGATGGTCGGGCGTCCAGAAGAACACGTACGGCACGCCGAGCTCGCAAAACGGCTCGAAGTCACTGCCGCGCGCCTTGCCACCGGCGGACACGTGGAGCTTGGGAAACTCCTTCAACCGCTTGTCGAGCACCGCGCGCGAGCCGAAGCCCTTGAACGCGCCCATCGCGGCGACGAGGTCCGCGCTCGCGTACGAGCCGACCATGTCGAGCTCGACGAACTGGACCACGTGATCGAGATCGACCAACGGGTGCTTCGCGAAGTAGTGCGAGCCGACCATCCCGGATTCTTCGTCGCCGAACGCCGCGAACACGATCGTGCGCGTCGGATTCTTGATCTGCGCGGCGATGTGGAGGAGCGCGGCCACGCCACTCGCGTCGTCGTTCGCGCCGAGGTGACCGTTGCCGAGGTGATCGAGGTGGGCGCTGACGATCACGATCTCGTCGCTCGTGCCTTTCAGGGTGCCGATCACGTTCGCCGTCTTGTCGAAGGTCTGGACCTGCGGATCCAGGCCGAGGCACTTCATCCGATCGACGACCAGCGCGCGCGCTTTCACATCACCGTCGGTACCGGGAGCACGACCGTCGAGCTCCTTGCTGGAGAGGGCCTTCAGATCGGCCATCATGTCGTCGGGACAGTCGGCGGCGGCCGTAGCGCACAACATCATCAGGATCGCGAGCGCACGCATGATCGCTAGACGCGTCGACCGCGCGCGAGTTTCAGCCCAATGTGAGCCTAGGCGCCGGTGTCGAGCTGACGGGCGAGCCCCTCGCCGCGAGGCCCCGTGCCGCGTGCGATCAATTCGCGACCCTCGTCCGCATGGCGGAGCTCGATCACGAGGTGATCGCGCGGCATGACGTCGAAGCGGTCCGCCCACTCGACGATCGCGATCGCGCCCGGATCACCGATCGCGTCGTCGAGGCCTAGCTCCAACAACTCGGCTTCGCGCTCGATCCGGTACAGATCGGCGTGCCAGATGATCGGCGTGGTGTCGTAGCGATGGACGAGCGAGAACGTCGGGCTGTGGGCATCGCCACCGCCGAGTGCGGCGACCAGGCCTGCCGTAAACGTGGTCTTGCCGGCGCCCAATTCTCCGACGAGCGCGATCGCATCCCCGCCGCGAATCAGCCCTGCGAGGCGCTCACCCGCCGCCCGCGTTGCCGCGGCATCCGCCAGCTTCATGCGAGCTCGGCGGCGAGCTTGTCGTCCCAGTGATCGGCGGTCTTCGCGATCGAATGGACGATGTCCTCGAACTCTTCGTAATCGAGGTTGTCGAGCCCGCGTAGGATCCGCAGGTACAGATCGCCGGTCTGCGGGTGGAGTGCGAACGCGGCATCGCCGGTCTCGGTAAACGATAGCGACAGCAGGCGCCGCGCCTTCGCTTCATCGAGCTTCGGCTCCTTCGCCACGCGCGAGAGCAACAGCAAGATCCCCTTGTCCGCGAGCACGTGGATCGACACCACCGCCGACCCGCGCTGGATCACGCCCACCCCGTCGTCACCGAGTGGCGGCAGGTTGAGGTTGCGCTCGTTACCGAACCGGGCCAAGAACCCCGCCACCAATGCGCGCGTGTCTACCGGTTTGTCGTCCACGTCAGCCATCCGCCCCACCCTACTACAGTGTATAGAGAGCGGGTGCGTATCCTCGTGCTCGCGGCCGTGCTGGTGGCCTGTGGTCATGACCACGGTCCGCCCCGCGTCCACACGATGCTCGACAAGCCGGACGGCTCGCCAGCCCTCCGCAATGGTGGGCCGGCGCGGTCGCCGCGGATCGCGAACTACAAGATCGATGCGCGGTTCGACGGCCAGCGCCACCAGATCACCGCGACCGAAACGCTGACCTGGACGAACACCGGCAAGAGCGCGGTCGACACGCTGCCGTTCCATCTCTATCTGAACGCGTTCAAGAACGAGTCGTCGTTCTTCATGCGGGAATCGCGTGGCGAGATGCGCGGGGCGAAAGCGGCCGATAGCGCGTGGGGCTGGATCCAGATCGATTCGTTACAGATCGCGGGCGTCGAACAAGCGCCACGGTTGAAGCTCGTCGCGCCGCCGGATGAAACCGTCGCGGAGTTGCCGCTGTCGCAACCGATCGCGCCGGATCAATCCGTCGAGATCAACTTCAAGTTCACGGCGCAGCTGCCCGAGGTGTTCGCACGCACCGGCTACAAGGGCGACTTCAACATGATCGCGCAGTGGTTCCCGAAGATCGGGGTGCGCGTGGGGTCGCCGGGCCTCGAGCAGTGGGAGTGCCAAGCGCTCCACGCCACCACGGAGTTCTTCGCGGATTTCGGCACGTACGACGTCACGTTGACCGTGCCGAACACGTTCCAGGTCGCGGCGACGGGTGTGCTGACGAGCGCGACCGAAGCACCGGGCGGCACGCGCACGTTCGTGTATCGCGCCGAGGACGTTCACGACTTCGCGTGGATGGCGGATCCGTTCATGGTCAAGAAGGAAGGCACGGCGAAGCTCGAAGACGGCGGCACCGTGCGCGTGAAGGTCTATTACCGGCCGGAGCAGGAAGCGTTCGCGGCGCGGCATCTCCAAGCGGGCATCGGCGCGATCGAAAAGTTCTCGAGCTACTTCGTCCCGTATCCGTGGCCGACGATGTCGATCATCGATCCGCCCCCGGACGCGATGCTCGGCGCCGGCGGCATGGAGTATCCGACGCTCGTCACCACGGCGGCGGACTCGGTGTTCATCCGGCCGAACGTGCACTATCCTGAGTACGTCACCGTTCACGAGGTCGGGCACAACTGGTTCCAGGGCATGCTCGCGTCGAACGAAGCGCAAGAGGCGTGGCTCGACGAGGGCATCAACGAGTGGGCCGACATGCACGTGATGGCGGACCTCTATGGCCCGCGGACCTCGGCGATGGATTGGCTCGGCTTCCAAGCGACGATGCCGGATCTCGAGAACGCGGTGACGCCGCCGCCGAGCGAGCTCCCGCAACCGATCGCGAGCGCGGCGTGGACGTTCACGGATTTCGGGACGTACGGCGAAGCCACGTACATCTACACGATGCGCGCGATGATGACGCTCGAGCGGATCATCGGCACGAGCAAGTTCATGGCCGCGATGAAGGCGTACACCAAGGCGTTCGCGTTCAAGCACCCGACGGGCGCGGACATGTACCAGACGCTCAACACGGAGCTCGGACAGGATCTCGGCTGGTACTTCCAACCGGTGTTCCAAGGCGTCGGTGGATCGCGGATCCAGCTGCGCAGTGCGAGCTGCCGGCAGGCGCATGGCGTGCGCGGTGTGATGGGCGATGGCACCGCGAAGAAGACGATGACCGAGGTCGAGCGTCCGGATACCGGGACGTGGGTGTGCGATGTCGTGATCCAGAACACCGGCGTGGTTCACGTCCCGGTCGAGCTCGAGCTGCGGTTCGCGGATGATTCGACGCAGCGCCTGACCTGGGACGACAAGGGCGGCACGTGGCAGCGGTTTACCGTCGAGCACTCGACGAAGCTGACCACGGTGAAGATCGATCCCGATGGCAAGCTGCTGATCGAATCGCCGGTCGAGCACATGTATCGGCTCGACGGAGATATGGGCGCATCGCTGCGGGCGGGCGCGCGGATCGCATCGTGGGCGCAGACGCTGATGCAGGTGGTGGGGCCGTGAAGGTAAAGCTCACGTTGGGCGATCTGATCGGCTCCGGTACACGGGCGCTGCGCCGCTACACCGGCACGTTGCTCGCGGTGTTCGTGGTCCAGTCGATCGTCGCGATCGCGGTGATGCTCGCGTGCGCGGTCGTGCTCGCACAGGCGTTCTCGCACATGCCGGTGTTCGACGAAGCCGTCGATGGCGATCTGATCTCGCTGATCGGTTGCGTGATGTTCGCGAAGGCGAACTTGCTCGCCTGCGTCGGCATCGCGTTCGGTGCGCTGCTCCTGTGGGAGCTAGCCACGTGGTTCCTCGTCGGCGGCATCTATGGCGTGTTCGCACAACGGCCGGAGGGTCGTGGCGATACCGCGCGTGCATTCGGTGCGAGTGGCACGGCCACGTATCTGTCGTACGCGCGGCTCGCGCTGTGTCAGGTGCCGGGTTGGATCATCGCGTTGTTCGTGCTCGCGCTGTGCACGAATTCGATGGCCATGCGGATCGAGCACGCGATCACGGTCAGCGATCTGGTCGTCCCGGCGCTCGTGATCTTCGGGCCGTTCCTGGCGATCCTGCACGTGCTGTGGACGATCGGTGACTACGCGCGCGTCGAGCTGACGCTGCGCCACGATTCGCACGATCCGGGCGTCCTGAAGACGTACTTCCGGACGATCGGATTCGTGATCCGGCGGCCGCTCACGCTGCTCCACGCGTCGCTCGGCTGGATCGTGTGGATCGCGATCACGGCGGGCTTCATGTGGCTCGCGTCGGGGCACCCGATGTACGGCACCGAGGGTGCGGTCACGCTGTTCGTGATCCGCTCGGGCGTCTCGCTCGCGCGCATGGCGATCCGATTCGCGGTGCTCGCAGGACAGGTCGATCTCGGTGGTTCGCGTCCGCTCCCGCCACGGCGTGTGGAGCTGAAGACCGAACCCAAGGAGCAATAGATGCGGTCGTTGATCACGAGCTTGGCGGTGCTGGCCGCGTGCTCACACGGAAGTTCTTCCACCACGCCGCGCGGCAGCTGGCACGGCGCGGACACGCTCGCGAGTGTCCCGGCGGATTCGCCGTACGTGCTCGCGTGGCTCGAGGCGCCGCCGGAAGCGGTGCGCAAGCGGCTGACGGCGCAGTTCGACAAGTTGATCGTCGATGCGATCAAGAAGGCCGCGGCGTTGCCGCTCGATCAGCGGCTCGCGCTACCGCCGATCAAGCGCGCCATGCTCGGCATCGCGGATGCGGCGGCGGGCAAGGATCCGAACCAGTATTGGGAGAACCTCGGCTTCAAGCACAACGGCCAGTGGATCCTGTACGGCGAGGGCATCTGGCCGGTGCTGCGGATCGAAGTCTCGGATGCGAACAAGCTGCGCGCGGTGCTCGCCGATGCGGTGAAGACGGCGGCGATGCCGGACGTCGCGCAGAAGGAGCTCTCGGGGCAGCCGTATTGGGTCGCGAGTAAAGACGGGCTCTCGGGCGTGGTGTCGGTGACGGAACACGATGCGGTCGTGGCACTCGTGCCGACGGCCACGATGACCGACAGCCTGCCGTACGTGCTCGGCATGAAGGCACCGGCGAAGAACCTCCGCGATGCAGGGACGATCGCGCAGCTCCAGAGCACGCATCACCTGACGACCAACCTGATCACGGTGTTCGACATGCACAACGTCGTGACGGCGCTCGAGCGCTCGGACATGTTCGCGACCACGCTGTTCAAGGCGCCGGCGTGTCACGCGGACTACGAGCGAATCGCGGACGCGATGCCGCGCGCGATTTTCGGCTATCACAAGCTCGATGCCGGCGCGTTCGACGCGTCGCTCATCCTCGAGCTCCAGCCGGATACGGCGAAGCAGCTCGCGGCGTTGCACACGGTGATGCCGGCGCCGATCGATCCGGCACACGAGCTGGTGTCGTTCGTGGTCGCGGGCGATGTCGATGGCGGGATCGCGGTGGTCGAAGGTTGGTTGAAGGCGATCCAAGATCGGCCGTTCGAATGCCAGCAGCTCGCGATCACGAAGGAGATCGTGCCGGGGCTGATGAACGCGCTGGCGTCGGTGATTCCGCCGGAGCTCCACGGGATCAAGGGTGGCGAGCTCGTGATCGATGACATCAACGAGTCGCCGCCGTCGGGTTCGGGATACGCGATCGTCGCCGGTGATCAGATCGCGACCTCGTTGCAGGCGGCGATGAAGAAGCTGCCGCCGCTGCTCGGGACGTTCACGGCGGATGGGCAGCCGGTGGCGTTGCCGGTCGCGATGCTCGGCATGGACGGGATCAAGACGGCGTTCCTCGCGCTGCATCCGGCGCGGCTCGCGGTCGCGGTGGGCGATGGCTCGCGCGATGAAGTGGTGAAGGCGCTGGCGGCGCCGAATGTCGAGCACCTGCCGTTCGCGAAGTTGGATTGGGACTACGCGCGGTTCATCGCGAAGATGCCGTCGTTCATGAAGGACGACAACAAGGAGAGCTGGAAGCAGTTCGACCGGCTAATGATGGCGTTCGATGTCCGCGAGGGTGCGCTCGTCGTCGATATCGGCGCGACCTGGCGTAACTAGATCATCACGCCGGGATTGAGGATCGCGTGCGGATCGAGCGAGCTCTTGATCGCCGCGAGCATCGTCGTCGCGAGGCCGCGCTCGCGACGTGCCCATGGCAGGTGCGTGCGACCGATCGCGTGGTGATGCGTGATCGTGCCACCACTGGCGTGCACGGCATCGCACGCGGCGGTCTTGACCTCGCGCCAGTTCGCCATCGGCCCGACGAACGTGTAGTACGGCGCCGGCCCGTCCGGATAGACGTGCGTGAACCGACACGCGACGACCGCGCCCGGCAACGCGGCAGCGACGGCCGCGCGAACGTTCGCATCCAATGACGGGAACTGGGTCCACGTGCATGCGGTCTCGAACGTGTCCGACATGACGTTGATCGAGAGCAACTGACTCTGGAGATATGGTGCGTCGAAGAACGCCTGCTTCCAGGAATCGCCGGATTTTTGCGAGGTGACCGTGCCACCGTGATCGCGTGCGAGCTCGAGCGAGCGATCGATCGAGACCGGATGATCCGCGGATTCGAACGCGACGAGCAGCACGGCCGTGCCGTCGAACCGAACGCGATGGAGCTTGGCCTCCATCGGATCGAGCAGGCGCGCGTTCGCGGGTTGGAGGCCGGATTGGGCGAGCGCGCGCGCGGCGGCGACGCCCTGATCGAACATCGGGAACGTGATCGCGGCACTCGCGCGATGCGTGGGCTTCGGTACGACGCGCATCCACGCCTCGGTGATCACGCCGAACGCACCTTCGGACCCGAGCACCATGCGCGCGGGCTCGGGGCCGGCACCGGACGCGGGATGGCGATGCGTCGCGAGCGTGCCGCGCGGGGTGACGAGCTCGAGCGCGTGGCAGTGATCGTCGATGTGCGTGGGTCCGGTCGCGTAGTGGCCACCGGCGCGCGTGGCGAGCCAACCGCCGAGCGTGGAGAACTCGAACGACTGGGGAAAGTGGCGAAGCGTCATGCCGTGCGCGGCGAGCTCTTGCTCGAGGCGCGGGCCGAACGTGCCGGCACCGATGCGCGCGAGGCGCGAGACCGGATCGTATTCGCGCACGCCGGCGAGCTCCGCCAGATCGAGCGAGACCACGGCTTCGCGATCGCCACGCGCGGCCGCGGCATCGACGCCACCGACGACGGACGTCCCACCACCGAACGGCACGACGGCCCAATCGCGCGCTTCGCATTGCTCGAGGATCTGCGCGACATCGGCCGTGCTACGCGGTCGCGCGACGAGATCCGGCGCACCGTGAAAATCGCCGGCGAACCCCGCGACGAGATCCGGGAACGCACGACCTCGCGTGTGCAACGCACGATCGCGTGGATCCGACGAGTAGAGCGGCGGCGACGACGTGACCCTCGGGGCCGGCACGTCCGGAGCGCCCGGCATCGGTCGGAGCTCCGGCTCGACGCTCGGCACGAACGCGCGGACCAGTTGGACGAGGCCCTTTCGGGTCGCGTCGTCGGGAACCTTGTCGGCCCAACCCCATGCCCACAAGCTGCGCTCGCGCTCCATCGCGGGTTTCATCATGGTGTATCGTGACCACCATGTCGACCATGCCGACGCTCGAGTCCCTGCTGAAGGACAGCAACCTCTCGGAGAAAGCGCAGGAGGTCGATAAGAACCTCGTGCGGCTCCAGTGGGGATCGGCGTTCGTGCTCGTCGGGATTTCGGGCTCGGCGATCGTCGCGATCGCGCCGCTGTTCCGGCAGCCGCCGAACGAGAAGACCACGCACTTCTTCAAGAAGCTGCTCGAGCACAACGCGTACATGGGCGGCATGGCGTCGTTCGCGATCCAGCCGGACGGTTGGGTGATCCTGCACGCAGGCCGCGCGCTGAAGGGCATGGACTCGCAAGAGTTCGCCACGATGGTCGCGGGCGTCGGCCGGTTCGCGGATCAGTTCGACGACACGTTGATCGGCGAGTTCTACGTCGACCAACCCGAAGCGACGAATCAGGCCCCGATTCCGGACGAGTAGCCCTGCCCCGGCAACAGTCGGTAACGCGCGAGACACACCGACGCTACATCCCTCGGGCAATGTCCGACGGTGCGTCGTCTCTTGATCCTGCTCCTGTGCGCGGCATGTCACCACGATGCGGCGCCCGCAGCGCCGGCCGATCCGACGGATAAGCCGCCGTTGCCGCCCGCGAGTGGCACGCCGATCGGCTTCATCATCGACGACGCCGGTGAATTGAAATTGACCGATGCGCAGCTCGCGAAGCTGCACGACATCGATACCTCGCTCGCGGCGGAGCTCGAAAAGGTCGACGCCGCATCACGGTCGCAGAGCCGCCCCGCGGATGGTGACGGCAGTACCCCACCGGCAGGTGGAGGTCGTCATCACCGCGGCGGCGGCATGGGCGGGGGGATGGGAGGTGGCGGCGGCGGCGGCGGACGACATCACCGCGGACAAGGCTCGGGCTCGGGTTCGGGTTCTGGCTCGTCGGGAAATGCCGCGATGATCGGCAAGCTCGACGATCAACGCAAAGCGGACGTCAAAGATGCACTCACGCAGGCGTTCGCCTTATTGGACGCCGGCCAACAAACGATCGCGAAGAAGGTCCTCGCGGATCACGATGTCGATCTCGACGTCGCGACGATCACGCCAGCAGGACCGCCGACGTTGCCGCCACCGGGCAACGACGAGGCCGATCCGCCGCCCGAGCCTTAGAGCGCGACGGTGTCGAAGCGAACGAGCTCGGCCATCTCGTTGAAGCGAGCTTGAATCTTCGCCGGCGAGAGGTCGCGTAGGCCATCGACCGAGAACTTCTCGACCGCGAAACTGCCCATCACGCTGCCGACGATCATCGCCGTGCGGATCGTCGCCGGCGAGAGGTCACCCGCGTACGCGAGATAGCCCATGAGGCCGCCGGCGTAGCTGTCGCCCGCGCCCGTCGGATCCTTGACGTCCGACAGCGGCATCGCCGGCGCCGCGAACACGCCATCGCCGTGGAACAGCAGCGAGCCGGCATCACCGCGCTTGATGATCACCGACGACGGCCCCATCGCGAGGATCTTCTTCGCCGCCACGCGCAGGTTCGATTCCTTCGCGAGCTGGCGCGCTTCTTCATCGTTGACCATCAGCGTGTGGACCTTCGCGAGCACGGCCTTCAGCTCCGCGTTCCGGATGTCGATCCACAGGTTCATCGTGTCGAGCGCGACGAGCGCCGGCGCCTTCAACTGCTTCAGCACGTCCATCTGCAGCACCGGATCGATGTTGCCGAGGAGGACCAGCTGCGCGTCGCGATGCTTGTCCTGCACTTTCGGCTGGAACTCCGCAAACACGCCGAGGCGGGTCTCGAGCGTCTCGCGCGTCGCGAGGTCCGGCGCGTACTTGCCGACCCAGTGGAACGTCTCGCCGGGCTTGCGCTCGACGCCCGAGGCATCGACGCCCTGGGCCGTCAATTCGTCCAGGTACTTCTGTTCGAAGTCCTCACCGACGACACCGACGACGGCGACGTTCTTCGTGAAGTAGGCGGCCGCGCGCGCGATGAACGACGCCGACCCGCCCAACAGGTCCTTGTGAAAGCCGAACGGACCATCGATGTCGTCATAGGCGACGGAACCGACGACGAGCAAGGAGCGGTGAGCGCTACGCTGGTGCATGGATGGGCCTGAGGTACCATTGCCGCAGGTGGCGATCAACGAGGACATCGACGCGCTGATCGCGGCGGGTAAACATGCCGACGCCGCCAAGCACGCCCTCGACGGAGGCCTCCCTGCCCGCGCCGCCGATCTCTACGAGAAGCTTTGGGACTTTCGCGGTGCCTACACCGCCGCGCGTGCCGCGAATGACCTGCCCCGCGCGCTGCGCTACGCGATCGAAGTTCACGACGAAGCCGCGGTCGCCGAGCTCCTTGGCCTGTTGACCGCCACCGACGAAGGCTCGCGTGCCGCGCTCGACATGCTCGTGCGGATGCGCCGGCACGTCGAGGCCGCGCCGATCGCCGAGCGGCTCGGTGATACCGCGAAGGCGATCGATCTCTACACCCGCGCGCGCCGC
Source organism: Kofleriaceae bacterium (assembly GCA_047600425.1). Taxonomy (GTDB): domain Bacteria; phylum Myxococcota_A; class Polyangia; order Haliangiales; family Haliangiaceae; genus JABFXX01. The sequence goes on along the minus strand of JASGLC010000003.1, from coordinate 3,683,743 downwards.
GATCTCGATGCCGCACGCCTGCTCGAATCGATCGGTCGCGATCGCGATGCCGGCAAGCTCCTCGAAAAAGCGCTCGACCTCGCACTCGACGCCGAACGCGCGCCGTTGCAGCTCGCGCTCGGCCGGATCCTCGCGCGCCGCGGCGCCTATCCGGAAGCGACGCGCCTGCTCCAGGAAGCACGCAAGCATCCCGAGCTTCGCGCCGAAGCGCAGAAGCACCTCGTCGCCACGCTCGCCGCGATGGGCCTTCGCGATGGCGCGCGCGATGCGTTGCTCGAGCTGCGCGCGACCGACGAATCGATCAGCGCCGATCTCGATCAATATCTCCGCACCTGGCGCGATCAAACCGCCGAGCGCAAGACCACGCGCGATCGCGAGATCATCGCGGGTCGCTATCGCCTCGAGAAGTTGCTCGGCGCCGGCGCCTCCGGTCGCGTGTTCCTCGCCGTCGACGAAGTGGCCGGCCGCTCGGTCGCCGTGAAGATGTTCTTCGCGCAAGGTGCGCGCGGCGGTGCCTCGTACGAGCGCTTCGTGCGCGAAGCCCGGCTCGCGTCCACGCTACGCCATCCCTCGCTCGTCGAGGTCTACGATGTTTCCGTCGAGCGCGGCTTCCTCGTGATGGAGTACCTGCCCGGTGGCTCGCTCGCCCAGCGCTTGGCAGGCGGCGAAAAGCTCGCACCCCCGCAAGTTCGCCGGATGGCGCTCGACGTGATCGGCGGCCTCGAAGCCGCACACCATCGCGGCATCGTTCATCGCGACGTGAAGCCCGCGAACGTGTTCTTCGACGCCCGCGGCACCGCGAAGCTCGGCGACTTCGGCGTCGCGCACCTCGTCGATCTCGGCCAGACCCAGACCGGTGGCCTGATCGGCACGCTCGCGTACATGTCGCCGGAGCAGATCACGGGCGCGAACATCTCGATCGCCGCAGACCTCTACGCGCTCGGGATCACGCTGTTCGAGGCGCTGACGAATCGCCTGCCGTTCCTCGGCCCGGACTTCGTCGCCCAGCATCTCGGCGAAGCCGCTCCGCTCGTCAGCACGCTCGGCCTCGACGCCGCGTGGGATCCGATCCTCGAGAACCTGCTCGTCAAGAACCCGCGCGATCGTACGCAGACGCTCGGCGATTTACGGCACGCGCTCGAGCATCTCGATCTCGGCGGCCGCCCGCAGATCGGCCCGCGGACGAAGCGCACGACGGGCCCGCACTCGATCGCCGCGCTCGCCGCTGAAGAAGAAGAGCAGCCGCGCTACCAGTTCGAAACACCCGTCGGACAAACCAACGTGTCGCAACTCGCGCGCGCCGTCGATACGGTGCTCGATCGCTCGGTCGTGATCGAGCGGTTCGACACCTCGGACGAAGCCCTTCACGCGCTCGAGCACACGCGCATGCTCGGCCGCGCCCAGTCGCCGTTCATCCAGCGTGCACTCGGCTTCGATCGCGGTGCGCGCGTCGCGGTGTTCGAAGCGTCGACGGGCGCCGCGATCGCCGAAGCCGCGCCGCAGCTCTCGCCCGCCGAGCTCGTGCGGTTGTTCAAGCGCATGTCGCGTGGCGCCGAAGCGATCCACGAGGTCGGCGGTGCCCACGGTGCGATCACCACCACCACCGTGGTGCTCGACGAAAACACCGTCCCTACCCTCCTCGTTTCCGGGCTCGGTGACGTGCCCGAGAGCCAGCCCGTCGACGACGTCAACGCGATCATCAGCGTGATGGCGAAGATCGTCAGCTGCGACGCCTCGTTCACCGCCGTGCGTGACACGATCTGCGCGCTCGTCGGCGCGAAGCCACCGGCGTTCACGCCACCGACGGATGGCAGCACGCTGTACCTCGCGTGCGATGCGTTGGATATCGCCGTATTGGGCGCGCTCGGCGCCAAGTAGCGGCAGAATTTCACCGCCCGCACACCACGGTCTGGCTACTTACATCGTGGCGCGCGGCTTGCTGTTTCGCGTCGCATGTTCAGGCTTTGCGCTGTCATGACGGTGTTACTCGGCGGCTGCATCGTGACGCCCGATCACGAGCAAGTCCCGCTCGCCGATCAAACCCGCACCGGGATCCTCGTGTTCCCACCGAGTCTCTCGAACAGTGGAATCTCGCTCTACTTCTCCACCGACGCGAGGTCGAGCCCGGGCGACGATCCGACCGACTGTCCGACCGCGCCATCGAGCCTGACCGCCACCGCCGACGGAACCGCGTTGACGCTCGAGGAGACCGGCGGTTGGGACGCACCGGTCGACGGGACGAGCGCCTGCCACCAGATCCGGTTCGAGGGCTCGGTGGGCCCGAACCCGACCGCCGGTGTGATCACGATCGCCGACAGCAGCGCGACGTGGACGATCACCGATCACAGCTTCGCCACGTTCGACGATCTCCAGATCGTGCCATCGGCTGTCGGCACGCTCGCCGTGAAGTCGACGCTCGGCCAGACCATCGATTACGTCGAGCTCACGGTCACGCAGGGCAATACCCAGGTCGACGGCGTGAGCGGCTACGGCGGCGTCACGTCGGTGCCGATCACGATCGCCGGCGACACCGCGACGATGCCCATGACGTTGCACGGCAACGTGACGATCGCGGTGTTCGGCCGAACGATCTCGCCGGTGATCTGCAGCGGCCCGGTGACGTGCGACGTCAAAGATCCGCTCGGCGGCACGATCACCGCGACGCTGCCCTAAGGCTTCTTCGGCGGCGGTGGCGGATTCTTCGCGTCGAGCTTCTCCGCCATCAGGATCACGATCCAGATCGCGTTATCGCCGATCTCCGCCGACGTGCCCTGGGCGATGCCGATGCCGATGTCATCCGGCTTGTAGTCACCGACGAGCTGCTTGCCATCGAGCGAGTCGAGCTCCGACACCGCCGTGATCACGCTACCGACCCGTGCGTACGTGTTGCCGAGCGCATCGAGCTGGTGACGCGCCGCCGGCCACAGCGCCTGCTGTTGCTTGCCCGCAGCCAAGCCATCGGCGAGTTGCTGCGCCGTCGTCGACAACGTGGTGTCGAGCCGGACCTTGCGCACGGCTTCGACGCGTTGTTTGACGAGCGCGATCGCTTGTCCCTGATCCACTTTTGGCGGGATCCGGATGAAGACTTGCGTGACGAACAGCTCGTGCCGGCCCGACACGTCATCGCCGAGCACGACCGCGATACCGACGTGCGTGGCCTGCGGCGACATGAGGTTCGCGCGATGCCCGGGCGAGTTCATCAGGCCTTGATGCGCTTCCCCCACGCCGTACGCGCGCGCCACGTTCTCGAGCACGACCGCGGTCTTGATCCCCGCCGCGCGCACGCGATCCGCCGCCGAGCCCGTGGTCGGCGACACGTGTGCGACCACCTTCGTTCGCTTCATCTCCTCGCTGTGCCCCTTCGCGACCGCAGCGACTCGCGCATCCCATTGCAGCGGCTGGAGCCCGGCGGCTTGGCGATCGCGGTTCAACAGCACGAGCAGACGTTGCGCGGCCTCGTCGGGATTCGTGATCGCAGTTTCTTCGGGTTGGACCGTCAGCGCGATCGGCGGCTCCATCGCGCAGTACACCGGAAAATTCGCGAGCACCGTCGAGCCCGTCGCATCGATCGCCGTGACCTCGATCTGTTGTTTGCCGGTATGCGTGCCGCACGACACGGTGGATTTGATCGCGCCACTCTTGCCGTGATCGAGCGCGAGCCGTTCCGTGGTGCCGTCTTCGCGGGTCACGAACACCTCCGGATCGTGGAACTTGTTGTCCACGATCGCGTCGAGCTTGAACGCGCCATTCGCCGGCAGCGAGCGCGGCATCGGCTGCGTGGTCACGCCCGAGCCCTGCAGCGCGAACACGATCGCGCCGGTGCCATCCTTGTTGCGCTTCACCGCCCCGATCCCGACGCGCGCGGTGGCTCCATCGGCGAGGATCTCCGCGAGCCGCGGCTTCAACTGATCGATGATCGGGTCGGGCTGATCGACATCGCCCCACACCACGAGCAGGTGCGGCGACGGCTCGATGATGCCGTTGCGTTGGAGCGCGAACTCGACGAGCGAGTAGCCGACCACGCCTTCCTCGGGGACGATTTCCGCGAGCTCCTGACACGCGCGAAACAGCCGACCATCCGCGGCGGGCACCGGCACGTGTTGCGCCTTCGCCTCTTGCGCGACCAGCGCGATCACCGCATCGCCGAGCTGACTCCGCGGCGGTGGTTGGAGCGGCTCGTTGTAACGCGTGGCCGGCTCGCTCGTCGGTGCGAACGTCACCGGACCGACGGGTTTCGCGACCGTGGGCTTACGCCAGCTCGGCTGGGTGCCGACCTGCTTCGGCGCACCCGAGCACGCCATCAGCACCAGCATGGCGACCAGCCATCTCACGCCGAAATCGTATCACTTCGGCGGCGTGATCGAGCCCGTCGCGTCCGCGAACACGGCCGTCAACATCTTGTCGAGCGCGTGAAAGTCTTGCTGGTTGATCTTGTTCCAACTCGACGCGCCACCCTCCGCCTGATTCTTACCGCCGGTACGCTGATTGGTCCTGACGATGTTGAGGCGCCAGCGATCACCGACGTGTGGCGGCGTGTTGACCTTCATCTCATCGTCGCGGCCCTTCACCGCCGCCCACGGGATCGCGATCTCGACGTCCCAGCCCTGATCGACATCGTTCGGCTCGGTGGTGCCGCGCAACTTCACCTCGGTGCGCATGTTCGAGTCCCACTTGTCGTCGCCGGGACCGTCGGCACGCGTGCCCTTGAACCACGCATCGAACGTGGCGTTGTTCGGATTGACCTGGAGCTCGATGTAGCCGCGATGGTTGCCATCGGCGTCGATGAACAGCTCGACCGCGTCGGCGTTCCACAGGTGATCGTCGTGTTGCTTGTACGGGCTGACGATGTCCGGATCGACGACGGTGACGAACGCGTAGAGGTTGTCGTCGTCCCACGTCATCTTCGCCTTCGCGCTACCCGCGGGATCCTGACTGCCCTCGGCCGTGACGAAGTCCGGGCCCCACGGGATCGCGGTCCACGCTGGCTCGTTCGCGACGCCATCGATCGCGATCGGCCCGGTCGCGCGGGAGATGTAGATCGTGCCGGGCGGCGGTGGCGCCTTCGACAGATCGACGGAGAATTGCTTCGCGACGACTGCGCGATCGAGCGTGTGCGGACCGTACGCGGCCATTCGGTCGCCGATCTCGTGACCGTTGTCGCGGATGATGCCGACGAACAACGTGGCCGTCTTCGACTTCCAATCCGGGCGCAGCACGAATGTCTGCGGATCGACGATCACCTCGCCCGCACGCCAGTCTTCGACGGGATGCGCGAGCTCCATGTCGGTCGCGTCGAGGTTCATGAAGTCCGCGGTGCCCGGATCGCCACGCACTTGCGCGAACACGCGCCAGTCCGGTCCCGGCGGCAGCACGACCTGCCAGTAGTGCGTGATCGTCACCGGCTGGCCGGGAATCACCGACGAGGCGCCGGCATTGCCGACGTAGTTGGCGTACCCGAACGCGACGTCCATGTGCTCGAGCGCATCCGGCACCGTCTTCACGATGTTCGTCTGGAGCAGCTTGCGATCGATCTTGCGCTGCGGTTCGGGTCCGCGGTCGACACACGCAACGAGGCCGAGAAGCAGCAACCACTTCATACGATCAGATCCGTCGCGTCCTGGAACAGCGCGCGATTTTCCTTCTCGCGTTGGACGACCAGCTTTTGCACCGTCTCGAGCAGCTGGGGTTGCTTCTTCGCGACGTCGTCGAAGTCGTGCTTCGCGAGCTTCAACACGACGACCGGCTCGATCGCCACGACATCCGCGACCGCCGGATCTCCCGACACGAGCGAAATCTCGCCAACCGCCGCGCCGGCGCCGAGCTCGGTGATCACGCCACCGCCACCGCGCACTTCGCACTTGCCCGCGACGATCACCCACAGGAACTCGTTGCGCTGACCTTCGATGATGAACGTGGTGTCCGCCGGCACGATCTCCGACGAGAATTTCGGCAGCAGCGCCGCGCGATCCTCGGGCGCGAGCGCCTTGAACAGCGCCGACATCTTCGTGAGGTTCGCGAGCAGGCGCGCGCGTGCGTGGAACGCGAGCACTTCGGCGAGCTGCGGATGTTTCTGCGCCGCGGTCTCGACGGCTTTCGCGGGAATCTCGAGCACCCAGACGTCGTCCGCGGCGATCACGCTCGCGGTCCGCGTGGTGCCACCGACGAGCGCGATCTCGCCGAAGAACGCGCCGCTGTGCAATTCGCCGAGCAACAGGTTCGGGCCCGTCACGGCTTTCGGCGTGACCGGATCCTTCGAGGCGCCGCGCTTCACGATCACGTCGCCATGCGCGAGCCAATACAGCGCGCTCGCCGGATCGCCGGCTTCGATGATCGCTTGCTTCGCGGGATACGCCTTCGCGGTCATCACGCCGATCAACGCGCGCGCGCCGCTCTTCGACAGCGCCGACAGAAGCGGTGCGGGCGGAACGGTCCCCGGATCGCGCCCGGCGAGCCACGGGCCCAACGCCTTCGTGACCGTGCGTGCATCGGCGAGCGGTGTGCCGCCGGCGTTCGTCAGATCGATATCGGGTGCCTGCAGCGGCGCCGGCTTCTCGAGATGAAAGTGTGGGCCGCCGGTGGCGTACGTCTCGATCACCTGATCGAGGAGCTCGCCGCCGCGCATGCTGCCGAGCTTCTCGAGGTGGCGCGCGCACGCGACCGCGAGGGCAACCCGACCGCCGGCACGGGCACCTTCGCCGATGAACGCGAACGTTTGTTCCGCATCGTCGGTATGGCCCAGGGCTTCCAGCAACGCCGCCACTTCCAACCACGCCCCGTAATCGGTCGGGTGCGAGCGCAGGTGGCGCGTCGCCCGAGCGAGATCTTGATCCGTTACCGGCACGCGACCGTTATAACGCGTAGCCGAGGCCGAAAACGTAACCACGTAAGCCTAAGCGTAAACGTAAGCGATCCGCGGATGGGCGTCCGACGACGGGCATCGTGTTCGTCCGACGCGCTGCTTACGCGTTAGGCTTACGCCTTCGTGATTTCGGCTCAGAAGCTCAGGAGCGTCCAGCCGACTTTCGGCTCGTGATACGCGTTCGAGCCACGTTCGAACATGCGTGCCGTCGGCGTCGTACGCGCTTGGCTGCTCGTCGAGTCTTGCGTGGCGATCTCGTAGACCACGTACGCACCGACCGCGACGACGACCCAGAACCACCACTTCTTGTAGACCGGCGTCTCCGTCGGCGTGGCCGGCTTGTCTTGCGGCTGCTGCGGACCCATCGGCGGCTGGCCACCGTTGTTCGCCTGCATCGCCATTCCGTTCGGCTGCGGGCCACCTTGTTGACCCATCTGCTGGCCATTCGGATTCGGCGCGCCATTCGGACCACCTTGCGGCCCACCGTACTGCTGCGCCGGGATGCCACTGCCCGCACCGCCCATGCGCTGATCGCGAATCTGATCGATGTTGATGCCCTGCACGCGATCGAGCTGCGCGTCACCCGTCGACACCGCGATGCCACTCGACGGCGTTCCGGTCGAGCCCGTACCCGTCATCGCGGGCGGCGGCGGTTCCGGCGCGAGCGTTGCGGGACCCGCCTTCGCCGCGGCATCGTCCGCAGCCTTCTTGTCGTCCGCGGCCTTCTTGTCTGCCGCCGCTTTATCGTCGAGCGCCTTCTTATCGGCTTTGTCGGTCGCCGACTTCTTCGCACCTTCGAGGCGCGAGACGCTCGCTTCGATCTCGCCACGCTTCGGCGCGTCCGGAACCTTGTCGAGGTACTGCTTGTAGTAGTTGATCGCGTTGTCCGCGTCGCCCAGCTTGTCGTAGCAGAGCGCGAGGTTGTAGTTGTTGAGGTCCGCGGGCGCGAGCTCCTGCGCCGCCGAGAACTCTTTGATCGCGCCTTTGTAATCGGCCGCGGCGTACGCCTTCTGACCCGCGATGTAGTGCGTGCGCGCGTCGCTACGCGGATCCGCCCAGCCGAGCGAAACGCTCGTGCACAGCGCCAAAAGGATCAACAGGATTCGGTTCGGTTGGCGCATGGTGATGTCCCTCGCGATTCTCTCTCAGATGGTGTGCCACATGCGGTGACGCAACACACTCGTCATTCGTTGTCACATCCGCGCGCGGAGTCGTCCGGGTGAGCCTTGCAGTACTGCCTGCGACACTCGGGCGTGGTGTTGACCACCGACTTCGAGCAATCGATGCCCGGAGGCGGGGGATTTTGGTGCGTGTTATTCGTGCCGTTGCTGCCGTTGTGGTTGCCGGTGTTCCCGGTATTGCCGGACTTCACCGGGACGAGCTTCACGCGGACTTCCGACTGCGAGCCGTCCAGCGTGATCGTCTGATCCGTGTAGCCCTTCGCCTTGATCGTGATCGTGTGCTTCTCGCCGGGGAGAACCGCCACGATGCCGTTCGGGACGGGCGAGCCGCCTTCCCAGACCTCGAACTTGCCGACGTTCGCGTCGATCCGGACTTCGACCGGCTTCTGCGGCGGATTCGTGATCACGGTGTCCGAGCCCGCCGATCCGTTGGTTCCGTTCGAGCCGGCGATCATCGCCGAGCCGTTGTTCGATCCGCCGTGATCGACGGTCGCCGAGCCATTCGAGCCAACCTTCGCCGAGCCGCTATCGCTGCCGTGCTCCGGGATCGTCGAGCCGCTCGAGCCATTCGAGCCATTCGAGCCGTTATCGGCGATCTGATTGCTACCGCTACCACTGCCGACGCCCGGCGTTGGCTTGTCCTTCTGGCCGAGCAACACGAACGCCGCGATGCCACCACCAGCGAGCAGTACGACGAGGATCGCGATCACGAGCCCCATCGAGCTCTTCTTCTTGACCTGAACGACCGACGCCGACGGGTCGTACAACCCCGGATGCATGATCGGCTGACTGCCCTGCGCGTTCATCGGCATCGGCGTCGCTTGCGGCGGCGCATACGGTCCCGATTGATTCGCGATCTGCGTAGCCTGATACGGCGACTGGCCGTGCTGCATCGGCGGCGGCGTGGGCTGCGAGATGTGCGAGCTCGACGAAGGGTTCGACGGGAACGCCTCCATGTACGTGCTCATGCCCGCGCCCGCGATCCCGCGATAGATCGGAATCAGCGCGTTCACGAGCTCGTCCATCGTGCTGTAGCGCTGCGCCGGATTCTTTTGCATGCACGTGGTGATCACCTCGGCGAGGCCACCGGGCAGTGCGCGTCCGGCCTTTTGAGCGCGCGACTGCACGGGCTCGGGCTCCGTGGTGATGTGCTGCGTGAGGATGCCCATGAACGACTCGCCTTGGAACGGCAGCGAGCCGGCGAAGCACTCGTACAAGATCACGCCCATCGCGTAGATATCGGTGCGCGCGTCGACGGGATTTCCGAGCGCCTGCTCCGGCGCCATGTAGAACGGCGTGCCGAAGATCGTGCCCGTGCGCGTCAGGTGATTCTGGCCTTCGTTGCCGCTGACCTTCGCGATGCCGAAATCGAGGATCTTCGGGATGTCCTCGCCGTTCGGACCGATCGTGACGAAGATGTTCTCCGGCTTCATGTCGCGGTGAACGATGCCCTTCGCATGCGCCGCTGCGAGGCCGTGTCCCGTCTGGATCATGATGTTCAGCAGCCGCTCTGCCGACATCGGTTGCTGGATCATGTCGTTCAGCGGAGCGCCGTTGAGGAGCTCCATGCACATGTAGATGCGACCGTCGGCGAGTTGGCCGAAGTCTTCGATCGCGATGATGTTGCGATGACCGATCGAGCTCGACGACCGCGCCTCTTGCCGGAACCGCTGCACGGCTTCGGCGTTCGAAACGATCTCCTGCTTCAAGAGCTTCACGGCGAAGCGCTTGTCGATGTGCACGTGCTCGGCCGCGTAGACCTCGCCCATGCCGCCTTCACCGATCAACTTGATCATGCGATAGCGGCCGTCGAGCACCGTGCCCACGAGTGAGGCGGCTTGTGGAGCTTGCGGGAATGACCCGGAAGCCGGCGGTCCGTCGGCAGTCATTGTAGGGCCGTGATTATAACGCGATTTCGGCGCCCTGCCGGTTTAGAGGCAGACCCCGACCCTGTGATCCGTCGCGGGGTTAGAGCTATTTACCGTGCAAACGGTCCCCGACGGGCATGCGGGGAGATCGTCGCGGCCGCACGCAGCCGCCGGAAGCGGGTCGATCAGGTGGCAGGTGCCTTGGACGCACGTCGGTGCCGCCGCGGTATCGCAGGTGTTCGAGCCCGGGCACGACGGCGACTGCGGGCACATGTCGCGCAGGTTCTGCTCGTACATCGTCAGCTCTTGCGTCGACACCGACGTGTCCGCGCCGCCGGCCGCGCAGCCGCAGCAATCCGCGTTCACTTCGACGCACTCGTTATCCGCGGTGCACAGGCCCTGGGTGACGTCGGCGCAGTCGCACGACAGGCATCCACTCGCGTCGAGCGCGTAGCCATTCGTGCAGGTGTTCGTGCAGGCCATCGCCACGCACGCGAGCTCGCACTTGCCCTGATTGCACGCGACCTCGACGTTCGCCGGACACGAATCGTTCGGCGGACACATCACGCCGGCGCACGCCTGCACCGTGGGATCCGATTTCGGCGCCGCGTAGCTCGGACAATCGCAGCACTTCGCAGCCGCGGCGGCGCAATCACTCGCGATGTTGCACTCGCGCGCGCCACCGCCGGTGGTCGGGTTGTCGCTGCCGTTGCCGTCATCCCCCAAGCTGTCGGCGCCGTCGAACTGGCTGTCTTGGCAGCCGCCGAGGACGAGGATCATGGCGATGAGCAACTTCACGGGAGTGACCTGGGTAGGAGCAGCTGGCGTGCCGAGCATAACGTGGCGCGATTGCTGCGGTCACCCTCGGAAAACTGAGAGTGATCAGACCCGAGTTGTAGGGTGCCGCTCGCGATGGGAACGAAGATCCTGACCAAGACCGACCAGCAGATGGAAGATCGCATGCTGGCCGTGCAAAACGACCCGATGCGTGCGGACACGCTGCAGAAAGCGCGCGCGTTCAAGCGTACGTGGCTGGAGCTGGCCGAGGCGCTCGCGAAAGTGCAGGCGCAGTCCGCGTGGGAGGGTTGGGGGTTTTCGGATTTCGACGCGTACTGCCGCAAGGAATTGCACCTCCGCGGCAACACCGTGCAAAAGCTGCTCGGCAGCTACCGGTTTCTCGAGACCAGTGCACCGCGCGTAATCGAGCGCGCGCGTGAAGATCCGTTCGAAGCGCCGATTCCGTCGGTGAAGGCGGTCGAGTTCGTTCAAAAGGCAACCGAACGCGCGGCCGCGGATCCGGAAACGCTGGAGACCATCCAGCGCGTCGCGTTCGAGGAAGGCGTGGATGCGCCGATCCTCGCGCGCCGGTTCAAAGAGATCGCGTTTCCGGAATCGGATCGCGATCGCAAGGACAAGGTCCGCACGGCGATCGTGGATACCGCGCGCCGGCTGTCGAAGCTGATCGCGGAGGATGACTCGCCGGTGCCGAAGAAGATCGCGGTCGCACTCGAAGAGTCGATCGGCGAGCTGCTGTCCGCGATGGATAACTAACAACTCGCGCCTCATCGGCCAGACGGCCTCTTCGGCCTCGGACACCGGCTACTGGAACACCGCGTAGTCGGAGAACACCGCCGACATCATGTACGTCTTCAGGCCCGGTGGGCCTCCGGAGAACGTGGTGTCGGTGCCCATCGCGTGCGCGCCTTCGACGCCGCGAACGCAGCACTCGATTTGCGAGCCGGTGACCTGGGCCTCGAGGATGTACGTCTGCATCAGCGACAGATCGCCGGCGACGGTCTCGCGATCGATGTCCGGCGAATTCGCGTCCGTTCGCGCGAGCACGATCTGGTTCATCGCGGGGACGAGGCCGCACTGATACATCGTCTTGTTCGTGGCACTCACGCGGAGCGCGACATCGAACGCGCCACCGTCGGCACCGGCGATGCCTGCGGCTTTGACGACGACGCGATAGTCCTCGTTCGCACCGTTGCCGGGGATGCCGTTCAACGCGATCGCGGCGAGGTTGAGCGATTCGTTGCCTTGATGGAGGCCGTCTGGTTGATCGCCCCACGCGCCGGCGATCGCGGTGAAGCTGGTCGGATAATCCGCGAACGTCGCGTTCGAGTAGACCAGGTTCTCGAGCGGCGACGCCAAGCAGCTCGTCGTGTAGTCGGGCGCGTCGATCGCGGCGTCGGCCTCGATCGTACCGGCGATGCACGCGTTCGCGACGCACGAATAGCCGCTCGGACACGGACACGCCTTGCCGGCGTAGTCGGTGGCGTCGTAGTGACAAGCGACCAGGACGAGGAGCGACCAGCGCATCAGAACGTCCACGCGAGCATGCCCGACGAGTGGGTGACGCGGACGGCGACATCCTTCGGCGCGTGATGACGATCGACGATCAACCACACGAGCCCGCCGATCACGACTGCACCACCGACGGCAAAGCCGATGTTCGCGACGAGCGCGTTGCGATGCGCGTTGTCGTCGTAGACCTTCGCGTCGGCGCCGATCGATGCATCGATCGCTTTTTGGTGTTGGTCGCGCGCATCGAGTGCGAAGCCGATACCGGCACCACCGATCGCGACGCCGATGCCCATCGTGATCCACGGCGCGATCGAGGTCTCGCGCTCGGGCGCCGGTGGCGGTGGCTGCACGACGATCGGCGCTTGCACGACCGGCGGTGTCTCGATCGGCTTCACGGGCGGTGCGGGCTCGACGGGCTTTGCCTTCGCCGCATCGATTTCGGTCTGCAACGTGGTAACCCGGCGTTCGATCGCGCCGCGGTCTTCGACTTGATCCGCGCTCGCGAGGTACTGCTTGTACGCGTCGACCGCACCCTGCTTGTCGTTCATGCTCTCGAGCGCGCGGCCGAGGTTGTAGAGGAGGTTCGGCTGCGGATAGAGCGCGTAGGCCTGGCGTAACAGCGCGACCGCGACCTCGAACTCGCCCCGCTTGTAGTGCTGCTGACTCTCGACGGCGAGCTCGCCTGCGTGCTTCTTCGCGTCGGCCGTCGGCTCGGCATGGGCTATCCCACACATCGCCAAAACGAGCGCAAACCGCCGCATCGTTCTAACGGTACCACGACGGAAAACCGGCGATCCGACCCGTCCCACGTGTCGTATAATGGACGCGATGGCCGAGGGAGTTTCCCGGGCGCAGCCTGCGCTGCCGGCCCGCATCGGCAGGCATTCGGTTCTCGGATACCTGGCCGATGGCGGTATGGCCGAGATCTTTCTCGGTCGCGAGCCCGAAGGTCGCGCGGTCGTGATCAAGCGGATCCTGCCGCACCTCGCGCGCCAGCAAAACTTCGTCGCGATGTTCATCGACGAAGCGCGGATCGGATCGCTCGTCCATCACCCGAACGTCGTCGAGGTGTTCGAGCTCGGGCAGGTCGGCACCGATCTGTTCCTCGTGATGGAGTACCTCGCAGGCGAGAGCACGTCCGGCTTCATGCGACGGTTGCAGCTCCGCGGCGAAACGTTGCCGACAGAGCTCGGCGCGTACATCGTGGCCGAGGCGTGTGCGGGCCTCCAGTGCGCGCACGATCTCGTCGACGAATCCGGGATGCCGATGAACCTCGTGCATCGCGATATCTCGCTATCTAACTTGTTCATCACGTACGCCGGCGACGTGAAGGTGCTCGACTTCGGCATCGCGAAGGCCGCCGATCGGTTGACCCGCACGGCGACCGGTCAGGTGAAGGGAAAGTTCTCGTACATGTCGCCGGAGCAATGCCGTGGCGAGCCGCTCGATCTGCGGAGCGACATCTTCTCGCTCGGCGTCGTGCTCTACGAGCTGACCACGCAGCGCCGGTTGTTCAAGCGCGCGAACGAGCTGATGGTGCTGAAGGCGGTGACCGAGCAACCGATTCCGCGCCCGACGCGCGAGATCGTTGGCTATCCGCCGGCGCTCGAGCACGTCGTGATGAAGGCGCTCTCGCGTGATCGCGAGCAGCGGTGGTCGTCGATGGCGGAGATGCGCACAGCGTTGCTCGGCGTGATCGGCAACGGCGATCTGAAGGCCGCGCTCGCCGAGACGATGAGCCGCAACTTCGACGAGCGCATCGCCGAGAAGCAGGCACTGCTCCGCCACATTCGCGCGAATACGAAGATCGACATGGTGCCGGCCTCGGAAGTCGACGAGAGCGTCGAGGTTCCGCAGATGCCGGAGCCGAGCGCCACGCTGACGCCGCCGGTGCTCCAGCAGCCGCAACGTCGACGCTGGTTGATTCCGGCGATCGCGATCGCGGCGATCGCGATCGGCATCGGCGTGTTCGCGGCCGCGTCGTCGACGAAGGACACGGCGGTGCCCGCACAGGCGGATGTCGTCGAGATGAAGCCCGAGCCCGCCGCGGTGCCAGTGCCACCTGCCCCGCCCGACTTCGTCGTCGAGATCGATAGCATCCCGACCGGTGCAGTCGTGATGATCGATGGCCGGCGCGCGGGCGTGACGCCGTTCTCGTACAAGACCACGGTGAAGGGCGCGATCGCGATCGAGCTCGCGCGCGATGGCTACGAGCCGATCAAGCAGGCGTTCGATGTCGAGAAGCCGGACGAGCGGCTGACGTTGCAGCTCGTCGAGAAGAAGAAGGCGCCGGTCACCCAGCCCGTGAAGCAGAAGAAATCGCCGACGAAGAAGTCGGATGATCCGTTCAAGCGGTTCGACTGAGAAACGCCAACACGTGATCCGCGATCGCGTCGAGCTGGGTCTCGAGTGCGAAGTGACCGGCGTCGAGCAGCACGAGCTCGGCTCGCGGTACGTCGCGCAAATACGCGCGCGCGCCCGCGGCGGGGAACACGTTGTCGTTCGCGCCCCACGTGATCAACATCGGTGGTTGCCGCTCGCGCAGGTAGGCCTGCCATTCGGGATACCGCGGAATGTTGTTGCGATAGTCCGCGTGAAGCGCGAGCTGGATCGCCTTGTTACCGGGACGGTCCATGCCCCATTGCGCGTGTTCGTACGCGTCCGGGCTGACGAGAGATGGATCGCGTTCGCCGTCGAAGTATTGCGAGAGCGTGGCTGGGCGCTCGAACAGCTGGCGCAGCTCGGCCTCGCGTGCGGGTAGCACGATCCGATGGAGCGGCTCGCCGAGGCCTTCCTCGTACATGTTCGCGTTCTGGATCACGAGCCCGGTCACGCGTTCGGGATGGCGCGCCGCGATCCGGAACCCGACCGGGCCGCCGAAATCCTGGAGATAGAGCGCGTAGGTGCCGAGCTTCAGCGCCTCGAGGAATCGATCGATCACGTCGGCGAGATGATCGAACGTGTACTCGAACACGCGCGGATCCGGCGCGTCGCTGTAGCCGAAGCCCGGATAGTCGGGCGCGATCACGTGATAGCGAACGGCGAGCAGCGGAATCAGATCGCGAAACATATGCGATGACGTCGGGAAGCCGTGAAGCAACACGACGACCGGCGCACCGGCACGTCCGGCTTCGCGATAGGCGATTCCGTTCGATCGCCGGTAGTGAACGGGATGACGCATGCGGGGCGCCATCGCAGATCGCGTGCCACTAGTGGTGGTGCGCGAAGTAGATGATCGCCTTACCGAGCAGGTACAGCGAATAGAAGATCAGGCCGATGCCGACGACGCGTGGGATCCACGCCGCTTTATCGCCGAGCACGTTCTTGCCCCGATGGGTCAGAAACGCGACCAGCATGAACCACGCCGACGAACCGATCAGCACGCCGACCGTGCACGCGAGCCCCTCGAGCCGCGTGTGCTTCGGAATCGTCGAGCCCATGATCACGACCCAGGTCGCGATCGCGGCGGGGTTCAACACGATCAGCGCGAGCCCGACCTTGAAGCCCGCGAACGTCTCGCGGCGCGCGACGATCGAATCGCTGGCATCCGGCTCGTCGTCGTCCTCGTTCGACTCGACGTTTGCCGGTGGATGACTGCGTGCGGTGAGGATGCCGTAGACGAGCAGGACCAAGCCGCTGATCGCATACAGCGTGGGCTTCACGATCGGGTACTTGTCGATGACCTCCTGCATGCCCAACACGCCGAGCGCGCTGTACAGGCCATCACCGAACGCACCACCGAGACCGACCGCGACCGCACGCCGCAACGTGTGGCGATAAGCGGCATGAATCACCGCGACGTTCACCGGCCCGATCGGCACGCCCGTCAGCGCTCCGGCGAGGACGCCGATCACGAGGAACATCAGCACGGTGCGCCCCCCGTGCTATACAGCAGCGTGACCGCGGCTGCTACCGGCAATGACGCTGCTTCGACGAGATTCGATGTTGCGGCGCCCGGAATCACGTGGCTGGGCCATGCTACCGCCATCGCGGAGCTAGGTCGCTCGCGAGTCGTGTTCGATCCGCTGTTGCCGTGGCGTGCGCGTCGCGCGGGGGCGGTGGACGCCATCCTCGTCACGCATTCGCACGTCGACCACCTGAACCGGTGGTCCCTGAAGGCGCTGCCGCGCGAGGCCCATCTCGTGGTCCCGCGTGGGGCGAAGGCCATCGTCGCCGATCTCGGGTTTGCGAAAGTCACCGAGGTCACGGCGGGCGATCAGTTGGACATCGCCGGGCTCGCGGTTCACGCCGTACCCACACGTCACGACAACGGCCGGTGGTCGAAGCAGTCGACTCCCGAATGTGTCGGCTATGTCGTAGAAGGCGGCGGCAAGACGATCCATCACGCCGGCGACGTCGATTTCTCGGACCATCGCGTGTTCGACGACATCGGCAAGCAGTTCGCGATCGACGCCACGATGCTCCCGATCGGCGGGATGATGCCGGTCTGGTACTACCGCCGGCGCCGTGCGGTGCTCGACCAGGGCGTCCACATCGATCCCGATTGTGCGCTCGATATCTACGAGCGGTTGGGCGCGAAATCGTTGGTGCCGGTCCACTGGGGAACGCTGCACCTCCGGCTCGGCCTGCCGTCGATGCCGCGGCGGCGGCTCGCAAAGATCGCGCTCGCCCGGGGGGCTTCCGGCATCAACATCCTCTCGCACGGCGAGCGGC
The DNA here is from genome assembly GCA_047600425.1 of Kofleriaceae bacterium. GTDB lineage: Bacteria > Myxococcota_A > Polyangia > Haliangiales > Haliangiaceae > JABFXX01. The sequence goes on along the minus strand of JASGLC010000003.1, from coordinate 3,666,854 downwards.
TAGCGCTACAATAGGGACATGCTCGCATCTTCACGGTCGTACGCGAAGGAGCTGTTCGTCGTGGCGGTGTTGGGCGTGACCACGTTGGTGGTCGCGTCCGTGCGCCCTGCGCACCACCACACGTGCCGGCATCACGAGGCTCGTTCGGACATGAAGGTCGTGCCGAACATCTACGTGATGCCCAGCAAGATCACGTACGCCGAACCGGTTCGGATGACGGTGAAGGATCAGGACATCGAGCTCGAGTACCAGCTCGCGTCGGCGCTGCAGCGCGCGCACGATCCGAAGTCGTCGCTGATGACGCAGTTCGAAGCGCTGCGCTATGCGCGCCGGTTGGATCTCGTCCTCGGCGGCACGCGCGCGGATGGTTTGGATAAAGAGCTCGCGTCGGTCGCGCCGAAAGCGGCGGTCGTCTACGCACGGTCGCACAATCAAGAAGGCCTCGAGCTCGCACTCGCCACGTGCGATTCGCTCGGCATCGCCGTCGATCGCAAGCATTTCTAAACGTCAGGGCGCATAGTGCGCCCATGCACTTTCGCCTTCCCGTGAATTTCGGGTTCGGTGGCGTCGCGATCGGCAACGGCTTCTCGCCGATGACGAACGCCGAGTCGGACACCACGCTCGCGGCCGCGTGGGATGCCGGCATTCGGTTCTACGACACGTCGCCGTTCTATGGCTTCGGTCTATCGGAGCGCCGATTCGGCCACTTCTTGTCGGAAAAGCCGCGCGGCGACTTCTTCCTCTCGACGAAGGTCGGCCGCGTGTTCGAAGCGGGCGCGCCGAAACCGCATCCGCTGTGGAAGGACCCGTCGCCGTTCGTCTATCGCTACGACTACACCGCCGATGGCGTGAAACGCGCAGTCGAGGACAGCCTGCAGCGGTTGGGGCTGTCGCGGATCGATGTCGTGTTCGTTCACGATCTCGCCGAGGACAACAACGACGATCTGCCCGGCGGCTGGAACCACCAGCTCGAGATCGCGATGACCGGCGCGTTTCCGGCGCTGACGAAGCTGCGCGATGAAGGCGTGATCAAGGCGTGGGGCCTCGGCGTGAATCGCGTCGAGCCGATCCTGGCGGCGATGGAGCGGTTCGATCCGGACATCTCGCTGCTCGCCACGCAGTACTCGCTCGCGAATCACGAAGCACCATTGGCGAAGCTGTTTCCGCTGCTCGAGAAGCGCGGCAGCTCGATCGTCGTCGGAGCGCCGTTCGATGCAGGCTTCTTGTCGGGCAAGAATCGCTGGCAGTACGGCGATTCGATGCCGGCCGACAAAGTCGCGAAGCGCGATGCGATGCAAAAGATCGCGGCGGATTACGGCGTGGATCTCCGGACGGCGGCGCTGCAGTTCGCGGTCGCGCCGAAAGTTGTCACGGCGGTGCTGCCCGGCGGTCGCGGCATCGATCAGGTTCGCGCGAACGCGGCGTCGATGACGGTGAAGATTCCGTCGGGGTTCTGGCAGGCGCTACGCGATCAGAAGCTGATCGACGACCGCGCGCCGACTCCCTAATCGATCACGAAGACCGATCCAGACGCGAAGTCCGGACGAAGGTTTTTTGAAAGATCTTTGTCCGGACTTCGGGACTGAGATCGGTCTTCGTGACCGGCTGGGAAGCCGCCTAGTTGATCGGCGTGTTGTCGCCGGCGGCGACAAACGCGGCCCAGTAGTACGGATGCGCGTACTTCGGTTTCGCCGCGATCTCCCGCTGGATGTCTCGCAACGCGTCGCTGCGCGGCTTACCGGCTTTCAAGCGCGCGTAGTAGCCGGCCATGAGATCGCGCGTCGCGAAGTCATCGACCTGCCACAACGACATGACCAAGCCCTCGGCACCCGCGATCACGAGCGCGCGCCGAAGGCCGTAAACGCCCTCGCCGTTCGTGACCGTGCCGTTGCCGGTGTCGCACGCGCTCAGGACGACGAGCTTCGTTCCCCAGAGATCCAACCCGCTCGCCTCCATCGACGTCAGGATCCCGTCCTCGTCGCCGCTTTGAAGTTTATTGGCGCCCGCGAGCGCGAGCCCCGATCGCAACAGCGGATTCTCCGCGCCGGTTTGTTGCGGTGCCTGCTGCATGAACATGCCCACCACCGCCGGCGCCGGCTCTGCCGAACGCGACTTCTTCGTCGGCTCGTCGGACAAGAAGAACCCGTGCGTCGCGAGGTGCAGGATCTTCGGCCCGTGCAACGCCTTGATCGCCGTTTCCGTCGCCTTGTCCCCGCGATACTCGGTCAGGCCCTTGAACGTCTTTTCGACCTCATCGGCTTCCTGGCCCGTGCCCGGCAACTGCGGCCACATCAGGTTTTGCAGATCCGCCGCCCGCGCGCCGCGCGAGCCATCCGTCGACTTCGCGCCCGTCGCATCGAACGCGGGATCCGCGAAGATCACGCCGCCGCCTTGCGACTTGCTCTTCACTTGAAGGCGCAAGAGGTCCCGGCCCGACGTCAGGTAGGTGAAGTTGAAGCTGTCGAGCAGGAGCTTGCCCTTGTCATCGACGAGCGCCGAGAACGGCACCACGTTCAGCGTGCCATCCGGTGCGATCAGCACTTCTTGCGTCGAGCCGAGTCCGAGCTTGCCGATCGTCAGCTTGTACAGCGCGTTGCCGAGATCGCCGACCTTCGTATTCTTCGGATTCGAGACCGCCTTGCGGAACTTCTCGACCGCATCGTCGATCGCCGAGGCCGGCCCGAGATCCACGACGATCGGATCACCCTTCTGCCCGAGCACGAACGCCGCGAACCGGCGCGGCGGCAACGCCTTGCCCATCTGATAGCCCGCCTTCGGATCGTTCGGCTGGAAGTTCACGAGCTCGACGAGCTTCGTATCCTTCGGGATCAACTTCTGGATCGGCGCGAGATCGATCGACTGCACCGCCGCGCGGTACTGCGCCGACTTCTTGCCGACTTCGATCTCGAGCTTCTGGATCTGATCCTCGAGCGCCGCGACCTGCTTCGCGTAGTCATCGCCGGCATTCGGCAACGGCCCCGCGACCGTCAGCTTCGACAACTTCGTCCGCGCATCCGCGAGCTGGTCGAGCAGCTTCTTGTCCTCGGGCGAGAGCTTCGAGCGAATCGTCGCCATGCTCGCCGCCGCGGCATCGAGCACGCGGCCCTTGCGCCGGAGCAACGTGGTCAATGCGAGCCGCGCCGCCGCCGGCGATTTCGGCGCGACCGTGACCGCGAAGTTGATCGCGAGGTCGAGCTGATAGCCGTTCTTCGCGAAGTAGATCGCGTGATCGCTCTCGGTGCCCGTGCGCAACACGTTCGTGAGGTCGTGTTCCGCGGCTTCGAGCGCGGCCGCGTAGTCGGTCTCCGCTTTCGGAATCTCGCCCATCGCCGAGTACAACGTGCCGAGCGCCGTCAGCGAGCTCGTGTACGCCGGATGCTTCTTGCCGTATTGCTTGCCGGCATACGCTTCGTACGCGATGAGGAGCTGCTCCGCCTTCTTGTAGTCGCCGAGCTGGCGCTCGACATCCGCGATCGTCGTGTCGTACGCGTGCGCCGACATCGGCGAGAACTTGCTCATGCCCTCCGCGCTGCGCAGGTATAACGCGAGCGCTTCTTTCGGATGCCCTTCGGCATTTTCGATCTCCGCGAGCGTGCCGGTGTAGTTCGAGATCGTACCCGGCTTCTTCTTTTCCTCGTCGGCGATCAGTGTCTTGAACAGCTTCTCGGCGTTCACGAGATCGTCCGATTGGCGATACGTGTACCCGAGCATCAGGTAGTACGAATTCAGCATCGGATCGTCGGGCTTGTCTTTTTCGAGCCGCGCGATCTCCGCCTTGTAGAGCTCGATCGTCTTCTGCTGGAGCGGCTTCGCGAGGTCATCGCGACCGCCGTAGTGATACTGCGTCGACACGCTCCACATCGTCGACGCCCGCGTCATCACCGTCCCGTTCGGCGCGTTCGTCGCGATCTGGATCGCGCGATCGTAGAGCTTCATCGCCTTCTGCTTCTCGTTCGCCTGCCAGTAGCCGTTCGCGAGCATCTGGACGGCGCCGAGCACCTGCTGATCGTCTTTCGTCTTCGCCGTCGCTTCGTAGACGGCCAGCGCCTCTTCGTAGATCCGGATCGAGGCCGCGTACTCGTTGTGCATCTGGAGGAGCGCGCCGTACGACGTGAGCAGTCCCGCGTACTGGATCGATTTATCGCCCTCGAGCTTCTTCGTCAGCGCGAGGTTGCGCTGCATGTACGGCTCGGCTTCTTCGATCCGATTTTGCGACCAGTACGCACCCGCCACCGCCGACAGCGCGGCCTCGACTTCACGCGATTCCGCGCCGTAGACGCGCTCGTCGGCCGCGAGGATCTCCTTGTGGATCTGGAGTCCCGTCGCGTAGTCGCCCATCACCGTGTAAATCCCGGCGAGCATGCTCTTGTTGCTGAGCACCTGCTGCGAGTCCGGGCCGTACGCCTTGGTCTGCAGATCGATCAGCTGCTTCGCGAGCTTCAGCGTCTCCGCGTATTGCTGCTTCGCGTAGTGGTCATACATGTCCTTCTGGACATCGTTGATCTGCTTCTTTTCCGCTTCGCTCGGCTGCGCCTGCTGCGGTTTCTTCGGAGCTGGTCCCGCGTGCGCACCGAATGACAGAAGTGCGGCCAAGAGCAGATGGATCCCAAGCGTCACCCTCATCGCCGGTAGGATAGTCGAGATGCGCGCCCTACTCCTGGCAATCGTGCTCTGCGGATCCGGATGTACGAAGAAGCCAACGCCGGATGCGAAGAAACCCGTCCCGGCGTCGACCACGCCGAGCGATCCGCAGCCTCACATGGGCCCTCTCGGATCTGGGACCTAGATCCAGTTGTTGTACTTCGCGGTCCCGAGCACGCCGATCGTGCCCATCACGACGCCCATCGCGTAGCCGAAGCGGCGATCGCGGTTCGTCGGCACCGTCATGTCGGCGGGCAACACGCGCACGAGATTGACGGCGTCGTAGAGCACCCACAGGACCGAGATCGCGCCGATCGCGATCGTCAGGAACCAGCGGAACTCGTTTGCGGTCATCGGATCAGACATAGAGCCTCAGGCCGGCACCGGATCCAACAGCATCCGCTTCGCGTCGTACGCGAGGATGATCATCATGCACGGCAGGAACAGCCAGTAGAAGAACGTGACCTCGACGCCGGCCGTGGCGAACCCGATCAAGTAGCCGGTGTATGCGACGAGCCGCTCCATCGCGTACGACTTGTAGTTCGTGGCGCGACCGACGCGCGTCGCGTAGCGGGCGCGCATCACGATGTTGACGATGCCGAGGAAGATCACGCCGGCGACCGGAATCACCGGCGCCCAGCCGTACGCGGCGACGATCACCAGGCCGAAGCCGTAACAAAGCGCGTCCGTGATCGCGTCGAACAGCTCGCCGAACGCGCTCCGGCAGTTGAAGATCCGCGCGACCAGGCCATCCAACTTGTCGAGGAGGCCGCACACCAGCATGAACAAGGTCGCGAGCTGGCCGCGGTTGTGTTGGACCGCCCACACGAAGAACGGCAGCGTGAGAAACCGCGACGCCGTGACCGCGTTCGCCGGGTTGAACGGCGAAACTTTCCGAACGGCGGGTGCCGTGGGGACTGCGTCGGTGACCGCGGCCATTTACGCCTCGGCTTCCGTATCTTCAGCGGCGGCGAGGCCCGGATCGACGAACCGATAGCGCTTCCACGCGAACCGCACGCGCTGGAGCAGCGACACGTGGCTCATGATCGCGACGGCCCAACAGCCCGCGAGCAACGGCCGCGGATCGTGGAGCAGCGCCGTGAAGAACACGCCCGCGCCGTAATAGATCAGGAACTCCGCCGAGCCGAACAGCCCGACGACATCGATCGGGTGACCGATCTTGCCCTTCTCGCGCCAGACGTCCTGCTGGCTCTCCGCATAGATCGAGAGCTTGATGATGACGTTCGTCAGCGCGCCGGTGATCCCGAACCCGAGGATCACGAGCACGTGCGGATAGTCGTACGACAGGTTGAGGCAGCCGCCGGCGAACATGATGCCGAGCACCCAGCGATCGCAGACGTCGTCCATCACCGCGCCGAACGTGCTGCGCTGGTTGAAGTTGCGCGCCTTGTAGCCATCGATGTGATCGACGAGGCCGCGCACGATCAGGAGGACGAACCCGGTCCACCACCAGCCCTTGTACAACACCACGCCACCGATGAGGCCGAGCGCCGCGCCGAGCGCCGTCCACGCGTTCGCGTGAATGGGCAGCTTCGCGAGCGTAGAGACGATCGGATGGATCAACCGATCGAGTTGCTTGCGGAAGGCGAACAGGTTCATGGAACGGCCGCGACTCTAGTACGAATCAAGCCCCGGTCCGGACGGAATTCAGCACCTTGCGTAAGGCCGCGAGGAACTGGTCGATTTGCGCCGGCGTGACCGAAAGTGGCGGCTGGAGGCGTAGGACGTTGCCGTAGAGACCCGAGATCGTGATCAGCATGCCCTCGTGGTGAAGGCCGTCTTTGACCTTCGCCATTTCGGTCTTGCCGAGGATCTCTTTCGAGTCCCGGTTCTTCACGAGCTCGATGCCGCCGAGGAGGCCGGTGAACCGGACGTCGCCGATCCACGGATCGCGCAGCGCCCACGAGGCTTCGGTGAAGTAGCGCCCCATCGTGGCGCAGTGATCGATGAGCTTCTCCTGCTCGAGCGTCTCGATCAGCGCGAGGCCCGCCGCGGCCGAGACCGCGTTGCCGCCGTTCGTGGGCGTGGTGCCGCCGAAGAAGCCCTTCACGAGCTCGTCCGATGCGATCGTCGCCGCGAGCGATCCGACGCCACCCGACAGGCCCTTGCCGCCCGTCATGATCTCGGGCTCGAGACCGTAGTGCTCGATCGCGAACATCTTGCCGGTGCGACCGAGGCCGGTCTGCACTTCGTCGGCGATCAAGAGGATGCCGCGCTCCTTGCGGATCCGATCGACGCGGTCCCACCACTTTTGCGGCGGCGCGAGACCGCCGACGGCTTGGATGATCTCGGCGATGATCGCGGCGGTGTTCGGGCGCGCGTCGAGCTTGGCCTCGAGACCATCGAGACATTCGGTCGCGCACGTGTCCGCGTTCGTGGCGTGCTTGCAGCGATAGCAGTACGCGTTCGGGATCGCGTAGTTCTCGGGGCCCATCGGCTTGCCGGCGCTCTCGCGATACTTCTCGCTCGCGGTGACTTCGAGCGCGCCGATCGTGAGGCCGTGATAGCCGTTCTCGAGGTACGCGATGTCCGTCTTCTTCTTGCCCTGACGCGCGATCTTGAGCGCGAACTCGTTCGATTCGCTGCCGCCCGTCGAGAAGAACACTTTGTTGAGGCTCTTCGGGCCGAGCTCGATCAGCCGCTTCGCGAGCTTCACGACCGGAACCGTGCCGTGCTTGCCCGACACTTGAAGCACTTCGCCGAGCTGCTTCGTCGCGGCTTCGATGATCTTCGGGTGACAGTGACCGGCGTTGTTCACGAAGTATCCGGCCGTGAGGTCGAGATACTCTTTGCCGTTCACGTCCGTGATCGTGCAGCCCTTCGCTTTCGCGATGATCACCGGCTCGCCCTTCGGATGAGGCCACGGCCGCATCACGTACTTCGCGTCAGCAGCCTCGATCTCGGCACCGGTTTTGAGGTCGTCGGTCGTCACTAAGGCGCAGTTAAATCACGCAGCAAACCATTGTCAAGTTCCATAGTTAGATTGCTGGGTCGTGACGGGTTCTGCCGTGAAACAACTGTCGCTGCGTCGCCACACACGCACGTGATCTGAGGTCATTCGACCACGTTCAATTTCGAACACCCGGTAGCGCGCCGTGCGGTGCGGCTTGTCGTGCTCGTAGGTCCCCGAGGCGATGCCGCGAACCGGAATCGGTCCCTGGGGCCCTGCGATGAACTCTTCCATGTCGCGATGTTCGTGGCCGTGGACCACGAGCTCGGCGCCCGCCTCGGCGAGTACCGCCGCGAATTCCTTGTAGTCGCGGAGACCGCGAATCTTGTTCGCCGCCGCCTTGCCCGCAGGTGGATGGTGGATCGCGACGAGTCGCGTTTTATTCGCCAGGCGGGGATCGGTCAGGAGCGTCTTCAACCGCTCGAGCTGGGTGTCACCGAGCCGGCCGTACGCCGTGAACCACGGGGTCTGCCGCGACGTGGTGAGGCCGATGATCGCGAGCTCGCCGCGGATCCGCACGATCGGCCACTTGGCGTCGGGATCGTCGGATTCGGGAAACTCGAAGCCGGCGTCGGTCTGGTGGTACGGCGCGAAGATCTCGGCGAACAGGCCTACACCCTCGGCGACGTACGCATCGTGATTGCCCGGGATCACGGTGACGTTCTCGGGGCCCAACGCGAGCTTGTCGAACATCGCGCGCGCGAACTCGAACTCCTGGCGGAGGGCGAGGTTCGTGACGTCGCCGGTGCATAAGACGTGATCGATCTTCTCGCGGTTGAGATCCTCGATCATCTGTTCGAACGCGAGCACGTGATAGTGGCGGCTGCGATTCGTCATGAGGTTCGCGGCGCCGATCCAGCGCTTGTTCGCGAGCTTCAACCAACCCGCGCCGTCGTGGGACAGGAGGTGCAGGTCCGAGCAATGAGCGAGTCGCACTCGCAAGGAGTAGCACGGCTTTGCGCGAGCTAAGTCCGCATAGCGAGGATGGGGACGGTATCCAACTCGTCAAAGTAGCGTAGCTAACTACGCGACTCTTGGTTCGCGTAGCATGCGCGGCGATGCAGTTGCGGATCGGCAGTAAGCGATGGGTCGCGACGCTCTCGGCGTTGACGGCCGTCGCCGCGCTGTCGATCGACATGTCGCTACCCGCGCAACCGACGCTCGCCGCCACGTTCGACGTGCCGAGCGAGACGGCAGGGTTGACTCTCTCGATGTTTCTCGTCGCGTTCGCGGCCGCGCAGCTCGTCACCGGCACGCTGTCGGATGCGATCGGTCGCAAGCGCGTGCTCATGGCCGGGCTCGTGCTGTTCTCGATCGGCGGCATCGCGTGCGCGGTCGCGCCATCGATCGAGATGTTGATCGCGTGCCGCATGCTTCAAGGCTTGGGTGCCGCGGCGGCGCCGGTCGTGGCGCGCGCGATGGTCCGCGATACCCAACCGGCGACAGAGGCCGCGCGCTTGTTGTCGACGATGCTCGCCGCGCTCGCGGTCGCGCCGATGCTCGCGCCCGTCCTCGGTGGTGCACTGCTCGCGATTTCGTGGCGCGCGATCTTCGTGACCCACGCGATCGCCGGCGCGTTGTTGTTCGCGCTCGCGATGTTGCTCGACGAGACGAATCCGCCGGAGCGCCGCGTGCCGCCTCGCCTGTTGAAAAACTTGGGAACGCTCGTCCGCACGCCCGGCACGCGCCTGCCGATGGTGATCAGCTGCACCACGTTCGCGGGTCAGTTCGCGTTCGTCGGTGCGTCGAGCTTCATCTTGATCGATGGCTTTCACGTCGCGCCGTCGCACTTCGCGTTTTACTTCGGTGCAGCGGCGCTCGCGATCATGATGAGCTCGCTCGCCGGTCGCGCGCTGCTAAAGCGTCAGGTCTCGCCGCGGTTGTTACTGCGCGGCGGCACCGCGATCCTCGCGCTCGGCGGCGTGTTGACGTTCGTGTTCGTGCGCGCCGATCTCGGCCTGGCCGGCTTCATCTCGCCGGTCGTGATCTACTTCTGCGGCGTTGGCCTCGTCGCGCCGAGCTCGACGGCTCTCGCGATGGAACCGGTCCCGCAGCTCGCGGGCACGGCGAGCGCCGCGATCGGCTCTCTGAACTTCGTGTGCGGCGCGATCGCCGGCTACGAAGTGACGAAGCTCGGCGGCCACGATCCGCACGTGTTCTCGATCGTGTTGTGCGCGATGGGCGTCCTCGCGTTCGTGCTCGGCATCGCGCGGCGCTAGACTGATCGCGTGGGGCGAGAGTTGGAGCTACGGACCGAACGCGTGCTGTTGCGCGCATTCCACGCGACCGACATCGATGACGCGCAGGCATATCGCGATGACCGGGAATTCGCCCGCTTCCTGCGCCACATCCCGCAGCCGTTCACGCGCGCGCACGCCGAAGCCTTCGTCGCGACGAACATGACGGAGCCGTGGGAGACGCTGCCCACGTTCGCCGTCGTGCTCGACGATCGCTTGATCGGAACCGTCAACCTCGAGATCGATCCGTCCGCGCGGACCGCAATGATCGGCTACGCGATCGCACGCGCGCACTGGGGCAAGGGCCTCACCGTCGAAGCGTCGCGTGCCGCGATCACGTGGGCGTTCGCTGCGCACGACCTGGTCGAGATCTGGGCGGCGACCGACATCGAACACCATCAGTCGCGCCGCGTGATGGAGAAGCTCGGCATGACCTACGACCGCACCGCGGACCATCAGGTCATCTATCGGCTACGCCGCTGACGCCGCAATAACAGCGCGCCCACGCCGAGCACGAGCCACGCATTGCTCGACGAATTCCCGGTCTCGCAACAGCCGCCCGACTTGCTGCCATTGCCGGAGCCATCGTCATCTCCGCCGACCGGCGTGTCGTCATCGATCGGCATATCGCGCGGGATCTCGACCATCGCGAACGACATCGCCGGCACCGTCACCGCGACGTGATCACCGGCGACCGCCACGTCTCCTTGCTTCGTGATCGTGGGGCTCGCGCCCGTGTACACCGACGCACTCGTGGCCGCGCCGAAGTTTTGCAACTGCACCGTCACCGGCGCATCCGTGCTCGTCTCGTTGACCAGCACCACCGTCATCTTCGTGTTCCCGGTCGCCGCGAACGCTTGCACGCCCGTGCCAGTGATCGTCGTGCCGACACTTGTCGATTCGAAGTGCGACCCTTGCCCGTCGTAGTTCAGATAAAGGAGATAGGCACCGAACGCCTTCTCGGTCTCCGCCGGCGGCGACCACGCCGTCGCCGCATCGAGCCCTTCGCGCCCGAAGATGCCGAGCGCCTCCGCATACGTCACCGCGCCGACCGGCTCGTCGTGGTGATAGAAGTCGTACTCGCTGATCAAGAGCTTCGTGCCCGGATAGTGCTGATCGACCCAATCGTGCATCCGCGGGATCAACCGGATGTAGTCGTTGATGTACGACGGATCCTTGTACGTGGGATCCCACAGCGACCGCAGCACCTCCGGCGGGTTGCCACCCTGCGGGTAGTAGTGGAGATCGAAGTAGTGAAGGATGCGCTTGCCGTTCGCTTGCTCGTACGCCTTCGCTTGATCGAGCAGCCACGCGACGAGCTCTTCACCACCGTGCGCCGCGCGATCCGGTGACGTCGTGAAACAGCCCTGCGAGATGTTGTCCGCGTCCGAGCAGAAGTAGTTCGGCCAGCCCCACTCCGCCGGCCCCGAAATCTCCGCCGTCGGATCCGCGGCGAGGATCGCGATCGCGTTGTCGCGCATGCGTTGCCACAGCTCGTCGTAGGTCAGCTTCGTCGGATGCACGTCGTGCTGCGTGCTGCTCCATAGGTTCGGCTCGTTATCGAGCGCGTAGATCCGCTTGCCGTTCGACGCGCCGAACTTGTTCGTGAGGTACGTGACCCAATCGGTGTTCCACTGGGTCGTCACCGTCATCGCCGTCAACGGCGGATTCGGGACCGTGATGTACGCGCCGTTCTTCTGGCAGTTGCCGCAGTTCGTATCGTACTGGTCGAACATGTCCTGGTTCGCGTTGAACGTCTTCGGACATCCACACGAAAACGGATGTCCGGTCGTGATCGGCCCTTTCGACACGTAGCCGAGCGTCGGCACCGTCACGAGCTGCGTGGCGCCTTTCGCCTGCGCCGCGGTAATGAACGCGTTCGACTGGCTCGCCTCTTTCGGATCCGCCGGCGGCGTCGCGCAGTAGTTTTGCGCCGCGGAAAAACAACCCGGGATGTTCTCGAAGAAGTAGTCGTTCGCGGTGTTCTGAATATCGAGCTCGTAGTTGTAACGGCTCGTCGAATTGCCGCCCCACCGCGCGATCGGAACGCCCGCTGCGAGCTGCGCGTCGTCGGGGAAGTTCATTCCGTAGATCAACGGCGAGATCGGATGCGGATTCGCCGTCGCGTCCACGGTGACCGTAACATCCGCGTGCGCTGCCGTTACCGACAGCACGATCATCCCCCAGATGATGCGCATCTCTCGACGGTAACAGATAGACTGCCGGCGTGGCGGAACCTTTTACCTACGAGCTCGACGGCACGATCGCCGTCGTCACGATGGATGATGGCAAGGCGAACGCGCTCTCGGTCGAGATGATCGATGGGCTTCTTGCCGCACTCACGCGCGCCGAAGGCGAAGCGAAGGCGATGGTGCTCGCCGGTCGCGCCGAACGATTCTGCGCGGGCTTCGATCTGAAGGTGATGATGAGCGGGCCCGCGAACGCGACCGCCCTGCTCCAACGTGGCTCGGAGTTGTTGCTCCGCCTCTACGCGGCAAAGCTCCCACTCGTCAACGCCGTCACCGGTCACGCACTCGCGGGCGGTGCGCTCGTCGTGCTCACCGGCGATCTGCGAATCGGTGCCCGCGGCGCATTCAAGATCGGGCTCAACGAAGTCTCGATCGGCCTTCCCGTGCCGGTGCTCGCGATGGAGCTCGCACGCGATCGCATCATCAAGCGCGAGCTCGACCGCGCTACGTTGATGGCGCAGATCTACAACCCCGACGAAGCGCTCACGGCCGGTTATCTCGATGCCGTCGTCGACCCGGCCGAACTGCTAGGTCGTGCGAAGGCGGAAGCCGCGCGCCTCGGTGCGTTGCCCGGCGGTGCATTCCGCGCGACGAAGCAACGCTTGCGCGGCAAGACGATCGACTACATCCGCGCCACGATGGCGACGGATATGGCCACGTTGCTCACGCCGCAATAATCGTCCGAAACCTCGACAAGAGACTTTCGCGATCGCGGCCCTTAGGTTGGCGGCATGTTGTTCACGCCGTTCCAGCTCGGTCGCATCACGCTTCCCAATCGCATCGTCATGGCGCCGATGACGCGGTCACGCGCGTACGGCAACATTCCGAGCGCCGACGTCGCGACGTACTACGCATCGCGCGCATCCGCGGGCCTGTTGATCACCGAAGGCACGTCACCCTCGCCGAACGGTCTCGGCTACTCGCGGATCCCCGGCCTCTACAATCAAGCGCACACCGATGGCTGGAAGCTCGTGACCGACGCGGTTCATGCCGCCGGCGGCCGGATCTTCATCCAGCTGATGCACACCGGCCGGATCTCGCATCGCGACAATCTCCCCCAAGGTGCCCGCACGCTCGCGCCGTCCGCGATCACCGCGCCGGGCAAGATCCACACGGACACGCAGGGCCAGGTCGAGCACGACACGCCCGCCGAAATGTCGCGCGACGACATCGCGATCGCGATCGACGAGTTCGCGCACGCGGCGAAGCTCGCGATCCAAGCCGGTGCTGATGGCGTCGAGCTCCACGGCGCGAACGGCTACTTGATCGAGCAGTTCCTGAACGGCGGCGCGAATCACCGCACCGATGCGTGGGGCCAGCGCGAGAAGTTCGCGATCGATGTCGCCACCGCGGTCGCGCAAACCATCGGCGCCGATCGCACGGGCATCCGGATCTCGCCGTACGGCGTGAACGGCGGCCTCACATCGGACGAGCTCACCGACTCGACCTACCTCGGACTCGCGAAGGCGCTGTCGAAGCTCGGCCTCGTGTACACGCACATCGTCGATCACAGCTCGCTCGGCGCGCCGAAGCTTCCAGACGGCATCCGCGATGGCATCCGCGAAGCATTCACCGGCGCGTACATTCTTTCCGGTGGCTACGATCGTGCCCGCGCAGAAGCGGATCTCGAAGCGCGTCGCGGTGATCTGGTCGCGTTCGGTCGCCCGTTCCTCGGCAACGTCGATCTCGTCGCGAAGCTCCGCGCGGGCACGCCGCTGTTGCCGCCGCCGGACATGGCGCTGTGGTTCGCCCCGGGCACCAAGGGCTACCTCGAGCTCTAGAACCGCCACTGCCAATACGCGTACGGCAGGATCGGCACGTACAGCGCGACGACCTCCTTCGCATCCGGCCGATCCATCACGAGCGCGACGAGCTCCAGCCGCAAATCGCGCAGCACGGCCCAACTCGATCCGAGCAGCGGCGCGATCCGCATGCCGTAGCCGAGCTGCCACTTGCGCGGCTCGTTATCCGAATAGACGAACGTCGATCCATACGAACCGGTCGCGTGCAGCGAGATCCAGCGCCGCACGCGCCAGTCGATCGACAGCGATGCATCGGGATCCACGTGATCGTGGAACACGCCGGCGTGACTCGTATCGCGATCGACATTCTCGACGACGTAGTAATGCTGATAGCTCGCACCGACCGACGCGTGGATCCACGAGTGCTCGCCGATCGGCACGCTCGCATTGACGTGCGCGAAGCCACCGAGGCCTTTGCGGCGCACGAGCAGATGATCGAGGTCCTCTTGATCGTAGAGGTTCCACAGGTACTGCCCCATCACCTCGACCGCCACGCTCGGCCACTGCCGCCCACCATCGAACAACTGCACGCGGACGTTCTCCGACGGCACCGGGAGGTGCGGATCCACGAACAGCCCGCCGATCAGTGGCGTCATATCGATCTCGATCGTCACGCGATCGGTGATGCCGACCTCCGCCCAACCCGGCACCGGAAACGGTGGCTGCGCGTACAGCACCTCGCCCGCGTGAAGCGTCTGTGCCGTGAACGCGTCGAGCGGGTGCGTGTAGACCTCGTCGAGAAGCCCATCACCCGACGCGACACTCGATACCAAAAGTGTCGCGCAAAACCACACGCGGCTCACAACCGCATGGGTAGAGCAACCGATGTGCCTACGGCTTTTGAACCGTCAGCGAGCTGATCGGATCCGCCGCCGGGTCCTTGGTTCCCCACGCGACGAACGGCGTGTTCGAGTGCGCGTTGGTCGCCGCGATCGAGAAGCCATCGAGGAGCGGCCCCGTCGCGAGCCCGTTCGTCGTCCACATGCCGCCCTTCGTCGCGACGTAGACATCCGAGGTCATGCCGTCTTGATACGCGATCGCCGGCTGGCCCGCTGCGAAGTAGATCGCCGATGCCGCGCCGACGTTGTGCGGACGATCGCCTTGGCGCTGACCGTCATCGACGATCTCCGGCGTGCCGGCCGCACCATTCCACGTCGTGTACATGAGCGTGTCGGCGAGTGCGTCTTGATACGAGAGATGGACGGTGCCATCGCCCGCGACCATCGCACTCAACCACATGCCACGGTCCGCACCGGTCGCATTGCCATCGAGGATCGTCTCGGCGAACGTGCTCGTGCCCTTCGCCGATTCGACATTCAGCACGAGCGCGCGCCGCACTTGATCGTAGGACGCGATCGCGAGCCGGCCATCCGGCAACAGGACGACGTGCGCGAACAGGCCGGTGCCCGTCGGCAGATCGTCGAGGCCCGGATCCGTGATGATCGTCTGGCACGAGCCCGAGACACACGCATCACCGGCGCCGCATGCCGCCGTGCAATCACTCGTGGTCGCCGCACAGACCTGCGCGGTGTCGCCGGCGATGCAGACATCACCCGCACCACACAGGCCCGCGCACGACATCGGTTGCGACGCGATCGTGCTGATCACCCAATCCGTCGCATCCGGCTTTGGCGCACCCGCGCGCGCCAGCTTGAGCTCGCTCGTCTTGTGGCCCATGCCGTCATCGCCGCCGAGCGACATGTACGCGATCACGGGATGGTCATCGGAATCGACGAGCACCGACGTGAACAGGCCCGCCTTCTCACCGCTGTTCGTATCGAGCGCGTAGCTCGCCCAGCTGCCGTCGGTCTCGTACGCGTACTTCAGCTGGTTCTGATCGCGATCCTGATACGCGACCCGTCCCGAGTGATCCGCGAGCGCGATCGACGTCCACGCTCCGACCTTCGGGCCTGGATCTTCGACGCCACCACGATACGTCGACGGATCGTACGTCGGCGGGAAGCCCGGCGTCACACCGTCGACCGTGGTGAGCTTCACCGCCGTCGGGTCGGTGACATCGGCGACCACGAGATCGCCGAACGCTTCGTCGTACGTCGCGACCAGCACGCGCTGATCGTCACCCGCGATCGAGCTCCACCGACCGATCGCCGGCTTCAGCGCGCCGTCCATGCACGCGGTGTCGCCGCACGCGTTCTTGTTGTCACAGCTACAGCCCGGCAGACACGCGATCGCGGTCACCCAGGACACGAGCCCGAGGCGGAGCGAGCGCAACCGACGACGGAACACGAGCCCGAACAACACGAGTGCGAACGGTACCGCAACGCCGGTCCCGCTCGACGACGAATCACACGCGCAACCCTGCGCGCCACTCTGGCCGTGGAAGCCCGCGGCCGCGTTCGCCGTCGACGGCAAGAGGTCCGTCGAGATCGGAACCGCGAGCCGGCGCGGCGTGCGATCGGCCGAATTCGGGATGCCCTTCAGCCGCGCGCGCGCATCGATGTGATGGATGCCCGGCAGCCAGAACTGCTGCAGCGCGAGCCGCGGCATCGCATTCGTGCTCCACGGCGTCCACGAGCCATCGTCGATCCGGATCTGATATTCGAGCTGCTCGCCCGCGTTCGCGCCCGTGGCACCGAGCGACAGCGTGATCGCCGGCGGCTCGAGCCCCTTCCACATCTTCGGCTGCTTCATGATGTCCGGATCGCGCTCTTCGACCGACGCGATATCGAACGTCGTCGAGACCGTGCGCGCCATCGTGTTCGGCACCAGGTTCGCGTAGATCGCGAGGAAGTCGCCCGTGCCATCGCCATCCTTGTCGTCGACGGCGGTGATGTCCGTGACCGACAGCGCCAAGCCACCGAGCGTGGGCAGGTTGATCGGCGACAGGCCACCCGAGAGCTGCGGCAGCACCAAGTTCAAGAGCGACGGGAACAGCGCCGCGAGATCCGATGGCGATTCCGTCACCGCTTCCGAATTCTTCACCGACACGTTCGAGAACGCGTTCGACACGTCGCCGAGCACCGGCGTCAGCGAGCCATCCGCGCCGACCTCGAGGCCGACCGGGAGATGGACATCGGCGACGACCGTGAACACCCGGACGTACTGATCGTCGACCGACGCGAAGAAGTCGATCTCCATCGCTTGGAACGTGATGTCGAGCAACGGATCCGTGAGCGTCTTCGTGCCGCCGTTATCCGTGAACGTGTTCGTGCCGAGCTTCATGATCGGCGCGCTTTGCGGCCGCAGCCCGATCGCCATCGGCGATGGACCGTCGACGAGATTGCCGAGCGAGCGCGACAACAGGCCGATCGTGTCGGTCGTCAGCTGGGCGACGGTGTTGTGCCCGATCGTCAGACAGAACAAGCCACCGTTGTAACCACCGGTCGCGAGCTGCGCGATCTGCGACTTGTGGAGGCCGATGCCGACGTCGTACGCCGTGTTGGTATCCGGCCGCGTGTTGTTGTTGAAGAAGTTCGAGCGCGCGACCGTCGGCACGAACGTGGGCTCCGGCGACGCCGGACCGCACATGTCGCGCGGCGAGCCGCCGGGCTCCATACCGCCGTAGAGGCCGAGCGAGAGGCCACCGCCGCCTTCGTTCGTGATCGAGTAACCGCCGGCGACCTCGTACAGCTCGAGCCCACCGGTCGTTCCCGGCGACAGCGAGCCGAACAGCGACGAGCCACGCATCAGACCATCGATGCCGAGCTCCTGCTCGCACTTACCACCGGCGGTGAACGTACACGTGCCGCTCTGACAGGTCGCGCCCGGGCCACATGTAGTCGCCGCATCGCACGCGCGACACGTTGCCGTGTTGAGCTGATCTTGGATCGGACCGACGAGGAAGCCGGACAGCGTGCTCGGATCGATCACGCTGCCAATGCCGCACAGCGGGTTACCGCCCCACGTCAGATCGTTCTTGTCGAGGTTCGCGAGGTTCGTGCCGCTCGCCGCGATTTCGGTTTCGCCCGTCGTCGCGTTCTGCGAGAACGCGATGGTCGTGGTCACGGTGACGTCCTGCGTGCCGGACTTCGTGGTGTCGATCGCGATCGTGCAACCGACGCCGAAGATCGACACGGACAACGGATTCACCGTCTTGATCCGCGCGCGCACGGTGACCGCGAGGCCCTGCGTTCCGCTCGGCGTCAGCACGAGGCGCGGTTGATCGCCGGCTTGCTGCGCGAGATCGATATCGATCGGACCGCAGTTCGGAATCGCGTTGCCGTTGCCATCGCAACAGATCGGCGTGTTGCCACCGCACGAGACCGGCGCGGGGAACGTGATCACTTCGCCGCTGCCACCGCCGATGAGCGGCCCGAGCACGGCGCCTGGATCGGCGGTGATCTTCGAGAATCCGCTCGTCGTGACGCGAACCTGTCCCGCGTTTTGCGTGCGCTTCGCGAAATCGAAACCACCTGGAATCGGTTCGACACCGCAGCCGCTACACCCGCCGCCGCAGCCGCCTCCCGCGATCACCAGTGCAACGGCGACGACGATCCAGTTCCGCCGAAAATAAGCTTTTGGCTTCATATCCCCTGAAGCCGAAAGTCCCCCGACGGCGGATCGGGGTCAAGCGATTACCAATGTAGGTGTTTCTTACTGCACCTCGCCCTGAACGACGAGGTAACCAGTTTGTGGGTTGATCTTGATATCCGTCACACCGACACCGCCGAACGTCGGCAAGGCGATCGAGCTGAGCGAGGCCGACCCGACCGAGATGACGCGGGACACCGCGAACGAGGCGATCGCTTCGAACTGCGCGTTCGACAGCTGATTCGCACCCTCGACACCTTCGTCGAGCACGTCGACGAACACCGTGGGGTCGCCGACATCGAACTTCAGCGAGCCGTCGGCGTTCGTGTCGACCTTCAGCGCGACCTGCGCCTGGATCGCCGCTTCCGTCGCGAGCGAGCCCTGGTTCTCGAACTTCGCCATCAGGTCGCCGATCGTGAGGACGAGCCCACTGTCCGCATTGCTCGCATCGACGAACGGCGGCGCGAGCGTCTCGATCTCGACCGTGTCGTAGAGCGTGCCGATGTCGCCGTACGGGCTGTTCGCCAGCGCGATCGAATCATCGAGGCCCTTCGCCGACCACATGCTCGCGAGCGCTTGATTCGCCGCGTCATCCGCGACGGCGAGCTCGAAGCCATTCGACGCGTCCATCGCCGGGACCTGGTTGTCGACGAACACGAACTTGCCGGTGTCACCGTGCGCACGGATCTGCGTGTTCAGCTTGATGATCGCGCCGGTCGACGAGAAGTCGAGCTGGTCCGGCTTCACGCTGATATCGACCATCGACTTCAGGATCGCGACGGTCTTGGTCTGGTTGAGGCCCGCGAATGCGTTGTTCAGCATCGGCGTCACGAACTTCGTGACCGCCCAACCGATGACCGGACCGAGCGCCGTGTCGATGTGCAAGAGGCTCACGATCTCGCCCGGCACGCCGCCCAGGTCGAGGCCGAAGTTCGTCAGCTTCACCGTCGGGTTGTCGAGCGAGATGTCGAAGTCCTTCGTCGCGGTCAGGCCAACCGCCATGTTGCCGGTCACCGAGATCTTGTCCGCGGTCACGACGATGTCGCGGCTACCGTCGAGGCACGACACCGACCACTGGAGGTGCATGCCGATCCTGACGTTCGACAGCTCGCCGTCGAGGTAGAGGCCACCGGTCTGCGGCGACATCTGGATGCTCGCATCGCCGACCGTCATGCTCGTGATGTGCGCTTGGCCGTAGAGACAGTCCGGGCCAGACGGATCGCCCGCGTGGATCACCGGGTTCGCCGGCGCGATCACCGCTTCGAGATCCGCCGTCTTGATGTAGTTCGCAGCGCCGCGACCGATCGCTTGGAACGTGGCCGCCGAGAGCGACGCGGTCAGCGCGTCCGGAACCTGCATCGCGAGGTTCTGCATCGGACCCGCAACGAACGAGCGCGACTCCTTGCCGGTGTTGCCCGAGTCGTCGGTCGCGATCGCGTGGATGAGGTTCGTGCCCGCGACGGCCGGAATCACCGCCGTCCACGTGCCATCGGAGTTGAGCGCGGCCGGTACGTCGTTGACCGTCACGCTCTTCACGGCGGTGTCATCCGACGCGGTGCCGGTCACGGTCACCGTGTGGACATCGCCTTGGACCGCACCGCGATCGGGAGACGTGATGTGGATCTTCGGTGCGTTCGGATCGATCGCCGGTGCATCCGGATCGTACGGATGGTCAGAGCACGCAGCGAGAATCAGCGAGGTGAAGATGATGTGGCTGTTGCGCATCCCGAGCTCCCTGCGCAGAGCTTCAGCAACATCGATGCCACGTCGTACCAGTGGTCCTGCGTCGGAGCGTGCGCGAGATCGACTCGCTTCGAGGTGCTCCGATCCTGCCAAGAGATCCGGGTGTTGCGCGCGTCGGCGGAATGGATCGCGAGCGTGTCGCCTTTCGGCAGCGCGTACGTCACGAGCACGACAACCATCGGCCGCTGACCGCCACCCTCGACGCCGATCTTTGCGCGGACAGTTGTGGGCATGAGTGAATGCCCATCGACCTCGAATTTGAGCGGCGCCATCGCGACTTGCGCGAGCTCGTCCCGCAACTGGATCAGCTTGGCATCCGGGGCGTTAGCCGCTTGCGCGAGGAGCTTCTGGGTCGCTTCGCCCGAGCCGGGTTTGTACCCCACCATGACGACGAGCTCCTGATCCTCGACTTGGGCGACCACGGTTCGCGCCGGCGGGAAGGTATGTCCCCAGGCAGGTCCGGCCGCCAGCAAAACGGCTACTGCAATGACCACACAGCGCGTCATCGGGAGACCTCCGGAAGGGCATCGAAGGCGGCTCTCACGTCAGGCGGATTCCGAGACGTTGGGACTTTTCGCTCGGACAGCGGCGCCTTCGGCGGGGTCCATTTCCCATCGCCATCGGCATCGATCCAGATCGGGTTCGTGATCGCGTACGGCTTCGAGTAGTGCGTCTGGATCGGCTTTAACGGATTCGAGATCGGCAGGCTCGACAGATCCAAGCCACTCGCGAGCGCCGTGATGATCGCGCCGACATCGAGCGGCGGGAACTCGGTCGGCGAATTGACCGGGAACATGTTGCTGTCGCCGAGCACCTCCGCGACCACCCACGCGTCTTTGCCGGGCGTGAACATCACGTTCGTCGAGTAATCGGTCCCGGTCGTGATCGCCTGATCGAAGATCACGGCCGAGTTCGAATAGACCTTGATGTGATTCACCGGCGCCCACGATGGCGCGCGCACATGGATCGCCACCGTGACCTGACCGCTGACCTTCACGTCGTCACCGATCACCGCGTCGTTGATCTTCATGTCGATGAACGGCGCGTTCGTGACTTCCGTGTGATGCCCGCGAATCGCCGCGACGACATCGTCGCGCGAGTACTCACCGATCTGATCCTTGCCATCACCGACGTAGAGCAACGTGCGCGCGTAGCCCGGCTCGTCGCCGAGTAGGTGGTGGCTGTCCGACGTGCCCATGCCCGTCATCCGCTTGCCGCGATCGAGCATCGTGAACCAAGTCTCGACGGTGCCCGGATACAGCGGCCGGCCATCCTTGCCGACGATCACCTGCCCCGGCGTCGGCTGCGGATCCGGAATCGTTCCGCTCGGCAGCGGATCCGGCGCGATCGCGGTGTGGACATCTTCGAGGCGGCGCCCCGTGAGCAACTCGACTGCATCCGCATCGAGCGAGTAGTTGCTCGCTTGGAACTCGTCGCCGTACGGCGCGAACACGCCGAGGATCCCGGTGGGCGTATACGGCTCGGCGGTCGCCGCGTCGACGAAGAACTGCGCCCAATACCCGAGCACCTGCTGGCGCGGGTGATTGATCTGGACGACGCTGTTGTTCGGATCGATCGCGAGCGCGCGCAGCTGATCGAACAACTTCTGCGGCGGCTGCTTCGCCCACACGAACTCGCCACCGCGCGTCGAGCCCGGATCGACCTTGAGCGGATAGCCGTTGAAGTGGCCCATCTCGAACGTGGTCAGCTCCATGCCCGGAATGCCGAGCAGCCATTGATCGAGGCCGGTCTGCGCGATCACCGGCGCGTAGTCGGTGATGTAGTTGTGATCCGTCGCGGTCGCGACCTCGAGACCTTCCGCGGCACAACTCGCTACGCGATCCGCGATCGGCGTGCCCGAGTCCGTCGACGGCGCCGCGTGGATGTGAAAGTCACCGCTGATCCAACCCGGCGTGTCGAACGATCGCTGGAGCGAGAGCTGCACCGTCGCGAACTGATTCGCGCCGATCGTGACCGTCTGCGATGCGACCTCGTACTCCGGGCCGCGCGTGATCACGACATCGTACGTGCCGGGCCGCACGGTCGCTTCGAGCCGGCCGTTCGTGGTCCACCACGCGTTCTCGATGTAGCGATCGGTGCCGTCGAACGCGGTCACGCGCACGCGTTCGCCGAGCCCGAGCGAGTAGAGAATGTTGCGACCGTCGACCGGACCCGACGGCGGATCGATCCGATTGTCGTGACCGATCAACTGGATCTTCACGGGTGCGAGGCGACCGAGCTCGTCGCGCGCTTGCACCGCGATCGTCGCCGGCGCGTGCATCTGGACGTACACGCCGGTCTTCTCGCCGTCGGTGATCGCGAACGGTTGAGGCGTGGCTTGGATCGTGTTCGCCGCGTCCATCGCCGCCGGCAACCGATCGTCGGTCGAGACGATGTAGCGATACATGCCGACCGGCAACTGCGCGACGAACGTGCCATCGGCCGCGGTATCGATCTCGTCGATGTAGTTCGTGCCCGTCGAATCGAACACGACCACACGCGCACCGGCGACCGGTGCCGACGACATCTCGTCGACCACGCGCCCGCCGAACTGCCCGCGCATCGTGTTGCGAAGCTCGAGGATCGAATCGTAGATCGACGCGACATCGCCGTGTCCGACGAGGAAGTAGCTCGTGAACGTCTTCTGCTCGCCGGCCATCAACTGCGCCGGCGGCTTGAACATGTACGCGCCGGTCACGCCCGCGTACTCGAACGGCAACAGCATCGAGTGCTTCGTCACCTCTTGGCCGGGATAGCCCGAGGCGTACGCGTTCGCGTAGTTGTCGTCGGAATCGACGAGCGCGAGACCGTACGAAACGTTCGGCCCACGACTCGCGAGGTAATCGACGACGCGGCCCGGGAACGCCGGAAACCCGCCGACGTTGTCGTAGCTGTCCTCGATCGAGAACCGCACGTTGAAGCCACTCGGCCCCGGCGCGAACAAGTTCTGCTCGCCGCCCATCAGCGGGAATTGCCCGAGCGGCGCCGACAACATGATGTTCGAGATGCCCGGGATGTTCTGGCCGAGCAGACCATCGAGCTGCGTGGGATCGAGATACGGAAACGGATGCGCGCCCGTCGACGTGTTCTTGATCGTGGTTTCGATCGTCACGTACGACTTGCCCGGCTCGAGCTTGTAGACCTGCGTCATCGTCAGGTCGCTCGGAAACACGAGGCCGGTGTTGAGCAGCGCGACCATCTCAAACAGATCGCCGCCGATGCCGGTGACCATGACCTCGGCCGGACGACCATCGGCGCCATCGGCGAGCACGTCGTCGGGACCGGTCGGACACGCGCCCTGCAACGTCGGCACGCACACGTCCGTCGGGTTGATCACCGTGAACACGAACCCGGGAAGGAGCTCGGCCATCTCGTCGTTGCCGGCGGCGACCGACTGCGAGTTGACGCGTTGGATATCGGCGTCGACGAGCGTGCCGCCGAACGTGGTGTTGACGCGACCGACGCCCTTGTCGGCGATCACGAACTTCACCTTGTCGTTCTCGAGCAGCCAATCGCCGACCTGCCCGATCGCGTGCGGCCCACCGACGGCTTCTTCGAGCTTGCCGATCCGCTGCGCGCGCGAGTGAGGAGCTTCCGAACCCGAGCACGCTGCCAGCACCAGCAGCGCTGCGTACTTCACAGCGAGACCTCGGCCGCGACTTGGATCCGATCGTTCGCGAGATCCCGCGCCGCTTGCTCCATCACGTGAACGAGCTGGAGCTGAAACCGCATGCGCAACGATGGCACGCCGAGCACCGCGCCGACGGTGTGCTCCATCACGCGATCGGTGGTGATGAGGCTAGATGGGTCGAGGATCGCGAACCGATAGCCCGCGGCAAATGGCAACGCCGCCGGGATCAGGAACATCACCTGTGCGTGACCGCCGTACGCATCTTGCGCCGGACCGCCGGTCGAATCGAACGTGGTGTGTTCGACGACGACGCCACCGCCGAGCGAGATCGGGCCCGCTTGGACGTGAAGACCCGCGGTCGCTTGGTAGTCGCTCTCGTCGCGGCGAAACGGCAAGTCGCCGACCGAGCGTTCGTTCCACCGCACGGCGGCCATCAACCACGAGTCGTGCGGCAGGCGCAGCGTCGCGCCGAGTGACACCGCCGGAAGGTTGTTGTCGTTGTTCGATGCGTACTCGTCCGCACCGTTCTGCACGGCGAGCTCGATGCCGAACGCCGGATGATCGACCTTCGTCGGTTCGCCGAGGAGGTATGCGGGATCGAGATGGATCGCGGCGCCGAGCGAGCGACCGGGCGGCAGGCCGGGAGTTTGGTAGCCCTCGGTCGGACGCATGCCGCGGGACTCGAGTGGGTGATCGACGAACTCGCGTGCGGTGTCCGGCACGAACGCCTCCGGATCGACCCACGCTTGGAAATAGCCGGCACGTGCGACGGCGGCGCCCGACAAGACGACATCGCCGTACGCGTCTTTGAGGCCGACCTTCAGCTTGCCGTCGACCGAGTTGATCTGCGCGCGCTCGTCGACGGCGCCGTCGATCGCCATCGTGATCGCGGCCTTGTCGCCGAGCCGGCCGACGAAGCCGACGCGCGCGTTCTGGAGCTCGAAGCCGTCGTCGCGCCCGACGTACGTGACGTTCGGATCGTCCTGCACGGCGATGTATTGGAGACGGACGAACCCGAACGGCTTCCACACGAAGGCCGGCTCGGTCGCGGTGCGGGTCTCCGGCGAGCGCTTCTCCGGTTCGAGCACGTGTTGGGGCGGCTCGACGGGAGTTCCTTCCGTTTTGACCTTCGCGGCGGGATCGCCATCCCCGGTTTCCGTCGGCGCCTCCTGAGCAAAGGCCGGAACACTCAACGCAGCAACGATTACGACCGCGCGCATGTATTTCGTCAGTATCACATGTGCGTCTGCGGCGGCGTTTTGCGCCCATCGCGAAATGCTCACGGTCCTCTTACAATGGGAGTGTCTTGGTGGCGCAGAAGACGAAGGGGCTCCGCATCGCCACGCGCTGCACGAACATGGATCAGTTCGTGGCGGCGTTTCATCGCTTCTGTGACGCGAAGACGGTGTTCATCTCGACGTTGAATCCACGGTCGGTGGGACTCGAGACCGCGTTCTCGATCGATCTCGCGGACAACACGCCCGCGTTGCGTGGCATCGGCACGGTGATGCAATCGTGGACGTCGCCGCAGAATCCATTCGGGCGTCCCGGCATCCAGCTCGGCATCAAACGGCTCACGCCGGATTCTCAGCCGATCTTGGATCGCTTGGTGTTCGCGCGCGAAGCGCTCGCCGCGACGCCGACGCCGCCCGAGAAGTTGATGCCGGTGATCGTCGTGAAGCCGATGCCTCGTCCTCCGGGATTAAAGGCGTCGACGCCTCCGATTTTGCCGAGTGCCGAAGATCGTCATGCCGAGCGCACGCCGGGTGGAGAGCTCGTGCTGCCGGCGAATCCGCTGATGAACATCGATGACAAAGCGCTCGAGGGCTTTGTCGATTGCACGCTGTTCGAAGAGACCGGCACGTACTTCGGCGAGCAAGCGGTCGTCGAGGACCCGAACGATCCGATCGCCGCGCCGCCACTCCTCGCGCCGCGTCGCGTGACCGCGCCGATGCCGATCGTCGATCAGACGCCGGCGTCGCCGGAGATTCCGGGGCTGCCGTCGCTGGCCAAGCCGAAACCGGTGATCAACAAGCTGACGCCGCCGATGGGCGCGTCGGCGCACACCGCGCCGGGGCAGTTCACGCTGCCGATGTTCTCGAAGCAGACCGCGCGTGCGAATCGGGTGATTCCCGTCGAGACGTCGAACACCGCGAACGAGATCGCGCAGCGGATGCAGCAGCCGTTGCACACGCCGCCGCCGATGCCCGTGGTGGGCCCGCCGCCGGTGCCGAGCAAGCCGTGGATCAGTCCGGAGACGGCGGAGATGCTCGACATCGAGCCCGATCCGTCGGTCGTGTCGCCGTTGCCGCAGGATCCGTCGCAAAGTGGTCCGGCGATGATCGTTTCGGCGCCTGCGGATTACGTCGAGCAAACGTATCCATCGTACGAGCCGCAGACGCACGCGAGCGATCGCTACACGGCGCAGCCGCCGCCGCAGATCCACATCTCGCAGCAGTTCCCGGTGCCGGCCTATCGCGCGCCGCAAAAGAGTCGCCGCACGCTCGTGATCGGTGCGACGGCTGCGGTCACGGTGACGATCGCGATCGCGTTGATCGCGAGCCGTGGTGGCGACAAGAAGCCGGTCGCCGCAGCACCGCCGGAAAAAGCGCCGACGCTCGTGGCCGCGTCGACGAACAACGTCCATCTCGGGACCGAAGCGCCTGCGCCTGCCCCTGCCCCGGCGCCGGTCGCCGAAACCACCGAGACGCCCGACGAAGGCGGCCCGACCGTGATCGGCAAGGGACCGTGCAAGCTCGCGATCTCGACGACACCGGCGGGTTCGATGATCGCGATCGATGGCGAGCAACTCGGGCCGTCGCCGCTCGTCGTCGCGGGACCGTGCGCGGCACGCAAGATCGACATCGTTCATCCGCGCTACGCATCCGTGCAGAAGACGATCACGCCGAAGACCGAGGACACGCTCGATGTGACGTTGATGCGGCCGACCCACAACCTGTTCGTCGACAGCACGCCGTCGGGTGCGACGGTCTCGATCGATGGCCATCGCGCGGGGACGACGCCGACGATGGTGAAGGTCATGGGCTTCACGACGGTGACGCTCGCGATCTCGAAGCCCGGGTTCAAGACCGCGTCGAAGAAGTTCTATTCGAAGATCCCGTCGGATCGCGCGTCCGTGAAGCTCGCGCGCTAGTCTGGCGCGATGAAATACGCCGCACTGGTGGTGCTGATCGGGTGTGGCTCGTCGACGCCGAAGCCCGCGCCAGAAGTTCCAGACACGGCAACACCGACGCCGATCGCAGCCGCTCCGGTCGCGGCACCGATCGACGCCGCCGTTCCTCCGTCGACCGAGCGAAGTGATGGCGCGGAGCTCGATCGCATCCCGGCGGCGACCGGTTCGTTGACCGAGCGCAACGCAGAGATCACGTGCGTCGTCGATCACGACGAACGGACGTACAAGCTCGCAGTCGACTCGAAGATCGAGGCGATCTATCGGATCACGGACACGGGAGATGACGAAGAGCACTATCTGATCCGCGTCGTCGATCCGGTCCAGATCACGATCGATCAGGACCAACCCGTCGTGCGCAAAGATCCGCCGGCACGCTCGATCATGCTCGCCCTGCCCGCCGGGGTGACCGTCGATCTGGCGAAGGGCCAGCACGTGATGATCTCGATCGAGCAGCAGGACACCGTCGGGAAGGCGTTCATCAAAGACGACAAGGGACTCGTCCTCGCGATCGATCCGCCAGCGGATATTCTCCCGTATTCGACCGGGAAGAAGATGCGCGTCGATCGGTTCGAAGTCACCGTGAAGCTCGAGGGCAAACAGCTGCGATCGTTCTACTGGACGTCGCAGACCGTAAACGGCGCGTCGTACTTCATGTACGGCGCGGGGCGCGAGATGGCGCTGCTGCGCAAGCCCTAGAGCCGATAGTGCAGCTGGAGTAACGCGTACGCACCGGTCGGCGGCGCACCGAGGTTGTTCGGTTGCGTGCGGCCGTTGTTGATCAGCTCGAGGCGCGTGGTCAGGAACAGCTCGACGTGCGAGGTCGCCAGCCAGTGCGCGTTGAGATCGAGCGCGTCGCGATCGAGGCCGTCGACGCGAACGTTCTCGTCGTAGTGGCCGATGCCGAGATCGATCCACGTGCTGGCTGGTAGGAACTTCGTCGCCGTGAGCTGGCCGACGAGCTGGGTGATGCCGTAGCTGTCGACCTTCTGGTTCACGACCTGGCCTTCGAACTGGAGCAACAGATCGGGACCGCTCGCGTAGTACTTCCCGGTCAGGCCACCGCGCAGCTTCGAATCGAGGTCGGACTTCGTGTACATGCCCTCGGCGCCGACGCTGGCGTTCTTCGCGAGGCGGTACTCGGCGTAGAGCGCGCCACCGTTATCGTGTGCGACCGGATCGATCAACGGATCCTTGATGAACCCGGTGAGGTGCGCTTCGTACTTCTCGGTGATGTATTCGACCGCGGCGCCGTAGGTCTCGGTGTAGAGCGTGGTGCCACCGTACTGTCGCGTGTACGTGGGGTGCTCGGCGTAGCGCAGTCCGAAGATCGGCATGAACCGACCGACGCGGACGAACCAGCCATCGCGCGCGCTGTCTTCGCTCGACCACAGGAGGTAGTGCTCGCGCGACCAAATCGTCGTCGCGGCTTCGTTGCCCTGTTGCGGTGGGCGATAGCCGACGGTGACGGTCAACCGTAAGTGCTTCGGCAACTTCGCGCTGCCGTAGACATCGAGCTGCATCGGAAACGCGTCGAGGTATTGCTGCGGCGTGCGGACATAGCCAGCGGCCGCGCGCGCATCGCCGCCGAGCGTCAACCAGTCGGGGAGCTTCAGCTTGTCGTAGAAGAACTTCGCGTTCTGGCCGAACTGCGAGTTGGTCTCGACGAACGCATCGCCGGCTTCCGAGAGCAGGCCACCACCGGCGGGATCGAGGTGACAGCTCGAGCAGGTCTGATCGCGCGACAGTTGGAATTGCGGATACGCGTGCGCGACCTTCGCGGTGAGCGCGAGCACGAGGATCAGGACGAGGTGCTTCACTTGCACACTCCCTGGATGCAGTCGCCGGGACATTGCGTGGCGGAGCTCTGGATGACGTTCCAGTCGGAACCACATTGATAGAGCTTGGTGTCGACGCACGCCATGCCGCCGAACTTGGCGGGGTTGCACTGCATGCCTTCGGCGCCGGCGGCGATCCAATTCTCGAGGTACTTGATGTCTTCGAACGGCATCGGCGCGTCGAGCGGCATCCGACCGATGCCGAGGTTGAGCGGATCGTTCTTCGTCAGCCACACGACGAGGCCCGAGTCCTCGGGATCCAACGGGTCGTACTCGTCGGAGTTGAGGATCACGAGGCCGTTGTTGACGATCGTCTTGCGCGCGCCCTCGTAGGTGTCGAACACGTAGTCCGATTCCTGCGCGAACGAGCTGTGGCACTCGGTCTTGCCGCACGTCGGTGCGAGCACGGCGGCCGTGATCAGCTTGCCGTCGAGCGCACGATCATCCGTGGAGGTGCCACACGCGGCGCATGCGAAGAGCGCCAGTGCGAGTCGCTTCATGCGCGCGACATTACAGCAACGCGCCGTTACGCGCGCGTTACTTGGATCGGCTCGCGCGTGCGCGAAGCTGCGTCGATCCGCCCGAGCGCACGACGCGACCCGGTTGCGTCGGACGGCGCACGCGACGCGAGATCGGCGGTGGCTCGGCGCGATACAGCATCGCATCGCGATTCTGGCCACGCAGCACGAGGCGCATGCCCGAGAATTCGCCCATCGAGCAGACCTTGTTGTCGACCATGCCCGCGGCGAGTGCGATCCGACGCACGAGCTCTTCGGTCACGTCCGAGCCGCGCTTCTTCTTCGGGAACGCGATCCACAGGCAGCCCGCCGGGTGCATCCGCGCGGTGACTTCCGAGAACCGGCGCTCGAGCTCTGCCACGCGATCGACGAACAACATCGCGACGTCGATCAGCGGCTCGCGCAGCGTCTCGACGATCCGGATCTCGTCGTTGGCAGGCGTCAGAGTGCGCACGATTCGCCGGGGAGCATCGAGCAGGCAGACCTTGTGGCCGACCTTGATCCCCAACTTCTTCGGCAGCGGTTTCCCTGCGTACCCAGCCATGGCTTAGGGATAATGCAGCCGCCGCGTTTGGCGTCAAACAGGATGGCCAAACGTTCTTTCAAGTTTCGATGATCGCAGGAGATTGTCCGGATCGGCTCACTCCCGGATTTTTGTGAGAATCACGACGATTTCGGGCGAGATCTACGAGGCTTTTTCGAGCTTTGTGAAATCGTTTCGGTGGAGCCGGCCGATTTCTTGACTTCGGTGGATCCGGTAGTTTCACGAGGTCACCTTGACCGGACTTTTACTCATCAACCTGGGCACGCCCGATGCGCCGACCACCCCTGCGGTCCGGCGTTACCTGCGCGAGTTTTTGTCGGACCCGCGCGTGATCGACATCAATCCCGTCGGGCGCGCGCTCCTCCTCAACCTGATCATCTTGCCGTTTCGGCCGGCGAAGTCGGCGGAGGCCTATCGCAAGGTCTGGGACGCCCAGACCGGCTCGCCCCTCTTGATGCATTCGCAGGCGCTCGCCGCCGGGGTGCGTGAAACGTTGGGAGCGAGTTGGAAGGTCGAGCTCGCGATGCGCTACGGCCGGCCGTCGATCATCGACGGGCTCGAGAAGCTAAAGGGCTGCGAGCGCATCGTGGTCTTGCCGCTGTTTCCGCAGTACGCGGCGAGCTCGACGGCAACTGCGGTCGCGCGCGTGATGGAGCTCGCGACAGCGAAGTGGGACGTCCAGCCGATCGATGTCGTGCCGGCGTTCTACGCGGAGCCGCAATTTCTCGACGCGTTCGCGGTCGTCGCGAAACCGGTGCTCGCGACCGCGCGGCCCGATCACGTACTGTTCAGCTTTCACGGGCTGCCCGAGCGGCAGATTCGCAAGTCGGGCGATGCGCAGTGCCTCGCGAGTAAGGACTGCTGCGATCGCACGCCGCCGCTCACGTGTTATCGCGCGCAGTGCTTCGCGACGGCGCGGGGTCTCGCCGAGCGGCTCGCGATCACGGACTACACGATCTGCTTTCAGTCGCGGCTCGGGCGCACGCCGTGGATCACGCCGCATACCGATGTCGTGATCGAAGAGCTCGCGAAGAAGGGCGTGAAGCGGCTCGCGGTGATGTGTCCGGCGTTCGTCGCGGATTGCTTGGAGACGCTCGAAGAGATCGGGATGCGCGCGAAAGAGCAGTGGGTCGCGGCGGGTGGTGAAGAGCTCGTGCTCGTGCCGTCGTTGAATGCATCGCCGGCGTGGGTGGACACGGTCTGCAGCTTGGCCGAGCGCCACGAGTCGAGAAAATCCTAGTCCTAGGCATAGTCCTAGTCCTAGACCTGGACCTCGTCCCCAGACCTGACGCGGTCATCGCGGCGACGCGAGGGATCCGCCGATCGATGCGTGGCGACGCGGCATCGTCGCGGCGACGGTCTGGGGACGAGGTCCAGGTCTAGGACTAGGACTAGGACCAGGACGAGGACCAGGTCGTTCGACAGGTGTTCGCGCCCGCGATACACGTGACGCATGAATCCTCTGCGCGACGTCTACGGCGAATTGCTCGTCGTCCGGCCTCCGGTCCCGGCCACCGTCAATAAAGCCGGCGCGAACTACAAGAGCGAGGTCACGCACCTGACCTACTCCCCGCGCCGCGCCTACGACGAATGGCTGTCGATCCTCGACGCGATTCGCGCGAGCGGCGGCGACGCGATCTATCGCTTCGAGGAGCTCGACGAGCCGTTCCTCGACAAGGGCGACCTGCACGTCGACGGCGACGGCAACATCGCGCCGAAGGGCTCGAACGAAGTCCTCGGCAACATCTCGACCGTCATGACCGGCCGGGTGTTCGCCGCGAACGGACCGTGGGTCACGCGCACCGACGGGAAACTGCGCGCGGTGATGATGAACATGCTCGCGCATCGCCAGGCCGAAGCGCCGTACTACCAGGGGCTCCTCGAGGCCCTTGCCGGCGAAGCAGGCCTCGCGCTCGAGGTCACCGCGAACCCGCACCGCTGGGAAGGCATGGCGGACGTCGCCACCGTCGGCGATCGCGTCGTGCTGACGTATGCCGTACCGGGCCACTACGATCGCGATACGGCGCGGAAGAGCAGCCGCTCGACGCGCGACGGCGTGAAGTTCGCCGCGGACTCGGCCGGCGTGCCCGAGGACGCACGGATTTACGTCGAGCTGGTCTATCCGCACTTCCACGGCGACACCGTGCATTTCGGCGCGCGCCCGACGAACCGCGATGCCGTGCTCGTCCACTACAAAGGCGGCCTCTTCGACGGCAACGCGAAGATCGTCGCCGATGCGCTCGGTGAAAATCACATCGTCCCGATCGATCGCGACGATGCGGTCGAGCAGTACGCGGGCAACTCGCGTCAGGTCGCGAATGGAGTGCTCGTTCCCGACGGTGTTTCGAAGAATTTCACGACATCGATCGAAGCGTTGGGACTCGCAACACATCGCGTGCCGTTGTTCGAGCTGTTCGGTAAGGCCGGCGGTGGTCCTGCCTGCGCCACGCTGTACCTGCCGCGTACCCTGTCTGTACCTACGGGATCGCCTCTTCGGTATTCGGCGAGTGTGACCAAAGTCCGATCTAGGCGGGATCGGCTGCCCGAAAGCCTCACCGTGGATCCCCAGTTCTTCGACGGAAAGACCCGCGGCTGAGCTGATCCGTCCTCAGAGACGTCACTAAAATGGCGCAAAGTCTGGAAATCACCTGAGAGGGGCGTTAAAAGCGATACGCCAACCCTAGGGAGACTTTCGAATGAATCGCCTGTTCCGCCCTTCCATCGTTGCAGCCGTCTTGGCTGCCGGCGGTTTCGCTGCGTCGACAAAGGTCGCCAGCGCGAACGTCGAAATCGGTGGTACCGCCGGTCTACATCTATTTAGTGACACGAACGAGCTCGGTGTTCCTGACGTCAAGGACGCACCGTCGGAGCGCAACAGTGCGCTCTTTGGCCTTCGTCTCGGCATCATGTTCAACGACATCTTCGGTGTGGAAGGTGAGTTTGGCCTGATCCCGAGCGAGTCCCGCTCGCTGGTGTTCGACATCTGGAACATCACGTATCGCGGCCACGTGATCGCGCAGTTCGGAGCTGCGGATCCCGCGCGCAAGCTGATCCCGTTCGTCTTGGTCGGTGGCGGCGCCATGCAGGTCGTCCAGTCCAAGAACGAGTCCGTGATCGCGAAAGATACGGATGCCGAGATCTATGCCGGTATCGGCGCGAAGTATCGCGTCGACAACGGCTGGGGTATTCGCGCAGACGGTCGCATCCTGTTCCCGCCGAGCTCGAGCGGTGACGGCCCCACGGTCGATTGGGAAATCCTCCTCTCGATCTACAAAGAGTTCGGCCGCAAGGAAGTCGCGAAGGCGCCGACCGGTCCGAAGGACTCGGATGGCGACGGCATCCCGGATGACGTCGACAAGTGCCCGAACGAGCCGGAAGACAAAGACGGCTTCCAGGACGACGACGGTTGCCCGGACCCGGACAACGACGGCGACGGAATCCCGGACGCTCAAGATAAGTGCCCCATGGAAGCCGAAGATAAAGACGGCTTCCAGGACGAAGACGGTTGCCCGGATCCCGATAATGACGGTGACGGCATCCCGGACGCGCAGGACAAGTGCCCGAACGAGCCGGAAGACAAAGACGGCTTCCAGGACGACGACGGCTGCCCGGATCCGGACAACGACGGTGACGGCGTGCCGGACGCGCAGGACAAGTGCCCGGATCAGCCGGAGACCAAGAACGGCTTCCAAGATGACGACGGCTGCCCGGACGAGCTGCCGGCCAAGGTGAAGCAATTCACCGGCGTCATCCAAGGCATCAACTTCAAGGTGGCGGACGCCACGCTCCTGCCGAGCTCGAACGGTCAGCTCAACAAGGCCGTCGCGGTGCTCAAGGAGTTCCCAGACCTGAAGATGGAAATCCAGGGTCACACGGACGACCAGCCGTTCATCAAGAAGAAGGGCGCGCAGTTCGAGGATAACCAGCAGCTGTCGCAAGCTCGCGCGGAGTCCGTGAAGGCGTACTTCGTCAAGAACGGTATCGACGAGTCGCGCCTCACCGCGCACGGCTTCGGTTCGAGCCAGCCGATCGAGAGCCCGGAAGGCCTCAAGGGCGCGAAGCTGAACGCTGCGCGCGCGAAGAACCGCCGCGTCGAGTTCAAGCTCGTCAGCCCGCTGACGGATCCGACCATGGCTCCGCCGGCGAACCCGGGCCCGACGCCTCCTCCGGCGACTCCGCCGGCGGATTCGATGACGCCCCCGACCAAGTAAGTACTATTGGTTGGCAGAACGGGTCGCCCTCACCGGCGGCCCGTTTCCATTTTCGGCTATAAGGCTCGCGATGGCCGTTGAATGGCGCTGCCCGAAGTCGCACGAGCCGCTGATCTTCTTTCCCGAGTCGGCGGGCGGGCCGTTCTACCTGTGCCCTGCCTCGCGCATGCAATATCGCGTGGATAACGGGATCCCCGTGTTCCTGGTGGACGAGGCGACCGAGCTTTCGGCCACCGACGTGACAAAGCTCGTTCAGAAGGCCGCAGACCTCGGGCTTTCACATTGACGAACCGCGCTAAACCCTGGTAGATCGCCGGCTCCGCGAGGAATCTCCCACCGTGCTGAAGTCATTATCGATCTTCACGGGTAACGCCAACCGCTCGCTTGCAGAAGAAATCTGCAAGTTCGTGGAGATACCTCTTGGCCGTTGCGACGTCACGCATTTCTCGGATGGCGAGATCTACGTCGAGGTCGGCGAGAACGTCCGCGGCGTGAACTGCTTCGTCGTGCAGAGCACCTGCTCGCCGCCGAACCAGTCGCTGATGGAGCTCCTGATCATGATCGACGCGTTGAAGCGCGCGTCGGCGGCATCGATCGTCGCGATCGTGCCGTACTTCGGTTACGCGCGGCAGGATCGCAAAGCGAAGCCGCGTACGCCGATCACCGCGAAGCTCGTCGCGAACCTGATCACCGCGGCCGGCGCCGATCGCGCGCTCGCGATGGATCTCCACGCCGGTCAGATCCAAGGCTTCTTCGACATTCCGTTCGATCACCTGTTCGCGATGCCGGTGCTGATCGAGGAGCTCCGCATGCTCGGCTTCGGCGGCGACCAATGCGTCGTCGTGTCGCCGGATGCCGGTGGCGTCGAGCGCGCACGTGCGTTCTCGAAGCGCTTGGGCGCCTCGCTCGCGATCATCGACAAGCGCCGTCCCGCGCCGAACGTCTCCGAAGTGATGAACATCGTCGGTGATGTCCGCGGCAAGAAGGCCGTGATCGTCGACGACATCATCGATACGGCAGGTACGCTCACGCATGCGGCCACCGCGATCATGGGCGCCGGCGCCGCGAGCGTTTCGGCGTGCGCCAGCCATCCGGTGTTCAGCGGCAAGGCCGTGCAACGGATTACCGATTCTCCGCTCCAACACGTCGTCGTGACCAACACGATTCCGTTGTCGGAAGCGGGTCAGCAGTGCGCGAAGGTTCGCGTGAAGTCCGTCGGGCGCTTGCTCGGCGAAGCGATCAAGCGCATTCATCACGGGGACTCGATCAGCTCGCTGTTCGTGTAAAGCCAGAAGAGAGAATGAACATGGAAGTCGGAAAGCTCACGGTTACGGTTCGCAATGGTTCGGGCAAGGGTGCGGCGACCAAGCTGCGCCAACAGGGCCTGGTTCCCGGCATCTGCTACGGAGCTTCTCCGAACGGAAAGATCGAGCCGATGCAGATCCAGCTCAGCGTCAAGGCGCTGCGCGCGGCGCTCGACCCGGTTCGCAAGGCGAACACGGTGCTCGACCTCACGATCGAAGGCGCCGAAGGGAAACCGGCGACCAAGCTGCACGCGCTCGTGAAGGACTACCAGATCGATAACCTTCGCCGCGAGATCACGCACGTCGATCTCCTCGCGATCGATCCGAACAAGGAAGTCGTCGCGGAAGTGCCGCTCGAGTTCGTCGGCAAGCCGAAAGGCGCGATCGACGGCGGCCAGATCCGCATCGTCCTCCGCGAGATCGCGGTCCGCTCGAAGCCGAGCGACATCCCGACGAAGCTGTCGATCGACGTCTCGCCGCTCGGCATCGGCGACGTCATTCACGTCTCGGCGATCACGCTGCCGAGCGGCGTCATCAGCGTCACCCATCGCGACCTCGCGGTCGTGACGTGCGCGAAGCCGGACGAAGAAGTGGTCGAGACGCCGGTGGCGGGCGCGGAAGGCGCTGCGGCGGCTCCGGGCGCGGCTCCGGCGGCGGGCGCGGCTGCGGCTGCGGCTCCGGCGGCGGGCGCGAAGGACGCCAAGGCGGCTCCGGCGGCGGGCGCGAAGCCTGCGGCGGGCGCGGCGGCCAAGCCGGCTGCGAAGAAGTAGTCCTTCTTCTTCGGTTACGTATGACGTGGCTGGTTGCAGGCCTCGGAAACCCCGGGGCGAAGTACGAACGCAACCGCCACAACATCGGCTTTCGCGTCGTGGACGAGCTCGCTCGTCAGGCGGGCGCGAGCTGGAAGGCCGGCGCGATCAAAGGCGCCGAATCGACCAGTGCGATGCTCGGGCGCAATCGCTGCGTCCTCGTGAAGCCGCTCGAGTTCATGAACCTCTCGGGGTTCGCGATCCAACGGGCGATGGCGTTCCACTCAATCGACATCGAGAAGCTGCTGGTCGTCCACGACGAGATCGATCTCGATTTCGGCATCGTTCGGCTGAAGAACGGCGGCGGCCACGGCGGCCACAACGGGCTGCGCTCGATCATGGAGCAGCTCGGCGAGGGAAAATTCGCACGCCTACGGATGGGCGTTGGCCGCGACCCGAACAAGCCGCCGGGAAGCAAAGACGCCGCGAACTGGGTGTTGAGCGATTTTCCCAAGGCGCAGGATGCCGTCGTAACCGCCATCATCTCGGCGGGTTGCGAGGATGCCGAGGCCGTCGTCGACAAGGGCATCCTGCCGGCGATGAATCAGCACAACGGGCGTTCCAGTTTAGCGCCGGCGTGATATAGAGCCGCTCCACCTCGCTCACCCCTTGCCAAGGGATGGGCTTTCACACCCACGAGGCAACGACATGGCACGTTTGCAGTCACTGAACGATACGCCGAACACGTCGCGCGAATACGAGACGATCTACATCCTCCGTCCCAACACGGCGAACGAAGGAGTCGCCGAGGTCAACACCCGCATCAAGGGTGTGATCGAGCAGATGGGCGGCAAGGTCCTCAAGGTCGACAACTGGGGCAAGCGCCGCTTGGCCTACGAAGTCGCCAAAGAGCGCAAAGGCATCTACCTCTACTGGCTCTACCTGGCCACGCCGGGCGTCGTCGAAGAGGCGGAGCGTAACCTCCGCATGCTCGACAACGTGATCCGCTACCTGACGGTCAAGGTCGACGAGAACATCGACGTGTCGGGTCGCCCGACCGAAATCGACGAGACGTCGTACGAGAAGGCGGCGCAGACCGCGGCCGACGAAGAGGACCTGTTCCTCTCGCGCGGTGGCGATGACTCGTCGAGCTCGGACGATGACGACGGCGATGTCTACGCCGACGACTACGCGAACGGTGACGACTACGTCAGCGGCGGCAAGTCGAAGAAGGAAGCCGCGGCAGCGGAAACCACCAACACCGAGAACAAGGAATAAGTCATGAGCACTCGTATGGACGTCGGTGCAGATGATGGTCTCGATCGCGATGGCGACGACCGGCGCGGCGGCAAAGGCCGCGGCGCGGCTCGCAAGAAGCTGCTGTCGGAAGAGATCTTTCAAAAGGTCGATTACAAGAACCCGCAGGTCCTGCGGTCGTTCGTTACGGACCGCGGCAAGATGATCCCGCGTCGCATCAGCGGCGCGTCGGCTCGTCAGCAGCGCGTCATCACCACCGCGGTTCGTCGCGCGCGCATGCTCGCGTTGCTGCCGTTCTCGGTGAACGGAGACTAAGCCATGCCGATGCAAATCATTCTCACGCAAGATGTCGCGAACCTCGGCAAGGCCGGCGAGCTCGTCTCGGTCCGCCCGGGCTACGGTCGCAACTACCTCGTGCCGAACGGTATGGCCGTCAGCGCGACGGTCACGAACAAGAACCGCCTCGATCACGACAAGGCCGTGATCGAGAAGCGCGTTGCCAAAGAGCGCGCGAACGCGAACGAGATCGCCGGCCGCATCAACGGCATGACGCTCCAGTTCGAGCGCCAGACGGGCGAAGACGAGAAGCTGTTCGGCTCGGTCACCACGCGTGACATCGCCGAGCAGTTGAAGAAGGCGAACGTCGAGATCGACCATCGCTGGGTTCAGCTCGATCAGCCGGTCAAGGCACTCGGCAAGTACGAAGTGCCGGTCCGCCTCGCGGCGGGCGTGCAGGCGCAGCTGAAGTTCTGGGTCGTCGGTAAAGACAAGTAACTCGCGCTAGACTACGCGGGATGAAAGTCCTGGCTGTAGGAGCGCTGATGATCGCGGCGGTCGGTTGTTTGACCGACCCGCCGTATCGTCCG
The DNA here is from genome assembly GCA_047600425.1 of Kofleriaceae bacterium. Classification (GTDB taxonomy): domain Bacteria; phylum Myxococcota_A; class Polyangia; order Haliangiales; family Haliangiaceae; genus JABFXX01. The sequence goes on along the minus strand of JASGLC010000003.1, from coordinate 3,628,612 downwards.
TATGGAGCGCAGCAACAGGGGTATGGGCCGCAAGGTCCACCGCCTGGTGGTGGTCCATATCAGGACCCGAACGCGCCGCCGACGTATCAAACGCAGCTGCAGCCCTCGGGACCGCAGCCGCCTCCGTACGTGCCGCCGGATCCGAACGCGCCGCAACAACCGCCACCGTCGCAACAAGGCGGCGTGACGGTCGCGCCGACGATCTCGCCCACGACCGCGCCACCCGGCACGTATCAAACGCAGTTGCAGCCGCCACCGGGATCGCCGCCACCGGGATCGTCGCCAACGCCACCGCCGTCGAGCTATCCGCCACCGGCGCAACCGTCGTCGGCGGCAGGTCGCTATCAGTGCTGGGTCGCCGGCGCGGGCATGTACGCGCAATCGAGCCTCGGGCTCATCACGCTCGATTTCAACCAGTCGTATTCGTCGACGTCGAACGCGCAAGCGACCGGCACGTATCGCGTGGATGGCCCGCGCGTGTACTTCACCGGCGGCGCGATGGCCGGATATGTCGGCTCGCTCGAGTCGAACCAGAACGGCCCACTCCTCCGGCTTCGCACGGAAGTTCCGAATGATCCGGGACCTGCGCTGCGCGTCGGCGATCATGTCTGCTACTTGGTTCGATAGGGTCTCCGGAGTATCAGAGGGTTTGTGTAAGGTGTCGCGATGTCGCGCGACCGCCGCGTGCTGCCGCACAATCTCGACGCCGAGGCCTCGATCCTCGGTGGCGTGATCTTGCGCAACGAGGTGCTCCTGCATCTCGAATCGTTGGAAACGGCGGACTATTACGATCACCGCCACAAGGTGATCTGGGATGCGATTCGCAATCTCGAAGCGGCCGCGCGCCCGATCGATGTGGTCACGCTCGAGAACGAGATCGCGAAAACCGGCAAGCTCGAAGCGATCGGCGGCATCGCGTTCTTGGGCGAGCTCGCGTTGCGCGTACCCACCGCGGACAACGTGATCGCGTACACCGAGATCGTTCGCGATCACAGCCAGGCGCGAAAGCTGATCTTGGCGGCGGGTGACATCGTCGAGGCCGGGTTCGAAGACGGGCTCGAGGTTCGCGATTACTTGGATGACGCGGAGTCCAAGATCTTCGAGGTCACCCAGCGCAAGGACAAGTCCGGCCCCGAGCACATGAAGTCGCTCGTGAAGAAGGTGTTCGGCTCGTTGGACGAACGGTTCAAGTCCGCGGGCGGCATCACCGGCGTGCCCACGGGCTTCACGGATCTGGACGGCAAGACCGCCGGTCTCCAGCCCACGGAATTGATCATCTTGGCGGCGCGTCCCGCGATGGGAAAGACCTCGTTCGCGATGTCGTTGGCCCAGAACGCGGCCACGAGCGGGAACTGGCCGGTGCTGGTGTTCTCGCTCGAAATGTCGAGCACGCAGCTCGCCGAACGTATGTTGTGCAGCGAAGCGAAGGTCGATTCGTCGGCGCTCCGCAAAGGCCAGTTGCAGCGCCAGGACATGACGAACCTGACGTACGCGGCGGCCACGCTGTCGAAGGCCCCGATCCAGATCGACGACACGCCTGCCCTGTCGATTCGCGAGGTCCGCGCCCGCGCTCGGCGGTGGCGGCAAGATCCGGCCATGTTCGCGCGCGATGGCACGGCGAAGAAGTGCGGGCTGATCGTGATCGATTACTTGCAGCTCATGCGCGGATCGCCGCAGGCGGCCAAGGCGTCGCGCGAGCAGGAAATCTCGGAAATCTCGCGCGGCCTGAAGGCGCTCGCGAAAGAAATCGAGTGCCCGGTGCTCGCGCTCTCGCAGCTCAACCGCTCGCTCGAAAATCGTACGGACAAGCGCCCGCAGCTGTCGGACTTGCGCGAGTCCGGCGCGATCGAGCAGGACGCCGACGTGATCCTCTTCATCTATCGCGACGTGGTCTACAACAAGGAATCCGAGACCCCGGACATCGCGGAGGTGATCCTCGGCAAGAACCGCCACGGTGCCACGGGTACCGTCGAGACCCGGTTCGAGGGCCGGTTCACCCGGTTCGAAAACCTGTCGCAGCGCAGCGATGCGCCACCCCGCGATTGATAAGCTACTCCCGTGCCTAACCCCACTCCGGGAACGATCCTCGGTGCGTATCGCATCGAGGGCCAGCTCGGCGCGGGCTCGATGGGCGAAGTGTTCAAGGCGGTCGACACCGGGTTGGATCGCCGCGTCGCGATCAAGCTCTTGTCGGAGAAGCACCGCGATTCGCCGGAGCTGCGCAAGCGGTTCGTGCGCGAAGGCCGCGCGGTCGCCGCGATCAGTCATCCCAACGTCGTGCAGGTGTTCGCGACCGGCAGCTTCGACGATCGCCCGTACATCGCGATGGAGCTGCTCGATGGCGTCGATCTCGGATCGATGGTCGAGAAGAAGGGGCCGCTGTCGTCGGTCGAGGCGGCGCACGTCGTCCTCGATGCCGCGCAGGGCCTCTCGGCCGCGGCGAAGGCCGGCCTCATCCATCGCGACGTCAAGCCGTCGAACTTGGTCCGCCTCGCCGACGGCAAAGTCAAAGTCACCGACTTCGGCTTGGCCAAGCCGGTCGATCCGGGCAGCGAGCCCGCGTTGACGGCGATGGGCGTCGTCGTCGGCACGCCGGATTACATCGCGCCCGAGCAGGCCAAGGGCGAGCCGATCGACGAACGCGTCGACATCTACGCGCTCGGCGGCACGTTGTACTTCCTGCTCACGGGTGTGCCGCCGTTCCGCACGGGCCGCCCCGCCGACGATAAATACCTGAAGGTCGTCGCGCGCCACCTTCGCAATCCGGCGCCCGATGCGACCGAGCGCAATCCGAGCGCCGATCGCGAATTGGCTGCACTCGCGAAGCAGCTGATGGCGAAGAAAGCCGACGAGCGGCCGAGCTATGTCGAGCTCGTGCAACGCGTGACGGCAATCCTCGCGCGGCTCGATCCGGGCTCGGTGCCGGAGCTCATCGCGACCACGCGCGAGCGCAGTCGCCCGAACATCGTCCCGCAATCGGGCGAGCGGTTGCCCGGCGGTGCACCGATCGCGCGTCCGATGCCGTCCCCCGAGGAATCCGCGACGGTGTCCGACGGCGATCTCGCGCCGCCGAAATCGCTGCCGGCATGGCTGTGGGTCGTGACGCTCGCCTCGATCGCGGTGTTCGTCGCCGGACTCGTCACGTACATGACGCGTGGTGATTCCGAAGCGAAGCCGATCGGCACCGGTTCGGGCTCGTCGGGATCCGGTGGCTTCGCGGTGGTCACGCCCGATGGTGGTGCGGCCGTCGATCCGAAGACCACGACGATGAAGCTCGTGAATCACCCGGACGGCTCGCCGTGGTTCTACGTCGACGAAGCGCCGGTGCCGGAGAGCGCGTACAAGAAGCTGTTCAGCGATCACAAGGCCGGCGGCGAGCTCGAAGGCCCGGTCGTCCAAGTCAGCTACGACGGCGCGCGCTCGTATGCGGCCACGCGTGGTGGGCGCTTACTCCGCAGCGATGAATGGGACGCGGCGACGACCACGCCCGGTGTCGTCGTCACCGACGGATTGTACGAATGGGTCGAATCGCCCGAAGGCAAGCGCACGGTTCGCCAGCATGGCAAGGTGCTCGTGCGTCCGGACGGTCCGCAAAAAGACGTCACGTTCCGCGTCGCCCGCGATCCCTAGATTCCGATGAAGTGGTTTTTGGTTTTGGTAATGGCATGCGCCCAACGTGGCGGTGGTGCGCCCGTCGGCCCCACGGCGCCGTCGGCGGTGCTCGATCCGGGAAACGGCTCGGGCAAAGAGAAGACGAACTATCAGGTCGGCCCTGCCGGGTTCCCGGTGCCGGCGGATGCCGCGACGGTCGGAGACACGCCGCCGGACCACACGTTCAAGATCGAGCGCAAGCGCGATGCCGTGATCGCCGAGCTCCGCGTGAACCTGAAGCAGATGGGGTTCTCGATCGAAGACGAGTACATCGAAGACCGGGACCACACGCACTGGTACATCACGAAGCCCGGCGAACCGGTGGTCTACAAGGTCACCGTGGCGGGCGATACGAATGACCACACCCTGATCATTCTGACCGTCGAATAGCCTATAGTCTCGCGGTCATGTCGGATGTCGACCGTCTCGTCGAGCAGATCGTGCAGCGCGTTCAGGAGCGTCTGGCCGGGCAGCCGCGCGCGAAGCTCAACGTGCTCCCGCGCGACCGCGGCCCGTGCGATGACGATTCAGCACCGGGTGAAGACTGCGCGAGCTGCGGCTCGTGTGTCGTGCGCCGGCCATGGACGGTGCGAGCGGCCGAAGAGGTCGGCATGGTGCGCGTGGGTGCAGCGCCGGGCGTCGGTGAAGTGCCGGCGGATCTCGCGAAGCTGATCGATCACACGCTGCTGAAGGCGGAAGCCACGCGCGATGAAGTCGTGAAGCTATGCGAGGAAGCGCGCAAGTATCACTTCGCGTCGGTGTGCGTGAACACCACGTGGGTGCCGCTGTGCAAGTCGCTGCTCGCGGGCTCGGGCGTGATGGTGTGCACCGTCGTCGGGTTTCCGCTCGGCGCGATGCTGCCCACGGCGAAGGCGTACGAAGCGCGGGATGCCGTGCGAGCGGGCGCGCAAGAAGTCGACATGGTGATCAACATCGGCGCGTTGAAGTCGAAAGACTACGAGACGGTGTTCGAAGATATCTGTCGCGTCGTCAAGGCGAGTGCGCCGGCGCCGGTGAAGGTGATCCTCGAGACCAGCGCGCTCACGCAGGAAGAAAAAATTATCGCGAGCTCGCTGTCGAAGCTCGCGAACGCGGCGTTCGTGAAGACGTCCACCGGCTTCGGCAAGGGCGGCGCTACCGTCGAGGACGTGCAGTTGATGCGCTCGATCGTCGGTCGCGATCTCGGCGTCAAGGCGTCCGGTGGCGTGCGCTCGGCGGAAGACGCGATCAAGATGGCGCAGGCCGGAGCGAATCGATTGGGCACGTCGGCGTCGATCGCGATCGTCACGAACAAGACCGACGGTAAGTCGAAGGGCTACTGATGCCGGTCGCGCTGATCGCCGTGTTGATCACGGCAGGGCTCGTCGGGATCGCCGGTCTCGCCGTCACGGTGTCGGCCATGAAGTTGCCGCCCGATCGCCGCAAGCACCGCTGGTTGCTCGGTAGCGGCCTGACGTTTCTCGCGAGCGTGGCCGCGCTCGTGATCCTTGGAATGAGTTGATGCTGCCCGTACAAGTGATTCGCAAGAAGCGCGATGGTGGCGCGCTCGACGACGACGAGATCCGCTTCTTCGTCGGTGGCATCACGGATGGCTCGATCCCCGACTACCAGGTGTCGGCGATGACGATGGCCATCTTCTTCAAGGGGCTTTCGGATCGCGAGCTCGCCACGTGGGCGGATGCGATGACGCGCTCCGGTGACGTGATCGATCTGTCGGCGGTGAAGCGGGCGAAGGTCGACAAGCACTCGACCGGTGGTGTCGGCGACAAGATCTCGATCCCACTCGCGCCGGCGGTCGCCGCGTGTGGGGTGGCGGTGCCGATGGTGTCGGGGCGCGGGCTCGGTCACACGGGTGGCACGCTCGACAAGCTCGAGTCGATACCGGGCTTCCGCGTGGACCTGCCCGTCGAGACGTTCGCGAAGTTGGTCGACGAGCTCGGCGTGTGTTTGATCGGCCAGACCGCGCGGATCGCGCCGGCGGACAAGCGGCTCTATGCGCTACGCGATGTCACGGCCACGGTGGAATCGCTGCCGCTGATCGCGTCGTCGATCATGTCGAAGAAGCTCGCCGAAGGCATCGATGGCCTCGTGATCGATTGCAAGGTCGGGCGCGGCGCGTTCATGAAGACGATCGAAAACGCGCGGGAGCTGTGCGCGTTGATGAAGGCGATCGGCGAGCGCGCCGGCAAGCGGATCACGTGCGTGCTGACGGACATGGAAGCGCCGATCGGTCGCACGATCGGGAACAGCCTCGAGATTCGCGAATCGATCGAAGTCCTGCGCGGTGGCGGCCCGGTCGATACGAAGGAGCTCGTCGGCGTGTTGGGCGGCGAGATGTTGGTGTTGGGTGGCGTCGCGAAGGATGCGATCGAAGGCCGCGCGAAGATCGAAAAAGCGCTGACCGATGGCTCGGCGCTCGAGGTGTTCCGCAAGGTCGTCGAAGCGCAGGGCGGAAATCCCAAGGTCTGCGATTCGCCGGGCAGCGTGCTGCCGAAACCGAAATCGCGGGACGAGCTGTCCTTGAAGCCCGGCCGGATCACGTCGATCGATTCGGAGGCGCTCGGTATCGCCGCGTTGATCCTCGGCGCCGGTCGGCGGACGAAGGACGACGTGATCGATCCGTCGGCGGGGCTCGTCGTCGACGCGTATCTCGGCGAGGTGATCGAGCATGACGCACCGCCCCAGATCTCGTTGCACCACAGCCTGCCGGCAGAAGATGGCCGGCTCGCAGAAGCGCGTGCGATGATCGAACGTGCGTTCGTGATCCAACCCGCCGATCAACCCGTGATGCCTGCACGCACGTCGCGAATCCTCGAGGTCATTCGGTGAGTGACCTGTACGATCGCGTGGTCGCGGCCGCCGGATACGTGAAGTCGCGCCTACCAACCGGGTTCGCGCCGCAGATCGGGCTCATCCTCGGCAGTGGCCTCGGGGCGTACGCGGACAAGCTCGACGGCAAGACCGCGATCGACTACGCGGACATCCCCGGGTTTCCGAAATCGCACGTCGCCGGTCACGCGGGGAAGCTAATCCTCGGCACGCGCAACGGTGCGCGATGCGTGGCGATGCAGGGTCGCGTCCACCTGTACGAGGGACACTCGGCGGAGACCGTCGCGTTTCCAGCGCGCGTGTTGATCGCGCTCGGCGCGAAGGTGTTGATCATCACGAACGCGGCCGGTGGACTCGAAGCGAGCTGGCCACCGGGCACGTTGATGCTGATCCGCGATCACATCGACATGCTGCGCGATCACGCGCTGCGCGGACCGAACGACGATCGGCTCGGGCCGCGGTTCCCGGACATGACGCGGGCGTATGCACCCGAGTTGCGCGAGCTCGCCCGTGCGGCGGCGGCGAAGGCGGGCATCGCGTTGGCCGAGGGCGTGTACGTCGCGATGCCGGGTCCCACATACGAAACGCCCGCCGAAGTGCAGATGCTGCAACGCATGGGTGCGCAGGCCACCGGCATGTCGACGATTCCGGAAGTCGTCGTCGCGAATCACATGGGCGCGCGCGCGATCGGCATCTCGTGCATCACGAATCACGCGGCCGGGATCACGGGTCACGCGCTGTCGCACGACGAAGTGACGGAGACGGCCACGCGCGTGCGCTCTACGTTCGAAGGCTTGCTCGACGGCATCATCGCGCAATTGGTGGCGGCCAATGAAGTTGTCTGAGTTGGAGACGGCTGCGCTCGCGGCGAAGGCGAAGGCCTACGCGCCGTACTCGAAGTTTCACGTCGGCGCCGCCGTGAAGATGAATGGCCAGACGTTCACGGGCGTGAATGTCGAGAACGCGTCGTATCCGATGTCGGTGTGTGCGGAGCGCAATGCGATCGCTGCGGCTGTGAATGGTGGAGCGACTTCGCTCGAAGAAGTCGCGGTCGCTACGGATGCCTCGCCTCCGTCGGCGCCGTGCGGTGGGTGCCGTCAGGTGTTGCGCGAGTTCGCCGCGGATCCCGCGCACGTCACGATCACCGCCGTGAATCCGCAGGGCGAGCGCCGCTCGTGGACACTCGCGCAACTGCTGCCCGATTCGTTCTCCGGTAAAGAGCTGCCGTGAGCGAGGTCGTGTTTCGCGGTGGCATGGTGTTGGCCGTCGATGACGCCCACACGATCGTCAGCGGCGATGTCGCCGTGAAAGATGGCGTGATCGTGCAGATCGGTGGCACGTACACGCCGCAGACGCACGACTACGAGATCGTCGATTGCACCGGCTGCGTGGTGATGCCTGGCATGGTCCAAGCGCACATCCACACGTGTCAGACGCTCGCGCGCGGTCGCGCCGATGATCTCGAGTTGCTCGATTGGTTGCGCCAGGTGATCTGGCCGTACGAAGGCCGGCTCGACGCAGCGGCGGCGCGTGCGAGTGGCGAGCTCGCGTGTGCGGAGCTGCTGTTGGGTGGAACGACGGCGATCCTCGACATGGGGACCGTGCATCACACGGATCAATTCTTCGGCGCCGCCGAGACCTCGGGCCTGCGCGCGACGATCGGCAAGGCGATGATGGATCTCGAAGATCCGTACATCCCGGCGGGTCTGCGCGAAACGACGAAGCAGTCGCTCGATGAATCGTCGGCGTTGATCGATCGTTGGCATGGAACCGCGAATGGTCGATTGCGGTATGCGTACGCGCCGCGATTCGTATTGTCGTGCACCGATGAATGTCTGCGCGAGGTCGGCGTGCAGGCGAAGGCGCGCGGCGTCGGTATCCACACGCACTCGTCGGAGAACACCGGCGAGATCGCGCTCGTCGAGCAACGGTTCGGTAAGCGCAACATCTTCGTGCTCGATGACTTCGGCCTGCTCGGGCCGCACGCGTGTATCGCGCACGCGATCCATCTGACGGCGGAAGAACGCGCGGTGCTGGCGGCGCGCGGCGCGCACGTGTGCACGTGTCCATCGTCGAATCTCAAGCTCGCGTCCGGCGTGGCGCAATTGCCGGAGCTGATCGCTGCGGGTGTTTCGGTCGCGCTCGGTGCGGACGGCGCGCCGTGCAACAACAACCTCGACGCGTTCCACGAGCTCCGGTTGCTGGCGCTCCTCCACAAGCCGCGGTCGGGGCCACGCACCCTGCCCGCTCCCGAATCCGTCCGGATCGCCACGCGCGGGGGTGCCGATGCGCTCGGGTTGGGCGATCAGATCGGCTCGCTCGAGGTGGGTAAAAAGGGCGACGTGATCGCGGTCGATATCACCGCACTCTCGACGGTGCCGGCCGCATCACCGTGGTCGCAGATCGCGTACGCCGCCCGCAGTTGCGACGTCCGGCATGTCGCCGTCGACGGGGCGGTGGTCGTAAAAGATCGCAGGCTTCTGACGCTCGATGTCGACGCGGTCCGGCGCAATGCGATCGCAGCAGCCAATCGCCTGTTCTCGTAGTACCTTTTTCGGGTGCTACTGACGCGCGAGGAGATGACGTTCGACTTCGGGGCCGACAAGCTCGATCCCGTTCGGGACAAGCAGCTCCTCGAGTGGATGTTCAACCAGTTCCTCTACGGCGAGGTCACGGGCATCCAGGTCGGTCATTGGCTCTACGACGCGCCCGATCTCGAGGCGGCCAAGTTCCTCGCGCGGCAGTCGCTCGAGGAGATGCAGCACGTCGATAACTTCCTGCGCATCATGACCATGCTCGGCTGCCAGCCGAAGCCCGCGCATCCCGCGGTCCGGTTCCTCGCGACCGGCATGATGGGGGGGTCGTGGGCCGAGCACGTCGCGCTCGAGATGGCGCAAGGTGAAGGGTTCGTGCTGCAGGCGTTCTACGCGGTGATCGACACGCTCGATCACAAGCCATCCACGGATATCTTGAAGCGCGCGGTGAAGCAGGAAGAGCGGCACGTCGAATTCGGCGAGCAGCAAACCGCGAAGGCGATCGAGAACAAGCCGTGGTTGCGACGCCGCCTGCTCGGGCTCTCGCTCGTTTCGATGTGGGGCGTGAAGAAGCTCGCGCGCTACATGGAGAAGCGGTTGCCGGCGGATGCGCAGGTGCTGCGTCACATGCCGCAGTTCTTGGACCATGCGAATCGCTGCGCCGAATTGCGGCTGCGCCGGATCGGCGTCCTCGATCGTCCGCTCGCCGAGATGTCGAAGGCGAAGCGTGCGGCGCTCGTCGCCGAGGCGTATGGCGGCAAGCTGGTCGGTGGCATCGGCTCGTTGCTCGCCACGCCGCTGCGTCTGTTGCCGTGGTTCAAGCGCAAGCGCGTCACGGATACGTACCTCGCGGATCCGCACGTCGCCGGTTACCAGCTGCCCGCGGGTAACGAACAGCCGCAAGAGTGATTCGCGACGATCGATCACGTTCGATCCTGACGGAGAACGTCGTCGCGGATGTCGACTATCGGTGGACCGCGAATGTCTATCGCGGCTGTGAATTCGCATGCGCTGCCTGCTACGCGCGCGGCTCGCACGAATACCTCGACCTGAATCCCGACGACGATTTCGATCAGGTGATCGTAGTCAAGCGCGACGCCGCGGCGCTGCTTCGCGAGGCGTTCGACAAGCCGAGCTGGCGTGGGGACACGATCACGTTCTCGGCGGTGAGCGATCCGTATCAGCCGATCGAGCAGGAGCTCGGAATCACGCGCGCGTGCTTGGACGTGTGTGCCGCATATCGAAATCCGGTGCGGATCGTGACGAAGTCGCCGCTCGTGTTACGCGACATCGATCTGTTGAAGGCGCCGGGCGCGCATGTCGACGTGACGGTGACGTATCTCGATGCGGCCGCGGGCTTGGAACCGAGGGCGCCGTCGCCGGACGAACGACTGCGTGCGATCGAGGGCCTCGCGGCCGCCGGAATTTCCGTCGGTGTGATGGTGGCACCGGTGATCGCGGGGCTCACGGATCGCGAAGTGCCGATGATCCTCGAGCGCGCGGCACAGGCCGGTGCGAAGACCGCGACGTGGGCGCTGCTGCGCTTACCCGAGCCGACGGCAAGCGTGTTCTCGTTGCGTTTGAGGAGAGACCTGCCGGCCGTCGCGTCGAAGGTGCTGTCGCTGGCTTCGGATTCGCGCGGCCCTGAGGAGCCACGTGACAAGCCGTTTCACACGCGTGGCGTCGGTGGCGGCGCGCACGTGAAGGCGATCGAAGCGATGTTCGAAGCCACGGCGCGCCGGCTCGGCCTCATCACGCGTGCGTTCGCGAAACGCGACGAACCACCGACGACGTTTCGCCGGCCGACCAACCAGCTCGCGCTGTTCTAGCACGCGCGGCTTCACGCGGTGGCTCGCCAGACGCCCGCGTCGAGTGCACCAGCGCTATGTTCACGTCATGCGTACGCTGTATCCGGCCATCGAACCGCATCGCACGGGCTATCTGCGCGTCTCGGACGTCCACGAGATCTACTTCGAAGAGTGCGGCAACCCGAACGGCAAGCCCGCCCTCTTCCTTCACGGCGGACCCGGCGCCGGTTGCGATCCACGCGCGCGCAGCTTCTTCGATCCGGCGGTGTATCGGATCGTGCTGTTCGATCAGCGCGGCTGTGGGCGAAGCCGGCCGCACGCGAGCCTCGACGACAACACGACCTGGAGCCTCGTCGCCGATATCGAGAAATTGCGCGAGCACCTCGGCATCGATCGCTGGCTCGTGTTCGGCGGATCGTGGGGCTCGACGCTCGCGCTCGCGTATGCCGAAACGCATCCGCAACGGGTGAGCGAGCTCGTACTGCGCGGCATCTTCACGCTGAGTCCGTTCGAGCTACGCTGGTTCTATCAAGAAGGTGCGAGTGCGCTGTTCCCCGATCGCTGGGAGGCATACGTGGCCGCGATTCCACCGGCCGAACGCGGGGACATGATCCAAGCGTTCTACAACCGGCTGACGAGTAGCGACCGGGCAACGCGCGTGGCGGCGGCGCGTGCGTGGTCGGTGTGGGAAGCGGCGACGAGCTATCTCCACGTCAACGAAGACAACGTGACGAAGTGGGACGAAGAGGACTTCGCGGTCGCGGTCGCGCGGATCGAGTGTCACTACTTCGTGAATCGCGGGTTCTTCGATCACGAAGATCAGTTGCTGCGTGGCGTGGATCGGATCCGGACGATTCCGACGGTGATCGTGCAAGGCCGCTACGACGTGGTGTGCCCGATGCAAACCGCGTGGGCGCTGCATCGCGCGTGGCCCGAAGCCGACTTCAAGATCGTCCCCGATGCCGGCCACTCGGCGTTCGAGCCGGGGAACACGCACGAGCTGGTAGGCGCGACCGATCGATTCCGCTAATGTCGGAACAATGCCCTTTCGCGCCCTCTTCGTAGCCGCTCTGCTGTCCACCATCGCGTACGCGGACACGAAGCCGCCGACGGCGCCCGCCAAGATCACGCCGCCGACCAAGGCCGTCGAACCGAATGCGCCATCGCAAGCAGACATCAATCGTTGGGTCGCGTTTTACGACAAGCTGGTCGATCTCGTCGTCGCCGATCAGAACAACTGCGTGCAGATGGCGACCGACATCAACGCACACATCGACGCGAACCAGCAGCTGGTGGCGGACGCAAAGAAATGGAAGACCTCGGGTCACGACCTGCCGAAGGACGTGAAGGACAAGCTCCAGAAGAACGTCACCGACGTGATGACGCCGGCGATGCGCAAGTGTGGCAGCGACAAGAGCGTGATAGCGGCGATGGAGCGGCTGAAGTAGTCAACGCTGCAGCACGAACACCGGTTTCGCGCGATCGCTGAAGGTCGCGTCACCGAGCTGGCCCTGCACGTTGTAGCCCCAGCACTGCACGCGTCCGTCGGCGAGCACGGCGCAGGTATGCCGGTAGCCGCTCGACACGTCGATCGCAGGGCCCGCGAGCGCGACGGTGATCGGCGCGGCGACATACACGATCGGTCCGTCGAGCCCGACAATCACCGGAGCTGGTCCTGGCTGTCCGCCACCGCCATTGCCGATCTGTCCGCGGTCGTTGAGGCCCCAACACTTCACGTCGGTACCGACGAGCACGCACGTGTGCGCGCCGCCGGCTGCGATCGTCGACACGCCGGTGACGCCAGTCACGACCGTGGGGACACTGCGAGCGACGTTGCTGCCGTCGCCGAGTTGGCCCTCTTCGTTCGCGCCCCAGCAAAGGACCTGACCGTCCGGATCGTGGATCGCGCACGTATGCGCCCAGCCGGCGCTGAGGCTGTGCGTCTTGTTGTCGATGCTCTCGATCCACTGGTGAGCCGCCGACGACGAACCGGTCGTCCCTTGCCCGAGCTGGCCGTGATCGTTCGCGCCCCAGCACTCGACGCCATAGCCCGCGAGCCAGGCGCGGTGCCCGCACGTGTGGCGGCCGCCGACGACGAGCTCGTCGTACTGGGTATTGATCCGGGCGTTTCCGAACCCACCCGACATGTTTTCGACGACGCCATCTTCGTAGGGATCCTCGAGCGTCCAGGGCTGGCCGCCGAGCTGGTTGTAGTAGTTGTCGCCCCAGCAGTGCCAGTTGAACGCGCTGTCGAACATGGCCACGCACGCGTGGCTGCCGAGTCCCGTCGATAGCACGCGCACACCGCCGAGCGCGGTGAGCTCGTCGAGCTCGGTGGGAACACCGGAGAGCGCATCGCGGGCACACACGACCGTGCCCTCGTCGTTCATCGCGCAGCTCGCGTTGATCGACAGCGAGCTCAACGTTGGAAACGGCGTTCTGCATGTCGCGTTCGGGGTGCATCGCCATCCGATCGTGGCGACGTTTGTCGGAGGTAGTGGCGGCGAGGTCTGTTGATATTCCGGATCCGGAATCCCGAGCTGTCCTTCCCGGTCATTGCCCCAGCACTTCACGGAGCCATCCGCGAGGAGCGCGCAGGTGTGATCGGTGCCGGCGAAGACTCGAACCGCACCGGTCAGTGGCGCGAGCCCGACGCCGTCGGCTTTGCCTCCCACACCATCCTCGGAACCATCGTCCGACGTCGCCACGCTCAGACAACCCGCCACCATCGACACCAGAAACAGTTTTGTGTACATGCAGTTACCGATTGGTCGGGCCTGTGTACCAATCAGTTTCGCGAGTTGTCAACGCTTTTCGGTTAGCGCGCGGACTGGCTCGCTGGATACGCGCGACGGCGGATCGCTTGGATCACGCCGACCGGCTCGATGCCCGCACCGGTGTGAAACGGATCGAACCGGAGCTCGCGCTGATCGAGATCCGCTTCACGGTCGAGCGTGAACCGCACGATCGGTTGCCAGCGCACCGCGAACGTCGTCCGACACGCGAGCTCGAACAGTGCCGCACCATCGTCGACCGCGCGATCGAGATCGCCGGCGCGCGAGCCGCGATGCGGCGGTTGGATCACCGGGCGAAGGCGAAACTTCACGCGCCGGCCATCGGCGATCGCGAACGGCGAGACCGCGTAGTAGTCGTTCGCGAAGTAATCGTGCGAGCGCGTGGTCAGCGGCGAGAGGCCCATCGTGAACGGACTGAGGATCGTCGCGAACAACAGATCTTGATCGTCGGGCTCGAGCGCTGTCGATGTGATCGGCGCGCGCGCGAACCGCACGGCGATCCCGAGCACGTCGAGGCTCTCGTGCGGCGCACGACGCAACGCGCCGGAGAATCGGACCAGGACGTGCGGACCGAGGCGGAGCGCGAGATCGTGAAACGCGCTGCCGGGGATCGCGGTTGCGGTTCCGTCGAAGAGTTGGCCGTCCGGGTGAAACATCCGTGCGTGGCGAGCGCGCGCGATCGCACGAATCGCCGGTGCCCAGCTCGCCCCGATCACGTCACCGAGTCGCTCGCGCCAGCCATCTCGCATGACGTCATTCTATGGCGAGCGTGATGCATTGGTGAGGGGACATGCTGCTCGTCCTCGCTGCCATCCTCGCGATCGCATGGATTTTCGGCTTCACGGTGTTTCACGTCGCCGGCGCCGCGATCCATATCCTTCTCATCCTCGCCGTGGTGGGCTTGATCGCACACCTCGTACGCGGTGCGGCAGGACCGCGCAGTTAGACCGCTTCGCGATACGCGCGCGGCGACACGCCGACGACTCGCTTGAACGCATGGCTGAGCGCACTCTCCGAGCCGTAGCCGAGCTGGCTCGCGAGCGTGCCGATCGTCTCGCCCCGCGCGAGCCCCTGGCGCGCGAGTCGGATCCGCCACGACGTCAGATACGCGACCGGCGTGATTCCCGCGATTCGCTTGAACCGCTCGGCGAAAGCCGCGCGCGACATGCCGCACGCCCGCGCGAGCTCGGGCAACGTCCAGTTCCGTTCGGGCGACGCGTGCATCTTCACGAACGCCGGACCGAGTTGGCGATCGGCGATGCCGGCGAGCCAGCCCGTCGACGTTTCGGTCTCGGCATGCGCGCGCAGGATCTGGATGAACACGAGGAGGGCGAGCTGATTCGTCGCGACGGTGTTGCCGATCGCCGGCGTCTTCTGCTCGCGCACGATCTCGGTCATCAACCACTGGAGCGTCGCCGCACGTGGCGAGCCGGCGCGAATGACCAGGGTGGGTGGCAACGTCGAGCGAAACAGCGCGACGTCTTCGTCCTCGAGGATCACTTCGCCACCGACCATGCCGAACTCTTCGCCGGTGCCGACGCGCGCCCGCACGCCTTGCCGTTCGCGCAGGAGCTTCTCGAGCTCGGTCACCGGCACCGACAAGTTGCTGCCCATGATCGCCGGCGCTGCCGCGGTGCGGAGCACGACATCACCCGCGTTCAACGTGACGATCGGCTCCTTGCCCGCCTTCATCCGCGCGGTCCCACGCACGATGCTCCAGAACTTGATCCCCTTCGCGGGCGGGAACTTCACCGCCCACTCGCCACCACCGAGCAACGTGCCGGACACCACGCACTGCGCGGCGACGACATTCAGGACGGTCGACAACGGATCCATGTTCTGGACTTTGGAACATGTATCGTGGACGCACAAGCATTCATCGTCCAACACGCGAGCGCTACGGTGAGCGCATGACGACATGGTTCATCACCGGAACGAGCACCGGCTTCGGCCGGATCATGGCCGAGACGTTGATCGCGCGTGGCGATCGGGTCGCGGCGACTGCACGAGACCTCCGCAGCATCGAAGGGCTCGCGGCGTGGAAGGCCGTGCTCGATGTTCGCGATCTGACTGCGGTGCGCAGCGTCGTCGATCGCGCGTTCGCCGAGCTCGGCCGGATCGACGTGATCGTGTCGAACGCGGGCTACGGCCTGATGGGCGCCGCCGAGGAAGCGACCGATCAGCAAATGCTCGACGTGATCACGACGAACCTGCTCGGTTCGATGCAGGTCGTGCGCGCGGCCCTGCCCCACCTGCGCGCGCAAGGCGGCGGGCACATCATCCAGCTGTCCACCGTCGGTGGCCAAGCCGCGTTTCCCGGTGGCTCGATGTATCACGCGGGCAAGTGGGGCATCGAAGGCTTCATGGATGCGGTCGCGCAGGAGGTCGCGTCGTTCGGCATCGGCGTCACGATCGTCGAGCCCGGTGGCGCGCGCACGGACTTCCGCCATCGCAGTGCCGTGCTGGCCGCAGGAAACAGCGCGTACGATGCCACGCCGATCGCGAACGTCCGCCGGATCATGACCGATCGTACGCAGCAGGCGATCGGCGATCCGGTGAAGATGGTCGACAAGATGATCGCGTGCGTCGGCACGAAGCAACGCAGACTCGTGCTCGGCAGCGATGCGTACAAGGCGATGCATGCGCAGCTCACCGCCCGGCTCGCCGAGGTCGAAGCGCAGCGCGAATCCGCCGGCGAAACCGATTACTGATCGCAGCTGATCCGCAACGGCTTGTCGGAGACGAGCGCCGTGCCGAACACGCGCGAGGCAAGCTCCATGTCATCGATCGGCTTCGACACGTGGCCCTGCACCACGATCCACTTGTCGTTGCGCTTCTCGAACACGAACGTGCCGCGCAGGCGAACCTTGCCGCCCTTCATGCCCGGGCGATCGGCGAGCGTGCCGATGAAGTTGCCGGCCCAGTACGCGACGGTCGAATCTTTCAACGATGGACCCACCGTCGAGATCCGGCGGTCGTCGGGATCCATCACGCCGTCGATCAGCTGTGCGTGCGAAACGTCGTCGGTGCCGTGCCACTCGCCATCGGGATCCGGCGCGAGCAGGAATGTCGGGGCCGGCTGCTTCACGTCATCTTCGGCGAGATGTTTCGGATCGAGCGCGACCACGGCGGGCATCCGCTGTGTCTGGTGATAGAGCAACGGTGACAGCGTGCGCGACAGCTCGTCGGCAAAGCCGCGATCGACGACCGCGGTCTTGAACTGGAGGCCGTACAGCTCGGACGTCGGCACCGGCACGTCGCCGAACGACAGGTGCTCGAACACCTCGACCCAGCGATCGCCATCGTGCGCGTAGAGCGCGGTGATGCGGAGCGGAATCGTCGCCGTGCGATTGCATAGCGTGATCCGCCACGAGACCTCGTCGGACATCCACGCCGCCGCGACGCGACGATCACTCGACAGATGGATATCGAGGTGCTTCGACCGCACGCTCGTCTGCGTGCCGGGCTCGACGAACAACGGCCAGCGCGACGATGCGCGAAGCTTGACGTCATCGCCGAACAGCACGTCGCCCGGGCCGACGCCGATGCGAGCCGGCCCGACTTTCGGATCGATCAATTGCGTGTCGACATCCGGAACCTCGTCGCGATCGTACGAGGACAAGATGTCGTCTTGCAGCTCCGACAACAGACGCTGCCGGCGCTGCAGCTCGGTCTCGGCGACGTTCTGGCCCGGATCGACGACGACGGGCTTCGGCGGTGGCGCTGACGGACACGCCGCGAGCACGCCGAGCATCGCGATGTGCATCGCACGCCCCGCGAGCCTAGACATCGCTCGCCTTCCACGCCGTCCAATCGCCGACGGTCGCCGCACCACGCCGGCGCACCGCCACGAGCTCGGCCGCGATCGCGATCGCGATCTCCGCGGGCGTCTCCGCGCCGAGATCCAAGCCGACCGGTGCGCGCAACCGAGCCCACCGCGCGGCGCCTACCTCGCCATCGAGCAGGCCCTTGGCCTCGAGGCGTTTGCGAAACCGTCCGACCTTGCCGCGCGAACCGATCATACCGAGGTAACCGATATCGTCGCGCGCGATCAAAATCTCGAGCAAGCGCTGGTCGATCGAATGATCGCGCGTGAGCACGAGCACGTAGTCGTCCGCGCCGAAGCCGCCGACGGCCTTCTCGACCGACGCGATATCGAATTCGTCGACGATCTGATCGGCCCACGGATACGAATTCTCCAAGGCTCCGGTCTCGCCATCGTCGGCGCAGATCACGTGAAAGCCGAGTGACTGCAACATCGGCCCGAGCATCCGCGCGACATGGCCGAGGCCGAACACGATCGCGCGCTCGTGATCGCCCACTCGTTCGACGAGTGCATCACCGATCACTTTCGGATTGTGCATCGGCGGATCGGTCGGCTTCGATTCGCGCACGCGCAATGGCGAGCCATCGAGCGGCGTCTCCAAGGTGCGTGGCACACGCGAACCCGCCAACGTCTTCAACACGTCGATCGAATCAGCACCCGGCGTGATCGCGACTTCCATCGCGCCGCCGCAACACATCGCTAGATCGCGAATCAGATGCTGCCGCACGACGCGCGCGACGCCACCATTCGCGACTTCACGCGAAGCCTCGACGACGAGCTTCTCGATCATTCCGCCACCGACGGTCTCGAACTGCGCGCCATCCGACGCCACCACCATCCGCGCACCCAGGTGCCTCGGCGTCGAACCTTTCGCTCCGATCACCGACGCGATCGCCACACCCCTGCCCTCTTCGATCGCACGCAGCGCCGCTGCGAAGACGTCGACGGGCCTGGGCATCACCAAAATCTAGCGCGAATCGTAGACGACCGGTGATCAGCAACACGTACACGTAC
This sequence comes from Kofleriaceae bacterium, assembly GCA_047600425.1. Lineage (GTDB taxonomy): Bacteria > Myxococcota_A > Polyangia > Haliangiales > Haliangiaceae > JABFXX01. Next base: position 3,610,155 of record JASGLC010000003.1, on the reverse strand, counting down.
ACGTGCTCGTACACGTGCACGTGCACGTGCTCGTGCTCGTCGCCGTGCGCAATCGGCGCAAGAACGATCTGGGATGCCCCGCGTGCGAGCGGGAGCCGGTTGGCCTGCGGTTGCTGCGCCGCACGCCATCGGCACGCGACGGTTACCCGCGCGAGCTACTTCGTGGCGAGCAAATGCTCGACGAGCTCGCGCAGGCCTGCGCCTTCGGCGAGCTCCGTGATGTACGCCGGCTTGTGCGACAGCTGATCCCACCACTGCTTGACGTTCGCGACGCCCACCGACTTGGGAAAGCCCTTGAACATCGGCGCATCGTTCAACGCATCGCCGACGTACACGTACTCGTCGAGCTTGTCCGGATTCGCCTTCAACACCGACCGCACCAACTTCTGACACGCCGACAGCTTGTCGAACATCGGCGGACCGAAGTTGACATGCACGCTCGACCGCACCGCTTCCAACCCGGCCTTCTTGATGAGCTCGACCGCGAGCTCCGCATCCGCCACCGGCAACGAGACTTCCTCGTTGTAGTCGATCGCGAGATCGACTTCCCGATACTTCGAGTCACTCGACAGCCGCGCCCCCGGACACTTCGACATCACGTCGATCGCCACATCGTTCATGCGCCGGCGCCACTCCGGCAGACTCGCCGCCGGAACACCGTATTGCTTGATCAGCTTGCGACCATCGCGAATGAACGTGACGCCGCCATTCTCTGCAACGCACGCGAGCACGGGCGTCATCTTCATGAACGCGTGACCGAAGCCGGCGGGCCGACCCGTCACCATGATCACCGGAATTCCGGCTTCGCCCAGTCGCTCGAGCGCCTCGTAGGTCTTGGCCTCGACGCGATCGCCCGTCGTCATCGTCCCGTCGACATCGGAGAACAACGCACGGATCGGGCCGCGCAACTCACGAACACTACGAGTCGACATCGGCGCGCTACATAACACACTACGCGATCAGTCGCAGCCCGCTCTCTTCGGCGACTTCCACCGGCAACGCGTCCGCAACAACCACCGGCATCCGGATCGACCGGTCGCGTTGACGGCTCAGCCAGTCTTCGAGATCCGTGTTGTTGAGGCGAACGATTCCGCCGACCTTGAACACCGGTAGTGGATCCGCGCCGCGGCGGGCCATGTAGCGACACCAGCGCTCCGAGCGGCCCAACGCAGTAGCAATTCCCTTCCAGGTTTCCACAAAGTTCGACATGAGCATCTCCTCCGTGGTTGCCGCTATGTGCAGCGGATGTGCCGAGGTCCGACCAAGCTGGCAACCGCGCGAAAACCCATGACTTTGGGTCCGATCACCGTGTCAGATGCTTAACAGGGATAGTGAATTACCGACGCCGGTGCTGACACAGTTGTCGTAAATTTTCCGCACTTCGTGAACGAGTGTGGCGCTGTCACTGCAGGTGGCAGCGCCTTCACGCACCCGGTACCATTTAGAAAGATGCAGCGACACGTGGGCTTGGGTGTCGTGCTGGTAGGCCTGCTTGCGCAGTCTGTCAGTGCCGCGCCGCCCGACACTTTCCCTCTCGATCGAGTCAAACGCGGACAAACCGGCTACGGGATGACCACGTTCGCGGGGTCCAAGCCCGAGCGCTTCACGTTCGAGGTGATCTCGGTCGTCCCGAACTTCCTGCCGAAGCAGGACATCATCTTGGTGAAGTCGGATGACCCCAAGATGCAGACGCCCGGGTTCTGGCAGGGCATGTCCGGCAGCCCTCTCTATATTGAAGACAAGCTGACGTGCGCGTTCAGCTACGGGTTCCGGTTCAACAAGCTCGCGATCGGTGGCTGCACCCCGATCGAGTACATGAAGAAGGACGGTGCGTCGTATCGCCGCGCCACCGTGTCGGGCTCGGTCGTCCAGCCGATGGCCGCGACGATGAGCGACTGGCGCCGCCTCACTCCCACGGTCGACGCGCAAGCCGCGATGGATGCGCTCGGTCCCGCGCACAAGAGCTGGTTGCTCTCGACGCCATTGCCCGAGCCGGTATCGAAGCCGAGCGAAGTGACCGAGAACGGCGCGATGCAGGCGTCGGTGCCGCTGTCGGTCGGCGGGTTCTCCGCGCCGGCCTTCGCACAGCTCGACAAGTTGTTCGGCGAGTCGAACCTCGTGCCGATGCGCGCCGGCGGTGCGGCATCGTCGCCCGCCGCGATCAAGGATGCGCCCACGCACTTCGAGATGGGCGGACCGATCGCGGTCGAGCTGATCCGCGGTGACATGAGCGCCTCGGCGATCGGCACCGTCAGCTACATCGACGGCAACAACGTCCTCGCGTTCGGCCATCCGATGTTCCAGACCGGCGAGACCTACGCGCCGGTCTCGACGGTGCAAGTCCACACCGTGATCCCGTCGTCGCAATCCGCGTTCGTGATGGGCAGCGCGATGACCGAGGTCGGCACGCTCACGCAGGATCGCCAATCCGCGATCGCCGCCGACACGAACCTGCGCACGCCGACGATCCCGATGGACATCGCGATCACCACGGCCGCGAAAGGTGGCCACACCGAACAAGGTCACTTCAAGGTCGACATCATCGCGTCGAAGTTCCTCACGCCGGCGATCGCAGGCGCGGCGCTGATGAACGCGATCAACTACTACCTGCCCGACCGCACGGACGTCACCGCGCGCGTCGACTCGACCGTGCGCGTGAAGGGCATGGCGGATCCGATCCAATTCACGGACTACCTCTACGCGAACGACGGCGCCGCCTCGGTGATGGGCGCGGTGCGCGGCATTCGCGTGATCGTGCCGCTGATGCTGAACCCGTTCCAACCGGTGCAGATCGAGCGCGTCGATCTCAAGGTCAGCCTCGATTACGCGGCGAACTACGGCGACATCAAAGAGATCAAAGCACCGACCGGCGATCTCGTCCCGGGCCAGCGCAACATGGTGAAGGTCCTGATGACGTCGTACGACTCGAAGGATATCGTCGAGGAGATTCCCGTCGACGTTCCCGCGAATCTCGCCGGTTCGATCGTCCAGCTCGAGGTCGTTGCCGGTGATGCGGCGAAGCTCGATGCCGCACCGCCGACGGACTTCAACTCGTTGATCGCCGCGTTCCGCAAGCTGCTCCCCGGCAACGTGTGGGCGGCGACGATCTATCCCGCGGATGAAGGCGTTGCGGTCGACGGCAAGGTCGTCCGCGATCTCCCCGCGAGCGTGCAGGACAAGCTGCACCCGCAATCCCATACCCAACGTGCCGCGCTCTACAAGCCGATCGCGCGCACCGTGTCGCCGACGAAGCGCGTGATCAACGGATCCGCGTCGATGTTGCTCCGCGTTCGCAATCAATAGGTGGATTTCATGAAGAGCTTCTTCCTCGGGGCTGCGGCCCTCAGCTTGTTTGCGTTGCGCGCGGACGCCGTCGTCACCGCGACCTGGTCGGTCGAGACCTATCAACAATTCGATGCCGGCGACTCGTCGAACGCGTTCGTCACGAGCTCCGGTGAAGTGCGTCCCGGTTGGGATACGAAGCGCATCGGGCTCGAGGGTGATGCCGTGTGGTCGGCACTTCACCTCGCCGATGGATCGGTGTTGCTCGGCAGCGATGTCGGGGGCGCGATCTTCAAGGCCGATGGCAACGGATCGAAGAAGGTCGTGACGATTCCCGGTGCGATCGCCGTGGTGTCGTTGACCCAGACCGCCGACGGTCGCGTGTTCGCCGGCTCGATGCCCGGCAACAAGATCTGGAAGATCGATGTCGCGGGTGGCAAGGCCACGCCCGGCCCGCAGTTGAAAGACGTCGAGACGATCTGGTCGCTCGCCGCCGATCACAACACCGTCTACGCGGGCACCGGTCCCTCGGGCAAGGTGTTCGCGATCACCGGCGACAGCGCGAAAGAGATCTTCGACACCGACGACAAGCGCGTCACCGCGATCACCACCACGAGCGATGGCGCCGTGTGGTTCGGCACGTCGGAGCGCGCGCTCGTGTTCCGCTACGATCCGAAAGACGGCAAGACCCGCGCGATGGCCGACTTCGCGGGCAATGAAGTGACCGCGCTCGCGCCGTATCGCGATGGAGTGGTCGCGGCCGCGAACGACCTCGCCGAAACGCCGCCGGCGCAAGGCAAGACCGCCGCCGCCGTCGAAGGTGCGGAAAAGCCGAACGCGCAAAAAGGCCAGACGCCGAAAGTGCCCGATGTCGGGACGAAGCCCGGCGCCGATAAGGATCCCAACGCGGTCACCGACCTCGGTCGCAAGGGCGCCAAGAAGGGCAAGGGCGCGCTGTTCAAGATCGGCACCGATGGCCGGCTCGATCAGTTGCACGCGTTGACCGCGACGTACTTCACGTCGGTCGCCGTGTCTCCCGATGGCACGGTCTACGCGGGCGCGGCTGACAAGGGTCGGATCTACATGGTCGATGCCGATCAAGCGGTCGCGACCGCGTTCGATGTCGACGAGCGCGCGGTCTCGCAAGTCTGGTTCGATCACGGCCTGATCGGGTTCGCGACCGATGACGCGGCAGCGATGTATCGCGCCACCGGTCGCGCTTCGCAGGCGAAGTACGTGTCCGACGTGATGGATGCGAAGGCCGTCGCGAAGTTCGGCAAGTTGACGTGGAACGCCAACGGCAAGGTGAAGATCGAGACCCGCTCGGGCAACACCGCGAAGCCGGGCGTCGGTTGGAGCGAGTGGGCGTCGCCGTCGGCGATCGGCAAGCAAGGTGGCGGCACCGATGGCGGCAAGATCGCCTCGCCCGCCGGTCGCTACTTCCAGTTCCGCGCGGCGCTCGAAGACGACAAGGCGAGCGTGCGTCGCGTGCAGGCGTACTACGTGCCGCAAAACACGCCGACCACGGTCCAAGAAGTGACGGTCGAGATCGCGACGAAGGAATCGCTGCCGACGCTGAAGGACTCCGCCGCGAAGCCGCGCTCGCCGGTGGTGCGCGTGAAGTGGAAGATCGATAACGGCGATGGCGACGACACGACGTACACGCTCGAAGCGCGCCGCGATGGCGAAGCGAACTGGCGTCCGGTCGCCACGGGCAAGACGCCGCTCACCGCTACGCAATGGGAGTGGAACACCGAAACGTATCCCGACGGCTGGTACAAGGTCCGCGTGACGTCGTCGGATGCGGCGGCGAACTCGCCCGACCGCGCGCTGACCTCGAGCTCGGCGTCGACGATGTTCGCGATCGATAACACGCGCCCCGTGATCGAAAATCTCCAGATCGCGTATCCGAAGGCGACGGCGCGCGCGCGCGACAACCTCGGCGTGATCAGCGAGATGTCTTACTCGATCGATGATGGTCCGTGGCAGCTCGGCGCGAGTGCGGATGGTCTGTTCGACGACCAGCAAGAGGATCTGAAGATCGATATTCCGTCGGGCCTCGCGCGTGGCACGCACACGCTCGCTGTGCGCGTTGCGGATGCGAGCGGTAACGTCGGCTCATCGAGCGCGACGTTCGTGATCAAGTAGGTGGGCCAGTATCGGCGCGGCGACGAGGTCTGGACGATCGAACGCCCGGCCCTCGATCGGATCGTGACGATCGATCCGGACGGCACGATCCGCGAAGAGCGGCTCGCGTCGGCGCAGCTCGCGCAGACAAAATTCAACGTGCTTATCAACAAGCACGTGCGAGATGGCTGGAAGCTCGTCGCCGAAGAGCACGTGGCCGCAGCGCCGAAGCCGCCGGTCACCTACGGTGCTCGCAACGAGGGACTCGAAGCGGCGATCATCGCGGATCCGCTCGCGATCGATCCGCGCTTGATCTACGGCGATTGGCTCCAGGCGCAGGGCGATCCGCGCGGCGACCATATCGCGCGCACGGCTGCGGCACTCGCAGATCCGAAGCTCGAGGATCGACTCGAGCAAATGCTGTCAGGATTCAAGTTGCGCCAATATTTCTGGGGCGAGTTGTTCGGGCGTCCGGACGTCGGCGCGACGATTCGCTGGGGCTTCATCGACGAAATTTCCATCGGCGACGAGTCCGCACCGAATCGCGATCACGTGCGTGACATTCTCGCGTTCGACGATGTTCGCCTGGTCACATCGATCGCCTACGGCAGCGACGACGCGAACCAACTCGCGCACAGCGTGAAGCACATCGTCGAGCACGCGCCGCTCGCGCTTCGCAAGGTCCGGCTCGGGAACACGGTCGATCTCGATCTCGCCTCGCTCGCACCACGACTGGCACGCTTGCACGAGCTCGACCTCTACACGCGCACGCGAATCGCGAGTACGTTGCCCGCGGCGCGCGAGCTCACCGCTCTGACGATCGCGATTCACGACAACGCGATCGTGTCGCCGTTGATCGCCTGGCTCGAATCATCCCCGAAGCTCGAGCACCTCCACTTTCGCCAGCGCAGCGATGCCGCGTGGCTTCGCCGGATCGCGGACGGACCGCTCGCCGCGCAGTTGGTCACGCTCGCGTTCGCGACGATCACGCCGGCGATCGCAGATGCGTTCTTCGAGCTTCGCGAGGCATTCCCCAAGCTCCGGAAGCTCCAAGGCGCGCGCGGCGAGCTAACGAACGAGCAGGTCTACGAGCTCGGCGACACGTACGACAACTGGTGACTCGTTTCGCGCACTTGCCAAATCGTGCTTGCGTAGATCTTTCGGTTCTGGCACACGTACAACCTCCTGGGAGGGTTCGTTGCCACAACACGACGCACATAGAAGTTTCGCGGGCGTCGCGGTTGGCCGCACCCCGTTCCGAAGCACGATGAACTGACACGTCTGCGCGACGGCTCCTCTGGTGGGAGCAGCCGGGCGTGTGGTCCGGCACTGCGACAACCGCCACCAGCGGTGCCTTCGGACCTGTCACTGTTCGCGCCATCGACTTCGGCGTTCTGAATGCAGCGATTTCTGCGGGCTTCGGGGGAAATCCCTGAAGCTCTCGGGAGTCGCGTGCGCAGTGCCGACTTTGGAACTGGGCGGTTGCACCGTCGAAGATTTCGCTCCGTACGAGGAGCGTGCACGGCTCTTGTGCGCGCTTCTCACTCCAGGAGCGATCTGTTCGGCAGCGCAGCCAGCAGCCGCCGCGATGCCCTGATATTTTTCGGAGAGCTAGTTAGATGAGGGACCTCGAAATTTGGCGCCACCTGCGCGACCGCACGTTCAGTGCGGCCGAGCTCGTCGCGTTGTCGCGGACAACCCTCGCGCGTCGTGGCCCGTACCTCGGGCTCGTGTTGGGCATGTTGTCGTTGAACCTCGATCCCGAGCGGCGGGCCGCGGCGCTCGCGGTGTTGGCCGGCGTGCGTGGCGTGCCCGGCGTTCGCGCGATCGTCGCCGCGCTCGATGATGACGACGCGACCGTTCGCCAAGCCGCGATCGATGCGCTCGCCGAGACCGCGCGCGAAGCGCCGTATCGCTACTCGCACGCGTTGTTTCACGAGCGCGAGGATGTTCGCCGCGCCGCCCTCGCCCGCCCTGGCCTCGGTTCGCAAGCGCACGAGCTCGGCGTCTACCTTCGAGCGGATCCGGCGTGTGCCGAGCTCGCCGCCTCGGCGCCGTGGCCGAGCGATGCACTCGCGATCGCGATCGATCTGTATCGCGCCGGCCATTGCAGCCCCGAAGACTTCTTCGGCGTGCTGTGGCGCGCGGACGTCGAACAAGCGCGCGCGTTCCTGACCGCCGAGCGGCGGCGTAGCGAGCCGATCGTCGACGCGTATCTCGGCGCCGCTCAACTCGTACCCGCGCCGATGGGCGATCACTTCGACACGATCGTCGACGCGATCCAGAAGGTGCCCACCACGAACCTCGATCGCCTGATCCAGCTCGTCGGCCCGGCGAAGAATCGCGTCCTCGCGCGCCGCCTCGCCGTGGCGATCACGAGTTGGATCGCGAAGCACGGCCGCCACGTCGGGCTCGCATCCGTCGCGATCGCGTGCGAGCCCACCGTGATCGGCTTCACGCAACCGGGCGATGGCACGTTCAAGACCTGGTTGAACGAGCCGACCGCACTCGGCCTCGTTCGCTACAAGTGGCCGTGCAAGCCAGCGCCGGAAATCGCGATGGTGTTGCTCGCGCGCACGAAAGATCTCGCCGCCGCCGCGGCGATCGCGGGCCTCGTTCCGGTCAAGCGCCTCGCCGCGCTCGAAGACACGTTCGGGGAAGGCAACATCGTCGCCGCGTTGCTCGCGCGCGATCACGGCTGGGATCAGATCTGCGCGTTGCCTCCCGAACATCCCGCCCTCGAGATCGCGTGGCTCGCGCGGCTCGAGAAGCTCGACTTCCAGCGCTACGTCGCGCTCGCCGGCCACGCGATGGCGAAGTTCACCGGCAAGCGCCTCGATGGCTTCGTCGAGCAGTTGCCGCGCCGCCATCGCCAATCGATCTTCCTAGCGGCGTTGCGCGCGCACCTCGCGTCGCCGTCCGATCGGCTCGCCGATGTCGCGAAGGTGATCGCGAGCCGGATCGATCGCGCCGGGTTGACGGGCCTGCTCGAGGCATTGCTCGCACTCGAGCTTCCGGAACGTGGCGTGCTCGTGCGCGCGGTCGTCCGCGAGACGGCGGACAAGCTGCTCGAGACCGCGGTCGTTCCGCTCGACGACGCACGCGCGATCCTCCTCGTCGATGTCCTCGCCGATCCGGACGACCCGCCACCGCGCAGCCGCGAGCTCGCCGTGGCCGCGGCGTTCTCGACGCGATCCGCGCCGGTCGTGAAGGCGTGGTGCACGCAAGTGACGAAGTTCGACGCGCCGGTGTGGACGCCACCACCGTCGATGGCACGCCGCGCGCTCACCGCCGAACAACGCGGCCGGATCATGAGCTCGAGCCCGGGCTCGCTCGCGAACGCACTCGGCATCGCGTTGACCGCGCCGGTCACCGGCCTCGCGTCCGCGCTCGCGATGGTCGGCGCGAATCCGAGCGCCACTGCATGCGCCGCGTTGATGGGATGTGCGGATCCGCTGCCGGATGTCGCGCGCCAGCTCGATCGGTTTTGCGGCCACGGCCCCGCGTGGGAGCGCGAGCTCGATCAAGCCGTCAACGTGTGGCAACGCGCGACCGATCTTCCCGCGCTCGCGCACGCCGCGCTCTATCGCTGGGAGCAACACACGTTCGCGCTCGTCGATTGGATCGACAAGCAGAGCAATGTCCTCGACGCGTTGCGCGCGCTCGAGCCGCTCGGCGATGGCCTCGCCTATCGCACGTTGTGGATGGGCATCTCCGAGGCGCTGATGTTCATGCGCTATCGCGATGTCGAGCGGTTCACCAAGCTCGGCAATGTCGACCTGGCGCAATACTGTGCCGAGCGCGTCGATCTGCCGATCGGTCGCCACGCCGCGCGAATCGTGGTCGCGCTCGTCGAAGGCAAGCTCGTCAATGTCGCCGACGTGCGCGATCGCGTGCTCGATCGAATCGCCGATGCGGATCTCGCCACCCGCGAATACGCGGCGCGCTTGGTCCGGCTCGAAGGTATGCCCGCGCCGCCCGCGATCGCGCGCGAGCCCGCGTCCGCGGATCTCGTCGAGACGATCCGCAAGACGACCGACCTCGATGCACTCGTCGGGTGGTGCGGCCACACCCAACCCGCGATCGTCGAAGAAGCGGTGTTGCAGCTGCTCGTTCAAGGCGAGCGCGGTCAGTTGCAGCTCGCGCTCCTCTTGGATCACGTCCGCGATCTCCCGGCACCGCTGCCGATCGTGACGAGCGTGCAGCTGTGGGATGCCGAGTCCGCGATCGCGCACGTCCGCAGGCTCGCCGGTGAAGCGGGCCTACCGGCGGCGTGGCGGTTCTATCTCAACGTCGCCCTCGCCACGCGTGGCGAAGCCGGCGCGCTCGAACGCGCTCTCGAGGCCGCGCGCGATACCTCGTCGGAGTGGTACTTCCGCCGCTCGGATTGGGACGCGCTCGTCAAGCTCTCGAACCTCGACACGATCGCGATCGCGCTCGCCGATGCGCCTCACCATCACGCGTATCAGCGCGCGGTCAACCACCTGCTCGCGATGCGCTCGACCGAGGCGATTCCCGCGCTCGAACGGTTCCTCGAGCTCGATGCCGATCGGCCGATCATGCTCCGGCGCGAGGCGGCGATGATGCTGTGCGATCACGGCGACCCGCGTGGCATGCCGCTGATCATCTCCGCCCTGTTCGAGCCGGATGCCTCGACGAAGGAGCTCCACGGCACGCCGCTCCTCGACGCGATCGACGGTGTTGTCGATGCCGCGTTGATCGGCGGTCCCTCGGTCGTCTCCGAAAAGCGGATGTGGGAACACGTCGAAGCTGCGAAGCGGCGCAGTGGTGTGCGCCCGCTCGTGTTCCCGCGCATCCTCGAGCAAGCCGCCACCGATACCGCGCGGCGTGGTGCGGCCACGTACGCGGTCTCGCAACAGCTCGGCATGCATCGCCTCGCCGACGTTGCCGAGGTGTTCGCGTGGGGCGTCCGCCGCGGCGTCGAGCTCACCGGCCGCCTGCTCCGGTTCCACCTGACGAGCAAGGAACGCGATTTCGGCCACACCCGGCTCTCCGGCGATTCGATCTTCGTCTCGCCGTTGCCGATGTTGCGTGGCGAACCGAACGGTCGCGACATCGTCGAGGGTCTCGTGCTCCACGAGATCGGGCATCACGTTTATCACCGTGGTGAAGAGCCCGAGGCGCTGTGGGCGAAGGCGCATAAAGAAGGCGTCGGTCACCTGCTGAACCTGGTCGCCGACGAGCACCTCGAGCGCAACCTGCGCGCGATCGATGCCGAGTACGGCGATCGCCTGAAGCGACTCGGCGCGTACGCGTTCCAGCATGCACCGCAGGAGCTCGCGGTCCCGGTGTTGTTGAATTCGTTGCGCGCGGCCGCAGCACCGGCGTTGATCAAGACGAAGCTCGATGTCGGGTTCGCCGAAAACGCCGTCCGCCTGCGGCGCGGCCACATCCTCGCGGAGCTCGATCGCCACGGTCATCCGCTCGCCCGGTTCGCGCGTGCGTTCCGGCTCGGCCTCGGCAACCGGATGAACGATCCGTTGCTCGCGAAGGCACTCGAGCTGACGAAGGGCATCCGCGAGATGACGATGCCGCAACTCTACGACCTGACCTGGAAGCTCGCCGATCTGTTCGGTGGTGCCGTCGAGGTGGCGAAGGTGTTCGGTGGGCCCGAGGGTCTCGAAGAGGGTAACCACGAACGCGATGACGACGTGTTCGGTGCCGGCGTCTCCGACGATGCCCTGCAGAAGGAGATCGAGCGGGTCCTGGATCCGCGCGATCGCCCGAAGAACACCGGCAAGAAGACCGGCGGCGATCGCCTGTGGATCAACGTCAGCGGCGAAGCCGACTTCAACAAGATCACCACGGTCACCCGCGTGCGCGGCACGCCCGAGCAGCATCGCCACCTCGTGGCCGAAGTCGAACGCCACGCCGATCGGTTGCGCGCGTTCCTCGACGATCTCGGCCTGCGCTGGGAGCCGCAACGCGCGCGCACGCAAGGCCGTGCGATCGATCGCCAGCGCTTGCTCCCGCTCGTTACCCGCAACGATCCGCGCATGTTGATCGCGCGCACGCCGATCCGTCGCACGGATCTGTTCCTCGGCGTGGTGATCGATTGCTCGGGCTCGATGACCTCGCGCGACAACATCACGCGTGCGAAGAAGTTCGCGGCGCTCGTCGCCGATGCCGTCGAGCCATTGCCGGGCGTCGAAGCGCGCTTCTTCGGCTTCACGGACTCGACGATCTACGATTGCGGCACCGCGCGTGATTGCGGCGTCTCGGGCCTCGTCGCGAGCGGTGGCAACAACGACGCGGCCGGGCTCTACCATGTCGCGAACGAAGCGATGGCGTCGCGCAAGAAGGCCAAGGTGATCGTGATGATCAGCGACGGCCTGCCGACCGAGTGTTCCGTCGACGCGTTGCGCGGCCTCGTCCAGACGTTGTCGCGTCGCAAGGGCATCGTGTGCGCGCAGGTCGCGGTCCATGCGCTCGAGGAGATTTGCTTCCCGAATTACGTGTTGCTCGACGGTGCGATCGAGCCGGCGATCGCGAAGTTCGGCCGAATGATCGGAAGTCTCGTGCAACGGAGTTTGCAGTCCTGATCCCGTGATCGTGATCGGCAACTGCATCGGCATCGGCATAGATCCCGAACGCAGAAGCGAACGACGAGTCCGTCCCCAGGCGAGCTTCGTATAGTGCGCCGCTGGTGCCGCTCGACGAACGCATGAGCCTCCGGTTCGACCTCGTGCCTCTTGCTTGGGTTCGATGCCGTTGCCGTTGCCGTTGCCGCTCACGTCGACGTTTGTCGGGTATCGTTCCCACGTCATGTCGAAGTGGACACTCGAAGAGCTAGTACCGGGGCGCACCGTCGAAGCGATCTTCTTTCCGAACACGTCGGAGAGCTCGTCGTTCAAATATCGCGCGACCCACCTCGACGGCCGCCGCGCACCGAAAGTCATCCTTTCGAACGACGAGCGGATCGTCCCCGGCGTGCCCTGCCTCGTCAAAGTCGTCGAGGTGCTGAAGCCCGAGCGCGATGACCGCGGCCGGATCACGGTCGAATGGCTCTCGCGCGCGCCGTTCCGGATCGAAGGCGTGTGGCTCGACCCGATCGTGTCGAAGAAGCTGCAAGTGCTCCTACAGGGCGGCCTCAACATCCTGCTCGATGGCCCGCAAGGTTGCGGCAAGACCGTACTCGCGCGATCGATCGCCGATTCGCTCGGCTTCGAGTTCGTATTCTTCAACTGCGGCGCCGTCGTCGAAGCGAGCGACTTCTTCGTCTCGATCCAGGTTCGCGCCTCGCCCTCCGGCGCACCGGTCACGGACTTCATCAAGACCGACATCCTGACCGCGCTCGAAGACGCCGCCGAACATCCCGAGAAGAAGTTCCTGGTGTTTCTCGACGAGCTCAACCGCTGTCAGGAGTCCGCACGCAACGCGCTCATGCCCGCGCTCGATTCCACGCGCCGCGTGTTCCATCCGATCGAGAACTCGTTCATCCCGATTCCGGACAACGTCCAGTTCATCGCCGCCGTCAACCGCGGCCGCGAGTTCAGCGGCACGTTCGGCATCGATGCCGCGCAGCTCGATCGCTTCGCACCGCTCCAGATGGACTACCCGCCTCCACCGGCGGAGGTCGACATCCTCGCGAAGCGCCATCCCAAGCTGTCGAAGGCGAACCTCGAGATCATCGTCGACGTCGCACGCGCGATTCGCAACGCCGCCGATCTCACCGGGACACTGTCGGTGCGCGCCACCGAAGAAGCGTGCGTCTACCTCGAGCACGAGCTGTTCGCCGAGGATGGCAAACGCGCGCTGCCCGAAATCATGAAGACCTCGTTCTGCGGCCGGTTCCCCGGCCGGTGGGACGACGTGACCACGGATGCCGGCGCGGTGTGGAGCCTGATCCGCGCCACGCTCGCGACGAACAAGGTCCCGGTTCCCGACGAGACGAAGTCGTCTTAGACTCGCGCCTCATCGGCCAGACGGCCTCTTCGGCCTCGGACACTAACGCCGCAGCGAATCGAGATCCACGCCGTAGCGGCCCGCGAGCCGCCGCACGTGCGACCGCGAGGTATTCAACGCACGCGCGATCGAGCTCGCATTGCCCTTGTGCTCGCGCGCGATCGCGACGAAGTCGTCTTTCGTCACGGTTTTCGGAACAGCGACGGGCGCCGGAGTTGGCGGTGCCGGCCGATCGAACAGCACGTGCTTGACGTCGATCACGCCACCGTTCGCGAGTAGCGCAGCCCGCGCGACGACGAGCTTGAGCTCGCGCACGTTGCCCGGCCAGTCATGGGCGGTCAGCGCCGCCATCGCCGCCGGCGTGAACTGCGCGCCGGGTGGCAAGAACTCCGTCGCGAGCCCCGGGATCACGGCCCGCCGGTCGCGCAACGGCACGAGCTCGAGCGTGATGCCGTTCAACCGGAAGTAGAGATCCTCGCGAAACTCGCCGCGCGCGATCAGCTCCGGCAGCGAGCGATGACTCGCGGCGATCACGCGCGCGTGCAACGCGATCGGCTGGACGCCACCGACCCGATAGACCTGGCGAGCTTCGAGCGCACGCAGCAGCTTCGCTTGGAGCTCGAACGGCAAGTCGCCGATCTCGTCGAGCAGCACGGTGCCCTTGCCGGCGACTTCGAACAGCCCCGGCTTCGTCTTTTGCGCGCCCGTGAACGCGCCCTTTTCGTGGCCGAACAGATCGCTCTCGAGCAACGTGCCGGTCAACGCCGCGCAGTTGATCGCGACGAGCTCGCCCGGGCGTTGCGACAACGTGTGCAGCGTATGCGCGAGCACGTCCTTACCCGTGCCGGTCTCGCCGTAGATCACGACGCCGACATCGTGCCGAGCGACGCGCTCGAGCAACTCCGTCTTGCCCGCGACGCTCGGATCGTGAACCACGACCGCCGCGCGCGGGACACCATCGGCCGTCGCCGCCGCGAGCTTGCTCGACACGATCATCGTGTACGGCCCGAGCCGCACGCTCTCGCCGAGTGGCAGGGGCATCGACTCGCCGCGCGCGAGCTGGACGCCGCCGATCTTGAGGCCGTTCGTGCTGCCGAGATCTTCGATCCGGACGTGCCCTCCGGCGCAGGTCAGCTTGGCGTGGCGCCGCGAGATCCGCGCGTGATCGAGCGTCACGTCGCAGTCCGGGTCGCGTCCGAGGACGAGCTCTCCGTCGGGCGGCAGCGCGTGCGTGAACATCCGATCGTCGCCGACAATCAGCACGTACGCGTTCGGACCCAGTGGTTCGGCCAATCCGTCGGCTGCTGTTGTCGGTAACTCGTTCACGACCCGGCCCCGCAAGGGCTGGGATTATGCACGATACTGCCCGACGGATGAACGCGCGTGACGTCACCACGTTGCCGGATAACGGCGACGAGCGAGATCAGCCGTCGCGCCTCGGTCATTTCGAGATCGTCGGCAGGCTCGGCTCGGGCGGCATGGGGATGGTGTTCGAAGGCCGTGACACCGTGTTGGGGCGCCGTGTCGCGTTGAAGTTGTTGCACCCGGCGCGCACCGGCAGCGCGATCGCACCCGCGCGTCTGCTTCGCGAGGCCCAAGCGCTGGCAAAGCTCTCGCATCCGAACGTCGTGACGGTGTTCGAGGTCGGCATGGCCGGCGAGGACCCGTTCGTCGCGATGGAGCTCGTCGAAGGCGAGACGTTGCTCGCGTGGATGCAGAAGCCTCGGACGTGGCGCGACGTGCTGGACCTGTTCATCGCCGTCGGTCACGGGCTCGCGGCCGTGCACGCGCTCCAGCTCGTCCATCGCGACTTCAAACCGTCGAACGTGCTGATCGATCGCAATGGCGTGCCGAAGCTCGGTGACTTCGGCTTGGTCACCACGATCGGCGAGCCCGTCGATGCCGTCGACGTCGCGAGCTTTCCGCCGACGGTCGCGCAGACGCTCACGCAATCCGGCAGCGTGCTCGGCACGCCCGCGTACATGGCGCCGGAGCAGAAGCTCGGGATTCCGGTCGATCCGCGTGCCGATCAATACAGCTTTGCCAAGTCGCTGATGGAGGCGTTGCCGGATGGTGCGCCGACGGCCCTGCAGCCGATCCTCACGCGCGCACTGTCCGAGGAGCCCGCCGCACGGTTTCCCGATATGGCGGCGCTCCTCGACGCACTCGCTCGCGTGCGCCGCGGCAATCGCTCGCGCTGGATCGCCGCCGGCTCGACCGCGGCCGTGCTCGGTGCCGTCGCGATCGCGTGGGGGTTCGGCCGCGCGCAATCCGCGATGGAGACGTGCGCGCGCCCGACCGACAAGCTCGCCTCCGCGTGGAGTCCGGAACGCCGGTTCGTCCTCGCAGCGCACCTCGCAGAAATCGATCCGATCCGTGGCGCGCAACGGTTCGGGATCGCGGCCGGCGTGCTCGATCGGGGTGGCGATCGATGGCTCGATCAGCGGGTCGAGACCTGCCGTGCAGGTCGCGCGAATCAGCAGTCGGGCGAGCTCCTCGATCGCCGGATGTCGTGCCTGGATCGCGCGCTCGTCGAGATCGACGACACCGCCGGCGTGCTCGAGCGTACGACCGATCGCGCGGGTCTCGACGCGGTGATGAAGGCGATCGCACTACCGGCGCTCGACGACTGCGCGGACACGAGCGCGCTTCTCGAGCTCCTGCCGCGTCCCACCGATCCCGCGAGCCGAGCGGCATCCGACGCCGTGCTGAAAGAGGTCGTCGAGCTCGACGTGTCGATGCGCACGGGCGTCAAGGCCGCCGTCTCGCGTGCCGGCGAGATCGTCGATCGCGCCCGGAAGCTCGGCGATCCCGAAACGCTCGCACGCGCCCTGCGTTCGCTCGTGACGATTCAAGGCGAGCTCGGCGACTACGACAAGCTCGAGGTGACCGCGCGTGAAGCGATCACCCAAGCATCCGCGGCGCACGACGATCGCTTGGTGACGGAGCTGTGGACGACGCTCCTCATCATGCTCGGCACCGAGCACAAGAGCGACAAGATCGAGGAAGCGCACACGCTGTTGCCGGCCGCCGAAGCCGCGCTCGCTCGCACGAAGTCCTCGGCGGAGCTCACCGCGCGGTTCCTCGACGCGAAGTCGACCGTGTTGGCGATGACCAAGGATCTACCCGGCGCGCTCGCCGCGCTGATCACCGCCGAGCAGACCCTCGTAGCCGCGAACGCCACGGACTCGACGTCGCCGCTGTTCGGGACGCTCGTCACGATCAAGACGCGCCTCGCGACGACGAACACGATGGCCGGCAAGCTCGACGACGCGATTCGCGCGTTTCGCGAGGTCATCGCGATCGCGAGCCAGCACTACGGGGACGATCACCCGGCGATCATGCAGATGCACTTCAATCTCGCGATCACGCTTCGCTACAAAGGCGATAACGAGACCGCGCTCGCGGAATTTCGCGAGGCCGCCCGGATCGCCGAAGCGCGGCTCGCGCCATCGCCGAACCTCGCCGAGGAGATCTTCGCCGTCGGCAACACGCTCGTCGCGATGAATCGCCAGGCCGAGGCGATTCCGATCCTCGTGCGCGCCGTCGATATGGAACGCGCGACCTTGCCCGCGGGCGATGCGCGCCTCGCCGATGCGCTCGAGCCACTCTCGGCGGCGTACGTCGATACGAAGCGCTTCGATGTGGCGAAGCCCCTCCTCGACGAAACGATCGCGCTCCTCGAACACGATCGCCGCCAGGGGTCGACCGGAACGTCGGCCGACAAGCTCGCGGTCGCGTACTTCAACCGCGCCGAGTGGAGCGTCGAGACCAGCCACTGCGACGATGGCTGGAAGGACATCGATCGCGCGCTCGCGATCTACCGCGAGCTAAACCAGCCATCGGACATCTACGGCACGTTGATCCTACGCGCCGACTGTCAGCTCGATACCAAGCAATGGGCTGGTGCGCTCGCCACGTCCGAGGAGCTCTTCGCGGCCAAAGACATCGAGCCCGATGCCCACGCGAACGCCGCGTTCATCCACGGCGAAGCACGGTACGAGCTCGGCCAGAAGGCGCAGGGCATCGCCGAAGTTCGCGCGGCGCACGATGCGATGCTGAAGGCCGACGCCGAGGCATGGCAGATCGACGGCGCCGCGAAGTGGCTCGCTGCACACTGATCCGAAAACGAAAATAGCCCCGATGCGGGGCTCTCTCGTTCGTACCTACGAGCGCGAATTACGCGTTCGCAGCGAGGTCGAGCAGGTTCGGGACCGACAGCTTCTCGAGCTTGGCCACGAAATCCTTGTCCTTGCTCTGCTTGCCGGCGGCCGCGGCGACGAGCTTGTCGCGCGAGCCGAACTTCTTCTGCATCGTCGCCACCGCCGTCTGCAGGCGCAGGAGCTGGCTGTTCGACGCCGTCTTCAGCTTCGTCGCCAGCGAATCGGCGCTCTCGTCACCACGGACGAGTGCCGCCGCCAGCGTCTTCGCGATCGCTTCCTTCGCGCCTTCCGCCTTGCCACCGTTCGCCGCGATCACGCGCGCTTTCGGGTGACGCGGACCGGCCGGCTTCTTCTCCGAAGCAGCCTTCTTCTCGGCTTTCGGAGCAGCGGCCTTCTTCGCCGGTGCCTTCTTCGCGGGGACAGCCTTCTTCGATTCGGTCTTCTTGCTCGCCATAAGTACCTCTACGGAGTCGTTGCAGATCCGGTCGCAGAACCGGCAGATCCGTCGGCGGACCCGTTGGGAGGCGCACTTTGCGCGGACCCTCCCCCGCCGTCAAGCGCCGAAATCAGCTGATTGACCTGGCCTTGGTCGAGTGCGGCGATGAACCGGACCCGCGTCCCATCCGACGTGATCTCGAACGCGTCGACGACCTTGGCCAGGCTCTTCGCCTGAGCCGCCATCGCCGCGAGACCGAGCTGCGTTTTTGCGTACGTTTCCACGGCCTTGGCGTCTGCCGGATTCGGCATCAGCACCCCGATCTCGGCCTTCACGCCGGTGCCGAGGTCGAGCGAGCCCGTGATCGCGACCGGGCCGGCCGTGATCGCGCCATTCATCACCTTCACCATGCCTTGGCGAACCCGATCGTCGACGCGTCCGGCCGCCCAGATCGGGGCCTTCTGATCGACGGTGCTGAGCCACTTCTGCATGTCCGGATTGTCGGTGACCTTTTTTCCGGTGCCCAAGGCCTCGGTGACGTAGTTCCGGTTCGCGCTCATCACCACCGTGTCCGGACGACCGAACGCGAAGTACATGACGCGGTTGCCATCGCGCGCTTCGTACAACGTGCGGTTGCCGAGCGGCGATGCGGTGAGCCCACCGCTGCCTTGCCCGACCATCGCGCGCACGCACGTGGCGAGATCCGTCTCGACCAACTTGCCCGTCGCGACGACGAGCACCGGCCCGGTGCCCGGTTGCGGTCCTTCGTGCGGACCGATCGCGAGCGCGACGTGGGAGAACTGTTTCGGCTCGAGCTTGCAGCTCGCGTGCAGCTTGTCCCATCGCTCGGCGAGCGACGGATCGCGCTGCAACAACAGATCGATCGCGCGATCGACGAGCGGCGAGTCCAGCACGCGCGCGACATCGATCCCGATCACGACCTCGGCCGATGCGGGGATCGCGGCGAGGCCCGTGACCTCAGCCGACGGTCCCTGCGACGACGTCTTCTTGCCGCAGCCGGTAACAACCGCCGCAGCAATCACCAAACTCGCGATCCGTGGATTCACGGAGCGCCGGCGCCAGCACCGCCCGCGCCACCCATCATGCCGCCCATCATGCCGCCGATCATCCCGACGAGCGCCTGCAGCTTCTGCTGGCTCATCTTGACCGTCACGCGCGCATCGTTCGCATCGCCGACGATGTCGAGCTGATCGAACATCTGCTTGACCTGCGGGTTACCGATTTGGCCCTGCGCCATACCGACGAAGCCCTTGACCTCGTCCGGCGACGCGAGGCGGATGCGCATGTCGAGCGCGAGGCCGTCCGTCACGTTGAGCGAGCCGAACACCGCCTTCGGCTTCACGCCGAGCGAGCCCGACTTCTCCATGAACTTCGCGTTGCCGTTCACCAGGAACCACAGCGAGTCCTGCGGATTGACCTTCGAGTACATCTCGGTGAACGTGGCCGAGCTCTTGAGGCCGTTGCCGCCCTTGACCGCCGCCTTCACGCCGTCCGCCGTCGCCATGGTGCCCATCGTCGCGACGATCGTGTTGTCGTTCGCGAACGTCAGCGCCGTGGTCTGGCCCGACTTGTCCTTCACGAACATGACGTCGCCGTCCATCTTGAACTCGGTGCCGTCCGCCGCGGCTTCGGCCTTGTTCTTGTCGATGCAGGCGAGGACCTTCGCCTTGTCCGGACCGTGAACGACGAGCGTGCCATCCGGCTTGCTGCCATTCGTGTCGATGTTCTTCATACCGATCGAGACCGACTTCACGGCTTCCATCGGATCGAAGCCGCACTTGTCCTTGAACTTCGCGAGCCCCGGGCCCGCCTTGTCCATCAGCTTCGGGCCGAACTGCTTCCACAGCGCGCTCTGCTGCAGCTGCGCGAAGTTGAGGCCGAGCACGATGTCCGAGTCCGCCGGGATCAGCGACAGGTCATCGCCATCCGAGACCACCGCACCGCCACCAGCGGGCTTGTCACCCGACGGAGTCGCGGTCGAGCTGCCGCCACCACCAGCCGGCGCTGCCTTATCGTCTTTCTTAGCGTCATCACCCTTTTTACAGGCGGCGCCACCGAGTGCGAGTGCAGCCACAGCAACGAGCCAAGCGGTACGAATGCGAACCATGATCAATCTCTCTCCTCGCACGTTGTGTCGTGCCCGTGGCTTATAACACGCGTATGCCCTACTTGCGCCACCGCCTTCGCGACGCCGACGTCTGGGCGAAGGTCGATGCCACGGGTGCACTTGTCACGGATCGTGACGGTCGAGTGGATATTGTTTACAAGCCCGACGTAACCGCAAAAGTTTACAAGGCTGGCGCGCGCAACTTGTCATCTCCGTCGGGGGATCCCGTCGAGCTGGCGGCTCCTGCCACCTCGGTACGGGACACGCCGCGACAGTCTGCGACACCGATTCCCGAGGATGCCATCCACGTGTGGACCGATGGAGGCGCGTCGCCAAACCCCGGCCCGTCGGCGGCCGGCATCGTGATCGTGGATGGCGACAACCAGATCGAAAAATCCGAGTTCCTCGGCCCGGGCACGAATCAAACCGCGGAGCTCACCGCGATCATGATCGGGCTCCAGAGTGTGGCGACCAAAGATCGCCCCGTCGTCGTGTACTCGGACTCGGCGTATTCGATCGGCCTGCTCTCGCAAGGCTGGAATGCGAAAGCCAACGTCGAGCTCGTCACGAAGCTCCGCGCGCTATGTCGCGAGTTTCGCGAATTGCGGTTCGTCAAAGTGGCGGGCCACTCCGGCGTGCCGCTCAACGAGCGCACGGACGAGCTCGTCGGCGAAGCGCTGAAGCGCGGCCACTAACCGCGGCCCGAGGTCGCGCTCTTCGGCTGGACCTGGAACGCGTACTCGTCGGCGACCAGCTTCTCGCGTGCCGCCGTGTAGTCCCAGTGCGCCGCGAGCAGCGCCATCCGCGCGAACCGTTCATCCTGCAGCGCCTTCAGGTGTTCGCGCGTGAGCATGCCCGCTTCGTTCGGATGATTCATCGCGATCTCGTGCTGCCACGACGCGTTCAGATCGCGAACGCGTTTCGCTTGGAGATCGAGATAGGTTTGATCCGCGCGAACGATCAGCGCCGCATCTTGGGTCTGGGCGCGATCCTGTTCGATGTCCGCGTTCGTGATCGTGGTCGAAGCAACGATTGCGAGTAGCATCATCTGATCAGCTCCTTTTCCTGATCTCTGCTAGTGCATCGACCGAGCCGATCCGAACGTTTCCTACGCGCGTTTCATGCAAATGATCCGGGCGTCACCGCACGTGCCTTCGCCCGCGGAACCTCATATGAAATGCTTGCCGCGCGAATTTCGGACACCGCGCGCGTCCTCGATCTCGCGTGCGGCAATGGCCCACTGATCGAAATGCTACGTGGCAGAGATGTCGTCGGGATCGACGTGTCGTCCCACGAGCTTCACGCGACGAACCACACCGCGGTCGCGCGCGCGCAGGCCTTGCCATTCGCGGATCACGTGTTCGACGTCGTCGCATGTCACCTCGCGTTCATGTTGTTCGACGACATCGAGCGCGTGATCGCCGAGCTCGCGCGCGTGTTGATCCCCGGCGGCGAATTTCTCGCGGTGATGGGCGGCGGGCCGACCGCGAACGATCGCGATGCGTTTCATCGCTACCTCGAGCTCTGTCCACCCGGCATGTCGCTCGGCGATCCGCGCGCGAAGTCCGAACGCGGTTGGGCTCCACTGTTCGCGGGCTGGGATCTCGATCCGTGGGAACGCTGGCCGATCGATCTATCCGGATCGTTCGACGAGGTGTGGACGTTCCTCGCGAGCAGCTACGGAGCGAGTCCCGGCGCGCGAGATCAGCTGCGCGCCGAATTTCCAGGCGCGATCGTCCCGTGTACGGCCGTTACTTTTTTGGCGCGGGCGCGGTCGCCACGAACACGTTCGGCGCCATCCACGTCATCGACACCGTGACGCCGGCACCACGATCCTGCGCGTTCAGCTCCGCGAGGTGATTCACGATGTGACCCGCGGCACGACGCCGGAACGGGTTCACCGGTCCGGGCGTCGTGCCGATCGCCTCCACCACCACCTCCCGATCGACGCCACTCACACTCCACCCGCTCATCACATCGTGTGGGATCTCGAGCTGAAATCCCCACCAGAACTCCCGACACGTCACGGTTGTCTGAAATTCCGGACGGTCCGGGACTCGCTTCACGCGATCGAGGACCGCCTCGAAATTATCGAGGACGGCTCCCGTCGCTTCGACGCGCGCGCGGAACTCCGCATCGTGCTTGGCACGTTTGACCATCTCGAAGAGGACATCGCGCCATCGCTCGTCCGCTTCGTCGCGTTGCGGCTTCACGTCAGCCGCTTTGCTGGAACCCTGTCGCCGCCGCCCAACCCCGTTAAAAAAGAGTAGGTATCGCGCGCACCCATGTGGCGGTTGTATTCAGCAATGAGCATGCCTGGCGAACGCCGCTCGGATGCAGGTGCTGCACGTGCGAGTGTCCTCTCTAGAGGACATCGACGATTTGTTGTCCTTCCTTGTGGATGGATTCCGTCGAGATCGATGATGATTGGAAGGCTGTGGAATCCCAGGCGAACGAGCACACGTTCTATCGCCGTCTGCTGGAGCTGACGACGCTCCAACACATCGAACCGCTCCTCGACGAGGCGATGACGCTGATCATCGAGATGACCGGCGCGAATGCCGCGTACCTCGAGCTCTACGACGAGAACGAGAATCAGCGGTTCTGGCGCGCCCATCACATCGCGCCGAAAGAGATCGAAGCGGTGCGGTCGACCATCTCGCAAGGCATCATCGCGAAATCGATTGCCGAGGGCTCGACGATCGAAACCCCGAGCGCCCAAGACGACGTGCGCTTCACCGACCTCGGCAGCGTGCGGCGCAACGAGATCGGTGCCGTGTTGTGTGCCCCCGTCGGCAAGCCGCCGATCGGCGTGATCTATTTGCAGAACCGGCAGAATCCGGGTTCGTTCGCCGCGCGTGATCGCGAGAATGTCGAGATGTTCGCGCGCCAGCTCGCGGCGGTTGCGGATCGCCTGCTCGCCTCGGCTCCGCGACAGAACACGGTCGACTACACCGCCGAGGTCCGAAAGCGGTTCCCGTGCAGCGCGATCATCGGCCGCTCGAAGTCACTGGCCCGCGTGCTGCAAGCTGCTTCGTTGGTGGCGCCGCTCGACATCGACACGATGATCACCGGTCCGTCGGGGACCGGTAAGACGGCGCTCGCGAGTGCGATCGCGTTGGCGGGTCCACGTGCGAACAAACCGTTCGTGTCGGTAAACTGCGCCGCAATTCCGGAAGGCTTGATCGAGAGCGAGCTGTTCGGTGCGGAGCGAGGCGCGCACTCCACCGCGCACCGCAAGACGATCGGAAAGGTCGCCGCCGCCGACGGAGGGACGCTGTTTCTCGACGAAATCGCCGAGCTGTCCGCTGCCGCGCAAGCGAAGTTGCTGCACCTGCTCCAACAACGCGAATACTCGCCGCTCGGCTCGCCAACCACGGTGAAGGCAGACATTCGCGTGATCAGTGCGACGAACGCGGATCTGAAGGCGCTCGTCGCGCGCGCGCAGTTTCGCGAAGATCTTTATTACCGCGTCCACGTGTTGCCGCTCGAGATGCCGGGGCTCGACGAACGCCGCGATGACATTCCAGAGCTCGTGAAGCACTTCACGAATGAAGTGTGCAGGAAGCACGGGTTCATGCGTCTCGAGGTGACTCGGCGCGCACTTCTCATGTGCCGCGAAGGAACGTGGGCGGGTCACGTCCGGCAGCTCCAGCACGCGATCGAAGGCGGCGTGATCCGTGCACACGGTGAAGGCGCGACCACGCTCGACGCTCATCATCTGTTTGTCGAAGAAGAACCGACGGAAAAGCCGGTGTCCTATCAAGAGAGCACGCGGTTGTATCAGCGCCGGATCCTCGAGGAGACGCTCGAGCGTAACGGCTGGAACGTTGCCGAGACCTCACGCGAGCTCGATCTCGCTCGGTCGTATGTCTACAACTTGATCAAAGAGTTCAAGCTCGAACGTTCGGGCTCGAACTAGCTCGCTAGAGGGTTGCACTACAAAGCGGTCGCTCGGGTGAGCGCGCCGCGAGGAGTTATTGATGGCAGCGACTTCGCTCGTGTTGCTTGGCGTTCCTGCGTTCGTCGGCCAGGTCACTGGTCAAACGACGATCGGCTTCTTTACCGACGAGACAACGTACGATCCGGCGTTGTTGATCAACGTCGATCTCGCGAAGAACACCAGTCTGCCGCCGGCGCAGTGGGCGACCGGTGTCGATTGCGATATCGCGACCACGGGTGGCTGGACGACGATCGGACCGACGTTCAACGCGGGTCCGCACGTCGGTGGCGTGTGGCTCGCCGATCGTCTCGTCCAGAAATACGCGAACGTGCTCGCGAGTTGGCCGCCGTCACCGGACGCGCGCTATCAATACCAAGGCATCCTGCGCGCCGACGACGCGGGGAACGTCACGCGCTATCTCGGGTTCAAGGTGCAGGTGCTGACGAAGAGCTCGGGCACGCTCGTGCATGTCGCGTTTATCTCGCCCGGGCAATCGGCACCGACACCGTCGTCACCGACGCGGTGGATCGATACGGCGGATCCGCAGAGCTCGGATGCTCGAGCGAACGGGTTCACGACGATCGATCCGACGTCACCGGTCGGCACTGTTGGCGCGTTGTTCGCGACGAAGGCCGTCGTCGCCGATGGGCCGGGCTGGCCGCCGAAAGTCCCCATCGGTTTCGGATACTGAGCAGTGCGGATCAACATCATCAGCGAAGGGGCGGATCGCGAGCTCGATGCGATTCGAGGGACCGTTCGGGAATTTGCGGGCGCTGCTGACCATCACGATGTAGTTGCGATCCTGGATTGTGAAGCAGCACGAGGTGTGCGAGCCACCACTCTCGATCTCATCGGACATTCACGCCGTGACGGGACACTGGTATTGGGGCGCTGGTCGCTCGACGACTCTTCCCAAACAGCGGCGACATTTCGGACGCTGCTTCGTCCGCCACTCGACAAGATCGGCGTTGGTCGAATCCGAATTTTAGGTTGCTCGACGGCGGCGACGAAAACCGGATGGGCGGCAATCCATCGAATCGCGAGCGCAGTGGGCCGCGAAGTGTTCGGGACGAAACGTTACGTCAGCAAGATCGACTATGGTCCGGAGGGCTTCATTTCGGATGACGCGCTCGCTGGAAGCGTAGGGCCGCAACCCCAACGACCCGATCCGGTCGGGTTCTTGACGAATGCCGCAACACCAGTCCCGATCGCGGATGTCGACCTCAACGCGGGTCCGAGGCTCACGACCGAGCAGCCATTGCTGCCGGTCAACGAAGCGGTCGCGGGACAAATCCTCGAGTTCGTCGATGGAACGAGGAGCTGGGTTCTACCGGGACTGTTGTCGGAGGCCGGACCGATCATCTTGTGGACCCGAGCGAACATGATCCATCGGCTCGAGATCCTTTTCGATCATCAGGTCGTGCGTGGTTACGGTGCGTACCCCGATGACGACCATGGCAGGCTCTATCGTGTTCGCGATCCACACGGCCTCAGCCGATTCATCGAGCAGCTTCTTCATCCACGCAACGAAACCCAAGCCCGTATTCCATAAACGTCTTCGCTCGCACGTTTGGAATAGCGAGTAGCACCGCGAGCGTCGTCCTCGTGCAGTGCGGCTCCCACGTACAACCGCGGGTCACAACGCTATCGGTCAAGATCGTCCGCGTCCATTCCGACACGTTGCCGGCCATGTCGAGAACGCCGTAGGGGCTTCGGTCATTCGCGTCCGCATCGACGTCATGGACACCCGGTCCTCCGACATCCGATATGTGGGCCCGATCAACATCTGACGTGCCCCACGGCAACACGCGCTCCGGGCGGGGATTCGCGAGTCCATCGATGGTCAGCCCGCCGTGACTCGCTTTTTGCCACTCGAGATCGTCAGGGAGATCTTTGCCGACAAATCGGCAAAATGCACGAGCCTGCGAAAAGGATACGAACGTCACCGCGGCGCGAGGTGAGCTTGCGGCTGCATTCCCTTGAACGGCGACATAGGTCGGCATGTCGACCACCGTGTCACTCACTAGATGTGTGAGTTGTTGATATGCAGCGTTCGAGACCTCGAGTCGATCGATTCGGAACGCCTTCACGTCTGCCGTTGTCGTCGGTGGCGCGGACGCCTCCCAATCCGATCCCAGATCTACGCGAGGATCGCCCTTCGCGTCTGCGCGGAACGGCCCCGCAGGAATCTCGATGGTATCGACGAGCGACGCCTGACATGTCGGGACTCGCACCGGCACGTGAACGTTCGTCCCCATCTTCGCGTGCCCGGGCAAACGATCGAGAGGAATGACCGACGGCGCGCAGTGCTGGCCCGAGGTCCCGCGATTCTTGACGACCAGGATCGCCGTACCGCCGCGCGCGATCACGTGCCAGCGCAACGCGTGGATCCCGGGAGTCTCGTCGGTGCGTTGGACCTGGACCTCGTTCGTGCTCGGCGCGAGCGGATCGTCGCTGTCTGGATCGTAGAGCGTCCAATCGAGATCTGGCGGCGGCGCCACGTCGATCGCCGCTTGCGCTTTCGGATCCCAATCGAACGTCTGGAGCTCGAGCGTGAACGAGCCGAGGTCCGCCCGGGCCATCAGCTCTTCGCGCATCCGGCGATTGCGCTCGTCGACGGCGCGATAGATCAGGAACGTCGCGACCGACACGATCGTGACCGCCGACAGGACAATGGCGAGCAACCGGTTGCGCTGAAACCGGCGCGAATGCGCGACGAGCTCGGTCGGCACCCATGCCGCGTCGATCCGCTTCGCCCATTCGACATCGAGCAACTCGATCGAATCGTGATACGGCCGGACCTCGCGGAGCTCGCGCCGCGTCAGCACGCTCGGGCGTTGCTTCGTCGAGCCGCGCAGGTGGTGCCGCACGATCTCGAGCGCGCGCTGGCGCTCCAACGCCTCGCGATCGACCCATTGCAATACGCGCGGCACGAGCGAGTCGTGAACGAGCTCCCACGCCGCCTGCCCGCTCGCCGCGCGCAACGGGACGATCACGCCACTCGTGCGCAGTGCTTCGAGGACCTTCGCCAGATCGTGGCCCGGCACCATCTCGGCGAGCTCGCTGTCGGTGCGAACCGCGCGATTGCGATCGCTATCGACGAGTGCCGCGAGCACGCGCCGCGCGATCGGGACCATGTCGCCCGGCAACTCGGTCTCGATGACGCGGTCGAGATATTCGCGCACGATCTCGTCGAGCCCGCCGAGCGATTCGTAGTGGCGCAGCGTGATCTGTTCTTCGCCGGGCTGGAGCCGCTCGAACAAGGTCGAGCACGCGAGTTGGAGGTGCGGCGGATAGATCATCGGCCCGGTCGCCTGCCAGCGCATCTCCGGCGCGATCAACGCGGCCGCGCGCTCGAGATCCGCGAGCAGCCTGTCGAGGAGTTGCTCCTCCATCGTGACGCGGCGCTCGATCAACGGCCCCACGATCGCCTCGCGCGCACCTTCGGAGCCGAGCGGACCGAGACGCAAGACATCGCTGCGTGCGTCGAGATGGTTGAGCAGCGAGGCGAGCACGTCCTCGCGCACGCTCAACACCGAGCTCATCGTCGGGTCGCGAACGATCGTCTGGAGCTCGTCGACAAACTCGTGATTCTTGAGCGCGGCCTCGATCTGATCGACGATCAGCACGATCCGCTTGCCGGGCACGCGCGCCGCTGCGATCGGTCCCTGGAGATCCGGGCGCTCGTGCGAATGGCACGCGACGTAGACGCCGGTCATGCCGAGCGCATCGATGCGCGCCATCAGGCCCGCGCGCAGGAGCGAGGTCTTGCCCGTGCCGGTCGGCGCCGTGTAGACGACGGAGTTGCGAAACACCACGTGCTCGACGAGCGTCGAGATCTCGAGATCGCGACCGTACAAGCGATCGCGATCCTCTTCGGTGAACGAGGCGAGGTGGCGAAACGGCGGCGATGCGACCGCGATCGATTTCGTCGGCCGCTTGTCGCCGAGCGCGAGCGCGAGCTCTTTGCCGGTCTGGTAGCGCTCGTTCGGATCCAGCGCGAGTGCCTTCGCGAGGACCGCGCGCAACTTGCTATCGATGCCATCGAGTGGCGGGACGATCTGGTCGTGCGACTTGCGCCGCCATCCCGTCAACATCGTGACCATCACGAGGCCAGCGGAAAACACGTCGGAGCGCGAATCGACGCGACCATCGCGTAACTGCTCGGGCGCCATGTACGCGGGCGTGCCGCCGGCGGACGCGTCATCGCCGCGCAACCGGGCGAGACCGAAGTCGAGTAGCACGAGGCGCTCGTCGCCCGTTTTGTCGACGACGAAGGCGTTCGCGGGCTTCACGTCGGCATGGACGAGCCCGACCTCGTGCGCCGCTCCGAGCGCGGACGCGAGCTGACGACCGAGGAGGATCGCGCGCGTCTTTTCGACCTTCTTCTCGGCTTCGACGAGTTGCTGGAGGTCGCGCCCCGCGAGCAGCTCCATCGCGTAGAACAAGATCCCCGACGGCGTCATGTCCGCCTGGTAGATCTTGACGATGTTCGGGTGATCGAGCCGGCCGACCGCCGCGATCTCTTGCACGAACAACCGACCCGCTTCCGACGCGGCGACCGCGCCGTGCAACACCTTCACGGCGACGAAGCGATCGACGGACAACTGATGCGCGACGTAGACGTTGCCGAAGCTGCCGCGCGCGATCGCGTTCTCGAGCTTGAACCGTCCCGGTAGCACGGTACCGACGAGATCTTCGGGCTCGGTCGGTCGAACGCCGGTGTTCCGCCGACTCGTCAGACGCGAATCCCACGGCCCGGCGAGTTGCGGGAGCGATGCGAGCGTCACGGATTCTTCGGTCGCTTGCATCCGCAGATCGGGGACGCGCGCGCGGAGTTGTTTGACGAGACTGCGCAACGTGACCGTGCCGGTCGTCAGATCGATCGCTTCGCCGCGGAGACCATCGAGCAACGCGTGCAGGCCGAGTGCGGCACCGTTGGCGCGCTCGACCGCGATCAGATGGCGTTCGCGCTTCGTCGCGAGCATGTCGAGCCACTCGCGATCGGTCCCCTCGCCTTCGAACGAGCCGACCACCACGACGCGATCTGCGAGGCATTCGCGCAAGCGCTCGCGAATCCATTCCAGCGGGACCGTGGTCTCCTCCGGGTAGCGGGAGGTATCGAGCGCGGCCACGATGCACGGCGTGTCGTTGACCCTCACGATCCGACCGGCCATCGCGATGAGGATCGTGTCGTCCTTGGCTTCCGACAGCTCGGCAACCGAGGACTTCCACGCCATCCGATCCGCGCCATCGCGTTCGCCGGGCATCGGGGCGAGGCGCTTGGCCGAAAACCCGATGGACATCAGCGACTCGCCGATCTGAGACACGAGCGAGGTGAGGCCTTGCGTCGCCTTGCCCAGGCCGAAGCCGGCGGCTAGCAGTGCGCTCCCCTTACCCATGAACGGGAAAGCTAACGCAAATTATGCGTTTCGCTGAGTCGTCGTAGCGACATCACCTAGCGTGGTGACGTCCCAACGTCGCTTTACTTCGGTAAGTAGATCGTCGAGCCGCGCGAGCTTGTCATCGATCGCGATGCGTAAGTCCGGCTGACGCTCCACCAATTCGCCGGGGATGCCGTCTTTTTCAGCATCCGCGAAATCAATGCCGTGCAGCTCTAGATTCCAAAACGGACGTTTGCTCATCGCATCGACGATGCGCGAGCGCAGCCAGCTAGGCGCGACTAACAACGACGTGCCGATCGCGTGGACGCGCAAAAATGGCGTGGTCGCGATCGGTAGCTCGACGAGCGGCGCTTGCCCGCGACGCCACGGCGCGTCCATCGCGGGGCGATAGGGATCCGGCGGCGCGGCGAGCAACTTCGGATTCGTCATCACCGCACCACTCGGCCGGCGCAGTGCCGCGAGTGCCGCCATCACCGTGGCCTTGGCCGCGTAGTACGCCGGCGATGGAAACACCGACGAGTCGTAGCGATAGCCGAGCCGCGCGAGCACGTCGAACATCACCGGCGAGACGTCGTAGCCCGGCGCGCGAAAGCCGCGAACCGGCGCGATCTTCTTCAGCACGCGATCCGCTTCGCTGATCTCCTGCGCGATCGCATCCGGTGCCATCCGCGCGAGGTGATACGGATGCGAGTACGAGTGGCTGCCGAGCTCGTCGCCCGCGCGAATGTAGCCGGCGAGCCGATCGGCATTCGCCGCGTGCGCTTCGCCGAGACCGCGATCGACATCGCGACCGATCGTGAACCACGTGACGTGGATCCCGTGGCGCGTGAACAGATCGTGAGCACGCGGCAGCGCGCGTTCCATGATCGAATGCGCGAGCTCGGCCGGCGGCGCGCCGAGGCCGTGGATCCGGTAGTAACAATCGATCCCGTCGAGATCGATCGAGAGCGAACAGATCATAGCTTGCGACCGGTGCGTACCGCGAACGTGAGCTTGACCATGCCCTTCAACACGTTCGGCACGCGCTTCGCGAGGTTGATCGCGGGCGCGCGCTTCTCGGCGAGCGTGATCGGAATCTCCATCACACGTGCGCCATTGCCGGCGCGAATCACGAGCTCGGACGCGAACAGATCGCGATCGATCACGCACTGCTCGACGAACGGCGTGATCGTCTCGCGATGAAACGCCTTGAGCCCATGTGTGTCGGTGCCGCGAAAGTCGACGGCGAGCCGGAGCATGCCGTTCAGCACGCGGGTGGCGACCCTGCGCATCATCGGGCGCTGATCCGCCGAGCCCTTCATGGCCTTGCTACCGACCACCATGTCGGCATCGCCCTTGCGGAGGTGGATCAACGCGCGGCGATGGAAGTCCAGATCGCACAGATCGATCTCTTCGCAGATCACGTACTCGCCGCGCGCTTCGAGGATGCCGCGTCGCAGCGCCTTGCCGTAGTTCGGCTCGCCGAGCGAGAACGTGCGCACGACATCCGGCTTCTCGGCCGCGAGGTGCTCCGCCAATTCGACGGTCGAATCGCGACTGCCGTTCTCGGCGATGATGATCTCGAACGTGAGCTCCGGATCGAGCCCTTCGATCAATTCCGTGATCGCCTCGCGGAGGATCCCCTCTTCGTTATAGACGGGGATTACGATCGATACGTCAGGCGACACCGTCGGGCGTTTTATCACGGTCGAAGCGTTCGGTCTCCCCCGGCGCCATCACGTGAACGTGATCACGGAGCCCGCGTGCGGTCGCCAGCTCGATCAGCCAGCGCGCCGGTTCGTCGAGCTTCTCGTACGACAGCGCGAACGCACCGTGATGGATCGGCACCATCAGGCGCGAACGCAGGTCTTCGAAGGCGTAGAGCGCATCGAGCGGCGACATGTGGCGGTCGCGAAACGAGCTCGGCATGAACCCGCCGATCGGCAGCATCGCGATATCCGGCGCATAGCGCTCGCCGAGATCCGCGAATCCCGAGAAGTAGCCGCTATCGCCACATAGATAGACCGAGGGACCGTCACCGCGAACGATGTACGACAGGCCGCTCGCGAGATCCGCGTCGCCATGAGAGGCGGGGGCAGCGATCACCTGCGTGCCGCGGAGCTCGAGGTCGGCGCCCGGCTGGAGCTCGACGACGCGCGAAAATCCCAAGCCGGAGACCCAGCTCGCCGCGCCCGCGGGCACGACGATCGTCGCCGCGCGAGGCAGCTTCTTCAGCGTGGGGATGTGGAGGTGATCCGCGTGGCGATGCGAGATCAACACGAGGCCAACCTCGGACAAGTCCCCGGGCGCGAGGCCGGGCTCGACCGCGCGACGCACACCACCCACCCACCGGCCGAGCATGGGATCGAACACGATGCCGAGGCCGGCGTAGCGAAGCAGCACCGTCGCGTGGCCGCCGAACGTCAGCGAGACCTGGCCCGGCGTGATCGGCAGCACGGGCTGGTGGCTTGCCGGACGCGGCGCACGAAACCATCGCGCGATCCAATGGCCGACGAGGCTGCGATAGCGCCCGACCGGAACATTCCGGTGGAGCGAGGCGAGGTCGCCTGCACGCGCGGTCGACACGCGGTGGACTGTAACAATGATAGGTTGCGTGCGTGCAGTTCCTGGCTCGTTGGTGGCTCGCGCTGACGCTCGTGGCGGTGCTCGCCGCGGCCACGCTCGCACTCGGCCTCGATTTCGGGCTGTGGGAGCCGCAGGAACGCCAGCTCGTCGACAAGCAGGCGCCCTTCGGCGGCAAGGCCGTGGTCACGCCATCGGTCGAAGCGGTGTGCCCGCGCGTGCCGCCGAAAGATGCGCCCGCGCGCCAGTTCAACCCCGAGGCGATGCGCTACGGCCGCGATGCGCTGAGCGATAGCGATGCCGGCCGGCGGTTGCCGTTCGCGATCCTGGGAATCCTGACCGTGATCTTCACGGCGGGCATCGCGATGAAGACCGTCAGCGCGCGCGCCGGCGCGATTGCCGGGCTCGTCGTGTTGTCGATGCCGCTGTTGATCTTGCAGTCGCGACAATGCACGACCGAGATCGGGACCGCCTGTGCAGGTGCCGCGAGCGTCTACGGCCTCATCGCGTTGCGATCCTTGGATCGCTTGTTGTTCTGGCCGGGGACGCGAATCGTGCCGGCGTTCATCGAGACGATCGTCGGTGTCGCGGCGCTCGCGTTCGGGCTCGTGCTCGGATTCTGGTCGGGCGGCGCGCTGCTCGGAATCGCGGTGCCGGTCGGCGCGTTTGCGGCGGCGGGTGGGCTCGGCGTGCCGACGATCGCGGACATCGTTAGCCTCGGTCGCAATGCGTTGGTCGCGATCGAAACGAAGATCGATCCGAAGTGGGGCATCGGCCGGCGCGCGTGGAAGTACCGGCGCGGGGACAACTCGCCTGCCCTGCTCGCCACGGTGATCGCGGCGATCGCGCTCGTCGCGCTCGTCTATCAGATCTATTCGCTGAAGGATCCGCAGCCCGGGCTCACGCCACCGCAACGCGCGGTGATGGGCAAGGCGATCGTCGCCACCACGTGTTGGTCGCCGGCGCTCGGCGGTGCATGGCGTGCGGACGATGATCTGCGCTACATCGTCGACTCGACGTTCGAGCAGATCGCGTACGGCACGTTCCCGTGGGGCATCCTCGGCGTGATCGCGTTCGCCGCGTTGATCGGCAACGCCAAGACCAAGTCGATCGGCGCGATCACGCTCGCGTGGGCCGCGGCGTCGTGGATCGGCACCGAGGTGTTCCTGCGCAAGGTCGGGTTCGCGATGTACGCGGGCTTCCCGGCGATCGCGATCGCGATCGGTGCGTGGATCGATACCGTGATGACCGAGCGCTCGTGGCGCGATCCGGCGCGGCGAGGGATGCGGTTGTTGATCGCGTTGTTCGCGGGGATCGCGATCCTGAATCTCGCGAAGGACACGCAGGCGTTCACCGAAAAGATCTCGTCGATCCTGATCGATGTCACGCCGTCGACAAACACCGCCGCGAGCGCCGTCGCGTATCCCGCGATGTCGAAGTTGCTCGGCCTGCCGACGAAGGCGTGGATCCTGATCCTCGGCCTCGGCTTCGCGGTCGCGTTCGCCGCATCGGTCGTGTTCGCCGGCGAAAAGCGCGGGTGGCAATGCCGGCTCGGGCGGATCGCGCCAGCCGCGGTGCTGATCGCGACGGTCGTGCTCGCCGGGTTCTGGTCGTTCGGGTGGCAGCCGGCGCTCGCGCAGAACCTGTCGTCGAAGTCGTTATTCGACACGATCATGGCGTTGAAGAAGCCCGGCGATCAGATCGCGATCCAAGGTGATCTCGGCGACGCACCGAAAGACTACGCGCCGGAAATCACGCCGGAGATGATGAGCGGGCGCGAGCCGGTCGTCCAAGCGCTCTCGCGACCGAATCGGGTGTTCGCGATCGTGCCGACCACGGAGCTCTGCAACATCCATCGCGACATGCAGAGCAAGCCGTACTTCCTGCTCGACGATCGCAACGTGCGCTCGTACTTGATCTCGAATCGCGTCGACGGCGTCACGGACAAGAACCCGCTCGGCAAGATGATCCTGCACGCGCCGCCGACCCAAATCTCGGCCAAGCCAAAAGCGCCGGTCGTCTGGGATAACAAGATCGAGCTGCTCGGTTGGGATATCCCGACACGCGTTCACACCGGGCAGTCGTTTACCGTGAGGATGTATTACAAAGTTCGCGCGCCGGTCGGTGGCGCGTGGCAGGTGCTGTTCCACTTCACCGGCCCGACGTACTTCAACGGCGATCACTTTCCGATCGAGAAAAAGTGCGAGACGTCGACGTGGCAGCCGGGCGATTTTATCGTCGACGAGCACACGGTGCAGGCGACCTCCGGCGGTTACGCCGCGGGACACTACGACGTGTGGACCGGCTTCTTCACCGGCACTAATCCGAACTTCAAGAACATGCCGATCAGCGAAGCGCCGACCGATATGCGCGATAAGGACCCGACCGACCGCATAAAGATCACGTCGATCATGGTCGACTAGGGCAAGACGCTTCGCGCTTGCACGCGTTTCGATTTCAAGGTTATGACGCGGGCGATGGGCACGAAGACTGTGACGGCAGAACTGCCGGTGGTCGCGGATAGCGATCGCCGCGCAGCGCCGCGCGTCCTCGTCGACTTCGAGGTCGATTACGCGTCCGAGGATAACTACCTGTTCGCGTACATCACGGACATCAGCGAGACCGGCATCTTCGTGCGCACGGTGTCGCCCGAGCAGCCGGGCACGAACTTGAATCTGCGGTTCCGGATCGATTCGGGGCCCCAGATCGAAGTCGAAGGCATGGTGATTCTGGGTGAACCCATATCGCCCCGGCAGCGCGGATAACCTGCACCCGGGCATGGGCATCCGATTTGTCGATATCGATGACGAGCTGAAGGACCGCCTGCTCGAGCTCGTGCGACGCTTCGCTTACCTGAGTTAGTCATGGCGATCATTTGCGGTACCGATCTCTCGGACGCGAGCCACCAGGCGCTCGCGGTCGCGCAGGCCATGGCCAAGCTCGATCAGAGCGAGGTCGTCGTCGTTCATGTCGTTGGTGAAGAAGAGCAAGTCGATGCGGCACGCGCGGGACTCGATGCGTTCGTCGCCGGGACGAATCTGCGAGCAGAGCTCGTCGTCGGCGAGACCCACGAAACGCTGACCCAGTTCGCGGAAGCGGAAGGCTCCGAGCTCGTCGTGATCGCGGCCGGTGGGCGGAGCACGCTCGGGTCGACCGCGGCGAAGATCATCGAGATCACGCGAACGCCGCTGCTCGTGATTCGCGATGCCGCGCCGTGGCTCGCGTTCGCGGCGAAGCAACGGCCGTTGAAGCTGCTCGCGGCCGTCGACGATTCGATCGCGAGCGAGCTCGGGCTGCAATGGACGCACGCGCTGCGTACGCGCGGGCCGGTCGATGTGGTACTCGGCGCGATCTACTACCCCGACGATGCCGCCGAACATTACGGCGTGCACGCGAAGACGTTGGTCGATCGCGATCCGGAGATCGAGAAGCTGCTGTCACGCGATCTGCTGCGGCGGTTCGGCGCCACCGATGGCGTGATCGCGCGGACCCGGCGCGGGCTCGGCCGCATCGGCGATCACGTGATCGAGCTCGCGAACGAAGAGAAGGTCGACGCGATCATCATCGGAACGTCGCAGAAGACCGGTCTCGGCAAGCTCGGTTCGGTCAGCTCGATCGTCGTCGAGGAAGCGCCGCAATCGGTGGTGTGCGTGCCGCCGAATGCGCAACTCGCGACCATTCGCGTGCCCGTGATGACGAGCGCGCTCGTGGCCACGGACCTGTCGCCGTTCGCGAATCGCGCGGTCGCGTACGCGTTCGCGACGATTCCAGAAGGTGGCGAGATCCACATCGCGCATGTCGTCGAGGACAAGGATGAGGTCGACGAAGCGGATCTCTTGCGCCAGCTGAACGCGCTGCCGCCGAAGGACATCAGTGGCCGCAAGGTGACGGCACACGTGCTGCGTGGTCATCACGATGCCGCGGGCACGATCGCGCAGGCGGGTGCGCGCCTCGGAGTCGACGTGATTCTGTCTCGCGTCGCACGGTCGCTCGGGAATCACGCGAGCGTTGATGGGCTCGGTCGCGGACAAGTTGTTGCGCGCGACGAAGAAGCCCGTGCTCGTGCTTCGCCCGGGTTGATCAGTCGCCCGGCGCGCAGTTCTGGATCCGGATCTGCGCCGCGTTACTCATCGAGATCCCATCGAACACGTGGATCGGCGTCGGCCCGCAGTTCAGCGTGTGGCCCTTGCGCCCGCCATCCCACCCCTTGTCGTCGATCGAGAACGTGATCGAGGTCTTGCCCGCCGTGCTCGTGACGATGAAGTGCGGGTTCCCGCCATCGAACATCACTTCGACCGTCCGACCGAACGTGTCGTTGCCGAACCCCGTGCCGGTGATCGTGATCGGCCCGGTGTAGCCCGAGTCGATCGTGTCCGGACTGACCGACGTGATCTGCGGATTGTCATCCGTGGCGAGCCCGAACACCGGCGGCCCGATCATGTTCGACTTCTTCGCCATATCGATCCACAGCTGCGGCGAGTCGCCGTTCACGAGATCGGCCGGCGGCGCGACACCCGAGTACGGCCCACACGCGTACTCGATCCACTCCCCGCCATCACTCATCGGCGGCGGCGAGAGCACGAACGGATCGCAACTGCTCGACGCGATCATGTGGTCGTGGAGATCCTGGAACCGCTGGCGGTAATCGTCGTCGTGACCGGCGATGTTCTGCCACGCCTCGAAGCGCGTCCGTCCCATCTCGCGCGTCTGGTAATAGATCTCCATGTGATCTTGTTGGTCCGCATCCGCGTGCGTGACCAACGTCTGCAACGGATCGGACATCTGGCCGTTGCCGAGCGTGTACTGGTAGTAGGCGAAGTACCAAGGGATGTTCTTGTCGGCGTGGAACTTCTTGTCGGGATCCGGACAATCCGTGCTCGGCCCGTAGACCTTCCAGAAGTCGTTGCCGAAGTCGTTGCCGTTGCCCGTGTTCACGGTGAGCGCGTGGATGTCGACGCGAACCTTGGTGTCGAACATGCTCGGCAGGAGCGGCACGCCACCGGCGCAGTTCGCAGCGATGTGATACGTCGGGCCGTTGCCGTCGATCGTCGAGTAGCTCGAGATCGTGTGCTCGTTCTTCAAGTAGACGTTCGCCGGCCCGTCGTTGATCTCGACTTCGCCGAGCTTGCCCTTGATCGACATCGGGAAGATGCCGACGTCGGGATTGCCGCTGTCGACGGGAAGCTCGTCGCGAAACTTGTCGTCGTCGACGACGGTCTTGTGCCACGGCACGTTCTCGCCGGGTTTCAGATCGCGGTGCGCGACACACGCGGGGTTGCCGTCGATCGGTGACACGCCGATCAGGACGTTGCCGTTGCTATCGAGGCAGACGTCTTGGATGAAGAAGTCGTCGACGTCGTCCCAGCTCGACAGGCAGGCGAGCGTGGCGCCGGTCGCGGGGACGGCTTCGCTGTGGTTGCCGGCCGCATCGAACGCGTCGACCGTGTAGCTGAACGGATCGGCGCAGTCGAACCCGGTGCCGGTAAATGGATCCGTGCCGGTGTAGACGACCGTGCCGTCCGCCGCCATCACGTCGTAGCCGACGGCGCCGGTCGCGGTGAACGCGAGCGTCACGGTCGTGCGTGTCGTCGACGAGGTGACGGTCGGCGCGGACAACGGAGCACCGTCATCGTCGCCGCCGGGTGAAGGGTTGTGAGTCGAGCCGCAAGCCGCGGCCAGGACGAACCATAAGCAACGCATATGCGCGCTCTAAAACCACGAACCGTGCCGACGCTTGCCACCGCGGATTCGCGAGGTTGGATCGGTGGTCAGTTGTTCCCATGTCGGCTGGTCCCGACAGTAAGGAGGCCCGACAGGTGTCGATGTGACGTAGCCGTCGTTTCGGCACGTTGTGACCGATGGCGCGTGGTACCGGTATTGCTGAAAGGCAGGCCGGTGAAGCGCTTCGCTCCTCTGATCATCCTCGCAGTCATCGCGGGCATCTATCTCGGCTACAAGCGATACCTCGCGGGTCAGCCGTACGAATGGGCCGGCACCGTCGAGGCGAGGACCGTCGTCGTCGGCTCGCGCACCGGTGGTCGGATCGCGAAGCTCCGCGTGCAGGAAGGTGATCGGGTCACCGCGGGTCAGGTGCTGATCGAGCTCGAGCCCGGCGACCTGACGGCGCAGCGCGCGATGGCGGATGCCCAGCTCGCGCAAGCGCAGGCCGCGTACGACAAGTTGAAGAAGGGCGCGCGGCCCGAAGAGATCGCGCAGGCGAATGCGCGGGCGGCACAGGCCTCGGCGGCGCTCGCCGAGACACGACACGGATCACGCGCCGAACAGATCGCGGCGGGTGAAGCGCGCGTGGCGCAAGCGAAGGCGGTTGCCGATAAAGCGCAGCTCGATGCCGAGCGCGCGCATCGGTTGCTGGCGACCGGCGCGATCGCGAAGGCGGAGGCGGATTCGAATGACACGCAAGTCGCGTCCGCGCGCGCGGAGCTCGATGCCCAGCAAAAGGGCCTCGACGAATTGCGTGCCGGTGCGCGCGTCGAAGAGAAGGAGCAAGCGGCGGCGCGGGCGCAGGAAGCCGATGCGGCGGCCAAGCTCGTGATCGCCGGCGCACGCGTCGAAGATCTCGCGGCGGCGGAAGCCGTGGTCGCGCAAAGCAAGGCGCGCGTCGAACAGCTCGACGTGATGATCGGCGAGCTCCAGATCCGAGCGCCGAGCGCGGCGCGAGTCGAAGCGCTCGATCTGCGACCGGGCGATATCTTGGCGCCGAATGCGGCGGCGGCGACGTTGCTCGAGGACGGTCAGTTGTACGTGCGGATCTACGTGCCGGAGACCGAGATCGGGCACATCAAGGTCGGCGACGCGGTGCCGATCAGCGTCGATTCGTTCGGCAAGAAGACGTTCCAAGGCAAGGTCGAGCACATCGATCAACAGGGTCAGTATTCGCCGCGCAACCTGCAGACGGCCGACGAACGCGCGGATCAGGTGTTTGCCGCGCGGATCGGTCTTGTCGACGGGCAAGACCAGCTGCGAGCGGGGATGGCCGCGTTCATCCACGTGCCGAAATGACCGCGATATTGGTGGAGAACGTGAGTCGCAAATTCGGCGACTTCACGGCGCTCGATCACGTCAACCTCGAGGTGCCGCAGGGCTTGGTGTACGGCCTGTTGGGTCCGAACGGCTCCGGCAAGTCGACGCTGATCCGGATCTTGTGTGGACTGCTCGCGCCGACCGAAGGCAAGGCCTCCGTGTTGGGGTTGGACGTCGCGAAGGACGGCCCGGCGATCCGGAAACAGATCGGCTACATGAGCCAGAAGTTCGCGTTGTATCCGGACCTCACCGTCGTCGAGAACCTCGAGTTCTACGCGCGCGTGTACGGCTTGGGTGGGGCGCGGATGCGAACGCAGGTCGAGGCCGCGATCGCGCTCACGCATATCGAACCGTATGTCGATCGTCGCGCGGGTCTGCTCTCGGGCGGGTGGAAGCAACGGCTCGCGTTGGGTGCGGCGCTGATGCACGAGCCGCGCGTCGTGTTTCTCGACGAGCCGACGGCCGGCATCGATCCGGTCGCGCGGCGCGAGCTGTGGGATCTGTTGTTCACGTTGGCCGCGCGCGGGATCACGCTGCTCGTCACCACGCACTACATGGATGAAGCGGAGCGGTGTGCGGAGGTCGGGTATCTCTACCTGTCGAAGCTGTTGGTCACGGGCACGCCGGATCGGTTGAAAGAAATTCCGGAGGTCAACACGCCGGGCACGCGCCGCGTGGAACTGGAGACCAAGAACTCGACGCGCGCTCTCGCGTGGTTGCGCACGCAGAACTTCTGCCGCGCCGCCACCGTGTTCGGGCAAGCGGTGCACGCGGTGATCGTGGATGCCGTTTCCGACGAGGATTTGCTCGCGCGCATGGAGGCGGCCGGTTATCCGGCGACCGCGCGGCCGATCACGCCATCGCTCGAAGACGTGTTCGTGGCGTTGACGGAGAAGGCGGCGGCGGATCGCGCGGCGAAGGGAGCGGCCTAGATGTGGACGTCGTTCGTCGCGATCCTGTTGAAGGAGTTCAAGCACATCTTCCGCGACCGCGGCACGCTGATCATCTTCTTCACGATGCCGGTGATGCAGCTCGCGCTGTTCGGCTTCCTCGATCAGAACGTCAAAGATCTACCGACCGTGATCGTCGATCAGGATCAGTCGCTCCATAGCCGCGAGCTGATGGATCAGATGCGCGCGACGCGGACGTTCCAGATCACGTCGGTGACGAACGATCCGGAGGAGGCTCGGTCCGAGATCGCGCGTGGCGTGGTGCGGGTCGGCGTGATCATTCCGCCGGACTTTCACGATCGCCGCACGCGCAACGATGGCGCGCAGTTCCTGGTGTTGATCGACGGCAGCGATTCGAACGTCTCGGCGCAGGCGCTCGCCGCGATCAACGGGCTGGTCGCGCAGGTCAACTTGGATACGGTGCAGAAGGCCGGGGTGAAGCCGGTGCTGTCGGCGCAACCGATCATCTTGTTCAATCCCGAGGGCAAGACCGCGAACTACATCATCCCGGGCCTGATCGCGATCCTGTTGCAGCTCGCGGCGTTGATCCTCGCGTCGATCGCGATCGTGCGCGAGCGCGAGCAAGGCACGATGGAGCAGCTGTTGGTCACGCCGATCCATCCGGTCGGCCTCGTGCTCGGCAAGCTCGCGCCGTATCTCGTGATCGGCATCGTCGAGATGGCGCTGATCCTCACGATCATGCGGTTCGGCTTCGGCGTGCCGATCAACGGCTCGCTGTTGTTCCTGTTCGCGACCGCGGTCGTGTATCTGTTCGCGCTGCTCGCGCTGGGGCTGACGATCTCGATGGGCGCACAGACGTCGATGCAGGCGATGCAGAGCTCGCAGATGTTGCTGCTGCCGTCGATCTTCTTGTCGGGCTACATCTTCCCGGTCGCGGGGTTGCCGAAGGTGCTCTACTGGATCGGCCGGATGCTGCCGGCGACGCACATGATCGACATCATGCGCGGCGCAGTGCTGCGGTCGGCGGGACCGTTCGAGCTGTTGCCGTCGATCCTCGCGCTGCTCGCGATCTCGACGGTGTTGGTGACGATTTCGATCCGGCGCGTGCGGCGGCTGACGGTCAGTTAGTACACGCAGGAAGCTGCGACGAGTCACACGCGTAGCGCACGCCACCGCCGAGCACCGATTCGGCCCACGCGAGGCCTTTGGCGTGGTGGTCCATGATGTTCGTGTGCGTGGCATCCGAGATCACGCACGCCGACACATCGACGCCGAACGTGTGCATGCGATCGGCAATGCACGAGCCCTCTTTCGCGGGCGGCATGATCTGATCGAGGAGGCCGGCGACGATGAACACCGGGCCACTCTGCGGATCTGGCGCGAGGATGTTCTGCGCGAGGAATTGCTGATAGGCGGAGCCGTTGCCTTCACACCCCGCGGTGCCGTCCTCGCAGGCGAGGAGCTCGCTGCGTAGGGTCGGATCGATCAGGTCGCCGGTGTGGAGCATCGAGACTTGGATGTAGCCGCCGAGCGCGACCAAGCATTGCGAGTCGATCGAGCTTTGCAATCCCGAGCGGACGTTCGCGGGGACGGCTTCGACACCGTGGCCGGCACCGACGTGATCTTCGAGGAACGCGAACTGGCGGAGCACGGCGACCGAGCTGTACGACAAGCCCTCGCTGATCGTGAGGTTCGTCGGGTTGCGGAGGATCGCGTCGTAGTCGAACGACTTCATCGAGATCGGCCACTCGGGCGCGAACACCACGGTCGCCTTCACGGTGCCGATGCCGGGGCCATCGCTCGCGATCAACGCGTGTGCGGACAACACGGCGCCGCCGCCTTGCGAATAGCCGGTGAGGATCAGCTCGTCGGCGGTGAGGCCGGTCGGCAGCAACGCGCGAAGGGCACGTGCGCCGTCGAGCGTTTGCCAGCCTTGGGTGTGGTTGTCGAGGTAGTCCTGATAGCCGGCGTTGCCCAAGCCGGCGAGGTCGGGTGCGATCACCGCGAAGCCGCGAGCGGCGTAGGGCAGCGGCAGGTTGTTGTCTTGGTTCGCGGACGGCACGCACGAATCGGCGAGACCGACCGAGCCGTGCATCGCGACGACGATCGGCACCGGCCGGGCGCGAGGTGTGCTCGGTAGGTACGCGCGCGCGGTCGACACGGCGGGCTGGCCGGCGTGATCGCGCGTCTGATAGGC
Source organism: Kofleriaceae bacterium (assembly GCA_047600425.1). Classification (GTDB taxonomy): domain Bacteria; phylum Myxococcota_A; class Polyangia; order Haliangiales; family Haliangiaceae; genus JABFXX01. Next base: position 3,568,034 of record JASGLC010000003.1, on the reverse strand, counting down.
GATGCGATACATCTTCACGTCGGAGGTGACGGTGATGTCGCTGCCGATCAGCGCGGGCAACGCGGCTTGATCGATCACGGCGTCGGGTGCGCACGCGAGGATCGAACCGTTCGGTTTCGTCGTGCTCGCTTGGGCCGCATAGACGTCGGCCGCGGTGTCGGTGCACGGGCCCACCGGCGTGTCGGTCGCTGCGGTCAGGTCCGCATCGATCATTGCGGCGTCGATCGAGTGGCCATCGGGCTTCTGCGCGCCATCGGTCGGGCTCTCGCGATCGGCTTGGCCGCAGGCACAGAGCACGAGTAACGCAGCGATAGCCCTCATAGCGGTAGCTAACTGCGCTTGGGTAAGGCACTGCAATCGCAGAACTACGCGGTCACGAACGTGTAACAAGCTAGGATCGGCGGATGGCCTCGATCGACGACCCGTACACGCACAAGTACCCCTGCCCCACTGGTGCCTTCGTCGTGATCACGGTCGCGAACGAAGCGAAGATGTCGCACTGGATCGAGACGACCGTGATCGAGTCGTCGGCCGGCGACAAGCTGCTCGACTTCGGCCGCTCGTGGAGCACGGACAACTCGTCCTGGATCGACGACGCGAAGGTCCGGCTCCAGATGCGGCGCTATCCGGGGGATCGATCGATGATCGCGCTCGTCGATTGTGCGGCGCAGACGATCACGATCGAGAGCGAGACGCCGCCGGTGCGATCCGGCCAGACGCTCTCGTTCCACGAGTTTCTGCGCAGCGGCGCTATCTAAGGGGACGGTCTGAAGTTAGGGAAGTTCGATCGCCGATTGTCCCGAAACTCTTCGACCGAGGGGACGGTCTGAAGTTAGGGAAGTTCGATCGCCGAACTATTCGGACTTCTTAATGCGCAGGGACGGACTCCAGTTGGAAGGTTCTTCCAACTTCCCTAACTTCAGACCGTCCCCTCCCATTAAGGGATTCGGGAAGTTGGGCAATCGAACTTCCCTAACTTCAGACCGTCCCCGTTTTAGCGGAGGCCGCGCGACCGCGACTTCAGCTCGATCAGGCCGCGCATCTCCAACTGACGGATCCGCTCGCGCGTGAGGTTCGTGATGTCACCGACCTCTTCGAGCGTGTGCCCGCCATCATCCGCGACGTCCAGCGCGCACGTGTGCTGCAGCTCCCACGGCTCGAGGTCCGGGAAGTTCAGCTTGATCGACCCGGTCCGCGGATTCACGTCCAGATACAGGTGGTGCTTGCACGACACCCACGGGCACGGCCGCTGCTCGTTCGAGCACTCGGCGCGCGTGCGCGGGCGATCGGCCTGTTCGACCAACGAGTCTTCGACCTGGCGAAGCTCGACGTTGGTGAGGCGGCGCGCCGCGATCGTGCGAGCCCGCGGACGCGTCCGGCGCGGGCGAACCTTGCGGCTCGTGCCGGGCACCGACAGCGGCATGTCGACCTGATCGAATTCCGGATCCTGCGCTTCGCCACGTGCCGACACTTCGGCGAGCTCCGCGAGCGAGCCATACGACGGCGACAGCTTCATCTCCGACCGGATGGCCGGCATCGCCTGCGTGCCCTTCGCGAACCCGTCGTCGATCGTCGAGTCCTCGCGCAAATCCGCGAGCGCGATCGATGTGGTCGCCCGCGCGTCGTCGACGATCGTATCTCGCGCCGCGCGGCTCCGACCGGGTGCCACCGTTCCTTGCGCGCGCACGCGCGGAGTCACCTGTTCGGGTGCGAACACCATCTCGGCCATCGTCTGCCGAGGAATCGGCTGCGTGACCTCGAGATCCTCTTCTCGAATTCCTGGGTCGGTGCCCATCGCCATGAACGCCGGTACTTCTTGATCGGCGGCAGGCTCTGCCCAATAGGCACGAGACTCGGTCGTGACGGCCTCTTCGAAGGATTCCCGGTCGTCGACGCTCATCGTCAGATGTCCCCCATTCAGTGTCAGCGGTCCCAGGTTCTGACGCTCACCCTAAAGCCCTCACTCCGGATTGGGCAAGAACTATGGCTATATTTTTGCGCGCTGGAGAGATCTCGACGATTTCAAGTTGGCAGTGAAATCGCATCGCGATAGCGATCGCGATCCGGTGAAACGGATCGAGCTCACGAAATGGGGCGGCAGACGCGCGGGCGCAGGACGCCCGAAGCGCGGTGCGATCGCGAGCGAGCCGCACAAGACGCGCCCCGCGATCGATCCACGCCGCCCGCTTCACGTCACCGCGCGCACCACTCGCGTGATTTCGGATCGCAAGGCACGCCGCGCGATCGAGCTCGCCCTCTATCGATCACTCGCGCGATCGACGTTCCGGATCGTCCACCTCGCGATCCGCGGCCGGATGATCGAGCTCGTGATCGAAGCCGACGATCGCGATGCACTCGCGCGCGGCATGCAAGGCTTTCAGGTCTCCGCGGCGCGCGCGCTCAATCGCGTGCACGCCAAGACCGGTCAGGTGTTCTCCGATCGCTATCGCGCTCGTGCGCTGATCACACGTGCAGCGATTCGCGCGTTGCTGGCGACAATCGACCCCAGTTTCCGACGGAGTTGGCCCGAAACGCGCCTGCTCTTGAACGTCCACCTACCACCGCCGCCTACACGTCCGCCGCAAATACCGCCGAGCTACCCCGTCATTAGTTTTGCTTCTCGCGCGCGTTCCCTACACTGATCCTCGTGATCAAGGGACTCGCATTAGTCTCGCTATGCGCCGCCGCCGCGTGCGCCCACCACGATCCGAACGCCGATGACGACGGCGGCCACGACGCGACGCCGATCCCACCGGACGCGTTCGCCGGCCCGTGGTCGGATTTTCCGACGACGCCGATCATCGACCCCGGCAACCCGATGCTGATGACGCCGGCCGACTCGGCGACGCTATTCGGCGATCCGGCGAACGGCACCGCGACGGGCGGCCCGTGTCTCTACGAACCGGAAGTGAACACGGTGTATCCGAAGAACTGGATCCGGCCGCGCTTCACGTGGATCCCCGCCACCGGCGAGAACATCTACGAGATCCGGATCACCACGGCGACGCAGGTCAACCCGCTCGTCGTCTACACCACGTCGACGCAGTGGACGATGCCCGCCGATATCTGGATGGGCCTCCAAACCCACTCGATCAACACGCCGTTGACGGTCGCGATCCGCGGCGGCGCCTACGATGGCACCCAGCTCACGTCGCAGGAGCACGGCTCGTCCGGCGATATCCGCATCGCTCCGGTCGATGCACCGGGCGCGATCGTGTACTGGACCACGACGAACGGCACGCGCCTGCGCGGCTTCCACATCGGCGACGAGACCGTCCAGGACATCATCAAGACGACCGATGCCGGCAGCCAGTGCATTGGCTGTCACAGCTCGACGCCGGATGGCGACTACGTCGGGTTCTCGTCGACGCAAAACGCGGGCAACGGCGATCCGGCGACGCTCGGCATCCTGTCGTCCGACGGCACGCACACCGCGCCGACGTACATCACGCCGTCGGCGACCACGCTCATGAACCGCGTCGGCCAAGAGCTGCCGGTGTTCACGAAGGCGCACTACACCACCGGCGATCGGATCGCGGTCACGATGTATCCGACCGCCAGCGGTCACTTCGATATCGCGTGGACGGATCTCGAAGCAACGTCGACGGCTCAGGGCACGGGTTGGGGCATCGTCGCGCGCACCGGCGATACGAAGTGGGCCGCGTCGGCGTCGTTCGCGCACAACAGCGACACGATGCTGTACGCGAGCGGTACCACCGTCGGCGCCGGCATCACCGTGACCGATGGTCAGTTGATGACGGTGCCGTACAACAACCGCGCGGCGGCACGGCGACGCCGATCACGGGCGCCGCGGATCCCGCGTACAACCAGTTCTATCCGGTGTTCTCGCCGGACGACACGTACGTCGCGTTCAACCGCGTTGCCGCCGGTGGCTCGAGCTACAACAACAGCCAGTCGGAGGTCTACGTGATCAAAGCCGACGGCACGGGCACCGCTCAACGCATCGCCGCGAACGATCCGCCGGCCTGCACGGCGAAGGTCAGCCCGGGCGTGACGAACAGCTGGCCGAAGTGGGCGCCCGGCGCGACCGATGATTCGGGCAAGCGCTACTACTGGCTGACGTTCAGCTCGACGCGCGCGGCCGGCAACCCGCAGCTCTACGTGACGCCCGTGATCGACGACGGCGTGACGGTGCAGACGTTCCCCGCGCTGTATCTGTGGAACCAACCGGCGGCGGAGAACAACCACACGCCGGCGTGGGACAACTTCTCTATCTTGCAATAGTCGCTTGAGGGAGCTCCGGGTCGGGTCGAATCCGGCTCTCGCGCTCGATGATCAACACACCGACGATCGTCGGGATGCACGCGAGCCCGAGCATCCGATCGTCGAACCGGACCAGGCTCGCGCCCATCGCCAGAAACCCGAGCGTGGGCAACAGCAGGATCACGACGCGTGGGATCACGCTGATCCGCGCCGTCGCGTTCGCGATCAGCCCGACGACAACGCCACATCCGATCGCGGGAACGAGCCCGATCGCGAACACGATGCGGAAGTCGGTCAGGCGATCGCCACCGATCTGCCCCCACGCGAACCCGAACGCGCAGAATGCGCAGTTCAACACGCCGAGCACGCCGCCGAACACGATCGGCGAGATCCGGACGCGCTTGTGCGTGATCTCGGATACGTAGAGCTCCGTGCGTGTCTTTCGCTCGCAGAGCATCGCCATCACGAACGTGGGGATGGCCGCACACGGCACGAAGTCGAACGGCAGGATCACGAGCACCAGTAGGGTCGCGATCGAAACGGCAACGCCCACCATCGCCGCGAACCGGATCGCCGTCGACTTCCCGCGCCACTTCGCGCCGAGATACACGAGGGTGTGCGCGAGCAACACCGCCGGCGCGAGCTCGACGATCCAGACCACGATCCACGGACCGATCCAATCCGATTTACCCGTGTGAAGCGCGAGCAGGAGGCCGCACGCACCCGCGGTGAGCATGCCCGCCCACGCCGCGAACTGGCGTAGTGTCATCGTCTTGCGCAGTGACGCGTCGACCATCACGCCCTCGCCGTCGCCGCCGGCACGAACGACTCGGGCCGGGTGACGCGCTCGAGGATCACGACACCGACGATCGTCGGGATGCACGCGAGCCACAAGAACTGCTGAAAGCCGAAGAAGCTCGACAGCGTCGCGACCACGCCGATCGCCGGCGTCCCGAGGACGAACCAGCGCAACGGCGCGGCCATCGTCGACGTGGCCTTCGCGACCAGGCCGAGCACGACGCCACAACACAGCGCCGGGATGAAGCCGATGAACGCGATCGTGCGGAACAGCTCCGCCTTCGAATGAAAGAACGCTTCGCGGCCGTGGCTCGCGATTCCGATCGCACACACGATGTCGTTCGCGATCCCGAGGAGACCGCCGACGACGAGCGGTGACATTCGCGGGCGAAGCTCGGGTTGTGGCTCGACGGGATCCATCAGGTAAGCGTGCTCCGGCGGATCGTCGGGCGCCAACCGCGTCTTCAGCTCGATCGCGAATGCCATGATGACATTCGGCGTGACGAGCCACTTCAAAAATGACAACGGCAGCATCGCGAACGTGATCGTGCCGGCGAAGCCGAGCCCGATGCCGACGACCACGAACATCCGCAGCCCGACGGACTTGCCACGCAGCTTTCGCCCGAGCGTCATCAACCACAGGCTGAGCAGGATGCTCGGCCCGACGGCGATCAAGAACAGCGTGAACGTCGCAGGCCCTTCGTTCTTGCCGGGGTCCCCGATCACGACCGCGACGATCGAGCAGATCAACGCGTTGATGACCGCGGCGGTGTAACCGAACTGCCGGAGCGTCAGGGTCTTGCGCAGCGCGGGCTCGACCATTCCGATCGAACGTGGCGTGCGGCCTGACTATTCGTCCGTTTTTTCAGCGGGCGACACGGGCGGCGCGGTATCCGGAATCCGGTACTCCTCGTCGAGCCATCGCCCCAGATCGATCAACCGGCACCGTTCGCAGCAGAACGGAAACGCCTTGTTTTCCGCCTTCTTCGCCGGTTCCTTACAGGTTGGACAGATCGCGCTCACCGAGTCCGCAAGCCTAGCGCATCTCGCCGCGCATCCAAGTATCCCGGCGATACGCCGAGCTCGGCCGCAGCCGCATCCCGATCCCCCTGGTGCCGGCCAAGCGCCGCGACGATCGCATCCGCTTCGGCGACATCGATGACATCTCGCAACACGCGCGGCGTTCCGATCGCGGCGCCCGCGACGCGCGAGCTCACCATCGATCCGGTCAGCTCCTGCGCACCGGCCGCGAGGACGAGCATGCGTTCGATCTCGTTCTCGAGCTCGCGAATGTTTCCCGGCCACGGATACGCGACCAATCGCGCGAGCGCACTTTGCGACAGGAGCGGCGGCGCGGTCGACGCGCCACCCGTGACCTTGCCGGCGTGCTTCTTCAGGAAGTGATTCGCGAGCCGCGGAATATCCGCGACGCGTTCGCGGAGCGGCGGCACCGTGATCTTGAGGACGTTCACGCGATAGAACAAGTCCTCGCGAAACTGCTTCTGATGGACCATCGCTTGGAGGTCCTTGTGCGACGCCGCGATGATCCGGACATCGACCTTCACCGGCTTCGTGCCGCCGACGGGCATGAACGTGCCCTCTTGCAGCACGCGCAACAGCTTGACCTGGAGCGCGGCGGACATGTCGCCGATTTCGTCGAGGAAGAACGTGCCGCCATCCGCCGTCTCGAACAGACCCTTCTGATCCTTCACCGCGCCGGTGAATGCACCGCGCACGTGACCGAACAACGCGCTCTCGAGCAAGTTGTCGTTGAACGCGGAGCAGTTCTGGACGACGAACGGCTTCTTCGCGCGCGGCCCGTGATAGTGGATCGCGCGCGCAATCAGCTCCTTACCGGTGCCGCTCTCGCCGTGGATCAACACGGTCGCTTCGCTCTTCACGACCTTGCCGAGGAGCTTCACGACATCGCGCACCGCCGGCGCATCGCCGACGATCTCGTCGAACGGGTGGGTGAACGTCGAGGCCGGGATCACCGCCGGTTGCGCGCGTTCGATCGCTGCTGCCGCGGCCGCGACGAGATCCTTCACGCGTTCGATCGCGGCATCGTCGAGCACGGGCGGCACCGCAGCCATCGCCGCACTTTCGGCGGCACCGGTCTCTGCCGCGATCACCGCAGCGACATCGCTTTCGGCAACACCGTGACGACCGCCCGTCGAGTAGACGATGCCGAGCGGCTTGCCCGCACCATCCTTCGCGGCGCACGCGACGATCGTGAGGCCGGCATGACAGCGATGCACGATCGCGGTCTTCGCCTTCGCGGCGAGCTGCGCGGCTTCGGCCATCGCACCGGCACACGCGCCGGTTGGTAGCTTCATCAGCGTGGCGCACGTGGCGTGCGAGCTGCGATCGTAACCGTCACCTTGCGGGCCCGCGAGCCCGAGCTCCAACCCCCACCACCGACGGAGAAGGTCACGGGACAACGCGACCTCGGGAAGTGTGTCGAACGTTAACTGCACCGGGGAAGTCGCACTATAGCGCTGACCATCGTCCCGGCGACACCTCGCGCGCACGTCCTTCTCCGGCGAGCTTTCCGAGATGCGCGAGCAGTGAACGCTCGGCGATCGGCCAAATCGCCCTGGGCGTGTCGGCGTACGCGCGTTCGACGAGCTCGCCCACGCTGGACTCGCCGACCAGCGCTGCCACGACCTTCGCCTCGCGCATCAGGCGGTGCTTGATGTATTCGCCGAGCTTGCCGTGGCCATCCGGAATTGCCGGACCGTGTGCGGGAAGCAGCGTGTGTTGTGGACGCGCGAGCAGCTTCTCGAGCGAGCGCAGGTAGAGCGCCATGTCGCCTTCCGACGGATCGATGAGGATCGTTCCAAGCCCGGCGACCATGTCACCCGCGATCACGTAGCCATCGCGCTCGAAACACAGATGTCCATCCGCGTGCCCCGGCGTGAACACGCACGTGAGGTCTGCGACACGATCGCCATCATCGAGCAGGTGCGTGATGCCGAATTTCGCGAGCCGCGCGGCCGTGTTTTTGTGAGCGGCGATCGGCGCGCCGAACTGCTTCGCCAGCGCGATCGCACCGCCGACGTGATCGCCGTGGTGATGGGTGAGCAGCACGACGGACACGCCGCGATCACCGATCGCTTTGTTAAGGAATGCTTCCTGATCCGGGTACGGCGAGCCGGGATCGATGACCGCCCATGGCCCCTCGTCGGGTCCGACCAGGTAGACGTTGGTGTGTGCAGCCGGCGGGAGCGTCGGGGTGCGCAGTGCAAGCACGCGAATCCCCGGGCCTAGTAGCGTGAGCACCGGCTCGGCGTCGCCTGCCAGTTGCGGTGACGCACTGCGTACTAGCTCGTACAGACGGTCGACGCTGTTCTCAGACACGACTACCCAACAAGAGGATGACGCGAACCGTAGCATCTCTTAAAATATCGGTAGCGGTTCATGGTCAGTGTCACGGCACGGAAGATTCGTGAGCTAGGTTCCGAGCGACCAGGCGGAGCCAATGGCCGGATTTACACTGGCTACTTGATCTCGTATCCGTACATCGGCCGCGGCATGGTGATCTTTCGGGACCCGCACGGCCATCGCATGATCACCACGCCGGTGAAGCGCGTGCTCGGCGAGCCCGGCGGCAAGATGATCTACGTCGAGACCGAGAACAGCGTCTATCGCCTCGAGATCCACGGCGAGCCGTTGTTCCCGATGCGTGCCGCGGGCGAGTGACTACAGCTTCTCGCCGAGCGCCTTCACCTGCGCGCTCGTCAATTGCGGCGTGAAGATGATCGGTAGCTCGGACACGGGTGCCTTCGCACGCGACCGCAACTCTTGTAAGTAGCGCGCGTTCAGCGCTCGGCGATCGCGCGAGAGCCGCGAGTGCGCGGTGACCTCGGCGAGCGGCGATGGCAGCGCCGGATCGGCGACCAACGCGTCGAGCACTTTCGCGACGGGCGAGCCCTGTGGAAAGTGATCCGGATAGATCTGATTGCAGATGATGTGCTGCGGGGTGATGCCCATCGCCGTCAGCTTCTGCTCGAGCTCGATCGCTTCGTTCACCGGCATCTCTTCGGCGAGCGTCACGATGATCGCCATCGTGCGTTTCGGATCCGTGAACAGCTGCTTGATCGTGCGCGCGTCGCGGGTGAGCGGACCTTCCGGCACGGTCTCCGTGATCACCCACGGGATCCGCAGCATCGAGACCGAGTGACCGCTCGCGGGCATGTCGAACACGAGCGTGTCCCACACCGGCTTGCCGCGTTTTTCTTCTTCGGTGTGAAACCACGCCTTGCCGACGAGCGAGTAGTCGTCGAGCCCGGGAATCGCGCGCAAGAACGCCTTCGTGATCCGATTTTCAAACACCATCTCGTAGACGGATTTGAACTTCAGGATCATCAGGCCGTACTCCTCGAGCGCGGCCGCGGGATTCGTGTTCACCGCCGACAGGTTCGGCGCGAGCTCGGTGAGTTGCGGGCCGACGGCCGGCTTATCGAAGTACGTACCGAACCGATCGTTCGCGTTCGTCTCGAACAGCAGCGTCTTCTTGCCGCGCGCTGCATTGCGACCCGCGATCGCCGCGGCCACCGTCGAACGGCCGACGCCGCCCTTCCCGAGCACCAGGACCAGACGGCGATCCGAAACATCGATGCTCACGGCTTTGCGTCGTCCTCTACCACGACCGCGATGCCGCTGGCCTCTGCCGAGCGCCATCCCAACAGCTTGCGAAGCGTCCAGATCCCGTCGTCGGGGGTGATGTCGACTTTAATGTCGACGACCTTATCGGCGCCGAGGCCCTTGGCCGCGACCAACAACATCCGATTCACGACCTCGTCGAGCGAGACGTGACCCGGAATCGGGATGAACAGGAAGTAAGCGCTCGTCACCTGGGCGTGGACGATCGCGATCGGCTTCAGATGAGGACCGACCGACACGGATTCGGGCTGCACGCGGACGGTCGATATCGACGAGCAGGCGGCTAGCGTGATCGCGAACACGAGAGCGAGCCGAGCCATCCCACACAACCTAACATGATAAGATTTATGAAGTGGCTCGGTGGATCGCCTCGTTCGTCGTAGTCGCGCTGCTGTCAGCGCAAACGAGCGCGTGGGCACAGCCCGCGGTGACCGGTCCCGAGGAGTCGCTCAATAAAAAGATCGCGGTCTGGCGCTTCGACGCGCTCGGCATCGACACCGAAATCGTCCAGCGCCTCGAGACGCTGTTCCGGCTCGAGCTCGATCGGCTCGACAAGATTCCGCTGCCGAGCCGGCGCGATATCGAGATGAAGGTCACCGCCGCCGACAAGGACTGCACCGGCGAAGAGAAGTGCATGCAAACGATCGGTAAGCGGCTCGGCGTCGACTACGTCGTGACCGGCACGGTCGGTGCGCTCGGCGACAACTACGTGCTCAACATCAAGTCGGTCGAAGTCGCCACCGGCAAGTCTGCCGTGATGCAGAGCCAGCCGTTGAAGGGCACGCCGGACGACATGATCGAAGGCGTGCGCGTGGCCGCGTACTCGTTGCTCGCACCGGATCAGCTGCACGGCTCGCTGCAAGTTCAGAGCGACCTCGTCGGCGCCGCGGTCACGCTCGATGGCAAACCGATCGGCAAGACGCCGCTCGCGAACCAGGGTGTGATCGGCAAGCTACCGCTCGGCAAGCACAAGCTCCACGTCGAAGCGAAGGACTACGCGCCGTTCGACGACGACGTCGAGGTTCACTTCCAGAAGGTCAGTCCGGTCGTCGTCCGGCTCGTGGGCAACACCGAGGTCACCGGCACCGGGCGCACGATCGTGCAGACGCGCGAGCCGATCTATTCGAAGACCTGGTTCATCGTCGCCGCGGGCGTGGTGATGGTGTTCGCCGCGGTCGCGATCGGTCACGCCGCCGGCGAGGTGAAGTGCACGGTCTATTCGAACGATGGGAGCAAGTCGTGTCCGTGAAGGCGTTCCTGATCGTGTGCCTGCTGGCGGCGACGGCGTTCGCGCAAAAGACGATCGCGGTCGCGCCGCTGTCCACGTTCGGCGCCGAAGATAAGTCCGCCGCGACAAAGAAGTTGGTCGGCCAGATCGAACAAGCCGTCGGTCAGCACGGTGACAAGGTGATTCCGGCATCGCAGGTGTCGGCGGCGATCGATAAAGCGAAGAAGCCACTGCTCCGGCAATGCGAAGGCGACAGCAAGTGCTTCACGGAAGTCGGCAAGCTCGTCTCCGCGCAGATCGTGATCTCCGGCGAGATCGGTGGCCTCGGCGATGCGAAGGTCGTGTACCTGCTCGCGACCGACGTCGCCACGGGCAACCCGCTGCGGTCGACCACGCTCGCCGTCGGTAGCGATGACGGCGGCGCGGCCGGTGCGGTGTTGCGCTTACTGGATCCCGACAAGTATCGCGGCACGCTGCACTTCACGATCGATGCGCAGAACGCATCGGTGTTCATCAACGGTGCGAAGACCACGCTCGGTCCGAAAGGCGACATCGCCCTGCCCGTCGGCACGCAAGCGGTGCGCGTGACGCATCCCGAGTATCACGACTTCATCAAGTTCATCGACGTGACCTACGGCAAGACCATCGAAGTGCCGGTGAACCTCCAGCAGTATCCGATCGTCGAGCACGACGTGAAGGCCAAGCCGACGAGCCGGGACACGATCGTCTATGTCGATCCGCCGTGGTATCGGCGCTGGTACATCTACCCGATCATGGCGGCGGTTGCCGTTGGCGTCGGCATCGGTGTCGCCGCGGCCTCGCATGACTTTCCGAGTGTCGGCGAGTGCCGCACGCCGGAAGGTAACAAGTGCTAGCTACTTGAGCTTCGCCGCGACCGCATTGAGCCGCTTGTTCGCCGCGTTGAAGTCGCCGCTCTGATACGTGGTCATGATCTCCTGCAGCGCTTGCGCCTGCGTCGGATCGGTTTGCTTCGTCGCCGCGATCTGCGCGTTGACGCGCTGGATCTTCGCCGAGATGAACGCGCGATCGATCTTCTGCGAATCGACGGTGCCGACGAGCTGATTCGCTTCAACCCACGCGGTCTCGATCTTGTTATCGCCGAGCGCCTTGGTCGCATCGCTCTCGAGCGACTGCGCTTGCGCCGGCAGATCCGAGACCAACAAGCCCTTCTTCGCCATGCCCGCGCGCGCCCGCGCGAGTAGATCGCTGACGTCCTTCTTCGTGTAGCTGCCCTTGCCCGGCGGCGGTGCCATGACGATCGGCGCGGCGATCGAGCACGAATCCTTCCAGCGCTGCGCCATGTCGCTATCGCGCTGGATCAGCCCCTTCTCGCGCTCGGCAACGGCACGTTCGCGCGCGGCGACCTGCGCTTCGCGATTCGCGACCTCGGCTTCACGCGAAGCCATCTGCGCGGACTTGTCGCCGGTCGACTTGATCGAGTCGAGCTTCGTGTTGATCTGCGAGAGCTCTGCCGAGTTGTCGATCTGCTTGTTCAGATCGGCGAGCTCTTTCTTCTTGTCGCTCGCGTCACCGCCCTGCTGTTCGATCTGCTGGATCTCGAGGTTCACCTTGTCGCGGTTCTCGAGCAGCTCCTGGCGCTGTTGCAGCAGCTTGTCGCGCCGCGCGAGCAGCTCTTGCTGATCCTTCACGGCTTGCGGATCGGTTGCCGCTTCGCTGGACCCACTGCCTTTGCAACCCAACCCCAGTGCGAGCGATATGAACACGAGGCCAAGCGAACGCATACGCCCGTAATTGTACCGTAGTACAGTCGGGCTTAGAGGATGACGATGCTGCTCTATCACGACCCGCGCGCCCCGAATCCCCGGCGGGTGCGGATCTTCTTGGCCGAGAAGGCTGTGGCGTACGACACGATCGAAGTGCTGATCGCCACCGACCAGCACCTGACCATGGAGTTCCGGCGGAAACATCCGCTGTCACTGCTGCCGGTGCTCGAGCTCGGCGACGGCAAGATCATTCGCGAATCGATGGCGATTTGCCGCTACATCGAGGAGGCGGTCGCCCCGGATCCGAACCTGTTCGGCGCCGATGCGTGGGAGCGCTCGCAGATCGAGATGTGGAATCGTCACGCGGAGCTAGAGGTGTTCATGCCGATCATGAACATCTTCCGGAACTCGAATAAGTTCTGGGCCGGTCGAATCAAGCAAGCGCCCGAGTTTGCGGACATCATGAAAGAGGTCCTGGGCGCGCGACTGGACTGGCTGGATAAGGAGCTCGCTACTCGCCCCTACATGGCGGGTGATCGTTTCACCGTCGCCGACATCACGGCGCTGTGTGCGATCGATTTCGGCAAGGCCTCGCAGATCCGGTTGGATGCGGCGAAGCATCCGAACCTCGTCGCGTGGCACACGCGCGTCAGCGAGCGCCCGACGACGAAGGCCTGACGTACGCCTTCACGGCGCCTTCGATCACCTTCATCGCGTGATCCTTGTCGTAGAACGTCTCGATGTCGACGGCCTTCTTCTCGAGGATCTTGTAGTCGCGAAAGAATCGATCGACCTCGCGCATCACGTGCGGCGGTAGTTGGTCGAGGCGCTGGTAGTCCGAGTACGCCGGGTCGTCGACGCACACCGCGATGATCTTGTCGTCGCCGCCCATGTCGTCGACCATGCGCAGGCCGCCGATCGCACGCGCGCGCACGATCGTCAGTGGCTCTACCGCCTCCTGACACAACACGAGGATGTCGAGCGGATCGTGATCGTCGCCGAGCGTACGCGGAATGAAGCCGTAGTTCGCCGGATAGTGAACGGCGCTGTAGAGCACGCGATCGAGCTTCAGGAGGCCCGTCGCCTTGTCGACTTCGTACTTGAGATGAGACCCGCGCGGGATCTCGATCACCGTCGGCATCCACGCCGCTAGATCGTCGGGGAGCTCGATGTCGTGGACCGGATGCATGCCGTCACTGTACACGCGCGGCGAGCTGGCCACATGCCGCGGCGACATCTCCGCCACCGGAGTAACGGCGATGATTCGGGAGGCCGAGTGCCGCGCGATAGCTTTCTTCCCGCGTGCTGCGCGCGAAGATGTCTCCGGGCGACGGGTTGTACGCGATGATCGACAACCGCGGCAGCTTTCCGGTTTCCGCGTGAAACGCGCGAGCGCGATCGGCGATCGCACGGGCGTCGTCGTCGGAATCGTTCACGCCGTCGAGCAACGTGATCGCCCACATCGGTGCGAGGCCGGTGATGCGCACGTGATCGGCACACGCTGCCATCACCTCGTCGAGTGGATGCGCTTTCGCGATCGGCATGATCTCGCGGCGTCGTTCGATCGAATGCAGCGACAACGCAAGCCGAACTTTCGGTGCGCGTTCGGCGAGCTTGCGAATTCCCACGGGCAGGCCGGCGGTGCACACGGTGATCGCGCGCGCGTCGATGCCGAGGGCACACGGCTCTTGAAACACCGCGATCGAATCCAACACGTGATCGAGGTTCGCGAGGGGCTCGCCCATGCCCTGAAACACCACGCCGTGAACGCGGCCCCGCGGTAACCGCGCGCGGACTTCGCGAACCTGTTCGACGATCTCCCACGCTTCTAGATTGCGCGAGAGTCCCAAGCGTCCGGTCGCGCAGAACGCACACGCGAGCGCGCAGCCGACTTGCGAGCTCACGCACACGGTGAACCGATCGGGATTCTCGAGTGGAATCCGCACGGCTTCGAAGCCGCCCTTAAAGAGGTATTTGACGAACGGATCGATCTGGCTGGGCGACTCGGCGATCACCTCTAGCCGCGGCACGTCACCTACATCGCGTACGGCCGCCGCCGCCGTCGCCCGCACGTGCGAGGTCGCGTGAATCATCTCGCCGCGATGCACTTGCGCGATCAACTTGCGCGCTTCCGCGAGGCTCACACCACTTATAGATGCGAGGCGTTCGGGCGTTGTCGCCTGGAGCGGGACCATGAAGAGGGTGCTACCCTACTATCGTGGCCTACCCCGAGGTAATTCGCGTCTTCGCCACGTCCCAAGATCCCGATTTCGATGGACCTTGGCAGGCTAGGACCCCGTCCAACAGCACCGGATCGGCCGTCGTCATCGGTCCGAACATGATGTTGACCGGCGCGCACGTGATCGCGAACGCGACGTTCCTGCAGGTCCAAAAACTCTCCGCGCCGGACAAAGCGATCGCGCGCGTCAAAGCGGTCTCGCACGATTGCGACCTCGCGCTGCTCGAAGTGATCGAGCCCGCGGGCTTCCTCGATGATGTCGAACCCGCCGAGCTCGGCGAGATGCCGAAGTTGCGCGATGAAGTCGCCGTCGTCGGTTATCCGGTCGGTGGTGAAGAAATCTCGATCACCGAAGGTGTGGTCTCGCGCATCGAGGTCCAGCGTTACTCGCACTCGCAGCGTCACCTGCTCGCGGTCACGGTCGATGCCGCGATCAACTCGGGCAACAGTGGTGGTCCGGTCTTCGGTGACGGCAAGGTCGTGGGCATCGCGTTCCAAAAGCTGACCGGCGTCGACAACATCGGTGAGATGGTGCCGCCGCCGATCATTCGCTCGTTCCTCGACGGTGTCGCCAAGGGCAAGCGTCCGGAAATCCCGGCGCTCGGCATCACCACGCAAAACCTCGAGAACGGCCTCCTGCGCAAACAGCTCGGCCTCTCCGATCAAGAGCGTGGCGTCGTCGTCCTGCACGTCGATCACGGCGGCAGCTCGGATGGCGTGCTCCAACCGCGTGACGTGATCACGTCGATCGATGGCAACGCGATCGCGAACAACGGGACGATCCAATTCATGGGTCGCTACCGCACCCGCTATGACGTGGTGCTCGGTCATCGCTACGTCGGTGACAAGCTGAAGCTCGGCATCAAGCGTGATGGCAAGTCGCTCACGCTCGAGGTCGAGCTCCACCACTGGATGCCGCTCGTGCCGCGCGCCCGCTATGACGAGCCGCCGATGTACTTCGTCTATGGCGGGCTCGTGTTCCAGACGCTCACGCGCGATTACCTCGCGACGTGGGACAAGTGGTGGAACAAGGCGCCGAAGGAATTCCTCAACTACTACTATCTCGGCTACCGCTCGGCGGAGCAGCACGAGGTCGTGATCCTCACGCAGATCCTCGCGGACGAGATCAACATCGGCTACGCGCATCTCTACAACGAGGCGGTCGCGACGCTGAATGGGCGCGCGCCGCTCGACATGGTCGACTTCGTTCGCACGCTCTCGGCGGCGCACGGCATCGTCGAGATCACGACGACGTCGGGTGGCATCATCATGCTCGATACGGACGAGGTGCGGAAAGCGCAGCCTCGGATCCTGACGCGGTATCACATCCCACGCGATCGCACGCCAGGCTTGCCGGGCTCGCAGCCGCCGCCGATGCGCGCGATGCCGTAGCTAAAGTAACGGAACGCGAAGCGAGGACACAGCCAGTCCTTCAGCTTCCGCTACACATGAAAGGCGTGAAAGCCGCGGACGAACGATTCAACCAGACTTGTTCGAGGACCGATTTCGCTGTCGGCTACATGGCCGGTTTTTGCGTTCGTCAGCAGACCGCACGCACTGCTCGATACCCACCAGATCCACTCGTGACTCGACATGAGCAACCTAGCCGTGCCGATGCACCGCGGTCGATGAATGTCAGCGCACCGTGGCACACTCATCGCAATGCTATGAAGCCGCGCGTTCGCCTCCTGGTCACCGATCTCGACAATACCCTCTATGACTGGGTCACGTTCTTCGCGACGTCGTTCATGGAGATGGTGGAGGCAGCAACTCGAATCCTTGCAGCGGACAAAGAGAAGCTGCTGGACGACCTACGGCTCGTTCACCGCAAGTACCACAATTCCGAACATCCCTTCGCGTTGCTGGAGACGGACACTGTTCGCAGCACGCTCGTCGGAGCAACACCTGAGCAGTGCGCCGATCGCTTGAACGAGGCGTTCCATGCATTCAACAGCGCCAGAAAGCGAACCCTCAGACTATATCCAAGTGTCCTCGAAACGCTTACTGAGCTAAGCGCGCAAGGTGTACGGATCGTGGCTCACACGGAAGCGACCGTGACCAATGCGCAGTTTCGGCTAAGCAAGCTCGGCATAGCCAAATTCATCGATCGCCTTTACGCCCTGGAACACGTCGGAGAGCACCCGCGAGCGGCCGGTGCCGAGATTGTCGCTGGGGTGAAAAATGTTCGCCTAATCCGCCATGATGAACGCAAACCAGACCCGCGCGTACTTCGCGACATATCGCGTGACACGCAGACCCCTCTAAACGAGATTTTGTACGTGGGCGACAGCATCGTTCGCGACATTGGGATGGCCAAGGAAGCTGGCGCCTGGGCGGCCTGGGCAAAATACGGCACCGAGTTTGCGCCAGAGCATTGGAGAACGCTGGTACGTGTGACTCATTGGACGTCCGAAGACATTGCGCGCTCAGAGACTGACAAGCGCCGACTTGGAAACGCGCATCCCGACCAGGTGCTCGATACATTCTCAGACATACTTCATCACTTCGACTTCGAACACATCTAGCCCCGAATCATAAGGAACTCCTCCTCGTCGGAGTGCACCGTCTTGTTTGTGGCTCCAATCTCAAACGTTGTCATCCGCATTTTTGCTACGTCCTCAAAATCTAGGATAGCAAATTGGTTGTCACCTTCGCGGTGACTGCCCTCCACTCCGGTGCTCCCAAGTCCCAGAATGTGCATTCTGTGTCGCGTGCCCTTGTCGCCCCTAATACCCAACTCAGCAGCAAACCTCTCGTGTGTGTGCCCGTGACACACTAGCGCGATACCGTACTGCTCACACCACTTCATCAGGTCTCCAGCATCAAGCATCGTCTGGTACTGGGCATCGACCTTAGCCGCGAGCCGTCCGGTAACTGGCGTTAAAGGATGGTGCAGTACAAGGACCCTTATGGGGTGAGGGGGGCCCTTCGATTCCTCCCACCTCATACCCTTCGCAACGTACTTGAGTTGCTCCGCGCCAACAAAACCGTGTCCTTGGAACCGTCCTCCTGTTTGGGTCAGGAGTGACGTATTCAGAGCAACAACTTCGACGGGCAAGCAATTTCGCAGAAGGTATTTTCGTCCGAGTGCCAAGTATTCGTTCGGCCGTGACTTGTAGATCGCTGCACTAAACGACTCGAAGTTCTTTCGAGCTGATGACGAAGCTCTTGTGACGGGCGATTTTGCATTGGCAGGTTCAAAGCTAAACGCAATGTCATGATTGCCGGGGCACACAATCACGTTGTGGGGGTCTGCGAGCGAGGGGAACCGCTCGCCAAGTGCCTTGACAAGTTGAACCGCATCCGAAAATTCTTCTGGCTGTGCCTGCCAAGTCAAGTCTCCGGAAATGATCAGCGCACCAATCTCGGTGGGGTCTGTATCTCGTAACGCGTTAAGGATCTGATTCACAAGCGGATAATGATGTGCGCCATCCTCTGCGGCCCCCGTTGGAAGGAATCCATGAAACTGGTCAGGCCTTGGCTGTCGATCGCATCCTCGCTCATTCACGAATGCTAGGAGTTGAGTCCCGGCTCGTTGGAGTGTGTCCTGGTTCGACTTATCG
Source organism: Kofleriaceae bacterium (assembly GCA_047600425.1). Lineage (GTDB taxonomy): Bacteria > Myxococcota_A > Polyangia > Haliangiales > Haliangiaceae > JABFXX01. Next base: position 3,549,572 of record JASGLC010000003.1, on the reverse strand, counting down.
ATTGATGCTGCAATGAGGAAATCTCTGCGCACCTGCTCTGCGTCAACCTTGGGTACCCATGCAGCAGTAGCCGCCGCCAGCGGAGAAACCCAATCGCTGGGGAGTTCGTTGCCCTGCGACACGCGCAGCGCATCTTGGACTTGCTCCCAAGCGAGGCGCGCAAGATTCAAAGGTCTAAAGAAGTGGAGATCCGAGAGCCAGATCATCTTCCGCGCCTTTGACTCTCTAAACGTCGACGAGAAGTGAAGTGTCTTCTCGTAGGACATCGATTTTAGCGAGATTTCAACGTCTTGGTCCCCCTCTCGGTGTGGCCTAACGAACCATATTGTCCGATTCTGGTCGATTAGCTCCTCTGGCGAGGAAACACGCTTGTCGTAATAAATCCCGTAATCAGACTTTCCAGATGTGAAGAACTCGTCCACACGGGAATAGGTAAAATCCCGGAGCGTATCGATGGCAAGTTCCTCGATCTCGACAAATTTGAACCACATCGAGTAAGAGGTCTGACGGTAGTATTCGGGGGTCGACGCACCACTCTCCGGAGCCGCAATTGGCTCGCTACCTGGAGACATTGAAATCGAACTCATTGACGCTCGATAGAGATGTTTTGTCCCAGAGTCGAACAAATATACATCAAACGGATCCCGTTTAGATCTATCGTAGAATTTCGCCATCAGTTGACGTGGTATCTGTTCCCCCCACTTATTCCACCAACCCCACCAAGTCTGTTTAGTGGACTCGATACATTGTTTATGTCGGTTGACTGTCTGCCCGATCTCGATGGAGAGATCGCGGAATCTCAAGATCATCGTCGATGGAACATCACCACTGGACGCCATCCCCCAAGGATAGCGCACTAAGAGCGCCAGTCGTTAATTGACCGTAGGTGCAGCGAAATGATGCGCCAGCCTCCTACGTTGCCTCCAACCTGTGTCTTCGATTCGCCGCATCGAACCGCCAACATCCAGTGGTCCCGGATTGATCACCAAATAGCGTGACTCATTCGTCCGTCTTTTTTTTCCGCTTGGTCTTACTCGAGGAAGCTTTTTGCCGCGTTGAAGGGGCGACATTTGGTGCGTCCGCGTGGGGAACACCCTGGGTCTCGGACTTCGGTTCGGTTGGCTGAGCGATTGGATCCGACGCCCACGATGGCGGAACCAGCCATTCGCCCCTCCACCTCCCGACAACCGCGTCTCGAAACCATTCCTCTTTCAGGTCTGCGTGCTCGGTCAGCAGCACCTGCATGTTTGGCGCGAGGTCGTTGACCACGCCGAAGATGAACTCAAAAAGTTCTAGCGCCGCCTGGCGATCGGCATCGGGCAATCCTTCAAGCGATTGATTCGATCCAGCTACGTCCTTGTCCGCCGGGAAGTAGCCCTGGGCTGGTTGGTCGAGTAGCAGGAACCGCGGGACCGGACGCTTCTGTTTCACGAACCACTCGTGAAGTGCCAGGAGAGTGATCACGTGATAACCAACCCAGTTCGATCCGCTTCCCACATTCTCCATCGGAACGGGACCGGTCGGTGTTTCCAAAATCACCGTAGGAACTCGCATGTCGAGACGGAGCGCATTGTCCGAATGCTCCAGCTTCAACTTGCGGCCCCACTCCGTCATACGTGACGAGATTAGAAACAGCGCCGACAGCAACTTGTCGCGCAGCTCAGACTCGCCCATCGATTCCTCCAGCTTATTCACGAGCGTTGTCAGGTCTTCCACCTCCTTCGTTAACGGAGCGTGATCGTCTCCCTTGCGAGCACTCTCAACGTAGAGGCTGACGCGACCGATTACATGGGCTCGACGTGCTACGTCGTCTCGAAGGCTTCCGATTCTTTGATCCGAGCTCTGCACCGACTCGATCTGCTCACGGTTTCGTAGCAGTAAACGGCGCAACTCCTGCGACTGCCTTTCGACGTGGGAGACGAACCTCTGCAGCTGCGGCGACTGTCGAGTCACCGTCTCTAGCTGCTTCGTGACCGTCTGCACTGCCTTCTGGATTCCGCTGCCCACTGTGTTGTCGTCGAATGGGGATGAGCATAACGGGCAGTGCGTCTTGTCTGACTTTGCACCAAGCACCTCTATGCTCCGCAGGCGCGCGAGCTGCTCGTCACTCTCTCGACTAAAACCTCCAGCAGCGGCGATTGATGTACGCGCATACTCGAGTTCCTCCTTAACGCGACCGAGTTGCTCGTTGAGCTGCGAGCGCTCCTCCAACAGCGACTGCAACGCTTTACCACCGGCCTCCAACTCGTCTTCCGGTTCGATTGGTTTTCGGAGTACGTCGTGAAGCTGTGAGATCGCCTGGTTCCAGTCGCGCGGTGCTGGTGACTCCGTCAGTCCGATGTCGCGAGCCTCCTCGACGAGCGCAGCCGCCTTGGCCAGTCCGGATCCACGGAGATCCTGTAACTCCTTCAGTCGGCGCTCTGCGTCCCTCAGATTCTCGCGATGTCGACGAATCTCTTCTCTGCGGGATAGGTAGTCGTCCCCCACTGTCCCCAAGAAGTACGGGAGGACATCCTTAATGCTCTGAGGAATGAACGGTTCACCCTGTCGGTGGAATAGGAACTTCCGGCTCCCAATCTCGTCCTGCTGGAGGAACAGGAAGAAGACCGCATGCCGGACACTCACCGTGGTTGGAGCGCGCGTTTGACCAACTGGCGGCTCGTGAGTGTATTCTGCGATACTCGCCGCCCGCGATAGCTCGACGATGAGCCCATCGACGTTCGTCGTTGTTCGCAATTTGTCGAAGGCGGGCACTTCGATTGCAGAGGCAAGCTCCCAGTAGATGTCCGACGATGCTTGGGCTCCAGGATTGGGTGCTCTTCTTGCGACAAACGCTTCACCGGTCGGCAACTGAAGACGCAATCCGAACCACCCCACCGAGTTTCGAATGATCCCGACGGGAACTGCACACTTCGAGCTTCCGAGGCAGTAGTCGATGACGTCGATCAGCGCGGTCTTTCCTGTCTTCGATGCGCCGGTGATGATGTTGACTTTCCCGGGGCGCAATGGTTGGCGACGAATCTCACCCTTGTGGTTGTAGAGGACGATGTCCAAGATCTGAAAGCTCAAGGTGCCACTCCGAACAACGCCATTACCGTCGAAACACTCCCTGACTTACCAAACCACCGGCCCACGAAGCGCGCTTTCTTCATGCAGTCAATAACCTCGGCCGTCGCCTCTAGTAGATATTTGCGCGTCGTCGGTACCACCGCCCCAGGCATTAATGCACCGTCTTGCGCCACGCGGATGGTCGAGCGACATGCACCGAACAGGATCGCTTCCTTCGTAAACGGGACAAGAGAGCGAGCACGGTCCGGGAAGCGCAAGATAATCTCGGGACGAACGTCCAACCAGGTCGCGAGCGTGGCGGTGATCATGCGCGGGATGGCCTCGCGCGTTGCCTTGTGGAGAACGATAGGCAAGATAAGAAAGGCGCCGGTAAACGTCATCGACTCTCCAGTTTCGGAGTGATGTCCATGAATCGCTTCCGACAGGAGTAACGAACAGAATGCTGGGTTGAGGAGATACGCCTCCTCCACCGATCGTTGCTCCCACTCCCTCACGCCGCCCCCAGTTTCTCCAGAATCTGAGCGATGCGTTCCACGAACTCGGGATGCCAACCCACGCGCTGTTTGTCTGAAAGCATGTGGAAGCTACCGCGCGTGATGAACGTTGCATTGCAGCTCGGTCGAATAGCAATGTTCGCCTTGGACTCGACCCAGCCGTAGAGCTCGCGGGCGGCTGCAGTCTTTGCTTTGTCCGTCGCCTCTTCCCCGAGGTCCTCATTCATCCGCTCGAAGTGCCGTTCCCATTCCTCTATGAGCTGCCGCTCATACCGATCGAATCTCACCGACGTAGAGAAGTTCCTCGCGCATCCACCGTGAGCGTTGCTGGAATGCACGGTAGTAGTCGTGGACCGCGAACAAGAATCCGCTTGGACTTAAGTCCAATCAACTCCAGCTGATGGATGAACGTCCTGCCACTGTACTCTGCGAGATCGACGTGCGAGTCGACGATGTCCTGATCGATTGGAAGGTTGTCCTGAATGAACTGCTCGCGAAGCGCAGCGATCTCTGCCTCGAGCTCCTGAGACAGAATGGCTTGGGTTGAGCCAATGGTCAGGTGCCGCACGGCTCGCCCCAACCACCAAGAGTCCAACCTCACTGCGAGTGCGGGTACGAGTCTACGCTCCGCCGTCTGAAACAGCTCCCGTTCCAGTTCTGGTAGCGATTGCGACATTGGCGGCGCGACATCAACGACCCGGATCGACGACATCAGACTCGCCTGCTGCTCGGCAGTGAGTGCCTTGAACGCTGAGTACGCCTTTGCGTTCGTCGTGTTGATCGAGGACTGCGACGTTGCACGAAGTGCTTTCAAAGCCTTAGCTTCATCGCGATCGGTGCCGGGCACGAGATAGCTTGCTGCCGAGCCGGCTCCTATCTTCGCGGTCGTTATCAGAAATCGCGTGGTGCCGACCGGGACTTTCCCCTCTGTCACAAACTCGGCCCAAACGCGGATGCTCTTCCACAGGTCAGGGCTCGCATCGGTCAGATTCGCCGCGCGATCGACGTGGTGCTTCGTCTGCAACAGATCGGGAGCCGCGCATCCCTTCTCGAACACAACATCGTCTAGTGTCTCGAAGGAAACGCCGAAGTCGGTCTCACCATTTCGGAGGCGTCGGAGGGATTCGAGCAGTGCGTATCGGACCTGATAGATGTAGCCCAACGCGGATGCGCCAGCGCCGAATAGGTCTTCCTTGTCCACCGTCACGCCTTTGACCTCTGTGGTGTCCTAACGGCCGTGCGAGATGCACCAGCAGGAATATCGTCGGCCCAGATAAGCGGCTGTGTCATCTGGCAATTCACACAAACTCCCCTCCCATACCCGACCGAAGCACCGCAGCAAAACGCTGCGCCGCAGAATTGACCGGCTCGAATCCTGGTAGGCCAACTATCGCGCGTTGTAACTATCGCGCGCCCGAACGGTCGGCACGCGACTTATCTGCAGTGGGTTGCAGCACGAGGTCCACAATTGAATGACAGCGGTCGCCGTCCGCGAACGAGCACTGGTTTGATGTCACGTCTTCGGCGGTTCCGGCGCGCCGCGGATGTTTCTTCATGCGGACATGAATGAGTGCTTGATTGTTGCGTCCTCGCTCCACGTGCCGAATGGAACAGGAGCGCGTGAGGCGTCAACGCAATGCCAAAACCTTTTTTGAGCGTTTGCTCAAGTGGCTCATTCGAGCTCGACGAGCGTATCGCCGGTATCGACCGCCTGCCCGGCCTGCTTGTGCACGACCTTCACCGTGCCACCGCGCTCGCTGACGATCTCGTTCTCCATCTTCATCGCCTCGAGCACGATCACCGCGTGACCCGGCGCGACTTGCTCGCCCACCTCGACCAGAACCTTCACGACCTTGCCCGCGATTGGGGCGCGCAAGGTTTCGCCCTTCGCGTGCGCCTTCGCCTTGCCCGCGCCGCCACCGACTTTGCGCTTCGCGAGGTCTTCGATCTCGAGCACGGCTTCACTCGCGCCGACCGAGGCCGCGACCTTGCCGTTTAGCGCCGCGCGCTTGTCGAGGTCGACGAGATATTGCTTACCGTCGAGCACGATCGACCAGGTACCCGGGCGGATCTGCTTGGCATCCACGTCACGGGACTTGCCATCGATCGAGACACGTCCGTCCTCGATCGTGACCTGACGCTCCACACCGGCATGCGTCACGGAAAGCTCGCGCTTCATGGCCCTCCTTATACATGCGTTGTGTGGTACGGAGATAGTGCGTGCCACTCGCCGACGTACTCGCTGAACGCAAGATCATCGTATGCGTCGGCTCCGGCGGCGTCGGCAAAACCACCACTGCGGCCTCGCTCGCGCTGGCATCCGCGCGACGCGGCAAGAAGACGCTGGTGCTGACGATCGATCCGGCCAAGCGGCTCGCGAATTCGCTGGGCCTCTCGGAGCTCGGCCACAAGGTCCAGGAAGTGCCCCCGGACTTGGTTCAGGCAAATGCGCCGAAGCCGGGCGGCCAGCTGTTCGCGATGATGCTGGATCAGAAGGCCGCGTTCGACGAGGTCGTGCAAAAGCACGCGAAGGATCCGGCCGCGGTCCATCGGATCTTGGCGAACCCGGTGTACGCACAGATCAGCGGCTCGCTTGCCGGCGCGCAGGAATACGCCGCGATGGCGAAGCTGCACGACTTCGATAAAGAGGGCATCTACGACACGATCATCGTGGACACGCCGCCCACCGCACACGCGCTCGATTTTTTGGACGCGCCTCGAAAGCTTTCCGAGGCGATCGACTCGCCCGCGATCGAATGGTTTCGCAAGCTGCAGGGCGGATCCGGATCCGGCTGGTCGTTGGTCGGCAAGACCGGCTCGTTCGTGATGAAGCGGCTGGCGAAGTTTGTCGGCAGCAAGTTCATCGACGACATCGGCGTGTTCTTCACCGAGTTCAACGACATCTTGGGCGGCTTTCGCAAGCGCGCCGAAGAGACGTTCACGCTGCTTCGCCAACCGCGCGTGGGCTTTCTGCTCGTCGCATCACCCGAAGCGATGGCCGTGCGCGAGGCACTGTTCTTTCACGAGCGACTCGTCGCCGCGCAGATGCCGTTCGTCGGCTTCATCGTCAACAAAGTGCACCCGTCGCTGCCGATCCAGGCCGACGCCAACGCGATCGCGAACGCACTCGCTGCGCAACCGAGCATCGCCGCCCTGAACTTGTCGGGCACCACGCGCACGATGGCCGCACAGGCGATGCTGACCGCGCACGGCGAGCTCGAAGTCCTCGCGAAGGCCGATCAGTTGGCGATCGGCAAGCTCAAAGCCGCCGGCGGCTCGTCGCTGTTGATCCAGGTGCCACTCCTACGCGACGACGTTCACGACGTCAGCCGCCTCGTCGGCCTCGAGCGCTACTTACTTTCGTGAGCGCGAACGGATCGATGTCCAGCCCGAGCGGCTGACCGATCACGATCACCAGCGACTTGTCCTTGCGCGCGATCCAATTGCTCGTGCCATCGAGATCGAACCACACCGTGTGGTCCATCGACTGATCGACCACCGCACCGACACTGAACTTATCGAGCGCATGCTCGAACGCCGCTTGCGCCTCGCGCGCATCCGCTTCGGTATCCCACTCGATTCGCGCGACACCGATCGCACGCCGCGGATTCGTCTCGCCTTCCTTCGCGAACGTCAGCACGCGATCGCCGCCCCACCCTGCCGCCGCACGCGAGGAGATGTAGTCATCGACGCCGTGTTGCTTCAGGAACGAGCGCACGCCGAGCTCGCCCCACACCGTCGATTGGACCTGCACGTAGCCCGCGAGCGGATCCGTCGGCGTGACAACCACGGGCTTTTCATCCGCGAGGTACTTATCGACGTGGAGGATCTGCTCCGTCGACCGCGGCGGCCGCTTGAACGCCGCATCGATCGCCGACCACGGCTTCGTCCTACGCAACGTCGCGACGAACTTGAAGCCCTCGCGATACGGAAAGATCATCGACTCCTGCATCGACAGCGGCTCGTCCGCCGGCGCCGTTTGATCCGCACCATTCATCGACGCCACGACCAGATCCGCGACCGCCGGATCCGCCCACATGTCCTTCTGATCCGGCATCGCGACTTCGAGCATCAACGTCACGCCATCACCCTCGACCAACGCGTGCCGCGCGGCCAACGCGTCGTCATCATCGTCCGGGACCTTCTCGAACTTCTCGAGATCGAACGCCTGATCTTGAAGGCCGTGATCGAGCTCGTGCGCGATCACCATCAACAACCAGTCCGGATCGCTCTCGGCACCCTCGAGGATCGTCAGCTTCTTCGTCTTCGGATCGTAGTAACCGGCGATCTGATCGCCGAGCACGTCGAGCAGAAGCTTCTCGTAGTCGACATCGAGCCCGAGCAGATCCCAACGCCGAAGCGCGATGCCTTCCGCTTTCGTCTGCGCCGTCGTCTTGTCGTCGTGCGCTTGCTCTTCGAGACGCTTGCGCAGCTCCGCGCGATCGACCACTTCGTGCGGCACCGGCTTCTTGAACCGTAGCCCACGCGTGCGCGCGACTTTTTTCGCGACCGCATCCACATCCACGTCTCCGTACGCGATCGCACCGAGTGCCATCACGACAAAGAGCGCCTTCAACATTGCGGTGAGCATGACACGCCGTCGTGTCCGCTCAACCGCGTCATGGCGTTAACCACGCGTAGCTCCACACCGCACGCGTTGGCATCAACCGTGCTGAAGCCGGTGATCATGAAGACCGGGCTGTCTCTTGTACTCGCGAGCGTCGCATTCCTTCCCATCATCGCGCCCCTCACAGAAATGACCGCACACGCGGAACCGGCGGTCGCACAACAAGACCTCGACAAGACCTTGTCGCCGTTCTTCGTCGTCGACGGCGCGAAGCCGGGCGTCGAAGCCTTGCCACTCGAGAGCACGCGCGCCGACGTGAAGATCGCCGGTGTGATCAGCGACGTCACGGTCACGCAGACCTATCGGAACGACGGCGATCAAACGATCACCGCGAAATATGTATTCCCGGCTTCGACCCGCGCCGCGGTCTACGCGATGAAGATGACGATCGGCGATCGCCAGATCACCGCGAAGATCAAAGAACGCGAACAGGCGAAGAAGGACTTCGAAGAGGCCAAGGCCGCCGGTAAGACCGCGACGCTCCTCGAAGAAGAGCGTCCGAACGTGTTCACGATGTCGGTCGCCAACATCCTCCCGAAGGATCGGATCCAGGTCGAGCTGAAGTATACGGAGCTGCTCGTCCCGACCGACGGCGTCTACGAGATGGTCTACCCGACCACCGTCGGCCCGCGCTACGCGAGCGAGACCACCGGCGTCGGCAAGCATGGCGAAAACCAGTTCGTCGCATCGCCGGTTCAACACGCCGGTGCCGCGCCGACGGCAGGCTTCACGATGCACGTCGCGGTTGCCGGCGGCATGGAGATCCAGTCGCTCGACTCGCCGTCGCACAAGCTCGCGACCCAGTTCGCCGCCGACAAGCAGACCGCGAGCGTCGATCTCGATGCGTCGGAACAGAACGCCGGCAATCGCGACTTCGTCCTCCGCTATCGCCTCGCCGGCAAAGACCTCGCCTCGGGCCTCATGACGTATGCCGGCCCGAACAACGAGAACTTCTTCCTCGCGATGGTCCAGCCGCCGCATCGCCCGGCCCAGGAGCTGATTCCGCCGCGCGAGTACGTGTTCATCGTCGACGTCAGTGGCTCGATGCAGGGCTTTCCGCTGCAGACGACGAAGTCGCTGATGCACGACCTCCTGCCGCGCCTGCGCCCGACCGATACGTTCGACGTGCTGCTGTTCTCCGGTGACGACGCGCTTTACGCGAAGAAGTCCGTGCCCGCGACGCCCGAGGAGATCCAGAAGGCGATGGCGTTCGTCGACAAGCAGAATGGCGGCGGCGGCACCGAGCTCCTGCCCGCGATGCAGCACGCGATGCAACTGCCGAAGACCGACAACGCGTCGCGCAGCTTTGTCGTCGTGACCGATGGCTTCATCGCCGAAGAGCCGAAAGTGTTCGAGCAGATTCGCGATCACCTCGGCGAAGCGAACGTGTGGTCGTTCGGCATCGGCACGTCGGTCAATCGTCACCTGATGGACGGCATCGCGAAGGCCGGCCAAGGCGAAGCGTTCACGATCCTCGGTCCGGATCAGGCGAAGTCGGCGGCCGTGAAGTTCCGCGACTACGTCGAGACGCCGGTACTGACGAACGTGAAGCTCACCGTCGACGGCTTCGACGCGTACGACATCTCGCCGAAGGTCCTGCCCGATGTATTCGCATCGCGCCCCGTGCTCGTGTGGGGCAAGTACCACGGCGCGCCGAAAGGCTCGCTCACCATCTCGGGCGTGTCCGGCAAGGGCCGGTTCGTCTCGACGCTCGATGCTTCCAAAGCATCCCCCGACGACAAGAACCAAGCGCTGCGCTACTTGTGGGCGCGCGATCAGGTGAGCCTGCTCGGCGACTTCTTCAACGCCGACGCGAATCACGACCAGATCGTGAAGCTCGGCCTTCAGTACAATTTGTTGACCCAGTTCACGTCGTTCATCGCGGTCCAAGACATCGTCCGCACGACGAAGGGCTCGACGGATGTCGCCCAGCCGTCGCCCATGCCCGAGGGGGTATCGGACATGGCGGTCGGCCAGGGCCAAGCAGGTATGGAGGTAGGTGCGGAGCCACCGTTCGCGTGGCTCTTGGTCGGACTTGGTGGCGTATTCGGTGTCATGGCGCTTCGCCGTCGTAAGGGCCTCGCGTCGTGAAGCTGAACTGGTACCAGGTCGGGGCCTTGGCTGCGACCGGCGTTATGGTTGTCGCCGGGAAGCAGTGGTTCCGCACCGCCTCCGTCGAGGAGCTAGGGTGGTTGCTCGCACCCACCGCGAAATGCACCGGTGTGCTCGTTCGCGCGCCGTTCGTTCACGAGACCGGCATCGGCTACGCGAATCACGCACTCGATTTCGTCATCGCGCCGGTGTGTGCTGGGTTGAACTTTTTACTCGCGGCGGTGCTCGCGCTGATGCTCGGTTGGTTGCCCGGCCTGCAAAGCTGGACGGCTACGGCCAAGCGCCTCGCCTCGGCGGTGGCCCTCGCGTACGTCGCGACGATCATCGTGAACACGCTCAGGATCACGCTGTCGATCGAGCTTCACGCGGTGGGCGAGCTGCATCGGCTCCTGGGTATCGCGGTCTACCTGGGTGGATTGTGCGCGGTGTACGCCATCGCAACGAAGCGAAACGTGCTGCCCGCGATAGGTGCCTATCTGGCAATCACGCTCGCCCTGCCCCTGATTCACGGGGCCGCCACGCGGACGAGCTTTTCCATTCACGCGGTATGCGTACTTGCCATCTGCATTGTCGTTGCAGCGATCGCGTGGATTGCGAATAATCGGAATGCGCAGGGCGTTCCGCCTAACCCACTCGAGGGGAAACCATGAAAGCGCTCTTTGTCGCCGTAGCTCTGTTGGTTCCGGGAATCGCTCGCGCGGATCAATGCGAGCTCACGGATGAAGCGACCGCGGATAAAGCGATCGCCGTGGTCAAAGCCCATCACACGGTGCTCGAGTATTGCGAGCCGTGTGGTGACAAGGCGCCCGGTACGCCGCACGTGTTGGATCACGTCGCGAAGCAACGCGGTGTCGATTCGTATTACGCGGTCACGCTCGACAAACGCGAGGTCGATCTCGCGTACACGTATGTCGAGATGTCGCCGGGTCACTTCGCGAACCTGGCGAAGCTCGCGCAATGCCCCACGAGCGGTGTGACGCCGGAGCTAACCGTCGAACAAGCGTCGGATACCGGCGTGCTGATCACGCCAACGCCAACACCCGCCCCGCAGGCAACGCCCGCGCCGCAGACGATCGTGATCGAGCGCAGTGATTCGCTGTCACCGTGGGTGATCATCGTCGCGTGCATCGGCTCGACCGGTGTGTGGGCGATGTTGCTGCTCCTGGCCGAACGTCGCCGGCGTGCGCGCGCGATGGTTCCACGGGCCATCCAGATGGTCGATCGCGAATAGGTCTGCTAGCTTGCGCCCGCTGTCATGTGGGCCGAGCTACAGAACGCGATCGATGCCGGCGCGGTGATCGCGTACGGCGCGACGCCGGGCTGGGCCGCATGGCTCGCCGCCGAACGCTCGAAGACCGAGATGCTCGTGGTGGTAGCGGCCGACGATGCCACCGCGCAGGCGCTCGAAGAGGACATCCGGTTCTGGGTCGGCGAACCTGCCGATTCGGCGGAGCTCGATCCGATCGCGAGCCTGCCCGGCATCGATGTCTCGCCGTATGCGGAACTCTCGCCCGATCGCGGCTGCATCGTCGAGCGCGTCGCCACGCTCTACCGACTGACCCAGCCCGAGTTCCGCCCGCGGATCCTGATCACGTCGGCCGAAGCGCTCGCGCGCAAAGCGCTGCCGGCATCCGAGCTCGCGCAACGCGGCCTCGTGATCACGAAGGGCCAGAACATCGACCGCGATGCGATCGCGAAGGTCCTCACAGATGGCGGGTGGACGCGCACGCCGGTCGTCGACGAGCCCGGCACGTTCGCGCTGCGCGGCGGTGTCGTCGATGTCTACGCGCCGCTCGCACCGCATCCCGTCCGGATCGAGCTGTTCGGTGACGAGGTCGAGACGTTGCGCTGGTTCGACGCCGAATCACAGCGCACGTTGCGCGAGGTCAGCCGCGTGGTCCTGCATCCGGTGCGCGAGACGATCGTGACGGGAACGTCCGATGTCCGGACACGGCTGCGCGACTACGCGGAGGAGATTTCCTTTCCCTCGAAGGCGACGCGCCGCACGATCGAACAACTCGAGACCGGTGCGATCTTCGTCGGTATCGAGGGCCTGATTCCGGCGTTTCACGACGAGCTCGTCAGCCCCGCGACCTACGTGCCGGCCGACGCACGTTGGTTGATCGTCGATAGCGATGCGTGCCGGCGGGCGATCAGCGACCTGGTCGCGGATGCCGATCTGCGGTGGACGAACCGCCAGAACATGAAGGAGCTCGCGTATCCGCCGGATCGCCACTTCGATCGCGTGCTGCCGCAGCCGCCGCGCCGGATCGAGATCAGCTCGCTCGAGACGACGCAGGATTCGGACGCGACGAAGCTGCGGATCGACGTCGACGATCTGCGCGTGCTGCGCCAGCTCCTCGATCACGCGCGCACGTTCGGCGATACCGAGCACGTTCAGCCGCTATTGGACGCGTTGAAGAAGTGGCGGAGTGAAGGCGTGGCGGTGACGCTCGCACTCGATTCGCAATCGCGCGTCGACCGGCTCGCCGGCGTGCTCGAACAGCGCGGCGTGAAGGACGTGACGATCACGAGCGGCGCACCGGCTCACGCATTCGCGTCGCTGAAAGATCGCGTGGCGCTGGTCACCGGCGATCTGATCTTCGGCCAGCGCACGCACCACGCGCAGAATCGCCGCAAGAAGGCGAAGGACGCGCTGCTCGGCGGCGTCAGCGATTGGAGTCAGCTCGGCGTCGGCGATTACCTGGTCCACCAGAAGCACGGCGTCGGCAAATATCTCGGCCTCAAGAAGATCGCGGTCGGCACGATCTCGCTGCTCGAGACCGTCGCGATCGGCGGCACCGCGCGCCCGCCGCAACACGAGATCGATGCGCTCCAGCTCGAATACGACGGCGGCACGCTGTACCTGCCGGTCTATCGGCTCGGCGAAGTCCAACGCTACGTCGGCGCCGAAGGTCACGCGCCGAAGATCGACAAGCTCGGCGGCATCACGTGGGAAGCCACGCAAACGAAGGTCTCGCGGACCGTGCGTGCGCTCGCCGAGGAGTTGCTCCAGGTCTACGCGCAACGCGCTGCGCTGCCCGGGTTTTCGTTCCCGCCACCGGACGATCAATATCGCGAGCTCGAGGCGACGTTCCCGTTCGACGAGACGCCGGATCAAGAAGACGCGATCAACGCGATCATGGCCGACATGGAAGCGGGCAAGTCGATGGATCGACTCGTCTGCGGCGACGTCGGATACGGCAAGACAGAGGTCGCGTTGCGCGCGATCTTCAAGTGCATCACCGGCGGCAAGCAAGCAGCGGTGCTCGCGCCGACCACGGTGCTCGTCGAGCAGCACTTCCGCACGATGCAGGCGCGGTTCAAGGGCTTCGCCGTGAAGATCGGAAAGCTGTCTCGCTTTCAAACCAAGGCCCAGCAGATCGAGACCGTGAAAGAGCTCGCGGCCGGAACGATCGATGTCGTCGTCGGCACGCATCGCCTGCTCAGCGCCGATGTTCGGTTCAAGGATCTCGGCCTGCTCGTGATCGATGAAGAGCAGCGGTTCGGCGTCGCGCATAAAGAGCGGATCAAGAAGACCAAGACCACCGTCGACGTGCTCACGCTGACGGCCACGCCCATTCCCCGGACGTTGCACCTCGCGATGGCCGGTATGCGCGACCTCTCGATCATCGCCACGCCTCCCGCGGATCGCCGGGCGGTCCGGACGTTCGTATCGCGCGTCGACGACGTCACGATCAAAGAAGCGATCGAACGCGAGCTCGCGCGCGGCGGCCAGATCTTCTTCATCACGCCGACGATCGGTGGGATCCCGAAAGGGAAAGAACCGGAACATCGCCTGCCGAACGACGACCGCCCGCAGCCTCGCAAGACCAAGCCGCGCGACGACGATCGCGGGATCGACGAGTGGCTCGCCTATCTGCAGGGCCTCGTCCCGAACGCGCGGATCGGCATCGGCCACGGTGCGCTCGCCGCCGACGCACTGGAAAAAGTCATGGTCCAGTTCATCAACCACGAGCTCGACATCCTGATCGCCACGACGATCGTGGAGTCCGGCCTCGACATCCCGAACGCGAACACGATGTTCGTCGCGCGTGCGGATGCGTTCGGCCTCGCCCAGCTCTATCAGCTCCGCGGCCGGATCGGACGCAGTGCGAACCGCGCGTACTGCTACCTGCTCGTGCCCGAACCCGAGCACATCACCGACGACGCGCGGCGCCGGCTCGAAGCACTGCAGCGCTTCACCGAGCTCGGCGCCGGGTTCCAGATCGCATCGCAGGATCTCGAGATCCGCGGCGGTGGCGAATTGCTCGGCGCGAAGCAGTCCGGCTCGATCGCGGCCGTCGGCTTCGATCGCTACGTGAAGATGCTCGAGGTCGCCGTCGCCGAGTTGCGCGGCCAGCCGATCCACTCCGAGATCGATCCCGAGCTCCAGGTCGACAACCCGGGCTTCATTCCGGACGACTACGTCCCGGACCCCGGCCAGCGCCTCGAGCTGTACAAGCGCCTCTCGGCCGTGGCCGACGACGACGAGCTTCGCGTCGTGATGACCGAGATCTCGGATCGCTACGGCCCGCTGCCCGGCGATGTCGTCCTGCTCGGCGAATTGATGGGGCAAAAGGCGCTCGCCCGGAAGCTGGGGGCGCTGGCGATGGAAATCTCGGGCAGCCGGGTCGCCCTCGCCCTACCCGAGGATTCGCCGGCCCGTGCGTGGTGCCTGGCGGCCGGTTGGCGAAAGCTGCCGGATGGGCGGTTCGCGACGGCGCCTCCGGCGAGACCGGCCTTGAGAGCGGTCTTCGATCGTGCTACCGCATCTGCATGAAATCGGTCGGGTTCCTGTGCGTGGTGCTGGCGCTCGCGAGCTGCCAGAAGCGCGAGGATCACGACCCGCCACGACCGGGTGGGCCCGGGCAAAAAGGGCCCGCGCAACCCGCGCAGTCGCAAGAAGAGCTGAAGGCGGTGTTGGCCAAGATCGACAACACCACGATCACGATCGGCGAGTTCGAAGAGCGCATCAACCGGCAGTCGCCGTACATCCGCGCGCGCTACACGTCGCTCGAACAGAAGAAGGACTTCCTCGATTCGCTCGTGCGGTTCGAGATCCTCGCGAAGGAAGCCTACAAGCGCGGCTTGGACAAAGACCCTGAAGTCGTTCGCACGATGAAGCAGGTGATGATCCAGAAGCTGATGCGCGACGAGTTCGACTCCAAGATCACCGCCGATTCGGTGAAGGATGCGGACATGCAGACGTACTACCAGGCGAACCTGGGCGAGTACGTCAAGCCCGAGGAAGTTCGCGCGTCGGCGATCATCATGAAGAACAAGGCGCAGGCCGATCGCGTGTTGCTCGAGGCGAAGGGCGATGGCGGCAAGACGAACAAGGGGTTTCGCGATCTCGTCACGAAGTACACGCAGGACGAAGAGACCAAGCTGCGCGGCGGCGACCTGCGCTACTTCGATGCCACGAACAAGGACCTCCCGGCGCCGGTCGTGAAGGCGGCGTTCACGCTCGTCAACACCGGCGACGTCTCGGGTGTGGTCGACGGCGGCGACGGCAAGTTCTACATCCTCAAGCAGACCGGCCGGCGCAAGTCGATGACCAAGTCGTTCGACGAGGCGAAGCCGCAGATCCGTAACAAGCTGTTCCGCGAGCAGCGGATGCAGGCCCAAAAGGACTTCGTCGAGGGGCTCCGGCAACAGGCGAAGATCGAGATCGACGAGGCGAACCTGGCAAAGGTCCGCATCGACACGTCGTCGGCGACCGACGATGGCCACCTCCAACAGCCCCTGATTCCAGCTGGATCGGGCGAGCAACCCAATCCGTAACCGGGGAGTCTGACTCACGTGCGCAAGATCCTGTTAGCTATCCTGCTGTTGTCGGCGCCCGCCTGGGCGGATAGCAAGTCGCGCAATGCCGGCCAGAAGGTGTCGCTCGAGCGCGTGATCGCGATCGTGAACGACGCGATCATCCTCCAGTCGGAGCTCGATGCGCGGCTCACGCCGGTGCGTGCGGAAGCCGAGCAAATCCAGGACCCGGGTGAGCGCAAGCGCCGCCTCGCGAAGCTGTCGAGCCAGGTGCTCGACGAGATGGTCAACGAAGAGCTGATCGTCCAAGCGGCGGAATCGTCGAAGATCGAAGTCGAGTCGTCGGAGGTTCAGGCCGCGCTCGACGAGATCAAGCAACAGAACAACCTCGACGACGCGGGCCTCGCCCAAGCGCTCGGGGCACAGGGCTACACGCTCACGAATTACAAGGCGGACCTCCGCCGTCAGCTGCTCCGGTTGCGCGCGGTCAACACGATCGTGCAGCCGAAGATCCAGGTGACCGAGGAAGATGTCCGCGCTCGCTACGATCAGATGCAGCGCCGCTCGGAAGCGGTCAGCGCGGTCCGGCTCTCGGACATCCTGATCAAGCTGCCCGAGCACGCGACCGAACAGCAGATCAACGACGCGAAGGACAAGGCGGGCAAAGCGGTCGAGCGGGTCAAGGGCGGCGAAGATTTTGCGGCGGTCGCGAAGGACATGTCGGACGACGACTCGACGAAGAACACCGGCGGCGAGCTGGGCTGGTTCGAGCGTGGTTCGATCAACCCCGATTGGGAGCAGATCGTGTTCTCGATGGAAAAGGGCGATGTCCGCGGTCCGGTAAGTGGTCCACAGGGGCTGTACGTGTTCCTCGTCACCGACATCAAGAAGTCGGAGCTGAAGCCGTACGCGGAGATGAAGGACCAGCTGACCAAGGAGCTGCGCCGCCGCGAGCTCGACAAGCAGACGCAGACGTGGGTGGAGGAGCTTCGTAAGAAGGCCTACATCGACATCAAGCTGCAGTAGCCATTCGTCTAGGTGCGCTAGCGCTCACCGGAATTAGTATTTGCTATGATGCAGCGTGGCCGACAATCGCCGGAGTCAGACACGTCACGCTGTTTCGATCGACGCATCGTTGAAGATCGATGGGGCCACGAAGAGCTGCAACGTGGTGAACTTGTCGCTCGGTGGTGCGCTGTTCCAGATCAACCCGAAGCTGTCGATGGGCCAGCGCGTCGACATCTCGTTTCGGGTCCCCACGATGGAAGAACCGATCGAGGTCGGCGCGACGGTGCGCTGGTCCGACGACAAAGCAACCGGCATCCAGTTCGATGGATTGCGCGCGCGTGACGTATGGGCGCTAAACAAGTTCTTCGAACAGTTACCTGTTGTCTGATTTCAGCAACGGCGATCGCGGCTCCCGTCAAGAAGGAGCCCGTCGCTGTCATCGATCTCGGCCCCGACGACGGCGGTAGTGCACGGCACGCGATCGAGCGTGCGATCGCCGAGAACGGAATGGCGCCTCTCGACGAGCCGGTCGCGGTGGCGTTGTCGGGTGAAGGTGCGGAGAACGATGCGCTCGAGCTCGCCACGGTGATGGCGACGGCGCAGCAGAAGTACGGCGCGCTCGACTGCAAGGGCACGATCAGCGCGACGAAGAAGGCGCTGCCACTCCTCGCCGAACGCCAAGCGGCCGAGCTCGCGGTGCCGGAGCTGCAACGTGCGTGGGCGTACTTGTTGTTGTGCGCGGATCGCACGAGCGATAGCGATCTCGCGGTGCGGGCGGCGTCGCGGCTGCGCGTGATCGGTGTGCCGGCGGAGATCGTGCCGGCCGATGTGCTGGCGAAGTATCCCGACGTCGACATCGTGCCGAACGTCGATCCGGTCGAGGTCGATATCGAGACCGAGGTCGCGGGCTCGACGATCTGGCTCGATTACGAAAAGCTGGGCGTCTCGCCCATGCATGTCGCGCTGACGCCCGGCGATCACGTGCTCGCGGCAGCGAATGGCGCGCGGCGCGGCTTTCTCGTCGGCAGGCCGATCAAGAAGCAGCCGAAGCTGCTGATCGAGATGGCGGAACAAGCGGGTCCGCTCGCGGATGTCGCGGCGAAGGTGAAGTCGTGGAAGGGTGCGGTTCCGTCGGCGGACGCCCTCGAAGAGGTACTGCAGAAGGTCCACGTGCGTGCGGCGATCATCCGGCACGACAAGGTCGTCGAAGTGTGGGGCCACGCCGGTGAGGTCGAGCCGCTGCGTCACCTCGGCGGTGATGACGGCACGCGGTCGATCGAAGACGTGAAGGCGGCGGTCGCGCTGCTCGCGGATCGGGTCGAGGGTTGGTCCTCGCACGCACCGGATCCGGATCAGCCGCTGATGACGGAATCGATGGACGAGCGGGTCGCACGGGCGAAGAAGTCCGGCAGCGAACCGACGCGGTGGTGGGTGTACGCGACGATCGGCGCAGCTGTCGTGGCGGGTTCGATCATCTTGATCGCGCACGACAGCGGTACCGACACGCAAGAGATCAAGCTGCACTACCCATGAAGGCGCTCGTTCTAGCGATCGTGATCGCATGGACGAGTCTCGCCCACGCGGTGCCGTTGAAGCAGCTTCCGGGCGGTGATCGGATCATCACGAGCTACGAGGATGGCCTCGAGAGCACGGCGACGAAGCTGCAAGACAGCGCCGAAGAATCGCTCGCGCGGATCTACGCCGACCTGCCGGATCTACCGCGACCGAAAGTGATCCACCTCCAGCTCGTGCGCGATGCGTCGTCGATCGCGAGCGTGGCGCCGGGTGGTCGCGGCGCGCCGAAATACGCGATCGGGGTCACCTATCCCGATCTCGGCGTGGTGACGGTGGCGATGCGGCGCGGATCGCAGGTCGTCAATCCGATCGACACGCTCGATCACGAGCTCGGTCACGTCGCGCTCGGTGCCGCGCTCGGCAATCACGCGCCGCACTGGTTGCACGAGGGCTTCGCGTATCAGCACTCCGCGGAATGGTCGTGGGATCGCGCGGAGACGCTCGCCGGTATGGTGTGGATGGGCGGCATCATTCCGATCGAGGAGCTCGATCGCTCGTTCCCGCAGGAAGAGATGCCGGCGAATCGCGCCTATGCGGAGAGCTACGACTTCGTCAATTTCCTCTCGCGGCGTGGCCGGTGGGAAGACGCGAACGATGACGGCGATCGCTGGCCGTTCCGGCGCTTCCTCGGCGAGCTCTCGCACGGCACGGATATCGATCAGGCGGCGAAGCACCAGTTCGGCAAGCCGATCAAAGAGCTGTTCGAGGAGTGGCGCGAGGATCTGCGCGGCCGATTCCTGACGGCGCCGATGGGCCTGCTCGGGCTCGCGATGTGGATGCTGTGCGCGCTGCTGTTGATGATCGCGTGGATCCGCAAGAAGCGGCTGAACAAGCGGCGGATCGCGCAATGGGACCTCGAAGAGCGGCTCGCGGATGAAGCGCGCCGGCGCGAAGAAGCGGCGCAGGCCGAGCGATTGCGGGCGATCTGGGACCCTCCGAAATCGGACGATCCGCCGGATCCAAAATTGTGGAACTAAGTCGTCACGTTTGGATGCGGGCTATCGTCATCCGAGCATGAGCATCGACCTGATCATCTACAACGCTAAGGATCTCGCGGCCGCCAAGAAGACGTTGGCGGTCTATCTCGGAGCCGAGCCGTACGCCGACTCGCCCTACTACGTCGGGTTCCGCGTCGGCGGGCTCGAAGTCGGCGTCGCGCAGGGTGATGCACCGGCGACTACGTTTTCGAAGGTTACAGATTTGAAACGGGCCATCGCGGCGCTGGTCGAGACCGGCTGCACCGTCGTCGAGGAACCGCACCCGGTCGGCGGCACGCGCTCGATCGCGGTCGTCAAAGACGCCGCCGGCAATCGCCTCGGCCTCATGCACGATGCCTGAACACCGCGACTGCGACACCTCACGGGCGTGACCAGGTAACAGGACGGCGACTGCGGATTTTCATGCCCGACTGCGTACGTTGCGGTTCTAACGATCGTGCGCGGTGTTTTGTGGCTGGGACTCTTAATCGGGTGCGATTCGCTCGCATCGAACGATTACGTCGGCGAATCGCTGTTTTCGCTCGATGGCGCGTTCCTCACGGCCAGCAACGCTCCCGAAGATCCGCTCGGCGGCGTGGCTTTGTACTGGCAAGACCCGGCAGGGCCCGGTGGCCCCGGGGTCGCGACCACGATCGTCCCGGTTGCCCTCGCCTTCCCGACGAGCTTTCACGTCGATATCCCGGTACCACCACCGGCGGTCGCGAAGTGGTCGCTCGATCCGGGGATCGATCTCGCGGAGGCATACATCTATGTCGTCGAGACCGGATCGCGCCCCGTACCGCGAGGCTCGGAACGCACGCGCGCGGTGATCTGGGCGAGCGCGGATGTCGCCGCGGGCACGGCGAGCGCCGACTATCTCGGTGGTCCCATCACCGCCGGCTATCACCTCCGCACGTTCGCTGCTGCGACGACGGCCGGAGCCGCGCAGACGCAGATGATCGATCGCTGTGTCGCGAGCGGTGCGTTGCCCGGCGCGTGCGAGATCCGGCGCGCGTATCAGCTGTCTCCCGCCGACGATCACGGTCGCTTGGCGATCACGGTGAGCCCGCCATGAACGCACGCGAGCTCGACAAGCTGTATCGCGAGCACGGGCACGCGGTGTTGCGACGCGCACGCCGGATCCTGCGCAACGACGAAGACGCGCGCGATGTCGTGCAGGACGTCTACCTCGCGCTGTGCCGCGACGATCGATTCCAAGGCAAGAGTGGCATCGCGACCTATCTCTATGCCGCGGCGACCCACGCGTGCCTCAACCGGTTGCGCGACGGCAAGAACCGCACGCGGCTCCTCGAGATCCGCACGTCCCGCGATTCGACGGAACCAGCGACCGCCGAAACGACGACGCTCGCGACCGAAATCCTTCACCAGCTAAACGCCGACGAAGCCGAGCTCGCGGTGTACCTGTTTTGCGATGAATTGACCCACGACGAGATCGCCGATCTGCTCGGCTGCTCGCGCCGTCACGTAGGTGACCTCGCGTTGCGGCTCCGCCGGCGAATCATGGAGCGTGCAGCATGATGCATCTATCCGAGCTCGCGATCGATCGCTTCCTCGCCGGCGAACATGCCGACGTCGACGCGGTGACCGCGCATGTCGATCAATGTTCTCGATGTAGCGACGCGCTCGCGGACGCGCGCAGCACGCGTGATGCGTTTCCGAGCTTCGCGCCGGTTCGGCCGCTTAAAAAGTGGCTGGTCGCGGCCCCGATGCTCGTCGCGGCCGCGGCGATCGCGATCGTGATCACCCGGCCGCCGCATCACGAGGCGGTGCGACTGAAGGGTGGCCCGTCGTTCGGGTTTTACGTGAATCACGGCGGGCAAGTGCGGCGCGCGGCGGCGAATCGCGAGCACGTCACCGCGAACGATTCGATCGAATTCACGACGACGACCCCGGGGCCGATGTGGTTTGCCGTGGTCAGCGCCGATGTTGGCAGCACGCATCAGCTGATCTACGTCCCGGCTCGTCGCGTCGACGGGATCGACCAGACGATCTCGCTCGCGACCCAGCTCGACGGCACCGACGAGACGATCACCGGCATCTTCTGCCACGAGCCGTTCGATCCACTTGCGCCGCCAAACGACTGCACGACCGAAGCGGTGCTCGTGACGAAATGAAGGCGCTGCTCGTCATCATAGCTCTCGCCGGAGTTGCACACGCGGGCACGCGCTACGCCCTCGTGATCGGCAACGACACCGGCGATCGCGACGAGCTCACGCTGCATTACGCCGAACGCGATGCCGAGCACTTCTCGAGCACGTTGATCGATCTCGGCGGGTTCGCACCGCAAAACGTCGTCACGCTGCGTGGTGCCGATACCGATGCCGCGCGCAACGCGCTGATCGCGCTGAACGATCGGATCCGGACGAACGGCGCCGCGGATGCGATGTTGGTCGTCTACTACTCGGGCCACGCGGATGCCAATGCGTTGCACCTCGGCACGAGCTCGTTCGAGCTGCCTCAATTGGAACAACTCGTGCGCGGCTCTCCGGCGGCGTTTCGGCTGCTCGTCGTCGACGCGTGCCGCAGTGGTGCGCTGACTCGCGTGAAGGGTGGCAAGCCGACGGATGCGTTCCCGATCGCGCTCGGCGACACGCTCGCGGCCGACGGTGTCGTGTTCTGGACCGCGAGTGCGGCGTCGGAAGAAGCGCAGGAATCCGATACGGTCAAAGGCTCGTTCTTTTCGCACTACCTCGTCTCGGGATTGGCCGGCCCGGCGGATGCCGATGGCGATGGTGCAGTCACCACGGCCGAAGCGTACGAATACGCCCGCGCGGCGACCTTGCGCGCATCCTCACGAACGCTCGCGGGCACGCAACACCCCACGTTTCGCGACGAGCTCGCCGGTCGTGACACCGTCGTGCTGACGCGTCCGGGCGGCTCGGATCCGAAGCGCGCGGCGATTCGCGTGCCGACGGATCGCGACGTCCTGGTGCTCGCCGGCAATGCCGATGGCCCGGTCGTCGCCGAGGTCGGTGTCCACGATCGAACGCGGCGCGTGAACGTGCGCGCCGGCACGTACTTCATCCGCGAGCGCGGCGATCATCACTTGCTCGAGGGCACGATCAGCCTCGGTGCCGGCGACGAGCACACCGTCGACGATCGGGAGCTAAAGCGCGTCGATTACGTCGAGGTCGCCGCGAAAGGCGCCATGCCGCGCGAACCCGATGCGATCTACGCCGGCGCGCTCGTCCGAACGCCGATCACCGATGGCGATCCGTGCATCGGCGGCGAGGCATCGTATGCGTTCTCGATCGGCTGGCTGTCGCTCGCGCCACGGCTCGCCGAGTGCCGCGAACACTCCGCGAATCCGTACGTCGCGACCGCCACCGACGACATGACGGCGGAGCTCCTCGTCGGCCACGCATGGCACCTCGGTGACTTCGCGATCGGTGCGCATGTCGGTGCCGGCGCCGCCGTGCTGCATCAACACTTCACGACCGAAGGCGTCGCGCCATCGCGCACGATCGCCGGCGGCGTGTTCGGCGGTGGCGCGCAGATCGACTACGCGATCACCGGCGGCATCTACGCGCGACTCGCCGGCGACGTATCGACGTTCGTGATCCGTAGCGATGACGAGATGTCGACGCGGTGGACCTCGCCGCTCGTCGTCGGCGCAACGTTCGGCGTGGGGTGGCACCTATGAAGTGGCTGATGATCTTCCTGTTCGCGTGCACGCCCCAACCCGCGCGCAAGTTGCCGAGCGCATCGCGATCGCCGGCGGCAACCGTCCGAATGGCGACGAAGGCGTGTGGCTTCGACGTCGAGTTCAACAACCAGGCGTACGCGAGCTACAGCTATTCGTACGACGACCTCGGCCGGCTCTCCGGTGGCAGCGGCGATCAAGGCGACGTGTTCACGTACGACTACGATCATCTCGATCACCTGACGCACTACACGGATCGGATCAGCACGTACACGAGCGAGCAGGACTCGTCGTACGACACGCTCGGGCAGCTCGTCGATCTCTACATCGCGCAGCGCGGCGGAGGGAACGACAACACCGAGCACTACGTCTACGGTGCGTTCACGCCGACGGGCCAACCGACGACCGAGGACATCACGCAAAACGGCTTCAAGGCGCGCTACCTACTCAGCTACGACGCGACCGATCGGCTCGTCACCGCCACGCTCGCCGGCGGCGACACCACGACGTACACGTACGACGACGATGGCCGCACGCTTACGATCGATACCGAGAACGGCGGCTTTCACGGCGTGATCACGTACGACGATCGCGCGCGCGAGCTGTCGGAAGTCTGGGGCGGCACGGATCCGCAGGCGGACCCGCGCTCGACGACGTACGTCTATGCCGGCGACGATCTCCAGTCTGTCACGTACGTAACAACCGACAGCACCGAAGTCGACACGATGAAATATCGCTGCCCGTGATCGCGAGCTGCGGTCCTAACCGAGCACATGAAGAAGATCTTGTTGCTCTGCCTCGGTGCTTGCACCACCAACTCCACCACCACCGATCACCTCCCGAGCGCATCGCTCACGCCGCACACAGAAGCGCGCGAGTCGGGCGTCGCGTGCGGTGACGACCTCACGTTCGCCGGCTCGACGAGCCCGGATGCGCGTTACACGTATAGCTACGATGCGAACGGGCTCCTCGTGCATGCCGACGGCGTGTTCACGTGGGACAACAGCACCGATTCGATCGATTACACGTGGGACAGCGCCGAGCGGTTCACCCACATGCTCGAGACGAACGACTTCGGTACGCGCGTCGAAATCGGCGAGGCGTATCAAGGCGACAACCCGATCTCGTATACCGAGACGATCGGCACCGACACGTACACCTACGGCTATGCGGACTTCATCGCGCCGTGGCAACCGCTGCACGAGACGTTCGCGTGGAACAGCGACGCGCCGACGACCTACACGCTCGCGTACGACAACCTCGGCCGCCTGGTCAGTGCGACGCCGACGACCGGTGATGCGACGACGTATACCTACGACGATGCGGCCGGCACGATCACGTCGCTGACCGGCACGTACAAATACGTCTCGACGTACGGCAGTGATTGGCGCCTGCTCTCGGAAGCGTGGTCGGATAGCGACGCGTCCGTGATCGAGGGCAACGTCGTCTACTCGTGGAACGGCGATCAGTACACCGGCTCGGTGTATTCGTCGGGCTCGCAAGACGAGCCGAAGAACGTCCAGCTCATCGACACCGACACCGTGCGCTACGACTGCGACGCCGCGCGTGCAGGCCACACCGGCCGGATGATCACCAAAGCTCGGACGTTGGCAGCATCTCACGCGCTGCCGCGTCGCTAAGCGCATCCGCCGCGATCGCCGTGCGCTCGTCGACCCAATCGGGGAACGGCACGACGGTGGTGCGATGCTCGCCCGTCGGCGTGTGAACTTGCTGGACGGAACCCAGGCGGTCGGCGTCGAAGATGCCATCGCGGCCGAGCCGGACCAGCGCGGGCCACACGCGGCGATGCGCGAACGTGACCTTGCCGTCGATCAGGCGAAACGAGCGAATATCGTCCGAGTCATCGATCTGCGAGAGCGCTTCGAAGATCTGCTTGCCCTTCGGATGCGCCCACCAGCCGCCGACGATCGGCTCGCCGACGACGAGATCCGCGACATTCAACACCGGCCCGCGCGCGGCTGCGAGGAGGACGCCGTGCTTCTCGACCAGATCGATCCACTTCGGCGCGGCCTTCTTCTTTTTGGCCGCTTTCTTAGGCGCGGCCTTCTTCGGCTTCGTCTTGCCGACCGCTTTCTTCGCGGGCGCCGCCTTCTTCTTCGCCGTTCCCTTTCGGGACACCACACGCTTCTTCTTCACGCCGATTGCGAATCTATCTCAAGCCGCGAACGTTTTCGCGTCGATCGAGAACCGGTAACGCACGTCGCCCTTGACGGTCCGATCCCACGCTTCATTAATCTGCTTGGCTGAAATCACTTCGACTTCGGCAACGATGTTGTTCGAGCCGCAGAAATCGAGCATCTCTTGCGTCTCCTGGATGCCGCCGATCATCGAGCCGGCCAGGCGCTTGTTGCCACCGATCAGCGCGAACGCCGCGATCTGTTGCGGTTCCGGTGGCGCTCCCACGCAGACCATCGCGCCGTAGGGACGCAGGCAGCGCAAGTAGGCGTTGTAGTCGTGCGCGGCCGACACCGAATCGATGATGAGGTCGAAGCGCTTCGCCAGCTTCTTGAACGTGTCCTTGTCGGTCGTCAGCGCGAAGTCGTGAGCGCCGAGCTTCTTCGCATCTTCCGCCTTCTTCTGCGACGTCGAGAGCATCGTGACTTCCGCGCCCATCGCCGACGCGAGCTTGACGGCCATGTGACCGAGGCCACCCAAACCGACGACGCCGACGCGCGTGCCGGCCCGGCAGCCCCACTGCTTGAGCGGCGAGTACGTGGTCACACCGGCGCATAGCAGCGGTGCCGCACCCGCGAGATCGAGGTTCGTCGGGACCTTCAGCACGAACCGCTCGGTCACCACGATCTGCTGCGAATAGCCGCCGTAGGTCGGCGTCTTGCGATCCATCTCGGTGCCGTTGTACGTGGCCGCGTTGCCGCGCTCGCAGAACTGCTCGTGATCCTCGCGGCAGTACTGGCAGTCGCCGCACGAATCGACCATGCAGCCGACGCCCGCGATGTCGCCGACCTTCACCTTGGTCACGTTCGCGCCGACCTTCGCGACCCGACCGACGATCTCGTGGCCCGGGACCATCGGGAAGATCGCCTTGCCCCACTCCTCGCGACCCTGGTGGATATCGGAATGGCAGATGCCGGAGAACAGGATGTCGATCTGGACGTCGTTCGGGCCGACCTCGCGCCGCTCGATGGTCGAGGGGCCGAGGTGAGCCTTGGCGGACGGGACGGAATAGACGCGGGTCTGCATGGGCGCACCTTGCCAGGAAAACGCATCCCACGGGTTACGAGGCCGGAGCCAAGTCGCCTGATCAGGAGGGGCCAAGTTGTGCAAATGGCCGAAACGTATACGGGAGGAGACGTGGCACGAGGGCTGCTGTAGACGACTGCACCACCACCGAGGTTTTCCCCATGGCCGACAAGAAACTCCCCAGCATCGACACCGAGACGCTCGAAACCGTCACCGGCGGCACGACATCGGATGACGACATCACGAACGCGCTCAAGGGAATCACCGACTCGTTGTCATCGCTCAAGAAGAACAACAGCGGCTCGTGGATGAACGAGCTCCTGCCATTCATGATGCTAATGACCATGCAGGGCGGCTACATGGTCGGCGGCGGCAGCTGGGGCGGACACTGCGGCGGCTGTGGTCGCAATCCGTGCGGCTGCGGCGGCGGCCGCGGCGGACACGGCGGCTGGGGCTGGTAACTAGCCCGAGATTTTCACCGCGTCACTCATCGTCTGGATCGCGCTCGCCGCTTCGTAGGCGGTGCGTGCGTACGACGCCTGATGAATCGGCAGTTGCGATTCGTTCAGTTGGGACATGCGGTGGGTTTGTTCGATCGCGGTGACGTGATCGACGTGAAAATTGCCCTGAAGCTGGATGGCCGGTTGCGGCTGTTCGAGCGCTTCTTGGTTTCGGCCGAGCTGCTGCACCGATGGTGGTGCGCCGACCATGGCGTCGCTGGTGATCCGCTTGGTGGCGACGTCCGTCGCGACCGGGCTGGAGGTGCGATAGCTGCCATGACTGAAGCTGCTCACGCCGTTCAACGAAATCGCCATGACCACTGAGTCGACCTGTTTAGGGGTTTTTTACGTGAGACAGTCGAAAGGTGAATCCGCTCATCGATGACCGCGATATCGAGATGTTGCTCGACGAGGTGTTGGACCTATCGCAGCTCCAACTTCCCTACTTCGGGGACCACGATCGCGACACGTACGAGATGGTGCTCGAATCTGCGCGGACCCTCGCCCGCGACGTGCTGTACCCCGCATACAAGTTGCTCGACGAGGCGCCGCCGGTCCTCCGCGATGGCAAGGTGGTGGTTCACCCAGCGCTCAAAGGCTTGTTCGCCCAGTTGCGCGAGCTCGGGTTTATCGCGGCGCCGCGCTCGGCCGAGGTCGGTGGCGCGCAACTTCCGCTGACGGTGTTCTCGCTCGCGACGGCGTATCTGATGGCGGGGAACTTGTCGGTGTATGGCTACGCCGGGCTGACGCAAGGCGCGGCGCACCTGTTGGATGCGTTCGGGAGCGACGAGCTCAAGCGCGATTACATGGCGAAGATGTATCGCGGCGAGTGGACAGGCACGATGGCGCTGACCGAGCCGCATGCCGGATCGTCGCTGGCGGATATCACGACGACGGCCACGCAGGTGGGAGACCACTATTCGATCCGCGGCGCGAAGATCTTTATCAGCGCCGGCGATCACGATCTCGCCGACAACATCGTCCACATGACGCTCGCGCGGATCGAAGGCGCGCCCCCGGGCATGAAGGGCGTGTCGTTGTTCTGCGTGCCGAAGCGTCGGCTCGAGGGCGGCGTTCTCGTCGACAACGATGTCTCGGTCACCGGCGTCGTCCACAAGATCGGCTGGCGCGGGTTGCCGAGCATCTTGCTCGCGTACGGCGAGCGGAACGATTGCCATGGCTGGCTCGTCGGCGCGCCGAACCAGGGCATTCGCTACATGTTCCAGATGATGAACGAGGCCCGGATCATGGTCGGGTTGAATGGCGTGGCAACGGCCTCGGTGGCGTATCACGAGAGCCTCGACTACGCGCGCACGCGAACGCAGGGTCGCAAGCGTGGCGATGGTGGGCCGCAGATCGCGATCTCGGAGCACGCCGACGTGCGGCGGATGTTGTTGCGGCAGAAGGCGATCGTCGAGGGCGGACTGACGTTGCTCGCGCGCGTGTCGTTCTACGCGGATCGCGCGGAGCACGCGCAAGACGAGACGGCGCGGCTGCTCTTGGAATTGCTCACGCCGATCGCGAAGACGTTTCCGGCGGAGCGCGGGTTCGAAGCGAATGCGCTCGCCGTGCAGATCCACGGTGGTTACGGCTATTCCAGCGAGTACCTGCCCGAGGCGTGGCTGCGCGATCAGAAGCTCAACACGATCCATGAAGGCACGAGCGGGATCCAGGCGATCGATCTCGTCGGGAGGCGCGTGACACACGCGGCGATGGTCGCGCTCGGCGATGCGATCGGTAAAACGATCGAACGAGCGCGCGTGGCGGGCGTCGAGGCGGGCTGGATCGCGGCGGTGCAAGGCGCCGTGCAGACCGTTGCCGTGACGACGGGCTCGATCGCGAAGGGCGGCGATCCGCTGCGCCACGCGACGGACTATCTCGACATGTTCGCGACGCTCGTGATCGCGTGGCAGTGGCTCGATCTCGCGGCGGTCGCGAAGGAAGCGCTCGCCGGTGCGTTGCCGCGCGGTGCGCACGCGCGCGACGAGGGCTTTTACAAAGCGAAGCTCGCGGCGGCGCAGTACTGGCTGATGACCGAGGTGCCGCGGATCGCGGTGTGGGCCGGGCTGTGCACGAGCAACGAAGATTCGTACAGCTCGTTGGATCCGAGCTGGCTATAGCTTCGCGCCGTCGAACATCTCGACGGGGAGCTTGTACTCGTCGAAGTCTTCGAGGCAGTGCAAGTTGATCGCGGTCATCGGACCTTTGCCGTGGCCATCGCCATGCGCGAACGACCGCACGCCGCACGTGGAGCAGAAGCTGTGATGGATCGTCTTCTTGCCGAACTGGTAGTCGGTCTGTTTACCGTCGGAGATCATCTTGAATTGATCCGACGGCACGAACGCGAGCAGCGTGCCGGAGCGCGAACAGATCGAGCAGTTGCACGCGAACGCCTTGTCGGGCGCATCCATCGTGACGTCGTACGCAACAGCTCCACAATGACAACTTCCGCGGTAGGTCGGCATGTTCGGACCGTGCCGGATTCGCGAGGCGCGGTATTGTAGAAACGCGCCATGCAGACGAACGGGATCCTCGCACCACAGTCGTTCGGGCGCGATCTCGTGCTCGAGCGCGTGATGCCACCGCCGGCGATCGCGGCATGGGTCGAGCGGTTCTGGCCCGTGCGGTGGGATCTGGCACAGCCGCGCGAATCACCGACGCTGCCGTACCCGTGCGTCAACATGGTGTTCGGCACGCATCGCGATGGCGTGCACGGCACGACCACGTCGCGGTTCGTCGCGCAGCTCGAAGGCCGGGGCTGGGTGTTGGGGACGAAGTTCAAGCCCGCCGGGTTTCGGACGCTGTGCGATCGGCCGATGCACGAGCTCGTCGATCACGACGTGCCGGTCGCGGTGATGTTCGGCAACGCCGGCGCGGATCTGGATCGCGTGGTGCGCGGCGCGACTCTCGAGGATCAGATCGCGGCGATCGCGGACTTTGTCGTCGAGCGCGCGCAGCTGGATCCAGAGGCGGATGCGCTGAATACGATCGTCGATCAGATCGAAGCCTCGCGCGATCTCGTGCGGGTGGCGGAGGTTGCGGCGCGCGTCGGGATTCCAGTGCGCTCGCTCGAGCGAATGTTTCGCGTGTGGATCGGCGTGTCGCCGAAGTGGGTGATCACGCGGTTCCGAGTCCAAGAAGCCGCCGCGCGGGTTGCGGCGGGCGAACCGATCGGTTGGACCGCGCTCGCGCACGAGCTCGGCTACTTCGATCAGGCGCACTTCATCCGCGAGTTCAAGGCGCAGGTCGGAACCACGCCTGCGCAGTACGCGGCTAGCGTGGGATCACGAACAAGAAGTCGCGCGGCGGTACGAACCGATAGCCATCTTCCGTCACGCGGATGATCTCCGATCCGTCCTCGCCGAGGAGGCGGCGGATGCGCATGATGTTCGTGAACAGCGCGGCGTCGTGACGGAGCGGGTGGTACTCGACGTTCCACACGGCCTGGACGATCGCTTCTTTGCTGAAGACTTTGCCCGGCGCGGACGCGAACAGGAACAGCAGGCGCTTCAGCAGCGACCGACGGCGGAGATCCGCGAGCTCTTGGCCGTGGCGCCAGATCACTTCGCGGACACCGTCGACGGCGAGCGCGCGGCCCGGCAGGCGGAGGATCTCGGGGTTCGCGTCGGCGACATCCGAGGGAACGCCTTCGGCATCGATCACGCGGAACGGACGCTGGGCCGTGAGGCCGAGATCCGTCAGCAGGCGCGCGGCACCTTCGATCGCGGTCGGCGACATCGTGGCAGCCGACGGCGCCGACGGATCGGCAACGGCTTCGGAACCGCTGATCGCGTCGAGCGCGGCGTGCGCGACGAGGCGTTCGACCGGCAAGCCGGCGGTGAGCGCGAGCTCGGAGGCGTCGCGGGCGTAGGCCACGGCGGAGGCCGCGTCGTCGTCGTCGCGCGCGAGGGCAGATAGCGCGAGCAAGGCGTGGACGCGAGCGCGGACGAGGCCGGCGGCGGCGGCTTCACGAGCGGCGCGCGTGGCGGCGGCGCGTGCATTGCCGCGATCACCGCGAGCGAGCTCGAGGCGAGCGACGATCACGAGCGCGGACGCGAGCTCGAATCGTGCGATGCGAACGTTCCGCGAGGACGGCGGTGTCGCGCGCGAGCTCGAGGGCGACGCTGACATCACCCGTCGCGAGCGCGACATCGGCGGCGGCGAGGCGGCGATCTCAGCTCGTCGCGCGATTCGGCGCCGGCGTTTTGCGCGAGCTCGATCGCACCGACGCGGGCACCGGAGAGCGCGCGAGCCGTGGCGAGCATGACGGAGACCTGCGCGCTCGACGTGGCATCGAGGGCGGGTTGCTCGTGCAATTCCTCGAGGCGGGGCAGCGCGACGTCCGTGCGGAGCTCCATGAGGTCGATCGCGGCAACGACGGCGGTGCCGCGCGCGGCGAGATGGCCGAGCTCGCGACGAACCGACGAAGCGAGCGCGGCGGAGGCGAGCTCGGTGGCGAGCGCCGGTTGGCCACGCAGGATCTCGAGCTCGGCGAGATCGAGCTCGGCACGTAGCGCACCGAGCTCGTCACCACGTTCACGGCGCGCGCGGACGAGATCGCCCAACAGGCTCGCGGCGGTGGCGGAATCACCGCGACGGCGAGCGACGAGCGCGCGGGCGGCGAGGACTTCATCGGCAACGGCGACCGCGTCGAGGTCGCGGGCGACGGCATCGGCGGCATCGAGCGCGGACGCGGCTTCGACGAGGCGACCTTCGCGGGCGAGGCCGGTGGCGCGGCGAGCATCGACGATCGCCGACAGCTCGGACGCTTCGAGGCAGGCCGGCACGGATTTGCAGGCACCGTGAGCACGCGCGAGGGCGGTGCGCATGGCGGCGACGCGACCGACGTATTCGTCGACGCGAGCGGCGGCGAGATGAACCCGGGCGCGCGCGAGCGGCTCGGCGTTCGTGAAATCGCCCAGCGCCGTCAGGTGTTGGGCGGCGACATCCGGCTTACCGGCGAGGAGCTCGAGCTCGGCCAACATGGCGAGGGCGCGGGCACGTTCGGACGGATCCGGCGACGGGATCAATTGTTGGAGCGCGCGGCGAGCCGACGCGACGTCGCCACTCGCGAGCACGAGCTCGGCATGGAGTAGCGGCGACACGGCACCCGCCGACGACGATGCGCGCTCGAACGCTTCGGTATAGCGACCGCCGCGCACGGCGATCTCGATCCGCAGTTGGGCGAGAGCGCGGTTGTGGTTCGAATCGAGGAAGCTCGTGAGCGTGGAGACCTGGCCGGTCGCGGTCACGTCGCCGGTGCGGCGCATGCGCGGGCGGTGATCGCCGAGTGCGTCGAGGAGCGCTTCGAATTCACCGGCGCCACCGCTGCGTGCGGCGAGCTCGCGGTTATCGAGCAGGACGTCGGCGGCGCGGCCGAACTCCGCGGCGGCGATCCAGTGCCACACGACTTCGCGGACGCGCGTGATCTGATCCATCGCGCCGAACGCGCCGTCATCGCCGGCTTGCCACGCGAGGCGAGGACCGGCGGCAACCGCGGACGTGGAGGCGACGAGCTCGGCGGCGGCAGCCGAGAGCTTTTGCTTCCGCTCGGGATCGATCTGCGCGAGGACATCGACGCGCACGACTTCATGGACGACGACGCGACCATCGCCGACGGCGTCGACGAGCTGGCGCGCGATCAGGCCGGTGAGTGCGGCTTCGGTATCGTCGGCTTCGGTGAGCGCGGAGACCGCGGCGGGAGCCACGGCTTGGCGCAGGATCGCGAGTGCTTCGAGTGCCGCGCGCGCACCCGGATCGAGCGCGGCGAGGTCCCACGCATTCGCGCCGAACCGAGCGCGCGCGTATTCGCGACGGAGGGCGAGCGGGATGCCGCGGGTGCGCGAGAACGCGTTGTCCCAGCCATCGGCTTCGCCGAAATTCTCTTCGAGGTTCGTCCACAACGCGGACGCGGAATCGATATCGAGGCCAGCGAGCTCGACTTCGGCGATCTGCGCGCCGACGGCGGCCGCGAGTGGATCGCGACCGACGACAACGACGCGACCGAGCGCGGTCGGGCCGAGCGCGAGTGGTGCGAGGAGGTTCGTCGCTTCGTCGACGCGAAGGTGTTGGATGTCGTCGATCACGAGCACGCGCGCGGTGTTCGTGAGCGTTTGCGCGAGCGAGCCGGGCACGCAGCGGAGTGCGCGTTCGGCGCGCGAGCGCAGGGCGGAGGCGCGATCGCCGAGGTGACATTCGATGATCGTGCAGGGTGCGCCCAGCGTCGGTGCGAGCTCGGTGACGAGGCGACTCTTGCCCGCGCCGAGCGGACCATGCAGCGACACCAAGGACACCACGGCCAAGTGCTGCTTCAGCTCGGCAAGCTCGGTCTGTCGACCGACGAACGGCACGGGTCCAAGGGGCGTCATTGGATTCGTGATCTTTGCTTGTCGGCGGCGCATAGAATGGCTATGCGCCCTGTCAGCAAGTGTCGAGCCACGTCAGGGGAACGATCGGTCATGTCTGGTGACAGAGTCAACTCGCTGAAACTGCGTGATCGAGTGTAGGCCGAAATGCGTTAGATGCGTACAGTGATGCCTCGCCACCGCGAACCGCGCCTAGCAGCAGGGAGCGGGTACCCCAGCTGTGAGACCTCTTGTGGTCAGCCTTTGCTAGGGGAGAGTCGCGTGAGCTGGGCAAGCGTGTGGTCCCAGTCCGAGGCTTCGTCACGTTTCTGACGCAGCAGGCCTTCGATCGCGGGATAGGCGGAGACGGCGGTATCGACGACGCGATCGCGGCCGGCTTGATATGCGCCGAGCGTGATCAGATCTCGATGCTCTTCGTAGACGGCGAGTCGGGCGCGCAACGTCGTGGCGGCCTCGGCGTGGGCTGCGTCGACGACGCGATGCATGAGCCGGCTGACGGACGCGACGACATCGATCGGTGGGAAGTGGCCGCGTTGAGCGAGGCGGCGATCGAGGACGATGTGGCCGTCGACGAGGCCGCGCACTTCGTCGGCGATCGGCTCGTCGAGATCGTTGCCCGCGACGAGCACGGTGTAGAGCGCGGTGATCGCGCCTTTCGGGGTGGCGCCGGCGCGTTCGATCAACCTCGGTAGAAGTGCGAACACCGACGGTGGATAGCCGTGGCGTGCCGGCGGCTCGCCGGCGGACAAGCCGACTTCGCGCTGGGCGCGAGCGACGCGTGTGAGTGAATCGACGAGCAACAGGACCGACGCGCCACGCTCGTCGCGAAACCATTCCGCGATCGCGGTGGCGACGTGGACGGCGCGGAGGCGAACGAGGGGTGGAGCATCGCTGGTCGCGCAGACGACGACGGTCTTCGCGCGTGCGGGTGCGAGCTCGTCGCCGAGTAATTCGGCGAGCTCGCGGCCGCGTTCGCCGACCTGACAGACGACGATCACGTCGGCGGTGGTGCCACGCGCGATCTGGCCGAGCAGCGTGGTCTTGCCGACGCCGGCGGAGGCGAACAGACCCACGCGTTGGCCGCGGCCGAGCGTGAGCATCGCGTCGATCGCGCGGACGCCGGTCGATAGCGGTGCAGTGATCGGTGGGCGCGAGAGTGCGGAGGGCGCGGCGCGATCGACGAGCCAGCATTCGCCTTGGAGTGCGGGGCCGTCGTCGATCGGTTGGCCGAGTCCGTCGAGCGCGCGGCCGAGCAGGTCGTCGCCGCACTTGATCGTGAGGGGCTCGCCGGTGCGCCACACGGTCGAGTGCGGTGCGATGCCGGTGATCTCGCCGAGCGGCAACAGCAGGGCTTGCTCGTCGTGAAAGCCGACGACCTCGGCCGAGATCGGTGCGGGCTCGCGATCGATCTTCACGAATCTCGCCGAGCGCGACGCCGGGCACGCTCGCGCGAATCAGGAGGCCGACGATGTCGTCGACGGTTCCGCTCGCGTGCTGTTGGGGAATCGTGCCGCTCGCGCCCGGCTCGCGGAGTGGCGTGACGAGCTGATCGGCGAGTGCGCGCGCGTCGGTGCGCAGCTTGGTCGCGTCGGCCTCGGCGCGTGCGGTGATCCGTTCGGCGTCGGCGCGCGCTTCGGCGAGGATCGACTGGGCGAGCGCTTTGACGTCGGACTCGATCCGAGTCGCCTCGGTGCGAGCGTCCGCCACGATCGATTGTGCGGTCTGGCGAGCGTCGTGCTCGTCGCCGTCGATCACCCTGCCCGGCATCTCCCGATCACGTTAACAGGGGACGGTATCCAAGTCGTCAAGGTAGACGAGCTAAGTCCGCATGGCTTGGCTGGGGACGGTATCCAACTCGTCAAAGTAGACGACCTAAGTCCGCTGATGGGGACGGTATCTAGTTCGTCAAGTTCGGCTATCCAAGTCCGCGATTCCGCGATCGGGGACGGTGTCTAGTTCGTCAAGCTCGGACACGACTCACAGCAACGCCGACCACGCGCTCGGATCGGGATCGCTCGCGTACGCTTCGAGCTCGCGCAGGATCGCGAGCGCGCGCGGCAAGCGTTGTGCGAGCTGGCGGCGTTCTCGTACGATTAGATGCGGCGCCACGGCACGCGCGCCGATGTGGAGCACGCGTAGCGCGTCGTTCGCGATGTTCATGCAGCGCTTGATCACGGCACGATCACGTCCGAGATCACGCGGTGCGCGTGCGATCGCATCGGGATAGTCACGCTCGACGACCGCGAGCGCCTCACCACCCGCGATTCGCGCGGCGCGCACGAGTTGATCCGAGCCGACGCGCTCGAGCCACGCGCGCAACTGCGCCGGCGGCAGCGACGGTAAATCGCGTGGCGCCGCGATCGTATTGCCTTGCACGGGCATTGCGACAAACCCGGAGAGCGTTCGTCGCGCGAGCCAAATATCGATCGGCTCCGCCGACGTGCCGGCAACGGCATTGCGCGCGCGTGGCGGTAGATCCGCGAGCGCGGCCTCGATCCACGACGGATCGATCGCGCGAAAATTCTCCGGCACGATCGCGCGCGCCGTTGCCATCCATTGTGCGCGTTGCAATCTGCGCGCGGCCGAATCCAACAGCCCGAGCTGGCTCTGCGCGACGCGCGCATCGTTGCCGAGTCGGCCGCCGACATGCGCGAGCACTGTGGGATCGGCGATCGCTGCGAGCGCTCGTCCGGCGATCGAGGTGTCCGAAGTTGACAAACTAGACACCGTCCCCGATCGCCGAAACGCGCACTTGGATAGGCGAAGGTGACGAACTAGATACCGTCCCCACGATCAGCGGACTTAGCTCATCTACTTTGACGAGTTGGATACCGTCCCCATCCACGCGACGCAGACTTAGACCCGCTACTTTGACGAGTTGGATACCGTCCCTCACCGCTTCTTCTTCTTTTTGTCTGCCTTCTTCTTCTTGCCGGACGCGCCCTTCGTCACCGGCGCATCCTTCGCCTCGAGCTGCTCGAGCCGCTCGCGCAACGTGCTCGCGAGCGTGCGCAGCTCGCCAACCTCATCCCGCAGCCGACGCACGTCATCCGCGAGCGGCGCATTGTCCTCGAGGTCACGCACGATCTCCTTCGCACGCCGACGCAGCCGCCCATCCAGCTCGCGCTCGACGAGCCTCCGCAACGCACCGATCGCCGCCGGATCACCGAGCGTGCCGAGCGCTTCGATCGCCGCCGCCTGCACGCGGAAGTCGCGATCCTGGAGCAGGTGCTCGAGCTTCTCGCGTACGTCCCGCGACTCACGATCGCGCCGCCCACGCATCAGCAGCGCGAGCGCACCTGCCGCCGCACGCCGACCTTGCGTGGGATGTCCCCACCGCACACCATCCGCGAGCAGCCCGACCGCCGAATCATCTCGCGCCTCGGCGAGCCCACGATACGCGTGCTGCCGGATCACATCTGTGAAAGACTCGCGCCCCGCCGCCTTGCGCAACAGCTCCCCTGCCCGACCCGTCCGCGTCTTGCCGAGCGCGAGACACGCCTCCGCCTCGACGAAGTAACTCGCATCGCCACGCTCCACGATCTGCGCGAGCGCCGCGCCCGCATCTGGATCGAACGTCAGCTCTCCCATCGATCGCGCGATCGCCCGCCGCGCTCGCGGATGGACCTCGCTCTTCACCCGCCGCACGAGCTGCTCGCGCGCGAACCCCGTCTTCAACGCCGCGAGCGCCGCCGCCGCCGAGCCACGCGTGGCCCAGAACGGATCCTCGGCCAGCGCCTCGGCGAGCGCTTCTTCGGCCTTCTTGCCACCCCGCTTCGCCAACGCCGCCGCCGCCGCACTGCGATCGAGTGCGAGCGTCGCGTCCTTTAGCTCCGCCCGCCACAGCGGCTCGGCCTTGTCGATGTCATGCGTCGCGAGCAACACGTGCCCCGGATCGAAGATCGCCTGCGTCGGTTCACCCTCGAGCGTCCACCGAAATGTCTGCTTCGCTTCGCGGATCTCGAACCCGACATCGACATCCCGATCACCGATCCGGAACCGCATCTTCGTCGGGATCCGGAACACCGGCGTGGTCCGATCGACCTTCTGCTGCTGCTCGACTTCCACGGTGACCGCAGCGCCCTCGACCACCACGCGCACCTTCAGCTCGGGGTACCCGGCGAAGTCGATCACCCACTGACTGAAGAACCAATCGACGACCTTACCGGTCGCATCCTCGACGGCACGCGCCAGATCCCGCGACTCCACCATCCCACCGCGATGCTTGTTCAAGTAATGCGCGAGCGACTTCTTGAACGCGTCATCGCCGAGGTAGTGCCGCAGCATGTGCAGCACCCGCCCACCCTTCTCGTAGAGATGCGAATCGAACACGTCGATCGGCTCGTCGTAGAGCTTTGTCGCGATCGTCCGGCGATACCGCCCGGAATCCTCGCCCATGTACGAGTCGCCCCACTCCTCCAATTCCAGATCCGCCGCATCGCGTCCCTCGTGATGCTCGCGCCAGATGTACTCCGAATACGTCGCGAATCCTTCGTTCAACCAACCCTCACCCCAATCGCGACACGTCACCAAGTCGCCGAACCACTGATGGGCGAGCTCGTGCGCGACGAGCGAATCGATGTCGTAATCGATCGACGCGCGCTCGTCGACGAGCACCGTATCCGTCAGCGTGGTCGCACTCGTGTTCTCCATCCCGCCGAAGATGAAGTCCGCCACGAACACCTGCGAATACCGCGGATACGGATAGTCGACGCCGAACCACGTCGAGAACAACTCGATCATCTCCGGCGTCCGCGCACACGTTCGCTCCGCCGCCGCTTCTCGCCCGCGCTCGACGTAGTAGACGACCGGCACGTCTCGCCACTTCGTCTCGATCATCGCGAAGTCGCCGACCGCCAACGTCACGAGATACGCGCTATGCGCGACCTCGAGCTTCCAATGCACGGTCCGCTTGTCACCGTGCGTGCGATCCGAAATCAGGGTGCCGTTCGACAACGCGAACATGTCGGCAGGCACGGTCGCGATGACCTCGCTCGTCGCCTTCTCGTGCGGCGCATCGAAGCAGGGAAACCAATACCGCGAGTCTTCATCCTGCCCCTGCGTCCACGCCTGCACCGGCTTCTTCGGATAACCCGGATCCGGCGCCGTGAAATACAAACCTCGACGAGGCGCGCCGCGATACGCGATTTCGATCTCGAGCTGATCCGCCGCCGTCTCGATCACGAGCTTTCGGCCATCGTGCTTCCACACCGCGGTTTTGCCATTGACCGTCACCGCCGAAATCTCGAGCTCCACCGCATCGAGCTCCACGCGATCGGCAGGCGCGAGCCGCGTGGCCGTTAACGTGGCCGTTCCCGCAACCGTCTTCTCAGCCGGATCGACCTCGATCTCGAGCTTGATGTGCTGGATATCGACGACGCGATCCGCCGCAAACTTCGGCGTCGTCCCTGGGAATGCAAACTCGCGCGACATGCCACGCGAGCTTACGCCCGATCAGCAGTTGTTTCCGTCGCGGTGACAGATCGTGGTCGGCACTTCGTTCAACGCCGGCGACAACGCGTTCCACACCTCGGGCGCATCGTAGCGGCCCCACACCGTGACGCCGTCTTTCCCGCCACGCGCCATGATCTCGTCGACGACCGGCTTCACGAGCTCGACGGTCGGATGCGACTCGAGCTTGAACGTGTGCTTGCCGTTCTTGCTATCGACCTCGACCGCATCGACGGTGAGATGGATCGTGACCGGATGCCCCGAATCGGTATCGACACCGATCGACGTCGCCTTGTCGTGCGACGAGCATCCGATCGCCATGATCAACGCGACGATCCTCATTTGAGCGTCGCCAGCGCGCTGCCGAGCCGGCTCACGCCTTCGGTGATGTTCTTCATCGAGGTCGCGTACGACAACCGCACGAACCCCGCCGCGCCGAAGCCACTGCCCGGCACCACGGCAACGCGACCGACATCGACGAGCCAGTCACACAGCTCGACATCGCTCGCGAGCTTCTTGCCATCCGGCGTGGTCTTACCGACGTACGCCGCCAGATTCGGGAACGCGTAGAACGCGCCCTTCGGCTCGCGACACGTGACGCCCGGAATCGCCCGCAACAGCTTCACCATCTCGACGCGCCGTTCGTCGAACGCCTTGCGCATCATCTCGACTGGCTCTTGCGTCCCGGTCAGTGCGGCGAACGTCGCGACCTGTGCGGCGTGCGTGGCGTTCGACGTGGACTGCCCCTGGATCTTCGACATCGCTTTGATCAGCGGCGCGAGCGCGGCCGTGGTGGCCGTGTAGCCGATGCGCCAGCCCGTCATCGCGTACGTCTTCGACACACCGTCGACGAGCACCGTGTGATCCGCAAGCTCCGGCGACACCGCCGCGATCGACACGTACTCCGCACCCGCGTAGACCAACGAGCGATAGATATCGTCGCTGATCACCAAAATATCTTTTTCCAAGACGACCTTCGCGAGCGCTTCGATCTGCGCGCGCGTGTACACCGCACCCGTCGGGTTCGATGGATTGTTCAGCACGATCGCGCGGGTCTTCGCCGTGCACGCCGCCGCGACTTGCTCCGCGGTCACCGCGAAGTCGTCTTCGGCTTTCGTCGGCAGGATCACCGGCTTGCCACCGGCGAGCATCACCATGTCCGGATAGCTGACCCAGAACGGCGCCGGGATGATCACTTCATCCCCCGGATCGATCAGCGCCATGAACAAGTTGTAGAGCGAGTGCTTCGCGCCGGCCGACACCAGCACGTTCTCCGACTCGATCTTCGCCTTGTGCACGCGCGACAGCTCGCTCGCGATCGCCTTTCGCAACACCGGCAGCCCGGCGACATCGGTGTACTTGCCGACGCCCTTATCCAGGCCTTCGCGTACCGCTTGCTTGATGTGATCCGGCGTATCGAAGTCCGGCTCGCCGGCACCGAAGCTGATCACGTCGACGCCTTCGGCCTTCAGGCGCGCTGCTTTCGCCGTCACGGCGAGCGTGATCGACGGTTTGATCGGATCGAGACGCGAGGCGATTTTCAACGGCATTACTTTCTCCCGTACTTCTGCGCGAGGGCGGCCACGACAGGCGCCGGCACCAAACCGGTGACATCGCCGCCGAGGCTCGCCACTTCCTTCACGAGCGAGCTCGAAACGTAGTGATTGCGTTCATCGGTCATGAAGAACACCGTATCGACGGTGGGTGCGAGCCGACGATTCATGTGCGCGAACTGAAATTCGTACTCGAAGTCCGCCAACGCGCGCAGGCCACGCACGAGCGTCTTCGCGCCGTGGGCCACGCAGAAGTCGACGATCAGACCATCGAACTGCTCGAACTGGAGCCGGTCGCCGGCGGACGACATCGCACCACGAATGAAGTCGATCCGCTCTTCGACCGTGAACAGCGGTGCCTTCCGCTGGTTCACCGCGAGCGTGACGATCACCCGGTCGAATACGCGTAGCGCGCGCTCCAGGATGTCGAGGTGGCCGTTCGTGATCGGATCGAACGTGCCGGGATACACCGCGATCGAGATGGGTTTGGTCATGCGAGCCTGTAGAACGAGACCAGCGTGTCGCCGTAACGGCGCTGGTCTGTTCGTACCAGAGATCCGACGCTGTCGGGGGGTGCGTTGCGGCGATCGTGCTCGATGACGACGACACAGTCTGCGGCGAGATTCGTAAGTGCAGTTGCTGCGCGAACTGCGAGGTCGCTCGCGTACGGCGGATCGATCGTCACCAACGTGTAGGGCGTGCCTCCCGCCGAGAGGGGGCGCGCGGCCGCCGCCACGGCATCACCGGCAATGACGGTGGCTCGGTCCTCGATCCCCAGCTCCTTCAGGTTCCCCCGGATCACGGCCAGCTGTGGTTTTCCGGCATCCACGAACGTCGCGTGCGTCGCGCCCCGTGAAAGCGCTTCGATCCCCAACGCGCCCGACCCCGCGAACAGGTCCAAAACGTGCCCGTCTTCGACGGACGGCAGGATGTTGAAGATCGCCTCCCGGACTTTCTCCGAGGTCGGTCGGGTCGTGGCGCCGTGGGGTGCGCGTAGGACCCGCCCCCCGAACGTGCCGCCGACAATTCGCATGACAATGTATCTACTTCTTTTTGTTTCGCGAGTCCGCCTCCGATACGATTGACGTGGCACATGTCCACGAGCGGGAACCTCGCGTCATGGCTGCTCGA
Organism: Kofleriaceae bacterium; assembly: GCA_047600425.1. Classification (GTDB taxonomy): domain Bacteria; phylum Myxococcota_A; class Polyangia; order Haliangiales; family Haliangiaceae; genus JABFXX01. The sequence goes on along the minus strand of JASGLC010000003.1, from coordinate 3,508,058 downwards.
TACGGCGCTCGCGAGTGGTACGGGCCCGCGGATCGCGCTGCGCGAGGGCGATCGCGCGTGGACCTATGATGAATTAGCGGATCGCGTCGGCCGGATGTCGTCGGCGTTGCGAACGCTGAAGCTCGGTCGTGGCGAGCGCGTGCTCGTCCTGATGAGCGACACGCTCGAAGCGGCCACCGCGATCCTCGCCGTCATTCATGCGGGTGCGGTCGCCGTGCCGGTGTCGGAATTGTCCACGCCGGACGATGTCCAAGAGTACGTCCTTCATTGTGGTGCGGTGATCGCGATCACCGACGAGCGCCACGAGGCGGTGCTCGATGCGGTTCGTAACGAAACGCCGGATCTGCGCGAGGTCGTGTGCGTCGGTGCGAAGCTGCCGTCGAGTCACGACTTCACCACGATCATGACGAACGCGACGGCTCAGCCGGCCGCGCCGTCCGCGCCCACCGATGCCGCACTGTTGTTGTACTCGGCGGGTTCGGGTCCCGGTGAATTGCGCGCGGTGCCGCACACGTTGCGTTCGATCGAAGCGGCGCGCGAGTCGTTCGGTAAGGAGCTCCTGCAGCTCTCGTCCGCGGATCGGATCCTGTGCGTCGCGCGGTTGTCGACGGCGTACGGCCTCGGCGCCGGCCTCATGCTGCCGATTTCGGTCCAAGCCGAATCGCTGTTGTTCCCGGCGCAGGCGAAGTCCGAGCCGGTATTCGAAGCGATGCGCACGTTCCAACCCACGGTGTTGTTCGCGACGCCGTCGGTCTACGCGCAGCTCGCGCACGATGCCGAAGCGAAGTCGGTGCAAAAGCCGCTCGCGAAGTTGCGCCAAGCGATCGCGGGCGCCGAGGGCATGCCCGAGCGCTTGATCCCGCGGATTCGCACGGTGCTCGGCACCGAAGTGATCGTCGGCTACGGCCTGACCGAAATCTTCCAGTTCGCGCTCGCCGGTCGCTCGGATGATCCGGGCGCGCGGCCGGGCGTGTGTGGCAAGCCGTTGATCGGCGTCCAAGTCCGGCTCGTCGATGAAGAAGATGATCTGGTCGGCGTCGACGAGATCGGCACGCTCGAGCTGCAGTGTGGCTCGTTGTTTGGCGGCTATTGGGCGGGCCAAGGCGCGACGGGCACGGCCGGCGAGCTGCGCGCGGATGGGTGGTTCACCACGCGTGACCGCTTCATGGTCGACAAGGAGGGCTTCTATCACCACTGCGGTCGGGTCGATGACCTGTTCAAGGTCGGTGGTAAGTGGGTCTCTCCGACGGAAGTCGAGAACGCGCTGACCGCGCACGATGCCGTGTGGGAATGCGCGGTGATCGGTGCGGATGACGAAGAAGGCCTGATCAAGCCGCTCGCGTTCGTCGTGACGAACGTGGGTTGGGAAGGTGGTCCCAAGCTCGAGGCCGAGCTGAAGGACTACGTGAAGCAGACGCTCGCGCCGTACAAGTATCCGCGCTGGATCGAGTTCGTCGAAGCGCTGCCGCGTGGGCCAGGTGGCAAGCTGCTGCGCTACAAGTTGCGGCCGATGCGTCGTCGGCGTCGGGCCGAAACCGGCTCGTTGCCGATCGTCAAGAAGTGAAGGTCTGGGTCGGCGGTGCGGTGATCGCGGTCCTCGTGATCGCGGTGCTGTTCGCGTTCCATGGTCATGACGAAGTCGCCGCGCCCGTCGTGGCTTCGCACTCGCCGACACCGGCGGCTCATCGTGCGGTCGCCGCGCCCACGAGCGTGAGTGGGCACGTTCGCGACAACGGCATGCCGCTCGCCGACGCGCGCGTGTGTTCGCAAGTTGGTTCGCGTGCGGTGTGCGCTGCCACGGATCCGTCGGGTGCGTATCGATTGGTCGTCCAGCGCGGGCAGCAGTGGGTGTTCGCGGGTGCGGCGCAACATCGCGGTGCCGAGCACGGCGTGGTCGTCGACGGTGCGATCGAAGGCATCGACTTCGAGCTCGATCGCGCGGACACCCGCGAGGTCACCGGCACGATTCACGATCGCGGTGGACCGATCGCAGGTGCGCTCGTGCGCGTCAACGACGAGCCGATGGTCGAGACCGATGTCGGGCGGGCACTTTCGCGTGGATGTCGAAGTGAAGAGCGAGCTTGATCGTCGTCGCCGAAGCCGATGGCTACGCGTATGCGCGCGGCGACTTTCTCGGCAAGCCCGTGATCGATCTCGAGCTCCAACCGGAGGTCGCGATCGATGGGCTCGTCGTCGATGCGGCCGGCAAACCGGTCACCGGTGCGCTCGTCACGACCGAACCCGGCGGCTCGGTGCTCGCGAATGACGACGGGCGGTTTCACATCGGCGGGCTCCAGCCCGGCGCGTATTCGCTGCGCGCGTCGAGCGATCGCGCGGTCGGCGAGATCGGAACGCTCGCGCCGCTCGTCGGTGGGCAACACATCGATAACGTCACGATCGCGCTCCACGCAGTGCCGGTGTTGACGATCGTCGCCACGCTCGAAGATGGCTCGCCGTGCGAAGGCGATGCGAGTATCGGGCGCGAGGCATCGCGCCCGTTGCGCAATGGCCGGACATCGTTCGCATTGCCGCCCGACAATTACGGCTTCGCGATCGAGTGTAAAGACGCCTATCTCGTCGAGCGCGATGAACAGGACCACCAGCGTTCGCTCGCACACACGACGGACGAGGTAAAGACCTACACGTTTCGTCGCGATGCCGTCGTGCAAGGCATCGTGCGAGATGACTCGGGTGCGGCGGTGCCGTACGCGCGCGTGCAAGGCGGCCTCTCGAGTACCGAATCGAATCTCCTCGGCGTCTACGAGCTCCACGTGAAGCCCGGCCGCGTGAATCTCCAGACGTTCGCCGATCGGTACGCGTTCGGCGACGAAGAGCTCGTCGTTCCCGAATCCGGGCTCGTGCACGACGTCCGGCTCCGGCGTGGTGGTGTGCTCGAAGGCATCGTCGTCGATCCCGACGGTGTGCCGCAGGCCAACGTGCACGTCACCTGTTGCTATCTGCCAGATCAACTGACGCGCGCCGACGGAACGTTCCGGATCGAAGGCGTGACGCCGGAGATGGGCAGCGTGCTCTTCGCGACCACCGAAACCGCGCCGACCGTCACGCAGGAGTACGAGATTCGCGGCGATCAAACGCTCCACTTCCGGCTCGTGATCGCGTCGCGTGGCCGCACGATCGAAGGTCATGTCGTCGACGCGACGGGTATCGGCGTCGAATACGCCCGCGTGGATCTCCGCAGTGCGGATACGGATGGTCGGCGCGTCATGCTCGACACCGATGCGAATGGTCATTTCACGGCGCACGTGCCAGCGGGCGACCTCACGATCGAGGTGTCGCGTGCGGACCTACCGCCGGTGAAGGTCGAGCATGTGGTCGGCAACGAGGTCACGATCGCATTTCCCAATGCGGGTACGGTGCACGCGATCGCGCGCGATGCCAGCGGGCGTGCGCTCACGCAGTTCGAGGCGCAGGTCGATGGTCGGATCGAACGGCAGAAGGTCGTGTCGGCGGATGGCCGCTTCACGTTCCATGCGGTGGCGAACGGGCAGCACCTATTCTCGGTCACGGCCGGCGATCGCTACGGGCAAGCCGCGGCGATGATCGACGATGCGCATCGCGAGGTCGTGATCACGCTCGATGACTCGCTGACGATCACGGGCATCGTCGTGGACGGCGATGGCAAGCCGATCGATGATCACGGGATCGTGGTGATCGGTGGGCACAGCGGCACTACCGATGCATCCGGGCGCTTCACGGTGCGCGGGCTACCGCACGGTCCGCTCGCGTTGAAGTTGGATGGCACGCGGACGATCCTCGAGCGCACGATCGATAGTGGTTCGCTCGTCGACGTCGGCACGATCGTCGTCCACTGAGCGGCGTTTGTCGGCTTCGGTCACGCGTTTTGGTCGATAACCACGCACCATGATCCTCACCGGTGACCTGCTGCACGTTCGCGCGAAGCACGTCGCGACGCGCCCGCTCGCCGACGTGAAGGATGTCGTGATCGGGTTCTTTCACTGCCCCGCGTGCGGCGAGCGCTGGTCGTCGGTCACGCAAATCGCGGGCGATCCACATCGCATCATGAACAACCTCGGAGCGGTCGCGCGGACGTTGCTCGACACGCCCGAGCGTTTGATCCCGGGTGCCACGCCGTCACCGTGCACGTGTCGCAACGGCTTGGCCCGGCTCGAGAGCTCGGTGTTGTGCAGGACGAATCCGAAACGCGGAAGCGACTTTCATCTCCGGGTTCGGAATGGCACCGCGGACGCCGACACGTTCGCGGCCGCGATGCTGTTTCCCGACGGACGCTACGTCGCGGTCGCGCAGGCGTCGCTCGTCGCCGCGATCGGCACGATCTAGCAGTACACTGAGCGCGTTGCGCAAAGCGTGGGTCGGCGGTTCGGTGATCGCGGTGCTCGTCGCCGCGATCTGGTTCGTGGTGCTCTCCACATCGACCGCACAGCCCGTGATCGCGCCGCGAGATGTTCCCCCGAGCGCTCCAGCGCGACCGACGCCCCGCCCGAGCCTCGACTGGCCGACGACGTTTGCCGAGATCGCGGATGGCCTGCACGGCCTAGTCATCGATACGAAAGGCACGCCGATCGTCGGTGCCACCGTCGACACGCTCGTGAACGGCGAGACCACGGAATCGATCACGGACGCGAACGGCGAGTTCGCGCTTGCATCCGATCGGAGCTGGATCGTCGTGCGCGCACACGCGAAGGGCTTCGCATCGGCCGAACACTCCTTCGACCTTCCGTTCGACGCGACGGTGATGCTCGAGCCAGAGGCGGTCATTCGAGGCCACGTGATCGATGCCACGACGCGCGCACCGATCGAACACGCGAACGTTCGCGTCGCGGACCTCGAAACCTCGAGTGACGCGAACGGAGCGTTCCTGTTCGATGGCCTGCCATCGGCCGACTACACCGTCACCGCCCGAGCGAGCCATCTCAGTGGGCGCGTCGCGGCGCGCGTTCTTCCCGGCACGGTGTCCGACCTCGTGGTCGCCCTCGATACCGTTCCCGAAGTTACGATTCGACTCGCGAACGAAGACGGCACACCGTGCGCACCGGGCGTCGTCCACGTCCGGAACGACAAGGCGTTGTCCGGAAGCGATTGGCTCGTCGATGCCTCCGGCGTGCTCCGATCGAGCATCCGCGGCGCTCGCTATCGGGTGAGCGCCGAGTGCGCGAATGGCGCCGCGCTCGACGGAGAGCAACAGCTAGACGTCAGCGCTCGCGATCTCGATGTCACGTTGCGGTTCGCGAAGGGGATGACGGTTTCCGGGCGCGTGATCGACGAAGCTGGCCGTCCGGTCGAGGGTGCGACGGTTCAAATCGGACACCATCTCCATCGTGTCGCAACAACCAGCGATGGCCGGTTCGCGCTCGACCACCTGCGTGCAGGTCGACAGGACGTCACGATCGAAAAAGCCGGGAGCCTCGGCATCTTCGAGTCGATCGATCTGGATCGTGACGTCACACGCGACTTCGTCCTACGACGAGGCGTATCGGTGAACGGGATCGTCATCGACACGCACGGCAAGCCACAGGCTGGAATTCCGATCGAAGGCGAAGGCCAACACGCATCGACCACGCCTGACGGACGGTTTCATCTCGACGGCGTTGCCACCGACCTCGATGGCGTCGCGCGCATCGACATCGCAGGTGAGTCGCTCGGGATCCCGACGAGCATCCAGCGCATCCACCTCCAACCTGACGCGACCACCGAGGTTCGGTTCGTGATCGCGCCACGCGACACGTCGATTACCGGACGCGTCCTCGATCGCGAAGGCAAGCCTGCCGTCGGCGCTCGCGTGGTGCTTTGGGGCAAGGATGTCTTCACGGTCGAGCGCCGCGTCATGGCCGACGGCTCGTTCATCTACGATCACGTATCCGAGGGCGTGGACTACAACCTCGACATCATGCGCGTCGATCTCGTGACCGAAACGGCCAAGGTTCACGCCGGAGATACGGTGTCGCTGCAGTTCAAGACCGCGAAACCGCCGATCTGAGTAGCCAACCGTCTACCAGCCGCTCCACCGAGCGCGTAGCAAAATCAGCGATCTAGCGCGGCACTCGGTCTGCACTAAGGCCGGTTATGACGAACCTCTCGATCGACGATCTCGCGAACGTCATTGGCGGCGCCGGCGCCCAACAAGCGAACCCGGCCGTTTGCTACCCGCCCAAGCCGGAGCAGTCGCTGACGAACCCCACGCCCGGCGCACTCCAGTACCAGGCCACGCAACAGAGCGTCGAGAAGTACAACAAGTTCTACGACAACTACACCGGCCTCATCGACAACCTGAACGGTATCGGTGGCGGCGCCGCGGTGGCCGGTGGCGCTGCGCCCACGCCATCGATCGGGTTCTAGCTCTTCACGACTTCGACGCGGCGGTTCTGCGATCGACCCAGCGCCGTGTCATTCGACTCGACCGGCTTGGTTTGACCGAAGCCCTTCGTGGTCAACCGATCGGCGGCGATGCCTGCCTTCACCAGGTAGGCCTTCACCGAGGCCGCACGCTTTTCGGACAACTGCTGATTGTGATCGGCGGTGCCCGTGGAGTCGGTGTGGCCTTGGATCTCGAGCTTCCACGCGGGCTCGGCCTTCGCGGCGGCGACGAGCTGATCGAGCGTGGCCTTCGACTCGTCCTTGATGTGATCGGAGTCGGTGTCGAACGTGATGCCGTAGATCCGCGCACGGCCTTCGGCGGCGAGCGCGTCTTTGACCGGGTTCGCCGTCGCGAACTTGAAGTGCGGACACACGCCGATCGTCTTCGACGTCAGCTTGCCTTCCCACACGCCACCGCGACCCTTTTCACCTTCGTTCCACCACAGGCCCAGGAACGACTTGCCGTCCGACGGGAACACGAGCACGGCCGGCCCACCCTTCCATTCGGTGGCCGACACTTGCTGCTTCCACGTAAAGCGCAGCACGCGCCCTTCGAAGCCACCATTCGCGATCAGGCCGTTCTGGTGCTCGTAGCAACCGATCGCCTGAGCGTCCGTTTGCTTGACGCGAAACATGCCCTCGCCACCACCATCGTAGGCGCCCGAGAAATCGGGGACCGGCTGCTTCTTGACGACCTTGCCGTAGGCGCCGAAGCCCATCAACTCGGAGTAATCGGGCGCGCCGTGATTGTCTTTGATCGTGACGCGGAGATAGCGACCGGAGAGCGGCTTCGCGGGCTTTACGTGCTGATCATCTTTTCCCGAGGCCAACGTCGCGGTCGCGAGCGGCGCCCACCCACCATCGGCCTTGTCGGAGATGTCGACCTGCACGGTCTTCGCCGCGCGCTGCTCGTTTTCCGCCTGCTTCACGTCGAACGAGAGGTCCGAGATTTCGTCGGTGTCCGCGAGCTCGATCACGAACTCCTTCGGCGCGATGTCACCTTTCGGTGGCGCGTAGCCGGTCGCCGGATCTTCATCGATCAGCCAGAAGCCCGACCAGCTGGAGTCGTACGCGACCGGTTGTTTGACCACGATCGCACCCGCACCGAGCGACGCTAGATTGTCCGCAGCGGAAGCAACACCACACAGCACACACAGGAACACGGCAATTCGCATTGCCGCCGGTGTATCACGGACGGACGAGCTCTTTGACGAGCTGCTGCACCGTCGTGCGCGCGCGCTCGAGCTCGTCACCACGAAGCGTGATCCCGCCGACCTTCGCGTGACCACCACCACCGAACCGCGCACACAAGGCGCCGACATCGACGGTGGGCTTGCGCGGCGACGTCGTCCACTTGTTCCAGCCGACGGTGATCTTGATCGTCTGCTGCGTGCGCGTGCCCGCGACGGCGTAGAGCGATTCGGGGAACAGCCAGTAGCCGAGGAAGCCCGGGTTACGCGCGCCGAGATCGTCGAATCGATCGAACACCACGATGTCGTCGTGCCACTTCGCGATCGCGCGAATCGCATCGATGTCTTTCGCGCGCTCCGTCTCGAGCGCCGCAATCTGCGCGACCATCTCGGGCCGGTGCGCGACGTGGTCGAGCGACTCGCTGGAGAGCCACTCGACGTACCTGGCCGTATCCATGCCGGTGCGACCGTTCGCGAGCCACGCGGCGATGCGTTGCGCCGGCAGCTCCAACGAAATCGCCTCGGCCGCCGTGTTGAACTTCGCCGCGTCGATCTTGTCCGCCCACTGCACCGCATCCTGGAGGTGCTTCGGCGGCGTCCAATTCCACGAGTGCGCGAGCGTCTTGGCCATGAAGCCCGCGCACGACGGCGCCTTCGGATCGAAGAACCAGGTCGGTGCGTGCTCGCGCTCGAAGATGTCGCGCAGCCCGGGCGGCTGGAACGCCGTGGGATGGTGATCGAACCACCAGCGCATCTTCGGATCCGCGCAGAACCGGAAGTCGACGCAGGCGTGATCGTCGGCATCGAGCGGGATGCCCTCGAACGGGTTGCCATCGCGATGGACCATGCCGACGGGACGCACGATCACGTCCTTGTCGATCGCGTCGCGATAGAACGCTGCGAACAACGCCGCCGACGTGGTGCCGTCGAAGCAGGCATCGTGGAAGAAGATCTTTAGCGTCCGGGCCAGAGCGTGGAGATCATACCCGAGCCTGCGGCGGCGCGTAGGGTGGGCTTAGGTGTTACAACCTACCCATGTCCACCGGCCTTTATGCACTGGTCAAAACCGCGCACGTGCTCGGCATGGTGCTCTGGATTAGCGGTCTCACCGCGATTTATTGGATGTTGCGGTTCCACGACCACGCTCCGAAGTCGTCGCACGAGCAGCTCACGCTCCAGGAACGCGCGCTGGCGCTGGCGACCGATATCGCGGCCACGGTGACGATCGGCTGCGGCGTCGCGATGGCGGTGTCGCCGATCAACTTGTTCGGCACGCCCGGCCAGGGCTGGCTCCACGTGAAGCTCGCCGCGATCATCCTGTTGATCCTGCCCGTGCACGGCATGCTGCGCGGCCGGATCAAGAAGTACTCGCAAGGTAACCTCACACCGGCGCCGTCGTGGATGTGGACGATGTTGCTCGTCGGCGTGATGGTCTCGATCTTCGCAGTGGTGACGAAGCTGCACTTCCTGCCCGAGAAGACGGACGCGGCCCCCGCCACGCCGCCCGCCGCTACGTCGAAGTAGTGCGCACGATCCTGCATGTCGACCTCGACGCGTTCTACGCGGCGGTCGAACAGCGGGACCATCCCGAGCTTCGCGGCAAGCCCGTCCTCGTCGGTGGATCGATCAAGCGCGGCGTCGTCGCGAGCTGCTCGTACGAATCCCGCGTGTTCGGGATCAAGAGCGCGATGCCGATGGCCGAAGCGATGCGCCGATGTCCGCACGCGATCGTGGTGCCGCATCGCATGGATCGCTACGTCGACGCGAGCCGCACGTTCTTCAAGATTTTGGGCGACTTCTCGCCGGACGTCGAAGGCCTATCCCTCGACGAAGCGTTCCTCGATCTGACCGGCACCGAACGCTTGCTCGGCGAGCCGCTCGGCGTCGCGACGCAGATCAAACAGCGCGTCACCGCCGAGACCCAGCTCGTCGCCTCCGTCGGCGTCGCACCGATCAAGTTCGCCGCGAAGATCGCATCCGACATCGACAAGCCGAACGGCCTCCGGATCGTGACGCCCGAGCAACTCCTACCGTTCCTGCACGCGCTACCCGTCGGCCGGCTGTGGGGCGTCGGCGAAGCCACCCGGACCGTGTTTGCTGGACTCGGGCTCGCCACGATCGGCGACGTCTATCGCTATCCCGAAGCCGCGCTGGTCTCGCGACTCGGTCCGGCAACCGGACATCACCTCGCGGCGCTCGCCCGCGGCGAAGATGCGCGCCCCGTCGAGAGCGAGCGCGATGCCGTCTCGATCGGCCACCGCGAGACGTTCGAATCCGACATCGACGACAAGGGCGAGCTCTCGATCACGCTCCTCGATCAGTGCGATCGGGTCGCGACTCGGCTCCGCGCCGCCGAACTGCGCGCCCGCTCGGTCACGCTGTACGTGAAGTACGACGACTTTCGCCAGATCTCGCGTCGCACGACGCTCGAGCAAGCCACCTCCGATGGCAGCGTGATCGCCCACACCGCGATCGACCTCCTCGCGAAGGTCCCGATCGACGACCGCAAGGGCCAGCGCGTCCGCCTGATCGGGGTCGCGGCCGAGAACCTCGAATCCCGCGATGCACCCCGCCAGCTCGGCTTCGACGAGGCAAAACGCGAAAAAGGCGAGCGCCTGGGCTCCACGATCGACGCGCTGGCGGCGAAATTTGGCAAAGGCACGATCAAGAGAGCCGTGCATTTACCGGCAGATGACGAAGATCCTGACGATTCGGGTTCCCACTAATCTACGTTCGGGTGTCTTCCCACCGAGCCCATGCTGCGAATCGCACTCCTTCTGACTCTGCTCGGCGGCATCGCCCGCGCGGATGACATCGCGAACTACGCGATCGTCGTCGGCTCGAATGCCGGTGGGCCGGGCCAAGCATCGTTGCGCTACGCCGAGGACGATGCCCATCGCGTCGCGAAGGTCCTGACCGAGCTCGGTGGCTATCCCGCCGATCACGTCGACGTGGTGTTGCATCCCACGCCCGGCGATCTGCGCGATCACCTGGCCACGCTCGCGGCGCGCGTGAAGCAGGACACCGCGGCCGGCAAGCAAGCGCGCGTGTTCTTCTACTACTCGGGCCACGCCCGCGCACAGGCGATCGATCTCGGCCAGACCGAGCTCCCGCTCGACGAGCTTCGCGAAAAATTGTTCGCCGTGCCCGCGACACTCACGGTGGTCGTGTTGGACGCCTGCCAGTCCGGCGCGTTCTCGCGCGTGAAGGGCGCCACGCCCGCCGCCGACTTTTCGTTTTCATCGCGCCAGCGCTTGGATGCGTCCGGCGTTGCCGTGCTCGCTAGCAGTTCTGGATCCGAGCTCTCGCAAGAATCCGAGCAGCTGAAATCGTCCTACTTCACGCATCACCTGCTCGTCGGGCTGCGCGGCGCCGGCGATGCGAACGGCGACGGCGAAGTCACGATCGACGAGGCCTACCGCTACGCGTATCACCAGACGTTACTCGCCACGGCCGAGACCGCGGTCGGCGGCCAGCACGTCACGTTCGAAGCCGAGCTCAAAGGCCACGGTGATGTCGCCCTGTCCTACCCGCGCGCCGCGACATCGCAGATCACGTTACCCGCACGGATGGAAGGCAAGACGCTCGTCGAGGATCGCCGCGCGCATGTTGTCGTCGCCGAAACCTACAAGGCGAAGGGTGCGGCCGTGCGGATCGCCGTCGCGCCCGGCGATTACAACGTGCTCGTCCGTCACGGCAACGCGCTATCGCGCTGCCCGCTCGCGGCACCGGGCGAAGTCGATCTCGATCACTGCACCGACGAAGCGCTCGCCGCCGAAGCCACCAAAGGCGGCGATGGTCCGAAATCGTTCTACGCCGGCCACTATCGATTCACGCTTACCGCGGCGATCGGTAGCGATCGCGACGACGACTACACCAAGAACCTCCAAGCATTTGGCTACACCCGCGATGCCGGCGCCGCGATGAACCTCGAAGCGACCATGACGCACGGGATCTGGGACGACGACATGTTCCTCGGCGGCTCGCTCGGCGTGAACGCGTTGCAACCGTGGACGCACGACATCGTCGGCAGCGACGCCACCCAGCACCTCGAGATGCAGACGTTCTCGCTGCGTGGAGTCGCTGGCCGCCAGGATCAACTGACGCGTTGGCTCAGCTGGTACTACCAAGTCGGGTTCGGCCTCGCGGTCGGTCACACGCTGCTTCACGGCGCCGATTCGATGTCGTACTCGACGACGAATCTCGGTCCCACGCTCGCCGGCGAATACGGCATCCGGTTCGCGCTACCGCAGCACTTGGTGCTCGGCCTCGTCGGGAACTACTCGTGGGAATGGGCGATCAAGGACTTGATCGGCAACACGCACGCGTCGGGCGGCTTTCGCCTCGGCCTCACGCTCGGGTGGAATCTATGAAGGCATCATCTCTGGTGTTCGCGGCGGTCGCGGTCTCGCAGATGGGCGCCACGGATTGCGGGCAAGTGCTGCGCGATCCGGGCTTCGACCTCTGGTGTGGTAGCGACCTGTGTGCGTGGAAGACCGAGCGCGGATCGATCAAGAAGGTCGCGACGTGGAACGAAGGCGATCCGGGCGTCCAGCTCGTCGACGATGACACCGCGATCGAACAGCTCTCGCCGGTCTCGTCGGCCGATGGCACGTGCATCGAGTTCGACCTGATCGCGAATGTGGATCCCGATGCGCAGGTCGATCTCAACATCGACATCTTCGGCGACGGCACGATCGATCACACGCAACCGATTCCGACCTCGAGTTGGGCACCGCTGTCGTATCGCCTCCCGTTCAACGGCACGTTCGACGGCATCCGGTTCGAGCTGACGAAGCACGGCAGTGGCACCGCGATCCTCGCGCAGATCGGCGCGAAGGAAGTGCCCGGTGGTTGCGCGGACTTCTCGCCGATCACCGTGCCACCGGCACCGAACGGCGCGCTCTGTATCGACGACTCGGGCTGCACGAGCGGCATGTGCAACGGGACGATCTGCTCCGAGTGCAAGGACGGCACGTGTGGCTCGGGCTCGACGTGTGGCGCCGGCGCGCCGACGTCACCGATCCACGGGCTACCGCACGCGTGCGTCACCACCGGTGCGACTCCACTCGGCGCGACCTGTTATGCCGATGCCGAGTGCGCGTCTGGCATCTGCGTGCTGTTCACCGATCAGTACTTCGCCAACTGGGGCGCGTGCTCGGAGTGCGATCCGACGGGCTCGTCGTGCACGAACGGCAGGGCGTGCAATCGCTCGTGGGACGCACCGGATGCACCATACCTGTGTGGCGGTGGCCAGCACGCGGCGAGTGTCGGCGAGCCATGCTCCGACGATAGCGACTGCGCGAACAACCATTGCGTCGGCGAGGTGCGCTCGCAATGCGACGACGGCCGGACGTGTGCGACCGCCGTCACCTGCCCGTTCGACGATCTGCAGAACGGACCGTGTAACGACGTGGGCGTAGTTGGTGGCAGCTGCGAGTGACCCACAGGCGATGTATCGCGCGCACGGGCCCGCGCTCGTGCGTAAAGCCGAACGTATGTTGCGAAGTCGCGAGGACGCGATCGATGTCGTCCACGCGTTGTTCACGGATCTCATCCCTCGCTGGAATTCCGACGTGGATCTTCCCTACCTCTATAGAGCGGTCACGAATCGCTGCTGCAACGCCCTTCGGGATCGCGGCACGCGCGCGCGGCTCCTCGAGCGCGAGCAGGCGGTGGCGGCGCCGGTCGGACGCGTCCAGCTCGACGACGAGGTCGTTGGAGTCGCGTTGATCGCCGCACTGATCGACGAGCTCGACGAAGCGCACATGCAGGTGCTCGTCGCACGGTTCGTCGATGACATGACGCAAGAAGAGATCGCCGACCAGCTGAAACTATCGCGCAAGACGATCGGCAAACGCCTCGATCACATCCGCGCGACCGTGCAGCGCCTGCGGGAGGTCGCATGATCGCGTGTATCGGTGAACCGATCTCGTGGCCGCGCCTCGAGCGTCACGCGGTGACCGCGGATCCGGCGATCGCACGTCACCTCGAACAGTGCGCGGCGTGTCGCGAGTGCATGTTGGAGATCACGCGCGATGTCGTCGCGTTGCCGGTGCTGAACGTGCCGGACGCGCCGAAGAAGCGCGCGTTCAAGTGGTGGTTCGCGCTCGTGCCGGCGATCGCGGCGGCGGCGATCTTGCTGTTCGTGATGCGGCCACGCAGCCACGCCGAGAACATCACGTCGATCAAGGGCGTCGGTGATGTCACGCTCGGCGTGGTCCGCGAGCGACACGGGGCGATCACCGAAGATGCGTCGACGTTCGCACCCGGCGATCGGTGGAAGCTCGTGATCACGTGCGCGCCGGGTCACTCGACGCAGATCACCGTCGATGTCACGGATGCCAAGACGACCGACCATCCGCTCGCGCCGGCCGAGCTCGCGTGCGGCAATCGCGTCGTGATTCCGGGGGCGTTCGAGCTGAACGGCGGCGCGAATCGAGTGTGCGCGCACGTGTCGAGTAGCGGGAATGCCGGCACGGCCTGCGTCACGCTTCGCCCGGAGTGAGCTGCGGACGAGCGTGCGAATGCGGGCGCGGCATGCGTTACGCTTCGCCGGTGAAGAGCTGGCTCGTTGTCGCCGTCGTAGGGTGTGGCGCGCCGGCGTCGCCGGTTTCCGTCGCCGATCGGTTCGCGCGCGGCGATGAACCGACGTTGCACGAGCCATCCACGTCGAAGCTGACGTTTCCGACGCAGCGCGGACGCGTATGGATCGCCGCTGCTGGCTCGCCGATCGTGTTCGAGCTGATCGACGCTGGCCATCCAATCGCGGTGATCGGCGATGTTCGCGATGGCGAGCTCAACGCGTTCCGGATCTATCGCGACAGCTTGCACGCCCACCCGACGCTCCAGACGCCAGTCAGTACCGACGTCATGCGCGGCGGCGCGAACGATGCCGCACTCGTCGCGATCGCGAATCAGAGTTGGGCCGGCATGAACGCGCACTCGGGCGCGCAGACGATGGCATCGGCGGCCGAGGGCTACACGCTCGACGATTTCGCCGCGCCGAAAATTCTCGATCGCGCCGGGACCGAGGAGATGGTCGATCGCTTCCTGCATGCCGTGGAGAACTTTCACGTGACGTCGAGCGTGCAGTTCGCCGCCGGGAACGACGTGATCTCGGAAAACGTCGAGACCATGGTGTTGCAGGGCAAGCCGATCACGCTGCACGCGCTCGACATCAAGCATATCGAGGGTGGTCGCGTCGTCGCGGAGTGGCAGTACGCCGACGGCGGCGAGATCCAGCGCGCTATGGCTGGGTCGCCTTGATCGTGTAAGCGAGTGGGCGTCCGACGGAGAGTTGCAGGACGGTGACGTTGCCGAACGAGATCGGTGCGGTCACCGAAGCCCATTGATCGGCGGTGTAGGCCGGCGTCGCGGCGATGAAGTTGTTGCCGGATGGATTCAGGATCGACGGGCACACCGGATCGTCGTCGTCTTCCCACGCTTCGAAGTGAAACGGCCTATCGCCGAACGCATCGGGCGTGAGCGTGTCGCCCTGCTCGTCGATCAACGTGGCGCTGAGCGGGTACTCGATGTTCGAGTAGTCGACCGGCCCCAGGCCTTGCTTACTGCCGGCGCATCCGGTTTGGACGTTGGTGTCATCGAACGCGTAGAGCTCCATCTCGAGCTGGGCGTTGTCGTCGGACTCGCGCGTGACCTCCATCTTCGTCACGGTGATCGCGTTCGCGAACGTGATCGCTTGTTCGGCGTCGAGGATGTTGCCGGATTCGTCGCGCAGATGGATCTCGAGCGTCTGCGCGCCAGAGGGCACCTGCGTCGTGTCGATGCCGGTCCACACGAGCTTGCAGATTTCATCGGACTGACACGTCACCGGATCGGAGGCCATGCCGGGAAGGCCGAGGCGGCCGGTCACCGTCGGGCTGTCGCTGCGAACATCGACCTCGACATCCATCGTGCCGATGCCCTTCATGATCACGTTGTCACCGGGCGTGACGCCGGCGATCACGGGTGGCTTGGCGTCGACACAACCGGTGAGAACAACCGCGAGCGCGAGCTTCATCTAGACCAGCATTGCAACGCTTCGCTGGCAAAGGCTGACGCTAGCTATGACCTCACGCTAGTTGCCGCCGACTGCCGGAAGCCACCGCGACGCCGTCGCATCCGGGCCTACGGCAGCACACACGAACGCGCCGGTCGGCCACTCGACGGCACGCAGCTCGCCATCGTGGCGCTCGGCATGTTCCGGCGAGATGCGCGCGGCGCGACCGACGACGTACGTGATCTCGTCGTCTCCGACCTTGAACCGGATCAGCGCGGCGTGGCGATCGAGCACTTCGATTCGCGCGGCGCCGATCGCGGGCAGCTTCGGCAACGGTGCATCCTTGCCGAGCGCGCCCTTCAAGAACACTTCGAGCTCGTGTGCATCCGGCGTGGCGAGGTCCCAGGCCGGCGGCTCGCGATGATTCTGCAGCGCGACTTGCGCGAGGACGTTGTGACGCGCGGGAAACCCCACGTAGATGGCGACGACGGTGCCGATCAGGACCGACAGCGTGAACACGAGCGAGACCGACACGCGGCGATGACGCGGGCGCGGCGGCGTGACGATCGGATCGTCGCCTTCGACAGGACCTGTGGCTTCTGCTTCGACGAGACTCATGGAAACCGCGGTGCGATGCCGAACCGTCGCACGAACTCATCTAGCACTTTGGCATGGAACGCCGAGTAATCGACCGCTTCACCTTCGGGATCGAGGTGGCGGCAGAGTAGATCGTGGTGAACGGCGGCTAAACCGAGCGCGGCCGCACGGACGTCCATCGCGTGGGCGTAGTGGACCATCGCGCTCTTGCCGGTGGGATAGTCGAGGAGGCCTTCAGGCACCCGCAACTGCAGGACGCCCTCACCCGCGGGCGTGCGATCGCCGGCTTCGGCGAGCGGATACCACGGACAAAACCTCACGGTGATAACGTAGCGCGCCTTGAGCTCGCGGGTGATTCACGGTGATGCGTTCGCGATCGCGGCGCGCGAGCCGGATGCGAGCATCGATGCGATCTATATCGATCCGCCGTTCGGGACGGGGTTGGTCCAGCGCGGGCGCGGGCACGCATACATGGATCGGGATGACGAACCGAACGCGTTCGTCGCGTGGTTGTCACCGTTGTTGGTGGATAGCCGGCGGGTGCTCGCGGATGCCGGGTCGATCTTCGTCCATCTCGACTATCGCGCCGTCCACTACGTGAAGGTCGAGCTCGATCGGGTGTTCGGGCGCGACCGGTTCGTCAACGAGATCGTGTGGTGCTACTCGGTCGGTGGCAAATCGCGGCGCGGGTTCGGGCGCAAGCACGACACGATCCTCTGGTATGCGAAGTCGGACGACTGGGCCTTTTACCCCGACGCGGTGAGGGTGCCTCGCAAGGGCGGCTCGCACATGCGGCTGGTCAACGGGGTCCAAGAAAAGACGGACAAGAAGACGGGCCGGGTCTATCGGTATCCGGTCGCGGCCGGCAAGGTGCCCGAGGATTGGTGGACCGACGTCGAGACGCTCAACCACTCCGACGCCGAGCGGACCGGGTGGCCGTCGCAGAAGCCGGAACGCCTGATCACCCGGATCCTGTCCGCGGTCACGAAGCCGGGCGATCGGGTGGCCGACTGGTTCGGGGGATCTGGGACGACCGCGGCGGTGGCAAAGCGGCTCGGGCGCGAATACATCGTGGTCGAACGTGAGGCGGCGGCCGTCCGGCTTATCGAAAAGCGTGTGGCGGCGATCGTCTAAGGCAGCCGAACGCTTGCGGGTTACGACGCCCCGGGCGAACATTCGGGTGCAGCTAGATGACCGCCGGATCGCCGCAAGCAGATGAAGACCAGACCCCCGGGGTAAAGCTCGAGGCGTGGTTGGTGACGGACGTTGGTGTCGTACGCGATCACAACGAGGACTCGGCACACATGGAGCCCGGCAGTGGGTTCTTTATCGTGGCCGACGGCATGGGAGGTCATGCCGCGGGCGAAGTGGCGTCGGCGATGGCGGTGGAAACCGTCAAGAAGACGCTCGAAGAAGCGATGCCCGAAATCTCGGCGTTCAAGAAACAGCCGACGGATGCGGGGCGGCGCCAGCTCGTGCAGCTCCTCCAGCAAGCGGTGTTGCAGGCGCATCAAGCGGTCTATCAGCGCGGTCAGACCGAGTCGGACAAGCAAGGCATGGGGACCACGTTGGACGTGGTGCTCGTCGCCGGTGCGGAGGCGTTCGTCGCGCACGTTGGCGATAGCCGGACGTATCTCGTGCGGGATGGTCGGTCGTCGCAGATCACCACGGATCACACGGTGGCCGAGGTGCTCGTGATCGAGGGCAAGCTCACGATCGAAGAGGCGCAGGTCTCGCCGCTGCGGACGATCCTCGTGAACGCGATCGGTGTCAGCGCGGATGTCGGCGTCGAGATGGCGCACGTCACGTTGAAGCGCAACGATCGGTTGCTGCTGTGCAGTGACGGCTTGCATGACTACTTCCCGGCGGAAGAAGAGATCGCGCAGCGGCTGTCGGCGGAGAAGCCGGGCGAAGCGCTCGCGGAGATGGTCGAGCTGGCGAAGACGCGCGGCGGGCACGACAACATCACGGGTGTTGCGGTGCATGTCGTCGACGTGAATGAAGCGGCGCCGGTGCAGTTCGGCGAAGATTCGACGCAGCCGGTGGATGTCGGGAATCCGTTCTCGGCGGACGAGCCCACGCAGACCGCGTTCACGGCGGGTGGTGTGCCCACGCCGGGTGCCACGGTGTCGTTGACGGGCAAGGCGCCGGAGATGCCGGAAGCCGGTGCCGGTGGCAAAACGGTGCCGATGCGGGCGATGGGCGATGCGGAGAAGGATAAAGAGATCGGTGAAGCGCCGACGATTCCGCCGCAGATGGCGAAGAAGTCGTCGAAGACCACGCAGCCGGGGATCGCGGTCGTGCCGCAGACGCCGGTCGTGAAGGAAGGCGTCGATACCGAGGCCGAGACGGTCAACGACGACGAGCATGCGGTGAAGGTCGACGGCGACAAGCCCGACGACAAAGCCTGAGTGGGTCACAACATCACCGCACTGGTGATTGCGGAACCGTGGCGTGAAGAAGCGCGGGCGCGGTTCGATCTGCCGGCCGTCCAGCTCACGCCGGAGATCGCGATGTTTCACATCACGCACTACTACGGTGCGTACTGGCAGGCGAAGCTCGGCTGGCGCGGGACGTTGAGTGTGCCGCGTGGCGGGCTGTTCCCGGACGACGCGGTGCTCGCGCACATCGCGGCGGAGCTCGTCGGGTACGAGGACGTGACGTTCGGAATCATCGTGACCGAGTACTTCGGCGGCGCCGGTGAACAACGGGCCGCGCTGTACAAGCGAACGCACCGGATCACCGATGACGACACGATCTCGGTCAACGCGATCCTGAAGTTGCTCGGTGTCGAGTGCGCAGACGGGCTCGACGAGTGGGACACGGTCGGGCTCGCGTCGCATCGGTCGACGCCAAGCGGGTTCTACTCGAAGTACGAGGAGCTCTGCGACGAGATCGGCGTGTAGGGGGACGGTCGCAACTTGCGATCGCGAACCGCGCGAATTTGCTCGACGGTAGGGACGGTCGCAACTACGTCAACTTGCGATCGCGATGTGCTCGAAACTCCTCGGGCATGGGGACGGTCGCAACTACGTCAACTTGCGATCGCGAACCGCGCGAATTTGTTCGACGGTGGGGACGGTCGCAACTACGTCAACCAACTGTCCGGTTTCCGGACAGGGGACGGTCTGAAGTTAGGCAAGTTCGCGCGCGCATCGGCGCGAAACTCTTCAGCCACGGGGACGGTCTGAAGTTAGGGAAGTTCGCGTCCGGCGTCGGACATCCGCCGGACAGCTACTTCTTCTCGGGCTCTTTATGCTCCGGCGGGTGTCCGCCAGCTTTCGGCGCCGGATGATTCTCGGCCGGCTTCGGCGCAGGCGCCGGATTCTGGTGCGGCGGCTCCGCCTGCTTCGGCGCTTCGACATGATTTTCCGCTGGACGCGGCTCCGCCGGCCGTTGCGGTTCCGGCTTCGGCGCGGGCGCCGGCTTGCTCTCGACCGGCCCGTGATGGATTGGCCCGTGGATGCCACCCGCCGGCGCCGGCGTCGGCTCGGCATGATTTTCCGGCGGCTTCACCGCGCCACCTGTCGGGCGAGTCGGCTCGGCGTGTTCCGGTTTCGGCGCCGGCCGATTCGGCTCGACGTGATTCTCCGGCGGCTTCACCGCACCACCCGGCGCCGGCCGATTCGGCTCGACGTGATTCTCCGGCGGCTTCACCGCACCACCTGGAGCCGGCCGATTCGGCTCGACGTGATTGCCCGGCGGCTTCACCGGCGTGCCCGGATTCGGTTTCGGCTCGAAGCCCGTCGGCCGCTCGCCCGGCTTGGGCGGCTCGGCATGTTCCGGCGGCGGCGCCTTGCCCTGCTTCGCGGCTTCCATGCGCACGTTGACCTGTGCCTTCAGCTGCGGATGCGCGTCGATGACCTTCACGTTCGCCGCATGGATGCGCGCATTGCCATCGACCTTGCGCTGATTCTCGACCTCGAACGTCGCGCGATGTTCCTGCGCGCGTTGCACCTGCGCGTGCGCCTCCGTCGGCGTCCACCGGCCGATCGTCTTCTGCTCGACGCGGACCGGCTTCGCCTCGACGCGATGATCGCGCAACACCGACGGCGGCGGCCCGACGACGACCTTCACGTTCGACACCGTCGTGTAGTGCTCGATCGGCCGCGCCTCGCGATGGATCACGACAACGCGCTCGCGCGGCTCGTAGTAGCGCGTGATGTTGACGTCGAGCACGTGCGCGGCGCCGCAGTAGTGCCACGACTCGACCGGCGGCGTGTACGAAACGAGACGCGGCGGCGGCAGTGGCGCCCATCCGAAATCGGCATCCGTTTGCCGCCACTCGACCCACGCCGGCCCCCACTCGACATCCGGCGACCACACCCAGCGACCGTACGGGCTCGAATACGCCCACCGACCGTAGTGCGACGTCGCCCACGCATGCGGTTCGCTCGAAACCCACACGAAGCCGAGGCGCGTGTACTCCCAGTGACCGGTCGTGTACGGGACGAAGTTGTCCTCGGCCGGGATGAACACGCGGCCCATGTCCGCGTCGTCGACCCACATGCCGTACGGCGAGAGCTGGTCGTAGAACACGTCGACCGACTCGACCGGATCGCCGGGCGCCGTCGTGTCGTAGGCGTTCGCATCGATATCGACGTTCACGCCGACTCCAACGCTGACCTGCGCGTTCGCCGCGCTCGCACCTGTAATGAGGAAGACCGCGCTCAACCAAAGCTTGCCGATTCGAAGCATGCGCCCCATCCAGCAAGCCTCACGCCACGGCAAGTCCGCGTGGTTGCTGGCGCGCCGATCTCGTCCAACGAGCGCTAGCGCACGTCGGGGCATCGAGTCCGCGCTAGGCTGCGTTCGTCACTCATGAAAACGGCGATCCGATGACGACGTGGGTAGTCCCACCGGAGCTCGAAGATGCGGTGCTCGCGGCCGCGCGCGCGGTGGTCGGAGATGCGGCGTTGGCGCCGGCGGCGTTGCACAAGGCGATCGTCGATCGCAGCGAGCGCTATACGAGTCACCGCGATCAGTTGGCGAAGCCGGCGAACGCGGTCGCGGATCTGGCGGCGCGGGCGGCGTTCTTCACGATCGCGGATGCGATCAAGATCGCGATTCCGCTGGCGGAGCTACGGCGCGCAAACGTGCTCGCGAATGCAGGCGCGGATGTGGCTGAGCTCGTCGCGAATGCGGGCGCGCTTGTCGCATCGACGTCGGATGCGAATGCAGGCGATGCCGTCGCCAGCGATGGCGTGGCTGCGAGCGATTCGAATGCCGCGGTTGCGCGTCCGAGGCTGCGAGTCGTCGATCTCGGCGCCGGCTGTGGTGCGATCGGTTTGGGCCTCGCGTCGCAAGGCGTGACGCTCGACTACACCGCGTTCGATCGCGATGACAAAGCGCTCGCGATCGCCAAGCGTGCGCTCGCGATCTATGCGCCGGCCTCGACAGTGGCAACGCGTGCGTGCGATGTGACGCGAGAGGCGATTCCGGCGTGCGACGTCGTGACGATGTCGACGTTGTTGAACGAGCTGCCGATCGATGCGCGATTGCCGCTCGTCGAGAGAGCGCTCGCCGCGGCACCGACCGTGATCGTGATCGAACCGGCGTTGCGCGACACGACGCGCGCGTTGCACGAGCTGCGCGATCAATTGTTGATTGCACGTGGCGCACACGTGTTGGCGCCGTGCACGCGTGCGATCGCGCCCTGCCCCGCGCTCGCGAATCCTGATGACTGGTGCCACGAGGATCGGCTCGTTCGCTTGCCACCGCATACGGCCGAGCTCGCGCGGGTGACGCACCTGCGCGACGGCAACTTGAAGTTTTCGTATCTCGTGTTGCGTCGCGAGCCGATCGCCGCGCGGCCGAACGAATGGCGCCTCGTCGATTATCCGGTCGCGCCGAAAGGCCGCGTCGAAGTGCTCGGCTGCAACGACGCCGGCCGTACGTTGATCCGGCTCATGCGTCGAAATCGCGACGAGTCGAACAAGGCGTTCGAACGTGCTCGGCGCGGCGACATCGTCGTGACCGACGACAAGCCCGACGACAAACGACTAGAGTTGGTCGGGCCGCTGAGCATCGAGTCGGTGTGAGCTCATCGGCGTAGCGTTTGGCGCGATCGAACTTGCCTAACTTCAGACCGTCCCCGTGCATCAACAGTTTCGCGACGATGCGCGGGCGAACTTGCCTAACTTCAGACCGTCCCCTGTCCGAAAACCGGACAGTTGGTTGACGTAGTTGCGACCGTCCCCATGCTCGAACAGATTCGCGACGTTGACGATCGCAAGTTGACGTAGTTGCGACCGTCCTCACCCTCGAACAGATTCGCGACGTTGGCGATCGCAAGTTGACGTAGTTGCGACCGTCCCTACTCGAGCGAGAGCGTGACTTCGGCGAGCGCATTCGCTGCGACCGTGACCGTGCCCTTTGCCTTCTTCGCGGGCTGACCGGAACGGGCCGGAAGGAGCGCACGGACTTCGAACGTTCCGACCGGCACATCGCGGAGCACGACTTGCCCGTTCGCTTCGGTCACCGCGTAGTACGGCGTCGGCGCGATCGCGACCAGCGCCGAGTCATCCGCACTGACGATCGACACGAGATCGGAGCCACCCGCATCCACCTCGCGACCGATTACCGGCAGGTGGATCACGTGCGGCTGCTTGATGTCCGACGCCTCGAGCGGACGCGCCGTGCCGACCGTCGACAGCGAGACGTCGACCGGGCCTTCCATCGCCGACGCGATCCATGCGGCGGATCCGATCGACAGCCGCGGCGACAGCCCACACTTCTCGAGCACGACCCGCGAGGGTTGCCACGCGATCTCTTTGCCGTGATCGACCTCGATCATCACGAGCACGTCGGGGATTCCCCAGGTCACCGTCGGCGCCACGCTGGCCGACTTCGCGGTTCCACACGCCGTCCGCCCCGGCGACGACCGCGCCACCGTCGGGACGTCCTTCCACTCGACCCGGATCTGGACGTCACCGTGCGGCGCTTTGGCATCTACGCGATACGGCCCGGGCGGCACCGCCGGCACGACGACCGGCTTCTTCGCATCATCCGCTTTCGGTGGCGTCGTCGAGCTCGTCGACGAACACGCCGCGCCGAAGATAAGCACCAGCCACTTCACGTCCACGCCGCGACCTCGGCCACGATCGTCGCCGCGTCGGCGCACAAGTCGTTAACGGCCGGGCCACGATAGTCCGCCCCCGCCAACACGATCCGATGATTGCGCGCGACCGCCGTCGCATCCCGCACGCGCTCGCGATGCCCGACCGGATACTTCGGCAACCCCTTCGCCCACCGCACGACACTCGTGTGATCGGGCGTGATCTGCGAGCCGAGCGCACGACTCACATCCTGCACTGCCTGCGCGATCAATCGATCATCCGCAAACTCCGTCACCGACGGATCACGCGCACCACCGAAGATGCACCGCAACAACGCGTGCCCCGATGGCGCACGATCCGTCCACACCGTCGACTCGAACACCACGCCGAGCACGCGCAGCTCTTCGCCGAGCGCCGTCAAAAATCCGAACGCATCGCCGGGCACCTTGTCCGCCGGTACGCCGAGATAGACCACCGCGACCGGCGCACGCTCGAACACCGAGAGCTTCTGTACGAGCTCCGGCATCCCCACCACGATCGGCGCCGCATCACTCGCCGGAACCGCGAGCACGCAACCATCGAAGCGCTCGCCATCCACGACCACACCACGACTCGCTGCCGCTACCGACTTCACGGGCGCCGCCAGATCCACATCCTTCGTCAACGCCGCGGTCAGCGCACCTAATCCACCGACCGGCGCATAGAGCCCGCGCTCCGTCCTCGGCGCGCCACCGCCACCCCGCCGTGCCGCGAGCATCGCCCGCACGTGCGTCTTCAACATCCCGCGCACGATCCCACCCTCGGCATCCAGCGCCGCGAGCCGCGGGAAGCCGGCTTCGAGCGAAACGTCGTGCGCATCCGCCGCATACACGCCCGTGACGAACGGCGCAACCAACGCACGCGCTGCCTGCGGCCCCAACCTGCGCGACGCGAACGCGTACATCGACTCGTCATCCCCACGCGGATGCGCGGCGACGAACGGCTCCTTCAACAGATCCAATTTTCCGCGCCACGTCAGCAGATCCGATCGCACGAACGCGACCGGACTCCCGGGCAACCGCTTCAGCTTGCCATCGATAAAGATGTAGCGACCGCGCGCTGCCTTCGCTGCTTTCTCGACGGGCACGCCGAGCTCTTCGCACAACGCGAGCGCACCATGCGGTGGCCCACCCGTGAACGATGACGCCGCGTGCTCGCGCCGATAGCCATCCACCACACTCGTCCCGATCACACCGCCCGCGCGTGGCGTGGCTTCGAATACCTTCACCGTATGCCCGGCCATGCGCAAACCTCGCGCCGCCGTCAAACCACCGAGTCCTGCTCCGACAACTGCGATCTGCATCAGCGCGCGCTCAATTCCTTTACCGCCGTCACCATCGCCCGCACGTGCTCCGGGTTCGTCTCCGGCAACACGCCATGCCCGAGGTTGAAGATGTGTCCGCGATCGCCCGCACGCGCCAAGATGTCGGCGACGCGCGCGCGAATCTCCGACGGCGTCGCGAACAACGCGCCCGGATCGAGGTTGCCTTGCAGCGCCACACTATCTCCAACCCGCCGCCGCACCTCGTCGATTCCCACACGCCAATCGACACCCAAAACGTCCGCTCCCGACGACGCGTAGTCATCGAGATACGGCGCACACCCGTTCGCGAAATAGATGATCGGGACCGTGCGTGGAATCTGCGCGCGCAGCTCCGCGATCACTTGCTTCGCATAGCGCAGCGGGTACTCGCGGAAATCGCCCGGCGACACGATGCCAGCCCAGCTATCGAAGATCTGGACCGCATCCACACCCGCCGCCACCTGCGCCGCGAGGTAGCTCGCACAGGTCTTCGCCAATTTATCGAGCAACAGGTGCGCATCTTTCGGCGCGCCGTACAGCAGCTTCTTCGTCAGCGCGTAGTCCTTCGACCCACCACCCTCGACGGCATACGTCAACATCGTGAACGGCGCGCCCGCGAAGCCGATCAGCGGCACGCGATTGTTCAGCGCCTTCTTGATCATCCGCACCGCCTCGAGCACGTACGGCACGGGCTCCGGAATCTTCAGCGCCGCGATATCTGCCGACGCCCTCACCGGCTTGCCGATTTTCGGACCGCTATCCGGAAAATCGATCGGGATGCCCATGCCCGGCAACGTCACCAAGATGTCGCTGAACAGGATCGCGGCATCGAACCCGAACTCGTCGATCGGTTGCAGCGTGACTTCGCACGCGAGCTCCGGCGTACTGCACAGATTCAAGAACGAGCCGGCCTTCTGCTTCGTGGCCATGTACGCCGGCAAATAGCGCCCGGCCTGACGCATCATCCAGATCGGCGTGCGCTCGACAGGTTGGCGCCGACACGCGCGCAGGAACAGGTGTTCCGCAGTCTGATCGACCATCGCCGGCTAGTGTATCTTGCCCTCGATGACGACGGAGCCGAGCGCGATCGTGATTGCACCGCGCGGCGCTACGTCGCACCTCCGGCAACTGATCGATCGCCTGAAATCCGGCGGGATGAAGGTGACTCTTGTCGACGAGCTCGGCGCCGCCGCCGCACTCGCGGTCCAGACGCCCGAAGCGCCGCCGTGCATCCTGCTCGATCTGGAAAACGGTGAAGAGGTCGAAGATCGCCGCCGCGCCGATGATCTGATCCGCAAGACGGCCGCGGCGATTCCCCACGTCCTCCCGATCGCGATCCTCGCGAGCGCCGATGCGCAGATGATCATCAGCTGCATTCGCGCGGGCGCCGGCGACATCATCGACGTTCGCCTCGAAGGCACCGCGAACGCACGCGCGATCCTCGGCCGCGTGTTCGATCGCCAAGCCGAAGAAGCACGCGCGATCACCCACGCAGATCAGTACCGCTCGGTCGTCGAAGACCTGTTGAAGGATCTGATCAAGACGGAGCGCCGCTCGCTCGCACTCGAAGACGAAAAGGTCCAGCTCCGCGATCCGGCGATCTTGATCGTCGAACGCGATCGGGTCGCCGATCAATTGGCGGATCAGCTCGAAGCGATCGGCATCACGAGTTACGCGTACATCACCGGTGACGATGCCGTACGCGCGGCCGCCCGCCTCGAGATCGATCTCGCCGTGATCGCCCACTCACCCACGAACGACGGCCTGGCCACCGTGCGCCGGTTGCGCGAAAAAACCCCAAACCTACCCGCGTTCCTACTTACGGAAGCGCAGACCGGACAGGTCGCCGGCGATCTGGGCGTGGTCGGATCCGTTCAAAAGCCGCTATCCGACCTACCCTACGTGGTAGGGCGGCTCGCCCAGCTGGCCAAAGAGCAGCTGGCACGCACACGTGAACAGACCTATCTGGAGCGGATAAAAGAGCGCCACGAGCGCGTTCTCGCGCGGTACCGGTCGTTGCCTCGCGAGTCGTAAAAAGTCTATGATCTCGCGGCACGGTACATGGCCGCATCTTCGCTCAGTATCAAGCTCCGCTGCACGTCGTGGCAGCAGCTGGCGACCATCTACCGCCGTGATCTAAGCCGCGGGTCGATGTTCCTGAAGGCGAGCACGCAGCCGCCGATCGGGACCGCCGTGAAGATCGATCTCGAGCTCCCGAGCGCCACCGTGCTCGAGCTCCAGGGAACGATCAGCGAGCACGTCGTGGATGCCCAGCGTGGGACCGGCGTGAATCTCAAGCTCGAGCCGCTGCCTACGAAGTCGGTGTGGCTGATCGAGAGCGCGCTCGCTGCCGAAAACAAAGTTCGCGCCCAGACCCAAGGTGGTCAGGTCCAGCGCCTGCCCACGAACGCGGATGCACCCGGCGATTCGCAAGCCGCGATGCAAGAAGGCGAGAACATCGCCGAAGCAGAGTCCGAGCTGATCCGCGCGCTCGAAGCGGAAGCCGAGTCGCTGCGCAAGTTGAATCCGTTCCTCGTGCTCGGCGTCGGTTACGAAACCACGGACGCCGACGTGCGCGCGGCATTCGGCGAACTGACGAAGCGCTATCACCCGGATCGGTTCGCGCGCTACCAGTCGACGAAGCTCCGCCAGATCGCGGCCGAAATCTTCATCCTGATCCGCGACGCGTATCGCAAGCTCGCCGACGATCCGAGCCGCAAGCAAGTGCGCTCCACGTTGCCGCGTGCGGGCACGCCACCGCCGGTTCCGCGCACGGGCGCCACGCCTCCCGCCGGCGTTCGTACGGTCGGTGCGCCGCGCTTGCCGACGGGACAGATTCAAAAAATCCCGAAGCCCGCCGATCGCGAGCACGCGCGGATCGAGGTCACGCCACCGCAGGGCACGCGCAATCCGACCGTGCCGCCACCGCCGGCCGAACCGCCGACCAAGCCGGGCCCGTACGACGCGCCCACGAATCCGTCCGGCCAATCCGCGGCGATCGCGTCGACGCAACTCGCGCGCCCGGGCGATATCGCCGCCGGAGTTCCATCGGCGAATCTCGTCGATCGGAAGAGCGGTCCCGTGCGGATGCCGTCGGCGGCGACCACGCCGATTCCTCCGTCGGACAAGATTCCATTGCCGGTCGTCGACATCACGGCTGCGAGCCAGCCGATCCGCCGGCCGTCGTCGAGCCCGATCGTCGAAGGTGCCGATACCTCGCCGATGGAGGCGCTGATCGATGAAGGCAAGCTCGACGACGCGCTCGCCGCGTATCGCGTGCTCGTCAAGAAGAGCCCGCAGGATCGCGGTGCGCGTGCCGGCATCGAGCTCGTCGAAGGTTTGCGTGCGCTGCAAGCACGCGATCGGATGGAAGCCGCGCAGCGGTTCGAGCTCGCCCTCGAGATCGATCCGTCGAACGAGCGCGCGGCCCGCGAGCTCGCCGACATGCGTCGCCAAGCAACGAACGAACGCAAGGGCCTCCTGTCCCGGCTGATGGGGAAGAAAGAAGGTCCGCAATGACCCGCATCATCGGAATCGATCTCGGCACCACCACATCGTGCGTGGCCGTGCTCGACGACAAACACCAACCGAAGACACTCGTCGCTGCGGATGGCGAACGCACCACGCCGTCGTGGGTCGCGTGGTCGCCCGCGATGCAAGTCTCCGTCGGCACGCGCGCGCGCCGCCAAGCTGTCACGAATCCATCCGCCACGGTCTACGGTGCGAAGCGGTTGATCGGCCGCAAGGTCAACGCAGAGGACGTGGCGTGGTTCGCACGG
The DNA here is from genome assembly GCA_047600425.1 of Kofleriaceae bacterium. Lineage (GTDB taxonomy): Bacteria > Myxococcota_A > Polyangia > Haliangiales > Haliangiaceae > JABFXX01. Next base: position 3,479,736 of record JASGLC010000003.1, on the reverse strand, counting down.
CTCGCACCGTTCCGGATCGTCGCCGCGCCGAACGGTGATGCATGGGTTCGCGTGCACGGCGCGCCGATCAGCCCGCAGGAAATCGCTTCGCACATCCTGCGCCGGATGCGCACGGTCGCCGAAGAAGCCACGGGCGAACCGATCACGCGCGCGATCGTCACCGTCCCCGCCTACTTCGACGACGCCCAACGCCAGGCCACGCGCGACGCCGGTCAGATCGCCGGCCTCGACGTGATCCGCATCCTCAACGAGCCCACCGCGGCGGCGCTCGCGTACGGCGTCCATCGCCACTCGGAAGGTCGCCGGATCATCGCGGTATTCGATCTCGGCGGCGGCACGTTCGACATCTCGATCATGAGCGTCGACAACGGCATCTTCGAAGTGCTCGCGACCGGCGGCGATACCGCGCTCGGCGGCGAGGACTGGGATCGCCGGCTCCAAGAGCGAATCGTCGACGAAGTGTTCGATGCACATCGCGTGGATCTCACCGGCATTCCGATGGCGATGTCGCGGCTCCGCGAGGCGTGTGAAAACGCGAAGAAGCAGCTGTCGAACGCGAGCGAGACGATCATCCAGCTGCCGTTCCTCGCGAACGATCAGGCGGGCGCTCCGATCAACTACGAGCGCACGATCACCCGCGAGCTGTGCGAGCAACTCACGCAGGATCTCTTGGATCGTCTCGAAGCGCCGTGCGTGCGCGCGCTCGCGGATGCCGGCCTCGCCGCCGCGGACGTCGAAGAAGTGCTGCTCGTCGGCGGCATGACGCGATGGCCGGCCGTGCAGGGCTCGGTCGAACGGATCTTCAAGAAGAAGCCGAGCAAGGGTGCGAACCCGGATGAAGTCGTCGCGCTCGGTGCGGCGGCGTATGCGGGCATCCTCGCCGGCGAATCCGACGAAGCCGCGCTCCTCGACGTCACGCCGCACGACCTCGGCATCAAGGTCGGTGACTCGGGCTTCTCCGTCGTGATCCCGCGCAACTCGATGCTGCCGGTGCGCGTGCGGAAGTTGTTCGCCACGACCGCGGCCGATCAAAAGTTCGTGTCGATCGACGTCTATCAAGGCGAGTCCGATCAGCTCGGCAAGAACCGCAAGCTCGGCCAGGTCGTGCTCGACGATCTGCCCACCGGTCCCGCGGGCTCGACGCGCATCGAGCTCGTGATGACGGTCGATGTCGAGTCGCTGCTTTCGGTGACCGCGCGCGAGATGAAGTCGGGACGCGAAGCGAGCGTGACGATCCGTCCGTCGGGTGGGCTCTCGCAGCGCGAAATCGTCGAGATCATCAATCGCCGCCGGCAGGAGAGCTCGGTTGTCGGTAAGCTGCCCGAGCAGGGTGGCAACATCGTGCGCGTGGCCACTCGCGAGACCACGCCTCCCGATCCCGAGAAATAGATGGCGGATAAAATCGACCCGGCAGTCCTGCGAGTCGCGGACGCGGTCGGTGCGCTGATCGAGTCGTGGGGCTTCAAGCGCAACATGGGTCGGATGTGGGCGGTGTTGTACTTGGAGGATCACTCGCTGACCGCGGCCGACCTCGGCGAACGGCTCGGGTTGTCGACGGGATCGGTGTCGATGCTGCTGACCGAAATGCTGCAGTGGGGCGCGATCAAGAAGGCGTGGGTGGTCGGCGAGCGGCGCGAGCACTACGAAGCGGAGACGTCGCTGTGGAAGATGGTGTCGCGCGTGTTTCGCGAGCGCGAGCTCAACTGGATCAAGTCCGCGCGCGATCAATTCGAAGAAGCGCGGGATGAAGTCCGCCCCGGAAATAAATTGATCGTCGAGCGGATCGCGAGCCTCACGAACCTCGCGCAAGTCGGCGCGCACCTGCTCGAGCAGATGTTGGAAGGTGAAGCGGTCGATAGCTTGCCGCTCAAGCAGATGGGCGAGCTGGTAAAAGATTCCAAGAAGTGATCGTTACTAGGGACCTCAAAAAGCACTTCAAGGTGCACAAGCGCGAGCCGGGTTTCGGCAACGCGGTGAAGTCGCTGTTCCATCGCACGTACGAGACGGTGAAGGCCGTCGACGGTGTGAGCTTCTCGATCGAGCGTGGCGAGCGCGTCGGCTTTCTCGGGCCGAACGGCGCGGGCAAGACCACCACGTTGAAGGTGCTCTCGGGCCTGCTCCATCCGACGAGCGGCGAAGCCACGGTCGAGGGTCACGTGCCGTTCGATCGCAGCCCGGAATTGCTCTCGAAGATCACGCTCGTGATGGGGCAGAAGTCGCAGCTGATCTGGGACCTGCCGCCGTCGGAGACGTACGCGATGAACCGCGTCGTGTTCGATGTCCCGAAGGACCAGTTCGACGCCACGCTGAAGGAGCTGACGGACCTCTTAGAGCTCGGCGATCTGGTGAACAAGCCGGCGCGCCAACTCTCGCTCGGCGAGCGCATGAAGTGCGAGCTCGCGGCCGCCCTGCTCCACCGGCCGACCACGCTGTTTCTCGACGAGCCGACGATCGGGCTCGACGTCGCGATGCAGGTGGCGATTCGCGACTTCATCCGCAAGTACAACCAACAGCACAACGCGACCGTGCTGCTCACGAGCCACTACATGGACGATGTCGTGGCGCTGTGTCCGCGGATCATCGTGATCGATCACGGCAACCTGATCCACGACGGCGATCTGCGCGGCCTGATCAAGCAGATGGATCCGGACAAGCGCGTGACGTTCACGAGCGATGCCGACATCGACAACCTCGGCACGCTGCTATCGCGTGAAGGCAAGCGCGTCACGTTGCGCGTGCCCGAGAAAGAGCTCGGCGGCGTGATCACGCGCCTGCTCGAGCTAAAGGTCACCGACCTCGCGATCGAAGATCCGCCGCTCGAGGACATCTTGCGAAAGATGTTCGGTAAGTGAGGTCGACGTTCTCGCGAACCGTGCGCGCGCTCCCCACATTGCTGCGGATCGGCGTCGCCGAGACCGTCGCCTATCGTGCGGAGTTCGTCGTCTGGATCCTCACGACGACACAGCCGCTGATCATGATGTCGCTGTGGACGAGCGTCGCGCGCGATGGCTCGTTCAAGGGCTACGACGCCGACCAGTTCGTCGTGTACTTCCTCGCGACGCTCTTGATCCGCCAGCTCACCGGCAACTGGGTCGCGTGGCAGATGATGGAGGAGATCCGGCTCGGCACGATGGCGATGCGGTTACTGCGACCGATCCATCCGTTCGTCACCTACACGACGAGCCACCTCGCCGCGCTGCCGTTTCGCTCGGCGGTCGCGCTGCCGTTGATCGCGATCCTACTCGTCACGTCGCGCGGAGCGCTCGCACACGACCATCTGCAGTGGGCGGTGTTGCTCCCGTCGATCGCGATGGCGTGGCTGATCACGTTCTCGATCCTGTTCGCGATCGGCTCGCTCGCGTTCTTCATGACGCAGACGATGGCGCTCTCGACGCTGTACTTCGGCTTGTTCTCGCTGTTTTCCGGCTATCTCATGCCACTCGAGATGTTGCCGGGCCCGATCGCGCGCGTCGCCGATTGGCTGCCATTTCGGTTCACGCTCAGCATCCCCGTCGAGCTCATGACTCGCCACCACCTCACGCACGAGCAGGTGTTTCACATGCTCGCCGGCCAAGCCGCGTGGACGGTCGGCCTCACCGCGCTCGCGATCTATCTATGGAACGCCGGCGTGCGGCGGTTCGAGAGCGTTGGCGGATGAAGTACGTCCGCTTGTTGACGATCCAACTGCGGATCAGCCTGGCGTCGGCGATGGCCTATCGCGCGAACTTCCTGCTCGAAGGCGTGATGGGCCTCGCGTGGATGGCGCTGACGCTGTTGCCGCTCGTCGTGCTCTATCAAGTGCGGCCCACCGTCAACGGCTGGGATTTCTCCGCCGCGTTGATCGTGATGGCGTACTTCACCGGCCTGCGCGCGCTGCTCGAGGGCGTGGTCAGTCCGTCGCTCGTCGATCTGGTCGAGAAGATCCGCAGCGGCTCGTTCGACTACGTGTTGCTAAAGCCCGTCGACGCGCAAGCCGTGGTCTCCGCCTCGCGCTACGAGCCGTGGAAGATCTTCGACATGCTGATCGCGATCGGCATGATCGCCTACGCGTTCTGGCGCCGCGGTGAGGTTCCGACGGTGCCGCACGTGTTGCTCGGCCTCGCGCTGTTCGCCGCCGGAGCATTCGCGATGTACGCGCTATGGATCGTGTGCGCGGCCGCTTCGTTCTGGGTCGGCCGGCTCGACAATCTGATGTACCTGCTCGGCGCGATCTTCGACGTGGGTCGCTGGCCGGTCTACGTCCTGCCCGGCCTGTGGCGCCTGATCTTCACGTTCATCATCCCGATCGCGGTGATGACCACGTTCCCGGCGATGGCGATGCTCGGCACGCTCGATGCCGAACGCGCGCTCGCCACCGTCGGCGGCGCGATCGTGATGCTCGTGATCAGCCGGCTGGTCTGGCGCGCGGCGATTCGCAACTACACCAGCGCGTCGAGCTAATCGTTATCGTCGTCGTCCGCGTTGGGCGTCGTGTAGAAGTGCATCGTGTGACCGCGCCCGCGGTCGTCGTTCCAGCGGACGTCGATGTCCCAATGGATGTCGATATCCACGTCGACATCGACGTCGTCGTCCGAAGGCATCGCGGCCGCGACCCAACGCGAGAACCTCGGTTCCGGCGGCGCGGGCGGCTCCGGTGGTTCCGGCGGCTCGGGCGGTTCCGGCGGCTCGACATCGGCGACGTCATCGTCGCTGTCGTTATCGTCGTCATCCTCCGGGCAAGCCCAGGTTGCATGCGACGTGAGGAGGACGATCGGGACGGCGACCAGGAATGCGCGCATTGCCACCCCTGATCCGCGAACCGCCTACCCGGTTTACAGGGTTTCGAGGAACGCGATCAGATCGGCCGTCTGTTGGTCCGACAGCTTGGCCGTCTCCGCCATGCCATGGACCGCGCCGCGATCGCGGAGGAGCGCCTCGAGGGTCGCCGCCGAACCATCGTGGAAATACGGGGCACTAGCCGCCAGGCCGATCAGGCTCGGGGTGTCCGCCTTCGGGAGCGTCGAGCCATCGAACTGATGGAGCGAGCTATCCGAGTACGTCGGGCCATCGTGGCAGCTGCGGCAGCCAACCTCGGCCGAATCGAACAGCTTCTTGCCGCGCGCGACCGAGTCCTTGTTGCGAGTCGGGGTGTGCGGCGCCGGCAACGCCTCGAGGTACGCCGCGAGGTTCGCCGTCTGCGCCTTGTCGAGACCGATGCCGCCGAGGCGCTTCATCGTGGTCGCGAGGCTGGTCTTCAGAATCCTTGTCGCCACCGTCCCATTTGTACGGGTGCGTGCCGACGACGCGACCCGCGAGCAACGGGGTCTGCAGCGTGTTCGTCTCGATCTTCCACGACAGGCCGTCGTCGCGACCGTCCGGGTGACAGCTCGCACACGCGAGCGCGCCCTGGGCCGAGATCGCGGGCTCGGCCGAGTGAAACAGCACCATGCCTTGATGCGCCTTGTCGGTCAGGGTCGACGCGACGAGCGCCGGACCATTCGCGATCGATGCAGTCTGCGCGAGCCCGCCTTTGCTATCGATCACCTGGACGTGCTCGACAGTGCGCGTGAACGAGCACCACACGAGGACGTTGCCGTCCGCGGAAATCGCGAGACCGTCCGGACCGCAGCGATCCTTACCGCTCGTGACTTGCGAGGTCAGACCTTGCGCGATGCCGACCTGCGACGCGTTCTTCACCTGCAGGATCGAATCGGTGCCCATGCCGGCGACGTAGAGCGCGTCGTGCGCTCCATCCCACGCGATCGCGCGTGGCTGATGTTGCGCGATCGTCGCCGCCACTTGCGTGGTGCGCTCGCGATCGAGACCGAGGAACGCGAGCTCGTGCGTGATCGGCGGCTCGAAACCACCACCGTAGCTACCGGTGTTACCGCCGTTCGCGATCTGCACCGGCGTCTCGCGCTGGAACGGCACGACCGCTTCGTGATCACCCATGAACGCGACGGCGAACGTGCCGCGCGCGAAGCTGTCACCGTCGGCGCCACCGCAATGCTTACAACGGCGCGGCGAGGTCGCCGTCGACAACGCGACGTGCTCGGCCGAGTGCGTCTCGAGCAGGTCGATCTGATCGACCGTGCCGGTTTGGAGATATGCGACGAGCGCGCGCGTGCCATCTGGCGACACGGCGAGGCCACGCGGTTCGCGGCCGAGCGCGGTGCGCCACTTCTCTTTGCCCGAGGTCGCATCGAACGCGACGAGCGCGCGATCAGCAACCGTCGTGACCATCACGGTCTTCTTGTCCGGCGAGAGTGCGATGCCGAACGGCTCGACGGGCGTCGCGATCTGCGCGGCGCGCTCGAGCTTGTCACCGACGCGCACGATATCGATCGTGTTCGCCATCCGGTTCGCGACATACGCGAGCTTCGCGTCCGGATCGTAGGCCATCATGCCGGCGTTCGCGCCGATGTCGAACTGCGCGACGGACTTGCCCGCCTTGTCGGATTTGATCAGCTTGCCGGAGTCGGCATCGATCACGAGCGCCGCACCACCGTCGAGCGCGGCGATGCGATTGCCCGAGAGGAACGCGGCGGTCGCGTTTGCGGCTTTGGTACCGCCGACGGGTCGGCCTTGCAGCGCGAACGTCGGGGCGTTGAATTCGAAGTCGGAGACCACGCGTCTAGCGGACGCGGGGGTCGAAACAGCCATGTAGCCAGCTACTGCTAATCCGGCCGGAAGCAGGAGGGAGCGCATACGCATGATGGAACGAACGACACGAGCACTCGATCTTATTTGCAGGATTAGCGGATCTCGACGGTCGCCCTCGTGACCGCAGATCCGATGACCAAGGAATCCGCGATGTTCTGCCCGACGGAGATCCGGCCGATGTAGGTATAGCGACCGTCGAGGTGGGGCGCGCGCGAGTGCATCGCGAACCATTGCGACCCTCCGGAGTCCCGGCCGGCGTCTGCGATCCCGATGCCGCCGGCGATGTAGCCGGGCGCGTCGAGCGAGGTCGCGGGCTCGGCCGGTGTGACGTAACCGGGGCCGCCGACGCCGGACATCGTCGGGTCGCCGCCTTGGACCACGAAGTCCGGCACGACGCGATGGAACTCGAGCCCGTCGTAGAAGTGCTTTTGCGTGAGCGCGACGATCGTGGCGACGGCCCACGGCGAGATATCCGGACGGAGCTCGATCGCGATGTCCCCGCCGGTGGTCGTGAGGTGCCACGTGATCTGCTTTCCGATCACGGTCGCGACGTCGACGGGCGGCGCGACGCCATCGCCGATCGGCGGCACCGGCACGGCCTCGCCGAGATTCTTCAGGCACGCGGCACCGGCACGCGCGACGATCGGATGTTTCGTCAGCGCGCGACGACACGCGGCGGCACCGTCGGCGATCTTGTACTTACCGATCGTCTCGAGCAGGCCGGATTCGAGCTCGGGCTCGTCTTCGATCGAGGCGCGCGCGATCACGGCGGCTTGCAACGTCGGCTCGACGCCGTGGGCTTCGAAGTAACTACCGATCGCGTCGGCGCCGGCACCGGAGATGACCTCGTCCTTCGACGCGATCGCGGCCTTCAGTTGGGCGATGACCAGATCCGCCGCGAGCGCCTTGTTGTCCGGATCTGCGAGGAGCCCGAGGCCGGTCGCCTTGTCTTTCGGATCGGAGCTCTCCGCCATCTGGCGTAGGAGCTGGGCCTGCACGTTTGGCGGCTCGTGTGCGAACGCCTGCGTGGTGATCGCGAACAGCACGTGGCGAGGCATCTGGGTCGTCGCGAAGTTGTCGACGGAAATCGCATTGGTTTGCGCCGCGGCGACGAGACGCGCGAGCACCGCGATCTCGTGTTCGGGGAGCGTGGCCGGATGATCGACGGCGTGCACGAGGTTCGCGACGGCGGCGATCGCGGTCGGCGAGGTCGGCGGATGCGCGAGTAAGAGGTGCAGGCTCTCGATCAGCACCTGCGCGTCGCCGCCCGATCCTTTGCGCAGTTGCTCCCAGCGACGGACGAGGTTCGTGGCGACGAATTCGCGACCGACGTCCGTCGCCTTGTCACCGGCCAGCGCACGCACGGCTTCGACGGCAACGCGCCAATCGGTATCGCGGAGCGAATCTTCGAGCGCACCACCCGTGGTGTTCGGTTGGACGCCGCGCTTCGCGAGGCCGGCCAACGCCGTCGCACGGGTTTCGGGATCCTCGTCGGTGAGGCGAGCGACGAGTGCAGCGATCGCAGCGGTCGGATCCGCGGGCTTCCATTCGCGCGACAGTGCATAGGTCGCCGCGTACCGCGTGTCGCGATCGGGCGCCGACGAGACTTGGATCAACCACGCGAGAGCTTCGGGTGAAAACGCGAGTTTTCGACGCGCCATCCGTCCGAGTGCGAGCGCGGCTTCGGCCCACAGCTCGGGCTCGCGGGTCTTGACCGCGTTGATCACTGAAACTTGATCCTCGGCGGCGGCGGCACGCCCGAACGCTTCGACGATCGCCCTCGCTGGACGTGTCGCCTGCTTCTCCAGATCGATCGGTTGATGGGCGAGCGGAGCAGTGTCGTCGAGCGACGCGGCCACGCCGATCGCGGCATACGCGGCGGACGCGGTCTGCGGATCCTTGACCGCGGCGAGCAACACGCGCATCGCTTCGTCGCCGCCGATCCGACCGAGGCCCCGCAACGCGAGCTCGCGCGTGTGGACGTCGCTGTCGGTCGCATACCGCTTTAGCTCGGCGAGCCCTGCCGCACGCTTCACCTCGGCGCGTGCAATCGCGACACGAACTGCGGTGTCATCTTTTCCCGACGGGACAGGATGCTCCGTATGGCTTGGACACCCCGCCGCGAAGAAAGTTCCAACGATCAAAAACGCGCGCAGCACCGGCGCATCCTAACCACAGAAGGGCATGACGACACGCTGGACTCATGACATCGTGAGGCATGCGTGTTGCGCTCGCTTTGGCTCTCGTCGCGTCGATCGGTTGTAAGCAGGGCAAGAAAGAAACTCCGGCGACGGGACCGCAGCCGGAAGAGAACAAGCCGGCACCGGCGGTGAAGAAGGACGTGCCGAAGCAACCGCTTCCCGGGCTCGCCGAAACCACCGCCGGCGCGACGGGCAAGCCGATCTGGCAAGCGGCGTTCGGCGGCTTCGGCATGGACGTGCCGCGCGGCGTTGCCGTCGGTGCGAACAACGATGTCTACGTCGTCGGCTACTTCGACGGCGAGATCGATTTCGGCGGCGCCGTCGGCAAGAAGACGGCCGCTGGCGGTAGCGATGGCTTCCTCGCGAAGCTCGACGCCGACGGCAAGACGAAGTGGGTGCAGGTGCTCGGGGCAAAGCGCGATGACGATGCGAAGGCCGTCGCGGCGGCGGGTGACAAGGTCGTCGTCGTCGGCAACTTCCTCGACGAATTGAAGGTCGGCGAAACCGCCCACAAGGCGCAGGGCTCGGATGACTTGTTTGCCGCCTGCTACGACAAGGATGGCAACGCGGTGTGGCTGTGGACGCTTGGTGGGATCGATAGTGACGGCGCGAACACGGTCACAGCCACGGCCGACGGCGGCTGGATCATCGGCGGCTCGTACTCGGACTCGATCACGATCGGCTCGACGGTGTTGAAGTCGAAGGGCAAGACCGACGCGCTCCTCGTCAAGCTCGACGCCGGCGGCAACATGCAGTGGATCAAGTCGTATGGCGGGCGCTACGAAGACACGATCATGCGCGTCGCCTCGGACGCGAATAACAACGTCTATGTCGCGGGCCACTTCGCCGACGTCAGCGACTGGGGCGGTCAACAACCGCTGAAGGCGCACGGCGGCAGCGACAACGACATCGTGCTCGCGAAGTACGACGTCAACGGCGACTTCGTGTGGGCGAAGAACTTCGGCAACATGTTCAACGACGTCGTCGGCGGGCTCGCGGTCGACCCGGCCGGCCACATCACGCTCGTCGGATCGTTCGAGAACAAGGGCCCGATCTCGTTCGGCGAAGGCGACGAGCACAACTCGCTCGGCGAAGCGGACGCGTACGTCGTGCGGTTCACGACCGATGGCCAGCTCGAGTGGGCGCACAGCTTCGGCGCCGAGCGCGTCGACGTGGCGTGGGGCGTCGCGACCGATTCGGCGGGCAATACCGTGACCACGGGCTGGTTCGAAAACACGGTCGATTTCGGCAAGGGCGCGGTCCGCAGCCAGGGCAACAAGGACATGTTCGCGGTCAAGCTCGACCCGAAGGGCAACGTCGTGTGGGTCAACACGTGGGGTGACCACGATCATGATCAGGGACGCGGCGTCGCGATCGACGACAAGGGCAACGCGATCGTCGTCGGAGCGTTCCGGTTCAAGCTCGAGCTCGTCGAGCCGGCGATCGAGAGCAAGCGGCCGGAAAACGATCCCGTGCTGTCGAAGGCGCCCAAACCGAATATCGCGATCGTCAAGTTCGCCCGTTAGCGTAGATCGGCACCTTTTAGCGTGTAGATGCCGTTTTTTAGGGGTGCGTCCCTTTTCTCCGTCGGGAGGCGGTGTAAAAGGGATTCGCTTCTAACAACGAGGAGAATGTTATGGCGAAAGCGAAGAAGGGTAAGTCCGGTGGCGGCGCTCCGAAGGAGATGCTGCTCGTCGCGTCGAAGGTCAAGCAGATGCTGAAGGACGCGGGCTGCAACACCGCCGGTGATGCGCTCGAGGGTCTGAATGGCTACGTCGGCTGGCTCGTGGAGCAGGCGGCGAAGCGCGCGTCGGAGAACGGTCGCAAGACCGTCCGCGCGCACGACTTCATGATCATGTAGTCGGTCCCCGATAGGGGAATTTAGGGGTGGGCGTCTCAGTGATATGGGACGCCCGCTTTCGTTTCGGCCGGGAGCGTTTTCGCCTACAATTGTCACTAGGTGACGACTGGGGCTCCGCTCTACCTGGTCTCGGCCTGTGCATCCGCCGAGGAGTTTGTCGCGGCGTTTCGGCGCTACGCCGATCGCACGGGGCTGTTCGTCCCGATTTCAGAGCCATTGCCGCAAGGAAAACGTGGCCGCGTCGCGGTGACGCTCCTCGACGGGCGGATCGTGCTCGAGGGCGAGGTCGAGATCGTGTCGAGCGCGACCCGACCGTCGCCACTGTACGGACGAGTCGGCATGACGGTGAAGTTCGTCGACACCGATGACGCGACGAAGACCACGCTGACCGAGCTCGAAAAAGCCCGACTCGCGATGAAGCCGCCGCCCCTGTCGGTCGCGCCCCGCGCGGGATCGATTCCGGACGAGCCGCGCCCGGTGGTGCCGCCGGTCGGTGGTCGGATCGATGCGGCAAATGCGAAGGCCGAGTGCGTCGTGGTTGGCGATCCGGGACCGTGGCGCGATGGCGTGCCGGCGAAGACCGGGGATAGCCCGTCGCAGAAGTTCGTGATTCCGTCGATTCCGGGACCGGGTCCGCAACCCGGGCGCGCGAAGACGTCGAGCATTCCGCCCGCGCTCCAGCCAAAGGTCACGCCGCTCACCCCACCCGCGGTTCCGCCGGTGGTCGGTAAGGCGACGACGATGGGCATGCCCGCGATCGATCGAATCCCCGCGGCCGAGACAAAGCCGACCACGCCCGACATGCCGGCGGTTTCGGCGACGGTCACGAAGCAAGGCATCACGCCGCCGACGCCACCGCGCGGGACGATGGCGCTGCCGATCATGGTGCGGCCGCCGGCCGATGTCGCGCCGACGGTGCCGGTGCGTCGCGATCCGACGCCGCTGCCGAAGAAGAACGAGACGATCCAGATCCCGAAACGCGATCCCACGCCGGTGCCGAAGCAGACCACGCTCGGCATGCCGGTCGTGCGGCTGCCCGCCGATCAGGAACCGACGAGTCCGGCGCCCATCATTATCGATCCTCCGCCTCCAACGGGATCCGGGTTGGCGAAGCGCGCGCACACGCCGTCGACGCCGCCGATGCCGCGGAACCCGACGCCGTACGCGCCGCTGCCGATCGTGAAGCGACCGGCCGGCGAGACGTTGCCGCAACAACTCGACCTGTCGGAGCCGACCGAGCGCACCGGGATTCCGGAAGCGCCGCCGATCGGTAGCGAGCAAAAGAAGACCTCGCTCGGCGTTCAGATGTTGTCGGCCGATAGCAGCTGGGACGACGCCGCGCCCGACGAGAAGAAGACCGAACAAGACGATGCGGTCGCGCCACCGCCGGATACGGCCGAGATGCCGGTGCCGGCGACGCCGGGACGATCGGGTGGTCTGCGCGCGTCCGAGATCATGGCGGCGATGAAAGGCGAGGATTGGACGATGGCGCCGGATGCGCCCGCGCCCACGCCGCTGCCGAAAACCGCCGACGACAAAGCGGCCGAGGAAAAGTCCGGTCCGCAGGAAGACTTCGTCATCAGCTTGGATCCGGCATCGCCGGGAGGCTGGAGCGCGCCGAGCAAGGTCGAAAAACTGCCCGAGCCAGCCGCGCGCAAACATCCCGAGACCGGCAATCGCAACATCGCAGTCGCGAGTGCGAAGGCGATCGAAGCGGTCGAGTGGGAAGAAAAGCCGACGGGAATCGGCGAGGCGCTCGTCGAGATCGATCCGTCGTTGATGGGTGCACCCGCGCCGCGCGCCGAGAGCGAAGCGGGGGAAGCGTTCATCGTGTCGTCGCCGGCCGTCGATATCGAGCCGCCGCCGCCGAAACGGCCGACGACGGTGCCGCTCAACGGTGGAGCACCGCGAGTTCCGCCGCCGCTGACGCCATCGCCGGCGAAACGCCAACAACCCACGCCGCCGCCGTTACCGGTGGTCGCGGCAGCTGCCGTGGTTCCGCCTCCCGCGCCGGCGGGATCGTCGCAATGGGTAATGTCGGATCACACCGACACGGTGCGGCCCGCGCCGAAGAAGAAGACGCTGATCTACGCGTTGGTCGCGGCGGTCGCGCTCGCGATCGCGGCGATCGCCGTGGTCGTGGTGATGAAGAAGAAGCCGGTCACGCCGGACGAGAACCAGCCGGTCGCGATCCAGACAGGATCGGGATCGGGTTCGGGTTCGGCGGCGCCGGTGATCACGCCACCGGTTCCCGCGGATGCCGCGCAAGCGATCGTCGAGAATCCGCCTCCGCCCAAAGAGAATCCGCCGCCGGAGAAGACGACGTGCAAGGTCGAAGTCTCGACGGTTCCGCCGGGTGCGGATCTATCGATCGAGGACAAGCCCGTCGGGACGTCACCGACGACGATCGAGCTGCCGTGTAATGCGGAAGCCACGATCACGGCGAAGAAGGCGAAGTGGGGACAAGCGCAGCGCTCGGTAACTCCGAAGGCGGATATGAAGCTCGCGATCAAGATCGCGGCACCGCTGTGGTCGTTGAAGGTGACGTCGACGCCGGCGGGTGCGACGGTCACCGTGAACAGCAAGGCGGCCGGGATCACGCCGACGACGGTGAAGGTGCCGGTCGGTGGCGCCACGATCACGTTGACCAAAGATGGGTTCCAACCGAACACGCAGAAGGTCGCCCCGAAGGCGAACAACACGGCGATTTCGGTGACGCTCGTGAAGAAGCAGAAACTGCGCTAACGCTTTATTGGCGAGGCGAGGCGTTTGATCAGCTTCTTCGGGTTCAGCTGAACGGCGAGCTGGCTCCACTTCTTGCCGTCGAACAGGTGGAGCCGATCTTTGTTCGTCAGCACGAGCCAGTCGGCGCTGCTCGAGAGCGTGGCCTCGGGCGCACCGTGCCCGGTGCGGTAGCTGACGAACAGGTACTTCACGCGTGCCTTGCGCGCGAGCTTCTTCGTGCCGGTGTGAAGCGAGAGTTGATAGTCGTGGGCGAGCCAGTATTCGGTGCCACCGAACATGCACGTGCCCAAGACCTTGCCGTGCGGGAATTCCGCGATGACCTTACCGTCGACGATCGCGACGTCGCGTGCACCGACGAGGATCTTTCCCTTGGGGGTCTCGCAGATCGCGTACGCCTCGTGGAGTCCGAGCTTGGTGGGCGAGAACTTCGTTTTGCCGCGGAACAGGACGACGCTATCCGCATCCTGGATGTTGCCGCTCGCGTAAATCGTTCCGCTCGGGCCGACGGCGAGCGCCGTGATGCCGGCTCCGCGATCACCGAGCACGGCGGTATCGAAGACATCGACGAGCTTCTTGCCGGCGACCTTCATGACGATGCCCAGGTAGTCGCCGCGTTCGCCGCCGACGTACGTCGTGGAGCCCGAGCGCGCGACCCGATACAGGCGATCCTTCTTCTTCGGGGCGATCGTGGTGACCTTACCGTCGACGATTTCGGTGAGCGATTCGAGCGTGACGAGGCCATGCCAGTCATCGCGATACTGGTAGTCGAGTCCGGAGCCGGGGGCTTCGTGGAGGATGTCGACGGCGAGCGTGGTCAGATCGACCGACAAGATCGTGGTGAGCGCCTCGTCCGTATCGTGATCGAAGATCTCGAACGCGAGGTTCAGGCGATTCGGCCCTGCCCCGTGCGCGTTCGTGACCCAGTGGCTGATGTTCCGGCGCTTGATGAACGGCGCGAGCAGCTTCACCGGCCTACCGTAACTTCAGATCGGCCACCTTCGCGGCCACGGCGTCCATGAACTTCTTGCCGGGGTCGGGTTTGTCGTTCTTGTACGAATCGTCGAGCTCGACGTAGAGCGCGCTCTTCCCGCGCAACGCCATGACCTCGGAGTGGCCGAACAGATGCTCGATCGGAAACCGCGCGGCGAGATCGCGGATCAGCGCCGCGTCGGCTTCGACCTGTTTGTCGGTCAGCGGGTACTTGTCTTCATCGCCGACGTTTTCGATCCCGATCGCGATGTGATTGAGCCCGATGCAATGCCGCGCGAACCGCGTCTCGGGCTGGAGCTGATAGATCGTGCCATCGCGATCGACGACGAAGTGCGCCGACACGTTGACCTTGCCGGCGCGTGCGAGCTCCTTGCGCTCCGCTTCGATCGTGGTGTTGTCGAAGTAGTTGCGCGTGCCCTTCGCCGACGAGCCGGACGTGTAGTGGAGGACGATCACGGTGGGCTTGATCGTCAGATCCTTGGCGTTCGGATCGCTGTGCTTCTGGCGATACTCGAGCGTGAGCTGCTCGCGCTCCTTCGACCATTTCATCGGCGCGTCGACGATCTTGGGTTTGTCGGCGAACGCGGTGCTCGTGACGACGACGAGCGCGAGCAGGGCTTTCATTTCCAGAACGCTCGTTTCGGGGTCTTGCCGGCGGCCAGTTCGAGGAGCTCGGCGGACACGGCAGCAGGTTCGGTCGCGAGCCGATTCAACAGCGACTGGACGGCGAGCGCCAAGGGATCGAGGCCGACGGACTTCACGTCTTCGATCCATTGTACCAGCCGTTGGCGCAACACCTTCAACTGTGCGGCGGTCGCGGTGGCGAGCTCGTTCGCGATCGCGCGCAACGACGTGAGATACGCGGTCGGATTTGCCGGCGCTTCTTCACGCTTTTCGAGTACGGGTGCGGCGGCGGCGGGTGCAGGTGCCGGCTTCTTCGGCATCGGGCCAGGTGACACTGCGCGCTTCGCCTTTTCCGACGGAGCCGCGAATCGCATGCGCACGTTGCCCGACGGAGCCGGGGGTGCGCTGCGTTCGGTGATCTTGATCCGCGGCGGTAGCGCGATCACGGACCCGACCGCGGGCATCGCCTTCATGTCCCAGCCGGCAGGTGCTTCGACGGGTTGGACGACCTGACGGCGATGGCCGCCCGGGTTCGCGATCTCGCCTTTGTCGACGGCAAGGAACGCCGTGAACTTCGACAGCACGCTGAACTGTTTCGAGGTTCGAACGATTTCGGACTCGAGCTCGTGCGCACCGGCGGCGTAGCGATCCTCGAGATCGCGAATGCGCGCGCGCGCCCAGCTCGGAGCGAGATCGTTGGCGGCGGCTCCAGTGCGCTTGATCTCGGTGTGGAAGTCGTCGCCGAAGCTCGTGCCGGCGAGCGTGATCGTGGCATCGGCGGCAGGCTTGCCGTGATAGCGGCCCATGATCACGACCGGGGCACCGGCGTAGACATCGGGCAGTCGCCCCGGGCTCGACATCGGCGTGAGTGATTTCGGATCGACGTCGATGCCGACGGGCGTGATCGCGAGCTCGGTCGCGATCGGCGTGCCGATCCGGCGATGAACCTTGGCCATCACGGCGTCGAGGCGATCTTCGCTCTCGACGAGCTCGCACAAACCGCCGCCCGCCATCGCGAGCCGGCGCAAGAACGCGCCGTTGACGGCCTGATCGATGCCGAGCGTGAAGATCCGCGCCTTGGTCTCGCCGATCAACGAGACCATGTAGTCCTCGTTGCCGACCTGGCCGTCGGTGATGAGGATGACGATGCGCTCGCGATCGTCGTAGCCGGACTTCACGAGCGAGAGCGCGTGCGCGAACGGTTGCGCCATCTCGGTGCCACCGCGTGCGTCAACGGCGGCGAGTGCTTCGACGGCGGTGAAGCGCGCGCGATCGGTCGCGGCGGTGAGGTCTTTGCTGCCGACGGTCTCGAACGTCGAGTCGAACGCGATCGCGCAGAATCGATCGTTGCCGCTGAGCGTGTCGATCATGCGTGCGCACGCGCGGCGGGCCGCGACCATCTTCCAGCCGGACATCGAGCCGGAGCGATCGAGCAGGAACACGACGTCGCGCGGCTTTTGGGCGACGGCCTTCGTGGCGGGTGGCACGAGCGTGAGCATGAACGTGCCGCCGGTGTCGTCGTCGGCGCAGACGAGTTGGGAGCGCAGCTCGTCACGGCTGATCGTCCAGCGCAAGATGAAGTCGCGATCCAAGCGCTCTCCGGGTTGCAGGTCGATCACGCGCGCGTCTTGGTTCGTCGTGGTGACGGCGTGCAGGCTCGAGATGAGGTCGTCGACGATCTGATCTTCGATCGCGACGCGCAGTGCGAGACGGACGGGATTCGGGAGGCCCGGCAAGCGCACGGGTGGGCTGATGCGCGAGGCATCCGGGACCTGATTCGTATCGGGTGCGGTGCCGAGACCGGCTTGCTCGCCACCGAGCGCGATGCCGGGGATGTAGCGTGGCGCGACGACGAGGGGGAACCGGAACGTGACTTCGCCGTCGTCGACGGGGAGTGGGCCGACCAGGGTGAGGCGAACGACGGCGGTCTCGCCGGGCATGAGGTTGCCGACGCGAAGCGTGAACACGCCAGCGCGCTCTTCTTCGGTGATCGCGGCGCGGCGGCCTTCGGCGATCGCTTGGTCGTATTGTTCGCGAGCGGCGCCGCGTTCGTCGATCACGCCCGTGATCACGCGGCCGTTCACTTCCATGGTGAAGCGCGTGACGGCGGCGCGATCCGGTAGCGGGAAGATGTACGTGGCTTCGATCGGAACCGGCGCGGTGTTGACGAAGGTCTGCGCCATCGTAATCGCGGACATCACGCCGCGCACGCGTGCATCGATCTGCATCGCGACGAGCGGCAGGGTCCCGCGCTCGCATGTCAAAGCACCGAATCCCGTATCCCCACGGCCAAACTGTGCCACCTCGTCCTCGGTCATTAGTGCGATCATTCGGTGCTCCTTTCAAAGGTTCGCGAACAGCCCGCGACGTGCAAGCTCTTCGAGAAGTGGCTCCGCTGCCGTTTGCAACGCGCTCACGTCTGCGGCGGCCAATCGGGCATCACCAACAACGGCGATGCTCAAATAACAATTCGGTCCAATCGCGATCCGCATCTCCACCATGTCCGGTGGCATCTGCGGCATCACGACGATTGGAAGCTCGGGCTCAGGCGTAGCAGGTGGTGCGGGCGGCGTCTTCCAAAATTCGCGCTCGCGCTCGCGCTTCGCGCCTTTGGGTGCGGCCAATGACACGCCCGACATCCGTTCGAGCGTCTTGTTGTCCACGTCTTCCCACAGCTCCTGAATTTCCGAGAGGCTGCGGCCTGCCTGCTGCAGTCGCTTGATCGCGACGATCTGGGCGAGGTGGATCCGGCCATACAACGCCGTCCGCCCGCGCATCTCGCTCGGCGGCGAGATCAACCGCAGCCCGGCGTAGTACCGAATCGTGCGCTCGTCTGGCACCGCCCTCACCTGTCGATTCGCAGGCTGTGGCAGCGCCGAAAGCGCTTTTCCAACCTCGTTGACGAGCTCGGCGACCGTCCAATTCATACAGTGAATATAACACTGATTGATTTACTGTCAAATCGCGCCAACTCATTGAAACCGCTGAGGGGTTCCCAAGAGGAACCCCGTCTTTAGTGGTGTACCTCGTACACGGTAACGTCCTACGTAACGCTTCGTTACTCGCCTTCGATGTCGATCGCGCAATCTCCATTGGTTGCGCTGGCACGACCCGTGGAAACATGGGGCCCGTGTCGAAGATCTTGATCGTGGACGACGATCGCTCGATTCGCCGCACGCTCGAGAAGTTCCTGATCGGCGAGGGCTACGAAGTCACGACCGCGCACGACGCGCCGTCTGCGATCGAGGCCGCGCGTGGGCCGGACTTGATGTTGCTGGATCTCGGCTTGCCCGGCGGCAGCGGCTTCGACGTGATCACCGCGATCGCCGACCGCTCCGATCGCCCGACCGTCGTTGTCGTCACCGCACGCGACGACATGCAATCGACCGTCAAGGCGATCCAACTCGGCGCCTACGAATATCTGGTCAAGCCGATCGATATCGATCGCCTGCGCACCGTCGTCACCGCCGCGTTGCAAAGCCGCGAGTCTCGCGCCCAACTCGTCGAGCTCGCCGCCCGCGATACGAACGCCGGCGAAATCCTCGGCCGCTCGCCCGCGATTCGCGACGTCTGGAAACAGATCGGCGCCGTCTCCACCACGCGTGCACCCGTCTTGATCAGCGGCGAATCCGGCACCGGCAAGGAGCTCGTCGCACGCGCGATTCACAACGCCGGCGATGCCGCCAAGCCCTTCGTCGCCGTGTCCTGCACCGCCCTCGCACCCGGCGTCCTCGAGAGCGAATTGTTCGGCCACGTCCGCGGCGCATTCACCGGCGCCGTCGGCGATCGCCCCGGCCGCTTCGAGCTCGCCGGCAAAGGCACCTTGTTCCTCGACGAAGTCGGCGAAATCCCGCTCGAGCTCCAAGCGAAGCTGCTCCGCGTCGTTCAGGAACGCACGTTCGAACGCGTCGGCGATTCGAAGTCGATCGCGCTCGAAGCCCGCATCGTCGCCGCCTCCCATCGCGACCTCGCGCAGATGGTGCAGAAGGGCACGTTCCGCGAAGATCTCTACTACCGGCTGCGCGTCGTCGAGATCAACCTCCCGCCGCTCCGCGAACGCGCCGGCGATATCGGCGTCCTCGTCGAAGGCCTGCTCGCGAAGATCTCGATCGATCTCGGCAAGCCGATCCGCTACGTCACCCCGACCGCCCTCGCCCGCCTGACGTCCTACGCGTGGCCCGGCAACGTCCGCGAGCTCGAGAATACGCTCACCCGCGCCGTCGTCCTCGCGAAGACCGACGTGATCGACGAAACGCTGCTCCCTCTCGGCCAACGCCCCGCGCAGACCGAAACCACCGACGAGCTCGGCACCCTTCGCGAGCTCGAACGCAAACACATCATTCGCGTGCTCGCCTCGACCGATTGGAACAAGCGCCGCGCCTGCGCGATCCTCGACATCAGCCGCCCCACCCTCGATCGCAAGATCGAAGAATACGGGCTGCGCAAGGACGACGCGTGATCGGCGGCGCCATTGCCCTCCTGATCGCCGCGATCGGCGCCGCGTACTCCGGCCTCGTGATTCGCGCGGCACCTCACCGTCGCGACAACGTCCTGTTCGGCCTCCTCGCCGCCACCGACGCCTCGCTCACGTTATGGCGTGGCGCGAACTCGATGATCGGCGAATCGATCGTCACGTCGTCCGTCCTCGGCCCGTGCGCGATCGGCACCGTGATCATGGCCGTGATCTCGATCGAGTTCATGGCGAGCTTCCCGCGCCTCCCCGCCATGCGCTGGCGCTGGCGCATCCCGCTCCTCGCATGGGCCGCGCTCGCCGTCGCGATCACGCTGATCAACGACGACCAGCGCAACTACCTCAACACCGAATATATCTTCTTCCTGCCGTCGACGGTGATCACGCTGATCCTCGGCGCCCGCGCGTGGCGTCGCGTCAACGAAAACCCGTCGAAGATCATCATCGGCGCGCTCGTGTTTCGCTGGCTGTTCGGCGTCACCGCGTACTTCGTCGGACCCGCGATCGGCCTGTTCGAACCCGCCGTCTGGGCCGAGACCACGTTCGCCACGATCATCAGCTTCGTCGTGATCGGCACCGCGATCCTGCGCAGCGAATTGTTCTCGATGCGCTCCGCCGCCGCCGAGGTCGTGACGATCGCGGCGATCGGCTTTGTCATCGCGCTCGGCGGCGCATTCTCCGTCGCCGGCATCCTCAAATACACCGACGCCTCGACGCTCCAACAAGAAGCCCTCCTCGTCGCGGCGACGTTCGTCCCGCTCGCCCTTCAAGGCATCGGCCGGATGCTCTACCCGCGCCTCGAACGCCGCGTGCTGGTCGGCCTCGACGAACGCCGCGCCCGCCGGCTCGCCGCGCAAGACGAACCACTCCCCGCGTTGCCCGATCTGGCGATCGCCGAAGCGCGCCGCCGGATCACCGATATCGCCGACGGTGGTGAAGTTGCCTGGCAATCACTCGCCCAGCTTCCACCAGACCTCGCCGATCAATTGCGCACCGGCGAGCCCGTTCGCAAGGACCGACACCCGGCGCGCGCGGAGGGCGCAGGCATGCCCTGCTTCACCGTCCCCGCACTCGGCGGCGATCGCGAGCTCGTCGGCGCATTCGCGATCACCGGCGGCACCATCGACCGCGACACGTTCATCGTCACCCGCGATCTCGCCGCTCGCGTCGCGATCACGATCGAACGCCACGCCGCCGTGCGCGAGCTCGAAGACGCACGCCGCCTCGCCGCGCTCGGCCAGTTCGCCGCCGCGATCGCACACGACATCCGCACGCCCCTCACGAGCATCTCGTTGAACGTCCAGATCCTCGGACAAAAGCTCGACCTCCCCGCCGACGACCGCGAGCACATCGACATCGCCCTCGAAGAGCTCGGCCGCCTCGACAAGTCCGTCGCCGAGATCCTCGACTTCGCGAAGCCCGTGAAGCTCGTCCCGCAATCCGTCGACGTCCGCGAGCTCCTCGAAACCACGACGAAGAACCTCTCGCCGCTCCTCTCCGAAAAGCACCTCACGCTTCGCTGCGAATCCACGGACGCACGCGTGCTCGGCGACGCCCAGCGCCTGCGCCAGGTGATCACGAACCTCGTCGACAACGCGGCCGATGCATCACAGCCCGGCGCCGAGGTCACGATGCGCGCGATTCCCGACGACGATCGGATCGCGATCGAGATCCAAGATCGCGGCCGCGGCATCGCCGCCGACGATCTCCCGCGGATCTTCGAGCCGTTCTTCACGACCCGCCCCGATGGCACCGGCCTCGGCCTCGCGATCTGTCACAAGGTCGTTCGCGCGCACGGCGGCGAGCTCCGCGTGCGGTCGATCCAAGGCGAAGGATCGACCTTTACGATCCTCCTACCTCACTCACCGGTGACGTTGACGGCCTGACACGCCTTCGCGAACGCCTCGCCCGCGGTCTTCACCGGCTTGTCGAGCGACACGGTGCACGTGTAGTAGCGCTTGTCGCCCTTTTGCCACCACGCGTACGTCACGTACGTCGAGTCGTCCTTCTCGGCGATGAGGAGGCGGCCGTTCGCCTGCTTGTCATCCTTGGTCACCTTCCAGCCGTCTTTGGTGAACTGCGCGAAGTTGACCTTGTCGGACACCGCGGCCCAGTCCTTCGGCTCGCACGAACCGTCGCAGTTCGAACCGAGATCCATCGACGTCATGAAGCCGACGGCATCCGGGCCGTGCAGGTTCATCATGCCTTCCATGCGCGGCTTCCAATCCTTGGGCGCCGCCACGGTGTACGTGATGTCGTGATGGCCGTGCTTCTCGTGGAAGTCTTGCTTCTCGAACACGAGCTTGTCTTTCAGATCCGCGGGAACGAGCGCGTTGACCGCCGCCGCATCGATCGCGACCGCCGGAGCGCCGCCTCCGCCTTTCGAGTCAGCGGCTTTGTCGCCTTTGCCACACGCAGCCACCAGGAGAATCGCGAACAAGTGCTTCTTCATGTGCGAGCCATATATCAAAGCGCGTGCCCGCGTAACAACGCGAGACTTCGTCGCCATCGGCGCCAGCTTTGGCAGTTACTGCCAGTTACGGCAGTCGGTAAAATCTATTTGCCTCGGTAACGAGCCGTTACTGTGGGTAACCGCGCAAGTCGCGAGAACTCCTCGCGGAGCGCCGGGCACGCCACGTGCTGAATGGAGCCGGCATGTGGACGTTGGCGCGAAAGCTCCTATTTCACGACCGGCTTCGGTTCGCGGTCGCGATCGCCGGCGTGTCCGTGTCCGTGATGCTGGTGCTCGTCCAGGTCGGCCTCTACTTCGGATTCATGGACACCGCATCGTCGGTGATCGATGCCAGCACCGCCGATATCTGGGTCGGCAAGAGCGGCAGCGAATCGTTCGAGTTCGCATCGCCGTTCGACGAGCGCGCCTACTACAAGGTCGCGTCCGTCCCCGGCGTCCAACGAGCGGAGCGCGTGCTCATCAACTTCGCGCAGTTCAAGCTGCCGGCCGGCGGTGACCTCGGCGTCCAGATCGTCGGCGTCGAGAACGTTCCCGGGGTCGCGCCACTGCTCGCGCCGTGGAACGTGATCGCGGGCGATGCGCGGCGCTTGCCGGAAGCCGGCGCGATCGTCGTCGACAAGACCGAATATCCGAAGCTGAAGATCGACGACGTCGGGCACCTCACCGAGATCAGCGGTGTCCGCGCGCAAGTCGTCGCCCTCACGTCCGGCATCCGATCGTTCACGACCTCGCCGATCGTGTTCACGGATCTGCGCTCGGCTCGCAGCTATCTGCGCGCGCTCGGCGACGACGCCGTCACGTACGTGCTCGTCAAGGTCCAGCCCGGCGTGTCGATCGAATCCGTGAAGCAAGCGATCAATCAAATTCCACACCTCACCGCGTACACCACGCCGGAGATGTCGACGCGCACGCGAACCTACTGGTCGACCCGCACCGGTGTCGGCGCCGGCTTCTTCACGACCGCCGTGCTCGGCATCATCGTCGGCTTCGTTGTCGTCGGGCAGATCCTCTACTCCGGCACGCTGCAGTACTTGCGCGAGTACGGAACGCTGAAGGCGATGGGCGCGAAGAACAGTGCCGTCATCCGCGTGATCCTCGCGCAGGCGATGATCAGCGCCGGGCTCGGCTTCGTCGTCGGCGGTGTGCTCGCCGTCGGCATGCGAGCGATGATGGCGAAGGCGAACCTGTCCGTCGCGCTGTTCCCCGGACTCTACGGCGCCACGCTCGTGATCACGATCGTCATGTGCTCGCTCGCCGCGCTGCTCTCGATCGTCAAGGTGCTCCGGCTCGACCCCGCGTCGGTGTTCAAAGGATAAATCATGGAAGCGCTATCTCTCGCAGACGCGATGCCGCACGCCGCTCCAGCTCGCGCACTCGCAACGCTCGTCGGCGCCGGCAAGATCTACGGCACGGGTGAGCACGCGGTCGCCGCTCTGTCCGACGCGTCGCTCGAGATCCATCCCGGCCAGGTCACGTTGATCGAAGGCCCGTCGGGCTCGGGCAAGACCACGCTGATCTCGATCCTCGGCCTGTTGCTGAAGCCGACGAGCGGTCAGGTCTGGCTCGAAGGTCGCGATGTCGCGCGGCTCGGCGAGCGCGAGCTGCCCGGCCTGCGTGCGCGCAACTTCGGGTTCGTGTTCCAAGGCTTCAATCTGTTCCCGGCGCTCACGGCGCAAGAGAACGTCGCGATGGCGATCCAGATGAAGGATCCGAAAGCGAAGAATCCACAGGCCGAAGCAAAGCGCCTACTCGAGCTCGTCGATCTCGGACCGCGTGCGCATCACCTGCCGGCGGATCTCTCGGGCGGTCAGAAGCAACGCGTCGCGATCGCGCGCGCGCTCGGTGGCAATCCACCGATCCTCGTCGGTGACGAACCGACGGCGGCACTCGATACGAAGACCGCACTGTCGGTCATGAGCCTACTTCGGGCACTCGCGAGCGATCACGGCCGAGCGGTCGTCGTCGTCACGCACGACCCGCGTCTCGAACAATTCGCCGATCGCGTCATCCGCGTCGAAGATGGGAGGATCGTATGAATCGCAAAGTTGGTCTGTTAGGGATTCCAGTGATTGTCGGTATCGGCTGGGCTGCACTCGGCGCGAAGCACGATGCGGTCGCGAGTGGTGCCGTCGATGTCTCGCGACCGACGACGATCGTCGCGCCGGGTCGCGTCGAACCGTTTCGTGATCCGGTCCAACTCGCGTTCGAAACGGGAGGTCGGATCGTCGCGATCGAGGTCGATGAAGGCGATGTCGTGAAGGCAGGCCAAGTCGTCGCGCGGCTCGACGATCGGATGGCGAAGGCGCGGGTCAGTGGTGCCGAGGCGGCGCTCGCGCAGGCGAAGGCGCGGTACGACCTCGCACGCCGTGGACCGCGTCGCGAAGATCTCGATGCGGCGAAGGCTGATGCGGCCGCGGCAACGGCCGAAGCAGATCATCGTTCGCTCGAACAAGCACGCAGTGAAAAGCTCGGCGCCGCAGGTGCGATCGCGAGTGCGTCGGTCGATACCGATCTCGCGGCCGCGCGCGTGTCGACGGCAACCGCCGCGGCAGCGAGTGCACGCTATGCCTCGCTCGCTCGTGGCACGCGCGCCGAACAGATCGCGGAAGCGGCGGCTTCGGTCGAGGCAGCGACGGCGGATCTCGAAGCGGCGAAGGTCGCGCTCGATCAGACGCTGTTGAAAGCCCCGGCGGATGGCGTGGTGTTGCGGCGGCTCGTCGAAGTCGGCACGTTGGTCGGTACGCTGACGCCGCTGCCGGTCGTGTCGGTCGCGGATCTCGGCAAGCTGGAGATTCGCGCCGAGATCGATGAAGCCGATGTCGCGGCGATCCAGATGGGCAAGACGGCGTTCGCGACCGCGGATGCGTTCGGCGACAAGCAGTTCCCGATCCACGTCACGCGGATCACGCGCGAGCTCGGCCGCAAGCAGGTTCGCGACGACGATCCACGCGCCAAGGTCGATACCCGGGTGCTCGAGGTCGTGGCCTCGTTCGATGCGCCGCCGTCGGTCGCGCTACCGCTCGGCCTGCGGATGTACGTGCACGTCGATCGGCGCTAGCATCTAGGTGTGCGCTGGCTGCTGCTGCTGTGCTTGATCGCGTGTAAGCCGTCGAAGAGCGAGCCGGAGGACCAGCCGCCGGCGCCGCAGAAGTACGCGGTGTTGCCGGACGAGATTTCGGGACAGCTCGGCGAAGTCGGAATCGTGCTCGCGATCGATTTTCAGGCGGCGCAGCTCGGCAAGGTCGAGACGCTGTGGTCGCAGGTGCCGGTATGCGTGAACGAGATCGCGAATCGGACGAAGGTCATCGCGATAACGCGCGGCGCGCACGATTGGCAGGGCTATGTGACCGGCGTGCCAGGCCCCACGCTGCGTGGCTGCATCGAAGGCTTCGGCGCGAATTTCGGGGCGACCGTTTCGGCGCGTGGCAGTGACTACGAGATCGATGTCGGCGATGTCGCGGCGCAGGTAAAGACCGCGGGAACGCTCACCACGATCACCGAAGGTTCGAACGCGCCGCACGCGGGTGATGCGCCGGCGGTGATCACGGACCTCCTCGCGCGCGTGCCGAAGACGGCGCATGGCCTGTTCGTGTCGTCGGGATTTCCGGACTACAAGATCAAGAACGTCGTCGCGTATCTCGAGACGGATCCGGCGACGTGGAAGTTCACGGTGTTCGCGGAAGGCTCGCAGGTCGACATGGCGATGCCGTGGCTCGAATCGATCGTGACCACGTTCAAGGCGACGCTGAAGACCAAGGGCGTCGTCGCGTCGGACGATTGGTTCAAGGTCGAAGCGACGCCGATGGCCGGGAAGCTGGTCGCGACGGTACCGATTTCGGCGCTGGGAGGTGCGAAGTGACGAACTCCAAGTGCTTGCCGAAGCGCCACATCACGAAGCGATGCACGAGCGCTTGGGTGTAGCGATAGAGCGTCCACGGTAGCTTCGGCGAGAAGTCGTGGATCGCGGTGAGCAGTTGCTTGCCGTTCGGTGCGACGCGGAATTCGAGGCGGCCGCGATTTCCGTCGACGTTCGCGAGCCTGCCGCCCGTGATGTAGAACAGCTGGCGATCGCTACCGCTGCGGTCTTGGGCGAACTCGAGCTCGAGTAAGCACCGGCCGAACAGATCGAAGCGCGTCGTGTGGTGATCGCTGACGACGTGGATCGGCCACGCGCCGTGCGGCAACCACTCCATGTATTCGTGCGCGGCCCATTCGGCATCGCGATCGGGTGGCAGCGAGATCCGTTGAACGGAGCGCACGCCGCTGACCTTCGCGCGAGGCGCGGGGGCGTAGGCTTGCGGCTTCTGTTGATCGTCGACGGCGAGCGATGCATGCACGGCGTCGGCGAACGGTAGGCCTGGCTGATCGGCGGCAACTTGGAGTCGGCGATCGTGGCAGACCATGTCGTGACGGAGTGATTCGACGAGCGGCTTCACGAGTGCCTTCGGTGCACCGGTGATCGATGACACCCACAAGCGCGAGATCCGCGGGCTGACGAACGGAACCCTGATCGCGGGGCGATGGAGACCGAGCTCCTTGCCGACGAGCTCGAGCATCTCGCGATACTTCAGGATGTCGGGGCCGCCGATGTCGTAGGTCTGGTTGAAAGCAAAGCGTTGCCCGGTTACGTGATCGATCAGTGCGGCGACGGTGCCGAGATCGATCGGTTGGCAGCGGCGCTCGGTCCAGCTCGGCAGGATCATCGCCGGCAGCCGCTTCACGAGCCGCGTCAGGATCTCGAACGACGAGCCGTGCGGCCCGATCACGATCCCGGCGCGAAGCGTGGTGACCGGAACGCCGTGCGCGCCGAGTGCGCGTTCGACTTCGCGACGCGAGCGAAGGTGTGGTGATAGATCGTCGTCGTCGGGGATGATGCCGCCGAGATAGACGATCTGTTCGACGCCGGCCTTCTTCGCCGCGCGCCCCACGTTGTCCGCGCAGATGAGGTCGAGATCTTGAAACGCGCCCTGGACGAGGCGCGCGGACGGGAGCATCGAATGAACGAGATACGCGACGTAGCGCGCACCTTCGAACGCGCGTTCGACGTCCTTCAGGTTGAACAGATCGCAGGTACGTAACTCGGTCCACGCACCCTTGGCTTCCGTGCGCCCGCGGGTCAGTCCAATGATGTCGAAGCGCTCGGCGAGCCGCTGTGCCACGGCGTGACCGACGAATCCGGTAGCTCCTGCGATGACGACGCGATCCATAGGTGAACGCTTTGCACGTTACGCGCCGCGCCGTTTGCGCAGCTTCTCGAGCATGGTCGTGGCTTCGTCGGTGAGAACTTCTGCCAGGAGCTTGAACTCGCGGAGGCGTGCCGACGAGGTTCGCCACGCGAGGCCGATCGTGCGCCCCGGCACGGGCTTGTCGAGCGGTGCGACTTCGACCGGACCGCGCGGTTGAACGAGCGCATCTGCCGCGGCCTCCGGGAGGAGCGTGATGCCGAGGCCACCCGCGACCATTTGGACGAGCGTTGGTAACGAAGTGGCTCGCACTTCCATCGACTCGATCGCGCCGCCGCGTTCGCACACGGCGAGGGCTTGATCGCGAAGGCAGTGGCCGTCTTCGAGGAGCAAGACGGTTTGATCGTCGAGGTCGCGCTCGCGTAGGTGCTTCAGGTGAACGATCGGTGCGCCGCGGGGTGCGGCGACGAGGAAGTTCTCGTGCGCGATCACGGCGGTCGTGAAGTCGCCGGCGACGGGCAGCGCGAGCAGGCAGCAATCGAGCTGGCCGTTATCGAGTTGGACGAGCAGGCGCGCGGTCTGATCTTCGCGAAGCACGAGCTCGAGCCTCGGGTACTTCTTGCGCACGCCGGTGAGGAGTGCCGGCAACCAGTACGGCGCGATCGTGGGGATGACGCCTAGCCGCAGTGGGCCGACGAGTGGTTCGCTGCGGCGACGTGCGGTATCGGCGACGGCATCCACGCTCTCGAGTGCGAGGCGGGCGCGGCCGACGACATCTTCGCCGGCCGGTGTAACGAGCACGGATCGGCGATCGCGTTCGAACACCTGGACGCCGAGCAGATCCTCGGCGGCTTGCACGGACGCGGACAACGCGGGCTGCGAGATGCCGAGTGCGTCGGCGGCCTTGCGAAAGTTCCGATGGTCCGCGACGGCAACGAGGCTCTCGAGCTGACGAATCGTCGGCCGCTCCATGATAGGTAGAATCTATCAGGGCGATCTTGGGGACGGTATCCAACTCGTCAAAGTAACGAAGCTAAGTAGCTGAACTCAGATCTGGCGACGAACCACGCATCGAGGACTTAGCGTGGCTACTTTGACGAGTTGGATACCGTCCCCATGTCGAGCTCTCGGGATCGAGCCGATAGGCGGAACCTATCAGAGCGGATCGTCGGACAACGAGAACTGGGCTGCATCCGACGCGTCGAAGTGCCACCACTCCGTCGGCATTCCGACGAAACCCGACTTCGTCATCGCCGTCTCTAGGCGCCGGGCTTCAGCCCCACGATCACCCTTCAGCGCGTGATCGCGATGCGCGGCTTCACTGAAGTCGTCGAACTCCGTCGGCAGCGTGACCGCGGTGCCATCTTTCGCGACGAGCCCGACATCCACGGCGGCGCCGCGCGAATGCCGCGAGCCCTTCTTCGGATTCGCCACGTAGCGCTCGTCGGGCACGAGCTTCCAGAAGATCGCCTGGATGTGCGTCGGCCGGTAGCAGTCATAGAGAACGAGCCGGCGATCTTGCTCGCGCAGGAGCTTCGCCGCAGCGACGAGCTTTTCGGCGACCGAGCGCCGCAGCTTGCAATGCGCGACCGGATAGACCTGCTTGCCCGTGAAGTTGTGCTCAGTCGCGTAGCGCAGGTCCAGGACAGCATCCGGGATCAGCGGCGCGACATCGACAAAGTCGGTCGCCGCAGCGACCACCGCGGGAGCGAGCCACAGCACGATTGAAGTATAACTGTTGCGGTGTCCGGTTTAGTCCACGCGATGTTGCTCGACGGCAAGGGCGGCGCACGCTCGTTCGCCGGCTGGAATGCGGTGAACGCGTGGAGCCCGAACGATGGCGTGTTGTGGCTGAACCTCGACTACTCGGCCGAGGACGTCACGGCATGGTTGCGCGACGGCTCGAAGATCGACCCGCTCGTGCTTGCCGCGTTGATCGATCCGGATCCACGTCCCCGCGCGTCGGCGCACGGCGAGGACCTGCTGATGATCGTGCGCGGGATCAACGCGAACCAGGGCGCCACACCCGAGGACATGATCTCGGTGCGGTGCTTCATCGAACCGCGGCGAATCGTGACGCTGCGGCATCGCACGTCGCGCTCGCTCGCATCGATCGTGACCGAGCTCGATGCCGGCAAAGGTCCGAGCACGGCCGGCGAATTCACGGCGGAGTTTGTCGAGCGCGTCCTCGATCACGTGGTCACGCGCGTCGATCGGCTCGGCGACGAGATCGCGGCGTGCGAGGACGAGGTGATCGATCGCCATCACGGCTCCGACATGCGCGCGCGACTCGCCGATCAACGCCGGCGCGCGATCCAGCTGCGGCGATTCCTCGCACCGCAACGCGAGGCGCTCGGCAAGCTCTCGACGATTTCACTTCCGTGGCTCGACGCGATGCAACGCGCCCGCATGGTCGAAGCCGCCGATCGAATGACGCGCACGGTGGAAGAGCTCGATGCGGCTCGCGATCGCGCCGCGGTCACGCAGGAAGAGCTCGGCTCGCGCGTTGCCGAAGCGACGAATCAGCGGCTGTACGTGTTGTCGCTGATCACGGCGATCTTCTTGCCGCTCGGATTTATTTGCTCGCTGCTCGGCGTGAACGTCGGCGGTGTGCCGTTGCAACACGACGACTGGGCGTTCTGGGCGCTGATCGGCGTGTTCGCCGCAGGCGTTGGCGTGCAGCTCTATCTCTTCAAGAAGCGCGGCTGGCTCTAGCGCTTGCTCGCGTCCAAGGTCGGCGGTTCGCCCGAGAGATTTTGGATGTACATCGCCTGCGTGCCGTACGCCACGAACCGACCTTCATCGTCCCAGACCTGACAATCGGCGACGCCCCACCCTGCCCGCGCACGCTTGAGCTCCGACACGACGAGGAGCCAGTCGCGCTTCGTGTCGTCGACGGCGTACGTCGTCAGATCGAGGCTCGGCGCGAAGAACCGATATCCGCTCGGGCCGACCGCGCGATGGAGTGCCGGCGGCATCGTGTCGATGATCGGTGGCAGCGCGAGGCGATCGAGGTTGCCGTCGGTGTCGCGTTGCGGGGTCTTGTAACGAAACCATCGCGCGTAACGTGCGGGACCGGCCTCGAAGTCGCCCTTCCAGAACTGTTCCGGGATCGCGAGCTTGCACTCGAACTGATGGAAGAACGGAAACCGCGTGTGTGGATTGTTCGGGAGGCCGTCGTCGGTCGGCAACGCATCCGCGAGCGAGTACGCCCACGCGGGAGGTTGTTGCGCGATCACGTCCGGACCGCGGCGCTCGCGTAGGAACGTCGCGATCAACTCCATGCCGGAGTCTTCGTTCGCTTCACCCTTCTCGTGATGCAACGCGACGCGCACCTGCGTGGCACCGCGCCCGCGCCTGAGCACGTGAACCTCGGCGACGAGCGGGCCTGGATGGATCGGCGTGGTGAAGATCGTCGTCGCGGATGCGAACCGGAGTGGCGGCTCCGCTAGGTGGACTTCGGCGGCGCGCAACGCCGCGGTCATCACGACGCCACCGGACGGCAGCACGTAGTCCCAGTTCGTTGGCAACTGGATGCGATAGCGGTTCGGCCCGTCGGCGATCGGGGTGGTATCGGCGCGAAGATCCGCGCTCACAGCTTGGGACCGATGATCCCGAGGACGAGCAACGCCGTCGTGCACAAGAGGCCGAGCGACCACAGGCTCGAGCGCAGCGAGGGCTTGTCGTTGATATAGGCCCAGATGTACGCCGTGCGCGCGATCATGAAGATGATGCAGATCAGCGCGATCAGCGTGGTCTTGTCATGCGCGCGCCCGACCGCGGCGAACACACCGACGGCGAACGGCGGAAATGCTTCGATCCCGTTGTTGTGGGCGGCGACCGCGCGCTTCGCGGCACCGGTGAGCTGCGCCTGTTGCGCGCGTGGATCGCTGTTGTCGTAGCCGCCGGGCTGCGCCTTCATTCCGGCAGCCACGGCGCCCATGCGCGGGATGTAGATCAGAGCGAAGGCCCACAGCAGTGCGACCCACGGCACGTATTCCATGCGCGCATCATGGCAGAGAGCCGCGCGGACGTGGGTGCCGAGCGCGGTTCGATGGTCGGGTTCGGCCTCGCAGTTGAGCGAATCGTAGTCGGGATCGCGAGCGAACGTCTCGGCGATCACCATGCGCGTCGGGCGGATCGTCGTCGGGATCGTGATGGCGGAATGCTCAGGGCGCGTCGGGCGGATCGTCGCTGCCGGCTGGATCGCGCAAGGCACCGACGCGGCGGAGCTCGTGAACGAGCGCTTCGGTCAACTCGGGATCGGCGAGCTCGGCCAGTGCCGTTCGCCATGGCGTCGCGCCGTCGAGCCGAGCGAGCAGCTTGAAGATGCTCGGCGGTGCCGACACCGCATCGAACGTCGAGTAGCCGGCGACGAGGATCCGATCGGCGTGGCGCTGCGTCTCGGAAACCGCGGGCACGAGGACATCCGCGATCGCGGCGCGATGAACGCGTAGCTTCTTGATCAGCTGGCCGCGAGGCGATTGCTCGATCCGATCGCGCCCGGCATCCGGCGCCGCTGGGGGAACCGTTCGCACGATCGCCAGCGCTTCGGTCTCACCCAAGGCATCCGCCGCATGCGCGCATCGCAAATACCAATCGATCAGTTGCTCCGCCGTGGCGTCATCGGACGGCGCGCCCCCCAACGTGTCGACGAAGTACTGCGCGATCGCCGCTTCGATCGACACACCCAACCCGGCCGCTTGCGACCAGGTGAGTGCACCCGCGAAGCCACGTTCGTGCCGACAAAAGAAGGCCCGGCACCGCGCCGATCGTCCGTGCCACACACCGCACGCGTGTTCGCCGCCGACCCAAAACGGGCAGCGCATCCCGACATCGCGTCCGAACCCTTGCTTCGCGCGGACAGGAAATTCGTCGTCGTAGCCCGCGGTCGCGCGAATCCCCCACGCGCTCACCCCGTCGCGGTTCTGCAACCGCTCTCGAATCTTCGGCACGTCGCCGGCTTTCCCGACGAGAAAGTTCGCCAGATTCGGCTGCGCCGTACAGCACCGCGCATCGCGATCCATCGAAAACGGATACGCGACGCCGTGCTCGCCCTCGATCACGAGTGGGCAATGGCTGCAGTCCGATCGCGTCTCGTCCGGCCACTCGTTCGCGATCTCGCCGAGCAACGCTCGAATCGCTTCCGGCAGTTGAATGAAAGGCGACGACAAAGGGGACGGTCTGAAGTTAGAGAAGTTCGAACGTGTAAGAAACCGGATTTGTTCGACCACGGGGACGGACTGGAAGTTCGTCGAGCTTCCCTAATTTCAGACCGTCCCCCTGCCCGAGTAGTTTCGCAGCGATGGCCGATCGAACTTCCCTAACTTCAGACCGTCCCCCTGCCCGAGTAGTTTCGCAGCGATGGCCGATCGAACTTCCCTAACTTCAGACCGTCCCCTCAGGGAACCGCGAGCCTCAACGCCTTCGCGAGCCGCTCAAGATCCTGGCCCGGCTTTGTC
Organism: Kofleriaceae bacterium; assembly: GCA_047600425.1. Taxonomy (GTDB): domain Bacteria; phylum Myxococcota_A; class Polyangia; order Haliangiales; family Haliangiaceae; genus JABFXX01. The sequence continues at coordinate 3,447,084 of JASGLC010000003.1, read as the reverse complement.
CCGCGCAACTCCGGCATCCGCTGCAACAACCGCCACGTCGCATTCTGCGCGAACCACAGATCGACCTGCGATTTCATCCGCGCCGTGATCTCCGCCGCCCGCGCCACCGTCTCCAACGCGAGCGGATCGATCGCGCCACCCGCCGTGATCCGATCGATCAGCCGGCGCAGTCCTTCACTCGCCGCGAGCGCGATCTCCGGCGTATCCAGCGAGACCTTCACCTCGGCCGCTTCCATCAACTGATCGCGCAGCGCCTGGAACGACGCATTCTCCGCATTGAGATTCGCGAGCACGCGCCGCCGCAACGTACCTTCGGCGATCGCGTGCAACACCTCCGGCACCGGCAGCTGATGCGCCACCAGCCACCGGATCAACGGCGCTTGCTGATCGTACGCTTCGCCGAGCGCCGACTCCGCATGCCCGAGCGCATCGCCGAGCACCGCCGCGATCACGCGCTCGCGCCGCCCCGGCAGCAACGCTCCGAGCGAGAGCTGCGCGCCCGGGAAGTGTCGATCGATCGCGCGCTGCGCCGCGAACACGTCCGCATTCTTGAACGCGCTCGACAGCTCGTCCCCGATCGCCGCCCACTCCGGTGCCGACGGCGGCGGCCGCACACCACCCGTCACGTGCTGCTCGCCCAAGTACAACCCGGCGAAGCACCACGTCGTTGCTTCTTCCGTCAGCACCGATCGAATGCGGACCGTCGACGCGATCATCCGCGCGCGCCCCGATCGCCTCTCGAGCGTATCGACGACTTCGATCGCGAAGCCCGGCACCGCGTGCGTGAGCTCCGTCGGCGTCACGAGCGTGCGCACCGCGATATGCGCGGCCACCTTCTCGGGCACGATCTTCGCCGGCGTCACGCATTTGCCCCACACGCTCCGCCCGTCGCCCATCTCCGCCAAGTTCGACTGCGCCGCCGACAGCCGCTCGACGAATTCGCTCTCGACGGGATGCCCACCGAGCTCGCCCAACAGCTCCGCCACGCGCGCCGCGTACTGCATACACTGCACGGTCTCGATCCCCGACAGCTCGTCGAAGAACCACCCGCAGCTCGTGTACATGAGCATCGCGTGACGCGCCATCTCCATCAGCGACAGCGCACGCACGCGCTCTTCCGGCGTCAGCGGATGCGCCGCGTGCGTCGCCAAAAACTCGTCGCGACTACCGCCGAGCAACACGTGGATGTACGCATCGCGCGCCGCCCACGGATCCTGAAACAACACGGTACCGACCGAATCCAACGCCGCCGCGACTTGATCGCGCAACCAATCGAGCGCCGCACGCAACGGCCGCCGCCAGCGCTGATTCCACCCCGGCCGCCCACCACTGTTACAGCCACAATCCTCGCGCCACCGCTCCACGCCGTGCACGCAGCTCCACGACGAATTCTCGAGCAGCTGGACTTCCCACGTCGCCGGCACCTTCGCCCGAAACTCGCCGTAGTTCGTCAGCCGCGTGCCCTGCCAACCTTGCTCGACCTGGGCGAGCGCCCACGCGAGCGCCATGTCGCCATAGCGATGATGGTGGCCATACGTCTCGCCATCGGTCGCGATGTGACACAGCGTGGGTTCGCCGCCCTCGGCGTTCGGCCGATTCGTCATCCGCTCGATGATCTTGTGACCATCCGCGAGCAACCGCTCGAACGCGACAGCCTGAGCGACCGCACCATCGTAGAAGAACAGATCGATCGTCCGCCCTGACGGCAACGGCAACTTGTACGCGCGCCCCGGATCGACCGCGCTCGTCCGCCACTCACCACCCGGCGGTCGCCATGCCTTCGCTTGATGCGGCGCCAACACCGTGAACAACACGCCTTCGGCCGCGAGCGCCTCGAGCGACGGCGTATCCACCGCACACTCCGGCAACCACATGCCCTCCGGCGCGCGCCCGAATCGCTTCTTGAAATCCGCGATGCCCCACTTCACCTGCGTCGCCCGATCGCGACGCGATGCGAGCGGCATGATCATGTGGTTGTACGCCTGCGCCATCGCCGAGCCGTGCCCGCCGAACCGCGCCTGGCTCTTCTGATCCGCTTCGATCAACGCGGCATGAACGTCCGGCGCGTGCAGCTCGAGCCACGACATCAACGTGGGCCCGACGTTGAAGCTCATCCGCTCGTAGTTATCGACGATGCGAATGATCTGGTTGTTGTTGTCGACGACGCGCGCCGCGACATTCGGCCGATAACACTCCGCCGTGATCCGCTCGTTCCAATCCCGATACGGATGCGCGCTCGGCTGAGGTTCGATCGCCTCGAGCCACGGATTCTCGCGCGGCGGTTGATAGAAGTGACCGTGAACGCAGACCCACTTCATGCGATCGCCTCTCGAACACGCCGTGCGAGCATGCGGATCACCCCGAGCGGAACCTCGGGGCGCGCCGCGAGGATCTCGACGAACGCATCGCGTTTGATCTCGAGCAACACGAGATCGGTAGCCGCCTGTACCGTCGCCGACCGTGGTCCTGGATCCAAGAGCGCGAGCTCCCCGAACACGCCGCGTTCCCCGAGCTCGGCGATCCGCCGCCCATCCTTCGTGACGATCGCCGAGCCTTCGACGACGAAGTACAGCGAATCTCCCGGATCGTTCTCGCGCAGCACCGTCGCACCCGCTTCGATCCGTCGTTCGTCGGCGATCCGCGCGATCCGCGCCAGCTCGTCGCTCGGCACGGCCGCAAACAGCTCGACCCCTTTCAACAACAAGACTCGTTCGACGATCGTCATCATGTCGGCACGGTCGTCTCCAACCGGGATCCCGTGCGCCTTCGCATAGTATGCAACGCAGACGGCGATCCAGGAATCCCCTCGCGTCAGCTCTTCGACCCAACCGGCGCGATCTAGCTCCGGGATGTCGTACACGCTGCGCGCGGCGGCGAGTTTGGCATAGCGCGGTGCATCGTCGACGAGCGGAATCACGCGCGCCCGTAGATCGCGAGGCAGCGCCGCATCCAGCACTTCGATCGCGTTCGCCCGACGGGCAGCTACCGTTTCGCGCAGGTTCGCTTCGATCACGGCAACGCGTGGCTCGAGTGCCGCCAACAGCGCCAACACGTGCGTCCGGTGCAGCTCCTGGCGCTCGCGCAACGAGGCCGTGACGAGCTTGGCGACCGCGTCCGGATCCGCGCGCAGAAACGGCGGTGGTTCTCGCGTCCCATCCGCACGGGCATAGCTCTCGACGTGCGCGAGCTCCTCGGCCGCGGCGAGATCGCGATACGCGGCGATCAGCTCGCGATCGATCAACGCGCGCACCTTCGCGATCCGATCGGGCCCGAGCATGTGTGCCGCACGCGCGAACGCCCGCGCCCGTTCGGTCGTCACCTCGCGATCCAAGAGTCCCAACAACGCATCGATCGCCTCGGCCGTGCGCGACTCGCCCAACGCATGTACGGCGGCACGCGCGACGAGTGGATCCTGGTCCGCAGTGAGCTCGGCCAACGTGCTCGCATGTTTGTGGGCGCGCCCGCAGATCACGGCATAACGCACGCGTTCCGCCGACCCACCCCTCACCAAGGCCGCCGCGTAGAACGCCGCCTCCGGATCGCGCCCGAGCAACGCCGCCGCCGCCAGATCGGCGAGCTCGGGTTCCGGATCGTTCAACGAGGCGTGCAGCACGCGCTCGGCCGCTTCACCGGGCACGTCGAACAACGCTTCGATCGCGGCACGCCGGACATCCCGATCGGCATGCGCGCACAGCGGCGCGATCGCGGGAACCAGCTCGTACGCGGCATCTCCGACGAGCGCGAGCGCCGCCGCGAGCTCGATCGGCGACCCGCGCTTGAGCGTGGCGCGCAACGTGACCATCTCTTCCACGGTCACGACGCCGGTGTCCGGCCACGCGCGCAACGTCTGCCCGAGCGCCGTCACATACGCCTGGCGCAACTTCACCAGCGCCGAGATCCAGATCGCGATCACGACCAGCCCGATCACGACCAGCGGCGCGATCTGGCCCGGCGCGATCGCGCGATAGCCCAACAGCACGAGTCCGAGCGCCAGCTGCGCGCCGGGCTTCCACGCGCCGTCGACGATCGCCTTCCACCGCCCGCGCACCCGCGATGGCACCGGCACGAACACGAGCTGGCTCGCGGCATCGTTGACCGTGAAGCGAAACGTCTCGTCACCGGCCTTCAGGATCGTCGCGGCGACGAGGCCCGGCACGATCAACAGCCCGATCTCGCCGAGGCCGAGCGCGATCGGCAACACCAATAGCGCGCCCGCGACGCCGAGGCGATGCAGGATCCCGCGCGTCGCGATCACTTGGATGATCAACGACACCACACCCGTGCCGACGGACATCCAGCCGAAGTACTCGACCATGCCCTCGCGATCGCTTCCGAACACCGACGCCGTCACCGCCTTGAACTGGAACTCGACGAGCGTGACCACGACGACCGCGAGCACGACCGCCACGCCCACCAATTTCAAGTGCGACGTCCCCGGCACGTTCGTCTCCGCCGCCGCGATCACCCGCGCACGAACCTCCATCCGCGAGCCGCGCCGCGCGATCGTCGCGAACATCGCCGCCAACGCGAACAAGCCACCGACGACGAACAGCAGATTCTCCGTCCCCAACCGCGGCGCGAGCACGGCGATCGCCGCACCGATCGCGATGTCCGCCGCGGTGCCTCCGGCGCCGATCAACCCGAACACGCGCTTCGCATCACGCGCCGTGAACCGATCGCTCGCCACCGTCCACAGCTGCATGATCACGAGCGAGCCGATCACGCTCGACGCGATGTACAGCGCATAGAAGATCCAGTTTCCGGACTCCAACAAGAATCGCGCCGCGACAAATACGATCGCGCCACTCGCCACCGTCGCCACGGCGATCGAGTCGCGGCGCCAACGGCTCTCGATCCGCGCGTAGACCACGCCGACGATCGTCACGACGAGTGGCGTCGCGATGTACATGATCGGCAGCTTCCCGGCGCCGAGATGTGCGAGGAACAGCGAGTCGCGCACGGCACGCCCGACGAACGTTCCGCCGATCACGCAGAAGTACCACCCGAACAGCAGCGCGATCGTGCGCGCTTCGCCGGGCTTCAGTTGCAGCGCTCGCGAGAGGTTCATTCCGCGACGAACACGCAAATCCCGAGGGGTGGCACCGTCACGATCAACGATTGCGCGTGGCCGCGACAACCTTCGCCATCGGTGTGCATGCCACCGCGATTGCCGACGCCACTACCGCCATACGCCTCGGAGTCCGAGCACAACACCTCGCGCCAGAACCCAGCGCGCGGCACGCCGATCCGATAGCCCTCGCGTGGGACCGGCGTCACGTTCATGACGACCATCACCGGTGCGTCGCCGCCGGTGCGCAGATACGCGAGGACGCCACCTTCGCGATCGTCGGTGACGAGCCATTGAAAGCCGACCGGATCGCAATCGCGTTTATGCAGCGAGGAGAACTGCTTGTACGCGCCGTTCAAGTCGCCGATCCAGCGCGCGATGCCTGCGTGCGCCGGATGGCTGCCGATGCCCCAGTCGAGTTGCTGGTCGTGATTCCACTCGTTCCACACGCCGAGCTCGTCGCCCATGAACAGCAACTTCTTGCCGGGCAACGTCCACTGATAGCCGTACAGGAGGCGAAGTGTGGCGTACTTCTGCCACGGGTCGCCCGGAATCTTCGAGATGATCGAACCTTTGCCGTGCACGACCTCGTCGTGCGAGAGCGGCATCACGTAGTTCTCGCTGTTCGCGTAGATCGCGCGGAACGTGAGCTCGTCGTAGTGGAACTTGCGATGCACGGGCTCGCGATGCAGGTGTTGCAACGTGTCGTGCATCCAACCCAGGTCCCACTTGAAGCCAAAGCCGAGGCCGCCGTGCTCGGGTGGACGCGAGACGCCGCCCCACGCCGTCGACTCTTCGGCGATCGTGTGAACGTCGGGGAATGCGCCGTAGACCGCGCGATTGAGTTGTTGCAGGAAGCTGATCGCGTCGCGATCGTGATTGCTGCCGTCTTCGTTCGGCACCCACTCGCCGGCGCGGCGCGAGTAATCGCGATACAGCATCGAGGCAACGCCGTCGACGCGCAGACCGTCGATGTGATAGCGGTCGAGCCAGCTGATCGCGCTCGAGATCAAGAACGATCGCACCTCGTGGCGGCCGTAGTTGAAGATGAAGCTCGTCCAATCGGGATGAAATCCTCGACGGGGATCCGCATGCTCGAACAAGTGCGTGCCGTCGAACACGCCGAGGCCGTGCGCATCGGTCGGAAAGTGCGCGGGCACCCAATCGACGATCACGCCGATGTTGGCGCGGTGGAGCTCGTCGACCATCGCCATGAAGTCATCCGGTGCGCCATAGCGCGTGGTCGGCGCGAAGAAGCCGGTGACCTGATAGCCCCACGATCCGTAGAACGGATGCTCCATCACGGGCATCAGCTCGACGTGCGTGAAGCCGAGGTTGCCGCAATGCGTGGCGAGCTGCTTGCCGAGATCGCGATAGCCCAACACCTCGCCGTGATCGCGGCGCCACGATCCGAGATGCACCTCGTAGATGCTCATCGGTGATTCGCGCGTCGAGCGCATCCCGCGCGTGCGCATCCACTCGGCATCGCCCCACTCGTGGCGTGGTTGCCAAACGATCGATGCTGTCGCGGGCGGATGCTCGGCGCGCGCCGCGAACGGATCGGCCTTGTCGAGGACGTGGCCGTCGTGCGTGGTGATCGCGAACTTGTAGCGCGTGCCGTGGCCGACGTTGCCGATCGCCCCTGCCCAGATCCCGCTCGACTCGACGGGCTGCAGGCGATCGGCGCCTTGATGCCAGCCGTTCCAATCGCCGATCACCGACACGTCTTTCGCGTTCGGTGCCCACACCGCGAAGTACGTTCCGCCGGTGACGACGTGTGCACCCAACTTTTCGTAGAGCCGATAGTGGGTGCCCTGGTTGAACAGGAACAGGTCGTCGGACGTCAGCACGCGCGGAACATAGCAAATCGCAACTGCGCGGATGCGTTGCCTTACGCAACGCGGCTGCAAGCTCGCTCACATTGTTAGCAACCGCGTGTTCGCTGCGTCGATACGCGAGCCATGAAGATCAATTCAGTCGCATTGTTTTTGGTGGCGGCGTGTGGTGCGTCGAACGGATCGGTGCCGTATTCGCCAGATGGTGGCTCGGATACGAATTCGGGCTCGGGCTCCGGTAGCGCACATCCTAATGACGAGCTCTACGGCTCGGTGCTCGACGAACGCAACGACACGATCGACTACTCGTTCAATCAGCCGCTACACACGCACCAGGGCCAGCCGACCGATCTCGTCAGCGGGTGTCCGGACGTTTACAAATACGCCTATCTGCAAAACGGTCCGAAGTACGGACAAGAGGCCGCGCCGAATCCGCTCGCGTGGCACTTCTTCTCCGACGAAGAAATCGTGTCGTACCAGGTCACGGGCGATGCGAGCACCGAGGTCGTTCATTCGACGCAGATCCGACGCACTGCGAATGGCGACTACGTCGTCGATCTGACGGGCAGTGCGGTGGCAATGCACGCGGGCAAGCTGACGCTACAGGTTCAGATCGGCGACAAAACGCGGATCGCGTGCTTCGTCAATCACCCGATGGCGGCGCCATTGAAGATCGACACGCCTTCGGCCGGCGAAGTGTTCGACTGGACACTGAAGGCATCGCCGCTCTCGCACATCATGAACTCGACGGGCGGTGGTGTCGTCGCGAAGACGAAGTTCACGCAGTACACCGGCGAAGCGATTCCCCTGACGCTCACTGCAACGCCGTCGGCTGGTACCGCCAAAGCAGAGATCGTCGACGAGTGGCTCACCACCGCGCCTGCGTACGCGAACGTGTATCGCTGTGCCGATCTGTGTCCGGCGGCGCCCGCTCGCACCGTCAGCGATCCGACCTCGACGACCACCGGCACGATGTCGCTGTCCGTGATCGATCCGAGCTCGGGTGCGGTCGTGTGCCATGCGACGAGCACCGCCTCGTACACGTGCAACATTCCGGGGCGTGGCGACGCAGATGGTCCGCACGAATACGATGTCACCGTAACGCTGACGAATGAGCGCTCGATCGCGCCTGCGAGCTCGGATGCGTCGCCCTATCAGGACCTGCACGTCGGTGAAAGCAGTGGCTGGGTGAGCGGGCTCATCTACAACACCGGCACGACGACGTTCTGCGCTCATCAGAAGCCGTTCATCGGCGGCGGCTATCAATGCGACACGGATCAGACCTACATCCATGTCGTCGGCGTCAACAAGGCGACGATCGACTTCGGTGCGATCGACTTCAACTTCACGACGCAAATCGGAGAGGACACTGCTACTGCGTTACCGACGCACGTGACGCTGCCCGCGAAGACGTGGGATGGCGGCATCGGAAACTTGTAAGCAACCGCGTGGCGCGTCGGTCGATACGACGCACGATGAAGCGCACAATCTTGATCTGCAGTGTTCTCGCAGCGTGTAATGCCGAACCCGTCTCGCACCACATCACCGACGGTGGTGATTCGCCTCCGGATGGAGCAGTCGCGCAAAACGTGTTGTTCGGCTCCGTCCTCGACGAGCGCAACGACTCGATCAGCTTCGCTTCCGGCGCACCGGTGCACACCCACGCCGGTGCGCCGGTCGATCTGTCGAGCGGCTGCCCCGATATCTACAAGTACGCCTATCTCGAGAGCGCGCGTGAATACGGCAGCGAGGCCGCCACGAACGCGTTCGCGTATCACGTGAAATCGTCGGCGGCGACCGCGTCCTACCGCGTGACGAGTGATGCCGGCACCGTCATCGATACGACACCGATCGATCGCGCGAGCGACGGTGACTACGTCGTCGATCTGCGCGGTGGCCGGATCGCGACCCAGACGGGCAAGATGACGCTCGAGGTCACGCTCGGCGACACCATGCTGACCGCGTGTTTCGTCAATCATCCGATGGCGGCGCCGCTCGAGTACAACCGGCCGTTCGCGGGCGAGCTCCAGAGCGACATGTTCCCGACCTTGTTCCTGTCGCGCGCGATGAATGCGGGCACGGGAATCTCCGTCGCGGAGATGACGTTCACGCAGTACACGACCGAACCGATCCACCTCGTCCTCGACATCCCGGTGTTCGCGGCACAAGCGCAAGGTCAAGTCGTCGACGGTTACGAGCCCGTCGGTGCCGCGTTCACCGGCAGTGGCCCGTGCGGATCCTCGTGCAATGGTCCGGCGGCGCTCGCGCGGCAGACCGTCAATGCGCAGGCGCTCACGGCGATCTGGAACTTCGGCGTCACGTCACCGGCGAATCGTGCGCCGTGCGTGATCACGAACGGCAGCCACGCCGACTGCATGATCGCCGCGCGTGCCGACGGTGCGGATCCGGTGACGTACACGGCGGTGCTGTATCTGTCGCAAGAGAAGACGGTGTCGCCGGGTCTCGATCTCGTGACCACCACGTCGTACAGCGATGCGATGATCGGCACTCTCGCGGTGAGTGGGCTCATCCAGAGTGACTTCACGCAGTACTGCGTGGCGCCGGTGCCCGGCACGCTCACCTGTGCGAGCGCGCGTGACTTCAAGAAGATCACGGCCGTGAACAACGTGAAGATCGACTTCGATCCGATCCACTTCGCGGCAACGACGGGCCTCGAGCTACTCCCGGCCGCGGACATGCAACTGCCCGCATTCACGTGGAATTCCGGCAGCGCCAACCTGTAGGCGTTCGACGGGAGCCGGCTCGTTGGCGCCGGTCGCAAGAAATCGCACAACCCGGAGCACCTCGTGTCGATACGAGCTGCATGAACAAGATGCTCCTCGCTCTCGCAACGGTCGTGGCCACGGGCTGCGGCGAAGTCGTTTACACGGGCCCCGCGTGGGTCGATGCCGGTGTCACGGACGCGGGCTCGGGTGCTGGTTCGGGTTCGGCGAAGGCCGCTCCTGATCCGAGCTCGCAGCCGGACGTGCAGGAGGTGGAACAATCGGCCCGCTAAACTCGCCATGCAAGTCGCAGGTTCGCCGCAGCATTTGAACGTGCTGCGGCGAAATCATTTTCGGCGCACGTGAGCTTCGCGAGCCGCGACGAGTGATCGGGTCGCACGAAATCGACGCAACTCTGTCAGCGCCGCTTCGATACGGCATGCATGAACAACAAACTTCTCGCTCTTGCACTGCTAGCAGCATCGGGCTGCGGCCAAGTCCTCACGCCGGAACACACCACCCACGGTTCGAACGATTCGGGTGACGACGACGACACCGGGATGTCGGGGTCGGATGGCTCGAACGGCTCGGACGTATCCGGCACGTTTAGCGGCACTGTTCTCGACGAACGCAACGACGTGCTCGACGTCTCGAGCGGCGAACTCGTGCACGTTCATGGTGGCGCGCCCATCGACCTGACAACAACGGGTTGCCCCGCTGTCTACAAGTACGCGTACCTCGAACAAGCTCACACGTATGGCCGCGAGAACATGCCGAACCCGATCGCATGGACGATCCCGTCGAACATCGACGCGTATCGAGTCGTCGACGATGACGGCGGCACTCTCCTCGATTGGGTGACCCGAGACACGAGCGCGACTCGCATCGAGCTCGATCGCTCGTCGGTTCCGGCGCTCGGCACCAAGACGGCCAAGATGCATCTGCAGCTTCGAACCTCGTCGGGTGAAACGAGTGCTGTTTGCTGGGAGAATCACCCAATGGCGGCGCCGATCATGGCGAGCGCCCCGACCAAGGGCGTTTTGTTCGGGATGACCTTCGCGAACCACTCGCCGATCTCGCAACTCGTCAACGCTAGCTCGTACACCGATAGCCACTTCGGTGTCACGGTGATGACGTTTCCGATCACGCAGTACGTGGGCGAAGTGACGCCAATCGACGTCGAGATCCCGAAACCGACGGGGCTTGCTGTCGCTGACTTGGTCGCCGCATCGATCGCGGTTAGCAGTGAAGAACCTGCGTACACGTGCGGCAATTGTTCGATGCCATATAGCGACACACACACGAACAAATCGGCTCAGGTCGATGGCACGTGGCAGCTCGCTTTGTACGACGACGATGTCGGCACGTTGCTGTGCCGTTCGACCCAGAGCGCGCCGCTTTCGCTTCCCTGCACCATCCCCGCGCGTACCGCGGGCGTTCGTTCATTCCATGTCGTTTTGAGCCTCGCCGCCGAACCTACGTTCGCACCGACGAGCGTGACGCTGACGGAGACCAGCTTCACGGACATCACGCAGGCTGTCGTTGGCGGCACTAAACAACTCATGGGGATGTTCCTCGCCGGCAATCCAACGCATGCATGCGGTGCGATGGGTGTCGTGAACGGCGTGCTCACGTGCGTTTCACCCGCGTACTGGTACTCGATCGTGACGCTCAACGAAGCGAAGATCGCATTCGACGCGATCATGGTCGATTTCAAAGTGGGTGGCGCTGTTCCGAGCTACCTGTCTGCCCTGTCGCTTCCGCCGCAGAGCTGGGATTCGGGAAACGCTGGCTTCTAAGATCTCGCGAATCAAACACGCGCCGGCTGCTCGCTGCAGTCGGCGTTTTTTGTTTCGGCGACACCGAGCTCGGAGTTCGCGAGCGGTCGCAAGAAATCGCAGAAATTCAGCAACGCCTACGTCGCGGTGTCGATAGCGAGGGCATGACGAAAAAACTCCTCGCTCTAACGATCGCTGCGGCCACGGGCTGCGGCACTGTTTCACCTCAGGCCAATTCGAACGATGATGACACCGGCTCCGACACGGGCTCGGATGCTTCGGGTTCGGACGGTTCCGATATCGGCTCCGACTCGGGATCCGATGGTTCGGGTTCGGGTTCTGGTTCGGGTTCGGGCTCGAATGAAGCTCCGCCACCGCTCGGGCTTCAGGGTCACATCAAGGACGAGCGCGGCGACACGATCTCGTTTTCCGGCGACGCGCCAGTTCACACCCACGCCGGCGCGTCGATCGACCTGTCGCAAGGCTGCCCCGACGTTTACAAGTACTCGTATCTCGCGGGCAAGAGTGCGCCGACCTACGGCACCGAAACGACGCGCAACCCGATCGCGTACACAATTTACGCGCCGTCCGGCAGTGATGCCCACGGCGCCGAGTATCGAGTCAGCCTCGAGAACGGGACTGTCCTGATCGGCTGGGCACCGATGGTCGCCGGACAAAACTCGACCTACTCGATCGAGCTCGACCGTGACTCCAACGATCCGATGTGGTCGGCGATGACCCAGCAATCGACCAAGTTCACCGTGGAAGCTCGGTTCCGCGATGCCAACGACATCGCCACGGTCAACACCGCCTGCTTCGTGAACCATCCGCTTGCTGCGCCACTGAAGATCGACGCACTGAAGGCCGGCGACTTGTTCTCGTACACGTTCGCGATGAATTCGCCGATCTCTAACGTGATGAACATCTGGAACGATTGGCAGGATCCCGACGACACGCGCTCGTGGGGTGCAGAAATCACCAGCTTCATGGTCACGCAGCAAACGGCGGAGTCGATCAACCTGGTAGTTGCGACTCCGCCCGTGAGTGCAACCGAGCAGATGACGTTCCTCGATACCAGTCTTCAAACGAATGTCGACACGACCGAACAGTTGTGTGCGGCATCGGGCTGTGCGGTCGACACGGTCACTGCTGACAAAGCCTCCTCGAATGCAGGCGCGACGACCGGCGAGTTTCTGCTGCGAGTGATCGACACGAGCACGGGCCTCACGGTCTGCCATCAAACCTCGGCCGCGTTGACGATCGCGTGCTCGATCCCTGGTCGGGCGAGCAACGCAGCAGCCAAGGCGTATCGCGTGGTCCTTACCGACGAGTACGACCTGCAACAGTTCGGCAACCCGTATCACCAGATGGCCTGGGCCGAGTACACGGATCCGCGACCGTTCACCGGATATCAGAATGGTTCTAATTTCACCGGATGCCTCGCGCAACGCTCAGTCGTCACTATTGGCCAGGTGAAGTACTACTGCACCCGTCGTGCGACCGTGACCGAATATCGAATTCTCACGTCGGCGCAAATCGCCTTTCAGCCGATCGCCTTCAATCTCACCACGGCGAACGTGGGTTCGACCGAGCCCGTCGCGCCTGCATACATTCCCGCGGGATCCATGACGTTCGCTGCGCATAGCTGGAATCCGGGATCGAGCGGTTTCTGAGCAACCGCCGAAGGTCGGTGCCGATAAGGCCCGGCATGACCAAGTCTCTGCTGCTCTTCATCGCCGCATCCACCGGGTGCGGCGATTCTCTGTCCGGACCGATCGACCTTCTTCCTACCGCCACCTTCGATCCACCCACCGAAACTCAACCCACGGCCGACGCCCCGGCCTTTAGCGGCAGCGTCTTCGACGAGCGCAACGACATCCTCGACGTCTCGACCGGCGAGCTCGTTCACCGCCACGTCGGCCCCAAGACCGTGTTGGGCGACGGCTGCCCCGACGTCTACATGTACAGCTATGCCGGCATGCAGGAGAACGAGCCGAACCCGCTGACGTTCGACTTCAACGCCTCGGTCGCTGCGTATCGCGTCGTCGATATTTTTGGCGCGACGATCGTCGATTGGACCGACGCCACGAGCGACTCGATCACGCTCGACAAAGACGCGATGCCATCGCGCGAGATGTACTTGCAGATCCGCCAACCGAGCGGCGGCAGCGCATCGACGTGCTGGCACCAGCATCGCTTGGACGCACCACTCGTGACCGAGCAACCTCAGCGCGGCGCACTGTTCGGCATGACGTTCGCCTCGAAGGCGGACCTCGCACCACTCGTCAACCACGGCGATGGCGTCGAGGTCGCGCGCCTTCCGTTCGCGCAGTATCTCGATCAACCGATCACGTTCTCGATGTCGGCTCCCACGCCGGCCGGCAAGACGACCGCCGACCTCGCGCGCGTCACGATCGCCGACGATGTCGAAAACGCGCTCTACCAATGCGACCCCGAGAATTGCCGCGTGGTCTCGTTCGACGATCACGTGCGCACCGAAGCACCGACGAGCGGTACGTGGGCCGTGACGGTGATCGACGACACGACCGGCGAAACGATCTGCCGCGCCGACGGCACGCGCATCGAGTGCCCGATCGCGGCGCGGATCGACGAGCCGCACAAGTACCACGCGTCACTCACGCTCGCGGGTGAGCCCACGTTGGCGCCGGCACGCGCGGCGGAATTCGCGGAGTTTCCGCAGGCGACGCAATCGCTGCTCGGCGTCCGGATCGGCGACGACCGCACCGGCTGTACGAAACCGGTCGGCCTCGAGACGAATGGCGTGTGGTGCTTCGAGACGACGCAGTTCACGCCACTCGCGATCGTGAACGAAGGCGAGATCGCGTTCGAAGCGATTCGACTCCAGATCGGCGCCACGACTCGAACCGTCGAGGCGGCGACCTGGAATAGCGGCAACGCCGGCTACTGATCAGTCCCAGCCGGGCTCGTCGATGCCGTCGCCACCGGTCGCACCATCGCCCGCCATCTCGCTCGACGACGGCGTTTGCTGCGCCTCTTCTTTGCCGGCGGTCGGATCGTCGTCGCCGAGATCCCAGCCCGTGTCGAGGTCGTCCATCGGCGGCATCGTGGACACCGACTTGGTCCGCGCGACGGTGGGCGGCGGCTCGGCCGCGACGATCGGCGGCGGCGGCAGCGGCTCGAACTTCGCCGGCTGCGTCGGCTGATCCGTCACCGGAGTCACCGGCACGGTCATCACGGGCGCAGCATCGACTAGATCGACCGCAGACGCAGCAGGCACCGGCGCAGCAGCCACCGGCGCGATCACCGGCGCCGGCACGACGGGCACAGCAGCCACCGGCACTGTCATCGGCGACTCGGCCCCGCGCGGGGCCGAGCTCATTGCCGGCGCACCGGGCTCCGCACGATCGCGACGACGCCGACGTTCCGGTTTCTCCTCCGACGCCGCACTACCAGCGGCCGCGAGCACGTCGGCCGTGATGCCTTCGAACTCCGCCACCTGCGCACGGTCTGCATCGTCGAGGAACGGACCTGCATCCGCCCACTGCGCACGCAGCTCGTCGATCACCTCGACGGGGTCACGACCGCTGAAGCGCAGATCGCCGAACGCATTCGACCGCATCGCATTCTTCAACTGCGCCGCGAGGTCCGCACCCGACGGAGCCGCCGCTTGCTTCGGCAGCAGCTCCTTCGCACGCTCGATCAACTTCTCGCGCCGCGTTCGCAGCGCCGCCGGATCGAGCTCCGTTCCCTTCACGTCGCCACGCGCGATCACCGCACGCACCATGTCTTCGACGGACGCCGACAGCTCGCGCGCATCGAGCTCGCGCACCTTCGCACGCACCGCCACGGCACGCGCGACATCGGGCTCCGCCGTCAGCGCGGCGATCTCGGCACGCAGACCATCGAGCTCTGCACGATGCGTATTCGCCTCGGCATCACGCGCTTGATCGCGCTTCGCGAACAAGCCATCACACGCGGCGCGGAACGCCTTGTAGATCGCGTCTGCATCGCGCTTCGGCACGTAGCCGATGTCTTTCCACTCGCGCTGCAGATCCTTGATCTGGCCGATCGCCTTGCCCCAACCACCATCGTCCGGCGCCTTCGCCGTGACCGCTTGCGCACGCGCGATCAGCGCCTGCTTCTTCGCGAGATTCTCGCCTTCTTCGGCGTGACGCGCGTCGAGCATCGGCTTGCGACGCTCGAAGAACTTGTCACACGCCGTGCGGAACCGCTTCCACAGATCGTCGCCTTGCTTGCGCGGCAGGTGACCGGAGTCCTTCCACTGCCCCTGCAAGGTCTTCAACTTGTCGGCGGTGGCCGCCCAGTCCGTCGAGTCGACGAGCGCTTCCGCCTCGGCGATCAACGCTTCCTTGACCTTCACGACTTCGGCGAACTTCTCGTTCTCGATCGCACGGAAGCCACGCACGCGCTCGTAGACCGCATCGCAGCTCGCCTTGAACTGATCCCACAGCTCCTTCGAACGGCGCTGCGGCATCGCGCCGACTTCCTTCCACAACGCCTGCAGTCCGCGTAACCGATTCGCGAGATCCTGCGACGGCTCCTCGGCCGCCATCGCTTTTGCCGTCGCGATCAACGCCTCGGCTTTCGGCACGTTCTGGAACCGCTCCCAATCCTCGGCCTCGCGCAGCTCGTTCAAGCGCCCTTGCAGCTTGCCCTTCACCGCGAGGAAGCGCTCGGTCATCGCATCGCGATGCTCCGCCGCGACGCGCCCGATCTGATTGAACGCTTTGCCGCCCTGCTGCATCGACCGCTCGAGCTCGCGAACATCACGCGAGTCCAACTGCTCGAGCTGTTCGACGACCGCCGTCAGACTGACGAGCAATTGCGCCGAGCGCTCCGCATCTTCTTTCGCACGCGCTTCGTCTTCGACCCGACGCCGCTCGCGCTCTTCACGACGCGCACGCTCTTCGGCTTCGCGCACCGCCGGATCTTCGACGGGCGCAGCCACCACCGGCGCCGGCACGACAACCGCCGCTGCCGCAGCAGCCGCAGCCTTCGCCGCTTCACGCTCGCGTGCGACTTGTCGCTCGACCGCGCGCAGCTCTTCCGCCGACCGCGCTTGCGACAGGTGCAGCTCGCGCCGCCGCTTGAACCGATCGACGCTCTTCTTGAACCGTTCGTTCGATTCGGTGTCCGCCGGCAGCAGCGTCCACGCTTGCTCGGCTTGCTCGACGATCGGCCCCGCCTTGTCGAAGTCGAAGCTATCGGCGACGTTCTCGACCTCGCGAATCAGCTGCGCGCGCTCGGCCCGCAACCGCTTCACCTCGTCGGACACGACCGGTGTTTGCTTCTTCTTCTCGGCGTCGGCCATCTCCGCCGCGATCTTGCGAGCGCGTTGACGGACCGCCTTGTTCTTCGCCTTGTTCGCGACGTTCTCGAGCCGATCGCGATCATCGATCTTGTCGACGGCCGCGAGCCCGACTTCTTTCGCCGTGGTGTCGATCGCGAGGGCGCGCAGCACGTCGCCGTCATCGATCCGTGCGACCGCCGCGAGCCGGATCTCTTGCGCGGCATCGCCTTTCGCGAGCTCCGACAACGCGCGCGGATCTCGCAGCTCGCCGAACGCGCGCTTGCGCAATGCCGGCAACGCCGCGTGGGCCGCGACCTCGACGAGCGCATGTTGATCACCGAGCTTGATGATGCCGGTCAGAGCACCACCCGCTTTCTCGGCGTCGTCACCACCGCACGCGACGTCCTGCCAAAGCTCGGCCGCACGTTCGCCCGCGAAGTCGCGCAGCGATCGTTCTGTTTCAGCGGCGGCAAGCTCCGCTAGAACATCGGCCTCGTGGATCTTTTCGAGCGCGAGTCGGCGAATGCCGATGTCGCGATCGGTGCGAGCCACTTGAACAAGGATGGCAGCGTCGTCATCGGTCAGAGCGCGTACGGCTTCGCTCCGAACCTTGACGTCACTGTGGCGGTATTTGGGGCGGAAAAGATCTGCAATCCCCATGGGTAGGCCGGGGAATCTACAGCCAATTACGCGCTCAAAGTCAGCAATTCGCCAACGATATCCACGAGCCGGAAGTCACTCGGGGTGAACACGCGCCGGACGCCCAACGCCCGCAACACCTCGTGATCCTTCGCGGGCACGGTCCCGCCCAAGACGACCGCGATCTGGGCCCCGCCACGGGCTTTCAGCTCGTCGATCACCGCTCCCGCCAGCTCGACGTGCGAGCCACTCAACACCGAGAGCCCGATCACGTCGACGGCCTCTTGCACGGCGACCGCCGCGATCGCCGCCGGCTCCAACCGGATCCCGGCATAGATGACCTCGAACCCGGCATCGCGCGCGGCGACCGCGATCACCTCGGCCCCATTACTGTGTCCGTCCAACCCGGGCTTACCGACCAACAGCCGCGGTCGCCGACCGGTCGTTGCCACCTGCGCCTCGACACGTTCGCGCAGAACCCGCCACGCATCCCCGGACTCGCCGAGGTGCGCGCCGTTCACGCCGGTCTCCGCGCGGTACTCGCCCCACACGCCGCGCAACGTGTTCGCCCACTCGCCGGTCGTCACCCGCGCGAGCGCACACGCGATCGATGCCTCCATGATCGGCTTGCCGGCACGCGCGAGCTGTTCGAGCTCCTTCAACGCGGCCGCAGCGCGCTCGGGATCACGCTTCGCGCGCGTCGCCGCCAACGACGCCAACGCATTCCCGCTCGCATCTTTATCGACCTCGAAGATTCCACCATCGCCACCGACCAGTGGCGACGGCAGCGCCTCGGTCCACTTGTTCACGCCGACGACGATCTGTTCGCCCGCTTCGATCCGCGACATCCGCGCCGCCATCGACCGCACGAGCTCTTGCTTGCAGTAGCCCGTCTCGATCGCGCCGCGAATCCCGCCCATCTTCTCGATCCGCGCGAGCTCGTCACGCGCCGCATCCGCGAGCGACTTCACCTTCGCTTCGATCACCGGATTGCCCGTGAAGATGTCGCCGTACTCGAGGAGGTCGGTCTCGTACGCGAGGATCTGTTGCAGCCGCAGCGACCACTGCTGATCCCACGGTCGCGGCAACGACAGCGCTTCGTTCCACGTCGGCAGCTGCAGCGCCCGCGCCCGCGCATCTTTGCTCAGCGTCACGCCGAGCGCCTCGATCAAGATCCGCCACGCGTTGTTCTCGGGCTGCTGCTCCGTCAGGCCGAGCGAGTTGACCTGCACGCCGTAGCGCAGCTGCTTCAGCTTCGGATCCGTGACGCCATAGCGTTGCGTGCAGATCTCGTCCCACAGCAACGCGAACGCGCGCATCTTGCACATCTCTTCGATGAACCGCATGCCGCTGTTCACGAAGAACGAGACGCGCCCCACGCACTGCGCGAACGCTTTTTGATCGACGCGGCCGCGCGCCTTCACGCGGTCCAGTACGCCGATCGCATCCGCGAGCGCGAACGACAGCTCTTGCACCGGCGTCGCACCGGCCTCCTGCAGGTGATAGCTGCACACGTTCGACGGATTCCACTGCGGCAAATGCGCGACGCAGTACTCGTACGTCTCTGCGATGAGGTCGAGCGACGGCTCCGGCGGGAAGATGTACGTGCCGCGCGCGAGGTACTCCTTGATGATGTCGTTCTGCGTGGTCCCGCGCAGCCCGGCCTCCGGCACGCCGCGTTCGCGCGCGAGCGCCACGTACAACGCGAGCAACCACATCGCGGTGCCGTTGATCGTCATCGACGTGTTCATCTTCTCGATCGGGATGCCGTCGAACAGCGCGTGCATGTCGTCGAGTGAAACGATCGGCACGCCGACCTTGCCGACTTCCGGACGCGCGAGCGGATGATCCGGGTCGTAGCCGCACTGGGTCGGTAGATCGAACGCGATCGACAGGCCGGTTTGCCCCGCCGCTAAGTTGCGTCGATACAGCTCGTTCGACGCACTAGCCGACGAGTGACCCGCGTACGTCCGAAAAATCCACGGCGTATCCGGCATTGCACAGTGTGTATCACCGGGATTTGTCAGGCGGGCGTCATGAACCTTGCTAGAGTGCCGGGCATGAAGACCATTTTGCTCGCAGCGGTCCTCGCGGTTGGTTGTGCGAAGTCGGCCGACAAGGCGCCCGCCGATCAAAAGGCGCAGGTCGAGGAAAAGTTCAACTTCATCACCGTCGACGATGTCGACGCGCACATCACCGCGGGCACGGCCCAGGCGGTCGACGCGAACAACGTGACCACGCGTCAGCACGAGGGCGTGGTTCCAGGCGCGATCCAGCTGACCGATTCGGAAACGTTCGCGCTAAGCGAATTGCCGTCCGATAAGTCGAAGGAGCTGGTGTTCTACTGCGCGAACACCCACTGCGGCGCGAGCCATCATGCGGCGTCCAAAGCGATCGCGAATGGCTACACGAACGTCAAAGTGATGCCCGAGGGCATTGCCGGCTGGGTGAAGGCCGGCAAAAAAGTCCAAACGATCTAGCGGAGCGTTTCGCGTAGCCCGTCGCGCAACTCGGTCTGCGCGACGACGCCGAACTTCTCCCGAAGCCGCGACACATCAGCGCGCGACTTCATGATCTCTCCCGCGCGTGCATCCGCGTGCTTGATCTGCGACGTGCCACCGCACAGCTCGACGATCGTCTTCGCCAGCTGGAGCACCGTGATCTCGCCACCGGTGCCGACATTCGCGACCGCGCGCGAATTGCCATCGCCCACCGCCGCCACGATCGCCCGCACGACATCGCCGACATAGACGAAATCTCGGGTCTGCGAGCCATCGCCGAAAATCGTGAGCTCGCGCCCCGCCTTCGCCCGATCCGCGAAGATCGAGATCACGCCCGAATACGGGCTCGTCGGATCCTGCCGCGGTCCATACACGTTGAAGAACCGCAGCGCCGTGGTCCCGACGCCATGCACGTTCGCGTAGTAATCGAGCGCGAGCTCCGACGCGTACTTGTCGATGCCATACGGCGACACCGGCTGCTTCGCCATGTCCTCCGTCACCGGCAGCTGCGCGACATCGCCGTAGACCGCCGCGCTCGACGCGAACGCGACCTTCTTGACGCCATGCGCCCGCGCGTACTCGAGCACGTGCAATGTGCCGCCGTAGTTGACCTGCATGTCGACGAGCGGGTTCTGCACCGAATGCACGACCGACACCTGCGCCGCGAGATGAACGATTCGATCGATCCTCCCGTGCTTCGCGAGCGGTGCGAAGATTCCGTGCGCGACATCGCACACTTCGATCGCGAGCCGCGCTTCACCGGTCCACCGCGCCAGATTCGCGCGCTTACCCGTCGAAAAATTGTCGAGCACCACGACCCGGTGCCCCTGCCCCAACAAATGATCGACGACGTGCGAGCCGATAAATCCGGCGCCGCCGGTGACGACGATGGTCTCCACGCGCCGATACTACCTGCTAGCTTCGCGCCATGCGCGCGATCCAGATCCAAGAGCACGGCGGCCCGGAAGTCATGAAGGTGGTCGACCTGCCCGTTCGGGAACCCGGACCGACGGAAGTCCGCATTCGCCATCACGCGATCGGCGTGAACTTCATCGATACCTATCAGCGCGCCGGCCTTTACAAGCAACCGATGCCGTTCATCCCGGGCAGCGAGGGCGCGGGCGTCGTCGAGGCAGCGGGCGCGAACGCTCGGTTTGCCGTCGGCGATCGCGTTGCCTACGCCGCGAACACCGCGGGCAGTTACGCCGAGACCCGCGTGATCGACTCGAACCTGGTCGTGAAGCTCCCGGACGCGATCTCGTTCGAGGCCGCGGCCGCGATGATGCTGAAGGGCCTGACCGTGCAGTACCTGCTGCGTCGCACGTGGCCCCTGAAGAAAGGCGACCACATCTTGTGGCACGCCGCCGCCGGTGGAGTTGGCCTGATCGCGTGCCAGTGGGCGAAGGCGCTCGGCCTTCATCTGATCGGCACCGCGGGTGGCCCCGACAAGTGCGCGCTCGCTCGCGGCTACGGCGCCGAAGCGATGATCGACTATCACGCCGATGACTTCGTCGCGCGCGTGCGGGAGATCGTACCCGCCGGCGTCGCGGTCGCGTTCGACTCCGTCGGCAAAGACACGGTGATGAAGTCGCTCGCGTGCATCCGTCCGCTCGGCCTGCTGGTGTCGTTCGGCAACGCGTCCGGCGCGCCCGCACCACTCGATATCCTCGAGCTCTCGCGGCGCGGCTCGCTGTACGTGCATCGTCCCACGCTCGGCGCCCACACCACGATCCCGGGCGCGCTCGAGCTCATGGCGGTCGACCTGTTCGAGATCGTGCTGTCGGGTCAGGTGAAGATCGAAGTGAATCAGCGGTGGCCGCTCGAACAAGCCGCGGAAGCGCATCGCGCGCTCGAGGGCAAGCACACCACCGGCGCCACGATCCTGACGCTGTGATCACGGACGCGATCCACGCGGGCGACTACGAGCGGGCGCTCGCCCTGCTCCTCGACGCGTGGCGCGCGACCTCGTCTCCCAAGATCGCGATCGCGATCGATCAAGTGACCGTGCGGATCTCGCGGCCAAAGCCGGCCGGCAAGACGATCGATGCGAAGCAACGCGCGTGGCTCGCGCTCGCCGATGCGAACGAGCCGGCGGCGGTCGGCACGCTCCTCGCCACGTTTGCGGACGTGAAGCGCGCCGAAATCATCGAGGCTCGGCTCGAACGGCTCGCGAGCTATCCACGCGATCCGCGGATCGCGATGGCGCTCGTCCAGCTCGTCGGGAATTGGCCCGTGCCGGGCGAGACCGGCCTGCCATCGCTTCGCCGCGCGCTCGAGCTCGTCATTCGCATCGCGGATCCGCGCACGCGCCAACCGATCATCGATCTCCATCTCTCCGGCGGCAACGCGACGACGCGCTTCGTGAAGGGGCAGCAGCATCGAATCGCCGCCGAGCTCGCCTCCGCGATCACGACATCGCCGCCGCCCGCCGAGATCGACGACGTGATCGAAGCGCTGTCATCGCCCGAGACCGCGGCGACCGCCGACACGTTATACGACGCGGTCTACACCGATCCGGACAACGATCAACCACGGCAGGTCCTCGCGGACTTCTTGCAGACACAAGGCGATCCGCGCGGCGCGTTCATCGCGATGCAGCTCGCCGGCAAGAAGACGAAGGCCTACGATCGCGCGTGGCTCGGACCTCTCGAGCCCGCGTTGCACAAGACCGGCACCGCGTTCGAGCGCGGCTTCCTCGCCCGCGCGCGGATCAAGCGTCCGCAGAGTGCGTTCGACCAGATCCTCGCCGCGCGCGAATGGAGCACGGTCACGGCGCTCGACATCGCCGACTGGTCGCCGATCGCGGTCGGTGCGCGCAAGCGGTTTCCGGCGCTCCGCAAGCTCTACGGCGTGGCGAGCGCGATTCCCCATCACCCGACGCTCGAGCTCGTCACGATCAGCGCGATCTGGCACGACAACCTGACCGTGTTCGACGACGTTCGCGCGCCGGCGTTGCGCTCGATCGTCGTCGAGGATACCCACGGTAGCTTCGAACAGTTCACGTCACTCTGGAAAAAGCCACTCCTCGAGCAGCTCGATCGGCTGTGGATCGACGTGTGGAATCTCGAGGCCTGGATCCCGGCCGCACCTCGCTTCCTGAAGCCGCGTGGACCGCTGGCGTCGCTCACGCTGTCGATGCGCAAGCACTCGCCGTGGCTGCTGCTGTTCGAGGGCGAGCGCGTCACGATCGGATTCGATCACGTACGCTGGAAAGATCCGGACGATCCGGGTCATCAGTTGAACGAGGTCCTGGCGTTGATCCCGCGAAACCTCGAGGTCGTGCGCGAATGAACGACGTGCTCGCGGCGATCCGCGATGGCCGCCTGGTCGAAGCGCTCGAGCTGCTCCTCACCGCGTGGCGGACCTCGCGTGCCCCCGAAGTCGCCGACGCGATCGATCGGGTCAGCGCTCGCCTACCGCGCGTCGCGATCAAGAAGAGCAAGTCCGGAATCGCAAAGTCCTACGCGTGGCACGACCTCGCCGACACGAAGGCCGCCGCCGCCCTCGACACGCTGCTCTCGCACTTCGCCGACGGCAAGACCGATATGGGGCTCGAAGCGCGCGTCGCTGCGCTCGGCAAATTCCCCGCGGATCCGCGGATCGCGACGTTCCTCGCCCACCTCGCAGGCAACTGGCCACTCACCGGGGAAGCCGGCGAAACGTCGCTTCACAAGGCGATGCTGCTGCTCGTCCAACTCGCCGATGTCCGCACGATCGAGATCCTCCAGGCGATCCGGATCAGCACGCACAGCGTCACTGCGAACTTCCTGTTCCAGTATCGCGATCACTTCATCACCGAGATCCGCGCGAACCTCCGCCCGTCGACACCGCCGGACGGCGTCGGCGCCGTGCTCGACGCCCTCGGCACGCCGACGAACAAGGACGAGCTCTACGACCGGGTGTTCGCGGATCCGAGCAGCGACCTCGCGCGCCAGGTGCTCGCGGATTTTCTCCAACAGCAAACCGATCCGCGCGGCATCTTCATCGCCGCCCAGCTCGCCGGAAAGCCCGCGCAAGCGTTCGACCGCGCGTGGCTCGGCCCGATCGAGCCCGCGTTGCGGCGGTCGAGCATCGTGTTCGAGCGCGGCTTCCTCGCGAAGTGCGCGCTCAAGAATCCGCAGTCCGGTCACGAGACGATCTTCAAGGCGCGCGAATGGGCGACCGTGACCGAGCTCGACGTCGCGAATGCCTCCGATATCCCGCGCACCACGGATCTAATGACGCGCATGCCCGCGCTTCGCACGATCACCGGCCTGACGAGCTATCTGCCGTCGCATCCCGGAATCGAGCGCGCCGTGATCGATCCGCTGATCGGGCAAGGCCTACCGATCCTGCTTCGCGCGCAGGTCCCGGCGTTGCGCTCGCTCGAGATCCGTCACTGCATGATCGAAGCGCCGGACTTCCACTCGTTTTGGGGCTCGCCGCTCGCCCAGCAGCTCGAGACGTTCGCGATCGACGTTCGCAACATCCGCTGGTGGATCAACGCCGGCTATCAAACGCGCATGGCGAGCTTCACGGTCTCGATGCGCGAGCACAACGCGTGGGCGATCGAGTTCGTGCGCGGCCGGCCGACGATCATCAACCTGTGGCGCAATCGCCCGCTCACCGACGACATGCACCGCATCCGCCACGAGCTCGCGACGCTACTGGCCGAACGCGATCCGGCCAAGCCGGCCTAGGATCACGTCGAGCGCGATGTGATTGTCGCCGCCTTCGGGGACGATCAGATCCGCCCAGCGCTTCGACGGCTCGACATACTCGAGGTGCATCGGTCGCACGGTCGCGTAGTACTGGTCGCGAATCGAGTTGAAGCTGCGGCCGCGGCTCTCGAGGTCGCGCCGGATCCGCCGCATCAACCGGATATCCGCGTCCGTATCGACGAAGATCTTGATGTCCATCTGCTCGCGCAGCGCGGCCTCGACGAACACCAGGATGCCCTCGACGATGATCACCGGCGCCGGCTCCACTCGCCGGGTTTCCTTCGCGCGCGTGTGATGCGCGAAGTCGTAGACCGGCACGTCGACGGCTTCCCCCGCGCGCAACCGGCGCAGGTGCTCGACGAACAGGTTGCTCTCGAGCGAGCTCGGATGATCGTAGTTGATCGTCGCGCGCTCTTCCGGCGACAGGTGAATCTGGTCGCGGTAGTACGCGTCGTGCTCGATCCGGACGCAGCGATTGTTCGGAATCGCCGCCTCGAGCTTGCGTGCCACCGTGGTCTTTCCGGAGCCCGTGCCACCGGCAATTCCGACGACGAGCGGCTTCGAGGACGACATCGGGTGCGGGTCTTACATCGTCGCCGCGACCATGCCAAGCGTGAAGTTCGTCAACGTGCCCTTCACGTGGACCTCGTTGCCATCGATCGCGGTCACGAGCTTGCCCACGCCGTCGTTCGTCGAGAACGCGTCCGCGAACTGCGGCGTGATCACCTTGGCCGCCTCCGCTGCCGCCTTCGCGCTGTGGGTATCGGCTCCGGCGTCGATCGTCACGCCTTTGGCGGGATCGATCTTTCCCCACCCGAACACGTCGGAGCCGGCCGGTAGTAACAACATGCCGCTCCAATCGACCTTGGCCTTGCCCGAGATCGCGAACGCGATCGTGCGATCGGCCGGCAACCGCGCGAGCATCTTCTTCATCACCGGATCGAACACGGTCGGCTTGGTGACGAGCGCGTGGAGCTTCTCGGCATCGTAGTTCTCGTGCAACACGATGTACGCGGTGTGATCGTCGAGGAAGTCGATCCAGCCGGTGTCCGCGAGCTGATACACGACGGCACCCGACGCGGTCTTTTGCATCGTCGCGCCATCGGCGAAGCAATCGATCACGTCCGCCTTCTGCCAGCGCCCGCTGACGATCAACGCGCCCGACATGTTCGTGTCGAGTTTCGGCGTCCCGAACACCGCCCACTCCGATCCCTTCGCGAGCGCCTTCATGCATTCGGGCAAGTCGCTCGTGACCGCGCGCGTTTTCGGATCCGTGTCGAGCTTCTCCAGCATCTGCTGGGTCGCCTTGTTCGCGTGCAGATCGTCGACGATCACGGAGATCACGACATTGGAATCAGGCGGCAGATGCGTGATCGCGTTCGCGGCAGCCACGCGCGACTTGTCGACCGGCGCGGCCTCGGCGACGAGCGGCAGCTCCTTCGTCGGTTTTTCCGGCTTCGCACTCCACGGATCGTTCGGATCCGGTTTCGCGATCGGCTTTTGCAGCGCCGCTTGTTTCGTATCGACGAGCGCGTCCTGCGTCTTCGACGAAACATGTTTCACGTACGCGGCCGTGCCCGCCGCCGCGACCGCTGCCGCCGCGAGGTACGGCCATCGCTTGCGCGCGTGCTTCTGGGTCGAGACCTGCGGCGCAGCCTGTGTGGGCGCCCACGCTAACGGCGTTGGTTGATCGGGAAGTGGATCTTTATTCGCGGCGCGAAGCCGCGCTGTTTCGTCGGCACCGGGCTCCTCACGGTCACCTGATGCAGCGGCGTGCACGGCTGTATAGAGTGCGGATGCGCTCGCCGGGCGATTCTGCGCGCGCGTGGAGAGCGCTCTTCGAATTTCGACATCGAGCGGATCGGGCACCGATGCGAGCTCGGTGAGCGGGATCGGGGATAGCCGCGCTTCCGGATCCGCCGAGTCGTGCCACGGCAACTGGCCCGCGAGCATCGCGTAGAGGATCAGCGCGAGCTCGTAGATGTCCGTCGTGATCCCCGCGGGCTGACCGAAGAACCGCTCCGGTGCCATGTACGCGGGCGTGCCGCGCACGTTCCCTTCTTGCGTGGTGGTCGATGCGGGCGCAGCGAGATCTTTCGCGATCCCGAAATCGAGCAGCACCGCATGCTGGCCACTCACGACGAACACGTTCTCGGGTTTGAGATCGCGATGGACGAGTCCGCGATCGTGGAGCGCGGTGACCGCACTGCACAGCTCCGCGAACAGCGCGAGCGATCGATCGAGCGGCAGGCGCCCACGTGCGATCAAATGCGCGAGCGTTTCACCATCGAGCCGCTCCATCGCGAGAAACGGCCGGCCGTCGGGCAGCTCTCCAGCGGCCAATACTTTGACCACCGAAGGATGTCCGATCTGCTGGAGGCGCTGCGCCTCTTCCAGATAGCCGGAAGCACCCTCGTTCAGGACCTTCAGCGCGACGCGGCGCGGGCCCCACGACGCGTCGTAGACGACACCGCTGCCACCACGGCCGAGCTCCGCGTGAATCCGAAACTCGCCCAATTGCTCGGGCGCTTTTGCGTCGGTGTGCGCTGGTTCCACAGAGGCGACCCTCACCTTACCTGGTTTGGAAGCGGTCCGCGTATTGCTACTTTGTCGTAGCGCGGAGGCCATATGATCCGACTTGGACTTAGTGAAGACCACACCATCGTTCGCTGGGCGCTGCGCGAGGCCCTGAATAAAGCCGAGGACATCGAAGTCGTTGGCGAGGCCGGCACGGCCGAGGACACGCTCAAGATGATTCAGGAGTCTCGTCCTGACGTCTTGCTGCTCGACCTAACGTTGCCGGATCGCTCCGGTTTCGACGTGCTTCAGGACCTGCGGCAGATCGATACGGCGCCCCTCGTCGTCGTGCTGACCTGGCACACCGAGCCGAGCTACACCGCGCGAGCGATCGCAGCGGGCGCGCACGGTTACGTTAACAAAGCTGTCACGCCCGAGGAGTTGTTGGGCGCGATCCGCGCGGTCAGTCGTGGCGAGCAGGTGATCCCACCCGGCGTGGAATCACTCATCGATGCGGGAGAGCACCCAGCGGGCGCCCTCACCGCACGCGAGCAGCAAGTCATGGAGATGCTGGCGCGCGGCCTGACCAATCGCGAGATCGCGGAACATCTGCAGATCAGCATCAAGACCGTGGATACGCATCGCGGCCACGTCTTGAAGAAGCTGAACCTGCGGAACAACTCCGAGCTCACGCGGTTTGCGGTCAAGCACGGCTACGTCGCGCTCTGATACCCTTTAAGGGTGCGGGTCGCGGTATCGCTCGTGGTCCTGTGCGGCTGTCGCCAGCTGTACGGACTGCACGATCCCGATCCCGCAAGTCAGAGTGACGGCGCCGTCACCGTCGACACGCTCGAGTCATCGTCTGCCGACGGGTCGACGCAGCTCTGCGTCACCCGTCCGGACCTTTCGTTGTTGGGCTGCGTCCCGCCTCCGACGCTCCCACTCGTGGTGCCGACGAATTACAACTTCGACACCGAGCAAAGCTCGTTGTGCTCGACGCTGTATCCGGACAACTGCATCGTCGCGTTGACGAGCCTGTCGATCCAGGCGGGCGCGATCGTTCGCGTGACCGGCGCGCGGCCGCTCGTCGTGTTGGTGCGCGGTGGCATCCAGATCGACGGGACGCTCGATGCGTCGAGCCACATCGCCGACCACTCGCAGGGGCCCGGTGCGGCAGCCGTCCAAGATGGAACGATCGGCTGCAACACCACGAACGGCGTGACCCAAGGTGGAGGTGGTGGCGGCAGCTTCAGCACGACCGGTGGCCATGGCGGACGCGGCCTGCTCGCTCAAGCAACCGGTGGCGTTGCGGGCGATGGCTCACCGGCGATCTTTCACGCCGGTTGTTACGGCGGCACGAATGGCTCGGGCACCAAGACGTTCGGCGGCGGCGCGATCGCGATCGTCTCGAAGGCCTCGATCGCGATCGGCGCGACGGGCATCGTGATGGCGAACGGCGCCGGTGGTGTCGGCGGCGATGTCTCGCGCGGTGGCTTCGGTGGTGGCGCCGGTGGCCTGATCGTCCTCGACGCACCGACGATCATGGGAGACTGCAGGCGCTCAGGTGTTCGCGAATGGTGGTGGCGGCGGTGGCGGTGGTGGCGCGTCGAACACGAATGGTGGTAACGGCGGCGAGTCGATGAGGTACGACGCCGCCGGCGCAGCGGGCATTCAAGCTGGACAGAATGCCGGCAATGGCGGTGCTGGATACCCGTCGAACGTCTCGACCGGATCCGATGCGCAAGGCGTCGCGAATCCCGGCCCCGGTGGCGGAGGTGGCGGCGGCGGCGGTGGCTACGTCGTCGTGTACACCAGCGCTCCGATCGTGGGGATCTTCGCGTCGCCGCCCACCGTGGTGAGAGCGTTCTAGTGCGCACGTGGTGGGTTGTCTTGCTGTGCGGCTGCCGCGCGATCTTCGGCCTCGATCAGCCGAGCGTGATCGCGGATGCACCGCCGGATGTCGCGGTCGTGACAGACGGCAACGATGCGATGATGCCGCAGTTCTGCTTCGGTCGCGCATCGCTCGGGATGATGCACACGTGCGTCGATCTGCCGACGAACGATCAGACGTACGAGGTCAACGTCGACACGGGCGCATCGCAGCTGTGCGAAGCCTCGATCACGAGTGCCTGCGTGATCCTCGCGCGCACGCTGACCGTCGGCAACGGCGGCGTTCATGGCTACGGTACGAAGCCGCTGATCTTGGTCGGCGTCGATGGCATCGTCGTCGATGGAGTCGTCGACGTGTCGAGCTCGTCGACGCAAGGCGGTGCCGGCACCGGCACCAATGCGTGTGCGGCCGGCGGAACGGGCTCGACCACGAGTGCCGGCGGCGGTGGCGGCGGTTTCGGTACCGCGGGGGCACGCGGCGGAAATTCGGCGAGTGGTTCGGGTGGAACAGCTGGCGCCACGGCCACGGCAATGTTTCACGCCGGATGCGACGGCGGCACGACCGCGCTCGGTGCGACCAAAGGTGGCGTCGGAGGTGGTGCGGTCGCGTTGATCTCGTCGGAGACGATCACGTTCGTCGCATCGACGAGTGTTCGAGCGAATGGCGCCGGCGGTCCGGGCGGCGCGATGAACATTCTCAACAATCCGATCGGCGGTGGTGGCGGCGGCGCCGGCGGCTTCATCTTGATCGACGCGCCGACGATCAACGCCGACAACAACGTCACGCTGTTCGCGAACGGCGGTGGAGGTGGAGCCGGTGGAAACTCGAGCCAAGCCGGAGCGCCGGGGAACGTCTCGACGGCTTACAACCTGACCGGTCGCGGTGGCATGAGCGGTGGTGGTCGCGGCGGCGATGGGGCTGCCGGTGGCGATCACCGCGCAGCAGGCGCAGGACTTCAACATGAACGGTCAGGGCGCCGGTGGCGGTGGTGGCGGGCTCGGCTTCATTTATGTGTTCGGTTCGCCATCGACGACGCTGGTAAGCTCGCCGTCGGTGGTAACGAACCCGAACTGATGAAGCGCGCCTGGTTGATAGCGACGTGTTGTGGGTGTCGAGCGATCTTCGGGCTCGATGCGCCGACCGCGATCGGCGATGGCGCGGCATCGACGGGCGGTGATGGACCGGTCACGCTCGATGCGTCGTCGGGCGCGCTGTGTTTCGGGCGCGCGGAGGTCGGCATCATGCCGATCTGCATCGACACACCGGTGATGGATCTCGATCTCGGCGCGAACCTCCAGACGAACACCGATTCGCGCTGCGGCGATCAGGACGACGCGTGTGTGGTCATTGGCAAGTCCGTGAAGCTCGATGGGCTCACGGCGGTCGGGACGAAACCGCTGATCGTGATCGGGACCGAGTCGGTCACGATCGCCGGTCTCGTCGACGTGTCGACTCCGAATCAAGCGATCGTCGGAAACCAAGGCGCCGGCGCAGGCGTGAACGCGTGTATGGCGAGCGGTGGCGGCCAAACGACGTCGGGTGGCGGTGGTGGTGGCTCGTTCTCGACGGTCGGTGGCAACGGCGGCAAGGGTTTGCAGGGCACGAGCGGTACGGCGGCGGCAACGCTCGGTGTGACGTTCCACGCGGGATGCAGTGGTGGAGGCAGCGGCGGCGGCATGGTCAGCGGTGGCTTCGGCGGCGGTGCGATCGCCGTGTTCTCGTCGGAGATCACGCTCTCTGCGAATGCGCAGATCCGCGCGAACGGTGAAGGCGGCGGCGCCGGCCTGAAGACCGTCGGGATGACGGCGTACGGCGGTGGTGGTGGCGGTGCGGGAGGCTTCGTCCTGCTCGATGCGGCGACGTTTTCGATCGACCCTTCGTTCGTCGTGTTTGCGAACGGCGGCGGTGGTGGTGGCGGCGGCGGCACGTCCGACGATGGCATTCGCGGCGGAGTCTCGACGGCGTACAACGTGTCGGCGCTCGGTGGCCAAGGCAATCCCGCGAAGGGTGGCAACGGCGCCGCGTCGTCGCTCGGTGCCGGTGCCGGGGAGAACGACAGCAACAGCGGCGGTGCCGGCGGTGGCGGTGGCGAGGGCTATGTCGTGTTGTACGGAACGTCGACGGCGGTGACGAGCTCGCCGATCGCGATCGAGCGGCCCCACTAGCGGCGCACGGGCTCGACCCACGCCATCGCGCCATCGTCGCGCACGATGTCCGCGCGGAGATAGCCCGAGGCTGGCACCGCGCGATGTGCACTCGTGCCGTGATCGGTCGCGACCACCACGCCGTTTTCGATCCACCGGATCTCGTAGGTGCCGTGCGGATCGGCTTGGATCACGAGCTCGTCGTGATCGACCTCTGCGCGATCGAGGACGACGCCCGTCGACGAATAGAAATGTCCCGCGGCGAGTGCATCGAGGATCGCCTTGCCATCGCGCCGCGCTTTGACCACGACCCAGCCGCCGCCGGCCGGCCACTTCATCTTGTGATGGTGCGCCGGGCTCGGATAATCGTGGGCGTCATCCGACGCGATGCCCCATAACGTGATCCCGCGCGACAGCACGTCGTCCCACAATTGCTCCGTCGACGGATGATCTTTGTCGCCCTTGTTCCATTTGTCGAACTGCACGTTCGCGATCTCGACGAGCTGGACACCTTGCTGCGCGAGCGCCGCCAACAAGTCGCCGGTCATGCCCCAGAACCATTGCGGGTGATTGAGCTGGATCAGCGTCCCGTCGAGCGCGTGCGCCGTATTGATCGCGGCGCGGTACATGTCGAGGCGTTGATGACTGTGGCGCTCGGCCCACTCGAGCTTGCCGCCGGGACGCGCGGTGGGCCCGAGGACGTTGACGTGAATGCGGCACTTCTTCGACTTGTCGCCGATCGGGAGGCAGCCCGTCGGGTTGTGGGTGAGCTCGATGCCGGCGAGCACGATCAACGCGTGCGGGTTTGCCGGATCCGCCGGACGGATCGCGATCTGGCCGTGAGTGTCGGCGCCGGCGGTGAACTCGCTCACGCGGTTGTGATCGGTGAGCACGATGAAGTCGTAGCCACGATCCTCGTACCACTTCGCGACGGCCTCGTTCGAATCGGTCGCATCACCGGACGCATGCGCGTGGACATGCGTCGAGCCCTTCAACCAGACCTCGGGCTCGGCGGGTGGTGGTGGCGCCGCGTCGATGGCAGCATCCGGTGGGAGTGTCGAGACGAGCGCCGCATCTTGAACGGGCGCAGGAATCGCGGGCGCGCTCGGTGGCGCCACGTCCGGCGCAGCACACGCGGCGAACGCGACGAGCAACGCCTTCAAGGCGTGAAGGCCTCGTCGAGGATCGCCGCGCCCTCCGGCGTCATCGCGTTCGTGACGCCCCACGTGCTCTTCTTCCACTTCGTCCGCAGCGCCATGAACAGGCCGAGCGAGTCCGTCAGCATGCGGCGCTCGACGGGATGCGTCGCCGTCTCGTCCTTCATCTCGCTCGGATCGCCGACCATGTCGTTGAGGAGTGGAATGCCGCTGCGTGCGACCCGTGCCTTCCACCGGCCGATTCGCATCACGTGCGCGTATTCGTACATCGACGCGTAACTGGGCCGCGCCCAGCCTTTGCCGAAGCCCTGCGCGAGCGGCTCGAGTGGCGTGCCTTGCGCTTGCTCGATGATCGGCTTGTCGATCGCGGACAACATCGACGGCAAGAGGTCGACACCTTCCGCGCCCTCGTCGACGATCGTGCCGGCCGGGAAGCGCGACGGATCGTGGACGAGCAGTGGCACGCGAACGAGCGTGTCGCGCAACGAGCCACCGTGGCCACAGCGTACGTCCTCGAATAATTCCTCGCCGTGATCGGCGGTGATGATCAGCATCGTCTGATCCCAGATGCCCCAGGCCTTCAGCTGGGCGACGAGCCGGCCGACTTGTTGATCGTGATAACTGACCGCGGAGTCGTAGATCGCGCGCAGGCGTTCGACATCGGCGGGCGGCGGGATGATCGAGCACCCCATCGAGCCGGGCTTGAATCCGAGATCCTTCGCGGTGCCGAACTCGACGAACGGACCGTGGTACGGGCCCGGCGAGTAGATATCGATCCACGGCTTGCGCGCGACCCACGGACCGTGGGTGTCGATCGTGCCCATGAACAGGTACGTGGGATTCTCGCGATGCTTGTCGAGCTGGCCGAGCGCGGCGTCGACGATCTTCTGACCGTAGATCAAATTATTCTCGACCCCGGTCTCCCGCATCATGTTGCGGAACTCTTTGAAGCCGCGGTCGTAGCCGTCCTCGGTGTTGACGTAGCCGTTGCCGGTGCACGCGGTCGTGAAGAAGCCGGCGTCCTTGAGCTGCGTCGCGATCAGGTCGAAGTGGCGATCGAGGTTCGAGTTGATGAACTTCGGATCGCCGGCGAGGCGGACGCCATGCACGGCGGGATAGGTCGACGTCCAATCCGACGAGTGGCTCGCCTGCGATTCGTTGCCTTGGACGTAGAACTGGCGAAACACCGTCGAGGATTTCGCGAGCTCGTCGAAGTTCGGCGTCTGCGCGCGCGCACCGGGCGTGAAGATCGGGATCTTGTCCGCGCGCAACGCGTCCATCACCCACAGGATGATGTACTTCGGCGGATCGGATTTCGGCAGCGCCGTCGGAGCCGGACCGTGCAGCGTGATCCGCGGATGGACCACGTGCGCCTTCAAGCAATCGCGCGTGATCAGTGAGAGCCGGACGACCTTGCCGGCACTGCCCGAGAGATCCAACCGAGCGCCCTCGCCTTGCAACACGCCGCCGGTCAACGAATCGTCGCCGGCGCGCGCGGCAACTTCGACGCGGCAGTGCTGGCTCGGCACCGTGCTCAGCACGTCGGCGACGAGGTTCGCGCCGTCGGGAATCGTCTCGTACCACGCGACTTCCGCGTTCTGGATCAGGTCGAACGAATCGGCTTTCGGATCGAACGTGACCGCGATCCGTGGATCCTGATCGCCCGCGGGCTTCGCTTCGCCGATCCGCAACCACGCGATCGCGAGCCCGGACTTGCCGCCCAAGGTCTCGAACGTGATCTGGTTTTCGCCGACGACGAAGTTCTTCGGATCGAGCGGAATCGCGAGCGTCTGCCAGCCCGGATCGAGCTTGGTCGCTTCGGGCTTCTTCTTGCCGATCGGGATCGTGGTGCGGCCGTTGACCTTGACCTGGAGCGATTGTTTGAGCGCGCCGTGAATGCGCAACGTCAGTTGGGTCGACGCCATCTGCGCGTGGTTGAGCGGAACTTCGATCGACGCGAGCTTGTCCGCGATCGCGGCGCGCTCGTTCTCGACCGTGTTGCCGAGCCGCCAGTGGGGAACGGGGAGACCGAAGCGCGTGAACCGCGCGAAGTCGACGCTGCTCGCATCGACGACGAGCTCGCCATCGACGGCGCGATGCGCGGTATGGCGGTTCGGAACCAGATCGAAGACCGCGTGCTCGACGCGTGCCGGTGTGGGCGGCGTGCCGGCATCCGGCTTCACGACCGGTTTGGTGGCCGCGGCGTCGGCCACGGCCGCGTCGTCGTGGTGCGCTTTCTTCTTGCCGCCGCACGCGACGAGCGCGAGCACGGCGACGAGCAGGTATCGCATGGGCACCGCGTGCTCGACGTTGGTGCGATCGCGAGTCATCGCCGCCGCGGTGGCATCGGTGGGCCGTCTTCGTCGGTCGTGCCGTAGTCGTTGGGAGCGCGGCCCGCGTTCTTGCCGCACGCGTCGCGAATTTGTTGTCCGAGCGACGAATGGCGGATCCGCGACAGCTGGTTCAACACGCGATCGAGGTTCGCTTGATGGCCGAGCTTGCACGACGCGATTCCTGTGACGCGCAGACCGACCTGATTGTTCGGATTGAAATCTAGCAACTGCAAGCCGCGCTGCTCTGCGGCCGCGAAGTTGCCGTTCCGCAAGAACTGCTTCGCGGATTGCTCGGCGGCGGGAACTTCGGAGTCCGACGTGATCGGTTGTGCCTTCGGCGGAGCGCCGGGCTTGTCGAATTTGATGCCGTGCTCCATGCAGACTTTGCCTGCAGCAGTGCGCTCGGCGGGCGAGAGCTTCGAGAGGTAGCTCGTCGCCTTGGTCTTCGTCGCGGGCGTGTTATCGCCCGACGAGCACACGGCGCGTGCGGCGACGTCGAGCGCGGTCTCGTTTTTCGGATCCTTCGCGAGCGCTTTGTCGGCGAGTGCGAGCGCGTTCGCGTAGTCGCCCTTCGCGAGCGCTTGCGATGCCTGCTGCGCGAGATCGACCGTCGGGGTCGGCGCGGGTGCAGCCGTGCACGTCGCGGCCTTCTCGAACGCGTCCTTCTGATCCGGAAGGACCTGTTCGCTCTCTTCGAGCACGCGCTTCGCACTCGTGCAGTCATGGCGCTTCGCGTACGACGCGAGCGACGCGGTCTGTTCCTTCGCGAAGTTTTGCTTCGCCTCGTCGACGAGATTCTTGATCTTGTCGTTCGTGGTCTGGAAGTTGGCCATCCGGATGATGCCCTTCCAGTTCTGGTCGCCCTTCATCTCGCCGAGCGAGATCAAGAGGTCATCTTCGTTCACCGACGGTGTGGCCGCGGCGTCGGGCGTTGGCGTTGCCACGACGGCCGCGTCTGCGGGCGTAGCCGCAACCGGCTTGTCCTCGCGATGATGTTGTTTCTTCGGTTCGTGATCGCCGCGCGTCAACGCGAACGCCGCGGCGGCACCGCCACCGAGCACCACGACGACCGCCGCGATCAACGCACCGCGCTTCTTCTTCGGCGCGTCGGGCGCATTCGCGAACGATGCGCCGGCGGATCCGCCGAGTGTGGTCGAGCCGACGCCTGCGTTCATCGCGCGTGCCGCACCCGCGGTCGCCGAATCAACGCCGCCCACACCGGTCGCGCCTCCGAATGCCGCGCCCGACGAGCTACCTGTCGCGCCCGAGCCTGATGCGCTCGAGCCCGTCGCTGCGGTCGGCGCTGCGCCAACACCCGGCCCCATCGCCGTCGCGGCGTACGCGCCCGGTCCCGTCGGAGCTTTCGTGACCGGCACCTGCCCCGTCGGTGGACGCGCGGCCGGCATGCTCGAGCTCGGCCCCGCGATCTTCGCGACGAGGAACGCGCTGTGCTGCGCACCTTCATTCGCGGCGATCGGTGCGAGATCCGCGGCGAGCTCCGCGATGTTCTGGTACCGCAGCGCCGGATCCTTCTGCAGGCAGCGCATCGTGACTGCGGCGTAGTTGTGATCCGGCGTCTGCACCGGCACCGGCTCGTCCATCACGACCTTGACGGCGAGCTCGGTGATCGTCTGCGCGACGAACGGCAACGTGCCGCTCACCGCTTCGTACAGGATGCAGCCGAGCGCCCAGATATCGCTGCGCGCATCGACGTCGCGGGCCGAGCGCAAGCTCTCCGGCGACATGTACCCGGGCGAGCCCATCACGGCTTGGGTCTTCGTCACGCGCAGCTCGGCCGAGCTAGGCGCGGTGGCGATGCCGAAATCGAGGACCTTCACGAGCGCGCTGCCATCGAGGCGACGCGTGACGAACAAGTTCGCCGGCTTCAAGTCGCGATGGATGATGCCGCGCGCGTGTGCTTCGGCGATCGCCACGCACGCTTGCAACACGTGATCGGCGGCGGTCGCCGGATCGAGGGGCGCGCGCGCGATCAGCTGGCCGAGGTCTTCGCCTTCGAGCAGCTCCATCTCGATGTACGGCGAGCCATCCTCGAGCGCACCGACATCCATCACGCGGCACACGTGATCGCTCTTGAGCTGCGCGCTCGCCCGCGCCTCGCGCACGAAGCGCTGGCGAACTTCTTCCTGCGCGGCGAGTGCCGGATCGAGCACCTTCACCGCGACTTGCTGGTCGAGGCCCACGTGCGTCGCGACGTAGACCGAGCCCATGCCGCCTTGTCCGAGCAACCGCTCGACGCGCAGCTTGCCTGCCACCAAGGAGCCCGGCTCGAGGAGCATTTCCCGAATGGTAGCAGCGCTATCGGGAGAATTCGAACGATCGCGCGCGTTTAACTAAAGCGCCCCATCGCGCGTCCAACGAGACCACGCCGAAATAGGCTCGTGCGCATGCCACGCAGACGAAGGTGAGCCACGAAGATCCGAAGTTCGGCGAAGGATTTCTTAGAACCAGATCCTCGCCGATTGCTCGCTCGTGCCGCCCCACCGCGCTCGATGCGAGGCCCGCGCTCGTGCGCACGCCCACGCAGACGAAGGTGGCTACGAAGATCCGAAGTCCGGCGAAGAATTCCTTCGACCACTTCGCCAACTTCGAACCTTCGTGGCGTCCTTCGTCTCGAGAACATCCGCGCGGACAGCGTCGTCGACCGCGCGGCGCCGACTACTTATCCTTTTTCAGGTTCGCGAACGGGTTGTTCTTGAACCCGGCGACACCCCAATCCTCGGCCGGCTGCTGCGGACGATCGTTGCGCGGTCCGCGATCGTTGAACTGCTGACCGCCACCGCGTTGATCGCCACGCTGATCGTTGCGCGGTCCGCGATTGCCACCGCCGCGATCCCAGTTGCCGCCACCGCCACCGCCACCACCGCGCGGTCCGCGATTGCCGCCGCCGCGATCCCAATTGCCACCGCCGCGGTTATCGCCGCCGAATTGCTGACCGCCACGGTTGTCACCACCGCGGTTATCGCCGCCCCGGTTATCGCCGCCCCGGTTGTCGCCGCCGCGGTTATCGCCGCCCCGCTGATCGAATTGCTGGCCGCCGCGATTGTCGCCGCCACGGTTATCGCCGCCGCGGTTATCGCCACCGAATTGCTGACCACCGCCGCGCTGTTGATCGTACGGACCGCCGCCACGTGGACCGCGATTGCCGCCACCGCGCGGACCGCGATTGCCGCCACCGCGATTATCGCCCCGCGATTTTGATCGAACTGCCGCTGATCACCGTGCTGCTGACCACCGCGATCGCCGCCGTGATCACCACCACCGTGCTCGCCCGCGTTCGCGCCGGCATCGCCACCGTGTTCGCCTTGCGCGTGCTGCTCACCGTTGCCGCCATTCGGCCGCGGTCCACGATTTCCGCCGCCGCGCGGTCCACGATTTCCGCCGCCACCACCACCGCGTTGCTGCTGCTGGCCACCACCATCCTGCTGCTGACGCTGCCGCTGCGGCGGCCGCGCCGACAACGCGATCCGCTTCCGCGCGTGATCGATCTCGAGGACGCGCACCTTCAGGCGCTGCCCGACCTTCACGACTTCCGTCGGATCCTTGACGAACTGCTCCGCCAGCTGGCTGACGTGCACGAGGCCATCGTTATGGACGCCGATATCGACGAACGCACCGAACGCCGTGACGTTCGTGACGATGCCCTCGAACACCATCCCGGGCTTCAGGTCTTCCATCGTCGTGACGTCGTCACGGAACTTCGGCGGCGCGAACTCCGCACGCGGATCGCGACCCGGCTTCTTCAGCTCGTCCGTGATGTCGCGCAGCGTGGGCTCGCCGACATCTCCGGCGACGTACTTCGCGAGATCGATCTTGTCGACGATCTCGGCATTCCCGACGAGCTCGCCGAGCGGAACGCCCGCATCGCTCGCCATCTGGTTGACGAGCTCGTAGCGCTCCGGGTGCACCGCACTCGTATCGAGCGGGTTCGCCGCGCCGCGAATCCGCAAGAAGCCCGCGGCTTGCTCGAACGCCTTCGGACCGAGGCCCGCGACGTCCGTCAATTGTGCGCGCGATCCGAACGCACCGTGCTGATCGCGATACAGCACGATCTTCTTCGCGAGCGACTTGCCGATGCCGGCGACATAACCGAGCAGCTGCGCACTCGCCGTGTTGAGCTCCACACCGACGTGGTTCACCGCGCTCTCGACGACATCGCCGAGCCGCTTCGCGAGCAAGGTCTCCGCCACGTCGTGCTGGTATTGGCCCACGCCGATCGATTTCGGCTCGATTTTCACGAGCTCCGCCAACGGATCCTGCAACCGGCGCGCGATCGAGATCGCACCGCGAATCGTCAGGTCCAATTCCGGGAACTCTTCGCGCGCGAGGTCCGATGCCGAGTACACGCTCGCACCCGCTTCGTTGACCGTCACAACATGCACGCCGGTGATGCCGGCATCGCCGAGCGTCTTCTTGACGAAGCTCTCCGCCTCGCGCCCGCCGGTGCCATTGCCGACGGCGATCGCGCGCGGCTGGTGCTCCTTGACGAACGCCGCGAACTGCTCCTTCGCCTGCGCGAGCTGACCATCGCCTTGCGAGATGTAGATCGTGATCGTGCCGAGATATTTGCCCGTGCCATCGATCGCCGCGCACTTGCAGCCCGTGCGCAGGCCCGGATCGACGCCGATCACCGCCGCGCCACCGAGCGGTGCCGCGAGCATCAGGTTGCGCAGGTTGCCGGCGAAGATATCGACCGCGGCGACATCCGAGCGCGACTTCAGCTCGCTCCGCACGTCGTTCTCGACGGACGGCAGGAGCAGGCGCTTCAGCGCATCCGCAACTGCGAGCTTCAACTGCGCCGCCCACGGCGACTCCGCCCGTTCTTTCGCCTGGCGCAACATGCCCGCTTCGACCTTCGCCGAGTCGATCGCGACATGCGCGCGCAACACGCCTTCAGCCTCGCCGCGCCGGATCGCGAGATAGCGATGCGACGGAATCTGTTTCACCGCTTCGCGATGCTTGTAGTATTGCTCGAACTTCGTCGGCTCGGTATCCTTGCCCGGCATCACGTCGGAGACGAGCTCGCCGTGCTCCGCCATTTCCTTGCGCACGAACGCGCGGATCTCCGCCGTGTCCGCGAGCTGCTCCGCGACGATGTCGCGCGCGCCCTGCAGATCCTCGTCGGAGCCGGTCACCGGATCGTCGCCCATCGCGAGGATCTTGTCGGCGAGCGGTTGCAGGCCCTTCTCGCGTGCGATCGATGCGCGGGTCTTCCGGCGCGGGCGATACGGCGCGTACAGATCTTCGAGCTCGGCCTTGGTCTCCGCGGCGGCGAGCTTTTGCGCGAGCTCGTCCGTCATCTTGCCCTGCTCTTTGATCGACGCGATCACGGCGGCGCGGCGCTCTTCGAGCTCGACCAGGTACGTGCGCTTTTCTTCGATCGCACGGATCTGGACCTCGTCCAACCCGCCCGTGCGCTCCTTGCGATAGCGCGCGATGAACGGAACGGTGTTGCCTTCATCGAGCAGCGCGATCACGGCGGCCACTCCCGATGCGGGAAGCGACAGCGTAACTGCGAGCACGGGCACGGGATCGAACGCGGTCTCGGACATACGGGTTCGGGACCGTAGCCGCGCCCATCCGCCCTCGCAAGGGGTTAGGGTTACCGTCGATGTTAGATGCTGCACGCGAGGCCCTGATCCGGCGACTCCCGAAGGTCGAGCTGCACCTCCATATCGAGGGCACGCTCGAGCCAGAACTGATGTTTTCGCTCGCGAAAAAACACGGCTCGAAGCTGCCGTACGCGTCCGTCGAGGAAGTTCGCGCCGCCTACAAGTTCGGCGATTTGCAGTCGTTCCTGGACCTCTATTACGCCGGGTGCGACGTCCTGCGCGATCGCGAGGATTTTCGCGCGCTCGGCAACGCCTATTTCAAACGCGTGAAGGCCGATAACGTCGTTCACGCCGAGCTGTTCTTCGACCCGCAGACCCACATCGTTCGCGGCGTCTCGATGCAGACGATCTTCGACGGGCTCGGCGATGCGATCGCCGATGCAAACAAAGACGGCATCACCGCATCGTTGATCCTGTGCTTCCTACGCCACCTCTCGGAAGACGACGCACTCGCCACACTCGACGCCGCGATGCCGTTTCGCGATCGCTTCATCGGCGTCGGCCTCGATTCCGGCGAACGCGGCAATCCACCGTCGAAGTTCAAGCGTGTGTTCGACAAGGCGCACGCTGCCGGCCTCCATCGCGTCGCGCACGCCGGCGAAGAAGGTCCCGCGGCCTACATCCGCGAAGCGCTGACGTTGCTCGGTGCCGAGCGCATCGATCACGGCGTGCGTTGCGATGAAGATCCGGCGCTCGTTCACGAGCTCGCGCTCTCGCAAGTGCCGCTCACGGTGTGCCCGCTGTCGAACAAGGCGCTCAAGGTCACGCCGGATCTATCGACTCACAATCTTCGCCGTCTCCTCCAAGAGGGCGTGGCCGTGACGATCAACTCCGACGATCCGGCGTACTTCGGCGGCTACATCACCGACAACTACCTCGCGACGGCAGAAGCGTTGAATCTGTCCGACGAAGAAGTCGTGACGATCGCGGAGAACGCGGTACGTGCAGCGTTCATCGGGCCCGAAGAAAAAGACGCGTTACTGGTCCGAATCCGCGACGCAGTCGCGGGGTAACTACGGCGACGGCAACGGCAACGGCAACGTGGTCGTCGACGATCCCGAACGATCTCAAATGACGCCGGCCGCCGCCGCGATCGCCCGCACATCGCCGATCGTGTTGGCCTCCGCCGCCGTCTTGTCGTCGCGATACCTCACGACGCGCGCCAACCGCAGCGCCAATCCTCCCGGATACCGCGGCGATCGTTGCACGTCGTTAAAAGCGATCTCCGCCACGATCTCCGGCCGCACGTAGACGATGTGCCCATCGCGATCGACCTCGCGCGCCAGGAATTCGGCCGTCTGCCACTTCAACATCTCGTCCGTCATGCCCTTGAACGTCTTGCCGAGCATGACCCAGTCATCGCCGTTCCGCGCGCCGAGATGAATGTTCGACAGCCAGCCCTTCCGCCGACCACTTCCCCACTCCGCCGCGAGCACCACCAGATCGAGGTGATGCACCCGCTTGATCTTCAACCACGCCGCGCCGCGCGCGCCCGCTTCGTACGGTGCATCGAGCGCCTTCGCCATCACGCCTTCATGGCCCTTCGCCACGGCCGCGTCGTAGAACTCCGTCGCTGCCGCCGGGTCACTCGTGATCAACCGCGGTACCGCGTGCACGCCGCCGACCTCCGCGAGCGTCGTGAACCGCTGCTTCGCGGGCGCGTTCAGCAAGATGTCGTCGTCGACCTGCAACACGTCGAACAACGCGAGCGACAGCGGCACCGACTCCCTCAGCTCGAGCCCCTTCTTACCGAACCGCTTCATCGTGTCTTGAAACGGCAGCGGCGCGCGATTCGGGCCGTACACGATCGCTTCTCCGTCGAGCACGAGCTGGCGATACGGCAGCGCGCGCACGCCTTCGACGATCTCCGGCGCGAAGTGCGAGACGTCGTTCAAGCCGCGCGAGTACACGCGGACGTCGTCTTCGTTCTTGTGGATCTGGACGCGAAACCCGTCGAGCTTCAGCTCGAACGACGCCTCGCCATCCAACAAACCCAACGCCTCGCCCGCATCGTCCGCGGTCTGCGCGAGCATCGGCAGGATCGGCCGGAACAGCGTCAGGCCGTAGCGCCCGAGCTCCGCCACGCCACCTTGCAACGCGACCGCCGCCACTTCGCCGAGGTCGCTCGACAACATGTACGCGCGGCGCACCGCATCCGAGGGCAACTCGCCCGCCTTCGCGATCGCTTCCACCACGATCCCGGCAAGCGCGCCCTGACGAACCTCGCCGACGATCAACCCCGCGAGCAGTTGTTGCTCGGCCGATGTGGCGAGCGCGAACAGTTGGCCGAGTTGATCCTTGCGTGCTCCGGCCGATCCGGCACCGCGAAGCTCGGCGATCGCGGTCAGCCGCCGATCGACCTCGGACAGGGTCAAGTACGGCGCCGCCGCACCCGCCACCGCTTTGCGAATCTCCGCGATCAGCGCGTAGCCGACGTTCGTCTTCTGCGGAATCTCACCCGCGAGAAACCGCGTCCCGATCGCGCGTTCGTCCGGCTCCATCTGGCGCAGGCAGGTCGCGATCAGATCGATCTTCTTCAACCGCCCACTGGTGTCCGCAATCGCAGCGGACGTCGCGGTGAGCTCGCCAAACAGCACGAGTCTGTGTACCCGGTTTTCGGCGGCAGATCGATCAGCCGGCGCAACCCGAGTCGCCACTTCCGCCCCGCAAATTCGCCGAATTCGCCACGTGATCCGTGGCACGACCCGCGCATTAGGTTCTGACAAGTTTCGAGGCCCCTGCTAGCAGGCACCTCGACAGAGAGCCGGTCGGGTGACCGGCTCTCACCATTTTCGGGGATAATAGCGATCGGTGCTGCCGTCGCTCGGGCGATATCAGGTCGACCAACTGCTGGCGCGCGGCGGCATGGGCGAGGTGTTCCTCGGCCGGATCGTGGGCGCCCACGGGTTCGAACGCCCCATCGTCATCAAGGTCATCCGGACCGAGCTCGTGTCGGACGAGCGCGTCGCGATGATGTTTGTCGATGAGGCGCGAATCGCCGCCGGGCTCCATCACCGCAACATCGTCCAGATCATCGACTTCGATCTGTTCGACGGCGGCGCGTTCTTGGTCTGCGAGTATGTCGATGGCTGCGACCTGCGCGGCATGCTCCGTCACCTGCGTGCGCCGCCGCGCTACGACATCGCCGTGTCGATCGTCGCGGAGCTCGGCACCGGCCTGCACGCCGCGCACGAAGCCACGAGTGATGACGGCACCGCGCTCGGCCTCGTCCATCGCGACGTGTCGCCGTCGAACGTCCTCTTGGGGCTTCACGGCGAGGTGAAGATCGCGGACTTCGGCGTCGCGAAGGCGCGCTCGCGCAGCTACCACACCGTCTCGAACACGATCAAAGGCAAGGCGCCGTACATGGCGCCCGAGCAGATCCTCGGCGAGCCGATCGATCGCCGC
The DNA here is from genome assembly GCA_047600425.1 of Kofleriaceae bacterium. Classification (GTDB taxonomy): domain Bacteria; phylum Myxococcota_A; class Polyangia; order Haliangiales; family Haliangiaceae; genus JABFXX01. Next base: position 3,403,467 of record JASGLC010000003.1, on the reverse strand, counting down.
GCGGACGTGTTCGCGCTCGGCACGTTGTTGTTCGAGGTCACCACGCGCACGCGGCTCTACTCCGCGCTCGCGAATTCGCAGGCGATGCGGATGATCCTCGACGGTGAAGTCCCCGATCTAGCGGAGCGCCGCCCAGGCTATCCGCCGGAGCTCGCCGCGATCGTGAAGAAGGCACTTGCTCGCGATCCGGGGCATCGCTATCAAACCGCGCGCGCGATGGTCGAGGATCTCGATGCCCTCGCACGTGCGAAGCGCTGGACCCTGTCGGCCGCGGCGCTCGGCGATCTGGTTCGTGTGGTTCGCGCGCGCGCCGACGCCGAGCCGGTCACTCCTGCGCACCAGAGGCCTGCGCACCAGAGGCCTGCGTGACGGGAATCTCCGCACAAACGCTCGACGAGAAAGTCGGCCCGTACACGCTCGTACGCGCGATCGGCGCGGGCGGTTCTGCGCGGATCGATCTCGCGCGCATCGACCGCGCGTACGGCTTCGCGCGGCATGTCGTGATCAAGCGCCCGCTCGAGCACTTGCGCGCGGATCCCAAGGTCGCCGCGTCGCTGCGCCAGGAAGCGCGCATCGGTGGGCGGTTGCGCCACCCGAACCTCGTCGCGGTGCTCGATGCCGGCACCCACGCCGGTTACGACTACCTCGCGCTCGAGTACATCCACGGCACGTCGTTGCGCGAGCTGATGCAAACCGAGGTCGGGGGTCGCGTGCGCGCGGTGCCGCTCGCGGTCGCGCTCGGGATCGTGATCGATATCGCGCGCGGCCTCCACGACGCGCATCAGCTCGTCGACGATCGCGGCGAGCCACTCGGCCTCGTGCATCGCGACGTGTCACCCGGCAACGTGCTGCTCGGGCTCGACGGCAGCGTCAAGGTCGCCGATTTCGGGATCGCGAAGGAGACCCGCGTCACCACGCTCTCGGGCTCGATGCACGGCACCGTCACGTACATGGCGCCCGAGCAGTGCCGCGGTCACGCGTTCGATCGCCGCGCGGATATCTGGGCGCTCGGCGTGATCCTGCACGAGCTCGTCACCCGCCAGCGCTTGTTCTGGGCGGACAACGATGTCGCGTCGCTCCACAAGGTGCTCTCGGGTCAGGTCGTGCGCCCGAAGAAGATCGATCCGAACCTGCCGGCCACGCTCGACGAGATCGTGATGACGGCCGTCGCTCAGGATCCGCAGGGCCGGTTCGCGAGCGCGCGCGATCTCGCCGACGCGATCGAGAGCTTCGCCGCGAACAGTGGCCTCGTGATCGGTGCGCGCCAGCTCGCGCGGACGATCGAAGAGGTCGCGGGTGCGCGCCAACAGGCCAAGATCCTGCCGGCGGCGGATCAAGAGGCGTCGCTCGTCGAGGTCCTCGGCCAGCTCGACGAGATCGAGCCCGACGAATCGATCCCCACGTTCGGTCCGACCGATGGCGCTCTGGAAGAGATCACACCGCGCTCGTCGACGGAAGCGGTGCCGCCGCCAACCGTGCACAAGAGCCGGTTGTGGATCGTGATCGCCGCTGCGGCGGTGGTCGGGATCGCGATCGGTGCCGCGTTCGCGATCACGAATGGCTCGAAGAAGTCGGCGCCTCCACCGGTCGAGCCGGTCGTCGAGAAACAGATGGTCGTGACGCCACCGCCACCCACAGCTATCGATGCCGCGCCTCCAGCCGAACCACCGGCCGAGCCCGAGATCGTGATGGAACCGACACCGACCGCGCCGACCCCGGGCGGACATCATCACCATCACCCCACAAAGTCTCTAACCAATCCGCCGCCGGTCGGGTCGAACGCCGAAGTGGCCAGCAAGCCCGAACCCACCGAACCGCCTCCGACCGGAAGCGGGACCGGATCTGCCGCCAAGCAGCACGTCGAGTGGAACCCCACCATGTTGTTGCCGACAGACTCGGGTAAAACGAAGAAGCCGTGATCCGGGTTGTCGGTCTTGTCGTGTGCCTCGCGGCCGTGGCGCATGCCGACGGCGACGAGTTTCAAGCGCACATGGATCGCGCGACCAAGTTATACGCGGACGGCAACCTCGCCGACGCGCGGATCGAGCTGCTCGCCGCGTACGAGCTCCAACCGAACGCCGACATCTTGTTCGCGCTCGGTCAGGTCGAGTTCAACCTCCATCACTATCAAGAGGCGATCGACTACTACGAGCGCTTCATGGCGACGAATCCCACGCCGGAACGCGAAGCGCTCGCGCAACAGGCGATCGGTGCCGCGCGCGCCGAGCTCCGCCGCCCGCCACCGCCGCCACCGCCACCTCCTCCGCATCGCGAGTGGGACGGCGTGAACACCACGTTGATCGTCGGCGGTGGCGTGCTCGGGATCGCCGGCGGCGCCCTGCTCTACTACGCGCATCACACGAGTCAGGATCGCACCGGCACGCTGAACGACTACGACACGCGGATCGGTCACGCGCGGATCATGCAGTGGAGCGCCGGCGGTGCGTTCGTCGCGGGCGCAGCGCTCGTCACGTCGGGCCTCCTGCGCTATCGGTTTCACTTCGTCGAGACCACGATCGCGATCTCGCCCCACAATGGCGCATCGGTCGCGTTGGAGTTTCCGCTGTGAGGCGCCTCGCGGTCGCGATCGCCATGCTCGCGTCGTGCGTGCACGACAGTTATCGCTGCGAGACCGATAGCGATTGCACGGGCGTCGAGGCCGGGCGTTGCGAGGCCGATGGCCGGTGCACGAAGTACGATCAATCGTGTGCGCTGACCCAACGCAGCTACGTCCATGCGGATGCGCAAACCGGCACGTGCTTCATGGGCCAGACCACGCTCGCGAACATGTGCGCCCCCGGCCAGCCACCGGCGGTCCCGACCGGATGTGCGAAACAGGTTTGCGACGCGCTGCCGTCATGTTGCACGACCGGCTGGGCTGAAGCGTGCGTGATCGAAGCGCAGCGTTGCGACAACGTCACGTGCGATACGCGCGTCGCGATCACCGCATCGCGTGGCTCGGCCGAGTTCGCGATCTACGACGCGGACTTCGATCCGCAGACGTTACAGTGGTCGTTCACGGCGCACCCCGAGCTCGTCAATTACGCGGCGTTCCTCGCGCCGGTGCCGGGCGGCACGGCACCGCGGCTCGCGGGATTCACGGCGGCGAACACGCTCGCGATCGACGACGGCACCTCGGTCGCGCTCGATCCCACGCGCGAGTATCACGACATCGCGTCCGTCGATCTCGATCGTGATCTCCGCGACACGCTCGTGCTCGATTGGCAGAACGCCGACCTCCACCTCCAGCAGTTCACGGTGTTCAAGCTCGATGGAAACTACGAGCAGCGCGACATCGACACGGGCAACTCGAGCCGGATGGAATGGGGCGCGATCGACGACGGCGACGGGTTCCCCGATGTTGTCGCGTCGAACGCGGACTCGTACAAGGTGCTGCACAACACCGCGGATTCGTCCGGAACGCGGACACTCACCACGCAAACGACCGATAGCTTCGAAGGCTCGAACACCGGTGGCGCCGGAGGTGCGACCCACGAGTTCGAGTGGGCGGATGTCGATGGCGATGGCCACGAGGACATGATCGCGTTCGGCAATCAGATCCGCGTGACGAATGCGGGATCGGGCAGCGCGACCACGGTGATCGATTGCAACGCGCCGATGGTGAATCCGACATGCGCGCTGGAGAGCGCCGCGTTCAACGGCGCGGTCCTACCGGGCTCGCCGCCGCGCATCATCGAGGCGCCGTTCACCTCGCCGCCGTCGACACGCGAGCTGTGGTCGATCACGGTCAACGGCGACGGTACGATCAGCAGCGTCGATCTGCCGATCCTCGATCCGGCGTGCGGGAGCGCGTGCTCGTTCGAGGCCGTGATCGTCCGCGACTTCGATGGCGATCACCTGCCCGACATCCTCGCGATCGATACGCAACTCACGTTCGCGATGGCGCTGTCGACAAAAGACGCGACGCTGAAGACGTTCTCGCAGATGAAGCCGTTGCCGGTGCCGGTGCCGCAGCCCTACAACGTGATCCGCACGTCGGTCAGCGGCACCCAGCGTTAGTTGCTACGCAGGAGCTCGCGCAGCGACTGCTCGAGGTCGCCCGGGGACATCGCCGCATCGCCCGCGATCACCGCGAGCTCGGCGCCCGACTTCGACAGCGTTTGCTGCACGCTCGCGAGCCGCGCAAGTGCACGCTTCATGACTTTGATCTGCTCGGGCGAGTGGCCATCTTCGTCGAGCAACGCGACCGCGATCTCGATCGTCTGGAGCGGCGTGTTCGCGCGATCGCGCAACGACAGCAGCATCCGCGCGACATCCACGAGCATCCGCGCGCGCTCTTCCGCGGCGGCGACGCGTTGCTCGAGCTGACGGCGGCGATTGCGCGTGTACAGCATGAGACCCGCCATCGACGCGAGCAGCAGCGTCATCCACGGTTCGTGCGCGAGCGTCGCCACGTCCGTCCCAGTGGCGAGCACGTGGCCGAGCGCGAGGGCATGCACCGCGAACAACACGAGCAGTGCGAGTCCCGAGCGCCACGTCGGTGCGCCGATCGCGATCCCGAGCAACAAGAAGTGATGCGGCAACAGAGGCTCGCTGACATGGCCGGCGTTCAGGTCCGCGATCGCGGGCAGCCAGAGGCCGATCGCGAACGGCAACGTGACGACCGCAAAGCCGAGCTCCGACTTCAGCAACGAGTGCGGGCGGCAGCGCGCGATGCAAATCGCCACGACGAGTGCGAGCAAGCCGTGACACAGATCGACAAAGAACACGGTCTTGTCCGTGTGGTCGCGCGGATCGAAGCCGAGGGACACCAAATTCACCGCCGCGACGAGGATCGCCACGAGCACCGTCGCGCGGATCGCCTGCGTCGCGGTTGTCGCCGTAGCCGTCTGCCCTAACTCCTGCGTCGCCATGTGACCGTCCTTCTCGAATCGACCATGTCGCCACTCGGCATGTGACGACACCCCCGGCACGTACCCGACCCCTCCCCGACGTGTAAAGTATCAGTGATGCTGTTGGTGGTGGACGACGATGAGGATCTCTTGCAGATGCTCGAGAACCTGTTCTCGCGAGCCAAGGTGCCTCACGTTTGTGCGTCCTCACTCGCGGAGGTGAAGGCGCTCGGCGACGTCCTACCTACACTCGACACCGCGTTGCTCGATATCAACCTCGGGCCGGGGCAGCCGTCGGGTGTCGACATCGCGCGCTGGCTGCGTGAGGCGGGCTTTGCGCCGCGCATCATCTTCATCACCGGTCACGCTCCCGATCACCCGCTCGTGAAAAAAGCGGCCGGCGAATCCGGTCGGGTCCTCGAAAAGCCGGTGATCCCGTCCGAGCTCCTGAAGATCGTGGCCGGCTCCTAAGTCTTCAGCTGGTGCCGTCGCAACAGGTCGATCAAGTGCGAGCGGTCCATCTGCGCGATCCGCGCCGCCTGTGACACGTTGCCATTTGCCTCGGCCATGAGCCGCGTCAGGTAGCTGCGCTCGAACTCGCCGACGATCCCCGCACGCGCATCCTTGTACGGGCCGAGTGGCTCTTCGCCGATCTTTTGACCGCCTCGCGAAGGTTCGTCGGATGCGAACGGCATCGTACCGACGACCATCATCGCCTCGACCGCGTTACGCAGCTCGCGAATATTTCCCGGCCACGGATGCTTCATCCACCGTGCGAGCGTGTCCGCGTCGAACACGCTCTCCATCGGGCCCGCCGCGCCGTACTCGCGTGCGAAGTGCTCGATCAACAGCGCGATGTCCTCGCGACGCTCGCGCAGGGGCGGCAATCGCATCACCACGACCGCGAGCCGGTGATACAGGTCGTGCCGGAATCGGCCGTTGTTCACCTCCGCGCGCAGATCGCGGTTCGTCGCCGCCACCACGCGCACGTCGACCGGAATCTCCTGCGTGCCGCCGACGCGCCGGATCCGTTTGCGCTCGAGCACGCCCAACAGCGCGACCTGATCCGCCTGTGGCAGCTCGCCGAGCTCGTCCAAGAAGATCGTGCCGCCGCCCGCGCGTTCGAACGCGCCGACGTGCACGCGATCCGCGCCCGTGAACGCGCCGCGCTCGTGGCCGAACAATTCGCTCGCGAGCAACGAGCTCGCCAGTGCACCGCAATCGATCGTGACGAGCGGGCCCTTCGCGCGCGGCGATCGCTCGTGAATCGCCTCGGCCACGCGCTCCTTACCGGTGCCGCTCTCGCCGACGACCAACACCGACGTAGGTGTCTGCGCGACGCGCTCGATATCCGAGAACATCTTCACCATCTGCGGCGATCGCGCGAGCATCCCGGCCAGCTGGTGCGTGCGCCCGTCGAGCTTCACGGTTCGCCGGCCCGCATCCTCGAGCTTGATCGTGGTGCCGCCCAACTTCACGAGCGTCCCCGCCGGCACGACCACCTTCTCGACGCGCACGGTGCCGACATACGTGCCGTTCGTCGATCCGAGATCCGCGATCGCGATGCCGTTCGGCTTGACCGTGATCTCGAGGTGGTACCGCGACACCGTGAAGTCCGTGATCGCGAGACCGTTATCCTTCGCCGTGCCGATCGACAGCTGATCGTTCGACGTAGCTTCCTTGCCCTTATCGGGACCGTCGACCACCTCGACGCGCAAGGTCGTGATGACCTGCTCGACGGGGCGTTCTTGCAACAGCGTGGCGTCCATGAAGACGCCTTAGTTAAACACACCTACCGCGTGGTTCCACGCGCATTGCGGCGTCGCGCGTCGCCGAGAAACGCCAACAACCGGCGCTGCCTCTCGACGACGAGCTTGGCGAAGCGCTCGGCGATCGGATCGCCGGCGACCGGCACCGCGAGCCGCTTGTGCAGCACGCGCGCATCCTCGACGGAGAGTTGCGCGAACAACGTGCCGATCGCGTACTCCTTGCGCTGGAACCACACGGCGAACCGCTCGCCGGCTTGGGGACGATCGAGCTCGGAAAGGATGTCTTGTTCGAGCGCGACGGTGACGAATGCCGGGCGAACCGCCGGAGCTACGACCAGACGAAGACGTGGTGAGCTGTTCATGCGCCTGCTTATCGGCAGCGGCGCGTAGCGGTTGCGTGGATGTTTATCGACCGGTGATTTCGGCGGTTGCGTAAAAACGTGCGACCTGTGTCTGGTCCGCGCCTCGGGGCTAGAGCGACGAGACCAACTTCGGCGGCCAATCGGGTGTGATTTTGCCCATGCCCTCGTATTCCAACATGGCGGAGTAGTTGAGGATTTCGGCATCGATAGTCCCGCCTCGATCCGCGGCCAAGAAGGCCGCGCGCAGCACGGCGTTGCGGATGTAGCCACCGCTCATATCGAACCTCGTGGCGAGATCGTGGAAGTCGACGTCTTCTGCAAGCGGAGCGTGATCGGGGACGATCGCATGCCAGAGATGCTCGCGTTCTTGGATGGTAGGCAGCGCGAAGCGGAGATGAAGCGATAGGCGCCGTTGAAAGGCCGGATCGATATGCGACTCATGGTTCGTCGTCAGGAGGCAGATCCCCGTGAACGACTCGAGGCGTTGTAGCAGGTAGTTCGTCTCCAGGTTCGCATAGCGATCGTTCGACGACTTCACGTCCGTCCGTTTGCCGAACATCGAGTCGGCTTCGTCGAAGAGAAGGATCGCGTTGCTGGCTTCCGCGGCCTCGAAGAGCTCGGCCAGCTGCTTTTCAGTTTCGCCGATGTATTTCGAGACCATCTTGCTCGAATCCACTTGGAACAGTTCGAGCTGGAGCTCTTTCGCGATGAGGCCGGCGACCATGGTCTTTCCAGTTCCCGGTGGGCCCGAGAACAAAGCGCCAATTCCGAGGCCCTTCCCGAGTTTGTTCGCGAAGCCCCAGCTTTCGTAGACGGTCCGGCGCTGGCGAATGCGCGCGAGGAGCTCCATCACCGGCGCTTTCTGCTCTTCCGCAATCACGAAGTCGTCCCAGGTCTGCGTGATCTCCACGCGCTTGGCCAACTCGCCAAGCCGATCGTCGAGTACTGCGCGCATGCTATCGAGGATGTCGTCCGACGACACCTCGCCACCGCATGCGCGCGCCGTCGCCGCACTGGCTACACGTACGATGAGTGCGGCAGCAATCGGATATTGAGAGGCCAGATATTCGCCGTCGGACTCCGTCGCGTTCGAGATCAAGCGTCGCCACAACGCGGCACGTTGCGTCGAGCTCGGTGGACGAACCTGTATTGCGATTGTTGGGCGCGTCCATCGTCCGAACGATCGCTCGGCTCGACACGTGGCGAACACGGTGCGCTTTATCGCACCGAGCTCTTTCGCCACGAGATCGAGACGCGATTGGTCTTTGTCGGTAACGAGACCGTCGATATTCACCAGGAGCGGCGCACGGTCGCGAAGCACGCACTCGCGAACCACCATTCGAATCTGTCGAGCAAGCTCGCCGCTTTCGGTCGAAAGTTGTTTGCAGTCGACCTCGAGTAAATCGATCGGTCGCTCGCCTGCCGTGGCAACAAGCAGGCTACGTCTGCCAGCACCGACGTTCCCCACCGCCACGACCAAAGCGTGCTCGGCCGACACTGCACGTTTCGCCTCTTCGATCGACTTCGGATGCATTGCGAGGTGATCGACGTCGACGTGGTCCGGTTCACGAACGAATCGCCCGAGCTCGGCATCGAGCTCTGTCATGCCGTGAAGCCATGCAAGCACGCGTCTGGAGACCGTCCAGGTTTGCCGACTTTCGTGCACCCTGTGGTCGCCACCGTCACTTCGCTCGATCAGCTCGAACCGCCTCAAGGCACATTGCGGACCCAACGCAGCAAAACCCTCGCTGGTCGACCGGCCGAAGATGAGTTGCTGAACGACTTCGAACGTCGGGTCAGGTCGATTTTCACCGATCAGGGACGTCAGTTGGCGGGCCTCGGGAACGCTCGCGATCGTGACAAACAACCACAGGGCGGTCAGCTCGGACTGCGAGAGCTGGAACCGCTTTTTAAGCTCGGTCTCCGCTCGGTGAGCATCAACGGGCAATGCTGCGAGGGCTTCTCGTTGCGTATGAAGCGCTACCCGCAGCTCTTCGTCGATTCCTTCGCCACGCAGCTCCTTCAGTCGGAGGCGCAACGTCGTCGTGATCATCGCTGTCGTGGCTTCAAATACCGCATCGACCGTCATGCCCGTTCTATCGAGCTGCAGACTCCAAGGTTGCGGCGATTTTCTCCAGCCGATCCGCTTCGGCTGGTTGCGGCGCCGCATCCAGCCACGGTTTCCGAAATAGCGCGGCTGCCTTTCGGCAATGCTCCGCTCGTGCCCGAGCATCGCCCGTTTCGCTCTTACAGCTGCGTCCATAAATCGAACGAACGAGCAGCGGATCATGCGGGCCATCTGCTTCGCTCAGAAGGTCCGCGTAGCGAGCGCAATCCTCGGGATCGAGTGCACAGGACATCCGCACCATCTGAAGCTTCGCGAAGGCAGGCTGACTGTCGTTATGGACACAATCAACCGTGGATCCAGCTAGGCAGCCTGCGAGCGACAGATCGTTTGCGCGCTTCTTGAGATCCGCGCGAAGCTCCAAGCTCCCGACTGAAACGGATGCAGATGCACAGTACCTTGCGGATCCCTGCGCGCAGCCGCGAAGGAGTACGCCGTCTTCCAATCCATCGAAGCCAAGCTCGCGCTCGTCAGCTCGAATGGCCATCGCGTTGCACCCTTCCCACGAGCCCTGGAGACATGCTCGCTTTTGAAGGACTCGATCAGAGAGTCGTGTTCCCAATAGGGCGCACGCGGTCGCTATTCCACGATCACAGAGTGGTCTCAACTCCGTCTCCGGGCGATCCGTAACGTGGTCGTACACGCGATGGCACCAAAGCTCATCACCACCGGTGCATGCGGCCCACAAACGTTCGATTGCAGGTTTTCGTTCGTCCGCAAGCGTGCGAGATGCATACGTGCTCTCGACGAGGATGCGGCACGCATCGAGTTCCCCTGCCCGGCAGTCTTCGATGAAGAATCGGTACGCCTCGTCGCGGCGTTGATCGAACTCGGTGCGTTTTAGAAGCTCGAGTCCTGCTGGTGTTTTCGACACTCGGGTCACGGTGCTGTGACTCGCTGGCGGATGTCCGCACCCCCAAAAAAACGCACACATCACCGCGATTTGAGCTTTCATCATTCAGCCCTTTGGCTGGACAGAAACTAACAGATCGCTTTGTTCGTGAACGACGGTCTTGCCGCTCACTTGAGTGGTCGTGTTTGTCTTGTTGCTATCATCGGTCCCGCCCGACTTCTGTGCCGAGAACCCGAGCTCAGTCTCGACGTAGGCCTTAACCGATTCGCTCTCTTCTGACATGAACTTACCGACGACCGTCGTTGCAAACGTATGGACGTCTTGAAAGCTCTGGACGTCCTTCTCCGAGCTTTGATCGTCGACAACCTTGTCGTTCGAATTGTTGTCGTCTGAGGTTCGCTCCGCGTAGCCGCGACCGGTGATCAATCCAATCGCTCCCCCAACCAAATCCTTAACCCCGTCTTTGATCCAGCTGACGGCCTTCCCGGCCCACTTGACCTTGCCGATGATGAACTGTCCGAGTCGATGGGCGAAGCCGGGTTTCGATCCGGCCTCATCCTTTTTGGACTTGTCCTTGTCTTTCGAATCGTCATCGCTCTTTTCTGGCGTGACTCCGACCTTCCACTTCACGTCTTCTTCGTGGCGCTTCGACGTTTTCGTGTCTTTCGACTTCAACTTCTCGTTGATTAGGCCAAACGTCTCGGCCACCTGATCCGACAGCGAAATCTGGAGATCCTTCGTCGTTTTCGTAACCTGTTCGACCGAGGCACCTGCCTTCAGTTGACTCGTGAAACTCGTCTGCGAGTTGTCGTGCGATCCGTGATTTTTCTCGGTCGATTCGGTCTTCGAATAGTTCGTTTCGTAGTTCGTGCTGGTCTGCGGATCGATCGTGACGAGAAAGGAACGAACTTCGGATGCGTCGTATCTGCCGCCGCGTGCGGTTTGGACTTGGACCCCTTTCCCGAGTAGTGGAGTCAGAGCAACCGTCAACGTGGATCCCGGAAATCGGTCTTGGAATTCGCTCTGGAGTGCGATCGCGATCGCTCCGAAGTCACCGCTGGTTTTCAAGTGACGGTCCAGGGAAGCACTCGCGTCAGCTCTTGCGGTGTCAAGGTCGTGCTTTTGTTTCGTCGAGCTCGGCCCGCTCAGCTTCAGCTCCAGTTTGAGGTTCGAGTGCTTGCCGTACTGAACCGCTGCCGTTACGACGCCCGAGCTAGGTGGCAACGAGACGTGGCCCAGCGATACTTGTCCGCTAAGCGCGGCATTGCCGCCGGCTAACGACTGCATCTGCCCACGGTTCGGCGCGAACTTCAGCTCGTTGACAACGAGGAGATCCGAGCCGTCCCGATCAGCGGAGCGCGTCGACTTTCCGCCGACCTTGTTGTAGTCGACGAACCATTCGGTGTCGACACCCGCGTTTGTCGATGCTGCCGCTGGAGCAACCGAGCTCGAGGTTTGTGTATCGCGTTCTGAGCCTGACATGCGCTCGTTCTCGGCCACAACATTCGCGGGTTGCGTCCGAAACGAAAAAAGGGCGCGACCGGAGCCGCGCCCATGTCTCGGGGTAGTTACCCGCGCTTAGAACACGAACGGGTAGCTGAACGAGCCACCGCTCTGCGTCTTCGCGAACGTCGCCTTCGAGACCGCCGCTTGGACGCACGAGCCGAGCGCCGCATCCGGCGAGCTCTCGACCGACACGTTCGCGACCTTGCCATCGCCGCCCACCTTCACGTGGACCTTGACCTTGCCCTTGGCCGACGACTTGTCACCGCAACCGGTGACGCGCGCCTTCACGTTCGAGATGCCGGCCGAAATCATCGAGCGGTCGAGGCCGTCCGGGAGATCGCCGCCACCACCCGCGGCCGGCTTCGCGCCGCCGCCACCACCGCCACCACCCGCAGGCGCCTTGCCGCCCTTCTTGAACTTCGCGCAGCACGTGCCTTCGTAGTTGTTGAGGACGCACGAGACTTCATCGCAACCACCGCCACCCGCATCGGCCTTTGCCGTGGTGGTCGGCGCAGCCGGCGTTTCGGTCTTGGCCGTCTTCGCAGGCGTCGACGACGACACCGACGAGGTCTTCGCCGGCGTCGAGGTGGTCTTCGCCGGCGTCGACGTGGTCTTCGCTGGAGTCTTCGCGGTATCCGCCTTCGCGACCGTGGCCGCGGTGTCGGTCTTCGCCGGCGCCGTGGTGGTCGTGTCCGTCTTCGCGGTGGTGTCCGGCGCAGCTGCCGCGGCCGCCGAGCCCGACGGCGTGGCCGAGGTATCCGTCTTCGGCGTGTCGGTCGCGACCGCCGCCGAACCGGTGGTCTTGTCGGGCGCGACATCCGGCTTGTTGCTGCCGGTGTCCGTTGTCGCGACCTGATCGGTCTTCTTCGCGTCGCCACCCTTGTTCTTCATCAGGATGACCACCATGACGATCGCGACGACGGCGAGCAGGCTCACCGCACCGATCATCAGATACATGATCTTGTTGTTGCCGCCCGCGCGAACGGTCGGCACGAGCACGGCCGGCTCCGAGAAGCCGCCGCCACCGAACACCGGCAGATCGTCGATCGAGCCGATCGCCGACGCGGTTTGCGGCTTGCCGAGCGCCGAGCCACTCGAGCCCATGTACGCGCTCGCCATCGAGCGAATGTCGATGAGGCCCGAGCCTTCACCGCCAGCCGCGCCCGTGGCGTGACCTGCACCACCCGACGATTGCGACGACGGCGCGCTGATCGCGGGCTTGTCGCTCGCAAGCTGCGCGAGGTTGTTCAGCGAGAACAACACCGAGTTTTCGTTGCGCTCGCCGCGCAGCTTGGAGTTCGCGCTGGCCGCGGCCGACGACGACGCGGCCGACGCTGCCGGCTTACTGCCGAACAGATCACCGCCATCATCATCTTCGTGCGAGCGCGACGACGACGTGCCGCTCGCCGCGGCGAACAAGTCGCCCGGATCGCTGCGCGTGGTGCCACCGGCTTCATCACCGCCCGAGCCGAACATCGCGCCGATCGCCGCCGCACCGCCGCCACCTGCGGTGGTGGTGGAGCCGCTCTGGATCAGACCCGCGAACGCATCGACTTGCGACAGCGGCAACCAATCGGCAAAGCCTTCGCGCCACGCGAACGTTTCGCCATCGACCTCGCCGGACGCGAAGCGCTGTTGCACTTCGGCGACCGTCATCGGACCGACTTGATCTTGGTTGATCACGAGGTGCCAGACAGCGTCGTCACCGGCCGGAGCCGATTCGCCACTCGCGGCGTCATAACCGTAGTCATAGACGCGCGTGTCTTTTTCCTGGGCCGCAGGTGCGGGCTCGGACGCGCCGGCTCCGCCACGTACGACGATGATGTTGCTGCACTTTTTGCAGCGAATTTTGAAGACCTTGCCTTGGACCTTGTCGTCCGAGATCGAGTACTTGGCCTGGCAGGCATCACATACGATCTTCATGAGCTTCCTATCGGCGCGTAAGAAAAGCGTCCCGGCAGCTAAGACCCCCAGCTGCGCGGTACCTTGGAGAAAAATCGTATCATGCGATCAAGCAAAAGGATCGTGTAGGCGGATCGTCTCCGCGCGGTCCGGTCCCACCGACACGAGACAGAATGGCACCCCCGCCATTCGCTCGATCGTCTCGACGTACGCGCGCGCGGGTGCCGGCAGATCAGTGACATCCCGAGCATCTGCGGGCAGCGCTTCCCAGCCGGGCAACCGCGCATATATAGGTTCCGCGCGCGACAAGTCATCGGGATCCGTGGGCGGCTCGTCGAGCTCTTTGCCGTCGAGCTTGTAGGCCACGCAAACCTGAACCTCGCCCATGCCGGCAAGCACGTCGAGCTTGGTCAGCGCGAGCGACTGCATGCCGGAGAGGCGGACGCCCATACGCAGCGCCGGGAGATCGAGCCAGCCACAACGGCGAGGGCGCCCGGTGGTGGCACCGTACTCGCCGCCGGCCTTGCGCAAGCGTTCGCCGGCATCGCCATGGAGCTCCGTCGGGAACGGACCTTCGCCGACGCGCGTGGCATACGCCTTCGTGATCCCGACGACATGATCGATCGCGGTGGGCCCGATGCCCGCCGACTGACACGCACCGGCCGCGATCGTCGACGACGACGTGACGTACGGATACGTGCCGTGATCGAGATCGAGGAGGCAGCCCTGCGCGCCTTCGAACAACACGTGACGGCCTTCGTGGATCGCATTCGCGACGACGCGACCCGCATCGCCGGTGTAGCGACGCAGCTTTTCACCGGCGGCGACCGCATCGGCCGTCCACTGCTTCGCTTCATCGTTCGTCGGCCGCGTGCCGCCGAGATGCTCGATCACCGGCGCGAGATCCTCGAGGTTCGCCGCGATCAGCGCCGCGAGCCGATCCGGCCTCAGCAAATCCCGCATCCGCACGCCTCGGCGCGCCGCCTTCATTTCATACGCGGGACCGATGCCGCGCCGGGTGGTGCCGATCGCCTTGCCGCGCTTCGCACCGTGATCCTCGCGCAGACCATCGACGAGCTTGTGATACGGCAGGATCACGTGCGCGCCGAGCCCGATCAGGAGCTCGTTCTGCATGAGGAGGCCTCGCGCCTGACACTCGGCGACTTCCTCGAGCAGGACGTGCGGATCGATCACCATGCCATCACCGAGCACGCACGCTTTGCCCGGATGACAGACACCGGATGGCACGAGGTGAGTGACGAGCTTCTTGCCTTCGATCACGAGCGTGTGGCCGGCATTCGCGCCACCGCCGTAGCGCACGACGACATCCGCGCGCTCCGTGAAGAGATCGACGACCTTGCCTTTGCCCTCATCTCCCCATTGAGCACCGACGACGATGACGACCGACATCAGGCCTTTAATAGCGCGATCAGCGACGGAATGTCCCCGGGCGTGACCGCCGCTTCGCGATCGTTTGCAAAATAAATGCGATCGCCGATCACGGCGGCATCGAGACCGGCGCCGCGCAGCCATTCCGGCGAGCAATCCTCTTGAACAATGCAGCGGACTCCCGCGGAACGAAGCTGCTTCGCGAGCGCGCGATCGTTCGTGGCCACGCCGAGCGGGCGCGCCGGGACCTGCGGAAGCGCCTTCGCGATCGCTTCGAGATCGATCGCGAACCCCGTCGCTCGGGCAGGCCGGCCATACCGCCCGATCAGCTCGTCGTAGCGTCCGCCGCGCAGGATCGCTTCAGGCGCGTTGTCCGCATACGCCGCGAACCGCATGCCGGTGTAGTAGTCGAAGCCGCGAACTTCGCCGAAGTCGATCGTGATCGAAGCCCCTTCGAGCTGCGCGATCGTGTGCTCGATCTGTGCGAACGCGGCGTGAACGTGATCCGGCCACGGTAGCGCGCGGGCGCGGGCGAGCGCCTTGTCGTACGGTCCCCACAAGTGGACGAGCTCTTGCGCGAGATGCTGCTTTTCCGTCGACAACTCGCGTGCCGCGACTCGCACACCCGCACGATCCTTGCGCGCGATCGCCGCGATCAACGCGTCGATGTTCGGTGCGCCGTCGAGGACGTAGCGCGCGGGCGCGACGTGACCGAGATCGAGGTGCGGTTTCAACCCGAGCCGTTCCAACACCGCGATCGCGACCGACAACACCTCGGCATCGCCCGCGTCACTCGCATCGATCAATTCGATCCCGGCCTGCAGGATCTCGCGTTGACCGGCATGCGCGAGCCGGGTGACCGCGCCTTCGTAACAGAGCCGGATCGGCCCCGGGACATCCGCCAAGCGCGTGGCCACGATCCGCGCGATCTGCGGCGTGATATCCGGGCGGAGCGTGACGATCTCGCCCGAGCCCGGCTCGACGAACCGGATCGCCGTCTCGCGCGTGCTGGTCCCACGCCCGAGGACGTCATCGACCTCGAACATCGGCGTGATGACCCGGGCGTACCCGAACAGCTCGAACACCGACATGACGTTCTCGGCGAGCTGCCGGCGGCGTGCGGCCGAAACCGGCAGAAAGTCTCGGACTCCAGCGGGTAGGCGGATCGGGGGAACTGTCGTCACGGCCCACGTACTCTAACCGAGCGCTCGCTCTGCAAACCGCCTGGCCGGTCGATTCGATTCGCATGGGCACGGGGATGGGGACGCTAGACGAGACGACGTTTCTGCAACTGGTCGAAGAGAGTCCGGACGCGATGTTCGTCGCGCAGGCCGGGACCGACGAGCTGCTCTACGTCAACCCGCCGCTCATCAAGCTGCTCGGTTATCACGGTGCGTACGAGCTGCTCGGCCGGCATTCGCTCGAAGCGCTCGTCCATCCCGACGATCACCACCTCGTGATCGAAGCCGAGATGAGGCGCCAGGCGACCGGCGTGTGCTCGTCGATCGAGCTGCGCTGGCTGCGCAAGGACCGCACGTCGTTCCTGTCGAACGCGCGCGCGACGTTCATCTTCTACGAAGACAAGCCGTGCATCCTGGTCACCGCACGGCACGACGTTCAAGTTCGCACGCTCGAAGCCGCGGTCGAGCGCTCGAGCCTGCTGTTCGAGTCGGCGCCGCAACCGATCGTCGTGTTCGATCGCAACACGCTCCAGTACCTCGCCGTGAATCAGGCGGCGTGCAAGCTGTACGGCTACTCGCGCGACGAGATGATGCGGATGCGTCTCCTCGACGTGAAGTATCCCGAGGATGCCGCCAGCACGCTGACGGCCGTCGATAGCATCGCGCACGGCACGATCAAGAACACCGGCGTGATGCGCCATCGCGCGAAGGACGGTCGCGAGATCCTGATCGACATCACCGCGCACGCGTTCGAATACGACGGTCACGACGCGATGATGTCGATCGGCATCGATGTCACGCAGCGCGCGACGCTCGAGGGTCAACTCCGCCAGGCGCAGAAGATGGAAGCGATCGGCCAGCTCGCCGGTGGCGTCGCGCACGACTTCAACAACCTGTTGGGCGTGGTGCTCGCGAACGTCGAGCTCGCGATCGAAGGTGCCGAGGAAGGCACTGATATCAGCGAAGAGCTTCGCGAGATCGAAGTGGCCGCGGAGCGCGCGACGGCGTTGACGCGCCAGCTCCTCGCGTTTTCGCGCAAGCAACCGCGCCGGACCGAGACGATCTCGATCGATCAGACGATCATCAACTGCGAGAAGATGCTGTCGCGGATCGTCGGCGAGGACATCGAGATGTCGATGGTGCTGTCGCCCGAGCTCGCGTCGATCAGCGCGGATGCATCGCAGCTCGAGCAAGTGCTCGTCAATCTCGTGATCAACGCGCGCGACGCGATGCCGACCGGCGGGCTCGTGATCATCGAAGCAAGCAACGTCGAGATCGACGACAAGCGTGCGACCACGCTCGGCCTTAAAGCCGGCGCGTACGTCGAGCTCTCGGTCCAGGACACCGGCACCGGCATGGACGCGGCGACGAAGGCGCGGATCTTCGAGCCGTTCTTCACGACGAAGGCTGTCGGTAAGGGCACGGGCCTCGGCCTGTCGACGGTGTTCGGCATCGTCAACCAATCGAGCGGCGCGATCGAGGTCGAGAGCGAGCTCGGTCGTGGCACCTGCTTCCGCGTGGTCTTCCCGGCAGTGGAATCGCACGCCGATCAAACGACCGAGATGCCGATCGAGCACGCGCGCGGGACCGAGACCGTGCTGCTCGTCGAGGACGATCCGAAGCTACGCTCGGTGTTGCGGCGCCACCTGACGGCGCTCGGCTACACCGCACACGATGCGCCGCACGGTCATGCCGCGCTCGAGATCCTCCGCAAGGCCGAGGTTCGCTTCGATCTGTTGCTGACGGATCTGGTGATGCCGGGGCTCGATGGTCGCTCCCTCGCGGTCGAAGCACTACGCGAGCATCCCGAGCTAAAGGTGGTGTTCATGTCGGGCTACACCGAGCATGCGGCGGTGAAGACGGCGCGGTTCGAGCACGATCACTTCGTCGAGAAGCCGTTCACGTCGGTGAAGCTCTCGCACGTGATTCGCCGCGCGCTCGCCTAGAGAGGATTCGGGATGTTCACGAACTCCGCGTGGAGTCCGGGGAACTTCATCCGCAATTCGTCGGCGATGCGCATCGGTCCATAGACTTCCGTCGCGACGTGGCCGGCGGCGACGAGCGTGATCTGCAGTTCTTTCGCGAGATCCGCGGCGCGCTCCGCCAATTCGCCGGTGACGTAGAGATCGCAACGTGCGGCCGACGCGGCTTCCAACAGATCACTCGCGGCGCCCGTGCAGAGCCCGACGCGACGTACGGTCTCGGGCCCGTACGGAAACACGAACTGCGGCGCCTTGCCGTGCAACACGCCACCCGCGATCCGATCGATCGCCTGATCGCGCGTGAGCGGCTGCGGCCAACTCCCCGCGAGCCCGAGCGCGATCCCGCGAACATCACCGAAGGCATCGCGCGTGGGACCGAGCGCGAGCGCATCGGCGAGCCCCGTGTTGTTGCCGAGCCGCGCATGCTTGTCGAGCGGCAGGTGATAGCCGGCGAGCGAGATGTCGTTCGCGAGCAAGAGCTTTAACCGGCGCGCGGTCGGCCCCGCGATCTTGCCGATGCCGGGATGCCAGATCAGGCCATGATGGACGACGACGAGATCCGCACGCAGCTCGACGGCGCGTGCGAGTAATTCTGCCGACGCCGACACGCCCGTGACCACGCGCTCGACCTCGTGTGCGCCCTCCACCTGGAGCCCATTCGGGCAGTAGTCCCGAAACCGCTCGATCTCGAGTGTTTGATCGAGATATCCGACGACCTCGCGTAGGTGAACCGGCACGCACGGAGAGTGGCACGCCCGCTGCTTTACGTACATGCATGGACTCGCAAGTCATCTCCATCCAAGAAGGGCCGAGTGCGCGCCCGCTCGCGGTGCAGTCCACCGTGCGGTTCTTCACCAGCGAGCTGCGCATCATCCCCGGCGTCGTCATCCCATTGCACTCGATGCTCGTCGAGTTGCCGCAGAAGGCCGTGCTGGTCTCTCCGGTCGGTACGAAGGAAGAGATCGACGCGTGCCGCGGCAAGCAGGTCATCCTCGTCGAACCGAGCCTCCTGCATCACAAGCGGCTCGCCGCCGCGGCGCAGGTCCTCGACGCCGACGAGATCTGGGGCCCGGAGGGTTTCGGCGACAAGCTGAAGGAATTCTCGAACGCGCGCCGGTTCGGCGTCGATCCGTGGCCGCACGACGACGCGCTGTCGTTCACCGTGATCGAAGGCGCGCCGCGCCGGAACGAGGTCGTGTTCTATCACCAGCCATCGCGCACGATTTACACGGCTGACCTCGCGTTCGCGATCATGGAGCCCAAGGGCGTGATCGCGCCGCTCGCGATGCGGATGATGGGCATCTACAAGCGATTCGGCGTCGCGAAGATGTGGACGAAGTGGGTCAAGGACAAGGCGGCGTTCCAAAAGTCGATCGATCGCGTGTTGGCGTGGCCGTTCGAACGGATCGCGGTCGCGCACGGCGACATCGTCGAGGGCAATGCTCGCCAGAAGCTGTTCGCGGCGCTGCGTGAACGCGAGCTCGTGTGATCGTATTTCTAGCCGTTGTCGTCGCTGTGCTCGCGCTCGATCCGTTGCGTGACCCGCCGGAGTAAGATGGGCGGGTGACACGCACGTTCGTGATGGGCGATCCGCAGGCGCCGTTTGCGAAGGTGATGGCCGTGCTCGATCGCCATCGGATGTTGACCGGCGACCGGCTCGCCGACGACGCCGCACTGATCTCGATCGGCGATCACTTCGACTACGACTTACTCGATCCCGTGACCGCCGGGCGCGAGGGCATCACGCTCCTGCGCTGGCTCGCGAGTCACGATCCCGCGCAGGTCCAGATCCTGTTCGGCAACCACGATGCCTCGCGGGTGATGGAGCTCGCGCACTTCACGGACGCGACGTTCGGCGAAGCTCGGGCGCTCGCGTTGGAGGTCCAAGCGAGCACCCAGCCGCTCGCGGCGTTCACCACGCGGTTTCCCGACCTACCGCCGCCGGGTGTCGTCGCGCGCGACTACGCGTCGTTTTCCGTCGAGCAGCGCGACCTCGTCGTCGAGCTGTTGTTGGCTGGACGGTTCCAACTCGCGATCGCGGCGCCGCTCGAGGGTCGCACCGCCCTGCTCTCTCACGCGGCGGTGACCACGCGCGAGCTCGAGCTCCTCGGTCTCCCGGCAGCGAGCGATGCGCACGTGATTGCCGTGGCGTTGCGCGATCAGCTCGTTCGCGCGATCGATCGCGTGCGCGGTGATTGGCAAGCCGGCGCGATCACGCCGTTGGATCTCTCGCCGCTCCACCTCGCCGGTGGGCGCGGCTTCGAGGGTGGCGGCCTGCTCTATCACCGGCCCTCGAATCCCGCGGTCGGCTCGCTGTTCGATCACGATCGGCCACGTCGCTTCGATCCGCATTCGCTGCCGCCGGGCCTCACGCAGATCGCCGGCCACTCCGGCCACGCGAAGTGCGTCTACGAGCTCGGCGATTGGGTCACGGCGGCCGCACGCGCACGCAAGCACGGCGGCGTTCGCGCGCTGATCGTCGACGGCGATCGCGTGACTTACGATCTCGTGACCGCGAACCATCCGCTCGTGTTGCCGCGCTCGCCGACCGCCGCGGAGCTCGTGATGGTCGACGGCGAGATGCGCCGCGTGCAGGCGGACGAGTTCGATTTGCTGCCCTTGTCCGATTCTATTTAGGGTTCGCGCGGATCGGTCGCGTTACGACTCGCGCCATGAAACGCGCGCTCGTGTTCGTGTTGCTCGCAGCTTGCGGCGGCAGCGGTGATGATTCGCAGCATTCGAGTGCCGACGCCGGACGCACGAGCATGGGCGGTGGCGACGACGACGGTTCCAACCAAGGCTCGGGATCGAACAACGGCTCCGGCGAGCTAAGCGGCCTGACGTCGACCCTGACGTCGTCGTGCGCGACGCTTCAAGGCCGCGCGATCGTCAACTACAACGGCAACCTCGGCATCGCAATTACCGAGGACAACTCGCCGTACAGCTTCGTCGGATCGATCCAGTTCCAACTCCCCGACGGCTTCTCCGGCAACGTCCCGAACCCGGAGAACTGGGACGGTAACGACACCGCCGATCGCAAGATCGTCGCCGTGACCTCGCAGGACTATGACCTCCACGGCAATCACTGCTGGAATGGCGCGACGCCCGGCAGCGGCAGCGTGTCGATCACGACCTGGCTACCCGAGCAGGGCATCGTGAAGGCAACGTTCAACGCGTTCCCGATGCACAGCTGTACCGGCGCCGAGGTCTGCACGGTGACCGGCACGATCGAGACGACCGCGGACGGCGTTTTCGACTGATAGATTTTTCGGATTGAAGCGATAACTCTGATTGGTTGGACGGATATGACGCACTTCGCCAGAGTGCGGACATGTCTTTGATCAACAGCCGTATCAAGCCGTTCAAGGCGCAAGCCTTTCATAACGGCAAGTTCATCAACGTCAGTGACGAGACCGTCCGCGGAAAGTGGGCCGTCTTTTTCTTCTATCCCGCCGACTTCACGTTCGTGTGCCCGACCGAGCTGGGCGATCTCGCGGACAGCTATGCCGAGCTCCAGAAGCTAGGCGTCGAAGTCTACTCGGTCTCGACGGACACCCACTTCACGCACAAGGCGTGGCACGACACGTCGGAGACGATCAAAAAGATCAAGTACCCGATGATCGGCGATCCGACCGGCACGATCACGCGCAACTTCGACGTGATGATCGAGCAGGAAGGCCTCGCGCTGCGCGGCACGTTCGTCGTCAATCCTGAAGGCGAGATCAAGATCGCCGAAGTGAACGACAACGGCATCGGCCGCGACGCGAAGGAGCTGCTCCGCAAGGTGCAGGCCGCGCAGTATGTCGCGTCGCATCCGGGCGAGGTCTGCCCGGCGAAGTGGCAGCCGGGTGCGAAGACGCTCGCGCCGTCGCTCGACCTCGTCGGCAAGATCTAGAGGACCGCCACCATGCTCGATCAACCCATCGTCGAACAGCTCCGGACGTATCTCGGTCGGCTCGTCGCTCCGATCGAGCTGGTGGTCGCCTACGACGCCAGTCCTGCAAGTTTGGAGCTGAAAGAGCTCGTCGAGGAGCTCGCGTCGCTCACATCTCAGATCACCGTTCGTGACGATTCCGATGCCGCTGTTCGGCGGCCCTCGTTCGGCGTCGCACGTTCCGGTGAGTCCCCGCGGATCCGGTTCGCCGGCGTTCCGCTCGGGCACGAGTTCACATCGCTCGTGCTCGCCCTCTTACAAACCAGCGGCTACGCGCCGAAGATCTCCGACGACACCGCGGCCGCGATTCGCGCGCTCGAGGTCGATCTCGAGGTCGAGACGTTCGTGTCGCTGTCCTGCCACAACTGCCCCGACGTGGTGCAGGCGTTCAACACGATCGCGGCATTGAACCCGCGTGTCCGCGCCACGATGATCGATGGCGCCGCATTTCCCGCCGAAATCGAAGAGCGCGGGATCAAGGCCGTGCCGATCACGTTGGTCAACGGCGAATTCTTCGGGTCGGGTCGGATGGAGCTCGACGAGATCATCGCGAAGCTCGATTCCGGAGCCGCCGAACGCGCTGCTGCCAAGCTGACCGAAAAGCCGGCGTACGACGTGCTCGTCGTCGGTGGTGGTCCTGCCGGTGCATCCGCCGCGATCTACGCCGCACGCAAAGGCCTGCGCACCGCGATCGTCGCCGAACGGTTCGGCGGTCAGGTCGGTGACACGCTCGGGATCGAAAACTTGATCTCCGTCGTCTACACCGAAGGTCCACAGTTGGTGTCGGCACTCGAAGCGCACGTGAAGCAGTGGGGCGTCGAAGTGATCACGCTCCAGCGCGCCGAGCAGCTGATCCCGGGCGAGCTCCACGCATTGAAGCTCGCGAACGGAGCGACGTTACAAAGTAAGACGATCGTCCTCGCGCCCGGTGCGAAGTGGAAGGAGCTCGGCATCCCCGGCGAGTCCGAATACCGGACCAAGGGCGTCGCGTTCTGTCCGCACTGCGATGGCCCGCTGTTCAAGGGCAAGCGCATCGCGGTGATCGGCGGTGGCAACTCCGGCGTCGAAGCGGCGATCGATCTCGCGAACGTCGTCGGCCACGTCACGCTGCTCGAGTTCGCGCCCGAGCTGAAGGCGGATGCCGTGCTGCAGGCGAAGCTGCGGAGCCTCGCGAACGTCGAGATCGTGACGAACGCGCAGACGACCGAGATCACCGGTGACGGCAAGACCGTCGACGGCCTGCACTTCACGGATCGCTATACCGGCGAGCGCCGCCGGTTGGATGTCGCGGGCGTGTTCGTCCAGATCGGGCTCTTGCCGTCGACGCGCTGGCTCGAAGGGAGCGTCGCGCTCTCGAAGTTCGGCGAGATCGAGATCGACGAACGCGGTCAGACGAACGTCCCCGGCATCTTCGCCGCAGGCGATGCCACGACCACGCCGTACAAGCAGATCGTGATCGCGCTCGGTGATGGCGCACGCGCGTCGCTCGCCGCGTTCGAGCACATGATCCGTGCAGGCGCAGCGACGACGGCCGGCGCCGTCTAGCTAGTGATGATCGTCGTGATGGTCATCGTCATGATGATCATCGTGATGATCGTCGTCGTGATGATCGTCGTGATGGTCATCATGATGATCGTCGTGATGATCGACATGGGCGATGCAACGGTGACCGTCCCAGTCCTGGTCACGAGCACAGTTGCGACGCTCTTCGGCGACACACGCGGTCATCGAGAGCACGTACGACACGATGGCGAGCTTTGCGAGCATGCGCCACGGTTACACAGCTCGCGTGCGAGCCCGAGCCGCTTGACAGTTCGCAACCAGCTCGCAACTAAATGACAAGCCGCAGCGTCGCGAGCAACGTGTTCGCGTCGGTCGGTACCGCCGAGAGGCCGGTCTCCTTGTTCCACAATGCGGAGAACCGAAGGCTCACCGTCAAATACGTCGGCTCGATGTCGTACGACGCCGCGGCGTTGAAGTACCGCGCGGTGTTGTTGATCGCGGGCGCTAACTCCTGCTTCACGTTCGAGAACAACACGCCGAGGCCCGCGCGCTGGTAGTTACCCTGCGCACCGACGGACCACACGTTCGACGTGTAGTTGTCGTCGGACTTCTGCGTGAGATCCGGAATCGGGAGCTGGTCGTTCTTGCGATGCGCGAAGCTGCCCATCACCGAGACGTACGGCAACCGCAACCGGCCACTGACGCGCTCGTTGTAGCCACCGATCCGGACATCGTCGGTCGACTGGACATCGATATCGACGCGATAGAACTGCAGGCCGGCGTGGAGATCGAAGCCGAAGCCCTTCGCGAAGTCGACCTCGTACGTGAGCGACGGCGAATAGGTCTGGACCTCGATGTTCGAGCCCGGAAAGCCCGCCGTGATCGCGCGCAGCGGCGACGTGTAGAGCGTGCCGTTCGAGCTGACGTTGCCGCCGAACCCGTACGACAGGCTCGTCACGAGCGGGTTGCCCGAGGACAGCAACATGCCGATCGCGAGCTTGCCCGCGTGAAGCCTCTCGAGCCACGGATCTTTCAACCGCAACAACACGCCTTGGCTCATGTTGAAGCCCGAGAACAGCAGCGGATCGCGAATGTATGGATCCATGCCGAGCAGATCGAACATCTGCTCCGGCACGAAGTCGACGCTCGCCGGATCCGTGACGATGCCGGCCGAAAGTTCCGCGTGGTACTTCTTGATCCGCACGTACGCTTCACGCGCCTGCAGCGACGCGGTGCCTTCCCACACGCTCGTGCCCGCGGGGCCACCACTCGCGATGTTGAAGCCGAGGTCGCGCTCGAATTGCAGCGTGAAATCGATGTCGCGATTCAACGCACCTTCGAAGCCGAACCGGCTCATCGCGAGCGTGGTCATCCGGTGACCGAGCTCGGGATTGCCGCTGTTCGACGGGAAATAGAACGCGAGCGAGCCGGCGATCGCGAGCAACGGCTTGAAGTACGCACCGTCGTCGTTCTTGTAGAGGACGAAGTGATCCGGGCGTGGCGCATCCTCGGTCACGCCGAGCGCGCTCATGCTCTTTTGATCCGACGCCTTCTGCTCCTGAACCGGCGGTGGCTGATCGACCGGCGGAATCACGGGCGCGGGCGCGGGTGCAGGTGCGGGTTCCGGCGCCGGCGCTGGCTCGGGCGCGGGTGCAGGTTCGGGAGCCGGTTGCGCGAACGCGACCGACGAGATGAATAGACTGACGAACGCTAGACGCATGACTAGTCCGCCAGTTTTCCGAGGACGACGGTCATGCCCGCATCCGAGCGTGCCGAACCGAAGTGGCTCGCGAAGAAGCCGTTGTTGCCGTTGAAGAAGTAGCCCGACCGGTCGTAGTCATCGAGCGTGTCCTTCACGTTCGTGACGCAGCCATCGTTGTCGAGGCTCGCCGAGGCTTCGGACACGAACTCGTCCTGGAAGCTACCGGCCGCGATGTCCTGCATCGTCACGGTCGTGTACTGCACGACGTTGCCGCCGCACGCATCGTGATCGCCGAACGCGTAGTCGCCATCGGCGCACGGCGTGGTCCAGATGTCGTGCGGTCCGTTGTTCGCCGACGAGAAGTACGTCGGTTGGAACGCCGCGCGATCACCCATCTCGCACAACACCGTGATCTTCATGTTCGTCGACGTGAGGTCGCAGTTGTTGCCGGCGACGACGCCGTGGTTCGCACCCGACAGATAGATCGCGTCCTTCAGCTGGGCGAACGGATTGACCGAGCCCGGCGCGCCCGCCTTGTGCTCGTTGTAGAGCCGGCGCAGCGCATCGCGAATGTCCGTGGTGCCGAGCGAGTGGCCGATGATCGAGACCTTGCGCGTCGGGTTCGCGATCATCACCGCCTTGATCATCGACTGCAGCATCGGCACGCCCCAGCCGTGGTCCATGTTCGAGAACGCGTTCGTCTGGGCGCTGTAGCCGACGAGCGTCTTCACCAGATCGGTGCGCGCGTCGAACGCGTAGACCTTGTAGCCAGCGGCGATCAGCTTCGTCGCGAGTTGCGGGCGGGTCGTCGAATCGACCGTGAATTGAAAGCCCGAGCTCGACATGATCATCGTCCCGGCGATCGACGACTTCGCGTACTCCTCGAACGAACCCACGCCCGACGAGTTGCCGTGGACGAGGATCACGATCGGCTTCGACGTGTCCTCGTTCGGCTGGGTGTATTCCTCGGCCGCGCAAGGATAGCCCGGGATGTTCGCGGGCGTTCCCGCCGGCACCGTCGCCTCGTTATCGGTGACGAACGGCTCCGTCATGTTCGCCGTGTACGACGTGCGCGGCTTGCAGCCCGGGTGATTCACCAGGTCGTCGCGATAGTGACCGCCGTACGAATCCTGCGTGACGTCACCGCTGCCGGTCATCTTCGCCGGATCGGCCGCGCTCGCCGTCGAGAGGTCCGAGGCGTACATCGTGGTCTTCGCCGTGATCGTCTGCGTGCACGCGCCCGGTGTCGTGCCGCTGTCGACGTTCGATCCCGATCCGGCGTCGTGCTTGGTGTTGTTGTTACCGCCATCGTCACCGCACGCAGCGACGAACGCGAGCATCACAAAAGCGAGGTGTTTGCCCATGGGCAACGAGTGTAGCGACATTTATGAAACATGAACCATGATTCATGTCGGATCGACTGATGTACACTTCTGCCGCTCGATGAAAAAACCAACGTCGGCCATCACGCAGCGCGGCAAGAAGACTCGGGCAGCCATCCTCGCTGCGGCTGAACAGCTTTACGGCGTGAAGGGTTACGAGGGGACGTCGATCGTCGACATCACGCAACTCGCCGATGTGGCGCTCGGCACGTTCTACATCTACTTCCCGAACAAGAAGGCGCTGTTCATCGAGCTCGTGGATTCACTCAGCTCGTCACTGCGCCATTACCTCGCGGAACAAACCGCCGGCGTCACCGATCGCATGGAGATCGCGCGGCTCGGCTTCATCGCGTTCTTCGAATTTCTCGACGAGCACCGCCACCTATATCGGATCGTGCGGCAAGCGGACTTCGTCGATCAGGCGTGCTTCCGGCGTTACTACCAAGTGATCGCCGAACCGAACGTGCGCGCCTTGGGCCCCGCGGTGAAGCGTGGCGAGGTCCGCGCGGCGGATCCCGAAGTCCTCGCGTACTGCATGATGGGCATCGCGGACTTCGTCGGAATGCGTTGGGGGCTATGGGAGAACAAGAAGCTCCCGCCCACCGTGTTGGCCGATGCACTCGCCTTTATCGAAGGCGGGCTCGGCCTACAGCTCAGCGATGGCCTTCGCCAATCGCATCGATCCCCAACACCGGGCCGCCAACGTTCGGACCCTGCGTCCACGTCCAACCCGCGTCGCGCGACTCCCAAATCTGACCGTCTTCGCCCGCAGCGTAGCTGACGGCATCGCCCCAGCCCGTACCGCCGACGCGAACCGTGTGGAAGTCCGCGGTCGCCACGTGCTGTGCGATCACTTGGCCCGTCGTCGTGACCATCGCGATCGCGCCACCGGCACCGACGGCGATCGCGCTGTCGTCACCCGCGAGGCGAACGTCGTCGAACGAGAGGCCGGCTTGCACGTTCAGCGCTTGCCACGTGGTGCCGCGATCGGTCGAGCGCCACATGCCCGCGCTGCCCGCGATGATCGCGACCTGGCCATCGGTCGAGACCGACACCGTGCGCGCACCGGCGAACTGACGCGACGGCGAGATCCGCGCGCCATCGAACGTCCACAGCGTGCCGTCATCACTGATCGCGTAGACCGAATCGGAGTCCGTTGCCGCGGCCACCGACCGGAAGTTCGTCTGACCGTTCGAGAGCTCGCGCCAGGTCACGCCGGCATCGTCGGACTCGAGGAACGTGCCGTTACCGGCGACGAACACCGGGCCATCATCTTGCGTGGCGAGCGTGCGCAGGTCGGCCGTGGTCGGGACCGCTTGCGTGGTCCACGTGACGCCGCCGTCGTTCGTGTACATCACCTTGCCGGCGGCACCGACGACCCACGCTTCGCCTTGGTTCCGGCATGCGATGCCGTTCAACCGATCGAGCGTACCGGTGTCGTAACCCGACACCGAGTCGTCGGTGTGGATGTTCGCCATCTTGCCATCGGCGCCGACGAGCCAACCGCCACCCTTGGGCGGAGGCGTCGAGCCGCTACCACCACCACCGCCGCTGACCGGCCCGGTGGAGGTGGACGTGTCTTTCTTGCAACCGGTGACCGCCAACGCGGCCGTGAGTAGGACGAACCCGACCTTCATGCTCATGCCCCCGAGAGGCGAGCATGCCGTGAATGTCGCAGCGTGTGCTCTATTTTATGGGAGGCACTGGGCGAACGCTGTGTCGCTCATGACGAGCTGCGCCGTGACGACGTTCCCGACCTGAGCGATATCGAGGTCTTTCACGTCGATCCCTTTCTTACAGTCGGATGAGAGAGGCAGTGCGTCACCGTGCAGGGATCGCAATTCCGTCACCAGCTCGTACGCGTGCATGACGTCCTTGGTGTCGAATCGAGCCCCGATCACGACCTTTTTGTCGACGGTCCGAGGCGCTGCCCAGATCGCTCCGGACTTGTAGAGCTTGGCGTCGCGCAGCTCGGTCCCGCGCGGTTGGAGCGCCACGAATAACACCGCATCCGCGGGCGCGCGTTCGAGCTCGCGGCGCAGCGTGCCCGAAAGGCCATTCGGCGCCGGCTCGACCTTCGTCTTCCAGCGATCGGTCGAGGCCACGGTGATGTCGCGATCGATCACCATCGCGATCGGATCGACGAGCAGCTCGTGCTGCGTCTTGAACGCGTCGTTGACGCGACGAATCGTATCGTCGTCGCGCGGGAACGTGTCCTGGCCGGCGGCGACCATGTCGTGATTCGAGATCGCGAGCATGCCTTCACCGTTCAGCGTCGACGGCAACGCCACCACGACGAGCTCCGCATCCGACGGCACGCGACGGAGCAACGGCTCGACCTTCGAGAGATCGCGGCGCGGGCCTTCACCGAGATAGCCGATGCCGGGCACGAACTGCGGCAGGTACCACAGCGCGTGATCGACGGTCTGCATCACGATCGCCTGACGCGCGACGAAGATCATCGGCCCGATCACCACGATCGCGACACCCACGAACCGCAGCCAGAACCGATCGTACGCGGTGAGCGTGCTCGGCTTCTTCGGTTTGGGCTTCGCCGCTTCGGCCGCGAGCTTCGCCTTACGCTTGCGCTCGCCCCAGATCTGCCAGGCCACCGGCAGGACCGGAAACGCGAGCCCACCCACGATCCCCGCGACGATCTTGGGATATCCGCGCGCGATCACGAACGCCGAAGCGACCGTGAACATGGCAGCTCCTAACACCACGAGCAAGATGCCGAAAATGCTTCGCTGGCGTAGTTTACTCACGACCAAACCGTAGCACTCGGGCCTGCCGGATCACGTCGATTCTGTGAGACGGTACGGACGTGCGCTGGTGGATCGGCCTCGGTGTGGTCGCGGGCTGCAGCTTTTCCCCAGGAGCTGCCACCTCGTCGAGTGATGGTGGGACCGACGCGCCGCCGGATGGTCCCGGCTCGGGCAGCGCGATCGCCGATCGCGATCACGATGGCGTTCCCGATGACATCGACAATTGCCCCGACGTCCCGAATCCCGATCAAGCGAACGAGGACAAGGACGCGCGCGGCGATGCTTGCGATTTGTGTCCGATGATCAAAGACGATCTGAACGTCGATGATGACGGCGACAACATCGGTAACGATTGCGATCCGCAACCGTCGATCAAGGACACGCTGATCGGCTTCACCGGCTTTGAAAATCCGGCACAACTCTCCGAGTTCGAAGCGCGCGATGGCAGCGTGATCGGCGATTGGTCGATCAGCAACGGTCAGCTTCACTTGATCGGCAACACCACCGCGAAGCCGTATCAGCTCGTGTGGCTGAATCACGACGTGCCGGGCGACGTGTTCGTGTCGAGCGATGCTCACGTCGATGGCATCGACACCGGCACGAGCGTTCGGATGATCGCGGTCGCCGGCTCGTATTACACGCCCGTGTCAGGCAACCCGGACGTGTTCGCGTGCGGCATGCGCGCGGACGATTCCGGCGATCAGGTCTTCGTCGCCGCGTGGCACTTCAGCGACGCGCCGGGCAACGTCTCGGATCACGCGACCGGCAGCTTTGTCGCGATGGACATCGACGACAAGCCGAGCGGACATCTCACCTTGTCGGCGCGCAAGACCTCCGGTGTTGCAGCGTACAACTCTTGCTCGGTGGGCAATCAAACCTACCCGCAATACGTCAGCGGGGCCTATCCTGGCGGTGGCTTGCCGGGTGTACGCATGCAGGGTGTGACAGCGTCGTTCGACTACCTGTTCGTCGTGTCCCTCGGCGCCGCGCAGTAACCACATTGCGAAGGTTGCGCCAAGCGTTAGGACCAACTAGGGTGCCGTCTACAGTTGTCGTTCTCTGCAGTTCACCCCGCGTTGGGGCGCGCACTCGAAGCGCGTAAATATGTCGATCCGACCCCGGTCCAGGCCGCGGTCCTCGCCGAAGGCGCGACCGATCGCGACCTCCTCGTTTCGGCGCAAACCGGTTCCGGCAAGACCGTCGCGTTCGGACTCGCACTCGCGCCGCGTCTCCTCGGCGAGGCCGATCGGCTCGGCGCGCCGGGCGCTCCTCGTGCGTTGGTCGTCACGCCGACGCGCGAGCTCGCGCTGCAAGTTCATCGCGAGCTGTCGTGGCTGTACGCGGAGACCGGTGCGCGGATCGCGACCTGCGTCGGCGGCATGGATCCGCGGCGCGAGCAGCAGACCCTGTCGCGTGGCGTTCACATCGTCGTCGGTACGCCGGGTCGGTTGTGCGATCACCTCGAGCGCGGCGTGCTCTCGCTCGCGCGGATCGAAGCGGTCGTGCTCGACGAAGCCGACGAGATGCTCGACATGGGCTTCCGCGAGGATCTCGAGAAGCTCCTCGATGCCGCGCCCGAAGATCGTCGCACGCTGCTGTTCTCGGCGACGATTCCGAAACCGATCGCGCAGATGGCGAAGCGCTACCAGAAGGATGCGCTGCGGATCGCCACCACGACGGAAGGCGATCGCCATCGCGATATCGAATATCACGCGGTGCCGATCGTGCCGCGCGAGCGCGACCTCGTCGTCGTCAACCTCCTGCGCTACTACGACGCGCCCGGCGCGCTCGTGTTCTGCGCGACCCGTGATGGCGTCACGCACCTCGCATCGAACCTCGCCGAGCGTGGGTTTTCCGCGGTCGCGTTGTCGGGCGAGCTCTCGCAACGCGAGCGCAACACGGCGCTCCAAGCGCTGCGCGATCGTCGAGCCCGCGTGTGCGTGGCCACGGATGTCGCCGCGCGCGGGTTGGATCTGCCGGATCTCGGCCTCGTGATCCACGCGGATCTGCCGCAGAACGCGCAGGTGCTCGTGCATCGCAGCGGTCGCACGGGTCGCGCGGGCAAGCACGGTCTCGCGGTGTTGGTCGTGCCGGATCCGGCGCGGCGGTACGTCGATCGGATGCTGAACACGGCGCACATTCGCGCCACGTGGCAGCTGCCGCCGTCGCTCGAGCAAATCGCGGAGCGCGATAAAGCGCAGCTCGGTGCCGAGATCAAAGCGCTCGCCTCGAGCGAAGTTACCGACGACGATCGCCAGATCGCCGCCGCGCTGTTGCAAGACACGCCGGCGACCGAGCTCGTCGCGGCGCTCGTGCGCGTGCGGCGCGATGCGCGGCCGCAGCCGGAAGAATTGACGATGCCCGCGTCGATGCGGCCGCGTCGCGATGCTCCGGCACCGCGCGCGCAACGCGAAGAGCGCAGCGACCGCACGGATCGCCGGCAGCCGCGCGGGACGAATCCGCCGGTGCAGGCGCAGCAAGAATCGACGAACGAACGCGTCCCGCGTCAGCCGCGGTCGCAGCAGCCCGCGCGCAATGGCGTGTGGTTCACCGTGAACATCGGCCGCACGAAGAATGCGGATCCGAAGTGGCTCGTTCCGTTCCTGTGCCGGCGCGGCGACGTGACGAAGAGCTCGATCGGAAAGATCCAGATCCTCGCGCGCGAGACTCGCGTCGAGATCGCGCCCGGAGATGCGGCGCACTTCGCGGAAGCGATTCGTCGGCCGGATACGAAAGACAAACACCTTCATATCGAGCCGTTCGAAGAGTAGTTACTTCCGGCGGCGGCGGACGAGGATCACGCTGAGCGCCACGAGGATGCCGGCGTTGTGCCCGGCGTTGCAGCCACCGGGTTCGGTGTGGCTCGGCTGCGTGGTGTCGTCGCTGCCGCTGCCCGTATCGCTGCCGGTGTTGCTGCCCATATCGCTGCCCGATCCCGTCGACGGATCGAGGACCGAGTCGATCCAGTCCTGGTAGTAGTCCGCGCGGCGATAGTGCGCCGGATCGGTGCAGCCCAC
Organism: Kofleriaceae bacterium; assembly: GCA_047600425.1. Taxonomy (GTDB): domain Bacteria; phylum Myxococcota_A; class Polyangia; order Haliangiales; family Haliangiaceae; genus JABFXX01. Next base: position 3,371,242 of record JASGLC010000003.1, on the reverse strand, counting down.
CGGCGCGTACGAATCGACGCCGAGCACGACATTGTTGAGCAGCACCGGGCCGCCGGAATCACCGAGGCACGAGCGCGGATCCGCACCCGAGCCCCCGACGGTGATCGTGTCCGCGCCATTATCGAGGTTCGTGATCGTCGTCGTGGCGGAGTACTTGTTGTTCTGGTTCGTGCCGTAGGAGGTCTGGCCGTAACCGATGATCGTGACCTGCGCGCCGACCATCGATGCATCGGGCGCGGTGCGGTTGAACTGGAGCGGCGTGATGTCGGTGATCGGCGCCGCGAGCGTGAGGATGCCGATGTCGCCGAGGAACGTCGCCGATTGCGGCGCGTAGGTCGGGTTCATCGTCACGCTCGCCGCCATCTTCAGGTGCGATTCGACCTGCGAGATCTGGCCGTGATAGTCGTTGCCGTTCGGCTCGGTGAGGATGCCGTAGATGTAGTTCGCGTCGTGCGCGAAGCAGTGCGCCGCCGCGAGCACGTGGGTCGTCGAGATCAGCGTGCCGGTGCACGTGTAGAGCGTGTCCTTCGTCGGCGGATACGCGTAGATCTGGACGACGGCTTGGTCATTCGCGTCGTACGTGCCGTTAATGATCGGAGCGGCATCGAGAAACATCATCGAGCGGGTGTTTCGTACACCCTGCCCTTTAGGTCAATTCAATTCGCCGGGATGGCCGACAGCTCTTCCCATCGCGCGTAGAGCCGGGTGACCTCGATTCGCGCGGCGTCAAGTTGCGCGACAAGTGCAGGGACTTCTGCCGCACGATCTTTGAACACGGCCGGATCCTGCAACGTAGCTTCCAGATCTTGCACCTTCGCCTCTGCGGACATGATCGTGTCTTCCATCGCCGCGAGCTCGGCCTTCTCTTTGAACGTGAGCTTGCGCGCGGCGACCTGCTTCGTTCGCTCGGTCTTCGGCTTTGTCGATTCGGCCTTTTCGACCGCCTTCGCCGTCGGGCGGCGCTCGGCGTAGAACGAGTAGCTGCCCTCGTAGAACGTGACGTTGCCATCGCCTTCGAACGCGAGGATGCCGGTCGCCACGCGATCGAGGAACCAGCGATCGTGCGAGACGATCAGCGCGCAGCCGGGGAACGCGAGTAGGCCATCTTCGAGCGCGCCCAGCGTGGGCAGATCGAGATCGTTCGTCGGCTCGTCGAGCACGAGCAAGTTGCCACCGCGCCGCAGGAGCCGCGCGAGTTGCACGCGATTGCGTTCGCCGCCGGAGAGCTGGCCGATCTTGGTATCGCCGAGCGTGTCGGGGAACGCCATCATCCGCAGGAAGCTCCGCACGTGGACGCGACCATCCGGCAGCTCGACGTAGTCGTAGCCATCGCCGACTTCCTCGAGCACGGTGAGCTCGTCGCGGAGCTCCGCACGGCTCTGCTCGAAGTACGCCGGACGCGTGTTCGTGCCGACGGTGACGGTGCCGCGATCGGGTGGATCGATGCCCAAGATCGTGCGGATCAGCGTGGTCTTGCCGGCGCCGTTCGGACCGACGATGCCGATCCGATCGCCGGGCTTCATCACGAGCGTGAGATCGCTGAACAGTTGCTTGCCGCCGATCGTGCGCGACACCTTGGCGAGCTCGACGATCGTGCCGCCGAGGCGCGGTCCCGTCGGGAGCGTCAGCTTCAGCGTGGCGCCGCGCTTTTCATCCGTGAGTGGTGCGGCGGCAACGGCGGCGTCGTAGCGATCGATCCGCGCCTTCGCCTTCGTGGTCCGGGCTTTGGGCCGACGACGGATCCATTCGATCTCGCGTCGCACGAACGAGCTGCGCTGATATTCGGTCTCCGCCTCGGTCGCGAGGCGCTCCGCCTGCGAGAGCAGAAACTCCTCGTAGTCACCTTCGTACGTGTACGCCTGGCCGCGATCGACCTCGACGATCCGGGTGGCCACGCGATCGAGGAAGTAGCGATCGTGCGTGACCACGAGCAACGCGCCCGGAAAATTCGCGAGGCGTTGTTCGAGCCATTCGATCGTGCGCGCGTCGAGGTGGTTCGTGGGTTCGTCGAGCGCGAGCACGTCCGGCTTTCCCAACAGCGCACGTGCGAGTGCCACGCGCCGCCGTTCGCCGAACGACAGCACGCCGATCGTCTTATCGAGCGGCGGCAACTGCAGCGCATCGGCGACGATCTGGATCTCGTGCTCCGGCACGCCTTCGCGCTCGAGCGCCACGCGCACCGGCTCGTCCAACGGCAGCACCGGCTCCTGCGCGACGTACTCGAGCACTAGGCCCTTGCGCCAGGTGATCACGCCTTCGTCCGGCGTCAGCGACGGATCCGTTCCACCGCTCGCCCCGTGGATCATCATCTTCAACAGCGTCGACTTGCCGGCGCCGTTCGCACCGATCATGCCGATGCGATCGCGCTCGTGGATCGCGAACGAGACGCCGCGCAGCACGCGACGATCACCGTAGTGCTTGTGAAGATCCTGGACGGTTACAACGGCGCTCAAGCGCCGGCACTCTACTTCGTTAGAAGTCGAACGTCCGCATGTAGTGGTCGTTGTATCCGTCCGGATGCTTGACCAAGTAGTCCTGGTGGTAGTCCTCGGCGCGGACCCACGTGGTCGCCGGCTCGATCTTCGTGACGATCGGCTTGCCCCACTTGCCGGACTTTTCGACCTTGTCCTTTACGGCCACCGCGATCTTCGCCTGCTCCGGCGTGGTCGTGAAGATCTCCGACCGGTACTGCGTGCCGTGGTCGTTGTTCTGATGATTCAGCTGCGTCGGATCGTGACCGCGGAAGTAGTAGTGCGCGAGCAGATCCGCGTACGAGATCTTCGCCGGGTCGTAGATGATGCGAACCGATTCGGCGTGACCGGTCGAGCCCGAGGACACGTCTTCGTAACCGACATTCGTCTTCGCGCCGCCCGCATAGCCGACCTCGATCGACACGATGCCGGGCGCCGTGCGCATCACGTTTTCCATGCCCCAGAAGCAGCCGCCGGCGAGGATCGCGACTTCTTGCTTGCCCTGCGGCTTCGGCGATTCGCCGCCGGCCTGTGCTGCCGTGCTGCACGCTGCGAGAACCAACACGCTGGCGAGTAGATTCTTCATGCCGGTAGTACGAGCCAGTATGGCTCCAGTTACGGGGATCGACGAACTATCCGAGACTACAGGGCAATCCGCCACACGCCGCCGCCCCACTGGTTCTCGATTAGAGCGTTGTCGCCGACCGAAGTTACGCCCCAGCACAACGTACTCGGGTAGGTGTCGTACGCGGAGGTCCACGTCGCGCCCTGATCGCGCGATAGAAATAACCCCGAGACCGTCGTCGGTGCCGCGTTCGTGTCGGCGCGCATGCCGCACGCGAACCACGCGTTCGCGGTCACGCCGACCTGGCGAACATCCGCATCGATCAGTGGTGTCGCGTGGGCGGTCCACACCGGATTCGTCGTCGTGCTCGCGCTCCACACGCGGCCGTGTGTGGTGCCGAGGAGGAGGCCGCCTTGGTTGTCGCTCGCGCAGGTCGCGATCACTTCGCCGGCATCGAGCGTGGGCATCGGCACCGGATCGCCATCGATGATCTGGAGCTGCGAGCCGCACGCGAGCTCGTGATCTTGCAGTACAGCAAGATCGGCCACGGTGCCGGCCGAGAGGCTCGACCAGCTGGCGCCGTGATCGGACGAGCGATACAGCGTGCCGTCGAGCGCGACCGCATACCAACGCGCGCCGGCGACTTTGATGCGAAGTGCGGACGGGACGTTCGCGATCGGTGTCCACGGCCCTGCCATGCCGTGCGTGCTGCGCAGGATGCCGGGCGATGCGAACGTGCCGACGACGACGGTTTGCGAATCGTCCGGATCGAACGCGAACGACAACGCGTCGGGCACGAGCGACGTGACGAGCGACCAGCTCGCGCCGCCGTTCGTGGTTTCGAACACGCCGGGCGTTCCGGTCAACGCTTCGGACGAGCCGACGACGAGGTGGTTCGTATCGTTCGGATCGGCGGTGAACGCGAGCGCGGCGGTCGCGCGGAGATCGCCGGTGCCTGCGGTCCAGGTCGCGCCGGCGTCGGTCGTGACGTAGAGCCCGGCGCCGATCGTCGCGAGGACGATGCGATCGCGATCTCCAGGCGCGATCGCGATCGCGAAGGCCGAGGCGTGATCGAGGCCGGTGCCGCGTGCGGCCCACGTGGCGCCACCGTCGTCGCTCCCGTAGAGATGATCGCGGACGGTCGCGGCTTGATCGACGGTCGTGCCGACGATCACGCGATCGGTCGCGTGGGTGGCGCCGGGCACGACGGCGAGCTTGGTCCACAGGAGTGAGGAGCGATCGGGGTTGCTCGACGGATCGACGATCGCCGTGACCGTGCTCGCGACGAGATCGACATACACGACGAGGCCCGGTCCGGTCGCGACGTACACGCCACTCGCGCCGGATGCGATCGACGTGATCGCGCCGCCGCCGCCGCTGCCGTTAAACGAGATGCCATCGGTCGAGGTGTAGAGCTTGCCGTCGTCGCCACCGGCGAAGAACACGTTGTGGGCGTACAGCACGGCGCGCGAGCTCGTCGGTCCGCCCGTGGATTTCGCGAACGTCGCGCCGCCATCACTCGAGTGATAGAGGCCGCTGCCGGTCGCGGCGACCAAGATGTCGTCGTGACCGGTGAGGTCGAAGAACTTCGCGGCGTCGCCGGGACCGACCGGTAAGCCGGTGCCGGTCTTGGACCACGTGGCGCCGTCGTCATCGGAACGCACCATGCCGCGCCCGAAATAACTCGGTGCCCAGATCCGGCCGTTCGCGCGCGGATCGAAGCGCAGCGCGTAGCTCGACCAATCGATCGGCGCGGTCGTGACGAGCTCCCAGGTCGCGCCATTGTCACGTGATCGATAGAGCCCGTCGCCGTCGTCGCCGCTCGCCCACACGGTGTTCGCGGCATTGGGATCGAACGCGACCGCGGCCACGAACCCGGTCTTCGGCCCGATCGGTGCCGAGGTCAGCGCGACCGGCGCGTCGATCGGGGCATCGATCACGATGGCCGAATCCGGCGGTGACTGATGGGTATCGCCACACGCGGCGACGGCAATCCCTACGATCCAGGTGCTCGATCGCATCTCGTGCGAGGTGTTGCACGCCCCGCGCCTGATCTACTATCGGGCCGACGTGCCGGACATCCTAGCCATTGTCTCGAAGGCGATCTTCGAGCGCGACGCGCACGGCCTCACCCCGGGCCAGGTCTGGAACGTCGATCGCTACACCAGCGCGAACAAGGCCCTGCAGGCCCTCGCCGACGGCGGCCGGATCTTTCTCGTCACCGTGCGTCCACCCGACGAGCGCCTGTGGTTCGTCGGGCGGATCGATGCGCCGTCGTTCACCGGCACCGCGTGGGTCGGCGGCACGAACACGCTGCCCGCCACCGACATCACGTCACTGCGCGCGACGATCAAGTTCGAGTCCGGCAAAGGCATCATGCAGGAGAAGGGCACGCTCGGCATGTCGTTGCAGATGCCGCGCGCACTCGCGCAAGCCGATGTCGATTCGATCATGGCGGTCGTGCATGCGCAGGGACTCGGTGACTCCGCGCGCGATGCCACGGTCGCCGCGCCGGCTCCGAAGAAGAAACCCGCTCGCGTGATCGCCGGCAAGTACGAAGTCGTGCGCGAGCTCGGCCGCGGCGGCATGGGCGTCGTGTACGAAGCGATGCACACGACCACCGGCCGGCGCGTCGCCGTCAAAGAGATCGCGATCGGCAACGACAAGAAGCTCGTCGATCGCTTCGAACGCGAAGCACGCGCGACCGGCGCGATCGATAGCAAGCACGTGCCCGTGGTGATCGATGCGGGCACCGACAAAGAGCATCCGTTCCTCGTCATGGAGCTACTCCACGGAAGCGACTTCCAGGCGTATCTCGACGAGCGCGGACCGATCAGCGAAGACGTCGCGTTGCGCGTGGTCGCGCAAGCCGCAACCGGACTCGTGCGCGCGCACGCCGCCGGTGTCGTGCATCGCGATATCAAGCCGGCGAACTTGTTCCTCGCGCAACGCGATGGCGAGCTCGTCGTGCAGGTGCTCGACTTCGGCGTCGCGCGGATCAAAGAAGAGCTCGCGAGTAAGGTCAATCCCACGCTCACGATCACCGGCGTCATGCTCGGCACGCCGCTGTACATGTCGCCCGAGCAAGTCGTGAACGGCGCGAAGGTGCTCGATCACCGAACCGATCTCTGGTCGCTCGCGATCGTGCTCTACGAAGCGCTCGCCGGCGAAACGCCTCACGCCGAGTGCGAGACGTTGGGCGCATTGATGGTGTCGATCTGCGGCAAGAAACCGAAGCCGTTGCGCCAGCTCAATCCGCGCGTGTCGGAACCGGTCGAGGCGATCGTGATGAAGGCGCTGTCGTTAGATCCCGATGCGCGCTACCCGACGGCCGAGGCGTTCCTCGCGGCGATCGAGGCACAACTCCCGTTCGGGACGAAACTCGAGACCTCACTGCTCGACAGCTAGCCGGCTACTCGGCTTGCCATCGGCCCCTAGGCTGCCGGGAACACGAGGGTGCGACGTGGCGTGGTGCGTGCAATTCGGACCCGCGTCATGTCCTCGAAGATCGAATGTACGGCGGTTAACGAGCTCATCGATCTGGCCCAGAACAAGTCGCTAGATCTCGATTCTGGTCGGGATTCCAGCGAGGACATGCTGTTCGCGCCCCGCGGACAGGCCTCGCTCCGGCGTCCGGCTGCGGGGACTCAGCCCCCGCCGGTGGTGAATCTCTTTGCGGTCTCCCTACCCGAGTTCACGCCCGCGCAGCCCGTGCAGGCGGCGAAACAACCGCAACGCCCACTACAAACGCCGACGCCGACCGGCGAAGAAGATCTCGAGACGACGTACATCCCGAAGCTCGGCGCGGCGGCACCGCTGCCGTGGAAGAAGCTCGCGATCGGCGGCGGCGCGGTCGCATTCGTCGCGATCGTCGCGGCGATCGCGCTCGGCGGGAAGAAGGCACCCGCAACCACGCCGGTCGACCTGTCGGCATTCGTGCCGAAGTACGTCGAGCCGCCTCCGCCGCCCGCTCCGAAACCGGTGGCACCGAAGCTCGTCGACGTTCGCTTGAATTCGACGCCGAGTGGCGCGACCGCGACGCTCCTCGACACGACAACCGGTAACACCCAGCTCCTCGGCACCACGCCCGTCGACGCGACGATCGATCCGTCGAAGGCGTACGACGTGCGCTTCGAGATGGAAGGCCGTCCGTCCGCGACCGAGCACTTGGATCCGGCGAAGGCCTCGCTCGATGTCGCGATGGCAGATCCGGAAGTCGCCGCACCGGTTCCCGCACCGGTGGTCGACAAGAAGCATCGCCATCACCACGCAGCTGTCGCCGCGAAGAAGGCAAAGCGTGTCGCGGTTGCGAGCGCGCCCGCGACTCGTTCGAAGCAGACGGCCGATTCAGACGACGGCATCGCGCAACTCGCGGCCGCGAAGAAAGGCGGCGCGGCCCCGGCGGCCGGTGGCGATGGCTTCGTGATGGTGACGTCGTCGGCCCCGGCGGCGATCCTCGTCGACGGCGTCAACAGCGGAAAGACGACCCCGGCGAAGATCACCGTTCCGGCGGGTCATCACAGCATTCGTCTGATCGCGGCCACCGCGCACATCAACAAACAGATCAGCGTCGACGTCACGGCCAAGAAGACCGTGAAAGTAAGCGACTGACTGGGGTACAACCCCACGCGTGAAGCGGCTGGGGCTCCTGCTGGGTTTTGCGGCGTGCGGTGATAACGGCGCGTTGACCGTGGTCCCGGTGACGTCAGGACCGTCGACGGTCACGCTCGTCGATGCCGAGCTTCACTTCACGCGCGGATCGCAGACGCTGCTCACGTTCACGCCGCAGTCGTTCGAGATCGGGACCGTCGACGACGTGAACAGCGGCGATAGCTTCGACCCGTACTGGCTCTATCAGGACTCGCCGATCGAGCCGGCCGGCCTCGTGTGGCACACGCCGGATCACTTCAAGATGCTGCGCTCGAATCCGACCGAGCTCGACTTCGAAGCCGATGCCGCGGAGGTCTCGATCCAGATCGCGAACGGCGGCGACTTCACGATCCACGTCACCACGGACACGGCGGGCGCGGCGTACATCCGCGTGCGACCGGACGCCGATAGTAAGGAAGCGTTCTACGGCCTCGGCGAATGGGGCGATAGCGTGAATTCGCGCGGCAAGCTCCGGCCGATGCAGATGGAGGGCGACTTCATCGCCGAAGGTGCGGACAACGAAGATCACGTGCCGGTGCCGCTCGTGATCGGAACGCGCGGCTGGGGCCTGTTCGCGCAAAGCGATCACGCCGGCGTATTCGACGTCGCGCGCCAGAACGATACGCGGATCGATGTCGTGTACGGCACGACCGATCTGAAGCTGCACTTGTTCTCGGCGGCAGTACCGATGGACGTGCTCGCCGAATACTTCCAGGTCACCGGCTATCCCGGGATTCCAGCGCCGTGGGCGTACGGACCGCTCCTGTGGCGCAACGGCAATGCGGATCAAGCGCAGGTCATCGACGACATCGCGCAGATCCGCACGCGCCACCTCGCGACCACGGGCATCTGGTTCGATCGTCCGTATGCCTCGGGCGTCGAGACGTTCGATTTCGATCCGGCGAAGTTTCCGGATCCGAAGACCATGCTCGGCGCGTTGCACGACGCGGGACTGCGCTACGGCGTGTGGCAGACGCCGTACACCGCGCCGGCGGGCGAGCAAGATCCGGCGCCGGATCAATACGCGTACGCGACTTCGCATAACTTCTTTCCGCCGACGACCGGCGTGCTCGTCAACCCGTGGGGCAAGCCGATCGACTTCACGAATGACGACGCGTACTCGTGGTGGGCCGGCAACCTCGAGACCTACACGAACGACCTCGACGCGAATGGCTACGGTGTCGAAGGCTTCAAGCTCGATTACGGCGAGGACGTCGTCGTCGGCCTCAACGGCCAGCGCACGCCGTGGCAGTTCAAAGATGGCACCGACGAGCGAACGATGCATCGCGGCTACACGCTGCTGTATCACCAGATCTATCGCGAGCGACTCGCCCACGAGGGCGCGTTCCTGCTGACGCGAACCGGCCGCTGGGGCGATCAAACGAAGGGCATGATCATCTGGCCCGGCGATCTCGATGCGTCGTTCGCGAAGGCGGGCGATCCGATGGGCAACCAGACCGCCGTCGGTGGCTTGCCCGCGGCGGTGATCAAAGGCATGACGCTCGCGACGTCGGGATTTCCGTTCTACGCGTCGGATACTGGTGGCTATCGCCATTCCCCGGCCACGGTCGAGACCTGGTTGCGATGGGTCGAAGCGAACACGATCGCATCCGCGATGGAAGTCGGCGATGCCTCGAGCCAGCAGCCATGGGAGTTCACCGCGGACAACGGTCGCGATCAGCACGCGCTCGATGTCTACGCGCAATACGCGCTGCTCCACCTGCGGCTGTATCCGTATGCGTGGACGCTCGCGCAGCAAATCCACACGACGGGTCGCCCCGCGCTGCGCCCGCTCGGCTTCGCGGCACCGGAGCTCGGCGTGCATCCCGACGACGAATACCTGTTCGGCGAGAACCTGTTGGTCGCGCCGATCGTGTCTGCGGGCACGACCTCGCGGATGGTCCAGTTCCCCGCCGGCGATTGGTACGACTGGTGGACCGGCACGAAGATCACGGGCCCGGTCGTCAAGCAAATCGATGCGCCGCTCGAGCAGCTGCCGTTGTTCGTGAAGGGCGTGGTGCCGATGCTGCGGCCGTCGATCGATACGCTGTCACCGACCACCACACCCGCGACGATCGATTCGTTCGCGACGGATCCGGGCGTGCTGTGGGTGCGCGTCGGCGGGCCCGCGACCGTCGACGTCTATGACGGCACGCGGATCATCGTCGACAGCGGTTTCGAGATCGACGGCGGCGCCGTGTTCACCGAAGGCGCGATGTTCGAGATCCTCGGCAAGCCGATGCCGAACGGTGTCGTGATCGGCGGAACCTCGACGGCAATGGCCGCGAGCCTCGTGGCTCTAGAAGCGGCGACGTCCGGGTGGTTCTTCGCGTCGGGAACGCTCTACATCAAGACCGAAAACCGCCAGCGCGCGACACTGAATTGAGGAGGCGCAAGCCGACGAAATCGCGAGACCGGCGCCGCGCAGCGGGCGAGCCGAAGGCTCGCGTGGCCGAAGGACACCGCCGGTCGAACTAGTTGCCGTCGTCGCCGCCACCTTCCGCGGCCGGCGCGGCAGGTGCAGCAGGAGCGTTCGGAGCTTGCGGTGCATTGCGGCCCCAGCGACGTCCGCCTTGGAAGCCCGGTCCGCCCATGCCGTTCTGACGCTCCATCCGCATTTGTTGACGGCGCGCTTCCATGCCGGCTTGGAGCTCGTCGGCGCTGATATCGCCGTCGTGGTTCGTATCGAGCGCGGCCGGGTCGTCGAAGTGCATGCGGCCCTTCGCGTTCGCGAGCTCGTCCGGCGTGAGCTTGCCATCGCCGTTCGTGTCCATCCGCGTACGCATGTTGTCCATGCGCTCCTTCATCGCGGCGGCGCGCTCTTCCGGCGAGATCTTGCCGTCGCCGTCTTTATCCATCTTCGCGAAGCGCTCCTTGCGACGCTCCGCACGGTCATCGCTTCCCTGATCGCTGCCACCGAGCGACGGTGCCGGCGTTTGGGTCGGCGTATCACCGGCGAGGCTCGGGCGCGGAGCGGCCGGCGTGGGCGCGCTCTTGCTTTCGTCGGATTTCGGTTGCGGTTGCGGCGTCGAATCCGACGTCTTGCACGCCGCAATCAGGATCACGAGCAGGAGGGTGCGCTTCATACGTAGACAGTAACCATACCAAGGGTCACACGCAGGTGAACTTCACATGTTGCAAACTAGAGCGCGCAAGTCTCGATGAATGCGAGGTCTTCCTCTGCCAAATGGGCATTTAGCGCCGCGAGATCCTGCCGCATGTGCTCCGCGCTCGTCGTGCCAGTCAGTGGAAGCATGCCCCGAGCGCGAGCAAATGCGAACACGAGTTGCGGTGTCGTGATCGCGTAGCGTTGCGCCATCGCGCGGATGTCGCGGTCGTGCTGCACGACATCGCGGTTCGCGGTGAGCAACGAAAAGCCCTGATAGATGATGCCGTGCGCGGTGCACAGCGTGCGAACGTCACGATCCCACGCCTGGGTCGCGTAGCAGCGGTTCTGCACGAACGTGATCTTCTTCGTGGCGGTGTCGATCAGTTGTTGGAGCTGGCGCACCCCGACATTCGAGATGCCGATGTATTCGACGGGCAGTTGCTCGATCGCGCGCCACGCCGCGAGGTCTTCATCGGTCAGGTGATCGCGTGCGGACGGACCGTGGAGCAAATACGAATCGACGTGGCCGAGGTGAGCGATCGACGAGTCGTACGATTGGCGGACCTGGTCTTCGATCGGTGCGTGCTCGTCGTACGGCAGGCGTTCATCTTGGCCGGCGCGGTGCGTGAACTTCGTTTGGATGAACAGGCCCGGCTGCAGCGCGCGGCCGACCGCTTCCTCGAAGTAGTGCTTGCGCTGGTTGGCGGTGTCGATCGCGCGGAAGCCTTCCGCGATCGCGAGCGCCGTCAGTGATTCGGTCCGGCTTTCTTTCCAGGCCGTGCCGTAGAGGATGGTGGGGATGGTCATGGGGTGGTGATCGCGATCGCTTGGTGGACGAGTGGATGATCGGCGGCGCGAAGGAGCTCGGCGGAGTGCGCGAACACCGATCGAGGGCGGGCGCCGGCGGCGAATTCGGCTTCGAGCGCGAGCACGCGGGCACGTGCGCGCTCGAGACGACCACGCACCACATCCGCGCCGATCGCGGCGAGCGTGGCGGGAACGCGATCGTTCGGACGCGCCGTGGAATCGTGAACATCGTGATCGGGCGTGCGGACCGCGGCCGCGATCTGGTCGTTGATCTCGAACGAGCTCAAGCCGGTGATCGATGCGAATGGGTCGTCGCCGAGCAGGGTCAATCCGAGCCAGGCAGCCGCGATCCAGTCGGGACAATCCGCGTCTGCGACGATCCGCGCGTAGAGCGTGCGGGCCTCGTCGGGACGGTCGAGGGCGCGCAACGCCGCCGCCTCGCCGAGGAACCACGCGAAGCGTGCTTCCCCTTCGAAGCGTTTCGGGCGGATGACCACGAGCTCGAGCGCGCGTGCGGGATTGCCTTCAGCGAGTGCGAGCGTGGCGTCGATGCGGCGGAGCGTGTCGTCCTCGGAGCGATACCGCTCGAGGATCATGCGCGCGGCCGGAAGCAACTGCGCGTCGAGCAGGCTCTCGATATAGGCAGTGACGAACTGCGGGCGGTCGGCGGCGGCGGCCACCTCGATCGCACGCTCGTACGCATCGTCCATCTCTTCGATCCGATCGCAGCGCAGGTAGAGCTTCCCGAGGCGTGCGTGGGTATCGGCGACACGCGCCGGCTCGAGAGCGAGCATGGACCGGAGCTCTGCCTCCGCTTCGTCGAAACGACCCGCATAGCTCAGCAGATCTGCGTGACGCGCGTGCGCCCACCATGATTTCGGATCGCACGCGATCGCGTGCTCGTATGCAGCCAGCGCCTCGGGATCGTGCTCGAGGACGAGGTGAGCTCGGGCGAGCTCGGTCCAGGCGTAGTAGTCGGTCGGCTTGCTTCGGGTGGCGAGCTCGGCATGTGGAATCGCCTCTCGCTCGCGGTCGAGATTCGCGCTGAGGTGGCGCGCGATCCAGTACGCGACCGGCGTGGTCTCGCGCTCGGTCGACGGCAGCGCGTAGTCGAGACGGACGTTCGCGAGTGTCGATTTCAGCGGCTTCACGACGTCTTCGTCGACGCGGTTCCAGGCGAGCGCGAGGACGCGCAACCGGGATGCGAGCTTCGAGCCGCGAAGTTGGCGTAGGAAGTCGTTCTCGAATCCGCACTGGAGGAGACCCAATTCCGTCAGCGCGGGAAAGCGCCGCCCGTCGAGGATCTCGGCGATCGGGGGCGTGACCGTCGTCGCGTGCGCGGGCTTCACGACGAGTCCGGTCAGCGGCCACGGGCCGGCGAATACCGCATCGAGATTCGCATCGCTCGTTTCGCCGTAGATGGCGAGTCGTTCGAGGCGAGGATGCGCGGCGAGCACGGCCACATCGATCGAATGCGCGGGCCACGTGAGATCGGTCAAGCGTGGGCACTCGTCGAGCACGTCCGAGAGCACCTCGGTCACGGGGCGGAGTGTGCTCGCGAATTCGAGCGTGGTCAGCGTGTGGCGAAGCGGCGTCGCGATCAGCCGTTCGATCGAAGCGTTACGCGAGCGACTCGATCGATCGGCGGAAATTCGCACCGTGCGCGCGAGGGCGAGCGCGCGATGCGAAAACAACCGCGTCTTCACCCCTGCGTTGATCGCGCCGGCCGGGAGCACGATCTCGTCGACGAAGCCGGATTTCCAGCGGAACGAGATGTGCTCGACCGCGCCGAGGAGCTCGGCGGTGAGCTCGGTCGTGAGCGCGAGTTGGCGCTCCGTCGGCGGAGTCCCGGCTTGCTCGGCGCGGACCGCGAGCGCGATCAGCTCGCCGTGTGGATCACCGGCTTCTTGAAGCGCATCCGCGTAGATCAAGAACGCATCCGATGAAGGCGCGTCGACGAGTTGTGCCAACAGCTCCTCGGCCACGCCGAACTGTATCGTGCTACAGGGGGCCATGCGGATCGGAACTCCCAAGAGTGCACATGCGACGCGCGTGATGATGTTGGGCTCGGGCGAGCTCGGCAAAGAAGTCGTGATCGAGCTGCAGCGGTTCGGCGTGGAAGTGATCGCGGTCGATCGCTACGCAGATGCGCCGGCCATGCAGGTCGCGCATCGCTCGCACGTGATCGACATGCTCGATCGATCGGCGTTGCGCGCGTTGGTCGAACGCGAGAAGCCGCATCTGATCGTGCCGGAGATCGAAGCGATCGCCACGCCGGAATTGCAGGCGCTCGAGACCGAGGGCTGGCACGTGATTCCCACCGCCGAGGCCGCGCGGTTGACGATGGATCGCGAGGCGATCCGGCGGGTCGCTGCGGAGGAGCTCGAGGTGCCGACGGCGAAGTATCGGTTCGCGGATACGTTCGACGAATTCAAGGCGGCGGCGCACGAGCTCGGTTGGCCGGTCGTGGTGAAGCCGATCATGAGCAGCTCGGGCAAGGGTCAGTCGGTCGCGAAGTCGCCGGCGGATCTCGAGCAGAGCTGGCAGTACGCGCAGACCGGTGGCCGTACGGGTGCGGGGCGCGTGATCGTCGAGGAGTTCATCCAATTCGATTCGGAGATCACGATGCTGACGGTGCGCTCCGTATCGGGCACGTCGTTCTGCGATCCGGTCGGCCATCGCCAGGTCGGCGGTGACTACGTCGAGAGTTGGCAGCCGCACGCGATGAGTGCGGTGCAAGTCGAGCGCGCGCAGGCGATCGCGAAGCGCGTCACCGATCGCTTGGGTGGCCGCGGGTTGTTCGGCGTCGAGCTGTTCCTCTGCCCCGGCGATCGCGTGGTGTTCTCGGAGGTCAGCCCGCGTCCGCACGATACCGGGATGGTCACGATGGCCACGCAGGTGTGGAGCGAGTTCGCGTTGCACGCACGCGCGATCCTCGGGTTGCCGATTCCGGCGATTCGGCGATTCGCGGCGGGTGCGTCGGTCGCGTTGCGCGCCGGTGAAAAGCTGACATCGCCGGTGATCGAAGGTCTGGATCGCGCGTATCAGACGGCAGACATCGACGTGCGGTTCTTCGGCAAGCCAAACGCCGTCGCGAAACGCCGGCTCGGTGTCGTGTTGGCGACGGCGGACACGGCGGACGCCGCGCTCGCGAAGGCCACGGCGGTTGCCTCCGAGATCCGATTCGTCGACGGCGTGTAACGTTCAGCACACTGTGGCAACGGTTGGCCGATGGGCGGCGAAATGTTCGCCTCGCACGTCTAGAGGGTGTGGAAGCGCTACAGAAGCTCGCGGTCGATACGATCAAATCGCATGCGCTGCGCCTGGCTCGGCATTCGCCGCGCGCCGAGGCGTACGTGCTCACGGAATACTTGTGGGCGGAAGAAGCGACGGAACAAGCCGCGCTCTATCGCGGGCCCGAGGCGGAGCCGCCGCCATGGTTGGCAAAGCTGATCGCCGCGCAGCTCGCGGACGAGCAACGGCACGCGGGCTTGATCCGGACGCGGTTGACGGAGCTCGGTGTGACGCCGGGCGATCCGCCGAAGCTCGCACGCGCGAAGATCTGGTGGCTCGAGCGAGCGTGTGCGCCCTATCGGAACGCGTTCGCAGCGGGTCCGATCGTGGTCGTGCTCGCGGTGGCCGCGCAGCTCGAAGCGACGGGCGTGCGGATGTTCTCGCGTCATGTCAGCGTGCTCGATCGGTTTGGCGATGACGCGACGATGCTGCGCTCGATCCTCGGTGACGAGCGCCGTCACGCGAAGAGTTGTGCGGCCGCCGCCCGAAAGCTGGTGAAGCCCGAGGAAGCGGAGCGGTATGCGGAGCTCGCGGCGGTCGTGAAGAAGGTCGACCGCTCTTTCGGTGTCACGCTCGCGGTCCGCTTCTGGTTGAAACTGTTCGGGCTGGTCGTACGCGACCGGATCGGGGACGGTCGCAACTACGTCAACTTGCGATCGCCAACCGGCCGAAACTCTTCGGTAGGGGGGACGGTCGCAACTATGTCAACTTGCGATCGCCAACTCCGCGAAGACACGTTGACCGCAGGTTGCGTACGCCCATCGCACTCAAGCGAATCAATAGGATCGAGATCGCAAGTTGACGTAGTTGCGACCGTCCCCTTTCGGAGGTCGGTATGAGAGTCGCAATCATTTCGGACACGGTCGACAACATCGACGGGGTCGCGATCGGGTTACGCCGACTCGTGGCTGCCGGTCGCAGGTCTGGACGTTCGATGACGTTGATTGGTCCTGCCGGCAATGCCGATATCGTCGACGACGTCGTTCGGATTCCGGCCGCGATGTCGGCCGCGTTGCCGATGTATCCGCAATACACGTGGAGCGTTCCGGAATTGCCGGCGCTGACGACGTGGCTCGCGAAGAACGCCGACATCGTCCAGCTCGCGACACCGGGACCGATGGGCATGGCCGCGTTGATCGCCGCGCGAATGCTGAAGCTCCCCGTGATCGCGCAGTACCACACCGAAGTTCCCGACTACGCCGCGCGCCTGACCGGCATGCCCTTCGTCAAAGGCCTCGTCGAGCCGTTTGTCGGCTGGTTCTATCAGCAGGCCGATCTGTGCCTCGCGCCATCGCAGGCCGTCGAAGATCGCCTGCGCGGACTCGGCATCACGCGGATCCAACGCGTTCGCCGCGGCACCGATCTCGCGCTGTTCTCGCCCGAGAAGCGCGTCGCTGGCCCACCCACCGCGCTCTACGTCGGCCGGATCTCGAAAGAGAAGAACATCGATGTCCTCCGCGACGCGTGGGCCCAGATCCACGCCAAGCGACCCGATGCGATCCTGCGCGTCGCCGGCGATGGCCCGGTCGCACTCGACGGACCCGGCATCGTTCGCCTGGGCGTACTGCACGGCGAAGACCTCGCCCGCGAATTCGCGAGCGCCGACGTGTTTATCTTCCCGAGCGAGACCGAGACGTTCGGCAATGTCGTCGTCGAAGCTGCTGCGAGTGGACTGCCCGCGATCGTGTCTTCCAAAGGCGCGTCCCACGAGCACGTCACGCGCGAGACCGGCGTGATCGCCGACGGCGCCGCCGCGATCGCCCGCGAAGTCCTCGCATTGTTCGACGATCCCGATCGCCGCGCACGCATGAGCCGCGCCGCTCGCGAGCACGCGCTCGCATACGATCTCGACGCCGCGCTCACCGCGACCTGGGAGATCTATCGCTCGCTAAAAGCCCCACTGGCGGTGGCGTCATGATCTCCGTCGTCGTCGAGACCTGGAACTGCCGCGGCAACCTCGCGCCCCTGCGTGCGCTCCTCGATCACCTGCTGCCACAACTTCACGACGCCGAGCTGATCATCACGTACGCCGACATCCCGACGAGCCTGCAACGTCGTCTCGCACCGGACGCGCGCTGGATCGCCGTCGACCGCGACGCCGGGTACTACGATCACAAGAACCTCGGCTTCGCCGCCGCGCGCGGTGACGTCGTCGCATTCATCGACGGCGATTGCGAGCCGTCCGCGAGCTGGCTCACCGCGATCACTCGAGCCGATCACCGACGGCGCGAAGGTCGTCGCCGGCTTCACCACCTATCCCGGCGAGCTCGCGCCCCTCGCGAACGAGCTCGACTTCCCGGTGTTTCGCCACCGCCCGGGCACCGTGCGGAACTTCTTCGCGAACAACGTCGCGTTCGCGACGGGGGCCTTCACCGGCTATCCCGAGCTACCGATGTTCCACGGCCAATGTCAGGTGCTCGCACTCCAGCTCCTCGCAACGCACATCTCGATCGTTCACGCCCCGACCGCGCGCGTGACCCACGCGTGGCCCGACTCGCCGCGCGCGTGGCTCGAAGTCCGTCTCCTACGCGGCGCCGATACCAGCTCGCTCTTGCCGCACGTGCTCGGCCACTACGTCCCACGCGTCGCTCGCGTGACGAACAAGCTCGGCCGCGCCCCTGCCCTCGCCGTGTTGGCCGGTCGCGCGATCACCGGAAGCGTCAAAGCCCTCCGCACGCATCATCGCGCGAAGGGCCTCGCACTCGTCGCCGGCGTCACGCTCCTCGACGGCATCGGCTGTGCCGCCGCACCGCTCGTGTATCGCTACCTCAACGCGTGACGATCACGAAGATCGGCACCGGATCGAGCCGGCCGTTGTGCGGCTTCGCCTCGCCGCTCGCGGTCAACCGCGTGGGATCCACGCCGCGCCGCACGAGCTCTTTCACGATCACGTCCGCGCGCTGCTTGCCGAGCCCGGCCTGCATCAGTGCGTTGCCGCGCACCAGATCCGAGCCGAACCCCACGACCTCGAGATGGATCGACGGATTGCCCTGCAGCGTGCTCGCGACCGCATCGAACGTGCGCTGCGCCGACACCATCGGCGTGGTGGTCGTCCCGATCCAGTGGACGTCATCCAAGATCTCGACCTTCGTATCCGTGACCACGACGTGACCGCGAGCCATTGCCGTGGCCGCCCAAAGCGTCGTGACCATCGTGATCAGCAGTGCGCGCAAGACACCCATGTCGTGACAGGTCGACAACGCTCGCGCAACCGCACCTTATTTCTTGGTCAGCGTGCCGTCGACCACACGCCAGGGCGACCGATCCGCCAACACCTTGATCTCCGCCGGTGATCGCTGCTCGAGGTGGATGTCCCAGACCGTCGTCGCCCGGCGCGAATCTTGGGCCATCAACCGGGCGCCATCCGCCGAGAACGCGATCGTGGCGATCGCCCCGCGATTGCTCTTGAGCGTCTCGATCAGCCGCCCTGTCCGATCCCAGATCCGCACGATGCCATCCGCATTGCCGGTCGCGACGAAGTCATTCGCGATCGCGATCCCGCGCGCGCTGACATCGCGCACCGTGAAGATCAGCTTTCCAGTCGCCGCCGACCACACCGACGCCGAGTCCTCGAGCTGGGTCATCACCATCGAACCATCGGGCGAGAATTTCGCGATCTCGACCGAGCTCGTCGCCGGCGCCTCGATCTTCAGCCGCGTGATCGTCGCGCCACTCGCATCGAGCAAGAACGGCGCGGTCACGCCGACCACGACGATCCGATCACCCGCTGGCGACCACACGAGATCGTCGCTCGCTTCCGGATGCGACAGCGGCGCGATCGTCTCGAACGCGAGCGGCGGCAGCTTCAGCTCCGCGCCATCCGGCAGATGCCAACCCCACTGCTTCGCGCCGGTGAGCACGAGCTTCGACTCGTCGGGCGAGAGCTCGCCACTGGACGCGGCCTCGCCTTGATCGCGCGTCAACACGACCGCATCCGCCGGCAGCGGCTTCGACGACTCCCAGTGATCGGCCGCCGGTAGCTTCGCGACATCGAGCACGCGGATCTTCTTGTCGCCGATCTCGACGACGTAGTGCTTCGACAGCTGCCACGTGGTCATCGACGGATCGTTCGCCGGATCGTGCGGCACCGCATACGCCGCCCCGCTGACCAGATCGTAGACACCCGCACCCTGATCGCCGAACACGAGCGCGCGATCACCGGCGACGACCATGCGCGCGCGCAGATCCGTCGATTTATCGGGCACGAACAGCAACGGAATCTGCCGCTCGATCGCACCGCGATCGTTCATCACCACCAACATCCGGGTATCCGCGATCGCGATGCGCTGGCCCGCGATCGCCGCCGCCGTTCCCGCGTGAGTCGCGACCACGTTCGTCACGGGTGGCCGCCACAGCCGGACGTGATCGCCTTCACCGTCGAGGATCGCGAACTGCTTGTCATCCGGCGCGATCGCGATCGCCGACAACGAGCCGACCTCACTCCCCGGCGCGACGAGCTCGGCCCCCAACCCGAGCGAGCTGTTCCACACGAACGCACCCGGATCGTCACCGACGCCGATCAGCGTCTTGCGATCGTGCGTGAACGCGAGCTCGCGAATCGGCTGGTGCGCGTCGTTCGCCTGCCCGAGCATCACGCCTTCGCGATTCCACAACTGGACATCTCCGGACGCATCGCCGGACGCGAAGATGTCGTTCGGCACCGACGAAACGAGCGCCGTGATCTTCGATCGATGCGCGCCGACCGAGCGAAACGGCACCGGGCCTTCCATCGTCCACAGGAGCACCTCGCGATCGCTCGTGGTCATCACCACGCGAACATCGAGCCCCTTGCCGACGAACTGCGCATCGACCCACGGCCGATTGATCCCCTCGAACGGCAACTCCTGCCACGTGCCGTCCTTGTTCTTCGAATAGAACACGCAGCTGCCCTTGTCGCCGATCGCGATCAATAGGAGGCCGTTGCCATCGAACGCGACGTCGGTGACCTTGTACTTGTCCGGAATCGTGAGGAGGAGCGCGCCGGTCTCGACGTCGTAGATCGTCGCGCCGGCGTGCGAGGCCATCACCGCGACCAACGGCGAGCGCGGCGCGAAGTCGACCTCGTTGACCTCGCCGGCGACCGTCCATAGCGTCTTGCCCGACGCGGTATCCCACATCGATGCGGACTCGCCGCTCGTCGACGTCAGGAGGCGCGTGCCATCCGGCGAGAACCGCGCCCAGTACTGGCCGCCGAGGTGATACGTGGTCTCGATCTTGTCGCCTCGCGCGAGCTGGAGCGTCGCGTCTTCTCCCATCGTGAACAGCGCGAGCCGGCCATCGGGGAGATACGAGATCGCGCTGATCGAATCGCCGGCCAGCGTGCCGACGAACAGATCGAGATCGCGCGTCGCCGCCGCGAGCATGTGCCGCAAGGCCGGCGTATCTCGACCGCGCGAATACGCCTCCGCGAGATACGCGAGCGCTTGCCCGCGCCGCCCGGCAACGAGCTCGCTTCGCCCCTGCTCTTCCAACAGCGACGTCACCGATCGCTCGGTCTGAGTTTCCGCCGCGCGCGCCGCATCGCGCGATCGCGTCACGTTGCGCAGCGCGACCACACCGACGACCGCGAGCGCGACCGCCGCCAGCGCACCGACGGCGACCGGCGCCTTGTGCCGGATGATCCAACGCACGAGCAGATCGCGCAGCGAGTATTCGCGCGAGCGCAGCAACTGGCCGCTTTGAAACCGCCGCAGCTCCTCGGCCATCTCCTTCGCCGTCGCATAGCGATCCGCGGGACTCCGTTGCATCGCACGTGCGACCACCGCTGCGAGATCCGCGGGCACGTCGTCGTCGAGCGGCTCCGGCTCGCGCGTCAGCACCGCCGCGATCAACGCATCCGTGGTCATCCCTTTTGCGTAATACGGCGGCCGGCCCGACAGCACGTTGTAGAGGATCGCGCCGAGCGCGTAGACATCCGCACGCGCGTCGAGGAGCTCGCCGTTCGCTTGCTCCGGCGCCATGAAGCACGGCGTGCCGATCACCGAACCCTCGAGCGTGAGTCCGACGTCTTCCCCATGCGCGTGGCTCGGATCGACGACGTCCGATCGATCGAGCTCCTTCGCCAGCCCCCAATCGATCACGACGGTTTCGCCGAACTCGCCGACGAGCACGTTGTGCGGCTTGAGATCGCGATGGATCACGCGCTGCGCGTGCGCGTACGCGAGCGCTTCGGTCGCCGCGACGACGTGCGGCAGTAGGCGCAGCCGCTCTTCCAACGTGCTGCACTTCTCGATCGCCGCCGCGAGCGTGCCGCCCGAGACCAACCGCATCGTGTAGAACGCGCCGCCGTTCGGCCACGTCCCCGCTTCGTAGATCGGCACGATCGCCGGATGCTGCAGTCGCGCCGTGATCGTGGCCTCGCGCTCGAACCGCGCGCGCTGATCCGGCTCGAGCATCTCCTTGATCGCGACCTCGCGACCGAGCCGGCGATCGTGCGCCTTCGAGATCCGGCCCATGCCACCGGATGCGATCTGCTGCTCGCCCGTGAACACGATCGGATCCACCGTCGGCAACACGAGCGCGTCCGGATCCTCGAACGCATCGTCCGGCAACCGCGCCACCCACCGCCACGCGCCATCCTTGCGCGTATCGTGCTCGAGCTCGCGGCATTGTTCGCAGGTGGCGAGGTGCTCGCTCAGCGCGCCTTCTTCGGTTCCGGTCAACGTGCGCTCCGACGCGAGGAGCAGCATCACGTCATCGCAATCAGCCACCGAACCCGCGCTCGTGTAGGAGCTCCTCGATGTAACGCACCGTCAGCTCGACCTCGCGCCGCGAGACGCCGAGCTTTTCGCCGACCTCCGGGTACGAGAATCCCGACAGCACCGCGCCGAGCACCGTCACGTATTGCTCTCCGCGTTGGACCAACCGGCGGACTTGGATCCGGCCGATCTTCCACTCGAGCGAGAGCTTCGAGATCGCTTCGTCCTCGCCGTGCGCCGCCACTTCATCCGCCGCACGCTTCGCCGCCGCCGCCACGAACTGCGTGACCTGGTCGCGCTTCTCGGCGAGCGAGTCAGGCACCGCACGCGGCCCTTGCGACGAGGACAACGTGGCGAGCGAGATCCACCGGTGATCGCGCGTGGCCGTCTTGCGCTCGTACTCCGGCGATTCGCGCATGAAGTCGATCGCCGAGCGCTTGACCAACACGCGCAGCCACGCGACCAGCTCCGGCCGCGGATCCTGCACGACGAGCTTCTTGATCGCCGCGAAGTCCTTCGCCCGGAGCCGCGCGATCGTCCGCGTCACGATCTCGCGCGGCGAATCTTCCTGATCGCGTAACCGGCCGATCGGCTGGCGCTTCGCCATGTGCGCGAGCTCGGGTTCGAGCTTGGCGAGCAGCGCGTGCCACGCGTCATCGCCGCGATCGGCGACCGCCTGCATCAACGTCCAGAGCTCCGTCACGAGCTGATCCTGCCACGCCGCGCGTCGATCGTTCGCCCCACGGTCTGCGTTTCGCCGTCCGAGCGCGCCCGCACGACTTTTCCGATCGCGGTCGCCGCCGGCTCGGGCTTCTTGTCCGGATCGACCGTCGGCGCATCCGGCGCGGCGACCTTGCCCGGCGCCCGCGCCTTCCACCACGCCTGCGCCTTCTGGCGCGACCACGCGTGCTCGACGGGGATCTCGATCTGCGCTAGCTCGTCGGCGAGCGCACGGGCATCGCGAGGCCGCTGCCCGGGCTCCTTCGCGAGGCAGCGATAGATCAGCTGTTTCAGCGCCTCCGGCAGCCAGCCGCGGGTCTCGAGCGCGGGGATGTCTTGCTGGACGTGCGCGCGGATCAGATCGTCCTGGGTCGCGCTCGTGAACACCTCGGCGCCGGTCAACAGGAACCATGCGACGCACGCGAGCGCGTACAAATCGCCGCGCGGATCGAGCTGGTCACCGATCGCTTGCTCCGGCGGGATGTAGCCCGGCGTGCCGATCACACTGCCCTCGAGCGTCAATCGCTCGCCGGTACCACCTTTGATCGGCATAGGCGCCACGGTGATCGCAGCGAGTGGCTCGGCGACGTGCTGCGCGATGCCGAAATCGAGCAGCTTCACGATATCGACCTC
The DNA here is from genome assembly GCA_047600425.1 of Kofleriaceae bacterium. Lineage (GTDB taxonomy): Bacteria > Myxococcota_A > Polyangia > Haliangiales > Haliangiaceae > JABFXX01. The sequence goes on along the minus strand of JASGLC010000003.1, from coordinate 3,348,295 downwards.
GTCGGCCGCCTTCGCGACGAACAAGTTCGCCGGCTTGATATCGCGATGGAGCAGGCCCGCATCGTGCGCTTCCGCGAGCGAGCCGCACGCTTGGATCAGGATGTGGATCACGCGCGCGGCCGGTTGCGGCCCGTGCTGCTTCACGAGCTGCGCGAGATCCAAGCCCTCGAGTAGCTCCATCACGAAGAAGAACGCGCCGTCTGGCGTGATGCCGTAATCGTAGAGCTCGACGGTGTTGCGCGACCGCAGCGACGCTACGGTCTGCGCTTCTCGACGGAACCGCTCCTGGATCAGCTGCGCGTGGGACTTGTCGGCCAACACTTCGGGCCGCACGAGCTTGATCGCAGCTTGCCGCGCGAGCAACTGATGTTCGGCGCGCCAGACCTCGCCCATGCCACCCGCGCCCAACTTCTCGACGAGCCGATAGCTGCCGAGCTCGTCCGCACGTTCGCGCGCGATCTTCGCTTCCTGCCGCGCTTCGGTGACCACGCGACGCATCCGCACGAGGTTCCACGCGAACATCAGCGCGACGCCGAGCGCGATCAACAGCGCCGCCGCCGATGCGAGGATCGCTTCGCGGCCGAACTGGCGCGTCGCATCGAACAACACCGGTTCGGGCACGAGCGTCGCGAGCATCCAATCGACCGGGGCGGTCGCGTGGTTCGGCTTCAAGTGCGCGGTCGAGGCGAAGTACGGGCCTTCGCTCGTCGAGAGCGTGAAGAACCGCTGCTCCGAATTCGACCCGTTGGCGAGCGCGGCGAACAGCGCCTCGAGCTTCGGATCGTGATAGTCGCTGTAGGTCAGGACCTCGCCCTTGGTCGGCGGGACCGGGACCGACGGATACGCGAGCATCGTACCCTCGCGCGTGAATACGACGGTGCGCGCGTCCGTGATCGGCGGTTGCGCAATCGAGCTCGACAAGCTCTCGACGTCGAAGTCGATCGTCAACACGGCGACGAGCTCGCCCGTCGAGTCGTAGACCGGCTCGGTCACGGTCAAGCCGGTCTTGTGCGAGGTCGAGAACACGCGCGGCTTCAGCCACGTGCGCTTCTTGGCCTCGATCGCCTTTTGGTAGTGCGGTCGCGTGCGGGCGTCGTACGTGGTGTGCTCGCGCGACAGCTCGTGCATGCCACCGTCGAACGCGTAGTTGACGCGCTCGCCATCCTTGCTCTCCGCCGCAAAGATCGCGTCGGAGCCGGGCTGCTTGTACGTGCTCCAGATGACGCCGACCGGAAACGCGATGCTCGTGTTGTAGATGCCCGAACGCCCGACGACGAGATCGTGCAAGCGCTGCATCGCGTCCGGTGTGGCGAGCGCGGGTTCGGCGAGCAGGCGCAATCCGGCGAGCACCGGCTCGGATTGATCGAGCGTGGATTCGACATCGCGCTGGACCTGGATCGCCTGCGCGACGAGCTGGCGCCGCACGAGCGTCTCCGCCGAATCGTGCGTGGCCTTGCGGCCGAGCATCAACACCACGACGCCGACCGAGATCACGAGCAGCGGCAGGATCACGAGCACGCTCGCTGGGGACGCGAACCACCGGCCGAACCGCTCGCGACGGTCCCCTAGCGTGGTCCTCGTTTCAGGCACCGAACCAGTTTACCGCGTCGCGCTGGCGCGATGATTGCTCTACCAACAAACATGCGGACCAATTCTGGGATGGGTTCCGACATGGTGACGTTGGCACGCCTCCATGCGGCGCTCGACTCCGTGGTCGAGACCGAGGTTCTGATCGCAACGATCCACGAGACTTCGACCGGGCACACACACAACGTGACGCGGCTCGCCGAGGTCGTACGTGAAGCGAAGGATTTGTTGCGTTCTATGTTGTCGCGGCCGGATCAGCGACAGCTGTCGGAAACCTGAGCAATTTAGGTTTCGCTTTCGCTTCACCATTTACCATTTGATTGCGTCTGACGAAGACGACACGAGGCGTCAACCGAACGGCCGGCCGACACGCACGACCGACACGCAAACTTCGACCGCACGCCATCTGCGTAAGCTCGTTGTTCGACGAACACACCGCTCGACGGCTCCGTCGCGAATGGTAAATGGTGAAGCGAAACCGAAGTTTTGAATTTTCTACACGTCGAACACGCAGTCGCGCGACGTCGCATGCGCCTGGCACGCGAGCACCAAGCCCTTCGCACGGTCACCGTGTGACAACGCGTCCTGCGTCTCCATCTTGACCTTGCCGCTGATCAACCGAACCTTGCACTGCCCGCACACACCGCTGCGGCACTCGTTCGGAATCTCCACGCCGGCATCCTCCGCCACCTCGAGCACCGACAGCTCCGGCGGCTGCTCCGCGTTGATGCCCGACTTCTTGAACGCGAGGTTCGGAATGATGCCATCGGGCAACTCTTCAGCCATCTCGACGGGCGGCGCCGCCGGATCCACCGCGGGGGTCGAGATGAACTCCTCCTGCTGGACATCCTCGTTCGGGATCCCCATGCCGACGAGCAGCTCTCGCATCGCCGTCATCATCTTGTCCGGCCCGCACAACATCACCGGGCCGCGCGTGAAGTTGGGGATGAAGCCACGCAACTTCTCGGCGTCGATCTGCCCGCGCGCTCCCGACCACTCGGCATCCGGATCGTTGGTCAGCGTGACCAACACGTGAACATTCGGGAACCGCGCGGCGAGATCCGCGAGCTCCTTCTCGAACACGATATCGATCTTCTTGCGCACGCTGAACACGAGGAACATCTCGCCGGCCCACTTGCGATCGGTCATCGCGCGGATCACCGACATCATCGGCGTGATCCCGATGCCACCCGCGATCAACACGACGCGCTTCGCTTCGGTCCCCGCGAAGTAGAACTTCCCGGCGGGCGCCGACACCGACACGAGCTGACCGACGGAAAACGTGTCGTGCAGATGGACCGAGCCGTAGCTCGCACGCTTGACCGAAATCTCGACGTAATCACGACGCGTCGGAGGGCTCGCGATCGTGTACGAGCGATTGACGCGCTTGCCATCGATCGTCAGCTTCAACGAAATGTATTGACCGGCGATGTGCTGGAACGGAAGCTGGCCGCCGTCGGGATTCACGAACCGGAACGTCTTCACGTCGTGGGTCTCTGGCGTGATCGACGCGACCTTCAACATGCCGGACCAGAACGTCCGCTTTCGCTTCTTCTTCGGCAGGAACCGCAACGCGATGCGCGCGACCAACAACACCGCGATCGCGACGAGGAACGCCGTGGGCTGGCGCTTGTCGCTCTTCGCTTGGAGGTAGTAGTGCCAACCGCCGGCAGGTATCGCGAGGTAGGTCAGGCGGTGCAGCAGCTTCCACCGCTTGCCGCCGAGGAGGCCCACCATGCGATCCGTCGACGTGATCGCGAGCGGTGTCATCAACACGAGCGCGCCGAACCCGTACCACAGGTATTCGCGCTCGATGATCTCGTCGAGCGTCGACGATACCGAGTGCCCGCGATCCCACCAGAAGAAGATCAGGAAGTGGCACAGGATGTACGTGAAGCCGAGCACGCCCAGGTTGCGCCGGATCGCGAGCAACTGCGGCCACGTCACGAACCGGCGGAGCGGCGTGATCAACAGCGACAGGATCAGCAGGATCAAGCCGACGAGGCCGGTGGTCTTGATCGCGAAGTTGACCTCGTTGACACCGAGGTTGCCGTTCTTCGCGTCGATCACGAGCAATAGGAGCGGCACGAACCCGTTCGCGATGACGAGCCACTTCGCGAAGTGATTGTCGACGAGCTTCTTCTTAGAAGTACTCATCGAGATTCATCCCCGCGTAGAGCGACGCCACTTGATCTGCATAGCCGTTGAACATCAGGGTCTCGCGCCGACCGCTCTCGCCGATGCGCTGCTCCGTCGCCTGCGACCACCGCGGATGCGCGTGCTTTGGATTGACGTTCGCGTAGAACCCGTACTCCTTCGAGTTGAACTCCTGCCAGGTCGAACGCGGCTGCTTCTCGACGAGCGTGATCTTCACGATCGACTTGATGCCCTTGAACCCGTACTTCCACGGCAACACGAGCTTCACCGGCGCTCCATCCTGTGGCGGTAGCGTCTCGCCATAGAGACCGGTCGCGAACAGCGCGAGCGGATGCATCGCCTCGTCCATGCGCAGGCCCTCGACGTACGGCCACTTGAGGACGCCGGTGTTCTGATTCGGCATCCGCACCGGATCGAACAGCGTCTCGAACGCGACGTACTTCGCACTGCCCTGCGGATCGACGGCCTTCAATAGATTGCTCACCGAGAACCCGGCCCACGGCACGACCATCGACCAGGTCTCGACGCAGCGATGGCGATACACGCGCTCTTCCGTCGGCGCGAGCTTCCGGAAGTCGTCGATGTCGAACACGCGCGGCTTGTTGCACAACCCTTCGACCGCGATCTTCCAACCATCGGTCTTGAAGTTCTTCGCCGCGCCCGCAACCGCGTCCTTGTTCGTCGTGAACTCGTAGAAGTTGTTGTAGTTCGTGATCGACGTTCGCGGCGTCAGCGCCTCCGTCGTCGTCGGCTTGGTCTTGACGATGCCGGCGATCTGGTCGCCTCGGGTGTCATCGATCTCGACGCCGTTGAACTTCCGATACAGCCCGTACGTGGCCGCGAGCGTGCCCGCCAGGAGGCCTCCGCGCATGACGGAGCGGCGGTCGAAGTACATCTCTTTCGGCGTGATGTCGTCGGCCATTGCCCTTCCCTTACGTGTGCCGGGGCGACCGGTTACACGGTTTTAGAACACGAACGGGTAGACGAACGAGGCACCTTTCGCGGTCTTCGCGAACGTGGCGCTGCGCAGGGCCTTCATCACACACGCCCCCAAATCCGGATCGGGCGAATCCGCCACGCTCGCGTCTTTGACGAGGCCTTCCGGCGAGACGGTCACCGAAATCTTCACGGTGCCCTTCGCCGACGATTTCTCGCCGCACGCGATCACGCGCGGCTTCACGTTTTCGATGCCTTCGCGGACCTGCGTCTTGTCGAGCTGCTCGCCCGGCGTGATCGGCTTGAACGTGCTCGCGGGCTTGTACTTCGCGCAGCACGCCTTCGCGTAGTTCTCGGTGACGCACGTGACTTCATCGCAGCCGGGTTCATCCGGCGGCGGAGGAGGCGGCGTAGCGACCGAGCCCGAGCCTGAGCCCGTGCCCGAGCCCGTCTCCGGCGGTTTCTTCGAACCCGAACCCGTGTTGTTGGTTCCGGTGTTGTTGGGTCGCGTGACCGGCTTCTTCGCCGAGCCCGTCGCCGAACCAACGCCGAGATCCGTCATCTCGATCTCCGGCTGCTCCGCCGCATCCGGCGTCGCCGTCGCGATCTCTTCACTCGCATCGACCGCGGGCGCGACCGTCTCGACGCGCGCGTCTTCCTTCACAGCGACCTGCTGCTTCGGCGTGTCCTTGTTCAACACGAACTTCACGACCGCGATACCCGCGCCCGCGAACACGACCGCGAGCAACAGGAACAGCAGCACCTTCTTCGTGTTGCTCTGCTTGACCGGATAAACGAACTTGCCGACCGGCAGATCGTTCAGCGAGTCGCGTGGCTTCGGCGGCTCGGTCGGCGTGCGCTCGCGCGGCGCGATCGTCTTCTTCGCCGGCACGCGCAGCACCGGTCCGGTTTCGTCATCCCGTTGCTTGATCGGCGGCGGTGGCGGCTGCGTGATCGTCCGCTTCCTACCTTCCGGCTTCGCGACCGTCGGCGCTTCGTCGAGATCCTTCGGATCGATCTTCGGCGCGCGATTCGTGGGCAGCTCTTCGCTCGCCTTCTCCGCCTTCTTGAAATCTTCGTCCGTCGCCGGTTCGAGCTGGCTCGGATCGAGCTCCTCGGTCTCCATCGCGGAGGCCGCGCGCGCCGGCACCGGCGTCTTCCGCTCGGGCACCTTCAGCTCGGGGACTTTCGCCGGAGGCGGCTCTTCGACGCCCGCTTCTTTCGCGAGATCCGCGAGCGACACCACGTCTTGCGGCGGCGGCGTCTTCTTCTGCAGCGCCGGCGGAACCTTGACCGGCTTCGACTGATCCTCTTTCTTCGGCGGGATCTGGATCGTCGGCGGCTTCTTGTTGCGCGCGACGATGTTCGCACCCGGCGGCACGATCGTGGCCGGCTCTTTCGGCACGAGCTTCACGCGCGCGATCGGCTTCGCATCGAGCTTCAGGTCATCCGCCGGCTCGTCGCCATCATCCAGCGTGTCGTCATCGGCACCCGGCGGCCGCTTCGGCAGCATGTTGCGGATGTCGATCGCCGGCTTGGTCACCGCGTCGTTCGCTTCCGCCTTCTTGATGTTGCGCTCGAGCTCGCGCCGGTCGATCTGCTTCGTCACGTCCGGCATGGCCTCGGCCTGCTTGCGGATCACGTGCGGCCCGGTCTTGTGCTCGGCACGCGATCCGGGCGACGCCGCCGGCAACCGCGCCGAAATGCCATGACCACTCTCGGTCTTCTCCGGGCCGATCGCCGTGGGCACCGAATCCGGCCGCACCGATTCGACGGTCGGAGCCGGCGCCGCGCTCTTCGCCGCCAAGACCATGGGCGCGAGCCGGGGGATCTGCTGGACGAGGTTCTTCGGCTGTGTGGCCGGATCGAGCTGCGGGAGGATCAGCTTGTCCATCGCCTCCTTCACCGCACCCTTGACCGCCGGCAACACGAACACGAACGTGCTCGCGCACTGCGCCGCTTCCGCGTTCGACAGCATCGCCGACGCACCGATCTCTTGATACGCGAGCCACCGAAACAGATCCGTGAAGCCCGGCACCGGCTGCGTGACGAGTGGCTTCAGCGCGTTGCCCGCATTCGGACTCTCGGCGACGCCCGTCGCGATCACGACATCGATATCCGGATCGCCGATGAAGTCTTCGAGCGCCGCGCGAATCGTGGCTTCGACATCCGCGACGATCTTGCGCGTTCGCACGAGCAGGCCCTTGGCCTCCGCGCGTTCGGAGATCGAATCCGCGATCGTGACGTCCGCTGCTGCGGGATCTGTAGCGATCACGAGCTCGGCGATGTGGACGCGTAGCGTTTCCACTTCCGCCAATAGTAACCCGGTCTTGTTACAACCGCGCGCTGTCCAACAACTGAATCACCAGCGAGCGCACTTCGGTCGAATGGCAGGGCTTCATCAGCACCGGCGTATTTAGCTCGTCCGACGATATCTCGTCGCTACCCGACATCATGACGATGTGAGGCATTCCCGCACGTCCGCTGAAATGATTTCGGATCGCCGCCAGGACCTCTTTGCCGTCCATCCCGGGCATCCGCAGATCGCACATGACGATGTCGTACTGTTCGCCCGCGCAGATCCGCGCGACAGCCTTGACCGGGTTGTTCTCGACGCTCGTGTCGTGCTGCCGCAGCATGCGCGCGAACGATCTCGCGAGAACTTCGTTGTCGTCGATCACGAGGATCCGCGCACGCGGTGCCAGCTCCTCGCGCACTAATGGAATCGCTGCCGTCATAACCCCGCCTCCCTCGCCAACACGTCGCGAACCTTCTGCGAGAACGCATCCGGCGCGAAGGGCTTCTGGATGAAGCCCTGACTCTCCACCGTCACCTCGTCGAGACACACGTGATCCGTGTAACCCGACATCAACAACACCTTCGCCGCTGGTGCTTCGGCCACCAACCGCTCGACCGCTTCCGGACCACGCGCGCCCGGCATCACCACATCACACACGATCAACTGCACGGCGCGTTCGTGCTTGCGCACGACCTCGATCGCTTCGTCGAGCCCACCCGCCGCCAACACGTCGTAGCCACGCTCCACCAACACCCGCAACAACGCCGCCCGCACGGCGCGATCGTCCTCGACGAGCAGCACGGTTTCGGAACCGCACTTTTTATCACTCGCCTGCGATCGCGCCGGGGTCCCCAAACTTTCGCCCCGCACCATCGGAAGCAGAACCTTCATCACCGTGCCCTGGCCCATCTCGCTTTCGACGAGAATGTGCCCACCAAACTGCTTCACGATCCCGTACGACGTCGACAGTCCCAGACCAGTCCCCTTCCCCTTCTCCTTGGTCGTGAAGAACGGCTCGAACAACCGCTTCTTCGTCTCGTCACTCATCCCACAACCCGCGTCGCGCACCGAAACCCCGACCCACTCCCCTGCACCGATCTCGTCCCCGTCCACCGTCACCACGCGCGACGTTTCCACCGAGACCATGCCGCCCATCGGCATCGCGTCTCTCGCATTCACGACCAGATTCAAGATCACTTGCTCGAGCTGCGACGCATCGGCGTGCACCACACCGACCTCGCCAGCTTTGATCTCGAGCTTCATCTCTTCGCCCAACAACCTTTGCAGCATGCGCGCCAGGTTGTGGATCGTCTCGTTCACGTCGACCGACTTCAGCTGCACGTGCTGCTTGCGCGAAAACGCGAGCAACTGCTTCGTCAACCCCGCCGCCCGTTCCCCCGCTGCTGCGATCTCGACGACGTCCTGATACCGCGGGTCCTGTTCCGCGAGCTCTTCCTGCAGGAAGTACGCGTGGGTCATGATCACCGCGAGCAGGTTGTTGAAGTCGTGCGCGATCCCGCCGGTCAGCCGGCCTAACGCATCCATCTTCTGTGCTTGTGCGAGTGCCTGCTCGGCCTTCTTCGCACGCAATTCGAGACGCTCCTCGTACTCCGAACGCCCTAGCTCGTTGCACGCCTCACTGCTGAGACATGCGCGCACCGCGGCGAGCTCGCGCTCGAAACCCACGCTGCGTTCGACGAGCGCCCTCGCCCCCACACGTGTCGCTAGCTCGATGTTGTTCGCTCCCCCAAACACCGCCGACAACAACAACACCGGAATTCCCGAGAGGTCCTCATCCTCCTTCACCGCCCGACACAACCCGAACCCATCCAACTCGCCCATGAGGACATCCGACACGATCAAATCTGGCCGACTCGCACGCGCCTCGTTCAGCGCGTGACCGGCATCCACCACCGACACCACCTCGAACCCTTCACTCGACAAGATCATCGCGTTCAACTTCAGCTGGAGCGCGTCGTCATCCACCAACATCACCTTCACCCGACCACCGACGACGGCCGCCATTACACCTGTGCCCCCAACGCATGCCCCAGCTGATCACTCAACGTGCCGACATCGATCGGCTTCGTGATGTAATCCACGCAACCCGCCGCCCTCGCCCCGAACTCGATCTCTGGCCCCGTGCTCGCGGTGAGAGCCACGACCGGCAAATGAGCCGTCGCTGGTTCCCGCCGCAGGCTTGCCACTAACGAAATCCCATCCCCATCCGGAAGGCGAAGCTCCGTGACGACCAATGAAGGCGTGAACGTGAGCAGCGCCGTGTGTGCCTCGGTCGCCGACATGGCCGTGATGACCACCCAACCGTCTTGTTTCAGCACCAGCGCGGCAAGCTTGTTGCCGTTCAGGTCTGGGTCGACGATCAGCACCGAACGAGTCACGGGGAAGCTCTATTACAAAGTCGGTGCCATCCTAAAATGCCCCGATTAGCGGTTATTAGAGACACATCAATGGCTTAGATCACCCTCCTTCTATGGGGTGGACACCATGGCTATGGCTCCGGCACCATAGTGGCGGGACCCTAGATGAGGCGGTTGTTGGTGGTCGACGATGATGTGGCGAGCTGCCGATTGGTGGCTGCGATCGGGCGCACCGAATCACTCGACGTTCAGATGGCGCACGATGGTGCCGCGGGCCTCGCGAAGTATCGCGAGTGGAAACCGGATCTGATCTTGTTGGATGTCCAGATGCCCGAGATGGACGGGCTCGAGATGCTGCGGCAGGTCCGGATCACGGACACCGACACACCCGTCGTGATGTTGACCGCGGAACGTGATCTCCGTACGGCCGTGCGCGCGACCCAGCTGGGTGCATTCGACTACCTGTCGAAGCCCGTCGATCACGAAGAATTGATCCTCGCGTTGAAGCGCGCGCTCGAGACCCGCGCCCTCAAGGAAGAAGTCGCCGAGCTACGCAAGCAAGTCGGCGGCGGCGGCTCGCTCGGCGAATTGATGGGAAAGAGCGTCGCGGTCCAGCGCATCGCCGAACAAGTCGCGACCGTGGCGGCCACCACGTTCTCGGTGCTCGTGATCGGCGAGACCGGGACCGGCAAGGAGGTCGTCGCGTCCGCGATCCATCGCCAGAGCGAGCGGCGCAGTCAGCCGTTTGTCGCGCTCGATTGCGGGGCGATTCCGGAACCGTTGCTCGAGAGCGAGTTGTTCGGCCACGAACGCGGCGCGTTTACGGGAGCCGATCGCAAGAAGCGCGGCCGGTTCGATCTCGCATCCGGCGGTACGGTGTTCCTCGACGAGATCGGAAACATGCCGATGGGCCTGCAGGCGAAGCTCCTGCGCGTGCTCGAGTCGCGCATGGTCCAACCCGTCGGTGGCTCGCAGGCCACACCGCTCGACGTGCGGTTCATCGCCGCCACGAACGACGACCTGCAGGAGCGCGTATCGGAAGGGAAGTTCCGCGCGGATCTCTACTTCCGACTCGCGCAGTACACGATCCCGTTGCCACCGCTTCGCGAGCGCCGTGAAGACATCATCCAACTCGCGCAACGCTTCCTCTCGGAGGTCGCGGTCGAGCTGCGATCGCCGGTCCAGACGATCTCGCCCGAAGCGGTCGCCGCGCTCGAGAAATACGAATGGCCGGGCAACGTGCGCGAGCTTCGCAACGTGATCCGGCAGGCCGTGCTCGAGACCAAGACCTCGCAGCTCGAGAAGCCGGCGGTCCAGCACTTCCTCGGCAAGACCGTCCAGGCGGCCTCGCCAACGAGTAAGCGCGCCCCGTCGCAGAAGATCAGCATCATGCGATCGCTCAAGGAGATCGCGGACACGGCAGCACGCGACGCGGAACGTGCAGCGATCACCGAAACTCTCCGAGTCACGCAAGGCAACAAAAGTGAAGCCGCGCGGATCCTTCGCACCGATTACAAGACGCTTCATGTGAAGATCAAAGCGTTGGGTATTCGGGCGAAGGATTTTCAACCGTGAAGCTGTTGGCCCTGGCGCTCGTCGCCGGCTGCGTGAATTCGTCATCGCTCGATTGCGGTGACTTCGTGTGCCCCGGCAATCAGGCGTGCGACCTCACCCATCACCAGTGCGTGTTTCCAGATCAGCTGACCTCGTGCCAAGGCATGGCCGATGGCGCGACGTGCTCGATCCAAGGCTCGCAACCCGGTATCTGCGAGGACATGGTCTGCGTCGCGCCGGTGTGTGGTGACGCGATCATCGAGCCCGGCGAGCTGTGCGACAAGTCCACGCCGACAACGAGCACCTGCGTGGACTTCGATTACGACTACGGCACGCTCGATTGCTCGTCGCTGTGCTCGGCAGATGTCACGAGCTGCAAGCGTCTCGGTTGGAGACTCTCGGGCTTGCCCGGCACCGGTGCCGTCTACGCGCTCGCCGAAGATGGCGCCGAGATGTGGGCCGCCGGCGACTACATCTGGCATCGGGTGAACGGCGTCTGGTCGGTCGTCACGGATGCACCGATCGGCGGTGGATGGAGCGCGATGTGGGCCGGCGATGGCATCGTTGTCGTCGGCGCGTACGGTCCGGCGATCGCGATCTACGATCATGCGACCCAGCTGTGGAGCACGGTCGCGTTGCCGGGCTTGCCGAATGGAACCGGCGCCGGGATCCGGACGGTCTGGGGCCGCAATCGCTCGGCGGTGTGGGCGCTCACGAACACGTATCAGGTGCTGCACTTCGACGGCACCATGTGGACGGCGATCGCACTTCCGGATATTCCACCCGGGACCACGGGTGACGCCACGCTCACGCTCGTCGGCAACGCGACGCATCTCTACATCGGCAGCGATACCGGCGTGTACACGTCGAGCGATGGCGTGACGTGGTCGCATCCGGTCAAGGTGTTCTCGTACAACGCGCTGTGGACGGACGCCGCCGACACGGTCGTCCTCGGAGTCCAGGGGCTCTACTTGCTGTTCCGATCGACCGATCAGGCGGCGAGCTTCCAGCTGCTCGATTCACCACCGGGCGCGAACATCCGGATCCGCGCGCTCGCGGGTAAATCGAGCGATCAGATCTACGGCGCGGGCGCGAGCTCGCTCGGCAACCTGTTCCGATTCGACGGCACCACCTGGAGCACGATGGTGAGCCCGGTCGGTGGCTCGGACTTCGTCGCGCTCTCGACCGATGGCGATCAACTGATCGGCGCGGTCGATGCCGGCACGATCGCGACGTTCGGTGGTGTGGGTTGGACGCAACTCGTCGAAGCGCCGACCTCGCCCGCGTACAGCATCTACGCGCAGGACGGTTATCGCGCGGCGATCGGTGTGGGCTGTCCGCGCGAGCTGAAGAGCTCGGGATGGGTCGAGGTTCCCGGAAATCTCTCGTGTTGCAACGGAACCCAAGCGTTCAACGCGATCTTCGGCTCGAGCCCGAGCGACGTGTGGGGCATCGGTGCCGCGGGCAACTTGGTCCATCGCACGGGCACGACGTGGGCGTGTGTCACGCCACTCGCGACGACAGCCGATCTATACGGCGGGGTTGGGATCTCGCCGAGCGAGGCATATGCCTGCGGCGTGATGGGTGGCATCGGTGCGTTCGGCTATCTGATGAAGTGGAACGGCAGTGCGTGGTCGGCGATCACGTTGCCCGCACAAACACCGGCACTGCGCGGCATGTGGGGCACCGCCGGCGATCTGTTTGCCGTCGGTGATGGCGGCACGATCCTGCACGGCGATGGCACCACGTTCACCGCGATGACCTCGCCGACGCAGCAAAATCTCGCGCGCGTGTGGGGCACGGATCCCACGAACGTGTACGCGGTGGGAGCGGCCGGTACCGTGCTCCACTACGACGGCACGAGTTGGACTCGCATCGCGTTGCCACACTCGGATGCGGAGTCGCTCGATTCGAACTACACCGATATCTCGGGGACGTCTGCGACGAACATCTTCGTCATCGGCCAACGCGTGATGCTGCACTTCGACGGGATGTCGTGGACGCCGATTCGCCGACCCGATCTCACGACCGGGTTTTCAGTCGGAGCAGAAGTCGATCGGGTCTCCGTAGGCACCGTCGATGGCGCGCAGTCGATGTTGGTCGGGCTGCACTAATCGTTCAAGTCGTCCAGCGATCGTGCTAGACCCCGAATAGATGAATGCTCCGGTCACGCTCGACACCTGCGCGCAGGAGCCCATCCATATCCCCGGGTCGATCCAGCCGCACGGCGTGCTGCTCGCGTGCCGCGGCGATGTGATTGTCCAGGCGAGCACGAACACCGATTCGTTCCTCGGCGTCGCGCACGCGAACGTCGTCGGCGCGCCGATCGGCTCGCTGTTCCAAGCGGAGTCCGCGCAGATGATCGCGGCCGCGTTTGCCACGCCGGATCGCCTGCGCGAGATCAATCCGCTTCGCGTGATCACGCTCGGTGGCATGCCGTTCGATGCCGTGTTGCACGTGTCGTCGAGCGGGCAACTCGTCGTCGAGCTCGAGCCCGCGCAAGGCGAACGGATCCTCGGCTTCGATCCGCGGTTGCGCACGGCGTTGATCCGCTTGCAGCACGCGATCGATCTCGATTCGTTGTATCGGCTCGCGGCGGCAGAGGTCCGCAGCATCACCGGCTTCGATCGCGTGATGATCTATCGCTTCGATCCGGACTGGAACGGCGAAGTCGTCGCCGAGGCCAAGCGCGACGGTCTCGAGCCGTTCCTCGGCCAACACTATCCGGCGAGCGATATCCCCGAGCAGGCACGCCGGCTCTACACGATCAATTGGCTGCGCTTCATCGGCGACGCGTCGTACACGCCGGTGCCGGTGCTGCCCGGGCTCGAGCAACCGCTCGACATGAGCTTTGGCATCCTGCGCTCGGTCTCGCCGATTCACATCGAGTACATGAAGAACATGGGCGTCACCGCGTCGATGTCGGTGTCACTCGTCGTCGACGGTGTGCTCGTTGGCCTGATCGCCTGTCACAACTACGACGGCCCGCGGCTGCCCTCGTTCGTGGTCCGCGAGACCTGTGAATACCTCGGGCGCTCGCTGTCGTGGAACATCAACGTGCTCGAGACCAAGCTCCGGGCCGAGCGCGCCCAGCGATCCGCCCAGCGCGAGACCAGCCTGCTGCGCTCGATCAGCGAGAGCCAAGAATTCCTCGACGGGCTCGCATCGCAAGCGCTCGTCGAGCTCGCGGAAGCGCAGAGCGCCGCGATCATCACGAGCGAAGGCATCCGCCGGATTGGCCCCACGCCGCGCGAAGAGACGCTCGTCCAACTCGTCAGCTGGTTGCGTGGCCAACCCACCGACGTGTTCGTGACGGATCGCGCTCCGACGACGATTCCGGTGCCACTCGGCGAGTCGGCCGGCGTGCTCGCGGTCGCGATCTCGCGCACGCTCGGCGAGTACGTGCTGTGGTTCCGGCCGCTGACCGAGCGCACGATCAATTGGGCCGGCGATCCGAACAAGGTCGTGGTCCATACCCAAGGTGGCGCGCCGCGCTTGTCGCCGCGCGGATCGTTCGATCTGTGGCGCGAGGTCGTGCGCGGCCGATCGTTGCCGTGGGACGCGATCACGATCGAGGCCGCATCGAACCTGCGCCGGTCGTTGCTCTCGGGCGTGCGGATCCGCGCGAGCGAGCTGCGCTCGTACAACCAACGCTTGCTCGATGCCGATCGCGCGAAGGACGACTTCATCGCGACCGTCAGCCACGAGCTACGCACGCCGCTGAACGCGATCCTCGGCTGGGCGAACCTGCTCCAGCAGCAGGACCCGATTCCGCCGGAGCGCCTGAAACAGGGCCTCGAAGTGATCGATCGCAACGCGCGCGCGCAGACCCAGATCGTCGACGATCTGTTGGATGTCTCGCGCATGGTCTCGGGCAAGCTGTCGCTCGATCTGGTCACCGTGGATCTGCACGACCTCGTGATCGACGTGCTCGATAGCTTCGAGGTCAACGTCGCCGCGAAGGGCCTCACGTTGAAGCGCGTGCTCGACTCCGGCACGTCGATGGTGCTCGGCGATGCCACGCGGCTCCGTCAGATCATCGTGAATCTGATGACGAACGCGACGAAGTTCACGCCGAAGGGCGGATCGATCACGGTCGCGCTGCGCCGGATCGATAGCGAGTTCGAGCTCTCGGTGCGGGACTCGGGTCAGGGCATCTCGCCGGAGTTCCTGCCGCTCGTGTTCGACGTGTTTCGCCAAGCCGACTCGGGCCTCAATCGCCGGAGTGCCGGCTTGGGGTTGGGGCTCGCGATCGCGCGCAAGCTCGTCGAGCTTCACGGCGGGCGGATCACCGCCGAGAGCGATGGTCCCGGCACCGGCGCCACGTTCCGGATCCGGATCCCGGTCGCATCGGTCAAGCTCGCCGCGCCCACGCCGCCGGATGGCATCGCGTCGATCGAGAAACCGCTGTTCGGGATGCAGATCCTCGTCGTCGAAGACGAAGATGACTCGCGCGAGTTCCTGTGCATGTTGCTCACGGATGCAGGCGCGCAGTGCAAGCAGCTCTCGAATGCCGAGGAAGCGTTGACCATGCTCGGCCGCGAGAAGTTCTCGCTCGTGATTTCGGATGTCGGCATGCCCGGCCAGGACGGCCTCCAGTTCATGCGCGCCTTGCGCGAGCGCGGAGATTCGGTACCGGCGGTCGCGTTGACCGCGTACACGCGCGCCACGGATCGCAGCGCGGCCCTGAATGCCGGCTACGACGCCCACCTCGGCAAGCCCGTCGATACGAACGAATTGCTCGCCGTGGTTCGCAGCGTGTTCTTGCGCAGCAAGCGCTAGCGGCGAAACGCCGGCGCACGGACCTGCTTCATCACGTCGTGATGGATCTGCGCGAGGTCCGCGTCTTTGCCTTCGACCGCGATCTTCGACGTGGTGGGAGGCGGCAAGAACCGCGTGACAATGCCGAGCACCTCTTGGACGAAGCCCGGCGCGAGGCCGTGCGCGAACGCGGCGAGCTTGGCCTGCGGCGAGATCACGAGCTCGGGGTCGCCCGCGGCCAACGCGTCGGCGATCTGCGCGCACGCCGATTCGGCGCTGACGGAGGTGAGCTTCGAGTTGTCGCCGATCGAGAACCACGCGTACTCGTCTTTGACGTGGCCCTTGAACCACGCGAACGGCGGGCTCCCGGTGCGCATCAGGCCCGGGCAGACCGTGGTCACGTAGATGTTGTCCTTCGCGCATTCGGCGCGCATCGCCTCCGACAATCCGACGAGCGCGAACTTGCTCGCCGCGTACGGTGCGAGGTGGGGCATCGCGAGCTTGCCGCCGATCGACGCGATGTTGACGATCCGGCCGTGCTTGCGCTTTCGCATGCCGGGGAGCACGGCCATCATCGCGTGCAGCGGACCGCCCCAGTTGATCTTCATCGCGCGCTCGAAGTCGTCTTCGGTCATCGCCTCGAGCGGACCGACTTGGATGATGCCCGCGTTGTTGACGAGCACGTCGATCGCGCCGAAGTCGTCTTCGACCGATGCGATCAACTTCAACACGTCGTCGCGATCGCTGACATCACAAACCATCGCGAACGTGTCGATGCCCATCCGCACCAGTTCCTGCTTCGCGCGCTCGAGCTCGGCGGCGTCCCGCGCGCAGATCGCGACGCGTGCGCCGCGCTCACCGAGCGTGCGTGCGAGCACGAGGCCGAGCCCTCGCGACCCACCGGTGATCACCACGGTCTTGCCGGTCAGATCCATCTTGCGTCGCGCGCGAATGACTCCGCGCAATAGGGCAATCGATCCGACGGCGGACGCCACTTTCAGCATCGTTCGAGCCTTCATATCGGTTGTAGGCTGCAATCGACGTTCCTCGACGGGTGTGCGCTTACGCCACAGTCGGAGTTCCAGCGTGCGGTGCTTGGAATGGCGTCGCCGGACTCCTATCCTTTGGGGCAATGCGTGGTCCGGTCGCGAATGCTCTACGTGTCGCCACGGCAGAGCTGCATCGCGAGGCCGAGCGACACGTGAGGATCCTCGATCCGGATGCGACCGAAGCGACGTACGCGCGCTACCTGCAGCGAATGTACGGATTTCACGCGGCATGCGAGCGCGCGTTCTCGATCCCGTTCGAAGGCCGCTACAAGTCCGACGCGATCGCCGCGGACCTCGCGGAGCTCGGGGTTGCCGCGGAACCGCTCGCCGTGGTTCCGGACATGCGCTCGCGCTCGTACGAGCTCGGGTGTGCGTACGTGATCGAAGGCTCCACGCTCGGCGGGCGCTTCATCCTCGCGAAGATGCCGAAGCAGCGCGCCACGCGATTTCTCGATGGCTATGGCGATGCCACCGGCCGGATGTGGAAAGAGTTCTGCGCGTTGCTCGAGACCGCGGACGACCTCGACGAAGCGATCGCCGGCGCACGCGATACGTTCGCCGCGCTGATCACCTGGCTCGACGAGCCGGCGCGCGAGCCCCCGCATCCGTATCGCGGCTTGGAGGCGGCGCGGTGACCGCGAACTTGGACTACACCTCACTCGCGAAGACGTTCCTCGCAGCGCAGCTCGCGGGAGATCGGCGCGAAGCGATGCGCGTTGTCGTCGAGGACGGCGTCCGGCGAGGTGCGCCCGTGATCGAGCTCCAGACGAACGTGATCCAAGCAGCGCAGCACGAGATCGGCCTGCTCTGGCAACGCAACCAGATCTCGATCGCGCAGGAGCACCTCGCGACCGGCATCGCGCAGGTCGTGCTCGCACGGTTGTTCGAGTACGCGGTGCCCGCGCCTCGTAACGGTAAGCGGGTGATGGTCGTATGCGTGGAGGGCGAGCATCACGAGTTTCCGGCGCGCCTGGTCGCGGACTTTCTCGATACCGCCGGGTTCACCGTGAAGTACTACGGCGCGGATCTCCCGCTCGATCACCTACTCGTGCAGATCGCGACCGATCGGCCGGATGCGCTCGCGCTATCGGCAACGATGAGCTTCAACATCCCAGCGCTCCGCAAGACCGTCGCCGAGGTCGAGGCGGCGCATCCCGAGCTGCCGATCGTGGTCGGAGGCCATGCGCTGACCTGGTCGCCGGATCTCGTCACCGAGCTCGGCGTCCATTCGTGTCAACCGTCGCCCGATTGCACGATCGAGCTGATGAAACGTCTAACCCGGGTCGACGAGTGAAGCTGTCCGAGCAGTTGATCGCCGCGTCTGCCGAGCTGTCCGAACGCGTGATGGCGGAGATGTTCGTCGATCCGTTCTGGCAAAAGAAGTACGGCGGCGAGCGCGCGACCAAGCACACGCGTGCCGACGGAGATTTTCACGTGAAGTACCTCGCCGAGGCGCTCGAATCGGAAGACCCGCGGGTGTTCGCGAGCTACGCGCGCTGGTTGCGCGAGCTACTCGTGTCGCACGGCATGTGCTCGCGTCACCTCCAGGAGAACTTCAATCGGCTCGCGAGTGCGATCACCGATAAGGGCTGGCCGGATCACGAGCGCGCCGTCGCGATCCTTCACGCAGGCGCGCAAG
Source organism: Kofleriaceae bacterium (assembly GCA_047600425.1). GTDB lineage: Bacteria > Myxococcota_A > Polyangia > Haliangiales > Haliangiaceae > JABFXX01. Next base: position 3,329,935 of record JASGLC010000003.1, on the reverse strand, counting down.
CCCTCGTCTATCGCGACGGCGCGGAAGGCCACATCGATCACCTCCGCCTGCAAGCGCAACCCGAAGGCGACCTCGATACCTTGTTGTCGTATCTCGCGGATGCCGTGGCGTTCGAACAACCTGCACGCTTTGCCGCGTACGTCGAGTTTGCCCGGACCTTGCGGACGAGCCTCGATGTCGAGCTCGCGGCGGTCAAGCGGTTGATCGCCGGCGAGGCGCGTGCGCTCGAGATTTTGGAGGCCGCGTGAAGGAGTGGTTCGAAGAGCTCGACGACCTCAGCCGCGAGCTGTACCTCGTCATCGACCGGAATGGCACGATCGGTTACGCCGACGGGCGTGCGGAGCGGTTGATGAAGCTGAAGGCCGGCGCGCGCCTGCAAGCCTCGCCCGGATCCGAGGAGAAACTCGCGCACTTCCTCGCGAACGGCGGCACGCGCTGCGAGATCGCGTTCGAGGTCGCCGGTAAACCGATCACGGTGTCGCTGACGGCGCGGCCGCGCGAGGACCAGTGGCTCGTCGTCGGGCACGTGATTCCGGAGGAGTTCGCGGCGGCGCTCGATCAGGTCAACGACATGGTCACCGAGACCGTCGATCTCAATCGCCAGCTCACGCGTTCGAACGCAGATCTGCGGGATTCGATCGCCGGCGTCCGCGCGCTGCTCGACGAACTGCAGGACAAGGCGGATCAGACCCAGAACGACAGCGAGGTCAAATCGCGGTTGGTCGCGAACCTGTCGCACGAGCTGCGCACGCCGCTGCATTCGATCCTCGGCCTCACCGAATTGCTGGCGAGCGAGCGGGACGGCAAGCTCGTCGACGAACAGGCCAAGCAGATCCGCTTCATCCGATCGAGCGCCGAAGATCTGCTCGCGCTCGTCAACGACGTGCTCGACCTCGGCCGGCTCGACGCGAATCAATCGCACCTCCGCGTCGAGAAGTTCGATCTCGGCGAGTTGTTCGGCGCGATGCGCGGCGTATTGAAGCCGCTCTTGCCCGACGGCTCGCCGGTCGAGCTGTTCGTCGATCCGCCGGCCCCACTGCAGCTCGAAACCGATCGCAGCAAGCTCGCCCAGATCATTCGCAACCTGGTCTCGAACGCGTTGAAGTTTACCGAGCACGGATCGGTCCGGGTGTCTGGCGAGCAGCGCGGCAACCGGTTGATCGTGAAGGTGCGTGACACCGGCATCGGTATCGCGCCGGGCGACACCGACCGGATCTTCGAGGAATACGGGCAGATCGATAGCCACCTCCAGAAGAAGCTCAAGGGTACCGGCCTCGGCCTGCCGCTCGCGCGCAAGCTGGCGGCACGGCTGGGCGGCTCGCTCGTCGTCGATAGCGAAGTCGGCAAGGGCTCGCTGTTCACGCTCGATGTCCCGATCGCGCACGAAGAAGCGGCGGAGATGCGCGCGATGGTGGCCCGCAGCCAGCAGAAGCGGCCGGACTCGACGTCGATCCTCGTCGTCGAAGACGATCGTCACACGCTGTTCCTGTACGAGAAGTATCTCGTGATGGCGGGCTTCCACGTGATGCCGGCGCGAACGATCGAAGACGCGACCGTGATGATGAAGAAGGCGCGCCCGGCCGCGATCGTCCTCGACGTGATGCTCGAGGGCGATTCGTCGTGGAACTTCCTCGCGCAGCTGAAGAGCGATCCGGAGACCCAGGACATCCCGGTGTTGGTCGTGACCGTGACGAATCGCGAGGACAAGGCGCGCGCGCTCGGCGCCGACGAATTCTGGCTGAAGCCGATCGATCAGGATCGGCTGTTGCGCAAGCTGCGCGAGCTATCGTCACCGACGCCGGTCGCCCGCGTGTTGGTGATCGACGACGACGACACCGCGCGCTACATCATCAAACAACACCTGAAGGGGACCGCGTACGAGCTGTTCGAAGCGGCGAACGGGCCTGACGGTGTCGCGGCCGCGCGCGAGCATCGCCCGAACGTGATCCTGCTCGACTTCTTGCTCGGCGGCATGACCGCGTTCGACGTGATCGACGAGCTGAAGGCGGATCCGAGTACGCGATCCATCCCGGTGATCGTGGTCACATCGCACGTGCTAGATGCGCTGGATCAGCGGCGCTTGCTCGAGGAAGCAGAGGCCGTAATTTCCAAGCAGAACCTATCGCGCGAGCTCGCGATCAACCGCATCCGGGATGCCCTGAAGAAGCATTCGTTGGTCCAGTCATGACCCGCGTCCTCAACGTCAACGATCGGGAGATCCCGCGCTATCTCAACGAAGAGATGCTGAAGCGCGACGGGTACGACGTCGTGTCTGTCGCCACCGGTCGCGATGCGCTGAGGACCGTGCACGAGGTCGAGTTCGATGTCGCGCTGCTCGATGTCCAGCTCCCCGACGTCGATGGCTTCGCGATCTGTCAGGCGCTCCGCGCGGATACGAGGACGAAGAACCTGGTCGTGTTGATGACGTCGGCGACGTTCGTCACGTCGAAGAACAAGATCGCGGGCCTCGAGAGCGGTGCCGACGCGTATCTCGTCCAACCGTTCGAGCAAGCGGAGTTGTTGGCCACACTGCGATCGCTCTTGCGCATGAAGGCGGCCGAACGCGAAGCCTCCGCGCTGAACGACCAGCTCCACACGGCGATGCGCGCGCGCGACGAATTCTTGGCGATGCTCGGCCACGAGCTCCGCAATCCGATCGGCGCGATCACCACCGCGATGCACCTGATCAACGAGAAGGCGGATGTCTCGCCGCGCTATCTCGAGATCGTCAGCCGTCAGGCGCGCAACCTCACGCGGATCGTCGACGATTTGCTCGACATCGCGCGGATCACGCAGGGCAAGGTCACGCTCGAGGAGACGCGCGTCGATGTCCGCGATGTCGTGCGGCGAACCGTCGATGCGCTCGCGGATGACATCGCGATGTCCAAGCACGAGATCGAAGTCGACATGCCGGCGAAGAAGGTCGAGGTCATGGGCGACTCGACGCGGCTCGAGCAGGTCATCAGCAACCTGGTCACGAACGCGAACAAGTACACGCCGGCCGGCGGTCACATCACGGTCAAAGTTTCGGCGAAGATCGGCCGCGCGATCATCGAAGTGATCGACGACGGCACGGGAATGACACCGGACATGCAAAAGCGCGTGTTCGATCTGTTCGTCCAGGGGACCCAGACGATCGATCGCAGCCGCGGCGGCCTCGGGTTGGGGCTCACGGTCGTGCGGCAGCTCGTCGAGCTCCATCGCGGTACGGTCGCAGCGCATAGCGATGGCGAAGGCCGTGGATCGAGCTTTGTCGTCGAGCTTCCGCTCGCGCACGCCGACGAGCCGCATACCGAAGCGCCGACGGCACCGGTGCGACTGATCACTCCGGGCAACGGGCTCGAGATCGTGGTGATCGAGGACAACGACGACGCGCGGGTCACGCTACAGGAAGCGCTCACCACGTTTCATCATCACGTCGAGGCCGCACCGGACGGGACAAAGGGCCTCGCGCTCGTGCTGGAGACCAAGCCGGATGTCGCGCTCGTCGATATCGGGTTACCGGGGATCGATGGCTACGAGATCGCGCGACAGATCCGAGCGAAGATGGACGGCACGGCACCGCGGTTGATCGCGATGACCGGCTACGGGCAGCCCGAGGACAAGGCGCGTGCGCTGGCCGCTGGGTTCGACGAGCACATCGTCAAGCCGGTCGTGTTGAAGAGGCTCCAGAACGTGCTCGCCGAGATTCCTCGACGTCACAGGTCGTAAGGCACGCCAAACCCGCCGCCGTTCTTCGTCGCCGGGAAGCTCGCGGTCTTCACCACGTGCTCGATGCACGCGTCGACGCCGGCGCTCACGGATTGATCGACGCTGGCTTCGTCGACGCGGCCGTTCGGCGAGACGTGGATCTTCACGTGGGCACGGCCATGCGCGGTCGTGCCGCACGCCAACACCCTGGCTTTGATCGCGCTCATCGCCTGCTGGATCATCTGCTTGTTCAACGCGTCGGGTGCGGCGGCTTGGGTCGGCTTCTTCTGGCAACACGGCGCGCTCGAGTCGACGAGGCAGTGCACTTCATCGCACTTGTCTTCTTTGACGGCCGCCGGTTGGAGCTGCTTGGGGACGTCGACGTGCTTCGGGCGATCGACTTTTGGCTCGTGCTTCGGCTCGGGTGGTTTCGGATCCGGCTTGACCTCGGGTTTCGGAGGTTCGGCCGTCGCGACGACGGGGGGTGGTGAAGGTTGCGGTGGCGGTTCGGCCTTCGCGACCGGCGGTGTCGGCGGTTCGGCGACCACGGGTGGTGGCGCTGCTGGGGCATCGGACTTCTTCAAGACGAGGACGAGCAACACGAGCGCGATCGCCGCGAACGCCGAGGCTGCCGCGATCACGACGTAGAGCATCTTCTTGGTCGAGGCCGGTGCCGCGAGCGGCACGAGCACCGCGGGCTCCGAGAACGTCGTCGCGGTCGCGAACACTGGCAGATCGTCGATCGAGCCGGGCGCTTGCTTGACCGTCACGCCCGGCGTGCCGAGATATGCGCTCGCCATCGATCGGATATCGATCAGGCCCGAGCCTTCCTGGCCCGGCGTCGAGCTCGCCGTCGTCGACGATGGTTGCGGTGAATTCCCGCGCGTCGCGATCTGCGACAGGTTGCTGAGCGAGAACAGCACCGAGCTCTCGTTGCGCTCGGCCTTCATTCGCTGGACGTTGTCGCGTGCACTGACGGATGCGAGCACGTCGACGGCCGGCGATTCCGGGAGCGTTTCGGGTGCGAGCAACGCCGCGAGCTCGGGCACTTGCGACAGTGCCTGCCAGTCCGCCTGCCCTTCACACCACGCATAACTCTCGCCGTCGAGCTGCCCCGCGGTCAGCTTCTCGCGAACCGCGTCGAGTGCGAGTGGGCCGACTTGATCACCATCGACTACGAAGTGCCAGATCGCGTCGGGAGCCACGGGTGGTGTGGGTTCGGGAGGAGGCACGTCATCGGCGACACCTCGAACCACGATCACGTTGCTGCATTTTTTGCAGCGGATCTTGAACACCTTGCCGCGAACCTTGTCATCCGCGATCGAATACTTCGCATCGCACGCATCGCACGCGATCTTCATGCGAGCTGTGACACCCGGCTTCCGGGCGCCTTGGAAAAAGTTTTAGCCGAGCGTGAAGAAGAACGTCGCACCGTGTCCCACGGTGGAGTCCGCCCACACCCGGCCACCATGGCGGGTCACCGCACGTTGCACGGTCCCGAGCCCGATGCCGGTGCCGGCGAAGTCCGCACTGGAGTGCAGGCGCGTGAATGCGGTGAACAATTTTTCAGCGAACTGCGGATCGAAGCCGGCGCCGTTATCGCGGACGAAGAACGCGTCTGGAATCGCGCCGACGTGGATCGTGGCGTGCGCGGTCTTGCTCGTGAACTTCCACGCGTTGCCGATCAGGTTCTGCAGGATCGTCTCGACGAGCCGCGGATCCGCGTTCGCGAAGAGATCGGGATCGATCGTCACGGTGACGTCGCGTTCCGGCTCTTCTTCGCGTAACCGCGCCACGACCTGCGCTGCGGGGTCCGAGAGCGAGACGCGTTGCCGGTGCATCTCGTGCCTGCCGACCTGCGCGAGCGCGAGCAAGCCATCGATCAATACGCCCATGTTCTGCGCCGACACTCGGATGCGATCGAGGAAGCGCTGCCCGTTCGCGTCGAGCACGCCCGCGTAGTCGTCGAGCAGCGCGTGCGCGAAGCCATCGATCGAACGAAGCGGAGCTCGCAAATCGTGCGCGACCGAATAGCTAAACGCTTCGAGCTCGCGATTTGCCGCTTCGAGCGCCTGCGTTCGCTCCCTCACCCGCTCTTCGAGCGACGCATACATCCGGGCGTTTTCGATCGCGAGTCCCGCGCGATCCGCGAGGTCCGAGAGCAAGAGCAGGTCGTTCGGGTTGTAGCTTCTTCCACTGCCCGTTCTAAACAGCGACAACGCACCGATCACCGTACCGCGCGCACGAATTGGCGCGATCGCGAGCGATCGGACGTCAAGTTTGCGCGCTAACGGCCGCAGCATCGGATCGACATTCGCGGCAATCGCGCCGGGCTCCACCTCGGCAACCAACTTCGGCTCGTTCGCCTTGATGACCTCACCGGCCATCGTCCTCTGATCGAGGTAGACCTCCGGCAGCTGCTCGAGAAATTCCGCGTACGTGGTCTCGAGCGCCGGAATGCGATGCGCGCTCGCGGCATTCACGATCGTGTTGCCCTCGACGAGTGTGACCAGACAGCCATCGCCGATCAGCTCGGACATCGTGCGGGCGATCTTCGCGAGTAGCGATCGATAGTCGGTCGCGACCGATGCGAATGCGTGGGCGACTTCGGCGAGGACCGCGAGGCGGTCGTAACGTGCTTCGGCGGACGACACTCTCTTCCCTATCGGGAGGATACGCTGCACGTGTCAGAAAGACACGTACTGTGCCGTATCAATGACCCTCGTCATCATGAAGACGATGCACCATCCGCTCGATCAGCTCGAGATCCGAATCCGTCAACTCGGGGAGAAGCTGCGCGATCGTCCGAGCGGACTTTCCCCATTGAGCGAACTGCTCGGCGTGCTTCTTGTCGCCGTCCGCGATGATCCTCGCGAGCGATAGATCCAACGCACTTGCCAGCCGACCCAGCACATCGAGCGTTGGATGACGAGAGCCCGTTTCGATCCGTGCGAGATAGCTCGGTGCGATGTCCGCCTTCTCGGCGAGGACCTCTTGCGTCATCTTGCTATCGATCCGGAATCGCGCGATCCGACCGCCCAGTTGCTGGTACCAGCTCTCATCCATTCGAGCCTGCACAGTGTGGGGTGTGGTTCCTAATAACTATGCCCTGACGGTCATCATCGCTGACGATCAGGCATGTGATCGAAGGTTTTTCGACGACGATGAGAAGAACACCTCCACGAGAAAAGTGTGATTTGGCCGGATGGTTAAATTTCCATCGCGGCCGCGCGTAGGTGGCCCCATCCATGTATGTTCGGCGTGGGGCATGGCAGCAGGTCGTACACACCCGGAACTGGTAGAGGTAGCGCGAGAGGCGTTGTTCGCACTCGACACCGACGGCATGATCGCCTCGTGGAATCGAGGAGCCGAAGAGGCTTACAGCTTCAGTCGTGAGGAGGCGGTGGGTCATTTGCTCGTCGATCTGACCGTTCCCGAAAGGGAACGCCCGTTGGTTCACGAAATGGTCGCGGCTGCACGAGGTGGGCGGATCGTCCGCGGTAGAAGCATCCGCCATACCAAGCACGGCGCGCTCCTACATGTCGACGTGACCATGGAGCCTACTCCCACGGACAGTGGAATGTACATCGCCGTGTCCGAGCTCGACATCACGCGAATCGTCGAGCGCGATGGGCTCGAGACAAAGCTCGAAGAAGTTCGTCGTCTAAAAAGCGAATTTCTCGCGAACATGTCGCACGAATTGCGAACTCCCCTGAACTCGATCATCGGCTTCGCGGAGCTGATGCATAAGGGAAAGACCGGCCCGCTCGCACCGGACCATGTCGAGTTCCTCGGTGACATCATCACGAGTGCGCGGCGCCTGCTCCAGCTCGTCAACGACGTGCTCGATCTCGCGAAGCTCGAGTCCGGCAAGATCGATTTTCATCCGCTCCAGATCGACCTCGCATCTCTCGTCGGTGAGGTTCGCGACATCCTCAAGAGCCAGATCGCCGAACGCATCCTCAAGGTCGAGGTGATCCTCGACCTCCAAACGGTCACGCTCGATCCCACGCGCCTGAAGCAGGTGCTCTACGCGTTACTTTCGAACGCGGTCAAGTACACGCCCGAGCGCGGCCGGGTCACGGTCACGGCCCGACCGTCGACGCAGGCCAGCATGTGGGAGCTCGTCGTCGAAGATACGGGCGTAGGGATCGCGCCCGAGGACCTCCCGAAACTGTTCATCGAGTTCCCCGCGATCAGCAGTGGCGCACGCCAGGGCATCGGGCTCGGGCTCGCACTCGCGCAACGGATCGTGGAAGGCCAAGGTGGACGGATCGATGTCTCGAGCGAGCTCGGCAAAGGATCCACGTTCACGGTGACGTTGCCGCGCGCGATGGAGCACCGGCATGGCAAGTGAGCCGAGCGTTCCGATTCTCGTGATCGACGACAACCCGGTGAACGTCAAGCTCGCGCGTGCGGTGCTCGCGCGTGCCGGCTACGAGGTCACGACAGCCGGCGATGGCCAAACCGCGCTCGCCTCGATCGCGCACCGCATGCCGGCGTTGATCATCACGGATCTCATGCTGCCGGACCTGACGGGATTCGACCTGGCGGTGCGGCTCAAGCAGGACGACCGCTACTGCCGAATCCCCATCATCGCGATGACCGCATCCGGGATCGCGAACGATGCGGAACGCGCGAAGGCCGCCGGCTGCGATGCCTTCATGCTGAAGCCGTTCGAGATGGATGCGCTCCTAACGTTAGTTGCAAAATTACTGAATGAATTGCCCGAGTCACGATGATTGACAAAAGCGCACGTTGAAACGCCTCGTAGGTCTTCGTAGCGTCGGTGCGATGGTGATCTTGCACACCGGGCAAACGGGTGCGGAACGGGGAGCAGATCGTGCGGCACGCGCGGTCGGCCTTTCGGTCGGCGGGTTTTGCTCGTTCGAGAAACGCGACGAGCTCGGCGCACTGCCGGCCGAGATCGTCGCCGATCTGACGCCGTGTCCATCGCGCGGCGCTCGCTCGGCGCTCCGCGCGACGCTCGACGACGCCACGGTGTTGTTGATCTGCGTTCCCGACGCGAACGCACCGAATGCCGAAACCGGGATCGAAGCGTTGCGTCGTCACGCACGCAAGGCCGGCAAGGAAACGCGCATCGTGGATCCGAATACGGACCTCGTCGCGCTCGCCCAATGGCTGTACACGCTAGGTGATTCTCGCGTGATGATCACGGGTCCGCGCGGAACGAGGTGGCCGGCCGGCGAGCGCGTCGGCTGGCGCGTGGTCGCCGAGATGTCGTTGAACGCGCCACACGTCGCGCGCGCATCGTGACGAGCGCGCGCACCACCGCACGCCCGTAGCTGGACCGCTCGGATCGAGCGCGCGGATCGGCCCGGCGAGCGCTCACTCCCCGGCACATCTCGTGCTTGAGGAGCGTTCGACCATGATCGAACCCGAGCGGTTGTTTCGCACGTCCGACTTGCCGCCTGAAGCCGGGGCGCATTGGACGATCGCTCTCGCGGGTGGTGAAGGCCTACGCCTCGCCGACTACGTCGAGCGCCGGTTCGGCCAGCGGATCCCCAAGCAATACTGCAAGCTGCTCGGCCGCCGTTCGATGCTCGAGCACACGCTCGACCGGATGAACGAGCTCACGCCGGCGAGCCATACGCTCACGGTGATCGGTCCCGAGCATCGCCGGTGGGCGAGCCAGCAGCTCGGCAACCGCAGCGATCACGTGTTTTGCCAGCCGTCCTCGCGCGAGACCGGCACGGCCCTGTACGTCGCGCTCGCGATGCTCCAGCGCTGGTCGCCGGATGCGATCGTCACGATCACCCCGACGGACCATTTTGTGACCCCGGCGGACCGTTATGTTGCCGAGCTCGCTCGCGCACGAAACCTCGCGTCGCTCAATCCCGACAAGGTCGTGCTGATCGGCGCGCGCCCGGACGAAGCGGATCCGGATCTCGGTTACATCTCGCTCGATGGCCACGGTGGCGTGGCTTCCTTCGTCGAGAAGCCGAACGCGACCCGCGCCGAAGAGCTCGTCGCCGAAGGCGCGCTGTGGAATACGATGGTGTGCTGCGGCAGCGTCCAGGCGTTCTGGGAGCTCGGTCGTGCGGGCGCACCGCAGCTGATCGATTTGCTCGAGAACCTCGTACCGCTCGTCGATACCGAGGACGAAGACGCCGCGCTCACCGCCGTGTATTCGATGGCGCCGATCGTCGGCTTCTCGCGCGACATCCTCGAGAAGTCACCGGACAAGTTGCTCGCGGTCGCGCTCGATGGTGTCGAGTGGAACGATTGGGGCCGGCCGGAACGAATCGAAGCCACGCTGCAACGTCGCCGCGCTCGTGCGATCTCGATCCCGGCACCGCCTGTCAACGACGGCATCGTCGTCAACTTCCGGTCCGCCTCGTAAGACATGCGCGTCTGGCCTGGCCGTCCGTTTCCGCTCGGCGCGACCTTCGACGGCCAAGGCACGAACGTCGCCGTGTTCTCGTCCGTCGCCGAACGCGTCGAGCTCTGCTTGTTCGACGGCGACAAAGAACAACGCGTCGATCTCACGTACGGCACGGGTCAGGTCTGGCACGCGTATCTGCCGGATGTCGGTCCGGGCCAAGCCTACGGGTTTCGCGTCCACGGGCCGTGGAATCCCGAGGCCGGCGTTCGCTGCAACCCGAACAAGCTGCTCGTCGATCCGTACGCGCGCGCGATCAGCCGCGGACTCCAATGGAACCCGGCGTTGCGCGACGACAACCAAGCCGACTCGGCGCCGTTCACGTTTCGCTCGGTCGTCAGCCAACCGTACTTCGATTGGGGTAACGACCATCACCTCGAGACGCCGTGGAACGAGACGGTGATCTACGAGCTGCACGTGAAGGGCTTCACGAAGCAGATGCAGGCCGTGCCCGCCGAGATCCGCGGCACCTACGCCGGGCTCGGTCATCCGGCCGCGATCGAATATCTGAAGAAGCTCGGCGTCACCGCGGTCGAGCTGTTGCCGGTGCACGCGTTCGTTCACGACGGGTTCTTGCTCGACAAGGGACTGCGCAACTACTGGGGTTATCACTCGATCGGCTACTTCGCACCGCATCCCGAATACGCGAGCACGAGCTCGACGGTCGGCGGCGTTGCCGAGTTCAAGCAGATGGTGCGCTCGCTCCATCGCGCGGGGATCGAGGTGATCCTCGACGTGGTCTACAACCACACCGGCGAGGGCAATCACGAGGGCCCCACCCTGTCGATGCGCGGTCTCGACAACCAGGCGTACTACCGCTTGGTCAACGAGAACCGCGCGTTCTACATGGACTACACCGGCACGGGCAACACGCTGAACATGCGGCATCCGCACGTGCTGCAACTCGTGATGGATTCGCTCCGCTACTGGATCGAAGAGATGCACGTCGACGGGTTTCGCTTCGATCTCGCATCGACGCTCGCGCGCGGCCTGCACGAAGTGGATCGCCTCGGCGCGTTCTTCGATCTCATCCAACAGGATCCCGTGGTCTCGCGCGTGAAGTTGATCGCGGAGCCGTGGGATGTCGGCGAAGGCGGCTATCAGGTCGGCAACTTCCCGCCGCTGTGGTCGGAGTGGAACGGCAAGTATCGCGATTGGATTCGCGACTACTGGCGCAGCGAGCCCGGATCGCTCCCCGAATTGGGCGCGCGGCTGACCGGCTCGTCGGATCTGTATGCGAGTGGCGCGCGCATGCCGCACGCGTCGATCAACTTCGTCACCGCGCACGACGGCTTCACGCTACGCGACCTCGTCTCGTACAACGAGAAGCACAACGATGCGAACGGCGAAGGCAATCGCGATGGCGAGTCGCACAACCGCTCGTGGAACTGCGGTGTCGAAGGCCCGACCGACGATGCGGCGGTCAATGCCCTGCGTGCTCGCCAGCAACGCAACTTGCTCTCGACGCTGTTTCTCTCGCAAGGCGTACCGATGCTCGTCGCCGGTGACGAATTGGGTCGCACGCAAGGCGGCAACAACAACGCGTACTGCCAGGACAACGATGTCTCGTGGCTCGATTGGGATCGCGCGGACAAGAAGTTGATCGAGTTCGTGCGGTGCCTGACTCGGCTGCGTCGCGATCACGCGGTGTTTCGCCGGCGCGGCTGGTTTCAAGGCAAGTCGATCCGCCCGCGCAAGGATGGCAAGGCGCTACCGGATATCGCGTGGCTCGATCCCGATGGCAACGAGATGACCGACGAGCAGTGGGCCGCGGATCTCTCGCGGAGCGTCCAGGTGTTCCTCGACGGTCACGGCCTCGATCGGCCGGACATGCGCGGTCAACCGATCATCGACGACACGTTCCTCGTCGTGTTTCACGCGAATCCCGAGCAGCGTCCGATCAAGTTGCCGGACAGCAAGTGGGGCGCGAAGTGGCGGCGCGTGATGGATACCGAGCACGGGTTCTATACGACGAGCGAGAAGCTCGACGCCGGGACGACGGTCGACATGCCGGGGCGCTCGCTCGCGGTGTTCCAGCAGGAGGGGTCATGACGCGCAGGGAGCTCTTGGCACGGGCGTATCAGATGATTCCGGCCGACCGGATCAAGGAACACCTGTGGGAGCGGCTCAAGCAGGTCGCGCCTCGCTACGCGCATCTCGGCATTACTCGGATCTATCCACCCGTCTATGTCGTGCGCACGTGATCGCGCCGCGCGCCACGTATCGGCTGCAGCTCGAGCCACGCTTCACGTTCGCGGATGCCGTCCGCGTCGTGCCGTACATCGCGGGGCTCGGCGTCAGCCACTTGTATCTGTCGCCGATCCTGCAAGCCGCCGAAGGTTCGACGCACGGTTACGATGTCGTCGATCCGGCGCAAATCTCGACGGAGATCGGTGGCGAGGACGGGTTTCGCGCGCTGGTCGCGGCGGCGAAGGCACACGGCCTCGGGATCCTGCTCGACATCGTGCCGAATCACATGTCGATCACCGGCACGCGCAACGCGTGGTGGATGGACGTGCTCGCGAATGGCCCCGCGAGCTACTACGCGCATTACTTCGACGTCGATTGGGAAGCGGGCAACGATCGCGTGACGCTGCCGGTGTTGGGCGAACGCTACGGTCGCGCGCTCGCGAACGGGACCTTGGGTGTGGTGTTCGAGACGGGCTTCGCGGTGAAGGTCGGCGATGCGCGCTATCCCATCGCGCCCGAATCACTCGGCACGATCATCCGTCGCGCGGGCGAACGAGCGCGATCGGCGGAGCTCCAGTTCGTCGGCGATGCGCTCGCGGCACTACCACGCGAGACCTTGCCGGAATCGCGGCGGCGGCGACATCGCGACAAGCTCGTGCTCGCGCAGCGCTTGGCCGTGTTGGTACCGGAGCATCGCGCGGCGATCGATGCGGAGCTCGCCGCGCTCAACGCGGATATCGTCGAGCTCGATGCGATCCTCGAGGCGCAGGCGTATCGGCTCGCGCATTGGTCGGTCGCATCGCATCGCCTGCCCTATCGCAGGTTCTTCGACATCACGACGTTGGTCGGCTTGCGCGTCGACGAGCTCGACGTGTTCGAGGCGCGCCACGCGCGCGTGTTCGAGTGGCTCGCCGATGGCTCGATCGACGGTGTCCGGATCGATCATGTCGATGGCCTCGCGGATCCTGGCGAGTACTTGCAACGGTTGCGCGATCGCGCGCCGGATGCGTGGATCGTCGTCGAGAAGATCCTCGGCACCGACGAAGCACTGCCGGCGTGGCCGGTCGATGGGACCACGGGCTACGAATTCGCGGACGTGGTCACGAGCCTGCTGGTCTCGCCCGCCGGCGAAGCCGAGCTGACGGCAGAGTTCGAGGATTACACGGGCACGCCATGGGCTCCCGCAGCCGATCGCCGGCGTGCGCGGATCGAAGTTGCGAGGGAGGCACTGCATTCGGAGATCGCGCGGCTCGTGAGCATCGCGACGCATGTGTGCGCGCAGACCGCCGTGACGCGTGACTTCACGCGACCGGAGATCGAAGCCGCGTTGATCGAGATCGTCGCCGGCTATCCGGTCTATCGGACGTATGTCGGCACGACGTTGCTCGAGTCGGCACCGAAGCCAGCGCCGGAAGTCGACGAGCACGCGACGACCGGATTGCACATCGTTCAAGCCGTCGAGCTGACGACGAATGGTCCGCAGACCACGTTGACGGGGATCGCGGTGCCGGTGGCTTCTGATCAGCCGCGCGCGAATGGGAGTGGCCCGATCGTGATCGATCCGGATCGCGATCGGATCGCGACGGCGTGTCGTGCCGCGAGCGGAGATCCGGACCTCATCGCGTTTCTGGAGTTAGCGCTCGCCGGCGAGGTCGCCAATGCACGCGAGCTCGCACGTGTGGCGCAACAAGTCACCGGCGCGATCGTCGCGAAGGGTGATGAAGACACGGCGAGCTATCGGTTGGTCCGGCTCGCGGCGCGCTGTGAAGTCGGCGCGGATCCGAGTGTTCTCGCGATCGATGCGGCCACCGCGCATGCCCGGCTCGCAGCGGGTGCGCCGAAGTCACTGCTCGCGACGAGCACTCACGATACGAAGCGCGGCGAAGATCAACGCGCACGGCTCGCCGTGATCTCCGAACGTGCGGTCGAGTGGCGCAGCTTCGTCGAGCGGCTGGATGCCGATCGCTACTGGGGTGGCATCGCGCCGGATCGTACGTTCGAGTATTTGTTCTGGCAGACCGCGGTCGGCACGTGGCCGCTAACTCCCGAGCGCGCACACGCGTACGCGACGAAGGCCACGCGCGAAGCTCGGCTGCGCACGAGTTGGTTGGCGCCGGATGAGACGTACGAGGCGGCGATGCACGCGTGGATCGATGCGGTGCTCGTCGATCCCGTGATCACCGGAGAGATTTCCGAGTTTGTCGACGCGATCGCCCCACGCGCCCAGGCGAACAGCCTCGCGCAGCTCCTGCTGAAGCTCACGACCCCGGGAATTCCCGATTTCTATCAAGGCAGCGAGCTGACGAACTACGCGCTGGTCGATCCGGATAACCGAACGCCGGTCGACTACAGCCGTGCTGCAGATTCGCTCGGTGCGGCAAAGCTGCACGTCGTCCAGCGCGTCCTCGCGTTGCGTCGAGATCGGCCCGCGTTGTTCGAAGCAACATACTCGGCACTCACCGCACACGGTCCCGGCTCGGAGCGCGTGTTCGCGTTCATGCGCGGCAAGGACTTGCTCGTCGCGGTGCCTCGCCTCGGGGACGTGAACCCCGAAACGCTGTTCCGCGTGCCCACCGGGACGTGGCGCGACGCCTTGACCGACACGACGCATAGCGACGGCACGATCGCTGCAGCGGCGTTGTTCGCGACATTTCCTGTCGCGCTGTTGGTCAAGGAACCCACTTGATGTCGAGTCTCACCTGGAGTCGGCGCACTCCGATCGGCGCTGAAGTTGTCGCGACACCCGAGCAAGGCGTGCACGTCCGGATGTGGGCGCCGAACGCGAAGGACGTGGCGATCGTCGTCGAGTCGGATGCCCGCGAGGTCACGCTCGCGGTCGACGAGCACGGGTACGCGAGCGGCTTTGTCCCCGGTCTCGCGGAGCGCGCGCTCTACCGATTTCGCGTCGACGGCGCGCTCGTACCGGATCCCGCGTCGCGGTTTCAACCGCAGGGTCCATTCGGGCCGTCGCAGGTCGTCGATCCGGATCACTTCACGTGGACCGACAAGATGTGGACCGGCCTCCCCGCGGATCGCCACGTCGTCTACGAGCTCCACATCGGGACGTTCACGAAGGCCGGCACGTGGTTGGCCGCGTGCAAAGAGCTCGCGTATCTCGCGCAGCTCGGCGTGACCACGATCGAGGTGATGCCGATCAACGAGTTCGCCGGTGACAACGGGTGGGGTTACGACGGCGTGAACCTCTTCGCGCCGCACTGGAAGTACGGCCAGCCCGATGACTTCCGGCACTTCGTCGATCGCGCGCACGCGCTCGGGATCGCGGTGATCCTCGACGTCGTCTACAACCACCTCGGTCCCGACGGAAACATGCTGCCGGCGGAGTTTCGCCACAAGGACAAGGCGACCGATTGGGGCGAGTCGATCGACTTCTCGATCCCGCAGGTCCGCGAGCTCTACATCGCGAACGCCATCTCGTGGATCACCGAGTACCACCTCGACGGTCTTCGCTTCGACGCGACGGACGCGATCCACGACGACACGATCCTCGCGGAGATCATCACGGCTTGTCGTGCAGCGGTGCCGAACCGGGCGCTGTGGATGGTGGCGGAAGACAACTCGCAACGCGGCCAGCTGGTTCGCGATTCGGGCTTCGATGCCCTGTGGAACGACGACTTCCATCACAGCGCTCGCGTCGCGGCGACCGGCGTCGTCGACGGGTATCTGCGGCCGTACGACGGTTCGGCGCGCGAGCTGGTCGCTGCGCTTCGCCACGGCTTTCTCTATCAAGGGCAGACCACACGCGGCACTGCAGCTCTCGACCTGCCACGGACCGCGTTCGTGCACTTCCTCGAGAATCACGACCAGGTCGCGAACCTCGGCTTCGGCGAACGCCTCCATCAGCTCGCAGATCCGGGCACGTTGCGCGCGTTGACGGCGGTGCTGTTGCTCGCGCCGAGCATCCCGATGTTGTTCCAAGGGCAGGACACCGGATCGGTGCGACCGTGGGAGTTCTTCTGCAGTCATACCGGCGAGCTCGGTGAAGCCGTGCGCAAGGGTCGCGCGGCGCAGATGGCGAAGTTCGAGCGTTTCGACCTGCCGTCGGGGCGCGAGGCGCGACGCGATCCGATCGCACGCGAGACGTTCGAGGCCTGCATCCTCGACGAGACGGCGCGTGATTTTTCGCGGCCGATCGTGGCGCTCCACCGGGACCTGCTCCACCTCCGGAACGACACCCACGGTGCACTCGACGCCGCGGTGTTGTCGGAGCAGGCGTTCGTGATCCGGTTCAACGGATCGCGCGTGCTGTTGGTGAACCTCGGCAACACGTTCCAGCGGCCGTTCGTGGCCGAACCGCTACTCGCGCCACCGACCGGCAAGTCATGGAAGTTCATCTGGTCGTCGGAGGCGCTCGCCTATGGCGGGCACGGAACGCCGACCACGTTCTCCGAGCGCGGCGTGCACATTCCCGCGCGCGCCGCGGTGTTACTCGGAGTGTAGATGTTCGCGCGCCTGATCGAAGCGCCCGGCATTCGATCGCCCGCGCACTACCGTCGACGCGTCACGCTGCTCGCGCTGATCTTTCCGGCGCTGCTATGCGTGTCGACGGTCGGCGTGGTGTTGTTGATCTGGCGCGGCGCGTTCTTCGTCACGTTGGCGCAACGCTCGAATGTCGAGACGCTCACGATCGCGTTCTGCATCCTGTTCTTCTCGTACTTCGGCGTGATCGCGATTCCGGGCACGTGGGGCGCGATGAAGGTGCTCGCGTATCGGTTCCGCGGCGAAGCGGCGAAGCAACGCGCACTCGGCAAGCCCAAAAACGGCGATGCGGTCGCGCTCGATGTCGTGGTGTTGCGCGAAGGTCACGATGGCCCGTGGGATCTCGAGATCGCGGATGCCGCGGGCTCGCTCGGATGTCTGCACTTCGAGGGCGTCACGATCTCGCATGTCAGCGCACTCGCCGGTGGATCGAACACGCTGTTCGGCTACGTCGAGGACAAGCTCGCACGCTTGCTCGGACGCGACCTCGCGATCGTCGAATGGAGCTCTACGTCCGACGACGACTATCGGCGCTATCGCACGACGAGCGCAGGGCTCATCGCGATCGGAGACAAATTGGGAGTCGAGGCGTTGCCGTCCGTGACACTGACGCCAGCGATGATCGACGAGCTCCGCGCGGAGCTGACGGCACTCTGTCCGGCCCTGCGCGACGAAGCGTTCCTGCCGGATTGGGAATACGAGGGCGAGCACAAGCTGCCGATCATCCCGGAGCCGCTCGGGATCATCGGGCTCTCGCGATCGGAGAAGCGCGTCGATCCGTTGGCAACGCTGACGTCGGCGCTCGTCGTGGTGACCGTACTCGTCGCCATCACCTGTTACTTCCTCGCGAGGCCCCCATGGTTGCCCGGGCGTTGATCGTGTTCGTCATGGCGTGTGCGGGTCCGCAGCCGCGGATCGAAGGCGCGCGCGTCGGGCCGTCGCCGGTGCCGGGCCACGTCCGGGTCGGCGGCACGCTGATCAACGATGGCGGTGAAGGTACGGTCGAGATCGATCTCGCGTTGCACGGTGCGGCGCGTCTCCAAGCGGACGAGACGATCGACGTGCCTGCACACACGACGATCGATCTGGCGATCGATGTGGCCGCGCCACCGGGCGAGTACACGGTCGACGCCGTGGCGAAATACCCGAATTAGCCTGGACGGCGGACCGGATCGGCCGATTGCCGATCCGATGAAACATTGGCTTCCCCTGCTGTTCCTCGTGGCGTGTTCGGATTCAGGGTCGTCTTCAGGTGGTTATCAAATCACCGGACGTGTAGGCGGCATGACCACCGCCCGCGTGCTCGGGACTCCCGAAACCGCGAAGACCGTGACGCACGTGATGGCGGTGCAACCGGTGAGTGCGTCGCCGATGCGCACGATCGCGGCGGTGAATGCGGATGGCAGCTTCGAGCTCGATGTCACGCCGGGCCAGCCGTACGTGTTCGTGTTCGTGGATTCGACGAAGGTCGGTGCGGACATGGCGGTCGCGATGTTCCGCGCCGAGACGCTGGATACGGTGTCGCCACAGCTCGACGGGCATCTCGACATGGGCGACGTGATGATCGATCCGGCCACGCAAACCGCGACCGCATCGACGTCCTACGATCAGGTAATCGCGGACCTCGGCCTCGATCCGGCGGCGGCCGAATATCTCGGCAGCGTCGACGATCTCTCGCTGCGCTACGCGAATCCCGATATCGACGGCAACGGTCAGATCGATCTCGTCGAGGGCCATCAATTCGGCATCGACTTTCACGTCCGCTCGAACATGCGGCGTGGCTCGGAACACGGCGCGAACTTCACGGTCGCCGACATGACGGATCAATTCTTCCCCGATAGCGGTGCGGACATCGCGACGCCGGTGTTCAACCTGACGTCGATCTACGCGATGTATCCGCTCGCGATCGATGCCACGCAGTACATCGACTGGAGCGTCCAGCCGCAGTTGCTCGTGAACGGCGGCGCCTATCAGGTCACGCTCGCCGACGGCACCACGCCCGGTGCGAACACGTCGTTCTCGGGCGTCATGGGTGGTGCGGGTTCGAGCTCGAACGCGATGACGAGCTGGGGCGCGGACTACGATCTCGAAGCGAACGCGGCGCTCGAGCTGCCGGGCTCGAACGGCTCGCCGGCGACGATCGCGTACACGCTCGGCGCGTCGGGTACCACGCTGACGTTCACGAACATCGTGACGCACAAGAAGGCCGACCTTCTCGCGGATGGCACGCTGTCGATCTTCACGCGGTTGAACACGAGCGGCGGCAACATCGCGAGCATCGACTACATCTGGAAGAAGCGCGTCGCGGGCCAGTGGATGCCGGCGACCGCCGAGGAGATCGCGTTGACGATCGGTAGCGATGGCGGCGGCATGTCGTTCCACGTGCTTCCGAACTGGAGCAATCAGACGTTCGTGCAGATTCCGGCGGAGCCGATGGGCACGATCGCGTGGACCGGTGCCGCGGTGGCGCCCGGATCGGTGTGCGGGCTTGCGGTCAGTTACGACGACAAGCTCGGCCTCAGGCACTTCATCGGTGGCGCGGATCCGAATCCCGGCGTGGTCTGCTCGCCGAACTAAGGCGTCGTGTAGTGAATCGCGAGCGGCTTGCCGTCGCGCGTGATCGAGAGCTCG
Organism: Kofleriaceae bacterium; assembly: GCA_047600425.1. Lineage (GTDB taxonomy): Bacteria > Myxococcota_A > Polyangia > Haliangiales > Haliangiaceae > JABFXX01. The sequence goes on along the minus strand of JASGLC010000003.1, from coordinate 3,310,524 downwards.
ACGGCGGATCCGGATCGGTGATTCGCGAGCAACATCCCGACGAAGCCCGCGAGCGTGGCGTGCACGTCGAGACCGTCGACGGCCGTGATCGTATCTCCGGCACGGAAACCGGTATTCGCGCTCGGATCGACCGAGGCGATCGTCGGCGGCACGATGGATGGCTCGAAGATCACCGGTAGCGGACTGCCGGGTGTCACCGCTTTGACGGACTTCAGATCGACGTGGTTCGCGCCACTGCCCGCGTCGAGCTCGGCGCCGGTGTCGCTGTGGTCGCCCGGATCCATCGTGTAGCACTCGACACGTGCGTGACCGATCGGCACGTCGACGGAGTAACCGCCGCTCGCGTCCGTCAATTGCTTCGCGATGCTCGACCCCGGCACGGGCCCCGTGCGACCACCCGATGACGGCATCCCCCGGCATGCGAGGCCGGCGACACCGGAGCCGGTGGTCAGGTCGAGCACGCGTCCCGTGATCGTCGCGCGCGGCTGATCGTGAAGTGTGACCGTGGCGGTAGCACCGGCTTTGACGTCGACGGTCGCGAGATCGATCGCGCTGCCGTCGCGTACCGCCTGGACGACGTAGCTGCCAGCGCGAACGCCGGTGATCGTGAACGCATCGCCCGTGATGTCCGCATCGTGCTGGTCGGGCTCGGCGCGTGTTTGCATCGCGGCCATCACGAGGACGCCGTTCGTCGATGCGAACCCGACCAAGGTTCCAGCGATCGTTCCCGTGCGCGACACGACGAGTGTCACGTTCGAATCGCCCGCATTGGCATCGGCCTGGCCGACTCCGCCTTCCGACGTCCGTGCGCGAATCGCGTAGTGACCGGATGCGAGCCGGGTGATCACGAACGCGCCGGTATCGTCGGTCCGCGTGCGTTCGCTGTCACCCCACATCTGCGCGCCCGTGCTGACGCGCGCATCGGAGACCGGGTTGCCGGTGTCGTCGACGACCCGACCGCGGATCGAGAGCTGTTCGTCGTCGATCGCGATCTTGACGCCGCGCACGACCGCGTTGCCGTCGTCGACATGGATCGTCGGGTAGCTGCCGACCGGCTTGAACGGGTGTCCGGAGGTGCCCTGCTCGGTCGCGCCGGAGGTCGCGTACACGCTCGCCTTGTAGTCGAGCTTGCCCGTCAACGTGACGCACGAATAGCTACCGTTCGCGTCGGTGAGCGCGCTGCACTGATCGTTGTCGGCATCGAAGTGAACGACCACGCCGACCTCGGGCTTGCCGTTTTGATCGACGACCGTGCCCACGATTTCGCCACCGCCATCGAGCTCGAGGTCGAGGTGTTTCTGTTCTGCGGCCTCGAGGTGCGTCGGCTGGTTCGTGAACGCCTTGTAGTCGGTCGCGTTCGCGATGTATTGGCCGGCGGGGAGGCCTTCGACGACGTAATCGCCGTTCTCGTCCGCCATCGCCGTCGCATTGATCGGCCGGATCTCGACATGCGCGTTCGGCACGGCAACACCGTGACGCGTAACCTTGCCACGCAGCGAGCCGAGCGCGGAGACCTCGATCGTCACGTCGACGGTCGGTTTGTCGATATCGATCGTCTTCGCCGACACGATCTCGTACGGATACGCGTCGAGCGTCTGCTTGCCGCGCGGGACCCGATCGAGCACGAACGCGCCGTCGGGTTGCGATTCGGCGTACATCGACGAATAGCGCCGGTAGATGCCCTTGTCGACGCCGACATAGGCACCGGCGATCGGCTGGCCCTTCATCATCACGTGACCCACTAGCTGCGAGCTCGCTTGGATCGTCAGCTTCAGATCACGCGTCGAGGTTCCTGCCTTCGTCGTCACGGTCTTCGCGTCGGAACGGCCGTCGGCCGCGATCGCCATGACTTGAAACTTCGACGGCGCCAAGCGCAGGAGCTCGAAGTGTCCCTCCTCGTTCGCGATCGTCTCCACGAACGAGGCGTCGTCTTGGGCATCCGAGAGCTCGGGTCGCGCGGCGACGACCGCACCGGGCACCGCGGCACCGCGATCGTCGACGACGATGCCCGAGATCGTCGCCTCCGGGACCAACACGATGTCGCGATGAAGCTCGCCCGCGACCGCCGGCACTTGGATATTGATCGAGCTGTAACCGTCGGCGTCGACGCGAATATTTGGATACTCGGTGACGGGCATGCAGAGCGTGAACATGCCCTTCGCGTCGGACTCGGTTCCCGAGACGCCCGCGACGGCCAACCGTGCGTGAGCCACCGGGCTCGCCGAGTCGCGTACGGTTCCGACCACGCGGGTCCGGCACTCGCCTAACACGAGCGTGACGTGCTCGGTGTCAGTCTTCGGATTCGAGATCGAGACGCCGATCGAGGTCGGTGCGTGACCCTCCGCATCGGCGCTGACGACGAAGTTCACCGGCGGCACGACGCCAAAATCGAACTCGCCGGCGGCGTTCGTAGCCACCTTTCCGACGGGCGCATACGGTGCGCCACCCGTATTCACCGACGGCAACGCATGTGGGTACGACAACAAGATACCGAGGCGTACCGACGCGCCGGCGACCGGTTTGCCGTCGAACACGACGTGTCCGGCGAGCCTGCGTCCCTTGACGTTCTTCTGCGCGAGCCACGCGGGAAGCTCGACTTGCTTGCCACCGATCGGTGTCGCGAGCCGTGTGAACGTCGTGGTGTTGACGGGATTCGCCGACAGCGTCGAGGTCGATCTGTCCGGGGTCCGGACGAGCTTGTAGACGATGCCTCCGCCGATCAGCAGGAGAGCGATGACCGCGATCGCCAGGGCGAGCGATTTCTTCATGACGACAGCCTTCGTCGCCGGCCCACGGGCGAGCGGGATCAACGCGGCCATCCAGCCACGGCGATCGCGTTCGCGCAGGCGCGTGCGCAGTTGGTCGAGGGCGGTCTTCAAGCGCTGGCGCACGGTCGCGGCTGGAACATCCAGCCGGCGTGCGATATCGGCGCTCGAGAGGCCCTCGACGTAGTGAAGTAGGATCGTCGACCGATAGGGTTCGACGAGTGCGAGGACGGCATCGGCGAGCGCACGTTGGGTCTCCATGCGCTCGACCAAGTCGTCCGCGGTCGGAACGCGATCGTCAGCGGCGGTCGCCAGCTCTCGCGCCCCGCGGCGCGTGCTGGATCGATGGCGCATCCGGACCACGTTCAACACGACTCGATGCAGCCACGGTCGCAACGGCCGATCGTCGGCGGGCAACTTGTCCCGCGCGGCGAGGTAGGCGTCGTGTGCGATGTCGTCGGCGGCAGCTTCGTCGTGCACGAGGCTACGTGCGAGGCGGCGGACCCACGCCATCTCGCGCATCAGCTCGTCGAGGCTCGCTTCTGGCACCACCGGAAATGCCGCCGTTTCGGAAAGTGTGATCGAGTTTAACGCCGCTTGAACCGCGCACCATAGACCCGGGCGAGCAGCGACGTATCCGTCGTCGACGGACACCGCAACGTGAAGCTCAGCAGGCGGGTCGCGCGCCGCGTGTATTCGAACGCCTGTGCCGCCGTACGCCCGAAGTGCCAGCTATCGATGTCGAGCTTCTGCAGATTACGCATGATGTGCGCCGACGCCAGTGCACCCAAGTCCGCATCCGCGATCGGCGCTTCGAGCACGAGCGTCTCGAGATCGCGCCACATCCGGCTCATCAGGATCGGCATGAGGTTGCGATCGTCGCTCGCGCGAATCTCGAGGGCGAGCAACGCCGGCAGCCACGGCGCGGTCGTGAGCGCCTGGTTGTTGATGTGGCGGCAGCCATCGAGCTCGAGCGTGTCGAGATCGGGAAACCGCCCGCGTGCGAGATCCGCACAATCGAAGCCGACGCGATGGAGCGTGAACGTCCGAATCCCTTCGAGGAGCGGGCTCGAACCGAGTTGCTCGAGCGAGGTCGGATCGAGCTGGCCATCGCGGAGCCGCAGCGACACGAGCTGGGGCAATTCGAGCTTACCGAGCTCGGGGATGTACGCGTTCGCGATATCGGTGACGACGAGCCGGCGCAATGGCGTTTGCGCGAGCGCCGCCATGTCGAGCGAGCCCGCGCTGGTCTTCAACTGATCGGGAAAGCCACGCGAGAACGAGAGCAATGGACCGCGCATGTTCTCGACGGGCGAGGCCGTGGCGCTCGCGATCACCGTCGAGGGCAAGTTGAGGGCCTCGACCCAGCGCGGCCCGTGACTGCGAAGAAGCTCGCGCTCGCGTTGCTCGAGAGCCTGGCGATCGGGGTCGTTGCGCGAGCGGGCGGCGAGCTCGCACTGGATGCCGATGAATTCAGCGCGCGGATCCTCGCCGAGCGTGTCGGCGTAGATGCGGCGCAGATCGTCATCGTCGGGATTCGCCAGGATCTCCTCGAGCAACGACACGAATGACGATCATACGTGTATATAGACGGCGGTGCTCGCCATCGGATTCCTGCTCGCAAGCGGCGTGTTTGCCGCGCTCGCGGTGCTGGTCCACTGGGCGTTCTGGTGGCCGGCCATCAGCCTGTTCGCGAGCTTCATCGTCTATTGCGCGAGTGCGCCCGCCGCGTTCATGAAGCGGCCGGATGGCACGTTGCCGCTCTACAGCTGGCTGCTGTGGTGGCCGTTGTTCGTGTGGCAATGGATCGGGCACGAGTGGGTGCGGTTTCTGACGAAGGAACCGGTCGCGAACGAAGTGGCGCCTCGGCTGTGGGTCGGTCGGCGGCCGCGGGCGGGGGAGCTCCCGGCGAATACCGCGGTCGTGATCGATCTATGTGCGGAGCTTCCGGCGGCACGCGAGGTCGCGACCGGTCGGACGTACCTCACGATCCCCACACTCGATGCGCGCGCCCCGACGCCCGAGCAGATCTGCGAAGCCGTCGACGTGGCGCTGGCAAACGGCGGGCTCGTGTTCGTCCACTGCGCGTTTGGCCATGGCCGCTCGGCGACGGTCGCCGCCGCGATCATGGTGCGGCGCGGGGATGCCACGCTCGACGACGTCGAGGCCAAGATGAAGGCCGCGCGCCCGAAGATCGGCCTCAACAAAGGCCAACGGGCCGCGCTCGCTATCGCTTCGCGAACACCGTGACGACCCAGTCGATGAACACGCGCAACCGGCTCGAGACGTGGCGGTTCGGCGCGTACGCGACGTGAAACGGATACGGCGGCGGGCGAAAGCGTTCGAGGAGCGGTGTGAGCGCGCCGGTCGCGATTGCCGGATCCGTCAGGAACGTGAACGTCTGGAAGATGCCGGCGCCCGCGAGGCCCGCCGCGAAGTGCGCGTTGCTCTCGTTCACGCCGATGACCTGTGCGCGATCGATCTCGATCGTCCGCCGCTTCACGATGAATCGCATCGGCAGGATCCGGCCCGAGCGCGCCGACACGTAGTGGACGAGTCGATGTTGTTCGAGGTCGCGCGGATGCTTCGGCGTGCCGTGCTGCTTTAGATACGCCGGCGTCGCGCAGGTCTCGAGCTGTGCCGTGCCGATCGATCGCGAGATCAGCGACGTATCCGTGACCGGGCCGCCGCGGATCACGCAATCGACATGATCCGCGATCACGTCCGCCGGTCGATCGCCGACGCCGAAGTCGATCCGGACATCCGGAAACGCCGCGAGAAAGCTCGGCAGCGCCGGCATGAGGATCCGGCTCGCCACCGACGACCCGACCTCGACCCTCAGATGGCCGCGTGGCTTGGCCTTCGCCGTCGCGAACGAGCCATCGATGTCCTCGAGCTCCTTCACGAGACGCGTGCTCTGGTCGTAGTACTGCTTGCCTTCGGTGGTGACGGCCACGCGGCGTGTGGTTCGGGTGAGCAGCTGGATCCCGAGGTGGGTCTCCAACGTCTGGACGAGCTTACTGACCGTGGCCTTCGGCATCCGCAGCGAGTCCGCCGCGCGCGTGAAGTTGCCGGTCTCGACCACGCGAGAAAACGCTCGAATCGCGAGCAGCTGGTCCATGGCTCGATTGTCCACCATCATGGACAACCTGTCGATTGGAACGCGATTCTCAACGGCACCGCGCGGTCCTACGTTCTTCGCCATGCAGGATTCACTCACTGGAAAGACAGCGCTCGTCACCGGCGGCTCGACGGGAATCGGTCTCGCGGCCGCGCAGGAGCTCGCCGCACGCGGTGCCCACGTGGTCGTCACCGGTAGGCGCGAGCGCGAGCTGAACGATGCCGTGCGAGCGATCGGCCATGGCGCCCGTGGCATCGTGGCCGACAGCTCCAAGCTAAGCGAGCTCGACCGGGTCTACGCGCAGCTCGACAAGCTCGACATTTTGGTCGCGAATGCGGGTGGCGGTGACTTCGCCACGCTCGACGCGATCACGGAGGAGCACTTCGATCGGATCTTCGCGACGAACGTGAAGGGCACGGTGTTCACGGTCCAGAAGGCCCTGCCCCACCTGCGCGATGGTGCGGCGATCGTGCTCACGGGGTCGACCGCGGGTGTCAAAGGCACGGCGAGCTTCTCGGTCTACAGCGCGACGAAGGCCGCGATCCGCAACTTCGCGCGGTCGTGGTTGATCGAGCTCGCGCCGCGTAAGATCCGCGTGAACGTGGTGAGTCCGGGTCCGGTCGAGACGCCGGGACTCGCCGGGCTCGTGCCTGCCGAGCAGAAGGGCGCGCTGTTCGGTCAGCTCGCGGGCATCGTGCCGCTCGGTCGGCTCGGCACGCCGGCCGAGATCGCGAAAGCGATCGCGTTCCTCGCATCGAGTGACGCGAGCTTCATCACCGGTGCGGAGCTGTTCGTCGACGGTGGTACGGCGCAGATTTGAACGGGCGAAGGTTCGGGCAGGTCGGAGTAGAGCAATCGTTCGTAGCCTTTCGGTTGTTTGATTTGTGATCAGCCCCGCGCGGGGCTGGAGTCAGTGGCGCGCCGGAATCACGACGCCGGGATTACCGCGAATCGAAGCGCGGCAGCGACGAACTGAGGCGCATCCGGTCGACCGGAATCGTCACCATCGCGCGTTCGACCATCGAGCGCGCTTGGTGACGACTGAAGTCCAGCTGAACCAGCACCTGCACCGCTTCGGTTTGCATCACGACGCGCGCATCGTTGTTGGTCGCGAGCCCCGCGCGGGGCTGAACGATGTTCTTCGTGCGTCAACGATGGGCTTTCTCGGTTGTGGGCGAGCGACGCGTCTCGAGATGACCGACCAGCGTCTGCCCGCGCGGCACATTCGTGTTCGCGACGTCGGTGTTCCCGACCAACCCGCGCGGGGCCCAGCCGGCGGTCGGTCTATCGGATGTCCTCAGCCGCGCGGGGTCAGCGGCGCGCCGGAATCACGACGCCCGGGATTACCGCGAACCGAAGTGCGGCCGCCACGAACCGAGGAAGATCTGCGTCGTCCGGAATTATCGCGAGCGCGCGTTGGACCATCGAGCGCGCTTCATGACGATTGAAGTCCAGCTGCACCAACGCTTTCACCGCGTCGGTCTGCATCACGACGCGCGCATAGTTACTCGTCGCCAACCCCACGCGGGGCTGAGCGATGTTCTTCACGACTGCATCGACGATGGGCTTCGCGGTTGTTGGCCGAGCGACATGCCGCGCCTCGAGATGGCCGCCCGACGTCTTGCCGCGTGGGACATTCGTGTTCGCGACGTCGGTTTTCCCGACCAGCCCCGCGCGGGGCTGAACATCCGTCAACCGAACGGTAGCCTGATGTCCGCTCGATTGGGCGACGCGCGTGAACAGCAGCCGACCCTCGTGATGAAGCCGATGATGACCACCGCATAGCAACACGAGATTGTCCGGTCGGTGACTCCCGCCCGCGGCCCGCGGAATGATGTGATGGATATCGATGTGGCGCGTCGATCGACATCCCGCGACGACACACTTTTCATGATCGCGCTGCCACACCGCGCGCCGCGTCTTCGGTGTGATGTCCTTCGTGAGACGTGCGGGTTCGCGATCGGATCCGATTCGCACGGCATCGCATTCCAGTCGATCGCGTTCGGCATCGCTGATCGGCAGTGAGTGTCCGCCGGCATTCACGAACGCTTGGCTGCATGTCTCGCACACGGTCATTTGGATCTGGGCCCGCGCCGACGTTCCCTCGCAGTCACCGCCACGCGAGAGCAACGCGTCGAACAAGATGTTGTCGTCGATTTCACCGCCGAGCTCGTTCGCGATTTCGTCTTGGACCTGGCGAAACCGCGCATAGGTCGCAGGCGAGAGCTCGAACGTCACGATCCGCGGTTTGGCCTCGGTATCGATCGGATCTCTCGGGCTATCACCACGCCGATGCATCGAGACCATCTCCTGCACCCGCGCACTGTTGCATCCGCGCACCGCATCGAGCCACTCGCGCTCCTTCGGCGGCGTGACCACACGCGTGAGCTCGCGCACCGCGGTGTAGCTGTGCTCGCCATTCTCGAGAGCGGCCGCCAGCTCGGGCAATTCCTCGAGTGCGAACGCAACCCGCACTCGGTCGCGCGCGACCTTCGGTCCATAGCCGAGGACGTCTTCGAGATACGCGTACAAGCTGACCTTCGCGACATGCCTCCACACGTCCATTCGCACGACGGTGCGAAGCAACGGCGCCTCGCGTGCATCGATCGCACAACGATCATTCGCGAGCATACGCAGCTCGTGGTCCACCTGTTGCCACGTCGGCTCACCAGTCGAAGAATCAGTTCCACGGTCGAACATCGAGACACCTCCATTTGGTTCGACCTTTGTAGCACTGCGATTTTCGACGCCGCGTCGTGCGTTCTCGTCGACGATTCGACCTCGCGACGAAATCATTCCCATCGAAGATCAAATCATCGCGTCAGGCGAACGCGACGGCGTCTAATCGCAACCCAGCCTCGACATCGCGACAACGCGAGATTCGTCGTCGGAAACGTGTCAAAACAAAACGAACAAAAAAAGGCTACGTCCGCACGTTCTACTCCAACCTGCCAGCTCACTCGATCGGACCTCGACGAATAGCCTGCGCGAGATCAGACCATAACGATCGTTGCTTCGGCTTGTTGTCGGGTAGCGGCGCGCGAATCAGGATCAACGGCATTCGGTCTCCTCGTATGCTCGTTCGATGCGAGTGTGGCTAGTCTGGGTGGCGGCGTGTGCGACGCCATATCAAGCAATGGGCTTTCGCGGCGGCTACGAAGAGCATCGATTGCCCGATGGAGCCTTTGCTGTTCACGTGCGAGTTAATGGATACACCGATGCGGGGACGGCACTCGAGTACGCCTATCGCCGCTCCACCGAGCTCTGCCCGGGCGGATTCACTGCATTGGGTGGCGAGCAATCACAATCGACGAGCTACTTGGTGAATCGAAACTCGGTGCAGCAGATCGACAAGCCGGAGGTGACGTTCTTAATTCGCTGCAACGCCGCCGTGTCACCCCCCGCAGAGATCGCTAAATCGGCTCCAACGCAGCCACAAACTTCGGCACGAGAGGTTGTCATTGGATCGAGCGCACTCTGGTGCTCGACCGACGGAGCCGTGGACAAAGGCAGATGTTTCATCGTTCGAGATGAGTGCGTCGCGTTCCATGTTCAGACCACGGGGACATCGGATTGCCTCGAGAAGCCCGCCGGCTCGTGCTTCAACGCGATCGAAGCGCTTGACGGGAAGCATGTTCGAATCTGCGCTCCCAGCATCAGCGATTGCGAGGCACGCTTATCGTTGGCGAAGGAAAGCCCCGACTACCAATTTAGCGTCGCGCAGTGCGACATCTACCGCGCTGATCCCAAAGTGGCGGGAACGCTCGATCAGCAGTAGTCGCGACACCAGGTGTCATATGGGTGCGACTCGTTCTAACGTGCCGCTTGCTGCGCGAGCACGAACGCACCACCAAGACCGGCCGCCATCTCCTCCGGCGAGATGCGCCCATCGTGATTGATGTCGAGCGCGTCGAACACCGCATCCGACCCGCCCCACTCCTCACGCGTGATGAACCCATCCCCATCGAGATCGAACGCCTTGAAGAACTCGTGCGCAGCCGCACCCGCACGCGCCTTGCGGTGCAACGCGCGATACCGCTCGTCGAGCAACTTCTCGAGCGCGAGGATTGCCTTCGAGAACCCGGCGATGCCCTCCTCGAGCTTCTCCTTCGCCATGTGATCGGCCTCGTGCGCCTTGCGGAACGCCGCCTCGTCGAACGTCAGCTTCGGGATGTCCATCGCCTTGGCCTTGTCCGCATCGAGCTTCTTCGGCAGCGTGCCTTCCTTCGTCGACAATTCCCCGAGGAAGTTCGGCGCGATCGTCAGGAGGTCACATCCGGCGAGCTCCGTGATTTCGCCGAGGTTGCGGAAGCTCGCGCCCATGACCTGCGTCTTGTAGCCGTGCTTCTTGTAGTAGTTGAAGATCTTCGTCACCGACACCACGCCCGGATCCTGGTCGGCCGGATACGACTCTTTGCCCTCGGCCTTCTTGTACCAATCGAGGATCCGCCCGACGAACGGCGAGATCAGCCGCACACCGGCTTCGGCACACGCGACTGCTTGATGCATGCCGAACAACAGCGTCAGGTTGCAGTTGATCCCCTCTTTTTGAAGAATCTCTGCCGCGCGGATGCCTTCCCACGTCGACGCGATCTTGATCAGCACGCGATCGTTCGTGATGCCCGCCGCGTTGTACTGCGAGATCAGGTAACGACCCTTCTCGACGGTCTTCTGCGTATCGAACGACAGACGCGCATCGACCTCCGTCGACACCCGACCTTTGACGATCTTCAGGATCCGGAGGCCGAACTCGACGGCTAGGCGATCCAACGCCAGCCCGACGATCTTCTTGTCATCGCCCTTCGCCTCGCCTTCGGCCCAGGTCAACGCGCCGTCGACGACATCGGCGTACTCCGCCATCTGCGCCGCCGCCGTGATCAACGACGGATTCGTCGTCGCATCTTGCGGATGATACTTCTCGATCGATTTGAGATCGCCCGTGTCACACACGGCGATCGTCATGCTGTTCAGCTGATCCAAGAGTGTCGCCATACGTTTCTCCTCACACCGTGTTGTTCTCGAACGCGTTCACCAATTGCTCGAGCGCCGCGATCTCCGCACGCAGCTCGTCACCGACTTCGGTATCGCCCACCAACCGGGGCGTCGCATAAACCTCGACATCCGCGACGGTCGGCACGATGTCCGCGTGCTTCTCGACCGCGGCATCTGGCCCGTCGAAGTGCGTGTGCTGCGCGAGCCACATCCGCTCCGCCGACAGCACCAACGAAAAGCCCTTGTCACCATACGCCGCCGCGAACGCACCATCGATCGTGATCGCGCGACCGGACTTCTTGATCGGCTGCTCGCCGGCATCGAGCTTCACCGGCATGTGCCCGTTGATGATGTAGCCGTGATCGCCGTCGACGCCGAACTCCTGCAACACCCGACGACAAAACGCCGGGTCGTTGAGCAGCTTGAAGTACGGATTCTTGTGCTCTTCCTGCGTGGCTTTATCCGCGACGAAGTAGGTCTCGAACGTGGCCATCTTGTCCTTGCCGAAGCACGGCGATAGCGCACCGGTCCACAAATAGAACACCAGATCCACGTCCGCCGGCGCCCGCGTCCGGATCGCGCGCTGGACGACGCGATCGAGCGCCTCGAACAACGCCCGCCCACGCACGACCTCCCCATCGACGGGAAACCCGAGGAACGCACCGTTCGCATCGACCGGCACGCAGCCGTGAAAGATCGCGCAGCGATCGCGCCGCAGCCACATCCGCGCGTGCTTCGCCACGAACGACCACTGCCGCCACAACGTGGCCGACTTCGTGAACTGCAGCTGAAGAGATAGCAGCGCCGCGAGCTCCGACTGCGAGAGCTTGTGCGGATCCGCCCAATCCACCGTCGGGAACTTCGTATCGAGCAGCGGATACGTCTTGCCGTCCAACATGATCGTGCCGGCCTCGGGATCGATCGCACGCAGCACCGCGCGATCGGTCATCCGCCACTCGGGACGCCGCTCGAACAGCGCACCCTCGAGCTTGAACTGCAGGATCGCGATCGCCTTCTGCATCCGCGCGTACTTCAGCGCGTTCTCGCCGGCATCACCCTTGACCTTGAACTGCTCCGCCGGATCGTCGGCGTACTCGCGCGCCACCAATTCTTCGAGCGCCGAAAGGCTGATCCCGAAACCTTCTTCGAGCTGCGCGATCCGTTGATATCGCAACGACAGCCGAACGACCGTCGCGATCGCCGCCTCGTGACCGAGCGTGGCCGCGAGCCAATCCGCATCGTGATTGCCCCACGTGAACGCGAAGCTCGGCTGATGCTCGAGCAGATCGATCACGCGATCCAAGCGCGGCCCGCGATCGCCGAGATCGCCGGCGACGATCAATTCACCGACGGCCAAGTTCCGGACCAGCCGCGCGAGCAACCGCACGAGCTCGGTCTCGCGACCGTGCTTCACGAACGGCGTGATCAGCGCCATCACGAACTCGTCTCGACGTTCCGTCGCATTCGCGAAGATCAATTCACGCAGCACCGGGTCGAGCGGATCCGGAATGATCTCCTCGACGCGCGTGATCGTGTAGCCCTTCACGAGCTCCCGGAGGATCACGACGCACTGCCCGACGAACTGCTTCACGTTGCCGTGATGCCGCTCCCACCGCTCGAGCGGGTAATAGATCGTGGCGAGCAGATCCGAGACGTCCTGCCCCGGGAACAACCTCTCGACGAGCGGCCGCATCGACCCACTCGCGTTGTTGATCACCTGGCGGAGCTTTTCGTACTCGCCATGGACATCCGACACGACGTGCGTCGTCGATTTCGGCAACACGAGCTGCGCCTCCAATTCAGCGAGCGCGGCTAACGCATGCTCGATCGTCGGATACTGCTTCGCGAGTGCCCTCTGGTACGCGACCTCCACAGCTAGATCCGTAGCACTGATCATGGTCTGCTCGCACGCATGTCGACCTTGACGGCGTCACCGGCGTGGCAGGCCCTGCTCTCTCACCAACGCACGATCCCGACGATGCGCGAGCTGTTCATGCGCGATCCGCAACGCTTCACGAAGATGTCGCGTGAAGCCTGCGGGATCTTCGTCGACTATTCGAAGCACCGCACCACCGAGGAGACGCTGAAGCTCCTGTTCGATCTCGCGAAGCAGGCGAACGTTACCGACTGGCGCGACAAGATGTTCGCCGGCGAGAAGATCAACGGTACCGAGCACCGCGCCGTCCTTCACACCGCCCTGCGAAACCGATCGAATCGCCCGGTCCTCGTCGACGGCAAGGACGTGATGCCCGAGGTCAACGCCGTCCTCGCGAAGATGCGCGACTTCACGGATCGCCTGCGCAGCGGCGCCTGGAAGGGCCACACCGGCAAGCAGATCACGGATGTCGTCAACATCGGCATCGGTGGCTCGGACCTCGGCCCGGTGATGGTGACCGAGGCATTGCGCCCGTATTGGAAAGAGAACCTACGCGCACACTTCGTCTCGAACGTCGATTCGACCCACCTCGCCGAGACCGTGAGGACTCTCGATCCCGAGACCACGCTGTTCATCGTCGCGAGTAAGACGTTCACGACCCAAGAGACGATCACGAACGCGAAGTCCGCGCGCGATTGGTCGCTCGCGAAGCTGAAGGATCAGGCCGCCGTCGCGAAACACTTCGTCGCGCTGTCGACGAACGAAAAGGAAGTGAAGGCGTTCGGCATCGACCCGGCGAACATGTTCGAGTTCTGGGACTGGGTCGGCGGCCGCTACTCGCTATGGAGCGCGATCGGCCTGTCGATCGCGTGCGTGATCGGCATGGATCACTTCGAGGAGCTTCTCACCGGCGGCTTCGAAATGGACGAGCATTTCCGCACGGCTCCCGTCGAGCAGAACCTGCCGATCATCATGGGCATGCTCGGCATCTGGTACTCGAATTTCTGGGGCGCGGAGACGCACGCGATCCTGCCGTACGACCAGTACATGCACCGGTTCGCCGCGTACTTCCAACAGGGCGACATGGAGTCGAACGGTAAGGGCGTCGATAAATCAGGCGCGCGGATCACCGATTACTCGACGGGCCCCGTGATCTGGGGCGAGCCCGGCACGAACGGCCAGCACGCGTTCTACCAACTCATCCATCAGGGCACGCGGACGATTCCGGCGGACTTCATCGCGCCCGTCGAGACGTTCAACCCGATCGGCAAACACCACGAGATCCTGCTCGCGAACTTCTTCGCGCAACCGGAAGCGTTGATGCGGGGCAAAACGCCCGAAGAAGTCCGCGCCGAAAAGGTCCCGGACGACCTCGTCCCGCACAAGACGTTTACCGGCAACCGCCCGACGACAAGCATCCTCGTCCAGCGCATCACGCCGAAGACGCTCGGCTCGTTGATCGCGCTCTACGAGCACAAGATCTTCACGCAGGGCATCGTCTGGAACATCTACTCGTTCGATCAGTGGGGCGTCGAATTGGGCAAGCAGCTCGCCCAAAAGATCCTTCCGGAGTTGGAGGGTGACGGCACGGTGACTTCGCACGACTCGTCCACGAACGGGATGATCAACCTCTACAAGGCTCGACGCCCGAAAGCTTGAGTGAGACGCTCTGCCCGGAGGGAGAGTGCATGACCGAGGCTGAGCTCGATCTACTTGCGATCAACACGATCCGCACGTTGAGCATGGATGCGGTGCAAGCCGCGGATTCCGGACATCCGGGAACGCCGATGGCGCTCGCGCCGGTGGTTTACACGCTGTGGAACCACGTGATGAATTTCGATCCGGCGGATCCGATCTGGCCGAATCGCGATCGGTTCGTCCTGTCGTGCGGTCACGCGTCGATGCTGCTGTATTCGATGCTGCATCTGACCAAGACGATCGCGGTCAACGGCAAGTACGAGTCCGTCGGAACGCCGACCGTGTCGCTCGACGACATCAAGAAGTTCCGCCAACTCGACTCGAAGTGCCCGGGCCATCCCGAGTATCGCTGGACGTCCGGCGTCGAGACCACGACCGGCCCGCTCGGTCAGGGCTACGCGACGAGCGTGGGCATGGCGATGGCGCGGCGCTGGCTCGCGGCGCACTTCAACAAGCCCGGCTACACGCTGTTCGATTACGACATCTACGCGATCGGCGGCGACGGTTGCATGATGGAAGGCGTCGCGCAGGAAGCGGCGTCGCTCGCAGGTCACCTCGGGCTCTCCGAGCTGTGCTGGATCTACGACAACAACCACATCACGATCGAAGGCCGCACCGAGCTCGCGTTCTCCGACGATATCGCGACGAAGTTCATCGGCTACGGCTGGAACGTCACGCGGGTTGGCGATGCGAACGACGTCGAGATGCTGAAGCGCGCGTTCGCGACGTTTCAAGCGGAGCAGAATCGCCCGACGCTCATCATCGTCGACAGCCACATCGGTTGGGGTTCGCACAAGCAAGACACGCACTCGGCCCACGGCTCGCCGCTCGGCGAAGACGAGATCAAATACGTCAAGCAGCAGTACGGCTGGCCGGATGCGAAGTGGCTCGTGCCCGACGGCGTGTACGAGCAGTTCGAGTCGCACATCGGCGCGCGCTCGAAAGCGGCTCACCAAAAGTGGACCGAGATGTTCGCGGCGTACTCGAAAGAATTTCCGGATCTCGCCGCGCAGCAGCTGAAGATGCAAAAGCGCGAGCTGCCCGATGGCTGGGACAAAGACCTGCCGGTGTTCGCGCCGGATCCGAAAGGCCTCGCGGGACGCCAGTCGTCGCAGACCGTGCTGAACGCGCTCGCGAAGAACGTCCCGTGGTTGATCGGTGGAAGCGCGGACCTCGCGCCTTCGACCTTGACGCGCTTGACGTTCGACGGCGCCGGCGACTTCGAGAAGGCCACGCCGAGTGGCCGCAACATGCACTTCGGGATTCGCGAGCACGCGATGGCGTCCGCGATGAACGGCATGGCGTTGTCCAAGGTCCGGGTCTACGGCTCGGGCTTCTTCGTATTCAGCGACTACGCCCGCCCCGCGATCCGGCTGTCGGCGATCATGGAGATTCCGGTCATCCATATCTTCACGCACGATTCGATCGGCGTCGGTGAGGATGGCCCCACGCACCAGCCGATCGAGCACCTCGCCTCGCTGCGCGCGATTCCCGGCCTGATCGTGTTTCGCCCGGGCGATGCGAACGAAGTGGTCGAAGCGTGGAAGTGGATCGCGCAATCGCGCCATCATCCCGTCGTGCTCGTGCTCTCGCGCCAAGCGATGCCCACGTTGGATCGCACGAAGTACGGCGCGGCCACGGGCCTCCACAAAGGTGCGTACGTCGTCGCCGATAGCGATGCGCCCGAGGTGATCCTGATCGGAACGGGCACCGAGGTCTCGCTGTGCGTGGCCGCGCACGAGAAGCTCGTCGCCGCGGGTGTGAAGTCGCGCGTCGTCTCGATGCCGTCGTGGGAATTGTTCGAAGAACAAGACGCGGCGTATCGCGATAGTGTGTTGCCTCCGCCGATCACGGCGCGCGTGGTCGTGGAGCAGGCCTCGAACTTCGGCTGGGAGCGCTATGTCGGGCGCACCGGTGCGATGATCACGATGCGAACGTTCGGCGCGTCGGCGCCGCTCAAAGAATTGCAGACCAAGTTCGGCTTCGCGCCGGACAACATCGTCGCTGCCGCGAAGGCGCAGCTGAAAAAGTAGGAGACGCAAGATGCAGCTCGGAATGATCGGACTCGGCCGGATGGGCGCGAACATGGCGCGCCGGCTCATGAAGAATGGCCACACGATCGTCGCGTACGATCGCAGCGCGGATGCCGTGAAGCAGCTCGCCGGCGAAGGTGCCACCGGTGCCAACTCGCTCGACGACATGATCAAGGCGATGCCGCAGCCGCGCCACATCTGGATCATGGTGCCGTCGGGCGCGCCGACCGAATCCACGGTCACGGAGCTCGCGAGCAAGCTCGCCCCCGGCGACACGATCATCGACGGCGGTAACTCGTTCTGGAAGGACGACATCCGTCGCGCGAAGGCGTGCGCCGAGAAGAAGATCAGCTACGTCGATGCCGGCACGTCCGGCGGTGTGTATGGCCTCGAGCGCGGCTACTGCCTCATGGTCGGTGGCGAGAAGGACGTGGTCACGCGCCTCGATCCGATCTTCAAGACGCTCGCGCCGGGCCGCGGCAATGTCGAGCGCACGCCGGGTCGCGAGAAGATCGCGGGCACGGCCGAAGATGGCTACCTGCACTGCGGCACCGTCGGTGCGGGCCACTTCACGAAGATGGTCCACAACGGCATCGAGTACGGCATCATGCAGGCGATCGCCGAGGGCTTCGACATCATGAAGGGGGCGAACAACCCGACGGTCGACGAAGCGCATCGCTTCCAGCTGCCGGTCGCGGACATCGCCGAGGTGTGGCGCCGCGGCAGTGTGCTGTCGTCGTGGTTGATCGATCTGACGGCGAAGGCGCTCGTCGATGATCCTCAGTTGCAGAAGTTCACGGGCTCCGTCGAAGACTCCGGCGAAGGCCGCTGGACGGTCGATGCCGCGATCGAAGAGCGCGTGTCGGCCGACGTGATCGCGGCGTCGCTGTTCACGCGGTTCCGCTCGCGCCAGGATCACTCGTTCGCCGAGAAGATGCTGTCGGCGATGCGGTTCCAGTTCGGTGGTCACGTCGAGCAGAAGAAGTAATGGCCGACCGCTTCAAGTTCAAAACGTTCGAGACGCCCGACGCGCTCGCCGCTGCTGCCGCCGATGAATTCATCGCGATGGTGGCAGCGAAGAGCGGTGACTTTCACGTCGCGCTGTCGGGTGGCTCGACGCCGAAGAAGTTGTTCGACGTGCTCGCACAGCGCGGCAAGAGTGCCGTCGCGTGGGACCGCGTGGTGTTGTGGTGGGGCGACGAGCGTTGCGTCCCGCCGACGGATCCCGATTCGAATTACGGGATGACGAAGCAGCACCTGATCGATCCGCTGGGGTTGGATCCCGCGCGAATTCATCGCCTCGAGGGTGAACGCACGCCGATCGAAGCGGCCGCGGACTACGAACGCGCGCTCGTCGGCGTGTTGGGCGCACCGCCGATCTTCGATCTGGTGTGGCTCGGCATGGGCCCCGATGGCCACACGGCCTCGCTGTTTCCACACAGCCCGGGCCTGAAGGATCGCTCGTCGTACGTGATCGCGAATCCCGTCGACTCGCCGCTCACGAAGGGACCCACGACGCGTCTCACGATCACGTTCGGCGTGATCGATGCGGCGAGGCACGTGCGGTTCCTCGTCACCGGCGCCGACAAAGCGAACACGCTGGCGAACGTCCAGAACCAAGCGACCGAGGATCATCCGTCGTCGCTCGTGCAGGGGACGGACACGCTGTGGTTGATCGATAAGGCCGCGGGGGCCAATCTGCTGTGATCCTCGCCGGTGATATCGGTGGCACGAAGACCACGCTCGCACTGTTCGATGATGGCGCCGTAAAGCGCGACGTCACCGTGAAGAGCGGCGATCATGGATCGCTCGAAGAGATCATCGAGGCGATGAAGCCCGGCACGGTGACGGCGGCATGCTTCGGCGTGGCGGGTCCGGTCGTCGACGGCGTTTCGAAGATCACGAACCTGCCGTGGACGATCGCCGCGAGCTCGTTGGAGAAGCTCGTCGGTGCACCGGTCACGTTGATCAACGATCTGCAGGCGACCGCGTACGGCATGCTCGTGATCGACAAGTTCGCCGTGCTCCAAGACGGCCCGCGCCCCGAGCGCGCCACGATCGCCGTGGTCGCACCGGGCACCGGGTTCGGCGAGTCGTTACTGTTTCACGATGGGAAGCGCTATCACGCGCTCGCCTCCGAAGGCGGTCACGCGGACTTCGCGCCGACCTCCGACGAGGAAGTCGAGCTGTTGAAGTTTCTACGCGCGAAGTACGGCGAGCACGTCTCGATCGAACGCGTGCTCTCGGGCGCGGGCATCGGCGACTTGTACGACTTCTGTCGCGGCGACCAACCCGCCCTGCCCTACGACGGCGATCGCAACGCCGCGATCGGCAAGGCCGGCTGCGAATGCACCGAGCCGTACGCGCAACGTGCGATCGAGATGTTCGTGCGCATCCTCGGCAGCGAAGCCGGCAATCACGCGTTGCGCGGCCTCACGATCGGCGGCGTGGTGATCGGTGGCGGCATCCCGCCGAAGATCTTGCCAGCCTTACAACGTGGCACGCTCGTCGAGCGGTTTGCCGCGAAAGGCCGATTTCATGACTGGGCACGTGCGCTCTCGGTGCGCGTTGCTCTCGAACCGCGTGCGGCGCTCTACGGTGCCGCCCATCAAGCAAGTAGGAACCATGGTTGATCAACCCAAGCGCAAACCACCTGGCAACTCCGTCGTCGGCGAAATTCTCGGCACGGTCACCTCGAAGCGGCGCAAGCCCGAGCCCACCGCGGTCGTGATCTTCGGCGCGACCGGTGACCTCGCAGGTCGCAAGCTCGCACCCGCGCTCTACAACCTCATGGTCGATCAGACGCTGTCGGATCCGACGGTGATCATCGGCGTGTCGCGCGGCGCGTTGACGCCCCAAGCGTTCGCCGAGCAGATGAAGCCGAAAGTCGCGGAGTTCTCGCGCCAGAAGATCGATCCGGCGCAGTGGGACAAGTTCGCCGCGACGCTCGACTACGTCGGTGGCGAGTTCAGCGAAGACGCGGTCTATCTCTCGCTCAAGGAGCACCTCGACGCGGCGGCGAAGAAGGGTGCGAAGTCGCACGTGTTCTATCTTTCGGTGCCGCCGTCGGTGTTCCCGGTGATCCTGGAGAAGCTCGAGAAGCACAAGCTGATCGAGAAGAAGGTCCAGGGCCCGGGCGTGCCGGGATGCCGCGTCATCGTCGAGAAACCGTTCGGGCGCGATCTCAAATCGGCGCGCGAGCTGAACGAGATGATCGGCAAGTACTGCGACGAATCGCAGATCTATCGCATCGATCACTACCTCGGCAAAGAGACCGTCCAGAACATCTTGGTGTTGCGGTTCGGCAACTCGATCTTCGAGCCGCTGTGGAATCGCAACCACGTCGATCACGTCGAGATCACGGCGGCGGAATCGATCGGCATCGAGGGTCGCGGCAACTTCTACGAACAGACCGGCGTCGTCCGCGACATCATCCAGAACCACTTGCTCCAGGTGATGGCGCTCGTGACGATGGAAGTGCCGGCGAGCTTCTCGGCGGATGACATTCGCGACGAAAAGAGCCAGGTCCTGCGCTCGGTTCGCAACATGTCGTTGAACGATGTCGCGAATCAGTGCGTGCGCGGCCAATACCGCGGCTATCGCGACGAGCAAGGCGTGGCGCCGGATTCGCAAACGCCG
Organism: Kofleriaceae bacterium; assembly: GCA_047600425.1. Taxonomy (GTDB): domain Bacteria; phylum Myxococcota_A; class Polyangia; order Haliangiales; family Haliangiaceae; genus JABFXX01. The sequence continues at coordinate 3,290,400 of JASGLC010000003.1, read as the reverse complement.
ACCTATGCCGCGATGCGGTTCATGATCGATTCGTGGCGCTGGCAGGGCGTGCCGTTCTATCTGCGCGCCGGCAAGAAGCTGGCGGAGCGCCTCACCGAAGTGAACATCCACTTCAAGAGCGTGCCGCTCGTGCTGTTCAAGGAAGAAGCGGCCGGTTCGGTGCTGCAGCCCGCGGTGTTGACGTTGCGGATCCAACCGCACGAAGGCATCTCGCTCCGGTTCGTGGCGAAGGTTCCCGGCGAGAACATCAATGTCGGTAACGTCGTCATGAACATGACGTACGCCGAGGCGTTCAACCGGCCGATCGCGGAGGCGTACGAACGCCTGTTGCTCGATTGCATGCGTGGCGATGCGACGCTGTTCAATCGGCGCGACTCGGTCGATCGCGCGTGGGAATTGATCCAGCCGGTGCTCCAGATCTGGGAAGCCACGCCGGGCGTTCACATGTACGAAGACGGGTCGCAGGGCCCGGCCGCCGCGGATGAGATGATGGGGCGCGATGGCTATAGCTGGCGCGAGCTCGTCTCCCAGAAGTGACAGCTGAGTCCGGCGGGACTCGGCTAGCTACCTGTGATCCAGGGTAGTTAGCCGGGCACGGACCGTGAACTAGCGATGGCCATGTTCGAAACCATCGCCCGTCTCGCGCTCGAAGAAGTCACTGGTGGCGCGGCCAAGCAGCACACGGTCGCCTCGGGCGGCGGCAAGAACACGACGAACGACGACATGAAGCAAGCCGTGTCGTCGCTCAACAGCACGCTGCAGTCGATCCAGACGAAGGCGACGAACGACATGAATTCGTCTGCGCAGAACCAGCAGATGATGCAGATGATGATGCAGCGTAGGGGTTAGCTCACCCCGTGTAGGAACGTCTCGACAAGAAGGTCCGCGCTGATCGGCGCCGATCGATCGTCGGTCAGGCGCCACACGAACATCGCGCGCAACGAGCCGTGGAGCATGCGCGTGTACGGCGCGACGCGCGACGCGAGAAACCTCTTCTCGCGCGCGCCTTGCTTCATCACGGTTTCGAGAGCGTTGGCCGTGGCATCGTTGATCGCGGTATCGCGCGGCTTGATCTTGTTGCCGATCCGATCGACCTGGACCGCGACGCGCAGGAAGTCGACGTGCGATTCGTACGCCGCGCACAGCTTGGTCATCGTGTCGCGCAGGCGGGTTTCGAACGTGCCCTTCGACAGGGCGGCCGCTTCGATCGCGGGTAACAGCACGGCACGGCGCTGCTTGAACAACGCGGCGAGGATCGCGTCCGTGTTCGGGTAGTAGTTGTAGAGCGTGCCGACGGCGACACCGGCCTTTTTCGCGATCGCGCCGACCGTCAGCCCGCCGACGCCGGCTTCGATCGCGACGGCTTCCGTGGCATCGAGGATCGCTTCCAAGATCTGGGCACGGACTTGCGACCGGGTCACTAGCGTGTACCCCTGTTCGGCGCTCGCGCTGCGCGCTCGCGACGCACAGGGTCACACGCTAGCCTTTCTCTTTCGTCCATCCTCGCTTCGCTTTCCGCCGCCGCGCGAAGCGCGCCGTCGGGCTACGCTCGGCTGGACTGGCCCACTTTAGCCCGGCGCAGGATCCAAAGTGCGGCCGGAAGAATCGTGAAATCTCCGATCAGGGCCAGGACGAATGCGGAGCTCGTCAACAGGCCGAACTGGCGCAGCGGCGGGAACGCACTGGTCGCGAGGCCGAGGAAGCCGATCGCGTTGATCATCGTCGCGAACACGATCGCGCGGCCGCTGACGCGAAGCGCGTGGCGAAGCTGGACGCCGATCGGCTGGCCGGCCTTCTCGTGCATGTGGTGAAAGAAGTGGAGCTGATCGTTTTCGGTGGTGCCGAGGATCGTCGTCGCGATGATGATCGTGGCGACGTTGAGGCCACCGCCGAAGATGCGTAGCCCGAGGAAGGTGACCAACAGTGCGAACAGGGACGGCAACATCGCGAGGATCCGGTCCCAGCCGCTGCGGAAGATCGCGATGAACACGATGAAGATGAACGCCGCGGTGAGCGCGAAGCTCTCGGCGAGCGTGGGCACGAGGTCCGCGCCGATCTTGACCTGCAAGAGGGATTCGCCGACGACGCGCATCGTGGCGCCGTCGAGGTGGGCCTGATTCCAGGCGGTCGTGATCTCGGAGACCAGCGTTCGGTAACCGGCGGCATCGCCGTTCTCGAACAGGACGTCGATCTGGTAGTCCTTCAGGCCGACGTCGATGAATGTCCGGAGATCCGGCTCGGTCATGAGGAGCGTCTCGACGTCGTCGTAGTTCAGCTCGGTCGAACCGGAGAGATAGCTCCGCATCCGGATCGGCGTGACCGGGCCGGCGACGCCGGTGATGTTCGGCAACGTCTCGAGCGTGGTCTGGAAGTGATCGATCGCGGTGAGCGTTTCGGGCTCGGTCGCCGTCGCTTTCGGTAGATGGATCCAGACGCGCGCGATGTTGAGATCCATGACGTCGCGCTGGAACCACTCCATGTCGCGATAGAGCTTGGTGTCGGGATCGAGGTTCGACAGCGCGTCGACGTGGACGTTCATGTGGCGAAACGCGAACACGCCACCACCGCACAGCGCGAGCCCGAGCACGACGATCGGCCAACGATAGCGATAGGTCGCCTGCGGCAGATCGTCGACGATCCGATCGTAGAGCCGCGAGCGAACCTGGACGCGGCGATTCGTCGGCGTTTGCAACACGCGCTGGAGTGCCGGAAACAACGTGTAGGCCACGATCCACGCGATCACGAGGCCAAGCGCGACCCACAGGCCCATGTGGCGGATCGGCAGGATGTGCGAGACCGATAGGGCGGCGAAGCCACCGGCGGCCGCGATCGTCGAGCCGGTCACGGGGAGGAGCTTGTTGCGGAGCGCTGCGACGTGGTGCTGTTCGAGCGGCACGTCATCGGGCTGATCGACGAAGCGCGAGTGGAGATACGTCAGGGTCGCGAGCGTGGTGACCATGATCGTGAGCGGGACCAGCGCCGAGACGATCGTGAACGAAAACCCGAGCAGGCCACCCGCGGCAACGCCGAGCGCGACGGACGTCCCGAGCGCGATCACGATCGCGAAGAGCGCGCGCACGGATCGATAGAGGAACCAGGTGACGAGCACCAACAGCACGCCGAAGATCGCGAACGATCGCGAGGTCGCCCGAGAGGACTGGTGTTCGAGCCAGCTCGTGACGAGCGGTGCACCGACGGCGCGAACATCCGGATCGACGCGGCGCTCGATCGCTTCGAGGGCATGATCGCGCTCGTCGGGCGTGTGGACATCGAGCGAGACGATCAGCGTGAGGTGGTGCGGGCCGACCAAGCCTTGGTGGGTGAAGAACGGCGTGCCGAGCGCGAGTCGTTTGATCTCGTCGGGTGTGGCCTGCGGGCGAGCGCGATGGAGCGCGTCGATCACCGAAAACGTGCCGAGGTGCGGAACGCCGGCGAGTGCCTGCTTCGTTTTTGCTAGCTTCGCGAGTGCGTCGGGCGACCACGGATCCGGCGCTTCGACCATCAGCATCACGAGCTGGGGTTCGGGGAAGATCTTCTGGAACGCGCGGGTCGCGGCGAGGTCCGGATCGGTCGGGACGATCAGCTTGTCGAGTGCGCCCTCGTTCGGGATCCGCGTCACCTCGATCACCGCGAGCGGTAGCAGCACCGCGTAGATCGCGATGATGATCCAGCGAGCGCGAAGGATGCCGATCATGCGGTCCTGCGGTGGAAATACATGACGATCGCCACGGTGACCGCGCCATACGCGAGGCCCATCACGACATCGATCACGTAGTGGTGTTGGAGATAGATCGCCGAGAAGCACATCAACATCGAGAACGCGATCGCCGGCCAGCGCGCGAATCGCACGGGCAACAGCTTCCACGCGAGCAACGCGACGATCAGCGGATACGCGGAATGGAGCGACGGAATCGCGCCGTAGACGTCGATGCCCTTGCCGTAGACATCGTCGAACAAGTGCGTGCCGAGGAGGTCGTCGAAGCGATGCGCCGCCGCCGCGCTCGGATGGATGTCCGTGCGCGCGGGACCGAAGCCGTATTGCGCGACGTACCACGGCGGCGCGGCGGGATAGACGAAGTACGTGATGAAGCCCATCACGTTGACCACGAGGAATGCGTACGAGAACACCTTCGCTTCGCGCACGTAGCCGCGGGCCCACGTCAGGATCGCGAGGCCGACGAACTCGGCGACGAACACGAGATACGCGAAGCCGGTGAACAGATCCAACACGGCCCAGTGATGCGCGGCGAAGTATTCGTTGAGAGTTAATCCACCGACGGAGAAGAACGTCTTGTCGAAGTTGTAGGGACCGCTGATGTGGACGCGGCCTTCGATCGCAGGCCAGTAGTAGTAGCGCATCGAATCGAAGATCGCGCCCGTCGCGATCAGCGGGAGGAACGTGCGCAAGAACGAGCGCGTGCGTTGGTTGTAGAGATCGAGTAGCCCGAGACAACCGAGCATCACGTGATCGGCGCGCAGTCCGCCGAGCGCGGCGATCAGTGCGATGTAGGCGAAGCCACCGACCGGGTAATACCAGGTGCGCTCCATGTGCGACGGGAGGAGCCAGTCGGCAACTCTGGCTCGCACGTTGCTTACCGATTGCGGTGAAGAAAGGTTCATGACGTGAAAACCCTGATCATGATCACGGCGCTAGCGAGCGTGGCGAGTGCGGAGACCAAGGCGACGATCGTCGTGTGCTCGCCTGGATCTCCGGGCACCACCGACGAGGCGCAGCCCACGATGGATGCGTTTGCCGCGACGGTGAGCGACGCGACCGGCGCGAACTTGGTGGCCGTCTACGATCCGAGTGACGAGGGCGGAGCGAAGCGCTTGACGAATGCGAGCATCGGCATCGTCTCGCTGCCGTTCTTCCTCGAGCACGAACAGGATCTCGGTCTCCATGCGCGGCTCGTGGCTGTGCAAAAAGGACGCCCGGCACTCGATCGCTGGAGCCTCGTCGCGAAGAAGAGCCGTGCCGGAAATCCGGCGGCGCTCGCGAAGTTCACGATCGTCGGCAATACGGCGTTCGCGCCGGCGTTCGTGCGTGGTGTGGTGTTGGCGGAGTTCGGAAAGCTGCCGAGCGACGTCACGCTCAAGCAGTCGACGGCGGTGCTGTCGGCTTTGCGACATGCCGCGGATGGAGATAACACCGCGATAATTGTCGACGGCGCGCAGGAGGCTTCGTTGGCGCAGCTGCCTTATGCGAAGGATCTCGATGTAGTCGCGCGTTCTGAAGCATTTCCGGCAGGTCTTGTCGTGACTGTCGACAGACGGATCAACAACACCCAGTGGAAAGTGATCGAGAAGGCGCTGCTCGCGATGCCGGCGGACAAGCTCGACATGGTGCGGATGAGCCAGTTCACGCCCGTCGACGACAAGCTGATCGATAAAGCGCGGCGGGCCTACACGAGTGCACCGTGAGGTGGCTATTGCTCGCGCTCGTCGGCTGTGCGTCGGCGTTGGGGACACCGCAACCGATCAGCACGATGGCGCACGCGAGCGGGCGCTCGGCGGATGACCTCGTGAAAGATGGCGATGCGGCGATCGCCGCGCGTGACTTTCAGAAGGCGCAGGAGCTCTATCTCGATGCCGCTGGTGCCGACGAGACGCGCGTGGATGCCGTGATCGGCGCGATGAAAGCGATCGCGTGGCGGATCGAGCACGAGAAGGTCGACAAGCTCGCGTTGGCCGAGAAGGAAGTGTCGCTCGGCCAGTGGTGCGGCAAGCGAGCGCCCGGCAATGCCGAGTGCGATTACCGCTTGGCGATCGCGATCGGGCAGCAAGCGCGCGAGCGAACGGCGACGGGCAAAGACGCGATGGATCGCATGGTCGCGCTGTTGAAGAACGCGTCGAAGAAAGCGCCCGAGCTCGACGGCGGAGCACCACATCGCGTGCTCGCGATCGTGTACCTGCGTGCGCCGGCGTGGCCGATGGGTCCCGGCGATCCGGAGGCGGCGCTCGACGAAGCGAAGGCGGCGGTGACGATCAAATCCACCGCAGAAAATCAGCTGACACTAGGTGAGGCGTACGCCGCGAACGATCAGACAGACGCAGCGAAGCAGGCGTACGGTAAAGCGCTCGGATTAGCGCGTGAATCGAAGGATCCAGACGCGGGCCAATGGGCGAAACAAGCCGAAGAAGGTCTACGAAAGTAGAGACTGGCGACGACATCGTGGGTGGTGCCCGGTCGGCGCGGATCCGTTCAAACGCAGGCTTGGGGACGGTATCCAACTCGTCAAAGTAGCCACCGTAAGTCGTTGATCCGCGTCGACGTGTCCGACGCTGTCCGAACCACGCGCCGCGCACTTAGGCACGCTACTTTGACGAGTTGGATACCGTCCCCATGTTGCGTCAGTACGGGTACCCGATCTCGACGTACACCTTCGCCCCTTCACCACCCGCCGCGACATCGAGGCGGCCGAGGATCGTCGGGCGTACGAACGCGCGCAGGCCCACACCCGCGGCCACTTGCGGCTTGTCGAACGCCGCATTCCAGGTCCCGAACACCTGCCCCGTCGTGATGAACGGATCCACACGCCAATCCGTCGTCACGCCGAAGAAGTGCGTGGTGAGGAGCTTGATCCGTTGCTCGGTCTCGATCTCCCACGCCATCCGATCCACGAACCGGCCTTCACCGAAGCCACGCAACACGAACGAGCCACCGAGCATGCTCTGGTCGTAGAACGGCGCGTTTGCATCGGTGACGCCCGTCCACATCGCGCGCACCGCGCCGCCGAGGAAGCTCGTCTCGCGCCACAGCGCATTGACCTGCGCGCCCGCCTTCAGAAACGCCGGGGCATTCATCAGCCCCTCGACGACTTCGCCCCACGCATCCACGCGCATTCCTTGCTCTGCGAAGTCACCGCCGACGCGATTGTCGAACCGCGCATCGAGCCCCTGCCACATCACGAACGAGGCGTTCTGTATGCCCGGGACATTCGGGAACAACTCCGGCGCGAGCGGCAACGTATCGATGCCTTCGTCGAGCGCGTGATCGTATTCGAGCCCACCGATCACGCCGACGTTGATGTCGTGGCCGAGATTGATGCCCCGGCGATCCGTGATGAACGCACGCGATAGCGTGTACGTGGTCTCGTTCATCGCCAACGAACGCGGGCCGAGCCCGTAGAACCGCGTGAATAGCGAGCGCGTGACCTTCGCGATCGATTCGTCCGTGAGGGCGAACTGCGCCGACGGGAGATCCTGCCAGCTGATCCAGTAGTTGTAGTTCGTCTGCGTCGACATCGACGCGATGATCTGGAGCGTCTTGTCGCGATCCGGATACGCGAACAGGCGCAGCGTGCCCGTGTAATGGATCAACGAGTTCCACGTCACGCTCGGGGCAAACAACCAATCCGTGTGTTGGTCGTCCTTGCACACGCCCATCAGGATCGGCATCGCACCGAACGTGTCGCCTTCGTTGGGGTCGGTCGCCCAGACCGGAACACCGAGCACCTGCGTTTCGGTGTCGTGCGGGCACGCGTAGGCGATCCGTGTCAGCAACGCGAGAACGATCCACGCACGCACGCGCGAAGCGTTTGCATCGCGTGTGCCGCTCGCGGCGGTGCCGAGATTTCGGCAGTTGTATGTCGGACCAACAGCGATCGTTTGGTGAAAAAATATTCACCAACGCGCACATTGCCGATCGTTCTCTTGGCGGTACCTAGCGGGGATGGGAATCCCAGTCGCGCAGATGGCCGCCGTGGCTCGCTATGTCGTGCGGCAGAAGATCGAAGGTAACGAGCGCTATCCACTCGTGCTGATGTTGGAGCCGCTGTTTCGCTGCAACCTCAGCTGCACCGGGTGCGGCAAGATCCAGTACCCCACGTCGATCTTGAAGAAGCATCTCTCCGTCGAGGAATGCCTCCACGCGGCGGATGAATGCGGCGCTCCGATCGTGAGCATCGCGGGCGGCGAGCCCTTGCTCCACCCCGACATGCCGGAGATCGTGAAAGGCCTGATCGCGCGCGGCAAGTTCATCTACCTGTGCACGAACGCGCTACTGCTCGAGGAGAAGCTCGATCTGTTCGAGCCGGACGTTCATCTCTCGTTCAGCGTCCACATGGATGGACCGAAGCAAGAGCACAACCTGAGCGTGTGTCGCGAAGGCGTGTACGACGTCGCCGTCAGCGCGATCAAAGCGGCGCTCGCACGCGGCTTCCGGATCACCACGAACACCACGCTGTTCGAAGGCGCGAACCCCAAGCGCATGCGCGGCTTCTTCGACGACATGATGGCGCTCGGCGTCGAGGGCATGATGGTGTCGCCGGGCTACTCGTACGACAAGGCGCCCGATCAAGATCACTTCCTCAAGCGCGAGCGCTCGCAGCGGTTGTTCGCGCAGATGTTCGAGGACCCGCACAAGCAGTGGCGCTTCAATCAGTCGCCGCTGTTCCTGCAGTTCCTCATGGGCAAGCGCGACTTCGAATGCACGCCGTGGGGCAACCCCACCTACAACATCTTCGGCTGGCAGAAGCCTTGCTACTTGCTCCAGGACGGATACGTGAAGTCGTTCAAGGAACTCATGGAGCTCACGGCGTGGGAGAACTACGGCCGCAAGAGCGGCAACCCGCGCTGCCAGAACTGCATGGTGCACTGCGGGTTCGAGCCGAGCGCGGTCAACGCCACGTTTAGCTCGCCGCGGATGATGGCGGCCACCGTCGCGACGATGGTCACGGGGCAGCTATGAACCTCGCGCAACAGATCGAGGCCGCGTTCGACTATCGCGGCTTCATTACGGTCGCGAAGAAGGACGGCTCGAAGGTCGTCGGCTTCATGTACGACCGCACGCCGAAGCAGGTCGAGCTCTACGACGACAAGGCCGTGAATCGGATCGTCATCCCGGTCGCGGACATCGATACTGTGGAATTGACGGGCGAAGACACGGCGGCGAAAGCGACGAAGATCTGGGAGCGCCGGATCGGCGGCCTCGAGCCACCCGATACATCGGCGTACGGCGAGTGGGATGCGCAACGCGGTGCACTCGCGATCGTGGCGATGCATGCCGAGCTCGATGTCGTCGCGAAGGCGATCGGCGCGCGGCCTCATCGCACGCGGGCGCTCGGCAAGCTGGCGAATACCACCGTCGCCGCGGTGTCGATCGGCATCGGCGGTGATCCGGCCAAGGCGATCGCGGCGGAGAAGCCGCGGCTCGTGATCGGCGCCGGTTACGCGGGTGGCCTCGAGTCATCCCTTCGTACGGGGGAGATCGTGATCGTGTCGGCGGTGCGTGATGGCGCCACCGTGCTGCACGCGGATCCGAAGCTCGTCACGGCCGCGCATCGCGCGATTCCGGAAGCGCTCGTCGGCGAGGTCGTGAATTCGTCTCGGGTGGCCACCACCCGGGAAGCGAAGCTACTGCTCCGGCGCGACGCACCGAACGCGGTCGCCGTGGATCTCGAGACGTTCGCGATCGCTCGCGCCGCGCAAGCCACACCGTGGATCGCGATCCGCGTGATCGTCGATCCGGCGAACCTCGATCTCCCGGACTTCACCACGCACGCGAGCGAGCACTTCGTGGTCCCCGCGATCAAGCACGCGCTCGGCGGCGCCAAGAACACGCTGCAGCTGATCGATCTCGCAAAGCGCGCACGTCTCGCGAACAAGGCACTCGCACACGCGTTCGCGCGGCTCGGCAGCGTGGTGATCGCGTGAAAGTACTCGTTACCGGTGCGAGCGGCTTCATCGGCGGGGCGGTCGCACGCAACTTGCTCGCGCGTCACGTCGAGGTGAAGGCACTGCTTCGCCCGGGCACGCACGCGAACGTGCCGATGCCCGAAGCCGTTCACGCGATCGAGGGCGATCTACGCGACGCCGAGGCCGTGATGCGCGCGGCCCAGGGTTGCGACGCGATCTTTCACGTCGGCGGCTTGTACTCGTTCATGGCGCCCGCGGACGAGCTGCGCGCGATAAACGTCGACGGCACGCGCCACGTGATCGCGGCTGCACGCGCCGTGAATGCACGCCTGATCCACACGTCCTCGATCTCGACGATCGGCGGCATGAAGGACGGCAAAATCCCCGACGAAACGCAGACCGCGTCGACGTCACCGGGGCCTTATAAAGAGTCGAAGCTCGCGGCGGAGAAGCTCGTGCGCGACGCTGGGATCGATGCGGTGATCGTGAATCCCACGTTTCCCGTCGGCTGGGGCGATATCAAGCCCACGCCTACCGGTGGCGTGATCCGCGACTTCCTCGACGGCAAGATGCCCGCGTATCTCGATACCGGCATGAACGTCGTCGATATCGATGACGTCGCCGAGGGTCACTGGCTCGCGTACGAGAAGGGCCGCACGGGCGAGCGCTACATCCTCGGCAACGCGAACATGATGATGCGCGAGCTACTCCAAGAGCTCGCGCTGATCAGCGGCCGCAAGGCGCCGCGGATGAAGATTCCACACGCGGTCGCGCTCACGCTCGCTCACGCGGATGCGCTCGTCGCCACGGTGCGAGGCCGCGCACGGGTCCCGCTCGAGGGCGTGCGAACCGCGGCCGAAGTGCGCTTCGCCGATTCGAAGAAAGCGATTACCGAGCTCGGGCTCCCGCAAACGCCGGTGCGTGACGCACTCGAAAAGGCGGTGCGGTGGTTTCGGGACACGTCGACCAGAGGAGTAGCTTGATGTTGGATCGCGCAGAACAGCAGCGCGCAACCGTCGCCGGCGCGATCGCGAAGGCCCACGACTGGTTTCGCGCGAATCAATACGCGGACGGCTATTGGTGGGCCGAGCTCGAGTCGAACGCCACGATGGATGCCGAGTACATCCTGATGACGCACTTCCTCGGATCGCACGATCCGGAGATCTGGGCGGGCGTCGCGGCGGACATTCGCAGCTATCAACGCGAGGACGGCAGCTGGGCGATGTACGAAGGTGCGCCCGGCGATCTATCGACGACGATCGAGTGCACGCTCGCACTGCGCCTCACCGGCGATCGCGGCGAGCACTTGGATCGCGCGGCGCGGTTCGTCGTCGAGCGCGGCGGTGTCGCGCGATCGCGGGTGTTCACGCGCGTGTGGCTCGCGCTGCTCGGCGAATGGAGCTGGGACGACCTGCCCGCGATGCCGCTCGAGCTCATGCTGCTACCGGATCGCGCACCGATCTCGATCTATCGATTCGCGAGCTGGGCACGCGCCACGATCGTGCCGCTGTTGATCCTGATGAACGATCGGCCGGTGCGCCCGGTGCCGACGCAGGCCTCGATCGCCGACCTGCGCATCCACGGACCCGCGGCGCCGATCAACCACGATCGGATCGATCAGCTGTTCTTCGGCCTCGACAAGATCTTGAAGGCGTATCACCGCCTCCCTTGGCATCCCGGCCGCGATCAGGCGAAGCGCAAAGCCGAACAGTGGGTGCTCGATCACCAAGAGGCCGATGGCAGCTGGGGCGGCATTCAGCCGCCGTGGGTCTATTCGCTCATGGCGTTGAGCAATCTCGGCTATGCCGGCGACCACCCTGTCATGAAGAAGGGTCTCGACGGCATGCACGACAAGTGGATGGTCCGGAAACCGGACGGTCGGCTGCGGCTGCAAGCCTGCCTCTCGCCGGTGTGGGACAGCGCGCTGTCGTTGGTCGGCCTGTTCGAATCCGGGGCCTCGCCCGACGAAGCTCACATCCAACGCGCCGCGCAGTGGGTCAAGGCCGAAGAAGTTCGCGTGCCCGGCGATTGGCGCGTGTTCGTACCGGACGTCCAACCGAGCGGCTGGTCGTTCGAGTTCGACAACGATCTCTATCCGGACACCGACGACACCGCGGTCGTGTTGATCGCGCTGCACAAGGCCGGCGTGTTGGATGCTGCAACGCGCGAGCGCGCGATCACCTGGCTGCTCGCGATGCAAAGCGCGAACGGTGGCTGGGGCGCGTTCGACAAGGACAACACGTCGAAGCTCCCGGCGCTGATCCCGTTCGCGGACTTCGGCGAGATGATCGATCCACCGAGTGCCGATGTCACCGCACACGTCCTCGAGATGTTGGGCGAGCTCGGCGTCGCGAAGAACCATCCGGCGATCGCGCGCGGCCTCGCCTATCTCTACGCCGAGCAAGAGACCGAGGGCTCGTGGTTCGGTCGCTGGGGCGTCAATCACGTCTACGGAACGGGGGCGGTGTTGCCCGCGCTCGCCGCCGTCGGCGAATCGATGACGAGCATGCCCGTCCGCCGCGCCGTGAAGTGGTTGACCGATCACCAGAACGACGACGGCGGGTTCGGCGAAGGTTGCGAATCGTACGTCGATCACGCCGCGCGCGGTCGAGGTCCGTCGACGCCGAGCCAGACCGCATGGGCGTTGCTCGCATACGTCGCCGCCGGCAAAGCGACCACGCCGGAAGCCGAACGCGCGGCGCGGTGGCTCGTCGATCATCAGCGCACCGACGGCGCGTGGGACGAGGACGCGTTCACGGGCTGTGGCTTCCCCGGCTACGGCGTCGGCGAGCAGCGCGGCGCTCGGATCCGCGAGGGTCGCGAGCTGTCGAGTGGCTTCATGCTTCGCTACCACATGTATCGCAACTGCTTTCCGCTGATGGCGCTCGGTCGCTATCGCAAAGCGAAAGGAGCTTCCGTATGAAGCCGTTCGATTGGTATCAACAGCGGCTCGATCGCGTGAGCCGCAGCTTCGCGCTGTGCATCCCGCAGTTGCAGGCGCCGTTTCGCGAGCAGGTCGCGCTCGCCTATTTGCTCCTGCGTGTGCTCGACACCGTCGAGGATGCGCCGTTCACGGACAAGCACGAGCAGAGCGAGCAGTTCGAACGGCTGCGCGGAATGCTCGTCGCACGGCCCACGCCAGACGAGATCCAGCTGTTCGCCACGCACTTCCCGATCCTGAACGACGCCGAGCGTAGCCTCGTCGACGACACCGCCGCGTTGTTCGAGGATGCGTGGTCGCTCGATCCAAGCGTGCGCCTCGCGATGTTCAGCGCGATCGATCGGATGGCCGAAGGCATGGCCGCATATACGCGTCGCCCGACGCCATTGCACATGGTCGATGTCGAGGATGTCACGCGCTACTGCTGCTTCGTCGCCGGTCTCGTCGGCGAGATGCTGACGCGGCTGTGGAAGGTCCAGCACGAAGGCGAGCCCGCACCGACGATGGCGCTCGCGTATCAGTTCGGCGTGTTCCTGCAAAAGGTCAACATCCTCAAGGACCAGCAAGAGGACGAAGCGGTCGGTCGGTTCTTCGTCCCGGATCGCCAGGCCTTGCTCGCGAGCCTGCGGATCCACGCGCAAGGTGCGCTGCAGTACATCCAAGCGCTACCGCCGACGGATCGCGGTTATCGGATCTTCTGCGCGTGGTCGCTGATGATGGGCGCGTCGACGATCTCGTCGCTCGATGTCCGGACGAGCCGGCGCGACGAAACCGTCAAGATCCTCCAGCGCACGGCCGAAGCGGCCACGGATAACGCCGCGCTCGGTCGGTTGCTCGCGGAGCTCATGCCGCGCCTGCCGGAACTGTCGACGAAGCCACCGCTGCCGAAGCCGGAATCACCGGCGTGGTTCAAGGCCTCGCTCGCGGCGCCGCTGAACGAGACCGAGCTGCAGCGCCTCGGCCTCACGGCATAGCTTCGAACACGTACTCGTGTTGCGCGTCGCGCGTGGTCAGCGTTGGCTTGCCATTCGCGACGCCTGCGGTGAAGTCGAAGCCCTCGACGTCGGGGCGGATCGTCGTGAACGTGACGCTGCCATCGGGATTCTTCATCGAGGCGACCTCGGTCTTGAACTCGCCGAAGTCGAACATCGTCTTTCCGTCTTTCGTCGTCGACACGGCGATCTCGCCGAGCGACGCGTTCTTGTACTTCTTCGCGAGCGTCTTGGCCGCTTCGGGATCCGCCGGTACGGTCAACAGCTTCCGCCCCGCCGCGAGCTCGGCGAATGCGTTCTTCGCTTGCTGTGCGACGTTCTCGTCCGCTTCCGCTTTGCCATCGAACAACACCTCGAGCAGCTTCCGTTGGAACTGGGTGCGGATCATCGTCCCGAAGTCGCCGTTCGTCAGGATCACCGCGCCGACGTTTGCCTCCGGGATCCACATCATGTCCGAGTGAAACCCGATCATGTCACCACCGTGATCGACGACGGTGACGTCGTACTTCGTCCGGATGAACAGCCCCATGCCGTACGAGATGTCCGCCCCGATCGCCACGCCCGGTTGACGCCGCGCGAACAACGCATCCTTCGAGACGTATTGCTTGCCGTCGGGCGTCTTGCCTTCGGCCAGCTCCATCGCGACGTACTTCAGGAGATCATCGACGTTGCTCCACGCAGCGCCCGCAGGCCGCGCCGCGATGATCGAATAATCCTGATCGAGCACTTCCTTCGCCGCGTGCCCGTCGATATCGATGCCGTGCGGCGATGCATGATTGCTGCGCAACACACGCGCGTAGTCGAACGTGGTCGCCTTCATGCCGAGCGGGTCGAAGACTAACGTCTGCATCGCCTTGTCGTACGCGGCTCCGAGCTCGAGCTTCGGAAACACCGCATGCCCGCCGGTATAGCCACCCGCGGCCGCCATCAGATTCGAATATTGGAACAGCTCTCCAAACTTCGACGTCGGCATCATCGTTCCGAGCGACGTCATGATCGTCTCCGGCGTCGAGCCCTTCCACTGGAGCAACCACTCGAAGTCCTGCCGCGGCATTCCCGTGCACGCGCAGATCAAGTGCTTCACGAGGACCTGCTTCGTCACCGCATCCGATCCGAGCTTGAACGTCGGCAGCACCTCGATCACGGGCTGGTCCCACTTGACCTTGTTCGCGTCGACGAGCTTCGCGAGCATCAGCGTGGTCAGCGACTTCGTGTTCGAGGCGATCATGAACAGCGTCTTGTCGTCGACCTTGTCCGGTTTGCCGAGCTCCTTCACGCCAACGCCACCCGCCCACACCACCTTGCCATCCTGGATCACGCCGAACGACACACCCGGCACACCCGTCGCGACTTCCGCATCGGCGACGAACTTCTTCAGCGCTTCGATCTTCGTCGCGTCGAGCTTTGCCGCGGTCTTGCCCTTGAACGATTCGCGCGTGTAGCCCTTCGGCCACAGGTGGCTGAAGATCTTGCGAGTCTGGCCGCCGCGCTTTTCATACGTTCCTTGCGCGAAGTCGGTCAGCACGACGAGCCAGCGATCGTTCGCCCAATACGCCTGCGCGCTGATGATCCGCTTCTCGTTGGGCGAGACCTGGTAGCCGAAGTCTTTGCCTTTCGACCAGCCGTCTCTCGCCGGGAGATCGGTCGTCGAGATCAACGGCCAGCTCGCATCGGGCTTGTACGACTTCCACATGGCCGCGAGCGCCGCCTCGGCCGTGGCACCACCCGTGTCGAACATCACGACGCGAGAATCTCCCTCCGGTGCACCGATGACCGTCGACGTGTCCTTGACCTCGACCTTCCACCCATCCGGCGCGATGAACACGTTGCCGTCGGTGTCGGCGAACGGTGTATCGCCACTCATCACCTTCATGGTCGGCGCAGCGATCGGCGAGGGCGTCGGTGCTGCAACCGCGGGCGTCGGTGCGGGCGCGGGCGTCGGTTCGACGGAAGACTTCGGTGCTGACGAGCACGCGGCGAGCAATGCCACGCAGGCGATCCGGTTGATCATGAGCCGAACGTAAACGAAGGCGCGCTCGAAGAAAACGCGCGACACGGTGCGACGCCTGCGTCAGGTCAGGGCGGCGTCCACGGCGCGATATGGGCCGCCGCGGGAACATCGTATGCGGTGCCCTTCCACTTCAGCTTCATCACGTTCGTCGACTTCGTGTTGTCCTTCGCCTCGAACCCCGATTTCTCGTCGACGCAGGTCAACACGAGCTCGGGCATCGGCTTGCCGGGCTTGCCGACCGCGAGCGTGCACTTGTGCGTCTCGCCGAACATCTCGGCGCCCTGCCCCGTCTGATCGTACGCCGCGATCGGATCGAACCGGCCGCGATTCACCCGATACAGCGTGTACTCCGATCGCTCGGAGAACGTCATCTCGCCGCTGTAGAGCTCGCGCTGGCCGATCAACAACGCGCGTTCGTCGCCGAGCTTGAAGTCATCGACTTCGTAGTGCCCCTCGTCGCCACCGAACGTGTGCGAGATCTTGTCCGCGACGTGATCGCCGACGATCCACGCGATCGTGGTGGTGTGCTCGGCCCGCTCTTTTCGCTTTTCGCCCTGAACGACGATGCACAGCGAATCCGCATAGCTCGCCGACAGGATCCCGCCCTTCAACTTCAACGCGCCCGGGCAATCGATGTCGAGCGAGCCGACGATCACGCGCGGCGGCGTCGCAGCCTCGACGGGATTCGGCACCGAGCCCCAGACCTCGAGCTCGCTGACCACGATCTCGTTCCAGTCTTTGTTCGTGCCCGGCATCGTCTGATCGATCGCGATCTCGTAATCGCCGCCATCGCTATCGACCGCGATCGTCTGCAGCTCCGTACTCTTCGGATCGAGCGTGGCCGGCGTGGTCTTGCCATTGTGACGAACGCTGACCTTCTCGATCCGGAGGTTCTGCTCGAACCAATGCCCCTTCGTGAAGCCCACGGTCAGCTTGATATCCTCGACGTGCGCATTCGCAGGCACGCGAAACCGGATCCACGCGTGGGTATCACCCGGGGCCGAGTTCCACGCCGTGTCCTTCTTCCCGTCGACGATGTGCTCCGGCAGGAACTTCTTGCTATCGACCGTCGACGACACGGCAACTGTCGCCGGCGCGTGCGTCAAGAGGTTGACGATCACGAAGCTAATCACGCAGCACTTCGACGAGCTCTTCCATCGTCGGCCGCTCACCGGGATCCGGTGCGAACCCTTCGAGGATGCCTTCCGGCGGCGTGTAATCCAGCTCGCCGTTCATCACGGCCTCGAGATACTCGTGCTCTTCGCCCTGCGGATACGGCTCCACACCGTTCGCGAGCGTGGCGTAGAACAGCGCCGCGAAGAACACGTCGGCTTGGGTGCCCGGCTCGTGCCCCATGATCTCTTCGGGGCACTTGATGAAGTGGCGCATCGTCATCATCGCGCCCTGAAGACCTTCATCGTAGAGATACGCGATCCGCGAAAGCCCCGCGCCGAACACCACCGCATCACCGTTGCGCCGCACGAACACCTGCCGGCGATCGAACGGCCCGACGATCGTGGGATGACACGCGAGCGCGGCCTCCGCGACATCCGCTGCGATCGCGCGTGCGATGGGCTCGTCGAGTACGCGATTCACCGGCTCGAGCGGCTCGCCGACGTAATAGATGATGCGATCGCCCTGGATCTCGCAGCGCGCGAGGTACGGCGACTCGATGTTCGCGACGCGCCGCACGGCATCGAGCGCCGCGTCCTTCCATTCGCCGTCGAAGCCGAGCTTTGCGACCGCGACGCCGCGCTCGCTATCCACCTCGAGTGTCATGCCACCGCGCGGGGTCTCGTAGATGTGCCGCGTGAGCTGCGGCGAGCGCACGATCGGAATCTCCTGGGTGGGCGCGACCATGCCGTGAAAGATCACGCGCGCGCCGCCATCCTCGGGCGTGCCACCGATATCGATCACGTCACCGACGGTGAGCGCACGCCGCTTCTTGATCTGCTCGCCATTCACGAACGTGCCGTTCGTCGAGCGCGTGTCGAACACGTGGAACTTGCCGTCGATGAACTCGAACATCGTATTCATCGGCGAGATCGCTTCCACGCCATCCTCGCCGACCGCGACATAGACATCCGGCGACTGCGCGTACGTACCCGCGAGCGTGAACCGACCGAGCCGCACCTTCTGGTGCGCGAGCTCGATCATCATCGGCTGCCGCATCTCCGGATCCGGCGTGTGCACGAGCTCGAGATAGCCCGCGACATCCAACGGCTCGCTCGCGTTAGGAACGGCAGGCAGCTCGTAGGCGTGCTGCCGGTCGGTCTCGCTGCGGGCCATACATCATTTTTACACCGGCCCGCGATCGCCCGGCCACTTGCTTCACGTTGGTTGACGCTCGATCGCGGCAACCTTTGCTAACCGACGGACGTGCCGTTCCTCGCCGGAGAACCTCGCTCCAAGGAACGCTGTAACCAATTCGGGCACTAATTCAGGTCCAATGATGCGGGCGCCCATCACCAGGATGTTCATGTCGTCGTGCTCGACGCCCTGATGCGCGGAGTACGTGTCATGACAAACCGCGGCACGAATTCCGCGGAGCTTGCTCGCCGCCACGCTCGCCCCCACCCCGCTACCGCACAACAGGACCCCGCGGTCACACTGGCCGGCAAGCACGGCCTCGCCCAGGGCCCGCGCGTAGTCCGGGTAATCGACCGGGTCCGTCGAATTGGTGCCGAAATCGAGGACGTCGTGGCCAAGGCGCTGAACGATCTCGATCACGCGCGATTTGAGTGGGAAACCAGCATGATCGACGGCGACTCCGATCTTCATGACGCTAGGATGGCGCGGTGACGCACTGGGGGCTACTGATCACGACCGCGTTTGCGGTCTGGGCGGTCGTGATGGCCGTGGTGATCGTGCTCCAGCGCCGATCGCCGGCCGCCACGATCGCCTGGATGTTGGTCCTCGCGTTCATCCCGGTCGCGGGCTACGTCATCTATCGCCTGATCGGGCCCCAGCGCCTGGCCCGGAAAAAATTGCGCCGGCGGATCACGAAGAAGATCGTCGAAGAGGCCCAGGGCGCGCTCCACGACATCGAGACCGACTCGCCGTCCCGCCACCGCGAACAACTTGCGCGGATCGCGATCTCCGCCGGCGAGCCACCACCGTTGCGCGCGTCGGGCGTCGAGCTGTACTGCGAAGGGGTCGATGCGTATGCAGCGATCGCGAAGGCGATCGATGCGGCCACGAATCACATCCACGTCGAGTACTACATCTGGGAGAAGGACAATTCCGGGAAGCGCCTGCGCGATCAATTGATCGAACGGCGCAAGGCCGGGATCGAGGTCCGGGTGATCGTCGATGGCACGGGCTCGAGCCACGTCCGCGGCAAGTTCTTCAAGCCGCTCGTCGAGGCCGGTGGCGAGGTCGCGTGGTTCAACCCGGTGTCGATCTTCACGCTACGCCGGCGCCGCGCGGACTTCCGGTCGCATCGCAAGCTCGTGATCGTCGATGGCAAGGTCGCGTTCATGGGCGGCATGAACATGGCCGATGACGAGAGCAGCGAATTCACAGGCGACAAGGCTTGGCGCGATACCCACGTGAAGCTCGTCGGCTCGACGGTGCGCGCGCTCCAACGCGTGTTCGCCGAAGATTGGATGTACTCGTCGGACAAGCTGCTCGCATCGGAAGAGTGCTATTGGCCCGTGCCCGACGAAGACGGCGGCGATGTCGTCCAGATCGTCGCGTCGGGTCCGGATGCCACCACGTTCGCGATCCACAAGATGTACTTCGCCGCGATCAACCAGGCCACGCACCGCGCGTGGTTGACCACGCCGTACTTCGTGCCGGACGACTCGATCCTCCAAGCCGTGGTGTGCGCGGCGATGCGCGGCGTCGACGTGCGGTTGATCGTGCCGGCGAAGGGCGATTCGAAGCTCGTCGATCTCGCGGCGCGCAGCTACTACCCCGAGGTGATCGCCGCCGGCGTGCGGATCTTCGAGTACCAACCGCGATTCGTGCACTCGAAGACGATGGTGATCGACGACGACGTCGGCATCGTCGCGAGTGCGAACCTCGACAACCGCAGCTTCCGGCTCGACTTCGAGCTCGGCGCCGTGATCTACAGCCACGCGCTCAACCAGCAGCTCGCCGAGGCGTTCGATCGCGATCAAGCGCAGTGCGTCGAGATCAAGTCCGACGCGGTCGAGCGTCTGACTTTCGGGCCGCGGCTATTCCAGGCGGGGGCGCGCCTGCTGTCGCCACTTCTTTGATCTCGATCGGCGCCGCGAGGAGCTTCTCCATCACGCGACGCTCGCGACGATCCGGAATCCAGTCGTAGATGATGACGTCGATCGGACGCCACATCACGACCCAGCACGAGATCACGAGGCCTTCTTTGAGACCGGCGCCGATCGGCCCACCGACGGCATTCGCGACGGTTTGCGACAACGCGATCAGCGCGACGACCAGCACGATGCCGATCGCCAGCGAGACCTGGCCGATTCGACGGCGCCGCTTTCGATCGCGACGCATGCGATCGATCATGTATTCGAAGTGCGCGTGAACCGCGTCGGTGATCTCGGCGTGCTGGCACGGTGCATCGAGCCAGAACACGAGCTTGATCTTGTCCTCGCCGAACAAATCGTCCCCGGCGTCCGCGAGGTAGTCCGCGAGATCGGTATCTAGATCGCGCTCGCGGAACGGCGCCGGATCGCGGTTATCGAACAGCTGCTCGATATTGCCGAGCCGGACGTCGATACACGACGCGCCATCTTCAACGCGATACGCCACTAGTTACAGGGTAACGCAGTCGAGATGACGCGGAGGTCGTCCAACGTGCCATTGAACGCGGGCTCGCTCGGCGTCCACACCACGTTCTTGCCGAGCGTGGGTCCGAACGTCGTCGTCAGTGGCTTCGAGAACGCCTGCGCGCCGAGCTTCGTGCCGTCGAGGCACATCGTGACGGTCGTGCCCTTGTAGACGAGCCGGACGAAGTGCCACGCCTTGTCGTCCGGATACTGGACGTCGAGATAATCGAAGCCCAGCGGGTTGCTGTTCGGATCCGTGCACGACGAAATCTCGGCCGCGAGATGGCTCGTCATCGCGTCGATGAACAGCACCATGCCGAGGCCGCCGCCGCTGTTGAGATCGAGATCCGAATACGGCCAGCCACCGGTATCGGTATCGACGACGCCGTTGAACTTCATCCAAAACTGCAGCGTGAAGTCACCGGTGCGCGCGATCGGATCCGGGATGTGGAAGTAGCTCGGTGCCGCGATGCTCGCGCCCATGCCCTCTTCCGCGTACGGCCCGGCGACCAACGTCGGCGCGGCATCCATGCTCGTATCGAAGTTCGTGTACGTGAATGCCGGCGTGCCACACGCGTTCGCGCCGTTCATCTCGAACGGCAACGCGACCACGCACTCCGACGGGAACGTCGCCGTATCTCCGACGACGAATAGCTGCACGGCCGCCTTGTCGACGGCGCCACCATCCATCGTCACGTAGATCCGCTCGTTCGCGAGCACGTCCAACGTCACGGTCTGCGTGACCGTCACGCCCGGATCGGCGGTCGCCTGATACAGCGCATCTTCGCGGCTGCCGCGATACAGCCGCACGGTCTGCGACGGCGCACCATCCGGTAAGCGGATCCCGAGCTGCACTTGAACGACGCGCGCCATCGGTGCCGTGTACTCGACCGCGGTCGTCGCCGACGTGCTGCCTGCCGTCGAGACCAACAGCGCACCTGGCAATTGCGAGCACGTTGCCGCCGACATCTTCCCGCAGCTCGTGACCGCGTTGCCCGAGGTCGCACCGACGGACGGATCGCCCGCGGTCATCGGCGTCCACGTCCGGTTCTCGTGATCCTCGAGATACGCCCAGTGACCGTTGCTGCCGGCGCCGGTCCCGTCGAAGTCAGCGCCCGCATCGCCCAAGCACGGGGCCGGACATGTCGAGGCGAGGTTGCTACCGCCGCCATCGCCTTTGTTCGTGTCGTCGTCGTCGCCGCCGTGCGAGTCGAACAGCGACTGCTTGCAACCTAACAGCGCGATGCAGAGGAGCAGTGCTCTCAAAACCATACTTCGCCTCCGACGAACGCGGGGAACGTCAGGCCGTGGCCCTTCGACGCGTAGCTCGCATAGCCCTCGAGATGAAGCGCGAGGTTGTTCGTGACCATCGCGCGAACGCCCAAGCCGCCGGCACCGGCGACGAACGTCTCGTTCATGTTGCCGTCGGTGAACGAAATCGGGACCGCGCCGATCACGTGAAGCGACGTGCGATCGCCGATCAAGCGTACGCGGACGCTCGGCATCACCGCGTACGCGACGAGCGTGGCATCGAGCGCGACCTCGACGCGCGAGCCGAGCAGCACGCCGAGCCCGATCGACGGGACACCGGTATCGTTCACACGTGCGACGTTCGTGGCGAACGCCGCGTTGATCGAGAACATCTTCGGCTTCTCGGGTTCGGGCGGCGGCGCGACCCGCTCTTCGATCACGGTGTGCTCGGGCTCCTTCGGCAAGTCGCCCAGCTTGATCTTGACCTCGACCTCGTCGCCGGACGCGACGCGCAAATTCTTGTCGCCGTCCTTCTTACCCTCGAGGTGAACGACGACCTTGTGCTCACCGGGCGCCACGATCAGCGGCATGTCGAGTGGCATCGTGCCGACCGACTGACCGTCGACGAGGATCTCCGCACCATCGGGCGCATTGACGCTCACGCGCGCGATTCGCTGCAAGATCCCATCGAGCTCGGCCTTCGCCGCGACGATCCGATCGGCGGGCGCCTTGTCCTGGCCCTCGTCGAGGAACCGCCGGTAGTACTTCACGGCTTCCGCATAGTGCGAGAGCTCGCGGTGACACGCGGCGATGTTGTAGAGCACGATCGGCGCCGGCGCGATTTCGTACGCGCGCTCGAACTCCGCCAACGCTTCGGCGAACTTCTGCTCGCCGAACAACGCGACGCCACTCTTGAAGTGACGATCCGCTTCTTTCTGTTCGGGAGTCTTGTCGGTCTTCCCGGGCGGCGGCTTCTTCTTGTGAGGCGCGGCCCAGACGGTCGTACTGATCAATAACGCTGCCGTGATCCAGTGTTTCATCAGTAGGGGCTCTGGCTCTCGATCTTACCGCCGTGGGTTTTCCCGACGGGCGGCTTGGGATCGTGTTTCACAGGAACGTTGGGCGCGGCCACGCGATCGAGTTGGATCGCGAGGCGCTGCGATTCGTCGAACTTCACGTCTTCGTCGTGCGCGACAAAGCCCGCGGCTTCGACGTGCAGCTTGTGCGACTTGTCGTCTTTATCGACGGTGAGCTCGCCGTCGACGGGCTTGCCATCGATCGTCGCGACCGCATCTTTCGGCGTGAGCGATAGCTTCACCGTGATCTTCTCGACGGTCGGAGCCACGGGCGCGGGTGCAGGCGCGGGCATCGGTGCGGGAGCCGGTGCAGGTGCAGGTGCCGGTACCGCTTCTTTGACGTTCAAATCTTTGTTCCCGCCCGACGCGATGATCGCCGTGATCCCGCCGCCGATCACCGCGACCGCGATCACGCCGATCAACAACGCCCGGCTCTTCTTCGGCGGTGCACCAACGGGTTGCGACATCGCCGACGGCGTTGCCGCCTGGGTCTTCGCCGTGCCCGCGTACATCATGTTCTGTTCGCTGCGGCTCATCGGAGCCGGCGTCAGCTGCGGCGCGAACCCCTGCTGCGAGTTGCGCTCGATCG
The DNA here is from genome assembly GCA_047600425.1 of Kofleriaceae bacterium. Lineage (GTDB taxonomy): Bacteria > Myxococcota_A > Polyangia > Haliangiales > Haliangiaceae > JABFXX01. The sequence goes on along the minus strand of JASGLC010000003.1, from coordinate 3,267,144 downwards.
TGTAGTCGCGAAACGTCGCCCGGCAGAACGGCAACAGGCCCGCCTCGAAATCCGAGGCCGTGCGCGGGCGATGCTCGGGATCCGCAGCCATCGCGTGGACGATCAACTGCTCGAGCGCTTCCGGAATCTCGCCGCGCAACGTCCGCGGGCGGATGTATTCGCCGGTCATCACCCGATACATCAATTGGTTGTAGTTCTCGCCGGTGATCGGCACCGCGCCGATCAACATCTCGTACAGCATCACGCCGAGCGAATAGAGGTCCGTCGCCGGCGTGATCACGTGCTCGCCGCGCGCTTGCTCGGGCGACATGTAATACGGCGTGCCCAACACCAACCCCGTGGTGGTCAGCCGAAACTCTTGCTCGAGTCCCTGCGCGCGCGAGATCCCGAAATCGAGCAGCTTCACCATCTCGCCGCGGCTCTGGCGGACGAGGAACACGTTATCCGGCTTGAGATCGCGATGGATGATGCCGGCCCGATGCGCCGCACCCAACGGCGACAAGATCGAGCAGCCCAATTCGCACGCGACTTCGATCGGCAGGGGTCCGCTCGCCTTCAACCGCGCCGCGAGCGATTCGCCCTCGAGCAGCTCCATCACGAGGAACGTCTCGCCAGACGCGCTCTTGCCGAGGTCGGTCACCTGGGCGATGCCCTCGTGGCCGATCTGCGAGGCCGTGATCGCCTCGCGCTCGAACCGCTGGATCATCTGGGGCGAAGCGAGCTGCGGGTTCAGCACCTTGATCGCGACCCGCTTGCGCAGCTTCGTGTGGGTCCCGACGTAGACCGCGCCCATCCCGCCGACGGCAAGCAGCTCGTCGATCCGGTACTTGTCGTCGAGCATGGTGCCCGGCGGCAATTGACGCACCTCGGCCGAGCCCTCCATCCCGCAAATTGTAACAGCTCGATCGGGCTCGTGCTCGTAGAGCCGTCCCGGGGGAATTTCAGGTCGCCCCGCCGATTTTTCGTGCCGTGGACTACGACCCGGTTTTCCGCGCGATCGCCTCACCATCGAACAGCGCCGACCGCCACGATCGCGTCCAGGCCGACGCCGAGTCTTCCCACACCACCCTCTTCAGCGCGTCGTTCCGCCGAACTCGTTCACCGACGTCCATCCGCAACGCCCGATCCAGATCCGACGCCACGCCATCCGCGTGATACGGGTTCGTGACGATCGCATCCGTCATCCGCTCCGCCGCACCACAAAACTTCGACAGCACCAACACACCCGGATCCGCATCGTCCTGCGCCGCCACGAACTCCTTCGCGACCAAGTTCATGCCATCGCGCAGCGGCGTCACGAGCGCGACATCCGCGAACCGATACAACCGCGCGAGCGTGTCCGGATCGTACGACCGATACAGGTACCGGACCGGAACCCAGTCCGCCTCGCCATACGCACCGTTGATCCGTCCAACCAACGACTCGACCCGCGATCGCAGCTCCGCGTAATCGGGCACGTCACTCCGCGTCGGCACCGAGACCTGGATGAACGCGACCTTGCCGCGCCACTCCGGGAACCGCTCGAGCATGCGCGCGAACGCTTCGAGCCGCTCCGGAATGCCCTTCGAGTAGTCCAAGCGATCGACGCCGAGGATCAACTGACGCCGCCCGTTCAACATCGTCTCGTACGTGCCGAGCTCCGTCGGATCTTCCGAGGCCGCGGCTTCCGCGATCCGATCCGGATCGATGCCGACCGGAATCGTCCGCGTGATCACGGCCGCACGCTTGCCCGCATCACTGCCGAGCAGGCCACGCGCCGTCGCGATCAAGTTCTCGCGCCACCGCTCGCATTGCACGCCGACCAAGTCGTACGCGAGTAGGCCATCGACGATCTCCGCTGCCCACGGCAACGTGCCCATCACGTCGAGCGGCATGAACGGGACGTGCAGATAGAACCCGCGCTTGCCCTGATGCCCGAGCTGCACGAGCTCTTTGCCGACCAGGATCAGGTGAAAATCCTGGACCCACACCTCGGCGTGATTACCGCCGACTTGATGCACCGCCTGCGCGTACGCGGCGTTGACCTCTTGATAGCAGGCCCACTCGTCATCGACGTAACGAACCTTGCTGATGAAGCCGTGCATCAGCGGCCACAGCGCTTGGTTACAGAACCCCGCGTAGAACCGCTGCCGCCAGGTCGGCGGATAATCGAACTGCGCGCGCGACACCGGATCGCCGTGCTCGAGCCGGACGCGCAGGCCCGGATCGCGCTCGAGCCCACTCCAGCCGAGCCAGATGCCGCTGGTCTCCGCCAACGCCGGCGCGATCGCCGACACGAGGCCGCCGACTTCCTTCTTTCGCCCGGTGCCGAGGTTCGGCAACCGATTCGACGCGACCACGAGCTTCGGCTCGCCGCGCGGCTCCGGCGATTGCGCGAGCGTGATCATCGGATCCGTGACGTGCCGGCGCGCGCGCGATTCGACGAGCCAGCGCAGGAACTGATGCACCGCCGCGACGTCCGGCAACCGGAACCGCGCGTTCGTCTGCCGCGGCTCGACGGCAACGAGCACACCCAGATCGCGTTCGCGCAACGACACGAACATGTCCTCGTCCGTAGTGTCGTCGCCGATCGCGAGCATCATCGCATCGGCCGGCCCACGCCCGCGCAGCCAGCCGATCGCGACACCCTTGTGCGCCGCGCGATGGCGAATCTCGATCGCCTCGACGACCGGCAAGCGCTCGAGCTCGCCGTTGGTCTCGAGCCATTCATCGACGAGCTGTTCCGCCTGATTCGAGATCGCCGCATGCTCCGCCGACGACACCAACCGCCAGTGGAGACAGACCGAGCAACTCTTGCGCTCGACCGTGGTGCCGCGATAGCGCGCCGCGAGCGATCGCAACGAGCGCTCGATCTCGTCCAACTGCGGCACCGGTGGCAGCGCGGCTTCCCACACGCCATTGCCGCAGCGCCACACGCCGTGCTCCGCCGCGAGCGCGACATTCGGAAACCGCTCCGGCAGATCTTCCATCATGTCGCGCGGGCGCCCGCTGACGAGCCCGAGCGTGACGCCCGGCGAATTCGCGAGCGCTGTTACGAGCGCAGCGGTGTCACCATCGATCTTCGCTTCGTGCGGAGTCGGGGCGAAATTGATCAACGTGCCGTCGAGATCCAACGCGATCACGAGATGCGGCACTGACGCGAGTTGCTGCCAGTCAACCACGGGACGGTCTCTCTCTCGACTATACTGCCGGATACATGCAACGTCTCGAGCACGGTGCGATCGGAAACGGTCGCGCCATCGCGCTCATCGCTCCGGATAGCGCGATCGAATGGCTGTGTCTTCCGCGATTCGATTCGCCGTCGATTTTTGGCGCGATCCTCGACCAGGAGCGCGGCGGCACGTTCCGCATCCGCTCCCACGACAAAATTCTGCGCGGCGACATGCAGTACGTCCCGAACACGAACGTGCTTCGCACCGTGTTCGAAGCGGACGACGGGAGCTGGGAGGTGATCGACTTCATGCCCCGGATCGGGATCGGGCAAGGTCACGTCGATACGCCGCTCGAGGTCCATCGCATCGTCCGCCCGCTCTCGGGCACGCCGCGCATCCGCATCGAGTTCTCCCCGAAACCTGACTACGCGCGCCGTGACCCTACGCTGATCGTGACCCAGCACGGTGTCGATATCGTCGGCGCCGACGTGCCTTTGCACTTGTTCACGAACGTGGCGGGTGACTACGTGGTGTCCGGGACCGAAATCCCGCTCCGGTCGCCGTGCTACTTCGTGCTCGCCTATGGGCCGCGCACCGGCACGCCCAGCTACGACGAGATCGAACATCAACTCGCAGGCACGATCGCGAGCTGGCGCATGTGGGCCAAGACCTGCGCGTTGCCGAGCTTCGCTTCCGAACAGGTGTTGCGCGCCGCGCTCACGCTGAAGCTTCACGCCTACAACGACACGGGCGCGATCATCGCCGCCGCTACTACGAGCATCCCCGAAGCGATCAACTCCGAGCGCACCTGGGACTATCGCTATTGTTGGTTGCGTGATGCCGCGTTCGTCGTCGAGGCGCTGCGCCGGCTCTCGCACGTCAACGAAGGCGAGCAGTTCATCGGCTTCCTGCGCGACATCGCCGAGGACGGCACGTTGCAACCGATCTACGGCGTCGGGGGCGAGCGCTCGCTGCCCGAGATCACGCTGCCGCACCTGCGTGGGTTTCGCGGCGTCGGTCCCGTGCGTGTCGGCAATGCCGCCGCCGTTCAAGTCCAAAACGATCTCGCCGGCGAGATCGTGCTGTGTCTGCAAACGCTGTTGTTCGACACGCGCATCGTCATGGATCGGCCCGGCGAGTACTTCCCGCTGGTCCAACGCCTCGTCGAAGCCGCGATCGACATCGCGCCGCGCGCCGATCACGGGATCTGGGAGTTCCGGCAGCTGCCGCGCCACTACACGTTCAGCCGCGCCATGTGCTGGGCCGCGATCGATCGCGGTTCGATGATCGCGCGCGCGTTTCACGAGGACGCGCTCGCCGAACGTTGGAGACGGATCGCCGAACAAGAGCGCAGCTTGATCTTGGATCGCGGTTACAACCCGACGATCGGTGCGTTCACGCAGGCGCTCGACGGCGATCACGGCGACGCCGCGAATCTTCTGTTCCCCGCGATGGGCCTCATCGACGCTCGCGATCCGCGCTTCCTCAACACGCTCGATCAATACCGCCGGCACATGACCCGCGGCGGACTGATGCAGCGCTACACGAACCTCGACGATTTCGGCGAGACCACGAGCGCATTCACGATCTGCTCGTTCTGGTGGGCCGAATCCCTCGCGCTCGCTGGAAAGATCGAAGAGGCGGTCGAGGTCTTCCATCGCGTCAGTCGTCACGCGAATCCGCTCGGGCTCTACAGCGAGGACGTCGATCCCGAATCGGGCGAGCTCCTCGGGAACTTTCCGCAGGCCTACAGCCACGTGGGGCTCATTCACGCCGCCATGACGATCGGAACGTTGTCCGACGCGCGTGACGGTCGCGTTCGCGCCTGGGCGTGACGGACGCGCACGGTGGGCGTTCTCGCCCAGCACGCGATCGGTCTCGTCCCGCGTACGGCTGCGAGAACCCATGATGTGCGGCTGCGTTACAAGGCTCGTGCCGGTCTCATGAACGTACGCGAATCCGCGTTGTCACCTGCTCGGTCGAAGGCAGCGCTTGGACCACTTCACCGAGGTCGTACGCGTCGTAGTCCGTGTGGGTCTCGCGCAGACGTTTCTCGATGTCGTGCGCGCGCGGCCGGCGATCGTGCGCCTTTGTCATCATGTGCTCGATCGCTTCCACGAGACCAGTCGCGACATGCGGGCAGCGCGTCGCCAACCCGGGGGCCTTGTTGAAGTGCTGTAACAAGATCTCGACGGGATTCGTCCCCGGAAACGGCACCTCGCCGGCGAGCATGTGGAACGCGATCACGCCGAGGCCGTAAACGTCGCAGTGGCCACCGACCGGGCCACCGCGCGCTTGCTCGGGGGACATGTACGTCGGCGTGCCGATCGCTTCGTCGTGATTCGTGAGGCGAACGCCGGCATGATCGTGTGCGATGCCCCAATCGAGCACGCGAATCGGATAGCGGCCGAGCGGCGTCAGGAAGATGTTGTCGGGCTTCAGATCCCGATGCGTGAGGCCACGATCGTGCGCGGCTGCTAGCACACTCGAAACGTCGATCACGATGCGCGCGACGTCGTCGGGCTCGATCGGGCCCTTCCTGAGCCGCGTGGACAAGGCCGTGCCTTCCACGAGCTCCATCGCGATCCACGGGCGGCCGTCGTCGAGGAGGCCGACTTCGTGAAACCGCGGGACGCCGGGATGAGTCAGCGTCGCGAGGATCTGGGCCTCGCGCAGCATGCGATCTCGCGCACGTGCGTTGGTTTGCGCATCGCTGCGCTGGACCTTGAGTGCGACCACTCGCTCGCTGAGCGCGTGGCGCGCACGGTAGACCCACCCCATGCCGCCGCTGCCGATGACGCTATCGACGCGATATGCGCCGATGACATCACCCTCGCGGTGTTCGCTGTCCATGATCTCGGGAAACCTATGTTCATGCGTCATGCCAGCGTGCGTTAGAGCTACATCGCGACCGGTTTCTGACTAGGCACGACGCTTGAACATTGGCTCGGCATGGTCGCCGCCGTCGCTCCCTCTAACCTCGCTCCGGGCGCTGTCATTGGCTCGTATCGGATCGAGAAAGAGATCGGTCGCGGCGGCATGGGCATGGTGTTCCGCGCGACGCACACCGTGCTGCCGCGCAAGGCCGCGATCAAGATCATGCATCCCGAGCTGTGCCGCCAACCCGGTATGGCGACGCGCATGGTGCAGGAAGCGGCGATCCTGGAAGACGTTCGTCATCCGGGGCTCGTGCGCGTCTACGAGTGCAACATCCTCGCGGACCATCGCCCGTACATCGCGATGGAGCTCGTCGAAGGCGAGACGCTCACCCAACGCCTCGGCGATGGTGGCCGTTTGCCGTGGCCCGATGTCGCGATGCTGCTCGGCGATGTCGCCGACGTGCTCGGCGCGGTTCACGTGCGCGGCATCGTTCATCGCGATCTCAAGCCCGACAATCTTCTGCTCACGCCGGCCGATCGTGACTTCCCGCTGCGCCTGATCGATTGGGGCGTCGCGCGGCTCGGTCCCGTCGGTCGCTTGACGATGGAAGGCATGACGCCGGGCACGCCGATCTACATGTCGCCGGAGCAAGCGGCGGGTCAGCACATCGCCGCGCCGTGTGACATCTACTCGCTCGGCGTGATCGCGTACGAAGCGCTCACCGGCCAACCACCGTTCGATGGCCGCACGCTCGCGGAAGTGGTGTGCAAGCACATCACCACGCAGCCGGCCTCGCTCGGCGATCAGTGCAGTGCGCCGGCCGCGTTGTGCGATCTCGTGCATCGCATGCTCGATAAGGATCCCGCGAAGCGCCCGATGGCGATCGAGATCCGGACGGCGTGCAAGCTGATGCTCCGCCGGCTCGATCAAGCGTCGATCCAAGAGGATCTCGAGATCGTCGTCGAGACGAACGATGATGACGAGCCCGAGATCCAGATCGTCGATCCCGACGAGCTCGAGCACGGCGTGACCGAGCTCCTGCCCGCCATGCGCAAGCCGCGGTGGACGCCGCAATGTGATGTACCGATCGTGCCGGCGAAGAAGCCGATCACGCCGAAGAATCAACGCGACCAGGTCAGCGGCGAAATCATGCCGCGCCGGATTCTCAAATAAAGGACGAGCAACATGGCGAACGTGCAGGAACAGGTCGAGGCGCGCCTCGATGATCTTCGTGATGGCGTGAAGTCGGCGGTCGACAACGGCGCGGACAAAGCGTCGACGGCGATCGATGCGCTCGGCGCACAGATCAAGAAACACCCGATGGCGGCGCTCGCCATCGCGTTCGGCGTCGGCTTCCTCGCGATGCGCCTGATCCGGCGGTGATCTATGGAGATGCCGAAGCTTGAAAAACTGGCCGAGGATCCGTGGGCGCTCGTCGCGTTCGGCGCGCTGCTCGGCGTATGGGTCGGGACGATGGGCGAACGCAAGCCGGACCCGGAGCGCGGCCTCATCATGGGTGCGCTCGGTGCGTTGGTGATGAAGGTCGTGCGTGATGCTGCTGCCGGGCAGCTGACGAAGATCGCGCATGGCTGGATCAGCGAGCCCGAAGCTCCGCCGGCATCACCGTACGCGCAGAGCTAACGATTACTGAAACGCTGGCGGCTCGCGAGTCATGGTTCGCGGGCCGTCGGTCGTTTCGGCTCAGGTCGCCGGGCCGTTCTTCTTCGTCATCGACGCGCCGCCCGACATCGGCGGGCCGACGCGCAGCTGATTCGCGACGTCCTTCACACCGCTCTGGCTCGCGGCGATGTCTTCGGCCAGTCGCTTCGCATCGCGATCGTCGACGTGGCCGGTCAGCGTGACTTCGCCATTCTTCACGTCGACGGTGATGTTCGACGCGTCGACGTGACCGTGCTCGGTCAACGCATCGTTCACGATCTCTTTGATTCGCTCGTCGCTGCGTTGATAGCCCGCGGGGCCTTTGCCGACATGAGGACCCCGCGCGTAGCCATAGCCACCGTCGCGGTTCGCGTACTGCCCGCCGGTGTAACCGCTCTGGCCTTCGAAGCCGTAGCCACCGCGATTCATCTGACGGTTGCTGTCGTCGTAGTTATCGTGATCGCGCCATTGGCGTTGGTCGCGGCGCCAGCTGTTCTGCATGTCGTACTGGCCTTCGCCATAACCGCCGAAGCGGCTGTAGTGATCGCTGCGACCGGCGTGTGGTGATTGCGAGTTGTATTCGACGTCGTGCGAGGCCGGGCTCCACCGTCCGCCGCGATCGAACTCACCCCATCGGCCGGGATTGCCGCCTTGGTTTCCCCACGATCGGTTGTTGCCGCCGAAGCCGGCGTGCGAACCGCTCTGACCGCGGAATTCGGTGTCGTCGCGACGGTAGTTCGCTAGATCGCGTCCCTGATCGCGACCGTCGTCGTCATAGCCGTAGCCACTGCCCGGGCGGTAGTCGTGGAAGTCGCCGCGATCGCGCGGATCCTGGTAGCCGTGCTCGTCGCGCTCCTCGCGCCGTCGGGGATGTCCGTAGTTTTGATTCGCCATGATGGATCAAAACGTTGCATCCGACGTGCCCCGCTACGTCGCGTACTTGCCCGGCGTGGTGCCGACCAACTTCTTGAAATGGCGATTCAACTGCGACTGATCGTAGAGGCCGACCGCATGCGCGACCTCGCCTGCGGGCATTCCGGACACGAGGAGCTGCTTCGCGCGAATGATTCGCATGCGCGTGAGATACGCGTGCGGTGACAACCCGACGTGCGCACGAAACGCGCGGCACAGCCGGAAACGGTCGAGCTCCGCCGCAGCGGCGATCTCGTCGAGCGTGAGCGGATCGGCGTAGCGCTCGTGGATCAGCTCGAGGGCGCGCCGCACCGGGCGCGAAGGCGGTGTCGGATCGACGAGCCGACCGAGTTGCGCGATCGCCTCGGTCGTCGCGACTTCGAGCGCGAGACGATCCTCGTTCGCAGCGACGGCATCGTGGAGACGATGAAACACCGCACCGCGCGGATCGTCGGGTGCGAGCTGCGGCACGAGCTCGCGGATCGGCAGCGACGCGAACAGCGACCGGTCGAACGACAGCACCTGCGCGAGACTCTTCCCCTCGCGCGCGAGATCGCGGTGAAAGTCGCCGGGCTGGCGAAACAGCAGCGCGTGCGGCGTGGTCGTCCAGGTCTTGCCGCGCAGTGCGTATTCCGAGCGGCCGTACGTGATCCGCGCGATCGCGTGCGTCTCTTTGATCGCGCTGTAGAGCCCGTTCGTCACCCACTGCGAGACGCGCAATCCGGGGAGCGCTGTGGCGACGGCGGGCATACGGACCGAAACATACTGCTCGCGGGTGGCGCGCGCTTGGGCTTTCTTGCAGCCGATCGGGCGGCCAAGTTCGCCCAAGTCCTCGAGACCGAAACTGCGTACCCGTAATGTATGCATGACAAAGAGGTCGTTCTCGTCAGTGGTGCGAACAAAGGAATCGGGCTGGAGATCGTGCGCCAGCTCGCCGCGAAAGGGTTGACCGTGCTCGCCGGCGCACGCGATGTCGCGAAGGTGCCGACCGGAGTGACCGGCATCCAGCTCGACGTCACCGACGACGCGTCGATCGCGCGCGCGGCCCAGACGATCCGCGAACGCTACGGTCGGCTCGACGTGCTCGTGAACAACGCGGGAGTTGCCCTCGCCTCGCCGATCGGATCGACGGAGCGCGAAAACCTTCGCGCGATGTTCGATGTCAACGTGTTCGGCGTGGTCGCGTTGACGCAAGCGATGCTGCCGCTACTGAAGGCCGCGTCGCTCGGTCGAATCGTCATGGTCTCGAGCCGCGTCGGTTCGTTGCAGACCAACGCCATGCCTGGTTACGCGCATCGCGCGATGGACAACCTCGGCTATCCGGCATCGAAGGCCGCGCTCAACATGGTCACCTTGAAGCTCGCCCAGGCGCTCGAGGGCACGCGGATCAAGGTCAACGCGGCGTGTCCCGGCTACACGGCCACGGATCTCAACGGCCACAGCGGTCATCGTTCGGTCGAGCAGGCCGCGCGCGAGCCGGTCCGTCTCGCACTGCTCGGTCCAGATGGACACACCGGCGGGTTCTCGAACGAGGATGGCGTCGCGGCATGGTGAGCGCGCTCGATCGCACGACGGGCGACGCCGTCACGCAGGTCTGCGCGTGGTCGCACGGTTAGTCGTCATTTGCGTTGGCCTGTCTACTGCAAAACCCGAGGACATGACGTCCTCCGGCGCAAAAGCAGGTTTTGGTCTCGCATGGCTCCTGGGTATTCCGCTGCCGATCCTCGTGATCGTGTATCTGATCTCGCGGTGCTAGCGGTGTAAGCTCGTCCTCCTGGTGGGGGCGCCGAAACCGCCGAACGAAGCGCAGCGGCTTGCCGCTCTGCAGGCGTTCAACATCCTCGATACCGCACCGCAGCCGTCGTTCGATCGGATCACGGCGCTGGTCGCGCGAATCCTCGAGGTTCCGATCGCGTTGGTCTCGTTGGTCGACGACGAGCGGCAGTGGTTCAAGTCGTGTGTCGGGCTCGGCGCGAGCGAGACCTCGCGCGATGTGGCGTTCTGCGCGTACGCGATCTTGAACCCCGGTGTGTTGGTCGTTCCCGACGCGGCCGAAGATCCGCGGTTCGCAGACAACCCGCTGGTCACCGGCGAGCCATACATCCGGTCGTACGCGGGCGCTCCACTCGTCACGAAGGGCGGCTACGCGCTCGGCACGTTGTGCGCGATCGATACCCGCCCGCGCAAGCTCACGCCGGATCAGCTGCAGACGCTGGTCGATCTGGCGGCGATCGTCGTCGACGAGATCGAGCTCGATCGGCTCGCTCGCGAGATGAAGGTGTTCGAGAAGATCTCGAACCTGTCGCCGAACGTGGTCTACATGATGGACCTGCCGAACCTGCGCGTGTCGTGGCGTAGCAAGAAGATGCGCGAGCTCCTCGGCTTCGAGCTGGGCGATCTGCGAGAAGCCGGACTGCGCCAGCACATGCCGCCGGCGGACGCGAAGCGCGCGGCGGACAACATCGTGCGCGCGCAGGGTCTGCCCGACGGAGAAATTCACGAGACGTCGTACTCGGTGCTCGATGCGATGGGCAACGAGCGCCACATGCTCGTGCGATCCACGCCGTTCGCGCGCGAGACGAATGGCCGATTGACCGAGGTACTGTCGATCGCCACGGACATCACCCCGCTCAAGACGGCGCAACGCCGCGTGCTCGAATCCGAGCAGGCGCTCGCGGGCCGCGTGGAGGTGCTCGAAGCGATCCTCGAGACCGCCGGTGAAGGCATCCTCGTCGCCGACGAGAACGCGCAGGTGATCGTCGCGAATCCACTCGCACGGCAAGTCACGGGCCGGATGCCGGGCGACGAGATCAGTGTCGAGCGCAATCCGCGGATCGCGAGTGGCTTCTTCGAGTCGGATGGCGTCACGCCGATCGAGATGGATCGGCTGCCGTTGCGAAACGCGTTGCGCGGAATCTCGACGAACAACGTCGAGATGATGGTGCGCAACGACCGATTCCCCGAGGGCATGCACCTGATGGCCACCGGGCGGCCGGTGCTCGATCGCGATGGTCACGTGCGAGGTGGTGTCGTCACGCTGTCGGACGTGACGGCGCTGCGCAACGTCCAGCATCGGTTGGCCGAGCTCGCGATCACCGACGAGCTGACGCAGCTACCAAATCGCCGCGCGTTGCGCGATCGCCTAGATCTCCTGTCGGCGGAGGCCGCGCGCGGGCGGAGATTCTCCGTCGCGATCGTCGATATCGATCACTTCAAGAAGGTCAACGATACGCACGGGCACGGGGTCGGGGATCAGGTGCTCGTCGCCGTCGCACGGACGTTGAAGGATTCGATCCGTCGGAGCGACATGGTCGCGCGGATGGGTGGCGAAGAATTCTGCGTGATCCAGACCGATATCGACGACGAGCTGATGAAGGTGCTGACCGAGCGCTTGCGCGCCGCGATCGAAGGCATCACCGATCCTCTGACCGTGACGGCGTCGTTCGGTGTGTGCCATTCGGGCAAGACCCACGAGCCCACCGCGCTCCTTCACCACGCCGACGAAGCACTGTACACGGCGAAGCGCGAGGGTCGGAATCGCGTGATCGTGGCACCGTAGCTGCACTTCGGTGTGGAATGGCACGCATCGCATTCGTCCTCGACGAGGACTTCGAAGACAGCGAATTTCGCAAACCGTACGACGCACTCCGTGAGGCCGGGCACGCGATCGATGTCATCGGTGCCGAGCGAGGCCGATCGGTCACGGGTAAGAACGGTCGCGAGAAGATCAAGATCGAGATGCGCGCGTCCGATGCCAAGCCCAAGGACTACGACGCGCTCGTGATTCCCGGAGGCTACTCGCCGGATCACCTGCGGATCGACAAGGACGTGGTCGCGTTCGTGAAGAAGATGGTCGGCGACGGCAAGTGGATCGCCGCCGTGTGTCACGGGCCGCAGCTGTTGATCGAGGTCGACGCGGTTGCCGGCAAGAAGCTAACGAGCTGGCCCTCCGTGCGGAAGGATCTCGAGAACGCCGGAGCGGAGTGGGTCGATCAGGAGGTCGTTGTCGACGACAAGTTGATCACGTCTCGCAAGCCCGATGATCTGCCCGCGTTCAGCGCCGCGCTCGCTCGCGCGCTTCACGTGTAGATCATCTTTCGCGTCATCCCGCCGTCGCTCGTGAACACGGCGCCGGTGACAAAGCCAGCCTCGTCCGAGAGCAGCCAGGCCGTCATGCCCGCGATGTCCTCGGGAATGCCGACGCGCCCGGCCGGGTGCTGCGCGTGGTCGCGCTTCGAGAGTTTCGGTGGCTTGCGCTGATCGCGGGCCGCGAACGTCGAGGTCGCGATCCATCCCGGCTGGATGCAGTTGACGCGAATGTCCGGACCAAGCGTGACGGCGAGCGAATGCGTGAGCGAGGCGATGCCGCCCTTCGTCGCCGAATACGCGATCGTCTGCGCCTCCGACATGAGCGCGCGGGTCGAGCCGATGTTGACGATCACGCCGTGCGCCTTGCGGAGCTCCGCGATCGCGTACTTCGCCGTGAGGAACGCGCTCGTCAGATTCACCGCGAGAAACTCGTTCCACGTGGTGAGGGCGAGATCCTCGACGGGACCGACGTCCGGCTTCGCGATGCCCGCGTTGTTGACGACGCCATCGAGCCGGCCGCCCCACTTGATCGCTGCGGCGATCGTCTTCTTCACGTCCGGTTCCTTGCCGACGTTGCACTTCTGGAACATCACGCGATCGCCGTATTCCTCGACGGCGTCCGTGCCGGCGTGCGCGTTCAGATCGGCGATGCACACGCGTGCACCTTCATCGGCGAGCCGTTTCACGATCGCGCGACCGATGCCACTCGCGCCGCCGGTGACGACGTAGACCTTGTCGGTGAATCTCATGGAGGTCGCTAGAGTAGCGACAACTGCCGCGGTCCGCCCGGCCACGGCGGCAGTGTGCCGACCGGTGTGCGCGCGGCGAGCAACTCGAAGAACTTGTAGGCGTGCTCCGGCGCGTACGTATCGTCGGGCGAGTGCATGAAGAAGATCGGCTGCTTGCCCTCGGCGATCCACGCGGCCACCTGATCGGCCCACGCCGTGATCTCCGCGCGGCTATCTTCGAAGTCCTCGTGCGGCACGCAGCGCACGATCGGCCGGTTGCCCGTGGTCCGCACGATTACCGGTAGCGCCGGCTTCTTGCCGCGCACGTCGGCGAGCGTGAGGGCCTTCGTGCGATGGAGGCCCCGCGCGTCCATGATGACGAGGTCGGCGTTTCGTTCGGTGAGGAGCTGCTGGAGCTCGCGATCGGCGGCGCTACCGTCGAAGAACTCTTCGTGGCGCGGTTCGACAGCGACGTGATGGTCGCGCGGCAGCCGATCGAGAAACGCGGCGAGCCGTGGCAGCTGCGTACGATCGAACCGCGGCGGCAGTTGCAGCATCAACGCTTCGATCGCGAGTGGCCGGATCGTTTCGTAAAACTCGTCGAGCTCGGCGCCGCAATCTACGAGCAGCTTGTCGTGGCTGACCGCGCGCGGGAACTTGAAGCAAAACCGGAAGCTGTCGGGCACCTGCTCGCGCCACCGCGTGACCACGTCCGGCGGCGGCAACGCGTAGAACGTGGTGTTGCCCTCGACGGTGTTGAACACGCGCGCGTAGCGATCGAGAAATTCCGTCGAGCGCGTGCCTTCGGGAAACAACTTCCCGACCCACGACTTCGTGCCCCAGCCGGGACAGCCGAGTCTTAGCTTCTCAATCACAGCCGTCGGGGCCGCAGGTCGCGCCTTCGACAACCGTTTCGATCTTCGGCAGCTCGGCCCAGGCCTTATCGAGCACCATCTTCATGGTCTCGACGGGCTGCGCGCCCGACACACCGATCTTCTGGGCGAGCACGAAGAACGGCACGCCGCTGATCCCGAGCTCCTTCGCGAGTGATTCGTCGGCGCGCACATCCGCCGCGTAGCGATCGCTCGACAACACCGCGCGCGCGTCTTCCTCGGGCAAGCCGGCGTCCTTCGCGCACGCGACGAGCACGTCCGGATCGGCGATCACCTGCCCTTCCGTCTGATACGCGCGCATCATCCGTTCCTTCAGCGCGTCCTGCTTGCCGTGCTCGAGCGCCCAATGCAGCAAGCGATGCGCATCGAACGTGTTGCCCGACTTCGAGTCGTACAGCTTCAGATCCAAGCCCGCTGCGGTCCCGGCGTGGATCACGCGGGCCATCATCGCGCGCGCCTGCTCCTCGCTGACGCCGTACTTCGATGCGAGCCGAGCGACGTTGCTCGTCACGTCCGTGCGTTGCTTCGGCGCCGTGGGATCGAGCTCGAACGCGCGCCACACGACCTCGACCTGATCTTTATGTTCGAAGTCTTTCAGCGCGGCTTCGAGATGCCGCTTGCCGATGTAGCACCACGGGCACGCGATGTCGGACCACACGTCGAGTCGCAACTTCTGCATGGCGGGACCATAGCCCTTCAGGACCGATCGCGCATCACCGCCCGACGCGCGCGCTATACGAACCGGGATTGATCCCGCAGAACAGCACCGCCAGGTTCGGTCCGATCAGATCCGGCAACCCTCGCACGAGGGAGGCTTACCCTACGGCGTGTTGTCTGGCTGCTGGTCGATGTAGCTCGTGATGTGATCGCCGTAATCCATATTCGGGATCGCGATATCCATCCCGTCGCTACCGAGCGGCCCGACGATAAACGTCTGCGCCTTCGGAATCCCCACGTTGTTGTACGCGTCGACATCGGTCTGTGCGTTGCCGTACGCCGCGACCACATTCCACCCGAACGTCTGGATCATGCGCTTCAGCCAGATCGTCTTGTAGGTCGCCGCATCACTCTCGTTGTTGCCCGTGATCAGCACGCCTGTCGGGAACATCTGATCGCGCAACCACACGCGCGTCTCGACGCGGAACAAGTGCGGCCGCGCCGTGAGGTAGATGACCGGATAGCCCTTGTCGGCCCACGCCTGCGCCATGTCGTTCGCATGTCCCATCATCAGCGGCACGTACGTGGCATCCGGAATCTGATCGAGCTCCTGCTGGTCGTCCGTGGTCAGAGTGCCGTCGATATCGGAGACCACGACCTTCGATCCGGCCGGCAGCAGCAGGTTGTAGTGCTCGGCACACGAGCCATCCGCCTCGAGGACCGAGTAGACCGGCTTGTTGTTCTCGGCGACGAAGCCCGTCGACGAAAAATCGTACGTGCCATCGGCGCCCGTTTGCGCGCGGCCCTTCGACGACCACGCCGAGCCATCGTAGGTCCACAGCGACACGGCTTCGTCGACGACCGGATTCCCGAACAGACCGCCGGTCAACGTGGTGCGCGCCTTCAGACCCTGATAGCTGACCGGGTCGCTCGACGCGGAGTCGGAGTCGGCGACGAACACGTTCGCCTGCATGCCATTCGGATTGCCGAGCGTGTCGGTCGCTTGATCCTTGTTACGTGGATCGTCGGTCTGGATCGATTCGTTGCCGGTCCATCCCCACGACACGAGCTCGAACGGCAAGCCGGCGGGCTGCGGACACAACAACGACGTGTCGTGCGTGAGCGGAGGTTGTTTGGAACCGTCGTCGGAAGAGCACGCACCGAGCAACGCGATACAGACCAGGCAACGCATCGGTGGGGAGTATCACCGGAAACGTCACCAGGACGCGTCGTTAATGTCACATTAGGTGCTAGTTGATCACGATGTCCGACGGCGGGACGAGGATCAGCACGTCTCGCTGATCGAGCGGCGTGCAGCCACCGGCGAGCACCTGGATCGTGGCGTGGAAGATCTGGGGCTGATCGGTCGGCATCACGAAGTCGTTGTACGCATCGACCGCGAACTTGATCTGCGTGCCCGGCGTCACGTTGTGGAAGTTCGTCGCATCGAACGTCGGCGGCGTGATCACCGGCGGCGGCGCCGGGACCGTCGAGCCCGTCGGCGTGATCGCCTTCAGGAAGTCCGCGGTGGTGTGGCCGTTCGGCAGCGCATTGCCATCGACGTCCGTGGCGACGCCCATCGACGTGTGCGTGACATCGAACGTGGCAAACCGCGTGAGCATCTGGATGCCGGTCACGACGCTCGTCGAAATGCCCGTGCCGTCCGACGCGATCTGGAACACGAGCGGGCACAGGCCATCGCCGTCCGGCGCTTCACCCGCACCGTTGATCTTCGTGCAGCACTGATTCGCCGCGCAACCCGCCGGCCGCGTGCCCGTGAAGTCCCAGGCCGCAGGCGGCACGCGGGCGCCGGTCGTCGTCGAGAAGTCCGTCATGTAGCTGCGCGAATCGCACTGCGGATCCGTTTGCGGCGTCGACGCGATCCCGATCACGCGAGCGCAGATGCCGGCGAGTGCGGCCTTTGCTTCGTCGCGCGAGTGCGCCGTCGCCGAGACCGACGCGTTGTACGAGAAGTTGGTTCCCGAGCAGGTATTCGTCGCTTCGTTCTTGCCGTGCGTTTGCGCATCGCTGATCGCGAGGACCACCGGCATCGTGCCGGCACGCCAACCGATCGGCGCCGCGGTAACACTGTTCGGCGAGGGACCGGTGATGCCTGCACCCGTCGCGGATTGATAGATGCCCTCGATGGCAGACTCGGGACCATCGCCACCGCATCCGACCGGCGTGGCGCCATTGCTAAGGCCGTTGACCGCGGTCTGGACTGTGGTCGTCGAATTCGTGATCGGCGTGAACAGCTTGAACGGCTGATCCCACGTGGTGCCGCTCGAGTGGCAGTTCGTGGTGCCGTACGAGTTGCCGCTCACGAAGTCGGCGAACGCACCGACGCCGAACTGCGAGTTCGCGACCGCGGCTTGGACACCGGGCACGACCGTGCTGGTGAGCGCGCTCTTGAGATTCACGATCTCGCCGCCCATCGATCCGGTGACGTCCATCAACATGAACACGTCGAGCGCGGGGACCGCCGTCGCGAACGTCAGCGGTTGGGTCGCCGGGTTGTTGACCGTGTCGTTGTACGGAAGGATGAAGAAGAAGTCTTCCGGCCGCGTGGCAACGACCGTGATCTGCGCGATGCCATCGACACCCATGTACGAAGCGGTCAGCTTCGACGACACCGCCGTGGCGACGGTGAAGCCCGGCACGTCGAGCGTGGGTGGCGTGGTGAACGTGCCGACCGCGGGATTCGCGACCGTCCACGTCGCGGTTTGCGTGATGTCTTCCGTGGTGCCGTCGGCGTATTGCGCGGTGACGGTGAACGCTTGTTGCGCGGGCGCGTTGAGCCCGAGCTGCAACGTGGTGTTCAACGGATCGATCGAGATGCCGCTCACCGTGTGAGGCAGTGGTGTTGGCGCGTCGGCATTCGCGTCGGTACCACCGCTTCCATCGTCATCCCCGTGGTGTTGAGCCGAAGGTCCGCAGGCGACGAACGCGAGTGCAGACACGATCACGTAGACGTGACGCATGGTGAAGCTCCCCTGAATAATCGAGAGCGTATCCGATTTCCGTCGGAAAACAGAAGTTCGTATGCGTGAAGCCAGATGGTGTCAGGTGTCTCCAGCGGAGATCCTCCATAGAGAACATCGCCGGTGATGGGGTAGCCGATGCTCGCGAGGTGCGCGCGGATCTGGTGGGTCCGCCCGGTCAAAAGCTCGACGGAGAGCGTGGTTTGCGACGCGCTGCGCGAGACGACTTCGTAGTGCGTGATCGCCGGCTGGCCACCTTCGACGACGGCGCGACGGTAGTCACATGTAGGGTCACGACCGAGCGGGCGATCGATCACACCGCGGTCGTGGGGTAGTTGTCCGTCGACGACGGCGTGATACCGCCGGCTCGGAAGCGCCCGCCGGATCCGGTCGTGTGCGGCTGCCGTCTTCGCGAACATCACGAGGCCCCATGCCCCGCGATCGAGGCGATGGGCGGGGCGCGGCCGGTAGCGTCCCCACGGATCGTCGGGGCGTGCGCCGGCGATCCACAGCATCGCGTTGAGGAGCGTGCCGGTCCGGAACGCGCCGATCGGATGAACGTGCATCGCCGCCGGCTTGTCCACGATCACGAGATCGTCGGTCTCGTGAATGATTTCGATCTGTGTCGGCTCGGGCGCAAGGCCGGTGGCATCGGTCGAGAGCTCGTCGCCGGGCCGGATCGGCATGTCGATCGTGCCGCGTACGCCGTTCACCTGCACACGACCGTTTGCGATCAGGGGACCGATGTCATCGATCGCCACGCAGATAAGGTGTTGCTTCGCCACATCGACGAGTCGACCTGGCGTGGTGGCGCGCATCGCGCATAGAGTAGCGCCGCGATGAAGTCCGGTTTGCTCGCGCTGCTCCTGATCGCATGCGGTGATCATCACGACAACTCGGTCGATGCGCCTGTGCCCACCGGCGATGGCCCGATCGTGGACGCGGATCCGGGCGTGTGCTCGACGCGAATCACCTACGGCGCCACCTGGATCTCGGCGCACCCCGCGCAGTTCGACGACGTGATGGGCGAGGTCACGTGGGATGGCACGTGCACCGATGACGGCGCGAATTCCTACGCGACGCTCTCGAACGGCTTCAAGCCGTACTTTACGGGGCACAGCAGCTGCGTGATCGCGCTCGACGAAACGCCGGCGTGCGCGAACGTCGCGCCGAAGTGCGCCACGCGGATCACCTACGGCACGGGCTGGCTCCCGGCCGCGAATCATCCGAATAGCTACGACGACGTGAACGGTCGCGTGTATGGCGATGGCACCTGCACGAGCTCGTTCACGACGTTGTCGAACGGCTTCGCACCGCACTACAGCGGCTCGACGTGCCCGATCTCGTGGCGCTACGAGCAGTGCGGCGGCCTCTACACGAACCCCGATATCCCGCATGACTGCCCGGATCCCGGCGTCCTGAAAGACGGCAACACCTACTACCTGTCCTGCACGTCCGGTGGCGCGGCGCAGGCGTTTCCGATCTACACGTCGACGGATCTCGCGAACTGGTCGATGGTCGGGCACATCTTCCCGACGGGAACGAAGCCGACCTGGGCGACCGGCGACTTCTGGGCTCCGGAGATTCACAAGGTCGGCGCCAACTACGTCGCGTACTTCTCGGCGCGTAACACCGACGGCAAGCTCTCGATCGGTGCGGCGATGGCGCCGACGGCGATGGGTCCGTTCACGGATCTCGGCCAGCCGCTGATCCACGACGCGAACATGGGCCTGATCGATGCGAGCGAGTTCACGACCTCGGCCGGCGTGCCGTACGTGTTGTGGAAAGAGGATGGCAACGCGGTCGGCAAGCCCACGCCGATTCACATCGCGCCGCTCAATGATGACGGCATGTCACTGAAGGGCGCGGCGTCGACCTTGATCACGAACGACAAGGCGTGGGAAGGCGCGGTCACCGAAGGCCCGTTCATGGTCGAGCACGACGGAATGTACTACCTGTTCTACAGCGGCAACTCGTACACGAACGGCACCTACGCCGTCGGCGTCGCGCGCGGCACGTCGTTGACCGCGATGATGACGAAGCCGGCGGATCCGATCCTCGTCACGAACGACAACTGGACCGGTCCCGGTCACTGCAGTGTCGTCGACGCGCCCGGTGGTGGAACGGCGATGGTCTATCACGCGTGGGAACCGGACTGCGTCAATCAAGCCGGCTGTGGTCGTGAAGTACTCACCGACTCGATCGCATGGGACGCGGATGGCTGGCCGCAGGTCCCGCTTTCGCCGTCGCGGACGACGCGGCCACTGCCGTAGCTCGAAACGCGGCGAGCCAGACGATCGACCCGGTGACCACGAGCTCGAACGCGGTTAGCGCGAGCCCGAGACCATAGCGATGGCGAATCACCGCGCGCGCGTATGGCGATTGCGCGAGCGCTCGACACGCCGGGAGGATGAAGTGCTGCCCGACGACGAGCGCGACCAGACACCAGCGCCAGAGCGTATTCGCGGCCGTGCTCAGGTACCGAAATCCGAGCGGCAGGTACACGATGAACGCGTACGCGACCATGCGCTCGGCATCGTGCGCGATCATCACCTGCGCCATCACGGGCACGATCAACAGCGCGATCACTTGGAGACGCCGACTCGCGTCGCGTAACCCGAGTAAGGCGTAGACCGTCATCGCACCGAACGGGAACCACAGCATCTGGAACTGCGTCATCGCGGTGACGGGGTCGGTAATTTCCGGCGTGGTCCAAGTCAGCGCCATGCGATCGAGTTGCTCGAGATAGCGGCCGGTGTCGGCGCTCGAACCGCGCGTGTAAAGCAGCAGCGCTCCGACGTAGATCACGGTCGGGAGGCACGAGCGCAGTGCCGGCCACACGCGACGGGTCTCGACGAAGTCGACGAGCACGATAATCGGGATCCAGTAGATCGCCTTCTCCGAATTACACGCCGCGATCAGCAGCCACACGGTGACCCGCCGCTTCGCGAGGAGCTCGATCGCGATGCACGTCCACAGTGCGTAGTTGATCGGATCGAGCACGAGCCGGTTCGTCGCCGCATACGTCCCGAGATACGAGCCGACGAAGAATAGCGGCGCGATTCGGGCCCACCGCGACGCCACGTCGATCGCGCGAAGCAGCACGACGAGCTCGGTCGCCGCGAGCACCATCGCGCCGAAGTTGATCGCCTTCAGGCCATCGGCGCCGTGCGCCGGGAAGATATCGAGCGGGCCCGCGAGCACCGGGCCGAGCCAGCGCAGGTTGAACGGCGACAGGCCATCGCGAACGATGAAGCCGTGCTGCAGCGTGCGCAGATACTCGGTCTCGTCGAGCGAGATCACGTTTCGGTCGGGAACGATCGCGAACAGGCCAACCATCACGACAAGCGCGACGATCAGGTCGAGTGGCCGCGCGTCTTTTCGAGCCAACCACGCGAACACGGCGAGCAATACGGCGTCGAGCACGAGCCAACCATGCGGCCCCGATGCGAACGTGCAGGAGTACGTGACGCCGCCGGCGACGAACGCGAGCGCTCGCCAAGCCCATCGATGTTCCGTGTGCGCCGCCAACCGACGACCACGTTACAAGCACGCCTGTCCCTGGCCGCGATCGGCTTCGCGGGCCTGTGAAGGCGGTCACAGCATCACGTGAAAGCTGCGGGTACTAGGGCGCCGATGTCCGAGTCAACGCACCGGCGAGCTCCTTGTAGTCCGTGAACGTCGTCACGTGCTCGTTCAAGAGCGGCGCGACCTCGTCGGCGTAGCCCGGCAGCTTCACGAACACGCGCGGCACCGCCGCATATGCACGCACGTCCGACGCGCGATTGCCGATCGCGATCAATGGCGTGATGCCCGCCGCCGCGAGCGCCGCCAACATCCGGCGCTTGTGCTCGAACGCCTTGCCCGGTCGCGTGAAGTGCTCGGCCGTCAGGATCGGGCCACGCGGATAGCCATGCGCCGCGAGCCAGCTCCGCGTCATCTCGATGTACGCATGCGAGCGCGCGGTGAGATAGATCGGTTGATGCGTGGTTGCGAGCGCGCGCAACGCCGCCGACGCACCGGGCTGATCGTCGAGGTCCGCTTTCAGGATCACGGCACGCACGACTCCGTTTTCGGAAGCGGTCAGCGTGCCGTCGATATCGGTGACGAACGTCGACGCATTCGGCGGCGCGACATACGCGATGAAGCCCGCGCCGTGATGATCGGCGGCAGCCGCGAATAGCTGATGGAGGCCGACCGGCAGGCGCGCGGTGCCGGTGAGCACGAGCCGCGCGCGCCCATCGTTGTCCGTGCGAACGCGACCGAGCACGCGCCACCGATTCGCATCGCAGACCGAGAACTCGACATCTTCATCCTCGATCGCCTTGTCGGCCGCGGTGTAACCGAGCTCCGCGACGAGCTCTTGATCGACCGTCGCACTCGTCGCCACATCGATCCCGCGATGCCGCGGCTCGCCCATCTTCGCGGCCAGGCGACTGCCGCGATGCCGGAACTTTCCGCCCGTGACCGGCACGATCTGGCAGCCCGTCGCTTCGGCCGGATGCCAATTCGGAAGCGTGTTCGTCGTCTGCGTCGCGCACGCGGCCAAGCACAGAAGCCAGCACTTCATCCCGACAAGAGACGGCCAGCTTTACTTCTTGTTTGCCCGATGAACGCCGATTGCCAATCTTGTCCGCCGATGGCGCTGCGACGAGTAGATGCTGCGCCGCCCACCGAGCGACGCGACCGCATAGGCAACACCGCTGACGATGGCGATATGTGGCAACGCATTCGCGCCGAGCAATTCGATCGCCATCACCGATAGCGCGAGCGGCGTATTCGACGCGGTCCCGAACATCGCCGCGAGCCCGACCCCGGCCGCGAGCGGGACCGGAATGCCGAGCGGGATGGCGAGCGCGCTACCGAGCGTGGCGCCGATGAAGAACAGCGGCGTGACCTCGCCACCGAGGAAACCCGCGCCGAGCGTGATCGCCGTGAACACGAGCTTCCACGCGAACGCCGACGGTGCGGCGTGATCGAACGAGCTCGTGATGCCGGTGACGCCGATGCCGAGATACGCATCGGTGCCGACCAACTGCCAGAGCGCGACGACGACCGCGCCACCGATCGCCATCTTGATCGGCAGCGAGAGCCTCACGCGCTTCAACGCATGCGTGAGCTCGATGAACGCGGTCGATGCCGCGGCGATCGCGACCGCCACGACGAGCCACTTGCCGGCAAGCGACCACGACAGCGCCGTGTAATCGAGCGTTGGATAGATCGTGTGGACGGTGCCGCACGCGCGCGCCACGACATCACCGACGAACGCCGCGATCGCACACGGCACGAGCGCTTCGTACTCGAGATGCCCGAGCACGACGAACTCCATCCCGAACACCATGCCCGCGAACGGCGTGCCGAACACCGAGCCGAATCCGCCGGCGACACCCGCCGCGAGGATCTGACGGCGCGCGGTTGGCGAGAGCTTCATGCGATGGATGATCCAGTCGGCCATCGAGGCGCCCATCTGCACGGCGGTGCCTTCGCGTCCGGCGCTGCCGCCGAACAAGTGCGTGAGCACGGTGCCGATCAACACCATCGGCATCATCCGAAACGGGATCTCGGGACCGCCGTCGTGGATCGTGTCGATCACGAGGTTGTTGCCGCCTTTGATCTTCGAACCCAATCGCGCGTAGAGCGCTCCGATCGCGAGACCGGCGATCGGCAACAGCCACACGAGGATCGTGTGATCGGTTCGAACCCCGGTCGCTTCCGCGAGCAACCACAGGAACACCGCCGATGCGACACCACACGCGGCTCCGACGAGCGCTGCAACGAAAACCGTGATTCCGAACTGCTTCAACAAATGATCTCCTACGCGACGAGTGGTCGTTCGTAGGAGTCATTGGCGCAGTCACCGAAACCAGAATCGGTGTAGGCGGTTATCGGCGGACTCCACCGCCATCGATGTACGGACACTGTAGCGCGGATCGGGTTGCCCGGCGAAATATATGAAGGTTTCTGCCCCGACGGGAACTAACTGGGTATGAGCGACACGCGGATCGGTGACGTGGTCTCGGGCCGCTACCGGATCACCGCACCGCTCGCCGCCGGCGCGATGGGCATGGTCTATCGCGGCGAGCGAACCGCGCTCGGCCGGCCTGTCGCGATCAAGTTTCTCCATGCCGCGATCGCGAGCGATCCGATCGTGCGCGCGCGATTCGAAGGTGAGGCGCGCGCCGCGAGCAAGATGAATCATCCGAACGTGGTCGGCGTGATCGACTGCGGCATGCATCGAGGTGTGCCGTTCGTCGTGATGGAGCTCGTCCATGGCAAGACGCTCCGCGAGATCTTGGACGGCGGCGCGATCAGCACGGCGCGCGCGTTGCGGATCGTCCACCAGATCCTCGCCGGGCTCGCGCACGCGCACGCGCACGGCGTGATCCATCGCGACTTGAAGCCCGAGAACATCCTCGTTCGCACCGACGCGATGGGCGAGCACGCGCAGATCGCCGACTTCGGCCTCGCGAAGCGCCTCGACGCGATCGGCATCAGCCACGATCAAGCGATCGGCACGCCGAGCTACATGTCGCCGGAGCAAACGCTCGGTGCGCCCGTCGACGCGCGCAGCGATCTCTACGCGATCGGCGTGATGCTGTTCGAGCTGCTCGCCGATCGCAAACCGTTTCATTCGCCGTACATGTTCGAGACGCTGCGCATGCAACGCGAAGCGCCAGTGCCGTACTTCGCGGATGTCGCGCCCGAGCGTCACGTTCCGCCCGAGCTCGAAGGCGTGGTCCGGCGCGCGCTCGAGAAGGAGCCCGACGATCGGTTTCGCAGCGCCGGTGACTTCGCGGTCGCGCTCGACGACGCGCTCGTGTCGGCGCACGAACGTTCCGACGACATCGACGTGAGCGAGCTGCTCGCGGCATCGAAGCATCGCCGGCGGTGGCGTTACGTCGCGGCACTCGCGGCGTTCATTGCGATTTGTTATCTCGCACGCGCCCAGCTGGTCGAAGCCGTCGCAACTCTCGACGGATCGTTCGATACTACGCCGCATGAACTTGACGTCGATCAAAGCCCCGGGCGGTGATGCGCCGATCTACACGTGGGACAACCCAGGTCCCACCGTCCTCGTGTACATGGATGGCGTCGGGATGCGGCCCGCGATTCGCGATGTCGCCGCGAAGATCGCCGACCACGGCTACAAGGTCGTGATGCCGGATCTGTTCTATCGAATGGGCCCGTACGAGCCGCCGAAGATGGCCGAGATGTTCGCGAACCCGGACGTGATGAAGGCGTGGTGGAGCAAGGTCTCCTCGATCATGACGTGGGACAACATCCAAGCGGACCTCGCGTGCTGGGCGAAACATATCGGCACCACGTTCGGCGTCACCGGCTACTGCATGGGTGGTCGCCTCGCGATCGTGACGGCGGAGCAGTTCCCGGATCAGGTGCTCGCCGCGGGCGCGTATCACCCCGGTGGCCTCGTCACGCCGGAGCCGCACAGCCCGCACGTACACGTCGATCAGATCAAAGCGAAGGTCTACATCGGTCGCGCGAAAGAAGACGCCAACTTCACCGACGAGCAGAAGGCCACGCTCGTCGCCGCATTCGACAAGGCGAAGGTCGATTACACGATCGACGACTACGATGCAAAGCACGGCTGGGTGCCGGCCGATTCGCCGATCCACGACGAAAAAGAAGCGGCGCGCCACTTCACGACCACGTTCGCGCTGTTCGATTCGACGCTACGGGCGTAAGCAGATTCCGCCGACGGTCTCGCCGTTCCACTTCGCATGCATCGCGGTGCGGAACTCGTCGAGCGAATAGGTTCGCGCGACGAGCGGCTTCAACTGCCCCGAGCGCACCCACGCCATCACCTGTCCGAGCCGCGCCGGCCGGATCGACGGATCGTGTTGCGTGCTGATCACCGTCGGACAACCGAGCACGTCGATACCCTTCATCATGATCAGGTTCGTCGGCAGCGTGTTGACCTGCCCCGGCGTTGCCGCCCAACCGACGATCAAGAAGCGCCCGCCGAACTTCATCGCGCGCAGAGACAACGCGCTGATCTCGCCGCCGACACCGTCGTAGACGACATCGACGCCCTTCCCGTCCGTCAGCGCCTTCACGTCGTCTTTCAGATTCGCGGTGCCGATCACGTGATCCGCACCCTGCGCCTTCACGATCGCATTCTTGTCCGCCGATCGCCCGGTCGCGATCACCGTGGCACCGACGAGCTTCGCGACATGCACGGCCGCCAACCCGACCGCACCACTCGCACCGTGAATCAACACGGTCTCGCCCGCCGCGAGCCGACCACGCGTGATCAAGCAGTGGACTGCGGTCTCGTAGTTGCCCAAGAGATTTGCCGCTTCGTCGAACGAGAAGTGATCCGGAATCGGAATGCACGCCTGTTTCGGCGCGAGTGCATACGACGCGAACCCGCCCCACTGGCGATACGGTCCGCTCGTGCGCACGCCCGTGAGGAACGGATCGACCACGACGCGCTCGCCCGTCCCCACGATCGTCCCCGCGAACTCCATCCCCGGCGTGTACGGCGGCACCGGTTTGTGCTGGTACTGCCCGGCCGCCATGATCAGATCGACCCAGCCGACGCACGCCGACTCGATCTTCACGACGCACTCACCTTCGCCCGCGATCGGCGCGTCCTGATCGAGAACCTCCGAAAATCGATCCACGGCCTCCATCGGCGTTGCACCGAGCTGGCTGATCACGACGCGCTGACCCATCGCTAGAGGCATACTCCAACCGGACGCATGTCGGATCGCACCGTGATCATTTCGGCGACGAACCTCGCCGCGCGTGGCTTCATGGTCGTGCCGACCGACCGCAAGTCACCTGATGGTGCCGTGGTCAACGCGCTGTTCGCCGTCGCCCGTGCGGTCCTGCGCGGCTACGCGTTCAAGCTGCCCGCGCGCGCCGTCGCCGTGATCGGCCCCGTGAACGATCGCTGGGTCACTCCACTGAAAGAGCAGCTCCCGAAACTCGACGAGCTGCTGCAAACGCTCGGCTGCGAAGTCGTCCACACCGACGACGAATACCGGACCTGCGCCGCCTATTGTCGCGATGCGCTCGCCGCCGGCGACGATGTCGTGATCGTCGGCATCGACAAGCGCTACGCGCAGCTCGTGTCGGATCGCGTGTGGTGGTACGACGCGAACAAGGACGCGCGCTACACGCCGGACATGGTGATGAAGCGGTTCGGCGTGCCACCCGTGCAGGCCGGCGAATGGCTCGCGCTCGTCGGCGATGATGATCAGATGCCGGGCGTCGCGGGCATTGGCGCGAAGGGCGCGACGGAGCTCCTCAAAGCCTATCCGGACGTGGCCGCTGCACTCGCGAACGTCGACGCGATTAAAGGCCGCACCGGGAATGCACTGCGCGCCGCCGGCCCCGATCCGATCCACACCGAGCTCGCACGGGCATTACTAGCAAGCGATCGCAAACCCGCGCCCGTTCCGCCGTGGAAGCCGATGCAGGCGAAGCCGCTCAACGCGTTGTTCGAGCGCCTCGGCTTTGTCGAATTGCTCGTCCCCGACGGTGGCGCACTGCAGGTCACGACCTGCGAGAGCCAAGCGCAGCTCGACGCCGAGCTCGCGAACCTGCCGCCACCGATCGCGATCCACCCATTGTTCGATGCCGCACCGGATCACGAGGTCCTCGCGGGACTCGCGTTCTATGCGAACGGCACGGCGCTCTACGCACCACTCGCCGGCGTTGGCGCGCATGTCGAACTGCCGCGCGAATTCCTCACCGCCACCGCAACCCTCACTCACGCCCGCGAAGGCCTGTGCGTCGCACTCTGTCGCGAGGGCATCACGCTCGCCGACATCGGCGATTCCGCCGCCGCTTCGCACCTCACGAATCCATCGAATTGGGCGCCGCACGATCTGCCCGTCACCGCGAAGCTCACACTCGGTCGCGCACTTGCCGACGAAGCCTCCGTGCTCGGCACCGGCGCGCAGGAGAAGAAGTGGGCCGACATCCCCGTCGATCGTGCGGCCGCATTCGCCGGTGCCTACGCCGAGGCCTGTCACGCGGTGTGGACGAAGCTCTCGCCCGCGCTCGATCAGAATCTCCTGCGCGAATATCACGCGCTCTCGGACACCTGCGTGCGCATGGAGCTCTACGGCATTGCCGTCGATCGCGACGAGCTCGCCGGTGCCGAAGCCGACTTCGCCGTGATCGAACGCGATCTCGAGAAGGAGATCTTCGCGCTCGCAACTCACGACTTCAACATCAACTCGTCGAAGCAACTCGGCACCGTGTTGTTCGAAGAGCTGAAGCTGCCGATCGTCAGCCACACGAAGACCGGCTGGTCGACGTCGATCGAAGCACTCGAACGGATCGAGAACGCGCATCCGATCGTCGGGCTCGTCCTGCGCTGGCGCGTGCTTCGCCGGCTGCGCGATAGCTGGATCATCTCGCTGCGCAATCAGATCGCGAGCGATGGCCGCGTTCATTCGCGCACGCATCCCGCGCGCTCGTTTTCGGGCCGCCTCGTCAACACGAATCCCGACCTGTCGCGCGTCCCGGGTCGCACGCCGGAGATGGCGCGGATCCGGCGCGCGTTCGTCGCGAAGCCCGGTCACGTGTTGATGTCGGTCGACTACAACCAGCTCGGTCTCCACGTGCTCGCGCACCTGACGAAGGATCCGAACCTCGTCCAACCACTTCGCGAACGCGCCGACATGCACGTCCTCACCGCGAGCGCGGTGCTCGACAAGCCGATCGATCAGCTGACCTACGACGCTCGCCAGCTCGGCAAGGTCGTCAACTTCGCGACGTTCGCGGGCCAAGGCGCGTCCGCGCTCGCACAACAACTGAACGTTACCGCCGCGGTCGCGAAGGATCTGATCGCGAAGTTCGACGCGCACTACGCTCAGGTCCGCGCGTTCCAAGACACGCAATTCGAGCTGGCAAAGACGCGCGGCTACATCACCACGATCGCGGGCCGGCACTGGCCGATCGGCGGGCTCGAGTCGCTCGATTCGGAGTTGCGCTCGTATGCCGATCGGCTCGCTCGCCGGGCCACCCACGAAGGCTCGGTTTCGGACGTCTCGCGCCGCGGCCTCCTCGATGCGGATACCAACCTGCGCGCCGCCGGCCTGCACTGCCAGCCGCTCGCCCAGATCCTCGATGAGGTCCTATTCGAGGTCCCCGAAACCGAGCTGCACCAGGCTGCCACGATCGCCGGGGACTCGATGCGGCACGCCTTCGAGCTGGAGGTCCCGCTCGTGGTGGGCATCGAAGCGGGGCCGAATTGGGCCGATCTCGTACCCCTAAAATAGCGAGGGGCTGAACACAGATCCACTGGGGTTCAATGGTGCAGTTCTTGAACACATTAGAGACGTGGTCATGCAGGCACCTCCCGTTCGAGATGGTCGGAGCCAAGTGTGTCATGACCGCTCGCTGTGCGATTGCGGCTGCGCCGAGAAGGTCGAAGCTCGCGACGAGTTCATCGGCGCGCTCGGCCACGAGCTCCGCAATTCGATCGCCCCGCTCGTCCTCTTAACCGACCATTTCGAGCACCTACAGGTCTCGGATCCGTCGCTCGAGCCGCGAATCGCGATGTTGAGCCGAAACCTCAAGAAGCTGACGGCGACGATCGACCGGCTGACCGAGGTGTCGCAGCTCCGCAACGGCAAGCTCGAGCTCGATTACGAGCATGTCGACCTGCGAGATGTCGTGGATGACGTGGCCCGCGACCTGGCCGACGACGCAGGGCGTGCTGGGGCCGAGGTGCGCGTGCGCTACTCGCGCCCGGTCCAGGGTTGGTGGGATCGCGCGCGCCTGAAGCAGATGCTCGGCAACTTGGTCACCAACGCGATTCGCTACGGCGATGGCTCCGACATCGAGATCGTGGCCACGAACACCCAAGAAGGCGCCCTGCTCTCGGTCACCGATCAAGGCCCCGGCATCGCGCCCGAGCAACGCGAGCACGTGTTCGATCGGTTCGACCATCGCGGCATGCCGCGTGGCAATGGCTTCGGCGTGGGCTTGTTCGTTGTCAAGGCGTTGAGCGAGGCGATGGGTGGATCCGCCCGACTCGAACCAACACTCGTGGGTGCGCGCTTCTGCATCACGTTGCCGCGTGGTTGAATCCACGCATGAGTGACTCGCGCGCCATGGATCGGATCGACACGGGTGTGCCCGGTCTCGACACGGTCCTGAACGGCGGCTTCTTCCGGGGTGGTGTGTACATCGTCGAAGGCGCGCCGGGATCCGGCAAGACGATCCTCGCGAACCAGGTCTGCTTCCATCGTGCGTCGCACGGCGAGAGCACGATCTACATCACGCTGCTCGCCGAGTCTCACACGCGAATGATCTCGCATCTTCGCTCGATGGAGTTCTTCCGGCCCGAGCTGATCACGTCGTCGATCTATTACATCAGCTCGTTCAAGGTGCTCGAAGAAGGTGGGCTCGAGGGCCTGCTGAAATCGATCCAAGCCGCGGTCCATCAACGCGAGGCCCAGTTCGTGGTGCTAGACGGTCTCGTCTCGGCGGAAGAATTCGCGCCCTCGCCGCGCGACTTCAAGAAGTTCATCCACGAGCTGCAGACGATCACGAGCATGAGCGGCTGCACGATGTTGATGCTGTCCTCGACCGAACGCGCGGCGCGGTTTCGTCCGGAGCACACGATGGTCGACGGCTTGTTCGAGCTCGCAGATCAACTCGACGGCGTGCGTTCGCTGCGATCGATCGTCGTGCGCAAGATGCGCGGGACGCCGCAGCTCCGCGGCAAGCACTCGCTCGAGATCACGAGCGCCGGCATTCGCGTGCGCCCGCGAATCGAAGCGCTGTTGCGCGGTCCCGACGAAGCGGACGTGATGCCGAACCCGGCCACGGCGAACCAGCCGTTCGACATCGCCTCGCTCGACGCCATGCTCGGCGGTGGCCTGCCCACGCAAACGAACACCCTGCTGCTCGGTCCCTCGGGCAGCGGCAAGACCTTGCTCGCGCTGAAGTTCCTCGTCGCGGGCGCGCGCCAAAAGCAGAAGAGCTTGTACGTCGGGTTTTACGAACGGCCGGCACAATTGCGCGCGAACAACTCGTCGCTCGATCTCGGCGTCGCGAAGGCCGTCGACGATGGCTTCATGACGCTGATGTGGGAAACGCCGATCGAAGGCGTCGTCGATACCGTCGTCGAGCGCACGTTGAAGGCGGTCGTCGAGCTCGGCATCACGCGGCTCGCGTTCGACGGTCTGCACGGCTTCATGCACCACGCGGAGTTCCCGAGCCGGACGCGCGCGGTCGTTTCCGCACTGACGGCGGAGCTCAGCCGGCTCGGCGTGACATCGGTGTTCACGCTCGAGACCCGCGACCTCGTAGGACCGCGCCTGCAGATTCCGATCGATGGCGTATCGTCGATCGCCGAGAACATCGTCCTACTCCGGCATGTCGAGCTGCGCTCCGAGCTGTTCCGCCTGATCTCGATCATGAAGATGCGCGGGCGGACCTACGACAGCCGGATCCGCGAGTTCCAGATCACCGATCGCGGCCTCCTCGTCGCCGATACGTTCGACAGCGCCGAACAGATCCTGTCCGGTATGGCGCGTACGGTGGAGGACTGATTCTTGAAGCTGTACGTCCTCATCGTCGACGACGAGTTCGGTCTCGCGGATATCACCGCGGACCTGCTGGTCGATCGCGGCTACGAGGCGTCGATCGAGATCAACGGCAAGCTGGGGCTCGCGTCGTTATCGAAGCGCCGGCCCGATATCGTGCTCACCGATTTGATGATGCCGATCATGGATGGCCCGGAGATGATCCGGCGGATGCGCTCGGACCCTCAGCTCGCTGACATTCCGACCATCTTGATGACCGCCCTGCCCGAGGCCATTCCCACGGGCAAGCTCGCGCAGCACGATGCGGTCATCGTGAAGCCATATAAGATTAGCGAGCTGTTGGCGCTGATCGAGAAACTGACGAAGCGCTGATATAAAATTCTTCACATGACCAAGGTCAGCCTGTTCGCGATCGTGATGTCCCTCGCCATCGGTTGCGGTGGCAAGAAGCCGCCCCCGCCTCCGCCGCCCGCGCCGGAACCGGTGAAGGAAGTGAAGAAAGAGGAGCCGCCGCCTCCGCCGCCCCCGCCGCCGCCGAAGCACGCGATGGCCACGATGGCCGGTACCAAGAAGTACGCGAAGGTCAAAGGCACCGTCGAATTCAAGGAAGTCGATGGTGGCGTCGAAGTCACCGCGAACCTCGAAGGTTTGAAAAAGGGTGACCACGGCTTCCACGTCCACGAGAAGGGCGATTGCTCGGCTCCGGACGGCAACAGCGCCGGTGGTCACTTCAACCCGTCGGGCCACAAGCACGGCGCGCCGGATGCCGAAGAGCATCACGAGGGCGACTTCGGCAACATCACCGCCGACAAGGATGGCAAGGCGACGAAGACGTTCACGATCAGCTTCGTCAACCTGAAGGACGGCGATCCGAATTCGATCGTCGGCAAGGGCTTCATCATTCACGCGAAGGCGGATGACCTGAAGACCCAGCCTACCGGTAACGCCGGTGACCGCGTCGCGTGCGGCGTGATCACGGCGGACGACGCCGGCGCCGCGAAGTCCGAATAGCTACTGCACGGACATGTCGGCCACGAGGAAGCCGGCCGTGCCCTTCAATGCGGGCGCGCCGAGCTGAACCCCGGCGATCGCCGGCATCGGCAACTTGCCGAGCGCGTCGTCGGCCATGCCACCGACGAGGCTCCACACCGTCGTCACGATGCCGGTGACGGTGTCGTCGGTGAGCGGGCGGTTGACCGAGGCCGCTTGCGCGACGATCTGCGCGTGAACGTCGGGATCGCCGACGGTGAGCAGCAGCTTGCCGGTCTGCGACGGTCCCGCCTTCAGCGTCGTCTTGACCGACAGCGCGAGCGATTGGATCTCGTTGCCGGCATCGTCGTGCGTCGTCACCATGAGGTCGCCCAACGCGAGCTCGAGGCCGTCGTCGCCGGTCGTCACGGTCGGCGGCAGCATCAGCTTGATATCGATCGTCGTCGCCTGCGGATCGAGGATCGCGGCGAGCGGACCGACCGAGCTGATCGGCAGAGACTTGTCGATCGCGCCGGCCGCCCACAGCCCGCCGAACAATTGGTTCACGCTATCGGCCGACACCGCGAGGCCAAGGCCGACCGATTGATTCACGAGGTCCGTGTTGAACTGCGCGGCTTGCGCGAGCGCCATCGAGCCATCGCCGTCTTCGACCTGCACCGTCGTATCGACGGCGACCGTCAGGCCATCCGTGGTGATCGTCGCCGACTTCGGCGTGACACCGAACACGGCTTGCTTGTCGAGGATCGAGACGTTCACCGGCTTCGCGACCAACCCGGCGAGCGCGGTGTTCGCCATGCCCGGGACCTTGTCGTGGATCATCGACGCGAGCGCGTCTTCGACCTTGCCGCGGACGATGCCGTTGAACAAATCCTCGACCGCACCCGGCACGCCGCCGACGTCCATGTCGAAACCGTCGAGCGTGACGGCGACCGTACCGATCGACGTCGCGAGCTTGCCACTGGCAACCGCGACACCGAGCGCGCCTTTGAGATGCGCCGTCGACGACTTCACGGTGATCGTCGTCGAGCCACCGATGCACGCCGCCTTGAAGTCCGCGTGCAACTTGACGACGACGTTCGAGATCGCGACATCGGTCGTGAGTGAATTCGCGATCGGCGTGAGGCCGACCGTGATGTTCGACAGGTCGATCGACGTGATGTCGATCTTCGCGCCAAGGCAACCGGTGTTGTTGTAGACCGGGTTCATCGCCTGCGCGAGCGAGGTGTAATCGAGCGCCTTCGCCGACGTCGCGATCGACTTGCCGATCGTGGTCAACGCGGCCGGCGAGGCATGCGCACCGAGCGGCGCCTTCACGCTGCCATCGGTCGGCGCCGTCGGACCCGCGAGCACCGCGCGCACGTCTTTGACATTCGCAGCACCGTTTTGTGCGGAGCTCTCGATCACCGTGATGCCCGGTTGGACATCGACCGCGAGCGAGAACGCGCCACTGCTATCGGGCGTGACGGCGGTGCCATTGACGAACACCGAGGTCGCGTTCGTGACGGTGCCGGTCACGGTGACCGAGCTATCGCTCGAGATCGTTCCGCGCTGCGGCGACGTGATCTCGATCGTGGGCTCGGGCGTAACAGCAGCCGACGAGCACGCTGCGAGGGCGAGTGAAAGGATGGCGGTCCTCATCATGACCGCTTGTTTTGCGAGAAGAATGCCTAAGCTAAGTAGTTAGTTTTGCAGAAACAAAGCAGGCGAATTGGCTCGCCATGAAAGGCGCGTTTTCCAGGGATTCGTCTCTCCGCTGCGCACGCCCGTGTGCAGTCTTTTTAGAGTTAGGCAGGATCGTGACGCGCTGCGAAGCGTGCCCGGCGTTCGGGCGTGATCGGTGGCGGCATCAGGCGCCGGCGGCTTTCGTGACCGGTCATCACCGCGCCCGCGCGAACCTGCCACGACAGAACGTTCACGCCATCGGTCACGTGTTGGAGCTCGCAATCACCGGAGGCCGCACGCGCCGCGAGCACGTCGATCAACGCGCGCCGCTCTTCCACCGTGCGTTCATCCGACCATGTCTCCTCGAACAACACGAGCTCGTGTTCGTTGCACTCGGTCACGCTCTCCAACCAACGTTGCAGCTCGAGATGCTCGTATTCGTCATCGGTGATCTGCGCCTCGAGCCAATCGCCCAGCACCTCGTTCGCCGGACGCCGCGTGATGAATCGACCGAACAGCGTATGGGTTCCGACACTCATGGCGCCGCGGCAACTGCAACGCCGGTACCGACTCGCGCACGAATGCGATCGCAGGTTTAGATCCGCTGCAATCAGTTGTTCGCGGCTAGGGCAGTTTCCGCTGCAACGCGAGGGCACCTTTGTGCTTCGGCTCGAGCGAGAGCGCGTGCGCGATGTGCTTCTTCGCACTGTC
Source organism: Kofleriaceae bacterium (assembly GCA_047600425.1). Classification (GTDB taxonomy): domain Bacteria; phylum Myxococcota_A; class Polyangia; order Haliangiales; family Haliangiaceae; genus JABFXX01. Next base: position 3,232,295 of record JASGLC010000003.1, on the reverse strand, counting down.
CATATCGCCCACCGATGCCGCGATCCCGGCGAGATCGACGATCGCGTCGACGTAATACGGCGCGAGCACGACCACTTGTTCGAGCTGCACCTTCGCCTCCGCCCAATCGCGCTTGCGAATCGCCATCCGACCGAGCTCGAGGTGCGGGATCATCAGGTGCTGCGTCGCCGGATCGGTCGCGAGTTGGTGCAACGCGAGCTCGCCACGTGGATCGCGAATGTCGAGTAGCGCGAGCGAGCACGCGAGCCGGACGCGTAGCGACGGATCCTTCAACATGGTGGCGAGGGGCTCACCGGCGAGCGGTTGATGCGAGTCACCCGCGGCTTCGCACGCCTTCGCGCGGAGCACCAGGTTCTTGTCGTTGAGAAGCGGCAAGATCGGATCGAGGAGCTTGGTCTTCCGCGCGTACGTGATCATCGCGGCGCCGCGCAAGGTCGGAGCTTCGGTCGGATCGGTGATCACGACGACGAGCGCCGCCGGATCGCCTGCGAGCGCATCCGCCAACACGAGGCGGCGCTGCGCCCGCTTGCTGAACGGATACCAACTCTGGATCGACTGCGCGAGCTGATCGGGAGTCTTGTCCTTGTGGCATTCGGTGCAGGCGTTCGGCACCTGATGCTTCGCCGTGTTCTGCGGCACCGGAATATCGATCGCGTGATCGGCGAACTTGTCGAGCACGCCACTGACGACCGGCGGCATGTGACACGAGACGCAGGTCGCCTTCTTGTGGTGCGAGTGATCCGCCGGGAGATCGCCGTGACACGACTTGCAGAGCTTGTCCGGATCGTCTCTCAGCTCGGCGTGCTTGCCCGCGTGCGGCGACGTGTGACACGTCGTGCACGTCATCTGGCCTTTGCGATAGCACTGCGATTGCAGCATCGCTTGGTACTCGAAGCTCGATGTCGACGGCCGGCCATCCGCGAAGAAGTCACTCGACGCGCCACCACCGGGCAACGTGACGACGACCGGATCGTAGTTCTCGTCGTAATCATCACCGAGCCGGAACGCGTGATCGTGATCGAGCAGCGGCCACAGCGGTTGGCGCGGCCCGTGACAGCGCGCGCACGCGGTGATGCCGATCGGATTCTTCGCCGGCTGGATGATGTTCGCCTTGCTATCGCTGTGACCTTCGCCGGGCCCGTGACACGACTCGCACGCGACCGTCATGTCCGTCGCGGTCGTGGTCCACGTCCCGTCCTTCACGCTGACGTCCATGTTCGTCGTGTGGCAGTCGAGACACTCGTGGTTCGCCATCCGCCGTGCGTTCGTCCACCAGAACGGATGATCGGGCGTGAGAGCGCCTTGCTTGGTTTCGGTGTAGTCGACCCACTGCTTGTCCGCGAGATGGAAGTAGACCGGCAACACTTGCCAGCGCCCATCGGGGAACACCGTGACGGAGTCCTGCATGCGCTTGCCGCCGATCACCCAATCGACGTTGTACGGATGCGGTTGACCGTCCGGACCGGCGGTGGTCATCACGTGTTGCTTGCCGGTCGTCGTCATCGTCGCTTCGGTCGAAGCGCCCTTGTAGTGCGCATTTGCGAAGTTTCCGACGACGAGCTTGTTATCTCCCGCGGGAGACAGCGCGCGCGAGTGCCAGCTCTTTTGCCAGCCCGCGACTTCATCGTCGTGGCAATCGCCGCAGGCCTTCATGCCGACGTACTTCTTCGGCGGCGTGCGCGTGTCCTTCCACGCAGGCATGTCGATCGTGACCGGTTTCGGCGGCGGCTCGACCGCGACCGGATCCTTCTTGCCATGCGTCGCGATGATGATGCCCGCCACGGCAGCGATCGCGACGAGTCCAATGATCAGCCACTTCATCAGAACGCGTAGCCAATCGTGCCGTCGATGGTCGGCCAGATTTCCGCGAAGTGCGGCCGTGGATCACCGCCCGGAATTCGCGCTTGGTCGTACTGCGCGCCGAGCCCGATCGCGATGTGAACGTGCTCCGCGAGGAGCCAGGCGTACCCGACCGTGGCTCCGATCGCCCACACCAGGCCCGTACCACGGTCCGCCGTACCAATGCCGGCTTGGCCGAACGGCGAGATCCACCAACCGCGTGGTGCTTCGTACGCGTAGAACACCGGGCGGATCCGGAGGATCGCGCCCTGGACCTCGAAGAACGTGTCCTCTTGGGTCCACGGCGTGTAGGAGTCGGCGTCGATCTGCAACGCGACCTTCGGCGAGATGGTGCGCTGGTATCCGATACCGACGACGTGCAGCCCCAGATCGGCGAGCACGAGGTTTTCGGGATCGGCATTTACGGGAGAAGCAGCGGTGAGGAGCAACACCGCGACGAGCCGGGACATCTAACGGAATTCTAGACCGGTACGGGGTTTACGCGCTGCGTGACCGGTCGATTCTCGATCCCAGATGGAAGCGGTAGCGGTGGATCGGAGGCCGGTGATGGTGATCAGTCGCCGCCGCTTGATCTCCGCCGCCGTGATCTCGATGAGTGTCGGGATCACGGGCCTGATGAGCTTCATCTTCTATCGCGAAGTCCGCGTCGAGATGCTCGCGACGGGCTTCATCTGCGCCGTGATCATCGATCGCGTGATCCGCGGCATCACGAAGAACTTCCGGATCAAGGTCGCACGCCTGCAAGACGAGCTCGAGCAGCGCGTGATCGAGCGAACCGCGGAGCTGTCGGCGATGCGGACGGAGCTCCACGTTCGCGATCGCCTCGCGACGGCGGGCACGCTCGCGGCCGGCGTGTGTCACGAGATTCGCTCGCCGCTCGCCGTGATGGTGATGGGCCTCGAGGAGCTCGGGGAAGCGCCGCTCGACGACAACTGGAAGATGCTGCTGACCGATCTCGTCGATGCGACCGAGCGGATCAACGTGATCGTGAAGGACCTGTCGTCACTCGCGAAGCCGGGCTCCGAGGAGCTCGCGCCCGTCGAGCTCGCGCCGGTGATCGAAGGCGCGGCGCGGCTCGCGTCGTACAAGTTCGATGCGCGCGTGAAGGTCGATCTCCAACTCGCGGCGATTCCGCCGGTCACCGGCAACGCGGGCCGGCTCGGTCAGGTCGTGTTGAACCTCCTGACGAACGCCGCGCGTGCGAGCAAGCCCGACGTCGACAACCGGATCACCGTGCGCGTGACGCACGTCGCCGACCGCGTGGTGCTCGCGATCTCCGACACCGGCACCGGCATGTCGAAAGAGACCCAGAAGCGCTTGTTCGAGCCGTTCTTCACGACCGGCGCCGATCGTGGCGGGACGGGTCTCGGCCTCGCGATCTGCCGCTCGATCGTCCAGCGCATGGGTGGCGAGATCGCGATTCGCAGCGAGCTCGACGCCGGCACCACCGTCGAAGTTTCCTTGCGCAAAGCGTAGTTACGAGATCGCTGTCACACGAGCCCGGCCCCGCCGCGCTGTCTGGACATGCGGCCCACCTACTCGTTCCTGCAAAGTCCGACGCTCGCGTTCGATCGCGATGGCGCACGGTTGATCTGCGTCGAGCGCGATCGCGTTGTCGTCACCGACCATCACCAGATCGTGACGATCGCGATCGAGGGCGCGTGCGCAGCGGTCGGCTTTGCCGATCAGATCTGGATCGCGAGCAAGGACGAGACGCTGCATCGCTTCACGCCGACCGGCACGCCGATCGGCGATCCGATGATCCTGCCATTCGCGGAACAGGCGCTATTCGTGCCCGCGCCGTGTGGTCCGCCGACGGCCGTCTGGGGCGACACGGCGCTCTACTCGGACACCCAGAGTCGACTCGGCCGGACGTCGTTGCCGCAGGTCGACCTCGCCCTGCCCGTCACGTATCGCCAATTCGTGATCTCGGCGTGGCGCCGGTTGTTGCTGCCGAACGCGAAGGCGACGCCGTTCCAGACCGCGATCACCGGTGGTGCCGTGCTGGCGGATGGCTCGGAGGTCGCGATCGTGCTCGGAAGTGGCCTCACCCGCGAGCTCGCGCTGGTGTCGATGTCGACGGGCGCGGTGCATTCGCGCATGCCGGCGCCCTCCGGCCTGCTCCGGCTCGCCAATCGCCGCGGGATCGTGATCGGGTTGACGTCGCCGACGTCGCTCGTCGCGATCGATCTGCGCGCGGCGCGCGTGCTCGGGACGATGGAGCTCGCACACGAGACGCGCGATATCGCGATCTCGCCGAGTGGCCAGTATGTCGTGCTGCGCGGTGATCGCGTCGAAGTCGTGAAGCTGGAGGCGCTGCTGCGGTGGTCCGCCGAGGTGACCGAGCCGGATGGCTACGCGATGGTCGGCTAAGCCTTGCCGAGCTTCTTCGCGAGCTCGTCCTTGACGCGCTCGAACTGCTTGCGCAGCGCCGCGGCCTTGCGCGTGACGGCATCGTCATCGGCATCTTCGCCGAGGAGCACCACCGCGATCTCGCGCCACGACAAGTTGCGATCGATGCGGAGCACGAGCAGCGTGCGATCATCGGGCTCGAGCGCGTCCTTCGCCTCGACGTAGACCTCGCGCTGGTGCACGCCCTCGACGTAGGAGTTGCTCCACATCTCGGTCGCCGCTTGCTGGACCGACGGAATCGACGAGACGAGTTGCTCGCGTTGATGCCGCGGCAGCGTGCGGATGTAGATCGCCGCGTGGCGAGCGAGCATGTAGCACCACGTGCGAACGGAGCAGCGGCCGTCGAACCGCGACAGCGACTTCCACAGTTCTTCGGACATTCGCGAGAACGCTTCCTGCGCATCTGCTTCCGCCGACAATTGCGAGCGGAGATAGCGCGCGAGCTCGTCGCCGTACTCGCGGAGGATCTTCTCCGTGGCACGGTCGGCCTGCCCTCGCGCGACGTACGCACGGACCTTTGCATCGAGCTCGTCGGTATCCATCTAATTGCCGTCCGGGACGAGGTCGACGTCCGGCAGGTTGATACCACCGTCGGCTTTCTTGGTCGTGTGTGGTGGGACGCGTTTCTTGTCGAGCTTCGCAGGCGCTGCATCGGGCGTGACCGCCACCACGCCGGCATCGATTGCAGGTCGGGGCGCTGCCTGTTCGACAACGGCCGCGTCGACGACCGCTGGCGCAGCTGGCGCAGCATCGTGCGACACGAGAGCCGCCCGCTGATGCGAGCGAACCGTGTACGCGCCGATTCCGCCGGCAATCGCGCCGACCGCCAGCGCGATGCCGCCGAGGACCGCGACCGGGCTCCGCCTCGTATGTTGCGTCGACGGAACCGGTGTCGGCGCCGATGCGACGCCGGTGATCGCGAGCGCCTCTGCCGGCGGTGGCGTGTGGAGCAAGAGGTTCGATTGGCCCTCGGCGAGCGCATCCAGTGCGTTCTTGATCAGGATCGCGCTCGCGGGGCGCTGTGCCGGATCTTTCGCGAGGCAGCGCATGATCAGGCTCGCGAGCGGCCGCGGTACCTCGTCGGGCAATCCGGGCACGGGCTCGTGCAAGTGCATGTTGAGCAGCACGTTCGTCGCGAGGTTGTTATCGAACGGCGGCCGGCCCGCTGCCATCTGATACAGCATGCAGCCGAGCGCGTAGATGTCCGCGCGCTGGTCGACTTCCTTGCCGAGGATCTGCTCCGGCGGCATGTACTGCGGCGTGCCGAGTAACGCGTCGGTGCCGGTGATCCCCGAGTCCTCGGCGACGAAGCTCTTCGCCAACCCGAAGTCCAAGACCTTCACGCGATCGCCATCGAGCAGCATCACGTTGTGCGGCTTGAGATCGCGGTGGACGATGCCCTCGCGATGCGCGGCATCGAGCGCTTCGCAGATCTGCGTGGCGATCCGGGCGATCCGCGAGGCCGCGAACACGTTCCCGCGCTTGACCTCGTCGGACAGCGGCTTGCCGCGCAAGAACTCCATCACGATGTACAGCACGCCGTCGTCGGCTTGGCCGAAGTCGAACACCGAGACGATCGCCGGATGCTGCAACCGGCTCGACAGCCGAGCCTCGCGCAAGAACCGCTTCGCGACGGCGCGCACGGTGGCGAGCTTGGGATGGATGACCTTGATCGCGACCTCGCGATCGACGGAGAGCTGCCAGCCGCGATAGACCGTGCCCATGCCGCCGTGGCCGAGGATCGCGCGAACTTCGTAGCGCGCATCGAACACGCGGCCGATCAACGAGTCCGGCTTCGCCACGAGCTTGACCAACCGCGTGCCGTCGGTCGGGCAAAACAACTCGTCGACGCCGTACGAGCGATTGCACGCTGGGCAATACGCTTCGTCGCCGTCCGACGAGGTCGGCTGCGGTGAAGAGAGCGTGGGCTCGAACGGGCTCGTCACTGGGGCGTGATCGTGATGGTCTCACCGGAATCGAGCCCATCGGGGAAGAAGATCAGGTACCGGTCGCCGTCGAGCCGTTGGGGCACGCCGATGGTGTGACCCGGCATGTCCGGATCGCGGGTGATCGTGGCGTGGTCGGCACCGCCGAGATCGACGGATAGCACCCAGCCGGGGACGAGCTTGCCACCAGCGACCGGTGTGACCGTGAACGCTTTCGTGTGCTTCCGGCTGTCGGTGAACACGCCGACGTTGTCGGTGACGGTGTCCGTCCCATCGATGAGTGCGTGTGGATCCTGGAGCAGATCGACCAACTGCTGGCAGGACTGGCCGGCAGCGCCAATCTGCATCGCGTCGGTGATCTTGTACTCGCCGTCGTCGAGCGAGGCTTGATTCTGGATCCAGTCGAAGACGTGTGCGCCATTCGCGTAGCGCGTGGAACCCGATCCGAACGATACGGCCACGCCGCGATTCGGATACATCGAACAGGTTGCCATATCGCCAGCCGCAGCCGGTGTCGTGCCATTCGGCTCTACTTGCGTGCCACCCGGCGCGAACGTGTAGAACGTGGAAAGCGAAAACTCGGACGCGCTCGATGCGCAACCGCATTTACCGCTGGTGGTCGAGACCGTTTGATCCGCACCTTTGATGTCGTCGTAACGGACGATTCGTCCGCTCGGCGTGATCATCAGATCCGTCGAGCCGGTGAATTGGATCGTTGCAGGACACGTGTACGAGGTGCTGTACGTGATGTGGATCAACGCGGCGCTGGGTCCACCGGCTTGAATCTCGAGGTTCGAGGCGGTGACCGAGTTTCCACCCGCGACGACCACGCCTGGCTTTGCCGACACGCCGATGCCCGATTCCTCGCCGCACACCGTGCTCGTGCCGAGCAGCTCGGTGCCTTGTGCGTCGAGCATGTGATTCGGCAACATCGCGCCGGTCGGCGAAAAATCGAGCTCGAACACGCCATCGCTGATCACGTGAGTTCCCGCGGAATCGGTGGTGACCGATAGCTGAGGGCCGCTGTACGTCAACGGCGTCGGCACATCCGCACACGCGGCCACCACGCAACAGGCAACAACACACCGCCACATCGGAAGCGAAGTATACGTGGTAGTTTCATCGCGTGACACGCGCGGTGATCGCTGTTGCGATGTGTGCGTTGAGTGGCCGCGCTGTGGCAGATCCGGCAGCGGCGAAGCAGCTCGCGGATGAAGGCGCCACGCTCGCCAAAGCCGGCAAATGGTCCGAGGCGGCCGAAAAATATCGCGCCGCGTGGAATGACGGTCACGTCGATGCGCGCTGGCTGTGCAATGCCGGCATCACGGTCTACAAGGCAAAGGACCTCGTCCGTGCCCACCTCTGGCTCGACGAATGCCTCGCGCAGAGCACGGATCCGAAGCTCGCGAGCCAGGTTCGCAACGCGCTCACCGCCACCGAATCGGTGATGCGTGCGAGCGGTCACGCTCCGGTGAAGATCTCGAGCACGCCACCCGCCTCGATCTCGATCCTCGAGCTCGGCAACGACGAAGCGTTCGTCGGATCGCGCGTCGTGTGGCTGCCGTTCGGCACGTATCACGTGCGCGCGCATGCGGAGGGTTACCTCGATCAAACGGCGGCGGTCGAACCGAAGTCGCAGAACGCGATGACGCTCGATCTCACGCTCGAGCACGTGAAGGTCCAGGTCGAAGAACCCGGCAAGCCTCCCGTCCAACAAGACTACAAGCCGCCTCCCCCACTGCCACCACCACCGAAAGCAGAGCCACCCGGTCTCGCGTTGCCGATCGCCGCGACGATCGTCACGATCGCGGCCGCCGGCTTCGCGGTGTACGCGCGCGGGCAAGCGAGTCACTACGCGGACGATGCCCAGACCGCGTTCGATCCGAACGTGTTCAATGACGAGAAGAAGTCGGCGGATCATTGGAACGCCGCGTTCGTGACCGGCGCGAGCGTCGCCGTCGTCGGGGCCGCCGCGTCGGTGTTGCTGTGGCATCGCAAGCTCGCGTGGCAGGAACCCGTCGAGGTTCAGGCGTCCGCGCACTCGGTTTCCGTCGGGCTGACCGTTCACTTCTAGCGCAACGTCTACTTCGCGTGACGGCTAGTCGACCTGCTGAGGGGCAGCGTCCTAGTCACGTCGCGTGCGGTTTACGTAGCTTTGCGATCAGCTAGTTGCGACGCGATCGGGGTGGCATTCCTCTTGGATTGAAGGCCTGTCATGCCAGCCAACCTCGAAATCCAGTCGCTCGATCTCGAAACCCTCAACGCGGTCACCGGCGGCGCCGGTACGAAGGCCGACTGGGCGTCGATCCGCCAGCAGGCAGCTCAGTACTGCCCGGTGACGGCGAAGAAGTACGCGAACGTCGATCCGTCGACGGTCACGCGCAAGCAAGCGCAGGCGATGGGCAACTCGTGCGTCGCCGAGATCAGCCCGCTGTTCCGCGGCATCGCGAAGGGCCGGATCGACGACGCGATCAACCAAGCGTTCCCGGCGAAATAGGCCCGACTAAATGATTCGACCCATCTCGCGGTATTCGAGTCGAGCCGCTTCGACGAGATCCGCCGTGGTCACCGCGCGGTTCGCTTCCGCAGCGATCAACGCCGCGCGCAACACGGCCTTCTTGATGTAGCCGCCCGCCATCTCGAACTGCCGCGCGAGCAGGTCCCAATCGACATTCGCCGCGAGCGGCGCTTTCGGCGGGAACATCGACTTCCACAGGCGCGCGCGTTCGTCCGCCTCGGGCAGCTCGAATCCCACCGAGAATCGCACGCGGCGCTTGAACGCTTCGTCGATGCCTTGCTCGAGGTTCGTCGCGAGCAACGTCACGCCATCGAACACTTCCATGCGCTGGAGCAGGTAGTTGACCTCCAGGTTCGCGTAGCGATCGTTCGCGGACGTGACGTTCGTGCGTTTCGCGAACAGCGAGTCGGCCTCGTCGAAGAACAGGATCGCGTGCGAGGTCTCCGCTTCGTCGAAGATCTTCGCGAGGTTCTTTTCGGTCTCGCCGATGTACTTGTTCACGACCTGCGAGAGATCGATCCGGTACAAGTCGTAGCCGAGCTCGTTCGCGAGCAGCTGCGCGACCATCGTCTTACCGGTACCGGGCGGCCCGTGCATGATCGCGCTGACGCCACGACCGTACGGCAGCTTCGATGCGAAGCCCCATTCCTCGAGGAGGATCGGCTTGTAGCGCGCGAACCGCAGGACCTCGCGCACGGCATCCATGGTCTCTTTCGGCAGCACCAGGTCTTCCCACTTGAAGCCGGTGGGAATGCGCTGCGCCATGCCGCCGAGCCGATGCGAGAACGTCAGGCGCGCAGCATCGCCGAGCTCGTCGAGCTTCACCTTCGGATCGTCCGGATCGCGCAGGCGTGCCGTGGCCTCCGCGCGGCGCGCGACGCGACAGATCGTGGCCGCGGGAAACGCGTAGCGCGCGGCGACGGTCTCGACATCTTCTTTCGTCGCGAGCGGCGGCGGCAATTCGCGCTGCCACAGCTCGAGTCGTTCGCGAAAGCTCGGTAGCGGGACCTCGAGCTCGACGAGATCGGGGATGCTGTTGACGAGCCAGCTCGGCCGCGAGGTCAGCGTGAACACGAGCGGCACCGACAGCGTGCCGGCGCCATCCGCGATCGCTTGGCCGAGCGCGCGCGGGACCTCATCTTTGAACGCGCTGCCGCCGTCGAGGATCGCGACCGCATCGCGCAGGGCGGCCTCGCGCAACGCCGCCGTCAACGCGATGCCCGGCCGCGGCTCGTTCGCGATCGCGACGAGATCGATCTTCACCGACGCGATATCGTGCTCGGCGAGGATCGCCTCGACGACCATCGCGCGGCCCACGCCTTCGGGCCCTGCGAGCAGCACGCGCGCCGCCGCCCCACCCACGCCGATCATCGCGCGGCGGATCTGGGCGATCAGCTCGTCCGACATCACGACCGCGCCGAGCGCCGGCGGATGCTTCTTGAGCTGGACCATGCCGCGCACGGCTTCGTCGATCGTCTCGTGACCGCGCAAGAACGCGACGATCCGATCCGCGAGCCGGACCGAGCGCATCGACGCGGGCGCGTTCTCTGCCGGTGCCGCCAACACGATCAGGTTATTCCGGCGCAGCGGGTTCGATTCGTCGAGGCGCGAGTACGCGCGATCGATCTCGATCTCGTCGCGCCCGCCGATCAATCGGCCGAGGAACCCGACGTCCAGCCGCTTGCGCGTGAAGTCGTCGATCGCGAACGTGAACGCGCGCTCGAGCTCCGGATCGAGCTCCGGCGCGAGCAGCGTGGCGACGATCATGATGTCGACCTTGTCGAGCCAGAACACGCGAACGAGGCGCGCGAACGGCGAGTCACCGGCGGACCCGATCGCCGCGACGAGCTCCGAGAGTGCGGTCGCGACGGCGGCATCCTCGGCCGCGGCATCGACATCGATGTCCACGAAGTCACCGCGCAGTGCGACGACGACTTCCTCGGACGAAGGCCCGAACGACGACGAGCCACCGAGGCGCTTGCGATGCGCGTGAAGCACGATGAAGCGCGACAAGAGCGCACGCGCGAGACCGAGTGCGCGCCTGTTTACATCCGTCGCGGCCATAGGCCGCTAGCGTATCAAAGGTCCGCCGTGAAACCGATCTGGCTCGCCTTGTCGCTGATCTGGGCATCCCACGTCCCGTTCGTCATCTTCTCGGCAACGCCATCGCCGCCGGCATCGACGAGCTTCGCGGCGCCGTGTGCGAAGTGGATCGAGTCGAGCTCGATCGGCGACAGCGAATCGCGCAGATCCGAGACCAGCGCCGCGAGGCCTTGTGTGCACACGGCCTGGATATCGGACGCGTGGCCGACGCACGAGCTGCCCGAGCACTTCGCGGCGACCGCCGTGGCGACCTTCGCGCAGTCGAGGTTCTGGAGCATCGTGAGATCGCCGCCGTACGTGTTCGTCATCGCGAGGTTGATGCCCTGCCAGGCATGCGCGCCGAACGCGAGCCCGAACGTCTGATCGCCGATCGTCAACGCGCCGCCGGCACCGACCGTCACGTCCGGCTTCTGATCGAGCTTGTCGGCTTGCAACCCGCCGATCGGCACCACGATCGTCGCACCGGCGGGCTCGAACGCGAGATCGAGCAGCGTGTGGACCGAGCCTTCGGGCGAGATCTTCAGCGAGCTCTCGAGGATCGGGCTCTCGATGATCGCTTGCGCTTGCATCGCGATCACGCCGGCCGCCGCACGCGCGGTCACGGCGCCGATCTTCTGCTTGTCGAGCTCGGCATCGATCCACGCCGGCAGGTTCGACTTGAGCGTCGACGATAGGCCATTCAGCGTCACCGCCGACGCGCTACTCGCCTCCACGGACAACAGCGTCTGGCCGCCGTGCGTCGAGAATGCCGTGATGTTCGCGAGCGCGGCCGTGACGTCGGGCTCGTCGACCGGCGTCGTCATCTTCGAGCGCACGACGTAGGGCTCGTAGCTCGGCACCGGGTTTTCCGCAGTGCCGAAGTCCGAGCCGTACCCCGCTGGTGGTGCCGCATCGTCGGTGCAGCCAGCGAGAGCGATCGCGACCAGAATGGCGTTGCGAAGCATGCCGACCCATTCAGCAAGGCGCCGGCCAAGTCCATCTACGCGGACTCACACAGGTTGCACTTCTTCCCCCAGGGGTTTCCCCACCCAAGCGGTGAGATCAGGTTGCTAACCGCCAGATGGCTGCGTAATGGAACCCGACGCCGACGATCGTCAGCGCGTGGAACACCTCGTGGTAGCCGAAGGTTTGTGGCCACGGATCCGGAAATTTCGTCGTGTAGATCAGTGCGCCGACCGTGAACGTCACCCCGCCGGCGACGATCAGCGCGAACGTCGTGGGATCGACCGCGCGATGAAACGACGGGATGTACGCGATCACGACCCAGCCGGCCGCGAGGAAGCAGCTCGCCGTGATCGGGCGTGGCGCATGCGGCCAGGCCAGCGCGCGGATCACGCCGCAGCCGCACACGATGTACGCGAGCGCGAGCAGATGATTGCCGGCGTCGCCCTGTAAGCCGAGCAGCGAGAACGGCGTGTACGTGCCGGCGATCGCGATGAAGATCGTCGCGTGATCCGCGCGGCGCAGCCACGTGTACATCCGCGGTGACCAGTCCGCGCGATGCAACGTGGCCGACACGCCGAACATCGCCGAGATCAGGATCGCGTAGACCAGCGTGGAGCCGCGATGCGCCGAATGCGCGACCAACACCGCGCCCGTGACGAGCGAGATGTGGAACGCGATCCGATGCGAGACGCCGCGATACTTCGGCCGCACGCCCAGATCGTGGCACGTGCGAGCGCAGCGTTGTGTCAGCGCTTCGTCAGCGCGGCACGGATCAGATCGGGTGCAACGGTCGTTGGCGGCACGCTGCGTTTCGCGAACCAGGTTCGAACGTCTTTTTCGAGGCCCTGCCCGTGCATGTAGTTGTAGAGCGCCTTCTTCAGGCCCTCACCCAACTGCTCGTGATTCGTACCCGTCGGATCGTCGAATGCGAGGTCGTTGCGCGCGAACGTGATCGTCGGCTCTTTATGAAGCCGAATCCCGTAGAGGTCGGGTTGCTTGCCGATCGGGCTATGCGCGGTGGCGGCAAACCGATGCCAGAACGCGGATTGAATACAGCCTTGGGCGAACAGCTGGCGCACGCGTTCGAGCGAATCGAGCGTCTCTTGCGTGGTCTCCGTCGGGAAGCCGTACATGAGGTACGCGTGGACCATCACGCCCGCGTCGGAGAACGCTCGGGTGACGCGTGCGACTTGCTCGACGGTGACGCCCTTGTCGATCAACTTCAGCAGGCGATCGCTCGCGACTTCGAGGCCGCCGCTGACGGCGATGCAACCGGAGCGCGCGAGCAGCTGGCAGAGCCCCGGCGTGAACGTCTTTTCGAACCGGATATTGCCCCACCACGTGATCACGACCTCGCGTTCGATCAGGCGTTCGGCGAGGGCGCGCAGGCCCGCAGGGGGCGCGGCCTCGTCGACAAAGTGAAAGCCGGTCTGGCCGGTCTCGTCGACGATCTTCTGGATCCGATCGACCAGGATGTCGGCGTGGATCGGATCGTAGCGCGCGATGTAATCGAGCGTGATGTCGCAGAACGTGCACTTCTTCCAATAGCAGCCGTGCGCGATCGTGAGCTTGTTCCACCGGCCGTCGGACCACAGGCGGTGCATCGGGTTCAGCATCTCGAACAGCGAGAGATAGCGATCGAGGTGCAGGCCGTCGTACGTCGGGGTGCCGGCGTCTTTCGCGGGCACGTCGTGAAGCTCGCTGGTGACGAGCTCCACGCGATCGTTCGTGCGGACGAACGTGCGGAACAGCGATTTCGAGTTGTCGCGCAGGTGATCGAGCAGCGCGAGCATCGGGCGCTCGCCGTCGTCGAGCGTGATGTAGTCGACGTAATCGAACACGCGCGGATCGGACAGCTCGCGCAGCTCGGTGTTGACGTAGCCGCCGCCGAGGACGATCGGCGTGTCGGGCGAGATCGCCTTGATCGCGCGCGCGATCCGGAACGCGCCGAACACGTTGCCCGGGAACGGCACCGTGAGTCCCACGACATCCGGCCGATGCTCTTCGAACATCTCGCGCGCGATGTCGTCGAGCGTGGCGTCGACGATCGTGACGTCGCCTTCGAGCTCGTCCTGCAGTTGGTCGAACGAGGCCGCGCTCGCCGCCAGATGCTCGCCGTACCGCGACAGCTCGAAGTGCGGCTGGATGCCTTCGCGCACGACATCCGCGAGGTCGTCGATGTAAAGCGAGGCCAGGTGCTTCGCGCGATCGGCGACGCCGAGCTTGCCGAATGCCCAGGCGAGCGGATCGTCGTCGGTCTGGATCGCGGCGAACCGCGGACCTTCGGGCAGGAGGGTGCGCGTGACGATCCGCATCGCGAAGCTCGGATCTTTGCCCTGCAGGAACGCGATCACGCGATCGACCGTGGCGATGTACTGATCCGCGTGCTCGAGGAAGTGCGCGATCGCGGGTGGCGGCGCTTCCTCGGTATCGATCTCGGCGAGGTGATCGGCGATCAACCGCAAGCCATCGCTCGAGAACACGGCGAGGAACAGCTCGATCGCCGGATCGGCCTGGCGAACGTCGTAGCCCTGTTCGCGCAGAAAGCCGGTCAGATACGCCGTCGCTGGATACGGCGTATTGAGCTGGATCATCGGCGGCGTCAGGAGCAGGATGCGCAGGCTCTACATGATACGTCTCAACAAGTATCTGGGCGAGAGCGGCCGCTGGTCGCGTCGCGAGGCCGACACGCTTATCGAAGAAGGCCGCGTGACGATCAACGGCGTGCCGGCGAGCCTCGGGACGCAGGTCAACCCGGGTGACGAGGTCAAGGTCGACGGCGATGTCGTCGGTGGCGCGCGCAAGCTCGAGCGGCCGGTCTACATCGCGCTGAACAAGCCGATCGGCGTGATCTCCACGACGGAGCGCACGGTCGAGGGCAACATCATCGATCACGTCGATCACCCGGAGCGGATCTTCCCGATCGGCCGGCTCGACAAGGAATCCGAAGGCCTGATCCTGCTCACGAACGATGGCGACATCGTCAATGCGCTGCTCAGGAGCGAGCACGCGCACGAAAAGGAATATCTCGTCGCGGTCGACAAGCCCGTCGATGCCGAGTTCGCCCAGCGCATGGCCTCGGGCATTCGGCTCCAACCCGAGGGCATGACGAAGCGCTGCAAGGTCCAGCTCCGTGGCCCGAAGTTGTTCACCATCATCCTCACGCAAGGTTGGAATCGTCAGATCCGTCGGATGTGCGAAGCGCTCGGCTATCAAGTGACGGCGTTGCAGCGCGTGCGGTTCATGAACGTGCAGCTCGGCACGCTCGCGATCGGGCGGTGGCGCAACCTGACGCCGCAGGAGCTCGAGCCGCTGTTGAAGGCGAAGCAGACGCAGGTCCAGCCGAAGCCGCAGCCGCAAAAGGCGAAGCCGAAACCGAAACCGCCGCAGGCGCAGCAGCAACAGCGCTGGGGCGGTCCGCGTGATCGCAACGCGCGCCGGCCGCATCGCGGTGGCCGCTAGATCTCGATCCAGTGCTCCTGGCGATCGCTGAACAGCTGGACGCGTCCGCCCTTCTTCACCGTGATGTGATGAACGGTCTCGCGATAGCGATAGTGGATCTCGAAGCTCGGCCAATTCGCCGGGACGCGCGGCTCGATCACGAGATGATCGACCTCGAGCCGTAGCCCGAGCAACGTCTCGACGAGCAGCCGATACATCCACCCGGCCGAGCCCGTGTACCAGGTCCAGCCGCCCCGCCCCGCGTGTTGCGGATTCGTATAGACGTCGGCGGCCATCACGTACGGCTCGACGCGATACTTCGCGATCGCATCCGACGTGCGCCCGTGACCGATCGGATCGATCAGGTGGAAGAGCTCCCACGCACGATCGAGCCGGCCCGCCTGCGCGAACGCCATCACCGCCCACACGGCGGCGTGCGTGTACTGGCCGCCGTTCTCGCGCACGCCCGGCACGTAGCCCTTGATGTAGCCCGGGTTCTGCGCGCTCTTGTCGAACGGCGGATCGAACAGCTTGATCACGCCGAGCTTGCCGTCGACGAGCCGGCGATCCAACGCATCGAGCGCCTGCGTGCGCCGCTCCGGCGTGCCACTGTCGGAGAGCACGGCCCAGCTCTGCGGCAGCGCATCGATCTGACATTCGTCCTGCGACGCGGCACCGAGCGGCGCGCCATCGTCGTAGTACCCGCGCCGATACCACGCACCGTCCCACGCGTGCTGCTCGAGATTCGTGCGCAGCTCGCCGATTCGCTTGTTGCAAGTGTCCGCGAATGCGACATCACCGCGGGCGCGAGCGACCGGCTCGAACATCCGCAGGACCTCGACGAGGAATTGCGCGAGCCACACCGACTCGCCCTTGCCTTCATCACCGACGAGGTTCATCCCGTCGTTCCAGTCACCGGTGCCCATCAGCGGCAGGCCATGCGCACCGAGGTGATAGCCATGCTCGAGCGCGCGCACGCAATGGTCGTAGAGCACCGCGCTCTCCTGCGACTTCGCCGGGAGATCGTAGTAGCTGTCTTCGTTCGCGGCGACCGCGCGGCCTTCGATGTACTCGATCTTCTCGTCGAGGACGCCGGTGTCCGCCGTTGCGGCGACGTAGCGCGCCGTCGCATACGGCAACCACAGATAGTCATCGGAGATCCGCGTACGCACGCCACGGCCACTCGGCGGATGCCACCAGTGTTGGACATCGCCCTGCGGGAACTGATGCGCCGCCGAGCGGATCAACTGTTCGCGCAACAGCGTCGGTTCCGCGTGGAGCAGTGCACACGCATCTTGGAGTTGATCGCGGAAGCCGAACGCACCACCGGATTGATAGAAGCCGCTGCGTCCCCACAAGCGCGAGGCGAGCACCTGATACATCAGCCAACCATTCGCGAGGAAGTTCAGCGATTCGTCCGGAGTCCGGACATTCACGGCGCCGAGCGTCTTGTTCCAGTACGCCCACACTCCCTCGAGCCCCTGCTGCGCGGCAGCGACACCGCGATAGCGCCCGGCGATGTAGCGCGCGTCATCGGCATCGCGTCCGGATCCGAACACGAACGAGAGCTCGCGCTCCTGCCCGTCGGGGATCTCGATCACGCCGGTCTGCATCGCGAAGCACGGATCGAATGCCGCGCCGGTTCGTCCCGAGAGCCGCGTGCGAGCGAGTGCCGCCGGACGTGCACACGTGCCACCGCGCCCGATGAACTCGGTCCGATCGCCGGACACGCTGCGATCACCTTCACTGCATTCGAGGAACGCGACGCGATTCGCGAACTCCTCGCCATACGCGTTGCGCGCGAACAATGCATTACTGCGCGCGTCGACCTCGGTCACGACATGCGCGGCCGTGATCTCGCGACGGACGCCGAGCACGAGCTCGAAGAAGCCGGTGACCGAAACCTTGCGCGTGCGGCCCGAGCGATTGCGCAGCTTCAGCTTGAACAACTTCGCCGGCGCATCCATCGCGACGAACTGCGTGAGCTCGGATTGGATCCCGGACTCGCTCGTCTCGAACACGGAATAACCGAAGCCGTGCCGCGTGGTGTACGGCAACGGGCCGGCGGCAGGCGCGAGCGTCGGCGACCAGAACGCGCCGTCTTCTTCGTCGCGAATATAGAGCGCTTCGCCGGTCGGGTCGTTGACCGCGTCGTTGCTCCACGGCGTGAGCCGGTGCATCTGCGCGTTCTCGCACCACGTGTAGCCGGCGCCGGTTTCGGTGACGACCGATCCGAAGTAGCTATTCGCGAGCACGTTCGTCCACGGAGCCGGCGTGCGCGATTCACGGGTCGTCGTGATCACGTATTCGCGCCCGTCCTTCGTGAAGCCACCATGACCGTTGAACGCCGCGAGATCCGGACGCTGCATCGGCGGGATCGCGACCGAAGTCGTGCCGCGCGTCCGCTGGCGTTCGAACTGGATCGGCTGCACGGGCTCGTTGCGCGGGCGGCGATCGAGCTGTTCGGCCAACGTGCCGGCCGTGTCGGTCAGGATCACGCGCGCGACGGTTTGCATCAGCACGCGGTCGTTGTCCGTCATCTGATCCGTGCGCCGGATGAAGATGCCGCCCTTCTGATCGACGAGGCTCGCATCACCGATCACCGCGATCGCGGACATGATCTGGTCGTGGAGGTTCTGGCGATAGCCCGAACGATCCTCGTTCCAGATCACGAGATCGACGGTCAGGCCCTTCAGCCGCCAATACATGTGCGCACGCACGAGCTGGCGCACGAGCTCGAGATTCTCGACGGCACTGATCCGCACGAGCACGATCGGCAGATCGCCGGAGATCGAATACGGCCACAGGCCTTGCTGCCCGAGCCGGTTCGCCGCGATCACGCGCTTCGGTGCACGCAGCGTGGGATTCGCGAAGATCACGTGACCCGCGAGCTGTTCCCACAATCGGATCTCGGCGTTGCCTGCTTCGAGCCGGCGCTGGATCACCTGCGCTTGGGCCCACGCGAGCTCGAGCACGCGCTCCGCGATGTGGCGATCGCGATATTTATCGACGAGCTTTGCCGCGGCATCGCGATCGGCGGCACACCCGGTCGCGACGTGTAACGTGACGACTTGATCCGGCGCGATCTCGATGGTGTTGCGAATCGCGATGCAGGGATCCAGCACGCTGCCCTGCGAATTGCCGAGCGACTTACGAACGAGCGCCTCGGGGAACGCCGGCGAGCCGGAGCGACCGATGAAGTCCCCGCGATCGGTCTCGAACGAAGCGGGCTTGGTCAAAGAGCCGTGCACGGTCACGAGGTGCATCGCCCACGGCGGCTTCTCTCCCGGCGAGCGCGCGCGCCGCGTCGCGAGGATCGCGCCTTCGTCCTTCAGGAGCTCGGTCTGCACGAACAAGCCGCTGAACGCACGATGCGCGACATCCGCACCGCGATGATTCAACACGAGCTCCGCGAACGTCGTCAGCTCCAGCGTGCGCTTCGCCGAGCCACGATTCGTGATCGTCACCCGACGCAGCTCGACATCATCTTCCGGCGACACCGCGATCTCGACGTGCGTATCGAGATCGTCGTCGCGCCGGCGAAACTCCGCGCGCCCCGCCGAAAAGATCGCCTCGTAGCCCGTCCCCGGCTTGCCGGTCGGTTGGTACGCCGCCGACCACACGGCCTTGCTCGCGGTATCGCGAATGTAGAGGAACTGGCCCCACTGGTCGCGCGTGGGATCCTCGAGCCATCGCGTGATCTCGTAGTCGCGCCATCGCGAATAGCCGCCGCCACTGTTCGTGACCACGAGGTGGTAGTTGCCGTTCGACAGCAACTGGACCTCGGGTTGCGGCGTATTCGGTGTCGAGAACACGCGCAGATCGCGCTCGACATCCGTCGACGTCTTCACGGCCGAGACCTCCGCCGGATGCGGATACACCGCCGGCGTCCGCGGCACGCGTTCGTGCAGCACGAGATCCGTCGCGCGCATCGCCGCACTCGCGAGGAACCGCTGCTGCATCGGTCGATCGAGCAGCGTGTACGCGAGCGACAGGAACGCCATGCCTTGGTGATGCGCCATGTACGACTTCACGGTCGCGCTCGTCTTGCCCGGCGGCAGACGCGATTGCGTGTAATCGACAGCCTCGTAGAACCCGTACGGGCCCATCTGATCTTCGCGAGCAAGGCGCTGGAGATTCGCGGTCGCCTCGGCCGGGGTCACCATCAAGGCCATCGCCGTCGCATACGGCGCGATCACGAGATCCGATGCGAGCCCGCGCTTGAACCCGAGGCCCGGCACACCGAACGCGCGGTACTGGTAGTTCAGCTGCGCGTCGGTCTTGTTGTAACCGCTCTCCGAGATCCCCCACGGCACCTTGCGCTCGGCGCCGTATTCGATCTGCCGCGCGACGCTCGCCTTGTACGTCGCGTCGAGCAGCGTGCCTTCGTAGGTCGGCATCACGAGCAGCGGCATCAGGTACTCGAACATCGAGCCGCTCCACGACAACAGCGTCGGTTGGCCACCTTGCGTGGTCACTCGTCGGCCGAGATGGAACCAATGCTCCTGCGGCAGCTTGTTCTGCGCGATCGCGACGAAGCTCCCGAGCCGCGCTTCCGACGCGAGCAAGTCGTAGAACGAATTGTCGAGCCGATGATCGGTGACGTTGTAGCCGATCGACATCAAGTGCCGAGTCGCGTCGTAGAGGAAGTCGTATTCGTAGTCGCCGAGATCGATCGCGTGCTGCGCGAGCTTCTTCAATTCCGCGACGAGCTCCACCGCACCCGGCGCCTCACCGAGCGTGCACATCGTGTCGTGCTCGGCGACACCCAGTTGCTCTAGCTCGGTCACCACGGCTTGGGCCTGACGTGCGAGCTCGTCGCGCCACCAGCCCGCATCGCCCGTCGCGACGAGCGATCGCGCGGAGAGCGCGATCTGCGCGAACGCTTTATGCGCCTCGCGTGGCGTCCCGAACTTCATCCCGCGGAGCTTGCCGACGTCGACGTCGAGCTCCTGCAGCACGTCGAGCGTGTCGGTGATGCCATCGAGTTGGCGCTGGCGCACGACCGGCTGACCGACGACGAGCTTCAGGCCCTCCGAGAGCGTGATCAGATGTCCGGCGAGATTGCCGCTGTCGACGGTGGAGACGTACATCGGCCGCAGCGGCTCGAGCGTCTTCGTGTCGTACCAGTTGTAGAAGTGACCGCGAAAGCGTTGCAGCTGATCGAGCGTCGCGAACGTCCGCGCCACGCGATCGCGGACGTCCGTGATCGTGGTGTAGCCGAAATCGTACGCCGTGAGGTTCGCGAGCAGCGACAGGCCGATGTTCGTCGGCGACGTGCGATGCGCGACCCCGACCGGCGGATCTTCTTGGAAGTTATCCGGCGGCAGATCGTGATCCTCGGCGACGACATACGTCTGGAAGAACCGCCACGTCTTGCGCGCGACCTTGCGGAGGAACAACCGCTCGTTCGTGTCGAGGACCGCGCGCGGTGCCGGCAACGGCCGACTTGCCCACCACACGAGCGCCGGCGCCGCGAGCCACAACGCGGCGACCGGTGCCGCGAGCCACTCGGCATGGACGTGCCCGCGTTGCCACTGGATATAGATCGCCGCCGCGGCCACCGGCGCCGCCCACATAGATCGATAGATCTGGAAGAACCCGTTACGCGCGGTGCGCTCGGCATCGGCCGCGGTCTTCCACTCGAGCAGCTTCTTCTTCGTGAACCACAGGCGCAGTTGCACGCGCGCGATCGATGCGACCGAGATCATCGCGTCTTCGGGCAGCGTCGCGAACGAGAACAGCTCGCGCAACAGCGCGTGACCGAGCTGACGGCGGACGATCCGCGAATGCTCCTCGGGGCCGACTTCTTTCGGCCGGCGCTCGAGCTCGGTATACGCCGAGAGGAGCGGCGGGATGATGAACGTCGCGAGCACGAGCGGCAGTGCGAGCAGCGCCGCGCCGTGCAAACGCCAGCCACCGACGAGCAGCGCGATCATCGCGATCGGCACGAGCGAGCGACGCAGGTTGTCGGCGATCTTCCACCGCGAGAGCAACGAGATCGGGTTACGTCGGCCATTCGGTACGCGCCAGAACATCCACCGCGCGATCTGCCAGTCGCCGCGAATCCACCGCGCACGCCGGCTCGCATCGACCGCATAGCTCGACGGAAAATCCTCGAACACCAATACGTCGCTGACGAGGCCCGAACGACCGTACGCGCCTTCGAGCAGATCGTGGCTGAGCACGCGATTGTCGGGGAACGTGCCTTCGAGGACCTGCCGCACGGCATCGACGTCGTAGATGCCCTTGCCGATGAACGAGCCCTCGTCGAACAGGTCCTGATAGACGTCGGAGACGGTGCGCGTGTACGGATCGATGCCGGGCTCACCGGCGAACATCCTCGCGAACCGCGTGCGTTGTGCGCTATCGAGCGTGATGCCGACGCGCGGCTGGAGGATCGCGTAGCCGTGGCACACGCGACCGCGCTTCTGATCGATCACGGGGCGGTTCAGCGGATGCGCCATCGCGCCGACGAGGCCCTTCGCGGCATCGCGCGGGAGCTCGGTATCGCTATCGAGGACCAGGACGTAGCGGGTGTCCTGCAAGCGTTCTTGCGGACCGACAATGCGCGCGAACCGTTCGGTGGCGCCACGCAATGTCGCGTTCAGATCCTCGAGCTTGCCGCGCTTGCGTTCCCAGCCCATCCACGTGGCGTCTCGTTGGTTGAACCGGCGATCGCGTTGCATGAGGAAGAACGCGGCATCCGGATACTTTTCGTTGAGGTGACCGATCGCGTCGGTCGCGTGCTCGAGCAACGCCTGATCGTCCGGCAGCGTTTGCGTCTTCGCATCCTTGTAGTCGCCGATCAGCGCGAACGCGAGGTTGCGATCGCGGTTCGCGAGGAACCGGACCTCGATCATCTCGATCAGGTGATCGATATTCTCGGGGCTCGACAGGATCGCGGGCACGGCGACGATCGTGCGGTGCTCGTCGGGAATCCCCGTCGACAGGTCCATGCGCGGCAATGGCAGCGGCTTGAACATCAGGGTCGCCGCCCACTGCACGATCGCGATCGCGAGCTGACTCGCGCACACCGCCACGCCGACCGACCACACCACGATCCACGCGATGTGATGATGGTGATGCATCATCGTGATGTCGCTGACCAAGATCGTGAAGCCGGCGGTGATGAACGTGATCAGCGCGAGGTAGCTCGTGATCCCGATGCCGCGGCGCACGCCATCGGTATTGCGATGCGGCTTTTCTTTCAGCGCGAGCTCGAGGTTCTTGCGACCGTCGTCGATCAGGAAGTAGCCGACGTGATGCTTGCGACCGGCTTGATTGCGGGTGAGCTCGATCGCCTTCTCGGCGACGACGCGCTCGTCGAGCTTACCGACCTTCGCCAACTTTTCGACGACGTGGCGATAGCGATCGCGCGTCGCGAACTCCATGTGCGGATACGCGTCGTCCCGGCGCAGCACCTGCTCGACCACGGATAGCGCTTCGACAAACTCGCGCCAATCGATCGCGTCGAGCGTGCGCAGGCTCGTGATCGAGTTACCGACGGCGACCTGATCGGCGGCTTGCGATTGGCTCGCCTGCTGGAACACGTGCTCGACGGTCTGGCCCTGCGCCTCGAGGCGTTGCTCGAGCCAGGTCATCGGCAACGTCGCGACCGCGCCTTGGCCTTGGAGACGTGCGGCGAGCTCGGCGACGAACGGGATCGTGAGCGGTGGATCCGCGGCCACGAGATCCGACAGCACCTGGACCACGCGCGATGGGTCACCCGCCGCACCTTCGAGCATCCGATCCGACCACTGCGCCGCCGCCTCGCGCTCGCTCCGTCCAGCGGTCACCGCGGCGATCACGCGGCGGAGATTTTCGATCAGCGCGATCCGCAGCATGATCGGGATCGCCCACAGCTCGCCCAACGACAGCGGCGTGACGGTCTGATACGCGGCGATGAACGCCTTCAAGGTGTCGATGTCGACGTGACCGTGCGAGTGCGAGATCAGCTCGAGCGCGAGATCGTAGACGCGCGGCGTCTTGTCCTTCAGGTGCGGGAGCTCGCGGCTGTAGCCCTCCGGCAAGTGGCGCGCGGCGAGGCGAATCTGCTCTTCGATCAGGTGGTAGTTGTCGACGAACCACTCCGCCGCCGGCGTGATCTGCCGTCCGCGCGCGACCGCATCGGCGATCAGCGCGTAGGCCTTCGCCAGTGCCTCCTTGTTCGACTCGAGCCGCGCAAGAAGTGCGTTCTTCGGGTCGGGCGATCCCAGCTCGTGTGCACCGGCCAACGACTTCGCATGACTCTCCAGCTGGCTCACGCTGAACAGCTCGGCTCGCAGCGGGAGATCGGCCATCGCTACGGGTAGTCAGCAAGCAGTGTGCCGAGAAGTCTTCTCAGATCGAGGGGTTGGACGCCGCCGATTTCGTGCGGAGACGGTACAACCGAGCGGTGGCGCACCCCTGGTGGTGACCGAGCACTACCCGGGATCAGAATCTGGCCGACCGATCCATATAGGTGATGGATCCCGATGCCACCGGCGTGCTCCCGATCGTCGAGCTCGATCCGCCCACGCATCGTGGCGCGGTCAAGCCCTCGCTCGTGTGTGTGAGCGGCGCGGACCTCGGACGATCGTTCAAGGTCGGCAACTCGGTCGTGATCGGGCGCGGTGCCGCGGAGGTCGCGCTCAGCGAAGGCGACGTGTCGCGCCGGCATGCTCGGATCCGCTTCGGCGAGTACGGCTACGAGATCGAGGATCTCGGCAGCTCGAACGGCACGATCGTCAACGGCGAGCGAATCGCCGGACGCGTCGTGATCCATCTCGGCGATCGGATCCAGATCGGGCGCGCGGTGCTCGTGTTCGCGCAGCACGACGAGCTCGCGGAACGCGTCGCGCACGTTCAACGGCTCGAGGCGATGGCGACGATGGCCGGTGGCATCGCCCACGACTTCAACAACGCGCTCGCCGTGGTGTTGTGCAACCTCGACGACATCGAGCGCGCACTCCCGGGCGACGCACGCGACGCACGCGAGTCACTCGACGAAGTCCGGCGGGCGACCGGCAGCGCGACCTCGCTGGCCCGGCGGCTGTTGCGACTCGGCCGCGCGGAGCCGCTGTCGTTCGGCGCGGTCGCGATCGAGCAGATGATCCAGCAGACCGCCGCGATGGCGCGCCGGCGCGGTCAGGGGATCGCGATCGTGATCGACGTGCCGGCGGATCTGCGCGCGCTCGGTTCGTACGACGAGCTCCATCAAGTGGTGCTGAACCTGTGCATCAACGCGATCGATGCGATGCCCACCGGTGGCCGGCTCGCGATCACGGCGCGCACGATGGCGTTCGATGCGGGAGAAGCGCTCGCACGCCAGCTCGCGACCGCGGGTGAGTACATCGAGATCGCCGTCGCGGATACCGGCACGGGGATGGACGAAGCGACGATCGCGCGCGCGTTCGAGCCGTTCTTCACGACGAAGCCGAAGGGCAAAGGCACCGGCCTCGGGCTCGCGATGATCCATCAGACCGTGCGTCGCCACGGCGGTGCGATCGACGTGCAGTCGATCGTGGGGATCGGGACGACGTTCCGGATCGTGCTGCCGAAGTTCGTCCTCACGGCGGTCTAGCCAGATTCAGAAAACTGAATCCGCATGGTTTCTCGACCCGGGTTGTAAGTAACTCCGTCTACATGCCGGGATTCCGGCATCCCGAGCAACACAGCTATGCGATTTCGCTAAGAGTGCTGCTGGCACTACGGGTGCTAGCTATCGGGGACCATGGTGGAAACCGAGGTCCGCGCCGTCAGCGCGCAACGGTACCTGCTGCATCTCTCGGGTGTGTTTGTCTACGCCATCGCGACGGTCGTGATCGCCGCCCTCGTCGGGGTTGGCGGCTTGCGGTTGGCGACGGTCGCGCTCAGTGCGGTCGTGTTCGCGTTCGCCTACGCGGTGACGCCTTCGCCGTGTAAGTGCCGGTTCGAGCGCAGCGACTTGTATCCGGTGCTCGCGATGATCGCGGCGGCGACCGGAGCGATCGCGGTGACCGGTGGCATCGCCAGCCCGCTGCTCGCGCTGTTGCCGGCGCCGTTCATGATGGGCTGGATGATGTTCCACAAGTCCCGCGAGGCGAGCTCGCTCGGCTTGTTGATCCCGGTGATCCTCGCGGGGTTGATCGTCGCACCGACGGATTGGCACCTGCCGCGCAGCGGGTACGTGTGGCTCGCGGCATGGACCACGATGGTGTCGGCCGCGATCATCGCGAAGCGGATCCGGCGGTTGTTCGTCACCTTGCGCGCGGCACGGGGTTCGCTCGATCGGGTTCGCAATGGCGCGCTATCGGCGGCGGAAGCGCGGCGGCGCGCGATGGAGCAGATGACCACGAAGCTCGCGCACGAGCTGAAGAACCCGCTGTCGGCGATCAAGTCGCTCGTGCAGTTGGAGCTACGGCGCGCCACGGACGAGAAGTCGACGAAGCGCTTGGAAGTGGTGTTGCACGAGGCGGAGCGAATGCAGGAGCTGATGCGCGATTACCTGTCGTTCGCGCGGCCGACGGATGAAATCACCGTCGGGGATATCGATCTGACGGTGCTGATGGCCGAGATCGGCGATTTGCTCGCGGGGCGTGCGGAAGCGGCCGGCGTGGAGCTGTCGGTCAGTGGTACCGGTGGTGCGTTGCGCGCGGATTCGCGGCTCCTGAAGGAAGCGCTGATCAACGTGGCGTCGAACGCGCTCGAAGCGACGCCACGCGGTGGCTACGTCGAGGTTCGCTATCACGTCGGCGAGCGCGGCACGAATATCGTCGTGCGCGATACCGGTAAGGGCATGGCGGCCGATGTGAAGGAACGGATCGGTACGCCGTTCTTCACGACGCGGGATGGCGGCACCGGGTTGGGCGTGGTGATCGCGAAGACGGCGATCTCGCAGCATCACGGCACGCTCGAATACGCGAGCACGCCCGGAGTTGGAACCACGGCGACGATCGCGTTGCCGGTGTGGGGGAACGCGTGAGAGTCCTCGTTGTCGACGACGAACCCGGTGTCCAGTTCGCGGTGATGGAGACGTTGGAGGCGGCCGGTCGCGAGATGATCGCGGCGAGTACGGCGGCCGAGGCGCTCGACTTGGTGGCGCGCGATCACGTCGATGTCGTGGTCAGCGACTTTTCGATGCCGGAGATGGACGGGCTGCAGTTGCTCGAGCGGATCCGCGCGATCGATTCGACCTTGCCGGTCATCCTGATCACGGCGCATGGCTCGGAGCGGCTCGCGGTGCGGGCGCTCAAGCAAGGTGCGTACGATTATCTGGCGAAGCCGTTCGATAACGACGAGCTCGTGTATTCGGTCGAGCGCGCGGCGGAATCGCGGCGACTGCGGTTGGACGAACGCGGGAGATCGGTCGAGAGCGCGGTCGGCGTGCGGATCATCGGGCGTTCGCCGGCGGTGACGCGCTTATTGGATGCGGCGGCGAAGGTCGCGAACAAAGATGTGACGGTGCTCGTGCGCGGCGAGACGGGGACGGGCAAGGAGCTCGTCGCTTCGTTCTTGCACTTGAATTCGACGCGGTCGGCAAAGCCGCTCGTCGTGTTCAACTGCGCGGCGATTCCGCCGGAGCTCGCGGAAGCGCAGTTGTTCGGGCACGTGCGTGGTGCGTTCACGGGTGCGGTGAACAATCACGAGGGGTACTTCGCGCAGGCCGATGGCGGCACGCTGTTCCTCGACGAGATCGGTGAACTGCGGCTCGACGTGCAGGCGAAGTTGTTGCGGGCGTTGCAGGAGCGCGAGATCCAGCCGATCGGTGGCTCGCATGTCGACAAGGTCGATGTCCGGGTGATCGCGGCGACGCATCGCGATCTCGCGGCGGAAGTGAAGGCCGGGCGGTTCCGCGAGGACTTGTACTATCGGTTGAACGTGGTCGAGCTCGTGGTGCCGCCGTTGCGGGATCGCAAGGTCGATATCGCGTTGCTCGCTCGCGAGTTCGCCCGCAAATATTCGGAGCGGTTCGGGCTCAACTACGTGGTGCAGCTCGCGCCGGAGCTGCTCGAGAATCTCGAGCACGGTGCGTGGCCGGGGAACATCCGGCAGCTCGAGAACACGATCGCGCGGGCGATCGCGTTGTCGGGCACGACGAAGATCATCGGCCTCGATGCGCTCGAGCCGACGGCCGAGGCAGGGCAGCCGGCGCCGCACGGACCGTCGTTCCGCGAGCAAGTCGAAGCGTTCGAGCGCAACTTGTTACGGCATGCGCTCGCGGCGTCGCATGGCAATCAGAGTGAGACGGCGCGCCGGCTGCAGCTCAATCGCGCGTCGCTGTACGACAAGCTCAAGAAGTACGGCATGACGCATCAGTGAGTGTGCGCGTGCTCGTGCGAGTGCTCGCCGATGAACGGCGGATCGTGCGTGTGCGAATGGTCCTCGCCGTCGCCGTGGCGATGCAGGTGCGTGTGCACCAAGAGCTGCTCGCTGACGTGCAAGTACACGCCGAGCACGAATAGCGCGATCGCGACCAACGCCCACACACCGAGCGCGCGCTCGCCGAGCATCCACGCGATCGACGCACCGATGAACGGCGCGAGCGCGAACACCGAGCCCGTGCGCGCGGCTCCGATCCGGCGCTGCGCCGTGATGTAGAGCGCGAGCGAGATGCCGTAGGCCGTCGCACCACAGGCGAGTAACGCCGCGAGATGCGCGAGCGAGGGCCAGCTGTCACGCGCGATCACTGCCGCGATGCCGGTGAGCGCCGCACCGAGCGTGGCCTTGCTCGCGACCACGTCGAACGGTTCTCTACTCGAAAGCGGCGCCGTCAGGTTGTTGTCGAGCGCCCATGCGAGCGTCGCTCCGATCACGGCAAGCGCACCGATCACGCCACCGGTGCCGTGCTCCGCTGCGTCGAAGCTGAGCGCCGCACCACCCGCCGCCATGATCACGACCGCGAGCCACACCCGCTTCGCGACATGCTCGCGCGTGACCGCCGCCGCGATCACGACCGTGAAGATCGCCTCCAGGTTCAACAACAACGATGCGGTCAACGCACCCGCACGTTGCAACCCGATCACGAGCAACGCCGGCGCGATCGCCGCACCGCACACGGCAATGATCGATAGCCGCGGCAGATCCTGTTTCGTCATCGAGCCACGCCAACGCGCCCACCCGACGATCGCCGCACCCGCATAGAGCAGGCACGCCGTCGCGAACGCGCCCACGCCCTGCCCGGCCCACGCGATCACCGGCGCGCCGATCCCGAACAGCACCGCCGCCGCGATCGCGACGAGCACGCCCACGACGATCGGCGATCTCACACCTCTATTATAGAGTAGTCGCGTGACCGAAGACGCCGCGATCGCGTACGACGCCTACCTCACGGGCCGCGACGGCTTCGACTACGACCAGTTCGTCAAAGCCGCGCTTCACCGCTACGCGGAGCTCTTCCCCGCACTCGCACCCTATCGACCGTGGTCGACCGAGCGATGCGGCGGGCCCGACTACAAGCGCCACAAGATGGACATCTACTGCACTTTTTGCCGCGGCCTCCTCGTCGGACGCATCGCGATGGCCGCAAATCCTGCCGCCCTTCCTCGCGTGACCAAGCACACCACCGGTTGCGCACTCGCATGCCTGGCAGGCATTCGCGAGATGGCCGGCCCCGGGACACGCGGTTTCATCGACGAGGATCGTACGTTCATGGACTAACGGGAGCTACGCTCGCTAGTCGATGGAAACGCCGCTGTCGCCTCTCGAGTTCATGCGCCGCACGCGCGGGTTGTTCGGCGACAAGCTCGCCGTGATCGATGGCGACCAGCGCTGGACCTACGAACAGTTCTTCGACCGCTGCGATCGCTGGTCGAGCGTGCTGCAACGCTGGGGCGTGGTCGCGCACGATCGCGTCGCGTACATCGCGCCGAACACGCACGCGCAACTCGAATCGTTCTACGCGGTGCCGCAGCTCGACGCCACGCTCGTCCCGCTGAACTACCGCCTCACGGCCGACGACTTCGAATACATGATCAACCACTCGGGTGCGAAGATCGTGTGCGTCCACTCGGACTACCTCGAGGTCGCCGCGAAGATCCGCGGGAAGTGCGCCGGCGTCGAACACTGGGTCGCGCTCGAGGGCAGCCACGCCGGCTTCGACGACTACGAGGCCCTGCTCGCCGCCGCGTCACCCGCCTTCACACGCACCGTTATCACCGAGCGCGACATCCTCACGATCAACTATACGAGCGGCACCACCTCGCGGCCCAAGGGCGTGATGATCACCCACCGCAACGCGTGGGTAAACAGCGTCGGCACGTTGCTCCACCATCCGATGACACCGTCGGATCGCTACCTGTGGACGCTGCCGATGTTCCACGCGAACGGATGGACGTTCGTGTGGACGATCACCGCGATCGGCGGCGTCCACGTGTGCCTCCGCAAGGTCGCGCCGCCGGAGATCTTCGAGCGGATCAAGGCCGAGCGGATCACCGCGCTGTGTTGTGCGCCGACGGTGTTGATCGGCATCGCGAATGCGCCGGCCGAGCTGCGCGCGGGCGTGCCACGTGGCGTGCGCGTACTGACCGCGGGTGCACCGCCCGCTGCTGCCACGATCGAACGCATCGAGGGCGAGCTCGGCTGGACCGTCACGCAGGTCTACGGGCTCACCGAAACCGCGCCGTTCATCACGATCTGCGAGCCGCGCGAAGAACACCTCGCGCTATCGCCGTCGGAGCGCGCGGTGATCAAGGCGCGCCAGGGAGTCGAGCTCGTCACGTCAGGCGAGCTGCGCGTCGTCGACGAAGCGATGACGGATGTCCCACGCGACGGCGCCACGATCGGCGAGATCGTCGTGCGCGGTAACGTCGTGATGGAGGGCTACTACAACGATCCCGCGGCCACCGAGCTCGCGTTCGCGGGCGGCTTCTTCCACACCGGCGATTCCGCGGTCGTCCATCCCGATGGCTACGTCGAGATTCGCGATCGCATGAAGGACGTGATCATCAGCGGCGGCGAGAACATCTCGTCGATCGAAGTCGAAGCGTGCCTGCTGCGCCATCCCGCGGTGCAGGAGTGCGCGATCGTCGGGCTACCGCACGAAAAATG
Organism: Kofleriaceae bacterium; assembly: GCA_047600425.1. Classification (GTDB taxonomy): domain Bacteria; phylum Myxococcota_A; class Polyangia; order Haliangiales; family Haliangiaceae; genus JABFXX01. The sequence goes on along the minus strand of JASGLC010000003.1, from coordinate 3,202,061 downwards.
GGGCGAGGCACCGTACGCGTTCGTGATCCTGAAGCCAGGCGCGACCGCGAACGAAGCCGAGCTGAAGCAGTTCGCGCGCGACAACCTCGCTCACTTCAAAGCACCACACGGCATCACGTTCGTCGCGGAGCTGCCGAAGACCGCGACCGGCAAGATCCAGAAGTTCGTCCTGCGCGGCAACAAGGCGGCGATCAGCCGCCAGTAGTATGTGGTCAGGCCTGGATGTACTGATCACGGGCGCGACGGGTGGCATCGGTCAGCCGTTGTGCGAGGCGTTGATCGCGCGCGGCGCGAACGTGATCGTGCATGGCCGACACGCGCACGAGGTGGACGAGGTCGCCTCTCGTCTCGGGATGCGTGGTCTGCCCTGCGATCTGGCGTCGCTCGCGGCGGTGCGGGATGTCGCGTTGCCGAAAGTCGACGTGCTGATCAACAACGCGGGTGTTGGCTTCGGCGCGAATCAAACGCTGCGCGAAGTCTCGGACGATGGGATCGAGCTCCGGCTCGCCGTGAACTATCTCGCGCCGGTGTTGCTGACCCAGCGATTCGAGAACCTTCGCGCGATCGTCAATGTCGCGTCGGCGGGCCAGCGCAAGATCGACTTCGACGACCTCTTACTCGAGGACGAATACGACGGCATCGTCGCGTATCGGCGCTCGAAGCTCGCGATGGTGATGTGGTCGTTCGATCTCGCAGTCGCGCAACCGACGCCCGTCATTTCGTTGCATCCGGGCACGTTTCTCGATACCGGGATGGTGCGGCAATCCGGCATCACGCCGCTCGGCACGGCGCAGCATGGCGCCGAGATGGTGCGTATCGCCGCCGAACGCGCGCTCGCTGGTGTGACGAACACCTACTACGACGAGCTCGTACCGGCCTCCGCGGATGCGCAGGCGTACGACGAGCGTGCGCGTCAGATGTTGCGCGAGCGCACGGCCGAGCTGCTGGCGCCCTTCATCGCGTAGGTCGGCAGCGGCGGTCCGACGAGGATGTCGGTGTCGTCGAGTTCGATCACGTTCTCTCGACGGTGATGCAACGCGTAGAGAGCGACGGCGGTAACGACCAACACGAACATGACGGTCAGCATGCTCGCGTGAAGAGCAACGCGCGTGCCGGTGCTATGGTGCGCGCATGCGTAGCCTGATATTCGCAACTCTCGTCGCGTGTGGTGGTGGTAGTAGTGGCGAAGTCCACGACGTGGCGCAGCCCGCCGCAGATCCGGCGCCGTGCGCGGATGCCTCGGCGAATGCGGTGAAGTTCCTCGGCAAGGACGAAGCGCCCTACGCCGACAAGATCGCGGGCGTGATGAAGAAGCGTTGCGACGAGGACAAGTGGTCGGTCGATCTGCGCAAGTGCCTGCTGACGGCGAAGTCGGAGCAGGATCTCGATCCGTGTGAGAAGTTCTTCGCCGGATCGCAGATGCAGCTGTTCAAGGCCGATCTCGAAAAGATCGATCCGGGCAATCAGCAAGGCACCGCGCCGCCGCCACCGCCGCCAAGCAGTGCCGCGCCGCCGCCGGTGCCGCCGGCCGCGAACACGATGCCGACGGGCTCGAAGTAATTCACTCCGGCGTCGCGTGCGGCGTCGCCACGCCCGGCGCCGTCGGCCCCGCAGCATCGGGTGCCGCGTGCTCCTCGACATGCGGCGTCGGCTCGGTCGCCGGAACCGTCTTCGCCGAGTGCGGCATCGTCCGCGCGCACTCGGACACGTCGTGGCTGTTCTTCGCGTCGACGAGGCACTTGCGCGTCGTCGCTGGCCACTTCTCCTCGTTGCATTGTGTGACCAGCATTTCGGTCAGCTCGCCGCGGTCCTTCGCGTCGGAGAACTTCACGCCATGGGCGACCGCGTCCTCGCACGGGATCTCTCCGTGGTGGGAGTCGCAGGCAAGCAGGCCGACGAGGAGTAAGGCGCGCATCCCGGCAGCATGACAGACCCACCTTGTAGGATCGATCGGTGGAGCTCGTAGTCGCCGAAAAGCCATCCGTCGCGCGGGATATCGCGCGCGTGCTCGGCGTGCGGCCCACCGGGCAAGATGCGTTCGAAGGCCGGGACTACGTGATCACGTGGTGCATCGGCCACCTCGTCGAGCTCGAGGAACCGGCCGCGTACGATGATGCGTGGAAGTCGTGGCGGCTCGATGCACTGCCGATGATCCCGCATCCGTTCCAACTGCGCGCGTCCAAGCAAACCGCCGGACACCTTCGCGCGGTGCGCTCGTTGCTTCGTGATCGCCGGTTCGATGCGGCGATCGATGCATGCGATGCCGGGCGCGAAGGCGAGCTGATCTTTCGCTACGTCTATCAATACGCGGGCGCGAAGTTGCCGGTCCGGCGGCTGTGGATCTCGTCGATGACGGATGAAGCGATCCGGCGCGGCTTCGCGAACCTCCGGCCGGGCAGCGCCATGGACCCGCTCGCGGATGCGGCGCGCTCGCGCAGTGAAGCGGACTGGCTCGTCGGCATGAATGCCACGCGTGCGGTCACCGTGCGCAATCGCGAGGGTGGGCACACGTCGCTTTACTCGATCGGTCGCGTGCAAACGCCCACGCTCGCCATGCTCGTCGAGCGCGAGCGCGTGATTCGCGAATTCGTGCCGCGCGATTACTGGGAGGTCCGCGGTCAATTCGCGGTCGGTGATGTGAAGTTCGTCGCGCAGTGGCGCACGGATGCGGGCGTACGGCTGGGTACGGTCGCGCTCGCGAACACGCTCGTCGCGCGGGATACGGATGTGGGCGCGGGTGTCGTCGAGAGCGTGCGTGCGCGAACGGTGCGCGAGGCGCCACCGCTGCTGTTCGATCTCACGTCGTTGCAGCGCACGGCGAACCGCCGGTTCGGGTTCACGGCCACGCGGACGCTCGAGCTCGCCCAGGCGCTGTACGAGCGGCACAAGTTGCTGACGTATCCGCGCACGGATTCGCGCCATCTCTCGCAGGACATCGCGGGCACGTTGCCGGAGCTGTTCGGCTCGCTCGCGGTGGTGCCGGAGTACGCGCCGTTCGCGCAACCGCTCGTCGACAATCCGCCGCGGCCGAGTAGGCGCGTGTTCGACGACGCGAAGGTTCACGATCACCACGCGATCATTCCCACCGGCGCCGCGGTTCGGTTGGACGCGCTCGATCACGACGAGCGGCGTCTGTACGACCTGGTCGTGCGCAGGTTCTTGGGTGCGTTTCATCCCGAAGCGGAATTCGCGGTCACGGAAGCGTGGATTCGCGTCGACGCCGTCGCTAACGAAGCATCGCGCGATCTCAGCGCGGCCAGCGGAACGTCATCGACAGATTCGAGCCGGTCGTCATCGACGGATTCCGGCGCGAACGCATCGGCGAATCCGGGCGGGACATCGCCCGGACGCGAGCCTGCGCCGCCGCATTCGCAACGCAAGCCCGCGCCTCACGATGGCCCGCCGATCCTCGACGTGTTGCCACAGCCACCCGATCGATATCTAGCGCGAGGTCGCGTCCGCACCGTCGCGGGTTGGCAGGCGGTTGCCGGGATCGACGAGCGCACGGCGGCCGCAAACCTACGCGATGCCGCGAGCAGTGCGAATCCGCGTGGCACGAACGGCGCGAGTGCCGCGGCTGGACGGCCGAGCGACGGCGCGAATCGCAGCGGCGATCCGGATCGCGATTCCGACGACGATCGCGACGCAACTGGGCTCTTGCCACCACTCGTCGAAGGCCAGCGCCTGCCCGGCCGCTTTGCATCGCAGCAGAAGCAAACCAAGCCTCCGCCCCGCTACACCGAAGCCACGCTGCTCGGCGCGATGGAATCCGCTGGTCGTCAGATCGACGACGAAGCATTGCGCGCCGCCATGCGCGATAGCGGCCTCGGTACGCCGGCCACGCGCGCCGCGATCATCGAGACGCTGTTGCGTCGCGAGTTCATCTATCGAGAGCGCCAACATCTCGTGCCGACCTCGACCGGAACGGCGTTGATGGAAGCGCTTCCGGTTCCGTCGTTGGCATCGCCCGAGCTCACGGGAACGTGGGAAGCGCGGCTCGCTCGGATTGCGCGTGGCGAAGAATCGCGGGCCGCGTTCATGGCGGACATCGAGCGCTATGTCACGGATCTCGTCGGTACGGTTCGTCACTCCACGCCCACGCCGCCACCACCGGATCAACCGCCGTCGGCGTTCGGAAACGGTGGTCGAAAATTCGGTCGCGGCCGCGGCGCGCGCGGTGGTCGTGGGCGCGGCGGTGCTGGCGGTGGTACGCGCCAATACAACGGGTCGCGCTCGCCCGATACCGCGTCTAGAGAAACGCACGGCTCGCATGCAGACGATCGGGGTTCAGCATTCTCGCCAGCGGCGGCGCCGAAGGCTCGATCGCGAAAACCGCGCGCGTCGTCGGCGAAGTCACGCTCGGGCAACGGCCTGAACAGCCGACCGCGACGATCGGAACCACGGACGTCGCATCGCGATTCGGATCTCCCTGCCGAGCTGCAATCGAACTACGTCGCTCCGCCGACACCGCGCACGTACGATCGCGAGACCGAAACGCGTTCCCGGATCGATCTCGCGCACGATGCATCGCTCGTCGCCGCGCTTCGGAGCAGCGCTCCGCGCGGCAATCCCGCGCCGTCGAATGTCGGCGAAATTGAATCGTCGGTGCATGCGCGTGCTGGCACATCGAATCGCGCGAATCCCGCGCAACCTGGTTCGTCGAATCGCGCGAATCCCTCGCTACCTGGTTCGTCGAATCGCGCGAATCCCTCGCTACCTGGTTCGTCGAATCGCGCGAATCCCGCGCCGTCGAATGTCGGCGAAATTGAATCGTCGGTGCATGCGCGTGCTGGCACATCGAATCGCGCGAACCCCGCGCAACCTGGTTCGTCGAATCGCGCGAATCCCTCGCTACCTGGTTCGTCGAATCGCGCGAATCCGGCGCCGTCGAATGTCGGCGAAATTGAATCGTCGGTGCATGCGCGTGCTGGCACATCGAATCCAGCGAATCCCACGCAACCTGGCTCGTCGAATCGCCCGAATCCCTCGCTACCTGGTTCGTCGAATCGCGCGAATCCCGCGCCGTCGAATGTCGGCGAAATTGAATCGTCGGCGCGCGCACGCGCGAGTACATCGAATCGCGCGACCCCCACGCAACCCGGCTCGTCGCATCGCGCGACTCCCGCTCCGTCGAATGCCCCCGGTTCGATCACATCGAATGCCGTCGCAAAACCCGCGGCACCGACCGCAACCGATTCACTCACGTGTCCGCGCTGCCGCCTCGGCACACTGCTCACCGGTTCGCGCGGCTGGGGCTGCTCGCGCTGGCGAGAGGACTGCAAATTCGTAATCTGGTTCGAGCTCGACGGCAAGAAGATCACGGCGGCGCAGCTCCACGACCTGGTGCTCCGCGGCAAGACACGCGCCTCGAAGGGCGAGCGCCTCGTGCTCGACGTGAACGGCGCGCAGACCGTTCGGCGCGAAGCTACGTCGTGACGCGATCGCGGCTGCGGACGAGTAGCAAGACAACTCCGACGAGGCCGGCAAGCGCGCACCCGAGGTGCAAGGGCCCGAGCGCGACCAGTCCATGTAACGGATTGCTCACGCTGAACGGCTGAAACGGCTCGATATCGGGATGCATGATTCCGTCGAGAACGGGATGCGAGAGCGCGCCGCACATCGCACCGATCCAAATTCCGCGCGTCGAGGTCTCGGCTCGGACGAACGGGCCAATCGCGATCGAGCTCGCGCGCTTCCGCAGAATGGTCCGGATCGCGAGGAGCACGACCGCGGTCGCGACACCCACGATGGCCGCGCCCACGAACGTGTGCAGCGTGCGATGCACCGGCCACTTGCCGCGCGTCAGGTAGTAGAACGACTCGCAATCGATCACCACGTTGCTCGCGACGAATGCCGTCCACGATACCGAACGCGGCGCCAAGCCCTTCAGCGCCAACCCGGGCCCGAAGTGGAATGGGGTGACCGGCATCGATCCTCGGTGTAACTCGACCGCACCGCCGAATCACGACGATTCTCGACTCAGTCTTCTGGCCCGCGAATTCGCGCGACCGCACGCGGCAGCGCACCGTCCTTATCGACGCGACGCCAGTCATCGACGCGACCGCCGAGCACGGCTTCGAGCTTGTCCGCGCCGCCATCCGGCGAGAAGTGCAATGTGCCATCGGGACGGATGCCTTTGATCGTCACGATCAGCTCGCCATCCTTGGTCTTGAAGACCTTCTTCACCGCGCGCCACGGCACCGTGAACGTGATGTAACGAAGCTTCGAACGCATCGCGATCAACGCATACGCGATACCGCCGCCCGCGAATGCGATGATCACACCGAGGCCGATCGATCCGAAATGCGTCCCGAGTATTCCGGGCTCTGCAAGCGCACCAACCCCGAACAGGACCACGAACATCGTGACCCCGAGCACCACGACTCGAAACGGAGAGACGTAGTACTCCCAGCCGATCACGACGAACGAGTCGTCGCGCACCTCGACCGAGCCACGACCTTGGAGCGCGATCGGCATCGTACTAACGCCCGGCCCGCCATTCCCGAACGTGCCCTCGAACACGACCGACTCGCTCATCGGTCGAGAAGTGTAGCGCGCTTAGAACTGCTCTTTGGTATGCGCGCCCTCGACCGCCTTCAGGAAGTCGGGCGACAACGCATCGCGATTGAGGATGACCTTGCCGTCGTGCGCCGACTTGACCGCAGGACCTTCGATCTTGAAGTCACCCGCGTTCTCGACGTAGACCACGATGTGGTCGTTGTGGACCTTCCGGACCGCGCCTAGCTCCTCGCCACCCTCCTCGAGGAACACCTGATCGTCGACGGACACTTGGAAGCTCTGAGTCGCCATACCGGAACTCTAGAGCGGGCGCAGCGCGACGGCCACTCCACCGAGCACCGAGTTTCCGGACGATGGATCGCGCAACGATTCGTCGAAAAGCGCGTTCAAGTTCGCACCGGGCCGCACGGACGCCACGCCGAGCTGGGTGCCGGGCGCATCGTGCCCCCAGCCATGCGGGACGGAGATCACGCCCGGCATCATCTGTTCGGATAGCTCGATCTCGACTTCGATCGTGCGCGCACCGTTTGCGATCTCGGCCCGGCTCCCGGCCGTGACGCCGAAGCGCGCGGCATCGGTCGGGTGGATCAGCGCCGTGCACCGGAACCGCCCGGCGGCGAGCGTCGGCAGGTTGTGCATCCACGAGTTGTTCGACCGCAGCTGGCGGCGACCGATCACGACGAGCTCGGGCACGGGCCGCTCGAGGTCGGCGCGCACGCGTGCGAGATCGTCGATCACGAGCGGTGGCGCGAGCTCGATCTTGCCGCTCGGCGTGCGCAGCATCTCCGGAATCCGTGGCGCCAAGGCGCCGAGATCGATGCCATCCGGCGTCTCGCGCACCGTGGCTAGATTCAGGCCACCCGGCTTCTGGCCAAATCGATCGCCGTACGGTCCCGCGCGCAATGCGAGATCGAGCAATCGCTCAGGGCCCTTTGCGTCGCGAACCATCCCGATGATCGCATCCGCGAACGGACCGGCCGTGCGCCGCACATCGTCGGCTGCGAGCTCGTCGTCGTACGCGTGGATCGCCGCACGCAGCGGACTCGTTGCCCACGATGGCGATGGATCGAGCGGCAGCGTCCGGCCGCTCGCGATCGCCGCGAGGCCGAGCAGGACCTCCCACTCCGCCGGCCGATCCGCGCGCGGCAACAGCGCCGGCGAATACCGGACCGTGTTGCGCCACGCGAGCTGCGGAAACGCGACGTCGTAGTGCGCATCCTCGAGCGGCGACAGGCCCGGCAGGATCACGTCCGCGAGCCGCGTGGTCTCGTTCAAATAGATATCGAGGCTGATCATCAGATCGAGCTGCTCGAACGCACGCGCGAGCCGCGCTCCGTTCGGCGCCGACAACACCGGATTCGAGGCGATCGTGATCATCGCGCGCACCTGGCCCTCGCCCGGCGTCTCGATCTCTTCGGCGAGGACGCCCATCGGGAGCTCGCCGAACACTTCCGGTGCACCACTCACGCGCGAACGGCGCCGCCCCGTCGACACGCCCTTGCCTTTGCCCGGCGCGCCGACGGTGTTCGCCGCGAATGCCGCGGCCTTCGGGAACATCACGCCGCCTTCGCGATCGAGATTTCCGGTCAGCACGTTGATCACGTCGACGAGCCAACTCGCGAGCGTGCCGAACGGCTGCGTACACGTACCGATCCGACCGTACAGCGCCGCGCGCTCGGCGCCCGCCAACTGCCGCGCGAGGCCGCGAATGTCGTCGGCCGCGATCGCGCACCGCGCACTGACCGCATCGGCCGTGAACGGCGCGACCGCGGCGCGAACTTCGTCGAGCCCCGCGACGTGCTCCGCGAGCCGGACGTTCGCGAGCCCTTCGGCGAACAACGTATTCGCGATGCCGAGCAACAGGAACACGTCACCGCCGGGACGGATGAACACGTGACGATCGGCCATCGCTGCGGTCTCGGTCTTGCGCGGATCGATCACGACGAGCTTGCCGCCGCGCGCCTGCATCGCCTTCGCCTTGCCGCGGAAGTCCGGCACCGTCCACATCGAGCCATTCGACACGACCGGGTTGCCGCCGAGCACGACCAAGAGGTCCGTGCGATCGAGATCCGGCACCGGCACGCTCAGCCAGTGGCCGAACATCAGGCCGCACGCGAGCTGCTTCGGCATCTGATCGAGCGTCGACGCCGAGTACACGTTCTTCGTCCCCAACGCACGCCCGAGCCGCGCGCCGTACAGGAGAAGGCCGAACTTGTGCGCGCTCGGATTGCCGAGCGAGACCGCAACGGCGTCGCGATTCGTTGCAACGATCGGCGGCAGGCGCCGGGCGATTTCGGCGAACGCTTCCTCCCACGTGACCTCGACGTGAACGCCATCGCGCTTCACCAACGGCGCGCGCAACCGATCCGGATCGTCGTGAAGCTCGCCGATCGCCGCGCCTTTCGGGCAGATGAAGCCGGCACTCGAGACGTCGCGATCGTTGCCGCGAACTTTCGTGACGTGCGAGCCGTCGAGCGTTAGCTCGAGGCCACAGCAGGCTTCGCAGAACGGGCAGATCCGATGCGCCACCGACGGATCATAGACGATAAAAAAAGCGGGGCATCGATAAGAAGCAACCAGCTTCCATCTCGATGCCCCACTCGGGTTTCAGCGACGAAACTTATTCGCCGACTTTGTTACCGACGTGACGGCCGCCTTCTTTGATCCGGTCCGCACCCTCGTGAATCTTTTCACTCACGCGGTTCGCACCTTCTTTGATCTTCTCGCCGACATGCTCGACGGCGTTCTTGGCCTTGTCCGCTGCGTTATCGATTTTTTCTTTGGTGGTGCTCATGATGATGCACTGTGTTGCAACGCGAGGGCCAACGGCTCATCGCTTGCACTTACGTCGATCATGACCGAGGAAAACACCGAAACCGTCCGTGCGAAGAAGCGCACCGTGCGCGCTGCGCTCGGGTTTGCGGCAGCGACTGCAGGCGTGGCCGCATTGGGCGCACTCGTGATGCGCGGCCGTGGCTCGCCGAACAGCTTGTGGTTCCGCGCGTTGAAGAAGCCGTCGTTCCAACCACCGAATAAAGCGTTCGGTCCGATCTGGACCCTGCTCTACGCGGGCATCGCGTATTCGGGATACCGGATCTGGCGCGCACCGAAATCGCCCGAGCGCTCCGTCGCACTGTCGCTGTGGGGCGCGCAGCTGATCTTGAACGGGATGTGGACGCCGCTGTTTTTCGGGATGCACAAACCTCGTGCGGCGCTGGTCGATGCGATCGCGCTCGATGCGGCCGCACTCGGCTATGCAGCGACCGCCGCGAAGGTCGATCCGAAGGCCGCCGGCCTCGTGGTGCCCTATCTCGGTTGGCTCGGCCTCGCCACCGCGATCAACTCGAGCATCGTCATGCACAACCCTCGATTCATGACCTAATTCTGTCGTTATTTGCGCGCACCCCACGTGGCAGGATGCGCGCCCTATGCGTCGCCTAGCGTTCCTCTTCGCACTAGCCGCTTGCGGCTCCTCCACCACGCCCGGCATCGGCGACGACACGATGGGCGATGACGACGGCTCGAACACCGGTTCGGGATCCGGATCGAACATGGCGTGTACGCGCACCGCCGGCGCCGCCGACGCGCCGCGCTTCATCGTGGTCTCGCACTCGTATACGCAGTCCGGCGACAAATCGACGAAGTACGAAGTGCTGCACGTCGACACCGCGGGCGCGATCACGCGCGGCGCGCAATTCGACATGAACCGCACGTCGTTCGGTTCGATCCAGTTCACGCCCGATGGCAAGGTCGGCATCGCCGTGTCCGACGAGATGGGCACGCTCGGCGTGTTCACGCTCGCCGACGACGGCACGCCGACCGTGGTCGACCCCGGCTTCGGCACCGGCATGTTCTACGCCGAACGTGTCGTGATCGATCCGACCGGCACGATCGCGTACGTCCTCGACGGCAACACGCGCGGCACGAACGGCGGAGGTGTCTACGCCGTGCAGATCAACTGCGATGCAACGCTAACGTTCATCGGCAAGCTCGCCGATGCCAGCACGCCGCGCGGCATGATCCTCGACGGCGATCGCGCCTTCCTCGCCGCCACCTCCACGCTCGACGCTCCGGCCGGCAGCGACGTCACGATGCTCCAGCTCGCCGGCACGATGACGCCGACGGTGATGGCCGGCGCGGATGCGTTCGGTAACGACAACGCCGTGTTCGGCGGCTTTGGCTTCACGACCGACAAGTCGACGATCCTCGTCGGCAACACGAGCTTCGCCGGCAACAATACCGTCGCCACTGTCAGTGTCACCGCGACGACGATGACTCCCGGCGTGCAGCTCTCGATCGCCGATCCGGAATCGATCGAGACCTCACCGTTCGACAACACCGCGATCGTGACGACCGCCGATGGCGACAAGATCACGATCCTGAACGATCAGGGCACCAATGGCGCGTGGCAGATCAAGGGCACGTTCGGCTCGCCGCAACAGCCGGGCGACACCGCGCAGATCCATCGCGGCGCGCTGAACGGCCACGTGTTCATCAGCGAGCTCTCCGGGATCCATCACATCGCGTTCGGCCAGGGAGGCACGGTCACCGAAGTCGGATTCACCGACCTCACCGGTGGTGATGACAACGATCTCGTCGATCTGCCCGGCGCGATCGGAATTACACCGTAGAGCCGGCGAGGTCTGCGCCCGCGTCCAAGCACAACAGGCGCACCCGCCCTTGCGCGCAGATCCGGCCTTCGTCGTTTTTCACGACGGCCTCCCAGACCTGCGTCTTTCGGCCGCGCGTGATCGGCTTCGCGGTCACCGTGAGCTTGCCGCTGCGAACCGCCGTCACGAATGACGTCGAGTTCTCCAACCCGACGACCGATTGTTTGCGCGCACCCGCCGAAACCGCCGCGCCCGTCGAGCACGCGGCCTCGATGATCCCGCAATGCACGCCGCCGTGAACGATGCCGTACGGCTGCGTGTGCTGCGGGCCGATCGTGAGCTCGCCGATACATTCGCTATCGGTCGCTTTGACCCAGCGCAGGCCCATCCCGGTGTTCCAGCCTCCGAGCATCCCGTTGAGCTGCTCGCTCAGGTCGACTGATTCGGACATGGGCCTATACTGCGCTCGATGACCAAGCCGTTGCAGGTCAAGCTCGCCGGAATCGATCTGATCAACAACGCCCGCCTCAACAAGGGCACGGCGTTCGACGACCGCGAGCGCGATCAGTTCGGCCTGCACGGCCTCCTGCCACCGCATATCGGATCGCTCGAGCTGCAGGTCACGCGTCGCGAGCGCGCACTCGCCGCGCAAGAAACCGCGTTCAACAAGTATTCGTTCCTGCGCGATCTGCAGGACGCGAACGAGACGCTGTTCTACGCGCTACTTCGCCGCGACATCGAAGGCATGTTGCCGCTCGTGTACACGCCGACGGTCGGCGAAGGCTGCCAGCGCTTCTCCGAAGTGTGGCGCAAGCCGCGCGGCCTGTTCCTGTCGTACACGAACAAGGATCGGATCGATCAGATCTTCGCGCACAGCCGCTACGATGGCATCAAGTGCATCGTCGTTTCCGACGGTGAACGCATCCTCGGCCTCGGCGATCAAGGTGCCGGCGGGATGGGCATTCCGATCGGAAAGCTCGCGCTCTACACCGCGCTCGGCGGGATTCATCCCGAGCATTGCCTGCCGATCCTGCTCGACGTAGGCACCGATAATCGCGAGCTCCTCGAGCATCCGCTCTATGTCGGTTGGCGGCACGAGCGCGTGCGCGGCGCCGAGTACGACGCGTTCGTCGATCAGTTCGTTCAAGCGGTGAAGCAGCGCTGGCCGCACGTGCTGCTCCATTGGGAAGACTTCGCCGGTACGAATGCGGCGCGCCTGCTCGCGAGGTATCGCGACGAGCTGTGCACGTTCAACGACGATATCCAAGGTACGGCCGCCGTTGCCGTGGCCACGTTGATGTCGGCGATCAACGTGACCGGATTGCCGCTCGCGGATCAACGGATCGTCGTCGTCGGGTTCGGCAGTGCGGGGCTCGGCATCACGAACCTGATGGCGCAACTGATGCGCGATCAAGGCGTAGATCCGCGCGGCAAGTTCTACGCGTTCGATCGCTACGGCCTCATCACGGCCGATATGAAGGAGCTCCGACCGGAGCAGCTCGCGTACGCGCGTCACGACATCATGGGCACCACGCTGCTCGATGTCGTGAAGCAGGCAAAGCCGACGGTGTTGATCGGCACGTCGGGTCAACCGGGTGCGTTCACGGAAGCCGCGATCCGCGAGATGGCCAAGCATTGCGCGCGGCCGGTGATCTTCCCGCTATCGAACCCGACCTCGCGCAGCGAAGCGACCGCGCAAGACCTGATGGATTGGACGGACGGGCGCGCGTTGATCTCGAGCGGCAGTCCGTTCGCGCCGGCGATGGTTCGCGGTCAAGCCGTGCCGATCACGCAGACCAACAACTCGTACATCTTCCCCGGGCTCGCGCTCGGGATCATCGCGGCTCAGGCGCGTCGCGTGACCGAAACGATGATCATGGCGGCCGCGAAGGAGCTCGTGCAGCACGTGCCGACCCAGAAGGATCGCAACGGGTCGCTGTTGCCGCCGATCGGCGAAGCGCGCCTGCTCTCGAAGTTCATCGCGCTCGCGGTCGGTCGGCAGGCGATCGCGGACGGGCAATCGGATCTCGACGACGGCGCGTTGCAACGCGAGATCGCCGCGAACACGTGGGAACCGGTCTACGTTCCGTACGAGAGGGTGCGATGAAGCTCGTCCTGGTTCGTCATGGCGATACGGAGTGGTCGCCGTTTCGTCGGCTCGCGGGTCGCACGAACCTGCTGCTCACCGAAGCCGGTGAAGCGAACGCGGGCAAGCTCGGCGATCGCCTCGCGAAGCACGGGCCGTTCGACCGCGTGTACACGAGCCCGCTCGATCGCGCGAAGCGCACCGCGGTGCTCGCGGGATATCCGGATGCGCTCGTCGACGAACGCCTGATCGAGATGGACTTCGGCAGCTACGAAGGCCAGACGGTCCAAGAGATCCGGGTGCAACGCCCCGGCTACGCGTATCTCAAGGATGGCGCGCCGAACGGTGAAGATGCGGCCGCGCTCGGTCGCCGCGCGGATGGCTGGCTCGCCGATCAAAACCCGGATCACACGATCCTGGTGTTCGCGCACTCGGTAATCCTGCGCGTGCTGACCGCGCGCTACTTGCAGTTCCCGCCGGAGGGCGGCCGGCACTTCTTCTTCGCGCCCGCGGCGATCGCGGTGCTCGGATGGGAGCCGGTCGACGATGCGCCGGCGATTCAAGGCTGGAACCTCTAAGGGACGGTCGCAACTACGTCAACTTGCGATTGGCATCTCGGCGAAATTCCTCGAGCAGGGGGACGGTCGCAACTACGTCAATTTAGTGTCCGGTTTTCGGACGCTCGGTTGACGTAGTTGCGACCGTCCCCACCCCCAAAGAGATTCGAGCAGTTGGCGATCGCAAGTTGACGTAGTTGCGACCGTCCCCACCCCCGAAGAGATTCGAGCAGTTGGCGATCGCAAGTTGACGTAGTTGCGACCGTCCCTACCTTCGTTGTTTACGCACGTCGAGCGCGGCGACCCGATAGGCCTCTGCCAGCGTCGGAAAATTGAAGATCGTCTCGACGAACATGTCGACCGACCAGTTCGAGATCATCGCGACCTGACCGACATGCACGAGCTCGGTCGCGCCTTCACCGACGACATGAATGCCGAGCACCTTGTCGCCCTTGGCATCGCACACGAGCTTCAGCAACCCGTCTTCGATGCCGCTGATCTGGCCACGCGCGAGCTCGCGGAAGTGCGCACGCCCGACGATCGCACCACCATGGCGTTCCTTGGCCTGCGCTTCCGAGAGCCCGACCATCGCGAGCTCGGGAATCGCGTAGACACCCGCCGGCACCAATTGCTCGCCGACCGACAACGTGATGCCGAACGCATGCGCGGCCGCGCGCCTGCCCTGCTCCATCGCCGTCGCGGCGAGTGCCGGTGGACCGATCACGTCGCCGACCGCATAGATGTGCGGGACGATCGTGCGGCACGCCGAATCGACGGCGATCAGGCCGCGCGTCGTCGGGCCGAGCCCCGCGTTCTCGAGCGCGAGCCCTTGCACGCTCGCCTCGCGACCGAGGCAGTACAACAGCTTCTCGGATTCGATCACGCGCGAATCGTCCATCGTGGTCGTGACCTTCAGGCCGTCCCACACGATCGACTTCGCCGACCGGTTGCCGAGGTACACGCCACCGGCACGCTCGAACGCGCGCTGCAGCTCCACGGTCAATTCCTCGTCGAGGAATGCGAGCGGACGCGGCGCCTTGTCGATCATCGTGACCTTCACGCCCATCGCGGCGAAGATGCACGCGTACTCGGTCGCGATCACACCGCTACCGATCACGGCGAGCGAGCGCGGCAGATACGACAGCGTCAGGATCGAATCGCTATCGAGCACGTTATCGTGATCGATCGGCACGCCCGCGGGATTGCGCGGCTTGGAGCCGGTCGCGATCACCACGAACTGGGCATTCGCGCGACGCACGCTGCCATCCGGCGAGCGAACCTCGACGACGTGCGGTGAAATGAACTTCGCGCGACCATGCCAGTGCGTGACACCGTTGCGCGCGAGCTGATCGGCGATGAAGCCGCGATGCGCGCCGACCACTTGCTCGAGCCGCGTCATCAACGATTCGAGCTTGAGATCCTCGGGCGGATCGACACCGAGCACGCCACCACTGCGCCGGCGCAAGTGGCCGAGCGCGACCGCGGTCTCGCGCAGCGTCTTCGACGGAATCGTGCCGCGATGCACGCATGCACCGCCGACCGCTTCGCCTTCTTCGATCACGACGACCGACGCCTTCGCCTTCGCCGCTTGCACCGCCGCCTTTTGACCGGCCGGACCACTTCCGATCACGACCATATCGAAGCGTTCTTCGATCACTAGGCCACCAGCTTTACGGTGGCTGCGATGTCATCGGCACGCTTGCCGACCGTCACCAGATCGTCGGGATACATGTTGAGCTTTCCCGCGAGCTCCTGCGACGGATCCACGCCGTGCGCGAACCGATCTGCGAGTGCCACGAGCGTCGCGAGCTCGCAGCGATCCGGCGAATGATGCCGCGCCACCGCCTCGACGACTTTCGGAGGCATCTGCCACTTCTCGCACAGCCGCGAGCCGACCTCCGCGTGCGCCGCGGTCACGGAAGGCATCACGTTCGCGCGCTCCGCGGCAACCCCGGCATCGCGATGCAGATCGACGAGTGCCTGCAAGAGCACCGGCTCGCCAAAATCGTGAAACAGCCCCGCGAGGAACGCGATGTCGACGGTCGAACGTCGCAGCTTGGCAATCTCTTGTGCGAACAACGCCGTCGCGAGCGCGTGCTTGAACGCGGCCTTCACATCGGCTTCGAAGCCCTTCACTTCGAACACCCGCGTCTTCGACGCGACCGCCATCACGATCTGCGTGATCGTCGAAAACCCGAGCCGACCGATCGCCTGTTGGAGCGAGCTGATCTTGACCGCACCGATGTACATCGGCGACGCGGCCACGCTCATCACGTGCGCAGTCATCGCGGGATCGCGGCGCAGCAACTCCGCGAGCCGCGCGGTATCGCAGTCCGGACGCTGGACGAGCGAGAGCACTTGCGACGCCACCTCGGGCAAGACCGGCAGTGGCAGCTCGCCGGACGAGAGCAGTTGGTCGAACCGTTCTTGGATCGCTGGCGCGAGCACGTGATCTGAATCGGCCGGCGTGCCCCCGCGGCGAGGCCGAAAAAATCCGCTGACATGTCGATTTATCCGCGATGAAAAACCCGTATCCCACCACCTCGCGGACTTAGCGCGATCGGCAACGTTCTATAATTGTTCGACTTTCCCGCGATTCTGGTACCGTGATCACATGATGATGAGGGGAATCGCGGCCGCGGCTCTGCTCGCCGGCTGCCTTCAGGGTTCGGTGAAGTCCGACGATCCCGGCTCGGAGACGGCGCGGAGCGAGTTCGACACCACGGTCGCGCCGATCTTTCAGAACCACGGATGCAACTCGTGCCACGCATCGGGCTCGTCGATCGACATGCTCAGCTACGACTCGTTGATCCAGTACGGCTATGCGGACGGCACCTTCACGTACCAAATGATCCAGCGCTTCCTCGACCTCGCGCATGCAAACGATTCGTCGACGCCCGTTATCGAAGGGCACGCTGGTCTGTCCGCCCACGAGCAAGAGCTCGTCCTGAACTGGTTGCTCGCCGAACAGTCCGAGCGTTACTGATGAAGGCACTCGTCATCACGTTCGCCCTCACCGGTTGTGTCGAGGGCTCGTTGAAGTCCGACACGAATTCGATCACGCCGCGCGAAGAATTCGACCGCTACGTGCAACCCATGTTCGTGCAGAGCTGCAACAGCTGTCACGGCACCGCGCTCGCGTACGACATGATCATCGAGATCGGGTACGAGCAGCCCTACACCGGCGCGATGTCGTTCAACTACGCCGCCGTCAACCAACAATTCGAGTTCGCACACGCGCCCGGCACACCTTCGTCGGCCGATGGCGCGCATCCGCTCACCGCGGATCAACGGCAGCTGATCCTCCAGTGGCTCCTCGACGAAGAAAAGGATCGCGAGCCATGAAGCTCGTCCTCGGCATGCTCGTCCTCGCAGCATGCGATCAGGGAATCATCGGCCAGCCGATGTCGCAATCCGGCGGCGATGACGGAGTCTCCGACGCCGGCGGAATCAGCGCCGCGCGCAACGATTTCGAAATCGTCGTCGCGCCTCTCCTGCAGACCTGCAAGACCTGTCACGACGGCACCGACGCCGTTCATCTCGACTACAACTCGTTGATCGCGATCGGCATGTCGTCCGGCAGGTGGCAGTCCTCCGATATCACGGCCTACCTACAAGTCGATCGCTCGCAACACTCTCCGACGATCCCCGAGTGGACGCCCGACAACGCGACCTCGGTCAACGGCTGGCTCCAGATGGAAGGACACGATCGATGAGAGTGGTGCTCGCCCTACTCGTCCTTGCCGGTTGCGCCACGAACACGCCTGGCAAAGACATGTTCGACTCGGACATCCAACCGTTGATCTCGTCGACATGCGCAACGGCCGGTTGTCATGCGAGCCCCGGCGATTCGGTTCACCTCGACTACGACTCGTTGATGACCAATGCGACGGTCTACGGCTACTTCTATCCGGATCACCTACTAGCGACGATGATGATCCGCAGTAGCGACGGTGGGCTCCCGGATCCGCAGCACATCGGCACGTACTGGACCGGAGAACAACAAGTCACGATCTCCGACTGGGTAAACCTCGAAGCGAGCGAACGCAAATGAAGCGGCTCGCCATCCTGGTGCTCGTCGCTGCCTGCGACAACGCCATCCTCTACAAGGGCGAACAGAATACCGATACGTACGATCCGCCTCCGGACGCACCCGCCGTCGATCCGCACGCCGCGTTCGTGAGCTACGTCCAGCCGCTGCTGAATCAAGACTGCAACGTCTGCCACACCGCCGAGAATTCCGTCCAGCTCGACTACGCCACGCTGATCCAAGTCGGCTTCTCGCAGACCCCGTGGTTCCAGCAGGTCCCCGTCGAGAGGTACCTGTTCGTCGACGGCACGACCGTCCACACGTCCGAGTCCATCCCACCGTGGCTCGGATCGGAAGGCGCGACGATCCTGTCGTGGCTCAGCCTCGAGACCGCGGCGCGCCGCTAGTCTTCGGCGAGCACGATCACGCTATCGCCGGCCGCCAACTTGATCGCCGTGGTCTTCTTCGGGTTCAAAACCACGCCGAAGTTGTCGTCCTTCACGCGCTTGCCGTAGCGCACGCCGATCGCGATCTCCTCGCGCCGCAACGCCGCCTCGCACACCGTTCCGAACGTGACCTCGCCGAGCGCGACGTAGTGATCCGCCGGCTTGAGATAGATCTCGTAGCCGCCCGCGCTGAATAGCTCGTCGAACACTTCGACGAGGTGCGGATTCTCGGCCACCATCGATACCATCAACGACACGAGCGTGTTGCTGACGATGAAGTCATCGGCCTCTGCCACGCTCGCCAGGTCGCGATTCTCGATCTCGAGGATCTCGCTCGTGATCGGCACCCGCTTGCCACTGGTGCGCTCGATATCGCGCAAGAACAACAGTGTCACCGTCGTGCGCGCATCCGCGAGCTCTTGCGTGCGTCCGACCGTCTCCGACAGCACGAGCACGTGATCGAACGCCGTGACGTCGAGCTTGTCGAGCTCGGGTCGCGACGTGACATCGCCCTCGTGAAACGTCGCCTTCATGTTCGCGAGCGCGGGCATCGTCAACCCGGCGACTGCCTCGCCGACGATCACGACCTCGCTACCGGGGGCGAGATAGCCATCGAGCTCGCGCAACACGAGCGGGAGCCGCGGACTCGTGCCGAGGATCAGCGTGCGATCCTGCTTGTGGACGTGCTCCGGCGCCGTCGCCACGATCTTCGCGAGATCGACCTGCTTCTTGCCATCCGCGATCAGCGTGTCGTCATCTTCGGTGATCGCGATCAGTTGATCCTCGGCATCGAACACGCGATCGAAGTTCGGCGGCACGAGCGTCTCGCCCGCCTTCGTGTACACGCCGATCACCGTCGACGTGTCGTACAGGAATACCGCCTCTTGGAACGTCTTCCCGGTCACCGCCGGCGCCGGCTCGACGTAGATCTCGACCCCTTCGAAGTCGAGCAGCTCGCTATAGACGGTCGACAGACCCGATTGCCGCCCGGTCTGCACGAGCAACCGACTGATCAGCGGCGCCGCCACGATCAGCGATGCCTTCTCGCCCGCGACGATCCGCGCGACCGGCTCGTTATGCTCTTCGAAGATCTCCGCCACGACATGGAGTTTCGAATCCGGCGCCGTCTTCGCGATCGCGAGCAACGCCTTCAACACGATCGTGTCCGACTCGTTCGGCAGCATCGCCGTGCCATCCGCATGGAGCTCCGGCGCGAGCACGATCACCGCCTTCGACGTCGCGAGCGAGACGAGCTGGAGATCCTGCAGCGACATCATCGAGCCCGAGCGCGTGACCACGCGCAGATACTTCTTCCACTCCGCCATCTCCTCGGCGATGTCGTGATCCATCTCCACCTTGTCACGGTCGGCGAGAATCACCGCGCACGCGCCGCGCACGTTCATGTTCGCGATCGCGAGCTCGCGCAGTAACGTGCCGATCTTCGGCCCCCAACCGAGGATCACGATGTGATTCTCTTCGACGACAACGCTCCGCCCACGCCGCAGCTTCTCGATCGCGCTCCCGAAGCCCTGGTTCAACACGCCGATCAACGCCGACACCACGAACAGGCCGCCGATCGTCGCCACCAACATCACGAACAGGAAGCCCCACCCCGCGGTATCGCCGCCGAGGTTGCCCGGATCGAGCGTGTGATTCAGCGCGCGCCACGAGGTCTTACCGATCGACTCCTTCGTGTGATCGTCGTTCTCGATCGCGAAGCCAAAGATCATGATCACGGCGACGGCGAGCCCGATCAACACGAGCGTCGCGACGGCGAGCAACAGGATCTGCGCGCCGACTCCACGCGCCATGTAGTTGTCGAAGCGGTAACGAAGCTTTTGCCGCAGGCCCATCGGATCGCGACCCTACTTCGGCACAAATTTTCTTGGTACTGGCGCGGCTCGACTTCGCTGTTAGGTTGGAATCGTGGGAGCGAACGTCACGATCGTGGCGCAGGCCGATCACACGATCCGCGCGGAGATCGCGGGCCGTGCACCGCTCGTCGGCTGCGTTCTCTCGGATGGCGACACGACGATGCCCGCGCGAATCGTCGACGTGCGCGAACAACCCGTCGCGATGGTCGTGCTCGTGTCGACGAGCCTGTCGTTCGCCGGCGCGAGCTGGGATGACCAGCCCGAGAACTTGAAGACCGACCTCGAAGTGTTCCGCGCTTCGTTCGATCACACGCAGTGGCACTTTGCCCCACACAGCGAGATCGAGTTGCTCGGCTACGGCACCGGCGTGAAGGCGCTGCATCGCTGGCAACCGTTCGGGCCGTTCGGCGATTCGTTCGGCAAGCCGACCGACTACGTGCGCCAGCTCGGCAACGATCTCGCGACCGGGATCGATCAAGCGTTGCTCGATCTGCGCGCGAAGCACGGCATGCGCAAGGTGCTCGTGATCTACGGCGACGGCAGCGACACCGACGTGCTGCACGGCAACGACAAGTTGCTCCAGCTCGACGCACGCGTGCATGCCGACCAGGTC
The DNA here is from genome assembly GCA_047600425.1 of Kofleriaceae bacterium. GTDB lineage: Bacteria > Myxococcota_A > Polyangia > Haliangiales > Haliangiaceae > JABFXX01. The sequence goes on along the minus strand of JASGLC010000003.1, from coordinate 3,181,326 downwards.
GAGACCTACGCGCTGACGATCGCGACCGAGCTCAGCTCCGACACGAAGGTGATCCAGTTGATGGTCGACGATCCGGTCGCGATCGCGTCACAAGCCGAGGTCGCGACCGGCTGGCAGTCGTTGCTCGCGCGCGTCGACGAGCGCCAGGCGTTCGAGTTTCGGGGTGACGCGCTCGCGTGGGACGGCCAGAAGCACACGCTCGTGTTCGACTGCGCGAACCAGGTCCACACCGACGCCGTCGTCCAGTTGCCGCTCGATCCTCCACCGCCGCCGGGCCCGTCGTGGCCACGTCGCTTGCTCGTGCTGGGCCTGATCGCACTCGCGGCGGGGATTGCCTGGGATAGAGTAATCAGGTGGACAAGACGATGACGGATCAGATCGCGGCCGCGTGGCCGGAGATCACCGTCACCGGTTTCGAGGATCGGCTGGCGGAGCTCGCCGATGCCGATCACGTCACCGATCTCTATCTCGCGTTCGCGTGCGCGCGCGGAGATACCGCGGCGATCGCCGCGCTCGATCGCAAGTACCTCGCACCGCTCGCCGCACCGCTACGTAAGATGGGTCTCGACGCATCGGCGATCGACGAGACGCTCCAGATCGTGCGCGATGAATTGCTCGTCGCACGCACGGGCAAACAACCCGGCATCCTCAACTACGGCGGCCGCGGCGCGCTCGCCGGTTGGCTGCGCTCGGTCGCGGTTCGCACGGCATTGCGCGATCGCAAGAAGCCCGAGCGGCGCGGCGAATACGTCGAAGGTGGTCACGCGGCCTCCGCCGACGATCTCGAGCTCGCGTACATGAAGAAGACCTATGGCGCCGCGTTCGAACGCGCGTTTGCCACCGCCCTCGCGCAGCTCGAGGTCGAAGATCGCCTGTTGTTGAAGCAGCGGTTCGGCCATCGCCTCGGCGTCGTCGAGCTCGGCAAGATGTACGGTGTCAATGCAGGGACGATCACGCGGCGTGTCCAGGGCGTGCGCGATCGCTTGCTCGAGGCCACGCGCGAGTCCATGAAGGACGAGGTCGGCACGGACGCGCTGACCTCGATCTTGAAGCTGATCGAGAGCCAGCTCGACATCACGTTATCGGGGCTTTAACAGGCCCGCCGACGGGGTGAGGAACACCGCGATCTCGCCGCGGTGCGCCTCGAGCCATCCGGTCTCGCGATCACTCGATTCGCGATCGTTCTTCGCCTGAGCGAGCGCGCGCCGGCGTTCGTGCACGACCCAGGTCGCACCGTGGTGATCGGCTTCGGTGTACTCGCGCTGTGCCGTCGCGAGATCGCCGCGATGCAGAGCGATGTCGCCGGCCAGGATGTGGCCGAACGCGCGGGTCTCGCCGGTGTCATCCGCCGCCCACTTCGCCGCGAGCTCGCCGGCATCTGGCGCCGCGTCAGCCTCGACGAGGATCTGCATCGCGAAGTACGCGATCCGCGTGACGTCCGTCCGCGCGATCTTCGCCGCCGCGATCGCGCCATCGCGATCTCCGATCACGCGATCGACGAGCGCGAGCCGGAGCCGCGTGCCTCGGGTTTCGTCGGGAGGATTCTTCGCGAGGAACGCCTCGAGTGCCGGCTTGGCATCCGCCGCCCGCTTCTCGTACATCGCGAGGTCCGCCTGCGCGGTCACCGCGAGATCGGGATTTTGCTTCGTCACGAAGTCCAACACCTGGTGGGCCTTCGCCGAGTCTCCCGCGAGCGCATGCGCGGCCATCACCGCACACGCGGCGAAGTCCGGCGGCTTCGGCAGGTCCGCGATCATCTGGTCGCCATCCTGCGCCGCCTCCGTGATCCGATTCGCCGCGAGCTCCGCGATGATCAGGTTGCCGCGCGCGACCGGGACCGTCGGATGATCCTTCGCCGCATTGCGCGCGAGCTCGAGGGCGAGGGGAAAGCTCCCGGCATCGAGCGCGGTCGCCGTGATCGCGACCTGCGTCTTGTTGTCCCCGGGAAACCGCGCGAGTAACTGCTGATAGGCCGCGATCGCTTCGCTATAGCGCCCGATCGCACCGTAATAGCTGCCGAGCATGTCGTAGCGCTCGCGCTCGCCCAACCGATCCTTCAACGCGACCGCGCGCTCCATCGCTGGGCCCGCGGCGCCGCGCTCGCCGGCGTTGTAGAGGATCGTGCCGAGCGCGACGTACGCGTGGACGAATTCCGGGTCCGCGTTGATCGCGCTCCGGCATAGGTCTGCGCCTTTTTGCAAGTCGCCCGCGATCGCGGCATGCACGCACGCGACGTAGGTGTGCACGGCGTCGACGGACTTCGCCATCGGTGCTCCCGCGCGATCGGAATCGCCGAGCGCTGCCCGTGCGTCGTTCGCGATCTCGACCATCGCCGCACCGAGACCCTCGCGCGCGAGGTGCTCGCGACGCGCGTGAATCGGATGCCCCGGCAGATCGAGATCGAACGTGATCGTGTAGGCATCGCCGTCCTTCGCGACCGTGCCACGCGACACGATCAGCTTCGGATCGAGTGTGAGGATGTTGCCGTGCACCTGCTCGAGCGCCTGTTCGAGCTCGTAACTCGCGATCACGTCGGCCTCGTGAGCGCGTGCGAGCTGCGTCGACAGGATCAGATCGAGCGTGTCGTCGAGCGCCGGATCTCCGGTGCTGTTCTCGAACGGCTTCACCGCGATCTGCGCGCGCTCGTGCATGGTCACGGGCACCGGGACGTGGACGATCTTCTCGCGCCGCGCGTGCACGATCGCCGCCGCACCGACGACGAGTGCCGCGACCACCACCGCGAACAGCGCGTAGTACTTGAGCGGCGACGGCCGCAGCGCGTGCTCGAGCTCCTGGACCAGAGCGTCGATCGTGGGCCACCGCTTGGCCGGATCACTCGCGAGCGCGCGCACGAGCGCACCGTGGATCGCGAGCGGGACCGCAGCGTTCCGGGGCTTCGCCGGCAACGTGGTCCGCACGGCCTCGCGGAGCTCCGGCATCGTGCCGCCGGCAAACGGTGGCTTACCGTTCAGCGCTTCGTAGAGCGCGACCGCGAATCCGAATTGATCGCTCTTCGCCGTGACCTCGCCACCGGTCAAATGCTCGTACGACATGTAGCGCGGCGTCCCGACGAATTCACCGCTCTCGCTCCCGACGACCGCAAGCCCGAAATCCGCGACGACCACGCGACCCTTGTCCGTGACCATCACGTTCTGCGGCTTCATATCGCGATGGACGATCCCCGCCGCATGCGCCGCCGCGAGGCCATGCCCCGCCGCGATGTAGGCCCGTGTGATCTCCTGCCACGTGCGGCCGGGTTGTTTCGTCCACGCCGCGAGCTGCTCGCCGGACAGGAGCTCCATCGCGATGAACACGCCGTCGTCGAGCGCGCCGCTGTCGTAGACCGCGACGACGTTCGGATGGGTGATCTGCGCCATCGCCTTCGCCTCGCGCTCGAGCCGCGTGCGGATCTCTGGTTCGGCGAACCGTGCAGTGCGCACGATCTTCAACGCGACCTTGCGATCGAGCTGGGGATCGTTCGCGACATAGACTCCGCCCATGCCGCCGCGCCCGATCATCTCGACGAGCTCGTAGCGGCCGACTTGATCGCCGCGCTTCCAACTGCCACTCGCTCCCGCGAGATCACCCAGCGTCGCCGCGACCGCGCATGTCAGCTGGAGGCAGGTCTCGCACTGATCGACGTGCTCCGCGAGCGAGCGCCAGGTCGGCTCGTCGAGCGTGCGCTCGACAAAAGCGAGAACCTGATTGTCATCGAGGCAAGCCACGTTCGTGAGTGGGGTGAGAGCCTCGAGTTTTGCACGCCGAAAATGCGAACGGGGCGCCTCGTCATGAAAAGGCGCCCCGTCGTAAAGGTGGTTTGTTTGTTACAGCGTGACTTAGTAGAGGCCAGCGGCCGGCGGCTGGATCTTGACGGCCGGGTTACCCGCGGTCGTCGTGGTGCCGAGCATCGTGAACGTCGCGAGCTTCTTGTCGCAGTCCGCATCGCCCGCGGCGTACGCCGAGAACGTCGAGCCCGACGCATCCGGCGCATACTGATACGAGTAGATCGACGGCTCGTCGACCGAGAACTCGAGGTGCGACCAACCTGCACCGTCCGAGAACGAGGCCGGCGCCGGCGTGCACTTGTTGTTGACCTGGGTCGTGCCACCGCTGTCACCGCAGCAGGTGCCGGTCGACTTCGGCAGCATCGCGCCCGCTTCGACCGGGAACGTACCGATCTCGCCCTTCACGCGCTTGGCCGCTTTGCCGATCTTGTTCAGGTTCAGCGAGGCTTCGGTCGTCTTGCCGCGCTTCATGTATTCGAGGAATGCCGGGATTGCGACCGCGGCGAGGATGCCGATGATCGCGACCACGATCATCAGCTCGATCAGCGTAAAACCACCTTGCTTCTTCTTCATCGTGAACCATGACTCGGCCAAGACGTTCGATCGGTGAGTCGGGTTGGGGTAGGCCCGAGTGAAACCGACGCGATCTTCGTGCCAGCGGAGGTGGACCTACACGTCGGCGGGCTTCGGAAAGCCGCTGGACTGCGTGGTCAACGCTTCGCCGTACGCGGCGAGCTCGGTCATCGACTCGAATCGTTGCGCGCGCGGATCCATCGCCGCGAGCACGTCGCCGAACCTGCCGCCGACGGCGATCACGTAACGCGAATTCGCGACGAATTCTTGGAGTGGGTCGGGCGCGACGAGCGGCGTGCTCGCGCTGATCCACACGAGCGCCGGTTGATGCCGCGCGACCGCGAGCGTCAGTGCAGACACCGGTGTATCCGCGCCGAGGTTCATCGTGCGAACGCCGACCGACGACAGCACGAGCGCGGCCATCATCGAAGGAATGATGTACGGATCGCCTTGCGGTCCACAGCCGATCGCGAGCGGCGCATTCGCGGGCGGATCGATCACCGCACGCAACGCGAACAACGCTTGGAGCGCCACGTCCGTCGCACGGTGCTCGATGAACACGCCCTCGGCATCGTGCTGCCACAGCTCGCCGATGTAATACATCGCGGCCTTCACCGGGCCATCGCACAACGACGCGACCGCTTCACCTGCGAGGTAGCGCTCGAGCAACCAGCCACGCGCGGCCGCGGCATCGCCTTCGATCAAGTAATGACGGAACGCTTCTTCGCTTCGTGAAGCACCGCGCACGGACGTGATGTCGCCCATGTCGAGGATCTCCGGACGCGCGACCGGCGCTCCGGTCTCGCGCACGAAGCGCACCGCTTCCGAAAGCGTGATCCGGCGATGTCCACCCTCCGTTCTAGCGGCCTGGATCTTCCCCGCATCGACCCAACGTTTGAGCGATGACTCGCTCACGCCCAACGCATCCGCTAGCTCGCGCGGAGACAACAACCGCATCGTCTCCATCTTATACACCGAGTGCGGCAAGCGTTGCGTTCACGCCGGGGTAACCGAGCTGATAGCACCGCCACCAGCCGAGCATCATGATGCCGTGTCCGACAAAGATCGCGACATGGCTCCACATCTCCACCCGATCTGCGTTTGCGCGGATGTACCGCCGCCAGTGGAATGCCTCGTCCACCAAACTGTAGATAAACGACAAGATCGTCAGGACGAGTGCGGGTATCGCGCACGCTTTGTAGGTGTAGGCCAGTACCAAAAGGACACAGCTACCCACACCGCACGCGATCGTGATGTGGTGAACGAGCTGTTCGCCGCCACGCAGCACCTCCTTATAGATGGTGCGATGACCGATCGTGTCGATCGCGATCGCGATGGTGAAGATTGCGGCACCCACCGGGACGAGCCAGGCTTCTGCCGGCCAGTCAACTCCATGTGACTGTCCGGCAAGTACGAAGTAGCCCGTCGAGCCGACCAGGCCGAGCATCATGCCGACCCACGTGATGTAGACGAGCCAGTCCGTGCGATCGAACTCGCGGATCCGGCCCACGTAGATCTTAAGGGCATGCATCGGCAAACCTCAGGGTAGTGGTCGGGATCTGGACGCGTGCGGGGCGGGTGACCAACTGCCGGCCGAGCGCCTTCGCGACGAGCCCGAGCTTGGCGGGCGTGGGGACAACGGCGCGGTGATCGGGTGACACGCGCGGCCCGATCGCCGAATAGATGTTGCGCGCGGCGCGAACTGCGAGGCCCGCACGCCACGGCAGGTCGCGAATTCCGCGATCGCCGGAGCGGTAGTACTCGTCCGCGCGCGCGAGCAAGGACGCCGTGGTCTCGCCCGGTGGCACGTAGACGCGACCGCGTTCGCGATCCTCTTTGACATCGCGGCAGATGTTCGTCAGCTGCATCGCGATGCCGAGGTGCGCGGCATTGACGAGCGCGCGATCGTCCGCGATGCCGAACACGTGCGTCATCATCAGCCCGACGACACCGGCGACCCGCCAGCAGTACAGCAAGAGCTCGGGCAGATCCGCATAGGCCGCCTGGTGGACATCCATCGCCATGCCGGCGAGGAGCTCGCGGGGATATTCGATCGGGATGCGGCGCTCGCGTGCGACTGCGCCGAATGCGGAGAGCACCGGGTCGTCGGCGGTCCCGGCATACGCGGCGACGAGCTCGCGATCGAGGCGCGCGATCGTCTCGTCGGTGGCGGCACCGAGATCGACGGCATCGTCCGCGCGCCGGCACCACGTGTAGATCACCGCCGTCTGATCGCCAATCCGCGGTGGCAGTAGGCGCGAGGCGAGCGCGAAGCTCTTCGAGTGATGCGCGATCGTGGCGCGTGCGATCGCGGCGGTCGGTTGGGCGACGAGCGCGGTGGTCATAGCGCCTCCGCGGGGACCAGCTCGCGCGCGGTGAGCTCTTCGAGGCCGAAGTCCTTCGCGATGCACGCGTCGGTCGCCTTCGCGCCGTTGATCACGCCGGGCACGCCCGCGCCGGGATGGGTGCCGGCGCCGACGAGATACAGGCCCGGGATTCGCGCGTCTTTGTTGTGCGGGCGGAAGTACGCGCTCTGCGTCAGGGTCGGCGCGACCGAGAACGCCGATCCGACGTGACTGTTCAGCGTGTCGCGGAAATCGAACGGCGTGATGTGACGGCGCGTGACCACGTGATCGCGCACGTTCGGCAGCAAGCGTTCGAGCGCGGTCAGGATCCGATCGCCGTAGACCTGCCCGATCGCGTTCCAATCGAGCGGCGCATGCCCCAAGTGCGGCACCGGCGATAGCACGTAGAACGAGCCACCACCCGGTGGTGCGAGCGATGGATCGGTGACGTGCGGCGCGTGCAGATATAGCGAGAAGTCGTCGGCGAGCTCGTGGCCGTGAAAGATGTCGTCGAGCAGGCCGCGATAGCGCGGACCGAACACCACCGTGTGATGTTGGATCTGGTCCTTGTACGAGATATCGGTCCCGAAATAGAGGACGTACAGCGACATCGACCAATCGAGCTTCTCGAGCTTCTTCGTCGTGCGCTTGTCGCCGTACAGCTTCGCGTACGTGTGATGGACGTCCGCGTTCGACACCACCAGATCGAACGCTTCGCCGTCGACGAGGTGCTTCTTGTCGTCGACTCGGATTGCAGACACCGGCGTGTTCAACCGGATCTCGCCGCCGAGCTCGCCGAACAGCTTCACGAGACCGGCGACCAGCGCGCCCGTCCCGCCTTTCGGGAAGAACACGCCCCACTCGCGCTCGAGGTGATGGATCAGCGTGTAGATCGACGAGGTCTCGTACGGATTACCGCCGACGAGCAACGAGTGAAACGACAGCGCCTCGCGCAGGTGCTCGTTCTTCACGAACTTCGCGACCGTGTTGTAGACCGAGCGATCCGCGCGGAGCTTCACGAGCTTCGGCGCGACCTTCACCATGTCGGAGAATCGCAAGAACGGCGTGTGCGCGAGCTTCGTGTAGCCCGTGCCGAACACTTCCTTCGCGTAGTTGGCGAAGCGCTGGTAGCCGGCGAGATCGTCGGGGAACTTCTGCGCGATCTGTTCGGTGATGTCGCCCGCGTAATCGAACGCGTCGCCATCTTGGGTCCAGAACAGCCGATAGAACGGCGTCACCGGCATCAGCTCGACGTAGTCCGCCATCCGCTTACCGGCGACGGTGAACAGCTCCTCGATGCAATGCGGTGCGGTGATCACGGTCGGGCCGGCGTCGAACGTGAAGCCCTGATCGCGATAGACGTACGCGCGGCCGCCCGGTTGATCGCGGCCTTCGAAGATCGTGACGCGGATACCACGCGCGGCGAGCCGGATCGCAGCGGCGAGGCCTCCGAACCCGGATCCGATCACGGCAGCTTTGAGATCAGCCATACGCGGCCTCCATGCGAGCGAGCTCTTTCTCGATCCGATCGATCATCGGGTGCGGTGCGAACATGTCGAGCCGGAGCAGCGCGGCATCGAGCGTCTTTCGGATCCGCGCACGGCCGTAATTACCGACGACGTCCGCGATCAGGTCGGGGTCCGGCTGGACCGTGATCCCGAGCTCCGCGAGCCACGCCCACGGCCAGGTCGGCCGCGCGTTGCGCAGATCTTCTTCACCCTTCGCGCGGCGCTCGCCACGCAAGCAGCCCAGATCGTCGAGCATCTGCAGGCCCATCCCCATGCGCTCGGCGAAGTCACCGATCGCGGCGATCGTTTCGGCATCCCCTCCGGCGGCGCGCGCTCCGAGCTCCGCCGCGAGCCGGCACAGCTGGCCGGTCTTCAGGCGCGTGCAGGTCTCGACGATCGCCGGCACCTCGGCGCGCGGCACGTCCGTGATCCGGACCGAGAGATCGAGCGCCTGACCTTGATGGCACTTCACGAGCGCGCGCGCCGCGATCGCGACGAGCTCCGGATCGATCGCCGACAGCTCCGCGAGCGCCCAGAAGTACATCCACGATCCGGTGTTGATCGCGAGCGGTTCGCCGACGAGGCAATGCAACGCTGGGCCACCGCGCCGTTCGGTCGAGCCATCTTCGATGTCGTCGATCACGAGCGAGCCGACGTGCAGCACCTCGAGCGCGAGTGGAATCTGCGGCGGGCATTCGCCGCGCCCTCCGCCGAGCACCCACCCCGCTTGCACGATCAGCTCGCGCAACGCCTTGCCGGGCCGCGCGAGGATCTCCGCCGCCGGGCCCGCGAGTGCGGCGCGCCAGACATCGGGTGACACGCGCTGGTCGAGTGCGCTCGCGCCGCCCGGTGCGAGTGCGCGATGGAGCGCGACGAGTGCGCGCGGCTTACCGATCTGCTTCACGGGGATCCTCCAAACATCGCGGCGAGCGAGAGTCCCTTCGGCGGTTTTCCGACGAGGATACGCGCGCGATCGAATGCAGTGAGCTCGAGGGCGTAGAACCGGCGGATGCTCGCCTCGGGCAAGCGATAGAACTTCTCGAGCACGCGATAGCGCTGTTCCGGTGCGAACCAGCGAAACAGCATGCGGTTCAGGCGGAGCGCGAACTCGCTTTGCTTCGCGTGGCTGCGCGCGAGCCGATCGAGATCCTGGTTCGTGGCGATCGCCTGCGCGAGACGTGCGGCGATCGGGAACGAATAGCCGGTGACCGGATGAAACCAACCGCCCGCATAGCCGGCGACCAGTGGCGCATTCGCCCGCGGCGGTGTCGCTTGGAGCGGAAGCGGCAGCAGGCCCGATTCTTCGCGCGCGCATTCCGTCACGCGCCATCCCCGCGCCGCGACGTAGGCACTGATCCGCTCGCGCGACACCGCCGCGTCGAGATGTGATGAATTCGCGAAGTACGTGTCCTCGACGAGCACGCGATCCTCGGCGAGCGGCAGGACGTAGACGAAGCGAAACTCGTCTTGGACGACCGTCGCGTCCATCAACATCGGGCGCGTGAGGCTGTGCGGCGCCGCGAGGATCAACTCTTGGCCGAGGAACTTCTGCCAGGCCGTCGCACCGACGTCTGCGCGATCCGGACCGCGCGCATCGATCACGTGGCGCGCGTGGAGCTCCGACACCGACCCATCTGCCGCGCGCACCATCACGCGATCCGCGGCCACGCTGATCGCGGTCTGCTCCGTCCGGACATCGAAGCCGGCGAGCGCGTCCGCCAAGCGATCGCTCGTCACGCATGCGTACGGCGATGCGAGCGTCCGCGTGTAGCTCGGGAACGCGACGTCGTAGCCATCCCAGCGATGCACGATCAGCGGTGCGATCCACTCCATGCCATTCACGACATCGCCTGCGTGAAAGCACCACGTGTGATTGCCACCGGGTCGCGCGCCGCGTTCGATGATCGCGATCGACGCGTGGGGTTGGTTCGCACGCAGCGCGAGTGCGATCAGTGCGTTCTGCAGGCCGCCGCCGATCAGCGCGTAATCGAGCACGCCCGATTCGATGGCGATTTTTCGATCTAGTTACGTGCATCCAAAAATCGGTCACCGGCGAATCCCTTGAAAGAAGGAGCCAATCGCTATGGCGTTCGCGATGAAAGCTGGTAGTTTGAATGATATGAACGATTTGGACGTTTCATCAGCTAACCAGCTGAATTTTAACGCCTCGGATCGCGAATTCATGCACGCCGTCGTCCGCCGGATCGTGCGTGCGGAGAGCGATGCCGAAGACGTCACGCAAGACGCGCTGTTAACCGCGTTTCGGCACCGCGATCAGTTTCGAGGTGAGTCAAAGCCGCGCACTTGGCTGTATCGAGTCGCGCTCACGAGCGCACTCGGCTATTTGCGCAAGCTCCGGCGATCGAAGGAACGTGAAGGCGTCGTGCGCGACGTGATCGATCCGAGCGAGTCGCCGGAAGCGGTGCTCGCGAACGCGGAAGAAGCCACGCTCGCGAATCAATTGGTGTCCGAGCTCGATCCGAAATATCGGGACGTGATCGTCCTACGCGTGGATCACAGCGAGGTCGAAACCGCAGAGCGGCTCGGGATTTCGGTCGCGAACGTGAAGGTCCGCGGACATCGCGCGCGTGCGCAGCTACGTGCGTTGCTCGCTGCGTGACTCGCCCGAAATTTTGGCCAGCGCACCGAATGACGGCAAGAAGAAGTAGCCGCCGCCTTTGTTCGTGACGATCCGCGGGAGATTCTGTAACCGCTGACGCACGGGTCGCGCCGGGATCGTGAACGGACAGCCACCGCTGCCGGTGATCGGATCGCGCTCGCCGGCGAGACCGTGAAAGCCCGGGTTGTTGAGCCAGGTCTGTTGGATGAACTCGAACCCGCGCGCGAGGCTCGCGTTCAAGCCGATGAAGTAGAGGCCGCGCGGGTTATCCGCACCGGATCCCGCGATCGCGTCGGCGATCGAGAGCGGCGCGCCCCAGCTTCGTCCGCGACGGAGAATCCGATGGCGATCGACCACCGCGAGGGATTCTTCCGCCGTGCCATCACGCGCGTCGCGAGGATTCGCCCGGCGGATGTGGCTCGCGATCGGGCACTTGTAGCCATCGCGATCGTCGGGGAGAAACATGAAGTTGTTCGAGTTGTCGAACTGCGTCGCGTCTTCGTTCGGACACACGTTCGTCGGCGCGCCGCTCGGCCACCGGCCGATGATCTTCGCGGCGATCCACTCGGGCGTCGCATTCAACAGGCGCGCTTGATCGCGGCAGTACGTCCAGAACGCGCGGACGTCTTGCTCGAGCTTGCGAAACACGATGTACGTGCCGTTCGCGCCGAGATCGAAGTCCGAGTAACGCGGCCCGGTTCCGATCCGGTCGTACGCATTCGGATAGCCGAGCAGGATCTCGCCGAGCGGAATCTCGCGTTCGTGCGCGCGCGGCTTGTCGTGGAGGCCGCGGATGAACGGCTGCGACAAGCCATCGGCAAAGCCGAAGTGCTCCTTGCCCTGCGTGTCGAGCGAGAGCTCCGGCGGATAGACATGCGCGAACGGCTCGAGCTCGCGCGTCCAATGGGCGATCGCGGTTGCACGCGTGGCTTCATCCTTCGCGTAGATCATCAGCATCACGTCGAGCCGATGATGTGCGTCGCGGCCGAGCTCCCACTGGTCGGGATTCTCGTCGAGCACGCGACCGCGCGCGGCCATGCCTTCGCGAAGCTCTTGCGGCAAGCCCGCGCGAACGTCGTCGGGAACGCCGAGCAGGCGCAGGCCATCGGCGGAGAATGCGATGTTGACGCGCGGCTTCTCGCGATCGTCCGACCGCACCGCGTTCGCGAATGCTTTGTGATGGAGCTTGTCCCTGAGAAACGCCCGCGCCGCTTCGCTGTTGTCGCCGAGGCGTGCGAACAGAAACGCGGCCTGCGGATGCTTCTGGTACGCGGTGTAGACGATGCCTTGAACGTCTTCGAGCTTCACACTCGCCGGAGCCACGCCATCATCTCCTCTCGATCGAGTGTCGCGTCGAGCTTGCGACGAAGCGCGACGTCATCGTTGATGTTCTGCACGGTTTGATCGGGGACGCTCGACCACCACACCTGGGTCTCGAGCTGGTGATCGCGCGTCCACTGCTTGAACGCTTCTTCGTCCTTCGCACCGTCGAACGCGAGGTTCGTCGTCGGTGGGAAGTCCTTCGTGTTCGACCAGATCGCGGTGAGTCCCCACGATGCGCGATCGATGAACTCGCCGAGATAGCTCTCCCAGCTGCCGTCGTAGTTCGAAAAGAACACGATCCGGTGCCGGCGCTGTTTCGGGCGATGCCGGCGATCGCGCACGATCATCCAGCGCGCGAAGTGGATCGACGTGATGCCGCCGAGATGACCGCGGACATAGATGATCCGCGCGAGGCCATCGATCACGTGCAGCACCGTCCACACCGTGAACAGGCGGAAGAACCCCGGCTTCACGTCGACGACGTGGGTCAGCTGGTTCTGGCGGATCTTGTCCTCGAACTTGCCGAGATCGCGATCGTGAACGGGATGGCTCGGGCCCGCGAACGCTTCGGCATCCGCCTTCTCGTGCGTGCGCAGCACGGCATACCAGCCGAAGATCACGATCAGAAGAAGGGCGACGATCACGGGAATCGCGAGGATCACGCCGGCGATCTTGAGCAGCAGGAACCAGTCCTCGTTGTCGTCGACGGGCTCGCGATCCTGCGCGGCTTCGGCGAGCCGGCGCTGAACCTCGTCGAACGGAACGTTCACGAGCGAGTGCGAATCGACGTACGTGCGAATCGTGTCGTGGACCTGCTTCGCGTGCGTGATCTCGGCGGCTGTTACATAGGGATACGCGCAGTACTGCGCCGCGGCCTTCACGCGATGTGCGAGCAACCACTCCGCCGCCGCGTTCATCCCGGGAAATTCGGCGCAGCACTCGAAGATCTGCGCGAGGCCCGGCACGAGCAACGCGTCGTGGAGCCACTCATCTTCGTCGCCATCGATATCGATGCCCCACGCGAGCAAGTTGCCGAGCTCGGCGTCGGGAATGATCACGAACCGCATGAAGTGCATGCGCGGCAGCTCGCTCGGATGAAAGATCGAGTTGCCGTCGTGGTTCGCTTCGATGATCGAGAGGCGCTCGGTCAGGCGCGCGGTATCGACGATCGGTAGGAAGAACGTGAGCTCGGCCATCTAGCGACGACCCGGCAGCAGCATCGAGATCATCGTCTCTGGATCGCGCGCGCCTTGGTCGATCAACCACGCGTGGGTCGTGTTGCGCAGGCGCTCGCCTTCATCGCCACCGACGAGCCGACCGAGCCGCATGCGAATCGCGTGACCGAACAAGCTCGCCTCGCTCGCTTCCATGCCGTCGGAGGCCGCGCGATATGCGGCCATCGCGAGGTCGTCGCGACCTTCCAATTCCGCGATCCCACCGTCGAGCATGAGCGATGCCGAGCGCATGAGCGGCACCGTGCGTTTGCGGAGTTTCTTCGCGTAACGCTTTGCTTGGGCGAGCGCTTCTTTGCGGCGCGCGGAACCTTCCGGCGCGGCGGCAGCGCAGGCGAGCGCGTGGCGACCGAACGTGGATCCGAGCAGGACCTGATACATCGGCGGGCGATCGATCAGCGAGCGCCGCATCGGTCCGATCGCATCGGCGATCCGCTGGGTCGCGCGCTCGGGCTCGCCACGGTACAGCGCGAGGTCGACGCGCGAGCACAACGCGAACAAATCTTGGAGCTGGAACGTCGCGTCCGGCGTGGTCCACGAGGCGACCGCGGCATCGAGCTCGCCTTCGATCTCGTCGGGATCCATGCGCGCGAGCCACGCGCTCGGGAACGCGCAGCGCAACGTGACCGCGGTGTAGCGATTGCCGTTGCGCACGGCCGCTTCCGCCATCGCCGGCACCTGCTTCGACAGCTCGCCGAGCTCGCCCGCGTAGTACAGCGACCAGCACACGAACAGCGTCACGGTATCGAGCTCGAAGCCCATCCGCCCGACGACGGCGCGGTACTTCGTGATCGCATCGGTCAACGTGGTCAGCGCGGTCCGGAACCGATTGTGGATGAAAAAGTCGACGAGGCCTTTCGTCGTGAGGAGCTGCGATTCGGCCTGCGGTGCTTCGAGCTCCGGCGTCATCTGTTCGAGCCGTCCCAAGAGCTGCAACGTCCGGCGTGACTTCGCGGTCACCGCGAGGAAGTCGGTCTCGAGGGCGAGCGCGCGCGAAACGCGCCATGGCTCGCCGAGACGCAACGCCGACATCAGGAACCGTGCGCCGAAATCCATCGACAGGAACGTGTTGACGAGCGCGAGCCCGAACGACACGCCCTCGCACACGTCGACGCGCGTGAGCTCGGCTTGGCTCATGTCGGTCACGCTGCGCGAAGAAAAGCCGAGGCCGCGAATGCGAAGCCACGCGCGCCGCCACAGCATCGACATCAACGCACGGGTCGGCGATTTCGGCATCGCGAGACCAACGCCAGAGAGCACCACGTGGGTGAGCTCCATGCCTTCGGTGACGTACCCGGATTGGAGCAACGCGCCCGATGCGCGACGGTGAAGCTCGAGTCGCGATGCAGCATCGGCACCTTCGGCGGCGAGCTTGAACTGCTCGGCGGCTTCGCGCGGGCGCCCGGCGTCGTGCAATGCATCCGCGAACTGCGTGCGCAACGTGCGGCGATCTTCGTCGGCCCACGCGTTCGATTCGAGGGCGATCGCGTACCACCGCGCGGACATGTCGAAGTCGAGCTTGTTGCGCGCTTCGTCGCCGGCCTTGCGCGCGTGCGGTGCTGCATTGTCGATCTCGCCGGCGCCGTACCAGTGACGCGCGAGCTGGCTCGCACTGCCCTGCCCGGCCATCGCGATCGCGAGCGTGCGGTGATACTTCGCGCGGCGTTCGAGCGAGAGCTCGCCGATCACGGCCTCGCGGATCCGATCGTGATACGGCTCGATCGTGTCGTCGTTGCGCGAGCCGCTCGCGCGGAGCACGCGTTGACCGCGCAGCGTCGAGAGTTGCTTCGTCAGCTCCGCGCTCGGCAGGCCCGATGCCGTGGCGAGGACCCGGCGCGTGATCGGCTCGCCGGAGATCGCGACGAGCTCGGCCATCACGCGCGCGGCCTCGCCGAGCGACGTGATCCGTTCGAGCAACATCGCATCGAGGCCCTTGCCGGCAATATCGGCGAGCGGACGCGATTGGAGGTAGCGCGTTAGCTCGATCAGGAACAGCGGACTGCCCGCGGCTTCGGCGACGAGGCGATCGATCACGTCGGTATCGCTATCGGACGCGAGCTGCGACTTCGCGAGTGCGATCGCGGCCTCGCCGGACAACGGTCCGAGATCGATCTGCGTGTGCTCGGCGTCCATCCGCTTGACGAGCTCGATCACCTTCTCGGAATCGTCCGCGCGGGTCGCCAGCACGAGGAGTAGCGGTGGTGGATCCGGCGCGCGCATCACGTCGGCGAGCAGCGTGGTGGTGTCGCGATCGACCCACTGCATGTCGTCGAGGAACAGCACGACGGTCCGGCGATCGGACAACCGTTGCAGCGCCTCGCGCAACGCTTCGAATGCGAGCGTGCGGCGCGCTTGCGGATCGAGCACACCGCGCGTCCGTGGCGCATCGGCGATCGCGGGCACGCGGCCGAGCACCGGGAATAGCGTCGGCAGCATGCTCGCATCGCGCGGCAGGATCGCCTGAGCATCGCGCGGCGTTTGCTCGCGCCACCACTCGGACAGATCGTCGATCAGGTCGTCGATCGCCTTGTACGGAATGTCCTCGCGATCGAGGCAGCGACCGCGCAGCAGCAGCGCGTTCTCGTGCGTCGCGCGGACCCGCTCGAAGAACCGTTGGATCAGCGCCGACTTTCCCATCCCCGACGGGGCGCGAACGACGGCCACCGAGGCGCGCTTGTTCGTGATGGTCTCGAGCGCATGGCCGAGCTGGGCGAGCTCCGCCTCGCGACCCGTGAACCCCGATTGATACGACAGGCTCGGCAGGGTCTGGCGCTCGCCGGTCAACCGCGCGAGCAACGCACGCCCGTTCGGTCGTCCAGACGGCTCGCGATCGAGCAGCTCGCAACACAGCTCCTCGAGATCGCGCGGAATGCCCCGCGCATACTTCGACGGGCGCGGCGCGTTCTTCGTCTGCTTTTCGAGGATCACGCGTGCGGCGGGGCCTTCGTACGGCAGCCGTCCGGTCAGGCATTGAAACAGCACCACGCCGAGCGCGTACCAATCGACCGCCGGCGTGAGGCCGAGCTCGCCGGCGCACTGCTCCGGCGCCATGTACGCGATCGTGCCGACGATCATGCCCTCGTCGGAGTTGCGCGTGCGCTCGAGCTCGGCGACCAAGCCGAAATCGAGCAGGACGACGCGGCCATCGCTCGTGACGCGAATGTTCGACGGCTTCACGTCGCGATGGATCTTGCCGTTGCCGTGCAACGCGACGAGGCCTTGCACGAGCTGCGGCAGGGTCGCGCGCAGCTTCGGGATGTCACACGTGGTCTCCGCTTCGGCCGAGTCTTGCGTGGGGCCGTCGACGGAGACCGGGTCGCCCGCATCGGGATCGATCGGATCGCGCTCGGTATCGCGCTGGCTCGACGGTTCCGGAACGTGGACGGTCGATTGCTCGCCGAGATGTGGGGCGGCGGCGCGCGCGACATAGGCGAGCAAGTCGTCGCCGTCGAGCAGCTCCATCGTGAAGAAGCACGCTTCGTCGGCGACCACCAAGTCGTACAGCGCGACCAGGTTCGGATGGCTGAGGTCGGCCAACGCGCGGAACTCGCGCTTCAGCTGGTAGACCTTCTCGATATCCGGATCGTTGATCGTCTTCAGCGCGACCTTCTGGCCGCGTTCGCGATCCTCGGCTTCATAGACGACGCCCATGCCGCCGGAACCCACGCGCCGGACGATCTGGTAGCGGTCCGTCGTAACCGCCTCGACCTCGTCGATCACCTTGGAATGATCTTATCCACCGCGGATGCGACGTGCGAGCTGGCTGATGGGATAAATCGGGGCGCGCAGGCCATTGCGAAATCCGATGGGCCTCATGCCGCGGCCGCAGTTGAACATCGAGACGCGCTCTGCGGCGTCGTCATGGGCCGGGTCGATGCGCGCGATCAACTGCAAGGACCCGATCGGAGCGTCGTTCGCGGTGATCTGAAAGCTCGCGGTCCCGTGCTCGAGGTCATATAAGAGCCGGCTCAGCCGATCGGTCCCGCGCTTCGGGTCCCCGGCCGGTGGTGGAATCAGGTGATACACGACGGCGCCTTTGCCGGTCGTCCAATAGGGCGTGACGCTCGACCACTTGTTGGCGAGGACGTCGCCGGTGTCGACGGTCTTCATGCTCGCGGGGGCGGTGTGGAACGACTCGAACGTGCCGAGCGTGATGTCCTGGATCTTCGGGTGCGTGGCATCCGGCGCGATTCGGATATCGAGGCCAAGGATGTCGTGTGTGGCCTCTTGGTCGTAAAACGCGCCGGCGAAGCGAACGGTCGCGTCTCCGTCGAGAAATCCGGTCCCGGTGATCTTCGCGGTGGTGACGACGCCGATCGCGTGGACGGCGCGTTTGCCGCGGATGAGGGACCACCAGAAGAAGACGACGATGCCCGCGACCAGGCCGACGAGCGAGCCCAGCGCGAACGTCACCCACAGGATCACCCTCACGCGGTGATCGTAGCTCGGTTCGGGTTCATGACGAAGAGTGGGGTTCGACGATCGCTTACAAAACGACGCGCTTGATCTCGCGCCAAAGCACTTCGGCGTTGAAGTTCATGATCAAGCCGAGTCGCAAGCCGCTCGCGCGCAGGTAGGTCAGCACTTGCATGCGATGCGCGAGCGAGATGCGCGACACGACCTTGAGCTCGATGATCAGCTTCTGCTCGACGACGATGTCCGCATAGTAAGAGCCGACGGGCTTGCCCTTATAGATCGCTTGAACGCCGACCTGATTGCCGCAAGACAACCCGCGCGACCGAAGCTCATCGCAGAGCGCGTGCTCGTACACCGATTCGTACTGGCCGGGCCCGATGAGACGGTGCACTTCGATCGCGGCGCCATTCACGGCGTAGGCGAGCTCCGCATGTATCACCTTCGCAGTCCGATCTGGCTCACGAGAAGCGGGCTTCGTCGGACCGAGTGCGTCCGCGATGCGTTCCATCACGTTCGATTGGTCGACGCGCTCGAGCTGGTTGTGTGCCGCGCGATGAGCGGCCGAGCGATTGCTGATCAGATATGCCGTTTGCTTGAACTGCATGCTGTCTTTCCGACGAGGAATGGGTCTCGTCTTGACACGTTCGTGTTCGGCGCAAGGCCTCGCGCGTGGCACGGTGTTCGCGTCAGGTTCTGGTAGGTGGCGAGCCCCCGGAGCTGGTCGGGGAGGGTGGCCTTCGCCCGAACGCGGCGGGCGCGCCAGCGGGCGTGACGGGCCGTCTGCACCCACGCTCGCGATCACACGGGAGCTCGCATGCGGGCCGGCAGTTGGCAGGGGCACGGTGTTGTAGGCCCGGCGCGACCGGTGCGCGCCAGCCGCGAGGGCAAGGCCACCCTCCCCGACCAGCGGAGGCGTGATTGAACGTGTTGCAACCGACCTTCGTGGTGTTGTTCGCGCGAGCGCGGAGTCGTGGATCAGCACCACGCACGCGCGAGCACCGCTGATCTAAAATTTCCTGGATCGGTCCTTCGTGGCGCCTTCGTGAACGGTGTGGACAAGCACCGGTGTTCGCGCGCGGCGTCGGACGCCCACCCCGGCACGCCCGATCGGCGCGGATACCGCAAAACAAAAGGGCACCACGCACGTGATGCCCATCATCAAACCGTCACAACCGAGCGTCTAGTTGCAGCTCGCGACCGCGCAGGCGTTCTCGAGGCATTCCCAGTGCGCGCCGGCCGTGGTGCCATCGCTGCACTGCTTGACGAACTGCGGGAGGAAGCCCGTGCAGTCGTCAGCGGTCTTGCACGAGTTATCCGCCTGGAGCGGGAGGCAGCACTCGACGCCGAGCCCACCACCACACGAGTACTGCGTCGCATCGCCGATCGAGCCGTTCTCGCACGCGTCCGGGACGAGCGCCGTGCAGGTGCCACCGACCGAGCCGCACGCCGCGCCACGCGCCATCGCGAAGAAGTGATCGTTGCCTTCGTGGTTGAGCGAGAGCTTGCCCGCGCTCGACAGCTTCCACTGCCACTTGTCGATCGACGCGCCGGTCGAGTCGTAGAAGTGGATGTACTTCTTGGTCGACGAGTGCGTGAACAGCCACGTGCCGGAGACGGCCACCGGGTCACACGGCGCCTTGATGCACGTCACGACTTCAGCGCGCGTGAACGTGTGGTCCGCATTGAGCGTCAGCGTGGTGAGCTCACCGGCATTCGTGGTGTCGAGCGAGTACGCGCCCGCCGGGACGCTCGCCGCATCGGCCTTGCCGACCGGGGCGTCGAGATTGTTGTCGTCGTCGACTGAACTGACGTCGGCGCACGCGGTGAAAACGAGGAGAATGGAAGCTAGGACAGTACGCATTTTATGAACGCGCCCCTTTGCGCGAACTGTGCCTCGCGCAAGCCATTGACTCGATGCGCCATCAGGGGTGGCTGATCGACTAGCCGCTGGCTACGGTAGCCACAAACCAATCGGTAAGTCGCGACATGCGACTGCGACAGGCATCTAGTCGCGTGCTGAGAATCGTCGTCATTCTGTTAGCGCTGTCAGGCGTTGCGAGCGCGGACAAGCTCGTGATCGGAACCAAGCCATCTCCACCGTTCGCGATGAAAGGTACGGATGGTGAGTGGACCGGGATCTCGATCGAGCTGTGGAAACGACTCGCCGCCGACCTCGGCGACACGTACGAGATTCGCGAATACGACCTGCCAGGGTTACTGCACGCGATCGAGACGAAGGAGATCGACGTTGCCGTTGCATCGCTGACCGTGACGAGCGAGCGCGAGGCGAAGTTCGACTTCTCGCACCCGATCTATTCGACCGGACTCGCGATCGCCGTGAAGCCGGGCGGCGGCGGCGGCTTGTTGAGCAGCCTGCTCACGAAGGACTTGGCGAAGCTGCTCGGGTTCGTATTCGGCTTGCTCGCGATCGTCGGCGTCGTCGCGTGGCTCGTGGAGCGGCGCAAGAACGCGGCGCAGTTTCCCGATGTCGCGAGCGGCGTGTGGTGGTCGGCGGTGACGATGACGACCGTCGGCTACGGCGACAAGGCACCGGTGACGATGGTCGGCCGCGTGATCGGCATCGTGTGGATGTTCGCGGCGATCATCATCATCTCGATCTTCACGGCGACCGTGACATCGCAGCTGACGATCGAGCGGATGGAATCGTCGATCAAAGGTCCCGACGATCTGGCCCACGTGCGAGTCGCGACGGTCGCGGGCTCGACGAGCGCGGGCTACCTCGATCATCACGGCATTCACTATCAGGCGGTGGCGAGCGTGCTCGCGGGCGAGCACGCGGTCGCGACCGGCGAGGTCGACGCGATGGTCTACGACGCACCGATCCTCCAGTACACCGCGAAGCAAGTCGCCGGCGTGATGGTGCTGCCGAACGTGTTCGATCATCAGGACTACGCGCTCGCGTTGCCCGACGGCAGCCCACTCCGCGAATCACTCAATCGCGCACTGTTGAAAGAGCTCGGCTCGGACGAATGGAGCGCGAGCATCGAGCGGTATATTGGCAAGTAGATGACCAACGACGACATCGCGCGCGGCTACGCACCGGTCGCGCGTGGCTATCGCGAGCAACTCGGCGGCGAGCTCGCCGGCAAGCCACTCGATCGCGCGTTCTTGATCGCGTTCGCGGAGCGGTGTCGTGGACCGATCGTCGATGTCGGGTGCGGCCCGGGTCATGTCACGCGGTTTCTCGCCGATCACGGCGCCGATGCGCGCGGGATCGATATCGCGCCCGCGATGATCGCCGAGGCGAAGGCGAGCTATCCGGATCTTCCGTTCGAGGTCGGCGACATGGCCGCGATCACCGGTTCGATCGCCGGCATCGTCGCGTTCTACTCGATCGTCCACACCGACGATCTCGCGACGCCGTTCGCCGGATTTCGGCGCGCGCTCGAGCTCGGAGGGTTGGTCGCGATCGCGTTCCATATCGGGACCGAGCGGGTCGTCGTCGACGAGATGTTCGGCGAAAAAACGCACCTCGAGTTCGTGTTCCACGAGCCAGCGAAGGTCATCGCGGCACTCGAAGCGTCAGGCTTTGTCATCGAAGCGCGACTCGATCGCGCGCCCTATCCTGCCGTCGAGCATCAGAGCCAGCGCTGTTATCTGCTCGCCCGCGCGATCTGAGATGGGCTAGCGCAAAACAATGCGCAACAACTCGTTGCAACGCTCGCCTACCGTGATCGCACTCACCCGGTATGCGAAACGTGCTCGTGTTGATGATCCTGGCGGCGGCCGCGCATGCGGATCCGCGCATTCTCGTGATGACCGACGAAGAACGAGCCGGCGCGCTCGAGCTGTCCGTCGTGAATCACCACGCGACCGTCAGCACGGCACCGGCGCCGACCGCCGAGCTCCCACTCGAACGCGCGGCTCAAGCCCAACGCGCGTGCCTCGGCGATGGCGCATGGGCCGCGGTGTTTGTCGACGGTACGCAGGTCACCGTGGTCGGCGCTGATGGCACGATCCGGAGCGCACCGCTGCCCCTCACGGCATCCGCACGCGTGTTCGCCGCGATCGCGGTGAGCCTCCTCGACGAGCTCGGCGAAGCACCCGAACCATCGCATCCGATCGTCGAAGCGCCGCCGATCGCGGACGTGACACCCGCGATCGCCCGCGTCGTCGAGCGCCCGATCGCATCGCGCGCGACCAAGCTGATGGTCGAGACCGGCATCGTCGGAAGCCCCGCGTTCGCCGGCGCCCAGGCCGAGATCACGTATCCACTCACGCCGCAGCTCCGGCTCGGCGTGTTCGGCGGCGTCGATCGGCTGTGGGACGGCATTCGCGATCTCCAGACCGAAACGACCGCGTATCACTTCGGTGCCGAGCTTCGCTATGGCATCGGCGCCGGGCCTGGCCGGTTCGAGCTCGGCGTGATCGGTGGCACGCTGACCGGCCTCGCGTCCGACTACGACGGCGTGATTACGACGATCATGCAGGTCCACGACACCGGCGGCTGGTTCGGCCCCCGCTTCGGCTACACGCGCGATTACGAGCGGACCTCGGTCACGTTCGCGGTCGCCCCGATCATGATGTTCGATTTCCGTGGCCAATCTGACACGCTGAACCCGGGCCTCATCACCTCGCTGAGCGTGGGACTACCGATGTGACTCGAAGTTTTTGCAACGCTCGCCTAGGCTGTCCCCACTCACTCGGCATGCGAAGCGTACTCGTGTTGATGGTGTTGGCCGCGGTCGCGCATGCGGATCCGCGAATCCTCGTAATGACCGACGAGGAGCGTGAAGGCGCGCTCGAGCTCACGCTCACCGCACATCACGCGGAAACCGCACTGGCCGCGCCACCAACCGCGGAGCTCCCGCTCGAGCGTGCCGCGGAAGCGCAACGCGCGTGCATTGCCGCCGGCGCGTGGGCCGCGGTGTTCGTCGACGGCGGCACCCAGGTCACGGTCGTCGGTGCAGATGGCACGATCCGGAGCGCGCCACTGCCACTCAGCTCGTCGGCGCGCGTGTTCGCCGCGATCGCGATCAGCCTCCTCGACGAGCTCGGCGAAACGCCGGAGATGCCGCGCAACCTCTCGAACGTGCACCTCGGGCCGCAAGCCACCGTGACCGCCGACGTGCCGGCACCGCAACCCGCCATCCCGACGGACATGCGGCCGATGGTCGAAGCCGGCGTCGCGATGACGGTCTCGTCGATCGGCGCCCAGCTCGAGCTGACGTTCCCGCTGCGCCCGCACCTCCGGATCGGTATCGCCGGAGGCATCAGCTCGCTGTTCGACGGGATCCGCGACCTGTCGAGCGGCACCACTGCCTACGACGGCGCCATCGAGGTTCGCTACAGCATCGGCGATGGCCCGAACCACTTCGAGGTCGGTCCGATCGGCGGCGTGTTCAGCGGTCTCATCCACAGCTCGCTCGACTTCATGGGCCAAACGGAGTTCTACGACGAGCGCGACACCGGCGGCTGGTTCGGTGCCCGCTTCGGGTACACGCATGCGCTCTCGGGGGGAATGACGGTCACCGGCGCGATCGCACCCTCGTTGATGTTCGGCTTCCGCGGCGAAGGCAACGACAAGACACCCGCCGTGTTCACCACCCTGACGTTTGGACTACCGATTTGAAACTGGCGGCGTTGCAGAGCGGTGATCCGGACGCGACTCGTGCCGCACTCGAGGAGCTCGCGCCGAAGGTGCGCGCGTGGCTCTATCGCTTGCTCGGCCGATCGCCGGATCTCGACGATGCAACGCAAGAAGCGCTTGTCGCGATCGCGCGCTTCCTGCCGAAGTTCGAAGGTCGCTCGTCGCTCGCCACCGCCGCCCATCAGATCACGGTGCGCGTCGCGTATCGCTACTTCAATGTCTCGCCGACGAGCTCGTTGGAACTGGTGCCCGAGCTCGAACATCCCGAAGACCTCGAATCGCAGATGATGGCGCGCGAGGCGTTAGCGCGATTACACCGCTGTCTCGAGAGAATCCCGGCGAAGCGGCGAATCGCGTTCGTGCTGTGTGCGATTGAAGGCATGTCACCTACGGAAGCTGCCGTCGTCGCAAAAACTACCGCGCTCGCGATGCGCTGTCGCTTACTCTACGCGCGACGCGAGGTGGCGCGGATGCTCGCACACGATCCGTATCTCGCGAGGTGGATCAAATGACGGACGATCTGGTCGACAAGCTCGCGCGTGCAGCGCGTCGTGCGGAACCTCCGCCGGCGAATCTCGATCGCATGGTCGTGCGTGCACTCGGCACGGTCTCCGACGAGCCGATCGAACCGGTGCCGATCAAGCCGTGGTTCTGGCCGGCGGCCGCAGGGTTGTTCGCGATCGCGCTGGCGATCGTGTGGTTCGCGCGTCCCGCGCCGGTCGATCATCCAAGCGTCGAGACCGTCCACCTGACCGGTGGCCACCTCGAGATGACGGTCACGCATCCGATCGAGGTCGTGACGGACCACATGACGGTGACAGCCACGAACGGCACGTTTGTCGTCGACGAGCAGAACGGCGTGTCGATCGTGAAGGTCCACAGTGGCTCGGTGACGGTCAAAGAAGCCGGTGTCGCGCATCCGGTGTTCGCGGGAAGCGCGTGGGTCTCCACACCGGTACAGACCGCAGTCGCGTACGTTCCGGTTGCTCCGAAACCAGTCGCCACTCCCAAACCCGTGGCGCCCGCACCGAAGCCCGTGCAAGTGACCCAACCGCGTCACTACGACGTGCCAGCCGATCGAACCTCCGCGTGGTCGGATGACGTCAAGGGCGATCCACTCGCGACCGCACGCGGTCAGATCAAGTCGGGTCGCTATGCAGATGCGCTCGTCACGCTCGATGCGATCCAGCCGAAAACGTCGACCGTGGATCAACTCACCGGCGACGCGCATCGCGCACTCGGTCACTACGCGGAGGCAGCCGCGGCCTACGAGCGTGTGGGCAATCTCGAGAGCGGATACACCGCCGCGTACATTCGCCATCACGACCTGCACGACGACGCGCACGCGATGACGTCCCTCGGCGTCGCCGACGCGCAAGGTTCGCCGCTCGAAGAACGCGCGCTCGCGTTGCGCGTGCAAATCCTCGTCGGGCTCCATCGCGATGCCACGGTGCACGCGCGGCGTTATCTCGAACGGTTCCCGAACGGCGATCTGCACGCGTACATGGCGTCGATCATCGGAACCGCGCGCTAAGCATCACGCAGCCAGCTGCTTCGCGAGCTGCGCGTGGAGCACCGTCGCGGTCTCGCGGATGTGATCTTCGACGAGCTCGGCACACCGACGGTGCTGACGCGCGAGGGCCGCTTCGACGATCGCGTCGTGTTCTCTCGCGACATCGCGGCCACCGGTGCGCTTGGTTGTCGCGGCCGCGAGTGCGCGATATCGCGTGTGCTGATCGAACAGCATCTTGCGGAGCTCCATCAGCCACGGCGAGCCACACGCGGCGACCAGCGCATCATGAAAGCCGGCGTTGAGCTTGTCCCAATCCGCGAACGTGCCCTTCGCACGCCCCATCAAGTGATGCGAGGCGACGAGCGCGGCTTCCCACGCCAGGTCGCCCTGCTTCACCGAAAGTTCCACCGCCCGCGTCTCCAGCATCACGCGATTGGTCGTCACGTCTTCGAGCTCTGCGAGCGAGACGGGCGCGACGCGAAAGCCGCGCTGACCGATCGCTAGGACCAACCGTTCCGCCGACAGGCGAGCGAGCGCCTCGCGAATTGGCGTGGCACCGATCCCGGCCTGCTCCCGCAGGTGCTCGACGCGGAGCTTCTCGCCTGCCTCGAACGTGCCGTCGAGAATGCGTTGGCGGAGCCAACCGTAGGCTTCCTCGCTAAACGTCGCCATTATCGAGACCATAGCAAAATATCGATATTTTGTCTTGTCGAAGGTTAAAGCCGGATGCAGGCTAGCGGCATGGCTCGCGACTACGCGAATTGGATCAACGGCGAGAGCGTCACCACATCGAAGCAGTTCGACGACACGAATCCCGTCGACGGCACGCTCGTCGCGCGCGTTCACGAGGCGGGACAGGCTGAGGTCGACGCCGCCGTGCAGGCCGCGCGGCGCGCTCTCGCCGGTCCGTGGGGGAAGCTCTCTGTCGCTCAACGCTCGGAGCTCCTCTATAAAGTGGCCGCCGGGATCGAGAAGCGCTTCGACGAGTTCCTCGCCGCCGAAATCGCCGATACCGGCAAGCCGAAGGCGCTCGCGAGCCACCTCGACATTCCGCGCGGCGCCGCGAACTTTCGGGTGTTCGCCGATCTCGTGAAGAACGTGCCGACCGAATTCTTCGAGGGCCCTGCCCCGGATGGCCGGCCCACGTTCAACTACACGAAGAGGAAGCCAAAGGGCGTCGTCGCGGTCGTGTGCCCGTGGAACCTGCCGCTGCTCCTCATGACGTGGAAGGTCGCGCCCGCCCTCGCATGCGGCAACTGCGTCGTCGTGAAGCCGTCGGAAGAAACGCCCGGCACCGCCACACTGCTCGGTGAAGTCATGGCCGAGGCCGGCGTGCCATCCGGCGTCTACAACGTGGTCCACGGCTTCGGTCCCGGATCCGCCGGCGAGTTTCTGACGACTCACCCGGGCGTCGACGCGATCACGTTCACCGGCGAGACCCGGACCGGCGCCGCGATCATGCGAGCGAGCGCGGGCGGCATCAAACCGGTCTCGATGGAGCTCGGCGGCAAGAACCCCGCCGTGATCTTTGCCGATGCACCGGCCGAGGCGCTCGCGGTCGGCCTCAAACGCAGCGTGTTCGAAAACACCGGCCAGGTCTGCCTCGGCACCGAACGGATCTACGTTCACCGCAGCCGCTTCGACGAAGTCGTCGACCTACTCGCGAAGCTCGCCGCCGAGTGCAAGCCCGGCGAAAACTTCGGCCCGCTGATCTCGAAGGAACATCAGCAAAAGGTCCTGTCGTACTACGCGAAGGCGAAGGCCGAAGGCGCACGGGTCGTCACCGGCGGCGGCCTTCCCGAAATGCCCGCCGAGCTCGCGAAGGGCTCGTGGATCCAGCCCACGATCTGGACCGGCCTCCCCGAATCGTCGCCGATCATCCGCGAAGAAATCTTCGGGCCATGCGCGCACGTCACGCCGTTCGACGACGAAGACGCCGCGATCGCGATGGCGAACGACACGCCGTACGGCTTGGCCGCATCCGTCTACACGAGCGACCTCACGCGCGCGCATCGCGTCGCCGCACAGATGAACGTCGGCATCTGTTGGGTCAACTGTTGGTTCGTCCGCGATCTGCGCACGGCCTTCGGTGGCTCGAAGATGTCCGGCATCGGCCGCGAAGGCGGCGTCCACTCGCTCGAGTTCTACACCGAGCTAACGAACATCTGCGTGAAGCTATGATCGATCAAATCGCCACTGCCCTGCGCACGGCCGCCGAAACCAGGACGCCGATCGCGCCGCTCCGCGAGACCTATCCCGATCTCACGCTCGACGACGCGTACAAGATCCAAGCGGCGAACATTCGCGGGCGGGTGGTCGGTCGCAAGATCGGGCTGACCTCGAAGGCCGTGCAAGCGCAGCTCGGCGTCGATACCCCGGACTACGGCACGCTGACGTCGACGATGTGCTTCGGCGATGGCGAACCGGTCCCGTTCGATCGCGTATTACAGGCCAAGGTCGAAGCCGAGATCGCGCTCGTGCTCGCGAAGGATCTGCCGGGTGAAGCCACGATCGCCGACGTGATCGCCGCGACCGCGTACGCCCTCCCCGCGATCGAGATCGTCGGCTCGCGGATCGAAAACTGGAACATCAAGATCGTCGATACCGTCGCCGATAACGCGTCGTCCGGCGCATTCGTCCTCGGCACCACGCCGGTCCCCTTGCGCAAGATCGACACGCGGATGTGCGGGATGGTGATGGAGCGCCGGGGCGAGCAAGTCTCCGTCGGTGCCGGCATCGCGTGCCTCGGCAACCCACTCGTTGCAGCGACCTGGCTCGCGAACAAGCTCCCACTCAAAGCCGGCGACATCGTGCTCACCGGCGCGCTTGGTCCGATGGTCGCCGTCGCCGCGAACGACGTGTTCGAAGCGCGGATCAACGGCCTCGGAAGTGTGCGCGCCGTGTTCGCCAATTCCGTGGGGGGTGCAGCGTGATCGATATCGAAAAGCTCGCCGCGATCGTCGATCACGCCGCGCGCAACCATCACGAGATTCCCAAGCTCACGACCGGGATCCCGCTCTCGCTCGACGACGCGTACACGATCCAGAAGACGTCGATCGACCGTCGCCTCGCGCGTGGCGAGAAACGCATCGGCGTGAAGATGGGCTTCACGTCGCGCGCGAAGATGATCCAGATGAACTGCAACGACGTCATCTGGGGTCGGCTGACGTCCGGCATGCTCGTCGAAGATCAGACGACGATCTCGCTCGCCGACTACGTCCATCCGCGCGTCGAACCGGAGATCGCGTTCCTCTTGAAGGAGGATCTCCCGGCGAACGTCACCGGCGCGCGCGCGTTGCAAGCGGTCGAAGCGATCGCGCCCGCGCTCGAGATCATCGATAGCCGGTACCAGAAGTTTCAATTCACGATCCCGGACGTCGTCGCCGATAACGCGTCGTCGTCATCCCTCGTCGTCGGCCCGTGGTGTGATCCGCACCAAGCGTTCGACAACCTCGGCATGGTGATCGAGTTCGACGGTCGCCCGGTCCAGATCGGATCGTCGGCCGCGATCCTCGGTCACCCGTTGCGATCACTCGTCGCTGCCGCGCGGCTCTCGGCCGCCGCCGACGAACCGCTGCGCGCGGGTTGGATCGTGATGGCGGGTGGCGCGACCGCGGCCGAGCACCTGAAACCGAATACCTATGTCCGCGGCACCGTCGAGAACCTCGGCAGCGTGGGCTTTTACGTGAAGGACTGACATGCCATTCGTCGAAGTCACCTTGATCGCGGGTCGCACGAAAGAACAAAAGAACGACCTGATGAAGCGCCTCACGGACGCGGTCGTCGACTCGGTCGGCGCGCCACGCGAGAGCGTGCGGGTCGTGTTGCGCGAAGTTCCGGCGGAACACTGGGCCGTCGGGGGAGTCCCCAAAGGATGAAGGCGAAGGTCGCGATTATCGGGACCGGTAACATCGGGACCGATCTCCTCGTAAAGATCATGCGGCGCTCGAACCACCTCGAGGTCGGGGCCTTCGTCGGCATCGATCCCGTGAGCGATGGCCTGCGGCGCGCGAAGGACATGGGCATTCCGACGATCGGCAACGGGATCGCCGGGCTCGTCGAAAACCTCGGCGACATCGAGCTCGCGTTCGACGCCACGTCCGCATCCGCACATCACATCAACGCGAAGGCGCTGCAAGAGCGCGGCGTGCGGATGATCGATCTCACGCCGGCCGCGATCGGTCCGTACGTCGTGCCGGTCGTCAATCTCGACCAGCACCTCGACGCACCGAACATCAACATGGTCACGTGTGGTGGCCAAGCCACGATCCCGATCGTCGCCGCCGTGAATCAAGTCGCGCGCGTCGAGTACGGCGAGATCGTCGCGTCGATCGCGAGCAAGTCTGCCGGCCCCGGCACGCGCGCGAACATCGACGAATTCACCGAAACCACGGCGAAGGCGATCGAAGTCGTCGGCGGTGCGAAGCGCGGCAAGGCGATCATCATCCTCAATCCCGCCGAGCCGCCGCTCGTCATGCGCGACACCGTGTTCACGCTCTCGGAGCGCGCGGATCGCGGTGCGATCAAGGCGTCCGTCGAGCAGATGGTCGCGCGCGTGCGCGAGTACGTGCCCGGCTATCGCTTGAAGCAGGACGTCCAGTTCGACGATCTGCCGACCGGCTTGAAGACCAGTGTCTTCCTCGAGGTCGAAGGCGCCGGCCACTACCTGCCCACGTACGCCGGCAACCTCGACATCATGACGAGCGCCGCACTCGCGTGTGCGGAAAAGGTGATCGCGCGATGAAGAAGCTCACCATTTCAGACGTGACCCTGCGCGATGGGAGTCACGCGATCCGCCACCAGTACACCGTCCAAAACGCGATCGACATCGCGCGCGCCCTCGACGAGGCGAAGGTCGATTCGATCGAGGTCGCCCACGGCGACGGTCTCTCGGGATCGAGCTTCAACTACGGCTTCGGTCGCCACACCGATCTCGAATGGATCGAAGCGGTCGCGTCGACGGTCAAGCACGCGAAGGTCGCCACGCTCCTGTTGCCGGGCATCGGCACCGTTCACGATCTAAAAGCGGCCCACGCGGCCGGCGCATCGATCGTCCGGATCGCCACGCATTGCACCGAAGCCGATATCGCGAAGCAGCACATCGAGCTCGCGCGCGGCCTCGGCATGAACACCGCCGGGTTCCTGATGATGTCGCACATGACGTCACCGGAAAACCTCGCCGCCGAAGCGAAGAAGATGGAGAGCTACGGCGCGCAGTGCGTGTACGTCGTGGATTCCGGCGGCGCGCTCGGCATGGAGGACACGCGCGCGCGGTTCCGTGCGTTCAAGCGCGTGCTGAATCCCGAGACCGAGACCGGGATCCACGCGCATCACAACCTGTCGCTGGGTGTCGCGAACTCGTTGATCGCGGTCGAAGAAGGTTGCGATCGGATCGATGCCTCGCTCGCCGGCATGGGTGCGGGCGCCGGCAATGCACCGCTCGAGGTGTTCATCGCCGCCGCGGATCGCATCGGCCTCCACCACGGCTGTGATCTCAGAAAGCTGATGGACGCCGCAGACGACATCGTCCGACCTCTACAAGACAGACCTGTCCGTGTCGATCGCGAGACGCTCGCGCTCGGCTATGCCGGCGTGTATTCGAGCTTTCTTCGTCACGCAGAAGCTGCGGCGGCAAAGTACGGTGTGCCGGCGGTCGAGATCCTCGTCGAGCTCGGGCGGCGCCGGATGGTCGGTGGCCAAGAGGACATGATCGTGGATGTCGCATTGGATTTGGTGCGGGCACGTTGACCGGGTAGTAAAATCTCCCGTTGATGGGTGGGAGCTCGGACACCATGCCGGCGGCATCGCCGTCTGGAGCCGGGCTGCGTCAGATCGGGCGTTACTCGCTGACCAGGCGCCTCGGTGCAGGCGCCATGGGCGAGGTCTATGTCGCGTTCGACATGCAGCTGGATCGCGAGATCGCGATCAAGGTCGTCCATCCCGCGCTCGCACGAAAACCCGAGAGCGCCGCGCGGATGCTGCGCGAAGCGCGTGCGATGGCGAAGCTGTCACATCGATCGGTCGTCGCGATCCACGATGCCGGCGAGGCCGATGGCCAGCTGTTCCTCGCGATGGAGCTCGTGCGCGGCAAGACGCTCGCGGATCGCTTCATCGAGACCGGTGATTGGCGCACGCGCCTGCGCATGGTGATCGAAGCGGGCCATGGCCTCGCCGCGGCGCATGCTGCCGGCGTGTTACACCGCGATTTCAAGCCGGACAACGTGCTCGTGGATCACGCCGGTCGCGTCGCGGTCAGCGATTTCGGGCTCGCGATGCTCGGCGGGACGTCGGTCCCGTCGCTCACGCGCAACACGCCCGTGCCGCTCTATCCGATCGACCTCACGCAAACCGGCGCGCTGCTCGGCACGCCGTCGTACATGAGCCTCGAGCAGGTGAAGGGCGGCGTGATCGATGCGCGCGCCGATCAGTTCGCGTTTTGCGTCGTCGCGTACGAAGCGCTCTACGGTCAGCGCCCGTATCGCGTCGGCAATGGTGCCGAGGGCCTCGCGAACCTGATGGAGTTGCTGGAGAACGAGACCTGGGCACCGGCGCCGACGCACACGGATGTTCCGCCCGAGCTTCGCGCGGCCGTGCTACGCGGGATGTCCCACGATCCGAAAGCGCGCTGGCCCTCGCTCGAGCCACTGCTCGCGGTGTTGGAACGCGGGCTCGTCCGGCGCCGATCGTGGAAGCCGTATGCGTTCGCTGGACTCGCAGCGCTCGCGGCAGGTACTGCGGTCACGGCCGCAGTCTTGCTCTCGCGCGACTCGACGCCGGCGCCGACCGCATCGCTGATCGGTCCCACCGCCTTGCGATCCGCGCTCGCGATCTCGCATGACGGACGCGTCGCGATCGGCACCGATCACGTCGAGATTCGTGACTTCACCACCGGGCAGGTGTGGACCGCCGCCGTCGAGAAATCGTGGTGCGCGCGGATCCAATTCCTCGGCGAAGGCACCGTCCGCTATCTCGATACCACCACGCACACGATCTGGCGGTGGGACTTCACCGTGAAGCCGCGGCCGATCGAAGAAGAGATCCAGCCGAACGGCACGTGGCTCGGTGGCGCGGCCGATGGCGACCTCGTGCGGAGGTCCGGCGCCGACGACGCGGTGATGCTCGCACTCGTCAACGGCAAGCGCACGCTCGGCGCGTGGCAACTCGACCCCACGTGGTCACTCGAGGTGTTCTCGATCTCGCCCGATGGCCGGAAGTTCGCGTACCTCGCCGGTGACCGGTTCAAGGGCCACATCGTCGTGCTCGATACCAAGACCGGCACGGTTTCACGGTCCAGCGTGCTCGCGGATGTCACGTCACTCGCGTGGCATGACGATCACTCTCTCGTCTACGGCGATGCGACGACGCGATCGCTCGACCGCGTCACGATCGATGGCGAACGGTTCGGCAAGCCGGTGCGCGTGCGTACCTACGACAAGAGCTTCCCGGCGCAGGTCGTGCTCGCAGGTGACGCCGCGGCGATGGTGATCTCGACGCCGGCGACGAGTGTTCACGTCGACGATCGCGTCGCGAAGCGCAATATCGATCTCGAGACCGCGCGGGCCGCGGGCGAGCTCGGATGGACGAAGGACGGCGCGCAGCTGACCTGGAATCCGTCGACCAAGAAGGTCGAGCAACGCGAGAAGCTCGATACCGGCTACGTCGCGACTCCGCTCCCGATCGAGCTCGACATCGAGCCCGTCAATGCGAGTGTGGCAGGTGACCTCTTGATAATCGCGACGCGCGATACCGGTGGCCGAAAGCTCGTGGCGCGATCGATGACGACCGGCAAGGTCGCGTGGGAGCTTCCGCCCGGCGAAGCGCTGCTCGCGCGATGTGCCGCGGATCTTCAACCTCCGTGTTTCATCGCACGCCAGGTCGACCGCAAGTTCGAGATCTGGCCACTCGACCTCGTCACCGGTCGCCCCGTGGACAAACCGATCTATCGCGGGCCGCTCGAAGACTTCGCGATCGACGCCGCCGGCGAGCACATCGCGATCGCGGAAGGCTCGTCGATCGTGCAGGAGCAAGCGATCGCGACCGGTGACCTCCGCCGCACGGCGACCCGGCTCGGGCTCGTGCGCAGCGTCGCGTACGATCCTAAGGGCGGCATGATCGTCTCGGGCTCGGCCGAGCTCGGTCGATATTCGATCGGCCACCTCGCCACCGATGGCACGTTCGAGTTCATCACCGATTCCGAAGCAGAGCTGCTCTCGTTGGTGCGGCCATCTCCGAACGGCAACGAGATCCTGTCGCTGGGGCGTGCGTTGTCGCCGACGTTGTGGCGCGATCGACTCGATCGCTAACCAACCGCCATACTGCCGAAGCCGCCGAGGACCTGACCACCATCGGCGACGAGCGTGGCGCCGGTGATCAGCGCCGCGGCGGGGCTCGCGAGGAACAGCGCGATTTCGGCGATCTCTTGCTTCGTACCCCACCGGCGAAGCGGCATCGAATCCCGGAGTTGGGTGCGGATCTTCTCGTTCGACGCGAGCTTCGCCATGCCGACCGTATCCTCGATCGGTCCGGGCACGAGCGAGTTGACGCGAACGCCGAGTGGCCCCCACTCCATCGCGAGCACGCGGATCAACATCTCGATGCCGGCCTTCGCCGCACACACGTGCGCTTGCAACAGCGCCGGCGCGAGCGCCTGGGTCGCCGAGATCGCGGTGATCGATGCGCCCGGTTTTACGAGGTGCTCGAACGCCGCGCGACACGCGTTGTACGTGCCGAGCAGATCGATATCGACGACGGCCTTGAACCCGTTCGCCGACATGCCGAGCGCGGGCGCGGGGAAGTTGCCTGCCGCACCACACACCATCATGTCGATCGGGCCGTGCTTTTCGACGCCACGCTTGATCGCCTCGGACAGCGCCGCATAGTCGCGCACGTCGGCGGTGACCGCGAACGCGCCGATCTGCTTGGCCGCGGCGTCTGCCTTCGCCGGGTCGCGCCCGAGGATCGTGGCCTTCGCACCGGCGGCGATGAACCGCTCGGCGATCGCGAGGTTGATGCCACTCGTGCCGCCGGTCAGGAACGCATGCTTGCCGGCGCAGAGGTCGTCTTTGAACACGCTCATCGGCGCACGATACCCGCGTTCGCGATTTCACGCTGCATCGCCTCGGCCACGGCGGCGAGCCCCGACATCGGGCGAATGAACACGGTCAGGTGCGTGACCTTGTCGGTCGCGTCGACGCGACCGAGATCGATCCCTTGCACCGCCTTGTCACCGACCTTCGCGTCGAACACCAGCACGGTTTGGCCATCACCCTCGAGCTGGGCGGTGTACTTGAAGTCCTGCAACACCTTCATCACGCAGCGCAACAGCGCGCCGACGAGCGGCTTGCCGACATACGGCTTGAACACCGCCGGGCTCGTGAACACGACGTCCTCGGCCAAGGTCGCGACTAGCGCGTCCGGGTCGTTCGCCTCGACAGCAGCTCTAAACGCTTTCATACGCCGAGCGTGGATCACGATATTGATGGCGTCAACATCAAAATTGATGGTATCAATATGTGGTGCCGGTACTCCGGAAGAAGCGCGCCTACCACCACGGGGACTTACGTGCCTCGCTCGTGGAGGCCACGCTCGCGATCATCGATCACGACGGGGTCGAGGCCGTGTCGTTGTCGCAGGCCGCGCGCCGGTTGGGCGTGTCGCCGCAGGCCGTGTACAACCACTTCGATGACAAGTCCGCGCTATTGGCCGCCTGCGCCGAGCACGTGCTGCTCGCGCTCGATGTCCATAGCCAAGCGCTGGTGGGCACGCCGAACGAGCGGCTCGAACAGCTCGGCATCAAGTACGTCGAGTTCGCGGTCGCGCATCCGAAGCGCTTCGCGTTACTCGGCGTCGTGCGGTCGACGCAGCCCACGTTGTTGACGGCGGTGAAGAAGCTGATCGACGAGTGCATCGCTGCGAAGCTGATCCACGGCAAGCATGCCGAGTCGCTCGCGCAGGTCGCGTTCGCGATGGTCCACGGCGTGGCGTGGTTGGCGATCGACGAGCACCAGGACCACGACGCGGCCGTGCGGTCGGCGAAGCTCGCGATGCGCACGTTGTGGCGCGGACTCGGCGTCTAGACCGGACACTGTCCGGTGAAGCGGACACGCTAACCGCGCGAAACCGCCAGTCCGTGCGACGGCATCGCGCTCGCAGTGCATCGGCACATGCGTGCTGTCGTCCTCTGTCTGGTTGCCGCTTGTCACGCCGATTCGGCTCCCGAGCAACTCGATGCCCAGACCGCCGATGCGCAGAGCACCGTAGATGCCTTCGTGCCGTACACGGGTCCGACGAAGCTCGGCCTGTTCCCGCAAGGTTCGTTCGCAACACCGCCGACCTTGCCGTACGCGAGCCAAGACCTGCCGCCGGATCAGCTCGATGGCAAAGACAAGCTCGCGCTCGCGAGTGCGTTGGGTGCCACGCTCGTGCGCACGCAAGCGCGGTTCCTCGGTGCGAATTCGATCAGCGGCGTCCCGTACGCCCAGCAGATTTCGGCGAGCACCGGCCTCGTCCTCACGGTGCTGCCGAATCCCGCGAACGCCGACGGTTCGACGCCGCCACTCGAGCCCGCGAACGACGACATCTACAAAGCGAACCTCGAGAGCGTGATCGCGTCGACGACGCCGTTCGTGATCATGGTCGAGAACGAAGAAAACGCGGCGAACTTCTACAGCGGCACGCCCGACACGTACGCCCACGAGCTCGCCGTCACTACCCAGGTCGCGCACGCCCACGGGATCCCGGTCACGAACGGTGGGCTCACGAACATCCCGATTCGTCTCGTCACCTGGTACGCGTTCGTCCGAGCGAACGACTGGACGAGCGCGGATGCGTTCGCGCAAGCGACGTTCCCGAATCCTTCGCAGTTCCCGAGCGGCGCGGATCCGACGAAGCCGATTCCAGCGGGTGCGCAGGCGCAGATCGATCTCGCAACGCAATACATCCACACGTACGCGACCTCGGACATCGACTATCTCGACGTCCATCTCTACGAGGTCCCGCCCGTGCAGATGGCGCAAGAGCTCGACTTCCTCGCGTCGCAGGTCGGCAAGCCGATCGTGTCGACGGAGATGGGCCAGTACACGTACGCGACTGCGACGAACGATCCGGTCGCGAACATGCTCGGCGTCGCCGTCGACCATCACTTCCCATTTGTCATCTGGTACAGCGGCGACGGCAATCCGGCGGTCGCTCTGCATAACACCGCCAGCACGACCAGCTACTCGCTGCGCGATGGCGGCACCTCGTACGCCACGTTCGCGGAGGCTCACGCACAATGAAGTACGTCTTGTTCGCGCTGCTCGTCGCTTGCACCAATAGTCCCGGCGTCGAAGAGAACACATCGCCCTCGTGCGTCGATGCCGAGTCCCACTCGGACCTCGCGTGGATCCAGACGAACGTGTTCGACAAGTCCTGCGCGGTGACCGGCTGCCACGATGCCCATGGCCACAGCGGCGGCTTGAATCTCTCCGCGGGCGCTTCGCATACGAGCCTCGTCGGTGTCGCGTCGACGAGCGGCGAAGGCTGGAGTCGCGTGACCGCGGGCGATCCTAGTGCCAGTTACCTGATGGTGGCGCTCGGCGTCGAAGCCGGGCCCGCTCCGATGGACGGTCTCATGCCGCTCAGCTCCCCGGGGTTGTGCCAGCAGAAGCTCGACGCGATCACGCGATGGATCAGCGCCGGTGCCGCGGAGTAGTTACCACTCGATCTTGCGCGGGTGCGCGAGCGTGTCGAGATCCGTGATGTCGATCGAACGCGGCGCACTCTTCGTCCCGTCTTTGAATTGGATCGCGATCGAGTGATGGCCGCGCGGTACGACGAACGAGTTCGGTGGATAGCCTCGTACGACCCCATCGACGAGCACGCTCGCGCCGACCACATTCTCGCCGACGACTTGCAAGTATCCCGTCCCGACCGGCGCGGCAACGCCGGCATCGGGATGGGCCATCGCGGTCGCGTGATGGTGACCGGCATCGGCACGCGGCATCCCCGCGTCGACGTGCGGCACGTCTGCGATGGCGGCATCGATGCGCGCTGGCGAGTCGACGACGAGACCCGCATCGTCTTGCCCACGGCCATCGAAACCGCTTCCTCGCGCATCGGTTGCGGCCGCGACCTCGCGACGATGCACGAATCGCCACACTCGGACACCCGCGAATCCGACGAGCACGATCGCGATCACCGCGAGCCACGGCCGCTTCCCCTTCGGCACGGGTACGGGTTCCGTCGGCTCCTTCGCCGTCTGGCGCAACTCGAACCGCGGCAACTCGCCGTCGGCATGCGACGCTTCGACGACCTCGAGCCCGAGCAACGCGTCGAGCGCACCACGCCGCGCGGTCTGCGGCTTCAACGGTGCGACGAGATCGCGCACGATCGTCTTCGGATTCCCCGCGCTTCGCAAGGCGAGCACACGCTCGATATCGTCGGCGAGCTGCGCTGCCGTTGGACGCGCGGGACGCTGCGGTGCGATCGCTCGCTCGATCACACCGCGGGCATCTTCGGGGAGCGTTTCGGCGAGCGGCACGCGCTGGCCACTCGCCGCCATCACCTCGTGCTCGGGCTTCGTGATCGCGGATTCGCCGGTGATCAACGCGTGGAGCGTCAACCCGAGCGCGTAGACATCGCTCGCGCCGTCGACGACTTGCCCCGTCCGCTGCTCCGGCGCCATGAATCCCACGGTGCCCGCGACCTGTCCGATCTCGGTGCGAGCCTCGCGATCACGAGCGAGTGCGATGCCGAAATCCGTCAGCTTCACGTCGCCGTCCCAACTGATCAGGATGTTCTGCGGCTTGACGTCGCGATGCACGATCTCGCGCGCGAGCCCGCCTTCGTCGACGGCATGATGTGCGTGATCGAGAGCGCGCGCGACCTCACCGGCGATCGCGAGCGCGACGGGGACCGGTACGGTTCCGCCACAGCGGCGCATGACCGCGGCGGCATCCAACCCGTCGACCAGCTCGAGCACCTGAAACGGCACGCCATCGAGCAGCCCGACATCGAGCACGCCGACGATGTTCGCGTGATGGAGCGCACTCGCGATCCGCGCTTCGTCGAGGAATCGCTTCGCAGCATCCACGTCGTCGGCAACCGCGGGCAACAGGCGCTTCAACGCGACCTTGCGAACGAAGTTGTGATCGCCGGCCAGCTCGCCTTCGAAGACTTCCGCCATCCCTCCTTGGCCGAGTCGACGGCGAATGCGGTACCGTGGATTCAACTCACGTGAGGTTAGCACCACTCGCGCTCGCAGCTTGCACGGCGCAAGTCGCTCATCCGATTCCGGTCGGCGTGCTCGGCAACGTGCGCACGGAGCCGGTCGCCGGGCTGGCTCTCACCACGGTCGTGTTACCCGCGCCGCCACCACCGGCCGAGAACACCGCGACCGCCACGCTCGCGCGCGTTCGCACCGCGTACACCCATGGCAACTTCGACGTCTGCCAGAAAGAGCTGGCATCGCTGGACGTCATCCAATTACTCGCGGATGGCGATCGCGCGTCGGCCTCGCGTGCACTCGCGTTCGCGACCGGTTGTGCGACCGGCGCCATGCACGTCGAAGATGCGAAGACGAACGCCGCGCGATTCGCGAGCTTCGGCTTGGATCTGACGGAGACCACCGTCTCGCCGGATGTCGAAGCCGTGATCGGCCACGCGGTCGAGAGCGCCGGCGCGGCTCCACGGGTCCATGCGATGATCACGAGCAACGCGGCTGCACGGCTCACCGTCGACGGGCGCCCCGCCGGCTGCGAAGTGCCGTGCACGATCGATCTCGCGCCCGGTGAACACGTCGTCGCTGCGACCGCCGATGGCTTCACGCCTACCCACAAGACGCTGCGCGATGCCGATCACCTCGAGCTCGAGCTCGCACCCGCATCGTCGCTACTCGCGGCGCAGCAGTGGCGGGCGCGGATCGGACGCGGTCTGCCACCCGCCGATCCCACGGGCGCCGCACTGATCGGCAAGTTCGCCGGCGAGCCGCGCGTGTTCGTGCTTACCGCGGGTCCGCGGATCACCGGCGAGGCGATCGTCGACGGGCGCACCGTCGCGCATGGCGATGCGGCCTCCGCGAACGAGCTCGTCACGAACCTCGCGTACGACAGCGGTATCCTGCATCGTCCCGAGCTGTGGCAGCGCCCGTGGTTCTGGATCGCGGTCGGCGTCGGCGCCGTGGTGATCGCGGGCGGTATCGTCGCCCTCACCTACAAACCGGCGCAGCGCGCGGAGGTGTCGTTTTGAAGTGGCTCGTCCTCTTGTTGGTGGGATGCACGGACGTCCATCACATCTCGCTCGAGATCGGGACGAGCACCGAGCTCTCGTCCGGCTTCACGTGCCCAGATCCTACCGATCCGAATCGCCTGCTGCTCCTGACAGCCATCAACGATCAGCAAGAGCTCGTCTTCAACATGGTCGTCGACTTCATCAACCTCGGCGATACGACCCCGGTGTGTCTCGCCGATCGTGTATCTGCGGCGTGCCAGGGCGACACCTGTCACGTCTCCGTCGTCGATGCACCGGAGCGGTTTTGCCGGGAGGTCAGGATCGAGCACGACGACCTCGTTCAAGGCCAAGCGCGCATTCGCGAGTTGATCTCCCAGCAGCTCGGCCAGGTCACCGCCGAAGCTCCACATCGCGTTGTCATCACGCGCGCCGTCGCTACCACGGAGGACTGCGCGGACGTCCGGACGTCGGACGGTACGGACTGGTCTACGCTCGACAAGTCAAAGGTACTCGGCTGTGCATACAGCTGCCCGTACGATCTCGACGATGTCGATGGCGACCTCGAGCTCGGCTTGAACGCGGTGCTCACGAACGCGACGCCCGCGCAATGCGTGCTCGCGATCGACGCGTGCGCGACGTTCCCGCACTAGCGCTTGAGCTTCGTGATCAATTCGTTCAAGTGCGATCGCGTGAGCTGCGCCGCGCGTGCCGCCGCCGACACGTTGCCACCCGTGCGCTCCAACAGCGCATCGATGTAGCGCCGCTCGAACTCGGTCGTCAGCGCCGCCCGCGCCTCCTTGTAAGGAAGTGCTAGATCGATGGCAATCCCACCCGTGCTCGCCGGCATCGGCACCGACGACGCCTGCACCGGCGCTTCACCCATCGCGACCGCGGCTTCGATCAGGT
Source organism: Kofleriaceae bacterium (assembly GCA_047600425.1). GTDB lineage: Bacteria > Myxococcota_A > Polyangia > Haliangiales > Haliangiaceae > JABFXX01. Next base: position 3,141,286 of record JASGLC010000003.1, on the reverse strand, counting down.
TTCGCAGCTCGCGCACGTTGCCTTCGAAGTGCATGCGCTGGAGCGCCTCCATCGCCGCCGGACTGATCAGCGCACCGACTGGTTGATCCCAACCCGAGTCGCGCAAGAAGTGCTCGACGAGCAACGGCACGTCGTCCGGACGATCGCGCAGCGCCGGAATCGCGAGCGTGACCACCGCGAGCCGGTAGTACAGATCCAACCGAAATCCGTTGCGATTGACCTCGGCGCGCAGATCGCGATGCGTGGCCGCGACCACTCGCACGTCGACGTTGATCTCCGATCGACTGCCGAGCCGGCGAACCCGCCGCCGCTCCAACACGCCGAGCAGCGTCGCTTGCACCGCCGGCTGCAATTCGCCGATCTCGTCGAGAAACACCGTGCCGCCTTGCGCCGCCTCGAATGCACCGATGTGCGTGCGGTCGGCGCCCGTGAACGCACCGCGCTCGTGCCCGAACAGCTCGCTCGCCAACAACGTGGGCGGCAACGATCCGCAGTCGACCGTGACGAACGGCTTCTTCGCGCGCGGCCCGAGATCGTGCAGCGCGCGCGCCACGAGCTCCTTGCCCGTCCCGCTCTCGCCATTGATCAGCACCGACACGTCACTCGCCGCCGCGCGATCGATCTGCGCGAACAACCGCCGCATCGCCGGCGCGCGACCGACCAAGCCCGCGATGCCTTCGATCGTCTCGATCTCCGTGGTGCCCGCGTCGCCAACGCGAACGCTCGTGTCGCCCAACTTCAACACGGTGCCGAGCGGCACGACCGCCTTCTCGATCCGGATCCCACCCGCGAACGTGCCGTTCGTCGATCCGTGATCGCGCACCATGATCCCGCCGTGCGCCGCCGCGAGCTCCAGGTGAAACCGCGAGACGCCCGAATCCGACAGCCGCAGATTCGAGCCCTCCGCCGTCCCGACCGTCACGATCTCGCCGATCGTGCTCGCGCCTTTATCCGGCCCGTCGACGACGGCGACCGCCAGCGTCTGGACGTGAATCGGGCTGGCTCGCACGCGCCGGGTGGCTTCCACATCCGTACGGTATCAGTGTCCGGTCCACCGGTCGGTGTCCGCTCGACCGGACAGGTGTTGCGCCGACATCTCGGGCAGTTCCGCGGGCACATCGCTCGCACTAGGGGAAACCATGCGCTTGCCCCTCGCCCTGCTTCTTGTCGCTGCGTGTGGTTCCGACGTCCCCGGTGACGACACCACGTCCCCCGATGCCCCGGCGTCGATGCTGCCTCCCGGGTATCAGACGTTGATCTCGCAGGCTTGGACGCTCGCGCCCAACACCGAGAAGTACCTGTGCGTGCGCCAGACCGCGACGACGGACACGTACATCAAGTCGATCCGACCGATCGCGCCGACCGGCTCGCACCACGCGGTGTTGATGATCACGGACAACTCGACCGTCGCCGATGGCACCACCGATTGCACGAGCATGTTGCCGTCGCCCGCGATCTATGCGAGCGGTGTGGGCACGAACGAGTTCGACTTCCCCGACGGCGTTGGCCTCCACATCAAGGCCGGCCAACAGCTGTTCCTCAACCTCCACCTGTTCAACACCGGCGAAGTCGATCTCGCGGGCACGTCGGGCGTCGCGATCATCCCGACCGATGCCGCGTCGATCCAGCACGAAGCCGCGAGCATCCTGATCGGCGCCGCGACGAAGGCCGAAGTCCCCGTCGGACTCGGCGTGCAATTGCGCTTTCAATGCGCGACGCCCGCGAACACCACGGTCTTCGCCGTCGCACCGCACATGCACCTCACGGGCGCGCACCTGACGGAGACCTATGTCGAGAGCGGCAACACCAACATGGTGCTCGATACCGACTACTCGTTCGACGACCAGCACTTCCGATCGGTCACGCCGTTCACGACGACCGCGGGCGGCAAGATCCAAGTGACGTGCACCTACAACAACGACGGCCAGGGCGCGAACCCGATCCCGTTCGGCGAGAGCACGACCCAAGAGATGTGCTTCGGCATGACCTACGTCTATCCGCCGCCGGGCGTTCCGGGCTGCGGGACCGAAATCTCTATTTAGAGTATTTGAACTCGCTGATCGAGAGCCCCTGCAGCTCGATCGACGACGCATCCGGCGCGACATTGACGACGCCGGTATCGAGCCCGGTCACGGCCACGTTGCCTTCCGCAGTCCGCGCGTTCAGCGCATCGGCGGTGAGATGCAGGCGACCACCACCCGTTGCCGAGCCATGGACGTGACCCGACACGGTGCCATCCGGTTTCGCGAACGCGACATCGGCCGTCGCTTGGGTCTTCGCGACATCGATGCCCTTCGTCGCGAAGTCCGCGATGTTCGCGCTGCGCGGCTCCTTGCCGGCATCCTTCGCGAGGCGCTTTTGATCGCCGCGCGCCGCATCGCGATCGTGATCCTTCTGCCAATCCGCGTGCTCGCGCGACATCCAGTTGTCGTCGTCGGCCGCTTGCCGCGCCGCCTTCTGTTGATCGCGCGCGCTCGGCTCTTTGTCGTCACCCGCCTCGAGGATGCCCTGGCGCATGTGACCCGCGACTTGCTCGACGAGGCCCGGGAGATCGAGGCTGAGCGGCCCCTTGCCGACGACGTACTTCGTGATGTTCTGATCGAAGAACCCGCCGAGCCGGAGCTCGAGCGCGCCTTGGCGACCCTTCGTCTCGAGATCGACGCCCTTGCCCGTCAGCCACAACGGCAGATCGAGCGGCGGAGCGATCTTCACGCTCGTCTCGTTCGTCAGCGCGTTGTTGCGAACTTCGATCGCGATGTTGATCGCCGCGCCGGCCGGAACGCCGAGCGACTTGAACCCGCGGCCGTAGCGACCCGCGAACAGCGGCACGTGCGCGCGAATGTCCGCGGTCTGGATCGATTGCGCCACGCTCTCGGCCGTCGCCATCTCGCCGTTCAACGCGGCGAGCTTCTCGTCGCGTGTGGGCTTGTGCTGCGGTGCGTTCGACGTCGCAGCAGCCGGTGCGGCCGTGCGCTGGCCATCGCCACTCGCGCGGATGCCCTTCACGTCGACGCTGACCGGTGCGCCCGTCGCATCGAGCACGATCTTCGCCGCGCCCGTCGTCACGACCGCGTGACCGTGCAACGCGTCGCCGCCGGTCGAGCTGAACTCGCCGCGAATCTGGATCGACTGCGCATCGATCTCGTGCGGCTTGCCCTGCTGATCCATCTGGATGTCGGCGCCGTCGAGCTCGAGCTGCGCGCCGCGCGCCGTGTACACGTGGTTGCCCTGATCGTGGACGCGGATCGTGCCGCTCGCGGTGATCGTCTTCGCACCGGCGCGCGTGGGTCCAACCGCAACATCGGTCGCGTTCACGTCGAGCGCCGAGCCATCGACCATCGCGAGCACTTGGCCGAGCTGGGCCGGCAACTGCGCCTGGATCGCCGGCGTGAGCAGCGGCTTCAACTTGGCCGCTTCGCCGTGGACTTGGATCTGGCCGAGCTGCGCGGTCTTCGCCGCGATGTTCGCGTTCGCGTTCGCCGCGTGGAGCGAAGCCGCAACCTTGCCCTGCTTGTCCTTCAGCGACAGATCGAGCGCGTCGAACGTCAGCTTGTCCTTGTCACCTTGCGCGTTGACGAGCTTCGCGTCGACCCGCCCATCCGCGATCTGGACATGACCTTCGATCGTGCCCTTGCCACCGATCGCGCCATTCGTCGACGTGACCGCCGCATTCGCGACATCGATCGTGCCGGTCGCCGAGATCGATCCGGCGTACTGCTCGACCATCTTGAACGCCGCCGCGATCGGCTTCGGCATCGTATCGAGGTGCGTGCGAATACCGGTGAACAGCGCGGCCGCCGCTTCCGAATCACCGTCGACGTGCATCGACTTCGCATCGAGCTTGAAGTCGCCCGCCGCCTTGCCCTTCGTCGCGAACGAATCGTGCGAGCCCTCGACGCGAACGTGCGCCGCCTTCTTGCCGTGGACATCGTTCAACACCGCATCGAACGACGTGAACGAGAACTTGTCCTGGGTGGTCGACGACGTGCCGTTGAACCCGTTCAACGCGACCGTGGCCGTGCCCGCACCGTGGAGCGTGAACACGCCGTGGACATCTTGCGCCTTCATCGTGGTGGCGCCGGCCTTGTCCTCGCCCATCGCGATCTGATCGAGCGTCAGCGTGCCGCCGGCGTTCGCGTAGAACCGATGCACCATCGTGAATGCCGCACGCACCGGATCCGGCAGGGTGGTCGCCTTCTTCTCGATGCTGTTGACCATCGCGGCGACCGTGGCGTCTTCGCCGTGCGCCTGGATCTTGCCGACGTGGACATTCTCTTTGCCCTTCGCCGCCGGCGTCGAGTGCGCGTTCGCGACGGACAGCGATGCCGCCGGATGACCCTTCGTATCGGTCAGGCTCGCGGTGAACGAGCTGAAATCGATATCGCCCTTGTCGTTGCCCTTCATCCCGGCGACGTGAATCTTCACGCTGCCTGCGGCATCCATCGCGAGCGCCGCATCGAAGTCGCCGGCGAACGACACGCCGTTCGCATCCGACGTCGCCGACAGATCGCCGGTGATATCGCCCTTGAGGCCAAGCGCCTTCACCGCGTTCAACGCACCGCGAATGTCGACGGGCGCGTGCTTCACGATCGCATCGCTCGCACCGACGAGCTTCGCGACATCACCATGTGCTGCGAGCTTCTTCACCTGGCCCGCGCGCTTGTCGCCCGCCATGCTCGCGGAGCCGCCGTCGAGCTCGAGGAACGCGAGCTCCTTGTTCGCTTTGTCGCGCAACGTGAGCGACAGCGTCTTGAACTGGACCTGGACCTGCGTGAGGCCTTGCGCGCCGCCGGCGAGGCCATCGACCTTGACCTGCAACGTGCCGAGCTGCGGCACTTCGATCGTGCCGTCGAAATCGCCGGTGACTTCATCGCCACTCGCCGTGTGATTCGCGGTGATGTTGTGCGCGACGATCCGGCCGCCGATCGCGGGATCGAGGCCCGAGCTCTTCGCGAGATCGAGCGCGGCCTTCACGCTCGGATTGCCCGCGACCTGCGGATGCGCGAGCAACTGCTTCACGAGCGAAGGATCGCCGTGGATCAGGATCTGGCGGATCGACGCCGACGCGTTCGCCGCACCACCCGCGGCGGTGAAGCCATCGATCTCGATGCTCGCGAGATCCGTCGCGCCCTGCACGACCGCCGCCTTCAAGCGTTCGAAGCCACCGGCACCCGTGGCGCCGTTGACCGTGCCCTTCGGCGCGACGAGCTCGATCTTGATCTGCGCGCCGTTCGGCAACACGTCCGGGGCTTGCGGCAAGCCGGCATTCGCGTTCGCCGGAGTCGGCGTTGCCGTGTGCGCCGGACCATGCGCCCAGACCGCATCGAGACTCGCGCCCGCGGGCAGATCGAAATCGACCGCCGGCACGTTCGGATATTGGAGGCCGTGGATGTGCGCGCTGCCGAATGCGATCGCGGACTTCGATCCGGCCTGATTCGCGCGCAGGTTCGTCATCTCGAGATCCGCCGCGGTCAGGTGCTCGCCGCCGCGAATGAACGTGGCGTGCTCGAAGTGCGCGTGTTGCATCGTCGCCGAGGCGCCGGCCTTGTCGACGTGCGCGGTGAGGCCCGTGATCGAACACGCGCCTGCATTCAGCCCGCCCGTCATCACGCCGCCGATCTGGAGCTGCGGCGCCACGAGCGTGGCTTCCATCGAGTACAGGTTGAACTGCACCGTGATCTTGTTCGCGCTCTTCGGAACGCCGCCGAGCATGATCACCGGGATGCTGTTCGGCGCGATCATCTCCGCAACGTGCAGCGCCGACGCGAGATCGACGGTGCCGTGCGCGTTGCCCGTGAACGGGTTGAACGACAGGCCCATGCCCGCGAGCTCGGCCGCGATCGTCGCCGACGCACCCGCGCCGCGCTTGAACTTCGACCACCACCCGACCTTGCCGCCGTTCGCTTCGGCATCGACGACTTGCTGCGTGAAGCCGTTGCCCAACTTTTGCTGGAGCTCTTCCAGCATCGCGTCGCGATCGTGCGGGAACTGCGAGAGCAATTCCGCGATCTGCTCCGGCTGTGGCGAGCCCTGCGAGAGCTTGCTCTGCAGTGCCGTTACACCGGGTGCAGCAGCAGGCGCGACCTGCGGTGCTGCTTGCGCCCGACCCGTTTGGTTTCCGGTTTGTAAGTCGCGGTCCGCCACGTTAGTGATGGTACGCGTAACGACCCCTAAACCTGCCCGACTTCACGCAAATCCGGTCGTCCGGACCCCGTTCTGACGGCCCCACGGACCCAGGGCCGCACGCAGCTCCCGGCTCATCCCAGCGGGAAGCCCGAACTTTTTCCCGTTCGCCCGGATCAGGCGCCAGAAGATCGTCTGTTTGATCTCCTGGATGTTCGACGGTTCCATGACCTCCGAGCCCGCCATCTGGTGGGCATATTGGGCGACCGTCGGCTCGTCGTAGGCAGGTGCGTTACCTACACCGGGTTGCGCCATCCCCGCGAGCGCGCCACCGACCGCACCGCCGAGAGCTTGGCCGGCGACCGCGAGCCACGCGCCGCCCTGCTTCACGCAGATGAAGTACAGCCGGTTCGGCGCGACGAACAGGTGTCCGTGCATGCGGTTCATGCCGTGCTGCATCGACAGCGGATAGCCGCGCAGCATCGCGTTCGAGGTCACGTACTGCGGCACCGGTTGTTGCGCGTAGATCGCATCGATCGCTTTGTGATTCGCCGGCGACACGTAGAGCTTCACCACGATCAGCGACGCCGCGATCGACACGAACGCGAGATACGCGCCCCAGCCAACCGACAGACCGCTGTGATTCTCGACGAAGATTCGCAAGAGGAGGCACATGCCGACCGCACCTGCCGCCCACAACGCGCCGTTGACGTTGCCGAGCTTCACGTCGCGCGGGCGATCTTGCAGCGTCATCGCTGCCGTGTGCACGAGCAGGCCGACCGCTGCACCTCCCGTGACGATGCCGAGGATGCAGATCCACGTGAGGCCGCGCGGTGCTTGCGGGATATCGAACCAGAATCGGCTCTCGCAGTGCCCCTCGTAGCACTCCTTCATGCCGGTGAAGCCGAGCCCACCTCCCGGCGTGGTGAACCACGCCTTCGTGAAGGTAGCGACGAGGATGAGCCCCGCTAAGGCGAATAACGTGATCGCGACGTGCTTGGATTTCATGCCGCGCCGTTCAGCAACCGGCATGCCGCGCGCAACTCGGCGAGATCCTGGTTTCCGTCGACGAACCGCAACGGTTGCACCCGTGTTGCAGTGCTACTTGAACCGGGTCGGATCCAAGCCGTAGCGCTTCAACCAGCGTTGGATCTGCTGGCGCGCTTTGCCGAGCTCGGTCGCGACCTGGCTGACGTTGCCGCGATGCTTCGCGAGCGCCGCCTCGAGCTCGTCGCGGCGCGCGTCCGGCTCGCGGATCGGCGCCGCTTGCCACTTCGCGGTCGCGATCTCTTCGGGCAAATGCGCGAGCGTGATCTCGCCGGTGCCCGCGAGCGCGAGCGCGCGTTCCATGGCCCGCACCAGCTCGCGCACGTTGCGAGGCCAGGTGTACGCGAACAGCTGGCGCGTGGCGGCGGCGGCGAGCTGTGCGTTCGGCGGCAGGATCTCCGCGAGCACGAGGCCGAGATCGACGCGGCGATCTGCGAGTGCCGGCAGCTCGAGCTCGAACCCGGCGAGCCGTGCGATGAGATCATCGCGAAACGCCTCCGCCTCGACCAACGCGTCGAGATCGCGATGCGTCGCCGCGACCACGCGCAGATCGACCTGCGTGGCAGTGGTCGCACCGACCGCGCGGACTTCTTTCGCTTCGAGCACGCGCAACAACGCGGCTTGAGCCGGCGCCGGCAGATCGCCGATCTCGTCGAGAAACAGGGTGCCGCGATCGGACGCGACGACGAGTCCGGGCGCATCCGCGATCGCGCCGCTGAACGCTCCACGCTTGTGACCGAACAACTCGCTCTCGACGAGCCCGGCCGGCAGCGCCGCACAATTCACGGGCACGAAGGCACCCTTGCGTGACGACGCGTGATGGACCGCGAGCGCGACGCGTTCTTTGCCCGAGCCCGTCGGCCCACCGATCAAGATCGGCAATCCAGATCGCGCTGCCGCGGCGAGCTCGCCGAAGGCTCGATCGAGCTCGGGATCCAACGTGACGAGGCCGTTCGCGATCACCTGCGGCGCGAGCTCCACCGCACCCGCGCGTTCGGACATGCGCAACAGGAAGAAGCTGCGCCCGGCCTCGATCACGTCGTGCGCGAGGATCGGTGCGCGATCTTGACGAACGCCGTTGATCGAGAACCCGTTGCGCGAGCCGGCGTCGACGGCGAGCCAATGCGCGCGCTCGCGTTGCAGCCGGACGTGCGTCGACGACATGTGCGGATCCGGCACGTCGAGCCGGATCGTCTTGCCCGTTCGCTGGATCGCACGCGCAGCACCGCGCCCGATCTCGATCGTATCGACGCCGGCGAGCGACCACCGGGCTCCCGCCAGCGGCTTACCCGCGATGACCGCGAGATACAGGTGATCGACCGGCGCCGCCGCGACGTCACTCTCGTCGAGCGTGAGCGTGTCGGTCAGTCCCATTGGCGCGCTAGCTGCTTCTTCACGGTTTCGACCATCACCTTCATCTCGTCGGTGGTGTCGCCTTCGGCCGCCGCGAGAGCTTGGCGAGCGTACTGGATCGCCTTGTCCTCGTGATGGGTGTCGTGCTCGACGTACGCGAGCATCATGAACGGCTCGACCTTCCACCGCTTGTCGGCCTTCGCATCGTCGAGCTCGACCAGTGCCTTCGTCAACGCATCGCGTGCCTTGTCGTGCTGCTCCGTCTCCGAGTAGCAGTGTCCGGCCTCCGTCAATTGCAGCGCGTGCGATCGTGGGTCCAAGCGAGAGCGCTCGAGCAACATGATCGCGCGCTCGATGTGAGGCAGCGCTTGGTCGCAATGCCCACCGCGTTGCAGCGCCTCGCCGAAGCCTTCTTCGACGATCACGTACAGCGAATGATCTGCGGGCAGCGGCGTACCCTTCAAGCGTTCGAGCGTGAGCTTGTACGCCGCGAACGCGTCGTCGAGCTTCCCCACGCGATCGAGGAGCTTCGCATCGACGAGCGAGATCTTCGCCGCGACGATCGCATCCGTACCATACGCGGACGCGACGATCGCCTTCGCACGATCGATGTGGGCGCGCGCGTCGTCGAGTTTTTCGAGGTGGAGCTCTGTCGAGGTCAGATCCGCGAGTCCCTTCGCGACTTCCGGATGATTCGGGCCGAACGTCTGTTCGTCGAGCGCGATCGCCTTGCGCTCGAGATCCGCCGCGCCTTCGTAGTCATCGGACTGGCGCAGCGCCGACGCGAGTTGACCGAACAGGTTCGACAGATCGATACGAGAGCTCGGATCGCGCATCGCACGCGCTTCGGTCGCCGGAATGATCGAGCGATACACCGCGATCGCTTCCTCGATCCGGCCGGCTTCGAACAGGGCGTTACCCCGCGTGCTCGCGATCACCTCTCGGGTGTCACCGCCGATCCGGACGCCGACCGCGGTCGCCGCATCGAGAAGTCCCAGCGCATCGAGCGGCGCGCCGGCTTCGACCTTCGTGCCGGCCTCGTGGACCAGCGCGTCGACGAGCAACACGTCATCACGTGCCTCGCCCGCTTGCTGGGCGGCTTCCCGAAAATGCGCCTCGGCATCGGCGTACTTGCCGTATTCGTACTCGGCCTTGCCCGCGGCGGTCAGCGCTGTCGCGAGATCACGCGGCCGTCCACTCGCGCGCGCGATCGTCAAGAGCCCGGGCACTTCGCTCAGTGCGGCCGACATCTGACCGCTGCGGGTGAGCGCTTCGATCTGTGCGACGCGGCTCACGACCGATGGATGGATCGACGTGCTCGTGGTCTCGAGCGCGCAGGCATCGACATTCGGCAATCGCGCGGCCGTGCTCGCACTTTGTTCGACGATCGCCGGCAGCGCATCGGCCCACACGCCGACCTGCGCCGACAGCGCGGCGAGCTCGCGATCGAGGCAGCCGACGCGCGCACTCCGCAACGGCTCGTCGACGGTACACGCGGCGCGCCGGCCGAGCTTCCACGCACTCGACCAGTCGTCGACGAGGCGAATCGCGTGCGTGGTGTCGATGCCCGGTGCCGCGCGTTGGAACTGTGCGAGCGTGGTCGCCTTGGCCTGGACATTCCACACCTGATCGACGAGCTGCGCGCCATCCGCACACGATACGACCGCGCCGCGCGACGGCTCGACGATCAAGAACAATGCGACCGCCGCGAGGACCAGCGCGCCACCGATCATCGCGACCCGGCGGCGCGGCAATGCCTTGCGGAGCTCGTGGGCGAGCGATGCCATCGCCGGCCAGCGATCGTCCGGATCGATCGACAGTGCGCGCGCGATCGCCTTCTGCACGCGGCGCGGTGGCTTCTTGTGCGCGAGCGCATCTTGGAGTGCGATGCCGAACGAATATTGATCCGCACGCGCGTCGACGACTCGCCCCGCGCGCTGCTCGGGCGCCATGTACGCGAGCGTGCCGGCGATCGGTTCGGAGCCTTCGGCGAGCGTGTCCTCCGAATGGGCGAGCCCGAAATCCGAGACCCGAACGCGGCCATCGTGATCGACGAGCACGTTCGATGGCTTGAAGTCGCGATGGACCAAGCCCGCGCGATGCGCTGCTTGCAGACCATCCGCCGCCGCCGCGAACGCGATCACGATCTCGCGCCACGATCGCTCGGTCTTCAGCCACTCGCCGAGCGTGCTACCCGTCACGAGCTCCATCACCACGAACATCTCGGTGCCGGCGAGCTCGCCGACTTCGTAGACCGTGACGACATTCGGGTGCGCGAGCCGCGCCATCGCCTGGGCTTCGCGAACCAGGCGCGATGACGAGCCTTCGCGAACGACCTTGATCGCGACGCGACGATCGAGATCCGGGTCGTGGGCTTCGAGCACGATGCCCATGCCGCCGCGGCCGAGCTCCTTCACGATCCGGAAGTGGGCGATCGACGTGCCGGGCGAAAACGCGGCGACGGGACCGCTCTGGTCCCCCTCATCCAGCGTCATCGTGCCGCCCACGCCCCAAGTGTATACAATGACTCACAAACTTCGAGGTGACAGATCGCGTGGGAATCGGTGTTTAAGTCTCGTTCCCGTCCCCGACCGTGTTGCTCGATTCCGAAACGCTCTACGCCAAGTACGGCCCCATGGTGCTCCGCCGCTGCAAACAGTTGCTCGGCGAAGACCACGCGGCCCGTGATGCCATGCACGACGTCTTCGTCAAGCTCCTCTCCACCGACCACCTCGACGACCGCGCACCGTCGTCGTTGCTGTTCACGATGGCGACGAACGTGTGTCTCAACCGGATGCGGACGAAGAAGCGCCGGCCCGAGCATGGCGATGGACTCCTCGAACAGATCGTCGAGCAGACGAGTCCGTCGTCGCGGAGTGCGGCGCGCGCGATCCTCGACACCTTGTTTCGCAACGAACCGAACACCACCGCGGTGATCGCGGTGCTCCACCTTCACGACAAGATGACGCTCGAAGAAGTCGCCGCCGAAGTCGGCATGTCGGTTTCGGGTGTCCGCAAGCGCCTGCGAGGCCTTCGCGAAAAGCTCCAGACCCTGGAGGTTCAATGACTCAGATTCCAGATTGGCTCGTCGAGCGCGCTGCTCTCGATGAAGTTCCGCCGAATAGCCGATCGCGGCTCGATGGCGTGGACGCGACCGAGCTCGCCGCGCGCGTCGCTCAGCTCGAAACCCAAAATCGCGACGAGCTGGCGAAATATCCAGCGGCTGCTGCGGTCAAGCAGATCGATCAGAACGCGGCCGCCGAACGGATCTCGCGCAAGCGCCGCAAGCGGTTCGTGCTCGCCACGGTGACCACCACGGTCACGCTCGCCGTTGCCGCTCTCGTGATGTTTCACACCACGGATCGCGGTCAGAAACCGAGCGACGAGATCACGCGGGTGAAGGGCACCGCCCGGTTGCTCGCGTTTCGCCAGGGCGATCACGTCGTCGAGAAGCTCGAAAACGATGCGACCGTAAAGCCGGGCGATACGATCCAGCTTCGCTATAACTCCGGCGGAGCGCGCTACGGCATGATCGCCTCGGTGGATGGCAACGCGGTGGTGACCTTGCACTTCCCGGCGTCGGAGACGGCGCCGACGGAGATGGCCCACGACACCACCACCCTGCCCGATGCCTACACGCTCGACGACGCGCCGAAGTTCGAACGCTTCTTTATTTTCACGTCGGATCAACCGATCGACGTCAGTGCGGCTCTCTCGATGTTGCGGGACTTCGCACATCACGACGACGCCGCCGACGCGATGCCGGAGATTGCCAACGTTCATACCGCTGCTTTCCGTCTCAAGAAGGGAACGCCATGAAAAGCCTACTGCTCCTCGCCGCGATGACCGCCACCGCGGCAGCCGCGCCACTTCACCGCTATGCCCTGGTGATCGGCAGCAACAACGGCGGTGGCGAGCGCGTGCAGTTGCGCTACGCCGGGCATGACGCGGCGACGATCGCCGACGTGCTGCAACAGATCGGCGGCGTCAAGAACGATGACTTGTCGTTGTTGAAGGAACCGGATCTGCGCTCGCTCGATAGCGCGTTCGATGCGCTGTCGGAACGCGTCGCGAGCGACAAGAAGCGCGGGCAACGCACCGAGCTCGTCGTCTATTACAGCGGTCACGCCGACGAGACCGGCATCCTGATCGGCGGCGCGCACTACGACTACGCGCGGTTGCGCAGCCGGATCAAGGCCGTGCCCGCGGACGTCAACATCGCGATCCTCGACTCGTGCGCGAGCGGCAGCTTCACGCGCTTGAAGGGCGGCACGAAGTCGCCACCGTTCTTGCAAAACAGCAGCAATCAGGTCGAAGGCTTCGCGTTCCTGTCGTCGAGCTCGGCCGATGAAGACGCGCAGGAGTCCGACAAGATCGGCGCCTCGTTCTTCACCTACTACTTCGTCGCCGGTCTACGCGGCGCGGCCGATCGCAATCACGATGGCAAGATCACGCTGACCGAGGCGTATCAATTCGCGTACGAACAGACGTTCAAGCGCACGCTCAACACCGCGCACGGGCCGCAACATCCCGCGTACGACATGCACTTGAGCGGCACCGGCGATGTCGTGATCACGGATCTCCGCTCCACCGAATCGACGCTCGTGTTGCCGAAGGGGATGCGCGGTCACATCACGATCGTCGATACGAAGGGCAACGTTGCCGTCGAGCTGTCGAAAGAAGCCGGCGATCCGTTGAGCCTGGCGCTACCGAATCAGACCTACAACGTCCATGTCGATACCGGCAAGGACGCGTTCGAAGCGACCGTGACGATCGATCACGCCGGCGACATCACGTTCGATTCGGACTCGCTGCACGAGGTCGAGCGCGAGCCGACCGTCGCGCGCGGTGACGACAACGATGTCACCAAGTCCGACGACGATGACGACGATCACGAGCCGCGCAACCCGTGGTACCGCGTCGTCGATACGAGCTTCGGTGGTGGGCTTCGCGTCGAGCGTCCGCAGTACATGACGAACTACGACGGCATCCTCACGCTCGGCGGCACGATGCGCGAAGTGCGTGGCGCGCCCGTCGTCGGTGTCGCGGAGACCGGCAACCTCGCGCTCGGCCTCACGCTCGGCAACAACATCGGCTTTGCCTATGCGATGGACATCGGCTTCGGTCCGGGCGTGTTCATCGGCGACAACCTTCAAGTCGGCGCGACCGTCGGCTTCGGCTTCTCCGGAATCACGAGCGGCATCCTCGATTTCGGGTGGACGCTACCGACCGAGATCTTCGCGATCCTCGAGCTCTCGCCGAACGTGAAGCCGATGGCGTACTTCCGTCAGACCTACGTGTTCGATTCGGCGCAGCGCCAGAACGGCTCGAAGATGGCGCTGTGGGGCGACGAATCCGAAGCCGGCGCGGGCCTGAAGTTTTCCGGCAAGCTCGACGGCTTCATCTACGGCAGCCTGCGCGAAGCCGAGGGTCAGCGGTTCTGGGGCATCGGCCTCGGCGCGATTCTCTAGAGACTGTTGTTGCTCTAGCCGGCGAGGCGATCAGCCGTGGGACTTCCGTCGACACGGCGCCGCACGAGTTACGCGCCAAGTGTCTACCGGCCGACTCGCGGGATTTCTGGCACTTGCGCTGCAATCCCCATCGGCATGAAGACGATCGAGCTCACGAACCTCGCAGCTGTCACCGGTGGCGCCACGGGAGATTTCCCCGGCTTCACGAACTGCGGACCGAACTACTTCTCGAAGGGCTGCATCGATGGCGGCATGAACCTCGAAGAGCAGCTCGCGATTTCGCAGGGTGCGAAGATGGTCACCGGCCAGAAGGCGACGTTCAAGAACTGGGCGAACTGGATGCGCTCGCACAACTATCCATCGGCCGCGCTCGACAAGATCGGCTGGCCTAAAAAGTAAAGCCGTAGCTCATCTGCACGCCGTTGCGTGCGGGTGCGATCTCGAGATTCGGTAGCGTGCGCTTCGGCCGATCCATGACGGTCGCGATCACACCGCCGAGCACGATGCCACCGCCGGCGATCGCGAGACCGATACCGATCTTGCCCTGCAGCTGGGCGCTGTCGTGTTCGTGCGAGAGACCGGGATGGCTCGCGAGGTCACAACCCTGCGGGCACTCGGTCCCGAAGTCGGTCTCGAACTTCTCCATGTTGCGACCGCCGACATAGCGATACGCGCCACCCGCGATCGCGACGGCGGCACCGGTAGCGATGATCGTCCAACCGATCCAGCGCGGATACGGATAGCTCACGGCGATCGCGCGATCGATCGCGACGAGCTCGACGGCTTCGGTGGTCGTGGCACCGCCGTTGACAACGACGCGCCGCGCGTTCGGCACGTAACCCGGCTTCTCGCCGACGAGCGCGTGCTCGCCGGTGAGCAAGCGAATCTGCTGCGTGCCCGGGCAATCGAACCACGGCTTGCCGTCGAGGAGGACGTGCGTGCCGGCTTGCGGGCAACTGACTTCGAGATCGCCGACGCGGCCTTTGACGAGCGATTGATAGTCGAGCGCCTGGGCGTAGAGGTCGGACGTGAACGGCTTGTCGCCGTACGCGAGCGCCTTCTCCAACTCCGTCGACGCTTCGAGGATCCGATCCATGCGGATCAGCGTGACCGCGAGGTTGAACCGGACGAGCGGGTGATCCCAGAGCTCGATCGACTCGCGATACTTCTTCACCGCGGCGGCGTAGTCGCGCTTCGCGAACAGATCGTTGCCCGCGGCGAACACGACGTTCGCGCGATGCTGTTGCTGATCGCTCACGCCCTTGGCCCAGGGTGACGGTTCGGCAGCGGCGATTTTTGCGATCAACAAGAGAGCGAGGACGCGCTTCAATGCAGCTCCTTCGCATAGATCTTCGCCTGATCGCGCTCCAGCTCCTCGATCCGTTCCCGCTCCTTCGTCAGCGCTTGTTCGAGCTTTGTATTCGCCGCCTCGGCCGAGGCCCCGGCAATGCGCGCCTTTCCGAGCGCACGCTTCAGCTGATCGTTCGACTGCTGCAGCTGCTTGCGCGACGCTTCGATCTCCGAGTTCGCATTGAGCAACTGATCTTCGGCGCGCCGCTGTTCGGCTTCCGCGGCTTCGCGCGCCTTCTGCTCGGCTTTCAACTGTTCGAGCTCGCGGGCGAGCTGCGCCTTCGCGAGTGAGGTGGCACGCGCTTCGGTCTGCGCGGATTCGGCTTGCTGCTTCGCGACGTGCTCGGCCGTGCTGATCCGGATCACGGACATCACGCCGAACACGATCACGAGCGCGACCGCGACGAGCGAGGCCGACAGGATCGCGAACTTCAGCCAGCGGATCCGCGCCAGCTCCGTGGTCATCGCCGCGAGGTATTCGCGCTCGTCGGCGGCCAACGCGAGGTGCTGGCGATTGACGAGGACGAGGGCTTCGCGCGCGACGACGCCGCGCCACAACAGATCCTTCGGCCGACCACGCGCGATCCACTGGCGCGCGACTTGACGCAATTCCTCGACGAAGCCGCGCGCCGAGTTGCCCTCTTCGAGCATGTCGCGCAGCGCCGGCCATTCGGTGATCAGCATCTCGTGCACGATCTCGACCGTGGCTTCGTCGTCGCGATGCACTTGGATCAACCGCGCGCGGGCGAGGTGATCGAGGATGCGTTCGATCTCGTCGCGATCGTCCGATAGCGTGAGCAGCTCGCGATGCGGCACGATCGCGCGCGTGCCTTCGGCCGTCACGAGCCGGGTCATGATCGCGCGGAAGGCGTTGCGGCTCTCGATCGGAATCGCCGCGAGCACGCGATCGGCGTGACGCGTGAACGCGCCGGTGACCCCGCCCATCGCACGGTACGCGTCGAGCGTGAGCAGCTGGCGCTCGGTATCGCGCGCGTCCCACAGCTGGCTCGCCGCGAACGACAGCAGCGCGAGCGCCGATCGCGAGGTCGCGACCTGCATCATGTCTTCGATGATCGCCGGCGACTCGAACGTGAAGCCGACGATCTCCGCCGGGCCTTCGAGCGTCTCGATCAGGTTTTCGCGATCGGGCGCCGCGAGGAAGAACAGGCCGCGCGAGAGCTCGTCGAGGAACGCCTTGAACCGCCCGAGGCGATCCAAGAAATCCGCGCGCATCGCCATGATCACGCGAATCGGCGATGCCGGATCATCCGCGGCACCGAACAGCGCCGCGAGGAACGCGCCCTGGAGCGCATCGTCCTGCGAGTGCGTGAACAGCTCCTCGAGCTGATCGACGACGATCACGATCCGCTGGTTCGTCTTCTTCGCTTCGACCCGAAGCATCTCGCCGAACAGACCTGGCTCGTCGCGCAGGCGGTCCGGTAGCGAGGTGTCGTGCGCGCCTTCGGATAGCTCCAGTAACGCCGCGAGGCGCTGCATCGGCTCGCGACCGGGCCGCACGGTCCGGACCTTCCACTCGTCGGAGACTTGCAGCGCCGGCACCACGCCCGCGTGCACGAACGATGACTTGCCGACGCCCGACGGCCCGACGACCGCGAGGATCGGCCAATGCTCGAGCTGCGCGATTGCCTGACGGATCTCGTTCGAACGGCCGAAGAAATAGTCGGCGTCGTCCTCGGCGAACGCCGCGAGGCCGCGATACGGACTCTCGACGATGCGCCGCGCTTTCGGTGCGAGGCAGCGCTGCAATTCATCGTGGAGCTCGCGCGCGTTCTGGAACCGATCCTCTTTGCGCATCGCGAGCAAGCGATCGACGATCGCGACCAGATCGGCCGGGAGCTTCGGCGCGCGCGTGGCGAGCGATGGCAGCGGGATATCGAGCGCCATCAACCGCGAGCGCAGGTGCTCGCCCTCGGTCTCGCCCGCCGGATGAATGCCGGTGAACGCGCGCCAGCACATGATCCCGATCGCCCACAGATCGGATTGGCCGTCGACGTCGAACCCGGACCACTGCTCCGGCGACATGTACGGGAGCGTGCCGATCACGGTGCCCTGCCGCGTCATCTGCGTATCCGGCGATGGCGTGATCGGCGGCCCCGGGAACTTCTGGACGACCGAAATCTCTTCCTCGGTCGCATTCACGCGCGCGAGCCCGAAGTCCAACACCTTCACTTTGCCCTGGTCGGTGACGAAGATGTTGTTCGGCTTGAGATCGCGATGAACGATGCCCATCGCATGCGCGCGTTCGAGCGCACGCGTGACCGGCAGGAGCAATTCGGTGAAGTAACGCGCGGACAGGCGCTTCTCGAGCAACTGCCCGAGCGACTTTCCCTCGAGATACTCGAGCACCATGAACGGCAGGCCCTGGTGCTCGTCGACTTCGTAGATCGTGACGATGTTCTCGTGCACGCACTTCGCGGTGACGCGCGCCTCGGCCACGAACCGCCGCACGAACGCCGGGTCATCGCGCAACACGATCTCTGATCGCGACCTTGCGACCGAGCTTGGCATCGCGCGCGAGGAACACCTGCCCCATGCCGCCTTGTCCGAGCTCGCGGATCAGCTCGAACCGGCCGATGCGCTGGCCTTCGACCGAGCTGATCGGAGAACGCGACTCGCGCACGCGCGACGCCGGAGTTGGCGTACGCGGGTCGATGCGTGTGTGCACGCTGGGAGGCACCGGCTCCACACGCCTAATTTATCAGTTATCCTGGCGCTCGTGCGCCTGGTGGTATGCGCGGTCCTCGTCGCAAGCGCGGCGCTTTCCGGTTGTGTCCAAGACCGGCTCGCGCGTTGTGGTGACGGCGTGACCTGCCCTCTCGGCATGGTCTGCGTCGAAGACACATTTTGTGCAACCACCGAGCAGCTCGCGGCGTGCAACGGCCTCGTGGAATCGGACCCTTGCAGCTCCGAGAGCGTCGTCGGATTTTGCGTCAAAGGCGCATGCCGGTCGTCGATCTGCGGCAACGGCGTCGTCGAATACGGTGAGATTTGCGACGATGGCAACGACATCGCGACCGACGGCTGCACGAACAGTTGCGTGCCGGAGATGTGCGGCGACGGGATCGTCGCCTCGGATGAGGACTGCGACGACCCGAGCCAGGCCACGAACTGTCCGTACGGTGTCGCGAGCTGCATGATCTGTGACGCGACCTGCCACTTCGTCGACGCGACCGGAAATGTTTGCGGTGATGGCGTGGTCGCCGCTCCGGACGAGGTGTGTGATGACGGCAACACCGATGCGTGCGGAACGTGCGATGCGACCTGCCGCGTGTTCGCGTCCTCGGCGGCGACGGGCTCGATCATCGCGGTCGCGGGGACGAACCTCGAGGGCAAGACCTTCACGCTCAACGACGGACGTCACGCTCAAACCATCTTCGAGTTCGATACGAACGCCTCGGTGACCGCCGGGAACGTCGCCGTCACGATCACCGCCGTCTCGACGGCCGATCAGGTCGCGACCGCGATGATCGGCGCGATCAACGGCGTCGGCGGCAACCTCGACATCCAAGCGGCCACGGGTGGCGGAGCGCTCGTCACGTTGGTCGATCAGGTGAAGACCGTGCTCGCGAATAAGCCGATCGCGAAGACCGTGGCGGATGTCGATTTCGTGGTGGTCGGGATGAGCGGTGGCGCTGGTGGCAACTGTGCGAATGGAATGGGTTGCGTGACGGCGGACGACTGCACGTCGCACAGCTGCAATGCCGCGCACATGTGCGGTCCGTAGATTTTTTCGATCCGGATCTCGCACCTGTCCGTACGCCCCTTCGCCGGGACCCTTACGAAGGGACAGTCATGCTGCGTGCTTCGTTGGTCGGAATCGTTCTCGTTACGGGCTGCGTTGGCGATATCACCGGTGGTGGAACCGGCGATACGTCTGGAAGTGGCAGTGGAAATACCGCGAGCGAGGCGATTGCCATCGCGCGGTTCAAGAGCGACGCCTATCCGGTGTTCTCGACGGTGTGCAAGGGCTGCCACGGTGGGACCGGTGGCAGTGCGCCGGGGTTCGCGCAGGCGAACGACGCCGAGACGATGCGCACGCAGTTACTCGGCTACACGCCGATGATCGTCGACACCGATACGCCGGAGCAGAGTCGCGTCCTCCAGAAGGGCGCGCACGAAGGCACCGGTGCACTGAACGCGACGCAAGCGGCCGGCATCCTCGGGTGGATCCAAGCCGAGCACGATGCGAAGGCCGCGGGCATGGGCAGCGGCGATACGACGTACGAGACCGATCCGACAGCGCCGATGATCTGCAGCGGCGGCGCGCCCGGTGATGTGACGTGTCCGATCAACATCGTCACGCTCGACAAGCTCGACTTGCCGGGCGCGGAGATCGATTTCGTCGTGCAAGCGCTCGACTCGTCGATCTACGTCACCGATCTGTACGTCAAGGCGTCGACGGACGGCGTGTACATCGATCATCCGTTGTTCGCGTCGGTTCCCGACACGGGTGATCCGGTTATCGACTCGCTCGATCGGTTCTCGAGCGTGAAGCTCGATCTCCCGCAGGCGATGACGGCCCCCGCGTGTCCGTCGGCGAGCTGCATGCACATCGGCGCCGGCGCGGCGGCGTTCGTCGGCTTTCCGCCGAGCAATCGTTTGTCGATCAGCTTCAAGACGATCGCCAAATACGTGCCCGACATGACGATGCCGACGCAGACGGTCGGGTGTGGAACGCAGGGCTTCGCGACGTTCCTCTCGAAGGCCAAGCCGGTGTTGACCGGGACCTGCGCCGGCTGTCATGGCGGTGCGAACCCGGGCGCGCAAAACGCGATGGACCTGTCGAAGCTCGCGTCGACGACGGACACGAACGCGTGTCTCCAAGTCCGAGCCCACATCAACTTCGCGGATATCCCGAACAGCGGCATCCTCCTGGCACCGGCACCGAACGTGGACACGACCCACCCGAAGAAGCTCATGGCCGGCGATACGCCGACGCTCCCGAACTTCACGACCGGCATCCAAGCCTGGATCACCGTGGAAAAATCGGAGTCTCCGCCCGAATGACAGGGTGGGATACGCGCACACCTGAATTCGCGCGCGACTTGGCCGAATTTTAGATTCGTGGCGCTGGACCAGAAACTGCGGGTTTTATTCGTCGATGACGAACCCGCGATCCTGCGCGGGCTCCGCAGCGTGCTGCATCGAGACCGCGCCGTCTGGGACATGTCGTTCGCGAACAGCGCGAGTGAAGCGCTGACGTTGATGGATCAAGGTCCGTTCGACGTCGTGATCACGGACATGCGAATGCCGGAGATGGACGGCGCGCAGCTCTTGTCGGTCGTCCAGCAGAAGTGGCCAGCGACGTGCCGGATCGTGCTCTCGGGCCAAGCGGATCGCGATTCGCTCTTGCGCGTGATGCCGACGATGCACTCGTTCCTATCGAAGCCGTGCAAGTCGGACGACCTGCGTGCGGCGGTCAAGCGGTGCACGAGCATCCTGTCGATCACGACGGATCCGACGTTGCGCTCGCTGATCGGCCGCGTCGACAAGCTGCCGTCACCTCCGGCGACGTTCATGCGCCTCACGAAGGTCGCGCAGGATCCACGGTCGCGGCTCGACGATATTGCAGCGGTCGTCGCGCAGGACAGCGCGTTCGCGATGAAGGTCATGCAGATCGCCTCGAGCGCGGCGTTCGGTGAAGGCGCGCAATCGACCTCGCTGCATCGCTGTGTCGGCTATCTCGGAATCGAGCTCCTGAAGGCGCTCGCGCTATCCGAAAATCTCTACGCGGCCTATCGCGGTCCGTCGCTGCCGATCTCGCTCGAGACGTTGCAAGCACACGCGTTGCGCACGGCGACGCTCGCGCGCGCGTTCATCAAGGACGACCTCGCGTTCGCGTGTGGCCTGCTCCACGATGTCGGGCGCGTCGTGCTCCAGCTCGGACTCCCGAGCGAGTACGGTCAGATGCTCGAAGAGCTGCGCGTTACCGGCGAGACGCTCGTCGCGGCGGAGAAGCGCGTGTTCGGCGCGGATCATGCTGCGGTCGGCGGTTGCCTCATGCGGATGTGGAGCCTGCCGGATCCGCTGATCGAAGCGGTCGAGCATCACCACGAGCCCGCGCGCGCTTCGGATGCGACGGCAGACGTGATCGCGGTCGTCCGCGTGGCGGAGACGCTCGCCGATAACAGCGATTCGACCGAGCTCGATCTCGAGTTCCTGCGCCGCGCGAACCTGATCGATCAGCTGCCGCAATGGCGTGCGATCGCCGCCTCGCTCGCGGCTTGAGCTACGCTGCATCGCATGGCGATGCGCTTCTACTTCGACTTCATCTCGCCGTACGCGTATCTCGCGTGGACGCAGTTGCGCACGCGCGAGGATCTCGAGCCGATTCCGATCCTGTTCGCGGCGGTGCTCGACAAGGTCGGCAACAT
This sequence comes from Kofleriaceae bacterium, assembly GCA_047600425.1. Classification (GTDB taxonomy): domain Bacteria; phylum Myxococcota_A; class Polyangia; order Haliangiales; family Haliangiaceae; genus JABFXX01. The sequence goes on along the minus strand of JASGLC010000003.1, from coordinate 3,119,547 downwards.
CGGGCCGGCGGAGATTCCGGCGAAGCGCAGCTACATCATTCGCGACATCGCGCGGATCGCACATCGCTTCGGCGTGCCGCTGTCGGCGCCACCTTCGCACCCGTTCAACCCGCTGCTCGCGTTGCGGTTGTGCTCGCTCGATCTGCCGCGCGCACAGAAGCTCGCGTTGATCGACGATCTCTACAAGGAGATCTGGACCGGCGGGCGCGGTGTCACCGATCGCGAGGTCGTCGCGGAGATCGCCGCGCGTCATGGCGTCGATATCGCGCGCGCGGACGAGGCGAAGGGCACGTTGCGCGAGCAGACCGATGCCGCGATCGCGCTCGGGCTGTTCGGCGTGCCCACGATGATCGTGGATGACCAGATGTTCTGGGGCTGTGATTCGCTGCCTCACCTCGAGACGTATCTGCGCGAGGGCAATGTCGTCGCGCCCGAGCTGCTCGCCAAATGGGAAGCGCTACCGGCGAGCTCGACGAGAAAGCGATGAGCCTCGACGACGTGCGCCGGTTCGAGCATCCGGACGGTCGATATTGGATTGTCGCGAACGAGTCGTCGGCCACGTTGCGGATCCGTTGGGGCAAGCCCGGTTCCGAGCAGACGGTGAGTCGCCCGTTCTACTCGACCGAGGAACGCGATGCGAAACGCACGACCGACATCGCACGCCAGCTCGCCGCTGGGTTCGTGGAGGTGGCCGTGGTACCGCCGCCAGCCGCGCCTCCACCGCCCGTCGAGCCGGTCGTCCTCGAGATCGAACCCCACGAGACGAGCAACTTCGGGAAGACCGCGACGTGGGTCGCTTCGAATCCAGAGCTCGAAGCGGCGTGTCGTGCGGCGCCCGACGATGCCGAAACGTTCGCCGTGTACGCGGACTGGTTGCTCGCGCAGGGCGATCTGCGGGGCGAGATCGCGGCGCACTTCCAACGCGATCCGCGGTCGATTCGCGGCACCGACCTCGTCAATCTGAATCGTCGCGCGCTGTATGGAGATGACCTCGGGCGGCGCACGAAACCCACGCGCTGGAAGTTCGGGTTTCCCGTCGCCGCCGAGCTCGGCTACTCGAATCACTATCAGCTCGGCAGCATCGTCAACATGTTCGCGAATGCGCCGTTCACGCAATTCGTCGACGAGCTCGTGCTCGGGCCCGCGCGCGACGAGCCTCCGAACGATTGGGAGCCGGCACTGCGCGTGCTCGCGGAGTCACCACTCGCGCCTCATCTGCGGGTGTTGCGACTCGATACCGAGGATCGCCATGCTGATTTCGGGGACCTCGTAGAGCTCGCGGCGTGGTTTCCGAAACTCGAGGAGCTCGCACTCGCGAGCGACGGCAACGGTTCGATCGGCCCACTGCCGCAAAGCCTGCGGAGGCTGAAGCTCGCGATGGGCCCCTTGGGATACGACCTCTGGGCCCCCGTGCTTCGTCAGGAGCTTCCAGTGCTCGAATCGCTCGAGCTCTCGCTTGGCTTCGACGACAACCACAGCGAGCTGCTCGAGCTTCTCGAACCGTTGCTGGCGTTGAAGCACGCCCCCGCGCTGCGCCATCTCGCGTTGCGCGGATATCCGTCGCCGCAAACGTTGATCCCCACACTGGTCGGCACACCGCTCCTCGCTCGGCTCCGTTCGCTCGACCTTCGGTCGATTGGCAACCTCGAAGCCGTGCTCGCACCGTACACCGACCGGTTCGCGCATCTCGAACGCTTCGATCGCGATCTATAGTCGCGCGATGGAACGGAAGATCGCGGTCACGCAGGTGAACGCTTCGGGCAGCCACCTCGGTTATCTCGGCTGCCTTCACGATACGGGTAGCGCCGTGTTCGCCTGTGGCGGCACCTATCACAAGGCCACGATCCTGCGCTCGGACGATCGCGGCGCGAGCTGGCGCGTGATGCCGAAGGTCTCGGTCGGCGGCCTGCGCGAGATGTTGCAGGTCGGCGATCGGCTATTTGTCGTCGGCGAGACCGGGTACATCGGCGTATCCACGGACGGCGCCGAGACCTTTACGAATCTCACCACGGGCACGAGCGCATGCCTCTATCGGATCACCCAGCACGACGGCAAGCTATGGGTGTGTGCGGACGGCGGGCTGTTGCTGATGTCGAGCGACGGCGGGCGGACGTTCCAGAAGGTGCAAACCACTGGCAGCGGACGCATCTTGGATATCTTCGTCGTCGACGGCACGCTGTTCTTCCTCGACACGACCGGCATGATCTTCAAGCACACCGGCGAGACCTGGGAACCGCTCTCGCTGCGTGCGAAGCGGCCGCTCACGCAGATGATCGTGACAGCGAAGGGCACGTGGCTCGCGACGGGCGACGCCGGCGGCATCTTCCGATCGACGGACAAAGGCTTCTCGTGGAAGGTGATCGATCCGGGATCGAAATCGGATCTCGAAGCGGTGATCGAGCATCGCGGCCTCATCATCGCGATCGGCGACGCCGGGGCCGTGTTGATCTCCGAGGACGACGGCGCCTCGTTCGCGCCCGAGAAGACCTCGATGACCGGCCACCTGTGGTCGCTCGCGGCGATCGACAACACGCTCGTGATCGGCGGCGAAGCCGGTGCGATCTGGCGGATGGTCGTCGAGACCGGTACGCAGCCCGTGGCCGGTGTACCGTTCATCCCGATCAACCTATGAATCCAATCCTCGCCGGCGTGGTGTTGTGTGGTGTCGCGTTCGCAGCTCCGCTGAAGAAGCCGGAGAAGGCGACCAAAGATCAATTGAAGGCGATGCGCTCGCACATGAAGGCGGGCTGGGCCGCGCAACACGACAAGCGTTGGGCGGACGCGGTGAAAGAATTCGAAGCCGCGCTGAAGGTGATGGATGGCGATGCGCGCGCGTTGTCCGAGCTCGGATGGTCGGCGATGAACGCGGGCGACTTCGCGAAGGCGAAGGTGGCGGATCTGGCTGCCGTCAGCGCGGCCGCGGATCCGAAGATCGAAGCCGCGAGCCTGTACAACCTCGGACTCGTTCAAGAACGGCTTGGCGACACCGCCGGTGCGATGAAGTCGTTCGCGCGATCGATCTCGTTGCGTCCAAACAAGACCGTCGGTGACGAGTTGGCGAAGATCGGTGGCAAGCCGGACGTCACTCCGCCGTTCTGCACGCCCGATCGCAAGATCTGCGATTGCCTCGCCGATGGCTTCATCGGAGACGTCGACAAGTGCGAGGCCTCGACGACCGTGAAGTCGCCGGTCCCGGGCTGGACCACGTATACCGTCGAGAGCACGCGCGAGACCACCACGTATCTCGTCGACGAACATCGCGAGCTCGTGGGCCAACTCGCGGACGACATCTTTGCGGGCCGACACGACTCGCACATGGATCTCGAGAAGTCCGAGCTAAAGCAGGTCGGCGGTCATCAGGTCTACTGGTTGGAGACCACGGACACCGAGACCTCGCAAACGATGGACGAGAACCTCGTCACGGATTCGTTCACCGATACCTCGACCACCACGGTCTGCGCGGTCGGCGACAAGAAGACGCCGACGAAGTGCTTCTCGGGGCCGTCGCGCCTCGCGGATACGATCACGAAGTCGAAGATCGACGACAGCGGCAATCAAAAAGACGCCGGCACTACCGTCGACGAATCGGTGATGACGTTCACGCTCGCCGACGACGGCACGCTCACCGTCAAGCTCGCGAGCGGGAAGTTGCGCGAGTACCCGCCCGCGATCATCGGCCCGCACAAGTTGTGGTGAGTTACTTGATGATCGTGCCGCATTGATTCGGCACCGAATCTCCACCACACGCTGTGCCATCGGGGCACTCGCCGCAGTCGACGATGCCGCCGCAACCATCGCCGAGGTAACCGCAGGTCGCCATCGCATCGGCGCACGTGCGCGGGATGCAGGCGCCCGTGCCGCATTGATTCGGTCCGCCCTGCCCGCACACGCGTCCGTTCGAGCATCCGCCGCAGTTGAGCACCGCGCCGTCGTCGCAACCATCGCCGGATTCACCGCAACCGATGCCGAGCTGATCGCAGGTCTTCGGCACGCACGCCTCGAACTGCGGGCCGAGGCACGACGCGAGATCGAACATCATGAACTCGAGCGCCTTCTCCTGCGGAGTCAGCGGTGCCGCGGCGCATTCCGACGGAAAGATCGCGCTGTTCGTCTGCGCATCGGTGACGTGAAAGTCGCTGTACAGCACGCGGCCACACTGCTTCGTCGGCAACTGCTGCGGTGGATACGCGACCGGCGTGTCGAACGTGTAGTGGAGCGGTTGGTTATCGCTCGTCGCGAGCCACAACTGTGCCGGCGTGTTCGCCTCGGTCGCGTGGATCGTGCTGACCGCGTCGAAGTCATGACGGATCGCATCGATCGGGAACTGGCCGAGCGTGGCGCCCGCACCGACGAGCTGGAGCCATTGCGCGAACGCCTTGCGCCGAGTTTGCGTCGCGGCATCCGCCTGCAACGACGTATCGACGATCGCGGTCATCGACGTCGACGCGGCCTGATCGGGGTTCCACGTCGCGGACTGCGACCACGGCTTCTGATCGTAGAGCCACACGTACGAGAAGTGCGTGGCGAACACCCGGCCACCGGCATTCGCGAAGTCCTGGACGTGCGTGATCTGCGTCGTGGATTTCTCGTCGCGTTCGCCGACGCACTCGAACAACACGAGGTCGTATCGATCGAGCGTGGCCTCGGTCGCGACGAGCGAGCTCGCCGGCGGCGTGGTCGTGCCGATGACCGCGCCGTTGTCTTGATAGAACTGCACGCGGCCCCCGCTAGCGGGTGTGGTGAACTCGCTATCGGCAACGCCCATCTTGCGGAGCACGCAATGAAGCGCGTCGACATCGCCGGTCGCGACGGCGGTCAACGGAATGTCGCTGCGCAGATCGCCGGGCTCGCCGGTGTGCGTGCGCGGGAGATGCGTTTGCGCGGCGGTCAACGCGGTGTTCGCACAGCACTGCACGTTCGGGATCGAGATCTGGCGGCGCCAGCGCCCGAGCTGGATCACGAGTGGGATCGAAGCGCCGCACGGTGCGTTGTCGATCGTGAACGTGCCGTCGACGGCGGTCGTGGCGTAGACGAGTGGTTCGCCGCTGACGAGCGAGCTGCACGAATCGCACGAGACGCCGGCCGCGAACGGCGTGGTCCCGTAGTACGGCGCGGCGCCGCCATTCGGCACGTAGACCAACGCGCCGTAGATCGGATCGGGTGTGCCCCACGTGACGGTGTCGTCGTGACCGGGGGCGGTGATCTTGCCGGTGATCGTGGTCTTCGCTTGGTTCGTGCACGCGTTCTGTTGCGCGCACAAGCCGGTGCACGCCGGGACGCCACACATGTTCGGGACATCGTTCGCGCCGCAGATCTGGCCGGTCGGGCACGTGCCACACGAGGCCGTGACGCCACCACAACCATCGGCGACGACACCGCACTCCGCCGACCCGCAACCGTGAGGCGCGCACGCCGTGCCGCCGCATTGAAACGCCGAGCCGTCGCCGCCGCAGAATTCGCCGCCGGTGCAATCACCGCAATCGATCACGAGGCCGCAACCATCGCCGACGGGACCACACGTCGCGCCGGTGCTCGCACAGGTGACGAGGCCACAGGGCGCCGCATCGACTCCCGCATCGTTGGCGTTACCGGGCGTGATCACCGGTGGATCGTTGTGACTGCTACAGCCCCAGAGGAGCGCGATCACGCAGACAAATCGCACGATCTAACGATCTCACATCTGCAGAAAAAACCCTGGAATTCCGGTCCCGGACCCCGCGTTCTGAAACAAGCCGTCAAGAAAGGGACACGATGGGACTCGCAGAAAAACGCTGGGCTGCCGACAAGAAGAAGACCGACGAACCTTCGTTCACCGCACAGATCAAGTCGACGCTCGGCTTCGACGTGCCGGTGTCGATCGACTGGGAAGGGTTTTCCCAGGATCTCTCGGACTCGCAATACATCACGCACGACAGCTACGGGCTGCCGAATCTCGTGAAGGCGCTCGGCACGATCACCGCCGACGATATCGGCAAGGACGCGATCAAGGGCGCGTTGAAGAAGATCGTGATCACGGCGGGCAAGGCCGAGGATACGAACTTCACGTTCGAAGGCGGCACGATCACGTGGAAGGCGTATTTCGGTAGCTCGAGCAGCGGCTACATCTACGCCGACGCGATGCAGAAGAAGCTCGAGTCCGCGCTTTGAAAGATCTCGAATCACACCTCGACGAGCTGGCCGGATCGTCGACGAGCGTAACGCTTCATCTCGAGAGTGGGCGGGACTTCGTCGGGAAGGTGCTCGAGGTCGTGCGTGCGCGGCAACAGGTGTGCGTGGTGCTCCAGAGCGGTCGCTACGATGCGAGCGTGATTCCGATGGCGCGGATCGAAGCGCTGACGTTGCCGGATGTCGTGAAGGCGCCGGCACCGGTGGTGGCGGAGGCGAGCTCGCACTTGGAGCTGAAGCGCAAAGCGAAGGCGTTGGCCGATGCGCGGATGGTGCCGATCGAGATCGGTGATGGTGACCTCGCGCCGCTCGCCGCGTTGTTCGAGGTGTTTCGTGGCGTGCTCGAGAGGGTGTGCGCCGACGAGCTCGGACGGCAATCGCTCGCGGAGCGGGTCTCGCGGGTGGTGCTGCGCCTCGGGACGTCGCCGAGCGTGACGCTGGTCGATCGGGTGCTGACGATCACGACGTCGTCGACGGAACGCCTCCAAGCGACGCGATTGCAGGCCCAGCTCGACGCCCTGTTATAATTGTCGCTCTGCGGGCGATCTGGGTCGTATTGGCTGGATGTGGTCGATTGGGCTTTGGCTCGGTCGATCTCGATGCCGCGACGACGATCGACGTCGTGCTCGCGAATCACGACGAGGATGGCGATGGCATCGACGATGCGATCGACAACTGTCCCGCGCTCGCGAATGCCGATCAGATCGATCGCGATGGCGACGGACTCGGCGACGTTTGCGATCCGCATCCCACGGCCACCGGCGATCGCCGCGTCGTGTTCGAATCGTTCGTCGCCGCCGACCCCGCGATCCAGTTCGGCGACGATCACTGGACGTACGGCACGGATGCTCTGCACTACGCTAATTCGATGGGCACGTCCGGGTTTGGGCTCGCGGTCGACGTGCAGAACTTCGACGTCTGGTTCGAGATCACGCTCGAGACCGATACCGCACAGGTCGCCGTCATCCCCGGCATCGATGACTATCCGATCTGGTACGGGAACCTCTACGGTCCAACGATCAACATCGTCTCGAACCCATCGCCGAACACGTTCGACACGGTCGCCGGTGCACCGATCGCGTCACTTCACGCCGGCGAGCTGTCGCTCCACTTCATCTCGCGCACGGGATCCGCGCCGACGATGCAGCTCGACGCGAGCTGGCCTGGCGAGCCCTATACGATTGCAGCACCACTCCCCGATTACGTCGGCGGGAATTCGATCACGCTCGATTTCGGTAATGCAACCGCGGACGTGAAGTCGATGTTCGCAACGAGCTCCCCATGATCATCCTCGCGATCGCTAGCGTCTTCGCCCCAGGTGTTATCTCCGGTCCCGCGCACGACAGCGCACCCGCGTTCGCGCCCGACGGCAACACCGTCTACTTCGCGCGCACGAACAACAACGTGTCGATGATCCTCGAGTCACATCGATCGGGTTCGACGTGGTCGCAGCCGGTGATCGCGCCGTTCTCCGGTGCGTGGAAGGATCAAGAGCCGACGATGGCGCCGGATGGCTCGTTCCTGATCTTCGTCTCCAACCGTCCCGCGAAGGCAGGCGGCGCGGTGCTCGACGGATCGTGGGGCGGGAAGACCTACGCCGGCGGTGGCGGCAACCTGTGGCGCGTCGATCGCAACGGCTCGGGCTGGAGTGATCCGGTCCGGCTTCCGGACATCGTGAATCGCAGCTCGTCGGTGTTCGCGCCCGCGATCGTGAAAGATGGGTCGATCTGGTTCATGGACGCGGACAAGGCAGGCAAGTTCCACCTGTATCGCGCACAGAACACGAAATCCGGCTACGACGCGCCGGTCGCGTTACCGTTCGGCGATCCGAAAACCAGCGACGTCGATCCGGCGGTCGCTCCCGACGAGTCATACGCCGTGTTCGGATCCGGGCGCGAGCCGGGGCAAGGCTCGATGGACTTGTTCCTCGTGAAGAAGAAACCGGACGGCACGTGGGACACGCCGAAATCGCTCGGCGACATCAATTCACCCGCGAGCGATGCCGAATGCCGGTTCTCTCCCGACGCGAAGACACTTTATTTTTCGAGTGATCGTCCGGTCGAGACCGTGACGATGCCGCGATCCCGCGCAGATGCGAAGAAGGATCTCGCGCGCCTCGATTACGACAACGGTCTGTACAACATCTGGTTCGTCGATCTGCGACCTGTCTTGTAGATTGATCGAGTGAATCACGCGCTGATCGAGCTGCTGATCGTGCTCGGCAGTGCCGCCGTCGTCACGGTGCTGTTCCAGGCCCTGAAGCTGCCGGTCGTCCTCGGCTACGTGCTCGCCGGGTTGTTGATCGGTCCGCACGTGCCGGTGCCGCTCGTCGCGAACGCGGAGCTCGTTCACGTGCTTTCGGAGCTCGGCGTGATCCTGTTGATGTTCACGATCGGCCTCGAGCTGCCGCTGCGATCGATCGCCCGCGTTGGCCTACCGGCTGCGGTCGCGGCGGTGTTCGAGGTCGGCCTCGTCGTCACGGTCGGCACGCTCGTCGCGCGGATCGTCGGGCTCGATGGCACCACCGCGATCTTCGCAGGCGCGTGCCTCGGCATCTCGAGCACGATGCTCGTCGCGAAGGCGTTCGACGAGCTCGGTTGGAAGGGCGGCTTTACCGAGACCGTGTTCGCGGTGTTGGTGTTCGAGGATCTGATCGCGATCATCCTGCTCGCGATCGTCGGTGTGGTCGCGAGTGGCGCCGGCCTCGATGCGAGCGCGTTCGCGATCATGCTGGCCAAGCTCGCCGGGTTTCTCGCGCTGATCCTGATCGGCGGGCTGGTGCTCGTGCCGCGGACGATGAAGTGGATCGGTGCGCACACCCGGCGCGAGACGCTGCTGATCTGCGCGCTCGTCGTGTGCTTCGGCATGGCGGTGATCGCCGAGGAGGCCGGCTATTCGGTCGCGCTCGGCGCGTTCGTCGCCGGCGTGCTCGTCGCGGAATCCGGGTACGGCCACGAAGTGACCGAGTCGGTGTCGTCGTTTCGGGACATCTTCGCGATGATGTTCTTCATCTCGGTCGGCATGACGATCGAGCCGGCGCTGTTATGGCAAGAGGCGCCGCGGATCGCCGTGTTCTCGCTCGTCGTCTTGATCATGAAGCCACTCGGCGTGGCCACCGGCACGTTCCTGTCGGGATCCGGAATCCTGCCGGCCTTGCGCTCGGGGCTATCGCTCGCGCAGATCGGCGAGTTTTCGTTCGTGATCGCAGGTGTCCTCGGCAATCCGTCGTTGCTCGCGATCGCCGTCGGCGTGTCGTGCGTGACCACGTTGACCTCGCCGATCCTGATCCGCCGATCGGAAGGCATCGCGACCAGCCTCGCGCATCGCATGCCGCGCAGGCTCGCCACGTTCGTCAGCTTCTACGAGGCGTGGCTCGGCAAGCGCGCACCGAATGCGAAGTCGTATCGCCGCGCGATCGTGGTGATGGCCGTCGACATGTTGATGATCACGGCGATCGTGATCGCAGCGGCCACGGTCGGCCAGACCCTCCTCGCCGGCTTCGAGGCCACGCCGCGCCTGATCATCTCGATCGCCGCCGTCGCGCTCGCGTGCGCACCGTTCGCCTACACGCTCGCGCGCACGATCAACCAGCTCGCACGCCGGCTCGCTACCGACTTGATCCCGATCGCGAACGAGCTCGATGCCGGCCGCGCCGCACGCCGCGCATTGATCCTGACGCTCGATCTCGGCTTCGCGCTCGGCGTGACGATGCCGATCGTCGCGATGGTCCAGCCGTTCGTCCCGGCGAGCTTTGCCGCGGTGATCGTGCTCGCCGTGATCCTCGTGTTGGTCGTCCGCCGGTCGCTCGTCGATTTCGAAGGTCACGTTCGTGCGGGCACCGAGCTCGTCGTCGAATTGCTCGCCGCCGGTGACACGCCGCAACCCGATCAGCTGGCGCAGGTCGCCACGATCCTGCCCGGCTTCGACGGCCAGTCGACCGCGCTCGTCGGCGATAAAACCGCCGGCAAGTCACTCGCCGAATTGGATCTGCGCGCGAAGACCGGTGCGACCGTGCTCGCGATCGTGCGCGATGGCAAAGGCATGGCTACGCCCTCGCCGACCGAGCCACTCCGTGTCGGTGACGTCCTCGCAGTCGCCGGGTCTGCCGACGCGATCGCCGCGGCCCGCGCTACACTCGCCGAATGAAGTGGTTGCTCGTGGGGCTCGCCGCGTGTGGTGATCACGCAGTCGCCCCCGATGCGGCACCGAGCTGGGCGCTCTACACGATCGAGGCCGGTCAGCACTACGCGGATCTCGCGAACAACGTCCAAGGCGTAAATCCCGTGGACGGTCTCGTCCACACCGCGGGTCGCGACTACGACTTCATCTTCGACGCGTCGGCGATCTACACGATCACGAATCCGGCCGAGCCGAACGATCAGCTCGATTGGAACAAGCTGCCGGGTCTTGCCGATTGCGGGAACATCGATCTCTCGCAGGACGGCCTCATGTTCGGGTGGCGTTGGCGGCTCGACACGCAGGTCTTGGAAATCACCGCGTACGCGAACAACGCCGGCGTTCACCTCACGCCGGATCAGCCGCTGGTCTCGCTCACCGCTGCCGACCTCACCGGCGTGTTGTCCTATCGGTTCGAGCGTACGCAGACGACGTACGAATTCGACGCGAACGGTATGCATGCAACGTTGCCGCGACGCTGTACAGACCAGCCCGTCGATCTCGAGGCGTTTGCCGCCGGCTTCTACTTCGGCGGAACGTCGACGGCACCGCAGGTGATCACGGGACAGATCCACGAACGCTCGTTTGAATAAGTGCAGCTTTTTGCGGCACCCTGGGGGTACCCCACTCCCGCGTCCCGGATGTAGAGTTCCGCCGCGTGATGGGTGAAGGACGGCCTGTCCGGCATGTGCTCGTCGTCGAAGACGATGAAAATGTGATCTCGACGTGGCGTCGTGGTGCGGGTCCGGACCGCACCGTTGTCGGCGCCCCCGATCTCGCGACCGTGCGCACGCTCGTTGCCGAGCAGGCGTTCGACCTCGCGATCGTGGACCTCCGGATCGGCGGCACGTCCGGCATCGAGGTCGTGCGCGAGCTTCGCGATCGGTTCCCCGAATTGCCGATCGCGTTGTGCAGTGGCTATTTGTCGGTCGATGTCACGGTCGCGGCCGTGCGTGCGGGCGCCGACATCATCGCGTTCAAGCCGATCACGTTCAAAGAGCTGCTCCAGAAGTTCGAGGAAGACGCGGGTCCTCCCGACATCGAAGAAACGCCCACGCTCGCGCGCGCCGAGTGGGAGCACATCATGCGGGTGCTCTCCGATTGCGAAGGTAACGTGACCGCGGCCGCGCGCCGCCTCGGCATCTATCGCAGCTCGCTCCAGCGCCGGCTGCGCAAGTACGCGCCGAAAGCTTAGGACTCGCCTTCGGGATCGCCGCCGGCCCAGTTCTGGGTCTTGCGTCCGGCCATCCGCTTGAACAGCTCGACGAACCGGCCATCGATGTGCGGCCACTCGACGTACTGGCTCATGTTTTCTTCGAGCACGCGTGCGAGGTCACTCGCCTTCGCGAGGTTCGCGCGATCGGAATCCGACAGATCTTCCTCGGGCACCGAATCGCGCAACACCGCGCTGCGGATGAATTGCGGCGTCACGGCGCGCACTTCATTGCGAGCCACCATCAACGCGTCGAGCTTCTTCGCACGCGCTGCATCGACCTTGAACTGGACGCCGCACTTCGGCCCATCGTCATGGCCGTCCGAGCCACCGACACCTTCGTGCGTCGGGTTCGCACGCTTGCGCGAGTCCGTATAGAGCGCACCGTGCAACGGCACCAAGTCGCCCTCGTGCGCGTACGCCTTGCGCTTGTCGTTCCAGTGGCAGTCCGCGGTCCACCACTGACCATCCTCGTCGTCGTGCGTGAGCCGGAACCCGTTCTCGTCCCACATCGTCGTCGCGTCGTACGATTGTTGCTCGTACACGCGCTCGCCATCGAACGCGTACATGTCGAGCACCTGACCGCCGCTGTTCACGGTGCCTTGATGGCGCGCGTGCTTGATGCCGCCCGGCTTCGCGGTCACGTCGATCATGAAGCCTTCGCCACCGTCGACTTCCCAGTCGGTGTCGTGCCACTGCGACGGCGTCTCGTTCCACGTGGTCGCGACGAGCTCGCCGTTCTCGGCGAAGTGCTGCCACTTGCCGACGACCTTGCCCTTGTGATCGAACTTGCCGATCGCGAGCGGCGTCTTCGCCGGCGTGTCGTAGAAGAACGACCACTTGCCGACGCGCTCGCCACCATCGAACCGGCCCTCGGCCGCGAGGTTGCCGCTCTGATGGAACAGCTGCCACGTACCCTGCGCCACGTTGTGAACGTAGCGACCGCGCGCGAACGTCTCGCCGGTGTCGTAAAAGCTCGTCCACATCCCGGCGCCGTGCTTCATCGTGCCGCGCCCGACAACGCGAGCGACCGACTCGTCGTTGTCGGACATCGTCGCCGTCCACTCGCCTTCCATCTGCGCGTGCTTGAACACGCCGTGCGAATCGAGCTTGTCGTACTGGCCATCTTTCGGAACGTGCTTCGCGAGGTCCCACGTTCGCCACGTCTTCACGCTCGGCTCTTCGTAGGCCGGTTGGATGTGCGCGATCTCGTCGAGCGTGAAGCCGGACTCCTCGACCCAGTTCTTGACCTCGGGCATCTGTGCCGCGATGTCCTCGATGAAGTCGTAGCGATGCTCGGACGCGATCTTCTTCGGTAGTTGTTCGTTCGTGGTCTGCTGGATCAGATAGCCGACCGCGCAGATCGTGCCTTCGTCGTCGATGAACACCGGCGTCCGCCACGGCACGTGCGCATTTTTCGGCGTCGTGTTCTTCGCGATGTAATCGGCGAAGTGCGCGAGGATCTCTTTGCGCTTGCCCGCGAGCTCCGGCTTCGTCGCCGGCCGCGCCGCCAACCAGTCGTAGACGTACTGGAGATGCAGGTGCATGCGCTCCTGCTCGTTCGCGTGGACATCGACGTTGTGCCCGTACTTCGCGATGAACGAGTCATCACCGATGTGATGGTTCGCGCCGATTCGCCCGCCGCCCGGCCGGGGAACCGCGAAGCTGGTCGAGCTGAGCAAGATCAGGAGGAGCGGCGCCTTCGTCATCCCGTGGCAACGCTCACGCGCGGCACCCTATTTCGTTTTAACGGTGACCTCGACCTCGTCGGAAAACGGCACCGACGTGTAGGTACCCTGAGGGTCGCGTACGCGCGCCAAATACTCGGGAGCGGCCTCGACGTTATCGGCGACGAGCATCGTCCCCACGCGAAGGCGCGGCTCCAGCATCGTCAGGATCTTCGAGTACAGCGGCTTGTGACCGTCCATCAGCACGAGATCGATCGTCTCGGGCAGATCGTGCGAGAGCGTCTGCAGCGCATCGCCTTCGCGGATGTCGCACAGCTCCAACAGCCCCGCCTCGGCGAGGTTCGCCTTCGCACGCGCGACCTTGCCCGGTTCGAGATCGCTGCCGATCAACCGGCCACCGCCGTTGTCCTTCAACGCGGCCGCGAGATGGATCGTCGAGATCCCGAACGACGTGCCGAACTCGACGATCGCCGTGGCCTTCGTCGCACGACCGAGCATGTACAACAGCCGCGCGGTGTCCTCCGACACGGCGAGGTAGAGCTCGTTCATCCGGTTGTAGAACCCGCGATAGTCCGAATTCGGATCGCTCATCCGTTTCGTCCGCTCTTCGGGCGATACGTTCTTGAACCACTCGCGCATCTTCGCGTCGCTCGCATCGGAGTCCGCGAACAGTCGTTTCAACAGGGCGGGCACCGGGCCCGTGGTCAGCGTCGTCATGAAAGCAATATGCGAATATTTATTCGCATTGTAAATTCGCGTTCCGGACCGTCATGCCGAAGCGCCGCCTGCCTACCACTCGTCGTCGGAAAGAGCCGTCCCAGGAGCGTTCGCAAGAGCTCGTCGAAGCGATCCTGCAAGCAGCTATTCGCGTTCTCGAACGGGAAGGTGCGGCCCGATTCACCACGATCCGCGTCGCCGAAGCCGCCGGCGTGAGCGTGGGCTCGCTCTACCAATACTTCCCGAACAAGCACGCGATCCTGTTCGAGCTGCAGCGCCGCGAGTGGGCCGAAACCGGCGCGATGCTCGACTAGCTGCTCGGCGACGAAACGAAGCCTCCCGCCGAACGCCTCCACGCGACGGTCCGCGCGTTCTTCCATAGCGAGTGCGCTGAAGCGCCGTTGCGGCTCGCGCTCGCGGATGCCGCGGCGTCGTATCGCGATTCGCCCGAAGCACAGCACCATCGCGAGACCGGCACCGATATGGCGATGCGCTTCATCGGGACGATCGCGCCGCACGCCTCGAAGTCGCAACGCGCGTTCGCGGTCGAGCTGTTGTTCGCGACGATGTCCGCGCTCGGCAAGGAAGTCTCGGAGCGCGGCCTGTCGCCGAAGGAGGTCGATCGCTGGGCCGCTGCCACGTCCGATATGGTGTACGGGTACATCGCGAATCACTGATAGCTCCAACCTATCAGAGCCATCGCCACTGAGAGGTTTCGCAAATCAGCCGCCGGTCCTACAACAAGGACATGGACATCGGCATCGACGAACAGCATCGCAAGCGGATCGCGGACGGCCTCTCGAAGGTCCTCGCCGATACGTACACGCTCTACCTGAAGACCCACAACTTCCACTGGAACGTCACCGGCCCCATGTTCCAGACGCTGCACCTCATGTTCGAGGCGCACTACACCGAGCTCGCACTCGCCGTCGATCTCGTCGCGGAACGCATCCGCGCGCTCGGCTTCCCGGCACCCGGCACGTACAAGCAATTCACCGCGCTGTCGTCGATCAAGGAGGACGACGGCGTGCCGAAGGCCGTCGAGATGATCAAATTGCTCGTCGCCGGTCACGAAGCGGTCGCGAGGACCTCGCGGTCGGTATTTTCGATCGCGGGCGAGGCGAACGACCAGCCGACCTGCGATCTGCTCACGCAACGCATGCAGCTCCACGAGAAGACCGCGTGGATGCTGCGCAGCCTGCTCGAATAGGCACGGTGGTTGCGATACCGGCAGCCATGATTCGCCTAGCTGTCCTGCTGTCGGTTCTCGCCACGGCCTGTGGTGGAAGCCACGACACACCTACATCGTCGGATCCGGATGCGTCGCCAGATACTGCGCAAACAGATGTGAGCACCGCGCTGACCGACGATGGCCCGGTTCACGGGACGATCTCGAATGACCTCGTGATCTGGAAGGGCATTCCGTACGCGCAGGCCGATCGGTGGATGCCGCCCGCGCGCCCGACCGCGTGGACCACGGCGTTGGAAGCGAGCGATTTCGGTCCGGCGTGTCCGCAGGCGAATCACGATGATTTGCCGCAAGCCGAAGCGTGTCTGACCGTGAACGTATGGGCGCCGAGCGATCGCTCGACGAGTCATCCCGTGCTCGTGTACATCCACGGCGGTGGCTACGTCGAAGGCAGTGCGCGCGATCCGGGCTACGACGGCGCGACGCTCACCCACGACACCGGTGCCGTGGTCGTCACGATCCAATATCGCCTCGGCCTCCTTGGCTACCTCGCGATGACCGAGCTGCAATCGCCGGATGGCGGCATCGGCAACTTCGGCCTACGCGATCAGATCTTCGCGCTCGGTTGGGTCCATCGCAACATCGCCGCGTTCGGTGGCGATCCGTCGCGCGTGATGTTGAGCGGCGAGTCGGCGGGTGGCGCCGCGGTGTGCACGATCGTCGGCGCACCGTCGGCGCAAGGCCTGTTCACGGCGGCATCGATCCAATCCGGCCCGTGCCGCGCGGTCCTCGATGTTCACAACCCGACTGGGACATTTCCCGCGACGGAGACGTTCGGCACGGCGATCGCGACTCAGCTCGGTTGCACCACGAACATCGCGACGTGTCTGCGCGGCAAGACCACGGCGGAGCTGCTCGGCGTGGCGTTGCCCGTGTATTACGATCTCGGCATCGCGATCAGCGCGACGTTTCCCGTCGTCGACGGCGTCACGCTCGTCGAACGCCCGTTCGCGGCGCTTCAACATCTCGATGCGCCGTTGATCATCGGCAGCAATCGCGAGGACGGCGGCGCGTTCACGTATATGGACGGCGATACCGCCGGATCGTTCGATGCGTACGTCCACGCGATCGGGCAAGACAGCCACAAAGCGCAGCTCGATGCCGCGTATCCCGTCGGCACGATGGGCGAGCTCGGCGCGATCGTCGCGCTGTCGACGGATCTCGCGTTCGCGTGCAACGTCGCGCTCGCGGCGTATCTCCATCACGGCCCGACGTACGCGTACGAGCTCGATCGCGGGATCCCGAACGGTCCGCTGCAATTTCTCCACGCGACGCACGGCTGGGACTATGTCGATCTGTTCGGCACGTTCACCGCGTGGGGCGCCACCGCGACCGCCGATGATCTCGCCGTGTCGACGGAGATCCAACACGCGTGGATCGGCCTCGCGAATGGCCAAGCGCCGTGGACACCCACGCCCGGCAGCTTCCATCAGCTCGATTCGCCGTCGACGACGGGCACCGAGTGGCGTGGCAATCGCTGCACCACGCTCGCGAACCTCGGCATGCTCGGAAACTAGTCAGACTCGCGGATGGTCCGTGGCCGAGGCACGTCGACCGGATACCCGGCCCGACGCTACGCGAATGCGATGCCGACCACCGCGTGCTGCGCGGGCTCGAAGTCGCCGCCGAAGATGGCTAGGCCGATCGCGGAAGCCCGCATCGCACGCGCGCAGTTCGCCGAGCGCATATCGACGAGGCTCGCGCACCGATTACCCGACCTAGAAGTAGTTCGTGCGCATGTCGTCGAGCAGGCCCACCTCGCTCGGCTTCCATCCGAGCTTGTCGCGCGTCCATGCGCTCGACGCGCGGTTATCGAGCGCGAACACATGGCCGAGGAAGCCGAAATGCGCGACCGCCTCCTCGTGCGACATGCTCTTCAACGGCACGCCGAGGCCCTTCGCGATCGTTTCGGCGATCGCCTTCGTTGTCACGCCCTCTTCGGCATTGCCGTGCAGTGCGCTTCCCGGCGGCGCGGCCTCGACGGCGAGCCGATACAACGTCGCCGCGTCGGCGTGATGAACGGCCGGCCAGTGATTCGCACCGTCGCCGATGTACGCCGACACCTGCTTCTGCTTCGCGATATCGATGAACATCTTGATGAAACCGAAATCACCTTTGCCATGCACTGTCGGCGGCAACCGCACCACGCTACCGCCCGCGTCGCGCACGAGCTTCTCGGCTTGCGATCGCACGGACAGCGGCGAATTCGGCGGCGCCTGATCGGTTTCGACGGCGACTCGCCCCGGCTGGCTGACCTGCAGCGTGCCGTTCGTGCCGATAAACGGCTTGCCCCTGCCCGCCTCGAGCATCGCGGTGATCGCGTCGCGATCGATCTGGTTTGCCTTCGCGATATCGCCCTCCTTCATCATCACGTCGTGCGCGAACGCGAGGTGGATCGTCGCATCTGCCGCCCGCACGCCGTCGCCGAGCGTTTTCGGATCCTTGATGTCGCCGCGATGCACGTCGACGCCCCACCCCTTCAACTTGTCGGCGCCTGCATCGCTGTACGCGAGCCCGATCACGTGGTGCCCCGCCGCCTTCAGTGCCTTCACGGTCGGCGTGCCGATCCAACCGGTCGCGCCCGTCACGAACACTCGCATTGTCTTCGCCATGACCGGACCGTAAGCTCGATCCGCGTGATCGAAAAGCCGGCGCCGCATACGGGTATGGCCACTAACACCCTGCCGAACTTCCTTCGGGATCGCCGGGAACGCCTCCATCCGGAAAGTCAGGAGCGCCGTCGCACACCTGGCCTTCGCCGCGAAGAAGTCGCAGCGCGCGCCGGCGTGAGCGTCACCTGGTACACGTGGCTCGAGCAGGGTCGTGGTGGCGTGCCGTCGGATGCGGTGTTGGAGCGGCTCGCCCGCGCGCTCGAGCTCGACGATACGGCGCGCGAGATGTTGTTCCTCCTCGCGCACGATCGTCCGCCGCCGCGGAAGCCCGCACCGGTGCCCGAAGTCACCGCCTCGTTGCAGCGCGCGCTCGATAACATCGCCGTGCCCGCGTTCGTGAAGACGCCGACGTTCCAGATCGTCGCGTGGAATCGCCCCGCCGCCGCCGTGCTCGGTGATTACGCGAAGGCGCCGTATCGCGATCGCAACCTGCTCCGCCGGATCTTCAGTCCCGGCGCCGAGGACAGCATGCCGGCCGACGTGATCGATGGCGTGCGCCGCGGCTGCCTCGCCTCGTTTCGCGTCGACATCACGCGCGCCGGCTGGTCCGACGAAGCGAACGACCTGATCGAAGAGTTGATGACCGCGAGCGCGGACTTTCGCCGGCTGTGGGACGAAGGCGAAGTTCGCTCGCACGGCGTGATGCTGAAACGGATCGTGCGGCCCGGCGTCGGCGAAATCTCGCTCGAGTCGTCGGTGTTCGCCGTCGACGGCAGCGAAGGCCTGTCGATGTTTATCTTCTCACCCGTCGACGATGTATCCGCACGCGCGATCGAACAGCTCGTTCACCACTGGGGCACCTGATCGCACGCGAAGTGGATCGCGCGCCACTTCCACGCGGCGCCGTCCTTCACCGCGTAGACCGTGAACGCGAACTCGACCTGGCCTTGCGCTTCGGTCCCGATCGCGAGGAACGCGTGACCGTGGATGATGTTGTTCGACGCCGGCTCGATATCGAATGCGACGAGCTTCAGCTTGTCGAGCGACGCCGCGAACTTCACCGCATCCGCGCCGCTGAAGATCTCCGTCGGTGCGCTGCCCGTCGCGAGCGGCGTTCCAGTAGCGGCCGTCTTGCCGAGCTGCTGCTTCGTGAACCACGTGACCACGGCCTTGCCGAGCTCGTCGTTCGGGCTCGCGGGACGTACCGCCGGCTCGGGCGCGAGCACCGGATGCTTGCGAAGCTCTGAATCCGGCACCGCCATCTCGATCGCGAGCAGCGAGAGCTTCCACGTGCCGCCGTCTTGCTTGGCCTGCCCGGTGACGTGCAGCGTGCGCTTTTGCGCGGCGTACGAACCTTCGAACAACGCGCTCTGGCCGTCGACGACGATCGTCAGCTTGTCGAGCGTGCGCTTGCCGGCAGGCGCTTCCTTCGCGAATGCCATCGTCCACAGCTTGCCGTGCGCTTTGAAGTCGTAGGTGTCCGTACCGTATTCGCCGTCGAGGATCTTCGTCGTGTCGAAGTCGAACACGTTCGAGTGGAAGCCTTTGACGATCGCGCCCTTCGCGAAGTTCCCGGCGCTCGCGGGTTGATCGATCTTGTCGAGCGTCCCGCGGACGAGCGCATCGACATCACCTTCCGGCGTGGCCGATGCCGTTGCCGCTACCACCATCACGAACAGGAACGCCTTGATCATCACCGCAAGACTAGCGCGAGGATCTCGCCGAGCCGGTGCTGATCCGGTTTTGTTACATGCGCGAGAAGTGCATCGGCCTTCGCGTAGACCTCCTGCTCGACGACACGGGAGAGCTTCTTGCCCGCGGCCGTCATCCGGATCGTCATCGCACGCGCGTCCTGATCGTGCGGCACGCGCTCGACGAGCCCGCGCGCTTCGGCGCGATCGACGAGGCCGCTCAACGACGACTTCTCCAATCCGAGGAACGCGGCGAGCTCCTGCATCAACGGTTGGCGGTCGCGGAGAATTCCAAACATTCGGACCTGGATCAGCGACAGCTCGTGCGCGGCCGCGATCGTGCCGAGGATCGCGTGCAGGGCGAACGAGACTTGAAAGAGCTGGTCGATGATTTCGGGGCTTGCGTTAGTTCGCGACACGAACCATATTAGTTCGCGACACGAACAATTGCAAAGAGGATCGCCATGAAAGCCGCCGTCGTTCGCTCCACCGACCAAGAAGTGCCTCGTTACGAGACGTTCGACCTGCCCGCCGGCGATGGCCCGCTCGTCACCGTGCTGGCCGCGGGCCTGTCACCGCGCGTGCGTTCGGCCGCATCCGGCAAGCACTACACGAGCACCGGCCAGTTGCCGCTCGTCCCCGGGATCGATGGCGTGGGCACGATCGATGGTCAGCCCCGTGTACTTCATCGCCGACGACGATCAGCTGGGCACGATGGCCGAACAGACCCGCGCGAACCGGCGCCTGATCGTGCCGCTGCCCGATCACGTGAAGCCGTCCGTGATTGCCGGTGGGATGATTCCGGCGATCTCGTCGTGGATCGCGCTGACGAAGCGCGCACCGTTCGTGCGAGGCAACAGCGTGCTGGTGCTCGGCGCCGGTGGCACGTCCGGTCAGCTCGCCGTGCAGATCGCGAAGCTGCTCGGCGCGGGTCAGGTGATCGCCGCGAGTCGATCGCGCACGCCGATCGAGGAAGCCGACGTCACGTGCTCGCTCGAAGACGCGGCCACGGCCGCGAGCGAGGTCGACATCGTGCTCGACTACTTGTGGGGAAGCGTCACCGGTCAGCTCATGCCGGCCCTGTTGAAACGTCGCGAGGCCGAGCATCGCGCGATCCATTGGGTCCTGATCGGATCGGTCACCGGCGACGAGCTCGCGTTGTCTTCAGTCCTGTTGCGAAAGCGCAACTTGCACATCCTCGGCAGTGGCCAGGGTGCGTCATCGCCGCAGGAGCTATTTTCCGTGGTCCCCGCGATCGTCGACGCATTCGCCGCCGATCAGCTTCGCTGCGCCGTGAGGGAAATTCCGCTGCGCGATGTCGAGCGCGCGTGGACGATGAACGTTCGTGAACGAGTCGTTTTCACGCCGTAATGTGAGATGCTCGGCGGAGACCACATGGTCACCGCGCGCGAGCTCCTCGAGCTCCCTCCTGAACTGGAGCGAGCTGTCAACGCTCTCGATCCGAGCGCATCACTCGTGGTGCGTCTGGATGCGATCGAAGAAATCGCGCGCTGGGTGATCAATCCCGGCGGGTTCGCGCGCCTGCGTGCGCCGGCCCCGCTGCAGCTATCGCGGATCAAGCACCTGATCCAGGTGCTCGAAGATCACCCGGATGTCGCGAGCACGCTCGCCAAGACGCTCGAGTCGGTGTTCTGGGAATCGAAGTCGGTCGCGCTGTTCGCGGAATCCGGCATGCCCGGCGATCGCGGCCTACTCGGCGAAACGTTCGAGCGCATCGCGCAACGGATCCTGCCGCGCCCGCCGGACGATGAAGACCTCGATCGCTTCGTCTCTCGTCTGTTCCGCGCGCGGCGCGATTGCGCGTGGATCACGGAAGCGCCCGTCGAGGTGTTCCAGAAGCTGGGCGAGCTGCTCGGCAACATCTGGCAGCCGATCTTCGACGGCATGAAGGACGCGATCGCGCTCCTGTGCACGCGGATCTCGGCGCTCGGCCTCTCGGCGCCGTTGCGCGAGCGTAGTGACGCGATGCTCGTGCGCGATAATCCGTTCTTCCGCCTGCCGCTGGTCTCCCTCGAGGAGATGCCGATGGTGATCGCGGAATGTCGCTCGCAGCTCGACGTGATCCGGCGAAATCTCGAGAGCTCGGGCGTGTCCGTCGATGTCGTCTACCGCGTTGATTCGATCGAGCGGATGTTGCGGCGCACCGCGCGCCTGCTGACGGTACTGGATGAACAGAAGGCCTCGAATCGCGCCGCCGAAGTTCAAAAGATGCTCGGCGTGCTGACGCTCGGCCGGATCGAAGACCAATCGATCCGCCAGCTCGGCAAGGAGAACCTCGGCATCGTCGCGCGCAAGATGATCGAGCGCGTCGGCGGCACCGAAGAGCTTCGCGTCGCCGCCACGAAGAAGGACTACGCGAAGATGCTGGTGTCCGCGGCCGGTGGTGGTGCCATCGCGGCGCTCGCGGTCATGGGCCGGTTCTTCGTCGCGTGGGGCCAGTTCGCGCCATTCATCGACGGCATGTTCACGGGCTGCGTCTACGCGGGCAGCTTCGTGATCATGCAGTTGATCGGCATGACGTTCGCGCTCAAGCAATCGTCGATGACCGGTGCCACGCTCGCCGCATCGCTGCGCGAGACCAACGGCAAGCGCGATATCGATCATGTCGTCGCCACGATCGCGAAGCTGTCTCGAACGCAGTTCGCGGCGGTCGTCGGCAACATCGTCGCGATCGCCGCGCTCGCGATCGGCATCGATCTGTTGTGGAACCTCGCCACCGGCGATCACTTCCTCGATACCAAGACCACAGCTCCCGCCGTGATCGGCTCGCTCTCCGTCGGCAAGATCGGCACGTTCACGTTCGCGGCGATCACCGGTGTGCTCATGTTCCTGTCGGGGCTCGCGTCCGGCTGGCTCGAGAACTGGATGCTCTACCGCCGAATCCCGGAAGCCATCCGCAAGCACCGCAGCATCGCCGGGCGCGTCGCCGGTAAGAAATCGCTCGATCGGATCGCCACGTTCCTCGAACGTCACGTCGCTGGTCTAGGCAACGCGATCGTGCTCGGCTTCCTGCTCGCGCTCACGCCGATCTTCTTCAAGCTGTTCGGCATCCCGATGGACGTTCGCCACGTCACGCTCGCGGCGGGCCGGCTCGTGTTCGCGGGCTGCGCGGCCGGGTTCTCGCACGTCACGGTCACCGCGATCATCGGCATCGTCGTGATCGGCCTTATCAACTTCGCGGTCAGCTTCGCGCTCGCGCTCTGGGTCGCGTTGCGCGCGCGCGATGTCGAGAACAAGGATCGGCTCACGCTGTTGAGCGCGCTCGCGAAGCGCTTCGTTCGCCATCCGGTCGAGTTCTTCTGGCCGACCAAGGCGAGTCAGCCGGAGCCCGAACCGCTGCCGGTCGCTCAGGTCGAGTGATTTCCTGACAAGAAGCTGTCAATGCCCCGCCGTATGGTGCCGGGCATGGACAACTACAAAACCGGCCTGCACCTTTGGGATCGCTGGACCGAGATGTGGAATGGCCGCCCCGAGCTCGCGCTCGAGCTGGTCGCCCCGAAGTTCACGCTCCATCTCACCTCGGGACGCGGCACCGATCCGACCACGATCGACACGCCAGCCCGCGTGGTGGAATGGGTCCGCGGCCATCGCGCAAAGTTTACAAATCTGACGTTTTCGACGCAGGTCGGGCCATTCGTCGACGAGAAAGCGGGTGTCGTCGCGGGGCCATGGTCCGCAGATACGACCGCCGACGGCAAACCTTCCTTCGCGTGCGGCATGGATACGATCGCGTTCCGTGATGGATTGATCACGGAGTACTGGACCTTGTCGACGCCGGTGGATCGCGTGGCGACGTGGGACCAGACGGCTTTTCAGTACCTGAAGCGACCCCGGATTTGATACGTTCGCCGACGATGAAGGGACGCTTCTTTGGTGGAGCAATGGCGATCGTTTGTTCGCTCGTTGCATGTGATGACAATTCGGGTGGTCGGCGCATCGGTGACGGCGCCGTCGACCACATCGAGCTCATGCCGGCGGACGCGACGGTCTCGCTGAGCAACACGCCACCCGGCGGACTGATACCGGTCACGCAGGCGTACACCGCGAAGTTGGTCCATGCCGATGGCTCGAGCGAAGACGTCACGAACACCGCGACGTTCGCATTTGCCGATTCGGTGTACGGCACATTCGCGGGACCATCGGCGACGGTGACCGGTGGCGGCGCCGGCGTCGTTCAGGTCAACGCGATCCAAGGCGATGCCGTCGGCACCACCACGCTGACCGTCAACGTGCAGCTAACCGAGCTCGGCTCCGGCGTCGACCCGAGCGCGCCCGGTAACTTCGGCACCGCGACCGAAGATCCGTCGCTCGCGCCGACGATTGTCTATCCGACCGACGGCATCTTGGTGCCGCCGAACCTCGGCAAGTTCGACGTCCACTGGAACAACAACCCGGCGACGAACACCGCGAACCTGTTCCTCACCGAAATCTCGAACCAGTACATCGACGTGAAGTTGTTCACGACGGGCCTCCAAGGTGACGGCCATGCGTTCTGGGATCAGTACAAGCCGGACGCGTGGTTCCCGATCGCGAGCAGCAAGTTGCAGCTGACGTTGTCGGTCGCCGGTATGAACACCGCGGATCCGACGAAGAAGGGCACGAGCGCGTCGCAGAAGGTCGACGTGACGAATGAAAATGCGCGCGGCGGCATCTACTACTGGACGTCGACGTTGCGCGCGGTCCAGCGCTACGACATCGCGGCACCGGATGTCGATCCGGCACCGTTCTTCACCGGCACGCCGCCGGACGGCTACTGCATGGGCTGCCACACGCTCTCGCGCGACGGCTCGAAGATCGCGATGACGCTCTCGACCGGCGGTGGCCCGGGTGCGCTGTTCGATGTCGGCACGCAAACGCAGATCGGCACCACGATCACGAACTGGGACTTCGCGACGTTCAATCAAAACGCCGACAAGTTCGTCGAGACCGATGCCGCGGGCACGATGAACCTTCGCAACGTCGCCGATACGTCGGTGATCGCGGCGGTGCCGCCGATGAATGCCGGCGCGATGTCGGCGATGCCGGAGATTTCGCCCGACAACACGATGATGGTGAACATGGAGTACACCAACAGCTCGGGCTACGACTTCTACGTCTACGACGGGTCGATCGTGATCCGCACGTTCGACGACGCCACGAACACGTTCGGAACGCCGAAAGTGCTGGTGCAGGGCGTGCCGCGCTCGGGCACCGACGATTCGACCGGCTACAACTACTACCCGTCGTTCTCGCCGGATTCGCAGTGGGTGCTGTTCACGCGCACGGACGCGTACTCGTACAACAACGCGGATGCCGAGACGTGGGTCGTGAAGGCCGACGGCACGATGCCGCCGATTCGCCTGAGCCTCGCGAACGCGACGGGCAACATCACGAACTCGTGGCCACGGTGGGTGCCGTTCGGTCAGACGTTCGGCACGAGCAACGAGCCGCTGTTCTACCTGACGTTCTCGTCGACGCGGCCGTACGGCGTGCGCATCCCGGGCGGTGGTCAGCCGCAGATCTGGATGACGCCGTTCTTCGTCAACAAGGCGATGCAAGGCCAGGATCCGACGGGCGTCTCGTTCCGCGTGCCGTTCCAAGACGTCACCACGAACAATCACATCGCGCAGTGGACGCAGCAGATCGTGATCTCGCGGACGACCGATGGAAAGCTCGTCACCGCATCGGATCTCGAACCCGCGGCGAAGTTGATGAAGAAGGCGCTCGCGGCCTTCCGCCAGTAAGCGTCAGGTCGCCGGGCGATACGGCGACGCACCGTTGCCATCGATCAGCGTGGTCACCGCCGGAAGATCGAGCGCGGCGCGCGGCGACAGTGATTCGTCTTTCTGCGCGGTACCCAGATGAATCCACCCGATCATCTCTTCGTGCTCGTTCATGGCGAACAGCTTCTTCAGCGCTGTTCCTTTCGTGAACGGCACTGACTTCCAGACCGCGCCGACATCGAGCGCGAACGCCGCGAGCACGAGCGCGTAGCCGGCACACGCTGCCGTCACGTTCTGTTCCCAGGTTTCGATCTTGCCCGGCTTCGGCGATGCGATCACCGCGATGATCGTGGGCGAGCGAAACGCCTTCGCTTTGGTGCCCTCGAGCTTTGCCGCCGGCGTATCGGGCCGGCGCTCGGCTGCGCAATCGGCGAGTGCTTGACCGAACGCGGCCCTGCCCTCGCCTTCGATCACGGCGAAGCGAAACGGCCGGAGGTTGCCGTGATCCGGCACCGCGCCCGCCGCGCGCAGGATGTGATCGAGCTGCGCGCGCGTCGGTCCGGGTGCGATCAGGGTTCCAGCACTTCGCCGCGACGTCAGGAGCTCGATCATCGGATTCATATCGGAACCCAGTGTAGCTCAGGACTTGCGCCTGCATAGGCCCGAATCGCTTGACATAATTTTGATAATGATTTTCAATATCAACATGGAACGCCAGCTATGCCGTCGCGACACCCTCGCCTCCAGTGACTTCGCGTTGGTAGAGCACTGCAACTGCGGCGCGGTCCACGTGACGATCGGCGCGGTCACGTTGCGGTTATCGCCATCGGCGATCGCGCCCCTCGCGGAGACGTTGGCCGATGCGGCGACCGCACTCGTGATCGAACGCGCGCGAGGCAGCCACCCGAATGTGGACATCCTTAGCTGAACGCTGAAGAACGATGAAGGCCACTTCCTCGCCGCGCGCGCGTACGCAGACTGATCACGATGCGAACCTGCCTGCTCGCGGCGTTGGTCGGATGCGGTGGCAATTGGTTTCCGGCGGAGGCGCGTAGCCAGTTCGTTGCGGACACCACGTGCCAGGCGCCAGAGGTCATCTATCGACCGGATCGATCGCGGCCCGGGACCGATCCGGGCACGTTCGAGTCGTACGAGATGCGCGGCTGCGGTCACGACACGATCTACAAGTGCCAGTCCCTTCCGACGATCGACAACGCGAGCCTCATTCCAAGCTGCGAGCCGACGACGTGGTGCATCGGCGAAGGCTGCACGCTCGACGACATCTCGGTCGCGACCCGCACGTTCTCGCGCACGAATTCGTGTCCGATCGATCGGTTGCACGCGGCGATGACCGTCAACCCGGAGCGCCCGCCCGACGACATCGGCCGCGATCCAGAACGCCTCGCGCTATGGACGAAGACACGCGATCAGCGCAATGCGGGCGTCGGTTACACGCGGGTCGAAGGCTGCGACGTCAGCACGCTCTATCGCTGCGAGAGTCATGGCTGGTACGAACCACAGTGCGAGGTCAGCGCGTTCTTGACGACCCGCTAGCGAACGCGACGAAACACGTGCGCGCCGCGATTGCTCGCGAGGTCGAGACGATCGGCGGTGACGCGGAAGTGCTCGTCGATACCGGCGCCTCGGATCGTGATCTCGTCGGTGTTCGCGATTACTTCGAGCGTCTGGTTCGTCATCGCGTCGACGACGCACGTGAGCTGGACGGGCGCGATCGCGCGCAGCTCTTGTCCCGACGCGTAGACGACGACATCGCCAATCTTCACGCGATCGCCGACGCTCAGCACGTCGAATGTCACGCCGGCGTCGTCGGTCCACGTGCCGAGGAGCGGCGCGAGTTGCTCGTCGACGCGCGGTGGTGCGACGACCTTCGGAGGCGACGCGACCATCGGAGTCGCACAACCGACGAGTAACAACGCGAGCCAACGCACGCAGCTCTGACCGCGTACCCCGCGACGGCGTTGCCTTACTTGACGAGGCGTTCGATCAAATCGGCGAGCGCAGCCTCGGGATCGTCGCAGATGCCGGTGTGCACGGGCGAGGTCTGGACGACCGCGCTCCGCGGCGCCGTCAGCCAATGAAACCGCTCGCCATGCGGCAGCGCCGCGATCGGGCCCGCGGTCGGATCACCGGCGGCGATCCGCGGGATCGTGGCGAGCGCCGCCTCGAGCTCTTCGAGATCGATCGCCGGATCGAGCGCGCGAACCTTCGCCGCGTTCAACAGCACGCGCGCTCCGAGGTAGCGCTTCGTCGCACAGGCCACGATCGCGCCCGCGTTCACGCACTCGCCCCGCTCGACGCGCGGAACGACGCGGATCAGCGCCCAGTCGAAGCTGTCGTGGTTAGCCACGGGCACGCTCCGCTTCCTCGACAAATTCACGCGTCGCCATCCGCTCGGTGAAGTATGCAACGTACGCATCGCGGGTGGCAGCGGGCGAGGCTTCGGCCGTCAGGTACTCGTCGGGAACTTCCGCCAACACGTCCCGCATCAGACTTTCCGTCACGCGAGGCGCGAGCTCGGCATCGGCATCGCGAATGCTCGACGCGAACGGCAAGAGCGCGTGCTGCCGGATCGGCGCGAACGCGAGCCGGGCCTTCGTGCCGCGATTCGCCCAATCGTGATGCCAGTACAACGCCGCGCCGTGGTCGATCAGATAGAGCTGCTTGTGCCAGCGCAGCATGTTCGGGTTCTTCGCCGTGCGATCGACGTTCGAGATCAGCGCGTCGAACCACACGATCTTCGCCGCGAGGTCCGCGGGCGCTTTCATCGCAGGCTCCCAGTTCAACGCGCCCGGCAGATAGTCCATGCCGACGTTCCACCCGGTGCTCGCCTTCAACGTGGCTTGGATCTCCGGATCCGGTTCGGATCGCGCGAGCAACGCATCGATCTCGATCGCGACGAGTGCCGGCACCGGCAGCGCCAGCCTGCGCGCGAGCTCGCCGCCGATCACCTCCGCGATCAGCGCGCCCACGCCTTGGGCCGCACCTCGCCACTTCACGACGTACGTGCCGCTGTCATCGGCTTCGACGATCGCCGGCACCGACCCACCTTCGCGGAGGGGTGTCAGGTAGCGCGTCGCTCGGACCGTTCGCATGTCGCCGTCATATTACTATCGTCGCGATGATCCGCATTTCGATCGTGGTGGCGATCGTGCTCGGCCTCGCACGCCCGGCGCACGCCGATCTCGCCTCGTCGTTCTATGACGACGTCCGCGACGTGGTCGAGGAGCTGATCCAGACCGAGGTCACCACGAGCGTGGTCACCAATATCGAGCAGAAGAGCCCGGCGCTCGCGTTTTACATGCACGGCACGCTCGAACGGCTCGCTTCGCCGTATTGGGGCAGCCTCTCGCGCGTCCTGAAGGATGACCTGACGATCACGGTGTCGGACTTCGTCTACTGGCACCTGTCCACGGGCGGTGGCGACGGCGACATCATATCGAGTGCGAAGCGGTTCTTCGCCTGTGCAAAGACGCCGAGATCCGACGACGGCTGCAAACGCCTGTTGGCCGCGATCTCCGATCAACACCGGCCGTTGCTCGAGGTCGAATGCCGGCGCGTGAAGCCGGGGCCGGATCGTCGGGTCGCGTGCGATGTCGGGCTCGCCACCCGTGCGGCGCTCGAGAAGCGCGGCGAGGTTCGACATCACGTCGTCGATGCTGTGGCCGATATCGTGCTCGCGGAGCTCGTCGACGATCGCGCACTCGCCGATCGCCTGCGCGATGTCCTCGTGAAGTGGCTCGAGTTGCCGAAAGATCTGCCGACGCCGCTCCTCGAGGCGCTGGGCAATGCCGACCTCACCGCCGCGCTCGCGGATCCCGCCGTCGACGCACTCTGCAAGGATCCCAAGACGCTCGACGACTTGTTTCGCGATCCGGCCGCGAGCCGCGCGTGGATCTGCTTCGCCGTCTCGCACGGCGCCCTGCCCGATGCGCTCGCCGCGCAGATCGTGATCGCAGACGGCGCGCACACGCTCGATCAGCGCGTCGACTTCTGGGTCGTTCAAGCCGCGCTCAAAGACTTCGATGCCGACCGTGCCACCGACGACTCGAGCTTTCGCCTACTCGCCGACGCCGCGTTCGATCTCGTGTGTCCCACCGGCGAAAAGCGCGACGCGTGGCCCTGCAAGGGTGCGCGCCTCGCGCCGAACGCGAAGATCTCGATCAAGTGGCTCGGCCGCGACATCACGGGCAACGTCGACGCGAACGGCCTGATCTCGACGAAGCCACCCCATCAGATGACGACGTGGCTGCTCCGCTTCCGCAAGGCGATGCGCCGGATGGACGAGCTGCGCGCGCTCGTGCCGCCATCGCTCGCACCGTATCTGTTCTATCCGGGCTCGCCGCCGCCGGAGGCCAAGGTCGTGTTGCGCTCGCTGTCGCGGGCGGCGCGTCTCGTCACCGAGCTGCGCACGCGCTGGTACTTGTGGTCGCAGGATGGCAAGTCGTTCGAGGATCTCGACATCGCCGAGCTGTTGCATGTCGCGCGCGATGCGGTCGCGCCGATGCTCGCCGACAAGTCGCTCGCCGGCACCACCGTCGGGCGCGCGCTCGCGTTCCTCGATCAACACGGTGGTGGGGCCTCGTCGATCGATATCGGCGATTGGTTACGTCTCGTCATGCGCGGTGACTATCGCGCGCTCGCGATGGAGTCACTTCGCTCGGCGCTCGACGTGAAATTGACCGATCAGCAGAAGCCGCGCGAGAAGTTCTTCCTCACGCTCGCCGCGTATCTCTTGGACAGTAACGATGGCGTCGACGAGGCCACGGCGCGCTCGGCGTTCCGCGCCGCCGCGAAGGACTTGTTGTTGTCGCAAAAGAAGCAAGGCGTGCCGCGCGCGCAGGATCGCGTCGCGTTTCGCTTGTTGCCGCGGCTCGCGATGCGGCTGTCGTTCAACGACACGTATGCGGTCACCGACGGCGATTCGCGTCGCACGATCGTCGCCGCCGATTGGCCAACCGCGATGGTCGCGATCAACGACTACCTCGGCCTCGAGGCGAGCGCGATCGATCCGGTCGCCCCGCTCGCGGAGATGGCGTTGCGTCCGGCCGGCAGCTATTCGAAGTACGAGTACGTGTTCCTCGATCTGTTGCGCCCGCGTCTGGGTGGCTGGATCTGCGTGCCGCAACTCTCGCGCCGGCTAGCGCTATCCGCAGGCTTCGGCGTGCGCCTGCTCGACGTGATCAAGGACTCCGCCGACGATCAGCCGCTCAAGATTCATTATGGTTACAAGGCATCGCTCTTGTTCGACGCCGGCATCGAGTTCGTGTTCTAGCGCCGGATCCACCGCGCCACAGGCACAGTTGGGTCGGGCTGCTTCATCGCTGCGACGGCTCCGATCGCGAACGGGCCGCCCGCGATCAGCATGCCGAGCTCGGGGTTCCAGCATCGCGTGACCAACAGGCCGAGCATCATCAGCGACAGGACTCCGCACAGGACCAGCACCTCGAACAGCGTCATGGCTGGTGGCAGAAGCACGAACCGTACTCGGCGCGGTCGAACGATCGTGCGGGGTTGGGCGCGCGCGCGGTTCGTGGCGTTGTCAGATTGTCTCGAGATACGCGAGCACGGCGCGCACGGACTCCTGTTTGGCAGCCGCCAAGGACAGCCTCGACCCGCGGTGGCCGACCGCGTGGGCGAACGCCTCGACCATCGTGGGGATCACGAACAGCGCTCGCTCGAGCACGGCCGGACCGTGATGCGGAGCGAGCGCGAGGCGAAATGCGTTGCGCAGCCGATCGGACAGCGCGCGGGTCCCACCCGGCACGGTCGCGAGCGCGTCGCCGATCGCTGCGTCCTCGACATGGGCGTCCACCAACGCCTCGATCAACGCTTTGACCAGTGCCGCCGGCGTAGCGTCGGCATGCACGACGAGCGTCTTCTCGACGACGCCGGCGATCCGCTCGACGTGTCGATCGTGGAGTGCCTGATAGATCGCGAGCTTGTCGGGGAAATATTGATAAACCGAGCCAATGCTCACGCCAGCCAGATCGGCAATATGATTCGTGGTCACGACCTGGAGGCCGCCGCGCTGGAGCAGCAACGTCGCCGCGTCGAGGATCGCGATGATCGTGTGCTGTGCCCGGAGCTGTTTCGGCGCCCTTCTCAAAACCGAGCAATTCTACAATTTCGACGCTCATTAAGCGAGCTGACAAACGAGTCGCCTCCCCTTAAGGTGGTGGCGTGTTCGCGAGTGCGTTCCGTCATCCGACCTTCCGTCGCTACTTCGCCGGTGCGTTCCTGGCGAGTGTCGGGGCCGAAATGCTCAACCTCGCGGTCGGTTGGCAGATCTACGAGATCACGCATCGCGCGCTCGATCTCGGCATCGTCGGGCTCGTCCAATTCATCCCCGCGGTCGCGCTGACGCTCGCCGCCGGCAATGCCGCGGACTCGCGCGATCGAACGCGCATCGTCGTTATCACCACGTCGATCATGATGGCGTGTGCGATCACGCTCGCGATCTGCGTGCCGATGCAATCGATCGCGGTGATCTACGGCGTGCTGCTCGTGATCGGCTGTGCGCGCACGTTCGAATCGCCGGCCGCGCAAGCACTCGTGCCGGGCATGGTGCCCGTCGAGGATTTGCCGAACGCGCTGACCTGGAGCTCCACGTCCTGGCAGATCGCGACGATCGTCGGTCCGGCGATCGGTGGCGTGGTCTACATCGCCGGCGCTGCCGCCGTGTACATCACGTGTGCAGTGATCATGGCCGTGGCGGCCGCGTTGACGTTCGGCCTGCCCGCGCAACGTCCGGATGCCGCCGAGCGTGCGTCGTGGGAGCGCGTGCGCGAAGGTTGGAAGTTCATCCGCAGTCAGCCGGTGATCTTCGAGGCGCTGACGCTCGATCTGTTCGCGGTGATCCTCGGTGGTGCGACCGCACTGCTGCCGTTGTTCGCGAGCGACGTGTTGCACGTCGGCACGGTCGGCCTCGGCCTCCTCCGTAGTGCGCCCGCCACCGGAGCCGCGATCGTCGCGCTCCTCCTCGCGAACCGCCCGCTCGACAAGGGCGTAGGTGCGAAGATGCTCGCGTGCGTCGGCGTGTTCGGTGCGGCCACCGTCGTGTTCGGCCTGTCGACGAACTTCGTCGTGTCGCTGATCGCGCTGCTCGTGCTCGGCGGCTCCGACATGGTGTCGGTCGTAGTGCGCGCCACGATCGTCCAGATCCGGACGCCCGATCCGATGCGCGGTCGAGTGAGCGCGTTCAACGCGATCTGTATCGCGGCGTCGAACGATCTGGGCGGCTTCGAGTCGGGGCTCGCGGCGGCCTGGTTCGGTGCGATGCCGGCGGTCGTGATCGGTGGCGTGGGCACGCTGATCGTCGTCGGAATCTACTCGCTGGGTAAGTTGCGGCGCGTCGATACGCTGCAGTAATCAGTCGTCGCCTTCGCCTTGCATCCATGCGGCCATCGCATCGATTCGACCGTCGGCGTTTCGCGACTGTGCATCGACCCTCGGGCCGGTGTATGGCTGGCTCGGACCGGTCGTCATCGGTGGCGGAACGAAGTCGCAGTAGAAGTTCGCTTCGATTCCGGGGAAGAGTGCTTCGAATTCGGTCCCGATCGCGCGATAGCGTTCATAGTCGACCTGATCGACCACCGAGAGGGTGAATTTCTTCAGATGGCGAAATTGATCGGCTCGTTCTCGCAGGAGATCCAGCTCGCTCAGCCGTCCCTTCGAGATGTAAAGCTCTTCGAGCTGCTCGAGCAGTTTTACTTCGCTCATACGACGACACACCTCGTCACCTCCACTCAACGTCAGGTCGGCGAGCGTGGGCGGCGGGCGACGGAGGATCGAGGTGGTTTCGGTGAACAGGCTCGTCGAGCCGTCACAACTGAGCGTTCGAAGGCTCGGCAGATCCACGCCGGTGGTAAGTGGCGGACAAATCCCCGTCGACGTCGACAACGACCGGAGACCGGGCTGAGAGAGCTCGGTGGTCGGCGGACCGAAGTCATGAATCCCCAGGCTGGTCAGCCTCGGGAACGCGTCGAGCGACCGCCCGAACGAACCGATTCCGCAGATCCCGAGCACCTCCAGCCTCGCGTGCCCCCGGTCGAAGACGTCTGCCCAAAGCGGAACCAGATCGTCATCGCTCAGCCCCAGGCTCGCGAGGAGCGCGGCCCTCGGGTCATCGAGCAGCGCGGCGAGCGTCTCGACATCCGGCGGTCGCCCCGCATCGTTGTGGTAGCTCGCATCGCGAAAGAAGCCACGATGCCAGGTGAACTTCCAAAACCGCGACTGCGCGTACAACCGCGGCGACAACGCGGTCTCTTCGTCGGACTCGATTCCCACGCCGCGCAACCGGCGAGAGACGTTGCCTCCATCGAGCTCGATCCCGATATGGATCAGCTCGCCGCGCGGATCATCGCGCTCGAGCAACCAATCGGCATAGACGAGCCATCCCGCTTCGTCGTCGGGATCCGCCGCGATCGCTGCAATGAGCTGGTTCTCGTCCGCCACCGCTGACAGCTTACTCGGAACCTCCACCAGGTACCTCGAAGAACGAGATCAACGGGTGATGCCGCTTCCACAGCACGCGTATCAGGTACGTCCGCGGCGCTGAGGTGATGAGCGAATCGTAGCCTTTCGGCAGCGCGGCCTTCACGCGCGCATCCTCCGCCAACGCGGCGCCGTTGCGCTCGCTCCAGCCCGCGAACGTCAACGCGCTCGAGTACAGGTCCACCTGCCACTGCGTGGTGCGATCCGCCTGGTGCTTGCGCCAGTTATTGAGAATGTAAGCGAGCGTGTTGCGCAGCTGCTTCGGCGTGGCCAGCTCGGTCGCGAAGTAGCGATCGCGAAACACCGATCCTCGACGACGCCGCGCATAGCCACGCGCCTTCGAGACGTACGCGTTGACGCGCTTCGAACACGACGATTCGAACGCCTTCATCCCCGCGGCAAGCGTCTTCTGATCCTGCGCCTCGACGAGCAGATGGATGTGATTGTCCTGGATGCTGTACTCGACGATCCGAAACGTTTCCTCGTACCGCGTGGCCATGAACGTGGCGGCACGAATCGCGGCAAGCACCGTGCGATTGCGAAACGACCCAAGCTCCGACACCGTGCGCAGAACGACGTGAAGCGGGTTGTCCTTTCGGACGCGCTTTCGCTTCTGATGCGGCTCCTTCGTGCCCGGACCGCGAACATGTTGTGGACGACCCGCGTTCTTCCGCGCACCGCCACGACGCTGACCGTTCCTGTCTAGCTTGCGCGGACGCAGATCGACGGCGAGACCGAGCTGCTGGACTGCCGAGGTAGATTTCCGCACACGTGATTGATACCTCATGCTCGGTCGAGAACTATGAAATCGGCGGATATTTTTCACGACTAATTTTACATTCATGGCACAGAACGTGGCTGAGAGGGTTCGGGCTGCCGTCGAGGAATCTCGCGCACTTGCGTCGGGCATGGATTGGCGACAACCAAGCAATCTCGAAAGGCTACGAACGGACGACCTGTTCCGATCTACCTGTTCAATCGGTCGCACACCGGATCGGGCGCGGCTCTCCGCCAGCGGCGTGCAGCTATGACCGGGGCTTCGTACCGTAGATCCAAGCGTCGATGGCGTTGATACGACCGTCTGAATCGCGCGAGTCCGCGTCCATTGGAATTCGCGGTTTCCGCGCACGGTTCGGATCGGGCTCGGGATGTGCACGAATGTCGAACGTCACCTTTGTCGACGGAAATGTCGCGTCGATCGAAGCCCGAATCTCGGCCGCGCGCTTTTCGTAAACGAAATTACCTTCGCCGATCGGAACGTGGATCTCGAGCTCTTCGAGATGCCCGAGGGATGATGCGCGGCAGATCGGATCGAGCTCCGAAAGCGGGACATCCCACAGGGCTAACGAACGCAATTGGCGTAGGACGGACGAACCAGCGACAGCAGGCGTTGAGGTTCCGACGTTTCCGAGTGCGAGCTTCGCTAGTTTGGGAGGCGGAACATGGAGAATCGAGGACGAGCTGACCAAGAGCTGCTCGGTGACGGTGCACACGATCTGTTCACAGCTAGGCAGCTCGATGTCTCCCGTTTCGAGCGCTGGGGCAGCCGAAGTCGGACACTGGAGCCCGCGCAAGCGTTGATGCGCGATCCTGAATGCTGGCGAGGTGGAGGTCTCGATTCCGGGCAGCAACTGCGATCTGCTCCTCGAGATTTCGTCGATCGGCCGCTCGTTGATCGTCACGTAATCGAGATTGGGGAAGACGTCCAACTTCGTGCCGTAGCCTCCTAGATCGCAAATTCTGAGGTTGCGAATCCATCGGTGCGGGCCGTAATCGAACAGCGCTCCCCAAAGCGGCGCGAGGTCGAGATGCAAAACATCGAGGCCATGAAGGAACGTCGTGCGTGGATCTTCGAGAAGTGCTCGCAACGTCTCCGCGGTTGGCTTCCGATCGTCGAGTGGCGAAAACCGCGCATCTCGAATGAATCCTCGCCCCAGACCGGCTGCCAGAAGTCTGATTGGGCGAGGAGCCGCGGCGACAAACTTCGCGACTCGTCTCCTTCGAGCTCGGCACCGCGCCAGCGCCGCGTCAAATTCCCCGCGTCGAGCTCGGCTCCGATTCGGATCAACTCGCCCGAACGTCGTCCCACCCCCCTCTCCCGCCGCTGCGATGAGCTCGCTCTCCTCCGCCACGCTCGCAGTCTAGCGCAGTGACGCCACGACCTGCTGGAGCGTGTTGATGCCCCAATGCTCCACGTACTGCCCGTCGCGCACCCGCACGATATCGATGACCTGGATCTCGATCGGCTTCCCCGTCGCCGGCACACCGAGAAACTCGCCGCGGTGCGTGCCACGGATCGTCTTGCGCGTCGTGACCAGGTCGCGCTCCGCCACCTGCTCGTGAATCTCCACCGTGACATCGATCATCGCCGGTCGGAGCACCTTGTCGAACGTGTTCCACATCCCGTCCGCACCCGGCGACATGCCCGGAGGCGCCGTCCGATTGACGAAGCCGGGCGCCATCAACTGCTCGAACGCCGCCCGATCACCACGCTCGATCACGTCCGTGTTGAAGCGCCGGACGACCGCCTTGTTTGCTTCGCTCATGCTCGAAATCTAGCGATGCCGCGAACGGCGCGAAACCGGCATGACTGGCATGCATCATGCCGATAATGGGATAATGACCACATGGCCCTCGACGATCTCGCCGTGTTCGTTGCCGTCGCTCGCGAGGCCAGCTTCGCTCGCGCGTCACGCAGGCTGGCGATGGGCACGAGCAGCGTGAGCCGCGCCGTCGCTCGCCTCGAAGAATCACTCGGCATGTCACTGCTTCGCCGGACCTCGCGCACGGTCGCGCTCACCGATGAAGGTCGCACGCTCCTCGACCGCACCGGCGCCCACCTCGATGGCTTGGTCGAGGCACTCGATACCGCCACCGATCACGAGGCCGAGCCGAGTGGCATCGTGCGCGTCACCGCACCCGCGTTCACCGGATCCACGCGCGTCGCCCGCGCACTTGCTGAATTCGGCCTCGCATATCCGCGCATCACGATCGAGCTCGACGCGACGAACGCGATCCGCGATCTAGTCGCCGATAACTACGATTTCGGCATCCGCGTCGGCGGCAAGGTCGATGCAGACTTCATCTCGCGAAAGCTGTGGACGAGCGCGTACACGCTCTGCGCGACGCCACAGTTCAAAGCGAAATATCTCCGCAAGCGCGTCACCCGCGACGTCCTCGCGACCGTGCCCGCGGTAGTGCTACGTACGCCGATGGTCTGGCGCTTCACCCGCGGCGACGTCACGCCAAACGCCCACTTCGTGATCAACGATCCGCGCGCAGCAGTGGACGTGGCGAGGCGTGGGCTCGGTCTCGTGCTCGCTCCCGCCGAGGCGGTCGGCGACGGGCTCGTGCCGATCGCGACCGAGCTCGGCGAGCCGCGCTCGCAAGATCTGTACGTCGTGTACCCGACCCGCCGCCTGCTTCCCACGCGCGTGCGCCTCGCGATCGAATGGCTCGCGAAATAGCGCTAGCCCAACCACAACTTCAGCTGCAGGCGCGCACGCGGCAGCTTCTCGGCAAAGCCACGCTCGACGTGGATCCGCTCGTCGCGACCGAGCTGCTCCATTCGCAGCTCGACGTCGAGGTTCGCGATGTGCTGGACACGGTCGGCCACCTCGAAGAGCCGATCGATGTCCGCGAGTGCGGTCGCCGCCAGCGCCAGCGTCGTGATGTGCGCGAACAACGGCGCTTCGATCAACCCATCGATCACGTCTGGATGCGACGACACATCGACGGAGAGCTGCCGCAGCGACGGTATCTCGCGCGCGAACAACGCGTCGTAGCAGCGCGCGATCTGCGAATGCCGTAGATCCAGCGACCGCAGCAGCGCCGTGCTCGGATCGTCGAGTAGCGCATCGATCGTCTCCGCGGTCGGCCATTGCCTCGAATAGTGATAGCGAGCGGCATCGATGAAGCCGCGCTTCCAGATCAGGACCCAGTGCTCGGGCATCGCCGCCAGCCGATCCGTCACGATCGACCGTACGAACTGACCGATCAGCTGGTCGTCGGTCTCGTCGATCATCGCACCGCGCGGATCACCGCGCTCGAGCAACCAATCGCGATAGACCTGCCACGTGGCTTCGTCGTCGGGATTCGCGATCAACGCCGCCAGCAACGCATCACTCATCGCGCGCGATCTGCTGCACGTGATGATCGCCGAGCGCGCGGAACAACAGATAGCGGCCATCGCGCAACCGCGATTTGATCAGCGAGCCGTCCGGATCGTGTGTCCCCAACGGACCACCATCCGCACGGCGCGTCACCACGTCGACGATCTCCGTCGAGCCGTCGTCGAGCTTGGTCCAGCCGCGCACCGTGATCTCGTCGTCGGTAATCGCGAGCTGCGAGCCGTGCTCGATCCGCCCGTACGAGTTGTCGGCGAGCACGAGCTCGAAGTCACCGCTGCGCACGATCGCGGGACAATCCCCGCTCGGCGTATGCCCGACGACGACACGCGAAATGCCATCCGCCCGCAACGCCGCGATCACCTCGGGCAGCGGCAGGATCGGATCGCCGGCATCGGTGGTCGGCCGCGCATACACCACGCTGGTCTCGTTCGCGTGCGTGCCCGGCAGTGGCGCCTGGTACGCGATCAACGCCGCAGGATCGCCGGCGAGCTCGTCGCGATAGAACGCGTTCAGCGAAGCGACCCACGCATCGACCGAGGTCGCGCGCGGACGCCCCGGCGTGACGAACAGGTTCGCTGCCGACACACCGCCGTGCACGAACAACGTCACGCCCTGGCGAAACGCGAGTTGCGCGACCTCGAGATACCGGCGCAGCTCGCCATCCGGCGCTACGTCGGCGCGAAAGCTCTCGACGACCGCGTCCGGATCCGATGTCCCGAGCTCCGTCGCCCGATGCTCGAACGCGTGCGGCGCACCCATGGTGTGCTCGAACGTCCACTTCAACTGCTCCGCCTTCGCCAATCCCGGCGGACAGCTCGACCGCGGCGTGTCGATCTCGCGCACGAGCCGGAGCTTGTTGATGTCGCGATTGCCCGCGAGCAGCACTACCCGATCGCCATACCGCTGTTTCGCCGCCGCCAAGACCCGCACAAGTTTTCTTCCGGCCGGCCCCCGATCGATGGCATCGCCGCCGAATACGAACGTCACGCCGTCGGCCAGCACTAAATCGTCGTCGACGAGACGGACGTACGGGTTCGCTGTCGCGAACGTGACCAGCTTGTCCCACTGGCCTTCGAGGTCGGTGACGAACGAAATCACGCATCGGGACTTTAGCGACTCTTAACGGGCACACGCCACCTCGCCGGATCACTACGAACCCATGAAGTGGTTGCTCGTCCTCTGTCTAGCGGGCACCGCGTACGCCGAACCCGAAGAGATCTATCCCGACTACGCCGGCCCCATCCCCGACTACCACCTCCGCTGCGACGGCGGCATCGGCGTTCGGGTCGGCTCGCTCGAAGCCGGCAATACGGGCGATGTTCAAGACGGCATCGGTCCGGAGCTCTCGTGCGGCGTGGACCGGTTTCGGCTCGTCGCCCACGCGTCGGTATCCGATGTCGAGTTGCCCGATCAGAAGAGCACGCACTCCGACGGTGTCGAGCTCAACATCGGTGGAGACCTTCGGGTGAGCCTTGTCCGCGACAAGGCGATCGAGACCTACAAGCACGGCCGCAATCCACACTTCGTGCGCGAGGACTTCTGGGTCGGGCTGGGCGGCGGTCGCGAGATGGTCGACTGGTACAGCGGCCCGAACACCGATCGCGACTACCTGGCGATTTCTCTCGGCGGATCGGAATTCGTGCGATTCAGCGAAGATTCAGCGCACGCGCGAATGTCGATCTGGCTCGAGCTCGAGATCGCGAAACCGCCGATCGATCGCGAGCTGCCGGATCACACGCCGCACGACCACTCGCTCCTGTTCAATTTCAGTGTTGCCGTCGGGAATTGACGAGCCGCGCGGGGTCTCGACGCCGGGGAACATGTCGATCACCGTCCGCTCGATCGCATCGCAGGTCGCGACATCGACGTAGTCGTCCCCGTGAAAATGGAACGCGAGCTTCTTCACGTGCGAGAACGAGCCTGCCACCTGCTCCACCGCCGGAAGCTCCGCGATCCGGATCCCGACGATCGTCAACACCGTCAGCTGCGCCAACAGCGGCGTGCCCACCAACCGCAAGAGGCCGTTCCCGCCCGCATTGAAGTAGACGTCGCGCAGGTTCGGCGGCGGGCGATGCACGATCGACGCGCGGTCGTCGAACATCTCCGCCGATGGTGGCGTCATCAGACTCTCGAGCGCCGGTAGCTCGAACGCACCGGTCGCGAGCGCCGGCATTCGCGAGAGGAGCGTGTTCAGCTGGCCGAGCTCGCGATGCGCGATGCGCAGCACCGACGCCGCGTCCATGACGGTCAGGCTGTCGAGCTCTGGCAGTGACCGCTCGAGCATTGCCGCGTGATCGCCGAGCCCGTTCACCAGCACGTGGGTGATGCGCGAAGTTTGCTCGAACAGTGGCGCGACGAGCTCGTACGAAGTGAGCTGCCGCAACAACGCCGCATGCGGATCCGCGAGCAACGCACGGAGCGTCTCGTCGGTTCGCGGCACATCGCACTTCATCAGCCGCGCCTTCTCGACGAAGCCGCGCCGCCACGTCAGCTGCCAATGCTTCGCTTCGGACCGCAAGCGCGCGGACAGAAGCGGCGGTTCATCGCCCTCGATCTCCGCCGCGCGAAACCGTCGCGTCATGTTCCCGCGATCCATCTCCATCCCGATCTGGATCAACTCGCCGCGCGGATCGCCGCGTGACAAGAGCCAATCGGCGTAGACCATCCAGGCCGACTCGTCGTCCGGATCGTCGACGATCGCCGCGATCAACGCCGCGTCACTCACCGCGTTAGAATACGCGCGTGGAACCACGGGTCGGCATCGGCGTCCTAATACTTCGCGACGGCAAGCTCCTCCTCGGCAAACGCCGTGGGAGCCACGGTGCCGGCGAATACGCATCCCCCGGCGGCCACCTCGAATACATGGAGAGCGTCGCCGCGTGTGCCGCGC
Source organism: Kofleriaceae bacterium (assembly GCA_047600425.1). Lineage (GTDB taxonomy): Bacteria > Myxococcota_A > Polyangia > Haliangiales > Haliangiaceae > JABFXX01. Next base: position 3,078,779 of record JASGLC010000003.1, on the reverse strand, counting down.
GCGAAGTCATGGAGGAGACCGGCCTCGTGATCGGTCCGCCCCGGTTTCTTCGCGCGATCAACCTCACCACGTATGCTCCGAAGCACTATCTCGACCTGTCGTTCGCGGCGGATTGGATCAGAGGCGAGCCCGAAGTCAGGGAGCCCGACAAAGTGGAGCGCTGGGACTGGTACCCGCTCGACGCGCTCCCGAGCCCGTTATTCTCGACACTCCCGTCGGCGATCGCCGCACTCCGTGGCACCGGTCCCGTGTGGATCGACGCCTGATAAGAAATATCTATCAAAGCCATTCGCTCGATCGACTTCAACGCGATTTGCTACGGACGTAGGCTCTCCGCATGGCGGAAGCAAAGTGTCCCTTCAAGCACCAATCGGGTGCCGGCACGACCAACCGGGATTGGTGGCCGAATTCGCTGCGACTCGAAATCCTCAACCAACGCTCGTCGCTGTCGAATCCGATGGAACCGGACTTCGACTACGCGGCGGAGTTCAAGAAGCTCGACTTCGCGGCGTTGAAAAAAGATCTCCACGCGTTGATGACCGATTCGCAGGACTGGTGGCCGGCGGACTTCGGTCACTACGGCCCGCTGTTCATCCGCATGGCGTGGCACGCCGCGGGGACGTACCGGATCGGCGACGGTCGAGGCGGCGCCGGTAACGGTAGCCAACGATTCTCGCCGCTGAACAGTTGGCCCGATAACGTCAACCTCGACAAGGCGCGCCGTCTGCTCTGGCCGATCAAGCAGAAGTACGGCAAGGCGATCAGCTGGGCGGACTTGCTCGTGTTGACCGGCAACGTCGCACTCGAGTCGATGGGCTTCAAAACGTTCGGCTTCGGCGGCGGTCGCCCGGATATCTGGGAACCCGAGACCGACATCTATTGGGGTTCGGAAAAGAAGTGGCTCGACGACAAGCGCTACGGCGAAGGCCGCGCACTCGAAGATCCGCTCGCCGCGGTCCAGATGGGCCTCATCTACGTCAATCCCGAGGGCCCGAACGGCAAGCCGGATCCACTCGCCGCCGCGAAGGACATCCGCGAGACGTTCGCGCGCATGGCGATGGACGATGAAGAGACCGTCGCGTTGATCGCCGGTGGTCACACGTTCGGCAAGACGCACGGCGCGGGTGACCCGTCGAAGCACGTCGGCCACGATCCGGAAGCCGGCGATCTCGAGGATCAAGGCTTCGGCTGGAAGAACAGCCTCGGCACCGGCCACAGTGGTCACTCGATCACGAGTGGCCTCGAGGTCACCTGGACGCAAACGCCGACGAAGTGGAGCAATCACTTCTTCGACAACCTGTTCAAGTACGAGTGGGAGCTGACGAAGAGCCCCGCCGGTGCGCAGCAGTGGCAGCCGAAGGGTGGCGCCGCCGGTAATGAAGTGCCGGATGCGCACGACAAGTCGAAGAAGCATCCGCCGATGATGCTGACGACCGACCTCGCGCTTCGCATGGACCCGGCGTACGAAAAGATCTCGCGCCGGTTCTACGAGCACCCGGATCAATTCGCGGATGCGTTCGCGCGCGCGTGGTTCAAGCTCACGCATCGCGATATGGGTCCGAAGTCGCGCTACCTCGGTCCGGAAGTTCCGAAGGACGATCTGATCTGGATGGATCCGGTGCCCGCACCAGATCCGAGAGGCGCGAAGCTGTCGGATGCCGACATCACGGATCTCAAGGCGCGGATCCTCGCCACGAACCTGTCGGTCCGCGAGCTCGTGTCGACGGCATGGGCCTCCGCGTCGACGTTCCGCGGCAGCGACAAGCGCGGTGGTGCGAACGGCGCGCGCATTCGGCTCGAGCCGCAACGCCATTGGGACGCGAACCAGCCGCAACAACTCGGCAAGGTGTTGACCGCGCTCGAAGGCGTGCAGAAGGCGTTCGGCAAGCCGGTATCGATGGCAGACTTGATCGTGCTCGGCGGTGCCGCGGCGATCGAGAAGGCCGCGCGTGAAGGTGGCCACAACGTCACGGTGCCGTTCCTGCCGGGCCGCACCGATGCGACGCAAGCGCAGACCGACGTGCACTCGTTCCAACCGCTCGAGCCGCATGCCGATGGCTTCCGCAACTATCAGCGCGAGCGTTACTCGGTGTCGGCGGAAGAGTTGCTCGTCGATCGCGCGCAACTGCTCACGCTGACGGCGCCGGAGATGACGGTGTTGATCGGCGGACTACGCGTGCTCGATACGAACGTCGGCCACACGAAGCACGGCGTGCTCACGCATCGGCCGGGCGTGCTGACGAACGACTACTTCATCAACTTGCTCTCGATGGAGACGCAGTGGAAGGCGACGTCGGACACGAAAGAGACCTACGAAGGTACCGATCGGAAGTCCGGTGCGCAGAAGTGGACGGCGACGCGCGTCGACCTCGTGTTCGGATCGAACTCGGTGTTGCGCAGCTTGGCCGAGGTCTACGCGTCGAGCGATGCGCACGGCAAGTTCGTGCATGACTTCGTTCGCGCGTGGAACAAGGTCATGAACGCCGACCGCTACGACGTCAAGCACTGAGGCCGAGATCGCCGCGCAGCTTCTTGTAGTCCGTCTGGAGCTGCGCGGTCTTCGTGTTCGCATGTTTGCGAAGCACGTCGGTGTAGGCCTTCACCGGCGGTAACGCGTTGGGCTCGTCGGCGCGTGTCCAGTGATCGAACAACACGTACTCGACACCGGGTGCGAGCTGATCGAGAAATTTCTGCAGCGCCGCGGGCGAGAGGTTCTTGCCGGTCACGCCGCGCGTCGACAAGCTGAAGCGCTTCACGCCGCGCCACGCCGGCGCAGCCGCGATCAGGATCTTGTCGTTCATCATGCACCCGCCACCGCCCAAGCCCATCGTGGTGCCCGCGTAGTAGAGCGGCGCGAGCGAGACCTTCGCCAGCTCCGCGGCGATCTTCTGGGTCTTCAGCGCGGTGATCGTCAGGCACAGCTTCGGATTGATCCGCGTGAGCTGATCGATGCCTTTGATCACGTTGCCGACCTCGGTCTCGGCATAGTCGACGATGCCGTTGGCGCCGAAATGCCAGTCGCGCAGATAGGGCCGCGCCGGCCCGACGAGCTTGCCGCCGTGCTTCTTCACGAACGCCTCGGTTGGCTTGTCGGCGAGCGAGAGGTGCACGAATTCGCCGCGCGGGTCGCCGTTCTCGGTCCACACATCGGCGAGCACCGACAACGTGGCGTCGTCTTGCTTGGCGAACCATGCGGCGAGCAACTGGGCTTCGTCCGTGACCGCGGCAACCTTCGTCTTCTTCGGCGTCGGCTTGCCGTCGACGTTGTACTTCTTGGTCAGCTGCCGCCACTCCTGCTCGGCTTGGCGGAGCGTCAGCCACTTCGTATTCGACTGCGCCTCGTCCTTCGTGACGAATTGCTCGACCACGGCGAGGTGCTCGCGATCGTAGAACAACCTCATCGTCGTGCCGGCCTTCTCGATCACGTGCTTGTCGACATTCTCGGACACGGTCTGGCCGACAAACAGCCAGTGCGATTCCGGACACTGCAATCCGACCTCGTAATAGAGCTTCTTCCGATCGGTCGCCGTGCCGGTAAACGTGAGGCCGGCGGCGGCGAGCAAGCTGTGCGCTTCCTCGAGGAGCGCCTTCCCCTTCGCTTTGGACTGCTCCAACGTTTCGATGATCGAAAGCTCCATCTCTGGCGATGATATCGTCATCGGCGTGAAGCTCGAACAGGTCGCGGAATTTTGCGAAGGGCTTGCGAACGTCACGATCGGCTTCAAGTGGAACAACAAGACGTGGATGATCGGCGAGCGCGGCTTCGTGTGGGAGCGGCCGCTCTCGAAGGCGGACATCAAGCGGTTCGGCGACGCCACGCCGCCGAGCGGTGACATCGTCGGCATCGTGACCGAGAACCTCGACGCGAAAGACGTATTGCTCTCGATGGGCCTGCCCGGGTTCTTCACGATCGAGCACTTCAACGGCTACCCGGCCGTGCTCGTCGAGCTTCGCAACGCGCACGTGCGCGACGTGAAGGCGGCGATTCGCAGTGCGTACCAGTGTGTTTCGGCGATGTCGCAGCCGAAGAAACGGAAGCCGAAGAAAAAGCGCTAGGCTCCCCGCCATCATGCGAAAGCTCGTCGGGGCAGTGTTACTCGCGGCCGTGGCTACCGTTGGCCAAGCAGAGCCGACCAACAACGACATCGACAAGATCATCGATCAAGGACTGCGTCACTCGAAGGTGATGCAAACGGCCGAGTACCTCGATGACTGGATCGGCGGCCGCCTGACGAACTCGCCGGCGATGCGCACCGCCGAGACCTGGACGATGAAGCAGTTCTCGGCGTGGGGCCTGAAGAACGTGCACAAGGATGGCTGGGAGTTCGGGCGCGGGTGGTCGATCGTGTCGTCGTCGGTGAAGATGACCGAGCCGCGCGCGATGACGCTGACGGCGATCCCCGTCGCGTGGACGCCGGGCACGAACGGCACGATCAACGCGGACATCGTCGTCGCGCCGATGAAGAAGGAGCGCGACTTCGCGCAGTATCACGGCAAGCTCAAGGGCAAGATCGTCCTCATCTCGTTGCCGACGGACGGCAGCGAGCCCGCCGAAGCCCCGTTCAAGCGGCTCACCGGCGAAGACATCGGGAAGATGGACAAGTACACGTTCCCGGAGATCGATCCGTCGAAGATCGAGAAGTACATCAAGCAGCGGCTCTACCTCACGCAGAAGGCGGACAAGTTCCTCAAGGATGAGGGCGCGCTCGCGGTCGTGAAGGAGTCGTATCGCGACGGCAAGCTCGTCCATGGTGAGGGCTATCGGTTCACGCAAGGCGACACGTCGCTCTTGCCGTGGATCGAGCTCGCGGCCGAGGACTATCGCCGGCTCGCGCGGCTCGCGAAGTCGGGTGCGAATCCGAAGTTGTCGATCGACGTGCAGGTCAAGTTCGATGACTCCGACACGAAGGCCTACAACATCATCGCCGAGATTCCGGGCACGCAAGCCGGCACCGAATACGTGATGGCCGGCGCGCATCTCGATAGCTGGATCGCCGGTGATGGCGCGGCGGATAACGGCGCCGGTTCGGTGACGGTGATGGAGGCGGCGCGGATCCTCGCGGCATCGGGCGTGCGTCCGAAGCGCACGATCCGATTCGTCCTGTGGGCCGGTGAAGAGCAAGGCCTGCTCGGCTCGATGAACTACATCGAGAAGTACCTCGCGTCGCGCGGCCTCGCGAAGCCCGGGATGGAAGAGTTCGCGCGGTGGTCGACGAAGTTCCCGGTCAAGCAACTGCCCGGTTACAAGGATCTCGTCGCGTACTTCAACATCGACAACGGCTCGGGCCGCCTCCACGGCATCCACGCCGAAGGCAATGTCGAGGCGGTGCCGCTCCTGCGCGATTGGTTGCAACCGTTCGCGGGCATGGGTGCGAACACGGTCGTGTCGTCGCCGACGGGCGGAACCGATCACGTGTTCATGCAGGCGGTCGGCATCCCGGCGTTCCAGTTCATCCAAGATCCGCTCGACTACGGCTCGCGCGTGCATCACTCGAGCATCGACACGTTCGATCACCTGAAGGCGGAAGATTTGCGTCAGGCGTCGGTCGTGCTCGCCGGCGTGTTGTTCGAGGCGGCGAATAGTGCGAAGACGTTGCCGCACATGCCGTTCCCGACGGAACCGGTGCCGACGAATCCGTTCAAGTACGACGACCCCGCTGATGACTGAGATCCTATCGACCACCGCCGGTGACCTCCCGCTCGAAGAAGTGACGTTGGAGTGCGCCGGCAGGTCGTGGTCGATCCTGCACACCGGTGCGATGATCAGTTACGCCGACGAGCGTGCGTTCCTCGGCAGTGAAGCCGCGGCGGTGCGGCCGTACGGCATCGTGTTGTGGCCGGCGGCGATCGCGCTCGCGCAGGAGCTGGCGACCCGTGATCTACGTGGCAAGCGCGTGTTGGAGCTCGGCGCGGGCACCGGGTTACCGGGCATGGTGGCGCGGCATCGTGGCGCGACCGTGGTCCAGACGGATCGTCAGAACTTGGTGCTGCACGTGTGCAAGCTCAATGCGGCGCGCAACCAGATCGATGTCGAGCAGAAGCTCGCCGATTGGACCGAGTGGACGGACACCACGAAGTACGACGTGATCATCGGTAGCGACATCTTGTACGCGGCCGGGCTGCATCCCGCGCTGCGCGCGATCTTCGACGGCAATCTCGCACCGGGTGGCCAGCTGATCATCGCGGATCCGTTTCGCGAGGCGAGCATGCCGTTGTTCCAGGCGATGCAAGATGCCGGCTGGGCCGTCGCGTTCGACAAGTGGACGTTCGAAGGCCGCCCGGTCGGCGTGTTCAGCCTGAGCCGCTAACGAGCGGCGTGGTGAGGGCTTGCTCGCGTTTGCTAGTATGCTAGCATCCTAGCAAGTGGCGGACGACGTCAAACAGTTCAACGTGTACTTGCCGGCGGAGCTGATCCGCGAGGTCAAGCATCACGCGGTCGAGACCGAGCAGTCGCTCTCGGCGATCGTCGCGGCGGCCTTGCGTGCGTATCTGCCGCAGAAGAGGAAGCAAAAATGACGGATGGAATTTCGGGAATCCTCGTCGAGACCTACAACTACGGGAAGACCGTCGCGTTCTGGAAGGCACTCGGCTACGAGATCGAGTTCGAGACCGATCACAGCTCGGGGCAGCTGCAGCATCCGAAAGGCGGACCGTTCGTGTTCGTCGCGGAGCGCGCGCCCGGTACGCCATTGAACGTGCAGCTCGCGTTCGGCGTCCCGTCCCCGAGTGCGTTCGTGCCACCGAAATCGGGCACGGTCGTGCGCGGCTGGGAACCGCAACACTGGGACGTGACGGAGATGATCATCGCCGATCCGGACAACCGGCAGTTCGCATTTCACGCGCCGAAGGGAGCCAAGTGACGGAGCCGGATAACACCGCGGTGCGCGTCGCGTTGTGGCGTGCGCTCCACCTCGAGCTCGATGCGAAGCCGCACATCCTCGACGACACGGTCGGGATGCGGCTCGTCGCGCCACCCGCGGATTGGCGCCAGCGTCCGGACATGGATCCGATGCGCACGCGGACGATGCGGGCGTCGATCGTGGTACGCGCGCGGTTCATCGAGGATCTCGTCGAGGCCAAGCGGCCGGCGCAGTACGTGTTGCTCGGCGCGGGGCTCGATTCGTTCGCCCAGCGCGAATCGCCGGTCGACATGCAGGTGTTCGAGGTCGAACAACCGGGCACGCAGGCGTGGAAGCAAGCGCGGTTGAAGGAGCTCGGTTTCGCGATGCCGGCGTGGCTCCACTTCGTACCGGTCGACTTCGCGGCGGGTCAGTCGTGGCTCGATCGGATCACGGCCAGTGGCTTCGATCGCACGAAGTCGGCGGTCGTCACGTCGACGGGCGTCATCATGTATCTGACGCGCGAGGCGATCGTGCAGATGTTCCGCGAGGTCGCGTCGTTAAAGGATGTGACGCTCGCGTGCTCGTTCATCCTGCCGATCGAGCTGATCGCGGAAGACGAGCGCATGGGCATGGAGATGGCGAAGAAGGGTGCCGCGGCGGCGGGTACGCCGTTTCTATCGTTCTTCGATCGCGAGTCGATCGTTAAGCTCGCGCTCGAGGCGGGCTTCAAGAAGGCCCACGTCGTCACATCGCAGGAGCTGAACGACAAATACTTCAAAGGCCGCAGCGACGGTCTCGTCACCGGTACCGGCGAAGAGATCCTCGTCGCGACAACCTAGATCCAGCGCAACGCCGCGTCGAGGCACGTCGTCGGGTTCGTGTTGAACGCGAACGGCGTGGTCGGTGCCAGCTCGCGTAGCTTCGCAACGATCTTCTCGAACAACGCGACGCAGTCGTCCGGCTTGCGAATCCCGCCACCGATGATGATGCAGTCGTAGGTTTCGTTGGCCGCGAAGCACTGTTCGATCGCCGTGAGCGCGGCATCGGGATCGAGCCCGAACGTGCACCACCGATAACCGACCTTCGCCGCCTCGAACAGCTGATCGCTCGCCTTGAACGCGGCAAGCACGGGCGCCGGGTCGTAACCGGGAATCTGCGCCGGATCGAAGCCGATGATCAGGACCTGCTTCATAGACCCAGAGCATCCTCCACCGCGATGATGATGTCGCGTAGCTCGGGAAACGCCGGGCCGCGTTTTTCGATCACGATCTTGTCGTCGACCCAGATCGTGAACTCACCCGGACTGCCCTTCTCGAGCTCGACCGCCTGTCCCGTATCGTTCTGGATATGCGCAGCCGCCCGGGCCGCGTGAGGCTTGTAGCCTCAGGAGTTGCAGTAGCGGATCTTGATCGCCATGACGTGACGTTACTACAGGCCGGCCACGATCATCCGCACGACCTGATCGACCCACGCCGGATCGGTGTAGCGATCCGGATCCGTGAGCGTGCCACGCGCGATGCCTTCGAGCGCATCGCAGCCGAGCTGCGCTTTCGCGGCCGCCGCATCGTCCTCGTAGTGCGCGAGCAACTTCGCGAGCGCGACGTGAGCGCGTTGCGACGCGACTTTGACCAGCGGACGCTCGTCGAGCATGCCGATGCCGAACGCCTTGTTCATGATCTTCGCGTTCGCGACGCGCTCCGCCTTCGCACCGAGGAACGCGCGCACGACGCGCTCGATCGCCTGAGCCTTCGGCAGTCCGACCACCGCCTCGCACTCGCGCTCGACGGCCGCGATCGCCGCTTCGAGGTGGTCCGCGAGCAACGCGTTGATCAACGCGTCGCGATTCGGAAAATACTGATAGAGCGTGCCGACGGAGACGCCCGCGACCTCCGCTACCCGCGTGGTGGTGAGCTCGCCGCCTTCATCGAGAACCCGAAACGTCGCCTCGAGGATCGCGGCTACGGTCTGCTTGGATCGGCCCTGAGTCGGCTGTTTTCGCGGACCTGCAACGCCGTCCGCGAATGCGAATTCCGATACGGCGCCGGCCGACCTAGGTTGCTCTGGCACACGGAAAGAGTACCCGGAAATGGCCAACACGTTCCTCGTCATCGGATCCAGCACCGGCCTCGGCAAGGCCACCACCGAAGCCCTCGCGCGCACGCACGAGGTCCTCACCGTCGGACGCCACGAGGGCGCGACCGTGAAGGCCGACTTGCGCAACCTCGACGACGTGAAGCGCGCCGCCACCGAGCTGAAGGGCCGGACGTTCGCGGGCATCGCGTGCAATGCGGGCATCCAGTTCGCGGGCCCGCCCGAGCTCACGCCGACCGGCATCGAGCAGACATTCGCGGTGAACGTGCTCTCGCACATCGCGTTCATCGGTCACCTCGCACCCGCGAAGTCGACGCGGATCGGCTTTGTCGGGAGCGGCACGCTCGATCCCGAGAATCGCGGCGCGCGCCGGTTTGGATTTCGCGGCGGCATCTTCACGGATCCCGCAACGCTCGCAGCCGGAACGCCGGACTCGCAGGTCAGCGTCGAGCAGAACGCCCGCGATCGCTACGCGACCTCGAAGCTGTGCAACTTGCTCACGGTGCGCGCACTCGCGAAGCGCGGCGTCAACGCGTTCGCGTTCGATCCGGGACTGATGCCGGGCACCGGCCTCGCGCGCGAGTATGGCCCGTTCGCACGGTTCGTGTGGAGCACCGGTCTTCACGTCGCCGCGTTGTTCATGCCGGGTGCGAGCACGGCGACGAAGTCCGGCCGCGCGTACGCGTGGGCACTCGAACACGCGGAGCGCGGCAGCTACCTCGAGTTTCACAAGCGCGTTGTCGAGGTTCCGAAAGTCGCGCAGCGCGACGATCAAGCCGATGCGCTCTATGCGTATTGCCTCGAACGCGCCGGGATCGCCGACCCGTTTTAGATGTCAGCCCCGTCGGCGAAGATGTGCCGATGGAAGAGCAAACGTCGGATCCGCGCCTGTGGAAGAAGTCCGGCTGGACCGCGCGCGTGATCAAGAACGAAAACGACGAGGGCTGGGCCGTCGAAATGACACGCGATGGCGATTCCGAGCCCGTGCTCGTCAGCCCGTGGACCATGGGCCGGGACAAGGTGAATCCCAAGCCGATGGGCCACGCGGATTTCGCGAGCCTCGTGAAGGGTGCGAACGACGTGCTGATTCGCCATCAAGCGGCGTTGAAGGCCAAGCTCCATCGCTCGCTCACGTGTCACGGGCAGGATGGCCAGCGCTGGCAAGCGGACTTCGACATCCAGCTAGACGAGGATGATCCGCACGCGATCTTGAAGGTGATCGACGATGCAACCGGCGAGACCGTGCGCACCGGTCGCGTGAGCCCCGCGATGAAGCTAAGCGAATCGACGATTCAGAAGTTCGTCCGCACCGGCGAGGTGACCTCATAGCTGCATGCCTGGCTTGAAGCTCCCGTCGTGGACCGCGTGCAAAAACCCGATCACGCCGCGGAAATAGGTTTCCTGATCGTCGTACATCGCGAGGTGACTGCCCTTCGTGGCAAGCGTGGTCCCCTGCTTCACCTGCGTGGCGATCCACGCCATGTGCTTCGGATCCATCGTGTCGTGCTCGCCGCTGATCGTCAGCGTGGGCACCGTGATCTTGCCGAGGTCCTTCGTCCGATCGTAGTGCTCGAGGCGTCCCGACACGCCGAGCTCGCTCGGCCCCTGCATCAACGTGTAGACGTGCTTGTTGAGGTGGCCGAACGCGCGCACCACCGGATTCGGAAACGGATCGATGCGACAGATGTGCTCGGCGTAGAACGGTCCGAGCAGCGTTTCGTACTCGGGATCGTCGGTCTTGCCCGTCGCTTCGAGCTCGTGGATCCGCGCGACCGCTTTCGGATCCATCGTCTTCTCGAGCACCTTCGAATAGGCCAGATAGTCCGGCACCGACATCATCATGTTCGAGATGATCAGGCCGGCCAGATGCTCTTGATGCGCCTGCGCGTACTCCATCGCGAGGATGCCGCCCCAGCTATGGCCGAGGATGTAGAAGTGATCGAGGCCGAGTGCGGTGCGCACTTGCTCGACCTCGTCGACAAAGCGATCCGTCGTCCACAGGTCGTCGTCGTTCGGCTGATCCGAGTAGAACGATCCGAGCTGATCGTATTCGTAGAACTCGATGCCTGCCGCGGGGAAGAAGCTCTCGAATACCTCCATGTATTCGTGCGTCGCCGCCGGCCCACCGTGAAGGAGCAACACCTTGATCGGACCGTGGCCGACGCGCTTCGTCCACACCGTAAAGTTCCCCTTCGGCGTGTGGATCGGGATCATCTTCACGCCGCCGGTCTGGAGGCCCGGATCGTTCGTGAAGTAGCTCGACGTCGTCGCTGGCGCCGCACCGCACGCCACCAAGCACAACACCCACAATGCAATTCTCATGATCCGCCGAGCGTATAATGAGGCACGTGGCGAAGCGCAAACATCGACCGGTGAGTTGGCTGAAGATCAGCCTGCTCGCTTTGATCGCGAGCGCGTTCCTGACCTGGCGGATCTGGGATAGCCGGCAACCGGGCTCGTGGCAGCACGTGTTCGCCACCCGAGAGGGTGACATCGGGCATGTCACGTCGACGCTGATGACGATCAAGCCGGACTCGCGGTTCGTCGCGTTGCCGCATCCGAAAGCGCTCGGCAAGCTCGTCGAGATCCGGCACGGCGATCGCGTGGTGATCGCGGAAGTGCTCGATGTCGGCCCGTGGAATATCGACGACGCGTATTGGGAAAAGGATCGTCGCCCCGCGTCCGAGACTGGGCACGGGGCGTATCGCACGCCGTCGAACACGGCCGGCATCGATCTGTCGGATCCGGTGTTCGCCGAGCTCGGCCTCCACGACAACGATTACGTCGAGTGGCGGTTCGTGCGCCGCGGCTTTACCGTATTACCGAGGCTCTAGAAGCAGGTCCACTCGTTCGAGTGATCCGCGGTGATCGTGTGGCGCGCGTAACCGTGGTGGTATTGCTCGAGCCCGCGGACCGCCTTCACCGTCACGGTGTACGTGCCAGCGGTCTGCGGGAAGTTCGTCGAGTTTGCCGACCACAGCTCGGCCGCTTTGCAGTGGTAGCCGTTCCACACCGGATGGATCAGGCCGTTGTTGTAGACCGGGATCGAATTGCCGTGCGAGTCGACGACCGTCATCGAGAGCGTGCTGTTCTCGCATTCGGTCTTGTCATCGGTCTGGCCATCCGTGTTGAGGCCCCACTCGCCCTCACCGACGGTGACATCGATCTCGCTGGCCGCGAGGCAGGTCGAGGTCCCGGACTTCATCGACGGCGCTGCCGACATGTTGACCTTCACCTTCGTCACGTAGTTCGTACACGTCGCGGAGCCCGGGCGCGTGTACGAGTCGCTGGCGCCGATACCGCTACCGACCGTCAACGTATCGTTGAGGCCACCGGCGGCGGGGCAGTTGTCGAGGTCTTGGCCATCGGATGACAGCGCTTCGTCGGAAACCTCTGGTTGATCCATGCAGGCGGGGACGGTGAGCGCGAGAACGAGTGCTGAAATGATTCGCATGGTCGTTCAACGTCGACTCGCGGCAGTGTTCCCGAAAAAAATTAGGGCGCGCAGGTGTCGTCGTTGCCGATGTTCACCGTGCAGCCATTCGAGCAGACCTTGATCGCATGCGGCACGCCACCGCCGTTGCATTCGTAGAGCGTGCTCGGATCGCCGGCGACCTTGTCACCCCCGCAGTAGTTGCTGCCGGCGACGCAGGGCTCGGGCTCGACGAGGACGAGCTCGATCGTGCCCGTCGGTAACGACGACGATCCGGCGGCGGTGCCGAGCGTGTTTCCGGATAGCTTGCCCGCGGCAACGACTCCGGCAGTCGTCGCGCCATCCGGGGCGAGCGTGATCGCGGTGACGAGTGGCAGGTCGGTAGCGCCGGCGCCCGTGGTCATCGTCTCGTGATGGGTGCCCCACAAGACGTCGAGCTCGAGCTGATCGATCTGCGTGATCTGCGCGGTGCCGCTGACGTGGAGCTCGATGCACGCGCCGGTGACACCGTCGCATGGCTCGGTGGTGCCGCATGCGGCGAGTGCGAGCACGAGCAGTTTCACAGGTGCACCGTCGGCAGCGTGTTCTCGGAATGATGGGTGGCTGCGATCGTGATCGCGATACCACCTGCGACGACCACACCGATCGCGGTCCAGAACCACCATCGCGTGTACACGGGATGTGATTCGGGTGGCGGTGGCGGTGGCGACGCGACGGTCGCGCGGGCTACGCAATGATCGCGGAGCTGCGTCATCTCGGGGATCCGCTCGTCACCCGCGGGCGCGCGCGACAGGAACGATTCGATGTCGACGAGCGCGTTCACGCAGTCGTGTTGTGCGGCTTCGGTCAGCGCGCGCCAGCGATATGGATTCGCGCGATCGGGGACGAGCTCGATCGCGGCATCGAGCTCTTTGCGTGCGGTCGGGTAGTCGGCGATCCGGTAGGCGGCGATGCCGTGATCGAGGTGCGCGAGGGCCTCCGCCTCGGGATCCGCAGCCGCAACACGTGCCATCAGCACGCAAGTAGCGGCAACGCGACGGAGCATCCGCGCGATCATGCCACGAGTTGGCTGCACACTTTTGTGGGCAGTACGAATCCGATGTGGCGACGGAATCCGTCGTGTAAAGATGCTCGTGCGATGCAGTCGATCGGCCGCGGTGCCACGAGTGAAGTGTTCGCGCTCGACGAGCACCGCGCGATCAAGCGGCTGTACGCGGAGCACGCGCGTGCGATCGCCGGTGCCGAGGCCGTGCGCGGGCTCGTGCATCGCAATGTCGTGCGGATCGACGAGGTCGGCGCCGATTACATCGTGATGGAGCGCGTGCACGGCGAGACGCTCGCGGCGCTGTTGCTCGCGGGATCGATCGACGAGCCGATGTTGCGCGAGCTCGCGGCGCAGATCGCGGATGGGATGGCGGCGGTGCACGCGCGTGGGATCGTGCATCGCGATCTCAAGCCGGCGAACATCTTGCTCGCGGGCGACCTGCCGAAGATCTGCGATTTCGGGATCGCCACGGCGACCGATCGGCTCGCAACGGCGACTCGGATCGGCACGCCCGCGTACATGGCGCCGGAGCAGCTGACGAGTGGTGTGGTCGCGCCGTGCGTGGATGTCTGGGCGTTCGGTGTGATCCTGTTCGAGATGGCGACCGGTGCGTTGCCGTTCGATGGCTTCGATCACGGTCGGTGTCCGCAGCTCGTCGAGCGCGCGCCGGCGGTGACGGGTGTGTCGTCGGGGCTCGCGCAGTTGATCGCGCGGTGTCTCGAGCGTGAACCGGCGAAGCGGCCGGCCTCGATGGCGCAGATCGCGGCCGAGCTACGCGGCGATGCACGAGCGACGCAGACCGTCGCGCCGCCGGTGCGATCGCAGGGTCGTTCGTCGCGCCGGCGATGGGCTCTCGCGGTCGGGGCATCGGTTGCGAGTGCTGCGGTTGCAATCGCGTTGATCGCGCGCGGCACGCCGTCGACGATGGCCGAGCGAGCGAACGTCGCGAGCTCTGCGCGCGAGTCGCGTGGTGATATCGCGGCCGCATCGCGCGCGAATGCAGTCGCCGGTTCTGGGCCGGTGAACGAGAACGCGACCACGCGAGCGAACGAAGTCGCGGGCTCCGCGCCGGCGAATGCTGTCGCGACGAACGTCTCGCACGGACCTGTCGCTGTTTCGCCGCCCGCGAACGATATCGCGAGCGCACCGCGAGCGAACGAAGCCGCCCAGTCCGCGCCGGCGAACGATATCGAAATCACACCGCGCGCGAACGAAGCCGCGGGTTCGGCGCCGGCGAGCGAGATTGCGAACGCCGCGAGCGATATGGGCCCGGCGAACTCGGTCGCTGGCTCCGCACCTGCGAACAACCGCACGACGCCACGAGCGAGCGATGTCGCCGGGTCCGCGTCGCGTGTCGTCGCCGGCGAGCTCGCGCATCCGAGCAACGTGACCTCGAAACGAAATGCACGCGCATCATCGACGCGATCGGCACAGTCCGCCCGCGAGACCTCACATCGCCGCGTGACGAACACCGATACTGCCACCACGACGGCGCCCGCCAAGCGCGCCGGGGAGACGCTCGATTGATGCTCGACCGCGAAACCGAAGCTCTCACCGGCGCCGCACGCGCGTTCGTTCGCGAATATCGGCTGACCGCCGGCCGCGACGTCCACACGTTCGCGAAGCCGCGCATCGTGATCGGCGCCGACCCGACCGCGGACCTCGTCCTCGACGACGCCGCGCTCTCCAAGTTCCACTGCGAGATCACGATCGCCGACGGCGCCGCGACGATCCGAGACCTCGGCAGCCGCAACGGCACGTTCGTCGATCGCGTCCAGATCCTCGCGGCACCGCTCCGCGATGGCGCCACGATCCTGCTCGGTCGCACGGAGCTGCGCTTCGATCTCGGCAAGCGCGAGGTCGAAATCTCACTGTCGCAACGCACGTCGTTCGGGCGCCTGCTCGGCAAGTCGACCGCGATGCGCGCCGTGTTCAACGTGCTGGAGGCCGTCGCCGATCAACCGACCACCGTGCTCGTCCAAGGCGAGAGCGGCACCGGCAAGGATCTCGCCGCCGAAGCGCTGCATATCGAATCCGCGCGCCGCGATGGTCCGTTCATCGTCGTCGACTGCGGTGCGATTCCCGCGAACCTGCTCGAGATCGAGCTGTTCGGTTGCGAGGCCGGCACGTTCACCGGCGCCACGACTCGCCGGATCGGCGCGTTCGAAGCGGCGAATGGCGGCACGCTCCTCCTCGACGAGATCGGCGAGCTCGCACTCGAGCTGCAGCCGAAGCTGCTGCGCGCCCTCGATCGCCACGAGGTCCAACGCCTCGGCTCGAGCGAGCGCATTGCGACCGACGTGCGCGTGATCGCGGCGACGAACCGCAACCTCCGCGAAGAGGTCAACAACCGGCGGTTCCGCTCGGATCTGTTCTACCGGCTCGCCGTGGTCCAGGTCGTGATGCCGTCGTTGCGCGATCGCGCCGATGACATCCCGCTGCTCGTCGACGCGATCGTCGGCGATCTCGGTGCGCGCGACCAGCCGGCTGCGAAGCCGCTCCTCTCGGGCGAGCTCGTCACCGAATTGCTCCGCCACCAGTGGCCCGGCAACGTGCGCGAGCTTCGCAACTACGTCGAGGCCGCGATCGTGCGCGGCGAGTACGAGCTCGCGCCGCCCGGCGAGCTGTCGATCGATATCGCGCGGCCGTTACGTGCGGTCCGCGAGCAATGGATCCGCCACGTCGAGCGCCAGTACCTCGAGCGCTTGCTCGCGTCGACGAACAACAACGTCAGTGCGGCCGCGCGGCTCGCGGGCGTGGATCGCGTGCACATGCATCGCTTGCTCGGCCGCGTCGGGATTGCGCTGACGACTACTTGCAGCTGTCGTCGGTACCGGCGTTCACGCGGCAGCCGTTCGAGCACGCCTTGACGAGCTCGGGCGCACCGCTCGTGCACTTGTAGAGATCGTTCGAGTTGCCCGTGATCTTGTCGCCGCCGCAGTAGAAGCCGCCGACCACGCACGACGAGCCCGTGCCCGCATTCGTCGTCCCGTGCGCACTGCGCGCGAACCGCGCCTCGACCACGTCGTGCGCCGCCTGCGAGAAGTGATGGAACTGATAGATCGCGTTCGAGATGAGCCCGTTGCGATTCTCGAACCACGAGAAGATCTGCGACCGCAGCGACGACTTCATCTTGAGGTTCGCGTAGACGGCGTGGATGTGATTGACGCCGACCCAGTGATCGAAGCCGTTGTGGCGGTACCACGCGGCGAACCCGACCTTGCCGAGCTTCTCGAGTAGGTTGCGAATCTCGGTATCCGAGAGCCCGCTCACGCTGATGTCCGTGGCCGCGCAATACGGCACGCCACCGACCACACCATCTTGCAGGTGCGTGCCGGCCGACGCCGACGCGTTGCCGATCGTCTGCATGATCCGTCCGGACGTGATGCCGGCAGCGCGCAACGCATTCGACGCGCGCGGCGAGAGCCCCCACTTCAGCAATGGCTCGCGAGCGACGGCGGCGGTGTCGTCCTCATCGAACACGTCATCGGTGTCGACCGAATCGAACGTCGTCGCGTCATCGGGGATCACCATCTGCGCTTCGATCGCGGCGAGATCCGAATGCGACGACACGTCGTCCGTGAGGTCGTCCGGATCGTCGTTATCGGTGGCGCACGCGGACGTGGTGAGGAGAAGGGCCAGCATGAATCGCGTCATGGGCGCCCTCATCGCAACGCGTGTGCCCGGCGTAGGTGCGTGACATCTCACGGCTGTCGGCCGGAGCCTGTAACGGGCCCGGCTACAACTGCAATCTCTAGTCATCCCCAGTACTTGTGATTTTTTCGCCCCACGTGTCGAGCCTCGGGATCCCGGTTCGTCGACTGGGCATGAACGCAATCGCACAACCCAATCCCCTCCTCGAAATCAACTCCAAGACCGGCGTCCTGTGGACCGGTCGCGTGATCAGCACGCTGACGGTGCTGTTCCTCGCGGTCGACGCGATCATGAAGGTGCTCGTCTTGCCGGTGGTGGTCGACGCGACCACGAAGCTCGGCTTCGATGCCGGCGTGATCCGGCCGATCGGTCTGGTCCTGCTCGCGTGCACGGTGCTGCTCGCGATTCCGCGCACGGCGGTGATCGGTGCCGTGTTGTGCACCGCGTATCTCGGAGGTGCGACCGCAACGATGGTGCACGTCGGCAACCCGTTCTATTTTCCGGTCCTCATGGGCGCCGTCATGTGGGCGGGTCTCGTGATGCGCCGCCCCAACATCCTCTCGATCCTCTAGGAGCCAGCCATGAAGTTCATGTTGATGCACAAGAACGACCCGAAGACCGAAGCCGGCGAGATGCCGCCGCCGCAACTCATGCAGGAGATGGGCGCCTATATCGGCGGCCACATCCAGCGCGGCACGTTGATCGATGGTGCCGGCCTACCCCGCTCCGCGAAGCGCACGCGCCTCACGTTCACGAACGGGCGCGCGACGATCAAGCATGGCCCGTACAAGGGCGAGCACGAGCTGCCGAACAACGTCGTGATGCTCGTCGTGAAGACGAAGGATGAAGCGATCGGCTGGTGCGAACGCTACGGCAAGATCCTCGACAACGGCGAGATCGAGCTCGGGCCCGTCAACGAGCCGTGGGACCTCGGGATGATGGAGAAGCCCGCGGACGCGCCGATGCGGTTCCTGTTGATCGAGAAGGCCGATGCCGCGAGCGAGGCCGGTACGCGCACGACGAAGCAGAAGGCGGATATCACGCGCCTGAAGACCGAGATGAAGAAGGCCGGTGTGCTCGGGCCCACGGATATCGCGCTCGAGCCGAGCAGCCACGCGAAGCGCCTGTTCTTCACGAACAACGATCTGCGCATCGTCGACGGGCCGTTCGCCGAGGCGAAGGAGCTGATCGGTGGTTTCGCGATCCTGCAGCTCGGTTCGTTCGACGAGATCATCGAGGAGTGCAAGACCTACGCGCGCATCCTCGGCGGCACGCTCGAGATCGACGTGCGCGTGCTCGACGAATCGCCGGCCGTCGAGGGCTAGACCAGCAAGCCGCCGCCGTCGACGGGCAGCACCTGACCGGTGACGTAGCTCGCGACCATCGAATAGACATACGCCTGCGCCGCCTCGGCAGGTGTGGCGGTACGCGGTAGCGGCTGATTCGCGACCGCGGCATTGCGATACGCCTCGGGCATCTGCTGGACGATTTCGGTCAGCACGAGCCCGGGGCACACCGCGTTGACCCGGATCGGTGCGAGATCGACGGCGAGTCCCTTCGCGAGGAGCTCCGTCGCGCCCCCCATCGCGGCGGCGACCGGCATGCCCTTCATCGGACGATGGACGAGCATGCCGCTGGTCAACGTGATCGAGCCGGACTTCGCGATGTGATGGGACGCGTGCTTCACGCAGGCGATCGCTCCCCAGAACCGGACATCGAGCGACTTCTTGATCGTGGCGAGGTCGAGCGTGCCGATCGATTGACCGCGCATCGGCGCGTCCCAATCACCGGCGGTGATCGCGAGGTGATCGAACGCGCCGACCTTCGTGAAGAACGCCTCGACGCTCGCCTCGTCGCGCACGTCGAGCGAGCCATCGCGCCGCGAGCCGACGATGACCTCGGCGCCGAGCTCCGCTGCGAGCGCGCCGATCGCGGCTCCGATTCCCGATGCGCCGCCGACGAGGACGACGCGCTTTCCAGCTAGTGACATCGACATGGGTTGCTCCTGTTAATCAACAAATGTCGTTTTATCAACAAATGTCGCTTAGTCAACATGTGGTAACTTACTCCCGTGCCCCGACTGACCGCCGAAGAGGGCGATCCCAGAGTGCTTCGTACGCGTGGTGCGTTACGCGATGCGCTCGCGGTGCTCCTGCGCGACCGGGGATTCGAAGACTTGACGCTGAACGAGATCGCGGAAGCAGCCGGATTGAACCGCGCCACGATCTACAAGCACTACCCGGACAAGTTCGCCCTGCTCGACGCGTGGGTGGCGAGCGATCTGGAAGACCGGATCTACATCGCGATCGTCAAGGCCGCGAATTGCGCGGAGAAGGTCGCGGCCGTGATCTCGTCGACGTGCGAGTGCGCGAATCACCTGCGCTGGATCGGACGCCCCGAGGATCGGCTGTTGCGGCCGATCGTCGAGGCGCGGATCCGAGCGTTGGTTCACACCGCGATCGAGTTCGCCATCGAACAGAAGATCGTGCGCCCGGTCGTCAAGTCGGACCTGGCCGCGGCGATGGCCGCATCCGCGATCTGCGGCTCCGCGCAGCTCTGGCGCGGCGGCAGCGACAAGCAGCTCGCCACCCACGTCGACAAGACGATGGCTGCACTCGAGCCGCTGATCGTGCCGTGCGCGACGCTGCCGAAACTGACGAAATCGCTGTCGTTCTCCTGATCGCGCCGATTTTCGCCCGCGGACCGAACAGTTTCGAGGGGCGAGCTCGTCTGGCTAGATATGACGAACAAAGACATCGCCCTCGCCTACCTCGACTCCGTCTCGACGAAGAACATGGACCGCTGCGGCCAGCTTCTCGCCCCCGACGTGAAGTTCCACGGCCCCGCCTCGCAATACAAGAACGCGACCGAGATCCTCGCCGCGTTTCGCCGGCTCGCGAGCATCCACGTCCGCAACGACATCACCCGCGTGTTCACCGACGGCGACGAGGTCTGCGTGATCTACGACTTCGTGACGGACCTCGGCCCGGTCCCGACGATCGAATGGCTGAAGGTCGCCAACGGCCGGATCACGAGCATCAACCTCTATTACGATCAGTTGCCGTGGGTGAAGATTCGCGAGGAGATGCAGCGCCGGGCGGCGTCGTGAACCCGGCGGCGCATCGCCCGGAGCTCCTGCGGCACTGCTATCGGATGCTCGGCTCGTTCGCGGATGCCGAGGATGTGGTGCAAGACGTGCTGCTGAAAGCATGGGACGCACGCGCGCAATACCGCGGCGATGTCCCACTCGTGCACTGGCTGATGCGGATCGCGACGAATCGCTGCCTCGACGAGCTGGCGAAGAAGAAGCGCCGCGCGTTGCCTAACCTCGAGCGCCCGCCCACGCCGTCGTACGATCATCTCGAGGAGCTCGAAGCCGCCGATTGGATCACGCCGGCTCCGGACGACGTGCTCGAAACCCGCGAAGGCGTGGCGCTCGCATTCATCGCGTTGTTGCAACGCTTGCCGGCGAAGCAGCGCGCGGCGCTCCTCCTCAAGGATGTGGTCGGCTGGTCGGCCGACGAGATCGCGGATGCGCTAGAGCTGAGCGTGTCGGCGACGAACAGCGCCCTCCATCGCGCACGCGAGGCCATCGCGCGACCCGAGCTTCGCCACGCGGAACCGAGTCCCGACGTCGTCCGCGCGTACATTCGCTCGTGGGAAGAACGCGACCTGACAGCGCTCGTCGCGCTGTTGCACGAGGACGTCACGCTCGCGATGCCACCGCACGCGATGTGGTTCCACGGCGCGACCGTCGGCGCGTTCTTCGCGTCGCAGCGGTTCTCGGGCTTCTGGAACCGCCAACATCGGCTCGTGCCGATTCACGCGAACGGTCAGCTCGCGATGAAGTTTTACTCGGAGGGCGCGCCGCACTCGATCCAGCTCGTCACGTTCGAAGGCGACCGCGTGATCGAGATGATCCAATTCATCGGCGCGGCTTACTTCCGCGGCTTCTAGTTCATCTTCTGCGACGCGAGCAGGACCGCGATCGCTTCGTCGAGCACGACGTTCATCGCCGCCGGCACGCGATCCCGCGGCGAGCGCGCCGGGACGTAGTGCGGATTCATCTGAGACATCGTCTCGTTGATGAATAGGCTCGCGTGCGAAACCATCGCATCCCGCAACGCGGCCTGCGGCAGCAGATCTCGATGGTATTGGCAGATGCCCGCGAGCGCCGGCTGCTTGCGAAACACCTGCTCGAGCCGCCATTCGTATTCGAGCAACTTCGAGAAATCCTTCTCGTGCCCGAACTCCCACGTCATGTCGCCGACGGCGTAGAGCCCCGCGAAACCGTCCGTCAGCGCCTGGCCCGCACTGCCCTCGAGCGTTTCGATCATCCGATCGATCTCGAACTTGCCGTCGACGAGGTGCGAATCATCGGCCGCGAGGATCAGTCGTCCGCCGGCGAGCTCGTGCTCGACATCCAAGCCCGACGCCGCGAGCCCCGAGCGCAAACCCGCGACCATCGCCGGGCTGTTGAAGTACATGCAGCGCCACCCACCAACGATGCGCTGGCGGATCATCGAGACGAGGGCCGGCAGGCTCCGCGACGGCGGTCCGTCATAGATCAAGCACTGATGCCGAGCCAGATCGTCCATCCGATAGGCACACTCTGCCCGATTCCTCTAATGTTCGCCACGTGACGTTACTCGCGAAAATTCGCAGAGCGCTCCGCGAAGTCGCCGAACCTGCACGCGCCGCCGGCATGCAGGCCTACATGAAATCGACGATGCCGTATCACGGCGTGCCCGCGCCGGCGATGACCGCCGCGTGCAAGAAGCTGTTCGCGGACTACCCGTTCGACGACGCCGAGCAATGGCGCACCGACATCCTCGACGTGTGGCGCGGGGCCACGTTTCGCGAAGAGCGCTACGCGGCGATGCGCCTGTCCGGACACAAGCGCGCGGACGCGTTTCAAACGCTCGACGCGCTGCCGATGTACGAAGAGATGATCACGACCGGTGCGTGGTGGGACTACGTCGACGAGCTCGCCTCGAATCGCGTGGGCCCGCTCCTCGCGAAGTTCCCCGGGCCGATGAAGAAGACGATGCGGACGTGGAGCAAGTCCGATGACATGTGGAAGGCGCGCACGTCGATCATCTGCCAGCTCGGCTTCAAGGCCGATACCGATCTGAAGTTGCTCTACGACTGCATCGAGCCATCGATCGCATCGAAGGAGTTCTTCCTGCGCAAAGCGATCGGCTGGGCATTACGTCAACACGCACGGGTGGCACCTACCGACGTAAAGCGGTACGTCCTGGCACATCCCGAGCTGAGCGGGCTATCGAAACGAGAAGCGCTGAAGCATCTGTGAGAATAGTGGTCGGACCTGCTACGTTCGATCGCTGGATGAAGTTGCTGCTGGTGGTGACCGCGCTTGCGGGCTGTGGCATTGGCTTTCAACGCGCGCTCGTGACGGAAGAAGTTCCCGTCGGAACGTGTTCGAAGGTGGCACTCGGTGCGGGCGAGAGCTGCACGCGTAGCGCGGATGACTACACGGGTGGCGTGACGGTTGGGCGCTCGAGCCAGACGGCGTGGTTTCGCTGGCCGCTGTTCGATGCCTCGCTCGACGAGCGCGTGGTGCGCGAGGGCGGCACGCGCTCGTTTCATAGCCTCGCCGGCGGCGTCGGCACGCACCTGCGTCCGCTGATCGTCGCGCCCGACGTCCAACGCTATATCGATCCGGTCGTGAATCTCGGTGGCGACCTCGGCGGGATCTGGGTCGACTCGCACGTCCAGACGCGCGCGGACCTCTACGCGGAAGGCGCGCTCGATCTCTACGTGCCCGATATCGGAAGCATGCGTTACACGGAGACCGGTGTGCCGGGCGTGCGAGTCAGCGTGCGCTACACCGCGTACGCCGAGGGTTGGGATCACGATGTTGCGGTTCAGGTCGGCTTGATCTGGCGGTACGGCAACCGGATCGAGCTGTTGAGCACGTATCAGTGGCAACGCACGGGCGACTAGGGGTGTCCCTATTCGGCGCTCGCGCTACGCGCTCGCGACTCTTAGGGACACCCCTAGACATCAAGTTCCGTCCAGCCCTCGCTCCGCACTCCGCCGCCGCGCCTTCGCGCGCCGTCGGGCTCCGCTCGGTCTGGACTAGCCTCGCCAGCCCGCGACGAATCGCGCGAAGTCCTGTTGCGCGATCGGAAATAGTGCACGCCATTCGCGCTCGATCGCGGCGACATTCGGTGGCGCGGCCTCGCGCAGGAAATGGAAGTACGTGTCGAGGTGCGAATCGGGATAGCCGTGCAACAGGTACGCGACGTCCTTCATGCCGCACCCGCGTCCCGTGTATTGAAAGTCGACGGCGGCGCACGAGCGCTCGTCGCGCGCGAAGCAAAAGTTCGCCTCCTTCGCATCGCCGTGGAGGATCGTTTGATGCGTCGCCGAGGCCAGGGCGCGATCGAGCGACTCGGCGCGGGTGCGCTCGATCGCGAGCTCGTCGAGGCGGGTCGCGAGATGCCAATACGTGCCTTCGGGCCACAGGCCGACCGCCGGATCGTTCATGAACCGCGCGTGAAACGTGGCGAGCCACGCGAGGCAGGCATCGAGCGCGCGACCGCGTGCCGGATCCCGACGCACCGGAAACTCGGCATCGAGATCCTCGAGCACGAGCTCGCCGGGGCGTTGGGCATACAGCCGGGCGACGCGAGCCGTGCTGCGTGGCGCGTACTCGCGATAGAACACGTGCTCGATCGTGTACGACCGGCGTTTTCGCGCATCCGAGATCGAATCGGCCTGACCGTCCGGCGGTGACACGCGCTTCACGATCACGGTCGGCACGTCGGCGCCCTCGAGCGCGATCCGCACGATCTCGCCGTAGCCGCCCCACAGCTGTTGGACACGCGCGACCTGGCGCGCCGATCGCGCGCGCATGACCTCGCAGATCCAGGGGACGGTATCCAAGTCGTCAAAGTAGCCTAGCTAACCCCGCGACGCCCGGTCGGGGACGGTATCCAAGTTGTCAAAGTAACCGCGTTAAGTCCGCGAACGTTCGATCGAGCTCGTGCACGTGTCCACGACGATACGTCGGCGGCCGTCGACGAGGTCTCGCGTAGTTGAGTCAGCTACCTTGACGAGTTGGATACCGTCCCTCACCACACCTCGCGTACTTGGGTGCGCTACGTTGACGAGTTGGATACCGTCCCCACGATGAAGACCGACTACGCAGCACACGACGCACGCTATCGAGCGCTGCGCGAGCGAGGCGCCGTGGGTTGGTCCACCGACGACGATTATCTCGAGCGCCGCGAGCAGCTCGCGCCTTATCTCGCACGCACGCGCGGCCGGTTACTCGAGCTCGGCTGCGGCGCCGGTAACATGCTCGCCTGGTTGATCGAGCGCGGCTTCGACGTGAGCGGTATCGATATCTCCGACGCTGCGATCGAATGGGCACGCGAACGTGCACCCAATGCTCACTTCGAGGTCGGCAATGCCGTGATCACGATCGCCGGCGAATTCGACGTGATTCTCGACGGCAACTGCCTCCACTGCATCGTCGGCGACGACCGCGCGCGCCTCCTCGCGAACATCCATGCGGCACTCCGACCGGGCGGCGTCTTCATCGCCTCGACGATGTGCGGCCCGATCCACAACCCGAAGCTACTCGCCCAATTCGATCCGGCCACACGGTGCCAGATCGTCGACGGAGTTTCCTATCGCTACATCGGCGACGCCGACGCCATCCTGGCGGAGCTACGCGCCGCCAACTTCACGATCGCCGACTTCCACATCGAGCCGCGCAAGCACCCCGACGACCAAGATCACCTGATCACTTTTGCCACACGACCGTGAGCCCTTCGAGGTGCTCCGGTCGAAACGTCGTGTCCGCCGGCAACGGCTGTTGCGCGAGGTCGAGCGTGGTCTGCCACATTCCCGTCCCCGTCGGCCACGCACCTTTCGGCGCCGCGAGCTCGACGAGCCGCCGCACCGTCGCCGGTTCGATCGCCACCGATTGCACGTCGCGAAAACCCGCCGCCGGAATCGCGATACCGCGCTTGGCGTGGATCGTTGCCTTCAGCTTCTTCCCACTTCCGTCCGCGCGCTCGACGACAAGCGACAGCGTGATGTGCTGATAGCCATCGGAGAGCCGCGCCTCGACATGCGGCTTGCCGACCGTCCACCACAGCTCGAGCTCGCCGACCCGGATCGTGCGCCAACCTTCGGGACGCTTGCGGTTCTCCCTCACGGGTACACTGTATGCCATGCGCGCGATGCTCGTGATGATTCTCGCCGGGACCGCGAACGCCAATCCGACGGCGAAGACGGTCGTCGACGAGCTGACGAAGCCCGGCTGCACCGACCTCCTGTCGTACGAACCGACGTTCGGCAAGATTCCGTATGACAAGTCGAAGGCCGATGGCGTGAGCGGTATCGACCTGCCCGTCACGAAGTTCGTCAACGCCGGCATTCGCAAAGCCCACGCCGACATCTCCGTCGACATCTATCACGTCGATCCGAAAACCGTCGACGATCCACGCGTCGGCAACATCACGTTCACGATCGATCCGAAGACGGATATTTCGGCGAGCATGAAGGCCATCCCCGGCACCACCACGTACATGGTCGGCAAGGACACGGTCTGGCACAACGGCCGGATCTACTACCACCGCAACGAGCTCGTGCTCGCGTGCGATGCGCCGCCGGACTGGTCGCTGATGCCGTGGACCGCGGATGCGGTCAAGACCACGGTCGCGGCGATCACGAGCTTCCTCGACGGCAAATCGACGACGTTTCCCACCGACGAACGCTACTCGGCCATCACCTATCCGGACTCGCTCTCGATCAACTTCACCACCGCGATCCCCGCGATCGAGCTGATGACCACACTCGGGATGACGAAGGTGATCGTCCGTGCCACCGACGTCCACATGACGAACACGCGCCTATTTCACGTCGACAACGGCAAGCTCGTCTACAAGACGTTCGAGCTCTCGATCAAGGTGCGAGAACGCGACTCGAAGAAGCCCGCCGATCTCGCGAAGCTCTCGATCACGCAATTCGTCGCGTCGAAGCCGAGCCCTTAACGCGGCAAGCGCTCGAGCAACTGGATGAACCGCGGCGTCGCCCGCAGATCGTCCAGATCCGAGTCGTGCTCGAACCACGTGCGTTGCCCGAAGCCCATGCCGACCGCTTGCTCGAGCGTATCGAGCGCCGGTTCGGGATAGCCCGCGCGGACCAGCGCACACGCCACGTTGTAGAGCACGCTCGGATCATCGGCGGCGAGCGACCGCGCCCGCTGGCCCCACTGCAACGCGCGCTCGTTCTGCCCGATCTCGATCAGCGCGATCGCCCCGAGGCAATACGCGCGCTCGTCCGTCGGTGCGATCTGCAAGCGCCGTTCGACGCGCGCCACGGTCCGCCGTGCGCAATCGACCGCTTTGTCGTTCTCGCCGAGCGCGCGATACGCGCTGACGGCGAGCGCGAGACACTGATAGTCATCCGTTCGCGCTCGTGCACCGCGCTCGAACAATTCGGCCGCATCGCGCGGTCGGCCTTGCGCCATTCGCACGCGCGCGAACGCGTACAACGCACCGTAGAAGCCCGGCGCGACGTCGAGCGCACGCGTGAACTCCGCGGCCGCGTCGTCGAGCCGATCCGCGACGACGAGCGCTTGCCCGCGCGCCGTCAGCGTCTCGGCACTCATCGGATCGTGTTCGAGCGCGCGCGCACTCGCCTGCTCTGCCTTCAGAGCATCCGCGCTCGAACGCCCGTACCACTCGAACGCCAACGTGTGCGCCTCCGCGAGCGCACACCACGCCGCCGCGAACGACGGATCGAGATCGATCGCGCGTGCATATTCGGTGATCGCGTCACGCGTTCCCGCGCGCGTGTGCCCCGCCGCGAGCTGCCGCCCGCGCAGATACGACTCGTACGCCGCGAGATCCTGCGTACCGCGCAGTCGCCACGCGCGCCGCGCTTCGTCGGTCATCGCTACCGACAGTGTCTTCGCAACGCGCGCCGCGATCTCGTCCTGCACGGCAAACACGTCGTCGGTCTCGCGATCGTAGCGCTCGGCCCAGATCTGCCGCCCGCTCGTCACGTCGACGAGCTGGACGCTGATCCGCATCCGCTGACCCGCGCGACGCACGCTGCCTTCCAACACGTGATCGACCTCGAGAGCACGACCGAGCGCCCGAATATCGTGCGCGCCGCGATATTGAAACGACGATCCGCGCGCCGCCACGCGCACGCCGCCGAGCCGCGTCATCGCGTGAAGGATTTCTTCGGCAACGCCGTCGCAGAAGTACGCTTGGTCCTTCGCCGGCGACAGATCGTCGAACGGCAGGACCGCGATCGAAGGCG
Organism: Kofleriaceae bacterium; assembly: GCA_047600425.1. Lineage (GTDB taxonomy): Bacteria > Myxococcota_A > Polyangia > Haliangiales > Haliangiaceae > JABFXX01. The sequence goes on along the minus strand of JASGLC010000003.1, from coordinate 3,051,403 downwards.
GCGCCGTCGTGATCGGCGTGGACGTGGTGCCGCTCTGCGATTGGATGATCCGCGCGAGCGTGTCCGCGACCGTCGCCGCATTCGCCGGGCGATCCTCGGGACGCTTCGCGAGCAACCGATCGATCAGCGTCATCAGATCGTCGCGAACCTCGGGAATCGGCTTCGGCGTATCGCCGACGATCGCGGCGAACGTCGCCGGCATGGTCTCGCGCCGGAACGGCGACACGCCGGCCAAGCATTCGAACAACACGACGCCGAGCGAGAACAGATCCGTGCGCGTATCCACCGGCTCGCCGCACGCTTGCTCGGGCGCCATGTATGGAATCGTCCCGAGCAGCGCGCCCGGTTGCGTCTGATTCAGCGTCGCCGAATCGACCGGCGTGGCCGTCACGTGAGCGAGCCCGAGATCGAGGATCTTCACGCGATGGTCCTCGGTCAGGAACACGTTCTCGGGCTTGATGTCGCGATGCACGACACCGCGTCCGTGCGCGACGGCGAGCCCACGCGCGATCGCTTCGGCGATCTGGGCCGACTCGCGCCACGGGATTCGGCCATCGCGATCGAGCCGCTCGCGCACGGTCTCGCCGCGCAGCAACTCGGTGACGAGGTATTCGGTGTCTTGCGCGCTACCGACGTCGAAGATCGTCAATAGATTCGGATGATCGAGCCCCGCGATCGTCCGCGCCTCGCGCTCGAAGCGGCGCCGGCGATCGTCGTCGAGCCGATCGGGTCGCAGCGTCTTGATCGCGACCTCGCGACCGAGCCGCGTATCGCGCGCGCGATAGACCTCGCCCATCCCACCCTCGCCGATCGAGCTCGAGATTTCGTATGGCCCGAGGCGGTCGCCCGACGAGAAGCGCATCCCGACCGCGATTATCGCTGATCGAGCACGGCAATGGTCGCTCCGGCGGCGCCGATACCGAGTGCGACAAGGTTGAGACCTGGAATTAGCAGCATGCCGGCAACGGCGGCTCCCAGCCCCAAGGTGCGCGATCGATGGGTCGCGAGGTACGACATCTTCTCCGCATATCCGAGATGTCGACGTGCGAGCACGGCGTCGTAGCAGTCGTACGCCGATGCGCGGGCGGCGAAGTAGAAGCCCAGGATCACCGCGGCGAGCGTGCCGATGCCCGGGACAAACCCGATCGCGATCACCACGATGGTGCCGGCGATCGCGACGAGGATCCGGCGGATCGCATGCGCGGCGCCGGTGGCCATCTCGTGCGCGAGACGCCCGAACGAGAATTTCGGTGGTGGTCGACCGGTGAGCTTCGCCTCGAGTTGCTCGGAGAGCTGCTCGTTGAACGGTCCCGCGATCGCACCGGCGATCGTCGCGAACGCGAACAGGCCTCCGATCGCGAGCACGGCGACGATCAGGATCGTCAGGAGCCCACCCGCGATCGATGCGATCACCGCTGGCAGGTGATGCTCGATGCCGGCAATCACCGGCGAGACGAAGTGGACGATCGCGAGCACGATCGCCGCGAGGATCACGAGCGTCACGATCGCGGGTGCGACGAGCCACTTCCACAGCTCGGGATATCGGCGAAGCGCATCCCAGCCGCGCCCGACATCGTGCACACCGCGCATGCCGAAACCGTAGCAGCTATGCGGTGTGAAGAAAGCGCGGCTGTTTCGGCAACCGCAAGCTGACGATGAAGAACACGACCATCATCACGGCGACGTAATAGCCGTAGACCGGCTCGTGACCCTGGTCTTTCAGGTAGAGCGCGACGTACTCCGCCGTGCCGCCGCACAGCGCGTTGCCGAGCGCGTACGCGAACCCGACGCCGAGCGCGCGAACTTCGGCCGGGAACATCTCGGCCTTCACGATCGCCGAGACCGACGTGTAGAAGCTCAACACCGCGAGCGCGAGGATGATCAACGCGCCGGCGACGAACGGATCGTGCGTGCCTCCGAGCGCCGTCAATACGGGCACGACGACGATCGCGCCGAGGAGGCCGAACAGCGTCATCGATTTGCGCCGGCCGATCCGATCGGACAGCGCACCGAACAACGGCTGCATCACCATGTAGACGACGAGCGCGATCGTCATCACGTAGCTCGTGGTCTTCTTCGGAAGACCGGCCGTGTTCACGAGGTACTTCTGCATGTACGTGGTGAACGTGTAGAAGAACAACGAGCCACCGGCGGTGTACGCGAACACGCTGCCGAACGCGCGGGGATGCTCGCGCAACAACGCCCATAGATTGCCGGCGCGCGAATCGCTGCGAGCATCTTCGGTTTGGGTTTCGTGCAACGTGCGGCGCAGGAGTAACGCGACGACCGCGGTCACCGCACCGACGGCAAACGGGATCCGCCAACCCCACGCGCGCAGCTCGGGCTCGGTCAGTACCTGCTCGAGGATCACGATCACGAGCACCGCGAGTAGCTGACCGCCGATCAGCGTGACGTACTGGAACGACGAGTAGAAGCCACGCCGACCGTGCAGGGACGCTTCGGAGAGATACGTTGCGGTCGTTCCGTACTCGCCGCCGACGGACAGTCCCTGGACCAATCGCGCGACTAGCAACAACGCGGGTGCGAGCGCGCCGGCCGTGGCGTAGGTCGGCAAGCACGCGATGCCGAGCGAGCCGACGCACATCAGCGAGACCGAGATGACCATCGAGCGCTTGCGGCCAACGCGATCGGCGATCCTGCCGAATAGCCAGCCGCCGACAGGACGCATGAGGAAGCCGGCCGCGAACACGCCGGCGGTGTTGAGGAGCTGCGCGGTATCGCTCGCCTTCGGGAAGAACGCGGGCGCGAAGTACAGCGCCGAGAATGCGTAGACGTAAAAGTCGAACCACTCGACGAGGTTTCCCGACGACGCAGCCATGATCGAGACGATCCGGCGGCGTTGCTCGTGGTCATCCTGCGAGCGGGGCACGGATCGAGTCTACAATCCGAAGCACCGATGAGCAGCGATACGTTCGATGTTCGAGTGAAGAAAGTCGCGGGCACGAAGATCGTGTTCGATGTCCTGACCACCACCGCGGGCGGCACGTCCGATTACGCGCGGTCGCGATCGTTCATCCTGACATTGTTGAGCGACGGCAGTGGCGACAAGAGCCCGATCGGCAAGGCGCTCGCCACGCAGGGCGATTGGTACGTCAACGAGGATTGGATGAAGGCCAACGTCGGGACGTACGTCGAGTCGGTCGACATGACCGAGCGGCGCAACAACGTCGGCGACGCCGAGCTGAAGAAGCGGGAGGCCGCGATTCGCGATGCCGTCGGTGGCGAGCTCTATTACGGCGACGAGACGTGGCCGCCGATGCGCTGGGCGCAATGCCACAACTTCACGCTCGAGGCGACGCTCACGGATGCGAAGTGGGCGAGCAAGCTGAAAGCCGGCCAGGAATTCGGCACGACAGCGTACGACGTGTGGTGGGCCGATCCGCAGTCGACCGAGTCGTGGAAATCGGCCGGCAAAGCGAAGAAACCGGCGGCGAAGAAGTCTGCCGCGACGAAGAAGCCCGCGAAAACGCCTGCGAAGAAGTCTGCGGCGAAGAAGCCGGCTGCGAAGAAATCGGCGAAGCGCAAGAAGTGAAGGCCGCGATTGCTGCGCTCGCGAAGAGCGATTGGGCCGGGGCGTTGGATGCTGCGCTCGTCGAATGGCGCAAGCGTCGGTCGCCACGCGTCGCCGATGCGATCGACCTCATCGCGTCGCGCATCCCCGAAGATCCGTTGCGCGCGCAGCTCGACGCGTTGATCACGCCTCGCGTCGCATCGACGTTGCCGTTGATCAAGAGGCTGCCGCGCGACGACGATCCACGGATCGCGTCGTGGTGTCTCGAACGGCTCGCGACGCCGCCGTTTCTCACGCCGAACGCCGAGCCGATCCTGCTCGCGCTCGTCGCGACGGTCGTCCGATTGCAAGATCGCAGGCTGAACGAGCGGGCCGCTCACTTGCGCGAGGTCGCGCTCCAACGGCTGTCGCGCAAGCCGCTGTGGGATGCCGTGATCGGGGCCATCGATCGAGGAGTCAAGAAGCTCGGGCCTGCGGCGAAGCTCACCGCATCGGAGCAGGAGTTTCTCGCGCGGGTCGACGAGCTCGCGGCGCCCGAACGCACGGAAGCCGAGCTGCTCGCCGCGGTGTACGCGAATCCCGCCGACGATACCGCGCGCGCGATCTACGCCGACGTGTTGCAACAACGCGGTGATCCGCGTGGCGAGTTCATCGCACTGCAACTCGCGAATCCGAACGGACCGCCATCGCCGCGCGAGCAGGAGCTCGTGAAGAAGCACGGCAAGACGTGGCTCGGCCCGCTCGCGAGCGTGCTGATGTGGGGCAAGTCGTATTCGCGGACCGCGTTTCGGCGAGGGTTCGTGAGCTTTGCCGATGTCATGGTTTCGGCGAACACCAAGAAGATGATGGTCGTCGCCACCGCGCCGGAGTGGTCGACGGTGGAAACGCTCGAACGCGGTGGTGGGATGCCGGAGTTCATCGCGGCGGCACCGCTGCGCGCGATGAAGCAGTTCGTGTTTAGCGCGGAGCTCGTTGCCCGAAACGTGGTGATGCCGTCCGTCGAGGACGTGATCTGCCGCGATGGTGACCTCGCGATCGCGTCGAAGATCCGGACGGTGTTTCCGAACGTCCGGCGGATCACGATGTACGGGATGCGGGATGCGGCGCGTGTGGTCGCCGCGCTCGATGCGCCGCACGTCGAGCTCGTCACGTGGGTGAGCACCGCAGAGCAGCTCGCGGCCGTGCGTGAAACCGTGGAACGATCGGCGGCGGAGATCGAGGCCGGGTCGCCACTCGGCCGGACGACACGGATCACGCTGTCGACGCCGTCGTACCAGCTGAAGGACGTGCCACCGGCCGTCGAGCTCGTGCTACGCGGCAACCGCTACGTGCGCGAGTAACCCGCGATCGCTTCGTCGGTATCGCCGTTGATCTCTTCGAGCGAGCGCCGCGCGGTCTCCGGCACGGCAAAGAACGTGATCGCCGCACCGAACAACGCCACGCCCGCGAGCACGATCATCAACCACTTCTCGCCGATGTGACCGAGCAGCTCGGGAAACACGAACGCCGCGAGCGCCGCACCGAGCCGGCCGCCGACGACGGTGATCGCCTGCGCGATGCTGCGAATCCGTGTGGGCGCGAGCTCGACGCCGAGCAGGCCCGCGCCCGAAATCGCGCCCGGTCCCATGCACAGCGCGAAGTTCCACACCGCGAACGCCGCGAACATCACGCCCGGTGCCTTCGCGGCGTGGCCCATGAGTGGCGCAAACACGAGTAAGCCGATGCCGGTGAAGCCAAACCCGATCGCCGTGAGCAACCGGCGACCGACCCGATCGACGAGCAAACATCCGATCAACGTGCCCGGCGTGCCGAGCAACACGTACGACACGAGCGTGAACTGGATCTCCGTCCAGCCCATGCCTTCGGCGATCACGTTCGGGCCGAACAGCACGCCGGAGTAAAGGACGATGTCGTACAGCATCCACAACAACGCCGCGCCGAGCACCGGCCGTGCGTGATGCGCGAGTAGATCCTTCCACGCCCGTTTGTCCGTGAGCGGTGCCGGTGCGTCGGCCTTGCCCGTGATGCCGGCCATGACCTTCTGCGCTTTATCGGCATTGCCCTCGACGCGAGCGAGGAACCGCGCGGTCTCCGGCAGCTTGCGGCGCAACGTGTACACCGACAACGCGGGCACGCAGCCGAACCCGAGCACGATCCGCCACGTGAGATCCGGATCGACGTCCAAGGCCTTCAAGAGGATCAGGATCAACGCCGCGAAGATCGCGCCGAAGCCCCACATTGCACCGAACCCGAAGCCGAGCTTCTTGCCGCGATCGCGAACGTTCGAGTGCTCCGCCATGATCGTCGGCGACAGCACGTAGTCCGCGCCGACGCCGATGCCGAGCACGAATCGGATCGCGATCAGCGTCCACAAGTTGGGCGCGAACGCTTGCACGAACGCGGCGGCGGCCATGATGCCGACATCGATGCCGTAGTACTTGTGCCTGCCCTTTTGCGCGAGCGCGCCGAACACGACCGCGCCGATCACCGAACCTACGAGCGCGGATCCGGTGAGGAGGCCCGATTGCAGGCCGCTGATCTTGTGGATCCCGAATGACGTCAGGCACAGCGGCAGTACGAGACCGATCGACGACAGGTCATAGCCGTCCGTGAAGACGCCCATGCCTGTCGTGAACATCGCTAGCAGGTGAAAGCGCGAGAATGGCTTTCGGTCGAGCTCGTCGAAGGCGTTGTCGGACACGGCGAAGCGATCATAGACCGAGTGCGGACGAAGCGGAGCACGATGCCCGCCGTGCCGAGCAACACGACCGCACCGACGAATGTGGCGATCGTGTAACCGTGCTCGAACGCCGCGCGCGCCGGTGCCGAGAGGTCGCTCGTGGCGAGAGAATCTCCGACGGCACCTGGTTGCGCGCGATAGATCGCCGCGACCAGGCTCCCCAACAGAGCGATCCCCAACGCGCCACCGAGCTCGGCGCCGGTTTCGGACACCGCGGCCGCTGCACCGGCACGGTCTTCGGTCGTCGCCGCGAGCACGATGCTATTCGCGAGCGTCGAGACCGGAGACACGCCGAGCGACAGGATCAGCGTGCCGATCGCGATGCCCGCGATCCCGCCGATCGCGACCACGCTGACCAAGCCGATCGCACCGATCACGAGGCCGATCGACAGGATCGTCGCCGGCGCAGCCTTCAACTTCGGCGTGATCACCGATCCGACGAGGAAGCCGGCCGACGACGGGATCAGATAGATCCCGGCGACGAGCGGTGACAAGCCGATCGCGAGTTGCAGCTCTTGGGCGGCGAGCGTGAAGAACCCGAACACCACGAGCACGACCAGCATGTACATCGCGATCGCCGCGGCCAAGGCCGGCGCGCGGAACAACGACAGATCGAGGAGCGGATTCGCGAGCCGGCGCTGGCGGCGCACGAACATCGCACCGATCGCGACGCCCGCGATCACGAACGGCGCTCCGAGATCACCATGCGACGTCGCCTTGATGCCGTAGATCGCGAGGAGGATCGCGAGCATCGACATCACCGCGCTCGGCAGCTCGAACTTGCTGGGCTGATCGGCGCGCACCTCGGGCAAGAAGATCCGGCCGAGCGCGAGCAGCAACATCATCACCGGTACGCCGATCCAGAACACCGCGCGCCACGACGCGTGCGCGAGCACGACACCACCGACGAGCGGACCGAGGAGACCTCCCGCAGAGAACGCCGCGGTCCAGATCCCGATCGCGACCAGGCGTTGGCGCTCGTCGCGAAACATCGCGTGGATGAGGCTCAGCGTCGACGGCGCGATCGTTGCGCCGGCTAAGCCGAGCACCGCGCGCATCGCGATCAACATGCCGGCGGACGTCGCGAACGATGCGAGCGCGGACACGATCCCGAACGCCGCCGCGCCCACGAGCAGGAGCTTGCGGCGACCGATTCGATCACCGAGCGTGCCCATCGTGATCAGCGAGCCCGCGAGCACGAACCCGTAGATGTCGACGATCCACAGCAGCTGGTTGCTCGACGGATGGAGGTCCGCGGCGATCTGCGGGACCGCGAGGTTCAACACCGTCAGGTCCATCGAATACAGCGCACACGGCAACGCGAGCACTGCCAGACCGAGCCAATTCCGACGCATGCAGGTGAGTGCGCGAGCGCGGTGGTTTGTTACAGCGAATATTCGCGAGCGATCCAGGCGCTTTGCCAGGCGCGTTCGGCGGTGTAGCCGGCGACGTCCGCGAATGTAGCGGCGGCCATGAAGGCCGCGACCGCCGGATAGCCGTAGCGGAGCGCATCCTCCGCATCCGGTACCGCGCCGACGTGATCGATACAGGCGCGTGCGAAGCGAGCCGCGTCGAACGGGATCCGGCGCGACAGGCGTGCGCGCTCGGCGACGATGCAATCGAGGCCCGGTTCGTGTGCGCCGGCGAGCTCGACCTCCCACAGTTCATCGTGCAACCAGTGCGCGAGCTGATCCTTCGTACATGCGTGAATGCCGCGCTTACCGACGACGATCGGCAACTCCGCGACGTGCCATTCACCGATTGCCGGCCACACGACCTGCGTGAGCGGCCCGCGCGCTCCGGCGGCGAGGAACTTGTACGCGATCACTTCGGCCTCCGGAACAGCGCCGCGATGTTCGGCAACGGCTCGCTCGTCTTGATCTCGCCCGCGAGCGCGATCGTCTCGCGCACCTGCGCGACATACGACGTGCACGGCGGACACACGAGCAGGTGTTGTTCGAGCCGCACGACGTCTTCGCTCGACAGTGCATCGCCCAACAGATCCGTGACGTGCTCGACGACGTCCTTGCACTGGAGATGAAGCGGATGCGCGATCATCCGACCCGCCCTTCCAGGATCGTCCGCAGCTTGGCCCGAGCACGGTGTAGCAACACGCGTTGATGAGTGCCGGACAGGCCGAGAATGTTACAGGCCTCGTCGCCGGTCATCCCCTCGACATCACACAGGATCACGATCTGTTGTTGGATCGGCGGTAGTTCCGCGATCGCTCGAGCGAGCGTCGCGCGGAGCTCCGCCCGCTCGGCGGCGGCATCCGGAAACGGCACCGGCGGCGCGGCCCAGTGTCCTGCCCAGCGCTCACCCTCGGCGACGAACCGATCGGGCGACACGGCCGGCACGTCACCCGCGGTCTCTTCCGCGACGAGCGCCGATAGCGGCACCATCCGGCGCAGGGCGCGACCGTGCGATCGCGCGGTATTGAGCACGATCCCGTACAACCACGTACGCAGCGCCGACCGGCCTTCGAAGTTGTCGAGCGATTCGAGCATCACGAGCCACGCCTGCTGGACGACTTCCTCGGCGGCATCTCGCACCCACACCCGCGCGATCCGCACGAAGCCGGCGTGGTAGCGCGTGACGACGTCCGTGAACGCGGACTCGTCGCCGGCGCGCATCGCACGCACCAGCTCCGAGTCATCTCGCATGGCGCAACACTACGCCTCGTGCGAACGTGTGGCATGGCGGATCGCGACAAGATCGTCGAAGCACGCATGAAGCTGCGCGCGCGATTCCAGGCGGAGTCGCACCCGAACGCGCTCGGTACGGGGCCGCTCAATCGTGATGGAATGCCGAAGCTACCCGTCGATCAAACCGAGACCAAGAAGTGGCCGGTGCTCGATCTCGGCGCGGAGCCCACGATCGACAAGGCGCGCTGGAAGCTCGTCGTCGACGGCGCCTGTGATCGTCCGCTATCGCTCGACTGGCCGGCGTTCGAAGCGCTCGAGCAGATCGACGACGTCAGCGACTTTCACTGCGTGACGAAGTGGTCGCGCTTCGATATTCCGTGGCGCGGCGTGCGCGTCGCCGACGTGATCGCGATGGCCGAGCCGAAGGACGAAGCGTCGCACGTGATGTTTCACGGCTACGACGGCTACACCACGAACGTCTCGCTCGCCGAGGCGCTGAAGCCGGACGTGCTCCTCGTTCACACCGCGGATCACAAACCGCTCGCGAAAGAGCACGGCGGGCCGGTCCGCGTGATCACCCCACAGCTCTACGCGTGGAAAGGTGCGAAGTGGGTCTCGCGGATCGAGCTAATGGTCGCGGACAAGCGCGGCTTCTGGGAAGAACGTGGTTACTCGAACACCGCCTATCCATGGCGCAACGACAGGTATTCGTGATGCACGAGCAAGCAGACTACTGGAACGGCAAAGCAGGCGAGCGTTGGGTGAAGAGCCAGCGCGATATCGATCGCTCGATGGCGGCGATCACCGAGCTGTGGTTGCCATGGGTGGCGCCGCGATCGAATGAAACGGCGTTAGACATCGGCTGCGGCACCGGCACCACCACGGTGTTGTTGAAGGAGCGGTGTGCGTCGGTGACCGGTGTCGATATCTCGAAGCCGATGCTCGCGCTCGCACGGGAACGCGTGCCTGGCGTGACGTTCGTCGAAGCCGACGCGGCCACGGCGAAGCTCGATCGCTACGACCTGTTGGCCTCGCGGTTCGGCGTGATGTTCTTCGACGATCCGATCGCCGCGTTCAAGAACCTTCACGCCACCGGCGGACGGATCGCGTTCGTGTGTTGGCGCGACTTCACCGAGAACGATTGGGCGTACAAGCCGTTCCACGCCGTCCAGGATCTGTTGCCCTCGAATCACGTGCCGGTGCCGCGCGAGCCCGGGCCGTTCGCGTTCGCCGACCGGACGTATCTCGAGAGCATCTTGGTCGGCGCCGGGTTTCACGACATCGAGATCACAGCCGCCGAATCGACGATGTTGCTCGGCGATACGGTCGGTGATGCGGTGAAGAGCGTGCTGACGTTCGGACCACTGTCGCGCGCGATCCACGAGCTGCCGGATGCCGTGAAGGCCGAAGCGCAAGGCCGGTTGCCGGCGGTGTTCGCTACGACGACGGCACCACGAGCCGCGATCTGGTTGGTACGAGCGCGGCCATGACATAGAGCCCGGCCGCGAGCAGGAGCGTATCGGTCGAGCCACCCACGCGCAGTGCGAGCACGCCGATCACACCACCGGCGACCGCGGCGGCACCGTTGATCGCCCACAGCGTCGCGATCCGGTCGGGCTCGCGGGCGAGCAGCGTCGGAAACGGCGCACCGATCGCGAGTCCCGTGGGCGCGAGCAGTAACGCGATCAACGGCTTCGAATCGACGTGGATCAACGTGGCCGCGGCGATCGCGAGCGCAGCGACGAAGCACGCGACATCGTGACGGCGCCACCACTTCGCGAGCAGCAACGCGCCGGTCGCACTCCACGCGAGCAAGCAGAACAGCACGAACGACAGCGCGTACAGCGTGCCGCCGGCGGCGAGCGTGAATCGCTGGATCAACGCGAGCTCGACGCACAGATAGCCCGAGCCGAGGAACGTCGCGACGATCGCGGGACCGGCGACGCGGCGATGGATCATGATCACCGCGATCAACGCGAGCGCGCCGGCGAGCACCCACAACCTGCCCGGCTCCGCGAGCGCCGTCGCGACGAGGCCGCGCGTGTTCTGGAAGAAGTACGGGCGCTCGTCGTGAACCGGCGAGAGGTCATCGCGTGCGGTGATTCCGAGCTGGCGCGGATCGAGGAGCGCGGTCGCACGTTCCGGTGGATCGCCGGGCGCCCACAACAGCTCGGCCGGCTCGACATCGAGCGCGTCGACGAGCTCGATCGGAATCGGCTGCATGCGCACGATGATCGTGAAGTGGTATGCGGTGAGCGGGCGCGCATCGTGAATCACGACGATGCCCTCTAACGGCCGGGCAACACCGAGGTGCTTCAGTGCGTCGAGCACGGTCAGGAGCTGGCGGTATGCGTTGCCCGGATCGCTATGGATCAGCACGAGCTCGCCGGTTGGCGAGAGGTGGCGGAGATAGAGCTCGACGGCTTCGACGGTGTAGAGGTTCGCTTCGAGCCCGGATGGTTGCTCGGCGTGCGCGTTGCCGGTGAGTGCGAGGGCGAGCTCGATCAGATCGTAGTGATCGTTCGAATCGGCGAGGAACCGCCGCGCGTCGGCCGTGATCAGGCGCGTGCCTGGTCGCTCGTAGACATCGCCGGCGAATACCCGCCAGCGCGCGAGCAGATCCGGAATCGCGGGATTGACCTCGACCGCATCGATCGCGTGCGCGCCGTAGCGACGAGCGAGCCACACGCTCGCACCTGCCCCCGACGCGAGCACCAACACGCGATCGGGATGGAGCGCGCGATACGGCAGCGACATCAACAGGCCCCACGTGTCCTCGAACGGCGCGCCCGGCACCACCATGTAGGTCGGGCTCATGCCGTCGGTGAACACGCCGAGGCGCGATGGATCGTTCGGCGTGCGATGCACGTCGAGCCGGCCGATCGGGCTCCACGCCGAATCGAGGATGTCCGCGCGCGAGGTCGACGACTCGACGATCGCCTTCTCCGAATTCGGATCCGAGGCGAGCAGCACGTCGAGTGGACCGTCGGGGAGTGGCACGAGCAACAGCGCCACGGGAATCACCGCGAGTGCGAGCAGCCGACCGCGCAACAAGGTCACCGCGATCAACGCGAGCGCGAACATGATCTGGATCGGTGACAACGGACCGATCGCGTAGGGCGCGAGCACGCAACCGGCCGCTGCCGAGATCAGATCGATCGCGTAGGTCGCGCGCGCACGATCGCTACCGCGTGCGGCATACGCGGTTGCGAGGAGGCCACCGGCACTCGTGAACGGCAGCACCGCGATCGGCACGAGCACCACGACCGGCGCACCGAAGCTCGCCGCGATCGCGAGCACGCAGATCGCGATCACGAGAACTGCCGCATGGCGGATGCGAAGCGCGGCACCGATGCCGAGGCCGAGCAGCGCGATCGACAACGCGGTCGCCGTCGCGTGCGAGCTACCGATGTACGCGAACAACCGCGTCGACGTGAGCTCGAGCACGAGCGTCACGAACGAGACGACGGCGATGGTCTGCAACTACCGCTTGCCGATCGGAATCTGAAACGTGCCGGCCTCGGTGGCGACGAGTTGATCGAGACAGTGGCCTTCGTCGTCGACGATCACCCACGGATGCGTGACGAACGTCTGCTGCGTGTACGACTGACCAGCCTCGAGCGTGTTGTACCAGACGCGTTCGCCCTTGAAGTCGAGCCAGTAGATCGTCACCGAGCCGCGCGTGTGATTGGTGAACACGAGATGCAGGCTCGTATCGCTGACGATCGACTTCTGGGGCGTGCCGCAGGCCACGTGATCGATCGGCGATTTGGCCGGCGGCGCATGCGTCGCAGCTGTCACGTAGCGAGCCGCGATCGCGATACCGACCAGCACCAGGACCAGGACGAACCGCATGGACCCGTATCATGGCTTGTCCGCTAGCCGGCTGATCGACTTAGCGGCCGCGTTATTTCAGGCGGTTCCGGTGGCCCGGAGTTTGTAAAACGGCCCCACATGTTGAGGACGGTGGCACTCGGTCTGGTGCTCGCCAGCTGCGTCGGGGCGGAACAGCCCGAAGACAATACGGATCCCGACCTCGATGGCAAATCGGACTCGGCCTCGAGCGCCACGCTGAACGGCGTGTTGGCGTACGCGCAACAGGATGTCGCGTTTGCCGATCACACGCTCGTCTACTACTCGTTCGAGCTGTCGGGTCCCGCCGATCTGTCGTTCGAGACCGCATCCGCCGGCACCACGCTCGACACCGTCCTCTATCTCTATCAACCCACCGGCGATCGCTGGGGCGCGTACATCGGCAAGAACGATGACGGCGGCGCCGCGAAGTTTTCACTCCTGACGAAGCACCTCGATGCGGGCGCGTATCGCTTGCTGGTGAAACGCAAGACGACGACCGGCGCGCCGCACGTGAACCTGACCGCGAGCTGCACCGGATCGGGATGTACGCCACCGCTGCGTGGTTGCACGCCGCTAGAGCCGCGCACGGCTACGCCGGAGCTGTTCATCGGTCCCACGGATTGGGAAGCGAGCATCGAAGCCGCGATCGATAGCGCGCAGACCTCGCTCGACGTGCAGATGTATCTGTTCACGGTCACCGATATCGCGAACCACATCATCACCGCACAACAAGAGCGCGGCGTGCAGGTGCGCGTGCTGATGGATTCGAGCGAGGCCTCGAACAATACGGCCGTGAAGAAGCTGCTCGATAACGCGCAGGTGCCGAACCACCTCGATCCGACGGTGTTCAACTACGCGCACGCGAAGTACATGATCCTCGATCACGATCGCGCGGTGATCCTGTCGGGCAACTTCAACGTCGGCGCGACCAACTCCGAGCGCAACTACGGGTTCATCGATCGCGATCTCGACGATGTCGCGGATCTCCAGGCGATCTACGAGAGCGATTGGGCCGCGGGGCCGGAGCCCGATCTCAGCTGCACGCGCCTGATCGTGTCGCCGATCAACTCGAAGGATCGCGTGATCGCGCATATCGATTCGGCGATGCACACGCTCGATATCGAGGTGCTGTATCTCGACGACACCGACGTACGTGCGGCGATCGTGCGCGCGCTCGGCCGGCACGTGGCGATCCGGATCATGCTCTCCGATCCGGCGAAGAATCCGCAGAACACCGCGACCCAGACGTACTTCAACGGAATGGGCATCCCGACGAAGATCCTGCTCGCGAACTACCTCCACACGAAGATGATCCAGGCCGATGGCGTGGCGATGGTCGGGTCCGAGAACATGTCGCTGACGTCGCTGACGAAGAATCGCGAGGTCGGTGCGCTGTTGTTCGAGACCGTACCCGCAGGCCAAGTCGCGGCGCAGTACGAGAAAGATTGGGCAGCGGCGCAGTAAGCTGCGGTGTGCCTCTAGAGAAGCTGATCGCGGACATCGTCGCGTTCGATGAAGACTCGGTGCCGGGCGCGCCGGCGACCGAAGCAGGGATCAAAGCAGCCGAGAAGTCGCGCGGCCGGAAGTTCCATCGCGCCTATCGCGAGTTCTTGAAGCTGCACGATGGCTGGCAACACTTCGCGTGGGGAATGAACCTTCGCTCGGTCGCCGAGCTCACCGGCAAGAAGTACGACCGCGGCTTCATCGACGACATGGACGAGCCGGTTACCGACGAGGTCGACCAGGCGCTCGTGATCGGTTGGTCGGAGAACGACGCGTCGTTGATCCTCCTGACCGATAAGGGCGAAGTGCTCGAGTGGAAGTACGAGGTCGAGCGCCGGCACAAAGACTTCACGGCGCTCGTCACCGCGCACCTGAAGACGCTGCGCATGATGGCGAAAGCGGATGCGGACACCGCGAAGGCGATCGAGCAGAGTTGGGACCCGAAGCGACGCGCGAAGGCCGAGGCGGCGCTAGCGGTCGCACTTCGGAAGGTGAAGCAGACGCCGCCCGCGAAGGTGACACCGCCGAACTCTCCGACGAAGAAGCCGGCCGCGGTCGCACCGAACACGCTCGTCGTCACGCGCAAGAAGACGATCACGGCCGAGGTGATGCAGCACCTCGTGCTGTATCTCGGTGCCTATCCGAGCGCCGACGAATGTCTCGCCGCGTATCACGCGTGGACGAAGGCGTACCCGGTGAAGGGCAAGGTCGAGTGGATGGCGGCTGGCGACTTCTTTCCGACCGACGACAAATTCGACGACGCGATCCTGCGCGCGGCGATCAAGCCGAACAACGGCACGTTCGGCCTGCGGATCTCGAACGACGTGAAGCGCAAGGGCGGACCGAAGCGCTACGTGCTGAACGTCGTCGGCGTGCCACCGACCGAAGACGACACCGCGATTCCGCGCGCCTCGTTTTGCGAGGTGATCGCACCGGTAACCGAATCGCCGGAGACGCTGTTCGCGCTCGCGCAGGAGCTGCTCGCGATCCTGCCGGTGCGCTCGGGTCACGGCGGCTACGCGGCGTACATCTGGGATGAAGACACCGAACCGGATCCGCTGCCGGACATCTTCGCGTGGTGCCGGCGGTTCTTCGCGGTCGATATCGGCACCGTCGATGGCTGGTTGCCGGGCACGATCGATCGCCTGCACGGCGCATCGTGGCTGACGATCCTCGGGCCCGCGTTCTCGCAGGTGTTGGCGCCACGCTTGAAAGGTCTCGACACGACGAAGACCGATCGCGGCACGATCATTCGGGTGGGTGAGCTCTCGCTCGGCGATGTCCAGCGCGGCGAGTTTCCGACGAAGATCGCCGCCGTCGAAGCCGCGATCGCGCCGTTCCTCACCGGCGGCTACGATCACCGGAGCTGGGTCAACTTCAGCGGCACGTTCTTCGACACGCAATCGGAAGACCTGTTGCCGATGCGCAGTCATCACGCGACCGCGCTCTACATCAATCGCTTCCTCGATCCGCAGGCGTGGGTCGGGTCGACTCCGCGTGAACGAGCCGAAGAGATCCTCGCGCGCGTCGGCAAGGGCACGCCGTACGTGAAGGAATGGGCGGCGGAGAAGAAGACATACATCCCGCAGTTCGACACGCTGTTGTTGTGCGTGATGAACGCAGTGCTCGGCCGGCGCGATGACGAAGCACTCGAGGCGCTCGAATTCGTGACCCAGTTCGCGGACGCGAATCCGGCGGCGTGGAACGCGTTGCTGTGGATCCTCGACGAGCGCAAGCAACACGATCGGGCGATGAAAGTGCTCCCGGCCGCACTCGCGCACGCGCCAGATCATCCGCCGATCTTTCACAACGCGGCCTGGCTCGTATTCCAACGCGGTGATCACGGACATGCGATGCAGTTGATCCAGGACGCGGCGAAGCACGGCTACGAAGGCATGGACAAGTTGCGCGATGATCCGGACTTCGCACCGCTGCACGCGTTACCGGCGTGGAAGAAGCTGTTCAAACCCCGACGAGGTTCAGCCCGAGCGTGAGCACGCCGAATGCCGCGACGAGGATCGCGCAGGTCTTGCCACGTTTCGGATCGAGCGGTCGCGCAGCGTTCCAATACAGCCATGCGCCCGCAATCACGATCGCGAGCTCGAGCGCGGCGGCGATCGCCGGATACGACCACAGCCCGAACCCGAGCGTGCCGGCTTTGCCGGGGAACAGCGGCATGTCGTGGTGATGCATCGGGAGATCGAGCACCCAGTGCGAGAACACGACCGCGCCCATCACCGCACCGATCTTCTTGCCCCACGGCAACGCACACGCGATCCCGAACACGACCGACAGTGCGATCGCGCCGAGGATCGAGTGGGTGTAATCGGCGTGGATGATCGCGGCGCCGTACGCTTTACCGTCGCCACCGTCGTACGGCTGCATCGTCTCGACGCCGGTGAGGAGGAGCGGCACGAACACCACGTCCATGAATACGCTCGCGAGCATGAGGCACCAGGTCGGTGCGGAGGTGACGCGCGACTTCACGATCGCGGCAAAGCCGAAGTGGCCGGCGATCACGACCGGTCTCCTTTCGGCCATGGAATCTTCGAATCGAGTCGCCCGAGGACGACCGTGAATAGCAAAATGCCGAGGATGAACGACATGCACCCGTAGATTGGGGCATTCGCAGGCGTATGAAAACTGCGCGTATACGAATGCTATTATGCGTTGGTGAATATCCCGTGGAACGAGGTCGAGTTGTTCCTCGCCGTCGCGGAGAGCGGTAGCGTCAGCGCGGCGGGCAAGCGCCTCCGGACCACGCAACCTACGGTCAGCCGCAGACTCGCGGAGCTCGAGGCGGTATTGGGCGAGCCGCTGTTCGCACGCACGGTGAGCGGCACCACGCCGACGAGCTTCGGCGAACGCATGCTGCCGGCGGCACGTCGGATGGCGGAAGCCGCGGGCGAGGTGCAACGCGTGGCCGATGGCGCGGTCGCGACGCCGAAGGGAGTCGTGCGCGTGACGGCGGCACCGGGTGTCGCGTACACGTTCCTCGTCCCGATCGCGGCGAAGCTCCGGCAGCAGTTGCCGGAGATCCAGCTCGAGGTCGTCGCGGCGACGAGTTATCTCGATCTCGCGCGGCGCGAGGCGGATCTCGCGATCCGATCGCAGGCGCTCGATCGCAAGTCGACACAGCGCGACCTCGTGATCCTCGCGACCCACACGAGTCGAGCGGCCGCATTCGCGACGCCAACGGTGGCGGCCGCACTACCGGCGAACCCGCGTGTTACGGACGTGCCGTGGATCGCGTGGGCGCCACCGTTCGAACAACTCGCGCCGAATCCGCAGCTCGAGAAGCTCGTTCCCGGGTTCGCGCCGGTGTTCGCGGCGACGGATTACATCGTCCAACTGCGCGCGGCCGAAGCGGGTGTCGGCGCGGTGTTGTTCGATCAGCTCGGGCGCAGCTATGCGGCGGCTGCGGGTTTGGTCGAGCTTCCGCTCGCGCTCGACAAGTTGATCTCGACGGTGAATCTCGTCAGCTCCCGCAGCGCGCTCGCGATCCCACGCGTCAAGGCGGTGGCGGACGTGCTGGCCAGAGCGTTCAAGTTAGCGGGGAAAACAACCGGGCGACCGCTTCGACCGGGCGCTTGAGGCCGCGCGCGATCGGCGGGCCCGCATCGCAATGCGCGCGCGTTTGCTCGAACCACATCGCCATCGCCGCGTTGTGCGTGGGACCGCGCAACACGGCTGTGACTTCGAAGTCGAGGAACAAGCTTCGTGCGTTGAAGTTGGCCGACCCGACGGCGGCGACATCGTCGTCGACGAGCAACGCCTTCGCGTGGAGCATCGACGGCGTGTAGCGGAACACGTGCACGCCCGCCGCCGCGATCTCGCGCAGGAGCTGGCCACCCACTCGATCGGAGAACCAGTGGTTCGACTTCGCGGGCACGATCACGTTCACTTCGACACCGCGGCGCGCCGCGATCTGGAGCGCCTCGAGGAGGCTCTCGTCGGGGGCGAAGTACGGGGTCGCGATCTCGAGGCGGCGCTTCGCGGAAAACACGAGCTGGAGCAGCGCGTCGTGCCAGGCGTCGCCCGCGCAATCCGGTCCGGTCGGAATGATCTCGATATCGGTCGCGCCCTCTTCGAACGTCTGCTCGGCGATCGGTGCGCCCTTCGCGAACGCCCAGTCCGCGCGAAAGATCCTAGCGAGGTTTGCCGCCGAGGGACCGGTCAACCGGATCGAGAGATCGCGCCAGCGCACGTGCTCGCTCGGCGGTCCCATGTATTCGTCCGCGATGTTCATCCCGCCGACGATCGCGATCGCGCCGTCGAAGATCGCGAGCTTTCGATGATCGCGCGAGTTGCTGCGCCCGCGAAGTGGCAAATGGATCAACGGCAAGAACACCGCGACCTGCCCGCCCGCCTCGCGGAGCTCGCTCGTCGACGGCGCGCGCGGCTTCCACAAGCCATCCAGTAACAGCCGAACCTCGACGCCGGCGCGAGCGCGCGCGGTCAGGAGCTCGAGGACCGACGTGCCGGTCGCATCGTTGCCGAGCACGAACGTCGAGATGTGGATCGATCGCGTGGCGCTACGGATCTCGTGGCACAGCCGTTCGTAGGCGAGCTCGGGCGTCTCGAGCCATTCGACTTGGGTGACGAGATGTCCGGTCGGCCGCGACAGCACGAGCTCGGGTTTGGCCTTCGCGCTACTCAACTTGCGATCGCCTAGGAACAGGAACAGTGGAATCGAGACGTACGGGAGCAGCACGAACGCGAGCACCCACGCCGTCGAGGACCCGACCGGGCGCCGCGCCTGGAGCACCTTCGACGACAGCGCGATCGTCACGACGAACGTGAACAGACCGACCGCGTGATGGGTGACGAGGGCCAACCACGGCGACATGCGTGTATCGTCACGCGACACCTAGGCCAAACGCGACATCGCACGCGCAGAAACTGATTTGGTGCTCGGTGTTGCGGCTTTGCTGCTACAGAGATGGCGTGCGAAGTCTCGCGCTCGCCATGATCGCCGCCTGCGGGAATAGCCCTGCTCCGGACACGCGGGATGGCGCCCCGGTAACGATCGATGCCGTACGCTCGATCGATGCGGCTCCGCCACCGTCGACGTTCCCGGACATGGTGACGATCGACGCCACGCACGGCACACTCGCGAATCCGTTCACCGCGACGATCGACGGCAGCGGCATCTCGATCGCGAACGACACCGGCACGATCGACTCGACGAGCGCCGCGCTCTACAACAGCGTCCCGTTCGGCACGTATCAGATCTTCGGATCGATCGTGGTCGCGCCGGATCGCTGGACGATCGCGTACCCGTACTGCATGAACGGATCGCTCGTCGATCTGTATGCCGAACAGGTCGGCCCCGGTGGCTTCGTCCTGACCCAACGCACAGGCACGTGCAGCAGCACCACGGCGTCGATCCAAGCGCAGGTCGATCTGCCGAGCTTCTCGATCGCCACGCCCTCGCCTGTCGGTAACGCCACCGTGCACGGCGCCGCGATCGATCTCGATCACGGCGTGGGAACGATCGCGATCGACAACGTGAAGCAGCCGGCGGTCGTGTTCGATACGGTCGATTGCTCGTCGACGTGCGGCTCGCCCGGTTGGTACGAGCTCCACACGTTGATCTACGACGACACTGCACACACGGCGACGTTCGCGATCGTCTATCTGAAGATCGGTACCGCGAACAGCGTGCAGGTCTCGTATGCGATGCGCCTGCCCACGCTCGACGATCCGTTTCACGATGCCGTGCTCGACGCGACATGGACCGGCACCGCCGCACGCACGCTCGATCACGAGCCGTTACACCTGCCGCCGCCGTGGCAACGTTAACGCCCGGGTTGCGCGTCGTCGAAGTGCTGGCCCCACCACGCACGCCAGCGCGCCGCGAGGTCGTCGTACGCCTGATCCGAGAGCCCGTACGTGCTGAAGATGACCTGGCTGTGACCGAGCGGATACTTCGCATCCGCCGGGCGATTCATCGACACGAGCAACCCGATGCCGTCGACGGTCAACGCGACCTGATGCTTGCCGCGGTGCCACACCTTCCCGGCCAAGCGATCGCCGGTCGGCGCCGTGATGCCGTAGCTGATCTCGCTGTGCGGTAGACCGAGCGCCTCGGCGGCGAGTGGTTGATTCGCAGCGCGCGGCGAGCCGGCGAGGAACAGCGTGCGGCGCTTGTCGTTCGGATGTTGTTCGACCGCAAACCGCAGCTGCGTGAGGAACGCGATCCAGCCCTGGGTCTCGTCTTCGAAGATGTCATCCCAGTCGTGCTCCGCCGACGGCGCCGGGCGAACGATGCGCAGCACGCAGGTGTTGTCATCGTTCGCTTCGAGCTCGATCCGATCGCCGCGGCCGAATTGGATCGTGTGAGCGGCGTCGTCCGCCTTCGCGCGTTGGATGAAGATGAAGTCGATGCCGTCTTCGAGGCCCTCGTATTGCCAGCCGAACCACTGCGCGATGCGTTCCTTGTCACGCAACGAGCGCCACACTTCTTCGGCGGGTGCGGCGATGGTGACTTCGATCAAGGCCCTTGGAAACGTGGTCATGAATTCCTCTTCGCTTTGGTCTGAACTGCCGGATGCGCGGCTGCGACGAGCCGATACTTGCGGCCCTTTCGCAACGGGGACGAGGTGTAGCGCTTGGCCAGCGCCGTGATCGCGTCGGACAGCTGCTCGCTGAACGCGTCGAAGTCCGCCGGCGTGCTGAACGCGAGCTCCGCTTCGATGGTGAGCGTGAGCAAGCGCTTGCCCTCGCGATCCGCTGCTTCACGCATGCGAGCGACATCTCGGACGAGCGTGGCCGCCGTGGTCACGAGGTGCTCCGACGCATGGCGATCCTGGGCGTTGACCGCGCGTTGCTCGGCTGGTTGTACGAGCTCGGGATCGAGGACGAACGTGTCCGCCGTCGCGACCAACACGCGCTCGACAAAGCCGCGCCGCTGCCGTTCTTCGACGAGCCGCACGAGGCCCGCCTCTTCCAACACCCGCAGGTGATACGCGAGCTTTTGCCGTGGCAGATCGAGTTGTGCGGCGAGGCTCGATGCCGATCCGGGCTCGCGCAACCGCTCGAGGAGCTCGCGCCGCACGGGGCTCAACGCTGCACGCGCCTTCGCGGCATCGGAGACCAGGGCCACGGAGCTCGTCACCCGTCATGTATCCAATAGACAAATTATTTTGTCAATACGCTGTGGCATGCTCGTGACGTGAAGAGGCTCGTCTTGGGTGTCGCCGTCGCCGCGTGCGGAAGTCATGGCTCGAAGCCGGTGCCGCTCGGCGATGTCAGCGAAGTCTCGGTGGACATCGCACGCGCCTGTGCGATCACGACGGACCACGCCGTGTGGTGCTGGGGCGGCCTCGCAGATCAGACGATCGAAACCCCGTACGCGATTCCGATCGGCGTGACGGATGCCCAGCAACTCGGCCAGGGTTCGTGCGCGCGGCTGTCGACCGGTGCCGTGAAGTGCTGGCATGAGGCCCGGGATGCGGGGAGCGCCGACGTGCCACTCGCGATCAAGGACATCCGGTTGAAGGCGACGTCGTTGACGGTCCGCGACAGCTTCGCGTGCAACAACGACGGCAAGCGCATCGAGTGCCAAGCGTACGAGAATGAAGTGCCGGCCGAAGTGCGGCACCTCTCGCTCGACTACCCGAACGTCGACGAATTGCTCGAGGTCGATTTCGATTGGTTCTGCGGGCGCGTCGGCCAAGCAGTCACCTGCAAGTTTCAACATGGTGACCAGCCCACGCTTCCGAATGCGCAGCCGCTGAACAAGGTGATCACCACGCCGATCGTCACCGCCGCGGTCAACGGTGTCACCACGTGCGCCGTCCTGCCGACCGGTGCGGTCGATTGCTTCAACACGGCTTCGATCGGTGAACCGCCGCAGGTGTTTCACATCCAAGGCGTGACGGATGCCAAACGCATCGCGGTCGGAACGATGGCGGCATGCGCGGTCGACAGTAAGGGCGCGGTCGCGTGTTGGGACTTTCCACCGGACACGTCCAGCACCGCGTTGAAGAGCAAGGTCACGCCGGCCCAGCCCGTCGCGAACTTGACGGGCGTCACGAGCATCGGGCTCGGCGATCGGTTTGGCTGTGCGGTCGGTGGCGATCACCGGGTGAAGTGTTGGGGCACGTACAAGGGGCGCCTTGGCATCGGCCGGACCAGCGTCGACGAGCGCGAGCCGTTCGTTGCATACGAAGTCCAACGCGCGCGCTAGAATCTGATCATGCGCGCTGCCCTGCTCCTCGTCGCGTTCGTGAGGATCGCAGTGGCCGATGACGACGGCGCGATCACCGGATTCGAAGCGAAGGGCTCGGGTCCACTCAGCGGGCGCGCGGTGGATGCCGATGGCAAACCGCTCGCGAACGTCGAGATCCACGTCGTGTCGAAGTCCGGCGGCGAACAGATCGTGCGCGCGGATAAAGACGGCAAGTACACGGTGACGTTGAAGGGCGCGCCGACCGAGACGTCGATGATCTTCGTTCGCGGCCACAAGGGCGCGCACATCGGCGGCATCGTCGCGGATTCGACGATCGTCGATGGCGCGGAAGCGATCGAGATCAAGGAGACCTCGCCGCCCGCGGTACCGGCGAAGCCCGTCAACAAGTGGATCCCGATCCTTCCGTACAGCCAGACTGCCGCCGCCGACAACATCTGGACGCGCGCGTGGATGACGCTCGATGTCGACGCGCAGGGCCACGTTCAACATCTGCGGTGGATCCAACGGCCGGGCCACGATCTCGAGGCGATCGCGGTGAACGCGGCGTTCGCGCTGCAGTTCGAACCTGCACGCGATCGAGCGAAGCGCGCGATCAGCTCGCAGGTCGTGTGGGTGTTCGAGTGGCCGAGCTACTGGTGGTTGGAACACCAGGACGAGCACACGGACAACACGCGGATGCCGGCGAACTATCTCGAGGTCGAGTGTCAGAAGCCGGGCGAGAAACGCCGCGACCGCCGCGATTGCTCGCAGGCGGATCTCAAGGCGGCGTTGGGCGAAGCGTGGATCGCGCGCCCGAAGCAGAAGTAGTTACGTTGCAGATGCGATCGACGAAACCGCTGCGAGGGCAGCGATGGTGTGAGCCGCAGCGAATCTTCCCGAGAGGTTTCTACAGCCCGGACACCATGAACAGCTGGCCGAGCTCTTCGCCATAGCTGTACGCGTGACGTACGCCATCGGGATGCAGCACGAATGTATCGACCGCTTTCAGGCCCGTTAGCGGCGGCTGGATCGTCATGTGATGCGTTCGCGCTCCGGTCACCGGATCGACTCGCTCGATCACGATCGGTGTGGTCGTCGAGCGAACCGCGATCTCGCCCGTCGCGAGCCAGCCACAGACTTCGACGTTCGCGCCGAGCTGCGCGATCTTCGTCGGCGTACCCGCAAAAATGATCAACGTGCCATCTGGATCGACATACGCGATCCGTCGCCGTGTCGAATCGAGCGCGAACCGGCCGGCGTGATCGGTAACCTTGACCGGCTGGCCTTCGCTCACCCGCCACAAATCCGTCTCGTGCAGCGCGATCAACGACGTCTCGTCGAGCCAGCGCGCGTACGTGATCGATGCCGGCGTCACGATCTTCTTCGTCGCCGCCGAGCCCGTCGCGTATACGACGAGCCGATCCTCATCGCGCTCGTTCGCGGCGACCAGCGTGCCGCTCGGCGACATCGCGACCGGGAAGCCGGGCCCGAGCCGGAGCGCGTGCCCACCACCGTACGGGACCAGATACGTTCCGTTGCTCGTATCGAAGTCGCCGAGCTCGCCGATGATCACCGTCGAACCATCGGCGGAGATATCCGAGACGTACGACACGTCCGACCGCGACCGATCGTGCTCGCCGGCGATCGCGCGCAACCGCCACGCATCGCTCGTCATCAACGCCCGGCGATCCGCAGCCATATCGAGGATCCGCATCCGGCCGATCGAGGGCACCTCGACGGGCGTCTCGTCTCCGGCGAGCGTGATCCGATACAACCGATTGACGAGATCCGAGCGCGAGCCCGTGAACCACAGCGCATCGCCACTCGGATCCCACGCCAACCCGGCGAGGCTTATCCAACCCTCGCTGATCGTGCGATCGCCGATGCACACCGCGCCACCGTCATCGTTCGTCTGTGCGTGCTTGAAATACGCGACCTGCTTGCCATCCGGCGACACCCGCACGTATGTCAGCCAGCCTCCACTACGCGCGACCTGTTTACCGAACGGATACTCGACGACGAACGCACCCGGCACCGCGCGGATCACCGCCAATACGTCCGGGGCGAGCGGCGAGAAGTCGGCGTCTTGAACGTCATCGGCAAGCGGCCGCGGCACGCCACCGTCGAGCGATACGATCGCGAGATGACCGCGCGCGCTCTGATGATCGACGAAGCGATGCCCGAAGCTGATCGCGGCTTCATCGCGGGACGACACCGCGAGCACGTCCGCACTCGGTTGATCGAGCGCGTGGGTCTCACCCGATTGCAGCTCCGTCACGAACGCGGCGACCGGTTCTTGATCCCATGCAGCACCGTAGACCGCGCGCGTGCCATCGTGCGTGAACCGCGCCGTGAACACGCGCCCCGTGCGATGCGTGAGCGGATGCAACTTCGGACTCGCGGGAGGCTTTCTCCGCCACGCGCCGAGCAGATAGCCGAGCGCGCCTGTCCCGACGGCGGCCGCCGCACCGACGAGCCAACCTCGACGCGAGATCCGTGGCCGATCGCGTAGCGCCCACGCGAGATCCGCCGCCGATTGGAAGCGATCGCGTGGATCCTTCTCGAGGCACCGCGCGACGACCGGACCGAGTTGCGGATCCGCGAGTCGCGGACGATCGCGCAACGTCGCCGATAATCGGTCTGCGGCCGTCGCACCTGGAAACGCGCGCTCGCCGGTGACGAGCTCGTACGCGATCGCACCGACGGCAAACAGATCCGAGCGCGCATCCGATGGCTCGCCGCGCGCTTGCTCGGGCGCCATGTACCCGGCCGTGCCCTGGATCGTGCCGCGCTCGGTCTGCTCGCGTAACGCGCCATCGATCTTCGCGAGACCGAAATCGAGGATCTTCGGGCCATCGCGCGTGAGCACGATGTTCTCGGGCTTGAGATCGCGATGCACCACGCCGCGTGCGTGCGCCGCCGCCAACGCATCGACGATCGCGCTGATCAGCTCGCGTGGTTGGGCGACCGGCAACGCACTCCGCAGCGATTCGCCCTCGACGAGCTCCATCGCCACGTAATGGAGGTCACGCGCTTCGCCGACATCGTAGATCCGGACGACCGCGCGGTGGTCGATCGCCGCTGCCGCACGCGCTTCGGCCGGATTCGCCGAGGTCATCACCTTCACCGCGACGACGCGATCGAGCCGCGGATCGCGCGCGCGATACACCGCACCCATTCCGCCGGCACCGATCTGATGTTCGAGCACGTACGGCCCGAGCGTTTCGCCGACGAGCGCGCCCCAATCGTGCTGCGGCTCTTCGCGAATCGCGGCCGCGAGGAGTGCACTACACGTCGCGCAGGATGCGAGATGCGCTTCGGCTGTTGGCGAATTCGCGAGCGTGCCCGCGGCGATCTCGAGGAGCTCGTCCTCGGTCAAGCACGCACTGCTCGGAACCGCCATCGTCGACATTCTAGTGGTGTGCGAGCCAAGCTGCGAGCGGTTGCCACACCCGTCGTGCGGCATCCGACGCGAACAGGAGGTCGCCGTGGCCGTAGCTCGGGACCACGAACGTGGTCACGTCGGTCGAGCGAACCTGCGTCGTGGCATAGAGGCCGTGATCACCGACGGCATCGGCGGCACCGATGTACAGCAACGGTTGACGGATGTTCGCGAGTGGCATGCCATCACACAGCCGCTGATCGAAATCGGCCGCCTCGAGCATCGATTCGTGTGGCGGTGCATCGGAGATCCAAGCATCGGCGGTCGTTTCGGAGACATGCGCGAACGTGCCATCGTCGTTCGTCGCGAGCAGCTGATACGTCGCCGTGATCGGCGCGATCAAGTACGTCTGGCCGAGCAAGAGCAACACGACCTCGCGATTCGTCATGCCATCGATCAGCGGTGACGGATCATTCGGGGCGCTTGCATCGAGCTCGCCCGCATCGATGAAGAAGTCGTTCGGCGAGTCGACGGTGCCGTCGGCGACGAAGCCGTACTCGGCCTCGGCATTCGCACACGTCGCGGCTTTTAGATCGGCGTCCGCCGGCGAGTAAGCGCCGAAGAAGTCGAGCGGCACGAGCGCATCGATCTCGCGACCATCGGTCGCGGCATACGCATACGCGAGCTCGGCACCATGCGAAAACCCGACGAGCGCGAGCTTGTCGCCACCGCGCGCTGCACGTGCGAGCACGAGTGCCGCGTGAACATCGGACATCTCCTGCGTGAGGCCCATCGTGCCGAGCGTCGAGACGTTGTCATCCGTGACAAGCGTCCATCGCCGATCGAGGCCCCACACGTCGATATCGTGCTGAGCGAGATACGGCGCCATGCCCGGCAAGAAGTTCGTCGTGAACGTCGAGAAGTCGCCGTGCAGCAGCATCGCGGCATGTGCCGTTGGCCGGGGCACGAACGGCGCGAGCTCGCGAACGACGCGATGCAGCTGCCCGATCGGCAAGACGAGCGAGTAGTGATAGACGTCACCGGTGACGTGCTCGCGATGGAAGGCGAGCGACAGGTCTTCGGTGTCGGTGGTCGTCGTGGGTTCGGTCGCGCAGGCGGCCAGGGCAAGGGCGGGAACGGCGTAACGGATCATGGGTCCTCCGCCCTCTCGACACGGATCCGGTCGCGGCTTGCAAAGAATTATCGCAACAGCCGAGCGACCGAGAGATCCAGCCCACTTTGCACCATCCGCGCGACGCTATCGGCTGTTGCGGCGGTCACTGCGAGCCGCGTGATCAACTGCTTGCGCGTGGCCGTGGCAATTTCGTCCAAGGCTGAAGTGACCCAGCGCGAGGCCGTCGATTCGTGGACCTGGTACAGCTTGCCGATCTGCGCGAGCTCGAGCCCGTCCACGAACCGCAATCGCAGTACCGCCCGCGCCCGATCCGGGAGCGCGGCCAGCACCGCCGCGAGTGCCTCGCGAAATTCTCCGCGATAGAGCTGTTTCAGGTGCCGCAGCTCGGGATCCGGCTCGCGATCCACCAGATCCGCGAGCGGATCGCTCGGCTTGTCATCGCGCTTCGCGTTGATCGCGAGCCGGCGTACTGCGATTGCCACCCACGCGCGCAACGGCCCGGTGCCGCGATAACTCGCGATCCGTGCATCCGCGCCGACCGTCAGCTTGATCCGCGCGAGCTGCACCATCTCGTCGACGAACGCCCGATCGCGGTCGATCGCACGTGCCGCCGCGAGCATCTCGGGCGCCGCGATTTGCTCGAACTGCCGCACCGCCGCCGGCTCGCTTCGCATCACCCCGAACGCGATCGCGAGATCCTCCGCATGCGTTTGCGACGGTGCGGCAGCGACGTGCGCGATCACGTCCTCGACGCTGACGCGCGTCCATCCCGCGCAGAGCGTCCGGACTCGGTCCTGCCACACGCGGCGATGCTAGCGCATTACTCCGCGACGAGTGTCTTGCACATCGAATCGAGCTCGGGCTTGCCCTTCGATTGCGTGTCGCAATGGATCGTGAGCGTGCCCGTGCCGATTTCGGCCTTCGAGAGCGTGTTGCCATCGAGCTTCTTGCTCGGGCACGTGAAGTACTTGCCCTTGCCGCCGGCAACGTCCTCCATCTTCGGCGGCGCGTCGCAGTAGTTCTTCGCGTCGTCCGCGAGCAGATCGAAGCTCACCGGATTCGCGCTCGAGAGGTTGTAGGTGATCTGCGCCGAGCCTTGAAACTGGTACTTCGCATCCTGGTAGTACATCTGGATGTGGCCGTGGCTCGGATCTTTGACTTGGTCGAGCTTCAACGGCTTGTCGTAACCGTCCGGGAGCGCGAGGCAGATTTTTGGACCGGCGAGGATCGTCTTTCCGGCGCCACAGTCGCCGCTCGACGGCGCCTCCGGTGCA
Organism: Kofleriaceae bacterium; assembly: GCA_047600425.1. GTDB lineage: Bacteria > Myxococcota_A > Polyangia > Haliangiales > Haliangiaceae > JABFXX01. The sequence continues at coordinate 3,023,161 of JASGLC010000003.1, read as the reverse complement.
GCGGCAACTTGCTTCGCGGCCGGTGCGGGGGCCGGTGCCGGCGCTGCGGCCGACCCGGTGGTCGCTGGCTTGTCATTCGTCTTCTTGTTGCAGCCCGTGATCGCGGCGATCAAACACAGTGCGGACAAACAGTGCTTCATTGCACGGCTACATAGCGAGCGACGCGCCAGCGCTAAGATGGTGTATTCCGGCACGCGGGTGGACCTGCCGACTGGACCAGCGCTGGACCAGCCTGGACCAGGTCCAGTTACTTGCGAGCGTCGCGCACGATCTGTTGCGCGTTCGCTTTCGCCCCGAGGATCTCGCGAATGCCCGCCTCGAGCACTTCATCACGACCGGCCCGAATCCCGGCGATCGTCGGCTTCACGACGACATCGGGGACGATGCCGATCTGCTGCGTCGGCTTGCCATCCGGATAGAACACGCCGAGGCCACTGATCATCGAGGTCAGGCCGCCCGGCATCGGGAACATCGACACGTTTCCGTCTGCACCCGCGGTCTGCGATCCGACGACGATCGCGTGTGCCGCACGAAACGCCATCGTCGTGTATTCGGCTTGGCTTTGCGAAACCTCGTCGACGAGCACCACGACCTTACCGGCGTAGTGCGTGGTCGCCGGCTCGATCGGATCGCCGTCCCTCCACGAGAACGCGCCTGGATTCGAGAGATCACCTTTCGTGAAGCGCGCGAACGGCGTGGTCTTGGTGACGAGCAACGGGCCGAGCACGAACGGCATGAACTCGCTCGGGTAGTTGCGGATGTCGATGATCCAACCTTTGGTATGCGCCGCTTGCTCCGCCTCCGCCGGGACATCGTCGGCCTTGACGTTCGAGAGCTTCAGATACGCGACGTCCGCCGACAGCATCCGAAATGCGGGTCCGGGAAGATCGTGCCAGCCCGGTTCCGTGCGTTTGTCCGCGGTTCGCGGCAACTTGATCTGCTTGCCTCCGACACCGAGCGCGATGTCCGTGCACGGACCCTTCGTCAGGTTCTCCGCCATGTCGCGGAGCTGCGCGGACTCGTTCGAGCTCGCGTACAGCGGCGCCCATTGCTTGATCAACGTGTCGACGGTCACGCCATCGATCGTCGTGATCACGTCGCCGGGTTTCAGCGCACCGAGCGATCCGACGACGACCGCATGCTTGTCCACGAACCGGATCTCGACGTCGAGCCGGCATTCGCCTTCCGGTGGCCGAACTTCGAGCGAGCTCCACAAATTCGCGTGGCTATCGCGAATCCTCGCGATCGCCGCCATCATCCCCTGCTTGTAGTCGTGTTCGTTCGCCGCGAGCATCACGCGTGGAATTAGCTGCTGAAGCGCCGTGTCCCAATGATCGGCAAGCGCGCGATTCGGTGCCCAGTACTCGACGATGTTCCACAACCGCGCGAGCCCGAGAAATTGAAAGCCCGGATCGGGATAGTGGAGCGCCGGGGTCGTAGGCTCGTGAAACACCGGATTCTGAACGCCCGGCGCCATCTCGACGTAGTGCTGCTGGCCCGGCACGCGCGCGGCATCGATCGCCTCGAGACGTGCACGCAGATCACTGCCGAGCGTGGCAAACCATGCGTGATCGGGCTTCACGCCCAGATCTTTCTCGTCGAGCTTCGCGCACGGGTTGCACGGAGCCACCGGACCGAGTCCATCGATCCACTTCACCAGCACGGCATCGCCACTCGCGCGATCGGTCGCTGCGAGGATCGCCGGCAATTGCTTGAGGAGCTCGCTATCCCAAAACAGCTTCCCGGTCGTGACCTTCGGATGGTGGTACTTGAGGAAGCCCCACACCTTGCCGGCGGCGGCGAGGTTCTCGATCTGGATCGGCGACAGCTGCGTCACCGTGATGCCGGATCCGTGATCGAACGAGTGATCGACCGGTTCCTTCTGCTTTTCGACGTACGGCGCATCCCAGATCGGCTTGCCGTCGATCTCGACATGCAGATCGTCGGCCCACATCGTGCCGGTACCGACGAGCAACACGCCGACGATCAACTGCTCCGCGTTCGGATCGAGCGGCAACTCGAGCGAATACTCCTTCCAATCCGCCGTGCCTTCGAGCTTGGCACTCTCCATGTTGACGAACTGGACGGTGCCGCCGGCGTTGTCCTCGCGGATCCAGAACCCTGCGCTGCCCTTCACGTCGGCGGTGCGCAAGAATCCGTGGACCTTGACCGTCTCGCCCGCGAAATCGATCGGGAAGTGCGTCGCGGCCATCGAGAACGGGCGCGCCGTCGTCGCGGTGCGTTCGATCTTGATCGCGCCTTGACCACCGTGAACGATCTGCGAGTCGATCGTCATCGTGTGTTCGGGCAACGCCGTCCACGGTTTCGGCAGGTCGCCCGCAGGCGCTTCGAACGCGAGCAGCGCTTCGAGCTCGGCCTTCTTCGACGATGCATCCGTCGCGTGCACGGGTTTCGCCGGCTCCGCTTTGACCACCGGCGCTTGTGGAGGCGGTGCCGTTACGGGGGCACTCGATCCACACGCCACGAACAACCCGACAACCAAATAGCGCATGCCATATAGATCCACGCACGCGCGATCAGTTGCATCCCCATGTACGCTTTCTGCGTGGGTTTTGCAGAAATCGCAGCGCAGCGTGGGATCACGACAGCAACATTCGATGGCCTGACGTTCGAGGTCGATGCGGACGGATATCAGCGGTTGAAGGTCGATCTCGATCCGCCGCCTCCGATCGAAGCGCTGTGGAAGCTGTTACCGCGCCGTCACCTCGATCCAGCGGTGATGCCGGCGCTGTTCGCGGTCTATCCCGCGCGGCCGATCGAGCGCGCGTTGATCGCGTACGACATCGTGACGAGCTCGCTGCTCGGTCCCGGTGACCCGACATTTGCAGACGAGCTCGCCCCGTTGCGCGGGATCGCGAACGTGAATGCCGCCGTGCCTCACGATCAACTCGCGAAGCTGATCGCCGCCATCACGCCTGCTGCCCCCGACGAGCTACCGAGCCTCGCCGACGCGCAGACCGTTTCGTTAGATGACCTCGAACCGATCTACGCACACGCACGTCTACTCGCGAAGGCCCACCTGCACTCGCTCGCGATCGCGTTCCTGCAGATCGTCGTCGATCGTGGCGCGCCACCCCGTGCGCTCGAGCTGCTCGTCGAATTCGCGCTCGATGGCGATCAGATCCTCGCGCTCCCACCGTTCGCCACGCAACCGCTGCAGACCTATTTGCTCGCGCGGATGGCGGTCGCGAGCTTCGAGATGTCCGCCGGTGAGAAGCTCGTCGCCAACGCGACCGATCTCTCGTCGACGCTCGTTCGCGCCCAGCTCGCGACGATGCAGTTGCAAACGTTCGACGACCCTGCGCTCGTCGCACAGATCGCCGATGCCGCACCCGGTTGGCGCTATGCCCAAGCCGTGGCGTTCGGCGTGGCCGCGGATCGCGATAGCGTCGCCTGGCGCCTCGAGAGCTACGTGTCCTCGTGGGGCGACGATCCGTGGGTGTGGGCACAGGCCGCGCTGATCGATAACACCGCACTCTACCCGCTGCTGTCACAAGAGCTGCGCTACGCCTCGTTCGTCGCTGCGGTGTGGCGCGCGCTATCGATCGTTCTCGAAAAGCCGGAGATCGATAACGAGGTCCACGCGCGGATCACGGTCCAACTCGCGGCCGCGTTCGAGCCCGCGGTCGATCAGGGCTGGCCTCGGTTCGCCGATCCACAACCGCTCGCCGACGGCCGGACGTGGACCGCGCGCCTCGAAAGTTACGACCAGCATTACGAAAACATCTATTACTGGATCACGATCACCGAAACCGGAGTTGCCGCACCGCCGTTCATCGGTCAGCTTTCTGCTCCGTACGAAAACATCCGCGAGTCGCTTCGAGAGGGGCTTGCAGGAATCGCGGCTAGCGGTGTCACGAACACCGAGTATCGCGGCTACGGAATCGGGTGATCACATGACGGAACATGTCGCTTGGGGCTCGATCGAGCAGCTCCACAACTGCGTTCGCACGCTCGAACATCTCGCCACGCTCGGGCAGCCGCTTCCCACGATCACGTATCGCGCGAAGGTGAAGCTGCACGGCAGCAATACCGCCGTGCAACGCACGCCCGATGGCATCGCGATGCAAAGCCGCACGCAGATGATCACGATGGACGCGGACTTTCACGGCTTCGCGGCGTGGGCCACCGAACATCGCCATGCGTTCGAAGCGCTCGCGCCGGGGACGGTCGTGTTCGGCGAGTGGTGTGGCCCCGGCATCATGAAGGGCACCGCGGTCTCGCGCGTTCCCGACAAGCAGTTCGTGGTGTTCACGATCCAGCGCGGCGATCAGTTCATCGTCGAGCCGGCGGAGATTTCCGCGCTCGTGCCGGACCTGCGCGTGTTGCCGTGGGAAGGCGAGCCGCTCGTGATCGATTACGGATCGCGCGAGAGTCTCGAACGCGCTGCGGACGAGCTCAATCGTCGCGTCGCCGAGGTCGAGCGCGAGGATCCGTGGGTCAAGCGCGAGTTCGGGATCTCCGGAATCGGCGAAGGGCTCGTGCTGTATCCGGAGCCGTTCTCGATGGATTTGATGTTCAAGGCGAAGGGCGAAAAGCATCGCACCACGAAGGCCAAGACTGCCGTCGCGGTCGATGCGAGCGTCGCGGCGTCGGTCGCGGACCTGGTCGCGATGATGGTGACGGAGGCCCGATGCCGTCAGGGTGTCGACGCAGTCGGCGGGCGCGAGGCCAAGTTGACCGGCGCGTTTCTGGCGTGGATGGCCGCCGACGTGAAGAAGGAGTCGGTCGCCGAGCTGGAGGCGTCGGGTCTGGCGTGGGCGCAGGTCGAAAAGGCCGTCCAGCAGGCCGCGCGGAGCTGGTTCCTGAAAGTGTCGGTATAAACCTTGGCAAACTACCGCCTTATCGCAACTTCATTGCACCTTCATTTTCGATCCGGGCGGCGGGGGCGCATGCTCTGGACATGCGGAGGTCGCTCGCCGTTCGTCTGACGCTGTTGCCGATGCTCGCGACTGCAGCGGTCGCGTACGCGGACCCGCCATTGAACCCGCCGAGCGGTCCCGTGGAAGAGGCACCGGTGCCCGAAACCGAGATGGTGCTGACGCCGCCCAGCCTGACACCGCCACTCGATTGCGCGGACGATCCGAACGCGGACGAGCGCGAGGACTGCTACGAGACCGGCGTGACGATCAGCGGCGGCATCGTGCGCGGCGGCTTCGGCCACTACTTCTGGGTCAGCGGCGGGTGAAGCGCCGCGCGATCGATCCGCGTCCCGATTGGAGGTCGCGCGTCGAAGCGCAAGGCTTGGTCTTCCACACGACGAAGACCGAGGGCGTGTATTGGGGCGAGGGCACGTTCTACGAATTCACGAGTCGCGAGATCGATGCGATCGCGACCGCGACCGGCGAGATCCATCAGATGTGCCTCGCCGCGGCCTCGCGGGTGATCCGCGATCAACGCTACGCCGAGCTCGGGATCGATCCGCGAAGCTCGGTCCTGATCGAGCAGAGTTGGAACCGGCGAGATCCGGCGCTCTATGGTCGCCTCGATCTCGCGTTCGGTCCCGATGGCGTGCCGAAGTTGCTCGAATACAACGCCGACACGCCGACGAGCCTGCTCGAAGCCGCGGTGATCCAATGGACGTGGTTCGAAGAGCTCGGCCTGCGCGGCGACCAAGCGAATGCGCTCCACGAGAAGTTGATCGAACGCTGGCGCGTGATGGCGCCGGGGCCGCTCGTCCACTTCGCGAGCGTCGACGATCTCGAGGATCAGATGACGATCGGCTATCTGCGCGACACCGCCGAACAAGCGGGCCTCGCGACGGCGCAGATCGACATGACGCAGCTCGGATGGGATCCGGCGCGGCAATGCTTGGTCGATCTCGAAGGGCGCACGATCACGACGCTGTTCAAGCTGTATCCGTGGGAAGGCCTGACCACGGACACGCTCGCCGGCGCACTGCCGACGATCTCGACGCGGTGGATCGAACCGGCGTGGAAGATGTGCCTGTCGAACAAGGCGATCCTGCCGATCCTGTGGGAGATGTTTCCCGGGCATCCGAACCTCCTGCCGGCCGCGCGCCAACCGATCGGCGATGCGTGGGTGAAGAAGCCCTTGCTCGGTCGTGAAGGCTCGAACGTCACGATCCACGCCCCCGGCATCGACGACGCGACGAGCGGTCCCTACGAAGAAAGTTTCATCTATCAGGCGTACGCGGATCTCGGCACGCACGATGGCATGCATCCCGTGATCGGCGCGTGGCTCGTCGGAGATGCACCCGCAGGCATCGGGATTCGCGAGACGCCCGGCCGGATCACGAGCAACACGGCGCGGTTCATTCCGCACATCATCGTGTGATGAAGAACTTCACGCGCTGATTCGCTTGGAGCGTCGCGGCATCCGCGTGAACGCGACCGATCGTCTCGCGCTTCGTCACCCGCAGGATCTCGATCGCACCGCCTGGCAACGCTTCATCGCTGTCACCGCGCAACAGCGTCGCCGACCAGTACTTGCCGAGTCCCTGGTCCTGCCCGACTCCGATGATGATGTACGTGCCGTCGGTCTCTTCGTTGACCTTCAGCACGCGACCGAACACCGGATCGACGGGACAGTCCTCTTGGCACGCCGGAAATTTCGGAGCGCACGCTCGCACGCGACGATCGGGCGGATTCGGGCACGCCATCACCGCCCAGCACGCCGGGTTGTTGACGTCCGGTTCTTTGCACACGCAATCGGCCCAGCCGTGCTCGCATGCCTTGTACGAACCGCGACACGCCGGATTCTTGTCGTCCCACACCGGGCAGTCGTCGACGTACGCGTCGGGCGGCGCGGCGTCGATCGCAACGGGTGGTGATGTCACGGCGACGGGCTCGTGACTCGCCGACGAGCACGCCACGATGACGAGCAGCGCGAACCTCACGGAAACGCGATCGTGTGATGACCGCGAACGTCATCGGTATCGCGCCGGCCCGACGATTCGAACGAATCACCGGTGTACGCGGTGACCTTGACGTCGACCGAGGTTCCATCCTTCGCCCACGCGAGCGTCCGCGTCTGCACGAACGTCTTCTTGTGGCTCTGATCGTCGGTTTCGAGCGTCTCCGAGCGCAGCTCGGTCACCGACGGCTTCTTCGACGGCCCGATGCCGACGACGGCAATCGCTCTCTCCGAATATGCGATACCACCATCGCGATCCGCACACGAGCCGGTGACGTGATACGCGAGCTCGGTCGCGGCGCCGCGCACGGTCGCGCTATCGAAGACCCACTTCGGCTCGCCACATCGACCGTTCTCGATATACGTGCTGATCGGCGTGACATAGAGCTTGCCGTCGACCTTCGCGCGCACGAGCAGATCGCCGCTGTACAGATCGAGCAACTCGAGTGCCTCGAACCCGGCCGGCACCTTGAAGGCCTTGCCCGGCTTCAACACGATCGCCTTCGCACATTCCGGCAAGTACTGCTTCAAGGCCGCGGCATCCATGTGGACATCCGGCGCGGTCAGCCATGCCTTGCAATAATCGTCCATCGTGCCGAACGGGCCTTGCATCGCCTTCGGCTTGAACGTGTCGCTGTCGTCGGCCGCGGCCGGATCGAGTGCGCGCAACGCGTCCCGCACGATCCCGTTCTTGCGCAGCGCGAGCGAGTCCTTGTACGCCTTCGCCGCGCCGGTCTTGTCCTTCTTCGCTTCGAGGATCTGGCCGAGGTTGTATAGCGCCGCGCCCTTGACCTGCTCGTCGGTGCCGGCACCGTCGATCGCCTGCCGCGTCAGCTTCTCGGCGGTGTCGTAGTCCTTCTTCTGGAACGCCGCATAGCCGGCTTCCGCCTGTTTTCTCGGATCGTCCGCAAACACCGGTGATCCCGAGAGCATGACCACCACCACCACGAGCCTGTTCATGCGCCGACGATAGATCACTTGGCCGGTGACTTCGCGCTGAATCGCGCGATCGCTTCCGCGCGCGTGGCCGCTCCGAGCTTCTTCGCCGCGCGATGCACGAGCACGCGTACCGTAGCGCTCGAGAGCCCGAGCTCGTACGCGATCTCTTTGTTCGTGTGACCGAGCTCCGCTTGGGTCAGCACCTGATGCTCGCGCTCGCTGAGCTCGCCACGCGGCACGCGATGGGTCGGCCGGTTATCGATCGCGACGACGAAGCGCTTGCCATCCGTATCGAACTCGTCGAGGAGTGACCACTGCGCGATCACGAGTGGACGCCAGCGGCGGGTCGCGAGATCGACATCGTTGCGCGCCTCCTTCATGCGTGCGCGATCGAACGCGCGGACCGCGTTGCGCAAGAGATCGCGATTGCCGGCGACCTCGTCGTTGACCGCATGCACGAGCCCACCGTTCGTACCCAAGACGGCCTCGGGCGTGCGCTTCTTCGTCGCACGCAACCGCGCTGCCGAGGTGAGGTGCGCAGACAACCGCGAATACAACGTCGAGATGCCGGGGGCGACGCGCTTCGTGGATTTCGCCGGCGCGCCCAACCACAAGCCGCGGCCATCGTTATCGCGGGCATTGATCGCGATCGTGTCGCGGGCGCCACCGAGGTGAGTGAACGCGGGGAGCAGCCGCTCCATGCCACGCACCGTCGACGCTTGGCCGAACGGCATGTGGCCCCACGTCGAAAACCCGATCGGGCGTGTCGATTCGCCATCGGTGCCGTGCGGCTCGAGCGCCTTGTAAAACGGCGGCAGCCACGCCGGATCGAACTCCGACGAGAACGCGAACTGCTGGACGCGCGGCGTTGCATCGTACGTGTAGCCGATGATCCCGAGGCCGCGGTCGAGGAGTGGCGCAGCGACGCGGACGAGGTTGCGAACGTATTCTTTGTCGTCGAGATCGAGCCGATATCCAGCAGCCAGACAGTCGAGAACTGCAGCCGTCTTCACGCTGTAAACGTAAACCCGATCGACGTGCAGGATGACCTCGAACGGGGCGATAATACGCGCTCGATGTTTGGCTTACTGGTCTGGAGTAGTGCGCTTCTAGCAGCGAATCGTGGCGATGACGTCAAGAGCCTCGCCGAGTACTGCAAGCAAATCTCGCCGCAGCCGTCGATCTGCGATGTCACCGACAGCGCGAAGGTGGCGGACCTCGCGAAACCGGCAGCGCCGTATCTCGCGGCTCGGATCTTTTGGGCAGGTGACTCCGAGACCACGCCGAACAACAGTTGTTACCTCGGGATCCAGACCGCACGGGGCTGGACCGTCGCGCAGGTCGGGACGGACTGTTGGGGCAACGGGAAGTACTACCGGCGGCCGATCGTGCGCGAGATGGACATTCGCGGTGGCAAGCTGTGGCTCCACTTCGATGTCGAGTCATCCGATCCGGATGTCGACGGACCCGAGCTGGAAGAATACGTCGTCGTGTGCGGGATGACGGACGAAGCTCCACGTTGCACGGCGCCGATCCAGCTGAGCAACGGCAAGTGGAAGGTCAAAGCGTCGCTCGACAAGAAGGGCCAGCTGGTGCTGACGCTCGCGAAGGGCAAGCGTTCCGCGATCGACGAGCAGACCGCGGCCGTGCTCGGCACGAACAAGCTGTCGTTCGAGTAGCTACCAGGTCCGGCAGACCTGTGCCGGGGCGGGTGCCATCGGCGCATTCGCTTTGCAACTGAACGCCTTCGCGAAGTCCGGCATGTTGCGGACGACGCCGTTCACCCGGAACTCGCGCGGCGAGTGCGGATCGGTCTGGACCTGGAGGCGAACCTGCTCCGGCCGTGTCTCGCCGCACCAGTTCTGGCCGTGGCCGAGGAAGAACTCCTGCGCCGGCGTGAACCCGTTCGCCTGCTTCTTCGTGACGTCGATGTGCTTGCGCTTCGCATCGATCAGGAACGCTTGATACGCGAGGCGGAGGCCGCCGTTGTCCGCGGTGTTCTCGCCGAGCGTGAGCTTGCCGTTGACGTGAACATCGTCGACCGCGACAAAGCTCGAGTATTCGTCGACGGTGCACTGCGCCTTCTTGTCGAACTTCTTGCCATCGTCGCCGCTCCACCAGTCGGCGAGGTTGCCCTTGCCATCGAACTGGCGACCCTGATCGTCGAACCCGTGCGTGAGCTCGTGTCCGATGACCGCGCCCGCGTGTCCGTAGTTCAGTGCATCCGACGCACTCGGGTCGTAGAACGGCGACTGCAGGATGCCGGCCGGGAAGTTGATGTCGTTCATGCTCGGGTTGTAATAGGCGTCGATCGTCGGCGGGCTCATCAACCACTCGCCGCGATCGATCGGCTGACCGATCTTCGCGAATTGGCGCGCATTCTCGACGAGGATCGAGCGCTGCCAGTTGCCGTAGGCGTCGTCGCGCGCGACCGTGACCTTCGAGTAGTCGCGCCACTTATCCGGGTAACCGATCTTCTCCGCGACGAGCTTCAGCTTCGCCTTCGCACGCGTCTTCGTGGTCGCGCTCATCCAATCGAGCGTGTCGATATCGGCATCCATGGCCGTTTCGATGTCGTGGATCATCTGGAGCGTCGCGGCCTTGTTCGCCGCCGGAAACTCTTGGGCGACGTAGACCTGACCGAGAAGCTCGGGCAGTGCCGCGTCGGTTGCCGCCACGCAACGCTTCCACCTCACGCGCTGTTCGGGCGCACCCCGCAAGGTTTTGCCGAAGAACGCAAACCGCTCCTTGTCGAGCGCGCTCGGCAACGCCGTCGAATCGATCGACGCGATCAGTTGCCAGCGCAAGTAGGCTTTGATCACGTCGAGCCCGGTCTTCTCGATCAGCCCGTTCATGCCCTTCATGAAATCGGGATTGCCGACGTTGATCGTGTCGATCTTCGGCACCTGCGCCACGCTCAGGAGCTTGTCGAGGGACAACGCCGGCATCAGCTTCGCGGCATCGGCGACCGACATTACATGATACGTGTTGTGCGGATCGCGGCGCGACGTGATGTCCATCGAGAGCTTCGCGAGCTCGGTCTCGAACGCGAACACCGCCTTCGCATCCGTGGCCGCTTGCGCTGCGGATTCCCCCGACAGCTTCAGCATGTTCGTGACGTGCTCGACGTATTGCTTGCGCGTCTTGTCCGCCGCATCGCCCGTGCGCACGTAGTAGTCGCGCTCGGGGAGACCGAGACCTGCCTGATCGATCACCGCGATCTGCTTGCTCGCATCCGCGTAGTCCTGCTGCTCGTACAACGCGACGAACGCGGCGTTGTTCAAGACCTGGTTGCGGCCGACGACCGAGACGATGTCCGCCTTCGTCTTCAGCGCGGTGATCTTGTCGAGGTCGACCTTGAACGGCGACAGGCCCTTCTTGTCGATCGCCGCGGTGTTCATGCACGTGGCGTAGTAGTCACCGATCTTCGCCTCCGCCTCCGAGCGTGCGCGCGCCGGTCCCGCCGCCTTCTCGAGCATCGCGTGAAGCACCGCTTCGGTGTGTTCGCCCAACACCGCACCGGCCCCCCACGATGACTGATCGTTCGGGATCGGATACACGGTCGAGAACTTGCCGCACGCGTACTTGAAGAAGTCCGTACACGGATCGGCGGCGCGATCGATGAACCGCGCATCGAGCCCGGGCACGAGCGCCGGAATCGGCTCCGGAGCCGGTTGCGCCATGACGGCCGTTGCCAGTGACATCCCCACGAACGGAATCCAGAAACGCATTCGCTTCTCGTACCAGTGACCTGCGGCGAAGTGGGCGAAAACGCGTGCGACCTCGTGCGACACCGGCACGTACTGCTTGCGGGATCACGCGAGCCGTTGCGCGATCGGAAATCCGCCCGATCGACATCTCGCGAACTTGCCGGTGGCGCGGGAGTTGCTCGAACGCGCGATACCATCCACCAGGGAGGATCCACATGGGACGACGTCGTGAAGCGAGTCCGGACGATCAGCGCGCGGAACAGAACAAAGAGATCGACGAAGCGATTGCCGCCGGCAAGACCGAATTCAGTCTCCGGACCGAGTTTCAAGATGTCGCGCGACGCGTCGGCGAGATCACCACGCTGACGTCGTTGACGCTCACGTGTCCCGAATTCCCCGACGAAGTCTGCAAGCTGACGAAGCTGAAGAGCCTCACCGTCGAGGGCAACGATTGGAAGTCGATGCCAGAGGACATCGGCAACCTCGTCGAGCTCGAATCGCTTCACGCGTATTCGAACAAGTTCAAGAAGCTGCCCGACTCGTTCGGCAACCTCACCAAATTGAGTCAGGCCGTGCTGTGGTCGAACGAGCTGACCACGTTGCCGAAGTCGATCGGCAAGCTGAAGAACCTGCGCGAGCTCGAGATCAAATGGAATCCGCTGAAGTCATTGCCCGACGAGATCAACGGCCTCGAAGCGTTGCTCGAGCTCGATGCTCACAGCACCCAGCTGTCGGAGCTACCGGATGATCTTTCGGGCATGGTCAAGCTGCACCGGCTAATCCTCGGCGGTGGCAAGTTCAAGACGTTCCCGAAAGGGCTGCTGACCCTGCCCGCGCTCGTCAGCCTCGACCTCGGCGAGAACCAGATCAAGACGTTGCCCGATGACATCTCGAAGCTGACGAAGCTGCGGCATCTGAAGATCAAAGAAAACCCGCTGTCGTCGCTACCGGACTCGCTGTTCGAGCTGCCGCTCACGGCGCTCAACATCAAGCAGTGTCAGTTCAAGAAGCTGCCGCGCGGCGTCGCGGATCTTCCGCTGATCAGCTTGTCGGTGTGGGGCAACCCGTTCACGGATCTGCCGGACGAGATCCAGCGGATGACCGCGATGGATATCTTCCAGCACCTCGGCTTCAAGCAGCCGCGCGTGATCGAAGGCGACGTTCCGGCGGATGCCGCGGCGCTGATCGCGAAGCGCAAGGTCGGGTTCGAGAAGTTCGTGCGCGATAGCCGCGATAAGGATCGCGCGAAGAAGCTCGTCGCGTTCTTCACGGGCAAGACGAATGAGGTCCCGGGTACGGACTCGGATGCCGATTGGCACGAGCTCGGCCCGCTCGACGAAGACACGCTGTTGCCGTACGCGCAGTGGTCGTTCATCGAGCGGCGGATCCTCGCGTTCATGGTCCAGGCTTGGTACTTCCAGTATCCCGGCTTCGACTACTACAAGGGCTGGGGCGAGTCGTTGCTGCGCTGGATGAAGCCACAACTCGATGCCGAGCCCGCGGACAGCACGCTGTTCTCCGATGTCGCGAAGCTGCTGATCGAGCAGGGTCTCGACGAGGAGACGTTCCTGCGCAGCGCGTTGCGCGAGCTCCCGGAAGGCATCTTGCGTGCGGACAAATCGCCGACGTCGTACGGGCGATATCTGTTGGAGGTGGCACCGCGTCACTTGGAGCTGCTCGCGTCGCAAGATCGCGACAGCATTCGCGAGGCGCTCGTTGGCCTGTTGATTCGCAATCGCAAGGATCTGTTCGTCCAGGTCGCGGATCGGCTGATGAAGTTCGAGCCCGATGAAGATGGCGAGATGCACGCGCCGTATGAAGTGCTCGCGCAGGCCTGCGCCGTCGAGCCGAAGCGCTTCGAGTCGCAATTGCTCGACGCGATCGAGCGGACCACGTGTGATCACTGCCGAGCCGAAACCGGGCGCGTGCTCGTCGATCACTATCCGGAGAAGCGCGCACAGGCGCTCGAGATCGCGCGGCGCACGCTCGGCATCATCTCCGAGCGCAAGAACAAGCAGGGGCGCTTCAACTTCTATTGGTCCGGTGGCGAGCGGTGGTCGGATGCGACGGCCGCGTATATCGATTGGTGCCTGCGCACGTTCGGCAATGACGTGAACGCAGACATCCACTCGCTCGTCGAGAATACGAAGGTGTTCGATATCGAGGTGGCGGAGGTCGTGGCGCGTGCGCTCGGCCAGGATGCGGTCGCGATGATCGCCGAAGGTCTCGACATGACCGTCGAGGATGACGACATCGCGTCGCACTTCCGGCGGATCTTCGCGCTGCTCGCGCCGCTCGATTGGACGAAGTACTACGACAAGGCATGGGACCTCGCGAAGTCGGAGTACGCACAGGTCCGCGCGACGGCGTGTCTCGCACTCGGGCGGCTCGCGCCGAACCTGGTGCTGCCGAAGGCGCAAGAGCTGCTCGCGTCGAAGAAGGATCACGAGCGCGAGGCCGGCGTTCACGTGTTGTCGCTGATCTCGGATCCCGAAGCCACCCGCCTGCTCGACGAGCTGCTCGATACCGAGACCAGCGACGACGCACGCGATCTGATCGTGCGAGCGCGCGACCTCGCGGATTGTGATCGTGCGGAATTCGCGCGGCGCGTTGCAGCGGCAAAGGAGCGCGGCAAACTGGCCAAGCCGATCGCGAAGTGGCTCGACGAGAAGAAGCTGCCGAAGCTCGTGATCAAGGGCAAGCCGCTCGATCCGGACGCGGTGCGGTGGTTGTTGTATCGCCAGACTCGGCAAACCGAGATCGCGATCGATCCGGAGGCACGTGGCCCACTCGCGCTGATCGATCGGGCGAAGGCCGGTGACTTCGCGGCGAAGTTGCTCGCGCTCGTGATCAAGAACGGTGGCGTGATGGCGAAGAATCGGTTCGCGCTCGCGCTCGTCGGCGCCCTCGGTGACGAACGCGTGATCGAGCCGCTCGAGGAGCTCGCGATCGAAAAGCAGAACGAAAACGCGGTGCGCACGATCGGGCTTGTCGGTTCGTTGGATGCGGCGCGCGCGCTCGATCGGATCTTGAAGGAGTACCGCGTGAAGTATCCAAACCTGCGCGGCGCGGCGCAGGAGGGCTTCGACGCGATTGCCGAGGCGCAGGGCGTCACGCCGTTCGAGCTGTCGGACACGATGATTCCGGATTTCGGCCTGCCGCGCGTGAAGCTCGACGCGAAGCTGTTTGCCACGCTCGTCGATCGCAAGATCGTGGTCACCGACAAAGCCGGCGCGATCGTGAAGAGCCCGAAGCTCGCCGCGAAGCCGAAGGAGCAACTCGCGCAGCTTCGCGATGACGTGAAGGCCGCAACGCGCCAGCTCGCGCAGAACCTCGAGTACTACTTGATCGTGCGCCGGCGCTGGGTGGGTTCGGCGTGGCGGACATTCTTCGAGGGCAATCCGCTCGCGTTCGCGTTCGCGACGGGCCTGGTGTGGGGCGTGTACGACGGCGTGACGTTGAAGACGACGTTCCGGCTGACGGAGGATCGCAAGACCGTCGACGCGAATGGCGCGGCGGTGAGCGTGGCGAAGGATGCCGACATCGGGCTCGTGCACCCGCTCGAGCTCGCGGCCGATCAGCGCGCGGCGTGGTTGGCGTCGGGGCTCCAACCGGCATTCTCGCAGCTCGATCGCCCGACGTTCGCAGTCGCTGACGACGAGAAGACGCGTACGAAGTGCTTCCGGTTCGAGGATCAGGAGCTCGCCGGCGCCACGTTCAAGGGCCGTGCGGAGCGCCTCGGCTGGCGGCGCGGATCGGTGATCGATTCCGGCGAAGTGTCGGCGTATCGCAAGCTGTTTCCGCACGACAAGATCGAGGTCTTCATCAAGACCGATGGGCTCAACGTGCAGAGCGGGTTCGATTACGACTCCGAGGTCACGCTCGCGGATCTGTTCTTCGTCCGTCCCGGATCGGTGGTCACCGGCACGTATACGTACGACGAGCCACGCGACGAATCCGATGGCCGGCTGATCGGGCTCGCATCGGTGCCGCCGATCGTGTTCTCCGAGGCGATCGCGGATCTGCAGGCGATCATGCGTCGCAAAGATGACGACGCCGAAGCCTGAAGTCGCGCTCGAGACGATGGCGCGGCGGCTCGAGGGCCGCGTGCTCACCGGCGTCGTGTATCAAGGCAGCCCGACGCTGGGGGATGTCCACGTCGCGACGCATGCCGTATTTCTCGAAGCCGGTGAGCGGATCGAAGTCGTCGCCGAAGATCAGGTCGGCATCGGCCACGGCGTCGGGGTCTGGCTGCGTCCACGCAAGGTGATCGATCCGGCGTTCGGGGCGATCATGCCGGCGGGCGACACCGAGATGTGGCAGCGCTTCGTCGGCACGCCGGTCACGCGCGCGACGATCAATTGGGCCGACATCTACGAATCGTTACGAGGCAGCCTCTCGATCACGATCGCGATCCACGCCGATCATCTGCGGCGAATCGACTATCCCGCCTCGCTCGAGCTCGAGTTTCCCGAGGGCGGGATTTCGATCACGGCGGGGCGGTTCGACGCCGGCAAGCTTCATCCATTGGAACCGGGACTCGTGATTCGCGCGTATGCTCGGACGCGATGAAGAAGTGGGTGTTGGTGCTGCTCGCGGCCTGTGGTGATTCACAGGCGCGCGTGCCGGATGCGAATGTCGCCGATGCGTACGTCTCGCAGAGCGTCCCGGTCTACGACGCGTACTACGGGTTTTGCGACGCGTCCGATACGTCGAGCATGGTGACGGTGTCCGGATCGCAGACCACGCGGATGTTCGTCGGCGGCGTCGATCTGTTTCCGCCCGAGTCCGATCCGCTCTCGCACGTGTACGTGACGATGTGGTTCACCACGCAGGATCACCTGTCGTTGAACGATCCGTGCCTCGTCGCGCAGGGCTGCACGACGCCCGGCGTCACCGTGCGTACGAACATGCTCACCGGGCCTGGGACCTACCAAGCGGATATCATGTCGCTCGATTCGGCCGTCACGACCGCGTCGACCGGCACGGTGACGTTCACGAACTACGAGTCGCCGCTGCGTACGGACATCGCAAGCCCGGGAAACGTCACCGGCACGATCACGACCGACGATCACTCGGTGACCGGCAGTTTCTCGGGCGGATTCTGCCGAGGCCTGCTCGCGTTCACGATATAAGGCAGCGTGCTCGTCAACGTTGCGCAGCTGGTGCGCGTCGGTCGGTTCCAACGCTGGGACACGACCACGGCGACGCGTGCGGGAAGCAAGCTCGCACGGCTGACGCTGATCTTCGGCCGGAACGCGAGTGGCAAGTCGACCCTCGTTCGCGCGCTGCGTGCCGCCGCCGCCGGTAGTGCGGATCAGATCCTGCTCGACAAGACGATCGATGCGACCCAGCCGCCGGCCGTGAAGCTCGAGCTCACGGATGGCCCGTACACGTTCGATGGCACCGCGTGGAAGGGCACGCCGCCGACGATCCACATCTTCGATCGCAAGTTCATCGAGGACAACGTGTTCGTCGGCACGCTGTCGTCGAAGCGGCACCGCACGCAGATCCTCCAGATCGCTCTCGGCGCCGACGAGGTCTCGCTCGCCGTCACGGTCGATCAGTTGTCGAAGCGCGGTCGCGAGCTCGCGCACGAGCAGAACCCGCACGACAAGCTGCTCCGCGCCACGTTCGCGAAGCACGGCATGCTCGAATCCACGTTCGTCGCGCTGCCTCCCGTCGACGATGTCGATGCCGAACGCGCCGAGCTCGATGTCCGCGGGCACGATGCCGCGATCCAACGCGAGCTCGCGCGCCGTGCACAACCTACGCTCGTGCCGGCGATTCCGCGCCTCGATTTCGGCGTGATCGCGAAGCTCCTCGAGACCACCGCGACCGAAGTCGCCGCCGAAGTCCGCGCCCATCTCGACAAGCGACTCGGCGGCAACGGCGAAGCGTGGGTCCGCGAGGGCATGGAATTCGCCGATGGCAAGACCTGCCCGTTCTGCGGCCAATCCGTCGCGAAGAAGGGCGGCGATCTGATCGAAGCGTTCGCGGAGCACTTCGATCGCGCCTATGTCGATCTCACCGGCGCGATCGATCTCGCGCTCACGGCAGCTCGATCGATCGCCACGTGGTGGCAAGCCGTCGAGAAGGTGCTCGAAGCAAACGATCGTGCGTTCGATGCGTGGGAGCTCGACGCGATCGCCCTGCCCGCTCGCGAAGCCGACGCCACCGCGATCGGAAAGAAGCTGATCACGCAGCTCGAGGCGAAGCGCAAACAACCCACGAAACCGATCGCGAACACCGCCGTCGACGACGCGCGCGCGGCCTACGACAAGCTCGCCGCGACGGTCGCGGACTACAACAAGAAGCTCGAAGCCGCGCGTGCTGCGATCGGAAAGCGCCTCGCGCAAGCCGGTGGTGGCTCCGCGGCGGCGGCAATCGCAGCCGAGCGCAAGAAGCTCGATGCCACGGTCGATCGCTACAGCGAGCCGATCACGCACGCGCTCGCCGAACGCGACCGGCTGGTCAAGGCGATCGCCGAAATCGACACCGCGAAGAAGCGCGCCGTCGAGGAGATGCACGAGAAGAAGCTCGCGCAGCTCGAACAGTTCACGGCGCGGATCAACGAGCTGCTCGGCCTGCTCTGCGCGGACTTCACGATCGAAGAGCTCGAGACCGAGCGCTCCGGCGGCACCACGGGCGCGCGTTTCACGGTCCGCCTTCCCGCCGGCAAGCTCTCGGTCGCGACCTCGAACGACGAGACCAAGTTCGCGCGCGTGTTGTCCGACGGTGATCGGTCCACGCTCGCGCTCGCGGTGTTCCTGATCTCGATCGAGCGAGCACCGGATCTCGAACACTCGATCGTCGTGTTCGACGATCCGATGACGAGCCAGGATGCGCAGCGCTCCGAAGCCACGGCCGAGCAACTCACTCGGCTCGCGCGCAAGGCGAACCAGGTGATCGTGGTCTCGCACCTCGCCTCGTTCCTGTTGCAGGTCGCCTATGACTGGCGCCGCCATGGTGGCGAGGCGAAGTCGATCGCGGAGCTCGAGCTCGATCGCAGCGCGATGACGCTACGGCCGTGGTCCGCCGACGATCACGCGACCGACGAGCACGTCCGGCGTGCGGCCGAGCTGCGCGCGTTCGCCACGGATCCGGCGAGCGATGCGTTCGCGCCGCGGATGCACGGCGAGATCCGCAAGTTCCTCGAGCATCACATCAAGTCGACGCGGGCGGCGCTCAACGTGACGAACCTCGAAGCGCTCGTGCGCAAGCTCCGCGGTGATGCCGAGCTGCTCGCCACGGCGAAGTGGACGACCGAGGATCTCGAGGAGCTCGATCGCCTGACCGCGTTCACCGCACGTGCGGGCACCGGCGTCGCGCCGGAGCCCGAGGTGATCCGCGGGATGGCGCGGCGCGCGCTCGCCTTCGCGGATCAGTGACGGCGGCGATGGCCGTCGGCGTCGGTGCCTTGCCGGTAATCCGTGGCGTTACCGAGATACGCGCGATTCGATAGATTGAAGTCCGTCACCGCGAGGAACTTCATCGGCGTGGTCCCGAGGTTCTGCGTCTGATGCATCGCCCAGCGCGGCACCATGACCGAATCGCCGGGCGCCACCGGAAGCACGCGCTCGTCGATCACGACCTGCCCGGTGCCCTCGAGGATGTGGATCAGCGTCTCGTGCGCGTGCTTGTGCTTCTCGTTGAACTTGCCCGGCGGGATGCGGACCATGCGCGGGTCGAGCACCTCGGCCGCGACGCCCATGCGCTCGACGGTGAAGTCGATGTTGAGGCGCTCGTTCTGGTTCGCGTAGAGCTGTTCGCCCTGCTCGCCACTGCCGCGGTGGACGAGCGAGCTATCCGGGACGCCCTTCGCGAGCGAGGTGTGCGACTGCATGCGCTCGAGCACCGGCTTGATCCGCATGACCTCGAGCGCGTTGAAGATGCTCGTGAAGAACTCGTTGCGCAGCGTCAGCGCCTGATCGCACGCGCGCCAGCACGCATCGAACCAGCCCGGTTGATCGGCGTACGAGGCCATCATGTTCTCGAGCGTAACCGCGTGCTCGTCGTCGCAGCCGATGTGGATGTGGAAGAACTCGAGCTCTTCGTCGGGCAGGCCCGCCGCGCGCAGGCCCTTCAACATGATCTCGTAGAGCCGCGCGACGATGCCTTCGGTGCCGAGCGATAGGAACGCGGCGCCCGCCATCGGCTCCGCGCGCATGCAGGTGACGAGGTACTCGCGGACGAAGTTGCGCGTGAACGGCGCGTAATCGACCTTCTCGGGATCCTCGATGCCGAGACTGCGCGTGAGGAAATTGCGAAAGATCTGCGCGTGGCGACGATCGGGCTCGCAGCCACCACCCTCCTCCCACAGGTTTTCGGACAACTGCGCGCGGAACAGGTCGCTATCGCAATTCGCCATCACGGCGGCGATGAACTTCGTGAAGCTGCGCGAGTAGTGCTGGTACTGCGAAAAGATGTACGCGAGATCCGTGCGTGTGAACGCTCCCTGCGCGAAACTCGCGAGGAGCGGGTTGGTCCAGAACGGGTGCTCGGCTTGCCGGCGGTGGAGCTCGGCAAGTTGAACTTCGACTGACTGCTTGGGAGTAATGGCGTTGAGTACACTCACGCGAACATTGTTCGAGATCGGTGCGAGTCGTCGTAATCGGCTGCCCCCTGATCGTTGCGTGGTGGAAACCACTACTCGCAGGTGCGTCAACACTCGTACGCTAGCTCGCGGTTTCGATGTCGAGTGAAACGCGCGCGCTCACGATCCGATATGTAGGCGCGCTGCTCGTCGTCGGTGCGTTGCTCGTCGCTGGCCAAATCGTGATCCAGCACGCGCTCGATAACCAGGAGCACGATGCGCACCGCATCAACCTGGCTGGTCGCCAGCGCATGCTGAGTCAGCGGTTATGTATGTTGATGGAGGCGAAGCTGCCGACAGCCGACGTGGCGCGCGAATGGGCGGCGGCACAAACCGAGCTACGTGCGGCGAACAATCCACCCGATGTCGATGCGCGGTTCGCACAGATCGAGCCGGATCATCGGGCGATGCTCGAGACCCGTGATCCGGCGGTCGCGCTCTCTCATCAGGATGCATTTCTTGCGGGCATGGATGCGATCGTCGTCGCGTACGAGCAGGATGCGCGCGATCGCGTGGTCCGGCTCCGGCGGATCGAGCTCGCCCTACTCGCACTGGCACTGGCCGTGCTCGCCCTGGAGGGATTCTTGGTCCTGCGGCCGGCGGTGCGTGCGATCGCGAGACAGAATCCGCGACCGGGCGACCGCCGAGCAGGCCGTGCGGGAAGCGGGCGAGCTCGAGCGCAAACGGCTCGGCCAGGACCTTCACGATGGCCTCGCCCAACAGCTCGTCGGGATCAGCTTTCTCGTCGAGGCGATGCCGAAATCGCCCGAGCGTGATGACCTCGCCGTTCTGATCGCCGAAGCCGTCGCGCAGTCCCGCCAGCTTGCCCGCGGCCTGCACTCGCACGCGCTCGATGCCGGAGGACTGGCGGCCGCGTTGCGCGAGTTGTGCTCGCATACGGAACGGGTGTTCAAGATCGCGTGCAGCGTCGACATGGCGACGGACGAACCGCCCGAACAGATGCGCGTGCACCTGCACCGGATCGCCGGCGAGGCCGTCGCGAACGCCGCCAAACATGCCCGGGCGAAACGCATCGCGATCCGGGTGGGCGCGGAGGCCGGCGCGACCGTGCTCGAAGTTCGAGATGACGGGATCGGGATCAGCACGCCGCATGCGGATGGCTTAGGATTGAGGCTCATGGCGCACAGAGCGCAGGTGCTCGGTGGGGACCTTCGGGTCACGCGAGCCGAAGGTGGCGGCACGATCGTCACGTGCCGGGTGCCGGCATGATTCGCGTCATCGTGGTCGACGACCATCCGATCGTGCGGCGCGGCTTTGTCTCGTTGCTCGCGCACGAAGCGGATATCGAAGTCTGTGGCGATGTCGGAGACGCGCCGGCCGCACTCGCAGCCGTGCAGGAGCTCGTTCCCGATGTCGTGTTGGTGGACGTGTCACTCGGTGGTGCGAGCGGCATCGATCTCACGCGCGAGCTCAAAGAACGCGTGCCGCGATCGCAGGTGCTCGTGGTGTCGATGCACGACGAGCTGCTCTACGCGGATCGATCGCTGCGCGCCGGTGCATCGGGCTACGTGATGAAGCACGAACCGCCCGAGCAGATCGTGCGAGCGATCCGCGCGGTCGCAGCAGGTGGGATGTTCGTCAGCGAGACCGTGTCACAACACCTCGTGCAGCGTTGGGCGACGAACGGCGCGCCGCGTGACGAATCGCCGCTCGCCGGATTATCGGATCGCGAGCTTCACGTATTGGAGCTGATGGGACGCGGTCTCGGCACGCGCGCGATCGCGGAACAAATGCATATCAGTATTAAAACGGTCGAGTCGTATCGCGCGCGACTCAAGGACAAGATGAATCTGCGCTCGGGTGCGGAGCTCGTGCGATTCGCGGTGCGGTGGGCAGAAAAGTAGGCGACGAACGCACCGGGACGAGTGATCAGGAAACGAACTAACTGTCCGCTACCCGACAAATCTTACTACTTTTCGCCTACATATCAGCTCTGTGAGGGTGTCCTGGCGAAGGGGGTTTCGACATGAGGGCACGCCTTGGGATCGCGCTCGCGTTCGTCGCGGGTGCTTGTACGGATGATTCGACGACGGAGTCGACGGACATCGCAGCGATTACGCATCTACCGGCGAGTGGTAATGCGTACACGTTATTCGAATCACTGCAGACGAGACCGCTCGCGTTATCGCCGAACGGCAAGCTGCTGTTCGCGTTGAACACGCCGGACAATCGGCTCGAGATCTTTCGAGTCGTGAATGGCTCGCTGGTGCCGGCCGGATCGATCAGCGTCGGTCTCGAGCCGGTGGCAGTCGCCGCACGCACGAACGACGAGGTCTGGGTCGTCAATCAAGTCTCGGACTCGATCAGCATCGTGAAGCTCGATGGGGCGCTCACCGCGACGGTCACGCGCACGTTGCTCGTGGGTGACGAGCCACGCGACATCGTGTTCGCGGGACCGGGCAAGAGCCGCGCATTCATCACGACTGCTCACCGCGGACAGAACACCGGCGATGCGTACGATCTGCAAACGCCGGGCGTCGGTCGCGCGGACGTGTGGGTGTTCGACGTGAACAACCTCGGCAGTGCGGCCGGTGGTAATCGCCTCGAGAAACTGACGTTCTTCGCCGACACGCCGCGCGCGCTCGCGGTGTCGAAAGACGGCTCTCGCGTGTACGCGGCCGCGTTCCAATCCGGCAACCAGACCACGACGGTGTCCGAGTACGCGGTCACCACGATGTATCCGCACGGCATGCCGGGCCCGGCGACGATCACGCTCGGCGGCATGGTCATCCCGCAACCACCGACGGGCCTCATCGTGAAGTACCGCAACGGCCATTGGGTCGATGCGTACGGCACGGTGTTCGACCCGTTCGTGAAGGTCAACCTGCCCGACGAGGACGTGTTCGCGATCGACGCGAATGCGTCACCGCCGGCCGCGATCGCGAGTGGGGTCTACGCGCACGTCGGCACGACGCTGTTCAACATGGCGGTCAATCCGGCGACGAACAAGCTCTACGTGACGAACACGGATGCGCACAACGACGTCCGGTTCGAAGGCCACAACGCCGGCTTCTCGTCGGTGCGCGGGCACATCGCCGATAGTCAGATCACGGTGATCGATCCGACGAGTGGCTCGGTCGCACCGCACGATCTCAATCCGCACGTCGACTATCTCTCGGAAGGCAGTCCGGCGGAGAAAGCGAAGAGCGTCGCGTTCCCGCAGGACCTCGCGTTCACGGCGGACGGCTCGAAGATGTACGTGGTGGCGCAGGGCTCGCAAAAGCTCGCGATCTACAACACCGCCGACATCGATGCCGGGACGATCATTCCGAACGCGGTCACGCTATCGGGCGGTGGGCCGACGGGCGTCGTGCTCGACGAAGCCGACCATCGCGCGTTCGTGCTGACCCGGTTCGACAACAGCATCTCGATCGTCAACACGACGTCGCGCCAAGAAGTCGGCAAGGTCGGGATGTTCGATCCGGAACCGGCGAGCGTGAAGACCGGCCGCAAGTATCTCTACGATGCGAACCTCACGTCGGAGCACGGCGTGACCGCGTGCGCGAGCTGCCACATCGGCGGCGACAAGGACGAGCTCGCATGGGATCTCGGCAATCCCGGCGCGATTCCACTGACGATCACGCACTCGGCCGAAGGCGGCATCCTCGGGGTGTTCACGATCGATCCCGCGATCATCACGTCGCTCCTGCCGGAATTCGGACCGATCTTTGGCTACAACATGCCGGTCAAGGGTCCGATGACGACCCAGAGTCTGCGCGGCATGGACAACCACGGCGCGATGCACTGGCGCGGCGATCGCAACGGCGCGATCCAACAGACCGGTGCGCCGTTCATCGATCCGGCGACGAACGCGCCCGTTGTATCGGCGCAACCGAACGCAGGCCTCTTCAACGAGGACGAGGCATTCAAGTCGTTCAACGTCGCATTCCCCGGCCTCGTCGGAAATGCCACCGAGCTCTCCGATGGTGACATGCAAGAGTTCACCGACTTCGCGCTCCAGCTGACGTATCCGCCGAACCCGATCCGCAACCTCGACAACACGCTGACCGCGGAGCAGACCGTCGGCGAGGGTTTCTTCTTCAACCACGCGACGCTGCCGGACAACACGCAGGTCCAGCTCCCGTCCGATCGGTTCCACAACTGCAATGGCTGTCACACGCTCGATCCGAGCGGCAACCTCGGCGCGACCGCGCATCCCGGCTTCTTCGGCACCGACGGCAAACTGTCGTTCGAGTTCGAGACCCAGGTGTTCAAGGTCCCGCACCTGCGC
This sequence comes from Kofleriaceae bacterium, assembly GCA_047600425.1. Classification (GTDB taxonomy): domain Bacteria; phylum Myxococcota_A; class Polyangia; order Haliangiales; family Haliangiaceae; genus JABFXX01. The sequence goes on along the minus strand of JASGLC010000003.1, from coordinate 2,998,767 downwards.
AACCTCTACACGAAGGTCGGCATGTTCGGCAGCTCGCCCGATACGCTGAACCCGGGCACGATCATCCTGCAGCCGGGCCCCGCGACCGACGAGATCCGCGGCTTCTCGTTCCTGCACGATGGCTCGGTCGGTCAGCTCGAGCACTTCTTCACCGGTCAGGTGTTCATGAAGTCGACGGTGCCGGTGACGCTACTGAATGGCAGCGTCGTGCCCGCGAATCCGTACGGCATTCCGTTCGTCGATCCGAACCTGCTCGCCCAGGGGCAAGTCGTGTTGCTCGAGGACGGTGGCTTCGCCCTTCGCCACGCGATCGTGAACTACCTGATGGCGTTCGATAGCAACGAGGCACCGATCGTCGGTCAGCAGATCACGCTGACCAAGACGAACGCGGCGTCGGCGGGACCGCGCGTCGATCTCCTCGAGCAGCGCGCGAATGCCGGCGAGTGTGACCTCGTCGCGAAATCGACCAGTGTGGTGGGCGCGAATGGCGGCATGCTCTACACCGGCAGCGGTTTCCAGCTCGCGTCGACGGTGTTGCCGCCGCTCGCCGACCACACGTTGCGATTGCTCGTCGCGGTTGGCCTCTTGCCGGCGGTGACGTTCACGTGCGTGCCGGTCGGCGAAGGCCAACGCATCGCGATCGATCGCGACGACGATGGCTACGCGGATCTCGACGAGGTGTTCGCCGGGAAGAACCCCGCGGATCCGAACAGTCACCCCTAGTGACAGCGCGGCGGATCGAGCGTCTCGAGCCGATTCGTCGCGCGGTTGAACACGCCGATCGTCGTCGGGTTTTCGGCGGAGACCACGATCACCTTGTGACCGAATTCCCCGACGGCGACGACATCGAGGATCTTGACGTCGTCATCCGGTGGCGGTCGCGGTAGCGCCAACAATGGCGATAGATCGACCACCGATGTCTGCGTCGGATCGTTGACGTCGACCGTGAGCAGGTCGTTGCCCTCGCCTTTGATCGCCCACACGCCGCCGTGCATGTGCCACGCGTTGTCCGAGGGGCCGATCGAGTCGAAGTCTTTACCGACGATCGCGATCTGCTTGCCGGTCATGTCGAAGATCCGGCCTTGCTCGGACACCGGGGTCCACGAGTACCAGACGATCATCCGGTCCTTTGTCGCGAACGTCGGCGGCTCGAGGAATCGGTCTCCGTACATCGGCGAATCGGTCCAGCCCGGCACGGTCGTCCGCGCGTGGCCGGTGGCAGTGTCGAACAGACGCAGCGTGGTGCCGTCGCCGATCGCGAGCGTCGAGAGGTCGTCGCTCACGCCGAGCACCTCGGCATCCTGGACCGCGTACGGATTCGCGATCGACTTGCACGCGCCCGACTTCGCGCACAACTTCACGCGGCCGTCGGGCGTCTCCTTCGCCGTCGCCTTGCGATCCGGACGAGGCTTCACGACGGGGACCGGGATGTACGACTTGGTGTCGACATCGATCCGCCAACACGATCGCGCTGGCTCTTCGCCGTAGCACAGCGCGACCTCGGCTCCCGCGATCTCGACGGAATCCGCGCGAGTCGACGTTCGTCCCGGCACCTGCGTGATGCAATCGCGCACACCCGCCGCCGTCTGCGGTGTTCCCGACAGCGACGGTGCCGGAGTCGGCGCCGTGCACGCCGCGACCACGCAAAGCAGGCTTCGCACGTCCACGTAACGCGCGACCGTCACTTCTTCTTCGCTGTAATCGAACCGTAACGATAGTCCTGGTCGAGCACCCACGTTGCCGTACCGTTCGACACCAGCGCCGTGCCGTCGGCTTGTGCGGTCACCGTGATCGGCCCTGTCATCGGAATCTTCGCGGCTTTCTTGAATCCGTTGTTGTCGCTGCCGTTGACCCGCAGGGTCGCGTCCTTACCGTGCACCTTGATCTCGAGCGCGCCGAACGCCTTCGCCTCTTTCGTCGCCCAGTACGCGTTCAGACCTTTATCGTCGACGGTAACCGCCGTTCCAACGACGAGAAGTGACGGCTCGGAGGATAGCCCGCATTGATCGGGAGACACGCACGAGCCGTTGTGCATGTCGTCGGCGTTGCAGGTCGCGGCATCACCTTCGACCGAGTAGTGGTCGGCATCGCCCGAGCTAAAGCAACAGCAGAACTTGCCCGCCGGCGCAGTCGCAGCAACCGCGGCATCGATCGCGATCGCCGCATCCGGCGTACTGGCATCGATCGCGGGCGGCGGCTTCGGCTGCACGCTCGCGGAACCTGATCCAGATCCGGCGGGTTCGTCTTTGTGTCCACATCCGACCAACGCGACCAGAACCACCGCAATTCGCATCCGCCGAGTCTACAACTAGATGCGCGCGCCGAACCCGAGGCCGACGTACGGCAACACGGTGCCATTCGTGTAATCGCCGGCGTCGCCCATCTGCTCGGGTTGCGAATGCGCGGTGAGCATGCCGGCGCCGCCGAACAGCCGAACGAACGCGCGCTCGCCGAGATCGAGCTGGACCGATGCTTCGGCATTCGTCCACAACGCGCTGACCGGCTTCGCATTGTCATCCGCAAACGCCGACACGTTGTTCCACGGGCCTTCCGACATGCCGAGCCCCAACGCCAGCTTCACGGGACCGAGCTGTGTCGTCGCGCGCGGCATCACCGCGAGCTGCGGCAAGTTCGAGCTCGAAAACCCGAGTCCCGCGCCGAACGCGATCTCGAGGTGGCGTTGCACCGCGAGGGCGTACTCCGCGCCGACTTCGCCGACCGGCGTCGCGAGCCCGACGACGAGGCTAACCTGCGAGCGATTCTCCGCCGGGGCGTTTTGCTCGATCCCGTCCGCATGCGCGAGCGAGGGAATCAGAGCGAGCGCGACGACCAGGAGTTGCTTCATGCCGCCGGGCTAGTGCAGCCGCCACGCCACCGCGATTTCGCCTAGATCGCGCATCTGGCGGGCCTGCACGTCGAAGCTTCACCAGCGTCAGTCGGATCCTGAACCACAGCCGACATCCCCTGGCGGGTGATCGCACATCCCGCCGCCTTGGCAGGTGCCGTCGCTGCCGCACATGTGCTCGGCGCCGGAGCCCCAACAGTCGGAGCCACCGCTGCACCCGCACGTGCCCGGATCGTCGTCGCACGCGTTGCTGCCATGATGACCGCCGCCCATCATGCCGCTGCCGCAATCGTGACCGTGATAGCCACCGTCGCTGCCGCTACCACTACCACTGCCGCTGCCGTCACCACCCGTGATCACGTGGCCGACCGAAATCGGTGCGCCTGCGTGACAAACCCGGAACTCGACCTGCTGTGACAGGCTCGTGATGATCGGCGCGACGCCATTCGACGTCAGCACCTCGAGGCGATACGTCGCGCCGGCGGGCAACGCGAGCGAGAAATCACCGGCGCTCGAGATCGTGGTGGCGGCGACGACCGTCGATCCCGAAACTGCGCGCACGGCGATCGCACCGGTCGCGGTGCCGGTGATCTCTTGTGTCGATGGTGAAGCTGCGCAAGCGGCGAGCGCTGCGCACAAAGCGATCCCTACATGTTTCATGTCTTCTCCTCCGGCCGGAGTGCCCGCGCACGGAGGAGCCTTCGCCGCTGAAACAAACCGGGGCTTAGTGGAGTACGTTGAACGCGAGTCCGAAATCGACGAACTGGTTCAACGCGGGCTCGAAGTCCGGTTCGTAGCGAACGTAGGCGCCGAGCGCGAGGCGATCCGTGAAGCGATAGCTGACGCCGGCCGCGCCCGCGATCGCGAGCATGTTGTCCGAGGCGTCCGCCGCCGATGCGTACGTGTAACCGACGCCGAGCTCCGCATACGGCATCCAGTGCCCCGCGTAATACGACAGCCGCACGGTCGGGCGCGCCGAGTACAGGTTCAGGTCGCCGTTACTCGACAACACGTGACCGAACGATTCCGCTTCGAGCTCGAGGCCGACCTGCAGGCCCAACTGATCGCGCACCCACTCGCGACCGACGAGCACGCTCGCCGATACACCGGTGCCGAGATCCATGTTCGACGACGGAAACCGCGCGACGCCCAACATCACGTTGCTGCGCCAACCATCCTGCGGCGGCTTGAGATCGGCGCCGTCGTCGGTGGGTTCGGCGAACGCGATCGAAGAGAACGAGATGAATAGAGCGATTCCAAGGAGAGTCTTAGGCATGACCGAGCACATCAGCACTCGTCGTGCCGAATGCTCCCGCGACCAAATCTCCTGCAGCTACCGGCGGATCCTAGATGTAACAACTCGCGTTCGTGAACGCGCGGGTGTGGTGTTGTCGGAGCGCCACTAGTTGGCGTGTCGAACTATTTCAGGAGCGCCAGATTGCGCGACTCCTTGCGCTTCGAGGATCGCGCGCAACCGCTTCATATCGATCGGCTTGTCGAGGAACGGCAGCGTGATCCGCGCGCAGAACTCCTTCGCGCGCTCCGTGAATGCCCCACCACTCATGAACGCGAGATGCACGAGCACCTGCGGATACGTCCGCGCGATCTCGTCGTGGACATCCATGCCGCTCAGCTCCGGCATCATCAGATCGCACAGGATCAGATCGAAGTGCTGCCCCTGCGCGAGGAGCGCCAGACCTTCGCGTCCGGTCTCGACGGTCGTCACCCGATTCGGACGCAGACCACGAGCGATCGCGCGCGCGACGGCAACTTCGTCGTCGATGATCAGCACGTCGAAGATCCGCACCACAGGCGCCTCGTCGGCAACCGGTAGTGGCTCGGTCGATACGCCCTGCCCCACGCTCAACGTGACGGTGGCGATCGTGCGGCCCGGGCGGCTGTCGAATGCCAGCGTGCCGCCGATCGAATCGAGGATGCTCTGCGAGAGTGCGAGGCCGAGCGCGGCACCGTCGCCGTGCTTCGAAAACACCGCACCATGCACGCGGGCGCCGGTGTCCTCGATCGTGATCTCGACGCGATCACCAGCGGCGCGCGTCCGAATCGCGATCTCGTTCTGCGAGACCTGACCTTCCGGAATCTCCTGCGCCGCGTTGACGATCAGGTTCAAGAACACCTGGACGAGTCGGCCTTCGTTCCCGATGACCCGGCGATTGTCCTCGAACGTGCTGGTCACCCGCGCGCGCGGACGTGTGACCGCGGCAGCCATCTTCGTCGCCGTCATCATCACGCGTGCGAGATCGACGTTAACGATCGTATCGTCGCCATCCGCGGTGACGCCGCGCAGATCTTTGACGATCCGCGCGATCCGTTCGACACCCTCGCGCGCGTCGACGAGCGCCGTCTTCATCTCGTCCTGACCGTCTTGTTGCGTGACCGTCCACTGGACGAACTCGAGGTTGTTCGCGACGTACGACAGTGGATTGTTGATCTCGTGCGCCGCCGCGGCCGCCACTCGTCCCAGCGAGGCGAGCCGTTCGGTGTGGGCCACGCGCGCCGCGAGCTCGACTTCCATCTTGCTCGTGTTGAGTGCCGCGATCCGCGCGAGGCTATTGCGCCGGCCCTTCTCGTACAGTGCGGCGACTAGGAACAGCGTTCCCGTGATCACGAGCAGCGCGGCGTGGTCGTTGAACAACCGAGTGTCGTGATTCACCGTCGGCACGAGCATGCCCGCGTGACCGAGGAGACCAATCACCACGCCCGCGATTCCCGAGAGTGCTACCCAGATCGCGCCGATCCGCACGCCACCCAACAGCGTCGCGAAGATCGGGACCTCGGCGATCGCGACCGTCGCGCTGTTAACGCCGGCGCCGTACAACAACACCAAGCTGACGGTGCTCGCGAAGCACGCCAGCAACACGCAGTTGAGGACGATCCGATACGACACGCCGATCCGCAGCGCGACCGGGCCCGCGGCTGCTGCGAACGCGAGTGCGAAGTTCAGCAGCGCTTCGACCGCGTTGCGCGCGACGAGATGGATCGCTGCCAACACGACGAACACCACGACCATTACCCACGCGATCAACACCGCGAGTCGAACGCGATCGAGCTCGTCGGATTCTGGATAATCCGGCGGTAGGAACCACTTCAGGAACAAACCAACCCGCGTCACTCCCGTGAGCGTACAAAACCGGCACCGCTGGTGAGAAGAATCTTATGCGCGTCGAAACCTCGCGCAAACGTTGCGTGATTTCGCTGTAGGTCTCGCTGCTACTTCTTACGCTTGCACGCGGCGTCGGTGATGCTGCCGGGCTTCGACGGATCGCAGAGGCTCGCGCAAACCTCCGGCGAGACCCTGCAGAGCGCGCCGACCTGCTTGTCGACGGACTGACACGACGCCGCGTCCTTCGCATCGCACGCGCTCGCGCAGACCGAGAGGTGGTTCGACATGAACTCGCGCATGTCGGCATCGTTCAGCGTCTTCATGTCGACGGCATCACCGGCGGCACACGCGCTCGCTTGGCGTCGAACGTTCTCGTCATCGGCTTTCTTGCCGCACGCGACGAACAGGATCAGGGAGAGGACTGCGATGTGTTTCATGCGCGCCGCCTAGTGCAACGGCTTGGCCAGTAGCGATCGCGCGAATCGCGCTGAGTACGCCGCTCGCGATTCCGATGCAACGTTGCACCTGCCCACCTGCAACGTTGCACTACCTACGTAAAGCTCGCAGAAGAAATTTGGCGCGTGGGGACATCTGCACATGCAGCCGTCGGATGCTCCACGCATGAAGCATGTCCTATTTCTCGCTCTCGTCGCGTGCGGTGGCCATAGCGCCGCGCCTGCCAACCCCGGTGGTACGCCGGCCACGTGCGATCAAGCCGTCGGCAACGCGATGAAGTTCGCGCCGTCCGATGTGAATCAAGCCGAAGAGACGCCGGAGATCGTGAAGCACTGCAACGACGACGGCTGGTCCGCCGAAGTTCGCAACTGCTTGGTCGCGGCGAAGACGGAGCCGGAGCTCGATCAGTGCGACAAGATGCTGACGCCGGACCAATCGCAGAAGGTCAGCGCGCACGTCATGGCCGGCGCGACGGGCTCGGCGGGCGCCGAAGGCTCTGCAGCCGCGCCACCGCCCGCACCGTAGTTACTGGATCACGACGATCGCTTCGGTCCACTGGGCAATGTGATTGCCCTCGACGAGCGATTGGAACGGCAAGCGAATCGCCGGACCGGTCGCATCCATGCCGGCGGCCGCGCGCGCTGGATAGAACGGCGCGAGCCAGAGCTGCGGCTTCTGCGCGCCACTCGAGCGCACGCCGAACGGACGTTGCGACGCGACGGTGAACCAGATCACCTGTTCCGCACCTTCGGTGGTGATAAACGGCGTCCACTTCGGCCACGAGTCGTAGCTGCCTGCGACTTCCGCCGTGCTCAACCGGATCGGCGCCGCGAGCGAGCCGTCCGCCTTCGTCACCCAGATCTCGGCTTTCGGGTTGTTGTAGCTGTTGCCATCGGGCGCCTGGTTGTAGAGCACCCACGTGTTGTCCGGCGAGAACGACGGGTAGTACTGGAACGCGGTGCCGGTCGGCGCGGAGAGCGTGCGCGGTGTACCGACGGTCTTGGCCACCTTGTCGTAATCGAACACGACGATCTTTCCGGCCGACGTCCAGACTTCGCTGCCCCCCGTGACCTGCGTCGCGACGATCTCGATCACCGCTCGCGGCGACATCGGGATGCGAGATCTGCGTCGTCTTGAAGAGCGGGACGGTCACCTGCGTGGTGAGGTCGGTGCGATAGAGGCCGTCGGTCTTCGTCGTGAACATGTCCGTGTTGTTCGGATGGATCGCGGCAAAGTTCCATTGCTGGGTGTCGTTCGTCAGCTGGCGCGTCAGCGACGACACGTCGAGCGCGTTGCCGTAGTTCATGTTGTCGCCTTCCTGGCGATACGCGACCACGGTGCCATCGCGCGAGACCGCGTGACAGCCGACGCATCCGCTCTGACCGACTTGCGGATAGAACTGCTCCGCCGGCACGTTCGGCGTGCTCATGTCGAAGCGCATGATCGCGGCCTTCGTCGTGTTCCAGTAATAGACGCCACCCTTCACGGTCTGTTGGGCGATGCGCACCGTCTCTTTACCTTCGATGAATGTCGCGGCGGACGTCGTCTTGATGCCACGAACACGAACCTCGAGGTCGACGCCTTGCGCGCCTTGCGAGAGTTGTTGCCAGCGCGCATCCGCGAGCGTGGTCCACGTCGCGGCGCCGAGCGAGGTCACGTAGGTCTTCAGCGTGACGAAGCCGCCCGAGAGTTGGACCTCGTAGACGTCTTTGGTCGTATCGCGCCAGTGGACGTCCATCTCGCCGAGGTTCGGCGGGATCAGTGCGCCGGCCGGCGGATAGGCCATCGTGATCTGCGACGACGAATCGATCGTCGCGGTGTCGAACAACGAGGCCGACGAATCGGCGGTGCCCGAGACCGTGTCGGTGACGTAGACCTTGAAGTCCGCGCTCGTCGTGAGCGAATCGCCGAGCGTGGCGGTCACTTGACCAGCGCCGACCATCTGTCCCGACGGCGTCAGCGTCGCCGCATTCACGGCGCCGATTTCGGCGGGCGCGACGACGAACGTGACCTGATCGGTGACATCGGTTTGGGTGCCGTCGGCATCGCGCACTTCGAGCACGTGCACGGCCGACGAATCGGCGACGCCGGTGTTCCAGTGCAGCGTCGGCGTGTCGACGATCAACACGAGATGTGCAGCCGTGTCGCTGCCGGATCCCATCGAGTCGTCACCGCCATCGTGATGAGTCGCGCAACCGGCCAGAGCGAGGCCGAGCGCAAACCAACGAGCGCTATTTGTCATCGCGACTATGGTGGCATGTTCGCGATTCGTCGACGGGAATGCACTCGGGTAGCCGGATCAGTGGCGCGTGTAGGTCCGTATCGTGCCGCTCACCACGGTGTGGTCGGCGGCGGGAAGCGTTGCTCCGTCGAGATGTGCTCGATGTGGACCGGGAACACGGTGCCACCGATCACCAGGTCGAACCGATCGCCCTCGACATCGAGATCGTGGTCGCCGGCGGCGATCGGGGTCTTCGTACAGGGCGTTTCGGGACACACGCGCATCGCGATCGGTTTCGGGCTGTGCACGTGGAGCGTGATCTTGTCGTCCGCTCCCCACGACGCGCTGACGGTGGTCTTGCCGGTGATCGTGGTGGTGCGCTTCGCGTTCGGCGTAGCGAGCACAAGAGCGGCGTGCACGGTCTTCTTCCCGGTCTGCTTCTCGGTGAACGTCAGGTGATCGTAGTCGGTCACCTCGTCATCATCGTCGTGCGAGCCATCGCGATTGACGTCGAAGCCGTGCGACTCGTCGCGGATCAGCACCAGTTGATTGTCGCGAATCGCGAACACGTTCTTGGTCGAGCCATGATGAACGGCGACGTTGTCGACGAGCTCGCCCGTATGGTGGACGACCCAATCGGGCCGATTCGGCTCGCCGCAGCTGTTGCGGCCGTCGATCTCGATCGGTGCCTCCAAGAGGTCTTTGCCGTGGAGGACGAGGTAGTAGCCGCTGGAGTCGTCGCAGATGCGCGCGATCGCCTCCGGCGTGTGGTCGCCATCGAGGTCGTCGGCCCACCAATCGGTCACGTGTTGTTGGGTGCCCTGGATGCGCTGATCGATCGCTTCGACGAACACGTGTGGGGCGGCCATCGCCAAGAGCGAAATCACCATCGGATATCAGCGTAACGCCGTGGCGGGCCGGCGTATTCACGTCAGGCGAAGCGCGAACACGGCCATCCACGTCCACCCGATTCCGATCGCGAGGCGTTGGACGAGCCCGATCGGCGGATCGCCTGCACCGCGAGTTGCGAGCGCGCCGGTCGCGACGAACAGGATCGGCACGGCGATTCCGGTCGCGATCGAATAAATCCGATAGCCATCCGCCGATCGCGCGGCGGCGACGAACGACGCCACGATCACGGATCCGAACGTCAACGCGCCGCCGAGGTTGTGGAGGTTGCCGCTGCGCGACGCCGTTCGCGGCCACGTCGGTGGCGCACCGGGTGGATAGCCGAGGCCCGGATCGCAGGGGAACACGCCCGACGCGATCAACCCGAGCCCGAAGATCCCGAACAGCACCGGGAACGCGATGCCGTGGCTCGTGCGCGCAAGTCCGACGGCGAACACCAGGCCGAGGATGCCGCTCACGACGAAGTTCGTGGTTTGAACCCAGCCTCGTTCCCCGAGCGCGAGCTGACTGACGAAGTTCCGCCACGGTCGATAACCGGGACGCATCGCGCCTTCGATCAGCGCGACCAACATGAAGACCACCGGACCTACGACACCGCACCAGATCATGGACACCTTCGATGCACGATGCCCCACGTCTGATTCGCGCAAAATGTAAGCTGGGCACATGTGGTGGCATCACGAACAACCAGTCCCCTTGGCCCGGATCGACGAGCTCGGCCTGCTCGAGGGTCAGATCGCGCGTGTCGTCGGTCGCGCGGTCGGGCTCGGTGAAGACGTCGAAGCACCGTACTCGATGCGAAAGTGTTTCGCGGTGACCTCGCGCATGGACCTGATGCCACCTGCGATGACTGCGGATCGCACCGGCGGCGTCCAGAGTGTCGATGGTCCGGTCATGCTCGTGAAGTTCGCCGTCGAGGATGGCGCCGGTCGGATCGTCGTCGATCCGGACGCGGTCAAGCTCGAGCTCGCGCTCCATGTCGCGCTCGACAAGCACGAAGTCGCATGGGGTGGCCTGGACGCGAAGCCCGCGTTCGGCGCATCGATCATCAATCGCGAGCTCGACGCGATCGGTGGAACCGGAGGCATGCGCATCGCCCTGGAGGGCGTGATCGCGCCCGGCGATCTCGTCGCGATCATCGGCCGCGTCCAGCGCGCCGGTGACAGCTGGGAGCTCGTGCCGCCCGACGACGAGAAGCCGGTGATCATCTCGCGGCACCCCGAACAGTTGGTCTAGGCCGGTCGCCGCGCCACACACGGCACGAGCTGGATGTGATCGGCGTCGTGATACGTCATCGCGTTTCCGACGTTCGAGGCAACGCCGCACATCATGTACAGGAGCTCGCCCTCGGGAACCGTCACGATCGATGGCTCGCCGAGCAACACGACCTTGCCGACCACCGGCGCGGTCGCGGTCGGCGTCGCGATCGCGTGGATGTTCCCGAAAGTGGCGCCCGACTTCGTAGCCGAGTAGACGGCGTAGGTGCCGCGCACGCCGCTCCAGATCAGGGTCGTCCCATCGTGGGTGAGGAACGGTTGAGTGTCGTCGCTGCCCGCGATCGCGATGCCCGGAACCTTCGCGACCGGCGAGAACATGCCCGTCGCCGCGGAATAGGTCGTCGTGTACAGCGTGCGCTGGCCGCAGGTCGTGTTCGTGCCGTCGTCGCTGCCGCGATTCGATTCGAAGTAGATCGTCACGCTCGACGCGAGCTCGCCCACGATCTTCGCGTTGTCGTCGTTGCACGCACTCGTGAAGGCCGCCGCCGGTGCCGACCACGCGCCGCTCGCCTTCTGCGAGTAGAAGAGTTGCGAGTGGCCGCTGGAATCGAACTCGCTGAAGATCATCAGGTCGCCGGATTCGTTCGTCGCCGGTGATGCGACCGTCGTCGTCCCTACGAACGCGTCGATCGGATGCGCACTGATCGCCCAATCCGATGCGCCCAGATCGGCCTCGAAGATCTTGAACGTCGTCGGTTGCGTACCCGCGAGCATCGGGCCGGTCAGAGGTGCCGACGCGCCGCTCGAGATGAAGAACGTCGAGAAATCGACCTGGGAGTACGCGATCAAGAGCGACTTGCCGTCGGGTGTCGCGAACAACGAGTCGGTCCAGCCCCCGTCGATCACGAGTGCCGGTGATGCGACGCGCAAGTCCGTCCAGCCGTCGGCGAGCGTCACGCCGTCGAGCAACGCCCCGGTCGGTGCGGTCCACGGTGTCGCGTTCGGCGCGTCGATTGGCGCGTCTGCCGGTGCTGTCGCCGAATCCGGCAACGGGTTGTTGGAAGACGAGCCGCATCCCGCGAGAAGTGTCGCGATTGCCCACGTACGAAACTGCATGCGAGGCGATACAGCAATGGCCGTGCCTTCGTGTAGGTTGTCGCCGTGGGCGAGAAGTCGTTGGTGAGAGTGCCAAGTACGCGGGCATTCGCGACGCGCTCGCGCTTCACGTTGCCTCTGCGCCTGTACTCGCTGTACGCGATGTATGCCGCTTCAACGATCATCGCTCTCGTTGGCATTTCGGTGCCGGCCGGAATCGCGATCGGCTTGTGCTTCATCGCGACCGACGCGGTGCTCCGCTTCGGTGGTCGCCGCGAGTTTCGAAAATTTCACGCGGTCCTGAACACGCGGATCGCCGGGCTCGCGCGTGGCGAGTTCGAGGTGGCACGTGACGAGTTTCGAGCGTACGCGGAACGAACGAAGCTACCGACGATCGCGACACTCGCACGACTCGGGCTCGGCGCAGCGTTGACGCGCTTGGGCGCACACGCGGAAGTCAAAGCACTTTCGTTGGACACCGACGCGCGATTTAGCGGAACGCTGACCACGCTCACGCTCTACCCGAGTTCGGCACAGGGGGTCGCGTTCAGTTGCGCGTTGCTCGGCGAAATCGAAGCGGCCGAACGCTGGGTGGCAGAAGCGGAGTCGCGTCGCGCCGTCCACAGATCGGCCTCCACCTTCGACGCATCGCAGATCTACACGCGCGCATTGATCGCGTGTCGGCGCGGCGATCCGACAGCGGCGGCGACGCTTCTCGACGACCACTGGACTGCATGCGAAGTCGCGTTGCCGGGATCGGAGCTTCGCCCGATGCGAGTCGTTCGCGCATTCGCAGTCGCGATGGCAGGCGGCCCACGCGATGCCGGCCGCGCCGAGCAGATGATCGCCGCGCTTCGACCGATGGCGTACGAACGCGAATTCGCCTTCTTGGGCGCGACGTGGCCCGAGATGGACGCGTTTCTCGCGGCACATTTCAACGCGCCACGATCGTAGTAACGTCTCGTGATGGCCACCCGCACCGTATGGGCGAACGCTCTCGACGAGCGCGCACGCGCATACTGGACGCCCGAGCGCACCCACGCGCTCACCGGTGGCAAGGCGCTCGAGATCCTGCCCGCCGAGGCACCTCGCCTGTTGCGCGCACTCGGCCTGCTCGATGGCGATGCGACGATGCCTCCTGCCCGCGTCCGCAAGTATCTCCAGATCAATCACCTCGCGAAGGCGCTGCGCCCGGCGATGGCGGAGCTCCGCGCGCGTCATCCGACCGTGCGACTCGTCGACGCGGGTTGCGGTCGTTCGTACCTGACGCTGTTGCTCGCGTGGATCCATCGCGTCGAGGTGCTCGGCGTCGATCGCAACGCAGACGTGATCGCCGAGTGCCAGCGCCGGGCCGCACTCGCCGAGCTCGACGACCTCGTCCGGTTCGAGGCCGCGCCACTCGAAACGATCATCGAGCGCGAGGCCGCGCGCGGAATTCACGGCGTGTTCGCATTGCACGCGTGCGATACGGCGACTTGCGATGCGATCGCTCTCGGCGTCACCGCCGGCGCCGACCTCGTGGCCGTGGCTCCGTGTTGTCAGGCCGAGCTCGCCCGCAAGTGGGAAGCGCTCGGCACCGACGATGGCTTCGCAGCCGTTCGTGGGATGCCACATCTCCGTCGAGAAACCGCCGCCCACATCACGGATGCGATGCGCACGCTGCTCTTGCGATCGCGCGGCTACACCGCGGTCGCGACCGAGTTCATCAGCTTCGAGCACACCGCGAAGAACACGCTGATCCGCGCGCTCCGTGGCGAACCGAATCCCACCGCTCGCGCCGAGTACGAAGCGCTCGTCACCAGTACGGGCGGTGCCGGCCTCGCGCTCGCGGACCGGATCTAGACACTCACCCAGCCCGTCGTCCACGCGGTCTCGAGCTCGTCGATCGCGACCGTGCATTCGCGCTTCGTCAGCACCGCGCGGAGCTTCACCGCATCGCCGATGACCTCGATCACTTCGAAGTGACGCTCGGGCAACGCCGTGTTCGAGGTCCAGCGCGACCCGAACAAGAAGCGTCGCTGCACCTATCCGACCATCTTCATGAACTGCGCCTCGTTCAGGCACTCGGTTCCATACTTCTTCGCCTTCTCCGCCTTGCTCGATCCCGATTCCGGATCCGCCATCACGAGGTACTGCAGATCCTTCGTCACACCCGAGAGCAACGTGCCGCCCTTGGCCTCGACCATCTGCTCGAGCTCCTTGCGCGGACGACCCAGCGCGCCCGTGAAGCAGAACGTCTTGCCCGCGAGCGGCCCCGATGCCGACTTCGCGACCGGCACCACACCGACGGCGATCAGCCGTTTGATCTCGGCCTTGCGCTCGGCGATACCGGCGAACGCCGACTTGCCCTTCGCGGGCCCGACGCCGGGAAGCGCGGCGAGCTCGGCTTCTTTGGCGGCTTGAACTTTCTCGAGCGAATCGAACTTCGCGACGATCGCCTTCGCGGTTTGCAGACCGAGATTCTCGATCCCGAGCGCCGCCAGGAACTTCGGCAACGAGATCGGTAGCTGCGCCTTCAAGTTATCGAGCACCTTCTTGGCGATCACCATGCCGCGGCGCTCGAGCTTCGCGATCTGCTCCGGCTTTAGCTTGTACAGATCGGCCGGCTCCGTCACGAGCTCCGCCTCGACCAACTGGTTGATCAACTTGTCGCCCCACTCGAGCACCCCGAGCGCATCGATCCAGTTCTCGATCCGACCTTCGATCAACGCCTGACACTCGCGATTCCGACACGCGAGATATTCACCCACCTTCACGAGTGTGGACTTGCACGTCGGGCACTTCGTCGGCGGCTTCGCCTTCTTGCCCTTCGAGGTCACGACTTCCTCGACGTACGGAATCACGTCGTTGCGGCGCGAGACCAACACCTCGTCACCGATGCCGATCCCGAGGTCGGCGATGTTGCCCGCATTGTGCAACGACGCACGCCGCACCGTCGCACCCGCGAGATCGACCGGCTCGACGACGGCGACCGGCGACACGCGCCCCGACGATCCGGTCTCCCACACGATATCGATCAGCTTCGTCACCTTCGCCTGCGATGCGAACTTGTACGCGATCGCGCCACGCGGCCGATTGCCTAGCTCGCCGAGGAGGTTCTGCGCACGTACGTCGTGGGCGCGAATGACGAGGCCATCGATCTCGTAGTCGAGCTTCGCCCGCCGTGTCTTCGCGTAGTCGCGGTGGATCTTCAGCGCGCCTTCCAGATTCGTGGTCTCGCACCACGGCACGAGCAGGCCGAGCGCCTCGAGACGCTCGAACTTCGCCGTCTCCGTCGCGAGCTCCTCGCCATCGAGGTCATAGAACATCACCGTGAGGTGTTGGCAGCCCTCGCCGTCGAACCGCTTGCTCGTGCCCGATGCCTGGTTGCGCGGATTCGCGGCGCCGGGGAACGCCTTCTTCATGTCCGAAAGCTTCAGGATGATCTCGCCGCGCACCGTGACGGACACCGGCTTCTTCAGCTTCGCCGGCACGCCCTTCATGCGCTTCGCATTCGAGAGGATGCGCTCGCCGATCTGGCCATCGCCGCGCGTGATCGCGTCGGCCAGCACGCCCTTGTCGTACGTGACGGCGAGCGACAGTCCGTCGAGCTTTTCCGTCACAAACAAATCGGCCGTGACGCTCTTCAGCTTGTCCTTCTTGCCGAGCTCGTCGCACCGTGCGGCCCACGCACGAAACTCGTCTTCGTCGACGGCCTTGTTCAACGAGCCCATCGGAATCGCGTGGCGCGCCTTCTCCCACGACGTAACGGCGGCCGCGGGCGCACCGACGGTAGCGAAGAACGCGTGCTTCGGCGCCAACTCGCGGAGCTCGTCCTCGAGAGCGTCGTATGCGGCGTCGCTCACGAGCGGCTCGTCGTTGTAGTAGGCGTCCTTGTACGTCTTCAACAACGCGACGAGCTCGCCGACGCGATCGCCCGATTTGCCCGTCTTTTCGCTCTTCTTCTTCGCGACCGTCTTCTGCGCCATCGCCCGAAGGCTACCATCACCGCATGCGCTACTTGATGCGTCAGAAGGTGTGGTCGTGGACATCTCGCTTCGCGATCAAGAACGATCGTGACGAAGACGTCGGATTCATCGACGGCCAGGCCTTGGCGTGGGGCCACAAGCTCTCGTTCACGGACGTGCTCGGTCACGAGGTCGCGCGGATCGAGCAAAAGCTGATGAGCTGGGGGCCGACCTACGAGATCTATCGCGATGGCTACCTCGCGGCGGTCGTGAAGAAGGAGCTATTCCGGATGACGCCGCGCTTCTCCGTCGACGTTCCCGGTCCCGATGATCTCGAGATCGAGGGCGACGTCTGGGGCCACGAGTACTTCTTCACGCGCAACAACCAAGCGGTCGCGACCGTCTCGAAGGCATGGTGGACGATGGCGGACACGTTCGGGGTCGAGTGCCTCGACAGCGTCGATCACATCCTCGTGCTCGCCTGCACGGTCGTCGTCGACCTCGTCAATCACGACGCCCACCGCAGCTAGCTACTCCATGACCGCGCAGTAGCGGAAGTAAAACTCGGGTCGCACGACTTCCTCGTCGCCCACCGCCGGCCCTTCGAGATTCGCCTGCGGCAACGCCTTCTGGAGCTGCTTGACGGTTTTCGGGTGAAACCCGTTTCGTCGCAGATCGATCGCTTCGAGATGCTCGAGCTTCTTCGCCTGCTTGATGATCGCGGGCGCATCTTCATCGCCGAGCTGCGTGCTCGCGAGGTTCAGCGTCTTCACCTGCTTGAGGAGCTTGCTCGTCCACAGCGGGCGCAACAGCTCCGTATTCAACACGCTGCTCTCGAGGCCAAAGTGCGTGAGCTTCGGATACGCGCCACCGAGGAGTCGCTCGAGATCTTCTCGTCGGACATCCGTATCGGCTTTCTCGCGCCCACGTCCCAAACGCTCGAAGTCCGATCCGGCGAACGATTTCGGATACTGGCTGCGGCGTTCGGCGGGATAGAGCTCGTCGAGGATCGTGTGAACGTTGCCGCCTAACCCGACCTCGAGCGAGGTGAGCTCGGTCCACTTACTATCGGCGATCGCCTCGAGCTGCGACGTTTCCGCCTGCGCGAAGCGAATCGTTAGCGCCGTGAGGTTCGCGAGCTTTGTCGTCGACGCGAGCTTGCTCGACGCCGTCCCCACCAGCTCGAGCTCGGTCAGTTGCGGAAACTGTTTCGCGATGTCCTTCAGGTCTGGAAACTGCGTATACGCAGCGGCCGCCGCCGGTAACCATCCACCGAAGCCGAGCTTCGTCACATGTGCGGGGACGAGCTTTGCAAGCTTCGCGAGATCGTATGGCGCGACCACCTGATCGGTCGACTGGCCCCAATCGATCCACGTCTTGAACTTCTCGCGCACGGGCGAGAATCGGATCCAATCGATCCGTGCCGCGATCGGAGACGCCAGGAACGCCTTCGCCGCCGCGATCACCGCCGCGCTCGTCGCATCGCTATTGAACTGCACCGTCTCGACGAAGCCGTTCTTCCACGTCACGACAGTGGCTTTGTCGGCGAGCGCCGGAAGAATCTCCTTACCCTTCTTCTTCAGCAGCTTGTCGGCCGCGCTGTTCTTGCCCCCGACCTGCAGCGCGATCACTTCGCCCCACGGGTTGCCCTGCTCCTGCAACCAATCAGCGAGGACGAGTGCGCTTTTCGGATCGTCGGTGACCTCCGCGAGATGTTGATCGAGCGCCGAGCCCGACTTTTTCGCCTTCTTGACGACCGGGGTCGCCGCCTTCGCTGCGGTCGCGGGCGCGAAGCCCTCTTTCGCTTTCTTCGCGATCATCGCGGCGATCTCGGAGTCCGGATCGCTCGTCGCTTTGAGCTTGGTCTGGCCACTGCCGCCGAGCTTTCCGAAGTGCGTGTAGACCTGGCCGTCCGCCGCCCAGATCTCCCAGAACTTGTCGCCGCTCTCGAACCGCTGCCTGTCCATGCGCGGAGAGTCGCCGATCACTCCGATGGCTGGAGACAAATAGAATCCGCACAAGTGGCACCATCAGATATCTAAAAAGTGGCTCTTTTATGGGTCCACTCGCGGCGCTACCTATAGACCCATGAAAGCGATCGTCGTGACCGATGAGACGAGTGGGATGAAGCTGACCGACCGTCCCGATCCGAAGCCGGTCATCGGGGACGTCCTCGTCCAGGTCCATGCCGCCGGCTTCGTCCCGACGGAGCTGACCTGGTCTTCGACGTGGACCGATCGCGCGGGGCACCGCCGAACGCCGACGATTCCCGGCCACGAGGTCGCCGGTATCGTCACGGGCATCGGCTACGGCACGACGGGTTTCACGATCGGACAGCGTGTGTTCGGCCTCGCCGATTGGTATCGCGATGGCGCACTCGCGGAGCACGTCGCGATCGAAGCGCGCAACGTGGCGCCACTTCCGCCCGATGTCGACTTCACGATCGGCGCGAGCCTTCCGATTTCGGGACTCACGGCATGGCAGGGGCTGTTCGATCACGGCCACCTCCAACCCGGCCAGCGCGTTCTCGCACACGGTGCAGCCGGTGCAGTCGGCGCGATGGTCACGCAGCTCGCACGCCATGCGGGTGCATACGTCATCGGGACCGGACGTGTGGCCGATCGCGAACGCGTGCTCGGGTTCGGCGCGCACGAATTCATCGCGCTCGATCGCGATCGGCTGGACGCTCTCGACCGCGTCGATCTCGTGTTCGACGTGATCGGCGGCGACGTCCAATCGCGCTCTGTCGAGATCCTTCGCGCCGGAGGTACGCTGATCTCGATCGTCGGGTTGGCCGAGAGCAAGCGCTCCGATCTTCGCGCGATCGACTTCGTCGTCGAGGCCGACCGCGCGCAGCTGATCCAGATCGTCGATCGGATCCGCGATGGCCGGCTTCGCACGAACATCGGTACCATCGCGCCCCTCGACGAGGCGATCGCCGCGCTCGCTCCGACCACCCGCCGTACCGGGAAGACGATCATCCGCGGTACCGTTCGCGGGTAGATGGCGACCGCGAAGAAGCCCAAACCCAAAGCGAAGCCGAAACCCAAGGCGAAGCCCAAAACGAAGGTCAAGGGCGATGGCGAGCTCGAAACGCTCCGCGCCCAGGTCTGGGCGAATCCCGACGACGATCAAGCGATCGCCGTCTACGCGGACAAGCTCGCCGAGCTCGGCGATCCGCGCGGCGAATTCGTCCAGCTCGGCCTGATCGCGGAGCCGACTGACGCGCAAATCGCGCGCCGCGAAGAGCTCTACGAAGCGCATCGCGCCGAGTGGGTGCTACCCGGGCGAGCGCGGTTTGGCTACCAGACCAGCATGTTCGATCGCGCCGGCTTTCTGACGCACGTCGAAGTGCCGGCGCAGATGCTCGCCGACGACTTCGAGGCGATCCGCCTCCTCGGCCCACGTGCGCTGGTTCACGTGCCGGGCGTGCGGACGAAGCGGCGCGAGACCGAAGCCGCCTTGGCGAGGCGACCACTCGGTACGTTGTTCGCGCTCGCGCTGCCGACGGCGATCGACGACAAATCGCTCGAGACGCTCGCGCCAGCGCTCGAAGGAATCCGCGGGTTGTTGTTGTCGTCGAACGTGCTCACGGGCAAAGGCTATGCCGCGCTCGCGCAACACGTCACCACGCTCGAGCACTTGCAGATCGGCGCGGCGATCAGCATTCCTGCCGACAATCACACGGCACTCCTCGACGGGATCATCGATGCGCTCGTCGCGACGCCCGCCGCGTTCGAGAAGCTTCGCTACCTCATGTTCTTTCGAACCGGACGCCCCAGCCCGGCGAAGCTGAAGCTGTTGAAGCAAAAGTTGCCGAAGCTGAGCCGGATCCGAGTCACCGAATATACGGAGTGGAGCGGCAACGATCCGACGAATTGGAAGCCCGAGAAGGACGATCTGTAGCGCGTACCGTTCCGATCGCCGCACCACGTCGCAGGCAATGCAGTCTTATGCTCGCCCGCGATGCGCACCCTCCTTTTCTTGTTGCTCGCGACGACGGCGAACGCGGCCCCGCCCGAGATCTTTGCTCCCGGCGTGATCTCCGGCCCCGCGAACGATGGCTCGCCGACGTTCTCGCCCGACGGCAACACGCTGTTGTTCACGCGTAGTGCCGCGCGGTGGAGCGTGATCCTCGAATCACACCGCGACGCGAAGGGCGTGTGGTCCGAGCCAGTCGTACCGTCGTTCTCGGGTGAATGGCCCGACTCGTCGCCCGGCTTCTCGCCCGACGGAAAGTTCGTCGTGTTCGTGTCCACGCGTCGCGATGGCACCACCGCGAAGTCGAACCTCTACAAGGCCACGCGCACCGCGACCGGCTGGAGCGCGCCGGAGCGCTTGCCCGACGCCGTCAACATCGGTCCATCGATCTGGAAGCCGAGCATCGGCACCGACGGCACGATCTACTTCGTCGCGATCGACGACAAGGGTGGCAAGCGCTTGTGGTCCGCCGCGAAGAAAGGCGACGCGTATCAAGCCGCTCAACCGCTATCGTTCAGCGACGGCAAGCTCGGCGACGTCGATCCCGAAATCGCGCCCGACAATTCGTTCCTCGTGTTCAGCAGCTCCGGTCGCACGAAAGACGATCCGAAAGATCATCTGTTCGTCGTGCGCAAGACCAAGGACGGCGCATGGGGCCCGGTCACGCCCGTGCACTACGAAGGCGATGACGGTTCGAGCACCGATCAGGAACCGCACCTGTCGCAGAAGAAGCTCTACTTCGCGAGCGATCGCGCCGCCGTCGTTCACTTCCCACGAACGCACGACCAGGCGGTCAGCGACGTGAAGCGACTGAACGCGTGGGACAACAGCAACCTCAACGTGTGGGTGATGCCGTTCAGCTGAGAAGTTCTCGGGAAGATTTCGGAGCGACGACGTTCCGAACCCATGAAGCTTTCGCAAACCCTATTGTTCGTCGCGCTCGGTGCCTGTGCCCAAGACGCGACCGAATCCGATCCCACCGCGCCTCTGGATCTCTCGGAAGGCCACACCGTCGAAGCCCGGAGCACGTATGTCGCGCCCGATGGCTCGACACACGCGCGCGTGAACCAACGCTATAAGGGCCTGCCCGTGATCGGCGGCACCGCATCGATCCACACGGATGCAGCGGGCGCCGTCACGACGACCGATGGCACGATCCACGAGCTCGACATCGATGTCACGCCGCGGATCTCCGTCGAGCAAGCGCGTATCGCAGCAACTGCATCGGCGAACGCGAGTGCCGAGCTCGCGATCCTGCCGATCCAAGAGCAAGTGCGCGTCGCGGATCCGCTCCCCGACGGACGCGACAACGCTGCCAACTTCAAGCGCGTGACGACGGGTGCGAAGCTCGTCTACCGAGTGACGAACGGTGACATCGAGTCGCTCGTCGATGCAGTCAACGGACAGGTGATTCGCTCGGCCTCGACGAGCAAGGACGTGACCGCTCAACTCCATACGTTCTATTCGGGGACGGTGACCGGCACGATCCAGTCCGACTCCGGCGTGTATTGGATGGCAGATCCCACGCGCGGCAATTTGTACGCATGGGATCCGCACGAGTCCGACGGGTTTTGGCTCTCGAACACGGTGCCATCCTTCGGTGATGGGCAGAAGTACGTGTCTGGCTCCGCTCACTCGGAGACCGCTGCGGCCGACGCCTATTTCGGCGGGCAGATCGTCTATCAGATGTTCCACAAGGTGTTCGGATGGAAGGGCGTCGACGATAACGGCCTGGCGCCACCGATCGAAGTGCACACGCCGGACACCAACAACGCGCACTACTTGACCAACGACACCATCACGATCGGAGATGCCCCCGATGCACCGGGTGGCACGATGGCCTCGATCGACGTCGTCGGCCACGAGTTCACGCACGGTGTCGATCGCTACACCGCGGGCCTCGGAGGCAATCCCGAAGCCGATGGCATGAACGAAGGTAACAGCGACATCTTCGGCGTCCTGTCGCACATCTACTTCGCGAAGGCGAACGCGTTCGCGAATGGAGCCTTGACGATTCCGGACACGACGTCGTCGGACTTCAACACGCTGTGGATCCAAGGCAAGGACGAAGCGACGGTCGTGCGGTCGATGTTCGAACCGGGCATCCCGTACTGGACGTCGTCGATCGTAAACGCGGCGTCGCACTCGGCGCTCGGTCCACTCGATCGCATGTTCTTCTTCCTAGCGCAGGGCTCGCCCGCGGACGTCACGTCGGCGCGCTGGAGTCACGGCGCGCCGTGGGGCATGGATGGTCTCGGCAACGATCGCGCCGGCCACCTGTGGTTCTACGCGCTCGATCTCTACCTGCAGTCGAATGCGACGTACATGGATGCGCACGACGCGGCGATCCAGAGTGCACGCTTTCTCAATGCCGGCGTTGCATTCACCTCCGACGAGAAGGCGGTTCGCAACGCGTTCGCGGCCGTCGATGTCGGCGACCCGGCAGTCAATGCACCACCTGCACCGGATCTCCTCACCGTCACGACGGGTCATAACACCGACGCGTCGCCGTACGGCGTGATCATCTCGCGCACCGGGCCGGTCGCGAATCTGAAGAAGCTCGATCTCACGGCGAGCGGTCACGCGAAGATGGATGTCATCGGCGTTTCGTTGCCGTGCACCCAGAAGCTCGGCGCGCGGTTGGAATTCAGCGGTGCCACGTTCGCGCTCGATGCGTTCGACAACGGCACGCACATCGCGAGCAGCTCGACGATCGGAAACCTCGTGGTCACCGTGCCGACGAGGACCTGCACGGGTTCGCGGAACGTGCTGCTCCACGTCACGCCGGGCAGTGGCTCGCCGAAGTACACGCTGCGCCTCGATCTTCACACCTAGC
This sequence comes from Kofleriaceae bacterium, assembly GCA_047600425.1. Taxonomy (GTDB): domain Bacteria; phylum Myxococcota_A; class Polyangia; order Haliangiales; family Haliangiaceae; genus JABFXX01. The sequence continues at coordinate 2,976,139 of JASGLC010000003.1, read as the reverse complement.
GCTATACTCGCCGCGTGGTCGATAGCTTCGCCGAGCTCGTGCGGCATCGATTTACCAGCGAGCTCAATGCGGTGTGTTGGCGGCGCGACCTCGCCGGTAATTTTCGAGAGCTCGCCCACGCGCTCGCACCGACCGATGGCGTGGTCACGATCGATCCCGATGTGTTGCGCGACCGCGCGTGGAGTGACGCCGGTCGGCTCGCGGCGAATGCGATCCTCGACGATTTCCGCGCGCTCGACGAGCTCGGTCGCGAACCGGTGTTGAACTGCATCACGCGTTACGAGCGCGATGTCCGCGGCCTGCCGATTTCGACGGACGTGTTTTCGTTTCATGCGGACCGTGCGCCGGTCGAATACGACACCTGGCTGTGTACGTATTGGGGCAAGAGCAGTGAAGCGATCGCGAACGATTCCGCACGCCGCTGGATCGACGATCCGGAGATCTACGCGGCATTGCGGCGTCACTACGAGAGTCTCGCTAACGATCAGTTTCGGGATCTCGTCCACGACGAGTCGTTCGATCTTCACTATCGCGTCGTCGAGGGTGCACGGCCCTACTCGTTCGGCGTGGGTAACCTCTGGCGAATCGCCGTCGATTGGCCCGGCAGCTCGGTTCGGCCGTGCCTGCATCGCGCACCGCCGACCGAACCCGGTGACGAGCCGCGACTACTTTTGATCTGCTAGGACGTAACGAGTCGTTACTCTCCGACGTGCCTGGTCGAGGTTTTTGGCGTTCTGCGAGCGCTTTGGCGTTGGCCCGTCCGTTGCTGAAGTGACCGTGCATGCGAGCACTGGTACTTCTCCTCGGATCTTCGATCGCGTACGCGGAACCCATCGAACACTCGACCGAAGTTGCCGTCGCAGCGTATGGCCGTCATGTCGAAGACACGAACGCGGGCACCGCACCCGATATCGACCGCATGGGCAGCGCCTTCGAAGCAAAGGTCGGCTATCGCGTCCAACGTCGCGTCACCGTCGGGATGTTCGCGGAGCTCGGTGGTTTCGATCGCGATCCGGCGATGAGATCCGCGGCGCAAGTGGCCGCCGGTGCGTACGCGGACCTGCATCTCGCGCCCAGTAATGACTTGGATCCATGGTTCGAGCTCGGGTTCGGTAGTGGCTACGAACAGCTCCGGGCGCAATTCGGCGTCGACGTTCGAGCGAATGACCACGTCGCGCTCGCGCCCGTCGTCGGCGCCGCATACGCGAACAATCCGGGCGAGCCCGAGTGGTTGATCTCGGCCGGCGTGCTGGTCCGGATCAAGCCATGAGGGTCATGGATTGGGCAGTAGGAGCGTTTCGAGGTGCTGCAGCCGTTCGGCATGTTGCTCGATCGCCTTCTGCGTGACGTTGGTCTTCGAGAGGTCCAGCGTTCGTAGCTGCGCTACCATCGGGGTCGCCAAGAACGCCGGTAACGCTCGGCGCAATGACACGCCACCGATCGCGAGGTGGCGAACACGGGGCATCGTGGTCGCGTTGTAGATCGGCATGGTCCGCGTGAAGTCGCGCACGCCGCTCTGTATCTCGAGCTGCAGATGTTCGAGCGCGGGCCACTCGGCGCGCGTGATCGCTTCGATTTCGGCCTCGGTCACTTCGCCAAATCGGCGATCGAAACGCTTCAGATGTGTCGCGCGGATCTGGCCGAGCTCGACGACGACATTCGCGTGCGCGCGTAAGTGCTCGAGGCGTGGCAATTCCCAGACCCGCGACAGATCGCCATCGACGTTGCGCGAGGTCTCGAACAACAACGCTCGAATGTGCTCGCTCCGCGGATGCTCGACGACGGCCCCGACCTCGGGCGCCCAACTCCAGGTCTCACGATATTCGAGCTCCTCGCAAAATCGTGCGATCGGCGAGTCGAGCAGTGCCGCGCCCGCGTTCGCTAGATCGCAGCGTGCCGCGATCGGAAAGCCGTGTCTCCATTTCGTGAACGTCACGCCCGCCGGCAACTTCACGCCCGCGAGATCCTCGCGTCCTTGACGCACGAGCATCGCGAGCTCGCCGCGCGGATCGCCGTGTTCCTGCAACCAATCGGCATAGACGGCCCACGTCGCTGCGTCGTCGGGCGCTTCGCGACACGCGGCCTCGAGCGCCGGGTTCTCGACATACGCGCCGTGCAGCGGATTCACGCGCTTTCGCACGGGCAAGAAGCCGCGTTCGATCGCAGATGCAACGAGCGCCGTCACCGCGTCGCGCACCGCCGCAAACGTGTCGAGAGTGATCGCCTCCTCGCGTTCGTCGGTCCACGTGGTGTACGTGCAACCCTCGACGCTGACCGCGAGCGCGCTCGTGCCTTTCTCGAACCGGACATACCAACGCTCGCGTTCGCTCAGTTTCGCGACGAGCGCGGGCGCATCGAACACCTCGAGTAACCGGCCTCGAGCTGCTTGTCGATCAGTCGATCCGCCTGTCCCTCGTTGCGCAGATCGCGATGGTGCCCCACCTCTCCGATGGCGCCCCAGCGAAGCTGGATGAGTCCACCGTCCTCGATGTTCCAGAACCGACCGTTGGTTGGATGAACGAACCGCCGGATCATCGCTCGATCGGTCCGTACGTGACCACGGCATCCTGCATCGTCCCGAACGCGTACTTGATCCACGCGGGCGAGCGCGCGACGTTCTCGAACCGGACCTCGTCGATCGATCCGTTCATCCAGTCATCGTTGGCGGCCACCGACGAGTTCGCGTCTGCGCCGAAGTAGATCGGGCTCGCCGGATGCTCTCCCGTGCCGCTCACCGTCTGTTGCGCGGCTTGTGCGCCATCGATGTAGAACCGCACCGTCGTCGGATCCGCCGTCATCGCGAGCTGCACCCACGTACCGGCTTGCGCGGACGTGCCCGGCACGTTGTAGTTGCCGCTCGTGCAGATGTAGTTCGTGAACAGCGTGCCGTTGTGATCGCCGAGATACATCTCGTCGACGCCGGTCGTGCCGACTTCGCGCGTGACGGCTGCGTGATAGAGGTTCGCCGCCGGCACGTCAGTCTCGCGCATCCACGCCGAGATCGTGCGTTCGGTCGGGCCGAGATCCATGGCGTCGTCGATCTGCATCGACTGGTGATCCGAGCCGTCGAACGCGCGACCGCCGCCGATCATGCCCGCTGAGGCCGTCGATTTCGTCGATGTCGCGACGTGGCCGTGGCCGGTCGAGTCACTCGCCGTGTTGCCGGTGTCGGCGAAGTGATAGACGGCGACGAACGTATCGTCCCAGACCGAGTCGGTCGACGTTGCCGTCGGCGGCACGCCGTAGCTGACGGTGACCGTCGTCGTGCCGGTGATCTCTGGCACGCGGACCCACGCAAGCAACGGCTCGGTCTGTTCGATCTCGGCGGCGAGCACGGTGCCATCGAGCGTGAAGCGCACATCGCTCGCATCCGGTTGCATCGCACTGCGATCGACGCGCGTGTCATCGAGCACGAACAGGATCGGAAAGTTCGTGAGTGTCTCGCCCGGGTCGGCGAGCACGAGCGCGGAGTGGACCGCGCGTGGGCTATCGCTGGGCGTCTTGCCGTCGTCGAAGCCTAGTCGGCCGCACGCGGCAAGAAGGCTCAGTGCCAGCACACATCGCACACGGGAATTGTAGCGTCGAATCTCGGATCGCGAGCGTCCCCAAAGCGATCACGCAATCGGTCGACGGCACAGGACACGCGATTTTTTGCCGATTTCTTCGATGACCATTCCCGTACCGATCGACAGCATCGTAGTTATCGTCCTCGCTCGATGCCGGATCTTCCGCCGCCCGCGTTCGTAGCCATCGATTCGTTCGACGATCAGACTCGCGCCGGTGCGGAGCTCTCTCTTGGCAACGCGCTCGGCGCCCAGGTTCACGCGCAGTACGTCGACGCGCCCACGGGCTTCGGCGGCTATCTCCAGATGCCCTTCGCCTTCGCGTCATCCATGGGCGACACGCAAAGCGCGATCGGCGCGCTCGAGGTCGGCGCGTTGTATCTGCCGAGGTTCGACATCCAGCACTTCAAGCTGGTCACGCGTGCGGGACTGACTCTCCCCACGACCTCGTCGGACGCCGCACCGATCGCGCTCGCTCGACAGCAAGACATCGCGAACCTGAATGACTACGAGCCGAGAAACATCTCGCTTCGTCTGTCCGTGTCGCCGATCGTGTACGCGGGACGATTCTTCGCGCGCGGCGATCTCGGCGTCGATATCAATCTGGCGCGGTACGAAGATTTCGACAGTCGGCAAAATACGCTGTACCGAGTCGATGCCGGCGTCGGCGTCATGTTCGCGAGCCTTGCCGTGATGGCCGAGCTCGCGACGATCAGCGCCGACGGAAATTGGGCGCACTCTGCCACCCTATCCGCTCGCTATGACGCGGGACCTGTTCAGCCGTACATCGCGGGCATGATCGGGCTGGACGGTGGCGGTAGCGCATCACTCACGGTCGGCATCGACGTGCCCCTGCGTCAGATCTGAACGGACTCGAGCGAGGCGAATCAGTTACCAGTGTTGATATTTCGCTCTAGAGAAGCGACTAACCGCTCCGTAACAGTATCCGGATCACCCACTCCGTCAACCTGCTTCAGGATGCCCTTGTCGCGGTAGTACGGGATGATCGGCGCCGTCTCCGAGTGGTACTTGGAGATCCGTCTGTCGACCAACTCCTTGGTGTCGTCGCTGCGATGGATCAATCGCTCGAGCACGTCGGCCGGAGGCGGGTTGTATTTGAGGTGATAGATCACGCCGGTCTGCGGATCACTTCGGCGACCGACAGCACGTTCTTCTAGCAACTGATCGGGAACTTCGATCAGCACGACCGCATCTAATTTGACTCCGGCATTGGCGAGCGCGACGTCGAGAGCTTCGGCTTGTACGCGCGTGCGCGGATACCCGTCGAGCATGAAACCTTGGACGTAGTGTGGCTTTGCGATCTGTTCGAGGACCACGGCTGTCACGACTTCGTCCGGAACCAATCCGCCCGCAGCCATGTATCGATCGGCTTCGATCCCCACCGCGGTGCCTTCCCTGACCGCGGCGCGAAGCAAGTCGCCGCTGGAGATGTGCGAGATCTTGAATAGGTTGACGAGGCGTGCAGCCTGCGTGCCCTTACCAGCTCCCGGCGGACCAACGAGGATCATGCGCATCGACGCATGCAATCACGCGCAGCAAACGGGCGCAATCTGGGTCGGTCGTCACAGTTCATGTCGGTCTTCCAGGACACATGGCAAAGCTGATCAGGCTCGACCGCCTCCATCCGACCCGCAACAGCCAGGTTTGCGGCGACGAGACGACGAGCGGTTGGAACCACGTCGGCAACTCGGGCAGCAGCCCGTCGAGCTCGCGCCAACCATGGAAAGTCATCCCGCTCGAGTACGGATCGATCGCCCATTTGCGACTCGCAGTGACTTGGTGATGGCGCCAGTTGTTCAGCACGTACGCGAGGCAGTTACGCACCTGCGTGGGCGTCTTCAACACGCACGCGTGATAGCGGTCCGCGATCACCGAACCGCGACGCGTTACGAAATCGCGTTGCCCCCGCGCGATCGCATCTCGAAGCAACGCGGCGTTGATGTTGCGCGCAGCCGACACGCCGAACGACTGCATGCCTTTTGCCAGCGCTTCGCGATTCGCGGCTTCGACGAGGAGATGGATGTGCGTGTCCTGGATGCTGAGCTCGACGATGCGCATGTCCGCACGACGTGCGACAACTTGTGTGGCACGGCGGATCGCGCGATAGAGCGCCTGACGACGAAGAGGCTGCACCTCGGGGTTCGCACGCACGACCACGTGGATCGGTTCGGCTGCTTTGATCGCGGGACGCGTCTTGTGCTTCTCGCTGGCGCGAATGCCGCTCTTAGGCCGACCAACGCGTTTACGCTTTTCGCCTTTGCGAGCACCACGAAGCTGACCGTTCTTGTCGAGCGGCTTCGAGTAAATGGCGAAGCACTGCTGCAGATGTTTCCGTAACGCCCGGCCCATGATCGACTCCAGATCGAGAGGTTGTCGAACCCGTGACGCGCTTCTGCAGCGCGCAGCACCCTCGATTCAGTTGTAGTCCTTCCGTCGAGAAAGTCATCCCGCGAAGCGCTTTTTCGACGACAAATCGATCTTCCGTGGCGGCTCAAATCAATTTCGCCGACTTTGGTTTCGCACCGGGGATTGGCCCTCGCGCGCAGCTTCATCGCGAACGCAAACACCTGCGCTCGAAACCACCGCCGACGCGAACGCGATCAATTTCGCCGACTTTCAAGCAAACAACTCCGTAAAGAGTGCGCCCAAACAGGTGCTTGAAGTTTGCGAACGTCGATCACACGGACGCAGCTGACCGGTACAGCGATCAATTTCGCCGACTTTGGTTTCGCATCGGGTTGTCCCAACTTTGCGGTGTGGAACCGCACCTAGACAAACGTCAACTTCGCACCCCACCGCTCGCGCAAGCCTTCGAGCTCGAAGTCGAGCTCCGTTGTCCGCACGACGAGCTGTTGCAATCTGGGCAGCGTTTTCGCGCTCGTCAGCGCGTTCCGCGTAGACACGTCGCCGTGCCCGAGCACGAGCTCGAGTCGCTCGAGCTGTTGCCCGACGGGCGACCTCACGATCCGCGCGAGATCTGGATCCCACATCGTGTTCTCGATCCGAAGTTCGACGAGCTGCGTCCAACCCCGCGTGCTCAACCACCGCGAGTAGTCGAGCTGCGTGTTGCGTAATCGCAAGGTCCGCACACGTGGCAGCCATGCGGCGTCGTTCAACGCGCGCACGTCTCGCAGGTTCGCGTCGTCGATGTGTAGCGTGTGCATCGCCGGCAACTCCCACGCTCCGAGCGAGATCGGCGTGTTGAACCGGCCGCGGTGGAGCGCGAACGTCTCTGCCGCGCGCACGAGCGGTGCATTGCCGAGCTCGCGCAGCGGCGGACCTTCGAGTGTGGCGTGCCGCAGGCCGAACGTGTTGACGCCGGCGATCGCCGGTCGCGCTACCAACGCATCGACATGCTCGGCGCGCACACCACACACGACGAGCTCGCGTAGCGGCATCGTCGCGAGCGGAACCGCATCGAACGCGTCGACGTCGATCTCGAGGCGTTCGGGAAACCCGCGCCGGAACACGAGCACCGGTGCTTCGAGGCGCGGCTTCACACCGTACTCGGCACACCATCGAGGGAAATGTTCGCGCAAGAGCTCTCGCTCGCGTTCGGCCACATGCGGATCGAACGAGCGCGCGAGGGCGCATTGCGCAACGATCAGCTCGCTGCGGGCGGGATCGCGCTCGGCCAACCAGTCTGCGTAAACAAGGCGGGGGTTGTCATCCGCTGGTCGGGCGAGCACTTCGTGGAGGAGTGCGTCGCTCAAGAGAGTTTCGAGACTGGACCACGTCCCGTCGGTCGAATGGAGTGCAAGCTAGCGTCTTCGCCCGAGCACGTCCAGAGCTTTCAGTCAGACGTAGTCGACGCCGATGTCGAGCGCGCGAACGCTCTGGGTCAGCCAGCCCATCGACAACAAATCGACACCGGTTGCGGCGATCGCGCCGGCGTTTGTCGGCGTGATGCCACCGGATGCTTCGGTGATCGCGCGGCCATCGACGATGCCGATCGCACGACGCAGCGTCTCGGGACTCATGTTGTCGAGCAGCACGGCGTCGATCGGGAACGTCATCACCTCGGCCAGTTGCTCGAGCGTGTCGACTTCGATCTCGATCTTGACCATGTGACCGGCCGCCGCGCGCGCACGCTCGAGGGCTGCGCGGATTCCGCCCGCAACCGCGATGTGGTTGTCCTTGATGAGGATGCCGTCGTCGAGGCCGAAGCGATGATTCACGCCGCCACCGGCGCGAACGGCGTACTTCTGGATCGCGCGCAGGCCGGGAAGAGTCTTACGAATGTCGATGACGCGCGCCTTCGTGCCGCGCACGGTCTCGACGACTCCGGCGGTGGCCGTCGCGATGCCGCTCATGTGGCACATGAAGTTGAGCGCGACACGCTCGGCCGTGAGCAGGCCACGCGCGGGACCCTCGAGCGTCGCGATCACGTCGCCCGGCGCGACTCGCGAGCCATCGGGTCGGAGGACCGAAGCGACGACCGTGGGCTCGACGAGCCGAAACGCGAGCAGTGCGAGATCCAGACCCGCGACCACGCCTGCCTCGCGCACGGCAAGCGCCACCTTCGCACGCGCATCGGTTGGAACGATCGCGTCGGTCGTGATGTCGCCGGCGCGACCGAGATCCTCGAGCAGCGCCGCGCGGACGATCGGTTCGACGAGAAGGGTGGGCAACGGAACGAGCGCCATGACACCTGAGATGCGATGCCGAGTTGCGGCGTTTCAGATTCCGCGCGTTATCATCGCCGCGTGACCCGGTCGCTCCTCGAAGAACTAGAGCTCGCCAGGGAACGCATCACGTACAGCGATCAGTGGGCCTGCGAGCAGCTCGAGTTTCCGGGCGACTTCGTCCCGTGGGACGCGGTTGAAACCTACTGCGGGTTTCCGGCGGGACGCGGTCGAACGGTTCCGTTCTTCGACGGCTACATCCTCGGAGAGCTGCTCACGAAGACCACCGGCGGTGGAGCGTTCTCGTTCAAGACCAAGGCGGCGCGTGACCGCTATCTCAAGGCCGCGGCGACGCGAGGTTCGGCCCTCCTCGAGGGATCGTTGCGCGAGCTTGTCGTCGCACGCACGACCCAACTGTTCGAGACCGACGAGCTGGTCGACGCCACCGCCAGCGCGATCGCGATGGGGCTCGCACTCCATCATCACGTGCACGGCAAGAGTCACCCGGCGATCGATCCGATCGTGCCGCAGCTCGCGGCGACCACGGCCACCATTCCGTCGAAGGCATGGGCCTCGCGCGAAGCCCGGCCGTTGGTCGACGCCGTGCTCGCCGACCCCAGCTCCGATGCACCACGTCTCGTGTTCGCGGATTGGCTCAACGATCGTGGAGATCCGCGCGGCGAGCTCATCGCACTCCAGCTCACGCGCGCGAGTGGCCAACAGATCAACGTGCGCGAACGCGAGTTGCTGGACACGTACGGCGCCACGTGGCGAAAGCCGGCGAGCTCCATGGACGCGGAGATCGAGCGCGGCTTCATCGTGTCCGTCGACGGCAGGTGCACCGCATACGTCGCTAACGCCGCCAAGCTCGCGCGCGAGCCTCTCGAGTTTCTCCACCTCGTCGACATGGTCGCGAAGAAGTTCACGACCCTCGCGCCCCACCCGACCTTGCGAACGCTCACGTTGCGCGTGCCCAAACTCCCGATCAGCGCGCTCGCGGCGCCGTTTCTCCGCACGCTCGTCGAGCTCCGTCTCGACTTCAGCGGCATCAAGGACAAGGGACTGGCGGTGCTCGCGAAGCAACCGTTCACGCGCCTGTCCGTACTGACGCTCGAAGACACGGGCATCACCTCGAAAGGCGTGATCGCGCTCGCGGCCGCGCCCTGGATGCAGCGGATCGAGCGGCTCGTGCTGAAGAACAACTCGGCCGTCGATAAGTCGGTCCTGAAGGTGCTCGCCGGCTTGCCGCTACTGACCGATCTGCAAATCACCGGCGTGAACGTTTCCGCGTTCTCTCAGCGCAAGCGCGCCTGAGCCTTCACCGATCACCAGCGGTCCGAGCGAGCTCGATACCGAAACCGCCGTCAACTTCGCCGCCTCCGCTCGCAAGCGTTCGAGCTCGAGTCGAGGCGCTACAACCTCGGCGGCGTTCGCCTTCGTCGACGCACTCCTTGTCGATAGATCGCCGTGTCCGAGCACGATCTCGAACCGCTCGAGCTCCTGATCCCACGTCGCTCGATCCAAACACTAACGAGCTGGATCCAGCTCGTTAGCAACGCGCCTGCGTGTTGCGAAGGCGCAAAGTCCGAACGCGCGGCAACCACACCGCTTCGTTCGACGCGGGTGTGGTGCAGGCCGAACGCGAAGACGCCAGCGATCGCCGGTCGTGCGATCAGGGCATCGACACGCTCGGCGCGCACACCACAGCCGACAAGCATCGTAGCGGCATTGTCGCGAGCGGAGCCGCATCGAGCGCGTTCGGAAAGCACGCGCGGAAGGATTGGGGGCGCTCAAGAATGTTGGGAAGTCAGATTGGAAGAACGCGTGTATGTATAGTGGACGGATGGCGATTGCTGAAATCTGGCAACGAATCGCAGCCAAAATTAGGACAAGCGCACCTGCGTTCACGCTGCCCGCCGGAGCTAGCGAGGCTGACATCGTCGAATGCGAGACCGCGCTCGGCGTGAGTCTGCCCGCCGACTATCGAGAGTCTGTCGCGATCCATGACGGAACGAAACGTTTTCTCTTCGCTCACTGCGAGCTCAAGCCACTTACCAGCGTTGTCTCGTTGTGGCATCTCTTCGAAGAGGTCTTGCAAGAGCCCCTGGCGGTGCCACTAAGCGAATGGATGCGGATCACAGGTCCGATTCGTCTGCAGCGTTGGAGCTCGCGATGGATTCCGATAGCACGCACGACCAGCGCCGATACATTCCTACTCGATCTCGATCCGGCTCCGGGTGGCAATCCAGGCCAGGTTATTCACATGACGCACGAGACGAGCGTATTGCGCCTGATCGCGCCGAGTTTCGAAGCATGGGTCGGAGCGTTCGCTGATGCTCTCGATGCGGATCACTATGAAGCGCGCGTTTACCGCGGGGACCTAATGGAACTCGAAGAGCGTCAATAAGGTGACTTCTTCGTATTGACCAGTTCCTCGAGAGCTTTGATGTGCTCGCCATCCGAGACTTCGTGATCGAGCCAGCGGACCGTCACGCTCTGACCTCCGCCATCTGCTTCGACACGGTCAAACACTAGGTCGCGACGCATCCAACTTTGATCATTGTAGTAGTCGGCTTGAAGTTTCCGCTCGGCAGCGATGTTGCCGTCGAGCTTACTCCCGGAGGAACCATTGGCCGGTTGATTGAGAATCTCAAAGTTTCCGTACTTATTGGCCCATTCAGGACGACGAGCACCGAGTAGCTGTAACTCGACGACATGATCGACTTCAGTGTCGATGGGAGGTTTTTGAGCCCTCGACCAATGAGGTACGAGAACTTTGTCATCGATATCTGACTCACCAGACGCATACCCATACGTTCGCATGAGCGCAACCCCCCGATCATACATTCTTTTTTCCATAAAGCCTTTGGCTTTGCCACCAGGAGTGAGCGGCCTCATCATCGTCTTCCACTTTGTTCGTTGTGCTGGACTTCCTCTCTCATATGCTTTGCTGTGTACCAGTTGGCGCGCTTGAGCGAGCGCTCGATAACGATTGAGATGTACTGCCTTTGCAATTGGAAGGTGGAGCGTAATAGGAATTTTTGATTTAGACCTTGTTTGCTGGGTCTTCGACAAGGTTTGTGCCGCTAATTGAGAACCTATCTTCTGACCGGTGGACATTGGAGTAACACGTGGTGTCACCGGTTTTACATTGGCATTGGTAGGGAGTCCCTGTAGCGGATTTGTCTTGGGAACTGGTGTCGTCTTTGGCGTAGTGACTGGGATATTGATCGGGACTGGATCCGCGACTGCGAGTGCTGTCCCACCTCCACCCGCCGCAGGAACATTAGTAGATGTTGTGGATGTCGCGTTCGTGGATTCGATCGCGAAACTCTTCCCGCCGCGAAAGACCGGAGCGTTTTCGTGCCAGTTCTCGTTGAGCGGAGGTTCAGGTTGCACAGCGGAAGCGTAGCCCATGCCAACTTGCATCAACCAGCCAGGATCCTTCGCTGCCGAGAACCATGCGCTCGTTCCCTCTTTCGCACGACTGACATCACCAGCAAATGTACCCACTACAAATCGTGCACTGTGCTGTTGATATGCGGAAGGCATTGCCCCCGGCTCGATCGGAAACGAAAGGGTTGCAATATTGCCAAACATTGCAGCTTTGTCCTTGAATAATTGAAGACAATGCGGCGGAACGATGTACTCCGGCCGAAACTCCGAATACATATTTTCTGCTACGTAGTACAGCACCGCGTATGACTTGTCCGCGAGCCTACGAAGGTATGGTTTCATCACATAATAGTCGTTGACGGTGAACGATTGGCCGGTCGTGTCGTAGCGCGGAAGCGCGCCGGCAACGTATGACAACTGTGGACCGTACGATGGAGCGTCTCCCTGGTACGCATCGAGAGCCTCGGGAAGGTGGCGTGATTCGATTTCCGGAGCAGGATCACACACAGTGTGGGTTGCCGGTGTGTCGGTGTTGGTAGTTTTACCTACGATCGAGCCGCCATGGGTCGCGACAAATTCCATAACCGAATCCGGCCCGACAGCCCATTTATCATCGTCGTCGCTCTTACTGTACGCGTAATAGACATGTACATGTGGAGTGTTGTTGCTGTCGAACGTCGATATTTGCTTCATCACGATCGATCCGACATAAAACGTGTTGAAGTCGCTCGCTCTAGATGGAGCCGCGTAGACCTGACTCCAATCGTGGATCCCAGACACCGCATCGGGGCTCACCGGAACACCAAGACCCACGGCGACGGGCTTCACCGGATCGCGATAGAGCGTTTCTGGATTATCGCGACTTGTTACGTGTGCAAGCTCGTGCGCGATCAAACCGCGCTCAGCGCTTTTCACAGGTGTACCCAGCACGATGTCTCTCCCGATGGCAAACGCATTCGCACCAAAACGCGCCGTTAGCTGCCGTGCGCGCAAGTCGTCGTGAATTCGGACATGAGAAAGATCGGCGTTAAATCTTGGCTCGAAATCAGCCCGAAGCGATGGCGATAATTCGTGCCCATCGTCAAGGCCTAGACTTCGGAACGCCGACGCTCTCCCCATGGATCGTGTCGAACCTGCACCTCCACCAGCAGACGAGAGCGCACGCTTTGCTCGACTAGTAGCGCTGCGCTCTGCGGCGTCTCCGGGACGACTCATCGCCGGGTGCTTGGTCACGATTCTCCCCACCCTTTTACTTCAGCCTCCGGAAATGGCTTGTCGAGCTTCGCAAACTCAGTTCTCGCCGCTCGAATCACATGTTTCGTCATGATCGACGAGTTCTCTTTTGCCGCGAAGAATGCTGCACGAAGGGCTACCCCGCGAATGTTCGCTCCAGTTAGTTGAAGTCGGGCGAGCTTTGCGGTGTCGATCGTGGATACTGGAGCTTCGGCCGGGAAGACGCGCCGCCAGATTTCACGCCGCAGGTCGATGTCCGGAAAGTTGAACGGAATCGCAAAACGCATGCGACGAACAAACGCCTGATCAATAGCGTCCTTCATGTTTGTCGTTAGGATCGCGAGACCGCGATACGCCTCTATTCGTTGAAGCAGGTAGCTCACTTCCATGTTTGCCCAGCGATCTCGCGCCGCTTCTACTTCGCCACGCTTTCCAAAGAGCGCGTCGGCTTCATCGAATAGCAGCACGGCCCCCGACCGGTCAGCCGCTTCGAATATTCGATGCAAACGCTTCTCCGTTTCGCCAACATACTTGTCGACCACTTGGCTGAGATCTACGTGATACAGATCGAGGCCGGTTTCGTTAGCGATCACCTCCGCCGCCAGAGTCTTTCCGGTGCCGCTCGTCCCATAAAACAATGCCGTGATCGCGGTTCCTCGTCCGTCTGGAGCTAACCCCCAATTGTCGTGGACACGATGGCGATAGAGCAGTTGATCGCAGATTTCGCGCAACATCTCCTCGACCGGCGTAGAAACCACGAGGTCCCGCCACGTTAAGCGGGGCTCGACCACCGTCACTAGACCAGCGAGTCTCGGTCGTATCAAGCGCGACGCACATCGCCAAATCGCCCGAGAGAGCTCGAGATTCGTCGCTCGTGCCTCACTGACAACAGTCTCGATTTGCGAACTCTGTAGGTCGAAGTGATGTGCAAGCCGTTCCGACGTCTCTTCTAAATTGTCGGCGTCGGCCCCCAGGGCTTCTCGCCACACCTGTTTTTGCTCGGATCGCGTTGCAGGGCGAATCTCTACCTGTGCAACTACCAACTGCAGAGCTAGCAGCTCGCTCGTGCTCACGACAAAACAGATACGACTCAGTTCTGCGATATTTTCCACCTGACTTTGGTGGCGCGCATCGTCCACCTCGACGACCAAAAGACTGCCCGACAATAGTAACTCGCGCTCAAGCGAACGAACGAGCGGCTCGATATCACTGAGATGGGATGGTAGTGATGCGCCGCGAATCCGAAGCACGTCCAAACCGAGCTCTGTTACCGCTGCGTCGATGATGGCCGCTCGCTCGCTTGCGGAGGCGCCGAAGACCTGCACGACAAGGCCGGGCGATGCTGTTAACAACTGCTTGCCCAGCCGTTCGCTCGATTCGCGCTGAGAAGGGCTAATTCGCCCAAGCGCGCGACTACGCGTCAGGTGCGGACTGAGCCGCTCGTCCACCGCATCGATACCAAGCAAATAGTAGAGGACACGTTCGTCGATAACTAGCGGCGAACCGAATGGATCGTCACCTGCGACTATTACTAGCCTGAATCGTCGCAGCGTCGACGACGGTGATATCGCGTCCAGATGACCGCCACCTAACGCCACTATCGCATCGCGAAACGTCATCGTGTGGTTATTCGTTGGGTCCAGCGCGACTGCCGAACACCAAACAATGATGTCGCGCTCGAATTCGGTGAGTGCGAATTGTCGTGTTAACATCACGAGTGCGGGCGGCTCGCCGTCGAATTCGGTTGCTTCACACACTCGTCCACCAAGTCGAGCACGAACCCGAGCGACTTCCTGTAGCAGATAGTTTCGGTCCGAGCTCACCGACATCCTCCTGATTCCGTCCAACTCACCATCACATCCTACACGGCTTCGAACGGCCCGAAACATCTGTGCTTCTCCTTGCGAACGCCGCAGCTGACTATTCCGCCCAGAAAGTCATCACATCGATCGATTTCCGAAACGAACCGATCTGTTTCGAGTCCCAGGTTCAATTTCGCCGAGTTTCTACCGACTAGAATGCTATCAATGCGCAGACTTTACAGATGCCACCTCTTCGTCGTGGCAGGCACGATCGTCAGCCGCTCGCCCCAGCGTTCGCGCAATGCCGCGAGCACGGGACCATCTGTGTAACCGCGGATCACGAGCTGCTTTAACTTCGCGAAACCGAACGTCGGCAGATCGTATTCGCCGATCGGCACCTCGAGATACTCGAGCTCTGGCATCCGACCGAGCGCGAGGAACGTCGATGGCATGATCACGCTGTCGACGGTCAACGACGTCAATCGCGGCATGTTGCACGACTTCAGAAAGTAGTCGCATGGGATGCCGATCCGCAGCTCGCGCACGCACGCCATCCACGCGGATGCCGCCAGCACCTCGAGGTTCCGGATCTTCACCGCGTCGAAGTGCACCGCTTCGGCACACGCGTCGACGAGCCCACTCGCGTCGACGATCTGCCCACCGTGAAACGCCAGTCGCTTGGTGCCCGCAACCACCGGCGTTGCGACGAGCGCGCGAACCGCTTTGTCATTGAGCTTCGCGCCACGCAGCCCGAACGAGGGCACGACCGGTATCGCGCTCAGCTTCTTCACGTCACTTGCGTTCGTGACGATCAAGCGTTGTAACGGCATCCGCTCGAGTTTGACGGTCGCGAGCTCACTGGCCGACAACTCGAGCGTCTCGATGAAGCCGCGCACGAACGTGCCGTAATCGAGGCCGAGCTCCGCGAGCCAGCGCCTGCGGTGCGCGTGCAGGAGTTGGTGCTCGCGAACGGCCAGATCGAAATCGAAACGGCGCGCGAGCTCGCATTGCGTTGCGATGAATTCGCCGCGCGGATCACCTCGCTCGCTCAACCAGTCGGCGTAGACCCGGCGTGGGGCATCGCTGTGTGGGTTAGCGAGCACCTCATCCAGGAGTGCGTCGCTCAAGAAAGTTTCGGGGTCGCAAACCTCGGTTGAGATTTGCGACCCCTTTTGCGACCCCGACGGGACCAACTCCAATCGGGAGCAAAAGGTGCTGCAAGTTACCGGTTTCGCTCGAGCGCGTCCATACCTTTCAACTTGTTGGCGGTCGCTGCCGCGGCGTGAATGCGATTGTAAGAGCTCGTCGTTACGCCGAAAGATGGCCTCAACGACCTGGTTCGAATTGGTCGAACTTTCTTTCTTTCGGTGTCATACGATGACGTTCACACGAATTCTCAAAATCGCCAGAGATGCGTCCGCGACGGACGACGAGCTTCGAGCACTTGCGACGGCTGTTGTCGAGCTTGTCGGCATAGAGGGAGAAATCCGGAACACGATATACCTCAACAGCCTAGGCGATATCGTCTCAGAGCACCCGCTCAACTGCACCGCCGAGGTCGCGAGACATGTCGCAGCTCGCCTGCTTCGCCTTGCAGACCAAGCTGTCGCTAGTCGTAAACGTCCATGACGACGTGCCACCGCAGATCCGCCGATTGATACGCAGTCAGCACGCGATCGAGCGGAAGGTTCACGGGTTTGGTTTCGGTCATGAAGCGGACGAGGTTTTGCTCTTCGTCGACGCCATCGAACGCCCACGTCATCGAGATCCGCGACACTGACGGCGGCGGTGTCGACTTCGCGATCGTTACGAGTGTCTTAGGTGGAATGCGAGAGAGTAGAACGAAGGCGCGACGAATCTGTGGCGTCATGAACATAGCTAGCTCTCCTGGCGCAAGGTACCGAGCGTCGGTGCCGCTGCGCACCGGATATGCGTACAACTCGCCGCCGAAACCCTCGTTGGTCTTGTCGGCACGTACTTTCACGCCGACGAGGTTCAGCGACGGCTGTACGTTGATCGCTACGATCCGTTTCGTCGGATCACTCTCGCAATCGAACTGCTCGAAGTCGATCGCGGGGCGCGGCTGGCATCGGTCGGCTACGGCCTTCGAGTAGTCGTCGCGAACGGCCTCCGCATCTTTCACCGAGAGTCCTACATACGCCTTCAGCTCACCGTCGACCTCAGAGGCGCCGATCAGCAACGTTCCACCGAGGTGATTTGCAAATGCCGCCACATCCTTCGCGCGCTCGAAGATCCATTTCGCAGGCTGGACCTTCATATCCATCACTGGTCGCTCAATCAGCTGGCCAGACTTCGGCAACTGCTGCGGCTTGCGAAAGGGCGTAAAGGTCGGCACCGCGCCACGCTAGCACGGTGGTTCAAACGCGCTTCAAGAAGCTCCTTGAGTTGCGCGACGTCACGAACACAACAAGCACGCGCTCGGACCCAAACGGGTGGAGCGATAGAACAGACGTCTGTTACTCCGCGGTGGCAAGCGGAGTGACCAGGCGCCGCAAATTCGAGAGAAGCCTTTCTTCGGCCCCGTCACTCGTGAGCGCCCAAAGCTCCGAGAGCATGGCTGCGGCTTCGTGTGCATCCCACGGCAACGCAGATCGGCCGTTGATGTTCGCAAAAGGGCCATCCGTTTCGGTAAGCACCCGCTCGTGCGGCATTCCCTGCACGAGCTTCGCTCCCTTTTGACTCCGCAACATTGCCGGCCCAACGCTGAACCAGCAACCGAGATCACTAGCCCTCTGAAGTTCGCGCTCAGTCCCCGAGAACCAGTGAAGCACGGCCGTGCCTGCCGTCGGCCAGCGCGCAAGCATGTCCAGTACCTGCTTCGTCGCTCGTCGAGAGTGGATCGAAAGGATCCGACCTCCCAAGGTCGCACACTCACGAAGTACTGCGCCAAACACTTCGATTTGATCCGCAAGCGACGACGCAAACTCGGGAGCCGCATCGAGCCCGACTTCTCCAACGTATCGAGCTTCGGGGATGAGTTTCAGCAGCAGCGGAAGCTCGGCTTTTCGTTGCGACACCAACTGAGGATGAAGCCCCAAAGCCGTGCGAATGCGCGGAGAATTGGCAGCGAGCGCCTGCGTCCCCTGCCAAGCCGCAGGAGTCGTCGTTACCGAAAGAACGTAGATGTTCCGCTTCGTACACTCAGCGACAACGCGAGCGGGATCCGGATACAGATCGAGGTGGCAGTGAAAGTCGATCACTTCACCTTATACTTTGCGTGTAGCGCCGCGAGCTCGGCCATCCCGCGCTGGACCATTTGCTCGTATGACGCTCGTTCCGACGGGTCAGACCACGACATCGATGAACTGAGCCAGCTCTCAAGGCTGTGGGCCGTGATCTCCGCGTTCGCAAGTCCGACTGCTCGAACATCATCGAAGTTTCGATGGTCGGCGTCGTTCTTCCCGAGTCGTTTGAAGACGTAGTTGGTCTTGTCGGTCATGTCCGCATGAAGGAACGATGCGCGACGGATCTGACACGGCACACAGCGACCACAGTGCTGATATTTGAAGACGCGGTAGCGACCGCAGCTGGTCGACTTCGAGGCTAGCTTTTTGATCAGCTGCTCGTCTCTACATTGTGCAAGCATCTCGCCCTTGGTCAGCAGCGCGTAGGGGTTCTCGATCCTCACGTTGATCCCAGCCGCATCGACTACGCGCTGAATCGCACGGAGGAAACGTGGATGTGCGGTTCGAGTGCTAAGGCTTCCGATTCGCAAGCCGGTCAACGGTGGGTTCAGTGCGATCAGACCGTTCTCGCACACGTAGAGAGGCACCGTCTCACCGCGAGCGTGCGCGCCGGTCGAGGTAGCCGCGAGAACACCGTAAGCAAGAAACGCGATGCTTCGAGCACGTTGTGATGGAGGCTTTTCAGGATCGGGCACGGCCGCGTTGTGACTGCATTGCAGCTGCGTCAATCCACCGCCGATCGCGGTTGCAAACCTGATCTGTTGCTCGGCATCCCCACGGACCGAGTGGCTGACAGCAAGCAGCTTCCGACCAGCAGCAGTCAAATCGATGGCGCCGATGAGACTGTCTAGACCGCCCGAAAGCAAGACTACGCCATCTGCGGGTGGTGCAACTGAACGCGCCGGGGCCCGAGGAGTGAAACCGTTGTTCGCAAATGCAAAACGCCAGCGATCAGTCGTGAGGAATGCGAGCGCGCTCTCGAGCTCGCTCTGTTGGGTCTGCCAAAAAGCCGGGTCTTGTACGTGAACACGAATCTCGAATTCGCGTGTCCAACCGTCGGGAGACTTCGACCTGTGACCTGCTGCGTCGGCCGTAACTGCAGCTAGTGCAATGGACAAGAAATCCCACGCGCGTGCGCTCGGAACCCATCGTAGGCGACGTATCTCGCTGGCAATCGCGGCACCTGCCGATCCGAGTCCCTCGCTTCGTCGGCCATAGAGAATAACTCCCAGCTCGTCGCTCTTTGGCGAAATCGTCGGGCCGCATGTCAGCTTCACTTTAGATACCCCTCGAAGACAATGAAGGTCTCACTGATCGCCGCTCCTATAATCTGGGTCATCGAGTGGCGAGTCAGCGCCTGGCCTGCAGCCTTCAGCCTCCGAAACGAGTCAGCGACTGCTTCGCGAACGTAGTTTCGGATCTCCTCATGGCGTGCCATGGCGGTGACGATGCTCGGCGCGTTGTCTTGTAGAGTCTTTCCGAGATCGAGATCGATTCGATGAAAGACGTCGTTCGCTACATATGTTTCAACGACCGCGAGCTTCTGCTCTTCTGTGAGCTTGAAAAGATCCGCATCTGGATAGTTCTTGAGCAACTCCGCAAGCGCCTCCGCAGACGAGGAACGCCTTGCTTCCGCATCAAGCGTTCCGTCAATCGGTTGAGTCGCTTCAACGATCGCGTTAATAACGTCGTTAGCCGATTGTCCTCGCAGAACTACGGGATCGAGATTTACAGTGCCTGTACCCGAGAGAGAGGAGAGCGCACCGTAGAGCGCGACTCCTCCCGCGACCGTGCCTCCCATACGGCCTGCCGCCGTCGCAGCGCCTCCGTAACCATGTCGCACATAGTTACCGAGACTTCGTTTGATACGGTCGACGCCGCCACGTTTAGCGAACGCCCCGATACCTGTTCGAGCCGCCTTGAATCGACTCTTGGCCGCAACAGGAATCGTTGTTGGCAACGCGACTGGAGCGACAGGCGCTACGACACTTGTTGGCGCAGTTGGTGGATTGGGTGGAAGCGGAGGTACCCACGAAGGGATCATCGCGATCCCTGCTCCGGGGCCAATGCTCGACTGGGACGTCCCCATCGCCTACACCTTCCGCGCTTGGATTGCTTTCTTTACCGGCTCGCTCACGCCGCTAGCCTGCCAATGAACGAACACATCAATAGCCCACGGTTGGCTACTGATCTTCGGCACGATGTTCGGTTTGACCTGATGTACTGGCCGTTCTTTCAACATGTTCGCCAACCGGCTGCCGTAGGACGGATCGATACTCGCAACAACGATGCACGCCTCGAGAATCGGCGGCGAGCCCCATTCGTCTTCGCGACGAGCTCTCTCGAGCAATCGATCCATAATGATCGAGAGCTCGCTTTGCGGAAGCTTTTTCAGACGCTCTGAGACACTTGCGCTCGCTCGCGGGCTCGCGATGAGCCCCTTTAGTAGTTCGGCTCCTTCAAGCGAAAGGTTGTCTTCGGCGCTGATCAACGGCGCATGCTCTCGACCAACGTACAGCGCTCCCCGCAGATCCACGTCTCCAAGACTCGGCTTTAACGTCAACCACTCGCTTACGAACGGAGCATCCCAAGGCGGGTCGTGTTTGAACTTCCCCGCATGAGCTTCGGCTTCCCACGCAGAGAGGAACCCGGCCTTTCCTTGACTGTCGTCGGTAACGGCTCGTAAGAGGGCAAGGTACGCCTTCGAATCGCCAATGCGTTCGAATAGCAATAGCTTCGCTAAAACGGTCTCGTCTACATCCACGCCATTCGCCTGCGCGATGCTCATCCTGATCGAAAGAGCATTGAGGAACCGTTTTATGAGGCGCGGGTTTCCGGCGATCGCTGTTGCCTTGGTCATGATCGACGCCAGGCGTTCCGCCATCTCCAGCTTTGGCAAAAGAGCGTCCGGAATCTTCCCAAGCACCTCTCGAACGAAAGCCTGGTCAACACGTTTTCCTTGCCAAGACTGAGAAAGTTGTCTGCAGATCGCTTCGCGCAACTTGTCTCGTTGTCCAACGTTCAACGCCTGCTCTGCGAACAAAAGCATCATATAGGCGCGAACCTCCTGAGTTCCCAGTGGCGGCACACGCAGCGGAATCTGGATCAACTTATCGAAGTAGCTCGTGACCATGTTGTCGTCACTGATGCCCTCGAAGTGCTTCCGAACGGCATGTTTGATCATCTCAGTGTCGGCGGCGATGACGAACGCGGCCTTGTTCATGAACAAGAACAATCTGATCGCCTCGAGCGTGGAGATCGTTGTCGCTGGCAGGCATCGATCAAGGTCGTCGATAAGGACTACGAGTGTCACATCGAGTTCTCGAAGTGCTTCCTCGAAGGCCTCCCTTAGCGCTTGGATCTCCTTGGGCGGAGATGTCTCCGGTCGCTCCTTTAGCAACTCTTTTCCAGCGTCGACGAGCTCGGATGCGTTTTTGCCCGCTTGGGTCACATCGTTAGTGCTGGCTGTCCCATCCGCTGCCTTCGTGCCGAAGCTGTAGAGCTCCGCAAGCAGACCCACAGGCGGAAGACCGAGCATCAATGGCACCGCAGTTCCAACACCCAGCTTCAGAACACGAAACCAATTGACGCGCTTGAGAAGGTTCGTTGTCTTATCGATCGCAGTCTTGCGTTTGTTTGCTTCATCCGCGAGCGTCCGGGCGATGACCTCCATCAGCGCTGCGCGTGCATCGTCGTAGCCTTGATACAGCCAGGCGTTGAACTCGACGAAGACGAACTGGTTCGGGGTGTCCTTCTTTTCCTTCTTGGAAAGCTGATCCTTGATCAAGTGAATCATCGACGACTTGCCGACGCCCCACGCTCCAGAGACACCGATCGAAATCGGCTGGCCTTGTGCCTTCGCGATGATCTCGGCGACCGTGCTCGCTACGCCGGTGAAGTTGACGAAGTCTCGACCGGTTTCGTTGTCTGGCCACATGTTGACCTACCCCACTCTGAACTCTACGCGTTCCAATTTCGCAGCGAAAGCTCTGCTCGCGATGTTGTCGCGTGTTTCGATGACGTCGTGATCGCTCGAATCGGTCGTCGGGATTCCGGCACTTCTCGAGCGGTGGCGCCGCACTTTGCGGCAGTGCGGATACCCTAGCCGTACCCCGTCCAACGACGTCGTTGACTACGATGGGTCGTTAGACAGGAGGCGCTGATGGTGAGGGCCGCGCTGATTTTGGCAATGTGCTTCGTGAATAGGACGGCGCGTGCGGATCAATGCGTCAACGTCTCGAGTGCTCAAGCTGCCCGAGCAAAGGAGGTGCTTCCCATCGGGGCGCACTTTGTTCGCTACTGCGCACCGTGCGACGACAGTTCGGTCGGCCCCGAAGAAACAATCGAGAGCCTCGATTTGGTGGATGCGTCCAACGACAGCTTCAACCTTCGGGTGAACGGAGCTGCAGTTGATCTCGCGTATGTCTATCTGGAACGAGCCGACGGAACCGCGAGAAGCCTCGCTTCTCTGGCGAAATGTCCAGCCGAGGGTGTTCCGGTCGAACTTCGAATCGCTCCAGCGCAAGCCCCGTCGACAACTCCGATCGGCGTTTGGTCCAATGCGAAAGCAACGCTGAACTTCAGCGCGAGTGGGTACGTTGACATTTCCGTCGAAGGACGAACAACACGCGCGCGCTACACCGTAAATGGCGATCAACTCGAGATCAAAGCAGGTGAAGGTCGCGCCGAAACGACGACAATGCTTCGGCTAGAGGTCAGCGCAGACACGCTCACCACGACGGCATCTAACGGGAACACTCAGACGTTTCGACGGATCGAAACGAACACTCGTACGAACGGTGAAGTCGCCAAGCGATATCGCGTGACGCTCGAGGCGGTCCAAATTGGTTTGAAGGCGGACGGACGATTCTGGGATGGAGAAGGAACGGTTCCGGCCCAAGACCTCGCCAAGTTTCGCGACGCGGCTCTCAAGTACGGTACCGCACACGCTACGAACACGATTGCACTAGGTGCCAGCCTTGCCACGATCGTTGCGAGCATTGCCCTCAGCGTTGGACAGCAGCCAGATCCGTATGGCACGGCAGCGTTGTACGTCGACGGAAAGGCAGTGAAGAACACGCAACTCCCCAAAGTCCGTGACTCATACGTCGCGCATTGGGCCGGTGTTTCTTGGGATGTCTCACTCGACACGGACGTGCGCATTAAACTCGAGCTGACGGACAAGGACGTCTTACACGACGATTTTATTGGCTCCGTGATCCTTACGACCGAGGACATTCGAGCCGCACTTCAGAACGGTCACGTCTATCCGATCCCGGTCACCGACCAGACCAACAACCAAATCATCTCAGTCAGTCTTTCGGTGCTCCCGGAGTAACCAAGCTCGCGGTTCGCAAACAGACAAAGTTGACGGGGTAGCCGACGGAGCGATGAATGGCGTCGCGGAGCATTCGCATGCCGAATAGAGGAGTGAAGTGAGCACCGAACCACTCGACCCACAGCAGGTCGACGCGATTGGAAGAGTCCAACACGGTTTCTTGTTCCAGCATGTGGTTGCTGCACGCTTCGTCGCCGAGCAAGTTCGAACGCGCGCACTTTTCGAGGGGATGGTCGTCGAGCGCGACGAAGACATCGAGATCGTGCGTGCGACCGGCCGGCTCTACGTCCAGGCAAAGGCCTACGAGAAGCTCATCTTCTCGGAGTTAAAAAGCACCCTCCTTCGCATGCACGACCTCCGCCTCTTACACGAGGCAGGAAAGCGTTCCGGTAGCTGCAAGTTGTTCTTCGCGATTGGCGGTGGAATCGGAGAAGAACTTCTTCAGCGAGGCAAAGAAAGCAAGAGCGATCTCGAAGCGAAGGTCCGTAAGGTTGCAGCGGACAGGAATGCTGAGGAGATCGAGAAGGCGCGATCTGAAGACAGGGATGCATCCTTGATCGACGCTGATGCGCTCGTGCAGACCTGGAACTGTATTGAATGGCTGACACCGGGTTCGCGGCATAAAGAGTTCGGCAACGTCTGCTTTCGAGCCAGTGCCGGTGAGCTACTCACGGATCTCACGAATGAGCTCTCACACATTCCAAGGCTGGCCAATTCGCCCTCCTCTGCTGCGTATGCGTTAACAACGTCGATGCACGCGCTCGCCGCCGACTCACTTGTCGGGTTCGCGGGGCGCCAGCTGCTGTCGAACGATGTTGATCGGCTCGTTACGACGGTCGAACAACGAGTAGCGGAACTTCCAGAAATACCTACCCCGTTCGTCCCGCCTTCCGCGGAGGCAGTCCATTTTGTCCGTGGACAGGCAACGGTGTTGTTGGGTTCACCTGGCTGCGGCAAGAGCACTCAACTTGCGTATGAAGCGATCCGAGAGCGGCTCCGAGTTTTCTACTTGCTCCCAACGGAGAGCGGAGCTGCAGGCATTCGCGAGTGCGCGTTCCAATTGCGTCAGCAATTGATCGATGCAGGCGTCGAGGCGTCTCAACTGGTGCCCCCGAATGCTGACATTACGCTCGCCGAGCGCGTCAGATCTCTGTGCGATCACCTGCCTTCCGAGACGTTCATCTTCATCGATGACGCACATCTCCTCTCCGACAATACGGCCTCGCGCATCCTCGTGAGACGCGCTGCGAAGGGTGAGAACGGGATCGTGCTTTGCGGTCTGCCACAACAGGAAGGAGGCACGAGTACCGAAGCGACTCTGACAACTCTGATCGGAAAGTCACCCGATGTTCGAGACGTTCCGGGGTGGAGCTGGCGCGAGATATCGGAAGTGTTGTTTTTGCGTGGGACGCCTAAAGGCCCCTTCATCGCGCGCGAGATTCACGAGGTCACGGGTGGGTATCCGGCAGCGGTGCAAGCTCTCATCGACCTCGCGACACGATCATTTGATGGAGATATTCATCGAGCCATCCTCTCGGTTCGGAGCGTGATCGGAGAGGAATCGATCAGCGCGGTTGTTTCAGCACACTTCGCCGCTCTGCCGATTTCGGCACGAGAGGTCGCTGCGGCTGTCGCTCTAACAAAGCTGCCACCTGAGCTCGTCGTCGAGGAGCTGCTCTCACCGGAAGAAGCTGCAAGTGGATTCCGGGCTCTTAAGGCACACCGTTGTCTAATTAGGAGCCCGAACGGCTTCCGCCTTCACGACATTTACTTGCACGAAGCGAACCTCACAGCGGCAGACACGATTCCACAACCGGAACGCTTCGAGCTCCATGAACGAGCGGCCGCGCTCTTGGACCGTGAGATTCAGGACTCGGACCGCGTAGACGCCGTACCGCGATGGCTTCTCAATCTTGGTCTCGCTGGCCACATCGAGCAGGTCGTCGACCTGATCACTTCAGAAGGGAACTTCTGGATCGAGACGTTGCAACGCATCGGCATCGGGACACCGCTCGCTCACACCATCCAGGCGTTGATTCCGCATGCCAATGCACTTGAACGGTTCTGGCTACACGACTGTTTGGTTTTTCTAAACTTCGAAGAGAACCTTCAGCTGCCGCAAGCCCCGCTTTGGTCCGCCTACGCGGCGGCCTATAACACACTCGAAGATCAGCTCAGCCAGAACTACGATATCGATCCCGATGCTCATGGCGAGCTCATGGCCTGCAAAGCCTCGCACTTGAGTAAGACCATGCGAGCCGCGAAACAGGTTCGGGATGTTGGAGCGCTCGAGGATCTTTGGATCGAGGGACAACACCTCCCACTCTCGCTCACCGAGAAAACCATCCTGAGCTACGAATACGCCTCGCTCCTGTACCAGCTTGGAGAACAGGAGGACGCGCTCTACCGAGCGATCTCCGTCATGAACTTTCAGATGATGGATTTGAGATTGGGCGACCGAGAGTTCTGGAGGTCAACGCCCGAGGAGCTAGTCCCGAAACTGTTGTCCGGCCCCCGTGCCGTTGTCTCGCGGCTTGCGGACACGCTGTTGCTGCTCGGAATGTGCCTTCGCGAGCTCGGAGAGTGGCCTGCTGAGATCTTCGCGCGTTCAAGAGTCGTCTACGAAATCATCGGTGCTGGGATAACGGCCCTCAAACCCGAGCTTCATATGGCTCGGCAGATGGGTCGCGTGCCGCAGTACCGACCGGTTGCTATCGAGCTGATGGAGAAACGTCTCGTCTCCCATAAGCATCTAGATTTCACCGGTGCGCTCGTTCTAACGACGACAACGCTTGTGGCACTACACGAATCGGACGGAAATCAGACTCGCGCTGAAGCGCTCCTGGACGAGCTAGCGCACTTCGATCCCGAAGAGATAGCTGACGAGCTGAAGGAGGCCCGCGAACAGCTCACCGCCTTCACGGGCGAACGCCCTGGCCCGCTCACGAGTATGCTGATGCGCGTCTCGTAAGCTGAAGACTCGATACGCTACCGAAGTTGCGATGGCGTTCGTGACCCGATGTTGATGAGAATAGTGCCGCTGTCCTCGAACATCGACACGTCTTCGCCTGCAGTGTGAAACACCACAACGAGCGGCTCGATGTGCTCCCACCCAAGACGGGCTCGAAGATGTCCGACGTACTGCGGAATTTCACGGCGAGCGGCTTCGATCGCCTCGCGAACATCGCGCGCCGATATGTCATCGGGGTCGATGCGAACTGCCTGTTTGACCTCGACGACAAGCGGCCGTATTCCAGCCGCACCAGCTTCGGAGATCAATAGGTCGAGCCTGCCGCGGGCCGCACTCGCTTCGGTGATCGGAAAGAAGCCCTCTTGAAAAATGAATCGGTCCAGATGGCGCCTCAGCTCCAATTCACGTCGAGCTTTTGCTTCTTTTCCTTCGCTCTTCGCCTTTTGGACGCGCGCCTCCTCTTGTTCGAGAACGTCCCGTGCTTCACGCCAGTAAAAGTGCTCGAAGTAAACCTTGGCGCGAAGAAGGACCAGCCTAGCGCTCCGTCGCCCGGCGAGGAATGACTCCACGCGCGAGGCCAACATCGGTAAGTCTTCCTCGAGCCCATTCGGATCGGGAAGCTTCCAATTTTCACCTGTGGGCCCTTTCTCGATGCGTGTCTCCCATTCTGCGAGCAACGCCTGAAGCCGCTGGACGATTCCCTGGACCGAACCTGTCGCGCACAGTCGGCGAAAATCATCGAGCTGGCGTGACTGTTCTGCGTAGGCTTTGAGTCGCTCGAGATAGGCCAAGACTTCTCGTCGTTCCTTGCCGTCGCTCGCCTCAATTCCTGCGACCAGTTTCGGGATGACATTGCTCGCGAACGGTTCGAGATCGCGATGCAGAAAACCGGCAGGCCTTCTGTCAATCCCAGTCGCAACACGCTTCAAGACGACAGCCAGCGGCTCCGATGTCGAGACCCGTGCGACCGTTTCCGAAAGCTCGTCGACCATGCGTTTCCACGCCGAGTTGTGCTCGAGATACAGGTCACCGAGCTCGTAAAGCGTTTCCTCGACGTTCTCCAGAATCTCATTCGAGATTCGTTCGATCTTGGCTGCATCTGCCGACATCTGGTCATGCTCGAGATCTCGGACTGCGTTCGCCAGAATTGGATCGCTCCGCAAGAGACGCGCGACGCTGATCACACGTCCAATCAGCCGCGAGCGGTAGACCTTCGACGTTTGGCTTACGGCCTGGACCGCTTCGTTGAGAGCGTTGATCGACAACCTCACGTCTTCCATTCGATCAACGTAGCGTTCAAACGAGCGGCTTGCTATGCATCGTTTTGATGAGGACGCCTAGAATCGATGTCTCCATCCAATGGTGGTCGCGATCGACTTGAGGTCAATGTCGTCATAGTTGCTGCGAACGTTCGCGTAGTCCGCGCGGATGTGCGCGTAGCTGGCACCGAGCTGGAGTAGGTCAGGTCCGTGCCTCCAAATGCATGCACCGAAGCCGAGCTCGTAACGAACACCGTGAAGATGTTCGCCGTCGACCGATCCACGCACGAAACCGACCGCGCCAGACAAGGTGGCTAAGTCCCGAGCTCGAGCTCGACTCGACCGGAACCGTTGAAGAAGTCGTATTGCTCGGCAAAGTCTTTGCCGGTCAGGTCGTCGTGGAACCTGTCGTTCGCATATCGCTCGTATCCGAGCTGAAAGCCGGCCGTGACGTGCTCGAAGCGGAAGCCAACGAATGCTGCAACGGGTCCGAAGCCGTTCGGGCTACGGTCGATCGTCGTATCGTCGAAGACGTTGTATGCGGCGCCGATGCGGATCGCCGTGCTCAAGCCATCCGCCCGAGCGTGTGACATCGCGATGACAAGAGCTGGAACCCACCTCATGCTCACCCACGTCTGCACGCTTCGCGCCTCACCATTCGAGCGAATTCACGTCGAACCTCAGATATCCGAGATCCGCACGACATCGGCGGCCGAACCAAGCTACTGGAAGAACTGCATACCCGATGCGGGCGACCAGCTGCTCGAGTCCATCGCTCGTATCGGCTTCGCCTTCATGCCCTTCATCGGCTTCATGGACTTCATCCCTTTCATCGGTTTCATGGATTTCATCGGCTTCATCGCTCCACCGATGGCGTTGTCCGTGAAGAAGACACAGTTGCCGCGATGGTCCCGCACCCAGCCTCCGCTTAACCAACCGAGATGTCGCCCGTCGAATGCGTAGATCGAGTCCCCATCGATGTACCCGACCGGTTGCCCGTCGAACGTGAAGATGTACTAGCCATCGTCGCAGTACGCGATTGGTCGACCGTTCGAATTGTAGAAAGTCATGCGTCCCCTCTTCTGCTTTCTCGTGTTACTCGCGCCAAAGCCCGATGACCCGCATCTCGCCACGCGGGTCTCGTGCCGAATGTACGTAGACCGTGCCGGCGTACGACGGGCGTTCGATCGTGATGCGAAAGATCGTGTAGTTGCCAAGCGAGGGAGCAAACGGCACGTCAGCGCACGTGTTACTACTCGTCGAAGGCACGACGTGCGATCCGAGCGCGCGTCCATCGAAGTCGTATGGAACGATCGTGTAGCTCGTCGTCGCAGCGAGTTGGTTCTCGATCGCGAGATCGTCGAAACACAGACGTCCACCTTCATAGGTTGGCTTTGCGATCGGCGCGACCTTCGAAACCAATGCTCGATCAGCAAACGTTGGCGCTTGGCGAGCGTATCGACGAGATAGTCGATCGAACGCGGATCCGTTAACTTGCCCGCTTCGACGGCGGCGCGAATCTGATCGCGTGTAAAACTGCCAACGAGCTCCGCGCCCCTCTCGCTCATCGAACAGTCCGCGCGGCGAATGAACGAGATGATCGGCACCCTACTCGACTTCACGCGGCTCCGATTTCAGGCTCCCTGCCGATCACGCTCGCCGATACCGATCTCGACGAGCTTTCGCGAGCGGTCGTCGAGGAACTACGCGCAGGTCACCGTACGAGAGAAATCGAGCTTTCCGTCAGCGGAACCTTCGCGGTGTATGGGATGCACCTCGCATCGCCCAAATCTTCACGAACTTGGTCGCGAACGCGCTGACACATGGGAGCCCGGTTCGCCGGTATGGATTTCGGTGTCCGGTGATGCGCGTGACGTCGTGATCGCTGTTAGCAATCGCGGCGAGCGTATTCCCCCTGAGCACGCGGAGCGCCTCTTCGATTTGTTCCGCCAGGAAGACATGGGTCGTCGTGGAGTCGGTCTGGGGTTATTTATCGTGCGCGAAATCGTGCGTGGTACCGTAGGTGTGGACTCGACAAACGAGATGGTGACGTTCGAAGCGAAAATTCCGCGAACGCCGCCGAGTTAGTTACTGCGCTCCCATCACTGTGACGATAACTTCTTCTTTCTTCACAGCGTAGCCCGCATCGGCGTCGATCGCTCCACGAGCATCGACTTCCGCCCAGAGGCCCTTGGGGTCGTTGTTGATGAACGGGCAGTCTTTCACCTTCGTGCCGTCCCGGCGAAGGATCAGATACGAAGACTTGAAACGGATCGGCCGCGTACCTTTGATCGGTTCGATGAAGATTTCGAGGGTGTATGGAGCGCCAACTCTGGTCATATTCCGTTTCTCCTGCTCGTGTTCCACAACTCGTTCGCAACTGATTGAAGGGTTGGGTTTCCACAGAACTCGCAATCCCACCGTTTCGAACGAGTCTCGCGCATGCGAACGACCGGCGAGCTCCAAGGGCCGATGCGCCAATAGTTGTATTCCGGAGGAGATCCCGAAACACGGAGCGCGATCTCGATCGCCAACATGACACCCGCGAGAACGGACACGAACCCGAACGGCGCGAGCACTCGATCCGCTGTACCACTCCTAATCGGGCCTTTGCCACAGTGTTGCTTGAAAAGAGAGCTGTACGCTTGACCTTCAAGGTTTGCGGGATCGAGCCCTGGATGAGCTTCGGCGATCTTTTTCGCCGCTTCAGGCGTCACGAAGTTCGACCGCACGTCCGCGATGCTTACGCCGAGCAATTCTGCGATGTGTTCCTCGTGAGCGAATTCATCTGGCGCCTCGTAGTAGATGCACGACATACAAGCCAAGGACGACGGTGTCTCGTTGAAGTGCATAACGAATTCGACGATTCCACTCGTCGAGGCATCGAACACTCGCCGCGGCATCTCGCTTTGCAAGCTGCGCCGAGCTCGTGGGCTGTCGACGCCGACGATTAACGTTTCCAGTGGCTTCCCGAGAGACTCAACGGTGTCGTGAAGCGTAGCGACGTGAGGAACCAGACGAAGATGCGGCAAAGCCCCCTGCGCCTTCTGTTCGAGACGCTCCGCCTTGTGAAGCCCGAGATCGTCGGACTCGAACCACCAACAGCGATTCAGGTTCCCGTCGCTGGTGTTGTCCGGATCGCAGACGTGCAACTCACCGTGAACATCCAACATCGAAAACCCGGCAAGAACGGCGTTACCGATCGCGCCGGCCCCCGCCATGTAGCTGACATCGAGGTCAATGCGACCATCGAGCCGACTGATGGCATCGCCGTACAGCGTTGCGAGGTCGAGATCGATCGGCATGCGCACCTGCACAGGAAATTCCGCATTGATGGCCCGCTGCACGGCAGCAGCGCTGGCGTAGCACGCGGCCACGAGCTCCACGATCGGGCGAGCTCGGGGTCCCAAAGGCATAGGCTGCTCAGTCACCAGAATGCGGTACGCATCGACACCGACATTGATCACGCGGGCGTTCGATCGTTGCGCTGCCTTTCCGACCACCACCTCGACACACGGGGCGCAGCTTGGATCGCTCGTAACCTTCGTTAGTGTGCGTGCCAGCAGTCGCTCGATGTAACCCGCCAGCCGTTCGCCGCCTGGAGCGCACGTGACAAGGACCGTCGCGTCGAGCAACTGTTCCGCTGCCTCTTCGGTAATTCCAATTGCTGCGGCGAGCGTTCGCGCATTCTCCTCCCGCGCGGTCGTCATTCGAGCACCACGTATGCGGAGGATGGCTCTACTTCGACAAACGTATCGTTGCCGTCGAGCTGGAACGCCTTCGCATCTGCAACAAAGGTCGTCGTTGTTGTGTGCTGACAAAAGTCTGGCACGACAAGCGACAGCGCCCCTTCGTGTCGAACGATTGCCCACCGATCGTCGGCGGGGGAATGAAACGCATCATGCGGATGCGTGTGAACCTGAGCCGCTACAAAGAGGCGCTCTTTACGCAGCAAAGCGAATAACGCGTCCATGCCGGCCTCGGGGATTCGAAAGTAGTCAGCAGCGGTGACTTGAATCGGAAGAAACACCTTGCGCACGCGAATGTCATCGCTGCCCCGCTCGCCGAGCCAGAGAATCACACGTTCGCGTTGTTTCGATGCACGCAGATGGTCGACCGACTCGGCGATCAACGCGGGCGAGATCTTGAGAATGCTCATGGCCAGAACCTCTGCCAGCCGTTCCACAGCTGATCGATGATGTTGCCGAGGGTGTAGCTGTCGAGGTGTTTGTAGTTGCCCCACAAATCGTTCACGTGGCTGCTGTGCTCGTGGTACTCGCGGATTCCGATCATGCAAACGAACGGACGCTTCGTTCGTTCGTGCGCGCTTGAATTGAAGATCGTGCTTCCACCGGTGCGCGGAGGTGGAAGCGTTGCGAGATACGAACCATCGGGCGCGAGCAGCTCTACCGAAGGCGGGTACTCGTTCCAATCGTTGAAGTGCATGCGCAACCGAAGTTCCTGACGCGCTGGATCTCGAAACGAGATGTCGAGCACGGGGAATGTCTTGCTGTGCACGACCCAGCCTCGCGCCGCGAGGATCCGATCGTCGAGCAACGCAACTGCCGTTTCGAACAGAGCTTTCGCCGCGAGCGAATTCACGGCGCACTCGTACCGCCGCCCGTCTCGCGCGGCCCATAGTTGATCTCGACCTTACCGGTGAGATGGTCGTCGGCGTAACTCTTCGTGACGTCGACCTCCCTTCCACCAACCTTCGCCACCCACGTATCGTTGGAGGTCAACTTCAGCGCCGCCGCTGCATCCGCGAGAACCACCTTGATCTGTTGGTGCGCGGGCAGCTCGTCGAAACCGTGGGCCGGGTACGTACCGGCGGTTGTGAGCACGGCGACGAGGACGTGATTCGGCTTGGGACTGTCAGGGTGATTTTTCTCGTTCATACCCTTCAGTCGACACGCGGTGTCCGCGTGTGACAGCCAGCGATCAGTTCGAGTACTCGGGGAGATCTCCTCGCTGGATCGCAAACGGAACGATTACGTGCGCATCACTTTGTGATGGCGAAAGATCGTCGCCCTCGAGTACTCGCACGCACGCGTCCGACCACTGCTGCGACGGCCACGTTAACTTCAAGCCAGTCTCCACACGTTCTAGGCGCGGTCGCTCCTGTTGTTGCGTCAACAGGAGTTTCAACGTGTGGCCGGTAGCGCACACGAGCGTTGACACGCCGAATCCGAGCTCAGGTGCCGCAATAATCTCCGGCGCCGGCCCCAAGCATTCGTTTGCGGTCCACATCGCAGCGATATGTTCGTCTTGTGGACGACCTTGGCTGAGCACGACCAGATGGGATTCCAATCCGAGACGTCCGATCGCGGTCCGACGTACGCTTGAAATGATGGCTGCGGCTTGATCGAGGAACACCTCTTTCTCGCTACAGAGCTTCTGATCGACAGCCACGATATCGGCGGCACCACGATAGTAGTTCGCATTTTGCTCCAGCGAAGCGACGTGGCGAAGGAGCGTCTCGTTTGGAGCCTCTCTCTGTTTGAGCCAGTCGCTGAAGTTCCCGCGCCGTGCGACCGTCGATTCACCGTCAAACGCAGAGCCGACAGCCTTTGCGTAAACCGATTTGGCGCTCGCGAGCAATTCCGCGATCAATAGACTCGACCCCTTCAGTTCGAGGCGATCCCACATCTTCGAGAGCCAATTGCGAGCCTCTCCAGGCTCGCCGTGAGTATCGAAGTAAACGGCACCACCCATCGCGTACTTCGCAAGAACGAACCTCAGATTGCGCACGGAATCGGCGGCGTCCAGCAAGACGTCGCACAGTTTCGTGTCGAACGCGAACCTCGTCATACACGCACTGGTGAAGGATGCAACGTAACGGAGATCTCGCTTAGCGAATTCAAGAACCATCGAGCGATCTGAAGACACTACTTTCTCTGCAATCAACGACAACCGACGAGCGATACCAACGAACCGTTCCGACAAGGCCTCAGGATTCTCAGCCAGAATTTTGCACGCGGCTTCGAGATCTCTCCATGCGTCGTCATAGTTCCCTTGCTCGATGTGCGCCATCCCGCGAGCATCGAGCATTGGTGCGTCATAACGCTTGTGAGAGTCGAGCGTCGACAACGCTTCAGCAGACTGCCCCGTCGCCGTCAGGGCATTAGCGAGCATCGTCGCGGTCTCGATGCTTGGTGAGATCTCGTACGCCGTCCGAAAGTAGTCAGCGGCAGCGACGAAGTGCTTTCGACGAAACTCTAGCTGTCCGAAGCAACTGAGGACGTATTCATCACGGCTGTCGGCTATTCCATCAAGGATCGCTTCGGCGGCAGAAAGGTCGCCTTCGGCGTTCCTCAACATTAGGAGCTGCGCATGCCGACCTGCAGCCGAAATATCACGCGGTTTCCGTTTACGAAGCTCCTCATTCACGCCGAGCGCCTCTGCCAGCGCAGATTTTTCAAACGGAGTCCTCGAGACACGGCGTGCGTACGTGTAGAGTTTTTGGGCGCGCTGCTCGAGCTGCCCCCACTGAGTTTGAGCGCCTAACACGATGCGAACATCGGCGCCTGCAATGCCCAATGATTGAGGGTATGCAAGAGCAGCTGCGGCATACGAGCGCCATGGGTCGAACCCCGACGTTGCCAACTCATCGAGAAGAACAATTCCTTCGCTGTGATAACCGTGAGCGATCCAGAGTAGTGCTCGCCGATACTTCATC
This sequence comes from Kofleriaceae bacterium, assembly GCA_047600425.1. Classification (GTDB taxonomy): domain Bacteria; phylum Myxococcota_A; class Polyangia; order Haliangiales; family Haliangiaceae; genus JABFXX01. The sequence goes on along the minus strand of JASGLC010000003.1, from coordinate 2,942,046 downwards.
GCGGTCGCGGACATCCTCGAGCGATACGTCCTTGGTTGCTGCCGCAACAGATCGAGCTCGTACAACTCCATCGCGCGCGCTGCGTCTCGAATGTTTCCAAGGTCAGTACAGAGCTGCGTCTCCTGCGCGAGAAGGGCATAACGTTCATGCCCTTCGAGCTCGCCGAATCCTCGGATGACGCGTAAGCCTTCTTCTCGAGCAGCTACAGCACCATCAGCGTCACCAATCGCATCGAGAAGGTAACCTCTGACAACGGCCGCTCGAAGTTCCACGAATGGTCGATAGCGCTTGCCAGCTTTGTGCGCGCGTTCGCGCAACAGTTGGGCAAGTCTGTCAACGCTCTGGAACAGAGTGAGCCCATCGACCGGAGGCAGTGACCGAGCAACTTCAACGTACGCTCCTACTAGGACAGCAGTTGGAGCAAATATCGAACCGTTGGCCGATACGATCTGATAAGCACACTTCAACCAGTGAGTCGCCCAGCGAGCATCTCCTCGCTTCAGATATTGGAGAGCAACGGCGACTGCGGCCAGAACGCGGTCGCCACTACTGCCACCGCGCTTTGTCCAGTGGGCAACAAGCAGGTCCCCAAGTTTCGACGCTACTGGGTTTTCGAGATTGCGAGCAATGCGCCAGGAATTCAGAGCAAACATCACCTGTGCGAGGGAAACAGGAAGTCGGGCAGTCGAGGGAAGATTTCCACGAATCCGATCTAGCAACGTCATGCACGCTGTCACGATATAAGCAAGCAAGACGCGTCGACTGGGCCCTGAGTTCCTGAGAACGAAGGCGGCGGTGTCCGCGAGAACTTGGATTGCACGACCGGCCTGCCGAAGAGCCCCTGTGTCGACCTCTTGGTAGTCAAACTCGAGATCGATCAGCTCTTCAAGTTCTGAACGAATGAGATGGACGCTCCTCGTGTCGTTCCAATCTAGAGCAACACTTAATTTCCATCTCTCGAGTACCTGATCGAAGGTTCCGTTCGGCGCCTCGAGTAGCACGCGTTCATCAAGCCAACGGAAGAGCTCGTTACGTCGCTTCGGTAAATTGTGCGCGATTTCTTCGAGCTGCGACCGATACTTGTCGCGCACCACGATGGAGAGCCACCATCCGCCCACGTCCGGATCGTTCATCAAGAGTGCGTCGAGCCTTCCGAGCTCTCTTGAATGCTTGAGGCTTTCGAGAATGAGCGTCGCGATGTTCAACGCTTCTGCGTTTGCATCTAACTCGAATGCTAACCGTGCTGCGGAATCGATCAGAACATCGAGGTGTTTGGTTTCGCTCGCATTTGCGTTGGACGCTGCCGCAATGGTTACAAGAGAACGTAAACTCTCGAGATCGTCTCGTGCCTCGAGTGTTTGATATCCGAGCTCCGCTGATGATCTTCCTTGCGCAAGCCTCTCTGCCGCACGAGTGAATTGCTCTGCAGACAACTCGAGTGCCGCAAGGAAAGCTGACTTCTCCCCAACTTCATGGAGGCGCTTTACCGCAATTTCCAATGCTCGTTCACCCTCTGTCGTGCGAGCTCGAACGAGTCGACCAAGGAGGATGAAGTACTCACCCACATCCTTCAACGGGTCCGCAACGAACGCTACGAGCGCGTCACGGAAATGGGATGGCGAAAACCCTGAATGGGACGCCCAGTCATCTTCATAGGTTCCGATCATTGACGCATCACCACTAATACGTCGATCGAGGCCCAGTGAATGTGACAGCGACCGTCTTATTCTTCGTCGCTTCGAGATTTCAGGGTCTTAGGCGTCTCGAGCAGACGTTCGATAACCCAATCAAGTTCATCGGGTCGACCAAGATCGGCTTGCGTTGAGATGCATGCCTCGTGTGCGCGGCGAAGCAAGGACAAAGATCGCGATCTCTCCTGACGAAGCTTGGCGCTGACCTTCATCTGATTGCCCGGTGCCAACGGGCGGCCAAGCAGAATCAAGCGGAGATGATGGTACAGGGTTTCGCTGGTGGGTGAGGTTGCGAGCGTAGCAGCTGTCTCGACCAACTGTTCGATACGACGCTCCAGATCGCTTGCGATGACGGCCTCGTCAGCAGTACCCATCGTCGGCAACCGATCAAACGAATCTTCGCTCACTTTTACTTCATGGCGGCGACGTGCCCGATCCGTATCGATTGCACGTCGAACAGCAATGGTTCCTAGGAACTTATGTGCTTGCTCCTCTGTCGTGCCCTCGAACGGACGTCCCGACTTCAGGAGGTCGAGCATGACTTTTTGACGAATATCGTCCGCATCGGTGTTTGGCGGCGCCTCGATCTTTAGGCGAGTTAGCAACCAGGATTCCCCCAGAGCCGCGCTTATTACCCGAAATGCCGCAGCCTGTGAACCTGGCGTTCGTCCCGTCGCGATTGCTAGTGCTTCGACGATTGTCAGCACGGCTATTTAACCATCCTTCGGGATGATTCCTGCGTAGCCACAAGAAATTTCGCGAACGTGTCATCGAAGGGATGGGGGCGGTTGTGCGTCGTTTGCGCGATCAGACACCTAGCCGCGCTGCAATCAAGATCGAGCGGCGTCGGATGAGCCTTGGGGTGCGGGCGACACCACGACAGTAGAGTGTCGGCGATCCAGAGACCTGCAGGACCTTTCTCGTAGTCAACCACCTGAGCGTCGATTGGAAGTGGGACCTGCGCTATTCGACTCGAGAGCTCGGCAACCGAGCTCAGATTCGGATTAGCAATTGTAACGACCAACTTGGTCGCGCCCATAGCGACCGCCGTCCGCGATGCAACATCAAGGGCCGAATTGAACGCCTCGACATAGGCTTCAAGTCCAGGTGCTCGCTCGTCATCGACGTGTCCTGCAATCATGTATGCAGCGCGATCCTTCGTGCACCATCCCTGGAATTCCGAGGCAAGCTTGCTGACGAGCTCCGCTCGGAGTATCCGTCCTAGCAAACCAAGACTCTTTCCGTACTTGTGGTCCTGAATTCGATCGGCATTTTCGCTGGCGAAACGTCGTGCCGGCTTCGACCAGCTCGATCCGATTACCGAATTCGCCGGTGGCGGATACTCCGCTAACACTTTGTCGATTTGCCCTGAAGTGTTTGAGGGCAAATTAACGTTGCAGCTTTCGATTCCTTTGTTTGCAGCCCAAAGGGCCATGTAGCCTGGCTTGCTTAATTCAAGCGCGTGCAGCCGTACCGGCCAACCGATGTGTGAAGCCGCACGGGTGTGAACCGTCGACAAATCGGCTGATGGATCGTTGGACGCAATCGTTAAAAGACCGCCAACCAACCGCATCTGACACGCGCTCGAAAACTGCCCCGTTTCATCGAGAAACAGCCGAGCCGTAGTCTCACCTCCGGTGCTTGTCACTTTGACACCCAAAGATCAGCAATCGAGGTTGTTTGGTCAAGCGTTTCTACGTCGGAACAGCGACACGGCGTCGCAACTCACGTCTTGTGCATCAACCCAAACGGCTTTTTTCAGCCAGTTTCCGATGATTTTGTCGCTCACTTGCGGCTGTTGGGCTTGTGCGACCGCTTTTGCTGCTTGGGCTTCTTCTTACGCGTACTTGGCTTACTTGGCGTAACGCGTGCGTTAGATGTCACGGTTGCCTCGTACCGACCCGAATCCGCGAGCTGCTCGAGGGTTTGGGCAGGCGCAAACTCAAGGCTCTTGTAGAGAGCCATCAACGCGGACTCGTCGAGTTGCTTCAGTTTCGTACGGCTGATAGCAGCACCGTTCCCGACCACCCACGCGCTTTGCCACAAACGAGCCAGAGCGTAGGTGCTGTCGGCGAGCGACGCGATGGTTCCATCACGGACCTTTGCGTCGTTCCAGAGCATGTGTGTGCGCGCTGCTGGTTTCGCCTCAGGGTCGTCGGCCGCGATGATCTCCTCTGGACTCAAACGAGTACGCGATGCTTGCATGAGATCGATCACCAGCTTCGCCGCGTGGAATCCTGAAGTGAGATCGGCAGGTGGTCGGTCTCTCGCTTCCAGATTCTTATCGACGCCAGCCAAAGCCACCTCCGGCTGAAGCTCAAGCATCGTCTCTTCGTAGAGACCGTGGATCTTTGCAGCAGGTGTCTTGTGAAATGCTTCGTACGCTCCCGGATGACTCGACGACCGCGCTTTGCGTGGCGGATATTCGTTGTTGCCGACTTTGGTCGTCGGAGGTCGGCCGTGATGCAGCCACGAACAATGGAGCGGCTGTGAAGCATCACCGATGTAATGCGCGCAGGTGCCCGCGGCTACGATGAACCGATCGAGCCGCTCCTCAGCTAGTGCCGCGACCATCTCGTCCCAGAGCTGCCACACTCGAAACGGAAGCGCGCCCTCATCGGGTCCTACTCCCTTAGATTCGAACCCGTTGAAGTAGTCTCGCCAAACGGTCGCGGAGATATTGGCGGGATCCTCTACGCACCGGTCGATCAGTGATGGACCGCCGTCGATCGCGACGATGTCGATATCTGCGAAGTGCTGCTCGCCTTCATTCTGCCGGCGACGATCAGCGATCCAAACGTAATCCGGCACATCCGCAAGTGGAACGAAGCCATCACGTCCAACCCGAAACTCCTTTCCCTGTTCGATCGTGGCGTCGGGAAAGCCGATGTTGCGCTGGTTTGCGAGCATGAGCTTTGCGAGGCCGTCGAACTTCGGATCGATTTGTTCGCACGCCTTCCAGCCGATCGAGAAGTGACCGATCTTTCCCCAGTACTCGCCATGCCCCGTCCCATATCCATGCACGATTTCCACGTCGAGCATTCGGCAGACCGTCGACACGAACGTCGCTAACGCGTGCGTGGACCGATTTCCGTCGACGTTTACGTTTTGCGCGCCCCACTGCATCGCGATCGGTACCAGCCGCCTTGCACGCCGACCCTGTTCCGGAGGTGGCTCCGGTGGAAGGACTGCACTCACGTCTTCCGATGGATTGTTCGGCGGATCGTAGAACCAGAGCGTCCCCGAATCCCCTGGGCGCGTTTCGACCTTGGGCTGTGCGCCGTTCGTGTGTGATTTCTCCTGTGGCTTTCGTTGCCCTATCAGGAGATCGGAGATGTAGTCGTATCCACCGAGCGACTTGTATCGGACGAATAGCGCCTGAATCTCCCCTTCCTGCAGGCCCGACGTGCCGCCGTATGCGCGAACGGGACACCCGATCATGTCCAACGAGATTGTTCCGAGGCTTGCATCGAACGGTTCGGCGATCTCTCCGACGCCGAACACCTGCGATGTCCAGCGTGAAATATCGTCGATCTCGATCAGCCCTGCGTCGATGTTTGCGAAGTTGTCGCTCGCTGGCCAGGCCGGGAAAACCTCTCGCATCGGGACGCGACTAATCGCTTGCGTGCTCGAGCGACCGATCGCCACTCGCTGCGTTCGGATGACCGCATCGACCTCACCGCCGTCAGGTCCTGCCACGTGGCGGTTGGTCAACGCGAAGTAGCTTCCCTCTCGCTCTACGATACAGCCGATCGTTCCGGCTCTCGTCTCGCCCTGCGCAGTTCGCGTGCACGCATAGCCGCCACCGATCAAATTGCTACTTGCGCCGATCACGTCTGGCTGTCGGGGAAGTTGCTCATCGGGCGGTGCATACACAACGCACGTTGGGATCACCCGCCCGTCGGGCATGTAGAGCTGCTTATCGATCTTCGGGTGATCTTTGCCGCGTGCGAACCAGTGATTGACCATGACGATGACGCATGGCCACGACCATGGACGAACGACAGAGTTCTCAAAGGTGCGAGGTCCTTCCGGCTTCTTGCCTACGCGAATTGAAGTTGGAGGATGCGTCGCGTACCAGTCATCTTCGCGAATGCGGTACCGACCGATCGCGGTACCAACAACCGTGGGCACGCTCGACAGGTGCACGTGATACTGCTCGCGTGCCTCGAGTAGATCGATCACCGACAGTGACGAAAAGTCCCGGGGCGGCGGGAACATGCGTGCGTGGGCCGTGGAGGCCAAACGGTTGTCCCTCGAATCGCGTGGAGGAGTAGATCCTTGGCGCATGCGCCCACGTTAGGGAACCACCCGTTAGAACGGGTCGGATTGCCTGGAGCAAAATAGGCCGCCTGTCGCGCGAGCTCAGTTGGGTGCGGTACGTGACAAGAAACGGCGCAGCCAGCTACGTGGCCGCCTGAGGCGACGTGCTGCCTCGCTCTTATTTCCCTCACAGTCACCAAGGACCCGATGAACGTGTTCCCAAAGCGCGCGATCCGCCGACGGTGTTTCGACGCGCGTTTCGATCGTGTTCGTTCGCAGTCGCATCATGATCTCGCGCGGTGTAACCGGCTTCTCGAGAAAGTCGTTTGCACCAAACTTGATCGCCCTGACCGCAACGTCGACCGAGCCATACGCGCTCATGATGACGATCGTCATCTTAGGATGCTGCTCGCGCAATTCGCGCAACAGGTCCAACCCCGACTCGAGGCCAAGTTGAAGGTCCACGATCGCAAGTTGTGGGCGATGTTGACGTGCGAGCAACAGTGCATCGGCACAGCACGTCGCAACCAGTGTTGATTCAGCGATCATCTGTCCAAGCGCGAGCCGGAATGCTCTGAGCAAGACAGCGTCATCGTCGACAACCAACACCTTCTGTATTTCCACGACTACCCCGCCGAGAAAGACTGCTCCCACTCTACTGGGACGAGTACAGATTGGTCAACTCGTAGAATTGAGGCACACGGCACCCGTACGGGTGGCCTGTTTTGCTCCACACGACGCAACCGGTTGACGCCTCTGCGTGGCGATGATGGTCCCCTTCGACGGAAGGGAACGAACATGAAATGCCTGGTCTTGACCGCGATCGCAACGCTCTCGCTCGCGCGTCCAACCTTTGGTGCCCCGTACGAGACGGTAGCGATCTACACGAACATCTCGACGCCATCTTCGACCAAAGAGGTCGTGATCGAGGACGTAATGGTGAGCGCGACCGACAACGTCTTGCTTCCGTCGGAATTCGCCGATACGAACGCGTCGTACCGACTTACCGCCATCGAGCAACGACTCGACGTTGATGGGGTCGACAAGTCGTTCTTCGCACCGTTCTTAGACACGAAGGTTCTCGCCAAAGCGGATGGCGTAGATGTCCGTGCGTCGGAGCTCCTCACAAAAGACCACTCAAGCTCGACCTGGTCGATGACCGAAATCATGAACAATCGGCAAACCAAGCCGACCGTGACAATCTCGATTCAACTGGAGACCAGTTTTACGTTCGAATATCTGTGTGGACTTGAAGAAGCACAACGGCAAAAGAACGGGAAAGCCTTCGAGGATTTCAAGACGCTGAAGCTCGCCGCGCTGGTTCCTGGGATCCCCCCTAAAGTGCTCGTCGACAAGGGGCGACCGATTTTGTTCTCGTTTTGCCCCGCCTCTGATCCTGTCCACTGGGACGATGTACTAAGTCAGACCAAGGCACATCCAGAGCTCTCGTTGGATGGCGAATATGCTGATGCTCGCCAACTTCGCGATGCGCATCGGCGCGCGTTGGTCGGAGTTCTATTCGGCTCCTCGCTGCCGGAGGGTCTCGACCTCGTCATCCCACGCTTCTCGGGGGACCCAGCCAAGATCGTCATCCGCGATACAACCAACTTCTCGATCGTCACGACCGCAAATGTCGCGATCAATGAGATCACGCCGGACGGACCTCAGGCGATTGGAACCATCATCGACCAAGATTCGTCGATTCAGGTCGACTTCTCTTCCTACGGCATGTGCGGTGCGATGCTTAGCCCGCCCTACTCGATCGCGGTGATCGGTGCTGACGAAAAGAATAATCCGGTCGTGATGAAGGCACCGCACGAGGGCACCCCCTGCAAATCGAGCCTCACGTTCAAGTGGAGCGACTACCTCGGCAAGACACTCCACATCGAGCTTCAGTACCAGCTTCCCGGTATCGGAGGAACGGTTGTGGTTGCCGCGAGCAACAAGTTCACCGTTCGTCAGCTTGGACTCATCGCAACGTTACCGGTCTACTCCGAGATCGTCGCCGTAAAGAAAGCGAAGACCGCCAGCGATCTCACCCTGACATCCAGCATCCCGATCTCGTGGGCGATTCGCTTGAACCAAGGGCTCAGCGGGAAATATGCCGCCGTCACCTTCCCGTGGAAGCTTAGCTACAATCCGAGGGCCGCGCCCGAGCTCGCGAAATACCTCTCGATCTACCCGCACGTCACGATCATCTTCCCAACGGACGATGACACGGCAACCACCACGACGTTTGCAGTAGGTCTTGGAATCTCCGTGGCGCAGGTCTTCAATTTCGCCTACGGCTTCGCTCCCACCGATACATCGAGCTATTTGCTCATTGGCCTGAGCGTGTCCGACATCGTTAAAGCTCTGAAGTAGCAACCTCAAGGTTCGAGCGCTCATGACACCGGTGTGTGCAACCTTGTTGGCGTACAGAGTGCGACATCGTGTGCCTCGTCGCTCTCAAGTCAGAGAGAACGCACTCGCCCCCGTACTCCATATGAAGTACGAATGAATGCAGAGTTCGTTCGCGAGATGTTTTCTCGCGAAGTCGGTGTTTCGATCTTGATGTTCTTCATCACGATCCCGTACCGTGGCTTTTGTCCGCGGCGGGTAACGAGACTTCGGCTGTCGGTGGCAGCTGAACAACGGGAGATGCAGACGCATCCCCCGAAGGGATCAATATGTTCGTATCGATCGGTCGCGCCATCGGCGGGATGGCCTGGGTTACGTGCGTGCTCTGCGCATGCGTCGACAAGAATGAGCTCTCTCTCGACCGCTGCGCGGAACTCCGCGACCACGTCATCGACCTTCGCCTCGCCCCATTGGTCAAGATCAACGCCGACCCGACGCCACTCGGTTCGGCCACCGCGCCACCACCGCCCGTCGATATCGAGAAGCACCGAGCTGCGCTCAAGCAAGCACTCGGAGACGACTTCACTGACCGGTGCATGAAGAACGTTAGCGCAGATCAGTTGAATTGCGCGCTCGCCGGGACTGACGGCGACTCGCTCGAACGCTGCCTCACAAAGAAGTAGGAGCCAACCATGCGGCGCAACATCACATCCACGCAGTCCGCGCTTGCCCTAATGCTCGCGCTATCGATCGTCATCCAAGGCGGTCAATTCGCCTACGCGTCGCCGGGAGATATTTTCGAGATGGCTGCCCCGGTTGCGGGTGCGGAACAGCCGAAGGCAGCGGAGATCCACGATGGCGACGTTTCGGTTTCCTCGCAGACCGGCGCACTGACATTCTCGTACCCGATCACAGTCCCTCCGGGACGAAACAACATGAGGCCGAGCATCGCGCTCAATTATTCATCTCAGAGCCCAATCTACGGTGGAGTTGCTGCAGGATGGTCGCTGTCGATCCCGATCATCACGCAAGACACGCTCCAGGGTCGGATGGTCGATGCGTTCAACAAGGGAAAGACGTACAAGAGCTCACTCGCGGGCGACCGGCCCCTTGTCTTCACACCTGAGTCTCTCGGAAGCGGCGTTGCGGCGACGTACCGTGCACAGAACGACAGTTCGTTCGCGCGCTATCAACGCATGAGCAGCGGGCTCGCCAAATGGCGCGTGATCACCACGGACGGGCTAACCCACTATTTTGGCGAGACGGACAGCCACACCTCGTCGTGCGGAACTCTGATCTCGGACGGCTACGCACCTCTGACTCGAACTGTGGATTTGTTCGGTAATGCAGTCGAATACTTCTACGCTCTCGGAGTCACGGGGGAGTGTCGGGTGAGCTCGATCACTTGGGGACAGAACTCGCACGGCCAGAGTTCGTTCGCATCGGTTACGTTCAACTACTCGGCAGCGTCGCAGTGCTTCGCCGGCTCGGTCGTCACTGGTTATGTCGGTTCGCAAATGAGCTATCGAACGGGCGTGAAGATCGTCACCGGTGCGAGCCAGCTCGATAGCCTGACGATCCAAGCGGGGAGCGCGCACACGCGCGTGATCACCCTCGCATACGACGCGGCTGAAGCGCTCTGTACAGGAAGCCACGCAGGATATCGGGCGCTCAAGTCGATCCAGGAGAGTGCTTGGGGAACTGACTCGCCTCGAGTGGATCTCCCGGCGCAGCTCTTCACGTACGGCGCGACCAACTTGATGACAACGTATCTTGGAGAGACATCTTGGTCGGCTCCATGGGCGCCGCTTCATTCATTGGAGACGACATATGGCCAGCTGCGAAACACCCTCGGCTGGGGCATCCATCTCGACGATGGGAGCTGGCCCACCGTCGAAGCCACACTGATGGACATGGATGGCGACGGCCTTCCAGATCGCGTCGTAAACACTCCTGGAGTCGACGCGTACGGAAACACACAGTGTAAGGTTACTTGGCAGCACAACAACGGAGACATGACGTTTGGAGGGACCCAAACAATCGCTCTACCAACGTTGAAGTGGGATAGCGCAACGTTCTACGTGGGAGGTACGCATCCAGAACAAGTCGACCATTCGGGGACTCCGAAGGAACGCTGCGCACTGAACTACCAGCTCACCCACTACATGAATGGCCAGCAGCGGACGAATGCAGTGGCCAACAGCTCGGGGTGCGCGAATCAAGGCACCGCCGGCACGTGCAACGGCGGGGTCGTGTGTTCGAATAACAGCGCTGACTGCACACCTGAAACATCAAGCGCGAACTATACAGTCTTGTCGTATCGATGGTTCGACATCGACGGAGATGGGCTCACCGACCTCATCGCGTCGCCTGCGGTAGGCGGTTATGGGCTCTACGACCTGCAGTGGGGTCGTGGCGTGACGTCGAGTGGAGTTCCCCAGGAACTTCTCCCCGATGGCACTAATCTATTTTTCGGGATGGATGTGCCACACTGTCCCTCTCCGAGCTACGTCGCGAATGCTGCTGGAGGTCGCTACACGATGTGCGGCGGAATGTTTCCGTGGTTCATCTATCACAACCACGGAAATGGGGTCTTTGACGCCAAACCCAATACGATCGCATATCAGCCGATTCCACTCGATCCCGACAACGGAGCCTCATCGGTGCTCTCCAACGTCGTCTCGGCCCGTCAAGGAAACATCGATATCGACGGCGACGGATTTCCTGACGCGGTCAGCAGCAGCGCGATCGGCTTCTCGGTCTATCGCAACGACCATCAAGGAATTCTCAAGCCGGCGCTGTCCACGACGGCATTCGACTGGCCTGCACCTAGTACCGACACGCTGAACAGTACCGATTGTCAGGCCAATATGAGCTGCCAACCAATGATTGCGAGCGCCGGATTGTTCGACGCGAACGGCGACGGCCTGCTCGACCAATGGGATAAGACCGCTTCTGGAGCTAACGTTGAGTACAACGACGGCGCGAGCTTTCGCACATCGGGAGGAGTCGGCGAGCTAAGCATGTCGATCCGTCCTGGCACCGACGTCTATACGATGCTCACCGAATCTCATCTAGTGGGCAGCGGGCTCCCGCATGGCGGCACACTATGGGTGACCAAGGGGTATCGTGCTGATTCGCAACGCGTGATCGATCTCGACCTCGATGGTCGAATGGACGTCGTACGTGTGGCAACCCCGCCGACTTCGCCGGCGCTGACGACCTTCAATCAAGGATCGCTGTTCTACGGTACCGATACCGCCGCGGGCGACTCGGAAGCTCTCAAGCATTGGATCGTCGTGTCGGACACGAACGGCGCCCCCACATGGGAGCTTCGCGCCGACATGATTGATCTGGATGGAGATGGAATTCCAGAGGGAGTCAACGGAGGGAGCGGGGATGCTGCAGTTCTCAAGTGGTCGCACATCACCACGACAACGCCCCCGCGATTGCTAACACATGTGGATAACGGTCGCGGTCAGCAAACGGATGTCTTGTATTCGCGGATGCATGGACCTACCGTCGTCCAGTCGCCTTCGACAAACAAGGTGATGCCGCACAGCCAGTGGGTCGTCAGTCAGCTCACCACAACGGAATCGATTCCGGTGTCGGTTCAGTCGGTGACGAAGTTCAAGTATTTCAATCCCCGTTTCCTTCCTGACGATCGCGGCGGATACAGCTTCCGTGGTTTCGAAGAGGTCGACACAACGCTCCCGAGCAATGCGGTCAAAGTCGACACTTATGGGTATGACGTCGACTGGAGCGGTCGACTCACAAAGTCGGTGATGAAGCCCGTCGAATCGGCGACGCCCGTGAGCTCGATCGACACAACCACCTGGGAGGCTCGTGGATTGTTCTGCACCGGACCCAAGTGTTTGATCACTACGTATCACGCGACGCAGGCCGAACACATCACGTGCAAGCTCGGTCAGACCGAAGCTACCTGCGACGCAGCACACGGCGCTCCATACACGAGGACCACGACTACATGGTCCGCATGCACAACCACAATGAGTTCGGGATCCTGTGACGTAAGCTCTAGCCTGAGCTCGAGCTCATTGTTGTGGGTTGCGACTCGCTCACTGCTGCAGAGCGGGACAGCGGCCGCAGATGGAGATCGCAGAACCTCGACGAGTTATATGATTTGGTCGGACGCTAATGTCTACCGAGTCCGACCTATCTCGATGATCAAAGAGATTCAGGCCACGACGTGGAAGCTCGCTGCGAAGAGCGCGACGACATGGAACACGGCGCCGATTGGCCAAGAGTACTCCGTAGCCACGGACGACCTCGTATGGTTCGCGGATGTTCCAAGTTGTACGACGGCGGTCGATGGCTGCGGCATCACTCACCGCGAGTACGACATGAACACGGGCAACTTGAAGAAGAATGTCAAGCCGGTGCAAAACAGCGCTGGCGGGTCAGCCGCGACGTTCGACTACGACGCAAAGCAACTGTTCGTCGCCACAGAGCACACCGAGTTAGGCGGCTATTACAATCTGTCTCAGACGATCAACTACACGTATGAATACGGCACTGGCACAAAACTCGAGACACAGGGTCCAAACATCGCTCCGTGCGCCGGACCGCCACCGTACACGAGCCCAACCTGTCCGGCCGGTTCGACTTATATGCAGGACAGCAAAATCCGGATCGATGGTCTCGGCCGTACGATCAACCGTTGGGAAACTTGGTCGACGCCCGCTGCAAACCAGTACTTCCTATTCGAGCGCGAACGCAACACATACGTCGACGCCGCTCCGGCATCAGTCACGACGGAATCCGCGATCGACTTTAACGACTCGACCTTCGTGGTTCGGTTCGCGAAGACTAAGGTCGATCTGGACGGGCACGGCCGAACTGTAAAAAAGACGGCCTACGCGCTCGGCTCGGCGGCATTCGATCAGGTCTCGACGTTCTCGTACGATTATCAAGGGAATCTCGCGCTGGTTTCACTCGCCGATCCGACCGTCAATACAACCGCCACCGTGACGTACACATACGGTTTCGATAGCATCGGGCGCGCCACGTCGATCCGACGACCAGACAACGCAGCGCTCGCAAATCAGAGCGGTACCAACATCACGTACGACGGCGCGAGCACTACCACCACTGAAGTTGCCGGCACATCCGGTGGCCAAGTCGCTACAACGACGGTGACCAAGGACTCGTTCGGTCGCTTGGCGACCGTCGTCGAGAAGACAGGCACATCGAGCACGGCCACGACCACCTACGCGTACGACGCGAACGACAACGTGTCTTCGGTGACGGACCCGATGAGCGTTCAAACGTCGATGACGCACGATTTCGCCGGAAGGCGTACGTCATACACGCGTGGTGGAAAGACTTGGAGCTTCAGCTACGACAAGAATGGCAACCAAGTCGCGGAAACGTTTCCGGGATCGACGTTGATGGTCCCCGATCCTAAGTACGTGAACACGACGACGTACGACGACATGGGCCATCCCACCGGGACCTCGATTGGCCAACGAACGATGAGCGATGCCGACGTCGACACATTTGGCTCGTCATACGAGCGCTACTACTGGGAACTCGGCTCGACGAATGTCGGTCGTCTCGCATATGTCGAGGCCCGCGGGATCACATCGGGAATCGTTATGGCCTCGCAGTTCCTTCACGATCTCGCGGGAAATGCTGGCTATCAGATCCAGTCTTCATTCCCGGGGTTACCGTCTGTCTCGCGCAACACGTTGCACTACGTCAACCTCGAGAATTCGCCAACTACCACCTACTACAATGACTATCCGGCACCGAGCAGGGCCACGTGGTCGAACATCAACTACGACAATCGGGGCTTTCCGACGTCGGTCACCCTCAGTTTGTCGCCGACAACGACAACGCGGACGGTGGCCACTCAGACGCGGAATGTCGCGGGCCTCGTGACGTCACGCCACACCGACACCACGACCGGGACGATGACGTTCGTGGAATCGAACTGGACGTACGACGCACTTGGCCGTGTCGCCAGCCAATTGGTTCAAGAAGGCCCAGGAAACGTGCAGGTTGCCAAGCAACAACTCGCGTATTACGGCGCCGACGAACCCAAGACGCTCGACCAGTATCTCGGAACGAATCACAAGCACTTCACCTACGGCTTCGATTTTCGTCACCAGCTCACAACTGTCGGAGAGACGCTCCAACCAAACGCGTTCACAGCGACTTACGCGTACAACGCAGCTGGACGGTTCACGGCGGCGAACGAGACTGCCGTGGCGCTTGCGAATAGCGATGTTCGAGCGCGCAACGTGAACTATCAATACGTGGGCAGCGATCCACAGCAGATCACCTCACTCACCAATGTGACTGGTGGCGCGACAGCTTGGGCATTCGCGTACGATGCGACCGGAAATGAAACGATGCGGTGTTCAGGACCGATCACGAGCGGTTCCTGCACCGGCTCGGATGAAACTGACTATGTCTACGATGGGAAGGATCGGCTTCGCCGCGCGATCCGCAAGCTGAGTGGCGTCGTTCAGAGCAGTGAAGAGTATTGGTATGACGGAAATAACAAGCGAAACATCGTCGTCAAGAAGAACGGCGCCGGTGCGAAGACCGAGACGATCTGGTTCATGAACGACGTCGAGGCGCACTACGACGCATCGAACAACTGGGTTCGCTCGTACGCGTACATCACGATGGGAACACCGGTCGCGCGAGTCGACACCGACACCTCGCAAATCGGAAAGATCGAGTACCAGTTCCATGGCTTGGGCAACAGCACTCTCGCTTCAGTCGACGAGTCATCAGGAACAATCAACACGAGCTTTACGTACGCACCGTTTGGCGAAGTCGTCGAAGCCACAAACGCGGGTGGAGCGAGCGCCGGTGTCGGCACGCATCCACGCCGCTTCAACGACAAGTACACCGATGCTGCGAGCGGTCTCCATTACTACGGAGCTCGGTACTATGACCCGCTGACCATGACGTGGACGCAGCCGGATCAGCACTACGCGAAATTGCCAGATCGAGCGCTCACCGAACCTCGTCGCGCATCGCTTTACACGTTCTCGCAGAACAATCCCCTGAGGTACGTCGACCCGGACGGTGATGACCCTGTACAGACGTACCTTGTCAGTGTCTCGGACTACGTCGATCACACGGACATGCGGCTCAAGGACTACCGCGAGGAGAACACCGCCCAGGCCGTGGTGAAAGCCTTCAACACCGCGAGCGTTAAGCTCGACCGCCTTCTTAGCGCCGCGACCAAAGGAAAGATGCTGTCGAAGATTAGCCCGAGCCCAAAGCCAATTAGTGGTAAGTTCGCGCATAGTGCAATCGCGCTCGTAAACATGGGAAGCTCATCGAGCAGAAAAGATGCAGCTGACAAGGGGTTCAGCAACCTCGTAACGGCGCTGAACAAGAGCGACGGTCAACACGACCTCGCACGTGCGGAACAAGGCGGTGACAAGATCGTCGTTGCGCTTGACCGGATCCTTCAAAAGATCAAGGACGAGCGAAAGAGCACCGACAACGAGAAAGACATGAAAGATATCCAGAACTTTATCGATAATCTAGTCGCACACGAGATCTGTCACAACGCCGGCTGCGACGACAACCATATCGACAACGATTTGATGAACCAATACGCGCCCACATTGGGAGAGTCCCTTAACCAAAAGGAGTCTCAGAGCGAGATCGACAAGATCGCTGACAAGGTCCACACTATGTTCTGAGATGCGTCACGCGCTATTCGTGTTCGCTGCCGCGTGCAGCTCGCAGTCGGTCACGAACATCTCAAATCACTCGACGAGCGAGTCGATCTCGATCTCGATGCAGATCCCGAGCACTCGGATGCTCAATCATTTCAAGGATTGCCCCGTCTCCGGAGGACGCAGCGACAGTCTAAGGGATGCGCTCGTCAAATACGTCAGGATGCATCTCGTGCCAGCAGGCCACACCGTGGACGACATTCGTGTGTTCGACGGCGCCGACAATGGAGCGAACGCCCAACTTGTCGAGTCAGATGTTTCGATCCTGGTCGATCCGCGTATGACTTTGGGAATTCTTGCGGTCACCATCGGGCGTAACACAAAACTTTACTGCGTTCACGTCACCCAAGGTGTCGAGCGAATAGACGTTGTCCTCGACCACTATCGCGGATGGTAGCAAAGCACAGCGTTCCGTGGGCCATGTGATTCTCCGTTTGGGCTAGGACTTCAGGGTCTTCTTGAGATCTTTGAGGAGCTTTTCGGCTTCTTCGATCGTCCGGATCGTTTCATCGTCACCACGCAGATCGGCGAGATCGGTCCACGGATGTCGACGGATAGCATCGACTAGCGACGCGAGATCTCCACCGATGCCCTTCTTACGTGGCTTCTTCGTCGCGCCGATCCGAGCGAGCGCATCGGTGATCGTGGACTTCGATTGCTCGAAGCAATCCTTCGCCACCGGATCCTTCAAGATCGCGCGAAGCTGCCGCACTTCTTTCGAATTCGTGATCAGCTTCGCGTTGATCTTGTCGACGATCGTGTCCATCACCGTCGGGGTGAGGAGCTTGTGGTTGATGCCCTTGATTTCGCGCGCCCACGTGATCGACGCATTCGGATCGCGGATGTTCTTCAACCGCTCGGACAGCTTGTAGACGTCGACGAGTTTGTCCAGATCGCGAACGGTCGTACCGAGAATGTTGGCCGCACTCGCACGCCCGACGATCTCGACGAGGCGGCACGCGACCATCTCCTTCTCGCGGGCATCCCATTCCTTGCGCTGGCGATGGATGTAGATCCAGACGCGCAACCGCTCTTCATCGTCGAGCGTCTTGTGCGTGATCTCCGCGGGGACTTTTCTATACTGATCTTTCTTGTGGTCATCGACAAGGATCCGCGAGTTCGTCCACCGACGGTCACCATCGATGATCTGGTACTTGCCCTCGTGCTGCGGATGCGGCTCGAGCAGCAGCGGCTCGAACACGCCCTCGTTCGCCTCGATCTGCAGCTGCAGCTCTGGATCGACCTTCTCTCCGATGCGTGGCTGCCGCGGATTGGGAAGGACTTCATCGATATCGACCGTGGTGCGATACGTACGAAGGACCGTGCGCCCGAGCCGACGCTCCTGCCACGCGTGAACGATCTGCAGATGCGGCGCTGTCTCAGGCATCGTCCGAACCATCGATGATCGATTCGATGTCGTCGATCACGCCTGTCATGACGCTTTGGATCTGCCGCTGAATCTCGCCGCGCTTGTTCCACATCTTCTTGTGCGCGTTCGTCTCCTCCACATCGAGCTTCAGTAGCTCTTCCGCGAGTCGATGCGGTTCCCCGAGCTTCTTGCGACACGCCTCGGAGTTGACGAAGTCGTAGAGCTTCGCCTTCTTCTCGTCGCGCTCGCTGACCGAGAGCTTCGCGAGCGCGATCTCTGATCAACGAGCGACGGAGGATACCTACAAGCGTAACGACGCGCTCGGGATGGACGAGCAGCACGCCATTCGTCTGTTCCGCGAGCTCGTCCTGCTCCTTCGGGAACATGACCGTGGCGACCAACGCGTAGTCAGCTTTCCGCTCGACGAGCTCGTCGTTCAGGTTCTTCGCGTACTGCGCTTGATAGTTCTTGCGAACCTTCCCGTCGATCAGGATCGAACCCACGACGGAGCCCTTGTGAACGATCTCGTGGATGATCGTCGCGCCGCCATCTTCCTCGGCTTTGGCAATCACGCGGTCGCCCTTGTCGGCAAACGCGCCACGCATCTCTTCGTAGACGTTCACGTCCGAGACTTCTTCGCGCGGGCCCGAATCGAGCTTGCGCTTCAGCTCCTCGATCGTTTTCGCGAGCTCGTCTTCCTTCTTCTGCGCATCCGCCTGCTGTTTGAGCATCGCCTTGTCGTGATCGATTTTCAGAAGCTCGCGAGCACGGTTGATCTCTTCCGCGCGCTTCTTCGCGTTCTCTTCATCGGCAGCCTTACGAGCGTCCACCGCGGCCTTCGCTAGCTTCATTTCGAAGGCGGCGGCTTCTGACTTCTGCGTCGCGACCTTCTCCTCGAGCTCCTTCAACCTCGCCGCGACCTTGTCGCGCGCTTGTGCTTCCGCCGCCGCGACCTTCCGCTGCTCCTCGCCGCGGATCTTCGCCATCACCTCCGCGACCTTCGTCTTCGCGATTGCCGAACCGCAATACGGACATTCTTCGTGTGCTGCCGCGACCGCCATGTTTGGACTCCCGTTAGGTCCTAATAGGAATATCACCTCTCCTCTTCGACCGATCGCTTTTCTTATAGAAGCTTGAGATCGCTCGGGATCATGTCTCCGGATTGCCGAACGATCCAGCGCATTTCGGGTCCTAACGATCAGACCCGATCCGTAGGGTCGATCGCACGGAGGCAATCGATGGCGAGCAAACGGGCGAAGTCGAAGAACCGGATCGAGGTCGTGGTGGCGCGCGCGGGACGGCAGTGGATCCACACCCGCGAGGTGTTCGACGACGCCGCGTTTGCCACCCGATTCATGCAGCACACGGGGTTCGCCCCGGGCCGCAACGCAAAGCTCATCAACTAGGGAACGAGAGAGGGAGCGAAAACGATGATGAACGAAACTGGGGCGGCGATGCCGCCAGAGCCGTGGCGCGAGCAGTTCGAGGAGCAGGCGACAAACGCTCTACTCGAACGGCTGCAACGCGCGGCTCGAACGCGGCTGCGAACGTTCGCGGGACGCACCGGACACGTCGATTCGGCGGACGTCGATGACATCGTGAACGGCGTGTTGATCGACACGTTCGCCGGTCAACTGACGTGGGATCCGGAGAAGGAAACGCTCGAGCACAACTTGCTCGACGCGGTACGCTTTCGCGTGCGCGATCGATGGCTACGCGATCGGCGCGTGAAGCACGACTCGATCGATGAAGATGAACGCGATCGCGGCGTCAGCGACCAAGCTGCCGCCGGCGCCATCGTTCAAGGCGCGCCCGTTCCGACCGAACGCGATCGCGAGATCAAGTCGGTCTTCGACGACGTCGTCGATGCACTTCGCCCGCTGTGCACCGACAAACCCGAGGTGATGCAACTGCTCGCGTTGTACGTGCAGGGCGTCACCGATCGCGATGAAGCGATTCACGAGGGCATGACCAAGACCAGCTACCACAACGCGCGTCGTTGCCTCGGACGCCTCGTTCTCAACCTTCCCGCCAAGCTGCGGGACTCGGCTCTTGCCGCAATCACCAATTAGGAGACATCTATGAAGGACAACAAGCATTTCATCACGCTCGAAGCACTCGCCGACGCGGCGGTCGCTGCCGAGCTCGCCGAAGGAAAGTCGACGAAAGAAAGCCGCGCGGCTGCCGCTCGGTATCAGGCGTTCGTCACCGACCGGCTCGCGGCCATGCGCCGGGCCGAGCTCGACCAGCTGGGCGAGCCGAAGATCGTTCGTCGGCCGGTTCGGACCGCGTTGCTCGAGATGTCGCACGACGCTCTCGTGGCCGAGTACGCCCGGCTCAAGCAGCAGCACCCGAAACTCGGGTTCCTGCATCGCAAATTGACCGAGATCACGGACGACGACCTGCGTACGATGATCGAAGACATCTACTGGAACGTGGAGCACGCATCGTGATCACCGATCGCGCGCTCGGATTACGACAGGCCGAAGCCGCCGCGCGCGCGATGAACAAGCGCCACGGCGTGCGGAGCGCTCGGGACATTCGCATCGAAGCGTTTGTCGCCGCGCGCGGCATCGAAATCGTCGAAGGTGGCGTCGTTGGCGCCATCGCGAGGCTGTGTTGGGGAACACGACCGATCATTCGCGTCTCCGAACGCGTGAAGGACGTCGCCGAACGCCGCTGGTCGATGGGCCACGAGCTCGGGCACTTCGTGCTCGACCATCCGATCGACGAAGTCACATCGATGTGCAAGCACGAGCAGCTCTACCGTCCGGCGCGACCGGGCAACCAACGCCATTTCGAAGCTGAAGCGAACGTGTTCGCGGCTGAAGTATTGATGCCGCGATCCCAACTTGCTGCACGCTGCGAGGTGGCGCGCCCGGATCTCGACATCGCACATGCGATCTCGCGTGAATTTTCGACTCCGATCGCCGCCAGCGCGATCCGTTTCGTCGAAATCACCCCGGAACGGTGCTGCGCCATCTACTCGGAAGACGGTTCGATCGTCTGGTCGGTCGCGAGCGACACGTTCACGCCGAAGATCCGGCGTGGATCGAGGCTCGATCCCGCGACGATCGCGTACGACTTCACGCGTCGAAGCAAGATCGACGAGCGCCCACAGCCGATTCCGGTCGACGCGTGGGTCTCGTGCGCAACGAATCTCGACTTGATCGAGCACTCGGTCGTCCTTCCAGGTGCGACCGGCGTCCTGACACTGCTCTGGATCCCCGAAGCAACGGCTTCCGCGCTGCTCGCTGGCACCTGATCGGTCCGGAATCGATCCAAGAAAGAATGGACCAATCGATCGATTCACATACTTACGCGACGCGTGTGTCGCGTTTCCGTCGACGATTCGCTCTCTCGAAAAGAAATCGGTGAGTGAGTCGGCGACCATGTTCGGAGCAAGCCGCGAAGAAATCGTGAGCATCTTGTGGATCCGGATCGCGATCGCGCTCTTCAATACGATCGCGAGAAAGATCGATCGAATGTGGTAGCGAGCTCGAAGTTCTCCCAGGTAGCAGGTCGAGAGGAACACGTTCGAATTGCTCGAGCGCCTCGAAGATCGTTTGAAGGAGAGCTCAATGTCGGATCTCGCATACAACATCAACGGCGAAGCCTTCGAGGTGCCCATCGCCGCTACTGGGTGGCGCGTGCGCCGCATGAAACCGCGTGGTGCACCGGAAGTCGTGTACGGACACGATGGCATTCCTCTGATCGTTCCGATCGATTCGGATCTGTCGGAGCTGCGCCGTAACGTCGACTCGCCGGGACGGTTCCGTCTCGATGCAGTCGATGATCGCGGCCGCACGATCGAAGACGTTCCCGCTGCCTACTTGATGGTGGCGAACGTGATCGGAGATCTCGATAGCGACGCGCTCGCCAACGTTCCGAAGCAAGTGAACGAAGAGGATGGCGCCGTTCGCGAAGCGATGCGCCTCAACACCGAGCTAGCGAAGTCCGTGATCGATCGCTTCCCCGAAGTCATGCACGCAGCAGCCGAGCTCCTGCGTGCTGCCGATGGCGCGGGTCTACCGGCACGTCTGCCGCGATTGATTGCGGAAGAGGAGGTCGCGATCGACGAAGAGGTTACCGCGACTTCGCCTGCGCTCGAGATGATCAACACGCTCGTCGCTCAGGTAGTCCCGATCGTCGTCAACGCGATCGCGAGTAAGGGCATGCCGAACCTCGGCTCGATGCTCGACTGGCGAAAAGCCGCTCCGGCCAACGAGCCAGCCGCACTTCCCGCGGCACCCGAACCGAAACCGAAGGCTTCGAAGAAGCAGGCCGCGCTTCCGCCGATCGACCCGAAGAACATGGCGCACTTCATCGCCATTCAATCGGCGCTCGCACCGAACGAAGCCGCACTTGCACGCCGGCTCGCGGCGGAGCTGACACCGGAAGAAATCCGGGCGTGGCTAGACGAGCTCGCACCGCTGTCCGTGCCGGACGCCGTGGCCAAGATCCGCAAAACGCTCGCAGACCTCAACAAAGGAGGCGAATCGTGATCGCTCTACCGTTCAATGACCTGCGCTGCCTCGGCTCGATCACGGAAGTGATCACCGAGCTCGTGAACAACGAGGATATCGAAATCGCCGAAATTGCGGCAAAGCATCCGACGACAGTGAGTCTTGCCGCGTGGATCCGCACCCTGCCCCAACGCGACGATGACGGCGATCCGGAAGACGGCCCGAAGATCGATGCGTGCGCACCGCCGCAACGGCTCCGCGTTCCCGCGCCCGATCCGAACTGCGTGGAGCGTTCCGCGCTCTATCTCGCGGTCGCCGAGATCATCGATCCGGAAACCGACACGCCAGCTCGCGACACTCGATACACCGATCGGACTTCACACGTTTCCACTCGAGAACGGAGCGCCCGTGATCCTCGATCCGCGCGTGCCTCGAAACTGCCTGGACTGCGGCGTCGCGATGACGACGTTCGGTCCCGTCACGATCGACGCACATGACGCGATCGACTGGTCCGCGCGCCTGGCGGAGGATGGAGCCGGCGCGATCGACCATCGCAACGGAGCCTCCCGCGTGCGCCGTGCGCGCAACGCGGTGTTGAGGCTTGTCGATGATGGCGTCGTGCCGGCTCCGGACGAGGTTGACTCGATGGCGTGGATGTTCACGCTGGCCGAACAAGCTGCGCATCGCTACGGACGTCGCGCACTCGCGATGGTTCGCAGCGCCGCCGGTGCGATCGCCGAAATCCTCGATGAAGTGCTCGCACGCGTTCAACGCAACCTGTCGCTCGAGATCGGCGGCACGCGCTTCACCGCGCCACGCTGGCTCGAGCAGGTTGGTTCGGCAGCGGGCCATGTCGGTCTCGATCTCGGAGCCGTCGCGCTTCGCTCGAAGCTGGAGGCGCTCGGCATCGGCTCCGACCTGGTCGGTCTTGTCGAACAAGAACTGAACAACGAAGGTCTGTCGCTCGGCGTGTTCGCGCATCCGCCGAAGCTGCCGACGTTCGCGAACTTCCAACCCAAGCAAGCCGCGTAATCCGCGCGCCACGCAACGCATCACCCGCCGCTCTCCAGCGACGGCATGGCCGGGCCTTGCCCGAAGAAAGGACAATTCTATGAAGAAGGCTGCAAAGACCACCCGTACGCACGAACAGCGCCGTCCGATCGTCCGCGACTGGGAGCCGCTGTTCGCCCAACTCCAAAGCGTGATCGACTGGGCGCTCGACCTCGCCGCTCGGCTCGCGAGCGACTACGAGGAGGACCTCGAAGCGGTCGAACGCTGCCGCTCGTACGTGCGCGGTTGGCTGTCGGGTCGTCGCATCGACATCGATCTCAACGATCTGTTGACCACGCTCGGCATCCTGTTCGCGGCGATCGAGATCGATCGCGGCATCGACAGCTCCGCGCTGCTCGCGCCGTTGCGTGCGTACCCGAGCTCGATGCTCCACCTGCCGGGCTCGGACTGGAACGAGCGCGACACCGTCATCATCCGCCCGATTCGTCGGCGCAACGCGCGCTTCGGGCTCGAACAACTCGCTGCGTAAGGAGACACCGATGAAGAAGAAGAAAAAGTTCAAGAAGCACGGGTTCCGCAACGCGGCTCCCAAATCACGCAATGCAGCTCCGTTCGCGGCGCCACGTGTACGGGCTCCTCGTCAGCTGGCGCAAGAGACACCGTTCACACGACTCGCGTGGACGGCAGGTGGTGCCGCGGGTGCCGCTCTCGCCGGTTCGCTCCTCGCTCGTCAAGGGTGGGCACCGAAGACGGTTGCCACGGCGATGACCGCCGTCGGCGCCGGGCTCGCGTGGAAGGGCGATGGCGAGAAGGTGCGTGACCTCGGCACCGGCGTGATGTCCGCATCCGGAAGTCAGCTCGCACTCATGATCATCGACGACCGCGATGCGAAAGCACCTGCAGCGCAAGTTGCGGTCAAGAAGCCGGCGAACGCCGGCGAGCTGCCGCCCGGCGCGCTCGAGTCCGCACTCGAACGAGCGAAAGCGCGACTCGCAATGGACGAGCGCGAGCAGCAGTAACCGAATCGATTGGGGATTCGGGGCCGCGCGAGTCACGCACGAGCGAGCCCACGGAAAGGAATCACATGGACGAGGACATTTACTTCATCGATACGCGTAACGCCGACTCGCGAGACCATCGCACTCCTGCGACCGGTCCCATCGTGTCGGGGCGCCGACCGGTCACCGCGGTTTCGGTGCCCGGCCAAGGCCATCGCGTCTACACGACGCAACAGATGCCGATGTACTACGCGCAGCCGTATCCGAACGCGCAGTACATGTACCCGCCGGGTTCGGGCATGTCGAACTTCTTCGGCCGGGTGACGGCAGGGCAGATGGTCGATCTGGTCGCACAGATCTTCGCTGCCCTGTTGCCGCTGCCGAGCGCTCCGAGCACGACGAGCGACGTGTCGACGGACATGCAGAACCTCGTCACGTACAACGCGGCGATCGCGTCGTACGCGAAACGGGACGAGCAGATCCGGACGCTCGGCAACATCGTGACGAAACTGGTGGGTTAGCCCATGGCGGATCCCACGTACAAGGGAGCGCAGACGACGGGCCTGCGAGGCTTCCTCGGCAGCTTCATGAACCCGACGCCGAACTACATCGGCACAGGTCAGCCGACGCAGCGCTCCTCGCTGCTCGGTGGAGGCTCGCCGACGTATCTCACGGCGCCCGCAAAGCCGGCGGCGACTGCCGACGACGATGACGAAGCAAATGCATCGTGTGATCAGCCAGCGCCGCCCGGATTTCTGATCGTCGTGCCGCGGGGCGACAGCTCCGACGGTGGCTCCGAGAACGACGACTAGTCGCAACGCAGAAGGCTGAAGGCACGCAATCCCCATAACCGGGCGCGCTCGTGACTCGCGCGACCCCGGTCCCCGATCGCTGGAGGTTTCTATGAACTGGACCGACGGATACTTCTCACTGCGTGCGCGTGCGATCGACACGCGTGGCGAGGACAAGCTCGACGATTCGCGCTGGCCGCGCACGAATGGCGCCGATGCACTCGCGATCTTCGCGTTGTACGACGACGCCGTCATGGAAGAAGGCTCGGCTGGACTGGTCGAGCGTTGGGAACGCGCGCGCCAGAAGCTCGAGCTCGCGCTACTCGGGCTGCGCGACTGCTATGCAGAGAATCGCGATCTATGGTCGTTGATCGCGGACGCGAGCGTCTATCTCGACGACCTCGGGATCGAATCGCCGAAGGACGAGTCGTGGAACGCGCTCCTCGACGAGCTCGCCGTGCTTCGCAACGGCAGCTTCGAGGTGCCGTTCGGGCCATTCCCGGAAGCGAAGACGCATGACGACATCTATCTCGCGCAATACAAATTCCTGCGCGAACACCGTGGTGAGGACACGTTGGCCGCACCGACGGGCGTGAATGGGTTCCCGAAGCCCATCCCGCGCACGACAAACGCCGACATCCTGCAGCTCTCGAGCTATTGGCAACAGCAACTCGACCGTTCACCGCGTGTGTTCGGCACTGACTCGATCGTCGCCGCGTGGCAACGCGCGATGACCGACGTACTCGCTGCGAAAGCCGCCCCACCCGATGCCGTGTACGCGAAGAACAACGAGTTCTGGCGAACGCTCGGTCAGACCGAAGTCCACATCGCCGCCGCGAAGGAAGTGCCGACGTCATGGGACATCGCGAAGGCATCGCTCGCGTTCGGCGTAACGAACCTTCCGCACACGCTCGCGACGACGGCGAGTAAAGCAGAAGACGCACTGTCGACCGTTGTCCATGGCGCTGCCGGCGTCGTGGCGGATGTCGGTGGCGCGATCGCGAAAGGCTTCAAGACACCGCTCCTGATCGGCGCGGGTGTCGTCGGGCTCTGGTGGTTGCTGAGGAAATGACCGTGCGTGCACTCCCCTTCGCTATCGGTGGCGCTGCGCTGTTCGCGTATGCGTTCACCCGCCGCACTCGGGACGCGGCGAAGCCGATGACTGTTCCTTTCGGAGCTGGATGGCTCCTGGCGTGGCCGTTGCCACGATGGAATGGTCGCTCGCCGGTGATCTCCGACGGGTTCGGCTCGCCGCGTCCCGGTGGCATTCGTCACGGCGGTGTCGATCTGATGTTCGCTCGCGTCCCGTCGGACACGCTGAAGATCGGCTCGCCGAACGGAACGAAAGCGTTCGTGATGCCGGACAACGCGGTCGCTGTCGCGGCCAGCGAAGGTCTCGTCTGGTCGGCGATGAAGACGCCGCGTGGCTACGCCGTCGTGATCGATCACCGGCCGCGAAAGGTCGCGACGTTCTACACGCACCTCGAGAAGCTACTCGTGAAGGAGACGACCGGCGGCAAGTCCGGCGAGCGTGTTCGAATCGGTCAACCGATCGGAGTGATCGGTGCGGATCCACTCGACGGCCAACATCTCAAGCATCTGCACTTCGAGATCTGGTTGGGCGGACCGAGCAACGCCGTCGATCCGGCTCCGTTCATCCGCCAGTGGAGCTCGATCGCGGATCCGACTCCGCGCAACGCGGGCTTCCTGTATCGGCCGGTCGGTGCGAGCGGCGAGGCGTATCCCGATTGGGTTCGCGCGTTGAAGAACAAGGCCGGCGTCTACCTGATCCGCGAACGGCGTAGCGGCGAGCTCGTCTACGTCGGTTCATCCGCGGGCCGGCTGTACGACACGCTGACGCGCCACTTCCAGACGTGGCGTCGCTTCAAAGGCTTCTGGCGCGGCCAGTACGGCGAGGGGCACGACCCCGGTCTCACCTACGAACGCTCGAGCGTCGACGTCGCGATTCGGATCACCACACCTGCAGCATCGCTCGACGAAGAGATGCGGCTGATCGCGCGCATGAAGCCTCGCGACAACCTGATCGGCCAAGCCGTGCCCGAAGACGAAGTTCCGTTCTGAACCAAGGAGGTCTCTATGTTCGACAAGATCGATCCGAACACGCCGGGAAGTAGCCGGTTCTGGAAGTTGCGTAACGAGTGCCGCGTATCGCCGTTGCCGAGTCGCTGGCCACTACCTCGCCTGTCGGGCCACGACCCGATCGCGATCCCGGCGAACAACGATCGTATGAGCGTCGATATCGGCTACGCGCCGATGACCAGCGTCTACGACGACCTCTACGTGCCGGTGTACGCGGCGCAGACCGGCAACGTCGCGTTCGCGGGCGAAACCGAGAGTGGCTTCGCGATCACGCTCGACCACGGTTCGTGGTCCACGCACTACGCCCACCTCTCGAAGATGTTCGTGAAGCAAAACCTCCGGCGAATGCAGCGCCTCCAATCGGTGCGCGCCGGCGAGGTCATCGGTTACGCCGCGAAATCACCGCTTCACGTTCGGTTCGAGATCTGGGACCGCACGTACACGAGCGAGTGGATCTCCGCGGATCCGATTCCGAGGATGAAGTCCTGGATCATCGAATCGCCGGAGCAAGCACTCCGACCGACGCTCCCCGAACCTCAGCAGGTGGCGTAGTCATGGCCGAGGAAACCGCACTCGTGCCGCAAGAGAAGCCGACGCTCGACATCGCCGCGTTAGTTGGCGCGTTGAAAGGCCTGCCCGCCGAACAGCTGCTCGACCTCGCGATCATGCGACTCCGCGCGGCACTGCCGCCGGGTACCGAGCTGACCCCCGTCCGACCGATGTCGATTCCGATCATCACGAACGCACAGCTCGCAACCCTGGCGAAGAAGCAGCCATGAACGAAACCGAACCCATCGAGAGAGAAGGTCCGCAGCTCGAGCTGGTGCCCGCCGGCGACGGGAAATCAGTCTACCGAGCCCTCGCCCGCGTGCTCGTCCGCGCCGAGCTGAACTTTGCCACCGAGATCACTCCGACGACGGATTGCGCCGTGCCGCACGCAGCCTGATGATGCCGACTGGAGCGGTAGAGGGGACGACATGATGATCCGGACGTATCGACGGCGGTCCAAGAACGACGAGGGCAAGCAGCAGTTCAGCCTCGACGTCCAGACCAAGGGTTGCGACGAGATGATCGCGCGTATGGAGCTGTCGAACGAGTCGCGCGTCGACTACGTGGACGATGGTCGTGCGGGCGATGACTTTCTCGGACGCGCGGGTTTGCGCCAGCTCCTCGCGGAAGCGAAACGTGGCGACATCATCATCTGTCGCGATCAGTCGCGACTCGGCCGCGATGCGATCGAGGTGACGCTCGTCATTCGCGATCTGGTTCGCGATCGCGGCTGTCAGCTCTACTACTACTCGACCGGTCAGCAAGTTCAGTTCGCGAACGCGATCGATCAAGCAACGACCTTCATCCAAGGCACCGGCCATCAGATGGAGCTCGAGGCGATTCGCTCGCGCACGCGCGAAGGACTTCGCAGTCGCGTTCGACAAGGACGGATCGCGGGTGGCGCGTGCTACGGCTACAAGCTCGAACGCCAGTCCGATGGCGCAGGCCGCCGCTTCACGGTCGCCGTAGTGGATGAAGCACAAGCGAAGGTTGTCGAGCGCATCTATCGCGAGTACCTGGCGGGACGAGGTCAGAAACAGATCGCGATATCGCTGAACGACGAAGGTGTGGCTGGTCCAGCTGCTGGCCGGCGCGGCAGTGGTTCGTGGGCACCGAGCGCGATCCGCACGATCCTTTTGAACGCGCGATATCGCGGTGTGTACATCCATGGCCGAATCAAGAAGGTTCGACAGGGCGGAACCACGGTTCGCGTGAAAGCGGATTCGAGCGACGTCATGATCGTCGAGCTGCCGGAGTGGCGGATCATCGATGATGCGACGTGGTTCGCGGTGAACGAGATGTTCACGACACGTGGTCCCTACGAACGTCACGGCCGCAATGCGGCAAAGTATCCGCTCACGGGCATCGCGAAGTGCGGCTCGTGCGGTGGTGCTGTCGCGGCCGCACGCGTGTTCGCATACGGCGGTTTGGCCGATCGCATTCTTTGCTACGGATGCGCGAAGCATCACGAGCGCGGCAACGCGGTCTGCGCCGTTACCGTGCAGCAACCGATGGCCGAAGTCGAAAACGCGTTGATCGATCACCTTCAACGGCACGTACTGAGTGAAGGCGTCCTCGACATGGTGCTCGGCGAGATCCGAAACGAGATTGCCGCGCAGCTTCCGGAGAACGATGCCGATGTCGCCGGTCTCGAGGCCGAGCTCGCGACCGCGCGGACCGAACAGAAGCGACTCGCGAAGGCCGTGGCATTGACCGACGATGTGACCGAGCTGGTCAGCGAGCTGAAGAAGCGAACCGAGCGGATCGCTCATCTAGAAGCTCAAATCATCGCGGCGAAACGCACGCCCGAAGACCTCTCGATCCTGCTTCAGCGGATCGAAGGCTCGGCGCGCGCGAAGTTGAAAGATCTGCGGACAGCCCTCGCGGACCGCCGTGATCTTCGAGAGGTGTTCATGGCCCTGTTCCCGTCAGGACTCACGTTCACGCCCACTCGCACCACTGATGGTAGCCGCCAAGTTTGGCGGATTAGTGGTGAAGCGAACCTCTCTTCTGTTGTCAGTGTGGAGGAGCAGTCCCTCCCGAACAAATTGCGACCCCGACGGGATTCGAACCCGTGTTACCTGCGTGAAAGGCGGGTGTCCTAGGCCTCTGGACGACGGGGTCTTAAATTTTCACGTGAGCCCAGTAGGGCTTGAACCTACGACCCTCGGCTTAAAAGGCCGGTGCTCTACCAACTGAGCTATGGGCTCTTGGGCGACGCAATCTGCCGTATTCGCCCCCTAAACGCAAGCCGTTATGCGGCGATCGGCTGCGCCACGCCGGCGATGGGCAGGTGGATCGTGAACGTGGTTCCCTGCCCGACCCGGCTCTGAACGTCGAGGCGGCCCGCGTGTTTGTCCACGATCACCGACCGGGCAATCGCGAGCCCTTGGCCCGACCCACGCCCGATTTCTTTGGTCGTGAAGAACGGGTCGAAGATCTTCTCGAGCACCGTATCGGGGATCCCACAGCCGTCATCCGCGATGGAGACGCAGGCGTCATCGCCATCGGTCCAGGTCTTGACCGTGATGCAGCCGCGCTTGTTCTTGCCCTTGTTCGCATCTTCGATCGCGTGGGCCGCATTGACCACGATGTTGAGGATCGCCTGGTTGAACTCGCCGACGTGACACACGACCGGCGGCAGGGAGCCGAGCACGACCTTCGTATCGGCGACGTACTTGTACTCGTTGCAGGTGACGAGCAGCGTGTTCTGGATCGCGCGATTGAGATCGCTCGGCGTCTGCGCGCGCTGATCCGCATAGGCGAATTCTTTCATCGCGCGAACGATGCCGGTGACACGCTCGAGCCCTTGGAGCGCCAGCTTGCTCGATTCGGGCACGGCCTCGAGTAGGCCTTCGAGGTCGGCATCGTCGGAGGTCTTCTTCCAGAACGCCGCGAGCTCCTGCACCGTGATCTCGCCCTTGGCAGCACGCTCGAGCTGGACCTGACCGGCGATGACGCTCTCCACGAGCGCCGCCACGGCTTCATCGATGAACGTGCAGCTATGCGCGACGAACTGGACCGGCGAGTTGATCTCGTGCGCGATGCCCGCCGCGAGCCGACCGACCGATTCGAGCTTTTGCGCTTGGCGAAGCTCGAGCTCGATCTCCGAGCGGCGCTCCATTTCGGACTCGAGCTGGCTCGTGCGTTCGGCAACGCGCGATTCGAGCGACGCTTCCTTGCCACGCAATTGCCCGAGCATGTCGTTGAACGCGTGTGCGAGCTTGCCGATCTCGTCGTCACCTGCGTTCGTCACCGTGATCGACGCATCGTGCGTGGCCGCCGTCGCGACGTCGCTGATCCGGCGCAATCGCGAGGCGAGCGAGCGCGCGATCATCACCGCCGCGAACACACCCAAGAGGAGCGCGATCGACGCGAACAACGTCATCGATCGAACGAGGCGACGCTCGGCCACTTGTTGGTGCAGCGTCGAGATCTCGATCACGAGCGTGCCGCGCGGACCTTCGAGCGAGACCACCGGCGTGACGACGACGCAGCGATCGTCTTGATGGACGAGGCGCTTCGCGACGACGCCGAACTTCGCCGCATCGATCCAGCGCGACGGGGCGCCCGAGCGATACAACACGTCGCCGTTGCCGTCGAACAGCGTGACCGACGCGACGTCGGGATCACTCGTCACCGGGACGAGGACTTCACTCGCGGTAGCCTTGTCACCGAACGCGACCGCACTGCGAAGCTCGGCGGCGAATTGGTCGCCGTAGACGTTCGCTTCATCGTCTTCCCAACGCGCACGTTCGCGAAGTTGCTGAGAGGTTGCGAACCACGCGAACGTCGAAACGATCGCGACGATCGGGATCGCGATGAACACGATCAGCTTTGTTCGAATCGAGACCCAGCCACCACGCCGCACGATTTGTAGGTTCGGCCAAAATCCAAACTATCCAGCGGGGAACTTTGGCCGATTCAGTGAGATATGCGGTGGTTGGGGTTATTGGTGCTGTGTGGGGTTGTGGGTTGCGGCGACGCGGAGGGTGCACAAACACCGTTTCTCGGACCGCCCGCACCGCGTGGTCCGGCCGCGCTGACCGGCTCGATCGAGGGCGTGAATCCGCGCCTGCTTCGGCGGTTCCGGCCGTTGCGCCCGCCCGAGGTGTCGTCGGCGGAAGAAGTCGCGCTCGGCAAGATGCTGTATTTCGACAAGCGGTTGTCGAAACACCACGACGTGTCGTGCAACACGTGCCACGCACTCGATCACGACGGTGCCGATTCGCCTAAATCGTTTTCGGTCGGGACCGCGGGCAAGCGCGGCCATCGCAACACGCCGTCGACGTACAACGCCGGCGCGCACATCGCATTGTTCTGGGACGGCCGTGCGGCGACCCTCGAAGCCCAAGCGAACGGTCCACTCGTCGACGAGATGGCGATGGATCGCCGTTCGATCGCGACGACGTTCTCGCATATCCCCGGCTACGTGACCGCGTTCTCGCACGCGTACCCCGGCGAGCCGATCGATCAGGATCACGTGACGCGCGCGCTCGCCGCGTTCGAACGCACGCTCGTGACGCCGAGCCGATGGGATCGATTCCTCGAGGGCGATCGCAACGCGCTCAGCCGCAAGGAACAAGATGGCTTGAAGCTGTTCGCCGATATCGGATGCGTGCAGTGCCACACCGGCGAGCTCGTCGGCGCATCGATGTTTCAAAAAGCCGGCGTCGTCGAGGCGTGGCCGAATCAAAAAGATCAGGGTCGCTACGACGTCACCAAGCTCGATTCCGATCGGATGGTCTTCAAAGTCCCGAGCCTCCGGAACGTGCTGCACACGGGTCCGTACTTTCATGACGGGTCGATCCCGACCCTCCGCGAAGCGATCGCGATGATGGGCAAGTACCAGATCGGCGTCGATCTCACCGCCGACGAAGTCAGCTCGATCGAGGTGTGGTTGGCGTCCCTCGATGGCGCACCGAGTCACATCGACCCGCCAACACTCCCGTAATTTCACTTGCATAGGCCCCAGTGGGTCGGTACCCTTCAATCACCTACATGGACAAACGGGAAGCGGTTCGAGTCCCCGTCCAAGTCCGGGCGCGCTGCCGGTCCGAAGGACTTGTCGTCGATGGTCTCGTCGAAGACGTCTCCAAGAGTGGGCTGTTCATGCGCGTTGATTTGACGCTCGAGGAAGGCTGCGAAGCCGAGCTCGATCTCGATCTTCCGGGCGAAGAAACGCTGCATCTGCCGGTGCGCGTCGTTCGCGTCGAAGATGCGGGCATGGCGGTGAAGTTCGGCGAATCGATCGCCACCGCGCGGGCGAAGATGCCGCTCGCGAACTTCATCATGAAGCAGCACCAAGACCGGCATTAGTTTCAGAGGCTTGCACCTTTGATCGGGTGCTTGGTCTGGATATGCTCGTGCGCTACGTTGCTGGCGCAGGTGACCACCCACGTTACGGAGAAGTCGACGATCCGGCGAGCCATGATGGCGCGTCGCGATGCGATCGCTCCGCACGAGCGGGAGATGGCGAGCGTTCGGATTGCCGAGCGCGTGAACGACCTGCTGTCGGCGGCGAACTGTCGAACCGTGGCGCTCTACGCCCCGAAAGGCAGTGAAGTCGAGACGTGGTTGATCGACGAAGAGGTCCGGGCAACCGGTGGCCGCGTCGTCTATCCGCGCGTCGTCGAGCACGAACGGCTGCTCCAGTTTCATGAAGTCGTACCGGAGCAGATGGTCGTCGCGAAATACGGCCTCCGCGAGCCGAAGAATGACTGGCGCAATATCGTCGGGCTCGTCGAGATCGACGCGTTCGTGATTCCGGGCCTGGCGTTCGATCGCCGGGGCGGCCGGATCGGTTGGGGCAAGGGCCACTACGATGCCACCCTCGAGAAGGCGCGCGCGCCGCTTCGAGTCGGCATCTGCTTCGATGTTCAATTGATCGATGACGTCGTGCGCGACCCGCACGATATCGATCTCAGCCACGTCGTCACCGAGAGTGCGACGTACAAGGGACGCTGAATGGACTTGATCGCGATCGTGATCGCGCTCGTGCTGGGCCTCGGTGCCGGCGTGTTCTTTGGTACGCGGATGGGCAAGGCGAAAGGGAGTGCGGCGGGTGATGGTGGGATGGCCGAAGCCGAAGCGGAAAAAGTGCGCGCAGCAGCGAAGGCTGAAGTCGAGGCGATCAAACAAGCCGCCGAAATCGAGGGCAAGGAAGCCGCGCGCAAGCGCAAGTCCGAGCTCGACGACGAATTGAAACAACGCCGGACCGAGCTTCAAAAGCGCGAGGATTCGATCGGCGCCAAAGAGCGGGACGTCGACAAACAAAAGAAAGACGCCGAACGCCGCCTCGCCGAGCTCGACAAGAAAGAGCGCAGCGTCGACGGCAAGATCCGTCAGGCGGATGCCGCGGTCGAGAAGGCCGAAACCGCACAAGCCGAAGCGCGCAAACAGCTCGAGAACATCGCCGGCCTCTCCGAAGCGGATGCGCGGAAGAAGCTCGAGGAAGCCGTGCGCGGGCAAGCGCTGGCATCGGCGGCCGTCGAGATCAAGAAGATCGAAGACGACGCGCAGAAGGAAGCCACGGCACGCGCGAAGACGATCGTCGCCACCGCGATCCAACGGTTCGCGAGCGAGTTCGTGCACGAGCGCACGGTCGCGACGATTCCCCTGCCCTCGGACGATCTGAAGGGCCGGTTGATCGGTCGCGAAGGTCGCAACGTGCGCGCGCTCGAAGCCGCCACGGGCATCGACCTGATCATCGACGACACCGCCGAATCGATCACGATCTCGTGCTTCAACCCCGTGCGTCGCGAGATCGCGCGGATCGCGATTTCGGCGCTCGTTGCCGACGGCCGGATTCATCCCACGCGAATCGAAGAAGTCGTTCGCAAAGCGGAGAAGGAAGTCGACAAGGTCTGCAAAGAAGCGGGCGAGCAAGCGGTGTTCGATCTCGGCTTGCATCGCGTGCATCCCGAGCTCGTGAAGCACCTCGGCCGGTTGAAGTTCCGGCAGTCGTACGCGCAGAACGTGCTGCTCCACTCGATCGAGGTCGGCTATCTCGCCGGGTTGATCGCGGCCGAGCTGGACTTCAACGTAAAGCTCGCGCGGCGTGCGGGCCTCTTGCACGATATCGGCAAGGCTGTCGATCACGAGCAAGAAGGTGGGCACGGTGATGTCGGCGCGCAGCTCGCTCGCAAGCACGGTGAATCGCCGAAGGTGTGCCAGGCGATCGCCGCGCATCACGGCGACGAGACCGGGCCCAAGCCGGCGGCGTTGCTCGATCACATCGTCGCGGCGGCGAATGCGCTGTCGGCGGCACGGCCGGGTGCACGTCGCGAACAGCTCGCGAGCTACATCAAGCGGCTCGATGACCTGGAGGCGATCTGCAAGCGGTTCACGGGAGTGGAGCGTGCGTACGCGCTCCAGGCCGGTCGCGAGATCCGGGTCATGGTCATGAATGATCAAGTGGATGACGCGGCCGCGATCGTGATGTCGAAAGAGATCGCGCGCACGATCGAGACCGAGGCTACCTATCCGGGTCAGGTGCGGGTGGTCGTCGTTCGCGAGACGCGAGCGTCGGATTACGCGCGCTGATAGACTGGGCTCGTGCGGCAAGACCCGACGGTCACGCACGCTCGGGTGTTCCCGCTGATCGATGTCAGCCGGGACGAGCTCGCGGCGGTGGTGAACGGAAAGATCGTGAAGGCGGAACCCGTCGAGGGCGGGCTGACGAACACGATCCACAAGGTCACCACCGAGGACAATCAGGCGTACGGCGTGAAGCACTACGCCGGCGGTCGCGATTACTTCGATACCGAGCTGACCACGCTCACGCTCTTGCATCGCACGTTGCCGGTGCCCGAGGTCGTCCATGTCGACGACGCGAAGCTCGTGATCGTGTATCGCTGGATCGAAGGCACCACGCTCCTGGATCTGCGGCGCCGCGGCCATCACGAGGCATTCGCGCAGATGGCGGAGCCGCTCGGGATGGTGCTCGCATCACTCGCGAAGACCGATGCGACCGAGCCGTTCGATCTCACGAACGTGCTCGAGGCGAATTACATCCGGCTGACGAGTGGGCGCGCACGCACGCGGATCGGCGCCGCCACGTCGGATGCGCTGAAGAAACATTTGGAAGCATCGGAGCCGATGATGGCGTGGGGCGCGGTATGCCTGTCTCACGGTGATCTCAGCCATCGCAACGTGATCGTCGCGAAGCGCGGCGCCGGCTGGCGGATCAACGGCATCATCGATTGGGAGACCGCGACGACGAGCTCGCCGCTGTACGATATCGGTAGCTTGTTTCGCTACAACGAGCGCCACGATCAGGCGTTCTTGGAGGCGTTCGAGCGCGGCTACGGCGGGCTGCCGGAGGGTTGGAATCGCTCGGCGCGCCTGCTCGACAGCCTGGATCTGATCGAGCTCCTCGACGAGGAAGAAGGACACGATCGCGTGTTCGCGGATTGTCGCGTGTTGATCGAGAAGCTCGTGGCGGACTGCAGCGTATAATGGCTCGATGCGCGCGGCCGTATTGGTAGCCCTCGCGGGCTGCTCGTTCGCGCCGCTGACCACGACGCAGATCATCGATACCAGCTTCGATGGCGAGCTGGATGGTGGAAGCACCGCGAGTCGTGGCGCGATCGAACCGGATACGTACGTGGTCGGAGGCCTACGCGCGCGCGCGTATCGCTCGACCGGCGTGACGATCAATACGACCGGCCAAGATCTCCCGACGCTATTTCCGGACGTGCCGATCGGCGAGGTCTACGGGCTGTTTCCGACGGATTGGGGCGACCAGTGGCCGAAGGGGCTTAACATCGGCGCGACCGATTATTTTTCGGTGCTGTTCGACGGCGAGATTTACCTTCCGGCGGGCACGAGCACGTACGCCCTCGCGGCCGACGATGCGGGCTTCTTCGAGATCACGGTCGACGGAACGGTCACGAGCATTCACGCGGACTTCAACACGAACGGCTCGACGCAGATCGTGACCCAACAACCGGGTTGGTATCCGATCCGCGGCGCGTTCAGCGAGTCGATCGGCAGCGCGCGGATGGTGCTGTTGGACATGACGAGTGGCACGGCCGACCTCGTGCGTGCGCGGCGGTTGCGAGCGAAGACGACGGATGCGCGCGGTCTGATGGCGTACCTGTACGCGCTCGAAGAGACCGAATATCTGACGGGGATCTGGTTCGACAAGGGACCGATCGATCACGACACGCTCGTGCCAGGGCCATCGGATTACGGATACGCGAACACGTGGTCGATGCACTACGCGGGTCAGTTGCTGATCGATCACGAGGGCGACTACACCGTCGAGGTGTTGCACGGCGCGGATCCCGATGACGTGACGCGGACGTTCGTCGACGGAGAATTGGTCGCGGCCGATTGGTTCGGGCTGAAACAGCCGGCGATGACGACCCACCTGACCGCGGGCTGGCACGCGTTCGCGGCGGATTTCGGGCAGAACATCGGCGGCGCGCAGGTGCATCTACGGATCACGGAAGCCGGTGGCGAGGCGAAGCCGGTCGGCGCGGATCATCTGCGGCCTGCGATCGCGCGCAATCAACCGGTGTCGTTGTACACGCCGGCGCAAACGTTCACGTGGGCCGACGGTGGATCGGCAACGGCCACGTTCACCACGGCACCGGATGACGGCCGCGTGATCGACACGCTCGACTTCATGTACATCCTCGTCGGTGGCGTCCGCGCGGGATTGTCGGCGACGCTCGCGAATGGCGATCAGATCGATCCGGTGACGATCCGCGATACCGCGAACGAGACGAACATCGCCAATACGCCGTACGACTACGACGTGTTGCGGTCCGCATTTGTCGGGATGCCGATGCAGGCGGCATGGACGTTCACGGTGAACGATGGAAAGGTCGATGCGGTCGGTGGCGGGATCCAACAAGCAGTCGTGATCGCGACGACCCACGGTGGCACGATCGTGCAGCCGTTTTCGCCAACGGTCGTGTACACGTCGGACGTCAAAGACACGCCAGGGGCAACGCTGCTTTCGTTCGTCGTAGATGCGGCGCTCGACGGTGCGACGATGAAGCTCGAAGTGCGGGTCGCCGGCGATCGAGGCAACCTCGCGACGGCGCCGTGGCAGTCGATCGAGGTCGGCGCTGGCGTGGTGGGCGGGGACGTCGCGCAGTACCGCGTGACGTTGACCGGCGATGGCTGGCAATTTCCGAGCGTCTCGCGCGTAGAGCTGGATTTTTACGAATGATAGGGTGAGCGCATGTCGTTGATCGACGAGCTCGAAGCGCGAGGCCTATATCAGGAGTGTACGGATCGCGCGGGTCTCGGCGAGTTGTTGGCCGCGCATGCCCCGGTGAGCGTGTACGCGGGATACGACCCCACGTCGTCGAGTCTGCACGTCGGCAATCTGGTGCCGACGATCATGTTGAAGCGGTTCCAGCTCGCGGGGCATCGGCCGGTGATTGTCGTCGGTGGTGCCACGGGCATGATCGGCGATCCGTCGGGCAAGAGTGCCGAGCGCAACCTGTTGGACGACGCCACGCTCGCCACGAACATCGCCGGGATTCACGGACAGCTGTCGAAGTTGATGACGTTCGATAGCTCGCCGACGGGTGCGGTGATCACGAACAACGCGGATTGGACGCGCGGGATTTCGTTCCTCGAGTTTTTGAGAGACGTCGGCAAGTACCTCACGATCAACTGGATGATGGCGAAGGACTCGGTGAAGAACCGGCTCGAGGGCGAGTCCGGGATTTCGTACACCGAGTTTTCGTACATGCTGCTGCAGGCGTTCGACTTCGTCCATCTCGCGAAGCAGTACGGATGTCGGTTGCAGGTCGGTGGCAGCGATCAGTACGGCAACATCACGGCGGGGTGCGAGCTCGGGCGCAAGCGTGGAGACGTGCCGCAGTTGTTCGGCTTGGTCGCGCCGCTGTTGCTCGATTCGACGGGCCAGAAGATGGGCAAGACGTCGACGGGCGAGCGGATCTGGCTCGATGCCGAGCGGACCACGCCGTACGCGTTCTACCAGTACTGGTTCAATCGGCCGGATAGTGAAGTGCCGAAGCTTCTGCGGATGTTCTCGCTCGAGCCGGTGGCGCGTGTCGAAGAGATCCTGAAGGAGTCGGCGGCGGATCCGGCGAAGCGGGTGGCGCAGCGCGAGCTCGCGCGTGGCATGACGGGATGGATCCATGGCGCGGGCGTGATCAAGGGCATCGAAGATTCGGCGAGCGACATGTTCAGCGACATCACGAAGCTCTCGGATGCGCAGCTCGCGAATATGGCCGGGACGGTGCCGTCGTTCGATGTGCCGAAGGCGGAGCTCGAAGCCGGCATCGGGTTGGTGGATCTGTTGGTGCGCGTGAATCTCGAGGACAGTAAGGGCGCGGCGCGGCGGACGATCACGGGTGGCGGTGCGTACGTGAACGACGTCGCGGTGAAAGACGCGAACAAGAAGCTGACGCTCGCGGATCTGATGACGGAGACGCGGCTCGTGCTCCGAAAGGGCAAGAAGAGCTACGCGATTGTTCGGGTCGTGCCCGCAGCCGAGCACAAGTAATGCGATAACGGAGCCATGCGGATGGTGGCTCTGCTCGTTGTCGTTGGGTGTGGAAGTAAGGATCCGAAGCCGATGCCGGCGCCGGAGAAGCACGAGGTGATCGACGTGACGTCGCGGGATGCGGCGGTCGCCGTCGATCCGAGGCTGGCGCGTGGCGAGTACATCGCGAATGTCTCGGGCTGTTTGGTCTGCCACACGGGGCTCGCGGCGAACGGTGCGCCGGACTTCGAGCATCTCGGTGCGGGTGGGTTGGAGATGCCGGATCCGATGGGCACGTGGAAGACGCCGAACATCACGCCGGACAAGAGCTCGGGTGTGGGGAGCTGGACCGACGAGCAACTGATCACGGTGATCCGCGAGGGCACGCGGCCGGATGGCTCGCAGCTGTATTCGATCATGCCGTACGCGCTCTACAACCGGATGACGGATGACGATGTCCAGGCGCTCGTCGCGTATCTGCACACGTTGAAGCCGGTGGATCACGTGGTGCCGCAAAATACGAAGCTGAAGTTCCCGCAGCTGAACGTGCCGAAGGCGGCGAACGTGCCGGATCCCAAGGATGAGGTCGGGCATGGCGAGTATCTCGCGTCGCTGATGCTGTGCGCGCACTGTCATCAAACGCCGCCGGCGGATGCGCCGGAGAAGCTGTTCACGGGTGGGCTCGAGATGGAGATTCCCGCGCTCGGGACCGGGAAATTGTTCGCGCCGAACATCACGTCGGACAAAGAGACGGGGATTGGTGGGTGGAGCCCAGCGCAGATCTTCACGACGTTGAAGACGATGGTGAAGCCGGATGGCAAGCACATCGCCCCGCCGATGGCGATGTTGCAAGGTGCGTGGTCGAAGATGACGGAAGCGGATCTGAAAGCGGTGGCGGCGTACGTGCATCAGATCCCGGCGCAGAAGCATGCGAACACGCCGTCGACGTTCGCGATGAAGGGGCCGTGATGACGGACGGCAAGCTCGCCTCGGCGCATCTCGATAGTGGGACGGCGAAGTACGCGCAGACGATCCGGGTCGGGAAGAACATCGTCGCGGCGGACGAGCCGCCGTCGGTCGGTGGCGGTGACACGGGCGCGTCGCCATACGGATTGTTGTTGGCGGCGCTGGCGGCGTGTACGTCGATCACGTTGCGGATGTATGCCGATCGCAAAGGCTGGGAGCTCGGGGCGGTGCATGTCGATCTCGAGATCGATCGGGCCGGCGAGGTCGAGGTCATCACGCGGGTGGTGAAGCTCGGGAACGCGGCATTGACGGCGGAGCAACGCGCGCGGTTGGCGGAGATTGCCGAGAAGACGCCGGTGACGAAGACCCTGAAGCGCGGCACGCAGATCACGACGACGTTTGCTTAGTCGGTGATGCGCTTTCCGGTGAGCGCGGCGTGCTTCGCCGAGCACGTCCAACGGTTCTCGCCGGTCACTTCCGTCTCGTAGAAATCGTAGTCGGCTTTGTCGACGGTGCCGGTCAGAGTGTCGCCGTCGAACACGAGATGCGCGCCCTCGAGCTTCTCGACTTCGTGCGCACCGATCGCGACCGTGAGCTTGCAGTCGCCATCGCGCGTGACGGTGCCGACGGAGAACAACTGCATGTGCGTTTCCGCGTCGACCTCGTTCACGAACAACTGGCCGTTCGCGGCCGTGAGTCGAACGGTCAGCTTCGTGTCGGGAGCGACGTTCTTGCACGTAAGGGGAAGGCCCGGCGTCGGGCGACCGTCGGTGAGCTTCCATGCCTTCTGATCGATCACGATCTCGAAATCGCCGGGATGAATGCATGCCGGAAGCACGGGCGGTGCGTGCTCGACCCAACCGGCGATCGGTTGCGTGTCTTGGGGCGTCGGATACTTCTCGCCGCCTTTCGTGCGGGAGATCGTTCCGCTCGCGGTGTCCCCACTGGATACGAGGTCGATCGTGATGTCGCCGGCGTTCGATCCCGTGGCCTTGAAGTGGAGCTTGCAGTCCGGATCGGAGGTCATCGTGACCGGGCCCGCCGCGAGGCCGAGGATCGACGTTTTCTCGCGCACCGACGCGGTCGATCCCGTGACGACGATCGTCATCCACCAGCCTTCGGCGTTGTTCGATCGGTAGCGAAGGCGATACGTGCCGTCGGTCGAGCATGTCGGCGCCGCGTCGGCGGATTTGGGGGACACGGGGTGTGGATCGGCTGCTTTCGGTGCCGATCCCGATCCCGAATCGCACGCCGCCAACGCGATCACGCAGGCAAGTCTCATCACGAGAAGGGTAACGCCGAACCTCGCGCGTCTCTTCGAGCGGGGACGGTCGCAACTACGTCAACGTACGATCGCGATCTCCGCGAATTCGCCCGGAGGCGGAGACGGTCGCAACTACGTCAACTTGCGATCGCTACCTCCGCGAATTCGCTCGAGGGCGGGGACGGTCGCAACTACGTCAACTTGCGATCGCTACCTCCGCGAATTCGCTCGAGAGCGGGGACGGTCGCAACTTCGTCAACTTGCGATCGCTACCTCCGCGAATTCGCTCGAGGGTGGGGACGGTCTGAAGTCAGGCGAGTTCGATCGCGTATCGATGCGGATCTCTTCAGGCACGGGGACGGTCTGAAGTTAGGCAAGGTCGATCGCGTATCGATGCGGATCTCTTTAGGCACCGGGACGGTCTGAAGCTAGGCAAGTTCGGCTCCGGGCTCGGACGCGGTTGTCATGCGTGTGAAAGCACGGCCCGCGTCGAAGACTTCGCGGCCACGCGGGGATCAGCACATCGCGAACGTCCGATCGCGTGGTTGATCCGCGTGGCGATCGACGCGGCGGCATGCGTTTGCCAGCTCGTGCCCGGTTCTGACGCCACCGCGACCACGCAGCGAGATCGGCGATTCCGGGCATGTGCTTGGCAATTTGACCGATCATGTCCGTCAAACACCAGGAAGGAGTCGCCGCGTGCACTCGCATCGCGGTCGAACACGAGATCGAGCAGGGATCAGATCCCGAGCACGAAGTCGCGAGCTCGCATCGCAGCTGGATCACGCGCAGCTCGGCGTCACCTCGGAACGCGGCACGAGGCCGAATGCCGACCTCGCCCCGCAACACCGTCGATGGCGCGATCGCGGGCGAGCTCGGCTCACCTCCAACCGCTCATCGACACACATGGATCCGACATTTCGCGATCTCGGGTCCGTGGCGGACGCCCGAGCTCCTCGAGCTTCGCGCGATTCCGCGATCGACGTCCGAGCGCCGCCTGCGCTCGCCCCGGTCCGAACAGATCGCGCGCTC
>JASGLC010000003.1:0-2892500 GCA_047600425.1 Kofleriaceae bacterium | reverse complement strand
CCGAATCTCCAAGCGCGCAACATGGTGCGTTCGGGCCTCGTCGCACACGCGGTCACGCTCGGCGTGTTGTTGCTGTTTCTCGGGCTGATTCACGTCGCGCCGTTGGGCGCTACACCGCGAACGCCGAGTGCCGGCGAGAAAAAGCTCAACAAGTCGTACGTCCGGTTGGATGCCAAGCCGTGGGCGCGAATCTCGATCGACGGCAAACCGATCGGCACGACCCCGCTGGCGAAACCGATCGAGACGTTCGCCGGGCAACACGTGATCAAGTTCGAGCACGATTGGTATCAACCGATCGAAAAGACGATCGACGTCTCGATCGCCGGCGCCGATAGTGCGCAGACGGTCAGCGTCGATTTCGAGAAGCAAGGCTCGCTCGCACCGGGCAAGAAGAAGCCGGCGGAGGTGCAACCATGAAGCTCGCGCTCGCATTCGTGTTGGTCGCGTCGCTCGCCCATGCGGACGATGGCGTCGTGTCGTATCGCGTGAAGCAAGGCGAGACGATCGATCTCGTCGCGGCCGAGTTTTACGGCGATCACGCGCGGACGTCGTTGTTCATCGTCGACGAGAACAAGTGGAAGACGTACAAGAAGCTCAACCCCGGTGAAAAGATCCGGGTGCCGATCACGCGCGAGATCACGACAGCGGCGGGTGATTCGTTGCCGGCGCTCGCGCAGAAGTATCTGGGCGATGCGAATCGCGCGTCGTTTATCGCGCAGTACAACAACATCGCGCCGACGCTGATCCCGGCATCGGGTGTGGTGTTGAAGTTGCCGCTCGTGGTCACGCATGTCGCGCAGACCACGGAATCGATCACGGCGATCTCGAACTTCTATTTCGGCGATGCGAAGCAGGTCGACGTGATTCGCACGTACAACAACCTCGGCGACAAGGGCGCGGTCGAGAAGGGTGACTCGGTCCTGATCCCGGTGCTGAACGTACGCGTTCATCAAGAGCGCATTCCGGTCCCGGATGCGGACGCGATCGCGCGGCGTA
Organism: Kofleriaceae bacterium; assembly: GCA_047600425.1. Lineage (GTDB taxonomy): Bacteria > Myxococcota_A > Polyangia > Haliangiales > Haliangiaceae > JABFXX01. The sequence goes on along the minus strand of JASGLC010000003.1, from coordinate 2,891,504 downwards.
AAGAGCACACGGCCGCGAACGAAGCAGCCACGGCCGCGCTACCGATCGCACGCACGGCGGCGTTGCAGGGGGATTACGCGGGGGTCGCGAAGGCGTTGTCGGACGTGGGCCAGAAGCTGGAATATGTCGACGCGCCGATGATGAGCGAGATCGGGATCCTCCTCGGGAAAGCACTGGTCGCCGATGGCAAACCGGCCAATGCGAAGGCAATGTTCGCGCAGGTGATCGCGCGCGAGCCGCAGAAGCAGATGAGCGCGTATTACGAATCACCGACGGTGATCGACGCGTGGCGCGCGGCGAACGGCAAAGTCGCCGAATAGATGTTCGCGAAATCGAAACTAGCCCGCGTCGCCGATGACCGCGTCGACCGGGTCGCCTATGACCGCGTCGCCGATGGTCGCGTCGCCGATGGCCGCGTCGCTGATGACGGCGCTGATGACGGCGTCGCCGATGACCGCGTCGCCGATGACCGCGTCGCCGATGACCGTGTCGCCGAGAACCGCGTCGCCGATGACCGCGCCGCCGATGACCGCGCCGCCGATGACCGCGCCGCCGATGACCGCGCCGCCGATGACCGCGCCGCCGATGACCGCGCCGCCGATGGCCGCGTCGGCGATGGCCGCGTCGCTGATGACGGCGCTGATGACGGCGTCGCCGATGACCGCGTCGCCGATGACCGCGTCGCCGATGACCGTGTCGCCGAGAACCGCGTCGCCGATGACCGCGTCGCTGACCGCGTCACCGATGACCGCGTCGCCGATGACCGCGTCACCGATGACCGCGTCACCGATGCCTACGCCACCTGCTCGGACGTTTCAATTTCGCCGGCTTTCGGCGCCGTGTTCGTCCTCCTCGCGGCATGCGGTGGAGCGAAGAAGCCCGCGACGCAGGCCGCGCCCTCTCTTGCCCATGCGATCGCCGCAACGATCACCGCCGCGGAACAGAAACACGCGCCGTGGCGGTGTGTCGCTGACGATCTGCCCGAGCTCGCCGCCGGCAAGATCGGCAGTTGGACGATCGAGCCACACCAGATCACCCACGCGGCTGCGCCACAACTGGCGATCGGCGTCGTCGCGGATGCCGGCGGCGACGATCCGAAGACGCTCGCCGCGCTCGGCCGCGTGCGCAAGCAGCTCGACGACGCGCAGGTCGAGCTCGTCCTCGTGTTGGGCGGGATGGGCACGACGCAGAAACAACTCGAAGCGACCTTGGGCGTGCTCGCGAAACCGACGAGCCCCGTGGTCGCGTTGCCGGGTGATCTCGAGAGCGTGACGGCCGAAACCGCCGCGATCGCGTCGCTGACCGCGAAGGGGCAGCCGGTGATCGACGGCCGGCTCGTGCGGTGGATCGCCCTGCCCGATGCCACGATTGGCACGATCGCCGGTGCGGGTAGCCCGCTTCGCCTCGCCGGTGGCGATGGCTGCGTCTGGCAAGCCGACGATGTCCTCGAGCTCTATCGCCAGCTCGCTGAAAAACCCGGTCTCCGCATCGCGGCCACCGCCGAAGCACCGCGCGAAGGCGACGCCGGTGAGGTCGAGCTCGTGCCGGGCCCGGCGATCGATGCACTTGTCCACGGACCCGCGCATGGCGCACCGACCGCCGCAAAATCAGGCACCCGCGATGGCGCCAAGACGCAGTTGTCACCGGGTACCGTCGACGCGAGCCCGCGGCTCGAGAGTCACGCACCGAGCGCCGGCGTTCTGTCGCTGCGCGGAACGGCATGGTCGTGGAAGCCGCTCGTAGACCGCTGAGCGCCGGTTGACGTAGTTGCGACCGTCCCCCTGCCCGAGCAGTTTCGCGAAGATCGCGATCGCACGTTGACGTAGTTGCGACCGTCCCCGTGCCTGAAGAAATCCGCCAGCCTACGCGATCCAGCTACATTGAACGGACGGAGCTCGACCGGGCACACCTAGGGTTGCCGCCCAACAACAATCCTTCACGTGTCTCGCCACTGCTCCGCAACAATCCACGCGGTACCATCACCGTAGTGGCGAGCACCCCGGCGCAAAAGTTCGTGTGCCCACGGTGCCGGACGGCCTACGCGGAGGAGTGTCACTACTGCCGCGAGTGCGGCGCCGACATGACCCGCGCATCACCGCTGGACGCGCATCGCACCGACGCGCCGCCCGCGACCGACGAGGTCATCGACCGCCGGCTCTCCGATTCGAATCAGGCGTGGCTCGGCAAGGTCGTCGACGGCCGTTACAAGGTCATGGAAGTGATCGGCCGCGGCGGCATGGGCGTCGTCTACCGCGTCGAACACCTGCGCATGGGCAAGGTCGCCGCGATGAAGGTCTTGCATCGTGATCTCGCCGCCGACCCGGACGTGATCCAACGCTTCGAACGCGAGGCCGCCGCCGTCTCGAAGTTGCATCACCCACACACCGTCCAGGTCTTCGACTTCGGGACCGCCCAAGGCGCGCTGTACCTGATCATGGAGTACGTGCGCGGACTCGACCTCGGGTCGATCATCACGCGCGACGGCCCGATGCCGTGGTCACGCGCGGCACCGTTGCTCGGCCAGATCGCGAGCGCGCTCGCCGAAGCGCACGAGCTCGGCATCGTCCACCGCGATCTCAAACCCGAGAACGTCCTCATCACGCGCACCGGCAACGGCCGCGACTACGCGAAGGTCCTCGATTTCGGCCTCGCGAAGCTCGAACAACAGCGCGCGCCGACCACCGCCACCGATCGCCAACAGATCGTCGGCACGCCGTACTTCATGTCGCCCGAACAAATCCGCGGCGACGACGTCGACGCGCGCAGCGACATCTACTCGTTCGGCGCGTTGATGTTCGAGATCCTGACCGGCCAGCACTTGTTCAGCGGCTCCACCGCGGTCGGCGTCCTCACGAAACACCTCACCGCCGAGCCCGATGCGCCATCGATGCGCGCGCCGAAAGCGGGCATCGATCCGCAGGTCGACGCACTGTGCAAAAAAGCGCTCGCGAAAGATCCGAGCATGCGGTTTCAAACCGCCCAGCAACTCGTCGAACAGATCGAAGAGGTCTACGCCGACACCGTCGGTAATGCGACCGGCCCCGGCTCTCGTCGCACGCGCGCGTTCGCCGTGCCCGCCGAGGTCGACGACAGCGATGTTCGCCTCCGCCGCTCCGACATCGACGCGTTCGAACGCGGCCTCAAGCGCCAGCGCTACGTCACGCTCGGCATGATGATCTTCCTCGTGCTCGCTGCCGGTGGTGGCGCCGCGTACTTCCTCACGCGTCCGACGCCACCCTTGACCGAAGAGCGCGAGCCGAACGACGACGTCGAGCACGCGAACAAGGTCGGCAAGGTGTTCACCGGCTATCTCGGCCGCCGCCACTCCGCCACCGCCGGCGATCACGACACGTTCATCGTCTCGTTCCCACCCGGCGAGAAGCGCGTCGTCAGCGTCAGCGTCAGCGGCCTGCCGAACCTCGATATCAACCTCGCGATCACCGATGGCGATGGCGTCCATGCCGCGTCCAGCGACGAAGGCCAGGTCGGCGATGGCGAGATGCTCCACCGCCGCTCGATCGATGGCCCGCTCGTGATCTCGATCGACCAGACGCTCGCCCCGAAGCAGCTGCCGATCGAAAACGTTTCAGATCCGTATACCGTGACGGTCGTCGAGGAAGATCCGAACGTTGGCGAGGTCGAGCCGAACAACACCGATGTCGACGCGACCCCGCTCGAGCTGACGAAGGAACAGCGCGGCTACCTCGATACGCGCCAAGACGTCGACGAATTGCGGTGGACCGGCGAGACCGGCACCTACAACATCGTCGTGCGGGCCGACGGCGTTCCGCTGCAATGGCGGATCGGTGAAGGCAAGTGGCGCACACCGGGTGCCGCGCAGATCCAGCTCCAGAAGAACGACATCCTTCGCCTCGAACGCACCGACAAGGGTCAAAAGGGCGCGTTGCCCGGCCGTGATCACCCGTGGTCGGTTGCGGTGACGAAATAGTCGCAACGGCGTTACGCTCTCGACATGAGAGGGATCGCGGCACTCGCGGTGGTGTTGTTCGCGTGCGGCGACGACCATCAAACGTCGTCGACTTGCACGCCACCGGCACCGTTCTCCGTCGGAGATCCGGACGGTCATCCCGATCCGCTCGGCTCGACCTCGACCGAAGCGCGCGCCGGCCGCATTCACGCCGCGCAACTTCCGACCGTGAGCTCGGGACTCGTCACGTGGAAGGACAACGACTTCGTCCTCGCGAACGACAAGGTCGCGCTCGTGATCGAAGACGTCGGCGATAGCGATCTCTACGATCCGTGGGGCGGTCGCCCCGTCGGCGTCGCGCGCGTCGCGAACGGTCAGCTCGTCGAGCCGGCGAACTTCGGCGAGTTCTTCTTGCTCACCGGACGGTCGACGGTCGTCACCGATTCCGTCACCGTTCTGAACGACGGCACCGACGGTCAGCCCGCCGTGATCCGGACGACCGGCAAGCTCCATCCGCTGCCGTTCTACGAGAACGTGATCTCGGCGCTCTATCACGACGCACTGACCGACATCGACGCCGCGATCGATTACTCGCTCGCGCCGAGCAGCGAGTCCGTCGACATCACCTATCGCTACATCTCCTCGCGCGCCGACGACACCGAAGAACAATCGATCCTCCACGCGATGATGTACACCGAACGCACGCCGGTCTATCAGCCGACGCTCGGCTTCGACAGCGCTCTCGCGAACGCGCCGTACATCGCGCTCGTCGACGACGACGGCACGAGCTGGGGCTACATCCCATCGCCCGATAACGGTCCGCTCGGCAGCGCGATCAGCGTGTCGGGCTTCCTCGGCGCGTTCACGACCGGCTTCACGATCGGTGCGTGCGCCGAAACCGATCGCCTACACGCCTCGCTCGTGATCGGTGGCCCCGGCCTAGACGGAATCCTCCAAGCCGTGTCGCGCACGCGTGGCGAATCCCAGCGCGAGATCACCGGCACCGTCACGCGCGGCAGCGTCCCCGCGGCAGGCATTCGCGTCCACGCGATCGACACCACGAACATGGACGCATACCTCACGCGTGCGACCACCGACGCGAGCGGCCACTACACGCTTCACGTCCCCGCATCCGCACAAGTCCGGTTCGACGCGTTCGAGCGCGGCAACGTGATGACCTCGTCGACCGCATCCGACTTCGACATGCCCGCGACCGGCCTCGTTCACGTCCAAGCGACCGAAAGCGGCACGCCGGTTCCCGTGCGCATCCAACTCCTGCCGACGACGCAGACGATCGACAACCCGCCCGCGCAATACGGAGAGGACGCGATCGCGGGCGGTCGCTTGCAAGTCGTTTACTCGACGACCGGCGACACCACGCTGCAGGCACCGCCCGGTCAATGGAAGCTCGTCGTGTCGCGCGGCTACGAATACGAGCTCGTCGAACAGACCGTCACCGTGACCGCGAACGCGACCACGACCGTGACCGCGGCGATGGATCACAGCGTTGCGACACCGAACACGATGTGCGGCGACTTCCACATCCACACGTGGCGCTCGAACGATTCCGGCGATCGCTCGCTCACCAAGATCGCGCAAGCCGCCGCCGATGGCCTCGAGCTCCCCGTGCGTAGCGATCACGAGTGGGTCGGCGACTTCGAGCCCGAGATCGCGCAGCTCGACCTCCAGCCGTTCATGAAATCGATCAGCTCCGTCGAGCTCACGTCGTTCGAGGTCTGGGGCCACATGGGCGTGGTGCCACTCGTCGCCGATCCGACGAAGCAAAACAACGGCTCGCCGAAATGGCAGAGCTATCCGACCGCCGCCGACGGCACGTTGCCGTTCGAGACGATGTCGCCGCCCGCGGTGTTCGATGCCGTGCGCGCGCGGCCCGAAGCGCCCGTCGTGATCATCAACCACCCGCACAGCGGCGCGAACTACTTCCCGTACGTCGGTTACGACGCGGCGACCGGCACCGCGAGCGACACCGCGTCGTGGGATACGAAGTTCACGCTGATCGAAGTGTTCAACGACTCGGATTGGACCTCGAATCGCACCGGCACCGTCGAGGATTGGCTCGGCATCCTGCGCGCCGGTCGCAAGGTGTTCGCGGTTGGCTCGTCGGATTCGCACGGCATCGCGAGCTCGCCCGTCGGGTATCCGCGGACGTGCTTGCCCGTCGGCGACGATCCGCAGTCCGTCGCGGTCAACGATATCCGCGACGAGCTCGCCGCTGGTCATGGCACCGTCAGCGGCGGCATCTACGTCACCGCGAAGCTCGGCGATGCCGGCCCGGGCGACACCACCACGGGCGCGGGGGTCGATCAGATGGTCGATGTCGAAGTCCAAGCCGCGAGCTGGATCGATGTCACCGCGATCGAGGTGATCGTCGACGGCGAAACGGTCGACACGATCCCGATCCTGCCGAGCGACGCCATCACACCGGTGATTCGCTACCACGCGGAAGTTCCGGTCAACGTGCGCGCCGCCGGTGGCTTCGTCGTGATCGCGGCTTACGGCACGAAGGCGATGGAGCCCGTGCATCCGGGCCGGATTCCGTTCGGCATGGCGAACCCGATCTTCGTCACGCCTTAGGCTTGTCGAAGTTCATCGCGAACGTCAGCTCGTACGATTCGTGCGGGCTCTCCGGCCACATCGCGCGCGACGAGAGGTTCACGATCTGCGGCACGAGCTTCACGCGTTCGGCCGGCGTGACCGCACGCATTCCCGACTTCATGTCCGCGAGCACGGCCTCTCGCCGCGGACCGCCGACCATGATCACGAGCGCGCGATCGCCTCGCGTGATCGCGTAACCCGCGACCTTCTTCTTGTCGGCCAACATCTGCGGTGCCGCACGCGCGAGGACGTTCGAGACGCGAATGCTCGTGTCGTCCTCTTTCAACGACACGTCGATGTCCGTTGCCGATGCCATCGCGATCGCGAAGTTCTTCGGCAAGGGGATCGCGACGTCGAACGAGCTGAACACCATCACCTTGTCGACGATCGCGTCGATCCGCGGATCCTCGCCGACGACGAGCCCCGCGATTCGCGCGCGATATGCGTCCTCATTCCGGACGCCACCGCGAAACCGCCACGCATACGCGCGCAACCGCGTGACACGTTCTTCGATCCGCGGATGCGTGCCGTCACCGCTATCCTCCTGCCCCGCTTGCAACGCGCGCAGCATGCGCTCGGCCGCCGTCACGTCGTAGCCGAGCTCGTGCATGTACAACACGGCGAGCTCGTCGGCTTGGATCTCGTCGTCGCGTTGGCTCACGAGATCGCGGCTCTGATCGCGCATGCCGTTACTCATCTCGGCGCCGGTCTCGAACATGTGGCCGGCGATGACGTGGCCGATCTCGTGACCGAGAAGTGCCGCGAGCTCCGCTTCATCGCGTAACCGCACGAGCGTGCCGCGCGTGACATAGAGTTGCGTCGTGATGTTCGACTCGCCTTGAACATCGCCGCGATCCCGATCCGGACGTGATACGTGCGTCGATCACCGGCTGCACGCGCGAGCCGATTCGCGATCCCATCGACGTACGCCTGCAGCTTCGGCGCATCGAGCGGTAGGTTCATCGAAATCTTCTGCGAATCGATCCACCAGCCCATGCAGCGCTCGTCGGCGGTCGGCTCGTCGGCGGAACATCCGTGCGGAACCTCGTCGCCGTACAACAGCGCCGGATGACTGCATGCCGATGCGAGCGCTAGCGCAAGAACTGCAGCATGTCCCACGGAAACCTCCATTGGATCTCGAACGCGACATCCATGACGTGCCGATCTGGGTCGACATGCGTCACCGGAGTCACCGTGCCGGCTTTGCCGATCCGGTCCTGCAGGAATTGATTCGCATCCGCGATCCGATCACGGCTGAATCGCTCGCCCGATTTCAAGTCGAGCTTCGCGATCGGCGGATATGTGATCGTGCCGAGCGAGTACGTCGCACCTTCTTCGACGTGGGTGACGAGATCCACGTGATCGCCGTGACGCTCGAGCTTGGTCTCGCCGAGCGAGACGTTCGCCTTCCCGCGATTCCAATACGCCGCCTGCACGAGCCAGCGGTCGCGTTCGAACAGCGTCGGATCGTAGATGCCACCGACGACGTTGATCCCCTTCTTGCCGACCAACACCGCTTTCAACGTGGCTTCGGAGACGTCGTGGGTCCCCGTGAAGTGAATCTCGCCGATCGTCACGATCGGCCCGCGCCAGGCCTTCACGCACACGCCGTTGCCTTGGCGATGAAGATCGACGTGCGCGTCGCGATAGCCGCGATACACCCAGCTCGCTTCGATCGCGGCGGCCATGCGCGCGAGCCGCGGGCGTTCGAACGGCGTTCCTGCGAGCGCACGAATGCGTCGCATCGATGGATCGTCCTTCGACGCCCCGACGATCGTCACGTGATCGATCAGCGGCTGCGGCGTGACCTCGAACGTCAGCTCGTCGTGATCGACGGTGGCTTCGACATCCGAGACGATGCCGGTCGCCCACAGCTTGCGGATCGTGTCGCGGATCTGGTCGGCGTTTAGAGCGCCGGCTTTCAGATCGACCACACCTTCCAACGCGACACGCAGCGACGGATCCGGCGCCGCGACGTGGACGTCCGTGATCGGAATCGCGTCCGTCACGACACTGACATCGGATCCGGCGTATGCATCCGGAAGGTCGTCGTGCTCGCAGCTCGGAGCCGCAACAGGTGTGTGATGCGCACACCCGACGAGCAGTAACAGTCCCCAGCGCACGAGCTGGCAGATTGCAGCGCGCGTGCCCGCGTTAACTACGCGTCCCCACGTTTGCCACGTGTGGCGCGCGATTCACGCTGTGGCGATGCACAGAAAATCTTCCGTGCACCCGTCGATTTTTCGCGACTAGACCTTCGTGAGAAGCACGACCCGGCGCTCGTACGCGTGCAGCTTCGTCAGCGCGTCGTGGAACGCGGCGTACTGCGATGCGTCGAGCGCGAGCTTGTCGAGCTTGATCTCGTCGTGACACGACACGGTCTGGCCCTGCGCCTGACAGGTCGAGAGGTAGCTGACGCCATCGACCGATCCTTCGAGCTTCTCCGGCACGTACGCGATCTTCCAGCCCGCCGGCATCTCGACGCTGATGTCACCTTGCGTCGTGCGCGGTGCGCCGAGCCACATCGGCGTCGTGCGCTTCGACACACCCACGCTCGGGACATCGTCCGCCATCGAGAGCGTCACGGGCGGCAGCTCGACATTGCGGAAGTTGCCTTGCGCGACCGCGTAACCCGGCACCGCGACGTGTTGCTTGACCGAGATCCCACCGGCCACCGCCTGCGTGTCGCTGACCTCGTGACCCTTATCGATCGCGAGCGCGGCGACTTCACCGGCGGCGTGTTGGAAGAACTTGTCGAGCGACTCGCCCTTCAACGGCCGGAGCTGCGTCGACGCCTGCTGCGCGAACGTGCCCGTGAAATCGTAGGTGTATTGCGCGTCGAGATCGCCGTTCGACGAGAGCACGAACTTCGCCGTGGTCTTCGCGATCGACTTCGCGGGATCGCTCGCCGGGCGCTTGCCGAGCTCGGCGCCGTTCTTCTCGAGCGGCAGCACCATCGAATCCTGGCCGGCGATCACGTAGTCGTACTGACCGTTCTCGTCGGACGGATTCAACCAGACATCTTTGTTGTCGATCGCGAGCTTCGCGATGATGTGATCGAACTGCGCGAGCGTCGGCACCGAATCGATGACCGGCACCTGGCCCGAACGCACGAGGACCGGGCGACCTTGGATGCCCTCGGCGCTGGCGAGCGCGAGCAGCAGGCCCACCTTGTCACGTGCGTCGGCGTAGCGATTCGCGAGCACGTCCGCCGGAGCGTGCGGCTCGTAACCCGCGCCACCGAGCGGCACGTCGACGCTGCGGATCTCGTGCGCGACGTACGCGAACAACTTCTGCGCCTTCTCTTCCGGCGTCTTGGCGTCACCGACGATCTGATCCGCGAGTTGCTTCACCTGCGGCGGCAGCGGATTCGGCACGGCCTTGTCGACGAAGCGCGCCGCGATCGGCTCGAGAACTTTTTGCCACGACGGTTGGAAGCCCACCACGAGGCGCGGCAACACCGCCGGATCCGCGAGCTGGCCCGGTTCCGGATGACGGTCGGGCTGCTTCTCGATGTGATAGGTCCACGTGTGACCGTCGGTGGTGTCGGATTCGGTCGGCTTGAGATCGATGCCGGTCACCGCGAACTTCGGCGTGGTGCCTTTCGGCGCCGTGATCGTGACCGTGCGATCGAGGATCGGGTCCCACGTGCCGAGCAGGACTTCCGCGCCCATCGCCGAGTCCGGACCGGCCTTGCTCGTCTTCGTCCACTCGAGCTCGACGACCGAGCCCTTGTCGACGGCCGGCAACGTGACGACGCGCTCGCGCACATCCGAGTAGATCGTCGCGCCCGCGAGGTACGCCGGCACGATGTCACCGATCTCGTCGGGCGAGGATGCATGCGCTTCGCCGTCGCTGTTGACGGTGCGCGCCTTGTCGATCGTCAGGTTCTGACGCGTGCCATCGAACGGCAAGTGCACGTCGGCGAACTTCGCCTTCGAACGCTCCGAATCGAGGAGCTTCACGATCGTCTTCGCGTGATGGACGATCGTGCCGTCCGGCTTCAGCGTGAAGTCGTCGCGCTCGACGGCAACCAGCGCATCCGCTTGCGGATACTGCTTGTCGCTCGTCAGGTCCTGCGCGAGCGTGGTCATCTGCGCGAGGTCGGGGTCCTTCGACGCATCGACTTTCGGCGCTTCTTTCTTCGCCCACGGATCGGCCGAGACAACGGCTTTCGGCGCGACTGCTTTGTCATCCGAGTGGCCTTTGCACGCCGCGATCGCGGTGAGTGCGAGGAGGATCTTCTTCACGACTTACCTCCTTCGAGGATCACCGGTTGGCGAGCCACCTGATCCATCGAGCCGAGCGCCGAGCGGAGCTGCTTGTACTCGTTCGGATCGATGAACCGCGACTTCAACTGGAAGCTGCGATGACACTTCACGGTCGTCGCATCGGCTTTGACGCACGAAGCGGCGAGCTGGCTCGACTTCGACGACGCGTTCGCCGGATTCGGCAGCGCGGCGATCTTGGTCTCCGCCGGCAGCGTGATCGTCTCGTCCTGATCGTATTGGAACGTGACGTGGGCATCGAGACCGTACTTGCGAGTCGGCTCGGTGCCGAGCAGGCGCGGCAGCATGTTCTCGACGAGGCCGAGCGCACCCGACGTCACGACCGAGCGCAGCAACTTGAAGTCACCGGTCTTCGGCGCCGCGTTCGGCACCTTGATCTCGAGGTTCACGGTCATCGGATCGAACAGCGCGAACGCGCTCGACATCTCGAACGAGACGATCGTCGCATTCGGCAGCGCCTGGTGGAGCACCGTCTCGAGCAGCTCGGTCTGCTGGTCCTTCGACATCGCCGCGGCGACCGACCGCACGATCAGATCGAACATGCCCTTGGTCTCGAGCTTGATCTTCGACGTCATCGAGCCGTCGGCGGCGATCGCGGTGGTCGCCGTCGCGTGGCCGAGGTTCGCGCCCGGATCGAGCGCGGGGATCGACGTCAGCGGCTCGCCCTTCAGCGTCGACACGAGCGTGTTCTGCTCGGCCTCGTAACCCGGGAGGAGCGCGGTGTTGTTCTTCGCGGTCGGATCGATGTAGTTCCAGCCGCCGCCCTTCTTCGGCAGCGCGACGATCGCGTGGTTGAAGCCGTCGTACGCGATCTTGTTCAGCACCGGATCGCCGACGTTCGTCAGCACCGGATACGCCTGGATGCCGGACTCGCGCAGCATCGACGTGAGGAGAATCGAAACATCGCGGCACACGCCCCAGCGCGAGGTGTAGGTCTCGGCCGCTTTGCGCGGGGTGTAGCCGGTGCGCGGACCCACGCCGAGGCCGCGATAGCGAATGTCCTGCGCGACGAAGTCGTAGAGCGCCTTGATCTTGTCGTCGTCGGTCTTGGCATCCTTCGTCAGGTCTTTGACCTTCGCCTTCAGGTCGGGCGTCATCTCGAGCAGCGGCTCGGTCAGCTTCGCCCACCACTGCGAGAAGTGTTGCCAGCTCGGATCCGTGGTGACGACGAGGATCGGCAGCTCCGTCGTCACGTCCATCGCGGCTTCGGGCACGAGCTGCTTCACGTCGTTCGTGGCCCACGCGTAGTGGATGCGATCGCCGACTTTCGAGGTCGACGCGGTGATCTTCGAGCCACGATCTTGGTGATAGATCTGCGTGGTCAGTGGCATCGCCGACGGTGCGTCGACGGTGTAGCTCGCCTCGAGCAACGGCTTGTCCGACTGGAACGCGAAGAAGTCGTTGAAGTAGTTCATCCGCGTCGGGGTCAGGCGTGTGAGGCGGGTGGTGATATCGGCGACGTCGCCGACCGCGAGGTTCGGGAACGTGACCTTCAGCGCGCGACCGTTCGGGTCGTAGATGTTGGCTTCGCCGGACTGTTCGACGTCCTGGATCGATTTCGGATCGACGGGAACGACAGTGCCGTCCGCCTTGACGACTTGCGCCGAGACGACCTCCATCTTTTCGGCGTCCTTCGCGTAGTACAGCGACGTCGACGCGATCTCGGTCTTGCCCGTTTGGGTCAACGCGAGCGTCGCCGTGTGCTGGACGTTCACGAACTGACCGTCGGGCTGATACGTGACCGCTTGGTCCTCGATCACCGTGACGGCGTTCGCCGACGGATAGTCCGCCGCTTTGACCTTTTTGAGTGCAGCCGTGATTTGCGGGTCCACATCGGCGCTCGCAATTCCACCGGCAGCACACACCCCGAGAGCAACGTGCCAGAGTTTCATGGGGACAACGCTGGACCATCTCGGGCTGCGGTGCACCCAATAAACGCTCGCAACAGGTGAGAATTGTTGTCTCGTGCGACGAAAAAAGCCGTCGCAGTGCCGTCGCACGCTGTCGCGATCGGAGGTACACCACGGCTCAACATGATCAAGCGTCCGAAGATCGCAATTATCGGTGCCGGCGGAAACGTCGGTGCAGCCGTCGCACAGTGGGCCGCTCAAAAGGAGCTCGGGGACCTCGTGTTGATCGATATCAAGGCGGGACCTGCCGAAGGCCGCGCGCTCGATCTCACGCAGTGCAGCCCGTGGGAGGGCTTCAACAACACGTCGTTCATTGCCACCGACAAGTCGGAAGCGATGCAGGACGCCGACGTCGTCGTGATGACGGCCGGCGTGCCGCGCAAGCCCGGTCAGTCGCGCGAAGAGCTGATCAACATCAACGCCGGCATCGTCAAAGGCATCTGCGGCGACATCAAGAAGTACGCGCCGAACAGCGTGCTGATCGTGGTGTCGAACCCGCTCGATGCGATGGTGTTCGTCGCGAAGCAGGTCACCTGCTTCCCGCGCGAGCGCGTGATCGGCTCGGCCGGCGTGCTCGATAGCGCCCGCTTCCGCACGTACCTCGCGCTCGCCGCGGGCGTGTCGGTCGAAGACGTCCAGGCGATCGTCCTCGGCGCGCACACGGACAAGGACATGGTCCCGGTCGTGTCGACGGCGATGATCGGCAACGTGCCGGCCACGAAGTTCCTCGACGCGGCGAAGCTGACCGAGGTCGTCGAAAACACCAAGAAGGGTGGCGCCACGCTGACAGGGCTCATCGGTACGAGCGCCTGGCTCGCGCCGGGTGCGGGCACCGCGCTGATGGTCGAAGCGATCGTCCGCAATCAGGGTCGCGTGCTGCCGTGCTCGGTCGAGCTCAATGGTGAGTTCGGCGTCAAGGGCGCGTTCGTCGGCGTGCCGGTGAAGCTCACGAACAAGGGCGCCGTCTCGGTGCACGAGTTCGATCTCTCGGCGGCGGAGAAGGAAGCGTTCGGCAAGTCCGTCGCGGCCAACACCGAGCTGATGAACATCGCCCGCGGCTTTTTGGGCTGAGTTAATTCGCGGCGTATCGCCGGGTGGACCACTCGCTCGCGCGACGACGTGATCACGTTCGCGGCGGGTCGGGCTACGCTCGCTCGTCATGAAGGCTGGGCGTGCGAGTAAGACCGCGGCGTACGTCGCGGCGTATCGCGCGCTCGAGTCGACGCGTCCGGATCCGTTGTTTCGCGATCCGTATGCCGCTGCATTTCTGCCGGTGTCACTGCAGCTCGCGGTGAAGGCGGCGCGGGTGCCCGGATTGCGCCACGCGTTGATCGCGTATTCCGATCATCGTGCGCTGGGAGCGAGGACGTCCGCGATCGCGAGAACGGCGGCGATCGACGAGATCGTCGTCGGAGCGGCTCGCGATGGCATGACCCAGTTGGTGTTGCTCGGGGCGGGCTTCGACTGTCGAGCGCATCGCTTGGCGTTGCCGGGCGTGACCACGTTCGAAGTCGATCGCGTCGAGACACAGGCGATCAAGCGGCGCGTGGTGCCGAGCGGCGTGCGCTACGTCGAGGTCGACTTCCTGCGCGACGACGCGTTCGAGAAGCTCGCCGCCGCGGGTTGGCAGCGCGACGTGCGCTCGCTGATCGTGTGGGAGGGCGTGACGAACTATTTGACCGAGGATGCGGTGCTGCGCGTACTCTCGGATGTCGGTCGGTGCGCGCCCGGAACGCGGATCGCGTTCACATACATCCATCGCGGCGTGCTCGATGGCTCGGTCGAGTTCGTCGGTGGCGCGAAGATCCGCGCGAACGTCGCCGCGCTCGACGAGCCGTGGACGTGGGGCATCACGCCGGACGCGCTCGGCGCGTTCGTCTCGCGCGCCGGACTGTCGCTCGTGAGCGATGCCGGTGCCGACGAGTATCGGCAGCGCTGGCTCGGCGAGACGTCGCCCGGCTACGCGTTCTATCGGCTCTCGGTCGCGGAGAAATTGAGGACGGTCTGAAGTTAGGGAAGCTCGAGAATCTCCTCGGGCATGGGGACGGTCGCAACTACGTCAACTTGCGATCGCCATGTCCTCGAAATTGCCCGGTGGTGGGGACGGTCGCAACTACGTCAACTTGAGATCGCCATGTCGTCGAAATTGCCCGGTGGTGGGGACGGTCGCAACTACGTCAACTTGCGATCGGCATGTCGCCGAAATTGCTCGACGGTGGGGACGGTCTGAAGTTAGGGAAGTTCGATTGTCCATCGCGTGGAAATCGCTGACGAGCGGGGACGGTCTGAAGTTCGGGAAGTTGCGGTCAGGTGAAGTCGGTCGATCGCGTGAGCGCTTCGTAGCGCGCCATCTCGTCGGTCACCGCGGCGAGCTTGTCGCGTGTGCGTTGCAACGCGTCGCTGCCGAGTAGCAGATGCACCGGTGGCGTCGGGTCATCGGCGAGCTGGAGCAGCGCTCGCGCAGCGCGGTCCGGATCACCGGCTTGCGTGCCGTGCATCGTCGCGTACGGTGCCATCGCGGCGACGTTGTACGAAGCCGATGCACTCCGCACGATCGAGGTCGGCGCGAGGAAGTCCGTCCGGAACGCGCCGGGCGCGACCGCCGTGACGCGAATGCCCGTGGTCTTTAACTCCTGCGCGAGCGCGGCGGACAGGATCTCGAGTCCGCCTTTCGCCGACGAATAGGCCGACGATGCGCCGCCTGGTGCACGGCCCGCGATCGACGTGACGTTGATGATGTGGCCGGCGCGTTGCGCGCGCAGCTTCGGAAGTGCGGCACGAATGATGTGGATCGGGCCGAGGAGATCCGTGCGGAACAAGCGATCGAGCTCGTCATCGGTCGCGGTCTCCAGCGCACCCAACAGGCCGTAACCGGCGTTGTTGACGATCACGTCGATCCGTCCGGTGTGTGCGAACGCCTCCTCGATCGCGGCCGGAATCGTGGCGAGGTTACTGGTATCGAGCGTGAGGACCTTCGCGTTGCCTTCGAGCGAAGGTGGCGTACCGCGCACGGTGCCTACGAGCGCATCGCCACGCGCGAGGATCGCCTTTGCGAGAGACAGGCCCAAACCACGAGAAATGCCGGTGACGAACCAGGTCTTCATGGTCGCCAGCATGACGCTGGATGGGATTTGCATAATCGGGGCTTTTCCGAACGAAGCTTGAAGGTAGGCTTCATAATCGTGGAAGACCTGCTAACCGGCTCGGCGTTCAACCAAGTGCGGGCGTTCGTGGTCGTCGCGGAGCTGCTGAGCTTCACGCGCGCCGCACATGCGCTCGATCTGTCGCCGTCTGCGTTGAGTCAGGCGATCCGCGGGTTAGAGGCACATGTCGGCGCACAACTGTTCAATCGGACCACGCGGCGGGTGGCGTTGACCGAAGCAGGAGCCGCGCTGTTGCGGCGCGCGCGGCCGGCGGTGACGGAGCTGACCGATGCGATCGATCAGCTGCATCGCCACGGACCGATACCTGCGGGGACGGTTCGCGTGCATGCGTTTCGCTCGGCGGCGATGCGATTTATCGAGCCGATCCTCGCGCCGTTCGCGAAGGCGTATCCGCAGGTCGTGTTGGATCTGACGCTCGATGACGCGGTCGTCGATCTGGTCGGCGGTGGCTACGATGTCGCGTTGCGACTCGGCGAAGTGATCGAGCGCGACATGATCGCGGTCAAGCTCGGGCAAGATATGCGGCAGATCGCAGTCGCGGCGCCGTCGTACTTGAAGCAACACGGCACGCCGAAACATCCGCGCGAGCTGACGAAGCATCGCTGCGTGCGCTGGCGTTGGCCCGGACAAGTGATGCCGTATGCGTGGGAGTTCTACGAAAAGGGTCAGTGGTTCGAGGTCGCGGTCGACGGGCCGCTCGTCGTGAACGACAAGGAGATGAACCTGCGCGCGACGCTCGCCGGCGTGGGCATCGGCTTTCTGATCGATAGCGTGGTCGCCGAGCCGATCGAGAAGGGCAAGCTCGTCCCGCTGCTCGAAAAGTATTCGGCGCCGTTCCCCGGGATGTATCTCTGCTATCCGCACCAACGCCAGATGGCGCCTGCGTTGCGCGCGTTCATCGACGCGGTTCGCGATCAGCGAGCGATCAAGCGGGCGGCCGGATGAACCTTCGGTGGCGTCTCGTGCGGTGGTGACGTCACGCGCGAGAGGTCGCCGCGCAGTTGCTCGTAGGCGTAGCCGACCGCGAGGATTTGCGCGTCGTCGAAGCGGCGGCCGAAGAACGACATGCCGACAGGCAAGCTGTCGACGAGCCCCATCGGCACCGTGAGGTGAGGCATCCCGAACGCCGCGGGGATTCCCGCCGCCGATGCGCTTGCCGGATCGCCGCTCGCATACTGGGTCTTCCACGCGTGCTCGGTCGACGGCGCGATCAGGACCACGACGTTGTTTGCATCGAGCACTTCGGACACCTGTTGCGCGTACGCCATCTCGATCGTCATCTTCGAGGTCGTGTACGTCGAACCGGTCGCGCCCGGCGAGGCTTGCGCGTCGACGAACGCTTCTTGTCCGAAGTACTTCAGCTCGGTCGCCGCGTTCGCGGTGTTGAAGTCGATGAGCCCTTGGAGCGTGGTGGGCTGATTCGGTTCGGGGTGGCTCGCCAGGTAGGCGTCGATGCCGTCCTTGAACTCGCTGTACATGATCCGATAGACGTCGTCGTTGAACGTCGTCGGCAGATCCGTCACCGTGATATCGACGAGCACCGCACCCGCGGCGACGAGCTTGGCCTTCTCGCGGTCGAACACCGTATTGACGGGACCGGAGAAGCCGAGGTTCGTGATCACGCCGATCCGCAGTCCCGAGAGCGAGACCGTGCCGAGCTTGGCTTCGAAGTCGTAATCGAAGTTTGCGGGGATGTTCGCGGTTGCCGGATCGGCGGCATCGGGGCCGGCGATCACGTGGAGCAGGCGTGCGGCATCGCCGACCGTGCGCGTGATCGGCCCGACCGTGTCGAACGTCGACGACACGGGGATCACGCCGGCACGACTGACGAGTCCGACCGTGGGCTTGAACCCGACGACGCCGTTCGTCGACGCAGGGCAGATGATCGATCCGCTGGTCTCGGTGCCGAGTGCGGCCGAGGTCATGCCCGCGCGAACGGCGGCGGCCGATCCGGAGCTCGAGCCGCATGGATTGAGGCCCTTCGCGAAGCCGTTGTTGGTCTGGCCGCCGACGGCGCTCCACCCGCTCGACGACATG
This sequence comes from Kofleriaceae bacterium, assembly GCA_047600425.1. Lineage (GTDB taxonomy): Bacteria > Myxococcota_A > Polyangia > Haliangiales > Haliangiaceae > JABFXX01. The sequence continues at coordinate 2,873,560 of JASGLC010000003.1, read as the reverse complement.
TTGCCGCGAAAGTTTGCCCACTCGCTGAGGTTTGTCTTGCCGAGGACGATGCCGTTTTCCGCACGCAGCTTCGCGATCACGGTGGCATCCGCCGCGGGGACGTTCGCCATCAACGCGAGCGAGCCAGCGGTGGTCGGCTGATCCATCGTGTCGATGTTGTCCTTCACGGCGATCACTGCGGCTTGAAGCAACTTGCCGCCGCCATGTTGCGGATCGACCTCGGTCGCGTGCCCACTCGCGGTCGGCGACACGGCGATGAACGCGTTGATCGGCAGCGCGCCGTGATCGATCTCGGTGATGCGTTCCTGATACCCCGCGACGAGCTGTGCAGCAGTGAGCTCGCCGGTTTCGGCCTTCGCGATTTGATCGCGCATCGCGAGATCGAGCTCGGGATGTGGATTGGCGGAGTCCGTCGGAGTCGCGGCATCGTCGACGCGATCGCCTCCGTCATCACCGCACCCGACGAGCACGCCTAACAGCACCCACCATTTCGCCATCTCGACCGTCGTAACACGAGCGTCGACGGCGGCGCGCTTACCCTTGTGGGTGACTACAGATCGATCTGGACGCCGATTTCGATCACCTGCGACGACGGCAGCTTGAAGATCCGGTCGGCGGTGACCGAGTTGCGGACGAGGAACGCGTAAATCGTTTCGGTCACCGGCCCCATCTGGCCTTGCTTGCCGGCGAGCAAGTTGAGACGCGCGAGGAAGTAGGTCACGTCGGCATCGCCGAACGGGAGGCCTCGCTCGGCCGCGACGCGCTCGAGCGTTTCGTGGACGTGCGGATGCTCGGAGAAGCCGTGGTTGATCACCATCCGCAGAAAGCCGTGGCCGAGATCGGTGACTTGAAGATGCTCGTCGGAGGGAACGACCGAATCGGTGTCGCTCGTCTTCACGGTGAGAAGAATGACGTGCTCGTGCAACGTGTGGCTGCGCTCGACCAGGTGAACGAGTGCCGGCGGCATGTGGTCCTCGCGCGATGCGAGGTAGACCGCGGTGCCGGGTACGCGGCCGACGAGCATGCTCTCGAGCTTGGGATCGTATTCTTCGAAGCTCGGGAACTGCTTCGCGTAGGTCTCGACGGTGAGGTGGCGTCCGCGGCTCCAGATCAGCATCAACGTGACGAAGCCCGCTGCGATCAAGATCGGGACGTAGCCGCCGTCGACGAACTTCACGAGGTTCGACGCGAAGAACGGCAGGTCGAACGAGAGGAACAGCACGAGCAGCGGGATCGCGATCGAGCGCGGCCACTTCCAGGTCTGGCGCGTGACGACATAGAACACGATCGACGTGATCGCCATGGTGCCGGTGACCGCGATGCCGTACGCCGAGGCGAGACGATCGGACTTCTCGAACCCGACGACGAGTGCGATGCACGCGATCGCGAGGAACCAGTTGATCTCCGGGATGTAGATCTGACCTTCGGTCTCCGACGAGGTGTGCTTGATGGTCACGCGCGGGAAGTAGCCGAGGAGCATCGCTTGTTTCGTGAGCGAGAACGCGCCGGAGATCAGCGCTTGGGATGCGATCACGGTGGCGACGCTCGACAGCACGACGAGCGCGATCTGCGGCGAGCCCGCCGGCACGAGCGCGAAGAACGGATTACTGACGCCGGGATCCGAGAGCAGGATCGCGCCTTGACCGAAATAACAGAGCACGAGCGATGGCAGGACGAAGAATGTCCACACGAGTCGGATCGGCTTGCTGCCGAAGTGACCCATGTCGGCATACAGCGCTTCGCCGCCGGTGACCGCGAGGACCACGCTGCCGAGGATCGCGATGCTCGTGATGCCGTTGCTCGTGAAGTAACGGATCGCCCACACCGGCGAGAGCGCCTGCAGGATCGCCGGGTTGTGCGCGACGTGAATCGCGCCGGCGACACCGATCGTGCCGAACCACAGCACCATGACCGGGCCGAATAGACGCCCGATCGTGTGGGTACCGTGCTTCTGGATCCAGAACAGCACGAACAGGATCCCGCACGTCACGGGGATCACGAGGTGTGCGAGCTCGGGCCGTGCAACCTCGAGTCCCTCGACCGCGGACAGCACCGAGATCGCGGGCGTGATCGCGCCATCGCCATAGAGCAGTGCCGCGCCGATCACGACGAGCAGCGCGACGCCGGTCTCGCGGTTGATACGTAGCCGGCTCGGCACGAGTGCGAGCAGCGCGAAGATGCCACCCTCGCCGTGGTTGTCCGCGCGCATGATGAACACGAGGTACTTCACGGTCACGACCATCACGAGCGACCACACGATCAGCGAGAGCACGCCGAACAGCGCGTTGTTCGCGCCGACCGACGCGCGCATGCACTCCTTGAGCGTGTAGAGCGGGCTCGTGCCGATATCGCCGAACACGACGCCGAGTGCCCCGAGGGCGAGCCAAGGTAGCGGTGTCGCACGCGACTTCAAGCGCTTGTCACAGTACGCGCCACGCGAATGGTCGTGCAACTCGCCGAGTGGTGGGAGTGATCGTGGCATTTCGCTTGCTGAACACGGTGCATGCGCAAACTTCTGCTAATGGCGGCATCGTTGGTTGCGGGCACCGCGGCCGTGATCGTGGCGCGCAAGCGACGTGCGATCGTGGGCGGCCGGCGTACGGATTGGCTCGATGCAGACGCGCCGCTGAATCCCGGATCCACGGATCACCGCCCACCCGATCAGACGCCGACGGTGGCGGGCGAATCGCGCTAACGATTCGCAACAATGCTCGGATTTTGCGCACGCGTGCGAGAGCGCTCGGTTCGCCGCGTAGCACTCGGCCCGCCCGAGACGTGCACCGTGTGATGTCAGTACGTTCGGCGACGCGCCGGCGGCATATCGCCTGCAACTTAGCCCGGTATGTCGATCAAGCGCCCTGCCCATCCGCTGTTGGTCGCATTGCCGATCGCGGCGATCGCTCTCACGATCGTGGCGCTGCTCGCGCATGCCGTGACGCGCGATGCGTGGCTCTACCGCGCCGCGCTCTATCTCGACGTGGTTGCGGGCGTGATCGCGCTCGTCGCTGCGGTGGCGGGTTATGTAGACGCGAACAATCTCCCGAAGTTCACCGCCGCACGAGATGAAGGCGTTCGCTACGCCGCGTTCGAAGCACTCGCGCTCGTCTTCATCGGCACGGCGGGTCTGGTGATCTACACCCGGCTCGCGCAGCATCAGTGGCTCGGTGACGCGGCGCCGGTCGCGTTGGGTGTGCTCGGTCTGGGCTCGCTCGCGGTCGCGATCCACTACGCACGCAACGTGATCCGGATGTTCTATCTCGGTCAGTCCGTAGTGACGTATCCGGTTCGGATGACGCATCGAGTGCCGACTCCTCCACATCCTCGCGACGTTCCGACGATTGGCTAGGGCGTTACGACGCGATCGCCGCTGAACGTCGCGACACCGATCGGTCCCTTCACACCGGCATAACTCACACTCCCCGCCCACACGCCGTCGGAGATTCGATCCATCTGGCCATCGCCATTCAGATCGACACCCGACGCCGTCCCGTTCACATCGAACACGAATGCGTTCGCGTCGATCGCCGCCAACCGATCGTAGACGCCATCCGCGATCGAGATCATCGCCGCGCTGCACGCCGTTTCGTACATACCGGCCGTACCGATCGCGGCTTTCGCTGCGAACTCGGTCCCGAGCGTGTGGCAGTCGACGAGGTCGCGCAACGCCGACGCCAGATCGCCCGCATTGAAGTCGATGCCCGGGATCACGGCACGATCGAGGCCGAGCTTCAGCATCTCGCCGTACGGCAGCGCCATCTCGTGCGATCCGACCGCGAGCGTGCCCGCGCTATCGATCTGCGCGTGAGTCAACGCGAGCTGATCCGCGACGCCACCCGACGCGAATTCGACGGGGACATTCGCGAGCCGGAGCCCGAGCAACGCGCGCGTGGCCGTGCCATCGGCCGCGATCGTGATCCGCTCGACGGTCGACACGTGGTGGGCGATGCCGTTCAGGCCCTGGGTCATCGCTCGAATGCCCGGCGCGAAGTTCGGCGCGAACTTGTCGATCTCGACCTCGAGGAGCGGCGCGACATAATCGGCGAGGCCGGCGGCGAACGACTTCCAGGTGCCGTCCGGCATCGCCGCGATCATGCGATCGATCAAGTAGCGAGCTGGATCATCGGGCGAGTCCGTGGCCGCCGAGAGCTCGGTCAGGACATCGATCGCCGGATCCGGCAACGTCTTCAGATCGATCTCGCCATCGATCGAATAGGTCCCGGTGATCTTCGACGGGATCGTGGAGACGGCAGCATCCGGCGTGGCGACGTCTGCGGACGCGCAGCCGAACAGGAACAGAAACAACAGTGCGGGCTTGGTCATGATGCCGAGGGCGCATCGCAACTCGCGTGCCGCGTGCAACTACGCGAACATTTACGTGCCGCCACGATCGCGCTGTCCGAAATGTCCGAAGGTCGGACGATAAATGTCCGAAGGCCGGACAAACCGGACAGCTAGCGCAGGACGTTCTTCAGCGAACCGAACAGCGATCGCGACGTCGTCCACGAGATGATCGTCGCTGCCGCCGCAGCACATGCGCCCAGCAACACCATGGCGAGGATGATCGTGAACGACATCGTCGGGAACCCGAGCCTCGGCGTGAGCGACGCGAGCTCGACCAGCGACGCGAATACACTCACCGCACCAATCGCCGACGCGAGTGCCGCCCACCGCGCGCGCATCACGGTTCCGCACACCGCGAGCGTGAGCACGATGAAGCCGACCGACGCCGCATGCGAAACCGACCGGACGCCCTCTGGTGTCGAGATCTCGAACTCGAGCGCGTAACAAGCGGCCGCGAACGCGAACGATTGCAACGCGAGCGCCCATCCCGCCGTTCCGAGCTCGCGCGCTCGCCACGGCATCAAGAACAACACGACGCCGACGTACGGAATGATCCACAACGGCTGCAGATCCATCACGAGCTGCGCGCGAATCACTTGGATCGCGAAGAACGTGGCTCCGCCGAGCACGACCGGCCGCGCCCACGTCCGCCGCAGGAGCAGCATGATCATGAGGACCGTCCCGAAGATCGTTTGCATCCCCCACGGCGTGAACGGACTCGCTCCGCGGACCAGCACCCACTTGATGCCCTCGAACATGATCGGCGCCATCATCGCGACCGCGCTGAGCATGCGCACCGTCGATAGTCGCGCACCGAACGGCGACCGCACTCGCGCATGTTCACGCGCGACCGCACGCGGATCCCCGAGCCGCTCGCATGCACGCCGGACCGCCACCACGCCCGACATCCCTTCGTTCTGTAGATGTTCCGTGAGCGATCGCAGGTGATCTTCGATCTCCTGCAGATCCCCACGCGCGAGCTCGGCCTCCGCGACCAGCTGCGCCTTGTACGTTTCGATTGCCGTGTCGATTTCCGTCATGCCGATCTCCACGCTTTCGTGAGGGCCGCATTCACGATGTCCCATTGCCGGCGCTCCTCGGCCAGCGCTTTTCGACCATCGGGACGCAGCCGGTAATAACGGCGCTGGCGACCCGTTTCGCCGCGCTCTTCATATGCCTCGATCAACCCCTGCTCCTCGAGACGATGGAGCACGGGATAGAGCATGCCTTCGGACCACTCGAGCTCCCCGCCCGAAAGCTCCTTCACCTCTTGGATGATCGCGTAGCCGTAGCTGGGTCCCTTTTGGAGGATCGCGAGGAGGAGCGGCGTGGCGGAGGCGGCCACCAAGTCCTTGGTGATGCGTTTCTGTTGCCTCACAGCTCTAGGCATAGGACTGCGAGGTATCGTTGTCAAGGACGACTATTGTTTCGGTTAACGGCGGGTGCACTAGCCGGTGTCCGCACGGTGGGCGCGAGACTTCGTGCGTTTGATTTCGATTCGCGTGCACGGCGTTGCACGACGCGCGCAACCGCGATCCCGAACGATGCGCACGTGCACACGACGACGCGATCTCCCGTCGAGGCACGCGCATTGCTCACTAGGGCGTCGTGCGCGTTGCACTGCTCCTCTGTCTGTCGACCACGGTGTTCGCGGGTCCCGCGCCGGTGGTTGGAGGCACGAGCGTGCCGTCGGGAAAATGGCCCGATGCCGTCGCGATCATCGGCAAGCTCGGTACCTGTTCGGGCACGCTGATCGCCCCGACGATCGTGCTGACCGCCGGTCACTGTTCGGAGATCGATGCCCAACAGGTGATCGCGAACACCACCGATTACGCGTCGCAGTCCGGCGAGCACGTCAACATCAAGGCGTTCGTCGCGCACCCCGAATGGGACACCGGCACCGACGTCGCGATCATCACGCTCGCGAAGCCGATCACGGACGTGAAGCCGCGTGCGCTCGGCACCGCCTGCACGTTTGCGGACTTCACGACCGAGATGCCGGTCGAGCTCGTCGGCTTCGGCGTCACGAAGAGCGATGGCTCCGGCGTCAACACGAAGCTCAACGAGGCCACCACCCTCGTGATCGATCCCGATTGCAGCGAGGGCCACGGCTGTCGCGAGATCGGCGGCGAGTTCACCGCCGGTGGTGGCGGTACCGACTCGTGCTTCGGCGACTCGGGCGGCCCGGTATATCGCGAGACCGGTCACGGCACGATCTTGATCGGGACCGTCGAGCGCGGCATGAACGGCTCGCCGACGGTGTGTGGTGGTGGCGGCGTCTACGTGCGGACCGATGCGATTGCAGAGTGGGTTCAGGCGACCGCCGGCGTGGCGATCGCGTTAGACGATTGTGCTGCGCAGCCGCAGGGTGACAACTCGGACGATTCCGTTCCCCCGGAGTTGTCGAGCGATGTCGCTGTTGACACGGCCACCGGCGGCTGCGCGGCCTCTATTCATCCGAGCGGCCTCCTGCTCGTGTTGTTGTTCGTGTTGCGTGTCCGGCGTCCGGCCGGATCTCGGACATGACGTCCGGGATTCGGACAACGCGATCGCTAGAGCATTGAAATCACGGACACGAAAGTTGGCTTCGGCGTTGCTGTAGCGCGACGCCATGCGAAACATCCTCGTTTGTTCGTTGTTGTTGGCGTCTGCGATCGCGAATGCAGGTGTCGAAGCACCTGTCGTCGGTGGAACGTCGGTGCCGGCGGGAAAGTATCCGGACGTCGCGCTCGTCGTCGCGCCGAATGCGCTGTGCACCGGCACGTTGATCGCGCCAACGGTCGTGCTCACCGCCGGGCACTGCATCGATACGAATCCGAAAGAGGTGCTGATCGGATCGATCGATTACACGGCGGCGGCCGGTGAAGTGATCGCCGTGAAGTCGGCGACCGCGTATCCATCGTGGCAGACCGAGCTCGATGTCGGCGTGCTCGTGTTGGCTCACGCGAGCAAGGCCAAGCCCCGCGCGATCGCGGCCGCGTGCACGGCCAAGGATCTCGTGAACGATGCCAAGGTCACCGTTGTCGGCTTCGGGCTGACGGACAAGGCCGGCACCGGTGACAACTCGAAGCTCCACGAGGCCAAGCTCGTGGTGGAAGATGCAACGTGCACCGATGGCGATGGGTGCGAGGCGAACGTCGCGCCGAACGGCGAGTTCGTGGCGGGCGGCGCCGGCAAGGATTCGTGCTTCGGCGACTCGGGCGGCCCGATCTACATCGACGACGCGCTGATCGGCGTGGTCTCCCGCGGCATCGGCACCTCCGCGGAGCCGTGTGGTGGCGGTGGCGTCTATGTCCGTGCGGACGCGGCGGTGCAATGGATCGAGAAAACGACCGGCGTCCAGATCACGCGTTCGACGTGTGATGCCAAGGAAGACGGCATCGATGCAGATAATTCGCCCGAGACGGGTGGGTGCTCTGCCACGGGAGGCCTGGCTAGCTGGTGGATGCTGGTACTCGTCGGCGGGTCGGCGATCATTTTCCGGCGAAAGTGATACAACGTCCCCGCAATGCCCAAGATCAAGGTGAAGAACCCCGTCGTCGAGATGGACGGCGACGAGATGACCCGCATCATCTGGAAGTTCATCAAGGACAAGCTGATCCTTCCGTACCTCGAAATCGACCTGAAGTATTACGACCTCGGGATCGAGAGCCGCGACAAGACGAACGATCAAGTCACGATCGATTCGGCGAACGCCACGAAGGAATTCGGCGTCGCGGTCAAGTGCGCGACGATCACGCCGGACGAAGCACGCGTCAAAGAGTTCTCCTTGAAGGAGATGTGGAAATCTCCGAACGGCACCATCCGCAACATCATCGGCGGCACGATCTTCCGCGAGCCGATCATCTGCAAGAACGTGCCGCGGCTCGTCCCGGGTTGGACCAAGCCGATCGTCGTCGGCCGTCACGCGTTCGGTGATCAGTACCGCGCGACCGACTATGTGGTCCCCGGCGCCGGCACGCTGACCATGACGTTCACGCCGAAAGACGGCGGCAAGCCCGTCGAGATGAAGGTGTTCGACTTCCCGGGGAGTGGCGTCGCGCTGTCGATGTACAACCTCGACGAGTCGATCATCGGCTTCGCGCGGAGCTCGCTCCACTACGGCCTCAACCGCAAGTGGCCGGTGTACCTGTCGACGAAGAACACGATCCTCAAGAAGTACGACGGTCGGTTCAAGGACCTGTTCCAGAAGGTGTTCGACGAAGAGTTCAAGGCGCAGTTCGACGCCGCGGGCATCGTCTACGAACACCGCCTGATCGACGACATGGTCGCCTCCGCCCTCAAGTGGGACGGCGGCTTTGTCTGGGCGTGCAAGAACTACGACGGCGATGTCCAGTCGGACTCGGTCGCGCAGGGCTTTGGCTCGCTCGGCCTGATGACGTCGGTGTTGATGACGCCGGATGGCAAGACGATCGAAGCGGAGGCCGCGCACGGCACCGTGACCCGTCACTATCGCGAGCACCAGAAGGGGCGCCCCACGTCGACGAATCCGATCGCGTCGATCTTCGCGTGGACGCAGGGCCTGAAGTATCGCGGTGAGTTCGACAGCACGCCGGACGTCGTGAAGTTTGCCGATGCGCTCGAGAAGGTCTGCGTCGAAACGGTCGAGTCGGGCAAGATGACGAAGGACCTCGCGATCCTCGTGGGCCCGAGCCAGGCTCACCTGACGACCGAAGCGTTCCTCGACGCGATCGACGCGAACCTCAAGGCGAAGCTCGCCTGATCGAGTGGACCTGGTCCAGGTGGTCCACCGTATGTGGTCCAGGTCCCGTGTAGTGCATTTGCGGTGTTAGCCGTGGCGCGGTCTTCGCTAAGGGACCGCGCGAATGCACAAACTCAAATTCTTGTTCGCGAGTGTGGTCGTGTTGGGATCGGCGTGTGCGGTCGACGATCCAGATGCACCGGGTGATCTGTCGACCGATTCGCAGGATCTGTTGGGCGGATCGGGGACGCGAGCACGGCCCGAGGTGTTCCAGTTTTTCACGGTCAACAGCACATTCTGTTCTGCCACGCTGATCTCGCCGACGACGTTTCTGACGGCCGCGCATTGCATCAACAACCTGCCGATGCAAAACGGCGGTAGCGCCTCGTTCATCAGTGGCCCCCCGATCGCCGTGACGCGCACGTTTGCTCAAGGCGCGTTCGGCAGCGACAACGACCTAGCGGTTGGTAAGCTCGCGAGCGCGGCGCCGTTCAGCCCTTCGTTTATCTCGGCGACGGAACCTGTACACGGCGACCTCACCGTCGTCGGTTATGGGTGCACGACGAGCCGTGCGGAGAATTGCTCGCCGTCCGCTCGCACGTTCAGGACGTACGACTACAACGGAGATCCGACGCTCAACTACTCGCACGGTGATTCGGGTGGCCCGACGTTCACTGGTGCACTAAACGATGGCGGTCCGATCGTGAGAGTGACCAGCGGCTGGTCGGACTGGGATGGCGATGACATCGGCGCAGATCCCGTGAAGTATCGCACCGAGCTGAATGCGATGAGCAGCGCACTCACGGTAACCGGCGTCGCTTATCGCGCGCACCTCGAGGACATCGGCTGGCAGCAGGCGTTCGCGAACAACTACGTCGCCGGCACGCCGCTCGGCAAGCGGATGGAAGGCCTGCAGGTCTGGACGAACAACGTGGGCGACGGCGTTTGCTACACCGGCTACGTGGAGGACCAAGGCTGGCAGACGGAGGTCTGTAACGGCGAGCTCGCCGGCACCACCGGTCAGAGCCTGCGCTTGGAAGCCGTCAAGATTCGCTACACCGGCCGCTCGATCTTCCGCGGTGTCCAGTACCGGACGCGCTCGCATGGTCTCGACTGGGGGCCGTGGGTCAAAGACAACGCGATCAGCGGGACGACCGGGCAGTCGCTGCAGATCGAAGAGATCCAAATCGGCTTCTACGATCGCCAGATCGTCGTCGGTCCCGGCGGCGGTGGCATCGGCCTCGCGCCGTGATCAGCGTGGCGATGGACTTCGGCATCGGCCTCGCGCCGTGATCAGCGTGGCGATGGCGACTTCGGCCATGCCCGCGCGAGCAAATGCTGCCTGTACGGCATCGGCCTCGCGCCGTGATCAGCGTGGCGATGGCGACTTCGGCATCGGCATCGCGCCGTGATCAGCGTGGCGATGGCGACTTCGGCATCGGCCTCGCGCCGTCATCAGCGTGGCGATGGCGACTTCGGCCATGCCCGCGCGAGCAAATGCGGCCTGTACTTTCGGCATCGGCCTCGCGCTGATCAGCGTGGCGATGGCGACTTCGGCATCGGCATCGCCACGACGCCTCGGCTCGCCGCCGCGATCAGCGCGGCGATGCGGCCACGTCGACAACGGCCTTCGCATACGCGACCGCGGCCGCTTCGCAATCTTCGAGCGAACCGGCGAGCCACGCGGCCGCGAAGTTCGTTTCCGTCGGCGGCGTCATCACGCGCACCGCGCGGACATCCGCGGCCTTCAGCGCGGCATCGAGTGCGATCGATGCTTCGATCGGCGGCGCCACGAGATAAGCCATCGGATCGCCGACGGGCAGCTGCGCTTCGCGCGCGAGGTATTCGCCGAGCGAGCTGATCACGTGCGGGAACACCGTGACGCCGCGCTTGCCATCGGCATCGTAGAAACACGCGTCGTGCTCGAGGCAGCGGATCAGCGCTTCGAGGCCGGCATCGATCGCCTCGGGCTCCTCGGCCGCGATCACACCGAGAATCTCACCCGAGAGGCGGCCCGAGGCATGCGTACTGCCGGCATAGAAGCTCTTCGCGAAGATCACGTCGATCGGCGCATGCTTCGTCGCCTCGTCGAGCGCGACATAGGTCGGGTCGTCTTGATCGACGGTGACGAGACCGAGCGCGCGATGCTTCGCCGAATCGCCGCCGTATGCACGCACCATCGCGGGATCCGCGTTGGGCAGCCGCCGCACGGACAAGATCGTCGGCGTAATCGGTTCGAGAATCACGCGCACCTCGCCAGCACAAGCTCAGGTAGAGCAGCGCGGATCACGCGCACCCGGTCATCGATCGACGCCGCGAGGATCACGTCTGCACCAGCTTCTGCCGGACCTGCGGCGGGCGCGGCGCGCGTTCACTCGGCTCGCCGAGCCGCGCGAGATCGAGCGCGACGCCACTCGTGCGTTGCTCGATCATGCCGGCGGCGAGCGATGCGAGTCGGAACGCGGCATCCGCGATCGGAATCCCGCGCGCGTGGATGTTCGAGATCATGTTGCGATCGCCATCGGTGCGCCCGATCTTCGGATCGTAGACGACATACGCGGATAAGCCATCGCCGGTGCCGAGCCCGGGCCGTTCGCCGAGCAGGATCATCGCGACCTTCGCGCCCGCGACTTCGCCGATCTCATCTTCGAGCCAGACCCGCGCGAACCGCGCAGCGCACGGCGTCCCGACGGACAAGTTCCGCGCCGCACATGCCCGCGCGACCGCATCGTGGAGCGCCTTGCCCGAGCCCATACATGCGACCGCCGACAACCCATCTGCGACGATGATCTGGACATCGGGCTTCTTGATCGACTTCGCCTGCCACTCCGCGAGCGACTCCGCCGACAACCGGCGTCCGAGATCCGGACGCAGCAGGAATTCGCGGTGATCGGTAACGCGCGAGTGAAGCAGCAAGAAGCCTTGCTGGGCCGCCCAGTCGTCGGGCAGCTCCTTATCGACCGCTTCGTGCGCGACCGCGAGCTCGGCTTGGAACTGCAGCACGACATCGGTCGCGTAGCGCGTGCCGACATGCCCGATTCCGACGAGCGCCGTGGTGTGCTGTGCCGCCTCCGCCGCGAATGGATTCTTCTCGGGTCGCGGCGAATACACGCGCACCGGCGGTGCCGGCACGTCCGGAATCTTGATCGGCGGCGGCAACGGCTCGGCACTGCCGAGCGCGTCGCGCAACGATGCGATCAGTTGCCGGGTCCGACTCACGCGACCCGACGATACACGAATTACTTCTTCTGCTCGTGGCAGCCGAGGCAGCCGAACTGCTTCGGATCGGGAGCCTTCGGATCGTATTGCGGGCGGTTGAGCAGCTTCGCCATCTCGGGCTCGACCACTTCACCCATCCACTTCGCGATTTCGGGCTTCTGCTTGCCCGCCTTCAGCGCTTCGAAGTCCAGCTTCGGCAGGTCCGGCGTCGGCATCTTGAAGTGCGACTTCTGCGGGTCCTTACCGTGGCAGGTCTTGCAGGTGAAGTTCGCGTAGTGCTTCGCGTCGAACTTCTGGAACAGCGGCTTCATCGTCACCATGACGTGCTTCTTCATGAAGTCCGACTGCTCTTCGTGCGTGAGCTTGTCGAAGTCGAAGTCGCTCGCCATCGCGGCCGAGCCCGCACCCGAGCCGGCCATCGCCGCGCCCGAGCCACCCGAGCCCGCCATCGCGGCCGAGCCGTCGGAGCCCGCCATCGCCGAGCCCGAACCCGCCGAGCCGGCCATCGCCGAGCCCGAACCCGCCATGTCCGAGCCGGCCATCGCCGAGCCCGAACCCGCCATCGCCGAGCCCGAGCCGGCCATCGACGAGCCAGCCATCGTCGAGCCCGAACCGTTGTCGGCGGCCTTGTCTTTCTTGCCACCGCACGCGGCGACCGCGAACACCATCATCAGTACGAAGGGGAGCTTCTTCATGCGGCGCAGATTAATACGTATAGTCGCGCGCGGTGCAACTGGTCAGCTCGATCCGGGGCGTTGCGTACCGATTCGGATCGGTGAAGGAAGTCCTCGCCAAGGCGAACCCGCCGAAGAGCGGCGACGATCTTGCCGGCGTTTCGGCACGTGATGCGGTCGAACGCGTCGCCGCCCGCGCCGTCCTGGCCGAGCTGACGTTGGCCGACCTCCGGATGAACCCCGTCGTCCCGTACGAAGACGACGAGCTCACGCGAATGGTCGAGCACGACCTCGACGACCAAGCGTACCGCGCCGTTTCTCATCTTTCGGTCGGCCAGTTTCGCGAGTGGCTGCTCGATATCGAGACCACCGGCGCCACGCTGCGCGCGATCGCCCCGGGCCTGACACCCGAGATGGTCGCCGGGGTGGTCAAGCTGATGTCGAACTTCGACCTCATGACCGTCGGCGCGAAGTGTCAGGTCGTGGTCCGCGCGAACAACACGCTCGGCCTGCCCGGTCGCCTCTCGAGCCGGTGCCAACCGAACCATCCCACCGACGACGTACTCGGCATCTTGGCATCGATGCGTGAAGGTCTTGCCTACGGTTGCGGCGACGCGGTGATCGGCGTCAATCCCGCGACCGACACCCCCGAATCGACCGCCGAAATCCTCACCGCGATCGATCACGTGCTGCGCACGAACAAGATCCCGACGCAGCACTGCGTCCTCTCCCACGTCACCGTGCAGATGAAGGCGCTCGAGAAGCATCGCTGCCCGATGGACCTGATGTTCCAGTCCGTCGCCGGCACCGAGCAGGCGAACACCGCGTTCGGCATCTCGCACAAGCTGATCGCCGAGGCCACGCACATGATGGCCGAGCTCGGCTCCACCCGCGGGCCGAACCGGATGTACTTCGAGACCGGCCAGGGCTCGGCGTTGTCCTCGCAAGCGCATCACGGCGCCGATCAGGTGACGATCGAAGCGCGCTGCTACGGGTTCGCACGCAAGTACAAGCCGTTCCTGGTCAACACCGTCGTCGGCTTCATCGGCCCCGAATATCTCGAGAACGGGCCGCAGATCTCGCGCGCCGCACTCGAGGATCACTGCATGGGCAAGCTGCTCGGCCTGCCGATGGGCTGCGACGCGTGCTTCACCTATCACGCGCGCATGAGCCAGGACGAGCTCGAGTCGTTGAAGGTCTTGCTCGGCGCCGCCGGCTGCACGTATTTGATGTCGCTCCCGGTCGGGGACGACATCATGCTGAACTACCAGTCGACGAGCTATCACGACATCCCCACGCTCCGCCGCCTGCTCCACAAACGACCGACTCCGGAATTCGATGCCTGGCTCGATTCCGCAGGCATTTGGCGCGGCGATGATCCAGGCCCGATGTTCGGAAACGTCGCTGCGATCAAATAGTTAAGGCCAACCGTACGATCGGCCTGGCGTTCGCCCCCGATCAGCTACGATAAACGGCGCCGGTGCAGGCTGCCGAGTCGTCCACGCTGATCGGGCTCTCGCTCGAAGGCCGTTACCAGATCCTGCGGGAGATCGGTCGCGGTGGCATGGGCGTGGTCTACGAAGCCGACCATCTCGATCTCGGCAAGCGCGTCGCCGTGAAGGTGATGCTCGAGAAGTACGCGAACGATACCGAGGCGATCGCCCGGTTCACGCGCGAAGCCATCGCCGCGAGCCGGATCGGCAACCCGCACATCATCGACGTCACGCATATCGGCGCCGCTCCGGACGGCCGCCCGTTCGTGGTGATGGAGCTGCTCGATGGCGAGCCGCTGTCGAACATCTTGCTCGCGACCGGCCCGATGGCGCCGTGGCGCGCGATCCACATCATGCGCCAGGTGTTGCGCGCGGTCGGTGCAGCGCACGCGAAGGGCATCATCCATCGCGACCTCAAGCCCGACAACATCTTCATCGTCAACCGCGACGACGAGCACGACTTCGTCAAGCTCCTCGACTTCGGCATCTCGAAGATGATCGATACGGCCGAGCAGATCGCGGCGACGCGGTTGACCGTCACCGGCATGGTGATGGGCACGCCGCTCTACATGGCGCCCGAGCAGGCCGCCGGTCAGGCAGCCGAGCGCGGCGTCGATATCTACGCGTGCGGCGTGATCCTGTTCGAGATGCTCTCGGGTCGGCCGCCGTTCAACGAGACGAACTACAACCTGCTCGTCGCGAAGCTGTTGACCGCACAGCCGCCGCAGCTCGGCGATCTGCGGCCGAGCCTGCCGCCGAAGTTGTGCGCCGTGGTCATGCAAGCGCTCGAGAAGGATCCCGATGCGCGCTGGCCATCGGCGGAATCGTTCGCGGGCGCGCTGCCGTTCGAGCGTGAGATCAGCGAACCGAACATGGAGATCGCGACGACGCTGCCACCGGCGTCGAGCTCGATGCCGGTGGCGGTCGGCGGCCTCGCGACCACGCAACCACCGCGCCGTGCGAGCGCCCGCACGATCGGTCTCGTCCTCGCGGTGTTGGGTGCAGGTGCGATCGGTGCCGCGATCTACATCAACGTCGCGAAGGACAAGCGCACTGTCGAGACCACGCCACCGGTCGACACGCACGCCCAACCCGAGACGCCGCCGAAACCGATCGCGCCACCGCCCGAACCGGTGAAATCGCCGGTGACCACGGGCAAGCTCCAGGTCGAGACCACGCCGAGCGCGGCCACGATCTCCGTCGACGGGACCGAGCGTGGCACCACGCCGATCGAGATCGAGGTCGATGCCGGCCGTCACTATCTCCACATCCAGCTCGCGGGCTATCAACCGCTCGATACCGAGCCGTTGATCCACGCCGGCGAACGTACGAGTGCGCTCATCACACTCGTCAAAGTCGATACGAAGTCGAAGGTGAAGCCGACGATCTCGACGACGTCGTCGAAGCTCACGCCGAAACCCGGCGGTGGCTCGGCGACGGTCGCGCCACCTCCACAACAGACGACCGAGCCCGAGAATCCCTACCCGAACGACACGCACGACGTGCCGCCGCAGCAAACGACGACGACGCCGAAGAAGCCGCCGCACGTGGGCAGCGGCGAGTCGATGCCGAACCCGTACTAGTGCTGAGATAGCAGCGACGCCTGCTGCATCACGTCGGCGAGCTGCTCGTCATCGAGCTCGATCGACAGATGCACGCGATCGCCCTTGTGCGCGAACTTGATCGACTCGACCGCGGTCTTGAGGCTCCCCGGCAACGCCGCCGACATCTTCTTCATCTCGCCGATGCCCTCTTCGAGCTTGTCGGCATCGCCGCTGTTCAACAGCTGCACCCACAGGTCGAGCGCGAGCCCCTTCTCGAGATCCGCGGTCGCGATCATCTCACCGAGCTTGTCCGCGATCGGCGTGTTCGCCCCGCTCGCGACGAACCACATCGTCTTGCCGCGATCCGCCTTGCCGATCAGCGTGACGAGCTTGTCATCTTGAACGACGCTGTTTGCCGCCGCGGCCTTGAGATCCGTCTCGAGATCCGCGCGCGTGGTCGGGATGACCGTCGGCGCCGCGCTGATCACCATCATCTGGCGGTTGTAGAGCGCCCCGGTCGACGTCTGTAAATAACCTTGCGACCCGGTCGGTGGCGGGAGCTCTACAGCAATGAACTTGCCGTCCGGATCGACGGTCGACTTGAACTTCGCGCGGGCCGCACATGCACCGATCCCATCGATGGTCAGGCCCGTAAACACCATGCGCATCTCGAAGCCCTTGCCCACCACGTTGCCCGAGCCCGCGAGCCGGATCGGCTTCTCGGTGAAGCACTTGCTCCACTCGATCATGCCCGGTCCCACCTTGTCCAAGATCGCTGCAGTCGTCTTGCCGAGCGTCGTCGTCATGAACTGCTGCAGCTTCATGTAGTTGCCACCGAACACACCCGTGGAATTCGCCGGCAACAACGCGAACAGCTGTTTGTCCTCGGGCGCGAGCGCACCCGAGCCCTTCGGTCCCGACCCGGATCGCTCGCACGCCACAAGGAGCGCGATCAGGAACAACCGCTTCATCGTCTGGCAGTGCTATCGCGTCCCGGCCCCCACTTCCACCATAATAGGTGCCTGGTGAGGGCACTCATTGTCCTATGCGTTCTCGCGGTCGCAGGTGTCGCAGCCGCCGACGACCGCGATGACGCACGGCGCGAATTCACCGCCGGTCAGGATTCGGATCGCGCGGGCGATTACGGCGCGGCGATCGAGCACTACCTCGAAGCGTATCGAATCAAGCCGCATCCGTTCGCGGTCTACAACATCGCCGTCGATTACGAACGCCTGAAACAATTCCGCGAGGCGGAGCGCTGGTACCAGAAGTTCTTGGAAACCGCGAGCGCGGGTCCACAACGCGACAACGTCCTGAAGCTCATCCCCGAGCTGCGGATGAAGCCGGCATCGCTCTCGATCCGCACGATGCCCGCCGGCGCGACCGTCGTGATCGATGGCAAGCGCGCGGGCGTCGCACCGATGTCGGTCACGTTGCCCGGCGGCAATCACCACGTCGAAGTCGCGACCGATCAGAACCGCGACCAACGCGACGTCTCGATCGAATACGGCGAACCGACCGATGTGGTGTTCACGTTCTCGGGCACGCCCGGCGCGCTGTTCATCTTCGGCGAGCCGAAGGGCGCGTACATCGCGCTCGACAACATCATGGTCGGCGAGATTCCGTCGACGATTCCGGTCCAAGCCGGCCCTCACACCGTGCGCGTCACCGCGAACGGCTACACCACGTACGAGACCGGCATCGTCGCCGAGCCCGGCCTGACCACGAAGGTCGAAGTCCGGATGGCGCGCGATCTCTCGAAGATCGACACCACGACCGAGCCCTCGAAGTATCCGTTCCAGGGCGCGATCGGCTTCGTCGGTGGCATCGACGTCAGCGCGACGGGAAACCAGACCTACGACGGCGTGCTGATGGGCCAGTGGGGTCAGCTCGGCTTCGGCTTCCTCGTCGGCTCGCAATCGAACAAGGCCGAGCTCGCGATGCTCTACCGCTACTACCTCTTGCCGATCGCGTTCTCGCCGTACATCTCGCTCGGCTACGCGTGGGGTGGCATCGGCGATGGCTACATGGCGAACGCGGGGTTTCGCTACGACCTGTCGCGCGGGCACGTCGGGTTCGCGATCCTCGCGGACGTGGGAATCCGCTCGTATAAACCGCCCGACATGACAACCGGCGGGGACGCGGAGACCGCCACGAAGATACAATATCCAGTGTTGGTGACACTGGAGGCCACGTTCCGATGATCAAAAACCGCACCGCGATCCTCGCGCTGCTGACCGGACTCAACCTCCTCAACTACATCGATCGCTACGTCGTCGCAGCGGTCCTCAAGAAGATCCAAGAGCCAGAAGCCGCAGGTGGGCTCGGACTCAGCAACTTGGAAGGTGGCCTGCTCGCCACCGCGTTCCTGCTCGGCTACTTCGTCACGTCGCCGCTGTTCGGTGCGCGTGCGGACAAGGGCAAGCGCACCGGCCTGATCGCATTCGGCGTGATCGTGTGGTCGGTCGCCACGTTCATGACCGGCCTCGCCCATTCGTTCGCGACGATGATCATCGCGCGCGTGATCGTCGGCGTCGGTGAAGCGAGCTACGCCACGCTCGCGCCCACGATCATCGACGACATCACGCCGCCCGAGAAGAAGTCCTCGACGCTCGCGATCTTCTACCTCGCGATTCCCGTCGGCTCGGCGCTCGGCTTCGTGCTGGGTGGCCAGATCGAGCCGGTGTGGGGCTGGCGCGGCGCGTTCATGATCGCGGGCGGACCCGGTGTGGTGCTCGCGCTGTTGTGTCTGTTGATCAAGGAGCCCGAGCGCAAGCTCAGCACCGACAAGGCGAGCATCTCGGAGAACATCGGCGTGCTCTCGAAGATCCCGTTGTTCCGCCGTGCGGTGCTCGGCTACTGCGCGTACACCGGCGCGGTCAGCGCGTTCGCGTTCTGGGCGCCGAGCTACCTCGCGAACAAGTTCGGTGCCACGGTGCACTTCGACTTCAGCCACACGATTCCGCAGGTCGTCGTCGATCAAGCGGCACAGCTCTCGAACAAGAACGCGTCGACGATCTTCGGTGCGGTCACCGTCGTCGGCGGTGCGATCGGCACGCTCGTCGGCGGCCGCTGGGCCGATTGGGCGCAACGGAAGGGGCCGCTCGTTACCGAGGCCTCCGCGTGGAATTCGCGCGAGAACAAGCTCGCGATCAACGCCCAGCTCAAGGTCTGCGCGTGGGGCATGATCATCGCGACGCCGCTGACCGCACTCGCGTTCGGGATGCCCACGCCGCTCCTGTTCTTCGCATGCGCGTTCCTCGCGGAGATCGGGCTGTTCCTCTCGACGTCGCCGGTGTCGGCGATCGGCCTGCGCTCGGTGCCACCGGAGCTCCGCGCATCTGCGATGGCGGCGATGATCTTCGCGATCCACCTGTTCGGTGACCTGTGGTCGCCGTCGGTCCTGGGCCTGCTTCAAGACGTGCTCGTCTCGATCGTGGCGATGATGATCTTGCCGCTGGTGTTCGCGTGGTCGGCATACCTGTGGTGGCCACGCGCGAAAGAAGCGGATGTCGGGGACTGACGACAAGACGGCGACGCTCGGGACTCGACCGCTCGAGCCCCCGAAGCTGTCGCCCGGAGCACAGCTCGGCAAGTACACGCTCGAGCGCGTGCTCGGCGCGGGCGGCATGGGCATCGTGTGGGCCGCACGCGATCCGGATCTCGAGCGCTCGGTCGCGATCAAGTTGTTGCTGTCGGCCGCGGCATCGCCCGAACAGCGCCAACGCCTGCTTCGCGAAGCCCGTGCGATGGCGCGGTTGAAGCACCCGAACGTGCTGACCGTGTACGAGGTCGACTCCGACGGCGAACGCGACTACATCGCGATGGAGCTCGTCGAAGGCACGAGCCTCGACAAATGGCTCGAAGCGAAGCCGCCGCACGCCGAGGTGTGGGACGCGATCGTCGCCGCCGGGCGCGGGCTCGCCGCCGCACATGCCGCGGGTCTCGTGCATCGCGATTTCAAACCGCACAACGTGCTGCGCAGCCGCGATGGCCGCGTGCTCGTCACGGATTTCGGGCTCGCGCGCGGCACGGGCGAGCCGGGAGAGCCCGTGCAAGTTCGCGTGCCCGACGGTCCCGTCGCGCTCGCCGACACGATGGATGCCGTACGCAGCGATCGGATCCTCGATTCGACGCTCACGCAACCCGGCGCGTTGATCGGCACGCCAGCGTACATGGCGCCGGAGCAGTTCACCGGCAGCGATCCGGATCCGCGCACCGATCAGTTCGCGTTCGCGATCACGGCATGGCAAGGCCTGACCGGGAATCGTCCGTTTTCCGGACAATCTCTCGACGAGCTACGTGCCTCGGCCGCCAGCGGTGTCGCGAACGTGCACGCGAAGATCCCGCGCGGGATTCGCGCCGTCCTCGCACGCGGCTTGGCCGTGATTCCCGACGAGCGTTGGCCCGATATGGACGCGATGCTCGACGCGTTGGTGAAGGCCGAGGCCCAGCCTCGCCGGCGCCGCGCGCTGATCATTCCGGCGGCGGCGATCGTGGCAGCGGGTGTGCTGTTCGCGAGCCAGCACCGCGATCACGCGCCGGCGCCGGTCGTGAACAAGAACGGTTGCGATCCGATCGAGACCGCGTTTCCGGCGTGGGATAGCAAGCGGCGCGACGCGTTCATCGCGCGACTCGACCAGCACGTGAACGCGGTCGAGGTGGCAGGCGCGTTCGACATCTTTCGCTCGGAATGGCTCGGTCGTTACAAGGCCGCGTGCGCGAGCCCACCGGGTGCGCTGACCTCGCGGCGGATCAACTGCCTCGTCGGTGAACGCGATGACATCGACGGCCTCGCGCGGTTGACCGACACGATTCCGAAGACCGCGATCGAAGGTGTCGAGCTGTGGGGACTGCTCCCGGCGCTGACCGCGTGCGATGGCGATTCGCCAACCTCGCCGCCGCTCCTGCCCGTCGAGCGCAAGCAGCGCGACGCGATCATCGCGGTCCGCGCACAGCTGGCGACGATGCGCACGGATCCCGAGAAGCTGATCGCGGATCACGACAAGTTGATCGCTCACGCGGAGTCGCTCGGCTGGAAGCCGCTCGCGACCGAGATCGAATCGGCGACCGCGACGGCGGCACAGCGCGTCGGTGACTACGAGCAGGCGCGAAAGCGGTTCCTGCGCGCGGCCGATCAGGCGGAGCGGTTGTCGGACTTCAAGGTCGAAGCGCAGGCGCGGATCGGCCTGCTCGAAGTCGAGCTCGATGCGATGGCGGATCCGACGGATCGCAAGCACGTCGTCGAGCTGATCGAAAATGCGAACGATGCGGTCCAGCGCGCGGGCAACGATCCGGCGCTCGCCACGACCGTCGAGAACCTCACGGCGGCGAAGCTCGTGGCCGAAGGTGACCTCGATAAAGGCATCGCGATGTACGACCACGCGCGCGAGCAGTTGATCGCGGCGAAGGCGTACCGCGCGGCCGGCGTATCCGCGCTGCAAGAGATCGAAGCGATGGCGAAGCGCGGCAAGGAAGACGACATCTTCGACGCGCGCAAGCTCTTGCTCGCGACCGAGAAGGCGATGGTCGAGAGCGGGCGTCAGGTATTCCGCTCGCCGCTCGTGACGAACCTGTTCCTCGCGCTGAACGACTTCAACGAGCTCCATCATCGCGATCGACCGGTCGCGAAGATCTTGGATCCGATCCAGCACGTCACCGGTAAGGTGATCGACTCGCGGGGCAAGCCGGTCGATCAAGCGACGATCGTGGCGTGGGGTGGCGAGCTCGCCGGCGATGACGAATCGGTCGTCACCCAGCACGACTCGTTCGTCGGTGCGATCGCGACCAGCGGCAGGGATGGCACGTTCGCGATCGATGCGCCGGCGAGCGGGTCGCTCGTCGCCGAAAAGGACACCGCGCGCGCGATGCCGATCGCCGCCATCGATGGCGTGACGCTCACGCTGCAACCGACGCGCACGCTCGACGGTACGTACACCGCCGACAAACGCGTCGGTCTCGTGATCACCGCGACCTATACGCAAGGCCTGAACACGTGGGTGATTCGCGAACCCTCGCTCGCCGAGCCAGCCGGTCAGTTCCGGTTTCGCAACCTACCGACGGCCGCGCCGAAGTTCGGGATGCTCGGGATTTCGCCGTGGCACGAACCGAAGCACCTCGCGGGGCTCGATTGGCCGAGCGGCGACATCGTCGACGTGATCGTGCGTGGCGGCGAAGGCGACGTCGAGGTGACCGTGTTGCGCGGCACCGCGATCCCGAAAACGCAGGACGAGCTCGCGCGTCGCCGTGGCGAGCCGGGTACCGCGAGGGAGCCGGCCGGGCCGATCGGCCTCCGCAACGCGACGACGATCAGCGACTACAAGCGCGGCGACCGTCACGCCGTGATCGCCGACAACCCGCCCGGCGATGTCGTGATCTGTATCGATGGCCCGATCTGTACGAAGGCGAAGCTCGCCGGCCCGACGAGCATCATTCTGAAACGACCATGACCCACTCGAGCCGCGCGCTCGCGTTCTGGACGATCAACCCGAGCTTGTCGTCGTCGGACGGCGGTGGGACCGGAAGCGACAACGTGGCGTCGACGTTCGCGACATCGTGCGTGACCGTGCAGGTGTAGGTCCGCGAGCCGTCGTAATCCACCCGCACGGTGTACGTGGTGTTGACGGCGATCGCCCACGGTTGCGTCGACATCCCGTTGAACATCGTCTCGTATGCGCCGAACAACTGCTGCGAGCTCGCCTGGTGCATCGCACAGGTAAAGTAGTCGGGCGACTGGTACGCGCCGACCAGCCCTTCGAAGTGGGTGGCGCTCGCCGAGCCGTACGTGATGTTCGTCGGCGTGATGCCGGCGTAGATCGTGATGCCATTCGAGGTCGGCGTGAACGGAAACAGCGCGATCGCCGTATCGGAACCGCTGCCGCTCCCACTTCCGCTGCCACTGCCGGCACCGACCAACGCATCGCTATCGATGATGACGTTGCCAATCGTGGTCCAGTCCGCCGGCAGGCCATGGTGAAAGCCTTCGAACGTGAAGTGGTCGACCTTGCCGACGTGAGGATCGCAGCGGTCGTCGAGGCCATCGCCGTCGACATCGACGATCATCGAGTCCGGGTAGTACGGACACGGATCGCAGGCGTCGCCGTAGATGTCGCCGTCCTCGTTCTCCTGGTCGGGGTTGTAGTTCGTCGGGCAGTTGTCCTTCGCGTCGACGATGCCGTCGGCGTCCGAGTCCGTGCCGATCGACGGGCCTTCAACGCACTCGCCCGATAGGTCCCCGGCGCCCTTCACGGTG
Organism: Kofleriaceae bacterium; assembly: GCA_047600425.1. GTDB lineage: Bacteria > Myxococcota_A > Polyangia > Haliangiales > Haliangiaceae > JABFXX01. The sequence continues at coordinate 2,850,335 of JASGLC010000003.1, read as the reverse complement.
TAGCGCGCGCCGGAGTCGCAGGTGGCATCGGGAAAGCTGCAAAACCCGGTCGTTTCGCAGGTCCCGGTCGTGCCGCCAGACCGGCACTGTTCCGACGAGGCGCAGTGGAACGTAGCGTCCGGTGCACACGCGAAAAGCGCGAGGGCCAGAACGAAGGTCCGCTGCACGGGAACATGATAAACCCGCCGGGTGAAGATCCACGAGTATCAGGGCAAGCAGCTCTTTCAGAAGTACGGGGTGCCGGTCCCGATCGGCATTCCTGCGATGTCTGCCGAGGAGGCGATCGCGGCTATCCCGAAGGTGCAACAGCAAGCGGGTACCGATGTCGTCGTCGTGAAAGCGCAGATCCACGCAGGTGGGCGCGGTAAGGGCGGCGGCGTGAAAGTGGCCAAGAACAAGGCCGACGCGGAAGCCGCCGTGAAGGCGATCTGGAACATGCAGCTCGTCACGCACCAGACCGGCCCCGAGGGCAAGAAGGTGCAGCGCCTGCTCGTCGAGCAAGGCCTCGCGATCGATCACGAGTACTACCTCGGCATGCTGCTCGACCGCGCCACCGGCCGCGTCACCGTGATGGCGTCGACGGAAGGCGGCATGGACATCGAGGAAGTCGCCGCGAAGCATCCCGAGAAGATCCTCCGCGAAGCGATCGATCCGGCCACCGGTTGGCAGGATTGGCAGGGTCGCAAGCTGGCCAAGGCGCTCGGCATCACCGGCGCGCAGGCCACTTCGTTCGCGAAGTTCATGAAGCCGCTCGTCCGCGCGTACGACGAGCTCGACTGCTCGCTGCTCGAGATCAACCCGCTCATCACCACGAAGGACGGCAAGGTCCTCGCGCTCGATGCGAAGGTCAACTTCGACGACAACGCGATGTATCGCCATCCCGAGCTCGAAGAGATGCGGATCCGAACGAAGAGGATCCGGCGGAGCTCGAGGCGAAGAAGTACGACCTCAGCTACATCCAGCTCGACGGCAACATCGGCTGCATGGTCAACGGCGCCGGTCTCGCGATGTCGACGATGGACATCATCAACTTCTACGGTGGCACGCCGGCGAACTTCTTGGACGTCGGCGGTGGCGCCACGGCCGAGAAGGTCACCGCGGCGTTCAAGATCATCACGCACTCGCCAGCGGTGAAGGCGATCTTCGTCAACATCTTCGGCGGCATCATGAAGTGCGACACGATCGCAGCGGGCGTGATCCAAGCGGTGAAGGAAGTCGGCCTCAAGGTGCCGCTCGTCGTCCGCCTCGAAGGTACGAACGTCGAGCTCGGCAAGAAGATGCTCGCCGAATCGAAACTCAACATCGTGAATGCGGCCGATATGGCCGACGGCGCCCGCAAGGTTGTCGAAGCTGCAAAGGGAGCGTCCAAGTGAGCGTCCTCGTCGGATACAACACGCGCCTCGTCGTCACCGGTATGTCCGGCGCGTCGGGTGCGTTTCACGCGAAGCAGATGGTCGAGTACGGCACGAACGTCGTCGCCGGTGTCACGCCGGGTAAGGGCGGCACGAAGGTCGCGGGCCTCGAGCAGGTCCCGATGTTCGACACCGTCGAAGAAGCGGTGACCAAGCGCGGCGCGAACGCGGCCGTCGTGTACGTCCCGCCTCCGTTCGCGGCGGATTCGATCCTCGAGTGCGCGGCCGCGGGCATCCCGCTCGTCGTCGCGATCACCGAGGGCATTCCGGTTCGCGACATGGTGAAGGTCAAGTACGTGCTCGAGCGCGACTACAAGGACACCGTGCTGATCGGTCCGAACTGTCCCGGCGTGATCACGCCCGGCCAGTGCAAGATCGGAATCATGCCGGGCTACATCCACAAGCCGGGCAACGTCGGCGTGGTGTCGCGCTCGGGAACGCTGACGTACGAAATCGTCCACCAGCTCACCACGCTCGGCATCGGCCAATCGACCGCGATCGGCATCGGTGGTGACCCGGTGAAGGGCACGGACTTCATCGACGCGCTCACGTGGTTCAACGAAGACCCGTCGACGTCGGCGATCTTCATGATCGGCGAGATCGGTGGCGATTCCGAGGAGCGCGCGGCGGCGTTCATCAAGGCGAACGTGAAGAAGCCGGTCGGCGCGTTCATCGGCGGCCAGACGGCACCTCCGGGCAAGCGCATGGGGCACGCCGGCGCGATCATCTCCGGCGGTAAAGGCGCTGCGTCCGACAAGATCGCGGCGTTGAAGGAAGCGGGCATCGCCGTCTCTCCGACGCCGGCCGAAATGGGTCAGACGCTCGCGAAGTTGATAGCGTAAGTGAACGCGTTTTAGCTGGTCGAACCAGTCCGACCGCGAGTACGTTCCCGACATGAAGTGGGGACTTCTCGCGGTCGTCGTCGTTTCGGCATGTGGTGATAACGGTCTCGACGATCGGGTGATCAATCCCGCGCGCACGTCATACGGCGACTGGCAGTTGATCGAGTTGCCCGACACGTATTGCGGCAACAACACGCAGTACAAGTTCTGGGCGAACTTCTCGTCGACGAGCGACAACCTCGCGGTCGTGCTCGAGCCCGGCGGCGCGTGCTGGGACTACGACTCGTGCACCGGCGCGAACGGCGTGATGGGCGCCGCGCATCCAAACGGCCTCACCGACGACGACGAATCGCTCGCGCCGTTCATCTCGCCGTTCCTCAACCGCGGCGACGACACGAACCCGTCGATCGATTGGAACTACATCTGGGTCCCGTACTGCACGGGCGATGTCCACACCGGCGCCGCGGTCGCAGAATACGAGAACGACGCCGGCACCGACGGCATCATCTTCCACCACGACGGCCACTCCAACATGGAGAAGGTCACCGCGTGGATCGACTCGCAGTTCACGCACGTGCCGAAGCTGCTCGTCACGGGCTGCTCGGCCGGCGGCATCGGCTCGCAGGTCAACTACCACATGCTCCGCAACGGCATTCACGCCGCCGAGAAGGGCTACCTCCTCGACGATTCGGGCCCGGTGTTCCCGAACGGCGGCTATTCGAAGCCGATGCACGACAAAGTACGCTCGGCGTGGAACATCGATTCGTTGTCGGATCAGATGCCGCCGAACACGAACCTCGACGACATGGCGTCGGTCAACACCGCGCTCGCCGACGAGTTCCCGAACGATCGGCTCGCCACCACGTTCTTCGAGCGCGACTACGACTTCTCGCTGTATTCGTACAACCGGTTCTACAACTACCCGCCCAAGGACGAGATCATGTCGATGTGGGCGACCGACACGCAGTTGCTGACGACCCAGTTCGATACCCGCGACAACCTGTACTACTTCATCCCGTACTGGCGAAACATCAACAACAGCCACTGCACCACGGTGCTGAACTTCGCCGGGTCGGATATCGAGGCCCAGGACATCACGCTCGCGGACTGGGTCAACGACTTCGTCGGAGATAAGCCGATTCGCAGCTATATCGAGGCACCGGTACCGGGCGAAGACCCCTAGCGTCTGGGCGGGTGATGGACTAAAACCCGCCCCGTTATGGCAATCGAACGTACGTTCTCGATCATCAAGCCCGACGCCGTCGCCGCGAACAAGATCGGTGGCATCACCGCGAAGTTCGAGGCCGCTGGCCTGCGTATCCTCGCCTCGAAGATGGTTCGCCTGACGCAAAAGCAGGCGGAAGCGTTTTACGGCGTTCACAAGGAGCGCCCGTTCTTCGCCGGTCTCGTGAAGTTCATGACCGAGGGTCCGGTCATCGTGCAGGTGCTCGAGGGCGAAGGTGCGATTGCCAAGAACCGTCAGGTGATGGGCGCGACGAACCCGGAGAAGGCAGACGCCGGTACGATTCGCAAGGAGTTTGCGACGGACATCGAGCGCAACGCGGTCCATGGTTCGGATGCTCCCGAAACTGCGAAGGAAGAGATCGCGTTCTTCTTCTCGACCGCAGAACTAGCCGCTCTCGCGCGCTAGTTTCGGTACGATCGGTGGATGGCCGATAAGAAGAAGGTTGTGCCATCGAAAAAGCCGGCGCCCGCCGCGAAGGTGAAGGCGTCGGATCTCGCTGCGCGTGCGCCGCAGTTCGACGATGAAGACCAGTTGGTCGATTCGAGCGGGACGTTTCGTGCGGTGTCGGCGATCCAGGCGGCGCAGGTCGGTCACTCCGAAGGCGACGATCGGTTCGCGAGCGACAGCCTCGTGATGAAGGCGCAGCGTGACGGCTTCCGCGAGGACGGGCCGACGGTTTCGGATGCGGCGGATGAAACGGCCACCGACGACGAAGCCGCCAGCGCGTTGAAGCGCCAGCGCCTCGCCACGTTGATGGCGCGCAACAAGCGCTAGCGCGGATTCGAGAACTGGCTCTGGACCATGCGCCAGTTGCCGGTCTCGTCTTGGAGCCACGCCACGAGCACGCGGAACGTCTGCGTCACCGCGATGCCGTCTTTGTCGTTATCGGTGAACTCGACGTTCGCCGCGCCCCAGCCACCCTTCGCGCCGGCGGGCCCGACCTTGATCGCGTCGCCGTGTAAGTGAATCGACGCTTTGATCCGGCTAAAGATCTTCTTCACGTTGTCGCCGCCGACGATGCGTTCGCCAGGGGCGCTACCGAAGTTCATGCCGTCATCGCGGTTGCTGCGCGCGGTGACAAAGCTCGGCTTACTGGCAAAGCCCTGACGCATCGCCTCGGCCAGCTTGCTCTCGTCGTGCGAGTTCGGAATCGCGTCGGGGACCGCCAGCGAGCCATCGCGCGCGCGGCGATAGGCTTCGTCGTTCGGCATCGCCTGCGCCCAGTGGATCGCCTCGATCGTCCACGCGCCATCGGCAAGCGCGACGACCGCGGTCGTGATGAAGACTTTCGAGCCGACCTTCAACTCCTCGCCGATCCATCCGGTGTCGCCTTCGTGACCGTGCTGCGAGAACCGCGACACGACCTCGAAGCCCTTCGCCGGCGGGTCGCCGAGATCGTGGCGCAGCATCGCGACGATCGCATCGCGGCCTTCGGCGATCTCGTTCGCTTCGACGCCGAACCCGAACGACTTCGAATCGAACAACAGGCCCAGCTCGTCGGCTTTCGCGTGCTCGAGCGCGAGATGGAGCCGCGCGATCACTTCCTCGACGGGCGGATCGGTCGGCGTGGCGGCATCGACGGGCACCGCGACGATCACGGCCGCGTCGACCGGAGTCTTCGCGACGACCGCCGATCCGGTGTTGTTCGGGATCTGGAGCACCGGATCTTTTTCTTTCGACGAGCCCATCGCCGCGGTGATCACGACGATCCCGATCGCGATCATCGACACCGCGACACCGACGATGATCAGCGGCCGCCACTTGTTCTGGCCACCGTCGATCCGGATCACCTGCGTCGGCATCAGCTTCGGACCGACACCGCGCAACGTGCTCGCGGCCGCCGGAACGATGTGTCCGGTCGAGAGCCGCTGCTTCGCCTTTTCGCTTTCGGCACCGCGCGCCGCGAGCTCTTCGCGTTTGAGCTCGTCGCGCGCCCATTGCCGCAACCGCAGCGCACTCGGGATCGCGAGCACGCACAGGATCGCCGCCACGAACATCGTGATCGCCGCCGCGGTGATGATGCCGTTCGCCTTCGCGATGTCATCGGCGGACAACACCTTCATCAACGTACCGATCGCCGCGCTCCCTCGCGGGAGGCCGATGCCGAACCCGACGTCGAGACCGGCCGCCAACGCGATCGGGATCAACCTGCCCCGCCACACCAACGTGCCGCACACGATCGTCGCCAGCGCCGCGATGATCGACGCGATGATCGAATGCGTGCGTGCATGTAGGTCATGCGCGAACGGCAGCGATGCCACGTTGAGGATCAGGCATGCGCTTCCGACCACCTGGGTCAGAAGGCCCGCCACGATCAGGAGCCACCGGGATGGCTGGTTCATCGCCGGGGTCGATCTTACGTGATGTAGAATGCGAGGATGCGGTACCTGGTGGTCATCGTGCTAGCCGCGTGTAGCGCGGGCGAGGCACCGGCCAGCATCGATTCCGGCAAGGTGATCGATGCCACCACCGCACGGTGTGACCCGGCCAAGCCGTTCGGCACGCCACAGCCGCTCGCCGCGTTGAACGGGCCGACGGATGACATGGCCGCGCGGCTCTCGGCAGACGAGCTAACGGTCCTGTTCGGCAAGATCGATGCGCAATCTGGCAAGTGGGACATCTATCAGGCCACGCGTACGGCCACGTCGATGCCGTTCGGATCGCCGCAAGTCGTCGGTCCGCTCAACACGATCTATGACGATATCTGGCCGACGACAACGCCCGACGGCAAGACGTTATTCATGACCACGGATCGAGTCGGCAACCAGTACTCGATCTTCACGGCGCATCGCACGTCGGTGACGGATACCTGGGACACGCCCACGCAAGTCTCGACGTTGAACATGGCCGTGTTCGATCCGTACGTGCCGAACGCGTCGTCGCTCTACGTCCACATCGGTGGCGTGATCCAACACGTATTGCTCACGGCGGATGGCACCGCGGGCATGCCCACGCCGGTGATCGGTGGCGTCAACGACGGCACGAATCCATCGGTCACGCCGGTCGTCAGTCCCGACGAGCTCCACATCTATTTCGGGCGCCAGATCGGCACGAACTACGACATCTACGAGGCCACGCGCTCGACGGTGAACGATGGGTTCGGCGTCGCGACGCCCCTGCCCGGCCTCGCGGATCCCACGTACAGCGAGCTGCCGAGCTGGGTCAGTGCGGACGGCTGCGAGCTCTACTTGTCGACGGACATGGGCGTGGCGAAGAACGATCTGTACGTGGCTACTCGGCCTTGATCTGACCGGCGAGCTCGCGAATCGGCGCTTGCGGGAAGTAGAGCGAGCACACGGTCGCGAGTACGAACGCGACGGTTACCGCGATGTACGGCCACAACGCGCGCGGCCGGCGCAGGATCAACGCACCGATCGCGACGACGGCGGCGAGCGGCACACCGATCTGCCACACGACCGAGATCGTCAGCTTCGTCATCATCGGAATCGGGACATCGCCGAACTCGCGATAGAGCCGATTGAGATCGCCACCGATCGCGATCGCGTAGACATGCACGAGCACCGCCGAGAGTGCGACGCCGACGCAGATGCCGCGGCCGAACTGGCTCTCTTCGCTAGACATTGTTCAGCTCGCGCCTCATCGGCAAGACTGCCTCTTCGGCCTCGGTCAATCGACGTTCGGTGCCGCAGGTTTCTCGCGCCGCACGCGCAACGGCACGAGTGGAGCGCTCGCGCCATCGGCACCGCGCGCGCGATTCGCGAGCTGGCCGCACGCCGCGTCGATATCGTCACCGCGAGGCGTACGCAGGTACGTCGGCAAGCCGAGGCGCTTGCACTCCATCTGGAATGCTTCGATCACCGCCGGTGCCGGGCGCTGATATGGCGCTTCGGGGTGCGGGTTCCACGGGATGATGTTGACCTTGCACCGCACGCCGCGCAGTAGCTTCGAGAGCTGAGCGGCATCGCGCAACGAATCGTTCACGCCGGCGAGCAGCACGTACTCGAACGTGATCCGGCGGCGCTGCTCGAGCGGATATGCCTTCAGCGTGGCCATCAGCTTGTCGATGTTCCACTTGCGATTGATCGGCATGATCTCGTCGCGCGTTTCATCGTTCGCCGCGTTCAACGACACCGCGAGGTTCGGCCGCACGGTCTCTTTACCGAGGCGCTCGAGCTTGGGCACCAAGCCGGACGTCGAAACGGTGACGCGGCGCTGGGCGAGCTTGGCACCCTTGTCGTTCGTCAGGATCCGCAGCGACTTGATCAAATTGTCGTAGTTGTGGAGCGGCTCGCCCATGCCCATGTAGACGAGGTTCGTCAGGTGCCGATCCGGCTCGACCTCGGTCAACATCCGGCGCGCGATGTAGACCTGATCCACGATCTCGCCCGCATCGAGGTTGCGCACGAGCCCGAGCTTCGCCGTGGCGCAGAACTGACAGTCGACCGCGCAGCCGACCTGCGACGAGATGCATTGCGTGGTCTTCTCGCCATCGGGGATCAACACCGATTCGATCGAGTGGCCATCGCGCGTGACGAGGCGGAGCTTGCGCGTACCGTCCGCGCTGGTCTGGATCTCGGCCACGGTCAGCGTGCCGATCGTCGCGATCTGCTTCAGCCGCTCGCGAACATCCTTGTTGATGTTCGTCATCTCGTCGAACGATCGCGCGCCCTGGGCATGCACCCAGCGCCAGATCTGCTCGCCGCGGAATTTCGGCCAGCCGTGCGCGACCGCGAATGCTTCCGCATCCTCGAGGGTCATCGCGCGCAGATCGGGCAGTACAGCGTCCACGGGCGACTAGTTACAGCATGACCCAACCGTCGGCAATCACTACTTGATCGTGATGGTCAGCTTCGTCGTAAACGCGTCTTTGACGGTCTTCAAGTCCTTGATCGCCGGTTCGATCGCGCCACGCACGCAGGCATCGGCGCTCGCGTCCGGGCCCGGTGCGATGGGGCCCGGCGGGTCGAGCTTGATCGAAAACACGCCCGATTCGTCCTCGTACTCCGACGGCGTGTACTTGACGGTCAGGCCGATCGTCGCCGACAGCGAGTCCTTGTGCGAGGCCGCGTTGTACGCCTGCCAGCACGACACGAGCGCGTTCTTCATCTCGGGGCCGGTCAGAAGATCCGGGACCGCCTGATACGTCTTCGCGGTCACCGCCGGATTCGCGGTCACGGTCACGGCGAGCTTGTCGGTCGACGGCGCGCTCGGCTGGCGGGTCAGGTACACGTCCGCGAGAGCGGTCCGGCCGAGCGCCAGCGGATCGAGGCCCGTATCGTAAAGTCCGGCCAGCGCCACCAACGCGTTATCGCGAAGCGCGGATCCCACCGGCACCGCGAGCAAGCAGCGATGCAGCACGCGCGCGCCGAGCTCGGCATGCTCCTTATTGCCCTTCGCCGCCGCGAGCGCAGCGCCATAGCCGCAATCGACGTCCGGTGGCAGCGCGATCTTCTCCGAATCGTAGTGGCCGAGCGCTTGGTTGTACGAGCTGATCGCGCCCTCGAGATCGCCCTTGCTGCGCTGCTGCCAACCGAGTGCGGCGTAGTAATCGCCGACGGTGGAGCGCTTGTCGCGCTTGCACACGTTCTCGAAGCAACGCAGGCCGTCCGCGCAGTGCGACGTGGTCCCGCAGCTCTCCCACTCTTTCGATTTCTGGTCCGCGTGAACGGCGGCGTTGTTCGGATCGGAGGCTTTCGCGCGCGAATCGCAGGCGCACAAAAGCACGAGCAGGACACCCCAGAGCTGACGCATGTGGCTCGGAAGTATATCAGTGACGGCGCAGCAAGTTCTCGAGCGTCTCGCGAACTGCCGTATTCGTTTCGATCTCGTGGTGCTGCCGTAGGATCGGGAGGAGCTCCGCCGAATCCAGCTGCGCGAGCGCTTGCTGTGCGGCTTCGCGAAGCGCCCCACTCTCCTGGCGCAGCACCATGACGAGGAACTCGCCCGCCTCGACGGTCTGGATCTTTCCGATCGATTCGAGCGCCTTCGTACGGACGCGCGGATCGTTGCTCTCGCGATAGATCCGCGCGAGCGGGTTGAACGCGTGGGGGAAATGCAGGCCAGCGATCGCGGTCAGCGCCGCCTCGCGCACGGCCGGATCCGGATCGTTCAACGCCTTGCGCACGATCACGAACGAGCGTTTGAAGTAGAGGTAGCGCAGCGCCTTCACCGCCGCGACGCGGATTGCCGGCTCCGGCGATTCATAGAGCTTCTCGAGCGGCGAGAGCGCCGCGTAGGACTGCAGCTCGCCGAGCAGGTCCGCGATCTTGACCGAGACTTGGTGATCGTCCGCGACCTTGCGTTGCTCGGCATCCGCGAGCGTGAGCAACACGACGAGCGCACGCCGCCGGATCCCGTTCGGATACCGCAGGTCGCCGACGATCGACGCCGCGACCGAGTACGGATCGCCGCCCATCTCCCACTCGAGGAGGTCGACGAACCAGATTTCGGCGTAGGCGTGCGTTTGCTTCAAGTAGTCCGGAAGGCCCGGCAGCTCGATCGGCCCCGAGGCCACGCCCTTGTAGCGATTCGCGATCCCCGAGAACCGCTTCTTCGCACGCTCGGGCAACTCGAGCCCGGCGAGCCGTTCGAAGCACTCGCGCACCGACGGATAATCACCGACGGCCGAGTGTTGCGACGCCGCCGCGAGCAGCGCGTTCTCGATCATCTGGACCGGGACGCCGGTCTCGACGAACTTCTCCGCACACCGCACCCAGGTGAGCGCGCTCTTGTGCTGGTAGTGGCGGTCGTACGGAAGGCCGGCACGTGACGCGAACGCCGCCGCCTCTTGATAGAGCGTGGCCGCCGCGTGGAGCTCGCCACGCTCGAGCGCGAGCTTGATGAAATCTTCGTAATACTGGAGGACGTAAAACTTGAGGTTGTCGTCCCGCAGCACGCGGATGCAGTTGACGTAGCCCTCGGCGAGATTTTCGAACTGCGCCGACTCTTTGCCGAGCTTCAGGAGGATCTGGAAGCAGTCGAACGCGCGCTCGAGCTCGCCCACTTGCTCGAAGTCATCGGCAACTTGCTCGAGCTTGCGCTGCGATTCGATCAACGCGCGGCGCGCCTCGCTCGAGTTCGGATCGAGCTTCACCGCGGCCATGCCGTAGTCGAAGTGCACGAGCGCCGCTTCGTACGCGCGATGCGTGAGCCCGGGGTGATGGAGCAACGACTTCCAGACGTTGACCGCCTCGGGAAATTGCTTGGCCTTCTCGTACGCGACGGCGGCGTGCACTGGCAGACGCGCTTGTTGATAGAGCTGCGCGGCCTCGGTCCAGCGCTTCTCCATTTCGGCGAGCCGCGCGCGCAGTCCAACATGCTCCTCGCCACCGATCTGCGCCTTCGCCTGATCGAAGTAGTGGAGATAGAGATAGACGAACGCGGCCTCGCGCGGCCGACCGAGCTGACGATAGATGTCGCCGAGGCGGCGCAACCAGTCGTCGTATTCGTAGTTGATGACGTGGGTGTGTCCGATCAACTCGCGGTAATGCCGCTCGGCTTCCGCCCACCGGCCCTGCGAGACAAACGCTTCGGCTTGATCCGCCGTGCTCTCGATCGCGTTGAACGTGTGCCTCGCCACCGCTGATCACTGTAGCAGAGTGCGGCACCCGCGCTCGAAGTGCAGCCACGTGCGCTCCAGCAATTTTGAGGGTTTGTCAGGTACCTGTGAGGAGTATTGCCCTGTAGAAGGTTTTCCCTCGATGAAGCACTTCGCCGTCGCGATCGCCCTTCTCGCCGCCGCTTGCGGTGGCTCGGATTCAACCAACCACGACAATGGTGATGACGATGGAGGGAGCAACGGTAGCGGCTCCAACATGACGTCGACCTGTGGTGATGGCGTGGTCGATGTCGCCACCGAACAGTGCGACGACGGCAACACCACGAACGGCGATGGCTGCAGCTCGACGTGCAAGATCGAAGTCGTCAACAAGTGCGGCAACGGTGCGCTCGACAGCGGCGAAGTCTGCGACGACGGCAACACCGCATCGAACGATGGCTGCAGCGCGACCTGCATGGTCGAAGCGGGCTACATGTGCACGGGCACGCCGTCGGTGTGCACGATGATGCCGGTCCAATCCGGCACGGGCACGTGTGCGGACCCGTTCACGATCGCGCTCAACATGACCGGCGGGACGTACTCCGCGATGGTGATGGGCGACACGACCTCGAGCACAGATCAGGTCGCAGCCGCGGCTTGCGATTCGATCAGCTCGTCGGGTGCGGCGCCGGATCACCAGTGGAAGCTCGTGAACCCGACCGCGCAGGCCGTACAGATCACGGTTTCGGGTCTCGATAGCGCGGACGACGCGACGCTGCGGTTGATGACGACCGCGTGCGATAACACGACCGCGGTTGCCGACGACAACCTGACCTCGAGCGCGCACGCCGACGGCTGCTCGGATCTGCACGCGGGTGGGACCGCGGAGGTCCTTCAGTTCCACAACCTCCCCGCGGGCACGTACTACATCGACGTCGATGGCTATCACGCCGACGACTACGGTCCGTACACGCTCGCGATCACCGCGTCGGTTCCGGTCTGCGGCAACGGCACGATCGAGCTCGGCGAGACCTGCGACGACGGCAACACGATGGCGACCGATGGTTGCGATGCGGCTTGCCAGATCGAAACCGGTTACTCGTGCACCGGCACGCCGTCGGTATGCGTGCTGCTCTGCGGCAACGGCATGATCGATGACGACGAAGACTGCGACGACGGCAACACGATGGCGAACGACGGTTGCGATGCGACGTGCCACACCGAAAACGGATGGGACTGCGGCTTCGACGAGCCGTCGGTGTGCACGAACACCTGTGGCGACGGCATCCTCGATTACTACGAGGAGTGCGATGTCGGGACGGCGACGGACCCGCACTGCAACGCGAACTGCGAGATCGTGTTCGACACGCACGAGGTGACCACGAACGACAACGATGGCACGAACGCGCAGATGCTCACGCCGACCTCGCAGTGGATCGGTGGCTCGTTCACCGCCGGCGACATCGACGTCTACAAGTTCACGCTGACCGCGACTGCGACGGTTTCGTTCGAAACGTTCGACCAGTACGACCCGACCACCACGAGCGACTCGGCCAGCGCCGGTCACCTGTTCTGCAACTACGGCGACACCGGCATCGACACGCAGATCCGGCTGTTCGACGACCCGGCGAAGGTCACCGACAACACCCAGGCGTTGTTCTTCGACGACGACGACGGCGCCCCGCTGTGCTCGTACATCGGCCCGGATAACGGCGACTCGACGACCCTGCCGGCCGGCACCTACTACATCAAGGTCAACCTGTACTCGGCGACGAAGACGGCGTTCCTCTACGGCGTTCAAATGACCGTCACCCCGTAATTTCCCTAACGGGATCTCTCGGGGCTGTGCTACGTCGCCGCACCAATGCGATTCATCGGTGCGGTAGTCCTGGCTCTGTTCGTCGCGTGCGGCGGCAGCAACAACAACGGTTCTGGCGACGACGACGGCAGCGGTGTGACGCCGATGGGCAAGTGTGGCGATGGCGTCGTCCAGGTCGCGACCGAGACCTGCGACGATGGCAACACCGTCGATGGCGACGGCTGCAGCTCGACCTGCCAGCTCGAGCAAGGCTCGGGCTCCGGCTCTGGCTCGGGCTCGGGTTCGGGCAGTGGCTCGGGTTCGGGGAGTGGCTCTGGCATGGTTACGTGCTCGACACCGACAGCGATCACGTTGACGTCGGCGGGCGGCACCGCGAACGGCGACACCACGAATACCGCGGACGAAGTCGATAGCGGTGACTGCGGTGGCATCACCGACAGCGGCAACGACCAGACCTTCACGTTCACGACGACCGCCGCCGGCAAGGTGAAGATCGCGGTCGGCGGTCTGTTCGATATGGGCGTCCGGCTCACGACGGTCGCGTGTGATCCGTCGACGCAGGTCGATGACGGCGTCACCGGCGGTTGCTCGGACGTGCAGGATGGCCCGGTCGAAGAGCTGGACTACGACAACCTGCCGGCGGGCACGTACTACGTCACCGTCGATTCGTACGATCCCACCGACTACGGCACGTTCACCCTGAACATCGTGTTGGGCGATCCGGCGTGCGGAAACAACTATCTCGATCCGGGTGAAGAGTGCGACGACGGCAACCTCACCGACAACGATCGCTGTTCGCACACGTGCACGCTCGAATCGGATGTTGCCGAAGTCGAGCCGAATGACGACGCCGCGCACGCGCAGGTGATCACGCCGCAAAACCACATCATCCGCGGCTCGCTCACCGCCGGCGATGCGGACCTCTACAAGTTCACGCTGACCCAAGCCGCAACGATCTCGCTCGAGACCTACGACGCGTTGGATCCGACGTCGCCGTACCTTGGCTACGGAGATATCGCGTCGATCGATTGCATCACGGACAACTCGTACTTGTTCGTGTTCGATTCGACGGGCGACGTGACCGACGACGGCAGCGCACTCTGGTCGGATGACTTCGATGGCGACGAGTCCGACGACTTCAACAACATCTGCGCCTACATCGGCACGAACGACTCCGATGGCGATGCGACGCAGGGCATGCTGCAGCCCGGGACGTACACGATCAAGGTCGAGGATTACTTCGGCGACGCGGAGACGCGTTACCTGCTCGACGTCCACTTCCAGTAGGCGTTACTTCTGGGCGGGCAAGTTCCGCCAGCTCGCCGACGGCATCACATCTGCCGCCGTGGCCGGCACCGCGACGACGGGCTTGTCGCTACGCGGTGCCTTCGTCGCATCGCCGACGATATCGAGCGCACGACGCTGCCGTTCGGCGCGTGACGTGAGCGCATCGGCGTGAACGATCTGCGACCGATCGAGCAGCGGCACGAACTCCGGCAACTGCTCGCTCGAGGGCAGCGTGACGATGCCGTACATGAACGCCTGCTGCTTGAGGTTCGTGACGAGCTCCGGCTCGATGTGACACTGGCCGTGGGTGACCACGTACATCACGACGCGGCGCTTTTGTTCGCGGCGCAGACGCGTGACCTCGACGAGCAGTTGGCGGAATACCTTGCCGTAGTTGCGACCGCGCTCGGATCGGAACGACAGCAAGTACGGCACCGGCACTTGGCCCGAGCGCGCGATCTTGATGGTCTCGTGCAGGCGCGAGTCGAAGAACCGGACCCAGATTTCATCGCCCTCGAGCGTGAGCTTCTTGATCAATGCGAGCGCGAGGCCGCGTGCGAACACCTGGCGTTGCCCGCGCATCGAGGCGGAGCAATCGATCAAGAGATACTGGAGGCGACGCTCGTCCTCGTGCTGCTTGTCGCGACCGTAATAGAGCAGCTCGTTATCGACGACCTTCTGCTCGAAGATCTCCCGATCGTAGGCGAGCTCGGACAGCACGAGCGAATCGATGTTGCCCTTGCGCTCGATCGACGCGTAGCCATCGACCGCGAACGTCTGCGCGCCCGTCGAGCGCCGCGTCTCCAACACGCTCGGAAGCAGATCGAGCGAGAAGTTCGCGACGTCGTTCGCTTCGGGCGATCCGAGCGCCGCGAACAGGTCGACGAGATCGATCGCACCGCCGAGCGCCTCGCTCCCAGACGCCGAGTCTTCTTTGAACAGGCCGAGCAGACGCACGGTGTCCAAGTCGATCAGCTCGACCTGCGTGTAGATGTGGTTCTGCTGCGTGACCAGGTGATCGATGAAGTTCCACAGGAACCTCGGATCGAAGTCGCGAAAGTGATCCGCGTAATCGATCTCGCCGAGGATGCCGAGATCGAGCGGCAGTGCCTCGATGCCCGACGACTTCGAACGATCGCGCCAGCGGTTGTACGTATCGCCGAGGATGCGCGACAGCAGCACCGCGACCATTTCATCGCGCAGCCGCAGACCCGACAGACGTTCGGTCACCTCGGACGTGGCGATGTTATCGAGCAGCTTGCGATAGAGCTCGAGCTGGGGCCGCGTGCCCTGCGGCAACTGGATGCGCGCGAGCTGACTATCGCGTGGCCGAATGACGTAGCCGCCTGCCCCACGCGACATCGACAGCATCACGCCGATGTCGTGGATCACGAACAGCGGCAAGTTGACGCCCATCCGCGAGAGCGAGTTGGCCCAAGCTGCCGCACGAACGAGCGCCATCGGCGTGTCGGTCTGGACGTGCGAGAGCGCCATCGTGGCGGCTTGACGCGCCAGATAGCTACGCCGTTTTTCGACCGGAATCGGCACGTAGCAACGCTAGCACGACACGTGTAGGGTGCGTGGCGTGCGCCTCTGGCTTCTCGTAGGTCTCGCTGCTTGTGATCGTGGCGATGACACCGGCACGACCGTCGAGGTCGTCGCGCTCGCGGGTGACGTGGAGGTCGAGACCAATACGATCGTGCTCTCGCATGACTTCGCGGGCAATGTCGTCGACGAGCAGACGACCGACGCCACGGGCCAGGTCGCCTTGGCAGCTAGCGATCTGGTCAGTGTCGTGTACATGCGCGCGGATGCGATCCACGTGATCACGGCGCCGCCGTTACTCACGAGCGAGCTCGCGATCCACGGTCCGGGCGCGGACAAATCGCCGGTGATCGCGGGCGCGATCGCGATCACGGCCCCGGCGGCGACCGGACCGTTCGCGATCGATATCGGCTGTAAGACGGTGACCGTGGCGACGTTGCCGACCGACATCGACATCCCGGCGGTGTGCTTCGGCACGGACTCGAACATCGACGTCCTGATCACGACGGCGGATGGCACCTATCACGCGGAGCGCGTACCTGTCGTCGACGAAGTGGCCATGCTCGATGTCTCCGGGTGGGAGTCGGATGCGACGCCGGTCGCGATCGATGGCGGCGGCGCGACGATCGCGATCACCGAGATCGCCGACACGTTCGCGTTTGCGGCGCCGAACGATCACGCATTGTGGACGGGGCTCGTCGTCGACCAGACGCAGATCGCGGCGACGCTCGATTCGCGAATCACGACCGCGTTCGTCGCGGGTGCAGCGACCGCGCAAACGTTTACCGCGGACGACTTCATGCCGCCGCTCACCACCATGCTCGCGCCGAACTTCTCCTGGACGGCGACCGGCGTCGGCGATGCGAACGTGCTGCATGCCGTCTCGTCGACGATGGTCTGGGATGCCGTGCTCCCGCCGACCGCCGATCACGTGACGTTCCCGCAGAGCGGTGACGTGGCGCCCCCGGATTCCGCGACCGTCACGCTGCGCGCGATCGACGGTCCGGATACCGAGACGTTCGCGGATGTCGAAGCGGCGGGGATCTGGAATGGCACGATCGTGCCGCCGCCGACGCAGGGCCTCCTGAAAGAGGCCGACGCGCACTAATTTTGTGCTGCCCGGGCGGTCGTGTCGACCGATCTGGGTATGACCGGAATCGTAAACATCACGTGTCCGTGGTGCGGCGGTCGGGTCACTGGCCTGCAGGTGATCGACCACGCGCAAAAGATCGCGTGTCCGTATTGTCGAACCGAGCTGCACGTTCCGAAAGTCGGCGAGTCTGCGCCCACGGGCTGGGGTTATCGCGAGCTCGACGACGGCGAGATCTACGTCGATCGCAACGATGCGGGAATCCTGACGCCGAGCCGGAAGCCGATCCTGATCGCGATCGCGATCGTGGTGATGGCGGTGTCGCTCATCGCGGGAATGGCAGGGGCGCGATAAGATGGGTGCGATGACAGCGAGCGCGGTGGTCACGATCACGTGTCCGTCTTGTGGTGGCAAGGTCGAAGGCGCACCCACGGCAACGGCCGACTACACGATCAAGTGCACGTACTGCGGCACCGAGCTGCACGTGCCGCGCGTCGGCCCGATCGTGATCCGCGAGGTGCGAGAGGTCGTGCAGCAGTCGTTCAGCCCGCCGATCCCCGAGCCGATCGACTACAGCTACAACGATCCGGGCCTGCTGCGATCGAAAGGCAATCCGGTCGGCGCGGTCATCGCGGTGGTCGCGTTCGCGGTGGTCGGCTTCATCTTCGTCGGAATCGGGAGCGGTCACTCGAGCAGCTTGCACGACGACTTCGAGCAGCGCGAGAAGGCACGCGCGCAGTGCGAATCCGATTGCAAAGCGAGGTGCGCGAACGTGCCGGTGAGACACGAGTACGACGACGTCGGCATGAGCAACAGCCTCCACGAGACCGACGTGCTGATGTGCACGACGAATTGCGAGACCGATAACGACTGCTACGGAATCGGCCGGACGCGGCCTTAAGCCGACTTCATCGCGACCGCGGCGATCGGAAGCTCGGCGACGAACGCGCGAAGCATGCCGGCGATCTCGAGCACCGCATCGTTCGCGCTGCGACTGACGCCGGTCATGTTCGCGAAGCCGTGGATCAGGCCATCGAATCGGCGGACGACGACGCGATTACCGGCGTCGGCCAAGAGGCGTGCGTAGGCCTCGCCTTCGTCGCGTAGTGGATCGAAGCCGGCGGTGACGACGATCGCGGGTGGTTGGTTCGCGAACGAGTGAGCGGCGATCGGGCGGAGGCGAACGTCGCCGTCTTGAAAGCCGTCGGCGATGTAGTGCTCGCGAAACCAGGTCATCGCTTCGCGCGTGAGGAAGAAGTTGTCCGCGTACAGCTCCTTCGATTCGTACGCGCCTTCGTGATCGACGGTCGGGTAGATCAGGAGCTGCGCGATCGGAGCTTGCGCGGTGTTCGCGAACGTCTGCGCGGTGACCGTGGCGAGGTTGCCGCCCGCGGAATCACCGGCGATCGCGATGCGCTTCGGATCGGCGCCGAGCTCGGCCGCATGCGCGGTCGTCCACTTCCACGCGAGCGCGGCATCGTCGGCGGCCGCCGGGAATGGAAACTCCGGTGCGAGGCGATATTCGATCGCGAGCACGTGAACACCGGCGTGCTTGCACAGCTGGCGACACAACCGATCGTGGGTCTCGAGATCGCCGAACACGAACCCGCCGCCGTGCAGGAACATCGCGAGCGGTGCATTCGCCGGCCCGACGTAGTGACGCGCTTGCAGACCGGCAACGGTGAGGTCGCGCGTGGTGACATCGATGCGCGAACCCGATGCCATCACCGCGCCGACCGCTTGGCGCTTGCGCAGGCGTCCCGGAGATTCGTCGATGATGCCGCCGCGCGCGCTGATCGCTTTGAGAACGATCTGCATGTCCGGCGCGAGCGTTTGATCGCGAACGACGATCGGTGGGCCTGCGATGCGGCGCTGGATGCGCTCCGGCAAGTTGCCGAGGATGGGGCCGATCGCGGCTTGGATCCGTTGGGCGCGGCGAAGCTTGACCATGTAGCCGCAGCGTAGCGACTATTGACCGATAGTCAATTAGAGACCGAACTTCGACGACGCGAACACGGTCTCGAGCAACTGATCGACCTCGCGGATCATGCGTGACGCCGCATCACCCGGAAGCGACGCGAGCGCGACCTTGATCTCGTTCAGGTTCTTCAGCTGGCTGAACAGCTGGATGTCGCTCAGCTCCGTTCCGGAGGTCAGCAGCTCGCGAATCAGGCCGAGCTCGGTGAGCAGGTCATCCAACGAGGCCGACGGTCCGATGAATCGGCGCTCGTCCGGATGCTCGCGGTAGTACGCATCGACCACGGGGTTGATGATCTCTTCGAGCAGCTCGACCTGATCGAGGTTGTTCCAGATGTGGCGCAGGACGAAGAAATCGCCGTCGTGCACGCGAGTTCGGCCATCGAACACCGCGCTCGCCGCGAACAGCTTTAACAATTTCACCGCGCGGCGGTCTGATACGGAGATGCCTTCGGAGCGGATCTGAAAAACGAGACCCTTGTACTTCGTCAGGAACTCTTCCGGGAACACCATGAACTTGTCGAAGTTCTGCTGGATGCTCCGAAGCTCGCGCGCGCTCGTCACCGGGCGAAGCTCGCCGGTCGGTCGACCTGCGCCGTCCGAACCTCGCCCCGTCATCTTGCGGAGCTCGAGGGATACGCCCTTCTTCATCAGCTCGTGGAAGTGATAGCTGTCCAAGTTGTCCGACAGCACGCGCACGAGGAAGCGGTCGAACATCGCCGACAGGTTGTCGTCGTTCGGGACTTCGTTCGATGCGGCGTAGAGCGAGATCAACGGAACGTTGATGACGTTCCGGACCGTTTTGAAACTTGCGCTCGTTGATGACGTGCAGGAGCGAGTTGAGGATCGCGCTGTTCGACTTGAAGATTTCGTCGAGGAAGACGATCTCCGCCGTCGGTAGCATGCTGTCCAAGCGACGCGTGTAGCGGCCTTCGCGGAACGCCGAAATATCGACGGGGCCGAACAGCTCGTTCGGTTCGGTGAAGCGCGTGAGCAGGTACTCGAAGTACTTCGCGTCGATCAGCTTCGCGAACATGTCGATCATCGCGGACTTTGCAGTTCCCGGGGGACCGACGATGACCATGTGCTCTCCCGCGATCGCGGAGATGGTCATCAAGCGAATGATCTCTTGCTTGTCCAAGAACTGCTGGCCCATCTGGCGAGCGAGGTCTTGGAATGCGGCACTCACGCGCGCGACATCGACGGCGAAGTTCCGTGGTGTAGTGGGCGGCGCGACCATTGCTAACGGGCACATTACCCGAGTTTGGGGCGGGCATTGTGCCCGACCGTGGTTTGTTGACACGCTGGATCGCGTTTAATTGGCGAAACTAGGCCGTTATGACGGCGCAGCTCGTGCATTCTCCGATCGCCTAACCAATTGGAGACTGCATCGATGAAGCTCTTGCTCGCCTCGTTGTTGTTCGCGTCTGCTTGTACGGGCCACGCGACGGTTGTTGCTGAACCGACGCCACCGCCGCCCGCCCCTGCTCCGGCTCCCGCGCCGCCGCCTCCCGCACCTGCACCGGTTGTCGTGGCGGAAGCGCCCGCGCAGCACCCGGCGTATCTGCACGCGCTCACGGATCTGCGTCACGCGCGCGCACTGCTCGAACGTCCCGCGCGCCCCGATGTGAAGTGGGACGAGAACATGGCGATTCGCGAGATCGATGCGGCGATCAACGAGATCAAGCAAGCCGCGATCGATGACGGCAAGCCGCTGACGGATCACCCGCCGATCGACGCGCACGTCAACCATCGCGATCGCCTGCGCCAAGCGATGGAGCTCCTGCGCAAGAGCGCCGCGGATATCGATCAGCGCGAGGACAACGGTTGGGCGAAGGGCCTCCGTGGTCGCGCGAACGGTCACATCCACAACGCCGAGAACGCGGTCCGCGAAGCGATCGGTGATCGCGCAGAGCACGGCGCGCCTGCTCCGATGCCGGCGCCGCCGCCCCCGCCGCCGCCGCCCGCGGTCGAGCAGCATCCGGCGTATCTGCACGCGCTGACGGATCTGCGCCACGCGCGGTTCCTGCTAGAGCGTCCGGCGAAACCGGAAGTGAAGTGGGACGAGAACAACGCGATTCGCGAGATCGATGCGGCGATCAACGAGATCAAGCAAGCGTCGGTCGATGACGGCAAGCCGCTCGAGGATCATCCGCCGGTCGATGCGCACCTGAAGCATCGCGATCGGATGAAGCAAGCCGAGGAGCTGCTGCACAAGGCGGCCGCGGATATCGACGAGAAAGAAGATAACAACTGGGCCAAGGGCCTACGCGCGCGTGCGAACGGGCATATCCACAATGCCGAGCACGCGGTGCACGAAGCGATGAACGATCGCCATCACTAGTCGTTAGCTGAACCTCCTGAAGACGCCGGGGCCTGCAAAGCTCCGGCGGTTTTCTATACAGCGATGTCCTGCGCTTGCCCGAGATGTCGACGCAAGCGCTGGGCGAGCGCGTCGATCACCGCATCGCTCAAGAGCTCCTTCGTCTGAAGACGATGGACTCGCCAGCGCGCTTCGAGCTTCGGAATGCCCGCGATTCCCGGCGGCGTCGCGAGGCGCGGATCGACTTGCGCGAGCGCGCCCGGCAACGCGAGGAGTGTCGTCAATCCGCGTGGGCGTTGCGCGGCGGCTTCGGGTGCGAGCACCGTCGAGATCAGCGGCGACTTCGCATTCGGCTCGCGCATGTGGATTTCGGCGAGCGCGAACAGGCCACACAAATGGACGAGAAACGCGGTCACCGCGCGAACGTCGGCTTCGTCGGGCGCGCGCTCGAGCATCTGTTCGAACGCGGCCGCGAGGCGCGACGGTTCGCGAACCTGATCGACGGGTGCGCCACCGGGCACGAGATGCGAGACCACCGCGCGCGCGAGCTCGGCATCGCGCAGCACGAACACCGCATCTTCCCAATGCAGCGGCGGCGCGCCCGGCTGGCTGTCGAGCAACTGCGTGAGTGGCGTGCGGCGCAACAGCGTGGCGACGATCGGTGCGGTGTCGGGAACAGCGAACAATTCGTCGAAGCCGACATCGACGTGATCTTCACGCACGCGCCGCACGTTCTTCCACGCGGTGAGCCGCTTCGACGGAATCTGGCCCTGAAACTTCGCGCGCCCGGTCCACCACGACACTGTCGTATCGCGACGCGTGAGGTGAAACAGCGCATGCAGGAGGCCATGCCGCGCCATCACGCGCTTGCGATCGCGGGTGAGCGGCTGGCTGACGAGCGTGAGCGCGTTGTCGATGATGCGGCGACGCTGGCGATCGGAGACCGACCAGATTTCGGCGCGCGGATGCACGAGGAACAACGCGTTATGTAGGCCCGCCGCGAGTGCGAGCTCGTCGGCTTCGAGCACGAGCGCCGGCGGTCGCACGATCAATGACGACAGGACGTTCGTGCGCGCTTCGTCCACGGCAACCAGCTCGACGGTCGCCGCATCGAGCTCGGTATCCCAGCGCTCGACATCCGCGATCGGAATCGGCGCGCCGACGTGAAGCTCGCCGCCGGCGACGAGCGGCCGGACGAATTTTTCGAGGAAGACTCTGACGTGCGGCTGCGCCATCTACTTTTTTTCGGGCGGCGCCGGTGGCGGCAGCAGCTTGCGATCCGCGGCATCCGGGAAGCCCCACAACGCGAAGCGACCGACCGCATCGTTCACGACACGCGCCGCTTCGGTTTGCTCGCTCGCGAAGTCTTCGACCTCCGCGCGATCGACTTCGAGCTTGGCCAACGAGCGCCGCTCGAGCGTGGTGAACGAGCTCTCGGGGATCTGGAACGGCGGACCTTCCGGCGTGAACACCGTGACGATGCCCGTGCCATGCCCCAACGCGCGCGCGAGCACTTCCGGCGAGACCCGCGGCACGACATCCATGCCGAGTGGCACCAACAGTCCCGGCGTGAGCTCGCACAACAGTTGGCCGAGCGGAATCACGTCGAGGTTTTCCGTGCCGATCACGAGCACGCCGCGATCCGTGACGCTGATCCGCTGACCACGCAGCGCGACCGGCGGCAACGCGAACAGGATCCGCTTCAAGCGCGGGGCATGCGCGACCGGAATCAGCGTGGCGACCACGCGACGCGGTGGGCCCATCGCCGCCGCCAACCGCAGCTCCACACCGATCGGATCCGGCGCTCCACCACCGTGATCGATCGGCGCGCGCGGCTTGTCGAGCTCCAGATCGACGCGCGTCAGATCGCCGATGTCACTTAAAGCGAGCGGCCCCGGCAATTGATCCACTCGATCTCCGGGCCAGAACACGTGGAACGTATCCGTCCCGAACACCGACTGACACGACGCCAGATCGATCGGATGCTCGTAGCCCACAGCGACCGCCGAGTGCGCACCCGCCGGCTTGAACACGTCGATGCCCGGCGTGCCCAGGAACAGCTGGAGGATCCGCTCCGGTAGGTTCCGCACGCGGATCAGCATGTAACCGCGATCGCGCACTTCATCGAACGCCGACTGACTGCGCGGATTGAACAGACCGGCCTGTGCCTCGACGCGATTGCGCCACAGATAACGAATGATGCCGTCGGACAAGCCGTGCGCGACCGCCAAGAACAAGTCCGCACGATCTTCGGGCGACAACCGATCCGCGCCCGGAATCTTCCGTACGCTCAGCCGAAATAAGAGACGCGCGAACGGCAGGTCTCCCTCGTGGACATAGCCCTGCGTGAACTCGTCGCCGTGGACCATGAAGTCCGTACCCGCCGGCATCGCGCCGATATCGATCGCGTCGTAGCCGTACGGCGAGCGATCGTCCCGATACTTCACGTAGTGCTTCGCGGTGCCCGTGTACATCGCCCCACCGACGAGCCGCGCCAACCGCGCCGCCCGATCCGCCGCGTACGACGACACCGCCGGGATCTGGATCAGGATCTCGCGCGAGCCGAGTGCGGTCTTGGCCTTCGTGATCGCGAGCCCCGACATCAATTCGTCGAGCGACGCCTCCGACGAGTACAAGCGCAGCCAGCTGACGGCGCCCTCCAACGTGGGGAACGTCATCAGACAGAACCGCCCGAGCAAGATGCCGCGCGGATCGGGGGCCACACCCGGTGTGAAGAACCGAGTTTGGCCCTGCGCTACATGCTCGAGTGCCATGTAGCGAGAGCGTAGCGCGCTTAATCCACCTTCAACAACACGTCGACGCGGCGGTCCTTCGCCCAGGTCGATTCGTCCGTACCCGTCGCATCGAGCGACCCGCGCGTGTTGACGGCGAGCTGATCATTCTTCACGCCCATGCGCTCGAGGTACGTCGACACCGAGCTCGCACGGCGCGAGCCCAGGCCCATGTTGTACTCCTCGGTGCCGCGCGGATCGGCGCGACCGATCAACGAGACCGGCTTGCCCTTGAGCGCGCCGCTGATCATGCATTGCGCGAGCTGATCGAGCACCGAGCGATCGTCCGGCGTCAGCTCGTCCTTGTCGTAATCGAACTGCGGCGGCGCCGCCGTGGCCGCGGCCTTGATTCCGCACAGCTGCATGATGTCGCCCGACAACGCGAGGTTCGGGCTGACCTGCGTGTTCGTGGTGACCTTTTCGAGCTGCTTGTTATCAGCCTTCGGCACTTCCTTTTTCGGGGCCGGCTGTTCTGGCGCCGCGACTTTCGGTTTGTCGTGGCTACAAGCTCCGAGGGCGAGCACCAAAGCGAACAGTGCAGTCTTCATGGCATCCTCCGTTAGTGCTGCAACAAATATCACGGCTCGTCGCGGCGTACGCGTTACTGGCCTCATGCGGCAAAAAAACTGAATCACAGGTTACGAAGCAGGACGCTGGCGCACACCCTGTGACGTCAGCGCCCATTGCACTGCCCGCGTTGGGTGTCGATCGAATCGGCAAGTTCAACTTCCTCTATAACGAGGGCGGACCGGCCTACGACAAAGCGCTCGCCGCGTACAAAAAGAAAGATTGGGCCGCGGTTCGCACGAATTGCGAAACCGCCGTCGGAAAAGATCCGCAGCACTTCGATGCTCAACGCTTATTAGCCGTCGCGCTTACACAGCAAGGCGAGCACGCCGCCGCGGTCGATCACATCGTGGCCGCGATCGCAGGTGACTACTTCAAGTACGGCGCCGCGTTCGCCACCGATCCCGAGCTCGACGAGTTCCGGAAGACGCCGCACGGCCAAGCCGTCACCGCACTCGCGCAGCAGATCCACGACGAGTGGCAGCGCCGCGTGAAGACCGGGATCTGGGTGATCGGACGGCGCAGCACGTTCAAGTGGCCGGCGAAGGACGGCGTGCAATACGCGACGAGCCGCGGCGAGGTCTACGCGTACGATCGCGAGTCGAAGCGCTACTTCCGACTGACCCACACCGACTATCAAGTCGCGGGTTACGTACGCGGGACGCAAGAGCTCGTCGTGCTCGGCTTCGACAAGGTCGATCATCCGGCGAAGGATGATTCGCCACCGCTGATCGCGCGTCCGTACGTGTGGCTGTTCGATCCGACCGAGTGGAAGCCGCTCGGCAAGAAGATCGAGCTGCCGAGTGCGCGTGCGGTCGCAGTCGGTTACGGCGATGGCGAGCAACTGCTCGTCGGCGAAGCGCAGGCGACCGGGCGCTGGTCGATCGGCGATTGGGCGGTGTCGAACGTCGAGAAGTCGAGTGCGGGCAAGTTGACGAAGGTCAACCAAGCGCTCCCGAAGTTGCGCGTGGAGCTCACGCTCGACGACGCGCGCTCGACTCGCGACATCACCGGCGTCGATGCGACCTGGGTCAACGACACCGCACCGCAACTGAAGGTCGGCACCACCACGATCCAAGTTCCGGAATCGCACGCGGCCGCGATGGACTCGGTCTCGCTGTCGCCCGACAAGCTCCACCTCGCGTTCGCGACCGCGATCGAATCCATGCACGCCGAATGCGGTGCCGTCGATCTACGTCGCCGATACGAAGACCGGCGCCGTGAAGCACATCCTCACGCAGAAGTCGCACTTCGCCACGCGGTGGCTCGATGCGACCACGTTCGCGTACGACGACGGCGACGGCGCGATCCGGTTGTGGGATACGTCGATCATGCGCGAGGCGACGAAGCTCGAGGACAAGGCCGGGCTCGCGCTCGACGTGCTCTCGCTGACCGGGCCGATGTGCAAGACCGGCCCTGCGCCGCAAACCGGATCCGGATCCGACGAGCTACCTCCGGAAGAGCCGCCCCAGTGACCGAGGTTGATGAGGCCCTCCGGCCGAAGAAACGCGAGCCGTAAAATGAAGATCTATCTCGTACGTCATGGTGAAGCCGTTCCCGAAGACGATGCCGGCAGCGATCGCGATCGCTGGTTGAACGCGAACGGTCGTGAAGCGGTGCGCGTGCTCGGACGCCTCTTGCGCGAATCCAACGTCGAGCCCGATGCGATCGTGTGCTCGCCGTTGCCGCGCGCCGTGCAAACCGCGGAGATCCTCGCGCAGTCGCTCGATTACTTCGGCGTGATCAAGTCACTGCGGCCGCTCGAACCGAGTGCACAGCCGCGCGTTGCAGCGACCGAGATCATGGCGAGTGGGCTCAGCGTGATCGTCGTCGGTCACGAGCCCGCGATCAGCTCGCTCGGCGCATACCTCTTGGGTCGTCCGAGCTTTCCGCCGTTCCGGACCGCGCAGTGCTGCTTCATCGAAAACAGTAAACCCACGTTCATGGCCCGCGCTGACATCGCGCAGGTCGTCCCGTACTACGTGGACTGATCGCTTTAATGTAGCGACCGAGCCGATCGCGCTAACAGCGCCGATGCACAGGGATATCGGTTCGTTGCAGCACATTTCAAATGTGAAGGAATCTTAATCAGCGGGTACAAGCCCATGTGACGATGTTGAGAGATCAACTTCACGGGGCTGTGACGATCCTGCTGATCGCATCGTGTGGAGGCTCGTCCTCCGACGACGACGGCAATCAAACCGCGACCGGCGACCTGCTCGGAACCGTCTCGGTCCAGCTCGTCGCGCCGCACACCGAATCCGACGGCACGATGGATGCCGGCTACACGTCGGTGCTCGGCAAGATCTACGACGGCACCGTTCCGGACACGGTCATCTGGGACACGTCGATGACGGACGGCGGCTGCGTGCTGTCGATTCCGCGCGTTCCGTTCTGCTCGCCCTCGTGTAGTTCCACACAAGCGTGCGTCGACACGAACACGTGCGCGGATTATCCGACAGCCCAAGACGTCGGCACCGTGCATCTCGATGGCGTGAAGACATCGAGCGGATCGAGCTTCGATCTCACGTCGGTCTCCAACACGTATCAAGCCGCCGGTCTGACACTGACGTATCCCGGCTTTGCCGAAGGCGACACGATCAAAGTTTCCGGATCGGGCTCGTCGTTCACGCCCGCGTTCTCGACGTCGGCAAAGGGCGTCGCGCAGCTCTCGATCGGGAATTCGTCGTCGCTCGCACTCGCCGCGAGCACCGCGTTGAACCTGAGCTGGACGGCACCCGCGGTCACCGGCTCGTCGGTGCACGTGAAGCTCGACATCAGTCATCACGGCGGCAGCAAGGGCAAGATCGAGTGCGATACCGATGACACCGGATCGCTCACGTTGTCGTCCGGCATGGTCGACAAGCTGCTCTCGCTCGGCGCCGCCGGCTATCCCACGATCATCGTGACGCGCTCGTCGACGGGACACGCAGGTGTCGCCGATGGCCACGTCGATCTCGTGGTGTCGTCGGAAATCGAAGAACCGATCACTGTTCCAGGCGTCGTGTCGTGCACGCAGGACTCGGACTGCACGTCACCGGCGACCTGTCAGGACGACTTGACCTGCCAATAACGTAACGAGGGAGACAACATGATGAAGTGGATAGCGGTCCTCGCGATCGCGATGGCCGGGTGCGGCTCGAATTCGGGAAATAATTCGGGGGACGACGATGACACCGGCACCGACGGTGGCAACGGCTCGGGATCCGGATCTGGTTCCGGATCAGGCAGTGGCTCGACTTCGAACTTCAGCTTCTTCGTCACGAGCCTCGCAGGGCTGCGCGACCTGTCCGGAAATCAAAACGGCTTCGGCGGCGATCTTCGCTTCGGCGAGACCGGCGCGGGTGCAGGCCTGCGCGGCGCCGACAAGATCTGCGCGACGCTCGCCGAGAAATCTCTCGCCGGCGCGGGATCGAAGACGTGGCGCGCATTCTTGTCCGCCACCGACGACGGCAACGGCGCTCAGGTCAACGCGATCGATCGGATCGGCAGTGGCCCTTGGTACGACCGGCTCGGCCGCGAGCTCTCCGACTCGCTCGCCGACATCAAGAACACGCGGCCCGCCGGCGGCGACGCAACGATCAAGAACGACTTCCCGAACGAGGACGGCGTGCCGAACCACGATCCGGACGGCACCGGCGCCGTCGACAACCACGACATGCTGACCGGCTCGACGACGGCCGGCACGCTGTACACGAAGGGCACGTGCCTCGATTGGACGGCGAACGCGGGCAACAAGACCAGTGAAGGTCAACCGCAGGTCGGTCACTCGTGGCCACGCAACACCGGTGGTGGCGGCGGCGGAATGGATGCGTGGATGAGCTCGCTCACCGAATCGGGGTGTGCGCCCGGCGTGAACCTCGTCGAGCAAGGTGGGCCGATGGCCAACTCGAACACCGTCGGCAGCGGTGGCGGCTACGGCGGCTTCTACTGCTTCGCACTGGAGCACTGATCATGCGCAGCGCACTCGTTATCCATTGGCTCGCAGTGCTTGCCGCTTGCGGCAGTAACAACAACACGCAGGACGGTGGCAATCAGGTTACCGAGGGCGCGTGTCAGATCGCGGATGCATCGAGTCCGCCCGACGATCTCGAGACGATCACCTGCAAGCAGGACTTCGACGATCTCGCGTCGCTGCCGATCGACACGACGTTGCCGAGCGCGACGTCGATGAAGGTCGTGCTCGACACCTACGACGCGAACCACCTGTATTACACGAACACCCAGAAGTATCCGATCCACTACAACTTCTGCTCGGCGCATCTCTCGGGCACGAACGGCCTGCCGACGGTAGGTGACCTCGCGTCGTTCAACTCGGTCCAGTACTTCAGTCCCGATCGTCGCTTCATCCTCGGCGCCGTCACCTACTACGCGTTGCCCGATGTCTGGGTGCTCGAGCTCTCGCCGTACGACACCGCGTCGAAGGAGATGATCGAGACGCTGTTCTACAAGGTGAAAGCGGACGCGTACTTCGGTCCGAAGCTGGCGTTTCATCCGACGTCGGAAGCGCTGACGGCCGTCGCGGCCACGCTGCCGAGCGACATCCCGGTCGTGACGACCGACGACATCTACAACGGCATCGATTACCAACCCCTGTCGCTCGCGACGGCGGTCGGCACGCTGCATTTCACGACGGCGGCGAGCCTCTCGGCCGGCGAGTACGTGTCGCCGTACACGATCGTGGTGCTCGATAGCGCGCCGAACGATCTGTCGGTCGTCCAAGGCACGATCACGCAGGACTTCCAGACGCCGCTCTCGCACATCAACGTGCTCGCGCACACGCGGAAGATTCCGAACATGGGCCTCCGCAACGCGCTGACGAATCCCGACCTGCTCGCCTTGAAGGATCAGCTCGCGATGCTGACGACGACGGCGGAGGGTTGGACGATCGCGCCGATCAGCGACGCCGATGCGCAAGCGTATTGGGCCGCGCATGCTCCGGCGCCGGTGACGTTGCCGGTCGCGGATCTCTCGCAGAAAGAGCTGCGATCGATCTCGCTCGTGACACCGGATCCGACGGGGAGCGAGACGTTGCTCGGCAACCTGCAGGACTCGATGAAGTCGTACGGCGGCAAGGCCGCGCACTACTCGGTTCTCTACAACACGCCGGGAATGCCGATCCGCAACGCGTTCGGCATCCCGATCTACTACTACAACGAGTTCATGACGCAGAACGGGTTCTACACCCGGCTGCAGACGTTGCTCGCCGACCCGGACTTCACGTCGAACGCGACGACCCGCGAAGCCGCGCTGACGCAGCTGCGCACCGACATGATCGCGGCGCCGCTACCGGCGGATCTCGTGACCGCACTCGACGCGAAGGTGCAATCCGCGGAGTTCTCGTCGGTGACGAAGATGAAGTTCCGGTCGTCGTCGAACAGCGAGGACATCTCGGGCTTCCCGTGTGCGGGTTGCTACGACTCGTTCGCCGGCAAGACGACCGACGAGGCCGACATGCAAACCGCCGTGCGCCAGACCTATGCGAGCGTGTTCGCGTTCCGCGCGTTCGAGCTCCGCACGTACTACGGCGTCGCGCACGACTCGGTCGGCATGGCGATCCTCGCGCACGAAAACTTCCCCGACGAAGCAGCGAACGGCGTGGCCGTGACGGCGAATCCGTTCGATGCGAGTGGTCTCGATCCCGCGTACTACATCAACGTCCAGCTCGGCGGTGATGTCGAGGTCGTGTCGCCGCCGCCGGGCGTGTCGAGCGATCAGTTCCTGTACTACTTCACGCAACCGAATCAACCGATCTCGTTCATCGCGCATTCGAGCCTGACGTCGCCCGGCGTCAACGTGCTCACGACCGCGCAAACGTACGAGCTCGGCACCGCCTTGCAACTGATCCATAACCGGTTCTCGGACGCGTACGGGCCCGGCGCCGGCAACAACGGGTGGTACGCGATGGACGTCGAGTTCAAGTTCGATAACGAAGACGATCCGCAGAACGCGCCGCATTGCTACATCAAGCAGGCGCGGCCGTATGCGGATCCGTCGGGTGGAGCTGCGCAATGAAGTACCTGTTCGTGTTGCTCGCCGCGTGTGGAAGTAGTGGCTCGTCGGTCGACGCCGCACCCGATGGCCCACCCGGTGTCGGCGTGCTGTTCGTGAACGAAGTGATGCCGTCGAACACGACCGCGTGTGCGGATCCGTTCGGCGAGTACGACGATTGGATCGAGCTCTACAACTCGAGCAGCGCCGATCTCGACCTGACCGGCTATTACGTCTCGGACGACCCGACGCAGCCGATGCGCGAACAACTGCAGGCCGGCGTCACCGTCCCTGCGGGCGGCTTCAAGCTGTTGTGGGCCGACGAGCAAGTGCAAGGCGTCGATCACCTGCAGTTCAAGCTCGAAGCGAAGGGCGAGTCGTTCTTGATCAGCGCGCCCGATGGCACGTTGATCGACACGATCACGTTCGGCGCGGCAACGACCGACGTGTCGTTCGCGCGGTTGCCCGATGGCACGGGCGCGTTCGCCGACTGTCCGCATTCGACGTGCGGCGCCTCGAACGGAACGAGCTGCGGGTCATGAACGAGCTCGACCAACTACAACAACTCGCGGCGAGTCGACCGGGCTCGGGGCTGTCGTTCGAATCGGCGCTGTTCGCGTTGATCGCGGCGTTCTTGCTCGGCCAAGCGATCGCCGCGCTCTACGTGTGGACGTATCGCGGCATGAGCTATACGCGCTCGTACGTCCACGCGATCGCGATCGGTGCGGTCGTCGCGTGCGTGATCATGCTCGCGACCTCTAACAACCTCGCGGCCGGTATCGGTGTTGCGGGTTCGTTGAGTGCGCTTCGTCTGCGAATCGCACTGCGCGATCCGAAGGACATGATCTTCATCTTCGCCGGCATGGGTGTCGGCGTCGCGTGTGGGCTCGGCGCGTTCGCGGTCGCGATCGCCGGCTCGCTCGTGTTCTGTATCGGCATCGCCGCGCTCACCGCCGTCGAGTTCGGCCAGAACCAGGTGTTCGAGGGCCTCCTCCGGTTCTACGCGCCGGTCAGTGCGGACACCGAAGCGAAGATCATGGCGGTGCTGAAGCAGTACGCCGGACGATTCGCGCTGACCACGATGCGCGAGGTTCGTCAGGGCACGGCGATGGAGTACGCGTATCACCTGCGCACGCGCCGCGCTGATGACCGCGTGCCGATGGTGCGCGACCTCGAGTCGATTCCCGGCGTCGATGGCGTGACGCTCCACTACCAGGATTCCGCGCAGGAGTTGTGATGCGGTTCATGGATGGCTATCGCACGTTAGGACGGCTCGGGCTGGTGCTCGGGCTCGTCGGTGTCGAGATGTATCTCGCGCACGACATCACGCAAACCGGCTCGGTGATCGGCTATACGCTCACGAAGTCGTTCACGGTCGCGCCGACGCGTAAGGCCAAGGTCAAGACGGTTGCCGTGCAAGTCGGTGCGTCGGTGACGACGGGCCAGACGATCGCGGAGCTCGATTCGACGGAGCTCGACAACGAGCTCGATGCCGCGCGCGCGGAACGCGAACGATCGATCGCGGCGATCCAAGCGGCGATCACGAAGCTCCGGCGCGAGAATGTCGACTTCGCACGCCGGTTCGAGTTCGGCGCCGAACGCGCGAGCGCGCAACTCGTGATCGCGGAGGCGTCGTCGCACACGGCGGCGGCAGAGCTCGCGGCGGTCGAAGCGGAGATCAAAGATCAGAAGGAGCTGGTCGAAAAGCACCTAGCGAATGTCTCGGTCGTGAACGATCTGGAGCTACGGCGCGCGGCACTCGCGCAACAGGTCCAGGCCGCGGGTCAAACGCTCGGCGTGTTACGCGGCAACGTAACCGCAGCGCAGACCCGCAACACCGGGATCGATGCGGATGCGAGCCTGGACAGCGTGCTCGCGCCGCTCGAGGCGCAGGTGCGTTCGGCGGAGCTGAAGGTCGGCCAGCTCGAGCGCGACCACGATGCGCTCGTGTTGCACGCGCCGGTCGACGGTGTCGTCGATCAGCTGCCGCTCCATCCCGGCGATCTCGCAGGGCCGGAATCTGCCGGTCGCCACGGTCGTCGCCGCCGATACCAAGCGCGTGGTCGCGTGCATTCCGGAAGCGCGTGCGAGCCAGGTCGACGTCGGCTTCGAGGCGTCGTTGATCTCGGCATACGACCACGCGAAGGGCGATGGCGAGGTCGAATCGTTGACGAACGAGATCGCGCCGTTGCCGACCCGGTGTCAGGTGCCGGGCAGTAAGGCGATCGCGATGGGTCGCGTGGCGGTGGTCGCGCTCGATGCGCCGCTCGCGGGTCTGCCGGGCCAAACGCAGCTCGTGAGCTTTCACGCGCGCAAGGGTCCGCATGCGGCGCGCTCGAGCGTGCCAGCGCCGGCGAAGAGTGCGGCGGATGTTCGCGACATGAAGGTGCCCGGCACGTTGCTCGGGCGGACGCGGTTCGAGCCGAGTGGCCTCGTGTGGATCGGCAAGCTCGATCGCTACCTGATCGTCAGCGACGATACCGGCTTCAAGGATCGCGACGACCACGCACCGTGGTTGTTCACGATGAATGCCGATGGCGTCGTCGACGCGCAACCGTTCGTGGTGAGCGGGGTCCCGCAGATGGACGATCTCGAATCGATCACCGCGGATGGCGATCACGTGTGGGTGTTGTCGTCGAACAGCGTGAGCAAGAAGGGCAAGCGGCATCCATCGCGTCGGCTGCTCGTGCGGATGACGGTGGGTGCGGAGGGCGGCACGGTCGATGGCTCGGTCGAGCTCGCGACGTTGCTCGAAAAAGCCCCGCCCGCCACGCGCACGGCGTTGGGACTGCCGGATCTCGAGACGCTCGATATCGAAGCGATGACCGCACACGACGGCGCGTTGTATTTCGGGCTCAAGGCACCGGTCGATGCCGATGGTCGCGCGCAGATCTGGCGCATCGGTGCGCCGGACAAGCTCCTCGCCGGCGATCTCGCGAACGCGCAGATCACGTTGTGGTCGAAGATCCGGTTCTCGATCGAAGCGGATGGCCAGCAAGTGCCGGGCGGTCTCGCCGACATGATGTTCCTCGACGCGAATACGCTCGTCGTGACGTCGACGGCAAGCGGGATCGATCCGCAGCATCAGACCAGCGTGCTCGCGGTCGCGCGGGTGGCCGAAGGCGAGATGACGCCGACGATCGTGAAGAGCTTCTCGGGTCTCAAGGCGGAAGGGCTGGCGGTGCACGGTGATTCGCTCGCGATCGCGTTCGATCGTGGCAGCGAGCCGGCGCAGTGGATGCAGCTTCCCGTGAGCGCGCTGCATGCGAAGTAGTTGGCTGCTATTCGCGCTGGCGGGGTGCTTTCATCCGACGCACGCGTCGCTGGCGCCGATTCGCGATGAAGCGGTGGCGAACGAAAAGCGGCCCGCAAATCCCGAGAGCTGGAACCTCGATCGCGCGGCGGCGATCCAATATGCGCTCGCGCACGGTCCGGATCTCGCGGATCGCCGCGATCAAGAGGCCGTTGCCGAGGCGAAGATCGGTGCCGCGAAGCAGCTGACGAATCCGCAGCTCCACCTCGGTCAGACCACGGAAGAGGACTTGCTTGTCGGCGAGCAGACGCGATTCGTCGTCGCGTTTCGAGTGTTTCCGGACATGCCGTGGGCGCTCGATGCTCGGATCGCGCAAGCGCGCGCGGGATACGAAGCCGAGCGTGCGGTCACCACGTCGGCGAAGCTCGCGTTGATCGCGCAGATCGAACAGCTCTACGCGCAACTCGCGTTCGGCCAGGCCACGCACGACATCCTCGCGAAGGAAGCGACCGTGCTCGGCGAGCGCCGGCGCGTGTTGAACGCGCAGCTCGCACATAACACCGCGACCCGGCTCGAGGTCATGCTCGCGGATCAAGACTTCGCCGATATCACGACGACGATCACGTCGATCGAGCTCGCGACGACGCGCCAGACCACCCACCTGTCTCAGCTGCTCGGCATTCCGCCGGGCCAGACCTGGAAGCCCGTGATCGATCTCGCCGACGAACAGAAGATCCACACCGGCTACGTGAAGGGCGATCTCGAAGCGAAGGCGTTCGCGCGGCCCGAGCTCGCGAAGCTCCAGGCGCAGGCCGATGCCGCGGATGCGAGCGCGTATCAGGAAAAGACGAAGCGGATCCCGTGGCTCGACAACATCCAAGTCGAGCGCTCGGTGCGCGACAACGTCGAGTGGGCGGCGTCGGCATCGATCACGTTGCCGCTGTTCTCGTTGAATAGTGGTCGGATCGCGGCGGCGGAAGCTCAACGCACGCAATACGCGAACGAGCGCCGCCGCCTCGCGATCGATACGGTGCGCGCGGTCGACGATGCGGTGAACCTCGTCGAAGTGACGGGCAAGCGAGCGAAGGATCTCGCGGACCAACTCGCGCCGGCGACGAGCGAGCTCGATCAGTTGTTCGCGGCGGAGAAGACCGCGGCGATCGCGGATCCGGTGAAGCTGCTGCTTCTCGAAGAGCGCTACGTGCGCGCGCAACGCGCCATGCTCGATGCCGGCTTCGATCATCGCATGGCGGTGATCGCGCTCGAAGCGCTCGTCGGAGGCACGCCGTGATCACGCCGAACACGCTGCAGCGCCGCGAGTACAAATATCTCGTCAGCGAGGATACGGCCGAACAGATCCGTCGCTACATCGCCGGGTTCTGCGCGATCGACGAGTACGCCGCGAAGACCGGCGGCCGCTATCTCACGGACACGCTGTATCTCGATACGCCGCGCCTCGATTCGTACTTCGCGACGATGGAGGACGCACCCGATCGCTACAAGCTGCGCATTCGCTCGTATCCGAGCATGGGACCGGGCCCCGTATTCTTCGAGGTGAAGCGCCGGGTGTCCGAATCGATCATCAAGACGCGCGGCTCGTTCGACGGCGATTGGGTGAGGTTGCTCGAGGGCGACCGCGACGTGATCGCGTCCGTGAAGCCGAAGAACCGGATGGCGATCGACAACTTCATCTGCCACTACCACTACCTGCCCTATCGCCCGAGCGCGCTCGTGCGCTACGAACGCGAGCCGTACTTCTCGCTCGTCGACGATTACGCGCGTGTCACGTTCGATCGCAGCCTGTCGTTCCAGCGTGCGCACGAGATGACGCTGATCCCCGAGCACGATCAGTGGGTGTATGTCGACGACGCGCCGTCGCAGCGCGGCACGTTCTTCCATCATTCGGCGGTGCTGCTCGAGCTGAAGTTCACGAGCGTCGTGCCGAATTGGATGCGGCGGATGGTCCACTCGCTCGATATCCCGCGGCTCGCGTTCTGCAAGTACACGCGATCGATCGATGCGATGCGGCTGATTCCGAACTACCGCGTGGCGCGCGCCGGATTCTCGCGATGAAGCTCGCGCTCGTGGTGGTGGCGGCGTGTGGCGGTGGCGATCCCGCGACGACGATCGACGCCGCTTCGTGCGCACACAATGCGGACACGCCGGTCGCGGTCGGGACGATCGATGTCGGATCGAGCGAGCTCTCGGGGCTCGCGATCAGTCGCACGATCGACAACCTCCTGTGGACGCACGGCGATAGTGGCGGCACGAACGATATCTATGGAGTGAACGCGACGAACGCGGCGGCACTCGGCACGCTGCACGTCAAAGGCGCGACGAATACGGATTGGGAAGACATCGCAACGGCGCCGTGCGGCGGCAATAGCTGCATCTATGTCTCGGATACCGGTGACAACGATCTCGCGCGGACGGACGTGTCGATCTACGAGGTCGTCGAGCCGACGTCGCAACCGATCGGCACGATCGACGTGACCGCCACGCAGTACCTGATCACGTATCCCGATGGCCCGCACGACATGGAAGCGCTGTTCGTCGATCCGCGCGATGGCGTGTCGTACGGCATCACGAAGATCAAGGACAAGACCGCGCAGGTATTCCGGATGCCACGCGTCGCGGGGGGTGCCGCGCAACCGGCCGTCCAGCTCGGAACGCTCACGATCCCGGCGAGCGATCCGCGCGTCACCGCGGCCGATATGGCGGTCGATGCATGCAGCGCGCGGATCCTGGTTCGCACGTACGGTCCGCTCTACGAATTGCGCGGAACCGCCTCGGCGTCGGTCGTCGATTTGATCGGCGGCGCGCTGGCGACGATGCCGGTCGCGGCCGAGGCCCAAGGTGAGGCGGTGGCGTATTCCGCGGATGGCCACGCCTACTTCACGACGTCCGAGGGTGAGGATCCGGTGCTAAGTCGTGTGGACGACTGAGCTTTGCGAAACATTTCACCTACCAACCATGTCGCGAAGGCCAAGCCCGCTGCGGGCACTATAAAGATGTAGTGAAGCGCCTGGCCGTAGCCCTCTCGATCGCCGCGACTCCGGTCGCCGCGGATCCGTGCCGGCCACACGTGATGCTGACCGGCGATGCCGGCGCGGTGAAGGTCGTGGGCGCGGAGCTCGTGCGGTTGAACGTCGATGTCATCGACCATCCGATCCTGAGCTCGTGCAAGACGATCAACGCCGAGGTCGAGCTCGCGCGTGATGGCTTCGCGGTGGCGGTCGAGCATGGCAACGGAAGCGAAGGTCGAACGGTCGGCACCGCGATCGTCGCGGCCACGTGGATCGATTCGTGGCTGCAGGATGACTTCGGCGATTCGGTGACGACCGAAAAGCTCGCGACGTCGCCGATCGTGGATCCGATCGCGGATCAGCGCGTTGCCGCTGTGTACGAGCCGCCGGCCGAACATGGCGTCAGCGTGAATGCGGCGTTCGATCAAGCGTGGACGAACGATGGCCAGCGGTGGACGGGTATCACCGGTGGCGCGTGCGCGAGCTTCGGCGCGTGGTGCTTCGGCGGCAAAGCGCGCTACGCAGTCGAGAGCCAGTTGGCCGGTCAGACCGCCGCGCGGCGCTCGGACTTCGCGGTGCTCGCCACCGGCAGTCGCACGTTCGCCGTCGGACGGCTGGCACTCGTGCCCGAGCTCGGCCTCGGCGTCGGTCGCGCGAACACGTCGCGGATCGATGGCTGTCACCACGTCCAGACGTGCGATCCGGATGACCCGCACTGCAACGTGCCGCAGACCGACCTGGACTGCATCGAGCGCGATCCCGAGCACGCCTACACGATCGCGCTCGACGATCACATGTCCGCGACGACGTTCACGCCACGCGCGGCCGCGGCGCTGAAGATCGCGATCCCGCTCGCGACGAGCTGGTTCCTCGAGGGCACGGCATCCGCGATGGTCGCGCCGTTCGCGCATACTGCTTCGTTCAAACTGCCGATGGGCACACCCGTACCGTTTGGCATACCCGCCGATCAACTCGCGCTCCCCGGCGAATCGATCGGCACGTTCGAGCTAGGCATCGGCCTACGCTGGGGAGCCGCGCTGTGACCGCAAAATTGACTCCGCGTGAAGGCGGCCAAGTCGTCCCGCTGCGCCGGCACGATGCGCGCGTCGAGCTGTCCGACGAGGCGTTGCTCGCCGCGTGCGGCGTCGGTGATAGCGCGGCGCTCGGTGCGTTGTTCGATCGCCATCACGTCGCCGTGCATCGGCTCGTGTCTCGCTTGCTCCGTAGCGAAGCGAGCGAGATCGACGACCTCGTCCAGACCACGTTCATGGAGGCGTGGCGGAGCGCGAAGAAGTACAGCGGCGGTGGCGCGGTGAAGAGCTGGATCTACGGCATCGCGGCGAACCTCGTGCGGCACTACGTACGCGGGAGCAAGCGCCGGCGTGATGCCTACGCGCGCGTGCCCGAGCCCGTCGAGATTCCGGCGGGACCGCGCGACTCGGCGTTGCGCGCGCAGCAACTCGATCGGTTAGCCGCGGCACTCGAGAAGTTGCCGCATGATCTGCGCACGGCGTACGTGTTGTGCGATCTCGAAGAAGTGCCCGGGATCGAAGCCGCGCGCATCCTCGATGTTCGGCCCGGCACGCTGTGGCGAAGGCTTCACGACGCACGGCACGCGTTGCGCGCTGCGATCGATGGGCCAGAAGGGTCGCGTGACGATGAGTGACCACGACGATCTGAAGGATCTAGTGAAGCAGCTCGATCCGCCGGCTCCGACGGAAAGCCGGGTCGAAGCGATGCGCGTGTCGCTGCTCCAGGCGGCCGCCGAACCACGGCACGAAGAGAAGGCGCGCTGGCCGTTCCTCGCGGCGGGCTTCGGTGCAGGTGCGCTCGCCGCGGCGGCAACCGCGGTGCTCGTGCTGCATCACGGTGCGGTGCCGGTGCAGGAAGAGCGTGCGCAGATCGAAGCCTCGACGGCAGCGGACTTCGATCGCACGGTCACGCACAATGCGGGTGGCACCGACGAGGTCGTGCGGTTGCATGCGGGTCGGATCAGTCTCGCGGTGGCAGGCCTACCGAAACAAGATCACGTCCGCGTCGCGGCGGCGAACGGCGAGATCGAAGGCACGGGCCTCTACGAAGTGGCGGTCGCGAAGGATGCGATTCAAGAAGTGACGGTGCGCGAAGGCACGGCGACGGTGAAGATCATCGGCTCGCACGAGGTGTTCCTCGCGACGGGTCAGGTGTGGCACGCGCCGATCGTGACCGCAGATGTCACGCCGAGTGGCGCGAGGACGGGTGTGTCGAGTGCTTCGCAGAGCGCATCCGCGGACTCGCAAACTCTGGGCGAATCGTCGACGGGCGCGACGGGCGCGAGCGCATCAGGCGCGAACGGCTCATCGGGAAGCGCATCGACGAGCGTATCGTCGTTGGGATCGCCGTCGTCCGGCACTTCGCCGGCGAGCACCGCGCAGAGCACATCGTCGGCGGTTCGCGCGCCGATGATCCGCGACTCGCGCGATACGCACGACGAATCGCGTGTGGCGCGCACCGATGTTCCGCGCGCGGGCTCGGTCGACACGTCGATGACCGCGACCGGCGACAAGCCGATGACGAACGGCGGCAGAGTCACGACGGCAACGGGCGACAAAGCGACCGACGAGCGCGCTCACCCAACCGACAAGCCCGCAGATAGCTCCTCGACGGAACGCGTCTCGACCGTGCCCGCCGTGCCCGAGCTCTCGCCGATCGCGAACACCTCGCCAACGCCTGCCCCCACCGATGTCCCCACACAGGTCCCGGCGCACAAGCCGTCGACGAACGCCGAGCTCGAGAAGCACTTCACCGCCGGCTTCCAACTGCTCCAACAGGGCAAGCCGGCCGACGCCGCGCGCGAGCTCGAGACCGCCGCGAACGCGGGCGGCGACGATCCCCTCGCGGGCGATGCGCGCTACTTCGAAGCTGTCGCGCTGACGAAGGCCGGTCGCAAGACCGAGGCCGAGCGCGCGCTCGTCGCGTTCCTCGATCGCTCGCCCCACGCACTCCGCCGCGGTCGCGCCGCCGTGATGCTCGCTCGCCTCGTCGCCGAACGCGGCGATACCGCCGGCGCGCGCAGTTGGTACCAAGCCGCCGCGACCGATTCCGATCCCGCCGTCGTGCGCGCCGCGAAGTCCGGACTCGCGTCCCTGTCACACTAACGTCACGCGGCCGCGTTACGATGAAGCAGATGCGCGAGGTGTCTGTCACCATCGATCGGACTCCCGAGGCGTGCTGGAAGGTCCTCACGGACGCGAACACGTTCACCGGCTGGGTCCCCGGCCTTCGCCGCGTCCGGATCATCGCCGTCGACGATCAAAAACGCCCGCGCGAGGTCCAGTTCGAGTTCATGACGTCGCGCACGTACTCGCTCGTCTACACGTACGGTGATCTCG
Source organism: Kofleriaceae bacterium (assembly GCA_047600425.1). Classification (GTDB taxonomy): domain Bacteria; phylum Myxococcota_A; class Polyangia; order Haliangiales; family Haliangiaceae; genus JABFXX01. The sequence continues at coordinate 2,810,296 of JASGLC010000003.1, read as the reverse complement.
AGATGACCTGGGAACCCCACCTCGGTCGCCGCGACGCAGTGCGTGGCTTCGCGCGCGTTGTTCCCGAAGGCACCGGCACGAAATTGACCTACGGGCTCGAGGAAGGCGACGCGCGCACGACCGCCGAGTCGATCGATCTCGAAGCGATCGTGACGTCGTTTGCACGCTGGATGCAGCAAGCGCGCTGACACGTCACCGCGCCTTCACAAACGTTACCTGGCTCACGCGTAGAACATGCGCATGGTCGAGCTCCGAGGTTCGTATCGCTACGAAAGTGCCGAGGCTCTCGAGCGCGCGGTCGCGATCGCGATGCAGCAGGCGCACGACGACGATGCCGAGGTCGATTGGCTCCGTACGCTCAGCCGGCGAGGCACGCGCCTCGAGGTTCGCGCCACGTTGACGGTCGAATCGGATCCGTTCCTCGCATCGTCGATCTTGAACGTGCTGTCCGATCACGCGATCGAAGGCGCCGTGGACGTCCGCCGCGGCGAAACCGTGATCGACACGTTCTCGCCCGACGAAGACTAATGCTCTGGACCCGATCGCCACGTCTCGACGACGAGGTCGATCATCCGATCGCGATCGATCGCGAGATAGCTCGCGCCGAGCACCGCGATCGCCACGCACACGACATGGAATGCCAAGCCCACGCGCGTCGGCCTCTTCACGGCGAGTACCACGCCCGACAGCCACGTCACGACCAGCCCGACGATCAGGATCGATCGCACCGCGCGCGCGACGAGCGGATTGCCCGTCATCGCCACCGCCGCGATCACGATCGCGATCGGCAACAGGAACACCCACTCCGCCGGCGGCAGCCACATCCGCCCGCGCGCCTTCCGCACCCGCCACGCCACACCGATGGCCATCATCGCGAGCACGATCCACAACGCGACGCGCAGCGCGTGCCGATGCCGCGCACTCGCCAACTTGTGGGTCAACGCGGCGCGCAGCTCCGGATCCTCGAGCGTGCCGATCGCATCGCGCGCCTGATCGAAATCCCCCGCGCGAATCCCGAACCGCGCCACCTCCGCTTGAACGTGCTCGTGCTCCGCCGGTGTCGCCGCCATCGCCGCGCGCGAGATCCACTCCGACGCGCGATCGAACGCACCGTCACGTTCCCAGCCGTGCGCGATCGTCAGCATCGCCGTCGCCGCGCGCGGATATCCCGGATGCGCCGCGAGCAACGCTTCGAGCTCCGCCAGCGCCGGCTTCGGATCGCCGCCCACCGCGAGCCGTTGCACCAAGCGATCGTGCTCGGTCGCGACATCCGCGAACTTGCCCTCGCCCGTCCGCTTCGCGAGTCGCTCGAGATCGCCGCGGATCCGCCGCTGGACGATCGGATCCGTCGCCACGGCGGCCGCCGCCTCGAGATCCTTCGCTGCACGCGCGAGGTCGCCACCGCGTTCGACCACGCGCGATGCTTGGATCCACGCATCGTCCGTCCATCGCGTCACCGGTCGCTCGGCGCCGATCGCCTCGAACTGATCCGCCGCATGCGGATCACCATGACTCGCCGCGACCTCGGCCTGATGGAAGTCGCTCTCGACATCCGCGCGAGCGTTCACCGCCCACAGCGCGACGAGAACGATCGCGAATCTCACGGCTTCGATTTATCGAATCCCGTCGGAATCGCCGAGCCGTCCTGGCGGAATGCATCGAACGTCATCCGGTCCTTGCGCACGTGGATCGTCGCCGCCGAATACGTCTTCTCGGAGTAGTTCGTCCAGTAGCCCATACCGTTGTCATACAGCTCGGCGCCCGCACTGCCCGCCACGACATACACCGTGCCGGTCGCCGTCGACGGCTGGACGTTCGCGCCCTTCATCGGCAACGAGACCTCGTAATCGTGATCGTGCCCGTTCAACACGAGATCGATCCCGTACTGGTCGATCAGCGGCTGCCACGCATTCTGCAGATCCATCGACGAGCCGTGCTTCGTCGACGCCGACCACATCGGCTGGTGATGCACGAACACCTTCCACCGCGCCGCCTGGCTCGCCGCGAAGTCCGCCTGCAGCTTGTCGCGGAACGCACCCGTCAGATCGTTCGGATCTTCCGGCGTGTCGTTCGCGACCGTGATGTGTGCGTAGCCCCAATCGACCCCGAAGTTCTGCTCGTCACCGGGCAGCGCCATCTGGGTGTAGTAGTTGATCGCGTTCGCCTCGTGATTGCCGTGCGCCGACAACATCACCGTCGACGCGAACAGCGGCTCCGCCCGCCCGAAGAAGTCTTCCCACTCCGGCTGCGTGATGCCGAGCGTGACCGCATCGCCCGAGAACAACACCACGTCCGGCGAGCGCATCTGGATCTGCTCCAACATCTGCGCCCAGATGTCGTAACCGCCGCGCGAGTCGCCGACATCACCGATCACGACCTCCGCATCCGGGTTCGCGACGATGTCCGGCGCCGTGTGGAACGTGTAGACCTGCGAAAACTTCTCCGCGAGCGTCAGCGGATCCTTCGAGCCAACTTGATACGAGTACGTGGTCCCCGGACTCAGACCACACAAGTGCGCCTGATGGACCGGATACACGTGCTGCTCGCCGTCCGCACCGCCCGAGCGATAGCCGAACACGATGCCCTGCTTCTCGTTCACGAGCTCCGCCGGCGACAGGTTCGCGCCCTCGGCATAGCGAATCGTGGTGACGCGCGTGAGCTCGTCGTTCGTGCGCCACACCGCGACGACCGACGTGCGCGGATCACCGATCAGCCCGAGGTGGATCAACTTCGGCGTGGGATCGGGACCGATGAGGTCGAGCCCCGGTGCCGGCGCCTCTGCACCGACGCGCGTGGTTACCGAGTAGTTGCAGTCGGGAATCGCGTAGGTCCCGCCGGTGCCGTTGAAGTCACCCTGATCGATCGGGTTCCCCTTCACGCAGCCAACCATCAACAGAAGTAGGCCAAGCACTCGCATGATCACTCCACCCTGTAGGTGACTTGTAGCAGCAACTGATCGTTCGGATACGTGGCATCCGCGCCCGTGGCTGTTTGGTTCTCGATCTCGTCGAAGTGCGTCGCCGCGAGTTGGATCTTCCACAGGTGCTGGCGCACGTACAACGACGCGACGGCGGTCCACGCGCGAACCGACTGATTCGGATCGCCGGGCAGGACGATCGGCACCGTATCGTTGCGATCGATCTCTTCGAGGCGCGCGGCGAGCTCGAACCGCGATTCACCGAACGGCGGGAGCTTCCACGGGAACAAGTACGCGAGCTGCGCGGTGAAGCCGTTCGCGTTGTAGGTCACGCCCGGTGTCTTGTCCGGATCACCGTCGTAGCGATGGCGGACCTCGAGGTATTCGAACGATCCGGACAGCCCCTTCCACGATCCCGAGAGATCCGCGCCGAGGAACGTCTGGTTCTCGTGAAACGCACCCGGCGTGAGCTTGTTGTGGCCGATCGACAGACCGAGCGAGACCCAGTTCCCCGCGAACGCCGACTCCTGATACGGCTGGACGTCACCGATCGGCGTGATCTCGACGCGCCCCGCATAGAAGTAGCTCTGGTTGATGTTCTGGACGTTGTTGCGACCGTCGCCGTTGAACACGCCGCCGATCACGCGAACCATGTGGAGCTGCGACGGCACGTACCACGCGCGCACACCGAGATCGCGATCCGGTGCGATCGATCCGATCTGCGCCTTATCGACGAACGACAGCCGCGTATCCGAGATCATCTGCTGCCGGCTGATCGGCACGCGCGTCTGACCGAAATCGACGGTGACGACACCTTTATCCGGCAGCGGGCGCGAGACCGTGACGTACGCGTCGTAGAGCGAGAACGTCGGTTGGAGCTCCGCCTCCATGTATGCGCCGAGCACCAAGTTGCCGGCCTTGCCCTCGCCCGTCGCCGTGAAGCGCGCGCGTGCGAAGCGGAAGCCATCTTCGTCGAACGGCGCCGGCGAATCCTGGCGCATCCGATACTGCGGTTGGATGAACCCACCCGGCCGGATCGTCCACGGCTCGTAGTTCGGATCGGTCTCCGCGCGCGTCGGTTGCGAGGTCGGCGTGGGCGCGACGATCGACGGCTGGACCGCCGGCGCCGGTGCTGGATCCGCTGGAACCGGTAGATTCGCCGGTGGTTGGCTATCCGGTGTCGGCGGTGCCGGCGTAGGCTCCGGTGCAGGTTGCGCGGCAGCGGTCGCTGACGCTAGAAGCAAGGCATATGCTAGGCGCACGCGGCGCACATAGTTTCAGCGGTTCATCTCACGTTGGAATCGCTACGGTGACAGCCGTGTGTCTTATCGCCTGCAGTAGCGAGCCGAAGCACGAGACCAAGCCGACCAAGGACGACGACGACACGCCGTTCGTCGACAACAAGGGCTACAAGCCGCGCACGTTCAAGGATGCGATCTCCGGGGAGGGCCGGCCGATCATCTTCATCCCCGGGCTCGGGTGTCCCGGCGAGATGTTCGATCCGGTCGTGAAGCACCTCGGCGATGGGTTCGAGTCGCACGTGCTGACGCTCGCGGGATTTGCAGGCGTGAAGCCGACGAAGCCGCCGCTCGCGGCATCGGTGCGCAAGGATCTGATCCGCTACATCCGTTCGCACAAGCTCGAGAAGCCGATCATCGTCGGCCATTCGATGGGCGGGTTCATCGCGTATTGGATCGCGGTGACCGCACCGGATCTGATCGGTGGAGTCGTCGTGATCGATGCGGGCCCGGCGTTGAACGATAACGATCCGGAGACGGCGCGCACGCTCCGCAACCTGTGGGCGCAGGCCGGCGATCAGGACATCGCCGATCAAGTGAAGACCGCGTACGGATCGATGGTCGCGGATCCGAAGCACATCGAGCCCTACCTCGACGCGATCGCGGAATCCGACGGCCACGCGATCGGCGATGCGATCTACGAGCTCGTCACGACCGACCTGCGCGACAAGGTCGATCAGATCAAGGCGCCGTTCCTCCTGATCCTCGCCGACGGCAGCATGCAGGCGAGCTACAAGAAGATGGCCGAGCCGATCGAAAACAAGAAGATCGTCGTGATTCCGAAAACGCGCCACTTCGTATGGCTCGACGATCTCGACGGCTTCAACGAACAGCTCGACGCGTTCCTAAAAGCGCATAGCTAGCGCCGCGAGGCCCCACGCCACGCTCGTCAGCTCTTCGCCACCGACGAGGCGATCGCCGAAGCGCTTCCGCAATCGATTGCGCACCGCCGGAACGAGCGAGCTACCACCGGTCGCGAACACGCGATCGATCTGATCGGCCGTCACGCCCGCATCCGCGAGCACCTTCGTGAGGACGACGTCGATCGCGTCGAGGTCCTCGCCGATCCACTGTTCGAAGTCGTCGCGCAGGATCGGCAGATCCAATTCGATCGCGCGCAACGCGACCTTGTCCTGATCGGCTTGGGAGAGCCGGACCTTCGCACCTTCGACCGCACCGTGGAGCGCGAGCCCGAGATCCTCGTCGACGAGCTGGATGAAGCGTTCGATCCGCTTCGGCTCGATCGCGCCTTCGACCACGCGCGTGAGCAGGCGCTGCGTCGACTCTTCCTTCAAGAACGACAACAAGTGCCAGCGCCGGAGCGAGCTGTAGAGCCACGCGGGCACGAGCGCTTCACCGCCCCATTCATCGGTGACGTACTTCGTGCCACGGCCGAGCTCGGGCGCGACGATCGAATCGATCACGCGCGCATCGAACGCGTCGCCGGACACGCCGAGGCCGCCGGTCGCGAGCACGCTGGTGTCGCCGGCGCCCGCACGAATCACGGAGAAGTCCGTGGTGCCACCGCCGTAGTCCGCGACGACGATCAGCTCTTGGTGATCCAAGCGCGCGGCATAGCGTGCGGCGGCGCCGACCGGTTCGTATTGAAACTGGACCTCGGTGAAGCCGGCCTTCGCGCACGCCTCGCGCATCCGGCCGATCGCACGCGCGTCGTCTTCGTCATCGGTGGCGCCCCAATAGCGCACGGGCCGGCCGATCACCGCGCGCGAGCCGAGCTCGAACGGCGCGGCCGCACGAACCAAGCGAAGATAGGCGGCGATCATGTCGTCGAGCGTCCATCGCCGTCCGAGGATCATCGTCTTGCCGAACGTCGCGCTCGCGAGGTGGCTCTTGATCGATTGGACGAGCCGGCCTTCGCCGCCGGTCTCGAGATAGCGCGCGATCGCGGGGGCGCCGGCTGTGAGCTTGCCGCCGGGCTCGAAGTACAAGATCGTGCGCCAATAGGACGCGCCGGCGAGCGGGACCAGCGAGATCGTGCCCGCGTCATCCGCGACCGCGACCGCGCTGTTCGTCGTCCCGAAATCGATCCCGACGTGCATTGGACGATGGGTGTACAGGTTCCAGGTGAGGGTGGCCACTAGTCACCAGCACGAGATCGAGGCATCGGATCCCGCGGGGTTACCTCCGATCGGTACGGGCACGCTGTGTGCTCGTGTAGGCCGATCATGCGCCGGATCCTGATCGTCGTCGGCATCGTCCTCGGTACGAGCGCGCTCGCGTCGGCCGGGAACTGGGACCAATTCATCGAGAAGCCGGGCGATCGCCTGCCCGCTTCGAAGTCGAAGACCGTGAAGGCCGACAAACCGGCCCCGAAACAAACGGCCGCGAAACCCGCGAAGGCTGCTCCGAAAAAGAAGCAGGCTCGCGGCAAGAAACACTAGGCCATCAGGCGTCGCACGATCGCGATCGCTTCTTTCACGTCGACAGATTCGCTTCCGTAGCTGTCGCCGAGATCCTCGTCGCGTGCGTTCCACTGGCGCTTGAACTGCGCGCGCGCCGCAGTCTCGTCCGCGTAGTACTTTCCGCGGCCTTCCAGCGAATTCAGGGTCGCTCGCAAGTCGACCCAGATGCCGAGGATCGTCACGGCGTGCGCACTGAGCGTGTCGTTGCCGAGCGCGCGCAGTCGCCAGATCGTCACGACTTCACGGCGAGGTGCTTCGTCGGCTTGCCCGAGCCGAGCGTCTCCGCGAAGAAGTCGTTGCCCTTGTCGTCGACCACGATGAACGCCGGGAAGTCGACCACATCGATCTTCCAGATCGCTTCCATGCCGAGCTCGGCGTATTCGAGCGTCGATACGCTCTTGATGCAGTCCTTCGCGAGCACGGCCGCGGGTCCGCCGATCGAGCCGAGGTAGAACCCGCCGTACTTCTGGCACGCGTCGGTGACCTGCTGCGAGCGATTGCCCTTCGCGAGCATCACCATCGAGCCGCCCATCGACTGGAACAGATCGACGTACGAATCCATCCGGCCGGCCGTGGTCGGGCCGAACGATCCGGACGCGTAGCCTTCGGGCGTCTTCGCGGGCCCGGCGTAATACACGGCGTGATCCTTCATGTACTGCGGCAGGCCCTCGCCGCGATCGATTCGTTCTTTGAGCTTCGCGTGCGCGATATCGCGGGCGACGACGAGCGGGCCCGTCAGCGAGAGCCGCGTCTTGATCGGATACTTCGAGAGCGTCGCGCGAATCTCCGACATCGGCCGGTTGAGATCGATCTTCACGACTTCGCCCTTCAGATCATCGGGCGTGGTCTCCGGTAGATACTTCGCCGGATCCGTCTCGAGCTGTTCGATGAACACGCCTTCGCGGGTGATCTTGCCGAGCGCCTGACGATCCGCGGAACAGCTCACCGCGATCGCGACCGGACAGCTCGCACCGTGACGCGGCAACCGGATCACGCGCGCGTCGTGGACGAAGTACTTGCCGCCGAACTGCGCGCCGATGCCGGACTGCCGCGCGATCTCGACGACCTTCTGCTCCCATTCGAGATCGCGATAGCCGTTGCCCTTCGGCCCACCATGATGCGGCAGATGATCGAGATACCGCGCGCTCGCCAGCTTCGCCGTCTTCAACGCGTGCTCGGCGGACGTTCCACCGATCACGACCGCGAGGTGATACGGCGGACATGCCGCGGTGCCGAGCGACTTCAGCTTCGCCTCGAGGAACGTCGTCAGTGATTTCGGATTGAGCAGCGCCTTGGTCTCTTGGAACAGCAGCGACTTGTTCGCCGAACCGCCGCCCTTGGCCATGAACAAGAAGTGGTACTCGTCGCCGGGCGTGGCGTAGAGCTCGATCTGCGCCGGCAAGTTCGAGCCGGTGTTCTTCTCCTCGAACATGTCGAGCGGGCTGACCTGCGAGAACCGCAAGTTCGACGTCTGATACGTGTCCCAGACGCCGCGCGAGAGTGCTTCTTCGTCGTTGCCGGCGGTGAGCACCTGCTGGCCGCGCTTGCCCATGATGATCGCGGTGCCGGTGTCCTGGCAGCCCGGCAGGATCAGGCCCGCGGCGATGTTCGCGTTCTTCAAGAGCTCGAGCGCGACGAAGTGATCGTTCGGCGATGCCTCTTTGTCGTCGAGGATCTTCTTCAACTGCGCGAGGTGACCGGGGCGCAAGAGGTGCGCGATGTCCCGCATCGCCGTGCGTGCGAGCAAGGTCAACGCTTCGGGCTGGACCTCGAGGAATGACGTGCCCCGTGCCTCGAACGTCGAGACAAAGTCGGTCGTTAGCTGGCGAAACGGAGTGTCGTCGTGGTGGCCGTACGGCAGTAGCTCTTGGTACTCGAACGCGGGCATGCGCGCAGCATACAATCGAAGCGGTGCGATGCCTCGTGGTCATGCTCGCGGCGTGTGGGCGCTTCGGGTTCGATGACCACGCGTCCGACGGTGGGACGCACGACACTGGACCGGCGATCGACCGCCCGCCGATCGTCCATGACGAAGACGGCGATGGCTGGGACGACAGCTTCGACAACTGCCCGCACCTCGCGAACGACGATCAGGCCGATGCCGATGGCGATGGGGTCGGCGACGCGTGCGATCCGGAGCCGGCGATTCCGCGTCAGAAGATCGTGCTGTTCGATCCCTGCATCGCGATCCCGCCGGCGAACAACGGCGATCCACGTGCGACCGCGCTCGGCGATGCCGTCGAGGTCAATGGCATCGATGGCCACTTCGGCGTCGCATTCGGCGGACCGTTCGCGAGTGGGCTCGTCCAGTGGGGCGGCACGGTCAAGACGTTATCGACGACGATCAATCGCCAGCTCACGCTCGAGCTCCCGATCGATAACGACAACACGATGCCGCACGTCTACGAGGAGATGTACGACGACAACACCGGCAACCCGTACATGGCGATCACGCAGTACGACGGCACGATCTACGCACCGCAGGCCGAGATCCATTTCAGTGCCGCGCAGACCGGGACGTTCTCGCAACAGTTCGTGTTGGATCTCGCCACGCACACCGCCACTGCCCACGAAGGTTGGCCCGGCGAGGAGCACGACCTCGCAGCGCCGGTGTCGTTGTACAACGGTTCGATCTACGCGCAGGTCAGCGCGAGCGGTGCGGTGATCGACGTCGAGTACGTGGTCGAGATCGCGACTACTGAATAGGCGGCAGCGCGGCGACATCCGCGGGTGTGGCCGTGCGGAGCCACACGAGGTAGCCGGCGAGCTGATCGCGCTCGACGATCGTCAGCTCCTGATCGAAGCGCGGCATCTCCGCGGAGCTGCCCATGTGCACCGGCTTCTTGGGATTGCCGATCACGCTCGTGAACCAATCACGCGAGCCGATCGTGCCGAGCCCGGGGCCACCGCCACCGGAGACACCTTCGTCGAGCGTGTGGCAATCCGTGCACGCCTTCTTGAAGATCTCTTGGCCGTGGGTAACGCGGTTCGGATCGACATCGGTCGCCCCGCTCTGCGCGTAGAGCGCCTCGATCAGATCGGCGAGCTCGGAATCCGGCATGTCGACGGGCTTCATCGCATCGTCGGTCGGGCCGAGCTTGGTCTTGCCCCAGTACACGTCGCCGGATGGTTGCTTGAGGAAGCCACGGAACCACTCGCGCGAGTGATGACCGGCCGCGATCACCGGCCCCTTGCGATCCTTCGACTGCGCGTCGTGACACGACTTGCACTTGGTCTCGTAGATCGAGCGCGCGGTGTACATCGGGACCGTGGTGAAGATGTCCTTGCCGCCCGTGACCGGCACGCCGTTCGCCTTCGCGAGCGCACGCGTGCGATCGGCGAGCTGTGCCGCGGCGTCTTCGCGCTTCGCGAGATCGGCATCTCCGCGATCGGCGGCGAACGACATCATCGTCAGCACGCCGATGATCGCGAACAGCGCGAGCACACCGGCGATGTAGGGCCGGCGTGATTTCGGCGCGCGATCGGGACCGCGATCGACGAGCGGTAGGCCGACGAGGAAGCCGCCGACGATCGCCGGTGCCGCTAGAGCCGCGAGCTTTTCGGCCGAGCCCGCGAGGTGGCGTAGCTCGAATAGCCAGCGGAAGTACCAGAGCGGGCGCGCGTCGTACGCCGACGCCGGATCCGCGGGCGCGGCGAGATCGGCACCGTGCTGGGCAATCACGTAGCCGAGGAGGATCGCGAACACGGCGGCCATCGCGGTGACGCTGCGAATCGTTTGCTGCGGCCACCGCGCGACCGGCGCGAGGCCCTCGCGGCCCCAGCGCGGCGTGGTGCCGTGCCGGCGCGACAGCCAGATGTGCGCGCCGGTGCCGAGCGCGACGATGCCCGGTAGGACCACGACGTGGAGCGCGTAGAACCGGGTGAGCGTGAGGTTGCCGTATTCGTTGCCGCCGATCGCGAGCCCACGGATGGTGGAACCGACGACCGGCGTGGACGCGGCGATTCCGATCTCGACGCGGTTCGCCCAGTAGCCCGCTTGATCCCAGCGCAGCACGTAGCCGCTGATCGCGAAGCCGAGCACTAATAGAAGGAGGACGATGCCGATCCACCACACGAGCTCGCGCGGTTTTTTATAGGCGCCGTAGATCGCGGTCTGGACGAGGTGGAGCCCGGCGACGATCACGATCGCGGATCCGCCGTGATAGTGGAGGCCGCGCACGAGCCAGCCGAGTGGCATCTGATCTTGGACGTACGCGACCGAGGCCCACGCGCTCGTCGACGACGGCGAGTAGAACGCGGCGAGCGCGGCGCCGGTGATCGCTTCGACGCCGATCAACAACACGAGCACCCAACCGGCGACGTACGCGAACGACGGGCCGCCGGGAATCCCAGCCGGTTGCTCGGAGCGTCGCGCTCGCTCCTTCATCCACGTGGTGAGGCCGCGTGTCATGCCGGCTCCGACTTGGATTGATCGAGCTTGAACCGGACCCAGGTCAGACGAAGCTGGCCGTTGTCGTTCGTGATCGGCAGCGGATCGAGATCGCGTTGCGCGGGACCGGTGTTCGGGACGAGCGCGCCGGAGTCACTCCACTTGGAGTTGTGGCACGGACAGAGGAATTGCTTCGACGTGGGATCGAACCCGACGGCGCAGCCGAGATGCGGACAGATCGCCGACAACGCGCGGACGGTCGTGCCTTCTTTGCGGAGCCACGCGGCGCCGAGGACGACATCGCGAGCGGTGGTCCACGCGTCCTTGACGACGGGTGCGATCACGTCGACGCGTTGCCAGGTCGGGCCGATCTTGTCGGCGCTACCCAGATCGATCGGATCTTTCGGGGTGGTGACGGTTTCGGCACCCGTCGGCGCGATGCACATCCGCAACGCGGGCGCAGCGATTACCAGGCCGAGACCACCGGCTAGTACGCCGGAGGCCGTCTTTAGAAATCCACGTCGGTCGTCATCCGCCATGCATCTCCAACCGTAACAGAGCAGCCACGCTGCCAATACGTTACGAGGGGGAAGCTATGTTCGGATCGTCACTACGCGACTAATGAGAGGACGCGTCCTCTATCAGCCCATCGTGCGCTCTTCGCGCTCCTGATCTTCTTTGCACTTGATGCAGAGAGTGGTTTCCGGGCGCGCTTCGAGCCGCTTCTTACCGATCGGCTCTTCGCAGATCTCGCAGATCCCGAAAGTCCCGTCTTCGATCTTCTTGAGCGCGAGGTCGAGCTTCGAGAGCAGGCTCTTCTCGCGACCGCGTAGGCGGAACTCGAACGACTGGAGGTACTCGCTCGACGCGAGGTCCATCTCGTCCGGCAGATCGTTCGTGTCGAGCTGCATGTTCTCGACTGCGAGCATCTCGCGCGCCCGTTCTAGGACCGCTTTACGTTTTTCATCGAGAAGTTCCTGAAACTTCTTCAGCTCTTTCTTATTCAGCGATTTCGAGCTGGGAGCAGCAGCGGTGGTCATAGGCACCTCCTAAAGGGCGCGGCAGTCTAGTCACGACCTATGGAAGTGACAACCCCCCACTGGGCGAGATCGTCGATCTTACAGGGGGCCATGTCCTTGACACTTACTGATTGTGATTGCGAAACTATTTCCCGATGGCCGGCTCGGATAAACGCAAGCAGTCCCTCTATTTTCCCGAAGACATGCTGAAGGAAATCCAAGACGAGGCGACCCGCCAAGACCGGTCGCTGTCGTGGATCGTCCAGAAAGCCTGGAAGATCGCTCGTAAAGAGATCATGAAGTACCCGTCGGTGAACGAGTTCCCCGGCGAAGAAGACGAGAAAGAGATCGCGTAATCAACACGCGGTGGGCGTATGCCGTCAGTGGGGACGGCAGCCCGATCTTTTACGAAACGTGGGGTGAGCGTGGCGCGAATGCGCCGGTGCTCTTGTGTGATGGGATCGGGTGCGACGGCTACGTCTGGCGCTACCTGAGATCTGACCTGGGCGATCGTCCAGGCATCCACCTCCATTATCGTGGGCACGGTCGAACGGCCGCGCCGAAAGATCCGACGCGCGTCGCGATCGCCGATCTCGCCGACGATTGTGCGAGCGTGCTCGACGATGCACTCGTCGATCGCGCCGTCGTGGTCGGTCACTCGATGGGCGTCCAAGTCGCGCTCGAGACGTATCGCCGCCATCCGTCGCGCGTCGCCGGGTTGGTGCTGGTCTGCGGCGCGCCGTCGCATCCATTGAAGACGTTCCGCGGGACGGCGGCGCTCGAGACCTTGTTACCGACGATCCAGAAGTGGGTGCATCGCGTGCCCGGCGTCGTCAATTCGTTGTCGCGACGCCTGCTCCCGACACGCCTTGCATATGAGGTGGCCGCGCGCCTGGAAATTCGACGCGAGCTCGTCGAACCGAACGACTTCATGCCCTACCTCGAGGGCATGGCGCGGATCGATACCCGCCTGTTCATCGCGATGTTGTCGGCCGCGGGTCAGCACAGTGCGGAAGAATTGCTTCCGGACATCGCAGCGCCCACACTTGTCATTGTCGGCGCTCGCGATGGCTTCACACCACCCGAGCGCGGACGTGCGATGGCCGCAGCAATTCCGTCTGCGGAGCTCCTGGAAATCCCCAACGCGTCGCACACAGCACCGATCGAAAGACCCCACCTGGTCGACTTCACGATTCGAGACTTCATGACAAGAAGGGTGGACTCACCGCGGGAGTGAGACGCTGGATTCTCGCCGGTGAGGACTGTTGAACCCTCTCCTAGATTTTTCTGAAGCCGCTTCGCAGATCACCTTCGGGTAGCTGCAAAATTTCCGGGGCTTCGCGCTGATATTCATCGCTTTTACGAAGTTGATCAGGCAAGGTCGCGGTCCATCGCACCGGCAGCCCTTTTGGGGGAAATCAAAGGGTTCCGCTGCGAAATCAGGACAAAGAGAGCCATGGAAACCGACAAGTCAATGACACGCCCTGTCCTCCGTCGGCCCGACGACGACAACGATGGTCTGGTTGCCTTGCCGCCCGTCCCGCTGGTCCGCCAGCGGCTCCGGGCGTCGGTCAAGGATTTTGCAATCTCGCAGCCGGGACGCAGGGCTGCAGCACTCGCCGCGGTGTGGATCGCGGCCACCGGCTGTGAAGCCGATCTCCATCATTACGATCCCGAAGAGGCGCTCCGCACGTATCGCCTCATCGAGAGCGAGCTCCGCGCGGAGCTCCGTATCTCCCTCGGCCGTGCGATTACGAACGAGCCACATGCGGCTACGCGGAACACGATGATCAGCATGCTCGAGCATCTCGAAGAGCTCGAGGCCGCTGCCGTGGCACCGCGCCCGGCGCGTCGTCGCCGCCGCCGCTAACAAAAACCAAATAGCGAAAACGGCCCTGTGCTCCTGCGTGTGAGCCAGGGCGTTTTTGTTTTCGGAGTGTCCGGCCGGATCTCGGACACGGCGTCCGAGGGCCGGACAAATCGGACAGCGCGATTTTCTAACCACACGTGATCATGTGGGGCGAAGTTGGCTGGCGAGTTGCTGAAGCGGTTTGCGTGATGACTTCAGACGCAGACGGACCAACCGCAGTTCCGGCACAGCTGACAGCGCGATTGCACCAGCAACACCGAGCCGCACTCCGGGCAGCTCGGAGCCGCATTCGCACTGACCGTGCGTTGCCCGGTGACGAGGACCTGGCCCTCGCGGCTGCCATCCCGATAGACCGTGATTCCCTTGCAACCAAGCTCGTACGCGAGCTCGTACGCCGCTTTGACGTCGACGGGCGTGGCGCGGTTCGGCAGGTTGATCGTCTTGCTGACGGCGGCGTGGACGTAGGTCTGAAACGCGGCCTGCATGCGGACGTGGAAGGGCACGTCGATCTCGTGAGCGGTCGGGAACCGGCGCTGGATGTCGTCGGGAACCGAGGCATTGCCACGAATGCCACCGTGCTGGGCTACCTCGGCGAACAAGGTATCGTTCGCGAGGCCGCGCTCGTTCGCGATCCGCGCGAACGCGGGATTGATCTCGGTGAGGTGCGCGCCGTCGAGGACGTTGCGGGTGTACGCGAGCGCGTAGAGCGGCTCGATCCCGCTCGAGCAGCCGGCGATGATGCTGATCGTTCCGGTCGGCGCGATCGTGGTGGTGGTGGCGTTGCGCAGGGGCCGGTGGCCATCGCGTTGCCAGCGCGAGCCTTGCCACGCCGGGAATGGTCCACGTTCGGTGGCGAGCTGCTCGCTCGCGAGCAAGGACTCGTCCTCGAGGAACTTCGCGAGGCGGTGGGCGAGCGTAATCGCGGCTTCGCTGTCGTAGGCGATGTCGAGGTGAACCAAGGCGTCGGCCCAGCCCATGATCCCGAGACCGATCTTACGAGTCGCTTTTGTCGCGCGTTCGATCTCGACGAGGGGATACCGGTTCGCGTCGATGACGTCGTCGAGGAATCGGACGCAATCGTGGATCGTGGTGCGGAGGCGGCTCCAATCGAAGTCGCGGCCCACGACGAAGCGGCCCACGTCGATGCTGCCGAGCGTGCAGCTCTCGAACGGCAGGAGCGGTTGCTCGCCACAGTTGTGGACCAGCATCCCGTTCGCGAAGAAGTGCTGGGTCGTCGGTTCAGTGAGATCGAAGACGGGCTGTTCGCCTTCGCCGATCAAGCGCGAGACCGTCAGCCATTCGCGATCGGCTTCCAGAAGCGGCGAGCGCCCTTGGTGGCGAATCCGAGTCCCGTGCTCGAGGAGCTCCGCCGGGACATCGCCGTGTTCGGTCGCCACGAGGTGCTCGCCGGTGAGGCGCAAGGTGACGCCCTCGAGCGTCTCGAGGCGGAACACGGGTCGCGTGCCGGTCGAGAAGATCTTCGTCGCCTCGCGGAACACGAGGCCGTCATCCCAAGTGGCGACGCGCGGCGTGGTGCCGACGAGCTCGGCGATCGGGCGCATGCCCTGCCCTTCGACCCACACGAGCGTGTCGCCGGTGACGCACGGATTCGTGGCTTCGATGGCGCCGGTGTCCGGCGTGGGCTGGAGCGCGTTGACGCGATCGATGAACACCAAGCCCGGATCGCCGACGGACCATGCGGCGTTCGCGATCGCGTCGAACACGCGGCGCGCGTCGAGCCGACCATCGACCTGCTTGGTGTGCGGGTTGATCAGGTCGTAGCTGGTGCCGGCCTTCACCGCAGCCATGAACGCGTTGGTCGCGGCCACGGACAGGTTGAAGTTCCGCATCCGCTGCGGGTCGAGCTTGATCGCGATGAACTCGAGGATGTCGGGGTGGTCCACGCGCAGCATGCCCATGTTGGCGCCGCGCCGCGTGCCGCCCTGCTTGATCGCCTCGGTGGCCACGTCGAAGACCTGCATGAGCGCCACGGGGCCGCTGGCATTGCCGCCGGTGGACGCTACGAGCGAGCCCGCGGGTCGGAGGCGGGAGAACGAGAACCCGGTGCCGCCGCCGGTCTTTTGGATTTCAGCGGCCCAGCGGACGGCCTCGAACACGCCGGTGGTCGAATCGTCGACGGGGACCACGAAGCACGCCGCGAGCTGGCCGAGTGGGCGGCCCGCGTTCATGAGCGTTGGCGAGTTGGGCAGGTAGTCGAGCCGGACCATCAGCTGCTCGAACCGAGCGGTCGTGGCGGCGACCTGGTCGGGCGTGGCGCCATACCGAGCCTCGACCGCGGCGATGTGCTGGGCGACCCGGTGGAACAGCTGCTCCGGCGTCTCCACGACCACGCCCGTCTCTCGGACGAGGTACCGCGCCCGGAGGACCTGGAGCGCATTATCCGTGAGCGACGCCGACACGTTCGGACCGTACGATCCGCTGCCCGGGCACGCAACCGTGGCGGGCCGTTGCGCGGCCTCGGCGGCGGCATTTCACGACGCGGTGTTGTCATCATTATGGCGGTCGTGGTGCTCGGTCTTCTGGCCGCAAAGGCCTGGGCCGGCCCGCACGCAAAGGGTGTCCCAGTCGTCGTCGAGGCCGATGACGATCGGGATGACGACGGAGGTCCCGATCGCGTGCCTCAGGCTGTCCGTCGGTCTGGATCGGATGGCGCATCGGCGAACGGCGCGAACCGCGCTAGCGCGGCGAATGGCGCGTCGGCGAATCCCGGTGCGAACCGCGCGTCCTCGAATCCAGGAGCGAACGACGCGACCGACGACCACGATGGCGCGTCGACGGTTACCGCCGCATACGCGATGCCGGTGCCGGTGGCCTCGGTCGCCGCTGCGGCCGTGCGTGCCGCCGGGCTCGACGATGATCCGATTCCCGGCTTTCGCCATCGCACGCGCCTCGCCGGCTTGGTCCCGATGATCTCCGCGCGTGCCGGTCGCGATCTGTCCTGGCGCGAGGTCGACGATCCCACGCTCGGCTACACGACCATGTACGACGTGCGCGCGACCTGGCACTTCGATCGCCTGCTGTTCGATCAGAACGAGCTGCGCATCTCGGCGCTCGATGTCAGTCGCCGGCGTGAACGTCGCCGCGTCGAGATGATGGCGATCCACACCTATTTCGAGTGGCTAACCGATGCCTCGGAGCGGCCGGAGTTGGGTGCCGACCTCGACGCGATGACCGATGGGTGGTTTTCGCAGGCGATCGCCAAGGCTGCCAAACCTTAGGGCCGGCAGCGGATGGGTCACTTCGTCGAGTAGGTGCCGCGGTGCGTCCGAAACCCGGACATCCCAAGGCCTACCCGTCGTGAAACTTGCCAGACGCTCGACGAGCCGGGACAATTTCGATATCGCAGTGACCACCGCCACCAGTCGAGAGCATCCGCGCTACGCCCACGAAGCCGCGGTGACATTCCATGTCGGTGGCAGGACGTACGAAGGGCGCACGCAGAACGTCTCGCGCGGCGGCTTGTGCGCCACGGTCACCGAAGACGTGCCGAATGGCACCGACTGCGAAGTCAGCATCGTGCTCGTGTTCGATAACGATCAGCAGTCCGAGGCGTTGAAGGTGCCGGCGCGAATCGTGTGGTCGACCAATGTCGATGACGGTCACCAAGTCGGCGTGATGTTCCGCGCGCTCACCACCCAGCTGAATCAGTATTTGAGCATCTTCCTCAAGTACCTCGATGGTCAGAAGGCCGAGAAGCGGCCGAAGAACGTGCCGCTCGACGATCGCTTCCGCTAGCGCTGTTTGTCGCCAATGCGGATTCTGTTCGTCGACAACCACGGGGAATTCGCGTCGACGGTCACCGAGCTGTTCTTGCGCGATCACGACGTGACGATCGTGCCGACGGTCGCCGCCGCGAAAGCGCACGCCGGCTTCGATCTCGCGCTCGTCGACTACGATCTCGACGACGGCAAGGGCGACGACTTCGTCCGCTGGCTCCGCGCTCGCGATCCCGGCGCGAAGATCATCGCGGTGTCCGCGCGCGAGCTCGGCAACGAAGCACTCGTCGCCGCCGGCGCCGACGCGGTGTGCGCGAAGACGCAATTCGCATCGATCGCGTCGGTCATCGCTCGCGTGTGATCGCTACTTCTTGTGCTTCGCGACCGCAGCTGTCGCGAGCTCGATCGCCTTGTCGAGCGCCTTGTCGGCGGCAACCGGCACGTCCGGAATCACGCCCGTGCCTTCCCAGTCCTTCTTCGTTACCGGATTGATCGGCCGGCCGAACGGCACGCCGATCGAGAACCAGCCATCGGCGACATCGATCGGATGATCGTCGACGGGATGCGCGCCGCCGCCGGTGGTCTCGCCGACGATCGTCGCGCGCTTCAGCGTTTGCAGATCGTAGGTGAACTCCTCGCCGCCCGAGAACGTGTTCTTGCTCGTGAGCACGAACACCGGCTTCGTAGCCCCGAACCGCGTGCCCTTCAGCTCGGGCCCGGCCGTGTACGACGGCTCGGTCTTGCCCGTCTCGCGAATGAACATGTCGTTGACGTGCACCGGCTTCGCACCGAACACGTAGCTGAGGAACAGCGCGACCGTCTCCGGCGAACCACCACCGTTCTTGCGCAGGTCGAAGATCACCGCATCCGCATCGGCGATCTGGCTCATCTTGTCGGCGACCGCCTGGCGCGCCTCGTCGTCGACAATCGGCGGAAAGCCCATGATCTCGATGCGCGCGATGTTGTCGGGCATCCGCTCGACCTCGCCGAACCCGTAGCCGACCCGCTTCGCGAACGCGCGCATGTCGTCGGGGTTCGGCTCACCGCCTTTTGCGCCGGGTTTCGGCGGTCCGAAATCGACATGCAGGTGGCGGTCGTGGCTGACGTCTCGCAGATCGTTTTGCAGCGCCATCGCGAGCTCGCGACCGTCCACGATCTTGTCGTAATCACCGTGCGCGAGGTGCTCGCGAATCGCCGCGTTCATCTTCGCTCCGACCTCGGGATACACGTAGTGCGCGTCGATCTGCTTCGCGATGCCCTCGATGACGTCCTTCTTCTTCGCCGCGTCGAGTGGAGGGGCCTTGCCGATCGGCACGAGCTCGGGCGTCCCCATCTCGGGATGGATCACGAACTTCGTCACGCGGTGCGGCTCCGCTGTATCGACATCCATCTCGGCCTTCGCGAGTTGTGGCGAATGGCGCTCCTTCATCGTGACCGCGACGTGGTTGCCCGAGACCTCGACCTTGCGAACATCGAAGCCGCCGGTCGCCATCGCCAACCGACCTTCGTTGTCCGTGCTGTTCACGTCGTCGCTCGCGACCGCGTATGGAAAGTTCTTCTGGTGATACGCGTCGCGTTTCATCGGGTCTTGCGAGTTGAACGCGTCGAGCCATGCCGCGAACTGAACCTCGACCGGCGAGCTACCGAGCGTCACGGGCGCGGCCGCATCCGGCACGATCGGAATCACGACCTTCGGCGGTGGCGTCGCCGTCGGTGGCGATTCCGACGAGGACTTTCCGCACGCGCTCACGAGCAAGGCACAGCCAACGACCCAGTTCTTCATCTGCATGTCCGTCCTCTAAATGCCGCCAGCTCGAAAACCGTTCGCACTTGCCGATCCGGCACGACGTTCGCACACTGTCCTCGTATGTTCGCGCGCGTCTCTCACGAATGGCGGTTGTTCAAGGACGACGCGCCCGGTGAGCGCTTCCGCCACCACTACGCGCGCACCCAACAGGAGTCGCGGGCCGCAAAATTCCTACGGCTCGTGATCGGGATCATCGTGCTGATCCTCGGCATCGCGATGCTGGTCCTCCCGGGTCCGGGCATCGTCGGCACGATCTTCGGCCTCGCCTTGATCACGGCGCACTCGCGCTGGCTCGCCGAGAAGCTCGATCATGCCGAGGTTCGCGCGCGTACCTGGTGGCGCCGCCGCCGCGAGCGATGACCACATCGTGACAACCGAGGGTGCGACCTTGCCTATCGTGGTCGCATGAAGTTTCGGGTCGGGGTTTGGTTCGTGATAACCGCGTGTGGTTCGACAACGCCGGCGTGGTCGCCGACGCCGGTGCTGCCACCGGTCTTCGATCAACAGATCGTGCTCGGCCAACGCGTCGGTCCGGTCTCGCTCGGCATGACCGAGCAACAACTCGCCGCGGTCGACGCCACCGCCAAGAAGCAGCCGTACGGTGGCGAGCGCTACGGCTTCCTGTTCGACAAGCTGCACATCAGCGCGGTTGTCGACGGCGGCGTCGTCGTGCAAGTCGCGCCAACCGACGGCACGTACGCGACGAGCTCCGGCATGCGCGTGTGGGCGCCATTACCGGCGAACGCGATGGCCTCCGCCGAGTCGAAGGTCCAGCACGGCATCACGTCGTATTGCCTGCCCGATCACACGATGGTCACGGTCACCACCGACAAAGCGATGCCCGCCTGCCCGCTCGGCAACGTCTGCGACATTGTCGTGGGTGGCTGCAAGCCTTAGCGCAGCTTCGCGTCGATATCGGCGGCGCTGTGCCGCTCGAACAACTGCACGTCGCCCATCGCCTTGTTGACGATCACGCCGCGCTTCACCGCGGGACGCGCCGCGATCTGCTCCGCCCAACGCACCACGTTCTTGTACTCGTGCGTCGACAGAAACTCCGCCGAGTTCGCGTACGACACGCCGCGCACGAGCCCGCCGTACCACGGCCACACCGCGATATCCGCGATCGTGTACTGGCCACCCGCGAGCCACTCGTGATTCGCGAAGTGCTTGTCCAGCACGTCGAGCTGGCGCTTCGTCTCCATCGCGTAACGATCGATCGCGTATTCGATCTTCGTCGGCGCGTACGCGAAGAAGTGACCGAAGCCGCCACCGACAAACGGTGCACTCCCCATCTGCCAGAACAACCACGACAACATCTCCGCACGCGCCGCGCCCTTGACCACGAACGCGTCGAACTTCTCCGCGAGGTGCATCAGGATCGCGCCGGACTCGAACACCCGGATCGGCGTGGGGCCACTGCGATCGACCATCGCCGGGATCTTCGAGTTCGGATTGATATCGACGAAGCCCGAGCCGAACTGATCGCCCTTGCCGATGTTGACGAGCCACGCGTCGTACTCGGCACCGGTGTGACCGGCAGCGAGCAGCTCCTCGAACATGATCGAGACCTTCTGGCCGTTCGGCGTAGCCAGCGAGTAGAGCTGGAACGGATGCTTGCCGACCGGTAGCTCGTGCTCGTGCGTGGCGCCTGCGACGGGGCGATTGATGTTCGCGAATTGGCCGCCGCTTGCTTTCGGGACCCAGACTTTGGGCGGGACGTAATCGGACATGCTCGCTGGATACCACGAGCTGTCGGAATAACCCGTACGGCTACGTGGACGCTTTGTTCTTCGCTTCGACCTGCGCGCGCGCCTTTTGGATATCCGCCATCATGCCGAGCACGAGCCGCGGATCCGTGAACACGTTCAACTTCGGCGCGAGCGACTTCGCATAGCGATCGAAGTACAGCAGCTGCTTCGTGATCAAGATGAACTCGTTCGGCATCCGCATGCGATGCCGCGTGGCCGTGCGCTGGATGCCCGGCAAGAAGTCGGCGTAGTTGACCTGGCCGAACGACAGCGTGAGCAGCGGGCTGTACGTCTCCTTCAGGTCCGCGACGAAGCCGTCCATGTTGAGCGTGTCCGGCGCACCCGACATCTCGACGATGATCTCGGCGAGCCGTTTGTAGTTACCGCTCGCGAACGCGATCATGTAGTCGGTGACGAGGTAGCGCTCTTTGTCGTTGAACCGGCCGACGATGCCGAAATCGAGGAAGCCGATCGTGTTGTCGTCGAGCAGCATCAAGTTGCCGGCGTGCACGTCGCCGTGGAAGAACCCGTAGAACACCACGCACTGGAACCACGCGCGCAGGCCGTCGACGAGCTTGCCCTCGCCATCGATGCCCTTGGCCTTGATCTCGTCGAACTTGTCGACGCGGAGGCCCGTGAACTTCTCCATCACGAGTACCTTGCGGGTCGTGTACTCGTGCTGCGGCACGGGCGCATGGATGTTCGCGTGCCCGAGCTCCTTCATGATGTCGTTGAACTTGTCGAGGTTCTCGGCCTCTTTGCGGAAGTCGAGCTCTTCGGTGAGCGTCTTCGTGAAGTCGTCGATCACGCCGACCGGGTTCGCGAGATCCGCATCGCGCTTGAACTTCGCGAACTGCTTCGCCATGAACCGCATGATCTTCATGTCGGCCATGCAGCGCGGGATGATGCCCGGGCGCTGGACCTTGATGACGATCGGCGTGCCATCGCGCAGCTTCGCCACGTGGACCTGCGCGATCGACGCGGACGCGAGCTGCTTCGGCTCGATATCGATCAGGTGCTGCGCCTTCTCGTGGCCGAGCTCTTCGATCAACGTGCGTTGCACGTCCTCGAACGCGAACGGCTTCACGCGATCGAGCACCTTCTGGAACTCTTTGACGTACGCGTCCGGGAACATGCCCGCGGACGACGCGATGATCTGGCCGAACTTGATGAACGTGGGACCGAGGTCCTCGCAGAACATCCGCATGATCATCGGGCGGGTCAGCTTCTGGTACTTGGCCCCACGCCCCGTGATCGCGAACCACAAGCGGCGTAGCAGCAGCTTGTCGGCGACCCACATCCAAAAGTACTTCGCGGTGATCAGGCTGAACGCCCAGATCCGGCGGGGTACCGGCAGTGCGACGGACAGGAGGAACAGCACCGCCACGACGGCAAGCAGCACGTACCAGAACATGAGGTCGACATCCTAGCACCGACACCCACACGGATCCGGGCGCTTTTGGGCACGCTATGCTGCGGACGTGCTGACTACGGTCACGGCCGGCCCCTTCACGATCCGAGGCGTCTCGGTTGGCGGCGTCTATACGTCGCTGGCGGTGCCCGAGCTGGGGGTCCTCTTCGACGCCGGAATGCCGGCACGCTCGCTCGCCACCGCCGACACGATCCTGATCTCGCACGGCCACGTCGACCACGTGGGCGCGCTACCGGCAATCCTCGGCATCCGCTCGCTCCACGGCAAGACCAAGCCCCCGCGCGTGATCGTGCCCGCCGAAATCGTCGACGATCTAAATGCCGCGCTCGCCGCGCTGACGAAGCTGCAGCACTGGCCGCTCGCGATCGAAGCGATCGGGATGCGGGCCGGCGAAGAGCGCGAGCTACGCGGCGACCTCCGGGTCAAGGCGGTCCGGACGTTCCATCCCGTGCCGTCGCTCGCGTACATCATCAAGCGCCGGGTCACGAAGCTGCGCCACGAGTTTGCCGGCCTGCCGGGTCCCGAGATCGCGGCGCGCCGGCGCAACGGCGAAGATCTGCTCGAGACCGACGAACGCAGCGAGCTCGCCTACTGCACGGATACGTTGGTGTCGGCGTTCGATCACGGCCCCGAGCTCTACGACGCGCGCGTACTCGTGATGGAGACCACGTTCCTCGACGAGCGTAAGACGATCGAAAGCGCACGCGCCGGCTGCCATATCCACCTCGACGAGGTCATCGATCGCGCCGCGAAGTTCAAGAACGAAGCGATCGTGATGATGCACGTCTCGCAGCTGTATCGGCCCGACGAGGTCGCCGCGATCCTCGATCGCCGAGTGCCGCCCGAGCTCCGCAAGAAGATCATCCCGTTCGTGCCGGACGCGTCGGTGTGGCCGGGCTAGAGGCTGAATTAGATCTGCACACGTTCCTGCCGAAGGAGTGTGCGGATGTCGTCGAGGAATACGTGCGTGCCGCGCACGAGGAAGGGCGCGCGCTCGTCCGGATCATCCATGGCAAAGGGGTCGGCACGTTGCGGACGATCACGCACGCGGTGCTCGCACGCCATCCCGCGGTGGCCAGCTTCGAGCTCGCCGGCCCGAACTGGGGCGCCACCGTCGTGACCCTGAAAGCCCGCGATGCCGGCTAGCGACGAGCAACGCGCCCTCCTGCGCCGGTTGTTCGACGCGCGCAACTGGCTCGACCTCGCCGATCAAGCGACCGAGCTCGGCGAGCAGTTCCCCGACGACGCCGAGGTCTGCGCGTACGCCGCGCACGCGCTTCGCCAGCAGGGCCTACTCCAATCCGGCTACGAGTGGGCGATGCGCGGGCTCGCCGCCGATCCGGGCAACCTGTTCGCGTTGAATCGCGCGAGCCTGCTCGCGAACCTCAACCACGATTACCAGACCGCGTGGACCGCCGCGACGGTTGCGGTCGCGTTGCCGTTTCCCGAAACCGACGAGACCAAGCTGAATCTCGCGGTCACGCTCGTCAACGGCATCCACGCCGCCGCCAAGCTCGGCACGATCGCGGATGCGGTCGCGCTGTTCGGCGCAGTGATCGACCAGCTCAACCACAAGGAGCTCCACTTCAACACCGCGGCGATGTATGCGCTCGCCGGCGATCGCACGCGCGCGCTCCAGTTCGCGGGACGCGCGTTGGCGACGGGCAAGCCGCGGCTCGCGTTTCTCGATCAGGACTTCCATGCCGTGCGCGGCGATGCCGAGTTCCAGCAACTACTCGCGCGGGATTGGATCGCGGAAGCGGCCGCATTCGGTCGTGCGGCGAAGCGCTTGAAGCCGGTCATCGCGAATCCGTACGGCGGTTACAACTACAACTACCAAGAGGGCTTCACGCCGCCCGACGATCAAGATGGCGATCGTGGCGTGTTGATCCCCGAGGACTTCATCGATCACGACGAGCTCCACATGGCGCCGTTCCAGCCAGTCGATCACGCGCGATCGCCGGAGCTCGAAGCCGCGATCGTGCGCGAGCCCGACGAGCCCGGCAACTATCAGGTCTACGCGGACTGGTTCCTCGAGCGCGAGGATCTGCGCGGCCAACTGATCCTCGCATCGCTGCAGTGCGCTCTCGCCACGAACGAGAGCGAACGCATGCTCGCCTACGCGGCGTGGGGCGCGCTCGTCGGTGCGAACGCACGGCGGTGGATGGGGCCGCTCGTCGAGCTGTTGCGCTACAACTCGAGCGTTCGCTGGCGCTCGGGCTTCATCAGCGAGCTCGTGTTCGAGATCGGAACGCGCCGTCGCCCGGGTGATTCGGCGGAGGACTTACTCGCGTCGATCCTCGAGCTGCCGACGTGCCGGCTCCTGCGTTCGCTCGAGGTTCGCGACATCTACTTGCGCAGCGGCGAGCTGGACTACAACGCCGTGATCGAGCTGCTCGTCACGCGCTGCGCGCACTTGCCGCTCTTGACCTCGCTCGCGTTCGTGCCGAATGCGGTCAACACGGGGCGCGCGGACCTGACACCGCTCGTGCTCGCGATCGCCCGGCTCGACTCGATCGTCGTCGGCGGCACGTACATCACGCTCGGTCCGATCCATCAGCACGCGGCGACGCTGCGTCGACTCGCCGTGCACGCGACGGACCTGACCCACGAGATCGCGGCGCCGGTGCTCGATCACGTGTGGCCACATCTCGACGAGCTCGAGGTGTGGTTCGGTCAGCACGCGACGATCGGTCACGTGCAGCTCGTGCCGGTGTTCTCGTCGGTGACAGCACCCGCGCTGCGTCGCTTGCGCGTGCGAAACACGAACTTCGGCAATCAGCTGCTCTCGTCGCTGTTGTCGAGTCCGCTGTTGCCGCGCCTCACGTTGCTCGATCTGACGGCAAACCAGATCGATGAAGCCGGCGGTCAGATCCTGCGCAACAACTCGGCGCGGTTTCGCCACCTCGAGCGCTTGGTCCTCGACCACAACAACCTGCCCGCGGCGTTCGTCGCGCAGCTGAAGATGTTGCTACCGAACGCGACGTTCGAACCGCAGGGCACCGGCGAGATCGACGACGCCTACTATGATGACGTCGACGAATAGGCGTTACACGTAACGCGCTCGCTGGGGAAACCATCGAGCGTCCTCGAGGATGCACCCCACGCGCGCGAGCGCGAACATCTCGCGAGTTGCGCGCGGCACATCGGCTGCACTTGTCGCCGAGCATGCAAACCATTCAGCTCGATCTTCTCGATCACGTCACGGGCGGCGAAGCCCCTCCACCACGTCCGACCACGCCCGAGGTGCTCGGCTACTGCGCCGGCTACGCCGCGCAGGGGCTACGCCAAGGCGAATCGCCCGCGCAGGTTGGACGTGACTACCGCGAGTGCGTGGACGCGCTCACCAGGCCGGTTCCGGAACGCAGGCGCACGACGTCGGGCGTTCGCTGATCACTTCGAACCGGGATGCGCGCCCATACCGGTGGGCTTATTCGGATCGCCGCCCGACATCAGGATCCGCGCGCCGATCACGATGCCCGCGATCACGATGAACAGCACGATGCGCTTGACCCACTTCATGTCCTACATCTTAGCGCGATCTGCAACCCGTTGAATTCAGGGCACAATTTCACACACAACCGCTCGGCCACGATGGCGATAACAGCTGCATGACCGACGCGACGCTGACTTCGATGCTCGACGCTGTGACTGCGGGTGGTGGCGAGATCGCGGCGCTGCGTCTGACCGAAGCGCTCGCGCAGCTCGATGCGATCGAAGGTCGCGCGATCTATCTGCGCCTCGCCGACGCGGCGGATCCGATCGCGGCGAAGTTCGCGCGCCTACCGAATCGCGAGATGTGGCGCTCGATGCTTCGCGGTGAAACGCGCGCGCCTCGCAATCGCGTGTACGCGCGCCGCGCGGCGTAGGGAGCGTTCGAAATGTGATGGTCGGTGGCGGTGGATCGAGGGCGGGCAGCTGTGGTCGATCCGAGGCGGCGGGCGGTTCGTCGAACGCTCCCTAGACCGCGCACCTACTTCAACGGCGTGCTCGCCACGACACCCGGTCGCTGCGTCGCGCGCCGTTCATCGATCGTCTTTGCGTTTTCGCCGTAGAGAAACGCCGTCGCGTAGTAGACCGCGTCTTTGCCGATCGCGAGACCGGTGTACTCGTTTGCGGTCGTCGTGGTGAGCAGCGACTTGGAGGTCCCGCTCGATACGTAGAGCTTGTGGCCCTCCGCCCACGCGACGCGACCGTGCCCCGCGGCGACCGGCAGCGCGGCCTCGTCGATCGGGATCGACCACGCATCGATCTTGAACGGCGTCAGCGCCGCACGCTGGATCGCGTGATCGGTGGCGTAGTACAGCCAGTCACCATCGATCGCGTACGTGAAGTTCTGCGCATCGGGCAGCTTGCCGAGCGACGGGCCAACCGTTCCGCCGGTGAGCGCGTGAAGCTCTTGGCCGAAGATGATAAACGCGCGCGTGCCATCACTGACGAGCGACGGCGAGACCGCGTTGACCGGCGTGACCGCGGGCGTGGCGCCGTCGAGCGTGCTGTGCACGAGCATCGCGCCCGCGTTCGTCATCCCGGCGACGTACACGTCGTTCCCCGCGACGACGACATGCGCGACTTCGATCTCCTTCGGAAGCGACTGAGGCTTCATGCCATCCGCACCCGCAAGCGTCACACCGCGGACGCTCAGCTGCTCCGCATTCTCGGCGAGCCCGACGTAGACGAGCTGCTTGTCCGCGATCGCGTAGTCCGTGATCTGCGTGCGCTTCACGAGCGTGGTCGGCTCGCCACCAGCGACGGGTTCCGATTTCAAACAACAACTCTGATCCGCGAACACGAGCGTGTCACCGACGAGCCGCGGCGTCATCGGCGTCAACCCGTCGTCGTACAGGACGGTGCTGCCGGGAATCACCGGCACGTCTTTCTTCACCGGAGCAGGCGCAGGCGCGGGCTTTGCCTTGTCGTCGTGATGTCCACACGCGACCGCGCAGATCAAGATCGCGCGCTTCACGTAGCCGGCTTCCGTGCGTGCTTGCGCTCGGGCACCGGCGAGATCGATGCGCGCAGCAGGAACGGCGCGGGATCGACGTAATGCGTATTCGTGTTGTCGCCGTGCCGCCCGGGAACGTTCGGCACCTCGAGCGAGAAGTGAAGATGCGGGACCGAGCCGTAGACCGCAGTCGAGCCGAGCGTTCCGATGTACTGATTGCCATCGACGAGATCGCCAACCTCGAGGCCATCCGCGATGTCATCGAGATGCATGTACGCGGTCAGCGTGCCGTCGTCGTGCTCGATCTTGACGTAGCGACCACTCTTGCCGTCGAGGCCGAGCTCGTGGCGCTCGACGCGAACGACCGTGCCATCCGAAACCGCGACGACAGGACGACCTTCCGGTCCGTCGAGATCGACGCCGCAATGACCGGCACCGCACTCGCTGCGTTCGATGCCTTTGCGCTCGGCACCGAACCACCGCGATTGCTGCTCGGGCATGTGCTCGGTCGTGCCCGTGACCGGATGAACCCAATCGAGCAATGACGGATAGTCTTCGTCGAGCGGCGTGCCGTTCACGATCGGTGCGTGCACGACCGGCGGCGCATCATCCTTGACGACGTGCTTTTGCGCGATCACGATCGGCTCGACGTAATCGACCTGGACGATCGCCGATGGCGACGCCGACGCGTGCCGCGTGACCATCAACCCACCGACGAGGATCATCGACGCGAGCGCCGCACCACCGATCACGTAGCGCTTTACCGGTGCGCGCTGCGGCAGCACGATCGTGACCGGCTCGACGGGACGCGCATGACGGACGGCCCAACAGCTCGGATGCCACAGCTCGACACCCGAGCTCGTGACATTTGGATAGCCTTGAAGAAGCGCCACCACCTCGTGGCACTTCGGACACGTCGCACCCATCGTGAAGATGCTAGTGGATCGACCTCCCGATCGATCTGTCGAGAGGGATCTATTTCGAGGGCGCCGATGTAGGCGCCTTGCGCATGATGATCAGGTGGTTCGTGTTCTTGATGTCGTAGTAACCGAACCGGAACGGCAGGTCGCGTTTCGGCTCGCTATCGAATTCCGCGCGCCAATCCTTCGAGATGCCAGAGCCTGCCGGGATGTGCGGCCCGACGAACCCGCCGTACGTCTCGTACTCGAAGCCGGCCGGCTTGCCCCACTTCGGCGCGATGCCCGTGGCATCCGACACCATCCATTGCACGTGACCGAGTAGGTAGTCGCGCATCAGCGAGAACGACTCCCACGAGAGGAGGTAGCTCGCCGCCTTCGTCATCGCCGAAATCGGGCCCTTGAGCTCGAGGTACTTCAGCACGCGCGGATCCGCCTTGAGGCCCTGCCCGATGCCTTTGCCATCCTCGTTGCCGAGGTTCTGGCGAATGTGCCGATAGATCTGCACGCGGCCGCCGGGCTTCCGGAACAACAGCTCCGCATTCGCGAACGCCCAGTTGCGTTGCTCGGCTTTGACCTTGCCCGCGTCACCGGCCTTCGCGATGTCGGCATCGTCGAGGTAGTGCAGCGTGCCGTCGTCGTTGATCTTGAAGTAGTGCAGGCCGACGAGCTCGTAGCCGTGCACCTTCAACGCGGACAACGCGAAGATCAGCTCCGTCGGCAGTTGGCCGCCGCGCATCGCATCGATCATGTTCAGCGTGTTCGAGAAGTTCACGCGATACAGGAACCGCAGCTCGTACGCCGTCTTCGCGAGCGCGTGATCGAGATCCTTGCCGCGCAGCGTATCGATGTCGCGCGGATCGCCGGCCGGCTCGAGCGAGATGTTCGTGATCTCGTCGGCATCGGGATAGACGGTCAGCGCCGTCGACAGGTCACCGCCCGCGAACGGATACACGACCTTCTTCGGAATGTCTTTCGGCACGTGCGCTGCGAAGAACTCGCGCGCCGGCTTCACCCAGGTGTCCGTGTATTCCTGCTGCGCGACCTTCACGCCCTCTTCGTTCGTGGCCGACATCTTCTTCGGCGTGTCGACCGACTTCGTCTTGGCGATCGGCTTCGCGTTCGGATTGCCATCGCAGTGCAGCTTCACTTGATCCGGCGTGATGCCATCGGGAATCGCGCCATCACCACACGCGCCGACCGCGAGCAGCGCCTTCGCTTCGCTCGTGAAGTCGTGACCTTCGATCGTCGGCGGTGCCGGCGGCGGAGGCGGAGGTGCCGGCATCGCAGCCGCGGCCGAACCCGATCCCGCGGAGCCTGCCGTTGCCACCGCGGATCCGGTATCCGATCCGACCGCCGGTTTCGGCGTGGTCGGTGCGGATCCGCCAGAGCCTGCGCTCGTGGTCGACTCGCTTCCATGACAGGCAGCGACGAGAAGCGATGCAAAAACGAGGGCGATGCGCATGCGGTGCCATCATGCAACGAAGCTGGATGGCTTGGCTATTCCTGGTGACGCGGTAACATCGCCTCATGCCTGTGACGGACACGCGCATCCGCGAGATCCTCCAGTCCAGCGCGACGATCGCCGTGCTCGGCATTCACAACGAGCCGGAGAAAGCCGCGTACTACGTCCCGGAATACCTCCACGAAGAGGGCTACCGGGTGATCGGCGTCAACCCGCGGTTCGTCGGCGACGAGATCCTCGGCGAACGCGTCCGCGCCCAGCTGCGAGACATCAAGGAGCGCGTCGATCTGGTGGACGTGTTCCGGCGCGGCGAACAGGTCTCGACCCACGTCGATGACATCCTCGCGATGAACCCGCGCCCGAAGGTCGTGTGGATGCAGCTCGGCGTGAAGAACGAAGATGCAGCCAAGCGGCTCGAGGCCGAGGGTATCGAAGTTATTCAGAATCGCTGCACGTTGGCGGACCACCAACGTTTGGGTTTGGGAAAACCAAAACTCCTGTAGAGTCCGCGCATGCTTCGCTGGCTCGCTGCGTTGGTCGTGTTGTTCGTCGCGGTTCCTGCACACGCGGACGATTGGAAAAAATTCGAATCGAAGGACGGCAAGTTCACGATGCTGTTCCCCTCCGATCCGAAGCTGCAGGAGTCGCCGATCGACACCGCGAATGGCGGCAAGGTCACGATGTACAACTTCATCTGGGAAGAGCCGACCACGCACGATGTCGCGTATCTCGCCGGCTACCTCGATGTCGCGAATGGCAAGTCCGACAGCGCGCGGCTCGACGACGCCACGGGTGGCCTCGTCACCAAGATGGGCAAGCCGAAATCGCAGAAGGACATCAAGTTCGCGGGCCTGAAGGGTCGCGAGATCGTGATCGAAGCGCAGAACATGGAGCTGACGTATCGCCTGTTCATCAAGGGTGACCGGCTCTACACGCTCGGCGCGGTCCACGGCGCGGGCTCGAAGACGCCGTACGATCCGAAGAAGTTTCTCGACTCGCTCGTGATCACGAAGTGAAGGCGATCGTCGTCGTCGCGCTCGTCGCCGGCATCGCGTCCGCCGACGATTGGAAGCCCGTCGACATCGACGCGTGCCATTGCTCCGTCGCGTTCCCGGGTGATCCGCATCCGGCGAAGAAGGCGTCGATGGCCGAGCACATGCTCGAGTACTCGGTCGTCAACGGCAAGCTCGTGACCGTGTACGGCTTCTCGTACAAGAAGCTCGGCGATACGCAGGAACCGAAAATCCGGCTCGACGCGATCGCCGATGCGATGATCAAGCGCCACGGCTGGCCGAAGGCCTACCGGGACGTGACGTATCAGGGCCTCCCGGGTATCGAGCTCGTGTTCGATATCGACGAGCATTACCCGCGCATGTACGAGATGACGTATCGCACGCTGATCGCGAAGGATCAGATGCTGTCGCTCGTGATCACGCGAACGTCGCCGCCGGATCCGCACGCCGAGCAGACGAAGTTCTTCGACTCGCTAACGCTGAAGTAGCTCGCGCACGCGCTTCGCCAAGCGCCCTGCCGCGACACCACGTGCCGGCGCGACGAAGATCGCATCGTCGCCGGCGATCGTACCGAGGATGTCCGCGGGCCGCGCGCGATCGAGTGCACTCGCCACGACCTGCGCCGCACCTGGCGCGGTGTGGATCACGACGAGCGTGCCGTTATCGTCGACGGAGCGGATCAGATCCGGCAACACCGTGGGCGCGCTCGCGTCCGGGAGCTCGTAGCCATTCGGACCGCGCTTCGCATCGAGGTGCGCGAGGTCGCGCGATAGCGTGGCCTGCGTGACATCGTGACCGCGCTCCGCGAGCATCGCGCGCAGCTCTTCTTGCGTGGCGATCGCGCGAGCGCCGACGAGCTGACGGATCACCGCACGTCGTGCGCGAGCATCCGCACTCACGGCGTCACCAGCGTTCCGACACCGCGATCGGTGAATAGCTCGGCGACGATCGAGTGCGGCGTCCGGCCGTCGATCACGTGGACTCGACCGACGCCGCCACGCGATGCACCGACGACCGCGTGGGCGAATGCCGTGTCGTGCTTCTGTTCGAGCGCCGTGGCCGACAGATCGGTCACGAGCTCGCCGGCTTCGAGGATGCCCTGCGCGTCGACGAGATAGATCAACTTCGGCGCGCGCAACGCGACCGCGAGCTGGCCCGCGACCTCGTCGGCATCCACGGCGACGCTCGTGCCACCTTCGCCGAGCGCGAGCGATGCGACGACCGGCACGTAGCCCTGCCCGAGGAACATCTCGAGCATCGTGGGATCGACCGATGCGATCGTCGCGCCCTTCGCGCGGATGAGGCCACCGTCTTTGCCCGACACGCCGATCGCGTGGCCGCCGTCGAGGTTCAACAACGCGACGAGGTGCGATTCGATCTCCGCGCTGCCATCGTGCACGACGATCGGCTGCAATCCGCACGAACGCAGCAGCTTGATGTCCGCGCACAGTGACTGCTGTAGTGCGGGACGTGCGAGGGCCGCGCCACCGGCACGAACCACGCAGCGCGTGCCGGAGAACTTCGCGATGTACGAGAGCGCCTCGACGAGCAACGTGCGCTTGAATGTGGGCGAGTAGTTCGTCAGGCGATCGTCCTTCGCGAGCCCGCCATCCGCGGTCTGGACGATCAGCGACGAGTAGTCCGCGTTGATCTTCACGTAGTCGTATCCGAGATCGCAGCCCCACGCGGTGGCTTCACCGGATCCGGCGTCGAGCACGACATCGACGCGAACGTCGGGCGCGCGCATCTTCTGGCGCAACGCCGGCGCGTCCACGGGCATGCCCGCGTAGACCGTGGTGCCTTGGATCAGCACGGTCGCCGCATGGACATCGATCGCCAGGTGCTGCGACCCGACGCGCGCGCCGACGGTGGCGAGGATCCGGCCCCAGTTCGGATCGGCGCCGAAGATCGCCGCCTTGACGAGCGAGCTCGCCGCGATCGATCGCGCGAGGTCACGGGCGATCGCATCCGACGGCGCGTTCGAGACATTTACTTCGAGTAGGCGCGTGGCACCTTCGCCATCGCTCGCGATGTCCCGCGCGAGCTCGCGGCACAAGCTGGTTAGTGCCACCGCGAACGCCTCGAGCTCGGGTCCCGGGTCCGCGATCACCGGATTGCCGGCACGACCGTTCGCGAGCGCGATGATCGAATCATTCGTGGACATGTCACCGTCGACGACGAGGCAGTGGAACGTGGGTTCGATCGCGAGGGCCAACGCGCGATCCAACATCGCCGGCGCGATCGCGCAATCCGTAGTGACGACGCAGATCATGGTGGCGAGCTGCGGCGCGATCATGCCACTGCCCTTCGCGATCGCCGCGATCGTGACGTCGCGGCCACCGACCGCGATCACCCGCGATGCGAGCTTGGTCCGCGTATCCGTGGTGATGATCGCTTCTGCCGCCGGCTCCGGCGCCACGCCCAACGCTTCGACGAGCGCGGGCGCCGCCGCGGTGATCTTGTGCACCGGCAACGGCACGCCGATCATCCCCGTCGACGCGGTCAGGATCTGGTCCTTGTCGACCCCGAGCGCGGCACCGACGGCCGCACGGATCTCGCCGACGTGCTCGATCCCGCGCGTACCGGTCAACGCGTTTGCATTGCCGCTGTTGACGACGACCGCGCGAATGTCTCCACTCGGCACCCGCGTGCGCGCATCGACGATCGCCGCGGCCGCCGCTGCGTTTTGCGAGAACTTCCCCGCCGCGACGCACGGCGAATCACTCGCGATCAACGCGACGTCCTTGCGCATCGGCTTCAGGCCCGCGTGCACACCCGCGTAGCGAAATCCCGACGGCAACTTCATGGATGAAATCCTCTCAACACCAACCCCGTGGTCTCGGGAAAGCCGAGCGCGAGGTTGAGGTTCTGCACCGCCTGCCCGGCCGCACCCTTCACGAGGTTATCGATCGCCGCCGTCACGACGATGTCCTTGCCGTATTGCGTCCATCCGATC
This sequence comes from Kofleriaceae bacterium, assembly GCA_047600425.1. GTDB lineage: Bacteria > Myxococcota_A > Polyangia > Haliangiales > Haliangiaceae > JABFXX01. The sequence continues at coordinate 2,776,359 of JASGLC010000003.1, read as the reverse complement.
CGGCACTTGTTCGTACCGACGACGTGATGCAACGACACATCGTCCGCGCTCGCCGTCAGCTCGACGAACGCTTCGCCCGCGTACACGCGCATCGCCGCCGCGACGTCGAAGTCACCGCGCGCGTGACACGTGGCGAGGATCCCGCGCGCGACCGGGATCAGGTGCGGCACGAACGCGATCTCCATGCCGAGCCCCTGCGCGATCTCCGGCGCGTGTTGATGGCGCAGCGAGCGATACGCGCGGACATCTCCGGCGAGCTCGACGAACGAGAAGTCCTCGGTTGCTTTGCGACCTGCACCGGTCACGCCCGACACCGCGCTCACCGCCCAGTGATCGGCGAGCTTCGCGATCGGTGCGAGTGCGAGTTGGATCGCCGTGGCGTAGCAGCCCGGGTTCGCGATCAACTTCGCACCCGCGAGCTTCTGGCGATGCAACTCCGGCAACCCGTAGACCGCATCCGCGAGCAGCCCCGCGTGTTGATGCACGAACTTGTAGTGCCGCGCGTACTGCGCTGCATCTCGCAGGCGAAACGCCCCCGACAGATCGATCACGACCGCGCTCGAGCCGACGAGCTGCGGCACCCACGCGTGCGAGATTTCCGCGGGCGTCGCGAGCAGCACGGCCGTACACGAGGCAGCGTGCTCCAGCGCTCGCTCGGGGACGGTGTAATGGAGGCCTGGCACGGGCACGCCGATCCGCGCTTCGACGGCTTCATCCGCCCATCGATCGCTGCCCGCGACCGCGAGCTCGACCTCGGGGTGGAGCGCGATCAGGCGAGACAGCTCGACGCCGGCATAGCCGGACGCACCGAGAATCGCGATTCGAGGCCGTTGCATAGTTTCTGCATGAATATGCACTTTCTATGCATCGATGCAAGGGCTATTCGCATTGGCACGAGGTCTGAATAACCGTTGGGCATGCTTCACCACGCGTCTCACAAACAAGCGAAGAGCCGTAAACGTCAGCCCAAGATGGTGCGCAACGAGAACAGCGTCGAAGCGCTGCGCGGCCATGCGATCGGTGAGCGCGTGCTCGCCCGCCAGGCCGAGCTCGAAGCCGCGGTCGAAGATCTCGACGAGGGTACGACCGAGTACATCGCGATCGATACCGCGCTCGCGACGCTCGAGCAGTACCTGGGCGCCGACATGGAACACCTGTCGGATGCAACCGCGCACGACCTCAATAACTGGCTCGAGCGCAACAAGTATCTCGGTATGAAGGTGAAGCACTAAATCACCTTCTCCACGAGGCGATTTAGTAAACACGTCTCGTGCGCGTTCTCGTCCAGCATCGCAGCCGTTACGTCTACCCGCGCCCCGCTCTACTCGGGCCTCAGGTGATCCGGTTGCGACCTGCCGATCACGCGCGAGCGACGATCGAGAGTTACGCGCTGTCGATCGCGCCCGAGCACCGCTTGCACTGGCAACGCGATCCGTACGGCAACCACGTCGCACGCGTCACGTTCAAAGCCGGGCAAGCGGTGAGCGCGTTGGACGTGACGGTCGAGCTCGCGGTCGACGTGAAGCCGATCAACCCGTTCGACTTTTTCGTCGACGATCGCGCGAAGACCGTCCCGTTTCGTTATCCCGATGGGCTCGAAGCCGAGCTCGCCGGGTTTCTCGATCAGACCGATCCGGCGTACTTCCTCGGTCGGCGTGGCGTCGAGCTGTTGAAGATCGCACCGACGGGCGGACCGACGGTGACGCTGCTCGTCGAGATGTGCGCGCTCGTGCGCGACAAGACCGCGTACGTGATCCGCGACGAGCCCGGCATCTGGACGCCCGAAGAAACGCTCGTCAACGGCCGCGGCAGCTGTCGCGACAGCGCGGTGTTGCTCGTCGCCCTGCTCCGCCAACGCGGCATCGCGGCACGGTTCGCATCCGGCTACCTGATCCAACTTGCAGACGAAGGCATGATTCCCGACGAGCCCAAAGGCGTCGATCGCGACGTCGTCGATCTCCACGCGTGGTGCGAAGCGTTCGTGCCGGGCGCGGGCTGGATCGGCCTCGACGCGACGAGCGGCCTGCTCACCGGCGAAGGCCATATCCCGCTCGCGTGCACGGCGACGCCGGCGAATGCGGCACCGATCGTCGGCACGAGTGATGTCGGCGCCGATCACGTCGAGTTCGCGACCACGATCATGCGTCTCGGTCACGAGCCGCGCCCGACCGCGCCGTACACCGAGGAGATCTGGACGTCGCTGTTGGACGCCGCCGATCACAACGACCGTACGATCGCAGCGGCGGGTCTCGAGCTCACGGTCGGTGGCGAGCCAACGTTCGTCGCGCGTGGTGGCGGAGAAGACAGCTGGGAAGGCGGCGCGCTCGGTCCCGATAAGTGGGCGAAGGGTCGCGCGCTCGCGGATCGGTTGCGCGATGCGCTCGCACCGGGCGGTGTCGTCGTGCATCGCATGGGCAAGCAGTATCCGGGCGAGTCGATGCCGCGCTGGGCGCTCGACGTGATCGCTCGGCGCGACCGCACCACGCTGTGGCCGAAGCGCGAGCTCGCGATCGATCTCAATGCCGCGCGCACGTTTGCCGGTGCGATTAGCGAGGCGTTGAACGTGGCGCCGACGTGGCAGGCCGCGTTCGAAGATCCGTGGGAGGCGATTCGCAGCGAGGCGCAGTTACCTCCGCAGATCGATCCGCGCCAGGCCGCCGATACCGAGGATCGCCGCCGGCTCGCGCGCGTGCTCGATCGCGGTCTCGCGAATCCGATCGCGTGGGTGCTTCCCGTCGCAAAGACGTTCATGGGTTGGGCGAGCGACGTGTGGACGTTCCGGCGCAGCGAGCTGTTCCTCGTCCCCGGTGATTCGCCCGCGGGTCTGCGGCTGCCGCTCGGCTCGATCATCGGCGCCACGCCGAAGCCGTGGGCCGAAGCGCCCACGTTCGAGGATCCTCGCACCGCCGACGACGATCAGGTGCGGATCGAGAAATTCGCGCCGCCGCCGTTCGGCACGGTGCCGCGGACGGCGATCGTCGTCGAGCCGCGCGATGGCGCGCTGTGGGTGTTCGTCCCGCCCTTGTCATCGTTCGAGGATTTCTGCGAGCTCGTTCGCGCGATCGATCACGCGCGCGCCGCGACCGGTCTCGATTGCGCGATCGAAGGCTACGCACCGCCACCGCATCCGCAGCAGCTGAAGTTCGCGGTCACGCCGGATCCGGGCGTGCTCGAGGTCAACTTGCCGCCGGTGTCGTCGTCGCGTGTGGCGGCGGAGCTGCACGAGCAGGTCTATCAATGCGCGCTCGCGACCGGCCTCACGAGCGAGAAGTATTTGCTCGACGGTCGTGCCGCGGGATCCGGCGGCGGTCACCACATCACGCTCGGCGGACCGAACGCGCAGCGCTCGCCGTGGTTCGCGAAGCCCGAGCTGCTCGCGAGCCTCGTCGCGTTCGCGCAACACCACCCGGCGCTGTCGTACATGTTCACGGGCCTGTTCGTCGGGCCTACGTCGCAAGCACCGCGACTCGACGAAGCGCGCCACGACGCGTTGACCGAGCTCGAGCTCGCGTTGCCGCGGCTTCACGATCATCCGCCGCCGTGGCAGGTCGATGCACTCCTGCGGCACTTGCTCGTCGATGTTGCCGGGTCCACGCACCGCGCCGAAATCTCGATCGACAAGCTCTACGATCCGGGTACGCCGTTCGGTCGCCAGGGCCTCGTCGAGCTGCGCGCGTTCGAGATGCCGCCCCATCCGCGCATGGCCGCTGCACAGGTGATCCTCGCGCGCGCGCTCGTCGCCGCGTTCACCGCGCAACCGTACAAGCACACGCTCGTGCGCTGGGGCGAGCAACTGCACGACAAGTTCCTGCTGCCCTACTTCATGTGGCGCGACTTCGCCGATGTGCTCGCGCATCTCGAGCTGTGCGGTGCGAAGTTGCCGACGGACGCGTTCTCGCCATTCGTGGAGCTGCGCTGTCCGCTCGTCGGGACGTTCTTCGCCGGCGACGCGCGAATCGAGCTGCGCAACGCGATCGAGCCGTGGCACGTGCTCGGCGAGGAAGCCGGTCAGAGCGGGACGTCACGCTATGTCGATAGCTCGCTCGAGCGCGTCGAGGTTCGTACCCACGGCCTCGACCTCGAGCGCTATGCCGTCGTCGTCAACGAAGCGTTGCTGCCACTGCGGCCGGTTGGTGGGCGCGATGTCAGCGTTGCCGGTGTGAAGTTCCGCGCGTGGGCGCCACCGCACGCGTTGCATCCGCACTTCGGGATCCATCATCCGTTGAGGTTCGCCGTCGTCGATACCTGGAACCAACGCGCGGTCGGCGCGGCCACGTATCACGTGTGGCATCCCGAAGGTCGCGCGTTCGATGCACTGCCGCTGACGCGGGTCGAAGCCGCCGCACGCCGTGCGCAGCGCTTCACCGTCGGAAACCCGCCGCCGTGGCCGGTTCGCGCGCGCAAGATCGAGACCGATCGCTACACGCTCGACCTGCGCACGGTCTCGGCGGGCACGCCGATGCCGCGCGCCGAAGATTGGATCACGGAGTGAGCCCGGACGAGATCTTTGCCGCGCTCGCCGCGCACGACGATCTGATCGCGCGCCGGAGCATCGACATCTGGATCGGCGGCGAGCCCACGTTCACGCGCGCGGACTCGATGGATCCGGCGTGGACGAACGCGGCCGAGGGCGATGACAAGCTCGTTCGTGCACTCGCACTCGCGACCGAGCTCGCCGATCAATTGCCCGGCGCGAGTGTGTCACGCGTGATCGGCCGGATGTATCCCGAGGAGAAGCAGCCGCGCTTCGCATTCGGCGTGCGCTGGCGTGATGACGGAACGGGCGACGCGCATCGGATCAGCATCGAGACCGAAGCTGCCGCGCCACCGTCGGAGCTCGGCGACGATCGCTACTTGTCGGTGACGCCGGATCCGGGTGTCGTCGAGGTCAACATGGCTCCATCGGCAACGGCGGCCGCGTTCTACGCGCAAGCCGAAGCCGTGTGGGACGCCGCGCGCAACGTGGGCCTTCACGCGACGCGTCCGCGCTTCAACGGCGATCTCGCAGACTCCGGTGGCGGTGGCCAGATCACGCTCGGCGGCGCGCGGCCGGAGATGTCGCCGTTCGTGCGTTATCCGCACCTCTTGCCGGCGCTGATCCGCTACCTCAACAATCATCCATCGCTGTCGTATTGGTTCGCGAGTGAGTGCGTCGGTGGTGCGTCGCAAGGTCCGCGTCCGGACGAAGGCGCGCGCGAGCGCTACGACGAGCTCGAGGTCACGTTGCGCTGGCTCGAAGAGCTCGCGGATCGTGGCGAGCTCGCGCCGGAGCAGTTGTGGCACGCGCTCGGTCCACTTCTCGTCGACGGTGCGGGAAACAGTCATCGCGCCGAGCTCAACGTCGAGAAGCTGTGGAATCCGCACGTGCCGGTGCATGGCCCGCGGCACGGCAAGATGGGTGTCGTCGAGCTTCGCGCGATCCGTATGCCGGAACGGCCATCGATGCTCGCGGCGCTGGTCGCACTGTTGCGATCGGTCGTCGCGCGGCTGATCGTCGATGACTATCGCGTGCCGCTGATCGATTGGCACGACGAGCTTCACGATCTGTACGCGTTGCCGGCGGCGCTGCAGCGCGACCTGCGCTACGTGCTGGGCGATCTCGACGAGCATGGCTTCGGGCTCGCGCCGCAACTGCGCGTCGAGCTCGATGCGTGGCGCGACCAAGGCATCACGTGTCGGCTCGGCGATGCGGTGCTGTCGGTGCGACCGGCGCTCGAGTTCTGGCCGCTCGTCGGTGATGTCGCGTCGCAGGAGACGGCGACCTCGCGGCTCGTCGATGCGTCGACGCAGCGTTGGGAGCTCGCGTTCGAAGGGCCCGGTCCCGAAGCGATCGCGGTCGGTGGACGCTGGGCGAAGTTGCGCCCACTGGCGGATGGCGTACGAATCGTCGGGCTTCGCCGGCGGATCTATCAGCCGTCGCCGGGATTTCATCCGGGCTTGCCGGCGCAGGATCCGTTGGTGATCGAGTGGGCGTGGGGCGGTCGGTCGCAACGGATCGAGCTGTGGGCATGGCGACCTGCGGGCGGTGCATACCCTGGCCTACCTACAGACGATGGCGATGCGCTGGCCCGACGCAGCGAGCGGATCGTGATCGCGACGCGGGATCATGAAGAAGTGCATGCGGATGGCCATCACCGCGAGGTTCGGCCGTTCACGATCGATCTGCGGCGCTAAGATGGAGGGATGAAGTTGTTGTTGTTGGCCGTGCTAGCAGCTTGCGGCCGGCTCGACTTCAACGACACCGAAGGCGGTAGCAGCATCGGTGATAGCGGGATCGCGGCAAAGACCACGTGCGGTGCGAAGGCCACCGCGCCCGCGTCGATCACGATCGCCGGCGACGTGTTCCAGTACACGGACTTCACGAACGACCGGAGTTACATCGCGAACGGCACGGTCGACGTGATCGATGGAACGACGACACTGGCGACCGCGACGAGTGCCATGGACGGCTCGTACACGACTTCGATCTCGACGGGCGGCGTCGCGAGGTCGCTGATCCTCCGCGCGACCGTCAACGGCATGTGGCCGACCGAAACCTATTCGAACGGTCCGATCGACCGCGATCTGTCGCAGGTCTTCAATAGCGTGTGGAGGTACGGCGAGATCACCGTGTGGGGCGATGGCGCGATGGGCTCGATCTACAGCGCCCTCGATTCGATGATCTCGATCGATCCGGCGCGGAGCACGATCAACGTGACGGCCGCGAACTGCGACGGCTCCGCCCTCGAAGGCGTGACGTTCACCCTCGATCCGCCGGCCGAAGGCGGGATGTACTACTTGAACAATGGCGGCGTGCCTTCCGGTGGCACTGTCACCACCGGCATCTACACCGACATGATCGCGTCGAACATCCCGCTCGGGCCGATGACGATCACGGCGGAAGCACCGGGACTCGCGTTCGCGCCGATCACGGTCGACGTGCAGGGCCCGTTGCACAACTTGATCGTGCTGATGCAACCTCTCGAGTAAGCGCGCGCGTATCATCCGATCGATGCAGCGCCAGAGTCAGTCGCAGATCACGCTGCGCCCGGGCCTCTTCGATGGGTACTCGCAACTGCCAGCGACCTACGACGAGATCTTCGATAACGGGTTCCCGCGCCCGCCGTTCGCGCGCGTGATGCAGCTCCTGCACGCGCTCGGCAAAGATGATCTCGCTCGCGCCCAGCAACTCGCCGAGCACGCCCTGCTCCAACAAGGCGTCACGTTCTCGGTCTACAGCGATTCGCGCGGCACCGAAAAGATCTTTCCGTTTTGCCTGCTGCCGAGGCTGATCGCTGCCACCGATTGGAGCCATCTCGATAAGGGCCTGCAACAGCGCCTACGCGCGCTCGGCATGTTCCTCGACGATATCTACGGCGATCAGGAGATCCTGACGAAGAACATCATCCCCGCGGAGATGGTGCTCGCGTCGGCCGGCTATCGCCCGATGTTGCGCGGGATCAAGCCACCCGGGGGCGTGCGGATTCACATCTCGGGCGTCGATCTGATCCGCGATCCGAACGGCACCTGGCGCGTGCTCGAAGACAACCTACGAACCCCATCGGGCGTGTCGTACGTCGTCGAGAATCGCCTGCTCTCGAAGCGGATGTTCCCGCGCGTGTTCGATGCCGCGCGCGTTCACCGCGTCGATCACTACCCCACGCGCCTCGCGGAGACCCTGCGATCGGTCGCACCGAACCCGGATTCGACCGCGGTCGTGCTCACGCCAGGTCCGTACAACTCGGCCTACTTCGAACATTCGTTCCTCGCGCGCACGATGGGCCTCGAGCTCGTCCAAGCGCCGGACTTGTTCGTCGAGCACGACAAGGTGTTCTGCCGGACCACGCGCGGGCCCAAGCGGATCGACGTGATCTATCGCCGCACCGACGAAGCGTTCCTCGATCCGGAAGTGTTCCGGCCCGACAGCGTGCTCGGCGTGCCCGGCCTCATGCGCGCGTACGCCGCCGGCAATGTCGCGCTCGCGAACGCACCGGGCAACGGCGTCGCCGACGACAAAGCGATCTATCCGTTCGTGCCGGACATGATCCGGTTCTATCTGCGCGAAGAGCCGATCCTCGAGCAGGTGCCTACGTACGTATGCCTTCGCGATGACGACCGCGCGTACGTCCTCGATCACTTGGGCGAGATGGTCGTGAAGGCCGTCGACGAAGCGGGTGGCTACGGCATGTTGATGGGTCCGCAATCCACCGCCGAACAACGCGACGAATTCCGCCGCCGGATCCTCGCCGAGCCGCGCAAGTACATCGCGCAGCATCGCGTCGAGCTGTCGGCGTGTCCCACGTGGATCGGCGAAGACAAGTCGGTGGAGCCGCGCCGCGTGGATCTCCGCCCGTACATCCTCACGTCACGCGAAGGTCCGTGGGTGTTGCCCGGCGGGCTCACGCGCGTGGCCCTCGTCAAGGGCAGCTACGTCGTCAACAGCTCGCAAGGCGGCGGTTCGAAAGACACCTGGGTGTTGAAGGAGACCACGTGATCTCGCGCGTCGCCGATCATTGTTTCTGGTTCGGGCGTTACATCGAACGCGCGGAATCCACGGCGCGCATGCTCGCGCAAGCGGCCACGTTCTCGCTCGATGCCGAGCTACCGCCGGCGCAGGTGTGGCGGCCGATCGTCGTCGTGTCGGGCGAAGAGGACGAGTTCCTCGCGCGCGTCGCCGACAATGACGATGCATCCCCCGCGTGGGGCGATGGCGAATTGGTCCAGCGCTTCATGACATGGGATCAGGACGTCGGCGTGTCGCTCGCGTCGTCGATCTATTGGGCGCGCAATAACGCGCGATCGATTCGCGAGGTGCTCTCGCTCGAAGCGTGGGAAGTCACGAACGAGCTGCACCTGTGGTTCCAGGCGGCGCAACCGATCTATGCGACCGAGCGCGATGCGTTCTACACGCACATTCGCCGGCAACAGCAGTTATCGCTCGGGCTCTTGCGATCGACCATGCTGCACGACGAGCCACTCGATTTCATGTGGCTCGGCGTGTTGCTCGAACGCTTGAGCCAAACCGCGCGCATGCTCGACGTTCATCACCACGCGTTCACGGTGATCAAGGCACACGAGCTCGTCGAGACCTCGCTGTGGATGTCTCTCTTGCGGGCGATGTCGGGGCAAGAAGCGTTCATGAAGCGGATCACGCAGCGAATCTCGTCCGAGGCGGTCGCGCGGTTCCTGATCTCCGAGGAAGCGTTTCCGCGCTCGATCGCGTACTGCGCACACTCGGCGCACGAACGGCTGGCGCACATCCGGCCGCCCGAGGCGCACGACCTCCCCGGCGGCCAGTCACTCGAGCGGTTGCGTGTACTCGATGCATGGGTCGCGGCACGGGCCAAGGAGCCACTGGTTTCGGTGCACGATCTCCTGACGCATGTCGTCGACGAAGTGCACGCGATCGGAGCCACGCTCGGTCGCGAGCTGCTCGGTGTGATGTAAAGTTCGCGCATGCCCAACCTGCTCGCGATGTCCTTCGAGGGCGAGCTGGCACCGTCGTTCACACTGCACTGTTTGGACGCCGGGCGCGAGCTGCCGGACGGTTGGGGACTCGGTTACTACCCGGCGGGCGAGCCGTCGGCCGCGGTGTTGAAGGAGCCGGCGCCGCCGAGCGATTCGATCCGCAGTCAGCTCGCGCTCGCGTGGGAGCAGGTCGCGTCGTCGCAGTTCGTGTTGCACATTCGGCACGCCACGTGGGGTTCTCTCTCGGATGCGAACACGCAACCGTTCTCGCGATCGTGGGGCCGGCATGACTGGTTGTTCGCGCACGCCGGATCGTTGGAGAAGAAGCGCACGCCGACCGAAGGTCCGTTCGAAGCGATCGGCAGCACGGATACCGAGCAGCTGTTCTGCGAGCTGCTCAACAAGCTCTACGACAAGAAGTGGAAGAGCCTCGCCGACGTGGATCTCGGCACGCTCGCCACCTGGCTACGCGAGCTCAACGAGCACGGCGGCATGACGTTGTGCGTGACGGACGGGCGAGACTTGCTCGCGCATGCCGACGCGCGTGGCGTTCCGTTGTGGATCGGCACGCTCGCACCACCGTACGAGAAGATCGCGTTCGGCGACGACGATCTCGAGATCGATCTGACCAAGCGTGGCGCGAAGGCGCGCAAGGGCGTGATCGTGTGTACCGAACAGCTCGCGCCGAAAGACGGCGATGCGGAGAAGGCGATCAAGTGGCGCCAACTCGCGCCCGGCGAGCTGATCGTGATCCGCGAGGGCGCCGTGATCGACACGCGCTCCACGGGCACCGCGATCAATCGCGAGACCATGCCGCGCTTGCCGGCGCGTGCGCAGCCTCGCACGTTCGACATCACGCATCGCACGGTCTATCGGTACGACAAGGAGATCGAGCGCAGCCAGCACCACTTCCGGCTCACGCCGTATCACGATCGCACGCAGACGCTCGTGTCTCACGAGCTCAAGATCTCCGTCGACGGACGCACGCGTGACTACGAGGACGTGTTCGGCAACCGCGTGCGGCGGCTGAACGTGGAGTCGCCGTTCGACGAGATGGTGATCGAAGCGAAGAGCACGGTCGCCACGTTGGATGTCGATCCGCTCGGCTTCGGCCCGCTGCGCGTGTCGCAGACGATTCCACTCGTGTGGATGCCGTGGCAGCGGCAGGTGCTCGATCCGTTCTTGCTCCCGCCGGAATTGCCGGAGACGGAGTTGGCCGAGCTCGCCGAATACGCGATGAGCTTCGTCAAGCGCAACGAAAACGACGTGCTCGATACGCTGCTCGATATCAACCAGTCGATCTTTCGCGAGTACACGTATCAGCAAGCGTCGACGACGGTGTTCACCACGCCGTTCGAGGTCTACGTCAATCGCCGCGGCGTGTGTCAGGACTTCACGAACCTGATGATCTGCCTCGCGCGCCTGTTGGGTGTGCCCGCGCGCTACGTGTGCGGCTACATCTACACGGGACCGAAAGCGCAGAACACCGCGCAGTCCGAGGCGTCGCACGCGTGGGTCCAGTTGTATCTGCCGCAGATCGGGTGGAAGGGCTTCGATCCCACGAACGGGATCCTGACGCAGACGGATCACATTCGCGTCGCGGTCGGTCGCAACTATCTCGATGCTACGCCGACGAGCGGCACGATCTTCGTCGGTGGCGGTGGCGAAACGCTGTCGGTCGACGTGAAGGTCGAGCCCCATGAATGACTGCGTGAACCTGCGCGATCTGGAGGCGCTCGCGAAGGCGAAGCTGCCGCAGATGGCGTGGGACTACTACGCGAGTGGCGCGGATGACGAGCGCTGCCTCGCGAAGAACTGTGCCGCGTTCGAAGCGATCGAGCTGTACTACCGCGTGCTCGTCGACGTGTCGCGCCGCGATCTATCGACGAAGGTGCTCGGCCACGAGATTTCGATGCCCGTGATCACGGCACCGACCGCGTTCCATCGACTCGCGCACGACGACGGCGAGCTCGCGACCGTGCGAGGCACCGGTGATGCCGGCACGATCTTTATCTTGTCGACGCTGTCGAACACCGCCGTCGAAGACGTGTGCGCGGCGGCGACGGGGCCAGTGTGGTTCCAGCTGTACGTCTATAAAGATCGCAAGGCCACCGAAGGGCTCGTGCGTCGCGTCGAAGCGGCCGGTGCGAAGGCGCTCGTGCTCACCGTCGATGCGCCGCTCTTGGGTCGACGCGAGCGCGACGTGCGCAATCGCTTCGCGCTGCCGAGTCACCTCGCGGTCCAGAACATGTTCGAGCTCGGGCGCGTCGGCACCACGGGCATGGAGTCGGGGCTCGCGGCGTATGTCGCCGAGCAGCTCGATGCGTCGCTGTCGTGGGATGCGATCGATTGGTTGCGATCGATCACGAAGTTGCCGGTGCTCGTCAAAGGCGTCGTGCGTGCGGATGATGCGAAGCGCGCGGTCGAACATGGCGCCGCGGGTGTGGTCGTGTCGAATCACGGTGGGCGCCAGCTCGATGCGTCGCCGGCGACGATCGCGGCATTGCCGAGGATCGCCGATGCGATCGCCGGGTCGACGATCCTGTTGGACGGCGGCGTGCGGCGCGGGTCCGACGTGATCAAGGCGATCGCGTTCGGTGCGAATGCCGTTCTGATCGGTAGACCAATCCTGTGGGGCCTCGCGGCGGGCGGGCGTGACGGTGTGGCCCACGCGTTGGGCATGGTGCGACGCGAGCTCGACCTCGCGATGGCGCTGTGCGGCTGCCCGAACGTGGGCACGATGACCCGCGATCTGGTGATGTCCGAAACCATTCGTTGAACGATCGTCGACGGTGGCGGTATGCACGCAACATGAGGGCATGGCTCGCGCTCGCGCTGGCTGCGTGTGGATCGGATCCGGGACCGATCGTCGAGTCGCACTTGTTGATCGACGGCACCGATCAAACGAACACGGACTGCCGCACGGGTATGTGCGTGCACGACGAGAATACCGATCTGACGATCTTCGGCGGCGCCACGTTCATGGTCCATCGCACGGCGGAGTCGCAGGTGCTCGGGCCGAACAGCTCGCTGCGCGTGTATCGCTCGGACGATCATGGCGCGACGTGGGGCGAGCCCGTCGTGATTCCGGCGCCGAGCGATCGCGACTTGCGCGATCCGAGCTTCTACGTAGACGCCGCGGGCAATCTGTCGATGAAGGCGATCACGCGCTTGCCGGTCGCGAGCACGCGCGACTCGGATGTCGATTCGATCACCGTCCGCACGAGCTCGCCGGATGGTGGCGTGACGTGGTCGGATCTGACGCCGATCGGTCCGGAGACCTGGAGCTTCTGGCGGATCAAAGCGGATCTCGACGGCACGCTGTATTCGGCGGCGTACGAAGACGGCGACAAATCCGTGAAGCTGTTCAGCTCGACGGACGGCGTGACCTGGACGTCGGGCGCGATGATCTACGATGTCAGCGAGGACACGCCGCTCGAGACCGAGCTGATGTTCGATGCGCAAGGCGTGACCGCGTACGTGCGGATGGATGGCACCGACGACGAGCTGCTCGGATCGCAGGGCCGGTTGCGTACGAAGGTCTGTACGTCGACGGCGCCGTATACGAGCTTCGATTGTTCGGGCGAGCTAACCGGCGCGCGGCTCGATGGCCCGATCGGCTTCGACTACAACGGCAGGCGCTACATGGTCGCGCGCAAGCACTTCCTCGAGGTCGAGAATCGCAAGCGCACGGCGCTGTATCAGCTCGATGGCCTGCTGTGGACCGAGCTCGGCGAGTTTCCGTCGACGGGAGACACCTCGTATGCGGGCGTGGTGCCGATCGATGCGCACGGGAAGTTCTTGGTCACGTACTACTCGAGCCCGATCAACGTCGACGGGCCGTGGGCGCGCGCGATGTTCGGGCCGACCGATATTTGGCAGGCGACCATTCAGCTTTAACGCTCGCAGACCAGATCGGTTTCGGTGTTCGTGACTTCGTACGAATCGTAGAGCCCGAACGCCCAGCCACACGTGTTCGTGATCGCGCCGGTCGCGAGATCGAAGTGCTCCATCCCGCCGGAGAGCCGGACGAGATCGGTGGGGCCGGCCCACGCGAGTGGAAGCTTGTCGGTGCTCGCGATCGACCACTTTTGCGTGCCATCGGTCGACCACAACGCGAGGTGTTCGGCGGTGCGCAACGCGACGAGCGAGCCATCCGCGCTCGGGACCACGTCGAGCGTGCCCTTGGTGTCGGCGAGCGTGATCTTGTCGTCGATCACGATGTTCTGCTTCTTGTCGCGCGTGTAGATGTGGCCGGCGCGATCGATCGTGACGATCTTGCGCGCAGACTTCGTCGTCGTCGAGCTCACGTGTTTCTGCAGATCCTCGACGCGGACGTGATGGATCACGTTCTTGTGCGCGACCATCGCGAACGCACCACCGGCGAGTGCCGGATCCGTGAAATAGATCTTGTCGTACGGATCTTTGGTGTCGTCGACGTAAAACTCCGTCGAGCTCGCGGACGTCTTGAGCGACAGCTCCGGTCCGAGTTTGTCGCCAGTGACTTGATAGAACACGGTCTCGCCTTCGGACGCAGCGGCGAGCACGTGCGATGCCGGATCGAAGTGGATCGCGATGTCGCCCGACGACGTGAGGTCCTTGTTGTTGACCCGCAGCACGTGCGTGTACTGGGTGTCGACGATTTGCGCGTGCAGCTTCGGCGAGAGATCCGTCCAATCGAGGAGGGTGTCGGCGACCTCGGGCGTCTTGATCGTGGCGACGAGCTTGCCCTTGTCGTCGACGAACGAGTGAAATTGCACGTCCATGAGCTCGAGGCCGAGTGCACCCGGGCGCGCGGCGGTGGCGCGACTCACGCGATAACCGAGGTAGTGCGTGGTCTTCGCGTCCGATAGCGCGAGCGCGTTGCCGTCGGCCCACACGAGTTGGCCGGCGCCGGCGGCGAACGCGTCGAGGCTCGTCGACTGCAGGTGTTGCGTGCGCTTGCCCTGGGTATCGAAGATCGTGATGCTGTCGTTGTCGGTGGCGGCGAGCGAATCGTCGTCGAGATAGGCCAACGGCATGAAGCCGACCGGGTAGCGTTGGATCGTCGCGCTCTCGAGATCGAACGCGAGCAGGTTGCTGCCGTTGCCGGCTTCGGCGAGGTGACGATGATCCGGCGAGAGGGCGAGGCGATCGAGGCGAATGCCGCGCGGGTCGATCGCGAGCTCGGGCGATTCGCCGTCGAGCGCGATGCCGTGATCGGTGATCGAGATCCAACGGCCGCGAATTCGATGCTTCGGTGCATCGTGCAGGGCGAGCGCGCGGCCGTTGCGATAGACCACGGCGAGGATCCGTTCGGGCGTGGCGAGGCGCTGGGTGTGGTTCTGCGCGTCGACAAACACGAGCGTGCGATCGGTCGCGAGGGCGAGGATGCCGTGCGACGTGCCGAACACGGCGATCGCGGGCTGATCGATCTGGGTTTGCTCGAGGAAGTGCCCGGCGCGATCGAACGATTGGATCGAGAGCGTGTCGGATTGATCGACGAACGCGGCGCGATAGCCGGCCGGCATCGAGGCGATCGCGAGATCGACCGGCGGCGAGGGCGCGTGGACGACGATCGGTTCGCGCGTGCCATCGAGCGTGGGCCACAACCGAACTTCGCCGTGCTTGTCGCGCGACAGCGCCGCGGTGCCGTCATCGCTCGCGGCCACGAGATCGATCAGCGTCCCGTGGACCGACGTCACGATCGGCGGCAGCGGTTTCGGCTTCGGGGCGGGTGCCGGTGGGGTCGGGAGTGGCGGAATCTGAAATTCGAACGGGCTACGGGGCTCGGATCCGCAGCTGACGATCAGGAGGGTGGCGACCGCGAACCCGCGCATCTAGTTGTGAACGCACGAGGTCTGGCGATTGTTTCTGGGCTGTCAGATCGATCGAGTAGATCAGACGGCGATGAGGATCTACTTCGTCGGTAGTCACGCCACAGGGAAGACCACGCTGTGTCGCTACGTTAGCCGTCGCTACGGGCTACCGATGATCAGTGAGGTCGCTCGGGCGATCCTGGCCGAGATGGAGGCCGGGTTGGATGCGCTGCGTACGGACATGGACCTCGTGGCGGAATACCAGGAGCGGGTGTTCGCGCGGCAGGTCCAGGTCGAGCGGTCGCACGAGGGCAAGTTCGTCTCGGACCGCGCATTCGACAACCTCGCGTACGTGGCGGAACACACCACGAATGCGGCGTCGATGATGAACGATCAGCGGTTCCGCGATTACATGAAGTGGGTGTCGGACGGCATCGTGTTCTTCCTGCGGCCGCATCAATCGCTGTTAAAGGAAGACGGCACGCGCGCTGGCGTGTCGTGGGATTCGGTTTTGCGGATCGACGGCATGGTGAAGCTGATGCTCGAACAGCATCAGATCAGCTACCTGCCGATCGAGAGTGTCTCCATGCAGGAGCGCGTGCGTGCGGTCGAGTTCGTGCTGTCGCGGTGCGGGTTGTCGCCGCAGCCGGTCGAGAAGCCGCGCCCGAAGGTCGAGTCGAAGTCGATCCTGCCGCGGATGGAGAACTGGCCACACTTCCTCGTCGAATCGAACGAGAACGAAGCGTAATCAGGTCGGGTAGTAGAACTCTTCGCGGACGATTCTTGTCGCCCTCGACATAATAGAGCGCGACCTCGTGCATGTTCAGCCGCTGTTTGTCGGCCTTGCGCGTGATGTCGTACTTGAAGATCACGGCGAACTTGTTGCCGTTCGGGTACGGGCCCTCGACGACCGCGCTGTGGATCTCGTGCGCGGCGACCCAGTGCTTCGACTTTTCGAGCACCTTGTCGAGGCCGTGGACCTCGCGATCGGGGCCGTTGTAGGCCTCGAGGCTAACGATGTCCTTGGCATAGAGCTGTTCCATCGCCTCGTACGACTTGTTGGCTTTCACGAGGTCGACCAATTTCTGTCCGATGTCTTTCGTCGTCATGCCCGCAGACTAACGCCGCTCGTTGACATCGACATGTCAGGTTAGACTGCGCGAATGTCGGATTTCACTCCCGGTCACGCGTTGATCGGTGGCGTGTTGATCGCGCTCGGGCTCGCGGTGATGTTGCTCGGCACGGGCCAGATCGCAGGACTCTCCGGGATCGTCGGTGGCATCGTCCGGCCGTCGAGTCGCGATCGTACGTGGCGGCTGTCGTTCTTGGTCGGCGCGATCGGGGTCGGCGCGATCTTCGCGGTGACGCGCAAGGGCACGTTCGATGCGGTCGCGCCGCATTCGCTGTGGGTGGTCGCGGTGTCGGGGTTGTTGGTCGGCGTGGGCACGCGGTTGTCGAACGGCTGTACGTCGGGTCACGGGTTATGCGGCATCGGCCGATTCTCGAAGCGCTCGATCCTCGCGACGATCACATTCATGGTCGCGGCGATGATCACGGCGACGATCGCGGGGCGCGTATGAACCTCGCCGCGTTGCTCGGTGGCGCATTGTTCGGTGCCGGCGTGTGCATCTCGGGCATGGTCCGGCCGTCGAAGGTGCTCGGCTTCCTGAATGTCGGTGGCCATTGGGATCCGTCGTTGATGTTCGTGATGGCAGCCGGGCTCGCCGTCATGGTCGTGACCTGGCGGCTCGTGAAGTCGATGCGTGCGCCGCGGTTTGGTGGGACGTTTCCGCCGGCGCCCTCGCCGCTCGTCGATCTGCGGTTGCTCGGCGGTGCGACAATCTTCGGTGTCGGCTGGGGCCTGTCTGGCTACTGCCCGGGCCCCGCGCTGGTCTCGCTCGTTTCCGGTGTTACGGGTGTCTACATCTTCTGCGCGATGATGATCGTGGGGATGTTCGTCGTCGAGATGAACGACCACGCGAACAATCCCGACGGCTAGGGACGGTCGCAACTACGTCAACTTGCGATCGCTATCTGTTCGAAACTCTTCAGGCACGGGGACGGTCGCAACTACGTCAACTTGCGATCACGAACCCATCGAAATCTCTCGACGGTGGGGACGGTCGCAACTACGTCAACTTGCGATCGCGAACCCATCGAAACTCTTCAAGCACGGGGACGGTCTGACGTTAGGGAAGTTCGACTACCAGCTCGCGATGCTCGTCCGGCGGCGCGCGGCATCGTCGTAGATCGCCGCGCGCAACCACGCCGTCGCGAAGCGCTCGCGATCGAGTGACTTGCGATGCTGGGCGACCGCCGCGAGATCGCGCAATAGATCGGCGCCCGTCCGCAGTGCGCGTTCGGTGAGTTGCGCGGCATCGCGTTCGACTTCCGCGAGGGCGTGCGTCGGCAGCGTGGCGGCACCGCCCTGCACCACGCGCTCGATCCGACGACGCAACGGCTCGAGCAGATCCGGTGGCGATGACGCGAGTGCCGCGAGCGCGCCGGCCGGGGCTCCACCGCTGGGCGTAGAGAGGCGATCGTAGTGAACGTTCACGCGCCCGTGCCACGCATCGGACATGATCAACCGCGTCTCGCCCGCGGCCGGCGCGATCGCGAGGAGCTCGAGGCGCCGCGGTTGCGCGAGTCGCACGCGACCGATCGCGCGCACCTTCACACCCTTCGTCTTGCCGAGCGTCGCGAGATTGTCGTGCGCGACGAGCGACTTGTGATCGAGCGATGTCGCGAGCTCGAGCGCCGTCCCACCCAAATCGAGCAATGCGAGCTGCCCGAGTCCGACGACCGTGCCCTCGACGAACACGAGGTCCCAGCCGCCCGGCCGATGATCGTCGGCGAGTGCCTCACTCGCGGCCACCGAGGCGAGCTGTTGCGAGAGTGGCGTCGCGAAGCGTTTATCGAGTGGCGCCCAGGTCGACGGATCCTTGGCACGCACCGCTTTGACCTTCTGGCCGGCGCCGAGGCGACCATCGGCGGAGGCCGTCGCATCGCCGACGAACAGTCCCGCGCGTCCGAGCTCGCGATGCGACAGCACGGCATCACCGATATTCGCCGGCGCTTCGTAGGTCGCGGCCGCACGGCCGGCATCACCGGCGTTTACTTCCGAGCGAGTGAAGATGCGGCCACGATCGTCGGCGAGGTACGTGATCGTGCCGGCGTAGCCGCTGCGTGCGACGAGCGCCTCGCTGAAGATGCCGTGCAGGCGTAGGTTGCCGATCGATTCGTAGTCGCGACGGGCGGTGCCGACGAGCGCGGGATTCGAAGTGCCGTGCGCGAGTTGGTAGGCGACGGCGCACGCCTCGCGGAGATCCGCGGTGAGCACTTCGAGGATGAACGTCGGTCGATCGGCGCGCAGGTCACGGATCGATCGCAGGATGCGGGTCTGCGTCGACGCGAGACGGTAGAGGCCGACATCGCGGCACGCGTGGATCGATCGTAGGAGCTCGGCTTGCACGAATGCGCCGGATGATTCGGCGCCGGTCGTGAGCACGGTCGCGCAGACGCGGTACGCCGTCGTCGCAACGGCGATCGCTTCGCTGTTCGCGCCCGAATCCGAAGCCGTCGACGATGCTCCTGCGCCCGTCGCGGACGCCGATTTGCCCGTAGCACCCGACGTCGATTTGCCCGTCGCTCCGGCCGCCGACTTGCCTGCGGTAGCCGGCGCCGATTTGCCCGTCCCTCCCGCTGCCGATTTGCCTGCTGCCGCCGATGCACCCGCAACCGACTTGCCGGCGTCCGCCGACGGTTCCGGTTCCGGATCCTCCGTCGAGCCTGACGACTCGGTCACCGACTCCTCGTCCATCGCCGCCTCGACGGATGAGTCCAACTCTTCCGCGTCGGACGCGCTCGCTTCCGCTGGCTCGAGCAACGCGACCACCGCCGCGACATGCAGACATTTCGGCGTGAGCAAGCACGTGCACGTGACGTTCTTCACGACATCGTCGACGAGCTCGAACGTCACCGTCTCGCCCTTGTCCGTGGTCACCGTCGTCGGTTTCCACGTCCACTTCGCGGCAAGCTCGGGCTCGGCATCCAGCTTCTTGATCAGGCGCGCCGGAATCTGCGCGGTCAGCGCCGCGGCCACACCCGGATCGATCGCGGGGCGCTTCATCGGATCTTGTCCCCCACCCAGCGCGCGAGCTCGAGCGGTGTGAGCGCGGCGACCGGCATGCCCGCGGCCGCCACCTGTTCGGCGATGCGCACCTCGTAGCGCGGCGCGCCCTTATCGTCGAGCGCGGCCAACCCGAGACACGTCACACCGGCCTCGACGAGCGACCGCACTTCGCCGACGAGCGTCTCGACGGCGTAGCCCTCCTCGAAGTCCGATACGACGATCACGATCGTGCGTTGCGGCACCTCGACGAGCCCGCGCGCATACCGCAACGCCTTCGCGATGTACGTGCCGCCGCCGACGTTGACCTCGAGCAACAGCGCGAGTGGATCGCTAACGTGCTCGGTCAGATCGACAATCTCCGTCGAGAACGCCAGGAACTTCACCGACACCCACGGCACGCCCGACAAGATCGCGGCCATCATCGCGCTGTAGATCACGGACGGCTCCATCGAGCCCGACACGTCGACGACCAGCACGACATTCCAATCCATGTGCCGGCGATTGCGCTGCTTGAACCACAGCGTCTCGGGCACGAGCGATACTTCGTCATCGTCGTTGATGCGCGCGCGGGCGAGATTCGCGGCGACGGTCTTGCGCAGATGCAGTGCGCTCGTCGGTCGGCGCGTCGCGCGATTACCGAGTGCGCCGCTGAGCGCAGGGCGAATCTGCGTCGCGAGCTCCTTCACCAGCTCGTCGACGATGTGTTTGACCAACGATCGCAGCCGACCGAGTGCGGCCTCGCCCAACCCGCCCTTCAACGACAGCACCTGTTCGAGCAACTCGACCGACGGCGTGACCTGCCCCGGATCCACCTCGAGTAATGCGCCGATGCGTCCCGCGGTCGCGGCCTTCGCGGCGACCTCTTCGAACACGCGCGCGCCAAACAGCGCTTCGATCTCGTCTTTCCACTCGCGCACGGTCGGGAACGCTTGCTCCTGGCCGCCGCCGCCTTGCCCGGTGCGCGAGCCTTCGCCGTGACCGTTGCCGTAGAGTTCGTCGAGGGCGCGAGTCGCGCGGGCGGCGCGCGGCTTCATCTTGTCGCGTTCGTGGCCGAGGATCATGCGCCAGCGATCGCGGAGCGAGATGTCGTGCGGATAGCTCGCGAGTGCGGGCGTCGTCGGCGTGGAAACCTTCACTAGATCGATCGTGGGGCGCGCGAATAGCCCGATTGCGGCCTTGCCCGCACGATCGGCATCGGCGGCGAGTGCGAGCTGCTCGGGTGGCAGCGACGTGACGACGTCGAGGCCATTGCCGCGCGCGTCGTCGATGCCGAGGCGATCGCCGAGCGTTTGCAATAGGCGGCGGCGACTCGCGTTCGACAGCACGTCGAAGCCATCGCGCAGCGCGGCCACGCGTTCGAGAAAGCCGGAGTCGTCGAGGCGTTCGACGCGCGCCATCACGCCGGCGAGAAAGTGCGGTGCGGCTTCGAACAGCGGGCCCGCGACCGTGATCGCGCCGCGCAAGCGTTCGGCGAGGTGCTTGCGGGCATCGCGCGTGGCATCGGCGCTCGACGCAGAGCCGCCCGACGAGCCGCTCGTGCTCGACGCGTCCGATGCGCCGGCGTTCGCAACCGATGCGCCGCCAGCGTTCGATGTGCCCGATGCGTTCGTCGCGCCGCCAGCGTTCGATGCATTCGATGCGCCTCCGGCGTTCGTTGTGCCCGATGCGTTCGACGCGCCCGATACACCGCCAGCATTCGACGCGCTCGTTGCGCCGCCAGCGTTCGACGCGCTCGATGCGCCCGATGTGCCGCCAGCATTCGATGCGCCCGATGTGCCGCCAGCATTCAATGCACCGCCGACGTTCGTCGCAGCCGCTGGGCGAGCGCCCGATGCGTTCGATGCGCCGTCGACGTTCGTCGCGCCCGACCCGCTCGAAACGCCGCCAGCGTTCGATCCGTTCGATGCACCGACGTTCGATGCGTTCGATGCGTTTGTCGTGGCCGATACTCCGCCAGCGCTCGATGCGCCTCCGACGTTCGATGCGCCCGAAGCGCCAGCGTTCGATGTGCCGCCAGCGTTCGATGCACTCGACGCGCCGGCCGCGTCCACCCACGCGCCCATCACTTCCGACAGCTGCTCCGCCGTTTGCGTTTCGATCAACACGCGCACGACCTCGGCCGCGCCCGAAATCACCGGCGAGCCGATACGCGTGAGCTCGTCGATCGACCAGCGCAACCGACCATCCCCCAAACCTGCATGCTCGGGCCGTTCGAGCAGGCGCACGAGCTCCGCGATCGATCGCGCATCCGACAGTGCATCCGATCCGGCGAGCCCCAACACCGACGCGACCGCCGCGTTCAACAGCGCGACGCGATCGATCGCCGGTGGCACGAAGTGATCGACCTCGCCCGCGATCGCATCCGCCGCATCGGCCGGCAACCCGACGACGTGCCCGGCCGCGATCCGATCCCAGACCGCGATCAACGAGATTAGATCGGCGAGCGTCGCTTCGTTCAAACGCACACCCGCGAGCTCGCTCAACCATTCGCCGGCGAGCTCGCCGACACCCGCCTCCGCCGCACTCTCGACGAGCGCCGCATGCGCCGCCGGCGTGAGCTTGCTATCGGCTTCGAGCCGCGTGCGATCCGCGCGCAACGTTCCCGCGGCCGCCTGGCGCAACGTGACGCCGCGCAATCCGGCGAGCTCGATCATCGCCTCGGTCGCGGGTGTCATCTTGATCCGCCACACGCTCGTCAGCGACTCGATGCCACCCGCCGCCATCGACTCCTGCTCTTCGCCGTACGGCACGCCGCACGCGCGCAACCGCGCGAGCGCGACATAGCGACGACGATCGAGCGGTGAGCGCAGCGGATCGAGCCGGACGTCCTCCGAGTCCGGAGTCTGTGTCGCCGGCAAGCGAAGATCCTGCAACAACGCCTGGACGTGTGGCCCCAGTCCGGACCGCGGCGTCGTGCTCGCGAGTTGTCCGCGTTGCGTACCGACCATCACCTGTTCGAGCGCCTTCGCGACGACGCGGCCGCGCCCCAACACCTCGCCTTGCGCCAACGCGGTCTGCACGGCCTCGAGCACTTCGCGACGTCCCGGCGCCGCAAGCCTGCGCATGCGCGCCAATGACATCGCGAGCTCCGTCGCGGCGTGCGCATCAGCGATGCTCGCCGGCAATCCGCGTGCCCGCACACCTCGCGTGATCTCGACGAGCGTCTCCGCGACGAGTGCGGTCACGTCGCCACGCGCGACTTCGGTCTCGAACAATCGTTGCTGCCATCTCGGATCGCGAATGCCCGCGGGATAACCCGAGCGCGCGTCGAGCAACTCGAAGCCATATGGAATCAATGACGACACGAGCTCGGCATCCTCACCGTCGTGAGATTCGGGCGCGGACCACAACGTCGGCTCGGGAACGAGCGCGGCCGCATGAAACGATCCGATAATCGCCGCCACGCGCGCGGACTTCGTCTGCAACTTCGCGAGCGCGCCGCGCATGTATTGCTCGCGCGCACGATCGACGTCCGACACGCCACCGCCGCGCGCCGCATCGATGCGCAGCGCCCAGCCATACAGGAGCGCCGCGCGCCGCACGCGTTCCGGGTCGCCCAACGTGCCCGGGCCTTCGACGAGATGTTCCCAGCTGTCGTCGGAATCGCCGGGCAATCGCTCCGCGATCCCGATCACCGAACCGTGATCGCGCCCCCGCCCGGCCCGGCTCGCCGCCGGCAAGTCGATCGCGTGCACCGGCACGTGGTGCTCGCGCGCCCAACGAATGGCGACGAGCTCCGGCGAAAAGTCCGCGAACGGATAGAAGCCGAGATCCTCGCCGCTCTGCGCGACGGCGGCGACCGCGAGCGGCGCCTTCGCGTCGGCGTGGCCGAGCCACTCGAGCCAGTGCGCGAGATCGGCGGGCATCTCGATCGCGACCACGGTCGGCTTCAGCTGATCGAGCAACGGCCCGAGCGCCGCGGAACACGCCGGCGAGTGGTGGCGCACGCCGAACAGCCATGGCTTCTTGCACGCGGCGAGCTCGGCAAGTGCCTTCGCGGGATCGTCGGTTGGCAGGAGCGCGGTCGCCATCAGTCGAGCTCCAATGGAGGCGAGAGCTTCCCTAACTTCAGACCGTCCCCATGCTCGAGAAGTTTCGGCCTGTTCGAGCGCCCCCTGTCCGAATGCCGGACAGTTCGTTGACGTAGTTGCGACCGTCCCCACCCTCGAGCGATTTCGCGCAGATCGCGATCGCAAGTTGACGTAGTTGCGACCGTCCCCATATCGCAGACGACACGCGATGCGATTTCGCCGGTTTTCAGCCCCGCGCGGGGCCGGGGCGCACGACCAAAACATCCGCCGAATTCAAACGCGCTCGCGCCGACCGATTCAATTTCGCCGACTTCGTTCAGCCCCGCGCGGGGCCGAGCCGCGCGCGCAAAACATCCGCCGTATTCAAACGCGTCCGGGTCGCGCGATTCAATTTCGCCGACTTCGTTCAGCCCCGCGCGGGGCTGAGGCGAGCTCACACATCTAGCGGACGCACGTTCGCGTGTGTCCGAGTTTCGGACACCGCGTGATGCCATTTCGCCGGCGATCGCGCTCACTAGCCCTCGAGGCTGCGGCGCAATTCGTGGAGCTGTTTCCACAGCCGCGCATCCCCTTCGGCGCGACGCTTCACCGTGGCATCCCAGTACGCGAGTAGCTTGCCGCGATCGCGCGGCTCGTCCTTCATCACGACGCCGAGCAAATACTCGGGCAACAACTTCGCGGGATCGCGATCGCCTGGGAAGTACGTCGCCGCGAGCCCCATCGACGACGCGACCGCCACGGCCTCCGCGGTGCTCATCACGGACGTGGGCTTCTCGACGGCCCAGCCCTCGACCGTGCGGCCGAGCCGCAGATCGCGGAACACCGTGACGAGCGCATCGAGCACCGCGTCGTCGACGGCGAGCGGCGCACCCGCCTCGGCCACGATCTGCGTGGCGCGCCGGCGCACGAGCTCGGTCTCGCGCGCGACATCCGTGATCGGCGCGACCGTCTCGAAGTTGAAGCGGCGCTTCAGCGCGGCCGACATTTCGGACACGCCCTTGTCGCGCAAGTTCGCGGTCGCGATCACGTTGAAGCCGCGCTGGGACATCTCGAGCGAGCCGAGCTCGGGAATCGACAGGCGCCGATCGCTCATGATCGAGACGAGCGCGTCCTGCACCTCGGGCAAGCAGCGCGTGATCTCCTCGACGCGCGCGAGCGCGCCGCGACGCATCGCCGTCATCACGGGCGACGGCACGAGCGCATCCGGGCTCGGACCTTTCGCGATCAGGAGCGAGTAGTTCCAGCCGTAGCGAAAGTGTTCTTCGGCGGTGCCCGCGGTGCCCTGCACGGTCAGCGACGAGTCGCCACTGATCGCGGCCGCGAGCAATTCGGACAACATCGACTTCGCGGTCCCCGGCTCACCGACGAGGAGCAGGCCGCGTTCGCTCGCGAGCGTGACGACGCACCGCTCGACGAGCGCGCGATCGCCGACGAACTTTTCGGTGATGACGAGCGAGCCGCCGGCGTCTTTCGCGCGGAGGGCTTCGCCGCGGCTGCCGGTGATGAACGTGACGACCGCTTTCGGCGTCAGCTTCCAGTTCGGTGGCCGCGCGCCGGTGTCCCACTTCGCGAGGTAGGCGAGCTCGTCGGCGTAGACCTGCTCGGGTGGAGGCGACTGGACGCCGACGGCCTCGGCTTTGTCTTTCGCGGCAGCTGCGGGCGCAGCGGTGGCTTCTTTGTCGACACCCTTCTTCGACGGCACGTCGAAGTTGTATCGCGTTTAGGTGCCGGCGATCGGGATGGTGACCGTATTCAGTGACGTGACACGGTTTTGCATCATGACAGTCGCGGTCGTTGCCATCGCGGTTCCAATCACGGTGTTCGTGTTGTTGTAGACGTCGATCGCGATGTCGTAGGAATCGGCGGGCAATGCCGTGGTAAGCGCGTACCTCGGATTGTCATCGCATTCGAACGTCTGAACAATCGCCGTTGGATTCATGATCGTCGTCGACTTGGCGGTCAATCGAATGCGCCCGTTCGTGCCGATGCCGGAGCCGTTGCACAGCACCGTCGCATTGTTGTCGGATGCTTTGACCAATGAATAGGTAAAGCCGATGTAGCCAGCATCAGTGATGAAGTTTGCCGTGTACGTGTCATCGCCGTTGGTCAAGTCGACACTGCCCGGCTGTGCCGTCGTGGCGTACGTCGAGGTTCCGGCGTTGTCCTCGATCGAGACCGAGATCGAATATTCGTCGGGTGGCAGCTTCAGTGTGTCGAAGCCGTCATTGCACTGCAGCACCTCTTTGCTCGTAGTCATCGAGCTGTCGACGAGGGAAACAACCACCTTCGGAAAATTGTCAGGGCAGCCCTGCGCATCACCGGCGAGCGTCTCGAACGTCCACCCGACATCCAGATTGTGAGTTGTCGCCGCTTCGATTTTGCACGTCGACGAACAACCATCGCCGTTCGTGGTGTTGCCGTCGTCGCATTCCTCGCCGGCTTCCTGATCGAGGAATCCATCTCCACATGGTTGAACGTTGGTGCAGGTTGCCGAGCACGAATCGCCCGGGATTCCATTCATGTCGCCGTGGTCGCACTGCTCGAACACAGGGTTCAGCGTCCCGTCACCGCAGGTACCGTTATTGTTGTTGTTCGAGTCCGAACACGCCGCCACCACAACGAGAACACACGCCACACGCTTCACCATTGTGCACGATGCTACGCGAACCCGATGCGTCCCGTCATCGTTCGGTTATCCGAAACATGCCCGATTGCGCCCCCTTACGAGCCGGTGTGCTAACGTCACACCCCACGGATGGCCGACGATCCAGTCCATTCCACTGACGTTTCGCGAGTAGTCGATCCTCTCGAAGCCAAGGTGGTGGTGTTCCGCCAGCAACCCGCCGCGAACGACTTCGCCGCGCTTCGCCAAGAGCTGCGCGACGCCGGCCGCGGCGAGCTCCTTGCCGACGTCTGCGCGACCTGGGCCCAACACGAACGCGACCCGATCAAAGCCGCCGACGCCTGGAGCGAAGCCGGCGAGGCGATGATCGTGCTCGGCGAGGTCGACACCGCGATCGAATACCTCCGCACGTCACTCGAGCTCGACCCCACGAACGACCGCGCGTCCGATCGGCTACTCGAAATCGTCGAGCCGAACGATCCGGCCGCCGCCGTCGAAATCATCGAGGGCGAGCTGACCGAGTTGGCCAAGCGCGAAGGTGCTCGCAAACGCCCCGAGCTCACCGCCCGGCGCGCCCAACAGCACAAGCGCGCCGCCGTGCTGTGGAACGATCATCTGGGCCGCGTCGATCGCGCGCTGTGGCACTGGCAACAGGCGTGGAAGCTCGAGCCGCAGAATACCGAGGCGCTCGAGCAAGCGCGCGAGCTTTACCGATCGCTCGGCGACGACGCGATGGTCGGCAAGCTCTATCAGGCCGAGCTCGAGGTCCTGAACAAAGACAAAGATCCGAGCGCGGCGGCGAAGAAGTCGACGATTCGGCTGGAGCTCGGCCGGCTCGCCCTCCGGCATAAAGATCTGGAAGCGGCCGCGAACCATTTGGAAGAAGCGTCGAAGCTGACGCCCGGATCGGTGGCGATCGCCGAGGCCCTGGCCGAGGTCTACTCGTCGCCGGGGTTCCGCGAAGGCAAGACCCGCCATAAAGCCGGCGAGCTGTTCGTCGAGCTCGGCAAGTCGCGGATGCGCGACCGCGACGATCAGACCGGCATCAACTATCTGCGCCGCGCCGTTGGCGTGGATCCGTATGCAAAGGCGAGCTCGACCGCATTGCAAGAGGCGCTCGAGGGCAGCTCGCAATGGGAAGAGCTCGAGCGGATGCTGCGCCATCGCAGCAACGTCGTGCAGGATCCGGACGAACGGCGCGAGCTGTTGCGCCGGCGCGCCGCGCTGTATCGCAACCAGTATCCGAGCCGCGATGGCCTACGCGAAGTGCTGACCGCGCTCGTCGAGTACGAAGCGCCGGGCAGCAAGAACGTCCAGGAGCTGAAAGAGCTGCTCCGCGAGGATGGCGACTGGGACGAGCTCTCGCACCTGATGGAAGCCGAGGTGACAGCGCTCGGTCAGGATCCGAATACGCCGACCGACAAGATCGTCGCCGAGATTTTGGAGCTCGCCACGATCGCGCGCGAATACCAGAACGATCGCGATCGCGCGGCCGAGCTGCTGCATCAGGCGTTGGGCATCGCCCCCACGCATGAAGAGGCGCTCGCGCGGTACGTCGATCACTTCCGCGAGCGGCGCGATTGGCGCGGCCTGATCGATCTGTACGAGTTCGCACTCGATAACGTGCGCGATGCCGGCGCCGATATCGACGAGCTGATCCGCCGCCTCGAAGAAATCGCCCAGCTGGCGGAGCTCCGCCTCGGCGATATTCCGCGCGCACTCGAATCGTGGTCGCGGATCCAGGAGCTCGAGCCAGGCTCGCCGAAGGTCTCCGAAGCACTGCGCCGGCTGACCTCGCGCGGCAAGATGTGGGAGCAGCTCGTCGCGAGCCTCGAGCAGGAAGTCGCGAACGCGGGCGATCCGATCTCGCGGATGAACGCGCTGAAGAAGATGGCGCAGACGTATCGCGAGCGGCAGCTCGAGCCACGTCGCGCGATCGAGCTGTACGAGCAGGTCCTCAGCGAAAATCCCGACGACGACGGCACGCTCAAAGCGCTGTCCGAGCTGTACGAAAAAGAGGGCGACGACCAGGGCCTCGCGAACACGCTACGCCGGACGCTGGATCTCGAGGCCTCGCGCCTCGCGAGCAAGGGTGGCGCGAAGGAGTGGCCGGTCGCGAAGCGATCGGAACGCCTGAACGTGCTGCGTCGCCTCGCGCAGATCTACGAAACGCGGCTCGCCGATGTCGACGGCGTGGTCTACGCGTGCGGCGCGATCCTCGAATTGCTCACCGGCGATCGCGACGCGCTCGAACGAATGGAGCGCGTGCTCGAGAAGGCGAACGATCCGCGGCTCGAGCAAACGCTCGAGTATCACGCGGCCGCGTCGTCGAGCCCGGCCGAACGCGCGAAGCTGCTGAAGCGCCTCGCCAAGCTCGCCACGGATCGCCAGGACGATCTGAAGTCGCTCGAGCGCTGGGAAGCCACGCTGCGGGCATCGCCGTCGGATCCGGACGCACTCGCCGCGTTGCGCGATCTGTACGAACGCGCGCAACGCTGGGTCGAGCTCGCGCAGATCTACGAGCGGCTCGACGGTGGTCGGCCACTTCCGCAACCGGGCACGCCCGATGCCGCGGTTCGCGTGTTCGAGCTCGAGGCGTACGCCGGCATCCTCGACGTGCACCTCAAGGATCCTACGCGCGCCCTCAAGGCGTGGCACCGCGTCCTCGAGCTCACGCCGAAGAGCCGCACCGCGCTCGACGCACTCGCCCGCCTGTATCGCGATGCGAACAAGTGGCGCGAGCTGACCGACATCTTGAATCGCCAGAGCCTCGTGCTGCTCGGCTCGGGTCTGCCCGACGATCAAGCACGCGCGGCCGAGCTCCAGATGGAACGCGCGCAGATCCTCGAAGAGCGGCTCGGCTCGCCCGGCGATGCGATCAAGTCGCTCGAAGCACTCCTGCGCGACATCAACCCGAATCACCTCGAAGCGCACACGGCACTGCGCCGCTTGCACGAAGCGCGTGGTGACTTCGACGCGGCCGTGCGCATCGCCGAGCGCGAGATGTATTTGTCGCCGGAACCGATCCGCAAGGTTTCGCGCGGCCTCGAGATCGGCTTCATCTGCCGCGATCGCCTCGGCAATCCCACGCGCGCGCTGCAGGCGTTCAAGCGCGTGCTCGAGCTCGATCCCGAGCAAGAAGAAGCGATGGCCGCGGCGGCGGACCTGCTCGCCAAGCTCGGTCGCTGGAAGGAACACGTCGCGATGTTGGAGCGAATGCTCCAGCGCGCGGTCGCCGCGTCGTCGGTGGATCCCGAAACCTCGATGGCGATGGCCGACGAGCGCCGCTCGCTCGTCCAGAAGATCGCGGCCGCGACTGCCGACAAGCTCGGCGATCCGCGCGGTGCGTTCCGCTGGTGGCGCCGCGCTCACGACGAAGCGCCCGACGAGCAAACGCTCGCGGACGTCCGCCGCGCAGGCGAAGCGTATGGCCTGTGGCGCGAGCTCTCCGATGTCATCACCGACGAGCGCAAGCGTTTGATCGCCGCCGGCGGTGGCGTCCCTGCCGAACCCGAGCGGTTCGTCGCCCTATCGCGCGAGCTCGCGGCATTGTGCGAACGCCGCCTCGGTGACAAGCCGCGTGGCGTCTCGATCTTCGGCGAAGCGCTCGCGGCATCGCCACGCGATCAATCGTTGCTCGCCGAGCTCGAGCGGCTCGCGTCCGAGCTCGATCAACGCCCGGTGTGGAAGGCCGTGCTGGACGCGTACGAGCTCGTGCTCGGCGCCGCCACGCCGCAGGAACGCGTCGAGCTGTATCTCCGTCGCGCCCACATCCTCGACGAGCGCACCGGCGATCCGAAAGGCGCGGTTGCCGACGTGCTCGCCGCGTTCTCGTGGTCGCCCGATCGCGAGGACGTCCGCACGTATCTCGAGACGCTCGCTCCGAAGGCGCGCGCGTGGAACGATCTCGTGGCCGTCGACGCCGCGTTGATCGAGCGCGCGCAAGCCAATGACAAGCGCGTCGATCTACTGCGCCGCAAGGCACACACGATCGAAGAGCAACTGAAGGATGCGCCGCGCGCGTTCCGGACCCATCTCGTCGCGCTGTTGCTCGCGCCCGAAGATGCCGAGACCGCCTCGCACTTGTGGCGGCTCGCGCGCGTGATCGGGAAGTACCGCGACGCCGACAAGACGCCGCGCCCCGAGCCTGCCTCGGCCACGATCCAAGCCGAAGGTGCAGTCGCGGAAGCCGTGGCCTCCGCGAATCGCGCCACGCCGATGCGCCCGCACATCCCGAAGCGGGCCGAAACCAATCCGCTCTCCGACGAGGATCTGTCGCTCCAGCTGAACGTCGGTGATTCGACACAGCCGCTCGATCTGACCGAGATCGAAATGGCGGAAGCGAAGCAGAAGCAACAGCAAGGCGAGTTCCAAGCGGAGAACTCGACGATGACGCTGTCGGTGACCGACATCGCGAAGATGGTCGTGCCGCCGCGTACGCCACCCGCGCGCCCCGGCCTGCCGGGCATGTCGAAGCTGCCGCCTCCGCCGCCGCGTCCGCCGGTGATCGGGCCGCGCGCGCGCCGCGTCTCTGCACCACCGCCGATGCCGCGCAAGGCGCAAGCGCCGGTGCGTCGTGCGCCGCTGCCGTCGTTGCCGAACCGTGCATTCGAGACGCCGTGGGAAGAGCTCGCGGTCGCGTACGAATCGTTGCCGGCGCCGGATCCGAGCAGCCGCTTGCGCTGGTTGTTCCGCGCGAGCGAAGTCTGGGAGACCGGCGGCAAGGACATCGCGCGCGCGTTCGATGCGCTCGCACGTGCGTTCTCGACGGCAAAACGCGCTCCCGAAGGCGATGCCGAAGTTCGCGCCCGTCTCGCACGGATCGCGGTCGAGCATCGCGCGCAGGATCGCCTCGCGGATCTCTACGAAGGGCTCGCCGAACAAGCCGAGACCGCGCCGCAGGCCGCCGACCTCCTCATGGAAGTCGCGCAGATTCGCTACGAACAGAAGCGGCCGCGCGAAACCGAGGCGCAGCTGCGCCGGATCCTCGGCATGCTCCCGAACGATGCCACGGCACGCGGTCGGCTCGAGGAGCTGTATCGCGCGGAAGGCCGTTGGGTCGAGCTCGCGGCATCGCTCGAAGAGCGCACGGATACGCGCCTCGGGACCGCCGCACCGGAAGCGGAGCGACCACAGCTCCTGCGCGACCTCGCCGCGATCTACACCGATCGGATCAATCGCCCGCACGACGCGATCGACGCGTACGAACGCCTGCGCTTGCTCGCGCCTGCCGATACGTCGGTGTACATGAAGCTGGCCGAGCTCTACAGCGCCGTCGCGCGGTGGAGCAAGGTGATCGAAACGCTCGCGCGCGTCTCCGAAATCGCCGAAGGCAGCGACGAAGCGCGCATCGCGTTGCGCCAGATCGCGCAGATCTACGAGCAAGAGCTCGAGCTGCCGGATCGCGCGATCGATTCGTATCAACAGCTCGTCGCCACCTGGCCCGACGACGAAGAGGCCTGGGCATCGCTCGATCGCCTGTATCAAGCACAAGCGCGGTGGGAAGACCTCGGCGACGTGTTGCGCCGTCGCGCCGGCCTCGCTCGTGAACCCGCCGAGCGCGCACAGCTGTTGTCGCGCCGCGCCGCCGTGCTCATGGATTGGCTCGGCTCGCCGGAAGAAGCCGCGGCCACGCTGCGCCACGCGCGCACGATCCTGCCGGACGATCGCGGGATCGCGGATGCACTCGTCGTCGCACTCGGCAAGGCCGGTCGCGAACGCGAAGCCGCGAGCATCCTCGAAGCGCAGATCACGGCGCTCGGCGACACCGGCCAAAAGGGCGAGCTCGCCGCGCTCCATATCAAGCTCGCGCAGCTCCGTCTCGACGAGAAAGATCGCGATGGCGCGCGCGAATCGATCGAAGCCGCGCTCGCACTCGTGCCCGAGCATCCCACCGCGCTCGGCCTGATCAGCCAGCTCAGCTCGCCCGACGAGGATCCGCGCGCGTTCGCCGATGCGAAGCTGCGTGAAGCCGAGCTCGCGAAAGACGACGACACCAAGATCGCCGCGCTCATGGCCGCCGGCGACGTGCTCCACAATCGCGTCCAAGATCTCGACGGCGCCGGCGCCGCCTATGATCGCGTGCTCGCGCTCCGCCCGTATCACGCGGATGCCACGTGGGCGCGCGCGGGACTGTCCGCGCAAAGCGGCGATCCGGACGCGGCGACGATCCTGCTCGAGAAGAAGCTCGAGGATGAATCGCTGACGCCGCCGGAGAAGGCGCGCATCCTCACGCAGCTCGCGGCGCTGTCGCGGCTCGCGGGTGTCACGCCGGCCACGGAGCGACGCCTGCTCGAAGCGATCGGCTCGGTACCGGATCACTTGCCGGCGATCGTCGCGCTCGCGGATTTCTACGCGGACGCCGAGCGCTGGAACGATCTCGAAGCGTTCGTGCGCGAAGTCCTCGACGGCACCACGCTCGCCGCGGCACCGGGCGCGCTCGTTGCCGATCTGCATCGCCGCCTCGCCACCGCGCACGAAAAGCTCGGCCGCGACGAAGACGCGTATCAGACGCTCGTCGCTGCGGATCGCATGCATCGCGGTCACTTGTTGATCAAGCTCGCGATCGGCGAGAACCGGTACAAGGCACGGCGTTGGCGCGAGGCCGCGCTCCATCTCTCGCCGCTCGCCACGCACGAGGATTCCGCGCGGTATCCGAGCGAGGTCGCACAAGGCCTCTATCACGCCGCGCTCGCCGAGATTCGCTCGCTCCGGCCCGAGAAGGCGCCGGCGCTGTACGCGCGAGCCCTCGAGCTAAAGCCGAACTTCGCGCCGGCGTTGCAAGCGCTCGCCGAAATCGCGATGGAGCAAGGCGATCACAAGCGCGCCGCGGATCTCCTCACGCGCCAAGCGACGGCGACGGAAGAGCCGGCCGAACGCATGCGCTTGTTCGAAGCGCTCGGCGACATGGCCACGATGATCCTGCACGACGACGAGCGCGCGCGAACCTGTTTCGCGGCCGCCGTTGCCGCGGCGCAACCGCTCGAGGCGAAGCATCTGCCGCTCCTCGAGAAGCTGCTCGAACGCCAGAACCAAGCCGGTGATCTCGCCGGATCCGCCCGCACGGCCGAGCTCATGGCCGCGTTTGGTGGCACACCGGCCGAGCGTGCGGCGTTGCATCTGCGCGCCGCGTACGATTACGCCGCCGTCGGTGATCGGTTGCGTGCGCGCGCCGCTGCCGAGCGTGCCGTCGAGAACGATCCGTACGATGTCGGCGCCGTCGATCTCGCGTCGCAGATCGCGATCGAGCAAAGCGATGTCGAAGCCGCGGCGTCGATGCTGACGCGTCTCCTGACCGCGAAGGACGATCGGTTCAGCGCGGCCGATGCGGCCGTGCGCGCGATGCTGTCGTATCGGCTCGGTCACGCGCGTGCCCAGCGCGGTGACACGCGCCAAGCGCTGCCCGCGCTCGAGCGTGCGATCGAGCTCGCGCCGAATTCCGAAGGCGCCACGTTGTCTCGTCGCGAATTGGTCGAGCTCGGTAAAGAAGATCCGACCCGGCGCGATGCCACCACGTCGCATCTCCAAGCGATCGTCGCGCAGACCGGCGCCCTACCCGACCTGCTCGCGTGGGCCGACGAGCTCCGCCGCCAGAACAAGCTCGATCCCGCGCGCGCCACGCTCGAAGTCGCGATCGCATCGGGTCACACGGCCGATGTCCATCAATCGGCGTTCCTGCAGGTCAACAAGCCGTACGCGATGCGCGACGACGAGCCCTACAAGGGCACCGTCGATCCACCCGCAGTGCCATCCGGCACTGCTGCTTCGCCCGGGCAAGCCGGGCTCATCGGTGATCACGCGTTGATCGCGCCGGAAGATGCGCCGCTTGCCGGCATCGCCGCCACGCTCGCCGAAGCCGCGCAGTTGATGTGGCCGGATCTCGAGGAAGCGTTCGCGCGGTTCGGCCTGCAGGGTGCGCGGCGCGTTCCCGCCACGTCGCACGCATCGGCGGTCGCGATGTTCCCGCGGCTCACCACCGCGCTCGGTGCGGGCGCCGTGATGCTGTACCAGCACGACACCGCGCCGGATCTCACGGTCGTCGCCGCCGGCACGCCGGTGATCGTCCTCGGCCCGCGGCTCGCCGCCGAAGGCGACGCGGTGCCGCACGGTGAAATCCGCGCGCTCCTCGCTCGCGCCGTCGAGCTCACGCGTCCCGCGCACCTCGCGTTCGTGGGTCTGCCGCAGCGCGAAGCGACGCGCCTGCTCACGTCGGTCGTGCGGCTGTTCGGTCCCGCCGCACTGCGCGAGACCGTCTCCGCTCTGCTCACCGACGAAGACGAGCAGCGCGCACACGACGAGATGGTGAAGGGCGCGCTCCCGGTGAAGCTGCGCACGCGGCTGGGCGAACAGCTCGCCACGCTCGCGGACACCGCGCTCGACAACTCGAAGTACCTCGCGACCTGTCATCGCGATGCCGATCGCGCCGCGCTCCTCCTCGGCGGTGATGCGAACGTGATCGCGAAAGACATCCGCGCGCGCGGCGAGACCACCGCTCACCTGATCCGCGCGGTCGCCCAGCCGGCGTGGCTCGCACTGCGGGCCAAGCTCGGCGTCGGGATTCGCTAACGCGATTCTCCCAACGACTGCATCAACGCGACGAGCGCCGCGATCTCGTCCGCCGTGATCATGCCTTCGAACGACGGCATCTTCGTCAAGAACCCCGCACGCGACGCCGCCTCGGGCTTCTTGATCGACTCCTCGGCGTACGCCGCATCGAACACGCGCTCCGTTCCGTCGACGAGCGCGATCTTCGTCCCCCAACTGCCCTTCCACGACGGCCCGACTCGCGGCGTGCCATCGAGCGTGTGACAGCTCGAGCAGCCCTTGTGTTGATAGACCTGCATGCCGTACGCGAGCTCGGATTCCGAGGCTGACATCACGGCGATCGGCATCGCCTTGTCATTGCATGTCCACGTGTAGGCCGCCGGGACATCCGCGCGCCAGAACACGAGGTCACCGCCGATGATGTTCACGCGTACTTGGATGCCGAGCGGGACGCGAATCGATTCATCCGAGCAATCGGTATCGATCCAATACGCGGGCTTGTCCGGATCGAGCGCATCCAACATCACGAGCTTCGGCGGCGCCGCATCCGGCACGATCACCGGTGGTGGCGTGACGACCGCAACGGGAGTCGGCGCATTGCCACCGCACGCTGCCACGATCAGGATCGGCCACCTCATTTCAGCGACTGGATGAACGCGACGATCGAATCGAGCTCGACATCTCGCAACTGCCCGTCGAACGTCGGCATTACCCCCGCCGGAAAACCCGCGACCGTGAATGCCTGCGGCGTGTTGATCGACTCCTTCACGTACGTCTCGTCGATCGTGCGCTCGTCACCCGCGGCGCCCTTTACCTTCGTACCCCAGATTCCCTTCCACGACGGGCCGATTCGCGGCGAGCCATCGATCGTGTGACACGCGACGCAGCCTTTCTTCTGATACATCACCTTGCCGAGCGCGATCTTGCCGTCGGTCGTCGTCGGGCTCGCGAGCTCGTCGGCCGCGTTCACGATCTTGTCGAGCTCCGCCTTCGGCATCACGATCATCGCGAGCGGCACGTCGTTACACGACCACTTGTACGTGCCCTGCGATTCGACGACGAAGTGGATCGAATCCGCCGCGTGATTCTTGAGCGTGACCTTCGCCGTGCCGACGGTCACCGACACCGGTTGCGCGGCGGTGGGATTGCCGTCCGGTTCCCAATGCGAGACCTGCAGCCGAACTTGGACGCCAAGCGGGACGCGCATGTCGCCATCCTCGTAGCCCTTGTTGTCCGTGAACATGCAGCCGCGATGATCCGCGAGCAGCGTGATCGTGTAGGTCGGCACGGCGCGCTCGAGCTCGCCCATCACGACGAGGCCTTCGGGTTTCTTCGGCACTTCCGCCGCCGGTTGCGACGACGAGCCACACGCGGTCAGGATCAGGAGGAGTTTACGCATTGAACGGTGGTGGTTGCGACGCGCGCACGGGCCGCGACGCCGGCAGGAGGTGACCGAGGTGCCACGCGTGCGTCACCAGCTGGCGCTGCGCATCGCGTCCGATCCGATAGAACCGCGCCGCGAACATCCCCGCGACGACGATCATCGCGAGACTGCCGCCGATCAACATCGTCGTCGTCGGCACACCGTCGAGCTTGAGCGCACCCGCATGCGAGACCAGTTCGTTGTTCTTGATCTCCCACGTCGAATGTACCGCGCCCGCGAGCTCGAGCCCGACCGGCACCAAGAAGCCAACGCCGACGATTCCGACGAGCAGCCACGGCCGCACGACGAACGGCGGATACGCCATCGACGACATGATCACGACGCACGCGAGCGCCGGAACGAACGTAAATGGCCCGGCCAACCGCGCGGTGATGATCACGAGCACGGCATTGCCGAACGCGTAGACCAGCATCTCGGACAACGATCGCATCGGCTTCACGTAGATCCGCCACGCCGCCGTTGCCATCACGAGCGTGATCCCGAACAGCCCGATCACGATGTCCCAGCGCTGTACGCCGTTCCAGATCGCGATCGGTAGAAATGCCGCGAGCGCGAAGTACGCGATGATCGCACCACGCGCGTGACGGCGAACCGCAGTCTCTTCGTGCTCGTCGAGCGCCGCGCGCAGATCGGGAGGAGGATCGACCGGCGGCGTGAGGATCACGCGCGATACCAGCTCCGCGGCTTCCGCAGATTCCGGATCCAGCGCGAGCGCCCGCCCACTCGCACTCATCGCCTCCGCCGTGCGCCCTTCGTTCAACGCGCCGCGCGCCGCCCACACCAGATCGACCGCCATCGTCTTGCGCCGCGCGACATCGCGATCGCCATCGAGATATGCCTCGACGCGCTCGGCCACCTTGCGCGCCGTCGGCCGCGACATCGGATCGAGCCCGACCATCGCGACGACGATCGCATCGAGCTCCGGCGGCACCGCCCGATCCGGCCTGCGCTTCGCCGGCGACGCGACGACTTGCCCGCTCACCGTCGACTGCAACGCCGTGGGTCCGCGCGGATGCAGCGGCTCGCCGGCGAGCACTTCGAACAGCATCGCACCGAGCGCGTAGATATCCGCCGGCCGGCCTGCTTCGGCGGCTTTCTGCAACTGCTCCGGCGCCATGTATCCAGGCGTGCCGAGCAGGTCCGGTTCCTTGATCTCGAGCGAATCGATATCGCTGTGCTGGACCTCCGCGACCGCTTCGCCGACGACACGCGCGAGCCCCCAATCGAGCACGTAGACATCGCCGAAATCGCCGAGCATCACGTTGCCGGGCTTCAGATCGCGATGGACCACGCCGCGCGAGTGCGCGAACTCGATCGCGAGGCAGACATCGGCGAACGCGCGCAACAGCCGCTGGCGCTGCGTGACCGGACCCGTGATCAGGTCCGACAGCGTCACGCCCGCGAGCCGCTTCATCGTGAAGTACGGGCGGCCGTCGTCGTCGGTGCCGAGGTCGTAGACCGGCGGGATTGCCGGATGGTCGAGCCGCGCTTGGATCCGGGCTTCCCGGAGAAACCGCGCGGTCTCGGTATCGCTCGGAGCCCGGGTCTGGAGCCGCTTGATCGCGACATCTCGTCCGACCCGCAGGTCGTGCGCGATGACGACCTCGCCGAGGCCACCGCGGCCGATGACCTCGCCGAACACGTAACCGCTGAGCGCACGTGTCGATTCACCGTCGGTCTCGACGACCGGTGGCCGCACGAACGTCGGCTCGCTTTTCGGTTCGCCGACCAGGGTGTCGGGCTCTTTGGGATCCGACGGGGTCATCGGCGCCTATCGTAACGTGTATATTGCCGGGCGATGTACTTGGGCATCGTCAAGGGCACGGTCGTCGCCGAACGCAAAGCGTCCGGCCTCGAGGGGCAGAAAATCCTGCTCGTGCAGCCGATCGACGAACACCACAAGCCAGTCGGCGATCTCCAGGCCGCGATCGACGTGGTCCAGGCAGGTGAAGGCGATCTCGTCTATCTCGTGGGGTCGCGCGAAGCCGCGCTCGCCTGCGATCCGTGGTTCGTCCCGGTCGATGCGGCGATCGTCGGCATCGTCGACGGGGTCGACGTATGAGGCAGTGCCGCGTCGTCGGGCCGATGTGGGCAGCGGTCAAGCACCCCGCGTTTGCCGGCAAGACGTTGTTCGTGGTCCAGCCGATCGATCACGAGGGCAAGGATGTCGGTGCGAGCTTCGTCGCGATCGATCGCGCGCAAGCCGGCGTCGGTGATCGGGTGATCGTCCTGACCGAGGGCACCGGCGTGCGCCAGATCCTCCAGCAGGGGGACATCGTGCCGATCCGGTCCGCGATCGTCGGCATCGTCGATCACACAGATATTCCGGACGTTGTGCCGTGAGAACGCTGAAGGTCGACGTCGCGACCACGAGCCGCCACCTGCACGCCGCGGGTTGGGTCGCCAATCACGACGGCAACGTCACCGCGCGTGACGGCCAGCGCTTCATCGCCACGCCGACCGCCACGTCGAAGCGCCTGATCCACGAGAAGGATCTGATCGAAGTCGACGCCAAGGGTGCCGTGATCGGCAGTGGCAAGGTGTTCGGCGAGATCGGGCTCCACCTCGCGGTCTACGAGCGCCGCCCCGACGTCGGTGCGGTCGTCCACGCGCATCCGCCGTTCGCCACCGCGATCGCGTCGTCTCGCGAGAATCCGATCGAGCTGCCGTTCATCGCGGAGGCACTCGTCTCCCTCGGGCCCAAGATTCCGAAAGTCCCGTACGCACAACCGGGCGCGCCGGCGAAGGAAGCCCTCGCGCCGTGGTGCGAGCTCGTCGATGTGGTCCTGCTCGGTAATCACGGCGTGATCGCGTGGGGCAAGGATTGCGAGACCGCACTGCTCCGGCTCGAGCTCGTCGAGCACCTCGCAAAAATCGCGACCCACGCGCAAGCGTTCGGTGGCGTCGAACGCCTGCCCGAATCCGCGATCCAACCGCTCCTCGCCGCGCGCGCGAAAGCAAATCTCGGCCGCGCCGGCGATCGCGCGCTCGATACGATGAGCCAGCTCC
This sequence comes from Kofleriaceae bacterium, assembly GCA_047600425.1. Classification (GTDB taxonomy): domain Bacteria; phylum Myxococcota_A; class Polyangia; order Haliangiales; family Haliangiaceae; genus JABFXX01. The sequence continues at coordinate 2,737,331 of JASGLC010000003.1, read as the reverse complement.
TCGGCGCGCAAGCGCAGAAGCCGGTTGTCGCCTGCGCACCCGCACCGCACTCGAACGTCCCCACGATCCCGGCCGGCGGTGCAAAGCTGACGGACGTGGTGCGTGAAGAGATCGTTCGCGCGCTGCGCGGTTCGTGACGCTCGAACCACTACTGCTCGCGCTCGGTCGCGACGACATCGAGCGGTCGATCGAGCTGGCTCTCGATGCGTGGTCGAAGCACCCGACGGACGCACTCGCCGATGCGGTGGTCCAGATCTTCGGCTTGATTCCAGTGCCGCCCGTCGACGAAGCCGATATCGACGCGTGGTTGGAACGCGACGCGAATCGCGATCTGCTCGATCTACCGCGCCAACTCGCGGAGCTTCACGCGATCGAGACCGTGCAGCCGGGTCATCACCGGTTGTTCCTCGCGCTCGCCGACTGGCCCGCGAACCCGTACATCGCGCACGAGCTCGTCGCCTGGATCACCTCGCCGGAGCAAACCTACCTGCCGAGCCTCGAGCTCGCCGTCGAGATCGCCGCGCGCGCCGCGACCAACGAGCTCCGGGCGACGTTGCGCGCCTTGCCGTGGCGTCGCGAGCCAAAGAAGCGCCTCGTCGAGAAACAGATCGCCGCGCTCGTCGATACCGAGCAACCGCCGGACACGCTCGGCGAGCTGCGCGACGCGATCGCGAGTTGCATCGCTCGCCGCACGAATCGCACACACCGCGCTGACGATCTGCTCGCCGCGATCTACGACAAACCCGACGACACGGCACTGCGCATCGTCCTCGCCGATCATTGGAGCGAGGCCGGCGATCCGCGCGGCGAATTCATCGCGTTGCAGGGCCGCGACGTGCTCGACGACGATCAGCGCGCCCGCGTCGACGAGCTCCTCGACGCGCACTGGGAAGAGTGGCTCGCGCCGCTCGGGCCCGGCGTGTTCGAACGCGATGGCATCACGTTCACGCGTGGATTTCTCAGCCGCGCGACGACGTTCCTCGAAGGCGATCGCGAACCTTATATCGGCCATCCGATCTGGCAAACGCTCGAGCACGCGAGCCTCACTCTCGATAGCGACATCACCGAGCTCCTCCATCCAACGGTCCGGCAACTCCGCACGATCGACGGCATCAGGCCCGAGCACCTCTACCGCATCGCTAAGCTCGATCACGCGTTGCCCCTCGAATCACTCGAGCTGCCGGCGAATCTCTACAGCGACTACATGTCCACGATCGGAGCGAACGGCGTGTTGCCCGCGTTGCGCGAGATCCGCGATTCCACGCCGAACCGCTACTACCGAGACTGGGCGAAGTACTTCCCCGCGCTCGAGCGGATGGTCACCGATCGCTTCCTCGTCCCCGACACCCGCGCCGCGATCGACATGTTTCGCACGATCGTCGGAGAAGCGGGCGACGGCGTATGGACGTTGCGGGCCGAGCGTCCGACCGAGCTCGAGCTTCACGTCACCGAGTGGTGGTTCGGCGGTCCGCGGTTTTACGGCGATCTCGGCGGCATCACGCTCGTGCGGATCTCGGGCGCGCCGTCGCCGAAATCGCACGAAGAGCTCGAGCGGTATTTCGGCGTGCGGGTCGAGCTAACGGGCTAGCACTCGCGCACCGATGATCGCGCGCGTATCCGGCTTCTGCGCGAACGCGACCGCGCCGCTCGCGTGCTTCGGCAACGGGATCGAAACCGTCCCACTTGCCGGCACCTTTTCGAGCACGCGCACCACGCGATCACCCAACAGCGATTCACCCGAGTTCTCGCCACGCGTGACCTTCGTCTTGCCCGCGTCTTCCCAGACCGCGACCCACACGTCCGCGCCCGCCACCGGTGGCGCTTCGACCGTCAGCCGATCGTTACTCCATGTGCCCTTCGCCGTGATCGCGACCTGCGCCGGCGCAGCCTTGATCGCCTTCGCCACGCGATCGCCCTGCGATCCGACCATCCCGGCCTGACCCGCGACCACGAGCTCCGGCGTGTACGTCCGATCGTTCAGCGCCCGCGCGTACTGCTGTTGCCGCAGCGTCCACTGCGGCGTCGAAAACGGATCCGCCCAGCCGAGGTCGTTCCAGTAATCGACATGAAACGACAGCGCGACGATCGGCCGCCCATCACTCTGCCCGTCAGCCGCGAGCCTGCCGAGCAGCGCATCCGCCGGCGGGCACGAGCTGCAGCCTTGCGACGTGAATAGCTCGATCACGACCGGCGCCTGATCGTGCGGTACGGTCGTGGTCTCACCCGAAGCGACTCCACATCCCGGGAGAGAAGCGGCGGCGAGCAACAGTAGGTGACGCATGACGGGCATACGTTCGCCCGGCTCGAAGTTACGCGGGAAGAATTCGCCGGCCCGGTGTTCTACCGATAGCCGGCGCCGCAGATGCGGGCGGTAGCAGGTCATCAGAACGGCCTTGCAGACCTCCCGGTTCGGAGCGCCCATCTTGCGACCCCTTCCCGGCGCCGGCACTTCTCAGTCGATCAGACTTCGTCAGAAGTGGTTCATCCGCGCGCCATCCCGTGGTGTTACAACGCGCGCCTATGAAGCGAGCGGTGGCTCTGTTGTTGGCTGGGTCTTTGATGAGTGCGGGGTGCTTCCCCCACAGCGCGCGCAACCGGACGATCGCGGAGATCGTGGAAGGTGGCGTCGCGGTGTCCGGCGTGGTGGTCGAAGGCCTCGTCCAGACCGGTGCCGATTGCGACATGACCGCAGCCCCGGGCGAGCCACAGATGATGTGCAAGGACAACGCGTCGCTCGGTGGTGGCATCGGCGTCGCGCTGATCCTGGCCGGCGTGATCGGCTTCATCGCGACCATCTCGGTCGCCGAAGATGACGATGAAAAGAAGCCGCCCGTGATCATCAAGGCGGCCGACCCGATGGCGCAGCCGGCTCCGACCACGGCCCCCGCTCAGCCGACGACTCCGGCCACGCCGCCGGCACCGGAACCGACGCCCCCCGCGCCTGCTCCAGCTCCCGCTCCCGCCACGAACTGAGGTTGGTTAGACGCCGCCGGATTTCCGGCTGACCTTGCGGCCTTTGCGCTCGCAGATCTTCGAACCGTCATAGACCGGAACGTGCTTCGCCCACGCGTGGCTCGACCCGGATCCGGAGAGGCCCAGGAAGTACGCCTTCCGGCCGACGAACAGGTCCAGCCGATTGCCATCGATGTGGCCACCGGTGTCGTCCGCAACGACGCACCCGTCGTGGACGAACCCGCCCCATGGCGCGCGACCCGGCATGGTCCGGCCTTCGAGCAGTGGGACATACAAGAGAGAGCCGAGCTTCACGACCTTCGGATCGACCGCCACCGTACGGAACGGTTGGAGCGGATGGTTCGAACCCGCGGTGCCCCACTGGTTTTCCGTCACCTTGAAGCACGGCGAGTTGCTGCACTTGCAGCGGCCCCAGATGTTGAGCACCCGGCCATCGTGAAGCTTGCCGGTGCCTTGGATCGAAAGCTGTGACGCGAAGTCCTTCGATACAGCCGCGATTTCGTTACAGGTCCCCGCTTCGTACAGCGACACCTGATCGCCGGACTCTTGGGTGACCGCCGCGAGCTCGGCATCGTTATCGTTCGCCGGCTTCTTCGGCCGGAGCTCGTCTTCACCGATCACATAGTAGAAGGTGACGTTGAACTCCCCGATCGGTTTCGGGTCTTCCGATTCCGTCCGGTTCGGTTGCGTGACCATGCCGGGCTTGGTCTCGACCTTGGCCTGCGGCGTGACCGTGGGCCCTTGGCAAGACAGCACCACCGCGGGCGCGAGCGTCCGGATCCCCCGGACCACCTTCGCGACAACCGCGCGGACCATCTGTGCCAGCTCTTCGATCACGTAGTTCGAAGAGCCTATCGTAGGTAGGCGGGAGTACAGTCCTGAGCGGTCAGAAAACGACCGCTCGGTCAAGAATCCGGTTCAGAACCGCGCTTGTAGCGTCGCGTTGATGCCGAGCTGATTGAAGTCGCCGAACACGTACTTGAACGGCGCGTCCGGGCAGGCCTGATCGCTCGTGCAACCGACGCGCTGATACCGCGTGGTGTTCGGGTCGTAGCTGTAGAACACCTCGAGCAGCGCCGTGTAGATCCGGCCGAACGTGAACTTGAGGTTGCCCTTCACGGCGACCTGCGCGGCCGCATCCTTCCCTTGCGGGAGGATCGTGATGATCGTGTCGATGTTGTTGTTCCGGATGACGGCGGTCGAGGTACCCGACACGCCCGTCTGACCGCCGGGCACGCCGGTCGGTGAGGTCAACGTGGCCGGCTTGTCGACGCCGACGATGAGGCCGAGCGTCAGGAAGTCGTTCCAGTTTTGATCGACACCGGCCGCGGCGAAGAAGTCCGGCGACGTCTTGTAAACGCTCGGGAAGTCTTCGTACGTCGGGAGGCTCGGCACCGAGTGCAGGATGAACGCGAGGTCGCGGTAGCTCGCATCGAAGCGGAACCGCGTGCGGTCGAACACGACGCGGACGTTCGCGTCACCCGCGAGGCCGACCTGGTTCTTGGTCGTGCCGGTCTTGTCCGGGTCCTTCAGCGTTTGAGACAGCGCCGTGAACTCCGCCATGCCGAGCCACGACAAGCCGCCGTTGTACTTCACCGGGTCGAACAGGCCGCTGACCCGCTCGTTGTTGTTCTTGTAGAGCTTGTAGTCGATCGAGCTCTGGACCGGCATGCCGTGGTGGACGGCGATCTGGGCCGACGCACCGTAGAGGTAGACGTGCTGATCGTTCACATCGACCAGCTCGTTGTAGCCGCGGTCGAACACGCCGCCGTTGATCTCGAGGCGGACCATGTCGTTCGGGTCGATGCCGGCACCGAACAGACCCGCGAGCGCCGAACGCTGTTCGGCCGTCCGGCGGTCGAGCACGACAGCCGACTTCGCTCCCGCGAACACGTAGCCCATCGTGTTGTCGTACTGGACCTTCATGCCCGGGGTGGCCGAGCCTGCACGGCCATACTCCGGGTTACCGCCCCACGACAGGCGATACGAATAACCGAGCCGGAACCGGTCGGCCGACACCGGGAACACGGTCAGCGAGATGCGGGTCGGATCCTTGTGGTCCGGATCCTTCCAGTTCGACAGCACGAGGTACGAGCCGTCGTCCGACAACGAGATGTTCTTCTCGGACAGCTCGTTGATCTTGATGACGAAGCCCGCTTCGGCATCGAAGTGGCCTTTGTGGAAGTCGCGATACGCGGTGACGTGCGACAGGGTCTCGAAGCCCGAGTACCGGGTGTCGTAGTTGTCGAAGAACAACACGCCCAACGAGTTCGGCGTTCCGAACCGCCAGCCCGGGACGCTCGGGATGGTCTCACCGGGCGAGGTCAGGACGTTTTCGTTCGTCAGCGTGAACGCGAGGCGGGTATCCATGAACCCGGACGCACCCGAGATATCGCTCGGTGCGACGTTCGAGTTTTCCTTCGCCGCGTTCTCCTGCGCCGCGCGCTCGGCCGCTTCTTTGGCGGCGCGCTCGTTCAGGATCCGCGCGAGCTCGCGATCGACGAGCTCCCGGACGTGCGTGTCTTCCGCATCCGGGTTCGGGTTACCGGCGTTGGAGCCGACCGCGGCGCCGGAACCCTGCTGGGTATCGGCACCACCCGGCTCCGACGGCTGCGCCATGGCAACGACGGCTGGAACGGTGATGGTAGTCGCGAGAAGAACCGAGACGAAGTTACGCATGGCTACCTTACTCAAGTCGTGATGTCCGCCAGCGAGCGCGGATAGATGATCCAGACGTTGAAGCTTCCGATGTTGACCGGGCGCAGGATGCCCACGATTCGCGGCACGGTCTTGCCGACCAGCGTGCCGGGATCGATTTCCACGACGCCCGCCGTGATGATGTTGATGACGTTCTTGCCGCCACAGGCTGCCGCGTCACCCACACCCGACGGATCGATCTTCCACTGTTTGTACGTGGTGTAGTCGTCGTCCAACGGGCACACGACCGAGTTATCGATCTCGATCGCGCCGGCCTCGTTGCGCTCGAAGTTGATCTTGTTCGTCGTGAACCACGTCGAGTCGATCTTCACGGTCGCCGGCTCGAGCGTCTTATCGATCACGCTATCGGCGCCGACGAACGTCTGCGGGAACCCGATTTCGGTCAGGCCGTTGAACTCGGAGATGCCACCGGCAAACCCGGCGATCGTCTGGCCTTCCGAGAGGTAGACCACCGTCGTGTTGCCTTCGGAGTCGTTGCCCGTGTAGGTCGGCGCGCTGAACGAAAACACCTCGACGTAGTCGTACGGCTGCGCGACACACGGCGGCATTCCGTTCGTGCACTTCACGTCGGCGACCGTGTAGCCCTGCGCGAACGTCGACGTCACGACCAGCTTGCCCTCCGCGCCGTAACGCGATTGGTTGATCGTGATGTTCTTGTTCTCGAGCGGCGAGTCCTGGAACGCATCGAGCGCGGTCTCGTCGAGCGGCGTCTGGATGTCCGCGATGAACGGGTCGCGATACCACAGCGTCGGCGAGATGCCGGTCGCGTAGGTCGCGCTATCGTCGCGGTGATCGTCGAACCACACCGTGGTCGGCCCGAACACTTCCGGCAGCGTGATCGCGACATTCGACGCGACACCGTTCGTGACATCGAACGTCGGTAGGAGCGGCGCCTTGTCGAGATACGGCGTCAACGTGCCGAGGTAGTGCGTGTAGACCGAGATCGTCTTCGAGTACGTCGCGTCGTTATTGCCGTTCGCGTCCTTGGCTTGGACGTTCACGACGATGTTGCGCGCGGTCGCGTCGAGACGATGATCGACATCGCCGGCATCCGTCGGCGACACGAGCGTGACCTCGAGCGACGTGGTCCCGGTGATCGGCGGGTCTTTATCCGTGCACCCGAACAGGGTGACGGCGAACAACACCTTCTTCATTGGAACACCGGCCTGATCCGCCCGTCGTGGGCTTCGATCTGATCGTCGAGACACGAGATGTTGCCCCAGCGCTGTTGGATCGTCCGAGGCGGCGTTTGGGTATCCGTCTCGTCCGGAATCACGCTCGTGCTCATGCCCTGGCACATCGCGGGTTGCTTGGTCAGATAGACCGTGAGCGCATCGCGCAACGACACGCCCGTGTCCTGCTGCGAGGTGTTGCGCTTCAACACCGTGAACCCCGAGCCACCGGCGGCGATGTAGTTGTTCACCGCGACGCGATAGAGACCGTTCGGCTCGAGCTTCGCGCACGGCGTGGTCGCCGGATCGACGGCGGCATCCGGCTCGATCTGTTGCGTGTTCGGATCGCGCGGCCGACAGCTATCACCGATGTAGATGTTCTTCGCGCACGCGGTGGCGACGCAGCGGCCACCATCGCAGCGATCGCCGTTCGGGCATTGCGGGTCGGTGGTGCACGACACGTCGACCGCGTTCGGATCGAGGCTCGTACACTTGTCCGCGGACGTCGGGTCGTCGCGACACACCATGTCCCACGTGATGCCGGCCTGCTGGAGCTGGCTGCGGCAACCACGGCTCGACGACTTCTGCGCGACGAAGTCGAGCGTGTCGCTGATCTCCTGACCGGAGAGGTACGCGACGACGATCGTGTTCTCGAACGGGAACACGTTGAACATCTGCTCGTTCGTCAGCGGGCCACGCTCGAAGTCCGCGCGGATACCGAGCGAGTTCGTGAACGCGAGCTCGGCGTCGACACCTTCTTGCAGCTGCATCGAGCGCGCGACGAGGTTACCGAGCTGGCTGTCGCCACCGGAGTTGTCGTTGCGGACGATCTTCACGCCCGCACCGGCCGGGTCGACGAACGAGAACACGCCGTTGAGGTCGATGTCCTGGTTGACCTTCACCGAGTACGGCCACATGAGGTTCGCCATCTCGGGGTCATCCGGAATCGTCGAGTCGACCGGTTGGTTGACGTACGCGAACGACTTGATGCGGCTGCGCTTCTCGTTATCCGAGTTGTCGGTGCCGACATGGACCACGAGGTCGAGCCGGCCGACGTACTTCGCGAACGCGCCCGAGTGAACGAGCAGCGTTTCGCAATCGCTGGTCTTGCAGTAGTCGGTGCCGTCGTCGTTCGGCAGGAGCTTCGGCGGGTTCGTCACGATGTGGAGGTGACCACCGAGGATAAGGTCGACGTCCGGCGAATCGAGCTGCGCGTTCGGATCGTCGACTTCGTTCGGCGTGAGGCCTTCGTCGTTATCGAGACCGAGGTGCGAGACGACGACGACGAGATCGACGTACGGCCGGATCAACCGGACGTAGCCATCGAGCGCGGTCGAGTTGTCGATCGGACGGATGCCGAGGCTGTTGCCACCTTCATAGGCGGACAGCAGCGTGTCCTGATTGCCCATGCCGATCACGCCGACCTTGATGCCCTGGACGTCGTAGATCTCGAACGGCGTGGTCACGTCGGCGAGCGAGACGCTCGTCGGGTCCTTCGGGTCGTCGAACGCGTAGTTCGCGACGAGGTGCGGGAACTGCGACCACTGGTCGAGCTGGGTGACGAGCTGTTGCGTACCGAGGTCGAACTCGTGGTTGCCGAGGACCTGGCCATCCATGCCGCCCAACGACAGCGCGCGAATCTCGGCTTCACCTTTGAACTCGTTGAAGACCGGAGCGCCTTCCCACGCGTCACCCGAATCGAGCCACAGCGAACGGTTCGCGGACACGCGGATCCGTTTCACCATCGTCTCGATGCGAGCGATGCCGCCGAACGGTCCGTTCGCCGGGAGCAAACCGTAGGCTTGATCGAACGTGTTCGGAACGAAGTTGTAGGGGAACAACCGCGAGTGAATATCCGCGGTGTGAATGATCGTGAGGCGAACGTCTTGGCCTTCGAGATCGGGTTGATCGCGTTCGATCAAACAAGCCCCCGTCGTGCAGACCAAGGTCATTGCGAGGAGCCACCGCATCGGCGCGAGGTAATAACCGGATCGCGTCGTATTCAGCAAGTCCGAATGGGTGTTCTACTTCGCGCGAAATGCCACGTGCGAAGATCGTCTGCACCCTCGGGCCCGCGTCAGCGAGCCCCGAACGCATCGGTGAGCTCATCGAATCGGGGATGAGTGTCGCGCGCCTTAACTTTTCACACGGCAGTCACGAAGATCATGCCCGAACGTTACAAACGGTCCGGGCCGAGGCAGATAAGCGCGGACGCGCGGTTGCGGCGTTGCTCGATCTCCAAGGCCCGAAGATTCGGGTAGGTCGATTCGCTGAGGGCCAGATCACATTAAAGGCCGGCGACGAATTCACGATCACGATCGATCCGAGCGTGATCGGCGATCAAAAGCGGGTCTCGACCACCTACGCCGGGATCGTCCACGACGTGAAGCCGGGCGATCAGATCCTGCTCGACGACGGCTACCTGTCGCTCGCGGTGACTGCGAACGATGGCACCAATGTGAAGACCGTCGTCGTCTCCGGCGGCGTGCTCAAGAACAACAAGGGCATCAACCTACCGGGCGTCGACGTCTCCGCTCCCGCGTTGTCCGAAAAAGACCGAACGGATATCGGATTCGCTCTCCGGTACGGTGTCGATTACGTCGCGCTGTCGTTCGTCCGCCGGGTCGAGGACGTGCTCGAAGCGAAGCGGCTCCTCACGGTCGATCAGGTGTCGATTCCGGTGATCGCGAAGATCGAGAAGCCGCAGGCGCTCGATCGGTTAGCGGAGATCATCGATGCGAGCGACGGCGTGATGGTCGCGCGCGGCGATCTCGGCGTGGAGCTCGGACCGGAGAAGGTCCCGCTGTGGCAGAAGCGGATCATTCAAGAGACGAACCGTCGCGGCAAGATCGTGATCACCGCGACCCAGATGCTCGAGTCGATGATCGTGCAACCGCGACCCACGCGCGCCGAAGCGAGCGACGTGGCGAACGCGGTGCTCGATACGACCGATGCGTTGATGCTGTCGGGCGAGACCGCGAGCGGCGCGCATCCGATCGAAGCCGTGCGCACGATGGCGCGGATCATCGACGAGATCGAAAAGAGCGCGTACTACCGCGCGAGCTTCGAACCGGTCGATATCGAGCTCGCGGTGCCGGCGAACGCGATCGCACACGCCGCGGTGACCGCCGCGCGCTCGATGAAGCTAAAGACGATCGTCACCGTGTCGGATTCCGGTGGTGCAGCTCGCTTACTTTCGGAGTACCGCCCGGAGGCGAACATCGTGGCGCTGACCACGAACGAGGTCAGTTATCGCCGCCTCGCGCTGTTCTGGGGTGTCACCCCCGTGCTCGTAGGGCCGTCGGCGACCACCGAAGAACTGGTAGATCGGGTAGAGGCAACACTCCTGGAGCGCAATCTCGCGCAGCCGGGCGAGCACGTGCTGATCACGATGGCGGTTCCTGTCGGCGGTGGTGGGCAGACAAACAACCTCAAAATTCACCAGATCCAGCACTAAGGTGCGCTAGAACTTTCGGGTCGTGTCCACCGGTGTAAAGACCGTCGATGCCGGCGTCGAAATCGGCCAGGTCTTGCTCGGCAAGTATCGGGTCGAGCGCGTCATCGGCCATGGTGGCATGGGCGTCGTGGTCGAGTGCACGCACCTCCAACTCGGCGGGCGGTACGCGATCAAGCTCCTGCGCAAGGACGCGCTTGTCGACCAGGACGCGGTCGAGCGCTTCGATCGTGAAGCCAAGGCGGCATCGCGACTGAAGAGCGAGTACGTCGCGAAGGTGACGGACGTCGGCAGCGATGGCGGCGTGCCGGTCATGGTGATGGAGTACCTCGAGGGTCACAACCTCGGCGAGATGCTCGAGGAGAGTGGCAAGGTCGGCTATCGCTGGGCCTGCGACATGATGTTGCAAACCGCGGAGGCACTCGCGGAAGCGCACTCGCTCGGCATCGTCCATCGCGACATCAAGCCGACGAACTTGTTCGTGACGTGGCGGCCGGATGGCACCGCGATCATCAAGGTCTTGGATTTCGGCATCTCGAAGACGTCGATGGGCACGGACATGAACCTGACGCAGACGCAGTCGCTGCTCGGGACGCCCGCGTACATGTCGCCGGAGCAGATGCGCTCGGCGCGGCTCGTCGATTGGCGCAGCGACATCTGGTCGCTCGGCACGGTGTTCTACGAATTGCTCGAGGGTCATCGCCCGTTCGATGCCGAAAGCTTTTCGGAGATGTGCGTGAAGGTCGCGGTCGATCCGCCAGCGCCGATGGTTCACACGCCGCCCGCGCTTCAACCGGTGATCCTGCGCTGCCTCGCGAAGACGCCGGAACAGCGCTACGCCACGATGGCGGAGCTCGGTCGCGATCTGATTCCGTTCGTTCAAGATCCGCATCAAGCCGGAAAGCTCGTCGAGCGGATGTTGCGCACGCTGCGGCGGAGCCAGGGCTGGGACGATGCCGCGGAGTCGGACATCAGCGACGTGCGTGCGATCGCCGCGCGGGCCTCGAATCCGCACCTGCCGATCGTCACGATTCCGCCGAAGGGTGCAGCCTCGGGTCCGGTCGCCGCGCTGTCGACCACGCTCGATGTCGTTCAGCCGAAGCGCCGGATCCTCCCGCTGCTCGGCGGGCTCGTCGCGTTCGTCGGCATCGGCATCGCGGTCGCGTTCGTGATGACGAACAAGAAAGACGATCCGGCTCCAGCGCCAACGCCCCCGGCCGCGGAAAAGCAGGAAGCCGCGGCGAAGCCGGCACCGAAACCGGACGAGAAGCCGCCGGAAAAACCGCCGGAGAAGCTCGTCGAAAAACCGCCGGTGACTCAAACCGCGGGTGCCACGGCGGAGACAACGAAGAAGCCGCCTGGCACGACGGCGAAAAAGCCCGGCCAGACGATCAAGAAGCAGCCGCCGCCAACGGTCGTGAAAGAGGCACCGCCGCCGCCGGTCGAAAAGCCGCACGACATGACAGTCAAGCCGCCGGATCCGCAACCTCCACCGAAGTGCGATCCGTTCGCGGACCCGCATGGCTGCAAGAAGTAGCTCGGCGCGAAGTAGCGTCGACCCGCGATCTGCGCATACGATCTACGCATGCGTTGGGTGATCCTCGGTTTGATCGTTGCGGCTTCGCCGGCCTTCGCCGACGACATCCAAGCAGCCGATCAAAAGTTCGACGAAGCGACCAAGCTTCGTGAACAGGGCAAGACGAAGGAAGCATGCGAAGCGTTCGATGCGTCGCTCGCTCTCAACCCGAATGCGATCGGCACGATCTTGAACGTCGCGCGCTGCCATGCGGAAGCCGGCAAGATCGCGACGGCGATCCACGACTTCACGGACGCGCGCGAGCGAGCTCGAGAAGCGAACCTCACGCCGCAGCTCACGGCCGCCGAAGAATATCTCGCGAAGCTCGAGCCCCGCGTGCCGCACCTACGCGTGACGTTCGCGGAGCCATACGCGGACGGCAAGCTGCTCGTCGCCGGCAAGGTGATCGATTTCTCCGTGGCGAATGACGTGCTCGTCGATCCGGGAGAGGTCGAGGTCGTGGTCTCCGCGCCGGGTCGCACCACGTACAAGCAAACGGTTCACGTCGACGAAGCCCAGCATCAAACCATCGCGATCCCGAAGCTCGGCTTCCCGGTGACGGTGTGCGCGGCGTGCCGGCCGATCGGTAAGGTTGCCGTCGGTGTCGGCGCGGTGGCCGGCGTCACCGGCCTCGTGCTGATGTTCGTCGCGCACCACAAGTATTACCAGGCGCTGAACGGCGTCTCGGGAACGAACCCGAACTGTGCGTCCCACAGCCCCACGCCGGTGTGCGACCAGGCCACGGTCAATTCACTCGGCGACGACATCACGCTCTTCAACGTCGGCGGAGCCACCGCGCTTGCCGGGCTCGCGATCGGATTGGGCGGCGCCGCGCTGTGGTACTTCACGCCGTCGTCGCACGGTGATCGCGAACGGATGACGATCATGCCGGTGGTCTCGCCCTCGGAGGCAGGAATCGCCGCGCTAGGTCGGTTTTAAGATAGACTGGTTGAGATGCGGGGTACTGCTCTGGTGGCTGCGCTCGCGCTGGTAACGAGCTCGGCGGTTGCCGATCCGGAAAGCCAGAAGAAGGCCGATGCGTTGTTCGCGGAAGGCCGCAAGCTGATCGAAACGCACGACGATGCCGGTGCGTGCGAGAAGTTCAACCAGGCGATCAAGCTCGACCCGGATGCTGCCGGCACGATGCTGAACCTCGGCCTGTGCAATCAGAACCTCAAGAAGTACCGGCTCGCGCTGTACTGGTTCCGCAAGGCTCAAGTGCGCGCGCACGAGACGAACTTGCCGGAGTACGAAACCGCCGCCGGCAATCGTACGAAGGATCTGAGCGAGCGAATCGCGACGATCAAGGTCGAGGTCAACACGCCGAACGCGAGGGTCCGGCTCGACGGCGAAGTGATCTCGCCCGAAGACTATCTCCGCGTCGAAATCGATGGCGGTCATCACGTGATCGAAGCGACGGCGCCGGGCCACAAGGCGTTCCATCAAGAGATCGACGTCACGGGCAAGGGTGGCGAGACGGTGTCGGTCAACCTCGAGGTCGGCGACGATTCGGTGATCGTCGATCGCGGTCACGAGCGTCGCAAGAAGGCCGTCTATCTCGCGATCGGTGGCGGTGCGCTGATGGTCGCGAGTGGCATCGTGAGCCTCGTTGCCCGCCAGCGGTACTTCGCGTGCGTCGACGGCGGCTTCGTCAAAGACGGCACCTGCACCACGGAAAACACGCCCGAGAACGAGAAGTGGAATGCACGCTGGATCGGCACGCCGTTGTTCGGCGTCGGTCTCGCGGCGGTCGGCGTGGCCACGTACATCTATCTCTCGGCACCGACGCGCGAGCGCGTGAATCAGACGGCGATCGTCCCGACGGTCTCGGGTGATGGCGCCGGCCTCGCTGCGGTCGGATCGTTCTAGCCGTTGAACCAAGCCGCGGGCGCGAGCTTCGCCGCTGCCGCGCGATAGAGATCCGCGCGATCCGCCTGCCCCGCTCCCCGAGCAGCAAGCCCCGCGTAGTGATTCGCCATCGCGCGCGACCACTGCCCGGTCCGGACGTCCGCGATCACCTTGTCGAGCACGACGAGCGCCTGCTCGTGATCGTGTTCGGCACCGAGTACCTTGCCGCGCGCGAGCTCGGCTTGAAGTGCGAGCTGCGCGTCGAGTCGCGGGTTGAGCTTGTCGACCGGCATCGAATTCAACACGGCGCGTGCCTTCGCGACATCGCCGAGCTCGACGTACGCCGAGATCTTCACGGTATCGACGAGGATCTGATCCTTCGGCTTCTCGGGCGACACCCGATCGAGCTGGCGCAACGCCTTGTCCCAGTCCGCGCGCATCTCGTGTGCGATCGCGAAGCCCATCGGCGTCTTGTCGATCTGGGTCAATGCATTCGCATCGCCGGTGTTCAACGCGCGCGCGATCGCCGCGTTGCGCGTCAGCATCCGGAACAGCCACCACAGCACGAGCACGAACGCGAGGCCGATCGACATCCACGCCCAGCCCGTCGCATCGGTCTCCGACGTCAGCGCGAGCACGATGTACGCGCCCGACATGATCACCGGCACGAACCAGCTGCCGATGAATTCCCAGACGAAGCCTTTGCGACCGAGAAAGCCGCGCGACTCCACCGTGGGCGCTTTGGGCATCATTTGCCGGCTCGCAAGTGGCGCGCGATCCGCATGGTCAGCTCGAGCGCCTGCTCGTAGTTGAGGCGCGGATCGACGCGCGATTTGTACGCGCGTTCGAGGCCGGCTTCGTCGAGGCCGCGCGCGCCGCCGATGCACTCGGTGACATCTTCACCGGTGAGCTCGACGTGAACGCCGCCCAACCGCGACCCGAGATCCGCGTGCAACGCGAAGCTCGCCTCGACCTCCGAGAGGATCTTGTCGAACCGTCGGGTCTTGTAACCCTGCGGTGTGGTCTCGGTGTTGCCGTGCATCGGGTCACAGGTCCATAGCACCGTGCGACCGAGGCGCTGCACCGTTTGGACGAGTGGCGGCAACTTGTCGCGGACGTGATCGGCGCCCATCCGCGCGATCAAGGTGATCCGCCCCGGGAGCTGTTCGGGATCGAGGATCTCGAGCAGTCCGGTCAACCAGTCGGCGGTCATCGCAGGCCCGATCTTGATCGCGATCGGATTCTTGATGCCGCGGAAGAACTCGACGTGCGCGCCATCGAGCTGGGCCGTGCGCATGCCGATCCACGGGAAGTGCGTCGACAAGTTGTAGTGGCCATCGCGGCGCGGAACCGTGCGCGTCTGCGCTTGCTCGTACGGCAACGCGAGCGCCTCGTGACTCGTGTACAAGGTGGCGCGCCGCAGGATCTCGTTGTCGACGCCGCCGGTGATCGCGCCGACGAAGTCCAACGCCTCGCGAATCGAATCGACGATCGTCTGATACGCGGCGTGATTCGGCGACCCGTGCGCGAACGACACGTCCCATTGCTCGGGGTGATGGAGATCCGCGAATCCGCCATCGGTCAGCGCGCGAATGAAGTTGAGCGTCAGTGCCGCGCGCTCGTAGCCACGCAGCATGAGCTCGGGATCCGGCGTGCGCGCGTCCGTCGTGAACTCGCTGTGGTTGACGTTATCCCCGCGATACGCGGGCAACGTCACGCCATCGCGCGTCTCGGTGTCTGCCGAGCGCGGCTTCGCGTATTGCCCGGCGATCCGGCCGACGCGAATCACCGGCTTTCGCGTCCCGTGCACCAGCACGAGCGACATCTGCATGATGATCTTCAGCTTCGCCGCGATCGGCTCGCTCCGACAGTCATCGAAGCTCTCGGCGCAATCGCCACCCTGCAAGAGGAACGCTTCGCCACGCGCGGCCTTCGCGATTTCGGCGCGGAGGTTTTCGACTTCCCACGACGTGACGAGCGGTGGCAAGCGCGCCATCTCGTCGAGCACGCGTTGCAGGCGCGGACCATCGGCGTAGGAGACTTGTTGTTGTGCCGGCTTCTGTTGCCAGCTGGTCTTACTCCACGTCATCAGTCCGGCTCCTCGACTTTTTGCTGCTGCTTCGGACCCTGGCACACGAGCGGGCGCTGGCCACCCTCGAGCTCGAATCGCTTCGCGTTCGCGCCGAACAGTTTGTTCGGATCGATCGTGCCCTTCTGCTTGCGCAGCACGTCCGCCATGCCATCGCGCATGATCGAATCGGTGATCTTGATCGAGCCATCGGGGAGCTTGAGCCGGCCGATCACGCCATCGCCGCCGCTCGCGAGGAAGTCGCTCGTCACGAGCGTGTACGTCGCCTCGTCGGCGAGCATCTTCCCCTTCACCTTGATCACCGTATCGAGCGCGCCGGCCTTGCACTTCGCGACGACGGTGAGCCCGCCCCACGATTGAAACCCGTTATCGCGCTGGACGTTCTGCGAGACCAGCCGGCGGATGTGCTTGCCCTTCAACGTGACGAGTGCGAAGCGGTTGTCGAACGGGATCGCGCTGTACAGCCGCTCGTACGTGAGGTCGCCGGCCGGAATGTCCGCGCGGAGGCCGCCGCCGTTCGTCATCGCGACGTCCGCCGTGGGTTGCGCGGCGAGCATCAGATCCGTGAACCAATTGCCTTCCTGGCTCTCGGCTTTGTACGCCTTCGTGATCGGTCCGCCGAGCGTGACGCCGAGCTTCTCGGTCCGCTTGTCGGCGGTGCGAGCGAGCGCGTCGTCGACGATCTTCTGGACGTCCGCATCGGCGACGACGGTCTTGCCCTCGTACTGCTCGGGATGACAATCCGCGAGCGCGGCCGGGTTGTTGTCCTTGTCGAGCGGGCACATCACCATCGGCGGCATGATCTTCACCGACGACACGTGGGTCTCGGTGACGCGTAGATCGACGCGACCGAACGCCCTGCCCGACGAGTACGACTCGATCACGGCCATGCCATCGATCCGCTTCGCGATCGCCGCGTGAGTGTGGCCGGCGATCACGACATCGACCAAGCCCTTCGGCAGATCCGAGAGCACCTTGAACAGCTCTTCGTTCTGATCGCACGACGACAGATCGTCGACGTTTTCGTTGTTCTTGCACGAGCTGCCGATGTGCATCGTCAGCACGACCACCTGCGCGCCACGGCTGCGCAACGCCTTCGCTTCGTCGGCGATGTAGCGCGCCGTCGGCTGGCCCATCTTCAGGCCGGCGAAGTTCACGGTCATCGTGGTGAACGGCGTCGATTCGGTGCTCGCGCCGAGGATGCCGACCTGGGTGCCCGCGACATCGACCAACGTCGACGCCGGCATGTTCTGCCACTTGATCCGCTGATCGGATTTTTCGTCGAGGATGTTCGTGACGAGGAACGGAAACTTCGCCTCGCTCGCACGTGCCCGCAGCGCGCCGCGCGGATCTTCATCGCCGTGCGCGATCACCTGCGGACCTTCGGGGCCGTAGTCGAACTCGTGATTGCCGACGGCGGACGCCGCGTAACCGAGCTGGTTGTACGCTTTGATCACGTCCGCGCCCTCGGCGATGTTCGATTCGAGCGTGCCTTGGAACAGGTCGCCGGCATCGACCAACAACACGCCGCCACCATCGGCCGCCCGCGCCTCGCGAAGGTTCTTGATGAAGCCGCCGAACAGCGGCAGGCGATCGAGCTGACCGTGCAGATCGTTCGTGCCGACGATCGAGATCGTGCGCGATCCGGCCTTCGCGACTTTGGTCGGAACGTGATGCGTGTGCGAGCTACCCCCACCGCATCCGGCGATAAGTGCAGCGACCACCAGGCGTTTCATGCGGCGCACTCTACCAGTAAGCCATGTATTTCACGGCTGAACTTCCCTCTCGCGGCAGTTTGTCCCAGCTGAATAACTGGGAGTACGATTCGTCGAACGTTCGTCTTCGGAGGACTCATGCGATCACAGCTGCCTCGTTTGCTTTTGCTCGTTGCCATCGGTGCCGGAACCGCGTCCGCGCAACCCGTCATTCGCGATCATCGCGGTGGCGTCAGTGTGCAAGGGAGCGTGAACGTCGATATCGCTCCGCGCGAAGCACCACCGCCGCCACGCGAGGAAGCGGAACGTACGCGCGTTCGCGCCGGCTACATCTTCCAACCCGGTCGCTGGGATTGGGTGAAGGGCAAGTACGAGTGGCGCGCCGGTCACTGGGAGCGCGAGCGCGCGGGCAAGCGCTGGCGTGAATCGCGGTGGGAAAACCGCAGTGGCACGTGGGTGTTCGTCGACGGTACGTGGGACGACGCGCCCGCCGTGCCGAGCGCCGCGCCGCCGCCGCTCCGCGAAGAACGGTTCGAAGCGCGCCGCGGCTTCATCTTCGTGCGCGGTCATTGGGACTGGCACAACGGTGATTGGGCGTGGACGCCGGGTCACTGGGAGAAGGAACGTCGCGGTCGCCATTGGCGCGAGTCGACGTGGGAGAACCGCAACGGTCAGTGGGTGATGGTCAACGGTGATTGGATCGATGATCCGCAACCGGCACCGCCGCCTCCTCGCGAAGAGCACTTCGCGCCGCGCAACGGCTTCGTGTTCGTCCACGGTCGATGGAACTGGCAGAACGGCGAGTATCAGTGGACGCCGGGTCACTGGGAGCGCGAGCGCCGCGGCCAGATCTGGAATGAAGGTCGCTGGGAGAATCGCAACAACACGTGGGTGTGGACGGAAGGTTCGTGGGGTGCAGGTGCGCCGCCGCCGCCGCCGCCGCCGACCGCGCAAGGTGGCGTGCATGTCGACGTGAGCATCGGTGGTGGTGCGCCACCGCCGCCGCCGCCGCCGCGTCAACCGGCGCCGCCGGCACCGCAAGCCGAAAATCCGGGCGCTCCTCGCGCGGGCTTCATCTGGGCGCGCGGTCACTGGGGCTACACGAACGGGAGCTACGCGTGGATCGCGGGCCACTGGGAGCGCGAGCGCGCGAACAAGCACTGGGAAGAAGGCCGCTGGGAACAGCGCGGCGACCAGTGGTTCTTTATCGAAGGCTCGTGGCGCTAACTAAAAGCGCTTCTCGAGCACGGCGACATTGAGCGTCGACACGCTGTCGTTACGCACGCTGTCGCGAGACAGATCCATTCCCGGTAGCTCGAGCTCGATGTGATGTGACGCGACGTTCAGCTCGAGCTTCGCGTCGATATGAGCGCGGCTGTTCGCGAACAACCAGTTCGAGTCCAGCGCGATCATCTCGTTGCCGAGGTGGAGCGATCCGCGGTTACGGCGACCATCGACCCGCCAGCTCACGTAGTGGCGGGTCCACGCGTCGACGTGACTGCTCGCGTCGTTGCCGGCATCGCTCACCTTGTCGGTGATCCGATCCTCCATCGACAGCTCTTGGTAGTCGGGCAACGCCGGCCACTCGTCGTCGAGCTTCAGCTGTTGGCCGTCGACCAGCGCGAGGTCGATGGGGTTGGCTCCCGCGAGCCCGGCACTGAGGAGAATCGTCGCAACGGCGATCGCTCGGCCCATTGTCCCTAGTATCTGCGAAGTCCGTGCCTCGGTTCTGTGAGGAAGGCTACGCGGTGTCCGAAAATGACAGGTTGTTCACGTTTGCCATTCCGATCTAGAGTCCATGCCACGGGAGGGTACCTACATGGTGCGCCAATTTGCTGTTGTTTTGTCGCTTCTTGCCGGCTGCGGCGGTTCCACCGTGCCTGACGGCACCCAGAATGGCGATGGTGGTGACCAGGGCTCGAACTACGGCTCGGGTGGCCAAGCGTATTCGCTGACGTGGGGACCGCTCACCGTCGCATCGGGTGTGGAAGACACGCAGTGCATCTGGCTGCAGTTGCCGAACGATGCGCCGATCAAAGTGCACGGTCTTCACGATGTGCTGTCGACGGCGTCGCACCACCTGATCGTTTACAAGGACGACATGGACGCGACGGAGCAGACCACGCCCACGCCGTGTCAGCCCTTCACCGGAGCGTTGAACACGAGCGGTAAGATCATGCCGCTCGCGATCACGCAGAAGCACGACGACGAGATCCTCCTCCCGGATGGCGTGGCGTACACGCTCGCCGCGCACCAGATGATCAAGCTCGAGATGCACTACATCAATGCATCCGATCAGGACGCGCAGGCGCAAGCCACGGTCAACTTCGAGACGGCCGACGCGTCGACGATCCACGACGAAGCCGGCCTCATGTTTACAGGCTCGCCCGATATCAACATCCCGGCGAGCGGCCAGGCCACGTTGCACGAGTTCTTCACCGTGCCGTCGACGTTCGACCTCTCGCAGTCGCACATCTTCGCGATCACGGGCCACGAGCACAAGATGGGGACCGGCGTGACGGTGAAGGTCGGCACGTCGAAAGACGATCCGGCGATGACCACCGTCTACAACCCGGATCCATTCATGTGGGCCGAGCCGCTCACGCAAACGTTCGATCCGCCGTTCAGCGTGGCGACCGGTGGTGGCTTCGACTTCACCTGCTCGTGGACGAACACCAGCACCGCGAAGATCAAGTTCGGTGAATCGGCGAACGACGAGATGTGCTTCTTCTGGGCGTACTACTGGCCGGCGCAAGGCGCCGAGGGCTCGCGCGTGTGCATCCACACGAACCAGTACAACGGCGCGAACGGCGGCTACGACGCGTGCTGTCCGGGCGACGCCGTGTGCTCGCTGATCGAATCGCAGTTTTAGCGAGAGCGTAGGAACGTCACGAGCTCGTTCAACACGACGGGCGGAATCTCGTGACCGCCGTTGAACGCGTGCCACTCGACGAGCGCGCCCGCGGTCTTCATGTGATCGCGCAACGTTTCGGCGACCGTGAACGGCAGGAGCGCATCGCCGCGGCCGTGCGATTGGAACACCGGCGTGCCCGCGAGCTTGGTCATGCGCGGCAACCATTCCTGCGCGGCGATCAGCGTGCTCGATAGAAGGACAACGCCGGCGAACTTGGTGTCGCTGTGGAGCGCCGTATCGATCGCCATCATCGAACCTTGCGAGAACCCGCCGATCACGATCGGCTTGGCGAAGCGCTTCTCGATGTCGGCAACGAGCGTGGCGATCTGCGCGCGCGCTTGCGGCAGGCCGTCCGGCATCTCGCCACTGCGATCGCTCGGGCTGCCCGTGCGCAGGTCGCGCTCGAGCCGTGCGAGATCGAGTAGCCACCACGCGCGCGCGTCGCCGTACATGCCGCCGAGCTCGAGCGGTGCGGCCGGGAACACGAAGTTCGCCGGGACGTCGAGATAGCGTGCGAAGTCGACGAGGTCATCGCCCGGTGCCCCGAACCCGTGCATGAGAATCACGGTGAGCTTGGCGTCATCGCGCCCCACGATCCGTGTGGTGAGGCCGGCGATCTCGGTGCGTTCGATCTTCACGACCGGGTAGTATCACGGGCAGGTGGATCCGAATCGTCGCGATGTCCTGCGGCTCGCCGGAGCTGTCGCGGTGGTGGCCGCGTGCGGTGACAATTCGCCGACCAAGGCGCCGGATGCGTCGTCGGGCACGGCGATCTTCGAGACGTCCGAGAGCGGGTTCTTGGTCTCGGCGTGGTCGCTGTACGCGAAGTCCGCGTCGATCGAAGTCAACGATCAGGTGATCGAAGCCACGTTCGTGAACGCGCAAGCGGTCGCGCAGATCACCGGGCTCGCGCCGTCGACGGCGTACACCGTGAACGTGTTGCTCGACGACGGCACGCTGACCACGCACGCGGTTCATACGGCGCCATCGGTCGATGATCCGCGGCCGATCACGATCGCGGTGTCGGCGGATCTCGATCCGCAATCGAGCGAGTTCGAGAGCGACATCTTCGAGCAGATCATCAAGATGCAGCCCGAGGTGTTCGTCGCGATCGGTGACGTGCCGTACTGCGACAACGGTCCGGCGGTGCCGGTGACGCTGCCCGCGTATCGCGATGTCCATGGCCTCCTTCGCACGTCGAAGCACACTCGGCCGTGGTTCCAGGCGATGGGTGTGCACGCGATCTACGACGATCACGAATTCCGCAACGACTGGGATGCGATGCGGGTCTCCGACGAGCCCGATCGCTACGCCGCGGCGATGGCGGCGTGGGACGAGTTCTTCCCGATCGCGCCGACGCCGTCTGGAGATGGCGTGCGCTATCGCAGCTTCCGGTGGGGCGCAAACTGCGAGTGCTTCGTCCTCGATTGCCGGCGGTGGCGGAGTCCGAACGCGCAGATCGACGATGCGGACAAGACCATGCTCGGCGCCGCGCAAAAGGCGTGGTTCACAGCGGCGATCGCGGCGAGCACCGCCACGTTCAAGCTGATCTTCACGAGCGTGCCGCTCGACTACGGTGTCGGCGTCGATCACTGGGCCGGCTTCACGCACGAGCGCGAAGAGATCCTCGGCGCGATCGCGGCCGCGGGCATCACGGGCGTGTTGTTCCTCTCGGGCGATCAACACTACTTCGCGGCGTACTCGCACTCGCACGGGATTCGCGAGTTCCAAGTCGGTCCGCTCATGCGTGGCATCGGCCCCTACGGCCCCTCGCCCGCCGGTGTGATGTTTCGCGACGGGCGCTTCAACTTCGGCCTGATCGACATCACGCCGGACTCGCTGCGGATGCGCGGCATCGGTCCCGGCGGTGACGTGTTCTACGACGAGACGCTCACGATCGCGGAGCTCACGCCGGTTCAGAACGTGCCGGGATAGTTGTCGTTCGAAAACGCGTTCGGTGCGAGCGTGGGACGAAGCACGCGTGATGCGAGATCGTGTTCGTCGAGCCATGCCTCGAGCCGCTGACCGCGGGCGATCAACGCGTCGCTCAACTGCTCGTCGAGGATGACGCGCATCGAGTGTTGGTCGACCCAGAGCAGCACGGTGTCGCCGGCGATCGTCGTTTCGCGGGGACGCGCGATGTCGGGGTGCTCGTTCACCGGCCAGTCTTCGCCGGCGGTGCCGCTCGTCTTCGGAAGCGGTCCCGTGTAGCGACGATAGGCGCCGAACGTGGTCAGTAGTGCGACCAGATCGTCGTGGCCATCGAATCGGAGATCGACCTCGAGACCCGGCCCGAGCTCGACGGGGCCGCTGAAGTACTCGCCCATGACCACGAAGTAGCGCAGCTCGGCCGTCCAGCGCTTGATCTGATCGAGCGGGTGACCACGGAGTAACCGGTCGAGCTCGATCATCGGCATCCGCGAAGTCTAGTAAACTTTCGGGATGGGCAGCAGCCGGCAGCACCTCGCTGCATTCGCGACTCTGCACACGCTCGAAGACAGCGACGAACGCCGGCGGATCGCACGCCAGGGCCTCGCGATGCTCGCCCACGTCGCGGAGCGCGAGCCGGCACCTCTCGAAGGACTCGCCGCGGATCACTTGCTGCTCGCGGTGCGCGCGATGTTGGCGGACGGCGTGCTCGCCGATCTGGAGTGGTTGTCGCCGGCCGGCGCTGCGGTCGCGTTGTTCGAGCTCGGGCAAGCCGTGCCCGCGGGTGCCGAACGGCGCGAGCTCGGCCGGCGCGTGTTGCAGCGATTGCGCGAAGCGGATCGCGACACGTTCGTGCGACTCCTGATCGCATTCGCACGGAGCTCGCCGAAAGTGGTGAGCGGCGACAACCTGCGCGCGCGGTTGGAGGTCGTGCTGTCGGCACCGCTCACCGCACCGGGCGCGATCGGCGAGCTCGCGCTGGGCTTACTCGCGCAACCCGCGCTCGCGAATGCGTGGGTCGAAGCACCGGCGATGGGCGGCTTGCCGGCGCGTCGACTCGCGGGACGGATCCTCGCGCACGGCGCACGCGAGGCGTTGCGTCGGTTGGACAGCGGCGATCGCGGCGGTGTCCAAGTCCTCGCGCGGCCGGGCGTGCGGGCGGCGCTCGCGCGATTGCTTGCCGATCGCGAAGCCCTCGTGTGGCGGTTCGCGAGCATCGCGCGTGGCCTGCTCGCGCATGTCGATAGCGAGCTCGCCGACGATATCGATCGCGAGCTGCGCAACACCGCCACGAATACCGAAGTGCGACGCGGCTCGGCCTCGGCGGGCGCGGCGCTCGAGCGCGGTGGTCAAGCCGCGCGGTGGACGCCCGTGTTGATCGAACGCGCGAGCAAGGAGCCCGGTGTCACGCGTGGCACGATCCTCGGCATCGCGGGCCTCGCGATCGTGGCGCCGAACAATGCGGATCAGCTCGCATCGGCGCTCGTCGCGAAGCAACCGCTGGAAGCCGCCGAGGCGATCGCCGAGCTCCGCCGCGAAGAAGCCGCACCCCTCTTGCCGAGCGCTACGCAGCAAGCACTCCTGTGGACGCGCAAGGAGCTCGCATCGGCCCAGGCAAGCGGCGACGACGGCCGGTGGGCGTTGTTGGCCGCGCTCGAGAAGGAGCTCGACGATACGCCGGAGGCTCCAACGACCGGACGCGATCGCTCGCAATTGATCGCCGTCGTTCAAGCGAGCAGCATCGGCGAGCCGATCGCCGCCGCGCGCCTCGCACTCGATGCCGGCGATACCACCACCGCCCTTCGTGAAGCGCGGATCGCCGTCGACGAAATCACCGAAGCGGCCGCGTGGCTCGCCGATTCATCGGACGACGATGCGCTCGATCGCCGCCACTCGATGCGCCTGCTGCGCGAGCTCGATCGCGAGCTCCTCGCCGACAACGCGCTGATCGCGGTGCTTGCCCTCGCACCCGATGTCGATCCGGTGCGCGGCCAATTCGCGGCGGCGCTCGCCTCGATCGAACAATCGCTGCTCGATCGCGAGTCCCGCCCCGAGACCGGCGGCGTGAAGCACGGCGGTCTCCGGATCGCGCGCCTACGCGTGCTCGTGCGCTTGCTCGACGGCGTGCGCGCGACGACCGAGCACGATCTCGCACCGCGCCTCGCCGCCGTTCGTCAACTGATGGCGCGCGCCGAACAAGATCACTCGTCGCTGCGCCGCGCCGTGTGGGCCGCCCTCGCACGCGCCGGCGATGCACTCCTGCGCGATGGCCACGCCGAGCTGACCGACTTCTTGCTCGCGTGGACCACGGTGTTTGTCGACGACGACTTCGCCGTGATCCGCGAAGCCTCGATGGTTCCCGAGATCGAGGCTTCGTTCGGCGCGTACGCTCGGCTTCACGAAGCGACGTGGGCCGCGGTCGATCCGGACGACGGCGCGAAGATCAAGACCGTGCTCGAGCGCTTGGCCGAGCTCGCAGATGCGCTGCCGCCGGAGCAATCGCCGCGCGTCGAATCGGTTCGCCTCGCGCTCGCCCGGCTCGGCAATCAACTCTCGCGCTTGGTCACCGCACCGAACCTCTCCGCGATTCCGACGGGCGCACTCGACGCGATCGCGACGGAGCTCGGCACGCTCGCGCGTCGCGTGTTCGGCGCGCGCCGGCGCCTTGGCCTGGAGGCCGACGACACGAGTGAAGCGCTCGAGTCCGCGATCCGCGGGATCGAGAGTGCGCTCGGCGGCACGCCGGTCGAGGCCACGCGCGCGCGCCGGCAATCTCGCGCGATGCCGATGGGTGGCTGGGGCGCGAGCATGGCATCGCTCACACAACCCGAAGCGCCACCGCCTCGCACGAAGCGCCCGACGATCAAGCTCGACGAACCCGTCGCGATCGCGATCGATCAAGCCCGCGCTTCGTTACCGCCCGCACTCGCGAGCGCGCTCGAACGCGTGTTGGTCTGGCTCGCGCGCCGCCCGCAAGCCGAGACCGCCGATCCGACCGGCACGATCCCACTCGACGTGATGCTACCCAGCTGGGTCCCGCTGTCGCGCCTGCTCGGTGGCTTCTACGTGATCCGTCCGATCGGCAGTGGCGCCGGTGGCTCGGTGCTGCTCGCCGTGCGTGCGGATCAACGATCCAAACAGCGCGATCGCGAGCTCGTTGCACTAAAAGTCCCCGACTACTCCGCCGAGGCCGCGCGCAATCTGTCCGAACAGGAGTTCGAGCGGCTGTTCCGCGAAGAAGCCGGTGCCCTGCTCGTCCTCCCCACGCATCCAAATCTCGCGCGATTCGTCACGTTCGATGCAAGCGCGCAGCCGAAGCCCGCGCTCGTGATGGAGTATGTCCGCGGTCCGAACCTCGAGCGCACGCTCGAAGCCGGCGATCTGACGATGCCTCGGGCGTTCAAGATCATCGATGACCTGCTCGCCGGGCTCGAAGCGATGCATGCGGTGCAAATTGCCCACCTCGACGTGAAGCCGCCGAACGTCGTCCTCCGCGAAAATTCCGGCGATGCGGTACTCGTCGACTTCGGCCTCGCCGGACGCCGCATTCGCGCGGGTTGCGGCAGTGTCCATTATGGTGCCGCGGAAGTTTGGACCGAGGGTGGCGAACAATTCGAAGCGTGGAGTGCAGACGTTTACGCGAGTGGATGTGTTGCCTGGGAAGTTTTGACCGGGAACGTTTTGTTTGCGGGTGACTCGATTAAGGAAGTCATCGATCAGCACTTCGTGAAGCAACCCGCGGCGGAGCAGCTCGCACGTTTGGAACGTACGCGTCGTTACGCGCCTCTCGCAGAGTTGCTGCGCGCTACGTTGTCCCGCGACAGTCGTCGACGTCCCACCGCGTCGCGGTTGCGTGCCGGATTTAAAGCGATCGCTCACGATCTGACCGCGCTCGGTTGGCCGATTCAGATTTAGATCGGAATGCCGATCGCATGGCACCCGAGTGTGCACTGCGGTTCACAGGCAATCTTCGTTTGTCCTCAAACGATCTCTTGTCGAACGATCGTGTGATTGCCTATAAAGCTCACCATGCGAATGATGCCTGTTTCGTGTGGTGCAGTGACGGTGGCCCTGGGGCTCATCGCCGGCGCCACCAACGCCAATGCCGACACCGATGTCGGCGCAACCGCCTCGACCGAAACCGTGTCGGGCTCTCTCGTGCTCAAGGTTCAACACCCGGAGCTCCTCGAAGCGTACGTCGCGTCCACGCAGACGCCGATCTCGTTCACCTATCACCAGTGGCTCTCGGTCAACGAGTTCGCCACGCTGTTCGCGCCCTCGCAGCGCGACATCAACACGATCAAGTCGTATCTCGCGGCGAACGGCATCACCGTGACCGAGGTCTACGCTGATCGCCTGTTGCTGAAGGTCACCGGCCCGGCGTCGGCGTTCGACGCCGTGTTCAGCGCGGACCTCCACGACTTCCAAGACGCGCAGGGCCATCGTCATCATCGCCCGCGTCATCAGCCGAGCACGCCGCGCGCGCTGAACGATCTATTGACGGCCGTCGTCGGTCTCGACAGCTCGAGCGGCAACTTCCGCCCGCACAACGTGCACGCGCAAGAAGCCACGCATCCGCTCGCGCTCCCCTCGGGTACGTCCACGGCGACGGGTCAGCCGGGTAACTTCACGGTCGGTGACGTCGCGAATCAGTACAACGTCAACCCGCTCTACAACCATCACATCGATGGTCGCGGCCGCACGATCGGCATCGCCACGCTCGCGGGCTTCGATCCGCAAGACGCGTACACCTACTGGGATGCGATCGGCTTGACCTACAAGGCGAACCGCATCACGCAGGTTCACGTCGATGGCGGCGGTGCGATCTCGAGCGTCGCCGGCTCGGGCGAGACCGCGCTCGATGTCGAGCAATCGGGCGGCATGGCGCCGCAAGCGAACATCATCGTCTACGACACGCCGAACACGGACGTCGGCTTCATGGACGTGTTCTACAAGCTCGCGTCGGACAACAAGGTCGACACGATGTCGCTCAGCTGGGGCGAAGCGGAAGAGTACTATTACGAGCAAGTCGTCGGCGTCGACAACACGCCGCAGCTCGTCGCGTTCCATCAGGCGTTCCTCGAGATGGCGGCGCAAGGCATCAGCGCGTTCACGTCGTCGGGCGATGCCGGCGCGTACGAGATCAATCGCTTCGACCCGGGCTTCTCCAAGTCGCTGACGATCGGTGCACCGGCGAGCGATCCGGCGATCACGACCGCGGGTGGCACCACGCTGCCGGGCGATCAGGACTACGGCTTCCCCGAGGTCCTGACGATCGCGCAAGAGCAAGTCTGGGGCTGGGATTACCTGTCCGACTTCTTCGCCGAGTTCGGCGTCGACATCTTGTCCGAAGTGTTCCCCGCCGGCGGTGGCGGTGGCGTCAGCATCTTCTGGCCGCGCCCGTACTACCAACAGAACCTCGCCGGCGTGCGTAATACCGAAGCCGGCCAAACGATCTCGTACGACTACGGCGACGGCAACGGCCCGATCGACTACTTCGACATGCCGGCGCACTTCGCGGGTCGCAACACGCCGGACCTATCGGCGAACGCGGATCCGGAAACCGGTCTCGTCTATTACTCGGTCGAAGACGGCGGGTTCGGCAACTTCACCGGTGGCACGAGCTTCGTCGCGCCGCAGTTCAACGGCATCACCGCACTGCTCGCGCAATCGAACGGTGGTCGTCTCGGCTTCTTGAACCCGATGCTCTATCGCTTCGCGCGCCATCACTCGAACGCGATCGTCGACATCACCGCCGGCGATGACTGGTTCTACGACGGCATCGCCGGTTACGACCCGGGCGCTGGCCTCGGCGTCCCGAACGTCGCGAACCTCGATCAAGCGATCAAGAACGATCGCTTCAGCTGGTTCTAAGCAGGATCACGCCACCGGTCGGCGCGGCGCGCTTGGAGCGTCGCGATGACCTCTTCGGGCCGCTTGCCACGTTTGTGATCGTGGCGGCGGCCTTTTTCGTGGTTGCAGCTCGCGCATGCGACCGCGAGGTTGTGCAGATCGTCCGTGCCGCCACGCGTCTGCGGGATGATGTGCTCGAGCGTGGCAGGGCCGAGTGGATTGCCACGCTCGTCGAGCACGAGCTTCGCGTTGCAGTGGATGCACTTGCCGACCCACGTCGATCTTCCATCGAGCGTCATCCGCTCGAACGTCGAGTCGGTGCGTGCGGCCGCGAGAAGAAGCTGGGTGCTCTTGCTCACTACGGACAGTGTGTCGCTTTGAGCGACAACGTGTCGTAGAAAAAGTTCGTCAGGTTCGAGATGTCGCTCTCGCTGTCCATCTTGAATCGGACCGTGGTGCCCGCGATCCCGGCGACCGCGAACGAGTGCGAGAACGCGGTGTACGTGGTGCCGGTCGTCGAGTTGAGGTTCGACAGCGTCAGCGCGGTCTCGATCGCGGTCTCGTTCGTCTGCGCCAAGCCGACGTGCGAGAAGTCGTACGCGTTCGTGGTGCTCGTCTCCGTGGTGCCGACCAAGCGATACCCCGTCAACACGAGCGAGGTCGTTCCCGCGGGAATCGCGATGTCTTGGTAGAGCTCGTCGCTCGCGGTTTGATCGTAGCTGCCGAGCCACGCGCCGTACGTGCCGGCTTGCGGCAGGTAGTTCGAGATCAGCTCGCTGTCGAACTGGACCTCGTGCCACCCGGTGGTGTTCTGCTCGAAGTCACCGTTGACGAGCAGCTCCGTCGTGACCGGCACGCACGCGTCCATGAACACGTGCGCGTCCATGTAGATCTTCGCATCCATGTAGACGTGCGCGTCTTCGTAGACCTTCGCATCGCGAAAGTCCTTCGCGTCGTGAAACTCGTGCGCGTCGAGGAACTCGTGATCGGGCGCGTCGTTGTAGGTCTTGCCGTCGATGACGTTGCCGCCGTCGTCCTGGGTCAGCTGTTGGCCAACACCACCACGAGCGCAACCGACGAGAGCAACCGCGAACAAGACATGCCGCACGATGGCTGCAATATCGTCAAACGGCGCTAGGGATTCAATCAGGATCTACTGGCAGACCGTCGCCGTGAGCGAGAACGTGTCGAAGTAGAAGCTGGTCTCGTTCACGTCGTCGTTGTGCGTCGCCATGTACAACGCCACGGTCTGACCAGCTGGAACGGTCGTGAACGTGTGGTTGATCGCCTTCCAACTACTCGTACCGTGGGCGTTATTGAGCGTGTTCTGTTGGTCGAGCACGACCTCGATCGCGGTGCCGCCGCTGTCGTCCAGCTCGAGCGTGCCGTAGTCGTAAACCGTGCTGCCGCTCTCGCCGGTCTTGATCTGGTAGTAGCCGGTCAGGGTCAACGCGGTGGTCGACGCCGGCAGGTTGATCATTTGATAGACCGCGTCGTCCGTGCTCGTGATCCCGCCCATCCAGTTGTAATCGTTTCCGCTTTGCGCGGCGAGGCTGCCGTGCGCTTCGATATCCCCGCCGGTGTCGGTCCAACCCATGCCGAGCGGCGTGCTGTCGAAGTTGCCGTTCGTCAGCATCTCGGTCTGCATCGTCGTGCACGGCCCACCCGAGCCCGAGCCGGAGCCGGAGCCCGAACCCGATCCCGATCCGCCGCCACTCGAATCGGGGCGCGGACCCGGCGCGTCTTCGTAGACCTTGTTGCCGCCGTCGGTGCCGCTGACCTTGATGTTGTCTTGGGCGCCGGCTTGGGCACACCCCGTGACTGCCAGGGCGATCGTTACGAAGTACCTCACGAGCGGAATTACGCCCGATCTGGGTCGCGCCCGTCGAGCGAATTCGCAAAGTGAAACACCTTACAAGACCGCTAACTAGACGCCGCAGATCGAGTGGACCTGGACCAGCGCAGGTCCACCCCGGTCCATGGGTCTGGTCCACCCCGCTCGCCGAAATTCGCGCGGTTAGCCCATGGCGCGGTGCTCGCTATTGGAGACCGTTCATGCCGTCGAAGCTTTGTGTGATCGGTCTCATGCTCACCCTCGCGCCGTCCGCGTTCGCCGAGGACGACAAGGACAAGTCGGTCCCGCTCGACCAGTGGTCCGCGTACGACCAGATGCATCACGGCGACGAGGTCTTCAACACGTCGCGGATCGGTTGGCTGTCGACCGCCGACATGTTCGCCGACAAGCTGGGCGTGCTCGGTCGCGTGTATCTCGTCGACGCGTGCTTCAAGTATTCGCAGACGAATGCCGAGTCCGCGATGGCGTGGGCCGTGTGCGGTGACGATGCGAAGGCGCTCGATGTCGAAAAAGCGAAGGCCGAGCTCGGCGCCGATAGCGGTGCGCGCGTCGAAGAAGTGCTCGAAAAGGTGAAGTCCGTCAAAGAGCACGCGATGGCGATCGGTGACGCCGTCGAAAAGAACAAGGACGACAAAGGTGTCGCCGCGGTGTTGAAGGTCGCCGCCGATGCGAAGGCGGAGTGGGCGGCGTATGCGAGCAAGAACGCCGATCAGGTTGCGATGATGCGCACGCTGTTCAGCGCGGTCCGCTCGCAGAAGAGCAACAACAAGGCGTTCGATGGCTGCTGGGACAAGACGTATCCCGCGTTCTCGAAAGCGGTGAAGGCAACGAAGTTCCCGTGGGACATCGGCAGCGGCGACTACATGGTCGTCTACATGCGCGCGATCACCGACGGTGGGCTCGAGAATTCTGTCGCGGCGACGACGTTCGCCGAGTGCGCGTATGCCCAGCACGAAGGTGCGGAAGGCCTCGTCGCATCGGTGTTCGATCGCAACGCGAAGCAGCTGCACATCGGACCGCGCACGCACGCGGCCGCGAAGCTCCTCGATGAAGGGTTCAAGCCGAAGTTCTCGGACCGCTCGATCAACTACCGCAACATGCAGAGCCAGCTCGGCGGCGAAACCGAAACGATCGACTTCAAGAGCGTGAACATGGTGAGGATGATGCAGACGCCGGTGCACGGTCAGATCGGCAAGGTCAAGACCGAGGGCGATATCGCGAAGATCGTGTTCAAGGCGGACAAGGTCGAGTCGTGCCTCGAGTGGGCGAACACGAATCGGATCCAGACGCACGACGGCAACGGCAACGCGATCTACGAGAAGACGTGTAAGAAGCGCGGCATGGTCGATAACGACGAAGGCACCGTCGAAATCCCGGGCAAGTTCACGGCCGGACTCAAGGGTGGCGAGCAAGTGTTGATCGTCAGCTCGATCCCGGTGTGCTCGTGGACCGGCAAGGCGTTCAACTCGATCTTCGGCGTTGCCGGCGCGATGAAGCACGACTAACTCCAAGCGCCGTGTGGCGCATGGAGCAGTCGAGCCGGTGATGTTCGAGTGACGGTGTTAGGGTCGACTGCTCCCTGGACTACACGGCGGTACCGGCCATCGCACGACGCGCGGCGGCCGCCGCAGGCTGCCAACCACCACGCCACACGCGCAGCCAGAACAGCGCCGCGCCGAGCGTGATCTCGACGGCGAGGCCGATCCAGCCACCGACCACACCGTAGCCGGCGACGACGCCGAGCGCGTACGCCAGCGGCGGTGTCGTCAACCACGACGTGATGATGCCGACGATCGCCGCGTAGCGAACGTCACTCGCGCCGCGGAGCACGCCACGCGCGATCACGTTCGACGCGTCGCTGACGAGGAAGAAGCAGCCGACATGCACGAGCGTGGTCGCGCGCGCACCGAGCACCGGGTCTCCATTCGCGAGCGCGTTCACGATCACACCGCCGGCGATCGCGAACACGATCACGCAGAACGTCGAGTAGCCCGCACCGATCGTGATCGCGCGCCTCGCGACGCGTGGCACGAGCTCGTTGCGACCTGCACCCACGGCCTGCCCGACGAGCACCGCGGCCGCTTCTGCGAGCGCGTGCGCCGGCAGGAACGACACGTTGATCAGGTGCAACACCATCTGGTGCGACGCCGCATCGACCGCACTCATTCGCGCGACGAGCAACGTGAGGATGAGGAACGCACCGACCTCCATGATGAATTGGAGACCATTCGGCACGCCTTGATTCCACGTCGCGCGCAACGCATGACGAGTCACGGTGACCAAGCGCAAACGACCGCGCATCGGATACGCGAGCAGTGCGAGCTCGGTGAGGTTTCCGCCGAGCGTACTGATCGCCGCGCCGCGCACGCCCCAGTGGAGGCCCAGGATCAAGATCGCGTCGAGCGCGATGTTGACCGCGTTGCCGCACAACGAGGCACGCATCGGCGACTTCGAGTCACCCTCGCCGTAGCGCCACTCGCGCAGCGCCGCGTAGAGGAGGACCGTGATCGCGCCGAGCGAACGGATCGAGAGATATTGCGCAGCGTAGACGCCGGCCTGCGCCGACTTCGTCAGCGACGATAGAAACGGCGCCGTGATCTGGCCCGCGGTCAACGCGACCACGCCGAGCCCGAGCGCGAGCACGAGCGCGGATCCGACGAGCGCGGGGATCTTGTCGCGGCGGTCTGCCCCGATCGCTTGCGAGACCAACGTCTTCGCACCACGCAGGAGGCCAACACCGAAGCACACGTACGCGAAACCGATCACACCGGCGAGGCCAACGCCGGCGAGTGCATCTGCACCGAGGTGAGCGACGAACGCCGTCGAAGCGAGCGTCATCGTCGAGAAACTGACCATCGAGATCGTGATCGGCCACGCGAGGCGGAGCAGCGCTCTACCGGGGTGATCGGACCACGTTAAATTTTGAGACTCTGAGAGCAACACGAGAAACTCCGTCGAGGAGCCCCGTCTTGTTTGCCGAAAACAAGAAGGGCTCCTGGGTTGGAAAACCAGAGGAGCCCGCGGCGGAAGTGATTCCTGATCAGCGAGTCAGGGCACTGTCTCTGGGCCACCGCGGGCTGCGCCGTTGTCGACGATGCACTTCGGCATCGGCGAGCAAACACGCTGCATGTGCGATCGGGCGAGAGACATCAAATCACCTAGTCACAGCCTAATTTTTTTGGGCACTACGCGTCAAGCGCGGAATTGAAGAGGTGTGCGCTCGGTTGACAGACCGCGCCGTCGGCGCTTTTCTCCCACCCAACTAACTCGCCATGCCGCAAGACGTTTCCCAGCTCGTAGGTCGGTTCAACGCCCTCAAATCCGAAGTCGGCAAAGTGCTCGTCGGCCAGGACGACATGCTGCATCGCCTGCTGCTCGGCCTGATCGCCGGCGGTCACGTCCTTCTCGAAGGCGTGCCGGGCTTGGCGAAGACGCTCGTCATCCGGACGCTCGCGGACGCGCTCGATGGCACGTTCTCGCGGATCCAGTTCACGCCGGACATGTTGCCGGGCGATGTGGTCGGCACGCAGATCTACAACCCGCGCGAGGGCTCGTACACGATCAAGAAGGGGCCGGTGTTCGGCAACTTCATCCTCGCGGACGAGATCAACCGCGCGCCGGCGAAGGTCCAATCGGCGTTGCTCGAGGCGATGCAGGAGCGTCAGGTCACGCTCGGTGATCAAACGCTGCCGCTCGCGGAGCCGTTCCTCGTGCTCGCCACGCAAAACCCGATCGAGCAAGAAGGCACCTATCCGCTGCCGGAAGCGCAGCTCGATCGGTTCATGTTGAAGATCAAGGTCGGCTATCCGAGCAAAGAGGATGAAGTGAAGATCCTCGATCGGATGGCAGGCTCCGGCGACGAACCGGCGGCGCAGAAGGTCATGACGTGCGACGAGATCCTCGCCGCGCGTGGCGTCGCGAAGGGCATCTTCGTCGACGACAAAGTGAAGCGCTACGCCGTCGATATCGTCGCGGCCACGCGCGATCCGAAAGCCGCTGGGTTTCCGCAGCTCGCACCGCTGATCGATAACGGCGCTTCGGTGCGTGCATCGATCTCGCTGATCAAGGTCGGCAAGGCGCAGGCCCTGCTCACCGGTCGCGACTACCTGTCGCCGCACGACGTGAAGACGATCGCGCACGACGTGCTTCGCCATCGCCTGCTCGTCAGCTACGAAGCCGAAGCGCAGGGCAAATCGACCGATCACGTGATCGCGCAGATCCTCGAGAACATCCCCGTTCCGTAGTCGCCATGTTGCCCGCTGAAATCGCGCAGGCCGTCAAGCGCATCCAGTTCGTCACAGGTCGGCAAGTCGCCGACGTGATGGCTGGCGCGTACCTGTCCGTGTTCAAAGGTCGCGGCATGGAGTTCGACGAAGTGCGCCCGTACGTTCCCGGCGACGACATTCGAGCGATCGATTGGAACGTCACCGCGCGCACCGGCGAGCCGCACATCAAGCGGTTCGTCGAAGAACGCGAGCTCACGGTGATGTTGCTCGTCGATGTTTCGGCATCGCAGGAGTTCGGATCCGGTCGGCGCTCGAAGCTCGAAGCCGCCGTCGAATTGAGCGCGTTGTTGGCGCTGAGCGCGGTCGAGAATGGCGACAAGGTCGGGTTATTGGCGTTTCATCGCGGCGCGGATCTCTACATTCCACCGCGCAAAGGCGGCAAGCACGCGCTGCGGATCGTGCGCGAAGTGCTCGCGCGCGGCACCGGCTCGCTCGACGGTCCGGGCCAACGCGCCGGCCTGATCCCGCGGATGCTGCGCCGCGTGTGGAAGAAGTTTCAGGATGCGCGCCAGGACACGCGTCGAGGTACGTCGATCGCGGCGGCGCTCGAGATGTGTCGTCAGGTCCTACCGCGCCGCGCGGTGATCTTCTTGATCAGCGACTTTCTCGACGAGGGCTACCTCGAAGTGCTGCGCCACGCGAATCGCAAGCACGACGTGGTCGCCGCGCTGATCACGGATCCGCGCGAGGCCGAGATGCCGGCCGCCGGCCTCGTCACGCTCGAAGATGCCGAGAGTGGTCGTACGCGGTTGGTCGACACGCGGTCGCAGGCGTTTCGGGATGACCTCGCGAAGCGGGCGACCGAGCGCCGCGAGAGCCTCAAGAAAGAGTTGCGTGCGACGGGGATGGACCTCGTCGTGCTGGATGCGTCGGGATCGATGGTCAATCCGTTGTTGAAGTACTTCCGCGAACGCGAGCGGAGGTTGCGGCGATGAAGCGCTTACTCCTCGTGGTGCTCGCTGCATGTGGTGGTCACAGCACGGTCGATTCCGGATCGTCGCCGGCCGAGCCGCCGAAAGATGCGATCACGAAACCCGTCGAGAACGGGCCGGTGAAAGTCGTCGAGAAGGTCTGGCCCGCCAAGCCGAACTTGGGCGAGCCGATCTATCTACGGCTCGAGATCCAGTCCGCGTCGGGCGTCACCGTCGATGCACCGTTCCAAGAGGCGGGCGATGCGCGGCTCGGTCGCTTCAAGGTCGCATCGTTCGCGCGCGGTGATGCGAAGCGCGATGCCGACGGCACGCAACACGTTGCTCAGACCTACACGCTCGAGGCGGCATCGAGCGGCAAGCAACGCATTCCGCCGCTGCGGCTCGAGATGGTCGACGCGCGCGCGAATGGCGGCAAGCCGCAAGAGATCCTGACCGACGAAGTCCCGCTCGATATCGCGCCGGTGAAGACCGAGGCGATCGGTGCACCGTTGCGGGGTGCGACCGGCAAGCTCGATCCGGATGTCGGCGGTCCGCCGTGGATGTGGATCATCTTGGGTGCGTCGATCCTGATGGTGCTCGGCGCCGGCGGTGCCCTGCTCTATCGCGGTGCGAAGGCTCGCAACAAAGTCGCCGCGCGCAAGTCGGCGTACGAAGAAGCGGTCGCGCGGCTCGTCGCGCTCGAGCAACACGGCGCGCCGGATAGCGAAGGTGCGGACGCGTGGTTCGTGCAGCTGTCGGCGATCGTCCGGCGCTACCTCGAACAACGCTACGAGATCCGCGCACCGGAGCTCACGACCGAAGAGTTCCTCAACATCGCCACGCAGAATCCGAACCTCAAGGCCGATCATCGCGCGTTGCTCACGGCGTTCCTCG
This sequence comes from Kofleriaceae bacterium, assembly GCA_047600425.1. Lineage (GTDB taxonomy): Bacteria > Myxococcota_A > Polyangia > Haliangiales > Haliangiaceae > JABFXX01. Next base: position 2,701,144 of record JASGLC010000003.1, on the reverse strand, counting down.
AGCGCTGCGATCGCGTGAAGTTCGCCGGCTATCGTCCGGACAGCGACGAATCGCTCGCCACGCTCAAGGCCGCGCGCGCGTTCGTCGAGGATACGAAGCTGCGGGAAGGCATGGCGGCATGATCTTCCAGAGCGGCTTACAGATCCTGCATCCCGCGATCCTCGCGCTCGTGCTGATCGCGGGCATCGCCTATTGGTGGTCGGCGCGAAGTGCGGGACGCGTGGTGTTCTCGTCGTTGCGCGCGTTGCCCGCGGGCGGCGAGACCTGGCGCACCGCGCTCGCGTGGCTGCCCGACGCGATGATGGCGCTCGCGTTCGTGATGTTCGTGTTCGCACTCGTCGGCCCGCGCAAGGGCAACAACAACTCGCGCGTGCACGGCGAAGGCATCGGCATCGTGATGGCCGTCGATATCTCGGGCTCGATGCGCGCCGAAGATCTCGCGGACCAGAAGCACCCGATGACGTGTCGCTACGACGAAGCGACCGATCCCACGCGCCTCGGCGCCGTGAAGCGCGTGTTCTCGAAGTTCGTCACCGGGCGCGAGGACGATGCGATCGGGCTCGTCGCATTCGCGCGCTATGCCGACACGCGCAGCCCACTCACGCTCGATCATCCGAACCTGATCGCGGCGGCGCGCCAACTCGACTTCGCCGGCGAAGGTGAAGACGGCACCGCGATCGGCGCGGGCCTCGAGCTCGCCGTCCAGCGCGTGCTCGAGTTCAAGACGCGCAGCAAGGTCGTCGTGTTGTTGACGGACGGTGATTCGAACGTCCACGACATCGACGAGGACACCGCGATCGATGACGCCGTGAAGAACGGCGTGAAGGTCTACACGATCGGCGCGGGCTCGCGCGAAGCCACGCCGATCTGCATCGGTGGTGAATTGCAGCGCGTGGGCCTGCAGTTCGACGACGGCCTGCTGAAGAAGATCGCCGACAAGACGCACGGCCAATACTTCCGCGCGGAAGATGCGAAGTCGCTCGCGAAGATCTACAGCGATATCGACAAGCTCGAGAAGACCAAGCTCGACGAGAACCGGTTCACCGAATACACGCACTACTACTCGCTGCTGGTGTGGGCGGCGCTCGCGTTGATCGTGGCGTCGAGCCTGCTGCGCGGCACCGTCCTACGGAGGTTGCCGTGATTTCGTGGCGACACCCGGAGCTGGTACACCTGATCTGGATCGCGATCGCGTTCGTCGCGTTGCTCGCGTATCTCGAGCTCCAGTCGCGCGCGGCGCTCGGCGGCTTTCTCTCGCCGGTGATGCAGCGGCGGTTGTCGGCGCAATCGAGTGGCACGCGCACGATCGTGCGGTTGTCGCTGTTGCTCGCGTGTTTCGTGTTTTCGATCCTCGCGCTGATGCGGCCGACGTTGCCGGGCGAGACCGAGACCGTGCCGGTTGGCTCGACCACGGCGGACGTGATGTTCGTGTTGGACGTGTCGCGATCGATGCTCGCGGAAGATGCGGCGCCGAATCGGCTCGCGCGTGCGAAGGCGGAGATCAGTCAGCTCGTCGGCAAGCTCGAGGGGCAGCGCGTGGGCCTGATCGCGTTCGCGGGTCGCGCGGCGCCGGTGTGTCCGCTCACGCCGGATCACTCGTTCTTCAACACGGTGCTGAATACCGTCGATACGAGGAGTGCGGGTCGCGGCGGCTCGAAGGTCGGCGAAGCGATCAAGACGGCGTTGCGGGCGTTCCCGACCGGACAAGGCGCGCGCTTGATCGTGTTGATCACCGATGGTGACGATCAGGATCCGTATACGGAAGATGCGGCGAAGCTCGCGCGCGATCAGGGCGTGAAGATCGTCGCGGTCGGGTTCGGCAGCGAAGCCGGAAGCCAGATCACGCTGACGGATCCGCAGACCGGCGCGAAGACCACGCTGATGCACGATGGCAAGCCGGTGATCAGCAAGCTCGATAGCGCCATGCTCGGCAAGATCGCGCTCGTCACCGAAGGTGCGTACATCCCGGCCGGCACGAGCGCGATCGATCTCGATGCGATTCTCGAGCAACACGTGAAGCCGATCGTGCGCGCGGCGGCCGATAGTGCGACGCGTGAAGTTCCGCGCGAGGCATATCCGGCGATGGTGCTACTCGCGATGATCGCGCTGCTCGCATCGCTGTGGGTCGGCGCCGGCGCGGGTGACCGACGGAGCTCGGTATGAAGCGGTTACTGTTGTTGTTGATTGTCGTGGCTTGCGATCATGGCGAGCATCGCGATGCGCGCGAGAAGTACAACGAAGGCGTCGACGCGTTGACGGCAGGCAAGTTCGAAGATGCCGAGAAGGCGCTACTGTCGGCACGGTCGAGCGCGGGCGTAGATCCCGAGCTGCGGTTCCGCGCGGCGTATGACCTGGGGATGGCGTACGCCTCGCACGCCGACGACGCGAAGAAGGGTAAGGATGCCGATCTGCAAAAGGCGCTCGAGCTCGAGCAGCAGGCGGTGTCGTGGTTCCAGGACGCGGCGAATCTCAAGAAGGACGATGACGATACGAAGGCGAACCTCGCGATCGTCCGGGCACGAGCGCAGGCGCTGCTCGACGAAGTGAATCGCGGTGAAGGCAAGCTCGAAGCGCGGCTCGATGCCGTGATCAAGCAGCAGCGCGGTGTGCTCGATGAAGCGCGCCAGGCGTGGGTCGCGATCAAGCAAGCCGGCGGCAGCGATCCGCTCGCACAGCAAGGGCCTCTGACCAAGCTCGCGGATCAGGAGCGCGGAATCAGCGCGGATGCGGGCACGATCGAAGACCTCGCCGCCGACGAGATCGATACGATCGGCAAGCAGGCGCCGGACAAGCGCGAGCCGAAAGATGCGGCGCGGCTGGCGCAACTGAAGAATCTCGATCTGTACATGATCGAGAGCCGGACCAAGATCTCGGACGCTCGGCGCAAGCTGCAGGACCTCGCGGCGGAGCAAGCGGTCGCGAATGCCGAGGCAGCGCTCGTCCAGTTGAAGCGTGCGCGCGAGCAGTTGCTCGAGCCGATCCAGGTGTTGCAGGCGGTCGCGCAGGATCAGCTGCAACTCGTGCAGGAAGCGCATGCCGTCGGAGAAGCGCTATCGAGTGATGTCGGCGCGGGCTCGGGTGCTGGCAAGGCGCTGATCCCGTCGTGGCTCGAGCCGCCGGCACTCGGCGATCGCCAGACCGGGTTGCGCGATCGGATCGAGGAAGTCCGTGCGCGGTTGGCCGCGACCGTCGACAACGCGGAGAAGCCGGGACCGGATGGTGCGCCACCACAATTGAAGCCCGAGCAAGCGAAGCTCGTGCAGCAGTTCGCGCAGGCGGTGCCGCTGATCGCGGAAGCCTCGGCGGACATGCAGGCCGCGCACGACGACGTGATCGCGGCGCGGTTCGACGACACCGTGAAGAAGCAACGCGAGGCGCTGACGGCGCTGTCGAAGGCGATCGAGATCTTTGCGGATCTCAAGCAGACCGTCGATATCGCGTACCAGACGCAGGAGCAGCTCGTCGGACTGTTGGGACCGGACGCCGCGAAGGTGCCGGACCGCGCGCAGCAAGCGAGCGAGGCGTTGCAGGCGAACACCGCGCGAATGGGTCGGATCAAGGATCTGATCGGCGAGGAAGTGACGAAGCTCGACGAGCAAGCGAAGCAACTCGAGAATCCGCCGCCGGGCAAAGATGGCAAGGCGCCGGATCCGAAACAGATCGAAGCGGCGAAGCAGCAGGTCGCGCAGCAGAAGCAGATGATGAATGGAGCCGAAGCGCTACGCGCGGATGCCGAGAAATCGATCCGGGAGCTCGCGGCGGCGATCAAGGCGAACAAAGATCCGCTGACGCCGGCAAAGGCCGCCGACAAGAAGCTCGACGATCTACGCAAGCTGTTCTTCTCGGTGATCGAGCATCTCCAACAATTGCTGCGCGATCAGAACGAGACGAAGGATCAGACGTCGCAGGCGAATACCGAGGACGATTTCACGCGCGCACCGAAATTGCCGGGGCTCGCGACGAAAGAGAACGAGCACGGCCAGATGGCGAAAGCGATTACCGAAGCGCTCGGCAAGCAGGCCGATGAAGCGCAGAAGCAGCAACCGGATGAAGCGAAGAAGTTTGCGGGCGCGGCCGATGAAGTGCGGCAGGCGATCGGCGACATGACGGATGCGCACGGCACGCTCGACAAGGCGGCGACGGCGAAGCAATCGGTCTCGCTCGAGCCAGGCGTGAAGAGCGAGCAGAAGGCGATCGAGCACCTCGAGAACGCGCTGAAGATCCTGCAGCCGCCGCAGCAGAACAAAGATCAGAAGCAGGATCAGCAGAAGCAAGATCAGCAGAAGCAAGATCAGCAGAAGAAGCAGGACCAGCAGCAGCAGCAGCAGCAGCAACAGCAAGGCGGCGCCGGGCAGCGCGCGCGCGATGAAGATGCGAAGCGGCAACGCGAGAAGCAGCAACGCGAGGGTGGCAACGACCCCGTGGACAAGGACTGGTAGATGCGAGTAATCGCGATCTTGATCGCGTTGTGTGCGATCGCGCATGCCGACACCGAAGCGCGGTGGATGAACTTCGACACGCAGCCGCACGCGGGTGTGCCGTTCACGGTCCAGCTCGGCATCGCAGGCTTCGACGAGTCGCCGGCGGTGGAGCTGCCGCCGCTGACGATCGCCGGTGCGAAGGTGACGCCGCTCGGCGCGACGCCGAACACGTCGCGGTCGATCCAGATCATCAACGGACGGCGGTCGCAGTCGTCGGAGACAACGTGGTACCTGCGGTGGCGCGTCGAGATGGACAAGCCGGGCAAGGTCGATCTGCCGACGGTGACGTTGTCGCAAGGCTCGAAGAAGGCGACGGCAAAGGGCGCGTCGTTCCAGATCGATACCGTGCCGACGACGGATGCGATGAAGCTCGAGATGACGTTGCCGGCGCGGTCGGTGTTCGTCGGCGAGACGTTCGCGGCGGACCTGGTGTTCACGTTCCGCGCGCAGCCGCGCCACGAGACGTTCACGATCCCGATCGCGAACCTCGATCAGTTCACGGTCAGTGCACCGCCGGTGACGGATAAAGATCAGGTGATCCAGATTCCCGTCGGTGGGAAGACGCTGCAGGTGCCCTACGATTCGGCACCGGTCGAGATCAACGGGCAACGATGGCAGAAGGCATCGCTGCATTTGATCGTGGCGCCGCGGACGTCGGGCAAGGTCGAGGTTCCGCCGGCGTCGGTGGTCGCGTCGCTCGGCGTGGGCCAAGCGGACTTCTTCGGCAATCAGGACACGCGCGAGTTCCGTGCGATGGATACGGCGAAGACGCTCGACGTGAAGCCGCTGCCCGAGACGGATCGGCCGGCGAGCTTTGCGGGTGCGGTCGGATCGTCGTTCTCGATCAAGGTCGAGACATCGCGGTCGGTGGTGTCGATCGGCGAGCCGGTCGATCTGACGGTGACCGTGAAGAGCGATCAGCGGTTGGACACGCTCGCGCTCGGCAAGTTGACCGGTGAAGGTGCGCTACCGGCGGACAAGTTCCAGGTCCCGCCGGATCCGCCGACGGGCGAGCTGTCGGCGGACGGCAAGTCGAAGACGTTCAAGATCACGGCGACGGTGACCGGTGCGGCGACGGAGATTCCGGCGATCACGTTCGCGTACTTCGATCCGGCGAAGATCCAGTACCAGACGACGAAGTCCGATCCGATCGCGCTGTCGGTGAAGGGCGGCACGGTCGTCGGTGCGGACTCGGTCGTGGCGATCCAGAAGAAGCCGGGCGCGCAAGCACAACAGAACGATGACGTCGCGCTCGTCGGTGCGGAGCTCGCGCTATCGGCGCCGGGCGAGACGGCGGCGAAGCCGATCGGTGGCGTGCCGCTCGTCGGTTTGTTGGTGCTGTTCTATGTCGGCTCGCTCGCCGTGTTCGCCTTGTTCGTGTGGAAACACCGCACGGCCGAGCAACGTGAAGATGCGAGTGAAGTGAAACAAGCGCGCCGCAAGGTCGACGATGCGCTCGCGGCCGCAGAAAGAGATCCGGCGCGTGATGCGGCGGGCCCGTTGGCGGCGTCGTTGCGTGCGCTCGCGCGGGCGTGTGAACGCGAGGTCGACGACCACGGACTGCTGGAAAAGCTGGAGACCGAGAGCTACTCGCGCGATGCCAAGGATCGTTCGGTATCGAAGGAGCTCGTGTCGCAAGCGCGCGGGCTGGCGGATCGCTGGGTGCGCGATGCGCGCAAGGCACCGGCAAAGGGTAAAGCGACGACGGTGATGCTCGCGCTGTTCGTGCTCGCGGCCCCATCGATCGCGCGCGCGCAGGCCGATGGCTCGAACGCGGCGAAGCCTGCGACGCCCACGACGGCGCCCTCGCTGGGCACTGCGAGCTCGTCGGGCGATGTGCTCGCGACGGGACGCGAGGCCTATCAACAAGCGCTCGGCACCACCGACGCATCGACGCGCAAGGCAGCGTTCACCCGCGCGGCGGCCTCGTTGGGCGAAGCCGCGCAAGCGACGCCCGGGCAACCCGAGCTCCTCACCGATTGGGGCAACGCCGCGCTCGGTGCCGGCGATGTCGGCAGCGCCACCCTCGCCTATCGCCGCGCACTCGCGATCGATCCGACGAACACGCGCGCCAAGAAGAACCTCAACTGGCTGCGCAGCCACGCGCCCGACAACCTGCGGCCGGTCGCGTCGAACGGCGCGACGGACACGCTGTTCTTCTTCAATTCGTGGAGCCGCGCGCGCCGGCTGCTCGTCGGCGGACTCGCATTCGCGATCGCGATCCTCGTGATCGTGCCGTGGACCGGCAAGCGCCGCCGCGGCATGGGACTGCTCGCGATCCTGCCCGGCGCGGTGTGGCTCGCGATGACACTATCCGTGGTGCTCGAAGATCGTCACGCCGACGACGCCGTCGTCATGGACTCGGTCACGTTGCGCGCCGCCGATTCGAGCGGTGCACCGGCCGCACTGTCGACGCCGCTTCCGCGTGGCACCGAGCTCACCGTCGTCGAGAAACGCGCGGATTGGGCGAAGGTGAAGATCGCCGCCGGGACCCAAGGCTGGATCCCGAGCGGGGCGATTCAGACCGTACACTAACAACTCGCGCCTCATCGGCCAGACGGCCTCTTCGGCCTCGGACACCGGGGCATACTGCGGCCGTGTTACGGCTGCTCGTTGTCCTGTCGTTTCTCGCGGCGTGTCCATCGCCGAAGCCACCCACGGGCCCGACGGGTCCCACGGGTCCAACGACCGGCCAGGTCAACACACCGCCGGGTGGCCCGAAGATCACGTATCAGCGCGTCGAAGATCCGGGCGATGTACCGACCACGCCACCACCGCCGGGCACGTATCGAATCCATCTGATCGATGTCGGCACCGGCCTATCGATCCTCGTCCAAGGCAGCGACTTCAACCTCCTCTACGACGCCGGCACGAACGACAAGTCCGAGAAGCCGTCGCGCGTGATCGCGTACCTGAAGCACGCGATCGGTGCGTCCGGCGACGATCTATGTGAGGGCGGCGGTCCGCGCAAGAAGCTCGACGACGTGGTGCTGAGCCACCCGCACTTCGATCACGCGAGCGCGCTCGACCTCGTGATTCATTGCTACGACGTCACCGACATCTTCGACTCCGGCCGGGTCAACGAGGCCGTGTTCTATCGCCAGTTCCTCGAATCCGTATCGCGTTCGACCGGCACGTATCACACCGCCGCCGACGTTCCCGACGATCACACCGTCAGCGTCAAAGGCACGCCGATCGAGATCAAGAACTGGCAGCGGTTCTCCGAGGGCGATGTCGTGAAGCTCGGCGGTGGCGCGCAATTCCAGATCCTCCACGCCGAAGCGAAGAAGCTCCCCGATCCGAATCAGAACTCCGTGGTGATCGCCGTCGAGCTCGGTGGCGCGCGGCTCCTCCTCGTCGGAGATTCCGAATCCGGCGCGCGCAAAGATCCGTCGGATCCGCCCGGTGATGTCGAGGAATTCCTGATCGATCACCACGCGAAGGAGATTCGCGCGGACATCCTCCAGGTCGGCCATCACGGCTCCAAGACGTCCAGCCGCCACGCGTTCATCGAAGCGGTTCATCCGAGTCTCGCGTTGGTGTCCAGTGGTCCGAAGGTCTACGGCCACACCGTGCTCCCCGACGCCGAGGTAATCGAGGAGCTGCACCATTCCGGCGCGACCGTGCTACGCACCGACGAGCGCGATACCAACTGCCCCGTGAAACATCGCATCGGGTCCAGCGACGGGCCCGGCGGTTGCGACTCCTATATCATCACGATTGTCCCGCAATGAACACCAAGCGCCTCTACCACGACGACGCGTATCTCCGATCGTTCGACGCGAACGTGATCGCGATGACCACGTACGACGGCAAGCCCGCCGTCATCCTCGACGCCACGGCGTTCTATCCGGAAGCCGGTGGTCAGCTCGGTGATCACGGGACCATCAATGGAGTTGCGGTCCTCGATACGCAGGAGCACGAGGATCACATCGTCCATGTCGTCGAGCGGCCGCTCGATCCGGGCCCCGCGCACGGCGAGCTCGATTGGCAACGCCGCCGCCAGCACATGGCGCAGCACACCGCTCAACACCTCCTCTCCGGCACGTTGCTCGATCGCGCGCAGGCGCCCACGGCATCCGCGCGGCTCGGCGAATCCGCGCTCACGATCGATGTCACGCGCGATCGGATTCCGGAGACCGAGCTCTACGCCGCCGAAGATCTGGCGAACGCGATCGTCGACGACGATCTCGCGATTCGCGCCTGGTTCCCGGACGCCGCGGAGATGACCGAGATCAAGCTGCGCCGCGATCCGAAGGTGACGGATAACATCCGCGTCGTCGCGATCGGCGGCTTCGATTTCTCGCCGTGCGGTGGCACGCATGTCGCGCGCACGTCGCAGATCGGCTCGGTCCGGATCACGAACCACGAGCGCTACAAGGGCATGACCCGCGTGACGTTCACCGCGGCCCGCCGCGCGAGGGCCGAGCTGTTCACGCGCGATCAGGTACTGCGCACGCTCGCCACGCGGTTCTCGTGCGCGCCGAGCGATGTCCCCGCCGCGATCGACAAGCTCGCGCGTGGCGAGTCCGAGTCCGCGTCGACGATCACCACGCTGCGCAATCGCCTCGCCGATGCGATCGCCGGATCGTTCACCGGCACCGGCGCCGTGATCGCATCGTTGCCGGGCGATGGCGAAATGCTGCGCACGATCGGGCAAAAGCTCGCCAGCAGTGGCCGCGATGCCTTGCTCGCCGCGCCCGAAGAATCCGGCACCACGGTCGTGTTGATGCGCGCCGCCGGATCCACGCGCGACATGGGCGCGTTGTGGAAACAGCTCGCCGCGAAGTTCGGTGGCCGCGGTGGCGGTAAGCCGGATCAAGCGCAGGGCCGGCTCGCCGCGAACGTCACCGATTGGGCGAGCGAGGTTTCGTGAAAAACGCACTCCTCGTCGTGATCGCTGCCTGTGGTGGTCCCACGCCGATGCCGGTTGCACCCACGCCGGTCGCCGTCAATCCGCCACCGATCGACGCCGCACCACCCGCGAATGCCGATGTCGTGAAGACCGCGACGATCGGCGGGATCCCGATGGAGTTTCGCGCGGGCCGGATGGCGAACGTGCTCCAGCAGATCGATTGCCTCGCGGATCTGGTCGTGTGCAGTAGTCCGGCGTTCGCATCGATCTGGCAGCTCGATGCTAACGACAAGCGCGCTCTCCTCGACTGGCACGAGCTGCGGTCGCATTACAGCGGCACGATCGAAGAGGGACTCCTCCCCGAGCCCGAACCGCTGTTGCCGCTCGCGTATCACCCGCGCGATATCGAATCCGCGATCCGGATCGCCGGCTTCACGTCGCGCGATCCCGAGGACTACTACTCGCGCCTGTCGATCTTCATGACCGCCGCCGATGTCCAGATCGCGCGCGGCGTGGTCGAGCACTTCATCGGTCGCGCCGATGCGATGTGGGCCCAGCACCGCACGGAGCTCGTCACGAGCCTCGATGGCTATCGCACGCTCGCCGCACGCGACGACATGAAGGCGCTCGCCGCCGACATCGCGCACTTCTACGGGATCGATCCGAAGGAATCGCATCAAACGTTCGAGCTGATCTGGCGCCCGGTCCACAAATCTCCGACGAGCGCGCAGCAACTCGTCGAAGTTTCCGTGGTCGAAGCCACGAGCGGCGAGCCCGCGTCCGAGCAGTGGCCGGTCGTCAACCACGAGATGTTTCACGGCTGGTTCGGCGCGTCGCCGATCGCGAAGCAAGTCCAGCTCGTGAATACGTTCCTCGGATACGCCGGCGCAGATCCGATCACGCAACCTGCATACGCGCTACTCGACGAAGTGCTCGCGACCGCGTTCGGCAATGGCCTCGTCGCCCGGCTCGCGGACAAAGCCGATTACGAGCGCCGGCTCGCGCAACCGCAAGGCTTCTACAACGACCCTCACATCGACGCGATCGCGAAGGCCCTGTTGCCCGCGCTCGAGAAGCGTCTCGCCGCGCACGGCACGGTGTTCGATCCGGACTTCGTCGGCGACTACCTCTCGGCCGCGCACACCGCGGTCAAAGACTGGGCGCCGTCGACGTACCTGCGCGACATGACGTTCGTCTACACGCCGATGTTCGAGAAAGCCGCGAAGAAGGTCCAGGGCAACGCGAGCTACTCCGACGGTGAAGCACTCGGTGGCAACGCGATCGCGACGGCCCAGAAACATCCTGGCTGGGGCACCGCGCTGTTCGTGACGAAGAAGGAGCTCGACCAACTCGCGCCGCTCCTGACGAAGCAACAGCTCGTCTCGGCGAAGTCGCAGAAGGCACCGGCGTTCGTGCTCGCCGCGCACCGTCAGCCCGTCGGCGCGGTGTTCGTGTTCGTGGCGCCGGACGCCGAGCAGATGGCCGCGCTCGTCGACAAGTTCCTCGCGACACAAGCCTGGACGGATCTACTGATCTAGCTGCGCGAGGATCTCGTCGGTGCTCGGACGATCGTTCGTGTTCGTACCGATCTTCTTGAACGTCACCGCGCCACCCTTCTGGATGATGAACGTCGATGGCTTCGCGATGTTCGTCTCGTAGTTCGCCACGCCCCACTTCTGGATCGTCGTGAGCTGCGTGTCCGAGTACACGTCGAACGTCAGGCCGAGCTTGTCCTTCAGCGCGCCCGCATCTTCCGGCGAGTCCGTGCTCACCGCGATCACGGTGGTGTTATGCGCCGCGAAGTCCTTCTGATGCTCTTGCAGCCCGGTCAGCTGCTTCTGGCATTCGGGACACCAGTGGCCCATGTAAAACACGAGCACGGTGCGGTGATCCATCCACTCCTTCGTGAGGTCGACGTCGGCGCCATCGCGTCCTTTGACGACGCTATCCGGCGCGGAGCTGACCTCCTGTTGAACCTGCGGCTCCGTCGGAGGCACGTGGGTGTGGGGGTTCTCGACTCGCTCCGGCCGACATGCCGCGAGCACCATCAGGAAGAGCAAGGTCTTCATCTAATTTGTCTTTGCTTTTAGATCGAACTGGAACGTTTGATCCGCTGCCGCCGTCGGAAATTGCGCGGCCATCAACACGTTGCGGAAGCACGCCCCGAGCGGAGCCGTGTTCTGCGACGGCGGATCGATCTGGACCATCTTGGTCTTGCCGGCTGGCGAGTACGTGACGTGCGCGACCATCTTGTCCGTCACGCCCGAGCCGTGCGTCATGAGGCAATCGTTCAGCGCCTTGTAGTTCGCGGTGAGCGTGTCGTTGATCGATTTCGGCCTCACGACCGTCGGCGGATGCTGCCGGACCTGCGGAGCTGTCGCGGATCCACTTTTCGGTTCCTCGACGACGACGGCGGCACTGCCGGCATCCGGCACCTGCACGGGATTCGTGTTCGGGCTCGTCTGCACGATGATCGGCGCCTGCGCGGGCGGCTGCTTCTGCGTCTGTTGCCAGACCAGATACAGCGCGGCGCCGGCCACGACGATCATCGCGACCGCGACGGTCGGCCAAATATACGAGCGCTGCCCGACGACGACGATCGGCTGTTGCTGCTGTGTCGGAACCTGTGGCGCACCTTGGATCGGGCGCAGGCTCGGCGCGCTGCCCGTGGATTCGGCCGCGAATGGAGGCGGTGTCGACTGGCCGAACGCGTCCGATTGCTCGGGTTGCGGTTGAGGTGCGACGAAGCGCGGCGCCGAATCGACATCGGTCTCGACGCTCGGAAAGAAATCGTCGTCGTCAGTCTCGTGTTCGTGCGCGTCATCCTGCGCGATCAGCGGCATCGTGGTGCGCTGGCTGATCGCTCCAGGCTGCGTACGCGACACGGCGGTGGCGACTTGTTGACTGCGCTTCGCGATGTCGTCGGCGAAGTTCGCCTTGACCATGTCGCCGATATCGCCTTGCGTCCACGGCCGCATGCCGACCGCGTTCATCGCATCGAGCAACGCGTTGCCGAGCTGGCGCGCGGAATCGAACCGCTGTGCGGGCTCGCGTTCGAGCGCGCGTGCGATCACGTTCGCCACCGGCTCCGGAATGTCCGGCCGATAGCGACGGATATCCGGAATCGGCTGCTCCATCACCGCGCGGAACGTGAGGTAGTCCGTCTTGCGCTGGAACAACCGGCGCAACGCGACCATCTCGTACATCACGACACCGAGCGCGAACAGATCGACGCGGCGATCGATCGCACCGCCGCGCAATTGCTCCGGCGCCATGTATGCGTACTTGCCTTTGACCGCGCCGTCCTCGGTCTTTGTCGACGTGGCGCCTTTCGCTTTCGCGATGCCGAAGTCGAGGATCTTCACGACGCCCGACTCGGTCAGGAACACGTTCGACGGCGTGACATCGCGATGGACGAGGCCAAGCGATTCGCCATCGCGATCCTTCAGCTCGTGCGCGTAGTGAAGCGCGTCGCAGCACTGCTGGACGACAGCGGCCACCAAGCCGAACTCGAGCGGGACTTGCGCCTTGCTCGATCGGCGGAGGAGCGGCAGCGTGGTGATGCCCTCCAAATACTCCATCACGATGTAGAGCTGGCCGGCGGTTTCACCGAGCTCGTAGACCTGACAGATGTTGCCGTGAGCCATCTTCGCGGCGATCTGCGCTTCCGAGATCAGCATCTGCCGGAACCGCGTATCGTCCGCGAGGTGCGGCAAGATCCGCTTCACGACATAAAGCTTTTCGAACCCCGCCGCGCCCTCTAATCTCGCGAGGAAAATCTCGCCCATACCTCCGGTCGCGAGCCGCGCGAGCAACTCGTAACGGCCCAGGCGCGCCTGAGCTTGAACCCCCGGAATGGGCACGTAAAAATTGTAGCAGACACCCCCGGGTCCATGTCGTCCGGCGGTATCCCATCCCTACCCGATGCGCTTCGAGCTTCACTGCCACACGACCGAATCCGACGGCACCGATACGCCTGCAGGTGTCGTGGCGCGTGGGGCGGCGCGTGATCTCGCGTTGTTCGCGATCACCGATCACGATACGTGCACGCCGGGTGGTGGGATTCGCGGCGTCGAGATTTCATGCGATCACCCGAACGGCCGCACGATCCACGTGCTCGCATACGATCGTGGTGGCGAGTGGTCGGTGATCGAGAACCGGCTCGGTGCGTTGCGCGAGGCGCGTCGCAATCGCCTGCGCGTGATGCAGGTGAAGCTCGAGGTGCGTGGCATCAAGATCGATATCGAGCCGTTGCTCGCGAGCGGACGAGCGGTCGGGCGTCCGGATCTCGCGCGGTTGATGATCGCCGGCGGCTACGTGACCTCGATGAAAGAGGCGTTCACGCGCCATTTGTACGATGGCGGTCCGGTCGACGTGCCCCATCACGCACTGCCGCTCGCCGATGCGATCCAGCTCGGGCGCGATGCCGGCGCCGCGATGGTGCTCGCGCATCCGCATCTCTACGATCACATGGGCGTCGAGATGATCAAGCAGTACAAGCTCGGCGTCGAAGCGTTCTACGGCGCGTACGATGCGCGGGAACGCGCGCGCTGGATCGAGCTCGCCGATTCTATAAGTGTGGTGTGCACGGGTGGCTCGGATAGTCACAGCGCCGACGAGCAGCTCGGGGTCGAGATTCCCGACGACCGCGGCGAGCGGATCCTCGAGTGGATGTCAGCCCGCTAGGGCACGATATTTTTCATGCTCTACGTCGTGGTCGCGATGATCGTGCTGTATCTCGCGCTCGTGATCGGACGGTGGGATCGATCGCGAACCGCCAAGCGGCGTGCGGCACGGGCGATGGCGGGTGAAGGCGATGCGGTCGCGTTGCTCGAGTCGGCCGGTTACACGGTGGTCGAACGGCAAGCGATCGTCGCGTGGGCACCGCTCGTCGATGGGCAACCGATCGACACGCCGCTTCGCGCGGACTACTTGGTCGAACGCGCGGGCAAGTTGCTGGTCGCCGAAGTGAAGACCGGTGAAGCCGCGCCGTCGATCACCACGGCGGCCACGCGCCGGCAGTTACTCGAGTACTCGATCGCGTTCGCTGCGGATGGCGTCTTGTTAGTTTGTCCGGAATCCGGACAAATTCACGAGGTCGTCTTCCCTAGCGGTCGGTACACTTGAACGGCGCGCCCACGTCGAGTTGACGCGCGGGATCGTCGAGCTGCAGTGCCGCCTGCGGATTCGTGCAGTCGTCGACGAGCGTCGAGATCCGCGCGAGCTTCTGCGCTTGGGTCACCACGATATGCGCGGGCTCGGCCGCGAGGAGCTCTTTCTCGGTCGCTTGGCGGAGGCCACCCAGCCAGCGCTTCTGCGCCGCGAGATCGCCATGCACCGCGAGCTCGAGCACGAGACCACCACACGGCGCGCCTTGCGGACAGCGCTCGACGACGACGACCCACGTACCCGGCAGCGGCTGCGGCAACGTCGCGCGGATCGCATCTTCCATGCGACCGACCGGATCCGTGGCCGTGTCGATCCGATCGGGCGCGATGCCGATCGTCACGCGGCCGAGGTTCGTCGTATCGGCCTCGCGTTGTTCGAGCCGGCTCGCCAATTCACGCGCCCACGGTGCGCCGATCGCGTACGCGTTGAGCGACGAGCGACCGTGCCGCAGGATCAAGCCATCGCCTTCGGTGCGCGCGACATCGTCCTCGGGAAAATCGAGCGCGATGCCGAGGCTCGCGATCACCCACGCGTTGCCGACGGCAATCCCGAGCCGGGTATCACGCCCGACGACCATTCGATCGACGTGCTGTAACAGCTCGAACCGGCCTTCGAAGCCATTGCGATTCGCCGCGAGCGCGGACACCCGAGCGATTCGATCGGCTTTCGGCGGATGCTCTTCGTCATCGCCTTCGAGCTCGGCCAAGAGCGCGCGTGGCATCGCGGTCGGCGAATATCCGGCGCGCTCGAGCAATGCCACCGCGCGTTCGTCGGCAATGCCTTCGGCGTCACGGCGCGCGGCGTACCACTGCTTGTCGGTCTCGGGACCGAACAGCGAAACGGACGCGTGATGCCCTTCGACGTGCACCATCTCGTGCGCGATCACGGCGGCGAGCTCGGCTTCGGTCCCGAGCTTCTGGATCGTGATCCGGCCGATCACGATCGCGTTGCCGAACGGTGCGTACGTGCCGTCGTGATTCGAGATGATCACGCGTGGCGGATGCTTGAGATCCGAGTTACGAGCCAGGCGATTCGTGACGTCCTGGACGTACGCGCGCAGGCGCGAGTCCTGGTACACGTCGAGCTCGCCGGCGAGGAGGTCGCGTTCGGCGAGCGCGCTCGCGCATTTCTCGGCATCGCTCGACGTACACGCGGCGGGCGTCTCCGCGCCGAGGTACGTGCGCGCCGGCGTGCAAGCCGCCAGCAGCGCGAGAGCGGCGACCTTCACGGGCGGCTCCCGGCGACGCGCGCTTCGATATCGATCGTGTTGCGATCCGCCGAGACTTCCATGCGCAGCTCGATGTGACGATCGAGGTGCTTGCGTGCGCGATCGACACGGCGCTTGACGAGGGCCGCGTCGTACCAGTCACCGTTGCGAAGGCCGAGCACCGACAGCACTTCCTGGCGCGTATCGATGTTCGAGCCCCGCGCGCGGATCGTGCCGATGCGATAGCGCTCGCCCGGATCGATCGGGATGATCAGCGCGACCGAGCCCTTCACTTCGTCATAGCTCGTGATCGGGTTGCGAACCTTCGCGTCGATCCAGCCGAGCTCGTGATAGCGGCGCTCGAGGAGGTCGAGGGCCTTCAGCATGCGGTCCTCGACATACGCGCCGCCGACCGCGTTGACGGTGCCGAGTGCGTCCGCGAGCGTTTCGATCCGCTCGTCTTGGGGAAAGTTATCTTCGGTCTGGAACGCGATCTGTTCGATCTTGAACTTCGGGCCGAGCGCGACCGCGACATCGAGCTCGACGCCGCAACCTTCATTGCGCTGGACGTCGATCCGCGCGTTCGGATACCCGCGCACGTGGAGGAGCTCGGTCGCGACCTCGGTGATCCGCGCGGTGCGATCGTGATCGTCGAACGCGCCTTCGAGCACCGCCAAGGGAGCGACATCGGAGAGCGTCGCGCCGTGGACGGCCACCCGGCTGATCCGCTCGGCGGAGCAGTCCTTGGCCAGCGCCGGGTACTCGACCGGGGCGGCGGGTTGGCAACCGATCACGAGGAGGGCAATGATGATCAGGCGCTGCACGATCGGGCTTAAGAGCAACTCGCCTGCCAGACGTAACCTGCGGGAATCGCGTGGGAGATCGGCGCTGAAAAGTTGCCCGCGGTAATCGTTCGCCGCCTACTGAGGTTACAGGCAACTCCATGAGCTACCTCCACTGCCCCACGTGCAGCCATGCGTTTAACTTGGCCGTGACCTCGCGGTGCCCGGTATGCCCGGTGCCGGCGGCCGTGGTCGATCCGGTCGAGGACATCCTCGTCGCCCAGGAAGCGTTGCAACGCGCGATGGAGCGAGCGACTCCCGCGCAGCGCGAACGCGCCGGGATGGCACCGCTCGTCGCGAGTGGCTCGGGGCCGATCAAGGTGCCCGCGCAGCCGCTGCCGGTATCGATGTGGATGCGCGCGGCAGAACGGGCGGTCGATCTCATCGGCCGCGCGGCCGATCTCGAGCGGCGTGTCGGCCGGCGGATCGAGCGGCGCCTGAAGCCGCTGCTCCAACTCGTGGGTGCGACACCGCGACGCTAGCTGTAGTCGACACGCATCAGCTAAGCGTTATTTGAGTGAACGTATCGGTCCGCGTATCCCGAAAGGATGCAGCTCGGATCGTTTGTCCTGGCGTCGCTCGCGGGCATGGTCGGCTTGGTCGCGGGACGGGTGACGAGCCCGGCGCCGGCCATCGTGATCGCAGCACCTGCTGCGCCGGTCGTGCGAACCGTGATCGCGGCGCCCGCGGTGCCGGCTCCGGTGCACGAAGATGAGGTCGATGATGCCGACGGGATCGATATCGCCGATGCGATCGCACAGGCAAAGGCGGAGGTCGCCGCGCAACCACCCGTGGTCGCGCTCCACGGGATCGTCGGTGGCACCTTGAAAGACTGGAACGGCGAGCCGGCGGTCGGTGCAACGGTGGTCGCGACGAGTCCCGCGCTGCAAGGCGAACAGGTCGTGATCACCGACGAGAACGGCACGTACATGATCTCGGCGCTGCCGGCCGGCTACTACACGCTGACCGTCTACTACAACGACATGACGACGATCCGCGAGAACGTCATGGTCAGCGAGTACACGCCGCAGACATCCGATCTGACGTTGAAGTACGAGCCGCGCGAGCGGAACATCGAGGTCGTCGCCGACGATCCCGAGCCGCAGGAGATCACGATCGACAAGGAGTACATCCGAAACATTCCGGTGCCGGGCCGCACGTTCGAAGAGGCGCTCGGTTCGGCCGCGCTGCCGGTGGTGATCAGCGACCGCGTGATCGAGCTCGACCAATGAAGGCGCTCGTCATGATCGCGGTGTGGGGCGCGGTCGGCTTCGCGATGGGACGAGTCACGACACCAGCTCGTACGATCGTCGTCGCGGCAACGCCCGCGGTGACGACGCCGCCGGTATCGTCGACACGACCGACGTTGCGCGCGGTCGCACCGCCGAAGTTATCGGTCGACGATGTCGAGCAACCGATCGCGGGCACTCCGTTGCCGCCGCCGAAGCTCGTCACCGATGCCGGCGTCTTGCGCGGAACGATCCGCGATGCACGCGGCGAACGTCTCGACGGCGTGACGATCATCTTCAGCGAAGGGCCGGATGCCCCCGAAGCGGTGCTCACCGACGAGCACGGCGAGTATCGGACGAAGTCGCTCGCGACCGGCTATTACCTGATGACGCTCTATTACGGCGAGGCCACGGTCGAGAAGAAGAACGTCTTCGTCAGTGACGTCACGTCGACGATGTACGACGGCGAGATTCCCGACGTGCCGCAACGCCCGGAGCTGATCGTCGATCCGCCACCACCGGAGGCACCGCCGCTCGATGGCGATCTCTACATTCGTCAGGTTCCACCGACGCGCACGTTCGAAGCCGTGATCGGCGCGGCGGCCGGCTCGCAACCGGAACCCGGCACCGGCGCGATGGAGTGATCAGCCGAGCAGCTCGCGATGCGCTTCGGAGAGTGCGTGCTCGTAGATGCCGAAGCTGCCTTGGCCGAGATCGAGTGCGCAGCCGAGCATGGTCGCGAGTGCCGCGCGCGGATGGCCCGCGGTCATGAGCGCGAGGGCGAGGAACGCGTGGAACGGTGGAAAGTGCGGATCGTCGGCGATCGCTTGCGCGAGGATCGCGACGGCTTCGTCGGCCTTGCCGGCATCGCGCAGCTTCGACGTGCGTTCGATCGTGAGGTCGCGATCGGTCATTTGCGCTTGGCCTTCTTCTTCTTGGGCGCCGGCTTTTTCGCGGGCTTCTTCGTTTTGGCGGGCTTCTTGGGTTTGGGCGGCTCGGGAATCGGATCGGAGTGGCCGAGCTCGACGATGTGGTGATACTCGCCGTCGGCGACGGGTTGGACCGACAGGCGGCCGTTCTTCATCAGCACCATATCGGCGAGTGCGGTGTCGGCGCGGAGTTGCCATAGCGGCACGAACGTGGGGAACTTCTCGACGAAGCGCACGTCGACGCAATCCCAGATCGGCTTCTCGCGCGTGGCCTTCTCGTCGAAGTATTGGCTCTTCGGATCGAATTGCGTTTCGTCGATCACGCCGACGCGCTCGACGGAGGCGAGGCCGGCCACGCCCGAGGGCTCGGCGTTCGAGTGATAGAACAACACGCGATCACCGACGGTCATCGCGCGCATGTGCATGCGGGCAAAGTTGCTGCGAACGCCGGACCACGGTTCGACCTGGACACGTTGCATGTCGTCGATGCTGAACGTGTCGGGCTCGGTCTTCATCAGCCAGTACCGCATGCGCGGATACTAGCGGCGTCGGCGGCGAAGTACGATCGCGACGCCCGCGATCAACAGGAGGCCCGATCCCGGATCGGCGGTGCCGCAGTGCGCGCACGTGTAGAAGTTGGTTTTGTCGTCGAACGCGTTCGCGTTGTGGTTGCCGCCGGGTCCCGCGTCGAGGCCGAGCTCGCCGCCACCATCGGAACCCGAGCCGTCGGAGCCGGAGCCCGAGCCAGATCCGGATCCATCGGAGCCCTCCATCGTCTGCGAGCCCATTCCCGATCCGGAACCAGATCCCGAGCCCGAGCCTGAGCCCGAGCCCGAGCCGGATCCTGATCCTGCGGAACCAATATCGGAACCCGATCCGTCGGTGGTGCTCGATCCCGATCCAGAGCCAGCCGATCCGGAGCCAGAGCCAGCCGATCCGGAACCG
Source organism: Kofleriaceae bacterium (assembly GCA_047600425.1). Classification (GTDB taxonomy): domain Bacteria; phylum Myxococcota_A; class Polyangia; order Haliangiales; family Haliangiaceae; genus JABFXX01. The sequence goes on along the minus strand of JASGLC010000003.1, from coordinate 2,681,487 downwards.
ATGCCTGAGCCCGAGCCTGAGCCCGAGCCCGAGCCCGTTCCGGATCCAGATCCAGATCCGGATCCCGAACCAATGTCCGATCCACCGGTGCTCGCTTGATCCCACGTCGTCGCGTTCTGTTCGACCGCGCACGCCCAAAGCGATCCGACGATCGCCGCAACGAAGATCCCTCGACTCACCTACGTCGTACGGTACCCGATCGGTTTCCCTACCTCCAGCACTCCGATCGGCAGGTCACGCGATGTCTCGTGAACCTCATCGGCGAACCCCGTCAGGTTGATGTTGAAGCTGAGCTTCGGATCGCCCATCGGCCGGAAGAAGTCGTCGAAATGGCTCGGAACGATCAGCTTCGGCGCGATCGCCGTGCAGATCCGCTGGATGTACTTCGGTGTGAACCTTCTGCCGGCGATGCCGCACAGAAAGACATCGATGTTGCGATCGCGAATCTCGTCCTCGATCAGATCCGCGCTGCCCTGGTGATAGATCCGGATGCCCGCGACCTCGATGCAGATGCCGAACACCTGACCGCAGCGATAGCGTTGCGGCGTCATCTCGTCGAGGTGCTCGCACGTGAGCTCGCCGCCCCAGTTCACGCGCATCCCGAGTTGCAGCTTCGAGTGCAGGCTCGGCACGAAATGAAACCGGAAACGGCCCCACCTCGTACGTGTGATGCGGCTCGATCACGGTCGCTTGCGCGGCGAGTCCGTGTAGCCCCATCAACGTCTCGAGTGACTTCGACCCGAACACGCGACAGCCGAACTTCTTCGCGATCGCCGGCACGTCCATCGCGTGATCGAAGTGGGTGTGGCCGACGAGCACGGCATCGGCCGCATCGATCCATTTCTCCACACTCTGATCGTCGGGGGCGATCACGCGTCGACGAATCACGTCGCCGAGCTTCATCCGCGTGACATACGGATCGACCCAAATCGTCACGCCCTGATAGCTGAATCGAAATCCCGCGGTCCCGAACCACGTGATCTCGAGGCCGCGCGGCAGGTCAAATCCCCACGCGAGCTGCCGAGCTGTTAGCAAGTCGCTCGCATGTTGGCGGCGGGCCGTCGCCAGGTACTTCAATCCAGCGCCAACGTGGCCGAGGGGACCGAACACGTCCCGACTTTATGCGGTACAACGCGTTCACACAAAGGAGACCTGTCATGGCTTTCACGCTCCCAGAATTGCCCTACGCCAAGGATGCGCTCGCCCCCACGATCTCGGTCGAGACGATCGAGTACCACTACGGCAAGCACCATCAGACGTACGTCAACAACCTCAACGGTCTCGTCCCCGGCACGAAGTACGAGCAGATGTCGCTCGAGGACATCGTGAAGGCGACGAACGGTCAGGCCTCCGAAAAGAAGGTCTTCAACAACGCGGCGCAGGTCTGGAACCACACGTTCTACTGGCACTGCCTCGCGCCGAAGGCCGGCGGCGAACCGACGGGCAACATCAAGGCAGCGATCGACAAGTCGTTTGGCAACTTCGCCGACTTCAAGAAGAAGTTCAGCGACGCGGCCGCGGCGCAGTTCGGTTCGGGCTGGGCGTGGCTCGTGAAGAACGCGGATGGCTCGCTCGCGATCGAGACCACGGGTAACGCGGAAACGCCGTTCGCGTCGGGCAAGACCTGCATCCTCACGCTCGACGTGTGGGAGCACGCCTATTACATCGACTATCGGAACGCGCGTCCCAAGTACATCGAAGAGTTCTGGAAGCTCACGAACTGGGACTTCGCGAACAAGAACTTCGGCTGATCACTGCTTCGTGAATTCCCACGTGTACGTCGTGGGAAAGTCCGGATCGGACGTGACGAACGTGCCGCGCAGCGTGTCATCGGTGACCGTCTGTGGGGCATCGCCGGTCTCGAGTCCGCTCGAGCCATCGATGATGTTGTCGACGGCGGTGTCCTGACACGGCACCATCTTCACGGCCATGCCGTAGATGTGTGCCTTGTACTTGCCGTCGCTGATCTCGAGCCATGACTTCGCCGGATCGATCGGCGCCGCGCCGCCGCTCGCGACCGGGCACCCGAGGATCGCGTCCGTGTGTTGGTAGCCCATCGCGTGCCACTTGCCGTCGGCGCTGTAGTTCCAAAACGCGTAGCCCGTTCCGCGCGATTCGCCCTCGGCATGCTTCGTCACCGACGTGTAGCGGCCGAAGTAGCTCGGTTGATCGGCGACGTACACGCTCGAGTAGCCGATGATCTTGCCGAAGTGCTCGTTCGGTAGCGTCGTAAACTCGACGGTGATCGCGACCGGATTCGGAGCCGGCACCTGTGCGGGTGCGTGATACGTGATCCGGTCATCGCCCGATACGTTCACCGTCCCGACGCTCGCGTTGCCATTCTCGATCCCGTTCACCATCAGATGCGACGCGCGCAGCATGTTCGCGACGCCGACCGGCAGCTGGCAGTTGATATAGACCGGTGTCGTGTCGCCCTGCGGTGCGCTCGTGAAGCAAATCTGGACCGTGAGATCGACGACGCCGTTCTTGCTCACGCTCGCCGCGGCAGGTTGAAGCTCGATCCCCGATTGGATCGACCAATCGCTGAAGTGCGTCGTCGCGACTTCGATCGCCGTCGGCGTGTGGGTCTGCGCCGGCGCGACCCACTTGCCGCTCGGGTCTTTGTACGCGACCGCCGCTCCGTCGGTGTGCGCACCCGGCTCCGGTGAAAACGCGAGCTTGATCGGTTGCGCGAACGTGGTCCCCGATGGCTCCAAGCGATAGCCGCGTCCCGTGCGTGATGTCGTCGCGATCTCTTGCACGCTCAGCTTCGTATCGGCGGCGAGTGCGCCGGCCGGAACCGTGATCGCGAGCAGCCCATCCGAGCTCGCGAGCGCGCCACCGGCGGCACCGATCGTGGCGCTGACCGGAAGTCCATCGGGCAATGCAGCCAGCGGTGCGATCGGCGCGCGCTTCACGGCCGTAGCCGGTGGCGATGAACTATTCGAGCTGGTCGTGGCCGGCGCGTCGGTCTTCTTCGAGCAACCCAGGACAGCTACCAAGAGAATCAGTCGATACACGCGCCCACAATACACATGATGTGCGCTACAGCGCACCGATATCGCGAATCATCGATGCGACGATCGGCTCGATGAAGTTCGTCTCGCCCGATTGCCAGCGCTTCGCGACCAGGTTGCACGGATACACGAGCACGTTATTCGCCTCGCGATAGACCGCGAGCTCGGTGCCGTACTCGTCGGTGGCGATTACCCACGATAAGCCGAGTGCGTCGACGAGCTGTTGCCCGATCGCGATACCGACCATGTTGATGACTGTATTCGGATCGTCGCCGGATGCTCGCAATGCACCGGAGAACGAGGTCCACACGTCGTCGAGCCCACCGTACTTTCGAGCCATCTCGGTCGCGCGTGCGACGTTATTCGCGATCCACGCGAGCTCGGACTCGTTCGGTTGCTGGAAGGTGGGCATGCAAGATCGAGCCTTGTTCTACGCGTTGGTCGCACGCTTTACGGGATCACTTCACTCGCTCCATCGCCTTCACGCAGATGGCCGCGAGCCTCTTGACCCGGTCAACATCAGACAGATCCGCGAGTGGCTTCGCACCGCTCACCGTGACCAAGCCGGTCAGCGAGGCCGAGCACAGTCGGTTGCCTTTCGCGACCGAAACATACGGCTCGATCGTGGTCGTATAAAACGCCGCGTCGCCGAAGCCGGCGAGTGCGTACGCATCCTTTCGTCCGCCCGTCATGCGCATCGTCCGATCGGTGTCTGGATCGAGCTGATTGAATATGATCGTCAGGCCATCGATTCCGGACATGTACTCGCACCAGTAGCCAGCCAGCGCGTGCGCCTCATACTTCACACCGGCGGCAAACAGCGCCTGCACGTCTGCGGCATCGGTCGCTTTCGCGCAATCCATTTTCGGCACGTCATCGTCGTCTCGATCTGGATCCGCCGATTCGGCGGTCGCGACCTTCGCCGCCGGCGCGTTTCCTGCCTGATCCTTGTTTCCACATGCCACGAGCGCGGTAGCCAACAGCAAACACGTCCTCATACCCCCAGATACGCGATTCGACCGTGGGACAGGACAGGGCTATTTCGACCACTCGACGAACAGGCCCAGCCCGCCACCAAACCGATCGCCGGCACGGAGGCCCGCCCCGACGAGGAGCGTACTCGTATCGACCCACAAGTGATCGAGCTGGAGCTCCGCCGTCGAACGCCCCGGCACCGTCGGCCGACCGACGACACGAACACGCGCCTTGCGATCGTCGGCATAGCGCGCGGCATCGAGGTTGCGAATGCGACCGTAGCTGCCGCGCGGCTCTGCCGGATCAGCCCAGGCCGCGACGCGATCGAGGAACAAGAAGTGCGGCAACGCATTCGACAGGTAGCCGAAGATCAGGAACTGCTCGCCACGCGGCACTTCCGCAGTGCTACTCGGATAGAGCCCGGGCTCGCCGAAGAAGACCGGATGCCCGTCGTGATACATCGCGAGCAGTTCTTCGAGCGTCGAGTTGAACGCGCCGCCCATTGTTAGATTTGGCTTCGTCGGCGGACCGGAGAGCGCGACCTTCGTCGGCTCGGACTTTGGCTCGAGCTCGCGCGTGGCTTCGGGCGGAAGCGGATGCGCGAAGTGCAGATCGAACCAGCCGTGCGGATGCTCGTCGGTGAACGCGAGCGTGCCGTCTTGGACCGCGTGATCGCGACCGAACAGCACGAGCTTGCCGCCGGTGACGTCGAGCGTGCCGCGCGTGACCACACCGGTTTCGGGACGCACGGTCACGGTGAGCTCGCCTTTCGCCATCACGTCGATCGGTGACTTCAGCGCATGGATCGGCTGCGGAATGTGGACGCGCACGTCGAGCGGCAACGATGGATGCGCTTCGGTCGCGGGCGGCGCCACGGGGAGCTTGCCCGGTGTCGGCGAATCGTAGAGCACGTCGGCGTTTTCGGCCCACCACTCGGGTTGGTGCGAGCGATCGAGACGATCGGGGACTTGGAAGTCGACGCTCGCGATCGTGGCATCGAGCTGCGCGATCGGCTGCGTCAGATCGGCGGTGAGCTGAGCCGCGAGATCGACGGTGCCGATCGGCGCATCACTGAACAGCGGCGAGCCCGAGCCGAGAACGAGCCAGTGATGCAGCGCGAGATCGAGGCTGGCGGTCGTGGGCTTGCCATGATCGAGCGCGACGGATCCGTGCGCCGCGAACGTGCGATCGCCTTCGTGCGCGGAGATGCCGACGATCTTCAATGCCGAGTGATCGCCGGCGAGCTCGACCGTGATGTCGGACAGCTTGCGACCGTTCTTCTCGAACGAACCGTTGCGCAGTGCGAGGCCGCCGTCGAGCGCGATGTCCTTGTCGGGCAGCTTCGCCGTGATCTTCAAGTCCGATTCGAATGTGCCGATGTCCGCGCCGTGCAGATCTGGAAGCAGCGGCTTCGGCACCAACGCCAATAGAGACGTCGGCGGCGCGTGGATCCTCGCGACGATCGAAACCGGCGGCTTCACACCGGGCTCGATCTTGCCGACATCGATCTGGGCCGCGATCGCGAGCGGACCGTGATCGATCATCGCGTCGATCTTCTCGCGCGTGCCCGCCAGATCGATCTTCGTCTCGCCCGGCGAGCCATTCGCGAGCGTGTAGCCAGTCCACCTCAACGACGCGCTGAATTTCGGCGCCGCGGGCGTACCACTCACCACGATCTTGCCGCCGACACGCCCACCGACCGCGAGCAACTTCGGCGGCACGTTCGGCAGCGTCGAGAGATCGCGATCTGGAAGGTCGATCGTCGCATCGACCGAGAGCGCACGCTTGATCGCCGCGATCGCCGGCTCGCGCCCCGCGAACAACGACGCTGGCAGATGTGCGACCGCTTCGATCGTCGCCAGATCACCGACGGTGGCCTTCGTCGTCACCGCTCCCGGCGCGATCACCGAATGCGCCACGACCGTCTGCGGACCGATCGCGGTCTGCGCGTGGATCGTCGTATCGATCGTGCCGCGTGGCTTGGCCGGCGAGCCCGCGAGCTCCGCATGCAGCGAAACATCGCCCGAAAGATCCGGCGGCAGCTCGATCGGCTTCGGCGCGAGCGCGACCAACTCCGCGAACGTGTGCGCCGGCGCATCGACCGTGACCTTCCACGGCCCGTTCGGCAACAGCCCCTTGTCATCGTGCGTGACGTGCGCCTTCGCGGTCGCGAGCAACATCGAGCCCGCCGTCAACCGCGCCGAAACATCCGCGGCATTCAGATCCGCCGCACCGTGGATCGCCGCGACCACGTCCGGCTTCCGCAACGCCACCGTCAGATCGTAGGTCGCGCGCTGCGACGCCGCGGTCCGGGTCAGCGCGACCTTGCCCGAGATCGATCCATTGACCTTCGGTGGCGGCTTGTGCGCGAGCTTCATCAGACTCGCGATATCGACGTGCGAGATCGTCACCGTCGAAGCGGCATCGCGCACGACCTCGTGATCGAGCGTCGCCGTCCCCGCGAGCGAGATCGAACCGCCGGCGACCGCGAGCGCCGTCGGCTTGACCTCGAGTGCGAGCTCGCCATCGACCTTGCCCGCCGCCGTCACCGTGATCGCGATGTTCGGTATCGGCGGCACGCGATACCAGACCGCGAGCCCGGCCTCGCGCAGCACGCGCACCGCTTCCGCCGGCTTGCCCGTCACCGTCAGCGAGCCATGCAGCTGGGCATCACTCGCGATGTCACCGGTCGCGGCCAACGTGAACCCGAGGCCCTTCGCATCGAACGACTCGAGCGTCACGCCACCTTTGCGAGCGTGCGCGCGCGCGTGCGCACCATCGAGCACGATCTTGCCGATCTTCGTCGGGCCGACATCGAGTGCGACCGTCGCATCGACGTCCGGCGGCACCACACCCTGCCCTTTGACCGCGAGTTTCACGTCCGTCGACACGTCCGCGATGCCCGGTGCGAGCTCGCCCGTGATCAGGTCTTCACTCGCGCCTTTGCCGACAAGCGTCACGTCGTACGTGGGCAGCGCCGGATCCGCGATCGAGAACGTGCCATCCAACACGAGCGATGCCCCGCGCGACGCCACGTCGCCATGTGCGACGAGCTTGTCCGCCGGCCCGGTCAACGAGAGATCGAACAGCACGTCGTCGACGAACGCCTGTCGCCCGAGCAAGGTCTGCAGCTTCGCGCGATCGATCCGGCCCTTCGTCACGACGATCGCCTGATCGCCGATCAGCTTCTTGCCATCGACATCGAGCTTCGCGTGAACCTGCTCGATCGAGAGCGCGCCGAACCCGAGCTGATCGATCGTGGCATCCACCGCCAACCCGCGCTTCTGCACCGCCACCTTGCCGAGCGCGAGCGCCAACAGCTTCTTCGGCGCGCCCGGCGTTTCGAGCGTGATCTGCGCGGTCACGCTCGCGGTCGCGTCGACGATTTGCTCGAGCGGCTTCGCACTCACCGCCGCATCGACCGCCAGCGCATCGATCGACACGGTCGTACCATCCGCGCGCCGGAGTTGCGCCGAGCCTCCGAGATGCAGCTTCGTCACCGTGATCGATGCCGGCGGCGGCTGCGTGCTCGGCTTGAACAGCGTCGACAAGTTCGTCGTGCCATCCGCGGCCTGCACCACTTTAGCGATCACGCCATCGACCGCGAGATCTTCGATCACCGGCGTGCCGTGGACGAGGCTCATCCGATCGGGCACGACATGAAGCGCGCCGACGACGACCGCATCGCGCCCCGCGGCATCGCGAATCACGAGGTGCTTCAGCTCGATGTGATTGAACAGGAAGCCGTAATCGACCTCGTCGATCGAGACCGTGCCGTTCACGCGTTCGGCCAGCTTCGCTTCGACGCGGCCACGGACAAATCGCTTGCCCGGCGGCGTGTGGATCAAGATCAGCGCGATCGCGACGAGCACGATCAACCCGATCAATACGCGCCGGACGATCTTCCACGCGCGCTTCAAAACGCTTCTCCCACGCGCACGAACGCGAGCAGGCGATCCCACGCGGCATCGGCATGATGGGCGTCGAGGATCCGATACGCGACATCGATCGCGATCGGCAGATACCAGATCCGGATCCGCAGTCCGGCACCCGCCGCGAGCGCGACACCCGTCTCGAACGGATTGTTGCCCGCACCCGCTTCGCCGACATCCACGAACGCCGCCGCACCGACCTGCTTGCGATACGGCAACCACCGCAGCTCCGCCGACGATTCGACGAGGCTGCGCGCACCGACCAACACGTCACCCGCACTCGGCGACAACCGATCGCGCCCGAAGCCACGCATGCCGTATGCACCGCCGCCGAACAACCGCGGCCCGAGCGGGATCCCCGAATCACTCGCACCACCGACCCAGCCACCACTCGCGCGCACGCCGATCGAGAACGGGCCGCCGATCGGCACGAACCCGCGCGCGTCGCCCGTCAGCTGCAGCCAGCGATGATCGCCGACCGGTGCGTACTCGCCCGTGACGCCGAGCAGCCAGCCGTGCGTCGGCTCCACGCGGTCGTCTCGACGATCCGCGATCACCTGCGCATCGACGACCATATTCGTCGAATCGCGATCCATCGCGAGCTCGAGCTCCGGCGCTGGATTCATCGGATTCCAATCACGTTGTTGACCGAACCGGAAGAACGCATCTCCGTCGACGAACACGCCCGGCGCGAGCACGCGATGAATGCCCGGCCCCGCGACGACTTCGCGCAACACCGCATCGGGATACAGCACGTCGCGATAACGTGCGGTCACGCGCAGGTCGGTGACATCGAGCGAATGGATGTACTGGATCTGCGCCGCGCCGTAGACACCTTGCGCTACGTGATCGTCGCCGACGATCCAGCCGTAGCCGACATTGCCCTCGACGACGAGGTGATGCTCCGGCGCGAAGAAATTTCGCAACACCGCGCGCGCACCCGTGAACGCATCGATCCGCGTGGGATCGCCTTCGATGCCGAGCTCGTACCGGACCTTCGTTTGCGGCGCCTCGACGACCACCACGCGCACCGCGACCTCGCTCGGCAACCTGCGCGGGACGAGCTCGCCTTCCGCCGACACCTGCTCGGGCGCGAGCACGCCACCGAATTCGGGGAACTCCGGCAAGTGCGGAACGTCGGCATCGCTCACCACGTTGACGCTCGCGAACGAGCCCGTGTCCATCAACGCGAGCTCCGCGCGGCGCACTTCTTCGGTCGAGTAGCGCTGTCCCGCCGCCAAACCAGCGCGCGCGAGCACCGAATCGGCCGGAACGTGCGCGTTGCCCTCGACGGCCACCGACTTGATCGTCGTCGGCGGACCGGGATCCACGTAGTAGACCCACGTGACTTTTTTCGCCGCCGTATCGACGAACGTCCGGCTGTACCCGCGCGCGTGACCGTAACCGGCATCTTGAAGCATGCCCGCGAGCGCGACGCGCAGGACGCGATAGTCGTACATCGTGATCTTGTCGCCGGGTCCGAACGGAATCCGCGCGCGCAACGCACCCTCGAGCTCCGGTGGCGCGCCCTTCAGCTCGACCGATCCGATCGTGTACGCGGCGCCTTCATGCACGGTCCACGTGACGGTCGCGTGCGTGTGCGGGGCATCCCATTCGACATGCGGCTCGTCGATCTCGTCGTCGTAGCGCCCGTTCTCTTTCAAGTACGCATCGATGCGGCGACGATCTTCGGCCAGCCGAAACGGATTCCATTCGTGCTCCGGCAGGATCAGCGACTTCGCGCGCAGGCCGAGGTTCGTGATCAGCACGCCGTAGTCGAGCGTCAGCGCTTCGCCGGTACGCGGCTGGATCTTGACCTTCGCGATATGGAGGTCGGTATCGCCCGGCACCGCGGGATAGTTCGGTCCCCGACAAGCGGCCACCACGACGGCGATGGCTATCCACCAGCGGAACGACAAGACGGAAATTTTAGCCGGCCCGCGTCTGACGGTGGCCTCACCGGGCAAACTTCCGACGGCAAACTGCAGTCCTGACGTTGCCCTCACCGGGCAAAGCTCGGATGGTGTATCGGGCCGCGGTTATCGTAGTTCCATGGCCCGACTCATCGCGTGTGCGTTGCTCGTCACGACGGGTTGTTCGTTCGTGCTGACCAGTGCGCCGACGCCACCGCCCGCCGATCCGGACTGCACGCGATCGAATCTCGTGCCCGCCGTCGATGTCGGCATCGCGATCATGGCGGTGTTCGTCGCCGGGCTTTCGGCCGGTGGCGGTGCGCTCGGTTCCGAGGAGAAAGGGCCCGAATACGGCGGGCTCGCGGTGATGGGGCTCGCGGCGACGTCGGCGATCTACGGATTCGTGCGGACGTCGCAATGCCGTGCCGCGTACAACGGGTTCTACATGCAGCCGCGTTACTACCCGAACGCGCCACCGGCTCCCGGGTATTCGCCGTATCCGAATCAGCCTCCGCCGGCGCCGTTCCCAGCGCCTCCGTAGATCGTCTTCGCGATCGCGACCTCCTTCGCGACCGCGAGCACGACATCGGAGTCCGCGTGGACGTGCGCACTCGCGAACGGTTTTCCGAAGCCTGACATCGCGATGTGAAGATCGGTGGGCTTGAAGGGATAGATGTCGACGTGATCGTTCGCGAGATCGATCGAAAACGACGCGGTCATGTTTCGCAGCTCGAGCGTTTTGACCGTGCCCCAATCGCGCGTGCGCAGGTCCCACCGAATCTGCGACGTCAACACGACGAGCTTCTCGATATGCGGATTCGCACGTACCGCGTCCGGATCCGGATCCCATAGCGACAGCTCGCGCACGCGGCACACGCGAAGCTGCTCGGGACTCGGTCTGTCGCCGAGCGGAAACGCGAACTGATCCCACGCGCGCGCGCCGAGCATCTCGCTCGTACCTTCTCCAATCGACACGAGTCCGCGCATCGCCGGTGTGAGCTTCGGGACGTACTGCGCGACCCGGATCGTTGTCAGCATCGGATCGTTCAGGATCGCGTCGCGGCGCTTCCACGGCACGAGCGCGTGGATTCGATAGAGGAAACCGCGCGCGAACGTCGTCACGCCCATGTGATCGGTTCCTGGCACACGCAGCTCGTACGGCTCGATCTTGGGCTCCGTTCGGGACCGGTGCGAGAGCGACCGACGCAGTGGTCCCAGCCACGCCTTCCAATGCTTGTCGAGCAACGCTCGCTCGCGCTTCATCCACGCGTCCGTCGCCGTGCCCGCCGCGCGCTGGAGTTGCAGGTGGATGAACTCGCCGCGCGGATCGCCGGCCGCGATCAGGTGGTCCGCGTAGATCTCTCGTGCCGTATCCGAATTCGGATCTGCATGCACCGCCGCGAGGAGTGCTTCGCCCTGCTCGGTCGCGATGGTCTGGCCGTCGAGTGCGGCGAGCTCGCCGACCGTCAATGGCTTCGCCTTCGCCAACCGGGTCGCCACGATCTCGACTCTCCGGTGGATGTCTCCTTCGACCTTTGGCAGCAGTGCGCGCAGCGTTTCAATGCACGATGGATCGCCGTGTTTGTCTACGACTACGATCAGGCCTCTCCGCAACGTCAGCGTGGTGTCTGGCAACTTGTCGAAGTCGGAGAGCAATTGGGTCGCGAGCCGACCGACGCGCGGATCCGGCGGCACTTCTGCTAGCAGGTCGATGATCGTCCGCGCGCCGCGCGTCGTCCGCAGCGCGCGATCGATGTGGGTCACGAGCGAGCCCATGCGCTTCGCAGCTCGCTCCGGCATCGAAAGCTCCTCGACGAGCGCGTTGATCAGCTGCGTGGGTGCGAGCTTGTCGAGCGCGTCGGCGATCGCCGGATCCGGGACGCCGAGCGAGACGATCCGATCGCCGAGCGTCGGATCGCGCCGTTCGCGCCAGCTCGCGAGCGCCACGTCGATTTGCATCGGCCGGACCCTATCGAGTGGATGCCGCGGTAGCTACGAATAGAATCGACGCGCTACGCCTTCAACGGTTTACGCGTACAGGTGATCGGCACGACGTCCGCGCCTCGCTTGATCGACAACGTGATCGTGGTCCCCGCAGCGCCACGAATCTTCTGCACCGCACCGGTCACACCGAGGTCGACCGCACTCGTACCATCGACCGCGACGACCAGATCTCCGTCGACGATTCCGGCTGCTTCGGCGCCACCACCCGGAATCACTTTCGTGACCTTGAGACCGTCGTCGACCGCCGCGAGCGCCACGCCGATGCCGACGAGCTCGAGCGTCGGCTCTTCACCGGGTGCGAGCGGCGTCAGCGTGATCGTGCGCGGCCCGATCGATTCACCATCGACGGCGACCATGCCACTCTCGATCTTCGGATGGTAGTTGCCCGCGCCCACCGTCACCGCGACGGGTCCGGGCGGCAGGCCCGTCAACTCGAACGAACCATCGGCGCGCGTCACCGTGCCGGCGTTCGCGGGCTGAGCGCTCGCACCACCCGACACGCCCTCGTGCATCACGCGCGCGTATGGAATGCCCTGCTGGGTCGTGACGTCGACGATCTTGCCGATCAACGTGCCACCGGTCGACACGACGAGCTTCACCGCGGGCGCGTTCGGCTTCGCATCGAGCTTGAACCAGTCGCTCGGCGCCCAGCCATTCGCGTTCGCGCTGACTTCGATCGCGCCGGGCGCGACATGGATCGCGAAGTGACCATTCGGATCGACGATCGATCGCGCGAGCTCGAAGCCGCGCTGCGCACCCTGCCGGCGTTGCACCGTTAGCGTGAACGACGGGATCGGATGATCCTGTTTGTCGACGACGTTGCCCGTGATCGTCACACCCGGATCGAGCGTGATCGTCACGTCCTTCGCACCCGGCTCCGCCCGCTGGCGCGTTCCCGAAAAGCCTTCAGCTTCGGCGAGCAGCTCGTACGGGCGCTCGGTCCGTAGATGCTCGACGGTGAACGAGCCATCCGCCGCCGTCGTCGCGAACGAGGTCGCCACCTGCTCTTTGCTATTCATCTCGAGGAGCGGCAGTGCACGCACGAGCACATCTGCCATCGGCTGGCCTTTGTCATCGACGACCTGTCCCGCGATCGTCGCATCGCGCGCCGGCTGCGCTTTGATCGCGATCGTCAGCGTATGCGTGACCGCGACGCCACCATCGAGCCGCGCCCAGCCACGACGATTGCCGAGCGTCGCCTCGAACACCGCATCGTCGGCCGCATGAAACGTGAACGTCCCGTCCTTCGCCGACGTCCACTCGGTAAGGGGCTTGTCGATCTGTTGCTCGCCTTCCGGCGTGCCGAGCAACTTGACGTGCGCACCGGCGACCGGCGCACCCTTTTCGTCGACGACAACGCCGTTGTAATCGATCGCGGGGAACAAGAACACGGTCAGCCCGCGGACGGCTTGGCCCTTCGCGAGCGCGACATGGATCGTCGAGTGCTCGTACTCCGGCGCGTACGGCAGAAAGCCCGGCGCCGCGATCGTCGCGAGCGTCAGGCTCCCCGGTGCCGGTGGTGCGAGCTCGAACGCGCCGTTCTCCGTCGAGCGAACCGTCTGCGCGCCGGCATCGCTCGCGAACGTGAGCTCCGCGCCGACCACGCCATCACCCGTCGACCAGTTGATCACGCGACCCGCGACCAACCCACCGGGCGCTTCTTCCGTCGACACCAACGCTCGGCCCTGCCCCGGCAACGGATTCGCTACCCCCTGTTGGACCGGCGGCGGTGCCACCTTCTTCACCGGCACGCTCGCGACCGGCTCGTTCGACGGCGCCGGCTTGTCCTTGCGCGTGAGATAGAACGCCACGCCACCCGCGAGCGCGAGCAACAACACGAGCAACGCGAGTACCGATGTCTTCGCCTTCACGACGCTTCCTTTCACGATCACGGGCACCAACACGCGACGCCACGCGGGCGCTTCGTCATCGAGCGCGGCGCGCAGCCGCTCCAGACCGGTCTTGATCCGCCACCGCACGGTGCCTGCCGGAACGTCCAGCGCACGCGCGATGTCCGCGGCGCTCACGCCATCGAAGTAGCGCCGCACGATCGCCGTGCGAAACGGTTCTTCGAGCGCGACCAGCGCCGCCGACAACTTCTCGACCGCACGCGCGCGATCGATCGCATCGCCCGCCACCTCGACCTCGCGGTCGTCGACGACGGCGAGCTCGCGCGCCATTCGCCGAGACGCCGCCCGCCGGTCCATCTTCCAGCGGTTACGAAGGACCCTCGCCAACCACGGCCGCACCGGCCGATCGAGCTCGGGCGGATGCTCGATCGCAGCGATCGCCGTGTCTTGGATCAGATCGTCGGCATCGTCACGCACGAGCGCCCGCGCCAGTGCGCGCAGACCTTCGAGCTCGGCGACGATCGCGTCCACGCGCCAACCATGCCGCAGCCGCGGAATGTGTTGGCGAGAAACTTAGCGACGGCGCCGATTCACGACCGGCTTCATCGTGTCGTCGGGCAGCTCGCCCAACTTCACCTTCACCGAGGCCTTCTGGCCGTTCTGGTGGACCACGTCGAGGTCGACCTGCGTCCCGGGCTTGCCTTCCGCGATCTTCGTGCGCAGCTCCTGGTCGGTCTTCACCTTCAAGCCACCGATCGCCGTGATCACGTCGCCCATCTGGAGGCCGGTCTTCGCCGCGGGACCATCCGGTTGGATCGAGCCGACGACGACACCCTCCGACGCGCCGAGCTTGTGCTCTTTCAGGATCGCCGGCGTCACCGTCCCGATCCCGATGCCGAGATAACCGCGGACGTACTTACCATCGCGGATCAGCGCCTCCATGATCGGCCGCGCCATGTTCGTCGGGATCGCGAAGCCGATGCCCTGCGAACCACCACTCTTCGACGCGATCGCCGTGTTGATGCCGACGAGCTCGCCCTTCAGGTTGACGAGCGCGCCACCCGAGTTGCCCGGGTTGATCGTCGCGTCCGTCTGCAGGAAGTCTTCGTAGTCCTCGATGCCCATCCCCGACAAACCCTTCGCGGAGATGATGCCCATCGACACCGACTTGCCGACGCCGAGGCCGTTACCGACCGCGAGCACGATGTCACCGAGCCGCATCGTCGACGAATCGCCAAACGTCACGGGCTTGAGTGGTGGCAGCTTGCCTTGCAGTTGGATCACCGCGAGGTCCGCATGCGGATCGCGACCGATCACCTTTGCATCGACCTGCGTGCCACCCGGCAACGTGACCTTGATGTCCGTCGCGCCGGAAACGACGTGCGCGTTCGTCAGCACGCGACCACTCGCCGTCACGATCACGCCCGAGCCTTGACCCTGTTGCGTGAAGTCGCGCGGATCACCGCCGAGCTGCTGTTGCAGCCACATGTCTTGCTGCGACATCTCGACCTTCGAGGTCACGTCGATCGTGACCACGCTGTCGAACACTTTCTCCGCCGTGTCGGCGACCGAACCATCCGTCGGAACGCCGGGAGGAGTACCAGCGTTCGCAACAGCAGGCGCCGCAGCAAACGCGAGAGCAACCAGAACCGATCGTAGTGCCAGCATCGTTCTCCTTACGTACTACGAACGACAGACTGCCAAAGTGGTTGCCTGTATTCCCAGAGGCTAACCACCTGATCAGTCAGGCTGGCATTTGCTGACGCGCGCGCTTCAGTTCGGCTGGCGGTGTCCTTCGGCCACGCGAGCCTTTGGCTCGCCCGCTGCGCGGCGCCAGCCTCGCGATTTCGTCGGCTTGCGCCTTCTCAATTCGTTGCAGGCGCAGGCGTCGGCGTCGCAGGCGTCGCAGGCGGAGGCGTCGGAGCCTTCGGCGTCGGCGCTGCCGCGGATCCAGTCGCAGGCGCGGGCTTCACCGGCGCGGCCGATCCCATCGGCGCCGTCGTTCCACCCATCGCAGCCGAGCCCGGCGCCGTCGGAACCGGCGACTGCGGGAGACCCGGCGATGCCGATCCCATCCCGTGATTCGGAACATCACCGAGCGGGTTCCCGCCGTGATCTTTCGGCACGAACTTCGGCGTCGCCGAGCCCGCACCCGAGCCCGAGCCCGCACCGCTACCGGCTTCGGTCTTACCCGACAGCACGTTCTCGATGTCGCTCTCCGTCCGCTGCGCCTGATCGCGCCGCACGAGACCGGGGACCTTCGTCTTCTCCGTCATGATGTAGTACTCGGTCTCGCCCTTCGGCGGATTCGCCGGATCGAGCTCTTGACCTTCCTGCAACGTGCCGGGCTTCTCGTAACGGAGGAGCTCGAGCGTGCCGAGCGTCTGCCCCTTGTCACCTTTGTAGGTGAGCTTCAGGACCTGTTGCATGTCGCTCGCCTTGACCGTGGTCGCGTACTCCGTCGGCTTCAGGTTGTTGATGCCGTCGACGAAGTTCGCGGCGAGCGTGTTCGGCTGCTTCGTATCCGAATCCGCCCAGGTCTTGCGCTTCGTGCCGTCCTGCTCCGTCTCGATCCGCGACACCGTCTTCGACCGGCCACCCGCTTCGATCGTGACCGAGTCGAGCTTCGCTTGATCGAAGCCACGCGGATCGATCAGGTGCAGGCTGGTCTCGCCGATTTCCAAACCGGAGATCAGATCCTTCGAGAGCACGTACGCCTTGCCGCTGCCTTGATCCACCGCGTAGCGATCGCTGCCGCCGTAGACCGAGCCACCGATCAAGAACGTCTTCGGACCATCCTTGAACGTGACCGTCAGCGTGGTCTTCGCATCGACCAGCTTGTAGTCCTTCTTGTTGTCATCGCTCGGGACGCCGAGGTCACGCAGCGCGCGCGCCTTCTCCCAACCCGTCACCATCTTGTCGCCGGCCTCGCCGAGCGGGAACTCGTGCGTCTTGCGACTCACTTCTTCCTCTTCCGGCTTCGCCGCGGAGCCCGAGCCCGAGCCCGAGCCCGAGCCCGGTTTGGGTTTGGTCTCGATCGTGACGTCCGAGCCCCACCAGTAGTCCGCCTTCTTCTCGATCTTCACGATCTTCTTCGGCGCCTTGTACTCGATCGACACCAAGTCGGCGTCCGTCTTGTCCCACAGCACGACCGTGCCCGTGTTCGGAGCCTCGGTCTTGTCGCGCGTCCACGTCCGATAGCCGTACACCAGCATCACGACGAGCAGGACACCATGAATCAGTGCGCCTCTCATTTCGACACCTCAGCAGTCGTCTTCTTGCGCCGGCGGGCCCAGGTGCCCAGCAGGCCGAGTGACAAAACGATCAGCGGCATACCGACGATCGTCAGCGTGAACCACACCGCATCCTGGCTCTTCGTGTGTTGGATCGGCTTGTCGTCTTCCGACACGACTTCACCCGCGAACACTTCTTCGCCGCCCAACCACTTCACCGAATCGTCGAGGATGTCGCCGCCACCGATCTGCGAGATCATGAGCACGCCTGCGCGGCCCATCGCGTTTTGCACGAGCGCGTCCGCGAACAGATCCGCGTCCGCGAACACGAGCACGCGCCAACCATCCTTGTCCTTGCCGTCGTCGCCCTTCATCTTCGGGCCTTCGACCGCTTCGGCCACGACGTACTTCTGACGCTTCTCGGATCCCGAATCGAACGTGTAGTTGTCGTTCAGATCCAAGAACGAGCTATCCATCGAGCGAATCGTCACCGTCTTCTTCGGGGCCGTGCCGATCGCCGGCGCATCCTCGAGCGTGCCGGCTTCGACGAGCACGAGGCCCTTCGCCGCGCGCGACAACGACGTGGTCGACGCGTGCGCCGAGAACTGCGTGGTCACCACGTAGCGACGCTCCGCCGGTGAGCCGCGCTGTTGCAGGAACACCTGATCGTCGGTGAGCGGCAGCGGGTTGAACTTGAGGCCGAGCTTGCCCTCGAGCTTGCCCATCGACGGATCCGCTTTCGGATCCATCGCGATCATCAGGCGCCCGCCCTTGTCGAGGTAGCGCGACAGCGAGTCCCACTCGCTCTGATCGAGCGCGATCGTCGGCGCGAGCATGATCACCATGGTCGCGTCGTCCGGCACGTTGCGAGTCAGCTCGCTAAAGCCGAGATCCTTGATCTCGTAGTTCAACTGCGCGAGCCGCTGCTTGAACACCGTGGTGTGGCGCTCCGGCACCTTGCCCTTCAACTGCGGCGGCACCGAGTCGGGGCTCGTCAATTCGCCGTGACCGGCGAGGACGTACGCCTTGCGCTTTTCACGCACGAGCTTCAGCAGCACCGAGTTCACTTCGCGATCGAAGTTGCGCAGCTTCGAAGCGCCCTTCCGCGCCTTCTCGATATCGGTATCGAGCTCGATCGTCTGGCTCTTCTCTTTATCGCCCGTGCCCTTCACGAGCACGATCACGCCGTCCTTCGACACCTTGTACTTGCCCGCGAGCTCCGCATCGCCGAGCCGATCGTGCTCCTCGATCGTGAGGTGGCCCGAGGCCGACGACAGCGCCGCGAAGTAGTCACGCACCTGACGCGCGACTTCGTTCGCCGGCGGGAAGAACAACAACACCTTGATGTTGTCCTGCTGTGCCGCGACGATCTTCTTCGTCGAATCACCCGGCGACGACGTCTTGAAGTACGAGACATCGCGCTGGACGTTGCGGTCTTCGGCGACGTTGCACGTGACCATCAAGAGCGCGAGCGCGAGGCCGACCGTCAGACCCGACAGGCCGATATCCCGCACGCGCAGGTATTCGATGCCTTCATCGCTGCCGCTCTTCGTATCGATCGCTTCGCGCAGCGCGATGCCGAGCGAGGTCTCGATCATGAACATCGGGATCAGCGAGATCACGATGATGATCGACCACACCACGGTCAGCGCCGTCTCGAACTTGGCGGCGCCCTTCTCGCTAAACGAGAAGTGAGCCATGCCCCAGTTCGTGGTGAACAGATAGAGGATGAGGCCCAGCACGACGCCGAGCTGGCACCACAACAGCGTGCGCTCGACGGCGCGGCGCGGACCTTCCGACGCCACCATCGTGAAGGCGCGCAGGCCGGTGATGCCGAGCACGCACAAAAGGCCGATGCCCGTCAGCGCCATCCGCGTGCCCGGCATGGTGCCGAACAAGCGTTCGCCGACGAACATGAACAAAAGTCCGATACCGAAGATGAGCGATGCCCACCACGGCGATGCAGTTCTCATTGCCATCGCTTTGCCTCCAGCGTCTTCACCGCGAGGAGCAAGAAGAAGTACGTGACCGCGAGGTAGTAGATCACGTCCTTCAAGTTGAGGATTCCGCGCATGAACCCGTTCTGGAAGTGAATCCACCAGAGGTCGGTCGTCTCGAGCACGTCACGCACCGGAGCATCCAGGCGTTTCGCGAGCGGGAACATCATGCACATGATGAGGACGAACACCGCGCCCATCAGCGCGGCGACGATCTGGTGCTTGGTCAGCGCACTCGCGAAGATGCCGATCGCGAGCGAGGCCGCTCCGAGCAGGAACATCCCGAAGTAGCCGACGAAGATCTGCAGGAACGTGACCTTGCCGTTCACCTTGATGAGGAGCGGCATGTAGATCGACAGCACGAAGATCAGCGTCATGAACGTCAGCGCGGCGAAGAACTTGCCGAGCACGATCTCGGTGTCCCGGATCGGCGACGTGTTGAGCAGCACCATCGAATGGTTCTGCCGCTCTTCGGCGAGCAGGCGGAACGCGAGCAGCACGCCGCAGAACAGCGGGATACCACTCGCCCAATAGAAGTAGCGCTCGAGCACCTGCGCGCTCAGCTGCTCGCCGCTCATCGCTTGGCTCTGGAACAGGATGCCTTCGATGAGCAGTGCCGCCGCGGCGATGATCCAGCCGACCGGCGAGCGCAGATAACGGCCGAGCTCGCGCCGATAGATGATCCTAGTTGTTTGCATCGGCCCCTCCGACGAGACGGATGAACGTGTTCTCGAGCTCGCTACGCGAGTAGTCGAGCTTCAAGAGATCGAGCTTCGCCTCGACGATCGCGCGGCTCACGTCCGCACGAATGTCCTTGTTGGTGGTGAGCGCGTAGGTGAAGCCGCCGTACTGCTCGTACGGTTCGCCGACCTTCGTGACGCCCGCGATCGCCGCGAGCACCTTTTGGATCGCCGCCTTCGGATCCTCGCCCGGCGCGCGCACCGTGACGGTGATCGCACCGATCTCACCCTCGTGCTTCGCCAGCTCGCTCTCGGTACCTTCACCGACGAGCTTGCCGCGATCGATGACAAGAAGGCGATCACAGGTCTGGCTGATCTCGGTCAGGATGTGACTCGAGATCAGGACGGTGTGCTGCTGCTTGAGATCGTGGATGAGGTTACGCATCTCGACGATTTGCACCGGGTCGAGACCGCGCGTGGGCTCGTCGAGAATGAGCAGCTTCGGGTTGTGGATGATCGCTTGTGCCAGCCCGACGCGTTGCCGGAAACCGTGCGACAAGGTGTCGATCGGATCGGCGGCGACCTCGTTCAGGTCTGCGATGTCGAGCACCTCGCCGAGGCGCTTCTTCAACGACGTCGAATCCATTCCGCGGAGCTGACCCGCGAACCGGATGTAATCCTGGACGGGCATCTCGGTGTAGAGCGGCGGATTTTCCGGGAGGAAGCCGATCTGCTTTCGGACGTCGTGCGGTGAGCTCACCGCGTCGACACCGTTGACCTGCAGCGAGCCGGAGCTCGGCCGCAAATCCGAGGCTAGGATGCGAAGCGCCGTCGTTTTTCCGGCACCGTTCAGACCTAAGAAGCCGACTGTTTCGCCGTCTTCGATCTCGAACGACACCGGTCCAAGCGCGCGCTTGCCGCCGTAGAACTTCGAGAGTTTCGTTGCTCGAATCATGGTTTAGGACCCTAAAATCGCTGGGCTTTGTTAATCGACACACACGCCCCCCGTCAAGCGGTCGGCCAACCAGTGTCGGGCGCGCGAAACTTCCCCGGATCCGCGCTTAATTGATCATGAAGTTCCGTTACGTAGCCCCGATCGCAGAAGCAATGGGCACGATCGGTGCACATTATCTGAGTATGTCGACACTCAGGATCGCCCTCGGCACCGCCATCATGCTGGTCGGCTGCACGCCGATCGATCCGGCTCAGAACACGTTCCCCCAACAACCGGAGCCCACGACCGTCGCCGGTCCTCCGGGTGGTGGGATGGATCCCCAATACGGATCGCAGTACGGCGCGTCCCAGCAACCGTACTATCAGCAAGCTCCGCAGCAGGTCGCCCAAGCGCCTGATCAAGGTGGATATCCGGCAGGTTATCCCGACGGTGGATACGGTCCGTCGACGGAAGAACAAGCCGCCGCGGGTACCGATGGCTACGGAACCGGCGATGTGACGCCGGCTCCGTCGCTCGATCCGAATGCGGTTTCGGACGACCCGAACGCCGCGAACTACGGCATGGGCCAAGTGACCGATACCGAGATCGACGCGACGCTCGACGGCTACGGTCAATGGGAAGAGACGGACGATTACGGCAGGGTGTGGCGCCCCGATACCACGGCAGTGGGCGTGGATTTCACACCCTATGAGACCTGCGGTTCATGGTTGTGGTCCGACGCGGGCTGGAACTTCCAGTGCGATTGGGACTGGGGCTGGCTTCCCTTCCACTACGGTCGGTGGGGCTGGTTCGACGGGTACTGGGGCTGGCAGCCCGGTTACACGTGGTCGTCGGGCGCGGTCGAATGGCGCGGCGGTGGCGGTTACACCGGCTGGCGTCCACTCGCGCCGATCGTGCGCGATCACCGCGGCAATCATGCGCCGATCGTTCGCGATCATCGCGGTGAATCGCAGTGGCGGTTCGCGGCCGACAAGGATTTCGGTCACGGCCACATTCGCGGGCACCTGTTCCAAAATCCCGCCGAAGGTCTGCGCGTGACGACCACCGTGAAGGCGCCATCGTTCAAGGGCAACTACGCACCGGTCGCATCGTCGTCGATCATGCGCGGTCGGTTCAGCACGTCGGCGCGGACGAACAGCTACAACGTGCCGGGTCGCGCGAACACGTCGTATCAAAGTGGTTCGCGCCCGAGCTCGCGCCCGGCGCAGTCGTTCCAACAGAACCCCGCGCGTGGCAACACGCCGACGTGGCGCCCGCAACAGAGCCAGGGTTATCAGCAGGGCTATCGCGCGCCGACCACGAGCTACGGCAATCGCCAGTATCCGTCGACGTATCGTCCGGCTTATCGCCCGCCCGCGTCGAGCGGTTACAACCGTCCGAGCTACAGCGGTGGCGGTCGTACGTACTCGCCGCCGGCGAGCACCGGTTCGTTCCACTCGAGCGGTGGTTCGAGTGGTCATTACTCGGCGCCGTCGCACTCGTCGTCGAGTGGCGGCTCGTTCCATTCGAGCGGCTCGAGCGGTTCGTCGCACTCGTCCGGTGGCGGTGGATCGTTCCACTCGTCGGGCGGTGGCGGCGGCGGTCATCACCGCTAGCGAGTGATACAACTCTCGCGTGTTAGACGACACGCGCTGGTTGTTACGGCTCGCCGCAGTCGCGATCGTCGGCTGCATCGTCTCGCTGCTCTGGCTCGATCATCCGGTCGCCGCGTGGGTTCATTCCCACGACACCAAGCCCGCGACCTGGTCGTTCCTTCTATCGTTCTTCGAGTACGCGACCGGCTTCGAACCGTGGCGCTGGCTCGGCACGATCGTGCTCGTCGTCGGCGTGATCGTCACCTGGTCGGTCCCGCGCTGGCACCGCTTCGCGAAGCCATGGCTGTTCGTCTTGCTCGCGCACTTCATCGCGACGAACGCGATGAT
Organism: Kofleriaceae bacterium; assembly: GCA_047600425.1. Lineage (GTDB taxonomy): Bacteria > Myxococcota_A > Polyangia > Haliangiales > Haliangiaceae > JABFXX01. The sequence goes on along the minus strand of JASGLC010000003.1, from coordinate 2,659,009 downwards.
GTGGGGCAAACACTTTTCGGGACGCGTGCGGCCGCACGAGTGGCACTGGGGCTCGTCGTGGTTTCAACACGGCGGCTCGTTCCCGAGCGGTCACATCTCGCTCGTCGGCTCGATCGCGATTCCGCTCGGCGTGTTGTTCCCGAAAGCGCGGCTGCCGATGATCGGCGTCCTGATTTTTGTCGGGCTCGCACGCGTCGCGGTGTCCGCGCATTGGTGCTCCGACGTGTTCGGCGGCATCGCCCTCGTCGCGCTCGTCAGTTATGTCTGCGAGATCGCGGTGCGACGCGCGCCGTGGCCATCCGTTACTGAGCGATGATCTGCGTGGTGGTCAGCGAGCCGAGGCGCTCCTTGACCGACACCGTCGAGAACGTCTTGCCGCTCTCGGTCGCGGTCACCGAGACATCGCCCGACACGTCGAGCGCGTACGCGATGCCATCGATCGACGTCACCGTCGCGTTCGCGCTCGGGATGCCACCCGACGCGCCGTTGTAGCAGTACTTCATGCCGGGCGCGGGCGTGGTCGCGACCGCAGCGCCTTGGACCGCAGCACCGGTCGAATCGACGACCTCGAGCGCGATCGCGCCGTGCGCCGTGATGTCGTAGTTGTCGACGCCGCAGAAGCCCGTCAACAGCGACACCGTTTGCGTGGTCACCATGTTCATGGCCGCGCCGTCGAAATCCGCAGCGAGCTTCACCGGCGGATAGAGATACGTGTCGATGTAACCGGTGATCGTCGCCTTCAAGTAACCATCGACGGCCGCACCGTTCGTCATCACGGTCATGGTGAAGTTGCCGTTCGTGTCCGACGTCGCCGTGGCGAGCATGCTGTCGTCGCTGCGGTTGTACGCGGTGACCGCAACGCCCGCGAGCGCCGTGGAGCTCGTGCTCGTGGCCTTCGTGGTTCCGGTCAGCGTGATCATCTGCGGAACTTTGGGCGCTGCATCGGCAGCTGTGGTGTCGTCATCACCACCGCAGGCAACGAGCGACGTGAGGAGGAGCGCGCAAGCGAGACGAAACTTCATGCCCCTTTATACGATGGCTGCGGCGAGGTGGCGCGCAATTAGCGGATGCAGTTGCAACGAAGGCTTGTAGGTGGCGAGCAGACCCGCGATCGATGCCAACACGCGACCGAGCAGCACGAACGAGCGCGGGATCACGAAACCACCGAGCGTCTTCGCACGCGCGAGTTGTTCGCCGAACGCAGCGTTCCAGTCGAGGTCGGACACGTTCGTACCGGGCTTTAATGCACCGATCAGCGACGTCGTGAGCTCGACGAGCTGTGCAGGATCATCACAGATGAAACCGAGGTGAGTCAGCTCACCAGCAGCACTTGTATGGTTGCCGCCTGCGATCGCGATCACGAGTCGTGCATACGCTGCACGATCTGCCGGTGAGAGCTCGAGCACACAGCCGAAGTCGAGGATCGCGAGGTTGTCCTCGGGCGTGACGAGGAAATTGCCGGGATGCGGGTCGGCATGGACGTACCCGCGCTCGAGGATCTGCGCGGCCACTTCGGCGACGAGCTTGCCGATCACGGTGCTGCGTTGCTCGGGCGTCGCGCGATCCAAGAACGCCGTCAGGCGCTCGCCGGTAATTTTCGTCATCGTCAACACACGCGCGGTAGACGCATGTGCGATGGGCTTCGGGACGATCGCATTGCCCTTGTAGGCGAGGAGCGATGCGGCTTCCGCGCGATAGTCGAGCTCGATCACGAGCGCACGCGCGAGCTCGTCCGACAACGTGACGAGATCCATGCCCGGGAGATCGACATTGGTCGCGATCGCGCGCAGCGCCGCGATGTCCGCCGCGATCACGTCCTCGATGCCGGGCACCTGGACCTTCACGACGACGTCGGTGCCGTCGAGCAGCTTCGCCACATGAACCTGCGCGAGCGAGGCCGCGGCGATCGGCGTGTCGGAGAATTCGGCAAAGATGCTCTCGATCGGCGCGCCCAATTCGCTCTCGATCCGCGCGCGGATCAGGTCCGTGGCGATCGCCGGCACTTCATCTTGAAGCGTGGCGAGCTCCGCCGCCCACACCGGCCCGATCATGTCCGGCCGGCACGATGCGAGCTGCCCGAGCTTCGCGATGCCTCCGCGCAGATCGGCCGCATGCGTTGCGACGCGACGCGCGAGCTCGCGATGATCGTCGACGGTGAGCCGCGCATCGCCGGTCTTTGCCGCGTTCGCGAGGCCCATCCAACGCGCACGCGCGAAGATGCCGGCGGCGATCTGCGCGAGCTTCGTCATCCGCGGCGTCGCGCGCACGATCGTGCCGACGCGATCTTCGGTCATCTGCACGAGCGCCTGCGCCTCGCGCACGATCGCCCCACCATCGCGGGCAAGATCGAACGCGAGCGCATCCAACCGTGCGCCGAGGTTCTTCAACAGCGTTGCGGTCTCGCGAATCATCGGACGGCCTCCAAGCAGTTCGAACAGATCACGGTGCGACCGGATCCGGTTTCGGCGACACCGATCGCGGCTTCGCTGCCCTTCTTTAGAATGTCGTTGCAGCGCGCGCACACGGCATTCTTGCCGAGCACGATCGCCTGCCACGCGAGCACGTCCGTCACCGGCGGTGGCGCATCGTTCATCGAAGGCGTGCGCGGCTCGCCCTTCGCGGCGCGCGCGATCGCGTGCGAGTCGGCGACGACATCACCGACCAGACCGAACGCGTGACCGAGCACGTTGCGCACGAGGTTCGAGACGCTCATGCCCAACTTCTCCGCTCGCTCGCGCAGCTCGGCCTCGAGGCTTTCGGGCACGCGCGTGTGGATCACGCGGTCCTTTCCTTCGGGCTCGTTCTTACGTGTCACCATGTGACACATTATGTGTCACGATGTATCACGAGTCAATGGCGCCGACTTGGGGTTACGTCCGTTCGTCGACCATCGTCAACGAATCCAACGGATTACGTTTGGCCGAACATCTGCAATTAGGCGCTGCATGCATCCCATCCAAACGATCGATTCTAAAGACCTCGAGCACGTCACCGGCGGTGGCGGCTTCGACTTCGGCTCCATCATGCAGATGGCCAGCCCGCTGCTTTCGATGATCCCGGGCGTCGGCGGCATCATGGGCATGATCACGCCGATGTTGAGCGGCCTCGGCAAGGGCGGCCAACAACAGCAACAGCAACCGCAGCAGCAACAGGCGCCGCAGCAACAAGCGCCGGTGCAGCAGCAAGCGGCACCGCAAGCCGCGCAGTAATCCCGCGCGCGGTATGGTCACCGCGCAATGGACGTCATCGAAGCGATCGGCAACACGCCGATGATCGAGCTCACGCACGTCGCGAAGGGCCTCCCGAATCGCGTGTTCGTGAAGTGCGAGCACTTGAATCCGGGCGGTTCGATCAAGGATCGCACGGCGCGAGCGCTGATCCTCGACGCGGAAGCACGCGGTGAATTGATCCCGCATCGAGAGCCTCCGATGACGATCATCGAAGGTACGGCCGGCAACACCGGCGTGGGTCTCGCGCTCGTCGCGGCCGCGCGGGGCTATCGCTGCATCTGCGTGATTCCGGAACGCGTTGCCGTCGACAAGCGCGTGCAACTGCGCCAGCTCGGTGCGCACGTGATGATCGCGAAGGCGGCCGGCATCAAGAGTCCGGACAACTTTCGCAACGTCGCCGCGCGGCTCGCGCAGGAGAACGGCTGGTTCCTCGCGAACCAGTTCCACAACCCGGCAAACCTCGACGCGCACTACGGCGGCAAAGGCTTCTCCGCCACGGGCCCTGAAATATACGAACAAACAAAGGGTCAAATCGGTGCGTTCGTGAGCGCCGCCGGGACCGGTGGAACGATCAGTGGCGCGGGTCGCTACTTGAAAGAGCACGTGCCGGGCATCCAGATCGTGATGGCGGATCCGATCGGATCGGGCCTCGGCGAGTGGATCAACACGGGCGAGCTCGGACCCGATGGACCGTTCACGGTCGAAGGCATCGGGAGCGCGAGCGTGCCCACGAACCTCCACAAGGAGGCCGTGGACTACGCGGAGAAGATCGCCGATGCCGAGGCCTACGCGATGGTCGAGCGGCTCGTGAAAGAAGAAGGTCTCACGGTCGGCGGTTCGACCGGTGTGAACGTCGTTGCGGCACTGCGTGTGGCCGCCCGAACCGACCTCAAAGGGCCCGTGATCACGATCGCGTGCGATCAATGGGATCGCTATCGATCGACCGCCTGGATGAAGGCCTGGGAGGCTCGCGAAATCGAAAAACTGGAGTTTCTGGCTCCGTCTAAAGCACCCTAGCAGCGGGCATCATGCGGCAATCAACCGTTCGGGGTGTTTCAGGGCGAGCCTAAACGCGGATCTCCCCGTATTGTCCAGATCATCGACACTTGACGCGCGCCGTGATTCCGATACGGTGCGGCACCTAGCACATGGTTTCGCCTAACCGACGTACAGAGCTCGCACGTGATCTATCGGCGCCGCCGATCGTTCCCGCGCGGCGCGAACCATTGCGCGTCTGCATGATGGTCACGTACGACCTCGCGGCCGCGTGCGGCGGTGTGAAGCACCATGCCCAGCAGCTCGCAAACGCGCTGCGCCGGCGCGGTGACGAGGTCACGATCGTCGGTCCGGCGTCGAAGCCGATCAAGGACGAGCACTCGCACACGTTCCCGGGTGTCGTGAACATCCAGGCGAACGGTTCGGATAACGAGCTCGGCATCTTCGTTCGGCCGTGGCAGGTCGCGAAGTTCTTCCGTCACAACAAGTTCGACGTCATCCATATCCACGAGCCCGCGCAGCCGTCGCTGTCGTACTGGTCCGTGTGGCTGACTCGCAAGATTCCGCACGTCGCCACGTTCCACGCGTATGCGGAGAGCGAGTCGAAGGCGTTCACGTTCGCTCGCAAGTTGTGGGCGCCCACGATGTTCCCGTTCTTCCAACGCGCGATCGCGGTGAGCGAGCCGGCGAAGAAGTACGCATCGATGGTGTGGAAGCGCCCGCTCGAGGTGATTCCGAACGGCGTCCCCACCGGCATCTTCACGCCGGCGCCGACCAAGCTGTTCGAAGCGGCTGCGCCGTTGAAGCTGCTGTTCGTCGGCCGCATCGGCGACAAGCGCAAAGGCGCTCGCTACATGTTCGAGGCGTATCGCCAGCTGCGCGAGCGTGGCGTCAACGTCACGTTGGACGTTGCGGGCGAGCTCGGCGGTGCGGATCAACCGGCGCCGATTCCGGGCATGACCTATCACGGGCCGGTCAACTTCGATCGCCTCGTCCAGCTCTATCGCGATTGCGATCTGTTCGTCGCGCCGTCGACGGGCCAGGAGTCGTTCGGCATCGTCCTCCTCGAGGCGATGTCGGCGGCGAAGCCGGTCGTGTGCTCGGACATCGATGGCTATCGCCAGGTCGCGGTGAAAGATGGTTCGTTCCTGGTGCCGCCGTGCGATGCCAAGGCGCTCGCGGATCAGATCGAACAAGTCTCGAAGCTCGACGTGAACGCGCGCCGCAAGATCGGCGAGATCAATCGCAAGGCCGCACTCGGTTATGACTGGGAGCGGCTCGCGGATCGCGTTCGTGACGAGTACTGCGCCGCGATCGAAGAGCGTGCGCTTGGCCGTGCGGAGCGGCGTCAGCTCGAAGCTGCTCGTGCCGCCCGCTTAGCGTGAAGAAGCACCTCGCGACGATCCTGCGGGTCGTCGTGATCTGTCTGGTCGCGATCGGGCTGTTCTACTTCGTCAAGAAGATCGACTGGCACAAGCTCGGCCACGAGCTCGCGCATGCGAAGGCCTGGCCGCTCGTGCTCGCGGCGGCGCTGAACTTCGTCCTCTTGATCGGCAAAGCGGTGACGTGGCGGATCATGTTCGCGCCGCGCTACCAGGTCTCGACGATGAGGCTCACGCGCTACACGATCGTGGCGTTCGCGGCGAGCGTGCTCGCTCCCGCGCGTGCCGGCGAGCTCCTGCGCGTGTGGATGCTGAAGAAGCGCGATGGCGTGCCGACGGCGGATACCGCGGCCGTCGCGATCGCGGAGAAGCTGCTCGACGGCGCCACGATGCTGTTGTTGGTGTCGCCGCTGCCGTGGTTGCTGCCGGATCTGCCGCACTGGGTGACGGACTCGATCCTGATCTGCTCGGGCATCGCGCTCGTCGCGTTCGTCGGGTTCGTGATCGCGCAAGGCCGGATCAAGGATCCGAAGAGCTGGTTCGCGCGGTTCATCGCGGGCATGCACGTGCTGCGCAGCCCGGGGCGCCTCGTCAGCGCGATGGGCGTGTTGATGATCGTGTGGCTCGCGGACTGGGCGATGATCGCGCTCGTCGCGTACGCCGTCGACATCCAACTCTCCGGACCGGCTGGGCTGTTAATTTTGTTCACGTTGAACCTCGCGATCACGGCGCCGAGCACGCCTGCAGGTGTCGGGGCGCTCGAGGTCGGCGTGTTGGGTGCGACAAAACTTCTCGATATTCCCGACGAGAAAGCGTTCGCGCTCGCCCTGCTCTACCACGCGCTCCAGATTTTCCCGCTGCTGGCGGTGGGACTGTCACTCGAGTGGCGACTGGTGCTCGGCAGAGAAGATATTGCCGTGGCATAGTCCGCGGGCTTGTCGTCGCCGGTAGAAGTTTCTCGTCGCTATGTCGCCTGGCTGCGGCGCAATCGCTGGAAGGTGATCTTCGCCCACATCGCGGTGCTGGGCCTCGCGGGATATCTGATCGCGTTCAAGCTGCCGCTGTACGCGGACTTCTCGTATCTGCTTCCGCAGAGCGCACCCGCGGTGAAGGATCTGCGCCGGCTCGAGTCGCGAATCAAAGCCACGGACACGATGCTCTACGTGATTCAGGCGCCGTCGAAGGACGTGCGTGCGGCGGCAGTGACCGAGCTCGCCGGCGAGCTGCGTGCGCTGCCGAAGGATCTCGTGACGGACGTCGAAGATGACGACGTCACGATCCGGCAGTTCTTCAAGGACCATCGCTACCTGTTCGTGCCGCTCTCGGATCTCGAGAAGGCGCGCGATGCGCTGAAGGAGCGGATCAAGAGTGCCAAGCTCCACGCGAATCCGCTGTACGTCGATCTCGGCGATGACGATCCGGGGGACAAACAAGCGGAGGCGCAGCTCGATGACCTACGCAAGAAGCGGCGCGATGCCGAAGACCGGCTGAACCGATCGAGCCACGTCTCGCCGGACGGCAAGGTCGCGATGCTCGAGGTCCGGCTCGCGTTCCGGACCACGGATGTCGATCGCGGCACCGTGTTGATCAAGCAGCTCGAAGTGCTGCGCCAGGATCTGCAGAAGAAGTTTCCGGGCGTGGTCGCGGGCTACACCGGATCGATCGTCACGGCGGAGTCGGAGCACGAAGCGATCTTCAACGGCATCGTGCTGTCGAGCATCGTGACAGCGGTGCTCGTCGGGATCGTGCTCGCGTTGTACTTCCGATCGGCGACGCTGTTGGTGTTGTTGGGCGGCACGATCATCATCGCGACCGCGGCCGCATTCGGTGCAGCGGCCTTCACGGTCGGTCACTTGAACGCGGCGACGGCGTTCTTGGGCGCGATCATCGCCGGCAACGGGATCAACTACGGGATCCTGTTGATCGCTCGCTATCAAGAAGAGCGCCGGACGCATGACTTGGACGAAGCGATCGCGAACGCGATCGTGCACACGTTGCGGCCGACGGCGGTGGCATCGCTCGGCGCGGCGATCGCGTATGGCTCGCTCGCGGCGACGAGCTTCAAGGGGTTCGCGGACTTCGCGGTGATCGGCGCGATCGGCATGCTGCTGTGTTGGATGGCGTCGTACGTATTGCTACCGGCGATGATGATCGTCGTCGGAAACCGCCTGAAGGCGCAGAAGAGCGATCCGCTGTTGGGGATCGTGCTCGCGCGGACGATCGGGTTTCGCAACTCGAAGGCGGTGGTCGGGGTGTCGGCGGTACTCGCGGTGCTCGCGGCGGTGATCGTCACGCGCTATGTCGCGGCGGATCCGTTCGAGTACAACATCAAGCAGCTGCGCAGCGAAGGTAAGGACGCGATCGAGTCGCGCTACTGGATGCAGGTCTCGGATGACAACTTCGGTCGCGGCTACGCGGGCCGGACGTTCATCGCGGCGGATCGCAAGGAGCAGGTGCCGATGATCGTCGATACGATCATGGCGAACGAGGCGAAGAATACGAAGCAGCACGTCGTCGGCTCGGTGTCGTCGATCTTGGATGCGGTGCCGCGCGATCAGGACAAGAAGCTCGCCGTGCTCGCGGAGATTCGCGGCATGCTCGACGACGACGCACTCGACGCGTTGGACGACAAGCAACGCGCGGAGCTCGAGGAGCTGCGACCGCCGGCGGATCTGAAGGAGATCACGTTCGACCAGTTGCCGGCGGCGATCAAAGACAAGCCGGAAGTGACCGAGGCGGATGGTCGGGTCGGCCTGATGATCTCGATCCATTCGGCGAACGGCCTCGACGAGTGGAACGGTCACGACCTGATCAAGTTCGCCACGGCGGTGCGGCGGCTCGAGCTGCCCGATAAAGAGATCGTTACGACGTCGGGCAACTCGGTCATCTTTGCGGACATCCTCGATGCGATCGAGAAGGATGGCCCGCGCGTGACCGGTGTGGCCGCGATTGGCCTCATCGTGATGGTGATCCTCGTCGTCGGGCGCAATCGTCGCGCAGCGGCGGTGCTCGTGGCCACGATCGCGGGCTCGCTGCTCATGGTCGCGGTGTGCGCGCTGTTGCAACTGCGCGTGAACTTCCTCGACTTCGTGGCGCTGCCGATCACGCTCGGCCTCGGCATCGATTACGCGATCAACGTCGCCCACCGGCAGGACGAAGAAGCGATTCCAGACCCGATCTTGACGCTGCGGACGAGTGGCTCGGCGGTGTTCGTGTGCTCGCTGACCACGATGATCGGCTACGGCTCGTTGTTGGTGTCCGAGAACCTGGCGATTCGCGGCTTCGGTACGGCATCGCTGATCGGCGAGGTCGCGTGCGTGCTGACCGCGCTCGTGTTGGTGCCGGCGCTGTTGGTGGTCACCGAGCGGCGGCGATGACGACGTTCACGCGGTCGATCCTGGTATCGATCTTCACGACCGCGCTCGACTTCGCGACGAGCATCTTGTTCGTCGAGGCATTCGGCCTGAACCACGAGCTCGCGGTGTTCATCGGCACCGTGATCGGCTTCCTCGCGAATTTCTCGCTCAATCGGTGGTGGGCGTTCGAAGCGCACGAGGGACATCTCGGCTGGCAGTTCGTGCGCGTATTGCCGGTGCAAGCGGGTTCGTCGGCATTGCGCCCCGCGATCGTGTGGGTGTTCGAGAAGCTCGCGATCAAGTACTGGATCGCGAATCTGGTCGCTGCGGCGATCGTGTACCTGGTGTGGAATTACCCGATGAACCGGTGGTTCGTGTTCCGCCGCACACCTGCCCACGACAGTCCGCAGACGTAGTTCAGCGCCGACGTTATAGTGGCGTGACATGCGTAGTTGGTTACTGGTCTTGCTTGCCGCGTGCGGCGATTCGAACGCGACGTCCACCGATGCAGCGATCGCGATCGACGCGACGGATGGTCCGGCCGCATCGAGTTGTCCCGCGACGCCGGTGTGCGGCGACGTTCCGACCGATCTCGTCGAGGGCCATGGTCTGCGCGCGACCGATCCGTGCGCGTTTCCACTCGCGCATGACACCGGCAACTACGATTCGATCATCACGAGCTTTCCACTCACGCACGTGACGCTCGCGGATATCGCCGGCGATCTGAATCGCACGGCGGTTCGCCAAGCACCGAACGCGTTGCCGGGAACCGCGCCCGGCGTGCAAGCCGTCTACACCTGGCAGAGCGGCGACGAGGACGTGACGTATTGGACGCCGCAAGGTGTGACCGGAAGCTTCGACGGTGAAGCGACAGGGCTCGTGGCCGGGCACAAGCTCGTGATCGTCAGCTGGTACTACACGATGGCGAACGACACGGGTTCGACCGTCGACAAGGGCGTCCGGATCGCGATCGCGGACGTCACGAATCCCGACGCGGTCACGTATCGATTCGCGCTACTCGTCACGCCGACGTTGACCGGATCGACGTATGGCTTCGCGGCGGTGAAGGTTCACGCCGGTGGGCTCGCGTGGGTCGGCGATCGGTTGTACGTGCCGGTCACGACGGGCGGGTTCCGCGTGTTCGATCTGTCGCGGATCCTGAAGCTGAACGCGCTCGACGATTCGCTCGGGCTCGACGGGAACGGCACGTACGACGCGTACAGCTATGCGTATGCGGTGCCCGAGCTCGAGCGCTACAACGCCGATCAAACGTGCGCGCCGCGGTTCTCGTGGGTCTCGCTCGATCGCACGACGAATTCGCTCGTCAGTGGCGAGTACGACGCGACGTCGATCCACGGGCGGCTCATGCGTTGGCCGCTCGATGCATCGGGCGCGATCGCGGGTAGCACGCCGAGCAACGCGTACTTCATGGGCGAGAGCTACATCCAAGGTGGGCTCGCACACGGAAGTGACTTCTATCTCTCGTCGAGTAAGCCCGCCGGCGGTGCCGGCATGTTGGACCACGTGATCGTCGGTGGGCCGACGATGTATCTCGGTTGGAGCAACTCGCCCGAGGATCTCTCGTACGACCCGCAAGACGACTCGCTGTGGTCGCTCAGCGAAGGCACGAGTGCGCGGTACTTGTTCGAAGTCGCCCGCAGCGCACTCTAGGGAGTGTAGAGATACGCGATCGAGATGCATTGGCCGGCGTCGGTTGCGGTCGGTTGCGCGCCCTCGACGATCACGCAGAGCTCGTTGCGCCCGGTGAACAAGTTCTCGCCCGGTTGAAGCGCGAGCACGCCGTTCGACGGCACCAACACGGTCTGCGGCCCGAACGACTTCGAGCCGTCGAAGTTGTTGATGTAGTACTGGATCGAGTGCTGCGGCTGCGCGGTGACATTTAGCTTCACGTCCGTCGACGTCACGATCATCGGCGTGTCGGTCGCGAACGTCGGGCCGCGAAACGGTGATGCCGATGGCGTGAGCGCGACGCCGGTGATCGACGTCGGCGCATCGGCACGCACGCGTCCGGGGCCACCGGCCGTGTTCCCGGTGCCACCGGAGATATCGACGGCCGCGGTGATCGATCCGCCCGAGCGCAGGATCACCGCGCCGCCGGAGCCGCCACCGCCGGGATTCATGTTGAGGTTGCTCTTCGCGCCGTTTCCGCCCTTCGCGGTGATCGTGCCGATCGAGAGATCGCCGCCGGCACCGAGCTCGAGCAGACCTCCGCCGCCACCACCGGGACCGCCGGCACCGAGCGCGCCTGTGCCGCCACCGGATCCGCCACTGGATTGATCGTTGCCGGTGCCGAACGTCGAGAGTTGATCGTCGCCGACCCACGTCGCGCCGATGCCGTTGCCGGACGCGTGTGCCGGGCCCATCCCTGCTCCGCTATCGCCACCACCACCGGTGGCACCCGCGCCGCCCGACGAGCCACCCGGTCCGCCTGCCTGCCCGGTCGAATCGAGGCTGATCGCGCCCGAGATCTTGATCGAGCCGATCGCGTGGAGCGCGATCTTCGCCGTCCCCGACACCGACATCGATTCGAGATCGACTAGCGAATAGGTCGGAGGATTTGCCGGCAGTGCGGTCGTGCCCGTGCCGCGCAATTCGGGAAGTCCTTGCACGACAAACGCATCGGTCAGCGTCTGCGAAAATCCACGCTGCGAAACGGTGACGTCGTAGTGCACGGCATCGCTCGCCGTCAGCGCATCGCTCTGCGGCACCTTCACGGGAATCGCGAGCATCTCGTGATCCGCCGACACGCCGAGCTGCGATGGATCGATCGTCACCGTCGGTGGATTGGCCGTGGTCGTTGCGATCGTCACGGACAGATCGGGAACGAAGTTGTGGCCGCGAATCACGAGCACCGCCTGCCGGCTGCCATCGCCTTCGGCTTCGTAGATCGTCGGCGTATCGCTCGACAGCACCGCGAGCATCGACGGGTCGGCATCGAAGATCTGCTGCGCGTCGGTCTTGTCCGACTCGACGTTGCTCGGGTTGTAGATGAACGAGCATCCAGCGAGCACGGTTAGGACAACGGCTTTCATGGCTAGGTCTGCAATCGTACCGAGCGGACCCGAGCGTTTGACGAACCTCCCTTAGGGCTCACGGGACGTGTACGCTGCGTGCGCAGTGAGCAGTTGGAAGCGTGTCGCGTTCCTGTTGTTCGTGATCGGCTGGGGCGCGAATCACTTCGGCGCGTTGTTGCTCGTGTATCGAGCGCGCTTGCACCTCGATCCGTCGGCGCCGCAATTGTTATTCGGCCTGTACGCGCTCGGCCTGGTGCCGGGCCTCATGCTGAGCGGCTCGTTGTCCGATCGGTACGGTCGCCGGCGAATCGTGATCCCCGCCGCGATCGCCGCGTTGTGCGCGAGCATCCTACTCGGCGCCGGCGGCGATCATTTCGAGCTGTTACTGATCGGCCGGTTGCTCTACGGCATGGCGTGCGGTGCCGTCATGAATCCCGGCGCGGTGTGGATCCTCGAATTGTCGACGGACGCGCCCGGCGGTGGTGGCGCACGGCGAGCCACGATCGCGTTGTCGGCAGGCTTCGGTGCGGGGCCGTTGATCAGCGGCGTGCTCGCGCAGTGGGCACCGGCGCCGGTGATCCTGCCGTATGTCGTGCATTCGATCGCGCTCGTCGCCGCGATCGCGATCGCCGCCGGCACGCCGGGTGGTGAGCCGACCGGCGCGCGTGGCCCACTCCTCAGCATCGGCGTCGATCGCGATAATCGTGCCGGCTTTCTGACGGGGGTGTTGCCGATGGCGCCGTTCGTGTTCGCGTTTCCGGTCATCGCGTTCGCGTCGTTGCCCGCGATGCTCGGTCCGGGTGCACTCGGATCGGCACCGATCGCGTACATCGGCCTCCTCGGCGCGATCACACTCGCCGCGGGTGTGCTCGCGCAGCCGGTCACGCGCAAGTTCCCACCGACGACGGCCGCACGTGTCGGGTTGATCGTCGGCGCGCTCGGGTGCGGCTTGGGTGCGTTGGTTGTCGCCACGCACATCACGGCGCTGTTGTTGGTCGTCGCGGCGGTGCTCGGCGTCGGCTACGGCGTGTGCATGACGTCGGGACTGCGCAACGTCGAGCTGCTCGCGAAGCCGGCGACGCGCGGTGGCCTGACCGGCCTGTACTACGTGCTGACGTACGTCGGCTTTGCCGTGCCGTACATCCTCGCGATCGTGACGAGCTCGATCGCACCGGCGACGGCACTCGAGATCCTCGCCGGGCTCGCGGTCATGGCCGCGATCGCGCTTCGCAAGATCTAGCGCCTCTTAGCGCCTCTTAGCGCAAGACGGGCAGATACGCGCCGACGCGACGCTTCATCTCGACGCGCGCGACATCGACCATGTTCGAGAACGGCAGCGACGTGTGGATCACGCAGTCGACACCGCAGTTCTCTTCGCAGCCCTTCTTGCCGCGATAGCCCGCGATCTCTTCGCGCGTCACGTCCATGAGGTTGCGACGCGACGGCACGTGGTAGCAGAACTGGAAGTGCCCTTCGGCCGAGACGTAGAAGCACTTGTTACCGGCCTGGCAGGTCCAGTCCATCGGCTTATCGTTCAGCGCGCGCTCGTAATAATCGATCAAGTAGTACGGCGTGCTGATCGGCTTGCCGCTCTGCTTTTGCTCCTTGAGCCACTGCACGCGCTCGAGGAACTTTCCCGAGTTCGCCTGCTTCTTCAGCCGGCCGTGATCGTGAACGACCGAGAAGTTGATCGCGACGCCGTTGTCCCAACAGTACTTCGCGACTTCTTCGACTTCATCCATGGTCTCGTCGCAGATCACGGTGTTCACGCGGAACCACACCGGATACTTCGAGACCAGCTCGATCTTCTTGCGCAGGGTCTTCAGCGTCTTGTGAATGCCGGGTTTCGGCTTCAACGAGTCGACCGACATCTGGATCCGGCCCATGCCGATTCCGAGCAGCTCTTTCAGCTTCTCCTCGGTCAGAAGGAAGCCGTTCGTGGTCATGCCCGTGGTCATGCCCGAATCGAGCACGTACTTCATCGCGGGCACGACATCGGGATGGAGCAGCGGCTCACCACCGATCAGATCGGTGTGACGTGCACCGAGCTCTTTGATCTTGTCGACGCGCGCTTTGATGTCGTCGAATGGAACGTGATCCTTCGAGTTGTCGTACTCGCTGCAGTACGCGCAATCGAGATTGCACTTCCACGTGATGTTCAGCTGCGCCCAGATCGGGAGGTCATCCCAAGCGCGGGGCAGCGACCGGAGAATACTACCCGGCGACGTGGGGTCGTTCGTGCGTACCATCTGTAACCATGGCTTTCCCATTGGGAGAAAACCCTGTCAAGAGGCATAGTTTTGCTACCAAGAACGCTTGGTCTTTGACCCCTTTTGCCCGTAGCCAGAAAACCGCTGTTTGACCTCAGCTAACTGGTCCCGGTCGAGGACATGCGGGGTCCCGAGCTGGGCAGCGTGCCAGTACTGGGAGGCGAGCGTTTCGACCTCGGCGGCGAGCCGTAGCGCACTCCCGAGGTTGCCACCAAGTGCCACCATTCCGTGGTTTGCGAGCAAACAGGCGCTGCCACCCCGGAGGGCGCTAACCGCATTCAGCGCGAGCTTCGCGGATCCGAAAGTTGCGTACTCGGCGCACGGGATCGAATCCGAGCCGGCCAGCACGACCATGTAATGAACGGCCGGGATCTCGCGCCGGAGCATCGAGAGCGTCGTGCAAAACAACGAGTGGGTGTGGACGATCGCTTGGACGTCCGGGCGCGAGCCGAGGATGTCGCGGTGGAGCTGCCACTCGGTCGTCGGCGTCTTCTGGCCGGGCCGCACGGTGCCGTCGGCGGTCATCTCGACGACGTCGTCCGCGACCATCGAGTCGTACGGCTGACCGCTCGGCGTGACCAAGATCCCGACCGGGCTGCGCACGCTGACGTTGCCGCTCATGCCCGGCGTGAGACCGAGCGCGCTCATCCGCTTCGCCGTGGTGACGAGCTCGTCGCGGAGGCGCATCGTCATTTGTCGAACAGCCTCGTCAGTTCCGGAGGGGAGGCAACGCCACGTTCGGTGATGAGGCCGGTGACGTACTTGCGTGGCGTGACATCGAAGGCGGGATTCGCGACGGCGGAGCCACGCGGCACGATCTCGACCTTGCCGCCGTAGCCGTTCACGAACCGGACTTCGTCGCCGGAGCGCTCCTCGATCGGGATTTGCTCGGGCGATGACACGGTCCAATCGATCGACGAGCTCGGGACACCGGCGTAGAACGGTACGCCGTTGTCGTGCGCGGCGAGCGCTTTCAGGTACGTGCCGATCTTGTTGCAGACATCACCGTTGCGGGTCGTGCGATCGGTGCCGACGATCACGAGATCGACCTGGCCCGACTGCATGTAGTAGCCGCCAGCGTTATCCGCGATCACGGTGTGCGGCACGCCGTGTTGTTGGAGCTCCCACGCGGTGAGCATGCCTTGGTTGCGCGGACGGGTTTCTTCGACCCAGACGTGAACGGCGATGCCGGCTTCGTGCGCCTTGTAGACCGGGGCAAGCGCCGTCCCCCAATCGACGGTGGCGAGCCAACCCGCGTTGCAGTGGGTGAGGACGTTGATCTTGGATTTGTTCAGTTGGCGGATCACGCGCAGGCCGTGCTCGCCGATCGCTTCGCACATCGCGACGTCGTCGTCGGCGATCTTCGCGGCGGCCGCGTACGGATCCATGCCGGCGGCGAGCATGCGTTGCATCTCGGCGAGGGCCCAGCGCAAGTTGATCGCGGTCGGGCGGGTTTCGGCGAGCTCGGCGCATGCGCGATCGATCGGCACGCCGGTGTGGGCGGCGATCGCGACACCGTAGGCTGCCGTCGCGCCGATCAACGGTGCGCCGCGAATCGTCATGTCGCGGATCGCACGGGCGACTTCGGTGACCGTCGATAGGGTCACCCAGTCGATCGCGTACGGCAGCTTTGCTTGATCGAGCACGACGACGCGCTTGCCGTCGGGCTCGATCGTCCGGCGCCACGCGCCCTGTACGTTCACTCGGTCTCCACGAAGCTCGTCAGGGCGTGCACGCGGATGCCGCGCTCTTCGATCCGCTTGCGGCCCGGCAGATCCGCCAGGTCGATCACGAACGCGCACTCTTCGATCAGCGCGCCGCTGCCTTGCACGAGTGCGATCGCCGCGAGTGCGGTGCCGCCGGTCGCGAGAAGGTCATCGATGATGACGACGCGCTCGCCCTTCGCGAGGCCATCGACGTGCATCTCGATCCGGTTGTTGCCGTACTCGAGCTCGTAGTCGTGCCCGACGCTCGTGTGCGGAGCTTGCCCGGCTTGCGGATCGGCACGAAGCCGGCCTTCAGCTGGTGTGCGAGCGCGGCGCCGAAGATGAAGCCGCGGGCTTCGATGCCGACGAACTTGTCGACCTTACCGGCGTAGCGTTCGGCCAACAGATTCACGACGTGGTTGAACGCCACGCCACTCGCGAGGAGCGGCGTGATGTCGCGAAACCGGATGCCGGGTTTCGGGAAGTCGGGGACGGTGCGAATCAGCGATTTGAAATTCATGTGAACCTGCCGAGCACGCGGCCGGCGACCGCATCGAGCTTCTTGACCAGTTCCGGATCGGCCGCGCCGGGCGCCGTCATGATCGCGTGTTCGAGTGCGTGGTCGCAGCCGAACTCGCAGGTGCCGCCGTGCGCGCCGATCACCGGGATGACCGCGGCGATCAGTTGCTTCACGTTGACGCTGTTGCCTTGCATCACGCGGATCACCTGCGCGACATCGACGTGATCGTGGTCCGGGTGCCAGCAGTCGAAGTCGGTGACCATGGCGACGCTGGCGTAACACAGCTCCGCTTCGCGAGCGAGCTTGGCCTCGGGCATGTTCGTCATGCCGATCACGTCGGCGCCCCACGAGCGGTGGAGCTTCGATTCGGCCATCGTCGAGAACTGCGGGCCTTCCATCACGACGTAGGTGCCGCCGTGACGGATCGGAAGGCCGAGGCCTTTGCCGGCTTCGAACAGGTTCTTCATCAGGCGCCGGCACGTGGGGTGACCGACAGAGACATGCGCGGTCAGTCCCGAGCCGAAGAACGTCTTCGGCTTGCGCAGCGTGCGATCGATGAATTGATCGACGACCACGAAGTCACCCGGCGGCAGCTCTTCTTTTAACGAGCCGACCGCGCTGACGCTGATCACCTGCTGGACGCCGGCGCGCTTCAGCGCATCGATGTTCGCGAGGAACGGAATCTCGTGCGGCGGGATCCGATGGCCGCGGCCATGCCTCGGCAAGAACACGATCTGGTGACCGCCGTAGCTGCCGAACAACAGCTCGTCCGACGGCTTGCCGAAAGGCGAGTCGATGCGTTTCCACGTTTTGTCGACGAGGCCTTCGATGTCGTACAGGCCGCTGCCGCCGACGATGCCGATGACGGACATGGCGGCGGGATACCACGACGCGCTACGCTACGTACATGGTCCCGGCCCTGGTCGTCGCATCGCTCGGCACGGTGCTCGTCCTCGTGTCGATCGTGCAGCTCTGGGGGCGGAAGATCGCCGCGCATTCGGTCGACGAGGTCGTGACGAAGCTGGCCCGCGCCAAGAACTTCGACCGGATCATCAAGTTCGCAGCCGCTGCGCCGAATTCCTACGTGGGCGTCCTCGCGGATGCCGTCCGTGCCGGCCAGAAAGGCGAGCCCACGGCCAGCGCGTACGAGGCCTCGGGCCAAGCGCTCGATCATGCGTGGCGCGCGATCTCGCTCCGCGGAATCGTCGGTGCGGCGTTAGGTGGCGCGGGCCTCTATCTCGGTTACACGGCGAGCTATTCGTCGCAGACGTTGCGTGCGCTGGGCGGGCTATCGGCGCTGGCCGGCGTCTACTTCCTCTTCCACCTATCCGACATCCGGCGAGCGCTCGCGAATGGTCGCGAAGGCGTGTTGCCGGAGATCGATCGTGCGTTTACCGGGGTAGAATCCGAACAGTGAAAGAGGTCATCTCTTACCTCTTGTCGTTAGGTGGCGCCGGCATCGTCGCGTATGCGGTGATGGTCGCGCACGCGGCGAATTGCGATTACCCGGCGGCGCGCTTCCGTATGATCAACTCGCTTCGCACGCAGCCGTGGCAAGCGGAAGTGATGTCGAAGACGAAGCCGGGCTCGTTCTACGACGGGATCCACCAGGCGATGAAGATCGGTGGGCAGATGGGCATCCGCGATATCGCGATGCTGCAGATGGGAACGCGGCCGTCGTACGACGCCGGCGTCCAAGGCGTGCCGCTCAAGTGGAAAGACATCTTCGGCAAGGTGAAGCTCGGTGGCACCGCGTTGGTCGGTGGTGTGGTGATGGCGTTGGCCGTCCACACGATGCCGGCACTGCACATCATCCTGCTCGTCGGTGGGATCGCGTGTGCGATCTGGATCTTCACGACGAAGAATGACTGCGAGCGCTACGTGATGCTCGCGCGCTTGGAAATCCTGCCGGAGGTCGATCGTGCGATCGCCGAAGGCCGGTACGGCAAGCCGCCGGCGATGTAGATATCAGACCGAGGTGCTAGTGGTCGAACCAGTGGAGGTAGCTTCATGGTCGGCTCTGGATCGGTTTCATCGAAGGATTTGTATTCGACGTGGCAGCAGGTCGATCAACAGCTGCGCCTGCTTGCCAGAGATCGTGGTGCGATCGATGCGCGAGAAGCGCCGCTTCTGCGAACGGTCGTGCGGATGGATGTGTGGAAGCACGTCGCGAAGGTCAGCTTGTACGCATATCTCGAGGACGTGCTCGGCTACGGTCCGAAGGTTGCGCGCGATCGAGTGCGGGTCGCGTTCGCGCTCGAACAATTGCCTGCGCTGGCAGCGGCACTCGAGAGTGGCGAGCACAGTTACACGGCCGTTCGAGAGCTCACGCGCATCGTTACGCCGAAGACAGAACCCGCATGGATCGAGGCCGTACGTGGCTGCAACAGTGCACGCGTGCAAGAGATGGTGTCGATGCATCGGCGTGGCGACTCGCCGAACGATCCACCGGACTACGAGGTCAAGCCGTGCATCGTGACATTCGAGTTGTCGCCCGCGACATATGCCCGGCTGCGCCAGGTCCAGGTTGAAATCGCGAACGAGCTAGGCGCGGAGATCGACGACAACATTTTGTTCGATGCTTTGCTCGCGGCGCGTGAAGGTGGAGTCGCGGGCACGTCCGCACGCGCGCAGGTGCAGATGACGGTGTGCGAGAAGTGCGATCAGGGATTCGTGAATGCAGGCGGTCGACAAATGCCGATCAGCGATAACGAACGTGAACGGCTCGATTGCGATGCGGTGCGGATCGGTTCGGATCGCGAGCCGGAGCGACTGACGAAGGACATCACGCCGAAGACGCGTCGTGCGGTGCAGCAGCGCGATCATGGGAAGTGTGTAGTCGCGGGCTGTCGATCGAGTCGTTACATCGACATCCATCACGTGATCCCGCGATCGCAAGGCGGAAGCCATCGAGCCGAGAATCTCGTGCTGCTGTGCGGTGGACACCACCGCATGCACCACGATGGAAAATTGCTGTTCTCTCGCGTCGCGAAGACGAGTGGGCATTGCGCGGTCGAAGCGCCGGCGAATGCGAATCAGCCCCGCGCGGGGTCGGCGGCGAACGACGATGCGGTTCGGACGGGGCATGTGGTTGCGAGGCACGGAGCGGCTCCGAGTCAGCCCCGCGCGGGGCTGAAGAGTAACTACGACCGCGTTGTGATGCAGGCGGAAGCGATCCAGGCGCTCGTGAAGCTCGAGTTCAGTCGCCAGGACGCGAGGTCCATGGTCGAACGAGCATTGGCGACGACAACGGACGTCGACTTGCCTCAGTTGGTGGCAGCGGCGTTGCGGTTTGCAGTGTTGCCGGGCGTCGTCGTGATCCCGGCTCAGCCCCGCGCGGGGCTGGCGTCAGAAGCAAATAGGAAGGCTGCGCACAAACGTCGCTACTCCGATCTACCTGGAACATCGGCCTGACCGTGGCTTCAGGTAGATCGGAGCAGAGACGTTCGCACGCAGCCGTCGAAGAGATTCGAGTCGACTAAGCCGCCGCGCGCTCGGGCGGCACGTCGCGTTTCATCACGGCGGAGACGCGATTCTCGAGCAGGTCCTTGAGCTCTTTGTCGTCCTTTAACGCCGAGAGATCGTCATCGACGCCGTTGACCGGAGGATTCGCAAATCCTCGCAGCTTTGCTGCCCAGCTCGGATCGCGAACGATCGCGTCGTTTGCGTTGTCGATGACCGCAAGCCGAGCAGACTTCTTGTCCGCGTCGGACGTCGCGTTCGAGTATTTCTGGCCGTACGCGCAGGCGAGATAGCCGAACACGTTCGCATCGTGTTGGCTCGGATGGCCTTCTTGGCCGAGGAACGACTCGCCTGTATCGATCGCCGTCTTGTATCCGGACGGCGGTGCCTTGTAGAGCGAGCTCAGCATCAAAGCTTCGACCGCGTCGCGATCATCGGGGCGCAGGCGAACGATGTCGAGAAGGCCGTCGTGCTCGTCGATCGCGTCGCCGAGATCGAACTTCGTGACGAGGAATCCCGCGATGAAGCCCAGGATCGCGAACGAGATCAATAGGGCGACGACAACGGCCGGAGACACGCCCTGGCTCACCGTCGAGACGTAATCGCCGAGGCCGCGCGATACGTCCGGCAGTTGGGCCAGTTGGGATAGCCCCAAGCCGACGAGGATCTTCGTCAACCAGTCGGAGACTTGTTCGAGGTTCGTGTTCGTCGTGTAGGCGTGCTTGCGCGGTGAGTCAGCCGTTTCGGCGACTGCTTTCGGAAGACCGAAGAGGAAGCCGACAAAACCTCCGATCGCGAGTGCGGCCATCGACACGAGTACGAGGGCGAACGCGCCGATCCGGCTACTCGCGACAGCTCCGTAGATGAAGGTGACGAGCAACGCGGTGAGCGAGACGAGCCACGCCATCCGCTTGTAGTTGCGGTCGAGATGTTTCGCCGACATTAGTTAGCCATCAGCTGGCTGAAGGTGGCACCGAAGAACAGAAATGCCGACGCGGCCACGCGCGGTGTGGACGGATCGTCGTCAAACTGGTGTTCGACCTCGAACGCGACACCGATGCGCGCGGCGTTGTTGCCCTTGATCGGTGTCGCGAATGCGGTTCCGCGTGCGGTGAATGTTTCGCCGGCGCCGATGTTTTCGAGATTCAGCCGCAGCTCCAAGCCAGGGACGAATTTGTCTTCGAGCTTGGTATTGAATTGGTAGTCAAATGCGAGTCGTGCGTACGCCGAGTCATTGATCGTCCGGATACCCGTGCGAATGAGTTTCGAGCTGCACTGCGAACCCGACTGCATCGGATCCGTGCTCGTCAGGCTCTTGCAATAGTCGAACGCGGCGGCAGGTCCGTTGTACGCATGCTCGTAGCCGATGCGCAGATTGGTCGCGAGCCCGTCGGCGGGGTATTCGGTGTAGTCGACGCCGACTTGAACATCGTAATTCAACGCTTCGAAGCTTTCGCCGAGCTTGATGTCTTCACTCGAGAACGCGCTCGACCGATCGTACGACAGCGACATGTCGAGCTGCACGGCGCGATCCAGCCAGCCCTTCGGCGTGGTCGCCAGCATCAGCAGATCGCGACGCTCGAGGCTCGTCGTGCGGATCGACGCGCTGACTTTGTCGGCGAGCGCTTTCGCGTTGTCGACGATGTATTGACCATCGCACTTCGCACCCGGGTCGGCGAATGGACAGATACCAGAGGCCATCGACTTCGCGACCGCCACTTGGAAGGCATTCGCAGCGGCGGCGCTATCGACCCGCTCGAGCTCGATCGCGACGTTCGCGCATCTCGCATCACTCGTTCCGATCGAGCAGTTCGTCGTGAGGAATCCCGGGGCGGCGACCTTGAACGTATCGATGTTCGTGCATCCGCCACCCATGTCCTGGCACACCGCCGTAAAGATCGCCGCGTCATCACATTTGTCGACGGTCAATCCCTTATTCGAGCAGACTCGCGCGTGTGCTGCGCTGAGTGTGCCGCCCGTGATCCCGTTTTGAACATTGAAGCGAGCGAGCAACTCGGAACCGGAAGCTGGACCGAGAGTCGCCAACGCCTTCGACATCTTGTCGAGTGTTCGCAGGTTGCCTTCGAGCCTCGATAGATGATCCGCGCGCGAATCCCAACCGATCTGCAACGCCGCTTGGAAACCACCCGGCAGCTTGTTCTTGTCGAGCAGCGCTGCGCGATGCGTATCGTCATCGAGCGGCGCAGAAACCTTTGCGTGAATTCCGAGGCCGCGATACGCCAGCTGCGCGTATTCGATCGCACCACGCTTGTCTTCGGATCCGATCGAGATCGATGCGTCGGTCCACGGCAGGATCGTGATCGAGTCCGCCTGCGGATCGTCGGCGTATGCGAAACGCGCGACGCAAGTCATTGTGATGACGATGCGCTTCACAGGATGTAGCTCACGGTGTCGAACGCCCAGATCGTGGTGCTCGCGGCCGAGAACAGTGTGGTTCCAGCAGCATTCGCGATCGTCAACTGCCACGGGACGCCGACGCCAACCGTGAAGTGAACGGCAAACGCCATTCCCGACGTCGCACCGGCGACGTTTTGCGTCCGGGTCCACGTCGACGAGTCAGTTGTTTGAAGCGCAGCGACCTCGTCGGCATTCGAGATCACTCCATCGCGATTGCTATCGGCTCCGCCGGCGACGATCACGGCGGGCGATTTGGCTGGGCCTTGGATTTTGAACGTGTACGTGAGCGTATCCACGCCGCGCCCTAGAGCACCGCGTGTGCCGCGTCTAACTCAGCGATTCATCACGACGCCCTAGGCAAACCCTGCCTAGTGCGCGCAATGCCTGCTCAAACCCACCAACGCTCTTTTTCGACCGTATCGAATACGTCCTTCAGGATCGCGAGCCCGTTCATCGCCGTCTTCTCGTCCGTCGTGAGCGGCGGCTGGATCCGGAAGTGCGGCGAGTACGCCATCGTCAATAGGCCGCGCTTCACGCACTCGTTGAAGATCCGGTCGCACACCTTACCGGTGAGCGGCGTCTTCTCCTTCTTATCGCTGACGAGCTCGAGCGCCATGAACATGCCCGAGCCACGCGCCGTGCCGACGAACGAGTAGCGCTCGACCCACGTCTCGAGCTCCTTCAACATCAGCGCACCGACGCGCTTGCTGTTCTCGACGAGGTTCTCCTCTTCGATGATCTTGAGCGACGCCGCACCCGCCGCCGCCGCGAGCGGATTACCACCGTAGCTCGACGAGCTGCCCGACCGATTCGACCAGGGCTTGCTCTGCCCGATCTCGTCGGTGGTCGCGAGACACGACAGCGGGAAGCCACCACCGACCGCCTTACCGATCGTGACGATGTCCGGAATCACGCCGGTGTGGTGGATGCCCCACCACGTGCCCGTGCGACCGAGCCCGGTGATCATCTCGTCGGCGATGAACAGCGCGCCGACCTCTTTCGCGATCGCCGCCATGCCCGGCAGGAACTCCTTCGGCGGGATGATGTTGCCGGCCGTGCCCTGCATCGGCTCGACGATCACACCCGCGACCTCGCCTGCCGTCGCGACCTTGACGTAGTTGCGCGCGACTTCGAGGCACGCCATGCCGCACTTGCCACCGTCGTACTCGAGCTTGAACGGACAGCGATAGCAGTCCGCATACGGGACCTGATGCGAGCCCGGCACCATCGGCCCGAGCTTGTCCTTGAACGTCGAGCCCATCAGCGACAGCGCGCCCATCGTCTTGCCGTGGAACCCGCCCCAACAGGAGACGAACTCGTACTTGCCCGTGTAGCTCTTGCAGAGCCGCAGTGCGGACTCGACGGCTTCGGCGCCGCCCGAGTACATCTGCAGGCGGTGGATGCCATTCGCCGGCTTGTGCTTCGCGAACCGCTCCATCAGATCGACGCGCGCGTCACTCGTCAGCGAGCCGACCGCCGCGCGTGCGGCTTGCTTCTGGATCGCGTCGACCCAAGCCGGATGCGAGTGGCCGAGCGCGCCGACCGCGATGCCACCGATGAAGTCGAGGAACGTGTTGCCATCGATGTCGGTGACCGTGGTGCCACTCGCCGTATCGACGACGATACCGGCAGCGAGCGCGTAGCCCTGCGCACCGGGTGCGATGTGTTCGTCCTCGCGTTCGCGCAGCGCCTGGCTCTTGGGTCCAGGGATGGCGGTTTTCAGATCGCGGTT
Source organism: Kofleriaceae bacterium (assembly GCA_047600425.1). Taxonomy (GTDB): domain Bacteria; phylum Myxococcota_A; class Polyangia; order Haliangiales; family Haliangiaceae; genus JABFXX01. The sequence continues at coordinate 2,634,902 of JASGLC010000003.1, read as the reverse complement.
CTGATTCGCGGGCTGCGGCATGTAAGAACGGCGTTCTTACCGCAAAGCGCGACCGATGCGAACCAGTCGAAGCACGGCAGCGACGTTCCCGATCGCGGCAACGATCGCCAGGCCGCCCAGCACGAACGTGGTGCTCGGGAGTCCACTCACGTGATCGTGAAGATAGGGGCCGACCATCGCGGTGAGGCCCGCTCCCGTGATCATGTAGGTGGCGCGTTCGTGACGCCGCATCAGGCCGCGCGGCACTTCGACCTTCATGGCTTCGGCCTTCGCGCTGGCGTAGCTGACCATGAAGCAGGCGAGCAGCGCGCCCATGCAGATACCGAGCGCCCACTCGGAATCGCGGAAGAAGAACGCCGCGCCGCCGACGAACGCGAATTCGGTGTAGCGATCGGTCGCCGCGTCGAGGACTTCGCCCGCGTTCGAACCGGTGTTCGTGAACCGAGCGATCTGGCCGTCGAGGATGTCGAATAGAGTCGACCAGGTGGCGAGCATGCACGCGAGGCCAAACCAGCCGAACCCGCACGCGACGCCGGCACCGAGGCCGAGCACGAGCGCGATCCAGGTGGCGCCATTGGCGGTGATGCCGAGCGCGATGCAGCCCTTCACGATCGGCTCGACCGCCCAGTAGGTCCAGTCCATGACCTCTTGGCCGACGAGCGCGGTGCCACCGATGCGGGCGACGCGTTCACTGCGCGCGGCACCGCGGACCGCCAGGCGTACCGCGTAGAGCAACGCGGCCGTCGCCACGAGGGCGATCATCAGGTACGCGAAATAGACGTCCTTGATCACCACGAAGCGGCTTAGCCAGCCTTCGCGGTGCGTTCCGGCACGAGCTCGAGCTCGCGGCCGTCCGCGCGCGCCGACGCGTACGCGGTCTCGATCAGTTGAACGCACATCGCGGCGTCCATCGCTTCACGACCGACCCACTCACCGCGACCGATCTGCGAAACGAAGTCACCGTGGAGGTGCTTGAACCACTCCGCGTGCGACGCGTCCATCCAGTGCGACGCGGCCGTGATCTTCTCGACCGGCTTGCCCTTGCGATGGATCTCGATGTCGTCGTCCTCGACCTTGATGGCGCCGTTCGCGCCGTGGATCGTGTAGATGACCTTGCGGAAGCCCGAGTTCCACGTGAGCTGCGCGACCGCGATTCCGGTGGGGAACGTGACCGTGCAGTTGAAGTTGTCTTCGGTGTCGAAGTTCGACAGGTTCGACATCTTCGCGGTGATCGACGTGGGCTGCGACGCGAGCCAGTCGAACGCGAGATAGAACGTGTGGCTGCCATGGTCCATGGCGATGCCGCCGCCCGAGGTCTTGCGTTGACGGCGCCAGTCCGGCTGCCATTCCGCGACGCCCTTCGCATGCGTGGTGCGGAACGTATCCAGCGTGACGAGGTGGATCGGGCCGAGCTCGTTCGACTCGAGCACGCCGCGGATCGCCTTGATCACCGGCGCGTGCTTGTAGTTGTGCGAGGGGAAGAACACCTTCTTCACCTTGTTCGCGTGGTCGAGCATCGACTTCGCGTCCGCGGCCGACGTGGCGATCGGCTTCTCGCAGAACACGTGGAGACCGTGCTCGAACGCGGCATGCGCGATCGCGGCGTGGTCACACGGCGGGGTGGCGATATCGACAAAATCGAGGTTCTTCTCGGCCTGGAGCAGCGTCTTCAGATCCGGATAGATCCGAGCGTTCGGGAGAACCTGGTGTGCCTTCTCGCGGCGTGCCGCACAGATGTCGGCGACCGCAACGATCTCGAGCTTGTCAGGCGCGGCGAGGTAGGCGGGAACGTGTCCCTTCTCCGCGATGAATCCGAAACCGATAAGAGCACCCTGTAATGGACGGGCCATGCTGAAACCTCGGGCAGTGGAGTAAGTCAATCCCGTGACAGAAGCAAGAACTGGCGCCACCCGCGCAGGGCCTGATCTGCGGTCGTGATTGGGTTGTGAGATCGCGCTGTTGACTTCCTGACGACGGGTTTGATGCAAAGCCGTCAGCTTTTTGCCAGCTCCACCTGTCGGACTGACATGCACAGGGGCGTTTTGCCCCGTCTATTCTCCGGCAGTTCGGTAGGCTTAGGCGCACGTGGAGCTGATCGCGAAGGTCGAAGCCTCGTATGGCGTTCACTTCGTGCGCATCCCGCCGGTCAACGTTCGCTTCGAAGTAAACGTCCGACCGCGTCCCGCCCACGGCCAGCTGATCACGATCACGTTCGCGGGGCTTATGGATGTGAACACCGGTTCCTTCGATCTGTGGAGAGATATCCACGCTCCGACCGGTGAGATCGATCGCAGATGGTGGCGTCCCACCTCGCTCGCAGATCTGATGAGTGCCGCCAATGGCGATTTGTTTCTGCGGATGGATCGCACGGCAGACGAGCTGACCGCGTTCGCCAACGATCGGGGTGGCGCACTGCTCGCGGCGATCCGGACCGAGCTGGCGAGCACGCACGAGGTGACGTCGGTCGCACAGCAAGCGAGGAGGTTCGCCGCGGTGTTGGGGATCGAACCGGATCTCGCGCTCGAGGATCTCCATCCCATCGAACAGCTGATGGCGCTCGAGCATGCGGTGGTGAGTTGGATGCGCGAACCACCATCCGAGGTTGCGCTACTCGCGAAAGATCTGCCGCGCGATACGAAGTCGGCCGGCGTGTCGGCCGTGTGGTTGCAATGGTGGTGGCGCTTCGCCCGTGCGGTGACCGCGCGAGATCTTCGCGAAGCCGTTGCCGCCGCGATCGAAGTCGCACGCACCGAGTGCGGGCGGGACTTCCGATCCGCCGTCGCGGAGGCCGAACGCATGGCGACGATCGCGGAACATCTGCCACGTGGCGTGGCGTTCGCAGCGCCTCCCGCGAAAGAGGTGGTTCGCGATGACGAGGACGCCCACTACGCCTCGTTCATGGCGGTCACGCACGCGGCACACGCGATCGCGGCGGCACTGCTCGGCGATCTAGGCCCCGCCGAAGCAAACGCGCACGCGATGGAGCTCGTCGCACGCGCTGCACTCGGGGCGTTGCGATGAGCATCGTCGGCACGTTCGTCGCCGTCGGGAAGTCGCGCGCGGTCACCGCCGGCGACATGAAGCTCGCGTTGGCCGCACTCGAGACAACACTACCCGCGTGGCGCGTGACCGAAGATGCGCACGAGAGCTGGATGCTCGAACGTCGCGATGGCTCGCAGGAGATGGCGATCGATGGCGTCGACGTGCAGGGCTTCGACGAGGCCGTGATCTCGATGCTCGGTCAGTGGCTCGCAAATCGCGTCGGCAAGCTCCAGTTCGAAGACGACGCCGGCAGCGACCCGATCGTGTTCGCACCGGCCAAGGGTTCCAAGCGCCAGCCCGCGCCCCGCCCCGTCGCGCCGAAGCAGAAAGCCGACGAAACCACAGCGGCGCGTGATCCGGGCGCGGTTCGTCCCGCTCCAAACGCTCGTCGACGATCTCGACGAGGTCGCGCGGATGCTGTGGCTCGCCGCCGATGACCTGCCCGAATCCCGCGAGGTCACGCGCGACGACATCGTCGCCACCGCACGATCCCGCAAGCAAGCGATCGAAGTCACCGGTCGCAATGCGACGTGGCGAGCGAGCCTGCCCGGCCTCGAGTTCGCGATCGACAACGGTGTGCTCGTCGTCGATACGAAGCTCGACGACAAGGCGTTCGCGTTCATGGGCAAGCTCGCGGAGCTCACCGGACCGTTCGGGCTCGTCGTCGGCGATGCCGCGGTCGCGGCGTTCTCGGCCCGCGGCAACGCGTCCGATCCGGACCTACTTCACGGCGAGTAGGTCCGCCATCCGCAGATCCGGCGGCGAGGCGAGCAGCTCGTCGGCCTTGCCCATCAACGCCTTCGCGATCTGACCTTCGAGGTGAGCCTTGCGGCCACCTTCGTCATCGAACGTATCGAAGATGCCGAACGAACGCGGCCCGGTCTGCCAGGCGTACCAGGTGCGCGTGAAGTTCTCGGCAACCGCGAGCGGCCGCGCACCGACGAGGAGATCGTGCAGCTCCTTCTCTTTACGGGGTTTCGCTTCGAGGTGAGCAACGATTGCGAATTTCTGCATGCCCTCACTCTGCGGCCGCGGGTGAGAAATCCCTAGAGTCGGAAACGACAACAATGATACCTATAACGACATGCGCATTTGCGTGCTCGTCGTCGACGACGTGTTCGATACCGGGCTCACCTCGATCCTCGACACGTTCGACACCGCGAACGAGCTCGGCGGTGGTGGCTTCACCGTGACCGTGGCCTCGCCGCGCGCCCGCGTTCGCACGCATCACGGCTTCACGGTGCCACTCACCGACATGCCCGCGCGCGCGGATCTGATCGTGGTCCCTGCCCTCGCGTGCAAGGCGCCGGGGACGATCTTGGCGGCGCTCGAGCGTCCGGACGTTCAAGCGCTCGCCGACACGATCGCGCAGTTCGCGAAGCGCACGCGAATCGCGGCCGCGTGTACGGCGACGTTCGTGCTCGGTCACGCGGGCGTGCTCGCCGGCCGGCGCGCGACCACGAGTTGGTGGCTCGGCCCCACGTTCCGGCAGCGGTTTCCCGAGGTCGAGCTCGACGAAGCCGAGATGCTCGTCGCCGACGACGCCGTCGTGACCGCAGGTGCCGCACTCGCGCATATCGACCTCGCGCTCGCCGTGATCCGCGAGCGGTCACCGGATCTCGCGGCGACCGTCGCGCGCTATCTGTTGATCGACGATCGGCCGTCGCAAGCACCGTTCGTGGCGCCATCGCAGGTCGCGCACGACGACGAGCTCGTGAAGAAGTTCGAGCGCTGGATCCGCGCACGCCTGAAAGATCCGTTCGACATCGCGAAGGCCGCCCGCGCCGTCGGTGCCAGCGAACGAACGTTGCAACGCCGCGTGCGTGCCGTGCTGGGCAAGCCACCGATCCACTTCGTCCAGGATCTGCGGCTCGAGCGCGCGATCCATCTGTTGCGGCTCGGGCGCGATTCCGTCGACGACATCGCGGATCAAGTCGGCTACGAAAACGGCTCGACGCTCCGCACGTTGCTTCGCAAGAAGCTCCACACCGGCGTTCGCGAGCTGCGCTAAGGGGATGTCCCTATTCGGCGCTCGCGCTGCGCGCTCGTAGGGCCAACCCCTAGCCTTTCTATTCCGTCCATCCACTCGCTACGCACTCCGCCGCCGCGCCTCCGCGCGCCGTCGGGCTTCGCTCGGTCTGGACTAGCGCTGCGCGGCCGGATCACCGGGCAAGCCGCAGCCCGACGCCTCGACCTGCTCGGTCTCGACCAGATCGCGCTCGCCATGCTCGACCTGCGGCTTCGTCCGATTCGGCGCCACGCCGAACGACCACACCAAGAGGCCGACGCCCGCCGCGCCGAACACGCCGGCGGTGACGAGGCCGGGCGCCGTCGAGCCTGCCGGCATGTAGTACGGGTCGCCAGGGAAACCTTCGGCGTGATTGCTGACCACGGTCATGAGCGCGATCGATCCGGCGACCGCGAACAAGAGGCCTGCGCCGGCGATGTCGAACGCGCGATGCTCGATCGCCGGCACTTCGTCGTAGCCCTGACGGTAGTGGATCTCGGCCTGTTGCACGCAATGCGTGATCGTCGAGCTCGACGACGATCCGCCGACGCTGCCGAAGCTGAGGTTGTCATGCCAACCGTGATGGCGACCGCCACCGTGCTCGCCGACGCTCTCGTGCGAGAACCCACCGCCGAAGTCCGACGAGTTACTCGTCTCGATCGCGGGTGAGCCGAGCAAACGGCGTTCGACCTCCTGCTTCGGGCCGTAGACGGTTTCGGTCGACCACGTGGTGCAACCGGTAGCAAGGAGGACGAGCGCGCAGACCTTCATGGATGACTCTCTCGGGGACGGACGTGTTCATGTCCGTAACGAGAGCCGATGCGATCCGTTGCGCGAGAAAATGCTAAGTGGCTGAAAGTTCGGTCATGAAGGCGCGTGGCGTGGCACCGGTGATGGCGTGGAACTCGTCGATCAGGTGCGCCTGGTCGCAGTAGCCGGTCGCCGCCGCGACGCGCGTCCAACTCGCCCCTGCCTTGGCGGCGTCGACCGCACGACGGAATCGCGTGAGCTTCGCGAACGTCTTCGGCGACAGCCCGACCACGTCGTGAAAGATCCGGCGCAACTGACGCTCGCTGATCCCGAGCGCGAACGCGACTTCGCGAACCGATGCGTGCGCGAGCTGCTCCGCAGCGGCGACCGCGAGCGTGGTCCGGGCATCGCGAACGGAGCCTGTCGAGATCCGCAGCTCGATCGCGCGATTCAAGATCGCCGCCGCGGTGGCTACATCGGGCGCGTTCGCGAGCTGCGTGCCGAGCTCGACCGCGGGCGCGCCCCACAGATCTTCGAGCGGCACGATCGTTCCGGCGATCGCACCTGCGGGAGCGCCCAACACACGTTCCGCAACCGCGATCGGCAACCGCGCGACCACGATCCGCATGCCCGCGCGGATGAGCTTGCGATGCACGGTCTCGCGCGAACCGAGCGCGCTGACGTCCATCCCGGTGCGCGTCATCGGCCCGAAGCGAACTGCGATCTGCGCGTGTGGACTCGGAATCGCGACGCGGGGCGCATCGTTCGCGAACTCGCGCACCTCGATCTCCATCCGCGAATCTTACCGCGCTGTCCGTTTCTGCCAATTCACGATCACGAAGCATGGCTACGGTGACGTCATGAAGATCCTCGTCACCGGTGCGACCGGCAAGGTCGGCAGTCGCCTCGTCCGTCGGCTCGCGCGTCGTGGTGATCACCTACGCGCGCTCGTCCGCAAGCCGGTGCCGATCGATGGCGTCGAAATCGTCGTCGGAGATTTGCTCGATCCGGGCTCGCTCGCGGCCGCGGTCACCGGCGTCGACGCGATCGTTCACTGCGCGGCGTTCTTTCGCGGCGCGACCGACGAACAAGCGCACGCGACGAACGATCTCGGCACGCAACACCTCGCGCGCGCCGCCGCCGCCGCGAACGTGAAGCGGTTCGTATTCACGAGCACCGGCAACGTCTACGGAGGCACGAACGGTGCGCTCGTGAATGAAGATGCCGAGTGTCATCCGACGGCGGCGTATCCGGTCTCGAAGCTCGCGGCCGAGAAGTTCCTGCTCGCGTTGCCCGATCTCGATGTCCGCGTGCTCCGCCTGCCGTTCGTCTACGGCGACGGTGATCCACACATCGCCGAGATCGTGCCGTACATGAAGACGTTCCCGCCGGAGATGCGAATGACGGTCGCGCATCACGCCGATATCGGCCAAGCCGTCGAGCGGATCCTCGATAAAGCGCAGCCTACGTACCGGATCTACAACGTCACCGCCGACGAAGCGCCGACGCTCGCACAGATGTTCGCATCCGTCGGCGCGCCGCCACCGGATGGCTCGACGGCCGGTCGCGCGCAGGCGTTTCGCACGCTCATGGACGGCACGCGGATCCGCGCCGACCTCGGCTTCAAACCCGAATTTCCGACGCTGGCGTCCGCGGTTACTTGAGCGCCTTCTTGCAGTCCGCGAGGTTCGCCTTCAAATCGGCGAGCCCCGACGCCGGCGTGCCCTTGTTCGCGATCGCCGCTTCGAACGTCGTGATCGCCGCTTTGTAATCACCGGCATCTTGCTGCGCGGATCCGAGCACCGCGAGCGTGTACGCGTACTCGGGATGATCGGTGCCGAGCTTCGCACCTTCGATCTTCAGCGCGCGCTCCAGATACGGCACGGCGAGCTTCGGCTGTTTCGTCAGGACGTAGTGATAGCCGATCGACATCGACGCCTGGCCGACGAGCGGATGCTCGGGACCGAGCTTCGCCTCGAAGATCTTCAGCGCACGTTCGCGAAGCGCGACGTCCGGCGTGTTCTCTTGATCGAGCACGTTCGCGAGATTGATCAGCGTGATGCCGGTATCCGGATGATCCGGGCCTTGCACGCGTTCGTGGATCTCCAACGCCGCGCGGATCTGGGTCTCGGCCTCCTTGAACCGCTTCAGGTTCATGAGCGCGGTCCCGTAGTTGTCGAACAACTGAGCGACCACGCCCGAGCGATCGTCGCCGCGGATCTTCAGCGCGCGTTCGTAGTAGGTCAGCGCGTCCTGATTCTTGCCGAGGTGGACATACGCGTTACCGACGCGCTCCGCCGCGACGGCGACGAGCGGATGATCCGGGCCGTGTTGCGCTTCGATCAACGCGAGGTTCTTCTGGTAGTAGGTCAGCGCGTCGGCGTACTTGCCCTGCGCGAAATAGACCGCTCGCGAGCGTGTCGAAGTGCGCACACGACGCGACGGCAGCGACCTCGCCACGACACCCATCCGCGATCGCCGCGAGCGCTTCGGTCTCCGCGTGCGCGAGCTTGGCCTCGTGAAGATCGAGCCACGCGATCCGCGATGCGAGTGCGGCCTTGTCATCGGGACGATCGCCGGCACGCGCGAGCGCTGCCTCGGCCGAACGCGCCCAGCGATGCGCCGCCGGAAAATCCGCAGCGTCGGTCGCAGCGGCCACCGCGAGACTATCCGCACGTGCTGCGAGTCGATCGAGGTGGTTCGCTTCGGCGAGCAGGCTCGCATCCTCGAGATCGGCGACCGCGTCGGTGTCTTCACGCGCAGCCATGTGAGCTTCCGCGCGCAGATACAACGCGTTCGCGCGGAGCCGCGGCAGGTGAAGCTCGTCGGCGCGTGCGAGCACGGATGACAACTCGGGCTTGCGACCGAGCGCGACCGCCGCTTCGGCACGGGCGAGGTGATCGCGGAGCTGGGCGGCATCCGCTTGCTGATTCGGCGCGAACGCGAGCGGATCGTCGCTGTTATCGGGATCGAGGCACGTCGCGGGTGCTTGCAACGCACCGATCGCGCTCGTCGCCTTCGTCGCGTATGCAGGATCGGCGAGGAACTCGATCAACGTGTTGTACGCGATGCGCCGATCTTCGAGGCAGCGCATGCGTTGATCGAGCAGCACGTCCGATGCCTGATGATTCTTCGTCGCGGTGCACGCATCGTGATGTGCGATCGCCCAAGCGGCGGCATAGCGATCGAGCTCGACTTGCGCGAGCCCCGAGCTCGCATTCGGGTGCGTGATCGAGACGTCCGGACACGAGTCCTCGTGGCGCAGCACGAGTAGCAGCGTCGCGATCAGCGCGAGCGTGACGACCGCCGCTCCGACCCGCAGCACGGTCGACTTGCGCTCGAGCCGCGCGAGCAACGCCCGCATCGACGGAAACCGCTGCGCCGGATCCGCCGCGAGCCCACGCACGATCGCACGAAGACCACGCTGCTTCGGACCGCGCGCGATCGCCGCGAGCTGTTCTGGAATCGTCGTTCCGGTAAACGGTCGCTCGCCGTAGAGCGCTTCGTACAACACGACACAAAACGCGAACTGATCGCTACGCGCATCGACGAGCTCGCCGCGCAGCTGTTCCGGTGCCATGTACGCGGGCGTGCCCACCCGTGCGGCTTCGACGGCGGTCGCCGACAACCCGAAGTCCGATACCCGCGCACGGCCATCGCGTCCGACGAGGATGTTCTCCGGCTTGACGTCCCGATGAACGAGGCCGAGCTCGTGTGCGGCAGCGAGCCCGTGCCCCGCACCGCAGATCGTGGCCACGATCTCCGCACGCGTGTGCTTGCCGGCGAGCCACGTGCGCAACGTGCCACCCGCGACGAGCTCCATCGCCACGAACACCGCATCCTCGTGACGACCGACCTCGTAGACCGGCACCACGTTCGGGTGTGCGAGCTTCGCCATCAACCGCGCCTCGGCGACGAGCGCGTCGTCTTCGCGGCGATGCAAGAGTTTCAACGCGACCTCGCGATCGAGCTCCGGATCGCGCGCCGCGTACACCACCCCGGTCGCGCCGGCGCCGAGCTCGCGTTGGATCACGAACTTGCCGATCCGGTCGGGCTCGTCGACGCCATCGCTGATCTCGGCAACGAGCTGCCGGCACCACGTGCACTGATCGAGGTGCGCATCGATCTCGTCGCGATCGGCAACCTCGCCGGCAACGAGTGCGAGTGCGGTGTCCTCGTCGAGGCAGGTCACGTGGCCCCCAGTAAGCGCGGCAGGCTGAGATGCAGCTGACTCCCGAGCAATAGAACCAGCGAATCGAGCTCGGTCGTGGCGATGCCGAGCTCCTTCGTCAGCCGCGATCGAACATCCGCGAGCATCTGCATCCGCGCGCGTGCGAGCCGCCGCGACACCGCCGACTTCGACAGCTGATAGATCCGACCGATCCGATCGAGCGGGACGTTATCGACGAGCGCGAACCGCATCATCGCGCGATCCGCCGCCGGCAACGCAGCGATCGCCTGCGCGAACGCGGCAGAGACTTGCTCGCGATACTGCACCTTCAACATCGCGAGCGCCGGATCGTCGACGGACAACAGCGGCTCGCTGTGATGCTCGGTGTCGCCCGGCGTCCGTTGGCGTAGTAGGTCGATCGCGAGTCGACTGGCGACCACGCGCAACCACGCCGCGAGCGAGCCCCTGCGATAGCGCGTGATCGTCGGCACGTCGCCGACGAACAGCTTGATCCGCAGCAGCTGCTTCACTTCGTCGAGGAGCGTTGCATCACCGACGCGGGTCAGCCGCAGAGGTGCGAGATACGTGCGTTCGAACGCGGCGAGCGCGGCCTTGTCATCGCGCAGGCACGCACACGCGAGGTACAGCGCCGGCACGTCGAGCTTCTCGATCGGATCGTTGCCCGCATGCTCCGCGATGTACGCGGCAACGACCTCGTCCGAAAGCTCGATATCGGGCCACGCGGCGCGTGCGGCGGCGAGATCGAGCATCCGCCATCAGCGTAACACCGACTCGACGACGATCACGATCGCTTCAATATTCGCAACCCGGGTCGATTACTCGCAGCTGATGTTGTCGAACTCCATCGACATGTAGCGCTGGTCGTAATCGATCGACCACTGCTCGTGGTCGCTATCGGTCAGCGTGTTGACGTCGAAGCCGTACGTCGTCGTCGGGTTCGGCTGCCACTCGATCGTCGCCTGCGAGCCGATCAACGTGTAATCGCCCTGCTGGATCACGTCTCCGAGCCGAATGCCCGCCTGCCCCGTCGTGCACAACGTCAGCGTGCGCGCGCACGCCCACGGATTTTCGGTCTGCGCGAGGCAGTCATCGATCGTCGCGTAGCCGAACAGGTAGATGTAATGCGTGTCCTCGGGGACCGCCGGATACGGAGCCTGGTCGTCGTTTTGCTGGTGGGCATCCATGCATCCCACCAACGCGAGCATCAGCAGCCATTTCATGACTCGCCCTATCGCAACGTGCCTGCCACGCCGGCGAGCGTGATTTCAGACACTTCCGGCTCGCGTGATCGGGTCAGCCGAACGGACCCGGACGTTTTTGTCAGTCCGCCGGCGGGTTGTCGCGATACCAGAGGCCGGGCGCGAGCTCTCGGCCCGTTGTCGTCTCGGTGCAGATCACCTCGAACCCGGGATGCGAGCGATCGTCCTCGCGATGGTCGTTGTTCCACCAAGCGAGTGTTACGGCGGTGTCACCGACCTCGATCGTGGTCGGCGTGATCGGCAGCGCCGGCCACTCGCGTACGAGCAGGAGGCCCTTCGGCTTCTTCGCCATCGTGCCGCACGCCGCGACAAACTTCGCGGCATCGTCCGCCGAGATCGCGAGCACGCGCGCACGTGCCGCCGCGATCAAGTCGTCGTTCGATCGACATCCCGCGAGAAGCGCGATCACGAGCAGCGCACGCATGCGTGAAGTCTAACGGCGCTTCGTCGCGCCTGCACGCGCCCATTTGACGCGCGCGCCTTCGATCATCATCGTCACGATATCGGAGACGAGATCGGGCGTCGGCTTCTCCTGATGGATCAACAACCGCGAATAGATCGTGGTCGAGATCAACGACAACAGCATCACGATGTCGGTCTTCTTCGGCAGCTCGCCGCGCTTGACCGCCGCCTTGAACCGCGGCAACCGCATCGCGAGCACGGCCTCGCGGGTTTGTTCGCGAATGACGTGAAGCTCGGGATCCGGTTGATCGACGAGCGTCATGCGCATGAGACCTCGCATCAGCCGCACGTCGACATGCGAGAGCTGCTCGACGAACATGTCCGTCAGGTCGCGCACGAGATCGCCGGTATCGGGCGATGGCGCGTACACGTGATGGCGCTGCGCCGCCGCGACCACGAGCTGGCTCTTCGTCGGCCACCGCCGATAGATCGTGGTCTTGTTGACGCCGGAACGTGAAGCGACGTCGTCGATGCGAAGCGCCCCGTAACCGACTTCACCGAGCAGCTCGATCGTCGTGAGGAGGACCTGGTCCACCACGCGCGCACTTCTCCCACCGGTGCGGACACCGCCGAATTTCGGTTTTGGAAGGCGTCGGCGAACCGGCATCTGTCGGAGAGCTTTACACCGTTTTTTCGAGGGAAAGCAAACGCAACTTGTGGTTGCACTAAACCATGCGTCTGTTTAAATGCAACTCGACGTGGCACTAAGCGAAGACCTCCAAGCACCGAAACCGGCGAAGAAGAGCCGCCGCAATCAGATCCTCGTTGCCGTGGTCGCCGTCGGTGCGATCGGTGGCAGCGTGTTCTGGTATTTGCGGCACGGCCGCGAGGCAACGGACGATGCGCAGATCGATGCCGATGTCGTGCTCGTGCCTGCGCGCGTCGATGGCGTGGTGAAGAAAGTGAACTTCACCGAGAACCAGCGCGTGAAGGCGGGCGAAGTGCTCGCCGAGATCGATGACGCGCAACTCGCCGCGCGGCTCGCTCAAGCAGACGCGCAACTCGCACGCGCCACCGCAACGGCGGATGCATCGGAAGCGCAAGCCGTGCTCGCCGAGAAGAACGCGGTCGGTAACAAGGGCGCGACGAAGGCCTCGCTCGCCGGTGCATCGGTCGCTACGCAAACCGAGTCCGCGCAGCTCGCGGAAGGTAAGGCGCAGCTCGTGGCCGCGGACGCGCAACTCGCGCAGGCGAAGACGGATGTCGACCGCGCGCGCAAGCTCGTCGCGGATAACGCGATGACGAAGGCGCAAGCGGATCAAGCGGAGACCCAGTACCGGCTCGCGCAGGCGAACGTCGATCTCGCGAAGGCGCGGATCAACACGTTGCAGACCTCGGTCGCGGCGGCGCAGAGTCGCGTGCAGGAAGCGTCGGCGCGCGCTGCGCAAAACGACGACGTCTCGGCGACGATCAAGCAAGCGCGTGCACAAGCCGATGCGGCGAAGGCCGACATGAAGGTCGCGCAAGCGCAGCGCGATCTGGCGGCGCTCAACCTCGGCTACACGAAGATCCTCGCGCCACAGGATGGCGTGATGTCGAAGAAGGCGATCAACGTCGGCCAGCAACTCGCGGCCGGCCAAGCGGTCGGTCAGCTCGTCACCGACGCTCGCTGGGTCACCGCGAACTACAAAGAGACGCAGGTGACGAAGATGCACGCCGGCCAGCCGGTGAAGATCGAAGTCGATGCGTTCTCCGGCGAAGACATCCGGGGCGAGGTCGAGAGCATCTCGAGTGGCACGGGATCGCGGTTCGCGCTCCTGCCGCCGGATAACGCGAGCGGCAACTTCACGAAGGTCGTCCAGCGCGTGCCGGTCCGGATCAAGCTGATCGATGTTCCGAAGGATGTGGTGTTGCGAACGGGCATGAACGTCGAAGCGACCGTCGACGTGCGCTGATGGCTGATGCGGTGCCATACGACGACGGGCCTCCGCCGGGCGTCAACAAGTGGGCGGTCGCGGTGGCCGTCGCGCTCGGTGCGTTGCTCGAAGTCGTCGACACGAGCATCGTCAACGTCGCGCTGACGAACATGCAAAACGCGTTCGGCGCGACGCTCACCCAGGTCAGCTGGGTCGTCTCCAGTTACGCCGTCGCGAACGTGATCATCCTGCCGCTCACCGCGTGGCTCGGCATGCGGTTCGGCAAGAAGCGCTACTTCGTGTGGTCGCTCGCCGGGTTCGTGTTCGCATCGATGTTGTGCGGCATCGCGCCGAACCTGCCGATGTTGATCGTCGCGCGCGTGTTGCAAGGCCTGATGGGCGGCGGCCTCCTCGCAAAAGCCCAGGCGATCTTGTTCGAGACGTTCCCGAAGAAGGAACAAGCGGCCGCGCAGGGCTTCTTCGGCATCATCGTGATCGCCGGTCCGACGATCGGCCCGACTCTCGGCGGCTATCTCGTCACGAACGTCAACTGGCGCTGGATCTTTTACATCAACGTGCCGATCGGCATCGCCGCGATCCTGATGTGCATCGCGATGCTGCCGGCCGACAAGGACAAGAAAGACACCACGCCGGTCGACTGGCTCGCGCTCGCGCTGTTGGCGATCGGACTCGGCTGCTTGCAGACCGTGCTCGAGGAGGGCCAGTCCGAACAGTGGTTCGAATCGCCGTTCATCGTGCTGCTCTCGGTCGCGTCGCTGTCGGGGCTCGTGTGGTTCATCTTCCGCGAGCTCGCGAGTGATGCGCCGATCGTCGATCTGCGCGTGCTCAAGTATCGATCGCTATGGGCGGGATCCGTCCTGTCGATCGTCGTCGGTATGGCGTTGTATGGCGCGATCTTCGCGATCCCGATCTTCGCGCAGACCATGCTCGGTTATTCGGCGCAGCAAACCGGCTTGTTGTTGTTGCCGAGTGCGTTGACGTCCGCGCTGCTCATGCCGGTCGCGTCGAAGCTCGTCGGCAAGTTCGATCCGCGTGCGTTGTTGATCACCGGCATGCTCGTGCTCGTCGGCGCGATCCAGGCGCTCGGCAATCTGTCACCGGCGTCCGGCGAACCGAACATGTTCTGGCCGATGATCGTCCGCTCGGTCGGCACGGCGCTGATGTTCATCCCGCTGTCGATGGCGACGATCGGGCCGATTCCGAAGAAAGACATCGCGAAGGCGTCCGGCTTCTACAACCTGACGCGCCAACTCGGCGGATCGATCGGTGTCGCGTTGCTGTCGACGCTGCTCGAACGGCGCGAGGCATTCCATCGCGCGGTCCTCGTCGAGCACTTGTCCGCGAGCGATCCGCAGGTGCTCGGGCGGCTCGCGATGTACACGCAGAAGTTCCTCGGGCTCGGTTACAGCCTGCCGGATGCGCAGGCGCACGCGACGAAGTTGTTCGATGGCGTCGTCTCGCAACAATCCGCCGTGATCTCGTTCGGTGACACGTTCTACGCGACGAGCATCCTCATCCTTTGCACGATCCCGCTCGTGTTCTTGCTCGGTCGACCACCGAAGAACATGAAAGTCGACGCCGGTCACTAGAGGTACGTCATGCGCTCACTACTCGCTCTGTTCTTGATGACGACGGCTGCGCACGCGCTCACCGTCGACGATGCGATCAACCTCGCGCTGTCCAAGCAGAAGGGCAACGTTCATCAACGCGCGCAACGCGAGCAAGCCGCGGCGGCGCACGATACGGCGAAGAGTGCGCGCTCGCGGCAGCTGTTCACGCTCCACGCGAGCGAAGAGTGGCAGTACTTCGATTGTCCGTACGCG
Organism: Kofleriaceae bacterium; assembly: GCA_047600425.1. Lineage (GTDB taxonomy): Bacteria > Myxococcota_A > Polyangia > Haliangiales > Haliangiaceae > JABFXX01. The sequence continues at coordinate 2,619,489 of JASGLC010000003.1, read as the reverse complement.
ATCAGCTTCACCACGCTGACGGCCGCGTGTCAGAACGATCTGCCGGCGAGCGATACGCCGCCGCTGATCGAGCGCGAGCAGAAGACGAACACGTTCGTGATCTCGGCGACGCAACCGCTGCTCGGCCTGCTGCGCCTCCACGCGGCGACGAACGCGGAAGAAGCGAATGCCGCGAGCGTCGACGAATCGGTCAACGCGGATGAAGCAAAGCTCGTCGAGGGGATTCGCAACGGCTTTCTGAAATACTTCGAGGCGGTCGCGGCCGAGGGCGTGGCCTCCGATTCCGAGAAGGAGCTGACGGATCAGCTCGGCGTCGCGAAGTCGCGCGAGGCCGCGGGCACGATCACGGTCGCCGATCGATTGCGCGTCCAAGTCGCGCTCGCGAACGCCCACCAACAGAAGGTGCAAGCGCACGCGCAGGCCGAGATCGCGCGAATGAACGTGCTCGATACGGTCGGGTTGTCGGTCGAGGATGATTCGATCCAACTCGAGGAGCCGACGAAGTTGCTCGCCGATGCCGCGACGGCAGCGCCCGAGCGTGGCGCAGCGACGAACGATGCGATCGCGCGTCGCCCCGAGCTGCGCCAAGCGAAGCTCCAGCTCGATGCCGCGGATGCGGCGCACAAGGCGCAGCAGTTCGCGATGCTGCCGGATGTCGATCTCGAGGCGGCGTACACGCGGATCGATGGGCAGATCCTGTCGCCGAAGAACTCGTACTTCGTCGGCGTGCGCGCGCAGTGGACGTTCTGGACCGCGGGCGCGGACTACTACCAGCAGCGCGCGGCGGAGCACAAGAAGCATGCGGCGGAGCTCGCGTTCGAAGATTCGCGGCGGCATGTCACGGTCGAAGTCCGGACCGCGTACGCGAACCTCGATGCCGCGACGTCGGCGGTGACGGCGGCGACCGAAGCGATTGACAGCGCGAACGAGGCCTACCGCGTGATGACGAAGCTCGTCGAAGCCGGCAACGCGACCACCACGGATCTGTTGAGCGCCGAAGCCGAGCTGACGACTGCGCGGCTGAACCTGTCGCGGAGCAAGTACGAGCAGGCCATCGCGCGGGTCACGCTGCGTCGACTGACCGGGGATTAGCAGGCGATATGCCGGCTTACGCGCTAGCACCTCAAGCTAGTTCCTGAGGTCGCTTGACAGTTCGGTGCCGGTCCATTATCCATCTCGCTCTCTTTGACATCGTTATCTGCGCGGATGGCGGAATTGGTAGACGCGCTAGCTTGAGGTGCTAGTACTTAACCGTGTGGGGGTTCGAGTCCCCCTTCGCGCACAAAAGGAAAAGGCCCACCTGACAGTGGGCCTTTTTCCTTTTGCATGTGCTCGGGGCACTCTCCGCCGCGCGCGCCCGGCTACGCCGTGCCCGCGTGGTAACGAGTCCCGAGTCTCAGACGCAAGTCCGCCGAGTTTCGGACGCCGGTTGCGGTATGAATCGCCTCCCACCCCATGTCGTACGCTCCGAGCCCACCGCCGCCATTGTCGAGAGCGACGCTGGTGCTCGGGCTGTACGGCGCGATGGGTATCGTCGCATTCGTCATCGCCGCTGGCCGCGGTGACCCTGATCTTTACCGATTGGGCGGCCTGCCGAGCGGAACCCAACTCATGCTCGGCCCCGCCATCGGCGCCGCGCTTGGCCTGTTGGTCGTCGGGCTGACCAAGCTCGCGACCAAGTACTACCAGTGGGCGAAAGACCTGCGCTCGAGCTTCAACGATCTGCTCGGCCCACTCAGCGGCCGCGAGATCTTCATCTTGGCGCTCGCCAGCTCCGTCGGCGAAGAGCTGCTGTTCCGCGGCGCCCTGATGCCGTGGTTCGGCCTGTGGATCCAAGCCGCGATCTTCGCCGCCCTGCACATCGGCCCCGGCAAACGGTTCCTGCCGTGGACCGCGAGCGCGTTCATCCTCGGCGTCGCGTTCGGGTTCCTCGCGCAAAAGACGAGCAACCTGGGCGGCCCGATCGCCGCGCACTTCGCGATCAACTACCTCAACTTGAAGTTCATCACCGCGGAACGCTTGGCCACTCGTGATCGAGCATCCGGAACCATGCTGTATCGCGATTCCGCCCCTTGATGATGTAGTGGGCATCCTGGATGCCCTCGAACTGAAAGCCATACGCGAGCGCCGCCCGCCGCGAGGCCTCGTTGCGCGCATCGCACTTCCATTCGGCACGGCGATAGCCGAGCGCGAACACGTGCTCCAACAAGAGATGCGTGACCTCGCGCGACATCCCGGTGCCTTGCGCGATCGGCCCGTACCAGATCGAGCCGAGCTCGATCTTGAGATGCCCCGGCTGATTCGCGATCAGGTTCGCGACCCCGACCGGCGTTCCCGTCGGCGCATCGCGCACCACGAACGGCCGGCCATCCTCGGCCTGATCCTGCTGTTCGAGCCATGCGCGTAACGCGAGCGCGGTCGCGAACGGACCGGCACTCATATAACGCCAGATCCGGGCTTCCGGATCGTAGTCCTCGACGGAGCGGTCGCCGAGCGCGAACGCGTCTCCATTGCTGACCGCGTACAGCGCATCCAGATCATCCTGGAGATCCAGCGGCTCGACGACCACCAGGCGCCCGGTCAGCACCACGCCTTCCGGCTTCTTCGGCAACGCATCGCGCTTCGCGAGGACTTCCGCCGGCAGGCGCGGCGCGGGGGTGGGCAGCTCGGCGGCCATGCCAGTTTGTTGCACACCCGAGCGGGCGCTGCCTAGCCTCGGGGATGCTCCGACTCCATACGGTCGTCGCCGCCGCATGTCTGGTGTCCACACTGCCAGCACGCGCCGATGACACGTCCGCCTCGGACAAGCTGCGGATCCTCTATTCGACGCGGTTTTCGTTCACCGACGACGGCCTCCCGCTCGTCACCGTCGAGATCATGGGCGGGCGCAAGAAGGTCGATCTCAAGGCGAAGGGTGGCGTGGCCGTGCGGCCCGATGGCATCGGTGGCTCGACCGTCGAAGCCGATGGTGGCGATGCGTGGACCGTCACGGTCGAGAATGCGAAGCCGGCGTTGATCAACGACTGGACCGTCGTCGAGACGCTCGGCCCCGACGACGCGCAGGGCATCACCGCCGCACTCGCGCGCTGGAAGGATCGCGGCTTCGATCCGCGGAGCTTCGAGATCGGGACGTTGTTCGGCACCGGCGGCGAAGTGATCGACACCCGCGAGGTCCGGATCGCGATCGATCCGGTCGCCGAGGGCAAGGGCGCCGCACGTGCGAGCGAGCTGGCGAAGAAGTTCGGCGTGAAGACGTCCGTGCATCAAGAGCTCGTCCGCCGGCCGGCCGGCACGATCGTCGCGCATTCGGGCTCGACGACGATTCGCAATCCGTCCGTGCTGTGGTTCCAACCGAAGCAGGCGAACACGACGTTAACCGTCGCCGACGTCCCGACCGGGACCGGCGGCAGCCAGCTCGAGACCGGCAGTGAAGATCGTCGCTACTGGGGCACGGTCTACGTCACGCTCGATCACGATGGGTCGCTCATTGCCGCGAACGCGGTGAGCGAGGACAAGTTGCTCGCGGGCATCGTACCGGCGGAGATGTATCCCGATGCCCCCGAAGCCGCGCTCGAAGCGCAGGCGATCGCGGCGCGCACCGAGCTACTTCAAAAGATCGGTCGCCGCTCGCTCACGGATCCGTTCCTGTTGTGTTCGACGCAGCAGTGCCAGGTCTACGCCGGCGCTGGTCACGAGGATGCGCGAGCGACCCGCGCGATCGAGAAGACACACGGCATCGTGTTGCTCCGCGATGGCGGTGGCATGGTCGACATTCGGTACAGCGCGAGCTGCGGTGGCCACACCGAGGACAACGACGCGATCTGGGGCGGCGATCCGGATCCGTCGCTACGCGGCCGCGCCGACAACGCGAAGGCGAACATGTCGAAGGTGACGGATGCGAACATCGATGACTTCCTCGATCACGATGGCGATGCGTGGTGCGCGAAGGCCAAAGGTGGCAAGGCGAAGTTCCGGTGGACCGAGAAGATCGACGCCGATGCGCTGACCGCGCGCGTGTCGGTCGAATATCCCGAAGTTGGCCACATCAAATCGCTGGTGCCGAAGCAGCGTGGCAGCTCCGGACGGATCCAGACGCTCGATATCGTCGGCGACAAGAAGACCGTCGAAGTCACCGGCGATCTGCACATCCGTCGCCTGCTGGGTGGCCTGAAGTCGACGCTGTTCGAGGTCAAGCGCGAGGGCGCGACGTTCACGTTCCGCGGCGCCGGCTTCGGTCACGGCGTCGGGATGTGCCAGCTGGGAGCGATCGGCATGGCCGAAGCCGGCAAGACGCACGATCAGATCCTCGGCCACTACTACCGGGGAACACATCTTCACAAGTTGTATTGAGCAACCAATGCTACGGTGAAGCATGGCGCGAATCAGTCGCGCACTTCGCCACCGCAACTACCGGCTGTTCTTCATCGGCCAGGGCATCTCGCTCGTCGGGACGTGGCTCACACGCTTCGCCACCGTGTGGATGGCGTACAAGATCGCGTCGCGCGATGCGCTCGAAGCCGGTGTGATCCTCGGGTTCGTCGCGTTCTTCGGCCAGGCGCCGAGTGCGCTGCTCGCTCCCGTCGCCGGTGCGCTGGTCGATCGTTGGGATCGTCACAAGACGATCGTGATCACCCAGATCTTCGCCGCGCTCCAATCGGCGGCGCTCGCGTTGTTCGCGTTCACGGGCTGGATGACCGTGTGGCACTTGATGGCGCTCGGTGCCGTGCAGGCGCTGATCAACGCGTTCGACATGCCGGCGCGCCAGTCGTTCCTCGGCCAGATGGTGACGGACAAGGCCGATCTGCCGAACGCGATCGCCTTGAACTCGTCGATGGTCAACGGTGCGCGCCTGATGGGTCCGGTGTTCGCGGCGTTCCTCGTCGATCTGTTCGGCGAAGGTTGGTGCTTCGCGATCGATGCTCTCAGCTACGTCGCCGTGATCCTCTCGCTGCTCGCGATGAACGTGCCGAAGCGCGAGATCAAGCCGCGCACCACGCACGTGTGGGCCGACATGAAAGAGGGCATGCGCTATGTCCTCGCGTCGCCGATCATCCGCCCCGCGATCTTCCTGCTCGCGGCGACGAGCATCCTCGGCGGCGCGTACACCACGCTCATGCCGATGGTCGCCGGTAAGACGCTCACCGGTGGGCCGCACACGCTCGGCATCTTGATGGCGGCCGCGGGGTGCGGTGCGCTCGTCGGTGCGCTCTATCTCGCGAACAAGCAATCCACGGCCGGGTTTCCGAAACAGATCGGTTACGCGACCACGCTGCTCGGCCTCGGACTGTGCGCGTTGCGCTGGGCGCCGAACGTCTACATCGCGTGCCCGCTCGTGTTCGCGTGCGGCCTCGGGTGGATGGTGCAGATGGCGTCGACGAACACGCTGATCCAATCGACGAGCGATCCGGCGATCCTCGGACGCGTGCTGAGCTTGTATGCGATGGCGTTCTTCGGCGGCATGCCGATCGGCGCACTGCTCCTCGGCACGCTCGCCGATGCGATCGGTCCGATGAACACGTTCTTGTGCGCGGGCATCGCCGTGCTCTTCGGTGCCGCGTTCTACCGCTATGCGATCGCGGAGAATGGCCCAGCGCCCGCGAGTCACGGCATCATGAACGGATGAGATTGATCTTCATCCTGGTGGTGGCGCTGTCGGCGTGTTCTTCGAGCGATGACGGCGCCTGTAACGGCGACAGTTGTCAGTGCCCGAGCGATAGCGCGTGCGTGCACGATTGCGTCGGCGGCGGCACCGTGTGCTCGACCCAATGCGCGGCTGGTGAGACCTGCGACGTGACCTGTGCGGCGAGCGAGACGTGCAACGTGCAGGCGCAGACCTCGTCGACGACGACCGTCGATTGTGCGACCGCAACGACCTGCGCGGTGCAGTGCCCGGCAACCGGCTGCACGGTCACGAACTGCGGCGCGACCTGCACCGTGATGTGCGGTCCGAACGATGCGACGGCGACGCGCAGCGGGACCACGGCGACCTGTCCGTGACTAGTGCGTCAAGCCTTCCCCCCAGTTCTCGCCGGGTGCGCAGAAGTCCATGTCCATGAATACGGCGTAGACGCCCTCGGGGCAGTCAGCTTCGTAGACGTCGATCACCGGCGTACACGCATCTTCCTTGCTGAGGTAGCTGATCGCTCGGCGACGAAACCCGTGCGCGCGCCCCATGTTCCCGCCCCACGGGTTCTTGCCGTCGTCGCATCGCGCGGCGGTCAACCATCGGAGCTCGTTCATCGCGCCGCACACTTCGATCGGTCTGCGCTCGCTCGTCGCGATCGTGTGAAGGCCTTGCACGCCGGCGCCGTAGCGCTCTGCCGCCTGTGTCACCGTGATCGCGAACGGCGACTGTGCCTTGGCCGCGCAGACTTGTTTGCGCAACGGCGAGTCGGTCCCTTTCCAGTCGCCGAACATCATGGCCGTGCCGCCCTGCTCCGGGCTCGCCGGTTGTTTCGCATCACCACCGCAAGCCACCAACACGAATACTGCCCACCGCATACCTATCCATATCATCGCTCGGTAACGCAGCGGTAACGTCCGTTCGGGCCCGGGCGTAGTATCAGGAGCCATGACGCTTCTGCCGACGACGATGGTGGGCTCGTACCCGCGGCCCCAGTGGTTCACGCAACAACTGGCCGGCCGCGACATCCTCGAGGCGTTCAAGATCGCGTCGCACGCCGAGGCGTTTCACGATGCCACGCGCGTCGTCATTCGCGATCAAGAAGACTGCGGTCTCGACATCCTGACCGACGGCCAGATGTGGTTCGACGACTACAACATGGGCATCGGCTCGTTCCTCTGGTACTGGCTCGAGCGCACGCACGGGTTCTCCTCGGAGAAGCTGCCGCATCCCGCGAAGGCCAAAGCGAAGGGCCGCGACGTGTGGGCGCTCGACGAGGCCGGTGGTGTGGCGGTCGAAGGTCCGATCGAGCGCGGCCCCGTGCGGATGGCGCTCATCTATCAGTGGGCGCAACGCAATACGCAAAAGCCGATCAAGGCGTGCGTGGGTGCGGGTCCGCTGCAGTTATCTACGCTCGCGTACTTCAAGGCCGGGCCCGTCAAAGACCGCTACGATCTCTCGCGCGCTCTCGCGGATATCTTTCGCGCCGAAATCGCGGAGCTCGTCGCCGCCGGGTGCAAGCACATCCAGCTCGAGGATCTCGGCGCGTGGATGCCCACGTTGTCGGGCGAGAAAGACTACGCGTGGGTGATCGAGGTCGTGAACCGCACGATGGCGGACATCCCCACGGGCGTCGAGAAGAGCTGGCACTTCTGCCTCGGCAACGTGTGGGGCAACAAGATGACGGGCATGACGAAGGCCGGCTATCGCGAGGTCGTGCCGCACTATCTCGACGTCAAAGTCGATGCGTTCGTCCTCGACTTCGCCGCACGCGAGATGAGCGACGTCGACTTTCTCAGAAAGCTTCCGAGCGACAAGCGCGTCCACGCCGGCGTGATCGACGTCGGCTCGCTCTCGATCGAACATCCCGAGCAGGTAGCCGAACGGGTCCGTGCGGTGTTGAAACACATCGATGCGGAGCGCGTGACGCTGACAACCGATTGCGGGTTGAAGCAGCTACCGCGCGTCGTAGCGATCCAGAAGTTGAAGGCACTCGTCGAGGGTGCGGCAATTGTCCGCCGCGAATTGAAGTAAGCTCGCGCGGTGAAGCGCTCCGTTGTCGCCATCATCGCGATCGCAGCTGCATGCTCGTCGCACAAACAAGAGGCGAAGCGCGATGCCGCGGGTCCTCCGCCGCCACCGAAACCGGAGGAGCCGCTACGCGACGCCGTGGGCGATGCGGACGTGCGAGCGCTCGTCCTGGATCTGCTGTCGGGAAGCGCGTGCAAGCTCGCCGCGAATCACTTCAGCGGGATCAAAGACAAGGCGCGCAAGACCGTGATCACGGGCCAGATCTGGGTGCGCGATTGTCAGGTCACCGCGAACAAAGACTCGATCACGATCGACCTCGTCGGTAGTGGCTGGCAATGGGCCGAGAAAGGCCAGAAGAAGGCTGGCGGAACGTTCGAGGTCAAGCAGTACGTGAAGTTCGACGTGAAAGCGCAACTCACCGGTAAGGTCGACGTCGCGTACGAACGGAGCAATCACGTCGCGTCGCTGTGGTTCACGCCAACCGGCGAGCCGAAGGTGGAGTTCACGCCGCGTGGCGAGATCCAAGTCGATCGCGATGGCTTGTGGTCGTCGATCGTCGGCGGCGCGGGCTCGGTGATCGGCGAATCGCCCGAAGATGCGGCGCAGACCGCGGCGAAGCAAGAAGGTGCGAAGGCGGTCGTCGAAGCGGCGAGCCAGGGCTTCGAGATCGCCGTCGACCTCTGCAAGAACATCACGCGGATGGCGATGAAGCGATTGCCGAAGGGCAAGTTCCCGAAGCCGAGCGTCGGTGAAGGCGAGCGGGTCTCCGTCGAGGTCCAGAACTACGGCGCGATCATCTACGGTCCGTACGATGCGAACGAGGGCATGTCGATCGATGTCGACGTGACCGGTGGTGCCGCGCGCGTGAACCTCGCGTGCATGAAGGATGCGGAGCAACTCGCAGAGCAGTACTTGTCCGATCAAGTCAGCACCGCGAAGCCGCTCGCGGCCGAGGTGATCAGCGGCAAGGGCAAGCTCGCGTTGCCGAAGCAGCGCTGTAAGGTCGGCGTCGTGATCCGCAGCGTGATGCCGCAGCCGGTCCAGGTCGCGTTCGTGCGACCGCAAGACGAGCAGATTCGCGAGAAGGGCGGCCCGCTCGCCGCCTGTCATTAACAACTCGCGCCTCATCGGCCAGACGGCCTCTTCGGCTCAGACACTCAGGCAGCCGGTAACGCGATCGTGAACGTCGTGCCGATGCCCGGCTGCGACGCGACATCGAGCTGGCCACCATGCTTGCCGACGACGATCGAGCGCGCGATCGCGAGGCCCTGCCCGGTCCCTTTGCCGACGGGCTTCGTCGTGAAGAACGGTTCGAAGATCTTGTCGAGCACGTCGGTCGGGATGCCGCCGCCGGTATCGCTGATCGCGATCCGCACCCACTCGGGGTCCGCCCACGACTTGATCGTGATCTTGCCGCGCTCGCCGGCCTGATCGCCGATCGCGTGCGCGGCGTTGACGATGATGTTGAGCAGCGCCTGATTGATCTCGCCACTCGCACACGTGACGAGCGGTAGCTCACCGAGCTCGGTCACGACATCGGCGACGTCGCGGGTCTCGTGCGCGCAGATCACGAGCGTCGACTCGATCGCGATGTTGAGGTTCGCGGGCGCCTTCAGCGTCGACCGCGCGGCGAAGTCCTTCGTGGCGCGCACGATCTTGGCCACGCGTTGCAGGCCTTCGAGCGAGCGCTGCGCGGCGCCGGCGAGGTTCTCGCGCATGAACACCAAGTCGTGCGCCTCTTCGACCTTCGCGATCGATGGTCCCGCACCGAGATCCGTGGCGATCCGTTTGTAATCGGCGAGCGCACTCTCCATCGCGACGATGCCGTCGGACATGAACGTGCAGCTATCGGTGACGAATTGCACCGGCGTGTTGATCTCGTGCGCGATACCCGCGGCGAGCCGGCCGATCGCTTCGAGCTTCTGCGCCTGGCGCAATTCCACCTCGAGCGCGAGGCGCTGTTCCGCGCCGAGCACGATGTTGCGGTACTCGTTCGTGGCGAGCGTGCCTTGCACGATCGTGAACAACAGGAAGATCAGGTGGAGCAGCGCGAAGTGCCACGCCGCGAGCCCGAACACGCAAAACACCGGCGCGGGAAGCACGAGTGCGGCGAGCGCCGTGCGTTGCAACCACGATCGCGGCGCGAGAGCGAACGTGCTCGCGGTCGCGATCCCGCACAAGAAGAACGCGAACACGATCGCGGGCTCGCTCTCGCCACTCGTGTGATAGGCGTTCGCGACGAGCAGGCCCCAGCTCAGGTTGCAGGCGATCGAGCAGAACGCGAGCAAGCGATAATTCAGCGTGCCGCGCGCGACGAGTCGCAACACGAGGAGTGGCAGGAACACGAGCCACGCCTCGAACGGCAGATTGGCCGGCGCCATGATCTGCGCCGCCGTCAGCATCAAGAGATGACCGACGGTTCCGGATAGCGAGCGAGACGCGAGCTCGCGTACAACCGGATCGCGACGGGTCATCCAGTAGATGTATCGACCGGACTCGGCCGGCGTTAATTGGTCGATGGGGTCGGTGAGATCACACTTCCGCTCGTGTCGGTGGGCGGTGTGTCGATCAGAATAAATCCGGCGCCACCACCACCTGCGGACCCGCCGGTGTTCGCGGCGGTCGCGTTCTTGCCCGGCGCTCCATCGATCGTGATCCCCGCGGCACCGCTTCCGCCGGCAAGCCCACCTCCGCCGCTTCCGCCGGGCGCGGGCGAGCTCGAGGCAGAGCCATCGGCGCCTCCCGGTGGAAAGCCGTTGCCTCCATACCCTGCCTGACCTCCACCTCCATTGGCGGCGACGACACCATGGATCGCGATGTCGGGCGCCTCGAGCTCGATCATGCCGCCCGAAGCACCGCCCGTCACATCGGACGTGAGCCCGCTATTGAAGATGCCGCCACCACCATTGGCCAAGACGAATCCGGTCGCGCCGATCGTGATCGATCCGCCCGCGACGAGCGCGACGGCACCACCACCAACCGCCTGACTGCGATTCTCTTGAACGGTTCGCCCGGGACATCCACCACGAAGCGTGGAAGGCGTCGTGACCGCGGCCTGCGCCACCTGGCCGGAGATCGTGGCGGAGCCGTTGCTGCTACCACCATCACCACCCTTCCCGTGGAAACTTCCGCCGGCACCGCCGAAGTAGTTCGGCGTGCTCGTCTCGTCGCCCGCGCATGACTTGTCGTTACCCGCGGCACCGATTCCTTCGATGATGTTGCTCGAAACGTCGATCGTGCCGGTGACATCGATCGCTCCGGTCGCCGCGAGGACGAACGGCCGATCGCCGGTGGCTCGAACTTTCGCCGCGACCGCGATATCGGAGCCGTAGACCACGCACAAGCTACCGCCGGTTGGAACGAACACGACGACGTTGCAATCGGTGTTCGTGTCGATCTCGACGTCGCTCTGAAATCGAATCGGGCCGTTCGGCTGCTGATGCGCGCAGAGATCGAATCCGCCGACGACGCATGACAACGACGGAGCATCCGGTGGCGCGGCACCGGGATCACCGATGCCGAGGATGCTGTTGCATCCGGCTACCGCGATCAGTGCAAACGACGGACGCCCCATAGTGCGATCCTAACTCGAAGTCGGCGTGGGAGAGATGACGCCACCGCTCGTGTCACTCGGCGGCGTATCGATCACGATGAACCCGACACCGCCACCTCCATAACCACCGCCATAGTTCATCACGTTCGCGTCGGAGCCCTTCGTGCCATTCGGCGTCGAGCCCGCACCACCCGCGCCACCACTCGCCTGCGCTCCACCGAATCCGCCGAGCGCCGGCGTGGCCGAGTCCGCGCCATCGGCGCCTTTCACGGCCGTGAATCCCGCGCCGATGCCCTGCCCGCCGCCGCCGCCATTCGCGACGATCACACCGTGGATCGCGATGCTCGGCGCCGAGAGCTCGATCATCCCGCCCGCTCCGCCACCGGAGAAGTTTCCACCCTCGCCGTTCGCCGACACCACACCCGTCGCTCCGATCTCGATCGATGTTCCGGACGCGAGCTCGACCGCGCCACCGCCCGCTCCTTGGCCACCGCCGATGTCTGCGGTTCCGACCGCGTCACAGCCACCGGTGAGATTCGTCGGCGCTGCGGTCGTCCCGGCTTGAGCAACGATTCCGGTATTCGCCGACGAGCCCATGCCCGTGCCGCCGTTGCCGCCGGATCCGTGAAAGCTGCCACCTGCGCCGCCGCCATAAGTGACGTTCTGGTACGTCGCGCAGAGATCGTTCGCCGCCGACGCCGCGCCACGACCGCTGATCTGGTTCGACGACACGTCGACCTTGCCGCTGATCGTGATCGCGCCCGTTGCAGCGAGAACGAGTGGCCGAGCTCCTCGCCCGCGTAACTTCGCGATCACGTCGATCGTCGATCCGTACAACACGCACACGCTCCCGCCACCGGGCGCGATCAACACGACGTTGCAGTCCGACGTCGTATCGATCGTCGTGTCGGTCGTGATCCGGATCGGACCGTACGGCGCTTCGTACGCGCACAGATCCGTGCCTTCGATCGGACACGAATACGCCGGACCGTCGGCCGGCGCGGAACCCGGATCGCCGATGCCCAGGATGCTGTTACATCCCGTCAGCGCGATCAGCGCCCACGACAAACGACCCATATGGCAAGATCCTAACTCAGGTGAGGACCCTCGTTGCGAGCCTTCTGTGTGGTGTAGCGGCGGTTGCTACAGCTGAATCACCCAAACAACGCGCGTCCGACGCCGCGAAGCTGTTCGAAGAGGGTCGCGATCTCGCGAAGGTCGCGAACTACAAAGACGCCTGCGATCGATTCGCACGTAGCTACGACCTCGATCCCGCCGACGGCACCGCCGTGAACTTCGCCGACTGCCAAGAGCATCTCGGTCACCTCGCGGTCGCGTATCAATTATTCGAGAAGGCCGCCGCGTCGAAAGACAATCCCGTCCGAGCGCAGTACGCCCGCGATCGCGCGACCGCACTCGATGGTCGGCTCGGCACGGTGATCGTGAGGCTCGCCGATCGCGACTTCGACGACATCTCGCTCTCGCTCGGCTCGCGCGTGGTGACACCGGCCGGTGAGCTGCACGAGCGCGTCGATCCGGGAGATGTCGAGCTCGTCGCGCACACCCGCCATCGCCATTACGAACAAACGCTCCACGTGTCGGCGGGCAACACCACCACCGTGGATGTTCCGGTGTTGGGCGGCACCGCGACCGAACAACGCAAGTCGCGCAACTTCGTGATCGGCGCGATCGCCACCGGCGGTGCGGGTGTTGCGGTGTGGATCACCGGCGCGGTGTTCATGATCTCCGCCGAGCGCTACTACAACCAAGCGTTCACGAATGGCGAGTGCTATCGCGGCGCGAGCGGTGACCTGTGCACGCCCGCCGGGTTGCAACGCGTCGACGACGCTCGCTCGCGCGGTAACGTCGCGACCGGGATGAGCATCGTCGGTGCTGCGCTGATCGCGACCGGCGTCGGCCTGTACGTGTTCGCACCGCGCGAGGTCGAAGTCGCGCCGACAGCCACCGCGACCTCGGCCGGCGTGTCGCTCACCGGGCGATTTTAGAATCGGGCTGTAGCACGAACCAGTGGAACACCCGATACGGCGCGCTCGCCTCGGTGCGGAGCTCGATCGTGTCCGCGTGAAACGCACGCTGCGGGACGTTGAACACGAACTCTTGAAACCGGCCGGCCGGCGGCGGCAGATCGAGGTGGCCGATCTCTTTGTCGCCGGCGAACAGCTTCAGATTCACGGGCCGCGTGATCGCCTCGTGAAACGAATACGACGTCTGACCGCCGCTGCGGATCACGATGCGCGTCGGACGATCGTGATCGATCGTGACGGTGAACGTCTCGCCGTGATCGCGGATCGTGCGCCCACCATCGATCATGAGGCCGGCCTCGAGTTGCTCGCGCTCGACCATCGACCACTTCGCGGTGGGCTCGCCGAAGTGCCGCCGCCCCAACCCACCCTTCCAGTGATGCGCGCGTTCGCTCGCCATGTCCGCGATGTCGATCCGATCGACGACGTTCCACCCGGTGTGATCGTCGATCGGCCGCTCGGCGCTGTGCGCGTGATCCCAGATCGCCGGGAGGACCTGCATGTCTGCTTCGCCGACGAGCCGCTTCAGCTTTCCCGTCGGCAAGCCGGGCCGCAAGGACGTGTGGAGCACCGCTTCGCCGAAGAAGTCCTGCGAGCCCATCCATCCCGGGTAATACGCGAAGTGCGTGGGCCGCTGGTCCGGCGGCAAGCTCTCGAGAAATTCGAACCGCGCGCCGGGCCCGTTGTTCGCGATGCCCGCTTGATCGTTCGTGACGAGGCCGAGCATGTCGTAGACGCGGCCATCGCCGTAGTACGCGATCGCGCCGGCATCGTGGAACATGAGGTTCGCGTTCGGCAGCTTGTCGTGGACGTAGTTGCCGATCGTGACGACCTGCGCGTTCGTATCCATCGCGCCTTGCGCGAACAACCACATCTGATCGCGGAGCGGATGAAACGCGAGCACGGCGTATCCGATCGCGAGCACCGCCGATCCGATCGACCATTCTCGCGGCCACCGCACGGGTGCGAGCGCACACGCAGCGACGAGCGAGATCAACGGCAGCGCGGTCGCGATGTACCGCATGTTCTGGAAGCTCCACCCACCGACGCCCGACGTGGACACGACCGCGAGCATCAGTAGGAGCGGCGATGCGATCACGGCGGCCGCCGCGAGGCGCTTGTTCTCGCGCCGTCCCCACATCGCGATCCGCACCGCACCGATTACGAACAGGAGCGCGATCACGCGTGGCACGATCAGCACGCTCTCCGGCGCCCAGAACAACGCGTACGCCATCTGCCCGAGCTGGGTCTTCACGGCATCGCGCCAGTACACCCAGTCGAAGCCCGGCAGATAGAAGTGACTCTTCACGACGCCGGTGTTCGGGAAGAAGTTTCCGGCGAGCACGCGATTCGCGGTGATCCATAGGAGAGGCGCGATCAACGGTACGCACCAGCGTGCCGCCGCCTTCCAATCGCGTTGCCGCACGCGTTGGATCACCGCCACCGCGATCACGCCGCTCGCGATCATCGTCGCTTCCGGACGGGACAACGATGTCGCCGCCAACACCGCGACGAGCTTCCACGACGGCGGACCAGTGACCGGCTGGGCCGCGAGGAGCAGCACCATCGCGATCAATAGGGCGCTCGCGAACGCGACCTCCATGCCGGACAGCGCACTCCACGCGAACGGCCCGACGACGAGCGCCATCACCACGGCGACGCCACCGGTGACGCGATTGCCGAGTTGCGACGCGAATCGATAGCAGCCGAGTCCGACGCACGCGAACAACAGCGTGCACATCCCGAACGACACCCACACGAGCGCGTGACCGCGCGCGCCGAGCGTCCAGAATGGAGCGAGCAGCATCGGCCAGACCACGCTCGTCGAGCCGGCGGAGTAGCCGCCACCCGGGAAGTACGTGAACGGTTGCGCGCGCCCGAACTGCTTCGCGTACGTGAGGTAGATGTAGCTGTCGTCGAGCGGCAGCCCCATGCGAGGCGTGACGTGGAGCGTGCTAGCCGCGAAGCCCCACGCGATCATCACCGCAAATGCGCAGATCGCGATCAACCGCCAGTGACGTGAGATTACGGCCATCCCGCGACCGGCGTTCGCCCGCTCGCGAGCGCGATGTGCTGGAACCGAAACGCGCGATCGCGAACGTAGTCACCGAGGAATTCGAGCGCGATCTCGTCGAAGTTGATCTGACGCGCCCAGCGAAACCCGGACTCGTAGAGCAACGGGAGGATGTGATCGGATCCGAACCGGATCGGCTCGCCCAACTCGCCGACGAACGAGCGCGTGTGCTGATCCTCGGCGGAGATGCCCTGCGCCATCGCGAGGCGCTTGCCGAAAAAGTCGAACGCGACGACCGAATGCGGATGCAACGTGGCCAAGCGCTTCGCGGTGGCGCGGATCGCTTCCTCGGTCAAATACATGACCACGCCTTCCCACACGATCAGCGCGGGCTCGGTCAGCAGGAAGCCATTCGCGACGAGCCGCTCGATCGGATCTTCGCGCTCGAAGTCACACGCGACGTAGGTGGCCGCTTCGAGTGGATAGCCCGGCAGCTTGCCGACGACGGCCTTCTTCGCCGCTTGGGTTGCCGGATGATCGACTTCGAAGAACCGCACACCCGCACGCGGCAGGCGCGCCGCACGCGTGTCGTAACCGGCGCCGAGGATCACGATCTGGCGAATCGACAGCTCGTCGACCGCGAGCCCGACCAACCGATCGAGATACGCGACGCGCAGCGTGAGCCACAGCTCCATCGGTGGCCAACGCTGGTCCAAGCCCCGCGCGATCGCTTCGCCGTCATCGCCGGCGATCAGCTTCGCCCACGGATCGACGAACAACGGGTGAGCCTTGGCCGAGGCGCGCGCGCGATACGCGCACACCATCAACGCGGTCTTCGACGCAGCGCTACCGGCATCCACGGGCTGTGGATATCACTTCTTGTCGAGATGCGCGACGAGGCCGTTGTACGCAGTTGTTACACGCATCGACAGCTCGGTTGCGGCCTTTTGCTTCGACGGGTTCCCGGCGTGCATGTCCGGGTGGTACTTGCGCATCAGCTGGCGATAGCTGCTCTTGATCTGGCTCATCTCGGCGCCGGGTTGGAGATCGAGCACGCGGTACCACTCCGCCACCTGCGCCTCGTTCGAACCCGGGCGCGGTGGCCGCGGGTTGCTCGATCCCGACGACGTACTCGACGACGGCGGCGGCGTCCACGTCCCGCCCTTGGCCGCCTGCTCTTTCATCCGGCGGAACGCATCGTCGGCCGCCTGCTTTTGCTTCTGCTCGCGTTCATCGCGCTCGCGATGCACCTTGCCCGCACGTTGTTGCGCCGCACGATCGCGTTGCGCACGCGCACCGGGATTGCCGAGCGCGAGCTTCGCGAGTGGATTGTCGAGCGGATTTCGGGTGGCCGCCCGCGCCGCTTTTCGTGCGGTCAGCTCGGCCTGCAACGCCGCACTCTCGACGTGGCTCAGCGGATCGTCATCGACGATCACCAGCGACGACAACTTCGAGAACCCGGTCTGGGCGCCTTCCCAGATCCGACGCGTGATGCTCACATCACTAGCGTAGCAGGCCCGGCGCGATCCAGATGCCGGCCGGCAGTGGATACGGCGCCCAGCCTTCGACGTCGAGGGCCGGACCGTCGATCATCGTCCCGGCGATCGTGGCCTGGGACTCCCCGATCGCGACGCGCGCGCCGGCGGCGACCAACTCGTCGAGACGCTTCTGGATCGCCGCCAGGTCGACCGTCGTTGCGACGGCGAGGAGCGATTCCGGCGTGGTCATCGCGATCATCATCCCCGCCCCACTCGCGAGGTTCGAGGCGGCCGCGAGCTCGGCCGGGCCACCTTCGACGTAGAGCGCGGTCACGGCTTGCTCGCCCGCACCGCTATCGGCGGCCGGTGCGATCGCATCCCGGAGCGCGGCGAAGAACTCGCGCGGGCTCGCCGGGCGTTGCGATGGATCCGGCGACAGCGCGCGGACGATCGGCTCGTCGATCGCGGGATCGAGATCCGCTTTTTGCGACGGTCGCGGCCGCGGCCCGTGGATCTGCAAGTAGCTCTGGACCACGCCCGGCGCATTCCCGAACGCGGGTGCACCGGTGAGCATGTGAAACGCGAGCAGGCCGAGCGCGTAGACATCCGTCCGCGCCGTCACCGGCTGCCCCTTCATCTGCTCCGGCGCCATCGCCGCGGGCGTGCCGAGCATCGAGCGCGACGACGTCAGGCCAGGACCGTGCTGGTCGGACAACTTCACGAGGCCGAAATCGAGGAGCACCGGGCGCGAGCCTTGCGCGTCGTGACCGAGGATCACGTTCGACGGCTTGACGTCGCGATGGATGAGACCTTGATCGTGCGCGGTCTGCAGCGCCTCGCACAGCGGTTCGAGCAGCGCGAGCGTCTCGGCCGGCGGCAGCTGCCCGCGCTCGCTGATCACGTCGCGCAGGCTCGGGCCATCGATGTACTCGAGCACGAGATACGGCCGGCCATCCGGCAGCATGCCGTGATCGAACGCGTGGACCACGCTGCGATGATCGAGGCGCGAGATCGCGTCGAGCTCGCGCTCGAACCGCGTGAGCGCGTCGGTCGAACGGATGAGCTCGAGATGCAGGATCTTGATCGCGACGACGGCGCCGTCAGCTTCCCGCATCCCGCGCCAGACTTGGCCGAAGCCACCCTCGCCAACTAAACGATCGACACGAAACCCAGGGACAGAAGGAGTCGGCGCAGCCGCGGACACCAATGCCTGCATAACACCGCTGGTCCGCGGACGCCTGTTTCCAGCCTGCGTCATCGCTTAATGAATCGGCCGGCGTAACGAACCTTCCAGGTGCGGTGCGCTCAGAACTCGTGTGCGCGCGCGGACCAGATCGTATTACTGGCGATTAGATCCGCGACGGTGCTACGGAATTTCGCGTCGAGCCGCCCCGCCCGAGCCGCCAGATACATCATCTCGAGGCGATTTCCGCCCGGTAGATCCGTGGTCTGATCGAGCAGGTTGTCCCACTGATCCGCAGGTGTGTCCGTCGTCGACGCGGCAACGATATCGACCACGATCTTCTCGTCCGGTGCGAGCTCGTCTGCCGCAAATTGCGGCAGTAGCGTTTGGAGCTCGGCCACGTCGTGTTTTGCCGCGAGGACCCGCGCGAGCAGCATCCGGTCCCACTTCGTGCTGCCTTCGCCGTAGCTGGTTTGCAGCGTCAACGATCGGCGGGCGAGCAGGAGCGATTCGTCGAGCGCGCCTTGCCACAACCGATCCTCTGCGAGGTTGTACGTGGCGATCCGTTCGAGCAGCGTGGCGCCGATCTCGCGAGCGAGCTGGATCACGAGCCGGAGATCCGCGGCCGTGCGTTCGATCGCGCCCTGCGCCGACCACAACCACGCGCGGTTCGCGTAGGCGACGCCGAGATGGAACCGATCGTCGCGCTTCGTCGTGACGGCGACGACGCGATCGAAGACCACTTCGGCTTCGACGAGTTGCTTCTCGGTGACGAGCGACGGGCCGAGCAACAGATCTGCCGGCACCGCGACGTCGAAGTCGTCCGCCGCGTACGCGAGCTCGGACACCTCGCGTAGGATCGGCACGGCATCCGCGGTCTGGTTATCGCGAAACTTGATCCGGCCGAGTGCGAGCTTCGCGATGCGATGGAGGCGCGGCGGATCCTCCGGCGTGATTTCGGAGAGCGCGAGCTCGCCGAGCTCTTTCGCCTTCGGATATTCGTCGGCGCGATCGTAGAGCAACGAGAGCTCGAGGTGCGCTTCGAGCAAGAGCGCGTGATCGAGCGGGGTCGCGAGCTCGACGGCACGCGTCCCGTCGACGAGCGCATCGGCCATCCGTTGTTGCCGCGCCCGCGCATCCGCACGCCCCATGAGGGCACGCACGTGATCCGCATCGAGCGCCGGGAGGTTGCGTAGCGCACCTTGCCACGCGGCTTCGACATCGTGCTCGGTCAGCGTGGCCCGCGCCATCGCCGCATACGCGCGCGCCGCGGTCGGTTGATCGCCGACCGCTTCGGCATGGCGCGCGATCTTCGCATCGCCGGCGAGACTGCGCCGCCAGAACTCGAGCGCGGCGCGATGGATCGCGAGGCGCTCCGCTTCGTCGGTGGTCGCGTAGATGCCTTCGGCGACGAGCGATTGGCGAAATTGGTAGACCTCGTTCGTCGAGATCAACAGGCCCGCATCCTCGAGCTCGGCGAGGCCAACGCCCGGATCGATCGTGGTGGTCGCACCGCCCGCGGCTTCGACCGCTTCGACGATCGCGATCACTTCATCGCGTTTGAACGGATCGTCGCTGCCGAGCACGGCGCAGATCCGTGCGAGCGCCACGAGCTCGACCGCCAACCCGGAGAGCTCGCGCGCGGCGAGCCACGGACCGAGCGCCGCCGGCGAAAGCTCGTCGAGCGCCGTCGTATCGAAGAAGTGCGCGCCACCCGCACGCTGGCGAACCGCGCCGCGATCGTGGAGCTCGCGCGTGAGCGTGGTGATGTGCAGCGGGTTGCCATGCGCGATCGCGGCGAGCCGGCGCAACGCACGCAGCGGTGGATACTCGGCCGGCTCGAGCAGCTTTGCCGCGAGTGCGACGGCGGAATCTTCGTCGAGCGCCTTTAGTTCGTCGCGGCGATGGCGCTCCGCACGCGAGCCGAGGTTCGCGCGACGAGCATCGATGCGCGGTGCCGCGATGCCGACGACCCACAGCGGCAGCGACTCACCACCGAGCGTGGCGTACTCGAGCGCGTCGAGCAGCGCGTGATCGGCGAGGTGCAAGTCGTCGAGGATCACGGCGAGCGGTTGCTTGCGCGCGCGGGCTCGCAACGCATCACCGATCGCACGCGTGCCACTCGCACCGGCGACGAGCTCGCCCAACGCGATCTGCGCGCCCGAGCCGGCGAGCGGCAGCGTGCCGAAGTGAACATCGACATCGAGCTCGCGCACCCGGCGAGCGAGCTCGGCCGCGAACATGGTCTTGCCGACACCGGCATCGCCGACGACGAGCGCGAAGCCCGGACCGCCGACGCGCTGCCGAGTCGACAGATACATCTGCGGCACGCCATCGGGTGTGACGACGACGGGTCCCGTCGCGGGCGCGGTGGTTACCGAGCCGATCAGCGCGGCTTGGGCTTCGGCGATCAGATCGTCGAGCAGCTTGTCGCGACCGACGAGATCGATCGCGCGCTGCGCACCATCGGCCTCGAGCACGCGGAACCCGCCCTCGATCTCCCGCGTCGAGGTCTGGACGACGCTCGCCATCGCGCGCGTGAGGATCACGCCGGTCCACTGCGCGGGTAACCAGGTCTCCGGCTTTTCGATCGCTTCGCCGCTCGGCGTGTTGTTCGCCACGCGCAACGCCTCGAGGTGCAGTGCGACGCGCGCGCCGGCCGCCGCCAGATCGCGTGCTGCCGCGATCGCGACCGCCGCCGGATCGCCGTGCTCGCCACCGATCGCGGCCGCGATCACGCGCCGACCACGTTGCGACACCACGGACAATCGCCGCGCGGAGAACATCCCGAGCAGCGCGCGATCGATCCGCGGCAACTCCGCGTAGACGATCACGACCGGCTGCTTGCTCTCGCGAATGATCGAGATCGGCTGGGTGCCCGTGCGATACGCGCGACCCTCGTCCTGCGTCTGCGCGAGTAGTGCACGCGCGCGCGCAGCGGAGCCCGGCCGGCGCGCCGGATCCTTGGCCAGGCAATCCTGCACCAGCTGATCGATCGCGTTCGGCACCTCGACGAGCGAATCGAGCCGCGGTGGTCGCAACGCCTGATGTGCGCGCTCGAGGGCCGCCGCGTCGCCCACGAACGGTGGCCGGCCGGCGATCAATTCGAACAACACGCAGCCGAATGCGTACAGATCGCTGCGTTCGTCGACGGAGGCCGAGTCGAGGATCTGCTCCGGCGGCATGTACTCGAGCGAGCCGACCTGGACGTTCGCGCGCGTCGGATCGTCGGGGTCGCGCGGGATTTTTCGCGCGAGGCCGAGGTCCAGAATGCAAATCCTGGTTTCGGGATTTCGTACCAAATTGTCCGGCTTGAGATCGCGATGGACGAAGCCCGACGCGTGGATCTTCGATAAGGATTCGAGGATCGACATGCCGAGTTGCACTGCCGCACGATGCGGCAGGGGGCCCTCGGTGGTGACGTCCGCGAGGTTCGTGCCGGCGATCTTCTGCATCGCGAGCCAGGCACGGCCGTCGGGTAGGACGCCCGTTCCGTGCAGTTGTGGTACGGCCGGTGCTCCAGCGGCCCGCAGCGCGTCGGCCTCTCGGGCAATTCGTGCTTTTGCCAGGTCGTGAGCGACGTGCGCGATCTTCACGACGAGTTTGTCACCGAGCGGATAGACCGCCGCAAACCCGCCCGAGCCCAGCTCGTCCCCCAGTGGGAGGCCATCCAGCGATTCCACTGGACGTGGGTACTTGGGTGAAGGCTCGGGTAGCGCGATCACTCCGCCGTGTACCGGACACCCTCGTCCCGAAGACAAGCGCCGCTGACACGTCGGACACCGAGCCACAGCAGCACTTTAGCGCGCTCTCACGTGCGTGATAATGTTTGATGGCAGTGCTCGAGTTCGTGATCGAAGCCATGGTCGATGCCGTGCTCGGCGTGGATCCAGAAGGCCGGGTCATCCTCACCAATTCTGGTGCGACGGCACTGACCGGCTTTGCGAAAGAGGAGCTCATGGGTAAGCCCATCAGCGAGCTCCTCGTCGACGATAGTTCGGGCCTGCGCACGGTCGTTCGCCGCCGGATCGAAGACGGCGACATCCTCCGGCGCGAGGAATCGTGGCTGGTCACGAAGTCGGGCAAGAAAATCCCCGTCTCGGTCACCGGGTCGCCGGTGCTCGACGACAGCGGAATGCTGAAAGGCATCGTGCTGGTCGCGCGCGACGTGCGCGAGATCCGCCAGCTGCTCGTCGAAAAAGAGGCCGAAATCGCGCGCCGGCGTCAGGCCGAGGACGAGCTGCGCGTCGCGAAGGCGTCGACCGAGGAAAAGCTCGAAGAGACGCGCACCCAGCTCTTGCTCGCCGAACGCCGTGCCACGCTCGGCACGCTCGCCGGTGGTGTCGGGCACGAGCTGCGCAACATCGCGCAGATCCAAGTCGCCGCGATCGACGAGCTCCAGACCGCGCTCGCCGCCGGCGACGACATCAACGTGCTGATGCAGCAGGTGCTGCCGGATCTCGAGCGGGTCGGCGAGCACATCACGTCACACGGTCATCGCCTGATGCAGCTCGCGCGGCCGGGCCCGGATCGCGTCGCGCCGATCGACATGAACTTCCTGATCCGCGACATCACCACGATGTTGAAGCAGGCCGGCAAGCTCGGTCGGGTCGACGCGGTCGTCGAGGTCGGGACCGAGGCGTTGAACGTCACGGTCAATCGCACGCGTATCGAGCAGATCCTCGTGAACCTCGTGATCAACGCGGTCGATGCGATCACCGGCGAAGGCACGGTCACGGTGACGGCGCGCGCGAGTGATGATGGCAAGCGCGTGGTCTGCGAGGTGCGCGATACCGGCTCGGGGATTCCCGCGGACGCGCTGCAAAAGATCTTCGAACCGTTCTACACGACGAAGGGCGAGCGCGGCACCGGTCTCGGTCTGCCGGTCGTGCGCGATATCGTCGAGACGTATGGTGGCCAGCTGACCGTGCAGAGCACGCCCGGCACCGGCAGCGTGTTCACGTTCGACCTCCCGCGATAATGGCGCGCTAGCTCGCAGCCATCAGCTCGATCACGCCCTCGCCAACTTTCTTGCCGCGCAGGACGCGATAGTCCGAGCCCCACTGCTCGACGATCAACGTGTCGTCGCCGGGTGCCGTGTACAGCCACCACCGGCAGCGCTCGACATGACCGGTCGGACGATCCTTCTTTAGATCACCCAGCCCGCCGACATCACCATCGAGCTGGCAGGTCGCCGAACCGCGTTTATCGAGCGCGTAACGAACCTCGCCAACCACGATCGCCTCGGGCGGATACCCGGTGACGTTCGTTTCGGTGTCCTGGGTCATGAGCCGCGTGGTGTTCGCGCCCGTGCGCTCGATCCCGACGATCAGCCACTTCACGAGCTTGTCGTCGACGCAGCGCGCACCGATCCAGCGATGCCCGTCCTCGTCGTAGTTGATGACGCCCTCGCACAGGTAGTCCTGCGAGTCGATCGTGACGATATCGTTGACGCGGGTTTCGTTGATCCCGCGCTCCTTCAGGCTGTCGCCGGAGCCGAGCTGTTTCGGCGCCGTCGCCGGGCCCGGCAGCTTCTTGCGATCGGAAGAGGCGATACGCACGGCCGTCGCGCCACCGAGCACCGTGAGCACCACGAGCAGGATCCAGATCACGACCGGACTCTACGCCGCACTGCACCAACGCAACAAGGCGCCTTGCCTTGACTATAGATCCGGCGCCACGTAACACCACCCTCGCCGGAGCCGTGTCATGCCCGTCATGAACCTGTTGGAATCCGTCCGCGATGCCCTGCGCACGCAGATGCAGCTCGATCCCCGCGTCGTCGTGCTCGGGGAAGATATCGGGAAATTCGGCGGCGTCTTTCGTGCGACCCACGGGTTGTTCGAAGAGTTCGGCAGCGATCGCGTGATCGACACGCCACTCGCGGAGGCTGGCATCATCGGCACCGCGATCGGCATGGCGCTCTACGGATTGCGCCCCGTGCCCGAGATTCAGTTCTCGGACTTCATCTTCCCGGCGTTCGATCAGATCGTCAGCGAGCTCGCGAAGTTTCGCTATCGCTCCGGTGGCCAGTACAGCTGCCCGGTCGTGATCCGTACGCCGGTTGGTGGTGGCATTCGCGGCGGCGCGTATCACTCGCAATCGCCCGAAGCGCTGTTCTGTCACACGCCGGGCCTGAAGGTCGTGATGCCTTCGACGCCGTACGACACGAAGGGCCTGCTGCTCTCGGCGATGCGCCAGAACGATCCGGTCATCTTCATGGAGCCGAAGCGGATCTATCGCGCGGCGAAGGGCGACGTGCCGGAAGGCGAGTACACGATTCCGCTCGGCGTCGCGAAGGTCGTGCGTCCCGGCGACCAAGCCACCGTGATCGCGTGGAGCGGCATGGTGTCGATCGCCGAAGAAGCCGCGAAGCTCGCCGCCGAGCGTGGCATCTCGATCGAAGTGATCGACCTGCGCACGCTCGCACCGTTCGATATCGACACGCTCGTCGCATCGGTCGAGAAGACCGGACGCTGCGTGATCGTTCACGAGGCACCGCGCACGTGTGGCTTCGGTGCCGAGCTCGTCGCGTCGATTCAAGAGCGCGCGATGGCCTCGCTCGAAGCGCCGATCATGCGCGTGACCGGCCTCGATACACCGTTTCCGTTCTCGCTAGAGCACGAGTATCTGCCCAACCCGGATCGCGTCGTCGACGCGGTCCAGAAGACGCTGGAGTGGTGACATGGCATTTCCGTTCCATCTACCCGATATCGGTGAAGGCGTCGTCGAGGGCGAAATCGTCTCGTGGAAGGTCAAGGTCGGCGACAAGGTCAAGCTCGACCAACCGCTCGTCGAGATCATGACGGACAAGGCGACGGTCGAGATTCCGTCGCCGCGCGCCGGCACCGTCACGAAGATCAATTTCAAAGAGGGCGAGATTTGCCCGGTCGGTAAGATCCTGCTCGAGATCGATGATGGTGGTGCGGCGCCTGCGGTCGAGCCGCCGAAATCACACGGTCACAGCGCGCCGGTGCCTGTTGTTCAAGCTGCCGCAAAAAGCGGCGGTACGGGCATGATCGAAGTCGTCGACGCGTCGAAGGATCGCGCGCGCGTGCTCGCCACGCCGGCCACGCGTCGGTTGGCGCGTCAGCTCGGCATCGAGATCGGTCGCGTGCCCGCCACGGGCAAGCACGGTCGCGTGACCACTGCCGACGTCCAGAACTTCAAGCAGCAAGGTCCGGTCGCGACCAAGTCGCACGCGCCGATCGCGATCGCGAAGGGCGGCGATGAAGAGCGGATCCCGTTGCGTGGCATGCGCAAGCGGATCGCCGAGACGATGCATCGCTCGGTGTCGACGGCGGCGCACTTCACGTACGTCGAAGAGATCGATATGACCGAGCTCGTCACCGTTCGTGAACGGGCGAAGTCTCGCGCGCAAGAGCGGGGCGTGAAGCTGAACTACTTGCCGTTTATCGTGAAGGCGGTCGTCAGCGGCCTCAAGAAGTGGCCGATGCTGAACGCGTCGCTCGACGAGAGCACGCAAGAGATCGTGCGCAAGCGCTACTACCACATCGGCATCGCCGCACAGGGGCCGCAAGGTCTCGCGGTGTCCGTCGTTCGCGATGCGGACAAGCGCTCGATCTTCGATCTGTCGAAAGAGATCGAGCGGCTCGGTGAAGCGGTGAAGGCCGGTACGGCCACGCGCGACGAGCTCACGGGCTCGACGTTCACGATCAGCTCGCTCGGCAAGTTGGGCGGTGTGCTCGCCACGCCGATCATCAACTTCCCGGAAGTCGCGATCGTCGGCGTTCACAAGATCGAAGAGAAGCCGGCGGTGCGGAACGGCCAGATCGTGATCCGCCACCTCATGAACCTGTCGATCTCGGTCGATCACCGCCTCGCGGACGGCTGGGACGGGGCGATGTTCCTGCAGGACGTGAAGTCGCTGCTCGAAGACCCCACGACCATGTTCATGGAGATGGTCTGACACGCGTGTCAGGGTCGGCCGTGATCGGTTGAACTGACGGCGTGTAACTGCGCGAGATCGCACTCGAAGAGCCTGGCGCGGACCCTGCGATAAGGGTCGCCATGCTTAAACTAGCCGCGTTCGGACTTCTCGCTCTGGTCACGTCGTCCACCCTCATCGGCTGCGTGGGCCCGCTCGCAGGATGCGGTGGTTACACCGGTGGCGGGGACCAGGTCCTCGCCCGCAACACCGACTCGATCACGTTGTGCGAGAACGGCGGCTACATCGCGACCGTCAACGGCGCGGTGCTCGAAGGCAAGCAGATCGCGGATGGCACCGGGACCGTGGTTGCCACCGATGGTGCGACCGGCTCGACCGCGTTCGTCCTCACCTACTCGACGGATGCCACGACCGCGACGGGTACCGATGCGCTCGACGGCACGTGGACGGTCGAAGACCTGAATCAGACCGCGCTCGATCACGCGGACGTCCAATGTCAGGACCTCGTTTCGCGCTCGTGGTGGTGATAGGTTGCCGGCATGGTGCTGGCGACAAAGCCCTCGTACTTCGACGGAAACGACATCGAGAAGGCGCGCGGCCTGCACCAACTGCTGCGCGAAGACGGCACGCCGGTTGACGAGAGCACGCTAGCGAAGTTCGACCGCGAGCTCGCACGCAAGATGTTCGAAGCGATGCTGCGGATCCGGGTGACCGATGCCCGCATGATCGCGCTCCATCGCCAAGGCCGGATCAGCTTCTACGGCGAAGCGATGGGCCAAGAGGCGGCGGTCGTCGGCTCGGCCGCGGCCACCAAGCCGAACGATTGGATCGTGCCGGCATTGCGCGAAGCGGGCGTCGGCCTCTATCGCGGCATGCCGCTCGACAATTACATCGCGCAGGTCTACGGGTCGGGCAACGACGTGACGAAGGGCCGGCAGATGCCGTGTCATCCGTGCGATCGCGAGCACAACTACGTCGTGATGAGCTCGTGCGTGTCGACGCAAGTCCCGCACGCGGTCGGCATCGCGATGGCGATGAAGATCAAAGGCGACAAGGATCGCTGCGCCGTCGGCTACATGGGCGACGGCGGCACGAGCGAGGGCGATGTCCACGTCAGCCTCAACTTCGCCGGCGTGATGAAGGCGCCGGTCGTGTTGGTCTGCCAGAACAACCAGTGGGCGATCTCCACGCCGGGCACGATCCAGACCGCATCGGAGACGATCGCGATCAAGGCGCTCGGCTATGGCGTCGAGCCCATCCGCGCGGATGGCAACGACATGTTCGCGGTCTACGACGCCGTTCGCTACGCGACCGAGAAGGCGCGGCGCGGCGACGGGCCCACGTTCGTCGAGCTGCTCACGTATCGGGTCAGCGCGCACAGCTCGTCGGATGATCCGTCGCGCTATCGCGATGAAAAGGTGACCGAGGTGTGGCGGCATCAGCGCGACCCGCTTCGGCGCGCCGAGATTTATCTGCGCGGTCGCGGTTGGTTGGCCGAAGGCGAGCGTGAAGCGCTGGCGGAACGCCTCGATGCCGAGTGCAAAGAAGCGGTCGCGAAAGCCGAAGGCGCCGGCATCCCGCCGCTGCAATCTCTCGTCGACGATGTCTATGAAGACGTGCCGTGGAATCTGCGCGAACAGCTGTCTGTGTTGGAGTCACTGCCGCGCGTGAAACCGCCGCACCAGCACTAGTACCGCCTGCGACAGCATCTCAGGTGCGACACGACAGCGTGTCGCTGCGCGTCAGCAGGATCACTTCGCACAATTGGTTCGTCGCGCGTATCGATGAATCATGCGTCGCTATTCACTTCTAGTTGCTCTCCTGTCCGGGTGTCTGCATCACGCGACGGCAACGTCGGTAGAGGGTGCGGTGCTCGGTCGCGTTGTCATTTATCGGAACGGCGTCGCGTTCTACGAACGCAGCGCTCGGATCGAGAACGGTCAGCTCGCGGTCCACGTCCCGCGCGATCGCGTCGACGATTTCTTGAAGTCGCTGACCGTCGTCGATCCGCACACGCGCAAGCCGCTATCCGTCAGCATCCCTCGAAAGGAAGCGGAAGACGGCCAGTACCTGACGATGATGTTGCAGACGCCGGGGCAAGAGCGCGCGGACGTGCTGCTGACATACGTCACCGAGGCGCCGGCCTGGAAGCCGAGCTACCGAGTTGTCGTCGGTGATCAGGGCAAGGTGATGCTCGAGGGCTGGGCGATCGTCGATAACGTCTCGGGCGAGGATTGGAAGGACGTGCTCGTCGGCGTCGGCGCATCGAGCGCGATGTCGTTCCGCTACGACTTGTGGAGCGTGCGCCGGATCGATCGCGATCTCTTGCAAGGTGAAGACAAGTTCGCCGTCGCGCCGCCGACGGGAGTGTCGCCGTACACCGAAGCCGGTGGCGAAGAGATCGGGCAACTCGATGGCAGCGAAGTCCGGACCGGGCCCGCAGGTGCACCGGCTGGTCGTACGTTCCAATCACAGGTCGGAGTCGCGGCGGGTTCGCAGTCCGACAATGTGGGCGTGTCGTTCTCGGGATCGTCGTCGATCCAGAACACGTACACGGTCGATGGTGTCAACAACAGCGCGACGACCGGCGTGCGCGGCAAGGTGACCTCGACGAAGGGCGAGCCACTCGCCGGAGTCACCGTCATCGCGACGAGTCCGAACAGTCCGACGCAGACCGCGATCACGGACGAGCAAGGCAACTATCTCGTCGCCGCCTCGCCCGGCACGTACACGCTCGACTACTACTACGCAGACGTCACGGTCGAGCGCAAGAACGTCCAGATCGCGGACAACCGGATCGCGCAGCTGTCGACGCAGAAGATCAACGAACAAGCGGCCGGTGGTGAAGTGATCCAGATCAAGGCGGAAGCGCCGATGATCGATCCGACGTCGACGACGCAGGGGATCACGATCGACAAGAACTACATCCGCAACATCCCGGTTCCGGGCAAGTCGTTCGAGCAATCGATGGGTGCAGCGGCAGGAACGCCGGGCTACTACCCGCCCTCGTCCGCTGCGCCCCCACCGCCGCCGCCGGTGCGCGCCGGTGACGAGAAGCTCGCCGCGGCGGCGAAGAAGATCAACGCGTCCCACAAAGACGTGTTGATCGCCGCCGGTGGTCTCTCGATCGAAGATGCGAAGCAAAAGGCCGAGGCCGCGCGCAACAAGCTGATCGATGAAGGTGTTCCTGCAAAGAGCATCCACATCAAAACCGCGGTCGATAGCAGCGGCATTCGATTGCTCGCGATCGCGCCGGGCTCGGAGCCGGCCGCCGCACCGCCGACCGCACACACGAGCACGCCGTCGACGCCGGTCGGCGAGAGCAACTTCATGGCCGAGAAGCCGATGGACGTGAAGGCCGGATCGTCGGCGATGGTCGCGATGGTTCACAGCGAGACCGATGGCGGTGTCGTGTATCTCTACGATCCGATTTCGGATCGCGGTGACAAGAAGTACGCGTTCAAGGCGGTGAAGCTCGCGAATCCGACGGGCGACACGCTCGAGCCGGGTCCGGTCACGGTCTACGGCACGGGTCGGTTTATCGGTGAAGGCATCACCGAGCCGGTGCCGCCGCACGCGAATGTCGTGGTGCCGTTCGCGGCGGATCGCCAGATCGTCGTCGAGACGGCGGGGACCGAGAAGGACAAGATCGCGCGCCTCATGACGGCGCAGCGCGGGATCGTGACGGCAGAGGTCCAGCATCGCCGCGCGACGACGTACACGCTGACGAGTCGGCTCGATAAACCGGCGAAGGTGTTCGTGCGGCACAAGACGGATGAAGGTTGGACGATCGTCGATGCGCCGAAGAACGCGCTCAAGGTCGGTGACTCGCAGCTCTACGAAGTCGACGTGCCGGCGTATGGCACGCAGTACGTGACGATCGCGGAGACCACGCCGATGGAGAGGTCGCTGCAGCTCGCGAGTGAAGAAGCGCTCGGGATGATGAAGGTCTATCTCGAGGAGCCGGATGCGACGCCGGAGCTGAAGAAGCAGTTGTCCGATGTGCTGTCGACGCACAAAGACGCGGCCGACCTCATCGACAAGATCCAGACGATGCACGACCAGCTCGCGGAATATAAAGAGCGCAGCGGCGAGCTCCACGCGCAGATCGTGACGCTGAAGCTGGTGAAGACCGGCGGTGACTTGCTCGCGGCGTTGCACCACAAGCTCGACGAGATTTCGGACAAGCAGCAGAAGCTGACGATCAAGATCGTGGATGCGCAGGAGTCGCTGATGCTGACGCGGGTGAAGTTCCAGAATCAGCTGGCGGAGCTACACCTTACGGATGCCACTGCGTCGCGCTGATTTTATTGCGACGAAGTGAGGCGACCCGCTCCGTGGGTCGATGGGATCTGAATTTGCGCCGGTTTCGAAGGTCGGAGGCCAAACGCTCGCAAACGCGAACTACAGCGATGCGTCGGGGATCGAAGGACATGTAGGTGTCCCGGGGAAGCAGACGCTGACGGAGCGGTTGCCGCAAGATGCGAGCGCGAACCCGAACGATCTCGTGCAGCGCGTTCAACAGCACAAGCACGAGACATTCGGTGACGGTGGTGGCTTCACGTTCGAGGTGCAGGAGAGCGGCATGTTCAAGGTGATCGCCGCGCCCAAGGGCTCGCACACCGGCGCGGTCATCGATCACGAGTCGGACAAGTTCCGGACGTTGTGGTTTCGGCTCGCCGTCATGCTGCTCCACGAGAAGCTCGGTCCGGTGGCACTACCGGCGACGAAAGAAGCCGCCGCGAAAGCGAAGGCGGAGCCTTACGTGGCGCCGGAACCGGGTCACGCACCCGCCGGTGCCGACGCGACGATCGATGCGCCAGTGTCTGGCCTCTTGAAGCGCGATTACACGAAGCTCGACAAGAAGGGCGAAGTCATCCCGGATCAGTTCCAATCGATCCTGGCTTCGCGCGGCGAGCTTCAGGTTGGCGACATGGGATCGCTCACGTGCGCCGCGCAGATCGTGTCCCCCGAGCATCCGTACGAGAAGAAAGATCGCGGATACGAGCTCAAGGAATCGACTCCGTTGCTCGTCAAGGAGCTCGATCCGAAGAAGGGCATTGCTCGGATCGAGGTGCTCGAGAACGCACACGATGCGAAGGGCAAAGAGGTCGGCTGGGTGCGTGCGAACAAGATCATGCGTCTCGTGACGCCGGCCCGCGGGACCAAGGCCGCCGTTCAGATGGCGAACGTGCTGGCGATGGCGCGCTCGAACAAGAGCAGCACCGCGATGGGCAGCTGTTTTCGTTACGTGAAGAACTACATCGCGATGGCGGGTGGCTACGGCGATATCCTCAGCCCGTACGACGACCCGCGCCTCCAGCGCATGGGCACGTCGGGCAAAGACTTCGGTCCATTCGTCGAGGCGTTCGGGCTCGAAGCACTCGGACTCAAGAGCGTCGGAACCACGCGTCCCCAGGATCAGATTCCAGGCACGTTGTTGTGCACGGTGGGTCGCTACAAGGGTTGCGGGATCAGCGAGGTCGACGGCGACATGGCGGTCATCGATTCCGAAGTCACCGGCAAGAACGGTCATCGTTACCTACGCTGTTACAACGACAGCGAGATGATGCTCGATCTCGATCCGGCGAACTTCGACACGAAATGGAAGATCATCGGCATGTATCAGCCGATCGACCGCGCCTAGAACACCAACTGCACGCGCGCGAGCAGCACGGTCTCCGCCGCGCGATCGCCTTGCTTGGCACCGAGCGTGTACCAGGTGTGGTCGAGGTTCAGCACCGCGCGGAACGATCGGTTCGCGAACCAGTCGACGCCGACGCCACCGGACCACGCGCGCCTCACATACTTCGTCGGGTCGACGAAGTCCGCGAACACCTGGCCGTCGGTGACGCGAAGCTCGCCGACCCGCGCCGTGACATCGAACGCGCCGAGATCGCCGGTCTTCGGATCGAATGGATGCTTCGGCGTGACGCTGTTGTACGTCGCGTCGTCGCCGGTGATCACGTACTGGACGAGCGCCTGCCAGGCATCGGCACTGACCCGATCGTGCGTGCCCTTCAACACGACGTGCTGGATCGATCGCACGTACTCGCCGAGCACGCCGAACGGCCCGACGTAGTAGTAGCCCTGCCCCGTCACGCGCGTGTGCCGACCGTCCGCGACGACCGTATCGTCGAGCGTGGTGCCGGTGCGGTATTGGAAGATCGTTGCTTGCCCCGGCGACTTCCACTGCGGCGTATCCGGCTGCGTGAGATTCGCGTCCTTGTCGCCGAACGTGACCGCGCCACCCACGCCGAGGTTGCGCAGCTCCGGGATCCCGGTCGCGAACGGCCGGATGAAGATCCGCGCCGCGACCTCCTTGTCGTCGGTGGCATCGCCATCGCCATTGCCGTTATCGGCGATGCCGTTGAACACGCCGGCCTGATACGCGAGTGTGCCACCCGCAACTTCGCCGAATAGCTGGACGCCGAGATCGCGATTCGGCGCGAGCTGAGTCGGCAGGCCGCGCTCCGCGAACGTCGTCGAGGTTTCGTTTTGCAGACGCTCGAGCCCGAACGGCACCTTGAACTTGCCGAACCGGACCTTCAGGACCTGCGAGTAGCGAACATCGACGTACGCGTCTTGCACCACGATCTTCGATCCCGCGAAGTCCGGCATGAACCGGAAGTCGAAGTGGTCGTAGACGGTCCCCTTGAGATCCAAGCGCAACGTGCGAAACGCGAATTGATCGGGCAGCGTCTGCGCGTCGTCGCCGACGAAGAATCGGCCATCGAACTGCGAGATGCCGCCGACCGAGAGCTTGTAGCCATCCCCACCGGCCTTCAGCAAGAAGCCGTCCTTGTACGAGCCTTGATCGGATTGTTGGACCGTCGGCGGTGGTGCTGGTTTCACGATCACCACCGGAACGGGAGCTGGCGGCGGCGGCGGCTCGGGCTCGGGCGCAGGTTCGGGTGCGGGCTCCGGCGTGGGTTCGGGTGCGGGTTGTGCGAGAGCGATCGAAGATAACGATAGGAGAACGACAACAGACTTCATGACCTAGCTTTCTGCGTGACTCGGCCTTGCTCGATCACGACGATGTGATCTGCGACCAACGTGGCTTCGTCGTCGTCATGCGTGACGAACAACGACGTGACATGGAGCTCGTCGTGGAGCTTTCGCAACCACGTACGCAATTCGATCCGGACACGAGCATCGAGCGCGCCGAACGGCTCGTCGAGCAACAGCACTTTCGGCGACGGTGCGAGCGCGCGAGCAAGCGCCACGCGCTGGCGTTGACCGCCCGAGAGTTGATGGGGATAGCGATGACCGAGCTCGGACAATTCGATTCGTGCGAGCAGCTCGCGAACCCGCGCTTCGGCGGGCAGCTTGCGCACCGACAACCCGAACGCGATGTTGTCCGCGACCGTCATGTGCTCGAACAACGCGTAGTCCTGAAACACGAACCCGATGCCGCGGTGCTGCACCGGCGTGTCCGTGACATCGCGCTCGCCGAGCGTGACCCGACCGAGATCTGCGACTTCGAGGCCCGCGATCACGCGCAGCAGCGTGGTCTTGCCACTGCCGCTCGGCCCCAACACCGCCGCGAGCGCACCCTCGGGAATCGCGATCGACACGTCGACGAGCGCCGCGTGATCCGTGTAGGACTTCGAAATACCGTCGACGCGAATCATTCGTGCCTCCCGATCGCGCGCAGCAGCAACACCACGGCGAGCGAGATCACGACGAGTAACGTCGCGACTGCGAACGCCGCTTGGTATTGAAAATCGTTGTAGAGGATCTCGATGTGCAGCGGCACCGTGGTGGTCTCGCCGCGCACGTGACCGCTGACCACGGACACGGCACCGAACTCGCCGATCGCGCGTGCCGTGCAGAGGATCGCGCCGTACGCGAGCGGCTTCTTCAGGAGCGGCAACGTGATCCGGCGAAACATCTGCCACGGCGATGCGCCGAGCGTGAGCGCCGCGAGCTCTTGGGCCGGGCCACGTGCTTCGAGCGCCGGGATCAGTTCGCGCGCGACGAACGGCAACGTGACGAACGCGGTCGCGAGCACGATGCCCGGCGTCGCGAAGATGATCTTGAACGGCGGATGGATGAAGCCCCGCGCGCCGAACAACAACACGAACATGAGGCCGACGACGACCGGCGACACCGCGAACGGCAGATCGATCAGCGCGACCAAGAGCACGCGACCGCGAAACCGAAACCGCGCGATCGCCCACGCGGCGGCGACACCGAACGCGATGCCGAGCGGGACCGCGATGCCCGCCGTCACCGCCGTCAGCTTCAACGCGGCGCGGGTCTCCGGCGAGCTGACCGCATGCCAGTACGGACCGAGGCCATCGCGAAACGCCGTCGCGAATACGACGACGAGCGGCGTCACCACGATCACCGCGAGGAACACCACCGCGATGCCGATCAACAGACGCCTCACGTGATCACCCGCGCCACGGGAAGTCGCCTCTTTTGTGGACGGCCGAGCGAATTGATCGCGACGAGCAACGCGAACGACGCGATCACCATCACGAGCGCGAGCGCCGTCGCCCCGGTGTAGTCGTACTGCTCGAGCTTCGTCATCACGAGCAACGGCAGGATCTCGGTGCGCATCGGCATGTTGCCGCTGATGAACACGACCGAGCCGTACTCGCCGAGCGCACGCGCGAACGCCAATGCAAAGCCGGTCGTGATCGCGGGCCGCAGCGCCGGCAGGATCACGCGCCACGTGATCTGAACGGGAGATGCGCCGAGCGTGGCCGCGGCTTCTTCGACGCGACGATCGTGTTTCGCCAACACCGGTTGAACCGCGCGGACGACGAACGGCACGCCGAGGAAGATCAGCGCGATCACCACACCGCCACGCGTGTACGCGAGCGGCACGAATCGGCCGAGCACACCGTGCGGTCCCCAGGTCGCTGCGAGTGCGATGCCCGCGACCGCCGTCGGCAACGCGAACGGCAGATCGACGATCACGTCGACGATCCGCCGCCCGGGGAAGTCGTAGCGCACGAGCACCCACGCCACGATCACTCCGAAAAGGGTCGAGATCGCTGCCGCGACAAACGACGCGCCAAAGCTCAGGGCAAACGCGGCGAGCACGCGTGCCGAGGTCAGCGTCCCGACAAAGTCATGAACGCCGACCGACTTGGCGACCAGCGCGACGAGTGGAATCACGACGACGAGGCCGAGGTACGCCAGCGTGATGCCGAGCGACAGGCCGAATCCTGGCAGCGCTCGCTTCATTTAGCGGCGGGCTGATAGATCTGATCGAACACGCCGCCGTCCGCGAAGTGGAGCTTCTGAACGGTCGACCAGCCGCCGAGCGAATCGATCGTGAACAGCTCGAGCTTCGGCAGATCGGTCGTGCCCTTGCGCGGACGATAGTGATGCTTCGCGATGATCGTCTGCGCGGCATCGCTGTAGAGGAACTCCAAGAACTGCTTCGAGATGTCCGCCGTGCCGTGCTTGTCGGCGACCTTGTCGACGACGGACACCGGCGGCTCGGCCAAGATCGACCGCGGCGGCACCACGATCTCGAGATCCGGTTGTTGCTGCTTCGCGAGGTACGCCTCGTTCTCCCACGACAGCAGCACGTCGCCGATACCGCGCTCGACGAACGTCGTCGTCGCACCACGCGCACCGGAATCGAGCACCGGCACGTGCTTGTAGAGATCCGTGACGAACTGCTTCGCCCCGGTCTCGCCGCCGGTTTGCAAGCCGAAGCCCCACGCCGCGAGATACGCCCACCGTGCGCCACCCGAGGTCTTCGGGTTCGACACGATCACGCCGACGTCCGGCTTCACCAGATCCGACCAGTCCTTGATCCCTTTGGGATTGCCCTTGCGGACGAGGAAGACGATCGTCGAGGTGTACGGCGTCGCGTGATCCGGTAAGCGCGTCTGCCAGTCCTTCGCGATCAGACCCGCGTCCGCGATCTGATCGATGTCACCCGCGAGACCGAGCGTGACGACATCGGCCTCGAGCCCGTCGATCACCGCACGCGCTTGCTTGCCCGAGCCGCCATGCGACTGCTTGATCGTGACGTTCGGATGAAGCGTCGTGAACGCGGCATCGAGATCGACGTAGAGCTCGCGGGTCGGGTCGTACGAGACGTTCAGGAGCTCGACCGTTTTCGAGGTCGAAGCGGACTCGCTCGTGCAGGCGGCGAGCAGCAGGATCGGCAGGAAGCGCATGCGCGGCGCCCATTTCACGCACTGCGCCAACGCGTAAACCCGCGATAAGACGTTTATCCGTTATATTGGAAACCGCGCGATTTCGTAGTAGCCTGCGAAACATCGTGGTGGCTCTGAAATTTCGTAGTGACGATGCCGAAGTGATCGGCGCTGGCCTTCGCCACGTGATCGATGACGTCGATCGCGTCGCGCCGACCGGAGCACCGGTGCTGTTGTTGGGCGAGACCGGAAGCGGCAAGGAAGTCGTCGCGCGGGCGATCCATCGTCGATCGTCGCGCGCGACCGGGCCGATCCTGCGCGTCAACTGCGGCGCGATCGCGCCCGAGCTCGTCGATAGCGAATTGTTCGGCCACGAGAAGGGCAGCTTCACCGGCGCGCTCGCACAACGCAGCGGTTGGTTCGAGCGCGCGAACAACGGCACGTTGTTTCTCGACGAGATCGGCGAATTGCCGCTCGCCGCGCAAGTGCGCCTCCTGCGCGTGCTGCAAGACGGCACGTTCGAACGCGTCGGCGGCACCGAGGAATTGCACACCGATATCCGGTTGATCGCGGCGACGCATCGCGATCTCGCGGCGATGGTTCGCGCCGGCACGTTTCGCGAAGACCTCTACTACCGGATCCACGTCTTCGCGATCCACCTGCCGCCGTTGCGCGAACGGCGCGCGGATATCCCGGCGCTCGCGACTCACTTCACGCGACTCGCGGGCGAGCGACTCGGCACGCCCTCGTTAGATGTCACGGACGCCGATCTCGCTTCGTTGCAGGCCTACGACTGGCCCGGCAACGTGCGCGAATTGGTCGCCGTGATCGATCGCGCCGCGATCCTCGGCGGTGGCGTGCGGCTGGAGATCCAACGCGCGCTGGGCGTTGCCGGCCCGACCTCGCCGGCCGACCAGGTCGACGACTTCCCGACGCTAGACGCCGCGATGCGCGCTCATATCGAACGTGCCCTCACGAAGTCGCGCGGCCGGATCGAAGGCGCCGCGGGAGCGGCAAAGTTGCTCGGAATTCACGCGAACACGCTGCGATCGCGAATGGAAAAGCTGGGCGTGGAGTGGGCACGCTTCCGATAACCAGCGTGGTATGAGTCGGCCATATGTCCGACCTCCGTTTCGATGCAGTCGTGATCGGCGCCGGCCCCGGCGGTTACCCCGCTGGAATTCGCCTCGGTGCGTTGAAAGTGAAGACCGCGATCATCGAGCGCGAGTATTGGGGCGGCGTGTGCTTGAACGTCGGCTGCATCCCGTCGAAGGCCGTGATCTACGCGGCGAAGACGTACGAGAAGATGGGCCACTCGGAGGACATCGGGATCACGATCCCGACAAAGCCCACGCTCGACGTCGCGAAGATGCAGGCGTGGAAGAGCGGCGTCGTCAACAAACTGACGAGCGGCGTCCGCACGTTGCTGAAGGGCAACGGCACCGAATTGATCGAAGGCTCGGCGAAGCTCGAGAAGAGCGGCCCCGACGGCCACCGGATCACCGTCACGAAGAAGGACGGGACCACGGACACGATCATCACGAAGAACATCGTGCTCGCCACCGGTAGCCGGCCGATCGAAATCCCGGGCTTCAAGGTCGACCAGAAGCGGATCATCGACTCGACCGGCGCGCTCGCGCTCGACGCGATTCCGAAGCGGATGATCGTGATCGGCGGCGGCTACATCGGCCTCGAGCTCGGCATGGTCTACGCGAAGTTCGGCACGAAGGTCACCGTCGTCGAGGCGCTGCCGCGCGTGCTCGCCGCGATGGACAAGGATTGCGTTGCCGTCGTCGAGCGCAAGCTGAAGAAGATGGGCGTCGAAGTGATGGCGGAGACCAAGGCGAAGTCGTGGGAGGAGAAAGGCGATCGCGCCGTCCTCACCGTCGAGCTCAAAGACGGCAAGACCGCCACGATCGACGCGGACAAGATCCTGCTGTCGATCGGTCGCCGCCCGAACAGCGAGAACCTCGGCCTCGACGCCGCAGGCGTCACGCTCGACAAGCGCGGGTTTGTCGTCGCCGACGAGCAACTCCGTACGAACGTCCCCGGCATCTACGCGATCGGCGATCTGATCGGTGGCGTGATGCTCGCGCACAAGGCCACGCACGAAGGTGAAGTCGTCGCCGAGATCATCGCCGGTCACAAGGCGGCGATGGACGTGCGGACGATTCCCGCCGTCGTGTTCACGGATCCGGAGATCGCGTCGACGGGCCTCACCGAAGATGAAGCGAAGGCGAAGGGTCACGAGGTCAAGGTCGGCAAGTTCCCGTTCGCCGCCCTCGGTCGCGCACTCTCGGTGAACGATACCGAAGGCTTCGCGAAGACCGTGATCGATGCGAAGACGGGCGAGCTGCTCGGCCTTCACATCGTCGCGAACGGCGCCGGCGACCTGATCTCGGAAGGCGCGCTCGCGATCGAGATGGGCGCGGTCGCCGATGATCTGCGGCTGACGATTCACCCGCACCCGACGCTGTCGGAAGCCGTGATGGAATCGGCCGCCGCCGCGCTCGGCGAAGCGGTCCACATCATCAACCGCTAATGCTGCCCTGGCGCGTCGAGGATCTCGGCTCGCGTGGATACGAAGACGTCCGCGCGTATCAGCTGGAGCTCGTCGAACGCCGCAAGCTCGACGAGATTCCGGACACGCTGATCCTCGTCGAGCACCCGCACGTGTTCACGCTCGGCCGCAAGCGCGAGTCCGCGCAGAACGTGCTCGCGCCCGGCGACGTGCCGGTGATCGAGATCGAGCGCGGTGGCGACGTCACGTATCACGGCCCCGGCCAGATCGTGGCGTATCCGATCGTGCTGCTGCGCGAGGGCGAGCGCGACCTCCATCGGTTCCTACGCAACCTCGAAGAAGCCGTGATCAAGACCTGCGATCAGTTCGGGCTCGAAGCGGGACGCGAGCCGGGCAAGACCGGCGTGTGGACCAATGGCAAGAAGCTCTGCTCGATGGGCATCGCGTGCCGCAAGTGGGTCACGTTCCACGGCCTCGCGCTGAACGTGACGACCGACCTGTCCTACTTCCGGCGGATCAATCCGTGCGGGTTCGATAGCGACGTGATGCGGTCACTGAATAGCTACGTCGAGTGCAGCGTGCCTGACGTCAAGCCCGTCCTCGTCGAGGAGCTGGGCATCGCCCTGCAGCGCTACTCGATGACGGTGCCCGGATCCGAGCCGTCGACCGACCACTCGAAGTCGTCGATCAACGCCAGCGAATCGTAGTCGTGATCGCTGGTGTCCCAGATCGCGATCCGGATCTTGATGATCTCGTTCGGCACCACGTTGCCGGTCGTGGTTAGCCAACCGGTCGCGCCGCCGACCTGCGAATCCGCGCTGCACTCACCCGCCTTCGCATCGTCGAAGCCCGTGCCCGCCAGCTCGTCCGTGCCGGTGCACGTGTTGATCATGCCGGCTTTGCCCGAGCAGCCCGTCGCGCCGTTCTTGCACTGCGTGAACAGGCCCGTGTTGCCGTAACCGAGGTTCACGCCGACCGGATAGATGTTGCCGCTCTGATCCGTGTAGATAGCGAGGTTCTTATCGGCGGGATTGCCCGGCGTGCCGTTGAACGTCGAGTCGAGCAGGATCACGAAGAAGTCGTTGAACGCCGAGCACGTGAACTCGGGGAACTCCGAGCTGTAGAAGTTCGTCTTCAGCTTGAACGAGTGCGCGTTCGAGGGCACGCGCAACGTCAGCGTCAGCATCACCGGATCGTTGGCCTTCGAACCATCCGGGTCCGGGCAGTTCATCAGGTTCGGCAGCTTGCCGTTGTGCGCCGCGAGGAAGTCCGCCGGGAACGCGGCCTCGTTGCTCGTCTCGTAGCCAAGGTTGAAGCCACCGTTGCCTTGCGGTGCAGACCAGCTCGGATTCGTATCGCCTTCCGCAGCCGCCGTACCGCTCGAGATCACCGCCATCGAACCACCCATCTGCGGCATGACGTTCGTGCCGAAGTGCGTGCGGACCGAGCGCGACGACGCATCGGGCGTGCCGTTGCCGTCGGTGAGCGTGAGCGTCGCCGAGATCAGGCCCCACTTCTTGTCGGCCATCGTCGTGGTCTGACAAATGTCGATCGCCTTCGCGTAGTCGGCCGCGTTGCCCGTCGCCGACGAGATGTTCGAATCGCACAGCGGCACCGCGTTATCGATCATGCCGTCGCAATCGTTATCGACGCCGTCGCCCGGCACTTCGAACGCGCCCGGGTTGACCTCGGAAGGGTTGCTGCATTCGGTGCTATCGCAGCAGTCACCGCCGCACGTGGTGTAGCCATCGCCGTCGGAGTCGATGTCTTCATCGACCATGCCGTTGCAGTTGTTATCGATGCCGTCGCCGCAATTCTCGGCCGCGGGCGTGACCTCGTTCATGCACGAGCTCCACTCGCCGGTGCCGAGGCACATCTGCGTTCCGCCGTGACACGGGCCGACGTTTTCGGTCCCGCTCTGACCGTCGTAGCAATCGCGGGTCGCCCCGGGATTACACGGACCATCGTCCCGAGCCGTGGGACCACACGCGACCAATAACAGCGAAGCGAGGATGACGGACTTCACGCGACGAAGAATTCACCCTCCGGAGCTGTGCCCACAACCGGCAGGACATGGCACGGCCTCACCCGAGTCGAGGCTGCAGCATCTCGCTTTGTGAACGAACTGTTTCAGCCCGTGCGTACCGAGAAGTCGCGAACCGAAACGATCTGCTTCGTCTCGAGGTCCGCCAGGAACGATCGACCGGAGCCGATGCGCCCGTCGAACGCGAGCAAGTACCAGACATCCAACGTCCAACGCTGATGATCCGTCTCGCACGGCGGCGTCCATGACACCGCTTCGAGGTCACCCAGATACGTGGGGCGCGACGGCGATGACGCGACGAGGCGTTGATACTCGTCGCAACCTTGCACGAGAGCGACCGCGCCTTGCGCATCACGTGCAGCGACGGTGCGCCGCCACGCAGACGTGAGCCGGCATCGCCCGACTTGCCCCGATGGCGAGAGCTCGATCTCGTACGCTTCGTCGGCCGCGAGACCGTCGAAGTCCGGGACGTCGAACTCGGGATACTTGTCGCGCTCCGCGATCATCTCCAAGCGATCGTCGAACGCTTCGTAACCCGCTTCGAGCGTGTCGTCGCTGTAGTAGCCGTACACGCGCAAGATCAAATTTTGCGAGGGCAGCCGGTGATCCCAATCCACGATCGAAATCGCGCCGTGATAGTCGTGCCGGAACCGTTGGAGCGGTGGCAACGCCGCCGCGACTCGCGTAGCCGCGCCCTCTTCCGACAACACGCCCTGATAGGCGACGCGCGGGTGTAGCCGAATTTCTTCCGCTACGAATGGACGCAGGTCAGACGACACCTCGGTCTCATCTTATAACACGCGCTCTAGCGCGTCGATCAGTGCACCCAGCCGATCGCCGTCGAGCTTCAACCGAGCCGGATTTACGACGAGCCGGCTCGAAACCTGGCAGACCGTATCGACTTCGACGAGGCCGTTCTGGCGGAGCGTCTCGCCCGTTTGCGTGATGTCGACGATCCGCTCGCACAGGCCGGTCAGCGGGCCCAGCTCGATCGCGCCCGACAGCTCGATCACCTCTGCTGTCAGGCCCCGCCGGAGCAGATATTGGCGCGTGATGTTCGGATATTTCGTGGCCACGCGGATGTGGGCCTGCGATTTCTCGTCGACGGGGGTGTCCGCGCGCTCGGCCACGATCATCCGGCACTGGCCGATCTTCAGGTCGAGCGGCTCGTACAGATCCTTGCCCTCTTCGTCGAGGACATCGCTACCGGCCACGCCGACATCCGCGGCGCCGTGCGCGACATACGTGGCGATATCGGAGTTGCGCAGCACGAGCACGCGAATCTCGCCGCAGTCGATCAGTAACTTTCTCGTATCACCGAGCACCGGCGAGAGGTCGTAGCCAGCGCGCGCGAACACGGCGGCGGCTTCCTGGAGGATCCGACCCTTCGGCAGTGCCAAGCGGATCATTGCTTGGCCCGTTTGATCTTGGCCCCGCAGCCGCGGAGCTTCTTCTCGATCGCTTCATAGCCGCGATCGAGGTGGTAGACGCGGAGGACGTCCGTCTTGCCGTCGGCGACGAGCCCGGCCAACACCAGGCTTGCGGAAGCCCGAAGGTCCGTCGCCATCACCGATGCGCCGGTCAGCTTGGAGCCACCCTTCACCATGGCCGCGCGGCCAGTGGTCTGGATCTCGGCGCCCATCCGGTTGAGCTCCGGCACGTGCTGGAACCGGTTCTCGAAGATCATCTCTTTGATCACGGACTGGCCCTTCGCGAGGCACGCCATGACCATGAACTGCGCCTGCATGTCCGTCGGAAACCCGGGGTGCGGTTGCGTGGTGATGTCGACCGGCGAGAGCTCGGCGGGGCCCTTCACCCGCACACCGCCCGCTTCCGTCGAGACCGTGGCACCCATCGCCCGGAGCTTCGCGATGATCGCGTCCATGTGCTCGGCCCGCGCACCCTCGAGCAGGACATCGCCGCGGGTCATCGCCGCCGCGCACGCAAACGTGCCGGCCTCGATCCGATCGGGAATGATCGCGTGCTCGATCGGCTGCAGGTCGTCGACGCCTTCGATCGTGATGATCGGCGTGCCGGCGCCCTGGATCTTGGCGCCCATCTTGTTGAGCACGAGCGCGAGCTCTTCGACTTCGGGTTCGCGCGCGGCATTCTCGAGGACGGTCCGGCCCTTCGCGAGTGCGGCCGCCATCATCACGTTCTCGCAACCCGTCACCGTGGGCATGTCGAAGATGATCGTGGCGCCCTTCAGACGCTTCGCTTCGACATCGACGTAGCCGTGATCGAGCGTGACCTTCGCGCCCATCGCCTCGAGGCCCTTCAGGTGCTGGTCGATCGGCCGCGCGCCGATGTTGCAGCCACCCGGCATCGACACGCGGGCCTTGCCGTAACGCGCGACGAGCGGGCCCAAGACGAGGACCGACGCGCGCATCGTGCGGACGAGATCGTACGGCGCCTCGAGCTTCGGCTTCTTCTTACCCGTCGGTGGTTCGATGACGAGCGAATGATCTTCTTCGTCCGCTGTCCATCCCAACATGCGGAGCAGCTTCGTCATCGTCTTCACGTCGGCGAGGCCCGGGACGTTCTTGTACGTCGAGGCACCGCTCGGAAGGAGCGCGGCTGCGAGCAGTGGAAGCGCGGCGTTCTTGGCACCGCTGACCGGAATCTTGCCCGAGAGCCGGGCACCACCTTCGACGACGATCTTGTCCATGACGTAAAAACGCTGCCGTGCGGACAGCTATTCGATGATGTGTAGCTCGACTTCGGTCGAAGAAACATCCTCGCGGGTCACTGTGATCTGCTTGTCCGAAAGATATTTCACGACGGCATCGACGCGTTGTTTCGGGCCACGGACTTGAAGTTTCCAGCCGTCGTGGGCCTTGATGATAGCGGCGACGTTGTCGAGGAGCGGCTTCGCCGAAGCGCCGAGCCCGCCGTTCGTCAGGAACTTGATCGGCGCGGTGATCTTGGTGCCGTCGATCCACGCGAGCTGCTTGGCGACGCAGCCGTGGTCCTTGCCGGCTTCGTCCGGGCAGTTATCGAGGCGATCG
Organism: Kofleriaceae bacterium; assembly: GCA_047600425.1. Classification (GTDB taxonomy): domain Bacteria; phylum Myxococcota_A; class Polyangia; order Haliangiales; family Haliangiaceae; genus JABFXX01. The sequence continues at coordinate 2,575,953 of JASGLC010000003.1, read as the reverse complement.
ACGACGCCATCCTGATCGCGATCCGGATCCGGGCAGCCGTGATTCTCGACGGGACCCTTGCCGTTCGGGCACTTGTCATCCGCATCCGGCACGCCATCGCCATCGTTGTCGGGATCCGGGCAGCCATCGGTATCCTCGAACCCGTCCTTGTCCTCGGGCTCGGTCACGCACTTGTCGTGGAGGTCGTCGATGCCGTCGTGATCGGTATCGGGAATCGAATCCGGGCAGCCGTCGTTATCTTGGTAGTTGTTGAACGTCTCGGCTTCGTCGGGACACTTGTCGTCGCGATCGAGGATGCCGTCGCCATCGCGATCGCGCGCCGGGCAGCCATCGGGCGAGCCACCGCCGGGCTCCATCGGGCAATGGTCGGCCTCGCCCATGATCCCGTCGTGATCCGGATCCGGATCGTTCGGCGAGATCGGAGCGAGTGGCGCCGCGGCACCGGGCACCCACGCGATGCCGAGCGAAAACTCGCCGTAGCTCGCGTTCAACGTGTACGGCGAGTTCGACGACGGCCCGCGAATGAACCGCGCATCGAACCGGATCCCGAGTTGCGGCGTGATGAAGTACCGCACGCCGGCGCCGACATGGATCGGATAGTCGGTATCCGCGCCGAGCGTGCTCGAGCTCTCGTGGATCAGGCCACCGCCGAGCGCCACGAACGGGATGACGTTCGAGATCGGATACTGGACGATCGCCTGTAGGCGCAGTCCATACAGCTTCGCCAGCTCGTCGTGACCGTCGATCCCGGCGATCGCCATCGCCCCCTCGGCCTCGATCCCGAACCGCGACCACGGGAACAGCGCATATCGTGCGCCGAACAGCGGCGAGACCTTCGAGATGTTCGGGCGCGTCTCGTTCGTCCACTTCGTCTCGTCGAAGAACTGGTGATAGAAGTTCGAAACGAACGTCCCGGCAAACACGCCGGTCTCGACCGCCGGCGGGTCCGCGGGGTCCGCGTGGGCGAAACCTGTCGTGAAACAGATCGCCGCCGCGAACATCCCCTGGAAACTTCTCACCGTCGAATGTTAAACCTGTGAGGAAGCGGGATGGCAACCCTCCGAGCACGTTCGGTCGATGTTCTGACTGTACCGGTGCGCCCTGCCGCCAAGCGCGTGATCGATGTCGTAGGAGCGATTCTGGCGCTGCTCCTCGCGGCTCCGATCATGGTGATCGTCGCGCTGCTCGTGCGCTGCACGTCGCGTGGTCCCGTGATCTTCACGCAGGAGCGTTGTGGGCTCGCCGGGCGCCGCTTCCGGTTCTACAAGTTCCGCACGATGGTCGTTGGCGCCGAGGATCAGCAGGCGTCGCTGTGCCATTTGAACGAGATCACCGGGCCCGCGTTCAAGATCACGCGCGATCCGCGGATCACGCGGCTCGGCGCCGTGCTGCGCAAGACCTCGCTCGACGAGCTACCGCAACTCTGGAACGTGCTGCGCGGCGAGATGAGCCTCGTCGGGCCGCGGCCACCGATGCCCGACGAAGTCGCCACGTACACGCCGCGCCAGCTCGAACGCCTGTCGGTGGTGCCGGGGATCACGGGCCTCTGGCAGGTCAGCGGGCGCTCGACGATCAACGACTTCGAGACGTGGCTCGAGCTCGACCTCACTTATGTACGTAGGTGGTCGCTGTGGCTCGATCTGCGAATCCTGGCGAAGACCATCGTCGTCGTGATCAGCGCCCGCGGCGCCCAGTAACTGGTACGTTCGGCCGTCGTGCGAATTGTCGTCGGGATCCTCGCGCTAGCGGCGGCCGTGAACGTCGTGCTCGCGCAGCCGTTCCAGGCGAGTGATCTGGACCCGCGTAAGGACGTTGGTTCCGGCAGTGGCTCGGCCACCGTCCGAATGCCGATCGATCCGGATTTCGGCGATGGGTCGGGCAGCGGTAGTGGGAGTGACGAGGTGTTCGTCCCGGAGCGGCGTGATCTGGCGGCGGTCGAAGCGCCGATCGATCCGGACCACTACGTGTGTGGCCCCGGCGACGTGCTCGAGCTGAACTTCTGGGGCCAGCAAAACCTGACGCTCAAGCTGAAGGTCGATCTCGAAGGCCGGGTGTTCGTGCCGAAGGTCGGGTACGTCGCGGTCGCCGACAAGACGCTGACGGCGGTGCGCGGTGCCGTGAAACAAAAGGTCCGCGCGAACTATCCGGGGCTGTCGTTCGACCTCTCGGTGGTGACGCCGCGGACGTTCTTGGTCCACGTCGTCGATAACGTGAAGCGCCCGGGTGTGATCACGGCGCGGGCGGTCGATCGCGTGTCGACGGTACTCGTGCGCGCGGGCGTGATGCCGCAAGCGAGTCGGCGGCGGATCGTGGTGCGGCATCGCGATGGCAAAGAGGTCACGGCGGATCTCGTGAAGTACGAGCTCACCGGAGACATCGCGTTGGATCCGTATCTGCTCGATGGCGATGTCGTGCGGGTGCCGTTTCCGCAGACGCTGGTGAAGGTAACGGGTGCGGTGCGCCGGCCCGGCTCGTACGAGCTGATCGCGGGCAAAGACATCGGCGAGCTGTTGGAGCTCGCGGGAGGGCTGGCGCCGAATGCGGCGAAGCTGCCGATCCGGATCGTGCGCCGCGATGCCGCGCAACACGAGAGTTATCTCGATGCGTCGCCGACGACGGCCCTGGTCGATGACGATCGGGTGGTCGTGCGCAGCGCCGATGATCTGCAGCGCACGGTGCTGTTGATCGGTGCGGTCGCCGGTGGTGACACGTTGGATTCGGCGACCACGTCGCGGCGGTTGCCGTTCGTCGAGGGCGATACGGTGTGGTCGTTGATCGATCGCGCGGGTGGCATCAAAGCGCCGGGTGACCTGCGGCGCAGCTACATCTCGCGGCCGAATGGCCCGGGTCAGGATCTGATTCCGGTCGATCTGGATGCGCTGCTCGTCCGGCGCGATCTCAAGGCGGACAAGCCGATCCGGATCGGGGACACGATCGTGATTCCGCCGATGCAGTACTCGGTGATGGTCGAAGGTGCGGTCGGGCGTGCCGGGCTCTACAACTACAATCCGGTGTTCGGCGTGCCGGAGTACATCGCGCATGCCGGTGGCATGACGCGCACGGCGAAGGACCTCGACGAGGTGAAGCTGATCGAGGCGAATGGCGCGACGAAGGACTATCACCCGGGGATGAAGCTGCAGCCGGGTGACGCGATCTTGGTGCCCGAGCGAAACTTCTCGCGCGGAGAAGTCGCGCAGTTGATCTTGGCTACCGCCGGCCTGGTGCTTTCGGGCGTGGCGATCGTCTTGGCGGCGCGATGAGCCAAGACATCGACCTCGTCCTCGAGCTCGCACGGCGCTGGCGCGTGATCCTGATCTGCGTCGTCGTCGGCGTCGCGGCGGGCGTGATCTACACGCTCGTGACGCCGGAATGGTTCACAGCGCGGCTGACCGTCGTACCCGCGAGCAATCAGAAAGACGCGGCGGCGATGGCACTGACCGCGAAACTGCCGATCGCACTCGATACGGTTCAAACGGACGTGCAGCGGATTCAAGCGGTGCTGCAGAGCGCATCCGTTGCGGATGAAGTGATCGACAAGTTCAAGCTCGACGAACGCTACGGTACGTCGCATCGCGAGCACACGCGGGCAGCGTTGGCCGAGCATTGCGTGTCGAACGTCGATCGCAAGTCGGGGCTCGTGGCGTTGACGTGTGAAGATACGGATCCCGAACAGGCAAAGCAGATGGCCGAGTACTTCGGCGAGATCGGCAATCGAGTGTTCGGCCGCGTTTCGGTGTCATCCGCGCGGGAAGAGCGCGCGTTCCTCGAGCAGCAGGTCAAGAAGGCGCGGCACGACGTCGACGAATCGTCGAAGAAGCTGCGCGAGTTCCAAGAACAGCACAAGATCATCGACCTGCCGGAGCAGAGCAAAGCCGTGATCTCCGCGATGGCGCAGATCAAAGGCGAGCTCGTTTCGAAGCAGATCGAGCTCCAGTACGTCAGCGGTTTTTCGGGACGCGGCGAAGCGAACGTCCAGCAACTCGAGCAGCAGATCACGGCGCTCTCTGCAAAGCTGCAGCAACTCGAGGACCAACAACAACACGCTCAGGGATCCGGTTCGGGCTCGGCGAATTTCTTTCCGAACGCGATGAACGTCCCCGAGCTCAGGTTCGAGCTCGAACAGTTGATGCGCGAGCAGAAGATTCAAGAAACCGTATTCGGCTTGATGACGGAACGCTTCGAGATGGCGCGTGTCGATGAAGCCCGTGACACCTCGACGTTTCAGATCCTCGATCACCCCACTCTACCGACGTATCGCTCGCGACCTTCGCGAAAGCGCAGCATCGTGTTCGGTGCGTTCGGTGGGATCGCGGTTGCGGCCATCGGGATCCTCGTTCCGTTGTGGTGGCGCCGCCGCGTGAAGACATGAGGCTCGCGGATGCGGTCGACATGTCGGGGGCGATCGCGCGCGTCGATCAGTTCATTCGCGAAGGCGAGCCGCACTACAACGTCGCGATCAATGCGGCGAAGGTCGTCGCCTGCGAAGACGACGTGAAGCTACGTGATGCCGTCGAGGCCGCTCACCTCCGAACCGCGGACGGTCAAGCTGTTGTGTGGGCGTCGAAGTTGTTGGGTGAACCGGTGCCGGAACGCGTGGCAGGTATCGACTTGATGCAGGCGTTGATCGCGCATGCAGCCGAGCACGGATACCGCGTGTACTTCTTGGGTGCGCGACCCGAGATCGTGAACGCATGCGTGGCGCGGGCCCGCCGTGAACATCCACGGTTGAACATCGCCGGCGCACGCGATGGCTACTTCACCGACGATGTTGCGGTTGTCGACGAAGTTCGCGCCACGAAGCCCGACATCGTGTTCCTCGGATTCGGCACCCCGGCGAAGGAGTACTTCATGCACCGGCACTACCGAGCACTGGGTGCACCTTTTACGATGGGTGTTGGCGGCTCGTTCGATGTTTACGCGGGATCGGTCGCGCGAGCGCCATCGTGGATGCAACGTGCGGGTCTCGAATGGGCGTTTCGCGTCGCCCAAGAACCGCGACGGATGTGGAAGCGCTACCTCGTCGGTAACTCGCGGTTCATCGCGTTGGTCGCGAAGCGCTGGTGGTCGCGATGAAGCAGGTAGTGCAGAGTCTGCGCACGGGCGTGTTGTCCGTCGAAGACGTGCCGGCGCCGTTGCCGCGCGCGGGTGGTGTGCTCGTGCAGACGATCGCCTCGGCCGTGAGCGCGGGCACCGAAAAAGCGAAGGTCGAGCTGGCGAAGAAGAATCTTGTCGCCAAGGCGATCGCGCGACCGGATCAAGTGCAGAAGGTATTGGCGACCTTGCGCACGGAAGGCGTGCGAGCGACCTATCAAAAGATCCGGAACAAGCTCGATGCGCTGTCGCCGCTCGGCTATTCAGCCGCGGGTCGTGTGGTCGCGGTCGGGGACGATTGCGGGCAATTCGCCGTCGGCGATCTGGTCGCTTGTGCAGGTGCGGGGTACGCGAATCACGCCGAATTGATCTGGGTGCCGGAGAATCTGTGCGCGCGAATTCCCGAAGGCGTACGGGGTGAGCACGCGGCATTCGCGACGATCGGTGCGATCGCGTTGCACGGCGTGCGTCAGGCAGAGGCCAAGCTCGGGGAAACGATCGCGGTGATCGGGTTGGGGTTGATCGGTCAGCTCACGGTGCAGCTGTTGAGAGCGAGTGGCTGTCGCGTCGTCGGCATCGACCTCGATCCGGCAAAGGTCGAGCGCGCCGAATGCGATCTCGGTGTCGTACGTGATGATCGCGTCGTCGATCGCGTGCTTGCGTTTACCGAACGTCGAGGTGTCGATTCGGTGATCATCACGGCCGCGGCGAACACGAATGATCCGATCGTTCTCGCCGGTGAGATCGCGCGTGATCGCGCCCATGTCGTGATCGTCGGTGCAGTTCCAGCGGAGATCCCGCGATCGCCCTACTACGAGAAAGAGCTAGACGTGCGGATGTCTCGCTCGTACGGGCCCGGGCGTTACGACCGCTCGTACGAAGACAAAGGGGTCGCATATCCGATCGGCTACGTGCGGTGGACCGAGCAACGCAACCTCGAAGCCGTGCTCGACGCGATCGCGACGAAGCGCCTCGATATCGAGCGGCTGATCACGCACCGAGTGTCCATCGACGACGCGACGCGTGCGTACGACCTAGTCGGAGCATCAGGATCGCTCGGGATCGTGTTGACGTATCCCGAAGTGGTGGCGCGCGCACCGGTGAGCGTGAGTGCGGTGACGGCGCGCCCCCTACAACTCGGCCTGATCGGCGCCGGCAACTTCGCGGGAGGCGTGCTGCTTCCGATCCTCGCGGAGATGCCCCAGGTCGGGTTGCGCTCGATCTGCACCGCGAGTGGCACGCGGGCGAAGGAGCTCGCGACTCGCTTCGGGTTCGCGACAGCAGTCGGTGAGATCGATGGCGTGATCGACGATCCGCAGGTCACCGCCGTGTTGATCGCGACGCGGCACGATCAACACGCCGCACTGGCCGAGCGCGCACTGGCGGCTGGGAAGGCGGTGTTCGTCGAAAAACCCCTCGCCGTCGATCGCGAGAGTCTCGCGCGCGTGTTCGCGGCGGGAACGCCGATGGTCGGCTTCAATCGCCGATTTTCACCGCACACCGCTCGCGTCGTCGATGCGATGCGTGGGCCGCGCGTGATCCAGATCCGAGTGAACGCGGGACCGATCGCCGCGGACCACTGGAGTCACGACGACGGTGGGCGCGTCCTGGGCGAGGGCTGTCATTTCATCGATCTCGCCCAAACACTCGCCGCTGCACCGATCACGCGGGTCTTCGCGAACGGGCGGCGCGACGATGTCGTGATCTCGCTCGACTTCGCAAACGGTTCGGTGGGAACCATCGCGTACACCTCGATCGGTGATCCTGCGACGGGAAAAGAGCGAATCGAGGTATTCGGCGGCGGCGTTACCGCCGTGATCGACGACTTCCGCACGACCACCATCGGCAAGCAGAAATGGTCGACGTCGCAGGACAAAGGACATCGCGAGGAGCTCGCGCGATTCGTGTCGACCGTCACCCACGGCGCGCCGCCACCGATCCCGCGCGACGAGCTCTATCGATCGAGCCTCGCGGCGATCGCCGTGCTCGAGGCGCTCGCGACCGGCGCACCGATCACGTTGTGATGCGCTGGTACTGGGATCGACTCCGCGCGATGTCACCCGCGGAGGTCTTGCATCGCGCGAAGCAGCTCGTGCGACGCCGGCCGCAGTACGACGTGCCGAACCTGCCGACGCCGACATTCGCACCTCGGTTGCCGGACGATCCAGACGCCATCGCGATGATCCGCAATGGTGATCGTCAGGTCCTCGGCATCGGCCTCGTGCGCGCCACCACGAGATTCGAGGATCCGCGCCTCGAGTACGAGCTCGCGCGGGGGCATGACTGGGTAGCGATGGCCTCCGATCGCGTGTGGCTCGATCACGAGCTCGCACGTTGGAGACTGGCTCATCCGGTCGGCTCGCGCGTGTGGGTTTCGCCGATGGAGGCCGCGATCCGGATCTTCTCGCTCGTGTTCGCACGTGGTCCCGCCGGGATGATCTTCGAGCATGCCGCCTATGTCGCCGACCATCTGTCGGCGTACTCGTCGGCAAACAACCACTTGGTCGTCGAGCTCGCGGGGATCGCTGTCGCCGATCGCGTGCTCGAGCGTCCCGTCGATCTGGCTCGACTCGAGGGTGCAGTTCGCGACCAGGTCGGTGCCGATGGCGTGCAACTCGAGATGGCAACGCACTATCACGCGTTCGTCCTCGAAGCGCTCGCACTCGTCGCGCACGTCGAAGCCGCGTATGGGGTCACACACGCGTGGCTGAACCGCACGATCGAGGCAATGGCGAGATATCTCGCGGCGGTCGGTGCGCTCGGACAGGGCGATGACGATGGTGGGCGCATCGTGCCCGGATTCGTCCTGCCCACGTCAACAGCGCCGGATCGGTCGCATCTGTTCGAAACCAGTCGACAGGTCGTGCTACGTGGCGATCGCGTACGGGCAACGTTCGACGCGGGCCCGATGGGATTCGGGACACTCGCGGCACACGCGCATTGCGACGCGCTCGCCGTCAATCTTGCATTCGATGACCGACCGTTCCTCGTCGATCGGGGAACGTATTCGTACATCGGTCCGTGGCGAGACCGGTTTCGCTCGACGGCAATGCACAACACGCTGCAAGTCGGTTCGCTCGAGCAAGCAACGATCGCGGGACCGTTTCTCTGGCGACGTGTTCCAGACGTACGTCTGGATGCGTGCGAGCTCGGAAGGCGCGATCGGGTCATCGGTTCGCACGACGGGTTCGCGCCCGCAATGCATGTACGCACGGTCGAACGTGACGCCGAAACGGTAGTGATTCGCGATCGGGCCCCCACGGCACTGCCACTGACGGCACGATTTCACTTTCCACCGGGCGTGAAGGCGGAGATCCGCGATCGCGATGTGATCACCGATCGCGGAATCATCACCATCGAGCAAGGCCTACCCGTGCTCGTGACGACGCCGCATTCGTCGCACTACGGCCTCTTGGACCAAGCGACGACGCTCGAAGTACGAGGTTCGGTCGACCTCGCCGTTTCGATCACTCCACCAAGACGCTCGTGACGTCGCTGCCCTGTCCCACTCTCTCGATCTCGTGCAGGCGACCACCGCGGCGTTCGAAAAACGTTCCATGGTTCGAGCGATCGTCATGCGTGCGGACGACGAAGAGCACGCCTCCCTCGGTGAGACGCGAGATGGTGGCATCGCGCAACGCGCGCAGCTCCTCGGTCGTGAAATAGAGACGATTCCAAAAATTCGCCACGCGGATCAGTTGGAACGTTCCCGCGAGCTGCGGTCGCAGAGCGTCCTCTTCGCAGATCGTGACGCCGCTCGCGGCAACCGTCGACGACACCAGACTGATCAGCGACCGACGAAATGTCCCGCGATGGAGCTCGAGTCGCAGTCCGAACGAACGCGCGACCCGAAGCGGCCGAAATACGATGTCGCGTTTGGACGGGAACCACGACATCGCCCAGTCGCGACCATCGACTTGGATCACGCGATCGCGATCGTCGAGGAGCCAACCCCGACGATCGCGTTCGAGATAGGTCGCCCGGATCATTCGATCGCTACCGAACACCTCGCAGGCCGGCAACGCAGCGGCGAGCTCGACGGCGGCGACCCCCGAGGAACAACCGAGGTCGAGCACGCGTCCAGATCGAACGAGGCGCGCAGTTGCCGCGAGCGTGTCGTCGAACCGATGGCGATACGTGAGCTTGAACACGTGATCGCGAAGCCGAAGATTCGAGAAGAACCGGTCCTCGGTCTCCAGATCACCGCGTTCACGCGCCGCGAGATAATCAGGTACGCGGATCGGCATGGAGGATCTGTGCGTAGAGCACTTTCAACATGAGGACGCCGATCAACAGCGCCTGCGGCGACTCCCAGTAGTTGTCTTGCAGACCGATCAGTGTGAAGAATCCGATGCCGGTCACGAAGGCGAGGCCACGACCGTAGAGCTCGGGTCGCTCGGCCACCCGACGTTGAACACGACGGATCACGACGACCAGCGAACCGAAGACGAGGATCAGCCCGAGCGCACCCAGCTCCGTGTAGATGCTGAGCCACGAGAAGAACGGCTGTTCCGACGAGCCGATTGTCAGCTCCGATTCTTTATACGCGACGAGCAGGGAGAAACAGTACGAGCTCGCGAGTCGCGTCGCCTGAGGTGAAAGCAGTGGAATCGGCCGCGGCGAGTCCGGCCCACCCAAGTAGAGACCACTCGCGATGAGACTCGCCCGGCTCGAGAACTGGCCGAGCCCGAGCCCGATGTATGGCTGCGCAGGAGCCTCGTCGGGAAGCTCCGTGAACACCCGGGCGAGCAGGATCGCTCGAGGGATGTCGACCGCTTCGAGATCGACCATCTGCGCGCCGACTTGCGAAATCCCTGCGAGGTTGTCGTGGAGAGCGCCGTATCCGAGTCCTGCGACTAGAACTGCAACGATCCCCAAGCGACCGATCTTGCGGCGCCCAGCTCGGCGGCGACGCGTGGTCAGGAACGCGAACGCGATCGCGGCGACGAGAAATACTAACGCGTGGACGACCGACGCGAGCACGAGCGCGACGCCGCCGAGAGCAAACGAACGCGTACGCGTGCGAGCTAGCTCCGGCACGGCAAGCGCGGCGATCATCATGATCGTCATGTTCACGGCAAACATCGGATTCGAGAACGCCAGCTCGGCCGAGAGAAACGGATGGATCGTTCCGGTCACGTAGTCGCCGTTTGCACCGCCAAACGAGTCGGTCACGAACGCGCCATGGATCGCCTGGACGATTCCGACCACACCTTCGAATCCGACGAGGCCAATCGCGAACCGCGCGAGTCGCTCGAACAATGCCGGCGACGCCACAGACCTGCTATCGATGACGAAGATCGGCAACACCGCCGAGTACGTCACCAGCGCGAGCATGAAGTTCGTGACCAGGAAATCCTCTGCGATGACGTCGTAGACGAGCCCCATCGCGGTCACGACCACACCGACAAGCACCAACCGGTTGCGCATCCGCACGGTTCCGGCAGCCGTCACGATGTACGCGACGAATACGAGTGGCAACGCGTGTGCGAACAGCTTGAACGGGCTGAAGCACACGACCGCGCAGGCGACAAAGCCCGCGTAGTAGGCGCGCTGCACGGCCGTCTCCACGGTTCGAGTGTATAGATCGTGGAGGTGCCTGGCTCGCTGCGCAGCAACTTCTCCTGGACACTCGCCGGGAATCTTGTTTACGCGGCGTGCCAATGGCTGCTCGTCGTGATGATCGCGAAGCTCGGATCCGCCGAGCTAGTCGGGCGATTCATGCTCGCAGTCGCCGTGTGCTCGCCGCTGATGGTCGCCGCGGGCCTCGCGCTCCGGGTCGTCCAGGCAAGTGATGTCGGCCAGACGCGACCGTTCGGGCTGTACTTCGGCCTTCGCATCACGACGACGACGCTCGCGTTGATCGCGATCCTGGTCGTGACCGCGATCGGCTATCGCGACGCCGCTCTCGTGATCGCGTTGTATGCCGCCGCCAAGAGCGTCGAAGCGTTGAGCGAAGTCGTGTGGGGTGAGCTTCAACAGCGCGAGCAAATGGCTCGAATCGCCAGATCGATGGTCATGAAGGGCGTCCTCGCGATCGGTGGTGTCGCGCTCGCGCTCGGCCTCACGCACGACCTCGTGACCGCCGTGATCGCGCTCGCGATCGCGTGGCTCGTCACGTTTCTCGCGTACGACCTGGTCGTCGCGAAGCGACTCGTCGGATCGCTACGACCCACGCTGCAGGGCGCGTTCGCGCTCGCTCGAACGGCGTTCCCGCTCGGTCTCGTGACGATGATCGGGGCGTATGCGACAAATGCCCCGCGGTACTTCGTCGAACATCATGGAGGCGAACGCGAGCTCGGCCTGTTCAGTGCGATCGCGAACCTGATGCTCGTCGGCTCGACGCTGATGACGGCGCTCGGTCAGGCCGCGTTGCCGCGGTTGTCGCGCGCATTTCTCGATCGTGATCGTGAAACACTGGATCAACTGACCCGGCTATTGGTCGGCGTTGCGGTCGCGCTCGGTCTTGCAGGATTACTCGTCGCGCTGATCGCCGGCAGATTCGCGCTCGACCTGATCTACACGAGTGAATACGCGCTTCACAGCGATGTGCTCGTCGTGATCATGCTCACCGGGCTCGCCGCGAACGTCGCTGCAAGCTTTGGCGTGATCGTGACCGCAAGCGGGGACTATCAGCGTCAGGTCGGCCTGCAAGTGATCAACCTGATCGTCGTCACAGTGGCGGCGTGGTGGCTGGTCCCGCGGCTGGGAGCGCTCGGCGCCGCATGGGCGTTGTGTGCAGCGAACACGGTTACCGCGATCACGTTCGGCGCGCTCGCGATCGCGCGGATACGGACGTATAGACCGCGTCGTAGCGATCGGCCGTAACTGCAAGCGATCGATTTGCGAGATCCACCCTCGAGGTGAACCGCGGTGAGGCGAGTGCGCGCACGAGACCATCCACATCGCCCACGGCGAATGCGGGCTCGACGAGGTGACGATGCGCCGCGATATCGCTCGCGATCACGGGTCGACCGAACGCGAGCGCTTCGAGCACCGCGTTTGGCTCTCCCTCGCGGCGGCTGGGCGTCACGAAGGCAATTGCCGATGCGAGCCAACGATGCCAATCAGCGCGATACCCCGCGAACTTGATCGGCAGGTCACGTGCTCGAGATTCCAGTGCGCCACGCAGCGGCCCATCACCGAACACGATCGCGGGCAGCCGCGTACGAGCGATCGCGTCGACGAAGACGTGAGGCTGCTTGTTGTCGTCGAGCCGGCCGGCAAACACGACTGTCGGAGGCTCCGTGGGGACCGGATGATCAACGACAACGGCATTCGGAATCACGTGTGCATCGCGCCATCCGGCGGCGCCTTCGACGGAGTTCGCGACAATGGCCGAGGCAAGTCGACCGATCGTGTTGCGTGCAAACAATGCCGCGTCTCGTGGATAGTCTGTCGAGCGCTCCGTCATTACCCACGGAACCCGAGTTGCGAGTGCAGCGCTGCCACCGAGCACGTCCATCTGCGGTAACCAGGTCTGGACGATCGTGGGAGCGAACGTTCGTACGAACCGAACCAGCTGCCAGACCAATCTAAGATCCGCACCGGCGAGATCTGCGAGCTCGTGGATGTGAACGCCTTGCAACATGGCTTCGAGTGGACCGCGCCTTCGAACCGCGAGGTGAACCTGCATTCCGCGCCGAGCCTGTTCGGTCGCGAGTAAGGCCAACTGACGCTCGGCACCCCCGCTTTCGAGCGAGGCGATGACGTGTAGGATGGCGTCGGTCACGAGAGACCTTTTTCGCATGCCGCGCGTCCTCATGTGGGTTCCGTTGCCGCCGCCATTCGCGGGACCGGAGATCGCGTCACGCGCCCTGGTCGAGGCGTGCCGGCCGCTCCTCGATGTGGTGGTCGAGTCCGCGACCGTGCGGACGTCGAATGCCACGAAGGGCCGCTTCGATCTCGATGGGATCATCGCATTCGGACGCGCGTATCGACGGTTCCTGCGCGCGCTGCGCGGCGTCGAAGTCGTCTATCTCGTCGTTGCAGGCAATGTCGTGGGTGGCTTGCGTGATGCGGTGTTGATTGCGACCGCGCGCGCGGCCGGCAAGCGTATCGTGCTGCACTTTCGTGGCGGTCGTTACGACGAGCTCGCATCACCAGCCTGGCGGTTCGCGACGCGCTCGATCGTGCAGAGCGAACGTCTACGCGCGCAGGTTCCCAGGCGTACGGATGTGATTCCAAACGGACTCGACGAATGCGAGCACCCAGCGAAAGCGCGATACTCGCGCGAGCATCCTGCCCTGCTCTTCGTCGGACACGTCGCGAAGTCGAAGGGATTCCACGATCTCGTGGATGCAGCACGTGGCGCGGAGCTTCACGTCGCGGGAGAAATTCTCGATGACGATTTGCGCTCGCTCTTAGCGTCGCCCGGCGTCACCTATCACGGCGTCGTGACCGGCGAGGCCAAGCGTGCGCTGTTCGATCGCTGCGACGTCTTCGTCCTGCCGTCCTATGGCGAAGGATTTTCGCTCGCGATGCTAGAGGCCATGTTCCACGGGCTAGCGGTGATCACGACGAATGTCGGTGCAGCTCCCGACGTGATCGCCAGCAGCAATGGAATTCTCGTCGAGCCGGGTGACCGCGGCGCCCTCGCTGATGCCATCGCGGCGCTGCGCGACGACCCGGATCGCCGGATCGCAATCGGTCGTCACAACGCGCGGGAGGCTCGCGAACGCTATCGTCTCGAGGACGTTGCTCGCCGACTATGCTCGGTTATCGAGGAAGCGGCGCGCCCAGAGCTCGAGCGAGAGCAGCATCCACAGCGGTAACGCGTTATCACGGCGACCGGTATCGAAGTCCGTTTGCAGACGCTCGAGCATCGAGCGGTCGATCCAGCCGCGATCGACAACGCCCGGCAACAGATCGCGGCGCATCACGGTCAAGTCACGCCGCAGCCACGCCCGCACGGGCGCTCCGAAGCCCGCTTTCTTTCGCCACACCAAATTACGAGGCAACCATCGTTCGGCCACCTTCTTCAGGAGCCACTTGCCCTCGAGCCGGCCACGATACCAATGGACGAGCTCGTTCGATCGCAATGCCAGGGCGAGCTCGACGACGCGCTGATCGAGAAATGGAACGCGAACCTCCACGCCATGCGCCATCGCCGTACGATCGGTGTACGCGAGGTTGAGGTTTGGGAGATACGACATCAAGTCCCACGCAATCGCTTGATGGAGCGGATCACCTTCGAGTGTCGGTGGCTCGAGCTCGGTATGGAGATAGCTCTCCATTGCGATGTAGTGGTGCAGCGGCGGTCGATCTGCGGCTACGACAAATTTCTGGCCAGCGCGACCGAGCTTTGCGATGGAGCTCGTTCCCGCAGCGGGCAAGGTCTCGACGACTCTGTGGACGAGCGAGCGGAGTGGTACTGGTAGCGCGCGGTAGTAGGAGCCGTAGAGCATCGCGCGCTGACGTGGATATCCACCGAACAGCTCGTCGGCGCCGACGCCACTCAACATCACGCGCTCGCTCGCGGCTTCGCAAATCAGATACGACGACAGCGCCGCCGGATCGCCGATCGGCTCGTCGAGCGCGTCGACGACTTTCGGTAGTACGGAGACCACATTCGGCGACAACTCGATCGGTGTCAGCGGTACGTCGAGATACTTCGCCGCACGCTGCGCCCATGGCATGTCGTCGGGCACGATGTCGTACGCGAGGTCGGTCGCACGGTAGCCCACGGTGTACGAATGAACGGACCGCCCGGTCAGAGCAACAACCAGACTGCTATCGAGGCCGCCAGAAAGAAATGCACCGATCGGAACGTCCGAGACGAGCTGTTCTTTGACGGCGCGTTCGAGCTCGGCGGCAAGCTCATCTCGCGAAACATCACGTTCGCGAGCTTCGGGACGCCAATACCGTGTCTCGGTCTCTGTATCGCGAGCGAGATCGAGCTCGACGACCGTACCAGGCTCGAGCTTGCGCACGTCTCGCAGTCCGGTCGCCGTGCCGGGAATCCACAGGAACTGCAGGTAGGACGCGATCGCGGCAGGATCGACCTCGGATCGAAATCGGGACCACGCACAGATCGCCTTGAGCTCCGACGCGAACATCCAGGTCCCGTCGCGTCGGGCGAGATATAGCGGCTTGATCCCCAGATGATCGCGAGCGAGCACGACCTTGCGCTTAGCCGCATCGTGGATCGCGAACGCGAACATGCCGCGAAACTTACCTACGCAGGCGCTGCCCCACTTTCGGTATGCCGCGAGAATTACCTCGGTGTCGGATTCGGTCGTGCACGCGACGCCGAGCTCGCGTCGCAGTTCGCGAAAGTTATAGACCTCGCCGTTGTAAACGATCGTGATCCCTTCGCGAGTCATCGGTTGGCGCGCGGCCGACGACAGATCGAGGATGCTCAGCCGGCGATGCACGAAGGCGACCCGCGGGTCGCGAAACTCACCGCGGTCGTTCGGCCCGCGATGCGCGAGCGCACGATCGAATCGAGCGAGATCATCCGTGCAATCGGGCAAGCCATCGGGCGCGACCAGCCCGGCGATGCCGCACATCAGATGCTCCAGCGAGAGCGCAACACGTCCGCGATTCGATTGGCCGCATGGCCATCCCAGCCGGCGATCGTGGCGATCGGCTTGCGTGTGGCGTTTGCGACGAGCCCTGGCACCTCCGCGAGATCGCGTACCATCACGTTCGTGTGGTCGAGCGTGATCGGCCGCTCTGTCGTCGCGCGAAGCGTGAAGCAGGGAATGCCGAGATAGGTCGTCTCTTCTTGGATTCCGCCGGAATCGGTGATCACGCAGCGCGCGCCGTCGACGAGGGCAAGGAACTCGCGATAGCCGAGCGGATTCGTGAGTACGAGATTCGGGTGTTGTGGCAGGTCCATCAATCGCGCGCGCGTTCGCGGATGGACCGGGAACACGATCTGGCGAGTCGCGGCGAGCGCGAGCAGCATATCGACGAGCGTTGCCAACTGCCCTGGATCGTCGACGTTCGATGGGCGATGCAGGGTCGCGACGATGTAATCGCTGACCTCGAACCGTGCGGGCACGCCGAGAGAGCGCGCAGACGGCAGTTGGGCAACGAGCGTATCGATCATCACGTTGCCGACGAGCTCGCCGGTCAAGCCTTCCGTTGCGAGGTTCGTGATCGCGGCGGGCTCGGTCGCAAATCGCAGCTCCGAAATCGCGTCCGTCACGATGCGATGGATCTCTTCGGGCATCGTGCGGTCGAACGACCGTAAACCGGCTTCGACATGTGCGACCGGAATCGCCAGATCCGCCGCCGCCAACGCACAGGCCATGGTCGAGCTGACGTCACCGACGACCACCACGCCACGCGGCCGCTCGTGCGCGACGAGATATGCGCGAAACGCCTCCATGATCTTGGCCGTCTGCGCGCCCGCGATCCCGAGATTCACGTCCGGCGCGGGGATGCCGAGCTCTTCGAAGAACAGTCCGGCCATCGCACGGTCGTAGTGCTGACCGGTGTGCACGATGGTGCCCGGATACGCGCGCACGAGCGGGGCGAGCTTGACGAAGTTCGGCCGCGTTCCGGCGACGAACACCACGGACATCGCCGGCAGGGTACAGCGCCCCGCACCAGTAGTCATGGTCCACCCATGACCTCGAACGTGACTTCCGGCGGATTTCACACTGGACAGCCAAACGGCATCGTGTGGCCATGAAGCGGATCGTATTCATCGTCTGGGCGTTACTGCTGCAACCCGAGCCGTCGCATGTGCGAACCTTCGACCGGGTGGTGGTCTCGTGACCGATTCGATCGAACGCTTCGCACGGCCGAGCACCGCGATCGGCATGTTCGTGCTGATCTGCTCGTCGCTCGGATGGAGTGTGATCCGCGTCGCGGAGACCCGAGTCGTCATGCTGGCGATCGGCATTCCGTTCACGCTCTTGGCCACGATCGGTTGGCTATGGGTCGAACCACGTGGATCACGCGTGATCGCCGGTTGGCTCGCGACTCTATCGGCGCTCACACTCGGCGCGCTCTACGTCACCGACATGGGCATGATGCTCATGGTGATCGCCTGTATCGGGCTTGCCGTGATCTACTTCGGCATCACGTGGGGGGTCATCGCGACGAGCGTAGTCCTCGCATGTAACGTGATCTACGCGATGTCGTGGGGACTGCCCCCGATTCGGATCTACGAGGTCAGCACCGGCTTTGTCCCTGGCGCGGTCTTCGCCATCGTGATCGGGCGACTGATCGTGCGCGAGCGCGACGCGAGACAGCAGTTGCGTCGCTACACGATGGAAGCCGAAGAGCTCGCCGCGACGCGTGAACGCAATCGGATCGCGCGCGAGATCCACGACAGCGTCGGCCACTACTTGACGGTCGTCAACGTCCAGATCGAGGCCGCACGCGCAACGCAGTCGGCTGACCATCTCGATCGCGCGCAGGAGCTTGCTCGCCAGGGATTGGCCGAGCTACGGCGTTCGGTCTCGATGCTCCGCGCAAACGAACAACGCCCCGTTGTCGCGCTGAAGGAACTGGATGACGATCTGATCGTAGAAGGCACGCCACGGCCACTTACTCCGGCGATCGAGTTCACGCTGTTTCGCGCGGCGCAAGAGGCGATCACGAACGCCGCACGCCACGCGAACGCGACACATGTGACCTGCACGCTGCGGTATCGCGCGGACGAGGTCTCGATCGCCGTCAGCGACGATGGTGTCGGTACGACTTCCACGGATGGCGGGTTCGGGCTCGTTGGATTGCGCGAGCGAGCACACCTCGTCGGCGGTACCGTCGACATCGCGACGTCGCCCGGTCGCGGATTCACTCTCGAGCTTCGCATCCCGACATGACCGTGCGCGTTCTACTCGTCGACGACCAGACCCTGTTTCGAGCGGGTCTCAGGACCTTGCTGTCGACGCGTAACGAGATCGAGATTGTCGGTGATGCCGAAAATGGCCAAGTCGCGCTCGAACGAGCAGCGGCACTGCGTCCCGATGTCGTCCTGATGGATCTGAAGATGCCGGTGCTCGATGGCGTCGCGGCAACGCGAAAGCTTCGCGTCCAACTGCCTGGCTGTCAGATCGTCGCGTTGACTACCTTCGAGGACGACGAGCTCGTGTTCGAATGTTTGCGCGCGGGCGCACTGGGATACCTCCTCAAAGACGCACCGATCGATAAGCTCGTCGAAGCGATCCTCGCCGCATCTCGCGGTGAATCGGTGCTCCAGCCGTCCGTCGCGTCGAAGGTGCTTGCCGAGCTGTCTCGGCTCGCAAGTCGACCCGCGGACACCGCGCTGGCAAAGTTGTCCGAGCGCGAGCTCGACGTGTTGCGGCTGATCACTCGCGGCGCGTCGAATAAGGAAATCGCATCGGCGTTGTTCTTGGCGGAAGGCACGGTAAAAAATCACGTGACGAATATTCTGACGAAGCTCGAGGTCGACGACCGAACCCAAGCAGCGTTGCGCGCACGAGAGCTCGGGTTGACCTGATGGAGCCTTATAGCGAGCCCACCAATGCCGCGCTCGAAGCAGAGATCGATCGCGATCCGAGCGACGCGAACTATCTGGTCTATGCCGACTGGTTACAGCAAGCCGGCAATCCTCGCGGCGAGCTGATCGCGAGCGACATCGCCCGCAAGACGGCCGTCGCGCTCGACCGCACGGTGTTTGCCAAGCCGATCGCCGACCTCGATCGATTCGCACCGAAGTGGCGCGCGGGGTACCTCGATCGGATCACGATCGCGACGACGCGCGCCGAGGAGGATGACGAGCTCGACGTACTGCAGCTCGCCGAGATGGCCGGACGTAGCCCCGCGGGACGATTCCTGCGCGAGCTCGAGCTGTGGTTGCCGTCGATTCACGAGAACGCCACGGCGCTTCAGGTCCTGAGCTCGATCGGCAAGCGCCCGACCTTGCGCAAGCTCACACTCCTGACCGACCTCGAGGAGGAGATGCTGTCGTGGACGACCGGACCCGATATCGGTGCGCCACTCGCAGCGTTGTTTCCGAATCTCGAGGTGCTCGAGCTCCACGCTGGCACGTACGACGTCACCGCGATCGACTATCCGCGGATGACGCGGCTGACGCTTCGCACGTGCCGCGCCCCCGATCTCACGGCGATCGTGGAAGCTGATTGGCCCGCGTTGGAGCATCTCGAGCTGTGGTTCGGATCGGCGTCGTACGGTGTCGAGCTACCGCTGGCCCAGCTGACCGCGTTGCTCGAGCGGAAGCTGCCGAAGCTGAAGTCGTTGTCGCTGTCGAACGGCGAGAAGACCGACGAGCTCGTCGCAGTGCTCGTGCGATCGCCGCTCTTGAAGCAACTCGACTCGCTCGCGATCACCGGGAGCACGATGACCGACGAGGGCGGGCGACTCTTGCTCGAGCACGCGAAGGACCTCGCGCACATCACGTCGATCGACGTCGACGACAATTACCTCTCGGAAGGGCGCGTCATCCAACTGAAGAACAAGCTGCGCGTTCACTCGAGCGACCAGCGCGAAGTCGAACAGTGGGATGAAGGCAACCGTTACGCGAGCGTCGGCGAGTGATGCAGTCCGGCGACCGCTGCCGGGTGTTACCCGAGGGAGATCTGGGCGAGATCCGCGGTGAACCATTCGAAGAGGACGATGGTGAAACGCTCGTGTCCGTGTTCTTGGACCGGATCGCCTTCGAGGATGTGCCGCTCGATCGCGTCGAGCTCGTCGTGCCATCGATCGAGGAGATCGCCGACCACCGGGTAAAAGCTCAGTCGCGTCGCCTATCGGCTGAAGTGATCCGATGGTGGCACCGCCAAGCGATCGACGGCCGCACCGACTACGTGGCGATCGCGCGTGAAGACGAACAGCGCAGGGCTCGCATCAAGACGATCCGGGATCGTTTGCGCATCGAGATCGAGCAGGAGCTCCGCGCGGCTCTTCCGCATCCGAGCGATGACGACTTGCTCGCGGCATGGCGCGCATCGATCGATTTGAAGACGGACCACGAGCTCCTCGGCGACGACATCACACCCGGCGAGGACGTGACCGACGACGAACCGGGCACGCGGTTGCGCGAGCGGGCGTGGCGCGCCGAAGAGAACGAGCGGATGCGCACTGCCGCACTCGATCCGACCGAAGCCCGCAACCTCGAGCTCGAGGCCGCCATCGATCGCGATCCGAGCGATGCGAGCTTTTCGATCTACGCCGATTGGATGCAGCTCCACGGCAATCCACGCGGACAGCTGATCGCGTCCGACCTCGCCGGCGCCAAGACCGACAAGATTCGCGACGAGCAGTTCTACGCCCCGCTGCCGTATTCGAATCGCTTCGAGCTGACCTGGTACAACGGATTCATCGATTCGATCGTGATCCCGTCGACGTTCGCGGACGGGAAAGACGGCATCGATCTCGTGCGTATCGCGCGTGTGGCTGGCGCCGCGACCGGGACCCGCTTCGTTCGCAAGTTGACGATCAGCGCGGGCTTTAGCGAAGACGAGCAGATCGTCGCGCAGGCGCTCGCGGCGTTCGGCCCGCGCCCGACGTTGCGCGAGTTGCGCCTGATCGCCAATCACGACGAGGTCGAGCTATCGTGGTCGACGGGACCGGACGTCGACTCGCTGTCGGCTGCGTATCCCGATCTCGAGACGATCTTCATCGAGCTGGGCGCGTATGACATGACCGCGCCGCGGTTTCCGAAGCTGCGCTCGTTGTCACTGCGCACCACGAACGTCACGCGCGAAAACATCGCCGCACTCGTCGCCGCCGAATGGCCGGTGCTCGAGACGCTCGAGCTGTGGTTCGGCTCGTCGAGATACAATGTCGAGTTGCCGCTCGAGGAGATCGCGGCGTTGCTCGCGCGGCCGTTTCCGAAGCTGCGCTCGCTCTCGCTATCGAACGGCGAGCGCACCGACGAGCTCGTCGCCGTGATCCTGGCGTCCCCACTCCTGCCCCAACTCGACACGCTGACGATCGAGATGAGTACGCTCGCCGATCCACAACCGTTGATCGCCGCGCGCGACAAGCTCGCGCATCTGCACGTCCTCGATGTCGACGACAATTACCTGACGAAGCCCGCACTCGCCGCATTGCAGGACGCGCTGCCGCAAACCCGCTCGAAGAACCAGCGTGAGGACGATGTCTACGAGGGCGTCACCTATCGCTACGCGGCCATGGGCGAATGATGGAGATCGGCGCGCTGTGCGACATCGTCTCGGGGCCGTACGAAGGTCACGCGGGAAAGATCCTTGGCGTCGAGACCGAGCACTACGTCGTCGAGGTCGAGCTTCACGGCCGGCCGAGCCGCGTGCGTGTTGCCGCCAGCAACCTGAAGTCGGTCGACGATGGCGTCGATGACGTGATCGCGTGGTTCGCCGCCGAAGCCGGCGCGCTGTGGCAGAAGCAATGGACGCTGTGGTGGGTCGCGCAGTTCCAACGCGCGGCCAAGCCCGGCGACGAAGCGGTCGCGCGCGAGCTCGATGCCTTGGAGATCGCGACACCGGGCTTGTTCGAATTCCGCGCCGCGGTCGAGCCCCGCATCGTCACGGACTTCACGCCGATCGCGGCGGATGACCGGCGCGCGAAGTGGTTGGCAGAGCGCGAGCACTACCTGCGCGGCTTGCCGCCGGTTCCGGTTCCCGAGTGGCCGCCCGATCCGTCGAGCCGCTATTGGACGTTCGAACAACTCGAAGATCGCGCGACCCGCCTGCAACACCGGATCACGAACGTGCGCGATCGTTTGCGCCTGTCGTCACCACCGCCCGTCGAGCCGAGCAATCCCGCACTCGAAGCCGCGATCGGCCGCCAACCGACGGACGACAACTTCCGGATCTACGGCGACTGGCTCCAGGAGCAAGGTCACCCGCGGGGCGAGCTGATCGCGCTCGACCTCTCGCACGGCAATCGCATGCTCGCCGCTCACCTGCGCGCGCGCCTGGCCTATCCGCTCGACACGTTGCACGACGTGATCTACGCGCAGTGGCGCAACGGCTATATCGATAGCGTCGTGTTCGAGAGCGGGCCCGCCGCCGCGCGCGCACTGTTCGCACATCCGATGTCTCGCTTCGTGCGCGAGATCGAGGTCGCGCTCACCGGCCGCGAGCGGATCGGGTTGGAGGCCCGAGCGTCGCTGCGCAGGCTCGGCTTCACCACGAACATCCACACGGGCGAGCTGTCGTGGACCGATGCAGGTGCGATCGGCGCGGCGACCGAAGCGCTGTTCCCGCACCTCCAAATCCTCGACGTCAGCGCGGGTCGATTCGCGTTCGAGCAAACGCCGTTTCCGTCGCTGCGCCGGTTGACGCTCCAGACGACGAACCTCGAGCGCGAATCGTTCGCGAACGTCATCGAGCTCGACGGCGGCGCGCTCGAGCATCTCGAGATCTGGTTCGGTTCGTCGCGCCGCAATGTCCACACACCGCTCGATCTGATCGAGAAGCTCGTCGCACGCCCGTGGCCGAAGCTGCGCACGCTGTCGCTCTCGAATGGCGAGCACACCGACGAGCTCGTCGAGATCGTGCTGCGCTCGCCGCTATGCGCGCAGCTCGAAGCTCTCAGCTTCACGGGGAGCACGCTCACCGATGAGGGCGCGCGTCGCTTGATCGCGAGTGCGGGCGTGCTCGCCCATCTCGAACAGCTCGATGTCACGCACAACTTTCTCTCGCACGACACCGCACGCCAGCTGCACCTCGCGATTCCTGCGACCGAAGGCCACGACGAACAACGCGGCTGGCAGGACTACCGTTACGCGATGACGGAAGAATGAAGGCTGCGCTCCTCCTCATCGCGAGCACGGCGGCGGCGGATCCATGGATCCAGCCCGTCGACGAAGCCCGGCTCACGGCCGCCGCCTACGATGAAGCCGATCGCCCCTACTCCACGCCCGTGCGCCCGCGCGATATCGCCGGCTCGATCGAAATCTCGTGCGAGCACGCCGAAGGCCGCCCGTGCGGTGACGGCGCACGCGCATTCGCGGAGCTCGATTCGAGCGCCGGCGATGATTGGTGGCGAGCCGGGACGCGCCTGCGCCTCGGCACCGATGGGTTCGATCTCGATCGTGCACATGTCGAAGCCCAGTACCGCGGGTTTTCCGTCGAGCTCGGCCGCGACGCGTTCGCCCTCGGCCCGAGCCCGCGCACGAACGTGGGTTGGTCCGACAACGCGCCACCGCTCGACTTCGCACGCGCGGCCTACGCATCCGAGCGCGGGGGGCTGTTCTATCTCGTCGGTCGCCTGCGCAGCCCGCAGACCTACAACAACACGCTCGTCACGATCGCGCGCGGCGAGCTCGTGCTCGGTCCGATCACGCTCGGTGGTATGCAACTGCTCGAGCTCGAAGGCGATGGCGCACCGCACCTCGATCCGTGGCAGTTCGTCGAGGAGCACTTCACGCGCAGCAACGCCTCCGCCGACCAAGACGACAGCTCCAATCGCCGTGTCGGCTTCGATATCTCGTACGCGATCCCCGGCTTCGTGCGGATCTGACTACGAGCTGATGTTCGAGGACTGGCGCCGCCAATTCGCCGACGCACTTCGCTACGACGCTGATCACGTGCTCGGCTTCGAGTCCGGCGCCCTGCTGCTTGAGCTCCAGAAGACCGGCTTTCGCTCACAAGAGCACACGCCGCGCGTCACCGGCTTCACGAATGACGGCCGCGCCGTCGGGAGCCCGCTCGGTCCCGACGCCGACGCGATCTACATCTCGCGCCGCATCGGCCCGATCACACCGTGGATCGAATACGCGCGCCTCGCGAGCGACACCTACAGCTACGCCTACCACCAACCGATCGATCGCTTGACCGAAGGCCCACCCGAACGCCGCTATCGCGCTGGGGCAATCGCCCGCTATCCGATCGACCGGCACTTTCACGTCGAGGCATCGCTCCTCGTCGAGGTGATCGACAACTTCGGATTTACGGATGCCACGCGCCATTCGCTCGGCGGTGATGTCACTCTGGCGTGGCGACCGTGAAGCGCCTGTTGATCCTGATCGCGCTCGTGCGTGTCGCGCACGCCGACGACGAACCACCGCTCTACAGCAAGACCACGGGCGCCGCGATCATCGCCGGCACGTGGGGCACCGTCTCGGTGTGGGCGTACTTCGCGTGGTTTCGCCACGCCACGCGCACGACCGATCCGATCTACACGCTCGAAGGTTTCGGCGTCGGTACCTACGCCGGCGGCGCCGACAAGCTCGGCCACTTCTGGGCCGGTCACATGCTCACGTACGCGACCACCGAAGCACTCACGCATGCCGGCTATCGCACGCTGCCCTCGAGCCTGATCGCACTCGGCATCACCCAAGCGTTCGGCACGTTCTCCGAGTACAAGGACTCGCTGCACTACCAATTCGAGTTCGGCGACATCATCGCGAACTGCTCCGGCGCGGTCTTCACGGTCCTGCTCGAGAACATCCCGAAGCTCGATCGCCTGCTCGACTTTCGCGTCGAGTACTGGCCCACGCACGAGTACCTGCGGCTCTTGAAGCACGGCAACGTCGACGGCGCGCAGGACTACAGCGGCCAGTCGTACATGCTCGCGCTTCACCTACGTGAAGCCCTCCCCGAGTCACCCTGGCTCGGCTGGGGCAAGTACGTCGACGCCGTCGTCGGCTTCGAGAGTCGCAACTACGCACCGCAGCCCGACGATCCGAACGCGATCCCGCGCCAGGATCTCTATCTCGGGATCAGCGTGAACATGCAGGCCGTGCTCGATTCGATCTTTCGCGATTCGCTCGGCCGCCGGATCGGCAAGGGCGTCGCCGAGTTCATCACGCTCCCGGACACGACCTTGCGCTTCAGCGAATTCCAGCGCGAGTTGCGTTAGCGAACGTCGACGGCGATCTCGCCATCGCGCATCACGACATCGACGATGCCGCCGCTCTCCACGCCGAACGCAGCGAACGCGACATCTTCCAAGTTCCGAGTCAGCGTCGACGCGAGGCCGCGCGCACCGGTCTCGCGCTTCAACGCATCCGCGACGATGTGATCGAGCACTTCTTCGTTGATCGCGAGCGTGAAGCCCTCGAGCTTGAACTCTTTCGTCATCCGCGCGATCACGTCGCTGCCCAAGATATCTTTGAGCGTCTGCGCGTCGAGCGCCTTGAACGGGACGACCCGCGTGAACCGCGCGACGAGCTCCGGCAAGAAGCCGTACGACTGGAAGTTCGCGATGTTCTCGACCTGATCCGCCGTGAAGTCGACCGCGATCGCATCCGGGTCGCTCGCCGATTCCGCCTGATCGCGCCCGAAGCCGATCGAGTCCCGCATCGCCCGCCGGTGCGCGATCTGCTGGAACCCACTGAACGCGCCCGCCGCGATGAACGCGATGTCCGCCGTCGACATCACGACGTGGTCCGCGTACGAGCTGTGCGTCAGATCGAGCGGGACGACCACTTCGCTCGCCTCGAGCATCTTCAGGAGCTCGCGCTGGACGCCCATGCCGGTGACGTCTTTCGTAGTCCCGGCGCCGGCGAAGATCGCGTTGTTCTGCCCGCTCGCGATCTTGTCGAATTCGTCCAGACAGACGATGCCGATCGACGCCAGCATCGGATTCTCGTCCGCCGTATGGAGCAGGCGGGTCAGGATCGTCGAGGGATCTTGCCCGACGTACCCCGTCTCCGAATACGTGGTGATGTCGACGAGCGCCGTGGGCAGCTTCAGGACCTTGCCGAACAAGGTCTCGACCAGGAACGTCTTGCCCGAACCGGTCGGACCGACGCACAAGAAGTTCGACTTCCGCGGCAGCTCCGCCCGGTCCACGCCGTCGACGTAGATCCGCTTGATCCGCTTCACGTGGCGGTAGGCCATCAGGCACAGGGCCCGCCGCGCGTGGTCCTGGCCGCGGTATCCGAGCTCGTGCAGGGCGACGAACATCGCCTGCGGAGACGGACACGGTAGCTCGCGCACGAACTTGATGAAGTGCTCGAGCCCCTGTTTGCGGACCTTGCGGTTGGGCTCCATCCGTCGCCTCGATGATAGCCCGTCGTCGAGGGTTTGACCATGAACCGTAAAAAATGGCCTAATCGCCTTAGTGCCGGAGTCGCTCGTGAGGCCGTTCGTGGAGGCAGCCCCTGCCGATGTGCGGCCCCAGCTCGAGGCGATCGCGGATCTCGATCGCCGGTTGTGGGCACTCGTCGCCGAAGGCCGTGCGGCGTGGCCGGACTTTCCGCTCGATGCGAAGGACCTCGTCGCATTCGTCGGACGTCACCTCACACCGGATCTCGCCGAGGCCGCGCTCGACGGACTTCGGCCCGCCGACCTCTACCTCGCGTGCGCCTGCGCGAAGGGCATCACCGCCGCGATCAACGCGTTCGACCGCGACTACATGCGCGAGGTCGAAATCGCACTCGCGCGCATGCGAATCGCCGCGCCGCGCGTCGCCGATGTGAAGCAGCTCGTCCGCCAGCGCCTGTTCGTCGGTGGTGGCACGGCCGGCGCACCTACATCTGCCGGCAAGATCGCCGAATATGGCGGACGTGGTGACCTTCGCCGGTGGGTCCGCTCGGTCGCGGTTCGCACGTGCCTGAACGACCTGCGCAAGGGTAAGCGCGAGATCCTCGTCGACGACGATCAGTTGATCGCCCAGCACGCGATCAGCCACGACGATCCCGAAGTCGAGTACATGAAGCGCACGTACGCGAACGAGTTCAAGTCCGCGTTCACGGAAGCGCTCACGCAGCTCGGCCCGCGCGAGCAAACGCTGCTCCGCTATCACCACGTCGACGGGCTCAACATCGACGAGATCGGCGCGATCTATCGCGTCCATCGCGTGACCGCATTCCGGTGGATCGAAAAAGCGAAAGAGCAGCTCGTGAAGGCCACGCTCGACACGCTACGCGCGCGCCTGAAGCTCCCCGCGGAAGAGCTCGATAGCGTGCTGCGCATGATCCGCAGCCAGATCCATCTCTCGCTCGTGCGTCACTTGGGTGGGCCGAAGGACAGTGTGGCGGACGATGCGATCGAGCTCGACCCGTCGGAAATCGAGGAAGTTTGAAAAAACTGCCGGAGCTCGCGATCGCCGCCCTGGTGATCGCCGTGATTGTCATGTTGATCGTGCCGGTGCCGAGGCCACTCCTCGACGGCATGCTCGCGCTCAACATCGCCTTCTCGGTCGCGCTGCTCATGGCCGCGGTGTTTTCGCCGTCGCCGCTGAGCTTTTCGTCGTTTCCCACCCTCCTCGTCGTCACCACCCTATTTCGGGTCGGCTTAGAAGTCTCCACCACCCGCTTGGTATTGGCCGATGCGGACGCGGGAAGTGTCGTCCGCGCGTTCGGCAGTAGCGTCGTCAGCGAGAACCTCGTCGTCGGGCTCGTCGTGTTCGCGGTGATCACGATCGTGCAGTTGATCGTCGTCGCGCGCGGTGCCGAACGCGTTGCCGAAGTGTCCGCGCGATTCGCACTCGATGCGATGCCGGGCAAGCAGATGGCGATCGATGCCGAGCTTCGCACTGGCGCGATCGATCCCGAGACCGCCCGCCAACGCCGCAGCGCGCTCGAGCGCGAGTCCGCGTTGTACGGCTCGATGGACGGCGCGATGCGGTTCGTCAAAGGCGATGCGATCGCGGCGATCGTGATCGTCCTCATCAACCTGATCGGCGGCCTCGTCGTCGGCATCGTCAATCGCGGCCTATCCGCATCCGATGCCGCGCACACCTATTCGCTGCTCTCGATCGGCGCCGGCCTCGTCGCCCAGATCCCGTCGTTGCTCGTCGCCGTCGCATCGGGCCTGCTCGTCACCCGCGTCGCCGCCTCTGGTGATCGCGCGCTCGGCTCGGATCTACGCACGCAACTCGCACCCCGCGCGCTCGCCGGTGTCGCGATCCTGCTCGTCGGCTTGGCGCTCGTCCCCGGCCTGCCGATCGGCCCGTTCCTCGTGTTGGGCGTGCTCGCGGCCGCGGCGGCGCTGCTCGCGTCGCGCAATCGCGCCGCCACGATCCAGATCAGCGAGCCCGGCGCGGATCAGCAGCGCGGCTCGCGCGTCACGCTGCTCGCGGCGCCGAACATCTACGATCGCCTCGTCGCGAAGCCGGCCGAGCTTCACGCTGCGCTCGCCGCCGCCCGCGCCGATCATCCGCACATCCCGCCGATCGCGGTCGCTCGTTCCCAAGATCTCCGCACCAACGAGATCGCGCTCGCCCTCGACGGCACGCCGGTGACCTGGCTCGCGCTCGATGGCGATCCCATCCCCGCGATCACGCAACGCCTGCCCGCCGCGCTCGGTCCGCTCGCGCCCGAGCTGATCACCGTCGATCGCACGGCCCAGCTCGTCGAGCGCGCCGCCGTCCACGCGCCGGTGCTCGTCAAAGAAGTCATCCCGAAGATCGTCACGTTGCCCACGCTCGCCGAGGTCCTCCGCCAGCTCGCGCGTGAAGGCGTGCCGATCGAAGACCTCGCGACCGTGCTCGAGGCGATCGCGCTCGCACCCCAGCACGCGAACATCCCCGTGCTCGTCGAACATCTTCGTGGTCAGCTCCGCCGTCAGATCACGGCCCGCTGGGCACCTCGTGGCCAGGTCGCCGTGTTCACCGTCGATGCGATGATCGAAGATGCGGTGCGCTCGGCGATCGATCGCCGCGATGGCGCACAGATCCTTGCACTCGAGCCCGCGATCGCGCAGGACATCGTGCAAGCGGTGCGCGGCAAGGTCGGGACGACCGGAGTCCTACTCGTCTCCGGCGACGTCCGCCGTCACTTGCGCGGTCTGCTCGAGCCCGAGCTACCGGAAGTGACGATCCTCGCCGCGCACGAGTTAGCCCCCGGTACTGCTGTCACGACCGCTGGCCGAGTTGACGTCGGCTAGCGGGTCCTGGAAGTACTTCCGGCACCGCGGGCACACGCGCCGCGCGACCGGTTTCTTCTGGACCTTCTTGCGATAGCCGCACATCGGGCAATCGATGGTCACCCATTGGGTGATCAGCGACGAGAGCAGGATCGGGCCCGCCATTAGCAACCCACCTGCGCGATGATCGTGACGCAGAACAGGGCCCCCATCACGACGCCCATGATTTTCAAAGCGTGGCGCTCGCGCCACGACTGCTTGTCGGACATGACTACTCCTTACAAATGGAAACCAAGATCGAATGAACGCTGTGACGTTCAGCCGACGGGTGGTCCACGCGAGGAGCGAGGCGAGACGAGTGCTGCGATCGGAGCGGCGTATTCACTACGCGACGCGACGATGGCGTACGTGCACGGCGGATTGATCGCCGGCATCTCGGGAAGCGTGGCGACACCGATGCCGAGCTCGCGGCGCGCCGAATGATCGCGGCGCGTACCGATCACCGCGAGCGCGGCGTGATCGCGCGACAGCTTGGCCGCATCTGGAC
The DNA here is from genome assembly GCA_047600425.1 of Kofleriaceae bacterium. Lineage (GTDB taxonomy): Bacteria > Myxococcota_A > Polyangia > Haliangiales > Haliangiaceae > JABFXX01. Next base: position 2,546,631 of record JASGLC010000003.1, on the reverse strand, counting down.
CGCGCTGGAGCTCTTGTTCCGGACGCACGCCACCCGCTGCCACGAGGCAGGCGATGACTAGCGTCCAGATGAAACGCATCTCTACCTAGGTAGCACGATCATCGCAGCTGGGTACAGACGGGATTGATTCGCGCACTTTGTGGGTGTGGCAGTTGCGACAGCCCGAACTTCCACCCGCACCGGGCAGCGAGCGGCGCGCCGGTCGTCGCGTCGATCCGGACGATGCCCGAAACGGTCACGATCGACACGGCATCGTCGCCGGTCCACACGGCCTCGCTCGCTCCGACGAGCGGCAGCTTCCACAACGGCGTGCCATCGATCTTGTAGAGCGTGATGTTCGACGCGGAAACCTCGAGCGCCCGTTCACCTTTCAGATCCGGCCACATCGTGGTGATGCCATCGTGGGGCAGCGTGGCGACGCGGCCATCGGGTCCGAGGATCGAGAGCGCTAGGGTTTTATCGGGTGTGTCGAGCGTCCACGCGTAGACATGCCCCGCGGCATCCGCGGTGAGGAATGACTCGATCGCGGCGCGCTTCCCGATCTGCTTCTTGCCCGCGAGGTCCGTCCACATCACGTGCGACTGACTCTTCTTGTTCGTTTCGACGACGACGAGCTCTGCCCCATTCGCACGCGCCGGATCGAGCGGCACGATCTGCTCGAACTTCGGCGCATCGATCTTCACGGTCGCGTGCTTCGTCGGATCCCAACGCTCGAGCACCGAGCCGTAGCTCGCGAGCAGCTGCGTCGTCGGTTCGTAGCGCAACGCCGCCACCGATCGCCCGGCATACGTCTGCGTGATCGCATCCGGCGGCGGCTTGTCATTCGCGACGACGAATCCGGTCATCCCGTTCGGCGCCACGGTCTCCGCGTAGTAGTCGTTCCCGGTCAGCCATTGCAGCTCCGCGACGGTGACACCGTCGGTGAACCGCGGCACCGCCGCGCCGGGAATCGCGATCAGGTGATCGTCGACCTGCGCGAACTGATGGCCGACGCCGATCACCAGATGATGATCCGGGCCTGCGGTCGCGACTTGCGGCGATTGCAGGTCGTAGCCGAGATACCCGCCACCATCGGGTCGCGCGATCGAGAGCTCGCTGCCCGCGGCCGCGATCGCGACGCCCGCGCCGACGACGAGCTTCGTCGCCGTGATCGCGAGCTTCGGCTTGGCCTTCTCCGGGACATCCGTCACGAACACGATCGTGTTCGTCGGTAACGTCGCCGCCGTGTGGTCGTCGATGAAGCCGACCCACTGGACCTGCGCGGTCTCGCTGACGAGCTTCTTGCCCTCGAGGATGCGCAGTTGTTGCGTTCCGGGCTTGGTCTCGACCACGGCCGCGATCCGCGCACCCGACGGCGAGATCGCGATCGCACCGGTCGCATTGCCCCCGAGATCGAGCGGCGCACCCCACGCGAGCGTGCCGAGCTCGAACGGCCGCACGATCTCTTTCTTGTCGACGATCAACTTCGCGAGGCCGTGACTGCCGCCGACCGTCACGGTCTCGAGGCGTTGCCCGGGCTCCGCACCCAACCGACCGGCGGGTTTGCCATCGCTGGCGAACACCGTGATCGATTGATCCTCCATCCACGCGACGAACCCGGTCGCCGTCGCGGCCACGCCGTTGACAGCGCTATCGGTTTGAACGGCGGTGCGATGCAGCGTCCGACCTTCGCGATCGATCGTCGCGATCGTCAGTGTATCTGCCGCGTCCACGACCGCGATCGCGAACCCATCCGCGCGTGACGTGATCGCGAATTCGGTCGGCACCGGGAGATCGACCACGCACGGCTCGCGCGTGCCATCGAGCGTGGGCCACAGGCGGAGCTCGTCGAGCTCGTCGACCGTGACCGCGGCCGTGCCATCCGGCGTGATCGCGAGATCCGTGATCGCACCGCCATGCGGCGCTTCGATCCGCGGCCGTAGCGAATCTTTTTTCACCGGCGGCGCGACGACACGTTTCGGCGCTTCGACGACGACGGGCTTCTCGACCGGTGCCGTCGTGCCACCACCGCACGCCGCGAGGACGATCGCGAACCGCTTCACGTGCCCGGATCTTCGCACACGGGTGCGGCATTCATCGCGATGGACACCGGGGTCTTCTTCATCACGCCGAACGCGAAGCCACAGGCGGTGCCGAGCTTCTTGCCGGTCTCCGCGTCGAGGAGGACCAACCCGCCCATCGTTCGCACGATCACGCGCTGGCCATCGCCGGTGAACACCACGTTTTGCGCGCCCCAGATCGATTGCATCCACTTCCGGCCGCCGCGCAGATCGTTCACCGCGATCTCCGTGCCGTGCAACGTCGCCGCGCGATCGCCACCGTGGGGATCGATCACGACCGCCTCGGCGACCGTCGGCGCGGGCCACGTGACGCGCTCGCTACCGTGTTGCACGATGATGTTCGTCGCCGCGCGTTCGTAGAGCTCGCCATGCGGACCGATCGCGAGGAGGCCACCCACCGGCTCCTTCTCGCCGACGCCCTTGACCGAGTCGGCCTTGAATCGCTCCACGCGCATCCCGTCCTCCGTGTAGCCCGCGACGATAGCGACCACGCCGTCCGCCTTCTTCGGATCGAGCATCCGCACGAACTGCGGACCGCTAACCTTCGTCGCCTTCAACACCGGAAGCGGCGTCACGCGATCGTGATCGATATCGATGTCCCAGCGATGGATCCCACCGGTCTCGACGATCACGAGCTGATGGACATCCTCCTGGAGCTCGACGCGTTGGATGTAGCCAAAGTCCCCGAGCTCGCGCTTCTGATCGCGATGACGGAAATCGACGAGCGACATCTGCGAGTGCTGCTGATAGTTGTTGTCCTTGTCGTAGGTCGCGGCCTTGTCGTCTTCGAACACCGCGTGGTTCTGATCGAGCCAGTAGAGCCGGGTCGGTCGGCCGAATCCGAGATCCGCGGTATCGACCTCGGTCTCGCGTACGAGATCGTGATCGAGCCACGTCGTGTGCGAGACCCCGCTCTCGATGCCGACGTGCGGCCCGGCGATCGTGAGGTTGCCAGTGGCGAGGCTCTCCCACCCGAGATAGCGCGTGGTCTCCGGCGTCATCATCACGAGGTCGACACCGATCGCGGCGACGAACATGTTGTCGCCGAAGCCCGCGGCGTGATCGTTCGTCGCCTCGTGCGGCGTCGCGAACTTGTAGCCGGTGCCGGTTACCTGCCACGGATCGTATTTCGTCTCCTTCGCCGTGGCCGGTTCCGGAACGCGCACGGACACCCACGTCATCTGGCCACTGGTCTGGATCCCGACGTGGTCGTTATCCGCGAAGCCGAACATCGCATCCGGTTGGACGTACTCGGTCTGCGCCATGTCGAGCGGCTTGAGCGGCTCCTTCACCGCGTAGATCTGCGGCTTCAGCGCCGAGCCCGTCATCGACGCGACGGCGAACCGCTCGTGATTCGGCGACAACGCGAGCGCGGTCGGCGACGTCTCCGACGGCAACACGATCTCGTCGCCCCACGCGAGCGCGGTCTTGTCGAGCTTGATGAAGCGCATGTGCTCGGCCGTCGGCGTGATGACCGGCGGCGGTTCGGGTTTGTGTGCGGCGCGCTTCACGTCGCCCGGCACGGGCTTCAGCCTGCGCTCGACCTCGAGCACGGCCGCGATGCCCTTACGCGCGGTCAAGCTCTCGAGCGAGATGCCGGGTGCGGCGCCGAGCCGACCGAGCAGCTTCCCACGCGCGTCGTAGCGTTCGATCACTTGATCGACGCGTCGCACGAGCACGGTGCCGTCGATCGCGATCAGCTGTTCGATCGCGGTGTCCGCCGGCAACGACACGCGCCCCCGCTCGGCTCCCGCCTTCGAGAACCGCGCGAGCGTGGCGGTGCCTGCTTGATCGACGAGGCCGATCAACAGCTCGTCGCCGAGGTGCGTGATCGCGACCTGCTCGATGCCCGGAGCCACGAACGGCACGGCCTCGTGCTTGCCGTCGAGCGAGGGCCACAAGCGCAGGCCGCTCATCATGTCGCCACTCACGGCCGCGTCGCCTTCTTCGGTGATCGCGAGGCTCGTGATCAGCGCACCGTGCGGCACGCCGGATGCGACATGCTCCGGCTTCGGTTCCGGCTGGATCGTCGTCATCACGACAGGCTCGACGCTCTGCGGATCATTGCAACCGACGACGAGCGCGAGGACGAGCAATTTATTCTGCATCGCACACCGATTCCGTAGCGCCCGTTAGCTCGGGCGGAGATGCGCGCAACTCGAACACCCAGCCACACGCGCGCTCGCGCAAGCGCCCCGTGCGGGCATCGAGGCGAGCGAGCCCCGATGCATATCGAACCACCGGCCCGTGATCCCAGATCACGTCGATCGCGCTCTGTTGCGCGATGCTCCAACGTTGTTTGCCGTCGAGGTCGAACGCGGAGACCTTGTCGTCGCCGAGCACGAGGATGCGCTCCGCTTTCGGATCCGTGGTCACGACCGGATTGCCACCGATCGGTAGCTTGGTCAGTAACGTGTTGCCGCGATAGACGTGGATGGCCTGGCCGGTCGCGATGTAGATCCGGCCCGCGCGATCGATGTGCGTGACGTTGCCATCGGCCTCGATCGCCTTTCCGGCGTGGAGGTGACGATCGATCGGGGTGATCTTCAGGTGGCCGACGTAGACCGACACGACGAACGCGACGGTGCCGTCGGAAAGATCCGGATCGACGAGCCAGACCTTGCCCTGCACCGGTAACTTCTCGCGTGCCTCGAACGCGTGCTTCGTGGCGTCGTAGTGCGCGACCGAGCCGGGTTGGATCGCGAGCAGGTTCGTCGTCGGCTCGAACCGCACGTGATAGTCATCGGAGCGCGCGATTTGCGTGGTCTCTTCCGTCGTGGTGTCGACCATCTCGATCCGATGCGCGTCCGGCTCGGCGATCGTACGCAACGCGTAGCGTTCGTCGATCGCGTAGACATCTTCGTACGCGCTCGCGTCGATTCCGATGCGGGCCTGCACGCGCAGCTCGTGATCGAGCACGAGCGGCGGCGACCCCGAGCGACCGACGGCGAGACCTTGCGGGGTCGAGCGCAGCATCGTCGGATCGGTCATCCGATAGCCGAGGTACTGCATCTTCGTCTTCTTGTGCGCGATCCCGATCGACAGCCCGTGCCCGCTGACTTGAACATCACCGCCATACGCGACGAGCTCCGGCTGCGGCGACGCGTACGCGTAGATCGATTGATTCGACCCCACCGGGAACCACTTGATCATGCCGAACGACAAGCAGGACACGGTGTCGTCATCGAGGAAGCCGACCGGCACCTGGCTCGCGGGTGCGAGCGCGACGGGTGGCCGTTCCACGCGATCACACGCGGGCTTGCCCTCACCGCCGATCGAAAGATCGACGACCCTCACTTCGTCGCCGCCTCTCATGATCGCTAATGATTTCCCATTCGGAGACAGCGCGAAGCTATGGCCGGCGATCGCAAACGGATGCGATTCCTCGCCGAGCGACAACGCCGTGGGCTCGACCGGAATCGCGTGCGTGATCGCTTCGGTCTGCACGATCACGTCGACGCGATCATTGCGCGCGACGAGGCCGACACCACGTCGACCGGATGGCAACGCCACGCGGCCGTGGAGCTCGCCCTTCGCATCGAAGATCGCGATCGTCTGATCGTTGCGCAAGGCGAGCAGCCATCGCGAGGTCGTCGCGATCCCGAGCACGCTGCCATCGCGCAAGATTTGCCTGCGCGATCGTTGCACACCATTCGTGGTCACCGCGACGAGCTCGAGATCTCCCGCTTCGTCGACGGTCGCGATCGAGAAACCATCACCGTGCAACAGGCCGAGCTCCGCAGCCGGCGACGCGCGCACGACGATCGGCTCTTCGCTCCCGTCGAGCACGGGCCAGAGGCGCGTATTGTTTGTGGCATCTTGTGTCACCGCGGCGGTGCCGTTCGCCGTCGTCGCGACGATGTCGATGACCGAACCGTGCGCACCATGACGCACTTGCTCGGGCGGAAACACGTCGCTGGTTTCTTCGCCACCATCCGGAACTTCCGACGCAGAGCCGCATGCGGCAACCAGGAGCAGGGCAACCAGCCGACCTTGCATGCAGTCTAGAAACGCATCACCCGGCGGAGTTGTTCTGCGATCGCCCGAACCTGCGAGCGTGATGTGGATTACGTCGTGGTTTCCGGTGTTTCGCCAGATGTGAACGATTACAGAACTAGATCGCTTTCACTCAAATTTTGGTTGTTGAGCCCGGTAGGGACCTGATTAAACCGTAGTGCGTGATCGGAGGGTCGATCACGAAGAAGTTAGGGAGGCAGTAAATGGCGCTCGGCACTGTGAAGTGGTTTAACGATGCCAAGGGCTACGGCTTCATCAGCCGTTCCGACGACAACAAGGACGTCTTCGTCCACTACTCGTCGATCACGGGAGATGGATTCCGTACGCTCAACCAGGGACAAACCGTCGAATACGAAGAGTCGAACGGTCCCAAAGGTTTGTTCGCGGCGAAAGTTCTGAAAATCGTCCAGACCTAAAGCTCTAGCGAGCGAGCTGGGTGGCTCGGTACTCGCCAGACTTGGTCTTCGTCAGAACGACAGCGAACGATTCCTTTTCGGTACGAACGCGGAGCACGAAGTTGCCGTCCGGCAACCCGCCTCCGCCTTGCGTGTACTCGGCGGGCGTCATCAGTTTCCAGTCCTTCATCGGACCGGACTCGACGACGAGCCCGCTGTACATGTCCTTCAAGTCACCGCTGGTTTCGGCGGCAACTTTTCCGCCGGCGTAGAACGGCACCGTCGACATCTGGACGAGCTTGTCGACTTGCGCGGTCGCGAACGCGCTGATCCATTGGTTCGCGCTGAACAGCGCCTGCTTGTCACTGACCGACGAGTCGGGATTGACCTTCTGCTTCGCGAGGCCATCGTCCGGCGTCACGGTCTTGTTGCCGACCGGCGGATTCGCGCCCGCGACAGCGTCCGAGCTCTTCTTCTTCGCGCCCGGCACGTGCGCGACGTTCGCGACCATCGCACCGTCATCGAGCACGCCGACGCCGTTGTCGTCCGGAACTTCGGTGAGGATGTATGGCTCGGCGTTGAACGTGCCGCACTGGCGCCAGTTGCGATAGAAGCCCCAGCGCAAGTAGATGCGACCGTCGACGGAGCGAATCGCTTCCGGCGTGGGCTCGAACGGTCCCGAGCTGATCACGGTATCGACGGCGGCGACATCGAACTCGGTCTTGCCCGAGGTCTTCGCGATCGTGACCTTGTGAAGCGTGCCGTCGGGGTTCACCGAAATCTCGAGGTTCACCCAGAGGTCGGGATTGTTGAGCGGATAGTCCGCGCCGTGGCGATCGAGCTCTTCGAGAAAGCCAAAGCCCCACAGCTCGTGAATGCGACGGTGCATGCGCGCGATGTACAGCGCGTACGGATGCGCGCGCGTCTTGAGCGCGGTCTGGTTGCCTGGGCGAACGTCGGGAACGAAGTTCTCGAGCGAGCTCTTGATCGCATCGAGCTTGCGCTCCCAGCGTCCCTTCTTCGCCGACATCTTGCGCGCGGCGACTTCGCGCTCGTTATCGGCTTTGTCTTTACCGACGATGCGCTCGTAGTCGTTGAACGCCATCGGCGTGTTCACGCCCGGTAGACCTTTGCGACCGAGCTTCTTGCCGTCGTGGTTTTGATCGGTGACCGAGCCACGGCCGCCGATGCCGCGCATCGAGAGCACGCCCGGCGTGTTGTCGCCGGTGCCGTTCTCGCCGTTGTCGCCGCCCTCGCCTTTGATCTCGCCCTTCGCTTCCTGCTTGTCGCCGGAGTGATCGGTCTCGCGAATGTGCTTGTCGGTGGTCGCCTTGGTTTCTTCGAGCTGACGAATCTTGTCGTCTGGTCCACCGATCTGCGCGGACGTCTTGTCGTCGGATTCCTTCGACGCGTCCGACTTGCCTTCCGATTCTTTGTCGAGGTTCGTCTTCGTCGCGCGCGTCTCTTCGGCGACATCGCGATTCTTGTCCGACAGCATCTTCGCGTCGTCGGGCGCCTTGTCTTTGACGTTCTTGTCGTCTTTGACCTCGACCATCGTCATGTTCGGCGGAGGCTGAACAGGCGGCGGCGGCTTCTTGTCCGGCGGCGGTGGCGGCGGTGGCGGCAACGCGGGTGGCGGCGGAACTTTCGGCGGCGGTGCGAGCGCGACTTGGACTTCTTTTTCGTCGAGCTTCTCGGCGTCGATCGGCGGCGGCGGTGCCTTCACCTTCGGCGGAGCCGGCGTGATCAACTTGTCCAGCTGCGCGTCGGTGAACGCGACGTCGACCTGGTTCGGCTTCTTCGCGAATTCCGCGGTCACGTCGGTATCGACCTTGATCGGGAACGTGCAGTCGTAGACGTGCCCTGCAGCCGCGGCATCGACCGCGCTTCCAGCGAGACACGCCTCGAGCGGATCGCCGAGCCACGGACGCAACGCTTCCGGCGTGCGCATCGGAAACTGCTTGAAGCCACCGAACACCGAGTCGGTGCCGAGCACGGCGGTGAGCGTGAGCTTCGTGCCCGGCTCGACGGGAACGGAGCACGTCTCCGAGCTGCAGCGCAGAAACGGCGACGACTCGCCGGCGCGCGTGACGAGCACTTGGCCGCGCGGCGGTTGGTAATCGATCGAGACGAGCGTCTCTTGGCCGGTCTGGACGGAGACGTGCTTTTGATACGTGGTTCCGTCGGGCGCGGTGATCGTCAGCGGAACTTCGGTATCGGTGTTCGGTAGCTCGAACACCTGCGGGATGTTTCCGAAGTACTGACCGCCCGGAACACCCAACGCGATCTTGAAGCCCGCGGCTTCACCCGAGACCACCTTCAGCGTCGTCTTGCCTTCACCGCGATCGTGAACGAGCACGTTCGAGTCCCAGCTCGCGGCCGCATCATCGAGATGGATCGTGAGGAACGGTTTCGGGATCGGACGCGTGGCGGTGTACGCGACCACCGCGGCACTCTGCGCGATGCCCGAAATGGCGATCGCTGGTGCCCACAGCCAAGGGCTGCGATATGCGCGCGAACGAGCCACGGGGAGTCAGTTTGACATAGCCCGGCCTCGACGCCGTTGCCCGAAAAGCTTGGGAAAAATCTACAGGTGAGGCAGCCCGCTACAGCTTCCGGTACACGCCAACCACGATCCCGATGATGTCGACGGACTTGAAGTCCGCTCGGCGCACGATGATCGGCGCCATGTTCGAGTTCGCGGGCTGGAACCGGATGCGGTCGCCCTCTGGAAAGTACCGTTTCACCGTGGCTTCGCCCTCGATCATCGCGACGACGATCTCGCCGGTCCGGGCGGTAGCCGTCTTTTTTACGAATACGTAGTCCCCGTCGAAGATTCCATCTTCGATCATGGATTCGCCGACGATCCGCAGGCCGAACACCTCCCGGTGCCCACCGATGAGGACCTTGTCGACCTTCACGGTATCGCTCGCGTTTTCGACGGCGAGAATCGGCAGACCTGCCGCGACCTTGCCGAGGATCGGGATCGACATCATGTCGTCGTCCTCGCTAACCAGCTCGACGTTCTGCGTCCCGTTGGCGAGACGCCGGCTGCTCAGTGGGACAACCTCGCCAGATCCATCCGGAAGGACGGGACGCATCGCGCGAGATTTGAGATCCTCACGGCGAAGGTGGCCCTTCTTTTCGAGCGCCTTCAGGTGGTCATTCACGCCGTTGGTCGACCGAATCTGGAAGTGCTCTCCAATCTCCCGCAGCGTCGGCGGGAAGCCGCGCTCGACGATGGAAGCTGAAATGAATTCGAGGATTTCCCGCTGCCGTTGTGTGAGTGCGTCCGCCATACTGAACGGACATACGGTACTGAACGCCCTATCACCATGTCAATTTTTCTTCTGAAATTTCTCGCAGCTACCGCCGGGATCGTTTCGATGACCGCGGCGGTCGAGCGTGGCGACCTCGATGAGGCGGCGCGCCAGGGCATGGAAGCCGGGCCCGCGATCGTCGCGCAGGCGCTCCATGCGAAGTCGCGAACGACAATCCTCGCCGGCATCGTCGCCAGCCCGGCCGTCGAAGATCGCGCAGAGCTGTTGCCGGATCTCGCGAAGCTCGCCGGTAGTGGCGATCGCCGCATCGCGATCCCCGCCGCACGTGCGGCAAAACAGATCGCGGACCTGCTCGGCAAGAAGGAGCTGCCGGACGACATCGCCACCGATGACGTCCAAGCGTGGCGCGCGTCGTTCGAGCAGCTCGCGGTCACTCGCGGGTATCCGATCGAAGTGCGCGTCGCGTCGCTCGAGACCGCGGCAGCGCTCGAGCACGTGATCGATCGCGACCAGCTCGGCTTCGATCTGACGAAGGTGCTCGCGGATCCAGATCCGCTACTGCGAATCGCGGCGCTCGATCTCGTGCCGCGTCCGATCGAAGGAGCTCTTCGCGCGGCGATCGTGAACGCGATCAGCGACAGTAACGATGGTGTGGCGCTGGCGGCGGCGAACATCGCGTGCGCGGACGAAGATAAAAGCGGCGTCGATCTCGCGCGCGTCAAAGCGCTCGTGAAGGCGCACCCCGCGACCGAAGCCGCGCGCTGCATCAAGTAGCGCGCCGAACCGTGCACGTGCCACGTGTCACGTGCACGTACACGTACACGATCAGAAAAGTCGCCGCGCTTCGCCGACGTCCATCAGCCACAACCGCGCTCTCATCGCGATCGCGCCACAGCTCGAGGATCTTCTTCCGGGGTTCCCCGATCGCCTCGTCGGTGAGCTTGAACGTGCCCCAGTGCATCGCCAAAAAATTCTTCGCGCCAAGTGCGTCGAACCCCGCGAGCGATTCCTCGGGATTCACGTGCTGACTGCTCATGAACCACCGCGGCGAATACGCGCCGATCGGCATCATCGCCCAGTCGATCCCCGGAAACTTCGCGCCGATCTCCGCGAAGTGCTCGCCGGTCGCGGTATCGCCCGAGTGATACGCCGTGCCTTCCGGCGCCTGGATCACGTAGCCGCCCCACAACGTCTGATTGCGATTCCACGGCATCCGCATCGACCAATGCCGCGCCGGCACGAGCGTGATCTTCAAATCGCCGACCTCGTGGGTCTGCCACCAATCGAGCTCGACGACATTCGGCTTTTTCACGCGCTCGCCGTTGCCGATCGGCACGATGTACAGCGCGCTATCCGGCAACGCGTGGATCGATGGCAGATCGAGATGATCACGATGATCGTGCGTGACCATCACGATGTCCGGCACCGGGCACTCCTCGACGGGAAACGCTGGCGGCACCAACCTCTTCACCACCCCCGACAGCGCGTTCGAGAACACCGGATCGATCACGACGAGCTTGCCGCCGAGCCGCAAGCCCCAACTCGCATGACCGATCCACACCGCGACCGGATCCCCGCTCGCGAGCGCCGCCGCACCACCCTCTCGCGCGCCCGGCCGAATCTTGTCGAGCTCCGCGTAATCGTCGCCGCGCGGATCGGACTTGCGCAGCACCTTCCACTTGAAGATGTCGCCGGGACCGCGCACGGGTTGCGTGGCGCGATCGTCGAACCGCCTCACGCGAGCGCCTTCGCCACTTGTTCGTACGCCGTGCGCCGAAACGCGACGAGCTCGCCGGCCGCCGTGAGCTCCGCGAGCGTGTGCTCGTGATCGTCGGGCACGAACAGCCGATCCCAACCGAGCAACAACGGACCCGCCGGCTGATCCGCGATCTTTCCCTGGCAGGTCGACCTGATCATCTGAATCTCGCCGCCCGGCTTTTGCACCGCGATCCGCAGCTCCATCTTCGTCGGCGTTTCGCGCCACCACTTGCAGAACCGATTCGCGTTTTCGCTATCGAGCTCGAGCCGCAGGCTCTTGCCATCCATCGTCACGAGATCGACGCCTTCGGCAAAGCACGCATTCGTCGCGTGATGCGCGAGCACTTTGTCGCGCGCCTTCTGCTCCGGTTCCGGCGCACTCGTCGCGAAGCCGGTTTGCAACTGCTCGACCTTCAGGTCGATCGGCGCGACCTGACGAAACAACCCGGCGAGCAAGTCATTGCCGTCGATAAAGATGACCACGGCGGCAACCTATCACCGAAGCTGCTCGAGCGCGGCTCGCAAATTCGGCGGAATCGGCGTGGGCCGGCGCGTCTCGCGATCGACAAACACGTGCGTCATCGTCGCGCGCGCGGCCAGCGGGGCACCGACCTTCGCGATCGTGACCTCGTACGTCACCGACGACGTCCCGAGCTTGGCCACGCGCATCGTGCCTTCGAGCTCGTCGGGATACGCGAGCGGCGCCAGGAACTCGCACTGCGACGCGACGATCAGCCCGATGATCGAGCCACCGTGGATATCGAGCCCGTGCTCGATCAGGAACAGATTCACGATCGAATCGAAGTACGCGTAGTACGTGACGTTGTTGACGTGCCCGTAGATGTCGTTATCGGCCCACCGCGTGGTCAGCCGCGTCGTGAACGGCGTCACCAGACCTCCAGCGATCGCTCGAACAACGTGGCGAGCACGCCGGCATCGATCGCGATCGGCGCGTTCTGCAACAGGCGTTGTTGCGGCAGCGCGCCCTCGACGAGGTTCGGGATATCCGCGCGATCGTAGCCGACGCCGGCGATCCCGTTCGGGATCCCACACGCCATCATCAATTCGGCGAACCGAGTCGCGAGATCCTCACCGCCGAGCAGTTGCGCCGCCTCCGCGTGGCGATCGGGCGACGTGTGATCGGTGGCGCGAAACACCGCCGGCGCGCCGAGCGCGACCGCCATGCCGTGCGGCACGAGCGCGAGATCGGGATAGCCCGACGCGCGATACGACTTCACTTGCCCCGCGATCGCGTACGCCATCGCATGCGGCACGTGAACGCCGGCGTTGCCGAACGCGATGCCGGCGAGCGTGGCCGCCCACATCATCTGTTCGCGCGCGGCGAGATCACCGGCGACCGCATCGATCAACGAGGTGCCGCAGATCCGCAGTGCCTCGCGGCAACCGATATCGCTCCACGGATTGCGGCCCTGACTCGCCGGCCGCGCGAGCACGTTCACCGGCGCCATGCGCGTGGTGAAGTCGCGCGCCGTGAACGATTCGAGCGCGTGACACAACACGTCCATGCCACTCGCGGCGACGACGCCCGGCGGCAACGTGTGCGTGACGCGCGGATCGACGACGGCTTCCGTGGGACGCAACCGCGGCGAGCTGATGCCGGTCTTCGCGCGATGCGCATGCCAATCGAAGATCGCGATGCCGGTGACCTCGCTGCCCGTGCCGGCCGTCGTCGGACACGCGATGTGCGGCGCGAGCGGTCCGGGCACCGCGCGACCATCTCCGAGCGGCGCGTTGATGTACGCGCGAAACTCCGCGGGATGCGCGGTGTAGAGGTTCGCGACCTTCGCGGTATCGATCACCGATCCGCCGCCGAGCGAGATGAAGCCATCGGGCTTGGCATCGCGCGCAAACTCGATCGCTTCCTGCCACGATTGTTCGGTCGGTTCGATCGCGACATCGTCGAACACGATCGGCTCGATGCCCGCCGCGCGCAGCGAGCGCGAGACTTCATCGAACCACAACAGGTCGCGAATCAGCTCGTCCGTGATCAGCACGACGCGCGTCATGCCGAGACCACGTGCGCGCGGCCCGACCTCGAGCAACGCACCCGCGCCGAACGTCACGCGCGAGGCATCGACGGTGAACGCGGACTCGTGCGCCGGATTCGCTCCGATGCCAGCTTCGACGGCGGCGAGATGGCGGCAGCTCACTCGCCAAACCTACCCTACTCGACGATGACCGTCTCGCTCGCCGCCCGACCGAACGTCTCGGGCATGTACATCTCCTCCGCCTTGGTCGGCGCGGCGACGAACGAGCCTCGGACGGTCGCACGCGCGATGTAGTCGAGTGCGTAGACGCCATTCGGAAGCTCGGCGACGAACGATTCGACGCGCTCGTCGCGCAGGTTCTGATGGTCCCACCACATCCCGCGCCACGACTTTATGTCGGTGTCGTCGGTCTGGGCACCGGCGAGCTCGGGATTGATCGCCTCGAAGCCCGCCGGCAACGGATCGACGAGCGCGACGTGATAGCGATCGCCATCGGCCGCCATCTCGAGGACAACGCGAACGCGCGCGCCCACCTTCACGTGCCACACGCCGTTCTTCAACGCGACGTCTTGCTTGTTGTCGACCGCTTCGTAGCGCCGGGTGACCGCGAACCCGTGATCCGCCGGTTGGATCTTCAGATCGCTCGGCGCATAGCTCGCACCGATCCGGTAGTAGAGCCGGCCCGCGCCTTCCTTCGCGATCGTGACGTCGTGATGCGACATCGCGTCGGCCATCGCGACCGCGATCGTATCGGTCTCCGTCGTCCGCCCGCGGAACGCGTGGTCGCCCGCGTAATCGGTGCCGAGCCACGCGCGTGCGATGAAGTTCGGCGTCACCTTCTCGTAGGTGTGGAAGTAGTGATCGAGCGCGGTCAGCACGAACGCATCTTCTTGCGTCGACAACCAGTGCCCGCGCTTCTTGCCCGCGAGCAACCCGGTGACGAGCTTCGGGATGAGGTCGAGCTTCGGTTGATCGCGGATCATCGCATCGAGTACGAGTGCAGCCGTCCGCCCGTCCGACGCGAGGAATCGCCAGCCGTTCTCGTGCTTGTCACCGATGCTCGCGGCGCCGGCCTGCTCGCGCACCTGCGCCTGGAGATACTTCTCGAGCTCGACGGCCTGCGGTTTTCCGGCGAGCACGCCGAGCAACCACGCCGCGGCATCGATCGGAAGATCCTTCGTTTGCGCGAGCGCGGTCGCACGCGCGAGATCCACATCGCCCAGCTCGGCACGTACCGACAGCGCGAACGCTTCGATCGAGAGTCGCTCGTCGGGTCCCCACGGCGTCGGAATCCGCTCGCCGATGTCCTTCAGGTACTCCTTTGCTTTTTCGAACAGCGGCGCCGGCACCGGATAGCCCTTCGCCTTCGCGACGGCCATCGCATGCGTGACGTACACGCTGACGTACGGGTCGCTCGGATCGGTCTGCTTCCAATACGAGAACCCGCCGTCATCGCCCTGCAGCTTCGCGATCCACTCGATGTCCGTGGCCACGCTCTTCGCGAGCTTGTCCGGCGCCGGCAGATCCTTCGCGTGGAACGCCGTCAGCACGTCGCGCAGGCCGGCGATCGCGAGGATTCGCGAGCTGCGCTGCTCCGAACATTCGTACGGATACCGGACGAGATAGATCAGCGCGTCGGTCAGCGCTTGCAGATTCGTCGACGCGAACGAGATCTCGACACCGCCGAAGCCCGGCAACGCATTCGCCGGGATCGAGAACGGTTGCGTGATCGGTTTGTCGTCGATCGTGCCGTACGTCGCGAACGCTTCACCCGTTGCGGGCGTCCACACGGGCAGCGAGAGCTCTTGCGCATCGCTCGCCGTGCCGGCTGTCGCCACGATCTGCACGCGCGCGGTCCCCGCACTCGCAGCCGACGCCGGAATCTCGACGAGCACGTGATCGTTCGCCGGCACCGTGACCTCGCGGCCTTTGCCGTCGACGGTCAGGTTCGTCCCACGCGCTGCGACCTGCACGGTCATCGCCGCGTCGGTCTGGTTCTGCAGGGAGATCGGTAGTTGGAACGTATCGCCGAACGACAGGAACCGCGGTGGCGTCGCGCGCACCATCAGCGGCAGCCGCGCGGTCAGCGTCGCTTCGCCTTTGCCGAACTTCGTGTCGCCGGCTGCCGCGATCGCGATCAACCGATAGCGCGTCAGGTTATCCGGCAAGGTCACCGGAACGGTCGCGTGGCCGTTCGCATCCGTTGCCACCGAGCCCGCGAACACCGCGAGCGGATCGAAGTTCGAGCGCACCGCGATCGTCGCATCCGGCATCACATCGGTCTTGTCGAGGATGCCGTCGGCGTCGCGATCCGCCGCGCCCGCCGCTACGGCCTGGGCCGACATCGACGGATCGGCAGCCTCGATGTCCTTCGTTGTCGCGACCCCGAGCCTCTCGAGCTTCTGCTCGATCACCATCTTGCGTTTGAGGCCGCCACCGCCGCGCCCACTGCCGACGCCATAGCCACTCCCCGTCCCGTTACCGTGGCCGATCGTGCCGTAGCGACCGGTGCTCGGTCTCGGCTTGTCGGGCGTCTCGTTGCCGTTGGTCGGCACGGGCTCGCGCGGCAACTGGACGAACGACCGCGCGTAGTACGACGACGTCTCGCTCTCGCGCGTGCCGTAGAACGTGCCGAGCGGATCCGCCGGATCGTAGCCGGCGAGTGTCAGCACCGAATCGTCGACGGCAATCACCGCGACATCCGCATTCGCGACGACCGCACCCGAGGCATCTTTGACGTCGACACCGATCGTCAGCTTCTCGCCCGGGGCGGCCTTCTCGACCGACGGCTTCACAGTGACCGCGAGCGTGCGTTGCTTCGGCGGAATCGCGAGCGAGGTCGTGCCCACCGCATAGGCGGGCCGCTTGCCGACCGCGCCGACGAGATCGACCTGGACCTCGACGTTCGGCACGAGCGCATCGGTGATCGGCACCGTGATCACCGTCGATGCCGTCGCGAGCTTCAGCGGGCGAACTTCGATGATGCCGCTGCGCCGCAACGTGACGATGCCCTCGGCCGGTGCGAACGGTGCGCGCACGAGGAGCTCTGCCGTGTTACCGGCGGCGTACTCGTGCTTGTCCGGAACGAGCTCGATCGTCTGCTGCGCGACGGACGAATCGCGGATCATCGGCGCTTCGCCTTCGACGTAGTAGCGCAGCTCGGTCTTAGCCACTCTCCCCTGCGGATCGGTGATGGATGCGCGCACGATGTACGTGCCACCGACCGGCGATTGGATCGTGCACGGCACCGCGTCCTGCGCCGAGACCACCGCGCAGTGCTGGGGCTCGACATCGGATTCCTTCGCCTTGCCGTTCGTCCACTCCGTGACGTGGCGAGTGACGTCGACCGTGATCTTCGCGCCGGCGACTGCTTTGCCGTCGATGTCGACGCCGATCAGCTTCAGGATCATCGGCTCGCCCGCATGCGCGAATGGCTTGTCCTCGTGAACGCCGACATAGAGCGAGGCCGGATGCACCGTGAATGTCGTCGATGCCGACCAGCTCTGGCTGTTCGAATCGACCACGGTGGCCGTCGCGGCGACGGAGTACGGCTCCGGCACGGTCTTCGGCACGACATGCAGCACATGCTCGCCACCGCCATCGGTCACGCTCGAGAAATCGAACGTCGCCGGCTCGGACGATCGCGTGTCTTCCCACATCACGTGCCACCACGGCTTCCACACACCGAAGATGTAGTCCTCGCGATGCGGCGGCGCGTACGTCGTCGCCGACCCGTGCAAGGTCCAGCGAACCTTCGCGCCGCCGAGCGGACCGCCGGCGAAGTAGTGCGCGTCGACGGTCACATCGCCGCCACCTCCCGCGACGATCGGATCCGGCCCCACGTGCGCGCTCGCGTCGAAGTCCGGACGGCGAAACTCTTCGATCTGGAGCTCGTGCTCGGTCTCGCCGACGATGCCTTGTGACGTCAGATGAATACTCGCGTAACCGAGGTTCGGCGTCGCCGGCAACTTGACCTGGAAGTCGAAGCCGCCGAGCGCGTTGACCTTCGCCGTGCCTTTGCCGATCTCGACATCTTCGGCATCGGTCACGCGATAGCTGACGCCGGTCACGCCTTTCGGTGCGCGCAGATCGCCGCCGCGATTCCGATCGACGAGCCGCATCCAACCTTTGATCGTCGCGATCTCGCCGGGACGATAGAGCTGGCGATCGTCGAACACGTGCCACTCGAGCTGCGACGTCAGCGTCTGTTTCGCCCACGCTTGCCCCGGAAGGATCGCGACGTCGTCGCCGTGGGTCGCAACGAGATACGCCGGATCCGCGCGCATCGCCTCGACGGGACGCGGCAACGTCGCGATGCCGTGCTCGTCGGTGATCGCGGTGACGTTCGTCTCCGGCGAGAGATGCACCGTGGCGCCCTTCACCGGCGCGCCCGTGAGGAGATCCGTCGCGAGCACGACCAGGTGATCCTGATCGACGTGCGCATCGATCGCGAGCTGGGTCTGTTGCACCCACGTCACGTAGCGCGGCGGATCGTTCTTCGGATCGGTCCACGGCGACGGCTCGACGACCGCGACGACGTGCCCGTGGCCGGCCTTCGACAGATCGATCGACGTCGTATCGAGGAGCGGCTTGCCCTCGGTCTTGACCTCGAGATCGATCGCGTTCGCGTGCTTCGTCTTCCGATCGGCCCACGCACCGAGCTGGTACGCCTTGAAGTCCGCATCGGTCACTTTATAGAGCTGGACCTTCAGCGCGGAATACTGCGAGCTGTAGTAGTCGATCCGCGGCGTCGATGGCGGCACGATCACGATGCCGTTCGCACCGAACATCATCGGCGTGGCCTTGCCCATCGGTATCTCGACCGTCGTCGCCTTGCCGAGCGTCTGGTGATGGGTGTCGGCGAGTTTGCCATCGAGCGTGACCGTGTACTTCGTCGACGGCGCGAACGATCCGCTCAGGTAGAAGCTGTCGTAGTAGCGCGCGATCGTCAGATCCGGCACCGCCGGCGAGATCGTCACGAGCTTGTCGTCGAACGAGTCGTCGATCTCGTTCGTCATCGCGATCCCGATCCCACTCTCGGGCGCGCACTCCGGCGAACAGCTATGGCTACGCACCTTGAACGGCGGATACGTGTGGAACGAGTGGTTCTGCGCCACGCTCGTCTTCCGCGGCCCCTCTTTCGATCCCAAGCCGTTCGCGATGTTGATCACGACGGCGGTGTCCGCGGTGAACGGCTTCTTCGGTTGAAGCGCGACCCACGTCCCCTTCGGCATGTCGGCGACCACGCTCGCGATCCGCTTGTCCGTCGCGGCGACTTGCGTGGTCTCGATATCGAGCACCTTCATCACCGCCTGCGGATCGACTTGCTGGTCGAACTCCAACACGATCGGCGTATCGAGATCGACGGCGGATCCGTTTGGCCGTCCGGAGATCAACTTCGGCGGCGGCGTCGCGAACGCGAAGTCCACCGGCTTGTCGATCGCGACATGGACCTTGTACTCCGTCGCCGCCGGAAACCGCCCACCGTCCGGCTCGAACACGGTCGTGCGCGAACCGAGCCAGTGCCACTGGCCTTTGACCGATGGCGTGATCGTGACGACGGACTTCGTGATGTCCATCGGTTGATCGAACGACACCGACAGATCGTGCGCTTCGCTGATCTCGCCCTCGGGTGCGTAGCGCGTGACCTTCGCCGGTCCCGTCGCGACGACCGGCTTCTCCAGTAACGATGGCGCCGGCGGAAACGTGTCTTTCAGCTTCTCGCCCGTCGTCGGTGGCGGCTGACTCGCCGGCCGGATCGCCGCGGTCTTTACATCATCACTGTCGACTTCCAGTGCCTTCGCCCGTGCGAACAAGCTCCCTGGATCGATTAGCTTGGCCGGTGCGAGCTGATCGTGCTCCGCCGCCGGCGCACCCGCACTGCCATTACTGAGAACGAGCTCGAGCGCAGACCCGGAGCCCGAGCCTGAGCCCGAGCCCGAGCCCGGTCCGGGAGATCCCGAATGATCCGCAGAGTGACCGCCACACGCGCATAGCGCGACGACCGCGAACCACCGAAGACGCAGCATCACTCGATAATGACGCGATCCGAACCGCCGCGCCCGAAGGTTTCGGGCATGTACATCTCTTCGGCCTTCGGCGGCGGCACCACGAAGTTACCCGGCGTGGTGGCACGCGCGACGTACGAGTAGTCGTGCACGCCTTCCCACAGCAGCGCCGCGAACGCTTCGATCCGTTCGTCGCGCATGTTCTGGTGCTCGTACCAGGTCGACTCCACCACCAGTACGGGTTGTCCTTCGTCTGGTTCGGATCCTGCGGAATCGGTCCCGTCGCCGCGAGCGCCGGATTCAGCGCCTCGAAGCCACCCGGCATCGGATCGACGAGCGCCACGTGATAGCGACGGTTTTCGTTCACCATCGTGACCTTCACGCGCACGCGCGCGCCGGCCTTCACGTGCCACGTGCCATCGGCCGCACGCGTGACGTCCTTCGGATCGTCGGCGCCTTCGTACTTGCGCTGCACCACGAAGCCGTAGTCCGCCGGATCCGACTTGAGGTCCGTCGGCGCGTACTTCATACCGATCCGGTAGTACAGCCGGCCCGCGCCGTCCTTCTGGATCGTCACGTTCTGCTTGTCGTGCGTCGCGACGTCCTTCATTGGCACGTCGATCTGCGCGTACTCCGTCGTCCGGCCCTTGAACGTGTGATCGCCGGCGTAGTCATTGCCGAGCCACACGCGCGCGACGAAGTCCGGGGTCACCTTCTCGTACGTGTGGAAATACAGATCCAGCGCGACGAGCGCGAACGTGTTCTCTTGCGTGTTGAGCCAGCGACCCGCCTTGCGATGCGCGAGCAGCCCCGTGACGATCTTCGGAATGAGGTCGCTATCCGGCTGCTCTTCGATCATCGCCTCGAGCATCACGCCGTCGACGCGGCGATCACTCGCGAGCAACAGGTACGAGCCATCGCCATACCCGACCGTGAAGTTCGCGGCACCGGCAGTCTCGCTCACGTGGTTGAGCGCGTAGCGCAGGATCGCCGCGCGTTCATCCGCCGCCGCCGGGTTCTTCGCGAACAACTGCAACAACCAGCCCTGCGTCTCCATCCCGATCTTGTCGGCGCCGCCCCACTCCTTGAAGAACGCCTTGCCCTTCGCGATATCGAGGTCGCCCATGATCTTTCGCGTCGACAACGCGTACGCGCTGATCGCGTGGCGAATCTCGGGCCCGTAGTACCAGGGGTAGTAGTTCTCGATGTTGCGCAGATACGACGACGCGCGCGCGAGCATCTGCTCGGTGCCCGCGAAGCCCTTCGCCTTCGCATGCGCGAGCGCGTTCGCGACGAACACCGTCAAGTACGGCTCGCTCGGATGACCGCGATCCCAGAACGCGAAGCCACCGTCGTAGTTCTGCATGTTCTGCAGGTGATCGAGGTCCGCGATGACGCTGGTCTCCATCGCCTGCGCCGACGGCATGTCCTTCGTCTTGAATGCCGAGAGCACATCCCGCAGCGCCGCGATCGACAGGATCCGCGAGCTCCGCTGCTCCGCACATTCGAACGGATAGTGAACGAGATAGAGCAGCGCGTCGGTCAGCGCTTGGAGGTTCGTCGACGCCGTCGTGACCTCGAGCCCGCCGAACTGCGGCCACACCTTGCCCGGCAGCCCGACCGGTTGCGCCATCGAGCCTTGATCGATCACGCCGTAGGTCGCGAACGCTTCCGTCGTCGTCGGCGTCCACACCGGCAACGCCAGCTCCGCCGCATCACTCGCACCTTCTGATCCTTGGCTCGCGCCCACGATCTGGAGGCGCGCGGTGCCGGCCATCTCGGCCGCCGTCGGGAACTGGACCTCGACGCGATCGTTCGCCGGCACCATCACCTCGCGCCCGCCACCGTCGGTGAGCGTGAGGTTCGCGACGCGCGCAGCGACGCGCACCTTCATCGGCGAATCGGTCTGGTTCTGGACTACCACCGGCAGTTGGAACGTGTCGCCGAAGTTGAGGAACCGCGGCGGGCTCGGTCGCACCATCAGCGGCAACCGCGCCGTCAGCGAGCCTTCGCCCTTGCCGAATTGCTTGTCGCCAGAGACCGCGATCGCGACGAGGCGATAGCGCGTCAGGTTATCCGGCAGCTTGATCTGCACGCTCGCCTTGCCGTTCGCATCGGTCTTCGCGGCGGGCGCGAATGCGGCGAGCGGATTGAAGTTCGTGCGGATCGCGATCGGCGTGGTCGCTTGCTGGTTGCCGGTATCCGGCGCCATCTTGCCGGCGACGTCCATTTGATCGCGCGCGTCGAAATCGCCCTTCTTGCCCATCTTGCCTTCGTCCAACGCCATCGCCGTGTGCGACGACGGCGGTGCCCCAGGCGCGTTCTGCGCCGCGGCGACGGGCGCCGGAGGAGCCGCTTCGGCGCGCGCCATCTCCTTCTTCGGCTCCGGCATCTCCGTCACGGTGTCTGCCGGCTTGTCGTCGTAGCCAGAGCTGATGTCACCGTTCGAATCGCCGCGATCCTTGTTCATCTCGCCGCCGCGATGCCGCCGCGTGCGGACGTTGCCGTTGCCCGCGAGCTTGTGCGGATCTGGCTTCGCGAGCTTCACCCACGAGCGCAAATAGCGATCTTGCACACCCGGCGCGCGCGCACCGTAGAACAGATCGATCGGGTTCGGCACCGTGTACGAAGCGAGCGCGAGCACCGATTCGTCGACGGCAAATACCGCGACCTCACTATCCGCGACGGGCTTGCCCTGCGCATCCTTCACCTCGACGTCGATCGTGTCTGCTTCACCCGGCGCGACTTTCGGCTTCGCCGCATTCACGGTGACCGCGAGCGTGCGCAGCTTCGGCGGAATCGACAGGTTGATCGATCCCACTGCATACGCCGGGCGCTTCGGCAGGCTCGGGTCCGGATCGCCGTGCGCATCCAACCGCGGCGCAGCGCCGACGAGATCGACCTGCACGAACAGGTTCGGCGTCATCGCATCTTCGATCGGCACCGTCAGCACCTGCGACGGGCCATCCAAGTGAATCTTCTCGAGCTTGACGATGCCGCTGCGGCGCCACGTCACGATGCCCTCGGCTGGATAGAACGGCGTCTGCAACAGGAGCTCGGCGGTGTTGCCCGGCGTGTACTCCTTCTTGTCCGGAATCAGCTGCGCGACTTCCTGCGCCACTTCGCGCATCGGCGGGTTCGCGCCACCGGTGACCCAGAACTGGATCTTCGTCGTGTTCGGGCGGCCCTGCGGATCGGTGATCGTCGCGATCACGTCGTAGGTGCCGCCTTCGGTCGTCTTGAACTCGCACGGCGACGGATCCTTCGCCGCGGTCACCGCACAGGCCTGCTTGTCGACGTTCTCGATGTCGTAGCGGCCCTTCTTGTATGTGAACTTCTCGCGCGTCGCCTCGAGCGAGATCTTCGCGCCGGGGACGATCTTGCCGTCGAGATCCACGCCGATCACGTCGAGATCGAACGGCCGGCCCTTCTCGACGAACATCCGCTTCGGCTTCACACCGACGTAGTAGGTCGACGGGTGCACGACGATCGACGTCGACGCGTTCCACGCCTGGCGATTGACATCGAACACCGTCGCGTTCGCGGTCACCGACATCGGCGTCGCCGGATTCACGGACTTGTACGCCATGTGAAGGACCTGCTCGCCCATCGCATCGGTCTTGCCCTGGAAGCTCCAGTTCGTCTGACCTTGCGGTTGCTGCTGCTCTTCCTCGTCGGCGTACCACCGGTGATAGCCCCACCACGGCGTCCACGTGCCGAACGTGTACTCGTCGCGATTCGGCGGCGTGAACGAGGTCGGGCTCGCGTTGAGATTCCAGCTGACTTGCGCGCCGGGGAGCGGACCGCCGCTGTAGTACTTCGCGGAAACCGTGACATCGCCTTCGCCGGCGATCAGGAACGGACCCGCGCCCGGTTGCGCCGAAACTTCGAACTCCGGCCGACGGAATTCTTCGATCCGGAAGCCATGTCCAAACGAGGTGATCAGCTTGCCCTTCGTCATGAACGCGACCGAAGCAGGCCCGAGGTTCGGCGTCTTCGGCAGCGTGAACTTCGTATCGAAGCCGCCGGCGACGTTCACGTTCGTCGAGCCCTTGCCGATCTCGACACCCTGCGAATCATGCACGGTGTAGTCGACGCTCGTGACCACGCCCGCGAGCGGACCGACATCACCACCCTTGTTGTGATCGACCATGCGTAGCCAGCCCTTCAGCGTGACTTCTTCGCCGGGCTTGTAGAGGTTGCGATCGTCGACGACGTACGGCACCAGCGAGGGCGCCGACGGGTTGTGATACCAGGTGTTGTAGTCGTTCTCGTAGTAGCCGTCTTGGCCGGTGATGAACGCCGAGTCATCGCCGAGCTTCGCGACGACGACCGTGATGCCTTGCTTGTACTGATCGGCGAGCTTGATCGTCGCGAGGCCCTTGTCGTCGGTCGTGCCCGTCAGGCCATAGGGCCGGAGCTCGACCTGGACGTTCGCGAGCGGCTTGCCGGTGGCGAGCTCGGTCGCATACGCGACGAGGTTGTCGTTATCGACGTGCGCGTCGACCGCGATCTTCGTCGATTGGATCCACGAGATCATCCGCGGCGGGTCGTAGGCCTCCTTCCACGGATACGGCTCGACGATCGCGATCACGCTGCCGAAGCCCTTGTTCAACGCCGGCGCGAGATCGATCGACGTCTCCGACAATTCGTTCGGCGTCGACGTCGTCTTCATCAGCTTGTCGACGATCTGGCGACCGGGAATCGGTTTCGGATGATCGTGATTCCACAGGTTGTCGATCCACTCGCTGTACGCGCGCAGATCCGATGGCTCGACGGCGTAGAGCTTGACCTTCAACTGGTCGTAGTTCGTCGTGAAGAAGTCGAGCGTCGGCTTCGTCGCGATCGGATCGAGCACGACCATGCCGGTCGGCCCGAAGAACGTGGGCGACGCGTCGCCGACATCGAAGATGTGCTCCTCGGAATGGCCGAGTGTCTGACCGAACCGGTCGAGCAACTTGCCATCGACCTTCACGTCGTACTTCGTCCGCGCCTTCGTCAGGCCGGTCACCATCACGTAGTTGCCCTGCGTGATGACCTGCATGTCTTCGATCTCGGGCGTGACCGAAACCCACTGCTCGTCGAACTTCTCTTCGTCGAGCGGGTTGTCGAACAGGAACATCAGCGGCTGGTTCGGGACGCACTTGTCCGTGTAACCGCAGTCCGCGCGCTCGAGGCGCAGCGGCGGATAGGTCTCGAACGCGAACGACTGTTCGGACTTCGTCTTGTTCGGGCCCTCGGCGGACGGTGTGCCGCTCGGGATCGAGATCGTGATCGTCGCGTCTTTCGGGAGATCTTGGGTCGCCCTGAACGCGAAGAACCGGCCTTCGCGTTCCTTCTTTTCGCCGTCGAAGAACGCCTTGATCTGCTTGTTCGCGTCGATCTCTTTCTGATCGAGCATGCGCAGAGGAACGGTTCCGGTCGTATCGCTCCACGGATCACCGGACTTCGGCTGGCGGGTCCGCGCGTGGACGTTCGCCTTCATCATCGCGAGCACGGTCTGCGGATCGACCTTCTGATCGAACTCGACCCACATCGGCACGTCGAGCTTCTGTGGATACCCGCCGTTCGTCGGCCAATACGACACGAGTTGCGGTGGCGGCGTCTCGAACGAGAACGTCACCGCTTGCTTCATCACATCGCCGGTCGCCGACTTCGTGCCGGCGGGAATCTCGACCTTGTACGTCGTCGCCTGCGGGAACCGAACATCCGGATCGAACACGATCGTGCGCGAGCCGATCCACCGCCACTTGCCTTTCGGTTGCGGCGTCAGCTTCACGGGTTGCACGGCCGCGGCATCGGACTGACCGGTGACCGCGACCATCGGCTCGTTGAACGTCACCGTGAGCTCGGGGACGATCTTCACGGCGCCTTCGGGCATGTAGCGCAGGACCTTCAGCTCGTTCGCTTTCGCGTTCGGCGGTGGCGGCAACAGCGAGCTCGCCGGTGGCGGGAACGACTCGTGGATCGTCTCGCCGGTGCGCGGTGGTGGCGTCGAGGCCGGGCGCAGGGCGAAGTCCTGCTTGTCACCGGCCTCGGTCGCGATCGGCTTCTCGCGCGAGAGCAGTTGCGCGGTATCGGCATCGGACAGCTTCGTCGCCGGCGGAATCTTCGAGCGATCGAACGCCGGCGGCCCGGACGTGCCATCCGACAGCTTCATCACGAGGCCAGGCGGCAGATCCTTCGCCGTGTAATGAACGTCCGGCTTCGCCGCACTGCCCGACGTCACGGTGTCGCCACCGACATTCGATTTCGAACCGCATGCAGTAACAGCGACGAGTAGCAGTAGCCTTCTCATTCGATCTCCTATTCCACGATCACGCGATCACTGCCGCCGCGACCGAAGGTCTCCGGCATGTACATCTCTTCCGCTTTCGGAGGCGGCACGACGAAGTTGCCCGGCGTGGTCGCCCGCGCGACGTACGAATACTCGTGCACGCCTTCCCACAACAGCGCGGCGAACGCCTCGACCCTCTCGTCGCGCATGTTCTGATGCTCGTACCAAGTGCTCGTCCACCACCAGTAGGGACCGCGCGATTTTTGCTCGTTCGGATCGAGCGGAATCGGGCCGGTCACCGCGAGCGCGGGATTCATCGCTTCGAGGCCCGCCGGAATCGGATCGACGAGCGCAACGTGATAGCGGCGGTTCTCGTTGACCATCGTCAGCTGCACGCGAACTCGTGACCCCGCCTTGATGTGCCAGGTTCCGTCTTTCTCGTGGCGGACGTCGGTGGGGTTGTCGATGCCCTCGTAACGGCGCTGGACGACGAAGCCGTAGTCCGCCGGATCCAACTTCAGATTGGCCGGCGCGTACGTCATCCCCACCCGATAATAGAGGCGGCCCTTACCATCTTTCTGGATGGTGAGGCTCTGCTTGTCGTGGGTGGCCACGTCCTTCATGGGGATCGAGATTTGATGCATCTCGGTCGTCCGACCTTTGAACGGATGATCGCCCGCGTAGTCATCGCCGAGCCACACGCGCGCGACGAAGTCCGGCGTCACCTTCTCGTAGGTGTGGAAATACAGGTCGAGCGCGAGCAGCGCGAAGCTGTTCTCTTGGGTGTTCAGCCAGCGGCCCGCCTTGCGATGCGCGAGGAGGCCGGTGACGACTTTCGGGATCAGGTCGTTCGCGGGCTGCTCTTGGATCAGCGATTCGAGGATCACGCCGTCGACGCGGCGATCACTCGATAGAAGCAGATACGCACCGTCGGCGTAGCTCGTCGTGAAGTTCGCCGCGCCCGCGGTCTCGCTGACGTGGTTCATGATGTAACGAACCAACTGCGAGCGCTCGGTCGCGACGGATTTCTCGCCGGCGAATAGGCCGAGCAGCCAGCCGTTCGTCTCCATCGTCACCTTGTCGATGCCGGCGGACGCGAGCAGCTTCTGGCCCTTCGCGAGATCGAGGTCGCCGATCTGTTTGCGCGTGTACAACGCGTACGCGCTGATCGCCCAGCGCACTTGCGGCGAGTAGTACCAGGGGTAGTGCGTTTCGATGTCCTTCAGATACGGCTTCGCGCGATCGATCATCGCCTGCGGCACCGTGAAGCCCTTCGCCTTCGCGTGCGCGAGCGCGTTGACCACGTACACCGTCAAGTACGGCTCGCTCGGGTGCCCGCGATCCCAATAGGCGAACCCGCCGTCGTAGTTCTGCATGTTCTGGAGGTGCTCGATGTCGTCGGCGACGGACTTCTCGAGCTGCGCGCGCGTCGGCATGTCCTCGGTCTTGAATGCCTCGAGCACGTCGCGCAGCGCGGCGATCGCGAGGATCCGCGAGCTGCGTTGTTCCGCGCATTCGAACGGATAGTGAACGATGTAGAGGAACGCGTCCGTCAGCGCTTGGAGGTTCGTCGACGCGGTCGTGACGTCGATGCCACCGAACTGAGTGACGACCTTGCCGGGCAACGCCACGGGTTGCTTCGTCGCACCATCGTCGATCACGCCGTATGTCGCGAATGCTTCGGTCGTCGCCGGCGTCCACACCGGCAGCGCGACCTCGGCGGCATCTTGGTAGTTGCCCGATGCGCCGATGATCTGGAACCGCGCGGTGCCCGCCATCTCGGCCGCGGCACCGAACTGGACCTCGACGCGTTCGTTCGCCGGCACCGACACCTCGCGGCCCGCGCCTTCGGTGATCGCCGCGTTCGTCGCACGCACGGCGAGCTTCACGGTCATCGGCGAGTCCGTCTGGTTTTGAACCACGACCGGCAGCTTCAGCGTGTCGCCGAAGTTGAGGAACCGCGGCGCGCTCGGGCGCACCATCAACGGGAGCCGAGCGGTCAGCGCGCTCTCGCCCTTACCGAATTGCCGCTCGCCGGCGACCGCGATCGCGATGATCCGATAGCGCGTCAGGTTGTCCGGAACCTTGACCTCGACGATCGCGCGACCATCGGGGCCGGTCTTCACCGACGGCGAGAAATTGGCGAGCGGATCGAAGTTCGAGCGTACGGCGATCACCTGATTGGCTTGGCCCTGCCCGCCATTGCGCGTATCGGCTGGTGCATTTTTCGGCGGCGGTGGCGGTGGCGGCGGTGCCGGTGAAGCGGCCGGTGTCGTCGGAGCGCCGTCGACGGTATACGTGTTCTCGAGCGACGATGCGCCCGCGAGCGAGATGCCCGTCTTCGTCGATTCTTCGTCGACAGCGACGTAGTCGTAGCTCTTCACGTCACCGCCCGAGCGCTGCTGGCGCATGCGTCCGGCGATCACGCCGCGCTTCGGCTTGGCCAGCTTCACGTAGCCTTGCGAGTACACGTCCGTCGTATCGGTCCCGCGCGAGCTGTAGAACGTGTCGACCGGGTTCTGGAACTGCGCGTTCGAGAGCGCGAGCACCGCTTCGTCGACGACGATCACCGCCGCCTCGGCATCGGCCACCGGACGACCGGCCGCATCTTTCACGTCGACGGTGAGCTTTGTCTTGTCACCCGGCGCGAGCTTGGTCACGTTCGGCGCGACCTTGACCGCGAGCGTGCGTTGCGTCGGCGGGATCGAGAGATAGAGCTCGCCCGCGGCATACGCGACGCGTTTCGGCAGGCTCTGGTCGGGATCGCCATGATCGTCGGTGCGCGCGGCGGTGCCGACGAGATCGACGTGCACGCTGAGGTTCGGCACCATCGCGTCGACGAGCGGCACCTTCAACGTCGTCGTCGGACCCGACAGCGTGATCCGATCGAGCTTGACGATGCCACTGCGCCGCCACGTCACCACGGCTTCCGCCGGATAGAACGGCGCTTGCACGAGCACCTCCGCCGTATCGCCCGGCGCGTACTCCTTCTTGTCGGGAATCAGGTTGACGACCTCTTGCTTGACCTCGCGCGCGGGCGGTTGCTCGCCGCCGGAGACCCAGAACGTCAACGTGGTCTGGTTCGGGCGACCTTCTTTGTCGACGATCGTGGCGACGACTTCGTACTCGCCACCGCGCGGCGTCTGGAACGTGCACGGTTGCGCGTCCTTTGTCGCCGTCAACGAGCAGGTCTGCGCGTCGAGCTTCACCTGCTCGAACTTGCCGCGCTTGATCTGGTAATCGAGGCGTTGGGCGACGACTTCGATCTGCGCGCCCGGCGCCGCTTTACCGTCGAGATCGACACCGATCACGTCGAGCGTGTACGGCTGGCCCTTCTCGACGAACGGCCGCTTCGCCTTGAGCCCGACGTAGTTGTTCGACGGATGGACGACGATCGCTTGCGTCGCGGTCCAGGTCTGACGATTGACGTCCGAGACCGATGCGCTCGCCATCACCGACATCGGCACGCTCGGCTTCGCCGACAAGAAGTCGAAGTGCGCGGTGTGCGCGCCGGTCGCGTCGGTCTTGCCGGTGAGTTGCCACGAGCGAGGTGGCTTGTAGCGATAGCCGCCCTCTTCCGCATACCAGCTGCGATAGCTCCACCACGGCGTCCATTGACCGAACGTGTAGTCGTCGCGGTTCGGCGGCGTGAACACGGTCTGACTCGCGGTCATGTACCAATTCGTGTCGGCGCCGGAGAGCGGGCCGCCGGCGTAGTACTTCGCGTTGACGGTGATGTCGCCGGAGCCACCGACGAGGAACGGTCCCTGGCTCGCCTTCGCGGTGACCTCGAATTCGGGGCGCCGGAACTCCTCGATCTGGATCGCGTGGTTGAACGCTTCGTTGATCCGGCCCTTCGATTTGAATTCGACCCGCGTGTAGCCGAGGTTCGGCGTCTTCGGCAGCGTGAACTTCGTATCGAAGCCACCGACGGTGGACACCGGCGTGCTGCCGACGGCGATCTGGTTGTTACGTGAGTCGAACACCTTGTAGTCGATGCTCGACACCGCGCCGCGCAGGCCGTTGACGTCGCCGCCCTTGCCTTCGTCGACGAGGCGGAGCCAGCCCTTCAGCGAGACTTCTTCGCCGGGCTTGTACATCCGGCGATCGTCGGTGACGTACCAGCGCAGGCCCGTGCCGTGCGGCATCCGATACCACGAGCCGTTCGAGTAATAGCCCTCGTACTCGGTGACGAAGCCGACGTCGTTGCCGCGTTGCGCGCGCAAGTAGTTCGCGGTCGAGAGCACCTTCGCGCTGAGGGGAATCGTCGCGATGCCTTTGTCGTCGGTCTTGGCCTTCAGTTGATACGGCATCAACGTGAGGTCGACGTTCGCGGCGGGCTTGCCGGTCGCGAGCTCGGTCACGAACGCGTGGAGATCCTCGTGATCGACGCTCGCATCGATGCCGAGCTTCGTCGCTTGCACCCACGAGATCAGGCGCGGCGGCTCCCACTGCTGGTTCCACGGCGACGGCTCCACGATCGCGAGCACGCTGCCGAAGCCGTCGTGCAGCGCGGGTGCGAGATCGATCGAGGTCTCGACGAGCTTGTTATGGCCCGGCGTCGTCGCGATCGACTTTTCGTAGATCTTCTTGCCCGGGATCTTCGGCGGGTGATCGTGGTTCCACTGGTTTTGGTTGTACGTGTTGAACGCATCGAGATCCGTCGGCTCGACGGCGTACAGCCGAACTTTCAGCTGGCTGTAGTTCGTCGTGAAGAAGTCGAGCGTCGGCTTTTGCGCCGCCGGATCGAGGACGACCATCCCGGATGGCCCGAAGAACGTCGGATCGGGATCGCCGATCGGGAACGTCTCGACCGTGTCCTTGCCGAGCTCCTGACCGAACACGTCCTTGATCGCGTGCGACAGCGTCAGCTTGTAGACCGTGTTCGCGGTGGCTTCACCGTTGACGATCAGCTCGGAGGATTGCGTCGAGATCCGGACGTCGTCGAGGTTCGGCGCGATCGCGACTTGGTTATCGTTCCACGCGTCCTGATCGAGCGCGTTGTTAAAGATCACCGCCAGCGCGCTGCCCGGCTTGCAACCACCGCAGGTCGTCTCCGAAACGCGCAACGGCGAGTACGTGCGAAACACGTAGCTCTGCGCGGTGGGTGTGGTGTTCGGGCCTTCCGCCGACGGCGTCCCTTTGTCGATCGAGACATCGATCTCGGCCGCTTTCGGAAACTCCTGCGTCGCGCGGAACGCGAGCCAGCGCCCCTGTTGATCGTTCTTGTCCGCGGCGTCGATCGTGGCGAGCAATTGCTTGTCCTTGATCGCCGACTTTTCGACGAGCTCGATCGGCACCTGCTTCGCGTTGACGCTCACGTGGATGTGCGGGAGCACCGCGCTCGGATCGATCTTCTGATCGAACAGCACGTACATCGGCACGTCGAGGCGTTGGGGATCGCTCTCGTTCGGATACTGGGCGACCATCGTCGGCGGAGGCGTCTCGAACGTGAAGCTCGTCGGTTTGTCGAGCGTGTTCGCGACCGCGGACTTCGTCCCGGCCGGAATCTCCACCTTATACGTGGTGGCCTGCGGGAACCGGACCTCGGGGTCGAACACGATCGTGCGCGTGCCGATCCACCGCCACTTCCCTTTCGGTTGCGGCGTCAGCTTCACCGGCTGCACGGCCGCGGCATCGTCTTGCGACGTGACGGCGACCATCGGCTGCGAAAACGTCACGGTCAGCTCGGGCGCGACCGGCACCTTGCCCTCGGGCATGTAGCGCAACACGGTCAGGGCCTTGGAGGTGTCGTTGCTCTTCGGCGGCAGCAGCGTCGACGGCGGCGCCGGAAAGCTCCCCTTCACCACGGTGCCCGTGCGCGGCACCGGAGTACTGCGCGGGCGCAGCGCGAACGCTTGCTTGTCGGCGGCGTCGTCCTTGATCGGTGTCGCGCGCGCGAGCAGCTGTTGCGCATCCGCATCGCTGATCGGCTTCGCGGGGGCGAGCTTGCTGTGATCGAGCGCGGCCGGGCCCTGCTTGCCCTCGCTGACGTGCATGTCGAGGCCGTCCGGGATGTCCTTCTGTTGGACCAACACGCGATCGCGGATCGGCGACGGTTGGCCGGGTCCCGACGGTGGGGTTGCCTTGCCACCGCACGACGCGCTGATGAATGCGGCCAACGTCACGGCCGCAATGGTTCTCGCTCCGAGTGACTGACTCACAGAAGGGCCTCCACAGCAGTACGTATCAACGCACCGAGGTCCGTCAGGGTCTCATGCCGAGCAACGAAGGATCTCGTTGCGCCGGTGTACATTCCGCGTCATGTCTGATGAAGCCTCCCCGATGCCACGACCGACCGCTGCCGCTGGCGGCAAGGTCGAGCCGTACATTCCGGCGTCGAAGTCGCTGCCGGAGCTCACCGTCGGTGTGATCCTGCTCGGCTGTCTGTTGTCCGTGATCCTTGCCGGTGCGAATGCCTACCTCGGCATGTTCGCCGGTCTGACGGTGTCGGCCTCGGTCCCGGCGGCGGTGATCTCGATGGGCATCTTCCGCCTGATCCGGCGAGGCAACATCCTCCAGAACAACGCGGTCCAAACCGCGGCCGCCTCCGGCGAAGGTCTCGCCGCCGGCGTGATCTTCACGTTGCCGGCACTGATCCTGCTCGGCACCTGGAAAGAGTTCTCGTATCTCGAGACCACGTTGATCGCCGGCTTCGGCGGCATCCTCGGCGTGTTGTTCACGATCCCGCTGCGTCGCGCGTTGATCATCGATCAACCGTTGCAGTTCCCCGAGGGTGTCGCGACCGCGGAAGTCCTAAAGGTCGGTGCCGAAGGTGGTGGTGGCGTCGGCATCCTCGTGCTGACGGCGGTCGTCGGCGCGATCGTGAAGGTCGGCATGACCGGCCTGAAGCTGTTCTCGGAATCGGTCCAGTTCGGTGGCTGGCTCACGGGTGGCAAGGCCGCCGCCGCGACGAAGAGCGCCTCCGCGACGAAGGCCGGTGCGCCGTTCTACTTCGGCCTGAATGCGTCGCCGGCGCTGATCTCGGTCGGCTACATCGTCGGCTTCAACGTCGGTGCGGTGATCATGGCGGGCGCGATCCTCAATCGCTGGATCGCGGTGCCGCTGTTCTCGATGTTCGGCGATGCCGCGAGCGTCCTCCTCGATCCCGAGAAGCACGTGACGCTCGCCGACAAGATGTCGGGCCTCAATCCCGTCGAAGCGGCCGACCTCATCCACAAAGGTGTCACCCGCTATCTCGGCGTCGGCGGCATGCTCGTCGGTGGCGTGTGGTCGCTGTTCAAGCTCCGCAAGTCGCTGCTCGGCGGTGTGATGGCCGGCCTCGAGGCCTACAAGCAGCGCAAGTCCGGCAGCGGTGACGTGCCGCGCACCGAGCGCGACATGCCGATGAACATCATCTTGATCCTGATCGTCGCGTCGGTCGTGCCGCTGTTCTTCATCTTCTGGCACTTCACGGATAGCCCCGGCATCAGTGCCGTGATGGCCGTCCTGATGATCGTCGCCGGCTTTCTATTCTCCGCCGTCGCGAGCTACATGGCCGGCCTCGTCGGTTCGTCGAACAATCCGGTTTCCGGCATCACGATCTCGACGATCCTCGTCGCGTCGCTGTTGTTGCTCTTGATGGGCTTGGACGGCAAGGCCGGTCCGGTCGCCGCGATCCTCATCGGTGGTGTCGTGTGCTGCGCCGCCGCGATCGGTGGCGACAACCTGCAAGATCTCAAGTGTGGTCAGCTCGTGGGTTCCACGCCGTGGAAACAGCAGGTCATGCAGATCCTCGGTGTCGTGGTTGCCGCGCTCGCGATGGCGCCGGTGCTGAACCTCCTGAACAACGCCTACGGCATCGGCAGTCCGTCGCTCGCGGCGCCGCAAGCGAACCTCATGGGAACGGTCGCCAAGGGTGTGTTCCTCGGAGGTCTGCCCTGGAACATCATCGGTATCGGCGCCGGCATCGCCGTCGTCATCATCGGGCTCGATTCGTGGCTCGAAGCCCGTGGCTCCACGGTCCGCATCCCGGTCATGGCGTTCGCGGTCGGTGTCTACCTGCCGTTCGACCTGAACGTCCCCATCTTTGTCGGCGGGATCATCGCCTGGCTCGTGAGCCGGGCGTTAGACCAGATGAAAGCCACGCACGAGCGGCGTGGTGTGGTCGAGCGAATGGGACTACTCGCCGCTGCGGGATTCATCACGGGTGAAGCCCTGATCGGCATCGGGCTCGCCATCCCTGTCGCGGCTCGTCACGACGAAAATGCCGTCGCGATCCTGAGACATATGCGATGGGATTCGGTCATCTCGGGCTGTGATGCGGCCTCGGCCTGTCACGACGGCACGTTCTCCAAATTTTGGATCCCGTCCCTACTGCTCGTAGCAACGGTGATGTTCATGCTCTATAAGCTCGCGCTCCGAGAAGACCGGACGGCGGCCCCGGACACACACCCACCGACCTCGTGACCGGTGTCGCTCGCGTCGTCGCGAGATAGATCCTGACATTTTCGGACAGCCTCAAAACCAGGATAGAATTTCCGTAATGCGGGGATTCCTCTCGGCTGCTCTCTTGAGCTGCGCGCTTTTGGCGTGCGGTAGCAACCACAACGGCGCGAGCGTTTGCGACAACGTCGTGCCGCCACCGGCCGCATGCATGACCGCATGTGATCCGACGCCGGGCGCGCCGAACACGTGTCCGGGTGGTTATCACTGCACGCCGGATGGTCACTGCGATGCGCAGTGCACGCCGAGTGGTGGTGAATGTGGTGATGGCTTCCATTGCGACACCGAAGGCAACTGCCAAGAAGACGGTGCGTGCGAAGGCATCCAGTGCAACATCACCAAGTGCGACACGATGTCGATGCCGCCGACAACGATCACCGGCACGGTGTTTGCGCCGAACGGAACCCTGCCGCTCTACGGCGTCCAAGTTTACGTCCCGCTGCACGATGTCGGTCCGTTGCCGGATGGCGCGGTCTGTTCGAAGTGCGCGGACACGCCGCTCGGTGATCCGCTCGTCAGCGACGTGACGAAAGAGGACGGAACGTTCACGCTGACGAACGTTCCCGACGGAACGGACATCCCGCTTGTCGTGGTCTCGGGTAAGTGGCGCCGCATCATCAAGATCCCGACGATTGCGCCGTGCACGACCGTGCCGCTCGCAGCGACGGAGACGACATTCCCGAAATCGATGACGGACATGACCGCGACGACGGTCTCGGTGAACATGCCGAAGATGGCAATCACCACCGGCAACGCAGACGCGCTCGAGTGTCTCATCCGTCGAATGGGCGTTGCCGACTCCGAGATCACGGTTGGTGGTGGCAGCGGACACGTCCAGCTCTTCCACGGAAACGGCGCGTCGAAGATCGGAAATACGTCGATGCCGGAAGCAAAGACGATGTGGTCGAGCACCGACGCGATGAAGGCGTTCGACGCCGTGATCTTCTCCTGCGAAGGCTCGCAAAACCCCGGCAACGGAAAAGACAAGGACGCGATGGCCGCGGTGAAGGCCTACGCCGACTTCGGTGGTCGCGTCTTCGCGTCGCACTGGCACAACGTCTGGATCGAAGGCGTCGAGAATGACAACACGAACAAGCCGCCTGCGCCGTGGCCTTCGATCGCGAACTGGAACAACAGCAACGATACGTTCGATGGCGACGATCTCATCGACGAAGTGAACAACCCGAAGGGCATGTCGTTCGCGACTTGGATGCTCAACGTCGTCCCGGGTTCGACGCGCGATCACATCGCGATCGGCAACCAGACCGGCAAGAACACGATCAACAGCGTCGACACGACGAAGGCCGAGATCTGGACCACGTGGCCGGGCAAGATGTTCATGGGCACCGTCGTGCCGCAGAACTTCCAGTTCGTGACGCCGGCTGAAGGTGATCCGAACAACGCCTGCGGCAAGGTCGTGTTCTCGGACATGCACGTCGGTCTTGGTTCGACCTCGAGCGATCCGTTCCCGAGCGGTTGCTCCACGCAGCCGCTCAGCCCGCAAGAGAAGGCGCTCGCCTTCATGCTCTTCGATCTGTCGAGCTGCGTCGGCGCGATCTTCTAGCGCGCTTCCCGTACGTCACAAAGGGCGGCACTTCGGTGTCGCCCCTTTTCGTTTCCAGTTACGGCTTGAATTCGTAGGCGCCGTAGTCGAATGCGCTTCCCTGCGGCCGCGCGACACCATCGAGGTCCGTCGTCGGCCCGCCGTTCGGAATCTGATCGATCGCCGGGCTTGTCGATTTGAGGTGGAAATCGTGGTTCGTCGGATCGACCCACGCCGGTCCCGTGGCGGTGCCACCGACGAGCGAAGTGACGAACGTGCAACCCATCGACGGATTCGCGTTCGTAACGATCACGATGTCGCCCTTGAAGTTAACTCCGGGCGACTCGCAGATGACGCCGTAGCTCTGCGAAGCAACCGACGTGTAGATCGTCGAGAAGTTGATGTAGCCGATGCCATTTCCCACATCGATCGGCACCGGAGCGTTATCGATCAACATGTTCGTGATCTGAACCGTCCCTTGCGAGATTTGCATTTGCCCGACCGAAAGACCGCCTCCAGTGAGCACTGCACCGTCCATCGTGAGAAAGCCTCCAACGTAGATTCCGCCGGCACCGATAACCTTCAAGTTGTGTGCAGTCGAGGTTCCGTAGAATGCAACGCCATCAGCGCCGTCGGCGGTGACGTTATCCACCGAATAGGTGCCGCCCTGTGCGCGGAAGTTGAAGACCTTCCCGCCCGCGGCGGTTGCATGCACCGTCAGGTCATGAATCGCGATGCTGGTATCGAACTGATACAGGTAGTTGTCGCCGTACGACACGTTGATCGTTGCGCCGTGTCCATGCCACTCGAGCTGTGTGGCTGCTCCCTGGTACCAGTACGGGCTTTCGTTATACGTGCCCTGCGAAACGCTAAGCTTGTTCCGCGTGTCCGTCGTGATTTGATTGAACCCGTACGCGATCGTCTTGCAAGGTGCAGTCTGCGGACACGTTCCGGTATCGGTACCTGCCATATCCACGTAGACGATGTTCGCCGGGTCTTCGCAGACTCCGTGAAGACCGCAAATTCCAGAGGCGCAGTCATCGTCGACAGCGCATCCCGCGCATGTCCCGCTCGAATTGCAGACGGGCGTACTCGCATCCGTGCAATCTGCGTTCGATCGACATTGAACGCAGGCGCCCATTTCACAAAACTTGCCGCTGGCGTCGCCGCCGAAACCAGGGCACTCAGCGTCTGCGTCGCAGGTGGCCTGACAGAGTCCGGTGCTCGAGCAATACGGAGCACCACCTTCGCAGTCAGCTGAGGCCGAGCATGTCTCCGCGACACACTGATTGCCGCGACAGAGCAACCCGTCGCTGCATTCGCTCGACTCCGTGAGTCCCACTGACGCGCAATCCGCCGCATCGTTGCAGCACAACGCTGGATTCTTTTCCGTACCGCAGCCAGCGATGGCCGCAACCACAACTAATCCCAATAGATGTTTCATGCCCATCGGTATCGACACCTCCCGCTCCAAGTTGCTTACGCCTACAACTCCAACCCGGACAAGGGCTTACGTCACATCAGGGGCCGATTGATGCATCTTGCGGCACCTAACAGCTCGAAGTTCCGCAACCCAGAAATGTTGCGACCGATAGCTCGCCGGTGGCTCACGGAACGCGCGAGAAACTGCACCGGAAGCAACACGACGAAGAGTTCGCACGCGCGATCGAACGAACCCGAGACCAACTCCAACATCGCGTTGGAGCCGCCACGCTCGTTCAAGCGTCGAACGCCAAGCAGAACCCCGCACTGTTTACCGAAGCACTACGCGTCCTGAAGATCGGCGCCGCAACGCTACGCGAGGCGTTCGCGACGGGCGACTTCGATCGCGCTCTCGACGCGACCGCCAGTATCGACGCTCACCTCGCGTCCGCACGCGGACACGTGGGCACGCGTGCTGCGGAGCTCGCGTCGATCGAGAAGGAGCTTGTCGCGACGCTGGCACTCGCTCCGCGAATCGAACGCGATGCGGTCGATGCCGCGATCACCGGCGATTGGGCGGCGTGGAACAACCAGCGTTCGACCTGGATCACCAACACCCAAGTGCAGCGCAAAGCCGTGGAGGCTGCGAAGCCGACGACGGCACTGCCCGCGATCGCGAGCTCGGGCGTTCGTAGTGCGAGCAGCACACTTCCGTACCACCAAGAAATCCAGCGGTCATTCGGCACGCATTCAATCGCGAACGTGCGGGCGGAGATCGGCGGACCGGCAGTCAAAGCGGCGCGCTTGCTCGGAGCGAAGGCGTATACCGTCGGGGAGAAGATCGCGTTCGCCACAGCGCCGGATTTGCACACGGCCGCGCACGAAGCGGCGCACGTGATCCAGCAACGGTTCGGGCTCGAGCTGCCGGACGGTATCGATCGAGCGGGCGACGAACACGAACAAGCCGCAGACGCCGTGGCCGATGCGGTCGTCGCCGGCAAGTCCGCAAGTCATCTCCTCGATCGCTATGCCGGTTCCCGAGCGCCAACCTTAGCCGTACAGCGCAAGAGCCTCGCGCAACTGATGACCGTTGCGGCCTGGGAGTACGTCAAGATCCACAGCTCGTCGATCGAGACCGCGCTTGGGAAGGAGCTAGGCGACACGATCGACGCGACGAAGCTCGAACGGTCGCGCATCGATTCGCATCGTGCGCAATTGCAGTTCCCCATCGCGCTCGCCGCCGTGCTGGCCGGCCGGCCGTTCTTCGATCAGGTCGAGGATCTGCTCGCACCCGTCGAGGTGAGGACGATCGTCGACACGTATCGTCCGCTCTCCAGCGGTATCGCCGGGCAGACCGAGAACAACCAGGAGCCGGAGGGTCCGATTTCCTGGAGTCCCGGCGTCGCGGTCGCGCTCGCGGGTCAAGCGCGGCGCGTGATCGAGGACTCGCTGCACCGCATGGTCTCGCGTTACGAGGCCCAGATCGACTATCAGCGAGGTCGCGTCACCGTGGAGAACCTCGTCGTCGGGCACCCGTTCGATCGCGTCCTCGCGCTCGTCCTCTGCGCGCCCGACGTGATCGACGTTCGGCCGAAATCGTCGCGAACGAAAAGCAGCGAAAAGAAGTTCGACGCCTCCCATCGATACGGCACTCGCACGCTGTCGATGTACAAGTGGCTCGGCGAGCAGGATCCGAAACTGTGGAACTGGATCGAAGTCGTCGATCCTGCGGACGCCACCGTCGAAGACGTCGCAGCCACGCTGACGTACGAGGCAAACACGGCGATCGCCTCGCAGATC
This sequence comes from Kofleriaceae bacterium, assembly GCA_047600425.1. Lineage (GTDB taxonomy): Bacteria > Myxococcota_A > Polyangia > Haliangiales > Haliangiaceae > JABFXX01. The sequence goes on along the minus strand of JASGLC010000003.1, from coordinate 2,507,616 downwards.
GTCGTCGCGCGGCCCTTCTTTCGTATTCCACCCGAGTACGCGCGCACGATGCTCCCGGCGGGCGCGGACACAGGCGGCGACGGTCTGGACGATGCGCACGCGCTGGCAAGCTCGACCGTCCGGACCGAGAAGGGAGCATCGTTCGCGACGGAAGCCGCCATCGCGCAGAGCCCCATTCAACCGAAGCAGAAGATCGATCAGGCCACGATGCTCGCAACCGCAGGCGACGTGTTGCGTCGCCTCGAGCGACTGAAGAACCTGATCGCACCGTACGGACTGTGGGAGCTGTTGCTCCCGGCGATTCAATGGGCACAAACGCAGCGCGATTCTCTGCCATCGATTCCGCAGTCACGGCTGCCTGGGATCAGCTCGGCTCTCGCGCACCAAGCCGACATCTTGGCGTCCGTCGTCGGCGAAGTAACACGCCTCGTCGGGCCAACGCCCGACCAGAAGCCTCCGGGACAAGAGACGATTCGAGTCATTCGCAAATACGCCGTTGCGGCCGGCGAATCACACCTTGCACTTTCGGCGAAGGAGCAACAGCAACAGGCCGATGCTGCGCGCGACGAGCTGGCGATTCGGATTTTAGAGCAACAGCTTCGAGCGCACGACGTCGCGACGCGAAGCCTCTTGGAAACCGATAGCGAGGCGCACGCGACGACCGAGGAGCAGACAGCCCACGCAGGATTCGTGCAGGACGTGGCTGCCGTACGAAAAACGTACGAGAGAACCGGACAGGTCAAGGGTGGCGAGCTCGAAAGCTTGACCGCTCGACTCGACGAACGAATGTTCGAAGCGGGGTTGAAAGAACTTCAGTGGAGCATCCAGGCGCTGGCTCAGATGTGTCTCGAAGCGCGCGCGGATCTCTACGAGCAGGCCGCCGCGCTGATGGAGCGCGAGTTTCGCACGCTCGCCACAGCGCTCGGTCAACTCGCGATCGATCTCGAGGATCAGGTGGCGACACCTCTCCGAGCCGACCGCAAGAACGATTCGTCGCGCGATGCAGACGCGCGTGTCGCCGCGAGCGTCGAGCGCGTCGCGAGGGCTCGTAAGGATCGCGATGCGTTCGTTGCCGAGCACCAGATCGCCGCGACCCTTCGCAGAGCCAGTGACCTACTCGCTCGGCAGGCGTTTCGCGTCGCCATGATCAAGGTCGTCAAGGAGATCGCGATTCAAATCGGAGTCGCGATCGCTATAGGCAACGTGGCAGCGGCGGCAGGTGCGATCGCGGAAGAGATCCTACTCGCGCGTGCGGCAGGCAGCGTGGAGGAGATCAGCAGCATGGTCAACACCGCGCGCATCGCGGGCGCCGTCACCAACATCGTGACAGACGCGGCGCTCAACACGGGTTTTCAGGTAGTGACCGAGGGCACGGACGGAATCGGCGAAAAAGCAGTCGAAAACCTCGCGAGTATCGGGTTGAGTCACGTCGCCCTCGCGCCGTTTCATAACGCGCTCGCGATGATGCAAACGAGCGAGCGAGAGCTCGCGACGATCGAGCGTGCGTGGCGCGCCGTGAAAGCTGGCGGCCTCGTGACCGCGAGCATGGTCACCGCGATGGCCACGAACTACGCGGTCCATCGGGCGGTGCAAGAGGCACGAGGGCGTCAGCCGGAATCGAAAGATGTCTTCGACTGGATCGTCGAAGGCGGCTCGATGGCGATCGGCCACTTCGTCAGTGGCCGTGCACACAATCTGCTGGCGGAGCTGTCGACGAGCAAGCTCGGCTCTCTCGCGACGCGCAAGCAGCTGGCTGCCGTCGAGGCGCTCGCGACGAAGGCCGCTGCGAAGGATCCGAACGCCGCGATCGAGTCGATGATCGAATACCGGCGCGCCCTACTCTCGTACGGTAAAGACCTCGAACATCTGCACGGTCAACTCGCGTCCCACGAGATCGAGAAACTCCAGCAGGCGAACGCGACCGCGCTCGATGCGGTGTCGGAACACTCGTTCGCACTGATGCCATTGCGGCTTCGCGACATCCGTCCCGACGACACGAGTGGCAAGACGTGGATCGGCGACCCGGAGCAGATCGCGTTCGCACTTTACGACGCCAAGCGGGCGGGAATCTCGGTCACCGTGGAGGAGCACGATGTGGCCGCGCGGATATGGCGCGTCACGTACAACACCGAGCACCTGACGATCCTCGAGACCAAGAACGACGCGCGTCCACGCACCGCCAAGGCCACGATCACCGACAAGGATCGAGACCATGCGCGACGCTACGCCGAAGCGGCGAAGTTCATGCTCGAGCAATGGGAGGCTCGATCGCAGCAGCTGCTCGACGCGCGGTTCGACAGCGGCGAGATCGTCGAGTTCGCGCATGTCCAAGCAGGCTTTGCGCAGAGCGGTGTGATCAATCAGGCGACGCGCTTTTCTGCCAATGACACGCGCCTCGTCATCCACGATGGAAGCGGAGGTGCGCTCGCCGGGCGCGGTGACCAAGAGCTCGGTCAAGCGCCGTCGTTCTGGGACAGTCCCGGACTTCGCGCCAGCGAACAGGCGACGCCGGGCGTCGAAAATCTGGAAGCGAGCGCGCTCGGTCGAGCGATCGACATCGGCAAGATCGAATCGCAGGTCCTGGCGCTACGAGGTCGCGTCGCGAGCAAGATCGAGCTCCGCGCCGAGTCGGCTGTCGCGGATTGGGGTGCGAAGCGAAAGTTTCGAATCACGGTCGAGACCGAAAAGGGTCCTCGGCGGATCTACACGGATGAGGTCGATGTCACGATCGGCCCGGGACCTGGCGATGTGAAGCAGGTCTCGAAGGTGGTCGCCGACGAGAACACGATGTGGGCGATGTTCGCGAGCCACCAGCTGTTGAGCGGCGAGGATCCCGACATCGCGTCCAAGCTGCTCGGCAATATCCTCGTTTGGGGCGGCACACCGACCGGTGCGTGGGATGCCGAGCTCGCGGCGGCGCGAGGACACGACGTTGCGGTGATGGGCGACGATCGCAACGATCCCGAGCGCAAGGCTACGTGGCCCGAGGTGATGGACAAATATCGGGAAGTCTTGGCCAAGATCTCTGCGGGTGACTCCTCGCAAGAGACGCTGCAGAGCAAGGCCAAGCTCGAAACCTCGATTCGTGCCGCGCACAAGGGCCAGTTGCTGCGGCGTAACACGCGACCAGGCGCGACCTACGGGGATGGCTCGAAGGTGCGCATGGAGTTTGGAACGCCGACGAAGATCGTGCCGCTCGAAGGCGGCGGGGTCGAGGTCACGTTCGGGGACGGTGCGCTGGCGAAGAAGACGAAGTTCGATCAGGTCATCATCGCGCACGGCCAAGATCCGGGCGCTCCAGGTGGTCCGGGGTCACTGTTGGGGCCCGGCGCCAAGGAGACCGGCCGCGACGGTCGCAAGCGGAAGTACGGCGCAGTTCCCGAAGGGACGATCAAGCTGAAGCCGATCTTCGTTCGCAACGCGAACCAGCAGCAGGAAACGCTCGTCGGCTTCGAGAGTGTCGAGCCCGCGGGGATTCGGCTCCTCGGGGCGTCCGGGATCAGCGAGAAGATCCTGCCGTGGGTCGACGAGGCGTACCGCGAGCGCGTCGAGCTCGCGTTCTCGCGAATGAACGAGCGCCTCGCGCCGACCCGCGACTTCGGCCCGATCTCGGATGATTCGACGGGCGTCACCACCGGCATCGAGCATCAGCGCGACAAGCTCCCGCGCGCCAACGAGGTTCAGACGGCACACACGTATCGGCTGCCAGGTCCGGACAAGACGCTCGAGCTCGATCCGAACGATCGCGCGAATTGGAACGAGACGGTTCGCGAGTTCCTCGCGGTGAACATGCGCGCGGACGAGCGGTGGGTCCGCGTCGAACAGCTCGGTGGCGGGCGGAGCGGCGCGATCCTCTACAAGGTCTGGATCGATACGACGGAAGTCGGCGTGTTCAAGATCTTCAGCGGAAATCAGGCCGTCGAGGAGCAGCACATGCTGCGGCTGCTCGATGCGGCGAAGCTGACGAAGCTAAAGGCGGTGCGCGAGCGCGGTACGCTGTCGGTCGATCCGAGCTCCGGTTACAAGAGTGCGATCCTGATGGATACGGCGAAGGGCGAGTCGCTGGCGAAGATGATCGACAAGTTGCCGACCGACGCCAAGCTTCGCGAGCAGGCACTGGAGCAACTCGGCCGGTCGCTCCAAAACGTCGCCGAAGGCCTGGCGGAGTTTCACGAGAGTTTCTCGGCGCACAAAGAGATGACGCTAGAAGCCAAACATGCTGACGTCGATTACGTGCTCGAGCAGTCGTTCAAAGAGGGCGGGCGTGATGCGGCCGCCACCCGGATCGCACTAGGAGAGGACTACGAACGCGTCGCCGCGTTGATCGAGAAGAATGTTGTTGCTCCGTTCTTCGACGCATCGGTCGCGGCGACCGCGTATCACGGCGATGCGAACCTGGGGAATTTCATCGTCGACAAGAAAACCGTCAGCGTGATCGATGTCGAGTCAATGAGATGGTCGATCGACGACAAAGGTCACGGCACCAAGAGTGGCGCCGCGGATGTCGCGCGGATTACAGAGGCATTAGCGATGACGAAGTTGTCGCCCCAAGAAGTGCGGATGTTGACCTCCGCATTCACTGACGCCTATCTGAAGAATCCTGCAGTGCCTCTCGGTGCTGGCTTTGTAGCAGCGCGACGCTGGTACGCCGTCCAGTTCGAGCTATCGATTCTCGCCAAAGGTGATCGCTCGGCGAAGAGCCGTCTGATGAGTCTGGTCGAGGAGCCTAAACGATGAAACACGCAACTTGCCCGAAGTGCGGAAGCCATAAGGTGATGCCCGGCTTCGAACCGCTGGCGCCGCTGGGTGAAGCAGATCTCTGGGACCCGACGCGAATCGAACACTACATGTGCGCCGACTGCAGGTATTCGGAGGAACGCGAGAATCATGCACCGGACTACGACGAGTGGCGCGCGCGTTGGGGAGACCCCGTCATCAGAATGACCGTGGCAGAGCATCAAGCTGCGATCGACGAGCGCAATGCGATTCACGAGCAGAACGAGAAGGACTGGCGATACCCGACCGAGCGGAGCCGCTCGAACCGAGAAGCGCGTGGTCGAAGAAATGAAATTGACCGCGAGTACACGCCCGATGATCTCGAGCACATGAGGTTCACGGGCTCAAGACCGGACAAATTCAAATGGGGATTTCCTGTCGATACACCGGAATTTCACGCCGTCATCGCCGACCCGGACGACGACACGGTCCGATACGAGTACGCAACCTGGTTACGCTCTATCGATACGGATCGCGCACGATACATCGCGGAGTTCATCGAGCACTCGCTCCAGATATTCTCGGGATGGCGACGTGATCCCAAAAATGATCCCGCTTTGCAGATCCCAGACGACAATATCCTGGGCTCACACGCCCCCGGTGCAATCGAGCCTGGATGGTGGCGTGCGCTCGGGCCCAGACCTTACCTCGCAGGTAGGAGTGGACTGGAATGGACGCTGTCCCGTCTCATGGCCGAAGACCTCATCGAGGACGTGTGGTATTCGCGCGGCTTTCAAGAACACTGCACGATCCGCGCGCGGACGTTTCTCGAAGTCGCCGACGAGCTCTTTGCTGCAGCACCGATCCGTTATCTGACCCTGACCTACTGCAAAGGCGAGCAGCACGACGATCTCGGCCTCTATCGCGAGCTACTCGCGTCCCCGTACCTCGAACGCATTCGCTTTCTTCGGTTGCCGGTACGAGCCTACGAGATCGACAACCGCTTCACGAGATTGAACGATCTGCGAGACGATGACATCGCCGAGCTGGCGGCGTCGTCGAGACTGCGCGGACTGTGCGGCCTCGACCTCGAGGATGCGAAGCACCTGACGATCGAAGCGTTCGTCGCGCTCGCGAGGAGCAAAAACCTGCCGGCGTTGAACGCCGTGATCTGCAAGCTGTTCAATTACTCGCAGATCGAAACCGGCTACGGCCCGATGGGCCCGATCAAACGCGAGTTTCTAAGCAACAAGATCGCCGCGATCACCGACGATCTCGAGCGCCGATGTGGACGCCAAGAGTGGCTGCACGTCGAACAGCACTACGGGCTCGATCCGATTCCAGAGGCAATCGTGGCTCACTCGGTTCGCTGAGCCTGCGGACAGGGCGGCGGCTTCGTGCAGCCTTCCTTCACGTCCTGCTCGGCGTGAAGCACGCAGCGCAGCTCGCGATCACCGGTCTTCACCGACATCCTCTCGAGGAACTGCCCGTACGAGCCCTGGCTCACCACGAAGAGCTCGTCACCACGCGGCTCCACGTACGCGAAGTGCTCGTACTCCGAATGCCCGACACCGAGCCCCGTCGCACACGAGTGCCAGACCTGCGAGCCGTCCGGGTGCAGGCGCAGGATATCGACGCCACTGTCATCGATCTGGCCGAAGTTGGCGATCAGGAGGTCGCCATCGGGGAGCTGCGTCGCCTGCGTTCCGGCGACGAACGTATTGTGCATGTGATCGCGCTTCCACACGACCTTCGCATGACGATCGAGCGCGATCAGGTGCTTGTCCGTCGCCAAGATCTTTAGATCGCCGACCGGGACCGGCTTACCGAACGCGAGCTGACGCGTGCCCTGCGCCTGCTCGTCGAGCTCGAGCAACAGCTTGCCATCGAGACTGAAGAACTGCGTCTTCGCCGGATGGTCCTCGGTGACGATCAGGAAGTCATCCTCGACATCGAGCCACGGATCACAATCCATCGGCAGTGCCGTACGGAACTTTTCGACGCCCGTCACGACATCCGTACCGATCAACCAGTGATCCTTGGTCGGCGAGTTACACCACGTCGTATAGGCGAGCGCGCCTTTGATCTGTAAGCGATAGCCCGGGAGCTTTGCGGTCCACACCTCGCGACCATTCGCATCGTCGAACGCGTGCACGACGTAGTTGATCGTGATGATGACGCGCCCGCTACCGATCGCGATGTCCGGAGGCCGGACAGAACGCGCACCGGACACGGGGACGGACCAGCGCACCTTGCCATCGGGCTCGTAGCGGACGAGGTTCTTGTCGTCGATGATCGCCGCGTCGGGGATCCGCTTCGTCATCGCACCCGTTTCGGTATCGACAACGACATCACCGATCACGAAGCGATGCGGACCGTCAGGAACCGCGACCGTGTAGCGATTCACGCCGTCGAGCGTCTTCACGATCGTGCCGTCTTCGCCGACGAGCTGATTGTTGACGGCGAACGGTGTGGTCGCGATCGGCACAGGCACCGGCGCCGGCACCACGGGCGTTGGCGCCGGCGTTGGCAGGATCTCCTGCTGACATCCCACGACCGCCAGCATCAGCAACGCGACGCGCATCGCACGAATCTGACACGCGCCACGCACGGATTCGAAGCGCGCCGTCGACGAGCCCGCAGTGCGCGGTGGGTCGCATGAATTCGTCGTCGCGATCGTGAATTCAGATGACGATTCGGCAGGCATCACGCTATCAACGCACCATGTCGCCCGCGGTGTTACGCCGACTCGTACGCGCCCGCGACCTGCTTCACGCCGAAGCGCAGCGTGGACCCACGCTCGACGAGCTCGCCGCCGAAGCCCGCCTGTCGCGCGCACACTTCGCGCGGCAATGGACCGCTGCGTTTGGCGAGCCGCCCCATCAGTATCTGACCCGACTACGCCTAGAACAGGCGAAGCGCGCTCTCGCCACGGGCGGCAGCGTGACCGAGGTGTGCGCCCAGGTCGGGTTCACCAGCCTCACCACGTTCTCGACGCTGTTCCATCGCCGCCTTGGCTTGTCGCCTCGCGCATGGCAGGCCGCGACGCGCCCCGTGGTGCAAAGCCGCGGACTGCCCGTGCTGTTCATCCCGCCCTGCTTTCTCCGCTACGCGAAGCACGTTTGAAGAAGTCGGCCGGCCACGCGTGGGTTACGACTCGCGCATGATCACTCGCCAGTCGCACACCACCGTTTACGTCCTCGACCAAGATCGCGCGAAGGACTTCTACGTCGGCAAGCTCGGCTTCGAAGTTCGCGACGACGCCCGCATGGGCGAGTTTCGCTGGCTGTCCGTCGGGCCGAAGGCACAGCCGAATTTCAGAATCGTACTGATGGCGTTAGCGCCGAACCCCGCGATGAACGCCGAGCAGTGCAAGCAACTGCGCACGTTGATGGAGGCTGGCGTCGGCTTGGGTGGTGGCGTCCTCGTCACCGACAATCTCGATCGCGAGTACCAGGATCTAAAGGGAAAGGGCGTCGTGTTCACCGAACCACCGACGCGGAACCCGTGGGGGTACGCCGCCGTGTTCAAGGACGACTCCGGTAACTACTACTCGCTCGGCGAAACCGACGAGTAAGCCTGTATCATGCGGGCGATGGCCCGCGAGCAACACCTGATCGACCGGCTCGCCGCCGCCGAGCGCAGGCTGACCCGGCGTACGGCCGGATTCACGGAGGTCCGGCAACGCTTGCACGCACTCGGCAACGCGGTCCAGATCGTCGACCTCGCGAGCGCCGAGCTCGTGAAGCAACAGCCGCACGAACCGAGTGGCCTCCTCGCCGACATCCGCAATGCCGCGAAGGACGCGCACGCCGAAGTCACCGCGATGCTCCAGCTCGCACTGATGCCCGCGGGACCGGGCGCACCGTTCGCACCGACGATCCGCGGCGCCCTCGACATGATCCGCGCCTCGCTCCCGATCGAAGTAAATCTGCGCGACGAGCTGCTCGCGTCGACATCGCCATGCCGGCTCGATGCCGAAGAGCTCGAGCTCCTGACGTTCGCGATCCTGCTCGAAGCGCGGACCGCCGGATCGATCGAGCTCGTGCTGCGCGAGCGCCCGATCAACGGCAAGCCGTGGTTCGAGCTGATCCGTTGTACGGATCGCGAGCTACCACCGACCCAGCTCGTGGTCATGCTCGCCGCGATCGGCGATGGCGAAGTCTCGACCGAGCACGCGCGCGGCGTGCACGAGCTCGTGATCGCCATTCCCCACTAGTCGTCGTCGTCGTAATACTCGTCGACGGGCTCGTAGCGATGCTCCTTGCTCGCCGGGCAGAGGTCGCGATAGCTGCACCGATCGCAGTACGTGCCGGGATTCGGGCGCGGCCCGTCGTCGACGGCGAGCGCCGCCGCCTCGATGTTGTCGAGCACCTGCGGGATGAGCTCGTTCTTCACGAAGCTCGGCTCGACGGGCTTACTCCATTCGACCGCGCGCTCGCCGACCCAGTGCACGCCCAGCCAGAACTTCTTCACGTGCCTGAACGCCGAGTGCGCGAGCACCGCGTAGCCCTCGAGCTGATCCGTGATCGACGTGCCCGGGATACGATTGCCGGTCTTGTGATCGACGAGCGCGATCGAATCGTCGGAGAAGATGTACCCGAGGTCGAGCACGCCTCGGTAATACGCATCGCCCGAGTAGAACTGGGTGACCGAGAGATCCTCGCGCACCGCGAGCGAGTACTCGACGAGCTGCCGCGCCACTCGCTTGCGCTGCTTGAACGCCTTGATGCGCGTGTAGAACGGCTCGATCGTCGTCGCCAAGCGATCGAACCGGACCTGCTCGTGATCGTTCGGCAGCTCCGCGCGGGTCTTGGCCGTCGCCTCGGGAATCGGCGTGCCCTGGAGCACCAGCTCGATCGCCTTGTGAATCGCCTTGCCCAAGCGGGTCTCCGGCATCACCTCCGGCTCCTTGAGCTTTTCGACGTACCGAAAATGGAACAGCCGCGGGCAGCGCAGGGCCATCGCGACCTTCGAGGCCGACCAAGGTGCGTGGATCAAGGCACGCGTCGTCGGCACGGTCCCGTAGGGTAGCCGAAAACTTGCGGCGGTGAACCAGCGGGCCGACAACCGAAGGGTGGAGATCCTCGTTCGCCCGGGCGTCACGACCACGTCGTGTACTTGCGAAGTCTGCAACGCGGAAGTGACCGAGCTCCGGCGCGGCCGATGTTGGGGCTGCTATTCGCGATGGGTCGATGCCAAGCCCGTTGGAATGGGCGCCTCGTGCATCACGTGCAAGGAGAAGCGCCGTCGCTGTTTGAAGACGGTCGAGTTGTTCGGCGGGTGGAAGCCGATGTGCTTCAACTGCGCGGGCCAGCTGCTCGACCTCTCGCCGATGCCGACGACGATCGCTGGCCTGAAGGACGCGGTCTCGCGCGAGCGGCGCCACCTCGATCGCCGGATCGGGCGGCCGGATACGCGCGTGTTCCGCTACGAGCGCCGCGTCGGCGAGCGCCGGATCGTCCGCAGCGAAGAGCTACCGACCGTCGACGACGACATGATCATCGAGGTCAGCTACGAAGTCGCGACCGAAGATTTCGACGACCTGACGCAAATCCGCGAGCTCATCGCGTAACGCAGAGCTTGTTCGCACCGAAGCCGTTGATCGGGTCGAGCGTGACCACGTACGGCACGCCGCCATCGATCACGCTCATGTCGAACGAGCTGCCATCGACGAACGTGTCCGGCAGCGCCATCGAGACCAGGCTGCCATCGCCGCCGTCGGTGTCGTCGAAGAAGCCGTTGACGATCTGCTTGCGCGAGTTCGTGTACGTCACCCAATAGTGGATGCCGTCGAACGCGAGCTTCGGCGCGATCACGTCCGGGCGCACCATCCGGTCCTCGACGAGCTGCGTACCCGAGACCGCCGCGTAGTGGAGCTCGTTGTCCGCGTTCGTGTAGATGACGCGCGCTTGCTTGCCGCCGAACTCGCCGGCGATCTGGACGTTGTCACACGCGTGCGGCGTTCCGACCGGCGTGCCTTGCACGAGCTTGTCGATGCGTTGGACGAAGCATTGTTTGTCGGACGTCGTCCACGTCGCGAGCACTTCGTCGGTGCCGTTCTGCGCGATCGACAGTGACGTGACCGGCTTCGACACCCCGACCATCACTTCGGTCGTCGGGCGCCAGTGGTCCGTGAACGGCATCATCGCGAGACCCTTGTCGGTGCCGTACGCGACGACGCGATCGCGGCCGAGCTGGACGACGCGCCCGACCGTCGTCGCATTCGTCGTGAAGATTTCGCTCTGCTGCGCGATCGGTAGATCGAACATCTCGACGCTGATCTTCGAGCCATCGAAGCCGACCGCGAACGCCTTGCTATCGATCGCGGATGCCGTCAGCGCCTGAAACGTCGTCGGAACCGTCAGCGTCGGGTTCGAGAGCAGCGTCATCTCGTTGCTGAACGAGAAGCCCGAAAGCCCCGGCGTTCCGCGCTGGACCGAGAACACGCCGTCGATGCCGTGCATGCCGGCAACGGCGATCGTCGCGTCTTTCGGATTGTCGAACGACACCGAATACGTCGAGCTTCCGCACAAGCCAGGAAGCGGCGAGCCCGGCACGACGTCCACGGTCTCGCCGTTCAGGTTCGTGCGTTCGGGCGCGAGCTGGATCCCCGTGTCCTCGTCGATCGCAGGACCGAGGTTGTCACCACACGCCGCTAGAAACAGTACCGCCGCGCAAAATCGACCCATCTAACCATTGTGCCTTTGGGCCGGCTGCAGTCGCAGAAAATCGTCTACTTCTTCGTCGGTGAAACGGGTTTGCCTGGGGTAGCCGGTTTCGGTGACACAGCCGGCACTTGTTGAACGGCAGGTGGTGGCGGTGACGACACGGTACGCGTCGCGAGGAAGCCGTACGCCATGAACGGCACCAGGGCCCCGACGGGTACTACCTCGCTGAGTGACTTGCCCGTCAATCGGACCGAGAGCTTCAGGTTCTTCGTGTCGCGATCGACCTTCGCCTTGAATTGCCCATCACCCGTGAACTGCATCGCCAGTTTTTGCAGATCTGCCTTGTGCGCGATCAACGCGTCGACCTTCGGATTGCCCTTGTACGAATCGAGGCTCGCGAGCGCGATCTTCGCGAATCCGCGCGGCGCGACCTGGGCCGCCCGGAGGATGTCGACGAAGCCCTCCGACATCTGCGCGACCTGCTCGAGGCCCGCCGCGGTCGAGTCGCTGTACGTCCAGCCGATGCCGTCCGCGTAGACCGCGAACCACGAGCCCTTGCCGCGCTTCACGATGTCGGTCCCGAGGTTCTGCTCGGGGTGCTCCTTCAGGAACATCGCACGGTGTTCTTGCGACACGTTCAACGCGACGCCCCACACCGGCTTGCCGCCGATCATGTCCGCCGCGCCCGCGAGCCCGGTGCCTGCAGCGTGAGACGGAGCTTTCCACGTGGCCGCAGTCCGCGCCGAAATCAGCGACGTGGTCCCGAACAAGAGCGTGCCGTCCTTCGCGATCGCGACCGCTTTGCCAGTCCCGGTATCGAGCATGCCATTCGTGACCTGCTGGCCCAGCTGCTTGCCGACCTTGTCGAGCATCCCGGCGGGCCACTTGCCATGGACCGCGAGCACGACGTTCGGCTCGCCCTGCGCCTGGATCTGGACGAACGCGGTCATGTCTTGGATGTCCGTGACCGGATCGATGCCGACCATCGCCTTCGCCAAATTGCGCGGGCCTTCGATTTCGTTGAGCATCTGCCGCGTCATCTTCGAAAGCTCGGGCGAGGCCTTCACCGCGGCCTGGTCCGGAAGCGTCTGCAGCACCTTGTAGTTGTTCGGCACAACCGTCACCGCGTCGAATTGCATGACCAGATCTGCGTCGGGAATCGCGTACGCGAGCGCGCTATCGGCGGTCGGCGGCTTGGGGTCCGGCGTGATTCCGAACCCGCCCAGGCTCAACAACAAGGTGATCAACTCGACGATTCCTAAACCCATGGACCCTAGACGAACCACGAACCCGAAAAAATTCAACCGAGTTCCGCGTGACTTCAGCGCTTCGAAAAAAAAGCGATGTCAAGGCTGGAACCAAAACCGGCCGGCAGTAGGATGGCCGACGTCTCGGGGCGACACAGTTTAACTCGGAGGTCTGACGGTCATGAGCACGCTTGCTGTGGTGGAAGAGATCCTTCGCGAGACCGAAGTTCCAATGTCGGTGCGCGAGATCGTGGAACGCGCGGGGGCGCGGTTGCCCAGCAAGTCGAAGACGCCGGATACGGTCGTTGCTCGTGATCTGTCGATGGACATCAAAAAGAAGGGCGAAGGCTCGCTCTTCGTCCGCACGTCCCCCGGTCGCTACACCCTTCGGACCCTCGCCGCGAACGCCACGCCTGTCTCCATGACCGGCTCGCTCGCGAACGCGCCGCGTAAACCGGCGGCGTCTGCCCCGACCAGCCCGCGCCCGATCACGGGTCGCGATTCGGCTGAAGGCGGCGGCTACGCGAGCTAAACTCACGCGGTAGTGGCAGTCGAACCGCGACCTCGCACCGGCCTCATCCGCCGGGCCGAACCGTCTGACCATCCGTGGATCGTGGCCACGGGTGCGGAGGCGTATCGCGATCTCGGCGACTACACGCGCATCCTGCCGAGCTGGCTCGAGCAGCCCGGCGTGCTCGCGTGGATCGAGCAAGACGGCCAAGGTCGTGGTCGTGGCTTCGCCATGCTCGGCTTTTACACCGAGGACCTCGCGCGTTCGCCGCAGGTCATCGCGGACCTGCTCGCGCTCGCGGTCCTGCCGAACTACCAGAACGTGGGCATCGGCTCGCGCTTGCTCCACCACGTGATCGAGGTGGCCGAGCGCGTCGCGCCGAGCTCGCAGATCACGCATCTCCGGCTGACCGTCGCCGAGGACAACACGGGTGCGCAGCGGCTCTACGCGCGCAATCACTTCACGATCGTCGATGGCAGTGCCACCTACGATCGCGGCCAGCGCGCGCTACGTATGGCGCGTCCGCTCGACCGGCGCTGATTACTGCCCGATTACTGAATGACGGAGCCGCAGGGGAACGTCGCTTCGACGTCCGCGCCCGGCGTGTTCTTGAGCTCGACGCAGGCCGTACCCTGGATGTGGATCGTGTTGTTGCCGACCAGCGTCCAATCCGTGCCGTAGACGAGCGTCATGCCGTTCAAGGTCACGATCGCGTGCGGCGCCGACGCCGGATCGACGTTCTGATTGATCGTGAGGTCGCACGAGATCGCGCTCGTGATGATCGAGTTCACCGCGTCGATCAGGTCCTGCGGCGATTCGGCGTTGTAGTACTTCGCGCCGCTCGTCCGCCCGACGCCCGCATTCGCGATCGCCTGCAGGTAATCGAGCGAGTCCTGCAGATTCAACCCGACGACGTACGTCTTGATGTTGAGCGGATCCAGATACGCCTGCGCGACTTGGTTGACCGAGTTGTTGTTGTCGGCGCCGCCACCGCAGCTGTTCGGTTCGCCGTCGGTCGCGAGCAAGATGATCGGGGGCGAGTCCGCGGGAGGAGGCGTCGCGACGAAGTCGGCATACGCTTGGCCGATCGCGGCAGCCGTCGGCGTCGAGCCGCTCGGCTTGTTCGACGCATTGCCAGCCACCGTGGCCATCGCGGCCGAGTTGCTGAGAGCGCGCGTGACCGAGTGACCGGTGACGTTGATCGCGCCCGGCGGTCCGTCGGTGCACGGCGTCTGCGCGCCGGAGAACATCTCGAGACCGAAATACACCTCGGCTTGCGTCGTCGTGACCGCACCGCTCGTCGTGTTGAACAACGCGTCGAGCAGGACGGACGACCGCGTGCCGTTGTTGCTACCGAAGCTCGTCGACATCGAGCCCGAGCGATCGATCACGACTTCGATCGACGGCGTGACCCGCTTCGCCATGAAGTGAATCGCCGGGCAGTCGGCGTCGACATCGCCCGCGACGCCGGTGCCGTCGTTGTTGCAGTAACCGTCGCTCGAGCACACCGTGCCGGCGGGACACCGGTCGTCGCCGATCACACATTGCGCGTCGCACACGCCAGCTTGGTTGCAGTGATAGCCCGACGGGCACGTGTTCGGTGCGTTCGGAGTCGGGTCGCACGCTTGGCTGCACGCGGCCGGCGCGTTTGCCGTCCCGTCGCAGAGCGTGGTTTCGCCACTCTTGCCGCCACATGCAGCGAGGGAAACAGCGAAGAGCAGACGGGACAGACGATTCATCGAAACCTCAGTCGTGTGATTCGACCCTCCACTCTAACTATGAAGTTGTGTTGCTGCCGGGTACGACGCGGGTATCCCCGAAAATGCGAAACGGCCGGAGGATCACCTCCGACCGTGATGTGAGTGATGTGTGCGCTGACTACTGGAGGATCGCGCCGCAGGGGAACGTCGCTTCGACGTCCGCGCCCGGCGTGTTCTTCAGCGTCGTGCACGCGCCGCCGATGATGTGAATCGTCATGTTGTCGGCACCGAGCGTCCAGTCGGTCCCGTACGTCAGCATCATGCCGTTCAACGTGACGGTCGCACCGGGCGCCGATGCCGGATCGACGGGCATGTTGATCGTCAGGTCGCACGAGATGGCGCCGCTGATGATCGTGTTGAGGGCGGTGGCGAGCGAGGCCGGGTCGTTCGCCGTGTAGTACGGCGCGTTGCCCATGGTCTGGCCGACGCCTGCGTTCGCGATCGACTGCAAGTAGGTCGTGTTCACACCGGCGAGGCCGATGATGAACGTCTTGATCTGCATCGCGCTGGCGTAGGCCGAGGCAACTTGGTTGGTCGAGTTGTTGTTGTCGTTGCCACCGCTGCAGCTGTTCGGCTCACCGTCGGTGACGAGCAGGATGATCGGGGGCGAGCCAGCCGGCGGCGGCGTCGCGGCGAAGTCCGACACGGCCTGACCGATCGCGGCGGCCGTCGGCGTGTTGCCGGACGGACCGTTCGCGGCGTTGCCGGCGAGCGCGGCCATCGCGGCCGAGTTGCTCAGCGCGCGGCCGACGGAGTGCCCCGTGACGTTGATCGCGCCCGGAGGGCCGTCGGTGCAGGGCGTCTGCGCGGCCGAGAACATCTCGAGGCCCCAATAGACTTGCGCCTCGGTCTTCGAGACAGCGCCGGTCGTGGTGTTGAACAGCGCGTCCTCGAGGACGGTGAATCGCGATCCGCCACCGAACGAGGTCGACATCGAGCCCGAGCGATCGAACACGACCTCGATCGACGGAATCACCGGCGTCGGCGTGAACCGGACCGCCGGGCAATTCGCATCGACGTCCGTCGGGTTGCCGGTGCCGTCGTTGTTGCACGATCCATCGGTCGAGCACGTCGTCCCGGCCGGGCACCGGTTATCGCCGACCACGCACTCCGCGTCGCACTTACCGTCGGGCGAGCAGTGGTAGCCCGTCGGACATGTCGCCGGAGCCCCCGGCGTCGGATCGCAAGCCGTGGCGCATGCAGCCGGCGCGTTGGCAGTGCCATCGCACAGACTGTCAGGGTTCTTGGGACCACATGCGGCGAGCGAACAGACGGTGCCGAAGACGGCGGCGAGCAAGGTAGGTAGGCGATTCATGCGACGGATCTCCCGAGTTGCCCACGACAGTCAGCAAACACTGATCCAACATGTTTCGAAGGCTTTCTCGCGTCCTGACACGCGGATCCGAGCGGTTATCGAATGGTGACAACCGTCCCTAGGGGCCTCCCTACACCAGGAGATCGTGCACCTCGCGTACAGTCTGCCAATGAAGTTGGTAGCCGTGGCGGACACTCATCTGTTCCACGACGACTTCGTGATTCCCGAGGGAGACACGTTCATCCACGCCGGCGATCTTTGTAGGCGTGGAACGCTCGACGAGCTCGCGATCGCTTGCGCATGGATTCGCGGGCTACCTCACACGAATAAGGTCGTCGTCGCCGGCAATCACGACTGGGCCTTCGTGCGCACGCCGAACGAAGCGCGTTCGATGCTTCGTGACGCGGGCGCGATCTATCTCGAGGACAGCGGCGCGGTGATCGACGGCCTCCGGTTTTGGGGCTCGCCCTGGCAACCCGCGTACAACGACTGGGCGTTCAACCTACCGCGCGGTGCGGCACTCGCCGGCAAGTGGTCGCTGATCCCGGACGGGATCGACGTGCTCGTGACGCATTGCCCACCCGCCGGCATCGGCGACGACACCGAGATGGCCGGACGGCAGGGCTGCGCGGATCTGCTCGCGCGCGTCAAAACGGTGAAGCCGCGCCTCCAACTGTTCGGTCACATTCACAACGACGGTGGCGCGTGGACGATCGGCGGGACGCGGTTCGCGAACGTCACGAGCTGGGAGTGCCAGCGCGCGCCAACCGTGATCGAGATCGCGCACGATCGCATCGCGTTGACGACGATTCCGCCGCGCGGTTAACCGCGGCCGGGACCACGCCAGCGCAGCACGCGCGCAGGCCACGGCGGCATGCCGTCCTCGCGCTTCTTCGCGGCCGAGCGCGCGGTGAGCTTGCCGAGCATCTCGAGCATCTCGACGTGATCGGCGGGGGCCGTGATCGCGACGACGGCACCGGCGTCCGAGAGCTCCGCCGTGCCCGCGAACGTTTCGGTCGGCGTGAATACGCTCACCCGATAGCTCGCGCGCTCCGGCGATTCGGCGACGCGCTCGAACAAGTAGCGCGCGCCTTCGGTGGGCGTTAGCTCACTCACCCAGATCCGACGCGAACCGGCTCGACACATCCGACGCGTTACCCCACTGCGCCTTCTTCCACTCGACGTTCCAGTTGCGCAGCATCCACAACGGATCCATCACCGAGCGCGCACCGATCTCCGACGACGGCTTGCCGTAGATATCGTTCTTCTCGTCGGCATCCTTCGCGAGGTCGTAGACGTGCGGCACGCCCGTGCCCATCAGCTTCACCTTCCAGTGACCGATGCGACCCGCGTGCATGTTCTCGTACTGCGACGACGACGACATCAGCGGATAACCACCCTGCCCGTTCGCGAGCGGCACGAGCGACATGCCCTGCCACTCGGGATCCTGCTGGACGCCGAGCGCATCCGCGATCGTCGGCAGGATGTCGATCGCCTCGACACCTTCGGTGACCTTCGCCGTCGGGAACATCGCCGGGTAATGGATCAACAGCGGCACGTGGAGCAGCGTCTCGCGCTCGCTACCACCGTGACCGACGCGACCGTCTTCCCACTGCTCGTCGCCGTGATCGGCGGTGATGACGAGCATCGTCTGATCCCACACGCCCCAATCCGTCAGCTTCTTCTGGATCTGACCGAGCAGGTCGTCTTGGTACGAGACGTTCGAGTCGTAGAGGCAGCGCACGTGCGCCTGCTCTTTTTCCGTCAGGTCCTTGCCGTTCGAACCGTGCGGGCCGTCATCACCGTATTCCTTCTCGAACCGACCTTTGTAGCCACCGTCGCACTTGTCCATCCACGGCTGCTTCGCGCGCCACGTGACGTGCGTGTCGATGAGGCCGAGATAGAGGAACCACGGCTGGTCTTTCTTCGGTTGGACGAACTTGAAGCCCTGCTCGACGATGTCGGCGCCCTTCAGGCCGAGGCCCTTTTCGATGTGGTTGACGAACTGGTTCCAGCTGTTGCCGTAGCCACGCGCCGGCCGGATGTAGCCGTTGCCCGACGCGCCGGCGACGTACTTGCCACCCGCCTTCGCCACTTCGTCGATCGTCATCCACTTCTCGGCGAGGTGGTCCTTCATCTCGATCGCCTTGTGCTTCGCGAGATAGTTCGACGACCAGATCGCCGCGTGCGAGACCTGCGACTCGTTGCCCTGGACGTACGTGTTGAGGAACACCGTCGACGAATCGGCGAGCTTGTCCCAGTTCGGCGTCTCGGGCCGCGCCTTCGGGTTGAACGCCTTGATCCGATCCGCGCGGAGCGAGTCCATGATGATGAACAGCACGTACTTCGGTGCATCGCCGCGCTTCGGCTTTGCCACATCACCCGCTTCGACGAGCGCCGCATTCGCTAGCGACGTGCTCGGGCAGCCCGTACCGACGAGATCGATCCGCGCCGCGTGACCGCCGAGCGCCGTCAGATCGACCGCGCTGCCCGTGCCGGACAGCTTGCCTTCGATCACGTGGCCATCGTCGCCCGTCGCGGTCACGGCAACACCGCACGCGCCGTCCGACAGATCGCCGGCGAGCTTCGCCTTCTCCGGAATCGCGACGAAGTACGACAGCCCCTGATCCTTCGGCAGCTCGAGCGACTTGCTGCCCGGATCGAACAGCTTCGTCGCCGTGGCATCGTCCGGCGCCGCCGTGCCACCGACTTGCAGCCACTGCAGCGACAACGACTTCTTCGCGAAGATCGTGATCGCGTTCTCGCCCTCTTTCAGCTGATCGGCCGGCACCGCGAGCTCGACCGTCGAGAAGCCCTTCGTCAGCTTGCCGTTGATGTCCTTGCCGTCGTTCACCTTGATCGAGACGTTCGAGTCATCCTCGACGTATGCGTGGATCCGCACGGTCGGACGCGCGACTTGCGCCGCGGTCAGCGGGACGAACACCGTCGCGCTCTTGCCGGTCATGTTCGCGACCTTCTGATCGCCGACCGTCTTGCGCAGATCCCACGCGGTCTTCTTGCCGCTGAGCTGATTGCCGATCCGCGTGTACTTCGCGAAGCCCGCCGAACCGGCGTTGACCGTCAACCCGCCGTTGCGAATCAGGTGCGCGCTCAGCCGGTTGTCGACGAACGAGTAGACCGGATGCTCCGCACCCCGCGCGGCGGCCTTCTGCGGCGGCATCGCGGGCGGTGCTTTCGGGGCTGCGGGTGCGCCGCCAGCCTGGGCAACCGAGCCTTCGGAGACTTTCTCCGACGGAGATGCGTGTTTTTCGCTCTTCCCGCAGCTGCAGAGCGCGGCCAGGGCAACCAGTCCAGTCAGGCGAATCATCGACGGGAACCTAGGTGGAACCCGGTCACAAATCAAGAACCGAACCGCCAGCCGTGCGCGTAGATATTTGCCCGGTTCCCGCGAACAAATCCGACGAGACCGACGTTAAACCGCTCCGCCAGCTCGATCGCGAGCGAGCTGGGCGCCGAAACCGACGCGACGATCGGGAGCCCGAACATGATCGCCTTCTGGATCAGCTCGTAGCCCGCTCGCCCCGAGAGAAACAGCTCGTGGCGGGTCGGGTCGACACGCTCGCCGAGCGCCCAGCCGATCACCTTGTCCACGGCATTGTGCCGGCCGACGTCCTCGCGCACGGCGACGAGATCTCCGGCGAGCGTGAACAGCCCGGCCGCATGCAGGCCGCCGGTGTCCTCGAACAGTTGTTGAGCAGCGCGCAGCTTGTCGGGCAGTCCGGCAATCGTCTTCAAGCTGACCGAGGCGTCGGCTTCGACCGATCGCGCCTTCGTCTCGAGATCCGCGATCGCGACGCGCCCGCACACGCCACATGCCGCACTCGCGAGCAGGCCACGCTGCGCGAACGCCGACGCATCGATCGCTGCATCGACCGCATCTTCGTCGACCTGCGCGAGCTCGATCGGCGCGAGGTCGGGCGCGCGAATGCCTTCCGCATGGAGTAGCCCGCGCACGAGCTCGAGATCGTGACCCGGCGTGCGCATCACCGTGGCAACCGGCACACCGCGCGCCCGGATCTGCAGCGGCGCTTCGACGACGACGCGGTCGTCGGCAGCCGCTCGCACACCGTCGACGGCGCGCTCGACGCGGACGTTGCTGATGCGCTGCATCGCGTACGGTGTAGCACGTGATCAAATGGTCTCGGGCGTGGCTCGGCCTGCGTGTTATCGTCGAGGCGATGCGTTGGGCTGTGAGCGTTCTCGCAGTAGCCGCGTGTGGACGTTTCGACTTCGACGGCCACTCGCCCGACGCTCCGTTATCACCGGACGCGAAACCGTTTTCACCGCTGTCGAACGGATGCACGAGCGCGGACTCCGGCCCTTTCACTGCCCTCGCGAACTTTCCGACCGCCGGTGAAGGTGGCTACGGTGTGTGGAGCGCATCGCCGTTTCTCGTCGAGGCCGACACCACCGGCGGCGTTCACGCATTGACGTTCGACGGGACCGCGTTCACCGAGCGCGGCCACCTAGATGGGCTCGGTTGGGTCGAAGCCGTCGTCGGAAACACGGCCGATCCGACGCAGTACTTCGTCAGCGCACCGGGCACCGGGTTTTACATCGTCAACCTCGCCATCGACGGCCAGCTCTCGATCGCGAGCTCGGATCTGACGATCGCCGAAGCCCGCCACGCGTGGTCCGACGGTACGAACATCTTCGTCCCCGTTGGCGCCGATGGCGTGCATGCGCTGCACTTCGCCGGCGCGATCACGGATCTCGGCAGCATCGGCTCGCGCAACTTCTCGCAATCGGTGATCGCGAAAGACGGCTACATCTATCTCGCCGACGACGCCGTGTTCCGCGTCCTTTCGTTCGACGGCACCACGTTCATGGACGTCGGCGAAGCGATCGATCACCCCGGCTACGCGCGCATGTGGATCTCGGGCTCCACGGTGTTCGCGGCTACCGGCGATGGCGCCGTCGCGATGCATTGGGACGGCGCCGCGCTCACCACGCTCGATCACTTCGCTACGCCGGTGAACAGCCGCGACATCTGGTCCGACGGCCAACACGTGTTCCTCGCCGCCGAAGAAGACGGCCTCTACGCGCTGAATTGGGACGGCGCGCACTTCACGCAGGTCGACCACGTCCCGGTCACCGGCGCCCAAACCCTCGGCGTGTTCGGCGACGGCACGTACATCTACGCGAACGATTATTCGGGCGGCCTCACCGCATATAGCGGCTTCGCCTGCACCGCCTACTAGTTCGAGCTCTTCGACACCACGCGAAGCGACAGCGCGAAGCACACCGGATGCGCCTTCGCTTCGGTGCCGAGATACGGCTTGTAGCGCCAGCCCTGCAACGCACCGACGAGATCGCTCGGCATGTCCGGCGAGCTCCGCACGATCTTCACCGACGTGACCTTGCCTCCATCGTCGATGCACATCTTCACGAGCACGTCGCCATCGTGATCACCGTGCAGGACCGGCAGCTCGCCACTGATCTTCGTCACCGCCGTCGCGGCCACGACCGGCGTGCGGCCCGGCGTCTTCACCGGCTCGACGGGCGTATTCACCGGCGGCGTGTTCACGACCGGCGGCGTGTTCACGACCGGCGGCTTCACCGGCTCGGGCTTCGGCTGCTCGACGGGTTGCGTGACCTCCGGTTGCTTCACCTCCGGCTGCGTCTGCGGCGGATCGGCTTCTGCGACGTGATGGCCCTTCTTGTCGTGCTTCTTGTCGTGCGAGCTCGTCGCGACGACCGGCGTCTTGTTCCCGGCAGGTTGCTTCGTCGCGGTGTTCGTCGTGGGCTGCGTGTTCGTCGGCTGCGCGACGATCGCTGCCGAACCTGCCGACCCGGTTTGACCGATCGTGGACGCATCCGCGGGCGTCACCGGCGTCATCACCGCCGCGCTCCCCGTCGAGCCCGGCGTTTCCGACGAGCCCGAGCCATCGCCGGTCGCGACCGGCTTGAGCTCTTGCTTGTTCACGAGCACGACGACCAACGCGGCCGCGACCGCGAGCAGCAGGAGCAAGATGATCAGCGGCGCGCGGTTCTTCTTCACCGACGGCGTCGGCGGCACCGCATACGGCATGATCTGCTGCATGCTCGACGGCATGTAGCCCGCAGGCGTGTAGCCCGCAGGCGTGCCATGCGGCAGCGGCTGCGATTGCGCCATCGACGGCGGTGCCTGACTCGGATACGACGGCCGCGCCGGCGGCAGCGGCAGTTGCATCACCGGGGCGACCGACGGCATCGGCGTGGTCATGCGGCCTTCGTCGACAACACCGCGCCGTCCTTCGGCGGCGCTGCCTCGGCTGGCAAAGCCAGCCTCGTCGATCACCGACGGCGCGCGCGGGTTCGCGATCGAAAAATCCGGCCCCGCCGCGAGCGAATTCGGCCCCGCATCCTCGCCCCAGATTTCGGCGGCGAGCTGGATCTCATCGTTCGAGCGCGTGAGCTTGCCGCGCTGCGACGGCCGCAACACCGACGTGGGCGCTTCCTGCGGCACGCGTTGCGAGTAGCGATCGTAATCGCCCGGTTGGATGAACTGACGGATCCACTCCGACACGACGCGCGAACCGGTTTGAATGCCTTCGCGCTGCGCGACCTGATCGAGCGCACGTCGGAACAGCGACGCACTCGCCAACCGATGATCGGAATCGCGGATCAGCGCCGACAGGATCACGCGATCGAGATCGCGCGGACAACTCGGATTCTGCGACGACGGCGGCGGCACTTCCGCCTCGCGAATCTTGCGCATCGTCTCGAAGTCCGTGCGCGCCGAGAACAGCGGCGACGCCGTGACGAGCTCCCACGCGACGACGCCCATCGAGAACACGTCCGACACCGGACCGACGGGCATGCCGAGCGCCGCTTCCGGCGACATGTACCCGAGCTTGCCCTTCACCTGCCCGCTCTCGGTATGGAGCTGGCGCGCGTTCGCCTTCGCGATGCCGAAGTCGATCACCTTCGTGTGACCGGTGTGCGCGACGATCACGTTCGACGGCGAGATATCGCGATGAACGATGCGCAGCTGCTGGCCCTGCTCGTCGACGCAGTTGTGCGCGTACTCGAGCGCGTCGCACATCTCGCCGAGGATCGACAGCACGACCGGCATCGGGATGCTCTCGTTCGCGCGGTTCGCGTATCGCAGGAGCTTGCGCAGATCGAAGCCCGGCACGAGCTCCATCGCGATGTAGTAGGTCCCGTTGATCCGACCGAAGTCGTAGACCTGCGCGATGTTGGGATGGACCAACAGCGACGACACCTTCGCCTCGCGGATGAACGACTCGACGAACGTCTGGTCTTCCGAGAGATGCGAGAGCATCCGCTTCAGCGCGACCGATCGCTCGAACCCCGCGGGTCCGCGCTTCTTCGCACGGCACACGGTGGCCATGCCTCCGAGCCCGAGCCGTTCGTACACTTCGTACGGCCCGAACTGGTCCGGAGCTATGGGCTCGGGATTCGGTTGCAAGTCCCAGGATAGTAACGCGGGATCAGAACGTCAGCTGGAGCTTTCCGTAATAGAAGCCGCCGTTCATGCCGAATTGGCTGACGTTGCGGCTGTAGAGGAAGCGACCGAAGCTGATATTCGCGTCCTTGGTCTGACGGTCGGGGAACGTGTTGAAAAGGTTATCGGCGCCAACCCCGAAATAGATGGTTTTCGCGAGCTGGTAGCCGAAATCGACGTCGAACAGCACCTTCGCACCAAAGGTTTCGTCGTTCGCGGGGTTGTCGGCTTTGTAATAGACCTTGCCGTAGTAGTCCGCCCTCACGAGCGCCGAGATCCCCGCGATCGCGTACCGCGCGCTGACGAAGCCCTTTTGATGCGGCACCGCGTCCTCGAGCCGGTTTTGCGCGTTGCGACCGAAGAAGAACGTCCGGAGTTGCGCGGTGTCGGCGCCGAACTTCTGGACGAGCGAGCTCGGCAGATTGACGTCCGTCACTTCGGTCTTCGTGAAGTTCGCGGCGCCGGTGAGCGTGAACACGCCGTCGGGACCGGCTTGCGTGACCCAGTCGGCGACGAGATCGATGCCCTCGGTGTTCGTGTTCACCGCGTTCGCGAAGAACTGCGCCTGCGAGACGCTCGGGAACGGCGCGAGAATTTCGGCGACGGTCGCGTTCGTGTTCGCGAACGTGCTCGTGAGCACGATGCGATCGTCGATCCGGATGAAGTAGCCATCGGCGGTGAACGATAGGTTGTCGAGCGGGCGCCACGCGACGCCGCCCGAGACGTTCGTCGATTTTTCCTCGTGCAATTTCGGGATGCCGAACGCCTTGGTCACCGGGCTCTCGTTGTTCGACGTGAGCACCTGGGTCGCCTGCAAGTTGCCGTTCTGATCGGGCAAGAACTGCGTCGCGACGTTCGAGAACCACAACTGCTGCAGCGATGGCGCGCGAAAGCCCGTCGACAACGCGCCACGTAGCGCGAGGCCGTTCACGATCTTGAGGCGCGCGGCGATCTTGCCGATCAACGAGCTCCCGAAATCGGAGTAGTGCTCGTAGCGGCCACCGGCGTCGACGGCGAGCGCCTTGTTGATCTCGGTTTCGACACCGCCGTAGACGCCGACCGAATCGCGCGTGCGATCGACCTCGTTGCTCGGCTGGAAGCCCGGGAACACCTGCGCGCCCGGCAACTTCGGTTGCGGCGGATCGCCGAACGTCGCGGTGCCGAGCGAGTAGCTCGCTTCGTCGCCGGCGTGGATCTGATAGTTCTCGACGCGAACTTCGCTGCCGAGCACGATCGCGACCGACTTCAACGCGTCTTGCTTCAGGTTGTGCAAGAGGTCGAGGTTCGCGGTGGTCTCGCTCGAGGTCAGCGTGCCGGCATCGAAGGTCGTCGGCGATGCCGTGCCGAGCGACGCGTTGACCGTGTTGTCGATATCGAACTTGAAGTTGCTCTGGCCGTACGTGAGCGACGCGTCGACATCCCACGTGCCCTTGCGCTTGAGGCCCACGGTGACGGATTGATCGTCCATCGTCGGGCGAATCAGCGGGAGGAAGCCGTTCGCGTAGAACTCGGGGACGTTCTGCGATTCTTGATACGGGAACCGATAGAACCCGCCGGCGTCGCCGCGGCGATGCGAGAGATCGCCGAACGAGTAGAACGTGGCGCCATCGCCGAACGGGATCTCGAGATCGTATTCGCCCATCCCGGCGGCGACGGCGGCTTCACCGATTCGCATGCCGAAATCCGCGCGCGTCTTGCCGTTCGCGGCGAGCATCGCGTTGTCGGCGGCGTTGTCGTTCGAATAGACGGGCCCGGTGTACGTGCCGCTGCGGTTCGTCGCGTTGCGTTGGAGGAACTGGCCGGTGACGTTGATGTAGCCCTTGTCGCCGATCTTGTAGCCGTAGTTCGCACTGCCGAGGAGCTGTGCGCCATCGCGGCTTGCCGTCACGCCGGCCTCGCTCGAGATATCGACGACGTCCGTCGTGTCTTTCGTGACGATGTTGATGACGCCGGCGATCGCGTCGGAGCCGTACTGCGAGGCGGCGCCATCGCGCAGCACTTCGATCCGCTTGATCGCCCCCGATGGAAACGCGTTGAGATCGGTACCGACGGTGCCGCGGCCGAACGTGCCGTTGATGTTGAGGAGGGCGCTGCGGTGGCGGCGCTTGCCGTTCACGAGCACCAACACCTGATCCGGACCGAGGCCGCGCAACGAGGCCGGATCGACGTGATCGGTACCGTCCGCAATCGTCTGCGGGACCGAGAGAAAGCTCGCCTCGAGGTTGTTCAGGATCCGGCCGGTCTCGGTCCGGCCCGATCGCGCGATGTCGTCGGCGGTGATGACGTCGACGGGCACCGTGGTCTCGACGTTCGTCCGCGGCGTGCGCGAACCGACGACGACGATCGTCTCGTTCAACAACGGCGCGGTGACGAGCTTGAAGTCGAGCGTGGCCTTGGCCCCGGCCGGCACGTTGACGACGCGCTCTTCGCTACGAAATCCCGTGAAGTCCGCACGAACGTGAACCACGCCGGGCGCGGATTGCAGCGTGAAGTGGCCTTCGTCGTCGGTCTTGGCCTCGATATCGGTGCCGACGATGTGGACGACCGCGCCCGCGAGTGGCGCATCCAAGTCCGGCGCTTCGACGATGCCTTCGATCGTGCCCGTCGTCGCAGAGGCGGGTTCCGCGGGCTTGGATGGTTCTGCCGGCGGAGGCGCCGCCGAGCCATCGGTTTCACCATCGGCGGGTTGCGCGACCGCGACCGCGGAACGCACCACCAGCGCCACTCCCAGATAGACCCTGAGTGCTCGCACCAGAGGTGATCATCGCATGCGTGGTAATAAGACAGGCGTGCCGCCCGGCGTAAAAGACCGCGTTTTTCGCGACCCCGTCCACGGGCTCGTCGAGATGAAGGGTGACGATCGGCCGATCGCAGAGCTCATCGAGACGTTCGCGATGCAGCGCCTTCGCCGGATCAAGCAAATGGGCTTCGCGTGGCTCGTGTATCCCGGCGCCGAGCACTCGCGCTTCGGTCACGCGCTCGGTGCGTTTCACATCGCGCAACGCGTGACGCGCCGGTTGGAACTGGAGCCGCAGATCGCGCGGCACGTGAAGGTCGCGGCGCTGTTGCACGACATCGGCCACGGCCCGTTCTCCCACGCGTTCGAACACGTGTTCTCCGGGCACGATCACGAGCGCTGGGGCGCGCGGATCGCGACCGAAGATCCGGAGATGGTGACCGCGCTCGAGACGCTCGAGCCGGGGTTGCCGCAGACGTTGCAGAAGTTCTGGGGCAAGGACTACAAGCCGCACTTCGCACGCAAGCTCGTCAGCTCGCAGCTCGATGTCGATCGCTTGGACTACCTGCTGCGCGACGGTCATTACTCCGGCGCCGGTTACGCGACCTACGATCTCGATTGGATCATCCACGCGATCCAGGTCACGAGTATTCGTGGCGGTGACGATCCGTTGGATCTCGTCGTCGACTATCGCCGCGGCATGTATGCGGTCGAGCAGTATCTGTTCGCGCGCTCGTACATGTACGCGCAGGTCTATCACCACAAGACCGTGCGCGCGGCGGAGTGGTTGTTCATCAAGACGCTCGAGCGCTTCGCCGAGCTCGCGCGACGTGGTGACGAGCCGCCCGGCTTCGAGATCGGTGCGCAGATGGCGCGGGGCGCGAACGTGCCGGTCAGTGAATATCTGAAGCTCCACGACATCTCGCTGACCACGGCGCTCGATCGCTGGGCGGGGATCGAGGGCTCGCGTGCGGTCGATCCGGTGCTGTTCGATCTGTCGAATCGCCTCGTCCGCCGGCGGTTGTTCAAGACGTTCGACCTCGGGGACGATCGCCCGCTCGCCGAACGGCTGTGGCCGCAAGCGCTCGCGGTCGCGACGCAGCGGTTCGGAGCCGCGGCGCCGTCGTATATCCATTTGGATACCGCGCGGCATGCTGCCTACCTCGCGTCCGACGACGAGGAGCTGCACGTGATCGATCATCCGAAGTACGGCGCGGTGACCTTATCTCGCCTGCTCGAAGACATGCCGCTCGGCCAACCCACGGCGACGATCCGCCTGGTGTGTGCGCCGGAGCTCGTCGATGATTTGCGACCACTTGTCGAGCAAGCGCTCGGACGCGGCCGCGGTCGGCGCTAGAATATCGGGGTGGGAAACGAGGACCCGACCGTGGCCGAGCCACGGGCGAGCGCGCGTCTAGCCGTTCCCACGGTTTCGGCATCCGCGGCGACCACCGTGAACTCGCCGCTCGAAGCGCTCGAGCGCGACGAGATCCTGCGCACGCGGCGGTTCGCGTTCGTCGGCACGTTCATCGGCATCGCGGGTGGCGCGGGTGCGACGAGCCTGCCGGGCGATCCGACGATCACGCGGGTGTTCCTCGTCGCGGTGTTGATCGCGTTGCTCGGGCTCGCGTTTCTGTGGTGGCGGACCCGCGATCTCGTCGAGTTTCGCCGGCCGAGCACGAACATCGCGTGGGTGCTACCGGGTGCGTGTGCGGCGAGTGCGGTGCCGTTCTTCGGTGCGTTCTCGCCGGTATCGGTGGTGCTCGTGCTCGGGCTCTATCACGTCGGGTTGGGACGGAGCTTCCGGATCTCGATGCTGTTGTATGTCGTGTGCGCGGGCGTGCAAGGCGTCACCGGTGCGCTCGTGATCGCCGGCTATCGCGATACCGGGCTCGTGCATCCGACGGGCCTGTCGACGCGCGATCAGATCATCGTGCAAGCGCTCGTGCAGTTCATCATGCTCGCGACGGTGGTGATCGCCCGGATGTCGCGCAAGGCCACGATCTACGCGCTCGGTGAATTGGAGCAAGCGGTGCGGCTCGCGGCACATCGCGAAGCGTTATTGCTCGAAGCGCGTGAAGAGCTCGAGCGCGCGTTGAAGCCCGGGCGCGGGCGGTTCTCCGAACAACAGCTCGGCAAGTATCGGCTCGGCGACGTGCTCGGGCGCGGTGCGATGGGTGAAGTCTACGAGGCGCAGGGACCGGACGGCGTCGTCGCGATCAAGGTGCTCGCGCAGGCGTCGCTGTCGAATCCGAACCACGTGACGCGGTTCATGCGCGAGCTCAAGGTGGCGGCGACGATCGTGTCGCCCCATGTCGTGAAGGTGTTGGAGGTCGGCGATCAACCGGTTCCGTATCTGGTGATGGAAAAGCTCGACGGCCAAGCGCTCGCCGAGATCCTGCGTGGCAAGCGCGCGATGAAGCCGGATGAGGTGCTCGAGCTCGCGAATCAGGTCGGGATCGGGATCACGGCGGCGGCGAAGGCCGGTGTGGTGCATCGCGATCTCAAGCCGCAGAACGTGTATCGCGATCGCGGCACGTGGAAGGTGCTGGACTTCGGCGTCGCGCGGCTCGTCGAGCAGAGCGATACATTGACGCGTGGTGATGTCGTCGGAACGCCGACGTACATGGCTCCCGAGCAAGCGACCGGTGGCACGGTCGATCACCTGAGTGACCTCTACGCGATGGCGGCGATCCTGTATCGCGCGATCACGGGGCAGCCGCCGTATGCCGGTGGTGAAGTCGCCGAGACGCTCTATCGCGTCGTTCACACGCGGCCGCGGCGCCCGACGGAAGTCGCGAAGCTGCCGAAAGAGATCGATCTGGTGCTCGCGATCGGCATGGCGCGCGAACGCTCGGCGCGGTTCGAGACGGCCGACGAGCTCGTGTCGGCGTTGCGTGCCGCATATGCCGGAAAGCTGCCGGCGGAAGTAACCGAACGTGGGCGCACGCTCGAAGATCACGGGGCGTGGGCGCTGCCGATGCCGTCGCCCGCGCAGGCGATGGGCATGAAGTCTAGAGCTTGAGTGGCGTGGCGGTGCCGGATGAATCGAGGATCTCGACGGAGTCCTGGCCCTTCGTCTTGATGTGAAGGAGGAGGCCACCGGTCACGGCCTTCTTCTCGGTCAGGCCCATCATCACGTCGATCTTGATCAGCGAGCCGTCCTTGCTCGCGAGGATGTGGCCTTTGTCGCCGAACGCCCCCGGATCGTGACCGAACACGATGTGCTTCACGCCGAGCGCGTCGGCGTACTTGGATCCGGTGTCTTTGTCGGCGTACCAATTCTGGGCTTCGAGGATCGAATCGCCACCGGTGATGTCCTTCGCGCCGAAGCCATCTTTGTCGACGGCGTCTTGGAGGCGTTTGGAAAGCTTCGCGATCGAATCGCCGCCCGTGTTGCCACCGTGCGCGAAGAACCACTTCTTGATCCGCACGCCGAACGGCAAGTCGGCGAGCCAGCGACCGCGGCCGTCCGGATCGCTCGCGGCGGCAACGGCGGCGGCCTTGTCCTTCAGCTCGACGTCGATGCCGATCGCGGCCTTCTTGTTCTGCGGATCGGCGAGGAACTCGGCCTCGTGATTGCCCATCGTCACGATCACGTGCGAGCCGAGCCCACGCAACAGATCGATCACGCCGAGCGAATCGGGGCCCTTGTCGATCAGGTCGCCGGCGACGACCAACACCGCGGAGCCGCCGGTCCAGGTCTTGCCCTTGATCAGGTGATTCGCTTCGAGGAGCGCCTGGAGCTGAGTGGCGCCGCCGTGTGGATCGCTGACCGCGTAGATCTCGTCGACGTCGTCGCGCTCGACGATCGCGGGATGCGCGGACCAATCGCGCTTCACCTTGCCGGCGCTTGCCACCGATGCGAATGCGAGGACGAGGACCCAGGACTTCATCGCGCGACTGTATGACGAAACGGTGATGGCGAGCTGACGTGGGCCGGCCCCAGGATATTCACGTGCGATCGATCTTGGCGGTGGTGGCAACGATTCCGGTCTGGCTCGTGCTCGCGCGGACGACGACGTACGAGCCCGGCACCTACGCGCCGCTGACCGGATTCGCGGCGAGTCACGGATTCTGGCTCGCGCTGGTGGCGGCGTGCGTCGGAGCACTCGCTTTGCGGCGGCGTGGCCGGTGGCCGGTCGCAGGTGTGCTCGCAGGCGTGATCGCGGTGCGCGTGGCGATCGCGGGCTTCACGCCGGCGGATCCGGTCGTGACCGAGACGGATTGTTCGAACCTGAACATCCCGACCGGCTGTCAGATCGGAAAGGCGTTGGATCGGGCGTTCGACACGACGCCGTCGGTGGCCGGCTTGCGGTGGTGGCTGAACCTCGCGACCGGAGTGTCTACCGGAGTGCTCGTCGCGATCTTCGTATGGCCCCGCGACCGCATGCCGTATGCTCGAACCGGGTGAGTGACGGATACACGGTGCAGCGGCCGAATCGGGCGTGGGAGCCGTTGTCGGAGTCACTCCCCGAACCACAGTCGCGCAGCACGATCTTGTCGCCGGCGGATGCGCTCGAACGCGACGAGATCCTGCGCACGCGGAAGTTCTGCGTCGTCGGTGTGGTGGTCGCGCTCGCGGGTGCGCTCTCGGTCCCGCTCCTGCCCGGCGATCCGACCGCGAGCTGGCTCGTGCTCGCATCGGTCGGCATCTCGCTGATCGCGATCGGCTTTCTCTACTACCGCACGCACGATCTCGAGCTATTCGATCGGCCGAGCACGAGCCTCGGCTGGTTCGTGCCCGCGGCATGCGTGACCACGGGCATCCCGTTCTTCGGCGCGTTCTCGCCGGTGCCGCTCGTGTTGGTGCTCGGCATCTACTTCACCGGGCTCGGGCGCAGTCGGCGGCTCAGCTACGCGGTCTATGCCGTGTGTGCGGGGATGCAGCTCCTCGTCTCGATCCTCGTGATCGCGGGCAAGCGCGATACCGGCGTCATCCATCCGACGGGCCTGACCGGGTTCGAGCAGGTCGTGATCCAGATCCTCGTGCAAGGCGTGATGGCGGCGACACTCGTGACGGCGCGGATCTCGCGCGCGACCACGCTGTCGTCGCTGCACGAGCTCGAACGAGCGGTCCGGCTCGCAGCACATCGCGAAGCGTTGTTGAACGAAGCACGCGAGGAGCTCGAGCGTGCGTTGCGCCGGCAAGGTCGCGGCCGGTTCTCCGATCAGACGATCGGTCCGTACAAGCTCGGCGCGTTGATCGGGCGCGGTGCGATGGGCGAGGTCTACGATGCGCGCAACGCCGCCGGTGACGTGTTCGCGGTGAAGTTGTTATCGCAAGCGTCGCTGAACAATCCGCAGCACATCTTGCGGTTCCTGCGCGAGCTCCGCACGGCGGCGCAGCTGAAGTCGCCGCACATCGTGAAGATGATCGATGTCGGCGAGCACCCGGTGCCGTTCCTCGTGATGGAGCGGCTCGAGGGCGTGACGCTGTCGGAGAAGTTGCGACAGAAATCGCTCGCGCCGAAAGAAATCGTCGAGCTGATCCGTCAGGTCGGTGCGGGCATCACGGCCGCGGCATCCGCCGGCATCGTCCATCGCGATCTCAAGCCGCAGAACGTGTTCGATCATCACGGCACGTGGAAGATCCTCGACTTCGGAATCGCGCGCGCGATCGATGCCGGTGACACGCTCACGGCAGGGCACGTCGTCGGCACGCCGAGCTACATGGCGCCGGAGCAAGCAGCGGGTCACGATGTCGATCACCGCGCGGATCTCTACGCGCTTGCGGCGATCGCGTATCGCGCGATCACGGGCCAACCGCCGTACGCCGCCGGTGAAATCGCCGAGACGATCTACAAGGTCGTGCACACGCGCCCTCGCCGCCCATCGCTACTCAGCGACTGCGGCCCCGCGATCGATGACGTGCTCGCGATCGGTCTCGCACGCGAGGCCGACGATCGGTTTCAATCCGCGACGGAGCTGGCGGCGGCGTTGGCGGCGGCGTTCAACGGAACGTTAGTGTCCGAGATTCGGACACGCGCACGCGACGATGCGTGGGCGCCGACACCGCGTGCGTCGACGGCGAAGCTAAAACTTCGCTGACCGAACATTTATGGTTGCGATTTTCGATCGCGATGATCATTGTCGTCGCATGCCTATCAAGGATGGGGAACGGCGGCGTGCGTACATGCGCGCGTGGTACGCGAAGACGAAGGCCGAGCGGAACGTTCGAGAACGCGAAAAACGAAAGGCCTGGGGTGAGGCTCGCAGAAAGCGAAACGTCGAGTGGATCACCCAGCTAAAGGCGTCGCTCGTGTGTGTGCGCTGCGGTGAAGATCATCCCGCGTGCATCGTGTTTCATCACCGCGATCCAAACGCGAAGGAGATCGACGTCTCCGTCGCGGTCCAACTTCAGTGGAGTATCGAGCGCATCCGGCGCGAAATCGAGCAATGCGAAGTGCTTTGCCAGAACTGCCACATGAAGCATCACGCGAGCGAGAGGCGTCGTGCCGAGGAATCGTGACAACTTCAACGCTCTTTGGCGTGAGTGGTACACGCGCAATCGCGAGAAAAAGATCGGCTGGCAGATGCGACGCCGCAAGGAGCTACGTGTGTGGTTCGTCGCGCTCAAGGCGACATTCGCATGCGCGCACTGCGGTGAAGCGGACCCCGACTGTCTTCACTTTCACCACGATGATCCGTCGACGAAGTCGTTCGAAGTCGCGAACGGAGTCGGCAGTGGGCTCAGCCGCGAGCGCATCTTGGCCGAGATTCGTAAGTGCACGCCGCTCTGCGGAAACTGTCACGCCAAACTTCACTGGCGCGTTCTGCCGTAAATCGTCGTCGGAAAATTAGTCGGGGTGACACGATTTGAACGTGCAACAGCTTGGTCCCAAACCAAGTGCGCTACCAGGTTGCGCTACACCCCGTTGGCTAAGAAGTAGCCCATCTCCGACGCGCTGCCAAGCGCCGAAAACAACAACGGCGCGAAAGCTCTAGAGCCCTCGCGCCGTTCTGTTACAGGAACCGACTACTTCTTCTTCGGCGGCGGCGCCTTCTGCTCCACTGGAGCATCCGGGATTTCCGTCGAAGTGGTCGGCGTCTTGCCACCGGCCCACGCGAAGTAGTTCCGCAGCATGGTGGTCTCGAGGTTGAGATCACCCAGCGTGCTCTTGCCCTCGCCAGCCTTGATGGCCGCGTCGAGCTTTTGCTCGCAGTTCGCACACGGGACTTTCGCGATCTTCGGCAGCGCGAGCTGGATGCTCTGACGGATCAACCGGTCTTGACCGTTCTCCGTCTTCGCCGCGTCGAGCAACGGGTCCGCGAGGTTGTTCGCGGCCTGGCCCTTCTTACCGATCTCGAGCATCGCGCGCTCGACTTCACCTTCGAGCAACGCGAGCTTGTCCTCTTTCGGCCAATCCTTCACGGCCTTTTGACCGTTCGGGACCTGGATGTAGCTCGTGACGTTCTTCACCGCGTCGTCCGGCGTTTCCTTCAACGTGCCTGCAAAGCAGTTGAGGTCGCCTTTGCAACGCAGCGCGACTTCGATGCGAGCGATGTGCGACTGGAACATGTGCGCGAAGCCGACGTACGCCGTCGCGGTCTTATCCGCTTGGTCGTACGGACCGGTCTTCTCGCGATGCACCTTCTTCGCCGCCTTCATGTCCTCGTCGGCTTTCTTCGCCGCTTCGGTCGCCGCCTTGATGTCGGCCGCCGTCTTCGAGTTGTCGTGCGTCGCCTTCAACGCATCGGCCTTCGAGTCGTCGTACTTCTTCTTGACCGCATCGAACTCTTTGTCCGCTGCGTCCTTCGAAGCCTTCAACTTGTCGCGCTCCGCCGCCTTCTTATCGCTGGCGTCGTAATACTTCTTCGCGAGGTCGTTGAGGATCTTGACGTCGTTCGGGTCGTGCGAGAGGCGTGCGAACGCCGTCGCCGCCGACGTGCGCAGGTTGTCGTCGGCCGCGTTGTCCGCCGCGATCTTGCCGAGCTCGGCGACGCCCTGATCATCAC
This sequence comes from Kofleriaceae bacterium, assembly GCA_047600425.1. Classification (GTDB taxonomy): domain Bacteria; phylum Myxococcota_A; class Polyangia; order Haliangiales; family Haliangiaceae; genus JABFXX01. The sequence goes on along the minus strand of JASGLC010000003.1, from coordinate 2,473,229 downwards.
GCGTGATGAACGGGTACGCCGAAATCGCGAGAAGCCGCACGGTCAACTTGTCGCCGCCACCGCCACCTGCATCCGCCGCGGGCGCCGGAGCACCCTTCTTGCCGGCCGGCTTGGCCGCAGGCGCCGAGCCGGTCATCCACATGCTGCGAATCTTGTCCGCGCCCGTCGGTGCACCGATCTTGGTCAGTGCATCGAAGATCGCGTTGTAGTTCGTCGAGCCACTCGGTTGGTCATCCGAGTAGTACTGCGGCAGCATCGGCTTATCGAGCGCCGACAACAGGTCGGGCACCGACGCCGGATCGTAGAAGTCGCCGAGGATGACGGCCGGGTAGAAGTCGTGCGCGCTGACCTGGAGGCAATCTTTCGAATCGCCCTTGTCACCGCAGTACACGCCGAGCCGCTTGTCCTTGAACAGCTGCTCGACCTGCGCCTGCTCGCCGCGCAAGATCTTGCGAAGCTCGGTCTCCGCCGTCGGGCCCGACGCGACGAGCGCGCGACGGATCTGCGTGAACAGCTCCGGCGTGCGATACATCGCGGTGACCAGCGTCGGGACCGCGCTCGGCACGCGCAGATCGGAGAGGCCGTTGATGGCCGCACCGGTCACGCCGAGGAACAGTCCGTACTTCTCCTCGAGCGCGCGACCCTGCTCCTTATCTTTCGCGGTCCGCGGATGATCCGGCGGATCGCGATCGATGATGGCTTGCAGTGCCGCGGCTGCCTTCTGCTTCGCGCCGTCGAACTTACCGATCGCGCGAATGGCCGAGACCTGCGCGCTGATCAGCTTCTTCGTGACCGGCTTCTTCGAGATATCGATCAGCGCATCCAAGCCGCCGTCGAGCTTCGCTTCACCGAGCGCGTCGGCGGCCTTCTGCGCCGAATCGACCGACCGCGGGTTCGCCTCGTCGACTTCGGTCAGCGCCTTCGTCAGGAACGGCAGCGCCGCATCCCAACTCGCCGGCCGACCCGACTGAGCGTAGTCGGTCATGTACGTGTCTTCGGCCTGCTTCGGCGTCAACGGTCGCGCGAGCGAGATGATCACCTGAAGCAAACGAACCGGCTTGCCCTCTTCGACCCATGCTTGGCCGAGATCCGGAATCGCGCTCGGATCACCGAGCTGCTCGAGCTGCGTCACCGCGCGTTCTGCTTCGCGCGGGTCGTGCAGCTTCTTCGTCCAGGTCTTGGCTTTGTACGGATTGTCCGGACAGCCCGTTGAGCTGACGGCAACAGCTGCCGCCAGCACGAGTTTTGCGATACGGGTCATGCGTCGGCCTACTTGTTCTTCACGGCGAACAACAGGTTGTCGAACCCAGCCGCTTTGGCCGTGTTGACGATCTTGTTGATCAACCGCGCGTCAGTCGACTCGTCGGCTTGAAGAATCGCGAGACCGTCGGGACAGATCTTACCCGCCGCAGGGCGGATGTTCTGCTTGGCTTCCTCGCACGACTTGGCGAGGTCCTTGGGCAACTTGCCCATACCGACGTCCTCTTTGATCTTCTTCGCTGCCGAGTCGAGACGCTCGAACAGAGCGTCGATTTTGAAGGTTGGCGAATCGTCGCGCATCACGCTCTCGACCGTCGCCACGAGCTGTCCTTGATACGTGATCTCGGACTTCGTGACGATGATGACCGGAGCCTGCTGCAACGTGTCGTGTGAGTCCGCGATCGGAAGCTCGAGGCCTTTTTGAGCCTGGAGCAACGTGCCGGTCGACGAGAACACCATCAAAAGGAACGTCACCAAGATCGTCATCATGTCGACGAACGGGGTGAGGTTCAGCGAGATGTTCGACGCACGGCCCTCGCCCAAGCCCTTTTTGACGAGGTGCTTGAACGGGACGGAGTGATAGAGGCGTGAGCCTGCTTTATGTACTGGCATCGAACGGGCTCCTTATAGGCTCGGCCGAGCGGCGAGGCCGTTCGGATCGGTGAGCCCCACGTCGACGAACCCGACCTTCACGGCCACGTCCATCGCATGGATGATGTCCTGGTAAGCAACCGGCGACTGGGTCGTCGATTCGGCTGCCACTTCGATGTCCGAGCGATCGGCAAAGAATGCCGACGCCTTGTTTTCTTTGAGCGTGGTCTCGAACTTCTCCCAGTCCTGGGATTGATCCGCCTTGAGCGGAATCTCCTGGAACTGGTTGATGCGCGAGAGCCCGACCCAAATGCGATCGTGCTGGACCAAGACCGATAGCGTCACGTGCTCGTCGTCCTGCTGGACGTTCGTCGTGTCGCGAGTCTTGCCCTTCGGCTGGATGTTGATCTGGGCAATGTTCACCCAGACCGCCGTGACCAGAAGAAAGGCGGTCAAGCAGCTCATCAGATCGATGAACGGGACGATGTTGAGCTCGACGTTGACGCTCTTTTTATCGCCAGTTCCTACTGCTGCTCCCATGGTGGATCCTCCTCGTTAGGGTTGAAGTAACGAGGTGAATTACGCCTGGGGCTGCATCTGCGCGCGGTGCGTCGTCACGAGGTTGACGACCTGAACGGTCACCTCGTTGATGTCGTCCGTCAGCGTCGTGGTCTTGCCCTGGAGGAGCGAGAAGCCGACGAGGCCGAGCAGCGAGATCGCGATACCGAAGCGGGTGCAGTGAAGAGCTTCCGAAATACCGGTCGCGAGCTCCGTCGCCTTGTTGCCGCCTTCATCGCCACCGACCGAGCCGAACGACTTGATCATACCGGAGATGGTTCCGAGCAGACCGGCCATAACGGCGAAGTTCGAGAGCATCGCGAGGTACGGCGTGCGGGTGTTGATTTTCGGCAGCTCGCGGAGCGCCGCTTCGTCCATCGCAGCCTGGACCTCTTCGTCCGACTTGTTGAACTTCATCAGACCGGCCTGAACGATGCGGGTCATCGGCGTCGGGTTGCCCGAGCACACCTTGATGGCGCCTTGCACGTTGCCCGACATCACTTGGGACTTCAGCAGCGCGAGGAGCTTGTCCTTATCGACCGAGGCGCGGAACAGGTAGACCGCGCGCTCGACGATGATCGCCAGCGTGAAGACCGACGTGATGAGGATGAGCCACATGCCCCATCCGCCCTTGTGGAATGAATCCGAGATCGATTGCAGCATTGAGCTGTGCGCCTGTGCAACGGTCGATCCACGGCTCAAGTGTGCGAGATGATGATCACACTGTATGTAGGTTCATCGATCGAGGCCGTAGCGCCGTGGGACATGGCGCCGCCTTTTGCCACGGATCCAAATTGTGCAACAAGGCGGGAACTTACGCCGCGTTGTAGTGTCCTAGGACAGAGATGTTTCCGCGTTTCATCGGCCTCTTCGATATCGTCGTAGTGGTCGTCATCGTCGTGATCGCGGTGCTGCCGCCGCGAGCCCAGTACACGGTGCCGGCGATCAAGGCCGACGACACGACGCAGTTCGCGATCGCCCTCGCGGAAGCACGCACGATCGCGCGTCCCGGCGACGGTGCTGCGATCGACGAGCTGACCCACAAGCTCGACGAAGCCGGCCAGAAGGATTGGGCGATCGACTTCTCGGTGCTCGCGAGCGACCGCACGAAGGACTCGCCGACCCGGTGGCGCGCGCTCGTCGCCGTATCGACCGCGTACGTCGACCGGTTCGACGTGGCGCCCGGCCTCGACTATGCGAATCGCGCGCTCTCGGCCTGTGATCAACACCCCGAAGCCTGCAGCCCGGCCGACAAGGTCCGGCTCGAGCTGATCCAGCAAAACCTCGACGCGGGCGTGAAGTCGGGAATCGACCCACGTAAAGACCGTCGGGGCTTTATGAAAGCCGGCGAGAAGGCCCTGATGCAGATCCACATCGAGCGTCAGGACAAGGATCGTACGAAGGCCGAGCAAGGCTCGGCTCAAGGCTCGGCAACTGCGCCGTAAGGCGGTATTATTTAGGGGATGAGAGCGCTCCTTCCCGCGGTCGTAATCGGAGTCGGTTGCGGTGGCGGAGCGGCCCAGCAACAGCACGTGCGGATGTCCGCGCGCGAGATCGTCGATGCGTCGAGCCCGGCGATCGTTCGGGTCGAAGCGGGCAAGGACCGCGTCGGCACGGGCTTCATTCTCGACAAGACGGGCCTCATCGCCACGAACCTTCACGTGATCGAGGGCGAGTCCGAGATCAAGATCAAGCTGTACAAGGACCAGGGCGAATACGACGTCACGTCGATCGCCGGCGTCGATCGCGGTCACGACCTGGCGCTCATGCGGATCAAGCCGCGTGGCACGTTGCCCACGGTTCACCTCGGCGATTCGAACGTGGTGTCGGCGGGTGATCGGATCTACGCGATCGGCAATCCGCTCGGCATGGACTACTCGGTATCCGACGGCTTGATCTCGCAGGTCCGCCAGCTCAGCGCCGAGCTGACGATCCTCCAGATCAGCGCACCGATCTCGCAAGGCAGCTCGGGTGGCCCGCTGTTCAACCAGTTCGGTGAAGTGATCGGCGTGACCACGATGATCGTCACGCAAGGTCAGAACATCAACCTCGCGGTCCCCGGCAACTACCTCGTGCCGATGGTGAAGCAGGAGCAGCAGATCGCGCTCGGCGAGTTCGCGCAGGCGACCAAAGAGCTCGCGCACGCGCACGGCGAAGGCACCGACGATGACGCTCCGCCCGACGGCGAAGTGAAGATCGAGCGCCGCGTGCCGTTCCATCCGGTCAGCGTGTTGGATGGCTGCAAGCAGAAGGACATCGAAGAGATCGTGCAATCGATCGGCGAGGCAATTCAAAACGGCGCGCCGCTCTACAACACCGGCACGGCGCAGGGCTACGAAGCGTGCTTCCGGATCTACGAAGGCACCGCGCTCAAGTACGAGAAGGATGCCCAGTGTAAAGGCGTGCGGTCCGCGTTCGGTGACGGCCTCCTGCGCGCGAGCTCGATGGGCTCGTACAAGGAGAAGGCGTGGGCGATGCGCGATACGTTCGATGGCCTCCTGAACGTTTCGCAGCGGTGGGCGCAGCAGAACATGCCGCCCCAGAAACCGTGAAGCTGTACCTGTTCGACATCGACGGGACACTGTTGGATGCGCATGGCAGTGGCCGCGGCGCGTTCGATGAAGTGATGCACGAGCTCCACGGCATCGCCGATGCGAGTCAGGGCATTCGCTACGGCGGCAAGACCGATCACGCGATCGTCGACGAGATCTTCGTCGCGCGGCTCGGGCGCAACGCGAGCGAGGCGGATCGCGATGCGTTCTTGGCCGCGTATCTGCCGAAGCTCTCGCAAAAGCTCGCCGCGAATGGCGTCGTCGTGTTGCCCGGCGCCGTCGAGGCGTTGGACTTCCTCGCGGGCAAGGCGCGGCTCGGCGTCGCGACCGGCAACATTCGAGAAGGCGCCGACGCCAAGCTCGCCGCCGCGGGCCTGCACGGTCGGTTCGAGCTCGGCGGCTATGGCTCGGACGCGGTGATCCGTGCCGAGCTCGTCGCGGCGGCGATCGCGCGCGCCGGCGATGTGGATGAAGTGATCGTCGTCGGTGACACGATCCACGACATCTCCGCGGCCCGCGCGTGCGGTGCCACGGTCTGCGCGGTCGCGACCGGAAGCGATACCGCCGACGCGCTCGCACATGCGGACGTCGTGTTTCGCTCGCTCGCGGAATTACCCGCGTGGCACTCAGCGCGTGCCTAACGTGTCAGTGACGCGACGTCGGTCACGCCGACGTTCGAGAACCCGGCGCGCAGCGACGTATCCATCGCGGCGACCAGCTGCTGATAGCTGATCGGATGCGCGTCCGTCGACGCCGCCGCGATCTCCACGCGCGGCTCTTCCTCGCCGGCGGGACGCAGCTCCTTCAACGTGTCGCCGAGGTGCGACCAGTCGTAGACCGCGAGCTGGCGGGTCTCGCCCGAGGGCGTGGCCGCGACCAACATCTGATCCCACTCGATCAACACCGATAGCTTCGGGTGAACCTCGTCGACGCCGGGATGCTTGCCCAACCCCGCCGAGTCGTTGTTCAGCTTCGCGAGGTTGATCCACACCGCCGTGATCATCAGGAACGCGGTGAGACAGCTCATGACGTCGATGAACGGGATGATGTTGAGCTCGACGTTGACGGTCTTCTTATTCCCAGAATCGAGGACTGCGCCCATACCCGAAAGACACGGTCACGGGGTCGGCAGTTGCGCCGTGAAGCTCCCGGCTTTTTGCCGGCGCAAAATGCAACGGTCGATCGCGGCGACTGCGTGATCGATGCGGGCGCGGCCATCCAAGATCTTGGAAGCGATGGGATCGAACGCGGCCTTGACCTCGTCCCGGGCATCGCACAGTTGCGAGGTCGCATCGAGCAGCTCGCCGAGCTGGACGTTCGTCATCTTCGCGGCGAGCTCGGTGACGTGCGGTGCGAGCGCGCGCCAGATCGCGAGTCGGGTCGCCGAGCGTTCGAAGTAGCCGTTCGCGATGCCCCACGGGCCCTTCGCCGGAAGCAGTGCGAGCATCTCGGTGACGGCGTTCGGAATCTCCGCCGCCGGGAAGCCGCCCATCGCGATCATCGCGGCGATCCGTTGATCCTCGTCGACGTTCGCGTGCGCGACCTTCGCGAATTTCTCGAACGTGGCGTGATCGGGGCCCGCCACCACGACGAGCTCGGCGATGCCTTCGTCGAACGCCGGCTTCGCGATCGCCTTCGCGACCGTCGCACGTGCGCCATCGCGAACGCTCGCCGGGATGCGCTCGGGCGACAGCATCGAGAGCAACGTGGCGCGGATCCGCATGTCGAGCATGCCGCGCTTGCTCGCGAAGCTCGACGCGAATTCTTTCGCGAGCCAAGTCTCCCACGGCGCGCGATCGCCGGTGACCCACGGATCGAGCGCGGCGGCGATGCCGATCGCGGCAACGCGCGCGTAGCCGTCTTTGTTCGCGGCGAGCTCGTGGAGTTGTGCGATCGCCGTCGAGGCCGAGATGTCGCCACGCGCCGTCGCCGCTGCGAGATCGACGCCGAGCGCGAGCTTGTCGCTCATCCCGAGCGTGGTCCACGCCGGCAGCGGGCCGCGTGGATCGCCGGAGGTCCACACCACGTTGTAGTACCCGCCGCCGCTCGCGACGAGTTGCGGACACGCGGTACCTTCGAGCGGAATCTCCGTCGAATCGCCGACGAGCGCGCAGATCTTCTTTTTGTCCTGGCGAATGCAGGTTGGAATCTTCAGGTGATCGCGCGCGTGGCCGAGCAGCTTCGGTGCGCCTTCGCACGATAGCGACAGCTCGACGACCGGCGGACCCGCGTGATCGACGTACGCCTTCAACGCATCGCCGGCTTCGGGCGTGGCGGCGGTCGCGATCGCCGACACGAGATCCTGCGTGGTCACGCTGCCGCGTGAATGCGCGGCGAGATACGCGCGGATCGCCGTGCGAAACGGATCTTCGCCGATCCAGCCTTCGAACATCGCGAGCACCGCCTCGCCCTTGTCGTACGCGATCGAGTCGAACGCGTTGTCCGGATCGAACGTGACCTTGCGATGGAGTGCTTGCGCGTACGCATCGCCATCGGCGACGAGTGCGTTCTCGCGCGTGAACGCGACATGCATCTCCGACGGCGGATGGCCTTCGTTCTTCGCCGCGACCTTCTCGCCGGCCCAACTCGCGAACGCCTCCGACAGCCACAGGTCGTCCCACCACACGGGCGTGACGAGGTTACCGAACCACTGATGCGCGAGCTCGTGCGCGGCGATGATCGCGTAGCGGCGATCGCCATCGAACACGATGTCGGAGTCGAACGTGATGAGGCCCGGGTTTTCCATCGCGCCGAAGAAGTGCGGCACGGTTACGATGTCGAGCTTCGGAAACGGCAGCGGGATGTCGGTGTACTGCTCGAGTAACGCGACGAGCTTGCCGGTCTGACGCGCGACCGGCCCGACGGCACCGGCGCGCTTGGGAAACGTCAGCGTGCGGAGTGGAACCTTGTTCTTCCCGACCGTGCCCTGCTCGACGACCGCGAACGGTCCCACTGCGACAGCGACGAGGTAGCTCGGAATCGGCGGCGTCTCCGCGAACGTGACTTCGTGGTGCGTGACGTGCGCGCTCGGCACTGGCGTGTCCGAGACGATCGGCATGTTGCTCGCGACGAGCTGCTTCGTCGGTGCCGACACGCTGATCCGCCACGGAGTTTTGAAACGCGGCTCGTCGAACGAGGGCGCGTAGCGACGCGCGAACTCGGATTCGCCTTGCGAGTAGAGGAACCATTGGTTGTCGAGCTTCTGGCGGAACAGGCCCTCTTCGTCGTGGACCATCGTGCCGCTGTACGTGAGATGGATCGTGAGGTCTCGCGGCTGCACGGTCTTGCCGAACTTCACCGCGACGAGTCCGGGCGTGACCTCGAGGGTCGCGTCGCCGTCGTCCCATGTGCTGGTCGCGAACGCGAGGCCATCGGCGTTGATCCAGATGTGGTCGGTGGCCTTGTTCAGCTTGATGTGGATCGCGATCGAGCCGGAAAACGTGACCGAGTCCGCGTCGAGATCGAGGTGCAGGTCGTACGAGGTTGGCGTCGCGTCGTCGGGCAACCGGATCGTCGGCGGCGTGAGGCCCTTCGTCGAGAGGCCCGGCTTCGCGGCGATCACGTCGCCGGTCGGCTCGTTAGATTTCGCATTCGCGGCATCGCCGGTCGGGGCCTTCGATGGCGCGGGGGCGGCTTCGTCGTGGGCGCCGCACGCGACGAGCGCCAGAAGCACGAACAGCCGTGTCATCCGGTACATCATGACGTAAGGTCGGGGCGTGTGCCGGAACATCAAGACGTTGTTCAACTTCGCGCCGCCGGCCACGGATGATGAGGTCCGGGCGGCGTCGCTGCAATTCGTGCGCAAGTTGAGCGGTTACACCGCGCCTTCGAAGCAAAACGAGAAGGCGTTCAACAAGGCGGTCGAAAAGACCTTCTTGGTCGCGCGCGATCTGATCGACTCGCTCGAGACGACGGCGGATCCCAAAAACCGCGAAGAAGAAGCGGCCAAGGCGAAAGAACGGAATGCGATCCGCTTCGGCCGCGCGCCTGCCGCCGGAAAGATCACGCGGCGAACCAAGCTCGTCGTTACAAAGCGGTAACTACTCTTCGTCGTCGCCACCCTCGCCGCCGCCGCCTTCGATCTCCTCGATCACGGCGTCGAGATCCTCCGGGGCGATCCGCGAGTTCGACTTGATGCCCTCGATCAGATCGTCCTTCGAGCCGCCCGTGTTTTCCAAATTCTCCACGGCGCACTTCGGATGCAGATATCCGGCGCCTCGCGTGACCATCGAACCGGTGTCAATTTCACGTTCCACCGCGACCCGGAACGAATCCTTCGCGATCGACTCCTCGCATTGCATGCACTTCGCGCGTCCCGTCGGCGCTTTGTCGACGAACGGATAGCCGCCCGGCTTGCCCTTGCCCTTCTTCAAGGTGTCGGTCATCGCCGTCTCGAGCTCGTCCTTGTTCGGGATGTCGCCGTCGTACGTGCCCATCGCTTCCTTGAGCTCGCCCGGCAACTTGCCGGCGGCGCACAGGAGGTGATGCCACTGCATGCTGGGCGTATCGCTGAATTGCGTGGTCACCTCGACACCCAGACGAAGCTCGCCTTTCGCGATCGTCTTCTTGCAGGTCCGACAGCTCGCGCGCCCCGATTTCGCTTCTTCGATCACCGATGCCATGCCGGGACGCTACCGCAAGTTCCATGTATTGTGCGTCGCGGTGCTTGCCAGCGACCCGCAGCCCTACCCCGTCCTCGCGACCAAGGTAGACCCTCGGTCGCCGGATTACCGCTCGAACGTCGAGGCGAACACGAAGGCCGTCGAGACGTTACAAGCGACTCTCGCGCAAGCTACGATCGGCGGCGGCGAGAAGTACACGAGCCGGCATAAAGCGGCCGGCAAGCTGTTGCCGCGCGAACGGATCGAGCTGCTCCTCGACCGCGATTCGTACTTCCTCGAGCTGTGCGCGCTCGCCGGCAAGGACGTGCCTGGCCATACGGTCGGGGCCGCGTTCATCGGTGGCATCGGGCGCGTGTCGGGCACCGAGGTGTTGATCACCGCGAACGACTCGACCGTGAAGGGCGGCGCGATCAGCGAGATGACCGCGTGGAAGAGCGGCCGCTGCAACGACATCGCCGAGCAGAATCGACTGCCCTCGATCTCGTTGATCGAGAGTGCCGGCGCCGACCTGCCGAATCAGTCGAAGATCTTCGTCCCCGGTGGTCGCGGGTTTCGCGATCTCACGCGGCGCTCGGAGATGGGCATTCCGTCGATCTGCCTCGTGTTCGGCAGCTCCACCGCAGGCGGCGCGTACATCCCGGGCATGAGCGACTACACCGTGATGGTCCAGAACCAGGCGCAGGTGTACTTGGCGGGCCCGCCGCTCGTGCGCATGGCGACCGGCGAAGAGAACAATCACGAGGAGCTCGGCGGCGCGGAGATGCACTCGCGCGTGTCCGGCGTTAGCGACTACCTGGCGCGCGACGAACACGACGCGATCCGGATCGGTCGCGAGATCGTCGCGCACCTCGATTGGCGCAAGGCCGGCACACCGCTACCGCGTCCGATCGAGCCGCCGAAGTATTCAGCCGAAGAGCTGCTCGGCATCGCGTCGCCGGACATCAAGGTGCCGTTCGATTCACGCGAGGTGATCGCGCGAATCGTCGACGGCTCGCGATTCTCCGAGTTCAAGCCGCTCTACGGATCCACGTTGATCTGCGGCTGGGCGCACCTGCACGGCTTCCCGATCGGGATCCTCGCGAACAACGGCATCCTGTTCTCGGAGTCCGCGCAAAAGGGCGCGCAGTTCATCCAGCTGTGCAACCAGAGCAACGTCCCGCTGCTGTTCCTGCAGAACATCACCGGCTTCATGGTCGGCCGGAAGTACGAGCAGGAAGGCATCATCAAGCACGGTGCGAAGCTGATCAACGCGGTGTCGAACTCGAAGGTGCCGGCGATCACGATCATGACGGGCGCGAGCTTCGGCGCCGGCAACTACGGAATGATGGGTCGCGCGTATTCGCCGCGGTTCGTGTTCACGTGGCCGAATCACCGGATCGCAGTGATGGGCGGCAAGCAGCTCGCCGGCGTGCTCGACATCATCCAGCGCGAAGCGGCGGCGAAGCGCGGTGAAGCCGTCGACGAACCGAAGCTCGAGGTCATGAAGAAGATGACCGAGGCGATGATCGATAAAGAGAGCGATCCGTACTTCGCGACGGCGCGGATGTGGGACGACGGCATCATCGATCCGCGGGATACGCGCACGGTGATCGCAATCGCGTTGTCCGCGGCGTATTCGGCTCCGGTGCACGGCTCGTCGAGCTGGGGAGTGTTCCGGCATTGAAGAAGCTATTGATCGCGAACCGCGGCGAGATCGCGCTGCGCGTGATGCGAACGGCCCGGCAGATGGGCATCGCCACGGTCGCCGTGTATTCGGAGGCGGATGCGAATGCGCCGTTCGTCCGGTTTGCGGACGAAGCGGTCTGCATCGGGCCCGCGCCGGCGCGCGAGTCGTATCTCGTGATCGCGAACATCCTCGATGCCGCGCGGATCACGGGCGCGGACGCGATCCATCCGGGCTATGGATTCCTCTCGGAGAATGCGGCGTTCGCGGATGCGGTCGCCGATGCCGGGCTCACGTTCGTCGGTCCGCCGGGCAGCGTGATTCGCGCGCTCGGATCCAAGCAAGCCGCGAAGCGCTTGGCCGAGAAGGCCGGCGTGCCGATCGTCCCCGGCTATCACGGTGATGATCGTGAAGGTCTCGCGGCGCGTGCGAAGGCGATCGGCTTTCCGGTCTTGATCAAGGCGAGCGCGGGTGGTGGCGGCAAGGGCATGCGCGTCGTGCGTGGTGAAGGCGAGCTCGCGGATGCGCTCGAACGCGCGCGCGGAGAAGCGCTGTCGTCGTTCGGCGACGACACGCTGCTGCTCGAGCGGTATGTCGAAAAGCCGCGCCACATCGAGATCCAGATCCTCGGCGACACGCACGGCAACGTCGTCCACTTGTACGAGCGCGAGTGCTCGATCCAGCGCCGGCATCAGAAGATCGTCGAAGAAGCGCCGTCGGTCGCGCTCGATCCCGCGCGGCGTGCCGCGATGGGTGAGGCCGCGGTCGCGCTCGGCAAGTCGGTCGGCTACGTCGGTGCCGGCACGGTCGAGTTCATCGTCGATCCGGACGGCAACTTCTACTTCCTCGAGGTCAACACGCGCCTCCAGGTCGAGCATCCGGTGACCGAAGCGATCACGGGCCTCGATCTCGTGCGCGAGCAGATCCGGATCGCGCGCGGTGAAGCGCTCGGTTACGCCGCGGCGCCGCCCGCGAAGGGCTGGGCGATCGAAGTGCGCCTGTGCGCCGAAGATCCGGATCGCGACTACCTGCCCACCACCGGAACGCTGTTGGCGGTCGAGATTCCGTCGACGGTGCGCGCCGATATCGGCGTCGTCGCCGGTAGCGAGGTAGGCATCCACTACGACTCGATGCTCGGCAAGATCATCGCGTACGCGCCTACGCGGGATGAAGCCGCGCAGGTCCTAGGTCGCGCGCTCGAACAGAGTTGGCTGCCGGGCGTGGTCACGAATCGCGATCAGCTCGTGCGGATCCTCGCGCATCCGGCGTTCCGCGCAGGCCAGCTGCACACGCACTTCCTCGAACAACACGCGGGCGAGCTCGGCGCACCACAGGCGGGGTTGGATCGTTTGCGCGTCGCCGCGATCGCCGCCACGGTCCACGCGATCGAAGGCCGGCGTGATCCGCTCGCGCTCGCACCGCCGGGTTGGCGCAACGTCCAAGCGCTCGCGCAACAGGTCACGTACAAGCACGGTGATCGCGATGTCGAGCTCGCGTATCGACCGCTCCGCACCGGCGGCTTCGAGATCGCGATCGGCGGCAAGCTCACGCCAATCACCGCGCTGTCTTTGGACGGCGATCGCGTATCGTGGGTCGAATACGGCAAGCACCGCCGGAGCGCGCGTGTCACTACGTCCGGATTCCGGACATTCGTCCTCGCGGATGGCGCGCTGACCACGCTCGTCGCCGAGCCGCGGTTCCCCGATCACGCCACGCAAGCCGTGAAGGGTGGCCTCGTCGCGCCGATGCCGGGCAAGGTCGTGAAGGTGCTCGTCTCGAAAGGCCAGACCGTCGAAGCCGGCGCGCCGCTCGTCGTCCTCGAGGCGATGAAGATGGAGCACACGGTCCGTGCGACCGACGGCGGTACAGTGAGCGAGCTGCATGTCGCGGTCGGCGACCAGGTCGATACGGATCGCCTGCTCGCGGTCGTCGCGTAGCGGGTACCGGGGACGGTATCCAATTCGTCAAAGTAGATCGTGCTTTCCGCACACTCGGACGACGACGAATCGCCTACTTGAACGCGCTACTTTGACGACTTGGATACCGTCCCCTGGGTAGGCACGAGATTCATGATCTGAGACAGGTACCGCTCGTCCCGCGGCACACCGAACACGAGCATTGCGTGTGACTCCCCCCGCACCGGCAGCCGTGGAAACGTGTTCGGCGATGGTTCCGTGATCCACACCGGGATATTGGCTTCGCCGGCGTACGCCGCGAGCGCCGCGGCATCCGGAAACACGTAGACGCGCGCTTGCACCACGTCCGTGAACCGCGGTGGCCGCTCGCCTCGGAGCAGCAGCACGTTATCGGAATCGATCATCGTCGCGTTCGCGGCATCGCGATGCGCGCGCCACACCGGCCCGCCGTAGAACTCTTCGAGGCTGCGCCGCCGCGACTCCATGTCGGGAAACGATCGCAGCCACACGAACATGTCCGGCCGATCGGCATCGCGGAACGTGCCATCGATTGCAATACCGGCCGCCTCTTGCGGCGCGATGAATTCGCGCTCGAACAGCTCGATCAGCTCGTCGCGACGGCCTGGATGCAACGTGTATTGCCTCAGCTCGACGATCATGTGCAACAATTAGGACGTTCATCCTAATCATGTCAAGACGAACCCCGAAACGAGCGTACGACTCGCATGCGACACGGGAGCGTATCCTCGACGCAGCGATGGACCTGTTCCAACGCCGCGGCTACCACGGCACGAGCATGCAAGAGCTCCAACAAGCGGCCGACGTCCCCGGCGGCTCGATGTATCACTCGTTTCCGACGAAGCGCGGCCTCGCTCTCGCCGTGATCCACGAGCGCGTGATGGCCGAAGTCGTCGCCACGTGGGTCGAGCCCGTACAACGTGCGCGCGATGTCGACCAAGCGATCCTCGCGGTGTTTCACGGCGTCGCGCGCCACATCGATGCCAAGCATCGCGTGGTCGGTTGCCCGGTCACGAACCTCGCGGTCGAGCTCGCGAGCGTGGATCCCGAGCTACGCGATGCGCTGAACGCGGCCTACGACGCGTGGGCCACGGCGATCGCCACACGCCTCGCCGAGCGCTACACGAAACGGCGCGCGGAAGAGCTCGCGACCTGGATCGTCGCCGTGTTTTCGGGCGCGATGTCGCTGGCGAAGACAGCTAACAGCTCGCAGCCACTCGTTCGCTGTGCGAAGCAAGTCCGCACGCTGCTCGCTACGGCTTGAACCGGACGTGCATGTGGTTCTGGTGCCCGGGCCAGTGCCGCACGAGACCCGTGAGCTCCGACGGACCGTTCGGATACTGGAACATGAACGCGAGCTCCTCGTCGCGCGTGCCGCGCTTCTTCGCGCAGTCGTAGAGCCGGCGCTGGACGTCGTAGTCGAGGAAGATCATCTGCACGCCATCGTCCTGCGCCGCGATCCGCGTGAACGCCGTGAGTAGCGCCCAGGTCGCTTCGAGGTCGAGATCCGCGTTCGCGTCGTCGAAGCGCTGGGTCGCACCGGACTTGAAGTAGAAGCCGATATCGACATCGAGCCCCGATTGATGCGAGCGGTGATCGCTGATCTTGCCGCCGAGCTCGGCCGAGATATCGCCGACCGCGAGCGTGTGAACATCCGGGTAGAGCGCTCGCACCTCGGCGATCGCGGAGCGCGTGTAATCGATCAGCCGCTGCGTGCCGTAGCTGCGCGCGGGACGCTTGATGAAGTAGCCCTCGCCGGCTTGGAGCTTCGCCGCGTGATCGAGCGAGCCGGCCCACGGTGCACCGAGCGCTTGCGCCCCCGCCCGATGATGATCCGGAACGGCCGGCAACGACGCGAGCAACGCGACGTGCCCGATCCACGTGAAGCCATCCATGCGATCCGGATCTGCCGGCACGTCGTTCGTCGCCGGGATCATCTTCACCCCATCGATCACCGCCAACGCCCGCTTCGCACGATCATCATCCACGACCACCGGCTCTGGCCGCGGCCGACAGTCCGGAACCGTCACGACCGTACCCGCCGGCACGAGCGAGTTGTCGACGCGATTCGCGCGCTCGACCTGCGCCGTCGTGCACCCGTACTTCTTCGCAACCGCACCCAACGTCTCGCCGCGCTTCACGACGTAGCGCTCCGCGAACGCGGGGGTGATCAGCAGGCAAACCAGGAGCAGGCGCACTCCCCGAAATTTTCGCGCGCTCGCTCCAGCGGCGCCAGTTTTGCGCCCGGTACGTTTCTAATGGTGTCGTCGCCATAAATTGGGGAGGCGCGGGGCACGTAGCAAGCAATGCGATCCGTTGTCCTCCTCCTCTTGATCACCGCGTGCAGCAATTCGACCGGCATCACCGAAGCCGATATCTCGTGCGACTCGACCCTGACCTACGACAACTTCGGCGAGTCGTTCGTCTCGGAATACTGCTCGTCGTGCCACGCCGGTAAACAACGCCCCGACCTGTCGAGCCAGTCGGGGATCCAAGCCAACGTCGACGACATCTTGAACGAGGCCGTGTACACGTCGGACATGCCAGACGGTGGCTCGCTCACGAACGAGCAGCGGATCACGCTCGGGCAGTGGCTCGAGTGCGGCGCGCCCTGAACTTTCTCGTGCGGACCCGTCCCGCGCGCCGACCAACCCCTGCATGCTGGTGCCATGGGCCGACGCGTGAAGACGATCGTCGGACTCGCCGTGCTCGGTCTCGCGCTGTGGGCGAGTGGCGTGTTCGGCGGCGGCTGGACCGCAACGACGATCCAGAACGTCCCGTGGCAACTCGCCGGCGATCGCGATATCGGCGCCGGCACCAGCTCTCGCGCGACCGTGGTCTGCACCGTGCCGAGCGTGGTCTGCGATCGGATCGCCGACCAGACCGCGCGCACCAACCCACCAGACGCACCGATCACGCTGACCGCGTTCGTCCGAGCCGACGGGCTCTCGTGCGGCTGGCCGTTTCGCACGAGCACCACGTTCCAGTACGACGCGAACGTCGTCGCGATCGGCCCTACCGGCAAAAAGATCATCGGCTTTCACGGCGAGCTCACGGCCAAGGCCACCGGACTCCACGCCTGCGCGACGCTCGAAGACGCGCTGCCCGAGCTCGTCACCGGCGATTTCAACCGCCAGCTCGAGCGCGCGCTCCGGTCGGACGTGATGTGGCATTGCCCCGGCGACGCGCCCGGTACGATGCGCGATCGCTGCCGCTAGAAATCCGTCGACACCCCGATCGCCCGCGTCGCGGCGACCTCCGCGGTCACCTGCGCGAGCTTTTGCTCCGCCATCGCAACGGCATCGCTACCGAGGAACAGGTGGAGAGGCGCCTTCGCCACGCCCGCCTCGTAGATCCCGATCAGCGCATCCGCGAACTTCGCCGGCGAGCCCGGCTGGTTGTTGTGGATCACGTCGAGGTGCTGCTTCACCGACGCACGCGCCGCTTCGTACGCCGCGATCGGCGCCTTCGGCAGCATCACCGAGCCGGCATCGAGGAAGTTCGTCCGGAAGTATCCGGGATAGACGAGCGTGACGCCGATGCCGAACGGCTCGAGGTCACTGCGTAGGCCTTCGGTCAGGCCCGCCACCGCGAACTTCGTCGCGCAATAGATGCCCCAACCCGAGAACGCACCGACGAAGCCACCGATCGACGAGATGTCGAACACGTGCCCGCTCTTCTGTTCACGCAGGTGCGGCAGCGTCGCGCGCAACACGTTCAGCGTGCCGAACACGTTGACCTCGAAGTCGCGCCGGACCTCGGCGTCCCCGAGCTCCTCGACCGCGCCCATCTGACCGTAGCCCGCGTTGTTGACGACGACATCGAGCCGGCCGAACGTCGAGAGCACCTGACCGACCGCCGCCCGGACCGACGCCTCGTCGGTGAGCTCCATCTCGAGCGGCAACCAGCGCTCGGTCGGCGCGCCGATCTGCTCCTGCAACGCCGCGATCGTGCGCGACGTCGCCGCGACGCGATAACCGCGTTCGAGCAGCGTCTTCACGAGAAACAGGCCTAGCCCTTTCGAAGCACCGGTGACGAACCAGACATTGTTCTGCATGCCCTCACCATGCATCTGGCCCGTCCCTGTCACATGGTGCGGTCCTCGCGAACGATTGCCCGATCCTCCAGGCAGATGCTAGGAATCGATAATGTCCGAGCTGGTCGATCTCGCGCTCCGCCACGCCCGCACCGCCGGGATCCATGCCACGCAGATCGCCGGCCTCTCGGTGATGCGCACGGACACGCGCACGCCGAAGCTCTACCAGCTGTTCAAACCGGCGCTCTGCTACGTCGTCCAGGGTGCGAAAGAAGTCGCGGTCGGCAGCGATATCCTTCGCTATCGCGCCGGCCAGTTCCTGTTCAGCTCCGTCGAGTTGCCGCTGACGGGCGAGGTCCTCGACGCGAAACCGGCGAAGCCCTATCTGTGCTTGGCGCTCGAGATCGATCCCGCGATGGTGTTCGAGCTCGTCAGCGCGACGGACAAGATCGACCGTACCCGCGCGCCGGCCGGTCGCGCGATCTTCGTCGGCAGCGACGACACCCTCGGCGACGCGTTCCTGCGCCTGATGCGCTGCCTTCGCTCGCCCGCCGACGCCGCCGTGCTCGCACCCACGATCGTTCGCGAGATCACGTATCGCTTGCTTCGCGGTTCGTACGGCGCGGTCGTCCGCGAGCTCGGCATCGCGAACAGCCAGACCCAGCGAATCGCCACCGTGATCGAGCGCCTGAAGCGCGACTACGCGAAGCCACTCCGCACCGAAGACCTCGCGCGGCTAGCCGGCATGTCGGTGTCCGCGTTTCACGCGCACTTCAAGAAGGTCACCGCGCTCAGCCCGCTGCAGTACCAGAAGCAGATGCGGCTCAACGAAGCGCGCCGGATCCTGCTCGCGTCACCGACGAGTGCGGCCGGTGCCGGGTTTGCCGTCGGCTACGAATCGGCGACGCAGTTCAATCGCGAGTACACGCGGTTCTTCGGCAAGTCACCGATCGCAGATACTAGACGAGCTTAGCAACCGGCAGTGGCGCCTCGCGCTCGACCGCCTCCGACGCATCGCCGAACGCCTTCGCCGCGATCGTCAGCGACCACACCGAACCGGTCACGCCGAGCAGCATGATCATCAGCGCAGCGCCGATCGAGTGCGCTTGGAACAGGCCCCATTGCAACGCCGCGAGCACGCCCAACGTGATCGCACCGAACAACACCGTCCGGAACCGCATCTGCTCCGCGAGCGCGGGATCGCGATCGCGAACGAGCTCGGCCGCCACGTTCATCGCGAACACGACGGCACCGCAACCGACGAGCGGCACGGTCCACAGGTTGAATTGCAGCGAATCCTTCGTGACCATGATCGACCCCGACCCGAACAACTGCGCGTACACGATCGGCGTTCGATAGAGCGTTGCCCCCGCCACGAACAATGCACCCGCCGCCGCGAGCGTCCCGAGCTTCTCGAGGTGGGCGAGCCTCGACATCGCGACCGCGAGCATCACCATCCCGACCGTATCGACGAGCGGCATGACGATGTTCACGAGCTTGGTCACGTCGACGAGGCCATCCCCGCGTGACAGCGCCGAGAGGAGCGAGATGCCGAGCAACACGAACGCCGCCACCAAGCGCAGCCACATCGAGCTCGCCGCCGATCGCAACGCGCGCGACGGCGGATCGTCCGGCGGATCGAATTCGCAGGGCGCGCGCAACACCATCGTGAGATACGTGAACGCGAGCACCAACATCGGGATCGACCAGAACACGGCCTCGTGTTGGCGCGACAGCTCGAGCGCGCCGCCGATCGCACGATGGAGCTCGGGAATCGGATTCGCGAAGATCGCCGCGACGATCGCGACGGCACCACCGACTTGGATGTTCGTCGCGATCAACATGCCAATCGCGGTCGCGAGTACGCACATCGCGAACGCATAGCCGCTCGCATTCGCGATCTTCTCGTAGCTATCGGTCGACGTGGCGACGACCTTCGCCGCGAGCACCACGGGGCGAAGCACGATGATCGCGACCTGCGCACCACCGGCGAGCTTCGCGCCGAACGCTCGCGATCCGCTCGAGCCCCGCGCGTACTGGAACAGGCCGATCGCGAACAGCCCGGTCGCGACCAACGCCATCCCGGCATCGAGCGTGACCCAGCGCGAGAACGACATGAACTGCATCGCGTTCTCGGCCAAGCGCAGGATCGCGACGACGATCATCGCCGCCGCTCCCCAGACCAACGCGTGTGGTGTTCGCTTCGTCATACGACCTTTGCCACCGGCAGGCCCGTATCCCCACCGCGTTCGAGGAGCTCCGCACCTTCTCGACAGATCCGTGCGGCCATCGCGACCGCATAGACCGATCCGATCGACACCGCGAACAGCATGAACACCGCGAGGCCTTCCGAATGCGGCATCCGGGGGAACCCGTAATTGATCACGAACAGAATGCCGAGCGTCAACACGACGAAGACGACCGTGCGCACAGCGACGTTCTCGCGCATCGCATCGTCGCGATACTCCGCGGCGAGCGCGACGACCGTCCGCAACATCATCACGATCCCGCCGCACGCGATGATCGGAAACAGGACCATGCCGACTTCGAGTTGCTCTTGTTGGTGTGATTCGTCGCTGTACAGCACGAAGTAGGTCGGCGCGATCTTCATGAGCTCCGCGCCCGCCGCGAGCATCACGCCGATCGCCGCGGCCGACGTCAGCCACGGATGCACGCCGCGCGCGGCCAGCTTCATCGCCGCGCGCGCGAACAGCGCGAGGCCGAGCACCTCGATCATCGGTGCGACGAGCGTGATGAACTTGAAGATCGTCACGAAGCCTTCGCCACCCGACGCGGCGATGCCCATCAACGTGATCAGCGCGAGCGCGAGCTTCGCCCAGAGCTGGAGATACATCGCACCGGAGGCACTCCGCAGCGCGACCGCCGGATCGATCCGCGACGGCACCGCGTCCGGTGCAGGCGCCAACGCGAGCGCGGCCATATAGAGGAGCGGCATCAGCGTGTAGGGCGACATCATCAGGATCGCGGTGAGCCTGCCGTGCGGCAAGACATGATCGAGCTCGTGCCGGAGGTCCGGCACCGTCAGCACGGACAACACGATGCCGATCACGCCGACCGGGATGTTGCGCGTGAGCAGCAGCATGCCGACCGCCACGACGACAAGCGCGGCGGAATTCGTGTAGCCGGAGTAGTCGGCGATCTTCCCGATCCAGTCACCGTGGTGATGGACTTGCACGATCATGAGGCCGATCCACATGACCGTGTGACCGAGCAACACGAGTCGCGCGATCACGGTGAGCTTGGCGCCGACCCTGCGTTGCCCGGTCAGGCCGCGCGCGTAGATCGCGATGCCCACGATCACCGCGAGATCGAACGCGAGCGTGCCCGCGGTGTCGACCACCTCGTACTTCTCGTAGGACATGATCGGATCGATCGTGCTGAACTCGATCATCGCGAGCACGCCCAACGCGACCTGCAGGATCAGCCCGAACACCAATAACGGAGGTAAGCGCTTCATCCGTACCCTTCCGATTTCGCGATCAGCTCGTTCATGATCTCGCGCGTGCCACCGCCGATCGGGTAGAGCCGCGCATCGCGATACAAGCGTTCGACGAGCGTCTCCCGCATGTAGCCGTAGCCGCCAAAAATCTGCACCGCTTGATCGCAGACGAAGCTGCACATGTCCGTGGCGGTGTTCTTCGCCATCGCCGCCATGCCCGGCACCATCTCGCCGCGCACCAACCGCGTGCAGACTTCGCCGGTCAACGCACGTGCGGCCGCGATCCGGCTCGCCATGTCCGCGAGCTTGTGCCGCGTGACCTGGAATCCGACGATCGGCCGCTCGAACGCCTTGCGCTCGCGCGCGTACGCGATCGCCTCCCGATAGGCGAGCTCCGCGATCGCCACGCACTGTGCCGCGAGCATCAATCGCTCGCCGGCGAAGTTCATCATGATCATCGGAAACGCGCCGTGCTCGGGCCCGATCCGATTCGCGACCGGAACGCGCGCGCCGTCGAAGTGCAGCTCCGCCGTATCGCTCGCCCACCAACCGGTCTTCTTCAGCTTCTTCGAGACCGAGAAGTCTTTCTTCTCGATCACGAGCAACGACACGCCGCCGTGTCCCGCCCCACCCGTGCGCACGGCCGCGGTGACAAAGCTCGCGCGCGTACCACTCGTGATGAATGTCTTCGCGCCGGTGACGACGTAGTGATCGCCATCGCGCTCGGCCTTCGTGGTCAACGCGGCGACATCGCTGCCGCCGCCCGGCTCCGTGATCGCGAGCGCCGAAATCGCGCCATCGACCAAGCACGGCCGGACGAACCGCGCCTGCTGCTCCGGTGTTCCGAACCGCACGATCGGCGGCAACGCGATGCCGTGCGTGCCGAGCCCGACGATCGTGCCGACGGATTTCCCGGCGAGGATCAGCTCCTCGCACGCGACCAGCACGTGCGAGATATCGCCGCCCTGCCCGCCGACAGACTCTGGATAACCGATGCCCGTGATCCCGGCCTTTGCCGCGATCGCATACAGCTCGACCGGAAACTCTTCCTCTTCTTCCCAATGGGCACCGTGCGGCGCCACGTGTTGTTCGGCGAACCGGCGCGCGGTCTGCCGGATCGCGGCGTGCTCCTCCGTCTCGAACAGGTACCCCATCGCCGGTGGAGCATAACCTCAGGCGAACACGTCTGCCGTCGTTTTCACGGGGTCTCCGGCGAGCTTCGCAGCGATGTTACGCAAGAGGCCCGCAGCGACGGAGGTGATCACCGCGAACGAGGCGGCGTACGGGACGTTCGTCGTGTGGAAATAGCCCCCGATCGCCGCCGCGATCACGATCACCGGCACGCACAGCTTCCACGCGCGGATGCGATAGTGCCGCGCGGCAAACGCGATCGCGAGCGCGGCGATGGGAAGCGCGAGCTCGGGCCAGAACATCGTCTGCGGGCGGCTGCTCCAATAGTCCATGTGCACGCGCCAGATCTCGATCATCATGCGCTCGTAACCCAGCCACGCGCTCGTCATCGCGAGAACCGCCGCCACGTGAAGTGCGTACAACGAGAGTTGCGGGAACTGCGAGATCGCGACACGCCCGATCTCCCACGCAGCCGTCGCGAACACGAGCACGCGCGCACCGGCCACGTACTCCACCGCGAGCTCGGAGCTCGCCGTCGCGACGACGATCGGCTGGACGACAAAGAGGACCGCGGCGATCGCGAAACACCAGGCCGCTCGCGACAACCGTCGCGAAGCGCGAAGATGATCGAACGTCGGCGGCTCCGCGCGAAGGTTCGCCGCGCTCACGGCGAGCATCGCGAATACCTGTTGAAGGATCATCGCGCCGAGAAGCAGATACGAGACGTCGGCACGCAGCCCGGTCCACTCCTTCCACGGCACCTGGACGGCCGCGGCGCACAGCACGAGCACGAGCCCGAGGCTCCAACGTCGTGACGCGATCGCGAACGCGACGAACGCGATCAGATACAGCCCGCCGCGCGCGTAGAGGTAGGCCGGCTGTGCGGCCTGCGTCCAGGTGTTATCGATCGCCCACGCCGTCGAGATCGCGAGGTGCATCGCGATCGCCGTGAGCTGGACGACCCACGCACACCCGAGGGCGATGCCGGTGCTGCGGCGCGAGATGTCGCGTACGGCCAAGGCACCATGGATGATCAGCGCCGTCGACAACAAGGCAACGGCGGTGCTTACCGCGGCCACGGCGGTGCCATGGGCGTCGAGCGCGTAGAACACCAAGCGCTGCGGGATCCACAGCAGTTGGCCCATGAACGCGAGGACGATCGCCGGTGGCACCTCGCGGATCACGAGCACGCCGTCATGATACCAAGTCGGCATGGCCCTGCCGCCTCGGCTCCAGCGCTCTCGTCACATCTCGTGGTTCGCCCACATGGGCGCGGTCTATCTGTTTCACGATCTCTACGGCTACTTGATGGAGATGAGCCCGGACATCGCCGATCTGATCGAGGCGTTCGCCGGCGGTGCGGACACGCAGCCGGTGCTCGAGCAGTTCGCGAATCGCTTCGAAGGTGCGGACCCGGCGCAGTTCCTCGAGGTGTTGGCGGGTCAGGCCGTGTTGATCGAGCCGGACGACGACGAGCTCAACCTGTGGCCGTTCGTGCCGATCAAGGGCAAGTGGAACATCTGGCGCCGCCACGACGACCGCCTCACGTTCTACACCGCGTGGGGCGATCGCCCGGTCACCGAGATCATGCTCGATGAAGACGAGACGCGGATGTGGGACGCGATGGATGGCGAGAAGCGGCTCGCCGAGCTGCGGATGAAGTTCGATGCGACGAAGCTGTCCAAGCTCGTCAACCGGCTCACGCATGTCGATGTCCAGGCGTTGAAGCTCTCGCTGATGCCGTGGTCGACCTACGCGAAACGCCCGGGCTCGGCGCCACCGTATCTGGTTTCGACGATGCCCTACCCCGCCTGGAAGCCCGGTACGCCGGTGCCTGCGGCGGTGAACCTCACCGACTATCACCGCGACGACATCAAACACGCCGACAACCAGTTCGATCACGAAGAAACCACGCTCTCGCACCTGCTCCGGATCCCGCATCCGGCGCTGCGCGGGCGCACGTATGGCGAGACGTTGATCGACGAGCTCGACAAGCGCGACAAGCTGCCGCTCGGCAAGACCCGCGTGCTCGAGATCGGTGCCGGCCTCGGCTACGTGGCGGAGCACGTGATCGCGCGCCTGAAGAAGATGGGCCGCGAGGTCGAGTACACGATCGTCGAGCTCGCTCCCGCGCTCGCGGCAGCGCAAAAGAAACGCTTGGGGAATCTCGCCACGTGGATCGAAGGCGATGCACTTACAGTGACGATCGATCGCCAATTCGATCTGATCCTCAGTAACGAGATGGTCGGCGATCTGCCGGCGAAGCAGTTGTCGCGCACGGACCTCGGGCTCGCGCTCGACGGTACGGGCACGACCGATCCCGCGCTGCTCGCGAAGTACACGCCGTACGACGTGCGCTGTGATGACGCACCCGAACCGTTCTATCTCCAAACGGGTGCCCAAGAGCTCGTCGCGCGGATCGCACGCTGGCTCGCACCGGGCGGTACCGCACTCGTCACCGAGTTTGGCGACACCAACGCCTGGCCGCGCCTATCCACCCATCTCGATCATCCGGAACTGTCGACGCACTTCGGTCATTTGCTGCAAGTCGCGCGGTCCCAGGGTCTCGATGGCGGAATCGAATTCGTGATCGACTTGATCGACATCGATCGAGATGAACGCGGGCTCGCAACCACACGATCTCAGTTCCGTGCACTGCGCGCGTTGGCGGCCGATGCCGGGATCGATCTCCCGAAGGTCGGCTATACGCGCGCGCTACTCGAGGACACCGTGGCGCGTAAGCTCGATCTTGCGACGATCGGAGACCTTCGCTTCGATCGCATCGAAGACCGGCTGATGGGCCTGGTTCCTCACGAATTCAAGGCTCTAATCATTTCGAAGCCGCGCGCGTGAGCACACCGCGCTAGCACGCACGCGCGAGACGTGCGCGAGGGCTCTGGCATCGCGACTGCAATACCTCCGAGCAATTAGGAGGATACGGTTTATGTCGCTTCGCACCACGTCTCTCGCAGTTGCTGCAGCCCTTGCCCTCGGTACCCCGGCCGCGATGGCCTCGACCCCGACGGCCGATCAGACCGTCCTGGTCCAGAAGACCCAGGCGCCGGTGGCTGCCTCGACGCAGGACGCGTCGAACTACGCGCAACGCGATCAGCAAGACGCCAAGAAGGTCGGCAACTATCAGGGTGGTAGCGTCGTGGTCGTCGGCATCTCCGGCGGCGCGCTGATCGTCATCCTGGTCCTTCTCCTCATCCTGCTCTAAGCGGCAGTCGTGAAGAGATTCGTCCTTCTCATCGCGATCGCGCTAAGCTCCGCGTGCACGCACCTCGCCTATACGGGTGGTGCGAAGCCTGTCGAACCGATCGCGCTCGACGCATCGTGGGTTCACGCAGCCCCGACACCTGTCGTTCGTCAAAAGCAGGAGACCGATTGCGGTCTCGCCGCGCTCGCGATGATGGCCGGTGCCTGGGGGCAGACGTGGGATCCAGCCGAGCTCGCTCGGACGATGCCGCCCGGTGATAAGGGCGTGAAGCTCGCAACGCTTCGCGACTACGCTCGCGCTCATGGCTTCGACGCTTTCGCCGTAGCCGCGAGTCCGAAAGATCTGCAACACGAGCTCAGTGCGGGACGTCCCGTCTTGCTCGGCCTGATGTTGCCGTTCGATCGCAAGAGCAACCAGAGCCACTACGAAGTCGCGATCGCGATCCGGCCCAGCGATGGAACGGTGATCACGATCGACCCGGCTTCCGGCAAATGGATGACGCGCAAGCGTCAAGTGCTCGATGCCGAGTGGAAGGCCGCGAACTATGCAGCGCTCGTCGTGACCGGCGAACGCCCGAAGGCAGCCGGCTTATGACGAACTTTTACAAGCTCGCGATGCCGATCCTGGCGCTCGCGCTCGGCGGATGCGATTCCGATCGCGCCCACTCGGCGCAGATCTTCGCCAAGACCACCGAACAGGCGCAGGCATCGTTCGAGGACAAGAAGCAGATCCGCCTGCTCGGCATCCACGTCGAGCGCTCGTTGATCGGCAGCCAGCCGGCGATGATCGCGCAATTCGCGGATCAGCTCCCGCTCTCCGCCGACGACCGCGATGTTGTCGACGGGAAGATGAAGACGCTCGACGATCGGATGCGCGACGCGGACTCCGCGATCGGCGCGCTCGAAGCGGCGACTCCCGACGTGTGGATCACGCGCGACAACGCCGCGAGCACCGCCATGCAGCGGCTCGAGGCTGCTCGCGACGATGCGTGGAACACGCTGAAGGCGGCAAAGCGGGTCGACCGATCTTCGTGATAGCGTCGGGGCGATGGCCAAGCCCCTGGAGTACAACGCCACGCTGGTCGAACGGGTCGACGTGACGGATGCGTTGACGTTGTTCCGGATCCAGCCCGACAAGATGCCGGATGAAAAGATCTGGTTCACGCCGGGTCAGTACTGCGTCCTCGGTTGCAACAACGGCGACAAGCCCGAGCTCGGCTCGACGCGTCGTTCGATGTCGATCGCGTCGGCGCCGGAGGATGGCGGACCGATCGAGTTCTACATCCGGTTTGTCAGCAAGCCCGAGTCGGACAATCCGCTGACCCACATGATCTGGAAGCTGAAGGCCGGCGATCGCATGTACATGCGGCCGGTCGCCGCGGGTGTGTTCACGGTCAAGGATACGGTCGGTGACGACGACAAGCGCCTGCGCGTGCTGGTCGCCGCGGGCACCGGCTCGGCCCCATTCGTGTCGATGGTGCGCTCGGAGTTGCGCCGCAATCCGAACGCGGACCTCTCGAACTACGTCCTACTTCACGGCGCGTCGTACCCCGGCGACCTCGGCTATCGCGACGAGCTGATGCGCTACGTCGAGACGAACAAGCTGAAGTATTGGGGCACGGTCAGCCGGCCGAAAGATGGCGATGGCTGGCGCGGTGACACCGGTCGCGTCGAGGCATTCTTCGAGGGCGATCGTCTGACGGATCTGGAGAAGCGTTGCGGCCTCGAGGCCGGTGGCTTCAACCCACACAACGTCGTCGTCTACATCTGCGGCCTCACCGGCACGATCAGTGGCACCGTGATCCCGCTGATCGATCGCGGGTTCGTCCCGGACTTTAAGCGGATCCGCGAAGCGCTCGGCGTACCGGCGGAGACCAAGGACAGCGTGTTCTACGAGCAGTACGACACCGAACCGGTGATCAACATCAAGGATCCGGCCGTCGTCGAGCCATTGAAGGCGCGGATGGCCGCTGCGCTCGCGAAGTTATGACCGCGTTCGTGCTCGGAGCCACCGGCTTCGTCGGGCGTGAAGTCGTCCGGCAGCTCGCGGTGCGGGCCACGCCGGTCGTCGCGCACGTGCGGCCGAAGAGTGCCGCCGAATGGACGCCGAAGCTGACCGCGCTCGGCGCGAAGGTCGATGCGTCGGAGTGGGATGCGGCGGCGCTTGGCAAGGCGATCGATGCCGCCGGTGCGAAGCAGCTCTACATCTTGATCGGGACCACGCGGCATCGCGCGAAGGCCGAAGCCGTCGACGGCGATATCTACGAGAAGATCGATTACGGCCTGACCCGGATCGCATGCGATGCGGCGATCGCGTCGGCGAGCAAGCCGCGCTTGGTCTACCTCTCGGGCATCGGCGCCGATGCGAACGCGCGCGGTGCGTACATGAAGGCGCGCGGACGTGCTGAAGATGCGGTGCGCGGCTCGGGCCTGTCATGGGTGATCGCACGGCCCGCGATCATCACGGGCGATCGCGATGAATCGCGTCCGGGCGAGCGCGCGGGTGCGATCGTCGGCGACGGCCTGCTCGCAGTGGCCGGCTTGTTCTCGAAGAGCGTGAAGCAGAAATATCAGTCGACCACGCCGGACGTGCTGGCCTCGGCATTGATTCGAATCGCCGAAGCGCCCGATCACGATCGCGTGTTCGACGGCGCGGACCTGCGCTAATCGAAGTTCTTCATCGGCGGCGCGGTGATCGCGATCGCGTTGTCGTCGGGCCCGAGCACGTCACACCGCACGTCGATATCTTCGCGGTGTTTCATGATCTTCTCGTTGAGCGCTTTGTCGTTACCGATATCCGCCGGCAACGGGATCAAGCATGCGCTGAACGTACCCTCGGGCACGTCGCTGAACTCCGCGAGTAGATCGCCCGTCTTGTACACGGCCGCGGCTTCCTGCGGCACCGACTCGCCGGTGACGTGGCGCGCGAAGCGGACCATCATGCTCTTCTGATCGAGCGCCTGAAGCTGGCCGATCGTGAGCACCGAAATCCGACCCGGCACGAGCACCACCTGCGCACCCTCGAGCGGGACCGAGAGCGTGCTTCGCCCGAGCACCCACACCTTGCGCGCCGACGCCGCCGGCACCCCGAGTGCGAGGTTCGAGATCGGCTCGGTGCCTGCCGGGATCTCGATCGGTGTCGCGAACCGGAGGCCGGCCGGAGTTTGTACGTTCACCGACAACGAAGCCTTGGTCTGCGGCACACCGTCGAGCGCAAACGTGCCGTCCGGCTTGATCGGCGTGAAGATCAACGCGCGGCTCGTGTGATCGGCCGGATCGTGGAGGGAGATGATCACGTCCGTCGGATCGACCTTGCCGATGTCGACCTTCCCGGCGAGGCGACGGGTCGGCTTCAAGACGAGCTTTTGCCCGTTCATCGTGCGCTCCGCCACCGATCGATACGCTCCCATCTGCGCCTCGATCACGCCGACCTCGGGCGCATCCGTGAATGAAAATTCGCCAGCGGCGTTCGTCGTCGTCGCGCGCAAGTAGTTGTCGTCTTCGTCGTCGTCACCGATGTACGGCAACAGGATGCCGATCGTATCGGTATTGAGGATCGTGGCGGTCACGACCTGCGCACCCGCCACGGGCTTGCCCTCGCGATCGACGACGGTGCCGGTCAACGGATGCGGTGGTACGTGGTCCTTCGCCTGCCGCCACAACCGCACGAGATCCGCGTGGCCGACGTCGACCTCGCCTTTCGTGTAACGCAGGAGCGCCGCCCAGCGATCGATCTTCCGGAACGTCGTCTTCCGTGCCGACGCTCTGGACCACGGGACGCCATTGCGTGATCAGCTGCTCGACCTCCGTCATCTTGTCGAGCCGCATGCGGATCCCGAACGAGCCGATCACGGCCATCGCGGCGAGATAGGTCTGCCCGCTCGCCTTGAAAGCCGTCGCGACCTCGTCGATCAGCTGGAGCGACTCCTTCTGCTTTCCGGCTTCGTACAACGCACGCACGCGATACAGATCCAACCGCGCCGCGAGGTTCGGCTGCTTCACGCGTTCGACCGCGGCCGCGGCTCGCTTCATCGCCTCGACGCCACGCGGGCCGATGTTCGGCGTCTCTGCGAGATACGGAACCAGCGCGATCAGGAGGTCCGCGTGTAACCGATCGTCATCGCATTGCTCGGATTGCGTGGCGGCGTCTTCGATCATCGCGCGCTCGGCATTGAAGTCGTCGAGCGTCTTCGCCTTCGCGAACGTGGCAACGGCCTTGCTGCACGCATCGAGCCCGGGCTTCGCGAGGAACGCGGTCGCTTGCGGCGCGAACTGCTTGCGCGCGTCGTCATCCTTGGCCGCATGAATCCTCGCGTAGAGATTCAGCGCATCGATGCTCTCCGGCGTATGGGGATACGCGAGACGCGGCGTGACATCGCGCAGGCACACGCCCGGATCGACGAGATTGTCGATGACATCATCGACCTTCGCTCCTGCCACCGACGTGAACGCGCGCCGCGCGACATCGAACCGCGACAACACGCCGTCGAGACAGTGCAACTCGATCGTGCGCTTCGTGGGTTCGGCCGTGCATGCCGTCGCGCGGGCGATCGCCCAATGC
The DNA here is from genome assembly GCA_047600425.1 of Kofleriaceae bacterium. Taxonomy (GTDB): domain Bacteria; phylum Myxococcota_A; class Polyangia; order Haliangiales; family Haliangiaceae; genus JABFXX01. The sequence continues at coordinate 2,443,642 of JASGLC010000003.1, read as the reverse complement.
CCGAGCTCGCGCTTGTACATCTCGGCCATCGGCTTCGGCATCGACGCGCCGAACTCCTGCTTCCACACCGCCTGCGGATCGAGCGCCGGCGGATCGCATGACGACCCGCGATGCATCGCGACGAATGCGACGAGGCCGGCGACGATCGCGCCACCCGCGAGCATGAACGCGAGCCCGACGTGACGATCCGCGCGCCGGATCGCCGCGATCAACGCATCCATGCTCGGCCAGCGCTTCTTCGGATCCGGATCGAGCCCGCGGATCAGCGCCTTACGCAACCGGCGCGGCAACTTCGACGCATCGAGCGCCGCACTGCCCTTGCCGACGGAGGTCTTCAGCTCCTCGAGCGTGGCGCCGCTAAACGGCCGCTCGCCGGTCAGCGCTTCCCACAGCGCGACGCAAAACGCGAACTGATCCGCCGCCGGCCCGACGACACCACCACTCCACTGCTCCGGCGCCATGTACGCCGGCGTGCCCAACACCGAGCCGGTCTTCGTGATCCCGCCGAGGCCGCTCGAATCGGATTTCGGTCGCGACGGATCCATCGTCTCGTCGAGCGCGACTGCTTCGACGTTCTCGACACCACGCGCGAGCCCGAAATCCGTGACGACGATCTTGCCGTCCGCGCGGCGCAGCACGTTGTGCGGCTTGAAGTCGCGATGGACGAGCCCTGCCGCATGTGCAGCCGCGAGCCCCTTCGCCGCGGCGATGAACGCGTCGACGATCTCGGCGATCGTCGCCGGCTTGCCCTTATCGCCGAGCCAATCCGCGAGCGTCTGGCCTTCGATCAACTCCATCGCGACGTAATCGCGATCGCCAGCCGTGCCGACCTCGTGCACGACGACGACGTTTTCGTGGGTGAGCCGCGCCATCGCCCGCGCCTCGCGCAACAGGCGTTGCCGCGCGTCACCACCGCCATCGGTCCGGCGCAACACCTTCAGCGCGACACGTCGCTCGAGATCCGGATCGAACGCGCAGTGCACGACGCCCATGCCGCCTTCGCCGAGCGTCTTCTCGATCCGATAGCGACCGAGCATGTTCCCGACCGGTTTGGCAGGTTCCGAACCCGCTCCCGAAACCGCTGTCGCGGTCCGGGCCAGCTCGTCGGGATCCGCCATTGGCGCAAGGATAGCAGTAACTTTTCGAGGATTTCGTCGTATGCCGTGCGTATGAGCACCTCCACCTCCGGCTACGACATCACCCCGCTCACCGAGCAGCGCGTGAATGCGCTCGCCGAGGCGTTCACGCCCGAAGAGCGTCACGTCATCCTCCACCAAGGGACCGAGCGTCCGTTTTGCGGCCTCCTCCTCGATAACAAGAAGCCCGGTACGTACGTGTGCCGGCTCTGCGGCCTGCCGCTGTTCAGCAGCAACTCGAAGTTCGAGTCGGGCACAGGTTGGCCGTCCTTTTTCCAGCCCTACGACAAAGCTCACGTGAAAGAGCTGGTCGACAACAGCCACGGCATGCGCCGGGTCGAGATCCGGTGTGCGCGGTGCGATGCCCATCTCGGTCACGTGTTCGATGACGGCCCGCGCCCGACGGGTTTGCGGTATTGCCTGAATTCGGTCTCGATGGACTTCGTCGAGGACGGTCAGCCGATTGCGCTGAAGTCGTAAGACGTTACGAGCGTTGTCGATCTGCGCACCGCCCGTTCGACCCACGGGCATGCAGAACAACATTCCAACGGGTCGGTTCGTTTGGTTCGAGTACGGCAGCAAAGACGTCAAGAAGGCGCAGGGCTTCTTCGGCGAGCTGTTCAACTGGTCGACGGTCGACGTGCCGATGCCGCAAGGCTCGTACACGATGATCAGCGCCGGTGACGCCACGATCGGTGGCTATCCGCCGCACATGGCAAACATGGACCAGTCGTACTGGGCGACGCACCTCCAGGTCGAAGATGCGGAAGCGTCCGCGCAGAAGGCGAAGCAGCTCGGCGGCACGATCGTGGTGCCGACGATGCAGCTCGGCTCGGTCGGGAAGATGGCCGTGATCGAGGATCCGACCGGCGGTCACGTGCCGCTGTGGCAACCGACCAGCCGCGAGCCGGGCGGTGACTACGCGAACAAGATGGGGCAGTTCTGTTGGAACGAGCTCCACACGCCGGATCCCGAAGCGGCGACGAAGTTCTACGCGGCGCTGTGTGGCTACGAAGCGAACACGATCGATCGCGGCCGTGGTCCGTACACGATGCTCGCGAAAGACGGCAAGAGCCGCGCGGGCGTGATCAAAGATACGCAGGCCGTGTGGATTCCGTACGTCCAAGTCGCGAACACGGACGCGACGCTCGAGAAGGCGAAGAAGCTCGGCGCCACGATCTCGATGCCGGCGATCAATATGCCGATCGGTCGGATCGCGAGCTTCGTGGATCCACAGGGTGCGGCGTTGGGCTTGGTCCAGCCGGCGTGATCAGGAGGATCCCGTCGGAGACGTCCATCGACAGATGATGGAGCTTCGCGATCGTGCACGCCGCGGCATCCCACGCGACGCGCTTCACCTTCATCGTCACGCGCCCGCTCACGGTGTCGCCGACGACGAGGTTGACGTGCGCGGTATCGGCGAGCAGGCGAAACACGTCGCGAATGTCGGCGTCTTTGACGTCGAGATCGATCGCCGTGCCGTGATGCTCGCGCGCACACAGATCGCCGGCGTGCGCTGAACCAACGAAGAGAAGCACCAGCAACGCACGCATATCTAATGATAGCGTGCGGACGTGCCTTCGCTCGCGTTGCCGTTCAATCCGCCGGTCGAGCCGATGCTCGCGAAGCTGTCGTCGGAAATTCCCGAGGGCGATCAATGGATCTACGAGCCGAAGTGGGACGGGTTCCGAGCGATGGTGTTCAAGTCCGGCAACGACCTGTACATCCAGTCGCGCGACCTGAAGCCGCTCGGCCGGTACTTTCCGGAGCTCGAGGTCACGTTGCGCGCGGGCCTTCCGGACAAGTGCGTGCTCGATGGCGAGATCGTGATCGCGCACGAAGGCCGGTTGGACTTCGACGCGATGCTCGGGCGGATCCATCCGGCGGCGTCGCGCGTGGCGATGCTCGCGGCGGAGAAGCCGAGCTCGTACGTCGCGTGGGACTTGCTCGCGTTCGGCGACGACGATCTGCGCAACGTTCCGCAGAAGGATCGCTGCGATCGCCTGCGCGATGCGCTGCATGCGGTGAAGCCACCGATCCATCTCACGCCGGTCACGCGCGATCGCGCGACGGCCGCGGATTGGTTCCAGCGCTTCGAAGGCGCCGGGCTCGACGGCGTGATGGCCAAGCCCGAGTCGCTCGGCTATCAACCGGGCAAGCGCGCGATGCTGAAGATCAAGCACCAGCGCACGGCGGACTGCGTGGTCGCGGGCTTCCGTTGGTACAAGGGCGGCAAGGACACGCTCGTCGGCTCGCTGTTGTTGGGCTTGTACGATGCGGCCGGCGTGCTCCATCACGTCGGTGTGTGCGCTGGCTTCAAGCAGACCGTGCGCGCCGAGCTCGCAGAAATGCTGAAGCCGATGCGCGATCGCGAGAACCATCCGTGGAAGGAATGGGCGTCGTTCGATCAAGAGGAGTCGACGCAGCGAAAGCCCGGCGCGACCTCGCGGTGGAATCGCGGCAAGGATCTCTCGTGGGAGCCGATCCGATTGGAGCTCGTCGCCGAGGTTTCGTACGACCACCTGCAAGGTGCGCGGTTTCGTCATGGCACGCACTTCCAGCGCTGGCGCCACGACAAGCAGCCGAGTGATTGTCGCTACGATCAGCTCGAAGAGTCGGCTGCTTTCGAAATCGGTCAGATCTTTGGTGGGGTACAATCACCCGGATGAGGCGGAGTCTCCTGCTGATGTGCGGCCTGGCCGGCTGCGATCAGTTATGGGGACTCGACAAGGATTTGAAGCCACGGCCGGACGCGTCGGGTAGCCCCCAGGACACTGCCGGCGTCGATGCTCCCGTGCCGTGCACCGGCACGATGGTCGGTCACGGCATGTACATGTTCTGCGTCACGGATGTCTCGATGAAGTCGTTGTCCGGAACGATCGATACCAGCGGAGGGATGTGCGCGATGGATTCGGTGCATCCCGAGCTTTGCATCGTGCAAGGCGGCGACGTCACGATCGGAGTGCCTCAACCCGTGAAGGGTCAAGGACCGCGTCCGCTCGTGATCGCGGCGACCGGCAACCTGACTGTGATGGGAACGATCGATGTCTCGTCCGACAAGACGACTCTCGGCGCGGGCATCGACATCGGCGGGATCACTGGCTGCGACCTCGGTGACGCCGCGGCGAGTGCGGGTGACGGAGGCCCCGGCGGAAGCTTCGCGATCAAGGGCGGTTTTGGAGGTAAGTCGCAGGGCGGAAATGCGATGCCCGGAAAGATCGTCCCGGCGCCGACGATCCTCACGCTCCGGCCCGGATGCCCAGGTGGTCCGGGCGCGGGCGCCGTTCAGAGCTCGGTCGGCGCCGGCGGAAATCCCGGCGGCGCGCTCTACCTCGCAACGGCGTCGGAGCTCCGGCTCCCGGCCACCGCAGTCATCCGCGCGAACGGCGCCGGTGGAAATGGCGCATCTGTCTCGAACGGCGGTGGCGGTGGCGGAACCGGCGGCCTGATCGTGCTCGATGCCGCGAGCTACAACGTGATGGCCGGTAGTACGATCAGCGCGAACGGTGGTGGCGGCGGCGAAGGTGGCTCGACGATCGCGGGCACTGATGGCCAAGCCTCGAACGCGTACAACGTCGGCGGCAAAGGTGGGATGGGCGTCGGCAGCGGTGGCGACGGCGGCGACGGTGCCGCGCTCATGGCCGCGTCCGGTTCCGGAGCGGGTGCGCTCGGTGCCGGTGCCGGAGGCGGTGGCGGTGCGATCGGCTATGTCATCGTTTATGGCGCGAGCGATTGGGCCGGCCGGATCTCGCCGACACCTACGTTTCGCTAGGCGGCATCCACTCGGTCTTCGGATCGTAATCGGGATCCGGAGGCTCGACGGGCGGATGCCGATCCGCCGGCACGTTCTTCAAGTTGATCCGCACGCGGTACCACGCCGTCGCGCGACCACGGTTCTTGTCGACGATGTAGTCCTCCGGCGCGAGCAACGGCACGAGCTCGGCATGGCGCTGCTTCCACCGCTCGAGTCCCGCGAGCGCATCGGCTTGCTCCTTCGCATTCGCGATCGTGATTGTCGGATTGCGCGTCGCCTTCTTCACCGGTGCGAGCGGCTCTTGCGTTGCAGCGAGCGCGAGCAACGAATCGAGGCGACCGACGTGATCGTCGATCGCCGCGTGCGCATCGCCCGAGGCCTTCACGATCGCGGGGACCGTGCGCAGCGTGAACTCGCGCGGATCGCACTTCAAGAATTCGTCCCACGCGAGCGGCATCGACACGCGGGCATCCGGCGTCGCGCGCACCGAGTACGCACTGCATGTCGTGCGATCGCGCGCGTTCTGGTTGTAATCGATCAACACGCCGCGCCGCTCTTCCTTCGCCCACATCGCCGTCGCGATATCCGGTGCCCGGCGCGCGACTTCACGTGCGAACGCGAGCGCGGCCTTGCGAACCACGGCGAACGGCCACTCCGGCGCGATCCGGACCCACAAGTGCGCGCCACGCGATCCGCTCGTCTTCGGCCAGCCGACGAGACCGAGCTCGCCCAACACGTCGCGGGCGACCCGCGCGACGTCGAGGATCTGCGACCACGGTACGCCCGGTACGGGATCGAGATCGATGCGTAGCTCGTCGGGCTTGTCCATGTCGGTCTCGCGCACCGCGTGCGGATGGAGCTCGATGCAGCCGAGCGAGACCAACCATACGAACCCGGCGGCGTGGGACACGACACACTCGTCGGCATGGCGACCGCTGCCGTAGTGAAACGTCGCGATGCCGATGTACGGCGGGCGCTTCGCGGGAGCGCGCTTTTGATAGAACGGCTCGGCCGCCTGCCCGTTCACGTATCGCTTCAGCACCATCGGCCGGCGCTGGACACCGCGCAACGCACCGTCGGAAACGGCCAAGTAGTAGTTGGCCAGATCGAGCTTCGTGATGCCCGCGTCCGCGAAGTAGACCTTTGCCGGATTTGACAGAGGCACGTCATATTCACCGACGCGGATCGTTTCGGTCTCGGCTTTCGCCACGGCTGATCCTTGCACGATTGGCCGGCGCACTGCATGGTGCAGGACCCGCCGTGCGACCGCGTATCCTAAGCCTGTTGACGCTCGCACTGCCGATGGTGCTCGCACGCGCGAGTCAGTCGGTGATGACGTTCGCGGACGCGTTGCAGGTCAAGAACCTCGGCGAGGACGCGATCGCGGCCACGGCCACGGGCGGCCTGAACTCGATGACGTTCGTGATGTTGCCGATGGGCCTCACGTTTATCGTCCAGAGCTTCGTCGGGCAGCTCGTCGGTCGCGGTGACCTCGCCGATACGCGCCGGTTCGCGTGGTACGGCTTCGCGTTCGCGCTGATCGCGGGAGTTGCCGCGGCGATCGGGATTCCGTTCGTGATGCCGGTGTTGATGCACACGAGTTACGCGCCGCACGTTCGCGACCTGATGGGCGGGTACATGCAGATCCGCCTGTTGTCGGTCGCGGCGGCGGTCGGGATCGAAGCACTCGGTGGCTGGTACGGCGGGTTGGGCAACACGTGGATGCAGATGGTCGCGGGCCTGATCACGATGGTCGCGGCGGTCGTCGGCAACGCGTTGTTGATCCCGATCTACGGCGTGAATGGCGCGGCGATCGCGTGCGTGATCGCGACGTGGCTCGGGTTCGGCTATCTCGCGCTCGCGTTCTGGCGCGGTTGGGGTGGTGCACCGAAGCAGAAGGGCCCGCTCGGATTGTCGAAGCGCGAGCTGTGGCGCGTGGCGCGGTTCGGGTTGCCGAACGGGCTCAACTGGTTCCTCGAGTTCGGTGCGTTCGCGATCTTCATCAACGTGATCGTCGCGAAGCTCGGCGCGATCACGGTGGCGGCGTTCAATGTCGTGATCGCGGTGAACTCGATCGCGTTCATGCCGGCGTTCGGGCTCGCGAGCGCGGGCTCGATCCTCGCGGCCCAAGAAATCGGCAAGAACGCGCGCGATCAGGTGTGGTCGGTCGTGAAGCTCACGCTCGCGGCGACGTGCGCGTGGGAAGGTGCGATGGCGATCGTGTATCTCGTCGCGCCGGAGACGGTGTTGAAGTTGTTCGCGCCGAAAGGTGGCGGTGCCGAGCTCGTGGCCACCGGCGCGACGATGCTCGCGATCAGCGCGGTGTGGCAGCTGTTCGATGCGACGGCGATGACGTTGAACGAGACGTTGCGCGCCGCCGGCGATACCGCGTGGACGGCGACCGTGCGGATCCTGATCGCGTGGGTGTTGTTCATCCCGGGCAGCTATCTGGTCGTGCGCGTGTGGGGCGGCGGTGCGGGCGCGGCGATGGCATGCATGGTCACGTACCTCGCGCTGCTCGCGATCGTGCTCGCGTTTCGGTTTCGCAGTGGCGCGTGGAAGAACATCCACCTGATCGAGCCGAAGGTGGAAGAGCTTCTAGAAGCGCCCGCCGATGCTCACTGACGCGACGAACGCGGACACGTCGAACGTGCCTTTGTCGGTTGCCGTCGACGCGCGCGTCCCGGGGATCACGTAGAGCAGGCCGACGTGAAAGTCGATCGGCCCGAACGCCTTCGAGACGCCGGCGGTGACGTCGTGGCGATCGATATCGGGGAGCTGGACCGTCAAGTACTCGGCCTTGATCGGTGACGGATCGTAGATGTAGCCGGCACGCACGGCGAAGCCCGCGTTCGGCATCCGGTACTCGAGGCCGACGCGCGCGCTGAACGTGTTCTGGTAGTGCTCGGGCGTGGTGATCGTGGTGGTCGGAACGGTGACGACGAGCTGATCGAACGACGACCAGTTCGTCCACATCGCGTTCGCTTCGATCTCGAAATCGCGCACCGGGCGATACGCGGCGCCGACGATCACCTGCCGCGGGAGCGTTAGCTTCGTCGAGATATCGCCGTCGGGTGGGAGCTGACTGCGATACGGCGCCGGCGCGTCGAAGTCACCGGTGCCGCTGAAGTCTTCTTTGACGTTCGAGCGCCACATCGCGCCGAACGAGAGGTTCGGCATCGGACACGGGCGCCACATCACGCCGATCCGGCCGCCGAAGCCGAGGGCGGTCCCGCCGAGGTGCGCGGTGCCGTGATCGTCGCCGAAGAACACGTATTGCGTGAGCTCGACGGTGGCGGGCACGATATCGACGCCGCCGCCGATCGTGAGGCCGGGCGCGAGCACGTAGCCGATCGCCGGCGTGATGAAGTACGAGCGCAACGACGTGGTCTTCGCGATGTCGTTCGTCGGCGCGTTATCGGGCCAATCGATCGTCAGGCCGAACGGCGTATAGAACCCGAGCCCGACGGACAGCCGATCGTTCAGGCGCGTGGTGACGAACGCCGAGGGGACGACTTGCGGATTCGTCGTCGAGTCGATGTCGACGTCATCGGCGCGATGGAACGTGGCGAACGGTGCGACGAGTGCGCCGCCGATCGTGATGCCGGTGCCCTCCCGCGCGGCCATGCCGCCGACGTTGTAGAAGATCGACGACGGATCGGTATCCGTGGCCGCGACCGCGTTGCCGCGACCGACCGCACTCGCATCGAATTCGTTCAGCGCGAACCCGCCGGCCGATGCGGTGCCTGTGACGAACAGCAGCGCGAGCGCTTTCAATGCGGCCTCGTCAGGAACGTCAAGGCATCGACCTGGAGGCGCGCGGTCGCGAACAGACCATCGCTCGCGTTGTTCGCCGGCTGGAGCAGCGACGCGTGCGTGAACGTGTTGCCGTTGCCGCTCGTGTACCGCAGCCAGACGCTCGCGGTGGTGTTCTCGAGGTTCGTCGACGGTAACGGCTCGACGCTGGTCGCGAGATCGGCATCGAGGGGCGTCAGTCCGGCGAGCGCACCCTGGAGATCGGTCGCGTAGTTCGGGACGACCGTATCGTCGACGACCTCTTGGAGGAACAGCGGCTTCTGCGCGACGCGCGACATGTAGCTCGCGCCATCGGCGGGATCGATCACCCAGCGCGCGATGCCGCGGAACTTCGCGTAACCCGGTTGGGTCTGCCACGCTTCGTCGGCGCACAACGGCATCGCGCCGTCGGATTTGTCGCCGACGAGGACGCCGGCATCGATCAACGAATCGACGAGGCCACACCGGATCGCGAGCGTGTCGGTGTGCTCGAGCACGTCGAGCAGGCCGACGGCGGAGACGTTCAACAGCGCCGCGCGAATTGCCGGCGTGATGCCGGTCGTGGTGGTGCCGATGATCCCGCCGAGCGATTGTCCGAGATAGAGGATCTCGCTCGCGTCCGGTTGGTACGTGAGGCACGGCGTGGCCGCGCAGGATGCGATCACGTTCGTCACGCGTTGGAGATCGAGCACGGACTGGCGCAGGTTGTCGCGGGTCTGCGCGAGGTCCGACGTGAAGAACGGCGCGAAGCATTGCGGCAACGCGGTCGGGCTCGGCGTGCCCGCGCACGCGCCCGTCGACGAGATCTGGATCGCGCGGCTGCCGTGGTTCACGAGATCGATCGCGATCGAGTGCACGCCGAACGCGGCGAGGCGCGGTCCAATCGCGAACAGCGCTTCCTTCGACGACGTGAGGCCGTGACCGAACACCGCGGTGGCGCCGAGCGGTGACGACGCGGCGACGAACACGATCGCCTGCAGGAGCTCTTCGCCTTGTGCGGCGGGTGCGATCGGATCGGTCCACGCGCCGGGAATCCCTGTCGGGCCGAGCTGCTGGTAGGTGGTGCTCGCGATCACACCGCCGAGGACGTCCTTCACCTGATCGCAGAGGATCTCGGCGCACATCGCCTTGCCCGTCGCGTAGTCGCCACGGCCGAGCGTGATCTCGAGGTAACAGGTGGTGTTCGGTTCCGCGCCACACTGACTGTAGGGCAGCGAGGTGCGATCGATCGATGCAGTCAACGAAGCGAGCCCGGCGAAGCCATCCGTCGACAGTGCCGATGCCGGCGAGCCCGCGACCGTCGGGTCGAGCGGATCGGTCGTGGTTTGCGTGGTGACCTCCCACGCGACCAACACATCGCGGAGCGCGTGGCCCTGACCGACGAGGAACTGCATCGCGGGCGCGTGCGCCTTCCACAATTGATCGAGGGCGTGGAGCTTCGCGTCGTCGGTCCCGGGTGTGAACGGCGTTGATTCGGAGACGATGTTGTTATCGGCGTCGACGATCACCGGATCGTCGGCTTGGCGAACGAGTGCCCACGTGACCGAGGGTTCGTAATCGGCGCCGGTCGTGGTCTTCACGCCGGACAACACCGCGATCGTGTAGGTCGCGCGTTGGTCGAGCACGACATCGGGGATCACGTTCACCGCGGTCACCTGCTCCGGCGACGTGCAGGCATCGCCGGAAAATCGCAACGTGGTCGTGGCGACGAGCGTGACCGGAATCGTCTGCACCGTCGGCGTGCGCTCGTACATGACGATGTTGCCGTCGAGCGTGGCCGGATCGATCGCTTCGGTGAACGTCACCTGGGTCGCGGCTTCGAACGTGCCGAAGCCATCGAGCTGGTTCAGCGTGGTCGTGCGAATCGCGGTCTCCGCGGCGGTCTCGCATGGCGATGGCGGAATCGCGAGCTTTCCGATCGTGCATGGCGCGCCGGTTCCATCGACGCCGGTCGCGCACATCGTCAGGTTGTTCGGAAATGGAATGATGCCGGCCGCCGGATCGAATTCGACGGTCGGGCCCGCGGCGACGGGCGTGGTCTCGCCTGGATCGGTCGATACGTCTGGACAGCCGGCCAGAACGATCGCCAACACGGCGATGCACTTCATCGCCGTGACAGTACCGCATTACGAATGCGCGTATGGATTCTTCGTCGGCGGAGCACCCACTGGAGGCAGATTGGCGTTGTCGTGCGCCGCATCCGCCAAGGCGGCTTCCTTCGCCGCGGCCGCGTGCGAGCCTTCGACCTCGCGCGGATCCGCGAGCTGCGCGGCGGCCTCGCTCTTGTGTGCGCGCAGGTCGGCGAGCACGTCGTTGATCTCGGCCCCGACGAGCAACACGATGTTCGAGAGCCACAGCCAGAACAAGAAGATGATCGCGCCGCCCAATGCCCCGTAGGTCGCTTCGTAGCTGTTGAAGTGTTGCAGGTACAGGCCGAACAGCGCCGAGATGCCCAACCAGCCGAGCACGCCGATGATCGCCCCGGGCGTGAACACGCGGAACGGGGCATCCGTGTTCGGCAGCCACTTGTAGACCATGGCCCAGACGAACATCACGAGGATGCCGGCGCCGACCCAGCGGCCGTACGTCCAGATCAGATCGAACGTCTCGCCGAGGCCGAAGCGATTGAGGAGGTAGTGGCCGACGGCCGGGCCGATCACGAGCAGCGACAAGGCGGCGACCACGAGCACCGCGACGACGCACGTCACCGAGATCGCGATCAGCTGGCGACGGAACCACGAGCGCGTCTCGGGCTTCGTGTAGATCGTCCCGAGCGCCGTCGTGAGGCCTGCGGCACCGCGCGAAGCGCCCCACAGGGCGACCGCGGCGCCGACGATCGCGAACCCGGCGCTGTTCGCCGCGATCAGCGATTCGACCCGGGTCACGAGCAACTCGCGCACACTGGGCGGCAGTGCCTCGCCCGCCATATTGACGCCCTGCATGACGGTGGCTTCGGGGACGACGAGAAGCGCAAGCGAGCCGACGAAGACGATCATCGGAAACAGCGCCATCACGGCGTAGTAGGCCATCATGGCCGCCGAGTCGGTCACGTTGTCGTTGATGATCGCGGTGACCAGCTGCTTGAAGAATCGGCGCACCTGCATGCGTCGACGAAATTGCAGCGTGTATGCCAGCGACCCCTACTGGATTCGAACCAGTGGCAACGGACTTAGAAGGTCCGGACTCTATCCATCTGAGCTAAGGGGTCTCGAGAACGGGACCACTTTGCAGCAACAGACCGCCCCAGACAAGCTGTGTTAGCTTCGCGCGAAATGCGGACGACGATCGCGATGTTGCTGGTGGGCCTGACTGCCAGCGCGTGCACCAAGGGTGGCAGCTCCGGCGAAGAAGAGGCGAAGCGCGAAGCCGAAGCCGAGCGCAAGGCGAAAGAAGCCACGCCCGGCGCCGTCGCGAAGAAGATCAATCCGCCCGTGCCCGGCCGCGCGAAGCTGAAGTGCGAAAACATGATCGACGCCGACAAGTTCACGCAGGCGCTCGGCGAGACCGCACCGCTCACGCTGAAGGAATCGAACACCGAAGCCGAAGCCGCGGCGAGCTGCTCGTTGATCCGCGGTGGCAAGCGCCCGAGCGAAGCCGAACAGAAGGCGATGTTGAAGAAGTCGAGCCGCCTCGGCGTGCTGCCCGGCGACGAAGTCTGCAACGTGTCGGCGTTCTGCTGGACGATCGAAGACCAGGATCGGTTCGTCAAGAAGTGCCAGGAGATGAAGGAAAAGATCGACGAGACGCTCGGCTTCAAGAGCTGCATCCTCGTGGTCGCGACCGGCGAAGACGACGTCAACCGCCATCGGTTCTTCGACGACGATACGAAGTGCATCTTCCAGGTCCGCGGCGGCCCGAGCATGGTCGACAACGACGTGATCGGAAAGTGTGCGAAGGCCGCGCATGACTTGATCGGCCCCGCCCAGATCGCGGTGACCGCCGACGCGACCGCACCGGCGCCGGCAGCAGGCAGCGCGAAGTGAAGTTCCTGCTGGCGGCCGCGTTGCTCGTCGCGTGCGGCAAGCACGATCAAGCGCCGCCCGCACCGACGAAAACGGAAGCGCCGAAGCACGACGTCACGAGCGAAGACGTCACGTTCAAGACGAAGGCCGGCGACGACGTGCCCGGTACGCTCGTCAAACCGAACAAGGGCCCGGCGAAGCTACCGGCGATCGTGATGTTCCAGGGCTCGGGCCCGACCGACCGCGACTGGGGCTCGCGGATGCTGAAGTCCGACAAGACGCCCAGCGGCAAGCTGCTCGCCGAGGAGCTCGCGTTGCACGACGTGATCGTGCTGCGGTTCGACAAGGCGATGGTCGGCGGCAACAAGAGCTCGCTCGCGAACCAGACGATCGACATCTATCGCGATGAAGCGCAGGCCGCACTCGCATATCTGCGCACGCGCCCGGATGTCGATCCGGCGAAGCTCTACGTGCTCGGCCACAGCGAAGGCGGCGTGCACGTGATGCGGACCGCGATCGCGGAAGGTGACCAGCTCCACGGCGTGATGCTGATCTCGACGTCCGGCCGCACGCTGCACGCGCTGTTGATCTCGCAGGTGAGCGCGAAGCTCGACCAAGTCGCGCCGTCGATGAAGGACGGGATCCTCGGGCCGTTCAAGCAGGCGCTCGACGACTTCGCCGCCGGCAAGCCGATCGATCCGAAGAAGGCTTCGGTCGATCCGGGCCTCCAGATGTTGCTCGCCGGGATCGCGACGCCGCCGTACGACCAGCTCGGCCGCAGCCTGCTCGAGTTCGATCCGATCGCGACCGTCCAGCAGGTGAAGCAACCGATCCTGATCGTCAACGGCGATCACGACGCGCAGGTCGACGCCACGCTCGACGCGAAGGCGCTCGATGGTGCCGCGCGCACGTCGAACAAAGACGTCACGCTGGTCATCGCGCCCGGCGACAGCCACATGCTCCGCCCCGAGCCGCGCTCGATCGCCGATCAGGTCAAGAACCCGCTCGGTGGCACCGAAAGCGACGATATCGATCCGGCGATCGTCACCGCGATCGCCGACTGGCTAGCGAAACACTAGCTCTTCGAGATCGTGAACCCGGTGACGCAGCGGTACTGCTTCTGCGCGTAGTCGGTGGTCACGTACTCGAGCTTTACCTGGTACTCGCTACGAAACGCGGCGAACAGCAGCTGGATGCTCGTGTCCGAGAGCTCGCGCCCTTTGCACTCGAGCCCGCCCCACCGGTAGTTGACCGAGGCCTTGTCGGCATCCAGCCAGACCGCACCGTGAAACAGCTTGTAGCTGCTGTCGCCAGGCTCGAGCACCATCAGCTGCGCGATCGCCGTGATCGGCGTTGTCTCGGCGGCGGCGTGATGCGCGATTCCCGCGAGAACCATGACAGGAAGGAGGCGTCGCATTCGCCTCCCAGCTTATCAGGTCGTGCGGCGGATGAACTCGCCGAAGCCCGAAGGCACCGGCTTGTTCGGATCGATCTGCCAGGGCGTCCCGTTCGGGCTGATCCCGTAGGTACGCTCGCCACCGGTGACCGATTCGAGCTCGGCCCCGATCTCTTCGAAGTCGACGTTCTGCGGAGTGGCATCGATGTTCGTCATGCGAACCCTATGAGCACCAAGCGTGCCGCGCGTAACGTCGCGTTCGAGCATGCAACCGCGACGCGCGACCGCGGCACGAAGGAGACGATTTGCTAACCGCGAGGCGCGTTTGCGCGATTCGTGCGTCGCTTGCGCAATCCGAGCACGAGCCCGAGCGCGACCAGTGCCGTCGAAGGCCGCGTCGACGAGCAGGTGCCGCCGTCGTCGCTCACGGTGTTGTCGATCGTCACCGAGATCGTCGCGGTCTGCGAGTTGTGATCGCCGTCGTACGCGATCACCGTGATCGTGTGTGCGCCATCCGCGAGCGCCGATGGTGCCGACGTCGTCCACGGATCCGCGCCGAGCCGCTGGACCCGTTGGTCGTCGATCCGGACATCGATCCACACCGCCGCCGGATCGGGCGCCGCTTGGATCGAGAAGCCCTTCTTCAGCTTCGCGCCATCCTTCGGATACGTGATCGAGACCGCCGGCCCCGCACCCGGCACGTTGCCGATCGCGACCAGCTTGTTCTGGAGTGGAATCCCGACGCCCGTCGGACCGTCCCACCCGCTTCGCGCTTCGCACACCGGCGTGCCACACGTGCCGTTCGCACCCATCGTCACGTCCTGGAACGCATCGCGATGCGCGTAGATGAACGACGGCCGCGCATCCGCATGACCCGCCGCCGCCATCGTGGCCGCGAGGATCGGCGACGACGCACTCGTGCCACCGAACTGAGCCCACCCACCCTGCTTCGCCACGTAGACCGCGACGCCGGTCTCCGGATCCGCGATCGCCGACACGTCCGCGCCCGCACGCATGTCGCAGATCCAATCGTTCGGCGCCCACACCGGCTTCGGGATGTACATGCTGCACGCACTGCCCGCGAAGCTCCACGCCGTGGTCACGCCGTTCTCGAATCGCGTGCCGCCAACGGCGATCACCGATGCCGACGTCGCCGGATACCCCGCGCCGCCGAGATAGCCATCGTCACCCGTCGATGCGAACTCGCCGACACCCGCCGGCGTGTAGTCGGGCTCTTCCGCGAGCACGCCCGGATCTTCGCCACCCGAGAAGCTGTTGCTGATCGCGTCGACATCTTTGGTCTGCAACACCGACTGCCCGAGTCGGAGGCCCGAGAAGTTCGACGCCGCCTGCAGGACGACGATCTTGCACTTCGGGCACGCCGCACTGACCATCTGGATGTCGAGCGCGGTCTCGCCGATCCAACCTTGATCGCTATCCGTCGCGAGCGGCGAGGTCTCGCCGTTGTTGTTGTAGACCGTGAGGCAGCCGCTCGCGATCGTGCACGCCGGCAAGCCGTACTGCGCGCGATAGACCGCGAGATCCGCTTCGATGTCCTCGTAGCCGTACGCGTCGACAACGCCGACCGTCATGCCATCGCCGAGCGACGGATCGATGTTGTACATCGCTTGAATATCCTGAGCGCCGAACCCGACCGGCGAGGTCGCGCTGTGGATTGGATTGCCGTCTTTATCTGTCTTGATGATCGGCCGACCCGCCGCCACACCTGCCATCGCCACGAGCAACAACACCGTACGCATGACGAGCACCGTACCTCATCGTCGACGGCGACGAAGGCAAACCATCACTAGCAGAGTGAGACCTGCCGATGTCAGGGGCGAACCACCTCCGACACTGCAACAGCCGGCCGAGACCTCGACGCACAGGCCCTTGCCGCCGCCGATGTCCTGACACGTGAAGTTTGCCGGGCAACTAGACGGTTCGTCGACTTCGCAATCCTCGACACAGCGCTTGCCGACATCCGTGTCGACGCACTCCCACGACATGCAATATTGCGCGTACGGACACTCCGCGCCGAGCTCGCCGACCGGTGCCGGATACGCGCACTTGCCGTCCGTGCAGGACTGATCCGCGAGGCACTGCGAGACGTCCGTGCATGCCGAACCGCGCGTCGCCGTGACCACGTCCGAGTCGGTCGAGATGCCGAGGTCGTCCGTCGCGCGCACCATCACGTCGACGATGCTGTTCGGCACGGTCTCCGGAATCGTGAGCGCGTAGTCGGCATCCGGCTGGCCCGTCGTCGAGAACGGCGCGCCACCGACGACGGCCCACCGGCTGCCGTTCAAGAACAGCTCGACCTTCGCGACGCCGCGCTGCGCACCCGCCGTCGCGTGCACGGCACCTGCGGTCATGGCGCCCGATGCGAGGCCGTTGATCATCACGTGCGGCGGCATCGTGATCGGCGTAGCCGCACCGAACACCTTCAAGATCGCGGCGTGCGAGTTCTGCGTGCCACCACAACGGCATGCACGCGACGCGTACTCGCCGCATTGCGCGCGGAAGTTGCGGAAGAACTTCTCGCCACCGCAGTCATCGCGATAGGTCATCGGATCGCGACACGTCGACGAGCCATCCGTGAACACGTATTCGTGATCGAGCCCGAACGCGTGCGCGCTCTCCTGCGCGGCGGTCCAGCAGATGTCGTAGATCCGCGCGTCGCCCGAGCCACCGTGATGGTTCGCGAACGAGAACGACATCACGTTGTCCTCGGCCTCGCAGTTCGCCGCGATCGGGGCCACGCCGAGGTTGTCGACCGGCCGCCCGATCTCGCCCGGTTGTCCCGCGATCACCGCTTCGGTGTACGAGACGTTGTCGGGCTTTACGTCCGTCACCGTGATCCCGTACGGCGAGTAGACCTCTTTCATGCACTGGACGACCGCGGCCCACTCGTCGTCCGCCGCGGCGCCGGTCATCCCGGTATCGTTCGCGAACTCGCTGATCTGGTACGTGCCCGCTGGCGGAATCGTCGAGTCGTGTTGGCGCGCGTCGTTGATCGAGCCACCGTTGATCGTGCAACCGCCGACGCAGCGGTTGAGATAGAGGTACGGCGAGATCTGCGGCACCTCCGGCAGCGCGATGCCCGCGGCCGGTTTCGGCGTGTACGCGGACGACGGCGTGTCGATCACCGCGCGCACGCCCGGACTCGCCTCCACCCCACTCGCGAACAAGAGCATCGCGAGAACGCCGCGAACCATCGCGACTAGCTTAGCGCACTAACGCTTGCGGCGACGACGGACGACCAGGCCGACAACAAACAATCCCAAGCCGATGTGTGCCCAGGTGGCGCGGTTCGACTCGCCGGCCTGACCGCCGACGCTGCAGCAGCCACCGCCACCGCCACCGCCCTGCGGCAAACACACGCCCTGCGCGTCGCTCGTCGCCACGCAATCGAAGCCGGTCGGGCACGCGTCCGAGACGTTCAGGATGCACGACTGCGTGCAGTACTGGCCGATGCTCGACTCGGTGCAGGTGCCGCTCACGCAGAACTCGTTGTACGTGCAGTCGTCGCCGAGCATGCCGGCCGGCGGATCCCAGAAACACTTACCGGATTCGCACTTCTGCCCCGTGAGGCACGTATCCGCGGTCGCGCACGGCGAGCCCTTCGTCACGGTCACCGTGGCGCTATCGGTCTCGGTCTCGAGATCGTCGTACGCCTTCAGTTGGACATCGATCACACCGTCCGGGACGTTCGTCGGCGCCGTCACCGTGTACGGCTCGGTGTATTGGCCCGTCGAGCCGAACTTCTGGCCCGCGACCGTCGCCCACAGGTGATTGTTCAAATAGAGGTCGATGTGACCGATGCCGCGTTGCGAGGTCGCCATCGCGGTGCTGTTGAAGCCCTGCGTGACCTTTGCACCATCGGCCGGCGCGGTCATCGTGATGTCCGGCGGCGGGATGATGCTCGTGCCGGCGCCGAGGATGTTCGTCAGGCGGAGGTGCGAGTTCACGGCCGAGCTGCAGATGCAGCCCTGCTGCGAGAAGCCACCGCAGTACGCCTGCTTGTTGCGGAAGAACTTCTGGCCACCGCAATCCGCGCGATACGTCATCGGATCGCTGCACGCCGACTGACCGTCGACGAACTTGTACTCGTGATCCGGCAGGCCGTACGCGTGCGCCGATTCCTGCGCGACGATCCAGCACACGCCCCACACGCGGTTACCGGCTTCTTCTGCCGCGAAGTCGTCGACGGCGCTTTCTGCGAACGTGAACGACACCGCGCCGGGGAGCGCGCTGCAATCCCCCGTGGCCGGGCCGACGCCACCGACGTCCGCGCCGAGACCGACCGCCGTCGAGCTACCGGCGACGATGTTCTCCGTATACGAGACGTCGTTCGACGGCCGGACGTCCGTCACCGTGATGTTGAACGGCGAGTAGACCTCGCGCACGCACTGGACGATCTGGTTCCACTCGTCGCCCTGCCACGCGTACATGTTGAACGTGGTCGGCGCATCGATCAGATCCGACGTGTCGGTGATCGCATCGGCGCCGCCGACCTTCAGGTTGCAACCGTTCTCGCACTTGTTCAGGAACAGCGTCTGCGGCGGCAACTGCGCGTTGACCGCCATTTTCGGTTTGACGTAACGGACTTCGGTGCGCACGTCCGCGTGAGCCATCGAGCCGAACGCGAGCACACCAATAGTTAGCCACCGGAAAGCCATGGGCCGAAGGGGTACACCAACCCGGCCACATCCGTCAGCAGGATTTGTCACGCCCCGCCCTATCAGGGCGTAACTGGCTCGTGATGCCCCGTGACGCGCGCTGACGTACTGATGATATCGGGCGACTGCCACATCACCGCGATCTCGAGATCGAGCGCGTCCGTACCGCCGGGATACTTCACGCGTTCGAGCGCGCTCTCGACGCAAAACTTCAGGCTCGGCGAGCGGTCGACGTCCTCGCCCTTACTGACCACGTTTTGCGCCTGGCCATCCGGCAGCACCTGCATCGTGACCAGGACGTCCGAATCGCTCGCATGCTGCATCGCATTGGTGCGGCCGACGGCCTCGCCCGTGAGCGGCCGCGACGCCCACTCGTCGAAGCAGCCCTCGAGATCGTGCTGCGCCGCCGCGACCGCTTCGATCACCTTTTTCGACTGCCCGGTCGACGGGCTCTTCGGCAACATCTTATTGAGGCGCAGCGTGGTGACCTGATCGACGAGCGCTTGGATCTGGGTCTCCTTCTCGACCAGCATCTGCTTGTCGAGCTCGAGCTCCTTCAGATCATTCTCGTGCGTGACCTTGCGGTTCAGCACTTCCTTGCGCAGCTCCTTCACTTGCTGCTCGAGCATGTTGATCTGATCGACGAGCACGCGAATCGTCTCGGTGTCCGTGCCGTCCGTCGTGATCAGCTTCGGTCGCCGCGATTGGATCACCGCCGCACCCGCGACGCCCAACACGACCACACCGATCGCGAGCGCCGCGATCATCCGGCCGCGCTGATGCTGGACCGGTGGCGTGAGCTCGCCGACCAGCGTCGCCATCGTCGGGAACCGTTGCGTGCGCTCCTTCTGTAGGCCGCGCATCACCGCACGCGCGATCGAGGCCGGGATGCCCTTGCCCTCCGGCGGTGGATTCGCGACGACACCCTTCTCGAGCATCGCGACCGAGGTCGAGCCTTCGAGCGGATGCACCTTATAGAGTGCTTCGTAGAGCGCGACGCAGAAGCTGAACTGATCGCTCCGCGCGTCGATGTTCGGCCCCATCAACTGCTCGGGGGCCATGTAGCGCGGCGTGCCGAGCACCGTGCCGGTCGCCGTCAGATCGACCGCGAGCGGCGAGCCATCCGGGCGAGCGAGCTCGGGTGACACCGATGCGCCACGCCCGCTGTCATCGATCCCGAACAGGGATCGCGCGAGCCCGAAGTCCGTCACGCGAACGCGGCCGTCGCCACCGACGAGCACGTTATCGGGCTTGAAGTCGCGATGGAGTAAGCCGACCGAGTGTGCGGCCATGAGGCCACGCGCGGCCTGGTGAAACACTTCCAAGATCTCGCGCCACGTCCGCGGCCACTTCTTCAACCACGCGGTCAGCGTGTCGCCTTCGACGAACTCCATCGCGATGTAGACGTCTTCACCATTTTCGGTGGTGCCGACGTCATAGACGCCGACGACGTTCGGATGATTGAGCTGCGCGATCGCTTGGGCCTCGCGCTTTAGCCGCGTGCGCGCTTCATTGGTGTTCGCGCCGAGGTTCGCGCGCAACACCTTCAACGCGATCTTGCGATCGAGGCGCGGATCGTAGGCGCTGAAGACTTGCCCCATCCCGCCCGAGCCGAGCGTGGCGAGCACGAGATAGCGGCCGACGCGATCGCCGATCGCCAGAACGGGCAGCTTGCCCGCTTGCGATTCGGTGAGCACCTCCCGCTCGTGCCGATGCGTCGCCGCATTCGAATCCATGTCGTCTGCCCCCGCGAGGGCGGCCACGAGCTCGCGACAATCGCGGCACGTGGCGAGGTGGGCCTCCACCTTCGTGACGGCGGTGGTCGGCATCGTGCCAGAGACGAACTCGCTCGCGACGTTATCGTCTAAGCACTCCACCGATTGGTGAGGGTAGCAGCTCGGGCTCTCCAACCGCTTGAAATGCAATGGCATGTAGTGATTGGCGAGCAGTACTCACAGCCCGCGATCTTCTGACACCAGATCCAGCGCGGGGTTTCGCTTGCATCCTCATTCCGGCTGGGGTAGCAAACGCAGGCTTTTTTTAGGGTTTCTGACCCAGGAGACGTTTCGTGCTGACCGACCTTTCCAAAGTTCGCAACATCGGGATCTCGGCCCACATCGACAGCGGTAAGACCACGCTGACCGAGCGCATCCTGTTCTACACGAACCGCATCCACGCGATTCACGAAGTGAAGGGCAAGGACGGCGTCGGCGCGAAGATGGACTCGATGGAGCTCGAGCGCGAGCGCGGCATCACCATCCAATCGGCAGCAACGTTCTGCCAGTGGCCGCCCGCCGCGACCTCGAAGACGGTCATGGCCGTCCCGGGTTCGCCGATCAAGAACACGCACTGGATCAACATCATCGACACGCCGGGACACGTCGACTTCACGATCGAAGTCGAGCGCTCGCTGCGCGTGCTCGATGGCGCGATCATGGTGCTCTGCGGCGTCGCCGGTGTGCAGTCGCAGTCGTACACGGTCGACCGCCAGATGCGCCGGTACAAGGTGCCGCGCATCGCGTTCATCAACAAGCTCGACCGCACGGGTGCGAACCCGTACAAGGTCCGCGATCAGCTCCGCGAGAAGCTCAAGCTTCACCCGGTCATGATCCAGATGCCGATCGGCCTCGAGGACAAGCTCGAAGGCGTCGTCGACCTCGTCGAGATGCAGTCGTTCAAGTTCTACGGCGACAACGGCGAGCAGATCGAGCGTGGCCCGATCCAAGCCGACCTCGTCGACAAGGCGAACGAGCTCCGCGCCGAGATGCTCGATCAGCTGTCGCTCGTCTCGGACGAGCTGACCGAAGCGATGCTCGAGGACAAGGTCACGCCGGAGCTGATCCGCGCGGCCCTCCGCAAGGGCACGATCGAGCTGAAGTGCACGCCCGTCATGATGGGCTCGGCGCTCGGCAACAAGGCCGTGCAGCTCCTGCTCGACGGCGTTTGCTCGTACCTCCCGGATCCGCGCGAAGTCGAAAACGTCGCGCTCGACCTGGATAAGGAAGAAGCGCCCGTTGTCCTGACGTCGGACCCGGCGAAGCCGCTCGTCATGCTCGCGTTCAAGCTCGAGGATGGTCGCTACGGCCAGCTGACGTACATCCGCATCTACCAGGGCACGATCAAGAAGGACGAGTTCATCGTCAACTCGCGCAACGGTAAGAAGGTGAAGGTCGGCCGTCTGGTGCGCATGCACTCGGATGACCGCGAAGAAATCACCGATGCCGGCGCCGGCGACATCTGCGCCGTGTTCGGTATCGACTGCAACTCCGGTGACACGTTCACCGACGGCACCGTGAACTACGCGATGACGTCGATGTTCGTTCCGTCGGCCGTGATCTCCGTCGCCGTTCGTCCGAAGGACAGCGGCGCGGAAATCAACATGTCGAAGGCGCTCCAGCGCTTCACGAAAGAGGATCCCACGTTCCGCGTGTGGGTCGATGCCGAGTCGAACGAGACGATCATCGCCGGCATGGGCGAGCTCCACCTCGACGTCTACATCGAGCGCATGAAGCGCGAGTACAAGGCGGAAGTCGTCACGTCGCCGCCGCAGGTCGCGTATCGCGAGACCATCACGAAGAAGACCGAGTACAGCTACACCCACAAGAAGCAGACGGGTGGCTCGGGTCAGTACGGTAAGGTCGCGGGCTTCTGCGAGCCGTTCGATGGTGACTTCGAGTTCGCCGACGAGATCAAGGGCGGATCGATTCCGCGCGAGTTCATCCCGTCGTGTGAAAAGGGCTTCAAGTCCATGATCGCGAAGTCGCCGCGCCTCGGCGTGCCGGTCGTCGGTCTGCGCGTCGTCATCAACGACGGTGCGTCGCACGCGGTCGACTCGTCGGATATCGCGTTCCAAGAAGCAGCTCGCGGTGCCTTCCGTGACTTCTTCCCGCGCGCGAACCCGAAGATCCTCGAGCCGATCATGAAGCTCTCGATCGAAGGTCCGGCGGAGTTCTCGGGCAACATCCTCGGCCTGATCATGCAGCGCCGCGGCATCGTGCTCGGCTCGACGGAAGAGGATGGCAACGCGCGCGTGGACGCCGAAGTTCCGCTGTCGGAAATGTTCGGCTTCTCGACGCCGCTGCGTAGCTCGACGCAGGGCAAGGCCGAGTTCACGATGGAATTCGCGAAGTATGCGGAGACCCCGTCGAACATCTCGGACGAGCTCCTGAAGAAGGCGGCCGCCGCGAAGGAAGCTGCTCGTAAGTAACTAGAGCAAGATGCCCAGCGCGATCAGCGCTGCGGCAATCAGGACTGCGATCACGACCGTGATCTGGCTCGACGTCGCAAACGACGAGATGCCGGTCACGGTCGTCGGTCTTTCGGGCGGCGTATACGAAGCCGTCGGGATCGGGGCCGGGCCCGGCGACGGCGTCGGCTCGTAGACCTCTTGCGGCATCACCGCGTAGCTCGGGCGCACGATCACCGGCGGCGGCGTCGGTTCTTTGATCGGAGCCGGTTTCGGCGTCACGTCGCGCGTACCCGATGCGATCCGCGATCGCTCGAGCTCGTGCGTCGAGCCGCGCGGCATCAACTTCGGCGCCGGCGTCAGGCCTTGCAACGTGACGTTGAGACCGAGCGACGGATCGACCCACGGCGGTGGCGTGCGGCGCGAGGCCGAAGGCGCCATCTGCGTCGGCGCTTCGTCCGCGTTATCGGTGAAGCGCGACAACGCCTGACCGAGCTCGTGCGCGTTGCGATAGCGGCGCGACGGTTCCTTG
The DNA here is from genome assembly GCA_047600425.1 of Kofleriaceae bacterium. GTDB lineage: Bacteria > Myxococcota_A > Polyangia > Haliangiales > Haliangiaceae > JABFXX01. The sequence goes on along the minus strand of JASGLC010000003.1, from coordinate 2,420,202 downwards.
TCGATGCAACGCGCGACGATCCGCGTGAGCTCGAGTGGTGCCGGCGACACGAGCTTCGGCGCATCACCTAGCACGGCCGCGAGTTGTGCCGCCGGTCCCTTCGAGTCGCCGAACGGACGGTGTCCCGCGATCAGCTCGTACATCACGACACCGAGCGTGAACACGTCCGACTCCGGCGTGCACGTGCCGGTCATCTGCTCCGGCGACATGTACGAATACGTGCCGACCATCTGGCCGACGTGCGTGAGATCCGCGCCATCGTTGATCGTCGATTGCGCGACCTTCGCGATGCCGAAATCGAGGACCTTCACGAATTCCGGATCGTCGCCGCGGCGCTCGAGATGAATGTTCTCGGGCTTGAGATCGCGATGCACGATGCCGAGCGAGTGCGCTTCGCCGAGCGAATCACACACGCCACGCGCGATCGCGACGACGCGTTGCCACGTCATCCGCCCGCTCGCCTTGTAACGCGCGTACACGCTCTCGCCGGTGAGCAGCTCCATCACGAGATACGGCGTGCCGTCCGGCGCATCACCGGCATCGAGCGCGGCGACCGTATGCGGGCTCGTCAGCGATCCGAGTGCTTCGACTTCACGACGAAACCGCGCGGCGATCGTGCGATCCGCGGCGAGCGACGGATGCATCATCTTCACGGCGACCTCGCGTTGACCGACGTGATCGGTCGCGAGATAGACCGTGCCGAAACCACCGGCCGCGATCTTCGAGACGATCTGGTAGCGCTCTGCCAGACGCATCCCGAGCCGTGTATCGAGTCGCTCGATCACGGTCGCTTCAGCCTCTGCTTCCAACTGCGCCATCGTCCATATGTACGGACAACTCGCGCATTCTGTTTAATCCTGATTTGCGAGTCCTCACGGTATGTTCCCCACTTGCGCCGTGGGAATAAATGCAGATTGCCGTGATCGGCGGGGGAACCGCGGGTTCCGCTGCAGCACTGTTCCTCGGACGTGCAGGACATCAGGTTACCGTGTTCGAACGGGTTGCTGATCCGAAACCCGTCGGCGCCGGCATCATCCTTCAACCCACAGGTCAGAACGTTCTCGCACGACTTGGGTTGCTCGAGCACGTTGCGAGCCGAGCAGCACGGTTAGACCGGCTATGGCTGCGCATGCCATCAGGCCGCACCCTCGTCGACCTGCACTACGCGAGGATCGACGCCGAGATGCACGGGCTCGGTACGCATCGCGGCGTGTTGTTCGACGCGTTGTTCCAGGCCGCACAACGTGAAGTTTCATTTCACGTGGGAAGCGAGGTGATCGAGTGCTCCGGTAGACATGTTGTCGACCGTGGTATGCGCCGGCACGGTCCGTTCGATCGGATCCTGATCGCGAACGGCTCGCTCGGCCGGTTGCGTGACGATTTCGTCGCACGCGATTCGACCTATCCGTGGGGGGCGCTGTGGTTCGTCGCGCCGGATCGCGAGCGCGTCTTCAAGGGCGAGCTCTATCAGATCGCATCGCGCGCGAAGCAACTCTACGGCGTGTTGCCGACCGGGCTCGCACCGGATGGCGTGCCGTGCGCGTCGTTGTTCTGGTCGATCGCCGAGCGCGATCTTCCGGCGTGGCGCGCGCGCGGGTTGGAAGCGTGGAAGGACGACGTGCGCGCGTTGGATCCACGCATCGATCTCGTGCTCGATCAGATCCACTCGCTCGATCAACTGACGTTCGCGCGCTATCGCGATGTCACGATGCCGCGCTGGGATCACGAGCACGTCGCGTTCATCGGCGATGCCGCGCACGCGACCTCACCGCAACTCGGACAAGGTGCGAATCTCGCGCTCGTCGATGCGATGGTCGCCGCCGAGGAGATTCACGATCTGCGCAACTACTCGAAGCGCCGGCGCTGGCACCTCGCCTACTACCAGTTCATGACGCGCGCGCTGACGCCGTTCTTCCAGAGCCATTCGCGGATCTTGTCGACGGTGCGCGATGTCGTGTTTCCGATCGCGAATCGCATCCCGCTGTTCCGCGACGTGATGATCAAGACGATGGCAGGGTTGGTATGTCTACCGTCAGCGACGGCTAATCGAGTCCTGACTACTCGATCCGCCGGCAATTCGTAAGTCGCTGAAATCGTCGCGATCGATTCCGGCATGCCACGTGCTGAATCGCCCCGCATGCGGCACTTCGCGATGGCATTGGTGGTGATGGCAGCGTGTACGTCTGGCTCCGAGCAGGATGGAGATAACGCGGGTGAAGATGGCGAGCTCGCGCCGCTACCGCAGCCGGGCAAAGAAGACGGCCAGTACCACGCGGGCCTCGCGACGAACGTCGATTCGTCTCGCACCGATGTCTGGAAGGTGACGCGCCAGTGGGAAGACAAGGACACCGCCGCGGGTCTCGCGTGGCCGGCGAACAGCGGGCTCACGTGGGATGAAAAGTTCGGCAAGTGGGTCGGCTCGCTCGAATGGACGGCGAGCGTCGATGGTTACTCGACGACCGTGAAGATCACGACGCCGTTCGGTAAGACGATGCCGGCGCCGGAGCTCGAATGTGCGGAGACCGCGCTGTGGCTGCGGATCGAATTCGCGGCGTGGTACGGGCTGCCGCTCCAGTTCGAAGCGCAAGACGAGCACGGCACGCGGATGTTCTTCGGTCACTTCGGCATCCGCAGTGCGAGCGGAAACTATCCCGGGATGCCGGAGTTCGCGGTGAAGTACAAAGACTACGGTCAATCGCTCGACACGCACGACTCCACGCTGCGTACCCGCATCCTGCACGGCGGCGATGACAATCAAGAAGAGCTCGGCTCGGGCGCGACGTTCGGGCAGTACCTCGACGAGATCAATCCGAACAAGCGCGTCGGCTACTTCACGCTCCTCGCGCTCGACTATCTCGGGTCGATGAACCTCGCCGATGCCGCGAACACGTACAACCTGCAACCCGATGCGGTGCGCCCGGGCGACGTGTTGCTCGAGCGCTGGCAGAAGAACGGTATCGGTCACACGCTCGTCGTGAAAGACGTGACCGCGCTCGACAACGCGACGTACGACGCCACGTTGATCAGCGGATCGATGCCGCGCCGTCAGGGCGTGAAGGCGAGCGGCTCGTCGGCGAAGAGCTACTTCACCGGCGATTACACCGGCGGCCCCGGCATGAACAGCGATGGCGATGCGTACGCGCAGCTCGGCGGAGGCCTGAAGCGATTCCGCGTCGCGAAGGCGAAGGGCGGTTACTGGACGAACACGTGGATGGCCGGCGACGAAGCGCACTGGATCAACTCGACGGACTACGCGGCGATCGCGGCGCGGCCCGCGCGGTTTCAGACGTTGCTCGGCGAGATTCCGCCGGAGCAGGCGAAGGTCGAGATCCTCGCGCGCATCGACGATGCTCGACATCACCTCAGCCAATATCCGGCGTCGTGTGCGGCGCGCGAACAACGCGAGCAAGCGTTCCGCGATCTCTACGAGGTCGAATACAAGATCAGCCAGAAGGAGCAGTCGGTGGTCGATGCCGAGCAGCGCAAGCTCGAGGACTACGTGTTCGCGCAGCTCCAGTACGATCAGAGCGAGACATGCTGCTGGGATTCGTCGACGGCGGCGATGTACGACGTGATCATGGCCGAAGCGCAAGCCGACAAAGCGGCCGCCGATGCCGCGGGCGTGTGCACGGCGCCCGTCGTGTTCGCGGCGCAAGCCGGGAGCTATCAGCGGTGGGCCGACTACGCGACGTCGATCGGCAAAGGCACCGCGTGGAAGCCGTACACCGACGACGAAGGTTGCGCGGCGAAGCACATCACGACCGATACGGTCGCGACGTCCGAAGCGACCGGGTTCTGCGAGCTAACGCACTGAGGTACCCGCGACCTGGACCCCGGCGTTTATCACCCCGTCGGGTACCGACGCGTGATGTAGAGGTCGCCCTTACGCGACGTGCCAAACGGCGCCGGATCGCGGACCGAGAACCGCGCACGCACGTTGGCGAGCTCCGTCCGTGTCGAGACATCCAACTTCGCGAAAATCGTCTTCAGGTGCTTTTTGACGGTATTCGGCGAGATGTCCAGCTGTTCGGCGATCTCGCGGTTCGTCAGACCATCGCTCGCGAGGTGCATGACGCGGTGCTGATGAAACGTGAGCTGCTTGAGTGGGGCCGGATCGGGCACCGCGGTGACACCCAATTGGACCAGGCGTGTGGCCGCATAGACCGCCGCCGCATCGAGCGTCTGTCGCTGCTCGGTCGTCAGCGGCTGGTCGGTCTCGATCACGAGCGCGCCCATCAGGCCCGTCGGTTCGAGCAGCGGAACCGCACGCACGTTGCGCCCGCAATTATCTAGATCGATCGGCATCGGCGCAGCGATCAACGGCGCGAGCCACGCATCGTGTTTCGTTTCCGTAACGAACCGCATGCGCGATTCGTCGTCGGAAATCGAGTGATCCACGACTAGCTCGAGCTCGTGTTGCTGCGTGAGCAACGCCATCATAGCGGTATGCGCGTTGAGTGATGTTTTCGCGTACTCGCAGAGCACACAACCAACATCTGAAAACGACGCACAAGCCGCCAACTCACCCGTCAGGTGACGCCACCACATCTCGAGATCCACACTACCCGGGACCGGTACCCAGTTTCGAGTCAGATCACGCGTTGTTCACGTTTCTTGAGCTAGCCTTCTAGCCATGACGCTCGCGCCGACAATGATGGATGTGCCGCTGACGATCGATTGGATCGCCGATCGCGCTGAACGCTGGATGGCCGATGGCGAGGTGGTTTCTCGTCGGCCGGACCGCTCGATCACGCGAACGACGTACGGGAACGTCGTCGGGCGCGCGCGTAAGTTGGCGCGTGCATTGGTGGCTGCAGGCGTGAAGCGTGGAGACCGGATCGCGACCCTGATGTGGAATCACGCGGAGCACCTGGAGTGCTACTTCGGAATCCCGATCTCCGGAGGCGTCATTCACACGCTCAATTTGCGCCTCCATCCCGACGAGATCGCATTCATCGCGAACGACGCCGGCGACCGGATGGTGATTGTCGACGACTGTTTGTTGCCGCTGCTGGAAAAGACGATCGCCGCGGGGGCGAAGTTCGAGCGGATCTTCGTCGTCGGCGAGCACGGGATGCACGAGAGCTATGAAACGTTACTTTCGGAGGCGCCCGATGTGGCGTTGCCGAAACTGGCCGAGACCGATGCGCTCGGCCTTTGTTACACGAGCGGGACCACGGGCCGGCTCAAGGGCGTCGTCTACTCGCAACGCTCGACCGTGCTGCACACGCTGGTCGTCGCGTTGCCGGATGCGCTGAATGTCGCGCGCACGGACATCTTGTTGCCGGTCGTGCCGATGTTTCACGTCAACGCGTGGGGCCTGCCGTACGTGTGCGCGATGACGGGCGCGAAGCTCGTGTTCCCGGGACCGTTCTTGGATCCGCCATCGCTGTTGGAATTGATGGAGAGCGAGAAGGTCACCGCGGCCGCGGGCGTGCCGACGATCTGGATCGGCATTCGCGACGTGCTCGAAGCGAACCCGACCAAGTACAAGCTCAACCCTTCGATCCGCATGATCGTGGGTGGCTCGGCAGCGCCGGAGCAGTTGATTCGCGACTTCGACAAGTTCGGCCTGAAGCTATTGCACGCGTGGGGCATGACCGAGACCTCGCCGGTCGGCACGGTCGCTCGGTTGTCGCCGGCGCTCGAAGAAGCGCCGATCGATCTGCAATACCAGCAGCGCGCGAAGCAAGGGCGGCCGGTTCCGCTCGTCGATCTCCGCGTGCGCAACGATCAGGGTGACGTGCCGATGGATGGCGTCACGAGCGGCGAAGTGCAGGTGCGTGGCCCGTTCATCGCCGGTGCATATATGGGCGGCTACACACCCGAGCGCTGGACGGACGACGGCTACTTCAAAACGGGCGATGTCGCACGGTTGGACGAGCACGGTTATATCCAACTCACGGACCGCGTCGCCGACATGATCAAGAGCGGTGGCGAGTGGATCGCGACGCAGGAGCTCGAGAACGCGATCATGGGCCATTCGGCGGTGAAAGAAGCCGCGGTGATCGGGTGTGCGCATCCGAAATGGAGCGAACGGCCGCTCGCCGCGGTCGTGCTGAAGGACGCAGGTGCGGATAAAGATTCGATCGCGAGCGAATTGCGAACGCTGCTCGGTGCGAAGTTCGCGAAGTTCTGGATCCCAGATGCTTTCGTATTCGTCGACTCGATCCCGCGAACCTCGGCGGGGAAGTTCAAGAAGACGGAGCTGCGAGAAAGATTTCGCGATTGGAAATGGTAGTTTGATCGCATGTCGTCGTTACGCGCTCGGATCAAGAACGTCATGTTCGACCGGGTGCCGGGGCTCCTACGCAAAGGGCCGAGCACGTCGAAGCGGGTCGCGATCACGTTCGATGATGGCCCCGACGAGCTGACCCCGCGGTACCTCGATCTGCTCGACGATCTGGGCGTGCCCGCCACGTTCTTCTGTCTGGGCGAGCTCGCGGACAAGCATCCGGACACGATGCGCGAGTACAAGCGGCGCGGGCATCAGCTCGGTGGCCACGGGTACGATCACCAGCGGTTCACGAAGCTCACCGGCAAAGCGCTGCTCGATCAATGCGTGCGCACGGACGAGGCGATCGGTGGTCCGGTTACCGGACACTCGTGGGTTCGGCCGCCGCACGGCTCGTTGGACTCGCTATCGCTGATCAACTTGCGCGCGCACGGCTACGTGGTCGCGTTGTGGTCGATCGATTCGTGCGACTACGAAGATCGCGATCCGGCATCGCTCGCCGAACGATGCGCGCCCGGCAAGGTCAACGGCGGCGACGTGTTGCTATTCCACGAGGGTCAGGAATGGACGCTCGAGGCGTTGCCGCGGATCGTGACCGCGTTGCACGCGAGTGGGCTCGAGTGCGTGACGATGTTCGATCTATTCGCGAAGTAGCGGACCGAGGTAGGCGATGTTGTTCGCCGTCTCGTTGATCGTGCGCTGGTTGATCATCGGTTGCGTGAATCGATAGCTGAACGCGTGGATGTTCAGGCCCTGATCGTTCGGATCGATCAGGTGCGTGGTCGATGCGAGATCCGCGGCGGGAATGCCGGCTGCTTCGAACGCATCGCCGACCGGCACGCCGCCGAGCTCGTGGCTCGGTTGTGCGAAGTGGCAGCTCGCGCAGTCGATCGTGTTCGGGGTCTGGACGTGCGGGTTCTCGATGTTGCCGACGGAGTCCATGATCGTCGCGACGGGATCGATCGTCGTCGTGAATTGGGCGAGCTCGACGGTGGCATCGAGGCGAGATGCGGTCATGCCGGGGATCAGGTGGGGAGAGACGGTGCCGGCCGAGATGTCCGCGCTCGTGAACGCCCACTGCTGGCGTGTCTCGATCGGTTTGGTGTCCTCGACGATCGAGAACGCGTTCAACCGGACGAGGTTGCCCTGCCCCGCGTAGGTCGAGATCACGTGCGAGAGCGTGGTCGCGAACGCGCCGCCCGTACCTTGTTGCGCGAGCAACGGATGGACGGCGAGCGGGCCGAGATCCGCGGTGCCGCGCGCGGCGGTGATCTCGCGAATCGCGGCGAGGAGCTCGTCCTGGGTCAGCGAGTAGAACGCGTGAACGCCGACGTCGTCGACGCGGGTCTCCGTGCCCGGCATCATCGGTTGGAACACGAGCCGGAGTTGCGCGTCGCACGGGGCATCGCCGAGCTGACCGAAACACGGATCGAGGCGCATCGCGGTGATCGTGAACTGCGACGGCGTTTGAAAGTCCGTCGCTGCGGTGACGAGCGCGTCGGGCACGAGGACCCCACCGCGACCGGGGGCGCTGAACGCGAAGCGCGGATCCTGACCGAGCGGAAACAGGATCGCGAGGTCGTTCATCTGGAGCGTTGCGGGATCGACCGCCGGATCACTCGCACACGCGGCGAGCGCCATCGCTAGGAACCAACGCATGGTCACGAGTGTACCCAGCCCGGTGGCACGCAGGTGTAGGTGATTTCGTTGCCGGCAGTGGCGAGGGCGCGCAGTCCTGCGTCGTCGAGCGTGGTGCCGTCGGTGGCGACGAATGCCGTGCCGCTCAGGAGATAGGTCGCGGTCGACGTGCGCGCGACGAGGTCGCATTCGTGAGCGCCCGACCCGAGCAACTTCGAGGTGAACGGCGCGCTCGCACGTTGGATCAGGAGGTCGATGCGCGGGCCGGCCGTCGCGGCGTTGTCGCTGCGCAACGTCACTTGCTGGCCGACGATCGGTGCGAGGTCGGTGTCGAACGCGAGGAGGTATTGCTCGAGATCGCGGCGTTGCGTATCGCCGTTCGCGAAGCCGATCTTGTTGCCGGACGTCGCGTTGAACACGCTCGCCTGTAGGAACCGGAACACGGTGTCGACGCTGCCGTCGTGCGAGAACCCGGTGCCGCGCAGCTGCGCACCCTTGTTGCCGTTGTCGCCGGGGTTCGTGCCGGGCTCGTTCGGCACACCGAACATGCCGACCTTGTCGTAGAGGTTGCGCAGGTGCGGAATCTTCATGATCTGCGGCAGCGCTTCGAACGAGGATTCGCCGTCGGTGCCGAAGAAGCCGTTCGCCGGATCGAGCGTGTGACAGCCGTTGCACGTGAAGCCGAAGTTCTGCGCGGCGACGCCGTCGGAGAAGTGGCCAGCGCCGGACAGGAGCTTGTCGTTCGCGTCGCAGTTTGCGGGCTGGCCCGAGAGGCTGTCGAGGCCATCGCAGCCCATGAAATATTTGCGGCCGGCGGCTTGATGCGAATCGAGCGAGTTGTCGAGCGCGCGGATCGGATTCGGTGGTTCGGCGATCGCGAGCGCGAATGCGGTGAACGCGTGCATCTGCGTCGTGTCGAACTGCGCGCCGAGTCCGAGCAGGCCCTGGAATGCGACGATGAAGTTATCGAACGCGAGCTTCGAGTCGTACGGCGGACCACCGCTCTGATCGGTGCCGAAGAACCCGCTGACTCGGTCGCCGCGCCAGTGCATGGTGCCCTCGTTGACGAGGCCGCGTAGCGTCTGCGTGGTCATCGGGCCCTTCATCGGATGAAGCGCGGAGACCTGCCCGGTGCCGTTGATCGTGCCGCCCGCGCCTTGCGAGAGCTTGATGTTGATCGGCGTCGTCACCTGATCGGCATCGGGGTTGCCGAGATCCCACGCGAGGTTGTCCTTGTCACCGAACATGTGGCAGCTCGCGCAACTCGCTTCGCCGTTGGAAGACGCGATCGTGGCGTCGTAGAGGAAGCGCCGGCCCGTCGTGACGACGGCGGGCTCGGGATTCGCGAGCGTCGTGTGGTTGGCTTCGGTTTGCGAGGCGAGATCGATCGTCGAGACGCCGTCGTCGAACCGCGTCGCGACGTAGAGCTTGCCGTGGGCTTCGTCGAGGACGATGCCGGATGGCCCGCCGCCGGTGACCTGGATCGCGGGATTCGTCATCGGATCGAACGAGTCCGCTTCGAGCGCGGTCGTCGAGTAGACGAACAGCTTGCTCGAACCGAACGCGGACACGTAGAGCTTCGCACCATCGGCGGTGACCGCGAGATCGAGTGGCGTCGCGACGCTGTGCGCGGCGATGTTCGCGGGCGCCGGCAGCTGGTTGTAGTCGATGTGCTTGTCGAGGTAGCGCGGCACGACCTGCACCACGGAGCCGGCCGGCGATAGCACGGTGATCCGCGATTCGGCGATGTGGCCCTGCAACGTCGTACCCGCAAACGTGCCGGGACCTTCAAACCGCAGGTCGTTGCGCGCCTCGGTGTTCGAGACGTAGACGTGACCGTTCGCGGGATTGACCGCGAGGCCGAACAGCGTGGTGCCGACGTGCTGGTAGCTCGTCGTGGTGGCGAACGTGGTGGCGTCGATCGCGAACACGTCTTGATCCGGCAGCGTGAAGTTCGTCGCGGCGGTCCAATCGCGCCCGAGGATGTCGCGCCACTTGCCGGCGGCATCTTGCTTCAACGTCATCGCGACGCGCGGTGCGGCGAGGTTGTTGTAGTTCGTGGCGGGTCCGGGAGGCGCGCCCGGAATCGCGACGCCGTTGACCGTGCACGTCGTGGTCTTCGTCGCGCTGTCGAAGCCGTTGCACGGGAGCAGCGACGAAGTGGTGGTCGTCTGGTTGCCGGACTTGAAGATCGACGCGTAGACCGTCTTGCCGTCGGGCGTGACGGCGAGGCCACGCGGGGTATCGCCGAACAGCGTGACGATGCGCGACGGGATGTCGCTGTCGGGATCGAACACCCAGACATCGGCGCGCCCCACGCCGGCGGTGGTGAGCTGCGGATCGCCGGCGCCGGGAACCGACGCGAGTGCCGGATCGCTGCGGCGCTGGCCGCGATGTGCGGTCGTGATGAACGCGTGGCCGGATGCGAACACGATGTCGCTCGGCTCGTCGCCGACGAGCAGCGTGCGCTTGACGTGCGGTGGGCTCGTCGAGACGTCGACGACGCTGACGCTGTCCGAGACCGCGTTCACGACCCAGACCTCGTCCGGCGTGCGCACGGCGACGGCCACCGGATCGATGCCGACATACGTCGAGGCGATCACGGTCGGCGTGGCGCCGGTGACATCGAGGATGTCGAGCGAGCTGTTCGACGTGTTCGCGGCATACAACCGCGTGCCGTCCGCCGAGAGCGCGAGTGGGCGCACCGGGCCCGATTCGAACGTGAACGTCGGGGCGAACGAGCCGGGAGGTGGTGGTGGGGTGCCACCGTCCGAGCCACTGCCACCGGGACCATCGCTCGGTGACGTGGGGTGATTCGACGAACAAGCGGCGAGGAGGCTAAGGGCGAGCAAGCGACGACGCATCGCGGTGCGCGAGGTGCGAGGCCAATGCCACGCGACGACCGAGCGAATCCCACGTGTTGCGTGCGATGCGATCGTCCTTTTCACCGGACAGTGTCCGGTGGACCCGTCAGTTTTCCGAGGCCGAAATAGGGGAAGCCCACGCGGCTGACACGAACACCGTGTCTCGCGTGGGCTTCATCGGCGTGGGGGCCGCCGATGGAAACGAGTTAGTTGCCGAACGTCGACAGCTTCTTCGCGTTTTCGAGGCCGAGCTTGCGGGCGTTCGCCGACAGCTGCGTGCCGTACGAGATCGCGTCCGTCGTGAGCTGCGCCCAGTTCTGGACGGCGCCCTGCGCGCGGGTGACGAATTGCGACTCGAGCGCGGCGTACTCTTCCGCGAACGAGACCATGCGGCCGTACGCGTCCGCCATCATCTGGTGGAACGCCTGCTGGCCTTGGCTCCACATCGCCATCGGGTCGAAGTTCGGGGCAACAAACGGGGTCTTCACTTCGGTCTTCTTTTGTTCGGTCGACATCGGGGGCTCCTTGTTGACGAGCAATCTAGGTTCGCGGTGTGGACTCGTCAAGGCAGATTTTGTGCGTTGCACAAAATAATTGCTGCTTCAGTCCACCCAGTGACGCTTGAGGCCCTTGGACGCGATCAAGAACAACGTGGTCGCGATGACGTAGAAGCCGAGGCCCGTGTAGATCGCGTAGCGCAGCGATTCTGCGCCGTAATGCGGCTTGAGAGCGTCGGCGACCGCGCCGAAGTAGTAGTAGCCAATCGCGATGCCGAGGAGGTTGTTGATCAGGAGGAACATCGCGGATGCCGTGGTCCGCATGTGGCCAGGTACCAGATGTTGCACTGCGGTGATAATCGGGCCGAGCCACATGAGGTTGAGACCGGTCGGGATCAGGAACAGCGGGAACGCGTAGAGCGGCGAGCCCATGTGCACGGCGGCGAAGAAGCACGGCAGCGCGACCAGAAATGCGACGGCCGGGATGATCGGATACGCGGCCTTGTTGAGCTTGCCGATCCGATCCGCGATGACGCCGCCACCGATGATGCCGATGCCACCGCCGATAAACGTGATCGCGGCGTAGTACCAGGAGCGCTCGACGAGATCGAGGTGCAAGCTGCGCTCGAAGAACGACGGCAGCCAGAACGCGAGGCCGTAGCCGCAGACCGACGCACTGCCGGCGCCGAACGCGAGCAGCCAGAACGACGACTTCTTCGAGACGATGCCGAACACCTCGGCGATCGACGGCTTTTCGACCGCCGGTGCAGACGCGGGCTTCGGATCCCAGCCACCGCGCTTCGGATCTTTGACGGTAAAGCGGAACAGCGGAGCGACGACGATTCCGACCGAGCCGACGATGATGAACGCCCACCGCCAGTTGATTGCCTTCGCGATCAGGCCGCCGGCGAGAATCCCGAGTGCGCTGCCGATCGGAATGCCGAGCGAGTAGACCGAGAGCGCGCGGGCGCGTTGTTCCTTGGGAAAGTAGTCGGAGATCGTCGAATACGCGGGCGCGACACCGCCGGCTTCACCGATGCCAACGCCAACGCGCGCGAGGAACATCTGGACGAAGCTGTGCGTGAGGCCGCACACCGCCGTGAACGCCGACCACAACGCGAGAGACCACGCCATGATCCGGCGACGCGAGCCGCGATCGGCGAGCCATGCGAGTGGAATTGCCATCGTCGCGTACAGCGATCCGAACGCGAGCCCGCCCATGAGCCCGACCTGCGAATCGGTAAGGTCGAGCTCTTTCTTGATCGGTGCGACGAGGATGCCGAGCACCTGCCGGTCGAGGAAGTTCAGCGTGTAGACCACGACCAGGATCGCGAGGACGTAGTTGCGATAACGCGGGGTCGGCGGGGCTTCTTCGCCCGGAAACGGTAGCGGTTGCGATTTGCTATCCATACGCACCATGGACTGCGAGATAGCGCGCCGCCGTTGTGCAACGCAACAGAAAACGTCGGTCAGGAGTCGTTTGTTCTTTGCTGCTCTGCAGCAAGATGGTAAGGCTGGGGCGTGATGCAAACGGAGCTAACGCAGTCTTCAGAGCTCGCCATCCAAGTCGCCACGCTCGACGAGGTCGTACGCGCGCACATCCTTCATGTTCTGGCGGTTTGCGGGAATCACCGCACGAAGACCGCCTTGGCGCTGGGGATCGACCGGTCGACTCTATGGAAGAAGCTGCGCGAATACGGGGTCGAATAGTTACTTCTCGGTCGGTTTGCGCTTCTTGGTCGGGCGTTTCGCTTGGATCGAATCGCGGACGGCCTGCTTCAATTCTTCGAGCTCGCGGCGCATCGCCGCAACGTCATCGCCTTTGGTCTCGGGCGGCTCGTGCTCGGGCATGGATTCGGCGCCCGGCGGCGGTGGCGCAGCGACGGGATACGGCGGTGGCGGCGCGGGATAACCGCCGTTGCCGTACGACGGTGCGGGCTGCTGGTATTGCGCGAACGGGTTGTTCATCCACATCCGCGCGAGCGCATCACCGGCGGCCATCGGGATCTGCGCGAGCGGGTTGAACGAGCCGATCGACTGCACGCCGCGCTTTGCCTGGAGGTAGAGATCGAGCGCGCTCGTCACGTAGCGGCTGAAGAACTCGGCGAGCGAATCGTCGGAGAGGCGGATCATCTGCGTGAGCAATTGCACGGGCAGAAACTTCGCCGCGTTGCCGGCCTCGAGCACGACTTGAACGAGCGTCGCTTGGGTCAGGTCCTCGCCATTTTGCGCATCGACGACCCGAACATCGGTCCCGCTCCGGACCTTCGCGGCCAGCTCGTCGAGCGTGATGTAGCGGCTGTCACCGGTGTCGTAAAGCCGCCGGTTGCCGTACTTCTTGATGAGGACCGTCGCCACGGGTCGGACCTTACGGGGACCGTTGTCGCAGTGCAAGCATGCAATTTGTTGCATCGCAAAAACACGGTTGACAAATCCGACAGGGGAAGACTAGTTTCGCCCGCATGTCGTCCCCGGTAGCGCGCCTCACGAGCTGGTTTGCGTTGCACTGCACCATTCTCTTGGCGGCGTGCGGAAGCGGCGGCGGGGATCAGAGCTGCACGGTGGATAGCGACTGCGCGTCGCACTTCTGCCGGGCGGATGGCACGTGCGGGCCGGCCGCGGATGATCCGGACGGTGGAATGGGTTCCGGATCGGGTTCGGGCTCGGGCTCGAACAACGATCTGTGCACGCCGAACCACGATGGAACGATTTCGGCAGACGAAGTTCCGCTGGCCGCGGGCAAGATGGCGAACTTTCGCGTCGCGACCGACGCGACGTGGAACACGGCCGGTGCCGCGGGCTCGGGCAACGAGCGGACGTGGGACCTCACGGGCGCGTTGTCGAACGACAGCGATGGCCCGACGACACTGACCGGACCGACGAACGAGTGGTGGAAGGGCGATAGCGGCTTTGCGGGCGCGAGCTACTACACGCAGCTCGCGGCGGGCTCGGATCTGCTCGGCGTGTTCAAGGTCGATAGCAACGGCGTGACCCTGCTCGGTGTGGTGTCGCCGACGAAGACCGCGACGTACACCGAGATCACGTACGACCCGCCGGCGACGATCCTGAAGGTCCCGATGAAGGCGAGCGATAGCTGGACGTCGTCGAGCAGCGTCGTCGGTTATTACTCGGGCTCGTACGTCAACTACACCGAGGTCTACACGTCGAACGTGGATCAATCGGGCACGATGAAGACGCCGTACGGCGAGTTCCCGGTGCTGCGCATCGGCACCGTGCTGCAGCAGAAGCAGCTCGGCTCGACGTACAACACGGTTCGCAACTACGCGTGGATGGCGGAGTGCTTCGGCACGGTCGCGAAGGTGTCGTCGCAGAACAACGAGTCGAACGCCGAATTCAGCGACGACGCCGAAGTCCGCCGGATCATCCCTTGATTCGCATCGCCGCACTTCTCGTCACGCTGGCGGCGTGCCCGAGCTTTCACCCGGAACCGCTGCCGGGTGCGCCGCGCGATGCGACGTTCGTCGATGTCGATGGCGTGCACGTCCGCTATCGCGAGAGCGGCAGTGGGCCGGCGGTCGTGATGATCCACGGCTATGGCGCATCGCTCGAGTCGTGGGGCGGTGTCCAACCGGTCGTCGCGCAACACCATCGCGTGATCTCGATCGATCTCAAGGGCTTCGGCTGGAGCTCGCGCCCCGAGGGTGATTACTCGCCCGCCGGCGAAGCGGCGCTCGTGTGGCACGTGCTCGACAAGCTCGGCGTCGACGATGTCGCGATCGTCGGGCATAGCTGGGGCACGAGCGTGTCGCTCGCGATGGCGGTGCAGCATCCCGATCGCGTGCGGCGCGTCGCGCTGTACGACGCGTACGTCTACGACGATCAGGTGCCGAGCTTCTTCCGCTGGGCCGAAGTCGGTGGCCTCGGCGAATTGTTGTTCGGCTTGTTCTACGACGAGCGGATCGAAGATCGCGCGCCTCTCGCCTATTACGACGAGCGCTGGATCACGCAAGCGCGCGTCGATCGCGTCGAGGACGATCTCGCGCGTCCGGGCACGAAGGCGGCGGCGCTCGCGGTCGCGCGTGCGCACCACTTCGGTGCGCTTCACGAGAAGCTGCGCGACTTCAAGAAGCCGGTGCTGCTGCTGTGGGGCGCGCAAGATCAGGTCACGCCGATCTCGTTCGGGCACCGGTTGGTGAACGAGCTCGCCAATGCCGAGCTGAAGACGTACGAGCACTGCGGCCACATCCCGATGGTCGAGGCGAAGAACGTCTCGACGCGTGACTTGACCGAGTTCCTCGATCACGACCGCGCGAACGGTAACGAAGTCGCGCCGCCAAGTCCGGATCCCGCGCCGGCACCGGAAGGTAATGGCGCCGGCAGTGCGAACGGCGGCGGTGGCGGTGGCGGAAGCGGCCGCGTGAGTGGAGGTGGTGGCCCGATCGCGAACGCCGCGTCCGCGAACACCGCGCCGACGAACACCGCGCCGACGAACACCGCGCCCGCGAACACCGCGCCGACGGAGTCGCCGCCCGCGAATATCGCGCCGACGAACACCGCGCCGACGAACACCGCGAACGATATGACGCACGATGCGTGGCATCGCCGACTCATCGGCCCGCGCGTCGCGCAAGTTGCCGCCGACGATTCCGACCCGAACACGCCGACCACCGATAACCATTCGGCGCCCGCGACGAGCGACACGCCCAAGGCGTCTCCAAACTTCGGCCCACCGCCACTCGATCCGGCCGATCGCCTCCCGCTCGGTGCAGACCTCGCGTCGCTCGGCGCCGAGCTCACGCCACGCCTCTATGCGGCGCCGCGCGAAGGCGTCGAGGTCAAGATCCACGGCTATCTGCGCGTGCGCGAGGCTGGCCTCTACAACCTCGACCTCGATCGTGGCCTCGACACCACCGGCAAGCCGATCTTTCCCGTACCCCTCGGCGGTGGTCAGATGCTGAACAGCTCGGACATGCGCGCGCGCACCGATCTCGCCGTCTACGCACCCGGCGTCGGCGTCGCCATGAAGGCGCGGATCGATTGGCTCGACAACGTCGCACTCGGCGGCAACCCCGATCTCGCGGGCGGCGCACCGTCGACGAGCGGCGGCCAAAATCCGTCGTACGTCGTGGTCAAGCGCGCGTGGGGCGAGGCGCTGACGCCGGTCGGCACGCTCGCCGTCGGCCGGATGGGCGCGCACTTCGGCCTCGGCATCGCCGCGAACGGCGGTGACTGCGAGGATTGCGATCACGGTGACTCCGCCGATCGCGCCGCATTCGTCGCGCCGCTGTTCGGTCACTTGCTCGCGGTCGCGTACGACATCACGTCGACCGGCCCGTTCACGACGAGCAAAGACGGCAGCCGCCCGATCGGCCTCGAGCCGAGCGACGCCACCACCGGACCGACGGTCGCGATCCTCAAGATCCACACGCCGGCCGCCCTCGCCCGCCGCGCCGCCGCGGGCCTGACGAGCGTCGAGTACGCCGCGTACGTCACGCATCGCACGCAGGACCGCGATGTCCCGGCCGCGTACTTGAACGAGATCGCGTGGACCGGCAATTACACCTCGAACGACCTCACCGCGCGCGGCTTCTCCGCGACCGGCACGGGCGGTTGGCTGCGCATCTCGTCGTCGCGGTTCCGCCTCGAAGGCGAGCTCGCCTACTTGTCCGCGATCGTCGAGAACCCGTCGCTGATCCCCGGCGCCGCCGTCACCGAGCCCGTGACCTCGAGCCAGCTCGGCTTCGCGCTCGAGAGCGATCTGAATCTCGGCCCCGCGAAGATCGGCTTCGACCTCGGTTACGCGAGCGGCGATTCGGCGCCCGGTTTCGGCGCGTTCCCGACCGCCGGCCAAGCCGCCACGATCGCCGGCCAGTTCGACGGCCCGCAGGCGAACTCGCCGAGCGATCGCACCGTCGACAACTTCCGGTTCCATCCCGACTACCACATCGATCAGATCCTGTTCCGCGAGATCATCGGCACGATCACCGACGCGTTCTACATCCGCCCGCACATCAAGGCGACGCTCGCGACGATCGGCACCGGTCACCTCGAAGCCGGCGCCGCGCTGATCGCGAGCTGGGCGATCTACGGATCGTCGACGCCGAGCGGTCAGACGCCCCTCGGCATCGAGCTCGATCCCGAACTGCGCTACGCGAGCCGCGATGGCTTCGCGCTCACGATCGACTACGGCGTGCTCGCCCCGGGCAGCGCGTTCGACGGTACCAACCTGAAAGCACAGCCCGCGCAATCGATCCGCGCGCGCGTGGGGTTTGCATTCTGATGCGCGCACTCGCCTTCACCCTGCTCGCCGCGTGTGGCGTCAACGAAACGCCGCAGCCCGATCCCACGCCGACGTTGCCGAGCTGCACGCCGAACCGCGACGGCATGATCACCGCCGACGAATTGCCGATCGCGCTCGGCTTCACCGAGAATTACTACGCGCGCACGAACGCGACCGTGAACCTGACCGCGAACTCGAACAAGGTGTTCGATCTGTCGGCCGAAGATCCGAGCGACATGGTCGTCGCGATCGGTCCCGCCGCGCTCGGCACGCAGTGGTACGCGTCCAGCTTCCCGAACGGCCAATTCGTCGTCGACGCGGGCTCCGGCCTCGACGGCATCTATCACCAAGACGACCGCGCGCTCTGGCTCGACGGCACGGCCTCCCAGATGGAAGGCAGCGACAAGACGCTGATCGTCTATCCCGCGCCCGTCGCGATCCTGCGCTTCCCGCTCACCGACGGCCTGATGTACGCGTCGACGGCAACGCTCGCGAGCGCGACGGTCGCCGGCCTGCCGTTCAACGGCACTGATCAAGTCGATGTCGATGTCACCGCCGGCGATCGCCTCGACGTGCCGTACGTCCAGTTCTCGCCGGTGCTGCGCGTACGCACGAACGTGACGCGAACGCCGACGACCGGCACGCCCGTGGTCGGCAAGCGCACGACGATCTTCCTGTTCGAATGCTTCGGCGAAGTCGCACGCGCCGAGAGCAATCAAAACGAAACGAACCCCGACTTCACCAACGCGGCGTATCTCCGCCGTTTCGCTTTGGGAGCAACACCATGAACGCTTGGGACATGTGGAAACAGGGATTTTGGGCGTGGGAGAAGGCGACGACTCAATTCGTCGAGAAGGCGCTCTCGAACCCCGGCGTGATCAATCCCGCCGGTGCCGCGCTCACGACGTTCATGAAGACGAAGGCGGCGACGGACAAGGTCCTCGCGATGACGTGGTCCGCGTTCGGGCTGCCGACGCGCACGTCGCAGGAGCTGTTGCTCCACAAGCTGAATCAAATGGAGAGCCGGATGTTCGATCTGGAAGAGCAGTTGCTCGCAAAGGGGAAATAGCCATGGACGTCTCTTCGATCAATCACATCGCACCGGCGCCCGCCGCCGTGTTCTCGCGCCTCGCCACCCATCGCGATCGTCCGCGGTTTCATGTCCGCGATGCCCAGAACCAGTGGCAGCCCGTCACGTGGGGCCAATTCGCCGACCAGATCCGCGCCGTCGCGCGCTGGTTGATCGAGCACGATCTCCAACCGGGCGAGCGAATCGCGATCTACGCGAACAACTCCGTCGCGTGGGCCGCCACCGCGCTCGGCGCCCAAACCGCGGGCGGCTTGTTCGTCCCGATCTATCCCGCCTCGACGCCGGAGCAGGTCGCGTACATCCTCGACCACGCCGAGATCAAACATGCGTTTGTCGCCGGCGGCCAGCTCGTCGAACGGATGGAGAAGGCGCTGTCGCAGATCGCGAACAAGCCGAGCGTGACGAACCTCGAGAGCGGATTCTGGGAGAAGTCGGTCGCGCTCGATCGAGCGACGCCGGCGATCGTCGACGAGCGGTTCGCCGCCGTCGATCTCGATTCGATCGCCGAGATGCTCTACACGTCCGGCACGTCGGGCAATCCGAAGGGCGTGCCGCTCTCGCATCGCAATGTCGGCTCGAACGGCAGCGATTGGCTGAACGTGCTCGCGCCACTCCTCGCCGAGAACGACGTCGATCTGCTCTGGCTCCCGATGAGCCACATCTTCGGCTGGGGCGAGCTGTGCGCCGGCAACTTGCTCGCGTGGGAGACCTACCTCGCATCGCCCGTCGATGTTCTGGATCTCTTGCCGACCATCCGGCCGCACGTGTTCATGTCGGTGCCCGCGTACTGGGAAAAGATCGCGCGCAAGATCCAGCAGAGCTCGCTCGAGCAAGCGACCGGCGGCCGCATGCGGTTCTGCCTCTCGGGCGGCGCCGGGTTGAAGGTCGAGATCAAGCAGCAGCTCCACGCGAACGGCATGCTCGTGATCGAGGGCTACGGCCTGACCGAAACCTCGCCGACGCTCACGATGAACCAGCCCGCGAACTTCCGGTTCGACACCGTCGGTAAGCCGTTCCCGTCGCTCGAGCTGAAGCTCGCCGACGACGGCGAGATCCTCGCGCGCGGCGACAACGTGTTCAAAGGCTACTTCAAGGATCCGACCGCCACGCAGAATGCGTTCACCGCGGACGGCTGGTTCTGCACCGGCGATGTCGGTCGCTGGACCGAAGACGGCTTCCTGCAGATCATCGATCGCAAGAAGGACATCCTCGTCACCGCCGGTGGCAAGAACGTGCCGCCCGCGAACATCGAAGCGAAGTTCGTCGACGATCCGGTGATCGAGCGCGTCGTCGTCTACGGCGATGCGAAGAGCTACCTCGTCGCCGCGGTGTGGCCGCGCGCCGAAGTTCCGCATGGCGAAGCGCAGCAACTGATCGCGGCGCGCGTCGAAGCGATCAACGGCGAGCTCGCACGCCACGAATCGATCAAGAAGTTCTTCGTCGCCGAGTCGCCGCTCACGGTCGAAGACGGCACGCTGACCTCGTCGCTCAAGCTGCGGCGCAAGGCGGTTTACGATCGTCTGCGCGACCGGTTCGAGGCACTCTACGTATGAACATGCCGAAGAGCCCGCTCGACTCGATCGGTGCACTGTGGCGACGCGCGCAACGCGGTCAGCCGGCCGTCGGTGTGACCCCGCATCAAGTGGTCTGGCAGGAGAACAAGTGGAAGCTGATGCGGTTCGCGCCCGCACAGCCGAAATATCAGACGCCGATCCTGATGATCCCGTCGCTGATCAACCGCTGGTACGTGCTCGATCTCGGGCCGACGCGCAGCTTGATCGAATGGCTCGTCGCGCAAGGCCACGAGGTGTTCTGCATCGACTGGGGCACGCCCGGTCCCGAGGACCGCTACCTCACGTGGGATGACATCGCCGGTCGCTACATCGGGCGCGCGCATCGGATCGCCGCGCGCTATTCGCGGAGCGGCAGCGTCCACCTGCTCGGTTACTGTCTCGGCGGCACGCTCGTCACCACGTACGTCGCGGCGTTCCCCGAGCGCGTCGCCTCGTTCCTCGCGCTCGCGGCGCCGATCGATTTCGACCAGGCCGGCATCATGTCGACCTGGACGCGGACGCCGACGTTCGATGTCAACGCGTTGCTCGAAGCATTCGGAAACGTCCCGTGGCCGTTGATGCAGGCGACGTTCAAGATGTTGAAGCCGGCGAACGACATGGTGAAGACCGTCGCCCTGCTCGACCGTGCCTGGGACGACGAATTCCTCGAGGGCTTCCTCGCGACGGAGCGATGGGGCAACGACAACGTGTCGTTCCCCGGTGCGTGTTATGCGCAGTACATCGAGCAGCTCTATCGCCAGAACCGGCTGATCACCGGCGGGTTCTCGCTGCTCGGTCGCCCGGTGGATCTATCGAGCATCCGAGTCCCGTTGCTCGCCCTCGCATTTCAGGACGATCACATCGTGCCCGTCCCCGCCGCCGCACCATTGATCGACCGCGCGATGTCCACGGACAAACGCCTCGTCGTCCAGACCGGCGGCCACGTCGGCGCGGTCGTTTCCAGAAAGGCTGCCGACCGGCTGTGGCCGATCATGGCGGAGTTCTGGGCGACCCGCGCACCGTGAGGTTCGTGTTATGACGACGCATGGCTTCCGGAACATTCGCCGCACCGGCGGGATACCGCGATAGCCCCACGCGCCCGATCAATCACGGCGAGGTCGTCGCCTCGACCTACGTGATCCGCGACGAGATCGGCCGCACCGATACCGGCATCGTGTTCGAGGCGCGCGACATGCTCCTCGACCGCCCCGTCGCGTTCAAGCTCGCGTGGCGAGACCCGGGCACGCCGTCTCTCCTGGCGGAAGCTCGGCGGTGCGCCTCCGTCCTCGATCCGTGCGCGGTCCAGGTCCATGGCTTGGGCGCACATAACGGCGTCGAGTTCGTCGTCGGCGAACGCGTCGAAGGTCACCTGCTTCGCGACGAGCTTCACAAGCCGTACACCGAAACGCTCTACCTCTCGCGGCTTCGCACGCTCGTCGCCGCCGTTGCACGCGCCCACGATGGCGGCATTGCCGTCGGGGATATCTCCGGCTCGACGGTGCTCGTCGCCGGCGACCGCCTCGTGCTCGGCCGGCTGTCGCTGTCGCAGGTCCCGGCGTTCGGCCCGCACGGTCGGATCCTCGCGCCGGAGGTCGTTCGTGGGGAAGCCGAAGCGAGCGATCCGGCGGCCGCCGAAGCGATCGACCTGTACGGCCTCGGTTGCATCGCCGTCGAGATGGCGAGTGGCGCGCCACCGTTCGCCGACGGCAATCCAAACATCGAGATGCGCGGCCACGCGAACGAGTCACCGCCCCGCATCGCCGATCTCCGTCCGGACCTGCCGGGCGAGTTGTCGGACCTCGTCGAGTGGCTGCTCGCGAAACATCCCAACGCCCGGCCGCGCTCCGTCGGCGACGTGCTCGCGCAACTCGATGCCGTGATCGATCGTCTCGGCCACCGCACGCGCCAGCTTCGCGTGTTGATCGTCGATGACGATCTGCAACGCGCACGGCAGATGTGGAGCCTTGCTCGGCGCGCTCATCCCGCCGCCGTCGTCGAGACCGCGAGCGAGGGCACCGATGCCGCGCACAAGCTCAACCGCGACCTGCCGGATCTGGTGTTCGTCGACGCGGCGTTGAAGGGCGTGATGAACGCGCTCGAGCTGTGCATGTATGCGCGCGGCCTCGAAGGTGGGAGCCGGAGCCAGATGGTGCTGGTCGGCGACGTGACCGACCGCGACAAGGCGTTGTTCGCCGGCGCGAGCGTCCAATTCATCCCGAACGACGGCGCGTTATCGAACGCGATCCTCGAGCGAGTGCGTCAAGCGTTCGCCGAGCAGCCGACCCGGGTCCGGAAACCACGTACGACGGTTAGCGGTTAACTAAATTCTAAGGCGCGCGTCTGATCCGGCATGAAGCTGGCCGCCGTCATCCTGATTGCCCTGACCGGACTCGCGAGCGCCGACGATGGCTACCCGCCACCGCAAGGCCCGCCGCCGCAACAACAACGCCAGATGGATCGCGCCCAACGCCGCGCGATGCGCCAAGAGCGCCGCGCTCGCCGGATCCAGAAGCTGATCCGCCGCTACGATCTCAACCACGACGGCGTCGTCGAGATGAACGAGCTCCCACCGCGCCTGATCCCGCGCTTGCAAAAGCTCGATCGCAACCACGATGGTTGGTTAGATCAAGCGGACGTCGCGCCGCCGCCGCCCCGCCGCCAGTAGCACCACGAATCCGAGCAGCGCACTCGACGCGCCGTTGCCGCCCGTCGAGCAGCAGCCGCCGTCTTCGACCGCGATGATCTTGCACGTCGCCGAGCAGGTCGCCGTCGCGCCCGCGTCATCGCACTCTTCGTTCGAATCGACGATGCCATCACCGCACGCCGGTGACTTGCACCAGGTCCGGCACTTGTCGGGCTCGTCGGCATTCGCGGATCCGTCATCACAGGTCTCCGTCGGCGACTTGATGCCGTCGCCGCACACCGAATTCGGATTCGCCACCACACACACGTCGTCGATCTGCCAGCCACCGAACTCGAGCCCCGGATCCGAGGCGAGCTGGAATTGCACGTGCAACTTGTGGCCGTAGAAGAACGGCGTCAGCGCGACATCCGCGAACCGCCACTCCTTGTCGATGTGATGCGTCGAGCTCGAATCGCCCATGTTCGCCGTGTAGTTGATCCACGCCGACGTGCCGTTCGCGAGCACCTGCGCCTTGTCGTAGTGCGAATCCTCGACGGCGAGCCAGCGGCGATATTGCAACCGCACGTCGGTGTAGAGCCCGACATCGATCACCGGCATCGACAGCGTGGCCGTGGTTAGCGGTGGGTAATCACCGTCGAGCACTTGCGCGATGATCTTCGATCCCGAGTACGCCGCATGCGGATCGGTGGCGCCACCCGTCGGTGTGCCCCATTGCCACGGCGAATCCGTCGGGCCGTTCGATCCCGAGGCACTTCCGACCCAGCCGTCCGTGAACGGATCTTTGTCCTCGAAGTCCGTGCAGTACAGCGGCACCGTGTGGCCCGAATAGATCTGGTAGTACGGGTCCGCCAGGTTATCGGGCAGCACGAACACCGAGCCGTCCGCGAAGTTCACGCGCGCGTGGTACCGGACCGGCGAATAGTCGACGAGCGGCAGCTGCGCGAACCACTGTCCCGAGCCGTTGCCCGTGGTCAGGAGCGTTCCCGACGACGTGTGGTCGTCCGAGACGTAGTCGACCTTCACGTTATCGAGCGTGTCGCCCATGCATCGGGTCGATAGCCCGCTGACATCGACGACGATCCCGACCGACAACGCACCGTTATCGATCGTGCCGGGCGCTTCGATCGTGCCGGTGACCGTGCGCAGACCATGGCGACCGTACGCGTCGCGAATCGCACACTCGTTCGGCGTGCCGTTCGTGAGGTCGCCATCGTCATCGTCAGCCGCCAACACGGCGAGCAGGCTCGTCGGAATATCGATCGACCGGCGCAGCGCACCGACGTACAGCTTCTCGGTCAGCGCGACGCCGGCATCCATCCCGTACGTCGAGATCAGCGATGCGCGCAGATCCCACAACGTTCCGCCGATGATCATGCCGGTGTGATGGATCTCGCCGATATCGACCGGCCACGTCCATTCCTTGTCCGGCGGATTCAATTCGCGGAGCGCATCGTCCGTGAAGAAGAAGCCGCGGCCCATACCCGAATCGCCGGTGATGCTGACCGCGAGGAAGTCCGCGACGCCTTCGCTCATCGCGCTATCGAAGCTACCGACACCGTCGATGATCTCGGCCGTGTGCACGCGATGGCCGTACTCGTGAAAGATCACGTCCTGGATCAGGCCGGTGTTCTCGCACATCGCCGTGCGATGGAAGAAGTTGACCGCGCTGCCGTCGAAGTACGCGTTGCAATCCTGCGCGAGGTTGACGTTCGCGGTGATCGTGTCGTTCAGCGTGGCCATCGCCGGATCGACGTTCGCGCGCACGAACTCCTTCGCGATGTTGACGTTGATGTACGCGTTGACCTGCGCATCGTTCGCTTCGACGGCCGTCGCATCCCACACGACCGAGCCGTCGGGATCGATCGTGGTGTCGAACACGGCGAGCGGATTCACCGAGTCTTGAACGAGCACGTAATCGCCACCCGTCGTGGTCTCGATCGAGATCGTGTTACCACCCCACGTGACAAGGCCGTTCGCATCGCTCGTGACGGCAGCTCCGGCGATCGACTCGTGTGCAAACTTCGCCGGGTACGCCGAGTGACCTTTGCCGGGATAACGAACCGATCCGAGGTAATTGACGGTGCCGGTGACGAATTCGTTCTGTTGTTGGACCGCGACGACGCCGGTGCCATCGACATACGCGAGGTACCGATCGGCGCCGCTCGCCTGCTCGTATGGCGTGACCGCGCGATAGCCGTAGAGGCCATGATCTCCGACGAGCGGGAGGATCTTCCGCTCACCGGCCGGCACTGCGGCCGCCGCCACACCGGTGAGCGATTGCAACTGCACCGATGGATCCTTCACGGCGAGCCGCACGGTCGGATCCACGACGACATTCGGAAACGCCTGCGAGCTGATCACGATCAAGCGATCGCGCTTCCACCAGAAGCTGAGCTGTCCGCCGATCACGCGCATCCCGTTCGCGTACTGGGCGAACGCGACCGTCCGGATGTCGCCGTCCGTTTGATTCGAGACCAGCCGCCAATCCGCCGTCGACGATCCGGGCGCGAGTAAGGCGAGATGATCCGCGAGCAGTGCACGCGCCGCCGCTTCCGCGATCGTCGCATCGGCATTCGCGCCGACCGTGATCGGACCTTTGCCGAAGATCTGGCGCGGCACGCCGAGCGCGGCATCCCACGTCGCGTCCCACGTACCCTGCGATGCGAGCGCCATCCACGCGACCGGCGGCGTCTCCATCCGCACGAGCTCCGCGTGCGTGCGCAGCGGCTTGCCGGTCGGCGCCGTCATCACGTCGAACGTGCCGTGCGGGCGCGACGCGTGCGCGGTTCCGACAGCGAGCACAACCGCAAGAAGGACCCGGCGCATCTCTTAACCAGAGTTTACCGTGGGCCCCGAGTCGCAGGTAGAACGACGGCTTTAACCTCGCTTCACCAAGAAAGGTCTACCTGGAATGCGAAGCTTAGGTTTGATCGTTGCACTGGCGCTTTCTGCCGCCTCCGTTACGGGATGTGTTGCCGCGCAACCCGGCGAGAACCATGCGATGCGAAACGGCTACTCGTGGCTCGGCGAGCGGTTCGTCAATGGTGGCGCCGATCACGATGCGATCGGGGTCGGTCGGGCCGAGGGCAAATGGAACTCGATCATGGTCGTGGTGGAGAACGCCCCGGTCGAGATCTTCGACATGGTCGTCACGTTCGGCGATGGCGAGCGTTGGGAACCGAAGACCCGCATGGTGTTCAACCCGAACACCACGTCGCGGATGATCGACCTGCCCGGCCACAATCGGGTGATTCGCCGCGTGGACTTCCGGTACGGCAACCTCGTCGCGGGAGCGCAGGCGAAGGTCGAGCTCTGGGCGCGTTAACCCAGTAGTACTTCGCGCATTGCTTCTCGATGTGCGCGGACATCTAACGCGAGCGCGAGCTGGCCTTCGGCACGCACGCGATTGTGCTCGACGCGCGAGGCAAACCGCTTCGGATCCCAACCGAAGTACCGGTCCTCGTACATGTCGACGCAAAACCGCGCCGCGAGCTCGACACACACCGTCTCGAGCCCGATCGCGATCGCCGCG
The DNA here is from genome assembly GCA_047600425.1 of Kofleriaceae bacterium. Classification (GTDB taxonomy): domain Bacteria; phylum Myxococcota_A; class Polyangia; order Haliangiales; family Haliangiaceae; genus JABFXX01. Next base: position 2,393,908 of record JASGLC010000003.1, on the reverse strand, counting down.
CGTTCACGCTCCGTGCAGATCGCATCCGCGACTCGACGGAAGCCGCGCAACGCTGCCTCGAAGATCGGCAGCTCGAACTTCACGTGGCCCGCATCTTCGCCGTGCGGATTGCACCACGATCGCATCGCATCGCCGAGCTCGAACGCGAGCGTGCCCTTCGCGAGCGTATCCAGATCGACGAGCGCCGCACCGCGCACCGGATCGGTCCGGAACAACAGGTTGCTGATCTTCAGATCGCCGTGCACGTGGCGCAGCGGTTGATCGCCGAGCGCCGGAAGATCCTGCGCGGCCGCGAGGATCGCCGACACGAGCGGGCCTTCGAACGTGCGCAACCGATCCAGATGCTTCGCCGTGTCGTGCACGCCGGCACGCGTGAATCGATAGTCGTACTGGAGATCCGCGACCGCGCGATGAAACTGTCCGACGAGCTCGCCTCCCGCTTCGGCCCACGTCACGTCCGGAACCGTCGCCACGGCCACGCCCTCGACGAACGTCGTCGCGCGCCACACGCCTTCGTCCTCGACGTACGGCCGGCCATCGAGCGTCCGGATCAACCGCGGCGTCTCCATCCCGCGTGCGGCGAGATGCGCGGTCACCGCCTCGAGATCGAGGTTCACATCCGCGCCGAAGATCGGATGCAGCTTCTGCAGCACCGCGATCGGACGATCCGTCGTGACGACAAACGTCGTGTTGATCAACCCGCCCGTTAACGGCGCGAGTTGCTCGTCACGCCAACCCCACGCTTGCGCGATCAATGCGCGCCCGGCGCCCCACCCATTGGGGGATGACCGTGCGGCGGCATTCCACCCGGCATCCCACCCGGCGGCTTGTCACCGACGGGCGCGGCCGGCGCCGGCTTGATCTCGACGAGCTCGATCTCGAACACGAGCATGCCCTGCGGCCGCCCCGGCTGATTCTTGTACGCGTTCTCCTCGGGGATCCACACGCGATACTTGTCGCCCGTCGACATGAGCGGAATCACGTCCGTCCAACCGGCGATCACGCCCTGCAACCGGAACTCCGCCGGCTGCTTCGTCTTCGTCGACGTATCGAACATCCGGCCGTCCGTGGTCCAGCCCGTGTAGTTCACGCGGACCGATTCCGTCGTCTTCGGATGATCGGACTTACCGCCCGACTTGATCACCTTGTAGAAATTGCCCTTCGCGGTTTTCTGCGCGTCGCCCGGCGGTTTCGCGACATCGGCCGGCACCGGCGGCGGCTCGACGCCCGGCTCGATCGTGATGACTTCGATCTCGTAACAGACCGGGCCGGTCGGTTGATTCGGCGCGGGCTTGCCGTTCGGCGCCATCTTCTCGCCCGTCGTCCACACCCGGATCCGCTCGCCCGCGGTCATCGACGTGATCGCCTCTTCGAGCGCCGCCGATTGCTTGTACGGCGTGACCTTCGACGGATGTTTCTTCATCTCCGTGGTTTCGTACATCCGCCCCGTCGCATCCCACGCGGTGTAGTTGTACGTGACCTCGTCCCACGAGTGCGCCTTCGCGGTGCCGGTGCCCGGACGCAACACGACGAACTTCGATCCGCCCTTGCTGGTCTGCGCGTTCGCCGGCGGCGCGGCAACGTCCTCGGGAATCGCGGGCGCCGGCTTGATCTCGACGACTTCGACTTGATAGACGAGCGTTTCACCGCCCGGCTTGTTGTCGCGATAACCGATCGACGCCGGCAACCACAGCACGGCCTTTTCACCGGTCTTCAACAGCTGCATGCCCTCGGTGAAGCCCGGCGCCGTGTTCGCGAGGTTGAGCGGCATCGGCACGCCCTTGCTACCGTTCGTGAAGAACGTCTCGCCGGTGTTCTGCTTCCAACCGGTGTAGTTGATCATCACCGTGTCGTTGCGCTTCGGCGCGGTGCCCGCATCGTTCGTGACGAGCTTCTTGTAGATCAGGCCCGTCGCCGTCTTCACGGCATCCGCGGGCGGGGTCTTCAGATCGAACGGCGGCGCGACCTGCTCGACCTTGAACAGCTTCTGCTGGAGACCGCTGCCGGATCCCGTCGCCGTTTTGTGATCGTTCGACGAATCTTTCTTACAAGCCGAGGCAACCAACAGGAAAGCTAGGGCGTAACGACGCAGCATGACGCCGGGAACATAGTGTGCCCGACCCCCTTTTGCTAGCTACCGAACGCCTCGCGCGTCAGATTGCGCACACCTTCCGATTTCACGACGACGTTGTCCTCGATCCGGATCCCGCCGAACGGAATTAGCTCCTCGATCGCCTTCCAATCGAGCAGCTGGCCACGGGCGTCCTCGCGCAACGGCCCGAGCAGGCCGGCGATGAAGTACACGCCCGGTTCGATGGTAAACACCTGACCGGCCTCGATCGTCGACGTATTCCTGAGGAACTTGTTTTCGGCGCGCGGCGGACGCAACTTCATGCCGACGTCATGCACCGTGATCCCGAGCGAATGCCCGAGGCCATGCGGCAAGAGCGCGCGCGTGATTCCGCGATCGACCAATTCCGCCGCACTGCCCTTCGCGAGCCCGGTCTCGAGCAACACGTCCGCGAGCAAGCGATGGCATTCGTCGTGGAGATCCTCGTACGGCTTGCCCGGCGCGACGCGCGCGATGATCGCCTGTTGCATCGCATCGACGCGATCGATGAGCTCGCCGAACCGCTTCGCCGCCGCTCCGTTGCCACGCACCGTGGTTCGCGTGATGTCGCTGCCGTAGCCCTGCCACTTCGCACCCGCGTCGACGAGCAACGACGTATCGCCTTCGACGGCCACGCGTTGATACGCGACATAGTGCAGCACCGCGCAATGCGGACCGAGCGCGACGATGTTCTTGTACGGTGCCGTCGCATCGTCTTGTTCCGACGCGCGCAAGAACTCGAGGTGAAGCTCGAGCTCGCTCACCGGTCCCTGCAGGAACCGCGTGACGACCGCGCGATGTCCGACCACGGCACGCCGCGTGGCTTCCGCGAGCATCTCGATCTCGTACGGCGTCTTCACCGTGCGGATCTGGTCGAGCGACGCGAGCAGTGCCTGCGGATTGACCTCGCCGGGAGGTGCCTGCCCCGCATCGCGCGTGATCACCGCGACTCTGCCGCCCGGCAACACGTCGCCCGCATGCCCCGGTCCAACGGTGACTTGATCGAACGCGTCCCAGAAGTGATTGCTCTCGGGCGGCGTGGGCGTCTCCCAGTAATCGTCGACGACGGTCCGGATCAGCGTGGGCTTTCGGCCCGAACGCACCACGACATACGCATCCGGCTCGACGAGCGGACACCAATGCGAATACGTCGGGGTCGGCGACAGCGGCCACGCTTGATCGTCGAAGCGATTCCGCATCGCCGCGGTGCCACTGCACAGCACGATCGCTTCGTAGCCGTGTTGTGCGAGCGCCGCTTCCGCTTGGCGCTGCAGGTGATCGACGTGCGCGTTGAACTGTTCGTTCAGGTCCACGCGCGAAGGTTACCGTGCCGGCGCGACCGCGAACACCGTCGGCGCCGTTCGTTCGATCGCGAACGTTCGCCCCTCGACGAGGTCACCGACGAGCACGCGCACCGCCGGTACGGCGAGCGGGCCGCGCTTGACCGGCGGCGAGAACCGGCGGGCGATCGCGCGCACGGCCTCGGGATCCGCGGCCTTCAACGATGCCACCGTCGCGTCACCTTTGAACGAACCCGCGGCGTCGACGAGCGCGGTCTTGCGCGCCGCCGGCAGATTGCCGAACGCGACCAGCACCGGTCCCGACAGCGACGGGAGATCGAGCAACTTCGACGTGCCCGACGGCAGCTCGACCCCGTTCGGCACGACCGCCGCATCCGCCTTGCCGAGTGACAGCGCCGCGAGTGCCGACGCGGTATCCGGCGCCGCTTCGATCTTCGCGAAGAAGTCTTTGCCGACCTCGCCGCCGAGCAACACGTTCTGGACGAAGTCTGCCTCGCGCCCACCGACGACCGGCACGAGCACCCGCTTGCCCTTCAATTCGCCGATCTTCGTGGCGCCGCGCGCGACGAGGATCCAGCCGTGCGAGGTCTCGCCACCGCGCACCGCACTCGCGAGGATCGTGAAGTTGCCGCCGGCCGACGCGAGGTACGTGGCGTCGACGAGCGCGATCGTGACCTCGCCCTTCTTCACCGCGCTCGCGAAGTCACCGGGCCGCGCGTAGACCTTGCCGTTGCCGGTCCCACCGAGCGCCTTGCCGAAATGCTCGCCGAGCTTGGTCGCGAGCTCGACGCGAGTCGCCGTCGACGGAAATGGTGCCGTCGGCGCGAACAGGCCGACCGTGATCGTCTCGGCAGCCGCCGTGGTCACCATCAGGAACAGGATCAGGAGCACCTTCACTGCGCACCTCCATAGATCCGCTCTTTCGCATCGATCCATTCCGGAAGCGGCGGGAACCGCACACCGGCCTTGCGAGCGCGGCGCCATGCATCGAGCGCTTTCGGATGATCGCCTTTTCGTTCGTACGCGATGCCGAGATTGACGAGCGCTTCCGGCACGCGCCCGACGAGCTTGTCGAGCTCGCCGATCGCCGCATCGACATGACCATCCGCGAGATCGAGCACCGCGAGGTTGTGCGCGACTTCATCCGCACCGACCTTCGCGTTCGCCGCCTTCGCCGTGGCGAGGTACTTCCTCGCCGCAGACACGTTGCCATCGTGATACGCGTCCGATGCCGCGTTCAGCGCGACGACGCGAATCGCCGTGCCGAGCAACGCCGCCGCCGCACCTGTCGACTTGCCGCCGAGCGAGGTCAGCTTGTCGAGCGCCTTCGCCGCGCGCTTCGGATTGAGACCATCGGTGAACGCGATCAGGATCGGCGCGGCTTGGGTATCCGCCGGCGGCGGGAACGGACAGGTCTGCCCGCTGATCGCCTTCAACGCGGATTGCGCCGCGACGAGATCGCCGGATGCGACCGCAGCGACCGCGAGATCGCACTTGCGGGCCGTGTTCGGCTCGACGGAAACCGCCGCCCGCAACAACTCGAGCGCCTTCGTGCCGTTGCCCGCACGCAACGCCGCGAGGCCGGCGGCGTGACGCGCCGTCGCGAGCGCTTGGCGATGGCGCACCGCGAGCGGACCGACCTTCGCTTGCGGCGCCGTCTTCTCGAGCGCGGTCACCGCGATGTTCGGATCGCCGTTCGCCACCTCGGACGCCGCCCAGTCGATCGAGATCTCGATCGCGTTGTCCTTCTCCGCCGCGAGCGCGCGATCATAGAGCGCACGCGCACCGGTGATGTCGTTCGTCAGCGCGTGCGCACGTGCCGCGAGCATCGCGACGATCGGCGACGGATCCGCCTTCGCCGCGCGATCGAGCACCGGCAGCGCATCCGCCGGCTTGTCGAGGGCGAGCCGCGCGATGCCGAGATCGCGCAACACCATCACGTTCTGATCGTCGAGCTGGTTCGCGCGCGCGAGCAACGGCTCTGCACTCGCCGCATCGTTTTGCGACAGCTTCGCGGCACCGGTCGCGAGCAATGCCTCGACGAGCAGCTTCTTGCCGCGCGCGGTGGCCTGCAGTGCTTCACCATCTTCGAGCGTCTTCACCGCGGCTTCCGGCTGCTTCATTTGCAGCTGCGCCGCGCCGAACGTGACGTGGATCGCCGCGCTCTGCGACAGCTCCGGCATCACCGGACCGATCTTCGTGATCACCGCGGCGGCATCGTTCTCGGCGAGCCACGCCTCGCCTTCCTCGACGTACCAATCGGGATCCGTCGCAGCCGGATTCGGCGGCCCGATCCGTTGCAACGCCTCGAGCGCATCCGCCGCACGATTCGCGCGCCGCAGCACCTGCGCGAGCTTCACCGTGAATCGCCGGCGCTGCGGATCGAGATCGCGCGCGGTCTCGAGCTCCTTCTTCGCGTCCGCGAGATTGCCGCGCGCCGCGAGCGCTTCACCGACGAGCGCGTGACCCGCGGCGCTCTGCTTCGGTGCGCGTTCGAGATAGCGCCGCCCGAGCTGGAGCGCGCCGTTCGGATCGTTCAACGCGAGCGCGCACTGCCCTTCGACGAGCCAGACCTCGGGATGATCGTTCGCGATCGGATCGAGCTCGCGCAGGAGCGGCGTGGCCTTCTTGCAATCGATCGACGACATCGCCCAGGCCGCGCCGATCCGCGCGCGCAACACCGTGCCCGCCGACTTCGAATGATCGGCGGCCATCTGGAACATGTCGGCCGCCTTCTGCGCTTGGTTCGCACGCAGATACGAATCGGCAAGCTCGACTTGATGGCGAGGATCTTCCTTCGCGAGCGGCTCGGGACGATGCGCGAGGTACGCCTCGAGTGCAGTGATCGCGTCCGGCCACTTCGCGTGATCGTGAAAGTAGTGACCGAGCAGGAGCTGCGCGTCGTAGCGGTTCGGATCCTTCTGGACGACTTGCGTGAGCAGCGGCACGCCGTTATCGGCATCGCCCGAGAGCAAGTACTGCGAGCCGAGCTGCGTCAGCACCTCGACATCCTGCGGAGCGAGGCCTTGCGCGCGCTTCATCAACGCGACGCCTTCCTTGTATTGCTTCTTCGCCGCGTACACCGCCGAGCGCAACACGTACGCCTCGACGCGGCGCGGGTTCAACGCGATCGCCTGATCGAGCGCCTTGGCGGCATCGTCGAGCCGGTTGTCGCGAAGCGCCGTGCGGCCTTCGTTCACGAACGCCGCGCTCTCGTCTTCACCTTGATTCGGTCGCTGCGCGTGCGCCGTCGCCGCGAGCACCAACACCAGTAAGAGCTTTTTCAAGCCGCGCCTCGGCCCGGCGACGAATGGCTCGACTGCCGCTGGACCGGCGGATCGTACTGGCACAACACGAACGTGACATCGTCCTCGGCCATCTGGCCCTCCGCATGGCGCTCGAGCGCGGACAGCACGCGATCGCGAAGCGCGATCAGCGAGTTGTTGTCGTACATCGGTTGGCCGGTCAGCGCGCTGCGCAGCCGGCGATCGCCGAACAGCTTGCCCGCGCGATTCGCACGCTCGACGACACCGTCCGTGAAGCACACGAACAAGTCGCCCGGTCGCAGCTGCAACGAGCCGCGCCGGATCTCGACGGCGATGTTGCGATCGCCGAGCGGATTGCCACTCGCGGCGATGATGCTCGCTTCTTCGAGCACCTTCTGCTGGCCGAGCTTGATCACGTACGGAAAGTTCTGCCCGGCGTTCGCGTAGTGCAGCACGCCCTGTTGCGAATCGAACACGGCCGCGAACGCGGTCATCAGCACGTTGTGATCGCCGACCATCGCGATCGCTTGATCGATCGCGCGGAGCACTTGCTCCGGCGTGAGCAGCTTCTCGTCGACGGCGGCGAGCGCCTCGACCGCACCACGCGCGGTGGCTGCGATCATCGCGGAGTGAATGCCGTGGCCCGTCGCATCGCCGAGCACGAACAGCATCCGGCCGTTCGGCAGCTTGCGATACATCCACCAATCGCCGCCGCATTGCGAGGCCGGCATGCACACGCCGATCACCTTGAAGTAGCCGTGCTGATCGAGCTGGCTCGCCGGCAACATCGCCTGTTGGACCTGGCGTGCGAGCTCCATCTCTTTTTCGAGCGACGCCTTGTTCGCGTTCTGTTCGATCAGCTGGACCATCGCATCGCTCATGAAGTTGAACGTTCGCGCCAGCACGCCCAGCTCGTCGCCGCGCTGATCGGGGACGCGCATGCCGAAATCGCCGGTCGCGATCCGGTTCGCCTGCGAGGTCAGCACGCGGATCGGTCGCGCGATCGACACGGATTGCAAGCCGGCGGCGACGATCCCGATGCCGAGCACGACGAGCGCGATCAACAGCAGCTTCTGGCGCGAGGCCTGTGCGGCGGCATCGGCTTCGGAGAGCGATTTCGCGAGCTCGGTCTCGAGCGCGGCGCTGGTGACGCCGATCCGAATCTTGCCGATGCCGTTCGTGCCGAGCTTGATCGGCGCGCCGTAGATCCACTCCGAGCCGGTGCCGATCCGCGCGCTCGCGACCGAATCGCTCGCCGGCAGCAACTTCTCGAGGTCCGCGAGCTTCGCGCCTGTCGGTGCGGTCGGCGTGGCCGCGATGACCTGGCCGGTGGCATCGGCGAGGCTGATCCACTGCAGCTGGTCGACGCCGGCCTTGTCCTCTTTCATCGCGGCTTCGAGGACGGGCGGCAGATCGCTGTACTGGTTGTTCGCGATCGCGTGCGCGGACGCATTCGCGATCGATTCGACGACGAGCCCGGCCTGCCGTGCGATCGCGGTCTCGCCGGACGCGCGGCGATCGCGCAATTGCTCGGTCGTCAGCTCTTGGATCGAGCGCTGCGAAAACCACGTGGCCGCGGCCACGGCGAGCGCGACGACGACGGACGTCGTGAAGATGAGCTTGGCCGAAATCCCGATTCCGGACCGCTGCACCGAAGCTGCCACGCCCGACGAGTATCCGATCCTCGACGCACCGTGGCAACGGGTGGCGACCGTTACGGTTTGTTTAGACGCCCGGTCGCGCGCATTCGCTGTACCGCCAGGTCGAACAGTGCTTCGAGAGGTTGCGCGACGGCATCGCCTTCGAGCAGGCGCAGCGCGGCCGCGATCGCCTCGATCGTCGAGACTTGGCCCTCGCCAGGCGATTCCCGCATCCGGACCACGTCCTCACGCCCCGCGATCGCCGGGAGCCGGAGGACCGGCAGGCTCCGAATCGCCGGGAGCTTGCGATACATCCGGCGCGCTTGCGACCAACTCGCATCGAGCACGACCAGCTGGGATGGGGGCTGCGCCGGCGGCTCGGTCGTGGGCTCGCCGAGCGGATACAGCAGCCAGGCTCCCGAAAGATCAGGGAGCGCCGCCGTGCCACCCATCCCGCCGTGCTCGACGATCGCTGAATTTCCCAACGCCATGTTCGCGAGCCGCGCGGTGTTCGACGCGCGATGCGTCTCGAGGTGATGGCGGACGATCACGACGCGCGTGGTGTTCGCGATCGCCGGGACGTCGGCGCACAGACAGTGCAGGAACAGGCAGCGGGGACAGGTCATTGCAACAGGGAGCGACCGACCACCTTCAACGTCAGGATCGGCTTCACGCCCTCGAAGATCGGTAGCACCTGTGCGTCCGCGACGTAGCGGCTGATCGGATATTCCTCGGCATAGCCCCAGCCGCCGTGCAGCAATTGGCCGAGCTGGGTGACCTCGACGGCGACGTCGCACGAGAACAACTTCGCCATCGCGGCGAGCGGTGCCGCGGCGCGCTCGTCGGTGTCCATCGCGCGGGCGGCCGCGTACGTGATCGCGCGTGCGGCGACGAGGCGGCTCGCCATCCGGCCGAGGTGATAGCGGGTCAGGCCGTAGTCGCCGATCGGCTTGCCGAATTGCTTGCGCTCGGCGACGTAGCGCGCGGTCGTCTCGAGCGCGGCGCCCGCGAGCCCGCACGCACGGCCACCGGTTTGAAGGCGGCCCGCGGCAAAGCCGGCCATCTGCAACGCGAAGCCCTTGCCCGGCTCGCCGACGACTTGCGCGTCCGGCACGAACCAGTTGTCGAACGCGAGCGTGAACGAGTGCATGCCGCGATAGCCCGGCGTGCGATCGGCCTTGCCGGTGAGCGTGCCGCCGGTCGGTTGCTTCGCGTCGAACGCGTGGCCGTCGAACCGCGGTTTGTCGACGATAAATAGCGTGAGGCCACGCGCGCCTGCATCGCCGGTGCGAGCGAGGAGCGCGATCACGTCGGCGCGGCCGGCGAACGTGCACCACGCCTTCGCGCCGGTGATCGTGTAACCGCCGTCGACCTTTTCGGCGCGGCACGTGAGCGATGCGACGTCCGATCCGGTATCGGGCTCGGTCACGCTGATCGCGGCCATGATCTCACCGGATGCGAGCTTCGGGAGCCAGTGCTGCTTCTGTGCGTCGGAACCGCCGGCGAGCAGCGCCTTCGCGAGGATCTCGGGGCGCGTGATCAACGAGCCGGCAGCGGCGAGCGATGCGCGCGACAGCTCTTCGGTCGTCAGGATCATCGCAATGTTGCCGAGCTCGTAGCCGCCGAACCGATCGGGAATCGACAGGCCGAAGTAGCCGAGCTTGCCCATCTCGGTGATGAAACGTTCGGGCACGAGCTCGTCGTGACTGTGGATCCGCTCGGCGTGCGGCATGATCTCGCGCTCGGCAAACGCGCGGACGTTCGCGCGAACTTCGTCGAGGGTTTCGTCGAGCGGCCAAGCGAGCCGGCCGGCGTTCGTGATCGCGTGCTCGCCGAGCTTCTCGACATGTTCGGGTGCGAGCGCCGGATCGATCGCGAGCGCGGGCGACAGCTTCAGGATCCCCGCGACCGGTGCGAGCCGCGTGACGATCGATTGCGCGAGCTCGGCACTCGCGATCCGCGCGTGATCGGGAAGCGGTGTTGCCCCCAGCTCGGCGATCACGCGCGCTTCGGTGGCGGCGTACGCGACGCGTTCGACGACCACTTGATGATCGTCGATCAGCTGACCGTTCTCCGTGAGCGCGCGAGCACTGGCGACCGCCTGTTCGGCGAGGGTTCGAGCGGCAGTTACGGCATCAGCCATGCGCACTTATACCCTCTTGACGCACTGCGAGATGAACAAACGGTGTCAACATGCGTCGAACTGGGGAGGACGACAACGTGAAGACACTTTCGAGCCTACTGATGCTGATTCCAACGGTCGCGTTTGCGGGAAAGTCGTTCAATGACGGCAAGGGTGGTGAATGGGATTGCGGGAAAGACCCGGTCGTCTCGATCCAGACGAATGAGGGCACGTTCACGCTGAAGGGCGCGTGCAAAGCGGTCTCCGTCAACGGCAATCAGAACGTCGTGAAGATCGACAACGCGACGAATGTCTCGGCCAACGGCAATCAGAACAAGATCACGGTCACGAACGCCGATGCGGTTTCGGCGAACGGTAACGAGAACACGATCACGATCGCGAACGGGTCTCCGAAAGTTTCGAACCCCGGCACGAACAACAAGATCAACGCAGGCGGCGCGAGTGCGAACGCGGGTGCGGCGGCCGCACCGAAGGTCGCGGCGCTCTCGGCGACGGCGGTCGATTGCACGAACACGCCCGAGTACAAGATCACGTCGGGCGATGGCTCGTATCAGTTCCATGGCACGTGCAACAAGATCACGGTCGCCGGCGGATCGAATCATCTGCTCGTCGAGAACGTGAAAGAGATCTCGATCGCGGGCAGCAAGAACGTCGTGTCGATCGGCGCGGCGGACAGGATCAGCGTCGCCGGCTCGGACAATGCGGTGACGTACAAGAAGGGTCTGTCGGCGGCGAAGCCCAAGGTTTCGTCGGTCGGCACGAATACCAAGGTGGAGCAGCAATGACGAAGATCCTCGCGCTCGTGATGATGCTCGGCGGTGTGGCGGCCGCCGACAAATCGCTCGCCAAGTCCGGTAGCCACGACTGTGGAACCGATCCGGTCGTCCAGATCACCGGCGGCAACGGCAAGTACGCGCTGAAGGGTGCGTGCAAAGAAATCACGGTCACCGGCGGTCACAACACGCTGACGATCGAGAGCGTCGGGACGTTGACGATCAACGGATCGTCGAACTCCGTCGCGGCGGACAGCGTGGACACGGCGAACGTCACCGGTTCGAACAACAAGGTGACGTGGAAGAAGAGCGGCGGCGCGGGTGGGAAGCCGGCGACCAGCTCGCTCGGTCAGAGCAACTCGTTCACGCAAGCAAAGTAGCGAGCGTCTCGCGCACGCGGCTCGTGTAGCCGCCGCCGAATAACTTCGCGTGAACGGCGAGCGGATACAGTTGGTAGAGCGCGATGCGATCGCGCCAACCGTCGGCGAGTGGATAGGCCTCGTGATAGGCGGCGGCGACGCGCGTGACATCGCCGAATAGGTCGTACATCGCGAGATCGATCTCGCGGTGGCCGCCGTAGACCGCGGGATCGTAGACCACGGGCTCGCCGGCTACGGATGCGACGTTGCCGGTCCACAGATCGCCGTGGAGGCGAGCCGGCGGCTCGGGTGGGCCGAATCGGTGTGGACGATCGAGCAGTGCGCGCACGCCATCGCCGATCAGCGGGCGCAGGCGATGCTCGACGTAAAACTCGGGCCACGTCGACGCGGTCGCCGCGGGTTGGAGAATCGTCGCGATGTAGTTCGCGCGATCGAGCCCGAACACGGGTGGTGCGTCGCGATGCATCTCCGCGAGTAGGCGACCGAGCTTGTCCGGATCCACACGTGACTCGAGATCGAGCCACTCGAGTGCGAGGTGGTGCTCGCCGCGCGAAATCACACGAGGCGTGCGCGTGTGCAGCCATGCGAGGCCGTGCGCTTCGGCGGCGAACAAGCCCGGCAGCGTTCTCGACTGGAGCTTCACGAACGCATGCGTGCCGTCGGACAGCCGGCACTCGTACGCTTCGTTGATATCGCCGCCGCCGACGGAGCGGATGATCTCGACCTTGCCGAGCTCACTCGGAAAGCGAGTTGGCATTCGTCTCCTTCATTCCGAGCATGAGGATGAAGCCAACGATCGCGTGCGCGAACACGAAGTACGCCGGCGCGACCGGACTGCCGAACCACGTGATCATGTTCTTGCCGAGCAACGGTGCGATGCCACCGGCGAGTGCGAGCGTCGCCGAATACGCGACCGACATCGACAGCACGCGCGCGCGCACGGGGAAGATCTCGACGAGCATCGCGCCTTGGAGGCCGAGCGCCATGCCGAGCGGCACGGCCATCATCAGCTGGCCGATCGCGAAGTGCGTCGGCGTGCCCGTCATCATCAGACTGAGCGCCGGATAGAACAGCGCCGCCGCGACCACCTGGATCGTGATCATCAGCTTGCGGCGGCCGATCTTGTCGCTGAGGAATCCACCGAGCGGCTTCGATGCGAGCACGAGGAACAACACGAACACGTTGAACTTGAGGAACTCGTTCGGGTCGTACGCTTTGTCTTGTTGGCGCGTCTCCGGCGCGAACGTGAACGTCAGGTAGTACGCGGCGTTCGTCATGCCGACGATGCCGAACGCCTGCACGATCGGTTTCCAATCGCGTTTGACCTGCACCCACCACGGCTTGCCCTTTTCGGCGCCGGCGGTTTCCTCGGGCTCGACGATACCGTGACGTAGCAAATAGCCCGCGATGCAAAACACGACGCTCGCGAGGAACGGGATGCGCCAGCCCCAATCCGAAAGCGCGGCGTCACCGACGGCACTCCGCACCGCCCACACCGCACCCGATCCCAAGATGAAGCCGAGCGACGTGCCCGCCGCCGTCGAGCTCGACACCAACCCGCGCATGAGCGGCGACGACAGCTCGGTCGTGTACACCATCGATCCGGTGAACTCGCCGCCGAGAGAGAACCCTTGGATCACGCGCATCGTGAACAGCAGGATCGGTGCGAACACACCGATCGTCTCGTACCCGGGCAAGAGGCCGATCGCGAGCGTGCTGCCGCCCATCAACGCGATCGATAACGTCAACAACGCGCGCCGGCCGATGTGATCACCGATCCGGCCGAGCACGACGCTGCCGATCGGCCGCGCGACGAAGCCGAGCCAGAACAGCGCGAACGCCCAGTTCTGTTGCGATTCCTTCGAGAAGCTCGTGAAGAACTTCGCGCCGATCTGGGTGTTCAAATAGCCGTAGACGGCAAAGTCGAACCACTCGAGCACGTTGCCGATAAGGCCGGCGAATGCCGTGCGAACCGCGGATTGCGCCACGCGCGTATCGTAACGTGATCTAGCTGGACACGTCGGTGTGCGTCCGAATTTCAACCTTGCAGCGCAGACCCACGCGCAGCGTCCAATCGACCGACCACCAGATCGCCGTGTTGTAGACGTAACTCGTGCTGCTCTTGTGGTCGAGCTTCAGCACCCATTCGGTGCCGTCGAGCTGCCAGAACGCATCCTTCACTTCCGCGATCGGATACGGCGACTCGACGGTGATCAGAGATTCCATGGTGCGCTCGCGCGTGTACGTGCTGACGTTGCCGACCGTCGTATCGGCGACGTGCTCGTCGATCGGCAACGCCACGCCGTCGCGCTCGACCATCAACAGCCAGCGCTGATCGTTGTTCCGCGTGACCTCCCACCACCGCAACGTGAGGTGGTTCGGGCGCGGGAACAGCGCTTCGCCCGCATTGCCGGTGAACGTGTAGCCCGCGATCACCGATGCGGTGTCTTCCTCGTTCCATCGGCCATCCGGTGGCTTCGCGAGTGGTGGCGGTGCGATGCCGAGCGTCGGATCGTCGTTGCCGCGCGCGAGATGGATCTCGGCACGTTCGAGCTGTGCGGCCGATAGATCCAACGCGAGTGCCATCCGCTCGATCGCGGCGTCCTTGCCGATGATCAGCGTGGCCCACCGCAGGATCTTCGCCGGTGGCACGCCGTACGCGTAGAGCCGCGTGATCGACGCGGACATGATCTCCGACGAGGAAATCATTTCTTCAGCTCGGCCAGTAACCCTTCACACGCGCGCTCGCAGATATCGAGCACGTCTTCGAAACCCTTCGCACCGCCGCTGTACGGATCCGGAACTTCGGCACCGTCGGGTGCGGTCGGATCGTACGAACGGAACAACTCGATCGGTGGAACCTTGCCGCTGCACATGCGAGCGAGTCGTTCGATGCCTTGCAGGTTCGAACGATCCATCGCGAGGATCAGATCGAACTCGGCGAAGTGCTTCATCGCGAGTTGTTGGGCGCGTTGGTGCGAGAGATCGTAACCGCGCTTCTTTGCCGCGGCGGTCGTGCGCGGATCCGGCGACTCGCCGACGTGCCAGTTGCCGGTGCCCGCACTCGCGACTTCATGTGCAGCGCCCGCACGCGCGATCACGTGGCGCATCACGCCTTCGGCCGTCGGCGATCGGCAAATGTTGCCGAGACAGACGAACAGAATTTTCACGCGGGCTGATCGGCGCCGTCGAGCTCGCCGGTCCAGTACAGATAATCACGCCACGCTTCGGGCACGGATCGCAGCGAGATCCGGATCGCGACCGCAGGCACCCAGTTCGGTTGCGTGGGTGCGGCGAGCAACTTCATGCCCGCTTCCTTCGGCGTACGACCACCCTTGTGCCGATTGCACAGGTAGCAACACGACACGATGTTCGTCCACTCGGTGAGCCCGCCTTGCGAGCGCGGCACGACGTGGTCGTACGTGAGGTCGCTGATCGGCGCCTTCTTGCCGCAGTACTGGCAACGGTAGTTATCGCGCGCGTAGATGTTCACGCGCGAGAACTTCACGGGCCGGGCGTGGCGACGGAACGCACGCAGGAGCCGCACGACGGCCGGCACCTTGATCACCATCGTGACCGAGCGAATGTTGTGCTCGTACTCCTCCAGCACCTCGACCTTGCCGAGGAACAGAAGCGTGATCGCGCGCTGCCAGGAGATGACCTTGATCGGCTCGAATCCCTGATTCAGCAGAAGTGTCTGCGAGGACTCCATCCCGTAATCCCGAATGTAGCATTCCCCTGCGACAACGCGAGATTCCTGCCTACTTGGCTGGGATCTGGGTCACGGGACACTTTGGAGTTTGAAAACAACTTTCAATAATGGTACGCGATCTAAATGCAGTCGCTGGCCGAGATTCCTGTCGGACGAACGGCCACCGTGCGCTCGATCTCGGGTGCCCGTGCGTTTCGTCGGCGGCTGCTCGAGATGGGACTCGTACCGGGTGTCGACGTCAAGATCGTCACCGTCGCGCCACTCGGCGATCCGTTGCAGATCGAAGTTCGTCACGGACAGTGGTCGATCCGGAAGGCGGAAGCCGCGCAGATCGAAGTCGTGGCGTTGCCGAACGAAGCAACCGCACCGGTCGCGTTGATCGCCGCCGCCAAATGAGTGACGCGCACTGCGAGCCTGCATCCACGCCCGCGCCGGCGTTAGCGAATGCACTCTCGATCGCGCTGGTCGGAAATCCGAACGTCGGCAAGACCACGCTGTTCAACGCACTGACGGGTCTGTCTGCGAAGGTCTCGAACTATCCGGGCATCACGGTCGATCGTCGGGTCGGCAAGATCACGTTGCCCACGGGTTCGGCGGAGCTCGTCGATCTGCCGGGGACGTATTCGCTGAACGCGCGCTCCGCCGAAGAACAGATCGCGTTCGATGCGATCGCCGGGCTCGGCACCACACGCGCGCCGGACGTGTTGATCGTCTGTCTCGATGCGACGCAGCTCGCACGCTCGACGTACTTGCTGCTGCAATGCAAAGAGCTCGGCGCGCGCTGCGTCGGCGCGTTGACGATGGTCGACGAGGCCGGTCCATCGGCGCCGGACGCGAAGGCGCTGTCGGAGCTCGTCGGCTGCGAAGTGGTGTCGGTGATCGCGCGAACGAAGCAGGGCTTGCCCGAGCTGCTCGGCGCGATCGATCGCGCGGCGCGCAAGACGCGGCGGAGCGAATGGAAGTGGTCGCCATCGCCGGGGTTACGCGGCCATCTCGACGCGATCGAGCTGCCCACCGGATGGAAGGCGCACGTTCGCTATCACAGCGAGGTCACGAGCGCGGACGACGCGATCAAGCTGTGGGCGCTGACCTGCATCGACAACTCGACCGACGATCGCGACGAGCTCGAGCACGTTCCGGATGCGTTACGCGATGCCGTGGCCGGACGTCAGTTCGAGCTCGACGACGAAGCGGTGCTCGCGCGCTGGAAGTGGCTCGACAAAGAGATTCCGAAGCTCGGCCAGGCCAAGCCCGATCGCTCGCTGACCGAGCGGATCGATCGCGTCCTACTCCATCGCGCCGCCGGCTTCGGCGTGTTCGCGATCATCATGACCGTGCTGTTCATGTCGCTGTTCACGTGGGCAGCGCCGGTGATGGACGGCATCGACAAGGGCTTCAAGAGCTTCGGCGCGCACCTTCACGGCTGGATGGGCGATCACATCTACACGGACTTCCTCGTCGACGGCGTGATCGCGGGCGTCGGTGCGGTGCTCGTGTTCCTGCCGCAGATCCTGTTGTTGTTCCTGTTCCTCGGCTTCTTGGAAGACTGCGGCTATCTCGCGCGCGTCGCGTACCTCATGGATCGCGTGATGCGCTCGATGAATCTGCACGGCAAGGCGTTCGTGCCGATGCTGTTCGGCTTCGCGTGTGCGGTTCCGGCGATCACGGCAACGCGCACGATGGAGCGCAAGCGCGATCGCTTGCTGACGATGTTGGTCGTCCCGCTGATGACGTGCAGCGCTCGCCTGCCCGTCTACACGTTGATCATCGCGGCGTTGATCCCGGGCTCGCGCATCACGCAGGGCCTGCTCATGGTGTTCATGTACGCGTTCTCGGCGGCCACGTCGCTCGCGGCCGCGTGGGTGATGAGCAAGACCGTGAAGCCGCTGAAGGCGAAGCGGCTGCCGTTCATCATCGAGCTACCTCCGTATCGGTTCCCGCGGATCAAAGACGTGCTCCGCATGATGTGGGGCAAGTCGTCGATGTTCCTGCGCGAGGCCGGCACCGTGATCCTCGGTTGCTCGATCGCGTTGTGGGCCCTTCTCTATTTTCCCCGCGACTTGCCGAAAGACGCGCCGGATTACGCGGCCCAGATCGAAAAGGCGAGCTCCGACGAGGCGAAGGCCGATCTCGCCGCGCAGGAGCAGGCCGCGCACCTCGAGAATAGTTACGGCGGTCGGCTCGGGCACTTCATCGAGCCCGCGATCCAACCGCTCGGCTTCGACTGGAAGATCGGCGTCGGCCTGATCGGTGCGTTCGCGGCGCGCGAAGTGTTCGTGTCGACGCTCGGCATCGTCTACGCGGTCGGCGGCGATGCCGACGAGCAATCGCAACCACTCCGCAAAGCGTTGAAGGATGCGAAGCGAACCGATGGCAAGCGCGCGTATCCGCCGCTCGTCGGACTATCGCTGATGATCTTCTTCGCGCTCGCGATGCAATGCATGAGCACGCTCGCCGTCGTCCGGCGCGAGTCCGGGGGCATCAAGTGGCCCCTGTTCCTGTTCGGCTACATGACCGTGCTCGCCTACGTGGTGAGCTTGTGCGTGTATCAGGGCGGGAAGCTGTTGGGATTTGGCTGAGTTACCATCGCTTGTCGATCGGCACACGCGCCGTTCGTCCAAGGGGTGGAATGCAATACCTGCTGCTGATCTACGACACCGAAACCAACGTCGAGCGCGACATGCCGGAGAACGACTACGCGCGGTTCATGGCGGAGTACGCCGCGTTTTCGGAGAAGCTCGCGGCGAGCGGCCGCTTGATCAACGCGAACCGGCTGCACTCGGTCACGAACGCGACCACGGTCCGGATCCGCGATGGCAAGCGCCAGCTCACCGATGGTCCATTCGCGGAGACCCGCGAGCAACTCGGCGGCTACTACCTGATCGAAGCGAAGGATCTCGACGAGGCGACCGAAATCGCAGCGGGCATTCCATCGGCGAAGATCGGATCGATCGAGATTCGTCCCGTGTGGGAGATGGGGAAGTACTGATGCAATACCTACTGCTCATCTACGACGACGAAGCTGCGCGCTGGGCATTGCCCGCGGAGGAGTCGGCGAGGCTTCGCGCGGACTACGTGAAGGTCGTGACGGAGCTCGTCGCCGAAGGAAAGTACAAAGGCGGCAACCCGCTCTATCAAACCAAAGACGGCTCGAGTGTTCGGATTCGCGACGGCAAGACCACGGTCACCGACGGGCCGTTCGCGGAGACCCGCGAGCAGCTCGGCGGCTACTTCTTGATCGAAGCCGCGGACATGACCGAAGCGCGAGCGATCGCCGCGCGCTTGCCGGGTGCGCAGTTCGGGACGATCGAAGTGCGACCCGTCGTGCCGATGTGACATGAACCCAGCTGCCGCGATCGCCGATGTGTTTCGCCGGGAGCGCGCACGCGTGCTCGCGACGGTGATCCGCGTGTGCAACAGCGACTTCGAGCTCGCCGAAGAAGCGGTGCAGGATGCGTTCGCGTCCGCGCTCGAACACTGGCCGAGCGAAGGCATTCCGGCCGAGCCGCGCGGTTGGTTGATCACGGTCGCGCGGCACAAGGCGATCGATCAGATCCGGCGGCGGGCAAAGCTGCGCGAGATCGTCGGCACGCCGGTCGCCGAAGAGACGCTTGCCGAGGAGGTGCACGTGGTGGGCGACGACCGGCTGCGGCTGATCTTCACGTGCTGCCACCCCGCGCTCGCGAGCGAGGCGCAGGTCGCGCTGACGCTGCGCACGCTCGGCGGGTTGACGACCGAAGAGATCGCGCGCGCGTTCATGACGTCGGCGGTGACGATGGCGCAGCGCTTGGTCCGTGCGAAGACGAAGATCCGCGATGCTCGGATCCCGTACGAAGTGCCCGAGCAAAGCCAGCTCGCGGATCGGCTCGAAGCGGTGATGTCGGTGATCTATCTCGTGTTCAACGAGGGCTACGCGGCGACGGCAGGTGACGAGTGGCTGCGCAAGGATCTCTGCAACGAAGCGATCCGGCTCGGCCGGTTGCTCGTCGAGCTGCTCGACACACCCGCGCCCCGCGGCCTGCTCGCGTTGATGCTGTTGCACGATGCACGGCGCGAGACGCGCGTCGACGAGGCCGGTGATCTCGTGTTGCTCGAGGATCAAGATCGCGCGAAGTGGAACCACGCGCAGATCGCCGAAGCGTTGGAGCTCGTGCCGATCGCGCTGCGCGGTGGCGGCGATACGTACGCGCTCGAAGCGGCGATCGCGGCGCTGCATTGTTCGGCACAGGTCGCGAGCGACACCGATTGGGCGCAGATCGCCGCGCTCTACGCCGAGCGCTATCGTCGTGCGCCATCGCCGGTCGTCGCGTTGAATCATGCGGTCGCGGTCGCGATGGCGAACGGGCCACGCGCGGGCTTGGATTTGCTCGAGCCGCTCACGCGATCGCTCGAAGACTTTCATCTGTTCCACGCGGCGCGCGCTGACCTGTTGCGCCGGCTCGGCGATCGCAAAGCCGCCGCGAAGGCGTATCGGCAGGCGCTCGTGCTCGTCGGAAACGACCCCGAACGGCGGTTCCTGGAACGTCGTTTGGCGATGCTGACTTAGGCGATTTCCTGCGACCTTGGCCCGAGCGGCCGCTCGATCTTCGGTGAAGTGGATGATCGTTTTGGCCGCGGTTGTCGGCGGCTGCGGTGGCCCGAGCTCCCGCGAAGTTTGTGAAAAAGCGGCCGACCACTTCGAGCGCTGCCTCGGCGAAGTTTTCGGCACGGACATGAAGGAGCTCGCGCGCGATCACCGCGAGGTCAATGCGTGCACGAAGGATGCGGCGACCGTGAAGATGTACGAGCGCTGCGAA
This sequence comes from Kofleriaceae bacterium, assembly GCA_047600425.1. Taxonomy (GTDB): domain Bacteria; phylum Myxococcota_A; class Polyangia; order Haliangiales; family Haliangiaceae; genus JABFXX01. The sequence goes on along the minus strand of JASGLC010000003.1, from coordinate 2,373,787 downwards.
TCGCAGAAGTCGTGTCAGCAGTACCTGGACTGCCTCGACGACGATCTCAACGCGTCAGCTTCCGGTACTCGTTGATATGACGGATCGCCGAGCGCGAGTCTCCCGCCTGATCGAACAGCGTGGCGAGGTTGTAATGCGCCTCCGCCAATTGCGGGTCGAGCTCGAGCGACTTGCGGTAGAGCTCGATCGCCTCGCTCTCGCGTCCGGCGTCTTGCGCCAAGACACCGAGGTTGTAGACCGCGGTCGGCTCCGCCGGATCGAGCTCGAGCGCACTCTTGAAGCAGTCGCGCGCCGCTTCGGCATCGGCGCTTTCGGCGAACAGCCGCCCGAGGTTGATCCAGGCTTCGGTCGACTCGGGTCGGAGTCGGAGGGAACGCCGGTACGCGTCGATCGCGGCGACCGGGTCGCGCTCTTCCAGCGCCTGCGCCCGCGTTAACCACTGCTCGGCGGTGGCGGGTGGGACGGCGATCGGCATCGGCGCTTCGGGCGCGCGCGGCAATTCACGCATCTCGCCTTCGGGCTCGTGATCGCGAACGGGATCGAGGGCGAGCGTGAGCTGGCTCGACGGACGCGATGGCGGCGTCCCGCGAACATGGACATGACCATCGTGGGCTTCGACGGTGAGCTCCGCGAGCGTGGTGCCGGCCGGGAGCTTCTGCGCGATCGCCACGAGCTCCTTGCGAACGCGCGGCAGCGGCATGCCGCCGTCGACGAGTGCCTTCACCTGGCGAAGCGTCGCGAGATCGCGAAACGAGAGTTGCGCGGGAACCGTGCCCGGCGTGCCGACGAGTCCGTCGCGAATGCAGCTGCGCACGACCGATTCGGCGAGACCGATTAGCTGCGCCGCATGTCGCGCGGAGTAGCTCGTCCACATCTAGTGGGAGTATATCCACGTCGCTGCGGCCGTCGCGAGCTTGTCGATCACCGCCTTCGGTCGCGTGAAGCCGTGATCGCTTCCGGCGAACAGTTGCAATTCGGCGCGCGGACCGAGGTTCGCGATCACCGGCTTCAAGAGATCGAGCTGAGCGAATTCATCTTTGTCGCCGGTGAGGAACAGCATCGGGCCGGCCGCATTCGGCAGGTGTTCGGCGCGTTCGATGCCGGGCTTGTCGGGTGGATGCAGCGGCCAGCCGAAGAACACCAATCCACGCAAATCGGGCAGCGGTTGGGCGGCATGTGCGCGCGAGGTCATCCGGGCGCCGAACGACTTGCCGCCGGCGAAGAGTGGCAGCTTGTAGCGCTTCGCGGCGGCGCCGTAGATCGTACGAACCATCGCCTCCGACGGCTCGGGCTTGTTGCGGGCGGGTGGGAAGTCGAAGCGCAACGTGGCGATCTGATGGGTGGCGAGCGCCGTACTCACGGACTCCATGAACTCGTGCCGCATCCCGGCCCCTGCCCCGTGGGCAAACACGTACAGCGCCTTGGCTCCACGTGGCTTTTCGAGGAGGCATGTCTGCCCGGCGAGCTGAACTTCGGCAGCCACGGTGCGGACGTTACGTGGATATGCGAATCTCGTCGAGCCACGGATGACTGAGTCGAGGACGCTGCTCGGCACGATGCCGGCGGCCGCATCGAAATATCTCGAGCGCGGTACGAACGTCGGGCGTTATGTCGTGCTCGATCGCTTGGGCGAAGGCGGCATGGGCATCGTCTATCGCGCGTTCGATCCCGAGCTCGATCGCGCGATCGCGTTGAAGCTCCTGCATACGAAGTCGCAGACCGGCAACACGATCGGTGATTCGTCGTGGCTGCTGCGCGAGGCGCAGGCGATGGCGCGGCTGTCGCATCCGAATGTCGTGATCGTTCACGACGTCGGTGTCGTCACGGACGATCAGGTATTCGTCGCGATGGAGCTCGTCGATGGCATGACGCTGCGCCAGTGGCTCACGGCGAAGCCACGTACGTGGCGCGAGGTGCGCGACATCATGCTCGCGGCCGGTGAAGGCCTCGCGGCGGCGCACGCGGCGAAGCTCGTCCATCGCGACTTCAAGCCGGAGAACGTGATCGTCGGCAAGGATGGGCGCGTGCGCGTGATGGACTTCGGTCTCGCGCGCGCGAGGAAGGGCGACACGATTCCACCCGAGGCGCCGATCCAGATGCCGCCGCTCTCGGACGAGTTGACGATCGTCGAAGGCGTGATCGGCACGCCGGCGTACATGGCGCCGGAGCTGTTCGAAGGCGTCGATGCCGATCCGCGCAGCGATCAATATTCGTTCGGCGTGGTGTTGTACGAAGCGCTGAGCGGGCAGCGGCCGTACGCGAAGGACTTGATCCCCACGGCGAAGTCTCCGGCGCCGGTATTTCCTTCGAACGCGAAGGTCCCGGCCCGCGTCGCCGATGTTGCCGTGCGTGCGATTTCGGTGCACCCCGACCAGCGGTTCGCGTCGATGCGCGAGCTACTCGCGGCCCTCGCCGTCGATCCGGGTGCACGGCGGCGGCGGATCGCGTTCGGGTTGGGCTCGGTCGCCGTCGTCGCGGGTGCGGTGGTCGCGACGCGGTTGATCGCGCCGACGCCCAAGCCTTGCCAGGGGATCGAAGCGCGGCTCGACGGCGTGTGGGACCCGAAGATGAAGGCGTCCGTGCAGGCCGGCTATCTCGCGACGAAGTTGCCGTTCGCGTCGAAGGCGTACGCGGCGCTCGTGCCCGCGCTCGATCGCTACTCCCAATCGTGGGTCGACATGTCGCGCGAGAGTTGCCAGGCGACGCGCGTGCGCCGGGATCAAACCGAGGACGTGTTGTCGTTGCGGCAGGCGTGTCTCGATCAAGAGCTGGCCGAGCTCGGTGCGCTGACGAAGCTCTTGACCGAGCCGAATCAATTCGTCGTCGAAAAAGCCGAGGGCGTCGTCGACGAGCTCGAATCGGATCGCGCGGTGCGGGAACGTCGCGGCGTTGCGCGCGCCGAATGCGCCGCCGCCGGAGCTCGCGCCGAAGCTGGCCGAAATCAACCAGAAGATCATCGAGGCGAAGGTCGATACGATCGCGTCGCGCGGTCTGCCGGCCACGGTCGCCGCCGATGCCGCCGTCGAGGCCGCGCGCAAGATCAACTTCGCGCCGATCCTCGCCGAAGCACTGTCGGTCCAAGGTGGCGTGCAAAAGGCCACCGGCAACGACGTCCAAGCCGAGGCCACGCTGACTCAAGCGGTGTGGACGGCGGAGATCGCGCGGCGTGATGACATCGTCGCGCGGGCGGGCATCGCGCTCGCAGGATATGGCGTGTACGCGTCGCCGCCGCGCGTGACCGAAGCGCGGATCTGGCACGGCCTCGCGGTCGCCGCGGCCAAGCGCACCGGATCGGAGCACGAGTACGAGGCTGGATCGAAGCTCGTCGAAGCCGTGCTCGACGTGTACGAAGGCAACGTCAAGGCCGGTGTGGTCGCGGGTGAAGCGTCGTTCGCAGCGAGCACGCAGGAGTACGGCGCGAACAGCGGCATCGTCTACAGCCACGAGATCCTGTTCGCGGGCACGCTCGCGCGCGCGTTGCAGTACGCGAAGGCGGCGCCGCACTACGAGCACGCGATTGCAGTGCGCTCGCAGTTTGTCGGCGACAACTATCCCGATGTCGCGCTCGCCTGGTCGAACCTCGCCGTTTGCTATCACTTCATGGGTGAGCTCGATCGCGCGCGTGCCACGTTCGGCAAGGCGCTCGCGTTGCGCGAGAAGTTGTTCGGTGCGGCGAGCCCGGTGCTCGTGCCCACGCTCGATAACTACGGCGTGTTCCTGACGCAAACCGATGATCCGACGAAGGCGCGCGCGATGCTCGAACGTGCGTTGGTGCTCGCCGAAGGCATTCCGGGCAAGGACACGCCGGACTACGATGTCGTCGCCACGGATCGCGCGGATGCCGTGGTCGCGCAGGGCAAGCTCGCCGAAGCGCACGCGTTGTTCGACGCGTTGCTCGAGTCGGAGACCACGCGCAAGTCGTCGACGCTGCCCGCCACGCAAACGTCTCGCGCGCTGCTCGCATTGGCCGAGAAAGATGTCGTTGCCGCGGAGCGCTATGCGCGGCTCGCGATCGCGGGCTTCGAAGCTGTGGGCGGCAAAGATAATCCCGAGCTGTGGAAGCCGGCGGCGGCGCTGGGTCGAGCACTCGCGGCGCAGGCGTTGTCGATGCCCGGATCCGCGGCGCCGCTCACCGGCTCGAACGGTGCGGTCGGAACGTCGGCGCGCGGCTTGAAGACCGAGGAAGCGCGGATGGCGCTGCATCGCGCGATCGACATCGGCACGTCGCTGCAACTCGCGCCCGCCCTGCTCCAGCCGGCGCGGGATGCGCTCGGGACGTTGTAGGATGCGCGACGCGATGTTCGAAATCTGCCGCGAGAACCGCTGATGAAGGTCGCGGTCATCGGCTCGGGCATCGCGGGGCTCGGCGCGGCGTACGCGCTCGCGGGTCGCCACGAGGTGACGATCTTCGAGGCCGCAGCGAAGCCGGGTGGACACGTCTACACCGTCGAAGCGGACGGACACGCGATCGACATGGGCTTCATCGTGTGCAATCGCGAGCGCTACATCCACTTCATGGCGATGCTGCGCGAGCTCGGGATCGAGACCCGGCCAACCACGATGGCGTTCTCGGTCTCCGACGGAGACTTCGAGTGGAGCAGTGCCTCCTTGTCCGCGATGTTCGCGGATCGCCGGCGGCTCGCCTCGCCGAAGCACTGGGCGTTCTTGATCGAGGTCACGCGTCTGCTCGCGACGTTCCGGCGCGATCTCGCCGAGGATCGCGGTCGGCTCGCGGCGATGTCGCTCGACGAATATCTGAAGCTGCGCGGTGTTTCGGCCCGCGTGCGCGCGCATTTCATCATCCCGCTCGCGGCGGCGTTGTGGTCGCTCGCGCCGGATCTGTGCGGAGAGTTTCCGGCGCTGTCGTATCTCGCGTTTCTCGATCAGCACGGCATGCTCGCGCCGTTCGCGCCGTTCAAGTGGGACACGATCGTCGGCGGCAGTCAGCGCTACGTCGATGCGCTGGTCGCGCTGTTGAAGGCGCGTGGCGTCGCGGTTCGGCTCTCGACGCGCGTCCGCTCGATCGATCGCGATGCCGCCGGAATCACGGTGAACACCGCGTTCCGCGATCGCTTCGATCGCGTGATCGTGGCAACCCACGCCGATACCGCGTTGGCGATCTTGGCGGAGCCCACGCCGGCGGAGCGCGGCGCGCTGTCGGCGATTCGCTACTCGGTCAATCGCACGGTGCTCCATACCGATCGCTCGTTCCTGCCGGCGCGGCGAGCGGCCCATGCATCGTGGAACTACGTCGCGGATCCGGATACCGCGCGCGTCTCGGTTACGTATTCGATGACCGCGTTGCAAGGTCTGCCCGATGCGCCCTACCTCGTGACGCTCAATCCGCGTCGCGAGCCGCGCGGCATTCTCCACGAGGTCGAGTTCGCGCACCCGCAGTTCGATCGCGCGGCGCTCGCCGCCCGTGACGAGCTCACCGCACTCCAAGGCACGTTGCACACGTACTACGCCGGCGCGCACTTCGGCTTCGGCTTTCACGAAGACGGCATGAGATCCGGTCGCGCGGCGGCGTTGCGCCTGCTCGCCGACGAGGCTCCGATGCCGGTGTCGGCGGCGCTCTCGCAGGCGCAGCGATGACGCATTCCGCGCTCTATCGCGGCGAGCTCGTCCACGCTCGAACCGACGAGCTCGCGCAACGCGCATTCCGCTACGGCGTGTACATGGCTGCGCTCGATCTCGACGAGCTCGAGACGCTCGATCGCGAGCTCCACTTGTTCTCGCGCGATCGGCGCAACCTGTTCGAGTTTCGCGATCGCGACTACCGGGCGAGTACGTCGGCCGCGCAATCGGTGGTCACGCGTGATCTACGTGAAGAGCTCGTCGCATTGCGCGCCGCGAACGACATCCCGGCGCCGGCGACCTCGCGATTCGTCACGAACCTGCGCGCGTTCGGCTACTTGTTCAATCCGGTCAGCTTTTGCATCGACTACGACGCGCGCGGCGCGATTCAATCCGTGATCGCCGAGGTCAACAACACGTACGGCGGCTCGCTCCGCTACGTGCTCGGGCCACAACAGCGCACCGCGGAGAACGTGTTCGTGCATCACCGCGAGCTGTACGTGTCGCCGTTTCTGCACGGTGATGCGACGTACGAGTTCGCATTCGACGTACCACTCGATGCGAACGAGCTCGCGATCACGATGCGCGTCACGCGCGATGCCAAGCAAATCTTCTTCGCGCGCTTCAGCGGCGCGCGCGACGTGATCGACGATCGTGCCCTCGTCCGCGCCGCCGTTCGCTATCCCTTTATGACCGCGCGCGTGATCACGCTGATCCACTGGCAGGCGATGAAGCTGCGATTCCTCGCGGGCGTGCCGTACCGCCGGCCCGGTGCCGATCACCGCCCACTCGCGCTGTGATCCCGCGAGCCGATCTCTGATCACACAGGCCCCGTCCCGCAAGCCGTCAGGATTGTCACTGACGCGCAGATCAACCATGCCCGCGGTCAGTGACAATCCTGACGATGCTCGGAGAGGTGCCCCCTACGATCCGAGATCGGCAATCGTGCCCACCATGCTAGGGTCAGGTTGTTCGAGTCACTAAGAATCGCAGGTTGGAGCTCGAGAGGCCTGCACACGCGGACGTGCGTCCGCAGAAAGACCTCTCATGTTGCTCAATCATCTCGACCTGCAATCCACCGACGTGCAAACCCTCGCAGCGTTCTTCGTCGATCACTTCGGCTTCACACGCGTGACGAACAATCGTTCGCCCGCGATCGCCGTGCTCGATGGCGAAGGCTTCTCGCTCGTCATCCAGCGCAACGATGCGCCCGCGTATCCCGACGGATTTCACCTCGGCTTCATCCAGCCGTCGATCGCCGACGTCCAAGCGCATCACGAGCGCCTGACGAACGCCGGTGTGACAATCGGCGCGATCAGCTCCGACAATCGCGGCACGCGGTTCTATCTGCGCGCGCCCGGCGAGATCTTGATCGAGATTTCGACACCTACGCGATCCGCGTAACGTCCTCGACCTCGGCGCATCTAAACGATACCTGACAGCCGATCACTCTGGCTCGTACCACCAGCAGGTACCGATTCCGGGATACCTTGCAAGCAGTCGCGTGGCCGAGGTCGCTCATCCACTTATCGTTCCGATTCCGAAGCTGATCCCACCGACGGGTCAGCTCCTGCGTTGGACCGCGTTGCAGAAGCTGCGCGCGAATTGGCGTGGTCCGCGCCTCGACCTCACGTTGCCGAGCGGCGAGATCTTCCAGCTCGGGTTCGGCGCGCATCCCGCACGCGCCACGATTCACGACGATCGGATGTTCCTGCGCATGCTCCTGCGCGGCGAGATCGGTGCAGGTGAAGCGTTTGTCGCCGGCGATTGGTCGTCCGACGATCTGGTGACCACGCTGCGTGCGTTCCTGCTCGGCACATCCGCGCGCGGGTTCGAATCGCCGCTGACCTGGATCGCGCAACTGCCCTCGCTCGTGCGTCATCGCCGCGCCGCGAACTCGCGTATCGGGAGCGAGCGCAACATCCACGCGCACTACGATCTCGGCAACGCGTTCTACGAGCTGTTCCTCGATCCCGAAACGCTGTCGTACAGCTGCGCGATCTTCAGCGATGGCGACTCGTTATCGGCGGCGCAACATCGCAAGCACGAACGGCTGTGCGAGCTCCTCGATCTGCAACCGCACGATCACCTGCTCGAGATCGGGTGCGGTTGGGGCGGCATGGCGATCCACGCGGCTCGCACGCGCGGTTGCAAGGTCACCGCGATCACGGTCTCGCGCGAGCAACACGAGCTCGCTCGCTCACGCGTGGCCGCCGCCGGGCTCGCCGATCGCGTCGACATCCAGTATCGCGACTACCGCGATCTCGACGGCAGCTACGACAAGATCGTGTCGATCGAGATGCTCGAAGCGGTCGGCTTCGAGTTCATGCCGCGCTACTTCCACACGCTCGCGCGCGTGCTCGCACCAGGCGGGCGAATCGCATTGCAGTCGATCACGATGCCGGACGATCGCTTCGAGGCGTATCGCAAGCGCGTCGACTGGATGCAGACGTACATCTTCCCCGGCTCGTGCATCCCGTCGCTCGCGGCGATTCGCGATGCCTTGCCGAGCGACCTCGAGATCACGCACGCCGATGACATCGGCCCGCACTACGCGCCCACGCTCGCGGCCTGGCGCGAAGCCTTCACCGCGCAGCTACCGACGGTGCACGCGCTCGGCTTCGACGAGCCGTTCGTCCGCACGTGGCTGCTCTATCTCGCATTCAGCGAAGCCGCGTTCGCCGAGCGCACGCTCGCCGATCATCAGCTCGTCGTTTCCCGGAAGTAGGCCGAAAATAGAACGGGACCCGACTGCCGGGTCCCGTTTGCTCATTCCTTACTCGCGCGTGCGATGCATCGCTGCGAGAACCGGGAGGTTATGAATTAGCCTCCACAGAGCTGGTACAGTGACTATTCATGTCGTTTTTCCTCCCTGGCATATAGCCATAGCCTGACGCAGGCCCGCAGGCAGAATTGCAGCGGCTCCCAGCATCAGGCCTTCATGATGGGCACTACGGCCCGACTCGAGGCCAACAACTCGCGATGTCCACATGGTCATCTGCGCATGTTCTCGGTGACCAGAACCGGCCACATTTCTATGTTAGGGCAGGACGCGATCAAGCGCCAGGGTTCTGCGATCGCTTTCGTGCTAGTCATCGCGCCGCAAGGCAAATTCGATGACTACGCGGCCGACCAAACAGCTCGAAACGTTCCCGAACCCCAAGCGCGAGCGCGACTACCACATCGTCTTCGACTGCCCGGAGTTCACGTGCCTGTGCCCGCTGACCGGGCAGCCTGATTTTGCCACGATCCTCATCGACTACGTCCCGGACCAGCTGTGTGTCGAGCTCAAGAGCCTGAAGCTGTACCTGTGGAGCTACCGCGACGAAGGTGCGTTCCACGAAGCCGTGACGAACCAGATCCTCGACGACATCGTCGCCGCGATCTCGCCCCGTCACTGCACCGTGACCGGCAAGTTCTGGGTGCGCGGTGGGATCACGACGAGCGTGATCGTCACGCACACGAAGTAGGTCAGCCACGCGCGAACGGCCAAGAAGCGCGCGACCGGGTCTTCGTGAGTCAGCCGACTAGAACGTGAAGATCTGGTCCGGACGCTTCTCGGCCGGCTTGGGCGCGGGCTGCTCCTGCTTCGGCTTGATGACCGGCGGGGGCGGCTCGACGGCAAACCGCGCAGCCGCCGACGTCATCGGAACCGGCTGAGCAGCCGCGATCGGCTGGGCCGCGACAGGCGCTGCAACCGCAACCGGCGCGACGGGGCGAGCCATCGACTCTTGCTTGTGCGGCACCGGCACGATGGCCGGGCGCGGGGTGCTGGGCTGGGCCGGTAGAGTCGGCCGCGGCGTGGTCGGAATTACCGACGTAGTGCCCTGTGATTCCCCGAGAAAATCCCCAACCCGGGTCTCGACGAACTGGCTCATCGAGATGTTGTTCGCTTCGCAGAAAGCCTTCAGCCGTTCGTAGGTCGTGCGGCTCACACTGATGCTGCGACGAGTCTGCTTCTTGGCCATAATAAAATCCTTACGCTACAGGTAGCGGAGCGTCAAGGCGAACCTACTAGCCTTGGACTCCCGTTGACGTGAGCGACCCTAGTCGATCCCTCTGACAACGAGACGGATCGAAACTGATCGAATTCGCTAAGGAATTAGATCGCTTAACGATCTAGCCAGTTGGTCGCGCGCAGATGTGAGACCAGCTCGGCTTCGGGCGAGCCCGGTTGCGCGGCGACGTCGTAATCCCAACGCACCATCGGTGGCAGCGACATGAGGATCGACTCGATCCGACCGTTGGTCTTCAAACCAAACAGCGTCCCACGGTCATAGATGAGGTTGAACTCGACGTAGCGACCGCGGCGGCGGAGCTGCCACGTCCGCTCGGGCTCGCCGAACGGGAGTGGCTTCCGGCGCTCGACGATCGGCAGGTACGCCTTCACGAACGACCGCCCGAGCTCCTGCACCATCGCGAACACCGACTCGATCGGCTCGCCCTTGGTCCCGACATAGTCGAAGAAGATCCCGCCGACACCACGGGTCTCGTTGCGATGCGGCAGCCAGAAGTATTCGTCGCACCACTTCTTGAAGTGATCGTAGTCGCCGACGGGGCGATGCCGATCACACACGTCCGCGAACGTGCGGTGGAAGTGGACCGCGTCCTCTCGGAAAAAGTAGTAAGGCGTGAGGTCCGCACCGCCTCCAAACCACACCGCGTCGCCGCGCTCGAAGCAGCGAAAGTTCGCGTGGGTCGTGGGCACCATCGGCGACTGCGGGTGAATGACGAGCGACACCCCCGCGGCGCGGAACAGTGTGCCGCTGCCGGGCATGTGTGCGAGCTCGCCCGGTAGCTCACCTTCGACGCTCGACCAGTTCACACCGGCCTTCTCGAAGACGGCCCCGTGCTCCAGCACACGCGCCACACCGCCTCCGCCACCTGGCCGCTGCCATGCATCAGCACCGAAGGTGCGTGCGCCGTCAGCCTCCGCGAGAGCGTCACAGATTCCCGATTGGAGCTCGTTGAAGAACTTCGCGGCGCGATCGAACAGGTCCGACACGCCCGCATGGTACCATCCTCGTTTCCCGTCGATGTCGGCTGCCATTCGACTCATTCGCGCAATGCGCGTGTTCGTCGTGATCTTCCTCAGCTATATGTGGGCGGTCGCGTGGGCGAGGTTGTGGCCGAAGCGCTGCGATACCTCGGCGAAGTGGAAGAAGACGCATCGCCGTAATGCGCGGCGCATGTACAAGGGCTTCGTCCGCCTGCGCGGCGTGTACATCAAGCTCGGGCAGATCTTGAGCGTGATGGGAACGTTCTTGCCGCGCGAGGTCGTGCAAGAGCTCGAGGGTCTGCAGGACGACGTGCCCGCGGCGCCGTACAAGAAGATCAAGAAGACGTTCCTCGCCGCGTTCGGCAAGACGCCGGATCAGGTGTTCAAGACGTTCTCGCACGAGCCGATCGCGGCGGCGTCGCTCGGTCAGGTTCACGAGGCACGCAACGAAGCCGGTGATCGCCTCGCGGTGAAGATCCTCTATCCGAAGGTCGCGATGATCATCAAGGTCGACCTTCAAGTGCTCGGCTGGGCGATTCGCGTGTATCGCAACTTCGTCCCGATCAAGCAGATCGAACGCGTTCACGAGCAGCTCGGCGACATGCTCGAGCGCGAAACCGATCTGATGAACGAAGCGAACATGATCGAGCGGATGAGCAAGAACTTCACGGGCGACGCCGACGTGTTGTTCCCGAAGGTCTATCGCGAGTGGACCACGCGCACCGTGATGACGATGTCGTTCATGGATGGCGTGAAGATTTCGAAGAAGGACGCGCTGAAGAAGCTCGACCTCGATCCGGAAGCGGTCGCGACCAAGCTGATCAAGGTGTTCTACAAGCAGCTGTTCATCGATCGGTTCTTCCACGCCGATCCGCATCCCGGAAACTTCTTCGTCCAGAAGGGACCGGAAGGTCAGGTCCGGATCGTCGTGCTCGATCTCGGATCCGCGACGGAGCTGCGCGGCAACCTCGCCGACGGCATGTTCGACATCCTGCAAGGCCTGATGACGCGCGAGGATGATCTCGTGGTGCGAGGCATCGACGAGATGGGCTTCATCGACGCGCAAGGCAATCGCGAGCTGCTCGAAGAGACCGTGCGCAAGTACTTCGAGAAGCTGCTCGATCTGAAGATCAAAGACTTCTCGAACATCGATTCCGAAGCGGTCGCCGATCAGCTCGCTGATCCCGATATGAAGAAGGAAGAGCTGCGCGAATTGATGCGGTCGATCGCGTATCCCGAAGGTTGGTTTTACGTCGAGCGCGCGGCCGTGATCATGTTCGGGTTGCAAACCCAGCTCGCGCCGAAGCTCAACGGCATCCAGGTCGGCTTCCCGTACGTGATGCAGTTCATGATGGAGCGCAACAAGGCCAAGCTGGCGGCCAAGGCGGCAGCGCCCGCGGCACCCGCGTCCGGACGCACCACCAAAGAAGAGAAAGCCGTCGAAGCGAAGGACGAGCTGCTCAACTGATGTTCGACTGCGTCGTCGCGGCGGATCTCGATTGGGCAATCGGTTCGAATAGCGGGCTCCCGTGGCCGAAGCTGCGCGGTGACCTCCAACACTTCAAGCGCGTGACCTGCGCGGTCGATCCGGCGAAGCGCGCCGCGATCGTGATGGGGCGCAAGACCTGGGAATCGACGGAGGTCGCGCAGCGGCCGTTGCCGAAGCGGCTCAACATCGTGATCACGCGGCAGCCGACGTATCGCGTGGTCGAGGGTGTGATGGTCGCGCCGTCGTTGGACCGCGCGCTCGAGCTGGCGCAGGTTCCCGATCTCGAGATGACGTATGTCGTCGGCGGTGCGGAGATCTATCGGCAGGCGTTCGCCGATGCGCGATGCCGTTACGTGTATCTGACCCGCGTCGAGATCCATTCGAACGGTGACACGCACATTCCGGATCTCGATCCCGCGTGGCGACGTGATTCGTGGGATGGCGAGCAACAGCTCGAAGACAACGGCGTGAAGTATCGGATCGAACGTCTCGTGCGTCGCTGAATCCGCGATCACGGATTCCTAAATCGCGGACGAAACGTGAGCGCGCGCGGTTCCCGATCGGGAAGATCCCTGCACTCGTGATACGAGATGCGCATGGCAGACGTTCCACAGCGAACGCTTGGTGAAACCGCGGCGCGGAATCTTTCGAACACCACGAAGACGCCGCCGCAATGGGTCGGAATCACGCCGCGCTGGCTCACCCAGCTGTTGCCGTGGACGCCGGTCGAGGCCGGTGTCTATCGGTTGAATCGCGTGATCGACGATCCGATCAACACGAAGTGCAACCCGGACGATGACGAAGACCGCACGCTCGACGTCATTCGCTACGAGGAGAAGCCGCGCGAGTACGTGCTGGCCACCTGCACCAAGACGCTCGAGGTCCACACGCGGATCTCGGATCTGTTCCGCAGCCCGATGGATCAGACCAAGGAGCAATTGACGGTTGCCGTCGAGAAGCTCAAGGAACGCCAGGAAGACGAGCTCGTCAACAACGGCTCGTACGGTCTGCTCAATAGCGTGCACGACAGCATGCGCGTGAAGCCGCGCGGTGGTGCGCCCACGCCCGATGATCTCGACGAGCTGATCTCGCGCGTGTGGAAGGAGCCGTCGTTCTTCCTCGCGCATCCCAAGGCGATCGCGGCGTTTGGTCGGGAATGCACGCGCCGCGGTGTGCCGCCCCCGACGGTGACGATGTTCGGCACGCCGATGCTCACGTGGCGTGGCCTGCCGTTGGTGCCGTGCGACAAGCTCCACATCAGCGGCAAGAAGACCGACATCTTGTTGATGCGTACGGGCGAGAAGAAGCGCGGCGTGATCGGCCTGTTCCAACCGGGCTTGCCGGGCGAGGTTTCGCCGAGCCTGTCGATCCGGTTCATGGGCATCAACCAGAAGGGCGCGGCGCAGTATCTGCTCGCGCTCTACTGCTCGGCTGCTGTCATGACCGAGGATGCGATCGGTGTCCTCGAGGGCATCGAAGTCGACCGCTATCACGACTACAAGTAGATGAGCATCGAGCTCCCGCCCCACGAGCTACGCGGACTTGCCGGCAATCTGGTCGACAAGCCCGACGACGCGCGCTTGCCGAGCAGTGCTGCGAGCACGCCCGGGCTCGCGAGTGCCGCGGCATCGCCGGCAGCGGTGGTGGCGCCGAGCTTCGCGGCGGACGATCCTGGATCGATCGCGGCGTTGCTCGCGCAGATGGCGGGCGAGCTCGGTGTGCCGGCCTCGGTGGTGCCGATTCCGGCGCCGGAGCGCGTGATGGAGGGGCTCGGGTTGCCGTCGACGATTTCGCCGGCGGTCTCGCCTGTGTTGTTGACGAGCGGTGAGCCGATCGCGCCGCAGCTCGGCCCGATGGATGCGGTGTCGGGTGCTCCGTCGAACAGTTCGGGTGTGCCGTCGTCCGGTTCGTCTGGCGCGCCGTCGTTCGGTTCGTCATCGAATCACGCGTCGGAGTTGCCGGCCGCGTTGTGGTCGTCGAGCTTCGCAGACGATGACGTGCCCGCGAGCTTGCCCGTCGAGCTCGTTCCGAATGCGCCGACCGGTACACCGGTGCCGTCGACGACGTTCGGTGCACCCAGCGCCGGCACACCGATGACCGGAAATTCGGGCCTGCCGTCGTCGGGTGGCGCACCCGCGCCGGGCGGGAATCCATTCTCGTCGCCGTTGATGTTCGACGCATCGCTGTTCGGGATTCCCGACGGCGATACGCGGGTGCCGTTCGTCGACGCGCCCGATGCCGCCGCGCCGACGCGCATCGAGAGCGGACGCGAACCGATTCGCCAGAACGGCGCGGGTGCGTTCGATCCATATCTCGTCCGCAAGGACTTTCCGATCCTCGAGGAGCGCGTCCACGGCAAGCGCCTCGTGTGGCTCGACAACGGCGCGACCACGCAAAAGCCGCGCGCGGTGATCGATCGCCTGACGCGGTACTACGAGCACGAGAACTCGAACGTCCATCGCGCGGCCCACGCCCTCGCCGCTCGCGCGACCGATGCATTCGAGAGCGCGCGCGAGACCACGCGCAAGTTCCTCAACGCGCCGTCGACGAGCGAGATCATCTTCGTGCGCGGTGCGACCGAGGGCATCAACCTCGTCGCGAAGACCTGGGGCAAGCGCCACATCGAGCGCGGCGACGAGATCGTGCTCACTCACCTCGAGCACCACGCGAACATCGTGCCGTGGCAACAGCTGTGCGCCGAAACCGGTGCACGGTTGCGCGTCGCGCCCGTCGACGATCGCGGCGACGTGATCCTCGAAGAATACGAGAAGCTGCTCTGTTCGAAGACCAAGCTCGTCGCGTTCACGCAGGTGTCGAACGCGCTCGGCACGATCACGCCGGCGAAACAGATCATCGAGAGCGCGCGGCGCTGGGGTGCGTGCACGTTGCTCGATGGTGCGCAGGCGGTCTCGCACATGCCTGTCGACGTGCAAGCGCTCGACTGCGACTTCTACGTGTTCTCCGGTCACAAGGTGTTCGCGCCGACCGGGATCGGTGCCGTGTTCGGCAAGCGCGCGATCCTCGATGCGATGCCGCCGTGGCAAGGCGGCGGCAACATGATCGCGGACGTCACGTTCGAGAAGACCGTGTACCAAGCTCCGCCATGGCGGTTCGAAGCGGGCACCGGCAACATCGCGGATGCGGCGGGCATGGGTGCCGCGCTCGACTACGTGATGCGGATCGGCATGGCCACGATCGATCGCTACGAGCACGAGCTGCTCGGCTATGCGACCGAGCAACTGCGGACCGTGCCCGGCCTGCGCATGATCGGCACCGCGCGCGAAAAAGCGGGAGTCATGTCGTTCGTGCTCGATGGCAAACGAACCGAGGATGTCGGTGCCGCGCTCGACAAGGACGGGATCGCCGTGAGGTCGGGTCACCACTGCGCCCAACCGATCCTCCGCCGGTTCGGCCTCGAGGCTACGGTTCGGGCGTCCCTCGCTTTCTACAATGTTCGCGAGGACATAGATGCGCTCGTCAGCAGCCTGAAGCGGCTCCAATCATCGTCCGTTTAAACGGACCCCTTGCCAACCATGACGGTCTCCGTTATAACGGAACCATGGTCGGAACGATTCAGTCAGCGGAGCTTGCCGAGCTGCTCGCCACGTCTGCGGTCGACCTGATCGATGTCCGCAACCCGGACGAATGGGACACCGGACATATCCCGGGCGCGCGCCTCGTGCCGCTCCACGTGTTCCGGAACGATCCGGATGCCGTGTTGAAGCACGGCACCACGATCGTGTTCGCGTGTGCGAAGGGCGTGCGCAGCATGCAGGCGGCCAAGCTTGCCGAGCGCTTCGGCTACGAGTCGGTGCTGAATCTCGAAGGCGGCACCAAAGAGTGGGCACGCACGCACGAGCTCGCGTTCGAAGCGAATCGCGCGGCTGCCTGATCTACGGTTCGAGGCCGAGCGCGAGCCGACCGAGCGCGTGGGCATTGGCCGTGCGCGCGAGTGATTCGTCGGTCGCGAGCGACGCGAACGCGCGTGCGTGAAATTGCTCCTGCGGCAGGATCCGCGCGAACACCGCGCGAATATCCGCAGGCGCCTCCGCATCGCCGGCGATCGCTTCGATGCGTTCGAGCCGCATCCGTTCCGCGTGCGCACCGACGGCAGCGCCGGTTTCGAGGTCTGTTACTTCAGGCACGACCTCGCGCCAATAGCGATCGGGCTTCGCTTCGACCTCGACCGGGAGATCGCGCGCGACGAGCAACGCGCCGACCCAGCTCGCGTGCAAGCGCTCCTGCTTCGCGATCGCGCTCAACACGCGATGTGCGCGCGTGCTCGGCTCGCAGAACGCGTCGCGCATCGCTTCGATCCGGTGCGAGGCCGTGACCTCGCCGCGATACTGGTCGTAGAGCCACCGCGTCAGCGCGTCGGGATTCCGCTTCGTCTGCGCCCACCACGTCGTGCTGTCCATGGAACTAGGATGTCACGGCGTGGCGCGCGGATTCACGACGTAGTCGTCGTGTGCGTCTCAGTTTCTTGACGCGTTGTGATGCGCCTCATCGCACGGTGTTCGCGACGACTGGATTTCACGTGTTTGGCGTTAGGGTGCGGTCATGCGAAGTCTTGGCGTTGTCGTGTTGGTTGCAGCATGTGGAGATCAAGCAGCGGGTCCACACGGTGTGGGTGGAGGCGATGGGGCGGTCGATGCAGCGGGCCCGACGTTCACGCAAACCGCGTACATCAAGTCGAGCGCGCCTCTTCACGATGCGCATTTTGGAATGCTCGGACTCTCCGGCGACGGCACGGTGTTGGTCGGCGGCGAGGACGGAACCGTTACCGTGTATCGGCGTGATCCGAGCTGGCGCGTCGATACCGCGCTCACGCCAGATCCCGCGCCGGTCGATTACGGGCCGCGCGTCGCGATCTCCGAGGATGGTTCGACGGTGGCCGTGACGGCCGACAGCACGATCTACGTGTTCCGTGCGTCCGGAGCCACGTGGACGCAAGATGCACGGCTCGTCGAGCCCGGTGCCGATCGCGAGATCGATGGACTCTCGGTCTCGGCCGACGGCACCCTGCTCGTCGCGAGCGTGCGCGATACAGCTACCGACGCGTTCATCGTCTCGACGTACGAACGAGGTGATGGATCGTGGCCGCGCTCGCAGCCGATCGCGGGAATCGACCAACAGTTCGGACTGGGCTCGCATCTGGTGCTCTCGCCGGAAGGCGACGCGCTCGCCGTCGAGTCCGGCACGCCGACCGTGCCGATCGGGGTCACGATCTTCACCCGCGATGCCGGCGCATGGACGCGCCACGTGGATCTGCCTGGTGGGACGCTCACCGGGCACGACGGCACCGGAATCGCGTGCTCGTCACACTGCAAGACCGTGGCGATCGGCAACGCCGAAGATGATGGGCCGGTGCCCGATCCGAATCCGATGCCGGGCAAAGGCAAGGTCGACATCTTCGACGGTGACGGAACGACGTGGCCGACGACACCGACGGCGACGATCGTCGCGAACGACGGTGCGAATGGCGATACGTTCGGTGAGGCCGTCGCGATTTCGAAGGACGGCGCGACGATCGTCGTCGGGGCCTCGAAGAAGGCGCTGTACTCCGGTGGCGCGTATGCGTTCCGTCGCACCGGTGCTGCGTGGGCGCAAGTGATGGCGCTGAAGGCGTCGAATGCCGAGACGACCGACATCTTCGGTCATCAAGTCGCGATCTCGAACGACGGCACCACGATCGCGGTCGCGGCGCCTTACGAAGCGAGTGCGAGCAGCGGCGTCGGCGGGAATCAGGCCGATAACTCGGCTCCATACGCCGGTGCGATCTACGTGTTCCAGGGCACGTACTAACCGACCGCGGATCCGGCGAGCGATCGGCACGCCGTGATCACTTCGTCGGAGATCGGGGTGCCACGCGTCGCGCGTGCGAGCGTCAGGCCACCCACCATCAGCGACACGATGCCGAGCGCGACCCGGCGGCTCTTCACGAGCTCGGTCATCCGCTTCACCAAGAGATCGAGTGTCTCGGCGACGGCCTCGCGATGTTCCGGCGCCGTGGTCGCGACCTCGCTGGCGATCGCGGGGAACGGACATCCGAGCCCTTCGGCCGCGTTTGCATCGCGATGCTTGGTGTTGAGATAGCGCTTCACGACGACATCGGCGCGCTCCGCATCCGCGACATCGTCGAGCTCGCGAAACAGCCGCTCGCGTAGCTCGCTCGCAGTGCGCCGGATCGTGTCGTCGATCAGATGCTCCTTCGACTTCCAGTGCGCGTAGAACCCGCCCACGGTGAGCCCTGCCCCCTTCATGATGTCCGCGACGCGCGCTCCCGCGATCCCGTGCTTGCGCAGGATCCGCGACGCCGAATCGAGGATCGTCGTGTGGGATTCGGCCTTTTGCTCGGTCTTCGCAACCATGGCAGTCATATTACCATGATCATACGATCGCGTTGACAGATATTACGAACGTCATATTATGATCGTCATATGGCGACCAAGCGACGGCGAACTCCTCTCCTATTGGCAGGTTTGGCGGCAGTCGCCGGGTTGGTCGCCGGCGTGTGGTGGCTGACGCATCGCGGCCGTGAGAACACCGACGACGCCCAGGTCGAAGGCCGGGTGATCGCGGTCTCGCCTCGCGTGACCGGTCAGGCGATTCACGTGAAGGTGCTCGACAACCAGCATGTCGAGGCCGGCGACGTGCTGGTCGAGCTCGATCCGGCCGACTACGCGGCGAAGGTCGATGGCGCGAAGGCCGACCTGGCGGCGGCGAAGGCGGCGGCTCGGGCGGCGCGCGCGACGCTCGACCTCACGAAGCGCACGGCACCCGCCTCGATCGTGCAGGCGCAAGGCAACGTGACCGCAGCCTCGTCGACGACGACCGCCGCCCGCGCGACACTCGAGCAACGCCGCGCCGCCGTGACGGCCGCCGAAGCACGTCGCACGCTCGCGAAGATCGAGCTCGATCGCACGGCGAAGCTGACGGACGCGCGCGCGATTCCGATCGCGGACCTCGATCAGCGCAAGGCCGCGTTCGATACGTCAGAAGCCGACGTCGCGGCCGCGCAGGCCGATCTGCGCGCGGCCACGGCGACGATCGATAGTGCCGCGGGTCAGATCCAAGCCGCGCAGGGCCGGCTCTCGGCCGCGCAGACCGAGGCGCAACAGGTCGAATCGGCCGAGGCCGCGGTCGCGCTGGCGGATGCACGCGTCGAGCAGACGACGGCCGCGTTGAAGACGGCGGAGCTGAACCTCTCATACACCACGATCCGCGCCGCACATCGCGGCACGATCTCGCGCCGCTCCGTCGAGGAAGGTCAGTTCGTCGATCCGTCGCGGCCGGTGCTCGCGATCGTGCCCGAGGACGACGTGTGGATCGTCGCGAACTTCAAGGAGGACCAACTCGGCGAGATGGCCGTTGGCAATCCTGCGACGATCGAGCTCGATACGTTTTCCGGAACGAAGCTCCACGGGCACGTCGAGAGCATCGCGGGTGGCACCGGCGCGCGATTCGCACTGCTACCGCCGGACAACGCGACCGGCAACTTCGTCAAGGTCGTGCAACGCGTGCCGGTGTTGATCCGTCTCGATGCGAAGCCGACGATCTCGCTCCGCCCCGGCATGAGCGCGGACGTCACCGTCGACACGCGCGAAGTCGATGCCGCGCACACGTCCACAGCGAGCCGGTGATCCCATGGCCGCCGACGACGACACGCCGATACGCGGCAACAAGACGCTGATCACGATCGGCGCGTTGATCAGCGCGCTGATGGCGTTCCTCGATATCTCGATCGTCAACGTCGCGCTCAACGACATCCGCGCGAACTTCGGCACGCCGCTCGATCGGATCGCATGGATCTCGACCGCGTACGCGATGGCGAATATCACGATCATCCCGATGTCGGGCTGGTTGCTGCGCCGATTCGGGTTTCGCAAGTACTACGCGGTCTCGATCCTGATCTTCACGACCGCGTCGCTCCTGTGCGGGCTGTCGTGGAACCTGACCTCGCTCGTCATCTTCCGGATCCTGCAAGGCCTCGGCGGCGGCGCGATCATCCCGACCTCGCAGAGCGTGCTGTTCTCGCGGTTTCCCGAGCGCCAGCACGGCATGGCCGGCGCGCTGTTCGGACTGGGTGCGATCACCGGTCCACTGCTCGGGCCGACGATCGGCGGTTACCTCGTCGACATCGCGAGCTGGCACTGGATCTTCTTCGTCAACATCCCGCTCGGCATCTTCGCGGCGATGATCGCGTGGACGCAGATCGATCAGCCGAAGTTCGAACCGGATCGATCGCCCGTCGACAAGTTCGGCATCGGCCTCCTTGCCGTCGGCATGGTGACGTTGCAGTACGTGCTCGAAGAGGGCAATCGCAACGGCTGGTTCGAAGACCGCACGATCACGGTGTGCGCCGTGGTCGCCGCGATCTCGCTGATCGGGTTTGTCAGTCACGAGCTCGAGACGCCGCACCCGGTCGTCGATCTGCGCGTGTTTCAGAATCGCGCGTACACCGCGGCGACGGTCCTCAACTTCCTCGTCGGCACATCCGTGTTCGCCGGATCGCTGTTGTTGTCGTTGTACTGCGGATCGATCATGCACTACCGCGCGCTCGAGATCGGGCACGTGTTCCTACGCGCGAATTGGATCCAGTTCATCATCTTCCCGCTCGTCGGGCGACTCGTGATGAAGGTCGACCCGCGGATGCTGCTCCTCGTCGCGAACGTCGGCATCTTCACCAGCCTGTGGATGAACGGTCACCTCACGGCGGATGCGAATCCACACACGCTCTCGCTGCCGCTGTTCATTCGCTCGGTCGGCACCGGCTTTGGCTTCGTGCCGCTGACGTTGCTCGGCGTCGCGTCGCTGCCTCCCGCACGACGGCCGGCGGGCACCGCGCTGTTCAACCTGACGCGCGAGCTCGGCGCATCGATCGGCGCGGCCGCGATGAGCACGCTGCTCGATCGCAACGCGAAGCACGCGTTCTCGGCGATGACGAGCCATGTCGACGCGTACTCGACCACACTCGCGAATCAGATCTCGATCCTCGAGCACGGGCCCGGTGCGCGCTTGTTCGACCCGCACGTGGGTGCGCTCGCGGTCGTTCACAACCGGATCGAAGGCCAAGCGCTGCTCTCGGCGTTCAACCAGTGCTTCTTGTTACTCGCGTTTTGTTTTCTCGCGGCGAGTTGGGTCGTCGTGTTCATGAAACGACCGCAGGCGGCAACGAAGCCGCCCGACGCGCACTAGTCTAGAACGAGCTGACGGAGACCGACACGCTGCGGTGATGGCCACCGAACGACGGCGCTGCCGCTTGTTGCACGGCCGCTGCCGCCTGGGTCGGCGCCGCGGCTGCGCTCGGATCTGCCGCCGGCGCCGCCTGTTGCGCGGCCGCCGCCTGGCTCGGATCCGCCGCGGCCTGTTGCTGACCACCGCCCTTGCTCGCGGCAATGATGCCGCTGACGCCCTGGAGGATCGGCCCGGCGTTCTGGAGGATCGGCCCGAGAGCGTCCATGAAACCGGCGCCGCCGATCACGGATTTGAGGCTGTCTCTGTCGATGGTCTTCATGATGACCAACCACTACAGCAGCGCTCGTGCCACGCGTAAGTACGCGTATCTAAGGCAACGTTGCCCGAAGCGCACGTCTATCGCAGGATCCGGACGAGTCCCGGGGTCAGCGGCTAGCAGACTTGCCGGGTCGAAACGGCTCAGGCGATCGGCCGGCGGTCGTGCGCCCATGCGTCGTCGAGCTGGCGACGGACGTCTCGGAGGCGTTCGCACAGCGCGTCGTATTCGGCGTACTCGACGGGATCCGACGTGTGCGCGAGGTGCGTCCGCGCATCGACGAGGTGATTCAGCGTGATGCCGAGCGCACGAGCGCGATCGTTCGGCGTGATCGCCGCGAGCGTGTGCAACTGCATGTCGAGCGCGAGCGACGCGCGGTCGATCGCCACAGCGAGCTCGCCATCGATCAACGCGAGCACGCGATCGAGCTTGTCGACCGTCAGTTGTGCGACCGCGAACCGAAACTCCGGCGCGAGCCCCGCGAGCGGTTGCGGATCCGGCGTGACGGGAGGTTCGTCGCGCTGCGGTGCGACAAGCTGCGGAACTGCGCGTTGCGGCAGCGTTGTGAGCGCGCGATCGAGCGCGTCCATCACCACGAACGGCAGCCGGGTCTTGCCGACGGACATGTGGGTCGCGACCAACGCGAGCAACACGGATATACCGAGGACGATCCGTGGGCCGAGCGCGCGGAACCAACGCATGCGCGATCCGGTAAGCACGCGCATTCGGACTGTCAACGACGCGCCGAGATTTAGAGCTTCTCGAGCAGATAGTCCGGCGTGACGTGCGCGTGATCGCGCGCGTGCTCCCACTTCGACACGCCGGCGAGCAGCGCGGACTTGCATCCCGCGGCGCGCGCGCCCGCGATATCGGTCTCGAGCTGATCGCCGATCATCACGAGCTGCTCCGGCGCGAGTCCGAGTTGCTTCGCCGCCGTCGCGAACAACAGCGGCTGAGGCTTGCCAAGGTGCGTGAAGCGCAGCCCGTGATTCGGGAACCGACGGGCCAGCGCTGCCTCGAGGAGGAGTGCGATCGCACCCGCGGTGAAGCCGAGGTCACCGCCGCCCTTGGGATAGACGAGGTCCGGGTTTGGCAGGATCAAGTGCGGCGTCCGCCCCGCTTCGACGGCACGCACGATCATCGACAGCGCGAGCTCGATCCCGCGCAGAAAGTCGAAGCCGTCGTCGTCGCAGATCGCGATCGCGTCGATCTGATCATCGTCGCGGATCATTCGCGCATCGCCGAACGCCGACGCGATCGCGTGGATCGCCTTGTCCGGCGGGCGCGAATCGACCGCCGGCGGCACATCGATTCGTGGCATTCGCCCCGTCAACGAGTGGTCGTCCAGGCGCGGTAGCTTGCTCGTGATCGCGAGTAGATCTTTCGCATCGGCCTCGCGCAGCACCTTGCCCGTCGAGGGTGGCGTGCTCGCCGATGTGCTTCGCACGTCGGGATCGTCGACGATTCGCGCGATACCACCCGTCACCGAATGATCATGCAGTGCAGGCGGCTTGCTTGCCGACGAGCGCACGGGTTGCCCGGCGATTTGCGCGTCGGCGATTCGTGGCATCACGCCTGTCGTCGAGTGATCGGCATCGTCGCCCGAGGTCGCGGCACGCGCCTGCGTGGTCACGTCTTTGGTCGCAGCACCGTCGAACGCGCGCTTCGCATCGAGCACGGCACGCGCCGCCTGATCCGACACGTCTTTCGTCATCACCTGATCGCGCGCGAGAGCCGCTTTCTCCGTCAGATCCACGGTCATCACCTGATCGCGTGCGAGCGAGGCTTTATCGGTGACGTCTCGCGTCTGTTGGGCGTCGAACACGCGCGTTGCCTCGGCGCGAGCCCGCGCGGCCTGCTCGCTCACGTCACGCGTGTTCGCGTCGTCGAGCTCCGCCGCGATCGCTTTCACGTGATCGGTCAGATCGCCGGTCTCCGCATGCGCGCGCTCGTCGGTGACCCGCTTCAGGCGCGCGCCACCACCGGCGGACTCCGACGCCGCGAGCGCCTGCTCCGAGACATCACTCGTCGCTGCACGCGCGAGCGCACCATCGAGCGGCGCGAGCGGGCCATCGTCCTTTGCGCTCGCCGACGTGCCGAACAGATTCGCTCCGGCATCCGCCTTCGCTGGCGTGCCGAACAGATTCGCACCCGATGAGCTCGTCGACGAATTCGCGCTTGCTCCCGGCTCACTAGCCGCACGCGCACCCGACGATGCGCCGAACAGATTCGCACCCGTCGACGAATTCGCGCTTGCGCCCGGCTCGCTGGCCGCACGCGCCGGCGGACGCAGCTCGTTCGGCAGTGGCTCCGTATCATCCGGCGCGTCGAGCGACGTGTTGAACAGCGGCTCGGTATCGTCGCGCTCGCTCGTCGCTGCGCGTGGCGAATCCGCGGGTCGGCGCGGCGGCGTTGCCGGCAACGTCAGCGCGAGCGCCCCACCCTCGCGCACGAACGCGACCGAGTCCGCAGTCCCGAGCACGAGCGTGCGCGCACCGACGAGACCGTGCTCGCGGATGTAGCCCGGCAACAGCGATCCGCTCGTGACGAAGCGCTCCGGCGCGACGCGGATTCCGTACTTCGCGAACCGCTGTGCGTAGGTCGCCTGCGAGCGCGACGCATCGTTCGTGACGATCCGATACGGCGTCCCGCGGCGCTCCAATTCCGCGAGCAATTCCGCGGCGCCAGGCAGTGGACCACGCGCATCGAACAAGACGCCATACACGTCCAACAGGACTCCCGCGTGCGTGGCTAGCAGGTCTCCGGTCGTTACCGCTCGTGTCATACGCGAGTGCTAGATTGCCAGAAATGCGGCCTTACCTCGAACTGCTGCGGCACGTGCTCGAAACCGGCGAGCGCCGTACCGATCGCACGGGCACCGGCACGATTTCGGTGTTCGGCACGCAGACCCGGTACGACTTGCGCGAGGGTTTCCCACTCGTCACTACCAAGAAGACGCTGTTTCCGGCGGTCGTGCGGGAGTTGCTGTGGTTTTTGCGCGGGTCCACGAACATCAATGATGACCTGCACCAGCACACGCCGATCTGGGATGCGTGGGCGGACGAACAGGGCGAGCTCGGGCCGATCTACGGCTATCAGTGGCGCAACTGGGGCGGAGAAGGCATCGATCAGATCCAGCAGGCGATCGATACGATCAAGAAGAACCCCGATTCGCGCCGGATCATCGTCAGCGCGTGGAACGTGGCAGACATCCCGAAGATGCGGCTGCCGCCGTGCCACGCGTTCTTCCAGTTCTACGTGAACGACAAGTGGCTCGATTGTCAGCTCTACCAACGTTCGGCGGATCTCGCGCTCGGCGTGCCGTTCAACATCGCGAGCTACGCGCTATTGCAGTCGATGATCGCGCAGGAGTGCGGGCTCGTGCCGCGCCACTTCATCCACGTGCTGGGTGATGCGCACATCTATCTCAATCACGTCGAAGGCGTGAAGATCCAGCTCGAGCGCGAGCCGTTCCCGCTGCCGAAGCTCGTGATGGCGCCGAAGAAGACGCTGGACATGAAGTTCGAGGACATCGCGCTCGAGGGGTATCAACATCACCCCTTCATCAAGTTTCCCGTCGCCGTCTAGCGCGCGTAGGACAACAACGCCGATGGCCGATGCGGCCGGCGCTCGCGCTCCGCGTGCATCTTCTCAAATTCTTCGGCGGTAAACCGCATGCCGAGCGGCGGCGGCGGATCGATCTGGATGTACGCGTTGTCGCGGATCTTCAGCGCGCGAATCCGCGCGAGCGTGGCATCGATCGATTGGACGCCGGCCGTGCGCGCCAAGATATCCAACGCGGCATCGAGCGCCCGCGGTGCGACCGGGATCCCGTTTTCGTCGTCGGTCCGGAACTCGCACGCCGCGAGCGCCGCTCGTGCGATCGCCCACGACGGGCTCGTGATCGCCGACGTCAGCTGCTCGAGATTTCCCGCCTCGAGATCGAGGAACGCCTGACGCTCCATCGACGCCTCCGCCGAATCCCGGATCGGGGGCGTGGTCTGCGCGACGATGCAATCGAGCGTCTCGTGCAGCTCGCGCGCGAGCGCCCCGGTCGGATTCAATCGCCCCGCTTCTTTCGCATACGGATGCGCGTCGACGTGACGCCCCTGCCCCGCGAGCGCGCGTGCCATCGCATGTAGCGCGATGCACCGGACATCCTTCGACGACCCGCGCAACGTGATCAGCTGTTGCGCGATCGCCTCGCACGCGACGAAATCTCCCAACCGATACAGGCCGGTCGCGAGCACGACTTGCATGTCGACCGCCGTCGAGCCGAGCTCGATCGCGCGCTTCGCCGCCTCGACCGACACCGCATCGTTGTCCGCGATGTTCGCCGTGATCGCGAGCAACGCGAAGTCATCCGCCGCGCGAAACCTGCGCGCCGCATAGCGCAGCACCGGCACCGCATCCACCGCGCGCTTCGCCTCGACGAGCATCCGCCCGACGAGCCGCGGTGCTTCGTTGCGTTCGTGCGCCGCGAGCACGCGAATCGCCTCGAGCGCGAGCCCACTATTTGCGAGCGCCAACGCCAACGCCCGCGCCCGCTTCGGATTGCCCGGCTCGCACGCGACCGCCCAGCGCAAGTGCTGGACGGCGAGCTCGAAGTTGCCCGCTTCGAGCACCGCGATGCCGGCGTCGAATGCTTGATCGCTATCGATCGGCGTCGAGATGCCGGCCGTGCGCCACGGCCCCATCAATTCGGTGATCGAGGCCGGACGTTCCTTCGCCGTCGCCGCCGTCATCCCGCGACACGCCGCCGCGAAGCCCTCTTTCGGCTTGCCCGACGACATCAGGCCCTGCGCGACCGACAACCACGGCGCCGCGACACCCGTCGGATTCGCGAGTGCGGCAAGCCAATGCACGTCGAGGTTCGCCGCCGCGGGTGCGGTCTTCGCCGCCGCGACCGACCACGCGAGCGCGAGCCCACCTGCTTCGATGCCACGCGCACACCGTTCGAACAATCGCGCGGCCGGCTCGTACTGCGACAGATCGACGGCGAGGTCATGCGCCATCCGCAGCTCCCACCCGATCCGCTCGTCGCCACGCAGCAGGCGCGCCACCGTCGGCAAGCCGGCCATGAAGTTATCGAGATACGCGCCGTGCTCCGCCTCGAGATCGAATGCGCGCTCGATCCGTAACAACCACGTATCCAACAACCACTCCGGCGCACCGGCCAACCGCTCGACGAGCGCGAGCAACGCGCGAATCGCCGCCGGCTCGATCTGGTAGCGCGACCGCCGTACGAGATGCAGCGCTTCGGTCGCGATGTGACGATACGCGCCCGCGATCGGTGACGGCGCGACCGAGGTCTCCGCGATGTATTGAACGAGCGCGACGCCGAGCGCGAGCACCGCACCCGCCGCATGCGCATCGCGATCCTTCGACGTGGGCGTCAACGACGTCCACCACTCCGCCGCGAGCGCATCCGCCGACTCGACGGAATCGTCCTCGGGCCGCGCGAGCCGCTGGAGGATCTGCGCCGCCGTGGTTTGCGCCGCCGGCAACGCACCGATCAGATCGCTCACCCAATGCGGATCGAGCGTGATCGGTTTCTGATCGCCGAGCGCGCGTTGCACCGTCGTGGACTGCATGCCCGGCACGAAGTCCGCGAGGTCGCGCGCCGCCATCTGCGCGAGCCGCTTTGCACCGCGATCGAGCCGGCGTTCGATCACCGGGAGCCACTCTTCCGCCGAGCGAATTGCCGCGAGCCGGAACAGACGATTGATCTCGGCCTCATGCCGCGATTGATTGCGACGCAGTTGAACGACCTGGATGTGATCGATCGCTTCGTCGAGCTTGCCGACGAGGATCGACGCACGCGCCGCCGCCAACCGCGCCTTGCCATCGCCGAGCGCGCCGATGCCATCGAGCCCAGCGCAATGCTGGACCGCGATCTCGGCCTGATCTTCACGCCCGATCGCGATCAGCGATTCGACCATGATCATCGCGTCTTCTTCGTCGGAGATCCGGCCGCGCGCGAGCCCCGTGATCGCCCGCCCCGGGTCGCCGCGATGGAAGCCTTCCCACGCGTACGATCGCGCGAGGAGGCCCGAGTCACTCTTCCAGTGCGAGATCCGTTTGTGCGCCCACGCGAACGCTTCTTTCGTGGCGTCGTCCGTGGGCAACCGACCGAGCGCTTCGTCGGCGAGCTCGACCGCTTCTTGCAACCGACCGATATCGAGATGGACGAACGCGAGCAACAGCGACGCGTGATGCGGCGCCTGCCAATCGTTCGGCGGCAACTTCCCCGCGGCCGCACGATCGAGGATCTCGCGACACCGATACTGCGCCTCGGCAAACGCTTGGCCCGGCCGACCGACCTGACGCAACCGCCGCACGCAATCGAGATGTGCGGCGCCGAAATCGGGACCGGCAACGGTCGCGCGATCCGCCCAGCGATAACTCTCCTCGCGCCGGCCAACATCCGCGAGCTGCAGCGAGTAGTTGTGGCACGCGTACGGATTCGCAGGCATCAGCGACGCGGCAATGCCCTGATGCCGTACGCCCATGTTTTCGAGCGGACGATCGTGCGCGAACGGCTCGCCCCAGATCGAGAGGTGCGGCTTGCCGTACATCGGCGCCTCGGCGACGAGCGGCAGGATCTCGCGACGATCGATCGTGCCCTGCACGAGGTTCGTCACGTAGACGTTGCGCCGCGCGACCGGATGCGATGGATCCAGCTCGAGCACTTTCGGATCGACAGTGCGCGCCGCATTGCCCGCGACTTCCGCGAGCACTCGCAGGTACGGAACCGCGAGCCGCGGCAGCGGATTGAACAGCGTCGCCGGCAACTGCGTGTAGTCGTCGCGCAGCGACAGCATCGCGCTCGCCTTTTTCAGGCGATCGGCGGCGGCCTTGAGATCGTCGACCGAAAAATCCGGTAGCGACGCGACCACCGGCAACCGCCGTGCCTTCAACCACTGCATCAGGCACTGCGAGAGCTGCTGGCTCAGCGGAAAATCCGGCGACGACGTCCACTCGTCCGTCACGCCGTTCGGCAACCGCGAGTGGAGCAGCGTCGCCTGCGGACGCGTGCGATCGATCGAGATCTCGAACCACATCACCTCGTGACGTCGCGAGATCCGGAACAGCCAGTCGATCGAATCTTCGATCTGCGGGTGGCTCGCATCGAGCAGGCGCCCGTCGGCATCGGCGATCCGCTCGTCGTCATCGCCCAACGTCACGATCGGATGCCGCAGGAAGTGATCGAAGATCGTCAGCGACAGCAGGCGCGATAGAAACGCCGTCGTGCCCGCTTGCTCGAGCGGCACCACGAGCGTGCTCGCGAGGAACGTCGCGCGATGCGGATAGGGCAGCGGCATTCGCTGCGATAAGTCTAACGCGCTTGAAATCTGGCCGTTATTTAATGCCCAGGTCTTTTGCGAGCTGGTCGGCCGCGGCGGTCCGCCCACACGCCGACAACGCCTGCCAGGCCGTGAATCGGTGAGCGCGAATCGGTGCCGTCACCAGCCCCTCGGCGGCATCGCAGGCGGCGGTCGAATCGTGCGCCGCCATGGCCGCCTCGACGACGAGCGCCCGCGCTTCCGGCACATTGCGATTCGCGAGGTTTTGCTGGGCCAACGCGAGTGCGCGGGCCGGATCGTGGCCCGAGCCCAGGTAGAACCGGGCCGCGTGGTCACTGAACGCGCGCGGCAGAACCGTCACGTAGTGCTCCCACGCGGTGCGCGCTTCGTCGGTCTGGCCCGCGAGCTCGAGCAACGCCGGGTGACGGTCCCACGCCAGTGCATCGGTCAACACGCGGGTCGCGGCCTCGCGATCGTTCGTCAGCTGCATCGTCTGCGCGAGGTGTGCGTTGACCTCGCCGTAGCCGGGGAAGCGATCGTGCGCTTGTTGGTAGAACTCGCGTGCGTGTGCGAGCTCGCCTTTCTGTTCGTAGAGCCGGCCCCACTGAAATAGGAGCCACGACAGTTGCTCCGGTGAGTTATCGCGGAGCGCCTTCGCCGCGGGTTCGATCTCGCGGATCGCCTCGTCGTAGCGACCGTCGAGCGCGAGGGCGGCGGCGTACATGGTGCGGTTGATCGTCGTCGGATACTTCGTCGCGGCCTCGAGCCGTCGAGGAAACGATCGATCACGATGGCCATCGGCTTCGTCGATCGAGGTCTCGAGATCGAGCCAGTCGCTCTTGTCGCGAGCGAGTTGTTGAACACGTGCGAGTGCCGCGCGCGCCGCGGTGAACTCGTGCACTGCCGAGAGTGCACCTGTGCGGGTCTGCCAAGCCGCGAGATCGTTTGGCGCGGTCGCGATCCAGTCGGCAGATCGTTTCTCGGCCTCCACGTAGTCTTCGGCGCGACCTCGGTACGTCGCACGTAACAGGAGGAGCCCGATCTCTTGTGCAGGTTCGTTGCGGTGGATCTCGATGCGTTTGTTGATCGCGCGCAACTCGACCGCACCGTCGTCGCTGATTCCCAGCTTCGGCACGATCGAGGTCTCTGACGGCGACGAGACGTTTGTCTCGGCGGACCTCTTTGAGCGGGCGTCGCCGCGACACGCCACGAGCGCGAGCGCGACGACGATCGGGCGCATCAAGGTTAGTGTGGCGCGCCCAGGAACGGGAATGTCGTGTTCGACA
This sequence comes from Kofleriaceae bacterium, assembly GCA_047600425.1. Lineage (GTDB taxonomy): Bacteria > Myxococcota_A > Polyangia > Haliangiales > Haliangiaceae > JABFXX01. Next base: position 2,343,615 of record JASGLC010000003.1, on the reverse strand, counting down.
CGTCGGCGTGTGGCGTTTCCGCGCCGTCGTTCAAGGTCGGCTTGAAATTGTCGCTGGTGTTAAAGCCCGCGACACCAATCGCAAGCGCGGTGTAGCTCGTGTCGATCACATCGTGCGTGGGCGCGCGACCACCGGCTACCGTGTTGCGAATCAGATGGTTCGTGTAGCCATCTAGCTCGGCGGCGAGGTAGCCCTGGTTGTATTTGGCCGTTTCGACGGCCACCAACGACGTGTCGAGAAACAGCTGATCATTCGTCAGCACGGTTGCGAGCACGGAGTACGACGTTGCCGTGTCGGCGCCACCGCCGCCCGGAACGCCGTTGTAGAACACTTGGTTGCCGCACGTTCCGTCGAGGGCGTCGAGGATTGCGAGGTTCTTCGCAAACTCATCGGCATACGTCGGCCATGTCGATGGATCGCTATTCGCGTTGTAGGCGTCTTTGGCGGCTCCGGCGACGGCAGCGTCGGTCGTGGTCAGGTTGTTCAATACGGTATTGATCGCAGGTCGGCCCAGCCGATCGATTTGCGTGCCTAGCGTCGGTGCAGCGGGGAAGTTGTTACCGCCGCTGCCGTCCTTGGGGTTGGGCGAAGCGTCGTTGAACGCTTTCAGGTTGTCACCACACGCGACCGCAGCGAGCGAAAGGAAAATGAATGTGATCTTGTTCATTGGAGATCCTTTCACTGCGCCGCGTGGGTCGAGCCCCACACGCTGAGAAGGTGGTCGGAACCGTGGAGCAAGAGCGACTTGTCGATCTGCATCGAGATCGCGAGGACGTTCAGCGTCGCGAAGCAGTCGGTCGCGTTCCCACACGCTGCCGTCGGGTTCGTCAGGTCCATGCCCGCAACGAGGAGGTCGGCCGCCATGTAGTGAGGACAACCGCCGGCCGTTGGTTGGCCCACGGGCGCCGACGTCTCGAGTTTTCCGACCGCCGCTTTGAAGCCAGCGAGGTTGAAGTAGAACGGATCCGAGCGATGGCCCGCGAATACCTTCACCTTGCCATCGGCGCTCGACACGCCAGACGTGGAGCTGAAATCGCCTTTCACGTAGTCGGTGACGGTGCCGCCCGTCGTGACCCAACACTGACCGGACGTCGCGCTCGCGAACGTGCAGATCACTTTCGTGTCGACGGTCGCGGCAGCTGGCGCAAATGCAGCCGGGTTGTCGCTGCCTTCGTGGCTTTGCGCGTGAAACACGTATTGCACCGACGGCCCGAAATCGTGCGTACCGTCTTCGAACGGCGACACGGTCATCGCGAGGTTCACCTTCTCGCCCCCAGCGTCCATCCACGTGTAAACGTCGTTGAGGTCCGCGGTTACGTTCGCGGTCATCTTCACGTTCGGAGCATCTTGATGATCGGCTGCGTGACCCTGTCGATTCGACACGACCAGGGCACCACCGGCGGCCAGTCCGATGGCTCCAAGCAAGGCGATTTTTTTCAAACAGTCCCCCTTTCGAGACCGTTTCATCATCGCACCAGTCGTGGAACAGAGCAATTAACCAGGGGTTTTCCCTACTCTTCTGGCGCAGCGCGGTGTGATATTCTCGACGACGCGTGGGATGGAAAGCGTTCCATCTGTCAGCGAAAAGCACCTCAAACTCGCAGTCCGTGATTCAGGAGACCTGTCCGTGGGAACGAAGCTCTACGTGGGCAACCTTAGCTACAACACTAACGAGGCAACACTCAGAGACGCATTCGGAGCAAATGGCCGAGAGGTAACATCCGTCTCGATCATCATGGATCGCGAGACCGGACGGTCCCGCGGTTTTGCCTTCGTCGAGCTGTCTACGCCCGAAGCCGCAGCGCAAGCGCTGCAAGAGCTCGACGGCCAAGAGCTCGACGGCCGCATGCTTCGCATCAATGAAGCACGCGAACGCGAAGCGCGTGGACCGGGCGGCGGTGGTGGCGGTGGCGGCTACAACCGCGGCCCCGGTGGCGGCGGTGGTGGTGGCTATGGTGGTGGTGGTGGCGGTGGTGGCGGCTATGGCGGTGGTGGTGGTGGCGGCTTCAACCGTCCTCCCGGCGGCGGTGGCGGTGGTTTCAACCGTCCTTCCGGCGGTGGCGGTGGTGGCTTCAATCGTCCACCCGGCGGCGGCTTCAACCGTGGCCCGGGCGGTGGCCCCGGCGGTGATCGCGGCCGTCCCGGTGGCAGCGGTCGGCGCGAGAAAGATCGCGATCGCGAGCGCGAGGGCGCGCCGAACAAGCGCCGCCGCGACGACGACGACGACGGCGGGTGGTAAACACCGGACGTCGTGAACAAGACGACGTTCGAAGTTACCGCCGACGACGCAGGCCTACGCCTCGACCAGATCCTGCCGCGACACGTGGCGGGTTTGTCGCGGCGTAAAGCGCGCACCGTGATCGATCTCGGTGGCGTGTATGTCGATCGCACGCGCGTGAAGGTCGCGGGCCGGACGTTGCGCGCGGGTCAGATCGTCGAGATCGTGATGGGTGCGGTCGCCGAGCGCGCGGGTGAAGAGCGGCCGGCGCCGAATTTCGAGATCGTGCATGTCGACGATGCGGTGATCGTCGTCGACAAACCGGCCGGGCTCGTGACGGCGCCGACGCCGGAGAGCGATCGCGGTGATCTCCTCGATCTGCTCACGCGGAAGTTCGGCGAGACGTTCCTCGTTCATCGCATCGACATGCCGACGAGCGGGCTCCTCGTGTTCGCGCGCACGCGGGACGCGAACAAGAAGCTCGGCGATGCGTTCAAGGCGCACGATGTCGATCGCGAATATCGCGCGGTCGCGATCGGCGATGCGCAGGCGCAAACGATCGATCGACCGATCGACGGCAAGCGCGCCGTCACGCACGTGAGCGTCGTCGAGAAATTGAAGAACGCCACCTTGATCACGGCGCGGCTCGAGACCGGGCGCACTCATCAGATCCGGATCCACCTCGCGGGGCTCGGCCATCCGGTCGCCGGCGATCGCCAGCACGGCGGCGAGACCTCGCGAACGTTCCTCCCGCGCGCACCGCGGCTCGCGCTTCACGCCGCGCTGCTCGGCTTCACGCATCCGGTGACCGGCGAGCGCGTCCGGTTCGAACGCCCGGTACCCGACGAGCTCGCGCATTGGATCGAAAGGCTCCGCTGATGGTGCAACGGTTCTGTTTCGTGAAGCTCCACGACGGCAGCGATCGCCGGCAGCTCGCCGTGCGATTGCGCGCCGAATTCGAGGAGGCCGGCGTCGACGCGCAGGTCGGCATTCCGGCCGATCGCTCGGCCGAGAAATGGGACCTGTCGGTCGTCGTCGAAGCGGCGTCGACAGAAGCGTGGCATTCGCTGGCGCGGACGCCGGCGATCGCCACGATCTACGCGGACCTTGCGGCCCGCGCGGAAGTTACGAAAGCGTGGACATTCGATGTCGGCGAGCCCGAAGGCGAGCTCGACGACATCGACTGATGACTAGCGCGTAGCGCGGAAGTCAGCGAAGTGGCGGTTACGCAGCGTCATCTGCTCCGGGTGAGCAGCGAGCTTCGTGGTGACCGTCGTGTTCGCGTCCGGCTGCGGGTTGATCTGGCGGCCGGCCTTCGCCGTCGCCGAGAACGGCAGCGCCGCGATGTCGACTTCGCACGAAGCGCCCGAGCCGCTGTCGTCGTAACCCGAGATACCGGTGATGGCGCCCGAGCCCGAGAGCGTGATCTGGGTGTGGACCATCTGCAGGTTCGAGAACGAACCGCTGACCGTCTGGCCCGAGCCGCCTTCGGTGTTGAGCGTCACCGTCGCGGCGAACGCGAGGTAGAAGTGGTTCTCGATGTACTCGTCGGTCAGGAAGCCCGAGCCGTCGACGTCATCCGAACCGAGCTGCGGCTCGAGCGCGATGAGCGCTTCGAGAACGTTGCCGTTGGTCGACGAGTCGAACGAGTACGTACCGGGGACGAGGCCGGTCGGGAACAAGTCGCTGCCGTTCGAGCCGGCATCGAGCTCCGCGAACCAGTCGTCCTGCGTGTTGTTGCTGTTCATCGCGAGGACGCCACGCACCAACTGGTAGTGACCATCTGCGCCACCCGAGCCCGGGTGATCCGTCACGCTCTGCGAGACGAACGACGAGTAGCTGTCGGCCGCTTCACAGCTGCCGCTGCCACCGCCGGCGGCGTCTTTGAAGACCTTCGCGTCGGGAACTTTTACTTTGCTGCCGTTACCGTCATCACCACCACATGCGAGGAACGGAACAACGAGAACTGGAGCGATCGTGAGTTTGCGCATTAGTTGGGGTACCCCTTAGGTCGAGGGACCATACGCAAACCCGTTGCGGAAGAAAATGGGAAAATGCTGACCAAATGTCATCGAACTGCGTCGAGCTATTCTCACACCCGTGACTGACTTCGCGTTCGCCACCTGTCTGCCGGGCATGGAGACCGCGCTGAAGCGCGAGGTTCTACGCGATCGCGCGCAGTTACGCTTCGCCTACTCGCGCCCTGGCTTCATCACGTTTCGGTCGGAGAAAACACTTTCCCCCGACGACGAATCGCCAACGAGCTTCGCGTGGGTGTGGGGCCAGTCACTCGGACCGGCCCGTGATCCCGCCGACGCTGCTCATCAATTAGCGTTGACTCGCGCAAACCGCGTACACCTGTTTGCACGTGATGCCGATGTCGACATCACGCCCTGGCGGGACGCGATCCAGCTGCCCACGGGCCCGTCGGAAAATGGCGAGCTCGTCGCAGACGTCGTGCTCGCGCCCGACGAGCCGGCGTGGCTCGGCCTCCATCGCGCGGATGCCCGTCATCTCGCGTGGCCGGGCGGTCGTATTCCGATCGACGTTCCATCCGACGTACCGTCGCGCGCGTTCGCGAAGATCGAAGAAGCGATCGCGTGGCGCCAACTTCCGATCGCCGCGGGTCAGGTCGCCCTCGAGGTCGGTGCAGCGCCCGGCGGTGCGGTGATGGCGCTCGCGCGGCGCGGGCTGACGGTGTTTGCCGTCGATACGGCGGATCTCGCGCCGCAGGTGCTCGCGATGCCGAATGTCCGGCACCTGCGAACGAAGGTCGGAGCGCTGCGCTGGGAGGAGCTGCCGGCGCGCGTTGACTGGCTGCTGCTCGACGTGAATCTCGCGCCGCAGGTCGCGCTCCACGAGATCGCGCGTATCGTACCGCGCCTGCGCGAGCATCTTCGTGGTGCGGTACTGACGCTGAAGCTCAATGAATGGCGCTTCGTCGACGAGCTGGGCGCCCTGCGCGAGCGGATCGTGCAGATGGGCTTCCGCGATGTGCAGCTGCGCCATCTCCCGTCGAATCGTCGAGAAGTCTGCGCCGTCGCGTTGTGCTGATGTGTTGCGGTTTGTGTGCAGGGATTGATCTATCGGGGCAATTGTCGTCTCGTGCGTGCCCATGAAAACGCAGTCCGTCTTTGCTTCGCTCCTCTTCGTCAGCGCTGCCGTCGCGTGCGGTGGTGATGATGGTGGCAAGAACAACGTCACGACCCACGATTCCGGCACGGGCTCGAATGGTTCGGGTTCGGGTAGTGGCTCGTGCACGGCAGACGCGGACTACGGCGCCGCGGACTTCGGCAGCGCGTCGGATCAATTCGCGAGCTACAGCGGCAGCGGCTCCGACGAGTTCGAAACCTGGGGCGGCCTCCTCAACGATGACGCCGACGAGCTCGATCTCGAGCTCTATGCGGGCGGCACCGGCGTGTTCGCGACCGGCATCAAGACCGGTACGTTCCCGATCACCGGAGACGACGCGCAATACAAGACCTGCGCCGTGTGTGTCCGCATCTACACCGACGAGGATTTCTCGGGCAGCGACGTCACGTTCAAGGATCACTACTTCGCGAGCAGCGGCACCGTGACGTTGACCGCGGTGAGCGGCAACACGTTCAGCGGCACGCTGTCGAACATCGGGCTCGACCACGTCACGATCGGCAGCGATTTCACGTCGACGCCCGTCGGCGACTGCACGTCGAAGATCACGTCCGGAACGATGATGACGGACCTCACGATGGATACCGGTAGTGGTGGCAGCGCCGCCGCCGCGCCCGCCTCGCTCCGCTTCCACGGCAAGGTTCACTGGAAGAACGGCGACGCCAATCGCCTGTCGCGCCGCCACTTCTAAGCGAACAATGCGGTAGCCTGCGGCCGCTCGATGTACCGCTTCGTCTATTGGCTCGTGCTCTCGCGGCTTCCCGTCGAGGGTACGCATCGCGTGTCGTTCGCACTGTTGCGCGCGATCACCGCGGTGCCCGGCATGCGGAGCGTGCTCGCACGTCTGCTCGCGCCACGCGATCCGGCGTTACGCGTCCGCGCGTTCGGGCGCGACTTCGACGGTCCGCTCGGGCTCGCGGCCGGCTTCGACAAGAATGCGGCCGGCGTCGCGTCGCTGTCGGCCCTCGGCTTCGGCTTCATCGAAATCGGCACCGTCACCGCCGAAGCACAGCCCGGCAATCCGAAGCCGCGGATGTTCCGGCTGACGCGTGATCGCGCGCTCATCAACCGCCTCGGCTTCAACAATCGCGGTGCCGATGCTGCGGCCGAAAAGCTCTCGGGCAAACGCTACGGCACCGTCGGCGTGAACATCGGAAAGACCAAGCGGGTCGCCGAACCCGATGCGATCGCGGACTTCGAGCGCAGTGCGAAGACGCTCGCGCCGCTCGCCGATTACATGGTCGTGAACGTGAGCTCGCCGAACACGCCGGGCCTACGCGACCTGCAGGCCGTCGAGAAGTTGCGGCCGTTGCTCGCGGCGGTGCGCGCGGCCTGCGATCTAGGCTCGCCGATGCGGCGCGTCCCGCTGCTCGTCAAGATCGCGCCGGATCTCGCCGACACCGATATCGATGCGATCGCGGACCTCGCACTCGAGCTCGGGCTCGACGGCATCATCGCGACGAACACGACGATCGCGCGCACCGGCCTCGCGACGCGCGAGTCGCAAGTGACGAAGATCGGCGCCGGTGGGCTCTCGGGCGCGCCGCTCAAACAACGCTCTCTAGATGTGCTGCGCCGGATCCGCGCGCGCACGGGCGCGAAGCTCGTGCTGATCGCCGTCGGTGGGATCGAGACGGGCGCGGATGCATTCGCGCGGATCGCCGCTGGTGCCACGCTCGTACAGGCGTACACCGGGTTTATCTATGGCGGGCCGCTATGGCCGCGCCGCGTGCAACGCGAGCTCGCGCAGTTGATCCGCGATGCGGGCTTCACATCGATCGAGCAAGCGGTCGGTAGTGAAGCGCCGAATGCCGCGCGCTCGGCGAGCTAGAAGCAGGCGCTTCCGACTTGGGTGCCGCTGCCGTTCTTGAGCGGCTGGGAGCACGTCATCGTGCCCGGGCACGTGCCGTTGCACGTCGAGCCCGAACCACAGATCTGGCCGCCGGTGGCATCACCGCAAATGATGCCGCAGACCATCACGCTCGAGCCCGAGCCCGAGCCGCTACCCATCGCCGTCGCGGTCACGATGCACTCCGGCTTGCCGGGACCGGTATAGCCCGTCGCGCACATATCGCCCGCGCCGGCGGTGCAAATCTCGTTGCAGTGACCGGTAGATTCGTTCTGGAATTGCACGCACTGGAATCCCGTCGGACACGAATTCGCCGTCTGCGGATTGCAGTCCGAGCCGAGCGCGTTCGAGGTCTGGTTCGACCCCGAGCCCGAACCGGAACCCGGCGCATCCATGAAGACCTTCGAGTCGGTCTTGGTGTTGCTGCCGCCGTCGTCGCCGCCACACGCCACCACCAACGAGGCCGCCGTCGTTGCGGTCACGAACAATGAGCTGATGATCCGAGAGGAACGCATAGAGGCGCGGACGATACGTCGCGAGTCAACGCGCCGTCATGCGGTACATTCAATTCAACATGGCGATCCGCAAGATTGCGCAGATTGGTCACCCGGTTTTGAGGCAGATCGCCCGCAAGCTCACTCATGAGGAGCTCGCGTCTCCGCAAATCCAGCAGTTCATCGACGACCTCGTCGAGACCATGCACGACGCCGACGGCGCCGGCCTCGCCGCGATCCAAGTCTACGAACCGATCGCGATCTGCGCGATCGAAGTCCGCAACAACCCGCGCTATCCGTACAAGCCGCCCATTCCGCTGACCATCCTCGTCAACCCGGTGCTCACGCCGCAGGGTGACGAGACGTTCGATAACAACGAGGGCTGTCTCTCCGTCCCGAACATTCGCGGCACGGTGAAGCGCTTCGTTCATGTTCGCGTGCAAGCGTGGGATCGCCACGGCAACGAGATCGACAAGGTCGTGCACGGGCTCACCGCCGGCACGTTCCAACACGAGACCGATCACCTGAACGGCAAGGTGTTCCTCGATCGCGTCACCGATCCGACCTCGTTCACCACGTGGACCGAGTTCGAGCGCCACGGCAAAGCGGCGTTCGTCGAGCGCGTGAACGAGCTGGTCAAGCGCGTTGGCTCCTAACGCGAAAACAGCCTGTTTTTAGGCCGTTGCCGCTTGCGAGCCACGCTGTAACCGCGCTCCACTTATTTCGTGGCGCGAGCCAAGAAGAAGACTGCGGCTCCCAAGGCGCCGAAGGCGTCGCGCAAAAAGGACAAGCAGCCGACCGGGCCCACGATCAACGTGCGCCACATGACCCGCCGCGATATCGGCGACGTCTGGACGTTCCTCAAGCTCAGCTTCCGAGACGTGAACGCCGAGACGGTCGAATACCAGCGACCGCGTTCGCGCCATCGGTTCGAGGAAATCTTCGAAGAAGAGGGCATCGAACAGCTGGTGTTCGAGACCGGCGACGAGATCGTGGCGTACGCCGAGTGCTCGTACGAAGTGACCGGCTCGGACAATTGGATCAACCCGCGCTACTTCGAGAAGCGCGAGATGCGCCCGCTGTTCGTCGACGAGCTCGCCGTCCATCCCGGCTATCACGGCAAGGGCGTGGGCTCGTTCGTGCTGGAGCAGCTGCACCACCTGGCGCGCGTGCACGGCCTCAATCACCTCGTGCTCGAGGTGGCTGAAAACAACGAACGCGCGTTCGAGTTCTACAAGAAGCGCGCGTTCAAGAAGCTCGATGCTGCGATCTTCATGGCCGCGCCCGTCGAGATCGAGCCGGAGCTGCTACCGCCGCGCGCGCTCAAGGCCGCGCCGACGCCGCCGCCCGAAGAGCCAAGCGACGACGAGTCGTAGGCTGGTCGCATGCGGTCTTCATTCGACGTCCTCGCCGAGCTCTTCGCCAAAGACGTTGAGCCCGTCCTCAGTGCGCGGTTTCAAGCGCTCACGCCCGCGCAACGAATCGCCTGGCTCGAAGAAATGCAGCAGTTCGCCGAATCGATACGCGCCAAGACAGCGCCCGAAGAGCACTTCTAGCTGCGACGGCGGCGCACGAGGAACAGCGCGCCGAAGCCGAGCAGGAACAGCGGCGCGTTCGCGTTGCCGCTCGTGCTGCAACCACCACCGCCACCCGACTCGCCCGGCCAGCACACGCCCGTGCTGCCGCTTTGGAGGCACTGGAAGTTCGACGGGCAGCCCGAATTCGTCGGGTCACACGAGGTGACGCAGAACATCGACGTGCCATCGGAGCCGCACTCCATGCTCTCGCAATCGGAGTTGCCCGTGCAGGTCGCGCCGAGGCCGCCGGCTTGCGAAGGTCCCGCAACGCAGACGCCGTCGTCGCAAACTTGGCCACTGTCGCAATCACCATCGGCGGCGCAGGTCTTGCCGTACGCGACGGTGACGTTTGCGGTCTTGGTGTTGCCGAAGAAGTCCGTGGCGGTGGCGACGAGCTGATGCGGACCCTTCGTCAACGTCATCGGCGCGGTCCACTTGAACGGCGCGAAGTTGAGCGGGCCGAGCGACGTGCCATCGAGCGTGAGATCGACATGGTCGATACCGCGATCGTCGTCGGCGGTTGCCGTGACGGCGAAGCCCGGCATCACCGAGCCGTTCGCGGCCGGCGCCGTGATCGAGACGGTCGGCGCCGTCGTGTCGGGCGTCGCGGCGCCGAACAGGCCGGTGATTTCGGTCGCCTCGTCCTGCGTGTTCCCGCCCTGGATGCACTTGTGCGACGACGTCAGATCCGTCGCACCGGTGCAGGCGAGGCCGAGCGGCGAGCGGCCGCTCTGACAATCGCTGCCGCACTTCTGAGCATCTTTGAACTGGCGGATCACCGCGCTCGACGCGTAGGTCAGCGGGTCGGTCGGATCGACGACGTGATCGAGAGCCCACGTGTGCGCGATCTCTTGCGCTGCGGTCGCGCAGATGTCGCTCGCGCCGTAGAGCTGATAGTCGGGATTCGACGAGTGCGCGTAGTAGGCGCTCTCGTTCGCGAAGTCATAGACGATCGCGTTCGAGTGGAACGTCGAGCAACCTTGACCGACGCCCGAGCACGCGTAGTCGGCGACACCGAGCACGCCGTTTTGCTCGCCGACTTCGGCTGACGTTCCGGCGGTGATGATCTCGAGGTGCGGGGAGTTGCCCGGATCGACGTCGGTGATCGTGACGTTGTAGTGCGAGAAGGTGTTCTTCATGCACGACATCACCTTCTGCCACTCGTCGTCGCCCCACGAGAATTCGGAGACGTTTCCGGCACCGAGATCCGTCGTGTCCGTCAGGCTGTTCGGCGAGCCGTTGTGCATCGTGCAACCGCCCGAGCAACGGTTCATGAAGATCACGTGCGTGTCGACTGTCGCCGCCGGCGTCGCGCCGCCCGTCGGTTGGGTCAACGGCATGTGCAGACCGTAGGTATGGCCGTTCACCGTGTAGTGCGCGGTCGTGCCGGGCGGGATGAACGTGGGAACACCTTCGGCTGCCGCAAGACCGGTCGTGCCGACGAACGCGAGGATAAGCGAGTGACGGAACATCGCCTCGTTTGTATCCGACGGGGACCGGATCCGGCCACTGGCTTTCATTTGCCGATCGATGCGTCGACCGCGCGTTTGCGGAAGAAAGCCCCGTTATCGGCAGGCGGTCGTGAGCCGTGCGCGTTGGGCGGAGCTCGGATAACGCGCATCGAACGCGGCGAGCAGCTCGGTGACCGGCTGATGTGCATGGCACTTCACATCGATCACGAGCGCCGCCGCATCTTCTTCGAGCTGGCCCTGTCCGGCGGACTCGCGCTCGTATGTGACGAGCGTCGCGAGTGCGGACATCGGATCGTTCCCTTTTTGCGCCGCCATCGCCTGATCGATCAACGCGACTTCGCGCTCGAGTGTGATCGTCGCCGCGGTCGGCGTGACCTCTTTGTGCACGACGATCACGGGTTGCGCGACGGGCGCCGGATCATCGTGCGCGACCGAGCTCGACGACACCGACTCCGTCACGATCACGCGCTCGCGATCGGTGACCTCGATCCTCGGTGACGTCACGTGCACCGGACGCGTCACCACGAACGCGATGCCACCACCGACGATCGCCGCGATCGATCCGACCACGGCGAGCTTGCCGACGAGCGACGCCTTCACCGGCGCCGACGATGCAGGCACCGGCGCCGCGATCGCCGCCGCGACCTTCGCCCGCACGCGCGCCTTGATCTCCGCCGACGGATCGAGCCCTGCCCTCGCCGCGTTGACGAGGCTCCTCGACGTGGGACCGAGCGACGCCTTCACGGCTCACCTCCCGCGACGCGCGCACGCACACGCGCCTCGAAGTGCTGGCGCGCGATCCGCAGCCGCGAGTAAGTGGTGTTGAGGTTGAGATCGAGCAACTTCGCGACTTCGGGTACGGACATCTGTTCTAGCTCGACGAGCGCGAACACGGTGCGCTTGTCGTCATCCATGGTGTCGAGGATCTGCATCACCGTCGCGACCGCTTGCGCACGTGACAATGCGGCGAACGTATCGACCGGGGCGACCAGATCGTCGTCGAGCGGATCGATCTCGCGGACCTTACGGCGATAGGCGCACGCAACGCGCCGAGCGATCGCGAACAACCACGTCGTGATCGTGGCGCGGCCTTCGAACTCCGCGAGCCTGCGGTGGACGACGACGAACACGTCTTGCGCGGCATCTTCGAGCGACGCTTCGACGACACCGAACGTGCGCAGGATCCTCCACACGAACGCGAACTGATGTTCGTAGACTTCGTCGAAGCTAGGCACGGCGGATTCGCGATCGACGACCAACGCGAGAGCGGGCATCTCGGACGTTGGTGCGGCGAGCACGCCGGATCCGTCAAACTTCATTCCCACCCGACCTCGATCCCGAGCGTCGCGCGCGCACTGATCGGCGACGGCGCGTAGATCACCTGGCCCGTGGTTTCCGTGAACTTCACGCGGTCGATCGCGATCAACGCCTCGGTCGAACCGACGAGCCGCAACCACGGCCGCACCGGCCAGCCGACGCCGAAGCCCGCACCTGCGGCGAACCATCGACCGGAGCTCTCGCCATTGGTGCCGTTGCCATCCATCGAGCCGAACTCGCCGCTCATCCACGCGCGGAGCGGCAGATTTTCGGGACGCCAACCGATGCGCGCCGCCGTCACCTCGAGCCCGACTTCGACATGCGAGTTCGATTTGTCGGCGCCCGATGCGAGCCACTTCGTCGCCGAGACTTCGGCCATCGTCGAATGGATCCGCGCGCTGACCGCGACCTCCGCGCCGAGCCCGACTTCCGGCACGATGCCGATGCCGCTCACGCCGGACAGCCGCACGCCGAGGCTCCACGGATGCGGCGCTTCGGGCACGGTCAGATCGCGATGCACGAGCACCGGCGCTTCCATCACGACCGGCACCGCGATCGACGCGATCCGGACCTGTTCGACGACCGGCGGCTTCGGCTGGGTTTGTTCTTCGGCCGCACGCGCGACGACGATCGCGATCGCATCCGCGAGGGCATCACAGCGATCGCTGGTCAACGAGCGCGTGTCGGTCCCGATCTGGACCCGGGCGACGAAGTGGCCGGTGACCGCGATCTCGATCCGGAACGCCGGATCGAGCGGATGCCCGAGCCGTTGCTCGACCCGCTCCGTGATCCCGGTCAGGTTCGGACACGCCGCGGGCGCCGACCAGTGAAACCCGATCTCGTCGGCAGAGGCCGTGCTCGCGAGCAAGGCGACCAGAACGACTGCGCGCACCACATCTATTAGTGCGCGCCTCATGCCGAATCCGTTAGAGAAAAATCAGCCGTAACATCGCGATTTGTCGTGACCGGCTGCCAACGTCGGTGACAGTCAGGCCGGCAAGCGGGTGACAAGAAGCTCCAGCACGGCATCGGGCGCATCGACGTGAAGCCAATGCCCAGCTTCGACACGCGAGACCTGGATGTGTTGCGGCACCGGGCCGGGATCCCGAACGACGTCCGACCGGGTCGCGATCACGAGCTCGATCGGACCGTGTGCCGGATCGAGTGCGCTGGGCCATAGATCGACCGTCAGGTAGTCCGTGATGAGCGCGCGGATCTGTTCGAGATCGAACCGCAACACGTAGCCGTGATCGGCGGGATGAACGTTCATTCCGAGCCACTGCGCGATCGGCTTTGGCTGTCCGGCCGCGACGACGGCTTGGACGAAGTCATCGCGCTTGTCCCACTGCTTCGGCAGACGCTCCATGATCGCGAGCAGCTGCACGATCTGCTCGTCCGGATCGTCTGCGCGATCGGGACGCGGCCCCGGCGAGCTATCGAACATCCAGGTCTGCAGCATCGGCTGCTTCGCGCGCACGGCGAGCGCGACCTTGCCGCCGAACGAGTGGCCGGCGATGACGTCGCCACCGAGCGCGATCACGTCGTCGGCGCACGCGGCCAACGTTTGCGGTGCATCGCCGTGCTCGCTGTGGCCGTGGCCGCGAAGATCGACGAGCCGTACGCCGTAATCGGGGCGTCGCTCGACGAGCTTCTTCGCGATCGAGCGCCAGTTGTTCCCGGTTCCGAGGATGCCGTGCAGCATGGTCAGCCACCGCGTAGGCGTTCCGTTCGCGATCGCTTCGTCGTGCAGACGTGCCATGCGTTCTCGTAGCACGTAGGCGCCGATCGCAGGCGGTGCGATCCTCGACGAGATCGGCCGTTACGTTCGACCAAATCGCGCGAGGGGAGTTACTAACGGTGCGAACGAGCCCCGCGCGGGGCTGAAGCCGGATCACGCGCCCGGGTACACGGACTCGATTATGATCGCACGCGACGCGATTCTCGACGAACGGAGCGTTACTGACCGTTCGACCAGATCGCGCGAAGGCCACCAGCGATCGGCCGTTACGAACCATTCGACCAAATCGCGCGAAGGCCCATCGGCGATCGGCCGTTACGAACCGTTCGACCAAATCGCGCGAAGGGCCACCAGCGATCGGCCGTTATGAACCGTTCGACCAAATCGCGGAAGCCCACCAGCGATTCGCCGTTACTAACAATTCGAACGCGCGGGGCTGTCGATGATCGGGCGTTATGAACAATTCGAACGCGCCCGGCGCGGGCCTGTCGATGATCCGGCGTTACTAACAATTCGAACGCGCCCCGCGCGGGGCTGAAGCTCGATCACGCCCCGGCCAAGCTGTCGGCGAGCTCGCCGAACGCATGCCAACGACCATGGCATCGCCGGTCGCGCGCATGTTGCTCGTGTCATGCGATTCTCGTCGCATGATCGATGCCGGTTTCGACCTCGTGCACGAGCTCGATCTGGCGTGTCTCGAAAACGAGCCCGGCTGCGAACGAATCACCGGTCGGCGCGGAATCCTCGTCGCGAATACACGCGCGCTGTGGCCGATCTTTACGGCGGCGCGACGGGCAGATCCGGCGTTGCTCGCATCGCCCGATCCGCTCGACGCGTACACCGAACGCGTGATCTCGCTCGCCTATCCAGACGCGCGCGTGTACTTCGCGCATCGTACGTACGACGGCGCGTTCTTGCCGTTCACGCGAATCGCGATCGCCGCTGGCCTCGGGGCGTTAGGCGCGAACCAACTCGTGATCCATCCGATCTATGGCCCGTGGTTCGGCTTGCGCGCGTTGATCGCGCTCGACGAACCCGCGCGCGCAGCTCCATCTCGCCTTAGCTATCGCTGCACCGGCGATTGCGCCGCTCGGCTCGATCACGCCCTCGCGTCGACGAATTGGCGTGATTGGCTCGCCGCGCGCGATGCCTGCTGCGTGGGTCGCGCCTACCGCTACAGCGACGGCCAGATCGCGTACCACTACACGAAGGATCTCGCGTTGCTGCCTTGAAGTTGCAGTCCTACACCCACGCCAGCGGGCCGCCCGACGCGGTTTCGCAAACATAGCCGTGGCATGGCGAATGCTCTTCCCGTCGACGATGTTGAGGTACCTGCTCGTGCTGGTAACGGCGTGCAGTTTTTCCCCGGGCGCGACGCTCCCGCCGGCCGGCGCGGACGACGACGATGACGGCAGCGCGATCGGCCCCGATGCGAGCGTCGGCCAGCAACCGACGGCGAATTGCCATGTCGGTGACCCGACCGACCTGGTCTTGTGTCTCGACTTCGAAGATCCGAGCCTCGGCACGGGTGCGATCGTCGACGGCGCTGGTCACGACGCACGCTCCACGAACGTGACCGTGAAGGCGCACGACACGCAGCAGGGTGCGGAGTTCGCGTCCGACAACTACGCCACCGACAAGCCGGTTCAGGTCACGAACGGAGGCCCCGATCTCGATCTCACCGACGATTGGACGCTGACGATGTGGCTGTGGCCGATGGGCACGAACTCGTTCAGCTGGGCTGTGAAGAATCCAAACCTGCTCGGCGCCGGCGTCAACTACGACGGCACGCCGTTCTGCTACGCCGGCAACGGCCAGTATCTCGATGCCAAAGACGCGTTGCCGATGACCGATTGGCATCACCTCGCGTGCGTGAAGACCGCCGGTCAGCTGCGGCTGTACGTCGATGCCAAGCGCGTCGCATGCAAGGTGGTCGTGCCCGCGCAGACCGCGACCAACGAGGGCGCGATCGCCGGCGCCGGGATGATCGGCGGCATCGACGACATCCACTTGTTCTCGCGCCCGCAGCTCGAAGCCGAAATCGCCAGCGATAGCGGCAAGGCGGTGAGTGCAGATCCCGGCAACTGCCCGTAGATCGGGTAGGTGTTTCTCCCAGTGATTCACTGATCGCGTTGCGCTAAATTCGCCGGTCCGATGCCCGTCGACGGTGACGCCCTCGACACGTTCCATCCGTTGATCCGCGGTTGGTTTCGTGACCGCTTTGGCGCTCCGACCGAGCCGCAGCGGATCGGCTGGCCGAAAATCGCCGCTGGCGAAGACGTATTGATCGCGGCGCCGACGGGCTCCGGTAAAACGCTCGCCGCATTCCTCACGTGCCTCGACGTGTTGGTCCGGCGTGGCCTCGAGCGCCCGCTCGAATCGCGCACCGAGATCCTCTACATCTCGCCGTTGAAGGCGCTATCGAACGACGTCCATCGCAACTTGGAAGCGCCGCTCGCGGAGCTGGCAGAGCGCGCGATGAAAGACGGCGTCCGGTTTCCGGACATTCGCATCGCCACGCGCACGGGTGACACGCCCGTTAGCGAGCGCGCGAAGATGGCCAAGCATCCGCCGCACATCCTGGTCACCACGCCGGAGTCGCTGTTCATCCTGCTCACGACGGTGAAGGGGCGTGAAGCGCTCGGTCAGTTGAAGACGGTGATCGTCGACGAAATTCACGCGATCGCGGGTGACAAGCGCGGCGCGCACCTCGCGCTGACGTTGGAGCGCTTGGATCGGCTCGTCCGCCACACCAGCGGGCGCGAACCGATCCGCGTGGGTCTGTCGGCGACGCAGCGGCCGATCGAACGCATCGCACGCTTGCTGGTGGGCACGCGCCGGCCGCTCCCCACGATCGTGGATGCCGGACACAAGCGCGAGCTCGACCTCGCGATCGAGATTACCGACGACGAATTGGCCGCGGTCGCGAGCAACGAACAGCTCGGACGGGTCTACGACCGGATCGCGGAGCTGGTCGCACAGCATCGCTCCACGATCGTGTTCGTCAACACGCGGCGCCTCGTCGAGCGCGTGGCCGCCGCGCTCGAGCAGCGGTTGGGCGAAGAGCACGTCGTCGCGCATCACGGCTCGATGTCACGTGCGCTCCGGCTCGCCGCCGAGCAAAAGCTGAAGCTCGGGCAGGTCAAAGCAGCGGTCGCCACGGCATCGCTCGAGCTCGGTATCGATGTCGGCGCTGTCGATCTCGTGATCCAGCTGGGCTCGCCGCGATCGATCGCCACGCTCCTCCAACGCGTCGGTCGCTCGGGCCACTCGTTGGGCGCCACGCCGAAGGGCCGGATGTTCGCGTTGACGCGCGATCAGCTCGTCGAATGCGCGGCGCTCGTGCGCGGCGTCCGGCGCGGCAACCTCGACGAGATCCTGCTGCGCGAGGCGCCGCTCGATATCCTGGCGCAACAGATCGTCGCGGCCAGCGCGGCGGAAGAGCTGCGTGAAGACGAGCTCGTCGAGATGATCCGCGGCGCGGCCACGTACGCGAACCTGAAGCCCGAGCAACTCGAGCAACTGATGCAGATGCTCGCCGAGGGCGTCTCGGATCGACGCGGTCGCGGCGGCGCGTATCTCCATCGCGATCAAGTGAACGGCATGGTGCGCGCGCGGCGCGGTGCTCGGCTCGCGGCGATCACCTCGGGCGGCGCGATTCCGGACAACAACAACTACACCGTCGTGCAGTGGCCGGATGAAACGCCGGTCGGCTCCGTCGACGAGGACTTCGCGATCGATTCGTCGGCAGGCGATATCTTCCAGCTCGGCAACACGTCGTGGCGGATTCGCAAGATCGAGATGGCGCGCGTCGTCGTCGAAGATGCGCGCGGCCAACCGCCTACGATTCCGTTCTGGTTTGGCGAAGCGCCGGCGCGCACGAAAGAGCTCTCGGATGAAGTGAGCGACCTCCGGCGCGAGATCGATCAGCGGCTCGCGTCGGGCGATTCCGACGACGCGCTCGCCACGTGGATCGCCGGCGAGACCTGCATGCCGTTGCGCGCGGCGCAGCAGATGGTCGCGTACCTGGCGGCCGGGCGTGCGGCGCTCGGTGCGTTGCCGCGGCGCGATCTGATCGTCGCCGAGCGCTTCTTCGACGAAGGCGGCGGCATGCAGCTCGTGCTGCACTCGCCACTCGGCGGGCGGATCAATCGCGCGTGGGGCCTCGCGCTACGCAAGAAGTTCTGCGTGTCGTTCGACTTCGAGCTGCAAGCCGCGGCCACGGACGACGGCATCGTGATCTCGCTCGGGCAACCGCATAGCTTCCCGCTCGATTCGGTATTCGCGTACGTCCCGTCGACGCAGACCCAAGACGTGTTGATCCAGGCACTGCTCGATCGGCCGATGTTCGAGATCCGGTGGCGCTGGAACGTCACACGCGCGCTGACCGTGCTGCGCCGTCGCAACGGCAAGAAGATTCCGCCGCACCTGATCAAGATGCGCGCCGCGGACACGCTGTCGGTCGTGTTCCCGCAGGCGCAGGCGTGTGCGGAGAACATCGTCGGGCCACGCGAGGTTCCGGATCATCCGCTCGTGTTCGAGACGATCCGGGATTGCCTCGTCGAGGCGATGGATTGCGATGGCCTGCGCGGCGTGCTCGAGCAACTCGAGCGTGGCGAGATCCAGGTGATCGCGCGAGACACCGTCGAGCCGTCACCGCTGTCGCACGAGCTGTTGAACGCGAACCCGTACGCGTTCCTCGACGACGCGCCACTCGAAGAACGCCGCACGCGCGCGGTGCAACTGCGGCGCGGGCTGCCGGTCGAGCCGGGAGATATCTCGACGGCGCTCGATCCCACGGCGATCGCGCTTGCCGCCGAAGAAGTCGCGCCGACGGTGCGCGATGTCGACGAGCTTCACGACGCGTTGCTCGCACTGTGGTTGGTGCCGGAGCCGCGCGGCCTCACGTTGGCGCCGGAAGCCGCGAGCTGGTTCGATGCGTTGCGCGCGCACGGCCGCGCCACGCGGATGACGTATGGAACGCACGCCGCGTGGATCGCGACGGAGCGGTTGGCCGCGATTCGCACGGTGATCGATGGCGTGTGCGATCCGGCGGTGCCCACGCCGGCGTGGAGCAAAGTGATCGAGAAGGACGTCGCGATCGGCAAGATCGTGAACGCGCACCTCGATCATCGCGGACCGGTGACGACGCGCGAATTGGCCGACGAGCTGGGGATCCCGATCGCGGACGTGCTCGGCGCGTTGCTCATGCTCGAGGGCGATGGCGCGATCTTGCGCGGCTCGTTCCGCGAACCGGATCCGGTGAGTCAGCGCACCGTGAAAGCCGCGCTCGCCGCCGCGGATGAACATCTCGATCAAGTGGAGTGGTGTAACCGGCGCGTGCTCGCGCGGATCCATCGCCTGACCCTGGCGAAACTGCGCAAGGAGATCGAGCCCGTCGCGGCATCGGCGCTGATGCGGTTCCTGTTGCGGTGGCAGCGCGTCTCGCGGGGCTCGCAATTGATCGGCGCCGACGGGCTCGCGCGGATCCTGGAACAGTTGCAAGGCTTCGAGACGGCGGCCGGCGCGTGGGAGCGCGAGGTGCTGCCGTCGCGGTTGCACGGCTACGATCCGCAGTGGCTCGATCAGCTGTGCCTCGCGGGACAGATCGTGTGGTGCCGGTTGTCGCCGCGCAAAACGGAAGCGCCCGCGGAGCAGATTTCCGTCGAGGAACAGGCCGAGATCGTGGCCGCGATCGATCAGGTCGCACATCGCACGCCGCCGCTCGAGCAATTCCCGCCGCAGTTGCGCGAGGCGATCGCCGCCGGTGACAAGGCCGGGCGCCGCGCGATGCCCGCAAACACGAACTACGATCCGGCGCCGGCGCAACGCAACTGGGGTCCGCGCGGTGAAGCGCGTGCGCACTACGAAGGTCAGCGCCGGATCGATCCGAAAGTCGCAGCCGCGATGGCCGGTAATGCGCCGCAACTCGAAGCTGCCACGGCCGCGATGGAAGCCACGATCGAAGCCGCGCGTGCGGCGGGTGCGTCGTTGTTGGAGCAAGCGGTCGCGGCAACGGCGGCGATCGTCGGCAAGTACGGCCTCGTGCCGCACGGGATCACGGCGCTCGTCGGCAACACGCTGGCACCGGCGGCGAAGACTCCGCGCAATGCGCCATCGCGATCGGCGCCGCTGTCGTTGATGCTGCGTCGCGATGTCGAGTGGCTACGCGCATCCGCGATGATCGAAGAGGCATCGCTCACGGCGCTCGCGGCAAAGATTCGCGATCACCTGATCGCGCGCGGTGCGTCGTTCCTCGGCGACATGGTGACCGCAGTCGATGCCGGGCCGGATCAAATCGAAGACGCGCTGTGGGAGCTCGTCGGTGCGGGCTTGGCCACGGCGGATGGCTTCGCGAGTCTGCGCGTGCTCGTCGATCGCAAGCGCGGTGAAGTCCGGAGTCCGTTCGATCGCGGTGTGTCCGGTTCGCCGCCGGTGAGGAAGTGGCAAGAGGCGATTCGGCGCGCGCGTACGCGTGATCGCGGTCGGCCCGCGCATGCGTTGCAATCGTTGCCCACGGCGGCCGGGCGATGGTCGTTGTTGCCGACGGTCGCGGCGGATGCGATCGATGCCGAAGCATGTGCGCGGCAGTTGCTCGCGCGGTACGGCGTGGTGTTTCGAGATCTGCTCTCGCGCGAATCCGGGCTGCCGCCGTGGCGTGATCTGTTGGTCGCGCTGCGCCGGCTCGAAGCGCGTGGCGAGATTCGCGGTGGCCGGTTCGTCACGGGCTTCGTCGGCGAGCAGTTCGCGTTGCCCGAAGCGCTCGACGAATTGCGCGGCGTGCGCACGCCCGGGCCGTATCCGGAAGTCTGTCGCGTCGCGGCCACGGATCCGCTGAACCTCGTCGGGATCCTCACGACCGGTGCGAAGGTGCCGTCGATCCTCGGCAACGCGGTGTTGTTCTTGGATGGCCAACCGATCGCATCGCTCGAAGCCGGCGAGCTCGTGATCCGCGCGACGTTGCCGCCGGGCGCACGCGTCGACGACGATCTCACCTACCACGCGCCGCCGCGGCCGAGCGCACCGCCACCGCAAGCCGCCCTGCCGTTGTGACGAGCAAAGCTGCACTCGCCGACCGCGCCGCGAAGATCCACGCGATCCTCGACGAGCGTCATCCCCTGCCCGGCTCGCCGCTCGCGCACGAGACGCCGTATCAATTGTTGGTCGCGACGATCCTGTCGGCGCAATGCACGGACGCGCGCGTGAACATGGTGACGCCCGCGTTGTTCGCGGCGGCGCCGGATGCCGAAGCGATGGCGAAGCTGAAGCCGCGCGAGGTGCTGAAGTTCGTGAAGACGTGCGGGCTCGCGAAATCGAAGGCGAAGAACATCGTCGCGATGAGCAAGGACCTCGTGAAGAAGCACGGGGGCGAGGTGCCGCCGTCGTTCGAGAAGTTGGAAGACCTCGCGGGCGTGGGTCACAAGACGGCCGGCGTGGTGATGTCGCAAGCGTTCGGGCTACCCGCATTTCCGGTCGACACCCACATCCATCGGCTCGCCGGGCGGTGGGGACTCTCGCGAGCACGCACGGTCGAAGAGGTCGAGCGCGATTTGAAGGCGCTGTTCCCCGAGGATCGGTGGAATGCGCTGCACCTCCAGATCATCTATTTCGGGCGCAAGGAATGTCCGGCGCGTGGCCACGACGTCGATGCCTGCCCGATCTGTTCGTGGACGATGACCGCAACTCGGCGAAAAGCCGAGGAGCGCGGGACGTCGAAGCCGATCGCGAAGAAGCGAAAGCCGCGCAACCGGAAGGCGTAGCTGCCGATACCGGGCGGCATGAAGAGCTTTCTCGTGCTGGCCGCGATGGCCGGTGTCGCACATGCGAATCCGGCGGCGTGGTGTGGTGGCGTTACCCGAGATGCGACGTTCACGATCGAGGCGAACGGCGCGTTCAAGTACAACTCCGAGCGCGACGACCTGGCGGATGTCGACGCGTTCGCGAACGTGGTGCTCGCATCGTGCTCGAACGATCGCGTGGCCGTGAAATATCGGCGCGAGCTCGAGGCGGCGCGGCAACGCTGGACCAAGCGCCTGCAGATGCGCGAATCGGATTGGGCGGATGCACTACCGTTCGCGGATCAGCGCGATGTTGGAGACCGCCGCAAGCTGCGCATCGATCTGCCGAACAAGGGCTTTGCCGTCGCGGAGCTCTCGCCGGTGTATCAGTACCTCGCGCTGTGGAACCTCGACTTCGAGCACGCGTACAGCATGATGGACGATGTCGCGCAGTGGGCCACGCAGGCCGAGCGCGTCGGGTTTGTCGCGCGCTGTCTCGAACCAGAGACGCAGGATCCGGTGCAGTTCTTGATGTGCGCGGCGGACGCCGAGCAGCTCGATCTCGCAAAGCTCGACGACGAGCTGCGTGGAAATGATGGTCCGGCGTCGCGGATGACGGTCCGGCTTATCGCCGAACGAACGCTACGACGTTTCCTCGAGCGCCGCGTCGCGTTCAAGGCGCACGTGAAACAAGATTCCGCGTATCGCCAGCTCGTCGAGGCGGCGAAGACCGAGCTGACGCGCTGGTCCGGGAAGGATCCGAACATCACACGACTGCAGCTGCAGCAGTACAAGCTCGCGACGGCGATGGACAGCAAGAAGCCGATCGAGTGCGAGGCGGCGCTGACGAAGGAGCTGAACGCGTACCTCGCGTCGATTCCGATCGCGGACTATCAAAAGGCGTATGAAGCCACGCCGCGCTCGCCGATCGGGCCGCTGATCCGGCTCGTCCAGAGCACGCCGGAAGGCTATCTGACGTCGAGTAACTACGCCGAGTGCGTGCAACTGCATGGCGAAAACTCGCCGCTGTCTCGTGCGATCGCGACGACCTACTCCGACGACATGAACGGCATGCACGGCGCGATGATGACGGCGATGCGGCGTGCCAACCCGCAGCCGGCCGTGGGCTCGTTCAAGTTTCCGAAGCGACCGACCGATGTCGATCTCCCGGACGATGCGGCCGGCGTGGTGAAGAGCGCGACGAAGCTCGACGCGACGACGCACGTGGTGTTCGCGGCGAAGAAGAACGGCTCGGCGCCGCCGCCGGCGGATGTCGAGACGATCGGTATCGCGGTGAAGCCGGGTATGTATGTCGTGCAGGAGAACGGGCTCGTCGTGATCGCGTTCAAGAAACAGGGCGACATGCTCCCGTCGATCGTGCTCGGCCGACCGGTGAAGTAGCTATTTCTCGGTGCGCAGCGCTTCGATCGGATCGAGGTTCGACGCCCGCACCGCGGGATAGAGCCCGAAGAACAGGCCGATCGAAACGGCGGCGAAGAACGAGATCGCCCACGCGTGCGGCGACGACACGACGGTCCAGCCGAGCGAACGCGCGATCGCCGGAGCCGATGCTGCCCCCACGGCGACGCCAGCACCGCCGCCGAACGCGGTGAGCATGATCGCTTCGCCGAGGAACTGGATCCGGATCGCCGACGGGCGCGCACCGATCGCGAGACGAATCCCGATCTCGGTCGTGCGCTGGGCGACCGACGCGAGCATCACATTCATGATGCCGACACCGCCGACCATCATCGCGAGCGAGGCGATGATCACGAGGAGGCGCTCGAGCGTGCGCGCCGACTTGATCTTGGCGTTCGCGAGATCCTCGGGATGGCGGATGTTGAAGTCGTCTTCGCCGCTCGCGGTGTGGTGGCGATCGCGAAGGAGCTCGGCGACTTGTAGGCCCGCCGGTTTGATCGCGGTGTCGTCGACGGCGGAGCACACGATGTCGTCGAGCCAGGTCTGGTACTTGCCGACGATCCGCGTGCGCGAGGTCGTCCACGGCATCATGATCGTGTCGTCCTGATCTTGGCCGGTGACGGATTGGCCTTTCGCGGCGAGGAGGCCGATCACCGTGAACTGCGAGTTGTTGATCCGGATGTGGTTACCGAGCGGATCCTCATCGGCGAACAGCTTCGAGGCAACGGTCGCGCCGATCACGAGGACCGGGCGCGCGTGGTTGACGTCGTCGTCGGTGAAGAACTCGCCGCGCGCGAGCTCCCACCGGCGCACCGCCGGGTAGTCCGGCGAGACACCGCGAAATTGGGTGAGCCAGTTCGCGGTCTCGCTGATCACCTGGACGCGGCCGTCGATGTTCTCGGAGCATCGGGCGATCGTCGGGATCTCCGCGCGGATCGCATCGGCATCGGCGGCGACGAGCGTCTGCATGCCGTGACTGCCGGTGCGAACGCCGTTCGCGTTGCGCGAGCCCGCTTCGATCCACACGAGGTTCTCGCCCAACGCATCGAGTGCATGGAGCGCCTGCTGCGTGCCGGCGTTGCCGATCGCGAACACGCTGATCACGGTCGTCACGCCGATCGCGATGCCGAGGATCGCGAGCGCCGCCCGGACTTTATTTCGGGCGAGTGCGCGCAGGGCTTCTAATGTGAGGAGCCGGAACGCGAGCACCATCCCTTTAGACCATGTCCGCCGTGAAGCCATGATGAGAGCCGATGGAGAGCGGTGTTGCCACGCTGTGACGAACGCGCATCGGTTTGGGCGCTAGTGCGACGTGCGATTCACGAGATGAACTGGTCACCGAACTTGCACGAGTAGCCGCCGATGCGACGATTCGTAGCTATCTTGTGCGCGCTGGTGCCCGCGATCGTGAATGCGGACCCCTCATCGTCTTCTAATGATCCGGGTGCAGGGTCCGCGAGTGTGCCCGCCCCGGACGCGGCCGCTGCCGGATCGGGTTCCGGGATCGCGCCTCCAGCGCCCGACGCGCCTCCCGAGAAGGTCGAGAAGGCCAAGGATGTCGCGAATCAAGCGAAGTTGACGCCGATCATTCCCAGCCCGAACAATCCGACGCAGCCGGCGTTCCAGCTCTACGCTGAAATCGACGTGCCGATCCTCGCGACCGGCCTCGTGTTCGCGCTCGCTCGGTTGACCCAAACCCGGCCGGCATACTGCGCGCCGCTGTGTTCGGCAGAGGACAAGGCGAACCTCAATCCGATCGATCGGTGGGTCGCGGGTCGGTACAGCGCGGCCTGGTCGACGGCATCGGACTTCGAGCTCTACGGCTTGGGCGCGGCGACGATCGCGCTCTTGATTCCCGATGAAGGCTTCTTGAACATGCTGAACGATGGCGTCGTGATCGGCGAAGCGACGTTGAGCGCGACGGCGACCGCATCGGTGCTGACGATCGCGGCCGGCCGACCGCGGCCGTTCTTGTATAGCGAGACCGCGCCGCTGTCGGTTCGCAACAGCGCGGATGCCGGGTTGTCGTTCTTGTCGAGCCACACGTCGGAGGCGTTCGCGATCGTGACGTCGCTGTACATCACCGAGAAGCGGTTACACCCGAACGCGCGGTATCCGAAGGTCGTACTCGCGGGCGGGCTCGTGCTCGCCTCGATGATCGGCGTCTCGCGCGTCGCCGCGGGCTATCACTTCGTCACCGACGTCGTCGGTGGTGCGGTCGTCGGCTCGTCGCTCGGCATCTTGATCGGCTCGTTGCACGGGTCGCCGGTCCAAGTCGTTCCGGTCGTCAATCACGACGACCAGACCAGGTCGACGTCCGCCGGAATGAGCTTCTCCGGCACGTTCTAGCCACTCGTTGCCGGTCCGAGATTGCCGGCTCGCGCGTCCAATCGTGATGCGCTGGCTGCTCGTCCTACTCGTCGCATGTAGCAATCACGGAATCCCCGCCGATCTTCACGTCGAGGCGGTGTTCCCCGATCACGGTCGGGCGCTCGCGCGGCCGATGAAGGTCGTCGAGTTCAATGTCGAGATGAAGCCGGGTGCCGAGGTACTCGGGGCGTTGCGCGATGATCCGAAGCTCGCGGACGCGGACGTGATCGTGTTGGAAGAGGTCCATCGCGCGCACCTCGGATGTTCCGCGGCGTGTGTCGTCGGGCGAGCGTTCGGCATGTATCAGATCTATGCGCCGGGGCATGCGAACGGCGATGGCGATGATGGCGTCGCGATCCTGTCGCGCGCGCCGATCACGTCGTCGACGGTGATCGAGCTACCGGGCTACAACGTGCATCTGAATGGCGGGCGGCGGATCGCGCTCGAGGCGACGATCGATCGCGATGGTCAGCCGATCACGGTGTACGCGGTGCATCTCGAGAATCGGCTGACGGTCGCGCAGCGTCGCGTGCAGATGTTGCCGGTGCTCGAGCGCGCGGCGAAGCAGACGACGCCGGTGATCATCGCGGGCGATCTCAACACATCGCCGTTTACGTGGATCGCGCACCTGATCCCGATCCCGACCGGCACGCAGGACGATCGGATGGAGGAGCTCGCGCGTGCGCACGGGTTCGAGACGCCGGTGGCGGAATCGGGCGCGACGAGCCGCTATCTCGCGATGAAGCTCGACGCGATCTACACGCGAGGGTTCACGGCGCGGAAGTTCGCGACGGCGAACGGGTCAGGGATTTCGGACCACCTCGCGCTGTGGGCGCTGCTCGATTAGGGGAAGTTTGCGGGCGCGCGGCGTCACTCTAGGGTGAGCCGAAACTTCGATCGTAGGGGACCCGGCGCGCGTGGGCACGATCCGGCCGATCTACCGGTTCCAGGCAGGTCGACGCTGACCGAGCGAATGCCGCCCGGAGGCGCGACGGAGTCGTTTCACAATTCGGTCAACGATGCGCAGCTTCATCTGAAGGCGCTCGAGCGGGCCAAGCATCCGACGGCGGTCGCGATCGCGGCGGCATCGTTGCGCGCGGCGATGACGTGGGCGCGGCGATCGGTCGCGGATGCGCCGGCGGACAAGCGTGCGGAGTGGCAAGCGCGCGTCGACGCGTTGGAATCGCAAGCGACGATCCTGATCGGGGTACCGGAGCCGCTGCCGCATCTCGGGCCGATCCAGCGCAGCTTCGGGCGGCACGATGTCGGCGCGATCGAGTCGCATCGCGGATCGGTCACCGGTGGGCGCGCGTATGCGAGTGGCAACACGGTGGTGTTCGATGGCGAGCCGGATCTGCATACGGCGGCGCACGAGGCGGCGCATGTCGTGCAGCAACGCGCGGGCGTGGCGAGTGCGGATGCGCGGCACGAGGAGCACGCCGATGCCGTCGCGGATCTGGTCGTCCAAGGCGAGAGTGCGGAGGCGCTGCTCGATCAGTTCGTGCCGGATGGCGCGAGTGCAACGGTCGTGCAGTTCGCGTCATCGTCGACGGCAACGCGCGCGAAGATGGAGAGTAAGTACGGCTTGCGTCCGCGGAAGTACGAACCGCAGCTCGACGGGAAACGGCATGTCGACAAGCACGACAAGGTGTTGGCGGAGCGCGAACAACGGATCCGTGCGGCGTTGCCGAAGGTGGTCGCGCGATTGAACGCGGTGTGCGAGGCGAAGCACGTACCGTTTCGATTCACGGCGGCAGAGCTCGCGACGAACTTTTTCAGCGAGGGTGCGGTCTTGCTGCTAACCGAGTACACGAACGGAACGCTGGAGCCCGACACGAACATCGATGGCTTCGGGTTCCTCGGAATCGACACGTTCATCGATCGCAAGGCGGAGCTCGATTCGTGGATGACTCCTGACTTGAAGGCGCGCATCGCGGATCCGACAGCGCAAGGACAGGGTCACAACGAGGCGAGCGAGCTCGTGAACTACTTGATTCCCGCAACACTCGAGCAAGCGCTCGAAGCCAATGCAGTCATGTTCGCGAGTGCGCGCGAACGATTCGCCGCAGATCTTGCAAAACTCGGGATGACCGCGACGAGCGATGAAGCGTGGTTCTTCTGGACGACGATCTACTACAACACGCGCGAGTCGACCGCGCTCGACCTGCTGACGAGGCACGGCGTCGGTTACTGGAAGACGAAGTGGACGAAGGGCGAGGACGAAAAGAAGTTCAATCGGATCCCGAAGTACAACGCGGCTTGGAGGACGTCGACGTGGGATTCGATGCGCACGATCCTGGGCGACGATTTGGACAAACCAGACCTTCACCACCAGAAGCCGCTCCCACCACTCCAGTACCACTGAGCGGATCGAGCGGAATGATCATTCCGTTTTTATCGGCGTGATTTCAATTAGTTGTGAGATTGATCGAAGAAACCTGTTGCATTGTCAGCGCGGAATGAATATTCATTCCTTGCGATGGCGACGGCAACGAAAGCAACGAACAAGCGCGAAGCGGTGATGCACGCCGCCCTCGACCTGTTCGTAGAGCGCGGCTTCTACGGAACCGCCGTGCCGGAGATCGCGGACAAGGCCGGCGTCGGTGCCGGCACGATCTATCGCTACTTCCCTTCGAAGGAAGCTCTCGTCAACGAGATCTATCGCGAAGAGAAGCAGCGGTTCGGCGCAGCCGTGATCACGAACTTCCCGCCGGGTAACTCGGCCAAGGAATTGTTCCACGCGCTGTGGTCGCGAATGGTGCGATTTGCCGTCGAGAACGTGAAGTCGTTCATCTTCCTCGAGCTGCATCACCACGCGCGCTACCTCGATGCCGAGAGCAAGACGGTCGAGAAGCGCATGACCGAGTTGTTCTCGCAGGTGATCGTCGCGGCGCAGTCGCGCGGCGAGCTGAAGAACGGATCGCCCGATCTCCTGATCGGGCTCGTGATGGGTGCGTTCGTCGGCGTGATCCGGAGCTGCGTCGAGGTCGATAAAAAGACCAGCGATGCCGACTGGCGGCTCGCCGAGCAGTGCGTCTGGGAGGCCATTCGCGCATGACGCTGCACGCACGATTCGGCTGAGCGTTTCCCGAAACTCGTTTCTATACCGAGGCAGGTCCTCGGTTTTTTAAGCAGTTCAACCGGAATGAATGTTCATTCCACAGACCTTCGAAAGACCTAGGAGCTACATCATGTCGACCACCACCAAGACCGTTCTCATCACTGGCGCGACCGCGGGCATCGGCCGTTTCACCGCGCTTCACCTCGCGCGCCTCGGCCTGCACGTCATCGCCACCGGTCGCAAGGTGGACGAGCTCGCGAAGCTGAAGGCCGAAGCCGCCGTGGACAAGCTGTCGATCGACACGATCGCGCTCGACGTCACGTCGGCCACGTCGATCGCGGCGGCGGTACTCGAATCGGAGCAGCTCACGAACGGTCGCGGCATCGACGTGCTCGTCAACAACGCCGGCTTCGGCATCCTCGGCCCCACGTCGGAGATCAGCGAAGCCGAGATGCGCCGCCAGTACGAGACGAACGTGTTCGGTCTGATGAACGTCACGCGCGCGTTCCTGCCGAAGATGATGCAGAACAAGGCGGGTCGGATCATCAACGTGTCGTCGGTCGGCGGCCGGATCACGCTGCCCTACTTCGGCGTGTACAACTCCACGAAGTACGCGGTCGAGTCGCTCTCGGATGCGCTGCGCTACGAGCTCCGTCCGTTCGGCATCGACGTCGCGCTGATCGAGCCGGGCATCATTCGCACGAACTTCGAGGCGACCGCGGTGTCGGGCCTCGCGCAGTTCGCGAACACGCCGTACGCCGTCGCGGTCCGGAAGTACGAAGAGATGTCGAAGTTCGCCGACAAGTTCGCCTCGAACCCGATCGTCATCGCGAAGGCGATCACCCGCGCGGTCAAGGCGCGTCGGCCGGCCGCTCGTTACGTGGCGCCGCGCAGCCAGCACGTCGCGTTCATTGCAAGCGCGCTCCTGCCGCGCCGGATGTGGGACTGGGCGATGCGCAAGGTCGGCCAGCTCAGCGCGAAGACGCTCGATCTCGACATGCCGGCGCGCGCCGCCGCGAAGGTCATGGACACGGGTGTCCACGCGCCGCTGCCGCCGTCGGCGAAGCCGGCTGAAGTTCGCGCGCCGAACTGATCGCACGTTGACGTAGTTGCGACCGTCCCCGCGCTCGAAGAATTTCGAGCAGTTCGCGATCGCAAATTGACGTAGTTGCGACCGTCCCCACGCTCGAAGAGTTTCGAGCAGTTCGCGATCGCACGTTGACGTAGTTGCGACCGTCCCTATTTATGCGCGCACAGCGGACAGTGCGGACAGCACGCCGCGCCCTGCGAGCAACAGCTTGCGGAGCCCAGATGGTTTGCGAGCGCGATGCTCGGGATCCCGAGGGCGATGACCAGGACGATGTAGCGGAATGCTTTCATGTCCCGTGTAGGCGCGAGCGGCCCGGACCGTGACCGCCCAAATCGCTAGGGCGTCACGCAGGTTCCATCGGCGCTGCGCATCAATCGGATCGCGTTCGTGCTCGTCGCATCGATCGAGAAGTCCCCGGCGACCGCACTGCCGACGCACACGCCATCCGTGAACAGATTCTGGATCGACACGTTCGCGACCTTGTGGTCACCGTTGATCCCCTGGATCACGTTCGGCCGCTGATGCTGCGCTTCGTAATCGTGGATGTTGCGGAAGATCGCCTGATCGATCTGCCCGTAGCCGAGCGTCGGGTCGTACCACTGGTTGTTCTCGAGCACGAGATAGAACAACCGCCACGGCGCGTTCTCGACGCGAATGTCCTCGAACAAGTAGCGATGTAGATCGCCCGCGCCGGCCTGCCGCGAGCGGAACACGGCGAGCGCTTCGTACTGGTAATGCTCCGCGTGGATCACGTCGTTGTCATAGACGTGAAAGTCGTGGACGTCCTGCTCGATGTTCCAACCGAGATTGAACGTCCCACCGTTCTCGAGCTGCCACAGCACGTTGCGCCGCGCGATCGTGTCGCCCCAGTGGAGCTTCAGCGAGTCGTCGTTCACCTTGACGAAGCTGTCCTCGATGATCGAGCCCGTGCCACCGACGATCCCATCGGTGTTGAACCACCACGCCATCTCTTTCACGCCGTGGATCGTGGTGTCCTTCGCGAGCGCGCGGATGTTGAAGCGCGGCGCATCGACGAGCGTGATGCCCTCGACGAGCACGTTCTGCGACGCCATGTCCGGGATATCGACGAGCCCCGGCAGCGGCACGTTCGTCTCCTGCGCACCGGTGTCGTAGAACAACCCCGAGATGATGCCGCGCCCGCGGATCACGACGTTCTGCACCGGCCCGCTCGCGACGAACGCACCATTCACCCACGCGCCACCCGCGAGGTAGATCGTCTTGCCCGATTCGATCGGTTGGTTCAACCCGACATCGTGAACGCCGGGCCCGAAGTAGACGACGTTCGGGTCCGCCGGATCCGGAACATCCGCTTCCGGCGGGTTGGCGAACACCAACATCGGATGCGCGATCGGATTGTGAATCTCGGGCGCGAACTCGACGGAGAAGTTCCCCGGCTTCGCGACCGTGAACGTGCAGGTCCCGGCCGCGAACGTCGTCGTGATGCCCGCCGAATAAGGCCGCACAATGCAGTCCGTGGGCGCACCACCGATCTTCGTGACATGCACGGTGACCGCACCCTTCGCCGAGAACGACGTCCACGACGTATCGGTCTCGCGATTCGTATCGTGCTTGCGGGCGAGCACCTTGTAGACGAACGAATCCTGCGGCGCCCCACCCTGCTCGACCTTCACGCGATACTGATCCGACGCCGTGATCCCGTTCGGTCCGGGATACGTCGTGAGCTGATCCGGCGCGCACGGATCGGCGTCGATCCGCCCGTACTTCAACGTCGCGCGCATCGTCTTGATCTCGGCTTCCGCGTTCGTCGTCTCGGTGATGATGCTGTTGGCGAGATCGTCGATCGTCGGCTGCATCCCCGACAGCGACGTGGTCGTCCCGCCGAAGTCGTACTGGTTGCCGACGTACGCGATCGGCGTGCTCGGCGGCTTCACCGGCTCCGGCGTGACGTTGCAGGCGGCGCCATCGACGCCGGCATCGCTCGACCCTGCCGTCCCACCATCGGCTTGTTGATCGTCATCTCCCGACCCGTTCGGGCTCGATGACGCTCCGTGACATCCAACCGCGACGACGAGGAGATATGCGCTGCGCAAGATTCCCGCCGATAGAGCAAGCGCCGCGCCGCCGTGTAAGTCGGCAAATCCTCTCGACGATCACGCTCGTTGCACACACGCGTGCGCGGGTTGCGGTCGCCGGTGACATCGACGGGTGGCAGTGGTCGCGAACACTGCATTCGCTTCACAACGAGTTGCCGTAAGCTTCGGGGATGGATCTCGTCGTCGCACTGCGAACCACGGCGGCTCGGCTCGAAGCCGGATCGTCCTATCAGTGGGGCCATCTCGGGATGTGCAACTGCGGCCATCTCGTCGAGACCGTGTGCGGCATCGCGCCACCGCAGATCCATCGCATCGCGCTCGAGCGCCGCGGCGATTGGGAGGAGCTCGCGAACGACTACTGCCCGACCAGCGGCTACGCGATCGACGACGTGATCACCACGTTGCTCGATCTCGGCATGTCGACGCGCGACATCGGCCACCTCGAGAAGCTCGACGATCCGAAGATCCTCGCAACGCTCGGCGTTCGTCACCTGCGGCGAAACCTCCGCGCGGATGTCGTCGCGTACATGCGAGCGTGGGCCGAGCTGCTTGCCCGCGACCAGCGGCTGGCTGCTTAGCGCTCTAATCTTTGGCACTGCACGTGGGCCAAAACTTGGCCGCGCTGGCTGCTAAAAGCGCGCATCTGAAACCGAAACCGAGCGTCTGCGCACGGCATTAGAAGAATTAGGCGCTCTAATAATGCTCCCGAAAGGGAGGGCACGGGCACGGGTGTTGCTGTTTGCCTCTTTCGATGTTCCGCGCGCGTTGGGCGATCGCCCTGACCCTCCTCGCGGCACAGATCGCCAGCGCGGATCCCGAAGCGCCGCCCGTTCGCATGGATGGTCGCGTCGATCCAATCGACGACACCGACTCCGCCGGACGCGCCCTCGCTCGCACCGTGCTCTACGTCCCGCGCCTCGCGATCGACATCTTGTGGCTGCCGATCCACGGCGCGTTCTACGCGTCGGACCGCTACCACATCACCGATCTCTACTATCGCGTCTTCTACAACGCGAACCGCACGATCGGCCTCGTCCCGACCGCGGTGTTCGTCTCCGGGTTCGGTCTCTCCGTCGGCGGCCGCTTCGTCGCGAACGACGTGCTCGGCGATCACGAATTCGTCTCGTTCCAAGCCACGACCGGCGCCGCCGTCGGCGATTCGCATCGCGAGGGCTACCTGTTCAGCGTCCACACCGGCGATCGGTTCGGCAAGAAGTTCCGACTCTCCGCGAGCGCGAACTACGACCGCCGCCCCGCCGATCCATTCGACGGCATCGGCAACGGCGAGCGCATGACCACTGCACCCGCGATGCCGGTCGATCCGAACACGAACGACACCAGCGTCGACACGAAGTACCGCTATCGCGAAGAGCGCGTCGCACTCACCGCGAACATCAAGCCGATCAAGGAGCTCTCGATCAACGTCACCGGCGCGTTGACCGACTTGCACTTCGAAGACAGCACGCAGGGCACGTATCGAATCAGCCAGGTCTACGACACAACGAAGCTGAGCGGCTTCGACTCCGGCGTGCAACACGCGTACGGCGAGCTCGAGCTGCGGTGGGATTCACGTCGACGATCGAGCGTGTGGGAACCGATCCATAACTACACGCAAGGCCAGCTCGTCAGCGTGTTCGGCGGCCGGATCGATCGCCTCGACGGCGGCCGCGACTTCTGGCGCTACGGCGGCGAGGTCCAGCAATTCATTCGCCTCGCACCCGGGCCACGCGTGTTGATCCTCCGCGCCCGCGCGACCGGTGTCACCGGCAGCCGCGACGACGTGCCCTTCACCGAGCTCGCGATGCTCGGCGGCGGCGACTTCCTGCGCGGCTACGACTACAACCGATTTCGCGATCGCGTCGCCGCACTCGGCTCGATCCAATACGAATGGGACGTCTCGCACTTCGCCGACGCGTACATCTTCACCGACGTCGGTCGCGTCTACGAAGCGTGGGACGCCGTCACGCTATCGGGCCTACGCGTCGGTTACGGCGTCGGTCTCGATATCCACGGCGAGTCATCGTTCCTGTTCACGGTCTCGGTCGCGTCGTCGATCGACGGTGGCATGCTGCTCAACCTCGCGTTCAACCAGCCGATCAACGGATTGCAAACATGGCGGTGAGATATGCACTGATCGCGCTCGCGGCCTGTAGCTCGGGGCTACCGGCGGCACGCTATGCGAACACGCCGATCGTCGTGACGATGGACGATCGCCACGACGTGCCGACCACGCCCGAGACCCGCGACTTCCTCCCGAACCTGTACTTCTTCGATCAGTCGCTACACTCGCCCGTCGATCACGCGCTTGCCCTCGAACGCCCGCGCCACGCGATGGGCGTGAACGCGCTCGACGAAGTTCCGGACTCGACGTGGTTTCAAAACCGCAACGCGCAGACGCGCCTGACCGCCGAGCAAGTCGGCACTGGCCCCGTCACCCACGATCCGGGTGCGAACCTGCCGTGGACGATCGAATCGAGCAAGACCGGCGGCTCGACGCGCGGCTTCATCGTCAAAGACAACTCCGGCGTGAAGTACCTGCTCAAGTTCGACGCGCTCGGAGATCCGCCGGAGCTCGAGACCGCGACGCACGTGATCTGCAACCGCTTGATGTGGGCCGCCGGCTGGAACGTCGCCGAAGATCAGATCCTCTACGTGAAGCGCACCGATCTCGTGATCGGCAAGGATGCCAAGAAGAAGAACCTCGACGGCAAGACGCTCGGCCACCTGACCGAGAAGGACGTCGACGACGTGATGAAGGGCGTGCGCGCCGAGAAGGACGGCAGGCTGCGCGTGTTGGCCTCGCGGTGGATCGACGGCACCACCGTCGGCGGCTTTCCCTCGACCGGCACGCGCGACGACGATCCGAACGACACCATCCCGCACGAGCACCGCCGCGATCTGCGCGGGATGGCCACGGTCGATGCCTGGCTCGACGCGGTCGACGTCACCGAGGGCCAATTCGTCGACGCGTGGGTCGAAGATCACGGCCATCACTACCTGCGCCACTACGCCGTCGATTTCGGCAAGAGCATGGGCGCGATGGGCATCATCGATCACGACTGGTGGCGCGGCCACGCCTATCGCGTCGACATCCCCGACATCCTCCACCACACGATCCTGCTCGGCCTCGACGATCGGTGGTGGGAGCATCGCAGCGGGCCGGCGGATCTCGTCGGCGTGTCACCGTTGTTCGATGCCACGAGCTTCGATCCCGCGCACTGGTATCCCGATACGCCGGGCTTCCTGTCGTTCCGGATCGCCGATCGCTTCGATCAATTCTGGGGCGCCGAGCTCGTCGGCAGCTTCACGCGTGATCAACTCCGCGCCGCGGTCGACGCCGGCAAGCTGACGGATCCGCGCTCGGTCACCTACCTCGTCGACACGCTCGAGAAACGCCAGCGCATGGTGCTCGCGCATTGGTTCGCGCAGGTGCCGCCGATCGTGAAGCCGGCGTACGAACAAGACCTGTTGTGCTTCGACGATCTCGCGATCGAACGCCAACTCGTCTCGACCACGAAGTACATCATCGAGCCGTTCGACTTCGATGGCCGGCCACTCGCGGCGACGGCAATCCGTGCGACGAGCAGCCACACCTGCGCCGTGGTGCCGTTCGCACCCTGGCTCGGCAACTACACGATCTTTCGCGTCACGATCGACCGCCCGGAGTACGCCGGCTCGGTCTATATCCACGCGGCACGCAGCCCCGCCGGCGCGATGCGTGTCATCGGGCTCTGGCGCGAGTAATATCCGAACATGCGCTGGCTCCTGGTGATGCTGCTGTTCGGCTGCCACCACGACAAATCTCCCGCCGATGACCCCGAGATCCAGATCGCGAAACGCGATTGGAAGGCGGAGTCCGACATGCTCGCCGCCGGTGAACGTGCACCGGATTGCCCGAACGCGGCGGCCGCGATGCGCCAGGTCCTGGTGACCCACCGCAACGACTTTCTCGCAGCGCAAAAACAGCTCGAAAACCCGGAGACGATCGAGAAGGTCACGAACTACATGACCGCGTACCCGGCGGACTTCCCGGATCTCGACGAACGCTGGCAGGCCATGCTCGACCGGTGCAAGGACGATCACGCCGTGATGGCGGTGATTACCGAAAAAGATCACGTGAATCCGGGCCCGCCGGAGCCGCTGGCGCCGCCGCACTGATTCGAGTAGGGTTCGGCCCGTTATGGCCGACGACGAAGACTTTGCGGCGATGTTTGCCGCCTCCGAGCAGAACAAACCGAAGGGCGGCAAACGGCCGAAAGTCGGTGACATGGTGAAGGGCAAGATCGTGACGATCGGCAAGGAAGCCGTGTTCGTCGATCTCGGTGGCAAAGCCGAAGGCCAGCTCGAGCGCTCGCAGGTGACCGATCACGAGGGCAAGTTGCTCGTGAAGATCGGCGACACCGTCGAAGCGCGCGTGTCGTCGGACGCCGGCGGCGTGCTGATGCTGCGCACGAAGCTCGGGCGTGGACCGCAGGCGAGCGCGGAGCTCCAGCAAGCCGCGGATCTCGGAATTCCCGTCGAGGGCGTCGTCACGGAAGTCGTCAAGGGCGGCCTGTCCGTCGATGTCGCGGGTCAGCGTGGCTTCGTGCCGGCGTCGCAGATCGATGCGCGCTTCGTCGAAGACCTCACGCCGTTCATCGGCCAGCGCCTGACGTTCAAGATCTCGCGCTACGAGCCGCGCAACCTCGTGTTGTCGCGCCGCGCGTTGATCGAAGAAGAGAACGCGCTGAAGGCAGCGGACCTCCGGGCGAAGCTCGTGCCGGGCCTCGTGGTCCACGGCAAGGTCGTCGGGTTCAAGCCGTTCGGCGCGTTCGTCGATATCGGCGGCATGGAAGGCATGCTGCACATCAGCGAGCTGTCGCATTCGCGCGTCGACAAGCCGGAAGACATGTTGAAGCTCGGCCAAGAGCTCGATGTCGTGGTGCTGAAGGTCGAGCCGCCGCAGGGCAAAGAGAAGGAGCGGATCAGCCTCTCGCTGAAGGCGCTCGGCAACAATCCGTGGTCGGACTCGATCGCGCATCTCCGCGAGGGCCAGAAGGTGAAGGGCAAGGTCGTTCGCCTGCAGCCGTTCGGCGCGTTCGTCGAAGTGGCGCCGGGCGTCGAAGGCCTCGTCCACATCTCGGAGCTCGGTGCGGGCCGCCGGATCAACCATCCGAAAGAGGTGGTGGATGTCGGCGCGGAGGTCGAAGCGACGATCCTCGGTATCGATCCCGAGCGTCGCCGGCTGTCGCTGTCGCTGGCGTCGTCGCGCGAGAACACCGCGGCGCCCGATGAAGTGGCGGCGGTCGCGGTGAAGAGCTCGTCGGACAAGCTCGGAACGTTCGGCGATTTGCTCGCGCGTGCTAGCAAGAAGAAGTGAATAACTTCGTCCGCGTTCGCGGAGCGCGCGAGCACAATCTCGCGGACATCTCCGTCGAGATTCCGCGGGATGCGCTCGTCGTATTCACGGGCGTTTCGGGATCGGGCAAGAGCTCGCTCGCATTCTCGACGCTGTATGCCGAGGCGCAGCGGCGGTATCTCGAATCGGTGTCGCCGTATGCGCGGCGATTGTTCGATCAGATGCCGGTGCCGCAGGTCGATTCGATCGAAGGCTTGCCGCCGGCGATCGCGTTGCAACAACAGCGCGGTGCACCGACGACAAGATCCTCTGTTGGAAGTGTGACGACGCTCTCGAATCTGTTGCGCATGCTGTATTCGCGCGCGGGCGACTACCCTCGGGGAGCGGGGATCGTCTACGCGGAGGGGTTCTCGCCGAACACGCCGGAGGGTGCGTGCCCCGAGTGCAACGGCGCCGGCAAGCTCTACGAGGTGACGGAACAGTCGATGGTTCCGGATCCGACGAAGACGATCCGCGAGAAGGCGATCGCGGCGTGGCCGATGGCGTGGGGCGGTCAGAACCTGCGCGATATCTTGGTGACGCTCGGCTACGACGTCGACGTGCCGTGGAAGACGCTGCCGAAGAAGCAGCGCGATTGGATCCTGTTTACCGACGAGCAGCCGACGGTGCCGGTCTACGCCGGGTTGACGCCGGCGGAGACGCAGCGCGCGCTTCGCAAGAAAGAGGACCCCAGCTACATGGGCACGTTCTCGAGTGCGAAGCGCCACGTGATGCACACGTTCGCGAACACGGCGAGCGCGATGATGAAGCGGCGCGTCGCGCAATACATGTTGTCGCGCGCGTGTCCGCTCTGTCATGGCAAGCGGCTGCGGCGCGAGGCACTCGCCGTGAAATTCGCCGGGCTCGACATCACGGAATTGTCGAGGCTGTCGTTGGCGCGCCTGTCGGAGTTGTTGAGCGGTGTGTCGGCGAAAGGCGACTCGGAGAAAGCGCAGGTCACGCAGCGGATCTGCGAAGACGTCGTCGCGCGAATTCGCGTGATGCTCGATCTCGGGCTCGGCTATCTGACGCTCGAGCGCAGCACGCCCACGTTGTCGCCGGGCGAGCTGCAGCGGTTGCGCTTGGCGACGCAGGTCTACTCGAATCTGTTCGGCGTGGTCTACGTGCTCGACGAGCCCTCGGCGGGTCTGCACCCCGCGGATACCGAGGCGTTGCTCGCGGCGTTGGATCGCTTGAAGGCGGCCGGCAACTCGCTGTTCGTCGTCGAGCACGATCTCGACGTGATTCGGCGTGCGGATTGGATCGTCGATGTCGGTCCGGGCGCCGGACAACATGGCGGGAAGATCCTGTACTCGGGACCGCCTGCGGGGCTACGCGACGTGACGGCCTCGCAGACGCGCGTGCACTTGTTCGATCTGGCGGATGAAGCGGAGCGCGTGCGGCGCGAGCCCGAGCGCTGGATCGAGATGCGTGGCATCACCCGCCACAACCTCGATGGGGTCGACGCGAAGATTCCGATCGGCTGCCTGACGAGCGTCACCGGCGTTTCGGGATCTGGAAAGTCGTCGCTGATCAGCCAAGCGCTGGTGGAATTGGTATCGGCGCGGCTCGGCCACGAGGAGACCGAATCCGACGACATCGACGAAGATGTGCTCGAGCCCACGGGTGGCGAGCTCGGCGAGTTGTACGGCATCACGCGGCTGGTGGTCGTGGATCAAAAGCCGATCGGTCGGACGCCGCGCTCGAACCTCGCCACGTATACCGGCCTCTTCGATAACGTTCGCAAGCTGTTCGCATCGACGCCCGCCGCTCGCGCGCGCAAGTACGATGCCGGGCGGTTTTCGTTCAACGTCGCGAAGGGGCGGTGCGAGCGGTGTGAAGGTGAAGGCTTCGTGTTCGTCGAGATGCTGTTCCTGCCGTCGGTGTACGCGCCCTGCCCCGTGTGTCACGGTGCGCGCTACAACGCGAAGACGCTCGAGGTCACGTACAACGGCAAGTCGATCGCGGACGTGCTCGGGCTGACGGTCGATGCGGCCGCGGAGTTCTTCGCCGACGAGCCGGCGATCCATCGCTCGCTCGATGTCGTGCGCCAAGTCGGCCTCGGCTATCTGCGACTCGGTCAACCGGCCACGGAGCTGTCGGGTGGTGAAGCACAACGGATCAAGCTCGCGACCGAGCTCCAGCGATCGTCGCGCGGGAGGACGCTGTTCGTACTAGACGAACCGACGACCGGGCTCCATCCATCCGATGTCTCGCGCTTGCTCGCGCAACTCGATTCGCTCGTCGTCGCGGGCAACACCGTCGTCGTCGTCGAGCACGAGATGAAAGTGATCGCCGCGAGTGATTGGGTGATCGATCTCGGTCCCGGTGCGGGAGACGAGGGCGGCACGATCGTCGCGGCCGGTGTGCCAGAGACGATCGCGCGGGCGAAGCCGTCCAAGACCGCTCCGCACCTACGCGACTATCTCAATCGATCCGGACGTACTCGAACTTCTCGGGCAGACCGTTGATGCCCTTGATCGGCGGCGCGATCCAGCTCGCCATCTTGCCCGGCTCGTAGACCGGCTTCATCAACGACTTGATGTACGCCTCGTCCTCGGCATTCGGCAGCCAGTCCGGAGACCGTTTCGCCCACTCGTCCTCCGAGATCATCTGGCCATCCGGCGTGTACTTCGTGGTCGCCCACATGCCGATCTGCCGATGGAACTTGTGATCCGGCAGCTTCAGCACGAAGTCGCAGCCCTCGTCGCGAAGCGTCTTGTTCCAGCGATCGACGCCGCGCTGACAGTCCTTGATGTACTCGGTGCGCAACACTTCGTTGAGCGCATTACGCATCGGCACGTCTTCGTGCACGACCTTGCCTTCGCGCAGGACGTCCATCGCGAACGTCGATCCGATCAGCTTGTGCTCTTCATAGCGGTCTTCCTTGTAACGACCCTTCAGGCCGGCCGCGAACGCATCCGCCGCGTTCGACGACACTTCGCCGCCGAACAAGTCGAGCGATAGCGTGTACCAGAGGTTGAGGTACTTCTGGATCGTCGGCAGATCGATGCCGCCTTGCGCGCGGACATCGCCACCGTTCGACTTCATCAGCTCCGCCGCGCGCTTCACGACGCGCTGGACGCCCGATTCGCCGACGAACATGTGATGCGCTTCTTCGGTCAGCATGAACCGGCACGTGCGCGCGAGCGGATCGAAGCCCGACTCGGCGAGCGCGGCGAGCTGATACTTGCCGTCGCGATCCGTGAACATCGTGAACATGAAGAACGACAGCCAGTGGCTCGTCGGTTCGTTGAACGCGCCGAGGATGCGCGGCTTGTCCGCATCGCCCGAGCGGCGCTGCAACAGCTCTTCGGCTTCTTCGCGACCATCGCGACCGAAGTACGTGTGAAGGAGATAGACCATCGCCCACAGGTGACGGCCTTCTTCGACGTTGACCTGGAACAGGTTGCGTAGATCGTAGAGCGACGGTGCCGTGGCACCGAGGTGGCGCTGCTGCTCGACGGACGCCGGCTCGGTATCACCTTGCGTGACGACGAGGCGGCGCAACATGTTGCGGAACTCGCCCGGCACTTCGTCCCACACCGGCTGACCGGCGAAGTCGCCGAAGCCGTGCACGCGATTCGCCTGCTTCGGCTCGAGGAAGATGCCCCAGCGATAGTCCGGCATCTTGACGTAATCGAAGTGCGCCCAACCCTCCGTCTCGACGGAGATCGCGGTGCGCAGATAGATGTCCTTCATCTGCCAACCTTCGGGGCCCATCTCCTTCCACCAGTCGATGAACTTCGGCTGCCACGCCTCGAGCGCGCGCTGCAGGCGCTTGTCGCTCGACAGGTCGACGTTGTTCGGGATCTTGTCGTCGGTGATGACTGCTGACATGGGTTAGGTCCTCTTCCACTGGAACTGCGGGCGTTCCGGTTTTCCGTACAGGGTCAACGCGCCGTGCTCGCCCGTGGAGTTCGCACGCGTGAAGATCCAGTTTTGCCAAGCCGACAGGCGGCCGAAGATCTTGGTCTCGAGCGTCTCCGGGCCGACGAAGCGTAGCGACGCTTCCATGCCCGTGAGCGCATCCGGCGAGAGCGACGCGCGCTCTTCGATCGCGATGCGGAGCTCGTCTTCGAAGTCGATGTCATCCGCGGCGACGGTGGCGATGCCGAGCTGCTCGGCTTCTTCCGACGGCACCGGGCCTTCGACGCCACGCGCGAGCACCTTCTGCACCTTGCCCGGCTCGCCGTAGTAACGCGCTTCGAGCCGCGAGAGGCCCGAGCTCGTGGTGAAGAAGCCGGTGTTCGCGACGTCCGTCTCGACGGCGATCTTTTCGTCGCCGTCCATCTGCATGTAGAACCGGTCGCTGCCGAGCGCGAGCTCGAGCAACACGCCGACGAAGCACGCATCCGCGGTGTCCGCGACGGCGTAGAGGCTGCGCGCGGTGTTGTCGAAGCGCTTCAGCACACGGCGTTGCAGCAGGCGAACTTCGCGCGCGAAGCCCGTTTGCGACTTGAAGAGGTTCTCGTCGCACGCCTTGACGGCCGCCGGGTTGCCCTGCGTGCGCACGGTGACGACGTTGATCTCGGGATAGTCGAAGCGGAGGCGGAGCAGCGCGTCGTCCAATTCACGGAACGCTTGCAGTGCCCACGGCTGCTTGCCGGTCTTCGCGATCGCGTCGACGTCTTCCGCCGCTTCGGGGCCACGCACGAGCAACGCGGCCGTGCGGTCTTTATGATCGAAGCTCAGCTCGACGAACTTGTACGCGAGCTTGTCCGTGGTGATCTTGCCCTCGAGCGCCGGCAACACGAACGCCGGGCCGCGCGTCACGGTCTGCTTCGCGGCGAGCGCCTTCGCGGCCGCGGTCACCGATTCGTCCCACTTCGTACGCGACACGAGGTGATCGACGAGGCCCCACTCCTTCGCGCGCTTGCCCTTGATGCCTTCGGCGGTCGTGCAGAACACGTCCGCGCGATCGCGGCGAACTTTGCGCTTGTCGACGAGGCGGGTCAGACCGCCGGTGCCCGGCAACACCGCGAGGAGCGGCGTTTCGGGGAACGAGACGGCGGAGTTGCCGTCATCCACCAACATGGTTTCGGTGCACGCGAGCGCGAGCTCGTAACCGCCACCCGCCGTGGTGCCCTTGCACGCGGCGAGCGAGGCGAGGCCCGATTCGGCCGCGGCATCTTCGAGATAGAGGCGCGTCTCGTTCGTGAACTTGCAGAAGTTCACTTTGAACGAGTGCGTGCTGAGGCCAAGCATGTAGATGTTCGCGCCCGAACAGAACACGCGATCGAGATCCGCGCCGAACACCACGCACTTCACTTCCGGGTGCTCGAAGCGCAGGCGCTGGATCGCATCGGCGAGCTCGATGTCGACCGAGAGGTCGTACGAGTTCAGCTTCAGCTCGTAGCCCGGCTTGTGCGGATGAGCGTCATCGACGGCCATGGTCAGGCGAGCGATGTCGCCTTCGACCGCTAACTTCCAGTGGTGGTACCGGCTGGGGTGCGTCTCGAATGACGTCGGGTCCATGCGTGAATTTGTATCAGGCAGTTTATTGCTTGTCACCCGCATTCGTCATGCACTATATTGCAGTCATGTCGCTCCTCGAATCCGTGGGCAAAGCGGTACGCGCCCAGCGTGAAAAGAAGGGGCTTTCTCGTCGGGAATTGGCCGAATCGAGCGGCGTTTCGGAGCGGTTCCTGGCCCAGCTTGAGACCGGCGACGGCAATATCTCGCTGAAGCGGTTCGCGGATGTCGCGCACGCGCTTGGCACCACTCCCGCGGCGCTGCTCCAGGAGCCCGTCTCGACCACAAAACCGCTCGCTTTGTTGGGCGTGCGCGGCGCCGGCAAATCCGCGGTCGGTGCGGCGCTCGCGAAGAAGCTGGATGCGCGGTTCGTCGAAGTCGATCAGGAGATCGAAGCCGCCACGGGCCTGCCGCTCGGCGACGTGTTCACGCTGCACGGCGAGGCGTACTACCGGCGGATCGAACGCGAGGTGCTGACGCGCCTGCTCGCGGATCCGTCGCCGCAGATCCTCGCGACGGGTGGATCGATCGTGAACGATCCGACGACCTATGCGTTACTCCGCGATCGCGCGCGCACGGTGTTCCTGCACGCGAAGGCCGAGGATCATTGGAACCGCGTCGTCGCCCAAGGCGATCAGCGCCCGATGGCGGAGAACCCGCACGCGTTTGAAGAATTGCGAGCGTTACTCGCTGCGCGATCGAAGCTCTACGCGCGCGCCGATCACACGATCGAAACCAGC
Organism: Kofleriaceae bacterium; assembly: GCA_047600425.1. Lineage (GTDB taxonomy): Bacteria > Myxococcota_A > Polyangia > Haliangiales > Haliangiaceae > JABFXX01. The sequence goes on along the minus strand of JASGLC010000003.1, from coordinate 2,300,415 downwards.
GGCCGTACCGTGAAGCAAGTCGTCGCTGAAATCGCGGCTCTCTAAGGGGACGGTCTGAAGTTAGGGAACTTCGATCAGCTAACGCGCTGAAACTCATCGGGCACGGGGACGGTCTGAAGTTAGGGAAGTTGGAATGTTTCTCCAACTTCCCTAACTTCAGACCGTCCCCTCGCCCGAAGAAGTTCGAACACTTCCGCGATCGAACTTCCCTAACTTCAGACCGTCCCCCTCTTCTACCCTCTTCTATTGGCCCGGAGTGAACGGCGGCGGTTGATACGGCGTGACCGGCTGGTATTGCGGCGGCGCATACCCCGGCGGATACGGATTCGGCGGCTGCTCGCGATTTTGATCCGGCCGGAACGCCAGCATCAGCCCGAACGACGGGAAGAACCCGCCCTTGAACTCCTGCGACTCGAAGTTCGTCAACGTGGCGTACGGACCGAACTGCGCGCCATTGCCGACGAACATCGCCGCGAACGTCAACGACGTGGCCGCGCCCCAGAACCGCTGGATCGGCTCGTCCTCGAGCGCACGCGTGATCTTGAACGGCATCACGTTGAACGACACGAGCGGCCGGAACAACCCGTGCCGCACCTGCACCACACCGGAGATCGATCCGAAGTACGCACTCGCTTCGTCACTCGTGGCGTTGCCGTTGGCATCCGTCGACGACGTTCCCGACGACACGCCACCGAACTTGCCCGCGATCGCGAAGTCGAACAGGTCACTCTCGGCGACGTGCTGTCGGATCCCGATCGACGCACCCGTGGGCAACGGCAAGAAGAAGAACCAAAGCTGACCTTCCGCGCTCAGCTCGAGGTCCGTCGAATTCGTGACGCCGAACGCGAGCGTGCCGCGTAGGCCCGCCGATGGAGCCGCGCCGTACGAATCCGTGTACTGCTGCTCCTTCGACGCATCCTTCGCGATCAGGTCGAGCTCGGGCGCTTCGGCTCCCACCGAAAATCCGAGCTTGCCGCGTCCAACGGTCTGCGCCGAATCCGGCGCTCCGGTCATCACCGGCAAGTAACAACCCGTCAGCAATGCCAGTACCGCGAGCTTCATCACTCCCCCTTGAGTAAGGCCTCGAGCTCTTCTTCGCTGATCACCTGGACGCCATTCTTCTGCGCGGCTTCGAGCTTGGTCTTGCCCGTGTCCGCGCCCGCGACCAAGTACGTCGTCTTCTTCGATACCGATCCTGCCACTTTCCCGCCCGCGGCTTCGATCTTCTTCTGCACATCCGCACGCGGCGCCGACAACGTGCCCGTCACCACCAACGTCTTACCGGAAAGAGGCCCCTCACCGACGACGGTCACCGGCTCTTCCGGATCGATGCCGTGCTCTGCCAGCTTGTCGAGCACCACGGCGACATGTGGCTCGCGCAGATACTTGTCGATGTTCTGCGCGACGACCTTGCCGATGCCTTCGATGTCGTTCAATTCGGCCACGAGTGCGGCGCTGTCTTTCTCGGCCGCGGCCGCACGCAACGCGCTCAGCTTCCGATACTTCGCCGCGATCGGCTTCGCGAGCGTGGAGCCGACGTTCGTGATGCCGAGACTCGAGAGCAACTTCGAAAACGTCGCGGCCTTCTTCGCCGTATCGATCGCCTTGATCAGATTCTCCGCCGACAACTTTCCGAACCGATCCAGCCGCAACAGCTGGTTCATCGTCAGCGAGAACAGATCCGAGATGTCGTTCACGAGCCCAGCCTCGACGAGCTGCTCGACGACCTTCTCGCCGAGCCCGTCGATGTTCATCTGATGCCGCGACGCGAAGAACTCGATCGCGCCCAGCCGCTGCGCCGGACACCCGATCCGATTCGGGCACAGCAGCACGACCTTGCCCTCTTCCCGCTCGAGCTCGCTCTTGCAGAACGGACAGTGCGTGGGCGGCTGGATCAACGGCCCATCCGCCGCCACCGTGACGTTCAAGATTTCCGGAATGATCTCGCCCGCCTTTTGGATCGTGACGCGATCGCCGATCCGCAACCCGAGCCGCGCGACCTGATCCCAGTTGTGCACCGACGCCCGCGACACCGTCGTGCCCGAAACGTCGACCGGCTCGAGGATCGCGACCGGCGTGACCGCACCCGTGCGCCCGACGTTGATCTCGATCTCCTTCAACACCGTGGTGACCTGACGCGCCGGGAACTTGTACGCGATCGCCCAACGCGGAAACTTCGCCGTCACGCCGAGCGCCGTGCGTTGCGCGAAGTCATCCACCTTCACGACCAAGCCATCGACTTCGTACGGCAACGAATCCCGGCGATCCGCCCACGACTCGACCTGCTCGTGCAATTGCTTCCACGTGGTGGCGCGCGAGTTGTGCGTGCTCGTCGGAATGCCGAGCTTCTTGATCAGCTCCAACGACGCGAGATGCCCACTCGCATAGCGCTCGCCATCCACGACTTCGTACAAGATCGTCCGCATTGGCCGCTTCGCGACTTCCTTCGGATCCTGTTGCTTGATCGAACCCGCCGCCGTGTTGCGCGGATTCTTGAACAACTCTTCGCCGCGCTTCGCCCGCTCGGCGTTGATCGCCTCGAACTCCGCCTTGGTCATGTAGATCTCGCCGCGCACGACGATATCCACCGGCTCGCGCAGCTTCAGCGCCACGCCCTTCACCATCTTCACGTTCGCGGTGACGTCTTCACCGATCCGCCCGTCGCCACGCGTGGCGCCCAACACGAGGACGCCCTGCTTGTACGTGAGCTCGATCCCGAAGCCATCGATCTTCGGCTCGACGGAAAACACCACGTCTTCGCCATCCAAGCCCTTCACCACGCGATCGAAGAATGCCTTCAGCTCGTCTTCGTTGTACGTGTTGTCGAGCGACAGCATCGCGACCGGCCGTTCGACTTTCGCGAACTCCGAAATCGCCGCATGGCCAACTCGCTGGGTCGGCGAATACGCGACGACCCAGTCTTTATGCGCCTTCTCGATCTCGCGAAGCTTCACGAGCAGCTTGTCGTATTCGACATCGCTGATGCTCGGATTGGCTTCGACGTAATAACGCCGATCGTGCTCGCTTAGCTCGTCGACGAGCGCGAGGTAGTGCTCCCTCGTGTCACCCATTCCGGGGACATTACTACTTCGTCCCGAGCCACGCCTTGATCGCAGGTTCCAATTGCTTCCGGCGCGCGATGCACGTGTCGTTGCGTTCGATCCCTTGTTTGATCGGCAGCTGCGCCGTCGGGACGTTCGCGAACTTTTCCGTCACCCACGCGATATCCGCATCGCGCCGCTCCGGATCGCACATCCGGAGGAACGGCACGACGAGCGCGACCCGCAACGGGAAGTCACCTTCGATCGGGAGCTTCGGCGCGATCGCGTCGAAATGCTCTTTGATGTAGGCGGTGGTATCCGCGAGCACCTCCGGATCGTCGCTGCCGCCCCACATGCTGTACGCGACCTCGAGCGGTGACAGCCCCTGGTCGTTGAAGATTCCGTCCAGCACTTGATGGTGCACGGTCTTGTCGCGCACCCCCGTCATGAGGAACATCAACTGCGTCCGGGTGTGCTTGTCCGTCTCTTTGTCGAACCGATCTTTCAACGTGAGCGCGAGCTTCGGATCCGCGGCAATCGCGATCGATGCGACCCAGCCGCGCTGCGAGACCGGTAACGTGTCGAGCTTCGCGAACAGCTTCTTCGCCTCGGCATCGTAGACGTGCGAATGCGCGCCCTCGATCGCTCCGAGGAAGCTGACGTGCGCAGCCGACTTTTCGACCGATTCGTCGGGCGAGACGAGCAACGAATATCGCTTCGCCATCGGCTCGATCAGCTTGCGAAACCTCGCACGCACGGTCTCCTTTTCCGCGGGCGTCATCGCTTGTTTCAGATCTCCCGGCACGCCGAACGAATCCGCGAGCTCGCGGTCGTTCTTGTCGCCGATCATCTTGCCGCCCCACGACCACCACATGTCGAGCGACAGCTTGCTCTGCATCGCGTACGTCTCGATGTCACCGAAGATCGAGATCCGCTCGTCCGGCGACAGCTTGCTCCACCCCTTGTCTCGCAACGCGACGAGCACTTTCTCGTCGACGCGATTGTGGAAGTAGCCGTAGTTTCCGGCAGCCGTGAACCAGTTCGGGCACGACGGCAGATCGAGCTCCGCCGTTTGTCCGGTCATCACGGTGCATTGATCGAGACGCTCGCCTTTCGGGCCTTCGAACGCGACGCACACCGGAATCGTCCACAGCGTTTCATCGGCCTTCGCATTCGGCAGATACCGCGATTGCGACAACACGAGCTTCGACTTGCCACCGCCATCGCACGTGAGATCCATCGCAACTTCCGGCACGCCTGCTTGCTCGATCCAGCTGGTCACCAGCTTGCCGAGCGGCTTGCCCGCGATCTCGTCGAACGATGCAAACAGATCTTCCGCCTTCGCATTGCCGTCCGCGTGCGCCTTCAAGTAGCGCTGGATCGCGGTCTGGAACGCCGTCTCGCCGATCTGATGCTCGACCATCCGAAGAATCGTCGAGCCTTTCGGATACGTGATGTCGTCGAACGCGTTGTGCATGTCGGCTTCGGTCTTGATCGGCTGGCGGATCTTGCGCGCACTCGCGACATCGTCCGCGCGCATCGCCTGCGCCCGATTTTCGGATGCTTCCGGCGGCCACGATGGATCGAATGCGGCCAGCACCTTGTCTTCCATCCACGTCGCGAAGCTCTCGTTCAGCCAGATGTCTTCCCACCACGCCGCCGTTACCAGATCGCCGAACCACTGATGCGCGGTCTCGTGGCCGATCAGCGAGATCATCCGATACTTGTCGTTCGCGAACGGCTGGTCGTAGAGCAGCGATTGGGAGACGCACGTGATCATGCCGGCGTTCTCCATCGCGCCCTGTTGCTCCGGCACGATCACGAGATCGAGCTTCGGATACGGATACGGAATCTGGAACCAATTCTCGAGCGCGTCGACGATCTTCACCATCGAGCTCCGGATGTATTCGGCCTTCTTGACCGTGCCCTTCGGCGTGGCCACCCGAATCGCAACGCCACTCTTCGTCGCTTTGCCTGCATCGACCACTTCGAACGGTCCGATCGCGAACGCGATCAAGTACGTCGGCAGCGGCTTGGTTTCGGCGAACGCGATCCGCTCGTGCGTGGCATCGATCGCCTTCCGCCCGGTCTCCGCCGTGTTCGACAGCACGGTCTGCCCCTTCGGCGCATCGATCGTGACCTGCCACGGGATCTTGAGATCCGGCTCGTCGATCATCGGGAACACTTCGCGCGACGACACCGCCTCGAACTGCGTCGACAGGTACACGTCCGTGCCCCACTTCGACGCGAACAGGCCGTGCCCACCGAACATCACCTTGCCCGTGTACGCGACCGTGATCGCCCAGTGACCTTGATCGAGCGGCTGATCCGCGCGCAGTTGGACGAGCTCGCCGACTTGCTTCACGCGTAACGTGACCGTCTTCGGGCCGGACGTCGCCGTCGCCGTGCCGATCTTCAGATCCTTCGCGTTCAACCACGTGCCGAACGCGCGGCGATCGAGCTCGCCATCGATCGTGATCTCGCCGGTGAAATCGGGCTTCGCCGGATCCGCAGCCACGCGCGCGGTGACATGCGTCGGCAAAAAGTGTCGTGACAGGCGCAGCGTGGGTTGCGGTGGATCGAACGCTGGATCCGCAGGCGGCGCGGGTGCTCCCTGCGTGACCGTCGACGTCGTCGGCGTGTTGCTACCGCCACCACCACATGCCGCGATCGCGACAATCAACAAGGCGCGTTTCATGCGAGCGAACGTACCGGGATTCGTTCCGGGCGTCACTGCGACGGTGCGACCAGGCCGTACCTAGTCGTCGAACTCTTCGAGATCGGCTGCGAGATTGTCGAGGTGCGAGGGGCGTTGTTTCCCCTCGATGAACGCGTCGATATCGCGCGCTTCGTCATTCATCACCTCGTGATCTTCGATCACCAGGTCGTCATCGTGTGGTTCGACTTCTTCGACCTGCAGGTCATCGGCGTCGTCCAACCGAACACTACCGATCGCGAGCTGCTCGGGCGGATGCGGATAGCTATCGGCCGCGTCCTGCTCGAACGGCATCTCTTCGATCTCGATCGCGGGACCGAGATCGAGATGCGGATCCGTCGGCGCTTCGAGCTTCGTACCGATGATGCAACCGGCCTTCACCGTGACTTGGAACGGCCGGCCATCGAAGTACGCGTCGATCGCTTCCTTGATGTACCAGAACACGTCCTGCATCTCTTGGCCGTTGCCCGCGATGTCCTTCCAATCCGACAGCGGCCCGTACTCGATCACCGGCGCGAAGAAGAACTCGCGCGAGCTCTTGAACAACAGCGTGAACTCTTCGACCTCGACGTGGCCCGAGAGATTCGCCGCACGCATCGCGCGTTCGATCTGCTCGATCGTGGGGTGACGCTCGATGTGCTTTTCGAGCCGCTCGAGAGCCTCGTGCTTGTCGTGCTTGATCAGCACTTCGCGATAGAGGTCCGAGAATTCTTGGAACGTGCCGGCGAGCGGCAACGTGCAGCGCACTTCGCCACCGCGCTTCGCGACGCGCGAGAAATCACGCAGCGCCGAATCGAGCGACGGCATCTCGTCCAACCCGAGATTGCAGACGACCAAGTCGTAGACGTCGTCCGTGAACGACAGCTTCGGCACCGCGCTCTCGGTCCGGAAGAACACGCCCTTCTTGCCGAGCGGTCCGAGGTCCGCGACCTTGCGGCGCGCGACATCCAACATCGCGCTCGATGCATCGATGGCGATCAAGCGCGACCCATCCGTCATCCGGCGAAGGATCTCGATCGTCGGCCAACCCGTGCCGCACGACACGTCCAACACTTGGCCCCGCTCCGGAACCGTGAGGTTGCGCAGGAGCATTTTGCCGAAACGCGTAGCCCACACCGGCGCGATCTCGTCGTCGTAGATCCGCGCGAGCTTCTCCACCTTGAGACTGCGCTTTTGCTGAACCGTCACCGGAGGACTGCCCTCCGCTAATCATACGGAATTCTTACTACTTGTCTACTGAATCATTGTGTCCAGCTCGAACATGCCGGCGGCTGCGGCCGCGCCACTATCGACAATGATCCAGAAGGGATGCGCACCTTTTGCCTGGAAGGTGATCGTCGACGCCCCCAAGTTATTCGCGGCGCAGCCACCCGCCGCATCATCGTTACAGACCAGCTCGGTCCCGAATTTCGCGTTGTCTTGGACCGCGTACAGCGCGCTATCGAACGTCAGCGCGGCGTTACACGTGGTCGCCGTGATCGTCTGGCTTTGCCCCGGGCACTCGGTGAAGTGATAGCCGATGTCGTTGCCCGCGAACGCGCACGTGCCGGTCTGCTGATCGCTCGCGGTCGCGGTGTTGCCGGTCACGCTGCCGGTTGCCTGCGAGGTATCGAGCGCGATGCCCGTGCGACCCGCGCGCTCGACGTGCATCACCATCATCCCCGACGTTTCAGCACTCGAATTCTGATCGACGACGATGCAGTTATCGCCCGCACCGAGGTCCCAGATGTACTGCGTCTGCTTCGTCTGGCACGCGTTGTCGTGGCACACGACGCTGTTCGGCGTCGACGGTTCCATGCACGAGCCGTGATAGATGCGAACGATCGTGTCGAAGTTCGAGCCGAACGTATCGACGTACACGGCTTCGTTCGCCGGAAGGTGGATCTTGTAGAACACGTCGCGCCCGCCATCGAGCCCGCACGGCGTGTTGTTCTGCGGGTTCGACGGCTTGCCGACATCGTCGGTGGCGTACGTCATGTCGACCATGAACGTGCCGCCGTTGCCGACGTCGATCGCACCATCCGCGTGATCGTTCGCGGGACACGGTGGATCGACCCCGTCGCAATCCTGATCGATGCCATCGCCGCAGATCTCGGGCATCGGCGTGCAGCCGTCGATCAAGCGAACGTCGGCGAGCGCCGCGTCGTCGACCCCCGAGCTAGTCGTCAGCTCGCACGTGCTGTCGTCCGCGCACACGAGCCCCGCCGGGCACGGATGGCTGTCATCACACGGGCTCCCCGCCTGTGGATGTGGGCCGTAACATCCGGCCAGTGCCAACAACAACAGCGCACGCACTCGGTTCCCATGATCAGGGAACCGTGGCCCCGGCGCAACCTACTTCGTCGTTTGGGGGACGTAGAGCTCGCCGCCGGACTGCTTGAACTCTTCGGACTTGGCCGCCATGCCCGCAGCCATCTCGCGCACTTCTTCGGTGATCTTCATCGAGCAGAACTTCGGGCCGCACATCGAGCAGAAGTGGGCGACCTTTGCCCCATCCGCGGGCAACGTCTGGTCGTGGAAGTCCTTCGCGGTGTCCGGATCGAGCGATAGGTTGAACTGATCCGCCCACCGGAACTCGAACCGCGCCTTCGACAGCGCGTCGTCGCGGAGGTGTGCGCCCGGATGACCTTTGGCGAGATCCGCCGCATGCGCCGCGATCTTGTACGCGATCACGCCGGCCTTCACGTCATCGCGATCGGGCAGACCGAGGTGCTCCTTCGGCGTGACGTAGCAGAGCATCGCCGTGCCGAACCAGCCGATCATCGCGGCGCCGATCGCGCTCGTGATGTGGTCGTAGCCGGGCGCGATGTCCGTGACGAGAGGTCCGAGCGTGTAGAACGGCGCCTCTTTGCAGTACTTCAACTGCAGATCCATATTCTCTTTGATCTTGTGCATCCCGACGTGGCCGGGGCCTTCGATCATGGTCTGGATATCGTGCTTCCACGCGATGTCGGTCAGCTCGCCCAACGTCTCGAGCTCGCCGAGCTGCGCGGCATCGTTCGCGTCGGCGGTCGAGCCCGGACGCAGGCCGTCACCGAGCGAGAACGCGACGTCGTACTTCTTCATCACCTCGCAGATCCGCTCGAACTCCGTGTAGAGGAAGTTCTCCTTGTGATGCGCGAGGCACCACTTCGCCATGATCGAGCCGCCGCGCGACACGATGCCGGTGACGCGATTCGCGGTCAGCGGGATGTACTTCATCCGCACGCCGGCGTGGATCGTGAAGTAGTCGACGCCCTGCTCCGCCTGCTCGATCAGCGTGTCGATGAACAGATCGATGTTGAGCTTCTCGGGATCGCCGTTGACCTTCTCGAGGCACTGATAGATCGGCACCGTGCCGATGGGCACCGGCGAGTTGCGGATGATCCATTCGCGGGTCTCGTGGATGTTCTTGCCCGTCGACAAGTCCATTACCGTATCGGCGCCCCACTTCACGGCCCAGCGCAGCTTGTCGACTTCTTCGCCGATCGTCGACGACACCGCCGAGTTGCCGATGTTCGCGTTGATCTTCACGAGGAACGCGCGGCCGATGATCATCGGCTCGGTCTCGGGATGGTTGATGTTCGCGGGCAGGATCGCGCGGCCGGCGGCGATCTCGTCGCGCACGAATTCGGGCGCCATGTTTTCGCGAATCGCGACGAACTTCATCTCCGGCGTGACGATGCCGCGCCGGGCGAAATGCATCTGCGATTGGTTCGCTTCGCCTTTGCGGGCGGCGATCCACGGTGCACGCAGCTTCGGCAACCCGTGGTGCGGGTCGACGCCCTGCGGGCCACTCGTGTCGTAGACATCGAACGCGGGCTCGCCGCCCGAGAGCGAGATCCGACGCATCGGCACGGACATGCCGTGCTGTTCGACGAACACCTTTTGCGACGACGGGAATCCCTCGATCGCAGGCAGGTTCGCGACGGGATCGTTGGTGACGACAGGAAGTTTCGTGTTGCTCAAGTTGCCTCCCTACGCCGGCATTACCCGGGTCAGGTTCGTGGGGTCGCGCGAAATGCGCCTCTCAGCCGGAAAGCTCCCCCTTATGTGGGTCGGACCTTATGCTGTACACACAGGGGGTGCAAGCACTGGGGCGGCACCTGCTCTGCGAATATCACGGCTGCAGCCCCGAGCTGTTAAACCGGGCCGAGCACGTCGGGGCAGAGCTGTTGGCGGCGGTCCGGATCGCGGGGGCCACGCCGGTGTCGGAATTCATGCACGCGTTCTCGCCGCACGGAGTCACGGGCGTGATCGTGCTCGCGGAATCGCACTTCGCGATCCACACGTGGCCCGAGTACGGGTTCGCGGCAGTCGACCTGTTCACGTGTGGTGACGCGGTCGATCCGTATCGCGCGTTCGAACATCTCAAGGGGGCGTTGCGCGCCGAAACCCATTCCGTGGTCGAGGTCCGGCGGGGCCTGATCAAGTGACGACGTATCTCCTGATCAAGCTCGCGATCGCGGGCGTGATCCTCGTGACAGGCCTCGGTGTGTCGATCCAACGGGTGGTCCACTCGCGCAAGCTGCGGCAGAGGTTGCTCGCGGCGCCGCAGCAATTCGAGGACAACGCGGTCGTCACGCTGACCGGCACCGTGAAGCAGATCGGCGAAGAGCAACTGACCGCGCCGCTGTCGGGCCGGACCTGCGTCGCGTTCATGGCGTCGGCACGGACCTATGCGCAGAGTGCAGCCGGGTTCGGAACGCGATCCGTGCGCGCGGTCGAGCTCGAAGTGATCGAGGCGGTGATGCTGCCGTTCCTGCTGATCACGAAAGAAGGCAACGTCCTCGTCGACGGCGAGGATTGCCTACTGCCGCATCGTTCGGCGCCGATCATTCCACGCAAGCTCGAGCGCGAGCGGCGGTTCTTGAATCGACTCGCCGACGGCCGCGCGGATGCGGCCGCGAAAGATGCGGGCTTCGACGAGCTCGTGGTGACTCCCGGCATGAAGGTGCGGGTGCACGGCGTGACGCGAAAACAGCTCACCGCCGGCGGTGGCGACGAGGTCGGTTTTCGCGATGCGCCGATGCAGATCCACCTGACCGGTCACGAGGGCCCCCTCGTGATCGACTTCGACTGACTACTGCAGCGACACGAACGCGTCGTCTAGCACGGCCATCATGATGTCCGCCGACGGAAACCGCTGCTCGGGATCCTTCACGAGCGCACCATCGATCAACGCGACGAGCTCCGGCGTACACCACGGCGCGTTCTTCGCGAACATGTCCAAGCGCGGCGGCGGCGACTTCACCTGCATCCGCATCTGCATCATCGGATCGGGATGATCGAACGGCACGCGACCGATCAGCATCTCGAACAACATCGTCGCGAGCGCGTAGAGATCCGCGCGTCCGTCGAGCGGCTTGCCGAGCGATTGCTCCGGCGACATGTACGCGGGCGTGCCGAACACGATGCCGGCCGTCGTCAGCTTCGCGCCACCCATCGCGGCTTCGGCATCGCCGATCAACTTCACGAGCCCGAAGTCGACGATCTTCGCCCGCTCCCAGCCGCCCATGTCGACGAGCATCACGTTATCGGGCTTGAGATCGCGATGAACCACGCCCTGCGCGTGCGCGTGCGCGACGCCCTCGAGCAACTGCCGCGTGATCACGAGCGCGCGCCGCGGTTCGAACACGCCCTTGGCGATTTCCTTCGTCAACGTGACGCCTTCGACGAGCTCCATCACGAGGAACAAAAAGCCTTCCTCGACGAACACGTCGACCGCCGCGACGAGGTTCGGATGATCGAGCATCCGTACCGCATTGGCCTCGCGTGCGAACCGCTTGACCGGCTCGGCCGCGGGATTCATCCCCGACGCGGGCGACTTCAATGCGAACACCTGGCCTTTGTCGTCGACGACGCGCCACACACCACCCATCCCGCCGCGCGCGAGTGGCGCTTGCAGGGTGTACTTGCCGAGCTTCATGCCGGCTTCGAGGTGCGGCGTCGTCGCGGGCAACGCAGGTAGGATATCAGCTCGGCGTCCAGGTCGACGTGCCGGTGACACTCGGACGTCCCAGGTAATAGCCCTGCGCGAGCGGGATGCCGGCAGAGATCACCGCGGCGAGCTCGTCGCGCGTCTCGATGCCTTCCGCGATCACCGTCGCGCCCTGCGCCATGCACAGCGCGTTCAGCGACTGGATCAGCTTCCACTGGCGCGAGTGGGTGCGCACTCCCGCGATCAGCTCGCGGTCGAGCTTCACGTAGTGCGGGGCGAGTTGCGCGATGTAGCCGAAGTTCGAGTAGCCCGCGCCGAAATCGTCGAGCGCGATCTGGGCGCCGCGCGAGCGCAACGTATCGAGGTTCGTCGACGCGAACCGATAGCGCAGGATCGGCGACGCCTCGGGCACTTCGATCACGACCTTGCCGGCGTAGCTCGCGATCGGGTCCATCGTGCTCGCGATGTCCTGGAGGTCGAGCTCGCTCGGATGCACGTTGAGGAACAACGTCGCGTTCTTCACGGCGGCAGACGCCACCGCTTGGATCGACTTCTTGCGCAGCTCGCGGCCGAGCTCGCCGAGCGAGCCCTGCTCGATCGCACTCGCGAACAACTGCGCCGGCGTCGCGAGCGACTCGAGCTTGCAGCGTGCGAGCGCTTCGTAGCCGAACGTCCGGCCCGTGGTCAGGTCGATCACCGGTTGGAGATCCACGCCCACGAGCCCCATCTCGATCGCGGTCGTCACGGACGGCATCCGCGAGAGCGCCGTCAACTTCACCGTCGGAACTTCGAACCCCATCACACTGCCCGCCTCTCTCATGTTGGAATGGGTCGTCCGGTTTGGAGCGGCCTAGGAAATCCTCACGGGAACCAAACCGTTAGGCTTTCTCACGCATCCAAGCTCGCGACAAGGTAGGAATAGCTCGATGGACAAGCTCCCCGTGGTCGGACAACAGGCGTCGCTCGGCATGGACGACGCAGAGCTCGAAGCCGAGATCCGGCGTCTCAAAAAAGACCGTAATGCCGTGATCTTGGCCCACTATTACCAGGAGTCCGAGATCCAGGACCTGGCGGACTACGTGGGCGATTCGCTGCAGCTCTCGCAGGCGGCGGCCAAGACCCAAGCGGACGTGATCGCGTTTTGCGGGGTCCACTTCATGGCCGAGACGGCGAAGATCCTGAACCCGAACAAGGTCGTGATCGTTCCGGATTTGGACGCGGGCTGTTCGCTCGCGGATGGTTGCCCGGCGCCGGCGTTCAGCCACTGGCTGAAGGACTACCCGGGCCACACGGTGGTCAGCTACATCAACTGCTCGGCCGAGGTGAAGGCGCTGTCGGACGTGATCTGCACGTCGAGCAACGCGGTGAAGATCGTGAAGGCGCTCGGCGATCAAAAGATCGTGTTCGCGCCGGATCGCCACCTCGGTGCGTTCGTGAAGAAGCAGGCGAATCGCCCGGACCTCGTGTTGTGGGAAGGCACGTGCGTGGTCCACGAGACGTTCAGCGAGCGGCGCCTGCTCGAGCTGATGGCGAAGTATCCGGCCGCGGACGTGATCGCGCATCCGGAATGCCACGATGGCATCCTGCGCCACGCCACGTTCATCGCGTCGACGAGTGGCTTGATCGACTACGCGGCGAAGTCGCCGAAGAAGCAATTCATCGTCGCGACCGAGGCCGGCATCCTCCACAAGATGGCCGCTGCAGCGCCGGGCAAAGAATTGATCCCCGCGCCGCCGGAAGACGAGAGTTGCTCGTGCAACGTGTGCCCGTTCATGAAGAAGAACACGCTCGAGAAGCTCTATCTCTCGTTGCGTGATCTGCAACCGCAGGTCGACGTGCCCGAGGCGATTCGCGTGAAGGCGCTCGCGCCGATCCAGCGCATGTTAGACATGTCGGTATGAAGTGGCTCGCGATCGCGCTGCTCGTGGCCTGCGCGAGTAAGAAGGCGGCGATCGTCGAGGACAAGCACGATCCGATCGTGGTCGTGCGGGATGCGGCGCCGGTGAAGTCGCTGTTGTGGGAATCGCAACAGCTGATCACGGCGGTGCCGGACACGTGGACCGCTACGGCGGTGCAGTTGCAGTTGTGGGAGCGTGCGCCGGGCGAGACGTGGCATCGCACGGGAGATGCGTGGCCGGCGATCATCGGTGGCACCGGATCGGCGTGGGGCATCGGCTTGCACGGTGACGGCAAGGATCACAACGGGCCGCACAAGGTCGAGGGCGATCGCAAATCGCCGGCGGGTGCGTTCGCATTGCGCGGCATCTATGGCTACGCGGTCGCCGCGCCGGACGTGAAGTTGCCGTACACGCCGTCGATCGAAACTACGAAATGCGTCGATGATCCGGCGTCGCAGCACTACGCGTCGATCGTCGGCGAGGACGTGAAGAAGGATTGGGTGTCCGCCGAGGACATGCATCGCAAGGATGCGATGTACACGTGGGTCGTCGACGTGGCGCACAATCCGAAGCGCGTGCCCGGTGATGGCAGCTGCATCTTCCTGCACGTCTGGAAAGATGAGGCGACGCCGACGGTGGGATGCACGGCGATGGCGGAGCCGCAGTTGCACTCGGTGATCGAGTGGTTGGATCCGGCGAAGAAGCCGGTCTACGTTCTGCTGCCGCGGGACGAGTACACCGCGCTCGCAACCGCGTGGGGCCTCCCGCCGATCTAGTGGGTTTGTTCGACCAGTGCGAGCTGTGCCGCGCTTGCGAGCTGCCGCGCGCGAGAGAGATGCCACAGCCACACGGACCCGCCGGTCGCGATCGCGAACCCGAACGCTGACGCTTGCTGGGTGAAATAGCTCGTCATCGCGCCCGAGATCGATAAGCCGAACATCGCGATCGGCGCAAACCTCGGGAGATAGTCGCGCTCGCGTCCCGCAATCATCGAGAGTGCGATGCCCGCGGCGAAAAACATCGAAACGCCAGCAAAGACGTTCACGGCGCCTCCATCCCAACTCGCGTACGAGCCCGTCAACGCACCCGAGACAAGGCTGCCGATGACAATCATCGCGAGAGCAGCCCACCGACCATCATAGCTTTGAAGTTCCATACCGACGTTGTCGGCAGGGGTACGCCGCGGTTGCGTGAAATCTCGCGGTAGGCTCGCCCCATGAGCTGGAAGACGATCCTCGTTCCGCACGATTTCTCGTCGGCTGCCAATCACGCGGCCGCGATCGCGCGCGACGAAGCGAAGGCGCATGGTGCGAAGGTGGTGCTCGTTCACGTGATCGACCTGCCCTATCAAGTCGTGGGCGAGCAGGCGTTCGTGCCGGATGAAGCCGAGACGTTGACCGTGAAGGACTACGCGGAGAAGACCGCGCAAAAACACCTCGCCGATATCAAAGCGCGGCTCGAGAAGGACGGCGTGTCACCACAGATCGCGGTGCGCTTCGGTCGCCCGGCCGAAGAGATCGTTGCCGCGGCGCACGAGCTCGCCGTCGATCTGGTGATCATGGGCACGCACGGCCGCACCGGGCTCGAGCACTTTCTTGTCGGCTCGGTCGCGGAACGCGTCGTGCGCACGGCGAAGTTGCCGGTGCTGACGGTGCCCGTGCTCGAGCATCGCAAGCCGCTCTAGTGCTGCTCTTCGGCGTCCCACTCGCGGGACATCTTGAATAGGCCACCGATCGCGCCGACGCAAAGGGCGACGAACATCGTGGTCGCGGCGAGCGTTCCGAGTGACAGCTGGCCATGCAAGCCGCCCAGCATGAACAACACGGCGCCGATTGCAGGAACGAATACGAGCGCGAAGATTGCCGCCATGCCCTCGGCTCTTGCTTGCCGCGTGCCTGCGTTTTCGCGGTGATTTCGCGCACCGCTTGCGTTCTACAGCCGGATCGGCGCGGGTTCCGCGGCATCGTGAAGTGCTTCGCCATTGATCTCGCGGATCCGCTGATCGATACGTGCGAGCTCGGCCGCGTTTTGACGATGCTGATCGCGTGCGGTGTACCAGAGCACGGTGGCCGCAACGGTCGACGTCGCGAAGCCGGCAAGCGCGCCGAGCGCAGCCTTCATGGACGCGGTGACGTCGCCGACGATCGCTGGTTGCTTGTTGCGTGCCCACAGCGCGACCACGACGCCGGCAAGCGAGAGCACGGCCATCGCACCCGATGCGACGCTGGGAATGTAGCGGCGGCGTGCGCCTGCGGTCATCGCGAGCCAGATTCCAGCGGCGACGACCGCGCTCGTTAGCCAGAGCATGCTCGCGGCTTGCTGGATGTCGGTCGCTTCACCGAACCACGGGACGTGCGTGGCGTAGCCGGTACCGATCACCGCGATCACGAGAGCGATCAGAAGGAAGTGGCGATTCATAGCGGCGTTATCGGCAGTGCAGGGTCGCGGTTGCGTGCATTCGATTCGCGGACTTATGCGTCGAAGAAGTCGGCGAAATTGAATCGTGCGACGATGCTCGCGTGACCAAGCCGAGCGGGACGGTCGTGACGAAGAGCGCGTGGGCGCGCTTCGGGGATTAACCGTCGTCAGCGCGGCGTTCGTTTCGGGTGCGCGCGCTACTTCTTCTTGCGGTGATCGGTTGTGATGCGGCGGGGCACGCGTCCAAGTCGCCTCCCGCGTTGACCGGCAGACCGGTCGTGAAATTCAAGTATCCCGATCCGTGGGCGTACAAACCGCGAGTCGAGACACCGTCACCGCCACCTCCCGAACCCGAGTCACCGCCACCCGAGCCGCTCGACGACTATGTCACGCAACCGACGAGCACGACCGAAGACGGCGCCTACGTCATCGTCGTGGTCAGCGAGAGTGCTGGGGCGCGCGGGCCGGTCCCGAACGGAACGCTCGAGATTCGCGATCGTCACGATCGAGTTGTCGACTCGGCGTTCGTCAAGCACATGGACGAAGTGCTGACCGACGAGCAGATCCAGAAGCGCGCGGCGCGAGCCGACAAGCTGATCGGTTCGCACGAGTGGCAATCGTTTCCGCTCGAGCTCGACGAGGACCACCACGAGGGCGACGACTACCACGTGCGTTACGTCGGCGGCGATCTGGTCGTCGAGTGGCGCAACGAGCACTTCACGATCACGCAGAACGGCAAGCGCGTCGTCGATCGCGCGGTGCCACAAGCGTGGCGCGGGACGCACTACCACCTGGACCGCGAGGAGCTCGATTGCGACAACCCCGACTTTCTGCAGAGCGTGCGCGCGTATCCCGCAAAGAAGCTCGCGGTCGTGACGGTCGCGTATCGCGGCAACGATACGTGTTGGGAACCGGGACCACAGGAGCACGTCGTCGCGTGGTGAAGCTGGCCGCGCTTCTGTTCGTGATCGCGGGTTGCGATGCGGGACCACCGACGAAGACGATCCATGCGAAGGAGCTCTTCGATCATCCCGAGTGGATCGGAAAGACCGTGCGCGTGGATCTCGACGAACCGATGCGCGATTCCGATTGGTCGTCGCTCGCGGCGCCAGGCGAGCTGGATATCGACGTCGCGGATGTCGGTCCCAAGCGCCTCGAGCTCGCGCGTGCGGATGGCAAGTACATCTCGATGCAGGACTCACCACCGCCTGCGTACGTCACGGCGACGTTGCGCGAGTCCGCGCACGGACTGCGGCTCGAGGCGACGTCGATCGAGCCACACGCATGGCCGAAGCCGATCGAGATCGTGCGCGCGAAGGACATCCTGGACCAGCCGAAGAGGTTCTCCGGCGCGTACGTCACGTTCGAAGGCACGTGGCTAACGGGCTTCGAGGCGTCGGTAATCGATCAGGGCGTGTGGATGGACGAGTATCCGATGGCGAAGACGGTGTGCGAGCCGCCTCGACAGCAGAATCAGACGGACCTCGACGAGCACAGCTATCACGTGCGCGTGACGGGCGTCGCGCACACCGCCGGCAAGTACGGCCACATGAGCATGGCCAAAGGCGAGATCGTGGCGACGGAGATCGTGTTCTTGGATCCCGAACGTCCCGAGTGTCGCTAGGCAGCCAGGACGGGCACGTGGCGCGGCGAGCCACCGTGACGAATCGTGAGCAGCGCAGCTCCCATCGCGACCGCGAGATCCGCATCGCCCGAGACCGTCACGCGATCGCGACCGAAGCGTTCCGCGACGAGCGATTGGAACCGCGGCACGAGCGAGGTGCCACCGATCAGCGCGACCGCATCCACATCCTTGGCTTGCCAGCCGGCGCGCGCGAGCACTTCGTCGACGACCGAGAGGGCGCGCTCGAACAACGGCTCCCATTTTTCTTCGAGCCACCGCCGATCGATCTTGAGATCGAGGCTACGCGGCTTGCCCGAGACCATGAACGCATCCGCCATCGTGAACGGCGCCACGTCACGCGCGGATAGCACGCGCTTCGTTTGCTCGCACCGGAAGCGGAGCTCGGCCCACTTCAGGATGTCGCGGTGCATGTCCGCACCGTATTGGCGATGGACGGCACCGGCGATCGCCTCGGCGAACGCGTCGTCGAGATCGTCGCCACCGAGCATCGGATCGCCGAACGTGGCAGCGGGCGAGAACTTCATGCCGGCTTGGACGATCGCGCTCGCGTCGAACGTGCCGCCACCGAAGTCGAGGACGAGCAAACGGCGTTGCGCGGAGGTGGCGTGCATGCCGACCGCGAGCGCACCCGCGATCGGCTCGGCGACGAGCTCGACGATCTCGAGGTGTGCAATGCGCGCTGCACGAACGATCGCGTCGCGATAATTCTGATCCGCCGCGGCCGAGAGCGTGACCACGCACTTCTTGATCTGGCCACCGAAGCGCCGCTCCGCGAGATCGCGCACGCGGGTAAGCACGGAGGCTGCGATTTGTTCGGGCGCGAGCGACTGGGCACCGAGCTTGAACATCAACTTGTCACCGGTGGTGTCGAGCTTGGCCGACGTGCCCGCGAGGTAACGACGCACGAGCTCGTCACCAGGCGACAGGCCCAAGATGCGCTTCACCGAGCGCACGACGCGATTCGGCTGCGATTGCTGGCGCAGCACGGCCGGCCGCCCGACCTCGACCTCACCCCGATCCGGAACGTAGACCACCGTCGGAATGACGGGGTCGGAGTTATCGCGCACGAGCTCGACGCGCTCGCCGATCAAGGTGCCTGCCGAGGTACAGCTCGTCCCGAAATCGATTCCGAGGACGGTTTCCGGCATGCCGAGGATTTCGGCCGGTTACCTCGCGCGTCGAGAGGTTACTTCTTGAAGTCGAAGGGATACTTGAGCTTTACCTGCTGGCCCGGCGCCGGGAACGTCAGCGCTTTGATGGCCTTTTGCACACATGCGTCTACTTCGGGGTCGAGCGATTGCGTGACCTTCACGTCGCTGACGTTGCCCTTCTCTTCGATCGTCATGACGACGATGAGCTTGCCCTCGAGCTTGGTCTTGGTCTTGACGCGCTCGGTGTAGCAGCCACGAATTTCGGTCCAGTGATCGGTGATCACTTTGTCGACTTGCTCCTTCGGGCTCGGATCGTCCGCGAACGCGACACTGCCCACGACACACATCAACGCTAGCGACAAAACTCTCATGGGCAGCGAGCGTAACCTCGTTTCGCGCACCGCGTACGGCGGATATGCGGCCATCCATTTTCCTCGTGTTAGGTGCATGCGCGTCCTCTCCAAGCGATCGCGTTCGCGAAGGCACCAAGGTGACGATCGAGAACGTCACGTTATTCACCGCCTCGCAATCCGGCGGCCTCGGGCTTTCCGAGATCTTGCCCGGCGAGAGTCGGGACATTCAATTCACCGCTGGGCGCAGCGATCGGTTGTCGTTCGCGACCGAGCTCGCCGAATCGAGCGATTGGTTCCTCGCGCCAAACGATCGCGGAATCGCGCTCTATGACGACAAGGGTCCGATCAGCGGCGACATCACGAGCCTCGTCCATCTGTGGACCCTCGGCACCGAATTGCCAGAGGAGCTCGGCGTGGGGCCGGATACGAAGGCGAACCAGTCGAGTGAGTTGCAGGGCGTGCAATCGCAGTATCCGTACGTCACGCAGATTCCCGACGGCGAGATGTTTTGCCTGCCGGGTTGCGAGACGCGATTCGCCGTCCCGAAGGTCAGCGACATGTTCCGCGCGACCTTGACCTCGACGGGACCCGGCACATTCAGCCTACATTTCGAAAACATCTCGACCGACACGACGCTCGTGACACGCGCCGGCACGCAAGCGATTCATCTATCCGCACCAGTGTGGGCGGTACATCCGGAAGTGCTCGGATCGCCGATCTTTCGCGAGAAGGGCGGACCGACCGACCAGAGCATGATCGCGTTCGCCGAAGACGGCGACAACACACAGCTCGTCTCGCACCTGATGGGACGCACCGGCGAAGGCACGCCGCTCGGCAAAGCCGTCTATGCGATCCACCAGAGCGGTCAGCCGTTGTACACGCCCGGCGAGAAGGATCGCGGACTGGGCCTAGAACAACTCGCCGAAGATGGTGACCCGACGAGGATCGCCGCTTCGCTGGCAGCCGATCACACGGTCTCGCAATCGGACAAGCTCGTCGCGCCGTTCAACACGGGCGTACAAGGGCCTCTTCAACCGGGCGACAAGTTCGAGCTGTTCCTCGAACCGCAACCGGGCGATCGGTTGTCGTTCGCGTCGATGTTCGGCACGTCGAACGATTGGTTCTTCGCCACGCAATCCGACGGCGTTCCGTTCTTCAACGACGACGGCACGCATGTCGTCGGCCAGATTCCGATCGTGCTGCTCGATCTCGGCACCGAAGTCGACGAGCCGCTTCGCTATGGTCCGGATACCGGACCGATGCAAAGCTCGCCAGGCCAAGGTGCCGCGGATCCGAATCCGATGGTCCGCGGCGTCGACAACCGAGACAACCTGATCTCGGTGACGTTCGACACCTACGAAATCGCGCCCGAATGATCTGCCCACGTGGGACCGCACGTGGCGACAAAGGTCCCGCGTAACTCGCCCGCGAACATCACGTACCGCCGACATGCGGCCATCCATTCTTCTGCTTCTAGGTGCGTGCACCACGAGTGCACTCGAATCCAATCCAGCCGATCTACAGACCGTCGTCACGATCTCGAACGTCATACCGTGGACGTCCTCTCAAGCCGGCGGTGACAAGACCTCCGCTGTCGGGCCTGGCGGTAGCTTCGACATCTCGTTCAACGCGGGACGCGGCGATCGGTTGACGTTCGCATCCATGCTCGGCGAATCGAACGACTGGTTCTTCGCACCGAGCGAACGCGGCATCCCGCTCTACGACGAGAGGGGGCCGATCTCCGGCGATATCACGAGCGAGATCCATCTCTGGGACACGGGCACCGAGCCGGTCGAAGAGCTCGGCATCGGGCCGGACACCGGCAACAACCAGTCGAGCCCGTCGCAGGGCACGCTGAGTACGTACGTCTCGCTCACCCAGGTCATGGATGGCGGGACCGGCTTCGACCAGACGAACGGCGCTCCGTTCGTGATCCCCAAGGTCAGCGACATGCTCCGCGCGACGCTGATCTCGCTCGGCGACGGGCAATTCAACCTGCACATCGAGAACGTGTCGACGACCTCGACACTCGAGACGCGCGTCGGAACCCAGGCGATCCATCTGTCACCGCCAGCATGGGCTGTCTATCCGAACTATCAACTGACGCCACTCCTCGCACGTCCCGACAATTCTCGTGACATCGGTCTGATCGCACTCGCCGAATCGGGTGACAACTCCCAGCTCGTCGCGAGCTTGCAGAATGCGGTCGGAGAAGCCACGCCGATCGGCAACGTCGCGTACGTGATCCATCGCGATGGCGAGCCGTTGTTCACGATCGGCCAGCCGGATCGCGGACTCGGCTTGGAGCAACTCGCCGAAGACGGCAACACGGCAAAGATCCTCACGTCGCTCGCCTCGAGCACCGCGTATCAAGCTGGTGGGCTCGCGGCCGCGTTCAACGATCCGTACGTACAAGCACCGCTGTATCCGGGTCAGGAGTACGAGCTGCTCGTCGATGTTCATCCCGGCGATCGGTTTTCCTTCGCGACGATGTTCAGCACGTCGAACGATTGGTTCTTTGCCACGCAGTCGGACGGCGTTCCGTTCTTCAACGACGACGGCTCGCGCGTGACCGGCCCGATCCCGGTGCAGCTGCTGGACCTCGGCACCGAAGTCGACGAGCCCCTACGCTACGGTCCGGACACTGCACCGATGCAATCCGGCGCAGGTCAGGGGTCGCATGACCCAGATCCGCTCGTTCGAGGCGTCGACGCGCCGTATCAAGACCTGGTCCCGCAATACATCCAGGTGACCTTCCGAGAAGGTTTCACGAATTAAGCGGTACGCGTGTAACCACCGTTCGGATCACACGTAGGCCGAGCATGACGAAGCTTTCCATGCTCCTTCTCGCGGCCGCGGTCGGCTGTGGCGATTCCAAAGACGATCAGATGATGTCGCCCGACGCTGCGGCCGCGTCGCCGCACACGTTCAAGGTGCACGTTCAAAACATCGCACCGTGGGTCGCGCTCAAGTCCGGAACGCTCGACACGAAGGTCGACAACACCGCGGGCCCCGCGGGTCCGGGCGGCGCCTGGGAGACCACGTTCACCGCGGGCAAAGGTCAGCGCCTGTCATTCGCGACGATGTTCGGCCAATCGGACGATTGGTTCTTCGGCCCGAGCCCGGAAGGCATCGCGCTCTACGACGATCAAGGCAACATGATCACCGGCGACGTCACGAGCCAGATCAAGTTGTGGGATGCGGGCACGGAAGTCGACGAGGAACCGGGCGTGGGTCCGGATACCGGGCCGAAGCAAGCATCGCCGACGCAAGGCGCGCCCGATCCGATCGCGATGGTGCGCGAGCTCGGCACCGACATCATGCTGACCGACGGCACGACGTTCACGCGCCCCGCGACGAACGCGATGATCAAGGTGACGCTGGCGAAGGTCGCCGATCGCACGTTCAAGCTGCGGATCGAGAACGTGTCGACCGCGACGACGCTGCACACGTCCGCCGGCAACTCCGGCATCGGCCTGTCGCCGCCGCTGTATGCCGTGCACGTCGCGCCGGGCCCGTTGTTCACGACCGGAAGCGCCGATCGCAATCAGGGCCTCGAGAACATCGCCGAGTCCGGTAACAACGCGCCGCTGAAGTCGTCGATCACCGCGCTCACCGGTTGGCCGACTCCGATCAGCCCCGGTGTGTGGGCGGTCCATCGCGATCCGGAACCGCTGTACGCGCTCGGTCTCGCCGATCGCGGTCAGGGCCTCGAGCACCTCGCCGAAGACGGCAACAACACGATGATCGGCGCCGCGATGACGCAGCTCGCGCAGACCGGTACGGTCGCGAGCGCCGGCGTGTTCGACATCCCCGACGGTGCGCAAGCAAAGGGTCCGGCGGCGCCCGGCTCGTCGTACACGCTCGAAGTCACGGCATCGCCCGGCGATCACCTGTCGTTCGCGACGATGTTCGGGATGTCGAACGATTGGATCTTCGCGACGTCGCCCGAAGGCATCGCGCTGTTCGCCGCCGATGGTTCGCCTCTTGTCGGTGACGTGACCGATCAGATCAAGATCTACGACGTCGGCACGGAAGTCGACGAGGAGCCGGCGATCGGTCCCGACACCGGCCCGCAACAACCGGCGCCGAACACCGGTGCGAACGACGCCGACAACCTCGTGCGCGAGCTCGCCCCCGCGCGCTACGGCATGCCGGCATCGGCGCACCTGCGCATCACGTTAGAATGAGAGCGCGGTGCCGAGCCCGCCACCGACGTGAGCCGAACCGTCGCGCGGGCCGTAGCTGACTTGTCCGCGGATCGACACGCGCGAGCTCAGCCGATACGAGATGTCGTACGCGAGGTACACGCCGAACCGCGATAGCACCGCACCCGGCAGATCCGTGCGCACGACCGATGCGCCCATCAACACCGGCGGTGCGGTGTCCCATTGCAAGCGCACCCACGCGGTCGGGCCGAGATCGGATAGGTAATCGGCGCCGACCTGTACGCACGATCGCCACGGCTTGCCGAGCGTGAGCTGACCACGCACGGTGCCGCCGAAGCCGTCCTGCGAAACCGCGAGACCGGCGCGCGCGTCGACATAGATCGACGGATGCAGGCGAAACCGGAACTGCCCGAAGCCGTAGCGCGAGCCGTGCAACGGCGTTGCCGCGTTCGGATCGTCGGACATCTCCGGCGTGCGCCCGGTGACATCGCCGAACCCGAACCCGATCTCGTCGATGATGCGCCGCATGCGCCGCGTGTAGATCAACTCGCCGCGAACATAGCGATCGTCGAGGTCGTAGCGATTGCCGAAGTTGTGGCCGTTGACGTCGAGCGAGAGCTCGTTCGTCAGGCCGCCATCGCGCGATCGATCGATCGACTCCATCCGATCGACGAGCGTCGGCTCCACCGTCACGACTTGCGGCGCTTGCTCCGACGCGAAGTGACCTGGAATGAAGTATTCGATCCCGGGCGAGCTCGCCGGCGGCAACGTCGCGTACCACGCGCCCGTCGACGATCGCTCGAACTTCGCCTCCTGCCAGCGCGCGTCACCGATCTCGTGCCAGCGCACTGCAAGCGGCTCGGCATACGGCGCGTCGACCATCGCGACGAGAGTGATCGGCTCTCCGACATCGCTGTGCGCGATCGGCGTGTGAACGATCAGTGCGTGAGGCTCGTCGGCGAACGCCGTCGATGCGAACAACAAACAGAGGAGTGCTTTCATGATCCTCACCAATCGAAGTTCATGGCCATGCCGCCCGACACACCGGTGTGATCGAGCGAGCGCGCCTGATAGGACACGCGCACCGACGGATAGAACCAACCGAGCTGGCGATAACCGACATCGCCGATCAACCGGACGCCGAAGTCATCGATGACCGGCTGATCCGTCACCTGCACCGTGATCTGCACGGGCACGACGCGCGCCGGCAACCAGTGATAGCTCGCCTCGAGCAACGTCCCGACGCCGCGCGAGAAGCTCGCGCCCAGCACGAGGTTCGTCCCGATCTCTTCGCCGAGCCGCAACCGCAACCGTCCACCGGCGCCCGTCATGAACTGACACCCTTCCGTATCGCGCGACGTGCAATGCGAGGCGTCCGCGCCCGCCATGTTGTCGGTAGTCACGACACCGAGTTGCGGTCGCACCATCAACGCGACGTTCTTGCGCAACCGGAGCTCGAGCTCCGTGTAGACGTACGAGAAGTCGATCCGCTCGCAGCGATACTGCCCGTTCGCGTCCATGCAATTCGTCGAGTGATCGATGACGTCCTTCGGACCACCCGTGCCCGAGAGCGTGCCGAAGCCGAGTCGCATCGAGTAGACCGGCGTCAGGAACCGGTACATGAAGTCGGCTTCCGCCTGGTAGTACTGGTCGTAGCCCTTGCCGAGCTTGCCGTCCCAATCGACGTAATCGACGTGCATGTCGATATGCGAGCGACCTTGCGCGGGCGGCGGTTCGACGAGCGGCTCGGCAACCGCGATCACGCGCGGCATCTCGAGCGAGCCGAGCACCGGGCGGCCATCGGCTTCCGCGTACCACTCGATCGCGGGCGGCTCGACGGCCGCGATCGTGCCACGCAGATACGCATCTCCGTCGGGAACGAGCTCGGATCGGTGATAGCCGGTCTCGCCTTGCACGCGCGCATACAGATACGTCTTTTGAAACTTCGCCGGTGCACGCACGAGGAACGTCATCGCGAGCGGCTTGCCGGGTTGCGCACTTGGAATCGGCGCCGCCGCGATCACCTCGGCATCGATCGACGGATCGACCTTCGACAGCGCGAACGCGAGCTCGGCGATCCGCGCGGCGCGATCACGGGTCGGCTCCTTCGCATGCGCGATCGCCTGATCGCGCGCGGCGATCTGCGAGCGCAGGCTCTTCACTTCGATCTCGATCGCACGGCGCAGCGGCGTCCCCGGATCCGCCGCGAGCAACTCCTGCCAGCGCGCGACCCGAGCTTCCGGTGGTTGCCCGAGCGTGTCTTGCCACGCCTGGCGCGCGAGGCCGTCGTGATCGATCGGCGCGGCGCCGGGTTGAACGTGCGGCGCCGAATCGACCTTCGCTTGCCACGGATCGACGTACTGCTTCTTGTCACCGACGAGCCGGACTTGATCGCCGGCGAGCACGCGCTTCGCGAGCGCTTCGTCGGCATGCGCCACGCTGACGCCATCGCCCGAACGCTCGACCCGCAGCTCGCCGAGCGCGAACTGGTCACGCAGTTGCTTGCCGGTCGTCGGATCGGTAGCGACGACCTCGTGGATCAGCGTCAACCGCGCGCCCGCACCGACGCCATCCTTCGCACCGACCTCGACGTAGATATCGTTGCCATCGATCGCGAGCACCACGGGTTCCGCGAGCGCTCGGCCACACAACAACGCGAGTAGGAGAAGACTTCGCATTTAGAAATCCATCGTGGCGGCGAGCCCGCCGGTGATGCCCGCGACCTGCGCTTCGCGAGCGGCATATCCAACGCGCAGGCCGAGTCGAAACCCGGTCGCGATCTCGTGCGCGACGTCGTAGTAGAGCCGCACGCCGACGTCGTTCGTCGTCGCCGGCAAGTTCGTGACCTCGACGGTCGCCGACATCGGGAACGCCGCGACCGTGCCCCAGCCGAGCCGGAAGAAACCGCTCGCGCCGACATCCTGCATCGCCTCTGCACCGATCGCGATGTGGCTGCCATCGCGATCGCCAAACCGGAGCTCGCCGCGCCCGCCGATCCCGAAGCCAGACTTCGTCGCCATCACCATCATCCGGCCGTCGACGCGCACGCCTTCGATCGGCGCGAGCCCGAGCTCGAACCAACCGGCGACCTTGAAGCCGGCGTCAGAACTGGTCCCGTCCATCGCCTCGGTCGTACCGAGCAACCGCGAATAACCGACGCGCAGCTCTTCGAGTGGATACGCCCACAGCCGATAGGTGAAGTCGGCGTCGACTCGATAGTAGCTATCGTTCGGCTTGCCGAAATCGACCCAGTCTCCCGAGACGTGGATCCGCGAGCGCCGTGCGTGACTGCGCGTGACATCGCGTGACATCCGATCGTCATCGTCCGATTTCCGGACCTCGACCGTGTGCGGCCAATCCGGCGTGGCGAACACGGCGGCATCGCCCGCGGTCAGGTAGTACTCGAGCCCCGGCGTCGCGACCGCATCGGCCGGCACCGTAGCGATCCACTTCGCGTCGTCACGCCGGACGAGCTCGATATCGTGAAACTCCTGCGTGCCCGAGGTCCGGACGTGCGCGTGCAGCGCCGGGATCGTGGGACTCGCCTCGGCGACGAGCTCGAGCGATGTGCCCGCAATGGCATCCGCCGGCGCGACATGCCGCACGCCGTCCGCATGCGCGATCGCGGCCGCGATCATGATCAGAACGATGTGCTTCACCACGAGAACGTCATCCCTCCGCCGCCACCGAGGCCGGCATGTTCGACGCTGCGTCCTTCCCACGAGCCGCGCGCGACGATCGATACGTTGCGAATCGCGAACAGCTCGAGCTCGGTGCCGAGGACGAGTGCGGTGTCGCCGCCGGTCGGTTGATCGGTCGCGCCGACGGAAATCCCGAGCCCGAGCGCACGCCATGGCCGCGTGCCGAACCGGATCTCCGAGAGCCAGCCGACCTGGTCGATCAATCGCGCGATGAACGCGAGGTTCGTTCCGAGTCTCGATCCCAACCGCACGCGCCCTTCCCCACCGAGCCCGAAGCCATCGCGCCCGACGCCGGCGATCAGCTGGCCGCCGATCGAGGCCTTCGTCTGATCGATGTGACCGCCGAGCTCGATATCGGCATAGCCGAAGTGAAACGCCGTCTTCGGCGCGGTCATCGCATCCGTCCACACCGCATCGCGCTCGCCGCCGGTCCCCGCATACACGCCACCACCCACGCCGACGCTCTCGATCACCGAGCCGAGCCAATACGTGAAGTCGACGGTCGCCTGGTACATGTGATCGGTGCGATCACCCGGCCGCGAATCTCGGAAATCCAACGCGTCGAACATCATCCGCACCGACGAGCGATCGGGCGCAGCCGCGAACTTGTCGAGCAGCGGTGGCGCCTGAACATCGACGACGATCGGCATCTGCGGCGTGCCGACCGCAAGCCCGGTCTCGCCACTCGGCGCCGCGACCTCGACGAAGTATTCGACGCCCGGCGCCGACACGACCTCCGCGGGAATCGCACCGCGCAGATAGGTCTCGTGCTCGCGCGAAAGCAACACGGCGTGATAGGTCGCCGCGCCGATCGGCCGGTAATGGAGATACGCGCTCGCGACCCGGTCCGGTTGATCGAGCATGAACGACAGCGGCAGCGGCGCGCCCGCACGCGCGAGCTTCGGCGGATCGTGCGCGACATTCGTGAGCCGCGGTTGGCCATCGATCGCGCGCGCCGGCTGGAGCTGATCTTTCAGGCCGCGTAGCTCGTCGAGCTCGGCGCGAATGCCATCGACGAAGCGCGAGCCCGGGTGCTGTGACAGATACTTCTCCCACCCGGCGATCCGCGCGTCGATCGGCTGACCGGCCTGCGCCGCGAACACGCCGAGCACGGCGACGGTTTCGGGATCGCCCGTGCGTACTTCCCGCGGAGTTTCGGTCTCGTGCTCGACGAGGACCTCGGCGATATCGCCGACCGCGATCTCCATCACGAGCTCGCCGACGACCGCACGCGACATCACCCCACCGACCGCCGTGATCGATGCATCACCGACCGGCACCCAGTCATGCACGGACGCGTGCGTGATCGGATGCTTCAACGTGATCGGCCGCTTGATCCGCATCGGCGTGCCCGGCATGAGGCCGCGCCCGGCACCGACCGACACGTAGATCTCCTGCGCTTCGATCCGGACAACCTTGCCGGCGACGATCTCGTCGTCCGCATACGCCGCCGACGCCATCAACGCGACGATCGCGAGCGCGCGCATCACGGCACCGCTTTCCAGAACGCGCCCCACTTGTCGTCGACGACAACCGGCGGTGGCGGCGGCGGAGGTGTCGCGGCCGGCGCGATCACCGGCTGCGCTTCGATCACCGGCAACCGCGGTACGGGCGGCGCTTGGAGCGATGCGATGTATTGCGCCTTCGCCGCGCGGCAATCGTTCGTCGCGTTGTTGCCGTGAACGGCAGCACCGAAGTAGACGGCACCGATCAGCGCGGGTAACAGCGCGACCGCACCGACGGTAGCGGCGAGCGTGATCGTCGCGACACCGGAGGCGGTGCCGAACACGCCATCGGTGATCACCGACGACTTCGACGCGTTGCACGTCGCTTGCGCGGCGAGAGGTAGGCTTGGATCGGGCGCGGTCAGGCCGAACGAGCAACCGCCGACCAATAGCCACACGAAACGGGTCATGCCCCCATTTAGGGGTTAGACCATCGGACCTCACAGAAACGTTCGCGGCAACGAACGGCGTGTTCCGGATCTCAAAAAACTGAGATCAGATTTCTGACACTACTCTCGATCGAGATACGTGTAGCCGATCATCCCCTGACGGAACCGATTGATCAGGGTGCGGCTCTCTTCGATCGTCATCAACTTTTTGCGCAGTGCTTGCTCGACGTTATTGCGCATCCGACCGAGCAAGTCCGACGGCGAATAGTCGACGAACTGGAGCACTTCGGAGACGGTATCTCCGGCGACGACTTCCTTCACGTCGTAGTCGCCCTCTGGTGAAAGTTGAACATGCACGGTGTTCGTGTCGCCGAACAGGTTGTGCAAGTCGCCCAAGATCTCTTGGTAGGCGCCGACCAGGAAGATGCCGAGGTAGTAATCCTGGTGCTCGATCTTCGGGTGGAGCTCGAGCACGTGCTTCACGTCGCGCAGATCGATGAACGAATCGATCTTGCCGTCGGAGTCACACGTGATGTCCGCGAGCGTGGCGCGCCGCGTGGGCTCTTCGTTCAAGCGATGGATCGGGCAGATCGGGAACAGCTGATCGACCGCCCACGCATCCGGCACCGACTGGAACATCGAGAAGTTGCAGAAGTACGTATCCGACAGCGCCTTCTCGAGACCCTCGAGCTCCTCGGGCATGTGCGCGAGGCGCGTCGACATCATCAGCACCTTCTCGCACGTCGCCCAGAACAAGTTCTCGCACAGCACGCGGTGCTCGAGCGAGAGGTGCCCCAGGTTGAACAGCTGGAGCACTTGATCCTTGTACTCGACGGCATCGTGATAGCTCTCGAGCAGGTTCTTCTGCGAGACGCCTTGATACGTCTCCCACATGTTCGAGACGAGCGGCGGCACCGGCTTCACGAGCTGCTGCGGCACGTTCGTGTTGAACTCGGTCACGCCGAGGACGTTGACCACGAGCACCGAGTGATGTGCGGCGACCGCGCGACCGGACTCCGACACGATGTTCGGATGCGGCACCTGATCGGCATCGCAGATCTCTTTGATCGCGTAGACGACGTCGTTCGCGTACTCCTGAACCGTGTAGTTCATCGACGACGCGAAGTTCGTCTGCGAGCCGTCGTAATCGACGCCGAGACCACCACCGACATCGAGGTACGACAGGCCCTTCGCGCCGAGCTTGTAGCACTCGCAGAATAGGCGTCCCGCTTCGCGCAGCGCGTTCTTGACGCTTTTGATCGCGCTGATCTGCGAGCCGAGGTGGAAGTGCATGAGCTTCAGCGTGTCCGCCTCGCCCCACGACTTCAGCTTCTCGACGGCCTGAACCATTTCCGGCGGCCGACAGACCGAACTTCGAGAAGTCACCACCGCTCTGTTCCCAGCGACCGGCGCCACGCGACGACAGACGCGCGCGGATGCCGAGCTGCGGCTTGATCTTCACGCGCTCGGAAACGCGATGAATGTGCTCGAGCTCCGTCGGCTTTTCGACGACGAGGATCACGGTCTTGCCCATCTTCGACGCGAGCAGCGCGGTCTCGATGTATTCCTCGTCCTTGTAGCCGTTGCACACGATCAGCGCTTCATCGTCCTGATGAATCGCCATGATCGCGAGGAGCTCGGGCTTGCTACCGGCCTCGAGGCCGTAGTGGAACGGGCGACCGAACTCGATGATCTCTTCGACGACGGTGCGGTTCTGGTTGACCTTGATCGGATACACGCCGCGGTACTGACCCTTGTAGTCGTACTCCTTCATGGCGTTCGTGAACGACGCGCAGAGCAGCTCGATGCGCGAGCGAAGGATGTCCGAGAACCGGATCAGGATCGGCAACTGGATGCCGCGCGCGACGAGCTCGTCGATCAGCTCCTTCATGTCGATCGCGCCGGGCGTTTCGCCAGCAGCGGCCGCACGTGGCGTACAGATCAGGTTTCCCTGCTCGTTGACGCCGAAGTAGCCACAACCCCACCGCGGGATGTTGTAGGTGTCGTTTGCGTCGGCGGAGGACCAGCGACGCAGCGGATCGTGGGCGAGCAAGAGCTTTGCGCGTGCCATCGTTTTACGAACGTTGGTACGGCCAATTGCCCCCCAGCGCAATAGCGATCTACGCAGCTTGTCGCGGGGTGAAAATCGCAGGCAGCGATCGCCGACCTCGGGTCGGAACGTCGTCGGACAAATCGCTCTCTGTGCCACGCGCGACTCGCCTCGGTCGCGTGATGATGACGGTCTCCTGGGGAGCCGGCGTGAGGACGATTTCTTCGACGATCTCGACGGAGATATCGTTGATATCGGTGGTATCCGCGGCGACGGCCACGCGCTGGCGAATCTCTGACACCTCGCCGAACAGCTCGCGCATGAGCGCCACGATCGGCTCCTCGCCGAGCGCCCAACCTTCGAGCTCGGCCAGCGCCTCGAGCGCCTCGACCAGCGCCATCGCCGAGGCGTAGCGCTTGCTCTTGTCGATCGCGAGCGCCTGCTTGATGACCTTTTCGAGCGCCGGCGGGAAGTCCGCGATGAACGCCGACGGGACGACCCACTCGCCACGAACGACCGCGAGCATCCGCTCGAAGTCCGACGTGCCCGAGAAGCAGCGCCGGCCGGTGGTCAGCTCGTACAGGATGACGCCGAGCGCGAACACGTCGGTCTGCATGTCGACCGCATCGCCGAGCGCCTGCTCCGGCGACATGTAGCTCGCCTTGCCGCGGACGACGCCGGGGTTCGTGTGGTGATCCGAAACGTCCGCGCGCGCGATGCCGAAGTCGACGACCTTCACGCTGCCGTCGTGACCGAGCATCACGTTCGAGAGCGAGACATCGCGATGGACGAGGCGCATCGGCTTGCCATCCGGGCTACAGCGGCGATGCGCGTGATCGAGGCCGAACGCGGCCGCGCGGACGATCGCGATCGCCGTGTCGTACGGCACCGCGGTGTTCATCCGCTCGCACGCGGCGAGCATCTCGCGCAGGTCACAGCCGTGCACGAGCTCCATCGCGAGGTAGTAGCAGTGGCCTTCGCGCGAGACGTCGTAGACCTTGGCCAGGTTCTCGTGGTCGAGCATGCCGGCCACGCGCGCTTCATCCATGAACAACGTGCACGCCTCGGGATCTGCCGCCCGGGCCGGATTCATCACCTTCACGGCGACGTGGCGGGCGTTCGCGGCGTCGTGTGCGAGATAGATGTCGGCCATCCCGCCCGACGCCAGGAGCCGCTGTAACCGATATCCGCCCAGCTGCGTATCAGCCGGCAGAGTCTGGGTGCCACGACTCATCGAACATCCTACGTTCCAGGTGGGATGTTGGATTCCTCGATCGTTCCGGATTGAATGACCCATCGTGTATGTCTTCGTCACAAGGACGGATTCGGTTGCGTGAAAGCGCAAAAAATCTCGGGCCTGCCAGACGGGGATTTAGGTACTTGCGCGTGACGCAATCCGTCGATTAGGGTGCCGAACCCCGATGGCCAACGAGGTCCCCAAAAACAGCGAGGCAGCTCGCATTATCGGCGAGGAAGAGCGCCTCTACGGCCAGGTCCAGGCGCGGGTGGCGATGGGTGAAGAGGGCGAGGAACGGCCGCAGGTCGGTTCGTCCGATCTCGACGCGGATCTGCTCTCGTTACGCGATCAGATCGCCGAAGCACGCGCGGAAGATCTGCCGCCGCTCGTCGAGCAGATGACGCGGCTCGCGGCGTTGAAGGCGCGGCTCGGCGGTGGGCGCTCGCTGCCGGTCGACATCACGTCGCCGTACTTCGCGCATATCCGGTTGAAGGAATCGGGCAAGGCGAAGGACGTGCTCGTCGGCAAGCGCGGCTTCATCGATCGCAGCTCGAACGTCCAGATCGTCGATTGGCGAAACGCGCCGATCAGCCGGATCTACTACCGCTACGAAGAAGGCGACGACTACGAGGAAGAGATCGCCGGCCGGCGCGTCGAAGGCACGGTCGAAGCGCGGCGCAATATCTCGATCGCGAAGGGCAACCTCCGCCGGATCGGCACGCCGGACGGCACGTACTTGAAAGACGCGCGCGGTAACTGGGTGCAGGCCGTCGGCCAGATGACGCCCGTGCTCCACGGCGGCATGGGCAAGGCCGCGCGGCCCGTCGCCGTGAAGGGCGAGAAGGGAAAGCTCGGCGTCCATCACGGCGTCGCGCGCGCGGACAAGGCGTTGCCCGAGATCGCGGCGCTGATCGACAAGGAACAGTTCGAGCTGATCACGCAGCCGGGTAGCGGCATCGTCGTGATCCAAGGTGGCGCCGGCTCCGGCAAGACCACGGTCGCACTGCATCGCGTGGCGTTCCTGAACTTCCAGGATCCGCGCCGGTTCAAGGCGCAGAACACGTTGTTCGTGGTGCCGTCGCAGAGCCTCGTGCGCTACGTCGGTGGCGTGTTGCCGTCGCTCGGAGTGCCAGGCGTTCCGGTCGTCACGTACACCGGGTGGGCGCGGACCACACGCATGCGCTGCTTGCCGGATTCGCCGACGAGCTATAACGCCGATCCGCCCGACAACGTGTCGCGCGTGAAGAAGCATCCGGCGCTGATCAAGATGCTCGAAAACTACGTCGCCGAGCAGGCGGCGGCGATCGCGGCGGACGTTCGCGCGATCAGCGAAGCCGCGGCGACGGAGTGGGATCGCTTGTCGAAGCGCGCACTCGTGCCGCGCCTGTCTGGGCTCAACAGCTGGGTGAAGAAGGCCGAGCTCGATCCAAACGTGCGCGTCGCGCTCGAGGGTCTCGTCAAGCGCTCGCGCAAGCGCGCCGACGACGTCACGCTCGATTGGGCGGAGCTGTTCACCGATGCGAAGACGTTGAACGACGGCTTTGCCGGCACCGACGTCACGCCGGGCCAGGTCGATCGCTTGGTCGCGTGGGTGAAGAAGCAGCTCGCGAAGCCCGAGAAGATTCCGGTCGACGAAGAAGGTAATCCCGAGCTCGATTCGCAAGGCTTGCCGGTCGGTCCCGACGAGGACAACCCGGCGGGCAAGTTCGACGACGAAGACGACCCGATCCTGCTCCGCCTCGTCCAGCTGAAGCGCGGTGCGCTGATGCCGAGCGGTGGCGACGAGATCGTCTACGAGCATGTCGCGATCGACGAGGCGCAAGATCGCGCCGCGCTCGAGGTGAAGGTACTCGTCGAAGCCGTGCACGCGCCGGACGACGATCCGACGAAGCGCTCGATCACGATCGCCGGCGATACCGCGCAGCGCCTCGTGTTCGACAACAACTTCACCACCTGGGAAGAGCTGCTCGGCTACGTCCAGCAAGGTCAGGGCGGCATCGCGCTCGTGCGCCCGTTGAAGTTGTCGTATCGCTCGACCGCGGAAGTGATGTTGCTCGCGCGCGAGATCCTCGGGCCCGAGCTCGCACCGCCGGAGCCACTCGCGGCACGTCCGGGTGAACCGGTCGAGCTACACGAGTTCGGCGATATCGGCGAAGCGGTCGCGTTCTTGGGCGATGCGTTGCGCACGCTGATGAATCGCGAGCCGACCGCGAGCTGTTGCGTGATCGCGCGGCACTCCGAGCAAGCGGACGCGTACTTCGATGGTCTGCGCCGCGCGGAGGTCCCTGCCCTGCGCCGGATCAAGCGCGACGAGTTCAACTTCCAGCCCGGCGTCGACGTCACCGATGTCACGCACGTGAAGGGCCTCGAGTTCGACTACGTCGTGATGGTCGACGTCAACGACAGCTCGTATCCGGCGCAGAACTGGGCGCGTCACCTGCTCCACATCGGCGTGACGCGCGCGGCGCATCAGCTGTGGCTGGTGTCGACGGGCGAAGTCAGTCCGCTCGTGCCGAAGGCGTTGCTCGACGGCGGCCGCATGGGCGTCGAGTCAGCCCCACAAGAGTAGCGCGACGAGCTTCTGCCGATCCTGGAGCATCGCGAACCAGCGATCGACGACGGCCTGCCAGCGCTGCTGTTCCGCGGTATCGCCGATCAACCGGGCGAAATCGCGATACGTGCACGCATCGGCGAGCGGGCGTAGCCGTTCGATCGAGTAGGTCTCGAACGAGCGATAGAAGTGGAGCGCCTCCATCATCTCGGGCTTGCCGGACTTCAGCATCGGGATCACGCCCATCACGAAGTGCATGCCGGAATCGAAGAACGCGAGCTTGTCGGTCAACAGGCGCGCGAGCACGCGACCATCTCCGGCGGCGACCGCGCGAAGATCTTCGGGGTTCGCGTCGTGAACGAAGATGCTGCCCGAATCCGCGGGCACCTTGCCGTTACGGATCTCGATCACGTCGCGATACTCGGAGTGCGCGTTGTCCGCGAGCGGCGCACCCTCGCGGAGCGCGATCGCTTCGGCGAGCTCGGGCCGGATGTACTCGTCGCCGACCTTCTCGAGATGCGCGTGCGCGGCGGCGAGATTGCCGCGTAAGGTCTCGTACGAGGCCATGTCGGCTTCGGCGCCGCCCGTCCACTTGTCCGCGGGATGCGCGGCGAGCGTGAACGGCGCGAGCAACACCCACTCGAAGTCGCTATTGAACATCAACGCGAGCGTCGCCTTCGAGTACGCGCCGTACAGGTGATCGTCGATCGGGCCGGCTGCGCGAGCGAGCTCACCGGCACCGAGATCGTAGCGAGAGCTGCGACCACCGGCGTTCGTGCGCGGGATCTGGAGCACGGCCCACGCGCCGGGTTGTTCGGCGACGGGCCGACCCGCGGCTTCGATGATCGCGCACGGTGCATCGTGACCGGGTGTGACCTTCGAGAACGCCGTCGCATCGCCCGCGTTCTGCCGCATCAATGCGGCGTAGCAGTGATACGTCGCCTGATCTTCTTGGGAGTTGTAGTAGATGCTCTCGTGCGTGAGGTCGAGATAGTGGTCGGCGAGCTCGGCCGCGTGCGCCCAATCCGCGTTCGCGACCGCGATCGAGATCTGTAGATCGCCATCGGCTTCCGGCGGCACGATCGCCTTCGCTTCGGCGAAGCGGCCGAGGAAGAACAGCATCTGCGCTTGATCGGCCGGCGTACCGCAGCGCTTCGCTTCGGCGAGCCCACCTTCGTAGTCCGCGACACCGCGAAACGTATCGACCGCGCACTGATCGCGCAGCTGGTCGACGCGAACGAGCTCGCCGAATGCGAGTCGCGATTGCGGATGCGGATACTCGCCGAGCGAGCTCGCGATCCGGCGCAACGCGAGCTTGCGCGAGCCCGGCAATGCGGCGCCCAGCTCGTGACGCCCGAACGCCGGCAGCACGCCGTCGGAACGATGCTCGCGTTCGAGCGAGTCGGGCTCGAGCGCCGCGCCGGTGATCGCCATCACGATCAAGGTGGCGGTGCCGATCACGATCGTGCGACCGATGATCCCCGCTTTCGAGAGCGGCTCCGGCTTCGCGTCGAGCTTGGTCGCATAGGCGGCGTGACTCTCGAGGTTCCACCGTGGCGTACCTTCGCGATACGACGCGTGCTCGGGCGGCAGCTCGGTCAACATCCCCGTCGCGATCACCTCTTCGTTCACCGGAAACGTCATCGCCGGCGTGACGTCGATGTCCACGCCGTCGGAACGCATCGTGGTCGGGCTCGTGACGATGCCGAGCAACGTCACCGGTCCACGTTGCGGACTGCTGAGACCTGCGCGCAAGCCCGCCAACGTCTCGGCGTATGCGGCCCGGGCCTTCGCCCGCCGGCGCAGGTAACCGATGCCGAACATCACGAGGATCACGACGACGATCGCGAACTTCCAAACCCACGCGCCGTACACGACGAGAAATGGCAATCCCATGGTTAGCCCCACAACAGTAGCGCGACGATCTTCTTGCGGTCGGAAATCATCGCGAACCAGCGGTCGACGATCTGTTGCCACGTAGCCTGCTGCTCGCGATCACCGGCTAGCCGAGCGAGATCACGATAGGCCGCGGCATCGCCGAGCGGACGCAACCGAGAGATGTGCATGGTCTCGCCGCTGCGGAAGAACCGCAGCGCATCACGCACCTCGGCTTGGCCGGACTTGATCATCGGCAGCAGCGTCATCACGAGGTGCATGTTCGTGTCGAAGTACGTGAGCTTGGTCTGGAGCAGCCGCGCGAGCACGTGGCCATCGCCTTCGGCCGCACGGCGAAGATCTTCGACGGGAAGATCGCGACCGGTGTCGCGCGCCACTTGATCGTACTTGCCGCGGCGAAGCGCGAGCGCACCCGTGTAGTCGTAGCTCGAATGGCGATAATCACTCTCGGGCAACGGCGTGCCCTCGCGAATCGCAATGCCGAGCGCGAGGTCGAGCTTTTGCCACGAGTCGTCCGGAAGCTTCGCGAGATGTGCGTGCGCGGCCGCGAAATCACCGCGAAAGGTCTCGTAGCCGGCCATGTCGTTTTCGGCATCGTCGGTCCACTGATCGGCGGGATGCGCCGCTGCGATGAACGGCGCGAGATAGACCCACGATTGATCGATGTTGAACATCAGGGCCGAAGAGCCGCTTGCCGTGGGCATGAACACGTTGTCGGTACGCGGGCCGACCGCGAGCTCGAGCTCCGGCGCACCCAATTCGAGGCGCGCACCTTCGACGCCACTGTTGTCTTTGGGAAACGACAGCGCCGCGAACGCTGCGGCTTGTTGATCGACCGGCAAGCTCGAGGCCTCGATGATCGGACACGGCGTGTGCACCTTCGCGAACGCGTTCGGCTCGCCGGCATACGCCCGCATCAGCGCACCGAAGCACTGATGGAGCGGGACTTCCGCGTAGTACATCCGCGTGTGCGGACCCGCTTCGAAGTGCTCGGCGATTTCAGCCGCGCGGCTCCATCGCCCGTTCGCGATCGCGACGACCATCGCTTCGTCGGAATCCGTGGCGGGCGTGACGAGCTTCTCCGCATCCTCGAACCGGCCGAGCATCACGAGCATCTCGATCTGATCGTCCGTGCTGCCGCAGCGCTTGGCCACGACGAGCCCACCTTCGTAGTCGGCGACCTTGCGATACTCCGGCACCGGACATTGGCCGCGCAATTCCTGGACGCGAACGAGCTCTTCGAACCCACGGCGCGAGCTCGGCCGATCGTATTCTTGGAGCTCGTACGCGAGACGCTTCAAGGCCTTCGCACGCGAGCCGGGCATCGCGGCCGCGATCTCGTGCCGACCGAACGCCGGCAACACGCCATCTTGATGGTCGACCGGCTCGTAGTTGTCGCCCTCGAGCAACGCACCGACGACGAACATCAGCGTGAACACGCCGAGCCCGGTGAATGCCCACCCGGCGAGCATCCCGAACCACGTGCGTGGCATCGGGCGGAGCTGCGGCTTCGTCGCGTAGTAGACCGCGTCCGTGAGGATCCACCGCGGCGTGCCCTCGCGATACGACGCGTGCTCCGGCGGCATCGAGCGCAGCTTGCCGGTGACGAACACTTCATCCTTCGGGTGCACGGCATACGTGACCGACGGCGTGGCGCGCGTGTAGGTCGAGCTCGTGCCGGCGCGGACCGTGATCGTGCCTTCGACCTCGACGTCCGAGCCATCGCACGACAAGTGCGAGTCATCGACGACGGTGGCGAGCAGCAGCACATTGCCCGGCACCGGTCCGGTCACCGTGCCCTGAAACGGCAAGACCTCCTGCTGGTAGTCGGCTCGCGTCCGCGCGCGCCGGAGCCGGTAGCCGATTCCGAACAGCCCCGCCGTGACCGCCGCGAGGAACACGCCCCACAGCCACGCTCCATGCTCGACCAAGAACGGCAGCCCCATACATCGAGTGTATAAGACGACATGGCGTTTAGCCTTCGTCTCGCGTCGATCGCCGACGCACAAATTTTATTGCCGCGTTCGCGCGCACTTCAGGAGCACGAAGGCATCGAAATCTCCGACGCGAAGCTCCTCGCGGCGCTGCGGGTCATGTTGGAGCAGCCGGATCTCGGCTGCGTGTTCGTGATCGAGATGGACTCGCGCGATGTCGGGTACGCGTTCCTGTCCTACAGCTTCGATCTCGAGTTCGGCGGCCGCGAGGCGTGGTTGACCGAGATCTATATCGACGACTCGGTGCGCGGGTACGGCGCCGGTACATTCGCGATCCAAGCGATCGAACAGGAGCTGAAGGCGCGCGGCGTGCTCGCCGTGCACTTGCAGGTCCGCGCCGACAATCCCGCGCTACGGCTATATCAGCGGATGGGCTTCCACGAAGTGCCGCGCTTGATCATGTCGAAGCGCCTGTGACGGCGAAGTAGACCGAGCAGCACGAGCGCGATCAACGGCGACGTGTTCGCGCCGGCGTTGCAGCCGCCGCTATGCTGAGGATCGTCGGGCGTGCCCGGATCGTCGATATCGACGCCGGCATCCGTCGCGTTGCCACCCGGTGACATCAAGCGATCGAGCGGCACCGCGAACAACGCGCGCGTGTCCGGATACTCGGTGATCGACCACACGAGGTTCGTCGCCGGCGAATAGGTCAACGCTTCGGGATGGAGCCCCCAACACATCGCCGACGATGGATCCGCCGTCGTGCAGGTCTGGACCTCGCTCGCGGTCGTGGTCTGGCGCCACAACTGACCGTGATAGTCGGCGGAGCTATGCGCGACCCACCACGTGCCCATCCACGACATCACGCCCTGCATGTTCGCGACGCCGCTGCGAAACGCTTCGCTCGCCGTTCCCGCGAGCAAGAACGCGGTACCGGTCGTCGGATAGCGGATCAGCCGGCCGTGCATCGTCTGGTCGGAGAAGTACTCCGTCGTGACGACGCTGACCGGTGTGGTGCTGCGATCGAGCGAGATCGACGACAAGCACGGCGTGTGTTGATCGTCGGCCATCGAGCACGCGCCGGCCTTGTACTCGTACGTGCCGATCTGGACGAGCGCGTACGCGTAGCCGTTCACGGATGCCTTGACGATGTTGTTCGTCGAGAACACGCGCAGCGCGGTCGTGCCATTGCCGACGGCGACGACATAGATCTTGTCGCCGTTCCACACCATGCCGCCGCCGTGCGCTTGGATCGGCGCGAGGTTTTCGTCGACGAGATAGGCCCAGCGATAGTTCAGCTTGTCGAGATCGATGAACGACACGCGCGCTTCGTTGTAGCGATCGCCGTCGGTATCGAAGTGCCAGCCCGTCAGCATCACGTGATGCGACGTGCCCGCGAGTCCCGTCGTGTACGCCTCGCCGGATGTCGTGATGCTTTGCGAAGACCACGCGGTGGTCGTGGTGTCGCCGGCTTCGAAGCAGTACGCGGTCATCGCGGCGGGCGCGATCGGCAGGCTCGTGTTTGCCGGGCACGGATACAGCGAGTGATTCGCGCTCGCGAGCACCGCATCGAGCGTCACGAGGTTCGCGGTCGGTAGATTCGCGGTCGGTTTCCAGACCAGATCGAGCCCGGTGGGATCGATCGGCGTGAGCGGATCGCTGTAGTCCGCGAACGCGGTTGTCGACGAGAGCAGGACGGCAAATACGGCGAGCCGCATGCGCCGGACCCTACACAACTCGTGCAAGCCATTCGCGTGGGGATGCGTTCGCCACTGCAACCAATCGTGAGCACGCAAGGCGTGGTAAACCGCCGGACATGGCCGGTATCAATGACGCGATCGTTCACGTTCCGGACCCGTATAACGAGCCCGTGCTCGGCTACGCGCCGGGGAGCCCCGAGAAGGCGCGCCTGAAGGCCGCTCTCGCGGACGTCGAACGCGAGGTCGTCGAAATTCCGTGCGTCGTCGGCGGCGAATACGTCCGCACCGGCAAGTTGCACGACGTGCGGATGCCGCACCGCCACCAGCACGTGATCGCGCGCTATCACGCCGCCGATGAAGACGTGTTGAACCGCGCGATCGCGGCGTCGCTCGAAGCGCGGCGCGAGTGGTCGGCGATGCGCTGGGAAGCACGCGCGGCGGTGCTGTTGCGCGCGGCCGAGCTCCTCGCGGGGCCGTGGCGCATGAAGATGAACGCAGCCACGATGCACGGCCAATCGAAGACCGCGCATCAGGCGGAGATCGATTCGGCGTGCGAGCTGATCGACTTCTGGCGGTGGAACGCGTCGTTCGCGCAGCAGTGCTACGCGATGCAGCCGAAGAGCTCGCCGGGGATCTGGAATCAGACCGAGCTGCGCGCGCTCGAAGGGTTCGTGTTCGCGCTGACGCCGTTCAACTTCACGGCGATCGGCGGCAACCTCCCGACGTCGCCCGCGCTGATGGGCAACACGGTCGTGTGGAAGCCAGCCGAGGTTCAAACGCTCGCGGCGTGGCGCACGTATCAGATCCTCGAGGAAGCGGGCCTACCGCCGGGCGTGATCAACTTCATCCCGGGCCTGCCGTACGACCTCACGAACAACATCCTCGATCACAAGGATCTGGCCGGCGTGCACTTCACCGGCTCGACGGCGGTGTTCCACCAATTCTGGCGCCGGATCGCGAACAACATCGATCGCTATCGCACGTTCCCGCGGCTCGTCGGCGAGACTGGCGGCAAAGACTTCGTGCTCGCGCACGCGTCGGCCGATCCGAAGGCGGTGCTGACCGGTCTCGTGCGCGGCGCGTACGAGTATCAGGGCCAGAAGTGCTCGGCCGCATCGCGCGCGTACATCGCGAAGTCGGTGTGGGATGCGATCAAAGACGAGCTGGTCTCGACGATCGACGGCCTGACGATGGGCGACGTCACCGACTTCTCGAACTTCTGCGGCGCCGTGATCAAGAAGCAGGCGTTCGATCGTCATACGCAAGCGATCGCGCAGGCACGCGAGACGCGCGGCATGAAGGTGATGGCCGGTGGCGTGACCGACGACAAGGTCGGCTACTTCGTGCGGCCGACGCTGCTCACCACGGAAGATCCGATGGTGCGTCACATGCAGGACGAGTTGTTCGGTCCGATCCTCACGCTGCACGTGTATCCGGATCACGCGTGGGACGACACGTTGCGCTTGGTCGACAGCACGTCGCCGTACGCGCTGACCGGTGCGGTGTTCGCGCGCGATCGGACGGCGATCGATCACGCGAGTGCGGCACTTCGCGATGCGGCCGGAAATTTTTACATCAATGACAAGCCGACCGGCGCCGTCGTCGGCCAGCAGCCGTTCGGTGGCGCGCGCGCGTCGGGCACGAACGATAAGGCCGGATCGCTGCTGAACCTGATCCGGTGGACCTCCGCTCGGACGATCAAAGAGACGTTCGCGCCGCCGACGCACTACGGCTATCCGTTCTTGAACGAGAAGTGAGGTCCGGACTGAGCGGAGCCCGCCGGCGCGCGAAGGCGCGGCGGCGGAGAGCGTAGCGAAGGCCGGACAAAAAAATGAAGCGAGGGCCGGCGCAATGCAGTGCGAGCCTGCGAGCGCTGCATTGCGCCGACCGGAGCGCGCTCCGCTGTCGCAGTACCGGTAAACGACTGTCGCAGCGCTGTCGCATCTTTTCTTCCCCGGAACCCCGCCTTAGCGTTGCCGCGTGAGCAAAAAGCTGGGTGGTGCCGTCCTGCTCGTCGCGATCGTGGCGGGCGTGTGGTTCCTATTCGTTCGCAAACACCACGTACCGGTGAAAGCACCGGACAAGGCGACGCAGTACCAGGCCCCCGCGCAACAGGGCGGCAAGCCGGCGATGGGTTTCGGCGCGAGCGAATTCGATGAAGACAAAGACGGTCCGCTCCAACTCGAGGGCGAGGTCGTCACAAACTGAACGCGCGGCCGTATCGGTTGACGGCGCGTGAAGGCAAGCGCGTCGCCGGGCCGATCGTCTATCGGCTGAGCGCCAAGAGCGATCCGGCGATCCTCACGCTCGTCGCGGGCGCGAGCATCGTGGTGTCGGTGAAGGATGAAAAGAAGCAACCGATCGCGGATGCCGAGGTCCAGGCGGATGAAGAAGCGGGCGCGTCGGGCAAGACCGATAAAGACGGCAACGTCACGATCTCGCCGGTGACCCCGGGTTGGGTCGGCGTGCAGGCGAAGGCGCCGGGCTACGCGGCGAACTCGGGCTTCACGGCCGTCGGTGCGTCGAATGCGGTCGGCAAGATCGAGATCACGCTGCATCCGGGCGTCAACGTCAGCGGCCACGTCGTCGACGAACAGCACAATCCGATCGCGAAGGCCTCGGTGTCGACGCAAGGCATCTGGAACCTCGGCAGCTCGGTCACGCCGACGGAGACCGACGACAAGGGCGCATTCACGCTCGTGCTCGCGTCGGGAACGCACACGCTCGTCGCGACGGATAAGGTCCACGCGCTGTCGAAGTCGACGCCGTTCGTGGTGAGCGACAAGCCGATCGACAACATCGAGGTCGTGATGAAAGCGGGAGGTCTCGTCGCGGGCCGCGTCGTCGACACGAACAAGAACCCGGTGCCGTTCGCGACCGTGCGGACGTCCGGCAAAGGCACGGACCTGTGGTCGACGCCGCGCCGC
The DNA here is from genome assembly GCA_047600425.1 of Kofleriaceae bacterium. Classification (GTDB taxonomy): domain Bacteria; phylum Myxococcota_A; class Polyangia; order Haliangiales; family Haliangiaceae; genus JABFXX01. The sequence continues at coordinate 2,257,214 of JASGLC010000003.1, read as the reverse complement.
ACGACGACGGCGGACAAAGACGGCCGGTTCGAGATCAAGGGCCTGTCGCGGATCAAGCTCGACGTCCGCGCGGAATCCGACGAAGCCGCGTCGAAGATGACGCTCGCGGATCTGACGACCGCTGGCGAGAAGAAAGACCTCGAGCTCGTGCTCGACGTGAAGGGCCTGATCTCCGGCGTGGTGGTCGACGACAAGGGCCAGCTCGTGCCCGAAGTGCACGTCAATGCATTCCCCGACGTGTGGGGCGGCGCGAGCGAAGAGAACATCGCGCTCGCGGGCTTCACGAACGCGACCACGGATGGCGCCGGTCACTTCGCGATCCACGGCTTGCCGGATGGCTCGTACAAGTTGCGCGCGTCGCGAACGCAAGAGGGTGCGCGCTTCGATCTCGAAGGCACGACGGCGAAGACCGGCGATACGAGCGTGCGGCTCGTGCTCGCGGCGCCGGGTGGGATCAAAGGTGCCGTCGCGAAGTCGGATGGCTCGCCGCCGATGACCGCGAGCGTGCGCGTGGGTTGGCGACCGGGCGTGCCTACCCAACAGGGCAAGTTCGAGATGGATAACCTCGAGCCGGGCAAATACGACGTGACCGTTCACGGCATGGAGTTCGCGGACATCATCAAGCGTGACGTCGTCGTAAAAGCGGGCGAGACCACGGACCTCGGTCAGATCGTCGTCGCGACCGGGCGAACGCTGACGGGCCGCGTGATCGATGCGTCGGGCAATCCGGTGACCGGCGCGCGGGTGAAGGCGGGACGGATGTTGATGTCGTTCCAGGGTGCCGAGGATCAAGCGTCGACGTTCGAAGACGCCAGCGGCACGCGGAGCGCGTACACCGATGGCGACGGCAAGTTCACGCTCGTCGGGATTTCGCCGGCGGAGCTGAACGCGATGGCGGAGCATCCCGACAAAGGTCGCTCGTCCGCGGTCGAGGTTCCGGCAGGTGCAGATGATCCGCCGCCGATCCAACTGCAGTTGAAGGGCTTCGGCACGATCACGGGCAAGGTGACGATCGAAGGCCAACCCGCGACGGGAATCTCGGTGACCGATACGCCGAAAGCCGGCGGTGCGCAGATCCTGATCGCACAAGCGGACGACACCGGCGCGTTCACGATCGGCAAAGCCTCCGAGGGTCCGCATACGGTCTCGGCGGTGCAGCAAGGCGGCTTCGGCACGTCGTTCAAGAGCACTTCGACCACGGTCAATGTCGTCGCCGGGCAGACCGTGAACGTCACGCTCGATATCAAGGTCGGCAACGTCGAGCTCGATGTCGCGATCGCGCCGGCGTCGGGTGCGACCGTCAATGCGGCGCAGGTGTTCCTGTTCCACGATCAGCAGAGCATCGCGACGGCGAAGGACGTCCAGACCGCGTTCATCGGCGGCAAAGGTGTGGGCATGAAGTTCTGGACGGGCGGCGCGCCGATCGCGTTCGATTCGCTGATGCCCGGCGAGTACAGCGCGTGCTCGATCCCGATCACCGGCAACATGCAGGACGCGACGTTCATGCAGCGGCTGCAGGAGAACTCGAACATCCTGAAGGTCTATTGCACGCCGGCCACGGTTGCCCCATCGCCGGCGAAGCAGACGGTCTCGCAGCAGTTGCCGACGATGACGCCGCTGCCGCCGCCGAAGTGAATCTCTGAGGCACGGATCGTGATCTCTAACGAGATCATGATGAAGTATCTCGCCTCGATCTTGTTGGTGGCCGCGTGTACGTCCTCGGATGGACCCGTGAATGATGTCATCACGCCAACACCGAGTGGCGGAACGACTCCGAGCGGCAGTGACACGTCCGCACGGACCAGCGGTCGCGTCTGCGTGCTCGCCGATGTGCAGCTGACCAGCGCATGCGAGATCACCGGAGGTGGCGGCATGACCGTCACGATCGGCACGATGACGACCACCACCGCCGCCGACGGATCGTTTTCGATCGATTCGAACATCCAACCCGGCACGCCGGTCAGCGTGGTCGGTGGTGACACGGTCACGCCGTCGCAGGCGGTCGTCAGCGCGAACGGCACGACGATCGTGCCGGTGATGTCGAACGACATGTTCAACTCGATGGTGCTCGCGACCGGCATCACGACCGAGCCCGATACCGGCGTGATCCTCGCGTCGATCGAGAGCCAACAGAACGCGTCGCTCGAGGGCATCACGGCGACCTCGAATCCCGCGGCGACCGCCGGCGTGTTCTACGACACCGCGACCGGGACCTCGCAATGGGGCACGAACGCGACCGGCACGCGCGGCATCGTGATGGTGCCGAACGTCGCGACGAGCGGCTCGACGAGCCTGACGTTCACGACGGCGAGCGGCGGTGAGACGAGCGTCGATGGCATTCAAGTCGTGAATGGCGGCGTCACGTTTACCGACGCATCGCTGCCATAAAAAAACAGCCCGGAAGGTCCGGGCTGGAAGTTAGTAGACCTCGACGAACGCCGGGTCCGGCTCGTAGTGGCCCGGAGCCCAGATCCATTCGTAACCGTTCCACGCCCACTCGCCGTGGATCCACAGGTAGCCCTCGCGCGGGCCGTAGTTCTCGACGATCAGGCGCGGGCGATAACCGTAGTGGTAGTAGTGCTCGCGAATGAACGGGCGCTCGACATAGATGTTCGCGCGAGCGTGACCGTACGTGTGGAACTCGCGACGGGCCGGGTAGTTGTTGTGAACGACGACGCCACCGTGCCAGCCGCCACCACCGTGGTAGCCGCCGTTGTAGCCGCCGTTATAACCGCCGCGCTCGTGAACCACGGCGCGACCACCGCCGGTCGTGTGAACCGACACACCGCCCTGGCGTGCACCGCCGCCGTGACCGCGGTCGGCCATCGCGGCGCCACCCATCAGGGCAAGGGCTACAGCAGAGAGGATGATTTTCTTCATGCCCTAAGGATAGAGCATCCGGCGTGCCGTTTTCTGCCCCAATCGATACGCCAACTTACGAGAAATCCGTGAACGGGGGGTCTCTACCGCCCCAGCACACCCGAGCGCCTTACATCTCCCGGCATCACCACCACCACCAGTAATCGCCACTTTGGTAGCCCGGCAGGAGAGCTTCGTTCACCTTCGTCAGGTCATCGGTCTGGTGGACAGTGATCGCCTTGTCGCTGATCGCATAGATGTAGTCGCCCATGAACACGCTGCGGCGAATGTCGAGATAGGTCCAGTACTGATCCTGGTTGTAGTACGGCGTGTGGTCGATCTCGCCATGGAGCGTGAGCGAGCCATTCGTCGGATCGACGCTGACGAGCCGGAGCTTGCTGACGTACTTCCAATCGTATTGGCTCGTCTGCTGGTAGTTCGACGCCGGAATCGCGAGCAGGCCTTTCGGCTCCCAGTAGTTGAACGCCTTGTGCTCCCACAGCGCTTCGGACCACGACCAACCACCATCCGGCGGATTGAGCGGCAGGTTCGTGGTGCGCGTGGGCGCGGCTTCGTTCGACACGTCGAACATCGAGATGTTCGTGGTCCAGTTGGCCGTGTTGTCGACGCCGATCGAGAGCAGGCCGTGATCGCCGAGCGGATGCAGGTACGTCGAGTAGCCCGGCACCGTGAGCTCGCCGACGACGTGCGGGTTGCTCGCGTCCGACAAATCCAACGTCACGAGCGGATCCGTGTATTGGAACGTGACGAGGTAGCCGTTGTTGCCGAGGAACCGCGATGCCTGGAGGCGCTCGCCCGGCGTGATGTGATCGACCGAGCCGGCCACGTTGTAGTGGTTGCCGTTCGGCGAGAGCACGAACACGTGATTCTCGACCTGATCTTCGGATTGCGTTTCGTAGTGCCACCAGCCGCCCGTGGTCGCGGCGACGCGGATGTTGCCGTCCTGCTCGTCGAGCGAGAACTGATCGAGGATCGTGCCGTCGATCCGGCCCGAGCCGATGTAGCTCGACTTGCCCGCTTGCGAGCTATCGAACACGTGGATGTTCGTCTGCGGCGGGTCGTCCTGGAACCACCAGTACCACCAGTAATCGTGCGCGCTCTCCGCGATCACGAACCGATCCTGCGATTCGTAGAACGTGGGCCAGTTCGAGATCACGTGGTCCGCGTCGTAGAAGAAATCGTTGCCGAGCAAGTCGAACGAAATCACCGACGCGATACCGCGCGCGTGCGAATCACTCGGGCGATAGAACGACTGGCACGAGTTGTTCGACAAGCTGTTCGTGACGAAGTGACCGTCCGGCGTGCGGACGTACATCTCGGGGATCATGTCGTCGAGGTGCATCTTCTGGATGCGCTGCGCGATCCACGACTTCGTGGCGTCCTTGTCCTTGCCGTTGTTCCAGTAGTAGTCCCAGTAGCCGTACGCCCATGGCAGGTTCAGCCACGAGTACGCGGCCATGCGCACGGTGTTGTCGACCTTGCGCGCGGTGTCGTACCAACCTTCGAAGAACACCTCGCGAACGAGCGCCGGGTTCGTGCGATCGGTGATGTCGATGACGGTGATCTTCGTCAGCTGCGAAATTCGCCAATACCACTGATCGTCTTGCCAGCCGACGAGCTGCTTGAGCGGGTGGCCGTCCGGCAGCGAGTAGACATCGATGATCGAGAACACGACCGCGCGATTCGCGTTCGCGTCCAACAGCATCTCGGTCGGATAGCCTTCGATGTTCGTCACGCTCTCCGGAACCAAGTCACCGAAGTTCGGCGTGCCGAAGATGTGCAGCTGGTGGCCGTTCAACGCGTAGAGGTGATAGCCATCGCTCTTCACGAGGTCGGCTTCGTCGACGCCCTGCTCCTGGTTGTTCGTGCCGGAGTAATCGGTGCCTTCCGTGCGGCCACCACCCGACGACGAATCCCCGCCACTCGCGCCGCCATTCGTGGGCGTGGCGCCACCGTCCTCGAGTCCACCATAACGATCGACGTTGTCGATATCGGCGAACGCCTGCTGCGTCAGCATCGTCTTCAGATCCGATTCGAGATCGCTGCAGGTGTTGTACTGATGGAGCTCCGTCTGCCGCGAGAGCTCGTGATCGGATGGCGTATCCGAATCCGAGCCACACGCTGCGAGCACGAGCGCGAGTAGTGCCAAGCGACGCATGCCGCGCGATGTCAGCAAGATCACGGCCAGCGCTAACTACGCGGCATCGCTCACGGCGATCTCAGATGAGAGCTACTGACAGGCCACCGTCCCTCAGGAATCTGAGACACTTTTCCCGTGCGCCGCTATCTGTTGATCTTCTTGGTCGGGTGCGGGAGCAGCGGAAGTGGTGGGGCAGCCCTTGGCGAGCCCTGCGACCTGATGACCAAGTGCGACGACGGGCTGGCCTGCGACTACACCGCAGCCACGCCGACCTGTCTCGACGGTAACGACGATCCGGACGGCGACGGGATCCCGAACTCGAAGGATCACTGTCCGAACGCGCCGGGCGGCCTCTACGACGAGGATGGCGATGGCATCGGCGACGATTGCGACAAGTGTCCGATCGCGAAGCCGCCGGCGGTGCCCGATCGCGATGGCGACGACGTCGACAGTCCGTGCGATCCGGATCCGGATACCGCGGGCGATAAGATCCTCCTGTTCGACGGCTTCTCCGATCCGAACGACGTCTTGGATCCGGCGTGGATGCCGGACATCGCATCGCAGTGGGAAGTGCAAGGCGGCGAGCTCGTCGTCAGCTTGCCGGATAGTCCGGATCAAGCGTTCATCACGCGCAACGTGGTGCCGCAACCGAACCTCTCGGTCGAGACCAGCTATCGCATCGATGCGATCGAGACCGGCTCGCAGACGCATGTCGTGTCGGCGCTCGCCACGGACACGCGACCGGCGGCAGTGACCACGTTCGAGTGCGGCGTGCGCAAGACCGACGTCGATGACAACGAGAACGTCCTGTTGTCGACGGACAACGGTCAGGTCACGCACGGCTCGATGGTCGAGGCATTCAACAGTGCGTCGCTGTACCGCGAGGCCGCGTACATGTCGGGCCAGAATGTCGGCTGCACGATCATCGGCGACAACATGGAGCTCGGCACGATCCAGAACACGCTGACGCCCGATGCGCTCGGCACGATCAAGCTGACGGGGCGCGGGGTGACGGCGCGGTTCCAGTGGGTGCTCGTCGTCGGGCGGTCGAATAGCGGCGGTGGGCAGAGCGTTCAGTAGCGAATGCTTCTCGAGCTCATCTGGCTGGTCGGTCCTGATATCGCCGCGAAAGATCCGACGCAGGATCTGCCGAAGACCCAGCTCTCGCTCGAAATCACCGATCTCAAAAAGACGATCAAGCTCGATCCGCAGATCGGCGGGCTGAAGAATTACCTGTTACCGATGTGCAGCCACGAGCACCTCAACGACTTCAAGAAGCACGAGGTCGCGCGGATCGGCTTCAAAGAAGGTGACTACGGCGGCTACCAACTGATCCGCAACGGCACGTCGCTCGATATCCGCGACTGGAGCCAGCCGGATGGTGCGTGTCCCGACGAGCATGGCGAGCCCGGGCACATGTGTCCGATGAAGACGAAGCATCGTCTGACCGTGAATGGCTTGCCGGCGAAGCCGAACCTCGTCGAGAAGATCGTGCTGATCGACGATCAGGGCAAGCGCACACCGTTCACGTGCGATCCAGAGTAGTGCGAAGCAGCGGATAGTCGCGCGTGATCGTGCGCAGGCGAGACAGCCATTCGTCGTCGAGCTTCGGTAGACGCAACTCGCGCAACCGACCGAGCGCATCGCGATTCGCTTCGATCAGCCGGAACAGCCCCGCAGGCGCATCGAGCCGACCATCCGTCACGTCGGTCAGATCGAGTGTGTGCAGAGATGGGATCCGCGCGAAGTCGAGCGACGTGATGTCCGCACGCTCGTGTACCGCGAACGTGGTGACGCGCGGCCAGCGCCCACCCTGAACCGGTGGGAAGTCGCTCGCCGATCGCAGGATGACCGCCGCGCCGGCCATGTTCGCATCCACGCGCTCGACGGTCGGGTGATCGAGCGGACGCACGCGCGTGTTGTCACAGCGCAGACCGAAGCGCTTCAGGCGTGGCGAGGCATCGAGCGCCCACTGGATCGACTCGCAGGCTTCGGCCGGGTTCGTCGGACCGAATACCTTGAGCTCGAGCGTTTCGAGATGGCTGCACGCGCGGCACAGATCTTCGACAAAGCGTTCGAGGAGCTCGCCGGCGGCGCGCACGCGGATCGTGCGAATCCACGGCGCGAACGGCTCCCAATGCGTGAGGTAGTGCGCTGTGTATTCGAAGTCGAGTGCAAACCAGCCGCGTTCGAACGACAAGCCGAAGTCGAGCGCGAGCGGCTTTGCCGCCAGCTGCAGCGCGATCAGATCACCGCGCGGATCGCCGATCGCTTGAAGCGCGTCGCCGAGGATCGACAGCTCTTCGTCATCGGGATCCGCGAGCAATCGCGCGTTGATCGACAGCTCGTCCATCCGATGGCTTAGTCTAGCGCCATGGCGGATCCGTGGGTGCTGACGACCGAGCCGTTACGCGAGGCCCAACGCGATCGCGTGCGCGTGCGGCAGTGGAAGCTCGTCGTCGAAGATGGGCCCGATCGCGGAGTGGAGCATCTATCGGCGCGCGATCGCGTGACCGTGGGAACGCACGAGATCGCGAATCTCCGGCTGACCGATCGCGCGGTGTCGCGGTTTCACTGCGAGCTCGAGCTCGGCGACCGTGCGGTGGTCCTGCGCGATCTGCGGAGTCGCAATGGCACGGCGGTGAACGGTGTGGCCGTGATCGAAGCGCCGCTCGCGGACGATTGCGTGATCACGATCGGCACGACGAAGCTGCGGTTTCGCCACGTCGAAGGCCATGCCGACATTCCGCTCGCCGCGGTCGATCGGTTCGGGCGGCTCGTCGGTGGATCGGCGGCGATGCGCGCGGTGATCGCGGAGCTAGCGCGGGTCTCGACGAGTGAAACGACGGTGTTGTTGGCGGGCGAGACCGGTACGGGCAAGGAGCTCGCGGCGGAATCGATCCATCTCGCGAGCGAGCGGGCGAAGGCGCCGCTGTTGGTCGTGGATTGCGGTGCGCTGCCGCCGGAATTGCTCGACGCCGAGTTGTTCGGTCATGCGCGTGGTGCATTCACGGGCGCGGATCAGGAACGCGCGGGCATCTTCGAAGCGGCGGCCGGCGGCACGGTGTTGCTCGACGAGATCGGCGAGCTGCCACTCGAGCTCCAACCGAAATTGCTGCGCGTGTTGGAAGCGCGCGAGGTCCGGCGGATCGGAGAGAGCACGTATCGGCCGGTGAACGTGCGCGTGATCGCGGCGACGCATCGCGATCTGCGCAGCGCCGTCAACGATCAGAAGTTCCGTGCGGATCTCTACTATCGGCTCGCCGTCGTCGAGGTCCGGCTGCCGGCGTTGCGCGAACGCACCGAGGATCTCGCGCTGCTCGTCGACGCGATCTTGGATCAGCTGCGCGCCACCGATCATCCGTTGGTCGCGACGATCAAGACACCCACGTTCACCGAAGCGCTCGCGCAACACGCGTGGCCGGGCAACGTGCGCGAGCTTCGCAACTACATCGAACGGTGTTTGGCGTTGCGTGCACCCGTGCCGCCGGCAACGCAAACCGTGCCGGTGGATCCGAGCCCGTCGTCGGCAGAACCGTTGGAGTCAGCGCGCGAACGTTGGGTGAAGGTGTTCGAGCACGCGTACCTGACGGATCTACTCTCGCGGCACGACGGCAACGTCACCAATGCGGCGCGTGCGGCGGGCGTCGATCGCGCACACCTCTATCGCCTGCTCTGGCGAAACGGCTTGCGCTAGGTATCGGCAGACTTGATCGAGTAACGCGCGGTGTGCGCGACCATCGCCACGCCGAACTTCTGGAGCAGCACCTTCGTCGATTCGTCGGTCAGCTCGCCCTCTTTCGTGAACCGTTCGTGCGCGCGCGGGATCAACACCTCCGGCTGGAGCAGGCACGGCGAATCCGAATAGACCAGCATCTGGCGCATGTGAGTCTGCGCGCGGATCGTGCCGCTCATGCCGGTGGCCGCGCCGACCAGCCCGATCGGCTTACCCCGCATGGGGGAGCTCGCCGGCGGACGCGAGACCCAATCGAGCGCGTTCTTCAGGCCGCCCGGAATCGAGTAGTTGTACTCGGGCACGCCGAAGATCACGCCATCGGCATTCGCGATCGCGGCCTTCAACGCGGTGACGGATGGCGGGTCTTCGAGATCGCTGTTGAAGATCGGTAGCTGGTCGAGCCCGTCGTGAAATTCGAACGAGACGCCGGCCGGGAGAGTTGCGCCGATCGCATACAGAAGCGCGCGATTTAACGACGCCTTCCGCATGCTCCCGCAAATGCCGAGTAACCGCAGGTCGGGCATGCGGCGACGGTAACCTTTTACGCAGCGCGCCGTATACTCGTCGCTATGTTCTTCTCCGCATCCAAGAAGACGCAGATGCCTACCCCCGACCAGGCACTGCCCGGCTCGACGCAGCCGATCAGGGTTGGGGACAAGCACTTCGTGAACGGGCACCGGATCGTCGCGCCGTTCCCGGATGGAATGAAGCAGGCCATCTTCGCGATGGGCTGTTTCTGGGGCGCAGAACGCAAGTTCTGGGAAACGCCCGGCGTGTATTCGACGGCCGTCGGCTACGCGGGCGGTTACACGCCGAACGCCTCGTACGAAGAGGTTTGCTCGGGCAAGACCGGCCACACCGAGGTGGTGCTGGTGGTCTACGACCCGAAGCAGGTCAGCTACGACCAGCTCTTGAAGGTGTTCTGGGAGAGCCACGATCCGACCCAGGGCATGCGCCAAGGCAACGACGTGGGCACGCAGTATCGCAGCGCGATCTACACGTTCGACGACGAGCAAGCGAAGGCCGCGGCCGCGTCGCGCGAGGCGTACAACGCCCAGCTGAAGCAGGCGGGCCACGGCGACATCACGACGGAGATCAAAGCCGCGCCCACGTTCTATTACGCCGAGGACTACCACCAGCAGTATCTCGGGAAGAACCCGAACGGCTACTGCGGGCTCGGCGGGACCGGGGTTTCGTGCCCGATCGGCCTAATAAAATCGGCGTAGATCCACGAGCGATTTACATCGCGTGAGGAGCGCGATACGACGTCACCCATGATGAGGCTCGCGTGGGTGGCGCTTGTTGTTTTCGGCGCTTGTGGCGACAACAAGAAGAACGGCGCGGTTCAAGACGGCGGCGGCGCCGATGCCCAACTCGAAGGCTTTCAAGGCCCGCAGCTCGTGTGTCCCGGCGGTAGCGGTTGCGCGTCGACGGGCGATGGCGTGCTGAAGGTTGGCGTTTCGAAGCGCACGTGGACGCCGCAGAACTTCGAGACGTACACCGACGAGAATATGGATCGTCAGTGGCAGACGACCGAGCCGTACACGGACCTGAACGGCAACGGCAAGTTCGACGCCGTGTGGTTGTTCGGCGGCGGTCGTGCGGCCGAGCGCGTCGAGACCGATGTCGAAGCGCGCGCGATCGCGTTCGTCGAGGGCGATGTGTCGGTGGTCGTGATCTACAACGACTGCATCGGCATGTTGCAGTCCGATATGGACGACATCCGCAACGACCCGCGCGTCGCGGCGCTGAACATCGACCACATCATCATCGGTTCGACGCACGCGCACGACGCGCCCGATATCGTCGGGTTGTGGGGACCGGATGCGGCGACGACGGGCCGGCAGAAGTTTGTCGTCGACGCGCTGAAGGACGCCGACGCGCAGGCGATCGTCGAGGCCTACAACGGCGTGGTGCCGGCGACGATGACGATCGCGTCGACGAAGCTGTTGAACGACCCGAACGATCCGAACAGCAAGACGGACTTCTGGAACAAGGACATTCGCGATCCGGTGATCTTCGATCCCACGCTGACGGTGGCGCGGTTCAACAAGACCAGCGATGGCTCGATCATCGGCACGCTCGTCAACTGGGCGGATCATCCCGAGGTCGCGCACTTCGACGACAGCGTCTCGGCAGCGATCAACGCGCACTATCCGCACTGGATTCGCGAAGGGATCGAGAACGGCGTCAAGCACGACGACTCGAAGTACGCGGCAACGGATCTGCCGGGCATCGGCGGCATCACGGTGTTCATGCAAGGTGCACTCGGCGGTCAGATCGGCTCGATCCGCGGCGCGCCGGTGCCGGGTCCGGGTGCGCCCGCGTACACGGCCGTCGTCGACGAGACCAATGCGAAGGACAAGGCGATCGGCACGAACGTCGCGGCGATGGCGCTGAACATCCTCACGAACGAGGGCGAAGACGTGACGTCGTTGCCGCTGTCGATGATCTCGGCGCAATGGGCGGCGCGGATCGACAACACGTTGTTCCAGGTCGCGTTCCTCGTCGGTGTGGTCGCGCCGCACCCGCTGATCGGCTACGACCCGAACCAACCGATCGATGTCGGCAATACGCCGTGGCTGCCGCTGCGGTCGACGTATCTCCAGATCGGTCCGCTCGGCATCGTGACCGCGCCGGGCGAGCTCCACCCCGAGCTGTGGGTCGGTGGCTACGATGGATCGTGGAGCTGGGGCTGGCCGCTGTTGGATCACGCGGGCTCGTGCAGTGACACGCACGCGGACTGCAACGAGCAGGTGGCGTGCGCGCCGACGGCGACGTGCGTGCCCACGCCGAACCTGCCGGACTTCTCGATGGCGCCGAAGCCGCCGTACATGCGCGACCTCGTCCTCGCCCACACCGGCGTGAGGTATCCGGTGCTGGCGGGCCTCGCGGAGGACTACGTGGGCTACATCGTGCCGGCGTACAACTACGTGCTGTCGACGTCGTATCCGTATGTCGACGAGGCCGATGGCGACCACTACGAAGAGGTCTACTCGCTCGGGCCGCTGGTCGAGCAGCACGCGATCCATCCGATCTTGCAGATGCTACAGTACAAGCCGTAGGTGCGGATCGGACGGTACGAGCTCGAGCGGCCGCTCGCACGCGGCGGAATGGCAGAGCTCTACGTCGCCAAGCTCGACGAAGATGGCTTTGCTCGGCGGGTCGCGATCAAGCAGGCGTTGCCGGAGCTCGCGCGCGATCCGGGCTTTGCCGCGATGTTTCGGGCGGAAGCGCGGCTCGCGGCGAGCCTCGCGCATCACAACATCGTCGCGGTCCACGATCTCGGCGCCGATTACCTGGTCATGGAGCTGCTCCACGGCGCGGATGTCGGCGCGATCTTGCGCGCGTCGCCGGGGCCGATTCCGTTTCCGATCATCATCGCGATCGCGAGCGATGCCTGCGCCGGGCTCCATCACGCGCACGAGCGGTTCGGTAGCGATGGCGTGCCACTCGGCATCGTCCATCGCGACGTGTCGCCGCAAAACCTGTTCGTGACGTTCGACGGCTGCACGAAGCTGCTCGATTTCGGGATCGCGAAAGCGATCGACAAGCTCGGCGATCGCGCCACGCGCACCGGCACGTTGCGCGGCAAGGTCCCGTACATGTCGCCAGAGCAATGCCGTGGCGAGCGCCTCGATCGCCGGACGGACGTGTTCTCGCTCGGCATCGTGTTGTGGGAGCTCGTCACCGGCGAGCGGTTGTACGGCGCGCTCGGCGAGAGCGACTTCGAAGTGTTCAAGCAAATCGCCGAGCGCGATGCACCGGATCCCACGCCGAAGCGTCCGGATCTGCCGCCGCAGCTCGCCGCGATCATCCAGCGTGCGCTCGCGCGGGATCGCGAAGCCCGCTATCCGACGATCGCCGCGCTCCACGACGAGCTCGATCAGCTGCCGCGGGCCACGCCGCGCGAGATCGGGACGTACGTCGCGGCGCTGTTCCCGGTCCGCGCACATGCGTGGAAACGCGGCACGCTCGAGGAGGTGCCGGCAGGTCCGCGCGTCACGGCACCGCTGCCCGCGCAATCGCCGGATACGACGGATCTGCGCAAGCAGTTCGACGGCCCCACGCAGGCCGAGGACATCGTCATGCCGCGCGCGACGGGATCGGCGCCGGCAGAGCCGTTCGCCGCAGGTGAGGACTTCGACGTGCCGTCGACGCGCCGCACACCGAACGCGGCGTCGATCACGCGGGTGCCGACGATCCCGCCGGCATCGAAGGCACGCTGGAAAGTCCCGGTCGCGGTGATCGCGATCGCGGCGGCGATCGGTGGCGCGTACGTGATCGGATCGCATCGCGATTCGACCGCGACGGCCGCACCGACGAAGGGGACCAAGCTCGATCCCCCGACGACGATCGCACCGCAACCCGCGGTCGATGCGCAGTGGTTCCAACCGGACGACTACATCTTGTCGGAAGAGCCGTTCACGACCGGACGCCTCCACTACCTCACGATCGGCAAGCTGATCGGCCCTGCCCCCGCAGCGCCCGGCGCGAGCGCGCACTTCGTCAACGCGGCGGGCAAGGACTTCGAGACCACGACGTACTGGCAGACCCGCGCCGCGACGCCGGCCGATCTCACCGTCGGAGTCGTCGCGTTCTGTCACGTCCCGCCGAACAACCAACTCGGCTCGGTCCCGACCTCGCGCGAAGACTCTCGCAACGCACAGTGGTCGGTCGCACGCGTCACCGATATCGCCGGGTTGCCGGCAACCGCCAGCGTGGGTGATGCGGTGTGTCCACTCGGCGCGATTCGCGTCCCGCGCTAAGGTGTGCCCGGGCCCATCGCCTTCTGCATGCACGTGCCCATCTCTTCGCCGATCTTCGTGAACGCTTTTGTATCTTCGTCGCTCATTTGCGGCACGTCGTCGGTCTTCTTCGCTTCTTCCTGCCCCCACTTCGTCATGTCATCGGCGACTTTGCTGGCGCACGCCGAGTCTTTGCACGCGCACATCTGATCCTTGAACGTGACCATCTTCGCCATCACGGCACGCGTATCGTTCGTGCGGAACAGATCGCCCTTCAGCGCGTACTGCGTGCCGCACGCACTGATCGCATCCTTCGTTCCCGCGCCGTCGAGACACGAGCGGACCGCCTCGGACCAGCCCTGCTCTTCACACTCGCCGATCGCGAGCGTCACTTTTTTCGCGCGGAGGTTCTGGATCGCCGACGCTTTCTCGACGACGGCCTTGCACGAATGCGTCGGTGCCGCGGGACAGTTCTGCACCGCCGGTTGCGTCGACGCCGGCTGACACGCCGCGATCGCGATCGCGAACCAGAGCTTCACTTCTTCGCCCCGTGAGCCGGTGGCGTCGGAGTGGGCGGCGGTGCGGGCGTAGGCTCGGGAGCCGCCGCGGCCATCGTCTTTTGCATGCACTCCGCCATCTGCTCGCCGATCTGCGTGGCTTGCTTCGTTTGCTCGTCGGTGAACTTCGGCGGCTCGGGGAACTGCTTCTGGATGTCCTGGCCCCACTTCTCCATCTCGTTCGTCACGCCCTGCGTGCACGCTTGATCCTTGCACTGACAGATCCGGTCCTTGAACTCGGTCATCTTCACGAGCAGTGCGCCGAAATCCATCCGCGCCTTGAACAGGTCACCGGTGAGGCTGTTCTGCGTACCGCACGCGATCACCGCTTCCTTCGTCTGCGCGGTGTCGATGCACGCGCGGCCGGCATCCGACCACTCCTTCTGCTCGCACTCGCCGATCGCGAACGTGATGTCGCGATCATGGATGTCTTGCAGCTTCGCCGCCTTCTCGACGATCGACTTGCAGGTGTGCTCGCGCGGCGGCGGCTGGTTCGGGACGGTTTGGCAGGCCGAAGAAATCACGAGCGCTAGCAACAGGAACATCTTCACGGGGTACCTCCATTCGACGGCATCACCGCCATCATGCATTTCGCGAGTTGATCGCTAATCTCGGTCGCTTTGGCTTTTTGTTCGTCGGTCATCTGACCGACGCTGTCGCCGCGATGGGCCGACGACCACTTCGTCATCTCGTCCACGATCTTCTGCGAGCATGCTTGGTCTTTGCACGCACACATCTGATCTTTGAACGCACCGATCGCTCGAATCGCCTCGGCCACATTCGATTCCTCGAACATCTGGCCCTTCAGCGCGTACTGCTTGCCACATGCCTTCAGCGCTTCGGGCGTGGTCGCCGCATCGATGCACTCGCGCACCGGTTGCGCCCAATCATCCTGCGCACAGCGACCGATCGACATCGTCACCTCGCGCCCACTCTCGTGCGTGATCGCGGCGGCCTTCGCGATCACGGTCGCGCAGGTCTTTGTCGGTTGCGTCGCGCAATTCTGGATCGGTTGTGCCGGCGGCGGCGCAGATCCACACGCCGACACGACGACCGCTACCCACATCATCTTCATGATGGGCCGGACAGTACCTCGGCAGGGCTGTCCCCAGCGTTGATCGGCAGGCAACATCTTCGACTTTAACCGCTCGAAAAGACGTGGGTTCTGACTGGTCCCGCAGTTGCTCTTTACGAGCCGCATGAAAGCACTCCTCGCATCGCTTCTCCTGATCGCTGCATGCTCCGGTGACGACGACGACGGCATGACCGATGGCGGTTCCGACCCGGGAACCAGCGCGGCGGCTTGGACGAACGGCCCGACGGGTCACCTCTATTCCTACTCGGGCCCGTTGTTCGACATCACCGCGAGCGACGGCCGAACGGCTCGCCAGATCAAGGTGGATCACCCAGTTGGCCAGATCGTCGCGATCGATGACAGCGCCTACTTCTCGAAGTTCGACACGGGTGGCGAAGGCCGGACGTGGAAATTGCCTCCGACCGGCGACACCGTCACCCAGATCGCCGACCGCTCGATGACCACGTACGGCAAAGACGGCACGAACGTGATCGGCGAGATCAACGAACAAGAGATCGCGCGCCTCGATCCCGCAAGCGGTGCGATCACGACGTACACGTTCCCGGGCGATTTTTCGACCGGCGTTCTCTCGTGCGAGAACGGCTCGCTCCACGATCGCACGGTCTATCTCGTGTGCTCGCGCTTCACGTCGGCGACCGGTACGGACATCGGCATGCTGACGTTCGATCTCGACACGAACACGTTCGGACCGTACGTCCTCGTGCAATCGCCGGCGCCCACGCTGGCCCCCGCGAGTAACGTGACGTGGACGCCGAGCGGCGTGATGTACACGCTCTACCTCGGCGACGCGGTGGAAGGCGCGACGATGGGTCAGCGCGAAGCGTTCAAGATCACCGGCACCACGGTCTCGGCCGGCGTCATGATCCCCGGACGCTCGAGCGATCTGGAAGAGGTCGCCGCCGTCGACAACACGCTGTTCTTGACCGAGATCTACGCGAACACGATCGTGACGTTCGACGCCGCGACGATGACGAACAGCGCGACGACCTACGACATCAAAGACCCGCGCCACATCGTGGCCGGCGGCGGGCAGGTGTTCGTCGGCACGAGTGAACAGGACGGCCGGATCGCGAAGATCAACCCGGCCGGTGCCAACGATGTCCAGTACAAGACGTTCGAGCGCCTGGTCTCGACGCAGATCGAGTCGCTCGCGTACGGCGACTAGATCTTGGCTTTATCGAACTTCGCCCACGCGGCGTCGTAGTCACGCTGCAGTGCGGGCGATTCCATCGCGACCTTCGTCGGCGCGATCACCCACCGGGTCTCGAACATGAACGCGAGCGTGTCCGTCAGCTTGTGTGGCTGGAGATCCGCAGCGACCGCTTTGTCGTAGCTCGCGCGATCCGGACCGTGCGCGTTCATGCAGTTGTGCAGCGACGCTCCGCCCGGCACGAATCCTTCGGCCTTCGCATCGTACTGGCCACGAACGAGCCCCATCAGCTCGCTCATGATGTTGCGATGGAACCACGGCGGCCGGAACGTGCCTTCGGCGACCATCCACCGCGGCGGGAAGATGACGAAGTCGCAGTTCGCGACGCCCGGCGTATCACTCGGCGACGTCAGCACCGTGAAGATCGACGGATCGGGATGATCGAAGCTGACCGTGTTGATCGTGTTGAACCGCGCGAGGTCGTACTTGTACGGCGCGTAGTTGCCGTGCCACGCGACGACATCGAACGGCGAGTGATCGAGCGTGGTCGACCACAGGTTGCCTTGGAACTTCTGGATCAGCGTCGTCGGCGAATCGACATCCTCGAACGCGGCGACCGGCGCGAGGAAGTCACGCGGGTTCGCCAGGCCGTTCGCTCCGATCGGGCCGAGCTCCGGCAACCGAAACGGCGTGCCGTAGTTCTCGCCGACGTACCCGCGCGACGGGCCGGTGACGTGGACGCGAAACCGCACGCCACGCGGGATGATCGCGATCTCGCCGGGAGTCACGTCGAGCATGCCGAGCTCGGTCCGGATCGACAGCGCGCCTTCCTGTGGGACGATCACGAATTCGCCGTCGCTGTTCGACATCGCCGAGGTCATCGACTTCGTCGCGGTGTAGACGTGGACCACCGCGCCCTGCCCGATCGCCGGCGATCCGTTGCCGCCGAGCGTGACCAGACCATCGACGAAATCGCCCTCCGCGATCGCCATCGGCGACCACCGCAGGCGGTTCGGCGTGGGTGGAACCTCGTCGAACGGACCACTCCGCAACGTGCGATGCGCGATGCGCTCGAACGGAAGGTGCGCGGCACTCGGCCGTATCCGATACACCCACGTCCGCTTGTTATGCCCGCGCGGCGCCGTGAACGCCGATCCGGACAGCTGCTCCGCGTAGAGCCCGAACGGGACCTTCTGCGGCGAGTTCTGGCCTTGCGGCAGTGCGCCCGCGACCGCTTCCGTCGCGTGCTCGTTCCCGAACCCGCTCAGGTAGCTCACGAGATCAGGCCGCGCTGGCGTTGATCGCGTTCGATGCTCTCGAACAGCGCGCGGAAGTTGCCCGCGCCGAAGCTCTTGCCGCCCTTGCGCTGGATGATTTCGTAGAAGAACGGTCCCGCCGACGGGTCGTTGTACAGGCCGGCCGACTCCTTCAAGAAGATCTGCAGCATGTACTCGTAGAAGTGATCGCCGTCGATCAGCACCTCGAGCTCGCGCAGCTTCTCGATGTCTTCATCGATCTTGCCGACGCCGCTCTTCTGGATCCGCTCCGGCAGCATGTCGTAGTACGTGCCCGGGGTCGGCATGAACGAGACGCCGTTGCCGCGCAGCTCCTTCACGGCCGTGAGGATGTCGCGCACCGTCATCGCGATGTGCTGGACGCCATCGCCGCGGAGCTCTTCGTTGAAGATGTTGATCTGCGAGTTCTTGAAGAACGGGCGCTGCGGCTCGTTGTTCGCGAACTTCACGCCCGAGTGCGGATCCCACACCACGATCGACTTCAGGCCCGAGCCGGTCTTGCGGCTCGGATCGACATCCGCCGTGTGGAACGTGACTTCCCACATCTGCTCGAAGCCCATCACGTGCTCCATCCACAGGAGCATCGGCTTCATGGTCTGGAAGTTCGCCGTGATGTGGTCGACGTCCTCGAACCCGAACCGGTTCTTGCCACCGCCGGTGTACGGGACCGCGCCGGGGAACAGCGGCGGCGTGCCTTCGTGCTGGCGGAACCGGAACGTGCAGTCGCCAAACGGCGTGGCGATCGAGAACATCTTGATCGTGCCCTTGTCGCTCTTGGACACGTGGATGTTGTCGATCGGCGTGCCGCCGCGCTCTTCGAGGAGGCGGAACGTCTTGTCGATGTCTTCGACCTCGAAGATCAACGTGCCGACGCCATCGGGATGCTTCGACAGGAAGCGCGCCGCGCGACCACCTTCACCGGCGGGCTGGCTGCACACGACCTTGATGTTGCCGGCTTCGAACGCGGCGCTCTTCTGGCGACCGGCTTTCTCGAGCTCGGGGCTGCTGCGCCAGGTCTCGGCGAAGTCCAACTTGTCGACGTAAAACGTCCGCGACCGTTCGAGATCGCGAACGTAGTAGTGGATGCCTTCGATGCGCTTGATGCCGAGGGATTCGACTTTGGCCATGGTTACTTCACCGCGTCGGGTTGGAGGTCTGGTGCTGCGTTCGAAAAAGCGGGGAGCTCGAGACAGCGTTGCTCGATCTCGAGCAGACGCGGAAACTTTGCAACGTCCACGCCGAAGCGGCGCGACGAGAACATCTGCGGCACGAGGCAGATATCGGCGAGCGTGATGTGATCACCCACGCAGAACTTGCCGGCGGACTTGTCGGCCTCCGCAGCAAATGCGGTGAGCCCGGCCGTGATGTAACGCTGGGCCCACGCGCTGACGTCGATGCCGTGCGTCTTCAGCTCACCGGTCGGCTTGAGATTTTGCAGCGGCTGGATCCCGCTGTTGATGATCTCCGCGAGCACGCGCGTGTGGTGGCGCTCGAACGGCGTCTTCGGCAAGAACGGCGGATCGGGGAACTTCTCGTCGAGGAGCTCGAGGATCGGCAGCGATTGGACGAGAATTCGCGTGGTGCCGTCGTCCTCGGTCATGACGAGCGTAGGCACTTGCGACATCGGATTCTTCGCGACGTACGGATCGGTGAACTGCTCCTGCTTGAGGATGTTCACGATCACGTACTCGAACGGCAGGTTCTTGAGGTTCAGCGCGATCCGGACGCGATAGCTCGCGCTCGATCGCCAGTAGTTGTGGAGCGCGAGCTTCACGCGATCACTTTCTGCTCGATCGCCCCGAACAGATCCGGTGTGGCTTGGATCGTGATCGTGTCACCGACCTGCATGAACGGCGTGCTCGGCTTGCCCTGCTCGATCGTCTCGATCATCCGCGCTTCGGCGAGGCACGAGATGCCGCGCTCGCGATTCTTGTTCGAGACCGTGCCGCTGCCGAGGATCGTGCCGGCGGTGAAGCGCCGCGTCTTCGCGATGTGCTCGATCAGCTGGAAGAACGAGAAGTGCATCTCGGGGCCGGCATCGCACGTGCCGACGGCCTTGCCGTTGTAGGTGCTGTTGACGCGGATGTGTGCGCGGCCATCGCGCCACGCGTCGCCGAGCTCGTCGGGCGTGACGGCAAATGGCGTGAAGCCGGATGCCGGCTTGCTGTTGAAGAAGCCAAAGCTCTTCGCGAGCTCGTCGGGGACGAGGTTGCGCAGCGTCCAATCGTTGACGAGCATGATCAGGCGAACGTAGTTGCCGGCATCGGCGGCCTTCGTTCCCTGCGGGACATCGCCCAGGATCACGGCGACCTCGGATTCGAAGTCGAGGCCCCACTTCGGATCGCGGAGCTGGAAGCTGTCGCGGCAGCCGAGCATGTCGCCCGAGCCACCTTGATAGATCAGCGGATCGGTCTCGAGCGTCGCCGGCGGCTCCGCATTGCGTGCCTTGCGGACGAGGATCACGTGATTGAGGAACGCCGAGCCATCGACCCACTCGTACGCGCGCGGCAGCGGGGCCGCGAGGCGCGAGCGATCGACCGGGATGCCATCGAGCGCCTTGGTATTCAGCTTGTCCGCGAGCTCTTTCAGCTTCGGCAGCGCTTCATCCCAGCGATCGAGCGCCGCTTGCATCGTGGGCACGTGGGCAGGTGCCGCGGCCTCGCCATCGTTACGGACGACGAGCAGCCGGCCATCACGGGTACCGTCGCGCAGGGTCGCGAGCTTCACGCCCGGACCCTACTTCATTTTTTGATGTTCGTCGCGAGCCAGGTGACGAGTGGGGCCACGGCGTTGGCGTGTTTCGCCAGCCACCCCACCAGCTCCTTTTTATGGAGCATGCCGCGCGGCATTTCGGGGAATCCGGCCGTGAGGCCGCGCATCTTCAAGAATTCGGCGCGCGGGTGGTCCTGATCGTAGGGCTTGGGGACTCGCTTGTAGTCCTCGTGCCCGCCGACGTTGTAACCGGCCTTGCGCAACTTCGTGACGAGCGCGACGAGCGGCTTGCCCGTCTTGTCGGCGGCGACCAATTTGCGCCACTGGGCGAGCCGGTTGTCTTCGAAGAAGTAGGTGCCGGCGCCGGCGTACTCGTCTTCGAGGCCAACGTGGAAGTACAGCGGCAGGCCGCTCATCTCTTTCTGGAAGCCGAGCGTGGCGGCGCAGTGGGTCTTGTACGGGGTCTTGTCCTTCGCGAACCGGACGTCGCGATAGATCCGGAAGATCTTCGGCGAGCCGATCTTCAGCTTGCCGTATTTCAGCTTCGTGCCGACCTCGGTCAGGAGCTCGGTCATCGGCGTCACCCAGAGATCTTGGTAGCGCTGCTTGTTCGCGTCGAACCAGGTCTTGTTCATCTCGATCGCGAGCTCGGCGAAGAACGCCGGCGCGGTTTTGTCGAAGCCTTGAAACACGCGCGTCAGCTTCGCACGAAGCGGCGCCAGCGATCGACGTGACGGCGGCCGAGGATGCGTTCGAGCGACAACAGCGATGCACCGCCGAGCGCGGCGACGAACCACACGCGTGGATCGCGCGAGACCGCGGCGGCTGCGATCAGGCCGGCGATGATCACGAGCGGGCGCAGCATCGTGAGCGGGCCGAGGACGAGGATCGACGGCATGATCCGCGATTCGTAGAGTGGGACGAACCAGCACGTGATCGCGGCGAGTGTGACCGTGGCGAAGCTGCCGAACACCCAGACCGCGCGGGTGCCGGCGGCGACGAGCTCGGTCCATAGCGTGGGTTGGATGGCGACGAGGATCGCGACGACCGCGGCGTTGATCGCGACGATGACAACGCCGCCGCTGAAGCCGCGCAGGATCGCCGCGCGAAACAGGGCGCGCTTGTCGATCCGGCCCTCGCGACCGGCCGCCGCGCGAAAGCCACAAAGCGACGCGTCGATCAGGACGAGGATCGCGAGGAGAACAGTGATGATCACGCGGACCTCGCGAACCGCCGGCCGAGCGGCGCGTACATCGTGGCGAGTGCGTCGAAATGTGGCTGGCGAACGCCGATCGCGACTTGAAAGATCCGCAGCAATGCGAGGAGGCGTGGGCGCGCGTCGAGCATGCCGAGCGAAAAGCTCGGGGCGCCGCGCTCGATCGCCGACGCGAGCGTGGCCGGCGGATGCGCGCGCACGGTCGACCAATAGCCGTCGAACTTCGCGAGTGGCTCGCGCATGCGGGCCTGATGAAAGATCCACGACCCGAGCGGCGCGATCGGGCTCGGTCGGATATCCGCGTGAATGAACGCGAGGGCGCTCGACCGCTCGTGCGCTGCGAACGCGGCTTCGAGCTCGCCGCCGCGGAAGTGATGGAGCACGCCCGTCGACGTGAAGATGTGTGCGGGTTGCTCGAGCGTGAATGCGTTGCCGCGCACGAACCGGCACGGCAGGTTCTCCTCGGCGGCGAGTTGTTGGGCGGCGGCGACGAGCGTCGCGTTGTAGTCGACGCCGATCAGCTCGACTCCCTCGAGGCCGCCACGCGCGGCGAGCCAGCGCAATACGAAGCCGAGGCCGCAGCCGATATCGACGATGCGAACCGGCGTACCGACCTCGCGGCGAACGAGCTCGATCATCGGGCGCAAGAGGTCGCGCATCATCTCGCCAACGCGAAACTCTTCGTGCAAGCGTTGAAGCTCGAGGTGCGAGCGCACGAGAATTCCGTCGACGGTGTCTCGATCGAGCACCTCGCCGGTCGCGAGCTGCTCGACGATCCGGCGTGCTCGGCCGGGCATCTCGGCAGCGGCAACGAGCGCAGCTTTGCAGCTCACATCGCGCCGCTCGAGCGACTCCGTATCGAACGCGACGACGACGTCGGAGATCTCCGGGATGTCGTTCGTCACGCCACCGCCAGTATCATGGGGACGGTATCCAAGTCGTCAAAGTAACGTAGCCAAGTCCGCGATTCGTGGTTCGGACACGGCCGGACACGTCGACGAGGATCAACGACTTACGTCGGTTACTTTGACGAGTTGGATACCGTCCCTCAGTCGTCGTCACCGACTCGACCACGCCGCGTGAGCGACATGCCGAGCTGCATCGCATCGACGCGATTCAACACCGAGGTCAGCAGTTCCGCCGAGTACGCGCCCTCGTTGCGCACGTCGAGGATCCGACGGCGCTGCGCTTCGAACACGTCGTCGACGAGCGTCGAGATGTCCGAGAATTTTTCCAGGTCCTTCGTATCGGCGAGGCGTGCCTCGAGCCGATCGACCATCTCGTCGCCGTACTTCATCCGGACGTCGCCATCGTGCAACACGGTGTGCGCGGCGGCGAGCAGCTCCTTCAGGATCGCATCCCGCTCCTTCGCGAACGCGACTTCATCGCGCGGCGGGAACTTCAGCTTGCGCACGAGCCAGCCGACCGTGCTGCCTTGGATCACGATCGATGACGTCGCCACGATGAACGCAACGAGCACGAGCAACGAGCGATGCGGGAAGTCCTCCGGCAGCGTTTCGGCGGCGGCGAGCGTGATCGCGCCGCGCATGCCAGCCCAGATCAGGAGAATCGCGTCGCGCGCGCCGAGCTGACTCGTCGATTCGTAGTCCGCGTCGGCGAGGAACCGATTGAGTCGGGTCTGGAACCGTGCGAGCCGCGACTTCGCCTTCGCGTCGGTCTCGGCTTTCGCGACGAGGTTCACGCGCATATCCTCGGCGCGCGTGCGGTTCTTCTCGAACCGGTCGCGATGATGGCGCACGCTGCGCAGGATCAGCGGCACGTACAGCACGCGCGTGGCGAGGGTGACGCCGAGCGCCGCCGCCGCGAGCCCGATCGCGAACCCGAGATCCGCGCGTGCGGCATCGAGTAGCGCGACGAGTTGGAGCCCCATCAACAAAAACAAGCCGCCCTCGAGCAACATCTCGATCGTGCGCCAGTTGATCGTCTCGTTGACGCGCAGGTGCGGCGCGAGATACCGCGGTGCCGCGTGACCGATCACGAGGCCGGCGGCAACGACCGCCACGAGCCCCGATGCGCCCGCGTGCTCGGCGGGTTGAAACGCGAGGAACGGCACGACGAACGAGAACAGCGTGTTCGTGGTGACGTGCTCGACGCGGCGCCGGATCTGCAACGAGATCCAACCGACGGCAAACCCGATCACGCTCGCGATCAGGATCGAGAGGAAGAACTTGCCGATCGCCGGACCGACGCGTGTCGAGGCAGCGCCCATCGCGGCGAGCGCGGTGCGGACGATGACGAGCGCCGATGCATCGTTCAGCATCGCTTCGCCGTCGAGCACGGCCACCACGCGCGGCGCGACACCGATCCGCTTCACGATCGTGGTGGCAACCGCATCGGTTGGACTGATCACGGCACCGAGCGCGACGCCGCCCGCGAACCCGAGCCCGGGCACGAGCCGCGAGAACAGCCAACCTAACGACAGCGACGTCGCGACGACGAGCGTGACCGATAGACCGGCGATCGGACCGAAGTTGCGGCGAAAGCTCGTCGCGGGCATCGACACCGCCGCCGCGAACAACAGCAGCGGCAACACACCTTGCAGGATCAGCTCCGGCGCGATCGTGATCCGCGGACACTCGAACACCGGCTGCAGGCTCGCGAGCACGCCGGTGAGCACGAGCGCGATCGGTGCGGCGACCTGCAGCTTTCGCGCGAGCGCATTCGCCGCGACGATGCACAGCACACCGATCAGAACGCCGATCGCCACGCGGCGATATTAATACGCGAACTGTCGAAACCTGGCGTATCCGGGCTTCCAGAATCCACCGATCAGGACCCGCCGAACGAACCACGGCAGCTTGCCGAGCAGCGTGTTCTGTTCGGCTTCGCTCAACGAATGGACGAGCAACATGAAGACCGGCGTGCCGCCGATCGCCTTGTCTACTGCAATCTGGTCGTGCTCGCAGCGTGCGAGTGCATCCTCGGGAATCATTGTCGCGAGATGATCGGCGCGCAGCACGTCCTCCTCGGTATCGAGGTGAGGCGTCAGCAGATCGTGAAGATCGGCGACGCGGTTGCCGAGGTCACGCCGTGCATGCGCCGTATCCCGTCGCACGGCCGGCAGGAGTGACGTGATCTCGTCCATCAGGGCGTGGACGGCGACATGCTCGCGCTCGAACCGATCGAGGTGCGCCGCGTCCGTCGAACGCAACGCGTGATGCTCGCGGAGCGCGGGAAATAAGAAGCGGTCCTCGTTCTCGTGGTGAAGACCGAGAAATTTCAGCACCAGCGCCGTGTAGTCCGCAAGATCGTCGCCAGCCGGTTGTGGGTCGATCAGGGTCGTGTCGCGGATCTTCATCGTATTGCGACGAAGCACGAGGTGAGAGATTCGAAGCTTGTCGGCATAGCTGGCGAACACCGTCATGCGAACACCATGGAGATGTGCCTGTAATCTCGCCAATGCAATATACGCCACGCTGTGATTCACTGTGTGAATCATGGAGCTTCGACACCTGCGCGTCGCGATCACGCTCGCCGAAGAGCTCCACTTCGGTCGGGCGGCTGCGCGACTGCATTGCGTGCAATCGGCGATCAGCGTTGCGTTGAAGGGATTGGAAGCCGAGCTCGGCACGCAGCTGTTCGTGCGCACGCGACGGGACGTGGCGCTGACGCCGGCGGGCACCGCGTTCGTCGCACATGCGCGACGCGTGTTCGAGACGTTGGCGCAGGCGGAAGCGGCGGCTCGCGCGGCAACGAGCGGCGAGTCTGGGCGGTTGGTGCTCCGGT
This sequence comes from Kofleriaceae bacterium, assembly GCA_047600425.1. Classification (GTDB taxonomy): domain Bacteria; phylum Myxococcota_A; class Polyangia; order Haliangiales; family Haliangiaceae; genus JABFXX01. Next base: position 2,231,937 of record JASGLC010000003.1, on the reverse strand, counting down.
TCACGTTGATGACCGCGTTGACGCGAGTCCCGAGGGCAATTGCCGAGTTTCGGCGGCGCTATCCGCGTGTCGATGTCGTGATCGGGCAAGGCGGTTCGACGAGCCAACTCGAAGCGCTACGCGATCATCGCGTCGACATCGCGTTCGTCACGCTGATGCCACCATTGCCCGGGCTCGCCTCGATGACCGTGACCGAAGAAACGTTGATCGGCTTACTGCCGACCACGCATCCACTCGCGAAACGTAAATCGCTCACGATGCAGGAGCTTCGCGACGAGCCACGCATCATGCTGTCGCGCGCGGAAGAACCGCACATCTTCGAGGCGTACAGCTCGTATTCGCGACAGCAAGGCATCGAGCCACAAGTCGTGCTCGAGGTCGATCAAATCGAATCGGTGCTGGCATTCGTAGCAGCGGGATTGGGTGTCTCCCACGCGCCGGCATCCGTGCGAAAGCTGCAGATGAGGGGCGTCGTCGGGATTCCGATGAAGCCACGAATTCCATCGGGGATCACGGCGCTGTGGGACGACCGAACGCTGCCGATCACGGGTCGCAACTTCCTCGCGGTGCTGCGCGAGCTGAAGGACTAAACGCCGAGCAACTTACTCGCGCGGCCGCCCATCTGACGAAGTGCGCGCGGCACGAACCGTTGGAGCGCGGCGATCACCTTCGCATCGTTGCCGACAACGCGAACCGCTTCGTTGTTCTGGACGGCGTGAAGGATCGCAGCGGCGACCTTGTCCGGCGACAGGCCGCGCTTGAACGTGGCAACCATCTTGTCTTTGCCGGCGGCGAGCTTGCTCCCGTTCAACCGACCGTCCGCGATGATCGCCGTGTTGATCATGCCCGGACAGATCGCAGTGACGCCGATGCCGTGCGGCGCGAGCTCGGTGCGCAGCGATTCCGAGAAGCCGCGGACCGCGAACTTCGTCGCCGCATACGCAGTCACGCTCGGCGCGCCGTAGATGCCGAGGATCGAGCTGATGTTGACGATCTGACCGCCTCTCCCCGCGTCGACCATGTTCGGCGCGAAGAAGTGACAGCCGTGGATCACGCCCTTCAAGTTGATGCCGATGATCCAATCGATGTCGTCGAGCGACGTGTCGAGGAACCGACCGCCGAGCCCGACGCCCGCGTTGTTGATCACGACATCGGCCGCCGGCGCGACCGCATGCACGGCGCCGGCGAACGCGGACATCTGCGCGCGATCGGCCACGTCGACGCGGCGGATCACGAGCTTGCGATCGCCGAGCTCTTGGCCGAGCGCATCGAGCCGCTGTTGATCGATATCGCAGGCCGCGATCCGCGCGCCGTGCTTCGCGAAGAGGAGTGCGGTCGAACGGCCGATGCCGCTTCCCGCGCCGGTGATCACGACGACTCGATCTTGTAAGTTCTTCATGGAAATTAGGCCGCCTCGAATTGCATGCCGTGGCTCGCGAACCATTCGCGGGCGAGGTGGTAGTTGGCGTTGTCGTTCGGGTGGAAGTCGCGCCGAATGTATTCGCGAATCCCGCGCAGGAACACGCGCGTCAGCACCGGGCCATCGCCACGCGCCTTCTCGCCCTGCTTCGCCGCACGAAGTTGCGCACGAATGCCGCGCCAGCCGAGCTTCTCTTGACGGATCAGCGACACGCCGCTGACGAGCCACATCGACGTCATCATGATCGTCGCGTACGCGAGCCCGCCCATGCGCAGCCAGTACGAGTCGTCGACTTGCTTCAGCACGTCGAACGCGACGGCCTTGTGCTCGATCTCTTCGGCGGCATGCCACGCGAGGAGCTTTTGCATCGTGGGGTGCAGGAGATCCAACACGCCTTTGCGAAACGCGCCGTCCGCCATGATCGCGGTGAAGTGTTCGGCGGCGGCGGTGCCGGCGAGGTTGAGCTTCGGGCCCATCACCTTCTCGAGCCAGCCGCCGACCTTTTCGTAGAGCGCGAGGAAGTTATCGATCTCGAAGCCCTGCATGCGCAGGATCTCGTTGAGCTCGTCGTGCGCGTGCGCGTGATGGCCCTCTTGTTTGAAGAACGCCTTCACCTGCGCGCGCAGCGTGGAGTCCGTGATCTGATCCAGGTAGTGATGCACGGAGCGGACGAAGAACCGCTCGCCGATCGGAAACATCAGATTGATGCCGTTCGAGATCGCGGTCGCGACGGCGTTGTTCCCGGCCCAATGACGCGGGACATCCGTGACGTCGATCTCGGGGTCGCGCGGGATCGGAATCATGGAGCTATCGTAGCTCTTATTGACCCGTAGTCAATAGCCGTCGTGTATAGTCCCTTCGTGCCACCAGTTCGTCGTGCGATCAAGCGGCTCGCGAAGACCGTACGTCGCCCGCGCGTCCGGCTCGATAACGATGCCCGTCGCGCGCAGTTGTTGTTGCTCGCGCGCAAGGCGTTTTCGGATCGCTCGTACGACGAGGTCTCGATCGATGACCTCGCACGCGAGGCCAAGATTTCGAAGGGCCTGCTCTATCACTACTTCCCGACGAAGCGTGACCTCTACGTCGCGGGCCTTCGCGAGATCGCCGACGAGCTCGTGGAGCGCGTGAATGCGGTGCCGACGGATCTTCCGCCGGCGGAGCGCGTGCGTGCCGGCCTCGATGCGTATCTCGATCACATCCAAGTCCACGCGCGCGCGTTCGTGTCGCTCATGCGTGGTGGCATCGGCTCGGATCCGGAAGTGGCGGCGGTCGTCGAAGGCGTGCGGCGCCGGCTGAGCGAACGATTCTTGGATGGCTCGCCGTTCGAATCGATGTTGCGTGGCAATCCGAAGTTCGAGGTCGCGTTGCGCGGCTGGATCGGGTTCGTCGAGCACGCCACGATCGATTGGTGTGCAGATCCGAAGCTGTCGCGGGATGATCTACGCGAGCTGCTGTCGCAGATCCTGCTGGCGATCATGACCACGGTCACGCCGCAGCTCCTGCGCGAAGGCCCGCCGAAAGGGTAGTAGGTGCCGATCGTCGTCGGGGATACGCTCGGCGATGTGAGGTTCGGGATTCGTGCCGCTTCCGTCGAAGACGCGCCGGCGATCGCGCGCGTGCACACCGATAGTTGGCAGACGAGTTATCGCGGGATCCTGCCGGACTCGGTACTCGATCAGATCGATGTCGGGCAACGGCGCGCGTCGCGCGAGCGGATCCTCACCACGCCCGGCGGCCTTCACCTCGTGGCGTTCGACGTGAGTAGCGGCGAGATCGTCGGGTTCTGCGATGCCGGCCCATCGCGATCGCCGGGCTACGACGGCGAGGTCTATGCGATCTACTTCGCGCATCGAGCGAAGCGGTACGGGCTCGGTACGGAGATGTTCGATCAAGTCCGGGACTGGCTGCCGTCACGCAACATGCACTCGATGATCGTTTGGGTGCTCGCGAACAACCCGCACGCGCGGCGGTTCTATGAAGCGGTCGGCGGCCGGACCGGCCACACGAAGCAGACTCGGGTCGATAGATTTCCCGTGATCGAGCAGGCGTATCTTTGGGATCGGATTTAGACCGTTTGGGGCGAGATGGTATTCAACGTTTTCGACTGCGCCGGGTCTAATGCCCCGTGAGGCTTTTTGAGGTCATTTTCGGCCTCGTAACCCCGTGAGATCTGTACATCGTGACGGCATACAGGCTGCACATGCCGCGGACCGTTCCCGATACGGTTCTTCAACTTTCAAATTTCAGATCCAGGAGATCTCACATGCGCATGATCAAGATCGCTCTCGTTGCCTCGCTCCTCGCCCCGGCCGTCTCGTTCGCGGGTGATGCCCCGAAGACGGACGACAAGGCCGCCGCGAAGAAGGACGACACCAAGACGGACGCCAAGAAGGATGCGAAGGCGCCGGCGAAGAAGGACGACGCCAAGAAGGATGCGAAGAAGGACGCGGCGGCCCCGGCCACCAAGTAATTAGTTCCTACTAATTGCTCGTAAGCGCCGCCTTCTGGGCGGCGTTTGCATTTTCGGGTGTAGAACGCTCGCGATGGCGAGTGCCGTGATCGTCGATAACTTCGCGCCCGAAGCCGCGCGATTGCGCAGCGTGTTCGACGAACGTTTCGAGGAACCCCGATCCACGCGCGGCGATCGGTTCGTGTGGGATTGGTGGCACGTGCCCGGTCAGTACACGGCGTTGCGCACGCCGGCGTGGACCTACTTTCCGCGCGGCATCTACGAGGCGTTTCATCGCCGGCTCGTCGCGTGGGGTCGCGCCACGCTCGGCTGTCACGACGTCTCGCCGCCGTGGCTCAGCTGTTACATCGATGGCTGCCGGCAAGAGCTGCACGGCGACCTCCCGCACGGGCCGTACGCGTTCGTGTATTCGCTGACGCCGTGGCGTGGTCGCGTGTTTCGCGGTGGCGAGACGCTGATGGTGCGCGATGAAGTGCTCGACTACTGGGATGGCTTTCGATCGGAGCGCTCGATCGAGGAGCCCGATCTGCTGAGGGCGATCGAGCCGAGGTTCAATCGCCTGACCGTGTTCGATCCGCGAATCCCGCACGGCGTTCGCGAGGTCACCGGCACGCGCGATCCGCGCGAAGGGCGGCTCGTGATCCACGGCTGGTTCGTGCAACCGCGGCCGTTCATCGAGGGCCCGTTGCGCGCACGCGAGCTGGAAACGCGCGTCGAAGATCTGAACGATCTACTCGTCGATGCGCCGCCACTCGCCGGCGTGATCGCGTTCGCGTTTGGCGTCGGACGCGCGGGCACGGTGACCGGCGTGCGCGTGCTCTCGAATACGACGCGCGTGCCTGCCAGTCATCAGCCCGAGCTCGCGCTCCTAGTACGTGCTATTCGCCGAACGATCGCACGCTGGTCGTTCGGCAAGCAGCGCGGCGTCAGTCGCGTCACGCTCCCGCTCGTGTTCGAGCGCGGTTAGATCTGATCATCGCGACGCCGATGCGCTCCGAGCGCGGCTTCGACTAACGCCTCCGCGCCCGGATCGTGGATCGCAGCGAGCGCTTCCGCAGCTGCCACGCGAACATCGATGTTGCGGGCCTTCGCTTTCTTGCGCACGAACGCGAGCGAGTCTTTGGCCGGCGATCGGACGAGCGCTCTCGCAAACGGTTCGGGCGTCTGATCGAAATGCTTGTGGGCGAATGCGCGCGCCTCCGCCAGATCGAGCCGAGCGCACACCAATGCCACGGCGGCATGGAACATCGCGATCGTCTCCGTCGAAAAGTCGTGCGCGGGGTCGGCAAAGTCGACGACGATCTCGTCCGTCCTGCCGATCAGTGTCTTCACCAGTTCTTCCGGCACGGAATCGACATTGCGCACGTACGCATTGGCTTGGCCCGGTGTCGGTCGCGCCAGGATGCGCTCGCGGAGCATGCGCTCGACGATCGGTTCGCGCGCATCGCGCAACAGTGCGATCTCGGAATCGAGCGCCACGCCTTGGCGAAGCACGATGAACGGCCACACGTCGGGTTGGCTGGCGAGCCAAGCGCGATCGACCTTTTCGTGGTGCATGACCGAGCGAACGTCGAGCGCTAACGGGTTGCCACGAAAGATCGCCGGGCGCCCGAGACTGACGATGCGTTGAATGATCGAGAACCGCTTGGGGTGTGTGCGGCACCGATCGACCACCTCGGTCACGGGTGTGGTCCACGCGGCTGCCCAGCGCTCGAGCTCGGCGTCGACGTCGACCCACACCGCACTCGGATACGGCCGATCCTCGTCGGCGATCGCGACCGGCTCGCCCGGCATCGGTGTGGACACGAACGGACCCGATACCGTGTCGAACGGTAGTGGTTGCTTCGCCCACGCGGACACCGCATCGCAACCGCGATGGATCTCCTTCGGGAGCCAGGTCCCGATCAGTGCCGGGTTTCGGCGTTTCGCGAGCGTGACGACGGTGGACAGTGCATCGTCGCGTCGCTCGAGCGGGATCGTGGTCGCGCCCGCGATCCGCCATGCGAGTCGCGTGTACGCGATCATCAATGGCTCGCTTCCAAGTGTTTGTTCGAGTGCGGTCTGGATCGCATCTTCGTTGCCACTCGCGAGTGCCGAGATGAAATCGGCGGGTTCGGGTGCCGTCGTCGGCTCGATCTCCAACTCGATTCCAGACGGAACGTCGAACGTCGCGATCATGCACTTCGCCAACTGATCGAAGCTCTCCAGCTCGAAGGCCGCGCCCGACGGCGACAACAAGAACACCTGACCGACCGCGGTCTCGGCCAGCGCCCAGCCGCGACGCTCGATGCCGACCAACGAAAGTCCGGCCCAAACCACGCTCGGCAACCCGGCGAAGTAGCCGCGTTCTCGGGCCGCGGGCAACAGCACGTCTGGCCAGGTCGGGTCGTCGGCACAGTGAAACAACCCCGCAAACACCAGGTTGGAACCGGCCTTCACTCCGAGCTCGTGGAGCCACGACATGCCCGAGCTTATGCCTGAAACTGAGACAGTCTATTGTCCGGCTGCGGCCTCCGTCAGGCCGTATGCGTGATTACAGAGGGCCGTCATGAACATCGAAATTCGCAAGGCCGGTGAGCGTGGGGGTGCCAACCACGGCTGGCTCAACACCAAGCACACGTTCTCGTTCGCGGATTACTACGACCCGAAGCACATGGGCTTCCGCTCGCTGCGCGTGATCAATGAAGACAAGGTCGCCGCAGGCATGGGCTTCGGCCGGCATCCGCATGCCGACATGGAGATCCTCACCTACGTGCTCGAGGGCGAGCTCGCGCACAAGGACTCGATGGGCAATGGCTCGGTCATCAAGCCGGGTGATGTCCAGCGCATGTCGGCGGGCACGGGGGTGACGCATTCGGAGATGAATCCGAACAAGTCGACGCCGGTGCACTTCTATCAGATCTGGATCATGCCGGAGCAGCGCGGGCTCCAGCCGAGCTACGAGCAGAAGGCGTTCGCCGATCGCGATGGCAAGCTGCGCGTGATCGCGTCGCGGGATGGTCGTGATGGCTCGGTGACGGTGCATCAAGACATGTCGTTGGCGGCCGCGGTGTTGAAGCCGGGCGAGAAGGTCGAGCATGTCGTGGGTGCGAAGCGCAATGCGTGGATCCAGGTCGCGCGTGGTGACGTGAGGCTCGGCGATCAGTCGCTCACGGCAGGTGATGGTGCCGCGGTGACGGGCGAAGGCACGGTCGCGCTCGAGGCGACGTCGCCGGCCGAAGTGCTCGTGTTCGACCTGGCCTGAGCCAGCGTGACCGAAGCGGTCGCAGAAATTCTGCGCAACCTCGAAGTGTCGATACAGCGGGCATGACGAAATCACTCATGCTCGCTGTTGTTCTTTCTGGATGTTCCTTTCTGCATTCGCTGGCCCCGGACCCGCAGCCGCAACAACAACCCACCAATCCTGAGGTCGGGTTCGAGAAAAAGGACGCTGCGCACGGATACACATATGAAATGTCGTCGCCCACGCCGCTCGCACCGGAGCCGACCGTGGAAGGCGAGTTGTCGCCGGACCTCGCACCCGAAATTGCAGCAGCGAACCCCGCAAAGGCCAAGCGCTATCGCAAGTACAAAGAGGGGCTCGAAGGCTATCGGAGCGAGCGGAAACAAGATCCAGGCAATGCGCCACGCATCGACATCTGGATGGCGGATTTCAAAATCGCATTCGTCAGGCAAGAGCAGGATAAAGACGCACTAGATGCAGCCGGCATTACCGGCGACAAACGCAGAATTGCACGTGAGTGGAAGCTCGTCGGCATCGAACAAGATCCGATGGACTATCCCAAGCTCAAGCAGGCTCGTGTCGCGTTTTCACTCTCTGCCGATGGCGACGAGTGGACGCTTCATCGCTACTCGTTTACGGGTGACAAGCTCGACAAGGAAACCAAGGAAGGCTTCGTTACGAAGCCGGGCCCGCAGCACTACCGCTAAGCTCGAGGGATTCAATCTCGCTGACTTTTCCGTCGAGGCGGATCGTTTCGACGGCGGGCGTCCGCGCATAGCGATGCTTCGCGAGCACGAGCTCGTGAACATCGAGATCGGCGCGCAAGTACATCGTGGCCGTCGCGATACCTTCGATCGCGGTGCGCTCGCGCAGATCGGCGATGTGTTGCGACAACAGCAGCATCGCCACGCGAGTTTGCTTCGCGGTACCGAGCAGCGAACGCAACGCCGCGATCGGATCGTGCTCGCTGGCGATCAGTTGCAGGTAGTCGATCACGATGAGGCCGCGACTGCCGTCTTCGCTCTGCCGCCATTGCTCGACGCGTTCGCGGATCGCCGCGGCATCGAAGTCGATGTCGTCGACGATCTCGAGCGGCGATCGCGAGAGCGTTGCGGCGGCATACGTCAGGTTCGTCATGTCCTGACGCAGCACGCGCGCCGTGCGTAGGATGCTCGGTGCCGTGTGCGATTCGACGCGCAAGAAGCGTTCGATCGCGTGCATCGCGGTCTCGCACAGCGCAAACCACAACACGTGCGTGCCCGATGTCGCCGCGTGGCAGGCCATCAAGGTGGCAAGCACGGTCTTGCCGACGCCCGGTGGCGCCGCCAACACGGCGAGCTCGCCCGGATGCAGCCCGCCAGCGTCGTCGAGAAGTGGCACCCCGGTGTGGATCGCGTACGCGCCGCGGAACTTCGCATCGAGATGCTGGAAGTACTGCTTTACGAGCACCTTCGCTTCGGCCATGCACCATCCTGAGCGTTCGCGAGGCCGTGCGCGAGCAATCGCCGCTGACAACTCGGGCCCGAGATCGGTGTCGCACCATGTGCACGTGCAGACAAAGTCGGCGAAATTGGATCCTTCGATCACGGCGCTCACTAACCATCCACAGCTTGTTCGCAGAGATCGGTCACGGGTCGATCAAACGAGATAACTCGGTAGGCTACGAGCGAACGTTCTACTGAAACCTGCCTGAAGCTTCGACCGTTCCCGAATTCAATTTCGCCGACATCCATCGAGATGCTCTTCTCGTTGAGAAAAACACGATCGTCGTCGAAAACATGTCGTTCGAGACGTGACATTGCTAGAGGGATAGCTACAAAGGAATGGAGGGAGCCGTGCACCGTGAGGTGCGCGTGATCGACGGCAGTGCACTCGAACGTCGGAGCTCCTGATGTCTCGTCCGCTCAAGAATCACGTCCAACAATCCTTCGGGATTTACTCGAAGGCGCTCGATAAGAACGGCCAGCTCCGTGGCGCGCGCAAGGGCGAGAAGCGCAAGCGCGTCGGTCGGCCCAAACGCGGCGTGCGATCGAGCGAACGTCATGGGATTCGGCCCGAGCTCAAAGCAAGCCAACCGATCCATGTCGTGGTGCGGGCGCACGAGGATGTTCAGCCGTTGCGCCAGCCCGCGCTCTTTCGTGCGATTCGTCGTGCCACCTACGTGGTGGCGCAACACGCCGATATGCGCATCGTCGAGATCAGCATCCAAGACACCCATATCCATTTGCTCGTCGAGGCGAACAACAAAACCGCGCTCGCGAAAGGCATGCAGGCGTTCGGCGTGTCCGCCGCGCGCCAGATCAATGATGCGTTGTTCAATGCCACTGGCGTTCAACGGCGCGGAAGGGTGATCACGGACCGCTATCACGCAAACGTTCTCGCCACGCCGCGCCAGGTGCGTAACTGCATCGCGTACGTGCTCAACAACTGGCGTCATCACGGGGCAGATCGTGGTGCCAAGCAGCCAGTCGACTTCTATTCGAGCGCTCCGATGTTCGCTGGCTGGAGCGAAGCTGGGACCGGTTGCTTGATCGAGATGCCAAGCCGATACCAATCGCTTTACGTGCGTGAACCGCAAACCTGGTTGCTGCGAGTTGGATGGCGAAAAGGCGGTCGTCCGATCAGCATGTTCGATGTACCGGGCGGCAAGGACGACTAGCCGCGCCTCGCCAGACTTGGGGAACGGTCGAAGCTCCAGGCAGGTTTCAGTAGAACGTTCGCTCGCAGCCTTCCGAGATTTGTTTCGGCGTCGGAAAGGTGTCTCGCACGCGTTCGCGCGTGGGCGGCAACCGCAGCAACAACTCGGCTTGAATTCGATGTCGGCGAGATTGAATTGCGACACGGTCACGGCAGCGGTTCTCAGAAGCCCACGAGGTGATGTTCGTTGCATGCGCTCGCGCGTGGGCGGTACCGCCGCGGCTGAGGCCCAACGTGGTGTGAACGATTCAATTTCGCCGAGATCACATGACACGTGGTCGCGGTGGATCCGTCACGTGCGCTCGCGCGTGGGCTGCACCAGCGCCGCACATATCGCGGCGTGACTTAGATGTCGGCGAAATCGAATCCGCGACACACGATCGCGGCAGACGCGCATTCACTCGGGTTCGCGGCACGCAGTTGGCTATTCGGAGCCGCGATATCATCGTCCACGGACCGTTCGCACTGACTTCCCATGCTGGCCCCCTACACGACCGTGAAGCTCGCGACCGATCGATTCGTGGCCGAAGGCGCGCAGCGCGGCATGGTCGGCGCGATCATCGAGGTCTACGCCGACGGTCACTACGAGGTCGAGTTCTCGGACCCGGTGACCGGCGTGACGATCGCGCAGATCGTCGCCGAGGAGGCCGAGCTCCTGCCGCGGATCGAGCTCGGCCACTACGGCTGCGTCGATCCGCGCCACGACAACGATCCGTACGAGCACGGCCAATACCTGATCGAGCTACGACAGGACGGCGCGGCAATCGCATTCATCTACTCGTACGAGTCACGCTCGAACCACGGCTTCTCGCTCGACAAGCACCGCGGCGTCGTCACCGATCCGTTCGCATCCCCGCTCGAGGTCGAGCTGATCGAACGAACGGCCTCCGGTTACGAGGACTACTACAAAGAGGATCTCGACAGCCACTCGACCGAACGTGTCCGCGTCACACTCGAACGGATCGGGGACAAGCTCCGCTACGCACACCGGCTCTACGCGATCGAGTCGCACTAGCGACCCGGTCCGTATCAGCGACCGCGATACGCGGTTCGGTCGCGTAGCGTTATGTGATGTCACGTTGGTGGGCACCGAAGCCACATGGCGAGCACTACGGCCTCGCCTTCATCCGCATCGTCGTCGCGATCCTGCTCGTGCTGCACCCGTTGCACGCGTTCGCCCATCCGAGCGACGCGCACGGCGCCACGTGGATCGCGTTGGTCGCGGTCCTGATCGCGTCCGGCATGCTGATCGTCCCGCGATTCGCACGACTCGGCGCCGCGATCGCGATGGTCGTCGTCGCCGGCGGCGCGATCTTTCTATATGCACCGAACTGGTTCGTCGTCGGTGGCCGCGCTGTCGAGGGCCATCCCGGCATCGAGTACAACATGCTGCTCCTCGGCTGCCTCGCCGCGATCGCGACGGGACGCGATCATCTCGGCATGCAGATCGTGCGCGTCGTCACCGCGGCCTCGCTCGTACCGCACGGCATCGCCGCGTACTTCGACATCGCGGGCATGCACCAATGGGGCGACGCGATGACCGCGAATGGCTGGCCCCACGGCGTCTTGATGGTGTGGTCGATCAAGATCGGCGAGCTCGTCGGCGCGATCGCACGGATCAGCGGTCGGTTCGTCGTGTTCGCGTGCCTCGGCCACCTCGCGTACTTGATCCCCGGCATGTGGATCTCGCACGAGTGGGACTGGTTCGTCGTCGGACCGGGCGAAGGCGGGATCGAATTCTCGGTCCTCTTGATCGCCGGCGCGCTCGCGACCCTGTTCGTCTATCTGCCGACTAGGGACACGGCGCGCCCGCGTTGATCCACGTCTCGAACGCGGCCGCGAATTGATCGTGCGTGAGCGGCGGTAGCGTGCGCTTGCCACCCGGCGCCCAGCCCCACAGCACGATCGGATCGGACTTCGCGTGTTCGAGCAACGCGGCAAAGTCTTTGCCGTTGTTCGTCTTCGGATCACGCATTTGCTCGCAGATCTGCTGTGCGGAGCGGTTCTGGAAGATCTGATTCGCCGGCGGTAGGCCCCAATGCGGCGCACCCGGCGGACCGGCGGCGACACCGACGGCTTCGCTGTTCTTGTCCTGATGACACGTCGAGCATTGCAGGCCGGCCTCGATCGACTTGCGCGAGATGTTTTGCGCGTGCGCGTGATGATCGTCGCCTTGCAACGGCCGATCACCGGCGGGATGACAGTTCATGCAGCGCGGCGACTGCAACACCTTCACCACCTCCAAAAACGCGCGCTTTCCAGCCGCGGTCTTGTCCTCGGGCTGCGCGAGCACGACCGCGGCCATTCCGATCAACAGGATTAGATACTTCACGCCGCACCTCGCTCTTTCCACGCGCGTTGCAACGGCATCTTGCGCAACCGCACGCCGGTCAGCCGGAACAACGCATTCGCGATCGCCGGCGCGATCGGCGGCAAGCCCGGCTCGCCCACACCCGTCGGCGCCTCTTCGGACGGCATGATCTCGACGAAGATCTCCGGCGTTTCGTACATCCGCAGCAGCGGGAAGTCGTCGAAGTTGCGCTGTTGGACCACGCCATCCTTCAGCGTGATCTCTTGGTCGAGCGCCGCGGAGATGCCGAAGATGATCGACGACTCCATCTGCGCCTTCACGATGTCCGGGTTCACGGCGATGCCGCAATCGACGACGCAGTACACGCGCTTCACGCGGATCCGATTCCCGACGAGCTCGACATCCGCGACCTGCGCGACCTCGGTCTCGAACGCGAAGTGCCGCGCCATGCCACGCCCGACTCCGCGCTCCGGCGACCTGCCCCATTCCGCGAGCTGCTCGAGCCGATCGATCACGCGGCGCTGCTTCGACGTCGCCGGGAGGATGCCGCGCCGGAACACGAAGGGATCCGCCTTCGCCGCGACACACATCTCGTCGACGAGCCCTTCCATCACGAACCCCGTGACCGAGTTACCGACCGACCGCCAGAACGACACCGGCATGCGCGTCTGCACGGGCTCGCTCGTCAGCGTCCACGCGCCGAATTGATAGGGCGTGTTGCGCATGCCCTCCGTACCGAACACTTCGCCGACGGAGTTGGTCGAAAACAGCGACAGCCCCGCATCCACGATCGCATTCGCGATCGGCCGCGGCAGATCCGCGAGCGCCGCACCGAACGTGGGTTTGCCCGATAGCAGGATCGATTGCGAGATCACGTGCGCCTTTGCACCGGTGACCTTGCCGTCGTGAACACCGCCACCGACACGCACCGCATACACCGGGCGATACCAACCCTGCGTCATATCGCTCTCGCGCGTCCACGTCAGCTTCACCGGCCGCTTCACGCGCGCACTGATCAGCGCGGCCTGCGCGGCGACATCTCCGATCGCGCGCCGCCCGAAGCCACCACCACACAACGTGACGTGCACCGTGACGTCGTCCATCCCGATGCCGAGCGCTTGCGACACGAAGTTTTGATAGATCGTGGGGCTCTGCGACGGCGCCCAGATCGTGCACTTGCCGTTCTCGACGGACGCCACCGCATTTTGCGGCTCCATCGGCGCGTGCGCGAGATACGGCGCTTCGTACACGCCACCGACCTTGATCTCGGCATGCGCGATCGCCGGCTTCGCATCGCCGTGACTGCCGAAGACCTCGGTGTCGTCGTCATCGGCAACGCGCATCGCCGCGAACATCTTCTCGGTATCGAGCCCGTGCACGAAGCCGTGGTCCCACTCGATCTCGAGATCCAATGCTTGCGCGCGCGCCTGCCAATATTTTGGCGCCACGACCGCGACGCCCCACTCGAACGACAACACGTCGATCGTCGCCGGATGCTTCTTCTTGACGCTCACTTTTACAGGCGCGGCGCCGAACACCGGTCCGTGGATCGCGTACGCGTTGACCATGTTGGGGACCACCGTATCGATCCCGAACTTCGCCGTGCCGTCGACCTTCGCCTGCGCGTCGACGCGCCGATCGATCTTGCCGATCAGCTTGAAGTCCTTCACCGCTTTCAACGTCACGTGCTCGGGCACCGGCAACTTCGCCGCCGCTTTCGTCAGCTCGCCGTAACCGAGCCGCTGGTCACCGTGCGTGACAAAGCCATCGGCCACACCGACATCTTTTACCGGCACCGCCCACTGCGCCGCAGCAGCGGCTTTCAACATCTCTCGCGCGCTCGCTGCCGCACGACGCAACGGCACGAACGCCTCCGCCGTGCTCGTCGAGCCACCGGTGAGTTGCATGTTCGCACTGCCGCGCATCGCCCGGTTCGACGACGCGAACTGCACTTCGACGTGATCGATCGGCACCCCGAGCTCTTCGGCGACCAGCGTCGAATAGCCCGTCGACACGCCCTGCCCGATCTCCGCTTTGTTGACGATCAACCGGATGTGCCCCGTCGGCAGCACCGTGATGTAGAGGTTCGCGTGCAGCTCGCCCGATTCGTCCGCGTGTTTGATGCGCAATGCGCGCAGATTCGGCCCGCAGGCCGCGAGCGCGAGCGTGCCGCCGACGATCGCGAGGAAGTCGCGGCGATTCACTTGCCACCCGCCTTCATCAGCTCGGCCGCGCGATGCACCGCTCGCCGGATCCGCGGATACGTTCCACACCGGCACAAGTTCGCCGACAGCGCCGCATCGATCTCCTCGTCGGTAGGATCGGGCTTCGCCTTCAGCAGCATCACCGTCATCATCACTTGGCCCGCTTGGCAGTAGCCGCATTGCGGGACGTTCTCCTCGACCCACGCGCGCTGCACCGGATGATCGCCGCCGAGCCCTTCGATCGTCATCACGCTCTTGTCGGCGACTTGACCGCACGGCGTCACGCAACTGCGCTTCGCCGCGCCATCGACGTGCACGGTGCACGCACCACACAGCGCCTTGCCACAGCCGAACTTCGTGCCGGTGAGCCCGACCTCCTCGCGCAGCGCCCACAGGAGCGGCGTGTCGTCCGGAACATCGACGACCGTCGGCTTACCGTTGATCGTGATCTTCATCGCGTGCCTCCTCGCGTCCACACCGGAAGTTTCAAGACCAGACCCGCCTGCACCACGTTCTCTTCTTCCATCACGTCGAAGAAGTGCATGTAGCGGACATACACGCCGACCGCGCCGAGCCCGACCGTGAGCCGTGCCGCGAGCCCGACGTCCGTCTTGTCGCCGAACCGCAATGCGATACCACCGTCCAACCCGGTCAAGAAATAGCCGAGCTCCGGGCCCGCCGTGATCGTGGGAGCGCCGGCGCCCCAGTCGTAGAACGCATCGCCGTAGATGCCGGCGAACTCTTTATCGCGCAACACCGCGAGCGAGACCTCGCCGCCGACGAGCGCGCCGTTGCCGCCGTTATCGCCGACGCCGAACGAGCCACCCGTGGTCAGGCCCGCGAGCATCGACCAGCTCGGCGTGGAGCCGATCACGAACGGCGGATCGTCATCGCCCGCGTGGGCCGGATGTGCAACGGCGATCAGGGCGGCCACGACCAATGCGACTCTCACACCTGGAACGTTACAAATGATACAAAATCTGTCAATCTGTAACGGATGGCAACCGCCACCGAACGAGATGCCGCCCGGCGTCGCGAGATCCTCGCGGCCGCGGAGCAGTGCTTCTTCACGTTCGGGTTTGCCAAGACCTCGATCGACGACATCGCGCGTGCCGCCGGCGTGTCGCGCCCGTTGCTCTATCGCAAGTACAAGAACAAGGAAGCGATCTTCCAATCGATCTACGATCAGGTGTTCACGAGCGCACTCGCCAATGCCGCCAAGATCACGTCGGGATCGAAGCGCGAGCGGCTCGCGCAGTATTGCCAGATCGTGTGCGTCGATACCTATGCGTTGATCGCGGACACCCCGGTCGCGCGCGAGTTCTGGACGATCTGCGAAGAGATCCTCCCCGAAATCCTCGACGACCACGATCGCAAGTGGAAGAAGCTGCTCGCGACCGTGCTCCCGAAATCGGACGTCGAGCCATTCTCGCTCGCGATCGAAGGCCAGTGGTCCGATGGCCCCACGGCCGCGGTGTTCGCGAAGCGCCTGCGCGTGCTGATCGAGCGGTTCACTTCGAAATGAACGCGTACTCGTGCTGGCCGTCGCGCACGATCAACGTTTGCTTCGAATCCTTGGTCCCCGCAACGAACGCCATCCCGAGAAACGTCCCCGGCGTGACGAGCACGAAGCTCACCGTGCCGTCGGGATTCTTCAGCGTGGCGACCTCGGACTTGAACTCGCCGAAGTCGAACACCGTCGCATTGCCCGGATGCGTGACCGCGATGTCGCCGAGCTCGTCGTTGTGATACGCGGCCGCGAGCGACTTCGCGAGGTCGGCCTCCGCCGGATTCGTGACATGCGACTTCAGCTTCGCGATGCCATCGAGCTCGAGCTTCGCGGCGCTCGCCATGTTCGTGTCCGCCTCGGGTTTCGCGTCGAACAACAGCTCGAGCAACTTGCGCCGCATGCCCGTGCGCAGCGTCGGACCGAGGTCGCCGTTCGAGAGGATCACCATCCCGACGGCCATGTCGGGCAGCCACAACACGTCGCTGTGGTAGCCGATCAGATCGCCATCGTGGCTATCGATCTCGATGCCCGCGACCTTGTCGACGTACAGGCCCATCCCGTATGCACCATCGGCGCCGGTCTTCACCGTCGGGACGCGCCGTGCGAGCAACGCATCCGCACCGATGTAGCCCTTGCCCTGCGCGAGCTCCATCGTCACGTACTTCAGCAGGTCATCGACATTGCTCCACGCCCCATCGGCCGGGCGCACCGGCGCGACCGAGTAGTTCTCGTCCATCGGCGCGATCACCGGATTGCCGTCGAGATCGAGCGCGTGCGGCACCGCGTGGTTCGCCGCAGCGAGGCCCTTCTTCATATCGAACGTGGTCGCCTTCATGCCGAGCGGATCGAGCACCTGTTGCTGCATCGCCTTGTCGTACGCGGCACCGAGCTCGACGGTCGGAAACAGCACGTGCCCCGCCGTGAACCCACCCGCGGCCGCCATCAGATTCGAATACTGGAACAGCTCGCCGAACTTCGAGGTCGGCGTCAGCGAGCCGAGCGTCTTGATCGTGGTCTCCGGTGTCCACGCCTTCCACTGCAGCAGGAACTGCAGATCCGTGCGCGGTAACCCCGTGCACGCACACACGAGGTGCTTCACGAGCACTTGCTTCGTGACATCGGCATCGCCGAGCCGGAACGTCGGCATCACCTGCGTGACCGGCTGCTCCCACGACAGCTTCTTCTGATCGACGAGCTTCGCGAGCAGCAGCGTGGTCAGCGGCTTCGTCGCCGACGCGATCATGAACAGCGTCTTGCCGTCGACGTCCTGCTTGCCGCCGAGCTTCCGCGTCCCGATGCCGCCGCTGAACACGACCTTGCCGTTCTGGACGATGCCGTACGCGACGCCGGGAATCTTCAGCAGCGCCGCGGTCTTCTCGACGAACGCGTGCAGATCGGCGAGCCGCTTCGCATCGAGCGCGTTCGGGGTCTTGCCCGCGAACGATTCCGCCGCGGCGCCTTTCGGCATCAGCTTGCCGAACACCACGCCGAGCTCGCCGCCGCGCTTCTGGGCGAGGCCGAGCTCGAAGTCGACGACCATCACGAGCCAGCGCCCGTTCGCTTGGAGTGCGATCGCTTGGATCGCGCGCTTCTCCGCCGGCGACGTCCGATAGCTGAACACCTTGCCCTTCGTCCAGCCGTCGCGATCGGGGAGATCCTGGGATTGATCGACCGGCCGTTTGAAGTCGACCGCGATCGCCTTCCATGCAGCGGTGACGGCATCGTCGGCCGTTGCCGCCGCGGTATCGAACAACGAGATCGACGAGCCACCTTCCGGCGGCGTCAGCACGGTCAGCGCATCGCGCGTTCCGACCTTCCACCCCTTCGGCGCGACGAACGAGTTCCCATCGGCATCCTTCGACGGCGTGTCGTCGGTCAGCGTCTTCTCGACGAGCGGCTTCGGCGCGGGTGGCGCCGGCGGCGGCACGGTCTCCGCGACAGGGTCGAGCTCCGGCTTCATCGCCGGCTTGGTCGAAGACCCGCACGCGACGAGCAGCGCGGCGAAGGCAAGCGAACGCATGCGCGAACCGTAGCATCGCGGTAGCGTGCGATCATGACGGAGCGCGAGTCGTTGGTCGAAACGATCCGCGAGCGCGGCGTTCGCGATCCACGCGTGCTCGACGCGTTCGCGAAAATCGACCGCGCCGCGTTCACCAGCGATGACGATCCGTACGCGAATCGTCCGCTGCCGATCGGTCACGGCCAAACGATCTCGCAGCCGCTCGTGGTCGCACTCACCGCCGAGGCTCTGCAACTACGCGGCGACGAGCACGTCCTCGATGTCGGTACGGGCTCGGGCTACGCGGCGGCGATTCTCAGCAAGCTCGCGCGCGAGGTCGACACGATCGAGCGCATCCCCGAGCTTTGCGCGTCGGCGACGATCGCACTCGCGCCCTACGCGAACGTTCATGTTCATCAGGGCGACGGCTCGCTCGGCTTTCCATCGGCCGCGCCGTACGACGCGATCGCCGTCGGAGCGAGCCCGCGCGACGCACCGCCCGCACTGCTCGAGCAACTCGCGATCGGTGGCCGACTCGTCATTCCGATCGGCGATGACCGCATGCAGCTCCTCGTGCGCATCACTCGCACTGCCGACGGCTACGAACGACACGCGATCACCCCGGTTCACTTCGTCCCGTTGATCGGCGCGCAGGGCTGGGACCGCTAAGCGGCCTTGTCTTTTTCCGACACGTGAATCGTCAGCACCGGAATCGGCGACGTCCGCACGACCTGCTCCGTCACCGAGCCGAGCAACCACCGCGCGACGCCGGTGCGGCCATGCGTGGTCATCACGATCATGTCCGCGCCGACTTCGGCGGCCGTCTCGTTGATGATGTCGACCGGATCGCCGCTCTTCAGGATCGGCTTCGCGAACGCGCCGCGCTCCTTGTTGCGCTCGATGATCGCTTCGAGTCCGTGAAGCGTGTCGGCCATCATGCCGTCGACGACGGAACCCGTCATCGCGACACCTAGCTCGGGCACGCCGAGCGCCGGGATCGTGATCGCCGAGACCAAGTGGATACGTGCTCCGAACGGGCGCGCG
The DNA here is from genome assembly GCA_047600425.1 of Kofleriaceae bacterium. Classification (GTDB taxonomy): domain Bacteria; phylum Myxococcota_A; class Polyangia; order Haliangiales; family Haliangiaceae; genus JABFXX01. The sequence goes on along the minus strand of JASGLC010000003.1, from coordinate 2,213,059 downwards.
AGGTCGCACGCGTAGTCGAGGGCCGCATCGGCGCCCTCACCCAGATCGGTAGGGACGAGGATCGTTTTAGGCATCACGGGGTCTGGTTGTTCATGTTCCGGGCCACTTCATTCATGGTTTCTTCACGGTTTACGGGGCTTCCACGCATGAAGATGCGGAATTCAAGGATCCCGCTGAGATGCCTGCGCCCTACCGCATCGTCGATCGGGTAGAACTCTTCGGAGTCATGAAGCTGACGCGCAAATTCATCGCGGCGCTGGTCGTCGGCGTTGCGATTGTCGCGTTGATCCAGGGCTTCTTCGATTACCGGCGCGAGCGCGAGGTGTTCGACAAGCAAATGCGAGCCGAGGCAACAGCGCTCGGTCGGGCGCTCGCGCGCGGCATGGCCGAGGTGTGGGCGCGCGATGGCGAAGCGGCGGCCCGCGAGTTCTTGTTCATGGCGTCGAGCAAGAGCGAGTTCGTGAAGGCGCGGTGGGTGTGGCTCGACGGGCGCACCGATCCGCCGCACGCGCTGCGCGATCAGTTGACGCCGATGACGCAGGGCCAAGTCGTCACGATCAAGGATGCGGATTCGAACGCGCTGCTCACGTACATCCCGGTCGAAGTGCCGCATCCACCGCCGACGGTGCAGAGCAAAGAGCAGCCGCAGGAACATCGCGAAGGCGGCATCGAGATCCTGCAAAACCTCGCGGACCTCGACAAGTACACCACGGACTCGCTGCGCAATCAGATCCTCGGTTCCGTCAGTCAGGTCGTCGTCGCGGCAACACTGGCACTACTCCTCGGCATGCTGTTCATCGGCCGTCCGGTGTCTCGGCTCGCGGCGAAAGCGCGGCGCGTCGGCACCGGCGATCTCGCGGGCCCGTTGACGTTGCGCCAACGCGACGAGCTGGGCGAGCTCGCTACCGAGATCAACCTCATGTGCGATCGGCTCGGCGAAGAACGCCAGAAGCGCGAAGCCGCGACCGAACAGTTACGCCACGCCGATCGGTTGACCACCGTCGGCAAGCTCGCGAGTGGTATCGCGCACGAGCTTGGCACACCGCTCAACGTGGTCAGCGGTCGTGCACGCCTGATCCGCGATGGCGAGGTCGATGGGGCAGATGCGGTCGATTCGGCGCGGATCGTGGCCGAGCAAGCGGATCGGATGACGGCGATGATTCGTCAGCTCCTCGACTTCGCCCGCCCGCGCGCGTTGCAGAAAGCCCCGGTCAACATCACCACGCTCGCCGCACGCGTGAACGAGCTACTCCAGACGATCGCGAAAAAGTCGCAAGTCGAAATCATCACGCCGGAGCACGACGACAGCTTGCGTGTCGAAGCAGATGATGGTGCGTTGAATCAGGTGCTAATCAATCTCGTCGTAAACGCCGTGCAGGCGATGCCGAAAGGCGGCACGGTCACGGTCACGGCGAAGCGCGTCGTCCAAACCGCGCCGACCTATGTCGACAACGACAATCACGATTGGCTCGCGATCGCGATCGCGGACACCGGAGTCGGCATGGATGCGGAGACGCGCAGCCGGATCTTCGAACCGTTTTTTACGACGAAGCCCGTCGGTGACGGCACCGGTCTCGGGCTTTCGGTGACGTGGGGCATCGTGCGTGAGCACGGTGGTTGGATCGATGTCGCGTCGGTACCCGGTAAGGGATCGACATTCACCGTGTACTTGCCGGTCGGAGGTGTTGCGTGACCGCGCAGACCAAAGTGTTCGTGATCGATGACGAGAAGGAAATGGTCGAGCTGGTCCAGCTCGGCCTGAAGAAGCGTGGCTTCGTCGTGGTGCCGTTTTCGAACGGTGCCGACGCGCTCGCGGGGCTGACCGAGCACGACGTCGATGTCGTCGTGACGGATCTCAACATGAAGGGCATGACCGGCCTCGAGCTGTGTCAGACGCTCGTCGCGGATCGTCCGGACCTGCCGGTGATCGTGTTGACCGCGTTCGGGTCGTTCGAGACCGCTGTCGGTGCGATTCGCGCGGGCGCGTACGACTTCGTGACAAAGCCCGTCGAGATCGAAGCGCTCGCGATCGCGATCCGGCGCGCGGCCGAACGTCGCCGGCTGTCCGGTGAAGTGAAGCGGTTGCGCGAAGTCGTCGCGTCGACGCGCGGGCGCGGCGGTCTCGTCGGTGCGTCGCCGGCGATGCAGCAGGTGTACTCGCTGATCGATCAGGTCAGTGCCACGGACGCGACGGTGTTGATCACCGGCGAATCGGGTACCGGCAAAGAGGTCGTCGCACGCGAGATCCACGAACGCTCGCGGCGCAAGGACGAGCCGTTCGTCGCGATCAACTGTGCCGCGGTGCCGGAAGCCTTACTCGAGAGCGAGCTGTTCGGTCACGCGAAAGGCGCGTTCACGGATGCCAAGACCGCGCGCCAGGGTCTGTTCGCGCAGGCGAATGGCGGCACGCTGTTCCTCGACGAAATCGGCGAGATGGCGATCTCGATGCAGCCGAAGCTGCTGCGCGCGATCCAGGAGCGCAAGATCCGTCCGGTCGGCGCCGAATCCGAATTGTCCGTCGACGTTCGCCTCGTGACGGCGACGAACCGCGATCTCGAAGAGCAGGTCAAGGACAAGGCGTTCCGCGAAGACCTCTATTACCGGATCAACGTCATCCACATCCCGCTGCCGCCGTTGCGTGCGCGTGGTGGTGACGTGCTCCTGCTCGCGCAACACATGCTGCGCCAGTACGCGGCGGTGTTCGACAAGAAGGTCATGGGCCTGTCGCCGGCCGCCGCGGAACGGCTCGTCGCGTATGACTGGCCGGGCAACGTGCGCGAGCTCGGCAACTGCCTCGAGCGTGCGGTCGCGCTCGCGCACTTCGAGGAGATCCAGGTCGAGGATCTGCCGGACAAGATCCGCCAGCCGCGGCAGATCCCGCGCTCGACGAGCATCACGGCGAACGACCTGCCGGAATTGCTCACGCTCGAAGAGATCGAGCGGCGTCACACCATGCGCGTGCTCGAGGCGTGCAACAGCAATCGCACGGATGCCGCGAAGATCCTCGGCCTCGATCGCAAGACGCTTTACCGCAAGCTACTGCGGTGGGGCGTCAACGACGGCTGACTTCGCCGGGATGAACGTCATCGCGCGTTCCGCGAGCGCGGTGATCGTGAGCGAGGGATTGACGCCGAGGTTCGCGCCGACGGCCGCGCCATCGACGACGTACAGCCCGGGATAGCCGTAGACGCGGTGCTGCGCGTCGATCACGCCTTTACTGGCATCCGCGCCCATCACGCAGCCGCCGATGCAGTGCGCGGTCATCGGCAGATCGAACAGGATCTCCGTCGACGACGTGATCGCGATGCCACCCATCTCGGCCGCGGCCTTCTCGGCGAACGCGTTCGCGTGCGGGATGTTCGTGGGGATTCGCGTGCCGTGGCTGGTCAGGAGGCGCGTGAACGGCCAGTACCACTTGCGGGCGAGCTTGAACTTCAACGTCGCGTCGATCGTCTGCATGACGAGGAAGATCAACGTCTGCGTCGCGAAGCCGAACGGCCACGCCGCGCGGAAGAACTTGATCGGATGGCGGAACGCCGAGCCGATCCATTTGAAGATGCGCGCCCAGCCCTTGCCGGTGACCATCATCGTGGCGAGGAGGCCGAGCACGTCGCTGCCTTTGGAGTAGCGCGTGGCCTCGATGTGGGTGAACCGATCGAGGTAGATGCCCGAGCCGATCGCGATGCCCTTCGACATGTCGAACTTGTTGCCGGGGAAGCGCACGCCGATCAGTGACTCGGCGTTCGTGCGCACGTCGTCGCCGAGCTTCTGCGATACGTCGGGCAGCGTGTCGCGATTGCGCATGAGGAGATCCATCGAGCCGAGCGCGGATGCCGAGAGCACGACTTGCTTCGCGTGGATCACGCGCCGGTGCTTCGCGAACCGCGCGGTCGACTTTTCGACATGGAGATCGTAGCCACCATCTTTCGGCACGATCTTCGTCACGCGCGTTTCCTCGATCACCTGCGCGCCGCGCTTCTCCGCGAGATAGAGGTAATTGCGATCGAGCGTGTTCTTCGCGCCGAACCGACAGCCGACCATGCAGCCACCACAACCGATGCAGCCCGTGCGATCCGGACCTTCGCCACCGAAGAACGGATCCTTGACGGTTTCGCCGGCTTTGCCGAAGTAGACGCCGACATCGGTCTTGTAGAACGAGTCGCCAATGCCTTGCGACTCCGCCATCTTCAGGAGCACGCGATCGGCATCACCGAGGATCTTGTTTTCGGTGACGCCCAACATCTTCCGCGCGGTCGCGTAGTGCGCGGGCATCTCCTTCTTCCAATCGGCGAGCCCTTGCCACGAACCTTCGTCCCACACCGAATCCGGCGGCTGCAAAAGCGTGTTCGCGTACGTGATCGAGCCACCGCCGACCGCGTTGCCGCAGAGGATCACGACGTGACGAAACGGCCTCATGTTGTAGAAGCCCTTGAGGCCTAACGCGGGCCGCCATAGCCATTTCCACACGTTCCAGGTGGTCTTCGGGAAGTCCTCGGGTTTCCACCGCTTACCCATCTCGATGACGCCGACGCGGTAGCCCTTTTCGGCGAGACGCAGTGCAGAAACACTGCCGCCGAAGCCGCTTCCGATCACGGCGAAGTCGAGCGTGATATCTGCCGGAGTAGGCATGTGATCCGGTTGTAACACCGGCTCGTAGATGCATCCGAGGGAGATGACATCTATGAAATTCGCCTTCGTAGCGATCCTGCTCGCCGCCTGTAGCAAGGCACCGGCGGAACACAAACAAGCCGCCGCTCAACAACCTGCGCCCACGATGGCCGAGGACAAGATCGGCATGCCGGGCTCGCAGGATCTCGCGGGACTGTCGAACCTGCCGGCGACGCTGCAGACTGAAAAGGACTCGCGGCCCGGCGCGAAGGTGACCGCGGACAAGGTGTACGCGGCGCTCGATGCGAAGGGGATCAAGATGGTCTCGCATCATCAAGTGCTCGCATCGATCGCGGGCGCGCAGTACTGCGAGCTCGGCGCGACCGCGGACACGATCGCGGTTTCGGTATGCGAGTACGCGACGCACGACGCTGCGGTCGCGGGTCGCAAGATGATGAACGAGCGCTACTCGAAGCTCGTGCCCGACGCCGTTCGTGAAGTGAACGGCTCGACGCTCGTCACGATCGCCAACGCATCCAGGCACGCCGATACGCGCGCCCAGATGATCCAAACGTTTCAGCAACTCTAATTTCAAAAGGGGAACCACTAGATGAAGATTCGCAATCGTTTGTTAGGCGGCGCGTTGGCGACCGTCACGGCACTCGTGCCGGCCACCACCATGGCGTCGTCTCACCGCGAGGCGCCGTTCATCACCAAGAACCCGAAGGTCGACGGCACGGACTTCTACATGTTCCGTAGCTACGAGACCGCGCCGAGCGACCGCAGTGGCTACACCACGCTGATCGCGAACTACCAGCCGTTGCAAGACACGTACGGCGGTCCGAACTACTTCAACCTGGATCCCGACGCGCTGTACGAGATCCATGTCGACAACGATGGCGATGGCATCGAAGACCTGACGTTCCAGTTCGATTTCGATCTGAACCTCGCGAACAACGGCACCGGTATCGAGCTGCCGATCGGTCCGTCGGGCAACACGAAGAGCATCAACATCCCGCTCCAGATCGCGGGCGGCCTCACCGGCCCCGGCGATGCCACGCGTAACGTCAACGAGACGTACACGCTCGGTGTCGTGCGCGGTCCGCGCCGCGCGAGCGCCCCGATGCTCGCCACGAACATGGCAACGAACAACACGACGTTCGAGAAGCCGTACGACAACGCCGGCCAGAAGACGTTCGGCGGCAACAACTACAACACGTACTCGAACAAGTTCATCTACAACTTCGACGTCCCCGGCTGCACGCCGACGGGTGTCGCCGCCGGCACGCATGCGCGCGTGTTCGTCGGTCAGCGCCAGGAGGGCTTCGCGGTCAACCTCGGCGAGATCTTCGACCTCGTGAACCTGAACGTCAGCGCGCTCGGCGCGACGGCGGTCGGTGCGGGCGCAGCGGATCTCACCGGCGCTGCGAACCAGGCCGGTCACAACTCGACGGCGACGAAGGGCGTGACCACGCTCGCACTCGAGATTCCGACCTCGTGCCTCGTGAAGGACTCGACGCAACCGATCATCGCGGGCTGGACGACGGCGTCGATGCGTCAAGCGCGCGTGCTCAACCCGACCGCGACGTTCAAGAACCCGTCGCGCGAAGGTGGCCCGTGGGTGCAGGTCAGCCGCCTCGGCATGGTGCTCGTGAACGAAGTCGTGATCGGCATCAAGGACAAGGACAAGTTCAACGGTAGCGAGCCGAAGGATGACGGTCAGTTCGCGGACTACGTCACGAACCCGTCGCTGCCGATCCTCGTCGAAGTGGTGTACGGCGCGACCGGTGCGCTCGCTCCGACGGCGTATCCCCGCGCGGACCTCGTCGCTGCGTTCTTGAACGGCGTGCCGACGGTCAACAAGATCAGCGACACGCTGTTCGAAGCGGTGCGCCTCAACACGGCGGTGCCGGCCACGGCGGCGGCTTCGCAGAGCAACCTCGGCGCGGCGACGTGCTTCGACACGCCGGTCGATGATGCGCATGGTCCGGCGCTGAACCTCTCGAAGGCGGGTTGTGATCCGGCTGGCTTCCCGAACGGTCGCCGCCCGGGTGACGACACGGTCGACCTCGCGCTCCGCGTGGCGATGGGCTTCCTGCTCGACAAGAACCACGCTCCGCTCCGCGCGGCGCCGCTCGTCGACGGTGCGTCGGTCAGCTCGGCAGACTTCAACACGGCGTTCCCGTACCTGAAGGCGCCGGTGCTCGGCTCGCCCTGAACCGTCTCTGATCTAGAGAACCTCGCCGCTGACCCCGGCGAGGTTTTCGCTATTTGATCTTCTCGTTGATCAGAGCGCGCAGCGTTTTGAGATCGAACGGCTTCTCGATGTGGCGTCCGAGCGGTAACGAGTCGAGAAATTGCCGTGCGCTCTCCGTGAACGCACCACCCGTCACGAAGATCATCTTGTCCGCGAGCTTCTGATCGATCTTCACGACCGCGTTGTAGACATCCATGCCCGTCACCTGCGGCATCATCAAGTCGCACACGATCGCGTCGTAGCTCTGATCCGCCGCGAGCATGTCGATCGCCTGCCGCGCCGACGTCGTGCCATCGACCTCGTGATCCTGCGACATGAATCGCTTGATCGCCTGGACCAACGAGTCCTCGTCGTCGATCACGAGGATCCGCCCTCGCCGCGTCGCCTTCATCGGCAACGGAATCTTCTCGGTCACCGGCGGGATGTTGCTCGCCGCGATCGGTAGCCGGACCCGGAACGTGGTGCCCTTGCCGAGCTCCGTCGTGAAGTCGAGGTTGCCACCGAGCCCCGTGATGATCCGGTGACTGATCGCGAGCCCGAGCCCCGTGCCGACACCCGTGGGCTTCGTCGTGAAGAACGGCGTGAACAACCGGCGCTGCGCCTCGGGCGGAATGCCCGTGCCCGTATCCGTCACCGACACGACGACCTCGCCCTTATCGACGGCGGTGACGATCTTGATCCGGTTCTGATCGTAGTTGCCCTCGGGAATCGCCTGCACCGCATTGACGATCAGGTTGAGGAACACCTGACCGAGCCGGCCTTCATTCGCATCGACGCGCGGCACCTTGCCGTAGATCTTTTCGACCTTCGCGCGGTGCCGGATCTCGTTTTGCGCCATGCGTAGCGTCGACTCGAGCACCTTCTCGACATCGACGGCGCCGCGCCGATCCTCTTGTGCGCGCGAGAACACCTTCAGGTCGCGCACGATCTCGCGCACGCGATCCGCGCTCATCCGCGCATCGTGGATCTCGTCGACGAGATCCGGCGGCAACGGCGTGCGCTGCCCGAGCTCGACGACATCGTGCTCCGCCATGTCGAGGTTCGCGATCACGGCCGCGAGCGGATTGTTGATCTCGTGCGCGACACCTGCCGCGAGCGTACCGACCGACGCCATCCGATCCGCGAGCATCAGCTGCATCTCGGTTTGCTTCTTGTCGGTGACATCGCGCGCGACGATCACGACGCCCGTGACCTTGCCCATCGACGAGCCCGAATCGTGCGTGCGCACGACACCCATGCGAATCGCCCACCACGCCGCCGACTCGTCCGACCGGGTGGTACGGAGCTCGACTTCCATCGGCTTCGAGTGCTGGATCACGAGATCGAACGCGATCCGCGCGCGCTGCTGCTGATCTGCTGGCAGCATCGCGAACCAGTTGCGCCCGGTGATGTCGTCGACGCTCTGCGGCAGCTCCACACGATTGATGAAGCGCACCACACCGTCGAGATCGAGCTGCAGCACGTAGTCCGGCGCACTCTCGACGACGGCCTCGAGCACCGCCGCGTGTTGCTCGGCCTTGCGCTCCGCTGCCTCGAGTGCAGAGTACGCACGCGCGAGCGTGACGACCTGGCTGATCTGCGTACCGATGCTCTGCGCGAACACGCGCCAATCGGCCTCGTCGAGATCGCGATCGCGCGACACCATCACGAGCGCGCCGAGCGGACCCGCCGTATTCGACAGCGGCACGACGAGCACGGCCTTCGCGTTCGCATCCTCGAGCAGCTGCGGCTGATCGCGGATGTAGATCGTGTTGCCCTTCTCGATCATCGACCGCAGCATCGCTTCGCGGTTGAAGAACGTCTCGATCGGTTGCTTCGTCGGCACGTCGGCGCCGAGCGCGCGCACGCGGAACTTTTCACCCTCGAACAGGAACAGGGCGCCGTACGACACGCCGCCGGCATCGAAGCAGCTCGCGATCGCCTCGTCGAGCGCGACATCGACATCGCGATTGCGAAGCACCGCCTCGGCGATGCCGGTGAGCACCGTGAGCTCCGACGCGAGCGTGCTGCATCGCTTCGCGAGGCCACTGTTCAGCATCACCTGGCGCTCGAGCTGGCGGAACACGCGACGGTTCCGCTCGCGCTCGAGCTCGGGCAGGACTTCCGGCGATGGGGTGACCGGACCGGTGTTGTCCTCGGCGAGCGTGTCGCGCAGGACCTCGATCAGGTTCGACAAATCCGGCGTGCGCAGCACCAAGTCGTTCGCACCCGCGCGCCGCGCGAGCGTGCGATCGGAGGACTCGATGTAGCTCGACGTGACCAGCACGAGCGGCACGTTGCGCAGCTTCTCGTCTTGGCGCAGCGCCATCGCGAGCCCGAAGCCATCGAGCTCCGGCATCATCACGTCCGAGACCACGGCATCCGGGGCACGCCGCCGGATCGCCGCGAGCGCCGCCGCACCGTCGCCGACGGATTCGATCTCGAAGCCGAGGCGTTGGAGCCGGAACGTGGCGAGCTTCAACTGGATCGGGTCGTCATCCGCGACGACGAGCCGACGATTCGCACCGAACTTTTCATTCGGCGTCACGGCCGTGGGCAGGTGCGTCTCGATCAGCGGCACGAGCCGCGACGGCGCGATCGGTTTCGGGATGATGTCGTCGAAGCCGCTGATATTCACGCGCGCTTCGTCGAGCTTCGACACGAACCCGGAGAACGCGAGGATCGAGACTTCACTGCCGCCGATATCGCGCAGCTCGCCGACGAGCTGGAAGCCATCGGCATCCGGCAGCATCAGATCCTGCAGCACCACGCGCGGGTGCTCCGACCGCATCAGCTCGCGCGCGGTCTTGCCATCCGGCGCCTCGAGCACTTCGTAGCCATTGCGGACGAGCGCGTTCTTGACCATCCGACGCGTGGCCGAATTGTCGTCGACGACCATGATCTTGTGCTGCGACGTCACGATGCACGCTCCGAACGAGCGACGTGGCGAGCGATCACGTCCGGCAGCGTACGCGTGTCGATCGGCTTGGTCACGTAATCGTCACAGCCGGCGGCCAGCGCCTTCTCGTGGTCGCCCTTCATCGCGTACGCGGTGACTGCGACGATCGGAATCGCACGGGTCGCGGGGTCGGCCTTGAGCCTTCGCGTGAGCTCGAGCCCGTCGACGCCGGGCAACTGGAGGTCCATCAGGATGACCGCCGGACGCTGATCGAGGATCGACGCCTGCGCCGTGTCGGCATCCGTCGCCGTCGTCACGTCGTAGCCGTGCGACTTCACCAAATACGTGACGAGCTTCAAGTTCGTCGGGTTGTCGTCGACGATTAACACCAGGCTCAACTCCCACCTCCCGCCGTCGCAGGACGCAAACCAGGACGAACGCCCGCGCGTTCGAGGGCACTCAACAGAGCGTCCTTGTCCAACGGCTTGCGCAAGATGTCCGTGACCGTCATCGCGGTCTTCACGTCGGGGACGATCGTCACGACGATCACGGGCGTGTCGCGGAGCCAACCGCCGACGCGCAACGTGTCGAGGACATCCAATCCGCTCATATCAGGCAACAACAAGTCGAGGGTGACCGCGTCGAAGTAACGCTCTTGGCAACGTGCGAGCGCGTCGGCTCCGGTGCGAGCGATCTCGAAGCCGTAGCCGACTCCTGCAAGCGTACTCGCGATGAGCTCGCGATCGCGATCATCATCTTCGACGATGAGAATGGTGCGTGAGCCGGTACGACTCCGCGGCGTCATGGTACGCGAGATGGACGGTTGCACGACCGTCGATACGCGCGGGAGAATCGCGTGGAACGTCGACCCGACATCGAGCACCGAGCGCACACCGACGGTGCCGCCTTGAGCCTCGACGAGCCGCCGCGACAGCGCGAGCCCGAGCCCCGTGCCCTGATGCTTCTTCGCGGCGCCTTGCTCGAGTTGCTGAAACTCGACGAACAACCGGCCGAGATCCGCGGGCGAGATGCCCACGCCGGTGTCCTCGACCTCGAGGCGGAACATCGCCTCGCCTTCGACCAAACACCGGATGAAGACCTTGCCACCCTCGCGCGTGAACTTGAGCGCGTTCGAGAGGTAGTTGTACGCGACCTGTTTGAACCGGCCCGGGTCGAGCACGATGTTCGTGAGCCGTGCATCGACCTCGGCCTCGACGATGATCCGCTTCGTCGCCGCCGTGGTCCGCGTGATCGACACGACCTCTTGCACGAGCTTTTGGAGCTCGACGGCCTCCGGACGGAAATCGAGCTTGCCGGCTTCGACCTTCGCGAGATCGAGCACGTCGTTGATCAGCTGCAACAGGTGCTTGCCGCTGGTCAGGATGTCTCCGAGAAATTCGTGATGCTCGGGTGACTCGGCCGGAACCGCGCCGTCATGCAGCAGCTCACTGAAACCTATGATCGCGTTCAGCGGCGTGCGCAGCTCGTGCGACATGTTCGCCAAAAACTCGCTCTTCAAGCGATTCGCTTCTTGAATCCGCCGGTTCTGGAGCTCGAGCTCGATCGTGCGCTGGCGAACCTCCTCGAGCTTGCGACGTTCGCGCAGGTCGATCACGGTGAGCCGGACCAGACGTTGGTGATCGCCGACCAGGCGAACGAGGTGGACCTCCGCCGGAATCTCCTCGCCGGAGCTGTGCCGCGCGCTCCACTCGAACGGCGCGATCTCCGCACCTTCGCGCATGCGCAGCAAGATGTCGGTGGCGACCGGCAATGACTCGCGCCCGTCCGCGAGCTTCTTCGCCGAGAGTTGGACGAAGTTGACGGTGCGCAGCTCCTCGATGGTGTGACCGTAGAGCTTTGCGGCTGCGAAGTTCGCATCGCAAATCCGCAGGTGATCGAGATCGAACGTGAGCAATGCTTCCGGCGCGAGCTCGAACGCACTGCGGTAACGCTCTTCGGAGAGACGGAGCTCGCGCTCGAACGCGAGGCGCGCGCGATGATCTTCGGCTTCACGTAGTGCGCGCTCGATCGCGGGCACGAACCGCATTGGCCGATCCTTCGAGAGAAAATCGAGTGCGCCAGCTCGCATTGCCGCGATCGCTTCATCCTCGTTCGGCGTGCCCGAGATGACGATGCACGGCGTGCCATCCCCGCGCCTCTTCACCATTTCGATCGCTTGCAAGCCACCGAAGCCCGGCAACAGCCAGTCGGTGATCATCAAATCCCACGCTTGCTCGAGCGCTTTCGCGAGCTCGGCGCCGTTTGTCACCCGCTCGGACGAGACGTCGTAGCCGCCGCGACGGACTTCGCGGACCAGGATCCGGTAATCGTCATCAGCATCCTCGACTACTAACAACCGCAGTCGTTTTTGCTCGTCAGACAATTCTACTCACCTGCCCCTTAGTACAGCCTATCACGCGGGTTTCCTTTGATTAAAACCCGAGCGGTGAGTTTGGTCTAGCTAAGAAATCGCAAGAGCCCCGCTGTTACCCGAGCTGGCTCTTCGACCGTGGACGAGTGTCCAGCACTGGGGATGACTTCGAGCTGCGCGCCCTTGATCGCCGCGACCAAGCGCTCGGCTTTGGGACGCGGTGTCGCAAGATCTTCATCTCCCACGATTACGAGCGTACGCGTGTTGATCCGACTCAATTCGGAGGCGATCGGCGAGCGATCGATGACGCCGTTGACCGCGCGCCAGATATCGCGGCGCTGGCTCATCGTCGCCATGTAGGTGGCGACCTCCGCCTTGCGGTTCGGGTCGGCGAGAATGGTTTTACCGAGCATGATCGGCGCGACTCTCGGCATCACCACGCGCATCGGTAAAACTCGGGTCAAGTTGGACAGCATCCGATAACGGGGCACGTTCTCGATCGGCTCTCCGTCCGCGCTGGTCTCGATCAGGATCAACGAACGTACGAGATCCGGACGCCTCGCTGCGACACGCATCGCGACGAACCCGCCCATCGACAGCCCCGCGAAGTGCACGGGACCGGTGTTCAGGTGCTCGAGCAACGCGATCGCATCGTGCGACACGAGCTCCATGCCGATGCATTGGCGCCAATCCGCGGCGGACTTCCCCTGTCCGCGGTGGTCCCACGCGATGCACCGGTACTTCGATCGGAGTGCAGCAATTTGCGGCGCGAACAGAGATGCATCCCAGAGCAGACCGTGGCTGAACACGATCGTCTCGCCCGTCGAGCCGGGACCGGTATCGAGGACTTCGAGGGTGGTATCGGCAATCGCGACCTGCACCCGGTGATGCTACTCGCCGACAGCGGCGTAGTGGCTGTCCGCGTCGCGCTGATCGTCTGCGATCACCGTCTTCGCAACGCCGTCCAGCGCCGAGGCGTCGGTCAGGAGGTTCCTCGACACGTCGAGCTTGTCGAGTGACCACGCCAAGTCGTCCGAGGTCAGCTGTTCGACGCCATCGTCGGTCAAACAGCCGAGCGACAAGTCGAGCTCCCGCAGGCCACGTACGAGCGTCGATTCGGTGAGCAGGCCGACGATCTCGTCGACGAACTCGCAGTTCATGATCCCGAGGTGCTTCAGCTTCGGGATGTCCTGGCGCGAGACGAGGTTCGCGATCTCGTCGGTACCGACACTGCAACCGTAGTCTTCACGTCCGATCCACACGTCGAGGTGCTCGAGCGCGGGCGTCTGCGAGGCGACGATCGCGTCGAAGTTCGACTTCTCGAGTCCACCGGTGCGGAACTCGAGGTGCTTCAGCTTCGGCAGGTTCAGCTCGCCGAGCTGCGTGCCACCGGCCATCGCCGATTCTGCCGATCCGGACGTGACGATCAGCTTCTCGAGGTTCGGCACGCTCTTCCACAGCTCGGAGAGATTGCCGACGGAGTACCAGCTGATCTCCGTATCCTCGCCCTGATCTTCATCGCGCGCGGCACCGGCGTACTTGATGTCGCCGAAGAACAGCGACTTGATCGTCGGGCGCGGTTGCGCGGCGAGCACGTCGATCAACGACTGGCAGTTGTCCTCGTTCGGATCGTTGTTGAACGCGAACCGCAGCTCGCGCAGGAACCGCGCCGCCGGATGATCGAGCAGGAGCTGCAGCCCCTTCGTCAGATCGCCTTGCGGCTTCGAATACGTGTTGTGCGAGAGGAACGCGCTGTCGATGAAGCCGTTCTTCCACGTGAACGTGTCGCCATCGTTGCCATCGAACGTCTTCGCGTATTCGGCGAGCGGCCCGAGCACCTTCGCCTGCGCAGCCGTGGTGTCACCGCCGGCGAGCGATAGCGCGACGAGCTCGCCGCGCGGATCACCTTGGCTCTGCAGCCAATCGGCGTACACGCTGTACGCGGTTTTATCGTCCGGGTTGGATTCGATCGCTTGTTCGAGTTGGGGATTCGATGCCACGCCCGGAGCATGCCACCGCTCGATGACTATTCGCCGACAGCCGCGTAACGATCGTCAGGATCGCGCTGCTCGATCTCGACCACCTGCTTCGCCACGCCCTTCAACATGCCAGCCTCGGTCAGCAGGCTATACGACACGTCGAGCTTCGCGAGCGTCCCCATCGCGCCCGGATCCTCTTTGATCGCGGCGGCGCCCTCGTCGGAGAGGCATCCCAGCGAGAGATCCAGCTCGTCGAGCTTCGCGACCAGCTCGGACTTCCGCAGATCGGGGATCAGCTCTTCGATCACCTCGCAATTCATGATCCCGAGGTGCTTCAGCTTCGGCAGGTCCTTGCGATGGATCAGCGGGCGAAGGTCATCCGCGACGATGTCACTGCCGTAGCTCTCTTGCCCGATCCACACGTCGAGGTGCTCGAGGTTTGGCGTATGCGATGCGATGACCGAAGCGAGGTTGCTCTTCTTGAAGCTGCCGCTGCGGAATTCGAAGTGGCGCAGCTTTGGCAGATCGAGCTCGCCCAGCGTCGCGTCGCCGCCGCACGTGATGATCACGCTCTCGAGGTTCGGCACCTGCGCCCACAGCTTCGAGAGATCGCCGACGTTGTACCAGCTGATCTCGGTCTCCTCGCCCTGATCCTGTTCGCGCGCGGCACCCGCGTACTTCACGTCGCCGAAAATCAATCTGCGCAGCGACGGGCGCGGCTTCGCGGCGAGGACCTCGATCAGGTTGTCGAGGCTCGTATCGCCGCTCTCGCCGTTGATCCCGAACACGAGCTCGCGCACCAAGTGACCGCTCGGATGATCGAGCAGATCGCTCAGCACCTGTTTCAGATCGACGCGCTTGTTCGACATGTTCTCGTCGAACGACAGCCGCGCGCGATCGATGAAGCCCCACCGCCACGTGAAGTTCTCGGTATTCTCGTCGTCGTACGAACGCTGGTGATCGACGAGCGGGCCGAGTAACGCACTGCCCTTCTTGATCATCAGGCCACCCGCGGCGGCGTCATCACCGGCGAGCGAGAGCGCGATCAGATCGCCGCGCGGATCACCTTGGCTCTGCAGCCAATCCGCGTACACGCTGTACGCACTCTTGTCGTCGGGGTTTGCGAGGATCGCAGCTTCGAGCTGAGCGTTACTTGCCACGCTGTGATGATGACATCGCTTCTTTGATCGGCTGCATATCCTCGTCGGAAATCTGCGCCTTCACGCCGATCGCGATCGCGCGTTCGAACAGGGGGCGCACGTCCGCCTTCGGATCGATCGCGTGACGTGCGCGCGCGAGTCCGGCCAGCGGTTTCCAGAGCGACAGGTGGTCTTTGCTGATCGATTCGTAGGCAGCGATCGAGCGGTCGAAGTAAACGGCCGCGTCCTTCGGTTTATTCTGGGCAAGCTCGAGCTCGCCACGCGATGCGAGCGACGTCCCCAGCTCCGGAGATTTCAGGTCGGTCTCGAGCTTCACCACGTCTTCGAACGCCACGCGCGCGTCGGTCGGGTTCGTGCGCCCGAGCACTTCAGCATACGTGGTGGCGATCACGTGATAGAGCGGGCTCGTCGGGCCGGGCACGCGCTGCGCGATCGCCTTCGCACGCGTGACATCTTGCAACCCGATCTCGACCTGACCGTGGCGCGCTTCGAAATCGGCGAGGTTGTTCAGCGTGCCCACGATCAACGGGCTGTTCGGCCCGTACGTCTTCTCCTTGATCGCGAACGCGCGCTTGAACGTGGCCAGCGCCTTGTCGGGCTGACCGGCGTGGTCGTAACAGGCGCCGAGGTTCGACAAGATCAACCCGACGTTCCGGATGCTCCGGGCCGACGGCCTTCTGACGCAGCTCGAGCGCGCGCTCCAAGTGTGGCATCGCTGCAACCCAGGCGCCGGCATGACCCATCGTGGTCGCGAGCTGATTCTCGGCTCCCCACACGTTCGGATCATCCGCGCCGTAGAGTTGCTTCGCCGCTTCGAGACCGTCGGTGTGCATCTTCGTCGCGGCATCGAGCTCACCGCGCTGCGCTTGGATCGCACCGCGCACCTCGAGCGTTTGATACTTCATGTACGGATCGTTCGGACGCGCCGTCGACAGCGCGAGATCGAGCCAGACATCGGCGGCGGCGAGCGAGTCCGCGCGTTCGGAGTGAACCATCGCATTCGCGAGCGCGCCCTTCGACGCGATCGGATCGAGGTGCGCTCGCATCGCGGTCCATACCGCCGTCGACAACGCCTCGTTGCCATCCTTCGCGTTTCCCGCCGCCTGCAACACGGTGCCGCGCATGAGCTGCGCCGTCGCGACGAGATCGTCGGCGTGCAACTTCGGGCCTTCATCGATCACCTTCTGCGCGGCCGCGAGCCCGGTGATGTATTGGCCGGCGATCAACTGCGCCTGCGCGGATGCGAGCGAGAGCGCGAGACTGATGTACGCCTTCTGTTGCTGCGGATCGTCGGGGAACGAGCTCGGGTCCGTGGTGCAGCCGTTGATCGGATCGAGCTCTTGCACGACCTTGTCCGCTTTATCGACGACCGCGTCCGGAGATTCCTGGAGCAGCTTGCCGAGCGAACGGACTTCTTCGAGGCGCTGGTCGAAGCACACCTGGCGCTGTTCGAACACGCGTTCGGTTTGCTCCTTGCGGATCCGCGTGGCCTCGCAGTTCGCGGTCACGGCCTCGGTCCAGTCATGCGTGTAGCCGTCGAGCGCGTGCGACATGACGGTGAAGCTCGGCTCGGCCCACGCTTTCTTCGTGCCGGTGAACGCGGCGTGGATCTTCAGCTTGACCGGCTCGTCCCACACGCCGGCGAGTGCCTTCTCCGTCCCCACGCACGCTTCGCCGACGTGATGCCGAAACGCGAGCACGAGGCTTCCCGCGATCGCGAACGCGATCAGGCCGAACCCCACGCCGACCGCGATCCGCCGGCGGGTCTGCGCCGGATCCCATGCGAGCTCGGTCAACAGCTCCGTCATCGCCGGAAACCGCTTCTTCGGATCGATCTCGATCGCGCGCATCACGGCGCGTTGCAGGCGCGGCGGCAGCCCGACATCCGGCGGAATCTTCGGCGTCGGGTCTTCGCGCGGAGGCACGAGATCCGACTTCTCGAATGGCCGGATCCGGAACAGCGCTTCGTAGAGCGTGACACCGAATGCGAACTGATCCGACAGCGCGTCGGCACCGAGCCCATCGTGGATCTCGGGCGCCATGTACGCCGGCGTGCCCATCACGGTGCCCGCCTCGGTCAACTGATCCGTGAGCGGCGAGCGCGATTCGATCGCGAGATCGGAGTTGCGGCTCGCCGCCGTCGGCTCGTTCTGCGCACGTGCGAGCCCGAAGTCCATCACGCGGACGCGACCGTCGGCGCCGACGATCACGTTCTCGGGCTTGAAGTCGCGATGCACGAGTCCCGCGGCATGCGCTGCGACGAGCCCCGCGCCGGCCGCGCGCATCACGTCGATCACCTCGCGCCATGTATGCTTGCGCTTCAGCCACTCGCGGAGCGTCTCGCCATCGACGAGCTCCATCGCGACGAACACGCGATCGTCGAGCGTGCCGACATCGTGCACCGCCACGACGTTCGGATGAGCGAGCCGCGCCATCGCCTGCGCCTCGCGCACGAGCCACGCCTGCGTGCCGCCGGTGTACGAGCCACTCCCTGGCCCACCGGCCTGCAACAGCTTGATCGCGACCTTGCGATCGAGCTCGGGATCGAACGCCGAGTAGATGATGCCCATGCCGCCCTGCCCGATCACGTCGAGCACGACATAGCGGCCGATGACGCTGCCGCGATCCAATCCCGGAACGTCCTTGTGGAGCGATCCGAGACCTTCCCGCTTCGTCGCTGTCTCATCAGCGCCGGAGTCGCTCACCACCTCCAGTATACGCGGTATTCTTTACCTACATGTGCGAACTGCTTGGGATGGAGTGCAACGTCCCGACGGACATCGTGTTCTCATTCTCGGGATTAGCGCTTCGTGGTGGTGCGAAGGGTCCGCACGCAGATGGCTGGGGACTCGCGCTCTACGACGGCAAAGCGGTGCGCTCGTTCCTCGAACCGCACGCGGCGGCGAAGTCCGAGCTTGCCAACTACGTTCGCAAGAATCCGATCAAGACGCTGCTCGCGATCGCGCACGTTCGCAAGAAGACGCGCGGCACGGTCTCGCTCGCGAACACGCATCCATTCACGCGCGAGCTGTGGGGCCGCTCGTGGACGTTCGCGCATAACGGCACGGTGAAGAAGCTCGCGCGGCTCGAGCTCGGCCGGTTCGAACCGATCGGCAACACCGACAGCGAGCTCGCGTTTTGCGCGTTGCTCGCCGGGCTCGAGGCTCGGTTCGATGAATATCCGAAGAAGCCGAGCGAGCTGTGGGCCGCGATCGCCGAGGTCGCATCCGAAATTGGCGAGTTCGGCACGTTCAACTTCTTGCTCGGCGACGGCCGCCATCTCTACGCGCGCTGCGCGACGAAGCTCGCGTACATCATTCGCAAGGCGCCGTTCTGCGAGGCCACGCTCGCCGACGACGACGTGACCGTAAACTTCGCCGATGTCACCACACCGAACGATCGCGTGGCGGTCGTCGCGACGGTCCCGCTCACGCGCGACGAAGCGTGGACGATCGGCGAGCCCGGCAAGCTGTGGGTGTTCCGCGGTGGCGCGTTGCGCGCGACGTTATGATCGAAGACCTGTTCGCGGCGGTGTACGCGAATCCCGACGACGATGGACCTCGCCTCGTGCTCGCCGACGCGTTGCTCGAGCGCGGCGACGATCGCGGCGAGTTGATCCAACTCCAGATCGCGCGCTCCGGACGCAAACAAACGCCGAAGCAAGCGCGCCGCGAGAAGGAGCTCGTCGACAAACATGCCGCCGAGCATCCACTCGCGAGCTTCGGGACGCTGGTCTTCGAGCGCGGCTTCCCGCAGACGATCGATCTCGACCCGAAGGTCAAACAGCTCGGCAACGATCCGGTGTGGTCGACGATTCGATGCGCGAAGGCTCGAAAGATGAAGCTGACCGCGAAGCTATTCGCGGGACAGAGTCGCCTCGTCGAGCTCGAGCTCTACGATTGCGCATTCGCGCCGAAGTGCTTCGACGCGCTTCCGCACCTGCGCACGTTGTATGCGGCCGTCGATCGGATTCCTGCGCATGCGTTCGCCGGTCTCGAGGCATTGACGACACTCGAGCTCACTACGGAGCGGACGATCGCGAAATCGCTCGCCGGCTTACCGAGCCTGACCAAGCTCGTGCTGAACCAGGATCCGACGGAGGTCCCGATCCCGCCCGCGCTGTTCGCGACGCTCGCGCACGTGCCCGATATCGACCTGGTGTTTTCGAAGCAGTTCGCGCCCTCGGGGCTCGCAGCGCTCGCCAGCGTCGAACGGTTCGGCGCGCGCTTCATGCCGTTCGAACAGCTCCCCGCATTGCCGAAGCTACGATTCGCGAACGTCCGTGCCCCTGAAGTGTTCGCGGACGTGGCGGCAGCGGTCGCGCGTTTGCCTGCGCTCGAGCACGTGAATTTCGAGATCTTCGGGCCGTTCGAAGAGATGCCGAACAAGACCAGCCCGTCCGATCGCTGGCCGATGTTCGGAGCGACGATCAACGCGAGCAAGCTGACGAAGATCGGCATCGCCGAGACGTTCACGTTGACCCGCGGGCGCGATGGCAAGTTCTCGCATCTGCACGTCGACGATAACGGCTACAACCTCGTCAACCTCGCGCTGATGGCGGTCCGCCACTTCGGCGTGACGACGATCGAGAATCCCGGCAAGCACGAGGCTCGAGCGCTCGCGCGGTTGCTCACCGATACGGCGAGTCCTCGGGCTCGGGGCCGACGAGCTCGCTGATGTAGCGCCCATCGATCGGAATCTTGTCCGGCTCGTCGACGTAGAGCTCGGTATAGCCACAGCGCCGGCACACGCACGCGCGGAGGTGGCCGACCGGCGTGGTCTTGTCGCCGCCGAAGAAGCCGGTGCCGGTGAACGCGAACGCCACCCGCAACGGCTTGTCGCCGTACTCGCCATCGTTATCCGGGATGTTCGCGACGAGCAGGATCCGGTTGTGCTTGCACTTGGGACAGATGTGATTCGTGCGCATGACCCGGCTATTATGAGCCGTGGTGAAGGCGCTGCTGATCTTTCTCGTCGCGTGCGCGAGCGCTCCGAAGTGCGAGCTGCCAGCGGTGACCGCGGGCGCTCCGCTGTTGTGGAAGGTCCACAAGGCCGACGGCCCGGTGATCTACTTCTACGGCACGATCCACGTCGCCGGGATCAGCGCCGTGCCACCCGCGGCGTTGCAGGCGCTCGATCAGAGCAAGCAGTTCGCATCCGAGCTCGGCGACAAAGAGCCGGACATGGACAAGCTGACAGACCTCGCTCGCCTGCCGTACGGCCAGGTGCTGGATCGCCAGCTTCCCGACGACGATTGGTACGATCTCGTCGATGCGTTGCGCGGGACGATGAAGGAAGACGACCTCCGCCATGCGCGCCCATGGTTCGCGATGACGCGGCTGACGAACAAGCTCGCCGAATCACCGAAGCCCTCGATGGACGAATCGCTGACCGATCGCGCACACGGCAAGATGCCGGTCGATGCATTGGAGACCTGGGACGCGCAGATGCAAGCGCTCGTCGACGGCGTATCGATCCAGGATCTCCAACAGGCGATCCACGAGCGCAAGAAGCTCGCGTGCGACGTGGCGTTGATGCGGCGCTACTACGAGAACGGCGACGACATCTCGCTCGCGCCGATGTTAGTGGCGCGCGATCAGGCGACGATCATCGACGCGCGCAACGCGAAGTGGCGGGCGCAGATCGAGACGTACGCGACGACGAGCGGCGCGTTTATCGCCGTGGGGTTAGGCCACCTACTGGGTGACCGGGGGCTGCTGTCCACCTTCCGGACCAGCGGGTACACGGTCGAGCGGGCAGAACGATCGCGATAGCTCGGCCGCGGGATTCGCCGCGACCAACTCGCACAGCTTGGCGCGCGCCGCCTTCGCTTCGTCGTCGTGAACCTTGATCGCTTCGAGCAGTAATAGATAGGCGCGCCAATCCTCGGGATGCGCCGCCACGGTCGCACGCGCTTCTTCCGGCGTCCCGGGTTGCTGGGCGACGAGTCGCAACATCACGTTCGTCGGATCCGCCTTCAACGCGGTCAGCGCCGGCTCGCGCTTGCCGTGGAACGCGTCGTCGAGAAACGCACGCAGCGCGATCACGTCCTGATCCGTCAACGTGCGCGATGCGGTCTGCGGAATCTTCAGCTTCGCCGTGAAGTGCCACACGCGATGCTGGCCCTGCAGGACCCACGTGCGCACGAGCCGATCGAGATCACCGGGCGCGATGCCGGTGACGTCCCACGCGCGCGGATTGTCCTTCGCCAATTCGTCCTCGAGCATCACGAGCTGATCGGGATGCGTGTTCGCGAGATACGAGAACGTCAGCGCACTCGTCGCATAGAACGCCGAATCTCGGCATCCCATCGCCTTGCACGCGAACAGCTGTGGCCCCGGCACGAGCGGATAGCGCCGGACGGACGCGACCTGATTGGTCAACGGCTCGCCGACATCGACCTGCGCCTTATCCGGATCGAGCCGGACGGTCTCGAAGAATTCCGCGAGCCCTTCCGCGAACCACGGTGGCTGGTCGTGGATCGCGACGTGCGAGATCAGGTGCGAGAGCTCGTGCGTGACCACGTGGCCATCGCGCTCGTCGGTATCCATCGGTAGGAGGATCGTGGGGATTCGCAACGAAGTTCCACCCATCGTCATCGCGCCGAATTGATCCGGCAGATACGCGTGGATCTCGAACGTGTCGCGCACGCCGATCACGAACGAGCGCCCGACATCGCTCTTGCCGGGAAACGCGACGCCGAAGATCACCTGATGCAAGAACTCCATCTGGCGAATCAACTCGTTCGCGGGCTTCGTACCGGCATCCGTCCACAGGACGAAGTGCTCGCTCGTCACTTCGGTCCACGCCGGACCACCCTTACTCGGCAGCTCGGGAATCGCCGCGTGGCAGGCGACCAACAACACCAACGCGGCAGCGCGCATACGCTAGATTGTACCCATGGATTTCGCGGCGCTCGACAGTCAGCTCGCCCCGTTACGCAATGCCGCCACGGCTTCACAATCGGCAAACGTCGACGCGCGCACGCTGCTCCAGGTGGCGCTGACGAACGAGGTGAATGTCTCGGAGCTCGCGGCATTGTGGGTGCCCACGACCGCCGAGCTCGACGTCAAGCTCGCGTTCGCGCGCCAGGCGGGTGACGAAGCGAATCACTTCAACCTCGTCGCGGATCGGTTGCGAGCGCAGGGCTTCGATGTCGACGGCTACAAGCAGCCAGCGCCGAACCCGCTGTTCGCATATCTCCGGCAATTACCGACCACGGTCGAGCGGCTCGCGGCAGGTCTGTACGCGCTCGAGGCGATCGCGTACGCGGTCAACGAGGCGTTCATGGCGTTCTGCGAAGCGCGCGGCGATCACGAGACCGTGCGGATCTATCGCGAGTACATCCAACCGGACGAACGCGGCCATCACGAGCTCGGCAAGCAGTTGCTCGCGAAGTACGCGACCACGCCGGCGCTCCAAGAATCCGCGCGGGCTGCGGCCGCACGCGTATTCGAGCTCGCCACGGCAACGCGCGCGAAAGCAGCCGAGCAACTCGGCGCGGCCTGCTTCCCGGGCTGCTAGTTACTGCGCGAGGTCGTCCGACAGCATCGCCGTGATCTCGGCGATCCGATCGTCCGACAACTTCAGCGCGTCCTGCAGCGCCGACAGATACGCATCTTCATCCGGCTGGATCGCGAGATCCGCGATCGTCAGGATCCACGCCGTGGCCCACGCGAGCTCGCGCACGCCCTGCGACGACAGCCGCGCGACGCCATCGACCAACCGGCGCACGCGATCGTCATCGCCACGCGGCTTGCGATCTTCGGCTTCGACGACCTCGTCGGCATCCACGCCACCCATCTCGCACACGATGTCGGCTAGGTCGTCATAGAGGTCGAGCTCGTCGCCATCGACCGTGCGATCGGCATCGATCGCGAGGCGCGATAGCGCGACGATCGATTGCGCTTCGTCGCCCTTTAACTTGGTCACACCGAGCTTGGCGGCGATGTCCGGATACTTCTCGAGAGCGATTTCCTTCACTTGTGTCCCTTCAATTCGGTAGCGAGCCGATCCGCATGATAGATCTTCGTGAGCGCTTCGATAATGGCAGCGCTGGTCACGGCGACCGCGCGGTTCGACGCCTCGTCGTACCAGAAATCACCGGCCAAACTCTCGATGTTGCCGTCGAAGATGAGGCCGACGATCTCGAGCTTCTGGTTGAACAGCGGTGAACCCGAGTTACCGCCGATGATGTCGTTCGTGGTCGCGACGTCGAATGGAACTTTCGGGTCGATCGACCTCTTCGCATCCAGCCACGTCTTCGGCAGCTCGAACGGCGGTTGTCCCGTCGCGCGATCGAACGTGCCGCCCATGTACGTGAGCGGCGCGACCTTCGTGCCGTGCACCGTCGACGTGTAGCCCTTCACCGAGCCGTACGACAGGCGGAGCGTGAACGTGGCATCCGGGTAGCCCGACTTGCCATCTTTCGCGAGGCGCGCTTTCGCGATCTTTTCGTGCGCGGCCTTGGTCACGCCATCGACATCGTCGTCGAACACCTTGCGAACCTTGCGAGCCGCCGGATCGATTGCCTTCCACAGCTGGATCGCCGGATCCTTCGACGCCGCGATCGCCGCCCTGCCACCTTTGTAGAGGCGCATGCGCTCCGCCGGATCGCCGAGCTTGGTGCCGTCGACGATGCGCGCGGCGACCTGCTCCGGCGTGTCCTTGCCGAGCACCGCCTTCACGGTCGGATCGTCGGCGCCGAGCGTCTCGCGCAGCTTGCCGAGCCAGAATGCGATCGCGAGCTTCTCGCGCGACGGATACATCGGTGCCGTCGAGCCGAGCTTCTGTTCGATGTCCGGGAGCGCCGAATCACGATATTCGTCGAGGCGCTTGCCGTTCGCGACGGTCTTCTCGTCGGCCGAGCGCACGAGGCGCATCGCGTTCGCGACGATATCGCTGTGCTGACCGCGCGCGTGCCAGCGCTCGAGCGCGTAGTAGCGACGGATCTGCGGCTTCGCCAGCTCGTGCGCTTTCGCGATATCCGCGTATGCCTCCGGCGCATCTTTCGCGAGCCCGATCTCGGCATCCGCGAGCTTCTTCATCGTGACCGAATCACCGAGCGCGGCCTGCCGGCCTTTCCACGCCTTCAACGAGTTCTCGTTGTAGAACTGCCACTCGGTCGCGATGCGCTTCTGCTCGTCGTTCTCGCGCATGAACTGCGTGAGCTGACCGCGCCACTCGCTCATCCAGTTCGTCGAGATCGGAGCCGTGAAGTCGCGGATGAACTCGCGCTCGGCTTGCGTGATCTCGCGCTCCGTCGCGCCCGGATCGCCCGAGACGAACGTGAGCTCGCCATCCTTCGGGCCCGCGGCCGACCACGCGAAGTGATCGGGCGTGCTCGCCGGCTTGCCGTTTTCGTAGACCCGCACGAACGACATGTCGAGGTCGTAGCGCGGGAACTCGAAGTTATCCGGATCGCCGCCGAAGAACGCCATCGCGAGCTCGGGCGCACCGACGACGCGAACATCGGTGTAGCGCTTGTAGCGGTACAGCATGAACTGACCGCCGTGGAACAGGTTCACGAATTCGCAGCGCACCGTCGGCCCGGTCTCGCACGGCTTTTCGATCGCCGCCGAAACTTCACGCAACGCCTGGCTGTACGCCGCACCGGTCTTGCCCGCGGTCGCCTTTTGAACCTGCGCGGTGACGTCGTCGATCTTGTCGAGCTGCTGGACCTCGAGGTCGGGACACTTCTTCTCGTCTTCGAGCTTCAGCGCCCAGAAGCCATCGCGCACGTAGTCGTGCTCTTTGCTCGACAGGCCGGCGACGCAATCGTGCGCGCAGTGATGGTTCGTCATCACGAGGCCCTGATCGCTGACGAAGCTAGCCGAGCAAATCCCGGCGAGCCGCGCCGACGACATCCGCGCTTTATCGAGCCACGGTTGGTCCGGCGAGAACCCGTACTTGGCCTTCACCTTCGCCGCGGGAAAGTCGTGATAGGTCCACATGCCTTCGTCGGCACGCGCGGGGAGCGCAAATGCCGCGAGGGCTGCAATCAGGTACACGCGCATGCCGGCGGCTATATCAGAGATCAGTGCTTTGCGGCGAGCACCGCCTGGGCTGCTGCTTCGGGCGTATCGACGATTTGGAGCAATTCCAGGTCCGCCTCGGAGATATTGTTCGAGCCGAGGACCGTGGTCCGGATCCAGTCGACGAGGCCACCCCAGTACTTCGACCCGAACAGCACGACCGGGAAGTGCGAAATCTTACCGGTCTGGATCAGCTCGACTGCCTCCAAGAGCTCGTCGAGCGTGCCGAATCCGCCCGGGAAGATCAGGAACGCGCTCGAGTACTTCACGAACATGGTCTTGCGGACGAAGAAGTAGCGAAAGTTCACGAGCGTATCGATGTACGGGTTCGCCATCTGCTCGAACGGCAGCTCGATGTTGCAGCCGATCGATCGCCCGCCACCTTCGCGCGCGCCCTTATTGCCGGCTTCCATGATCCCCGGCCCGCCGCCGGTGATGATCGAGTAGCCCTCGCGGGCGAGGAGCTCGGCGGTTTTCTGCGCGGCCTTGTAATACGGATCGTCGCGCGTGGTCCGAGCGCTGCCGAAAATCGCGACCGCTTTCGTGACATCCGCGAGCGCGTCGATGCCCTCGATAAATTCACTGTGGATGCGTTGGATCCGCCAGACGTCGCTGCGCCGGAAGTCCGTCTCGATCGTGGTTGCCGACGAATCCAGTAATTTCTGATCTTCGGTTTGGACATCGGGATCCCGAATCGCGTCGTCGACCTTCACGACCGCACCGACGGCACGCTTGCCGCGCTGCGCACCCTTCCCGGCACCCTCTTCCGCGCGCGCTTTCGCCCCGCGCAACGCTTCGTCTTGCAATCGCGACAGCTCGCTCCGATCGAGTGCTTTGTCCGTGTATCGTTTCGTTCGATGACGACTCATGACATCGACATGGTGCAGGTCGCGCGCCGTGTCGTGCAAGACAACGGGTTCCTTGCCGACATCCCGGCGGGGCTAGAAGACACGATTCCCGCGCGAGATCCCGATGAAGGTGCGCGCGATCTCACGCAGCTCGCGTGGTCGTCGATCGACAACCAGGAGTCGCGAGACCTCGATCAGATCGAGGTCGCCGAACAGCTCGCCGATGGTGCGATCCGGTTGCTCGTCGGCATCGCGGATGTCGATGCGCTCGTCCCGAAGCATTCGAAGATCGATGACTTCGCCGCGCAGAACACGTGCACGCTGTACACCGGCGTCCACACGTTCCCGATGCTGCCGGAGGTGTTGTCGACGGGCCGGACCTCGTTGCTCGAGGACGGAACGGTGCGGCTCGCCGTGATCACCGATTTCGTCGTCAAGGCAGACGGCAACATCGACGACGAGAAGACCGCGATCTACATCGCGCGCGTGCTCAACAAGGCGAAGCTCGTCTACGAGCAAGTCGGCGCGTGGCTCGAAGGTCATGGCGATGCTCCGCACGGCGGCAAGGTGATCGCCGATCAGCTGAAGCTCCAGGATCAAGCGGCGCAGCGGCTGCGCGGGCTCCGTCACGAGCACGGCGCGCTCGACTTCGAGACGATCGAGGCATCGCCGATCGTCGAGGGCAATCAGATCGTCGACCTCCAGGTCCAGCACAAGAATCGCGCGCGCGAGCTGATCGAAGATCTGATGATCGCCGCGAACGGTGCGACGGCGCGTTATCTCGAAGCGAAGAAGCGGTCGTCCGTGCGCCGCGTCGTCAAGAAGCCGAAGCGTTGGGATCGCATCGTCGAGCTCGCAGGCAGTCTCGGCACGCAGTTGCCGGCCGAGCCGGATGCGCGCGCGCTGTCGCAATTCCTCGAGGCGCGTCGCAAAGCAGAGCCGGCGAAGTTCGCGGATCTATCGCTCTCGATCGTGAAGTTGATGGGCCCCGGCGTGTACGCACTTCAACGCGCGACCGATCCGGATCAAGGTCACTTCGGGCTCGCCGTCGATGACTACAACCACTCGACCGCGCCGAATCGTCGCTATCCCGACCTGATCACGCAGCGCTTGTTGAAGGCGGCCGCGCGCAATGTCGAAGCGCCGTACTCCGACGACGAGCTCGAGCAGATCGCGGATCACTGTACCGAGCGCGAGAATGCCGCGCGCAAGGTCGAGCGAACGATGCGCAAGGTCGCCGCGGCCACGTTCCTCTCGAATCGCATCGGTGACGAGTTCGACGCGATCATCACGGGCGCCTCGGACAAGGGCGTGTTCGCGCGGTTGTTCTCGCCGCCCGCCGAAGGCCGGATCGTGCGAGGCGAACAGGGCCTCGACGTCGGTGACAAGGTCCGCGTGAAGCTCGTCGATACGGCGCCGGCCAAGGGTTTCATCGACTTCGTCCGCGTTTAGCGATTTCTCGTCACATCGGTGCATGTCGGGGACGCAGTCCAGACATGCGAGCCCTACCGACCAGCCTCACCGCCGGACGATCGTGCTTCGATCGCAGCGGACAGCGTTTGGTATTGATCGAGAACGACGCGCTGGTCGTCGTCGATTTCCGGACCTCCGCGACACGACGCATCGCGTGTGCGCGCCCCCGTTCGATCGCCGCGTTCGACGATCAGATCTGGGCGACGACCGAAGACGGGCTCGTCCGTGTCGACTATGCCGGCCGCAGCATCCGTGCGTGCGGGCTCGACGCCGGCGACTACGTCCTGATCCCCGCGCTCGCCGGCAATTGCGCGGCCTACACATCGAAGCCGAGCACGTTGCTCGCCGAGCAAAACGGGTTCGTGATGCAAAAGGCGATCGACGCCGACCTCGTGCTCCCGATCACCACGACGGATCACGTGGTGATTCGCGAGCAGCGGATCTCGATGCCGAACGGCGCATTCGCCCAGCTCGCGCGCGGGTCGTTGATCCTGGGCGCCGCGCTCGCCGCCGGTGGTCGATCGCTGATCACGCTCTCGGTTCATCGCGGGATGCGGTTTCTCAACGCGCTGTCCTATTCGACCGGCGCCGTCACGCAGCAGTTCGCGATCGCGCCCGGCATCGTCCGCGTCGCGACAGAGCGGATGATCGCGGTCGCGCAACTCGGTCCGCGCAGCATCGTGGTGCTCGATCTCGAGACTGGAGACGCGCTTCTCCAGCACACGTTCCCGCACATGATCGACGACTTCACGGTGTCGCCCGACGGTGCGCAGCTCGTGATGCACACCGAAGCTGGTCTCGATCTGATGCCGCTCCTGCCGATCGCCGAGCAGCGCGAGGCGGCCTGACCATGTTGAGCATCACCGCCGGGACCTCGTGCTTCGATCGCGCCGGCAAGCGCCTCGTTTCGATCGAGCGTGACGGTATTTCTGTCCTCGATTTGAAGACGCACGAGGCCCGGCGGTTTCCGTTGCGAGGCGTGAGATCGATCGCCGCGTTCGACGACCAATGGTGGGCCGTGACCGAAGCGAACTATCTCGTACGCATGGATTACGACGGCCGGCGAATGAGTGGCGCGTGGCTCGAGATGGCGCACGACGGCGTGTTGATCGCATCGACGGTCGGCTGCGCATCTTGCGCGTGGACTTGTGAGATTCCAGTCGTGATCACCGATGATCGCGGCTGGGTTACGGCGAAGACCGTCGTCGCGGATCTCGCGTTACCTCTCGATGGAGACCGCAACGTGTTGGTGCGCGGGCGGCGCATGGTCATGCCGGGCCGTTCGCGCGGCGAGCTCGCACCCAGCACCGACGTTCTCGGCGGCACGGTCGCGAACGACGGTGCGTCCGTCGTGCTCCTGGTCGCCCATGGCAAGGCGACCTCGGTGATCGTGGTTTCGGTGGAATCAGGAACCACGGTGCAGCGCTTCGCGATGCCATCACGCGAGATTCGCGTCGCGCCGCGCGAGATGATCGCGATCGCGCGGGTCGATCGCCGAACGCTCGGTGCCTGGGATCTCGCGACCGGTATCGAGCTCGAGCGCCACACCTTCGCGCACGCCGTCACCGACTTCGCGGTCGATCCTGCGGGCAGCGTGCTGGCGGTTCGCACCGATGCCGGGATCGAGCTCGTCGACCGTCGAAACGCCCGTCGGATCGCGGCCTAATTTCCGTGAGTTAGCAGTTTTTCGTCACATCGACGCCCGACTGCCACGCCATCTCTTCGATGCGTCCCACACCGACTTATCTGACGAGCGCGGCGCTGTCGTTTGATCGCGATGGCGGTCGGTTGATCGCGGTCGAGCCCGACGCGGTCGCGATCGTGGATCTCGCACGGTCGGCAACGATCCGGATCGAGCAGCATGCCGCGCGGGCCGCGATCGGATTTGCGGATCAGATTTGGGTCGCCAGTCACGACGATCGGTTGCTGCGCTTTGCTCCCGATGGCTCGGCGTTCGGCGATCCGCTCGTGCTGCCGTTCGCGGCACCCGCAATGTTCGTCGCCGCGCCATGTGGTGATGCCGCGGCATTGTGGGGGGACGTCGCGTTGCACGCCGAAGCGACGCACGTGGTGAAGACCGCGATCCCCGAGGTCGATCTCGCGCTGCCACTCACGCATCGCCGCCATGTCGTCGCCGCGCGCGGCCGGCTCGTGATGCCGAGTGGAGTAGCGACTCCACTCGCGTCATCCGTTAGCGGTGGCGCCGTGCTCGCGGACGGCATGTCCGCCGCGCTCGTGATCGGTACCGGTGCAACTCGCCAAGTCGGATTGCTGTCGCTCGGAACCGGACGGTTGTCCTCGACGCTTGCCGTTCCCACCGATCGCCTTCGGCTCGCGACGCGACGTGGAATCGTGCTCGCACTGATCGATCCGACGACGCTGCTCGCGATCGATCTGCGTGCGGGGAAACGGCTCGGAATGGTCACGCTCGACCGCGACGTCCGTGATCTCGCGATCGATCCGGATGGCAAACGTGTGGTGTTGCGTTCGACGCATATCGAGATCCTGGAGCTCGACGAGCTGCTCAGCTGGTCGGCACAAGCGGTCACCGTCGAGGCCGAAGGTGAAGCGACGCCGACCGAGACGATCAAACCTACAATCGTCGCCGCGCCTGCTGCTGCGCCCGCTGTCGTCGAACCCGCGTTCGAACCGATCGAAGAGCTTCCGACCGCGCTCGCACTTTCACCGCGAGTGGCGCCCGAAGCGATCGCGCCGCGAGTCGTGATCGAACAGCTCGAGCTCGAGCTTCGCCGTGTTGCCTTGTGGGCACTCCACGCGATCGCGGTTGGTTGGGATACGCGACGGATCGGCTACGGCAACGAGGGCCAACATCCGTACGAGCTCGAGGTTGCCGCGATCCTCGGACTGCAAGCAGGTCACGCGACCGAATACGTTGCGGCAGCGGCAGAGCGCTGCGTGGAGCACGACGCACTGCTCGCGAGCAATCCGGCATGGCGCGCGCCGGGCACTCCGATCGGTCAGCTCGTCTCCGAGCTCGGCCTGTCGGCGCGTGCGATCGATATCCTGCTCGTAATCGCGGCCGGATCGTTGTGGGGAGAGATCGCGCGACTCTACGGCATTCTCGCGAACGACTTGCAACGCGCCACCGTCGACGAATTGCTCGTGTCACAAGTGCTCGCGAGCCGTCACGATCGTCACGCGATCGCGGCGGAGCTCGATCCACGCGCGCCGCTCGTGCGCCTCGGCCTCGTCTCGGTGTCGACGCGACGTGCGCGGCCATTTGCGGAGCTTGCCGTCGAGCCCGTGCTGCTCGATCTGTTGCGCGGCATCGCGCCGGAGCTCGGAGAAGCCACGATCGTGCGCAGCACCGAACGTCGCTTCGACGAGCTCGACCTCGCAGCCGGAACCCTCGCAGCCGCGGCGACGCAACTCGCGCGCGCTTCGGCAGCGCCGCGAATTCTGATCCGCGGCCGTTCGGGAAGTGGTCGCACGACGCTGCTCGCGGCATTCGCGGCATCGGCGGGTCGGCAGCTCGCGGTGATCGATGCGCTTGCCCTGCCCCGCCACGCAGATCCGTTCCAGCGCGCGTTGCGCCAGGCGCTCCGTCGCGCGCATCTCAGCGGCTACATCCCGACCCTCGTGCATGTCGACGACGTCACGTTCGACGAGCGCGCCGGTCGCGAAGTCGCTGCCGACGTCATGAAGGCGCATCCGGGTGTGGTCGCGGTGATCGCATCGCACGACGCACCGACCCCGTTCGACGCAGGCCACATTTCGATCGAGCTTCCGGTGTTGACGGAGACCGAGCGTCGCGTCGTGTGGGAGCGCGCCGCGGCGGAAGCGTCGCTCGCGAACATCGATCTCGATCTGCTCGCGGCGCGCTATCGCGTTGGCCCTGGTGTGATCCGGCGTGCGGTCGCATCGGTGTCGACGCGCGATCCGAACCCGACCGCTCAGCTCGACGCGTTCATCCGGCAGACTCGCGATGCGCGGCTCTCGCAATTCGCGCGTCGCGTCGACAAGCTCGCGACCTGGTCGTCGATCGTCTTGCCGCCGGACATCACGGATTCGTTGCGCGAGCTGATCGGTCGCGTCCGCCATCGCAAGACCGTGTTCGACACGTGGGGCATGAGTAAGGCGATCGCGACATCGCGCGGGCTCACGGCGTTGTTCCAAGGTCCCCCGGGTACCGGCAAGACGCTCGTCGCCGGCGTGATCGCGCGCGAGCTCGGCCTGGACCTCTATCAGATCGATATTTCGAAGGTGATGTCGAAGTGGATCGGAGAGACCGAGCGCAACTTGTCGCAGATCTTCGACGCCGCCGAAGACGGCCAAGTCGTCCTGCTGTTCGACGAGGCGGACTCGCTGTTCGCGAAGCGCACCGAAGTGCGGTCGAGCAATGACCGCTACGCGAACCTCGAGGTCAACTACCTATTGCAGCGCCTCGACGCGTTCGAAGGCATCGCGATCCTGACAACGAACCTCGGGACGTCGATCGATCAGGCGTTCAAACGTCGCATGTCATTTCGCCTGTCGTTCCCGTTTCCCGACGAGGAAACGCGCGAGCAGTTGTGGCGTGCGCATCTCCCGCCGGAGATGCCGATCGAGGGTGCGCTCGCGCTCGACGTGCTCGCACGCAAGTATCAGTTGAGCGGTGGCTACATCCGCAACGCGTGCATGCGTGCGGCCTTCCTCGCGGCGCAGAGCGACAGCGCGCTTCACCAGCATCACCTCGAGCGTGCCGTCGCGCTCGAATTTGCCGAGCTCGGCAAGTTGTCCACCAACGGCACGATCGATTGAAGGAGATCACGATGACGACCGAACGCGAACATTCACACGCGCAGCATCAGCACGATCAGCAGCCGGATCGGGACGACATCGGGATCGGTCGTGTCAGTCGCTCGGCCGAGCTCCAAGCGCCAAAGCAGCCGGTCATGAGTGGTCTGCTCTTTCGCAAGGCGGAACGCGATGCGAACGGTGTCGCCGCGGGCGCCGATGCAGCCGTTGCGAGTGCGTCGTCCTCGTCGGGCTCAGCACTGCCGGATACGCTGATGCGAAAGTTCGAATCGTCGCTCGGCGCGGATCTGTCGAGCGTGCGTGTTCACACCGGTGGAGCGTCGGAGACCGCCGCGCACGCCGTCGGTGCAAAGGCGTACACGATGGGTCAAGACATTCACTTCGGCGCGGGCCAATACGATCCGCACAGTCACGCGGGACAGACATTGCTCGCGCACGAAGTCGCGCACACCGTGCAGCAAGGTGGAGGTGCACCGCATCGCCAGAACAAGCTCGAGGTATCGACGCCGTTCGATGCCGCGGAGCACGAGGCAGATACGGCGGCGGACGCGATGGTCGCGGGCCGCTCGGCATCGGTCACGATGGGTGCGGGTGTGCAGCGGAAGGTGTTCCGCAAGGACGAGAACATGACGCCAGCCCCAGCAGCCGATACGAGCCAGAATGCATCGACTCCAGCAACAGAAGAATCGAAACAAGCGGCTCGTGAAAAGATTCTCGCTGCGCAGGCCGCGGCCAAGGATGCCGTGAGCCGAACCGCCGATTGGACGAAGCAGCAGTGGAGTGATTTCATCGACCGAACGGTCGATTCGCCAAAGGTTGTCTGGCAACCAGCGATGCTGAACAAAGCCGTAGGGATGGGTGTGAGTGCAGGAATCGGCGCCGCTGCCGGAGCAGCCAGCACGGCAGCCAAGGCACTGCTCCCGGAAGCAGGCGCGATCGTCGGGAAGGCAATCGAGATGCTCGGCGCCGCGATCGGTGGTGCTGCGGCAGACAAGATCAATGGCGGCAAAGAGCTCGATGCTCAAAGTGCGTCGACGGAGGGCCGCCAGGCCGCTAAAGCGGCGCGCAAAGCAAAGCTGTCGGAGATCGACACGGCGTCGAAGAGCGCGCAGGCGAGTGTTGGACCGAGCTACGTGCAAGCGATGAGGGCTGTCGCTGGCAGGGACATCGACAAGAGCGCTGTCGACGATACGAATACGTGGACCGATCAGGATCAGGCGAGGTCTACAGCGATTGCGCCATCCGGTAACGGCCTCTATCAACAGATGTTGCTGGATTGGATGGCGACTCACGAGTACGACGGACACGGAGCCGCGATCGGCGGCGCGAATCAGGAGGACGTCAAAGGTGCCAATCAGGAGCTTTTCGGCGCGAACAACACTCCAAACTACTACGCACTGCAGCTCCGAATGGATCTGAAAGAGCTCGGCCTGCCGACGGGACAAGCGGACGCGATGCTGAATTCGAAGAGCGCTAACACCGGTGGCAAACTATTGTTTGAGAAGGCCGATGATCTCGAGAAGCTAGCGACGCACTTCTTCAAGCCGGGCACGAAGGCGTTCCAATACATCGTTTCCGGTGGTCAATGGTCGATCACGGCAACGTATGGTGTCGGTGGGGTTCCTGATGAAATCGGCAAAGGTGATGCGTACTCGTTCCTCTCGAGTGCGACCTACTACCTCACGACACAAGGCGCGGGCGACGCCGATCAGGGCTACCACATCTGGAACAGCATCAATGCTGGAGAGAACCACAACGGCCAACGTCCCGTGAAGTGATCGGCTTCAGGTATAACGACCGCGATGCGTAGCCTTTTGGTTCTGATGGCGATGGTCGCGGTCGCATTTGCCGACGGCGGTGGCGGGCTCGGCTCGAAAGATCCGGGCCTCTACAACTTGAAGGGGCAGCTCTACTACCTGCCCGCCAACACCGATCACATGCCGCCGGATGTCGAGAAGCAGAAGTCCGAAGGCGTGATCTACACGGACAAGCTCGACGTGCCGGCGCGCAGCTTCACCGAAGGCTTTCCCGGCGTGACGAATCGCTTCGAGTGGTTCGGCGTGATCTACACCGGCCACATCCAGATCACGAAAGCCGGCACGTACGCGTTCCGCTCGCAGTCCGACGACGGCTTCATCTTGTGGATCGACGGCAAGCAGATCATGGCGGACGATTCGATCCACGGGCCGCGCGATGCCAAGGGCGACGCCCAGCTCACCGCCGGCGGCCACGACCTGAAGATCTGGTACTTCCAAGGTCCAGCCCAACAGATCGCGTGTCAGCTGTTCGTGACCCCGCCCGGCGGCAAGGAAGCGATCTTCTCGATGAAGGATTTCGCCGGCGATCTTGGCAAGGCGTTGACCGAGCTCGGCGGCGAAGCGACGAAAGACGGCATTCGCGTGCGTCTCGATGCGAGCGTGCTGTTCGATCTCGACAAAGCGGCATTGAAGCCGGCGGCGAAGAAGGCGCTCGACAAGCTCGCCACCGTGTTGAAGGCGTATCCAAACGCGACGGTCGCCGTGAACGGTCACACGTCGTCGGAAGGCGAAGCCGCGCACAACCAAAAGCTCAGCGAAGAGCGTGCGGCGACCGTCAAAGATGCGTTGGTGAAGCTCGTGCCGAACACGGTCGCGTTCACCACCGCGGGCTTCGGCGCATCGCAACCGATCACGGATAACAAGACGGAGAAGACGCGTGCGCCGAATCGTCGCGTCGAGATCTTCGTGAAGCCCTAGTGATCTTTGCCGTAGCTGACGTTGTCGCCGGGCTGACCACCGCCATCGATCACGTCGTTGCCATCGGCGCCGAGGATCGTGTCGTCGCCGCCGAGGCCGTAGATGTGATCGCCACCGCCGCGGCCCCAGATCGTGTTGTTGCGATCGTCGCCCCATAGATGATCGGGGCCGTCGCTGGCCTCGAGCACTTCGAGGTCGGCCGCCTTGTCGGTGTTCTTGAACTTCGTCCACGCCGACGGCTTGTTGCCGCACAGATCCATGTTCGCCGCGAAGCCCCACCATTGCGTGTGGAGTTGCGCCGGGCCCGCGAGCTGCGCGTTGATGCCGTGCTTGCCACTGCGCGCGAAGCCCGCGATGTCGCGACCATCACCACCGATGTACGTGTGGCCACCGCACACGTAATCGACGACGAGCTGATCGTTGCCCGAGCCACCATCGAACGTGTCACCGCCATCGTGATAGTCGGCGACCTCGGGCCGCTCGTCGTTGTCCCACGCCGCGGTGTGGTGTGATTCGCCGATCAGCGCGTCGTCACCATCGCCGCCTTCGAGCGTGTCCGTGCCGTCGACACCGGTGAAGAACACATCCGCTTCGTCGCCGCCGACGAGGTGATCGTTGCCGGGGCCACCACTGACGTGGGTTTCGAATTCGCGCGGGAAGACGCCGGTGAACGTGATGTCGTCGTTACCGTCGTCGCCCCAGCCGAGGATGTAATGGAACGGGTTGCCGCGATGCGGTTGGCTCGCGATCCACGTGCCGACATTGCACGTGACGGTGTTCGCGTTCGTCTGATCGCACGGCGCGACGGCCGTGATCTGCGTGCCGTTGCTGACGACGGTGACGACATCGCCGTTTGCCGAGCCCGTGATCTTGTAGTGATCGTCGCCGGGGCTGCCCATCACGACGACGCCGACATCGATCAGCTCGCCACCGAACGACGACACCGCATCGATGTAGACGGTCGAAACCGGCGTCGGCTTGTCTTCACCGAAGCCGCTCAGCACGTCTTGGCCGTTCGGCACGATGTTGTCTTTGAAGTCGCTACCGATGATTCGCTCGATCCCGTGGATCGGTTCGTTGCCACCATCGCCGTCGGCGCAGCCACCGTTGTCGCACTTGCCTTCGAACTTGATCTGGACGCCCGTGATGAGAGATGGCGTGCCATCCGCTTTGATCTCCGGTTGGCCGGGCGGTAGTGCGGTCGCCCAGCTCGCGATGTCGTTGC
This sequence comes from Kofleriaceae bacterium, assembly GCA_047600425.1. Lineage (GTDB taxonomy): Bacteria > Myxococcota_A > Polyangia > Haliangiales > Haliangiaceae > JABFXX01. The sequence continues at coordinate 2,176,733 of JASGLC010000003.1, read as the reverse complement.
CATCGCCGCCGATGAACGTGTCGTTGCCGGTGTCGCCGCGCAAGAAGTCGTTACCGGCGCCGCCATCGAGCGTATCGGTGCCGTGGCCGCCGATCAGGATGTCGTTGCCGTCTTCACCGTGGAGGGTGTCGTCGAGCGTGTCGCCGAACAGGATATCGGCACCGGGCCCGCCCCAGATGATGTCGCTGCCGCCACGCCCGTGAACGATGTCGTCACCGGCACCCGCGAAGATCGTGTCGTTGCCGTCGCCGCCGTCGATATAGTCGTCGCCATCGCCAGCGCAGATCAGGTCGTCGCCGCCGTTGCCGTAGATCTTGTCGTCGCCCGGCGTGCCGAAGATGACGTCGTCGCCGTTCGAGCCGACGAACCGGTGCGGATCGTTCGGATCGGCATCGACGGTCTTCTTCTTGAGGATCGCCGGGTCGTGACAGGGGTCCTGCCCCTTCGCCATATCGGCGACGACGATGTCGTTCACGCTCGGCTCTCCGACCCCGCATGCGGATACGGCCAACAACAACAGCACGCGTTTCATGCACCGGCCTGATTGCAGCCAGTGTGCCGCCGCTAACCGCGCGTCACTCCACAGTGGGCAGTTTTAGTCCCGCTGGAGACTCTGGGAGAAGTTGCACACAACTTCGTGCGGTTGGACCTACTAATGGGCGTTCACATGCTCGACGAACGCGTCGACGAGCGCCTGCATGTCGACCGGCTCGCGCGCGGGACCGGGCTCGAGCGTGTACGTGAGCTGCGTGCCGCCATCGCGCGCCTCGAACAATGCCGACCCACTCACCCCGCCCTGCTTGCCGAGCTTCGGCTCGAACCGGACCGTCCGCGTGGTGCGATCGTATTGATAGACGATCGTGTACGCGAAGCTGCCGTACTCGAAATGGATCTCCGCCGGGAGGCCGCGTTCCATCCGCAACGTCTCCGCCGACTTCAGGCCGGGGACCCAGCTCGGCAACTGCGGGACATCGATGAACGCGCGGAAGCACGCATCGGGATCGGCGTGCACGAACGCGGTCACGGTGGGCATGGCGGCGATTATAGTGTGCTCGTGTTTCAGCTCGGTGACGCCTGGCGCGACGAAGTGTCGCTCGCAACGCAGTGGCGGACCTCAGCGCCGTTCCCGCACCTCGTGATCGACGGGTTTTCGGCACCCGACCTCATGGAGGTATTGGAAGACCAAGGGGTCGATCGCTACCAGGGGGATTTGTTCGAATTCGAGGCAAGTCCGGTGGGTGGCCTCGCACTCGCGGGGGAATTCGCGACGCTCCTGTGCCCCGTTCTGGAACGGGTGACCGGCAAGGTGGTCCGGAAAGCGGACATGCGCGCGTACGCGTATCGCCCCGGCCACTACCTGTTGCCGCACACCGATCATCAGGATGGCCTCGGCCGCGTGCTCGCGTACGCGTGGTACCTGCCGACGCCGGAGCCACCGACCGGCGGCGAGCTCGAGCTGTTCGCCGGATGGGAAAGCGCGCGCGTGATCGAACCGGCGCCGTGGCGGATCGCGATCTTCGAGGTCGGCGATCGTTCGCTCCATCAAGTGCGCGAGGTGCTGTCCGGACTGCGGCTCTCGCTCGCGGGATGGTTTTACGCGTGAGTCTCGAGGACCTGCTCGCCGGCCGCAGCGCTGCGTTGTTTCACGACGTGGTCTCGCCGCGCGCATTCGATAGCTACACCCGCTATCGCGAGATCGATCGCGGCAGCTACGACGTCTCGTACGAAGACGTCCCCGATCTAGTTGCCCGCGCCCGCGATCTTGCCCGCCCGCACGTGTTCGAGTCCGCGCGGATCGTCCGCCTTCGCCCCGGCGATTACATCCTCGCGCGCGCCGACGAGCCCCGCCGCGGGACCGAGGTCGTCTTCGATCTCTCGCCCGGCACCCGTCCCGACGGAGATTTGCAGTACCGCCAGCACGGCCAGGTCGTGTTCCGCGTGCCCTGCGAACCAGGTTGCGCAGCTGTCGTGCCGCGTACGCAGTCGATCAGCTGCAACCACCAGTACCTGTCGAAACTTCATACAGGCGACATCGTTCGTTGGATCGGTTGGTTCGTGGCAAGGTGAGCACATGCGCCTGAGTGGTTTGCGATTAGAACGCGCGCAATCGTCGCCGCAGTATCGCGACGGAGAATTTCACAACACGTATTCGGTCCAGGCTGGATTGTCCGGACCCCGGACACCGATCATGAAGGAGTTCTTGTTCGGTCGAGCGAAGCGCAAGCCGCCGGGCGTGATTCCGGTGAGCTCGCCGCTCGAGACCTGGGCGAAGCAACCCGACGATCTGCGCGTCACCTGGCTCGGCCACTCGACGATGCTGCTCGAGCTCGACGGCGTTCGCGTGCTGACGGATCCGGTGTTCGGCAATCGCCTCGGCCCCGTGAGCTTCGCCGGCCCGAAACGCTTTCACGCGCCGCCGGTGTCGATCGATCAATTGCCGCCGCTCGATGCGGTGTTGGTCTCGCACGATCACTACGATCACCTGTGCAAGTTCACGATCGAGCAACTCGCGAAGCGCGACATGCCGTTCGTCACGTCGCTCGGCGTTGGCATGCATCTCGAGAAGTTCGGCGTGAAGCCTACGCAGATCGTCGAGCTCGATTGGTACGAGCAACACGAGCTCCCCGGCGGCAAGCTGCGGTTCACGGCCACGCCGTCGCAGCACTTCTCGGGTCGAATCGGCAGCGGTCGCAACACCACGTTGTGGTCGTCGTGGGTGATCGAAGGCGCGACGAAGAAGCTGTTCTTCTCCGGCGACACCGGGCTCACGCCGCAGTTCGAAGCGGTCAAGAATCAGTTCGGTCGCTTCGATCTCGTGATGCTCGAGATCGGTGCGTGGCATCCCGCGTGGGGCTCGATCCATCTCGGTCCCGCGAACGCACTATCGGTGTTCGACATGCTCGGCGGCGGCACGCTGATGCCGGTGCACTGGGCGACCTGGGATCTCGGCCTGCATCCGTGGGCGCAACCCGCGGAAGAGCTGTGGGCGCAGCGCGGTGATCGTCGAATCGTGACGCCGCGGATCGGCGTGCCGTTCACTCCGTCGCAGATCGACGAGCCCGAAGCGTGGTGGCGCGAGGTGACTCAGCCGAGCGAGAACGTGAACGTCGCGCCCTTGCCGATTTCGCCGTCCGCCGTGATCACGCCGGAGTGACGCCGCACGATCCGTTGCACGGTCGCGAGGCCGATGCCGGTGCCTTCGAAGTCCGATGCTTCGTGCAGGCGTTGGAACGGCTGGAACAGCTTCGCCGCGTACGCGCGATCGAAGCCCGCGCCGTTGTCCTTCACGAAGAACGCGCCGTCGGCCGAGCCAACTTCGATACGTGCGTTCGGCGTCTTCGACGTGAACTTCCACGCGTTGCGTAGCAGGTTGTCGAGCAGGGCTCGCACGAGGCCTGGATCGGCCTGCGCGACGAGGCGATCGGCGATCACGACCTCGACCTTGCGATTCGGATCTGCCTTCGCGAAGTGCTCGAGGATGTCGCGCGCGACCAGACCGAGGTCGACGTGAACGCGCTGGATCGACGTGCGTGACACCTTCGAGAGTTGCAGCAGGTCGTCGATCAGGCCGCCCATCCGACCGGCGGCGGAGCGAATCCGCGCGAGATAGTCCGCGGCTTCACCGGTCTGCGGATGATCTTCGTCGAGCATCTGGGCGAACGCGTTGATCGAGCGGAGGGGTGCACGCAAGTCGTGAGACACCGCGTACGAAAACGCCTCGAGCTCCTGATTCGCGACGTGGAGCTCGGTCGTGCGCTCTTCGACGCGACGTTCGAGCCCCTCGAGCAACGCGACGTTCTCCATCGCGATCGACGTGCTGTTCGCGAGCGCCTGTAGCAACTTGATCGTCGTTTCCGACGGACGATGTTCGTGCGCCCAGTAGTTACCGATCGCACCGACCGGATCGATCTGGCGAATCGGCACCATCACGAGGCTCTTCACGAACGTCGGACGATACGCGTCGTGGGGAATGCGACTGTCTTTGTAGATGTCCTCGATGACGACGTGCTCGCGATGGAGCATCGCCCAGCCGCTGATGCAGTGCTCCATCGGAAAGCGCAGGCCCTTCCATAACGGACTGATCGCATCTTCGTCGGCGTAGAAGCACTTGCCGTTGTCGCGCAGCACGAACGTCGCGCCGTCGGCACCACCGATCTCGCGTGCCGCTTTACGAACGATCACTTGGATCGTGTTCAGGTCGCGCGCCATCGAGAGCTCCTGGACCACTTGGACCAGGCGCTCCATCCCCTTCACGTACGCTGTATCCCCCGCCATCACGACCAGTTTAAATCAGTTCGGCCAATTTGGCCGAGTGTTCAAAGTCTCTCACGGACCGTCCCGTATCAGTTGTGCACAATTGAATTGACAGCAATCGTATTTGGGCTCATGCTACGTGTATGGCTCAAGCACTCGAGAAAAAGCTCTACACCGCTCACGCCACTGCAACCCACGGTCGGGACGGGACTGCGAAGTCCTCGGACGGCAATCTGGACGTGAAGTTGACCGTTCCTAAAGAGATGGGCGGACCGGGTGGCGCCGGGACGAATCCGGAGCAGCTTTTTGCGGCGGGCTACTCGGCGTGTTTCGGTGGCGCCATCGGACATGTCGCACGGATGCAGAAGCTCCAGACGGGTCCGGTGGAGATCTCGGCGAACGTGTCGATCGGACCCGCGGGGCAAGGTTTCGGCCTGCAGGTCGAGATCGTCGCAAACATCCCCGAGATGGATCGCGCCGCCGCGCAGAAGCTGATCGAGACCGCGCATCAGGTGTGCCCGTACTCGAATGCCACGCGCGGCAATATCGTCGTCGACGTGAAGCTCGCATGAAGGACGAAGACGCGCTCACGATCGGCAACCACCTGTGCTTCGCGCTGTACGCGGCGTCGCGCGCGTTCACTCGCGCGTATCAACCGCTGCTCGAGCCACTCGGGCTCACGTACCCGCAGTACTTGGTGTGCGTCGCGTTGTGGGAGCGGGATGGTCGCGCGGTCAACGAGCTCGGGACGTGTCTCGCGCTCGATAGTGGGACGCTCACGCCATTGTTAAAGCGGCTCGAGGAACATGGCCTCGTCGAGCGCAAGCGTGACAAAGCCGATGAACGCGTCGTGAAGATCTACCTGACCACCGCGGGCAAAGCGCTGCGCACGAAGGCCAAGCGGGTACCGTTCCAGTTGGCTGAAAAGATCGGGATTACCGACGCTGCGCGAATCGAGAAACTTCGCGAGGAGCTCGTGGATTTGACCACTCGTCTAGACCGCTGAGTTATGCTGGGCCCCTAGCTAGGGGGAAGCATGAAGCTCGCGCTCCGTGTCAATCGTCGCGATCATTCGTTAGATGTCGCGCCGAATCGATTGCTCGTCGAAGTTCTGCGTGAAGACCTACGCCTGACCGGCACGCACGTCGGTTGCGATACCAGTCAGTGTGGCGCCTGTACGGTGCATGTCGACGGAAAATCCGTGAAGGCGTGCACGATGCTCGCGGTCGAAGCCGCGGGTCGCGAGGTCACCACGATCGAAGGCATGTCGGACGGCGAGAAGCTGCATCCGATGCAGGCCGCGTTTCAGGAGCATCACGGCCTGCAGTGCGGATTCTGCACGCCCGGCATGGTGATGAGCGCGACGGATCTGTGCAAGCGCAATCCGAACCCGAGCGAAGGCGACGTCCGCCACTGGCTCGAGGGCAACATCTGTCGGTGCACCGGCTATCACAACATCGTGAAGGCCGTCCGCGCGGGGGCGAAATAATGGCGACGCAAGGTATCGGCGCGCGCGTCACGCGCAAGGAAGATCGCCGCTTCCTCACCGGCAAGGGTCAATACACCGACGACATCACGCTGCCGGATCAGGCATACGCGATGTTCGTGCGCTCGCCGCATGCACACGCGAAGATCAAATCGATCAACGCGGATGCCGCGAAGGCCGTGCCCGGCGTGATCGCGGTGCTCACGGGTAAAGATGTCGCCGCGGCCCAGCTCGGTGGCTTGCCGTGCGGCTGGCTGATCAAGAACAAGGATGGCTCGAACATGATCGAGCCGCCGCATCCGGCGATGGTCCCGGACATCGCGCGCCATGTCGGCGATCAGGTCGCGATGGTGATCGCGGATACCAAGGCGGCGGCGAAGGCGGCGGTCGGTCTCGTCGATGTCGATTACGACGTGCTGCCGGCCGCGGGTCGATTGCAGGACGCGATCGTCGATGGCGCGCCGCAGGTCTGGCCCGAGGCGAAGCACAACACGTGCTTCGATTGGCACATCGGTGATCCGGCGAATGTGGATGGCGCGTTCGCGAAGGCCGCGCATGTCGTCGAGCTCGAGCTCACGAACAATCGCGTCGCGCCGAATGCGATGGAGCCGCGCGCCGCGATCGGTCACTACGAAGCGGCGAACGATCACTACACGCTGTACACCACGTCGCAGAACCCGCACCTGATCCGGTTGCTGATGGGTGCGTTCACGCTGCACGTGCCGGAGCACAAGCTGCGCGTCGTCGCGCCCGATGTTGGCGGTGGGTTCGGCTCGAAGATCTATCACTACGCGGAAGAGCTGCTCGTCACGTGGGCGTCGAAGGTCGTCGGTCGGCCGGTGAAGTGGACGGCGGATCGTAGCGAGGCGTTCATCTCGGACGCGCACGGTCGCGATCACATCTCGAAGGCGCAGCTCGCACTCGATGCGAATCACAAGTTCCTCGGGCTGCGCGTCCACACGTACGCGAACATGGGCGCGTATCTGTCGACGTTCGCGTCGGCGGTGCCGACGTATCTGTACGCGACGCTGCTCTCGGGTCCGTACGACTTCCCGGCGATCTATGCCGAGGTGAAGGCGATCTTCACGAACACGGTCGCCGTCGATGCGTATCGCGGTGCGGGCCGGCCGGAGGCGTCGTATCTCCTCGAGCGGCTCGTCAGCAAGGCGGCGCGTCAGCTCGGCATCGATCCGATCGAGTTGCGCCGGAAGAACCTGATCCGCGAGGATCAGTTTCCGTACCAGACGCAGGTCGCGTTGCAGTACGACACCGGCAACTTCCAAGCGACGCTGGACATGGCGTTGAAGGCGATCGACTACGCGGGCTTTCCCGCGCGGCGAAAGCAAAGCGAGGCGAACGGCAAGCTGCGCGGCCTGGGCATCTCGACGTACATCGAAGCGTGTGGCTTGGCGCCATCGGCGTTGGCCGGTGCGATCGGTGCACGCGCCGGGTTGTACGAGGCCGCGACCGTGCGGGTTCACCCGACTGGCAGCGTGTCGATCTTCACGGGCACGCACTCGCACGGTCAGGGCCACGAGACCGCGTTCGCGCAGTTGATCAACGAGCGGCTCGGAATTCCCGTCGAGAACGTCGAGGTCGTCCACGGTGACACCGATCGGATCCCGTTCGGCATGGGCACGTATGGATCGCGATCGCTCGCGGTCGGTGGATCGGCGATCTACAAAGCGGTCGACAAGATCGTCGACAAGGGCAAGAAGATCGCGGCGCACCTGCTGGAGGCGAACGTCGCCGATATCGAGTTCAAGGACGGCCAGTATCGCGTCGTCGGTACGGACAAGGTGAAGGCGTTCGGCGAGGTCGCGTTCGCGGCGTACGTGCCGCACAACTATCCGCTCGAGACGCTCGAGCCCGGGTTGGAAGAAAACGCGTTCTACGATCCGAAGAACTTCACGTTCCCGGGTGGCACGCACTTGGTCGAAGTCGAGGTCGATCCCGAAACCGGCACGGTGCAGGTGATGGACGTCGCGATCGCGGATGACGTCGGCGTGATCGTCAATCCGATGATCGTCGACGGGCAAGCGCACGGCGGTCTCGCGCAAGGCATCGGCCAGGCGCTGTTCGAAGAAGCGATCTACGACAGCGAAGGCCAGCTCGTGAATGCGTCGTTCCTGAACTACGTGATGCCGCGCGCCGCGGACTTCCCGATGTTCAAGGTCGGCAATCACGTGACCGCGTGCACGCACAATCCGATCGGCGCGAAGGGCGTCGGCGAGACCGGCGCAATCGGCGTGCCCGCCGCGGTGATCAACTCGGTGCTGGACGCACTCGCACCGCTCGGCGTGACCGACATCTCGATGCCCGCGACACCGGAGAAGGTCTGGCGAGCGATCCAGGCAGCGAAAGGAGCGGCGAAATGAAGGACTTCGAGTTTCATCGTCCGAGCTCGGTCGCGGATGCGGTCGCGCTGTTGAAGAGTAAGCCCGAGGCGAAGTTGCTCTCGGGTGGGCAATCGCTGCTGCCGGTGTTGAAGCTGGAGCTCGCGGAACCGAGTGACTTGATCTCGCTCGCGGGAATCAAGGAGCTGCACGATATCCGCGTCGACGGTGATCGCGTGATCATCGGCGCACTCGTCACGCATGCCGAAGTGAACGAGAGCGATGCCGTGAAGAAGGTGATTCCGGCGCTCGCCACGTTGGCGGGTTGGATCGGCGATGCGCAGGTGCGGAATCGCGGCACGATCGGTGGCTCGGTCGCACACGCGGATCCGGCGGCGGATTATCCGGCGGCGTTGGTCGCGCTCGGAGCGACGATCGCGACCGACCGACGCAAGATCGCGGCGGAGGACTTCTTCAAGGGATTGTTCGAAACCGCGTTGGAGCGCGACGAGATCGTGACGGCGGTGCACATTCCGAAACCGAAGCGCGCGGCCTACGAAAAGTTTGCGCATCGCGCATCGAAGTTCGCGCTCGTCGGCGTCATGGTGGCGGAGACCTCGGCCGGTGTGCGGGTCGCCGTGACCGGTGCGGCACCGTCGGTGTTTCGCGTGCCGGCAATGGAAGCGGCGCTCGCGAAGAGTTGGACGGCGGCCGCGCTCGACGGGATTTCCGTCCCACCGGATGACCTGATGAGCGATACGGAAGCGAGTGCGGAGTATCGTGCGCATCTCGTGACCGTGATGGCGAAGCGCGCGGTACAGTCGGCGAAGTGAACGTCGACGACCTCGCCGCGATGCTCGCGAGCCAGAAGTATCTGGCCGACACGCAGCTCGCGACGACGTTGTATTTGGCGCTCACGCTCGGCAAGCCTGTTCTGCTCGAGGGTGAAGCCGGCGTCGGCAAGACCGAAGTCGCGAAGGCGCTGGCGTCGGCGCTGGGTCGCAGGTTGATCCGCCTGCAGTGTTACGAAGGGCTCGATACGAGCTCCGCGTTGTACGAGTGGGACTTCGCGAAGCAGATGCTCGAGATCCGGCTGCGCGGAGATGCCGCGGGCTCGCTGTATGGAGAGGGATTTTTGCTCCGGCGGCCGCTGCTCGAGGCGCTGATGCCGGATCCCGCGGGCGCGCCGGTGTTGTTGATCGACGAGCTCGATCGCACGGACGAGCCGTTCGAGGCGTTCTTGCTCGAGCTGCTGTCGGACTTTCAGGTCACGATCCCGGAGTACGGCACGGTGCGTGCGGCGGTGCCGCCGATCGTGATCTGCACGTCGAATCGCACGCGAGAGATCCACGATGCGATCAAGCGGCGCTGCTTGTATCACTGGATCGATTATCCGTCGGCGGAGCGCGAGATCGAGATCCTCGCGGCGCGCGCGCCCGAAGTCCCGGCGCAGTTGCGGGCGCAGATCGTGGCGTTCGTGCAGAAGCTGCGGTCGTCGGATTTGTTCAAGGTGCCGGGTGTCGCGGAGACGATCGATTGGGGCCACGCGTTGGTCGCGCTGCAACAGATCGAGCTGTCGCCGGAGACCGTGGAAGCCACGCTCGGCGTGTTGCTGAAGTACCAAGATGATCTGGCGAAGATTTCGGGTCCCACCGCGCGAGCGATGACCGATGCCGCTCGAGGCTAACGTCGTCCAGTTCGTGCGGCTGCTGCGGCGAGCCGGGATGGCGCTCGGGCCGGGTGATTCGATCGATGCCGAGCGAGCGGTGGCGGCCGTGGACATGGTGCGGAAGGATCAGTTCTACGCCGCGCTGCACGCGACGCTCGTGCGAACCCGCGCGGATCACGACCTGTTCGACGAGGCGTTTCGATTGTTCTGGCGCGATCCGATGGGGATGGATAGCGCGCTGTCGTTGCTGCTGCCGCAACTGAAGATGCCGACGAATCGCGGTGTGTCGCGGCGGCTATCGGAGGCGTGGCATCCGCCGAAGCCGCAGGACCAGCAGCCGCCGCGGATGGAGGAGCAGGTCGATACGTTCCTGGCGTATTCCGCCGACGAGGTGCTGCGAACGCGCGACTTCGATCAGATGTCGGCGGACGAGCTCGTCCAGGCGCGGCGGATCGTGAAGCTCATGGATGCGAAGATCGCGCTCGTGAAGACCCGGCGCACGCGGCCGGCCGAGCATGGCGGGCGGGTGGATCGGATGCGGACGGTACGCGCGGCGCTGCGACGTGGCGGCGAGGTGGCGGAGCTGAAGTGGAAGCGGCCGATCGAGAAGCCGCCGACGGTGGTCGCGCTGTGTGACATCTCGGGATCGATGGGCCGCTACTCGGAGATGTTGTTGCGGTTCCTGCACACGCTGCTCGCGCATCGCAAACGCGGGCACGTGTTCACGTTCGCGACGCATCTGACGAACGTGACGCGGACGTTGAAGGATCGCGATGTCGATCGCGCGCTGGCTCTGGTCGGGCGCGAGGTGACGGACTGGGCATCGGGGACGCGGCTCGGCGAATGCTTGCGCGAGTTCAATCGCCACTGGTCGCGACGCGTGCTGACGCAAGGTGCGATCGTCCTACTCGTGACCGATGGTCTCGATCGCGACGACGCGTCGGTGTTGAAGGCCGAAGCGGCGCGGCTCGGTCGGTCGTGCAAGAAGCTGATCTGGTTGAACCCGCTCTTGCGGTATGCGGGCTTCGAGCCGAAGGCGTCCGGTGTGCGTGCGCTGATGCCCGCCGTCGACGAGCACCGGCCGATTCACGATCTCGCGTCGTTGGAGCAACTCGCGAGTGTTCTCGCCGGCGCCTGACCGGTCACGCGTCTGAACATCGCGATGAACGCGCTGCTCGTGTAGCCGAAGCGTGCCGCGATCGCCTTCACACTCTCGCCGCGACGAAGTAAGTCGATCGCGCGATCGCAGAGCTGGCGCTGATGCCACGCGGTGAAGCTCGTGCCGGTTTGATCGTGGACGAAGCGCCGGAACGTACGCTCGGACATCCCGAGCTCGCGCGCGATTTCGGGCACCGTTTTGTCAGGTGCGAGCTCGGCGGCGCGCTGCATCTGCGGATCGATCACGGGTGTCACGGCGAGCTCGTCGACCAGCACATCGGTCAAGCGATCGCGACGCGCCGGATCGATCGCGGCAGAGATCCGCGCGATCAGATCGTGGACAAAGCCCGAGGCATCGACGATGCCGGTGTCACGCGCGATCGGATCCGCGAACGTGATCGAGAGAGAGCGATGATCGGACGTGGTGTGCGCCTCGTGCAGCGTGTCACCCGCGATGAACACCATCTCGCGCGCCGCGACCGTGTATTCGCCCGTCGGCGTCACGATCGTCGCCTCGCCCGACAGGCTCACCAGCAGCGCCGACTCGCGATGACTGTGCAGCGGCACCGACCGCAGCGATTCGATGTGATGGCCGAATCGCGATGCCATCTGACCGGATTGCGGCATGTCTCTCGCGGAAGGCTAGCCTATATTCGTACTGTGTACGACGTAATTATTGCGGGCGCGGGGCCGGTCGGATTGTTCCTCGCCAGTGAGCTAAGACTCGCGAACCTATCGGTCCTGATCCTCGAGCGAGAGACCGAACCCCACACGCTCTTGAAGGGGCAGCCGTTCGGCATGCGCGGCCTCTGGGGCCCGAGTGTCGAGGCGTTCTATCGGCGCGGTTTGCTCGATCAGATTTCTGCGGAGCCCAACAAGGGTGGTCCCGGCCGACCGCAAGCCGCCTCCACCGGCAAGCAAACCGGTCCCGCCGGCCACTTCGCCGGTATTCAATTTCTCTACGACAACATCGACCAAACACGTTGGACCTATCGCCTGCCCGGTCCGGGATCCGGACAGACCGGCGCCACGATGAATCACATCGAGACCGTGCTGGGCGCCCACGCGCTCGCCGCCGGCGTCGAGATCCAACGCGGTCGCGGTGTCGAACGCTTCGAGACATTCGCCGATCACGTGATCGTCAATGACGATCTCCAAGCGCGGTGGCTCGTCGGATGCGATGGCGGTCGCAGCACCGTGCGCAAGCTCGCCGGCTTCGAATTCATCGGCACCGAGCCCGAGTTCACGGGCTACTCGCTGTTCGTCGAGCTCGCCGATCCAACCGCGATCCCGATGGGTCGCCACTGGACGGCGCACGGCATGTACACGCAATGGCAACCGGGCGCGATCGGCCTCGCCGATTTCGACGGCGGCACGATGCACCGCACGCAGATCACGGTCGAGCACGCGCAAGCCGTCCTCCGTCGCGTCACCGGCCTCGATGTCGTGGTCACCGCGGTGAAGCAAGGCTCGACGTGGACCGATCGTTCGATGCAAGCCTCGACCTATCGCAAAGGTCGCGTCTTGCTCGCCGGCGATGCCGCGCACGTGCACTCGCCGCTCGGCGGCCAAGGTCTGAACCTCGGGCTCGGCGATGCGATGAACCTCGGGTGGAAGCTCGCGGCCGAGATTCGCGGCACGGCACCAGGCGGCCTCCTCGATAGCTACACCGTCGAGCGCCATCCGATCGGCGCACGGGTGCTCGAGTGGACCCGCGCGCAGGTCGCGTTGATGAAGCCGAGTGCGCAGGCGCTGCAAGCGGTGGTTCGGGATCTCATAAACACCCACGATGGCGCGACGTACTTCGCCGAACGCGTGTGGGGCGTGAACCTCCAGTACGAGCCAGGCGCGCATCCGCTCGTCGGCCGCAGCTGCCCGGACTTCGAGCTGCTCGACGGCACGCGCGTGAATCCGCTGCTGAAGGATGGCGTCGGATTGTTGTTGGATTTCGATCGCGCGCTGCCCGACCTATCCGGTGTTCGACGGATCGCGAGCGACGTGAAGGATCGACTCGGGGTCACCGCGGTGTTGGTGCGACCGGATGGGTTTGTCGCGTGGGCGAGCGACGGCACGCGCGACGACCTGCACGAAGCCGCCGCGCGCTACTTCAAGGCTTGAACGGCCGCGCGGAACGCGAGCGTGACGCACGTGCGACGCGACTTGAACGCGCGGACGTTCGCGAACGCTTCGAGCTCGCCTAGATCACTCGGCACCGGGGCATCCGGCGCGGACATGATGAACGCTTCGACCTTCACCGCGAGTTGCTTGATTTCGTCCGGCGACTTGCCAGGCGCGAGATCCGAAAGCATCGAAGCGGCCGCCCGCGACAGCGAACAGCCACGTGCTTCGAACGTCGCCGAACTAACCTGCGTATCGACGTGAAAGTGCATCGTCACGACGTCGCCGCACATCGGATTGTCGAGCGTCGCGTGGTGGGTCTCTCCCGCGAGCGGCCCCTCGTGATGCGGATGCCGATCGTGCTGGACGATCAGATCGTTGTAGAGGCTCACGGAAACACCTCGCGGACCTTCGCGAGCGCGCGCGCGAATTGCTCCACGTCGTCGTCATCGGTGTAGCAACCGACGGACACGCGACTCGAGGCCGCGACATCGAACCTCGCGTGCAGCGGCGCCGCACAGTGATGCCCGCTGCGCAACGCCACGCCTTCTTGATCGCAGATCGTGGCGACATCGTGCGGATGAACGCGCGGGAGCTCGAACGCGACGACGCCGACCTCCGGCGCGCCGAGTACGCGACCTCCGGCATTCGTGACGACCTCGATCAGCCGCGCGTGAAGATGCGACTCGTCGCGCGAATGGAGCTCGTTCTCGACGACGTAATCGATCGCCGCATGCAATCCCACGATCCCCGCGGTGTTCGGCGTCCCCGCTTCGAACCGTGCGGGCGCCTCGCGATACGTCGACGACGTAGCCGACACCCGCCCGATCATCCCGCCCCCGCCCTGCCACGGCGGCATGTCCTCCAACTGCGACGACCACAACACGCCGGTGCCGGTCGGCCCGTACAGCTTGTGCGCGGAGAACGCGTAGAAATCGCAGCCCAGCGCGCCGACATCGATCGGCATGTGCGCGACCGCTTGGGCTCCGTCGACCAGGACCTTCGCGCCAACCGCATGCGCGCGCCGCGAAATCTCCGCGATCGGCGCGATCGTGCCGAGCACGTTCGACACGTGTGCGATCGCCACGAGCTTCGCGCCGGTCAGATCCAATTGTGCGTGCCCGTTCGCGTCGACCGGACACACCCGCAACGTGGCCCCGCGCGCCGCGCAGGTCATCTGCCACGGCACCAGGTTCGAGTGGTGCTCCGCCTCGGTCACGACGACCACATCACCCGGCCCGAGCCGCGCGCCCCACGCTGCCGCCACGAGGTTGATCGCCGCCGTGGTGCCACTCGTGAACACGACCTCACTCGCGGCACCGCCGATGAAGTCCGCCACCGCGCGGCGCGCTGCCTCGATCGCTTCAGTCGCGGCTTCGGCCAACACGTGCACGCTTCGCGATGGCGCACCGAGCTCCATCGCCGCCGCGACCGCATCGATCACGGCGCGCGGACGAAGTGCGGTCGCTGCACTATCGAGATACGCGAGTCGTTTGCCATGCGGGCGAACGGCGAGCGCGGGGAAATCTCTGCGTTCCAACCCGATCAGTATACCGCGCCGAAACCGCGCAAAACCTGCGTGCCGCGCCACCTGCGCAAACGTCATATAGTTCGCGCGTGGTGCGTACCGGCAAGGTGCTAGTCGTCGACGATGAAGTGAGCGCGAGGACCACGCTCGCGGATCTCCTGCGCGACGAGGGGTACGACGTGGAAATGGCCGCCGATGCGTTCAAGGCGCTCGGCAAGATCGAAGCGTTCGCCCCGCAGGTCGTGGTCACGGATCTCCAGATGCCGGGGATGGATGGCATCGAGCTCGTGAAGCGTGTCCGCGCGATGGACGAACCGGCCGCGGTGATCGTGATGACCGCGTTCGGCGCCGTGCAAACCGCGGTCGAGGCGATGCGCTCGGGCGCCGCGGACTACCTGACAAAGCCGCTCGATTTCGACGAGCTGTTGATCGTGCTCGACCGCGTGTTCGAGCTCCAGCACCTGCAACGCGAGGTCAATCGCCGGCAGCTCCGGCCGAGCATCTCGCAGGGCAACTTGATCGGCACCGCGCCGGCGATGCAGCGGATCTTCGAGACGATCGAACAAGTCGCGGCGTCGCGCGCGTCCGTGTTGATCACGGGCGAGCCGGGTACCGGCAAGGAAGCGATCGCGCGCGCGATCCACCAAGCGTCACCGCGAGCCCGCCGGCCGTTCATAAAGCTGCACTGCGCGGGGCTCGCCGAACCGCTGCTCGATCAGGAGCTGTTCGGGTTCGAAAAGCGCACCGGCCGGATCGTCGAAGCGGATGGCGGCACGCTATTCCTCGACGAAGTCGCCGAGCTTCCAGCGGCGATCCAAGTCAAGCTGTTGCGCTTCCTCGTCGACAACGAGCTCGCGAAGGTCGGTAGCACGCAGCCGTTGAAGGCAGACGTTCGAGTGATCG
The DNA here is from genome assembly GCA_047600425.1 of Kofleriaceae bacterium. Classification (GTDB taxonomy): domain Bacteria; phylum Myxococcota_A; class Polyangia; order Haliangiales; family Haliangiaceae; genus JABFXX01. Next base: position 2,161,281 of record JASGLC010000003.1, on the reverse strand, counting down.
CGGCGACGCAACACGAGCTCGCCGACGATGTCGCGCGCGGGAAGTTCCGCGAGGATCTGTTCTATCGCCTGCGCGTCGTGTCGATCGCGGTGCCACCACTCCGCATGCGGACCACCGATCTACCGGCGCTCGCGAAGCTGTTTTTGCACAAGCACGCGCGCGCGGCGGGCTCGGCGGTCGACGGAATCTCGGCCGATGCGCTCGAGGCGCTCGCCGCGTACGACTGGCCCGGCAACGTGCGCGAGCTCGAGAACGCGATCGAGAGTGCGATCGTGTTGACGAAGGGCTCGCAGATCGAAGCGAAGGCGCTGCCGACCACAGTCCATGCCCCCGGCGTGATCCGCGGCATGCCGAAGGTGCCCGGCTCGTCGATGGCGGACGTCGAGCGCTACGTGATCATCGAAACGATGAAGGCGACCGGTGGCTCGACCTCGCGCGCGGCCGAGATGCTCGGAATCTCCACGCGCACCGTTCAGTACCGGATGCACCAATACAACGAAGCGACGCGCTCGGATCTAGACGTCGTCAAACGAGACAAGTAGCTCTTCGAGCACGCGCGTCAGCTCCGGCAACCGCACCGGCTTCGTCAGATAGCGTGCGAATCCGAGCGCCGCGGCGCGATTCGTATCCGACGGCAACGCCGCCGCCGACAAGCCGATCACCGGCAGCGCGGGATGCTCGCGATGGAGGTGTTCCGTCGCATCGAAGCCATTCATGCCCGGTAGGTTGATGTCCATGATCACGAGCGACGGCCGGCGGGTGCGCGCGATCTCCAGCGCATCTTCCGCGGTCGACGCGACCATGAGGTCGATCGCCGCGAATTCCTCGAACAGGTCGCGCATGAACGCCGTGCTGGCCGGATTGTCTTCGACGAGCAGCACGCCATGGATCGCGGGCCCCGTGGCGAGCGTAGACCCCGACAGCGAGCGCACGGGAATCGGCGTCGCCGCGCGGCCGTGCTGCACGCGCAGATCGATCCAGAATACGGAGCCCTTATTCACCGTCGATGCGAAGTCGATCGTGGCATGCATCAGCGCCGCGAGCCGGCGACTGATCGTGAGGCCGATACCGGTGCCCTCGATCGGCCCGGTCTCCTGCCCCGCACGCTGGAACGGTTCGAAGATCTTCGCGCGCTGCTCGGGTGCGATGCCGATGCCGTCGTCGATCACCGAGATCCGCAGCGCTTGCTCGAGCGGCTCGATCTTGAGCGTGACGTGACCACGCTCGCGACCGTACTTGATCGCGTTCGAGCCGAAGTTCATCAGGATCTGCACGAGGCGCGTGCGATCCGCGACGACCAGCGGCAGCGGCTTTTGATACGGCGCTACCGCGATCGTGATCTGGAGCCGTTGCGCCATCGGTTCGAGCGTCCGTGCGACCTCGTCGACGATCTCGCCGGCATCGACCGGCACGCTCGTGACCGCGAGCCGGCCATCCTCGATCTTCGAGAGGTCCAGCACGTCATCGATCAGCCGCAACAAGTGCTCGCCGCCACGCACGACATGACCGACACGTTCTTGCTGGCGGTCGTCGAGCGGCCGCTTGCGATCGTTCTCGAGCAGCTGTGCGAACCCGAGGATCGCGTTCAACGGCGTGCGCAGCTCGTGGCTCATCGACGACAAGAACTCGCTCTTCGCCGCACTGGCCGCTTCCGCTTGTTCGCGCGCGAGCATGAGATCGGTGACATCCGCGATCAGCGAGACCGTGCCACCGTCATCGGTTCGACGATCCGTGATCCGCAACGTGCGACCGCCGGCGGTCTTTAGCTCCAGCGTGCCCGTGGGCGCGCGGTGATACGCGATCCACCGTTCGGCGGCGGCATGCTCGATCACGCCGAGTGTGCCCGCCGCGCGAATCATCATGACGAACTCATCACCGTGACCTAGCAGCGCGCGCGCGGCGGCATTCGCACGCAACACGCGATCCTGATCGTCCGTCATCACGAATGCATCCGGCACCGCCTCGATCGCGGACACCAGGTGATCCGTCGCGGTCTTGATCTCCGCTTCGAGCTGCTTGCGCTCGCTGATATCGCGCACGCCGCCGATCACGAGCATGCCGCGGTCGCTCTGATACGGCGACAGGCTGATCTCGACGGCAAACTCGCTACCGTCCTTGCGCTTGCCGTACAACGTGCGCGCGACCTGGCCGATCAAGCGGACCTTCGGCTTCGCGGTGTAGCTCGCCATCAGCTTCGCGTGACGCGGCCGCACGCTCGTCGGCACGAGCTCGTCGATCGACTTGCCGAGCAGCTCGCCCGGTTCGTAACCGAACATCCGCTCGGCCTCGGCGTTGACGAGCACCAACGTACCCGCGCCGTCGGTGACGAGCATGCCGTCCGGCGTGGTCTCGACGATCGCGCGAAACGGAACGCGGTCGTCGCCGATCATCCGAGCTCCACCACGAACACCGCACCGACCGCGCTATCGTCGACGTAGATCCGTCCGCCATGCGCCGCCACGGCGACCCGACAAAACGCGAGCCCGAGGCCGTGATTCGCACGCGTGCCACCGGTCACGAACCGATCGAAGATCGTCTCGCGCTGTTCGATCGGAACGCCGGGTCCGACATCCGCGACTTCGAACGTCAACGGCGCCTTCACGCGCACGGTGATCGTGGAGTGCTCGGGCGAATGCCGGACCGCATTCTCGACGAGGTTCGCGAGCACGCGGCCGATCAATTCGCGATCGATCTCGGCCGACGCCACCTGGACATCCGGCGTGATCACCACGCGCGCTAGCTTCGCGCGTTCTTCGAGCTCGCCGATCGCGTCGCGCACGAGCTCCGCGAGATCCGTCTTGCGCCGCGCCGGCACGAGCAGCCCTTCCTGCGCCTTGTTCATATCGAGCAGGTTCGTGATCATTCTCATCAGGCCGCGCGTCTCTTCCCGGATCTTCTTGCCCGTCTCCGGTTCCGCGCGCATCGCTCGCCGCGCGAGCAGCTCGATCGAGTTCACCGGATTCTTCAGATCGTGGACGAGGAACTCGGTCAGCTGCTCCTTCTGCAACTGCAAGCGTTGGAGCTCGTCGCGCTGGCGCTTCAGCTCGAGTGCCGTGGCATCGCGCTCGGTCGCCATCTCGCGCAACCGCCGGGCGGTCTGGATCCGGACGAGCAGCTCCTGCGGGCGAAATGGCTTCGTTAGAAAATCATCGCCGCCCGCTCGCAACGCGCGATCGAACGACTCGACATCGCGCCGCCCCGTGATGAACAGGATCGCCACGCGCTCGCCATCGGGCCGCGCCCGAATCCGCTCGCACACCGTGACGCCATCCATCCCGGGCAACCCGATATCGAGCAGGATGCACTCGGGCTGCATTCGCGCGAACGTCTCGAGCGCTTCTTCGCCCGTCGCCGCGACTTCGACCGTGATGCCCTCGTCGCCGAGCGTGGCCGCCGCGAGCGCGCGGTTCTCCACGTTATCGTCGACGACGAGCACCCCTGCCATCCACCGAGGCTAGTCGGTGACGCCGGCCTCGCGCAACAGCCGCCACACCTTCTGCGGCGTGATCGGGATGTCGATATGCCGGACGCCGAGGTGCCACAGCGCATCGACGATCGCGTTCGCGATGGCCGGTGGCGCGCCGACCGTCGGAGATTCACCGACGCCCTTCGCACCGATCGGGTGGTGCGGCGACGGCGTGATCGTCTTGCCGAGCTCCCACTTCACCGATTCGACGGCCGTCGGCACGAGGTAATCCGCGAACGTGCCGGTCAGGTTCTGGCCGTTCTCGTCGTAGATGATCTCTTCGTACATCGCCGGCGCGAGGCCCATCGTCAGGCCGCCTTCGATCTGGCCCTCGACGATCATCGGATTGATGATGTTGCCGCAATCGTCGACGGCAACGAACCGCCGCACCTTGATCTCGCCCGTGCCCTTATCGATATCGACCACGGCGATGTAGCTACCGAACGGGAACGTCAGGTTCGGCGGATCGTAGTAGTCGGTCGCTTCGAGGCCGGCTTCCATGCCCGGCGGGTGATTCGTGTACGCGGCGAATGCGATCTCTTGGATCGTCTTCGCCTTGTCGGGCGCGCCCTTGACCTGCCAGCGATCGACATTCCACTCGAGGTCGTCTTCACCGGTCTCGAGGAGATACGCCGCGATCTTCTTCGCCTTCGCCCGGATCTTCCGCGCGGCCAACGCAGCCGCTGCACCGGCGGTCGGTGTCGAGCGGCTCGCATACGTGCCGAGGCCGTACGGCGCGGTATCGGTATCGCCCTCTTCGACCTGGATATCGGCGGCCGGCAGCCCGAGCTCCTGCGCGACGATCTGCGCGTAGGTGGTCTCGTGCCCTTGCCCTTGCGACTTCGTGCCGAACCGCGCGATCGCCTTGCCGGTCGGATGGATCCGGATCTCGGCCGAGTCGAACATCTTGATCCCGAGGATGTCGTAATCGCGCGACGGTCCCGCGCCGACGACTTCGGTGAAGCTCGAGATGCCGATGCCCATCAGCTCGCCACGCGCGCGCTTCTCCGCCTGCTCCTTGCGCAGGTCTTCGTAGCCGAGGATGTTCATCGCCTCGCGCAACGCGGCCTGATAGTTACCGCTGTCGTACTCCCAGCCCGTCGGAGATTTGTACGGGAACTGGGTCGGCTTGATGAAGTTGTGGAACCGGAACTCCGCCGGATCGCGCTTCAGCTCGTGCGCCATGATGTCGGTCATGCGCTCGATCATCTGCACGGCTTCGGTCACGCGGAACGAGCAGCGATACGCGACGCCACCGACCGGCTTCGTCGTGTACACACCGTCGACGGTGACGTGCGCCGCCTTGAAGTCGTACGACCCCGAGCAGATCGAGTACAGGCCCGCCGGAAACTTCGACGGGTTCGCCGCGCCATCGGCCGCACCGCAGTCCGACAGCGTCTTCACGCGGAGGCCGGTCAGCTTGCCGTCCTTGTCGGCCGCGAGCTCCGCTTCGATGTGATAGTCGCGCGCGAAGCTCGATTGGAGGTTCTCGCTGCGATCTTCGATCCACTTCACCGGCTTACCGAGCACCAAGCTAGCGACCGCACAGCACACGTAGCCCGGATACACCGGCACCTTGCCGCCGAAGCCACCACCGATGTCCGGCGAGATGACTTGGATCTTGTGCTCCGGCAGACCCGACACGAGCGCGAACACCGTGCGGTGTGCGTGCGGTGCCTGGCTCGTCATGTAGAGCTGCATGTGCTCGCGAACCGGATCCCAGTTCGCGACCATGCCGCAGGTCTCGATCGACGCGACGTGAATTCGCGGAATGTGCATCCGTTGCGAGACCACGTGCGCCGCGTCCTTGAACACGTCATCGGTCGCCTGGCGATTGCCCGCTTCCCAGTGCCAGACGTGGTTCGTCTTCTTCTCTTTGTCATCGCGAACGATGACCTTGTCCTCGAGCGCCTTGAACGGATCGATCACCGGCTCGAGCGGTTCGTAATCGACGACGACCTTCTCGATCGCATCGGCCGCGATGTAGCGGTCGGTCGCGATCACGACGCAGACTTCCTGCGCGTAGTACACGACCTTCTCGATCGGCAGCACCATCTGGGTGTCCGACATCAGCGTCGGCATCCAGTGCAGGTTGCCCGCCTTCTTCAGATCCTCGCCGGTGATCACCGCGATCACGCCGGGCGTCGCGAGCGCTTCACTGGCATCGATCTTCAGGATCTTCGCGTGTGCGTACGGGCTGCGCACGATGTCCATGTGCAGCATGCCTGGAAGCTTCACGTCATCGACGTAGCGACCCTTGCCTTGGATGAAGCGCGGATCTTCTTTGCGCTTCATCCGGTGGCCCATGCCGCACACCTTCGCGGGCGTGGTGATCTTCTCTTCGTACGTGGTCTCGACCGTTGCCGACGATCCGGCCGGCGTTGGCGAGTGCGGCTCGATCCGGTCCGGCAGGTGCCGTTCCGTCGAGAAATCGTAGTCGTCTTTGTTGGCCATGACTCAGGCCCCCTTCTTCGCCGCAACTTCAGACTTCGGGTTCAGCTTCTCCGCCGCGTATTGGATCGCTTGGACGATCTTGTTGTAGCCGGTGCACCGGCACAGGTTTCCGGAGATGCCGTGACGGATCTCTTCTTCCGTCGGATTCGGATTCTTCTCGAGGAACGCGCTCGCCGTCATGATCATGCCGGGCGTGCAGTAGCCGCATTGCAGGCCGTGCTTCTCCCAGAAGCCTTCCTGCAACACGTGCAGCTTGCCGCCGGTCGCCATGCCTTCGATCGTCTTGACCGTCGAGCCATCTGCTTGCACGGCGAAGATCGTGCAGCTCTTCACGCTGTGACCGTCGAGGTGAACCGTGCATGCACCGCAGCTCGTGGTGTCGCAACCGATGTGCGTTCCCGTGAGCCCGAGCGATTCGCGGATGAAGTGAACGAGCAGCGTCCGCGCGTCGACATCGTCCCGCGTCTGCTTCTCGCCGTTGATCGTGATCGTGACCTTATGAGTGCTCACGGGGTTCCTTTCTTCGAGCGTTCGAGGGCGCGGCGGACGGTGCGCTTGACGAGCACCCGCACGAGATCGCGCTTGTAGTCTTCTTGGCCACGCAGATCGGCGGCCGGCTCGCATTCGGCGGCGGCGGCTTGGCCTGCGGCTTCGAGCGTGGCGTCGTCGCCGGTCGTGTTCAGCAGCAGTTGTTCGGCGGCCTTCGCCCGCATCGGCACCGGCGACACGTTCGTGAGGCCGATCCGGATCGCCGTGATCTTGCCGGCGGTGATGGTCGCTTGCACGGCCACGGCGCCGACCGCGTAGTCACCGACCTTGCGCTCGATCTTCGTGTACGCGCCGGTCGAGCCCGGTCCCGGTTTCGGGATCCGGATCTCGGTCAGGATCTCGCCGTGCTGGAGCGCGCTCTCGAACAGCCCGACGAAGAAATCGTCGATCGGGATGATCCGTTCGCCCTTCGGTCCTTTTGCGACAACCTGCGCGTTGTACGCGAGCATCGTTGCCGGGTGGTCGTTCGCCGGGTCGGCGTGCGCGAGGTTGCCGCCGACCGTGGCGCGATTGCGCACGACCGGATCCGCGATCACCTTCGCGGTGTCGGCGAGGAGCGGGTACATCTGGGGGATCCCCGGCATGTCCTCGAGCACGTGCTCTCGCGTCATCGCGCCGATAGCGAGGTAGCCACCGCGCTCCTCGACATAGCTGAGGCCGTCGATGCGATTGATGTCGACCAGGATCTCCGGGGATGCGAGACGAAATCGCATCGCGGGGATCAGGCTTTGCCCGCCGGCGAGAATCTTCGCGGATTCTCCGAGCTCGGCTAGTAGGGCGATCGCTTCGTCGACGGTTTTAGGTTGGTGGTAGTCGAACGACCCCGGGATCATGAGCGCTCCTTTGTCAGTGTCTGAACCAGACGAAATAGATGATCAGTGCGAGCGCGACCACGACGATGCCGATGATCGGCGCGGTCGTCTTCGCGACTTCCTTGGCGACGGCACCGGCCATCTTGCCGGCGTCCGCTTGCTTGTATTGAATGACCGGTGCGTTGACCTTCTTCTCGAGTGCGGCGAGCTTGGTCTCCGTCGACGCGAGACGTGATTCGAGCGTGGCGACCTTCGCTTCGAGCGCCGAGCTATCGAACGCGGCGAGTGCTGCGATCGCCGCACCGTTCTTGTTCGACGGGACGGGCTGGACCTCGAGCGTCGCTGCGGTTTCGACCGCCTTCAACACGGGCTTCGATTCGACGGGCGCCGGCGCAGCGACTGGAGCCGGTGCAGGTGCCGGCGCGGCTTCGTCGGCCTTGTGCGCCGCATACGCCGCCGTGCGGATCTTGATGTTTTCCGAGAGACCCTCGAGCGACTCCTTCACGATCGCCTTCGCCGAGGTTTCGACGAGCCGTTGCCCGACGCTCGCGATCTTGCCGCCGACTTGCGCGTCGGAGTCGTACTTGATCCGTGTCTTGTCGCCTTCCGGGAACAGCTCGATCGATGCGGTCGCCTTGACGAAGCCTTGCGCGCCGCGCCCGTCGACGACCATCTTGTACGACTTCGGCTCGACCTTATCGGACAGGTCAACCTTGCCGCTGAACTTGCCCTGGATCGGGCCGACCTTGACCTTCAGCTCGCCGATGAACGAGCCCTTATCGTCGAGCTCGAGCTTTTCGCACCCAGGCATGACGGCCGCGAGCACTTGGGGATCGAACAACGCGTCCCACACATCTTGAACGCCAGCATCGAAAACGTATTCACCTGCGAGTTTCATCGGACTGCTCCCTTGCGGCGCGGAATCGCCGCGAGATGACGGGCCAAGGACTCCAGGGAGCGTAGATCGCGAACGGGTAGAAAGTCGTCGACATACGGCAGTGCCGCGGCCATGCCTTCGGCCACCGGCCGATAGCGAGCCGCTCCAAGAAGCGGATTGAGCCAGATCAAACGGTAGGCGCGATCGTGGAGGCGGCGGACCTCGCGGGCGAGCTGCTTGGCATCGCCGGTCTCGAGTCCGTCGCTGATGACGAGGACGATCGCGCCACGGCGGACGACCCGGCGAGCATGCGCACGCTCGAACGCGTGCAAGCACTCACCGATCCGGGTACCGCCGGCGTAATCGTGGATCTCTGCGGCCGCACGGTCGAGCGCGCGATCGAGATCCGTCAGCGCGAGCTGCGGCGTGATCCGCGTGAGCCGGGTGCCGAACACGAACACCTCGGTCGGGTGCTGCGACGACAGCGCATGGAGGAACTGCAACACGATCCGCGTGTACAGCTCCATCGATCCGCTGATGTCGGCGAGCACCACGATCGGGCGCGGCTTCCACTTGTGCTGGCGGCGTGGCAGCGCGAACAGCTTGCCGGCGTGGCGCGCCGACGATCGCACGGCAGCGGCAAGATCGAGCTCGCGTCCGCGCTTCGAGGGGACGCGCCGGAGGCTGCGGCGCTGCGCGACTTGCAGATCGAGTTGTTCGAGCATCCGCGCGATTGCCTGCCGCTCGTCGGCCGAGCAGATCGCGAAATCCTTCGTCTGCAGCTGCTCCAACGAGCTCGCGGCGCGCGCGTTTTCCGGCATCTCGACTTCCGGATCGCTCGCTCGCGCCTTCTCGGCCATGTACGCGCCGAGTGCGGTCTTCACGAACATCCGATCGTGGCGCGGCGCCATCGGCATCTTCTGCGCGCGCTCGACCTCACCGTCGAAGAACTTCGCGAATTCTTCGCCGAACACCGTCAGATCTTCGTGGCGCGTGATCAGGGTCGCGCGTGCGGCACAAAACAGCGCGCGGCGATCACTCGCATCGATCAGTGGCAACGCACGCGCGAACGCCTCGAGCTGATGAATGCCGACGGCAACGCCCGCATCGCGCAACGCACGACCGAACGAGATCACGTCGGTCGCCGGGTTCATGCCGTCTCCTGCACGAGCGCGTCGGCCACCCGACCGATGCGCTCGAGATCATCGTGATACTTGAGCAACAGGCCGAGCGTCGATCGCACGGGCTCCGCCGCGAGCGTTCCGATCCCTAGCAGTGCGAGCGCTTCGGCCCAATCCACGGTTTCGGCGACGCCTGGCAGCTTCGCGAGATCCTCGCGCCGCACCCGCTGGGCGAACCGCACGACCTGAGCCGCGAGTTGCTTGTCCAATTCGGGCACGCGCGACTCGACGATCGCGAGCTCGGTCTCGAACGACGGATAGTCGATCCAGTGATACAGGCAGCGGCGCTTCAACGCGTCGTGCACGTCGCGCGTGCGATTGCTCGTCAAGACGACCACGGGCCGATGCGCCGCGCTGATCGTCCCGAGCTCCGGGATCGTGATCTGGAACTCCGCGAGCAGCTCGAGCAGGAAGCTCTCGAATTCTTCGTCGGCGCGGTCGAGCTCGTCGATCAACAACACCGGCGGCTTCGCCCGTTTCGGATCGATCGCCGACAACAACGGGCGCGCGATCAAGTTATCCGCGCGGTACAGCTCTTTGACGTCGACGTCACGCCCTTGCAACTCGAGCAATTGGCGCGGGTAGTTCCACTCGTATGCGGCCTGCGAGAGATCCAAGCCCTCGTGACACTGCAACCGCACGAGCTCGGTATCGAGCGCGGCCGCCAACACGCGCGCGAGCAACGTCTTGCCGACGCCGGGCGCGCCTTCGACGAACAGCGGCCGTTGCATGCGCAACGCGAGGTACACGCTCGTCGCGAGTGCATCGTCGACGATGTAGCCGTGCTGCGCGAGGCCCTTGCGCACGGTTGCCGCGCTCGTCACATCGAGTGACATGCGTGCGCCTTCCCGGGAAGCGCGTACTTCCGCTTGAAGTAGATCCGGAACGCACCCGCATAGAGCGTGAGGACGCCGGCGATCATCGGGACCTTGCCACCGTCGACGAACCGCGCACCGAGCACGATCGCCGCGCCGGCGCACGCGACGCCGAACGCGATCCACCGATGCCGGCGTTTCGCCGCGCGGCCGAGCAGGAACAGCGCGAGAGCCATCGTGCCGATGACGACCGCCATCAACACGCCTGGGTTGATGTGGTTGATGCCCACGCTCGACGCGACCGCGAGATACGCACCCAAGCACGCGGGGCACTTCGGCAACAGCGCCACCGCGAGTGCGGGCACCGCGCTTCCGATCGCACGCACGGAGCTCATCCCGCAGCCCCACTCGCCGCTTGATACTTCGCCGGATCCGCCAGGAACTTCGTCTTGCAGCCGTTACAGCAGAAGTACCAATTCTGGCCGTTCCACTGACCGACGTGCTTCGCGCCCGCGATCGTCACCGTCATCTTGCATACGGGATCGATCGCGACGGCCGCGACCGCCGGCGTGTCCTCGACCACGGTCAGCTTGGTATGCTGCGCCTGATTCCGGCGCGCCACGATCTGCGCGAGGATCGACACGGCGACTTCGCCGGCATCCTTCGCCCCGAGATCGAGGCCGGCCGGATTCGCGATCTGGTTGAGCGCGCTCGCATCGATCCCGCGGGCGACCACGGCATCGCGCAGCAGCGCATACCGGCGCCGGCTCGCGATCACGCCGATGTATTGCGGCTTCAGCGCGAGCGCGCGGATCACGGCGTCCTCGTCGAAGTCGCCCATCGTGCCGACGACGATGAACTGCGCGCCGGCCAGCTGATCCGAGTCGAGTGACGTGAACACGCGATCGGCACTCGGCACTTCATCCTCGTGCGCGTCGACGTCCGCGACATCGACGTGATAGCCAATCGCACTCGCGATATTCGCGAGCGACGAGATGATCGGCGACCGCCCGAACAGGGCGAGGCGCGGTGCCGCGATAACCGGATCGAGATAGATCTCCACCGTCCCTCCGCTGTGGCACGTCATCGGTAATGCGAGCACGCCGGGCCGGGCATCGCGCTCCGGCTCGGGTGACAGCAAGATGAGGCGCGGCTGTTTCGCCGCGAGTGCGTTCGCGGCTTCGCGCTCGACCGTCGGACGCGTGCACCCGCCACCGATCCACCCGTGAAATGCGCCGTCCGCGTCGACGATTGCCATGTCGCCCTGATGGGCCGATGACAATCCATCGCGCCGGACCACCGTTGCCATCACGTAGGACTTGCCCTCGCGTGACAACCGCCCGGCGAGATCGAAGAGCTCGCGCTTCTGCATCTGAAAACGACCGTAGCGTCGGACCCTCGAACCCGCGTGCGCGATCCACGATCGAATCGGGCGATCGCCGGGCGATTTTTCGAGCAGACCGCGCAGCTTTCGCGCCTGCGGCACGCCGGCATGCATCCGTTGCGCGTTCTTTTGACGCCCCGCGACAACACACCGCGATGACGCGAACCACGCTATATGTTCTGTATGCACGACCTCGATGCGGTGCTCGAACAGGCGTTGACCTGGAAGCGCGCGGGTCATGGTGTCGCGCTCGCCACCGTCGTGCGCACCTGGGGGAGCTCGCCTCGCCCGGCCGGCAGCAAGCTCGCGGTGAACGACAAAGGTGAGTTTGTCGGTTCGGTTTCGGGTGGTTGCATCGAAGCGGCGGTGATCACCGAAGCGTTAGAAGTGATGCGCGGCGAGCCCGCTCGGGTGATCGATTACGGCGTGTCCGACGAGCAGGCGTGGGAAGTCGGCCTCGCGTGCGGCGGCAAGGTCGAGATCCTGATCGAGGATCTTCGGTGAACCTCGCGTTGCTCGAACAACTAATGGCAGCGCGCGCCGCCAAGCGGCCGGTCGTGCTCGCGACAAACCTGCCGGATGGCGCGCAAGTCTTGCTCTCGCGTGGCGAGCGCGCGCCCGCCGATGAAGCGTTGCGCTTGGATACGGCGAGCGTCGTCGATGGCGTGTTGTACGAGCCGCACAATCCGCCGCTGCGGCTCTTCGTCGTCGGTGCGGTGCATGTCGCCGAGCCGCTCTCGCAGATCGCCGCGATCGGAGGCTTCGCGGTCACGCTGATCGATCCGCGCAAGTCGTGGGCAACGCCGGAGCGGTTTCCCGGGCGCGAGCTCGTCCTCGCGTGGCCGGATACCGCGATCGAGAGCCTGAAGCCCGATACGCGCACCGCGATCGTCACGCTCACGCACGATCCGAAGCTCGACGATCCGGGCCTCGTCGCGGCGCTCGCGAGCGAAGCGTTCTACATCGGTTGTCTGGGATCGAAGAAGACACACGCATCGCGCCTCGAACGGCTCGCGGCGGCGGGTTGCGATCGGCTCGAGCGCTTGCACGGTCCGGTCGGCTTGCCGATCCACGCGCGTTCGCCGGCGGAGATTGCCGTCTCGATCTTCGCGGAGATCGTGGCCACGTTGCGCGGAGGCCGCCCGTGAAGTTCGGTTCGCGCGCACCAGAGCTCGGCGCGATCAACGTCCACACGTTGCGCGCGGGCGAACGCGTGATCAAGAAGGGTCGCGTGTTGACGGCCGATGATCTCGCCGCGCTCGCCGCCGCCGGGATTTCGGAAATCGTGATCGCCTCGATCGAGTCGGGCGAGCTCGCCGAAGATGTCGCGGCCGCGCGGATCGCACACGCGATCGCCGGCGACCATCTCGCCGTCGACGATGCCTCGACCGGCCGTGCGAACTTGCGCGCGGCGGCAGGTGGCGTATTCGTCGTCGATCGCGCGGCGATCAGCCAGCTCAACGTGATCGACGAAGCGATCACGGTCGCCACCGTTCCCGCGGATTCGCCGGTGCGTGCGGGCGACATCGTCGCGACCGTCAAGATCATCCCGTTCGCGGTCGCGGAGTCGAAGATCGCCGCTGCGTGCGATATCACGGCGGCATTCGCGATCGCGCCGTTCGAGATGAAGCGCGCTGGCCTCATCCTCACGCGCCACACGGCGACGCACGAATCCGTCCTCGATCGCACGTCGCAAACCCAGCACACGCGGCTCGAGCGGATCGGGAGCTCGCTCGCGCGTGAGGTCCGGATCGCGCACGATGTCGAGCAAGTCACCGCCGCATTTCGCGAGATGGCCGCGGCCGGGCTCGATCCGATCCTCGCGATGGGTGCGTCCGCGATCGTCGATCGCCGAGATGTCATCCCCGCCGCGCTCGAGCGTGCCGGTGGCGCGATCGTCCGGTTCGGCATGCCGGTCGATCCCGGCAACCTCTTGCTGCTCGGATCGCTCGGGGCGTCGACGGTGATCGGCCTGCCCGGCTGTGCGCGATCGCTCGAGCGCTCCGGGTTCGATTGGGTGCTCGAGCGCGAGTGCGCGAATCTACCGATCACGGCCGCCGGTGTCGGCGAGCTCGGCGTCGGTGGTCTGATCGTCGAGGGGCCGCGTCCGTTCCCGATCGTCCAGCACGCCGGCGATCCGCGCACGATCGCTGCCGTGATCCTCGCCGCGGGCAACAGCTCGCGAATGGGCGCGAACAAGTTGCTCGTCGAGCTCGATGGCGAGCCTCTGATCCGTCATGCCGCACGTGCCGCGCTCGGGTCGCGTGCGGCGCGCGTCGTCGTCGTGACGGGCAACATGGCCGACGACGTTCGCTCCGCGTTAGCCGGTCTCGACGTGACGTTCGCGCACAACGATCAGTTCGCCACGGGAATGGCGAGCTCGCTGCGCGCCGGCGTTCGTGCCGTCGAAGATGCGCGCGGCGCGATGATCCTGCTCGGCGATATGCCGAAGATCACGAGCGCGCACCTCGATGCGTTGATCGACGCGTTCTCCGCCGCGGCCGACGATCGCGCGATCGTCGTGCCCACGTTCGAACGCAAGCGCGGCAATCCCGTGGTGTGGGGGCGTGCGCACTTCGCGGCGATCGATGCGTTGACCGGCGATGTCGGTGCGCGGTCGTTGCTCGAGCGTAACCTCGCCGATGTCCGTATGGTCGCGCTCGACGACGAAGCGATCCTCGTCGATGTCGATACGCCCGCCGCACTGGCCGCGCTGAAGCAGTAAGCTCGTTGGCATGAGTCGCGAGTTCTGGGATGCGATCGCACCCGACGAGGAGACCGCTCTCTCGGACGAGACGATCAATCGCGAGCTGCGCCGCCGCGAGATCGAGCGTCATCTCGAGGACGTGCACACGATCTTGGACATCGGCGCGGGCACCGGTGCGTTCTCGATCCCGCTCGCTCGCCGTGGCTTCGCGGTGACCCACTTCGACGTGTCGCCCGAGATGATCGCGCGCGCTCGCGAACGTGCAGCCGGCATACCGATCGAGTTCGCCCTTGGCGATGCGGCCGATCTCTCGCGGTTTGGCACGCGATCGTTCGATCTCGTGTTGTGCATGGATGGCGCGATCTCGTTCTCACCGCAGCCGATGCACGTGATCGCCGAAGCGTGCCGCGTCGCCGGTCAGACGCTGATCGCGACCGCGAGCAACAAGGCCGCGATGATCGCGACGTGGATCAAGTACTCGATGAAGGCCGCGGGCCGACTCCTGCCCGCCGTCGACGAAATGATCGAGACGGGACGCTGGAACAAGGACCAATTCACGGACAACGCGCTGATCTATCCGAGCGTGTGCGACATCCCGGTGTTCCAAGCGTTCGATGTCGACGAGTTTGCTGCGCGCATCGGCGACCACATGAACGTGGTGACGGCGCGATCGATCGGCAGCCTCACGCACCTGCTCGCACTGCACGACTCGCCGCATGTCGTCGCCGAGCTGTGCGAACGCTACGACATCGAGGTGATGCCGCGTGGTCCCGGCTCGTTCCGTCGTGCCGGCGTGATGGTCGTCGCGAAGAGACGCGCCGCGCGGCCCTATCGCTGATCGTCGAGCACCGCGTGAAGCTCCGCGGTCGCACAGCCCCCGAACAGACGTTTGTCGATGCAGTGTTCCATCACGCCGTACTCCACGGCCGGCTCGTCTCCGCGGCGAACGACGATCTTGCACTCGTCCCCGAACACGCCGATCTTGCCGAGCTCGGCACGTCCGCGCGCATCGGTCCACAGGTCGCGATGGAGGTGACGCTCGGGGCACACGAACGACACGCGCGCGTGCTCGACGGGTGTGCCGGCGCGATCGTGAACATCCGCATGCACCAAGAAGACCGGATCACAGCCTGCGAGCAGCAACCAGATCCAACGCATCACCCACGTCGGGCGGCGCGACCTCTACCGGCGGCACGAATTATTTGAAGTCTTCGAGCCAGAACTCGTGCGCGACGCGATCGCCAGCCTCGCGGCGTGCCTTTTCGGTCGCGCGCAGCTCGACGCGCCGGATCTTGCCGCTGATCGTCTTCGGCAGCGTCGAGAATTCGAGCCGGCGCACGCGGTTGTACGGCGGCAGGCGCGCGTTGCAATGCTCGAAGATGCTGCGTGCGAGCTCGGCACTCGGCTCGTGCCCGGCGACCACCACGACGAAGGCTTTCGGCACCGCAAGCCGGACCGGATCCGGCGATGGCACGACGGCGGCTTCCGCGATCGCGGCATGCTCGACGAGCACGCTCTCGAGCTCGAACGGGCTGATCCGATAGTCGCTGCTCTTGAACACGTCATCGCCGCGTCCGACGAAGTGGATGTAGCCGTCGGCATCGATCGAGGCTTCGTCGCCCGTGCGGTAGTAGCCGTCGGCCATCACCTGCGCGGTACGCTCGTCATCGTCGAGATAGCCTTGCATGAGCGCGAGCGGGCGAAGCTTGATCGAGACTTCGCCTTCGGTTGCCTGCTTGCCCGACCCGTCGAGCAACGCGATGTCGTAGCCCGGAAGAGGTCGTCCCATCGAGCCCGGCTTCACCGGCTGGCCCGGCGAGTTGCCGACCTGCGCGGTCGTCTCGGTCTGACCGTAGCCGTCGCGCACGGTGATGCCCCACGCCTTCGCGACCGCGTCGATCACTTCGGGATTGAGCGGCTCGCCCGCCGAGACGAGCTCGCGCAACGCCTCCGGCTTGGCGCCCAGCGATTCGAGGATGAGCATGCGCCATACCGTCGGTGGTGCGCACAGCGTGTTCACGCCTTGTTCGCGCAACACGCCGAGCGTGCGCGCCGCCGAGAACCGCGCCTGATCGTGGACGAGGATCGTGGCGCCCGCATTCCACGGCGCGAAGAAGCTCGACCACGCGTGTTTCGCCCACCCGGGCGAGCTGATGTTTTGATGCACGTCGCCTTCGCGGAGGCCGATCCAATACATCGTGGAGAGATGTCCGATCGGATAGCTCGCGTGCGTGTGCAGCACGAGCTTTGGCTTCGCGGTCGTGCCCGACGTGAAGTACAGGAGCAGCGGATCGTCCGCGCGCGTGGCTACGGGTGCGAGCTCGGCCGGTGCATTGCGCGCGTCGTCGAAAGCGGTCCAGCCCGGGCGCGCTTCCGTCGACAACTTGATCTGGACGCGCGCCGGATCGGTCAGCTTCGCCGAACCCTCGCCGTCGGTGATGATGTGCTTCACGTTGCCGCGCGCGATCCGATCGTCGAGGTCGCGAGGCGTGAGCTGTGGCGTCGCCGGGATCACCACGAGGCCGAGGCGAATCGCGGCGAGCATGGTCTCCCACAGCGGCGTCACGTTCGTGAGCATCACGAGCACGCGATCGCCGCGCTGGGCACCTGCATCGCGCAACCACCGGGCGACGCGCGTCGAGCGCTCGGCCATCTCCGCGAACGTGGTGGTCTCGACGCCACTCTCGCGCACGACCTTCAGGGCTGCTTGGTGATTGCCGCGCGCGAACGGATCGAACCAGTCGTTGACCCAGTTGAACTGCTCGAGCTGTGGCCACGTAAATACCGCGCGAGCGGCGGCGAGGTCCTCGCGGTGATCGATCAACACCTGGCGCGCGTGGCGAAACTGTTCGGCGGCGGTCGGCACCTCCGAAGCTTAGCCGTACACTGCCCGCGATGGTGCGGTTCCAAGCTCCGGCGATCGAACGCGTGACGCGCCCCGGCGGCGGTTTCATCCTACGCTCGACGGCAGACTCACCACCGTACGCGCGCTGCCTCGGCGACGCGCTCGTCCACTGGGCCCATCACGCTCCCGAGCGTGTGTTGTTCGCCGAACGTGCGGGTGACGGCTGGCGAAAGGTCACGTATCGCGAAGCGCTCGCCGCCACGCGCGGGCTCGGGCAAGCGCTGCTCGATCGCGGGTTGTCGGCGGACAAGCCGTTGATGGTGCTCTCGGGCAACTCGATCGATCATGGCCTGCTCATGCTCGCGGCGATGCACGCCGGCATTCCGATCGCACCGATCTCTCCGGCGTACTCGTTGATGTCGGCGGATCACGCGAAGCTGAAGTTGCTCGCGCAGATCGTCCAGCCGGGTGCGGTGTTCGTGTCCGATCGCGAGGCATTCGGTCCGGCGCTCGCCGCGCTCGGCACCGAGGCTCTCGATGGCGGCGATGTCGCGCGGCTCGCGCACACCGTCCCGTCGACGATCGACGATGCGTTCGCGCGCGTCACCGGCGATACGATCGCGAAGCTACTGTTCACGTCCGGATCGACCGGCGTGCCGAAAGCGGTGATCAACACGCAGCGCATGCTGTGTGCGAATCAAGCCGCGCTCGCCGCCGGATGGCCGTTCCTCGCGAAGCAGCCGCCGGTGATCGTGGATTGGTTGCCGTGGAGCCACACGTTCGGAGCGAATCACAACGGCAACCTGATCCTCACCCACGGCGGCACGCTGTACATCGACAACGGTAAGCCAGCGCCGGGCGCGTTCGACGAAACGCTCCGCAACCTGCGCGAGATTCCGTCGACGATCTACTTCAACGTCCCGCGCGGCTTCGACATGCTCGTCGGTCATCTCGAACAAGACGCGGCGTTGCGCGAGACGTTCTTCAGCCAGCTCGAGGTCATGTTCTATGCCGCCGCGGCGCTGTCGCCGGCAACCTGGGCGCGACTGGCAAAGGTCGCGGCGGGAAAGCCGATCGCGATGACCTCGGCCTGGGGCTCCACCGAAACGAGTCCGCTCGTCACCCAGGTTTGCTACTCGATCGATCGCGCCGGTGTGATCGGCGTGCCAATTCCCGGGACCGAGCTCGCGTTCGCGCCCGTCGGCGACAAGCTCGAGATGCGCGTCAAAGGTCCGAACGTGTCACCGGGCTACTTGCGCGCCGACCGATCGATCGAGCCGCTACCGCTCGACGAGCTCGGCTTCTATCCGATGGGCGATGCCGGTCGGATGGCCACCGACGCTCCGAACGACGGCGTGGTGTTCGAAGGCCGCACGTCCGAGAACTTCAAGCTCGCCTCGGGGACGTGGGTGCACGTCGGTGAAGTCCGGCTCGCGCTGATCGCCGCGTGCTCGCCGCTCGTCGCGGATGCCGTGATCTGCGGCCACGATCGCCACGAGCTCGCCGCGTTGATCTTCCTCGCGCCGGGTGCGGACGCTTCGAAGTTGCCAGCGGCGCTCGCTCGCCAGACGGCGACGAGCTCGTCGCAACGCATTGCACGCGCGGTGATCCTGACCGAGGCCGCGTCGATCGATGCCGGCGAAATCACGGACAAGGGCTACCTCAACCAGCGCGCGATCCTCGATCGCCGCGCGCACGAGGTCGAACGCGCGTATTCGAGCGCCGCGATCATCGTCGGCTGATCGTCAACATCTCGAAATCAATGAGCGAACTTTCTCGGGAAGATTCGCCCTTCTCGTCGTTACGACCTCATGGACGAGCCGTATCTGAGCCAATTCAGAGCGCTGATCGCCGATCACGCTGCCTCGCGCGACGTCCATGACCAACCCGACGGCCGTGGCTTTGCCAGCGATCACGGCACGGCGAGCGATGCGTTCGTCGCGCGCGAGGTCGGACGTGTCGCCGTTCACCAACGCAGCCTCGTGCCCTTGCTCGCGCCCGTCGGTCACGCCGCCAACATCCTCGATTTCGGATGCGGCACCGGCGGGACCACGCTCGCGATCGCACTCGCGAAGCAATTCAAAGCCGAGCACGTGATCGGTGTGGATGCGAACCCACGTGCGATCGCTGCGGCTCGCGTGCGCGCCACCAGCTATCACGGCGACAAGCCAACGCTCTCGTTCCAGCCCACGATCCCCGGCGAGCCTCTGCCGTTCGTGCGCAACTCGTTCGATCTTGTCACGTCGGTCTCGGTCCTCGAGTTCATCACCGATCACGACGGCCGCGCGAAGGTGATCGCGGATCTGCAACGCGTCGTCAGGCCCGGTGGCTACGTGTTCATCGCGACGCCACGCCCGTGGTTCCGCGAATATCACTCGCGGCGGTGGCTCGGCGACTTCGATCGCGAGCCGGGCTTTCCCTGGTCGTCGTCGACGCGCGAGCTCCGCGCGTGGTTTGCCGGCTGGCAGGAGATTTCCCTCGAAGTACCGCTCGCGGCCATCGCCGCCACACGTGCACCATGGGCCAAGCCGTTGCTCGGCGCCACGCGATCGCTCCTACCGCATGTCACGCGTTGGCAGAAGCGGCTGTTCCGGAAGCCGTGATCACATCAGGCCGGCGTCATGGCACTCGCTGGTCAGGACGAAGCCGTAGATCGACGACGAGATCAGCGCGATCGCAGCCGCGCCAAACGCCGCCGTGATCAAGAACGGTCCCGAGCTCTCCGCACCTTCGGCCGCGTTGCCGAGATACGCCGTCGCGGCGATCGCACCCGCACCGAGAAGGCCGTCGACAACTGGATCCGCAACCGCGTGATCGCACTTGTCGGGCTTCGCATCCGGTCCGCGTAGATAAACGAACAGCCACCCAACGCGAGCACGAACAACCCCGACTTCATGTCGCGATCATACGCCGGCGAGGAAGTCCGTGACGACGGCCGGATACACCGGCGAGCCGAAGCCCTTGTTCGTCAACAACACACCAATCGTCCCCGATCGGGTAACGCGAAACACCTGCCCGAGCCCACCATCCCATCCCCACGATCCGTCGCCGTAGACGCTGCAGCACAAGCCCCAACTGTTCGCCTCGAAGTGACCGACGAAGTCGCTCACCGCGCGCTGCTCGGCCGTCAGCTGATCGCGATGGATCTCCGCGAGCCGCGCGTCATCGCGTAGCGCACGGCCGAACGCGAGCAGATCGTCGACGGTCGACACCAACCCACCACCACCCGATTCGAACGGAATCGGCTGCATCCACTCGCCATCGATCGGATCGACGAGCTTGTTCTCGTGATCGTATTGCGCCGTGAATCGATCGCGCTTCGTCACTCGAAAGCCGGTGTCACGCAGCCCGAGCGGCTCGAAGATCCGATCGTGCATCACCTCGCCCAACGACTTCCCAGCGGCACGCGCGATCACGATGCCCGCGACTTCGGCACCCGTGTGATACATCCACTGCGCGCCGGGCTGATGGATCATCGGCAACGTCGCGAACGCACGGATCCATTCGTCCGGCGGCGCGTACTTGCGCGGCATCGGCGGCTCGCCCTGACACAGCGGCAGCGATTGATACGCGCGTTGGATCGGCGTAGCGCCCGGCATCCGCATCACCATGCCGAAGCCCCAGGTGAACGTGAGCAGCTCCTTCACCGTCGGCGAACGCGTGATCGGCACCGTGTCATCGAGCTCGCTCTCGACCGTGCGCAGCACCCGGCGATTCGCGAGCTCCGGAACGTAGCGCTCGACCGGCGCCGCGAGATCGACGATCCCGTCGTCGGCGAGCCTCAGCATCGTCGCCGCCGTGAACAACTTCGTGACCGAGGAAATTCGAAAGATCGAGTCGCGTTGCACCGGCGAGTTGTCCCGCTCCCGCACACCGTGCGTGATGACCTCGATCTGATCGCCACGTGCGATCAAACCGACATACCCGATGACCTCGTCATGCGTTTGCATGCGTGCATACTACGCGTATGGGCCAGCTCGTCGACGGCAAATGGCATCCCGGTTGGTACAAACCGAACGACAACGGCGCGTTCGAACGCCAAGCCACCACGTTCCGCGATCGCGTGCCCGCCGTCGTCAGCGGTCGCTATCACTTGTACGCCGCACGCGCATGTCCGTGGGCGCATCGCACGTTGATCACGCGGCAACTGCGCGGGCTCGAGCACGCGATCAGCGTGACGATCGTCGACCCGCACATGGGCGAAGACGGCTGGCCGATGAAGCTCGACGATCCGGATCCGATCGGTCCGTCGCGGTTCATGCGCGATGTCTACCTGCGCGCCGACTCGCGCTACACCGGTCGCGTCACCGTGCCGGTGTTATGGGATCGCGAGACGCATCGCATCGTCAACAACGAGTCGCGCGAGATCATGCGGATGATGGACGTCGACTTCGCGCCACTCGCGATCGCGCCGTTCGTCAACACGCTCTACCCGCCGGATCTCCGGACCGAGATCGATCGCGTGCTCGATGCGATCTACGAGCCGATCAACAACGGCGTGTACCGCGCGGGCTTCGCCAAGACGCAGGAGGCGTACGACGCCGCGGTGCGCGAGCTGTTCGACGCGCTCGCCCATTGGGACAGCATCCTCGGGCGCCAACCGTTCACGTGTGGCTCGATCTTGACCGAAGCCGACATCGCGCTGTTCACGACGTGCCTACGCTTCGACCTCGTCTACTACAGCCACTTCAAGTGCAACGTGAAGCGCCTGCGCGATCACGCGAACCTCTGGAAGTTCACGCGGCGGATGTGGAGTCATCCCGGCGTGCGCAGTACGTGCTTTCTCGACGAGATCAAGACGCACTATTACTGGAGCCAGGACAACGTCAATCCCACGCGCATCGTGCCAGCCGGCCCGTCGGAATACGAGCGCGACCTCGATACGCCGATCTAAGCGAGGTTCGTGTAGACGTTCTGGACGTCGTCGTCTTCTTCGAGCGACGCGACCATCTTCAAGACTTCGTCGGTCTTCTCGTCCGGCAGCTCGGTCGTGTTCTGCGGCACGTACTCGTTCGCCGTCGACACCGGCGTGATCTTGCGCGACTCGAGCGCCTGGTTCATCTGACCGAAGTCCGCGAATGCCGTGCGCACGATCAGCAGCTTCTCGCCCTTTTCGCCTTCGCCATCCTCGAGCCCGATCAGGCCGTGATCGATCAGATCCAATTCCAAGGAATCGCGATCGATGCCTTCCGGATCGAGCCGGAACACCGCTTGGTGCTGGAACATGAACGCGACCTGCCCCGAGTTACCGAGGTTGCCGCCGTTGCTCTTGAAGATGTTGCGCACGTTCGCCACGGTCCGCGTGACGTTGTCCGTCGCCGTCTCGACCATCACCGCGATGCCATGCGGCGCGTAGCCTTCGTAGATCACCGTGGCGTAGTCCGCACCACCGGCGCCGCTCGCCTTCTTGATCGCGGCTTCGACCTTGTCCTTCGGCATGTTGACGGCGCGTGCGTTCACGATCGCCCGGCGCAACGCGTGATTGCCTTCGGGATTGGGACCGCCGGCTTTCACGGCGATCGCGATGTCTTTGCCGATCCGGGTGAACAGCTTTCCGACGCGATCCATGCGCGCGAAAATCGTGTGTTTGCGTTTCTCGAAGGCGCGACCCATAGCGGCCCGCACCCTAGCACGAGGCAACTCGACCGCGGCATGGCCGAAAGCACCTGTAATTACTCACGCAACCGGACCAACTGCGTGCCGATACCCACTCCATGTTCGCTAAAGCTGCGCCGTCGCTCGCTTCGCTCTTCGCCATCGTCGGCAGTCTGATGTTCGCCGTTGCCTTCGCTTGGATGCTTCACGTCGACCTCGCCGTGGCAAAAATGGAATACACGCTCTTGATCGGCGGCGCCCTCGCCGCCTTGGGCTTCGCGATGCGCGGAAGCCAGCTGCGCCTGATCGGTGGTTACGTGCGCGCGGCTGGATACCTCGCGTTCGTGCTCGCGCTTCGCAATCTCACTCGACACGATGTCGACCTCGGCGATGCCCTGGCGTTCGTCGCCGCGATGCTCGTGTTCGCGCTCGGTCACGTGCAACGTGACGCCGGCTTCGCGCGATGGATCGGCATCGCGATGGCGATCGGTTGCGTCTACATGATCGTCCAGCCGCACGCGCCGACGGGTGTCGTCGTGTTGCAGTGCTCGTTCGGAGCCGTAGTCGTGCTGAGCGCGATGTCTGGCCTAGCCTTGCTCGTCGGTTGGGTTCGCTGGGTCACGAGCCGCGTGTAAGCTTCACGCATGCGAAGCACGATCGGCGACATCGTCACCCGGTCCGCACGGCGCGTTCCCGACGCCATGGCCCTGACGTTCGGCGACCGGACATGGACGTATCGCGAGCTCGATCACGCCGCGACCCGCGTGGCCGCGAAGCTCTTGTCGCTCGGCCTCGTGCAAGGCGATCGCGTAGCCGCGTTCGGCAAGAACAGCGATGCCTACGTGCTCTTGTGGCTCGGCGTCCAGAAGGCCGGCCTCATCCACGTGCCGATCAACTTCGCGCTCGCCGGCAAGGAGCTCGAGTATCTATTGACGCAATCGCGCGCCGCGATCGCGTTTGCCGACGAGCCGTTGCGCCCCGCGCTCGACGCCACCGCAACGGCGATCCCGAAACACTCGCTACGCGACGACGTCCTCGCGTGGGCCGCCGGCACCGACGTCCCCGCGCTCGATGTCACGATCGACGACACCGCCGTCGCACAGATCCTCTACACGTCCGGCACGACCTCCGCCCCGAAGGGCGCGATGTTGACCCACCGTGCACTCGTTCATCACTACGCCTCGTCGGCGATGGCGCTCGACATGCGCGCGACCGATCGCCAGCTCCACGCGCTTCCGCTCTACCACTCGGCGCAGATGCACGTGTTCCTGATGCCATCGCTCATGCTCGGCGCGCCGAACTGGTTGCTCGAGACGCCGGATCCCAAACACGTGATCGCGCAAATCACGCAGCACCAGATCGTGGCGTTCTTCGCCGCACCGACGGTGTGGATCTCGCTCCTGCCCCACATCACACCCGACCTCGTGTTGCAGAAGGCCTATTACGGCGCGTCGATCATGCCCACGCCGATCCTGCAGGAGCTCCGCGCGAAGTTGCCGCGCCTCGGGTTCTGGAATTGTTTCGGCCAATCCGAAATCGGTCCGCTCGCGACGGTGCTTCGCCCCGAAGAGCACGACGCGCGCCCCGCCTCCGCCGGCCGAGCGATTCCGTTCGTCGACATGCGCGTCGTCGACGATGACCTCCGCGACGTGGCCGCCGGCGAGGTCGGCGAGGTCGTGTATCGCTCGCCCCAGCTGTGCAGCGGCTATTGGGACAAACCCGACGAAACCGCCGAGGCCTTCGAGGGCGGCTGGTTTCATTCCGGCGACCTCGCGCGCATCGATGCCGAGGGCTACATCACGATCGTCGACCGCAAGAAGGACGTGATCAAGACCGGCGGCGTGATCGTGTCATCGCGCGAGATCGAGGAAGCGCTGTTCACGCATCCCGCGGTGCAAGAGGTCGCGGTGATTCCGCTCCCGGATCCGAAGTGGATCGAAGCGGTCACGGCCGTCGTTGTCTTGAAACCGAACGCGACGTGCGACGAAACCGCCTTGATCGAACACGCGCGCGGCTCGCTAGCTCCCTTCAAGGTTCCGAAACGCGTTCATTTCGTCGACGCACTCCCGAAGAACACCGCCGGCAAATTGTTGAAGCGCGTGCTCCGCGATCGTTTTGGTGCGTGACATGCTGCACGCATGGCATTCATCACCGTTGGCAAAGAGAACAGTGCGGACATCCAGCTGTACTACGAAGATCGCGGCTCGGGAAAACCGGTCGTCCTGATCCACGGCTGGCCGTTGAACGGCGGCTCGTGGGAACGGCAGTCGGCGATGTTGCTCGCATCGGGCTTCCGCGTGATCACGTACGACCGTCGCGGTTTCGGCCGCAGCTCGGCGCCGGATGCTGGCTATGACTACGACACGTTCGCGCACGATCTCTCGAAGATCATCGACACGCTCAGCCTGAAGGATGCCGCGATCGTCGGCTTCTCGATGGGCGGCGGTGAAGTCGCGCGCTACATGGGCAAGTACAGCGGCAAGGGCGTCGCGAAGTGCGCGTTCATCTCGTCGATCGCGCCCGCGCTCCGCAAGGATGGCAACAACCCCGAGGGCGTCGATCCGTCGGTGTTCGAAGGCATCAAGGCCGGCATCGAAAAGGATCGCTTCGCGTTCCTCGAGGGCTTGTTCAAGGACTTCTACAACGCGGACAAGACTGGCATCAGCGCCGAAGCACTACGCAACTCGTGGACCGTGGCGGCCGGCGCGTCGTACAGCGCCACGCTCCGCTGCGTCGACGCGTGGCTCGAAGACTTCCGCCCGGACGTGAAGCAGATCAAGGTGCCGACGCTCGTCGTGCACGGTGACTCGGATCGGATCGTGCCGTTCGAAGTCGCCGGCAAGCGGATGCCGGAATTCGTCAAAGACGCGAAGGTCCACGTCGTGAAGAACGCGCCGCACGGCCTGCTGTGGACGCACGCGACGGAGGTCAATCACGCGCTGCTCGAGTTCCTCCGCTAACGCTTCTTCTTTTCGGGCGGGCCCATCGTGCGATAGCCGGGATGGACCTGCGGCGTGAGGCCGTGCGCGGTCGCGAGCTTTTCGAGCAACGCGCCGAGCTCGGTCTTCTCTGCATCGGTGAGCGGTGCAGTGAAGGTCTGGTCGTGCTCTTGGCCGACCTGCGAGAGCTTGCCCATCAGCTCCTTGCCCTTCGGCGTGAGGTGAAGGGCATGCGCGCGGCGATCGTTCTCGGCGGCGCGGCGCTCGACCACACCCATCTCCGCTAGCTCGTCGACGATCACGACCAATCGGCTCGGCACCAGATCGAGCGCTTCAGCGAGCGCCTGCTGACTCATCGGCTCGCCGCGCGCGAGGATTCGCAACGTTCCGGTTTGCGCGCGCGTGAGTCCGATCGTCGCCGCACGCTCGCCGAACCGTTCTGCAGCAAGTGCTCCCACTTGCGCCAACAAGAACGCGACTGAACCGCGACGCGTAGCCACGCCGCGAATCTAGCACTGGACGAATCGGTTCACGCCCCGTATGGTTCACGCCATGAATGATTCACTGCGCGAATCATCGGTCTGGGTCACGGGGAGCTCGCGTGGCATCGGTGCGGCGATCGCGAAGCGGCTCGCAGGCGACGGAATGCGCGTCGCGATCCACGGTCGCGATCCCGATCGCACGCGCGCGCTCGCCGCAGAGCTCGGCGCGATCGCGGTGCTCGGCGATGTCACCGTTGCCGTGGATGTCGAACGCATGCGCGGTGAGATCGAGCACCAGCTCGGGCCGATCGGCATCCTCGTCGCGAACGCGGGCGGCAACCTCGCGCCGCCGTCGCCGCTCGAGCTGATCGACGAAGCCGCGTGGCGCCGCACGATCGACGCGAACCTCACGGCGACGTTCCTCACCATCAAGTCCGTGTTGCCCGGCATGAAGCGTCGTGGGCGTGGCGTGATCGTCACGATCTCGTCGGCGGCGGGGCGGCGCGCGAGTGCGATGTCACCGATCGCATATTCCGCCGCGAAGGCGGGCATCGAGCTGATGACGCAATCGATCGCCGCCCAAGCTGGCCCCGCCGGCGTTCGCGCGGTGTGCATCGCACCCGAAACGATCCTGACCGAAGCGAACCAGCAGCGCATCCCCACCGATGTTCAGACGCGATTGATCGCCGAGCATCCGATCCGCCGCCTCGGCACACCCGACGATGTCGCCGCGGCCGTCGCGTTCCTGGTCTCGCACGACGCGAGCTGGATCAGCGGCATCACGATGGATGTCGCCGGCGGCGCAACGTTGGAGCGGTAATGCAGCGCCCGAATCGGGTCGTGATCGTGTTTTGCTTGCTGCTCGTCGCCGGATGCGGCCGCTATTGGGTGTGCGATCCACCGGAGAGCGACCTCACGCAGTTGCCGGCGCGCCTGTCGGATACCGGGCTCGACGGTTCGAACGTGATCGCGTACACGCCGCGGTTCGCGTTGTGGAGTGATGGCGCCGAGAAGCAGCGATGGATCGATCTGCCGTCGCCGGTCGATGCGTCGAACGCGGAAAGCTGGTCGTTTCCCATCGGCACGAAGGTGTGGAAGCAGTTCTCCGCGAACGGCGTGATGATCGAGACGCGGCTGATCGAGCGGACCGCGTCGGGCTGGCTCGCGCAATCGTATGCCTGGCTCGACGACGACAGCGATGCAGTCGCCGTTCCCGACGGTGTCGCGAATGCGCGAGGCACCGGTCACGACATCCCCGGCGCCGGCGAATGCCTCGCGTGTCACGGTGGCCGCAAGAGCTTCGTGCTCGGCTACGCACACGTACAACTCGACGATGTCGCGATCGCCGGCGATGACGCGGCGGTGGCGGCGATCGGATATCTCCACGCAAACTGCAGCCACTGTCACAACCAGGATCGGCCGCAACACGACGGTGCGCGGTGCTTCGATCCGGAGAACAGTTACGACTTCTCGTACACGGCATCGCAACAGTCGATCGAGACAAACGGGATTACAGCCAAGATCCTCGACAAGATCACGTCGCGGGGATTTCTGAAGCAGATGCCACCGCTCGCGACGAACGTCGTCGACGACCAAGGCGTTGCCACGATTCGCGCGTGGTTCGCGGAGCTCCCATGATGATGTTGGATCTCGTGTGGGTCGGCCGTGATGTACCGGCGGCCGTGGACGCGCGATTCGGCGTCACGTCGGGGATCGGGCAAGCGCTCGTCATCGATCCGCACGCCGGTTACACGATCGACGGGCTCACGGTCGCGGCGGAGCTCCCGCTCGTCGTCGCATCGATCCGCCAACCGGCGGGCTCCTACCTCGACACGTCGACGCACGGCAACCTCGTGCTATCGGGCGCGTGGCGAGTCTTTCCGATGCTCGCCGTCGGGATCGCGATCGCGCCACCGCTCGCCGGCGATGGCGCGCATTCGACCGAAGCACTCGTCACGGCGAATAGCCTCACCGGCTATGCCCGGCCGGATGCGTTCACCGATGCATTCGCGATCGTGCCGCACGCGACGTTCACCTACACACTCGATTGCTGGAGCTTCGCAGCCATGGCGCGCGTGCCGATCGTCGACGGCGATCTCTCGGCGCTGTTCGCCGTGCAGGTCGGTCGTCGACTCACGCGCGGAATGACGCTGTCGATCTCGTCACAGGTGGTGGTTCCGCACGCGCATGTCTTCGAGCGCGTCACGCTCGCGATCGGCGAGCACGTCGGCCTCGGCATCACGTCGGATCTCGCCGACACGATCGCGCTCGGTGTCGACCTCGCGTATTGACTACTCGATCGCCGCGATCGCTTCGAGCCCGCATTCTAACACTCCGAGCAACGTGGCGGTCGCCTTCTTCACGGAACCGCCTCCGTCGAGCACGCGCACGCCTTCTTCACGTGCGGTGCGCACCGCCAGGACGAGCATCCCGGCGATCAACCGCGCCGTGCTGTCCGGCTTCGCGCCACCGATCACCTCGGCGAGGCTTGCGGCCGCGGCGTCCTCGATCTCGTGAAGCCGCGCCTGCAACGCCGGACTCGCACGGACCACTCGCCACCAGTCCCCTGCCCGCGGGTGAACGCGCACGAGCTCGTGATCGCGGTCTCGGAGCTCGACGATCACCGCCCGCACGGTCGTACTCACCGATCGCGTGCCCTTCGCCAGCGCCTCGCGAAACGGCAGCAGCATCAGATCCTCGTCGCGATCGAAGTGCAGGTCCTCTTTGCGCGGGAAGTAGTTGAACACCGTCATCTTCGATACGTCCGCCGCCGCCGCGATGTCCTCGACCGTCACCGCATCGAACCCGCGCTTCGCGAACAACGTGGTCGCGACATCGGAGATCCGTTGCCGGGTCTCGCGCTTCTTCTGCTCGCGGTCCACCCGGAGATCCTACCGGATTCCGCACAATTGTGTACTCGGTCAAAGTTTTACTCGCCAAAACATTTACTCGGTATAAGTTTTCAGCATGCAGATCCTGATCTCCGGTGCCAGCTTCGCCGGCCTTGCCAGCGCGTTTTGGATGACCCAGCTCGGGCACACCGTCACGATCGTCGAGCTCGCACCCGATCTACGTTGGGGCGGCACCGCCGTGAACATCATCGGCGACACCGTCGACATCTGCCGCCGGATGGGCATCCTCGACGCGGTCGAGGCGAACCGCATGCACCTGTGCCGACTCGACATCAAGGCCGAGGACGACTCCACGATCCGCTCGAACCCGATCGAGCCGTCCGAACACGACATCGAGATCGAGCGCAACGTCCTCCTGCGCTTGCTGAAGAGCCTCGTGACCTCCGAACTCGTGTTCGGCGACACGATCACCGCGCTCCATCAGACCGGCACGGGCGTCGACGTCACGTTCGCGAAGTCGCCCGCGCGCCGGTTCGATCTCGTGCTCGGCTGCGACGGCATTCACTCGACCGTCCGCAAGCTCGCGTTCGGTCACGAGGCCGAGTACATGCACTTCCTCGAGCAGTACTTCTCGATCACGATCGTCGACAAGCTGCTGATCGATCGGGACACGATCTCGATGTTCAACGTGCCCGGCAAGGCGATCATGTTGAACGCCTACAAGGCCAACACCGACATCATCTTCTCGTTCGTCTCCGAGAAGGAGCTCCCCTACGATCACCGCGACGAAGCGCAGCAGCGCCGGATCATCGCCGAGCAATTCGCGACCGTGCCGTGGCGTGCGCGCGAGCTCCTGCGCGAGATCGACCACTCGACGAGCTTCTACTTCGACAAGCTCTGCCAGATCCGGATGCCGCAGTGGAGCAAAGGCCGCGTCGTGCTCGTCGGTGATGCCGGTTACTGCGCATCACCGGCCGCGGGCATGGGTGGCTCGCTCGCACTCGATGGCGCGGCCGCATTCGCCGATGCGATGCGAGAGCACGCGGATCTCTCGTCCGCATTCGCTTCGTACGACGCACGCCTTCGTCCGTTCGTCGACGAGATCCAGGCCCAAGCCGTGAAGACCGGCCTCGAGACGCTCGTGCCACGAACCGCCGAGGCGATCGAAGCGCGCAACACGCGCGAGCAAATGTTCTAGCTACAGGTGACGGTGCAGCCATCGAGCGAGAGATGCACGCTCTCGGATCCCGACAGCATCTGCGTCGCGAGCCCGGTGTTGACCGTGAGCGTGTAGTCCTCGTCGCACTGATACGGCGTGGGGCACGGCCCCGGCGCCGTGCAGCAATACGGATTGCCGTTCGTGAGGTTGAGGACGGTCGCGGTCTCGCCCGGCTGGACGATCATCGACACCGGATACGTGTAGTCGGCCGATGGCGTGCAGTTGCTGCCGCTCGTGATCTCGCCGTGAATCGAAACGCCCGTGACGTTGACCGGATCGCAGCTGTTGTTCGTGTACGTGACCTTTGTCATGAACATGTCGTGGCACGCGTAGGTCGCGGGGCCCGTCACGCTCACCGAGTTCGAACCGCTCGCGACGCACGCATCCATGATGTGCCGAGAATCGTCGCTACTGCCGCATGCACCGAGGACCGCTACCAACAACAACCGTTTGATCATCCGGCCACCATATCCTGTTCCTTCAACACTCGGCGCAGAATCTTGCCCGAAGCGGATTTCGGAATCGCCGCTACGAGCTTTACTGCCCTCACCCGCTTCTGGGGCGAAACGCGCGTCGCACAGAATTGAATGAGGTCCTCCTCCGTCGCCGAGGCACCCGCCTTCAGCACGACCGCTGCCTTCGGGATTTCGCCCGCTTCGTGATCCGGATACGGATACACGGCAACGTCGGCGACCGCCGGATGCTGCAACAACACCGCCTCGAGCTCCGCGGGCGCGACCTGCAGACCTTTGTACTTGATCAGCTCCTTCACGCGATCGACGACCCAGAAATCGCCATCGGCATCGACGTGCGCGATGTCGCCGGTATGGAGCCACCCATCGGCATCGATCGTCTCGGCGGTCGCTTCGGGATTTTCGAAGTAGCCCTTCATCACGAACGGCGCGCGTACCCAGATCTCGCCACGATCGGAATCTTCGCCGGTCTCCGTCGAGACCAAGCGCACCTCGCAGTTGCCGATCAAGCCACCGATCGATCCGGGCTTGTTCCGCACGCGCGATCCGAGATGCGATGCGCCCGTCACCTCGGTCATGCCGTACACCTGATAGACCTGCACGCCGGTGCGCGCGGTGAACTCGGCCGCGAGCTCCGTCGATAGCGGCGCCGCACCCGCGAGCGCGGCTTGCACGTTCGGTAGCTCGAGCGTGCCCGGATACTTCGCGAGCCCGAGCAAGATCGGCGGCACGACGTGCAGGATCGGCACGGCATGTTGCTTCACGAGCTGGACGTACTGCTCGAGATCGAACCGCGGCATCGTCACGAGCTTCGCGCCGCGCGACATCCCGTACGTGAGGAACGCCATGATCCCGTAGATGTGAAAGAACGGCAGCACCGCGACGATCGCCGCGCGCGGCAAGACAACGGCCGAATCCGTCACGGCTTCGATCGCGTGGATCTGCTCGAGGATGTTCCGGTGCGTGAGCATCACGCCCTTCGGAAAGCCCGTGGTGCCACTCGAATACGGCATCACCGCGACGTCATCGAGATCGATCTTCAAGCTCGGCGGCGTGGTCGATCCACCGAGCAACGCGCGAAACGAATCTTCACCGAGCACGACGAGCGGCACGTCCGGCGCCGCCTTCGTGAGGCCCTCGACGAGCGGCGGCACCGTGATCACCAACTTCGGATGGCCGACTGCGAAATACTTCTTCAGCTCGTCCGGCGTCGAGAGGGGATTGACCATCATCGCGATCGCGCCCGCCGCGATCACGCCGTGATATGCGAGCGCGACTTCGGCGATGTTCGGGACCACGAACGCGACGCGCTCGCCGGGCTTCACACCTCTCGCGATCAGCGCGTGCGCGATGCTCGCCGAATGGTCGAGGACATTGCGAAACGTGTACGACCGACCGGTAGGTCCATCGACGACGGCGGTGTCGTCGAGAAATGCCTGCACAGACTCGCGGAAGTATTGCGCCAGCCCGTGCGTTGGAATCGGCTTGGACGTGAACCGGCTCGCGATCACCATGCGCGCAACATACTTCGCAACGGCGATGCAACGCATCTACAGAAGGCGATGCGCATGGTTGGAACATGCGAATTGCCGGGCTGCTGGTCCTCCTCGTTCCCGCCGTAGCCGCCGCCGAACCACAGGTGATGCCGTACCTGTACACGAGCGGAAACCTCCGCGTGCAGATGGCCTGCGCCGAAACGGATCTGAGTCCGGACTCGGGGCTTGCCGTCGACGTCGATGGCATCCGTCAGACCGCGTTGCGCGTGAACGGCGATGTCGGTGTCGGTGTCGACGAGAACGGAGTCGAATACTCGACCTGGACCTCGACCGACACCGGGTTTCTTGTCGAGCCGGGGCATCATCGCATTGCGGTTTCGGGCCCTGGCTGCGCACCATCGGTCGCCGATGTCGACGTGCCATCGACGCATAGCGAGATGATGACGGGCCGGCTCGCGATCAGCGATTCTTCACTAAAGGGAACGCTCGGCGCGCCGAACGGTTTCGGCTTCATGCTCGGGTTCGTCTCGTCGCCGTCACCGAAAGGCCCGGGCACGAACGACATCTTCCAGCAGTCGTTCCAATACGACGGTGGCTATCGCGCGTACGGTGGTGCGTTCAACTTCGAGCATCAGCGCCGCAACCTCTACGTGTCGTGGGACACCGCGTTCACGATCGGCAGCATCAGCGGCGTCACCACATCGGGCAGCTCGTCGAATGCGTTTACCGGCAGCG
Source organism: Kofleriaceae bacterium (assembly GCA_047600425.1). GTDB lineage: Bacteria > Myxococcota_A > Polyangia > Haliangiales > Haliangiaceae > JABFXX01. The sequence continues at coordinate 2,128,400 of JASGLC010000003.1, read as the reverse complement.
CCTATCGGATCACGCAAGCGCTCCGCATCGGCCCGCGTGTCGCGCTCCACGACATCGCGATCGCCGGTGGTGGCGGGCTCGGCTACGAAGCGTGGCTCGCCGACGGCCAGAACAGCACCACGCTCGACAAACCCGATGGCCCCGACGGCAGCTGGTTCATTCCCGCGTGGGTGAGCGTGATGGTGAAGCCATCGTGCAACTGGGGCTTCGAAGGCATCGCCGAATACGACATTCATCCGACGGCCGACGACTCGAACGGCATGACGTTCACCGCCGGCGTGATGTTTCAGCCGAGCGATTCGTGCGAGCGCGGACCGTCGTTGCGCGTGGTCCCGAACATGTAGCTCAAGCGATGATTCCCCACGCCATGAAGATCAACCCGCCGATTCCGAGCGCGAAGCTGAGGAACCACAGCCGTGGCCTTCGGGCGAGGACCGCGATCGCCGCCATCGCGATGCCGATCTGAAAGAACGTCACACCACGCGCCAGCTTCACGTGGTGCTTCATGTGGTCTTCCGAGGATTCTTCGAGCTCGTGCCCCTTTTCCTCGATTTCTTTCATGTCCTTTTCGTAGTCACCGATCTTCGCCTTGCGTTCCGGCGATACCGGCCGGCCGTCCGCCTCGGCCTGTTCGATGTTGCCGCGTAGAATCGCGAGCTTGATCCCCTTGGCCTGGTAGTACGACCACTGGTCGGTCGCCTTCATCTGCTCGAGGATGGCCTCGTCGGAGTGATGGCTGGCGAGCAGCGCGCACACGGCGGCGCAGACGGCGAGGATCGCGGATGACACGGCAATCCGTGAAATCCATTTCTTTTCGTCGCCGTGCTCTTCGGATTCCTCCTGCATTTTTTCGTGGAGGTGGTCGGTAGGGACTTCGATCTCTTCCGGCATTCGCCTGCAGTATATTCCACGGCAGGTGGAGTCCGAGATTCATCACGGTTCGAAGATCGGTCGCTTCATCGTGACGGGCGAGCTGGGCAGTGGCGGAATGGGCGTCGTCTATTCGGCGCACGATCGGGAGCTCGACCGGCGCGTCGCGCTGAAGGTGCTGCGGGCTGCCGCGGCGACCGAAGAAGAGCGGATGCGAATGCTGCGCGAGGGCCAGGCGATGGCGCGCGTCACCCATCCGAACGTGATCACGGTCTACGAGGTCGGCGTCGAGGGGAACTTGGTGTTCCTCGCCGAGGAGTTGCTCGATGCGGGCACGCTCGGCAGTTGGCTCGACAAGCAACAGCGCGGCGAGAAAGACATCGTCGACAAGTTCATCGCGGCGGGGCACGGGCTCGCGGCCGCGCACAAGGCCGGGCTCGTCCATCGCGACTTCAAGCCGGACAACGTGTTGCTCGGTAAGGACGGGCGCGTGCGGGTGTCCGATTTCGGGCTCGCGCGGGCGCTCGGCCCCGACGAGGAAAATCTACCCGCGGCGACGCGCGCGAACATGGCGCGGGCGCAGATGGATCTGTCGCGGTCGCCAATGAGCCCGCTCACGCGAACGGGCGCGGTGATGGGCACGCCGATGTTCATGGCGCCGGAGCAGCATCTCGGCGAGCGCGCCGACGAGCGCAGCGATCAGTTCGCGTTTTGCGTCGCGCTGTATCGTGCGCTGTACGGTGACTGGCCGTTCCCGGGTAAGACCTCGGTCGCGCTCGCGGATGCGGTGATCGGCGGGCGGATGCAAAAGCCTCCGAAGCAAATCCCGGCGCGGTTGCGCAAGATCCTCCTGCGCGGGCTCGCCACGAAGCCGGCGGATCGCTATCCGAACATGGACGCGTTGCTCGCGGATCTGTCGGCGGCGCCGTCGAGGCGTGGGCGCACGATGTTGTTCGCGGCGCTCGGGCTCGTCGTGATCGCCGGCGGTGTCGTCGGTGGCTGGGCGTTGAAGCAGCACGAGGAGACCATCGCCGCACCGCCGCTGCCGAAGTTCGATCCGAAGATGACGCCGGACAAGAGCGTCGAATGGTTCAGCCTCGCGGTCGAGCGCGATCAGCTCGACGATGCCGTCGAGAAGTACGACATGGCCGGTGCGCTCGCGCGGCAGAACCAGCAGGAAGCGCAGGCGTCGATCGCGTCGTCGTCGGGCGCGCTCGTGCTCGCGCTCCGCGGGCGGCTCGATCTGGCGCAGGCGCACCTGAAGGATGCCGAAGTGAACAAGGGCGAGGATCCGCTCGCGATCGCGTATGTCGATCTCGCGGGCGCGTCGATCGCGAGTGCGCGCGGCGAGCTCGACAAGGCGATCGATAAGGCGAAGGCGTGCGCGTCGTCGTTCGCGCAGCACGTGCCGGAGCTCGCGGCGATGTGCTTCCAGATCCAGGCGCAGGCGATCGCGAATCACGGCGATCCGGCGATGGCGCGCAAGACCTACGAACAAGGCCGCGCGCTCGTCTCGCACGATGAAGCGGAGCCGCGCAAGCTCGCGATCGAGATCGCGTTGGTCGGCCTCGATCTCGACGAAGGTAAGAGCGATGCCGCGATCGCGATGGCGACCACGCTGCAGGCGACCGCGGAGCAATCGATCGGGCCGACGAGTAGCGTCGGTGATCGCGCGGCGATCTTGTTGTCGCGTGCGCATTCGGCCGCGGCGGAGACCCAAGCGGCGCTCGCGGATCTCGATCACGTCAAAGCCGATCAGATCCAGACGTTCGATCTCCAGGTCGAAGCGCGGATCGCGCGCGGTGAAGCGCTCGTCCTGCTCGGCGATCCCGATGAAGGCTACAAGCAGCTCGATGCCGCGCGCGCGGATGCCACCCAGCAAGGCTATGCGGGGCTCGCACTCGAGGCGCGGCGCGGTCGCGTCGAGGTGATGGTGATGACGGCGGCGCCCGACGCGGAGAAGCAGCAGAAACAGTTGATCGAAGACGCGCGGAAGGCTGGATTCGGGCGAATCGCGCACCTCGTCGAATCGATTGCGCGCTAGGCTGCCGGCCCTATGGCCGATTGCCAGCTCTGCGGATCCGGACATCCGGATGGTGTGATGTGCCCGCATTCGCGAACCGGCCAGAAGGTGGGAGAGCTCGTCGTTGGCAATCTGATCGGCGTCGGTGGCATCGCGGCCGTGTACGAGGCCGAGCACCCGATGCTGCGCCGGACGAATGCGCTCAAGATCCTGCACAAGCGGTTCGCGGGCGATAGCGAGCTCGCGAATCGGTTCGTGCGCGAGGCGCGGGAAACCGCCGGGCTCGGACATCCGGCGTTCGTGCATGTCCACGCGGCCGGGACGACCGAGGATGGTTGTCCGTACATCGAGATGGATCGCCTCGAGGGGCGCGAGCTCTATTCGATGCGCAAGGAGGCAGGGCCGCTCGAACCGGAGCGCGTGGTCCCGATCGCGATCCAGGTGCTCGATGCGCTGGTCGTGTTGCACGCGCGTGGCGTGATCCATCGCGACATCAAGACCCAGAACATCTATCTCGTGCCGTCACCGGATGGTGATCGCGTGAAGCTGCTCGACCTCGGCTTCGCGAAGGTCGAAGACGAGATGAAGCTGACGTCGAAGAACCACGTGCTCGGCACGCCGTTCTACATCTCGCCCGAGCAGTACCTCGATCCGAGCGCCGTCGATCAGCGCGCGGATCTATTCTCGCTCGGTATCGTGATGTTCGAGCTGCTCACCGGCGACTGGCCCTACCAATGGGAGAGCAAGCGCGACTTGCTCGGCAAAGTGATGAAGGGCGAGCTGGAGCGGCATCCGATGAACAAGAATCCATCGGTGCCGTCCTGGCTCGACGCCATCGTGGCCAAGGCGCTCGCGCATCGGCGCGAAGATCGGTTCGCGGATGCGGCGGAGATGAAAGCTGCGCTCGAGCAGGGACCCCCGCCATCGAAGTCGGGGATCCTGCGGCGGTTGTTCGGCGGGTAGCGGCGGTCGAGCCGGTTGATCCGACTCGTTCGGGATCGATGCCGTTGCCGTTGCCGTTGCCGTCAACGATCACGGAATCCGAAATCACGTAGGCGTATGCGTAACGCGTAAGCCCAAGCGATGAGCGTTCGTTCGGGAGCGATGCCGAAGCCATTGGCGACCGCCGTGGCCCGCCAACAGAATCGGAGATCGTGCACGTGCCACGTGCCACGTGCACCTGCACGTGCACGGTCAGCTCGGCCAACCGTGCTCGCTAGCGGCGAACGATAACGGCGTAGCGTTTCGAGCCACGCGGTTCGGGGATCCGACGCTCGGCATCATCCTTCACGACATAGTGGACCGCGCCCGGGTCCGCATTGTCCGAGGTGAGCCGGGTCAGTACGCGCGATCCAAGTCCTTTGCGACGCATGTGATTCTCCTTCCTTGGAATCCCATTAGAGCAGCCGCCGTGCCAGGGCGGATCGTCAACCAAAACAGTCGGTTACCGCTGTATCCACAGCATCCTCCGGGTTTCACGTGTTTCCCCAGGGGAGCGGCTGAGATCAGTTGCCGGTGCCCGAGCTCGAGAACGGCGGGCGACCGAGCGCGCGAGCGATCCCGGCCGAATCCATGAAGTCGTAGCAGTGAACGATCTCGTGGTTTCGGACGCGCAGGATCAGAAGGCCGGTGATCGAAACCGGAGAGCCATCACGCGTCGCGCTCCCGCGCCATTGCCCCACCACGATCTCGGGATCGGCACCCGCGAACACGAGCTCGTCCTCGATCGCCGAGATCTCGAGCGGGTGGTTCTTCCAACCGGCGGTGTAGCTCTCGCGCACGGCTTCGCGCCCGAGCAGCTGGTGTGGACGATTCGGGATCCGAAAGCCGAACTCGTGGATGCCATCGATCGCGAACAGGTCCGCGAGCCGATCGGCCGACTTCGCCTGCATCGCGTCGTAGACCTTTCGCAGGATCTGGCGCGCCGGCCGAATCGCCGCGAGGCCCGTGGGATCGAGGTATTCGCGGAAGCTCTGGATCCGGCCGTCGCGCGCGACCAGCCGCAGGATGCCCTTCACCGCGAACGCCTGCCCGGCCACCTCCACGTGCACCGTGTACTCGGCGACCGCGAAGTCGGGAGTCGCGAGCACCGATCGATCTGCGAAGTCTTTCACGCGAATCGGCGATGACTTCCACTGCTCGCCGATCCGCGCCCGGATCGCCGGCTTCCCGCGATAGGCGAGATCGGCGAACGGCAGGATCAGCTCGCCATCCTCGGTGAACAGGTCCAGGAACGCCTCGGGATCGCGGGACACGCTCGCTCGGGTGAAGGCGTCGAATAACTCGGCTGGCGTCATGGGTCCTTGAAACGGAGGGCGTCCTCCGGTTACCTAGATATACGGAGTGCGTCCTCCGCTTGTCAAGCGCGCCGATGCGCAGCGCAATCGCGCCACGATCCTCGCCACCGCCGAAGAGATGTTCGCGGCCGATGGCGTTGCCGTGTCCGTCGACGACATCGCGAAGCAAGCGAAGGTCGGCATCGGCACGCTGTATCGCCACTTCCCGACGAAGGACGCACTCGTCGCCGCGATCGTGATCGCGCGAACGTCCGTGATGGCCGACCATACCGAACGCGCGCTCGATCAGAAGGACGCCGGCGCCGCCCTGTTCGATCTGATCGAGACGCTCGCCGCCGAAGGCGACAAGAAGCGCGACCTCGTCGAATCGCTCGGCAGCACCGAATTACTGATGACGCCCGAGCTCCACGAAACCCGTATGCGGTTCAAGAAAGCGCTCGGAAAGCTCGTGTCACACGCCCAGGATCAAGGCGCGGTTCGCGCGGGCATTCAAGCCACCGACATCACCGCGATGCTGAAGGCGCTGTTCGGCACCGAGCCGAAGTCTCGCGCGCGCTTGCTCGCGATCTTCTGCGACGGAATTCGCGCCTGAGACTTACTTCGCGGCGAGCGCCTTGTCGGTAGCCGTCAGCAGCGATTCCGGACCGACCGGCTTCCCCGTCGCTTGCGTCATCCACGAATCCGGCGAAATCCGCCCGAGCCGCGCCACGCGCTCGAACTCCTTGCCGAACGTCGCCTTGTCCTTGCCCGCCAGGTGCTCCTCGACCTGGAACGCGATCATGTGCCCGAGCACGTAGTTGAACAGATACAGCGGCGACGCGATCGTGTGGCTATAGATCCCGAGCAGCTCCGTATCGTGCCCGCCCAACAGCGGCTCGTAATACTTGTTCCAGACCTCGCGCGCGATCTGGTCCGTCGCATCGCGCAACTTCTCCGGCGTTGCATCCGGGTTCGCATACAGCCAGTGCCACACCCGCATCTCGACCAGCGCCGAGCCCGCGATCTCGCGCGTCTGCCAGAAATCGTCGAGCACCTTCAACCGATCCGCCTCGCCCTTCGGCGCCGGCTTCCCGAGTAGCTCGCGATCGCGCGCCTGGAACAAGAACGCGAGCGCCTCGGTGAACGCCGTGTTCGGCACACCGCGCAGCAGCGTGTGATCGACATCGTAGAGCGAGAACGTCTGCTCGATGTTGTGCCCGAGCTCGTGGACCGCGATGTTGTAGCCCTTGTAGTCCATGCCATGCGCTTCGACGCGCGTGCGCAGATGCGCCTTGTCACCGCGCCGCTTCGCCTCCATCGCGTGGCCCGCACCGCGCGACGGATCGACCTCGATGTGCTCCGCGAGATACTGCGCGCGTGCCGGCGTGAAGCCGAGGTCGCGCAAGATCCGCGGAATGTCCTTCGCGAACGCCGCCGCCGTGGGATAGCGCTTGCGCGTCAGCGCATCGAGCTCGGCTTCGCTCGTCGACGGTCGCGACAGCGGGAACCACAGATCGTGCGGCTCGAGCGGCCGCTTCAACTTGTCCGCGATCACCTTCGCGACCGCCGGACCGTCCGGCGATTCGAGGATCTGCTCGAACATCTGCTGGACGCGCGGCTCCGGCATCTCCGCCGCCTCGAACGCGCGATCGATATACGTCGGCGCGATCGGCGAGAACGCATCGATCGCGCGCCCGGCCTTGAAGTGATCGAGCACGTGCGAGAACCGCGTGTCTGGAACCACCGCGTGCTCCGGCGGCGCATCGGCCTCGACCTCTTGCGCCGGCGTGGTCGCGTTCGTGAATGGATTCCAATCGAGGTGTGGATTGTCGATCACCGCCGGCGGAATCGTCTGCGTGACGATCCGATCCATGATCTTCGCGATCGTGCGCTGTTTCGCGAGCCCGTCCGGATCCGCGTAGTTCGCCTTCAATTCATCGCGCAAGTTCCAGTGGCTGATCAGCCGTTTTCCCGACGGAAACAGCCGCTTGCCATCCTGCGCCAGCACGTGGTGCATCCAGATGTTGTAGCCGGCGACGTACGCGTCCGCGTTCGCCTCCGCCGCGATCGCCGCCTGTTGCAACGCACTCGGCACGCGCGCCTCGAAGTCACTCGCGAGCCGGATCTCCGCCCACTGCCGGCGCGTGTACGAGCTCGAGATCCGCTCCTGCAACGTGGTCAGCGGAAAGTTCAACAGGACCGAGAACGCGACCTTGCTCTCGAACATGTCGCCCACGTAATGCGCGTATGGATCGACCGTCGCGAGCAGCGTGTCGACCGGCAGGATCGGCCCCTGCTCCACTTCGTTACCCCACTTCGCCGCGCGATTGATCTCGAGATCGTGACCGGCGATCTGCTCCTCCATCGCCTCCATCCGCGCGAACAACGGATCCGGGTTCGCCTGGAATTGCTCGACGCAAAACGCCATCAGATCGCCATCCGCCGGCTGCCACAGCTTCGCCACCTGATCGACGCCGCGTTCGATCCGCGCCTTCTGATCCGGATGTGCGGCGACCAGCTTCGCCTTGGTCTCGGCGATCGGCAGCGCCGCAACCAGAACCGGATTCGCCGCCGGTGGATTCGGCGGTGGAATCGGCTGTGGCGTGGCCTGCGCCGACATGGGCGGCAGCTCCTGGACCGGAACGTGTGACGTGTTACCGCAGGCAGCGACGAGGACGAGCGCGAGCTTCACGCCCGCGTCGTATCACGATTCGCCGACGCGACCGACCTGCGCGTCCGGGCACCGGCGCGTCAACCGCACGAGCAGCTCTGTCGCGCTGTCCGACCAACAATAGGCCGAGTGCGTGCGGGTCTCGATGATCACGCCGTGCTTCGCGAGCTGGAGATCGAGGACCTCTTTCGGTTGCGATCCCAACGCGGCGAGCACCTGCTGCGGGTTGTCGGTGAGCCGAGAGATCGAACCGAACAACACGAGCAGTGCGAGCCCCAAGAACAGCAACACGGCCGGGCTGTAGACGATCGCGAGTGGAACCGCGCCGATCGTGACGATCGAGGACATCGCGACGCCATAACCCGCATCGCGCTTCGCGCGGCGAAATCCGAATTCGACGTCCTTCAACAGCTCGCCGACTTCCGCACGCGACAACGCCCGCTTGCTATCGAGCTTCATCAACACCGGCGGTGGCTCGACGATCGTCGGCGGCTCGACCTTTGGTCGATGCGCCTTCTCGAGCTCGCTCTTCAACCGATCGCGCTCCGCCCGCGCTTGCTTCAGCTCCTGCTCGAGCGCATCGGCGCGGGCAATCGCTGCATCGGTGTCGTCGCGGTAGCTAATAGTTATTAGGGTAAGTCTTGCTCGCCGTCCTGCAAGAGCTTTGGATTCGAGCAGTAACGTGCCAAGCGTTCGCCGATCACCGTCGGTTGCGGCGTCCAACACAGCTCCGAGCGATCGCCGACGGAAATCCGCAACCCGCGTGGCTCGACGCGCATCGCAGTGATCGACGTCGGGTTCGTTTTCACGGCGTCGAGGACGAGCTCCGAGTTGTCGCGACCGAACTGCTGCACCGCCAACAGCACCGCCGCTACCCCGATCCCGATCAGGAACATTCCGATGCCGAAGCCGAACGCGGTGACCGCGATGCCGGCGACCGACATGATCAACCCGAATACGACCGAGCTCGTCCGATCATTATGGGTCTTCGTCAGGCCTTCTTCGACGAGCTCGATCAACGCCGCGTCCGGAATCTCCGGTTCCGGAACGACCGCGATCGCGACCGGCTCCGGTTCCGCGATCACGCCATCGCGCTCGCGCTTCAGCTGTTCGACTTCCGCGCGCAATTGATCGCGTTCGTCTTCGGCGCGCTTCAGATCATCGGCAAGCGCATCCGCCCGCGCGATCGCCGCATCGGTATCGTCGCGATAGGTCATTTGACCGTCGCCTGCGTGCAGTACGCGTGCAGTCGCTTGCCGATCGTGCCACCGCGATACGTCGTACAGCGCGCCGTCCGCTTGCCGACGCTGATGTACACCGCATCGCGTGCGATCGTGAGCGCGGTAACGTCCTGCGGCCGCTCGACCAAGTGCTTCATCACGAAGTCGATGTTGTCCTCGGCGAAGTGACCGCCCGACGCGACCACCCCCAACACCCCGACGATTCCGAACACCACGCCGGCCGCGAGCTGCGCCACACCGATCGCGAACGCGAACAACAGGATCGAGCCCGCGATCGCGACCCGGATCTTGGTGTCCGCGCGCTTCGTCCGCTCGAACCCGTGCGCGACATCGATCACGAGCGTCTCGATCTCGGTCGTGGTCAGCGCCGTCGCTTCCCCCACGACCAGCGCCGCGGTCGGCTTCGGATTGCGCAACGCCTCGAGCTCCGCCGCCAGCCGCGCACGCTCCTTCTCCGATCGCTCGAGCTCGGTCTGCAGTGCGTCCGCGCGTGCGAGCGCCGCGTCGGTGTCGTCGCGATACGTCACGTCGCGCCTCGGGTGTAGCGCAATAGGCGCGCGCACAAGCCGTCCGCGTGATCGCTCACGCACTTGAACGTCCGGACGCCGACGTTGATCACCACGAGATCGTGCTTCGCGACTGCACCGGTGATCTGTTGTGGATGATCGCGCAACAGTCCGGCGACCAGCCGGGCGTCGTAGCCGTCGTTGAACGTCGCGATGGCCGAGATCAACCCCGCCACACACACGACGCCGAACACGATCGCGGCCGTCGCATTCGACGCCGCGAAGATCGAAGCGAGGACCGCGGCGACGAATCCCACGAAGAACCGCCACCCCGCCACACCCGCCCGCGCACGCCGCACCCCAGCTTCGACGTCCTCGACGAGCGTCTCGACCTCGGCCGCGGTCAGGGCCGTCGATCCCGGCGCGGTCAACGCGGTCGTTCCGCGCAACGCGTTCACCTCGGCCGCGAGCTCTGCCCGCTCCTTCTCCGTTCGCTTCAGCTCTTCGGCGAGAGCATCGGCGCGGGCAATCGCGGCCTCGGTATCGTCGCGGTAACTGATACCGCCAGTCTACCGCACGTCTCTAACTGGCTCCGAAGGAGGGTTTCGAACCCCCGACCCGGCGGTTAACAGCCGCCTGCTCTACCACTGAGCTACTTCGGAATGGGGGCTAATAGATGACGTACGACCCCCGGTACTGTCAAGCGCCTACCCTCCCGACGTAGTACCGAATGCCGGCACCGATCATCCAGGTGTCACCGGCGTGCTGCAAATCTCCGAACCAGACGTATCCGAGCACGTCGAGGTGCCCGTCCAGCGTGGTGAATACGCCCGTCAGGTCGAGCGGGGTCTGGTCCGAAATGAACACGTTCGACGCGTCCTTCAGCTTGATGGAATTCGCGATCGCCGTGTCCGCCTCGACCCATAGGTTCGGCAACGCCTGGTACGCGACGCCGATCGGGAGCGTGAGAAAGATCGGCTTCACATCTCCATCGAGCCCGACCGACACACCGAAATTGCCGGCCCCGATGTCGTGCGAGAGCACGGCGAATTTCGGCGTGACGTCGAACTCGACCTGCGCACCGATTCGCAACGGCCGCACCGTGGTCGAGTCACCGAACTGCAGGCCATCGACCGCGCGCACGGCGACCTTCAACCGTCCGCCAGCCGCGCCGTGTGCCACGCGATAGCCGAGCCCGAGATCGAGCGGGCCTTTCGCGGAACCATCGGGCGATAGCTGGATTTGATACGTCGGCATCACCGTGTTGATCTCGAGGTCGTCGGTGATGCCGTAGCCCACCGCGAGCGCGAGCAACGTCCCGACGTGATCGGACGTGGTGCCGTTCGTCAGGTCGACATCGACGATGCTGTACGCGTAAACGTCCGCACCGATCTTTAGAACTTCAGCCGGTAGCGTCAGTGGACGCTCGATGATGTCGACGGGCCAGCCCATTTACAGGGCGTAGTACGACGCGCCGATACCGAACACCAGCACGTCGAACTGCGCGTTTTTCAGATCGGGCAGATCGAGGAACGCGCCGACGTCGAGGTTCTTGTTCACCGCATAACGCAGGTTCAGATCGACGGTGATGAAGTCGGCGAAGATCACGCTCGAGCTGTCATTCGAAAACCCGAGGTGCGCGATGTTCGTCGCGAGCGACGCGTAGAACTGCGGGTTCGCCTGGAGCTCGACACCGACGGGAATGTCGAAGCCGATGTTCTGGCTGTTGTTGAGCCCGATGTGCAGGTGCTGGCCGAGCATCTGCGGCGCGAGCGGGTTACCGGTGAACACCGCGATCTGCGGGTTGATCCGATAGCGCACGCCGAGACCGGCTTCGAGTGCGAGGTTGACGGTCGAGCCGCCCATCGCGTCGACACCGTTGAAGTTGAGGAGCAGGTCGACGTTGCCGCCGATCGTCAACTTGTCCTTGTGATAGAGCTGGTAGTCACCGTAGAGGTACAGCGGACCTTTGCCCTCGAAGTCGTGTAGCTGGATCTGGTACTGCGCGCCGATCTCGAGCTTGTCGTCGACGCCGTAGCCGAAGCCCGCGCGCAACGCTTCCGCCGTGGCGGAGACCGAGTTGCCCATACCGTCGGAGCTCGAGATCCGCAGGACGTCGAAGTCGGCGTACACACCGACCTTGCCCTTCGGCATCGTCAACGGACGGTCGACGACCGCCGTGCTCCACATGCCTCCGCCGCCGCCACCATCGGGAACGGTCGGGGGCGGTGCAGCGGCCGGATCCGGCGGCTGCGCCATGTCACCAGCGGGTTGATCGTCGGCGGCAGCAACGCCACCGAGCAGTCCCAAAAACAACGAGCCCAAGAGCAAACGATTCGCCATGCAATTCCTTCCGTGAGAAGTGCTCATCGTAAGGAACGCCCGTAGTGGTGGGCAAATTCGCTACAGAATGGACTTATCGAACCGAGCGCGAGCGTTTCGCCAAATACTCGTGAAGCAGCGTCTCGGACGGCGCCATTTCGCGTTTTGGCTTGGTCGCCGCGCGATCGATCGCGTAGCCGACGATCTGTTGGATCGCCGCCGAATAGGTTCGGCCTTCCGCACGGACGCACTGCGCGAACGCACAGCTATCGGCGAGGTCCGGGTTCGGATTGACCTCTAAGATGTAGGGCTCGTTCGTCTTGGGATCGAGCCGCATGTCCACGCGCGCGTAATCACGGCATCCGAGCGTCTGGTACGCCTTGATCGCGATCTGCTGGATCTTTGCCACCACATCCGAGGGAAGATCTTCGACGGGACATTTCGACTCCATCGCGTAGTGATCGCGAGAGTACGGATCCCACTTCGCACGGTACGTGATGATGCCGGGCAGCGGGCGACCATCGTTATCGACGGCGCCGTGCTTGAACTCCATCTCGTAGAGCGGCAGTGCGCGCGGCGGATCGTTGCCCATGATCGCGCAGTGGATCTCGCGGCCATCGATGAACTCTTCGACGAGCGCGGGCATCTTGTGATCGCCGACCACCATCTGGACGCGCGCATCCAGCTCCTTGCGATCGCGGACGACCGAGCCGGCATCGATGCCACCCGAGGCGTCATCGAACGCGGGCTTCACGATGATCGGATAGCGGAGATCGAGCTGGGCGGGCGCCGCACCGGACTCGACCACGATGCCACGCGGCACCGGCAAGCCATGCGCGGCCAACAGCGCCTTCGCATGCGGCTTCTTCTGGCACAGCGACAGCGCGAGTGGCCGATTGCCCGTGTACGAGATGCCGAGCAACTCGAACAACGCGGGCACGTGGGTCTCGTGCTCGAGGTCATCGTGGAACCACTCGATGAGGTTCATCACCGCATCGGGGCGTTCGCGGAGGAGCACCTCGTGGAGCGCTTCGAAGCTATCGGCGATGTTGAACGAGGTGCATTCGTAGCCACCTTCGCGCACGCAATCGACGATCAGCTGGATCTCTTCCTCGACCGTGTCCCACGGCTCGACGATTTTCGTTGGATCCCAATCGGGCGTGCGACGGTTATCGCGGCGCCAAAGCTCGACGACGTCATCGTCGGCCTTCACCTGGTTCCACAAGATCAGTACGCGTCCACGCTTCATGCAACGCTTGCGCTTTACAACACGTAGCATATTGCGACGCCGCCGAACAGGCCGACGTTGTTGTCGCCCACCTTCGCACTGACCGCGTACCCACCCACATGGAGGTAGGCACCACCGGCAACACCGAGCATCGGTGTGTCATCGAGTGCGTCGACATCGATGCCGATGCGGCCTTCACCGAACACACCGACGTTATCCGTTAGATCGACGGCGAATTGCGCGAGAGCACCGGCGTTATCGCGATTCGCGAGATCTCTTCGTGCGATCCCGAGGCGAAGCACCGGCGAGAGCACCGCGTGATAGCGCCCCGTCGCGTAGTGGATGTCGAGGCCGAGCTCGACCGCGACCGCCGTCGGCGCGAACCGCGAGGTATCGATCGCACCGCGCCCGACGAGGTGATCGCCGGCCTTGATCTGCGCTTCACCGGATAGGCCGGCATATTTCTCGTCGCAATCGTGCAGACACAATCCGCGCCCGGCACCGAGCTCGCGCCGCGCGTCAGAACTCGAGGTGATGGCGACGCGGAAGTGATCGTTGACGTCGTAGTACGCGTCGAGCGCGAGGCTATCGACGTGACCGAGCTCGCTCGCGAGCCGGAGCTCCATGCGTTCGGGGACGAAATCATCGGCGCCGGTGAGCGCGGTGATCAGAGCTAGAGCTGGCGAGTTCCCCACGGATGCTTGTTCGACAGCTCGTCGGCCCGTCTACGTTGGTCCGGTGATAGCTGATCGTCGATCGCGAGTGCAAACCACTCCGCCAATTCACGCGCGGTTTGAAACCGTTCTTCGGGGCGCTTCGCCAACCCGAGCGCGAGCACGCGATCGACATCACCCGGCACCGGCGCGAGGATCGACGGCTGGGTCGGCACGCGATAGACCGCGTCGTACAAGGTGGTCGGCACGTCCTTGCTGGCGAACGCGGGATGCCCCGTCACCGCGCGATAGAGGATCGCGGCGAGCGAATAGACATCCGCGCGATGATCGACCGACTCGCCCTTCGCCTGCTCCGGCGCCATGTACGCCGGCGTGCCGACGACGTGACCCTTCGTCAGCGTGCCCGTGCCGCCGACCTTCGACACGCCGAAATCGAGGATCTTCCAGGTATCGGCGGGCTGGCTGTAGAACACGTTGTGCGGCTTGAGATCGCGGTGAACGATGCCGGCCGCGCGCGCCGCCTCGAGTCCCTCGGCGATGTGCGAGATCAACTGCTTTGCCGCCGGGAGTTGGAGCCGACGCTGGCGGCGCAGCTGATGCGCGAGGTCGTAGCCGCGTAGCCGCTCCATCGCCAAGAACGGAACCTCGCCCGACGTCGTCCCGACCTCGAGCACGCGCACCACGTTCGGCGTGTCGAGCTTCGCCGCGGTTTCGGCTTCGCGAATGAAACGCTGGACGTGGGTCGCATCCGCCAACGTGCCGGGATGGAGCAGCTTCACGGCGGCTTCTTGATTCGTGACGAGGTTCTTCGCTTCGTAGACCTCGCCCATGCCGCCGCGTCCGATCAACACGCCGAGTTGATACGAGCCGACGGTTTGATCGGTGAATCGGCCGGGCCCACCGACCTTCAACGCACGATCGAGCTCGGCCCGTGCTTCGGCGAGAAGGGCTTCGCGTTGGGCGACACCGCGCACGGCTTGCTCGAGGTGTTGGACGGCCTCCATCGTCACGCGCTGGCTGACGCGCGCCGTATAGAACGTGATGAAGTAGAGGAACTCGATCACGGACAGGATGCCGAGTTGATCGAGCGTGGCGGTGCCGCCCATCTTCACGATGCCGCGGTCCTGCAGGATGCCGGTGACGATCAGGAGGCCGAGCGTGCCGTGCGTGACGGACACGAGGCCGTACATCGCGGTGATCACGGTAACGTTCGAGCCGAGGCTGAAGAAGTAGATGCCGTACGTGATCATCGCGGCGACCGGCGATGCCACGCCCCAGTAGTAGACGCCGCCGAACGCACCGAGCGCGACGACGAGCGCCGGCCCGAAGATCGTCTTGCTCGAATAGGTCTCGAGCGAGCGCACCTTCGAGAGCATCCAGCCCGCGCCGATCGCGGTGACGAAGCAGCCACCCGACAGCACGCGGAACGCGATCGGATCGCCGGGCGTGAGGAGCGCGATCAGAAAGCCGAGCACGCACGTGACGAGAGCGACGCGCAGGAACACGCGAGCGCGTTGCAGCTCCTCCTGCCGCATCGCCTCGATGTGCGATGTGGTGGTCGGATACTTCGTCCCGGAATCCGCGCCCGTGGCTCCAGATGGTCGCGGCGTCAGCTTCTGGGTCGACAGCGCGTGGATGTTCACGCCCGGCGTCAGCGTGCGCGTCGGTTCGACAAGCGCGGCCGGATCTTCGTCCGGACCGAGGTCACCCGGATCGGGCGTCGCGTCCATCTCTGGACGCGGGCCGAGATCCACCGTGGGACGATCTTCGTCCGGGTGCGCCACAGCCGAATTCTAGCAACGAATCGGCTGGGCCGAAGAAAAGCTCAATCGGGGAGGTACGTCGGCGCGACTTCGCAGCGCGTATAGGTCTCGTCTTGGCAGGTGCAACCGTTCGAATCGCACGTGCAGTTCGTGCCGGTGTAGACCGCCTGGCAGTCCGCCCGGCTCGTGCAGCTTGCTTGGTCTGGGAGTTGTTCGCAGCTCAGCTTCTCGCAGGCCGAGTCCGGGATGCAGTAGCCCGAGTAGCAGCCGTCCACGACGCCGGCTTCGGTTCCCGCCGGACACGACGGTTGGCCCATATTGCACGTCACCGGCGCGTAGCACTGACCCGGATCGTGAGAGCCGCAGTCCGCGTTCGGGATGCAGTAGCCCGTCCAGCAACCGTTCGCGATACCGGGCGTGGTGTTCGCCGGGCAGATCGGCGGTTGCACACCACACGTGATCGACCCGCCGCACGCGCCGGGATCGGTCGGTTGCGATGCCGTCTCGTCGACGCATTGCTCGAACTGCGTCGAGTAACCCGTGTCGGCGTACCACATCGAACAGTTGTCGTAGTCCTGGCACGAGTACGCGTCGAGGCCCGAGCACTCCTTGGTCTGCTGCGACTGCATCTGCGGCGTCGCCCAGCACCCCATGAATACAATCGCGGTCGTCCACGAATCGCTGCCGTTGCCGAGCGCTTCGCGCGATTCGTCGTCGTACGCCGCGTGGCAACCGGGCGCCGTGAGGCACTGATCTTCGGTCAGCGAGTCACACTGCGTGTAGCACTGGCCCTCGTTCGGAAGCGCGATGCCGGTCGCCGGGCATTCGCAGGTCTCGCCACATGGACACGTGCAACCGCCGCCGCCCGTGTCGATGTACTGGCAGGTCCCGGTCGTCGGGTCGCGGAACGCTTGCGGCGCACCACCCGCGGGTACGGCCACGTCGTCCCCGTAGTTACACATGTCATCGTCATCACCGCCCCAGTACAGCGAGCAGCCGGAAACCAGAGCGAGGACCAGGAAGCGCTTCATGCGGCGCGATTCAGCAAGCCATGCGCCACCGCAAGTGCGTGATCTGACGAAGCACTTCCTCGAAAAACTGATATATCCCCGCCCGCATGCATCCGATTCTCGCGTTCCTGGCGTTTTGGAAAGTGCTGTTCGGCGGTCAGAAAGCCCTGACCGCGGGCCAGCCCGAGGTCGTGGAAAAGGTCGTCGAAAAGCCGGTCGAGAAGGTCGTCGAAAAAATCGTCGAGAAGAAGCCGAACACCGCCGCGCTCCATCGCGAAGGTGCGCTGGCGATGCTCGGGTTGTTACAGCGTGAAGGCAGGTTCGTCGACTTCATCTCGGAGGACATCTCCGGAGCGGACGATGCGGACATCGGCGCGGCCGTGCGTGCGGTGCATCGCGGCTGCAAGAAGGTGTTCGATCAGGTGTTGTCGCTCGAGCCCGTGATGCCGGGTGAAGAAGAGACGAAGGTGTCGGTGCCGAAAGGCTTCGACCCGGCGGAGATCCGGTTGATCGGTGAAGCGAAAGGCGAAGCGCCGTTCAAGGGCACGCTCCGTCATCACGGCTGGCGCGCGACCGAGACGAAGTTGCCGCAGCTCGCGGAAGGTGTCGATCGCGCGGTGATCGCGCCGGCGGAAGTGGAGCTGTCGGCGTGAAGATCATCGGCATCGATCTCGGGACGACGAATAGCGCGTTGGCCGCCGCGAGTGATGATGCGCCGGCCGCGGCGCAGATGATCACGCAGGTCGTCGGGCCGGGTGAGATTGCCGAGCGGCCGACGCTGCCCTCGTTCTTGTTGTTGCCGAGCGAGCAGGAAGTGTCGCCGGCGCAACTGCAGCTGCCGTGGTCGGGCCCCATGAAGTACGCGGTCGGCACGTTCGCGCGCGAGCGTGGCGCGGAGCTGCCGCATCGGCTCGTGTCGTCGGCAAAATCGTGGCTGTGCAATCCCGCGATCGATCGCACGGCGCAGGTGCTGCCGTTCCGCGGAGCGCAACGCGAGCTCGACGAAGCGATGCAAGGTGGCGAGCGCGTGTCGCCGGTGAATGCGAGCGCGCGTTATCTCGCACATCTGCGCGCGGCGTGGGACGACGCGAACCCCGACGAGCCGGCCGACGAGCAAGAAGTGTTGGTGACGGTACCGGCGAGCTTCGATCCGGTCGCGCGCGAGCTGACGGTCGTGGCGGCGCGCGAAGCCGGGTTCGACAAGGTCACGTTGCTCGAAGAACCGCAGGCCGCGTTCTACGCGTACCTCGCCGCACGTGGCGATGCGTGGCGGAAGGATCTGAAGCCGGGCGATGTGGTGTTGGTGTGCGACTTGGGTGGCGGCACCACGGACTTCTCGTTGATCGAAGTCCGCGACGAAGGTGGCTCGCTCACGCTCGAGCGGATCGCCGTCGGTGATCACATCCTGCTCGGCGGCGACAACATGGATCTCGCGCTCGCGGCGTTGGCGCAGCGCTCGATCGACAAGCAGCTCGATGCGTTGCAGCAGCGTGCACTCGTGTATGCGGCGCGTGCAGCGAAGGAGCAGATCCTCGGCGACGCGCCTCCGAAGTCGGTGCCGATTTCGATCTTGGGGCGAGGGTCGAAGCTCGTCGGCGGCACGATCAAAGCGAACATCGAGCGTGAAGCGGCAGAAGCGCTGCTCGTCGATGGCTTCTTTCCGGTCGTCGGCGCCGGTGAAAAAGCGCAGCGGCGCAAGGCCGGCGGTCTGCGCGAGATGGGCCTGCCGTACGCGCACGATCCGGCGATCACGCGGCACCTCGCGGAGTTCCTCGGCCGGTTCGGCAAGATGCCGACGGCGGTGTTGTTCAACGGCGGCGTGATGAAAGCGCCGAAGCTGCAGGCGCGCATCGTCGAGCTGTTGCGCACGTGGGCGGGTCGCGATGTCGCGGTGCTCGCGGGCGCGGATCTCGATCTCGCGGTCGCATTGGGTGCGGCGTATTACGGGCAAGCGCGTCGCGGCAAAGGCATCCGCATTCGCGGTGGCACGGCGCGCGCGTACTACATCGGGATCGAGAGCTCGATGCCGGCGATTCCGGGCTTCGCGGCGCCGGTGAAGGCGTTGTGCGTGGCGCCGCAGGGGTTGGAAGAAGGTTCGACGGTGGCGCTGCCCGACGACGAATTGGGCTTGGTCGTCGGCGAGATGTCGACGTTCCGATTCTTCGCGGCGGCGACGCGTGAAGACGATCAGGCGGGTGCGTTGATCGATGCGGATGCGCCGGGCGTGACCGAGCTCGATCCGGTCGAGAAGCAAGTCGATGCGGATGGCGAGCACAAATCCGGCGACCTCGTGCCCGTGAAACTGGAATCACACGTGACCGAGGTCGGCACGCTCGAGCTGTGGTGCGTGGCGCGTGATGGCCACGGTCGGTGGAAGCTCGAGTACTCGGTGCGCGAGCGCGATCAATAGCTCGGCGCTTTTTCGTCGGCGCCGAGGCAGCGACCGGATTCGGCGAGCGCCATGCCCGACGGCGAGCCCTTCGGTACCGTGATCGTCGCGATCCGGTTCGGGCACTTCCACGCGAGCACGGTGACATCGAGCGACGTGCCGTCCTTGTCTTCGAACGTGCCGACGTACGAGCTCTTGGTGCCGTGCTTCGCACCCTTATGCACGTGATAGCCGGCCATCTTCAACGCGGTCTCGAGCTGGGATTCGAAGCCGAGGCCATCCTGCTCGACGAACGCCGCACTCGAGATCCGATCACCGGCGCGATTTTCGAGCACGAGATAGCCTTCGCCGTCGATTCGCTTCCAGCCCTTCGTCGGCGTCAACGCGATCTCGTCGCGCGTGGACTCCTTCGTCATGTCCGGCGTGCACTTGAACGAATCGAGCATGTGTTGGAGCGTGTTGTCGGCGTTCAGCGACGACGTACCGACGACCGTGAACTGGATCAGCCGCGAGCCACACATCGCGAACACGAGGTTCGCCGATTCGCCGGTCGGCGCCTTGAAGTCCATCTCGTGCGCGGGCTTGCCACCAACGGTGATCACGCGATCGCCACTGCTCGTCAGCGTGACGTGCGCGGCCTGCTGGACGGCATCGACCATCGTGCGCGACACGGTCTCACGATCGAGATCCTCCGGCGTCACGCCTTGCATCCACGAGATCGCGTACTGGTTCGGATAGCTCTGCTGGATCATGCCGCCGGCGTAATCACCGGTCGGTTCGGGCGCGGTGCCCGGCAGCTCGATCGAAAAGCCCGGCAGGTCGGCGCGCTTCCACTCGCTCGACGCGGTGTGATCGACGAGGCTCGCGTACGCCTGCGAATTCGCATACGCGTTATCGAACATGTGACGCTGCCGTTCGTCGCGCTCCATCATGTTGCACACGCGGAGACCACACACCGCGACGACTGAAACCACACTGATCCCGCTGACAACGGCTTTGCCTTCACCCATGAGAGATCGAGCACTGGGTGTGGCACTTGTCGCAGACGGATTCGAAATCGGAGTAATCTCGCGGCTATGCCGAGTGCCCTCGACACCATCGCGCACGTGATCCTGCCGAACTTGATGAAGTTGAAGACCGCGCCGGTCATCGTGTCGGCGATGGAGCGGCGCGATGTCTCGCTGTTCGCGTCGGTGTGGCAACAGACCGGCATCGATCACACGCCGCAGGTCGTCGCGAAGGAAAAGAACGAGACCGTCACCGGGTCGTGGCGGATCGGCGTGCTCCAAATGCCAACGCCGAAGGAGATGGGCGAGGCATGGATGGTCGCGTTCGTCGCGAAGAAGAACGATGCCGCGATCACGCGCTACTTCACGCTCGAGTACGACTACGTGCTGGCCACGAAGAGCACGCGCACGATCCTGTGCGAGCGCGATGGCACGAAGATGACCAAGCTCGGTGAAGGCCCGGCCATCACCGGTGATTTTCAGACGGATGCTAACGAGTTCGTGGACGCGGTGATCCGGATCATCGCGCCGCTCCCCAAATAGGAAGAAGTCATGCGTGCACTGTTCGTTTCGATGTTGCTAGCGGGTTGCGTGAAGCAATCCACGTACGATGCCGCCCTCGCGAAGAACAAGGAGCTCACGTCCGAGCTCGACACCGCGAACAAGAAGCAGGCGGATACCGAGAAAACGCTCGGTGAAAAAATCAAGGAGCTCGAGGGCAAGCTCGGGATCCTCGACGAAACCACGCAGAAGCGTGAAGCCGAGCTCGGCAAGCTGCAGGGCGAAAAGGCGGCAACCGATCGCGAGCTCGGCAAAGTGCAGAGCGAAAAAGCCGCGAGCGATAAGGAGCTGCAGGAGTTGCGGCGTCAGAAGGAAGCGGCGGAGAAGCGCATCGCGGCGTACAAGGCGCTGCAGGACAAGTTCCGCGCACTCACGGATACCGGCAAGTTGCAGGTCGTGTTCCGCAACGGCCAGATGACGTTGAAGTTGCCGTCGGGAATTCTGTTCCCGTCTGGATCCGCGGATCTGTCGAAGGATGGCCAGAAGGCGCTAGCCGAGGTGACGAAGATCCTGATGGACTTCGCGAACCGGCGGTTCGTCGTCGCCGGTCATACGGACGATCAGCCGATCAAGACGGCGGAGTTCAAGAACAACTGGTACCTGTCGACCGCGCGCGCGAGCTCGGTCGTCCAGTTCATGATCAAGAACAACTTCCCGCCGAAGAACCTCGCGGCCGCGGGCTATGGCGAGTTCGATCCGGTGGCCGACAACAAGACGGATGCGGGTCGCGAGCAAAACCGTCGCATCGAGATCATCTTGGTGCCGGACCTCGCGGAGTTGCCGAGCCTGACGGGTGCAGCGCCGTAACTTCCTCGACGCGATCTGGGCGGAGCGGGATGCGGATGAACCGCGCCGCGTGTATGCGGATTGGTTGCAGCAACAGGGCGATGCGCGCGGTGAGTTCATCGCGTTGCAACTAGAGGTCGCGCACGGCGAGGCGAGTAGTGCGGCGGTGCGGCGGATCAAGGCGCTGTTGCAGGAGCATCGCAAGGCGTGGCTCGGCGCGGAGCTCGCCGGCGAGCTTCTGAACCAGAAGTTCGAGCGCGGGTTTCTTGGTGAGCGCGAAGGTCAAGCTCGACGCGGTGTTCGCGGATCAACGAACGTTGATGAGTGAAGAGCTGTGGTTCGTGCGCGATCTCGACGGGAATTCGGGTGCGCTCGATATCGCGCCAGCGATGCGGTCGATCGAGTTCGTGCGGTTGTCGTCGGGGGAGAAGCTGCTCGCGGCGATCGAACGAACGGAACCGCAGTCGTGGCGGATCGTCGAGACCGGGCCGGAGCTGACGGATCCGGAGATGCATGCACGCGCGGTCGCGTCGCCTCACTTTCGACGCGTGCCGGAGCTGCGCGTGTGGGTCTGGCCCGATTCGCTGGGCCGGTTGGTCGCGCTCGCGCGAGAGCGAGGGTGGCCGAACAAGCAGGAGACGGCGCGGCTGCAGCTCACGCGTGGTGCGGGGTTTCCGACGGAGACGGGCGACCTGCGCGCATTCCTGCTCGCGGCCGGTGCCGGTGAGCTGGCCGCTGAAGTCGTCACGCATACCGCGCAAGGCGGAGATTTGGTGCTGTAAGGTGGATCTCGCATGACCGAGCTGGACCGCCTGATCGATGCGCCGCACGAAACCATCGACGCGATCGCCGCTCATCTCGATTCACTTTCCGCGAGCGAGCGCTGGGACCACGTCGGCGCGCTCGGTCGCGATCGTCAGCGCACCCTGTTCGACAAGGCCGCGCATGCGCGCCCGATCGATTTCGCGCACTTCGTCGGCACCGCGAAGCCGCGCGAAGAGGTCATCCACGACGGCATGAACACCTTGCCACTGCCGCCGCCGCTGCGTCGGTTCCAGAAGCGCTTCTGCCGGCCGCCAGGTCACGCCGATCATCTCGCCGGTTACAACGAGGGACCGACCCGCGCGGTCGTCGGCCCGGGCTACTTCCTCGCGATCCCGACGACGGAGCGACCGGCGTGGGCCGCACGCGGCGCGATCGTCGTCGACTACTTCCAGGTGCCGGATGCATCGGAGATCGCGGCCGGGTGGCCCGCCGTCGTCGACAACAACTGGCGCCTGCAACGCTTCGTCTACCACCAGACGCGAGACTTCATGCGTCGCGTGTCGCGTCACGTCTCCGTCGGTGCGGCATTCAAGCGCGAGCGCCCGCTCGACCACTTCTTCGTGCTGTGCTGCCGGGATACAGCCTCGTAGGCGTGCTAAGCACGGACCGTGGCCGCGCGGTATCTGATCGGCATCGACTTGGGCACCACCAATTCGGCGGTGGCGTTCGTCGATAGCAACGCCGCCGATCCGCGCGTCCGCGTGTTCGAAGTCCCGCAGCTCGTCGCGCCGGGCGATGTGGCGCCGCGCCGACAGCTACCGAGCTTCGTGTATCTGGCGAGCGAGATCGATCTCGCGCCGCACGAGACCTCGCTGCCGTGGAAGCCCGCGGATCCGAAAGCCGCACTGCGGATCGTCGTCGGCGAGTTGGCCCGAAATCAGGGCGCGCGCATGGCCTCGCGCATGATCGCGTCCGCAAAGTCGTGGCTATGCCATCCGGGCGTCGATCGCAATGCCGCGATCCTGCCGTGGGGCGATAGCGATGGCCCGAAGCTGTCACCGGTCAACGCGCAGGCGCAGGTGCTCCGCCACATTCGCGAGGCGTGGGACGCCGAACATCCTGACGCGCTGTTCGAAGAGCAAGAAGTGCTGGTCACGGTGCCGGCGAGCTTCGACGAAGCGGCGCGCGAGCTGACGCTGCAGGCCGCGACCGCCGCCGGATTTCCGCCGGTGGTGCTGCTCGAAGAGCCACAAGCCGCGTTCTACGCGTGGATCGACAACGCGCGGCAAAAATTGTCCGCGGGCGAGACGATCCTGATCTTCGACGTCGGTGGCGGCACCACCGACTTCACGCTGATCGAAGTCGATGCGAACGGCGATGGCTTCACGCGTACCGCCGTCGGCGATCACCTGCTGCTCGGCGGCGACAACCTGGATCTGACGCTCGCGAAGATCGTCGAGCAACGCGTCACCACGAAGTCGGGCAAGAAGTTGGACGCGCTGCAATGGCACGGCCTCGTCCACGCGTGCCGACTCGCGAAAGAGGTGTTGCTCGGCGACGACGCGCCCGAGAGTGCACCGATCGTCGTGCAGGCGCGCGGTAGCAAGCTCGTGGCCGGCACGATCCGCGATGACGTCTCGAAAGCCGAGCTCGAAAAAGTCCTGTTCGATGGCTTCTTCCCGCTCGTCGCGAAGGATGCGCCGTTGTTGCGCGGCCGCGGCGGTCTCCAAGAGTTCGGCCTGCCCTACGCGACCGACCCGGCGGTGACCCGGCACCTCGCGGCGTTCCTCGCGCGTCACGAAGCGAGTCGCGTCGATCACGTGTTGTTTAACGGCGGCGCGATGACGCCCGCTTCACTGCGCGCGCGCGTGCTCGATCAGATCAATCAGTGGCAAGGCTCGCGCCCGTCGGAGTTGCCGGCCGCGATGCCGGAGCTCGCCGTCGCGCAAGGCGCCGCCTACTACGGCCTCGTCCGTCGCGGCCTGGCTACGCGAATCAAGGGCGGCACGCCGCGCGCGTTTTACATCGGTGTCGAAGCTGCGGGCCGGCCGCGCCGCGAGACGAACAACGTCGGCGATCTCTCGGGCGAGCGGATGGCCGTGTGCCTCGCGCCGCCGGGCCTCGAGGATGGTGCGCGCGTCCAGCTCGAGCGCGACTTCAAGCTCGTCACGAATCGGCCGGTCAGCTTCAAGCTGTACTCGTCGACCACGCGTCACGATGCACCGGGTGCGATCGTGCCGATCGGTGACGGCAAGGCCGAGACGCTCGACGACGGATCGGATCTGCTCGAGCTCCCACCGATCGTGACCGTGTTGCGCGCGCGGGGCCGTAGCGAAGTCACCGTTCGGTTAGAAGTGCACATCACCGAGCTGGGATCGCTCGAGATCCATTGCGTCGATCGCGAAGCGGCGGAGCAGTGGAAGCTCGCGTTCGACATGCGCTCGGGCGGCCACGCGCCGGTCGTCGATGCCGGTGCCGGCGAAGCGCATCCGAAATCCGACGAGGCGAAGGAGCTGATCAAGCGCGCGTTCTCGACGGGAACCGGCCTCCAGACGCTGATGCGCGATCTCGAGACGTTGCTCGAAGCGCGGCGCGACGAGTGGTCGATGCTCACGGCGCGCGCACTCTTCGACGGGCTCGCCGATGTCGCCGACCAGCGCAAGAAGACCGCGGATCACGAGCAGCGCTGGCTCAACCTCGCCGGGTTTCTGCTGCGGCCGGGCACCGGTGCGCCGCTCGATGCGTGGCGCGCGCGCGTGATGTGGGGCGTGTTCAACGAGAACCTCGTGTTTCCGAAACAAGAGCCGAACCGGCTCGCGTGGTGGATCGCGTGGCGCCGGATCGCGGGTGGTCTGCAAAAGGGCCAGCAAGAGCAGATCTACGATCGCGTGCAGCAGCTGATCCTCCCGAGTGCGAAACAAGCGAAGAAGCTCGCCGAAGCCAAGCCGTCGAAGCAGGAGCTGCAGGAGATGTGGCGCGCGGTCGCGTCGATGGAGCGGCTCGCGGTCCACTTCAAGGTGAAGCTCGCCGACGAATTGCTCGCTCGCATGGACGCGAAGAAGGGGCGCGAGGATGCGACGCACTTGTGGGCGCTCTCGCGGCTCGGTGCGCGCGTGCCGTTGTACGGGCCGCTCAACCTCGTCGTGCCGCCGTCGCAGGTCCAGACCTGGATCAAGCCGTTGCTCGGATGGGATTGGCCGGAGCCGGACAAGGTCGCGTTCCCGCTCGCACAACTCGCGCGGCGCACCGGTGATCGCACGCGCGATCTCGACGAGGCTACGCGCGGAAAGCTCGCCGACTTCGTGCGCGCGCTGCCGGGCGGCGATCGTGCGGTCGTGTTGATCGAACAAGTCGTCGCGCTCGAAGCGCGTGAAGAGCGCGTCGCACTCGGTGACACGCTGCCCGCCGGCCTGCGGATGATTCCCGACGAAGAATCACCGACCGACGGCTAGAAACGCACGACGCCGCGCATTTCTACGCGGCGTCGCAGCAAAACCAGGAGTGACTCGAGCTTACGGCGTGGGTGCCGTCGTCGTCGTCGTGGTGGTCGTCTTCTTATCCTCGACGACCGGCGTATCGGTGGTGGTCGTGCTGGTCGTCGACGTCGTGGTCGCCGGCTGCGCAGGCGCGGGCTCCGCCGGCGTGATGTTGTTGGTGGTCTTCTTGGTGCAACCCGTCGCCGCGACGAGACCGACAAATAGGACAGAGATGATCTTCAACATGGTTCAGTCGTACCGAGCGACCGTTCTCATGTCGACAACGCGCACGGTGACAATCGCATGAACGTTCGCTTTGACAGATACGCACTGTGCGATGGCGACAATCGAGCCATATGGCTCGCTTTACCGCTACGGAGTCTCGTCTTTGAGGATGAGTAATCCGCGGGGCGAATCGGCCACGAACACGAGGTGGCGCGTCATGTCGACATCGAGTCCGACCGAGCCTTCGAAGAAGTCGCTCGACGTGTAGTCGGCCTGCGGATCCCACGTGTTGTAGTAACCGACTTGCTTCGGTGTCGTCGGATCCGAGAGATCGAGCACGCGAATTCCGTCCTGGTAGTAGCTGAAGTACGCCTTCGAACCGAACGCCATCAGGTTGTGGATCGAGATGAACTTCCGGGTCTGCCAGGTCGCGAACGACTGCATGAACGTCGCGGACGTCGGATCGACATCGACGAGATCGAGCTTCGCGTCGTAGTTCTCCTCACCGTGCAACGCGATGTGCCGGCCGTTGATCGTGGTGGTCCAATTCGAGTGGCTCGTACGAGTCGGCGTGTGCGGCCAGCTGCCAACTTGCGTGGGCGCCGCCGGGTTCGTGAAGTCGACGACGACGAAGCCCGCCTCCCACGCATTCAGATACGCGATGCCGTTCTCGACGGAGAGATCGTGGACGAGCATGCCGTTGACCGCGAACTGGCCGAGCTTCGTCGGGCTCGCCGGATTCGTGAGGTCGTAGATCGGGCACGTGCCGTCGTAGGTGCCGAAGTAGACGTAGATCTTGCCATCGCGCTGCTCCACGAAGTCCGTGTGCGCTTGCTCGGTGATCGTCGCGACGAGTTGGGTGTTCGTCGGGTCGGTGACATCGACGACATCGACGTTGTAATCGGCGATCACCGCGTACGTCCGACCGCCGGTGACGATCATCTTCACGTCGTTCGAATAGCCGAGATGCGACCGCCGATAGAGCCCGAGCTGGACCGGTGCCGTCGGATCCGTCGTATCGATGATGTGCAGGCCGTCCTGACGGATCAGGTACGCGATGTTGCCGACGACACGGACGTTGAACGTGTAGCCCGGTCCCCAATCCGCGCCGAACATCACCGACTGCAACGTGAAGCCCTGCCCTTCGCCTTCGCCGGCGTTGTGCTCGGCTTTGATCATCTTCGCCGTACACACTTCGCACTGCCCCTGGTAGCACTCCGCGCGATCCCAGCGCAGCGATCCGTCCGCACGCAGGTTCGAGATCCGATGCGCGATCACGTACGAGTGCCCGTTGTAGACGGTGGTGCTGGTCTCGAACAGGCTATCGGCATCCGGCGTGCCCTTGTCCGCCGCCGTGCGATCGAACGTGACCGAGCCATCGTCCTGCTTCGCGAGCCACACGCTCGATACGTCGCCGAGCGATACGCCGGTGAGGAACCAGCGCCCGCTCGGATCCCAATTCGCGAGCGTGCCGGGCACGACCGCATCGTCGAAGTCGGCCGCCGTCGCGTAGGTCTTCGTCGAATTCGTCGTGTTGCAGATCGGCGCGACCTCCGGCACCGGATCGATGTCACTGCCACTGCCACTGCCACCGCCATCGGGCGTGGCATCTCCATGATTGCTGCCACACGCCGCGAGCGCGATCACGATCGCCAGAAGTCTCATCGCGCGCAGCATTGGCCGCGCCGACACACTTCGCAACACACACGCGCTGATATGGCGATGCGTCTACCTAGCGCCCATGAACTGCTCGGCAAACGCTCTGAGACGGAGAATTGCGGGCACGCCACCCTGGTCGCTAAACGTCAGGGTTTCGGCAAACTTCACGTTTTCTGCCGCTTGATACGCCACGTATGCCTTACCCGCGGGCGAACCGAGCAGTGCGTTCAGCTTCGTTTCGTATTCGCCCTGCACCTTCGCCACCATCGCATCGCCCTCGGCGCCGAGGCGCGCTTGAAGTGCATCCGCTTCCGCGGTGACGCGATTCTTGTACTCGAGCGTCTCGGCCTGGATGTTCTTGATGCCGATCAAATACGGATCGCTGACCGACTCCGCATCCATCCCGAAAATCTTCGCCGCGCTTTGATGCAGCGTCGAGATCGCATCCGGTTGGAGCGTGGCGAGCTTCGCGCGCGCCGCACCGGGCGTGGCATCCGCGACGTCGAGCAGGCCCAGCTGATACGCACGCTCGAGCTCGTTCTGGCGCTTGCCCCACTCCTGCGCGCGTTCGGCGACCTGCGCGTTCGTGCCTTGCTGATAGTTGTCGAGGCTCTGCTGCACGGTCGCGAGCTTTTGCGAGGCCGCGTCGAGCAGCTTGTTCTGTTCGTTCAACTGGATCTGTTGGAGCTGCCGCTCGTAATCGCTACGGAAGCGCACGCCGCGGATCAGCACCGCCTGCGCTTCGAGGTGCATCGGCGCGAGCTGCTTGTTGAGGTTCTTCAGCGCGAGGTCGCTCGCTTCGAGGCGCTTGTCCGTCGAATAGAAGCCTTCGGAATCGAGCGCCGCGAGCTGTTCGCGCATCACCGATGTGGCGGTCTCTTCGGCGAGCCGCATGTAGCGATAGCGACCGTCCGGATCCTGCACGTGATTGCCAGTCGCGACGAGCGCGTGTGCTTCACCGCGCTTGATCCGGACCGGAATCGAGATATCGAGATCGACGGTGTTGTTGTCCTTCGTCCGGATCACCAGCGGCGTCTGCGGACCTTTGTCGTCGGACGTGAAGTCGAGCATGAAGTAGTTGCTCGGTAGCCGGAGCATCTTGTGGATGCCGGGCACGCGCATGTGCCAGCCCGGGCCGAGATCCTCGTCGAGCACGCCGGACGTGGCGCTCTGGCGAATCCCGATCTCGTTCGGTCCCACACCGGCCGTACACATCGCCGGTACGATCCACATGATCACCACGGCGAAGAACACGATCTTGGAAGCTTTGACGAGTTGGCTCATTTGACTTGCTCCAACTGCACGCGCTGCGGCGAGCCGTCTTGGCGGATCGGCTGGATCTCGATCGTCACGCCCTTCAACCGTTCGCCGAGGCGTTCCATCACGCGCTCGACGGGCTGGTTGCGGAATGCATCGATCGTCGCTTGTTTGTTCGCGTAGTCAGCGGCGAGCTGGCCTTTCAATTCGACGGCACGCGACTTCGCCGCGGACTTATCGGCTTCACCGGCGGCGACTTTATCGATCTTGTAGGAATCGACTTCGCGGTGGGTTTGCGTCGCATTCGTGACGACGGTCGCGAGCGTGGCTTCGAGCTCGGCCCGCTTGGTCTGGATGATCTTGTTCTGATCGCGCTCGACTTCGGCGAGCTTGCGATCGCGTTCGGTCTTCGCACGCTGCAGCTCGGAATCGATCACCGCGAGTTGGTTCTCGGCCTGATTACGATTCTCGATCAGATCTTCGTACTCTTTCGAAAAGCGCGGGCGCGGCGTCACGATGCTCGTGACTTCGAGGCCGTGCTCGCCGAGCAGCTTGTTGACGCGCTTCTTCGCGCGGTCTTCGGCTTGCGCGAACGTCGTCGGATTCGAAACCTCGAGCGTGGATTCGCGGCCGAACTCGTCGCGAAGGATCGCGCGGATATACGGCAACAGCCATTCGTAATAGCCATGCTCGAGGCCGGAGTCGCGCATGGTCTCGTCGGCTTTGCCGGGAATCGCGCGGAACAGCACGGTCGTGTCGTTGAACACGAAGTTCGATCCGTCGCTCGCGCGCACCTGCAGCTCTTTCACGACGAGCGAGCTGACGTTCTTGTCGCCGCGCATGTGAAACGTCTGCGGCGACACATCCATCACGTAGACATCGTGGATGCCGAATGGCAGGCGCAAGATGATGCCCGGCTGCGTGATCACTTCTTGCGAGCCGGTCACGTTGTTGATCCGCACGGCGACTTGCCCGGCTTCGATCGACGCGCAGCTGCGCATGAACAACAGCACCAAAGCGATCGCTCCGGCGGCTAACCACAACCGCGAAGGTTCACCACTCGCACCGCGGACGGTGCTCCACCACTTGCGCACATTCATCACCAAAAATGTTATCGCGCCCGCACGACGACGGCGAGTAAGTCTTCGCCGGCATCGGGGACCTGCTCGACGAGCGTGGCGGCGAGGCGATTGCTGACCTGAGCCTTCATCCGGACGAGCTCGCGCCAGCGTTCGTCGTCGGTGCCGCGCACGGCCGACGATGCGACGACGAGTAGCGAATCGACGGGCAACGGGTTCGTCCCGCGGGTCGCGACGGTGAGGCTCGCGCCCGGCGATGCTTCGCCGCCGAGGGCAACGGCGCGGGCGCGGACGTCTTTTCGGGATCCCTCGGGCATCGGCGTGTCGAGCGGTGCGACCGGGCCAACCAGCAACGCACCCGGATGACCGGCGCAGGCCCAGGCGATCGAGAGCGTCTTCGCGTCGAGGATCGCGAGAAATGCGGCGACCGGTTCGCCACCACGGATCACGCCTTCCGACGATGCGCGCATCGTCGCGACCAGTTCGTCGAGCGTGACCGGACGCGAGCCGGGTGCGGTGGCAGCCGCGAACGCGCCGGTGAGTGCGGCGGTCGCGAGCGCCGCGGCCACGCCGTGCGCTTGCGCTTCGGTCACGAGCAACGCGAGTCGGCCATCCTCGAGCTCGACGGCGGACCAGCCCGCGCCCGTCGTGCGTGCGGCGGCGCGATACTCGGCGGCGACGGCCCACTGACCGAGCTCGGCCTCGCGACTCGCGGACGCCTGCAGGCGAAGGGCATCGGCAACTTCGACCTCGCGCGCGGTTTCCTTTTCTTGCGCCGCCGTGCGCGCGAGCCCGACGTAGGTGTACGCACGTGCGGCGGCTCGTGCAGATTCGATCACGAGTCCGCGCTCGGCATCGCGCAATGCACGTCCGGCTCGCGCGAGCGCGATCGCTTGGACTTGTTCGCGATCGACGAGCGGCACGACGAGCTCGGCTTGCAACGCCTCGAGTGGTTTGCGTGCGGGGCCGAGGCGCGTCGTCGGTAATGCGACCTGCGCGATCGGCTCGGGGTTCGTCGCGAAGTAGGTGGCGAGCGCCGGATCGAACGTCTGTTTCGTCTCGAGGAGCTCCAGTCCGATCGTGCGCTTCCACAGCGCGCCGAGGCGTTCGTCGATCTTCGCGGCGTCGTCGAGGCCGGCGACCTTCGCGACGAATTGGTCGAGCGCACGTTGCTCGGCGATCGGTGCCGGGCGCGCGCGCGTGATGCCCCACGCGAGGCCCGAAAGTCCGCCCCACGCGCTCGCCGCAGTGATCGCCATCAGCACCGGCGAATCGACGAAGAACAACGCGAGCAGGATCGTCGCGGCGCCGGCGCCGACGAACGTGCCGAGCTCGACGGCCATCGATCGATCGAGACCTTGCGGTCGCAACAGATCGGTGCGCAACACGAGGTAGAGCGCGACGATCGCGGCCAGCAATGCCGGGAGCCACGCGATCGGATAGCTGCCCCAGATGTTGTAGAGGAGCAGCGTGTCGACGGAGCTGACCGCGCCGAGCAACAGGATGCCGAGTAACAGGCGCAACGTGCGGCGTTGATCCGCACGCGGTGTGGACCGCCGGATGATCCAGATCCCGATCACCAACCACACGACGAGCTGCGTGAGGTGCACGCCGGTCAGTGGCCCGGGTGCCATGTAGTAGAGACCCGACGACGTGAGCTGGACATCGGGGACGATCCAATCGGTCGTCCACGCGAGCATGACGAAGATGGCGCCGATCACGCCGCTGATCCGCGCCATCCAGCGAAACCGCTCGAGCTGGCCACCGACGGCAAGCAGCAGCAACAAGAGGTTCGGGCCGATCAACGCGACGGGCCCGTTGCCGAGCTTCAACAGATGGCGTGCGGCGTCGGGGCTGATCGCCATCGCCGCGAGCGCTTGGCACAACGACCACGGCAATGCGGTGACAACGGCGCCGACCATGCCGAGGCGAATCACGCGATCGCCGCGGGTCAGAGCGGTCGCGATCGCGACGGCGGTGAACGCGATGGAGCACAGCACGTACGGTGCTGCGAGCCAGGTCCACCGGAGGCCGTCCACGCTGCGATCTTACTCGTCGGGGTAGCGGGTGGCCTTGTTCAGCTCCTGCATATCCTCGCCGGGCGCGCAAAAGTCCATGTCCATGTACACGTAGTACGTGGCTTCGGGACAGCGTGCGTCGTAGACGTCGATGTCGGGTGTGCACGGCTCGAGGTAGCTGATCGCGCGTTGCCGATGTTGATGCGCGCGGCGGAGCTTGCCGTCGTACGGATTCGATCCGTCGTCGCAACGCGCTTGCGCTAACCAGCGGAGCTCGTTCGCGGGGCCGCACACCTCGATCGGGCGACGTTCGGACGATCCGTTCGAATAGAGATGCGTGATGCCGATGCCGTAGCGCTTCGTCGCTTGAGCGGCGGTGATGTGGAACGGTTGTTGTTCGTCGTGGCTCGCGGCGCACAGCTCGGTTCGCAAGGGCGAGTCCGTGCCTTTCCACGAGCTCGTCGTGAGCTCGACATCGCCGTTCGTCGCGACCACGCGGTTATCGGGTGGCGACGTGTGTGGTGCCCAACATGCGGTGAGCACGAGGTAGCGAATCACGGAGTGACGAGCTGGATGTTCACGAGGTATCGGTTGAAGCCGCAATCGCCGTCGCAGTTGTCTTCGCCGGTCGGCTTCACCGACAGTGCGTACGATGTGCCAGGCACGAGCGTAGCGGACAAGCAGCGCGTGGCATCGCCGGTCGTGACCGACGACGTGCACTCGGTATCGGTCGCCAGTGTCGTCGCGCCGGTCGCATCCGTGAGCAGGAGGCCGAGCGATTCGAACGCGTACGGGAACGAAATGTTCGCTTTGATCCCGACGGCGGTGCACTCGGCTGGCGTCGAGAACGCGTACCAATTGTTCGTGTCCGTCGGCGTGTCGAAGCAGCCGTGCTCGGCAGTCACCGGCGAAACGCACGCGAGGCCGTTGATCGGTGTGGCCGTCGCGGGCGTGTCGTCGTCGTGGGTTTGAGCGGCCGAGCCACACGAGAATCCGGTCGCGGCAACCGGGGTGACGCACGCATTCGTTTCGCCGTCGCAGGTCTGGCCGTCGGGGCACGATTCGTTCGGGCCGCACAAGAACACGCCGTTGCCGATGTTCGGCGTGCACGCGACGACGAGAAGGAGAAGTGCGCGCACTAGAAGCTCCACGTCCCGCCGAACATCGCGCCGCCGGGTGTCGGCGTCACGTGTGGGTGAATGGCGGTCTCGTTCTGGCCGGGGTCCGTAACGATCAGCAACACGACCGAGCTGATGATCGCCGCGCCGCCGAGCCCGTAGAACACGCCGGCCTTGATCGCCGACGAGTGGGCGTCGTCGTACTTCGCTTGATCGGCCGGCGTCCACGGCTCGTTGGTCGGACGATCCGGCGACACCGCGTTCGAATTCGTGCGCGAATCGAGGTGGTAGTAGAGGCCAACGCCCCCAAAGATCACGCCCACCCCGGCAAGCCCGGCGACGAGAGCGATGTTTTTCGCATCACGCGGGCGATCCGTCTTGATGACGATGTCCTGGCCCGGCGACACGAGATTCGACTGCACCGTCTGCTTCGAATCCGCGGAACCCGGTTCGGCGAGAACGGGTTGTGCCATCAGCGCGACGAGTGCGGCTGGGGCGAGGGCTTTCATATCTGCGACGTTCCCCCGGCCACGCGCGTAAATCAATCGCGGCGCTGGTATCATCGTCTTTCCGTGTCCAGAAGAGCGCCGCGCTTTCGCATCGAGCTCAAGGTGACCGTGTCACCTCTCCTCGGTGGGCAGCTCGTCGTTTGCCACACGCGTGACATCTCCGAGGTCGGGATGTGCCTCGATACCGGGGAGTGGTTGCCGGTCGGTACGCGGGTCAGTCTGTCATTGCTCGACCCGCGGTCGGGCACGGCGATGGAAGTGATCGGGGACATCGTCCGCGAGATCAACGGGACGAATCCGGCCTTAGGCGTGCTCCTCGTCGAGCCGCCGCCCGAATGGAAGGTCTTAGTGGCGCAGGCCGCCCGCTCGTCGGGGCATCAAGAGCGACCGGGTCGCCGGATGCGGGTGCTCGTCGTCGGTGATGATCACCGCCAGCGCGGAGCGATGGCGCTCTACGTGTCGAGTGGGTGGGACATCTTGTTTGCGAGTGATGATTTTGCGGTTCACGAGGCGCTCGAGAACATCAAGCTCGATGCGGTGATCGCGGAGCTCGATGCGAGTGATCCGCGGATCGAGCCGATCATGGACGACGTGCGTAAGGCGCAGCCTGACGCGCGTCGCATCGTGCGTGGCGCGGGTCGGGGTGAACATGATCTGGTTCACCGGTACGTGTCGCGGGATAGCGGGTTGGAGGCGTTGTTGGACGCCGTGACCGCGAACATCGCGGGCTAGACGATCGTCGCGAATTTTTCTCTAGAACCGAGACACCTTCGCGACGTCGTTGATCCCGTTCGCAACCGTGAGCTTCTTGCCGCGCCATTTCACGACGGCGTTGTCGATCTTGTCGCCGATCTCGATGTTGCCGCCGGCGTTGAGGATCACCTCCGACGCGCCATCGATCTTGTCTTGAATGTAGATGTCGCCGTCGGCGGTGATCGTGACGCTGCTCTTGCCGTCGATCTTGCCTTCGATCCGCACGCTTGTTTTGGCGCGAATATCGACGGCGCTCTGCCCTTCGATCTTCGCGCGCAACACCACGCCGCCGTTGCGACTGACAAGGGTGGCGAGGCTTCGCCCGTCGACGCTGGCGATGCCGTTACTGCGCACGCACAGATCGTCGTCGACGATCTTGTTGATGCGTGAATGACTGCCGATCGCTCCGATTTCCATGACCACCTCTAATTCTCGACGACGTCGATGAAGTACGACCCGAACACCGGAATCGCCACGCATGCGAGTGCGGGAATCCCAGCCGGCGTCGTGAAGCCAAACCGTGGCAACGGGTCGCGAATGGCAAATGCCCACGCGAGAAACGTCGCGCACGAAAAGTAGTACTGCAGCGCCGGCACGTCGCCCTGCTCTTCGCTAGCGGCGCGCAGTCCGGTCGCTGCGAGAATGCAACCCGCCACCATCGCGATCGGCAACGCGTATCCCACCCATCCCGGTGAGATGGCGTCGCCGATCGCGAGTACCAACACGTAGCCCGCGATTACGTGAGCCGGCACCAACTTGATCACGCGATCGATCGCGCGATCGGGCTCGCCCGCAAATCCCTTCACCGTTGCCGGCAAGTTCGTGCGCGTCTTGATCACGTTCATGCCGGTGTTCCGGCGCGTGCGTGCAAGCGCGTTCATCGCGTGCTCCGTAAAAACGTATATGCCTGCCATGCGTCCAACAGGGGTGGTGTGGTGGGTTTACGTCCGGCGTGGACGTGCAAGAGGGCCTCGCGAATCGCGAAGCCGCTCGCGTTTGGATGTGCCGAGCACAGCAGAGCGACCGCGCCGGTGACGAATGGCATCGCCACGCTCGCGCCGTTCGCATGTTGTACGCCACCTTCGTCGAAGCTCTCGACCTCGATCCCGGGCGCCATGAGGTCGCGACCGAACGTGGGACGCTCGATCACCGTCGCGGGCGTGCCCTCGAGATCGCAAGTCGCCACCGTGACGACCCACGGATGTTGCGTGATGACGGTCGCGGCGTTCGCGCCGCCAATCACCACGACGCCGCGCTGTGCCGCGAAGTCGAGTGCGGCGCGCAGCATCTTCGCTTCGATCTCGTTGCACGTGATCTTGGGGCACGCGAGGTTGATGACGCGAGCGCTGCGCAACACGGCGTCGTCGATCGATCCGGCAAGTGATGCGGCCGTCGTAGTCGACGTCCCGTACGTGAGGAGCGAGCACTGCGGGCAGATCGATGCCGTCGTCGCGGTCTGCAACGCGGCGATGAACCGTGCGTGATCGGATGTCGCCGGGCGGCCAAAGCCGCTATCGATCAACGCCACGCGAACGGCGGGTGACCCGGAGGTCAGCGCCATGAGCTCGCGCAGGTTCACCAGGTCGAGTGCCCCGGACATGGGTGTCCGTACAGCACGTGTCAGGCCAACCCAGGGCCTTCGCATGGCGCCGCCTGATGCTGCGGCCCCGCCTGGGTCCCGCGGTTTGCGAGACCGCGTCCCGGGACACTAGGCAAGGCTTGCCTAGTCGGGCAAGTACTGCCGTTGTCGAACCAATTTCGGCGGCTTTAGCGCGAGCAGATGACGAGTGCGAACGATTGCGGTGCAAGCGCGCGTCGGCACTTCACGGTCGCGACGATCGAGCCGCCTTGCGTGGTGGCTCGGCGAACGTTCGCGCTGCCCTCGCCTTCGATCGATGTGCCGCCAACGCTGACCTCGAGCACGAGCTCGTTTTGGAGCACGTAGCCCGGCAGGTCGGTCCATGCGAGGACGACTTCGACAGGGCGTCCCGCAGGTGTCCCCATCGCGATGGCGATCGCATCGCCGGTGTCGAGCTTCGTATCCTCGTCTCTGTAGCGGATCACGGTCGCTTGTTGGATCGACGAGGCGTCGCCGATCGCGAGAAGCGCACGCACGAGCGCTGCGCTCGGTCGCTTCGTGCCTTCGAGGGCGAGGTATTCGCGCATCGCGGCAGCGTTCGCGGAGGTCGTCGCGGGCGTGTCGCTGACGATCGCGTTGCGCGCGGCCGTGCCCGCCGAAACGACGACGAGGTCGCGATGCTGCGCGACGAAGGCGTCGGTTTCAAAGGCGTCTTGGGTGTAGTCGTTCGTTCCTTCGAACCACGCGTTGCAGTGGATGCGAGCGCCATCGGCGTACGGGGGATAGAGCAACTCGTGACGGTCGAACGGAATACCGCTGAGCCCACCGTAGTCGTCGAAGATCGATTGCACGAGCAGCGTGGCCTTCGATGCTTGCGCGCGAACTACTTCGCAGACACGCGTGCCGTGGCCATCTGGATCGCTCGCGGTGGCACGGCCCAGCGCGTAGAGTTTCGCGATGCCCGGCGGAAGTTCCAAGGGATTCCCCGTCGCAAAGCCCGTGTCGCATATAGCGATGGTTTGGCTACGAGCGAGAAACCGGCTCGAAACCCGTTCAGGCTCACTTAACATAGTGAGACTTGGGATAGCGACAGGT
Source organism: Kofleriaceae bacterium (assembly GCA_047600425.1). Classification (GTDB taxonomy): domain Bacteria; phylum Myxococcota_A; class Polyangia; order Haliangiales; family Haliangiaceae; genus JABFXX01. The sequence goes on along the minus strand of JASGLC010000003.1, from coordinate 2,091,540 downwards.
TCGATGCGACGCACTTCGTTGATCAGCCTCAATGCCTCGAGTTGTGATGCGTCGACGACCGCTCGATACCTCAAGCGACCCCGGCCCGTGAAGTCGATGACTGATTGGATGCGGCCAGTCGTATCGCGGATGTTGACGTCTCGATGGAGAACCACGTCAACCGCACCTGGATTCGCATCATCGACGAGCGATTCGATCCTGTAAGGAGCAATCGCCGCCGTGAATGGAAATGCTCGGATTGGCGCAATCTCATCAGAGCTGACGAGACATTGGAACTTTCCAACGAGCTCGAGAGGTGTTCCCCCCGCCTCCATGACCACTGCACGCTGCGCTGAATCCATCGGCGCAGCGGTCGTGATTAGTTCATAGCGGGTCGCCAATCAGCGAGACCACATGCACCTTCAGTGCCCGTTAGCGGATATGCTTCACGATGTGAAGCTTCAACGGGTTCTTGCGGTCCATTGTTTCCATTCCTGATCCCGATCCCGATCCCGGCGCCGCCATTTCGAATGAAGTGGAGTAGTCGTAGTCGACGTCTCCAGTGCAAGAACTGGCGATTGTCTTGTCTCCACATTCGGTTCGAACCTCCGAAGCGAAGTGATCCCAGTCCGTTCCCCATGTGGTTGCATCGCATGTCTTAGGAAGAAGCCAGGCAGGAAGATCCTGCGGCCACTGCGGTGGAGCGGCTCGTACCTGTAGCGCGCTCAATCGAGCTCTCTCGAGGCATGTCGCATACGGTTGACCTCTCTTCCAATGCGCTTCCAAGATCTCATTCGCTGGGGGAGACGAAGAGCTAGGTTCCCAGGTCAGATTCATTCCGGATACCGTATAAGCGTGCTTGCAGTACCTAGCCGTGAGCATGTGCAACGCCGTCAGGTTGATTTGGTCCTTATCCGTGGGGTCGAATAATCCGAAGTAGGAGCGCTTGGCCAGCGCATCGTCGAAGCAAGCAAGGCTGAAAAAACCTCCGGATTTGTCGATTTGATCTCCTTCTACGGTGTAGAGCGGCCCCGGCACGACAATCGCGTAAGCGGCATTTTTTGACTTTGCCGGAGGCATACCTGCGATGTCTCGTTCTGGCCAGCCACCGCGATTCAACCGGGCACGTACAACGTTGGAGCTCTTGATGTCACACATCGACGCGCCAGTCTCGTCGACGATCATGTAGCCCTCGAACGTTCGCGTTACTTGATCGGGCCCAACGGCCGAGACGGGTGCGACGTCTTTGATCGTTAGTGTGACCATCGGCGCGTTGCCGTCGGCGTCGGCATCCGATCTCACAATAATCGAAGCACCGTTCAAATTCGTGCCCTCACACTTCCCACCTGGACCAGAGCCCACCAGTTTCTGTCCGTCTGGGACCAGGGCTAACGGCCCCTTGCAGGTTGGGTCTGCGCTTGTGCTCGTTAGTTGCACAACCTGCATTTGTTCAGGCGAGCACGCTCCCTTGCCTTGCGCGTCGATACCGTTAAGTGGAAACGTGTTTACCGTGGGCGAATTCGCCGGGCAGTATGGTGACTGACATCCGCCTGTGGCTATCACTCCGAGTTTACAGATGGGCATCGTGCGCGAGATTTGCGCAGACGCAGACATTTCGTCTCCCTTAACGTGTTGCGTGCCGCACGCTGCGACACACACGATGCCAATGCATAGGAATTGGATAAAACCTGACTTCATCAAACCTCCACTATTCGGGGGCGAGCATCGAGCTCGCCTGTTGAACTCGAAGCAAATACATCAGGGCGAAATTTGTCTTCGCGATGTCTGCGAACTCAGAGCTGGCGTTTGCTGCGAGCTCGCGTTGAAGCTTGCGGTCACCTCTAGCAGCAGCAATCCGCGCGAGGAACAGCTTCGCCTCCGCAGTTAGCGTTCGACTCCAGGTGTCGGTGCCACTGTTTATCTCGATCGACCTTCGCAACAGCGACTCAGCTCGATCGTCTCGGTTGTAGTATGCAAGCTCGCCTTGGCTGAGAACGACCATGTCGTCGAGGTCGTCATCGCGTCGCAACGCGATCGCAGTCTCCAACGCTAATTTCGCCGTCGCGGTGTCACCCGCGCAATCTGCGATCTGCGCCAGCGCACGCTCGCACCCCATTCCAGCTCCGACCAGACTCGGATGCAACTGATGATAATCAGCGCACACAGGTTTCCACGTAGACATCGCAGCATCGGCTGTCTCGGCGTACGCGCCAGAGATGAGCTTTGCGTCCAACGTCTGTGGGTGATGTGGACCTAGCTTTGACGTAAGCTTATCCACGGTCGACGTGAATAGAGTGGCCTGGGAAGATCTATCGCGAATCAACATCGCTCGATTCAGATCGATGGTAACAAGCTCGTTGTCCACGTCCGCAGAGCCTGCACTTACTTCGTGTGCGAGCTCGTAATAACGACTGGCATCGGCGGGCCGATTCGTTAGCTGGTATGCAGCCGCGAGGTTATTGAGTAGCAGTGCCCGAGCGAACTTCTCACCCTTGATCGATCGACTCATCGCATCGACCAACTCGAACTCGGTGACGATTCGCTCGATGTCTGGCTTCGTTCGCGTGTATGCGTAGATACGTCGCGCTTCTGCTTCAACTGCAAGAGGGACGAGGTTATTGGTCAGGCCGAGTTGCAATGCCTCGCTTAGCACACGAATTGAATCCTGATGACCGTTCGTGGCGGTCTGGATGCGCCCCAATTCGAGCAGTGCCTCTGCCAACACTGGTTGATACTTCAGCGATCGCGCGGTGGCGATCGCGCTGCCGACCTCGCGCTTCGCGTCGTCATATCGGCCTGCCCGCCGCAGCGCTGCTGAGCGCGTAATTACTTCCCTGTCCGCTCGTACCGATGCCCGCTCTTCGACGGCCGGCAACTCTCCATCCCCGATCAACGCAGAATTTCCACACTCGGCCGAGTCGTGCAGCCCGTTTACAACATCGACGGCACCACTCACAGACAACGATGACAGCTGTCCGACAACGTCGAGTGCCGCCTGTAGCTCGCTTCGTCTCTGATCGAGACATGCGGTCTCGCGATCGAACAAGAGATCGCTGGACGCTCCGTCGTGATGCGCAAGGCATACGTTCCGCTCGGTCACTCCGATCGCAGAAGCACGTTTGTCTAAAGCCGGCAGCACCTGAGCGGCTACCTCTCTTGCATAGGGCGTGCTCAGCCCTTGAATAGTAACGATCGTCCTCGCTCGTGTGAAAGGATTCCAGATCGCCGCGACTTCGTTGAACGAGCAAGGAGCGGCCGGAGCATCACTTCGCATAGCGACGTTCGTTACAGCTGTCGTTGCCACGAGGCCCACAATTGCGGCCGGCTTCCACCACCGCTTAACGCCGCGAGCACGCGTGAGCTCGCGCAACAGCGCACGCATCGACGGATGACGCCGATCTGGATCGGCAGCGAGTCCGCGCGCGACCAGCTCGCGCAACCACGTTGGCAGATCACGCTTACTCGTCGTCGGAGATTGCGTCTTGATCGCCGCAACGAGCTCGTCGACCGACTCACCCGAGAACGGCGCGCAGCCCTCGATCACACGATGCAGCGCCACACAGAAACTGAACTGATCCGACGCCGCCGTGACTGTCTCGCCCGCGAGCTGCTCCGGCGCCGAATAGGCCGGCGTGCCCATCACGGCACCTGGAATGGTCTGGGTGATCGCTCCACTCGACGTCGGATCACCGAGGTCGACCTCGTTACCGACCATTTGCGCGAGACCGAAATCGAGGACACGCACGCGCCCATCGGGCCCGATGATCGCGTTCGCCGGCTTGAAGTCACGATGCACGATATCGAGCGCGTGCGCCGCCGCGAGGCCTTCGCCTGCCTGCGCGTAGACCGCAATCGCGTCACGCCACGTGCGCACTTCGGCCTTTTCCCAGTCCGCCAGGGTCGAACCCTCGACGAGCTCCATCACGACGACGATTTGCTCCGCCTCGCTGAACACGTCGTGAACCTTCACGACATTCGGATGATCCAATCGCGCTAGCGCTCTCGCCTCCTTGAGCAATCGCGCATGCGAGCCCGGATTGTGCGAGCGACGCGGATGCACGACCTTGAGCGCGACCTTGCGATCGAGCTCCGGGTCATACGCGGAATAGACAAAGCCCATCCCGCCACTCGCGATCGGTTCGGTGATCGAATAGCGGCCGAGCCGCTCGAGCTTCGTGCGCGCGGATCCGTTCCGGACGTGCCGCACCCGGCAAGTCCACCGTGGACTGATCCCACCTGTCCGCCACACGATCACGATAGACGAACGAACGATGAGCGCGATCGAATCTTCCAGAAATCTAAGATCGAGCAGCGTTTGCGCAACTAGGCAACGCTTGCCTAGTACTCGAACGGGTAGAAATTATTTCCGTCGGCTATCGATGCCGTACTGGCGCATGCGGAACGTAAACGTCCGCAGCGGCATCCCGAGCGCGGCCGCTGCATGGGTTTGGACACCATCGTTCGCGTCGAGCGCCTCGACGATGCGCTGACGCTCGAGGTCACGAATTTCGTCGACGATCGGGCGGAACTTGCGACCGGTGGGCCGCTCTTGGTCCGGCTTCGCGCTGCCCGTGATCTTGCCCGGCAAGTCCCACGGCTGGATCGTCGGACCCTCCGTGGTCGCGACCGCGAAGTCGATCGCGTTCTTGAGCTCGCGCACGTTACCGGGGAAGTCGTAGCGCGTGAGCTGCGCGAGCGTGGTCTCCGATAGCTCGAGCCCCTCGCGCTCGAGGCGCTGCGCTTCGAGCTGCATGAACACGCGCGCGAGCAGCGGGATTTCCTGGCGGCGATGACGCAGCGGCGGAATCGCGACCGTCGCGGCGCTGAGCCGGAACAGCAGATCTTGACGGAACGTGCCCTTCGCGACCGACTGCTCGAGATCGACATTCGTGGCCGCGACGATGCGGACATCGACCTCGCGCTCGCGCACATCGCCGAGCCGCATGATCTTTTTTTGCTCGAGCGCGCGCAGCAACTTCGCTTGGAGCGCCAGCGACAGATCGCCGACCTCGTCGAGGAATAGCGTGCCGCCCGTCGCACGCTCGAACAGGCCCGGCTTGGCCTGCTTCGCATCGGAGAACGCGCCGCGCTCGTAACCGAACAGCTCACTCTCGGCCAAGGTTTCGGGGAGGGCGGCGCAGTTCAAGGCGACGAGCGGACCCGCCGATCGTGGCGACCAGTGATGAACAGCGGCAGCGGCGTTTTCTTTGCCCGCACCGGTTTCGCCGGTGACGAGCACGGCCAGATCGCTGCGCGCGAGCCGGCGGAGCAGCTCGAACAACTTCAGCATCACCGGATCTGCGACGAGCACACGCGCGCCACCAATGCGGTGCTCGATCGTCGCCGACGAAACATTTGCGAGCTTGCCCGGCTCCGCCACCGCCAGCGCACTACGAAGCACGGCCAAGAGGGCCGTCGCATCACCACCATCGGTGGGATACGCGACGATACCGACCCGCGTCGACGGGCCGATCACGTCGACCAACGCCTGGGCCTGCGCACGACCCGCGTTGCGATCGAGCTCCGGCAACAGCGCGACGATCGCGTTATCGGTCGCACTGACGATATCCATCGGCCGCAATACCGACGCCACACTCTCGAGCATGGAGCGGCGCGCACTACCTTCTGCACGCAACATCACGAGCGTGAACGGTCGATCGTATTCACTCGCGCGCGCGATCTCTTGCTCGATGCGCTGGGTCATCTGATCCAACGTGATCGGCTCCGCGATGCGCGCCAGCGTCGACGTGCGCAGGATCAGGATCGTGTCCGCGATCGTGACGACGTCACCGGACGCGAGCGGCTGCGTGCCACGAACACGCTCGCCATTGACGGACGTGCCGTTGTGACTGCCGAGATCCTCGATCGCGACGCGCCCACCGGAGACGAGCAACTTCGCGTGAAGGCGCGACGCCGCATCCGAGTTGATTTGAATCTGCGCTTCACGCGAACGGCCGATGCTGACTTCCCCATCGACGGGAAGCTCGACTTGCCTCGACGACGTGTCGTCGATCGCGATCACGTATGAACTAACGCCGACAGACGCGCGATAGTCGAGCGTCTGCGTCTCCGTGCCACCCACTGCCATGCACGTCGAGCTTATCGCAACGCGCAGGCTAATACCCGGTGATCGTCGTCTCGTGACCCGCGGTGAACTGCATGTTCGTCCAGCTCCAGTAGGTCGACGAGTTGTAGTTCCACGCTTGGAAGTTGTAACAGCCGGGTGTAACGCCGGTCATCGTGGCGTACGTGTTGGGAGCCAGTGGCGAGCTGAGCAGATTTTGGTACGGGTTCGACCCGCCGCAGGGCCAGCCGTAGAAGTAGTACCAGGACTGCGTACTCGAATTGACGATCTTCAACGTCGCCGCGCAATCCGACGGGCAAGCCGTTGTCGTCTCGGCGCCCGTACACATCCCGTCACCGCACACACTGCAGTCGGCCGCGCAGCTCGTGACCGTCTCCGCACCCGTGCACGCACCATCGCCGCACTTGTCGCAATCGGCGGGACAGTTGTCGACCGTCTCGTTGCCCGTGCAAAGACCATCACCGCACATCGTGCAATCGTCGTCGCAGGTCTTCGCGGTTTCGCCCGGACTACACACACCATCACCACAGATCACGCAGTCCTGCGGACACGTTTCGGCGGTCTCCGTTGGAGACGTGCACTCACCATCACCACAGGTAAAACAATCACCGGGACACGAATCGATCGATTCGGAGTCCTGACAGGTGCCGTCGCCGCACGTGGCTTCGATGGTGTCGTCGTCGTCGGAGAGATTCGAGCCTCCGCCTTGCCGACAGCCCACAACGAGCACGATCGCGAGGAGTAGATGCTTCATGACTAGTACCCCGTCTCCGTCGTGGTCATGCCCGCGATCAGGTTGATGTTCGTCCAGTTCCAGTAGGTGGTGCTGTTGTAGTTCCACGCCTGGAAGTTCCAGCAGCCCGGTTCCATTCCAGCCGACGTGGCGACGGTGTTAGGCGCCAGTGCCGCGTTTAGAAGGTTCGTCGTGTTCGACGCAGCGCCGCATTTCCACGCGTAGAAGTAGTACCAATACTGCGACGAGTTATTCGCGAGCTTCAGCGTTGCTGCGCAGTCCGCTGCACACGACGTGAACGTTTCATCGCCGTTGCACAGGCCATCGCCACACGTCGTCGGTGGTGCCGGCGTGCAATCGACCGCGCAGTTGGTCTCCGTCTCCGGCCCACTGCACATCCCATCGCCGCACACCCAACAATCCTGCGGACAGTTGTCGAGCGTCTCGCCATCGCCACAGACCTCGTCACCACAACTCGTCGCGCCGCAGTCCTCGATCGGCCCGTCACAACCTGCCTTGCAGTCGACCGGACACGACGTGTGATCCTCGCCCTCACTACAGACGAGGTCACCGCATCGCGCGCAGTCCGCCGCGCAACTGTCGACCGTCTCGTCCCCTTCACACACCCCATCACCACAATTCGGCCCTGTTTCGTGCGCCGCCGGATTCGACGTGCACGCCGCCAGAAGGAGAAGCCACCACTTCATGGGGCGTCATGAAGCAGCCGCCGTGCCCACCGCCGAAATACACAGTTCGTGGACTTACAGTTTCCTCGTCGGGCAAACCCTGCCGGGTCTACGCAAACCTTGCCTACGGCTGCGTGTCGAGCTCCATCCGAATGATCGCGGCGCGCTGCTTTTCGAGCACGACCTCGAGCTGCTTCTGCGCCAGCTCCTCCCGCAACCGCGTCGCCCGATCACGCCCTGCCCGTGCGACCGCCGCCAGGCTGACGACGCGCGCGACCGTGACCGCGACTTGGGTCGCCGCCTCGATGATCACCATCCGATCGGCCGGATCCTGCATCGCGCGATCGAGCGCGGTCATCAGCCGATCGAACACCGATTGGGCATCCGACAGCACGACCTCCTCGGCATCGCCCCACGCGAGCCTGCGCGCGACCGACTCGTGCAGCCTGAGATCTAACCCCGGCACGCTCTCGCCACCGATCACGAGCGCACTCACGATCGCATCGAACACCTCGGCACCCGGCGGATCGCGATCGCCATGCTCGACGGTCTCGAGCACCTCGTCTCGCAACACGCGCACCGCTTCGACGAGATCGACGTCACTCATCTACCACTCCGTATTGCCGCGCTTCTCCCACGGCTGGCTTTGATCGATCGTCGACGCGAACTTGCGCTCGAGCTGCGCACGCTTGCGCTCGGCATTCGCCACGGCATCCCGCAAGCGCGACGTGGTCGCCTGCGCCTCTCGCATCTTCTCGCTGTACGGCGCCGCCGCCTCCAACACGAGGCCCGTCGTCGCGCCGACCAACTTTTGCTGCGCCCCCGAGAGCGCCCGCAACACCTTCGCCCGCAACGCATCCGTTGCCGTGATCTGGTGAACACTCGCGGCGGTGATGATGCGCGCTTGATCCATCGCATCGAACAACGGCATCACGCCCGTGTCATCGACTGGCCGCTGGCCGTAGATCTCGCGCGCGACCGCGACCGCACTCGACTCGTCACTGGCGATCGTCTCGAGCGCCGTCAGGATCTGCTTCACGAGCACCGCGCGTTGCGAGGTACGGCCCTGCGCGATCGTGATCGTCTTTTCGATCGCACCGATCAGCTCCGCCGACATGCCCGGCCCCGTCGTCGGCGCGCGCTCCGCCCGGAGGAACGGCACCGTCGGGTTATCGACGAACCGGTCCCCGGTATCTTCGATCTCCTCGTGAATCGTCTCCTGCATCGACGCGTGCACGCGAATCAGCTCCGCATCGATCCGATTCACGCGATCCGCCAACAACCCACCGACGGCGAGCTCGGCCACCACCAACGCCCGCGACACCGCGATCGATAGCAAGAAGCCGAGGTTGGCATCGCCCATCCCGATCTCGTCGACGACGGCCCGCGCACTCGTCGCCAAGATATCGAGCAACTTGCGCAACGGCTCCCACTCGCCCGAGCGCTCGAACCAACCGCCCGCGAGGTTTTGCGCGAACGTCCACACGTTCACACCCGTCGACTTTTCGAGATCGTGAAAGATCGCCTGACATAGCGACGTCGCGACCAGATCCAGCGCTTCCTCGGGATCCAACCCGCGCACGATCGGATTCTTCGTCAGGCCGCGATCGCGCGCGATCTGCAGGAACTTCTGCCGGCGCTGCCACCACGCGATCGCGCCATTGGTCCGCACGATCGCCGTGGTCGTCGGGATCATCTGCGGCGCTTCGATCACGATCGTGGTGACGTTGTCACCACCACCACCGCGCAGCGCGAGCTCGATCAGGTCGCGAGCAACATGCTCCGGCGCATCGCCACTGCCCAACAGATATTGAATCGCCTCGCCGCTCGCATACCCGTACAAGCCGTCCGAGCACAGCATCAGCCGATCACCCGGCTTCAGCTCGACATCCAATAGATCGACCTTGGCATCCGGCTTCGATCCCAAGTTCCGCGACAGCACGTTCTTGTATGGATGGCGCTCCGCCTCTTCCGCCGACAGGAGGCCGCGATCCACTAATTCCTCGACGATCGTGTGATCGCGCGTGAGCTGCTGCAGTCGCCCGTTCCGCAACAAGTACGCCCGCGAGTCACCGACATGCCCGACGACCGCGCGCTTCGCATCGATCACGATGCAACCGACCACCGTCGTGCCCATGCCGTGCCGCTCGCGCACTGCCTGCGCCGCCTCGAACACCGTCGTCGACGCGTGCACGATCGCCGCTTCCAACAGCGCCCGCGGCTCCATCGTCATCCGGCGTTGCGTGACGAACTCGCGGATCGCATCGCGCGCCATCTGCGACGCGACGTCACCCGCATTCGCACCACCCATGCCATCCAACACCACGTACAACCCGCGCACCGGGTCGACGATCATCGAGTCTTCGTTCGCCTCGCGAACCTTGCCGACGTTCGTGTCACCAGCGACGCGAATGCCCTGCTGCGAAACGACCTCGGTCACGACAGCGCTTTCTGCTCGCGCGTCGACAGCTCGTGGAATTGTTTCAACCGGCGATCGAGCTCTTCGGCGATCAAGTCGTTGATCGTGCGCGCCGTCGTCGACGTCACCCGCGTGAGCAAGAGGGTCAGCTCCGCGCCATCCCGCGTGCCCTGCAGGATCTCCTGCGCGACCTGCGCGGCCGTGTCACCGATCGCGACCAACATCGCGAGCACCGCCGCCGGCCCTTGAGCCTCCGCCGCGCGCATCGCGAGAAACGTCTGGAGAAACGCGCGATGCAACCCCAGATCACCGGTGGCCAGAAAATGCCCGAGATGCTCGAGCACCGCCGCGATCTGGGCCTTGGCCGTGGCCTCGTCTAACCGTCCGAGCGACGGATCGAGCGTGGCGCGCATGTCGAGTAGACGCGCGAGGATCGCCGGCTGCAGATCGTCGTAGGCCCGTACGAGCGGGGGCTCCGTCGACATCGGCGACGAACATACACCATGGTACGCTCGCAAATCCGGGTATGGCCGCGCCGAATGCTGTCGTGAAAGGTGGACGGATCCTCGTCGTGGATGACGAGCCGATGGTCCGCGACACGCTCGGCCAGGTCCTCGCCGACGAAGGCTACGTGGTGGACGTTGCCGCCGACGGCGCCGACGCGCTCGACCGCGTCCATGCCGCGCGCCCCGATGCGATCCTCCTCGATCTGATGATGCCCGGCATGAACGGGCGGCAGTTCTTGTCCGCGTTGCGCGGCGAGCCGAGCTACGCCGAAGTGCCGGTGTTGATCATGACCGCCGTCCACGGCCTCGAGATCAACCTGACCGCGATCGGTGCCTCGGAGGTCGTCGAAAAGCCATTCCAGATCGACGACCTCCTCAACAAGATCGCCCTCGCCGTCTACCGCTCGCGCGATGCGAACAGCTCGGCGCCGCTCCCGTTGCCGGCCGAGCCCGAGCCCGTCGACGTCGATCGCGGCGTCGTCCTCCTCGTCGAGCACGATCGCGCGCGCCTACAACGCGTCGACATGTTGCTCAGCCAGCGCGGCTACACCGTCGTGTCGATGACCCGCGCAGGAGGCCAATTGCCTCGCCTCGCCCGTGCGTTGCGCCCGCGCGCGATCCTGCTGGAGTCGCAAGCCGATGGCGCGTTCGAAACCGCCCGCGAGCTCCGCGACATCAGCGGCCCGCTCGGCATCCTCCTCTACTCGCGCGATCAAGCGCCGCCGAATCGTCCGGACGTGCTGACCGCGGTCACCGACTCGGAGCTGGTCGAGTTTGTCGATCTCCAGCCGTAACCTCGCGCTCGTCCTGCTGGCGGCGTGCGGTGACAACGAGGTGCCGATCGACGGGCCCGACCTCGCCGTGTCACAGCACCTGATCGTCGTGGCCCACACCGACGACGACGAGATCTTCATGCAGCCCGAGCTCGCCGACTGGCTCCACGGCACCGACTCCGTGACGACCGTGTTCGTCGCGACCGGTGATCCGATCAAGGGCAACGCGCACATGCAGATGTCGTTCGACTCGTCACTGATGGCGTACGGCGCTGCCGCCGGATCGCAGGCGTGGGACTGCGGCTACATCCGGATCACCGGCTTGCCCGTGCAGCACTGCCGGCTCGATAACCGGATCTCGCTCGCGCGGCTCGATATCCCCGACGGCGGCGTGTCCGGCGACGGCAACATCGATCTCCAAGACTTGGTCAACGGCACCGATACCGAGCTGCCGATCATCGGCGCGCTTCCGGGAACCGTGACGACCCCGAAGATCATCGACGAGCTCGGCGCGATCGTCGATCAGGTGCGCCCCACCGACCTCCACACGCTCGAGCTCGCCGGCACGCACGGCTACGATCATTCGAGTCACATGTTCACGTCGGCGTACTTGTGGTGGGCGCTCGCCAACCGCGACTTCGAAGCGCCGATCACGTGGCATCGCGGCTACAACGTCGAGGACGAAGCGGAAGATCTCACCGACGCCGACTCGCTGAGCATGCTCGGCTACTTCGAGGCATGCTTCTCCGGCTGCACGGTGCCGTGCGGCGAATCGTGCCCCACGATCACGAGCGCGCACCTCACCTGGATCGAGCGCCAATACCAGGTCACGCGGATCCCGACGGCGAGCGGCACGTTGACGAACGGAACCACTACGCTCGGCCACTTCGAGCTCCAGGCGAACGGCCACCTCGTCTCGAACGATCAGTGCCTCGCGAGCACACCCGATGGCTCGACGACGATGACACCGTGCACCCTCGATCCCGCGCAGGCCTGGGCCTACGACTCCGAGGGCGGCTTGTGGAACGGCGTGATGCCCGCACCGACCGGCGACACGATGGAGTACGACCACGTGCGCTGCCTGACGTCGACGGGAACGCCGGTCTGTGGATCGAAGCTCGTCGAGCACTGGCAGTTCGTGCCGTAACTACTTCTTCGGCGTTTTTTCGAGCACGGCCTTCTTCGGGTACAGCACGATCTCGATCCGGCGATTCGCCGCTTTGTCGTGACGTGACACCGGCCGGTATTGTCCGAACGCCAACGCCGCGAGCCGCGTGGGATCGATCTTCGCCGTGTCCTGCAGGTAGTGCACGACCTGCAACGCACGCGCGGCCGACAGCTCCCAGTTCGTGATGAATTTGACCGGCTCGGGTTTATCGCCCTTCGCAGGCTTCTTCTTCGGATCCGGTTTCTTCACGAAGATCGGCTGATCATCCGTGTGGCCCTGCACCCAGACCTGTTTATCCGGCAGGTCCTTCAACGCGACTGCGACTTTGTCCAAGACGGCTTTGCCCTTGTCCGTCAGCTGATCATCACCGACGGCAAACAGCACTTTATCGACGAGCCGGAGGTGAATTTCATCGCCCTCGGTATCGACCGAGCCTTGCGACTTGTCGATCGTCGCCTGGACCTTCTTCTGTTCGTCCGCGAGCGCCGCCGCCTTCTTGTCGAGGTCCGCCTTCTGCCCGGTCAGCTCCGACAACTGCGCCGTCGCCGCATCCTTATCTTTCGTCAGCTTGTCGTTCGCGGCCTGCAGCCCGTCCGCGCGTTGCTTCTCGACATCGCGCGCGTGCTCGGCCGCTTCCGCATCCGCTTTTGCCTTCGCCGCTTCATCCGCGTGCGAGCCGGGCGCGAACATGAAGCCGAGGATCGCGCCGCCGACCAACGCGAGGATCAACGCGAGCACCCACCCGCCGTTGCCCTTCTTCTTCATCCCGACGCGCGGTTCGCTCTGCCGCGATTTCGGCACGTCGAGCTTCGGATAGACCAGGATCCCGCTCGGATCTTCCTGCCCGCTCATACAACCAGCCTAAACGATCAATCGCCGATCGCGGCACCACCATTGCGCGGATCGACCGAGCCCGCCCAGCCATCGCTGGTGCGCAGAATCGCGGTCACCGAACCGTACACACCTTCCGGTTTTCCGATCGCGAGCTTGTAACCGGCTGCTTGCAACTGCTTGGCGGTGTCTTCGCTGATCGAATCGTCGTCGACGAGCACCTCATCCGGAAGGTGCTGGTGATGGAATCGCGGCGCCGCGACCGCTTGATCGATCGGCATGCCGAAGTCGATCACGTTCGAGATCGTTTGCCATACCTCTGTGATGATGTGCGACCCGCCCTGCCCACCGACCACCATGTAGAGCTCGCCCTTTTCATCCTCGATCACGGTCGGCGACATCGACGACAGCATCCGCTTGCCCGGCTCGATCTTGTTCGCGACACCTTGCACGAGCCCGAACACGTTCGGCGAGCCCGGCTTCGACGTGAAGTCGTCCATCTCGTTGTTGAGCAGGAAGCCGTTCACCATCACCGCGTTGCCAAACGACGTGTTCAAGGTCGTCGTCATCGCGACCGCCATGCCCGCACCATCGACGGTCACGAGGTTCGTCGTGTGCTTGCCATCGATGAGGCCCGGCACGTCCTTCGACGGCGTGGCCTTGTCGGTGATCGTCTTGGCCAATTCATCCGCGTAGTCCTGCGACAACAACTTCTGCGTCGGCATCTTCACGTACTTCGGATCGCCGAGCACTTCGTTGCGCGCCGCATAGCCACGCCGCCACACCTCGACGACGTTGTGCACGTGATCGAAGCCGTGCCACGGCATCTTGCCGAGGTCCTTGCCACGCAGCATGTTCGCGACGAGCGCGACGACCACACCACCCGACGACGGCGGCGGCATCGTGTACAGCTGCTTGCCGCGATACTCGGTGTGAATCGGATCGCGCCACACGGCCTTGTAGCCGGCGAGATCCGCGGCGGTGATGATGCCGCCGTTCTTCTTCATCTCGTCGACGATCGCCTGCGCCGTGACGCCTTTGTAGAAGCCGTCCGGACCTTTGTCCGCGATCAACTTCAGCGTGGCCGCGAGCTCGGGATTCTTCGCGAGCGTGCCCACCGCCGCCGGCACGCCATTCGGCCACCACAACGGCGCCGTCTTGATCTCGCCGCGGAAGTGCGTGATCCGCTCGAGCCCTTCGTGCAGGTGCTCGTCGATCTTGAAGCCATCCGTCGCGATCTGGATCGCCGGCGCGATCACCTCGGCCCACTTCTTCTTGCCGTATTTCTTATGGAGCTCGTAGAGACCTTCGACCGAGCCCGGCACGCCGACCGCGCGATCACCGATCAACGAATCCTTCGTCGGATTGCCGCCGGCATCGAGGAACATGTTCGCCGTTGCCGCACCCGGCGCGGTCTCGCGAAAGTCGATCGCCGTGAACTTGTTCTTGCCGAGCCGCACGACCGCGAAGCCACCGCCCGCGATGTTGCCCGCCGACGGATGCGTGACCGCGAGCACGAACGCCGTGGTGACCGCGGCATCGACCGCGTTACCACCGGCCTTCAAGATCGCTTCGCCCGCATCCGCCGCGAAGTGATCTTCGGCGGCGACGAGCGAGGTCTTGCCCTTGCCCGTCAGCGCGGCATCGATGTGATAGCCGCTCTTGTCCGTGCGATACGGACTCGGCTTGCCCGCATCGACAACGACCGGCGCCGCATCCCGAACTTGCGGTGGCTGGCGCGGCGGCGGCGTGGGTTCTTCGGTCCGCCGGCAAGCGACGATCAAGAAGGCGAGAAGTAGCCGTTTCACCGTGGGTTTATAGCGCGGCGGCGATCCGGACATGGATGTCGTGGATCGCCGTGTTCGCCGAAAACTGCTCGATCCCGCGAACCACCGCAACTCACTCGAATCATCCGGCTTTCATGCTGGCGCGGTCGTTGCTGAATGCGTTCGCCATGAAGATCGCTTGGGCTCTCCTCTTCGCGGCCGCATGTTCCGGCCAAAACAGCGCCGGTAGTAGCAACCCGAGCGGCAACTCCGGGACTGCTGCCGATGCCGGCACGGGTGGCGTGTCGTTCGGTGGCGCGCAGGACTTCGGGCAGTTTCGCGGCATCCTCGATTCGGGCGGCATCCCGGGTCCGGACACGCTCGACGCGAACGGCTTCTTCAACGAGCACTACGCGCCGCCGCCGAATACCGGCTGCACGGACACGTTGTGCATGACGCCGGGCCTCTCGGTCGGCAAGGATTGGATCACCGGCTCGCATCAAGCGGCGCTCCAGATCGCGGTCGATACGAACGTCGATCCGTCGACCGTCGTGAAGCAACCGCTCAACCTGGTCGTCGTCGTCGATCACTCGGGCTCGATGGCGCAGGATGGCCGGCTCGACAAAGTCAAAGCCGGTCTCGACGTGTTGATCGATCAACTCGACGACACGGACCGCCTCGCGATCGTCCAGTTCGACGATGGCGTGCAGACGCTCGCGCCGTTCGGCGAAACGCTCGATCGCACGGCGCTTCACAACGTCGTGCACACCCTGCAGCCGGCCGGCGCGACCGACATCTTCGACGGTCTCAAAGATGGCTTCGATCTGTCGGTCGGCGCACTCGCGAGCAATCGCCAGAACCGCGTGATCTTTCTCTCCGACGGCAACGCGACCGCGGGTAACACCGATCAGGGCGCGATCCTCGCGATGGCGGATGGTTACGTCGAACGCGGCATCGGCCTGACCACGGTTGGCGTGGGCTCCGACTTCGACGTCAATCTGATGAAGGGCCTTGCCGAACACGGCGCCGGCAACTTCTACTTCCTCGAAGATCCGAGCGCGGCGACCGAAGTGTTCCAACAAGAGCTCGCGTACTTCGTCTCGCCGATCGCGCTCGACATCTCGCTGTCGGCGGTCGCCGGCGGTGGCTACAACTTCGGCGAAGTCGTCGGCACGACGCTGTGGAATGGCACCACGCGCGGTGGCTCGCTCCACATCCCGGCGGCGTTCGTGGCGAGTCGTACGGGACCGGCGCCGGATCCGGGCACGGGTGGTCGGCGCGGTGGTGGCTCGATGCTGTTCATCCACATCGATCCGACCGGTATGAACACCGATGGCAAGGTCGCCGACTTCGTCCTCACGTATCACGTGCCGGGCTCGACGGAGATCAAGTCGCAGAACGTCACGCTCCAGTACACGAACGATCCGAACGAGACGCCGGACGACCCGTATCTCTCGGCGCCGGAGATGGCCGCACGTTACGCGATGTACAACATGTATCTCGGGTTCCGTCAGGCGAATCAGCAAGCGGCGAGCTACTCGTATAACTGCGCGATGGTGACGTTGCGTGCAGTTCAAGCGGCGGCAACCGCGTGGAATGCGACGCACGAGAATCAGGACATCGCATCGGACCTGACGCTCGTCGGCGAGTACATGCAGAACCTCGTGAATCACGGCGCGTCGTCGGACGAAACGCTGACCGCGGACAGCTGTTACTACGGCGGCTACGGCAGCGGTGGTTACGGTGGTGATGCCGGCGATTGGGGCGAGGGTAACTACGGCAACGATCAGGAATACGGCGGGTGCTACTCGGCAAGCCGTGGCGGCACGAAGGCAACGTTCGCGCTGATCGGAATCGCGGCGCTGTGGAATATCCGCCGGCGTCGTTCGGTACCTCGTGCGTGAAACTTGGATGGCTCATGCTCGTCGGCTGCGGTGCGGCAACACCGCAGCCGGTTTCTGTTTCGGCAGCACCGAAAGGGCTCGAGTTCTACGTCGGGCACTGGGGTTGTGCCGGCACCTCGTATAAAGAGGATGGCTCCGTCGAAAAGCAGTGGGATGCGCTCGAGGTTCGGGTCTGGCCCGAATACACGAATTGGTTGCGGCTCCAGGTGATCGATCACGGCAAGGTCGTGACGTCGGAGCTGAAAGGCATCGACGATAAGGGCGCGTTTCACCACGTGTGGACGTCCGACGACGGAACGTACGGGTCGTTGACCGCGAAGGGCTGGACCGGCAATCAGCTCGTGTTCGACGAGGATCATCCGACCGGCGACGCGACGCGGATGACGTTCACGAAGATCGACGACACGCACTACAAGCACGAAGCTTCCGTCAACAACAAGCTGGAGTTCGTGAAGACCTGCCGTAAGCTCGGCTGATGTTCGACCCTGCGGTGTACGCCGCGCGACGTGCCGACTACATGAAGGCGATCGGTCCGAACGCGGTCGCCGTGGTTCGATCGCTTCCAGAACGGCTGCGCAATGGCGATGCGTTTCATCCGTTTCGTCAACACAGCGACCTCGTCTATCTGACGGGTTTCGTCGAGCCAGAGACCACGCTCGTATTGATCCCCGGTGCGCAGGCTGAGAAGGTGATCATGTTCGTGCGGCCGCGCGATCCAGAGATGGAGACGTGGGATGGCCGGCGTGCGGGACTCGAAGGTGCGATGGAGCGCTACGGAGCGGACGTCGCGTATCCGGCGCACGAGCTCGAGGGCAAGCTGAGTGACCTGCTCGCGAATCACGACGAGTGGTACGTGGCGCTGGGTCTCGACGACGAATTCGATCTGATGATCGGGCGGGCGCTCGCGAAGCTGCGGCGCTTGGAGAAGAAGGGTAAGCGGCCGCCGCGTGCGATCGTGGAGCCGCGGATCGCGTTGCACGAGCTGCGCTTGTTCAAACGGCCCGAGGAGCTCGCGGCGTTGAAGAAAGCGGCGGCGATCAGTAGCGATGCGCACGTCGAAGCGATGCGTCGCGGCGTGCCGGGCTCGCACGAGTACGAGCTCGAGGCGGTGATCAACTACGCGTTTCGGCGCGAAGGTGGTGCGGGGCCGGGCTATTCGACGATCGTGGGTGCCGGCGAGAACGCGACGATCCTGCACTACATCGAGAATCGCTCGCCGGTCCGTGATGGTGACCTCGTGCTCGTCGACGCGGGTTGCGAATACGATCACTACACGGCGGACATCACGCGGACGTGGCCGGCGAACGGGAAGTTCACGGCGGCGCAAAAGCACGTCTACGAGATCGTGCTGGCCACACAGGTCGCGGCGATCCAGATGGCGCGCCCGGGCAAGACGATCGACGACATCCACGATTTCTGCGTGCGCTCGCTGACCGAAGGCATGATCGAGCTCGGCCTGTTGAAGGGGCCGGTCGAGGATCGAATCGCGGACTTGTCGTACCGCCGATTCTACATGCACGGCACGTCGCATTGGCTCGGGCTCGATGTTCACGATGCCGGCGCGTACACGCGGGATGGCAAGGCGCGTCCGCTCGAGGCGGGGATGGTGATCACCGTCGAGCCGGGGCTCTACATCACGGGTGACGATGTGCCGGATGCGCTGCGCGGGATCGGGATCCGGATCGAAGACGACGTGGTGATCACGCGGGATGCACCGGACGTGCTCACGGCGGCGTGCCCGAAGCAGATCGCCGATCTCGAAGCGATCAGATCCTGACGCCGGCGAACACCGACGGCCACAACCGCGTCACGACGTTCGAATCCATCGGATAGTCCGTCACCGATCGCGCGGTGAACAACGGCGACGTGTGATCGCTCGACACGTACGTGTTGATCGCGCCACCGGCGACGAGCGTCACCGGTCCGACGGGAATGCCGACGGTGAGGCGCAGCTGCGCGAGGATGCTGACCTCCTTTTCGTGCGAATTGCCGTGATTGACGTTCCACGCGATCGCTTCGAGGTCCGCAGGCAACGATCCGAGATGAAACGACGGACCGAAACCGAGACCGTACATCCACACGTCGTTGTTCGCGCCGGTGTCGGTGGCGTCGTGCTTCTGACCGCCGAAGCCATAGACGTTGTGCCAGTGACGACCGCCGTGTCGGAACAGGATCGTGCCGAGACCGCTGCTGTCGCCGCTGACCTCGAGATCCGTGCGCCCGCCGGGGACGATGTTGATGAGGCCGAACGCGTCGGCATCCGGGCCGCCACCGATGTTGATCACGCCGATCTGAACGCCATCGTTGCGATGCGCGATGTTGATCGGCGCGAGCTGCAGCCCCTTCGACGTGCCGGTGACGTTCACGGCGCCGCTGATCTGCGTGCGCGAGAGCGTGGCGACACTGACGGCGCCGGCGATTTGCATCCCGGCGTTGCCCGAGTATGCGATCGCACCGGCGATCTGCGAGGCCGATGTATTCGCGAACGCGACCGCACCCGCGATCTGCGATCCGCGAGAGCGATCGGCGACCGTGACGGCGCCGGCGATTTGCACGCCCGTGAGCTCGCCGGCTACCGCCACGGCACCCGAAACTTGTGCGCCGGAGACACTGCGCGCGACATCGACGGCACCACTGAATGCGGCACCGCTAACATCGCCCGAAGATCCGGCGACGAGACCGATCGAAATGTAGTGAGACCGTTGCACGTCGAGGAGATCCGTCGAGATGCCCGGCACGAGCGACAACCCGAAGATCGCGTGCGGCTCGTCGTGAACGATCACCGGAGCGCGTTGCGACAACACGACCGCCGGCGGCGCGACGACGAGCGCGGGTGGCGCGTCTTGTTGAACAACGGGTGCTTCGACGACGGTTGGCTCGGCGGCGGCCGGGAGCAATTCGTCGGCGTCGTCGCGAACGAGATTGCCGGCGAGCAACGTGACGAGCTCCGGCCATTGCGCGTGATCGGTACCTAGCTCGATCGTGCGTTGGCGCGTGCCACCCTTCTCCGAGGTGAACGTGACGGTCGCCGACGATCCGGCGATCGCGATCATAAGGCACGGCGCGCGACACACATCGCCTTTCGCGAGCTGCGTCACCGGCCGCGAGAGCTCGGTGGCGATGCTCGTACCGACGACTCCGGGATCGATCGCGCCGGTGACCGACACGTTGATTTCACCATCCGCGTACGCGGTCGCGGTCAGCAACAAAAGCGATGCGAGCGTTTTCATGCTCCGTGGTCCCCGCATCACTTCGTTCCGTTCAACCGCAGATCGATCTTTTCGATCAGCTTCGCGGCTTCGTCCTTGCGATAGCCATCGAGCACGGTGCCATCGGCGAATGGCTGCAGTGCGGCCTTCGCGTCGGCGAGCTTGTCGAGACGAACCAACGTGAGCGCGCGGTTGTAGCGAGCTTCGGTGACGAAGCGATCGTTCGGCTCGGCGGCGAGATAGTCGTCCCACGCGATCAGCGCGGCCGCGTAATCCTTGTCGTGGAAGTAGAGATCGTGCGCCTTCTGGTAGCGCGGCGACATCACCGGTTTTGCAGGTGCAGGCGCGACGATCTTCTTCGGCGCAGGCGGCGGAGGAACGACAACGGGCGCTTCGACGACGGGCGCTTCGACGACGGGCGGCGCGGGCATCGGCGCAGGCGGTACGATCTGTTTCTGCGGAGCTGGCTCGACATGTTGCGTGACGACGACCGGCGCGGGTTTCTTGACGAACAGCGGAATCTTGCCGGTCGCGAGGGCCCACGTCGTCGACGCGACGAGCAACACGCACAGCGCCGCGATCAGGCCCACATGGCGGCGACCGACATGGCCCTCTTCGAGCGTCCGCCGTACGCGCAACCGCGTCGCGCTCGCATCGGCGGAGATGTCGTCGAGCCCGCGCAACGCATCGAGATGGTCGTCGAGCTTCATTTCCGCCTCCGGACGGGTGGAAGCGGTGCGAGCTTTTCCATCTCGAGCAACGCCTTCATCAACGCCGCTTCCTCGTCGTCGAGATCCTGCTTCGGTGCGGGCACGGGCTTCACCAACTTCATACGTGCCCTTCCAGCGCTTCACGCAGCTTCTTCTTCGCGTGCATGAGGCGCGTGCGAACCGTACCTTCGGGCGCGCCGACGATCGCGGCGACTTCGACGCTCGTCCGCTGTTCGGCTTCGCACAACACGAACACCACGCGTTGATCGATCGGCAGATCATCGAGCGCGCGGGATAGGCGCTCGGCCAGGCGCGAGCGTTCGAGCGCGACATCCGCATGGACCTCGCTCTCGCGCGGGACTTCAGCAAACCGTTCGGTCGCCTTGCGCCGGCGCATCGCACTCCGGATGTGGCGCTTCGCGTGATTGATCGCGACGCCGATCAAGAACGA
This sequence comes from Kofleriaceae bacterium, assembly GCA_047600425.1. Classification (GTDB taxonomy): domain Bacteria; phylum Myxococcota_A; class Polyangia; order Haliangiales; family Haliangiaceae; genus JABFXX01. The sequence continues at coordinate 2,070,320 of JASGLC010000003.1, read as the reverse complement.
TCGCAACGACGCTTCACCGCGAAACCCACGGATCGCGCGAGGCAACGCCACGAACGTGTCGTGAACGAGATCCTCGGCGGTATCGACGTCACCCACGAGCTTGCGCGCGAAGCCGCGCACCGCCGCATGATGTGCCACATAGGCCTGTTCGACCGCATCGCGATCGCCGTCCCGCAAGCGCGAGACGAGGTCGGATTCGGGAACGCCAGCCACGAGCGGCAATGTCAGTACCGCAGTCAACGAGTCATGGTGCCCGCTCGCGCCACGACCGTTCAACGAAATCGACGACGGCAGCTAACGCCGCGTGATTATTAGAGAGCTTCCTTGGCCGCTTTCACGTAATCGTCGCGGTCGCGCGAGCTACCGAACGAGTAGTTCTCGAACGTCAACGTGCCACCCGAGATCACGGCATGGACGTGGATCTTGTCGTTCGCGGTCGGCTTGTAGATCACGTTGCTGATCTTCGACATCGCGTCTTTGTAGTCCTTGTCCTCGCACAGCTTGTTGATGCCGGGACCGACGTTCTCGACGTTCGTCATCTCGCGACCGTATTGGTCTTCCTTGTCCTTCGGCTCTTTGTACGGAAGCGAGTCGAAGGCCTTCCAATCGAACGTGAGCTTGAACGTCTTGCCGCAGTTCTTGATTTCGGCAGCGCCCTTCGCGAGGTACTCCTCGACTTGGTCGTGCTTCTTCTTCTCGGCAACACCACCAGCGAACGCTGGCATCGCGATCAATGCAACGAGCAGGACTTTCTTCATCATTGGACGGACTCTCCCTTGGTTGTTACGGACACTTCTTCTTTTTCGCGATCGTCATCGCGCCGTGCTGCTTGAGCAGCGGGCACGCGTTCTGTGCGTAGGTCGATCCGGCTTCGGCATCGATCAGCGCTTGGTTGAGCGCGCTATCGAGGGCGGCGAAACAGGTGCCGGCGGTTTGCTTCGCTTCGGTGGCGTGCTCGCCGCCCGCGGTCAGCGTGGCGATCACCGAGCGCTCGAGCGCGGCGTCTTTACAATTCGCCGTATCGTCGGCGACGGCGAGTGACCAGAAGTGGATCGCGTCGGCCGCGCCGACGTCCTCACCCACCATCAGCGCGATCGTCTTCGCCGTGCCTTTGGAAAACTTGTCGACGCCATTCGCGAGCGCGGCGATCAAGAGACCGCAGCCGCGCGAGTCATCGGCGTGCTTGCACATCCCGACGACGCCATCGATCGCCTTCGCCTTCGAGCTGCGATAGCCAGCGTCGTCTTTGAGGAACGGATACTTTCGCTCGGCGGTCGGAATCGTCGCGACGAGGTCCGCCGCTTGCGACAGGTTCGACGAGCTCGTCGACTTGATCGTATCGACGACGTGGACACCGGCGCTGATCACGAGCTTGTTCCAGCTCGCATCGCGATTCGACGGCTTCACTTGATCCGCGCGATCGAGCAGCTCGGCCCACTGCTTTTGCTGATCGAGCGCGGTCAGATCTTTCATCGCGAGCTCGTCAGCGCGAGCGAATCCCGTCATCGCGCACAGCGCGATCCAATACCCGTGGCGCATGGTCACTCTCCTCTTAGAGGTTGTCTTTTAGCCAGGTGCGCGCGACTTCGCGCGGGTTCCAGCTCGCCGGCGAAACCGTTGCTTCCAACGTTCCACCCGAGAGCTTCAGCTCCAGCGCGCCTTGTTCGCGAAACGTGACGTGAAGCTTCCCGAGCTTGCCGACCGCGGCCTTGTAATCTTTATCCGCGCACGCGAGCTCGAGCGCTTCGTAGATCGCCGCCGCTTGCGACGCGAGCTCGGGCTTCTTGAAGCCACCCCACGCGACATCGATCGCTGGCGACTTGCCGCACACCTTCGCGGTGCGATCGCTCGCGGCTTTGATCGCCTGCGTCGCGCCAGTCTGGCCGCCGCTCGCAACGACGTGCTCGTACGCTTCGTACTTCGCCTGCATGCTGCCCGCATCGATCGTCTTGTCGGTGACGGCGCGCAGTTGCAGCGGGCGTTCGTTCTTGTCGAACGTATCGATCTCGAACACCGGCACGGTCGATCCGGACGTCAGGGCGAGGCGACCGCGATCGATCACCTGAAACGGAGCGTGGCCTCCGATCGAGAAGTAGCGATACGAGTCATCGCTGCCCTTCTCGCGCTTGAACACGAGCGCGCCGGTCTCGTGATCGCCGGGCAGGTGATCCCACGCGACGATGACCGTGTTGCCGGTCTTATCCGCGGGATGATCGATCATCACCACGCGGGTGTTCGAGGTGTCGCTCGAGAGGGTCGCTTGGATCCCGTCGGCGAGGGCTACTGGTGAGGCACCGGCGATCGCTAGCGCGATCAAGCTGTGTCGCATCGTGGGGAGATAGACGCCACGGTGCGATGTTTCATTCCGATCGTGTGCGACCGGACTTAAGGCAGCGTGATCTCGGGCTTCTCGGGGTCCGGGCGATACAGCAGCACGATGTTCCCGATCACCTGCGCGACCTCGGAGTGGGTCTGTTGCGCGATTTGCTCCGCCGCCTCGTGACGGTCGAGGTCCGCGCCTTCGCCGACCTTCACCTTGATCAGCTCGTGATCGGCGAGCGCCTGGTCGACGGCTTTTATGAGCCCCTCGTCGAGGCCGCCCTTACCGACCTGGACGATCGGGTTCAGCGCGTGGCCGAGGCCTCGCAAGTGGTGACGCTGCTTACCGGTCAACATGAAGGGACGGCTTGTAGCCCATGGATCCCGGTTCCCACAAATTGTATACAATATGCAAATGCGTTCCCTCGCTCGCCCGCGCTTGCGCGACGACATCGTCAAGGAGCTCGCTCGGTTGATCGCGTCCGGCGAGCTGACGGATCGCCTCAAAGAAGAGGCAATCGCCGAGCAGCTCGGGGTCAGCCGGACGCCGCTCCGCGAAGCGCTGTTGATCCTCGAGCGCGATGGCATCGTGATCTCGGAGGTCAATAAAGGCTTCCGCGTGTCGCCGGTGAACGAGCGGCGGGTCCGCGAGCTGTATCCGGTGCTGGGGGCGTTGGAAGGGCTCGCGATTCGCGATGGCTTTGCCGCGTTGAAAGAGAAAGTGCCGGAGCTCCGCGCGATCAACGATCAACTCGCGGCCGCGCGGACGAATCCGAAGCGCTACGAGCTCGACCGCAAGTTCCACGCAACGCTATGCAGTGGCGCGGCGAACACCATGCTCGCGGCCACGCTCGGCACGTTGAAGCTCCAGGCGCAGCAAGTCGATGGTGCGCACGATCGCGGGATGGCGAACCTCGAAGGTTCGGTGAAGGAGCATGCCGCGATCGTGAATCTGATCGCGCACGATCACGCCGATCAGGCGGCCGCGAAGGTCGAAGCCCATTGGCGCGGTGGCATCGATGTGGTCGTGCGGTGGCTCCAACGCGCGATCGTGTTGGTGGTGATGCTCGGAGTCGCGCACGCGTCCACGCTGAAGAAGACTGCGTGTCCGGTGAAGACGGTCGGGAACGTCGAGTGCTACACGCTGACGGTTCCGGAAAATCGCGCGAAGCCGAATTCCAGGACGATCGGCATTCCGATCGTGGTGATGAAGGCGCGTGCGGCGAAACCGGCGGAGCCGATCGTGTTGTTCACCGGTGGTCCGGGTGGGAGCGAGCTGCGCGATGGCCTCGATCCGGCGAAGGTCCCGCCGGCGGCGACGCACGACTTCATCCTGTTTCAACAGCGCGGCACGAAGCTCGCGTCGCCCGAGTTGTCGTGTCCCGAGTGGGATCCGGCAAAGACCGTGGCGCAAAAGCGCGACGCGGCGGCGGCATGCGGAAAGCGTCTGACCGCGAGCGGCATCGATCTCGATGGCTACGATACGGCGGCGATCGTCGACGATTTTCTCGATCTCGCGCGTCTATTGAAGACAGGCCCGGTGAATGCGTATGCCGTGTCGTACGGCACCGAAGTCGTGCTCGAGCTGATCCGCAAACAGCCCAAGACAATTCACGCGGCGGTGCTCGATTCGGTGTTACCGACAGACATTCGCTACGACGAGATGTCGGTCGAAGGCGTGTTGCACGCGCTCGATCAGATCCTCGATCACTGCAGCCTCGATCCGGACTGCCGCGCGAAGTATCCCGATCTGCGGCATCGCTTCGAAGCGGCTCGTACGAAGTCAGGACGTGCGCGCGACATCATGGAGGCGCTCGGGGATGTGTTGGAGGAGCACGGTGGCGCGAAGACGGTCCCGAAGCTCGTCGACGAGATCGCGCATGGTGACCTTTCGACCGTCGACAAGATCCTGAAGGACAACGCCGGTCCGTCGAACCTGATGCGCGGGCTGCGCCTGTCGGTGTGGTGCCGCGAGGACGAGCCGGATACGAAGCCGGCGTGGAAGTATCCCGAGCTGCAAAACTGGGACACGCGCTCGTTCGATCCGTCGGTGTGCAAGGCGTGGCCGGTCACGCCGACGCATCCCGATCATTCGGCGGTCAAATCCGATGTGCCCGTCCTGATCTACGCGGGCGAATACGACCCGGTGACCACTCCCACGTGGGGCCGCCGCCTGCTGCGATCGCTGACGCACGCGTTCTTCGTCGAAGTTCCCGGTCAAACGCACGTCGCCGGCAACGGTCCCTGCACGGCCGAGATCACGACCGCGTTCTTTCGCGATCCGAGCCGGCTACCCGATCTGAGTTGTATCGCTCGCGACCCGGGGCTTCTGTTTGACTAGCGTCATGTAGATCACCGGCACGAGGAACAGCGACAGCAACGTCGATGAGGTGAGACCGCCGACGACCGCCAATGCAAGCGGCCGGTTGGCCTCGGCACCGCGATCGAGGCCGAGCGCGGTCGGCACCAACCCGATCACGGTGGCGAGCGAGGTCATCGCGATCGGCACGAACCGGACGCGCGCCGCATCGAGGATCGATTCGCGCGGCGTCATGCCTTCCTCGAGCTTCACGCGCGCGTGATCGATCAACAGAATTCCGTTGGAGACGGCAATACCGACGACCATCAGCACGCCCATCAGCGCCGTGATCGAAAACCCGAGGTTGCCGGCGAGCAGCGCCATCACGATGCCGATCAGCGTGCACGGGATCGTGAACAGCATGATGAACGGCATGCGCAGCGACTTGAACTGCGACGCCATGATCATGAACACGACCATGATCGCGAGCCCGATGCCCAGACCGAGCCCCGAGAACGTGTTGCGCATCAACTTCACCTGGCCGACGAAGTCGAACTGGATGCCCTTCGCCTTCAGCTTCTGCTCGAGCTCGGCGGCAGCGGTGCCGATATCGCGCCCTTCGGTTTGCATCAGCACGTGCGACGCACGCTGGAGTTGATCGCGCTCGATCGCCACGGGACCCGCCGACCGCCGGACGTTGCCGTACGAGCCGAGCGCGACCGCCGCACCACTCGGACCGACGCGTAACGGGATGCCATTGAGCGCGTCCGTGTCGTTCACGCGCTTGTCGTCGTACTCGGTGACCAAGTAGTAGGCCTCGCCGTTTTGACCATCGACCCAGACCGCCGGCGTATTGATGTTGCCGACCGTCGCATCGATCGTGGCCTGGGCCGCCGTGCGCGCGGACACGCCGACGGTGCCGGCCTCTTCGCGATCGGTATCGACGTGAACTTCCGGATAGTCCGACGAGAACGTGCCCCACACGTCGCGCACGCCACCGACCGTTCGCGCGACTTCTTCGACCTCGTGCGTCGCCGCTTGCAGCGCTTCGAGATTTTCGGCGCGAACTTCGACGGCGAGCGGCGCTTGATAGCCATTCGAGAACACGCTCGCGACCAAGCCGCCGGGCGCCTGTAGGAAGTCGACGCCGGGATAGTCCTTCGTCAGGAGCGCACGCGCGCGATCCGCGAGGTTGCGTTGCGAAGCGTCGCGCTCTTCCGGATCTTTGAGGCCGAGCTGGATGAAGCCCATGTGCGGCCCCCAGTTCGGACTGTTCATCGCCGAGCGCGCTGCTTTCGGCGAGCCCGCATTGACGAGCACGAGATCGATGCCGGGCAGCTCCTTCTTCAAGCGATCGCCCATCGCCTGCATCTGCTTCGACGCTTCTTGGATCGACGTGCCCGGCGCGAGGCGCACGTAGATCGTCTCCATCGATTCGTCGATCTCGGGGAAGAACACGCTCGGCAACTGCGTCGCCGCCCAGCCACTCGCCGCGACGAGGATCACGGCCGCGAGACCGATCGCCCAACCCACGTTCAAGAGCTTGTTCAAGAGGCGCGCGTAGCCGGTGGCGAGGCCATCGATCTTCGATGCGACGCGTTTGGCCAGCTTGCCGGGCTCGCTGTGCTTCAAGAAGTAGTTGCACGCGACCGGCGTCACCGTGACCGAGACGAAGAACGACGCCATCATCGCAACCGCGACCGTGATCGCGAGCGGCACGAACAACCGTTGCGCGAGCCCGGCGAACAACAGCACCGGCAGCAGCACGGCCATCGTGGTCAGCGTCGACGCGAGCACCGGCAGGATCACCGCCTTCGTTCCCTCGTACGCGTTGCCGTGATGGCGATGGATCGATTCGAGCACGACGACTGCATCGTCGACGAGCCGCCCCATCACGAGCGTCAACCCGCCGAGCGTGAACGCGTTCAGGGTCTGCCCCGTCGCGTTCAAGATGATCAGCGTGATCGCGAACGACAACGGGATCGCGAACGACACGACGAGCGTGCCTCGCACCGATTGCAGGAACACGAGGATCACGATCGCCACGAGCACGAGCGCTTGCACGATCTCCTTCTTCAAGCCGGAGTAGCTGCCGCGCACGAACGTCGATTGGTCGAAGATCGGCTTCACCGTGAGGCCCGGTGGCAGGTCCTTCATGTTCGCGATCGTGTCTTTGACCGCGTCGACGATGCCGATCGTGTTACCGCCCGGAATGCGCAGCACGTTGAGGTACACGCCGTCTTGCCCGTCGATCGTGATCGCCTGGGTCTGCGGCGACGCACCGTCCTCGACGCGCGCGACGTCTTTGATCCGCACGGGCTTGCCGTTCGGTCGCTTGATGATCGCGTCACCGATATCGGCGATCCGTTCGGCGACGGCATTCGTGTAGAGGTTCGCGTCGAACTTCTTCGTGATCAGCTCGCCGGAGGGCAGCAGCGGATTCGCATTCGCGACGACCTGCGAGATCTCCGCCGTGGTCACGCCGCGCGCTTGCGCCTTCACCGGATCGGTGACGACGTTGATGCGGCGAATGCGGCCACCGTTGATCGCGGCGCTCGCGACACCCGGAATGCCCTCGAGCCGGGGCTCGATGTTGTTGAGCGCGTAGTCGTAGAGCTGCGCACCCGACATGCCGCCGCCGTAGACCGCAACTTGAACGACGGGCGCGTTCGACGGGTCGTACTGCAACACGAACGGAGGCAGCACACCGAGCGACTTCGGCACCGCGGCCATCGCGAACGCGACCTGTTGTTGGACGAGCGACTGCGCGGAGTTGAGATCCGTGCCCCACGCGAACCACACGAACACGACCGACAGGTTGTTGCGCGACGTGCTCTCGACATGGTCGACGCCCGGCGTTGCCGAGACGTACTTCTCGATACGCCAGGTCAGCGTCTTTTCGACGTCCTTCGGGCCGAGGCCCGGCGCGAGCGTGCCGATCACGAGCACCGGCGGCGTGAGGTTCGGGAACGTGTCGACCGGCATGCGCGGCGTGACGACGGCGGCAAACACGATCACGGCGATGCACGCCATCGCGATCGCGATCGGATTCTTGAGTGCGGCGAACGTCACTTGACGTGATCTCCGTCGGCGAGGAGGCCGCGGCCTTCGGTCACCACGAGTGCGCCCGCAGGCACGGTCGGGTCGATGTAGAACACGCCCTCGCGCTCGCCGATCAACTTCGCGCGGACGAGCTTCGCGACGCCGTTATCGACGACGAACACCGCCGCCTTGCCGCCGTGGACGACGGCTGCGATCGATGGAATCGCGGTCGCGGGCGTCGGTGCGCCGACATCGAGCGAGAGCTCCGCCGTCGTGTTCGTCGGAATCTCGCGCTGCGGATCGTCGACATCGAGCTCGATGTGGATCGTGCGGGTATCCGGATCCGCCGATGGCGTGCGTCGCGAGATCTTCGCGGTGAAGTCCTTGTTGGTCGCGAGCAGGTGGATCTTCACCTCGGTATCGGGCGTGACGTGCTGGAAATCGTCCTCGGGGACATCGGCGGTGACGCGCACGATGTGGCGATCGACGATCGTCAACAGTGACGATCCGGGGCGCACGAACATGCCCGGATCGCCGACGCGATCCGCGACCTCGCCATCGAACGGTGCCTTCAACACGCAATCGCTGACCTGCAGCGACGAGTTCGCCATCTGCGCCTGCAGCGCGGCGTACTGCGCGTTCTTTGCGGCGGCATCGGCGTTCTTCAGATCGACTTCGTTCTGCGAGACGTACTTGCCGTCGAGCAGGCTGCCGACACGCGCGGCTTCACCGGCGGAGGCCGTGCGCATCGCATCGAGGGCGCGCGCTTGCGCGGCAACGGCTTGGTTCGATGCCGACGACGATCGGCAATCGAGCGTGGCAACGACCTCGTTGCGCTTGACGGTCGCGCCCGGTCGGACGAGCACCGTGTCGACATACGCGCTGATCATCTGCGGGCCGACCTTGGCGGCAAGCCAGGGCTCGACGGTGCCGACGTAACGGCGGCGCTCTTGGAACGGCGTCGCTGTCGCCTTCACGGTCGTCACCGATTTCGGTTCGGCGGCCATCGTCGTGTGGTTGACGCCGCCCGTCGCGCGATGAAACAGCAACGCGCCGACGATGAACACCGCCGCGCAGGCGATGCCGAGGATGATGACCATGCGCGCGCGATTGGGTTTCGCGCCGGGTTCTATCGGTTCGATCATTTGGACTCCGCCAAGAAGCGCGCGAGCCGGGCCCGGGCGCGGGACAGTTGGAATTCACCGACGGCGAGATTGATCTGCGCTTGGGTGAGTAAGGCTTCGGCATCCGACAGCTCGACCGCGGTGCCGAGCCCACCGTTGAAGCGCGCTTCGGCTTGATCGTGATTCGCCTGCGCGGCATCGACGGCGCGTTGCAACGCGGGTTGCGCGGCGGTCTCGACATCGAGAGCGATCGACGCGCGCTCGACGATGGACCGGAGTTGCTCGCTGACATCTTGGAGCTCGGCCGCGCGCACGGTTTCGGCACGGCGCGAGGCTTCGGCGCGCGTGGAAACGACGCGATCGTAGAGCGGCCACGTGATCACGGCGAGGACGTCCCAGTTCGGCACGTCCGGGATAAAGCCGTTGCCCGCGGGGCCGGCGTAGGTCGCGACGTCGGCACCGCCGGCGCGACCGGTGAATTCGGCGGACACCGACAGATCGGGGCGCATCTCTGCACCGATCGCGCGTGTCGTCAGTTGTTGGGCGCGCAACCGATCGCGAGCGGCGCGGAGCTCTGGTGCATCACTCACGGTGTGGTTGGTAGGAACGCCGACCTTCAGATCATCGATGCCGGCGTCGACGGGACCACTCGCACCGATCGCGGCGGCGAGCTCGGCTTGCGCGGTCTGGAGATCGCCGGCAGCGCGCACGCGATCGACTTCGTAGCGCGCGAGATCCGCCTCGGATCGCGACAGCTCGATCGGCGGCATCAGCTGCGCGTTGACGCGAGCCTTCGCGAAGTCGCGATGGATCGTCGAGCGTTGGACGGCGGCCTCGCTCGCGGCGAGCACGGCCTTCGCGCCGAGCACGGCGTAGAACCGAGTCTCGACGAACAGGTCGAGATCGAGTGCCGCGATCTGTGCGGTCTCGCCGATCGCCTGCGCCTGCGCGGTCAATGCATCGGCCGCGAGATCGAGCCGGCCGAAGTCGTAGAGGTCCTTGTGCGCGGACACGCCCGCGATCGTCGATGCCTCGGGCGACCAACTGACCGGCGCATTTGCCGGCGTGCCACCGATGCGCGCGACATCGAGATAGCCGAGCGTCGCGTACGACGCGGTCGTGTTGTTGTTCGTGCCGCCCAAGATCTCGGCCGCGGCCCCGATCCGGATCGACTTCGCCGCGAGTGGAACTTCGGCGTCCGCGCGCGCGACCTCGACCCGCGCACGTGCGGCCGCCAACGATGGTTGATGCGCGCGCGCGTAGGTGACCGCTTGGGACAACGTCATCGTCTCCGCCGAGGCGATCGATCCCGACGCGATCAGAATGAGAAACACGCGATGCACGGCGTTCGTGCAATCAGCACGACTTATGCCTGCATGGGGACGGTATCCAACTCGTCAAAGTAGCCCTCTCGTTTCATGCTCTTTCAACTACTTAGGTGCGCTACTTTGACGAATTGGATACCGTCCCCACCCGGAGGATTTCCGGGCCGATCCGGAAGATTTCCGGGTCGGGCGATCAGCGGTAGGGTCGTTTCGAGCACATGGCTGTGGCGCAACGTTTGCCTTCGATCGTCACGGTGATCCGCGCGCGCTGGTTTGTCGTGCTCACGATCGCGGTCGTTGCCGCGATCGGCGCGATCGTCTATCGCGACGAGACCGATCGATCCGAGAAGACGCTCGAGCTACTCGGCGCGCGCCAGGCCGAGCTCGCTCGCGTCGTTGCGATCGCACCGGACAAGGCTCAGCTCGAACGCTCGATCGTCATTACCGAACCGTTTCCGATCCCACTTCCCAAGGGCACGCCGTACACCCGGATCTCGCGCGAGGACGCCGCCAAACTGGGATTGCCCGCACGCACCGCGATGGCCGGGTTCGCGATCACGCCAACGGGTCAACGAATTGCCGTGGTCACGAGCGCCGAGCACCAGCGGGACCTCGACTTCGCCACGCGCAACAAGGTCCTGTTCGCGATGATGCTCGCGGCCGGCGTGATGACCACGTTCACGATCATGATGTGGCGCCGCCAACGCCACGAGGCCGGCCTCGAACGCGATCTCGCCGTTGCCGAGACCGCACGCGCACGCGATGCCGAGCTCGATCGCCTGCATCGCGCCGCCACGATGGCCGCCCTCGGCTCCGGCGTCGCGCACGAATTGTCCACGCCACTCGGCGTGATCGTCGGCCGCGCCGAACAACTCCAAGCCCGGTTTCCCGACGACGAACGTGCCCAGAAAGCACTCGCCACGATCCTCGAGCAGACCAATCACATGAACGATGTCGTCCGCGGCCTGCTCGGCCTCGCCCGCGGCGCGCCGATCGCGATGCAGCCCGCACGCGCCGATGCGATCGTCAAAGAAGCGACCGCGCTCGTCGAACACCGCTTCGCCCGCGCGCACGTCACGCTCGAAGAACACATCACCGGCCAGCTCCCCGAGATCCGGTGCGAGCCGCTGTTGTTCAAGCACGCACTCGTCAACCTCCTGTTGAACGCGTGCGATGCCGCACCCGCGAAGAGCACGGTTCGCGTCGATGTCGGCGCCGACGCTCGCCAGATCACGTTCGCCGTCACCGACGAAGGTGAAGGCATCACGCCCGATCACGCCGCGCGCGTGACCGAGCCGTTCTTCACGACGAAACCGACCGGCACCGGCCTCGGCCTCGCGATCGTGAACGAAATCGCGAAGACCCATCGCGGCACGCTCGATCTCGCGCAGATCACGCCCCACGGCACGCGCGCCTCGATCACGATTCCCCTCGAGGCCGCATGACCGCACGCGTCCTCGTCGTCGACGACAAGCTCGCGATGGCCGAAACGCTCGCCGACGGCCTCACCGATCACGGCTTCACCGCGCACGCGTTCGCCTCCCCGAAGAAGGCGCTCGAGAACCTCGCGAACGTCGATGTCGTGGTCACCGATCTGCGCATGCCCGAGCTCGATGGCCTCGCGCTCTTGGATCAGATCCGCGCCACGCGCCCCGAGATCCAGGTGATCGTGATGACCGCGTTCGGCGCGATCGATTCCGCCGTCGAGGCGATCCGCAAGGGCGCGTTTCACTACCTGACGAAGCCGTTCAAGCTCGACGAGCTCGTCGTGTTCGTCACCCGCGCTGTCGCCGAGCGATCGCTGCGCCGCGAAGCCGCCGTCCTGCGCAAACAACTCGGGAGCCATCACGGGCTCGTCGCGCAGTCCTCGGCGATGCAACGCGTGCTGCAGATCGTCCAACGCATCGCCTCCGCAAACGTCCCCGTGATGATCACCGGCGAGACCGGCACCGGCAAAGGCGCCGTCGCGCGCGCGATCCACGAGGCGTCACCGCGATCGACCAAGCCCTTCGTCGCGATCAACTGCGCCGCCCTGCCCGAGCAACTCCTCGAGTCCGAGCTCTTCGGTCACGTGAAGGGCGCGTTCACCGGCGCCGCCACGGATCATCCGGGCCTGTTCGTCGCCGCCGATGGAGGCACGATCCTCCTCGACGAATTGGCCGAGATGCCGCTCGCACTCCAACCGAAGTTGCTGCGCATCCTCGAGACCAACACGCTTCGCCCGCTCGGCTCGACGAAGGAACGCACGATCGACGTCCGCGTGATCGCGGCGACGCATCGCGATCTGAAGACGCACTTGCGCGAAGACCTGATGTATCGGCTGAACGTGTTGCCGATCGAGATCCCGCCGTTGCGCGAACGCCGCGATGACATCGCACCGCTCGTCGATCACTTCTTGGCCGACGCGCTCGTTCGGCATACCGAAGCGAACGCGACTCGCGTTGGCAAGGCCGCGATGAAGCAACTCTTGGATCACGCCTGGCCCGGTAACGTGCGCGAGCTAGCTCACGTTATCGAACGCGGTGTCTTGCTCGCGACATCCGAAGAGATCGCTCCGGACGATCTCGGTCTCGCAGGTGATTCGAAGGGAACGGCCATCCCCTTTTCGGGTGACGTTGTTTCGATGAACGAAGTCCAACGCCGCTATGCACGCTACGCGCTTGATCGTTTCGGCGGTCACAAGACACGTACCGCCGAGCGTCTCGACATCGATGCGAAGACGCTGAATCGATTCCTCGCAGACGACTGATTTTATTTCGACAACGAACGTTTCGGCGTCGTCACACTCGCGCCACGGACCGCGATAAGCATGCGGGCATGTCAAAGCGTACTCGCCTGGTCTCGTTGCTCGCGCTCGCCATCGCGTCGCCTGCGCTCGCGCAGCCGGCTGATCCGAACACCCAACCGGCGCCGCCGGCCGATCCGAATCAACCGCCGCCGGCCGCTCCGACCGAGCCGACGCCGCCGGTGCCGCCGGTCGATCAGACGCCGCCGCCCGCCGTGATCGTCACGCCGCCGCCGGTCGAGATGAAAAAAGAAGAGAAGAAGGACGAGAAGCCGCCCGTCCGCGCGAAGTGGGACGCGACGCTGTACGGCTTCGCCGAGCTCGACATCATCAACGATTCGACGCAGAGCTTCAGCGAGCTCGCCGGTGGCACCGCGATCGCTCGTCCGAACACGTACGCCGGTGATCACGGCCAGACCCAGTACACTGCGCGCAACTCGCGCCTCGGTGTGAAGGTTGCCGCCCCCGAGGTCAACCAGATGAAGGCGAGCGCGCAGCTCGAGATGGACTTCCTCGGCAACCAGCCGACGGGCATCTCGGAAGCATCGCTCTATCAGAACGCGACGTTCCGGTTCCGCCACCTGAACGCGAAGCTCGAGACGCCGTACGTCGACATCCTCGCCGGCCAGTACTGGTCGTTGTTCGGATGGCAGTCGACGTTCCACCCGAACACGGTCGCGATTCAAGGCGTCCCGGGTCAGGTGTACTCGCGCGTGCCGCAGCTCCGCGTCGGCAAGAAGATCAAAGGCGGCGACGTGGACTTCGAGATCCAAGTCGCAGCGAACCGTCCCGTCGAGAAGGCGTCGCAAACGCCGGACGGCGTGATCGCGGCGAAGATCTCGCTGCCGAAGCTGAAGGCGTGGCACAACGCGGGCTCGACTGGCTCGGCCCTCGATGACGCCGCGCTCGGCGTGTCGGTGATCGGCCGCCGGTTCACGCCGCCGAACTTCTCGGCGACGCCGAACCACCAGGAGTCGAAGAACGGCTACGGCATCTCGGTCGACGCGCTGATCCCGGTGATCCCCGCGACGAAGGAATCGCACGCTGGCGCGCTGACCTTGACCGGTAACTTCGTCTACGGCGCGGGCCTCGCGGACCAGTACACGAGCTTCTCTGGTGGCGTCGGTAACGCCGCGCTCCCGAACCCCGGCATGGTGACGCCGGCGCCGACCTATACGTCGGTCCTCGACGGTGGTCTCGCGCTCTACACGGCGGATGGCACGCTCCACCCGATCCAGTGGACGTCGATCCTCGCGGGCGCGCAGTACTACATCAACAACATGGTCTGGCTCTCGGCGAACTACTCGCACATGAGCTCGGGCAACGCGAAGCTGTTCGGCAAGGCCACGGCGGTGTTCGACACCACGAACTGGGCCGACGGCAACCTGTTCGTCGATGTGACCCCGGCCTTCCGCGTAGGTGCTGAATTCGCCTGGTACAACCAGACCTACGTCGACGCCACGGACGCGACGGACTACCGCGGCCAGCTCTCGTTCTTCTTCATCTTCTAGGTAGTGCCCCCTGGGCGTCACGCTCTTGTCACCCAAGGCATGCTAAGGCTCTGACATGAGCGGATTGGTCCTAGTCATCGAGGACGAAGTCGATCTCGCGACGACCCTCGAATACAACCTGCGGTCGGAGGGCTTCCAAGTCCGACTCGCGCATTCGGGTCGTCAGGGACTCGCCTCGGCGACGAGCGATCCGACCCCGGATGTCATCGTTTTGGATCTCATGCTGCCGGATCTCGCCGGCACCGAGATCTGCCGCCGGCTCCGCGAGCAAGATCGCACGCGCGAAACGCCGGTGATCATGTGCACCGCCAAAGGCGAAGAGATCGACCGCGTGGTCGGCTTCGAAGTCGGCGCGGACGATTACATGGTCAAGCCGTTTAGCGTGCGCGAGCTGATCCTCCGGATCCGCGCGCTCATGCGGCGGGTGCAACGCACCGAAGGCGAGCCGTCGTTGATCCGGTTCGGCCGCCTCAAGATCGATCGAGACGCGCATCGCGCCTGGGTCGACGAAGCCGAGATCGGACTGACCGCTCTCGAGTTCCGACTGCTCCACGCGTTCTTGTCGCGCCGCGGTCGCGTGCAAACGCGCGATGCGCTGCTCTCGGACGTGTGGGGCATCGATGCCGATGTCACCACGCGCACCGTCGACACGCACGTGAAGCGCCTGCGCGAGAAGCTCGGTGATGCGGGTGCATACATCGAGACGTTGCGCGGCGTCGGCTACCGTTTCAAAGGCGAACCCGAAGAAGCGGAAGCATGATCTACGCACTGATCGCGATCGGCTTGGTCGCCGCCACGGCGATCATCACCGCAGCGATCATGCGGCGCTCGTTGCGGCGCCTCGTCGTCGACGCGCAAAAGATCGTGCGCGATCCGTCCCGGAGAATCGCGACGCTCTCGGATACCGGCGATCTGAAAGAGCTCGCCACCTGGATCAACGCGCTCGCCGAAGATGCCGAACGCTCGCGCGACGCACTTCATCACGAGCGGACCCTGCTCGCGTCGGTCGCCGACGGCCTCACCCAAGGCGTGATCGCGATCGATGGCGAGCGCAAGATCGAGATGCTGAACGAAGCCGCGCGCCGGATGCTCGGCGTCCAGAGCTCGCTCGTCGGCGAATCGCTGCTCGAGTTCGTACGCGTGCCGGAGCTACGCGATCTCGTCGATCACACGAACGACGCGTCCGCCGAGGTCCAACTGCCGAACGGACCCCGCGCGCTGATCCGTGCCGCTCGCACCTGGGGCCGTGCCGGTCGCGTCCTGCTCCTCGAGGACGTCACGAACGTTCGCAAGCTCGAGAGCGTGCGGCGCGATTTCGTCGCGAACGTCTCGCACGAGCTGCGCACGCCGGTCGCCGTGATCCGCGCGAATGCGGAGACCCTGCAGGCCGGCGCGAAGAACGATCCGCAGATGGCGACGAAGTTGATCGATGGCCTCCATCGCAACGCCGAACGCCTCGCGCGCATCCTCGCAGACCTGCTCGATCTGTCACGACTCGATGCCGGTCAGTATCGTCTCGATCTCGCGCCGACGTCTGTCCTCTCGGTGACCGAGCAATCGCTCACCGCCGTCGAGCCGCAAGCGCAGGCGCGCAAGATCGAAGTCAGCGTCGACATCCCGAAGCACATCGAAGTTCGCGCGGATGCCAAGGCGCTCGATCAGATCCTCGTCAACTTGATCGATAACGGCGTGAAGTACACGCAGCCCGAAGGTCACGTCTGGGTCGAAGCAAAGCCCCACGGCAACGCGATTCGCATCGAAGTTCGCGACGACGGCCCCGGCATTAGCGACAAGCATCGCGCGCGCGTGTTCGAGCGCTTCTATCGCGCGGACCCGAGTCGCTCGCGTGAAGCCGGCGGCACCGGGCTCGGCCTATCGATCGTGAAACACCTCGTCGAGAGCATGGGCGGCGAGGTCGGCGTCGAACCGAATACTCCGCGCGGCAGCATCTTCTGGTTACAGCTCCCGCGCGCAACCACCACACCCGAGGCATTGGCATCATGATCACCCCGCATTCCAGCAAAGACTTCGAGACCGAGCTCCGCACGTTGCGCGAGCGGCTCTGCGCGATGGGCGGTCGTTGCGAGCAACAGATCACGCTCGCGATGCAAGCGCTGTCCGAGCGCGATGACGAGATGGCTCGCAAGGTCATCGACAACGACATGGCGATCGATCGCGACGAGAACGAGATCGACGAGCTCGCACTCCAGATCCTCGCGACGCGTCAACCGGTGGCGAGCGACCTGCGGTTTATCTGCATGGCGCTGAAGTTCGTGACCGACCTCGAGCGGATCGGAGATCTCGCCGCGGGCATCGCGAAGCGCGCGCTCGAGATCAACCACCTCGCGCCGCTCAACCACAGCCCCGACCTCGGCCGGCTCGCGGGCTTGGTTCACAAGAACCTCAAGTCGGCGCTCGATAGCTTTGTCACGCGCGATGCCGATCGCGCGCAGGCCGTGATCATGGCCGATCGCGAGATCGACGCGCTCAACGCGAGTCAGTTCGCCGAGCTCCTCGCGCACGTCGCGACCGATCCCGCGACCGTGACGCGCGTGCTGCCGTTGACCAGCGTTTGCCGCTACTTGGAGCGGATCGGCGACCACGTGAAGAACCTCGCCGAAGAGGTCGTGTACATGGTTCGCGCGCAGGACGTGCGACATCGGCCGATCGCGAATCCATCGAATTGAAATCATTCGAGATCTGACGTCACCGTCACGTCACAGAGCCGCCGTGAGGGCGCCGTATCGAGGATCTACGGTTCGGGGCATGAAGACCTGGCTCGCGATCCTCGCAACCTCGACCGCGCTCGTTTCCGTGTCCTGCAAAAAGGGCGGCGACGAGAAGAACGGGAAAATGACCGAGACGAAGGGTTCGAACGAGCCCGCGCCGTCCGGTGGCAACGTCTCGCTTTCGGCGAGCGGCTCGACGTTCCAGAAGGCCTACCAAGAGGTCGCGATGGATACGTACATGAAGGCGCACGGCAACGTGAAGCTCACGTACGGTGGCGGCGGCTCGGGTAAGGGTCGCCAAGACCTCGCGGACATGGTCGTCGACTTCGCGGGTTCGGACTCGGCGTTCAAGGACGAGGACAAGTCGAAGATCAAGGGCGGCGACGTCCTCTACTTCCCGATCCTCCTGGGGCCCATCTCGGTCTCGTACAACGTCGATGGCGTCGACAAGCTGAACCTCTCGGCCGACACGCTCGCGAAGATCATGCAGGGCGACATCAAGAAGTGGAATGACCCGGCGATCGCGGCGGACAACAAAGACGCGAAGCTGAAGGACACGGCGATCGTCGTCGTCCATCGCGCGGACGGCTCGGGCACGACCGACAACTTCACCAAGTATCTCGACAAGGCGTCGGGCGGCGCGTGGAAGCTGAAGAGCGGCTCGACGGTGAGCTGGCCGGCGGATCAGCAAGCGGGCCAGGGCAACGGTGGCGTCGCGCAGATCGTGAAGTCGACCGCAGGCGCGATCGGCTACGTCGATCTCTCGGATGCGAAGGCCGCGGGCCTGCACTACGCGATGATCAAGAACCAAGCGGGCAAGTTCATCGAGCCGACCGCGGAGAGCGCTTCGGCGGCCGGCGACGGCATCGACGTCAAGGACGACCTGACGTTCAGCGCGCTCGACGCGAAGGGCGATGCGGCGTACCCGATCACCTACCAGAGCTGGGTCATCGTCTACGCGAAGCCGGCTGACAAGGCCAAGGGCGCCGCGCTCAAGGACTACCTGAAGTTCCTGCTCACCGACGAGCAGAAGGAGCTCGCGGGTCTCGACTTCGCGCCGCTGCCGAAGAGCCTCCAGGACAAGGCCGTCGCTCAGCTCGCGAAAATCCAGTGAGCAAACCCGATCTACGCGGCAAAGGTCAGCTCGCCGACAAGGTGTTCGGCGGGATGGCCATCGGCGCGGCAGCGCTCGTGCTGCTGATCCTCGGGCTCATCGCGATCACGATGACCCACCGGGCGATCCCGGTGTTCAGTCATATGGGCCTCAGCTTCTTCACGTCGTCGACGTGGAGCGAGCACGACAACCAGTTCGGCGCCCTGCCGTTTATCTGGGGCACGCTCTACACCGCGGTGATCGCCGTCGCGTTGGCGGTGCCGGTGTCGCTCGGCCTCTCGTTGTTCATCACGCAGGTCGCGCCGCCGTGGCTGAAGAAGCCGCTCGTGTACTTGATCGACTTGCTCGCGGTGGTCCCGTCGGTGGTGTTCGGGTTGTGGGGCGTGATCATGCTCGCGCCTCACCTCAATCGTTCGTTCCTGACCGCGGGCATCATCCTCGCGATCATGATCACGCCGATCATCACGTCGCTCGCGCGCGAGGTGATCGAGACAACCGCACAAGCCGATAAAGAAGCCGCGTACGCGCTCGGCGCCACGCGGTGGGAGATGATCGGTGCCGCGGTGCTGCCCCATTCGAAGGGCGGCATCACCGGCGCCGTGATGCTCGGCCTCGGCCGCGCGATGGGCGAGACGATCGCCGCCGCGCTCGTGATCGGTAGCTCCGCACAGATCACGATGAACCCGTTCAAGAGCGGTGACTCGATGCCCGCGGTGATCGCGAATCAATGGGGCGAAGCGAGTGACCTGCAGAAGTCCGCGTTGATCGGCCTCGCCGTCACGCTGTTCGTGATGACGATCATCGTCAACCTGATCGCCAGCCGCATCGTGCAACGCTCGATGCAGAAGAGCCGGGGGACCTGATGGCCGAGCTCGTCTCTGCTCTCGACCTGCGCCCCAAGAAGTCGTGGCGCTCGACGAAGAACACGATCATGACGGTGCTGTTGGGAGCGACGGTCGTGATCGTCGCGATCCCGCTCGTGCTCGTCATGTACTCGGTCGCGGTGAAGGGCGGCAGCATCCTGTTCTCCCACTTCCCCGACTTCCTGACGAAAGAGATTCCGCCCGTGCGCGCGAAGGGTGCGGGCATGGGTCCCGCGATCCTCGGCACGTTGATGATCACCGGCATGGCCACGCTGATCGCGGTGCCGCTGGGCGTGCTCGGCGCGATCTACCTCCACGAGTACGGTGGTCAGAACAAGTTCGCGCGGCTCGTCCGGTTCATGGCGATGGTCATGACCGGTGTGCCATCGGTCGTGATGGGCCTGTTCATCTACGTCGTGTGGACGCTCAACATGAAGCTGCAGGGCTTCGGTGGGTCGCTCGCACTGGCGTGCCTGATGCTGCCGATCGTGATCAACGCATCGGAGCAGATGCTGAAGCTGGTGCCGAGTGGTCTACGCGAAGCGTCGTACGCGCTCGGTGCGACGAAGGCGCGCACGGTGTGCACGATCGTGTTGCCGGCCGCGTCCTCGGGAATTGTCTCGGGCGCGTTGCTCGCGATTGCACGCGCGGCGGGCGAAACCGCCCCGCTGTTGTTCACGATCGGCGCGACCCGCGTGTTCAACAAGAGCCTGTTCTCGGGGGACGACACGGCGTTATCGGCGCGCATCTTCGAAAATGCGAAGGAAGCGGTCGTCAACGCACAAGAACGGGGCTGGGGTGCGGCACTGGCGCTGGTTTTGCTCACCTTTACCCTGACGGTCATCGCGCGCGTCGTAACGGCGTTCGCGACCCGGAGAAAGTAGGCCGTATGGTCGTCGATTCTGCGAAGGCAATCACCGAAGCTCCGGCGCGTACGACTCATACGACGAAGCCTCCCGTTCCCGAGATGAGGCCTAGTATGGTCGATGCGTTGATGACTGCGCCGACGGTTTATACGATCGAGAATCTCGACGTGTTCTACAGCGCGTACAAGGCGGTGCGCGGCGTCAACCTGACCATTCGCAAGAACCAGATCACGGCGTTCATCGGACCGTCGGGCTGTGGCAAGACCACGGTGCTGCGCTGTCTCAATCGGATGAACGATCTGATTCCGGGCGCGCGGATCGAAGGCAAGGTCCTGTACCACGGCGTCGATCTCTACGCGCACGACGTGTCGGCGACGGAAGTTCGCCGCCGGATCGGCATGGTGTTCCAGAAGCCGAACCCGTTCCCGAAGAGCATCTACGACAACGTCGCGTACGGTCCACGGATCAACGGCATTCGCGATCGCAAGCGGCTCGACGACATCGTCGAGAAGTCGCTCCGCGGCGCCGCGCTGTGGGACGAAGTGAAGGATCGCTTGAAGAGCTCGGCGCTCGGCATGTCCGGTGGCCAGCAGCAGCGCCTGTGCATCGCGCGCACGATCGCCGTCGAGCCCGAAGTCGTGTTGATGGACGAGCCGTGCAGCGCGCTCGATCCGATCGCCACCGCGCGCGTCGAAGAGCTGATGCGCGAGCTCAAGGAGAAGTACACGATCGTGATCGTGACGCACAACATGCAGCAAGCTGCACGCACGTCCGACATGACCGCGTTCTACACGGCGGAGCTCGACAAGACCGGCACGCGGTTCGGTCAGCTCGTCGAATACGATGTCACGGCGAAGATCTTCTCGAACCCGAGCGATCAACGGACCGAGAATTACATCACGGGCCGCTTCGGCTGATCGTCAGCGTTTGCTTCGGAGCGGTCACCGCGACCTGCTCGCACGACACCGGGACGGTCTTCGCATCGTCCGGTGGCCGGCCCGTGAATCCCGCCGCGCACACGGTGTAGTCGCCCGGGCGCATGCCGTCGATCTCGATCGCGCCGTTCATGATGCCGCGCATGTGGACCGGCGTCGGCACGTCGCTCAGCACGGTCAGCTGATCGAGCATGCGGAGATCCTCGAGCGTGTGCGCCGTGATCTTCGCGCCGATCGCCATCAACTGGCCCGTGGCGATGCCGGGGACGGTGACCGTGAGGCTGTCGGGTCCCGGCGTCGCGTCGATCGTCAGGTGGCCACGCGAGCCGAGCACGACCTCGGCCTTGACGACGTAGATGTCCTTCGGCTTCGGGCCACCGCCACCGATCATCGGCGATACCGCGTAGGTGCCGGGCGCGAGCGCATCGAACGCGAACGAGCCATCGGCGCCGGTGACCGTGAAGAACGTCTGGCCGCGCCCGCCGATCGGATTCGCGAGCACGGGCGTATCGCCGAGCGGTGCGTTGTTGCGGGTGACCTTGCCGTCGAGGCCTGACATCGGCGCGAGCACGAGATCGATCGAAACCGAGTCGCCGTTCGCGGGCAGACTCGCGCTCGGGCTGCGCGCGGTCGTGGTGCCGGCGACGATCGCGAGCGGGCCCGGCGAGAACCCGTCGATCCGGAAGTAGCCGTTCGCGTCGGTCGTGGTGTCCTTCGCGCCGATACTCTCGTCGGGAATGTACAACTCCGAGCCACCGCCGGTCAGGAGGCTGCCGGCGGCGACGCGAGCATCGGCGACGGGTTTGTTGTTTTGATCGAACACGTGGCCCGAGACCGAGCGGCCCTTCTGGACCGTGATCGTGCCGAGATCGAGATCCTTGCCGACCGTGATGTCGCGCGCGGCGGGTGCGAGGAAGCTAGGGCCATCGACGACGAACGAATGCGTGCCCTGCGGCGCGGTGATCTTGAACTCGGCGGTGCCGAGGAACGACTTCGCGTACGACGAGCCGAGGCGGATCACGAACGCGTTCGGCGCGGTCCCGTCGGAGAACGCGATCTTGCCGTGCAGCGTGCCGTCGGTCGACAGCGTGATCTTGATCGAATCGCCGGGCTTCGCGGCCACGGGTTGCGCGAGTCCTTGTTCGTCATCGCCGGCGCTGGGTCGTGTCGCGCGCACTTGATATGCACCGTCGGGGAGGCCCGCGAGCGTGAACGCACCAGCCTGATCGGTGACGACCTCTTGCGAGCCACGGACGATCCACGCGGTGATGTCATCGGGCTTGCCCGTCGGTGCGGGTTCGGCGAACACCTGCGCATCGCCGACCGGTTGACCTTGCGAGTCGACGACGCTGCCGGTGATCGCGCCCGTGATCGAGAGCTCGAGCTCGACGGTAGTCTTGGTCGCGAGATCGACGTGCGCGATCGGCGAGGCCGTGGTGGCCTGCGCGACGACGTCGACGGTGGTTTTCGGTAGGCCCGAGACCGTGAACGTACCATCGGCTGCGGTAAACGTTTGCCGGCGCGCGCGCCACGGGACGTTGCCCGGCGACAGCACGCTGACGTTCGCGGAGGCGATCGCCTTGCCGGCGGAGGTCACCTTGCCGGTGAGCGTGATGCCGCGTGCCAGGATCAGCGTGGCTTCGCGCGCGGACACGCCGTCGAGGATCATCGGCGCGTTCGTGGTGCTCGCGTAGCCGGCCTTCGTCGCGGTCAACCGCCAACTGCCCGGCGAGATCGCGGGAAGCGTGAACGCGCCGTTAGCCGCGGTGACCACGCCATCGCGCCGCGGATCGACCACCGGAAATGGCTCCGACGCATTCGTCGCGACGACGCGCGCGCCTTCGACGGGCTTGCCGGCTTCGTCGACGACGGTACCGGTGACCGCGGCACCTTTGACGAGGCGAAGCGCGACGCGTGCGAGATCATGTCCGGTCGTGCCGAGCATCGTCGCGCTCGGAGCGAAGCCGGCGGCGCTCGCGACGACCGGTCCCCACACCGCGCCGACATTCGTGAACGTGACGAGGCCATTCGCGTTCGTGCGGCCGTGCCAGATCACGGTCGATCGCAGCTCGACATCGGCGTTCGCGATCGGCGCCGTGCCATCGGTGACCGAGACCTCGACGCTGCCGCCGGCACGGATCCGCAACGTGACCGGTTCGGGCGTCGCGGTCAGGCGAACGCGTGCGCCGGCGTAGCCGCGATCGGACGAGGCTTCGATCGTGTAGTCGCGCGCGAGGAGGCCCTCGATCACGAAGTTGCCGCTCGCATCGGAGGTGACGAGCTTTGGCGGGTTCGCATCGATGCCGACCGATGCGCCGGCGACCGGCTGGTCCTGTTCGTCGATTACCTGGCCTTCGAGGCGCACGGTGCCGGTCGGATCGTCATCGTGGGCGGCCGGCATGGCCTGCACCGGTGCCGCGGCCTTGAGCTCGACATGCGGCTTGGCGGTTTGCGCTGCCGGTTTGGTCGTCGAATGATGGCGATACGCGAAGTACGCGATTACAGCCGCGATCGCGATCACCGGGACCCAGAGCTTGGCCTTCACGCGACGTACAACGCGCGAGGCCGGCCGGCGTGACCTAGGACATCGCGATCGCGCCCGCCGCGACGAAAATCGCACCGACGACCTGGCGGCGCGTCGGCCGATCGCCGATCGCGGCGGCGAGAATCACGGCGAACAGCACCGACGTGTTGCGGGTCGTGAGCACGACGCCGGTGCCTCCGCTCGCCAGCGCATCGAGGAGCAGTAAAAACGACGCCGCGCATACGGCCCCCATCAGGGCAATGCGAGGATTGACCGCGCGCACGGCGCTCGGGCCAACGCGCACGAGATTCACGAGCGTTGCCACACCGAGTGACACCGCGAATACGGCCGGGGCGACACCGCCGTTCGACAGCGCTTCCTTGTATGCGAGGTGATAGCCGGCGATCGCGATCGCACACGTGATCGACCAGCCGAGCGCGGCGCGGGGAAGCGTGAGCCCACCACCGGACAAGATCACGCCGATCAACACGAGCGCGGTCCCGGCGATCGATCCGGCAGTGACGCCCTCGCCTTGCAACGCGACCGCGACCGGCCACGCGAGGATCATCGCGCCACCGCGCGTGACCGTGTAGACCGAGCCGAGCGGTCCGCGATCCAACGCGCGGGCGAGCGTGACGAAGTAGATCAGCTCGAGGATTCCGGCGATGCCGGACCATACGAGTGACATCACCGTCGGAAACGGCGTGCCGCCGGTGATCACCGCGAAGATCGCCGACAGCAACGCGGCGATGCCGACAGCCGCGACGAGAGCACGATCGCGATTTACTTCGCGGCGCAGCTGCGCGTTCCACAACGCGTGGAGAAATGCGGATGCCAGGACGAGGAGGACGACCACGATGCTTTACGCGTGACGAGTGTGGATCATTCTCGCCCGCGCGCAGAAACCTTCGCGACGAGCGTTCGCGGCTGGCCCGGCGAGCTGGGCTTGCTGCGCTGTTCGAGCGGGCGATGTTCGGCCCACCACGCCTCGGCTCGCTCGACGGTCCACGCGTGCTCCGGCGGGATTTCGATCGCGCGCAACGCCGTCATCATCGCGCGGGCATCGTGCGGGCGGTCGCGCGGATCCTTCGCGAGCGTGGCCAGGACCAATTGCTCGAGCGCTTCGGGCAACCAGCCACGCACGCGCGTGCGCAGATCGGGAATCGGATCTTCGGCGTGCGAACGAATCGCGGCATCCTCGGTCGGCCGTGGGAACACCTCGTTTCCGACGAGCAACCACCACGCGACGCAGCCCAGCGCGTACAGATCCGCGCGCGCATCGATGATCGTGCCGGTCGCCTGCTCGGGTGCGATGTAGCCAGGCGTACCGACGAGCGAGCCGACCGCCGTCAAGCGCGATTCACCCGGTCGCGTCGGTAGCGACACGACCTCGGTCACCGGCTCGGTCATCGCGTGAACGATGCCGAAATCGAGGAGCTTGACGACATCCACCTCGTCGGCCGCGCGACACATCATGAGGTTCGCCGGCTTGATATCGCGATGGAGCAGGCCGGCCTCGTGCGCTTCCGCGAGCGACTGGCACGCCTGGATCAGGAGCTGGATCACGCGCGCGGCTGGTTGCCCGCCGAAGTAGCGGATCAACTTGTCGAGATCCAAGCCGTCGAGCAGCTCCATCACGTAATAGAACGTGCCGTCGTCGGTGGCACCGTAATCGAACAGCGCGATCGTGTGACGCGATCGCATCTGCGCGAGGACTTGCGCCTCCCGCCGGAACCGCTCGCGCACGGCGGGTGCGTACTGCGGATCCTTCAGAGCGTCGGCGCGCACGAGCTTGATCGCGGCCTCGCGGGCGAGCAAGCGATGTTCGGCGCGCCAGACCTCGCCCATTCCGCCGTAGCCCAACTTCTCGACGAGGCGATAACTGCCGAGCTCGCGCGCCCGCTCTTCGGCCGAACGTGCCGCCGCCCGCGCCGTCGTTACCGCGCGCCGCATGCGCACGAGGTTCCACGCGAACATCAACGCGACGCCGAGCGCGATCGCCAGCGCACCGCCGCTCGCGAACAACGTTTGCTTCTCGAACCGATGCGTCGGACCGAGGAGGACGCGCTCGGGCACGAGCGTGGCGAGGTGCCAATCGAGAGGCGCGACCGTCCCTGCCCGCTTGCCGCCGACGGGCGCGACCGATGCGAGGTACTCGCCATCCGCGGTGTGAAGCTCGAAGAATTGGATATCGCCGAGCTGCGTGGTGCCGACCGCCGCAAACAACGCCTCGAGCGCCGGATCGGCGAAGTCCTCGTGCCGCAGCAAGCGATTCTCTTTCATCGCCTGCGCCGGGACCTGCGCCGCCGGATACGCGAGCACCGTGCCGTCGGCGGCAAACACGAGCGTGCGTGCACCTTCGAACGGCGCGCGGACCACGAACGACGACATCTCCGTCACGTCGAAGTCGACCGTGGTCACCGCGACGAGCGTGCCGCCGTCGTAGACCGGTTCGGTGATCGTCAACCCGGTCTTGTGCGACGTGAAGAACACGCGCGGCGGCAACCACACGCGTTGCTTCGCCGTGGTCGCGGCCTGCCAGTGGGGCCGCTTGCGAGCATCGTAGTCCGTGGTTTCGGTGCCGACGACATGCACGCCACCGACAACGCTGTAGTTCGTCCGCGCGGTCGTCTGCGGACCCGGGATGCTGTCCTGGACGCGCAGCTCGTTCGTGGATGCATCGAGATACGTGCCGCGCAATTCACCGGTCGGAAACGCGATGCTGACGTTCGCGACACCCGGCCGACCGACACACAGATCGTGGAGCTGCACCGCCGCGCGTTCGATCGGCAGGTTCGGATCCGCGATCGCCCGGAGACTCGCGAACATCGCATCGGCCTGGTCGAGCGCGAACGCGACATCGTGCTGGACATCGGCGGCCTGCGCGGCGAGCTGCCGCCGGGCCATCGTGTTGCTCGCATCGCGCGTGGCCGTGCGGCCGAGCAGGAGGATCGTCACGCCCGCGCCGATCACGAGGAGCGGCAAGAGGATCAACACGCCCGCCGGTGATGCGAGCGCGCGAGCTACGCGCAGCGGCCGAGCGGCTCCTGCCAGACTCGGCTGCGATGGCTCCACATCGGAAGCTTACCGCGCGACTTGCGCCGTGTGACCGCGCAGACCCATCGCTTTATCGATCAACGTGACGAGCTCGCGACGGTCGTTGTTCGACGCGGCCGGCGCGGCGATCGCCCGGACGTCCTCGAGCGTCCACGTCGTATTGCCGCGCATGATGTCGGCAAACGCCGCCACCGCGAACGCGAAGCGTAGATCCGCCGGCGCATCGGCGAGCTTCGTCGGTCCCGCCGGCATCGCGAACGCGGTCTCGACCGCCTTCATCCCGTCCGGGTTCTTCGCGCGCAGGTGCAACATCGCGAACGGACCGCTCGGATCCGCGAGCTCGACTTCATAGAGCGCCGTCACCTGATGGCCCCAGCCAACCTGCCCCGCACCGACCTCGTCCTTGCGGAAGTCCGAATCCTTGAGGTCGCGGTTTTCGTAACCGATCAGGCGATAACGCGTGACCTTCGCCGGGTCGAAGTCGACCTGCAGCTTGACGTCCTTCGCCGCGACTTCGAGCGTCGAGGTCAGCTGTTCCGCGAACACGCGCTGCGCCATCTGCTCCGAGTCGATGTAGTAGTTGTTGCCGTTGCCCTTGTCGGCAAGCTGCTCCATCAGCGTGTCCTTGTAGTTGCCCATGCCGAAGCCGATCGTCGACAGCGACACGCCGGCGTTCGCGCGCGCTTCGATCAGCTTCAGGATCTCTTCGTGCGATTGCGCGCCGACGTTCGCATCGCCATCGGTGCACACGATCACGCGCGAGATGTGACCGGGACGAACGGTCTTGATCGCTTGCTCGTACGCGAGGTCGATGCCCGAGCCCATCGCCGTCGAGCCACCGGTGTGCAGACCGTTGATCGCCTTCGCGATCCGATCGCGATGATCGATGCTCGTCATCGGCAACACCACGCGCGAATCACCGGCGTACGTGACGATCGAAACCTCGTCTTTATCGGTGAGGTTCGACAGCAGGATCTGTAGCGACTTCTTTGCCAGCTCGATCTTGTTCGGATCGCTCATCGATCCCGAAACGTCGACGAGGAACACGAGCGAGCTCGGCTTGCGCTCGCCCGGCGTCTTCTCTTTCGTCGCGACGCCCACGCGCAACACGTAGCGGTTGGCCTCGAACGGATGTTGCGCGGCATCCATCACGACCGCGAACGGGCCGTTCTCGCCGGTTGCCGCCGGGAACCCGTACTTGAAGTAGTTGACCCACTCTTCGACGCGCACGCTCGCCGCCGGCGGGAGCTCGCCACCCATCAGCTTCGTGCGCGCGATCGTGTACGACGCGGTATCGACATCCGCCGCGAACGTCGACAGATGATCCTTCGACGCATCGACCCACGGGTTGCGACCGTAGTCGGTGTACTGCTCGCCGGTATTCGGCTCCGCAGCCGCGACGGCCATCATCGGAGGCGCGCCGGACGTCGGAGCTGCCTCGTACATGTACTTTCCACCACCGCATGCCGCTAGTAGACCCAGGATGGCCAGTTGCTTCATGACCATCCGAACGCGCGCTAAACGTGACTACTTACACGTGTAAGTTTCGACGCGCAGCTGCGTTTAATACACGCCGGGAGTCGGCGGAATGATCGTCGTGACCGGGTTCCCGCTGGTCGTGTCGATCGTCAGCTTGAACGTCGCCTCGTTCGTATCGCAATCGGCATCACCGATCGCTTCGACGACCGCCGTCTTGCCATCGTCCGAGTGATAGCGATAGCGGTAGATCGACGGCTCGTCGACGGAGAATTCGAGCGCCGACCACACCGGATCTTTCGCGAACAGCTCCGGCTGCGGCACGCACTTGTTGTTCACCGGCGTGCCCTGCCCGCAGCACGTCTTGTCGGGAATCAACGCCCCATCGCCCTTCGGGAGTGCGCCGGTCTCGATGAACACGCGCTTCGCCGACTTGCCGATCTTGTTCAGCATGATGTCGGCTTCGCTCTTTTTCGCGCGCTTGTTGTAGTCCATGAACGCCGGCACCGCGACCGCCGACAGCATGCCCGCGATCGCCGTCGGCACCATCAGACCGAAGTAGCCCGCTTGAATATCCTCGGCGAGCGGTCCCTTCGCGAACGTCTTCGCCTGCGTCGCCGCGGTGCCGTCCATGATCGTTTTCGGATCGAGCGTGGCGAGCTTTTGCACGACGTCCTCGTCATTTGCCCACATCGTGCGGACACCGAACACGAACGTCGCGTCCTTGCCGTCGAACTTCACGCCCATCCCGCCTTCATTCAACACGAGCATCGCGCGCGCGAGGTTCTCGGCCATGTTCTCCATGTCCGGTGCGACCTGCGCCATCTGCTTCCACTGATCGAACACCATGCTGCCGGCCGACAGGATCGAACCGCGACCGTACATCGCGAAGCTCCACTGGCCATCCGCGAGCTCCTTCGCGAGGCCATCCTGCGGCACCGCGTTGCTCGGCGCCGGCTTCTTCTGACCGACGTGCAACACCTTGCCGTCGATCCACGCATCGACCACGAGCTGCGGCATGTTCGGGATCGCGAACTCGCACGCGCCATCGACGAGCTTCGCGTTGACCTTCGCGCCCAATAGCGGGCACTGCTGCAACAGCGCCGTCAGCGGCGCCGCATCGTTCAGCGGGACCTGGATCTCCATCGTCGACGATTGCGAGGTGAACGTGATCGGATCCTCGATCGTCTTGAACACCTGCTCGGCCTGCGGATCCGGCATCGGGATCAACGCGAGCAAGCTCTTCACCGACATCGTCATGAAGCCGGTCGTCTTGTCGCCGGCGGTGCGCGGCTTCATCGCTGGCATCGCGAACTGCGCCGGCAGCGGCAAGCCCATCAACTTGCCGCGCCACGTGACGGTGCCACGCGCATGCTGTTGCACGATCGCGGCGCTGATCTTCGTCTTGCTGTCGACGGGAATGTCCTTACCGACGAACTCGATCTCGCCACGCGCACCCGCGGCACTGATATCGAGCTTGCCCTTACCGATCAGGTCCCACACTTTCGGCGAGCTCACGCAGGTGTAGAGCCCGTCGCGGACCTTGCACTCGGTATCCTTCTTCTTACCCAAGTGATCGATGCCGTCGGCACCCTTGTCGCCGTGCGCGACCTTCAAGAACTTGTCGCGGTCTTTGACCGGCAACACGAACATGCCCTCTTTATCGGGCGTCATGAAGATCGCGGCGCCCTTCGCCTCGAGGCCGAGCGCGTCGAGCGTGAGCGTCTCGGTACCGAGGTTCTTCTGGAGCTCGCCGGTCATCTGATCGAGATACGGCTTCAGCATCGGCACGGCCTGCGCCGTCTTCACCACCTCGGTGTACGCGGCCTCGAGGTCCGACAGGCCCTTCCCCGACGCGACCATTCCGAACATCGCGCCGTCCGGAGCGAGCTTCCACATCCCATCCTGGTCACCGACCGTCGCGGGACCACCCGCGCTCGGCGACGACGATTTGTGGCCGCACGCTGCTACCACCAACAACACGAGCGCTCTTTTCATAGGCCGGTCCTAACACGGGTGTACTTTGTGTGCGACCACGACTCACCCGGAGGCTCCAACTCGCATGAAGGTCTATCTCCTCGCGCTCGCATTCGCTGCCGCCTGTGGCGGTTCCCCCACCCCGACGGTTTCGACGGAACCGCGGCCGCAGTACGAAGCCGATAACGAAAAGCTCGTCGCCACGATCGATGTCTCGACCGTGTTCGGCGGCAATCACGCGGAGCCGCTGTGCAGCTCGTCGTCGGACTGCGCCGGCCTCGGCACGTGTAGCAACGGCACGTGTGGCCACTGCTCGAGCTCGTCGGACTGCAACGGTCACGGCACGTGTTCCAACGGCACCTGCAATCACTGCTCGAGCTCGTCGGACTGCAAGTCGGGCACGTGCAGCAGCGGTATGTGCGGCGGCTGCTCGAGCTCGTCGGACTGCAAGGGCAACGGCACCTGCAGCAACGGCACGTGCGGTCACTGCTCGAGCTCGTCGGACTGCAGCGTCGGCAGCTGCTCGAGCGGAACGTGCGGTCACTGCAGCTCGAGCTCGGATTGCCATGGCGGCACCTGCTCGAACGGCATGTGCAGCAACTCGGGCGCGTAAAGCTATTTCACGCGAACCGGCGGCGTGCGCGCGAAGATCGTCGCCGGTTTGTCGGTACCGTGTTTGTGCACCGGACCGATCCGGACCCAATAGGTCTGGCCGCGCTTGAGCGTCCAGCGCTCGCTCGCCGTGCGGAAGTCTTGCGCGCCGAAGCTCTCGCGCTCGCCGGGCATGTTGAGGAGCGCGTAGGTCGGATTGCCGAGCTCGTCGGCGACGGGCCACCCATCGCCTTCGTTCATCGGCGCCGCACCGACGACGGTGAAGTACACGGCATCGCCTTCTTTGCCGAGGCTGATCGTGCGCGCGCCATTCGGGAGCTCGCCATTGACGATCGTGTGGCCGGGCGGTGATGGCGGATCCTTGAACTTCGTCACCGTCGTCGTGAGCGATGTGAGCAGCGTGGTCTTCCAATACCACTCGCGCTTGTCATCGAGCGCCCACGCACCCGCGAGCGCGATCCGATCGCCGGGCTTGGCTTGCGCGGTGCCGGTGACGCGAATCGCGAGCGCGCCGTTGCCATCGGTATCGTCGACGAGCCACGAATACAGCGTGGGTTGGGTGGTCGCGGCATCGCCACTTCCGGACGTCTCGGTGATCGGCTCGCCGAGCGTGCCGTAGACAACGCCGTGTTGATCGCGACGATCGAGATACTGCCCACGATCGATCACGGCCTGCCACGCGGGCACCGCACCGAGCGCCGCGATCTGCTTGCCGGGATCCGGCGGCGGTTCGGGTTCGTCGACCTTCACGCGCGCGTCGATCAGCGATTCCGGATCCGGTGGAAGGCCGGCATCGATCGGCAGCGCCACCGACGAGCCACTACCTGTCTCGACGCGCGGTGCCGGCGTGTCTTTGTTTTGACACGCGACCAAGAGGAGCAGTGCCCACTTCACCACGCGAATTGCGCCGCGAGCTTGGCGACTTTCTCGAGCCACCGCGCATCTTCTTCGTCGAACGATGCGAGCTCGTAGCTATCGAGATCGAGCACCGCGACCACTCGACCGTCACGAGCGATCGGCACCACGATCTCGCTCTTGCTTCCGGCATCGCACGCGATGTGTCCCGGGAACTGATCGACATCGGGGACGATCACGGTCCGATTTTCGGCGGCCGCGGTCCCGCACACGCCACGACCGAACGCGATCCGCACGCACGCGACGTTGCCTTGAAACGGCCCGAGCACGAGCTCGGTCTCGCTCCGGCGCACGTACCAGCCGACCCAGCTCGCGACAGGCAAACACGCGCGGATCGCCGCCGTCAGGTTCGCGAGATTCGCGACGAGATCCGGTTCGCCGTCGACGAGCGATTGCAGTTGCGGCAGCAATTCCGCATAGCGCTCCGCCTTCGAGCTACCCGCGAACGCGACGCCATCGGCCATGACTCAACCCGCGGCGAGCTGGCGCGCCGCACTCAGCGCACGCGGCAAACCGAACGGCGACGCGCGCAGCTGGAGGATCAGGAAATCGCCCTCGGTGGACATGCCCGCGACCTGGACGACCGGCGTCAGCGTGCCGAGCACACCACGGACCTTGTCGTTTTCCGCGAACTTCGGGTTCTGCATCAGGTCCAGCACGATCACGTCATCGTGCGCTTCGACGAGGACAGCCGGCTTCTTCGGCATGAACTTCGCCAGATTGCCGGGCTTCGACAGATCGAGCGCGCCGCTCTTGATGAGGCCCGCGACCGGCGTGAACGACTCGCCGAGCACCTTCATGGTGACGTCGCCGAGGCGAAGCGTGACCTTGAACTTGGTGTCCGAAATCTCGAGCTGCTCGACGCGAATCGACGCGCCTGCACGCACCGTGGTGCCCATGAGGTCGATCGTGGCGCCGATGCCGATCGCCGGCGGCCGTGGCGTGATCGTGATGTCCTGCGGCGCCTTCTTCGACGGCGGCGTGCTCGCGATGAACCAGCGCAGCGCATCCAGCGGCACCGCGATCCGCATCCCCAAGGCGTGCCGAGCCATGCTCAACATCGTGGTGGGGTTCTTGACCATGAAGCGACCGGCGGAGCGCAACGCAGCCCGGAGCGGAAGTGCCATCCTTGATCTGTACCACTAAAAAGTGAGCAGCCGGAGCGGCCGGCCGACGATCATGCCGGCCGTCGGTTTTTGATCGACCACCGTCGCGAACGGGATGATCCGGCCGTCGCCAGGCACTTCGACGCGGCGCAGCGGCGTGCCGGTCGTGGCGTCGATCTCGAACACCGTCCGACCGACGACACCGACCACCGGCGTGACTCCAACCCGCACCCCGATCTGGAAGTCCGCGACGGCGTAGTCGTTGCGCGTGCGCAGGCCGCCGGCCAGGTCGAAGAACGTCAGTTGCGTGCTCGCCGGCATCGGCGCCGATGTCACCGAATCGGGCCACGGTGTCGCGATCGCCGGCGCGGTCTCGAGATCGGTCGGGTGATAGACCTCGGGTGGCAGCTTCGGCGGCACGATCGGATCCGGTGGAATCGGCCCGCCCTTGCCCGCGGTGATGATCAGGTTTCCAGCCACGGTCGCGCGATCGGCAAAGCCAGGGATCGCGGTCGCCACACCACTGCGATCGATCAGATACGCATCGTGATCGGTCATCGTGACGAGCACGCCATCGCGCGTGGGTGCGAGCGTTTCGATCTCGCCACGGATCGCGAGTGCCCACACTGGCAGCATGCCGCCCTTCGTCAGGCGCGCGACCAAGCGATCGTGCTCGACACCGATCACGAGGCCATCGATCGCGATCGCGGGCCCCGGCACTTCGGCGATCGTGTGGCCGTCGTCGGCCGATAGCACGTGCGTGCCGAACACGACCGAATCGTTCGACACCGTCAGTTGCCCCGCACTGATCGTGCGCCTCCACGCCATCGTGCCATCGCGAAATCCGATCACGCCATCGACCATCGTTCCGACGACGATCGAGGGGCTCGCCACGATTGCGGTCATCGGATTGACCGGATGAGAAATCCTCCACGTCCAGGCGTGAGCGGCGAGATCGAATGCGGCAAAGCCGCGGTCGGTCGCGACATACAGCTCGGTGCCCGCGATCGCGACACCGCAGACATCCCCATCGACGCCACTCGGTATCTCGCCACCCGACGGCGTCACTGCAGGCAGATCGCGCAGCTCCGCCGCGAGCGTGATGCTTGCCGGTGGCGCGGGCCGCTTGACGATTTGACCGGCCGGTAGTGCGTACAGCCGACCATCGATCAACACGCGCGACGACCCGATCGCGATGTTGTCCGACCACGGCAGCTGGGCGCGCGTGCGATCGTCGTCGAGAACGAGCACCGTGCGATCGGCCGTGACTACGACCTGCCGCTTGTCGAATTGCGCGAGCAACTTCGTGACGTGAAGTGGCAACACGCGCTGCTTGCCGAGATCCGGCGACGCGCGCACGAGTCCTTCACGCGTCGCGATCGCGAGCTCGCTGCCGACCCACCAGTGATCGAGAAAGTCGATCGCCGCGAGCTGCTTGACCGGCTTTCGCGCGTACACCGCGATCGTTTGATCGTGGACCTCGGTCACGGTGTTCGTGTCGCACGCGATCGCCTTGCCCTTCGCGACCGCCGCGCACGTTCCATTCGCGTCCCGATCGGGCACCGCGATCGGACACGTCGTGGCGGTGCACGCGGCCGTGGATCGCAGCGTCGCGGTCGCGAGATCGATCGACTGGATCGTCTTGCCATCGTGGATCACGGCGAGCT
Organism: Kofleriaceae bacterium; assembly: GCA_047600425.1. Taxonomy (GTDB): domain Bacteria; phylum Myxococcota_A; class Polyangia; order Haliangiales; family Haliangiaceae; genus JABFXX01. The sequence continues at coordinate 2,036,074 of JASGLC010000003.1, read as the reverse complement.
CGCCGGTCTGCGACGTTTGCACCGGCGTGACGACCACACCCGCGATCGGCTGTTCGACCAAGCGCGCAGGCGCGACCGATCGTCCGATCGATCCGATCACGCGCGCATGCGGCCACGCCACCGTCATCGCAGACGCTGGTTCCGCCGAATGCGGCACTGGCGGCGCATCGTCTCGACACGCCGCCAGCACGAGAACGATCGCGAGCTTCAGACGCGCTCGATGATCGTCGCCACGCCCATACCGCCACCGATGCACAGCGTGATCAGCGCGGTCGACTTACCCGAACGCTCGAGCTCGTCGAGCGCGGTGCCGAACAGGATCGCCCCCGTGGCGCCGAGCGGATGGCCGAGCGCGATCGCGCCGCCGTTGACGTTCACCTTGTCGAGATCGATGCCGAGCTTGCGCGCGGTCTGCAGCGGCACCGTCGCGAACGCCTCGTTGATCTCCCACAGGTCGATGTCCTTCGCCGACATCCCCGCCATCTTGAGCGCGCGCTCCGAGGCCGGCGCCGGCGCGGTCAGCATGATCACGGGTTCTGCACCCGCGGTCGCCATCGCACGGATCTTCGCGCGCGGCTTCAAGCCCGCCTTCTTGCCCCAATCGCCGTTGCCCATCAGCACCACGGCCGCGCCGTCGACGATGCCCGAGCTGTTGCCGGCGGTGTGGACGTGATGGATCTCTTTCGTATCCGAGTACCGCTGGAGCGCGAGCTGGTCGAACGTTTCACCGTTCTTGCCCACCTTCATCGCGCCCATCTTCTCGAACGCGGCGCCGAGCGCGCCGAGCGACTCCATCGTGGTGTCCGCGCGCGGATGCTCGTCGCGATCGATCGCGTTCGAGCCATCGTTGTTCTTCACCATGAACATCGCGTTCGCGAACCGCTTCTCTTCGATCGCGCGCGCCGCCTTCTGTTGCGAACCGAGCGCGAACTTGTCGACGTCCGCGCGCGTGAAGCCTTCACGCGTGGCGATGAGGTCGGCCGAGATGCCCTGCGGCACGAGGAACAGGCGATCGCGAAGCTTCTCGTTGCCCGCGTCGAGGAATTGCGTGTCCGAGCCCATCGGCACGCGCGACATCGACTCGACGCCGCCACCGATCGCGCCCTCGAGGAAGCCGGCACCGATCTTCGCCGCGATGTTGTTGATCGCTTCGAGGCCCGAGCCGCAGAACCGATTGACGGTGTAGCCCGTGACGTCCTCCGGCCAGTCGGCCGCGATCAACGCCGTGCGCGCGATGCACGCGCCTTGCTCGCCAGTCTGTGTGACGCAACCGATCGCCGCGTCTTGGACGAGGTTCTTGTCGAGCTTGAGACGGCCCGCCATGTGGTTGAGCGTCTGCGCGAGCAGCTCTTGCGGATGGATGTTCGAGAGCCCGCCCTTGCCAGCCTTACCGCGACCGCGCGGCGTGCGAAGTGCGTCGAAAATGAAAACGTCAGCCATGTCCGTACTCCTTGTAGATGGCGGCAGTGTACCGTTATTGCGGGAGCACACAACCGGCGACACCGGCCTGCTGCACGAGCGTTTTCTGCGACGACACGCAGACTTGCGCCATCTTTGCCTGGGCATCCGCCGGGAGCTTGTCCGGCAGGTTCCACGAATCCGCGATCTGCGGCCCGACCTCCGCCCGGGTCTCGAGCGGGATGGCTTCACACCGCAGGAAGTTCACGGCGGTCGTCCACAGCGCATCGCACGCGTCGATCCCGACATGCATGCCCGACAAGCGGATTCGCGCGATCGCGACCGCGGTCTCGCTCGTCCCACCGATCGTCGTGAACATCGCGTGCCGCGATTCTTCCGGTAACAACTGCGCGCAATGCACGAGGTCGCCTTCGTGCATCGTGGCAAAGCAATCGATCGCATCGACCGACCAGTGATCGTCGGTGCAACGCCCGCGCATCTCTTCGACGATCGTCTGATCGGGCGGACGAATGCTGCGCGTCGCTTGCTCGAGCCCGACCGCAGCTTCGCTGCACGAGCGAACGTGATTCTCGAGCGGGACCGGCGGCGCGGGTTTCGGCTTCGCGGGACTACTTCCGCATGCCGTGAGAAAAATGAAAGTCGCCCACGAACGTGCACGCACTGGGATGATGATGAGGGTATTGACCAGTACGTGCACGCACGCGAGCGGCACGACCGTCATCAGCAACACGAGTGCCATGCGCTAACCGTGCAGTGTGATGCGCTGTAGGGCAAGAGACCCGAGGGATCGAGTCTCCGACTGCCCACTAATGTGTGCTCACGACAGGCACGCTTCGATCAGTATGCGACGGATCGATGTGATCGCGCGGAACGATCAGTCTCAACGCGCGTGGCGCGACATCGATGACGTAGCGCTCGCCGGCGGGGATTTCTTCACCGTCGATCTGCGCCGCCGGGAGTGACGTGGTCTGCGTCCGGACCGTCAGCTCCATGTGCGCGCCGGAGACCGCGGGCTCGTTCTCGATCCCGATCTCGCGTAGCTCCTGCGCTCCGACGGGCGAATGGCGGAACCCACCACTGAGCTTGCTGAAGAAATCACGCCGGCCCGCGACCGGTACCATCTCGAACTCGCCGTCGTCCGATTCGCTATCGGGATCGAAGATCCATTCACCGCCGAAGATCTTCGTGTTCTTGACGATCACGTCGAGCAGGTTGGGATAGTTGCGGACGACGCTATCGATCACGACATCGAGATCGAACTTGATCTCGACGACGTAACTCTCCGCGAGCCGTTGCAACAACGCGCCGGCATAGACGAGCTGATCGCGATAGATCATGCCCAAGCCGGGGATCCGGCTGACGCGTTCGCGATCGCGATTTCGCGTGGCCAAACTCGATGCACCGAACCCGACGCTGAACGAATCGAAGAACAGATCGCGATGGATCTCTTTCAGGCCGCGCTCGATCGACAGCATGCCGACATCGCATCCGACGGTGTGGCCATCCGCGATCACGCGAACGTTGCGCTCGAGTGCGCCACTGCCTGCTTCGAGCCCGAACGACTTGCCCTGATCGTTCGCGGTGCCCGTTGGCAACATGCCCATCGCGACATCCTTCGAGTGATCGCTCGCGAGGATGCCCTTCGCGACTTCCGCGAACGTGCCGTCGCCGCCCATGTAGATCACGACGCGCGCGCCGTCGTCGACGATTTCCTTCACCTGCGCCACCGTCGCGCCATCGGGAAGTGTCGCAACGAAACGATGTGCGATGCCGGCTTCGTCGAGCAACGCGCGTGCATGCGTGATCCAGTCGGCTGCTTTTCCCGACCGACCGGTCGGATTGGCAACCAACACCGCAGGACGATCCTGCAACCAACGCGTAACGCCGGGCTTCATGGGTAATACCGTACCGCAAGTGCTACGGTGCGTTCGTGTCCGAGTCGGAAGAGCACGAGCTGCTACGCCAGACCGTTCGCCAATTCACCGCCACGCGCGTCGAACCGCAGGCGATGGAGCACGACGAATCGGGCACGCTCAACATCGGCCTCCTGAAAGAGCTCGGCGGGCTCGGCCTGATCGGCGTCACGATCCCCGAGGGCGATGGCGGCGCGAACCTCGACGCGACGGCGAGCTGCATCGTTCACGACGAGCTCGCGTATTCGGATCCCGGCTTCGCGCTCGGCTATCTCGCGCACGCGCTCCTGTTCGTCAACAACTTCTACTGGGCGAGCAATCCCACGCTGCGCCGCAAGTACCTGCCGAAAGTTCTGACCGGCGAGTGGATCGGCTGCATGGGCATGACCGAACCTGCCGTCGGCACCGACGTGCTCGGCATGGGCACGGTCGCGCGCAAGACGAACGACGGCTACGTGTTGAACGGTCGCAAGACGTTCATCACGAATGGGCCCGAAGCGCACATCGCGTTGGTCTACGCAAAGCTCGAAGGCCGGATCACCACGTTCGTCGTCGAGCGCGAATTCAAAGGCTTCTCCACGTCGCCGAAGATTCCGAAGATGGGCATGCGCGCGTCCACGATGTGCGAGCTGATCTTCGAGGATTGCTTCGTGCCGGCGGAAAACCTCGCGGGCAGCGAAGGCGGCGGCATCACGAACATGATGCGCAACCTCGAGATCGAGCGGCTCGGCCTCGCGGCAATGTCGATCGGCATGGCGCGGCGTTGCGTCGACGTGATGGTGAAGTACGCGACCGAGCGTCACACGTTCGGTAAGCCCATCCACGAGCACGGCCAGATCCAACGCTACATCGGCGAGAGCTTCGCGAAGCTCGAGGCGATGCGCGCGCTCGTCTACAACGTTGCGGCATCGGTCGGTCCGCACCGTCGCAATCGCCTCGGCACAGATGCCGCGAAGCTGTTCGCGTCGACGGCGGCGAAGGAAGTCGCGGATGCCGCGGTGCAGGTGCTAGGTGGCTACGGCTACTGTGCCGAATATCGCGTCGAGCAGTTCCTGCGTGACACGAAGCTGATCGAGATCGGCGGCGGCACGCTCGAAGCGCATCAGAAGAACATCACGCGCGATCTGACGCAGCAGCATCGTTGATCCGCACGGCGATGCGATTGTTCGTGTTCGATCCGAGCTTGATGTCGTCGTGATCGAACACGAGATAGTCGATGCCGCGCGCGACGCCTTGGCCATTTAGGGTCGTGTAGATGTCGTTCGATCGCAGGTACAAGATGTCGCCGTCATAGACGAGCGTCGCCTGCGCCTTGGCGGTGCCGTTGATCGCGAGCGCGCCGTTCGCGAACACGAGCTCGGTGGTCGCCGTGGTCAACGCGAACGTCCCGCCCTTGGTCTCCAACGTGATGTGAGATGGAACGCTCGTCGCCGTGTGAGATGGCCGCTCCTCGAGATCGGGCGATTCGAAGATCACGCCGCCGGCCGCGCGAAACAGGCGATGCACCGGCACCACGCGCGGCCGCTCGGTCGCGATCTGATTCGCACGAACGCGCGCTGCACGGGTGTGCTCGCCGCGTTGCTCGAGGAGATCCGCACGGACAGCCGGATCGCGGGCGAGCACTTCGTCGTCGAGCTCGTCGGGCTTGTCGACGAGCGCGGGCATCACGCACACGAACCCGGCATCCGGCAACGCGTACGGATGGACGCCGCGCATCGCGAGTGCGAGCAGCGGTTCCCACGGATTCGCGAGCGAGAGGCGCGTGGCCAGGACATGGCGTTCGACGAGCCGCTCGACATCGACGGCGAGCTGGCGATTCCAGCCGTGTTCGACGAGCGCGAGCGCGAGCGGCACTTGGAGATGGCGCTCGTGCGTGGTCGTGAAGTCGCTCTCCCACACCGCCACGCGATGGACATACGCATACGCGCTCGCGATCACCGGCGCGATCGCGGGATAGCGCCACTCGTCGAGGAAGCGCGTCTTCGCACCGTTGACGGTCTGATCGTAGCGAACGAAGCCCGGCACGAGTGGCGCGCGCGGTGCAGTCACACGCGAGAGCCGAGCGAGGTGCTCGCGCAGATCTTCGGCGATCGACGTGTCGACCGCGGTGAGCTTCGGTGTGGTGAGCAGTTGCTGGAACAACGCGTACTGCTCGGCCGCGCGCGGATCGATCTCCTGCGGCTGCTTGCCGACGGTGTTTCCGAGCCCGCGCGGACCGAAGCGAATCTCGAGCCCCTTCGGTGGCAGTCCGACGACGGGTTGATTCAACTCGCTGTACTGCAGGAGGTACGCGCCGAGCTGGAACTGGCCGAAGTCGACGCGCCGCCGCATCTCGTCGTCCGGCGTCTGGATGAACCGGTGGTTCGACGCGCCCGTGAGCTTCGACTTCGACGGCGCCGCCGGCAGGATCACGTCGCACGACGGATCGCTGCCGATCGAAAACCCCGTGGTGTTGTCGAGCACGGCCTGGCGCTCGCCGACCGTGAACGTGTGCTCGACGAGCGTTCGCAGATCGACCACCCGCAGCACCGAGTAACTCGCCACGCGAAAATCGTATCAGGCGCCGTGATCACTGTGTCTAACGGCGATCTGTAGACACCCTGATCGCGAGTACGTGATCATTGTGTCTAACGGCATTTCGACGACACCCTGATCGCGAGCACGTGATCATTGTGTCTAACGTCGCCGGCACGCGCTTAGGCCCTGCAGATCGCGAGGACGATCGCGACGAGCATGCCCCGTCTTGTCGCCGGTCTCGATATCCGCGATCTGCGCATCGCGAGAACAAGAAATCTTCGCCCGGCTCCACGAACCGTGGGCGGACATGACCGAGATCGATCGCGTCACCGCGACGAAGCTCGATCGCCGTTAGACACAATGATCACGTGCTCGGGAACGGAGCCCCTGCAGATCGCCGTTAGACACAATGATCACGTGGTCGGGAACGGAGCCCTGCAGATCGCCGTTAGATACAACGATCACGTGCTCGGGAAGGAGCCCCTGCAGATCGCCGTTAGACACAATGATCACGTGGTCCGGAACCGGGCCTCCCGAGCCCGATCTGCCGAACGTAGCGTTAGCGGAGCGATTACTTGGCGGCAGGAGCCGGCGCAGTCGCCGAACCCGTCGGAGCCGGAGCCGCGGGATCCGCTCCGGTCGGCGCCGGTGCTGGTGCCGCGCCCGAGCCATTCATCGCCGGCGCGTCCGAGCCCATCGGCGGGTGATCGCCCATGCCGCCCATGCCACCGCCGTGCATGCCGTGGCCCATGCCACCCATGCCCATGCCCATCATCACTTCCATCTCTTCCTTCTGCAGCTTGCCGGCTTGGTCTTCCGGGAGCTTCTTGCGGCAGTCGCGAAGATCTTCGCGCTTCTGCGCACCGGCGTAGCAGTCGATCACGTCGGCCGCCCACTTGTCCTCGGTGCAACGCTTCACGAGGACGCCCTTCATCTTGCCGGACGCCTCTTCCATCTTCGCCTTCATTTCGGGCGGAGCATTTTCCATCCGCTTCGAGCCGTTGGCCGTCATGGTGTCGACGCCTTTGGCGACGGCATCGCAGTTACCGCCGCCCTTTTTGCATCCCGAAATTCCGACGAGCGCGATCGCGCACGATAACAAGATCGTCTTCATGAAACGGACGCTACCACCCGCAGGTTGCTTTCGCTCCCTTGAGAACCGAATCCGCGCCGGCTCGACAAACTGTCACGAGGTTGCGCTTCGCATCGGCGGGCAATTGGCCCCAATCTTTCGACGTATCTTTGTAGACGTCGATCAGGGATTGCCGGGCGTTCTCGGGCAAGTCCTTGCACGTCGCGAGCTTGTCGATCGCGGCCTTGTACTCGCCGCACACGAGCGGCAAGCCATCCGAACCCATCTCCGTCGGAAGTGGAGCTTCCGGCGCGTCGATCGTCAGCTTCGCGACGATCGAGGATCCCGATCCGGATCCCGCAGATCCGGTCGACGGTGGCGACTTGTCACCACCGCACGCGATAAGCGCGAACCCGAAGACGATCGTCCGAAAAGCCAAACTCATTCAGGTTCCCAATTTCGCTTCACCATTCACCGTTCAGCGACTATCGAGCGAGCGTAGCGAGCGAAACACGTAACGCGATCACATCGCCTTCGGCGCAGCCGAGCCTGCCGGAGCGGCGGAGCCCTTCGTCGCATCCGTCTTCGTCGCATCGGTCTTCGCCGGCGCAGCCGAACCTGCAGCCGGAGCCGCCGAACCCGCGGCCGGAGCGGCCGAGCCCGTCATCGGCGCATTCGATCCTGCGGCCGAGCCCGTCATCGGCGCATTCGATCCGGCCATACCCTGCTGATCCGGCGAGCCCGAGCCTGCGCCCGAGCCCGAGCCCGTTCCGGGAGACCCCGAACCCGCAGCCGCCGAACCCGCGGCCGAACCACCCGAACCCGCGGCCGAGCCCATATCGCCCGTGCCCATCGCCTTCTGCATGCACTTGCCCATGTCCTCGCCGATTTGCGTGAACTTCTTCGTCTCGTCCTCGCTCATCTTGGGAGGCTCTTTATTGTCCTTCGACTGCTCTTGGCCCCACTTCGTCATCTCGTCGGAGACCTTTTGCGCGCACGCGGAATCCTTGCATCCGCACATCCGCTCTTTGTACTCGGCCATCTTCGCCATCGTTTGGCCCGCCGCGTCCTTCTTCTTGCAGCCGACACCTGCGAGGGACGTTGCCGCGAGCAACACGATCATGAAGTTCTTCATCACAAGGTTCTCCTCCCGAAGGAGTACCACACGTGGATCACGCTTCGACCAGGTAGCGCTCGTAGGCCGCAAAATCGTACTCCCGCCCGAGGAAATTGCGGACCAGCTCGGCGGCATCGCGGCTCCCGCCGGGTACCAACACGCGATCGCGGTACGCGTACGTGACCTCGGGTGCCATCAGGCCCTGGGTCTCGAACGGGGTCAATAGATCTTTCGCGATCACGAGCGACCACTGGTACGTGTAGTACATCGCCGAATATCCGACGAGGTGCCCGAACGACGCGTGGAACTTCGTGCCCGGGACGAACTCGAACGGCGTGTACAGCTTCTGCAACCGCTGCACTTCCTCGAGCTGGTTCAGCGCCTTCGGATCCGCGCGGTGGAAGCCGAGAGAGATCGCCGCGTAGAAGATCTGTTGGACCGTGGCCGTGCCGAGCCCGAACTTGTCCGCGCGCCGCATCTTCGCCACGAGCTGTTCCGGAATCACCTCGCCGGTCTCGTGATGGCGCGAGAACCGCGCGAGCGTGGCCGCGTTCCACGCCCACTCTTCGAACATCTGCGACGGCGCCTCGACGAAGTCCCACTCCGTCGCCACGCCGCTCTGCGTGATCCACTTCTGATGACCACCGAGCACGTGATGCATGAGGTGGCCGAACTCGTGGAACATCGTGACGACGTCGTCGTGCTCCATCAGTGCCGGCTGCGCGACCGCCGGATCCGTGAAGTTGCACACCAGCACGCCTTCCGGCAGTTGCTTGCCGCGCACGCCATCCTTCAGCGGGAACTGCGCCGCGTGCTTGTACTTGCCCTCGCGCGGATGCATGTCGAGGTAGATCCGGCCGAGCTTGTCCTCGCCGCGAACCACGTCGTAGACCAACACGCTCGGGTGCCAGACATCGGCATCCGCGACGGCGACGTACCGCAGATCGAAGATCTCCGACGTGATTTCGAGGAGCCCGGCGAGCACGCGATCGTACGGGAAGTACTGCCGGACCTGCGAGGCATCGACCTCGTAGCGGCTGATCTTCACGTGATGCTCGAGCCACGTCTTCTGCCAATCGGCGACGCGCGTGGCCGACGGATCGACCGTCTGCAGCTGCTTCAACAGCTCCGCGTAGTCCTCTTTCGCGCGTGGCGCCGCGAGCGTTTGCACGCGCTCGAGGAAGTTCGCCGCGTTCGCACCGCTCTTGATCATCTTGTCGGCGGTGACGTAGTCGGCCCAGTTCGTGTAACCGAGCAGGCTCGCCTTTTCCGCGCGTAGGCCGAGGATGTCCTGCAGCACGCGCTCGTTCTCGTGATCGCCGCGGCTGCGGAACTTGATGTAGAGGTCCCTGCGCGCGGCATCGTCCGTCGCGTAGGTCATGAACGGGTTGTAGTCGGGATAGTCCGTGGTGATCCGGACCTTGCCGTCGACCGGCTTGTGGGCGGCGATGAAGTCGTTCGGCAGTCCGCCCAACCGCGCGACCGGCACCTCGATCGCGCGGACGTCTTCCGAGATGTTCTTCGAGAACGTCTGGCCGAGCCGCGTCAGCTCTTCATCGATCTTCTTCAGGCGCTCGCGAATCTCCGGCGGCTTGTCGACGCCCGCACGCCGGTAGTCCCGCAGCGTGTGCTCGACGAACCGCTTTCCATCGGCATCGAGCGCCTTGGTGTCGACGGCGGCGAGCGCGTCGTACATCTCGCGATCGAGCGCGAGGTCCGAGTAAAACCGCGATACGTCCTGCTCGCACTCGCGCGCGGCATCCCGAATTTCTTCGGCCGGGTGAACCTCCGACATTAGCCCGGCGAGCGCGTTCGACTGGCTCGCCGACATCAGCAGCTCGTTGTAGAGGCTCAACGTATCGGCACCGCCGGCGATCACCTGCGGGCGGAGCGCCTTGGCTCGCTCCAACCCCTGGAGACAATCGTCGGCGAACGCTTTCTTCGACTCCTTCTTCACCGTCGCTAATGGTACATCAACCGCGCTGTGACGGATGTAGAAGCGCTCGGCGACGCATTGCCACTTGTTGCGACGGATCCGAACTGGATCGACGTCGCGCTGGGTGACCTCGATGCGATCCACGCCGATCACCTGCACTGCGAGCGCAAGGCCGCGCAATCGGCGTTGTCGCTGATCCGCAGCTACCCCGAGCGCACGGATCTGGTCACGCAGATGGCGCGGCTCGCGCACGACGAGACTCGTCACGTCGTTCAAGTCGCGGCGCTGATGACCCGGCGCGAGCAGCCGGCGGCGTACGATTTCGGCGACGACTACGCGGTCGCGCTACGCGATCTGATTCGCAAGCCGGAGCCGCTGCGCCTGCTCGATCGGCTGCTCGTGTTCGCGGTGATCGAAGGCCGCTCCGCCGAACGGCTGCAGCTGCTCGCCGATCATCTCGAGGATCCGAAATCGCGCGACCTGTACGCGAGCCTCGCGCAGGCCGAGGTCCGTCATCGCGATATCTTCCTGGCGCTCGCCCGCGATGTCGATCCGGCGACCTGGCGCGATCGCGCGAAGGAGCTCGCGGACTTCGAAGCGACGATCTTCGTCGACCGCGCACTCACGGCGCGCATCCACGGCTAGAGCGTCTTCGACAAGTACACCGCGATCTCGTTCGGCGCGTAGTCGCCGTAATACGTGGTGTCGGTGCCACAGATTCTGTAGCCGAGCCGCTCGTACGCGCGAATGCCCGGCACGTTGATGTTCGCGGTCTCGAGCCACACGCAATCCGCGCCGAGCCGCTTGCCGTGCTCTTCGACGCGCGCGAGTAACTGTCGCCCGATGCCGGTGCGGCGATGCGCCGGTTGCACGTACAAGTGCCACAGCACGAGGCGCGCGTGCCACGCTTCGTACTCGACAGCGGCAAACCCGACGATGCCGTTTTGATCGGCGACCCACCCAGTGTCCCAACGCGCCCATTGCGCGAACACCTCGTTGATCGAGAATCGCTTCGTCAGCGGCGAATCCAGCTCGCGCTCTTTGAATTCGATCCCACGCGGCGCGACGACGACATCCAACACGGTCGTGGTCTCGAACGCGGTCTCGATCGCGAGGATGCCCTTGCGATCCGCCTTGCGATCGATCTCGCGAATCATTCGAGCTCCGGTTGCAGCTGATCGAGCGGCGGCATCGCGGCGAGGCCCTTCCACTTGATCGCGACGACACCGACCACCGCGATCGCGACCGCGCCGCCGGCGACGATCGCCGGGATCGTCCCGAGCAGATCCGCCGCGAGCCCGGACTCCGCGGCACCGAGCTCGTTCGACATCCCGATGAACACGTAATGCACGGCGGACACGCGACCGCGAATCGAGTCCGGGACGACCATCTGTTCGGTCGTCAGGCGGATCACGACGGAGATGTTATCGAGCGCGCCCATCGCGACGAGCAGGATCACGGCGAGCGGGAACGACGTGCAGAACCCGAACGCGATCGTGACCGCACCGAACAACGCGACCACCACGAGCAGCGCGACACCCGGACGCTTCCAATTCGTGTACTGCGCACCGAGCGTGGCCATGCCGATCGCACCGATCGATTGCGCCGAGCGCAGGACGCCGTAACCGAACTCGCTCGTGTGCAAGATGTCCTGCGAGATCACCGGCAACAGTGCCGTGACGCCCGCGAACAACACCGCGAACATGTCGAGCGTGAGCGCCGGCAACAGCACCGGGGACTTGAAGATGAAGCGCAGGCCGGTGCGCCAATCGCGGCGTGCAGCCGACGCGGTTTGATCGGCGATCACGCGCGGCTGGGGCAACGAGCGATACAGGATGCCGGACGCGATGCCGGTGATCGCGACGACCGCGTAGACGACGGAGTAGTGGAAGAACTGGAACCCCAACGCGGCGATCGCCGGGCCGCCGATCTGCGCGGTCTCTTGGAACGACGAGCTGATCCGATTCGTCCGGACGAGCTCCTCGCGCGGGATGATGAGCGGAATGAGCGACGAGCTCGCCGGCGCGTGGATCACGGTCAAGCAGCCGAGCGACAGCAGCAACAACAAGAACACCGGCACCGGCGCGCTGAAGTAACTCGCCGCCGCGAGGCCGAGGCCGACCAAGCCCTGCCCGGTTGCCGCGAACGAGGTCAGCGTGCGCCGATCGCTGCGATCGACGAGCGCGCCCGCGGGCACGAACAGTAGGATCACCGGCAGCACCTGCACCGCGCCGACCTCGGAGAGCACGAGCTTGGAGCCCGTGCGTTGGTACAGCTCGTAACCGACGGTCGTCGCGATCATCGCGCGCCCGATGCTGTTCAGCGAGCGCGCTCCGACGAGCCGGAGGATCAGTTGAAGCAAGGAGCTGTGATGCTAGCTCCCGAAATCTAGTTGCAGTACGTGTCGCGATATTGATCGTGAAGGTAATCCACGAAGATCCCCGCGAACGCGGCGCCCGGTTCGGGGCGGTACTGACCGCCATTTACCGTGATGTAGTAGAACAGCGTCGTCTGCTCGTACATGCCGTCGCTCGTCGGCGTCACCGCGGTGGTCGGGCAGTTGTACGAGCGGAACGGATCGACGTTGCGCCAGCTGAACGCATAGCGCGCGTTGTTGCCTTGGCGTGATTCGAAGTCGACCGGATACGTCGACCACACGTTCGGCGCGGTCTCGACGTGAATCTCGACATCGAGCTTCTGCCACAGATCCGGATCGTCGTGGTCGGTGAGCCCCGGTTGATAGACCTCGAAGCAGGTGTTCGTGATCGCCGCGCGCTGGCGCGTCCATGTATCGAACGTGAAGCCGCTCATCACGTCGGCGCCACCACCGCAGTGATGCGACGAATCGCGATCGAACACGGTGTTGCCGTTGCCGATCCACTGCGGAGCCACCGCCATGTCGAACTCGTAGTTCGCGCCGTTGTTCGAATCGTAGCCATGGCAACCGTAGCGATTCGTGGTCTCGAACCAGACTTGCACCGAGCGCGCATCCGACGGCACCGCCATGATCGGCGCCGAGTCACGCACGCTCGCCGACACGAGCTGATTTCCCGGCGAGAACTGCAACCACGCCGTGATGTCGTATTGCGGGATGCCACCCATCGTCGACTCGCACTGCGCGAGGCGCGACTTGTCGTATTCGATCGACACGTTGCCACCCGGCGCGAGTACGCCGTCGCGATGTTGGGTGTAGCCCGCATCGAACACGAGGTTTGCGGCGGTCGGTCCGGTCGCAGCGCCGCACACCGTCGGGTCCGGCCAGATCGCGAGATCGGGATACGTCATCGCGTAGTTCTCGGTGTCGCCGGAGAACCGGTTGTGATCGAACAGCCGGCCGCCGGCCGCGAGATGAATGAACGGCACGACCTGGATGTTCGCGCTCGTGATCGCCGTCGAGCTCATGCCCGGACCGACGACGTGATCGTCGATCATGACGTCGAAGCGCGTGAAGCCCAGCGATGCGGTTTGCGTCGACGGCGTGGTCTCGACCTCGTACCACGTGGGATCCGAGCCGGACTGATAGAGCGCGCTCGGCGTGAGGCCCTCGGCGGCGGCCGCGTTCGAGATCTCGATCGTGCCGACCCAGACCCAGTACTCGCCGTTCGTGATGTAGCCGCCGGTGCCGTTGCCTTCGCGCTGGATGCCGCGCAACACCACGTTGCAGCTGCGATCGGCTTGATCGCTCGAGCCGTCGACGCCGAGGAGCGGCGCCGTCGAGGTCGTCGTTCCTTCGGACGGGGTTCCGGACGCTGCACAAGCCGCCAACAATCCAAACAGAGCTACGCGCATCACACTTCCTTATTGCTTCACGAGCACGCGACCCGTGCGGGCCGGAACCGTCACGTCGACGGTGCCATCGGCCTTCACGGTGAACGTCTGACCATCACTACCCGGCATCACGTCCTTCAACGTCGAGCCGGCTTGCAGCGACGTGTGCATGCACGCCCCGCCCTCGGTCGCGGGCGCACACGATTCGCTCGCGGTGTCGTTGGCGTTGATCACGACGAGCGCGGTCTCCATCGGATCGCTGCGCTCGAACGCGAAGATGCCGGCATCGCGGCGCGCACCGGCGACCGTCGTCGACCACTTGATCGAGTTCGTGCCATGGCGAAGCGCCACGTGATCCTTGCGCATCTGGATCAACGACTGGACGAGCTTGAACTTGTCGTTCGTGGTGTCGAACGCCGGATAGCCGAGCTCCTGATTCCCGAGGAACATGTCTTCGCGGTTCTTCGGATCGACGCCACCGTTGAAGCCCTGTTCGGTGCCGTAATAGACGCACGGGATGCCGTCCCACGTGAACAGGAACATCAGCGCGGCTTGCAGCTGACCCCAGTCCGTCTTCTCGAACATGAAGCGCGGCAAGTCATGGTTATCGAGGAAGTTCACGAGCACCTGGTTCGGCGCGAGGCCGATGCCACCGTCGGCGGACGCGCGATGTGGCGTGGCGCCGAAGTCGGGGCCGGCGGGATAGCCGTTCGTCGCGCACCAGCCGCTCGCATCGGCGATGCCCATGCGCGCGTCGAGGAGGCACTCGAGGTGCTTCGTCGGGAGGTTCGAGCCGAACACGTTGTCGATGCCTTCGTACTTTTGCGAGAAGTAGAAGACCGAGTCGAACCTGCCGAACGCGCCTTTGTCGTCCTTGCCGCCCTTGGTGTATTCGCCGATCAACTGGTCGTTGCCGTCGAACGCTTCGCCGAAGATGAAGAAGTTCTGCTTGCCGAGCTTCTTCGCTTCGTCGCGCATCGCGTCGGTGAAGTCACCCCAGAAGCCGCGATTGTCGATGTCGAGCTCGGGGCGATCGATGTGCTTGACGGTGTCGATCCGGAAGCCGTCGAAGTCGGCGACATCGATCCAGTATTGGAACGACTTGATGAGCGCCTGCTTCACGTCGTCGTTTTCGGTGTTGAGATCTTTCAGGCCGCCGGGGAAGTCGCCGGTGGTCTCCTGCTCGCGCACGAAGTCCGTCGAGTAATCGGCCTCGTGCCACCACACGTAGACGCGACCCTTGCGGTGATACCAGCTCGGATCGTCGAACCACTTCTTGTCGTCGGGCCAGCCGAACCACTCCGGCGGCCGCGGCGGAATCGTGCGGTTATCGGCGGGCCAGTTCGGGAACCGAATATCGGCGGGGCCCGAGAAGCCTTCGGACGTCCAACCTTGGACGCCGCGATCGTCGTAATCGGGATCCCACTCGATGATCCGCTCGAGGTAGCCCGAGCCGTCGGCGCAATACGTCAGCTCGTCGGTCGAGCATTGATCGGGATGCATCGCGCAGATCTGCAAGCAGGTGTGCGAGTAACCGCCGCCGCTGATCGTGTCGTCGGGTTGGCCGTTGCCGTTGATGTCGTAATAGAACAACTGGCCGACGTGGTTCGTGACGACGTCGAGCACGACGAGCATGCCCTTCGCGTGCGCGGCATCGACCATCTCGCGGAGCTTCTCGAGATCGCCGAAGTGAGCGTTCGGGCGGAGGAAGTCCTGCGTCCAGTAGCCGTGATAGCTGTCGAAGCCGGCATCGTCTTCGGTGTTCTTGACGACCGGCGAGATCCACAGCGTGGTGACGCCGAGCTCCTTCAAGTAATCGAGGTGATCGATCACGCCCTGCCAGTCGCCGCCGTGAAATCGGCCCGGAACCGACGGCGCGACGTTCCAGTTGTTGTTCGGATCACCGTCTGCCCAGCGATCCACCATGATCTGGTAGATGACCTGGTCGCGCCAATCGAGACCCTCGTTGGTCTGATGCGGCATGTCGGCCGGGTGCTCGAGATCCGAGGCGCCGCCGCAGGCAGCTAATCCGACGACGAGTGCGAGGTTCCGGAACGACATTCGGGCGCGCATTGAGCACGTTTCGTGCCCCAAACTCCGCCGACGGATCAACATGTTAGTTGTCACAGCGCGGGGTGATCTGGAGAGCGGGTTGCTTTAAGCAACACGGCGTTTCCATGTGCAAACGTCGAACAGGGGCACGGTGGTCCGGCCTTGTGTAGGATCTGGGTCGTGGCAAGCAGTGAGACCTTGCGCGCGGTCCTCGATGCGGGGGCCGCCGGCCGCCGCCTCGACGAGCTCGGGACGGCGCGGTTGATCCTGAAAGTTGCCGAGCAGGTGCATGCCGCTCAGCAAAAAGCTGGTTCCGGTAAATCGATCGGTCCGGTGCCTCCAAGCGCGATCACGATCGACGCATCGGGCACCGTCACGCTCGGTGCCGCCGAGAAGCGCGCGGTGAGTTACGCCGCGCCGGAACAACTCGATGGCGGCGATGGCGATCGGCGAAGCGACGTGTGGACGTTGGGCGTGGTGATGTGGGAAGCGCTCGCCGGGCAACCGCTGTTCGAAGGCGGCGACGAAGCGGCGATCAAAGCGGCCGTGCGCCAGCAGACGATCGATCCGCCGGCCGCGATGAACGCGAACATTCCGAGCGAGCTGTCGGCGATCTGCATGCGCGCGTTGTCGCGCAACCCGAGCGATCGCTATCAATCGGCAAAGGTGATGGCGGCCGAGGTCGAGGCCGTGCTCGACGATGCCGGCTATACGGGCGACGACAAGATCAAAGATCTGATCACGAATCTGCCGGCCTCGGCGGCAGCGGTGGGATTGGTCGCGGAGCCGGCGAAGAAGGACGTGCCGTTGAAAGTCCCCGCGGACATGCCGGCCTCGTCGACGGCGCCGGGTGTCGTGATCCCGCGTGGCGATGATGCGCCGCGGACGTCGGGGCCGTTGCCGGTGATCGTGCCTACGCGATCGGCGAGCGGGACGAAGCCGCCGAGCATCCTCGATCAAAAACCGACGGAGCCGCCGTCGAGCATGACGTCGGTGTCGCAAGGCTCGTTGGAGGATTCTGGAAAGGTGTTGTCGCCGACGAGCTTCTTGAAGCCCGCGACGCAACCACCACCGATCGCGAATCCGACGCCTGCGGGTGCGAATCTCGCGGCGGCGCTCGCGAATGCGGGCTCGCAACCGAAGCCGGAGCGGATCGGGATGCAGACGCTGGTGCACGCGGCCGTGCCCGCGCCGATCACCGCGGCCGCGAATTCCACGCCGATGGCGCCGGTGCTGCCGAAGGCGGGACCCGCGCAAACGATCGGTGGGTTCGCCTCGGGTGGTGATCTGCTCGAGACCAAGAAAGAGATTCCGTCCGTCGTGGCGAAGGATCTTCTGAAGACCGAGGTCGATCAGCCGAAGATCATCATCGACGACAAAGCCGATGCTGCGCTCGCGGCGAAGATCGATGCGAAGTTGATGGAGAGCGATCCGGCGCTCGATAAGAGCATCGCGGATGCCGCGAAGGAGCAAGCGGCGGCAAGTGTCGTCGTCGATCCGCTCGCGAGTAGTCCGTCGCTCGCGGCGAGTGCGAATGCCGCGCAGGCGGCGAAGTCGATCTATCCGGGGCAGATCGAGCCGGCGAAGCCGGTCGTGCCGGTGTCGCAAGCGCCGACCGTCGACATCAAGTCGGTTGCAGCCGTCGAGCCCGCGAACTCGACGTTGTCGACGCTCGTAGATACCCAGCGCAAGCCGCAACCCACGCCGGATCCGAGTGCGGTCGTGTCGTTGCCCGCGATGAAGGCGGGGCGCGAATCGCAGGAAGTGCTCGGCGGGTGGGGTTGGGGCACGGATTCGCATCCGGCGATCAAGGGCTACGAAGGTGACGTCGAGGACGATGGGCCGCCGGTCGAGAGCCATCGCAAGACGATGCTCTACGTGTTCGGTGGGTTGTTCGCGGCGGCGGCGATCATCGTCGTGATCGCGATGGCGATGGGCGGGTCGAAGAAAGAGGACAAGCAGGTCGCGACGACGGGCTCGGGTTCGGGCTCGGCGGCGAACGCGATCCAATACGGTTCGGGCGTCGAATACGGATCGGCGACGGGAAGTCCGGCGGGCGGATCGGCGATCGCCACCGGATCGGATTCGGGATCCGCGTCGGGATCGGATTCGGGATCCGCAACGGCCTCGGCATCGGGTTCCGCGATTTCGGGCTCGGGCGCAGGCTCGGGCTCGGTCGTTGCACAGGCTCCTGCTGGATCGGATTCGATGACGGGTTCCGCGACAGCTGCACCGCCGCCGGTGGCCAAACCGGTGGAAACGCCGCCACCGCCGCCGCCACCGCCCGTCGAGAAACACGTCACTCCGCCGCCGCCGGTCGTCGCGCAAAAGACGCCTCCGGTCGAAAAGCACGTCGCGCCGCCGCCGCCGAAGCACGAAGAGCCGAAGCACACGCCGCCGAAGCATGAAGAACCAAAACACGTCGCGGAGCCGAAGCGCACGGCGGAAGCCACGCCGGCGGCACGCGCGGACGCCGAAGCGCAGTACAAGCAAGGCATCCAATTGTTCGCGCGTGGTGATTCGGCCGGTGCGCTGACGTCGTTGCGTGCGTCGCTCGCGAGCAATCCCGGTTATCCGCCGACCTGGCGCGGGCTCGGGCTCGTGTTCGAAAAGATGGGCGAGAAGGATCAGGCGCGCGCGGCGTTCAAGCGGTACCTGCAGCTCGCGCCCGGCGCCGGCGACGCCGACACGATTCGCAACCGGATGGAGAGGCTCGGATCATGAAGAAGGTCGCGCTGGTTCTAGCCGTCACGGTCACGACGGCATTCGCCGATCCACGGCACGTCCTCGTGTTGCGCTCCGAAGGCAATGCGGATGCGACGACGCGCGGCAAGGTCGACACGCAGGTCCAACGCCTCGCGAAGACGCTCGACGGCAACGTCGAAGTCGGCGAGATCTCGTTCACCGATGCAGCGGCCGCCGTTGGTTGCAGTGGCAACGAAGCGCAGTGTCGCGATGAGGTGCTCGGCACGATGGGCGTCGACGAGCTGATCTCGACGAGCGTCACCGCGTTGCCGAGTGGCGACATCCGCATCCTCGTCCACCGGATCCCGAAAGGCTCGCCGACCAAAGACGCGACGACCACGGTGCCCGTCGGTGGCTCGATCGAAGCAAAGTTCGGTGCGGACATCGGTCCGGTTTTCGGACAGAAGCGTCAGGCGCCGCCGCCGGCCACCACGCCGCCTCCGCCGGTCACGCCACCGCCTCCGGGCAATGGATCGGCCGGCGCGCCGGTCGGTGCGTTCGGAAACCAACCGGGTCCTGTCGCGCAAGTCGATCAACCGACGGCGGTCACGCCGCCTCCGTCGAGTGGCGAGCCGTTGCCGCCAACCGGGCAAGTCCAGCTCGACGAGCATCACTCGTCACGCGCGCTCACCGGCTTCGCGATCGGTGGTGGCCTGATCGTGCTCTCGGTCATCCTGTGGGCCGAAGCCGGGTCCGTGCAGAGCGACATCAACAGTGCGCCGACCCAAACGCCGGCCGACTTCCAGCACCTGAAGGATCTCGAGTCCAAGGGCGATGCCTATTCGGGCCTCGGCAACCTGACGTTTATCGGCGGGCTCGTCGTCGGTGGGATCAGCGGTTACTTCTTCTGGAAGGATCACCGCGGAAATCAAACGCAAGCGCGTCGGATCGTTCCGACCGTCGGTGATCACAGTGTCGGCCTAGTCTATGGAGGTGCGTTGTGAAGGCATTACTTCTCTGCTTCGCGCTCGTCATGGGTTGTTCGATCACGCATCGCACGAACGATTACGCGTGCACGACCTCGAGTGACTGCAACAGCGGTCGGGTCTGCGACAACGGCTTCTGCGTCGTCTCGGGCTCGGAGCTCGTCGATGCGCCGACCGGAACCCACCCGGACGCGCCGAAGAACAACGACGGTGGCCAACAGAACAATTGCCCGCCGGGTTGCACGAGCTGCAACACCACCACGAAGCAATGCGTGATCGATTGCAGCGCGTCGAATGCGAACTGCGATGGTCAGGTCACCTGTCCGGCGGGTTGGTATTGCGACGTCAAATGCGACATCGACAACTCGTGCCGTGCGGGTGTCGAGTGTGCGGGCACGACGGGCTGCCGGGTCGAATGCTCGGGCAAGGGTTCGTGCCAAGACGTTCAATGCGGCACGAGTCGTTGCGATATCGAGTGCTCGGGTCCGCAATCGTGTCGCGACACGATCGAATGCAATCAATCGTGTGGCTGCGACGTGAGCTGCACCGGTGCGCAATCGTGTCCGGACGGAGCGGTCGACTGCACGTCGGTCGCCTGCATCGGCACGAGCGGCAAGGGCTGCTCGTCGACGTCGCAGGTCTGCCACAGCTCGAACTGCCCGGCGCTGCCCTAGATCCCGACCTCGAGTAAGAGGTCGTTACCGTCGACACGGATCTTGCGCAGGTGCTTGATCGCCGCGGCCTCGTCGTCGCCGCGCTTCGCATCCAAGCGATAGATCGGATAGTGGCGCATCGCTTCGGCGACCGCGAACCGCGCCACCGACTCGACGCGCTCGACGTGTTGAACATCGAGCTGCGTGACCACGGGTGCGCGTGCGTAGAACGCGTGATCGGCCGGGTCGTATTCGAGGCGGCCTTCGGCGCGCACGGTGCCCGTCGACAACGTGCCGATCGGCGTGTCGGCGCGGACGTGAACGCGAACGCCGACGCGGTTGTTCGGCAACAACTCGAGCTGCGGGTCAGAGACGCGCAGCACGACGACGTGCTTGTCGAGCTCCATCGGAAAGTGCAATGCGAGATCCGCCTGGAGCTGCGGACCCGGAATACGCATCTCGTACGAGCAAGCCGTCAACGCAACGAACAGGACAGCGCGCATTCACTAACGATGCGTTGCCTCGCGCCGCGGTCGACGGCAGCGATTGGCAACATCGAGGTGGCAGTGGCCGAACCAGCTAGCGCTTGTAGGTCGTCGAGTTGAACCACCACTCGGCCTCGACGCCGAGGAACTGCTGCCAGTCTCGCGAGTGGCGCGGATCATCCGGCACGTACAGATCCAACGCACCATCATTCAGGTGCGCTGCGCGATACACGAACCGCAACTGGGGTCGGTCGTAACCGCTCGGACCCATCGGCGAGAACACGACCATCGGCGCGATCTCGAACACCGCCGGATCTTCCGCGCGCAACGTGATGCCGTTGAGGCCATCGGGGAACCGCGCCTGATAGGACACGTCGGCGCCGAAGAAGAAGCCCTTGCCGAGCTTCGCGAGCGGCCGGACGTCGACGGTGTATTCCCAACCATCCGCCGGATCGTTCGCATTACCGGTCGCATCGGTGAAGTCGCGCGCGAGGAACGCGAGCATCACGTTGCCGAGCGCGTGATCGTAGTTGCCGGAGATCCCGAACGTGAGCTCGCTCGCGTTCGACACCTTGAGATCGGGACCGACCGACGTCGGCGGCGCGAGCTCGTCGAACGCCGCGAGGCCTTTCGCGTAGCGCACGAACGCGTTGACGTGACGACGGAACTTCGAGCCTTCCGGTTGGAAGCCGAACAGCGAGAGCTCCGCACCGATCAGGTAGCCGCCATCGGCGGGCAGATCCTGGAACGTGCCGTCGTCGAGCTTTTGCGTGCCGGACGGCAGCTCGTGGAGCTCGCCGTGGACCTTCGCCTTGTACGAGAGCGCATTCGCGCCCGCATCGTGGATGAACGCGGCCGACGCACTCGCCACGAACCGCTGGCGATTGAGCTGCGTCACCGAGGTCTCGCCTTGAACCGGATCGGCGACTTGGATGACTTGGTACTGATACGGATCGTTCAGGCGGTTGAGGCCACCCGCGGCGGCGATCTCGATCGTGTTGTGCGGCGCCACTTCGTCGCGATAGAGCGCACCCGCACCGACGGTGTTCTGATCGTCGAGCGGCCAGTAATCGAGCAGGTAGATATCGTCACCGCGATACATCCGCGAGCCCGCCCACAACGAGAACGACTTCGAGACTTGCGCGTCGAGGTACATGTTGCGAAGCGCGGGATGCGCATCGAACTCGCCGGTGTCGTGGAACAGCGTGCCATCGAACGCGAGCGTGATGACGGGCCGAATCTTGTAGCCCTGCTCGGTCACGAAGCCGTACGACGTATCGAGCTCGAGATAGCTCGGCTCGACGATGCGCGGCCCGTGCGCGACGATGTTGATCTCTTCCGGCTTGCCGCCGTGGAGATCGTCGCCGGCGATCACGCGACCGTAGGAACCGAAGCGGAAGCCTTCATCGGGATCGATCGGCTTCGGCGGCGCGGGCGTCGGCGTCGTATCGGTCGTGATCGGGCGCTGATCGACCGGCGGTGGCGGCGCGGGCGGTTGCGACAGCGGCGAGCTCGAGGGCGGCGTGCCCTCGGGCGGTGACTCGCTCGTCGGACCCGGCGATTGTTCGGTACCCGTCGTGCCCGGTTCAGCAGGCGTGTTGGGTTCGGGCTGCGCGTACGCGGTTCCAGCGTAGAGCGCGACAACAACTAGGGTCCGCATCGCGCGGCGCACACGAGCATGATCCATGCCCGCGAGACAACTGTGCATCTCGACGAAATGACCCGCGTGGGATCAACGTCGCGTTGCCAAAGGCAACTACTCCGACTTCGTCGCCGTCTTGCGATGCGACTTCTTGTGCTTGCGAGCCTTGTGCGACTTCTTGTGCTTGCTGTGCTTGGCGGCTTTGTCCGGCGTCGCCTTCGGCGCGACCGGCGCGTCCTTGTTCACGACCTCGAACTTCTTGTCGTCCGCTTTCGCCGACGCCGCGGCCGCGGGGGCCTTCTCTTCTTGCGGCATCGGATCGCCCGGATCAGCAGCCGCAGTGACGCTCAAAGCACCGACAACGAACAGCGAAACCAGCCCTCGGATCATGTTCGCATCAGTACGCGATTCGCCAGATGGGGGCAAGATCCTGGCTAGTCGCGTTGCCGTTCGCAACGCGGCAAAACGATCCCAATTCCAAGTATCTGTAGCTATAGAGGCCGATTCGCCCCATGGCTGGCACGTGACTTGATGACGGTTCGGCCGTGCGTTTCGCCGCCGTCGTATCCGCCCTCCTGATGACCGCGTGTCCCGCGTCGCAGAACCCCAATGGGGGCGGCAATCCAGACGGTGGCGCCGGGAGCGATGCAGGTAGCAACGCCTCGTGTCCCCCGGTCCCGACCTGCTCGCAAACGATCACGTATCACGGCACCGGGGCTTCCGTTTCGCTCCGCGGTGACTTCGCCGACGACGGCTGGACCACCGGCATCGCGATGACCGCGGCCGGCGACGGCAGCTTCACGGCGACGATTCCCGCGAACAACAAGCAGGTCGTCGTCTACAAGTTCGTCGTCGACGGCAACTGGGTCACCGATCCCGATAACACGCGCAAGTCTCCCGACGGCGCCGGCGGCTTCAACTCGGTGCTGCGCGTGTCGTGCGATCAGTGCCCCGCGCGCCCCGCGATCGATTGGCGCGACGCGGTCATGTACTTCGCGATGGTCGATCGATTCGCCGATGGCGATGTCACGAACGACGTGCAAGTCCCCGGCGTCGACTTCCCCGGCAACTATCAGGGCGGCGACTTCAAAGGCCTGCAGCAGAAGATCGAGGCCGGCTACTTCGACGACATGGGCATCAACACGCTGTGGATCACGTCGCCGCTCGACAACGCGGATGGCGCGAACCCCGGCGCCGATGGTCACACGTACTCGGGCTATCACGGCTACTGGCCGTCGAAGCTCGACCAGATCGAATCACACCTCGGCTCGCTCGCCGATCTCAAGGCGATGGTCGACGCCGCGCACGCGCACAACATCCAAGTCCTCATGGACTACGTGATGAATCACGTGCACTCGGATTCGCCGGTCTATCAACAGCACCCCGATTGGTTCAATCCGAACTCCAACGGCCACGGCGGCAACTGCGTGTGTGGCGATGGTTGCTCGTGGGACACCGATCGCAAGGTGTGCTGGTTCGACAACTTCCTGCCGGACTTCAACTTCAACAACACCGACGCGCGCAACTACAGCGTGTCGAACGCGATCGCGTGGGTGAAGGCGACCGGCGTCGACGGGTTCCGGCTCGATGCGGTGAAGCACATCGAACCGCAGTGGTTGCTCGACGTCCGCGCGCGTGCGGATGCCGAGGTCGCGTGGGACCAGCCGTTCTACATGGTCGGCGAGACGTTCGATGGCGATCGCGATCTCATCAAGTCGTTCGTCAACAAGTCGACGATGCTCGACGGCCAGTTCGATTTCCCCGAGCGCGGCCAGGTGCTGTCGACGCTGCTGCGTCGCGATGGCCAGATGCAGGACCTCGTCGGCTTCCTCGATTCGAACGACGGTTACTACGGCACGGATGCCGTGATGTCGACGTTCCTCGGTAACCACGACGTGCCGCGCTCGATCGAGCTCGCTCTCGATCAACCGGCGTGGGGCGCGTGGGATGGCGGCAAGGAGCGCGCGTGGACGAACCAACCGCAAACGCCGACGACGAGCTCGCCGTATCAGCGCCTCGCGGTGGCGTGGACGATGATCATGACGATGCCCGGCCTGCCGATGATGTACTACGGCGACGAGTACGGCATGGCCGGCGCCGGCGATCCGGACAACCGTCGGTTCATGCAGTGGGCGAACTACACCACCGATCAGCTCGATCTGAAGAAGCACCTCACGGCGCTGATCAAGGTGCGCGCGGCTCATCCGGCCACGCGGCGCGGCACGCGGACGACGCTGTCGGTCGGCACCGATACGTTCGTCTACAAGATGGCCACGAACGGTGACGTCGTGTTCGTCGCGCTCAACCGCGGCGATCAAGACTCGACGGCGAACGGCCTGCCCGCCGGCACCTACACCGATCTGATCTCCGGCGCCGACGTCACGCTCCCGGCGGCACTGCCCGCACGCAGCGCGTTGGTCCTCGCGCAGAAGCAGTGAGCGCTCCCGCGCAGTGCGCGGATTGCATGTTTGCCACGTGCGCTGTCGCCACGCGCGATCGCCAAGTGCTCGACGAAATTGGATTTGGCCGTGGTCTAGGCCGTGCACTTGGTCGCGCTTGCCATGGGCACCACACCGTCGTCGTTCGACCGCGCTACGCGGACGGCAACGATCCTCGTCGACGGCGACCTGTCGATTCCCGAAGCGAAGATCTTCTGGGAAAACCTGAAGACCACGGCGAAGCGCCGCGACGTCCGAAAAGTCGTGATCGACATGGGCCAGGCCGGGCGCCTCGACGGTGCCGGCGTGGCGGCCGTCTCGCTCGGTCGCAAGGCGGCGCTTCGGGCCGGCAAGACCTTCGAGCTCGCGAACGTCGACGCGCGTCATCGCCAAGCCCTCGAGCTCGTGCCCGATGTCGCGCAGGTGAAGCCCGACGAAGCGCCGCCGACCTACTTCGAACGGCTCGGAGCGCACGTGCTCTCGCTGCGCGATGCGATCAAGGCATCGACGATCCTGTTCGGCGATACGTTCAAGCAGCTCGGCTTCGTGCTCGCGCGCAAGAAGAAGCTGCCGAAGGGCGCGACGACCGCGTTCATGGTGTCGATGGGCATCGACGCGTTGCCGATCGTCTGCATGCTGTCGGCGCTGCTCGGCGCCACGCTCGCGTTTCAAGGCGTCGTGTTGCTCCAACGCTTCGGCGCCGGCATCTACGTCGCCGACATGACCGGCCTCTCGATGGTGCGCGAGTTCGCGCCGATGATGACCGCGATCGTGCTGTGCGGTCGCAACGGCGCGGCGATCGCGGCGGAGCTCGGCACGATGCGCGTCCGCGGCGAGCTCGATGCGCTCGATGCGATGGGCATCTCCGCCGGACGGTTCTTGCTGTTGCCGCGCTTGATCGCGACGTCGTTCGTTCAACCCGCACTGACGCTGATCGGCGTGTTCGTCGGAATCCTCGGCGCGATGCTCGTCGCGTCGCTCGTGCTCGAGCTACCGGTGTGGGTGTTCTGGGGCCGCGTCGTCGCGCGCGTCGACATGATGGACTTCGTCCACGGCCTCGTGAAGAGCTTCATATTCGCGCAGATCATCGGCTTCACCGGGAGCTACCTCGGCGTTCGCGCCACGAGCGACCCGAGCTCGGTCGGCCAAGCGACGACCCGCACCGTGGTCACCGGCATCTTCCTGATCATTCTCGTCGACGCGATCGCCGCCACGATCGGCACGCTCGGAGGGCCCCACTGATGAAGCTCGATTCGATGCTCCTGTGTCGCAAGCTGTCCGTCGGCTACAGCGAAGACGCGCCGGTCCTGACGGATGTCGAGCTCGAGGTTCGGCGCGGCGAGATCGTCGCGTTGCTCGGTGGCTCGGGCTCCGGCAAGTCGACGCTGCTCCGCACGATCACCGGCCTCCAGGCGCCGATCTCCGGCGGTGTCAGCCTGCTCGGCGAAGACATGTACGGGCTCGACGACGAAGCGCGCCGCCTGTTGCTTCGCCGCACCGGCATGGCGTTCCAGCAAGACGCGTTGTTCGGATCGATCTCGGTCTGGGACAACGTCGCGTTGCCGCTGCGCGAGCTGACGAAGTTGCCCGAGCCGCTCATCTGCGAGATGGCGCGCACGCGGCTCGCGCTCGTTGGGCTCGCGGGGTTCGAGAAGCGGTTCCCGGCGCAGATGTCCGGCGGTCAGCGCAAGCGGGCGGCGCTCGCACGCGCGTCGATCATGGATCCCGAGATCATCTTTTGTGATGAACCTTCGGCGGGTCTCGATCCGGTTGTCGCGGCCGAGCTCGACGAAACGCTGCTCAAGTTCCGCGATGTCCTCGGCATCACGATCGTGATCGTCTCGCACGAGCTCGAATCGGTTCGCGCTCTCGCAGACCGCGCGATCATGTTCGGCAAAGGCAAGGCACTGGCGACGGGCACCATCGAGGAGCTCGAGCATTCGCCCGTCGAAGAGGTCTACCACTACTTCCACGCGAGGTCGGCATGAGTCACGAGCGCGCCAAAGCGGCCAAGGTCGGCATCTTCACGTTCGTCACGGGCGCGTTACTCGCGATCGTGCTGGTCGTGTTCGGTGGCGTGAAGTTCTGGAAGCACAAGGACCGCTACTACATCGATCTCCACGATTCGGTGATGGGCCTCGATGAAGGGACGCAGGTCTACTTCAACGGCATCCACGTCGGCTCCGTCGGCAAGATCGAGCTCGATCCCGACGAGCCGAGCGATGTCCGCATCGCGATCGATGTCGATCGCGGCACGCCGATCAAGACCGACACCAAGGCGATGATCAACATGGCCGGCATCACGGGCCTGAAGGTGATCGACTTGCGCGGTGGCACGGGCACGGCGGCGAATCTGCCGGCGCACTCGCATATCCCGGCCGGTCAGAGCGGGTTCGACAAGCTGCAGAAGCAGGCGGAGCAGCTCGCCGATGCGACGACGCAGATGGTCTCGCGTGCGAAGGAGATCATGGACAAGACGGCGAAGGTCGTCGACGACATCTCGGCGATCACGGACAAGGATGCGCTCGGCGCGATCGTCGTGTCGACGCGCGAGACCACGCAGAACATGGCGAAGGCGTCCGCGAACATCGCGGCGATGGTCGACGAGAACCGCGCCTCGCTAAAGGGTGCGTTCGCCTCCGTCGGCAAGACGACCGACAGCGCGAACCAGCTCGCGGCCGATCTGCGCAACCTGATCCACTCGAACCAAGGTCAAATCACGGCGACGCTCGCGGACATCCGCCAAGCGGCGCGCACGTTCAAAGACCTCGCGCGTGAAGTGCGCGAGAAGCCGTCGCGTCTGATGTTCTCGGATGCGGCGCCGGAAAGGAAGTTGCCGTGAAGCTCGCACTCATCTCTCTGGTGTTCGCAGCCGCCTGCGGTGGTTCCGCGCCGCAAGTCCGTTACTACCAGCTCGCGGTGAACGAGCCGCCGGCGACGAAGCTCGGCACGAAGGTGCTGGTCGTCGAACCGCTGTCGTCGGATGCGGCGTACGACGACGAGCGCATCGTCTATCGCAACTCGCCCTATCGGCTCGACTACTACAACTATCACCGGTGGACGGCCACGCCGGGCACGCTCGTCGGTGGCTACCTGCAGCAAGCGCTCGGTCGCACCGGTGATTGGAAGGCCGTGGTCCGCGAGCAAACGGCGGACGCGTCGCTCGTGCTCGGTGGTCGGATCGTGGCGCTCGAAGAAGTCGATCAGGACAAGCAGCACTGGCTCGGCCGGATCTCGCTCGAGCTGACGCTCACGGATCCGAAGACCGGTGCGGTGGTGTGGTCGCAACCGTACGAAGAGAGCGAGCCGCTGCCGGTGCAAACGCCGGAAGGTCTCGCGAAGGCGATCAGCGTGGCGCTCGATCGGATCGCGAAGAAGGCCGCGCCGCAGATCGCCGCGCACACGAACGATCAGACCGCGTCGAAGTAGCTAGCCGGCGACGAGTCGCCAGCCGCCGTCGGTGTCGACGCGCAGGAATGGTGTGGCCGAATCGTTGATGCGGCAGCCCCCGATGTACATCACCGGTGCACTGTCGACGTGATCGAGTCCATTGGTGAGGCGTGAACGAGTGAGGTCGGTCGCGCGAAACCGATCCGCCACGAACGGGTCGTCGTGGAAGCCGCGAACTTCGAAGTCGCTCTGGCGCTCCAGTACGCCGAGCTCCGCCCACGCCTGCAACCGTTCGATCGGAAAGCAGGCATCGAACACTCCGCGTTGATCGTCCTGCTCGTCGGAGAGTTGGTCCAGGATTTCGCGGGTCGTGCGCCGTTCGTCGGAACAGGCGGCAAGTAGCGCTTCGTCGAGCAGGGATAGTGAGATCCGGTTGTCGTGGAGGCGGGGAAACCAGGCGCCGTAAACGTCCGCGCTCGCCGTGAGCTCGGGGAATGCCAGTCCGCCGGCGCGGCGCGCTTCGTCGAACGCGAGAGGTGACGGGGACGCGAACTTGAACCACAGTGCGGTGGCCTCGCGCCATTCGTCGTCGGTGATCCGATGCGCATTCGCGAGCGCGAGTTGCAAGTACTCGGGCGCAGTGCCACCGACCGTTACGGTCCTGTCGTCATGATCCGGCCGCGCGAGGTAGCACCGCTCGCGGTCGACGCCGATCCGTGCGAGACCGTCGAGCGCCCACCAGATCCACACCAGGTCGGAAAACGCGCGCGTTCCCCACACGACGATCGGCTCGTCGCCGGCGACCGCTGCGTGCAAATCCGCGGTCGGGAAGAGAAGCTGGCCGGGGCTTTCGAGGTGCCAGATGTGGCGAGCCTCGGCGTGGCGAACCGGATCGACATCGCACACGCCGGTTGTCAGCATGTCGGTCGAGCTGAAAATGCGCGATCGCTGAGCTCCTGCGCCGATCAGTCCGCCGCTTCCCGATGCGCCCCACACGAGATGGCGAGCAGCTCGGTCGATTGCGCGGTGGCACCATGCGGAGTGTAGCTCGCTCGCGGTTCTCGAGGGTTGCTGGCGCGAGTCGCTAGGAAGGGTGTAGGCAGGTCGCAATAGAAACAATCGCTCGCAGTCTTTTCGCTGTCGACGTTGGTTTCGAAAGCCGAACAGAAACGAGCATCCCATCATTCCGGCACCCAGCTTCGCTCCGAGCCAGGAACGGCCGAGGCTGTAATGGTAGCCTTTCGTTATCGACGTCGAGTCTCGACGACCGCGGTCCCGGAACTTCGAGAACCGATCAGTGGCACCGGCCATCGCGACCTCGAGCTCGCGCAAGGACCGTTCGAGAGTGCTGGCAGGTCGCAATAGAAACGATCGCTCGCAGCCTTTCGATATCGACGTCGGTTTTCGTCGAGATCCGAACAGAAACGAGCGTCGTTCCGGCACCCAGCTTCGCTCCGAGCCAGGAACGGCCGAGGCTGTACTCGTAGCCTTTCGTTATCGACGTCGGGTCTCGACGACCGCGGTCCCAAAACTTCGAGAGCCGATCAGCGGCACCGGCCAACGCGACATCGAGCTCGCGCAAGGAACGGTCGATAGTGCTGGCAGGTCGCAATAGAAACAATCGATCGCAGCCTTTCGCTATCGACGTTGTTTTCCGTCGAGAGCCGAACAGAAACGAGCGTCCAAACGTTCCGGCCACTCGAGCCAAGAACGGCCAAGGGTCGAAACAGAGCCATAGCTCGCAGCCTTTCGTTATCGAGCTCGGTCTTTTGGAGACCGCGGGCCCGGAACTTCGAGGCAGCTGATCAGCGGCGCCTTCGTCCAGCCCGTAGTCAGCAACCACGATCGTGGTTCCGCCACCGGCGGAGGCTCGTAGTCGCGCGGACGTTGCAGTGACAGTGGCTCGCGCCAGCCCGGATACGCGAGGCCACTCGCGTAGGGATCGAGCCTGCCATCGCACAGCCGACGTGACGGATCGCGCGAGTCGACGCGATGCCGGCGCCAGTTGTTCATCACGTATGCGAGCGCGTTACGGACTTGGCGGACCGACGAGAGATCTTCTGCGTGATAACGGTCCGTGAACACGACTCCGCGCCGACGACGATCCATGCGACGGCGGCGCGAGATCACCGCGTTGATGCGCTTGGCGGCCGAGATCTGGAACGCCCGCAAGCCGGCAGCGAGCGCCTTCTTGTGCTCCGCCTCGACGATCAAGTGGATGTGCGTGTCCTGCACGCTGTACTGCGCGATCCGAAAGTCCGAACGGCGTGGCAAGACCTTGCGCAGCGCTCCACGGATCGCCGCATAGACATCGAGCTTGCGCATCCATCCGATCTCCGGTGACACGCGCAACGTGACGTGCTGCGGATGGCGGTGATCGATCGACGGGCGCTTCACGTGGGACATGCGCTGCCGACCGCCTGCATCGAGCTTCGGCTTGGGGCCGGTCTTGGACCGAGCTCCACCGCGAAGCTGACCGTTCTTGTCGAGAGACTTGAATGTCATCTCGGTCTGAACGTGGATCTTGCGCGTCCGAGCCATAGGTGATCGATACCATCCTCGAATCTTCGTCGCAATTGAATCGGCGTATATTGTTGGCGGTGCCGTGTTAGAATCGACCGTGGCCAGAAACGAGATTCTCGAACGTGCTCGGATTGACGAGCCGGCGGCATCGTTTCTGCAATCCGTAGGGCGCGTGTTCGCGACATTCGACGAACAGGACTCGGGCAACGTGTCCTACGGCGTCGAGAGCGATGCGGCCCGCTACTTCGTGAAGACGGCCGGCAACGAACACGGCGCGGTGACGCTGACATTCGAGGCACGAGTGGCGATGTTGCGTAACGCCATCGAGCTCGCTCGCAGTTGCGCGCACGCGTGCTTGCCGCGGCTGCATCGGGTGATCGAATCGCCGTCGGGACCGATGCTGGTCTACGGCTGGGTCGATGGCGAGCTCGTTCGTGATGCAATGGCGCGGTTTCGCGCCCTGCCCGCCGAGGAGATCGAGCGCGGTCTCGACGCGATCTTCGACCTGCATCGCGAGCTCGCGCGTGTGGGTTGGATCGCCTCCGACTTCTACGATGGCAGCCTGATCTACGACTTCGCGACGCAGGCGATGCACGTGATTGATCTCGACCACTATCACCGCAGTGCATTCCGGAACACGATGGGACGCATGTTCGGCTCGACCCGATTCATGGCGCCCGAAGAGCTCGCGCTCGGCGCGACGATCGACGAACGCACGACGGTGTTCACGCTGGGGCGAACCATCGAGGTGTTGATGCCGGGCTCGCACGCGGAGATCGTTCGATGTGCCACCGAGCACGAGCCCGAACGGCGGTACGCGACCGTAGGGGACTTCGTGGCAGCCTGGCAGGAACGCACGTGAGGCGAACCGGTGTCCACTTCGCGCCAACCGAGGACGAAGTGCAGCAGATATGGGATGCCTACGACCGGGAAGACGATCCTGCCGTTCGGGCGATCGTCGAGGCGATCGAATCGAGATGGGACAAGCCGAATCTCCAGCAGACCGACAAGGCATGGGAAGCGATCCATCGATCGCTCGGCGATGAGTGGCCGCTATCGGGCGCGATCCTCGGCGGCGAATGCGTCTATTTCGGCGATGACTACGTCGTCCGTCTGGTCGATAGCGACAATGTGAAAGAAATCTCGACGGCACTCGCCGGCGTTACCTACGACTGGTTCGCGGAACGCTTCGCGCTACTCGAGAACGTGAAGGAGTACACGGGCGCAGCAGATGCAGACGACCTCGAATCCACCTGGAGTTGGTTCGAAGAGCTGCGTGCATTCTTCACGAGGATGGCGACCGAAGGCCGCGCGATCCTGTTCACAGCGTGCTGATCATGCGTTCGACATCGTTGCGAAGCTGACCGGTCATGCCATCGAACGACGTGCCGGTGAGCAGCACCGACACGACATCACCCGAGATGAACCACGAATGCCCGTACGCCCCACCCCACCGCGCGGCACCGGGACGAAGCGGCGAGTCGGCATTCGGACGTTTGACCGCGAAGCCGTAACCACTGCCGAAGCCATTCAAGATCGGCGATTCGATGCCCGGAATCTGATCGCGGAACATCTGCTCGACGAGCTCCGCACCGAACTGGAACCGACGCGTGCGCAACGCCTCGAGGAACTTCGCATAACGCGCGCGCGGTGCCCGTCATGCCGGCGCCACCACTCGGATACGACGCGGGATCGTAGATTCGTGACGGTGCGAATCGAGTCGTGAACGGTGGGAACGACGGGACCTCGACACCATCGAACATCTTTTGCGGAGCGGAGCCGGGTACGCCGAAATACGGCGTCGCGAGACCGTCATGCGGCGCGAACGAGAGATCGAGCTCGAGCGGGCCGGTGATCAGATCGTGGATCGCGCGATCGAGCGGCGCATCGACGAGCTTTTCGATCACCGCACCGAGCACGTCGAACGAGAGCGAGTAGTTCCACGCGTTGCCGGGCTTCGCGATCAGCGGGACGGTCGCGAGACGGCGCAGGTTTTCGGCGAGCGAGAGACCCGGTTGATCGAGCCCATCGGACACGTTCGCCTGGTGATACGGGCCACCGGGCGCTTCCATGAACCGATACGAGAGGCCACTCGTGTGCGTCAACAATTGATGGATCGTGATCGGCGGAAATGCCGGCAGAAAGCGATCGAGCGTGGTGTCGAGCGTCAAGCTTGACCGCGATCAACGAGCGCGAGCGTGGCGACAGCGGTCACCGGCTTGGTGAACGACGCGAGCCGATGCGGTGTGGTGACCGCCATTGGAATCCCGGCTTCACGATCCGCGAATCCGACGGCAGCTTCATAGACCGGCTTGCCGGCTTTCAACACGACCGAAATCGCGCCGACGGTGCGTTGTTCTGCGAGAGCGTATTGGAATATTTGATCGAGCATGCCCGAACCATGACGTCCATGAGCGGGCGTGAGTTAGCGGATGGGGATCACGGCACTGTTGCCGTCAAGTCAACAATCCCCAAGCTATCGTCATGGATAGCTTTGCCGAGATCGGCGTGTTCACGCGGGTGGTGGACGCACATAGCTTCACGCACGCCGCAACGTCCCTCGGCATTACGCCATCCGGCGTATCGCGGATTATCTCGCGCCTGGAGAAGCGGCTCGGCACGCGACTGCTCCAACGAACCACGCGAAGCCTCAGCCTCACGGATGACGGTGCAGCGTATTACGAACGCTGCAAGAGGATCCTCGTCGAGCTCGAGGATGCTGAAGTCATCGATCGCCAAAACACAACGCGAGCCGCGCGGACGGTTGCGAGTGGATGCGCCGATCGTTGTTGGTCAGCACTTACTCGCGCCTGCCCTGCCCGAGTTTCTCGCAGCGCATCCCGCGCTCGCGATCGAGCTGAGCGTGCGCGATCACGTGATCGATCCGGTCGCCGAGGGCATCGATGTCACGCTGCGGATGGCGGATCTGCGCGACAGCGAGCTGGTTTCGCGGGTGCTCACGCGATGTCGAATGGTGACGGTCGGCTCGCCGAAATACTTCGCGAAGCATGGCCGGCCGAAGCATCCGCGCGATCTCGAAGATCATCACGCGGCGGTGTTCTGGCAAGACGGGCCGAAGCCGTGGCGCCTACGTGATGGCGAGGTGACGGTGAAGTCGCAGCTCGCGTCGAACTGTGTGACGCGCAAGTCGCGGCGGCGGTCGCCGGGTCGGGCCTGCTCAACATGTTCCAGTTCGTTATCCGTGAGGAGCTCGCGCGCGGCAAGCTCGAGATCGTGCTCGCAAACTACGAAGCGCCGCCGCGGCCGTTGTACGCGCTGTACGCGAAGCATCGCGCAGCGACGCCGAAGGTGCGCGTGTTCCTCGATTGGCTCGAGGAACTGCTCGCGTGATCGCGGACAGTGATACGAATTTTCGAAAGGCTACGTGCGAACGTTCTACTCCGACCTGCCCGCCATTTCGTTCGTTCCGATGTTCACGGCTTCCGGCGCGCGAGGCCGTCGAGCATGAACGGTAGGCCGATCGCGGCCGCCTTCACGGGACCCGTCGCCGGCAGGAACTGGATTTGATAGCCGTTCGGTGCGCCAGTGAACGTGCGATCGCCGATGTACGTGAGCGGGATCAGCGCATCACCTCCGAGCGAGAGCACCACGTGGCTGTTGCGCGCGATGATGTGCGCTGGATGGCCATCGAGCTCGTACGCGCCGTCGATCGCGGCTCGCTCGTCCGCTGGCGCTTCCTGCGCGCGGGGCTCCGGAATCGAGAGCTGCTCGCGCGCGATCCGCTCCAACAATTCGGGCGCACGCGAACCCGGTTCCGGCTTGCCATGCTCGAGCACCACGATCGTCAAATCGTCGTCGGGAAATCGAAAGGCCGCGACCGAGACATCGTCGTAGTTGCCGGTATGACCGAACGCGCGATGCCCACCGATCGTCGCGATCCGCGTCAGCATCCCGTACGGCAACGACACACCATCCACGACGACGGGCGCGCGCAGCTTCCCGATGAACGGCATCCGATCCGTCGCGTTCTCGAACGCCGCCACCGCCGTCGCATCCGCACACACGAACCCGAGCTTCGCCATATCCGGGCGCTCGCACACCGATAGCTCCGCACCGATCACCTTCGACACATCGGCGAGCCCCGCCCGCTCCGCGACATCCGGTGGCACCTGCGTGGCCCAGTGCGAACGCACCTGCACGCGCACGATCTCGGCACCGCGATTCGAATACCGCCACCACGCTCCGGGCGCGAACGCCGGCGTCTCGAGATCCGAGAACCCGACATCATCCTCGCCATCGTGATCATCACCGAGGCCCGACGTCTGTTGCATCACATCGCGCAGGCGAATCCCGCCGACGAGCTCCTTCTCCACGTCGAGCCCCGCACGAAATACCTCGACGCCCCAGATCTGCTTCGACAACGACGCGAGCGGAAACTTCTCGCGCAGGTCGCCACGCGACGACACGACCTCGCCGTGATGCTCGACAACGATCGCGAGATCCGTGACACCCGGCGGCATCAACTGATCCTCGGGATGCTTCGCCGCACAGCCGGCCACCACCACCAACCACGCCCACTTCATTTTGGAAAGCTCGGATCCTTCTCGCAGCCGCACTGCCGACAACCATTTTCATCGGGCTTCTCGATCGGCCGCTCGCCCGGACGCGTGCACGCGAAGTCACACGCCGGACACGGCTTGCGCTGCGCCTGCTTGATCTTGTCCGGCATCACCCGACTGTGACCCGGCGGCGGCACCGGCACGTTTGCACCGACACCCGAGCCCATCGCATCGACGAGCTCACCCGCATCGACCACCGGAGCTGCCACAGGCGTCGGAGCCGGAGCCGGCGCCGGCGGTGGCGCCTCGGTCTTCTTCGACGAGCACGCGACCAACGCCACGATCACGAACCACTTCATCCGCGCACTATCTCATTGATAGTCGGTTCCCTGCACGTCGAGCCGCTCGACACCACCACCGGGCAACTGCCGGTAGTAGCCCGCACCCTGCGGACCGGTATCACTCCATGCATTGTTCGGCACGACGTAGGTCTCGCCCGTCGACGGCGACCGCGTGTGGTCCTGACCGAGGATCGCGTCGTCGAAGCCTTGGTTCCGCCGATCTTGCGACTCCCAGCGATCACGCACCGACTGATTCCACGCATCGCTCGACGACGACGAGCTCGACGACGATTGGATCGGCGGATACTGCGCCATCTGCGCGCGAATCCCCGCCTGCACCTGTGCGACCGCCGCCGGCTGGATCTGCACCGAATTCATCATCGCTTCGAGTGCCGGCCGGGTCTTGTCCCAGATCACGTCGCCGGTCTGATAGCCGAACGACATCATCACGCCCTGCGTCTGCGTCACGCGAATCACGCCGTGCAACATGTAGTGCTGCGGCGTATCCATCCGCCACTCGATCTCCGCTGCGAGCCAACCCTGCGGCGCCTGCTTCCAACCCTGCGTCACGATCTGCGCGTTCGGAAAGTATTGCTGCAGCGTCTGCGTCGCATAGATGTCCGCGCGGATCGTTGGATTCAGCACGTAGCCGAAGCCCGCGCCCATCGTGTGCTCGCGATTCACCATGTCGAAGCCATGCTCGGACTCGCTCGTCATCTCGAGCCCCGGCACGATCTGCATCGCGAAGTAGCGATCGCGATACGGCGCGAGCTTCGGCGCGTGACCCACCGCACCGACCTTCATCGCGCCCGCCTTCCCCGCCGGCGTCTTTTGCGTGATCACGGTCTTCCGCTTGAAGCACGTCATCACCTGTCGCAGCTGAGGCTCGTCCGCCGCAAGCTCCGACTCGGGAGCCCAATACACCTTCAGCGTCATGAAGCCGGGCGTGGCGATCACCTGCAGCGGCCCTTTGATCCGCATGCCGTTGACTTGCGCGAGCACGAGCGCCGTCGCCACGCGCCCATCACTCGTCTTGTCGACGAGCTCGAACGTTCCGCCCGCCTGGCGCACGCGCGAGCCGATCGCGTTCGCGAACAGATCCGCGACTTGGTCCGGTGTGACATCCGCACGCCGGATCCGCGCCGGAAAGATCATCGCGCCGACGGTGGGATCGCGCTGTACGAGGATCGTGCCGGTCGAGTAGTCGATCGACCAACCCTCGGGATGCCCGACGGAAAACCCGTAGTACTCGTCGTCGTGGGTCGGGGTATGGCACTTCTCCGTCGCCATCCCATCGACCGGCGGCCCCGCCGGCTGCGCGACCCGCGTCCACGGCACCGTGGGTGCGAGATACGACTGCTGGTAATTCGAAAAGTTCTGGCAACCCAGCGCCAGCATTACCAAGACGACCCATCGACACATCAAAACCACAGTACAGCGACGGCGCCGATCTGTGCTACGGAAACCGGGATGCGGTTCGTGCTCGTTTGTTTGCTCGCGCTGGCTGCCTGCCACCACGACTCCGATCCACCCGTTCACCATCCGGCCGAAGGCGAAGTGCCGCCGCTACCCCCCGCGTCGGGAACGCCGGTCGGATATCTCATCGATTCGTCGAGTGATCTGAAGCTGCGGGATGACCAGCTCGCAAAGCTGAAAGAGATCGATCAGAGCCTCGCGGCGACGAACGCCGATATCGACGTCCAGCTCCGCCAGATCGAGCGTCCGGAAGATGACGAGCAGATCACGCCGCAGGAGATGAAGGCGGGCAAGAAGCCGAACCGGCACAACCACGCGCCCGGCGCGATGATGAAGCCCAACGGCGATGCCAACAAGCTCCACGCGATCGAGAAGCAGAACAACAACGACGCGCTCAAGAAGGCGTGGGCGATCCTCGACGCAGATCAACAGGTCAAGGCGAAGGCGATCCTCGACGACCACGGTGTCGAGGTGCCGGGCAAAGGCGACAAGAAGCCCCCTGCGACCGACGACTCTGGTACGCCCCTCCCGGGCATGGAACCGTAGTTTCAGCCGGCGTATGGTGCCGGCGTGCGGAACTACCTAGCTCTTCTCCTGTTCGTCGCGGCGTGTGGATCGAAAAAAGAGGACAAGCCGCCACCGGCTCCTCCTCCGCCACCGACACAGGGATCCGGATCGGCGAACGCGGGGAACGACAAGCTGATCGCGGAGGCGAAGCAGTGGGTGAAGGATGCCGATCCGAAGCTGCGCAAGCTGATCGTCGATGCGTCGCTGAAGGAATGGGATAACGAGACCGACATCACGCCCGATCACGAGGCGGCGACGGCGAAAGCCTCCGAGGTCCAGTCCGTCGAAATCACCAAGATGGTGAAGGAGGCGCGCAAGTTCGATCCGATCCTCGACAAGCTCGATCCGGATACGAAGCGCCAACTCATGCTGCTGAAGTTCCAAGCGGTCCCCGCGCCGGACGATGCGAAGCAAGCCGAAGACATGGCGAAGACCGCGACGGAGATGACGTCGGTCTACGGCAAGGGCGTGTGTACGAAGGGCGCCGACGGCAAGGACAAGTGCCAGGACGTCGAGTTCTACAGCAAGGCGCTACAGAAGGAGAAAGATCCGGCGAAGCTGCTCGCGACGTGGAAGGAGTGGCACGACAACGTCGGCCACGCCGAGCGCGATCTATTCGTGAAGTACGTCGGTCTCGCGAACAACGGCGCGAAGGCGATCGGCTTCAAGGACACCGCGGATCTCTGGCAAGCCGGCTACGACATGCCGTCGGAGAAGTTCGGGCCGGAGATGGATCGCTTGTGGGGCCAGGTGAAGCCGCTCTACACGCAGCTCCACTGCTACGCGCGCCGCAAGTTGAACGAGCAGTACGGCGACAAGATCGTCCCGAAAACCGGACCGATTCCGGCGCACCTGTTCGGCAACATGTGGGCGCAGAGCTGGGAGTACCTGTATCCGCAGCTCGAGCCGTATAAGGGCGTCGCGCCGATCGATGTCACGCCGATCCTCGCGAAGTCCTACGACCCGCAGAAGATGGTGAAGATGGGCGAGGCGTTCTACACGTCGCTCGGCTTCGATCCGCTCCCGCAGACGTTCTGGGAACGCTCGATGTTCTCGAAGCCGAAAGGCAAGGACGTGGTCTGTCACGCGAGCGCGTGGGACGTCCAATACAACGACGACCTCCGCATCAAGATGTGCATCAACCTCAACATGGAAGACCTTTGGGTCATCCATCACGAGCTCGGTCACGACTTCTACTTCCAGCACTACTACCAACTGCCGGTGATCTATCAGGCCGGCGCGAACGACGGCTTCCACGAGGCGATCGGCGACACGATCCAGCTGTCGATGACGCCGGCGTATCTGAAAGAGAAGGGCCTGCTCGACACGGTCGTGAAGAACGACAAAGCCACGATCAATCAGCAGATGAAGGTCGCGCTCGAGAAGGTCGCGTTCCTCCCGTTCGGCCTGATGATCGACAAGTGGCGGTGGGACGTGTTCTCGGGCGCCGTGAAACCCGAGGAGTACAACCAGCACTGGTGGGATCTGAAGAAGCAGTACCAAGGCATGTCGCCGCCGACCGAGCGCGCGGCCACCGACTTCGACGCGGGCGCGAAGTTCCACGTCGCGAGCAACACGCCGTACATGCGCTACTTCATCGCGGACATCCTCCAGTTCCAGTTCCACCGCGCGCTGTGCAAGAAGGCCGGCTTCACCGGGCCGCTCGACGAGTGCTCGATCTACAACAACAAGGACGCGGGCACGGCGTACGCGAAGATGTTGTCGCTCGGCGCGAGCAAGCCCTGGCAGGACGCGCTCGAGCAGTTGACCGGGACGCGCGAGATGGACGCGACCGCGATCCTCGAGTACTTCGCGCCGCTCCAGAAGTGGCTCCTTGAACAGAACAAGGGTCAGGACTGCGGTTGGTAACGACAACCGTGGGAAGCGGCTAGGTCGCTTGGCACCATGAAGCTGGAGTGACCTGACAACGCGAGTTGCCGCCCGATCGTAACTACGCGACATCGTGAGGGATCCGATCCCCCAGCAGCTGGCACTGCCGCTGCACAAGGGGTCGGCATCCATCCTCGACAACGGAGACTCACGATGACGTTCAAGACCTTTGGCTTCGCTTCTCTTCTCGCACTCGGCACGATCGCAACCGGTTGTGCTTCGGATCCGACGGGCCCCGCTGGCGGCGGTGACGATCAAGGCAGTGACACCGGCTCGAACACCGGTGGCGGTGACGACGTCCCGCACTCGCTCGACGTGGCCGGCAAGTACAAGATGACCTCGACGTTCGACATCGCGTCGAACGTTCCCGGCACGGCCGGCACGATCGTCAACGACATCATCGATGCGACCGACGAACCGGATGACCCGAGCAAGTGGGTCATCGAGCAGCTCGTCAACCAACTGCCGAACAGCGGCATCGGTGGTCAGATCAAGAGCCTCATGCAGAGCTTCGGTACGTCGGCGATCGCCGCGTACGTGAACCCGCTGCTCCTCAACTGGGCGCCGGACTTCGTCACCACGATGGTCGCGCTCGGCAACGACTTCGGCGACATCACGAAGCACTTCGGCCTGAACGAGACGTTCGAAATCGGCGCGGGTGGCCCGGACGGCACCTACGGCGCGACGCGCACGGAAATCGGCGCGCACTTCGTCATCAACAACCAGACGTTCGACCTCGCGTTCGCGGATCACAACATCCAGAACGTCGTTGTCCCGAACATCAACACGTCGTTCGAGCAGAGCGGCAAGCTGACGGTCGCCACGCACAAGGTGCCGCTGCCGTACGGTGGCATCCTGCACATGGGCCTCGACGCCGCGATCATCCCGATGCTCGACGCGAACGCCTCGAACCTGAACCAGTTGCTCGCGGACAAGGTCGACTGCGCGACGCTCGGCCAAGAGCTCTCGGATTGGGCCTACCAGCAGTTCGGTTTCACGCCGGGCGCGAGCGTGTTCTCGACCGCTTGCACCGCGGGCCTCAACGCGGCGGCGAACGCGATCTACACGAAGATCGACTCGCTCTCGGGCACGGCGCTCGAGTTCGACATCGACGGCACGGCGACGGCGCGTGACACCAACGGCGACTACAAGACGGACGTGCTGCAGACCGGTAAGTGGGAAGGCAACCTGAACTACGCCTCGACCCCCGCGGCGCTTCCGCCGGGCGCGACGTTCACCGGAACGCGCATGTAATAACGGTTCGACAAGACGAGTGGTGAGCTCGTCGAGTCGAGGATGGCTGGCCGGCCCGGGTAATTCTGCCCGGGCCGGTTTTTTTCGGCGCGCGTGTCGCGAACTATTTGATCGGTCTTCAGGCCCGACCAGTCGAGTTGCCGGGGACTGTGTTGCCAGTCGCAACTCGCTGATCGATCGCAAACAAAACTGGGCACACCCGCTGCACTACGTCTGATCATGAAGACGACCAGCCTCCTCACTTCGATTCTGTTTATCGCGGCAGCAGGCTGTGCGGCCGATGCCCCCAACGGTGGCAGCGGTGGCGACAACGGCGGCGATAACGGCGGCAACGGCGGTGACAACACCGGCGGCGATGACGTCGGCCACTTGAACGCCGATGGCACCTACAAGATGACGTCGACGTTCGACATCGCTTCGAACGTTCCCGGCACCGCCGGCACGGTCGTCAACGACATCATCGCGGCGACCGACGAGCCCGACGATCCGAGCAAGTGGCTCATCGAGCAGCTCGTCAACCAACTGCCGAACAGCGGCATCGGTGGCACCGTGAAGAGCGCGATGCAGAGCTTCGGCACGTCGGCGATCGCCGCGTACGTCAACCCGAAGATCCTCGACTTCGCGCCGGACTTCGTCACCACGATGGTCCAGATGGGCAACGACTTCGGCGACATCACGAAGAAGTTCGGCCTCAACGAGACACTCGCGATCAGCGGCACCTCGGCGACGCGCACCGAGCTCGGCGCGCACTTCGTCATCAACGGCCAGACGTATGACCTCGCGTTCGCGGATCACAACATCGCGAACGTCGTCGTCCAGAACGTCGGCACGTCGCTCGACTCGACCGGCAAGCTCACCGTCAGCCAGCACAAGGTCGGCCTGCCCTACGGCGGCATCCTGCACATGGGCCTCGACGGCGCGATCATTCCGATGCTCGACGCGAACGCGACGGATTCTGAAGTCGCTCCTCGCCGACAAGGTCGATTGCGCGGCGCTCGGCCAGACGCTGTCGGACTGGGCGTCGGACGAGTTCGGCTTCACGCCGGGCGCGGGCGTGTTCTCGACTGCGTGCACCGCCGGCCTCAACGCCGCCGCCACGAAGATCTACTCGGAGATCGATTCGCTCTCGGGCAGCGCGCTCGAGTTCGACATCGACGGCGCGGCCACCGCACGCGACACGAACAACGACGGCAAGGTCGATTCGACCGTGACCGGCAAGTGGGAAGGCAAC
This sequence comes from Kofleriaceae bacterium, assembly GCA_047600425.1. GTDB lineage: Bacteria > Myxococcota_A > Polyangia > Haliangiales > Haliangiaceae > JABFXX01. The sequence continues at coordinate 1,994,199 of JASGLC010000003.1, read as the reverse complement.
CTCAACTACGCCTCGACGCCGGCCACGCTGCCGTCGGGCGCGACGTTCACCGGTACCCGTCAATAACCTTGACGGTCGCGCCCACGAAGGCGCCATACAGTTCGGCCGCGGCTTCCGCTTTCGTCATACTCCCCACCCTCCTGGAAGCCGCGGCCGTTTTTTCAAACGGTAGGAGCTCAATCACGAGCTCCTTTTTTTCGTCCGTTTCCAGATGCCGGTCGCGACGCCGTTCTCGACGATCGTCGAGAGGAACACGCCGTTGCCGCCGGGCACGATCTTCTCGGCATGCGCTTCCGAGAGCGTGCACGTCCGATCCTCGTACCCGAGGATCAGCTCGTCGAATGGTGGGAGTGCGAGCGTGGCCTTCGCCGCAGGCGCGTTCGCTTCGTCGAAGAAGTAGTCACCGTGCGTGGCGACGTGCGGGCGCGCGAGCTCGATCGCGATCTTCGTATCGGCGGCGACGAGCTTGCCCCAGCGCTGCAGATCCGCCTTCGTCGCGGGGCCATGCGATCGGAAGTACCGGACCGCGAGCTCGCCCAGCGCTTCCTCGCGATCGAGCGTGCGCGGCTTCGCGATCCATTCCGAGCACAGCGCGTACGCATCGCCGGCCATGCACACGGTCCCGATCTGCGCGAGGTACCACAGCATGTGATAGCCGCGATGTGGATCCGCGTTTAGCTTTGCCTTGTCGAACGCGGCGAACATCTGCTCGCGCGAGAGCTGTTTGCCGGCGAGCGCTTTCTCGGCGGTATCGCGCACCTTGCCGAACTGCTTTTGGTCGAAGCCGAGCTGATCGTGGCGCTTCTTCGCGCCGGCGACGACCCGCGGTGCGAGCAATGCCGTGAGCCAACCGAGATCCTCGGCGGCACACACGTGGAGCGTCCCGCGCATCGGCCACGCGCGCACGATCGACCGCGCGGCGTACGCGTCGTCGACGTCTTTGATCGTGGTGCCCGGCGCACGAATCCCGAGCGCCCACTTCGATCCGGCGAATTCCTGCGCTTGCGTCGCGAGCATGTGACGCGCGACATCCGTGATGGATTTTGCCGGCGAGCCAACGAGCCATTGCGCGGCCACTCGACGCTGCGCCAGATCCTTCATTTGTGTTGACGTTCGAGCTCGCCGTTGATGAAGCCGCCGATCACGAGCGCGATCGTCGACAAGTAGAACCACAGCATCAGCACCACGAGCGAGCCGAACGCGCCGTAGACCGAGTCGTACGACGCGATGTGATCGACCCACACCGACAGCGCCCACGACACCAACACGAGCAGCACCGTCGCGAACGCCGCGCCATGCCAGATGTAGCGCACCGTCGATCCGGGACGGGGCGCGGGCGCGAACCGATACATCGCTGCGAGCGTGGTCAACACGAGCGCTAGTAGCGACGGCCAGCGCAGGATCCGGACGAGGTGATAACCGTTGAGCCCGAGAGCGCGCACGATCAGTGGCAGCGCGATCAAGATCGCGAACATCGCCGCGAGCCCGATCAACGTGACGAGGCCCATCAAGAGGGTCATCGCGAGCCGGCGTAGCGCCGACCGCGTTTCTTTCACGCGATACGCTTTGTTCAGCGAGACGATCATCGAGCGTGCGGAGGACCGCGACGCGATCGTGGCACCGACGAGCGAGGTCACGATCTCGAAGCTGATCACGCCGTGGTTGCCGTGCGACATCCGCGAGAGCTGCCCGGTCACGAACGTGAGGACTTCCGCGGGCAACACGGTCTGGAGGCCGTTCAAGTGGCGCTCGATCTCCGTCGGATCGACCGCGATGCCGTAGATCGCGACGACCGCGGCGAGCGCCGGCACCGTGGCGATCAGCGCGAACAGTGCGGTGCCCGCGGCGAGCACGGGCATCTCGCCGAGCAGTGCTTCACGCGCGGCGCGGATCCACCGGGCGACCGCACGTTCGCTCGTGTTGATCCACTCCACATAGGGCTTCCAGAACGCCACCGCCTGCTACGTTACCTCAAGTGATCGATAGCCACTGCCACCTCGACGTGCCGGCGTTCGATCGCGATCGCGAGGCGGTCCTCCTGCGCGCGAAGGCCGCGGGTGTCGAGGGCATCTTGGTCCCCGCGATCCGGTGGGATGTCGCGCTCGCGGATCCGATGATCCGGATCGGCGTGGGATTTCATCCGCAGATCGTGCCGGATCTCGTCCCGAGCGAGATCGCGACGACCCCGGAAGCGCTCGCGGCGTTCGCGAAACAGCGCGGCGCAGTCGCGATCGGCGAGTGTGGGCTCGACGGCAACACCGGCGAAAAGGAGCTCCAAGAGGAGCTGTTTCGGATGCACATTCGCGCGGCGCGGATCGCGGCACTACCGCTCGTGGTCCACGTGTTTCACGCGCACGATCGCGCGCCCCAGATCCTCCGAGAGGAACGGGCGACCGGCGGCGTGATGCACAGCTATTCCGGCGGCGCGGATCTGGTCCCGACCTATGTAGGACTGGGGTTCGCGATCTCGTTCGCGGGCCCGGTCGCGTATCCGAACGCGCGCAAGCCGCTCGAAGCCGTGCGCCGGGTACCGCTCGATCACTTGCTCGTCGAGACCGATTCGCCGGATCAGTCGTCGCGCCCGGGTCAGCGCGCCGAGCCCGGTTTCTTGCCGGATATCGTCGCCGCGATCGCGGCTGCGCGTGCACTGGATCCCGGTGAGGTTGCGTCGACGACGGCCGCGAACGCACGCCGGGTGTTCGCCGCCTGGTAGGATGCGCGGCATGAAGCGCCTGTTGCTCGTTCTGTTGATCGGTTGTGGTGGAAGCCCCGCGCCAGCACCCACGCCTCCACCTGCGGCGAACAAAGCCGACGAGGCCAAGGCGCTCGACCAAGAGGGCCAGGACTTGATGGCGAAGGGCAATTTCGCCGACGCCGAGAAGAAGTTCATCGCGGCCTACAACAAGGACGTGCAGTCGCAGTACTGCTTCGACCTGTGCAGTGCCGAGGAAAAGCTCGGGAAGTTCCAGCAAGCGGTGAACGCCTGCAACAAGGTCAAGTTGCACAACCCCACGCCGGAGCTACAACAGAAAGCCGACGCGCTGGTCCAACAGATCCAGACCGAAGCGAAAGCGCAAAACGTCGAGCTCCAATGACCACCCACCGTCGTTTCGATCGCGCAGCGCGCCTCCTCGGGGATAGCGGCATCGCGCGGTTGCAAGCGTCGACGGTGACGGTGTTCGGCGTCGGTGGTGTCGGATCGTTTGCGGCCGAGGCGCTCGTTCGCACGGGTGTCGGTCGGCTGATCCTCGTCGACTTCGATCGGATCTGCGTGACGAACGTCAATCGCCAGCTCCATGCGATGAAGGGCACGCTCGGCAAGTCGAAGGTCGAAGTGATGGCGGAGCGCCTGCGCCTGATCAACCCGGATGCGGTGATCGAAGCGCGGGCCGAGTTTTACAACGCGGAGAATTCGCAGCGCCTGCTCGTGCCGGAGCCGGATCTGGTGATCGACGCGATCGATAACCAGATGGCGAAGATGCACCTGATCGCCACGTGCTTGCGCGAGCGGATCCGGATCGTCTCGGCGATGGGAGCGGCCGCGCGTATGGATCCCACGGCGGTGCGGATCGGCGATCTGTCGGAGACCAAGGTCGATCCGTTCGCACGCGCGCTTCGTCACAACCTGCGCAAGAAGTACGGCTTCGACTTCGAAAAGCCGATCGGCGTGACCGCGGTCTATTCCGAGGAGCCGCCGCGCGAGCCCGTCGAGCTCGCGTACGACCACGATGGGTTTCAGTGCGTGTGTCCCGGCGGCGAGAACGGGCTCAACGATTGCGCGCATCGCAATCGCGTCGAAGGCTCGCTCGCGTTCGTGCCGTCGGCGTTCGGCATGGCCGCCGCATCGGCCGCGGTGAAGTTGCTCGCGTGAAGTGGCTGCTGCTGATCCTCGTGGCGTGCAAGGCGCCGCCCGAGCCGATCGTGCGTGGCTCGCCGGAGGATCTCGCGGTGTATCTGCGCACGCTCGCCGGCGCCGACGAGGCCACGCGCAAGCACGAAGTCGCCACGTGGATCATGGGCGATGCCGCGTGGGGTCGCGACATCGTCGATCCATATCGCGGGCTCTACGCCGAGTATCGAAAGCAATTCGATTCTGCGGCCGCGCCGATCATCGATCAGCTACGCGTTCCCGGCGAGATCACGGCGCGCCGTCACTTCGCCGGTGATCGGCGCCTGTTGAATTCGCAAGCGCGCCTGCGCTGGTCGGTGCCCGTGCAATTTCCATCGGCGGTGGCCGAGCTCGCCGGCAAGCCGATCGACGCGGTGTTCATTCACGACGGCACGAAGTGGCGCGCGCTGCTCGGGCTCGACGGAATCCTGATGGCGCACGTCGAAGCGATGAACGCCGACTGTGCAAAGTTACTCGCAAACGCCGGTCCGTCTGGAAAGTGCACCGAAGTGGGCTGGCTCGTCGCAGATACCGCGTTACGTGGGGACCAAGAACGTTTTGCGCATGCGTGCGCACTGGCGACCACGCTCTGTGGTAACCCAGCGCCATGACGATCGCCGTTGGCCAGAAGATTCCCTCGGTCACCATCAAGCAAGCCACCCCCGAAGGTGGCGCGGACGTCGACCCGGCCGCGTTGTTCGCCGGCAAGAAGGTCGTGATGTTCTCGTTGCCCGGCGCGTTCACGCCGACCTGCAGCGCGAAGCACCTCCCGGGCTACGTGAAGGAGTTGCCGGCGCTCAAGGCCAAGGGCATCGACATCGTCGCGTGCCTCTCGGTCAACGACGCGTGGGTGATGAAGGCGTGGGCGGAGCAGCACGACGCGCTCGGCAAGATCGTGATGCTCGCCGACGGCGCCGCGGTGTTCTCGAAGGCGCTCGGCATCGAGCTCGATCTCACGAAGGCCGGTCTCGGCATGCGCTGCAACCGCGGCGTGTTCGTGATCGAAGACGGCACGGTGAAGTCGGTCGACATGGAAGCGGCCGGCAAGTTCGAAGTCTCGAACGTCGAGTCCTGCCTCCTCAAGATCTGATGTTCCATCGCCTGTTCATCGCGAATCGCGGCGATGTCGCGGTTCGAGTCGCGCGCGCGTGTGATGCGCTCAAGATCACGCCCGTGTTCGGGGTCAGTGAAGCGGACAAAGATGCGCCGTACGTGCACGGTCGCGAGCATGTCGTGCTCGGGCCGGGTCGGGCGGCGCAGAGCTATCTCGATGTCGAGCGCGTCGTCCAAGCCGCGGTGCAATCGCGGTGTTCGGCGCTGCATCCGGGTTGGGGTTTTCTCTCGGAGAATCCGCTGCTCGCCACGTTGTGTGCGCAGCACGGCGTGACGTTCATCGGGCCACCACCGCAGGTGACGGCGATGATGGGATCGAAGACGAAAGCGAAAGCCGCGATGCGAGCGGCCGGCCTCGCGACGATTCCGGGAAGCAACGGCGTGTTGTCCGGCGCCGATGAAGCGAAGGCGGTTGCCGGCGAAGTCGGGTTTCCGTTGTTGTTCAAGGCCGAGAACGGTGGCGGTGGTCGCGGTATGCGCATCGCGCGCTCTGCCGGTGACGTCGAAACTGCGTATGCGGAAGCGCAAGCCGAAGCACGTGCGGCGTTCGGCGGTGATCGCGTGTACGTCGAGAAGTTGATCGAAGGTGGCCGGCACGTCGAGATCCAGGTGTTCGCGGATCGCTACGGTCACGCGGTGCACTTCGGCGAGCGCGATTGCACGGTGCAGCGCAATCACCAGAAGTTGATCGAAGAGTCGCCGTCGCCCGCGCTCACGCCCGAACAACGCGAAGCGACCTGCACGGCGGCTGCGGCTGCGGCGGCGCGCATCGGTTATGTCGGCGCGGGCACGATGGAGATGTTGTACGACCACGGCACGCTGCGGTTCATGGAGATGAACTGCCGCCTGCAGGTCGAGCACACGGTGAGCGAGATGCGCACGGGCAAGGATCTCGTGATCGCGCAGCTCCAGATCGCCGCGGGTGCACGGCTGCCGTGGGGCCAAGCGGATCTCGCGACGAGCGGTCACGTGATCGAGTGCCGGATCAACGCCGAAGATCCGGCGAACAACTTCGCACCGGCGCCGGGCACGATCACTGCGTGGTCGCCGCCGAAGGGCGATGGCATTCGGGTCGACACGCATGTCGAAGCCGGGTACGTGGTGCCGCCGTTCTACGATTCGCTGCTCGCGAAGCTGATCGTGAAGGCGCCGGATCGCGCGCAGGCGATCACCAAGATGCTTGCCGCACTCGCCGCCTTCGAGGTGGCAGGCGTGCCGACCACGATCGGGATGCACCAGAAGATCCTCGCGTCCGAGGCGTTCCAGACCGGTGCCTACGACACGCGCTCGATCCCTGGTTGGCCTTAGGTTTCGAGCGGTTGCGATTACCTACATTGCACTGCGTCATAATCGTTATTAACCTAGATTCAATAGGAGATAACGCATGTTGTCCGCACTCACCTGGTTCGCCGTGCACGCGTTGATGCTCGTTGGCGGTGCCGTGGTCGTGATTGCGCTTCGCGAGAAGCGCTAGCCAAACCGTTCGCGCATCACGCGCGCTCGAAAATCGAAGATCCGTTCGAGCTGCTTCTTCACGAACAGCGTATGGACGGCGCGTCCCAACGGTCCGAACGGGAGCTCGTAGACCACGCGATCGCCGAGCAACGTGCCGCCGTCGGCGTCCGCAAACGTGTGCGTGTGACGCCAGACCGAGTACGGGCCCTTCAGTTGCGTGTCGATGAACCGCACGTCCGGCTCGAACTGCTCGATCAGCGTGTGCCAGGTCATCGGCACGCCGTGGAGCCGGATCTTGTAGTCGATCCGCGTGCCGGGCTTCATCTCGATCGGTGGCTTCGTCAGGATCGAAAATCCGAGCTCCGGTGGCGTCATCGCCTGGAGGTTCGCGGCGTCGGCGAAGAACTCGAACACCTCGTGACGCGGTGTGGCCACGCGCTGCTCGCGCTCGAGCACATACCGGATTGGACGGATCTCGCGCGTGCGGGGTTACAGCAAAAATTCGCTGAGCCGAATCGTGAGGGCCGTGGCTCCGATGTCGCCATGAAGCTCCCCACCCTGCTGTCGATCACGCTCGTCGGATGCATGGCCACCACGTCTGCGCCGACTCCCGAAGATACGGATCCGGATCCCGCACCGGCGTCCGATCCCATCGAGAAGCAGACCGCAAATCAGGACGTCTCGCCGTTCGATATCGGCTCGTGCTTCGGCCGCGTGGCGAGCCTCGATCACTCGTTCGTGATCCAAGACCCGACCGTGCTCGCGAAGTTCTCGCTCCAGCGCACGCTCCAGCAGATCCTCGACAGCGAGCACGACCACACGCAAACCGCGACCCAGCTGTTCCAGCGCTGGATGGCGAGCTACGGCGATTGCTCGAACACGCGGATCGATCCGTATCACTACGGCATCACGTGCCCGCGGCCCGAATCCGCGCTCGCGTCGATCGATCCGTTCGATCCGGCGAGCGGAGTCGTGTTCGCACCGATCGCGGTCGTCAATCGCTTCGATCTCGCGCCGACGAACGGCATGAACTGCGGCGAGTATCGGATCGCGTACGCGATGAAGTCGAACACGGTCGTCACCGGCCGCGCGCTGCTCAACTTCGAGGGCGTGTTGCGCAACCCGCGGCCGGATCTCGGCATCGAGGGCTGCCGGCGGGTCGCGCAATGGTGGAGCGATCGCTCGAAGGACACCACCGCCGATCAGCTCGCCGCGAACCTCGAGAGCTTCTTCTACACCGGCACCGCACTGATCGGGTTCGGTCCGGTCGTGAGCGCGCAGTCCTACGGGTTTGGCCAGGGCCACCGCGGTTACAACGTCGGTCAGATCCGCGCGAACATGTTCGTGACGAATCACGAGTGGAACCTGCGCGAGTTCAAGACGAACTACGATCAGAATCCGTACGGCGCGATCATCGCGATCGATCAGGTCACCGTGAAGAACAATCCCGCCGACGAGCTATTCCGCGGCAGCGCCGACCAATCGCCGTACATGCGCACGGTGATGCAGGAGCAGCTGCCGGCGCTCGCTGCAGCGACCACGGCGACGGTCAGCGATAGCATCCCCGACTTCTTGAACGAGTACGAGAGCGTGTCGACGCGAACGAACGTGCTCTACGACCAGTTCTCGAATGCAGACATGCGCACGGCGATCCAGACCGAGCTGACGACCGAAGGCATCACGAACCTCAGTGTCGACAACATCCTGCGACGCGCGTCCTCGCAGACCTGCGCGGGATGTCATCAAGCGAGCACGTTCTCGCCGGAGAACGACCTCGGGGATAACCAGTTCGTCGGCGGCACGCTGCCGTTCGTGCATGTCGAGAGTGGTGTCGGTTCGATGTCGCCGGCGCTGCGGTATGGGTTCGTGCCGCATCGCCAACAGGTCTTGGCCGGGTTCCTGTGCTCGACGAATGTCGCCGACGATGGCCTCAACGTGGGTGGCGGCGTGCGCGGCGCCGCGAACTAGAACGTCGCGGCGAGATGCCCGGCGAGCATCTGGTCATCGAACCGGATCACTGGCTCGCCGTAGACCAGGAAGTCCGCGCCCCAGGTGTAGCCACTCTCGATGGCCAGCGTGAACGAAACGCCCGCGACCGCATGCGTGTACTCGAGCGAGATACTTAGCGCCACGTACGGATCGATCGCTTGGCTCTGCACGAACGGCTTATCGGCCGGCTCCGCGATGTGCGTGTGGATCAGCGTGCCGCCCAAGGCGACGTTGCCAGTGACGCAGACGCCGAGCGCGCAAACCAGCTCGACGGCGCCGGTCGCAGTACCGAGCCAACCGCGGACCAGGCCCCGCTCGTATTGGCTGTTGAAGAAGATCGAATCGCGCGACGGGTCGAAGTGCTGGCCCATCCCCGCTTCGATGCCGATGCGATACGGACGGTGAATCACGTCGATGGCGACCGTTCCGATCACCGTCGAGTGCTCGTGGAGGTACGCGCGAGTGCCGGCATGGACGGCGAGCGACCAAGGTACGACCACATCCGAGCGCTCGGGTTCGACAACTGCGACGGGCTCGCGCGCGGCGAGCGTGTTCGGAACGTGCTGCGTCGCCGGAAGTTGGTCCGCGGAATTCGCGGGCGGAGTAGTTGTCGGTGAATTTGGTGGTGACGCCGGCGGTTTCGGCGGTGGCAACCCGGTCGCGATATCGGCGAGCTCGGCGATCGCGAGCGCGAGCAACTTCGGACGCAGCGCGCCTTCGACTTCACCAAGGTTGACCTCGCGCTCGACGGGCCCGTCGGGTGGCTCGGGCGATAGGCGCAGCTTCGCGGTCACGAGATCGGCGCATTCGATCACGACGGCATACGCCGACTCACCATGGACATCACGCGCGATCGCATGTTGGAGCTCGGACGTGTCGTAACTCGCGCATCGGCCGAGCTCGACGTGCGGCTGCGCGTGCGCAGTCGCCGTGACGAGGAGCGTGACCGCGAGCGAACGGATCATCGACCGACCAGCGTGTGCAGCGACGTGCGGCGTGCGCCTTTCGGGAACCGCTGATCGTAGGCGGCGAGCAGGTCACTCGCATCGCGGATTCGCTTCAATCCGACGAGCGCCTGGATGCGATGCGCATATGCGTCCTCGAGCAGACCCTGTGGCGTGCCGAGCTCGATCACCCGCGCGAACGCGGCCTGCGCCTTGTCGAGATCGCCGTCGGTTTGCGCCATGCGCCCGAACGTGAACGCGGCAAGACCGCGCACTTCGGGATCGTGCGCGGTCGTCATCTCGCGTTCGAGGATCGTGCGTGCACCGGCGATATCGCCCGCCGCGCGTAATCGATCGGCTTCCTCGATCGGCGAGCCCAAGGGCTCCGGCGCCGGCGGTCTGATCGCGGGCTTCGGCGATGGCCGCGTGGTTGGATCCGGACCAGACGGCGGTGGCGGTTGAAGTGCGGCTTGGCTCGGTGACGACGGCGCGCTCGGTCGCGTTGCCCGCGTGAGCTGCTCGTCGGCAAGCACGAGCTGTTGCCCGCTCGACAGGTGCAGCGCACGCCCGGGCACGCGCTCGCCGCGCACCATCACGTCGCCGTGCACGACCGTGATCGCCACGCGCTCCGCGCTCGCATCGACGACGAAGTGCGTGGCCGTCACGTCGAGCGTGGCCCGCGGCGTTTCGATCTGCCAGTGCCGCCCACCGCGCAGATCGAACTCGACGCGACCGTGCACGGTGACCGCGAAGTGCGCGGCCTCGGACTCGAGCACCTCGACGCTCGCGCCCGGATCGGGAATCACCGCCGACGCATCTGCGAGCATGATCGTCTTGTCGAGCCGGACGCCGGCGCCGAGCTCGAGTGCGGGCCGGTTGCCATCACCCGGGGTGCCGTGCGGCCACACCACGATCGCGAGGATCACCGCCGCGGCGACCGCGAAGCCCGCGAACGCGAACGTCCGCGTGCGCGATGACGTCCGCGAGGCACGCGCGATCTGGATCCGCGACCAGGTGTTCTGGATCCGCTCTTCATCGATCGGTGGCGCGAGCAACGGCTCGAGGTTGCGACTACTCATCGCGCACCTCCACGTGCTCGGCCACGACGTGATCCGCGTCCGCGATCCGGCGCTTCGCCGTGGCGAGCGAGCAGTCGCACGCGATCGCGACCTCTTCGAGCGGCAGCCCCACGACATGGCGCAACACCCACGGCACGCGAAGCTTGAGCGCCATCTTGCCGAGCGCGCGATCGATCAGCGCGAGCTCGGCGCGTTGCTCCGGCGATGCATCTGCGGACGCTTGATCGTGCAGGCTCGCCTCGAGCTCCGTTGCCGACCACAACCGCGTCCACCGCCGCCAGCGAAACCGCCGATGCACGCGACTGATCGCGATCCGGACGAGCCAGCCGCGGATCGCGTTGCCCTCGACGAGCTGATCGAGGCGCTCGAACGCGATCAAGAACGTCTCCTGAACGATGTCGTCGACCTCGTCATCGCTGCGCAACAACCGATGTGCGGTCGCGGCGACGAGACGCACGTAGCGCCGATAGATCGTCTCGGTGGCCCACGCATCGCCCGCGCGTGCGCGCTCGACCAGCTCGGAATCGCCGACGCGATCGGCTGCACCGAGCGCGATGACGTCGACGAGACCGGACACCATCCATAGAGCCCCGAACCACACGAAACGGCTCGATGATAATGCAGTTCGCGATAACGAGTTGATTTCGTTAGGACACCAGCCGGTCGGCCACCGTCCACGTGGTGGTCGTGATCCGCTCCGCGAACGCGCCATCGTGACTCGTCACCACCACCGCTCCCGGATACGCCGCGAGCGCCGCCTCGAGCCGTTCGATCGACGGCAGGTCGAGGTGGTTCGTCGGCTCGTCGAGGATCACCGCCCACACCTGCCGGCCGAGGCCGAGGGCGAGTGCGAGCTTGCGCGCTTCACCCGGCGAAGGTGATGGCGATGCGAGCACGCGATCCGGATCGACACCGAGCGCCGCCAACAGCGACAGCACGCGACCGCGCACGTCCGGACGCAGCTGCTTCACCTCGCGCACGAGATCGAGATCCGCGGGCAACTCTTGCGGCAAATAGAGGATGCGATCGGCGACGTCGCTGTGCTCGAGCAGCGCACGCAACAGCGTTGTCTTCCCTGCCCCGTTATCGCCGGCGACCCGAATCCGATCGTTCGGCTTCACCGCCACGCGCACGCGATCGAGTGCGGGCCACACCTCCGGCACGTCGAGCTCGAGCACGAACTTGCGCGGACACTTCTCGTAATCGACGAAGATCGAGCGACCGAGCTGCTCGATGTTCTCCAGCTCCGGCACCGCCGCGAGCGCGGCATCTGCAGCGCGCCGCGCGACCTCGACACGGCGCCCCGCACCCGCTTCGGCCCACGCGATCTTCGTGGTTCGCGTGATCGTCGTCTGATCGTGATCCTTAGGCCCCTTCTTGCGCTTCGCGCCCGATTTCTGCGCTTCGGTCGCGCGCTGATCGTCGCGTGCACGCACGAGATGGCGCTGCGCCCGATCGGCCTCGCGTTGCGCCGCATGACGGAGATCGATCGCGTGCGCACGCTCGGCTTCCCACTGGGGTTTCGCGACCGCATAACTTCCGGCATAGAGCTGCGCGCCACCGCCGTGAACGCGGAGCGTTTGCTCGGTCACGCCGTCGAGCAGCTCGCGATCGTGCGAGACCACCAACAACGTGCCGCGGAACCGGCGCAGCGCATCGATCACGCGCGCGCGGCAGGCGACATCGACGTGATTCGTCGGTTCGTCGAGGATCAGCACATCCGGATCGCGATCGAGCGCGCACCCGAATTGCCAACGCCGCCGTTCCCCCGGCGAGAGCGTCGGCCAGCGATCGAGTTGGTCTGGCTCCAACCCGAGCAGCGCCGGCCACCGCCCCGCCAACGCGTGCGCGCCGTCCGGAATCTCGTCGAGACCCTGCGGACACGCGATGATCAGCGCATCACGCGGCTCGATCAGCACGCGACCCGCCGACGGCGCGAGCTCGCCGGTGATCAACTTCACGAGCGTGGACTTGCCCGCCCCATTTTCGCCGACGATGCCGATCGATCCGCGCAAGTGCAGATCGATGCTCGCAAACAACGGCATGACGTAACCGAACGCGACGCGTTCGAACCGAATCGATGTCATACGAAACCTCCAAGGCGCTGCCGGAGCAACGCGGCTAAACCGATGTGGATTGGGTTTAGAGGGAGGTGGTCATCGACGCGCCGACACGGGTCCGCGCACGACCAAGCTAGCACATCAATGCAGACATTGAACGATGCGTTGGCCGCGCAGCGTGACCGTGGCTTTATCTACGTGAAACGTCTGCTTCACGTCGTGGGATTCACACGTGATCTTCTCGTCGGGCAGGAGCTTCATCGCGACCTCTTTCCACGGATTGGTCGCGAACAAGCCTAGATAACCGGCGTCGAGGTACACGACAAAGTCACCACACGCGACAGCGAAATTCTGGTCCTTCACCTTCGAGGTGCAAGTCTTCCCCGCGACCGTGACCTCGACGGTCCCGATGTCGATCCGGATCGAGCCCATGCCCGATTGCAGGTTCGTCCGGTTATCGGACCAATCGAACACGACCTTCCCGGTCGCACGATCGAGCACCCACAGCTGCTGCTCGCCTTGCAGCACGAGCACTTTGTCGAGCACGAGCGGATCGAGCCATTCGAGGCCGGCGGCATTCCCCCGCGGATCGCTACCCCAACAACACATCGAGAGCCGCGCGAATCGACCGGGCGGTTTGATCGACCACACGTACGCCTTGTCGTTCTCGAACCACTTCAACGCCGCGAGGCCGACGCGATTGTCTTCGACCTCGTGCACTTCCCATTCGACGTGCGGCGCTGCGATCACCACACGCGCGAGAAGCATCATGACGATCGCGGCTTTCATGGGGTCTCCTCGTACGCGTCTTCGAGGTCGAAGTCGTAATCGTCGAGCTGCGTATGACTATCCATCGGGCATCCCGCAGTAGCGATCCGGATCTGATTGCTTCACGTGATACGACTCCCGCAGCGCTTCCACTTCTTTCTCGAACCGAGTCCCGACGGTGTAGTAGCTGACGTCCTGCGTGATCATGCAGATCGCGCGCTTCGGATCGCTCGAATTCTTGACCGGCATCATCGATCGTTCGCCGAGCATCGCGAGATGAATCGCCGCCGCGACCGCGACTTTGCAGTTCGGATCGCCGGCGAGCTTCACGTACGCGGCCTTTGCCTTCGTCTTGTCGGTCGCTTCGAACGCCCGGCGGATCGCCCACACGCGCTCGTCGTCGTCGTAGCCCTGATCGGCGGCTTGCTCGAGCAACCAATCCGTTTCTTTGTCCGGGTTGTACTCGAGGATGTCCTTGTACATGTGCGCTGTGCGCAACCGCTGCTGCGACGACGGCGAGACCTTGCCGACTTCGTATTGAAACGAGAGTCGCTCGCGCAGCTTGCGCCGCCCGATCGCCTCGAGCATCGGCACAGCGTGCTCCGGATCGACGAGCGCGATCCGCCGGACGATTTCGGCGACGAGCGGCCACTCCTCGAGCGGCAGTTGCGCGAGCGGGAGCAAGTCATCGCGCATCGCATCGATCTCGTCTTCCGACAGCATGCGAATCGCCCACGTCGCGAGCACGTGGCGAAAGCATGGATCGTCGAAGCCTGCCGATCGTGCGGGTTCCTTCAACGGAATCGGATCGGTGCAGTGTGCCGGCAGCTTCTTCGCCGCGGGACAGCTGAAGTTGCCGCCGCGCAACAGCACCTTCGCCATCGCGCGCTCCCGATCGTGCGGGATCAACTTGCGTTGCTTCTTCCACTGGCCCCACGTCGGTTCCATCGCGCGCCACTCGTGATCGTCCGTGACACGCGGCGTCGAAAAGCTCGTCCCGCATAACGCCAGCACGAGCAGAAAGCGCATCGGGCTGTAACGAAGTCACACACCCCGCTATTTCAGTTCGCGCTAGGCTCGCGACATGGGGCAGCAGATCCATGCGCGGACGTTGTGCGAAGCGTTCCAGGAGACGGTGGCAGAGCGCGGCGATCACCCGGCGTTGCGCACGAAAGGCGATGCCACGCGCATCACGTGGCGCGAGTACGGCGACCGCGTGCGTCGGTACGCCGGTGGCTTGGCCGGGCTCGGCGTCAAAGCCCACGATGCCGTCGCGATCCTGCTGATCAATCGCCCCGAGATGAACCTCGTCGACATGGCGGCCGTGCATCTCGGTGCGGTGCCGTTCTCGATGTACGTGACGTCGACGGTCGATCAGATCAAACACCTGCTCGCAGATTCCGAAGCAAACGTGATCGTGACCGAGAAGTTGCTATTGCCGAAAGCGCAAGCGGCGGCCGGCGGACGTACGATCATCTGCGTCGACAACGGCGATCTCGAGAAGCTCGAGACTCCCACCGGCTTCGACTTCGACGCCGGGTGGCGCGCCGTCACCGAAGACCATCTCCTGACGATCATCTACACGTCGGGCACGACCGGTGCGCCGAAGGGTGTCGAGATCACGCACGCGAACATGATGGAAGAGCTGCGCGCGTTCCAATCGATCCGCATGGTCGGTGGCGATGCGCGCAGCATTTCGTACCTGCCACACGCGCATATCGCCGATCGCATGGGCCAGCACTATCTGCACATCGTGTCGGGCGCCACCGTCACCGCGTGTCCGGATCCACGGCAGCTGTTCGAGCACGTCGCCGACGTTCACCCCACGGACTTCACCGGCATGCCGCGCGTGTGGGAAAAGTTGAAGGCCGGGCTCGAGGCGAAGTTCGCCGCGGAATCGCCTGCCCAGCAGGCGATGATCAAAGGTGCGCTCGACGCGGGCCACATGCGCGTGAAGCTCGAGCAAGCGGGCCAGCCGATTCCCGAGCCACTCGCCGCCGGGTGTGCGCGCGCGGAAGCGGCGTTGTTCGCACCGATTCGCAACGCGATCGGCTTCGATCAAACGCGCTCGTACTTCGTCGGCGCTGCGCCCACGCCACGCGACGTGCTCGAGTTCTTTCACGCGATCAACGTTCCGATCGCGGAGGTCTGGGGCATGTCCGAGCTGTCGTGCGTGGCCACCAGCAACCCGATCGGGCGCGCGAAGATCGGTTCGGTCGGGCAAGCGTTGCCGGGCATCGATCTGAAGATCGCGAACGACGGCGAGATCCTCGTGCGCGGCCCGATCGTGATGCGCGGCTATCGCAACATGCCGGAGCAGACGAAGGAGACGATCGTCGACGGCTGGCTCCACACCGGCGATATCGGCGAGCTCGATGGCGAGGGCTTCCTCAAGATCGTCGATCGCAAGAAGGAGCTGATCATCAACGCGAACGGCAAGAACATGTCGCCCGCGAACATCGAGGCGACGATCAAAGGTTCGAGCCCGTTGATCGGTCAGGCCTGCGTGATCGGCGATGCGAAGCCGTTCAACGTCGCGTTGCTCGTGCTCGATCCCGATGGCGCGATGGCGTTCTCTCGCGCGCACGGGATCGATCAACCGCTCGCGAAGCTGGTCGAGCATCCCGCGTTGGTCGCCGCGGTCGAGGCCGCGATCGCGAAGGCCAACGATGCGCTGTCACGCGTCGAGCAGATCAAGCGTTGGAAGATCTTGCCGGACGAGTGGTTGCCTGCCGGCGACGAGCTCACACCGACGATGAAGCTGCGCCGCAAGCCAATCGCGCAGAAGTACGCCGCGCAGATCGCCGCGCTCTACGTTCCGTAGCTCGCCGCGCCGTGCGGAAAGCTCGGGCCCTCGCTCGCGCTCGGTCGCTTCCCCACGGCTGCTCGCTAATAGGGATATGGCCGTCCGCCGCTCGCGCGGATCGTCTCGCCGGTCACCGCCGTGTTCAGCGCTGACGCGAGGAACACGATCGTCGGCGCGACTTCGTCCGGCGGGAGCAAGCGCTTGATCGGATAGCCGGCGGCCCGCGCCGCCTCGAGCTCGGGCGTGACGTGCTTCGCCACGCGTTCGGTCAACGTGATGCCCGGCACCACGACGTTGACGAGAATGCCCTCGGCGCCGAGCTCGCGCGCGAGCACCGACGTGAGGCCGTGCGAGGCGGACTTCGCCGATGCGTACGGGCTCGTTCCCGACACGCCATCGAGCGCGGTGCCCGACGACAGGTTGATGATCCGACCCCACTTGTTCGCGCGCATCGTCGGCAACGCCGCTTGGATCGCCGCGTACGTGCCTTCGAAGTTGCCGCGGAAGATCTTCTGCCACTGCTCGAGCGGAACGTCCTCGAACTTCGCTTTGCCCGGTCCCCATTGATCGCCCCACATCACGGCGTTGTTCACGAGGATGTCGATCGATCCGAGCTTCTCGATCGTCTGCTTCACGCACGCCACCGCCGATCCAGGGTCGTCGAGCGTGAGTGGCAACGCGATGCCGCCGATCTCGCGACCGAGCTGTTCCGCCGAGTCCTTCTGCGAGTGATACGTGAGCGCGACCTTGACGCCTTCCGCCGCGAGCTGGATGGCAACCGCGCGACCGATGCCCGCCGACCCGCCGGTGACGAGCGCGACCTTTCCGGTGATTCCGAGGTTCATGCATCGAGCCTACTCGAACTGGAAGAATCTTCCACTATAATATTGGAAGAATCTTCCACAACGGGAGTGCTACGGTCGTTCGGTGGTCGTCAGCCGCAAGAATGGAACGCAGCGTCGGGACGAGATCCTCGACGCTGCGCTCGACTGCTTCGTCCAGAAGGGCGTGCTGGCGACCGGGATCGAAGATATTCGCAAGGCGGCGCAGGCGAGCCCGTCGAGCATCTATCACCAGTTCGATGGCATCGCCGAGATCGTGATCGCGCTCGTCGAACGCACCGCCGCCGTGCAGTACACGCAGATGGCGGAGGTCGTCGCGAAGGCGCCGTCGTTCGAAGCAGCCGTGCGCGGGCTCGTCGAGACCCTGCTCGCGTGGACGTTCGCGCACGAGAAGGAAGCGCGCTTCATGTATCAAGCGTTCGCGGCGGAGCTCGGCCCCGAACGGAAGCGCCTCGAGGCGGCGAAGCATGGCCGGCGCGCGCCCCTCGAAGCTGCGCTGTCGAAGTGGACGGACGGCACGCCACTCCAGAAGTGGTCACACCTCGAGCTGAGCGTGCTCCTCTCGGGAGCCACACATCAGGCGTGTCGGTTCTACCTGACGGGACAAGCAATCGACCGCGCGTGGATGATGGCCACGTTGCCCACACTCGCGTGGGAAAATGTCGCGAGCGTGAAATCTCGTAAGCCAACGTCGCGCAAGAAGCCTCGCTAGTTAGCGGGTGTATCCAGCCAGACGCGGTGCCGTGGCGGATTTCCGGGTCCTGCCGTTCACGCTGGCACGGCTAAGTAGCTGAAATCCCATATGGCACATCGGGTGCTCTTAGGTCTGGGCATGAACAAGCTCATCGCCATCGCTGTCACGCTCGCTGCCACGACGGGTATCGCTTCGGCGGATCGGTTCCACGGCGGGTTCCACGGTGGAGGGTTCCACGGTGGTCACGGCGTCGTCGTGCACTCGGGTTACCACGGCGGGTTCTACGGTCGCGGTGGTTGGGGCGTGCGCCCGTACTATCGCCACTCGATCTACCTGCCGCGTCCGTACATTCGCTCGCACTACTATCGCTACGACTATCGCCCGGCACCGATCGTCGAGAGCTGGTCGCCGCGCGCGGGCTACATCTTCATGCCGGGCGCGTGGGCGTGGGGTGGCGCGGAGTGGAACTGGAACCCGGGCCACTACGAAGTCGATCCGCAGTACGTCGAGCCGCAGTATCAGCCGCAGTACGTGCAGCCGCAGTACGCGCCGAACCCGTACGCGCAACCGGCTCCGCAGTACGCGCCGGCGCCGCAACAGCAACAGCTCGCGCCGCAACCGGCTCCGCAGGTCGAGCAACCGTACGACGACGCGCAACAGCCCGTCGACGACGGCCAGTACCAAGAATAAGTTTCTCGGGTCTCCTCCTCCAAAATGAAAAACGCGATCACCGGAAGGCGATCGCGTTTTTGCTGTTAGGAGGATCGACGCGAATTACTTCGTCGTCTTCTTCGGCGGGGTCTTCGTATCGGTCGTCTTGTCCGTCGTCTTGTTCGCGTCGTCCGTCTTCGGTGCATCCGGCGACGTGGTCTTGTCATTCGACGTATCGGTCGACTTGTCCGCCGACTTGTCCTTGCTCTTATCCGTCGCCGGCGCCTTCGGATCGTTCGGGCCCGCATACGCGGCCGTCATCGAGAAGAGGCCACCAGCGATGATCGCAGTACGAATGAGTTGTTTCATGGTGACGCCCCTTAGTGCGAGCACCGGGCCATCTCGACACGTCCATACGCGCCGTACGGGACGATCAAACCGTGCGCTCACGGCACCGCGGGGTTTTTTGCCTGGAGTCGATGAACCCCATTGCTTTGACGTCATACGATCGAAGCCCATTCAACTACTCGATTGTTAACAAGTTTGTCTGAGGCAACCACTCAGCGGTCGGGCCGATACACGCGAGATGACGGTGCTCTCCATGCTCGCAGAATTCGGTCGTTCTCAGGAAAATCCATGGCGCGTGATGCGCGAGCTGATCGCGCACGATGGTTGGTTCGCGCCGAGCGCGCCGGTTCGTAATCAGTTGTGGTTGTTCACGTCCGAGGCCGAGCTCGCGATTGCTCGTACGCGAATGACCGATCCGCTAAATATTTATTCGGGGCCGAAGCGCGGTGTCGCGGTGTTCGAGCAGCTCCCGAATGGGCTTCGCACCGTCGAGATCAATCCATCGCTCGATCCCGAGCAAGGTTGGTTTCTCGCCGCCGGCGCGGTCGCGATCGCGCGTGGCATGGCGCAAGCGATCGCGCTGTCACGCGCGCACGAGCACTGCGCACCGGATCTCGTGGATCGCCTGATCGCGCACGAGCGCTATACGTTGCTCGTCGATTCGTTCGGCCGTCCGGCGGTCTCGCTCGAGGAAGCCGGCATGCGCAATCCGGTGATGGTGTTCACGGCGCCGGATGCGATCGCACCTCTTCGCGCGGAGAATCCCGAGCTCGACCACTTCACGTCCGTCGTGTTGACCGGCGAGCAGTTGTGGTCGGCGTGGCCGTCGTACGGCAGCGATGGCATCGCGATGTTCTCGAACCCGACCGCGCGCGAACCGTGGCCGATGACCGCCGATTGTTGTCTCTCGCTCTATCGCCGGATGAATCACGACGCCGGCGACAGGCACATGGCGTTGCCCGTGGTCAGCTAGCTGCGACACCGTTGCAGGTGCGACATCTCTCGGTGTCATCGCCTATCTGATGCAGTTACGGCGTGTGCGCGTAGCGTGAGTGGATGGGCATGAACGTCGGCGCGCCGGCAAACTCCACCAAGAGCGACATCAACGTGACGCCGCTGATCGACGTCCTGTTGGTGTTGCTGATCATCTTCCTCGTCGTCATGCCGATCATGATGAAGTCCGAGGCGATCGAAGTTCCGAACGAGCTCGCCCCCGACCAGGTCACCGACATCGAGCCGGTCGTCGTGATGATCCGTAACGATCTCGCGGTGTCCGTCGACGACAAGGCGGTTCCCGGCGTGGACCTCGCTCGGGTACTGAACGGGCGGCTCCACAATGCGACCCAGAAAGTCGTGTTCGTGGACTTCGAAGAAGGCGTGCCGTGGAGCCAAGTGGTCGGGACGATGGATACGGTTCGCGGGGTTGCGCCCGACGACATTCACGTCGCGTTGAAGTTGAAGTAGCGATATTCTTGGGAGTGATGGGTGGAACGGGTGGACCAGAGGGGATTCGTGCGCGCCCCGGGATGTACGCCGGCGATGCCTACCATTTGATGTGGGAAGTGATCGCGAACGCGCTCGATCTCTACCTGCGCCGCGAAGCGACCGAGATTCGCGTCGAGCTCGGCGCGGACTCGTGGGTCACCGTGCGCGATGACGGCCCCGGCATTCCGCCGGATCAGATCGAGACGATCTTCACGAAGCTGTTCCCGAACGGCTACGACCGTCACGTGCCGCACGTTCACCTCACGAGCGATCTGCGCGGCGCCGGATTATGTCCGGTCAACGCGCTGTGCTCGCATCTCGATGTCGATACCGCGAGTGGTGGCCTGCGCTATCAGATCGCGTTCGAGCGCGGCCGCATCGTGTCGCCGTTGCGCCAGGTCGGTGCGGCGTTCGTCGAGGGCACGTCCGTGCGGTTCCATCCCGATCCCACGATCTTTCCGTCGATCGTGCTCGATCAAGATGTGATCGCGACGCGCCTGCAGGAGCTCGCGTGGCTCAATCCGTATCTGCGCTTATATTTTCAGAATCGCCGGCTCGAATCGCGCGGTGGGATCGCGAGCTGGCTCGGGCCCACGCGCCCCGGGTTCGCGACGCAACACACGCACGGCGGCGTCACCGTCGATCTCGCGCTCGGCTGGACCGACTCGCGCCACACGAACGTGCGGTGCTTCGTCAACATGACCGAGACCACGGACGGCACGCATCTCGATGGGATCTGGGATGGGCTGTCGCGAATCGCGGGTTGGTCGCGCGAGGACACGCGCGATGCGCTCGCGCCCGGCTTCGTCGCGATCGTTGCCGTCGGCCTCCATCGACCCGAGCTCGCGAATCCGACGAAGGACCACCTCACCCACCCACTCGTCGGGGAAGCGGTCTCGCGCGCGATCCAGGAACTGCCGGATCCGGCGTTACAAGCGTTTGTCGTCGAGCAGTTGGCCGGCCGGCAGACGATCGCCTAGTGCTTCAATGTGCCGCAGGCCGGGTTTGCGGTCCGGACGCATCATAGGGATATGGGTAAGCCACCCGGATTGAGCGAAGGCTCGTACGAGTCACCGAACATCGACCAGGAGCAGGACATGGTCGAGCACGGCGCGAATCCGAAGGTTGCGCGAATCGTGTACGCGGCCGTGATCCTGACGTGCGTCGTCCTCGCGATCGTGATGATGATCGGTCATCGCCCGACAGGCGGTTGAGGCGCTCCGCCCGACCCAAACTGCCACGGTTCTGATAGCGTCCGCGGCGTGAAAAAGCTCCAACGTGCTTTGTCGTTGGCTGTACTCGTCGTGGGCGGATGTGGCGACACGAGCCCTGCCCCATCGACGGTCAGCCGCTCGTCCGTCCACACGAACCTCAACCATCTCCCGCCCGCGACCGCGGCGATCGCGCTCGGTGCAGCGCCGTTCTCCGTCGACGCGCAGGGCATCCCGCAGCTGTTGCGGTTCACGAATGCGCCGATGATCTCGGGCGCGACGGCGACGGACATCGCGATCGCACATGTCGAGCGGATGTTGCCGGCGTGGGGCGCGACCTCGGCGCCGGAGCTCGTCGGCATCGGTGAAGTCGCCGTCGACGGCGGCACGATCGTGCGCTTGCAACAGCGCATCGACGACATCCCGGTCGATCGCGAAGTGCGCGTGTTCGTGAAGACCGATGGCGGTCTCCACGCGATCAGCGGCGCCGTGATCTCGGCCGATGCGCAGCGCACGAGCGCGGTGTTTCACGATACGGAGCAGCAGGCGATCGCCACCGCGGTGACGAGCGAGCTGAAGACGCCGATCGAAGCGGCGAAGCTGCACCTGAATTCGAAGAAGGACGGCATGACGCTCGTCTCGGGCGCGTCGAACGGCATCACCGTGTCGCAGGCGAGTGCGAAGCGCGTGTGGTTCGTGCGCGGCGGCTCGCTGATGGCGGCGTGGTCGATCGACGCGTACGCCGGTCGCGATACCGAGGTCGAGAGCGCGGCGTTCCACGTCACGCTCGCGACGGATGGTCGCGTGCTGGCGCGCCGTAGCCTGCAGGCGGATGCCGGATTCCAGTATCGCGTCTACGCCGACACGGCGAACGAGAAGCATCCGTTCGATAGCCCGCTCGCCGACTACACGCCGAACACCACGGGCGTGAGCACGACGTATCCCACGCTCGTCAATCCGGCGCTCGTCACCGTCGACGGTCTCGACATGCACGCCGACCCGTGGCTGCCGGCAGCCGCGACCACCACGTCGGGCAACAACGTGATGGCGTACACGGACGCGAATCCGCCGGACGGCCTTGGCGCCGGCGATTTCTACGCGGACGTCACGAGCACCGGCGTGTTCGATCGCACGTACGACTTCACGAAGATCCCGACGGCGACGGCCGACAACCAAAAGGTCGGCATCACGGCGACCTTCTACACCGTCAACTGGCTACACGACTTCTGGTACGACCACGGCTTCACCGAGACCGCCGGCAACGCCCAGCTCTCGAACTACGGCCGCGGCGGCGTCGAGGGCGATCCGATGCACGCCGAAGCGCAGGACAACGCGCTCGGTTCGAACGGCGGCTCGAAGAACAACGCGAACATGTCGACGCCGGACGACGGCATGTCGCCACGCCTGCAGATCTACGTGTGGACGGGCAAGCAGAACGTCGCGCTCACGGAAGGTGCGCGCACGCCCCAGGCGAACGTCGCTGCGTTCGGACCGACGACGTTCAACATCACGGGCGTGATGGTCCTCGCGAACGACGGCACGGGCACGACCACGGACGCGTGTGAAGCGCTGCCGGCGGCGACGGGCAAGATCGTCGTCGTCGACCGCGGCACGTGCTCGTTCAAGACGAAGGCACTCAATGTCCAGACCGCCGGTGGTATCGGCATGGTCCTCGCGAACAACGCGGACTCGGCGAGCCCACCGTCGCTCGGCGACGACGCGACGATCACCACGGCGATCACGATCGGCGTGCTCTCGGTGACGAAGGCGGATGGCACGCTGATCAAGGGCGACATCGATGGCACGGCGACGGTCACGTTGAATCGCGCGGTCGGTGCGCCGGATCTCGACGGCGACCTCGATGCGAGCGTGATCTCGCACGAGTTCGGTCACTACCTCCATCACCGGTTGAGCTCGTGCAACTCGCAGTGGTGCGGTGCGATGAGCGAAGGCTGGGGTGACTTCGACGCGCTGATGTTCACGTATCAAGACGGCAACGCGACGGACGCCGCATACCCGCTCGCCGTGTACTCGGCCGTGGCCACGACGACGGCGCCGATCTATTTCGGCATCCGCAGGTCGCCGTACTCGACGGACATGACGAAGAACGCGCTGATGTTCCATCACATGGGCGCGGCCGCAGTCTTGCCGACCACGGCGCCGATCGTCGCCGGTGGTGCTAACAACGAAGTTCACAATGCCGGTGAGGTGTGGGCGAACACGATGTTCGAGGCGTACATGGCGCTGCAGCACGCGGGTACGAACTTCGCCGCGGTGCGCACGAAGATGGCGAACTACGTCGTCGGCGGTCTCTTGATCGCGCCGGTCGACAACATGCCGACCGAGATGCGCGATGCGATCCTCACGGCCGCGGTGGCCTCGAGCCCGGCGGATGCGTCGTTGATGGCGCAAGCGTTCGCGAAGCGCGGCATGGGCACGTGTGCGGTCGACGGCGTGGTCTCGGCGAGCGTGCCGGATCCGCGTTACGACACGAACTTCAACGACATCGTCGAGAGCACGGTCACGGCCGGCAAGATCACGTCGGCGACCACGCTGCTCGCGGCGTCGACCTCGTGTGACAACGACGGCGTCATCGATAACAACGAGTCGGGCACGATCACGCTGCCGGTCGCGAACACCGGTGCGGTCGCGCTCCAGAACCTGACGATCACGATCACCACGACCACGCCGGGCGTGACGCTCACGGATGCGACCACCACGGTCGCGTCGCTCGATGCCGGCGCTACGCTGAACGTGACCGCGAAGGTCGCGCTCGACAACACGGCGACGGCGCCGGTTGCGGGTGACTTCACGGCGACGCTCGCCGCCGACAACACGTGTGACGCGCAGGCGATCACGTTGTCGCTGCCGCTGCGGATGAACGTCGACGATGTCGCGGCTTCGTCGGCCACGGATACGTTCGATGCGGGCACCACGGTGTGGACCTCGCCGGCCACGTTCACGGGTTGGCAGCACGTCCGCCCGACCGCACTCGACGGCAAGGCGTTCGGTCCGGATCTCGGCGGCGTTTCCGACGAGCGCTTCGAATCGCCCGAGCTGACCGGCAATGCGACCGGCAACGTGACGATGTCGTTCACGCACACGTACGACTTCGAGAAGTCGGATGCGAACTACGACGGCGGCGTGATCGAGTACACGATCGACGGCGGCACGACGTGGAACGACATCACGATGCTCGGCGTGACGCCGGGCTACGCGACGGACGGTGCGATCTTCGCCACCGCTGGTAACCCGCTCGCCGGCCGCACCGCGTACGCCGGCAAGAACCCGGCGAACCCGGCGACCGACAACGTCACGCTCGACTTCGGCACGCAGCTCGCGAACAAGACGTTCCAAGTCCGGTTCCGCGTCGGCACCGACGCCGCGACCGGCGCGGGCGGTTGGATGATCGACAACGTCGCGTTCACCGGCATCACCACGACGCCGTTCCCGACCCAGGTCGTCGACGCGAACGATTGCATCGCGAACCCGATGAACCCCGACGGTGGCATGGGTGGCTCGGGCTCCGGCTCGGGCGTGATCGGTGATGGCACGAACGACGACGGTTTGGGCTGCTGCTCGAGCGCGCCGTTGCGTGGCACCAGTGCGCTGATGGCGTTCGGTGTGCTCGGCCTCGTGCTGCGCCGCCGCCGTCGCTAACGACCGAGAGACATCAGGATCGGGCAAGGCCGATCGCGATCGAACCCCCGGCGGAGCAGCGTCTTGATGCCGCGCTCCAGCCGGGATAGCTCGGCCCGCCGTGCGACGAGCTCGGCGAGCTTTGCTTCGGCAAGCGCGCACATCTTCGCCGAGGACACGCGCAACGTGCCGTCGGACATCGCGAGGATGCCGCGGATCTCCTTCAGCGTGAAGCCGAGCGCTTGGGCGCGGCGGACGAACCGCACGCGGACCACGTCGTCGAGCGTGAACGTGCGGTAGCCGTTGCGCGCGCGCGTGGCGCGGACGATGCCGTTGCGTTCGTAGAACCGGATCGCGGTCGGCTTCACACCGGCGGCGGTTGCGAGGCGCGTGACCGTCATGCGATCGCCCATAACGCGAATGCTTGCACGGCGAGCCACACCAGCTCCAGTGCCGCGAAGATCAGGACCGCGCGTGGCGCACCGAGCATGGCGGCGCGGATCATCCACGTCGCGAACAAGCCTCGCGCGATCGTATCGGCGAGCAACTTCGCGCGCGATGGCCGGACGAGGCGCAGCACGCTCCACATCGTGACCACGGTGCCCATCAGCGTGACGAACAGGAGCTGACCTTCGTCGAACGTCGAGATCGCGGCACCGCCGAGCGGCAGGGTCGAGAGCGCGGTCAGCACGAACCGCGCGGTCCACGGCGTGGCAAAGCCGATCGTGGCGACGAGATCGTAGGCAGCACCGGCGCGGGTGATCGCATGTTGATTCATGCACCCACGGTGAACCTGTCACCTAGGTGCAAGGTCAAGAGAAATGGATCTGGACGATGCTCCAGGTCGCGCCGTCGGCTTCGTAGACCACGGTCAGACGATACGGGTTGACCGTGTCGCCCTTGACCGATCGCGCGTTCACGTCGGCGGCGATCCACGCGACGTGCTTGTCCTTCGTCACGCCCGCGCGCAGCTTGCCGTGCACGGTCAGCGAGAGGTTCCACTTCTTCAATGCGGCCTTCACCGCAGCGCCGCCGACGAACCGCTCGTTCGGCTCGGTCCCGTACATCACGACGTCCTTGCGCGTGGACACCGTCGACGCGAACGATTCGGACGTACCGATCGTCTGGGTGAATTGCGAGACCGCTCGTTTCGCGCCGTCGTCGATCGCTTCGTCCATATCGGCGCCGAACCCGACGCCCTTGCCGGTCGCGCCGGAGTGAATGAACAGCACCGTGCCGTGATCGACGAGCGCGGTGTGGTGATACGGCGGCTTCTTCTCGGCTTCGCGCGCGGCGTCGCGATAGATCTTGTCGCAACCTTCCATCCCGCACACGATGACGAGCCCGGAGTCGGCGGCGATCCAACCGACGTCTTTGTCATTCGTGGCCGTGCCGGTTTGAACGTGCAACAGCTCGTTGCTCGGCGAGCCGTTGCCGTAGATGAACGGCTCCTGCAGCTTCGTCTCGCTGTCGATCAAGATGAGCTGCGGCAGATCCGCTTTGGGCGTCACCACGCCGAGCGCCGCGGCCAACGCGCCCGACAACTGCTTCTTGTCGTCCGCGTGCGCGAGCCCGGCGACCGCGATCACGAGCAGGAGCTTGTTCACACCCCGAGCTTAGTGAAGCAGCGCGTACAACACCACCGCGAGCGCGATCATCGCCGGCAAGATGAAGCGCACCGACGACGTCGGTTGCGGTCGCGTTGCCGTCACCGCAGGCGCGGGAGCAGCGGGCGCTGCCGGTTTCGGATCGGGCTTGCTCGCACCGCCGACATTCACGTACCAGCTGTGATGCTCGCGACCCGGATGCGTATCGCTGCGGTGCAGGCGCTCCGGCTCGTCGAGGTTTTGCTTGTTGCCATCGCCGAGATCCATCGCGATGCCAAGCCACGGCCACGGTCCGAAGTCGATGCCTTCGGCTTTGCGCTCGAGGTAGCGCACGGTGCCGAGCGTGTCGCGCGATGGCCACGCGAGCGCGACGACGCTGCCGCGGTTGTACATGATCGCGATCGCCTTCTCGTGCGCGGCGACGGCGCGAACTTCCGTATCCTTCGGCATGTTCGTGATGTGCGTCGCCGTGGTGCCGTCCCAGCGATAGAGCTTGCCGGCGAGCGCGACGACCCAGAATCCAGCCGGCGACCACGCGAGCGCGCGAATGTCGGGATGCGGGAACGTCGTCGACGTGCGCGTGCCGTTCGCGAGTGTCACGAGCTCGTTGTTCACGGCCGCGAGCACGGTGCCATCGGGCTTTTGCGCGATCGCTTGCGCGGTGTGATCGGCGAGCGTGGTGACGTCGTTGCCGGCGAGCGCGAGGATCTTGTCGGCGGTCACCGCGATCACGCGCTGCGCATTCGCATCGACGAGTGCGCGTTGCACCTTCACGTCGAAGTGCGCGGTGAAGTCGACATCACCCGTGCGCGCGCCGTACCACGAGACCATGCCGCTCTCGGTGACCGCGCCGACGAGCTTGTCGTTCGCGCCCAAGCCGACGATGTCGGCATCGAGCATCTGGCGCCACAGCGGGCCTTCGCTCGGGCCATCGTGGACGAGGAGCTCGGCACCCTCGCGCATCGCGAAGACGGTGCCCTTCTTGTCGTACGCGAACACTTACGCCTTCTCCGTCTGCGTGCCGGCCAACGCCGCGAGCGACACGACGATGCCGCCGATGATCGCGATGCCCATCAAGATCCCGCCACTCGCGGCGTGCGTGAGGAGCTTGAACGTGTCGAAGCCGAACTTCCACGCGAGGTAGCCGAAGCTGCACAAGCCGACCAAGCCGGCGGCCTGATCGCTCTTCACCGTGGCGCCGACCCAGGCCGGGATCGCGAACGCCGCGATGGCCATCCAGACGTGCCAGCCGTCGTCGAAGTGCCGGAGATCGAACAGCGAAAGTCCCAGCTGGAGCGGGAGGAAACAGCCGACCAAACCGATGAGTGCGAAGATCGAGACGGTGCGCTTCATGTGATGAATGGAGCCGCCTGCTTACATGCGGTCGCGCTAAATCGACGAGGCGAAAACTGCTTTCACGCTCATTAGTTAGCGCACGAGTGGCCCCCACCGATCACGCGTGATACACAGGTAGCTCATCGCCCGGGGCGAACGTGGCTGAGAGTCACGTCAGAGTCGCCCCTCCCTGGTGGTTCAGGCAGCGGCGTGTTTGAAGGAACCACGAGGAGGACTCATGGCGTTGTTGCGTCCAGACCGCATTTTCATCTCGGTTGACCAGAGTACGGGGCGTTCGACGCTGTCGTTCGCTCCGGCTACGGTAGGCGCACCGATCGTTCACGAGGGTGACCACAAGGGCGAGCACGCGATGCGCGAGGCGAAGACGATCTCGCAAAACAATCCGGGATGCTCGATCCACGGTCCGCACTTTCACACTGCACCGCCGCCGGGTAAGAAGCGTATGGCGCGCCGGCCCAGCCAACACAAAGGAGACGAATGAGTAGTCAACGTCCATCATTTGCAAAACGTGATCGCGAGCAGAAGCTCAAAGACAAGGCGAAGCAAAAAGCTGAACGCCGTGCCGAGCGTGCCGCGCAACCGCGAGCCACGAAGGGACCCGAGATCGCAACCGATCAGATCGGTGGACCCGCAGGCCAGGTCGGCCTCGACCCGTACGTGATGAACCTTCCGCCGGAGCCGCCGAAATAGTCTCGAATTTCGTGCGACAACTCGGGGCTTTTTGCTCCCTCGCACGATGTCTAACGAAGTATTTGTAATCGCTGTCTTGGCCCTGAGCGCGTGTGGCGATGTCGACAACAGCCGCCACATCTTGGACGCGCCGCCAGCACCCGAAATCGATGCGTCGCTGACGCCGATCGGTGCCGCGCTGAACGGACTCCGCTGGGAGATCCCGTGCGGCACGCATACCGGTGCCACGGGTTGCGTTGCAGTGGTGCCTGCGCCGGTGACCGCGATGCTGTCCGGCAGTGGCACGTATCAAGTCGAGCTGCGGTTTCGCGGAGTCGTCGAGCTGAAGACCTACGCGAACGGCACGACGACCGGCACGTTCAACACCGGCGGCGACGAGAACAGCGATGGCTACAACCTGTACAAGCTCTCGGTGTCGGCGCCGGCGCAGAGCTACTACCTGAACGCGGGTGAAGAGCTGCAGCGCGCGGTCGCGCTCGACTTCACGGCGAAGATTCCGATCGCGGGCGGCGCGACGGTAACGTTGACGGCAGATCCGCAAGACGGCGCGGAGGTCCAGAACGTCGACCTCGACGGCAACCCGATCGTGGTGCCCGATATCGCGCCCGCACCGGCGGCGTACGATGGTCAGTTCGTGCAGATGGACGTCGTCGCGATCACGCAGTGAAAACGCGGTACGTTTCGGGCGTTGGGGGCGATCGTCGTCACGCAAGCGTTCGACCTGAGCGCGTCGCCGGAGAAGATCTGGCCGCTGCTCACGGATACCGATCGCTTCAATCGGCTGTTCGGGCTCGCGCCGGTCGAGTACAAGCCGATCGAATCGGGTGACACGGCGGCGCGGTTCGTCGCGCAGACTCGCAACAGCGGCTTCAAGCTCGTCTACGACGAGTATCCGTACGAATGGACGTACGCGCGAAACTTCGGCGTGTATCGGCGGATGCACGGCGGGCCGGTCGAGTCGTATCGCTGGACGTGCAACCTCGAGCCGGTGGCGGGTGGCGGCACGCACGCCGAGGTGACGTTCGAGATCCGCCCGCGGTTCGCGGCGCTGCGCCCGATCGCGTGGATGTCGGCGCGCAAGTTCGTGCGGCAGCTCGCGCATCTCGGCACGCTGATCGACGATCACCTCGAGCGCGGTGCCGAGAATCCGTATGCGGGTGCGGCGACGCGCGTCGATAAGAATCGGCTCGCGCAGGTCGTCGCGACGTTGCTGCAGAAAGGCGTGAGTCGCGATCTCGTCGCGAAGCTCGGCACGTTCGTCTCCGAAGCGAGCGATGCAGACGTCACACGCGTGCGGCCGTACGAGCTCGCGGATCTGTGGGCCATGGATCGGCGCGAGGTGTTGCGCGCGTGTCTCGTCGCAGTGCCGGCCGGATTGTTCGAGCTGCGATGGGGCCTGATCTGCCCGAGTTGTCGAACGGCGTCCCAACAGGTGCGCGCGCTCGACGAGATTTCGGCCGAAGGCCACTGCCAGCTCTGCGATATCAAGTTCGAGCTCGGGCTCGATCGCGCGATCGAAGCGACGTTCCTGCCCCACCCGGCCGTGCGCAAAGTGACCGAGCAGCTGTTCTGCATCACGGGTCCGGGCCGCACGCCGCACGTGTTCGCGCAGGCGAATCTCGATGCCGGCACCACGCGCGCGTTCGAGCTGCCGCAGGAGTCCGGACGCTATCGGTTATTCGTGCGTGGCGGTGCAACGTCGACGCTCGAGATCGACGCAGAAGGTGATGCGCGAGTCGAAGCGACGATCGATCGCGATAACGTGGCGCCGGCGCACTTGCACGCGTCGCCGGGTGGCGAGATTTCGGTCGCGAGCTCGGATGCGCGGCACGTGAAGATCGAGCGGCTCGAATTCGCGAGCACCGCGGCGTCGGCGCATGCGGTCGCGAGCTTGCCGGAGTTCCGGACGCTGTTCGCGAGCGACCTCTTGAAGCCGGGCACGCCGCTCAAGGTCGCGCACGCCGCGATCCTGTTTACCGATCTCGCAGGGTCGACGGCGTTGTACTCGTCGCTCGGAGATGCGGTCGCGTTCCGGCTCGTCGACGATCACTTCGACCTGTTGCGAGCGGCGGTGGCGGCGCATGAAGGCGTGGTGATCAAGACGATGGGCGATGCGGTGATGGCGTCGTTCATCGATGCGTCGCACTGTGCGGCAGCGGCGCTCGATGCACTGCAACGGTTCGGCGCGTTTCGCGAGGAAGGCAAGCATCGCGAGCACGTCGCGTTGAAGCTCGGGATGTGGGCGGGTGCGTGTTACGTCGTCAATGCGAACGGTGCGCTCGATTATTTCGGGCAGACCGTGAACATCGCCTCGCGCGTGCAACATCTCGCGAATCCCGGCGAGCTCGTGATGGAACGCTCGCTGTTCGAATCGCTGCCTGCGGATTCGCGGATCGAAGCGGTCCGCGACACGGCTCGCGTGAAGGGCGTCGACGAGCCGCTCGATCTCGTGCGGATCAAATTGCGCTGAGGCCAAGCGCGATCGCGGCGATCACGGCCGACGCGACCGGCAACGCGCGAAGCGGCACCTCGTGTGCGACGAGGATCGCTCCGAGCGCCGCACCGCCCGCGTTACCGATGTTGAACGCGGCGATGTTGAGCGTCGACGCGATCGTGGGTGCCTCGCGCGCAGCTTCGACGACGCGAAGTTGTAAGACCGGGACCGTGGCAAACGCGGCAACACCCCACAGCACGACGAACAGCTCGCCGACGATCGCGATCGGCAGCACGAGTGCGAGCACGAGCTCGATGATCGCGAGTGCCGCCAGGACCCGCCCGAGATGAGTCGCGAGGTGACCGCCGAGCGCGTTGCCGAGCGTGACGCCGATGCCGAACAGGAACAGCACGATCGTGATCGCGGTCGGTGACAGATCGAGCGCGCTCGCGAGCATCGGCGTGATGAACGTGAACGCGACAAACGTCCCGCCGAACCCGAACGTGGTGAGAAGGAGCGCGATGCCGACTCGACGGTTCGCGAGCCCACCCCAACCGCCCTCCGCGGGCGTGGCGACGGACGGCACGAGCGCCGCCACGGCGACGAGTGCGATCGTGCCGAAGCCCGCGACGCACCAGAACGTGGCGCGCCAGCCGAACACGTGTCCGACGAGCGTCCCGAGTGGCACGCCGAGCACGTTCGCGAGCGTGAGGCCGGTGAACATTAGCGAAATCGCGACCGCACGCTTCGACGGTGGAACGAGCGAGCTCGCGACTACGGCGCCGCGACCGAAAAACGAGCCGTGCGCGAACGACGCTAGGACGCGGCCGCCGAGCAGAATGCCGTACGTCGGCGCGCATGCCGACACCACGTTGCCGGCGACGAACACCGCCATCAGAGACAACAGGCTCGCACGCGTTGGCCAGCTCTTCGTGAGCACGGCGATCACCGGGGCGCCGACGGCCACTCCGAGCGCGTAGCCCGTCACGAGGAAGCCCGCACTCGCAAGCGATACCTCGAGGTCGGTCGCGACGTCGGGCAAGAGGCCGATGATCACGAACTCGGTCGTGCCGATCGCGAACGCGGCGATCGCGAGCGCGATGATGGGAGTGCGCATAGCGCGCGGCATTGCAGCGCCGGTGCCACGCTACACACGCGAAATGCCGCCGATCGGCGGCGGCGGGTGGGTCAGTTTCTGGTCACCGAGTCCATTACTCGATCTTCAGGCCCGAGTGATTGCTCGCGACCGCCATCATCTGGCTCGTGTCCATCGCGACGCTGACGATCACGTCGCCACCGTCGGCGTTGATGTCGAGTTGCTGGAAGTGCGTCGTCAGGTCGGAATGCTCGCCGAGCTTCTTCTGGATTTCGTCGACGGCCTTCGCGACGAGCTCCGGTGAACCCGTGCGCGCGCCGGCGTTGAGAACGAAGCCATCAGCAAAGTCGATCGAGGCGTACACGCCGTGGAGACGAATCGCGGTCTGCTCGGCAAGGTGATCGTTGATCTGATTCAGCACGGGCGACGAGTCGTTGACCGCGAACCAGATCGCGTCATCGGTGTTGATCTCGCCGATCATCTCGGAATAACCCTGCGCGCCCTTTTCGTTGCGACGGGCGGCGATCTTCGCGATGCCATCCTTCGTCGCGTCGGGGCCGAACACCATCAGCGCAGTCGTGTCGTCGATGAATGTCATCGCCATGTGGTTGGCGTTGCCTTCGATGAACAGCACGTCGCCGGATTCGTCGACGGTGATCTCGGGGCCGTCATCACCGTGCGGGTGATGGAGTTTCTTCACGCACGGGAACAGCTTGGTCTTCGAGAAGCCGTGCAAGATGATCGATCCGTTGAGATCGTGATGGTCGCCGGTGCCTTTGAGCCCGACGGTGACCGAGCTCAGCGACGAGATCGGGTCGAAGCCGCACTCGGTCTGGAATTCCTTCATGTCGCCCATGTGAGAGAGCGCGGGTGCGGCGGCGATCGCCCACAGCGGGCTGTTGCGAATGCGCGCCATGTCGATCCCGACGACGACTTCGGCATCCGCCGGGAGCATCGCCAGATCGTCGACAGATGCCGAGCGAGCCGGTGTCACGTGGATCGGCGACGTAGGTCCGAGAGCCGGACGGCGAGCCGCACCGGTTCCATAGTGAATCGTCGGTGAGGGCTTCGTCGTGGCCACGGTCGGCGCGGACGACTTCGAGCGAACGAGATAGACGGTGGTGCCGGCGGCAACGATCACCGAGGCAGCAATGGCAGCTTTCAACATGGTCGATCCTTTCTTCACGGGAGAGGCTTCGACACGGGTCGGAATCACGATGGCGGCGATCGTCGCGAGGACGGCAGCGACGAGATCACGGCGTGGGCGCGCATCCCCACGTAGCGATTTCTCGACGAGCTCCGTCACTCCATCCGCGAGATAACGCCGACCGCGCGAGAGTCGTTGCATCACCGCGTCGTCGCCGATGCCGAGCGTCTGCGCGAC
Organism: Kofleriaceae bacterium; assembly: GCA_047600425.1. Classification (GTDB taxonomy): domain Bacteria; phylum Myxococcota_A; class Polyangia; order Haliangiales; family Haliangiaceae; genus JABFXX01. Next base: position 1,960,659 of record JASGLC010000003.1, on the reverse strand, counting down.
GTCTCGGACCGACTGATTCTCGCGGTAAAACAACACCAACACCTCGCGATACTTGTCGGGCAGGCGCGAGAGCGCATCGCGAACGATCCGCTCGGAGTCCGCACGTGCGAGATCGTCGAACGGGTTCGTGCCCGCCGCGATCTGCTCGTCCGCTTCGATCGGTTGTTCGCGACGCGTGCGCCGCCGGGCCTTGCGGCCGAGATTCCTGGCGATCGAGATCAACCACGGCCGCAGTTTTCCCGCGTGCACGCGATCGAGCTTCTGCCACGCTGCCACGAATGTTTCTTGCGCCACGTCCTCGCTCAACGCGCGATCACCGGTCGAGCTATACGAGACAGCGCACACCACATCCTGGTAGCGAGCGACGAGCTGGCCGAACGCATCGAGCTCGCCGCGCCGGCTGGCTTCGACGAGGTCTTGGTCCGTGCTCGCGATCGTTCCCATGTCGCGTGTAGATACCCGCCCGGCTGGGAAAGCTGACAAACAATCGTGGCAATCGCCTAGGTGCGCGATATGACATCGCATGCGTTGGCTCGTTCTGTTGGTGGTCGCACGTGTCGCATCGGCGGAACCGCCCCGTCGCAAGGTTCATATCGATCACCTCGATCCGGCGAAGGTCACGCAGTACGAGACCGCGCGCAAAGACTGGGTCGCGTGGACGCGCGATCATCACGTCGCAGATCCGTGGGGCGGAACGTTTTTGCAGATCGGCGGCGCGGCGTTCTACACGTTGCGTGCGTTCACGGACTGGGCGGAGCTGGACGCGAAGTCCACGGCGAAGCTCGATCCGAAAGCGCAGGCCGCTTACAACGATCGCTCGGACGATGCGCTCGTTCCGCCGCATCACAACGAGATCTGGGTGCGCGAGCCCGAGCTCGATCTGCCGGGTGAGCTTTCAGGGGTCGGCACGATCACGTTCGACGACGTGAAGCTCGCAGGTGATGATTACGAAGATGCGTGGAAAGCGATCCGCACCGAGCTCGTCGCGGCGAAGTATCCGCTCGTGAAGATCGCGTTCTATTCGGCGTATGGAAGTGGCCGTCACATCTCGTTGTGGCTGGCGCCGACCAAGGATGCGTTCGCGAAGGTGCCGTCGATCGATACCGTGTTGGCCAAGCGACTCGGCCCCGACCGTGCGAAGGCGTTGCTCGCGAAGTGGCGTGGTGCCGTGCTGTCGTCGTCGACCGAGGAGCTCGTCGTCCGTGCGGATCTGAGCAACTGAGCGCTCGCGCACAGGAACACGGGTTGCAAAACGTTCGAGTGCCGTGTCGAAGGTCCTCGTCAAACACATCATGTCGTCGCCCGTGATCACGTTCTTCGCGGAGCAAACGCTGCCGCTCGCTGAAGATGTTATGAGGGCCAAGCATCTACGGCACTTACCCGTCGTCGACGAGCGAGGCATGTTGGTCGGGCTCGTTACGCATCGCGATCTGTTGCGCGCCGAAATCAGCACGCTGTGCGGACTGACGCCCGACGAGCGCCGCGCCCGCGAGGACGAGGTCCTGATCGCGCAAGTCATGACACGTGATGTCTGGACCGTGACCGAGGATACGCTCGCGTCGGTGGCGGGCCGCACGTTGCTCGATCACAAGTATGGCTGTCTGCCGGTCGTGGATCCGACGGGCTTCCTCGTCGGGATCGTGACGGAGCGGGACTTCATGGAGCTCGCGGTGAAGACGTTGCGTGCGCACGATCCGGAAAACCGATCGCAGTGGCAGCCGGCGCGGCCGCGCAAGTTGCACTCGCGGATCTCGAGCCGGTTGCCGCTCCGGCCACGCGATACGATCGATCAGATCTAAAGGACGCGCGCGACGTTGCGAATGCCCTTGCGCCAGAACAAGCCGGCACGACGCAGTCGCTTCAGATCGCGTTCGTCGCGAAGCGCGAGGCCGATCGTGCGCTCGGGCTTCCAGCTCGTATCGCGTTCGTGGTGCTCGTGCGGGGTGCCGAGGCTGCACGCGCTGCACAGCATCACGATGCTCTCGGTCCAATCTTCGATCGCGCCGTCGACATCGTCGAACAACGCGATCAGGGCATCGCGCTCGTCGGCAGAAGCGCACGTGGCCTCGACGGACCACGTCCCGTAGGCCGACTTTTCGAGGACGACCAGCTCGTCGAACACCGGTACTTCCTGCTCGCCGAGCATTCGCTTGCCGCGGGATTCGCCGTCGTGAAGCACGAGGTCGCCGTAGCAACGCTTCGATTCGGGCAGCGGGACCGTCACGATCCGGATCCGGCATGGATCGAGGCGTGTGCCCCAGACGACTTCCGGCTCGGCGTCGAGAGAGACGCGTAGTGCGGTCGTTCCGAGCTTCATTTCGATCGGGCCATCGCCGTCGGGAAGCGTCACGCCATACGCGGTCCATGCGGCGCGCGCGCGCTTCCAATCGCCGAGCGCGGTCGCCGAAATGCCGGCATTCCAATGCATGCCGCCGGCATCCGAAGGGTCGAGCTCGATCGCTCGATCGCACGCGGCGAGACAGTCGGCCCAGCGATGTCCGTGCTTGAGCGCGATCGCGTAGTTGAACCAGCCGGCAGCCCAGTCGGGACACAGTTGGCAAACACGTCCGGCAGGTTCGATCGCGTCGCGAAACTTCCGTTCATCGATCAACGCGCCCGCCTCACGGTGCGCTGCCCTCGCCGCGTCTTCATCCACACACGTATCTTACGTCGAATCCACGATGATCCCGATGATCGCCGCGAGCATGAACGATGCAAACGCGAGCATCGCCCACACGATCGACGCGTAGCGTGCGTCCCCGCGATAGGCCCGCATCCCGACGATCACCATCGCCGGTAATACGAGCGCGAGATCGAGGACGTAGACCGGATTGGTCGCCAAGCCGGCATCGACGATCGCCCCCGGCGTGCTCCCCGTCACTAGTGCCGGAACGATCTGTCCGAGCCACAGCAACGCGAACACGATCGCGACCGCGATCAACGCGCGGGCCGCGGACCGATCCGATGTCGCGGCCGGCAGCTTCGGCACGAGCTCGATCAACGCGAACGCGGGTAAGCCGACGAGCGCGCAATACACCAGGAATAGCGCGTTGAAGTGAACCGCCATCGCGTAGACGACGTACGAGTACGCGACATAGGCGTATGCACCCGCCAACACGTAGAGCGCACGGTCCGACCCCCGACTCGCGAGCTGGGCGACGACGAGGAGCGCGGGAACGACGAGGAACAGATTCACCCAGTCCTGCGCACGCCCCTGGGCGGCCCACGCGTGGGTCTCGTGCGCGTAGATCGAGGAATCGACCAGGCTCGTCAGGGCCGCGATCGCGAGCAGGGCTGCGATCGGAATCGCGAAGCGTTTGCGCGAGTCCACGCCACGATTCGCGACCGGTTCGCGAAAAAGCAACGCGCCTGAGGCCATGCACGTGCGTATTGCAGCCAGCGCGCCATTCAATCGCGAAGTGTCAAACGCATGTGCACGATCTCGCCAACCGCGATCCGTTCGCGATGGGTTTCCACGTAGCCATGGCGGGCGTACAGCGCGATGTTCGAGGTCATCGCCGCGTTCGTGTAGAGCCGGATCGCGGGCAATTGCGCATCGCGTGCGAATGCCTCCGCGCGGGCGAGCAACTGCGTGCCGAGCCCGCGTCCCTGATGGTCGGGCGCGACGGCGATGTTGACGATCAGTAGGCAATCGGGCTCGGCGACCATCTCGAGCACCGCGATGTCGTCGAGGATCTCGACAACATGCTCGTCGATCGCGCGCGCATAATCGGCCGTCATGGGACGAGGCTCGCGGCCGATCACCGGGACCCATGGCGCATATGCGGCACGCACGAGCGAGCGCACCGCATCGACATCCGCTCGAGTTGCCCGGCGCATGACGCGAGCATATCGTGCGCGGATGCGATTCGCGTGGTTGGTCCTGGTCGCGTGTGCGAGTGCGAAGCCGGTGGCGCCGGTGATGCCGGCTTCGAACGAGATCGAAGCTCAGGTGCGAACGTTCCTGCATCACTTCGAGAATCTCGAGTGGGAGCCGTTCATCGCGTCGTTCACCGACGATGCGTGCGTGTTCCACCCGACGGCGAAGACACCGAATGCGTTCTGCGGTCGCGATGCCGTGCGCGCGAAGTGGCAGCTCGTGTTCGATGGCATTCGCGCGGGCGCGACGAGTGGACCGCCGTACCAGCACCTGGATCCGATCGATCTACGCGTCACCGTGCTCGGGCCCGATGCGGCGCTCGCGACGTTCGAGCTGCACAATGCCGAGCGCACGGCTCGCCGGAGCGTGGTGTTGGTGCGTCGCGACGGCGCGTGGAAGATCCTCCACATTCACGCGTCTAATGTGCCGTGGCCCGATCTGTAACGATGTCCTCGATCAGGCCGGGACCCGAGGGCGACCACCCGAGTGCCTTCTGCGTGACTTCACTCGATGCGAGCGAATCGAGCTGCGCGAACATCGCGAACGTCCCGAAGTGATCGGCGACCTTGTCCGGGGCGAGCGAAATGACCGGCAGGTTCAACCGCTTGCCGATCGCTTCGGCGATCGCGCGCTGCGGAACCCCTTGTTCGCCGATCGCGTGAAGCGTGCCGGTGGCAGGTTTCTCGACGACGATTCGATACAGCCTCGCGGCATCGTCACGATGCACGGCACACCACCTCGATGCACCATCACCGACGTAGGCCGAAACGCCTGTTCTCGCGGCGATGTCCATCATCACCGTCGTGAAGCCGTAGGGCCCACCTGCGACGTGCACGCACCGAGGCAGCCGTACCGCCGTGACTCGCACACCGCGATCGACGAACGCGTGCGCGGTTTGCTCGGAGATCCGCGGGATCATCGTCGGTGGCGGATCGGTTTCGAGAGCGGCGCGACCGGTCGGGCTCGGCGTTCCCGAGGTCACGACGAGATGCTTGTTCGAACCCACGAGCGCGTCGCCCATCGCCCGCACCGCACGCGCATCGAGGTCGCAGGACGCCTGAAAGTTCGCGCGTCCGCTGCCCGGATTCGCACGGTCGTGATGAAACGCCGTGTGAATCACGCAATCCGCACTCGCGGCGCCGCGACGCAGGCTTTCGTCGTCGGCAAGCTCGCCGCGATGGACCTCCGCGCCGAGGGCCGCGACCGAGGCAGCCGCCGCATCCGATCGCGCGAGCCCGAGCACCGCGTGCCCTGCCCCGATCAACTCTCGAACGATCGCCGAACCGACAAACCCATTCGCACCCGTGATGAAGATCCGCATGATCCTCGTTTACGCGCCACGTGCGATTCAGCCTTGGGCGGAGTTGGCGAGATCTACGCCGGGACTTGAATCCACGGCGAATGCGCCGCGCGCGCGTACTCGCCCGGCGTGGTGCCGACGATGCGCCGAAAGTGCCGATTGAGCTGACTCTGATCGTAGAGCCCGACGCGCGGCGCGATGTCTTTCGGCCGCACGCCCGCGCCGAGCAGCGCCTTCGCCCGCAGGATCCGGAGGTGCGTGATGTACGCGTGCGGCGGCATTCCGATCTGCGCGCGAAACGCCCGGCAGAGGTGAAACTTGTCGAGGCCCGCATGAGTCGCGAGCTCCTCGAGCGTCACGACCTCGCTGACCCGCTCGTGCACCAGCTCGAGAGCACGCCGCACGGCGCGCGAATAGCCATCGCGAACATCCGGCAACCCGGCCATCGCACCGAGCGCCTCGGTCAACCGGACGTCCAACGTCAGCCGATCGGCGTGCTCGGCGATCGCATCGTGAAGGCGATGAAACACGGCGCCGCGCGGATCGCCCGCTTCGAGCACGGCTTGCATGCGCATTCCCGCGACCAGATGTGCCGGCACGTTCAGCGATTGGATCGTGAGTGGACCGTCCTGCGAAATCTCGCGCCGCACGTTGCCCGGCTGGTTCAACACGATCGCGCCCGGGCCGACCTTCCAGGTCTTGCCGTTCGTCCAGAACTCGGATCGCCCGGCCTCGACGCGCGTGATGAGGTAGGTCTCTTTCATCGTCGAGACCGGCCGTTCGATCACCGACCGGGCCGCGCGCAGATCGGGCCTCGCAGTTTCGATCGTGCGAAAGCGAATCGGCACGCTCCATTCTAGCCGGCGGCCGCGACCGTGACTTGGGCAATCTTGGCGCGATATGTTCGGACCATGCGGCGTTTGTTGGTGGCGGCGATAGCGATCTGTGCGTGCAGCTCGAGCGTGAACTTCGCCGGGCTCGAGTCGGGGCCCCGTAAGGTCACGTATCAGGAAAAGACGTTCGTCCGTCATTTAGCGAACGGACTGCGTGTTGCCGTATCCCCGGACGACCGCACAAACCTGGTGACGGTGACTGTTCGCTACAACGTCGGCGGTGCGGACGATCCGGCGGGGCAATCGGGGCTCGCACATTACGTCGAGCACGTGTTGTGGGAGGCACCGCTACGCGGCACGAGAGACGACGTATCCCTCGACGGCAACGCGATGACCGAGCTCGATCGGACGTACTTCTACACGATCGCGCTCGACGCCGATGTCGAGCACGAGCTCGAGATCGCCGCCCAGCGTTTCGAGCTCGGATGCCAGAGCCTCGACGAGGCCTCGCTGGCGCGCGAACGCGATGTCGTCGTTGAAGAGATGAAGCAACGCGCGTCGCCGTGGAGCAGCGACGTCATCATGGCCGCAATTTGGGGGTCGAACCATCCATACGCGCATAACCCTGGCGGCTCGTCGTTTCGTAAAGAAGATGCCTGTGCGTTCCTCGAGCAGCACTACGGTCCGTCGTCGGCGACGCTCGTGGTTACCGGCCATGTCGACGACAAACTGATGGACCGTATCGTCGCGCGGTTCGACAAGATACCTGGACGTACCGAGGGACCGCGGGCACCGACGCCTCCTCGTGGACCGCCGACGCCAAGCCTGACTGTCCACGGACTAGAGCGGCCGACGGCGATGATGATCTTCGACGTGCCCCGCGAGGGAAGCGGAGGTGATGCAGCGGTCCAGCTCGCGCAACACGTCGAGTGGAAACTCCCGGCCGCGCGGGTGCCCTTCGTCACGATGGTCGCGATGGGTGAAGAGCGTGCGCGCGTGTTGGTCGCGTTCGCAGAAGTCGACGACGTTGCCCAATTGCCCGGGCTCGTGGCCGCGATGAAGGAACGATTCTCCAGGCCGAGGGTCCCGAACTTCGAGACATACAGGCAACACGAACGGCAGCAGTTTATCGAACGCTTCGACGACCAACAATCAGCGGCCTTCCAGATCGCGGACCTGATGGTGCGCGCCCAGTCGCTAAGTCGATTTCGCGAGCTGAAAGAGATCGACGCGCTGAGAGAAGACGACGTCACGAGCTTGCTCGATGCTTCGAAGGCGCGCGTCGTGACGCTGATTCCAGAGGAGCATGCCGGGCATCACGTCACCGAGGTTGCGACTACGCTCCACGACCTGACGATCACGCGAACGCAGACGAGCGATGCGACGTTGCCCACCTCACGTCCGACAAAGCACGAAGTCGACGAGTACCAGCTCGAAAACGGGCTGCGCGTTTGGCTCGCTCCCGATCCGAATGCGCTCGGACTCGACGCGCGGCTCGTGATCGGAACGACGCCTCGGACCGACGACACCCTCGCATGGGAAGCAGGTCTGTTTCTACGTGGGAGTCCAGGTGATGCGGAAGCCAACAAACGCATCCAGTGGTACGGGACGATCGGTTCCGCCGTCACCGCACGCACCGATACCGACCACACGACGTTTGCGATCACGGGCCTCGCCCTGTTCGGTGATTGGCACGTATGGAATCTGGCGTGGACGGTCGTTCAGGGCGTGTATCCGCCCGAGCTCGATCGTGTGAAGTTGCCTGCCGCTGCACCCAAAACCGCGAAGACACCGGCAACGATGCCGTCGGCCCTCGCGATCGCATCGCTACGTCTCGACGGTAAGCCCGACGATGAGGGCGCGAAACACGTCGAGCTGTTTCACACAGACGAGCTCGAACGCTATCGCCGCCAGACCTATCTGCCGTCCGCTTCCGTTTTGATCGTGAGTGGCAAGTTCGATGTCGCAGCGATGCGCTCCGAAATCGCTTCGTTGTTTGGCATGTGGCATGGGCCGACCGCGGTTAAAGGCTGGAAATACGCCAAGCCGCCGCCGCGCATCGGGAACGTCGAGATTCCCGTCGAGGATGCGGACACGGTCGAGATCGCGATCGGATTCGCGTCGGCTACCGAGTCCCCACGCTCGGAGAAAGCAGCGCGTGACGTGTTGAGCGAGATCCTGAACGACCGACTGCGTGTGATCCGCGAGAGTCTCGGCGTGAGCTACGGGATCTCGGCGCATATCACCACGACCGGTGTGTTGATCAGCGGCGACGTCGAGCCGGCGTATTCGACAGCGGCTGCTCACGCACTTGCCGACGAGATCGGTCGCATCCGTGCCGGCTATCCAGACATGGCGGCGGATTTCGCTCGCGCTCGAAAGCACGTGCTCGCGCGCGCACTCGCCGACCCCGTCGGTGCATCGAACCGCGCAGCGCAGCTCGAAGGAGTCGTGATCGATCATATGCAACTCGATCAACCCGACAAGGATCTCGAAGCTCTCCGCACGCTCGATCTCGAAACGGTGAAAAATCTCGCGACGCGCGAGCTCCGTCAGGATCGAATGATCGCCGTCATGCGTGGACCGCTCGAACAGATCCATCAGGCGATGGACGCTCTCGGCGTCGATCGCGCGACCGTCAAAGCGCTAAAGCCATGAGCTACTCGCAGAAATTCAAGGGCTGCTTCACGTTCGCCGACCTGCACTGCCTCGAGGCCGGCCTCGATGCCTTCGTCGAGGATCTCGACGACGTGTTGTTCAGCGTCCACGACTTGATGATCGATCACAACTCCGTATGCGTCGACTTCGATGGAAGCGCGCCCGCGAGCATGTACGAGGCGACGCAAATCGCACTCGACCGGTTGAGCAATTTCGCCGACGGCGGCGGCATCAAGACCGAGTTTCATCTCGACGGGGTCTCGCGCGACGTCATCGGCTACGGCGGTCTCGAATCGAGCGAGGGCTTACCTCCGCGCCATCGCAAGTGGGAAGTCTATGTCGCTGCGAAGCACGGCGATGACACGGCGTTGGCGGAGCTGCGCGATGCTGGCATCGACATCACCCAAAACGACGCGCTCCTCCTCGCGTCGATCGCCGGCGATCCCGCGTCCGTACGAATGGTGCTCGCCGCCGGTGCGAAGCCCGATGCGAACACGCTCGCTGCCGCTGCGAACGAGGAGACGGCCGAGGTGCTGCTCGAGGCGGGTGCGCCCGTCGACGGTGTCACGAGCTCCACACGATCCGTGTTCGCATTGGTGTGCGAGCAGAGCGATGTCGCGGCACTCCTGTTCGAGCGCGGCGCGAAGATCGTGGCAAGCGACTACGCGTCGATCGCGAGCACGCTCGCGCGAGCCGGCAACGTCGACCTGCTTCGCCAGGTAGTCGAGCGCGCACCGGAAATCACGCAGGCGTTCACGATTTCGATCCGCGATGCGATCCGGAGCAACGAGCCCGTGATGCTCGACTTCTTGATCGATCACGGCGCGAAGCTGCCCGACGATCTGCTGTATCAAGCGATCGTGGCCGGCGCCGTGGCGATCGTGGAAAACATCGTCCGGACGCCGGACGGTCGCGCGAGTTGCGGAGCGTCGACCGAGCGTGAAGATGCGATGTGCGTTGCCGCGGCCTCCGGTGCGATCGCGGTGATCGAGATGCTCGCGAAACACGGCGTGCCGATCCAACCTGCAATCCCCGCCTCGACCTCACCATTGATCGAGGCAGCGAGCGCGTACGATCGGCGCGCGATCAAGGCCGTGACCTGGCTGCTCGATCACGGCGTGCCCGTGACCTCCGTCGACGCACGAGGCCAGTCGGTGCTGCAACGCGCATCGTTCGCCGAGGTCCAAGCGTTACTCGTGAAGCGCGGCGCCGATCGAGGCCAGATCGTCTGGGACGACATGGCCGCCGAAGATCAGGAAACGCTCCACCGCCTGCTCGGCGATTAGGTTTTCGCGGCGACGTTCGGCGGGAACGGCGACGCACCACATTTGCAGCGCACGCCCGCCTCTTTCCAGATGCGCGAGTTGCACTCCTTGCACGTCCACAGCGCATCGAACTTCTTCACCCGATCGAGCGTGCTCTTCACTTCGCCGGCCGACGCACCCGAGTCACTCGCGTGCGCTTCCGCGTTCAGCACGGACTGCGCATCCGCCTCGAGCGAACGCAACATGTTGTCGATCGACGCGAGGAACGCCTTGCCACGCGAGTCCTCTTTCAGGAGGCGCCGCAAGCCGCTCAGCAGCTGACCGGTCTCGCGGAATTCGTTGTCGTTGCCACGCCGATACGGCAGCGGCACCTCGAGCCCCTCGCACAATTCTTTCAGCACGCCCTCGAGACCGCGCCGACCACGCCGCGCCGCATCGCCGATCGAGCCCGCTTCCAGCAGCTCGAACGCGACGTCGATGTCCGTGGCGCCACGCTGCTCGCGGAAGCTCGGGCCTTTGCCGTACGCCCAGCCGAGCACTTGATACGCCGACCAGCCCTTCACGCGCCGGCGCACCTGCTCGAAGAAGTAGCGATCGTGCGTGAGCACCACGAGCTGCCAGTCTTGGAACTCCTCGATCAAGAGCTCTCCGAGGAGACCGCGATGCGTGACGTCGAAGCTGTTCACCACGTCGTCGAGCACGAGGAACTCGAGCCGCTCGTTGAACGTGCGCGCCATCGCGAGGAACAGCACGATCGCGACCGAGTTCATGTACGACTCGCTGAGCACGCCGTGCAACGGGCGCTGGCGCTGGCCATAGAAATCGACCGCGAGCTCGATGCCCTTGTCACCCCAGGTCTCGACGGCGACGCTACCGATCTTGCCGGTGTCCGGATGTAGCCGCTCGAACAACCGCGCGACCTCGGCCGAGATTTGCTCGAGCACGCTCTGCACGTACTTCTTCTGCTCGGCCTGACACAGCTCGAACACCGTGTCCGCGCGATCGTATGCGGCTTTCGCGTGCTTCTCCGCCTCGACGGCGTCGTACCAGGGCTTCGCCGCGACGAGCAATTGCCCGAACGCGATCGCCTGATTGCGCGTCGACGGCGCTTCCGCCTCCGCCGGCTGATCGACGAGCTTGCCGCGCGCGTTCGAATCCCATGTCGCGAGCGTGCCCGTGTACGTCATCACGGCTTTGACATCGATCTTCTTGCGGTCGTTGATCGCGCTCTTCACGGCCTTCGCACCGTCGGTGACCGCGGCCAGATCGACGCCGACTTCTTTCGCCTTGGTACGCCAGCGCGTGCGTTCCTGCTGGAGCTGCGTGATCGAATCCAGCGCGTTGCGCGCGGCCGTCTCCGCCGCCGAGAACCGCGCCGACTGTTCCTGGATCTCGGCGAGCGTTTCCGTGATCTTCGTCTTCAGCGCATCGCCGGCGATCTTCTTGTCACACACCGGGCATTGCGTCAGCTCGGGATGCGCCAGCACGTAGCGCGCCGCCGCACCGATCATGTCGACGTGCGTCGGATCGCCGGACGATGCCGCGAGCGTCTCGTTCCACGCCTCGAACGCCGCCGTATCGACCGCGATCTTCGACCCATCGATCTCCGCCGCGAGCGCTGCGATCGCGTTGCGCTTCGACGACGCCGCCGACTTCGCCGGATCGATCAGCGAGAGCAAATCCAGCTTCGAGTAGTCATCGATCGTCTTCTGCGGCTCGAATCCGCACGCCTTCGCCAGCTTCGCGAGCGCGTCGCCGATCTTGTCCGGATCGACCTTCTGCGCCACGATCGCCGCGGTCGATTGCTTGACCTTTGCGGTCGCATCCGCGGCCGTCCGCTTCAGCTCGCTGCGCGCCTTCTGCAAGTCCGTGCGGAGCTCGTCGATCGCGCCGAGGCCGAGCAGCTTCTGCAGCGCACTCCACTTCTCGCCCTTCGACTTATCGACGAAGTCCGCGATCGTGCGCCCGCGCAACAAGAACGTCTCGCGCGACGCCGCTTCGATCGCAGCCTCGTTCGGCTCCTTCGGACCGGTGCTGCCCGAGAGCTCGCCGTTCGTCGCGATCGTGACGAGCGTGGGCAACGTCTTCGCCGCGCCGAGGTGGCGAATCGCGTGATCGCGCCCCTCCTTCGCGAGCAACTCGATATCGCCGGTGAAGTACCACTCGATCGCGTCCGCCAACGAGCTCTTGCCCGTGCCGTTCTCGCCATACATCAACAGCGATTGGCCCTGGTCGAGCTTGATCTCGTACCCCTCGCAAACCCCACGAAACGCCTGGATGTTGATCTTGGTCAGGCGCTCCTTCACGACTCGTCTTCCCCGCTCTCGTCGCCGGCCAACACCGCAGCGAGCTTTGCCGCGCGCTTCGTGCCCGACTTTTCGCCGACCAGTCCGAGCAGGTCTTGCTTCATTTTCGGGTCGAGGTCCGGGACCTGCGAGAGCACTTCTTCCAGAAAGCTTTTAGCGTCGCGCCTCTGCATCCAGCCAGAGGATATAGGATGGGGCGTGGACATCGGTCGAAAGTCGACACTCTTCCTCGCATACGCGTACGAGTTCGACGCCGAAGGCGAAGCCGGCCTGATTGCCTCCGACCTTTGGAAAAAGCGCGAAATCAAAGGCGTCGCGCTCCTCCCCCACCTCGACGAATACGTCCGCAAGGGCGAACTGTTACGCGCCTACGACGTTGCCGGCGATTTGCGCGCGGCGTTCGGCTCCAAGGATCCGTGGACGCTCGTCGACTCGGACGGCGAAGCGATTTCCGTGGCGATCACCGATCCGCCGCGCGTCTACACGCTCGATACGAACTACGCGTTCATCGTGATCGGCCTCGCTCCCGCCGTGGAAAAGGGGAAAGAGCTGACGCTCGCGGCGTTCCAAGATGTCGCCTACGGGCTCGTCCGTGCCGGCACCACGCGGCCTGCCGCGACGTCCCCGCAAATGGCGAAGTGGCTCGAGACCCATAAACCGCCGCCCGAAAAACCCGAAATCCTCCGGCGCTGGCTCGCCGGCTTCGTGCCCGGCCTTCGCCCCGATGCCCCGCGTGGCGCGCCACGCACGACCGCGCCCGCGATCTTCAGCGTGATCCTCACGAAGGAGCAGCTCAACGCCGATGATCGCCATCGCGTTCGTCTCGTCCATCGCAGCGATCAATTCGTCGAGCCCGCGGGCGACGAGTCCGGCGAAGAATCCGGCGAGTGGAAGATCTCGAATCGCGAGCTCTGCATGTTCTCCGCGTTCGGTGTCAGCTGGGTCGTCAACACCGAAGGTGGCGCGGAGAAATCCCAGTTCCTCGCCGACGCACCGCACATGGTTCGCGATCGCTACATCTACAAGTGGCTGCTCGTCGAGCACCAGCGCTTGTGCCTCCTCGCGCTCGCTACCGAGTGCGCGGACATGTCCAAGGGCATCGATGGCGTGAACTTCGCCGAGATGCGGCTACGCCTGCTCAAGTTCATCGCCACGTACAACTTCCGCCACGTCTCGAACGAAGAGCGCCACGATCGATTCTATCGGCGCGTGCGCAGCGCGATGTCCGTCGACGATCTGCTCGCCGAGGTCCAAGAAGAAGTGATCGAGATCGACACGCAGATGGCGGCGCGGCGCGCGGAGTTACTCAACCACGTGTTGGCATTCCTCACGCTCGTGCTGACGCCGGTCGGCATCATCTGCAGCATCTTCCAGACCGATACGGTCCCGGGACCGTTGCGGTTCCACAACATCATCTCGGCGTCGTCGTGGTGGCACCTGTTCACGCACACGCCGTTCTTGGTCATGCTGTGCGCGGCGGCGATCGGTGCGACGGTCTACGTGCGGTTCTTCAGCTTCAAGGTGATCGCCGGCAGCCTGCGCGAGCTCCTGTTCAAGCAGAAGCCCAAATAGGTCATCCGATCGTGATCACGGACTTCCCCCGTGAGTGACCGCTAGCCAGCGCTCGAATCGCCGCCGGGACCTCGCTCAGCGGATAGCGTCGATCGATGGTTGGACGAAGCGTCCCTGCCGCTAACATCTCCGTGAGCACACCCAGGTCACCCTGATTCACGAGCGCGAGTGGTGAGCGAAACTTCTGCTTCGTCGTGAGGCCAACGATCTGCGACCAGATCTGTCGCCCCATGCCGAGCCACCGGCCGCCGCCCTCGCCGCCGAGGATCACGAGCGTACCCGTCGGCGACAGCACACGCCGCAACGTCGCGACACTGCGACGACCTGCGAGATCGATGATGGCGTCATACACGCGGCCGTCGGTCGTGATGTCGTCTCGCGTGTAGTCGATGACGTGCGCAGCGCCGAGGAGCTGGACGTGCTCGACCTTCGACGTGCTGCACACGCCTGTCACCTCGGCTCCGATGTTGCGAGCGAGCTGCACGACGTACGAGCCGACGCCTCCGCCCGCGCCGATGACAAGCACCTTTTGCCCGGCCCGGAGCTTGGCCGCACGAACGCCGACGAGTGCCGTAGTGGCAGATACCGGCACCGCGGCCGCCTCCTCGAAGCCGATGTTCGACGGTTTGCGCACGAGCGTCGTTTCGGATGCGCGCGCGTACTCGGCAAACGAGCCCCGACCAGTGCCGAAAACTTCATCGCCCGGAGCAAACGATGCCACCTTCGCGCCAACTTCAACAACGACGCCGGCGAGCTCGGCCCCGCGTACGGGATTGCGAGGACGGCGCAGTCCCGTACCAAGGCGCACCGCGTAGGGCATGCCTTCCATGAGATGCCACACGCCAAAGTCGACGCCGGCCGTGTGCACACGAACGATCACCTCATCTGGGCGCGGTCGCGGGCGCTCGATCTCGCGCAGCTGGAGCGTGTCGGCCGAGCCGTAGCGGTCTTGTACGACCGCGGTCATGAGCGAGTCGGTGGAACGAAGGGTCATTGCGGTCTCCTCGGTGTTCGTCATGTAGCGAACGTAGCGACGCCGCCATTTTGCGAATTGAACGAAAGGGCTACGAACGTAAATCCGCCGATAGCTCTAGGTTGAGTACCGCGGCCGCCTGCATTCCCGACGCGGCCGCGATGATCGCGCTCTGCATGCGCGTCGTCAGATCGCCACTCGCATAGATGCCCGGCCGCGACGTCTCGCGCGTGGCCGGATCGATCTTCAGGTAGCCATCCTCGAGAGTAAGATCGAGCGAGGCGACGACCGTGACTTGCCGTTGGGGCGGCTGCACGAAGAGCGCCTCGCACGGGACCGCGGTGCCATCCGCGAGCTCGACGACGGTCAGCTGGCCGTCTCGCGCGACGAGCCGGCGCACGGGCGTCGCGGCGATCGCGATGTCGGCGGCACGAAGCCGTGCAGTCACGTCGTCGGGAAGCTCGCCAAACACGGTGAGTCCACGCGTCGTGAATCCACGCGCCATCATCGCGAACGGCGCCGCGTGGTCGGTGTGCGACGGGTCCACGAGGAAGCCCCACCGCTGATCTTGGATCTCCCAACCATGGCAGTACGGGCACTGAAAGATCGAGTGGCCCCATAGCTCGCGGAAACCTTGGATCGGGAGCATCTCGTCGACCATGCCGGTCGCGAGCAGGATGCGCCGCGCGCGGACCTCATCGCCGGCAACCAGCCGGATGCTGAATGCGTTGCGCTCGCCGCCGATCGCGATGACGCCGGTATCGCGGATCTCGACGTTCGCGTACGCCGCGAGCTGGCCGCGCGCGATCCGGCGGAACTCCTCGGGCGGCGTGCCGTCGCGCGTGACGAAGTTCTGCATATGAACGGCGGCCGCGTTGCGCCGTGGTCCGGCGTCGAGCAGCAGCACGCGCTTGCGGGCGCGACCGAGTGCGAGCGCGGCGGACAGGCCTGCGGGGCCACCTCCGATGATGATGACGTCGTGCATCTTGATCCCTTTCGTGATTGGCGTTCGATCGTCGACGCTTGATCTATGGAGACACTCGTTCGTGCGACGCACGTCCACAGCGCGTCGGCATGTCGCCAGCGTCCGCACGCAGTGCGAGCCAGCCGCGCGATCGTCCGGTCACAGGATCGACGGCTTGCATCGCGTTCCACAGTCGCTCCGCGGGAACCCAATGCGGCGGATACTTGAACCGCGCGACGTCGAGCACGAGCACTAGATCGCGAGCCGCGTGGTAGCCGCCGATCGGCGAGAAATGACCGCTGCCGCTCTGATCGAGGCCTGCTCGATCGTAGGAAGCCACGACCACCCGTTCGCCGCTTGCCGACTGCTGCAGCGATGCTCGCCATGCCGACGCATCGCTAGTCTCCGCGCGGAACATCTCGACCGATGCTCTGTTACAGCGCGCGAGGCAAGCGACCTCGTCGAGATCGAGCCCCCGCTGTCGGATCTGCTCGAGGGCGGCGCAACAGTCGAGCATGTCCTCCGAGAACCAGCGCCAGATGCCTCGCCAACGTCGCCCTGGATCGATCGCTAACGCGTTGAGTGCGACGACGAGCGTGCCGAGGCCGCAGAATTGCGGCTCGGCTTGTGTGTGAAACTGCTCGGCGAGAGAGAAGTAGCCGTCGAGGCCGCCCGATGTGAGCGCCTCGGCGAAGAGCTGCCGCCCGAGCGGTGAGGAGAACTCCGTGACTTCACTCGTCAGCGGTCTGCGATAGAAGGTCCCGTCCATCGATGACTCCGTGTGGTTTGCGGTTGTGGTTTCAAGCTACCGACGCGCTCGAAACAGCTCTTGAACGAAAGGGCTACGAACGCGCGCGCGTCGCGCGCAAGGACTGCGCATCCGTCGCTCGCGCCGCATCGATTGCGCGCGCGACAGGGAGCGCAACGCCGTCGGGCGAATACGTCGTCTGATACGCTGACTCGAGTCCGATGGGAACCAAGGCGTATGGACGCATGGTGTTCTGGGAGGGAGCGTGTCTATGGGTGCTCGGCAAGCGAGCCGACGACCCACCATATCCGAAGACGACCTTTCACTCGCACCACGCTGTTCAGGTGACGCTGGCGCTTCGCGGATCCTTCACACTCGAGGGACACGTCGATCGTGCGTCGGAGGTTGTCGCTGCAGCGGTCGCGCCCGATGTGGAACACGCGTTCGAAGCACACGGCGATGCGGTCGCACACTTGTTCGTGGACCCGGACGGTCAAGCGGGTCGCGAGCTGCGCCGTCGACTGTTCGAGTCGGGAGACGTAGCTTCGCTCACGGCGTTGGACCTCGTCGAGATCCGCGCGCGGCTAGACATCGCCCTCCAGGCTCGTCACCGCGCGGCCGCACCTTTTATCGAGCTCGGTCGTACTCTCGTCGCGCAACTCGCGCCGGGAAGTGAGCGAGACGAGCGTCCTGAAGTCCGCGTGCGCAAGATGTCCGCCTGGGCGGCGGCGCGGCTCGAGACCCCGGTGAGCCTCGAGGATGTCGCACGGCATGTCGGCCTCTCTGCCGGACGAGCGCGACATCTGTTTGTCGATCAGACGGGTCTTCCGTTTCGTACGTACCTCCTTTGGCTGCGACTGATGCGCGCCGTCGAGCTGTTCTCGACGGGCTCATCGTTGACCAACGCCGCCCACGGAGCGGGCTTCTCCGATTCCTCTCACTTCAGCCGCACGTTCCGCCGGATGTTCGGCATCGCCGCTGACTCGCTGCGCGTTAGTTCCTAGCCCCTTCATTCAAGTCGGTGTGGCTCGAACGCCTTATTCGTGAAGGCATGAGCACCACACTTCACGTTCGCGCAACTCTCCTCGTCACCACACTCGTCGCCGGCTGCGGTAGCAACGTCCCGGCGAGGATCGTTACGGTCGACGGACAGGACATCGAGCTCGCTACCGATGGTACCGGCGGCGCAGCCACGGTGGTCTTCGAAGCGGGCCTCGGTGACGACTGGACGAGTTGGGATGACGTCGCCAGCCAGGTCGCACGACACTCGAAGATCTTCGCGTACTCGCGTCCGGGCTATGGAGCAAGCAGTCTCGCGAGGACGCCCCGCGATGCGCTAACCATCGTCGAGGAGTTGAGATCACTGCTTGCACGTGAGGGTTACACGCCGCCCTACGTGCTCGTCGGACACTCCGTCGGCGGTGCATACATGGAACTATTCGCCAAAGCACACCCGGACGAAGTCGCAGGCGTCGTGCTCGTCGACTCACGCCACCGCAATTTTCTCGCGGCGTGCGAGGAAGCCAAGCTCGACAACTGCGGCATCCCAGAAGACGTCCTCGACACGCAAGGTGCGAGCGCGAGAGACGAGTACCACGCGTTTTCACTCGCCGCCGACGAGATTCACGCCGCCGGGGCTTTCGGCACGTATCCCGTGCGGGTCCTCACCGCGACCGATCATCCGGTGTCTCCCGCACGTGAACAGCTATGGGAAACCATGCTCGCCGAGCTCGCAGCGGAGGCGAGCAACGGTCAACAGATCGTGGTTCACGGCGCAGGGCACTTCATCCAGTTGGACCGCCCTGACGTCGTGATCTCTTCCATCCTCGAAATGCTTCCGACGCCGTGAGGGGACCCATGTCGATCAAACTCGATGTCGTTGTGGTTTGTCTTCTGCGCGCACACGTCGCCTTGGCGGCCCCCGATGGCAGCGAGGATCAGGTTTCGTTGCCGTGGCAACTGCACACCATCACCACGAACAACGTCGTCCAAGCGGATAGCACCGCGGCGGTGTTTCGCGATCCACATGGCAACGTCGACATTGCGGAGACGACCGCCTTATCGGCGAGCTATCGTCTCGGCGACGAATGGGCGCCCACGCTCAGGCTTGGCTTCGTCGGTAACAATGCGCCCGGCGCCGCGCTGGATGGAACATCGATCGGCAACCCGCTGATCGGTGCGACCTATGTCGACACCAGGACCAATGAGCGGTTCGCGTTGTTCGGTGCAGCCACGATTCCGGTGGGATCCGGTGGTGGGAATCGTGCCGACCCGCGCGCCGCGAAGGCCAATGCCGCATCGATCATCGCACGCCCTGCTGACGAGGCGATCTTCGAGGTCAACTACGCCACCGCGATCGTCGGCGGCGGCATTGCGTACGTGAGAAATGGTTTCACGGCGCAAGCGGAAGCGTCGCTCTCGCAAAGTGTTCGTGCCCGCGGCGACAAGACGCCCGCCGGAACCGATGCATTCCGGACGCGCGCCACACTCGGGACCCACCTCGCCATCTTCATCGGTCCTCACGTGTCGCTCGGCACCGATCTCCAATATCAGCGCTGGCTCTCACATCCGACGATGGTCGTGGACGACGAGATAGCAACGCTGATCATGTCCATCGGCGTGCGCCTGCACGTTCACATCGGCAACGTGTCAATGCATCCGGGTCTGGCGTACACGCGCGGGTTCGACGGCATGGCACTCCATGGCCCGATGAACATCACGAAGCAGACAAACGCGATCGAGATTGCCGTGCCTGTGCTCTTCTAACGCGGACATCGGCGCCCTGTTTGCATTCGCAATCACGACGGGCGAGCGCCGCGCGGCGCGTGGAGCACCTGGGTGTCACCGGCGATCATCGCCGCATTGATCAGATTCTCGCGAAACTCGCGAAAACTGAGCGTGTAGCGCTCACCTCGGCCGATCGGCCACGGGTCCGCGATCCGGACGAACGTGTTGTCGACGCTGCCATCGCCGAACATCCCGGCGACGACGATCACGTGCAACCCGGGCGATGCCTCGCCGACCCAGAGCGGACCATGCGCGAGCAACGCGCGGACCTCTCGGACCGAAAGCTCCGCGAGGCGTGCGACTTCGAGCCCCCACGCACGCGCGAAGGTCGCGACGTCGCGCGGCTCGAGCCCGTCGCGATACGCGGACTGGCGCCCTGCCCCGCGCGCGACCGAGACCGCATCGATGTGCAGGCGATCGCGCCAGCCGACGATCATCGCCGCCGCAGCCGCCCAACAACTCATCCCGGTCAATTGCTCGACGAGTGGAACTTCGTGCCAGATATCGAACGCGTCGAGCGCGGCGCGTGCGATCGCCGTAGCGACCCGATCGCGCTCGCCATCATCGCGAAGCGCCACCTCTTCCACGCCACCGAATCGACACAACTCGACGAGACACGCCTCGCTCGGAGCGTGCGCGAGCATGCCGAGGTTGCCATGTAGCAACTCGCCGCCGAGGGCCGAATGAACGCGACGCGCGAGGCCGTCGGCCGTGCTGTGTGGCCGGATCCACGTCTCGGGACCCGCAAGCGCGCCGCCGGCGTGAAGCGAGATCAAACCTTCGGCGTCGCGCGCGAGCTCGAGCCGGTCGGCACGTGACAGGTTGTGGTCACGGTCGCGGGTCAAGACGAACGTGTCCGGCGCCCTCGCACGGATCCGGAGCGCGACATCGAGCACGAGCTCTTTCTCGACGAGATATCGACCGCGCACACCAAACGGTGTCGAGCCCGCGACTTCGCGATCGCCACCGTGTCCTGGATCGATCACGATCATGCGAGTCGGATCCGATCCTCGAGCGTCTTCTTGCCGAGCTTCGCGACGAGTTGAAGCGTGCCCGTCGTGCCCTGCGGAACGGACAACGTACGCCCCGTCCCACGCGGAACACCGTCGAGCCGCCACTCGATCGACGATTCGGCCGGCACGTCGGCGAAGAAGCGACCGGCACCGAATTTACGGACCACGACCGGCGTCGCGTTCTCGTGGGTCGTGACCGCCGCCTCGGCCGAGTTCCAACCATCGGTCGCGTAGATCGCGATCGGTCCGGTCGCATAACGGCCGAGCGGAAGATCGGTTTGCGCGAAGCACGGGTCGAGCGCGAGCACCGGCGTCGCGAGCTCGGGCGGCCCGAGCGTGAGCGAGACCGCCGGACGTGCGTTGCCGGTGTGATCCCAATGCCAGGTCAGCTCGCCGCCGTGGGCGCTGATGTCGCTGAGCACGACCGAGCCGCCGATCCGACGGATCGTCTCGTACGTCCGGATGTCGTCGCGAAGCTCGATCGATGCGACCGCCGGCGAGATCGGGACGAGCGCCGAAATCGCGGCGGGACGATTCGGCGACAACACGCGAATCGGAGTGCGTGCGAGCTCGTCGCCACGACGGTCGAGCGCGACCGCCTGCAACTTGGTCTCGACCGGTGCGCCGGGGCCCTCGCCGCGCAGGTCGACCCGAACGTCGGTGATCGCGATCGAGCGCGCCGCGAGCTCGCCTTGGATCGCCATTCGCTGCGCGAACGGTGCTGGCTTCACGGCATCCGCGAGCTGGGCCAGTAACCGCGGGAGTCCCCGCGGTGTCGCGATCGCGACCAGACGTGCTGCGTTCGCCGGCGCCGATCGCGCGAGCCCGGGAAGCTCGACGGCACGGAGCATTGCCTTCGCATCGGTATCGGGAAGCAACGCGAGCCACACCGCGGTCTCGCGGCCCGGCGTGACGAGCGCGCGCCGCGCCAACGCCTCGAGCATCTGCGCGAGTGCCGGATCGTTGTCACTCTGCGGATGCCCGGCGAGCACGGCGAGATCGTCGTCGGTCCACGGCAACTCGTCGATCGTCGCGTCGAGATTCGCCGCGAGCGCCGCCTTGGCAAGTAGCTGGGCTGCATCGACGAGAGAGACCTGATCGATGTCCTCGTAGGTCGCGTTCGCGTCGTCGGTCGCGGTGACGATCGTGGGACGCACGAAGACGATGGCCGCCTTGGCGGGCGACCGTGCGGTCAACGGGCCGAGCGTTCGCGTGTCGCGTTCCTGCAAGCCGTCTTCGACGACCGCCGTGATCGTCATGCCGTCGCGTACGAGCTTCGCCGGGACCTTCGCAGTCGCTCGTGCGCCGTCGAGCGTGCCCTCGACACGCGTGCCATCGATCGAGAACCATGCGCGGGCGTTCGGGCTGATCGCGTCGAGCGTCGCGACGACCGCGAGCGGCTGACCGATCACGAGCGTCGCCGGGACGACCGCGAGGGCGAGGATCCGGATCGGCGTTGCGACCACGACGGTGCGCGTACTCGCCGTCCCTCCCGCAGGCACGAGCGTGATCGTGACCTCGCCATCGTCGGTAGGTGCCGTCAGGTCGAGCGAGCCCGCAGGTGGCGCCGCCGCGGCGACGACGTCATCGCCGACGCGAAGCTCGACGCTCGTCGCGCCGGTGCACTCCCATCGAACCGTGATCGGCGCGCTAGGGCGCACGCGCGCGGGCGTCACCTCGAAGTAGTCGACCGTCGGCGTGCCGCCCTCGAATCGGTTGTTACCGCGGCGTCGCGGCGTCGCGAGCGTGCCGAAATGAGGCAACGCGAGCTCGGGATCGATGCGACCTAGCCCGTCGACGCAAGGTTTGGCGAGCACGACGCCGAGCAGCTTGCGCATCCCATCACGCGCGGCGTTCGACGCGTCGATCCGATCTGGACGCGAAAAGCCGATCCAGCCCGGCACGGCGGTCGCCGGCACGGTCACGGTCACCGCCGGATCATCTCCGGACACGCGCTTCGCGGGGACAGGTAGCAGCGGCCCATCGGCCGACGCGAACACGACCTGGCCACCGGTGAGCGCTGCCTTGGTCGCGACCACGATCTGAACGGTCTTGCCCGGCGCGGCGGTGCGCGGCTGAACGGCAACGATCTCGTCGGAGGTCGCACCATCCCAGCCGCCGTACAGCGTCGCCGCCGTCGAGAACAGCTCGCCGGTGAGCAACTCGTCGAGACACTTCCAACGCCCACGCTCCACCGGATCGAGTGCGAACGGGCGCAGCGTCTCGCTCCGAGTCAGCGTTCGAACGCTCTCGATCAAGTAGAGCGTCTGGAGCACGACCTCGAGTGCATCGGGTTGGCGCGGATCGAGCCGCCCGAGTACCTCCGCCGCCGATGCCGCGAGCGCGATGCCTTGGATGCTCGCGACGAACATGGGACCGAATGGCGGATCTGCGACACGCGCCGCGGCGAGCGCGAGCACGAGCAGGCCCGCGTGATCGATCACGCCCGGCTCGTACGCTTGCGGCTCTGGCCACGTCGAGTCCTTCGCCAGCGCCGCGAGCAACTTGCCGGCGTCGCCATGCGTCTTCGACGTGACGACCTCGCGCGCCTCGACCGCGATCGAGACGTACGGCCAGGCCGCGAACAGCATCGCGCGCAGTCGGTCGGCGCGAAGCACATCGTCGGCGAGCGCGCCGGGTGCATCGGCCGCCATCACGCGAAGAAGCTCGATCGGACGCAGCACGACGTCGCGAGCCTCGGCGAGGCGTGGGTCGCGCTCGATCGCAGCATCGAGACGGCGCAAGAGCGCCTGCCATGCGTGCGGCCGGAGGATGTCGAGTTCCATGGTGCCTCAGTGGTTGGGAATCGTGATGGAGGGCGCGAACGAGAAGGTGTTGTTCGTCGTGTTCGACACGGGTGCCGGCGAAGCCGTCGGCGGTGGAGTTGTCGGCAGTGGCGCCGCAGTCGTCGGTGTTGTTGTGGTCGGTGGCGGCGTGCTCGGACGCGGAGCCGTGCCGCTCTGCGGAGGCGTGCCGGTGAGTGGAGCCGTGCCGCTCGACGGAGGCGTGCCCGTCTGCGGTGGCGTGCCGGTCTGCGGTGGCGTGCCGCTCGACGGAGGCGTGCCGCCGGTCTGCGGTGGCGTGCCGGTCTGCGGTGGCGTTCGTGGAGGCGTCGTCGCGGGTGGCGTGGTTGTCGCCGGTCGGTTGTGATCGGTGATCGGCGGAATCGCGGGCGCCGCCGGTGCCGCGGGCGCGGTGACATTGTTCTGCGTCAGGTTCTGCATCGCCGGCAGCGTGCTCTGACTGACATCGGCGAACGGCACGCGTGCGTTCTCGGAGATCCTCACGCGCGCGCCCGCGTCGGCCATCCGATCGAGCGGCACTTGCTCGGTCCGGAACGCGAGCTGGACCGACGAGCGCAGCCCGGCACGCGCCGCGATCTGCTCCTGCGTGAGCTGGTTATCGCTGCGCACTCGACCGATCGACGTGCTCGCCTGTGCGCCGACGCTCCACAGACCGACGCCGAAGCTCCCCGATGCGCCTGCGTTGACACCGAGCGTATCGCTTGCCTGCGTCTGCTCCTGCGAACCGCTCTGCGCATCGACGCGCAGATCCATCGACGCCTCGAGCCGGCCATCGTCGACGACGATCCGCTGGAGCCCGAGCTGGACCAGCGTCGCGAGGATGCCTTGGCGATCACGCCCGATCTTGCGTCGCGCGAGCGGCAGCAGCGTGCCCTCGATATCGCTGCTATCGATCCCACTCACTTCGGAGTCGGTCGCTGCCAGCACGGATTTGAGCTGCCCGTCGTACTGGTGCAGATCCGCATCGGCGCTCGCCATCTGCACCGTGCCCTCCACGATCCGGAGAAATGGGAAGTGCTGGACCGTCCAGCTGCGCACGTCACCGTCGGGAATCGACGACTCGAAATCGCTCGCACTCGCCGAGACGTGATCCAGCAGGTCCCCCAACGAGCCGAGCTGAACGGTCGACGAGGTCAAGATCGCCTGAAACGTTCCCGTGATCAGGGACTGCACGAACTCGGGAAACGCGACGCTGTCCCTGAGGTTCTGGACCGTGCGACCTGCTTGATTGACCGCCGCCATCCCGAGTTGATCGCTCGCGTCGAGTCCGCGCGAAATCTTCGCCGTGGCCGCGCGATCCGCTTCGAGCATCCGCGCAGCAACCAGTCCGACGTTGACCAGTTTGTTCGCGATCGTCTTGCGCTCCTCGGGCGCTGCCGCCGCATACGCCGGGCTCTCGACGAGCATCGCGCGAACCGCGTGGCGGACCGCTGCATGGACCTCCGGCGTCAAACGGCCCCCGCGGCCTGCCACTCCGCCGCCGCACGCAGCACCGGATCGCCGCGTCCGACGCGTAGAGCCCCCGCATCGATCACACCGGACCGTGCCGCGAGCCATTCGATGATCTTCTGGCCGGACTCGGCGCGCGCGAGCGGACCGGCCGGATCGATCGGATGGCCGAGCACGATCGGCGCGTGCAACCGGATGATCTGCCAGATCCCACCACCGCCGAGCGCACGAGCGAGCTCGGGATCGTGCAATAGATCGATCGCGGCACGCACGTGATCGACGATCTCGCGTCCCGCGAATCCGACGATCCCGACCGCACGATCCGAAAGGCCCTGCGCGACGACTTGTGCGGCCGCCGCGATCCGCGCCGTCTGCGGCCCGGTCCCGAGGTCTTGCGCCATCGCACCGAGCTCGCACAGCGCATCGATCAATGCGCGCCACTGTTCGTCGAACGCACCGTCGAACAAGCGATCGTAGATCGCGTGCCGCTCGTCCGCACTGAACCGATCGTCGACGCGCCGATAGCTAGCGAGCCGCGAGCCCGCGTCGCCGACATTCAACGGGAGCCGGCCCGTCCACAGCGCGTCGGCGAGCGCATCGACAAACTCCGGCAACCCAGCTTCCTCGACGCACTTGCACCAGTACAGCGTGCTCGCCGCACGGACCTGTGGCGGCGCGAGCTGCCCCGGCGAAACCAGCGAGGGCAGATCGATCACGCCGAGCGCGGCCGAGCCGAACACCTGGATCGCGGCCGACAAGTGGTCGGCGAGTAGGTGCTGGCAACGGTCGAGCTGATGGACGAGGCTAGCCACGCCCGCCCTTGTCGTTGACGAACCCGAGCTGCTCGGAGCTCGCGAACCGCTCGAGCGGGAAGGTCTCGCTGCGGAACTTCACGAGCACGCTACCGGTCAGCTTTGCCTGCGCGTCGAGGCTCGAGCTGCTCGTGTCGTTCTGATTCGCGAACGCGGTCGACACGCGAGTCTCGACATCCGACGAGCTGCTGTCGTCGAACCAACCACCGCCGTCGGACTTCGTCTTGACGTCCGTGTGGGTGTCGTTCGTGCTCGCACTGCTATTTCGATTCGACCGATCCTTCGACTTGGTGTCGAACATCACCGACGCCCGGATCTCGCCTTCGGTGACGATGATCCGGTTGATGCCCATCAGCATCATCGTCGCGAGGTGTTGCTGGCGTTGGCGCGCCATCTTCAACTGGGCGCCGAGGATCAGCTTCGCCTCGCCTTCCTTGTCGTCGAGGTTCGGCTTGTCGCTGAGTTGGAAGTCCTGCTGCAGGTTCGGCATCTGGTCGTCGGACAGGTCGTCCTTGAACTTCAGCTGCGAGTCGCCGTCGTCGCCGGTGCCCATCTCGAGCGCATTCGGATACGAGCTCTTCAAGTACTCGCGAACCGTCTGCTCCGAGATCGTCTCTTTCGCGAATTGGTCCGCCGTCTTCGCGACGCTCTCCAGCATCTTCGAGAACGCATCCATCTGCTGGATCGTCGACTTCACGATCGAGGCGAACACGCCGTCGATCAGGTTCGACACGAACTTCGGGAAGTCGACGTCGCCGACGATGTCCTTGAACGTCTGGCCGAGTGCGTTCGCTGCGCCGGCTTTGAAGTCCTGGCCCGCGGTCGGGCTGCCGTCTGTCAGCTTCTGCTGGAGCGCCTTGTTCGCGGCGAAGTCGTCCTTCTCGGCCAGCGCCGACGCGACAGGTTGCTGCGCCTTACCGTCGGAGAGATAGCCGAGAATCTTGACGAGCGACTGGGCGACCGACTTGCGTTCCTGGTCCGGAAGCTCGCCGAACGAGTCGGTGTTCTCGAGCAGGCCGCGGACCAAGTGGCGTACGGATTCGATACGAGCGCTCATCGCGTGCCTCCCGGCGGCGTCGTCGCAGGGGCCGGGGTCGTGGCCGCGGCCGGCTGCGCCTTCTCTTGCAAGTTCTGCATGCCGATCAGATCGACCATGCGCTCGAGCGGAAAGGTCTCGCTCTTGAAGTTGATGCTGACGTCGCCGGTGAGGTTCGCTTTGACCTCTGCCTTCGACTCGCTGGTTTCGTCGACCGAGCTGCGAACCGTGGTCTCGTGATCGTGCGAGACGTCGTAGCCACCGACCAGGTTCGTGAACCAGCCCGTCTGCGACTGCTCGTGATCTTTCTCGTTGTCGGCCATCTCGGCCTTACGCCGGCGCTTGGCGTCGTCGGACGCGCGCATGTCGAACACGACCTTCGCGTTGATCCGACCGTTGGTGACGACGATCCGGTTGATGCCCATCAGCACCATGGTCGCGAGGCTCTGCTGGCGCGAACGCGCCATCTGCAGCTTCGCGTTCGTCACCAGTTGCTGCTCGGAATCGTCGTCGCTGAGATCGACGCCGCTCACCCCGAAGTCCTTGCCGACATCCGAGGTATCGGTGTCTTCGCCGGCCGGCCGCAGGCGAGCACGATCACCCGAGGTATCGATTCGCACGTAGTCCGGGTGGCGATTCGCGACGTAGTCGCGCGCCTGCGCATCCGTGATGTTGTCGCCGGCGAACTGATCGACCGACTTCGAGGTCGCCGCGAGCAAGTCGGCGAACGCCTGCATCTGTTGGATCGACGCCTCGACGATCGCGCGAAACACGCCTTGAACGAGCGACGCGACGAACTTCGGAAAGTCGACCGCGCCGACCATGTCGCGAAACGCGTCGGTGCCTTCATGGACCGCGGTCGCCTTGAACTGCTCCGAGGCGAACCCCGGATCTTTCGCCGCATTCATCTTCAGCACGTCGACCGGATCGGGCTGCTTGTCGGCAAGCCCTTCGGCGATCGCGCCCGCAGGCTTCGTGATGTAGTCGGTGACCTTCGCCAGATCCGCGTGGATCTGATCCTGTTGCCGTTTCGGCAGAGCGCGGAACGCATTCGAGCGCCCGAGCGCCGACGCCAGCTCGCTGAACGGCTCGCCGATCATGCCTTGGCCACACTCGGGGTGGAGGTTGGCGTGGCGGCGGCGGCCGGTGTCGCGGCTGCACCTGGCTGTTGCGGCACGGCGCGAAACCCGGCCTGAGCCTGGTTGAGTCGCATCATCTGGTCGGTGTCGACCATCTTCTCGAGCGGGAAGGTCTCGCTGCGGAAGTTGATCGAGACCTCGCCGAACATTTCACCGCCGGCTTTGATCGATCCGTTGGTGTCGGTCACCATCTCGGACGTGACCTGGATGTTCGGTGTCGTGACGGTCTGGGTGCTGCTGTTGTACTGGTAGTCGCTGCCCGTCGTGCGCGAGTTGTTGAACCAGCCGCCCTTCTGGTCGCTCGTCCCGGACTCGGTCGTCTGACCTTGCGTCGCGACGGTATCGCCCATGCTCGCGAGGTCGCGCGCGGTCGAATGGGTCGTCGTGGTCTCGTTCGCGGTGAACGTGAACCGGATCCGCGCGTTGATCCGACCGTCGGTGACGATGATCCGGTTGATCCCCATCAAGATCGTCGTCGCGAGCAACTGTTGGCGCCCGCGCGCGAGATCGTCGCGGGCCGCAGGCACCAGCTTCTCGGCGATCGTGTCTTCGTCGAGACTGGTGACGTTCTCGCCCATCCCGAGGTCGGCGCCGAAGTCGGGCAGGTCCGCATCGAACGCGTCGTCGCGCGGGATCACCTTTTGAGCTCCGTCGACGATCGACAGCTGCATCAGCTGCGGATAGCGAGAGACCAGCGACTGCTGCGCTTCCTCGTCGGTGGTGTTCTTGTCTTTGAAGTCGTTCAGCGATGCGGACACCGATTTCACCATCTCGGCGTACGCCTTCATCTGCTCGATGCTCGACGTCACGATTGCTTTGAACGTGCCGTCGATCAACGAGGCGACGAACTGCGGAAAGTTGATCTCCTTCACCATCCGCGACGCTTGCGTCACGCCGGCGCCGATCACGCTGCCGACCTGACCGCCGCCTTGCGCCGCGATCGCCTCCTTCGCGCCGCCGCTCACGGTCTGGATGCCATTGGTCGGCGCGGCATCGAGTCCGATCGCGTGTGGCGAGTACGGATCGGCGCCACGACCCGTCGCAGCCATCGTCTCGACGATCGTGCTCATCGCGCGAATCGTCTCGGCCTGCTGCGCCGAGCTGAGTTTCCCGAAATTCGGGTTGCGGCGCAGGAACTCGACCGTCTGCGCGCGAACGACCGCCGGCTTGTTCACGGACCCACCGCGCTGAACAGAGCGTCACCCGGACGTGCGCGGCTTCGCTCGTGGTTGTAGCCGACGGGCCGGAAGTACACCGTCAACCGGCTCCCCATGTTGGGGCGGACTCGCGTCGACACCACGCTCATCTGGCCGGGGCCCTGATAGCCGTCGGGCGTCATCGCCTGCTTCCAGTTTTTGAACGACCGCGCCGCTTCCGGCCGTTGGTCGAGCAACATCTGGATGAGCCCGTCCATCTGCTGCGGCGGATCCGGGACGTAGGGCAGAAGGATATCGAGCTTCATCTCGATTCCCCGATTGGTGTCGCGCAGCCCGATGATCACCGAGCCATCGGGCAGCGTGAACCGTCCGCCGAGCACGAGACCGAGTGCCGACAACACCGACGGCAGTTGCGCACCGACGCCGAGCTTGTTCATCAACGGCTCGAGATCGAGCAAGCGCAGCTCGCCGCGATGATAGAGATACACGCGCTGGCCACCGCTCTGCCGACCGCAGGCGATCGACGTGAAGATCGGCGTGAGCCCCGGAAGCATGCTCATCGCGATGTTCGCGGCTTGTTGAAGGTTCGCCGGGAGCTCGGTCAACTGTCCCGGCGCGAGCTCGTAGTAGACCTTCGCCTCGTTCATGCCGTCTTGATCGAAGCCCGCGCCGAACCACGCACCGAACTTCGCCGCGCCGGAGATCGTGCTCGCCCGGAACGGCTCCGACCGCGCATCGAACCAGCCCAGCGCACTCCGTCCGAACACCGCGTTGACCGCCTTGCGGACTTCGCGGCTGCACTCCTGCCGACGCGTCGCCGGTGTGGTCGCATGACTGAACGGCTCGAAGTCGAACCGCAAGGTCCGCGGCGCGATCTCCGAGAACGAATGCTCGAGTGGCAGTGACCCGGGCAGGAGCGCGTTGTTGCCGTAGCGGGCATCGCCGAGCGGCAGATCGAACGCGCGATCGATGAACTTCCCGAACAGCTCGTTCGGATCGCGAGTGCCGAGCCGCCGCGCGGCAATCGCAAGTCGTCGTCTCGCTACATCTGCTGCACGCATGGTGGTCCTTTAGTTGGGGCGAACGCCGGTGGTCGCGCCCTGAGCGAGGTTGAGCGCGTCTTGGAGGACGTCGGGTGCAGCGCGAAGCGCCATATCGGGGATCGTCGGCTGCTGCTGGAGCGACACCGGTTCCGAGTACTTCTCGGCGGTGTCGTCGCCCATGCCGGTGACCGCGAGCCAGCGTTCGATCGCGCTGACGAGATCGGTCTCCGGCTGCTTGCGACCGCGACCGAGGTTGATCACGCCGGCGGGTGCCGACAACTGGCGCGAGTTGGTCGCGAGCCACTTGATGATCGACGCACCGGTCTGCGCCATCGTGCGTTGGCGAACGCTGTTCGCAGCGCCGCCGAGATACAGACCGCTGACGCGCTCGACGAGCTGCCACACGTCGATCACGCCGTACGCTTGGAGCACGTCCGGATAGGACAGCGTCTTCAGCAACGCCTTGATCGTGGCCTGGAGCTCGACAGCCGCGAAGTGCGCGATGCCGTAGCCATGGAGCGACAAGTTGACGGCAAGGTCGCGTGCGCACTTGAACAGCTCGGGGCCGCTGATGCTCTTGCGCACGCCGGTGACCTCGACCTCGCGATCGTAGATGCTCACCGACGAGCAGAACCGCACCCACAGATCGCTGAACTCGCGATTCGGCATCGGCTCGTCGACCGCACCCTGTGCGAAGCCGAACGCGCGCGCGTACATCGAGCGACGCTCGTGCTCGGTGAACCGATCGGGCGCCTCGCGATAGTATTGATAGATCGCCTCGCTGCCCTGCGAGCGCGAGATCGGGATCATCCCCGACATGAATTGCTCGGTCACCTTGTCGGCGACCTGGAAGAACTTGAGGTCCTCGAGCTGCGCTGCGAAATACAGCGCCGAGGTCGCGAGCACGTTGTCGCCGATGATGTCGGCCTGCGTCGTGTCCTCGAGGTTCGGCAGGTCGACCGAGAGCTGCGAGGCACGCTGCGCGACCGAACCGCCGAGCACGATCTGCCAGGCGTTCAGGAACTTGATGCGAAGCTGAGGATCGTCAGCCTTGATGCCTTGCTCGGCGAGCCGGCGAACGACTTCGGCGTATTGCCGCGAATAGATGACCGATGCCATGGATACCTCCTATTTGCTCTTCTGGGCCGGGGGAGCCGACGCCGAACCCTCGGCAGCCTCGGCGCTCATCAGCTTGAACACGTTGTTGTAGAGCGCCGACTGCGCCGTGTACTCCTTCACGGCATCGACGACGGCGTCGATAAACCGGCGATCGATGACCGTCTTATCGTCGGCGATGAAGTCGTCGCTGTTCGCGATCGTCTTGCCGTTCGATGGATCCTGCCAGTTGTCGGCGTGGATGATGCCGAGGACCGCGACTGCGCGCGCGAGCTCGTTCCCCGTGAGTGTGCCGGGAAACTGCGTCGGCTCTTGCGGAAGTACGATGCCGAAGTCGTCTTTCAGAACCTTCACGGACGCCCGGTACAGCTTCGCGTTCGCCTTGTTGCGTTCGTTCAGCAGCTCGAGGTCGTGGTCCGAAAGCTTACGCTCGGAGTCTTTCTCGGGTGGTTTCTCGTAGACATCGTTGTAGATCTTGCATTCATCCGCCATACGCTCTCCTTTGCTCGTCGTCGTGACAAAGCGCCTCGACGGCAGCGAGCGCCGCGGGCACGTCTAAAATTCCTGCGCCACATCCAGTCGCATCGGCGCCGGGGGCGAATGATTGGGCCGAGTGCATCAGCACGCGTCGAACCTCTTCCGGTGACAACGCTCTCGAGTAACGCGCGGCATGTGCCATCAGCAGCGCGACGGCGCCGGTGACGAGCGGCGCCGCGAACGACGTGCCGCTCACGATGCCGTAGCCATCGATGGTCGCGCTCGCGATGCCGACGCCCGGCGCCGAGAGCGCCACGTGATCACCGCGCGTCGAGAACGTTGCCGGCCGGCGAAGATCGTCGACGGCACCGACCGCGATCACGCCGGGCAGCGCCGCGGGGAAGAAGCGCATCGCGTTGCCCGAGTTGCCGGCCGCAGCGATCAGCACGCAATCGCGCGCGAGCGCGTAGCGCACGGCCTCGACATGAGGAATCGCGTCGTCGCCGAGCTCGTTCTCCGGCGTGCCGAACGACAGGTTCAACACCTGCGCGTTCAGATCGACCGCGGTCTTCAACCCCGAGTCGATATCGGGGATGAGGCCGATCGCGGTCGGATGCGATGCGCCCGGCGCGAGAGCACCACACAGCGCACGAATCGGGAGCAGCCGCGCGGCCCCCGCAAGCCCCTTCCCCATCGCGATGCCCAGCGCGGCGAGGAGACCCGCACACGCAGTGCCGTGGCCTTGATCGTCGGTGACATCTTGGAGCTTCGCGTGCGCACCGGAGATCACGTGCAGATCGTCGACGGTCGGATCGCGAAGCGCGACCGATGACACGCCCGGGCGCAGCCGACCCGCGAGCTCTTCGTGATCCGCATCGACACCACTGTCGACGAGCGCGACGATCAACGCGCTATCACCGGGCTCGAGCTCGAGCGCGCGGTCGGCGCCGATCAGCTTGCGCGCGCGATCGAGCTTCGGTCGCGGTGCCGTAGCTGCGAACGGCGACTCGCACACGAACGCGGGCTCGACGTGCTCGATTCCGGACAACTCGAGGAGCTCGGCGGCGAGCACGCGCAACTCGACGTCCGGATCGAGGTAGACCCGGAACGTGCGTGCGAGGCCGAGCTCGTGCTCGAGATCGTCGAACTCGGCATTGCCGCAGCCGGGGCCGAGCGCGAGCCCACGCCGCGAGTAGTACGCACGCGACGCTTGCAACGCCGTCGTGTGGCGGCGCAACACGCGATCGATCGGGCCGCGGTCGAGGCCGAGCGCCGCCGACGACGCACCGGCACGAACATCGCGATGCGCCGCGATCCGCTCGAGCTCGGTACCCGGCGCGGTGCGGACGACGAGCTGCCCGGGCGCGAACCGCCTCACGGCACCATCCCTAATGTCGCTACCGGCTTGTCGATCCGGAACCAACCGGTCGCGCGCTGGCCGTCGGTGAGCACCTCGATCTGTCCCTCGTCGTGAATCGCGAGTGGACGAACGAGCACCGCGTGCGGTTGCGCGTCGATGACTTCGACCGGTTGGCCGGCAAGACGAACTTCCGGAACGACACCGGAGTAGAGATTCGCACCGCGAATTCGGAGGAGTCGCGAGCCGTCGGGACGCGCGACCACTTCTTGGCCGGTGACCGTCGGTCGCGCCGATGCGGCGAGCGCGGCTTGAAGCTTGGTCGCCGGGATCCCCATCACCGCTTGGACCGCCATCGGGTCGAGCTGTTTCAACTGGCCGACCGTGCGCACGCCGAGCAGATCGAGCTTGCGTTGCGTATCGCCGTCCATGTCCGCAGCCGTGCGGATGTCGTCGAGGCTGCGCGGATCGGACTCGCGCTCGTACTGGTAGCTGTTCTCCTCGACCATCGGCCGCGTGATCGTCGTGAACGTGAAGTGGAGCGAGCTCGCCTCCTTCTCGTTCGGCCCGGCGGTGCGCAGCATCATCCGACCGCGATCGTCGAACTCGACGAACACGCGAAGCTCGATGTCGAGATCCTTGAGCGCCCACGTCAGCGGACGATTACCGCCGGAGACTTTCAGCGCGAGCGCGTCCTGCGCGCGATCGAGCTGCGAGCCGATCGCCTGGACGAACTCGTCGACAGGCACGGGGCGCACCGGTGAGCGGCCGTTGCTCACGCGGCCTCCTTGCGCTCGTAACGGATCCCGATCCGGCCGAGCTCGGCGTCATAGCCGGTCGCGAGTCGAGTTCGCGCGAGCGTCGCACGAACGCCGCCGTGGCCGTCGAAGCGCGCCTCGACCGGCAACGCGAGCGTGACTTCGGAGATCTCGACGCGCACGCCGGCTTCGGGCCCACCCGCGTCGGCGGGCAGGCTCTCGATCAGTCCGACGAGTAGCGTCTCGAGGGTGATCACTTCGGCGTCTCTCCGCGATCCGGAGGTGTGGCCGGCGCCGGCGTCGTCTCTTGCGTCGGCGTTGCGGGCTGTTGCGGCGTCGCGCCCTGCCACCGCGCGTGGCGATTGATCAATTGGATCGCCGCCGAGTCGGCGAACCGCTCGAGCGGGAACGTCTCCGTGCGGAACGAGATCCGGACCTCGCCCATCAGGTCTGCGCGGATCGCGGCGTCGGCTTGAGCGTTGACCTTTACGGTCGACACCATCATCTGCGCTTGTGCGTCCGTCGACACCGTGCGGCCGGCGATGCCGAGCCCTTGCTGCTCGACCGCGACACGCTGGACGTCCTGAGCCTGCGCGTGGAACTGGAGCTTCGCGCGAACATCACCATCGTTGACCACGACGCGGTTGATGCCCATCAGCACCATCGTCGCGAGCGTCTGCAGGCGATCCTCGCCGACCTGCTTGCGGCCGGCGGTGACGAGCGGACCATCGGTGAGCTCGGCCGTGAGCTGCTCGCCCTCGAGGTCGTACTTCTTCAGCCAATCGGGTGATGTGTTCTCGGCATCGGGCCGAGGCAACAACTTCGGCGAACCGGCGACTCCGGTCGGCGGGAACGTGAGGACGAGATCTTTCGGATACTGCTGCGCGAGCTTCTCGCGTGCTTGATCCGGGTTGACGTTCGTCGACGAGAAATCCTCGAGCGACTGGGTCAGACTCGCGACGAGCTCGGCATACGAACGAACCTGTTGAGCCGACGAGTCGACGATCGCTTGGAACGTTCCGGTCAGGAGCGATGCGACAAACCCGGGAAAGTCGATCGCCTCGAGCGCGGTCGCGGCCCGTTGACCGATTTCTGCGGTCTGCTTCGCCGCCGGCGCAGGCGCTGCCGGGGGTGGCGCAGCGGGCTGTTGCGGCGGCGGCGACGATCCGCGTAGCCGTTGCTCGAGATCGGTGACATCGAGCGCCTGTGCGTACGGATCCGCCGCGGCGGCGTAGTCGTAGCGCTTGCTCGTCAGCGTCGCGTCGAGCCGATCGAGATCGCGAACGAATGCCGCGCGCGCGCCCGGAGTTAACCCGGACAGGCCATGCGCTTTGCGCAAGCCACGCGTGATCTCGAGAACCTGGGAGACGGTGTCCGCCATTAGACGATCCGCTGCACCGCATCGGTGAAGGCCGCCGACGTACGCAACGCGCGAACGCGAGCTTCGAAGCCGAGTCCGGTCGCCGCCGTGACGAGACGATCGAGCAACGCGATGGTGGTCTGCGCCGGGAACGGTGCGCGATCGCCGAGGCCGCGCAGTGCACCGAGCAACGCCGCGTGGGTCTGGCTTCCGAGCTGACCGGTCGGCGCGAGCCCGGCGGCACGCTGGAATGCGGAGAGGTCGGCGTGACCGAGTGCTGTCAGTGCCGTCGTGCGGGTCGCGTCATCGACGATCGGCGAGATCGCGGTGAGGATCCAACGTCGCGCGCCCGCATGACCGAGCTCGATCGTTCGATCGAATACGATCGCGAGTGCGCGATCCGTGATGAGGCCGAGCGCGGCGGCAAACCCGAGGTTGCGGTCGAAGTCATCTTCGATCGCGACTTCGTTCTGCGCGGCTTGAAACGGCGTGATCGCGCCGGCGGCACGAAACGTCGCCTGCCATTCGGGAGACCACAACCGGCCTCCACCGACGTGATGCATCCGACCTTCAGGCGTCGTGGCGGTCGTGACCTGGAGCAGACGATCGGCGTGCTGGGCGCCGAACACCTGGCGAAATTGTGCCGGGTCGCGACGCTCGCACGCAGCCAAGACCTTACCGAGCTGCCCGCTGCGCTGACTGAACAGCACGAGGCCCCAGCGCAGGCCTTGGCCTTCGTCATTGCCGCGCACCGCAGAGTATCGATCGTCACCGCTCTCGGCTTGTGCGGCAGGAGCGAGGATCTCGAACTTGCGCTTGATCGTCAGCGGCTCGCCATCGGTGCCCGGTGCTGCGACCAGATCGGGCTCGTCATCCTCGCCGGCCCACGCTGGCTCTGCGCGCGGCGTCGTTGCTGGAGCGCGCACGTCCTCCGCGCCCGCCGGTTCGTGCGGTGTCGCATCGTCGCCACCGAAGCGCCGACCGTACGCCGCCTCGCGAACGTGCTCGATCCCGGGCGGCTCCACCATTGGTGCAGCGACCGTCACGCGACCGTAGCTCGCACCAGCACGGCGCAGCGCCGCGGGATCCTCGAAGCCTTCGATCGCATTCGCGCGTGGTGCGCTCGTCACGATCTGTGGACGCGCGGTCGGCCGACCGTAGGCTTCGCCGAGGCCCGCGTCGTCAGACACGATCTCGGGCTCGTCGTCGTCACTCGTCGCGGCAGCCGCGACGGGTGGTGGGGTCGCGCTGGTCCAGAGATCCGGCGAAAATCCGTCGTCGTAGTCCGCCGCGGTCGCGATCGGCGGCGGCGATGGCGGCGGTGTTGCGAGCTTGTCACCGCCCCAGGTCAAGACCGGCGCTGGACCACTGCTGCCATACTTGCCATCGCGATTCGCGCTTCGGATCCGCGAACGATCGAGTGACTTGCCGGTGAAGTCTGCCGACAACTGGATCGAGGGGAGCTCGCCACCATACTTCGCCGAGGTCTGGACGTCGTCGCCACGCGCGTTGTCGTACGACGCGAGCACGTAGTAGACGCGGCGCTTGCCGGCGAATCGCTTGAGCTGATCCGCGGGGACGAGATATGTCGCGTGACCGGCCGGCGCGCGAAGCAAGCCCGATGATCGCGACGTGAAGAAGTTCGCCGTCGAGCGACGACCGCGATACTCGGGCCGCAATAGCTCCGGCTCGGTCGCGCACACGATCTCGAACAACCGGTTCGAGGGAACATTGACGACGAACGACGCCACCGGAAAGCGATCGGAGATCTTTCGCTGACACGGCGTGATGCTGAGCATGCGCTCGACAGCAGCACGCCGCGTGCCACGCGTTGCGCCTCGGCGCTTCAACTCGATCTGCCCGAAAGGGCATGGTCGAGTGGGCACGCCCGGATCGCCGGGGCACTACGGCAGCTTCTTGAAGATCGTGCGCACGTGAATACCGAGCCGACCCGCCGCCTTCGTGCGGTTGTTACCTTCGGCGCGAAGTGCGGCGCGGATCATCAACTGTTCGCAACGCGCGATCGCTTCGGACAGCGTCAGCCCGTCACGCGTGATCAGCGACCACAGATCGACTTCGAGTCCGCGCGGGTCTTGCTGCATTGGTAGCGGCGACGAAGCCTGCGGAAGACCGAGTGCCTGACGATCGATCGTGTCCGATTCGTCGAGGAGCGCCGCGGTCTCGACGCGATGACGGAGCTCGCGTACGTTGCCGGGCCACGCGTACGCGAGGAGCGCAGCGCGTGCGCTTTCGTCGAACTGCTTCGCGCCGCCGGTGATCTGCACGAGGAAGTGATGAGCGAGTGTGAGGATGTCGTCCGGCCTCTCGGCGAGTGCAGGTACTTGAACGCTCACCACGGCGAGCCGGTACATCAGGTCGGCACGAAACAAGCCGCGCGCGACGCGGTCTTCGAGGTTTTGATTCGTCGCTGCGAGTACCCAGGCGTCGGAATGCTCGACGTGATCGGTGCCGACCGCGCGGTACTCGCCACTCTCGAGAAATCGCAGCAGCTTCGCCTGCGCACCTGCAGGTAGCGAGTCGACCTCATCGAGAAACAGGGTGCCGCCCGCCGCGGATCGAATGAGACCCGGTCGCGCATGCGTCGCGCCCGTGAATGCGCCACGCGCGTGACCGAACATCTCGGCCTCGACGAGCGCATCGGGAAGCGCCGCGCAGTGCACTGCGACGAACGGCTGCGCGCGACGACTCGAGCCTGCGTGAAGCACGCGCGCGACGACGTCTTTGCCCGCGCCCGTCGGACCGCTGATCAGAGTCGTGCGTTGTGCTCGAGAGATCGCCGGTAAGCGACTACGCAACGCCTCGAATTGAGGTGATGCCCCTAATAGCTCCACAGAAGCCTCCACCGTGGCCGCACACATGATTCCACCCCGTGTACCGAAATGCCTCTCTTGAACCGGTAGCCGATCGAGTCGAGGACTGCAAGTGCGAGTGGTGAAGCAGAACGCTGCATTCGCACCGGTACGGTTCGTGCTTTGCGCGGCTGCATGCAAATCGTCATCGATCCTGGTCACGGCGGTCACGATGCGCGCGGGCACTCGACGCCGTACGGCGATCGCACCGGTACCTCATGGGAGAAGGATCTGAACCTTCGCCTCGCCGAGCGCGTTGCTGCGCATCTCGGTGGTGGTGCGGTGCTGACGCGTGCACACGACGTGAACCTGTCACTGCAGGAGCGCGCAGACATTGCGCGCCGGTTGGGTGCGCGAGCGTTCGTATCACTGCACGGCCATGCAGGTCGTGGGAACGGCGAAGTCTACGTTCATTCCCGCGCGTCGATGCAGTCGCGTGCGCTTGCCGAATCCGTCACACGCGAGCTCGGTTGCAAGTGCGCTCCGGAACGGCGCGACCTGGCGGTCCTTCACCCGGACACGCTCGGGAACGCGATGCCGGCCTGCATGGTCGAGCTCGGTTACGACGGAGATCTCGCGCCGCACGCACTCGATCGGCTCGGCGCATCGATCGCACGTGGCGTCCGAACGTTCCTCGATCACGGTGCGCCGCATTCACGCGGGCTCGATGCGACGCTCGACGCCGCGATCGATGCGTGCCTGCCGGTGATCGCGAGCGCGGGCTTTCCGCAACGTCAGGTCAATCGCCTGACCTGCCTGCTCCAAAAGATCCGCGATGCGTCGGTCGACGACCGGTACATCAACGGCTTCGATTCGCTCCTACGCTCGCTCGGT
The DNA here is from genome assembly GCA_047600425.1 of Kofleriaceae bacterium. Taxonomy (GTDB): domain Bacteria; phylum Myxococcota_A; class Polyangia; order Haliangiales; family Haliangiaceae; genus JABFXX01. The sequence goes on along the minus strand of JASGLC010000003.1, from coordinate 1,922,148 downwards.
CCCCGACTGACGGACGACCAGCTCGACGCACTCCTCAACTCGAATCGCGTGCGCGACGACGTGCTGCGTGCCGCACAAAACCCGGGCGACATCCGGACGCACATGGACCTGCTCGATCAACGAATCATGCAGGGCATCTCGTTCCTCAACGAGCGCATGTACATCGAAGGCGGCGCGCTCTCGGAGGCGCTACTCCAGATCAAGGACTGGGTCGTCGCTCGTCAGCACGATCAGGCCAGCGGTTACTGGTGCTACGGCCAAGGCCAAGACGCGTACGAAGGCCGCGCGCACGGTAACCGGATCCCGATGTTGCAGGCACGCGGGCTCGATCTCGATCTCAACGCGTCGATCGATGCTTGCGTTGCTGCGCTCGCGAGCTCCGGCTTCCCGCAGAACCAGATCAATCGGTTGACCTGCGTGCTCCAGAAGATTCGCGACGCCGGCGTAGACGATCGCTACGTCAACGGCTTCGATTCGCTCCTGCCGACGCTCGGACCACGTCTCGACGACGCGCAGTGGAACGCGTTCATCAACCAGAACAAGGTTCGCGACGACATCATCTATGCCGCTTCGCACGACGACATCCGCGGCAACCTCGACTTGCTCGACCAGCGGATCATGCGTGGCATCTCGTGGCTGAACGAGCGGATGTATATCGAGGGCGGCGCGATGGCGGCAGCGCTGCTGCAGATCAAGGACTGGGTGGCGGCGCGGCAGCAAGATCAAAATAGCGTGTATTGGTGTTACGGCGCCGGCCAAGACTCGTACGGCGGCGCCACCTACGGCAATCGCCCGCGGCGGCGCGATCCGCGCTCGGCGTGGGGTTGAGAGGAGAACGTCATGGCGGTATCGGTCATGTTGATGGTGTTCTCGGGTCGCGAAAACCCGAGCTGGAATTTGTCCGCCGATCAGATCGGCACACTGCGCGACAAGCTCGCGTCGCTGCGCGGCACGACGATGGAGCGACCCGAGGGCATGTTAGGTGGCCTCGGCTATCAGGGCTTCTCGATCACGGCGTCGCAGGAGATGGACCTCGAGCCGAACATCTTCATCCACAGCAACATCGTGGATCTCGGACCGAGCAGCGTCGCGCTTCGCGATAGCGGCAATAACCTCGAAGCCTGGCTGCTCGACAGCGGCCGCGATGCAGTCGAGCCGAAGGTTCGCTCGTACGTCCAGTCGCAGTTCGAAGCACCGGCGTACGCGGGACCATCCGCACGGCGGACGAAGTCGCGTGGTCTAGAGGTTCCGCGCTACGAGCCGAACATCTGGAACAACGACGCCGGAATCTGTTGGGGCAACAACTGCTACAACTACGCGAACAACAAGATCACGAACACGTTCGCGCAGCCGGGCCTCGCGTCGGGAATCACGCTGCCGCGACCGCTCGATGGCCAGTCGGTCGCGCGTGGCGCGATCGCGGATGGCCTCGAAGCGCTCGCGAATTCCGAGGCGTGGCAATCGACGCCCGCGGATGGCCACTGGATCGCGCTCGTGATCTCGTCGGCGATCGACGACTACCACTGGTACCGACTCGACGACATCAACGCGCAGTGGTCGCACAAGCCCGGACACACGCCGGCGCGCAACGTCGATTCGTCGAATGCGACGATCGCGGATCCGCGGCGTGCAGATCGTGGCCCGTACGAGCAGTTCACCGGGTTCTTCCACTCGTACCCGGCGCGCATCACGATCCGCTGATGCCGGCCACCTGATAGAGGTGGAACTCGGCGTCGCCGAACGGCTTGGTCGCGACGTCGACGACCGCCCAGTCGACGTTTCCCGAGCGCGCGAGATCGAGCAGCGTGACCTCGCCATCGAGGCAAGCGGTCGATTCGAATCGCGTGCAGCGCGTGCCGGCACAAACCTCCCAGCTCACCGCTTGCTTCGCGGGAGTCTGGACGCACGGCGCGCGCGACACCTTCAGCTCGATCGCACCGGTGTCGTTGTAGATCTTGCCGCCGGCCGTGCACCACGCCTGCGAGCGCGGCAGGTTCGCACCGAGCTCGACGCCGGCTGCAGTGATCTCGCCACCGAGGTCGGTGACGATGCCGTCTTCGACTTTCGGAAGCATCGATTCGTCGCCGTGAACCGCGAAGTAACTCTTGTCGAGCACGGCCTTACTAGCGCCGGCCTCCATCACGTGAGCGCCACCGACGGGCTCGCCGCTCCCCGGCCCGAGGTGACTGACCGCGTATGCGACGCGTTTGCCGTCACTCGAGCCGCCGAGCCACTTGAACGCCTCGAACTGAGGTGGTCCGCGTCGCGCGAGCGTGTGCACCGTCGGCGTGCACGGCGCATCGATCGGCTTGGCCGCCGGGTGATTCGATTGACAGCCCGCGACGACGACACAAACCACCAACTTCACCATCGCGGGCATCCTACGTGATCGATCGGGCATGTCCACTCGGGCAGGCGTGGCAGAGCGATCATCATGAATTCGGTAGTTGAACGTGCGCACGATCTTGCATCGATGCATGTCATGGCCCACGTCATCATCGATCCCGGTCACGGCGGCACGGTTTCCGTCGGAGGCTCGTCCCCGCACGGTGTGAATGCCCTCGAGAAAGAGCTCAACCTCGAGGTCTCGCGCCGCGTGGTCGCCCGGCTCGGCGGTGCCGCACGGTTGACTCGCGACCGCGATATCAACCTGTCACTCCGCGAGCGTGCGAGTCGCGCGACCGGTGCACGCGCATTGATCTCGATCCACACCGATCCGAGCGTGCGTGGTGGCGAAGTCTGGATCCATGATCGGCACGGCGGCGCCTCGAAGGAGCTCGCCGAAGCGGTCCACGCCGGACTCGAACAGGCCGGCCCGACTCGCGGCGTGATGCGCGGCCCGCTGACCGTGCTCGATCCGACCTACTGCGGTCAGACCGCGGCATGCCTGATCGAGCTCGACGGGCGCTCGACAAGCCCGAGCTCGCTCGACCGGACCGCCGACGCGATCGCCGGCGGTGTCCGGCGTTACATGGCGCGCTACGGCGATGGCGATCCGATCAGCGTGCGCGAGGTCTCGTCCCCGGACGGCCTGAATCAGCGTTACCAGGGCGACCAGAACATCGCGTACGTCCCGTTCTATGGCTACATGTCTGCACAACACGACTACACGAACCGGTTCATCTGGTTGGTGTGGCCGCAGCGTCGAGATCCGAACGTGGTCGCGAACGTCGACATCGATGTTCGCTTCGAGCTCTACACGGCCGATCCACAAATCGTCACCGGCGTGACACCGATCGATGTCCAGCTGCGCCGGGTCCAACTCGCCGAGAATCAGCGGTTCGGCTACGAGTACAGCCGGCTGACGCCCAACACCGACTACTGGCTGAAGGTCACGATCGTCGAGTACAGCCAAGACGCGGCCGCGATGATGTGGATCAACGGTTACTGCTGAATCACGGCACGTAGAGCACCGCGTTGCGACGCGTCGTCGAGAACATCGGTGCGCCCTGCTTGCGCGCTTGCCGGCGCATCTGCTCGAGCTTCGCCACCGACACGTGAAGCACCACGGCCGTTTTCGGAAACTTCGGATTGTCGTAGCGATCGGTGTCGTGCCAGCGCCGCTCGAATTCCGGAATCGGCACGAAGCTGAGGCCCTCGCCGTTCGACGGATCCCCGAGGATCACGACACCCTCGCGGACATCCGGCACGTCGACGTTGCGCGCGATGTTCGCGAGGATCTGCCGCTCGTCCCGCGTCACGACACGCACGACCGCCGACCAGTGCCCATCGCTCCAATCGTTCTCCCACAAGATGCGCTTGCCATCGCGCACGTTCAGGCGCTGCGCGGTGCCCGTCCGCAGCGCGTGATGGCGACCGCGCGGGTAGTACCAGCTGCGAACGTGATCCTCGTCGATGTACGCCTGATACGTGACGATCGCGATCTCGAGCGGCTTCGTGATCGGCTTCCCGCGGAGCAGTGCATCGATGTAGACCTGGGTGCCGTTCGTGATCGCCGCGAGCTCGGCGACGCTGAAGTCCACCCGCGTCCGTGCGCGAATCTTCATGAACTTGATCGCCGCGTGGACGATGTCCTTCGGATCCGTTCCGTACTGGGCACTCGTGTTCAGCTGCTTACTGTACGAACGAATGTCGTCGTCATCGGGATCGACGACGGGCAAGCGCAAGAACTCGCAGATGCCGATGAAGGTCTCCGTGCCGCAGGTGTAGCCATTCGGCTGTCGGCCCACGCCGAGCTCGAGCGTTCCCGGCGGTGGAGCGAACCAGCCCGGGACGGTCCGCGGCGCGACCTGTTTCGTGATCCCGGCCGAATGACACCGCGCTCCAGCCAATGGATGGTGGAGCGTGGCCATCAGGAGCTGGGACGGATTCATGCCGAACCGAACCCTAGCCGAAATTAACTACAGCTGACTGTTCGGGTGCGTGCGATGGCAACTCGACGTGCACTGCTGGAACGAATCGTCGAGCGTGCCGCCGATATACATGTCCGTGATCGGACCGAACTGCTGGACGTGCGAGTCCGGATACGACTTGTGACACGACAGGCACGCCGCCTTGCTCGTCCGCTGGATGCTCGCCGCCGTCGTGTGGCACAGCGCGCATTGCGTCGGCGATACGTCGAGCCGACCACTGCGCGAGTGGACGAAGTGCACGCGCACCGCGATCGGACCTTCCGGCTCGAACGCGAGCGGCGCGTGACACGTCGCGCACATGTCGCGATCGGAGAGTGCGAGCCCGTGGTTGACGCGAGACGGATCGCCACCACCGTTGTGGCACTGCGCGCAATTTCCCGTGTCCAGCACCTTGTGCGTCACCGTCGTGGTGCCGACTTGGATCGTCATCGTCGCCGCGCGCGCGAGCTCTTCACCCATGTACGAGCGGCGCGCCTTCATCGCGATCTTGTACGTGCCCGGCTTCGCATCCGCCGGGATCGTGAACTTCGCCGAGTCCGCGACCGGCGCATCCGCCGGAATGACGCCGATCATGGTCGCCCACGACGGCACCGACGCCGCCGCACCGTAGAAGCCCTGCACCGATGGACTCGCCGACGTCACCGAACCATCGGGGCTCGCGAAGATCGCGTTGATGAGATCGATCGTGTCGCGGATCGCGCCGGTGTCCTGCATCGGTCCCGCGATCGCCACGTTCATTTGCTTCTCGAGAAACTTGCGACGGTAGTACGTCGCGACGCGCTCGCCTTGATTCCAATAGTCGATGCCCGCCGGATCGTTGCCGCCGACATAGTCGGCCAGCGTCGGCATCGAGCCCACCGGGTGGAGCCGCTTGCCACTGCCATCGGTCAGCGTCCACTGCACGGCGATCTCCTCGCCGGCGTGATACGTGCCGTCGGCATCCGGCGGCGTCTGCATCGCGAGCGCGATGTTGAAGCCGTAGTCCCACTCGGGATTCGCGACCTGCTCGACGGGAATCGTGTACGCCTTGCCGTTCGCGGTCCAGGTCACGCGCAACGCCGTGGTTGCCGACGTCAGCTGGAAGCCCGGCTTCACGCCGTTCGAATAACGGAGCTCGACGAGCGCCTCTTCTTCGAAGTTGTGCGCGGTCGTGCAATCGGTCTTCGACGCGCAATCGTTCGTCCACTGGATCGCGCGCATCCGCCGATCGAAGAAGCTATCGATGCCCGTGCGCAGGCCGAGCAAGCCCGAATCGACGACGATCGGAAGCGCGAGCAGGTGACCCTTCGCATCGATCTGCTCGATCAGGAACGCGCTCGGATCGTTCATCCACTTCGCGTCGCGAAAGAACCGGCGGCGCGTGAACGTGCCGTCGTTGTTCGGCAGATACACGAACGACTGATCGACATCCGTCGCGCCAGTCCAATTCGCGCCCGCGAAGTCGCCCGCATGCGCGAGCCCCGCAACACCCTCATCGACCGTGGTCTCGATGTGAGCGCGCATGTCGATATTGTTGATGTAGAACGTCTGGTTCTTGCGCGCCTTGATCGGGACGGGCACGCCGTCCTCGATATCGAGCGCCAACCCGATCGGAGTTTTGATCGTGGTCGGCCCCGGCGCCGGAAGCCCTCCCCACGAAATGTCTTGTTGATCCGACGCCACCGGATCCGTTGCACAGGCCGCCAACGCTACTACCGACACTAGCTTCAACAACTGACCACCTCTTTCGCGGCGACTCTACGAGTGGGCCGCTCGGTGGAACGCGGAGCTCGATTATTCTTCCGCTAAGAGAGGCTCATTTCACGCTCAACGTCACCGCGGTCGGTCCGCTCGCCAGCTGCTTGGCGCCTTCTGCCCAGGTCGCGCTCGCGGGCGCCGTGATCGCGGTGCCGCTTCCGAGCTGCACGAGCACGCCGACGTGCGGGTGTGCCTGATGCCAGCGTGTGGCCTTCCAGGTCTGTACGCGAACGTCGTCGGGATCGACGGCACAGTTGCAACTCGCGAGCGCCGCGGCGAGCTCCTTGCCGCTGGTGATGATGCCGTCGTTCCAGTCTTTGCAGCCCTTCTTCAACGCGGCGAGCTTCGCGGTCGCTGCGTCGTGCGCCTCCTCGGTCATCGTCCACGGCTCGACGCCGGCCGGCGGTGTGATCTTGCTCGTCGCAGCGAACGCGAACAGCACGTGCGTGTATCCGGCCTTCTGGATCGCGTCGACCACGCGCACCACCTGAGGCCAGGGCGTCGCCTCGTCGATATCGACGCGGATGCGATCTGGATTCTTGTTCGTCTGCGCGTGCATCTTCGTGAGCTTTGCGAGCATGTCGGCATCCGTCGCGCCGAGCGCGCCGCCGACGTGATTCGATTCGCTCGCGTCGTACCCCTCGAGGCGGCTCGGGCCGAGCACCACGTTGTCGAGCTCCTGGTCGACGGGCGCCGGAGCGCGATCGATCGTCGCGAGATGCGCGGACATCTCGATCTCGTACGCCGCCTTCTCGTCGTCGAGCGCGGCCATCCACGTCGCGAAGCCGTCGAGCTTCTTCGCACACGCCGGATCGATCGCGGGCTTCACGGGCTTTGCTTCGGCCGACCCCGAGCCCGTCGCTTGCTTCTCTTCGACGGGCTTACTGCACGCGACCAAACCGACGGCGACCCAGATTCCAAAGCGGTTCATCCCGCGAAACTAAAAGAGGCAGCGTGCTGCTGCCTCTTTTACTCGGTGGAGATTAGGGGGATCGAACCCCTGACCTCGTGAATGCCATTCACGCGCTCTCCCAGCTGAGCTAAATCCCCGAGACTCGGGTGCCGAGGCCCGGGTTTGTACCGATCACTGCAAACGCTGTCAAGGCTGACAATCGTTCGCCGCTGCCAAGATCGCGTTTAAAGCCAGCTCTCGGTCGTCTTGGACCGTGAACTTCTTCGCGCTGTACTGGGTATCCGTGAACAGACCCTTGTTATCGAGGGTCGTGCACTGCGGATCGCCCGCGCGGCACTCGCGGCTCTGTAGAAACGCCGAGATCTGGGCCTTCTCGGTCGGATTGCGCGGCTTGATCTGCGTGAACTCGGTCCCGGTCTCGGCCGAGTGACAGCCATTGCACGTCGTCATCGCGAAGTCCGCGCGCTGCGACTTGGACATCATCGGCGCCTTCCACACGAAGTCGGCCGACGGCATCACCGCCATGCCGGTCTCCATGTCCGGCGTGACCGTCGTGAAGTTCGTGTTGTTGTAACGAATCTTCGGTTGCCCGGCCATCTTCGCCGGCACGAGCTGACCCGCTTCGAGATGGAACTCGCGCAGGTCCCATGGCGTATCGATCGCGACCTCGTTCGTACGCACTTGCTTGAGCGTCGCGATGCCGAGCTCGGTCAGCGTCTCGAGCTTCGTCAGATACGACGCCGACCCGAGCGTCTCGTCCTTCAGCGTGTCGTACCAGTTCTTCAAGAACGCGGCATCGACCCCGAACTCGAACGCGACCGTCATCGGCAACGCCGTCCCGATCCCGTTCGTCGCACCGTAGACGAAGCGCAGCTCCGCACCACCCGGCGCTTCCGGCCGGATCACGATCGCGAGCAAACGGAACGGCGCCTTCGCGAGATCGAACCCGTTATCGCCCCACGGCGAAATGATCAGGTCGTCGACCTTCGTCTGATTGCCGTGCATGACTTCGCCGTTGATCTTTTGATCCACGCGCCAGGTCATCAGGAAGTTCTTCGCGAGCGCGGTGCCATCACCACCGGCGAGCTTGTCGACCATGTGCTTGAACGACCAGTTGCCCGCCGCCGCACGCGCATCGTTCACGACCGACAGATCGCGGATCAGGAATTCCTTCTCGAAGTCGAACGCGTTCGTACACGCGCCCGTGGTTTGCGTGCGCACCGGCGCCGCACCATCCGTGGCCGCGAGTGGAGACGGGCCCGGATCCGCGGTGTCCTCGTCTTCCCACGGCGTATAGGTGTCGTCGTCACCGCTCGTGCACGCGGCCACCATCAACATCAGAATGACTGCGCGCATTAGTTCCTCCCGTAATCGTTCGGGACCATCGTTTCCGGGCACGAACCATCGTTGTTGCAACGACCGACCGCGATCTTCTTGAACACCGCGGTGCCGTGGTTCGGATTCGGGTTCTTGTCTTTCGCGACCGCTTCGAGCGTGACCACCACGTGCGTCGCGCTATCGGGCGCCTTGCACGCACCGTCGTCGGAGACTTCGGGTCCGTTCTTGCGCGGCCCACCGACTTGCCACTGATCGGTCATGCACCACGATCCGTGACCGTCTTTCGCCGGACAGATGTTGCAGTAGCAGATGCCGAGGTTGCCGCCGGGACCTTCGAACGCGAGCTGGAGCTGCGTGTGGAAGTCGCCCTTGTCGAAGCCACCGTTGCCGCAAAATCCGATCGGCTTGTTCGTCGAATCGAGGACGTTTCCGTTTAGCCAACCCTTGTAGTAGTGGTCGCCGCCGCCGGTGACCGGGAAGTCGGCGATCTCGAGTTGGATGTCGGCTTGTCCGGTGCCGTCACCCTTCATCGTGATGCGTTGATCCTGACCTTGCTTGTACGAGACGCCGACCGCGTTCTTCACGCTCTTCTCTTTGAAGCGCGAATCGATCCCGTTCTTCGACGTCGTGCCGTCGAACGTCCAGGTCTTGACGTCACCGGGACCGAGATTCGCCTTCGCGATGTCGGTCGAGACGTCGACGGCGGCTACGTCATCACCGCCAGATCCTTCCAACGGTTCTGTGCACGCAGCTGCGCTAACCGCGAGCGCGAGTAACTTCCTCATGCCCGCCGCTAGAGCACCGGCGATGCCAAGCGCAACTGCTCGAAGATCCTGCGACGCGCGCTAGGGCCTACCGTTCCATGCGGCCCCGTCCCCGCACTAAAAAAACATCACATCGCCGACTGCAAACGGACGGTTGCTACTGTGGCTTCTTCGGTACGTCGTCGGGATGCATGTACTCGGCGAGGTCTTCGTCGTCGTCGGGAAACGAGATGCCGCCGAGCTTCTTTCGTTCCGGCGGAGCGACCGGCGGCTTCCAGACTTTCGGCGCGGCCGAGACCGTACCGTCGTCGTCACCGCGCCTGTCGAACCGTTCGCGCGTCTTCGGATACGCGACTTCTTCCTCGTCACCGTGCCCGTCATCCATGCGTTCGAGGCGACCGACCACACCCCGCGCCTCGGGTAGCTGATCGAGCTCGATCTCGCCGCGCCGGATCAGATCCAGCACGATTTCGCCTAGCTCCGCCAATGCCTCACTGCGTCGACGCCCGGCGAGCGCATCGTCCAACCGTGCCCTGCCCTCGCGCGCCAGATCGCCCGCCTGCGAGACGGCGGTCCGGATCAGGGTTCCCAGCGTTCCTCGCAGCTCGGGTTGGAAACCTCCACGTCGTTGGCGTGCCATGTGTCGAGCCTAATTGAATTACACTAGCCCGGTCGTGATTTCGCGCGCGTTCTGGATCGGCCTGGTCGCTCTCGTGACCGGTTGCCCACCGCCGGAACCAGTCGCGCCTCCACCGATCCCACCGGTATCGACCGGCAAGGTTCGCGTCCGCGTGTTTACCGAGCCCTCGCCGGTCAAGGACATCGGCTCGGCCGGCAAGTACTTGTTCGTCGCGACGGATGATTCGATCCAGCGCTGGGACGATTCGAACAACGTGATGGTGATGACCGCCGACAACGGCTTGTCAGGCGAGCACGTCACCGCACTCGCTGCCGATCACGATCGCAAATGGCTGTGGGTGCTGACGAACGGTGGGCTCGGCCACTACGACGCGCAGTCCGAGGTCTACACCGAGCTATCGGCACCGCCGGCGGCGTTGAACGTCGATTATCAGGAGCTCGCGAAAGATGGCGCGCGGATCACGGCCGCCGTCGAAGGTGGCGTGTGGCTCGGCACGCCCAAGGGCCTGCTGTTCGCGAGCGACAAGGGCGGCTGGCTCGCACTCCCCGTCAAAGACAGCGTGCGCGCGATCATTCGCGACAAAGCGAATTACGTGTGGATCGCCACGAAGGCCGGCTTACTCGCGCGCAAGCCGAACGGCGACATCATCAAGATCGGCACGTCCGCCGGCAACGAAGTCGCGGATCCACGGCTGCTCGTCGAAGCGCCCGGCGATCGCGTGATGGTGCTCGGCCCCGATGCCGATGGCCACGAGCGGATCGCCGTCGGCAACAAGGTCGGGTGGACGAGCTATCGCGCATTGCCCGAAATCGCGTGGGACGCGGCGACGCGCGAAGGCGACTCCGTGATGTTGATGGGCGGCGGTCACGTCTATCGCGTCCAACCCGCACAACAGATCGGCGGCGTTCGGCCACTCGCTCGCGATGGCGCGCGCCTCGTCGCCACCACGCAAGGTGGTCCGGAATGGATCATCGATCCGATCGACATGGTGCTGCCGCCCTCGCCGACCGCGCTCGGATCGTCGAAAGATGATCTGTTGATCGGCACGCGCGACCTCGGCACCGCGCGCTACGCGAGAGGCGACTCGCATCCGCGCGATTGGTTGCGCCGCAAGCAGATGTTCGAAGACGCGAGCGCGCTCACGGTCGCGTGTCATTCGCAAAACGATTGCTGGGTCGCGACCGGTGCACGCCAGGCGTGGCATTGGACGGGCGATCGCCTCACCGCGGGCGGTCCCGATCAGATCGTGCTCGCGGTCGCACGCGATCCGAGCGGCGTGATCTTCGCGCTTCATCGCGTCGCGAACGAAAAAGCGATCCACATGTCGCGCATCGATCCGACGGGCTGGACGCAAGTCGCGAAGGTCGAGCTCGTCACGCCCGGGGATGTTCCGGAGATCAGCTTCGCGCGGTTCCAATCGGCGACGTCGCTGTGGGTCGGCCTGCGCTATCGCGATGGTGCCGAGCGGCGCGCGTACGGCGTTGCGATCATCGAACCCGCCAATGGCAAGGTCACGTATCACCGCACCGAACAGTCCGTGAAGAAGTCCGGGATGCTGCCGATTCCGATCGGCGTCGTCGATGCGGATCTGCGCGGCGATGTCGCGTGGTTCGCCACGGCCGAAGGCGTCGCGCGGCTCCAGAACAACAACGTCAAGGTGTGGACCGAGGCCGATGGTCTGCGCAGCGAGCTCGCGCGTGCGGTGACGATCGCGCAAGACGGCACGGTGTTTGTCGGCACGGGTGCAGGTGCGGCCGTGTGGAACGGCAAGACCTGGGCGTTCCCGCCCGCGTTGCAGTTCGAGATCAACGACCTCGTGGCCACCCGAAACGGGCAGGTCTGGATGGCGACGGAGCGCGGGATCGCCGCGTGGGATGGCAAGAAGGTCCGGCGCGTCGACACGCGGCGTGGGCTTACGGAAAATTCGGTGCTCGACGTCGCGGCGGATCAGTTCGATCGAGTGTGGGCACGTGGCCCGGGCTCGCTCACACTGGTCAGTCAGTAATGCTGTCGCTGCAAGAACGTTTAAAGGTGGTGCCGCAGGTCGGCACGGTCGCCTGGTGTGGCGTGCGTCCCGCGCGGGGCGAACCGATGATCGCGAAGGACGAGGTCGAAGCGATCGCGAGTCGCGGGCTCGTCGGTGATCGGTACAAGGCGAGCGGCAATCGCCAGTGCACGTTGATCCAAGCGGAGCACTTGCCGGTGATCGGCATGCTCTCGGGGATCACCGTCACACCAGCCATGATGCGGCGCAATCTCGTGGTGGCGGGCATCAATCTGCTCTCCTTACAGAAGCAACGCTTCGCGATCGGCGATGCGATCTTCGTCGGCACGAGCGCGTGTGCTCCGTGCGACAAGATGGAATTGCTCGCCGAAGGCATGTTTCAGGCGATGCGCGGCCACGGCGGCATCTGCGCGCAGATCGAACGCTCCGGCGTGATCCGGATCGGTGATCGCGTCCGCATTCTATGAGGATCGTTTCGCTGCTGCCGTCGGCGACCGAGATCGTGTGCGCGCTCGGCGCCGGCGATCAGCTGGTCGGCGTGTCGCACGAATGCGACTTCCCGAGCTCCGTAAAAGGTCTGCCCGTGTTGACGAGCGCGCGGATCGGCACCGGATCGTCGGCGCAGATCGACCGCGCCGTGCGCGACGTGATCGACAACGCGCTCTCGATCTATCGCGTCGATGATCAGCTCTTGGCGCAGCTCCAACCCGACGTGATCGTCACCCAAGATCTGTGCGAGGTCTGCGCGGTCTCGCTCGATGACGTACGCGCCGCTGTCGCACGGATCGCACATCGCGAGGACATCCAGATCGTCTCGCTGTCGCCGACACGACTTCACCACGTCATGGACGACATCGATCGCGTCGCCGCCGTCTTGAAGACGCCATCGATCCGCCCGCAGCTCGAACGCCGGATCGCCGCGATTCGCGAGCGCGCACTCGGCGGGACCAAACCACGCGTCGCCACGCTCGAGTGGATCGATCCGATCATGATCGGCGGCACGTGGATGCCGGAGCTGGTCGAGCTCGCGGGTGGCATCCCGATCGGTGCTACTGCCGGCGCCCCCGCACCGACGGTTTCGTTAGACAACCTCACGGCGCTGGCACCGGATGTCGTCGTCGTGAAGCCATGCGGGTTTTCGATCGCCCGCTCCCTCGAAGAGCGCGATCTGCTGCTGCGGATAACCGAACGCCTACCGACCGCGCGGGTCTACCTGACCGACGGAAACGCGTATTTCAACCGCCCCGGACCACGGCTGGTCGAGTCGCTCGAAATCATGGCTACGTGCGTCGACCCAGCGAAATTCGCTGACTTTCTGGCGATCCACGGTGATGCAATTTGCGTCGATCTACGATCTAACGTTTAGGAACCTTTACAGTTCGAAACACTGGACGATTCGAATGTTCGATGCCGAGCTTGGTGGAGCTGGAGTCGTCGTTAGCTACGCGTTTGGGCGCAAACAAGATCAAGATTCCGCCGTATCCCGCGGTGGCATCGAAGATCGAGCAGCTGTCCAAGTCGCCGCGCTGTTCCTTGAATGACCTCGCGAACGTGGTGCATTCGGATCCCGCGCTCGCGGCGAACGTGCTCGCGGCCGCGTCGAACGCGACGACCGTGAATCGGGCGACCAGCTCGATCCCGTCGTTGTTCGATGCGCTGTCGCGAATCGGTCTGCAGCAACTGATCGAGATGGCGCTCGCCTCCGGCCTGGGCAAAGGCGTGATGGGCGCCGGTCCACTCGCCGAGCTTCGCCGCGATAACTGGCGCCGCGCTCTGCTCACCGCGTACATCGCGCGCATGCTCGCGAGCAATCGTCGCGTGAGTGGCGAGCAAGCGTACCTCGCGGGCCTGCTCCACGATTTCGGCGCCGTGATCGCGGTGCAGACGCTCGAAGACCTCGCGAAGGGCTCGCCACTTCCGCAACTCGAATTCTCGGAGTGGCGCGCGTTCGTCCGCACCGTCGAAGGCAAGTTCGGCAAAGCGGTCGCGACCTCGTGGAAGCTGCCGACGCCGATCGCCGACATCATGGCGCAGACGCCGGCGACCACGCCGCTCGCCGAATTGATCGACCTCGTGGAGAGGATCGTCGATCGCCTCGACGACTGCCCGACCGCGGGGATCTCCGCACTGTGCAATCTGCCGGACCTCTCGGATATCGAGCGCTGCTCGATCGGCTCGGTCGTTCAGGAAGTCGTCGCCTCGATGGCGGCCTACACGAAACTGACAGCCGCTCCGACACCTACTGCCGTGGCTCCGGCACCCCGCGCGCCTCAGACGTTTCCCGTCTCGTTCGATGTCACGCAGGACAACCATGGGAGCTCGAGAGCACGCGGCATCTCGACCGAGATCCTGATCGTCGAATCGAAGGAGCACATGGCTCCGAATTGGCTCGTCGAGCTGACGCTGCAATGCACGCCGCAGCCGTTTAGTCTGCTCGCGAACGTGAAGAGCTGCGAGCCCGCGAATGGTGGCTATGCCATCTCGGTCCAGCCGTTTGCACTGGCGAACGAAAACCTCGAGAACTGGGTTCGGCTCGTGATGGACGCGCGCGACGCCGCGTAGAGCGCACACGCAGTAAGTGTGCTCATATGCTCTGGTATGGCGATCGTGCCGGATCCCGAGCTCGTGGTCTGCGAGTACTGCGACACCGTCCATCGCCGAGTGGATGCGCCGCGCGGCACGCTGCACTGCGTGACGTGTGGTGCCCCGATCGAGCACAGCACGAACGACGTCAACGCGATGCTCGCGATCACGCTGACCGCCGTGGTCGGGTTCATCGTCGGCAACGTGATGCCGCTGCTCACGCTTCGGATCGGGACGCAGCACACGCGCGCGACCCTGTGGGCTGCGATTTCGGCGTCGTACGATCAGCAGCTACCGGTCGTCGCCACCGCGCTGACGTTCACGCTGATCATCGCGCCCGTGTTCGAGCTCGGCCTCCTGCTGTTCGTGCTCGTGCCGCTCGTCGCCGGGACCCGGCCACGTGGCTTCTCCGCCGCGATGTGGCTGATGAGGATCCTGCGGCCGTGGCGGATGGTCGAGGTGTTCTTTCTCGGCGTGATCGTCGCGTTCGTGAAGTTGACCGCGATCGCCGACGCCACGCCGAACCTCGGACTGTTCGGAATCGGCGCGATGACGCTCGCACTCGCGAGCTTGGCCACGTTCGACCATGCGGCGTTGTGGCACCGCGCGAGCGAGGTCTCGCGATGAGAGCGATCGATCTCGATCTGATGGTGTGCGAGACGTGCAACCTCGTCATGCGCCAGCAGCCCGGCACGTGCCCGCGCTGCAAGTCTGCAGTGCACGTGCGCAAGCCTGGTTCGCGTTGGCGTGCCACGGCGTTTCTCGTCGCCGCGACCGCGTTGTACTTCCCGGCGAACTGGCTCGTGATGATGCACACGGAACAATTTCCGATGCGCCGGGACGACACCATCCTCTCCGGCATCGGCTACCTGTGGCAACGCGACGAGCCCGTGCTGGCCGCGATCGTGTTCGTCGCGAGCATCCTGGTCCCGCTCCTCAAGATCATCGCGCTCGCGTTGCTGTTGTGGACTACGGGTCGCCATTCGACGTGGGCACCGCGCGGCCGGACGAAGCTCTATCGCGTGCTGGAAACGATCGGCCACTGGTCGATGCTCGACGTGTTCGTCGTCGCACTCCTGACCGCGGTCGTCCAGCTCGGGCGCTTCGCGAAAGTCGCGCCTGGACCTGCCGTCGTGCCGTTCGCATGTGTTGTCATCCTGACGATGCTCGCGTCGTCCGCGTTCGATCCGCGTGCGATCTGGGATCGAGGCTTCCATGACTGACGCCGTCGTCGGTGACTTGCCCACGCCGGTCTCGCGGAAACGTCGAGGCCGCCCGTCCGCGGTGTGGATCGTTCCGATCATCGCGGTCGCGGCCGCCGTGCTGTTGGCGATTCGCGCCTACCTCCACGAAGGTCCGACGATCAAGATCACGTTCGAAAGCGCGGACGGCCTGATCGTGGGCACGTCGGACGTTCGCTACAAGAACGTGCCGATCGGCAAGATCGATTCGATCGACCTCACGGACGACCGCCGCGAGATCGTGGTGACGGTGAAGCTCGATCGCGGCGCCGCCTCGCTCGCCACGAAAGACACGCGGTTCTGGGTCGAGCGCCCACGGGTCGGCGTCGGTGGGATCTCGGGCTTGGGCACGTTGTTCTCGGGTGCATATATCGGCGCCGATCGCGGCGAGTCCGACGAGAAGGTCGATCACTTCATCGGCCTCGAAAAACCGCCAGGCGTCATGCATGACGAAGTCGGCACGCGGTTCAAGCTCACCGCCTACGATGCCGGTTCGCTCGGCGTGCATTCGCCGATCTATCTCAACCGCCAACAGGTCGGTTCGATCACGTCGCTCGATCTCGCGCTCGATGGCAAGCACGTCGACATCGAGATCTTCGTCGAGAGTCCGTACGATCACGATGTCACGTCGACGAGCGTGTTCTGGAATGCCTCGGGCTTGGACGTCCAGCTCGATACCAGCGGCCTTCACGTCGATACGCAATCGCTCGCGACCGTCGTCGCCGGTGGCATCGCGTTCGGTTGGCGTCCCGACGAACCGGTCGGTCAGCGCGCGGCGAAGGGCACGGCGTTCCCGTTATACGAAGATCGCGTTCACGCGATGGCGAAGCCGGACACGATCAAGGTGCCGCTCGCGATGCGGTTCACGGAGCCGCTCCGCAATGTCGTGCCCGGCACGCCGATCGATTTCCAGGCGGTCCGGATCGGTCAGATCGATCGCATCGATCCGGGCTACGACAGCGCGACGAAGCAGTTCTATTCGGACGTCAGTGCAACCGTCTATCCCGAACGCTTGGGTGGCGCGTATGCCTCGCTCGTCGAAGAAGGCCAGCGCGGCGGCAAGTCCGGACCGCAGATGCTGCAGCTGCTCGTCAATCGCGGACTGCGTGCGCAGGTGCGTTCGGGCAACCTGATCACGGGCCAGTACTTCATCGCGCTCGCGTTCGGCAATACGCCGACGAAGGTGACGGAGAAAGACGGCACGTGGGTCGTCCCGACGGAGCGCAGCGGGACCGATCAGATCCAGGATCAGGTCGCGAGCATCGTCGCGAAGATCGATCGCATCCCGTTCGATCAGATCGGCGGCGACGTGCACCAGGCCACGCAGGCAGCGAGCCAGCTGCTCGGTCATCTCGATCGCGATGTCGTGCCGAGCGCGCAGGCGTTGGTCGCGAAGGCGGATCTCGCGATGGCCGCGTTGAAGGAGAGCCTCGCGTCGATTCGCGACAACGTGGCCGCGCCGGATTCCGCGATCCAACAGACCACCCGCCAAACGCTCGAGCAACTCGAGACCGCGGCACGATCGCTGCGCGGGTTGACCGATTACCTGCAACATCATCCCGAATCGATCGTGCGTGGCCGTGATTCCGGATCGGAGCCGAAGTGAAGCGCTTGTTGGTTTTCGTGATCGCGTGTCGCTCGGCCGGCACCGAGTACTACACGCTCGTCGCACCGCCGTCGGATCACGCACCCGCGCAATCGTCCGCGTTGCAATTGGACGTGCTTCCCGTCGACGTTCCGCCGGAAGTCGATCGCACCGAGATCGTCGTTCGCGAGGGCAAGGGCAAGGTCACACCGGTCGAGACGCGGTCGTGGATCGCGCCGCTCGGCCGCGAGATCCGTCACGCGTTTTCGGATGATCTCGTCGCCGCCCTCGGCGCACGTGACATCGCCGGCGCATCACCGGTCGCGGGCGTGCCCACGTATCGCGTGAAGCTCGTCGTCCAGCGCTTCGACTCGGCATTGAACGAGCGCGCGACGATCGAAGCGATCTCGACGGTGCGCGTGACCGGCAGCGACACACCTCCACTCGTGTGCTCGCATCGCGCGAGCGAGCCGGCCGGCGCGGGATACGAGAACCTCGCCGTCGCTCACCAGAAGGCGGTCGAGAAGATCGCCGGTCAGGTCGCCACCGGGATCAAATCGCTTCAGAGCGGAACAGCGACGTGCGCCGGTCAGGAATAGGCGTCCGGTCGACCAGCTTGTCGATGATGTAGTCGTGGAGCATCTTGCGCTCGCGCCGCGAGGTGTCGCGAATCGCGAGGCCCGCACGGCACCAGAACTTCGGCTGGCCATCGGGATGCCGGCCGTTCGGAGTCAGCACGGCGCGGGTCACCACGGCGCTGGCCCATACGACTTCGTCGAGGCCCGGTAGCTCGATCTCGAGCTGGATCACCGGGCGTGCGGTCTTGGGATCGAACGGCCGCTCCAATCGGAGGCCGAGCGTGGAGAGGTTGCTAAGCGAGGCGTGAGTTAAATCGTCGTCGGTAGCGACGCCGCAAAACCCATCGATGGAAATCCGCGGTGCGCGCCGGCGTGCATCGAGCAGGTTCATGGGAAAAATTTCGGACAGCCTGGCGCCGGCGATCAAGTTTTGTGACTGCGCAGCCAGTCATCTACTTCTTTAACTGTCGCTTCGTTGCCCGGGCCGGCGCTCTGGAAGAAGTCGCGGGCCTGCTTCGCGAGCGCATGAGCGCCCTTCTTGTCGCCGGTCCGCCAGCGCGCCTGCGCGTCGTAGAACTGGATCTCGGCCACCTGGCTCGGGTTCGTATTGCCGAGCGCCACGGCGCGGTCGAGCAGAACGCGCGCTTGCTTCGGTTCGGAGTCGACCAGCATCGCGCCGGTGTGGAACAGGAACAGGGACAGCAGCGGATCGGACTTGCCGAACGTCTTCTCGGCGACCGCCAGCGCGTGCTTGCACGTCTCGACCGCGACGGCATGTTGCTTGGCCGCTTCGAGCGCATCGCACTTCGAGAGCAGCGTGGTCAGCGTCTGGAGGTGGCCTTCACCGAACTTCGCGACTTGGATCTTCAGCGCGCGATCGAGATAGGGAATCGCGTCTTCGAACTTGCCCTCGTCGATGAAGTTCTGCGCGAGCTGCGTCAGCATTGCCGCGTAACGATCGCTATCCTCGCCGGCGATCCGCCCGATGATCGCGAGTGCCTCGCGGTTCATGGCGAGCGCCTTCACGTAATCGCGCTTCGCCTCGACGAGCACCGCAACGCCACGCATCGCTTCGGCCACGTCGATGCTCTCGTGACCGTAGATCACCTCCGCGGTAGCGAGCGCGCGCGACAGGTGCGCGTATGCGTCGTCGAGCTTGCCCAGCAACATCTCGACCGAGCCGAGGCTCTGCAACACCGTCGCGACCTCGATCCGATTCGTGCCGTACGCCTCGTAGAACGCGAGCACGTGCTCGAAATCTGCGATCGCTTCGGTCGGCCGCCCGGACGACGCATAGATCGAGGCTTCGACGAGCGTCGCGTACGCATCGTCCATCGTGTTCGGATGCGAGCTCGTCAACGACCGAGCCTGTTTCGCGAGCGCGATCGCCTTGTCGAAGTGCCCTTGGCGCGATTCGAGGAGCGCGTTCGCATCGAGCACGCGAACCTTGTCGTCCCACTTGTCGTTCAACCGAGCGAGCGCCGCGGCGGCCTGCTGGAGCCGTTCCGCGGCGACATCGAACTTCGCACCATCGTTCGCGAGGTTCGTCAGCTGGAGCAACGCCTCGAGGCGGGTCTCGTCGGCTTTGCCCGCTTCGGCATCGATCACCGCTTGCTTGAGCTCGGGCTCGCCGACCGCGGCGCCTTGCAACACCCACAGCGTTTGCCCGTGGAGAAAGTGATAGGTCGCCATCGTCGGATGATGAGCCGTAGCCAGCACGTCCGGCCCGAGCTTCTCGATCATCGCGAGCGCATCCTTCGGCCGCGAGGCTTTGTACGTCGCGCGCGCTTCGCTGAGCTTCTGTTGCAACACCGCGACGTGCTCGCGCGCCGCCGGATCCTTCGGTAGCGGATCCGGCGTCAGCAGCGCTTGGGTATCGCCGCAGTCCGCGATCGCCGAGAGCTTTTGCACGGCACCGACGGCGCCGAGCGGCATCGTCGGATCGGGTTGTTCGAACAACTTCACGACGGTGCCGAGCTCCGCGAGCCGTTGATCGAGGCATTGATTGCGCACGGTCAGCACTTCGTCGGATTGCGAGCCACCGACGCGCGTTGCCTTGCACGCCTCCGTGCGCATCGCGACCCATTGATCGGCGTAGGCATCGAGCGCCTTCTCGGTGCCCGCGATCGCGAACGACTTGTTCACCTGGCCGAACGCACCCGCGAGTGCGAAGCGATCGAACGGTCCCCATGCGTGCGCGAGTGTCGTCGGCGCATCGCTACACGCGACCACCACCGGCTTGCGCATCGCGAACGCCGCACCGATCCCACCGGCTGCGATCACGACGAGCAGCGCGGCCACGATCCACAGCTTCTTCGACGTGCGATCGCGAGATAGATCGGCGAGCAACGCGTCCATCGACGGATAGCGCTGCGCCGCATCGAGCGCGACCGCCTTCAACACGATCCGCTCGAGCCACGCCGGCACCTTCGACGGCGGAACCTTCGGTGGCACGGCCTTGCCGGCGACGAGCGCATCGCGATCGAACGGCCGTTCGCGATACAGCGCCTCGTACATCGCCACGCCGAACGCGAATTGATCCGCGCGCGCGTCCGCACCTTGCGCTGCGTAGATCTCGGGCGCCATGTACGCCGGCGTGCCGAGCACCGCACCCGTCGCGGTCAAACGCTCGGACAGTGGGCTGCGCGTCTCGATCGAGAGATCCGACGTGCGAGCGGCTTTGACGTCCTGCGGTTCGTGACCCGCGAGCCGCGCGAGCCCGAAGTCCATCACGCGCACGCGGCCATCGTTGCCGACGAGCACGTTGTCGGGCTTGAAGTCGCGATGGACGAGCCCCGCGCGATGCGCCGCCGCCAGCCCCGCACCTGCCGCGCGCATCACGGGCACGATGTCCTGCCACGAACGCTCGGTCTTCAGCCAATTGCGAAGCGTGTCGCCGTCGATGAGCTCCATCGCGACAAACACTTGATCGCCCGAGACCGCGCCGACGTCGTAGACCGCGACCACGTTCGGATGCGCGAGCCGCGCCATCGCCTGTGCTTCGCGCACGAGCCACGATTGGCCACCGCTCTCGGAGCCGCCGGCGTTCGCTTGCAGGATCTTGATCGCGACCTTGCGATCGAGCTCGGGATCGAACGCGGAGTAGACGACACCCATGCCACCGGCTCCGAGGATGTCGATGATCATGTAGCGGCCGAGCGACGCGCCTTTCTCGAGACGCACGCCATCGTCGGCATCGGGCTGTGGCCGCGTGCCCTGCCCTTCGCGACGAGTTGCTTCGTCGTCCACCGATCCCAGTATCGACCGAGATCCATGTAGGTGTAGTGGATTTACTGCACGCGCGGGACGATCCAGCGACGCTTGCCGGTGGTCCGGTCATACGCCTGCAGGCCGTCCCCGATATTTACGTAGATCGTGGTGCCGCGCATGGCGACCGGTATCGTGGTCGGAGCGATCATCTCCTGCTGTTGTTTCGAGAGTGCGATGGAGATGTCGGCGAGCCGTGCGCCGGTCTGACGATCGAACACCTCGACCCGCGGTGGTTGCTTTTCGTACGTCACCGACGCCGCGACCGCGGTGTCATCGATCCCCAGCTCGGGCCACGGGTAGTGGTTCGCGGCCATCGGATCGACGGGCGGCACGACAGCGCGCCACCGTTCCTTCTTCTTCTTGTCGAGCGCGATGATCATCGGGATCGCGGTGCCGGGAGACTTCTCGGCCGCGATGATCCATCCCTCGGGCACCACGTACGACATTTGAAAGCTGACGCCTTCGATGCGCGAGCCCCAGAGCTCGGTCGCGCTGGTATCGCCTTTGAGCTCCGTTGGCTTGCACGCGACCTTCTTCGCCTGCTTTTGCAACCCGCCGGTCGCGCGATCGAGTGTCCACTGGGTCTCGTCTTTCAGCTCGACGTAGATCTGATCGTTCGCCCGGCAAAACCGGCTGA
This sequence comes from Kofleriaceae bacterium, assembly GCA_047600425.1. GTDB lineage: Bacteria > Myxococcota_A > Polyangia > Haliangiales > Haliangiaceae > JABFXX01. The sequence goes on along the minus strand of JASGLC010000003.1, from coordinate 1,900,484 downwards.
CGCCCTCTTGGGGATGAACCTCCCACTGCTGCTTGCCGGTCTTGGCATCGAACGCGATCATTCGCGTGCGCGATTCGCTGCCCCAGAGGATCTGACCGTTATCGACGACGATCTGCGCCTGATACGAATCGCCGTACGTGCCGAGCGAGGGTGATTCCCACAGCAGGTGGCCATCCTTGTTCGACTGTGCGGCGAAGTGCATCTCGTCGCGATTCGAGACGTAGCGCACGATCCCGATCACGTCGGCATCGCCGTCGCCATCGACATCGACGAACCACGGATGCGAGGTCTCCCAGTCGCGATAGATCGGATCGCGTTTCGGCGCTTGCGCCGCCGCTTCTTGCTTCGCCTGCCGCGCGATGCGATTGCTTTGCACGCCGGCTTGGATCGACACGATCGCGACCGGAATCATGGCACTCGCGATCGAGAGGCCGAACACCCACGCGACCACGTTGTTCTTCTGCTGGACGGCAATGCGCGGCGGCGCGTGCGGCGGTTGAGGTGGCAACGGAATCCGTTGCTGGAACACCGTGGTCCGGCGTTGGACACGCGATTGGGTGCCGCAGTACTGGCACTGCACGACATCGCCCACGGCTTGCGTGGTCGCTCCGCATTCCGGGCATTTGACGCGGATCCCTACAACGGTGGGCACGGGGAAATTATAGTCGGGAAATGAGAGCTCTGCGTCGCGAGGGTTTGCGCGAGGTGGCCCTGCCCGAGGGCGAAGTTCGCGTGAAGGTGACGTTGTCGGGCATTTGCAACACCGACCTCGAGCTCGCGCGCGGCTACATGGATTTCCACGGCACGCTCGGTCACGAGTTCGTCGGCGTCACGGACGATGGCACGCGTGTCGTCGGCGAGATCAATGCGGGCTGCGGGACGTGTCCGCTGTGTGTTGCCGGTGATTCGCGGCATTGCCCGACCCGGACGGTGTTGGGGATCTTGAATCGCGATGGTGCTCACGCCGACTACTTGACGTTGCCGGCGCGGAACCTCATCCGAGTTCCGGCTCACATTTCGGATCATCAGGCGGTGTTTACCGAACCGCTGGCGGCGGCGTGCGGTGTGCTCGAGCGCTGTCCGATCGCACCGGGCGAGCGAGTCGCTGTCGTCGGTCATGGCAAGCTCGGGCGGTTGGTCGTGCTGGTGTTGCAGGCGCACGGCCATGCACCGGTCGTGATCGGCCGCACGAGTGATGCGGAGCCGCGCAGCTTCGATGTCGTGATCGAAGCGAGCGGCAACGAAGACGGCTTCGCGCGCGCGTTGGATCTCTTGGTGCCGCGCGGGCGGCTCGTCATGAAGTCGACGTTTCATGGCACCACGCCGATGGCGTCCGCGCGGATCGTCGTCGACGAGATCACGCTGATCGGATCGCGCTGCGGTCGGTTCGCGCCGGCGCTCGAGCTGCTGCCGGCGATCGACGTGACGCCGTTGATCAGCGACGAGCTATCGCTCGATGACGGCGAACGCGCGCTCGTCGAAGCGGCGAAGCCAGGTGTACGCAAGATCCTGTTGCGGAGGTAGACTGCGCGCGTGGAGACGTATGCGTGCCTGCTACGCGGGATCAATGTGGGCGGCAACAACATCATCCCGATGGCAAAGTTGCAGAAGACGTTTGAAGGCCTCGGCTACCAGGACGTGAAGACGCTGATCGCGAGCGGCAACGTCGTGTTCCGGACCAAGCCTACGGAGATGCGCACGCTCGAGGTTCGGTTGGAGAAGCAGCTCGCCACCGATTACAAATACGCGGCGAAGGTCGTCGTGAAGTCACGCGAAGAGATGGCCGCGATCGTCGCCGCGTTGCCGCGCGCGTGGTCCAAACCCACGGACGCCACGCATCGCTACTACGTGATGTTCCTGCGCCATACGATCGATAACAGCGACGTGATCGAGACGATCAAGCCGAAGTCCGGCGTCGAGTGGCTCGATTACGTGCCCGGCGCGTTGTACTGGCGCGCGCTCAAGAAGGATCTCGGCAAGAGCTCCGTCGCGAAGATGCCGGCGAAGCTCTATGCCGATATGACGGCGCGCAACTGGAACACCACGTTGAAGCTGTCCGCGCTCGTCGTGGCTCAGTCCCACTTGCCGCGCGCGTAATCGTCGTAGCGCCACGAGCGCCCGCTCTGATGATCGACGACCGAATCGCGTTGGACCGCGATCGTGCGCCGCTTGTCGCCGCGTTGGCCGCTGCCGATCTGACGCCGGCGATCGTTCGCACGTGCCGCGAGATCCGACGCGACCGCGTGTTCGTGCAAGCGCGCGCGCAGGATCGAGAGAGCGGTCTCGCGATTGTACGACTGCGAGCGTTCGGTCTCGCATCGCACGACGAGCCCGGTCGGGACGTGGCGAACCTGCACCGCAGAATCGGTCTTCTGCAGATGCTGGCCACCACTACCGGACGCGCGGCACGTCGAGATGTCCAGATCGCGCGGATCGAGCGGCGCCATCTCGCGTTCGTTCGGCTCGTCGAGCACGGCTACCGTGATCGTCGACGTGTGAACGCGACCGCGCTTCTCGTTCGGCGGAACGCGCTGCCAGCGATGACCGCCGGCTTCGTCGCGAAAGATCTCGCGCACGCCCTTGCCGCTCGCGCGCAACACCGCGAACCCGGGGCGCGCTTCGACGACCTCGACGCTAAAGAGACCTCCGGCTGGCGAGCTTGAGATAGATCTGCACCTGGACCGCGACGAGAGTCTTGGCGTCGTCGCCGCCTTCTGCAGCACGCACTTCGAGAATGAGATTCGACATAACTGTCCCTTCCGACGGAAAAAAGTCCTCTAGTTCAAACGCAACAGTCCCGATCCGTACTGACCGATGTCAGTGCCGGCGATCGAGATAGAGCGCAAACGAGAACTGCACGGACTTGTTGTAAGGCCTAGAACGGCTCGAAGCAATCGTAATTGCGTTGGGACACGATGCGACCGTCGCGCCACGTAATGAACATGCCCAGATAGGCACGCATGACGTCGCCCGGCTTCAACGCCCCGAAGCCGATGTTCAGCGTCGCCGACCACAGCGCTTCGACCGCGACCGTATCGCCTTGCTCGATCAGCGTGACGACCTCGTAGTGTTCGTCACGGACGGAACCGAGTCCTGCCGCCTTCGCCTTCTTCAATCCGGCGAGGTCGCGCGTGGCGCCCGCCTTCACGAACAGGTTCGGGAATTCGCGCTGCACGACATCCTCCGCGTAGTAGCCGAGGCTGGTGTCATCGCGTGTCTCGAGCGATTTCAAGAAGGCGCGCGTGCGGTCCGCGTTCGTCATGGCCGTTGGATGCGCTAGGGGGGTGCCCCGATTCGGCGCTCGCGCTCCGCGCTCGCGACTCATAGGGCCACCCCCTAGCCATTCTATTTCGTCCATCCACTCGCTACGCACTCCGCCGCCGCGCCTTCGCGCGCCGTCGGGCTTCGCTCGGTCTGGACTAGAGCTTCTTCGCTTCGGCGATCAGCTTCGCATCGGCACCGAGGAGCTTCAGCGCCGCCAGATAGGCTTCATCGTGGCTCGGCGGCGTGTCGCTCACCAGATCGACGGCCGCGCGCCACTGATCGTGCGTGCGCATCGCATCGCGGTCGACCTTGTCGATTCCCGTCGGCGACGGATGTTCGATCACGTGCTCTCCCTCGACGAACAGATCGAAGCTCTGCACGCCGCGCCGATCGTAGGTGTACAGGCCGAACTGGCCGTGGCTCGTCGCGACGACCTTCCCGTTCGCGATCACGAACAAGTTTTGGCCGCGCAGGACCCACCCCACCGCCGTGGTGCCGTGCATGAAGAACCCGCCGACATACGAATGCGACGGCGGGCCACCATTGCCGTCCGTGACATCGCCTTCGACCTTGAACTTCTGAACCTTCACGGGTTGGCTGCCGCTCGTCGACATCAGGAATTCGTAGATCTCGGGATCGCCCTTCTTCGAAAATTGGACCCACGCGTAGTCGGCGCACTCGGCATCGACGACGAGACTGAACGGAATCGCACCTTGCTGGTTCGCCCACGCGACGAGCTGTTCGTGCTTGTCGTGGGTGAGGGGTCGGGTCACGCACCGCGTATCGCCGAACTGCAACGCGAGATCGTCGAGATACTTCGCCGCGGCCGGATCGACTTGCGGGAACACGCCCTGAAACTTGTCGTCGAGCTGCTTGCTCTCGATGAACGCATCCACGTGATGCTTCACTCGCTGCACCGCCGTCGTCTCGGGTAGCGGTGCGAGCAGATCGGCGCGATCGATCCCGACTTCCTTCAGGTCGGCCGCGAGCTGATCGCGCTCTTCGATCCAGCCCGACCGGATCCGCTCGATCGCCTCGTTGTGCGCGACCACCTTCGCGACGGTGGCAGCTTTCGGACACCGCTGCAGCGTGAAGTCGGGCATCACGCACGCGAACGTCTCCGTCGAGTCTTCGCGACGCTGGCCACCGAGCACGAGCGTGCCGTCGACGACCGTCGAGATCTCGAGGTTCGTCACGTTCGTGATGCCCACCTCCTTACCGCTCGCGAGCCGGACGACGATGCCGTCGAACGTGTTCGAGCCGCCGCCCTCGTGCGCCATCCGATCGTAGACGAGGTCGATGTGGCCATCGCGATCGACATCGAGCTGCGCGACCAGGATCAGCCGGCCCTCATCCGCCCACTCCATCGCATCGGTGGCGGGTGTGCTCGTCGATTCCGCAACCACGGTCGGCTGATGATTCCGCCCGAGCCCGAGGATGAAGTTGCGACGCGTGCGGCGCGAGTGATCGGCTTTCTGCCAGCGGTCGTCGCTGACGTCGGCGTACACGATGCCATCCGGCTGGCGGCAGCCGACGCTCAGGATCCAGTCGCCGAAGGCTTCTTCCTCGGGAAACCGGCCATCGATGAACGCATGGGCGTCGATCGCGAAGGTCTTCTTCTCGCTCGCCGTGAGCGGTTTGCAGCCCGCGGTGATCGACGACGGTACGGTTCTCGGCTTCAAGTGCTCGCCGAGCTTCTGCAGCTCTGGCGTCACGGCCTTCGTGATCGATGGATCCATCACGTCCGCGCTCGCCACGCGTGCGAGCCATGCGGTCACCACGAGTGCGCGCATCATAATTTCTTCGCTTCGGCGATCAGCTTCGCATCCGCACCGAGCAGCTTCAGCGCCGCGAGGTACTTGGCATCGTGGCTCGGATCGTCATCGAGCAACGTCTGGATCGCTGCGCGCTTCGCTTCGTGATCGCGCACGAGCTCCGCGTCGATTCGCTCGAGGCCGGTCGGCGTGGCGTGCCAGAAGCCATTACCGGTCTCGCTGAACAGATCGAAGCTCGGCTCCTGGTACCACCGGCGATCGAACAGATACGCCTCGTAGTGACCATGGCTCGTCGCGACGGTCTTGCCGTTCGCGATCACGTACAGGTTCTCGCCACGCAATACCCAGCCCACGATGGTCGCGCCGTGCGTGAAGAAGCTGCCGATGTAGCTGTGCGTGCGTGGCATCGGACCGTCTAGGTTCACGTCGGACTTGAACTTCTGGACCTTCGTCGGTTCGGCGCCGCTCGTCGACATCAGGAATTCGTAGACGTCCGGATCGCCGCGCCGCAGGTATTGGACCCACGCGTAGCTGCCGCACTCTTCCGCGATCGTCAGCGTCGATCCGTCCGCGCCTTGCTTCATCGCCCACGCGGTGAGCTTGGCCTTCGTGTCGTCGGCAAGTGGGGCCGGCTTGCATCGGGTATCGCCGAGCTGGGACGCGATCTGATCGAGGTAGGTCGCCACCTCGGGATGGGTGTGAACGAACAGGCGATTGCCAACGTCGTCCAGATTCTTCGACTCGAGGAACGCGATGACGTGCTGCCTCGCCGGCGTGGCATCGGACTTCCAGTTGCGATCGGCGCGTTGCTGCGGCTTCACCGCCGCCGGACATCTCGCGATCGTGAAGTCCTTCATCACGCAGGTGAACACGGTGCGATCGCTGTCGCGATCGTGTGCACCGATCACGAGCTCGTGATCCCCGACGGTTTGCGACGCGAGGTTCGTCACCGTGACGAGCGGGACGCGCTTGCCCGTCCCGAGCAGAGCGACGAGCGAGTCGTAGCCGTCCATGCTGCCGCCTTCGTGCTCGTGGTGCGAGAAGATCAGGTCGCGCTTGCCATCGCCATCGAGATCAAGTTGCGCGATCACGGCGAGCCGGCCTTCGTCCGCCCACTCCATCCAATCGTCGGTGATCGTGCTGGTCGATTCCTCGATCACGGTGACCTGGTGATCGCGAGCGACGCTCAGCACGTAGTTGCGACGATGCCGCTCGGTCTTGCCGACGCGATCTTGGCTGACATCGACGTAGACCGCGCCGGTCGCCTCGCGACACCCCACGGTAAACACCCAACCGAGGCCCGGCGTGTACTCGTCGGCGTGCGGCTTCTCGGTTGGATGCGCGTGATCGATGAACGCCTTGACGTCGATCTCGAGCGCCTTCTTGTCCGTGGCCGAGACCGGTGCGCAGACGTCATCCGCGGCGGCAACACCACCCAACCACATCACGATCACCAACGCACGCATCACAGGGCCTCGCATTCCGCTACCAGCTTCGCATCAGCACCGAGCAGCTTCAACGCCGCGATGTATGGTGCCGTGTTCGTCGCGCCGACACTGTCGTCGGTCGCGAGCAGGAGATCGATCGCGGCTTGGCGCGTATCGTGATCGCGGAGCGGTTCCGGATCGAGACGCTCGAGGCCGGTTGGCGTCGCGTGGAGATAGCCGTTGCCCTCTTCGTGGATGAAGTCGAAGCTCTGCTCGGTCCACCGGCTGTCGTATGGATACATCGACGTGTAGCCGTGACTCGACGCCACGATCTTGTTGCCCGATACCACGTAGAGGTTGTCGTGACGCAGGATCAGGCCGACGACGGTCGTGCCGTGCAGGAAGAACGAGCCGGTGTAATGGAACGTGTCTTCGAGCGGCATGAACGCCCATTCCGCCTGGTACGTGAATTGGTGGAGGAGCTCGGGCTCGGGACCGGCGATCGAGACGAGGTCGTCGTAGATCAGCTCGTCCTTCTCGCGCGTGTACTCGACCCACGCGTAGGTGCCGCACTCCGGCGCCACGAGCACGTTGATGTTCTTCGTCTTCGCTCGCGTGCGTGCGAACGCGCGGAGTTGTTCGGAGCGCTTGTCCGTGAGTGGCGTGATCGTGCAACGCGTGTCGCCGAGCTGGCGTGCGATCTGATCCATGTACGCGGTCGCATCGGGATGCGCGACGACGAACAACTGGTTCCACGCGTTATCGAGGTTCTTCGCCGCGAGGAACGCCTTGACCTCGCGCCCCACGCGTTGCGCTGGCGTGGTTTCCGGCAAGCTCTCGACGAGCGCCTTGTCGTGAATGCCGACGACGGCGAGCTGCGCGCCGGTGTAATCGCGGTCGGCGTCGTCGCGACTGCCGGCAAGCGCGAGGTGCGAGACCGCGCTGTTGTAGGCCTGCCACTTCGTCATCCGTTGCGCGGCGGCGCAGCGTTCGAGCCTCAGATCCTTCGTCACGCACGCGGCGGCAGAATCCGTGTAACCGTCCCATGCGCCGAACACGAGTCGGCCGCCGACGAACATCGTGTCGAGGTTCTCGACGGTCACGAACGGGATCTTCGCGCCGGTGCCGAGTTGCGCGGTCACGTGCCAGCGGACGTGGGTCGTCGAGCCGGGGTGCTCGATCTTCGCGTAGATGAAGTCGCGCTTGCCGTCGCCGTCGATGTCGAGCTGTGCGACGACGTCGAAGCCACCGCGTTCGGCGCCGCCGATCCAGCCATCGGACGATGTGCCCTGCGACTCTTCGATCACGCGGGCCTGATGCTTGGCGTCGATCGCGAGCAGGTAGTTGCGGCGAAGCGCGGACGAGAACGGCGTCTTCGACGTCTTCGCGACGCGATCTTGCGACGCCGATACGTACACGGTGCCATCGGGCTCGCGGCAGCCGGTCGAGAACACCCACGCGAGCTCGGGTTGCATCGCCTCGTCGGATTGGCGCTCGTCGGGATGCTGGGAGTCGATGAACGCGTGCGTGTCGATCTCGACGGCTTTGCGATCGCTCTTCGTCAGGAGCGTGCAGCCGGGAAACGCCTGTGGTGGGACATCGCGGAACGTCAGCTTGGTGCCGATCGCGTTCAGCCGGGCGCTTGCGACATCGGACACCCGCGGATCCGCGCTCGCGGTGAGGCTCGCGAGCATGATGACCAGGGCGACGCGCATTGCTAGAACCAACGTCCTAGCTGGAGCGAGTATTCAGGCTCGCAGCTCGCGTAAAAGCTCGCCGGCAAGGTCACTTGGCTGGGTCTTCGTGACCGCCCACAGCTCGCTCCGCATGGTCAGCCACGGCAGCTCCCGAAATGCGACTTCGTAGGGTGGCCCCGGACGCTGGCTGGCGGGCATGAGCGCGATGCCGACGCCGCAATCGACGAGCGCGATCGCACTCGCGTAGTCGGTCACTTCGACGGCGATCTGCGGCACGAAGCCGTGGCTCGCGCACGCGATCAGCCAGCGCTCGCGCACGTACTCGCTGGCGCGCACGGCGATCCAGGGAGCTTCGCCGAGGACGTCGGGCGTGAGTGGCTTCTTCGCATATGGCCCGTGCTTCGAAGCGACGATCCGGAACGGTTGCTCGAGCACGCGGGTCATCGCGAGGCCGCGCACGTTCGCGGTGCGATGCACGATCGCGACATCGATCTCGCCGGCGCGCAACGCGGCGAGCTGGGCTTCGGTGTTCGCGTGGCGAAGTTGCAGTTCGAGCTCGAGCACGCGCGATCGCAACGCCCGCAGCGCGCGCGGCAAGATTCCGGACGACAGCGCTGTGGTGACGAAGCCGATCGAGAGCCGCGTATTGGCCTCGGCAAGCTTGGCGCTGCGCTCGAACAGGTCGACGCGCGTGAGCAGATCGCGTGCGGGTCCGAGCAACCGCTTGCCCTCGTCGGTCAATCGGATCTGGCGATTCGCGCGCTCGAACAACGTGACGCCGAGCTCGTCCTCGAGCTGGCGAATCTGACGAGACAGCGGCGACTGCGAAATGCCAAGTCGTTCCGCAGCGCGGCCGACGTGCTCGGTCTCGGCAACGGTCACGAAGTAGCGGAGTAAGCGGGTCTCGATCATGGGGACGGTCGGAAGTTAGGGAAGTTAGTTTCGCCAACGAGTTGATTCTCTTCGGACAGGGGGACGGTCTGAAGTTAGGGAAGTTTGATCGCCCATCCCCCCGAAACGTCACGAGGTGGGGGACGGTCTGAAGTTAGGGAAGTTCGTTCTCGATCATGGAGCGGCCAGACGTCCGAGATTCGGACACGAACGCTGTCCGAACTTCCCTAACTTCAGACCGTCCCCGTGGTTCAAGGAATCTGCATAGATGCGTGGATGAACTTCCCTAACTTCAGACCGTCCCCGTTTCATTGCCTTTTGGGTCTCGATTCTGAACAAACGTTGTCTTGGACGCAATAAGCGATTTCTGCGCATCATCCGCACATGAAGGCGTGGCTCGGCACTCGGACGGCGGCGGCAGTCGCGATCGCGATCTCGCTCCTGTTTGCCCTGCCGTCGCTGCGCCTCGGATTCGTGACGGACGATCAGGGGTTTCGCGCGCGACTCCATTCGGATCGGGCGCCAGCCGCATGGGATCTGTTCGCGTTCCAGAATGGCGATCCGATCGAGAACGGTCTGCTCGTCCGCTACGGCCGTTTGCCGTGGTGGTCGGCGCCGGATCTTCAGATCCGGTTCGCGCGCCCGCTGACCGGCGAGCTGTTCGCAGCCGACGATGCCGCGTTCGGCGATAACGCGGTCCTCTATCACGTGCACTCGCTCGCGTGGTTCGCGCTGCTACTGGTCGGCGTCGCCGCGTTGTTTCGCGCACTCGCTCAGCGCGGACGCCTCGCCCCCGAGGCCGCCACGCTCGCCCTTCTCTGCTTCGGCCTCGCCGGCGCGCATGCCCAAGGTTACGCGTGGCTGTCCGCACGTCACGTCCTCGTCGGCGCGGCTGGCGTGGCGTGGGCCCTCGCGTTGTACGAGCGCACCGATTCACGCTGGCGTTGGCTCGCGATCCTGCCACTCGTGATCGGCATGCTCGGCAGCGAGGCCGCGCTCGGCGGCGTGCCACTCTGGCTCGCGCTCGCCTGGCAACGTGGCAACAAGCGCGATCTCGCGATCCCGTTCGCGCTCGGCATTGTCTACTTGGTCGCGTACACGCACTTCGGTTTCGGCACGCACTCCTCCGGCGGTTATCACGATCCGATCCACGAACCACTCGCGTTTCTCCGCGTCGCGATCGCGCGGATCCCCGTGTTACTCGCCGACGGCTTCCTCGGCCTTCCCGTTGCCCTGAACCTCGTCGCGATCTCGCTCGCCGCATTGATCTTGTTCGCCGCCGCCTGGCGCTACGCCGGCACGAACCTCCTGCTCTTCGCTGCCGCCGGCTTCCTCGCACTCCTACCCGGCGTCGCGGGCTTTCCGACGGGACGCGTGTTGATCGTCCCCGATCTCGCATTCTGCGCGGTGCTCGGCGCGATCATCGCTCGCGCGGCCGACAAGAAGCTCCTGATCATCCTCGCCGCCGCGCGCTTCGCCTGGGCACCGATCTACTCGCTCGGCGAACAGAAGCAGCTCGCCATCCGTGGCGCGCGCACCGATCGGATCGCTCGCGAAGCAAAGGACCTCGTCCCCGAAGGTGGCCGCGCCGTGCTGATCGCATCCGCCGATCCATTCGTCTATCTCTATCCGCGCGCCGTCCTCGCCGAGACCAACCCGCACTGGATCACGTGCTGGTCGACGCTCTCCGGCGTCCGCGGCCCTCACACGCTGACACGCCTGACCGATCGCTCGTTCCGCCTCGAACCCACCAACCCGTTTCTCACCGGCTTCGACGCACTATTTCGCACGCCATCTCTCCCACTCGCCATCGGCGATCCATTCGAACAGTGCGGCGGACAGATCACGATCACCTCGCTATCGCCGCCGAAGCTCGAGATCCGCTACCAACGCGCGCTCGACGATCCGAAACTGACGTTCCTCACCTACACGACCGGCCACCTCGCGCGCTTCACGTTCCCCGCGATCAACGCGTCGACGACGATCGACTGATCCGCACCCACGCGAACGCGAAGCCCGCGATCACGCCGAGTAGGCCGAGCGCGATCCACACCGTCGGCACACCATCATCCGCTGGAACGTTCGCGGCATCCTGCTTCGCCATCATCGCGCTCACGCCCGTCGGACACAGCGGTCCCGGCGGCGGCTCCTCGGCCGGCACCGACTTCACGAGCTCCGGCTTCTTCGCGTCATCGCTATGGAACCGCTCGACGTTCGCCAACCACGCCGCCGAGTTCTTCACGTACCGCGCCGTGCCCGCCGTGTCCCACTTGAGGAACAGCCGCGTGAACCCACCATCGAGGATCGCGCGCTTGCCATCCTTGTCGTACACCGCGGCGACCAGATTTCCCGCCGAGCCATAGATCAGCGGCTGCATGTCCTTCGTCGGATGGATCGTCGCGATCGTGATGCCTTCATAGATGTGCTGGAGGCCGGTCGTGAGCAGGTGATTCGGCAAGAGCCCCACGCCACCGACCTTCGCCTCGACACCGACGACCTGATCACCCATCACGTTACCGGTCATGTCCGAGCCGAGCAGCGCCTGCGCGACCAAGTTCGCGTCCGCGTAGTACGGCTCGTTATCGCCCCAGATGTACACGCCGTGACCTTCGTCGAAGTACTTCTTGATGACGGCGATGTGCTTCTTCGTCAGCATCGCCGACGAACCCGAGATCAACCACAACTGCGACGACTTCTTCAGCGCTGCTTCGAGATCCTCTGGCGTCGGCACGCCGTTCGACCACCGAAACGTCGAGAAGCCCTTCTCCTCGAGCGCCTTCTTCGGCAGCGAAAAGTCGAAGCCCTCGCCCGTGTACTCCTGGATCACCGCGACGGTCTCGCCCTTGAACGCACCGTCGACCGCGAGGTCGTGCTGGTTGCCCTGGGCGTTGCCGAACGAATCCGCCGGCACCGTCACCATGTGCATTTCCGTATGTGCCCGTCCGTCTTTGTCGTACGTCGTGACGGGCGCGGGAGCCGCCGGCGCATTTTGGCCGGCAGACTTCGTGTAGTACTGCGCGTGGGCCGGACTGGCCGCTAAAACCATCAAAACCGCAACGAGGACGGATCGCATCCACCCACCAACGGCCCGGATTTCAAATGGATCTACGACCCAAGGATTTGGGTCGGCGGAGCGTCGGCGCTTATACTTTCATTCGAGATGCTCGGTCGGATCCTCGCAGTGGGCGGCGGTAAAGGCGGCGTCGGCAAGTCCCTCGTTTCGACGAACCTTGCCGTGGCACTCGCGAAGACCGGCGCGCGCGTCGTCATGCTCGATGCCGATCTAGGCGCGCCGAACCTTCACACGATGTTCGGCATCCTCCGGCCGCCTCGCACGGTCGAAGATTTTCTGGCCGCGCGCACGAGCAACATCGATGAAGTCGCGTTGCCCACGCCGGTCTCCGGCCTGAAGTTGATCTGTGGTGCCGAAGGCGCGCTCGGATCCGCGCGGCCCACGTTCGAGGGTAAGCAGCGCCTGCTCGCAGCACTGAATCGCCTCGATGCCGACGTGCTGTTGATCGATTGCGGCGCCGGCGTGGATCTCAACACGATCGATTTCTTCAACGCCGCCGATACCCGGATCGTCGTGATGGTTCCGGAGATCACGTCGCTGCAGAACGGCTACGCGTTTCTCAAGATCGCGCTGTTCCGCCGCCTGCAACGCGCCTCGCAGGGCCTGCGCGCCGCCGAGAAATTGAACGAAGCGTTCGGCAAGGAAGCGTTCGAGATCGGCAGCACGATGGACAAGGTGTCCACGTTCTTCACGATGATCGAGGACGAAGTCCCCGAGCTCGTCACCGCGTACAAGCTGTTGCTCGCGGAGTTCAACGCGCGGCTCGTCGGCAACATGTTGCACAAGCCGACCGATCGCAACGCGTTGTTCGCGATCCAACGCATGGTCAAAGAGCGCCTCGATATCCAGATCGATGTCGGCGCGGGCCTACGCCAGAATCCATCCGTTCGCGCGTCCGTGAATTCCGGCCGCCCGTTCGCGATGGACGCCCCGCGCAACGATCCGGACATGGTCGAGCTCACCACGTTCGCCACCCGCCTCGTCCAGCAAGACCTGTCGCCGCTCCGCAAGCTGCGCGAGCAGTTCATGAAGGCGATGAAGGCGCGCCCGATCGATCCCGCGCTCGACAGCAAGTTCACGTTCGGTCTCGAGGGCGTCGAAACCACGCGCGTCGTCGCCGAACCGAAGCAGCGCGCCGCCACGCAGCCACCGCAGCCGGAGTTTCAATCCGAGTTCCGCCAGCTCCAGCGCGCCTCCGAGCGGATCAAGATGTACGTGCCGATCGAGCTCGACTTCGACGGGCGCTGGTACCTCGGTCAACTGACGGAAGTGAATGAAGGTGGCGCGAGCGTCAGTGGCATTCGCCCGCCCGCCACCTGGACGCCCGAGTCGCAAGGTCGGATGCGCGTCGTCGGCGAGAACATCGCGATCGGCGCCACGTTGCATAACGCCGATCCGTTGATCATCCGCTTCGACGATCAGGCCGCGGCGCAAGCGCTCGTCGCCGAGCTCCAGAAGCGCGGCAAGTAGCTACCAGATCTTGCCAACGGTCAGGTGACCGCCGACTTCGATAGCGTCGACACCCGCCGCCGGTTCTGGCAACGTTCCGTCGAGCTCGAACGCTGCACGCACGAAGTACGCGCGCCCGATCGGGATATCCACGCCGAGCGCGGCGCCGAGCAGGAAGTACACGCCCGATTCGCCCTGCGAGACACCTTTCAACCCGAACCCGAGGTTGGCGCAAGCTTCGACATACTCGTACTTCGCGCACGTCGTTCCCAGCAACTCGGAGCCGGTGATCCGGCGCGTGGCGCCATCGACATTGCCTTCGGCCGTACCGAACCGCGCCGTCACACTCGCGCGCGCATTCGGAAATCGATAACCCGCGGTGATGCCAGCGACGATCGCCGGGCCTGGGAAGTACAGCGATCCGACGACGAGCCCGATCTCGTGCTTCGGCTCGTCGGTCGGCTCGATCCGGATCGTCACCGAATTCGGCGGCCGCCCACCACTGCTGCTGCCTTCCGGGTGCGGTGTGAAGTGCGGCGATTCGTCATGCATCGGATCGATGATCTTCACGAGTGCATCGCCCAACGCGTTCGTCGCTTCGGCGCACGTATCGAACGGACCGACCGATTGATGCTTCGTCGATTGCGCGGCCTCCGACAGATCGATCTGCGCGAAGTAGCCGCGCGCCGTGTGCCAGATCTCGATGATCGCGCGCCGCGACGCCTCCGCTGCGAATGGATCACGCCCGAGCTTTGCGGCGACATCCGCGCGAATCGCCGGCAGGTGCACGCAGTCATCCGGCGCCTTGTATTCGACCGCCAGCGCCGGCTGCGCGACCGCGATTCTAGCGAGCGCACAAACCAACACGACCACCAGGCACTTCACGTCGCCGTCATAACATCTGTCTGGATCGCGGAGCAAAAGCGGCACCTCGAGTCCCAGTGCGACCGATTGTTTGCACCGCAACTATCTGAATTTGCGCACGAAGTGAGCGGCCTAGGGTTTGCTGACCAGAGCACCCGTGAAGAGCGCACTCCTATTCGTCGCGATCACGGGCTGTGTCGACCAAGGCGAGCCCCAACCGGAGCTCGATACCAGCGAGACCGAACAGGCCGCGACGACCGCGTTCGCGAACGACAAACCCGCGTTCGACTACTTCGTCGGCAAGGGCCTCACGCCGGCACAAGCCGCCGGCATCGTCGGCAACCTCGACCAAGAGTCCGGCGTGAATCCCAACTCCGTCCAATCGGGCGGACCCGGTCGCGGCATCGCGCAGTGGTCGGTCGGCGGTCGGTGGGACACGTCGAATCCGAACGTGACGTCGTACGCGGCATCGCAGGGCATGTCGAAGACGTCGCTGAACCTCCAGCTCGACTTCATCTGGTACGAATTCACGCACGTCGGTTACGGCTTCAACGCACTGAAGGCGACCACGAACGTCACCGACGCGACCGTCACGTTCATGACGGACTACGAGATCTGCGGCAACTGCGTCCAGACGCAGCGGATCAACTACGCGAAGGCCGTGCTCGCCGCGTACGGTCAGTTGTTCGGCGGCAGCTACGTCAGCGAATCGTGGCCGCTCGCGTCCGAGCCCGCGCTCCAGATCAAGTGCGGTGACACCGTCGACGCGCAGATCATCTTGAAGAACTCGGGCACCAAGACGTGGAACGCGAGCACGAAGCTCGGCACGACGCAGCCGCGCGATCGCAACTCGATCTTCGCCGGTGCCGATTGGGAAGCGCCGAATCGCGCCGCCGCGATCTCGGGAACCGTGGCTCCCGGCGCGAACGGCACGTTCACGTTCAAGTGGGACGCTCCGACCGGCGCCGCGTGCGTGCCCGGCACGTACAAGGAGTACTTCGGCATCGTGCAAGAAGGCACGGGTTGGTTCAGCGATGCAGGCAACGCTGGTCCGCCGGATGATCAGATCGAAGCGCTGATCGAGTTGCTCCCCGCCGACGCCACCACCGGTAGCGATTCGGGCAGCAACACCGGTAGCGACTTCTCCGGCGGCGACGACGATGGCGGTGCGAATTCCGGCTCGCCGCAGTCCGCGGGCTGCAACGCCGGTGGCTCGACGGCCGGCTCGTTCGCCGGGATCCTGCTGCTCGGTCTGGTTTATCGCCGCCGGCGCGCGTAGAGCCGCCAGCCATCGCGCGTGCGATCACTCGTCGTCGTGCTCACCGAATTCGTGAGCGCTTCGACGGGATTTTTCTTTTTGTTCGGGGATGGCCGGCCCGGCATGTCGGCGCCGTAATAGAAGCGCTGCATCACCCACAGCCAGAACGCCGGCCGATACATGAACAGATCGGCCATCAGCGAGACCTGCGCTTCGTTGTCCCAGAACGTGCGCGCCGGTGCGCCTTCCTTGCGGCGCAGCTTCAACACGTCGTTCGAGACCGGGCATCGCGTGATGCACGCGCGGCACATGTGATCGCGGCGCGGGCCGAAGTAATCGCCGGCGATCAACCGATCGCACGAGCTCGCCTTGTTCATCGTGTAGTTGTCGAACGCGCCGACCGGGCACGCCTCGACGCACAAGTTGCACGTGGTGCAGTCCGCGAGCTTCCATTCCGTGGTGACGGGCACATCGTCGTAACGCGAGACGTGACCGTTCAAGAACACGACGGACAGCTTGCAGTTGAAGCCGTATGTGCGCGAATAGAACAGCGCGTTCTTGCCGATCACGCCCAAGCCGGCGGCGACCGCGAACTCCTTCAACACGATCGGGATGCCTGCTTCGGCATCGGCGATCGCGGTGCCCTCGCCGTATGCGTGATCGATCATCTTCGCGACATCCGCGGCCATGGTCTCGACGAAGTAATCCGCGGCGACATCCGAGAACAGCGCCATCACGAGGATCGACTCGCTCGTCTCTGCTCGATGCGTCATCCGCAACTTGCCGACGAGGTGGGTGCCGCGCCGCAGCTCCGGTCCGTCCGGGAAACGCCTCCGCAATTCCGCCGCCGGCAACACGACCGCTTCGAACGGCACGCCCGGTGGCGCGGCATCGCGAAGCGCGCGATCGATCACGTCGCGATCTAATTCACGAGGCTTCCGCAGCGCCGCGAGCTTGTCGCGCGCCGCCTCGTACTCGCGCTTCATCCACGGCGTGGCGACCGCGCGAATCGCTGCCCAGTTCTGGCGCCACGCGCGATCGCTCGCTTCCCAGCGGAGCTCGTGCAGGCGCTTCTTGAGCGAATTCCACATCGTTCTCTAGAGTATGCGACCGCGCGAATGTCGCTAGTGCTTGAAGTGATACTTGCCGACCGGCGACGCGACCTTGGTTTTCGGATCCGAGGTCACGCCGACCTCGAGGATGCCGGTCTCCTTCGACGTGATCGTCGGGTACCACTTATCGACGCCGGTGAGCTCGAGCGAATCGTCGTTATCGGCGTATTTCTCGTCGAGCGAGATCGTGATCGGCTTGCCTTCGCAATCCGGCCCGGTATCGCCGAACGACTCGAGCTTCCAGCGCTCGCCGACGAGTAACGGCGAGAACACGATCGGCGCCTTGTCGCCGGGATCCACGCGCAACATCATCTCGAGCGTCTCGGTCGTCTGACCATTCTTGCCGCACGCGAGCTCGGTACGTTGCAATTGGAGCCCGATGAACGTGTGGCCCTTGCGATCGTTCCACCGCACCTTGCTCTCACCGCCGCCGTACTTGTCGTTGTAGTCCCATTGATAGAGCGGCGTGGTGCGATACCAGCTGTCGCCCTGCTTCACGAGCACGTAGTAGATGTGGTGGCTATCGCGAATGCCCTCGGGCACGGCGCAGGTCTGAGCCGCGATCCGCATCGTCAGCCCGTTGCCCTTGTGCTCGAGCGAGCCGGCATCGGGACCATCCGGCGCGAAGTCGAGCTTGCAGACCGTCTTCTTCTGCGGCTTGGTCTCTTTGAGCGTCTTCGGATCGAGATCCGTGAAGCCGCATGGCTTCGCCGATTCGCACGCGGCCTGCGCCGACGTGAACGGACCGGCGAGCGTGAGCGGCTCGACCTCTTTCGGATCCGCGTACACCACACCGGCCATCAACGAGACCAACACGATCCAGCGCATGTCTCGTTATAGCTCAGTGCGCGTTAGAGCACGGCGACCGGGACCTGGAGCGGCGTGCCGACCTGCGGGTCGACGATCTCGAGGTGCATCTTCTGATGCGTATCGCCGTGCAGGTTCACGAACACGTCGTGATGCTGCGGGCCGACATCTGCGAGCTTGCGGTCGAGGATGTGGTTCTTGTCGTCGACCAAGCGGAGCTCGAGCGTGCGCGCCACCTTGGAATCGTTGAGCTTCACGTTGACGTCGCCCTCGGGGGTCGCCTTCATCGCGTAGCGCCCACCGCCGACGTACATCGTGCCCGCGCTGAAATCGACGATGAGGAACACCACGCCGGGCACGATGCCGGCGAGCAACCACAAGAGATCCATGACGAGCGTGCCGCCATCGACAGCACCTCCGGGACGCTGACCGCGGCGCTCGGGATAGAGCAGCCAACCGCAGCTGGTGGTGAAGACCGAGATTAGGGTAACGAGCGCAATCGCACGAATTCGGCGCATGAACCAAGCATCGTGCAATCCGCTTGCCGGGTCCTACAAATATCTCGCGAATGCGAGCCATACGATCGCGACCACCACGATCAGGAGTGCGAACGGCAGCAACTGTCGCTTCGAGTGCTTCTCGCGATGGCCGATATCGTCGGTGTGGTCGATCATGAAACAGTCAAACTGCATGACCGAGGCCAGGAAACACCTTGGAAACCTTCGAGATCAGGTAATCACCGTACGTTCCCCTAAGGGAATGCACGCTCGCGCGATCCCAGCGCTCGGCAGCATCCAGCTCGACGGGACGCACCAACGCGCTCGGGAGCGGGCGAACCTCGGCGTCGAACGCGGGATCGAGGAAGAATGGCCACGAGTAGCGACTCGCACCACTCACGTTGCGCACGCGGTGTGGGGTCGAGCGGAAGCGCCCACCGGTGAGGCGATCGAGCATGTCGCCGAGGTTGCACACGAGCGTACCTCGCAGCGGCGGCGCGGCGATCCAACCATCCGGGGTCTTCACCTCGAGCCCGCCGCGGTCGTCCTGCGCCAACAACGTGAGCAGGCCGTAGTCCGTATGCTCGCCGACGCCCCACGTCCGATCGTCGCCGGCGGGATAATGAAAGATCCGAAATAGATTTGTCGGTCGTCGGGTGAGGTGCGTGGCGAAGTAGTCCGCCGAAAGATCCAGTGCACGCGCGAGTCCGCGCAACACGCGCTGCCCGACGGCTTCGATCGCGTGCATGTAGGCGATCACGACCTCGCGCATGCCATCGGGAAACAAGTTCTGCCCGTGCATCGGCCACGCATTGCGCGGATCGTCCACCGCGAGCTCGTCGCCGAAGTAGATGCCCTCTTTGAGATCCGGCGCGCCACTCGTGAGCTCGCCACCGACGGGGAAGTAGCCCCGCCATGCTTTGCCGGCGCGTGCCATCGCGAACCGCGACTTGACCGCTTCGGGCTCGGCGAAGAACCGCCGCGTCGCAAAGGCCAAGGGCACCATGTCGATGCCGTGGTTCGCGACGTAAAAGAACCCGGTTTGCTCGCACGCCTGTGCGAGACGGTGGGTCTCGGTCTCGACGGCCGCGAGCTCGAACACGGGTAACACGGTGCGAATCCTATAGTTACGTGGGCGCAGAAAAAATGCGACCGGAGACGGTTCCTGTCGTCCTACCTAGGCATGCGCAACTTCATGATCGCGACCCTGCTGGCTGCGACGACGGCCAGCGCGGCACCGGCCCCGAAGCTCGTGATGCTCGAGGTCGATCATATCGACACCACGTTTTCGTACACGAGCCAGCTCCCGCTCGAGACGCGCGAGCCGGGTGGCCTCCTCGTACCACCCGCCGCGTCGAGCGAGTGGCTACGGGTCGGCCTCCAGCCCGGTGACATCGTCGAGTCCGTCAACGGCTCGCATGTCGGCGATCACTTCTACATCCAGGAAGGCGTGACGATCGTCGAGCTGCTCCGCGCGGGCAAGCCGGTGTTGCTTCACCTGACGATCCATCCCGAGGACACCGGCACGATCGATCTCACCCAGGATCGGTTCCTCGACATGGTCGGCGTGATCCACAAGGATCCGATCGGCGCGCCGCTCCTCCAGCACGGCCAAGCGAGTGGCGTGCGCTCGCTGGAGCTGCTGCTCAGCATCTATCTCCAGATCGATGTCGGCGACATCGTGCGGTCGATCGGTGGCAAGGCGATCCACTCGAATAGCGATTACGTCGACGCGCTCGAGCACCTCGCGATCGGATCTACGCCGATCGTGTTCGAACGCGATGGCAAGACGCTGACGCGGACGATCCAGCGCGCGACGCCGCCGAACGTCACCGCGATCAAGGCGCTCGGCAAAGGCAAGTTCGAGTTTCCGCGCACGCTCGCGAATCAGTTGAAGGAAACGCCGAACCTGTTCGGCATCGGCGTGAAGCTCGATAGCTGGGGCAGCGGCTACAAGATCTCGAGCGTCCAGCCGGACTCGCTGCTCGCCGCCGCGGGCTTTCAGGATGGCGATACGGTGCAAGACGTCGACGGCATGGTGCTCGGCGACTTCTCGCACTCGTGGGATGCCATGCACCACGCCGCGACCGAATCGCAGTTCGTGGTCCACCTCGAACGCGGCGGCAAGAAGATCGCGTTCACGTATTCGGTGATCGAAAACTAGATCGCTTCTTCGACGACGATCCGCACGCCGTGATCGTTCGGCTCGATCGCGTGGCCGCGGCGCTTCGCCAATTCGCCGGTCACGGCCGCGCCGAGGAAGAACACCTGGGCCGAGTACTGGACCCACAACAGCAACAGCACGAGCGAGCCGCCCGGGCCGTACATCACGTCGAGCGTCTTGTGGCCGAGGTACAGCGAGATGATCGTGGTGCCGATCGCGAACAACACGCTCGTGACGAGCGCGCCGCGCCAGGCATCGCGCCACGCGATCCGCGCATCCGGCAGGACCTTGAACAGCGCCGCGAACATGATCGTCGTCGTGAACAACGAGATGATCATCTCGCCGCCGGAGAACAACGCACCGGAATCCGGCAACCGGATCGCGCCCGCCGCGAGCACGGTCTTCACGGCGACGACGGCGATGATCATGATACCGACGAACACCACGAGCAGGAGAGCCGCACCGCGCTTGCGGATCTGCTTGCCCACCTTGCCCTTCCAGCCACGGCCGGACTTCGCGTGGATGTTCCACATGTGATTGAGCCCGCGCTTCATCTGGCTGAACAGCCGGGTCGAGGCATATAGGAACACGATGCCGCCGAACACCGTGGCGGCGATCGAGGCGCCATGGACCCGCGCGTGATCGACCATCGTCATGATCGTGTCGGCGGACGAATCACCGATCCAGCGCGCGAGATCGTGATGGACGCTGTCGCGACCGCGCTCGCCCCCGACGACAACGCTCGCGACTCCGAGCGCGATGAACAGCAGTGGGGCGATCGAGAGCAGCGCAGAAAATGCGACCGCGCTCGCGAGCATTCGCCCGCTGTGATGCGAGTACGAATGGATGGCATCCCCGACTAGACCGCGGACCGCGCGCAGCATTGGTCGATTATGCGATAAGGTCGCCCGCTGTGACTCCACCGCCACGTCATGTCTCGCGCCCGGAGCGCGAAGCGTATGGCCGCAGCCTGCGCGACAAGGTCCGCCGCGTCGATCACGACAAATGGATCGACGATTCCGATCGCAACGTCCTCGATCGCCTGCGTGCGACCGAAGAGGGGCGCTTGCCGAACGTGCTGCAGTTCCGGCACGGCCGAATGGCCTCGTCGCCGTTCGCATTCCTACGCGGCAACGCCGGGATCATGGCCCCCGATATGATGTCGTTGCCGCACACGCACTACTACGTGCAGCTGTGTGGCGACGCGCATATTCGCAACCTCGGTGCGTACTCGAGCCCCGACGGGCGGATCGTGTTCGACATCAACGATTTCGACGAGACCACGCACGGTCCGTGGGAATGGGACATCAAGCGGCTCGCGATCAGCGTGGTGCTTGCCGCGCGCGAAGTCGGGATCAGCGACAAGGTCGCGCGCGATGCCGTGATGGCGATGATCCGAACGTGGCGCGAGACCTTGCACGAGCTGGCGGAGCTGCCGGCCGTCGAGCTCGCGCGCTACTCCGTGCATCGGTTCGCGCCGGAAGGTCCCGTCGGTCGCGTGTTGTTGAAGGCGGAGCACATCTCGCCGTTGCACGCGCGCGAGGACATGTGTGCGCCGGGCGCGCCGGATGGCAAGCACCGCTTCATCGAAGCGCTGCCGAAGCTGTCGCGGATCCCCGACGAAGAAGCGCAAAAGGTCCTGGCCTCGCTGACCAGCTATCGCGACACCGTCGGCCCGAGCCGGCAGCAAGTGCTCGATTGCTACGCGCCGTACGATGTCGCGTTCAAGGTCGCGGGCACCGGCTCGATCGGCGTTCACAACTACGCCGTGATCTGCGCGGGCAACGGCCCGGACGATTCGTTGATCCTCCAGGTCAAAGAAGCGCTGCCGAGCTGCTACGTCGATCACGGCTGGGTCGATCCGCATGCGCCGGCGCATCAGGGCCGTCGCGTTGCCGAGGGCGCGCACAAGATGCAGACGTCCGTGGATCCGTTCATCGGCTGGACCACGATCGATGCCAAGCCGTACTACGTGCGCCAGTTGAGCGATCACAAGGCCGCGATCGATCCGGCGGATCTCAAGCGCTCGTCGCTGACGGAGTACGCGCGCGTGTGTGGCGAGACGTTCGCGAAGGGTCACGCGCGCACGGCAGATCCGGCGGTGTTGTTCGGATACGCCGGCCTCGCGGAGAAGCTCGACAAGGCGATCGCGAAGCTGGCGCTCACGGCCGCGGATCAGGTCGAACGCGATCACGAGTTGCTCGTCTCGGCGATCGGCCGCGGCGAGTTCCAGTCTGCCGACCTAGACTAGGCGGCTGGCGACGAACTCGGCTTGATCGCGGTCGGACATGCGGCCGAGCTCGATCGGAAAGCCGTTGAAGCCGTGGACCGCGTGCGGCCACACGCGCAACTGGGTCGTGTTCCCGGCGGCGCGGTAGCGAGCTTCCATGAACAGCGTGTCGTCGAGCAACGGATCCAGCGTGCCGACCGTGAACAGCGCCGGCGGCAGGCCCGCGAGATCCGCGTACAACGGCGAGATGTGCGGCGCGCGGCGATCCATGCCCGGCAAGAAGCCCGATGTGAAGTACTCGATGATGTTGCTCGACAGCACCAGGTTGCGAGAGCCCCAGTTGCGCACGCTCGGGGTTCCCGAAAGATCGTAGGCGCCATAGACCAGGTTCGCGGCGAAGATCTTCGGCGACCGCACGCGCAACATCGTCAGCACCGCGAGGTGTGCGCCTGCCGACTCGCCACCGATCGCGAACCGCGCCGGCGCGCCGAGCTCCGCCGCGTGCTCGAGCAACCAGTGCGTTGCGGTCTCGCAATCATCCGGCCCGGCGGGAAACGGATGCTCGGGCGCGAGGCGGTATTCGATCGACGCGCACACGAGGCCCGTGGCCTTCGCCATGCGGCCGAGCGCCGGATCCTGCGAGTCCGACGTGCCGAGCGTCCAGCCACCGCCGTGCATGTGGATGTAGATGCCCTTCGGCGTGACGCCATCCGGCGGTGCGATCACACGGACCTGGACGCCACCGGCATCGATCACCTTCGCAGTCTTGTCGAAGGTGAGCGGGCCGAACATGCCCCGCCCTTCCGCACGCGCACTGCGCACGGCGAGATGACCGATCTGATCGATCGTGGGCTGCTTCGCGAGCAGCTTTTCGAGCGAGTCGTTGAACGCTTTCGCTTCGGTGGCGACGGATTCGGGAACGGCTTCGATCCAGCTCACCGCCGGAGCGTACACGGTTTCACGATCGTCAGTGTCCCGACATCGATGTCCGCGGTGACCTCGAGGTCGACCTGCGCCATGCAGCCGCGCATGTGCTGCTCGTACGAGCTCGGCTCGGCGACATGGAGCTCGATCGCGCCCTTGGGCACCGGGATCGAGAACGCACCGTTCGCGTCGGTGACATGCGACTTGTCGTTGAAGTTGAAGCTCATCCCATTATCGGACGCCTTCGCTTTGGGCACGACCATCCATCCGGCGATCGGCGCGCCCTTGTCGTCGACCAGCCGGCCATGCGCGTTGACCATCCGCACGAGCTTGCCGTCGACAGTCTTCGTTTCACCGGCGGCGAGCACGGTCGTCGTCACGGCGGTGCCATCGTCGGCGGTGAACGTCACGTTGTACGTGCCCTCCGGAACATCGTGCATCACCCATTCGCCGTGCTGGTGATACGACTCTTCGTCGCGATAGAACGCGTTCGACTTCGCCTCGCGCACCTTCACGCTGAACTGCTCGGCCAGCGCGCCGTCTTCGTAGGTCGCCGTGCCCTGGAGCGTGCCGAGTGTCGGGATCACGAGATGCACCGACGAACCGAGTGCCACACCCTTCGTCATCGCCGTGCCACCGCCGCGACGACTTGCTTCGACGTTGTAAAATCCGGGAGCGAGGTTGTCGATCGTGAATGTGCCGTTCGCATCGGTGACGACCGGCTGGAGATCGTAGGCCGATCGGATCCAATCGAAGCCGGTCGAGATCCACGCCTCCACGAACGCATCCGCGACCGGATGACCCTGTGCATCTTTGACGTCACCTTTGATCACGCCGTCGTTCGCCGGCATCGAGAAGTTCAGCTCGAGATCCTGATGTGCCGTGAGCGTGACGTGCTTTTCGTCGGTGGTGTGAAACGAATCGTGACCCGCTCCGATATCGTAGACACCCGGCTTTAGCTTCATCGTGTACGTGCCACCCGTCGTGGTGGCGGCGCTGCCAGGATGCGCATCGCCACTCGCCGATACGAAGCACGACACGCCGTTGCCTTTCGGATCGGTCACCTTGCCATGCACGGTGGCCGAATCGTCGTCGATCTCCACCTTCTCGTCGGGATCGGGTTGGATCGTCCACGTCAGTGGACCGAGGTCCTTGTTGTCGACGACGATCGACGCGTTGAAGTACTTCAGGTGCTCGCAGTTGATCTCGATCGTGTACTTGCCGTTCGGTACGCCATCCACGTGATAGAGCCCGTCCGGATCACGCATCATCTCGACCTCGCTGATCACGTCGATCGAGCGCAGTACGACCGGCGGTGGGGTCGGACAATTCTCCACGCGCCCCGTGATCCGCGAGGCGGTATCGATCTTCACGGTCACGCCTTCGACGCGTTGCGCGAGCGAGATGCCGATCGAGCCCTTCGCTCGACCGTAGCCATGCGGTGTTCGCGCGGTCACGGCATAGCGATCCGGCGCGAGGTTCGCGATGTGGAACTTGCCATCGGCATCGCTGATCGCGAACGGCCGGACATCGATCGCCTCGGCCTCGACCAACGCACCGGCGACGGGCTTGTTGGTTTTCCCGTCGAGGACCACGCCATCGATCGAGCCTTCCGGCGTGAGGTAGATCTTGACCTGATTCGGCGCCGCGACTTGCTGCTTGGTCTCCGCATACCCGTCTGCGACAACGTGAAGCTCCAAGCGCTGCTCGGCCGCGAGCCAGATCGAAAACATCCCGGCCTTGTCCGTGATCGCCTGCTGGGCACCGACCTTCACGCTCGCACCGGCGACCGTGCCGCCGGTGATATCGAACACCGTGCCACTCAGCTCGACATCGGTCTTCGCGCGAAGATGCGCGTCGTAGCTCGCATCGAGCATCGAGATCTGCGGCGTGACCTTCGCCGATCGAGTCGCGCCGCCATCCCGCGCGACTGGACCGTCGAGGTGCTTCCTGCCGAAAGAAAAACCGCCGCCGTGACACCGAGTGCCACGACGGCGATGACCGCTACCACACGCTTCACATGCTCAATGTAGCTCGGCCGCGACCGCTTTATCTGCGACAAGCAGTCGCCCATCGATGAACGACGTCCCGCGAATCGTGATCGCGAGCGCGTCCCCGAGCGTGTCGACCGGCGTCACCTTGATCTGATTGCGCACTTCGGTCGGCAGATCGTCGAGATCCGGCTCGTTGTCGCGCGGGATCACGAACTCGCGAATCCCTGCACGCACACCACCGAGGATCTTCTCCTTCAATCCACCGATCGGCAGCACCCGACCGGACAACGTGATCTCACCGGTCATCGCGACATCATGACGCGCGGGCCGACCCGAGAGAGCCGACACGATCGCCGTGGCCATCGCGATACCCGCCGACGGACCATCCTTCGGGATCGCACCCGCCGGGACGTGAACGTGCACGTCGCGCTCGAAGATGCGGTCGTCGATCGACAGCCAGTCACTGTGCGAGCGAGCAAACGTCCACGCTGCGTGCGCCGACTCCTTCATCACGTCGCCGAGCTGGCCGGTGAGCTTGAGCTCGCCCTTGCCGCGCATCGGTGCCGCCTCGATGAACATGATGTCGCCACCCATCGGCGTGTAGTACATGCCCGTCGCGATGCCGACCTGATCCTCGCGGTTCGCCTTCTCGGGATGGACGCGCGGCCGACCGAGCAAGGACTTCACGTCGGCGCGGTCGAGCGAAGCACGCTCGATCTCCTTACCGGCAATCTTCCTGGCGATCTTCCGAGCGACCCGTCCGAGCTCGCGCTCGAGGTTTCGCACGCCAGCCTCGCGGGTGTAGCCCGTGATGACTTCACGAATGGCATCGTCGGTCAGCACGAGCTGATCCTCGGTGAGGCCATTCGCTTCGAGCTGGCGCTTGAACAGATACGACTTCGAGATTTCGAGCTTCTCCTTTTCCGTGTACCCGGCGAAGTCGACGATCTCCATGCGATCGAGCAACGGACCCGGGATGTTCTGGATGAAGTTTGCCGTGGCGATGAACATCACCTCCGACAGATCGAACGGCACGCCGAGATAGTGATCCGTGAACGAATCGTTCTGCGCCGGGTCCAAGACTTCGAGCAGTGCCGCCGCGGGATCACCGTGGTAGCTCTGGCCGAGCTTGTCGACTTCGTCGAGCAGGAACACCGGGTTCTTGCTCCCCGCTTGCTTCATGCCCGCGATCAGCCGGCCCGGCAACGCGCCGACGTACGTCCGACGATGGCCGCGAATGTCGGCCTCGTCACGCGCACCACCGAGCGAGATCCGGACGTACTTGCGTCCCATCGCACGAGCGATCGACTTCGCGATCGACGTCTTACCGACGCCCGGCGGACCACCGAACAGGAGGATCCGACCCTTTTGATCGGACTTCTTCGTCAGTTGGTAGACCGACAGGAACTCGAGCACGCGATCCTTCACGTCCGCGAGACCGTAGTGATCCTCGTCGAGAATCTTCGCCGCTTCGGACACGTCGAGATGCTCGTCGGTCCGCGTGCCCCACGGCAGCTCGGACACGGTTTCGAGATACGTGCGGATCACCTGCGACTCCATCGACTCCTTGCCGATGCGAGACAGCCGCGACCATTCACGATCGACCTCTTTGCGCGCTTCGTCCGGAAGCGGGAGCGCATCGAGCTTCGCCTTCAGCTCCTTCAAGGCTTCGTCGTTCGCTTCATCGCCTTCGCCGAGCTCCGCCTGGATCGCCTTCAACTGTTGGCGCAGGTAGACCTCGCGCTGGCGATCGCCGAGCTCTTCTTTGACCTTCTCTTGAATGTCTTCCTGAACGGACAGGACTTCGATCTGGCGCTGGACATGGATCAGCACGGCGCGCAGGCGATCCTCGATCGCGAGGATCTCGAGCAGCGCTTGCCGGTCCGCGACCGGAGCCTCGAGATAACCGGCCACGAGGTCGACCAACCGACCCGGCTCGGTGATGTGATTCAGCATCTGCTCGACGGTGTCCTCCGGAACACCGCGCTTCTTGGCTAGCTCTGCAGCACGCTCGCGCACTTCGCGATGAAGCGCGACGAACGTCGGATCCTTCGGATCCAGCGGTTGGAGCTCGGCCGCATCATTGACCGTGGCCTGCAGATAGCCATCGACCGTCGCGTAGCGAAGAGCGATGCCGCGCTCGTGGCCTTCGAGGACCACGCGCACGCCACCCATTCCGCGCTGCACGGAAGCGAGCGTTGCTACGACGCCGAACGTGTACAGCTTGTCGGCGGTGACTTCTTCGGTGTCCTCGCGTTGCGCGACAACGAAGACCCTGTGCTCCTTATCTCGGAGCGCAGCTTCGATCGCGCGGAGCGTGCCCGGGCGGGCTGCCGTGATCGGCAGGCTCACACCCGGAAACAGCACGCCGCTGCGCATCGGGACGATCGGGAGAGTTTTGGACATGTCTCTCGATTTGTGACCGAGCTGACACTGCCGCAACCTGGCCGAAAGACTCGTTCAAGCCGCGGCGCGGTCGATCCCGTCGATCGGGAGCCGCACGCAGAACGTGGTTCCGCGGCCGACGGCCGTCTCGAACGTCAGCGCGCCGCCATGGCGGTCCACGATGATCGAGCGCGCGATCGCCAGGCCCTGCCCGGTCCCGCGTCCGACTTCCTTCGTCGTAAAAAACACGTCGAACACCCGAGCGCGATTCGCCTCGGGGATGCCGCAGCCCGTGTCGGAGACGAGGATCACGACATCCTGCCCGTCGGTATAGGTCTTGATCCCGAGCGTTCCTCGCGAGGTCTTCGCGGCATCTTCCATCGCGTGCGCTGCATTGACGATCAGGTTCAGGAACACCTGATTGAGGTCGTTCGGCATGCACAGGACGTCCGGGATGTCCCCGAAATCCGTGGTCACGTCGGCGACCAACTTGTACGCCGCCGCGGTCACCGCGAGCGCGTTCCGGAGCGCGTGATTGAGGTTCGTGCGCGACTCGGTCCGAGTCCCCGGATGGACGAGCTCGCGCATCGCGCGAACGATCTTCGAAACGCGCGCGAGGCCGCCTTCGAGCTGATCGAACGAGGACGGAATCTCGGCCGCCAGGTAACCGAGATCCGCGTCTTCGACGATCTTCGCGACGGCCGGCGAGCCACCCGCCGCCTCTTGGAGCTTTACGGTCGCATCGATCAGCGTGACCATGCTCTCTCGCGCGAACGCCAGGCTATCGCTCACGTATTGGAGCGGCGTGTTGATCTCGTGCGCGACACCCGCCGCGAGCTGCCCGATCGCCTCGAGCCGTTGCGCGAGCCGGAGCTCGGCTTCCATCCGATCGCGCAACCGGAGCTGTTCTTCGAGCTCGGCCGTGCGCGCGCGAATCGCTTGCTCGAGCGTCTCCGTATACGAGCGTTGCTCGCGTTCGAGGCCCCACTTCGCGGTCAGCGCGTGCGCGAACTGGACGACCTCGATCGTGTCGAACGGCTTCTTCAGGATCAGGAGGTTGTCGCGATCGCCGAGGCGCGCGCACAGCTCGTTCCACGAGTGATCCGAATACGCCGAGCAGATCACGATCTGGAGGTGTGGATCGACCTTCCACAACTGCTCGATCGTCTCGAGGCCATCCCATCCGGGCGGCATCCGCATGTCGACGAACGCGAGCGCGTACGGCTTGCCCGCAGCATTCGCCGCCTTCACCATCGCGAGCGCTTCTTGGCCTTGAAATGCCGATGCCAGCTCGAACTCGCGTTGGTTGCCCGCGGTCGGTGCGGGTGCATCGAACAACGCGGCTTCCAGGGCATCGAGCTCGGTCGGTCCCGTGCCGGCGCCGGCGAGCACCTTCTTGAAGTCGTCGTGAATTGCGATGTTGTCGTCGACGATGAGGATCCGTCTACCGGCCGTGGTCATTGCATGCCAATCGGGGTCCGCGAAATCGGCAACATCAGCGTGAACGTCGCACCCAGGTTCGTCCCGCCACTCTCCGCTTTGATCGAACCTCCGAGCTCGCGCGCGGCATTCGCACACGAGTGGAGGCCAAAGCCGTGCCCGCCCTTTTTCGTCGTGAAACCGTGTTGGAACACGCGCGAGAGATTCTCGGGCGTGATGCCGATGCCACTGTCCGCGACGACGATCGCGACCTGTTCGTCGCGCCGTTCGATCGTCACCGTCAGCTGACCCGCCGGGCCCTTCGCCTTCAAGGCGTGGCGCGCGTTCGAGATCAGGTTGATCACGATTTGCAGCAGCTTGTGGCGATCGGTGTTGAGCGTCGGCACGTCGCCGTAGCGCTTCACGAGCTCGACCTTGTGGCGCGTGAACGAGGCCTCGCTCAGCTGGAGCGCGTCGTTCATCAGGCTCGACAGGTCGACCGGTTCGGCAACGCCTGCGACCTGCGCGTACGATTGCTGCGTCGCGACGATCGCCTTGATGTGATCGACGTTCGTGGCAACGCTCTCGAGCTCGGTCCGGACCAGCGTGTTCTCCTCGACGAGGCGCTGCGCGACGCTCGTCAGGAACTGCGGGATCAACTTGCCCTTCTCGGTCGCGAGTAACCCCGTGAGCCCATCCGGGTGTTGGCCGAACATCTCGACCGTCTTCGTGAGCGAATTGACCTTCGATTGACGTAGACGATCACCGACGACGGAGACCGAGACGTTCAAGCTGTTGAGCACGTTGCCGACGTTGTGGAGCACGCCGGTCGCGACCTCGGCCATGCCGGCCATCCGCGAGACCTGCATCAGCTCGCTGCGGAGCTCCGCTTCTTTCGCGGCGGCGCGCTTCTGTTCGGCTTGGCGCTCGGCGAGCTCCGCCGACATCTGATCGAGGTGATCGGCGAGCTCCGCCAATTCACCGGGCGCCGCCGTCGAGACCTTCGCGCCGAGCTTGCCGCCGGCGACATCGCGCGCGAAGTCCATCATCGCGCGGATCGGACGGACGAACGCACGCGAGAACGCGATCGCGTAGCCGAAGCTGATGATCCATGCGAGCAGTGCCACGCCGCCGAGGATGCCGACCCACTTCGACAGGCGATCGATGCGATCGGTGTCGTAGACCACGGTCACCGCGCCGAGCGCCACGCCTTCGATGCTGATCGCGTGTTGCGCGCTCACGCCACCAGCGATGTCGCCGCGCTTGTAGCGAACGTTGTCCTTCGCATCGCGCACTTCGATCGCCTGGAAGTCCGGATCGGCACACACGCGCGCGACGGTCTTCTGGATCATCGCCGTGTCATCCGCACCGAGCGCGACATCGAGCTCGGTCGCGAGCGCCGTCGACGTCGTGACCGCTTTCTCGCGCAGGTTGTCGGCGAGCATCGGCACGACGCGCGTCCGGACACCCCAATACGCGAACCCGACCAACAAGCCGAACACGACGAGTTGGGCGCCCGAGTGAGCGAGTAGGCGGGTGCGAAGTCTCATGACCTCAGTCTCCGAATCGACCGGTTTCCATCGAGGTCGACCCCTGTTGGCGCTAGGAAGGCGGCCGATATCTCCAGGGTGAAGGTACGGATCCTGGCGGTGGTGGCGGCGATGGCGGGGCCGGTGTACGCCGACGACGATGTAGGCTCGGGCGCACCGCCGCCCGATCCTCTGGTCGAGCTGAAGAAGCAAGTGGCCGAGCTTCAAGCGACGGTGACCGAGCTCCAGGCGACCCAAGATGCGACCGCGGCCACGCCCGCTCAGGAGCCGATGTTCGATCTGCACGGCTTCATCGACATGGGGCTGCAGAAGGTTTACGCGACGGACCCGGCGGGGTTTGAATCCACGGCCGCGACGTTCGTCCTAGGCAACATCAACCTGTACTTCGGCTTTCATCCGGCGCCGCACTGGAGCGCGCTCGCCGAGGTCCGGTTCACGAATGAACCGAACGGGACGGCACTCGATCCGGCGAACGGTATCGGCGACGACACCGTGCGTTGGGGTGCGATCGTCCTCGAGCGTGCATACATCCAATACGAACACTCTCGCGAGCTCGGCCTGCGCGTCGGCGAGTTCCTGACACCGTTCGGGATCTGGAACGTCGATCACGGCTCGCCGACGGTGATTCCGATCGTGCGTCCGGAATCGATGACACAGGAGCTGTTTCCGCAGCATCAGGTCGGCGTCGAGCTCTACGGTGAAAATCCCGACCTGTTGCCCGGGCGATGGACCGGTGGCTACTACGCGTACGTGTCGAACGGCCGCACGCCGGGCGATGTCGATACGACGGACGACAAGATGGTCGGCGGCCGGCTCGAGGCCACGTGCACGCATCCGTATCAGATGAAGTTCGGGATCTCGGCGATGTACGGCACGTACAGCGACGCGACAGCGACCACCGCCGAGCAAGTCGCGTACGACGAGGAAGGCATCTCCGGCGATGGTTCGATCGACTTCACGAATCTGCGGCTTCGCCTCGAGGTCACGTATCGCGACGTCAACTACGCGATGGGTAAGCACCCGATCGAAGATGGCCTCTACATCCCGAACCAGAACATCTTCAACAGCTATGTCGTCGCGGCGTATCGCATTCCGGAGACGCGCTACGAGCCGTACGTGTACGCCGAGCTCTATCACCACAACGACGACGACGGCGATTTCCAGGCCGGTAGCTCCGCGGGCATGAACGTGTACTTCACGCCGTCGATTCAGCTGAAGCTGCAGGCGATGTACAACCGATTCTACGCGGACCGAACGCACGTCTACACCGGTGTGCACGAGTCGTTTCTCGGTGCGAAGCTGGTGATGGGGCTGTAAGTGCGGATCGCGCTCTTCGTGCTGATGATGATCGCCGCGGTCGCGCACGCGGATCCGGATCTCGTGATCATCGTGAACGCGGATAACGCGGTGAAGCTGTCGCCGGACTATCTCGAAGGCGTGTTCCTGAAGAAAGAAAAGTTCTTTTCGGGGGACGTGCCGATCGTCGCGTTGAACGCCGCGCCGGATTCGGCGTTGCGCCAGGAGTTCGATCGGATCGTCCTCAACCTCACGCCGGAGCAATCGGCGCGGTACTGGATCGACGCGCGCGTGCGATCCGGCGAGACGCCGCCGAAGGAGCTCGCAGATTCTGCGCTCACCGTGAAGCTCGTCGCGAAGCTGAAGGGAGGCATCGGCTATGTCCCGGTGACCACACAGCTCTCCGGCGTTCGCGTGGTCGGTCAGATCAAGGCCGGCAAGCTCGTCTTGCCCTGACCGGAATCACTCAACGCTCCGTCGGTTCGGTCGATTTTAAAAGCGTGTTCGAGCGTCCAATAATGGCGTTGTCGTTCAAGCAAAGGTTGCTCGCCGTGATCGTCGCGCTCACGGTGGTGCTCGTCGGTTCGCTCTCGATCTACTTCACCAGCCGCGAGATCAGGGATCTCCATGACGACCTGTCGGCGAAGGCGAATGCCTACGCCCACGTCGTCAGTCATCAAGTGACGTCGGCGGTCGCATTCTCGGACCACGAGACCGCACGAGAGGTGCTCGACTCGTTCAGCGCCGACCCGGATATCGAGGACGTCGCACTCGTCGGCGACCACCACACCGTGCTCTATCAAGCTGGGCCTGCGGCGGCGGCCCTCGTGGCCGAGATCAACGGGGCTCGGCCGGTCGAGGACAGCTCCGAGCGGTTCACCGTGCTCTCGCCGGTCGAATCGCTCGAGGGCCCGAAAGGCACGCTGGCGATCTCGTTATCGACGCGTCGCCTCGAGGTCGCACGCGCGCATACCACCAAGGTCGCGCTCGCGACCGGAGCTGTCGCACTCGTGTTCGCGGTGTTCGTCGCGTGGATCATCGCGTCGAATGTCGCTCGCCGCTTGCGAGCGATCGCGAACGTCGCCTCGGCGGTTGCCGAGGGTGATCTGGATCAGCCACCGATCGAGGACCGCCGCTCCGACGAGATCGGCATGCTCGCGTCCGCGTTCAACAAGATGGTGTCGCAACTGAAGGAGCTGATCTCGCGCGCCGCCAAGCAAGCGCACGAAGAGCAAGCGCGCCTCGGCAAGCTGGTCGCCGAACGCACGGCCGCACTCGATACCCGCAACGCGCAGATGCGGCTCGTGTTCGACAACATCGACAGCGGCCTGTTCATCGTCGATTTCAAGGGCACGATCGCGCCCGAGCACTCCGCTGCCGTCGAACGCTGGCTCGGCCCGATTCCGGCGTCGCATCAGATCGTGGATTACGTCCGATCGTTCGCGCCCACCAATGCGGACTGGTTCGCGATCATGTGGGATGCGGTCGTCGACCAGTTCCTCCCGTTCGAGGTCACGCTCGCGCAATTGCCGAGCCGCTTCGTGGTCGATGGCCGAGTCCTCGACTGGTCGTTCAAGCTGTTCGACGGCGAAGGCGAGCCGCGACTTCTCGTCGTGATCCAGGACGCCACCAAGCGCCTCGAAGCCGAGCGAAGCGAACGCGACGAGCGCGAGAACACCAGCATGATCTCGCACCTGGTCAAGGACCGGGTCGGCTTCGACGTCAACTATCGCGAGATGACGCGGCTCGTGAACGAGGTCTCGAGCGTGGACGCGTATAGCCGCGAGCTCGGCCACTCGGTGCACACGTTGAAGGGCATCAGTGCGACGGTCGGACTCGGTTCGCTGAGCGAGATCTGTCAGAAGCTCGAGTCGGACATCGCCAACGGCGACGAAGCATCGGCGTTGGCCTGCGCGCGTGCGACGGGTCGACAGTGGCACGCGCTCGAGGCCCGGCTGCGCCCGATCCTCGAGATCGCGTTGTCGAGATTGGACGTGTCCGAACGCGACGTCACCGAGCTCGAAGCCGCTGCGCGCGCGCACGCGCCGTATCCCGAGCTGGTTCAGCTCGTTCGGGACTGGCGCAACGAACGCGTCGCGAAGACGTTCGAACGCCTCGCCGAACAAACGCAGAGCGTCGCCCACCGGCTCGGAAAACCGATGCAGATCGCGACCGACGTCGACTCGACGCTCCGGTTGCCCGTGACCTGCGCGCCGATCTGGACGGCGATGGTCCACGCGATCCGGAACGCCGTCGATCACGGGATCGAAGACCGCGAGACGCGGATCGCCGCCGGCAAGCCAGCGTCGGGACTGCTCCGGTTTCGCGCCGCGCTCGATGCGACGAGTGTAGTCGTCGAGATCACGGACGACGGTGGTGGCATCGACTGGACCAAGATCGCGGCCGCCGCAGCAGCGCGCGGCATCCCCGCGACGACGCCGCAGCAACTGAGCGATGCGCTGTTCACGGACGGCGTGACCACCCTCGACAAAGCGACCGAGATCTCGGGACGCGGAATCGGGATGGCCGCGCTGCGAGAAGCCTGCGAGCGACGAGGCGGCACCGTCCAGGTCGAATCCGAACGTGGTCGCGGCACGACGGTACGTTGCCGTTGGCCCTACCGAAGTATTTCGTCGGCGTATGTCGCTCCGATGGAGGCAGTGTCATGAAGCGCGCGTTGGTGATGGTGATGGTCGTGGCTGGTGGCTGTTCGTCGCGGACGGACGCGAGCTCGAGTGTGAGAGGCGAAGCGATCGGATCGGCCGAGGTACTCGCCGCGACCGCGCCGACGATCAACCCGCGGTTGTTGCGCCGGTTCCGTCCTCTCCGCACGTCATTCGACGAGGGCGAGCGAACGCAGGCCCAGATCGACCTCGGTCGCATGCTGTACTTCGACGCGCGGCTATCGAAGAACAACGACGTGAGCTGCAACTCGTGCCACCCGCTCGACAAGTACGGCGCCGATGGTCAGCCGCGATCGAAGGGCACCGACGGCAAGCTCGGCAAGCGTAACTCTCCAACCGTGTTCCACGCGGCCGGCCAGTTCGCGTCGTTCTGGGATGGCCGCGCTCCCGACGTCGAACATCAGGCGATGGGCCCGGTCACGAATCCGGTCGAGATGGCAATGACGGCCGATGAAGCCGTCGCTCGTCTCGCGGCGATTCCGGGATATCGCAAGGCGTTCGCGAGTGCGTTCCCCACCAGCAAGGATGTGACGAGTGAACACATCGGTATCGCGATCGGCGCGTTCGAGCGCGGCTTGTCGACACCCGCGCGCTGGGATCGCTACCTCCAGGGTGACCGCAAGGCGCTCACCGCCGAAGAGGTGGAGGGCTTCAAGCTGTTCAGCGACATCGGGTGCGTGAGCTGTCACACCGGCGAGCTCGTCGGGGGCTCGAGCTTTCAAAAGGTCGGCGTCATCGAGCCGTGGCCCAATCAATCCGATCGTGGTCGTTACGATCTGACCCACGACAAGGCGGACGACATGCGATTCAAGGTTCCGACCCTTCGCAACATCACGCATACCGCGCCGTATTTTCACGATGGCTCGGTCGCCTCGCTCGACGTCGCCGTGAAGACGATGGCGCGCTACCAGCTCGGCGCGGAGGTCTCGGATACCGAGGTCCGACTCATCGTCGCGTGGCTGGACACGCTGACCGGTGAGGTCACGCAGGCGTATATCGCAGCGCCCACGCTGCCTTAGCCACAACGGACAGATATCCGTCTTGACGGATATCTGTGTCTCGCGATATTAGAGGAGCGTCTAATATCACGGAGACCTCGTATGCCCAGCTTTCGCCCCGAAACCATCGCGCTCCACGGCGGCCAAGCGCCGGATCCCGTCACCGGATCTCGCGCGGTCCCGATCCATCAAACGACGTCGTATCAGTTCAAGGACAGCGAGCACGCCGCGAATCTGTTCGCGCTGAAGGAGT
This sequence comes from Kofleriaceae bacterium, assembly GCA_047600425.1. Taxonomy (GTDB): domain Bacteria; phylum Myxococcota_A; class Polyangia; order Haliangiales; family Haliangiaceae; genus JABFXX01. The sequence goes on along the minus strand of JASGLC010000003.1, from coordinate 1,864,473 downwards.
TCGGGAACATCTACACGCGGTTGATGAACCCGACCACGGATGTGTTCGAGAACCGGCTCGCGCAACTCGACGGCGGTGTCGGTGCGCTCGCGACGGCGAGTGGTCAATCGGCGATCACGCTCGCGCTGCTCAACATCGCGCAAGCGGGCGACGAGATCGTGGCCGCGGATAACTTGTACGGCGGCACGTACAACCTCCTGAAGCACACGTTCGCGCGGTTCGGGATCAAGACGCACTTCGTACCGTCCGGTGATCTCGATGCGTTCAAAAAGGCGATCAACGGCAAGACCAAGGCCGTGTATGCGGAGTCGATCGGCAATCCGAAACTCGATGTCACGGATCTCGAGCCGCTCTCGAAGATCGCGCATGACGCCGGCGTGCCGCTGGTGCTCGACAACACGGTGTCGCCGTATCTCCTTCGGCCGTTCGATCACGGCGTCGACATTGCGGTGTACTCGGCGACGAAGTTCATCGGCGGTCACGGCACGTCGATCGGTGGCGCGATCGTCGATAGCGGTAAGTTCGATTGGACTGTTGGGAACAAATTTCCCCTGATCACCGCGCCGGATCCGAGCTATCACGGCCTCGAGTTCGTCCCCGCGCTCGCGCCGCTCGGCAACATCGCCTACATCATCAAGGCGCGCGTGACGCTGTTGCGCGATCTCGGGCCCGCGCTCGCGCCGTTCAACTCGTTCCTGTTCCTGCAGGGTCTCGAGACGCTGCACCTGCGATTGGAACGGCATAGCGAGAACGCGCTCGCCGTCGCGAAACATCTGTCGAAGCATCCGCGCGTCGAGTGGGTGAACTACCCGGGCCTCGAAACGAGCTCGCAATTCGCGAAGACGAAGAAGTACCTGCCGAAGGGTGCCGGCGCGATCCTCGGCTTCGGCGTCAAGGGCGGGCTCGCGAACGGCAAGTCGTTCATCGACAAGTTGAAGTTGATCTCGCACGTCGCGAACGTCGGCGATGCGAAGACGCTCGCGATCCATCCGGCGACCACCACACACCAGCAGCTCTCCGCCCTTGAACAACTCGCGACCGGTGTCACGCCGGACTACGTGCGGCTGTCGGTCGGGCTCGAGCACATCGACGACATCCTCGCGGATATCGATCAAGCGCTGTCATGACGAGGGCGGTGCGCGTCGGCATCGTCAACATCATGCCGAAGCTCGAGGCGTACGAACCGCTGCTATTGGGTCCGTTGGCGCGGGCGAAGCGTTCGGTCGAGCCGGTGCGGATCCGGCTCGAGAGTCACGCGTATCACTCGAGCGATCGCGCACATCTCGAGAAGCGTTACGTGACGTTTGCGGATGCAGGTGCGTTGGATGGCTTGATCGTCACGGGTGCGCCCGTCGAGGAATTGCCATTTACCGAGGTCACGTATTGGCCGGAGCTGGTGGCGATCTTCGCCGAGGCGAAGCGCCGGATCCGATCGACGCTCGGATTGTGTTGGGGTGGGATGGCGCTCGCGGCCACGCTCGGGATCCCGAAATTGCTGTACCCGAAGAAGTTGTTCGGCGTGTACGAGCATCGCCGGCTGGCGGCATGTCACCCGCTCTTGGGTGGGCAGCCCTCGGTGTTTCCGTGCGCGCAAAGCAGGCATGCGGGCATCGCGGATTGGGAGCTCCAGGCCGCCGAAGCGGATGGTCGGGTGAAGCTACTCGGGCATTCGAGCGAGGCCGGCTACTCGTTGTTCGAGACGCCGGATCACACGTTTGTCATGCATCTCGGGCACCCGGAATATGTCGCGGATCGGCTCGTGTTCGAATGGAAACGCGACCAAGCGCAGGGGCGCACGGATGTTACAGAGCCGCACGGGTTCGATCCGGACAAACCGGTGACCTCGTGGCACGAGCACCGGGAGGCGCTGTTCGATCGCTGGATCGATCTCATTTCGACGGAGTAGCGGTAGCATTTGCGCATGAGCGATGCGCTTCTCGATCCTTGGAATGGTCCCCATGGTGGGACGCCGCCGTTCGACAAGATCAAGACGGAGATGATCGGGCCCGGAGTCGAGCGAGCGATGGATGTCGATCGCGGCGATCTGAATGCGATCGCCACGGCCTCGGGTGCGGCCACGTTCGACAACACGATCGTGGCGTTCGAGAAGCGCGGCAAGCCCCTCGCGCGAGCGGGGAGCGTGTTCGGCACGTTCGCGGCCACGATGAACGACAAGGCGATGCAAGCGGTCGAGACCGCGTTGGCGCCGAAGCTCGCCGCGTTCGACGACGAGATGATCCAGAACGAGAAGCTGTTCACGCGGATCAAGGCGGTGAAGGAGCAGAAGCTCGAGCCGCTCGAAGCTCGGCTGACGGACGTGATCTATCGGCGGTTCGCCCGGCGTGGCGCGGCGCTCGATGCGAGTTCGAAGGCCCGGTTGGCGGAGATCAATCAACGGCTCGCGGGATTGTTCACCACGTTCAGCCAGAACGTCCTCGCCGACGAAGAAGCGCAGAAGCTCGAGTTCGATGGCGAGGTGATCACGAATACGCGGTCGTCGGTCGATCCGTTCCTCACGTATTCGACGAATCGCGCCGCGCGTGAAGCGGTGTGGAAGATGTTCGTGAATCGCGGCGAGACCACGAACTGGCCGGTGATCACGGAGATCCTGGTGCTGCGGCAGGAACGCGCCACGTTGTTGGGGTTTGCGAGTCACGCGCACTGGATCACCGACGACAACATGGCGAAGACGCCGGATGCGGCGATGGCGCTAATGCTGAAGGTATGGAAGGCCGCGGCCGCGCGCGTCAAAGAAGAAGTTGCGGACATGGCGGCGATCGCCGGTCACGCGATCGAGCCGTGGGATTACCGGTTCTACGCGGAGAAGGTGCGCGCCGCGAAGTACGACCTCGATCAGAACGAGGTGAAGCAATACTTCCAGCTCGATCGCATGCGCGATGCGATGTTCTGGTGCGCGCACGAGCTGTATCGGCTGCACTTCACGAAGCTGACGGACGTGACCGTGTACCACCCGGATGTCACGGTCTACGACGTGACGCGCGATGGACACCGCGTCGGGCTCTGGTACTTCGATCCGTGGGCACGAGATGGCAAGCGCAGCGGTGCGTGGATGAGCGAGTACCGCACGCAGGAAGATGGCGTGACGCCGATCGTGTCGAACAACGCGAACTTCGTGCGCGGCAAGCCGGGCGAGCCGGTGCTGATCTCGTTCGACGACGCGAAGACGCTGTTCCACGAGTTCGGGCACGCGCTGCATGGACTATTGAGTCACGTGCGGTATCCGACCTTGGCCGGGACGAACACGTTGCGTGACTTCGTCGAGTTTCCGTCGCAGTTGAACGAGCACTGGTTCACCACGCCGGAGGTGTTGAAGCACTTCGCGATTCATCACGAGACGAGTCAGTCGATTCCGCCGGAGTTGGTGGCGAAGATCGAAAATGCGAAGCACTTCAACTCGGGGTTCAACACCGTCGAGTATCTGTCGGCGGCGATCTACGACATGCGGATCCACATGGCGCCCTGCGCGGATCCGGCGGCGTTCGAGAAGAGCGTGCTCGATGAAATCGGGATGCCGAAGGAGATCGTGATGCGGCATCGTCCGCCGCAGTTCCTGCACATCTTCAGTGGCGACGACTACTCGGCCGGTTATTACTCGTACTTGTGGGCCGACACGTTGACCGCGGATGCCGCGGAGGCGTTCAGCGAGGCCGGTAGCTTCTTCGATAAAGGCGTGGCAACGAAGCTGCACGATCACATCATGTCGGTCGGTAACTCCGTGTCGCCGGAGGTCGCGTTCAAGAAGTTCCGCGGGCGGGATGTCGATTCGAATGCGTTGATGCGCGATCGCGGATTCCCGACTTGATTCGCGGCACCGTCGAAACGAAGTGTCCCGCGTGTGGGACGGAGGCCGTGGTGTCGCTCGTGCAATCGATCGATGCGCGCACGGACCCCGAAGCGAAGCAGGCGCTGCTCGCCGGCACGTTGAACGTGCTCGCGTGTGCGTCGTGTGGAAAGGCGACGCCGTTGCAAGTGACGGTCGTCTACACCGACGGCACGTGGACCGTGCAAGCCACGCAGGATCTCGCGAAGGCGCGCGCTGCATTCGAAGCGTCGGGCGTGAAGGGCCGGATCGTGAAGTCGATGAACGAGCTCGTCGAGAAGGTGAAGCTCCACGACGCAGGCCTCGCCGACTGGGCGATCGAGCTCCTGAAGGTGCAGATCAGTAGCTCGTCGCTTTGGTTCGACCGGTTAGATCGAGACAGGCTGCACTGGATCATCGTCGAGCGCGTGATGCGGGGCATTTCGTCGCCGAAGAGCGAGTACGACGCGATCGTCGATTCGCGCGAAGCTCCCGATGCGTTCGTGATCGATCGAGCGTGGGCTCTCGCGCAATTGCCGAACTGAGTGGAGAACGCGCTCCACAGGATGCTCGTTCAGGTTGCAACCAGGAGTCCGCAAATCGGGTTCACATCACGATTCGCGCACGTCAGTGCACACTCACTGTGGCCGACTCGTTGCACGACGGCGGCGCATGAAACGCACGCTCTTTCTATTAGCGCAGATCGCCTTCGTTCTCACCGCCGTCACGATGGCGGGCTGCGCGACCGATCCGATGGATGAAAACTCGGACGACGATCTGCAGACGTCGTCGACGGAGCAAGATCTCAGCAGCAACGAGAAGGCCGCGTTCCAATACTTCGTCGCGCGCGGCCTGACGAAGAAGCAATCGGCCGGCATCGTCGGCAACTTGATCCAAGAGTCGTCGGTGCGTCCGACCGCGGTCGAGTTCGGTGGTGGGCCGGGTCGTGGCATCGCGCAGTGGTCGGTCGGTGGTCGCTGGAACTCGAGCCATCACGACAACGTCACGTGGTACGCGTCGCAGCATGGCATCTCGCGCTGGTCGCTGAACACGCAGCTGCGGTTCACCTGGTACGAGCTGAAGACCGTCGGTGGTTATGGCCTCTCGGCGATCCGCAAGGCGACGACCGTCAAGGCCGCGACGATCGCGTTCGAGCGCGACTTCGAGAAGTGCGGTAACTGCCTCGAGTCGAAGCGTTACGAATACGCCAAGGAAGTCTACGCGGCGTTCGGTGGCGCGGCTCGCGTCGACGAGGCGGATGAAGAGGATCCGATCGATGTCCTGCCGGAAGAGCAAGACCTCGACGAGACCGAGTAGTCAGAACCGGATGATGTCGCCGGTCGTGCTGACGTAGCGAAACGACGTACCGGCGATCGCGATCTGGGCGAGCTCGGCGCCGTAGCACTGGTCGAGTACGCCGCGCACGTTCGAATCGGGGATCATGCACGCCTCGTTCGCGGTGTGGATGATGAGCGCGTCGTCGCTCCACACGGCATCGACCCACGGGTCCTCGTGATCGGTGGTCTGCCAGGTCCGCTCGCCGATCCGGATCCACTCGACGGTGCGCGGTGCGTCGGTCGAGAGCCGCGCGAACTTCGTGGGTGACACGATGACCTTGCGGATCGTCGGGCGTCCCGCTTGGCGCCAGCACACCTGGCCGGTCGCCGGATCGGTCAGCACGAGGTCGCCAGTATCACTCCAGGCGAGCAGGCCCTTCGGTGTGATCGCGAGATGGCCGACGTACATGTCGACGTCGACATCGTGGTCGCCGATCTCGATCGATTGGCCGTAGCCGACGAACGTTCGGCCGTCATCGCTGATCGCGAGTGCGCTCGGATTGTGACCGATCTCGGTCGACGTGCCGCCCCACGTGAAGAGCTCGGTGTAGTCCTGCGGTGTGTCGCGGCTGATCCACGCGAGCTGCGTGCCGTCGGACGAGAACGCGATGTAGCGGATCATCGCGAGAGTCGGCCGGATCTCTTCGAGACCCGTCTCGACGTTCACGCGCCGCATCACCGAGCTCGTGTGATCGGCGCTCGCGATGAATTTCGGGCCTACGGCGACATTGCGCGAATAGTCCGCCCACAACGCTTCACCGGTCTCGGCGTCCGCAAGCACGACCTTGCCGCCGTCCGGCTCGATCACCATCCGGGACGGCGTCGGAAGCGACAGCCGCGTGATCGTACGTCCTTGGTTTGGAACGATCGTGCGTGCGAACACGCGCCGACTGTAACGCTAGAACATCAGCGCGTCGCCTTCGCGCGCGGCTTCGGCCTCGACCGGCTCCGCGAGTGTCGGCGAGCCTTCGAATTCGAGCCACAGCGTGACGGCGCCACTGCCGACTCGGAGATGGATCGGCTCGATCGCGTTCTGCATGAGTGGCGTGAGCTTCGTCGCCCTCAACACGGTCGGGATCGCGAGCCAGACCTCGACACCGCGCCGGAGGAGCTCGTTCTTGAACCGGCCGACGATCTGATTCGTCAGCTCGGCGAGCCACTTCGCAACCGGGATATCCGGCGCTGGATTCGTGGCCACCAGGACGCTCGCTTCGACGACGATCAACGCGGAGCCGCTGAGGTCGTTCCCGATGATCCCGAGCACGCCACCGTATTGCTGGCCGGAATGGTCGTGGGGCTCGGAGCTGGCAACCGTCTCGCCGCAAGAGGTGAACATGTCGCGGGCGGCATCGCCCAAGAGATCGTGGAGTTGATGAGTAAGCATGGTTAACCGCGGCGACCGATGATCAGCGTGTACATCTCGATCGGCCCGAAGCTCGTCGGCAGCGCCACGATCGAGATACTCGACGTCTTCTGGACGTGACCGAGCACGAACAGCGGCAAGCCGAGCTCGAGCTCCGGTGCGTTGAACCTGCGCTTGATCGCACCACCGAGCATGTTCAGCGCCTCGCCGACCGCATCCGCGATCTCCGGCATGTCGAGCTTGTCCGCCGTGGTCTGGAGCATCGCCGCCGCGAGCGCGCGACAACTCGTGTCCGTGCCGACGAGCGCGAGCTCGATCGCCTTGGGGCCACCGAGCAATGGCAGGTGCGCCCCCATCTTGTCGCGCGGCGCGTAGTCCTTGTCGACGGACCTCACGACCGCGCGGTCGAAGCCGAGTAACGCTTGCGCGATCTCGGTTGCAGCGGGCTCGATCGCGGCTTGCCAGCGCATCGCTTCGTTTAGCTCGGGAATCGGGGCGTTCATCGCATCCTACTTTCGGCGGTACCACACCGCTTTGTTGTCACTCGTGCATCGCTCGAGGCCGATCTCGACCCCGAGCAACGTTTCACCACCACCCAACATCAACACGCCACCCGGAGCGAGCGCGTGCATCAACCGTTGCAGGATCGCGAGCTTCGTCGCCGCATCGAAGTAGATGAGGACGTTACGCGCGAGCAGGATATCGACGGGCGGCAACGCCGGCAGCGCGGCCGCGAGGTTGATCTCGCGAACGTCGAGCATAGCGCGCACCTCGGGCTTCATCACGAAGTCCGTATGGATCGGGGTCATGAAGCGATGGATCTGCGCGTCCGTGAGACCGCGATGAACCTCGAAGCTCGAATAGCGTCCATCTCTCGTCCGCGAACACATCTCGCGCGACAGATCGCTCGCGACGATCGTCGTGCGTTGCGCGATACCCGGGAAGAACTCGCGGAGCATCATCGCGACCGAGTACGGCTCTTGCCCACTCGACGCGGCCGCGCACCAGATCGTGATCGGGCGCGGCGGAAGCGCGGGCACGATCGTCGTGCGCAACGCTTCGAACGGTTTGCCATCGCGGAAGAACGAGGTCTCGTTCGTGGTCAGCGATTCGATCACGCGGCGATGCAACTCACCGAACGGCCGCATCCGCAGCTGCGCCACGAGTTGCGGTAATGCCGCGAAGCCGTGCGCGCGCGCGACCGCGGTCAGCCGCGACTCGGCGAGATATTCCTTGCCCGGCTCGACGATAATGCCGGCCTGCTCTTTGACCATCTGCCGGATGTAGCCGAACGCCGCCGCCTCCATCAGCGCACCAACCCCGGCATGCGATCGGAACCGTGACGACCTCGGACACGCTTCATCACTTCGCCGGCGATCTCGTCGAGCGGCACGATCGCGTGCGCGAGCCCTGCCCTGGCGACCGCACCTGGCATGCCCCATACGACCGACGACGCTTGGTCTTGGACGATCATGGCACCGCCGCGATCACGAATCGCCTCGGCACCCTTCAGGCCGTCGTTGCCCATGCCCGTCATCACGAGGCCGAGCACACCGGTGCCATAGACCTGTGCGATCGAGCGGAACATCACGTCGACCGCAGGCCGACACGAATTCTCGGGTGGTTCGTTCGTGGGCTTCACGATCGCACCCGAGGGCAACTTCTCGACGGTGAGATGGTGATCGCCAGCCGCGAGATAGATGTGGCCCGGCTCGACCCTCATCGTTCCCGTGACCTCGTGAATCGGTAGCGGCGTCGTCGCCTTGAGGCGCTGCACCAACATCGTCGTGAACGATGCCGGCATGTGCTGCGTGATGAACACCGGCAACTCGAGCCCACCCAACCCGGCGAGCATCGTCTGCAACGCCGGCGGACCACCGGTCGAGACGCCGATCGCGACCGCAGCGAACTGGCCGACATGCGTCGATTCGATGGCCTTGATCGTCTCGGTCGCTCGGCGATTGGTCAGCGCGCGGATTTTCGGAATGAGCTCCGCCTTGATCGCTGCACGCGAAGCCGAGAGCCCACCGCCTTCGGGCTTCGCGACGTAGTCGTTCGCACCGAGCGAGAGTGCATCGATCGTCGCCGCCGCGGCCCTCGAGGTCAGGCTCGAGAACATGATCACCGGCAGCTTCGGATAGCGCTTGCGGATCACGGCGAGCGCCTGGAGCCCGTCCATCTCGGGCATCTCGATATCGAGCGTGACGAGGTCGCACGCTTGAACATCGAGCTTCTGCAGCGCGAGCTTTCCGTTACCGGCGGTCGCGACGACTTCGATATCGGCGTCCGCCGCGAGCACCTCGCTCACCAGCTTTCGCACGACGACCGAATCGTCGACGACGAGGACTCGAACCTTGGACATGACGGCCGCTTAGTGGCGGAGAGCGCTGCCCGTGCCCTGATAGCTACCCGGGACGCGCACGAGCGTGCCGGTCGTCTCGCGACGGCTACGACGTGCGGGCGCTTCGCCCTTCGCGTAGCGGAACCGCTTCATCTCGTCGTCGAGTTGGCGCGACAGCTCTTGCAGCGAGCTCGCCGCCGACCGGGTTTGCGTCGAGCACTCGCTCGTCGATCCGGCCGAGGCCGCCACCGTGGTGACGTTCGCGGCGATCTCGTTCGAGGCCTGCGCGAGCTCGTGCAGGTTGCGCCCCATCTCGTTCGTGGTCGAGGCTTGCTCTTCGACCGCCGAGGCGATCGTGGTCTGGATGTCGTTGATCTGACCGATCACGTTCGTGATCTCACCGATCGCGCTGACCGCCGATGCGGTGTCCGCCTGGATCGCTTCGATCTTGCGCGTGATGTCTTCGGTCGCACGCGCCGTCTCTTTCGCGAGCTCCTTCACTTCGTTCGCGACAACCGCGAAGCCCTTACCCGCTTCACCAGCGCGCGCCGCTTCGATCGTGGCGTTCAACGCGAGGAGGTTCGTCTGCTCGGCGATCGAGGTGATCACCTTCAACACGTTGCCGATCTCCGTCGAGGATTCACCGAGCTTGCCGACCAGGTCGTTCGTACGCTGGGCCCGGCTCACTGCCGCGGTCGCGACCTTCGCCGCTTCGGCCGCGTTCTTCGCGATTTCCTTGATCGTGACGCTCATCTCTTCCGTGCCGGTGGCGACGGTCTGGACGTTCTTGCCCGCCTGTTCGGATGCGGCTGCAACCACGCCGGCCTGCCGCGACGTATCGTCCGCGCTCGCCGACAACGTCGATCCGACGCGCGATAGGTCTTCGGAGGCGCGCGACAACGCGACCACGCCGTCGCCGATGTTCGCGAACGTGTGACCGATCCGGTCGAGCACCGCGTGGAGCGAGTGCGTCAGGTGGCTGACTTGATCGTCGCCCGAGACCTGCGCGCGCACGGTGAGGTCACCGCTCGCTACGCGCTCGAGCAACGCCGACACGCTCTCGATCCGTTCGCCGAACGCTTCGCCTTCGCGTTGCGCGGCACCGACGGTCTGGATCAACACGAACGCGGCGCATGCACCGATCGCACACGCGGCGATGCACACGAGCTGGACCACGCCACTCGTCTGCGACGCCGCAAAGCCCGCCGCAGCGAGCAGTGGGACGACCGCGAGCGCGCCCAGCACGAACAATTTGGAAAGATGAGCTTTCATGACTTACCCCTTCACCCGACGATTCGATCCAGAACCAAGACGAACAGCAACCGATCGGGCAGCTTGTACGCACCCGCGATCAAGTCGCGAAACTCTGCAGGAACATGCTCGGGAATCGCTTCGAACGCATCGCCGCTCGGCTCGAGCACGTCACCGATCGAATCGACCACCAACGAAAACACGCCGTCCGCGGTGCGAACGACGACGTTGATCGGCTTATCGCTCGGCTCGCGAGCCGGCAACCCGAGGCGCGCACGCAGATCGATCTGCGTGACGATCTGACCGCGCAAATTCATGAGCCCGGCGACGGCGGCATCCGCGAGCGGCACGCGCGTCACGGTTTGCGTGCGCATGATCTCCTGGACTTCGATCGCCGACACGCCGAACGACATGCCGGCGAGCTGAAACGAGCACAGTTGATCGGTCACGACGCCACTCCCACGATCCCCATATCGGCCGCGAGGGTCGCGATGTCGACGATATCGGTGACTCGACCATCGATGATCGCGCTCCCGAACAGGCCGTGGCGTTGGGCGGTGGTCTCGACCGTGACCGATTCCTCGACGATGTCGACGATGCCATCGACCACGAGACCGAGGTCGCGCGAGCCGGCCGTGTAGACGATCACGTGTAACGTGTCTTTCGGCTCCGCCGGCGAACCGAGCGCATCGCCCAACCGGACGAGCGGCAGCATGCGATTGCGATACTGCATGACCTCGATGCCCGCGGCGCGTTCGAGCGCGCTCGCCTTGAATTCTTCGAGCCGCGCGACATCGTCGAGAGCGACAGCAACGCGCCGCTCGTCGGTGAGCTGGACGATCAGGAACCGGTTCGGATCCACCACGTCCTCGACCTGCTGGACCTGCTCGCTGCGCTTCGTGAAGCCGAGACGGGCCTTCGTCGCGATCCCGCGAATGTCGAGGATCAGCGCGACGCGACCATCGCCGAGAATCGTCGCGCCGGAGTACGTGGTCAGCTCCTTCAGGCGCTTGCCCGTCGGCTTGACGACGATCTCTTCGGTATCTTGCACCGCATCGACGACGAGGCCGAACGGCCGGCCCTCGTTCTGGAGCACGACGATCGTCTGCCCGGTCGGCTGTCCGCCGAGCACCTGTGACAGGTACACCAACGGCAGCAGCTCGCCGCGCAAGCGATAGACCGGCTCGCCGCCGACGAGCTCGACGCGCTTGCCCGAATTCGGATCGATCCGGACGAGCTCGAGCACGCCGTTTTGTGGAACCGCATAGCGCTCGCCCGAGGCATTGACGATCAGCGCCGGAATGATCGCGAGCGTCAGCGGAATCTTGATCCGCAGCGTCGTACCTTGACCGAACATCGATTCGATCTCGACGGTGCCGCCGATCCGCTCGATGTTCGTCTTCACGACGTCCATGCCGACGCCGCGGCCCGAGACGTTCGTGATCTTTTCGGCCGTCGAGAAGCCCGGCGCGAACACGAGCGCCTGTGCTTCGGACGTCGTCATCTTCGCCGCACGATCGGGCGTGATGATGCCGCGCTCGAGCGCCTTCGCCTTGACGCGATCCGGATCGATGCCGGCGCCGTCGTCGGCGATCTCGATCATCACGTGGCCACCTTCGTGCGAGGCGCGCAGGCGAAGCAGGCCTTCGCCCATCTTGCCCTTCTCGATCCGCTTCTTCGGCGATTCGATGCCGTGATCGCATGCGTTGCGCACGATATGCGTGAGCGGATCCTTCATCGCTTCGAGGATCGAGCGATCGAGCCCGGTGTCCTCACCGTGCAGCTCGAGCCGAACCTGCTTGCCGAGCTCGCCCGCGAGATCGCGAACGATGCGCGGCAACTTCGCCCACGTGCCGCCGATCGGCTGCATGCGGGTCTTCATCACGTTGTCCTGCAGCTCGCTCGTGATCTGATCGAGGCGCTGCGTGGCTTGCGCGGTCGCGGTATCGCGATGCTGCGCGGACAGCTTCAAGAGTTGGTTGCGCGCGAGCACGAGCTCGCCCGCGAGATCCATGAGCTTGTCGAGCAGCGAGACATCGACGCGAACCGTGGTGTCGGCGCGTTCGGCGGCCGGCGGTGCTTTCGCGGGCGCATGCGTTTCGACGGCGACGGGCGCTGCCGCTTCGACAACGACCGGTGCAGGAGCAGCCACGACGGGTGCTGGCGCCGGTGTAGGTGCTTCCACCTCATCGGGAACGTCTGGCTCGGCTGCCGCACCTGCGGTCAACGTTTCGAGCTGTGCCTTCAATGGAAGGTAGTCGTCGTCGCCATCGGTCCCGGTCTGCTCGACCCAGTCCATCATGTTGCGACAGCCGTCGGTGACTGCGAGTAACGCCGTCACGATCTCGTTGGACATCGGCAGGAGACCGTCGCGAACCTTCGACAGGAGGTTCTCCGCGATGTGGGCAAGGCTCTGGAGCCGTTCGAAGCCGAAGAATCCGGCGGTGCCCTTGACGGTGTGAACCGTGCGGAACAACGCGGAAACCGTCTGGTCCGAGGCGCCGTTCTTCTCGAAGGCGACCAACTCCCGCTCCAGCTTGTCGAGGTTTTCTCGGCCCTCGACCAGGAACTCTTGAAGGATGTCTTCGTCCGCGCCCATACCCAGTCATGTCATCGGCCCCGGGAGGGACGTGTGAAGGGGTGATCGCCTCTACACACGTGCTTCGCCTGGACGAATTGGGATTTGTAGCCGCGAATGTTGCCGACCGAACGTATAGCCACTGCTCTTTCGCGCGTTACGACGACGATGATCGGACGCACCTTCAAACCCAGCCTCGCGCAGGTCCCGCCGGAGCTGTGGCGCACCGCGATGCTGTGCATCGCCGGTAGTAGGCCGGTGACGGTCGCGATCTCGTCGGACCGTGCAGGTTGCGCCGCGCTCGCGGCCGCGATGCTGATGATGGACGAAGAAGAGCTCGAGCTCGGCATGATCGATGACTTCATGCGCGAGCTCGTGAACATGGCCGCCGGTCAGATCCGCAACGATCTGTCGCTCGACCAAGCGTTAGGACTTCCGAAAGTGATCGATGGCGAACCGTTCTTCAAGAATTCGAAGAACTGGACGCATCATATTTTGTCGAGCGAATCGATCAGCATGGTCGTTTCGCTCGTTCCGACCATTGCCTAGTGCGTGGGTTGAGTAGAGGGGAAAAGCAATGCCGAGTATTCTGACTGTCGACGATTCCAGCACCATTCGCAGCATCATCAACAAGACCTTGGGCGAGCTCGGCTTCGAGATCGAACAGGCCGAAGATGGCCAGCAAGGCCTCGCGAAGCTGGAAGAGATCGTCGTCGATCTCGTCCTCCTCGACGTGACGATGCCCGTCATGGACGGCCCGACCATGCTCGAGAAGATGCGTGCGGCCGGCAACAAGACGCCGGTGATCATGCTGACCTCCGAATCGAAGCGCTCGATCATGACGGGCGCGATCAAGCTCGGCGTCGAAGATTACATCCTGAAGCCGTTCAAGCCGGACGAGCTCAAGGGCAAGGTCCTGAAGGCGCTCAAGATGGACGGCGCGTCGGCGGCGAAGGCCGGCGCGGCGATGGAAATGTCGTCGACGCCCGCGGTTGCGGCAGCTCCGGTCGCGGCAGCCGCTCCGGCACCGGGTGGCGCTCCGAAGTTCTGCGACGTGCTGATCGTCGATGACATGGAGAACGTCCACAAGAAGTTCCGCACGCTGCTTCCGGAATCCACCACGATGAAGGGCTGCGTGTCGGCTCGCGATGCCCTGCAGGCCTGCCAAGAAGGCGTGTTCCGCGTCATCGTGATCGACCTCGTGATTCCGGACGTCAACAGCGTCGCGCTGATGAACCAGATGAAGATCCTGCAGCCGCACGCGGTCATGACCGCGCTCGCGCTGAAGAGTGCGAACGATGCCGCGGCCGAAGCGAAGAGCCAGGGCTTCCACGATGCGCTGATGAAGCCGTTCGATGCGGCCGCCGTCGAGGATTGGCGCGGCAAGTACTTCGCCGTCGAGAACGTGCTGTCGGTGAACGACAACGTGCTCTCGGTTGCCGAGTTCACGGGCAAGCAAGACAAGGTCGATGGCTTCTACACGCGCGTCAAAGCGATGTGCAAGGACTCGTTCGAGAAGCTCGCGTCGGCCTGCTATGAAGATTCGATCATCGACATCACGAAGCTGCCGGTGCTGAACGACAAGCTGCCGCGCCTCGTGCTCGACATGGATGCCGAAGCGAAGAAGTTCGGCATCGCGCTCCGCCTCGTCGGCGCGCCCGAGGCGAAGAAGGTGCTCTCGCAACTCGTCGACACGGCCGAGCTGCCGTTCTTCGGCTCGGTCTCCGAAGCCAAGGCTGCATGAGCCATGCAGGCGACGGCGGCTGAAGACAAGTTGGTCGGGGAGCTGGGTCGGATCGTTCTCGGTCGCATCGCGTCGAACCGTCTCGTTCTCCCGGTGATGCCGGAGGTCGCGCAGAAGTGCCTCGGATTCGTGCGTGATCCCAAGTACCAGCAGAAGAAGCTGACGACCGAGCTCGAGCGCGAACCGCTCCTCGCCGCGTCGATCCTGCGTCAAGCGATGACCGCCGGTCACGGTGGCTCGAACGTGAAGACGTTGGATCAAGCGGTGTCATGCCTCGGCGTGCAGAAGTTGAAGTCGCTGATCGTCGAATTCATGACGCGCGAGTTGTTCCGCTCGAACGACAAGCGGATCCAAGCCGCGACGTCGAAGGTGTGGGAACACTCGGTGGCCGTCGCGGTGTTGGCGCGAGATATCGCGGCACTGACGACGGGCGCCAATAGCGATACGTGTTACCTCGCGGGCCTGTTGCACGATGTCGGCAAGCCGATCATCGCGGCGATGTTGCTCGAAGCCGAGAAGAAGCTGTCGAAGGACAAGCCCGGCTGGCTCGACATCAGCGTGTGGACGGCCACGATCGAACAGACCCATCGCAAGGTCGGCACCGCGCTCGCGACCGAGTGGAAGCTCCCCGAAGAAGTGACGTCCGGCATTCGCGACTGTAGCGAATACGACACCGCGAATCGCGGCGGCGCTTCGAACGTCGTCCGCTTTGCCAACGCGCTCGCGAAGCGCGAAGGCTACGCTACCGGCCCGATCGATGCCGGTGACGTCGACGCGTTGATCATGATCGGCCGCTCGATGATCGGTGCGGACGATGCAGTGATCGAGCGCTTGGTGGCGGGTCTCTCCGAACGCGTTGCTCAGCAGACGTAGGAGCGCTCATGGTCGAAAAACTCGTCGCGGAGATCGAACGGCTCGTTCTCGCTCGGGTCGCCACCGGCAAGATCGACGTGCCGCCGATCGACCTCGTGGCGATGCGGTGCCTCGAGGTGCTGCGCGATCGCGACTTCGATCACCGCAAGCTCGTCAAGCAGATCGAGAAGGAGCCGATGATCGCGGCGCTCGTGATGCGCACGGCGAACGCGGCGTTGTACGGCCAGGGCGTCGCTCGTCTCGAGCAGGCCGTGTTGCGGTTGGGTGCGTTGCGGCTCGAGGCCGTGATCCTCGAATACGCGGCGAAGAATCTGTTCGACAACCGCGGACCGTTCGCCGACGCGAATCGCAAGATCTGGGAGCACTCCGTCGCGGTTGCACGGATCGCCCGCGGACTCGCGAGCTGTGTCGGCAAGCGCGAGCCAGATCAGTACTACCTGGCCGGCCTGTTCCACGACATCGGCAAGCCGGTCGTCGCCGCGCTGTTGATCGAAACCGCGAAGAAGGTCGCTCCCGGTATCAAGAGCTGGCTCGACGTGCCGCTCTGGGATCGCGTGATCCGCGATTGCCACCCGAAGGCCGCCGTGATGGTCGGTGTCGCGTGGAAGCTGCCGCCGGCGCTGATGGTCAATCCCGTCGCTGATTGGGACGCTGCAGACCGGCATTCGATCTCGAACCTCGTGCGGATGGCGAACGCGATGGCGAAGAAGGCCGGCTTCGTGACGGGTCCCGTCGACGATGTCGAGCTCGACGTGATGATCTCCGCGGGAACGACGCTCGTCGGGATCGACCCGAAGATCCTCGAAGGCGTGATCGGGTTAGCGACGGAGACTCAATCGTGACCAGGCTTGCAAGTTTCTCTGTCGATCTGATGATGGTGATCGACCACTCGGGCTCGATCACGTGGGCCAGCGATCGCAGCCTCGTCGGCACGTCGATCTTCGATCACGCGCATCCCGACGACGACATTCGCCCGCTCCTCTCGGGTCGTAAGACGCGGCATCGCTGGCGCGGGCCGGACGGCGACTATCGCGTGATGGAGACGGTCGGCCGTGATCTCCATGCCGAACCGACCGTCTTGGGCGTGCTGCTCCAAGCGCGTGACATCACCGAAGCGGCGCAGCTCGAAGCGATGATGACCGAGAGTACGGATGCGGCGTACGAGCTCGCGGCGATGCGAGATCAGCTCGTTCAACAGCTGCAGGAGCTCGATCGTTCGAAGCAACAGCTCTCGCAGGCGCTCGTCCACGATCTGAAGTCACCGCTGACCGTGATCCTGATGACGGCGAAGTTCATCATCGAGGATCTGCAGAATCCCGAGGAGCTCGAGGCCCACTCGTCGACGATCCATCGCGCCGCGGAGGCGATGCATCGCATGGTCTTGGACTTGCTCGATATCGGACGCAGTGAAGATGGCCAGCTGGTCGCGACGCAGGCCGCGCTCGACGGCAAGGCGTTCGTGCTCGATATCGTCGAGCGGACGAAGACGTTGCTCGACCAACGCTGGCAAGTGCTCGAATGGGTCGCCGTGCCGGTACGCGGCGATCAGGAGCTGCTCGGTCGCGTGCTCCAGAACCTGCTCGACAACTGCGCGAAATACGCACCGCAGAAGTCGACGATCAACGTCGAGCTCGCCGCGCACGACGATACCTACGAGCTCGTAGTTTCGGATCGTGGCGCGGGGATCCCGGACGAATTCAAGACCAAGATCTTCGATCTCTACACGCGGCTCGATCGCGATGCGCGGAAGAATGCGCGAACGTCACGTGGCGTTGGCCTCGCGTTCTGCAAGCTCGCGATGGCGGCGCACGGCGGCTCGATCGTCGTCGAGGATCGCGATGGTGGTGGCAGCGTGTTTCGATGTCGCTGGCCTAAGGCAGCGTGAACGAAAACGTCGCGCCGTGACTCGGCTCCGACGCTCCCCATAGCTTGCCACCGTGATGCGCGATGATGCGTTGGACCGTCGCGAGGCCGATGCCGGTCCCTTCGAAGTCGGTCGGTGCGTGCAGCCGTTGGAACGGGCGAAACAGCCGGTCGATGCCGGCCATGTCGAACCCGGCGCCCGAATCACGGACGAAGATCGTGCCGTCTGGCGCACGTCCCACCTCGATGCGCTGCTGCGGCGAGCGCGACGTGAACTTCCACGCGTTGCCGATCAGGTTGACGAGCACGATCCGCAACAGGCGGGCGTCACCGCGCACGACGAGGCCTGGCGCGACGATGGCTTCGACCGTGCGTTCGGGGTCGGCACGGCGCAGGTCATCGATCACCTCGGTCGCGAGTGCGGATAGATCGACGGGCGCGAGCGAGAGCGACGTGCGCTTGATCTTCGAGAGATCCAGCAACACGTCGATCAGCGTTGCCATCCGATCCGTCCCCGAGCGAATTCGCTGCAGGTAGTGGCGGCCGGATTCGTCGAGCGCGTTCGCGTAATCCTCCTCGAGCGCGCGGGAAAAGCCGTCGATCGCGCGAAGCGGTGCGCGCAGGTCGTGCGAGACGGTGTAGCTGAACGATTCGAGCTCTTGATTCGCGAGCTCGAGTGCAGCGGTGCGCTGTTCGACCCGGTGTTCGAGCGTGGTCACGAGCGTCGCGTTATCGATCGCGAGACCGGCGCGATCCGCGAGCGAGGCGACGAGCTGCACCTCTTCGTCGCTATACGGTGTTTCGGTGGTCGTTCGAAACAAGCTGATCACGCCGATCGTTCGACCGCGGGCGATCAGTGGCATCGCGAGCGCGGCATGCGTCTGGACGTTCAGGCGATCCCGAAACACCGACGTGATCCGCGTCTTCTGATCATCGGCCGGCGTGACGACGAGCGGTTTGCCCGCAGCGATCGCGCGCCCCGCGAGCCCGTCGCCGATGCGTTGACGCGTCGACGCCACCTGCGCCTGCAGTGTGCGTTGAACGTCCGGATCGGGATGGTAGAGGTTCGTGCTCGGCTCGATCCATTCGCCGTCATCGCTCAACAGCCGCGTCACGCAGCCGTCCCCGACGACCTCGCCGAGCCGGCGCGACACCAGCGCCATCACCGACGCCGGATCGCCCGACGCCATCGCGAATTCGCGCGACACCGTCGATTCGATGCGTAGCCAGCCCGCGAGGCGTTCGATCGCGGCATGGCCGACGGCGATCGCTTCTTCGAGGCGATGGCGCTGATCGATATCGATCACCGTCGACACGCGAACGATCTCGCCGGGACCGAGCTCGACGACGCTCGTCGAGATCAGGACGAGGATCTTCGTGCCGTCCTTCTTGACCACCCACGTCTCGTAGGTCGCCTTGCGCGTGAGCACGAGCTGCCGCGCCACGCCGGCGAGCTCGGGGATGCTCTCGCGGGCGACGAGCTGCCGGCCATCGATCCCGACCAGCTCGCTCGGGCCATACCCGACGAGGGCCTCGTACGTTCGATTGACCGACAGGATCACGTTCTCCGTCGAGGAGATCACGATGCCAAACTGCGCGTTATCGAGTGCGTGCCGCCACAGCGCGACCGAAGCTTCGGCGCGCTTGCGCTCGCTGAGGTCGCGCAAGAACGCCGTGAATGTCTGGCGGTCACCGAGCGGCACTGCCACGATCGTGAGCTCGATCGGAATCTCGCTACCGTCGGCACGAAGGCCCATCAATTCGACGCGGCGCCCGACAACGCGGTGCTCGCCGTTGCGCGCGCGGACCATGCCGGCTTCGTGAGCGGCCCGCATGCGATGCGGAATCACGAGCTCGGAGAGCCGGCGGCCGATCGCACCGTCGCGCGTCAGTTGAAACATCACCTCGGCCGAACGATTCAGCTCGAGGATGAGGCCGTCGTCGTCGATCGAGATCACGGCGTCGATCGCGGCGTCCAATACGCGCGCGTGACGGCTTTGCTCGACGGCGTGATAGGCGTCGCCGACGAGCGAGACCGTGCGCTGGAGGTACTGACCGAGCACGAGCAAGACGTCACCGGCGTGCGCGGGCTCGGCCGCATGCGCCTCCACGATCCGCGGAGCGAGGGCGTCGTAGAGCTGCGTCGTCTTCACGTACCAGGTGGAGAGCGGCCGGCGCTCCTGCGAGAACCGTTTGCCGACCCCGCGCAGATGCTCCTCGAACGGAACCCAGTTCCCGGCGCGCGCCTCGCGATTTCGCGTTCGTGCCGCCTCGATCGAGATCGGATCCGATGGATCGAGCGCGACACCCACGATCCCGGCGGCCAGCGCTCCATCGACGATCACGAAGAAGTCGTCGACGGCACGCGCAGACCGCCCCGTGAACCAAGCTCCCACCATCGAGACTCGGATAGTAAGCTAACCAGGTGAAGTTCGTCGATTCTGAACATCCACGCGTGATGGAGTGGGCCCGCGGGGTCACAGCGGGTGCCTCGGACGATCGCGAACGTGCGCGGCGGCTATTTCGTGCGGTGCGGGAGCAGACCCGCTATGACCCGTACACGATCAGCACCGAGCCCGAAGACTATGTCGCGTCGAACGTGCTGCTTCGCGATCGCGCGTACTGCATCCCGAAGGCCGTGTTGCTCGCGGCGGCGGCGCGCGCGGTCGGGATTCCGGCAAAGCTCGGCTTCGCGGACGTGATGAATCACCTGTCGTCGCCGAAGCTCAAGGCCACGTTGAACAACCAGGACCTGTTCATCTGGCACGGCTACACGGCGCTGCAGATCGACGGAACGTGGTTGAAGGCGACGCCGGCGTTCAACGAAGCGTTATGTCGGCGCTTTGGTGTGGAGGCGCTCGAATTCGATGGCGAGCACGATGCGTTGCTCCAGCCGTTCGATGGGCAAGGCCGCCAATACATGGAGTATCGAGCGGATCGCGGGACGTTCGAGGATCTGCCGCTCGCGGAAATCCTCGCGGACTTTCGTGCGTTGTATGGAATCACCGGTCGTACGCTTCACGACCCGGCGTTTCACTCATGAAAGCATTCGTTCTTCTGTTCGTATCGTCGGCCGCGTTCGCGTGCCCGAAAGCCGACACGCCCGCGATCAAGGCGGTCGAAGTCTCGCAACGCAATAACAGTCCGACCGGCGCGGAGATCCTGATCGATGCGCGTGGCGCGATCTACGTGGTCGATCGCAAGGAACACGAGACCCTCGGTTGCTTGACGAAGAGCGAGCTCGACACGCTGACCGACCTCCTCGCGAAGGCGCCGTGGAAGGTCGATCCGCAGAAGCGCGCGTGTGACAAGTCGTACGAATGGTCGTGGATCTTCACCGCCGGATCGAAGCAGTACATCGGCACCGGTTGCGGGCGCCCCGATCTCGATCCGCAGACCGAGAAGCTGTTCGCATTCGTCGACAGCCTCGACAAGAAGTACCAGGCGAAGCCTTAGCGCTTCAGGAACTCGGCGAGCTTCGCGAGCGTGTCCGGGTGCTGCGCGATCCGTGAGATACACGAGGCTTCGCGCGCGAGGTGGGCTTCGAGCGCCTCGAGCTCGTGAGCGTATTGGAGCTGCTTGACGGCCGAAGGTCCACGCGACGGCATCGCGGCGAGCTTCTCGGCAAGCTGGCGTGTCTCGCCGGTGAGCAGATCGTCGTCGACGACATAGTCGATCAAGTTCATCGCGAGCGCTTCGTGCGCGGTGAGCGTGCGATTCGTGACCATCAATTCGTACGCGCGACCGGAGCCGACCTTCTTCGGCAGGAAGTACGAGACGCCGGTATCGGGCGTGAGGCCGATGCGCGTGTACGCCGAGACGAACTTGGCGGACGCGCGTGCGATCACGAGATCGGCGGCGAGCACGAGGCCGAAGCCACCACCGGCGGCAACGCCGTTGACCGACGCGATCACCGGCGCGGGTGCCCGACGCAGCGACAGCACGGCGGCGTGAAGCGCATCGGTCATCGCATCGAGGTGGGCGGCGATCCGATCGCGGTGAGCGTAGAAGTCCTCGATGTCGCCACCGACGGAGAACGACTTGCCCTGCGCTGCGAGCACGATCACGCGGACATCGCGATCGAGCTCGAGATCCTTCGCGGCATCGCGCAGCGCGCGCGTGGTGGCGAGATCGATCGCGTTGTGCTTGTCCGGGCGCGCGAGCGTGATCGTGGCGATCGGTCCGCTGCGAGTGACGTCGATCATTTCAGGTTCGCTCGAAGCACGTGCTTCATGATTTTCCCACCCACCGTTTCCGGATAACTCTCGACGAAGATAACGCGTTTCGGCGTCTCGAAACCGGCGAGCTTTGCCCGACAGAACTGGATCAGCTCGGCTTCGTCGACGGGAGCGGCGCCGGGCTTCTTCATCACGACGGCGGTCACCGCTTCACCCCAGCGCGGATCCGGCAGACCGATCACGGCGGCGCGAACCACGCCCGGGTGTTGGACGAGCACCGCTTCGACGCGCAGGCTGGACACGTTCTCGCCGCCGGTCTTCACGATGTCCTTCTTGCGATCGACCATGATCCGTAGGCCCGCTTCGTCGTACACGCACGAATCGCCGCTGTGGAACCAACCGTGCTGGAATGCGAGCTCGGTCGCCGCCGGATCTTTATAGTAGCCCTGCATCACGACCGGTGAGCGATACACCGCTTCACCGACAACGCGCGGTTGGCCTTCGAGCGAGCGACCGTCTTCGTCCATGACGTGTGAGGCGAGTAGTGGCGACGGTACGCCGACGTAGTTGTGCGCGGGACAGTTCGCTTCGAACGTCTCCGGCCATTTGTGCGGCCAGAACCGATGACACGCGATCGCTTCGGTCTGACCGAAGATCTCGACGGTGGTGACCTGATCCGTCGTCAGCGCTTTGATCGCGGCGAGCTGCGTTGGCGAGATCGCGGCCCAGCCATAGACGATCACGTGGAGGTGCGGCGCCGTCAGACCGAGCCGCTGCATCGCTTCGATCCACGCTTGGATCATCACCGGCGAGCCGCCCCACAATGTGGTGATCCGATCGCGCACGATCGATTGCGCGACCTGATCCGCGACCGGCCTGCGCCCGACCACGAGCGTGCCACCGGCGAGCAGGACCGGCAGCGCGAAGATCTGACCGCCGATGTGATAGACGAGCGGCAAGAACGACTGCAAGCGCAGCTCGCTCTCGCTGCGCGTGCCACGTGCGAGCGTGAGCGCGTAGCCGGACGCCGCGAAGTACGCGTTCGTGTGCGAGAGCATGACGGCCTTCGGCATCGCGGTCGTGCCGGACGTGAATTGGAGCTCGCAGATGTCGTCGCCGTGGATCTCGACGTCGGGCTCCTGATCGGGAGCCGGCGCGATGAATTCACGAAGGCCGTGCGAGCCCGCGATCACGTCGCCACCGATCGGAATCGTCACCGCGACCGACATGCCCGCGCGAGCAAACGCGGCCTGCACTTTCGGCCACACCTCGGCATCGACGATCGCCAACCGTGGCTCGATCCGTTTGATCACGTCCTCGACGACATCGCCCGCGAGCGACGGATTCACCGGCGCGACGACCAACCCGGCCTTCATCACGCCGAGCTTGCCGATCACCGCCTCGACCGAGTTCTCGCACACCATCAGCACGCGATCTTTGCCGCTGCATCCCGCGGCGAGCAGGGCGTTCGCGAGCTTGTTCGCGATCGTGTTCGCCTGGCGATACGTCACGCGCTCGTGCTCGGGATATGCGAATGCGCCCGCCCAGCCGACGAACGCCTCTTGATCCGGATAGCTCCAGGTCAGGCGTTCCACCATGTCGCCGACCGCCACGCGGTTCCAGCGCGCAGTCGCCCGGCGATTCGACAGGCTCGTCACGTCGATCATGGAGCTTAGTGAGTCACGCTTAGCAATCACGTTCAAGGACGAACGTATGATGAAGTTTTATCGACGACGCTTTACAAATGAGGTCATCTCAGCAAAACTGCCTTCGTGACCTGGAAGCTCGACGCAGCGCAGCAGGAGATCCTCGATGCCGCGGATGCGTTCGCGCGCCGGGAGCTCGCTAGTTATTCGAAACGGATGGATGACGAAGAGTGGTGGCCGGCGGAGGCGATGCCGAAGATCGGTGGCGCCGGGTTTCTCGGCATCACGATTCCGACCGAGCTCGGTGGCACGGAGAACGACCTGTTCACGAGCGGCCTGATCCTCCAGGCGTTCGCGCGGCACAACCACGCGCTCGCGCTGTCGTGGGTCGCGCACGAGAACTTGTGCCTCAACAACATCTATCGCCACGCGAACGCGGCGCAGAAGCAGAAGTTCATCCCCGGCTTGTGTGCGGGCACGTCGATCGGTGGGCTCGCGCTGACGGAGCCGGGTGCCGGCAGTGACGCGCTCGGATCCATGCGCACCACCGCGCGGTTGGAGGGCGATCACTACGTGTTGAACGGCCAGAAGCTGTACATCACGAACGGTCCTGTCGCGGACGTGTTGCTGGTCTACGCGAAGACCGATCCGGCGCGTGGTGCGAAGGGCATCACGGCGTTCATCGTCGAGCGCGGACAATTCCGAGTCGCGCAGAAGCTGACGAAGATGGGCTTTCGCGGCAGCCAGACAGCGGAGATCGTGTTCGAGGACGCGCGCGTTCCAGTCGCGAATCGGCTCGGTGAAGAGAATCGCGGCGTCGCGATCACGATGTCGGGGCTCGATCTCGAGCGCGCCATGGTGTCGCCGCTGTGCCTCGGCATTTCGGAACGCGCGCTCGAGCTCGCGATCACGTACGCGAAGCAGCGCGAGCAGTTCGGCAAGCCGATCGCATCGTTCCAGATGGTCCAGGCGAAGCTGGCCGAGATGTACGTGATGGTCGAGACCATGCGCGTGTTCACGTATTCGGTGCTCGCGCGGTGCAACGCGCTCGAGGCCTCACAAGGTGGGCGCGGCGAGATCCACGCGCAGACCGCGGCGAGCGTGCTGTACGCGGCAGAGACCATGAATCGCGTGCTCGATGCCGCGGTGCAACTCCACGGCGGTAGCGGCTACATTTGGGAGAGCGAGATCAATCGGCTGTTCCGGTCGACGAAGCTGCTCGAGATCGGTGCGGGCACGAGCGAAGTGCGCAAGCTGATCATCAGCGGGGAGTTGCTCGCGTAATGTTCGCGGGCAACCTCCTCGAGGGCAAAACGCTCCTCGTCACCGGTGCCGCCGGTGGCATCGGTCGCGAGATCGTCACGCTCGCGCAAGAGCTCGGTGGCACGGTGATCGCCGCCGGGCGCACGCGCGAGAAGTTGGATCAGTTGGCCGGCGTCACGCCATTCGTCGTCGATATTCGCGAGCGCGATCAGGTGGACGCGATGTTCGCCGCGCACGTGCCGGACATGGTGATCCATTCGGCGGGCGGGCAGTTTCCGCAGGCCGCGATCGATTATTCGCAAAAAGGGTTTCGCGCGGTGATCGCCACGAACCTCGAGGGCTCGTTCAACGTCATGCAAGCGGCCGCGCGTGCGTGGCGAGATGCGAAGCGTGGCGGTTCGATCGTCAACATCGTCGTGTCGCCGCGCGGCTTGCATCACGTCGCGCATACGATCGCCGCGCGCGCTGGGGTGAAGGCGTTCAGCGAGGCGGTCGCAGTCGAATGGGCACCGCTCGGGATTCGCGTGAACTGCGTCGCGCCGGGTGCGATCGAGACGGCGGGTTGGGCGGCGTACGCGCCGGATGTCGCCGAGCGGTATCCGAATGGCAATCCGTTACGGCGTGCAGGCACGGCGCGCGATGTCGCGAACGCGTGCATCTATCTGTCGACGGCGAGCTTCGTCACCGGCGAAACGCTCGAGGTGAGCGGCGGTGGCAACCATTGGGGCGAGGTGTGGACCACGGCGAAGCCCGAGTGGTTCCGAGAGGCGTCACGCAGTTTGGATCCGAAATGACAGACGTACCGAAGCAAGCAGACCTCGACGACTTCGCGCGCGGTTGGAACCAGACCGACGTGCTGCGCTACCTCGGCTTTCACATGGCGTTTCCGGATCAGCGCACCGTCGAGGTCTCGCTGCCAAAGGTCATGGGGCAACAGCGCGGCGGCAAAGGCACGGATGCGATCAACGGCGGCATCCTCGCGGCGCTGTACGACTTCGCGTTGGGCGCCACGTCGCTCTTGGTGGTGCCGATCCGGCGCAGCGCCACGGTGCAGCTGTCGATGAGCTTCGAGAAGGCGGTGCGCGGGAATTCGGCGCGCTGCGTGGCGCGAGTCGATCGCTCGACGAAGAATCTGGTGTTCTCGGCGGCGGAGCTCTACGACGAGGCCGGCACGATGTGCTCGCGTGCACAGGGCGTGATCAGCCTCGGCGCGCCGACCACGCTCGCCGAGTGGCGTGATGCGATCAACGGGTATGCCGACGAGGTGAAGAAATGATCGCGATCGAAAAGCGGGATCACGTCCACACGCTGATCATCGATCGGCCGGATGCGCGCAACGCGCTGAACATCGACGTGGTCAACGGGCTCGCCGATGGTGTGGCGGCGGCGGAAGCCGATCACGAGTGCCGGGTCATCGTGATCACCGGACGCGGTGACAAGGCGTTCTGCGCCGGTGGTGATCTCAAAGGCAATCCGTTCGCGTCGCAGCCACACGATCCGCGCAATCCGATCGCCGCGATGCTCTCGAAGATGGCGGCGTGTCGGCTACCGATCGTCGCGCGCGTCAACGGTCACGCGCTCGCCGGTGGCATGGGATTGCTATGTGCGTGCGATGTCGCGGTGAGCGTCGACTCGGCGAAGTTCGGCGTCCCCGAAGTCGGTGTGGGCGTGTTCCCGATGATGATCATGCCGTTCCTCACGCGCGTACTCCCCGCGCGAAGGCTCATGGAGATGTGCCTGACCGGCGATCCGATCACGGCGCCCGAAGCGCTCGCGTGTGGGCTCGTCAACAAGGTCGTCCCTGCGGATCAACTCGACGTCGCGACCGATGCATTGGTGAACAAGATGGTCAGCCGCTCGCCGACGGCGATCCGGCTCGGCAAGCAAGGCGCGCACGCGATGCGCGACATGGCGCTCGCCGAGGCGCTCGACTACGCGCAGCTGATGATCGGCGTGATGGCGCAAACGAAAGATTCGGCCGAGGGCTTGGCGGCGTTTCGCGAGAAGCGCGATCCGAACTGGAGCGGCACGTGAGGATCGGATGTGGCTCGGGCTTTTGGGGTGACACCGCGCTCGGTGCACGTCAGCTCGTCGAGCGCGGCAACATCGACGTGTTGGTCCTCGATTATCTCGCCGAGATCACGATGTCGATCCTCGCGCGCATGCGGGCGAAGAAGCCGGACCTCGGCTACGCCACCGACTTCGTCGAGGCCGTGATCGCGCCGCTCACCACGCAGTTGGCCGAGAAGAAGATCAAGGTGATCGCGAACGCCGGCGGCGTGAATCCCGAGGCGTGCAAGGCCGCCGTCGAGAAGGCGCTCGCCGATAAGGGCGTGTCGCTGAAGGTCGCGATCGTCACCGGCGACGACGTGATGGGCAAGCTCGCCGAGCTGCGCGCGGCTGGCATCCCCGATCTCGAGAGCGGCAACGCCCTGCCCGAGCGACCGCTCTCGGCGAACGCATACCTCGGCGCGTTTCCGATCGCGAAGGCGCTCGAGCGCGGTGCCGATATCGTGATCACCGGGCGCTGCGTCGATTCGGCGCTCGTGTTGGGGCCTTTAATCGCGAAGTTCGGCTGGACCCGCCGCGATCTCGACAAGCTCGCGCAAGGCAGCCTCGCCGGCCACGTGATCGAGTGCGGTGTGCAAGGCACCGGTGGCATCTCCACGGACTGGCGGCTCGTCGAGCGCGGCTATGCCGAGATGGGCTTTCCGATCGTCGAGTGCGCGGCCGATGGCTCGTTCGAAGTGACCAAGCCGTACGACACCGGCGGCCTCGTCTCGCCCGCCACCGTTGCCGAACAGATCGTCTACGAGGTTCACGATCCCGCGCGCTACATGCTGCCGGATGTCGTGTGCGACTTCACGCACGTGACGCTCGAGCAGAGTGGCCCGGATCGCGTGCGCGTGACCGGTGCGCGCGGACTGCAGCCGCCGGCGTCGTACAAGGCGAGCATCACGTACGCCGATGGCTTCCGGCTGCAGGCGACGCTGTTGATCGTCGGTCACGAAGCGCGCGCGAAGGCCGAACGCGTCGGTGAAGCGATCTTCGAGCGCGTCAATCGGATCAACGAAGCGCGCGGGCTCGGGCGGTTTCGTGCCACGTCGATCGAAGCGATCGGATCCGAGCGCTACTTCGGCGCGGCCTCGCGCGCGACCGAGACGCGAGAAGTGATCCTCGCGATCGGCGCGCAACACGATCAGGAAGCCGCGTTGACCATGCTCGCGCGGGAGATCGCACCGGCGGCCACGTCGATGGTCCAATCGATCACGGGCTTTGCCGGTGGCCGGCCGAACGTGCAGCCGATCGTGCGGCTCGCGAGCTGCCTCGTCCCGAAGCAGATCATGGCGCCGCAGGTCACGCTCGACGGCGAAACCATTCCCGTGCCGCCGGAGATCGTCGATGGGCCGGCGTATCTATCGCACGTCGTCGAGCAGGCGGCCGCGATCGATCCGAGTGGGCCCACGAAGCAGGTTCCATTGCGCTGGCTCGCACGCGGTCGCAGTGGCGACAAGGGCAACACCGCGAACATCGGCATCATCGCGCGTACGCCAGAGTACGCGCGGATCCTCGCGGCCGAGCTCACCGCCGATCGCGTGAAGGCGTACTTCTCGCATCTCTTCTTGGGCGCGGTGCGGCGCTACGACTGGCCCGGCCTCGACGCGTTCAACTTCGTCGCGGCCGAAGCGCTCGGTGGCGGTGGCATCGCATCGTTGCGCATGGATCCGCAGGGCAAGGCGCTCGCGCAGATCCTGCTCGAGATGCCGATCGCCGTGCCCGCCGATCTGGTCGTGGAGGAGCCGTGACTGCACCGGCGTATTCACGTCTCCCGCGCGAACGTCGCGTCGCCGATATCATGAAGGCGGCACGCGAGGTGTTCGACGCGCAGGGATACGCGGATGCGTCGGTCGCAGAGATCGCGAAACGTGCGGGCGTCGTCGAGGGCAGCGTGTATCGCTACTTCGAGAACAAGCGTGCGTTGCTCGTCGAAGTCGTCGAGCGTTGGTACGAAGAGCTGCTCTCGGATTACGACGAGCACGTGTCCGTGATCACCGGCACGTGGGATCGCCTGCGCTACCTCGTGTGGAAGCACCTCTCGACGATCGAGAAGGAACCGATGCTCGTGAAGCTCGTGTTCGAGGAGCTTCGCCCGGGCAAGGACTATCGCCGCACCGACGTGTTCGAGCTCAACCGCGCGTATACGAAGCGCACGCTCGACATCCTGAAAGAAGGCGTCACGCGCGGCGAGATCCGCGACGACGTCTCGCTCGCGATGGCGCGCGACATGATCTACGGCGGCGTCGAACACCACACGTGGGCGTTCGTTCGGGGCGAAGGCAAATTCGATCCGGTCGCGGCGGCGGACTCCATCATCGACATCCTGCGCAGCGGGATCGGGAAACCTCATGTTCAAAAAAGTCCTCGTCGCAAATCGCGGTGAGATCGCGTGCCGAGTCCTTCGCACGTTGCGGAGGCTGGGTATCGGGAGTGTCGCCGTCTATCACTTCGTCGATCGTGATGCGCCGCACGTGCGTATGGCGGATGAAGCGATCGAGCTCGTCGGGCCCACGCCTGTCGCTGCGTATCTCGATGGCGCGCAGATCCTGGCTAAGGGGCGCGGTGTCGATGCGATCCATCCCGGCTACGGCTTTCTCTCGGAGAATGCGGCGTTCGCGGACGCGTGTGCGGCGGCGGGTGTGACGTTCATCGGTCCGTCGGCGGAGGCGATGCGTCTGCTCGGCGACAAGATCCGCTCGCGCGAGCTAGCCGCGAAGGCCGGTGCGCGGATCTCGCGCGAGATGTCGATCGACGAGGCGACCGAGTTTCCGCTGCTGATCAAGGCGTCGGCCGGCGGTGGTGGCAAGGGCATGAAGGTCGTGCGATCGCGCGACGAGCTCGCCGCGCAGGTCGCGCTCGCCACATCGGAAGCGGAGCGCTACTTCGGCGACGCGCGCGTTTACGTCGAGAAGTTGATCGAGCGGCCGCGCCACGTCGAAGTGCAGATCCTCGGCGATGGCCGCGGCAATGTCGTAGCGGTCGGTACGCGCGATTGTTCGATCCAGCGGCGCTATCAAAAGATCATCGAAGAGGGCCCCGCCGTTGGCATCCCCGATGGCCTCGTCGACGATGCGTTGAAGATCGCCGCCGCCGCGAAGTACGGCAATGCCGGCACGGTCGAGTTCATCGTCGCGCCCGATGGTGCGTATCAATTCCTCGAGGTCAACACGCGCCTACAGGTCGAGCATCCGGTCACCGAAGCGACGTCGGGGCTCGAGCTCGTCGAAGAACAGTTGAAGCTCGCAGCGGGTGGCGCGCTCCCATCGGTCGGCCTGCCGCGCGGTCACGCGATCGAGTGCCGGATCTGCGCCGAAGAGCCCGAGCATGACTTTCGTCCGGCGACCGGACGGATCGGCGTCCTCCGCTTGCCGGAGAAAGCGCGCGTCGATTCCGGCGTGATCGAAGGCCAAGACGTGACGGCCGCGTTCGATTCGCTTCTGATGAAGGTAATCGTCCACGAGCAAACGCGTGGGCGCGCGTTGTCGGCGATGGCCCGTGCGCTGAAGGAGCTGACGATCCTCGGCGTCGCCACGAACGTCGACTTCCTGACCCGTGTGATCACGAGCGAGCCGATGTTTGAAGGTGCGCTGCACACCGGGTTTCTGACCGAGCACGCGTTCCCGGCGCCGGCTACACCACCGGCTGCCTATGCCGCCGCGCTGCTCGCCGACAGCGATTTCCGTCGCAGCGCGTTCGAGGTGCCCACGTTCTACGCCTCGCTTGGAGGGTTCCGGAATTAATGAGGGGACGGTATCCAACTCGTCAAAGTAACCGACCTAACTGCGCGGACGCTGGTGAGGGACGGTATCCAACTCGTCAAAGTAGCCGGGCCAACTATGCGTTCTGTCGATCGGCGCCGGTCGACGCGAGCGATCGCCACGAACGGCGACGGCGACGCACTTTCACGCAGTTGAGCTCGTTACTTTGTCGACTTGGATACCGTCCCCATCCGCGGTTCGCGGGGTTACGCACGCTACTTTGTCAACTTGGATACCGTCCCCATCCGGGAGGGTACCGATGATCGTCGGACGCAACCCACTCCGCGTTCGCATCGGTGACGCGATCCACACGCTCGCCGAGGAACCCGCGCGCGACGGCGAGTTCGCGATCGAGCTCGACGGCACGCTCGTCACCGGGTTTCGTTACGACGCCGGCGACCGCGTGTTCGTTCGAATCGCCGGCCAGACGTTCATCATCCCGCGCGCACAACGCGCTGGTGCCGCCGCCAACAAAGACGAGCTCCGCGCCGATATGCCCGGCACCGTCGTGCGGCATCACGTGAAGCTCGGCCAACGCGTTGCCGCCGGCGATCCACTCGTCACCGTCGAGTCGATGAAGCTTCAAGTCGTGATCGCCGCCGATCGCGACGGCATCATCAAGACCTTGCCGTTTGCCGAACGCGCCGCGTTCGATCGCGGCGCCGTGCTCGTCACGCTCGGAGATTCGCCATGATCTTGCGATCCCAACTCCGCACCGATTCGGACGAGTTCCGCACGCGCTACCAACGCAACCACCAGCTCGCGGCCGAGCTCCACGCAAAGCAGCACGCTGCGCGCCACGTTCGCCCGCAACGCGATCTCGATCGCCTCGCCGCGCAGAACAAACAATCCGCACGCGCGCGCCTCGACAAGCTCCTCGATCCCGCCACGCCGTTCCTCGAGCTCTCGACGCTCGCCGGGATCACGAGCGAGAACGGCGAAGCCCCGGGCGCGAGCTGCATCACCGGCATCGGCATCGTCTCCGGCCGCGAGGTGATGATCCACGCCGCCGATCCATCGATCAAAGGCGGCGCGTGGTACCCGCTGTCGGTCAAGAAGATCATCCGCGCGCTCGATATCGCGCTCGAGAACAACCTGCCCGTCGTGCACCTGTGCGATTCGGCCGGCGGCTTCCTGCCGCTCCAGTCCGAGTTGTTCCCCGACCGCTACATGGCCGGCCGGATCTTCCGCAACCAAGCGCTGCTCAGCCAGCGCGGCCACAAGCAACTCTCGCTCGTGTTCGGCCACTGCACCGCCGGCGGCGCGTACATCCCTGCCCTCTCCGACTACAGCGTGATCGTTCGCGGCACCGGCGCCGTGTTCCTCGGCGGCCCGCCACTCGTGCGAGCCGCGACCGGTGAAGTCGTCACCGCCGACGAGCTCGGTGGCGCGAATCTGCACACCCAGATCTCGGGCACGTGCGATTACCCCGCCGCCACCGAGGATGAAGCGATCGCGATCGGCCGCGAGATCGTGTCGCATTGGTCGACACCGGCGAAAGTCCTCCAACGCGTCGCCACCGAACCGCCTCGCTACGATCCGAGCGAGCTCTACGGCATCATTCCCGACGACATCAAGAAGTCGTTCGACATGCGCGAAGTGATCGCGCGCCTCGTCGACGGCAGCCGGTTTCACGAATACCAACCCGCGTACGGCACCACGCTGATCTGCGGGTTCGCACACCTCCACGGCTATCCCGTCGGCATCCTCGCGAACAACGGCGTGTTGTTCAACGAGTCTGCACTGAAGGGCGCGCACTTCATCGAGCTGTGCAATCAGAACGGCACGCCGCTCCTGTTCCTGCAGAACATCACGGGCTACATGGTCGGCCGCGAGTACGAAGCGCGCGGCATCACCAAAGACGGCGCGAAGATGATCATGGCGCAGTCGTGCTCGAGCGTCCCGAAGCTCACGCTCATGTGTCACGCCTCGTTCGGCGCCGGCAACTACGGCATGTGCGGGCGCGCATACGATGGCCGGTTCCTGTTCGCGTGGCCGAATCACCAGATCGGCGTGATGGGTGGCGACCAAGCCGCGAACACGCTCGTCGAGGTCAAACGTGCCCAACTCGCCCGCGCCGGCGCGATCGACGAGGCCATCTTGACCAAGACGCGTGACGAAACCCTCGCCGGCTTCACGTCGCAGATGTCCGCGTATCACTCCACATCGGAGCTATGGGACGATGGCGTGCTCGATCCGATTCACACGCGTGATGCGCTCGCGATCGCGCTCACCGTCGCACTCAACACCCCGTTCGGGGACCAACGTTACGGCGTGTTCCGCATGTGAGGAGCAACATGAGTGACCTCGACTGGAACCTGATCCATCGCGTCAACGTCGGCGACGCGCTCGCTCGCACGGCCGCGCACTATCCCCATCACGAGGCAATCGTCGACGGCAAACGCCGCTTCACGTACGCCGACTTCGATGCGTGGGTGAACCGCGTCGCGAACGGCCTCGCCTCCCGCGGTTACAAACGTGGCGATGCGCTCGGCCTCATGGCCGGCAACTGCGCCGAGTTCCTCGTCACGTATTACGCGTGCGCGCGGATCGGAGTGGTCGTCGTGCCGATCAACCTCGGGTGGCGCGAGGCCGAGATCGACTACGTGCTCGGCCACGCGAAGGCGAAAGGCCTCGTGACCGAACCGGCACACCTCGCGAAGGCGAAGCTCTCGGACGTCTACGTGATCGGCGATTCGTTCGACAAACTCCAAGGTCCCGCCACGCCACCGAACGCGTACGTCGAAGATCGCGATCCGATCACCTACCTCTACACCTCCGGCACCACGGCATCGCCGAAAGGCGTCGTCGGTTCGCACCTCGCGATCCACGTCGAAGCGCTCACCGTCGCGATCGACATGGAGCTGCGGCGCCGCGATCGCGTGCTCTGCCTGATGCCGATGTTCCACACGGCGCAGCTGAACGCGTTCTGCACGCCCGCCGTCGCCGTCGGTGCCACGATGGTGATCCTGCGCGCGTTCGACGCCGACACCGTGCTCGATCTCGTCGCCACCGAAAAGCTCACCACGCTGTTCGCACTGCCGATGATGTATCGCCAGCTCGTCGAGAAGCAGAAGACCGCGGCGCGCGTCGTCAAATCGCTTCGCCTGTGCGTCTACGCGATGACGCCGATGCCCGATCACGAACTACGCGCCGCACTCGAGACGTTCGGCTGCGACTTCGCACTGCTGTTCGGTCAGACCGAGATGTCGCCGGTCGCCACGATCTTCCGTCCCGAGCATCAGCTCTCGCACATCGGCGCCGTCGGCACACCGGGCGTGAACGTCCAGGTCGCGATCATGGCCGATGACGGCAGGCTGCTCCCACCGAACAGCACGGGCGAGATCGTGTACCGCAGCCCGCACGTCACCGAGCGTTACCTCGACGATCCGGCCGCGACCGCGCACGCGTTCCGCCACGGTTGGTTCCACTCCGGCGATACCGGCCACCTCGGCGACGACGGCATGTTGTGGTTCGAAGATCGCAGCAAGGACGTGATCAAGACCGGCGGCGAGAACGTCGCCTCGATCGAAGTCGAGAAGATGGTCTACGAGGTCGCGCCCGAAATCGCGCAGGCCGTGGTGATCGGCCTCCCGCATCCACACTGGATCGAAGCGATCACGGTGATCGCCGTTGCGCGTACCCCGATCGATCCGGACGACATCATTTCCCGCCTGAAGCAACGCCTTGCCAGCTTCAAGGTCCCGAAAGCCGTGATCGTCGTCGATTCACTGCCGATGACCTCGACCGGCAAGATCCAGAAGCACGTGCTTCGCCAGCAGCATGCGAGGCACTACACGTGACGGTCTCGACGATCACGCTCCAAGACGTGTTCACGCGCTCCGCGAAGCTATTCGCAGATCGGATCGCCGTCGTCGACGCGCACGGTCGCTACACCTACAAGCAGATCGACGACCGCGCTCGCCAGATCGCCGGCGCACTTCGCGGCAAAGGCCTGCGCAAGGGCGACCGCATCGCCGTGCTCTCGGAACCGCGCCGCGAGTTCATCGAGATGTACATCGCCTCGGCATACGCCGGTCTCACGCTCGTCGCGCTGAACACGCGGCTCCATCCGCGCGAGCTCGCCGCGTGCATCACGACCGCGAAGCCGCAGCGGTTGTTCGCGTCGCAAGCGCTCGCCGATCTGCTCCCCGGCCGCGTCACGTATCTCGAAGAGCTACCGGTTTCGGATCCGCTCGCGCCCGATCGCAGCGTCGGCGCCGAAGACATCCACAACATCCTGTTCACGTCCGGAACGACCGGGCTGCCGAAGGGCGCGATGATCAGTCACCGCGCCGCCGCCACGCGGGCGCTCCGTCTCGCGCAGTGGTTTCGGCTCACGCCCGACGACGGCTTCATCGGGTGGCTGCCGCTGTTCCACTGCGGTGGCGACGAATCGCTGTACGCGACGTGGCTCACGGGTGGGCGCTACGCCGTGTTCGCGAAGCCCGATCCGCTCGAGATGTTCGAGAAAATCCAATCCGACAAGCTGAGCTGGACACTGCTCCTCCCCGGCGTGCTCACGAACTTTCTCCACCATTCGCGCCGCACGGACTTCGATCTCCGATCGATGCGGTTCGCGATCGGCTACGCGAACATGATGCCGCAAGTGATCCAGGAGCTCTGCGCCACGTTGAACATCTCGTTCTTCGACGCGTTCGGACAGACCGAGACGTCGTACGTGCTCGCGCATGTCGAGATCAAACCCGGCGAAACGCCGACGCTACGCAAGCAACCCACTCCACTGATGGACATCCGACTCGTCGACGCCGACATGAACGATGTCCCGCCCAATACACCGGGCGAATGCGTCGTCCGCGGGCCATCGGTGATGAGCGGCTACCTCGACGATCCGCAGGCGACCGCCGATGCATTTCGTGGCGGCTGGCTTCACACCGGCGATGTCCTCGTCGGCAACGACGACGGCACGTTGATGTTCGTCGATCGCTCGAAGTACTTGATCAAGACCGGCGGCGAGAACGTCTATCCCGCCGAGGTCGAGCTCGTGCTCGCCTCGCATCCCGCGGTCCAAGAAGCGTGCGTGTTCGGGATCCCGGATCCCCATTGGGGCGAGGCGATCAAAGCCGTGATCGTGCTCCGCCCCGAGCACACCACGACCGCCGAGGACCTCGTCGCACATTGTCGAGACCGACTCGCAGGTTACAAGCGACCGCGCCATATCGAGTTCGTCGCAGCTACGGAAATCCCTCGCAGCACGACAGGCAAGATCCTCCGCGGCGAGCTCGCTACGAGGTACCCCACCGCTATCTAGCCGACGCTGCGCGCCCCGCGATAGCGTGGTCGGATGCTGTGGAGACCGATTGTCGTGTTGGGCGCACTCGTGCGCGTGGCCGCGGCCGATCCGCCGGCCGAACCCCTCGTGCCGAAAGGATCGGGGTGGGCGTGCTTCGAATGGTCCGCGAACAACCAGACGCGGGGGGCGTGCGATCGCGATGCGGCCGAATGCGCGGTCGCTCGCACGAAGAACGCCACCGCGTTTCCATCCGCGACTCGCTCCGCGTGCAGCACGCAGAAAGACGCGACCGTCGTCGGGTTTCACGATCGGATGAAGGGCTGGCGTAC
The DNA here is from genome assembly GCA_047600425.1 of Kofleriaceae bacterium. Taxonomy (GTDB): domain Bacteria; phylum Myxococcota_A; class Polyangia; order Haliangiales; family Haliangiaceae; genus JABFXX01. The sequence goes on along the minus strand of JASGLC010000003.1, from coordinate 1,828,817 downwards.
CGAGGTGATGCCACGCGCCGCGGAGTGCGACGCGCGACACGAGCAGCTCTCGCACGATCCCGACATCGATCACCTGTCGAATTGCACCACGACCGGCGATGTCAGCCCGCAACCGCCGCCTCCCGCTCGCGCAGCAATCTCCGAGGTCATCAACGGCGTCGACTTCGCGCCGCTGTGGGCACAGGTCCCGGGCGGCGAGGTCTGGCACTGCATCGATCACGGACCGAATCGGCCGTGCATTCGCGAGGCGAACGATTGCGAGTCGGCGCTGTGGAGCGGCAATGGCTATTTCCCGCGCGACGCCAAATGCGTGACCGCGACGACCGCGAACGTGTTCCTTTCGTTCGACGGCAAGAGTGCCGACCTCGGCGTCTACGCGACCCAGGAGCTCTGCGACCAGGCCCGCATGGCCAAAGCGAAGACCGCCGTCGTGACGGCTTGTCGCTCCGTCGGTCCGATCGAACGTGCTCCACTCGATCGCAAGCTGGTGCCGGCGGGTATGGGTTGGTTTTGTTTGTGGAGCACAGCCGGAAGCTCGTGTCACCGGACGCGCACGGAATGCGAAGCGGTTCGCACGAAGCTCTCGAATTTGTCGGATGCCGTGGTGGCATCGTCGTGCGAACGCGCTGCGACCGGGTACGGCTTCATGCTGGATCCGATCGTCGTGACGAAAGACAAACCGCAGTCCATGACCGTGATGAGCTCGCTCGAGGAGTGTGCGAGCTACGTCAAGCTCGGAACGTTCTCGCGCTGCGAGGCCCTACCATGATCCGCGCATCGTTCGTTCTGCTCGTGCTGTGTGGCGTCGCGTCCGCCGAACCGATGGCCGAAGGCGTGATTCCCGATGGCGATGGTTGGGCGTGCTTCTCCGCGCACGGAAAGGATCTTCTCGATGTATCCGACGGCATGTGCCTACGTACGATGGCGATGTGCGAGCAACACCTCGCATCGGTCCGCTCGGCCAATCCGGGCTTTGTCGTAAGCGCGTGCGAGGGACAACCGAATGCGGCGGTGATCACGTACGTGCCGCTTGCCTCGAGCGACTGGGGCTGGACCGCGACGCCAAAGACCCAGTTCTGCGAAGCTGATCGATCGCTGTACGCGAGCAAGGCCGATCGGATCTCCGACTGCACGATCGTCGGAAAGACCCGCGCTGAACATCAGGCGCCCGTCGCCGTCGCCCTCGACAAGCAAGGCCCGCCGGCGACGATGCCCGCGGCGATCTGGGATCACCTTCCGCGCGGCCAAGCATGGATGTGCAACAAGACCGACTGCGCGCGCGTCGAGAACAACTGCGAAGGCACGTGTACGAAGCAAGCGAAGGCGTGGGCGATGTTCTCGCTGGCTCCTGGGCGTCCGGGTCGTCCGTGGGACGGCGCGGCGTACGCGGTCGCACCGACGAAGCAGGCATGCGAGAGCGTTCGCGCCGCCGACCTCAAGAAGCGCGATGCGGTGAGCGAGTGCCGCGCGATCGGTGCGATGGCGCGCTTGCCACCCGCGATCTACGAAGTTCCTGCCGGCAAGGGTTGGTACTGTTACGACTACACGATGACAATCGGGAGACACGGCGGGTACTGCGCGCGCACGGAGGCTGACTGCAAGAGCTCGCACAACAACGATGCCGGCGATCCCGAGCTCCAGGTCACTGGATGCCGTGCGGTCTCGTCGGCGTGGGGTTACACGGTCGTTGACCGAGGCGAGACGATCTTTCGCGCGCTGTCGACCCAGGCACTCTGCAACGAGCAGATGTTGACCGAAGAAGGCTCGAGCTGCGCGCTTGCCGAGTAGTTACTCGGGCCGGAACGTGAACGGATAGTTCAGCTCGAGCCGCCGTCCCGGGATGAGGAACGTCATGTGGCGGATCCGTTCCGCGACGCACGCGCCCAACACGCCACCGCCCTCGATCGACGAAACCTTGACGTCGTCGACGTGCCCCGTGAGATCGATCGTGAACTGCGTCTCGATCGTGCCCTGGAGCTTCGGGTTATCGAGCAGCGCGCGCGTGTAACACGCCTCGAGCGCAGGCCGCGCGGCGACGAATACCCTGCGAATGCGCGCCTTGTCCGCACTGCCACCATCGAGCTGTTCGGCCATCGCCTGCGCGAGCGAGACTTGATACTTCTCGAGGCTCGCCGGCGGATGCGGCTGCTTCGCGAGCAACGCGAGGAGCGCCCGCGCATCTTCGCCGTAGGCAGGCACGCGCGTGTGATAGTAGAGCGAGTGCATGCCTTGCGCGTGCGTCTCGAGATCCGTCGCGAATTGCGTGCGCTCGTCATCGGTCTTCGCGGCCGCCGCTGCCGCGAGCGACGCGCGCACCAGGCGATCCGGTCGATCGGATGCCCACGCGAGCCGCGCTTCTTCCATCGCGAGCGCGAACGGTTGCGAATCGCGCGCCTGATCGATCACGCGAAACGCATCGTCGATCCGAGCGAGCGCCGCATAGCGCTGCGCGAGCTCGACGACGGCCGTGGGATCGAGCTTCATCAGCTCCGCCGTCACCGCCGCAACGTCCTCTTGCGTCTCGGGCGCAGCGAGCGCGAAGTCGTGTGGCGCCTTCGCCGCGCGAGCCGTCTGCAACGCGAGCACCGGATCTTTGAGCGTGCGCGGCAGAGGCGTCGCCGTGATCGTGTCGCCGGAGAAGTCGTAGGTCACCGGCGTCTCGGTCGGTGGGCTCAACGCCGGCGGGTTCGTGGTCAACCGGCCATCCTCGAGCGTCCACACGTTCAGGGTCGGCACCGGCTGTTCGGGCTTCACGTGAAAGACCGTCGTTCCGCCCGCGCCGCGAATCGCGATCGAATCCATCGCGACGAACTGACCGCGCCCCGCTTGCCCGAGCTTCATCAACAGCTGCGCGCGCCGCGCATCCCACAACCGCGTCACGCCCGTGCCGTTCGCCGTGCTCGACGACAACAACACGCCGCTGTCCGCGCGGAACTCGAGCGACGCGACCGCTTGCCCGTGATCGACTTGACCGATCATGTGCGGCGTCGTGCTCTTGTCGGACAGCTGCCACAACTTGATCGTGCCGTCGGCCCCGCCGCTCGCGAGCATCGTGCCGTCCGGGCTGAGCGCCACCGCCGTCGCGGTCGAACCATGGCCGACGAACGTCCGAGCCTTCGAGCTGAACGTCGTGTGGACGCGGATCGAGCCATCGCCGGACGCGACCGCGATCCAATCGTTCGCCGTGGCGATCGCACCCACCGCACTCGTGTTGCCCTGCTCGAGCGTTCGCTCCGTCCCGCCGATCGTCCACAAGATCACCTGGCCGTGCGTGCCACCGGTGACGAACATCTTGCCGCCCGACACCCACTGCCACGCCGTGATGCTGTCGCTCTCGCCGGAGAACTTCGCGACCGATTCGCCGCGCAGGTTCCAGATCTCGACACCATCGCGCGCGATCGTCGCGAGCTGCTTGCCCTCGCGGTCGAACGCGAGTGCGCGTGCAGGCTTCGCCGGAATCGCGATCGCGGTGCCGCCATCGAGCGATTGCAGCCGGATCGCTCCGACCTCGTCCATGGTTGCGAGCATCCGCGTGGACCACGCGACCTCGCCGGCATGCGCGCCGCTCGCGACCGCCTTCGACCCGAGCTTCACCACACCGCCTTCGAGCGTGACTTGCTCGGTTGCCGACACGGCGAGCGTTTCGGCATGCGTCGACATCGTCGAGTGGAGCGTGGGATGCCACGTCGAGATCCGGCCGTCGTCGCCGCCCAGCACGACCTCCGAGTCCGTCTCACCGGCGATCGCGATCACTTTGCCCGAGTGATTGTCGAGGACGTGCGATCGCGCGCCCGTCACTTCGTCGTACACGGCGACGCGATCGTTCGCGAGCACCACGAATTCGTGACGGTGATCCGCGACGAGGCCGACCACGCTCTTCACGCCGTCCAGCGGCACCACGCACTTCATCGTCCCTTCCGGCGGCACGAGCGCGTACACGGACGCTCGATCCCAGAGATAGACGTGACCTTCCGGACCGACGGCAAGGCCGGCAAGCATTTGCGATTGAAACGCCATGTGCGAGACCTTGCCGGTCGCGAGCTCGACGACCGCAACGTGATGGACATCGATATCCGTCGGTGTCACGGCCTGGCGATTCGTCGGCGGCGACGAGAGCACGGCGAGCCAGCCGAGGTCGGGCGCGAGGTACATGTCTTCGACGGTTTCAGCCGCCTCGATGGCTTCGTTCCCCGGCACGACATCGGCCGATCCGAGAAACTTGCCGTCCGCGAGCGCGTACGCGGCAACGGTGTGCGTATCGTGGCCGTGCTCGTTCATCGCGACCATCGCCGGCACGCCACCCCACGTCGCGAGCACCGCGTGATCGCGATCGGTCAGCGTCACGATCGGCTGTTTTGTCACCGTGTTCCACAACACCACCGCCGAATCCGTCCGCGTGATCGCACGCCCGGTCTCGCTAACGCCGACCGGACTACCTTCGAGATCGATCGATGGCTCGGAACCGCCGCCCACGATCTCGGTACCACCGTGATCCTCGAGCGCGAGCAAGTTCGCCTGTTCCGAAACCGCGCCCGAGCGATGGCCGAGCTCCAACAGCACCATCTCCAGCGCGTGATGCGGCCCCGCGGCAAACTGCTTCGAGCCGAGCACCATGACGTGATCGAGCCCGCCGACAACGTCCATCGACATCACTTCTTCGCTCATGCTCGCGCGCACGTCATCGCGCATCAGCGCGAGCGTGGGGCTGCGCATGCCGGCATCCCACGCCGCGTCGAGATATGCGCGCGCACGTGCCGGGTGATCGTCGGCGAGCTCCTTGCGACCCGCTTCGTAGAGCCCGAGCATGCGCTGTTGGCGGGCTTCGTCTCTCGCGCGCGCGATCGTCAGCACGCCGGAGATCCCGACGATCATCAGCACCGCGATCAACACGAGCGCGGTCGCGATCGCCGCCTTGTGCCGCTTGATCCATCGACCGAGCAGCTCGCGCAGCGAATAGCGATGCACCGACACGAGCTGGCCCGTCGAGAACTTCTTCAACTCCTGCGCGAGCTCGTTGGCATTCGCGAACCGATCGCCGGGCTCGCGCGCCATCGCCTTGGTCACGATCGCCGCGAGATCGGGTGGCAGGTCCGGGACTTTCTTGACGAGCGGAACCGGCGGCGCGGCTGCAACCTTCTCGAGCAGATCGCGCGAGCTCTCTCCGCGATACGGCGGCTCGCCGGCGAGCACGTGATAGAGCAACGCGCCGAGCGAGTACACGTCCGCGCGCTCGTCGACGTTGTCACCGTACGCCTGCTCGGGCGGCATGTACGCCGGCGTGCCGAGCACCGAACCCGCCACCGTTCCTGCACTATCCGCCGGCGTTCCGCGATACGGACCCGCGGGTTCGACCTGCTCGCCGCTCGACAGATCCTTCGCGAGCCCCCAATCGATCACGACGGTCTCGCCGTAATCACCGACGAGCACGTTGCTCGGCTTCAGGTCGCGATGGATCACGCGCTGCGCGTGCGCGTACGCGAGTGCATCGGCGGCCGCGATCACGTTCGGCAACATCGCGAGCCGTTGGCGCAACGAGGTCGCTGCATCGATCACGCGATCGAGCGGCTTACCGCTGACGAGTTGCATCGCGTAGAACGGCGCGCCGTTCGCCCACCGCCCTGCCTCGTGAACATTCACGATCGCCGGGTGCTGCAACCGTGCCGTGATCCGCGCCTCGCGCTCGAACCGGACCGCGAGCCCGGCGTCTTGCACGAGCAGCTCTTTGATCGCGACCGTGCGACCGAGCCGGCGATCGCGCGCTTGAAAGATCCGGCCCATGCCGCCGCGCGCGAGCTCCTTCTCGATCGAGTAGTGCTGCGAGTCGACCTCGGTCAGCTCGGGATAATCGGTGCCCGAATCGCGAACCTTCGACGGAAGGTTCTGCGGAGCAGCGGTTAGCGTCGGGTCGTCCTGCACGCGGATCATCGCATTTAACCCTGGTTGCAACGGCATGGGCTGCAGGAAGAGCAGCTTCCGGGCCGGGGCGCGCCGCGAGCGATCACGCGGAGATATGCGCGCTAGTGCGTGTCCCGGGACATTCGACTGTCCCACTGGATCTTACCGGCTCGGATCGCGCACTTCACCGCCGCGAACTTCTTCACGTCCGTCGCTGGATCTCCGTCGAGAACGACCAGATCCGCCGCCAACTTCGCGACCACGCGGCCACGCTTGTCGGACTCGTTCCACTTCGCCGCCGGGTTCGTGGTCAACGACGCGAGGATCTGCAACGGCGTCATCCCGGCCTTCGCCATCAGCACGTATTCGTCCGTCGGATCGTGATCGGTCATGTAACCGGTGTCCGTCCCGAACAACACCTGCCCGCCCGCTTGCACGAAGTCATGCAACTGGACGAGCGCGTAGTTGACGATCTTCTCGACCGCCGGTTTCGGCACGTCGTGCTTCGCCAATTCGTACGACCACAGCTTCAAGGTCGGCACGACCGAGATGTGCTTCGCGATCATCGTGTGGATCAGCTCCGGCGACCACACCGACGGATCCGGATCGATCGTGGTGTGCACGATGATGTCGACGCCGGCATCGACCGCGTCCTGCACGCCCTGCGGATCCGTGGGATGGACCATCACCATCTTGCCCGCGTGATGCGATTCCTCGACGGCAGCCTTCGCGACGTCCGGCGCCAGGCGATGGATCTCGCCCTTACCCATCGGCGTCGCGATGAACAACTTCGTCGAGTCTGCACCGACCGCGAAGTTCGCCTGCACGACCGCCTTCGCATCGTCCGGCGTTTTCGGGCGCGGCAATTTCTGCTTCACCTCGTCCGGCAGATCGTTCAGGTAGAACGGGATGTCGGCGTAGATCCCAAGGCCAACCGTGTGGATCGTCGGGCCGCGCAATTCACCGCGCGTGATCCGATCGCGCAGCGGAATCGTGTCACCGGGAAACGACGACGTATCGCTGACGGTGGTGAAGCCCCACTTCGTCGTGAGATCCGCGACCGGGCCCTCGAGCTCGGCGGGTGATTTCTTCGCCGCATCGACGAACGCCGGCGCGACGAAGTGGACGTGGTTGTTCTGGAACCCGGCCGTGATCACGCCGCCGCTGCACGTGTCGTCGTGGCGAACGTCCGGCGCTTGGCCGGTCCCGACGGCGAGGATCTGATCGCCTTGCACTTCCACCCACGCATGGTCGAGCGGCGGTTGATCCGGTGCGGTGTAGATCCGGCTCGCGGTGATCACGTACGCGTTCGGCGTGACCGGATGTGGAGTCCCACCGCATGCAGCAATCGCGGCTAAGGCTAGGCGCTTCATCGGCGGCAGCATATCCTCGGAGCGTGGACGAAACGTTGAGCGTGGGTGGTGCGCGCGGTGATCGCGTGCGCAAGCTCCCAGCGCTGTACATCGGCCTCGCCGGTGCGACGCCACGCGTACCGGGATGGCGACTCTCGCTCGCGCGTCGCGATGCGCTGCAGATCGTTCGCGGTGACGTGCGCGCGCTCGACGGAGAGACTCTCAAGCTCGCCGATCCACGGCTGTCGCGATCGCACGCGCGCTTCGTCAAAGACGGCGATGCGTGGCGGGTCGAAGATCTCGGCTCCAAGAACGGCACCGCCGTGAATGGCCGGCCGGCGACCACCGCCGTGTTGCGCGACGGCGACACGATCCTCGTCGGCGCGACGATGTTGGTGTTTCGTACCGTCGGTGGCGAGCTCGCCGAAATCACCACCCCACAAACAACCGCTCCGGGCTTCACCACGATCGCCGCGGAGCTCGAACATCGCTTCGCCGAACTGACCACGGCCGCGAGCTCCGACGTTCCGATCGAGATCACCGGCGAGACCGGCACGGGCAAAGAGCTCGCCGCGCGCGCGATCCATACACTCTCGAAGCGCAAGGGTGCGTTCGTCGCCGTGAACTGCGGTGCGTTGCCGGCGAACTTGCTCGAGGCGGAGCTGTTCGGTCACGCGAAGGGCGCGTTCACCGGCGCGGTGTCCGCACGCACGGGCCTGATCCGCTCCGCCGATCGCGGCACGCTGTTTCTGGATGAAGTCGCCGAATTGCCGCCGGCCTCGCAAGCCGCGTTGTTGCGCGTGTTGCAGGAGCGCGAGGTGTTGCCGCTCGGTGAAGATGCGCCGATCGCCGTCGACGTTCGCCTGATCACCGCCACGCATCAGGATCTCGATCGCGCGGTCACCGACGGCGAGTTCCGCGACGATCTGCGCGCACGGCTGATGGGCCTCACGCTCGCGCTGCCTCCGTTGCGGTCGCGCAAAGAAGATCTGGGCCTGTTGGTGAGCGCGCTGTTACCGCGTGACGTCACGTTCTCGGCCGAAGCGGTCGCCGAGCTCTACACGCGCACGTGGCCGCGCAACATTCGCGAGCTCGAGCGCGCCCTCGCCGCCGCCGCCGCGATCGCCGGTGACGTGATCGAACCGAGTCATCTGCCCACGGGAGCGACGGCCGCCGATCCGATCCTCGATCCGGAAGACCTCGTGCTCCGCGATCAACTACGCGCCGCGATCGCACGTCACGAGGGCAACCTCGCTGCCGTCGCACGCGAGCTCGGCAAGGACCGCACGCAGATCCGGCGCTGGATGAAACGGTTCGGACTCGACCGCGCGACCTGAGTGTGGCGGGGCCGCACGATCTGGCTGGCGCAACACGCCACAACACGTCCGCAACAATCGGTTCACATGGGGCGCATCTCATCGGTGGTCATGAAGCTCTCCATTCCACTGTCTCTCATCGTGCTCGCAACGTTCGCGATCGGTAATGCCTACGCCTGGGAAAACAAAGGCTGGGTCAAGCTCGGCGAACGCACCGTCAACGGCAAGGTCGATCACGACGTGATCTCGGTCGGCAAGTACGAAGGCCGGTTCTCGAAGCTGACGCTCGTGGTCGAAAAGAGCGAGCTCGAGCTCCTCTCGTTCAACGTGACGTTCGGCAACGGCGAAAAGTGGGCGCCCGAGGTCAAGCACTACTTCAAGGAGGGTGACCGCACCCGCGTGATCGACCTCCCCGGCGACGACCGCGTGATCCAGAAGATCGACGTGACGTATCGGAACCTTCCGCACGGCGGCAACGCGAAGCTCGAGGTGTGGGGTTGGAAGGACGAGGGCGGCGGGCACCACGACGATCACCACGACCATCACTAAGATCGCCTGCTAAACTTAGGGGGTGCGACAGCTCCTCCTAGCCGCAGTGCTCTCGGCGAGCGCGTATGCGAGTCCCACGATCATCTCGACGGACCGCGACGCGCTCGACGAATTTTCGGACATGAAGTTCATCGAGGCCGGCGATCACGTCGTCCTGTCGCTCGATGATGCCGGGCTCGCGCAGCTGTCCGAGCGCATGCATCTCGACCATCACCGTTGCGGCGGCTTCATGGTCCACGATTCGGTCGCCGACGCACTCGCGGCGCCGGTGCCCGAGAAGAAGGTCAGCTACTCTCTCGATCACGCGCGCGATGTCGAGCACGTGTTGCCCACGCTGTCGGCCGATCGGATCGCCACCACGATCCGCCAGCTCTCTGCGATGCCCACGCGGTTCTACAAGTCCGCGGGTGGCGAAGAGGCGTCGAACTGGCTGGCCGAGCGCTGGCGTGCGATCGCCGCGGGCCACGATGGCGTGACCGTCACCCAGGTCTCGCACGGCTGGCCGCAGAAGTCGGTCGTGATGACCGTGCCCGGCACCACGCGCAAGGACGAAGTCGTCGTGATCGGCGGCCACCTCGATTCGATCAACTTCGGCGGTGGCGTTGCCCCCGGCGCGGATGACGACGCGAGCGGCATCTCCACGATCACCGAAATCGCCCAAGGCCTCATGGAAGCCGGCTATCGCCCGGAGCGCACGCTCGTGTTCGTGGCGTACGAAGCGGAAGAAGTTGGCCTCCTCGGCTCGCAAAAGATCGTCGCGGACTTCAAGCGCGCGGGCACGAACGTCGTCGGTGCGATGCAGCTCGACATGACGAACTACAAGGGCAGCGACAAAGACATCTGGTTGATCCAGGACTACACGAGCGCGGCGCAGAACGCGTTCCTCGAGCAGTTGATCACCACGTACCTCCACGTGTCGTACGGCAAGGACAAGTGCGGTTACGCGTGCTCGGATCACGCATCGTGGTTCCAGGCGGGTGTGCCGGCATCGATGCCGTTCGAAGCGCGCAGCAAGCAAATGAACCCGCGGATCCACACCACGCGCGACACGCTCGCGATGAGTAACGATCAGGCCACGCACGCGCTGAACTTCGCGAAGCTCGGCGCGGCGTACGCGATCGAGATGTGCAAAGGCACGACGAACGATCATCCCGGCAACCACAACCGGTTGTGGGAGCTGCTCGGGCTCTCGGTGCTCGCGTTCGGTTCGATCGCCGCCGCTCGCCGCGTCTTCTAAGCCGTGAACACGGTGCGGTGCGTGCCACACACGCAATCGCACCGGTAGTGCCCGCCGGACGCTTCGATCGTGATCGTGATGTCGTCGGTGGGTCGCCACACGCGCGGCGACAGCTCGAGCAAGAACGGCTCTTCGGCGATCGCCGGATCGACGTACACCGCTGCGCAATCCGTCAGGTAGAGCACGAGCGGCAGGCCATCGAGATACGCGTGATAGAACATCACGACGTGACCGAACTGTAGTGCGATCCGTTCGACACCCTTGTCACCGACGCTGATCTCGACGTTATCGAGCTCGTACGCGCCGCACATCACCGGCTCCGGCGGCTTCCAGCGGATCACGCCACGACCGTTTGAAGCGGGGCCGCGAGAGGATCCGAATACACGGTCCGCAACTGCACGCGCCCGGGATGCGGGGCTCGCTTGTCCGCGCGCAATCCGACATTGATCTGCGCACCGATACCGAACTTCTCGACGAGGAAGTGCGCGAGCTCGGGCCGAGTGACCGCGCGTGGCGTGACGAGGTGGCGAATGCCGGTGATGTCCGAGGCCGCGATCTGCCAGACCCGTTCCGCGGCTTCTTCGGCCCACAACGCGCAACGCGCTTCGTCGGCGATCACGGTCATCGGCAGCCCGCGCGCGTGGCGATAGCGCAACCAATCGAGGTGGCCGTTCTTGCCGGTCGCCGAGGGCCCGATCCACGGCCCGCTTCGCACGATCACGGTGTTCGGCCGCGCGAGCATCAACTGCTCCGCCGCGACCCGCGTGCGCCCGTACATGCTCAGCGGATCGGTGGGCGAGCTCTCGTCGTACGGACCGGTGTCGCCGGAGAACACGTGATCGCTCGACAGATAGACGATGCGCGCGGACGCCGGCGCGTAGCGAATCAGGATCTCCATCGCCTCGACGTTCACGCGCCACGCGAACGGAGGCGAGGTCTCGCAATTTTCGACATCGCACACGCCCGCGCACTGGACGATCAACTCCGGCGCGATTCGCGTGAACAGCTCGCGCACGGCCGGCTCGTCGTCGAGATCGATCTTGCCGATCACGCCCGGCGGCACCCGGCGCGTCTTGCCGTTCACGTACGCAGCGATCTGAGGTCGCGCGCGAAACAACGAATAGCCGAGCATCGAGCTCGCACCAAACAGGACCGTCACTCGTATTTGATCTCGCCCGAGATGATCTTGTCGAACCGACCCGAGCGATCCAGCGCGCGCAGCTCGGTGTAACCGCCGACCGATTTTCCGTCGATGAAGATCTGTGGCACCGTGCTCTGACCGCTCATCGCGCGGATCTTCGCGCGCGTGGCGTCATCACCCGTGCAATCGATCTCCTCGTACGCGACCTTCTTACTCTTCAGGAGGCTGATTGCCGCAGAGCAGTACCCGCAGTACTCGCGCGTGTAAATCTTGATCTCCGGCATCACTGCAGCATACGACCCTCTGATGAAACACGCACTCCTTGCCCTGCTTGTTGCTTGTGGTTCGTCTGCGCCCACCGAGACACCGCCAGCAACCACGACCACGGCTCCGGCCGACAACTTCGCGCCGACGGTGTTCAGTGTCGATGTCAAAGGTCAGGGCAAGCCGGTAATCTTCATCCCCGGCCTCGGATCGTCCGGTGCCGTGTGGAACGCGACCGTCGCCCACCTCGGCGGCAAGTTCCAGACCCACGTCCTCACGCTCGCCGGCATGGGCGGTGCGCCGGCAAGCCCGGACTACTCGCTCGCCGCGGTCCACGATCAGATCGTCCACTACATCCAAGCGAAGCACCTCGATCATCCGATCGTCGTCGGTCACAGCCTCGGCGGCGTGATGGCGCTGTGGCTCGCCGAAACCAATTCGGCCGATCTAGGTGGCATCGTCGTCGTCGATGGCATGCCGTTCCTCGCGGCCGTGATGGACCCGACGATGACCGAGGCGAAAGCTGCCGAGATGGGCAAGATGGTCTCGGCCCAGATGGATGGCGGCGACTTCGACGGCAACGTTCGCAAGTTCACCAACACGATGGTGACCAAGCCCGACGATCAGAAGATGGTCGGCGACATCTCGGTGAAGTCGGACAAGAAGACGTTCGTCGACTCGTTCGCGCAGCTGTTCGCGAAGGACCTCCGCCCGGATCTACCGAAGATCACGACCAAGGTGACGCTCATCGTCGCCGGCATCTCGGGCAGCGTTCCGAAGCCGCAACTCGAAGCCGCGTGGCACACCCAGATCGATCCGATCAAGGGCGCGGACTTTCACATGGTCGACGACGCACGCCACTTCGTGTTCCTCGACCAACCCGACAAGTTCTACGCGCTACTCGACAGCGCGTTGCACTGACTAGCCCTGCAGCGAGTGCTGCATCGCCGTCATGTTCGTATCGACGAGCGTGCCGCGTTCCGCCGACGGCGCGCACACGCCATCCGCGTTCGCATCACCGCACAGGTGATAGAAGTCGTAGTTGGAGCGAGGCGAAACGGGAGCCGACGGCTTCACGCATGCGACCAAACAGGCAATCAAGGCTAGGCGAACGAGCGTCATGACGAGGCGCGTATAAAACAGGTTGTTGCTGGGTGCAAGTGTTCCTCTGACATCTCGCAAGTTGGCGTAAAGTCGGGCGCATGAGCGAGGTGGCGTTCGAGGCCGAGCGGTTAGCGTTGGCGCAGATCCGCGTCGACTCGCAGGATGCATACGAACGCGCGGTCCGGTTCGCGACCGAGATCAGCGCGCACGCACTCGGAGTCGAGCGGGTCGGCGTGTGGCACTTGGTCGGCGAACGCGAGCTCGAGCTCACGCACCTGTACACCGCGTCGAATCGCCGCCACTCGACCGAGCGCTCGCGGATCACGCTGAAGGCTGGCAGCGCGTATGGAGCCGCGTTGCACGCGCGGCGCGCGATCGTCGCGGATGACGTGACCACGTGCGAGCAAACGATCGAGCTCGCGGATTACTGCAAGCCGCTCGGCATCACCTCGATGTTGGACGCGCCGTTCTACTTCCACGGCATGGTCGGTGGCGTGATCTGTCACGAGCACATCGGCGCGAAGCGCACGTGGACCACCGACGAGGTCGGGCTCGCGTGCTCGATCGCCGATATGGCCGCCGTGATCTGCGGGCAATCGCAACTGCTCGGGATGCAGGAGAAGCTGCGCGATGCCGCCGCACGCCGGATCGATAGCTCGCGGGTCGAGACGCTCGCGCAAGTCGCCAGCGCGATCGCGCACGAGCTGTCGAATACGCTCACGTCGATCCAGCTCGCGATGCTGCGCATCCAATCGACCACGGACTCGCGCGTCGCCGAGCTCGCCCCCGCACTCGCGAGCTCGGTCTCGTTGGCGACCCAATTGCTCGACGGACTGAAGAACTTCGGTCGCGCGAATACGAGTGGCTCGTACTCGATCCTCGGAGACGTACTCCGGCCGCTCGTGCCGATGCTCCAGCTCCTGACCCGTGGCGCGGCGATGGTCGTGTTGGATCTCGTGGATCCGAACGTACGGCTCTCGCTTGCCGACGCCGACCTCCACCAGATCATGGTCAACCTCGTGCTGAACGCGGCGAATGCGATGACCGCATCCCGCAAAGGCAGCAACATCGTGATCACCCAGCGCCTGGTGGGCGACCGGGTCGAGATCGTGGTCCGGGACGACGGTCCGGGAGTTCCCGACGAGGTGGTTTCTCGGATGTTCGAGCTCTACGTGACCACCAGTAAGCACGGGACGGGACTAGGACTTTGGCTGGTCCGGCAGATCGTGACCGAGGCCGGAGGGTCGATCCGGTACGAACCGGCCGCCCCGGGTGCAAGGTTTGTGATCGAGCTTCCACGGCGCGGCGGTTGACGCTGGTTGTCGTCGCTGCGCGATGGATTTGTCGCGGAGTTCGGCTACAAACGCGGCCATGCGTAGAGCGCTCCTGGTCTGTCTGGTGATTGCTGGTTGTGGTGATAACGCCGCCAAAAACGGCAAGGCCGATGCTGGGTCGAACCCGCAGCACGATGCGAAGGTGTTCATGGACGCGAAGGTGTTCATGGATGCGCCCGTCGGCGTGACGGGAACGATCGCGGACGTTCGCGCATCGAACGACGGCACGATCGGAATCGATCTCGCCGACGTCGTCGTCACGTACGTGAAGCCGCAAGTCGGAGACCCGGCGTCGGATCCGGCCGGCTTCACGATTCAGGTCGATCAAACCGGTCCAGCGATCTTCGTCGCTGTCGATCCGTCGACGCTGTCGCCCGTGCCCGTCGCCGGTGACAAGGTATCGTTCACCGCGACCGAGAAGAAGACCGTCTCGGGTCAACCGCGGATCACGATGCTCGGCGCCTTCACGCGCACGGGAACCGGCACCGATCTGTCGACGATCGTGCAGAACATCACCACGGCGACCGATGAAGTGACCGCCGTCGACAACTACGACAGCGAGCTCGTCACCGTCACCGGAACGTTGAAGAACGCGGTGAAGTCGAGCGGTCAAGGCTTCCAATCGTTCGAGATCGACGCGACGGGTGGCCTGACCGGCAGCACGGCGTTCGTGCTCCGCGCGCCGACCGCGTTGATGGGTTCGATCGACATCACGCAAGACTGCACGTTCACGGCGTCGAACGTGACGTTCTCGAAGTTCATGAGCGGCAACACCACGAACGCGGAAGTGAACGTGTTTGTCGCCGGTGATATCGCGCTCTCGGGTTGTGCGGCGCCGGCCGTGTCGAAGGCGGTCGCCCTCTCGGATACGACGGTGCGCGTGACGTTCACCCGCAACATCGACTCGAACTCGCTCCACGCGAACGGTGATCAATTCACGATCCCGGGCCTGACCGTCAATGCGGCCGCGGTGACCGGCAAGGTCATCACGCTCACGACGACGACGCAGACCGCGCTCTCGCCGTACGTCCTCACGGTCGCCAACACGCTGAAGGATCTCCAGGGCACCACCATGACCGTCGCGGGTGTCGCGAACTTCCCGGGCTACACGGCTCCGGCTGTGGTCCTGCTGAACGAAGTCAACGCGAACATCACCGGCAGCTGCGACCTCGTCGAGTTGCGCGTCAAGGCCGATGGCAGCCTCGGCAACTTCCGCCTGCAAGAGCGCGATGGCTCGACGAACAACTACACGTTCCCGGCGACGCTGCAGGTCCACAAGAACGACATCGTCGTCGTTCACTACGGCACGAGCACGACCTGCAAGCCGGCGACGGCGGTGAGCGAGACCGGCACGATCACCGACGACACGAGCGCCACCGGCATCGCGACCGCGTGGGACGAGTACACCGCGAGCGCCGGCCTGACGAACACGACGAACGTGCTCACGCTCTACGATCCGACCGACGCGATCGTCGACGCCGTCGATCTCGCGGACCCGGGCGCGCTCGGAACGATCGCGGGTGCCACGCTCTCGCAGGCAGCCGTTGTCGCGAACGCGAACCAGTGGGACGCGGCTCCGGACGGAACCACGTTCGGCATGGTCTGCGTGACCGACATGTCGAAGACCGGCACCGCGAAGACCGGCGCGTCGATCCAACGCCTCAGCGACACGGATACGAACAAGAAGGCCGATTGGACGACGGACGTCGGTGCGGCCGGCTCGTTTGGTGTGCTCAACGCCGGCGAGACCGCGTACCCCTGATGACCACGCCAGTGTAGAGTGCGCGCGTGACCAAGCCGCGCATTCTCACTGGTGACACTCCGACGGGCCGACTCCATATCGGCCACTGGGTCGGTTCGCTCGAGAATCGGGTGAAGTTGCAGGACGAGTACGACTGCTACTTCCTGATCGCGAACATGCACGCGTACACCACGCGCGCCGAGAAGTCCGCCGACATCCGGCGCGACACGCTCGAGATCGTGAAGGACTGGCTGTCGGTCGGCATCGATCCCGCGCGCTCCACGCTGGTGCTCCAGACCGAGATTCCGGCGATCGCCGAGCTCAGCTGGTTCTTCGCGATGCTGTTGCCGTTCAACCGCGTGATGCGCAACCCCACGTTGAAAGAAGAGATCGACGCGAAGGGCCTCGGCGATCACTACAGCTTCGGCTTCCCGCTGTACGCGGTCGGCCAGTGCGCGGACATCTTGTCGTTCCGCGGGGACCTGATCCCGGTCGGTGAAGATCAACGCGCGCACATCGAGATGTGTCGCGAGGTCGCGCGCCGGTTCAACGTCCAGTACTGCGGCGTGGACCCGACGACGAAAGACGAAGACCACGTCAAGAACGGCGGCGTGTTCCCGATCCCCGAGGCGAAGATCGGCAAGATCGCGCGCCTGATCGGCACCGACGGCAAGCACAAGATGTCGAAGAGCCTCGACAACGCGATCTTCCTGTCGGACGACACCAAGACGATCACGAAGAAGTGCGGCAAGATCTTCACCGGCCGCCAATCGGCGACGGATCCGGGCGTGATTCGCAACGAGAAGGGCGAGATCACGAACGCGCTGTTCCAGTACGCGCACGCGTTCTTCACGAACACCGATCGTCTGGCGGAGCTCGAGAAGCTCTACACCGCCGGCCAGATCGGCGATGGCGACGTGAAGAAAGAAGTCGCCGGCGCGATCGACGCGTTCCTCGCCCCCGTGCGCGCACGCCGGGCCGAGCTCGAGGGCAAGCCCGGCGACGACAAGGTCACACAGCTGTTGCGCGAGCACGCGTCGAAGGCGAATGCCGTCGCGGAAGTCACGTTGCGCGATGCGAAGCGCGCGATGAACCTCGACTACGGTCCCCGGACGCTCTCGTTCTAAGTGCCCACGACGATCACGTTCACGACCGCCGCGGAGTTGTTCTGCGTGATCGGCGCGTGGATCGACATGCCGGTCGCGCAGGTGTTACCGCACCTGCCATCGATCGAAGTGAAGCGGCGCGAGAACCACATCACGCTCGTGTTTCGCGATCCGCTCGACGCGCTGTTGGGCGCGCATCACGTCGGACGCGAGCTGGGCGAACGGTTCGTGGTCATGTCCGGGTTCGCATCCGCGCTCGCGTGCGAAATGCTCCGAGAACCGACGCCGATCGCGCGCGACGCGATCACGTGGTTGACCGGCAACGAGGACGTCCAGCGCGGCTTCCTCGTCGCGGTCACCGAAAAGGGCCTGCGTGAATACGAGACGCCCGAGGTGATCGCCGAAGCGCACGGGCACGCGAAGCACGCACTCGTGGTCGCCGTGGTCGGGCTCGGCCCGCCGCGTGTGGTAACGCTCACCCAGCCTGGTTGGGTGGGTCGATCGCGCGATGCGTCGATCCAGATTCCCGACGACTTGATCAGCCGCCGCCACGTCGAGTTGGGCGTCGACTCGCACGACGGCTGGTTCGTTCGCGATGCAGGATCTGTCAACGGTTACTTCCTCGCGAACAAGAAGGCCGGGTCGGCACGGCACATTCTGCATCCCGGAATGACGATCCAGTTCAGTGACCCGTTTGGTGTCGTTGTCCTCGTTTCGTGACCGTCCTGTGGTTTGAAAAACCTCCCAAAATGGGGTCAAGTGGGGGCGATGGCGCAGCAGTACATGGGGACGGTCCCGCTCTATCCGCGGTCGCACTACGTGGCGGAGCTGCGAGCCGAAATTCCGGAATCAGCGTACGAGCCCGCGCGCTCGCGCCTTCTCTTGATCCCGCTGTATGCCGCGATCACCGCGCTCGGCATCGCGTCGATCGGCCTCGGCTGGTTGCCGTGGTACGTGTGGCCGCTCGTGTCGATCGTGATCGGTGCGAGCTTCGCGTGCCAGACGTTCATCACGCACGAGATCCTGCACGGCGGCATCACGCGCAATAAGACCCTCGCGTACGCGCAAGCCCTGCTCGGCTTCCTGCCGTTCCTGCTCGCGCCGCGCACGTGGATCGCCTGGCACAACCAGACCCACCACGCGATCACGAATCAGCCCGGCGATCCGGACGCGTTCCCCACGCTCGAAGAGTACCTGGCGAACGGCAACGCGCGATTCGCGGTGAAGTACTTCGCCGTCGGGCCGCACCGCCTGCGCGGGCTATGGACGATGTCGTTCGGCTTCATGATGCAGGCCGCGCATCAGACGCACTCGTCGAAGAAATACGGCTACAAGGTCAACCCGATCCTCGGCTACGGCGAGAGCCTGCTGATGGTCGCGGTGTGGGTCGCGCTCCTGTGGGCGATCGGGTTCGTGCCGTGGCTGTTCGCGTTCCTTCTGCCGCACATGATCGCGAACGCGATCGTGATCGCGTTCATCCTCACGAATCACTCGCTCTCGCCGTTCATTCCGATCAACGACCCGCTGATCACGGGCCTCTCGGTGACCGTGCCGAAGTGGGTCGATCGGCTGACGTTGAACTTCGGCTATCACACCGAGCATCACCTGTTCCCGGCGATGAGCTCGCGCCACGCGGAGCTGATCCGTAAGCTCTGCATCGAGCATTGGCCCGAGCGCTATCAATCGATGCCGCTCGTCCAAGCCATGCTCGAGATCAACCGCACGGCGCGCGTCTACAAGGATGCGGTCACGCTCTACGATCCGGACTCGGGTCGAACGTTCCCGGCAATCTTGCCGCGCGAGCGCACGAACGAGAATCAAGCCGCCGCATGAAGTCGCTGCTCCTACTCGTCGCGTTGAGTGCACCGGCATTTGCCGATGCGAAGACGAAGGAGCTCGCCACGGGCTATCAAAAAGAGCTCGCCGCGTGCAAGCGCAGCGCGGATGGTGTCGCGAAGGTCGTCACCGGCACCGAAGCCCTCGGTGCCGATTACGCCACGGACCTGGCCACGTTGAAGGATGGCCAGACGCGCGTCCAAGCGTTTTGTAACGAGCTCGATGCCACGATCGCGCTCTGCACGGATCCGAACGCGAGCTACAAAGCGCTCGAGCATCAGCTCGACGAGCACGACAACACGATCAGAAGGCTCCGCAAGGATTCCAAGGTCGCGCTCGACGGCATCGGCCCCACGATGGGCAAGATGATCCCGATCATCAACGCGAAGGTCGGCGCCGCGGATCCCGGTGTGAAGAAGACGCCGCTCAAGTTTCCGTCGGGGCGCTCGGTCGATGCACCTGGCCTTTCGGGATCGTGGCGCGTGTCTGGTAGTCCGGTGAACGACATCGCCGACTACACCGAAGGCAAAGAAGCCGCCACGCTGAGCGTGAAGCTGATCGACGAGTCGTGCAGCGATCGTAAAAAGTCGCTACCGAAAGCCGCGGTCGATGCATCTACGACTCAGAAGCTAGCGTGGTACGTCGCCTACGAAACCGATTCCCGTCGCGTGCACCAGGGGTGTCGCGTCCAGCCGAAGGGCAGCTTGCTCGTCACGCTGGACGGTCCGTCGGGCGCGAGCTGGCCGCAGATGGAATCGATCTTGTTCGCGATGCTGGCCACCCGCGAGTGAGCCAGCGCGAAGTCCATCCGTGGGTCGTGCTCGCGACCTGTTGCCTGAGCCTGTTCTTGGTCACGATAGACGTGACGATCGTGAATGTCGCGTTGCCGGCGATCGCGCGCGACTTCGACACCACGATGGACGGCCTGCAGTGGTCGATCGATGGCTACACGGTCGTGATCGCGAGCTTCCTCATGCTCGCCGGATCGACGGCGGATCGGCTCGGTCGCAAGCGGATCTTCCAGATCGGGTTGGGGATCTTCTCGCTCGGATCGCTCCTGTGCAGCTTTGCCGGATCGATCCAGATGCTCGTCGCGTTTCGCGTGGTCCAAGCGCTCGGCGGCGCGATGATGAATCCGGTGGCGATGTCGATCATCGTCAACACGTTCACCGATCCGAAGCAGCGCGCGCAGGCGATCGGATTCTGGGGATCGGTGTTCGGGATCTCGATGGCACTCGGGCCGTTGTTGGGCGGGTTGCTCGTCGAGCATGTCGGCTGGCGATCGATCTTCTGGGTCAACGTGCCGTTCGGCGTCGCCGCGATCCTTCTGACGGCGCGGTTCGTCCCGGAGTCGCGGGCGCCAAAACCGCGGCGGATCGATCCGGTCGGCCAGTTCCTCGTCGTCGTGGTGTTGGGCACGTTGACCGGATCGCTGATCGAAGGCCGCGCGCTCGGCTGGACGTCGCCTCCGATCGTCGCTGCCCTCGCGTCGGCGATCGTCGCGATGATCGCACTCGTGATCTACGAACGGCGCCGGCTCGAGCCGCTGCTCGACATGCGGTTCTTCCGGTCGATCCCGTTCGCGGGCGCCACGATCCTGGCGGTGGTCGCATTCTCGAGCTTCAACGGATCGCTGTTCTTGTCGTCGCTGTATCTGCAGACCGCGCGAGGCCTATCGCCGGCGCATGCAGGGCTGTGTCTGCTCCCGATCGCGGCATCGCTCGCGATCTGCGCGCCGCTGTCCGGAAAGCTCGTCGGTGGTGGTCACGTAAGATTCACGGTGTGTCTCGCCGGATGTGCGCTCGCGATCGGTGCCGCGATCCTGCTCGGCCTGGATTTGCAAACGCCGATCGCGCAGGTGATCGCGGCATTCGTGGTGTTCGGCGTAGCAATGGGCATGATCAACGCGCCGATCACGAACACCGCGGTCTCGGGCATGCCCCGCGCGCAAGCCGGTGTTGCATCCGCACTCGCATCGACGAGCCGGCAAGTCGGCGCGACGCTCGGCATCGCGTTGTCGGGCTCGATCGTCGGCGTCAAAGCCAGTGACCCGGCGTTCGCGCCGAACACGCATCCATTTTGGGCGTATGTCCTCGTCGGTGGAGTCGCCGTCACGCTACTCGGGCTATTCATCACGAGCAAGCGCGCGGTAGCATCGGCGAATGCGGTGGCTACTGATCTTATTGGCGGCGTGCAGCAGTAGTACGCCGCACGTTCCTCTCGACGATTCCGCCGAGACCGAGACCAAATACGGTAACGGCATGACGGCGTATCAGGTCACCGATCCGAGCACATCGCGCGTGCTGCAAGTCGAAGCGTTCTATCCGCTCGCATCGTTTTCGGACGTCTTCTATCCGGCCGTCGATATCACCACGTTCGATCCGGTCCACCAGGCGACGTATCAGGGCCTCCTTGCAGCCGCGCCGTCATGTCCTTCGCGTGGGCTCACCACCATGGTCGATGCGCCTCACATGGTTCCTGGGCCGTTTCCCGTGGTGATGGTCTCGCACTGCCATGCGTGCACGCGGCTTTCGAATGCTTCGACCGCGATCCGGCTCGCGAGTAACGGCTTCGTCGTCATCAGCGTGGAGCATGCGGGCGACAACTTGTGGGAAGAGCTCGATGGTGTCGACGCGTCGATCGATTCGGCCGAGCTCGAGATTCGCGCGCAGGACATTCGCGCCGTGATGGATCAGCTCGGTACGTCGCCGGTGGCGGACATCATCGACCAGACAAAGATCGGCGTGCTAGGTCATTCGATGGGTGCGGTCACCGCCGGGCGCGTCGCGCAATTGGATTCGCGGATCTCGGCCGCGGCCGCGCTGTGCGCGCCGATGGACAACCCACTCACGCCGGGTGTCACGCTCGCGGATTTGAAGGTGCCGCTGATGTTCATGGTCGCCCAGGAGGACAACTCGATCACCGAGCTCGGCAACAAGTTCATCCGCGACAACTATACGAACGCGCCCGTGCCCGCGACGAAGATCGAGGTCGCCGATGCCGGACACTGGTCGGTCTCCGACCTCGCGGGGTTGACGACAGGCTTCGCGCCCGGCTGTGGCGATGGCGTGCGTCAAACCGACGGCACGAACTTCACGTATCTCGATCCGATCCAGGGTCGCGACGTCGCGGCGAGTTATACGACGGCGTTCTTCCAAGCCACGCTGCTGGGCAACGATGGGGCGGAAGAATACTTGGAACGGGCAAGCCCGAGCTTCAACGTCACCGTCGACCATCACGAGTAACGCGTGGATCCTCGCGGCGTTGCTCTCGCCAGTTCTTCTGCGAGAGCGGCGATTGGGTCGAACCGCTTTAACGTCCTCGTACGCGGTACGCCATCGGCGTCTGTCCCGTCCACTTGCGAAATGCGCGCGTGAAGTTCGGCAGCTCGGTATAACCGAGCTTCGTCGCGACCTCGCCGATCGATAACTGTCGATTGTCGACGAGCAACAAGGCGCGTTGCTTGCGCAGATCATCGCGGAGTTTCGAGAACGTGGTGTGCTGATCGGCGAGGCGCCGCTTGAGCGTCCGCGTCGACAGGTGCAGCGCCTTCGCCACCTGCGGCAGATCGATCGACTGATCCGCGTCTAACATCGCGCGGATCTTCGCCGCGAGCTCGCCGTCATTGGTGGAGGCCAGCTCGCGCTCGCACTGCTCGATCGCGAGCTTCGTCGCCACCATGTCACGCGTGCGCAACTTCGTATCGAGCAGCGCCGTATCGAACACCAGGCGATTCGCCGGCCGATCGAATCGGATCTTCTCCAACACCGGCGGCCCGAGATAGTTCGGCGCCGGGAACGCGCACTCCGCGATGCCATCCGGCGGCTTGCCCGTGAGCTCGGTCCCGAGCTGCCAGATGCCGACCAACAACGCGAGCACCACGAACTCGCGCAACGCACCGAGATCGATCCGCTCTTCCAACACGAGCTGCGTCGTCGAGCCTTCGGTCACGAGCGCGAGCCGCAACGCACTGGTCCGGATCGCCGAGAACTTCACCGCGAGCTCGAGCGCATCGCGCACGGTCTCCGCCGTCATCGCCGCGAAGCCGAGGAAGCCATGCGACGACAGCCGCATCCGTAGGCCGAGATGGATCGCGAGCGCCGGTTGCTTCGTCAGCGCGATCGCGCGTTGGATCGCCGCCTCGCACACGAGCAGCGGCACCCGCGTCGTGGGGTCATCCAGCTGCTCGATCGTCAGCGGCAACCCGGCGAGCAGATCATCCGCACGCACGCCAAACGTCGTCGACAAATCGACGAGGTCCCGAAGATATGCGCCCGGCAGCTCGAACACGTGGCCCCAGATGATAACCCGTCGGCGCGTCGTGACCTACGCCGAAACGCGCGACCGCCCCACGATCAGAGCATGGACATTCCCCGCCGCAACGTCTCGTTCCCGTTCGAGCACGTCCCGCGCGATTGGACGAACGACAGCGCATACGAGACCACGTTCATGAACGCGCTCTCGCTCCTGTTTCCCGAAGGCGAGCAATTCTTCGTGCGGTCGGTCAAAGAGTTTGCCGATCAGATCCACGATCCCGAGCTCCAGAAAGCGGTTCACGGCTTCATCGGTCAAGAAGCGATGCACGGCCGCGAACACCGCCACTTCAACGACCTGATGGTGAGTCACGGCTACGCGGAGGCGCCGGGCGTCGATCGCTGGCTGAAGGGCTTCCTCGCGTTCGTACGCCAGCGCGTGTTCGGACCGAAATCGCAACTCGCGGTGACGACCGCGCTCGAGCACTTCACCGCGATGCTCGCCGAAGAGCTGCTCGGCAATCCGAAGATGCGCGACGCGATCCATCCGACGATGCAACCGCTGTGGACGTGGCACGCGCTCGAAGAGAGCGAGCACAAGGCGGTCGCGTTCGATGTCTATCAAACCGTCGACGGGAGCTACGCGCGCCGCGCGTTGGTGATGATCGCGACGACGATCGTATTCTTCGCCGTGCAGTTCGCGGTGCACCTGCGCCTGATGAAGACGCGCGGGATCCTGTGGAAGCCGTGGACGTGGGCCCGCGGGATGATGCGGTTCTACGTGTATCCGGGCTTCTTCATCCGGCTCGCGCCCGCGTACCTCGCGTACTTCAAGCCGAGCTTTCACCCGAACGAACGCGACACGACAGCGCTGTTGCAGCACTGGCGCGATCAGTTGTTCGGCGCGAACGCCACGCTACTTGCGGTGTAGCACCGCGCGCACGTTTTCGATCGTACGAGCGATCCACGACTTCGGTCCGGCCTTCGCCTGCCGTTCGGCGCGCGCCGCCGCGTCTGGATCGCGGTTGACGAATTCCTCCGCCTTGCGCGCATCGATGCCGACGCGGCCTTCGCTGATGTAGTCGCGAACGTCGCGGTTGTACTTGCGAGCGGAGATCCGATCGCCTTCGCCTTGATTACGGTCGTTCATGCTTCGATGTAGAAGCATTCGGCGTGCCGCGCGTGAACCAGTACGCCCACGCGATCAGAACTAGTTGTAGTGGCAATCGCGCCCACAGCGCCCACGTCGGGACGGAATGTGTCCCGAGTGGCAAGTGGTTGATCGCCATGTTCAGGTTCGCCGGAAAGATCGCGACGAACAGCGCGATCAAGCACCACGCCGTGAGCTTGCGCGTCGCCGGCAGGATCAGGCCCAAGCCTCCGAGGATTTCGGCGACACCGCTCACCTGCACCAACAGCTCGGGGTGCGGTAGCGCGCTCGGCATCATCCCCACGTACGGCGCGGGCGACAGGAAGTGATTCAGGCCTGCCGCGACCATGAACACGGTCAGGACCCACTGCAGGATCGTCTTCACCATAGGTCGCTCGCTTTGATCACGAATGGAACTTCGCCGATGTTGTCACCGCGGGTCGTCGTGTCACCAGCGCCGAGCTGACCGAGATCGTTCGCGCCCCAACACGCGATCGATCCGGATCGCAACACCGCGCACGCATGCGCGCCACCAGCGCTCACCATCGTCGCCGGTTCGCCGAGCGGGACGCGGAGCGTCGCCAGGTTATCGCCGGGGCTCGCCCCGCGCGTCGTGGTGTCGCCCTGGCACAGCTGGCCGTCGGAGTTGCTACCGAAACACGAGACACCGCCATCTGCGAGCAACGCGCACGTGAACTCGTCGCCGGATGCGAGCTGCGTGACCGTGCCGCCCAGCGCGAGCGGTGTCAGCGCGGCGACTTCGTTCGGATCGTCGCCGATCAACGCGGTCGAGCCGTTGCCGAGCGCGCCCATCGAGCCATCGCCCCAACACACCGCACCGGCGGACGTGATCGCGCACGTGGTGCCGAAGCCCATGAAGATCTTCGACGAGGTGACGCCGATGCCGAGCGGAATCACCGGCAAGTTGTCGCCCATCTGACCCGGCTGCGCGCCGCGCGTCACGTTGTCGCCGTAGCCGAGGATGCCGTAGCCCCAACACTTGATCGTGCCGGCGGTCGACAGCGCGCATGTCTGGTTGAACCCGGATGCGAGCTGCATCGGCACGAAGTTGGTGCCGAGATCGACGGGAGGCAGCGTCGGTTGATCGCTGTCGTGTCGAACGGTGTCGCCGAGCCCGGCCTCGCCGAGATCGTTGATGCCCCAACACCAGACCGAGCCGCTGCTGCGCACGCACGTGTGATAGTGACCGGTCACGACTTCGTCGAAGTTCGTGCCACCGCCGGACAACACGGCGACCCAGTTGTCGCCCATCTCGCCAACTTCATCGCCGACGTGATCGTAGTTCGCGGTGCCGAGCTGCGAGCCATCGTTGTTGCCCCAGCACTTCACGCGCGTATCCGACAGCACGGCGCAGCCGTAGTCGACGTTCGACGAGATCCGCGTCGCCGTGACACCCGTGCCGAAATCGATCCCTTTCAACAGCTGGAGCTCGCCCGGTTGATCGCCGCGCGGGCTCACGTCGCCGGACGGGATGCCGAGCTTGCCCCAGTTGTTGTCACCCCAACACGTGACGCGGCCATCGGACGACAGCGCGCACGTCGAGCTCACGTTCGCTTGCACCGCGATCGCGCGCAGGCCGAGTGCAGCGTCCGGCGCCGCGGCATCCGTGGTCGGTTGATCGGTAAAGCCGAACCTGCAGCCTGCCAACACGAGCACGGCGGCAAGGCGCATCGGTACCAGTCTAACGTAAGTACTGGTGGACGGATCGCGCCACGCGCCGTCCTTCGGCAATCGCCCACACGACGAGCGATGCCCCGCGCTGTGCATCACCTGCACAGAACACCCCGCGCACGTTCGTCTCGAGGTCACTGTCGACGGCAACATTCCCTTTCGGGTCGAGTCGGACGCCGAGCTGCGCGGTCAGTGACTGGGCAACCGGGCCGACAAAGCCCATCGCGAGTACGAGCAAGTCGCAGGATCGGCGCACCTCGGTGCCCGGAAGATCGATCAGCGCGCCGCCTTCGCGTTGGACCGCGATCCCGTGCAGCGCCGTGATCTTGCCGACACCTTCGAGGTGGGTGGTCCGGAACCCGAACGCGCGGTCACCGCCCTCTTCCTGCGACGACGACGTCCGGAACACGAGCGGCCATTGCGGCCACGGCGTCGCCGGATTGCGCCCGATCGGCGGTGCCGGCACGAGCTCGATCTGGGTGACGGATGCGGCGCCTTGGCGAAGTGCGGTGCCGAGGCAATCGGAGCCGGTGTCACCGCCGCCGAGGATGATCACGTGCTTGTCGCGCGCGGTGTATCGCCCCGCGTTGCGGTTCTGATCGACGAGGTAGTCCATCGCGAGCACCACGCCGTCGAGGTCGCGGCCTTTGACATCGAGGTCGCGCGGAACTTGCGCGCCGATCGCGATGATCGTGGCGTCGGCACCGAGCGCGTTCCACGCGATGTCTTTGCCGACGCGGGTGTTCGTCTTGATCGTGATCGACGGCGCGATCGCGAGCCGGCGATCGATGATGTCCTTCTCCATCTTGAAGTCGGGGATGCCGTAGCGAAGGAGCCCGCCCGGCTTGTCATCGGCTTCGTAGATCGTGACGTCGTGGCCGAGGCGATCGAGCTGCATCGCCGCGGCAAGGCCTGCCGGGCCCGAGCCGACGATCGCGACCTTCTTGCCCGTCGGTGCCGCGCGATGATGCGTGACCCAATTCTCGGCCCACGCACGATCGCTGATCGATCGCTCGAGCGCTTCGATCGTGACCGCCTGTTGATCGATCGCCAACACGCACGCGGCTTCGCACGGCGCCGGACACACGCGGCCGGTGAACTCGGGGAAGTCGTTCGTGACGGCGAGCTTGTCGAACGCGTCTTGCCAGCGGCCGCGATAGATCGCATCCGCGAAGTCCGGAATGGGATTGCCGAGTGGACAGCCGTTCGTACAAAACGGCACGCCGCAGTCCATGCAGCGCGCGGCTTGCTCCGGCGCATCGTCGGCGGTGTGCTCCACCTCGTGCCAATCGCGCAGGCGATCCGGAATCGGCCGGCGATGTGGCGCGGCGCGATCGTGCTCGAGAAATCCGGTGGGCTTGCCCATTACTGCGCCACTTTCAACAGCGGTCGGCGCGTCACGCGCTTGTACTCGGTCGGGATGACCTTCACGAACCGCGAGATCACGTGATCCCAATTCGCGAGCAGCTTCTGACCGCGTGCGGATCCGGTGAATCGAACGTGATCTTCGACGAGCGAGCGCACGAGCCACTGATCGTTCTCGTCCGCGGGCTCCAACTCGACGAGCTCGAGATTGCAGCGCGCGCGGAACGCTTGATTCGGATCCCAGACGAACGCGGTGCCGCCACTCATGCCCGCGGCGAAGTTCTTGCCGACCGGACCGAGCACCACGACGACGCCACCGGTCATGTACTCGCAACCGTGATCACCGACGCCTTCGACGACCGCGCGCGCCCCCGAGTTGCGCACGGCGAACCGCTCGCCACCGAGGCCGTTCGCGTAGAGGTCGCCACCGGTCGCGCCGTACAACGTGACGTTACCGATCACGACGTTGTCCTCGGCGGCAAACCGCGCGTTCGCCGGTGGCTTCACGATGATCCGGCCGCCGGACATGCCCTTGCCGGTGTAGTCGTTCGCTTCGCCGGTGAGCTCGAGCGTGATGCCGGGCGCGAGGAATGCGCCGAACGATTGGCCGGCGGATCCGGTGTAGCGCAACGTGATCGAGTTATCGGGTAGGCCGCGAGCGCCGAGCTGCTTTGCGACGCGACCCGATAACATCGTTCCAGCGGCGCGCTTCGAGTTGTCGATCTTGATCTCGCGCGACACGGGCAACTTGTCGAACGCGATGCCGTGATCGACGTGATCGTCGAGCTTCCACGGTTGCGCAGCGACGAACCTGCGCGGCACGTCCGCCGGCGCGACCGGTGGCTGGAGGATCGCCGATAGATCGAGCTGCTTCGCCTTCGCGTGCCAGCGCACCCCGCCCTTCTTGGCCTTCAGCTTTTCGACGCGGCCGACGATCTCGTCGATCGATCGCGCGCCCAACTTCGCGAGGTGGCGACGCACGCCTTCCGCGACGTACGTGAAGTACGCGACGACATCCTCGGGCTTGCCGGTGTAGCGCTCGCGCAACTTCGGATCCTGCGTGGCGATGCCGACCGAGCACGTATTCAAGTGGCACTTACGCAACATCACGCAGCCCGTGGCGATCAACGAGGCCGTGGCCATGCCGAACTCTTCGCCGCCGAGCAACGCGGCCACCACGACGTCTCGAGATGTCCGCAGGCCACCATCGACTTGCACGCGCACGCGATCGCGCAGGCGATTCTCGACGAGGACTTGCTGGGTTTCGGCGAGGCCGAGCTCCCACGGCAGCCCCGCATGCTTGAGCGACGACAGTGGCGATGCACCGGTGCCACCTTCATAACCGGCGATCACCACGCACGCCGCGCGCGCCTTCGCCACGCCGGCCGCGACGAGCCCGACGCCAACTTCACTGACGAGCTTCACCGACACGCGCGCCGTGGGATTCACGGCCGTGAGGTCGTAGATCAACTGCGCGAGATCCTCGATCGAGTAGATGTCGTGATGCGGCGGCGGCGAGATCAACGTGACGCCGGGCGTGGAACACCGGACCTTCGCGATCCGATCGTCGACCTTCTGGCCGGGGAGCTGGCCACCTTCACCGGGCTTCGCACCCTGCGCGATCTTGATCTGCAGATCGTCCGCGTTGACCAGGTAGTGCGTGGTCACACCGAACCGTCCGGACGCGATCTGCTTGATCGCCGAGCGCCGCGCATCGCCATTCTCGTCGACGGTGAAGCGATGCGGCTCTTCCCCACCCTCGCCGCTGTTCGACTTCGCGCCGAGCCGGTTCATCGCGATCGCGAGCGTCTCGTGTGCTTCCGCGCTGATCGATCCGAACGACATCGCGCCGGTGACGAACCGCCCGACGATCGACGACACGGGCTCGACCTCGTCGAGCGGAACCTCGTTGCCGTACTGGACGTCGAACATCCCGCGCAACGTGACGAGTGCGCGCTCTTCGTCGTCGCACAGGCGCTCGAACTCTTCGAACTTCACCGGGTCGCGTTCGCGCACCGCGTGTTGAAGCGCGGCGATCGTCTGCGGGTTCCACTTGTGAAGCTCGCCGGTCTTGCGCCAGCGGTATTGGCCGGCGACCGGCAGCAACTTGTCGTCGGAGGCATAGCCGCGCGCGTGACGCACGAGCGACTCCGCCGCGAGATCGTCCAACCCGACGCCACCGATCCGCGACGGCACGCCGGTGAACCATTGATCGACGAGATCGCGATCGAGCCCGACCGCTTCGAAGATCTGCGCGCCGCGATACGACTGCACCGTGGAGATGCCCATCTTGGACATCACCTTCAACAGGCCTTCTTCGAGCGCGTGGATGTACTTGCCCGTATCGAGGCCGCGCGCCTTCACGGTATCGAGCGCGAGATACGGATTCACCGCCGCCGCGCCGAACCCGATCAAGAGCGCGAGATCGTGGACCTCGCGCACATCCCCCGTCTCGACGAGGATACCGACCTGCATGCGAATGCCCTCGCGCACGAGGTGCTGTTGCACGGCCGATAGCGCGAGCAGCGCCGGGATCGGGATGTGATTCGCGTCGACGCCGCGATCGGACAAAATCAGGATGTTGTGGCCATCGTCGATCGCGGCGACCGCGGCCTTGTTGAGCTGATCGATCGCGCGTTGGATGCCCCAGCTCGGGTCCCAGGTGATCGGCAGCGTGATCGGATCGAACACGCCTTCGCGCACGGTCCGGATCTTCGCGACATCGCGGTTATCGATCACCGGCCCGCGCAGGCGCAGCTGGTGGCACTGCTCCGGTGTCTCGTCGAACGTGTTGCCGTCCGGGCCGACGCTGGTCTCGAGCGACATCACGAGCGCTTCGCGGATCGGATCGATCGGGGGATTCGTGACTTGCGCGAACAGTTGATGGAAGTACGCCGACAGGTTCGGCGCGTGCTCCGACAGCACGGCGAGCGGCGTGTCCGTGCCCATCGACCCGACCGGCTCTTTACCGGTCTCCGCCATCGGCACGATGATCAGCTCGACATCTTCATCCGAGTAGCCGAACGCGCGCTGGCGTTGGATCAGATCGTCGCCGGTGATCGCGGACGGCGGCACGGCGTCGTCCAGCTCGGCGAGCTCGAACACGTTCTTGTCGAGCCACTTGCGATACGGGAACCGCGACGCGACATCGCGCTTGAGCTCCGCATCGTCGACGATCCGACCTTCCGCGGTATCGACGACGAACATCATGCCCGGCGTCAACCGGCCCTTCGCCTTGACCTGCTCCACCGGCACGTCGATCACGCCCGCTTCGCTCGCGAGGATCACGCGATCGTCCGTGGTTTGCGTCCAGCGCGCGGGACGCAGGCCGTTGCGATCGAGCGTGGCGCCGACGATCTGCCCGTCGAAGAACACGATCGCGGCCGGGCCATCCCACGGCTCCACCAACGACGTGGCGTAGCGATAGAAGCTCGTCCGATCGTCGTCGAGGTTTCCCGATTCCCATGCCTCGGGAATCATCATCATCATCGAGTGCGGCAACGTACGCCCGCCGAGCGTGAGGAGCTCGACCATGTTGTCGAACTGAGCCGAGTCGCTCTTGCCCGGCACGATGATCGGCATCAGCCGCTCGAGCCCGCCGTGGAACTTCGCCGAGTGGAGCTGACTCCGCCGCGCCTGCATCCAGTTGCTGTTGCCGCGCAGCGTGTTGATCTCGCCGTTGTGCGCGATGTAGCGGAACGGCTGCGCGAGATCCCACGTCGGGAACGTGTTCGTCGAAAACCGCGAGTGGACGACGGCGACTGCACTCTCGACGAGCGGGTGTTGCAGATCGAGGAAGAACTGGCCGAGCCGCGCCGGCAGGAGCAAGCCCTTGTAGACGAGCGTCTCCGTCGACAGCGAGGCGATGTGAAAGTAGCCGATCGGATCCGCGCCGCGCTCGCGCACGCGATTTTCGGCGAGCTTCCGGATCACGAACAGCGTGCGTTCCCACGCGCTCGGTGGCACGCGACGCATCCGCACGAACACCTGGCGGAACACCGGCATCACGTCGCGCGCGACCGGACCGGCGACGCTCGGATCGATCGGCACGTCGCGCCAGCCGACGACGCGTTGGCCTTCATCGTGGACCGCGCCTTCGATCAATTGTTCGCAGGCCGCGCGCATCGCGGGATCCGGCGGCAGGAACACGTTGCCCACGGCGAACTTCCGGTTCGGCTGCAGATCGAACTGCAAGCGCTCGGCTTCCGCGCGCAGGAAGGCCTCGGGCAATTGGATCGAGATGCCCGCGCCATCGCCGGTATCCGGATCTGCACCGGTCGCCGCGCGATGGGAGAGACGGCGCAGGATTTCGAGGCCGTCGTCGACGATCTTGCGGCTACGCTCGCCGCGAATGTTGGCGACGAAGCCAACGCCACACGCGTCGCGGAATTCACTGCCGGGTCGACCCATTGACGCAGTGAGTCTAAGGGTGATCGTCGTCGGAGAAAAGCCTTTTCTCCGTTTTAGCGGAAGTTACTCGGTCGTCGTCTGCTTGAACGTGAACGGGTACTTCACCTCGACCGCCCCGCCCTGAGGCTTGGGAAATTCGATCGTCTTGATCACGCCGGCGACACAGGTCGCGACGGTCTTGTCGAAGCCGCTCGCCTTCGAAGCCGACACGAGGCCATCGACGCCGATCCGGAACTCCGCCGTGATCTGGCCGGCGAGCTTCGGCCGCTTGTCCAATTCGGTCTCGTAGCAGGACAGGATCTTTTGGATGTTGCGCTTCACATAGCGGCGGATGATCGCCTTGTCGAGACCGCCCGTGACGGTCGGCTGGCCGATCGAGGTCGTCGGGTTGTCGTGCCGCATGAGCCCGCCCTTGCCTTTTCCGGTACCGACGCCCTCGCTCTTGCCTTTGCCGGTGCCGATCTTGCTCCAGCCGTCGCCGTCTTTCGTGGTGTCGTTACCGAGCAAGCCAGAGCCGTAGATGTTCTCGTCTTCGAACCCGCTCGAGATTTCGCCGGTGCCGGTCAACGATGCGAATGCACCGCCGCTGCTTTGCATCCAGGTAGGGATCGAGGTCACGACAAAATCGAGATGCGTCTTCTCGGTCAGCGCCTTGAACACCGTCGCCTTTGCCACCGACCGAACGCACTCGATGATCTCCGGCGCGACCGACGGTGCTGCGACGCCAACACCGGTCACCTTGCCAGCGGGCGTCACGACGAGATGCACGTGAACGCGCAGTCGATCGTTCGAGTTAGCGAAGCAGTTGCGATAGCCGCTGAACTGCGTGCGAACGATCGCGTTTAGATCGTCGAGCCGATCTTGGCGGCCCGAGATTTCCAGCTCACCGACATCTGCCTGGGGCTCGGCATGCGCGATCGCCGTGGCGGCGAGGATCAAGATCGTCGCGCGGATCATGGCGCCCTGAATTCGAACGGGTACGTCACGTCCACGGTGCCGGATTTCGGTTTCGGAAACTCGATGTCCTTGATCACGCGCGCGACGCAATCGCTGACGTCTTTGTCGAGGCCCGACGCCGTCGACGCCGACACGAGTCCACCGCTATCGATCGTGAACTTCGCGGTCACCGTGCCCTTCAAGCCGGGCTTCGCGAGCAACGTCTTCTCGTAGCAGTACTCGAGCTTTTGAATGTTCCGCTTGATGTAGCGCCGGATGATCGCCTTATCGAGATCGCCGGTGACGTTGGCCTGGCCGAGCGTGGTGCTCGGTAGCGTCTTGGGTCTACCAACCGGGCCTTGGCCGCCGGTGCCGATCGTTCCCCAGCCGGTGCCACCGCCACCGGGACCGAACCCGGAACGACCGTAGCCAAAGCCGCCGTTCATCTCGCCCGCTTCGTTGCCGAGGAGGCCGCCGTACGCGTCGTCGATCGGCTGCGGATGGAACACGAACGAGTAGTCGACCGTGGTCTTCGCCGGCTGCGCTTCGAAGTGCAGCGCGAGCAGCGCCGTCTTCACGCAGGATGCGAGCGCGATGCCGTTCTTGTCCTTGTTCGCGGTCGCCGTGCCAACGGCGGCGAGCTTGCCATCGGTCCGGATGATCATCGTGACGTGGAGAGCGCGCAGGCCGCCCGCCGGGTCGTAGCACTTGAGGTACGTCGGCTGCTGATTGCCGACGGTCGCGTCGATCAACTGCACGCGATCGCCGGGCTCGCCGGAGACCGTGGGTTGGCCGAGCTCGACGAACGGCTCTGCCGACGCGGTAGCCGACACCAAGAGGACACTCACGAGCGTGCGCATCATTAGACCTCCGACAACGTCAGCGTCATCCAGTTTCATTTTTTGAACGTGAACGGGTACTTCACGTCGACCATGCCCGACGTGGGGTGGGGAAATTCGATGTCTTTGATGACACCGGCGACGCACGCGCCGACCGGTTTGTCGAAGCCATCGGTCTTCATCCCGACGACGATTCCATCCGATCCGATCTTGAACGATGCGGTCAGCTTGCCCGCGATGTCCGGCCGCGTGACCAAGTTCTTCTCGTAGCAGTAGCGGATGTTGTTGAGGTTGCGCTTGATGTAGCGAAGGACGATCGCCTTGTCGTACGTGCCGGTGACCGTCGCTTCACCGAGCGTGACCGAGGGAAGCTGCTTCGCGTGATGATGCTCTTCGGGCGGCGGCGGTGGCGGATCGTCGTGCGGTGGCTCGAACGCGAACGCGTAGTCGACGGTGACCTTCCCCGCTTGCGCATCGAAGCGCAGGTTCTTCAACACGCCCTGCAAGCACGCGACGGCCGGACTCGTACCGCTCGCGAGCGCGACGCCGGCACCGGTGACGCGTCCGGTGGGATGCACGATCAGCGTGACGTGCATGCGCAGCTCGCCGGCTTCCGGGTCGTAGCACTTCACGTATTCGTCGCGATGGTTCTTCACCATCACGTCGATGTCGTCAGCGTGCTTGCCGTCGAGCGAGCCCGCGAACGTCGGCGGACCGATCACGACATCTGGCTCGGCCATCGCCACACTCGTCGACGCGATCACCCAGAGGAGCTGCCGCACGCCTCTTCATGGCATCGCGCGCGATCAATTACAATCATCACGTGATCGACCAGCTCCCACCGTCACTGACGTGGAATGTCTACGTCAACCAGTGGGCCGACGATCGCGGTGGCTGGAGCGCGCTCGCGAACGAGCTGATCGATCGCGCGGCAAACACGGACGTGCCGCAAGATGCGCAATCCGTCGAGCGCGGGCTGCGGCGCCTCGCCACGCGCGAGCACAAACCGGGTGGCCAGTACGGGCGGTGGATGTTGCGCTACTTCGGGTTCATCGCCGCCGTCGACGAGCTCGTGAAGTGGATGGGCCAGTACCACACGCGGTTCGCGGATCTGCCGTGCAACTTCCGGCTCGAGCATCTGACGCTGTGGAACCGGCCACCGATCGCCGAGTCGCGGCTCGCGGTGTGGATCCAGCTCGGCATCGCGCACGCACATCGCAGCAAGCGCGCGTTTGACCAAGCTCGCCATTGGCAGGGGCTCGCGCGGCGATCCGCACCGCATGCGGGGCGCGATGCCGAGATCGAATGCCTGTTGCTCGACGCGCAGCTGTTATCGGATGCCGATACCCACGCAACCGCCGATGTGCTCGACGCGATCGCGGCACGCCTCGAGGGCGATCCGGTGTTCGTCGCGATGCTCGCGGATCTGCGCGCGCACGCGTTGATCCGGCCTTCCGGCGGCAACGATCGCGCGGCCGTGCTCGCGGCGCAGGCGGCATATTCGGAGATTCCGGATAGCGCCGAACCGTTCGTCGCGTTTCGCAAGGCCGTCGGGCTCGGCTACTGCGCGTGGAAGCTCGGCGATCGCGCCGCCGCCGAAACGTTCGCGCGCGCCGCCGTCGAGCACGCGGGAGATGGCGGCTTACTGCGCATGCGCGTCAACGCACTCAATCTCCTGACGCGCGTCCAAGACGGTGCCGCCGCTCGCGCTAGTCATGATCGTGCGGCGCGGATCGCGGCTCGCCTCGAAGATGAAGAGCTAATGACGCGCGTGGCGAACGTGATCGTGCCCGAATAGCTTCGTCGAGGATCTCGTTCGCTTCGCCGCTGTCGCCCCACCCGATGATGTGCGTCGCACCGATGCCCCAATAGCTCGCGAACCACGTCCACACGATCTCGCGCACGTTCGGATACGCGTGATCGAGCTCGCCGAGCTCGTGTAGGCGCGAGAACCCATTCGTCCACGGCTCGTCGAGCGGCACCGCGATCAGCTTGTCGTCGCGCACGCCGTCCTGCTCCATCTTCAACACGCCGATCACGCGCGCCTTGTTCAGATGGCCGCGCTCGATCGTCCGGCCGAGCACGATCGCGTCGATCGGATCGCCGTCCGGTGCGAGCGTGCTCGGCACCATCCCGTAGTTCACGACGTACGGCAGGTAGTCGATGCCACGCCGCGACCCGTCGTCGCGATCCTTCTGCCAGCGCAGCCAGCCGTGGTCGTCGATCTCGAACTTCGCGGTCGTGCCCGCCGGAATTTCGACCAAACAGTTCACGGTCCCGCCATCGCGTGCGGGAGTACTGGAAAAATCGTCGACGAGGATCGTCTCGTCGTCCATGGCCGTTGCTTCAGCCGCCACCGGTGCGCCGCCAACGATCACGCGCACGGGTGCATTCGTACAGAGCCACAGCGGAGCTAGCGCTGCGATCCAAGGTGCCTTCTTCATATGAAGTCACCCGTAACGCGTGCGGCGGTTCGCGCGAAAGGACACGATTCCAGACAACGGGTCTAACCGCGCTAGACTGTTCGCGTGTTGCACGTCGGAATCGTGGGTTGTTCGGCCGAGGGTGCAGCGCTGTGTTACCGCACGATGTGCAGCGAGGCCGGCGCCGCGCATCCCGAGATCACGATGCACACGCCGCCGCTCGCGGATTACGTCGCGTGCCTCGAGCGCGGTGATCTCGATGGCGTGGCAACGCTGATGCTCGCGTCCGCGGAGAAGCTCGCGCGTGCCGGCGCCGATTTTCTGATCTGTCCCGACAACACGATCCACATGGCGTTCGATCGCGTCGTCAACCGATCGCCGTTGCCGTGGCTTCACATCGCGGATGTCGTCGCCACCGAAGCGGCCTCGCGTGGCTATCGCCGCGTCGGGATCACGGGCACGCGGTGGCTCGTCGAGAGCGACGTCTATCCGCGCGCGTTCGACAAGCGAGGCATCGCGTGGGAGCGGCCGTTCGCCGCCGATCGCGCCTTACTCGCACGCGCGATCATGGACGACCTCGTGCCGGGAAAACCGACCGATGCGACAGCGCTGGTCGGCGTGATCGATCGCCTGAAGCAAGATGGCTGCGATGCGGTCGTGCTCGGTTGTACGGAGCTCCCGCTCGTCCTGTCGGACGCGAATTCGCCAATCCCGACGCTGGATTCGACGCGCCTTCTCGCGCGTGCTGCGCTCGCGCGTTCGGTCTGATAGATTGAACGTGTGATGCAGCTCGTCGCGAACACGTACGGTTACCGCGCCTCCCGCGGGTAGCTCGTCGTTCGCTCGACACACCCGCCAACTCGGCCGGGTGGTTCGCATTCGGCCTCGCTTTCGAAGGAGCCCGATATGGACGACCAACTTGCAGAACTGACCCGCGGCGCGATCGACGTGATCGACATCGCCGACTTGCGCCGAAAGCTCGTGCGCGGCCGCCCGCTGATCGTGAAGCTCGGCGCCGATCCGACCGCACCCGATCTTCACCTCGGACATACCGTCGTCCTCGACGTGTTGCGACGCTTCCACGCGCTCGGCCATCGCGTGCAATTCTTGATCGGCGACTTCACCGGCGCGATCGGCGATCCGACCGGTCGGAGCACGACGCGACCGCACCTATCGCGCGAACAGATCGAGGCCGCCGCGGCGACGTACACCGCGCAAGTCTCGCTCGTGCTGAACGCGGACGTCGAGATCGTCTTCAACTCGACCTGGTTCGCGAAGATGCCGGTGACCGACTTCATCACGCTCGCGTCGAAGTGGACGCTCGCGCGGATGCTCGAGCGCGCGGATTTCGCGGAGCGGTTCGCCGACCACGAAGCGATCCACATGCACGAATTGCTGTACCCGCTCGTCCAAGGCTTCGACAGCGTCGCGATGCGCGCGGATGTCGAGCTCGGTGGCAGCGATCAGCGCTTCAACCTACTCGTCGGTCGCGGGCTCCAGCGCGACTACGGTCAGGAGCCGCAAGCGATCGTGATGATGCCGCTGCTCGTCGGGCTCGACGGCGTCGACAAGATGTCGAAGTCGAAGGGCAACGCGATCGGCGTGACCGAATCGCCGACGTACCAAGTGACGAAGACGATGAGCATCTCTGACGCCACGATGCGGCAGTGGTGCGAGTTGCTCGGGTTCGCCGCGCCCGATGCGCCGCCGCGTTTGCAGAAGCTCGCGCTCGCACGCTCGATCGTCACGAGGTTTCACGGCCACGCAGCTGCCGCGGCCGCGATCGACGAGTACGAGCGCAAAGCCGCCGGTGGTGCGCCCGATGCGATGCCCGAAATCACGCTACCAACGGGTACCTCGCTCGTTCAGGCCCTCGTCGGCAGTCAGCTCGCACCGAGTCGAACACGTGCGCTGCGGGATCTCGCGAATCACGCGATCGTCGTCGATGGCGCGCGCGCGACCGAGGATCGCGTGCTGGGTCCTGGCCCGCATGTCCTGCGTTCCGGCAAGAACCGGTTCGCTCGCGTGATAGTGCAGGATCTATTCGTAGGTCCCGGCGCTCGCTCGCGTTAGACCCTGGCGCATGAAGCGCATTGCACTCGTTCTCCTCGTCGTCGCAGCGTGTGGTGGAAAAAAGGGCGTCCCGTGTGACAACGCGACGGTCAAGGCGCTCGCCGACAAGCTCGACAAGAACGACAAGTCGATCCTCGACACGTCGATCTCGCTCGCGGGCTGCAAGTTCCACGGCCAGGGCAACGATCTCGTGTGGCTCACGGCGTCGAATGGCGATGCGGAGCTGCGCTGCCACATGAAGGGCGGCGAAGACGGCGTCACCACGTTCCGCCACGCGGCGATGGCGTCACCGAAGAAGCCGGACGAGCTCTCGCTCGACGTCACGGGCAAGGTCGCCGCGTCGACGGAGAAGTACGATCACGCGTACCAGCTGACGAATTGCGAAATCGCGGTGAAGTAGTCGCGCCGCGGGCGACGATCGAACGCGTCGCGGGGTTAAAGCCAGGCGATTGCGACGCGGCCTCGCACGAGCGGATCCGCAACCCGGCGTTCGCCGATCTGATGCGACGAACCATCGGAGACGGCGAGTCATGCGAGCTGCTCGCTGCTGCGGTGCTGGGTGGGCTCCGCGGCTCGCGCTTGGCGCCCAAATCGCGCCGAGCCTGCGTGATGATCTAGATGTTCGGTGAGCGAACCCGTACGGCGGGCTCGTCACGATTTCGGCGCAGCTCGCTGATCGCGAGAGCCCACCCAGCCCCGCAGCAGCTCGGCCCCAGCTGCTCTAGTTTGGTTTTCGTAGCCGTTTCGCGGGCCGTTCGCACGCGAGCCACGCCGCGATGCGTCCGCGCGGGCGAAGGTCGAGCTCAGGCGATCGCGAGAGAATGCTCGGGTCCCGCGGAACCCGCGCGCAGAAGTCGCGCGGCGCAGAAGTCGCCGGCCCCGCGCGGGGTTGAAGCCGGGCGATCGCACGCACCGCACGCGCTAGCCGCGCGGCGCGGATTCGCGCGTACGCCACTCGCGAGAGAATGCTCGGGTCCCGCGGATCCCGCGGCGAAGAAGTCGCCAGCCCCGCGCGGGGCTGAAGCCGGCCTATCGCGCGCGTATCGAACGCGCTAGCCGCGCGGCGCGGATTCGGCGTACGCCACCATTCGCGGTGGTCATCCGCTCGTCGGAGATCGGTGTTCGGTTCCCCAGCGGTCGCGCGAAGAAGTCGCCAGCCCCGCGCGGGGCTGAAGCCGGGCGCGCGCGCGCATCGATCGCGCTAGCACGCGCGGCGTACGCCACCATTCGCGGCGCAGATGTCATGCGCTCGTCGGCGGTCGGTCGCGAGCGAATGTTCGGTTCCGTGCAACACGCGAGCGAAGAAGTCGCCAGCCCCGCGCGGGGCTGAAGCCGGGAGATCGCGCATCGAACGCGCTAGCCCGCACCGCGCGGATCGGCCGCACGCCGTCATTCGCGGCGCAGATGTCATGCGCTCGTCGGCGGTCGGGTCACGGGCGAGTGTTCGGGTTCCGCGCACCGGTCGCGCGAAGACGTTGCCAGCCCCCCGCGGGGCTGAAGCCGGGCGATCGCGCATCGAACGCGCTAGCCCGCACCGCGCGAATCCGCCGCACGCCATCATTCGAAGCGCAGATGTCATGCGCTCGGCGGCGGTCGGGTCACGGGCGAATATTCGGGTTCCGCGCAGCGGTCGCGCGAAAGAAGTCGTCAGCCCATCGCGGGGCTGAAGTTGGGCGATCGCGCATCGAACGCGCTAGCCCGCACCGCGCGAATCCGCCGCACGCCATCATTCGCGGCGCAGATGTCATGCGTTCGGCGGCGGTCGGGTCACGGGCGAATATTCGGGTTCCGCAACACACGCGCGAAGAGGTCGCCAGCCCCGCGCGGGGCTGAAGCCCGATCGCGCGCATCGCAAGCCTGCGCGGTGCGGATCCGGCGTATGCGCCATTCGCGGCGCAGACGTCATGCGCTCGGCGGCGGTCGGGTCGCGACCGAATGTTCAGATTCCGCGCAGCGGTCGCGCGAAGAAGTCGCCAGCCCCTCGCGGGGCTGAAACCGGGCGCTCGCGCATCGAACGCGCTAGCCGCACCGCGCGGATCCGCAGCACGCCATCATTCGCGGCGCAGATGTCATGCGCTCGGCGGCGGTCGGGTCGCGATCGAATGTTCAGATTCCGCGCAGCGGTCGCGCGAAGAAGTCGCCAGCCCCTCGCGGGACTGAAACCGGGAGATCGCGCATCGAACGCGCTAGCCCGCACCGCGCGGATCGGCCGCGCCACCATTCGCAGCGGTCATCCGCTCGTCGGCGGTCGGGGCGCCAGCGAAGGTTCGGGTTCCGCGCAACACGCGCGCGAAGAAGTCGCCAGCCCCGCGCTGGGCTGACGAACCGTTGTGAAGCTGGTCGTGCCGGCGCCGCGAGGACGAACCGCGTGCCGCGAAATTGTTCCCGCGTGAAGCATCTGGTGATGGGCGAAGCACATGAGCGCGAGGTTGTCGGCGGTATGGCCGCCGCCTTCCGACCGCGGAATGATGTGGTGGACGTCGATGAATCGTTGCGAGCGACATCCTTCGACCACGCATTTGCCGCAATCGCGTTGCCAGACCGTTCGGCGCGTCGAGGGCGACACGTCCTTCGTCGCACGCGCCGGCGAAGTCTCCGATCCGATCCGCACGGCGTCACACTCGACCAGATCGCGTTCGCCATCACTTAGTGCGAGCCGCCGACCGCCTGCGTTCACGAAGCCCTGACTACACTTCTCGCAGATCGTTGCCTGGATCTGTGCGCGCGGTGCGGTGCCTTTCGAGCCTTCGCCCTCGGAACGCGCCGCGCACAACATCATGACGGTTGTCGCATCGTCGGCGAAGTCGCCAACCTCACGCGTGATCTCGGTCTGCGCCTGGCGCCACCGTGCGTACTGTGCGGGCGTGAATTCGATCGTGACGACGCACTTCTTGACCTGTGGATTTGCCGGGTCCGTCGGCCGATCGCCTTCTTCGTGCATCGACACCAGCTCCTGCACACGTGCGCT
This sequence comes from Kofleriaceae bacterium, assembly GCA_047600425.1. GTDB lineage: Bacteria > Myxococcota_A > Polyangia > Haliangiales > Haliangiaceae > JABFXX01. The sequence goes on along the minus strand of JASGLC010000003.1, from coordinate 1,787,833 downwards.
GTTGCACCCGCGGATGGCGTCCAGCCACTCGACTTCTGTTTCCGGTTTGACGATCCGCGTGAGCTCGCGGACCGCGGTGTAGCTGTGTTCGCCAGTCGCCAACGCGCGCGAAGTCTCGGGCAACTGTTCGAGTGCCACTGCAACACGGACGCGATCGCGCGCGACTTTCGGTCCATACCCGAGAACGTCTTCGAGATAGGCATAGAGACTGACCTTTGATGCACGCCGCCAAACGTCACCGCGAATGACCTCGCGGAGGAGAGGTGCCTCGCGTGCGTCCAGCGCGCACTGATCTTTGGCCAGCTCGCGAAGTGCGAAGTCGATCTCTTGCCACGTGCCAACACCATCGAACATGACGTTCTCCTCCGAATGATGTCTCGCTCTACCATCGAGATTTTGGACGCCGTGGCGTGTGTTCTCGACGAGAAATCGCCGGTCTTGCGACACAAACTCGTCGCGGCGCAATCTCGCCGGCAGATCGCAAAACATCGCGTCTCGCGCGATCGCGAGTCGTGCTTCGGACGTCGAGGCGATTCGTCGTCGAAAAACGCGTCAACATCGAGTGATCAAAATAATCTCACACGGTCTTTTTTCGTACGATCGGTGCGATCCGGCCGCTGCGAGTGAGCACAGCTCGATCGCTCGAGCCCCGCGCGGGCCGACTGCGCCATCGATCTAGTCTCGCCTCGCGCGGAGCCGTACCGCGGCGCGTTCGCAGCGTTGGCGTTCTCGGCGAACCGAACGTGCTCGACGACCATCGGATGGCTCGAGCCCCGCGCGGGGCTGACGCATTGTGTTTCGCTGCCAAGCGTTTAAACGTTGATGATGGCGAGCATTCGATCGTTCAGCCCCGCGAGGCCAATCGGGGTGTTCCCAGTGTTTGGCATCCGGGCGAACCGAACGCGTTCGACGGCGAACATCGGGTGCCTCCAGCCCCGCGCCGGGCTGACCTCAGGGTGTTTCGCTTCCAAGCGTTCGAAACGTTGATGATGCATGGCGAGCGTTCGATCGTTCCAGCCCCGCGCGAGGCCGACTGCGCCATCTGTGGGGCGTTCGCAGCTTTGGCGTTCTGGGCGAACGGAACGATTTCGATGGGCGAGCATCGGATGGCTCCGCCTTCGAACGGCCCGCGCAACAACTGCGAAACCCAAAACTAGAGCAGCTGGGGCCGAGCTGCTGCGGGGCTGGGTGGGCTCACGCGATCAGCGAGCGCTGCGCCGAAATCGTGACGAGCCCGCCATACGTTCGCTCACCGAACACCTAGATCATCACGCAGGCTCGGCGCGATTTGGGCGCCAAGCGCGAGCCGCGGAGTCCACCCAGCACCGCAGCAGCGAGCCGCTCGCATGACTCGCCGGTCGACTGCGACGGTTCGTCGCGTGATTGGCGAACGCTGGCGACTTCCACATGTCCCAGCTCGCATGACTCTTCGTTGACGCGGCGGCTCGTCGCATGACGGGCGGATCGATAACTAGCCTTGCGCCAGCTCGCATGACTCGCCTGCGATGTCCCATCGCGCTTGGCGAACGCCGGCGACTAGCCTATCGAAGAACACTCCTTGCGCCAGCTCGCATGACTCGCCGGACTGCGATGGTTCGTCGCATCACGGCAACGCCAACTAGCGCAGCGCCGCGCGACGCGCCTTGCGCCGCTCGGCACGCGGCTTCTTGTGCCCTTTCAGCTTCGCGATCCGCTTGGCCGGCGTCGGCGATGCGGGCGATGTCGCGAGATGACGATCGGGACCACCGACGACATCCTCGATGCGGTCGAGCACGCGATGCACGAACTCTTTCGCTCGATCACGCGCTCCGCCGATGATCTTCGTGGGAACAGCTACGAGATTTTTGAAGATCCGCATGCTCTACGCAAATGCAGCACGCATGCCGCTCTGCATCATCCGAAGTTCGATGTCAGCTCGCTGCGCTGTTGCGCCATCTCGTAGAACCGATCGGCGATCGCCGATGGCTCGAGCGTGCCGGTGTTGCCCTGATCGAACGCCGTGCCCTTCACTACGCCCATGACGACGACCTCGCCGACGTAGACGCCGTTCGGCTTCAGCGCCGCCGACAACAGGCCCACCATCTTGTGCTGCGCGGCCTTGCCCATCGCGACACCCGCCGAGCGGAACTGGACCGCCATCGCATCGATCTTCGGCTCGTAGAACGCGAACCCACCACCCGTGACGAGCACCGCGCCCTTCGCCGCTTCGAGATCGGCCTTGGCCGCACGCACGACCGTGACCAGGCCGGTGACCGAAATGTCGAACGCGCCGCGCAGTTGCTCCGGCGTGGCCGAGAGCAGATCGAAGCCACCACCGCCGTACGCGTTGTAGTGGACGACCGCGATCGGGCCGAGATCCTTCTTCACCGTGGTGACGAGCTCTTCGATCGCGGTGGGATTCGTGAGGTCACACGCGTAGCCCTTCGCGTCGATGCCCTTCATCGCGGCGGCCGCCGCGGTCACGCGATCGCGATTGCGTGCGACGAGCGCGACGGCGTGCCCAGCTCCGCCGAACTTTCGAGCGACCGCATCGGAGATGCCGGGACCGTGACCGCAAACCAAGATGACGGACTTCATGCCCGAAAGTGTAGCTACGGGACGATGCCGATGCACTCGTCCGCGCAGTTGAACGCTGCGCCCGCGCACGAGTTGTCGTCCTCGCACGACTGGCACGAGCTCGCCTTGTCGGCGTACGTATCGTCGGAGTTCGCGTTCGCCTTGCAATCGGACTCGCACTTATCGACGTCGTACGAATCGTCGAAGCACTCCTGGTAGCGGTTGCAGATGTGAGCGCAGTCGTACGCGTTCTTCACTTCCGAACAACCCATGCCGGCGAGACAAACAAACAAGAAGCTAACAAGTTTCATGGTTGCGGCTGCCGATTGCAGGCGATGTGCCACGGCGAAAACTTGCTCCGCCGAGCGGGGTTCGCAACGATCGACCCGATGGATAAGGCCGCGCTGGTCGATCAGCTACGCACTCAACTCTCGACGTCCGCGCGCGCTGCCTTGCAATCCCGTGATGCCGCGGCGATGGAAGCGCGCGAGGGTGCGACGCCGGACGAAAAGCGCGAGGACGCACGCGCCGCGCATCAACTCGGGACGCTCGGCAAGGCGCAGCAACGCCGCGCTCAGGAAGCGATCGCGGCGGCCGACATGCTGACGGCGTTTCGGCCGACCGCGTTTCCAGAGTCCGCGCGCGTGATGATGGGCGCGATCGTCGAGATCGAAGATGCGGATTCATTAGAAGGGCGCACGTTCTTTCTCGCACCGGTGGGCGCAGGGATCACGCTGACCGGGCCTGGCGGCGATGGCCACCTCTCGGTCGTCACGCCCGCGAGCCCGATCGGCAAGGCGGTGATCGGCAAGAAGACCGGTGATGTCGTCGACGTGACCGTCGAAGGCGAGCTTCGCGAGTGGCAGATCACGTACGTCGGCTGACCAACGCGGCCGCGATCTGCGCGCTCGCGTTCGTGACGCTGTTGGTGATCGTCGCCACCGGTCGCCCGCGGATCGACGAAGCCGTCGCCGAATTCACCGCGGCCCATCGAACCGAGCTCGGTGTCGACATCGCCGATGGGATCAGCGTCGCCGGCTCCGTCGTCGGCATCATTCCCTTAGGTCTACTGTTCGCGTTCCTGTTCTGGCGAAAGCAGAAGTGGACGCCGGTGAAGTGGATGGTGATCGCGAGCGCCGGTGCGACCACGCTCTACCTGGTCGTCAACGTCATCATGCGGAGCGCCCGCCCGCCGATGCCGCTCCGCGTGTACGACGACGTCGGCTGGTCGTTCCCGAGCGGCCACTCGACCCAGGCGATCGTGTTCTGGCCGATCAACGCGATCCTGACCGGCCGGCGCTGGGTCCTCATCCCCGCCGTGTTGATCGCGCTCACGATCGCGAGCTCGCGGATCTACCTCGACGTCCACTGGACCACGGACGTCATGTCCGGGCTGTTGCTCGGCCTGGCCTGGCTGTTCACCGTGTTAGCGGTGCGCGCCCGCACGTAGCACCAGCGCACGGCGCGCCAAAATGCGCGGCGCAGCGCGCGCAAGTGCCACGCCACGAGGTCTTCGCATGTGGCACGGCCGCAGCAATAGACCGTCCGCATGGCCACGAGCTCTCTCCCCGCACCACGCCGAATCGAGATCGCGCCGCGCACGATCTTGATGTTGCTCGGCATCGTCGCGGGCATCTGGGTGCTCGGCCAGCTGAAGACGGTGTTGACCGTCCTCACGATTGCCCTGGTCATGGTCGGCACGTTCGACCCGTTGGTCGGCTTCCTCGAGAAGCGAGGGTTCCGGCGCGGCCGCGCGCTGGTCCTGGTGTTTGCGACCTGCGGCCTCGCGGTGATCGGCGTGATCGTGTTGATGGTCCCGCCGCTCGTCCAACAGATGTTGTCGCTGATCGAAGAAGCGCCGAAGCAGCGCGAGAACGTGATCCACTCGATCCAGAACTACGGCTGGGCGAAGCCGTTCGTGAAGACGCTGCAGGATCTGCCGATCGAAGATCTCGGCAAGCGCGCCGGCATCGCGATGATCGGCTACTCGACGGATCTGCTCGAGCTGATCGGCTACGGCATCTCGACGTTGTTCCTCTCGATCTATCTGCTCGCCGATCCGGTGCGTAGTAAGGGCCTCCTCTACGCGGTGGTGCCGCGCCATCACCACGTGAAGCTCGCGAAGGTGCTGCTCGAGCTCAAGGTCATCGTCGGCGGTTACATGCGCGGTCAGTTGATCACGTCGCTGTCGATCGCGGTGTTCGTGTTCGTGCTCCTCACAGCGCTCGGCGCCGAGAACGCCCTCGCACTCGCGTTGTTCGCGGGCCTCACCGACATCATCCCGTTCGTCGGCGGCTACGTCGCCTCGGCGCCGGTGATCGTGGCGACGATCCCGAACGGCACCACGACCGCCCTGATCGTCACGTTCCTGATGGTGCTCTATCAGGAGTTCGAATCGCGCATCTTGGTTCCGCGCGTCTACGGCAAGGTGTTGCGCCTGCCGCCCGCGATCGTGCTCGTCGCGTTGCTCGTCGGCGGTACGCTCGCCGGCATCGTCGGCGCGTTGTTGTCGCTGCCGATCGCCGCGGGCCTCCAGATGGTGTTGCGCGAGCTTCGCGTCGACCTGCCGGGCGAGGCCGTGCCTCACGACCGGATGAAGCAACTCGACGAGCAGGCCGTGCGCGTCTATGAAGAGCTGACGGAAAACATCCCAGCCGCCGAGGCCGGCGTGATCGCCGACGATCTCGCATCGCTCGTGAAGCGCTCCGAAGAAGGCGGACCCACGCTCTCGGCGCAGCTGCCGGTCATCACGCCGACGCCGCCGGCCCACTAGATGCACCGCTCTCGCGTATGCCAGAACGCGAGACCATGAAGCGAGCGCGGGCGGACCTGCGCAAAGGCAAAGCGAAATCCACCGCGGCCGGCGAGTTCATTCGCGAAGAGATGCACCACATTCGCGAGGGCAAGCACGGTGCCCGCTCGACGAAGCAGGCGATCGCGATCGGCCTCTCGAAGGCGCGGCGCGCGGGCTTCGACGCGGGCACGCCGAAGCACGCGAGCAAGCGGGTGAAGAAGCAGATTGCCCACGAACGGGCCAGCGCGAAGCATCCGCACGCCGTGTCGAAAACGCGCAGTAAGGCGATGAAGAAAGCGCTGAAGCGGGAGCCCCATCGTGCCGCGAGCCACAAGGCGTTGTCGCGCCACGCGCACACGGCAGCGATGAAGCGTACGGCGAAGGAGCGTTCTGCCTCGGCCAAGAAAGCCGCACGGACGCGCGCGCACGAGTGATGCAGTTGTGAGGGTGCATGCGGCACCTCCTGATGTTCACGATCGCGCTTGCGGGTGCACCTGCCCTCGCCGGCAATAACAGCGCGGCCAAGCACCTCGCCGTGACGTCGTCCGCGTTTCCCGCAGGCGGCGCGATTCCCGACGACTACACGTGCGCCGGCACCGATACATCTCCGCAACTGACGTGGAGCAATCCACCGGACTCGGCGAAGTCGGTGGCGATCCTCGTCGACGATCCGGATGCCCCGAAGGGAACGGTGCTCCACTGGTTGATCACCGGGCTCGATCCACAACTGACCGGCCTACCGAAGGGCGCGAACCTTCCGGACGGTGCCGCCGTGACGAAGAACGAGAAGGGCGACGCGAAGTACATGGGCCCGTGTCCGCCTGTCGGCGCTCCGCACCACTATCACTTCAAGGTGTACGCGCTCGACGCGCAGATCGGCAAACCCGCGACGCGCGAAGAATTCCAGACGTCGATCCGAGGCCACGTCGTCGGGATGGGCGAGCTGATCGGGACGTACCAAAAGAAGTGATACCGTCCGCGCATGGACGTGCGCGCCGCTGTTGCCTGGGAGCCGAACAAGCCTCTCTCGATCGAAACCGTTCAGCTCGAAGGCCCGAAAGCCGGCGAAGTTCTCGTCGAGATGAAGGCGACCGGGCTGTGCCACACCGACAAGTACACGCTGTCGGGCATGGACTCCGAGGGCATCTTCCCGTCGATCCTCGGTCACGAAGGTGCGGGCGTTGTCGTCGAGATCGGCGCCGGCGTCACGAGCGTTGCCGTCGGCGATCACGTGATCCCGCTCTACACGCCGGAGTGCCGGCAGTGCAAATCGTGTTTGTCGCAGAAGACGAACTTGTGCACCGCGATCCGCGCCACGCAGGGCAAGGGCCTCATGCCCGACAACACGTCGCGCTTCAGCTTCAAGGGCAAGCCGATCGCGCACTACATGGGCTGCTCGACGTTCTCGAGCTACAGCGTCATGCCGGAGATCGCGGTCGCGAAAGTTCGGCCCGACGCGCCGTTCGACAAGATCTGCTACATCGGCTGCGGCGTCACCACCGGCATCGGCGCGGTGATCTACACGGCGAAGGTCGAGCCCGGCGCGAACGTCGTCGTGTTCGGCTTGGGTGGCATCGGCCTCAACGTGATCCAGGGCGCGAAGATGGTCGGCGCGGACAAGATCATCGGCGTCGATCTCAACCCGGCGCGCGAAGCGCTCGGTCGGCAATTCGGCATGACCCACTTCGTCAATCCGAAAGACGTGAAGGACTTGGTCCCACATCTCGTCGAGCTCACCGGCGGCGGCGCGGACTACTCGTTCGAATGTGTCGGCAACACCGACGTCATGCGCCAGGCACTCGAGTGCTGCCATCGCGGGTGGGGCACCAGCGTGATCATCGGCGTGGCGGCGGCGGGCAAGGAAATCTCGACCCGGCCGTTCCAGCTCGTCACCGGCCGGAACTGGCGCGGTTCGGCGTTCGGCGGCGCCCGCGGACGCACCCACGTGCCGAAAATCGTCGACTGGTACATGGAGGGGAAGATTTCGATCGACCCTCTCATCACCCACACCCTCGCGCTTACAGACATCAATAAGGGCTTCGACCTCATGACGAAGGGCGAGTCGATTCGCAGCGTAGTAGTCTATTGATCTATGGGGACGGTGCCGCCCAACGCGTTTGTCGGCCGGCAAGCGATCTTCGATCGCCGGTTGGAAGTCGTCGGGTACGAGCTGTTGTTTCGCAACAGCGAAGAGAATCGTGCGCGGTTCGACGATCCGAACCAGGCGACCGCGGCGACCATGCTGAACGCGTTCGTCGAGATCGGGCTCGACTCGCTCGTCGGCCCGAGCCTGCCGGTGTGGATCAACCTGCCGGAAGATTTTCTCCTCGGTCGGTATCCGCTGCCGTTGCCCCCGGAGCGCACGGTGCTCGAAGTGCTCGAGGACGTGCCGGTCACCGACAAGTTGATCGAAGCGCTCCAGGGGTACGCCGCGGACGGGTTCAAGATCGCGCTCGACGACTTCGTCCTCACCGACGAGACCGCGCGGCTGATCCCGCTCGCCACGTACATCAAGGTCGATGTCCTCAACGTCGCGAAGGACGAGATCAAGCGCCAGTACGAAGCGCTGAAACCGTACAAGGTCACGCTGCTCGCCGAGAAGATCTCGACGCACGACGAGCACATGTTCCTGCGCGACCTCGGCTTCTATCTGTTCCAGGGCCACTTCCTCGAGATGCCGATCGTCGCGAAGACGAAGCGGATGCCGCACGATCGGGTGGCGCTCGTGAAGATCTTGAACGCGCTCTACAAGGAGCAGCTGGATCTGCGCGAGCTCGAGTCGTTGATCGCCGCCGAGGTCGGTCTGTCGGTGCGCCTGATCAAGCTCGCCAGCTCGGCCGCGATGGCGATGGGCAACCCGATCGGCTCGGTTCGCCAAGCGGTGCTGCGGTTGGGCGTCCAGCAAGTCGGCGCGCTGATCATGCTGATCATGGTCGCCGGCTTCGATGACAAGCCGATCGATCTCGCACGTCAGGCGCTGATCCGCGCGCGGATGAGCGAAGCGCTCGCCCGCCACGTGAAGCTCGCGCCCGATCAGCTGTTCACGGCGGGTCTGCTCTCGCTGCTCGACGCGATCCTCGACAAGCCGCTCAAGGACGTGCTGTCGGAGCTCCAGATCGCACCGCTCGTCAAGCAAGCGCTCGAGGGTGGTGGGTCGCAGGCAGCGAAGATCATGGACACGGTTCGACACCAGAACCGCGGCGACCTCGCATACGTGCTCGGTTCGGGTTTCACCGCGAATCAGGTGTTCGTCGCGTGGTTCGATGCGATCCGGTGGGCGAACGAGATCATGTCGAAACTATGATGGGCAAGGGCCGGCTCGAAGCGTTCTCCGACGGCGTCCTCGCGATCATCATCACGATCATGGTGCTCGAGCTGAAGGTGCCCGAGGGCCACGATCTCTCGGCGCTGAAGCCGATCTGCGCGAAGTTCATCGCGTACGTGATCAGCTTCGTCTACGTCGGCATCTACTGGAACAACCACCATCACCTGATGCACACCGTGAAGAAGGTGGATGGCTGGGTGTTGTGGGCGAACCTTCACCTGTTGTTCTGGCTGTCGCTGATTCCGGTCACGACCGGGTGGATCGGCGAGACCGAAGCCGCGACCTGGCCGACCGTGCTCTATGGCGTGATGCTGTTCATGAGCGGCGTCAGCTGGCTGATGTTACAGCGCGCGATCCTGCACGCGTCGCCGGAGAACAAGGCGCTCGCGAAAGCGATCGGCGAGGATTGGAAGGGCAAGCTCTCCGGCGTGGGCTATGCCGTCGCGATCGCCATGGCGTTCGTGAATCCGCTGATCTCGATCGGCTTTTACGTGTTGATCGCGCTCGTGTGGTTCATCCCGGATCGCCGGATCGAGACCGCACTCGAAGCGGACGAATAAACGATGAGTAAGCGCGCGTGGGCAACCGCGCTCGGGTTTGCCGTCCTCGTCGCGGTCTACACCGGCATTCGCCTACCGAGCCGATGGGTCGTCACGTTGCAGGCGCTGTCGATCACCGACGGCATCCACCGCCGATTCGTCGTCGGCACCCTGCTCCGCCCACTCGCCCTCGCCACGGGGCAGAGCTACTGGCTGTATGTCGCTTTCACGTTCGCGGTGCTGATCGCGTTGTTCGTGCTGATCGTTCGCGCGGCACTTCGCGCAGAGCCCGCGCGCGGGATGATCGTGATCGGCTGGCTGTTCGTGATGGGAGGCTTCGCGTGGAACGAAGCCGGCAACCTCGATCAAACGGTCTACTTGCTCGTCGCCGGCGGGCTCGCGCTCGCGCATGCAGGCCGGCTGAAGTCCGCCGCGGTGATCTTCGCGATCGCACCGATGGTCCACGAGCTCGCGGTGTTGTCGGCACTGCCGGTCGCCGCCGCGGTGCTCGTTCGTAATCGCGCGCCGAAGACCACCGCACTCGTGCTCGCACCCGCGGTCGCGATCGCCGCCGTGATCCTCTTACAACCACCGACGCCGATCGAGACGATCGCGGACATCCACCGCTCGCTGGCAAGCGCGCACTTTCCGATCCGCGAAGGCGCGCTCGATCTGTTCGTGCGCACGCAGGCCGAGAGTTGGGAGCTGTACAGCACGTGGCACGGGATCGAGGCCGTGGCGCCGTGGACGTTGACCTGCATGATCGCCACCGTTCTTGTCCAACGCGATTGGTCTCCGATCGTGGTCCTCGCATCGCTCGCCGCGATCTTCACGCCGCTCCTGCTCGTCTACGGTGGTTGGGACAACAACCGCTGGCAGCTGTTCACGGTCACGAACTTCGCGATCGTGATGTGGGCGTCCTACGACCAGTTGAAGCCGCGCGCGCCCGTGATCCTGGCGATCGCGCTGCTCGTGTTGATGCGGTTGCCGATCCTGTGGCTCGACGTGAAGTCACGCCCGCTCTCGATCGACGGCATCACCTATCTCGCCGGCGATCTGTCGAGCGGGACGTTCTTCAACATCCCGACCGCTTACTAGTAGCAGACGACGTGCGCGACGCACATCTTCGACGTCGGATCGCAATCGTCGCTCTCGCACTGACTGCTCGTCGTGCACGCGCTGCCATCCGCGAACCGCGCGACGCACATGCCCGCGTCGCTGCAGAGGCTGCCGTCGAGACACGACAGCGCTTCGGCACACGACTCGCCCAACACCGGACGGTCCTTGCACGTCATGCCCGCGCTTGCACTGCAGTACGCGGTGAGATGGCAGTCCGCGCTGTTCGTACACGCACCACCGCTCGCGACGCCCGCGCTGCACGTCTTCGTGGTGTTGCAGCTGTCCTGGATCAACTTGCAGTCGTTCGTGCTCGTGCATGCGGCGCCTTCGTCGACGACCGGCTTGCACGTGGTCTGGCAGTTGTAGCTCTCGCATTGCGAGCTACTCGAACAGCTCGCGCCGTCCGCGAGTAGCGCCGCGCACGTCATGGCGGTGAGATCGCAGTAGCCCGTCGCGCAATCGTTCGAGCTCTGGCACGCGCTGCCGACCGCGGCCTTCGTCGGTTTGGTGTCGCCGACGCACGTGCCGGTACAACACGCCGTGCTGCACGACGGGATGTTGCAGTCCTGCGAGATGCACTCCGCATCGTTCGCGCACATCCCATCGGCGTGGATCGTGCCGTCGAACACCTCGTTGCATGCGGTGCTATCGAGTTGCGCGCCCGAGAGGAATTTGCGCTCGCACGTGCCGCTGTCGAACGAGTCGATGCACGCGCGGGCCTTGTCGGCGTGATAGGTGATCTTGCCCGCTTTGACGCCTTGGATCGTGCCGTTGTCGGAATCGACCTGGTCTTGGAACAACGTGATGCAGGTCGGGCGATCCTCGATCACGCCGCATCGCACGTAGATGTCGCAGTATTTATCGATCAGTTGGTTGTAGAGGTCGTCGATCGGGACGTCGCCGCCACTGTCGCTGCAACCAACCATCGCCGCCGTAAGTAGAAGTCTACGCATTCGGCTATTATCGCCGTCGCACATGGCGAGCTACGAGAAAAGAACGTGGTGGAGTACGCACAAACTGACCGAGAGACTGCAAAGTCCGGCATTTCTCGACGCAGCGGTCACCACCGCCGTCGTGATCGCCGCCGCGGACGGCAGCATGTCGGAGCAGGAACAGGACGCGCTGCTCGATCGGCTCGAGATCTTGGGCGGCGTCGATCGCGACAAGATCGACGAGCTCGTCACCGACGTCACGCGTGACATCGAGGGCAACGGCTTCGAACCGCGGATCGCGAAGCTCGACGACCTGCTCGGCGATGCCGCCGAAGGTGAAGCCGCGCTGATGCTCGGCCTCGCGATCGCACTCGCCGATGATGACGTGTCGACCGAGGAGCGCGAGGTCCTCACCCAGATCGCGACCAAGCTCGACCTGAAGGTGAACCTCGACACGCTGATCACCGAAGTTCGCGGGTGAAGCTGCCGGGGCGCGCGCAGGGCGCGTTGATGTCACTGCTCGCAGCCTGCGGATCACCGCAGCTCCCGCAGTTGCCACCGCCCGATCCTGGAAGACCGATCACCGTCGCCCGCGCTCGGGAATGGGCGACCGCGCGGCTCGGCTACTGCCAAGCGCCGAACCACACGCGCGACTTCGACGGCGATTGCCAGACCACCTGCGATCGCCAGGACAACCTCGCGTGGGACGGCTACCGCTCGGACTGCTCCGGCCTGGTCTCGTACGCGTGGCAGCTCCCCGCGCCCGGCCTCGTGACCCGCGACTTCGCGCCGTACCGCGTGGGCCTGACCCACGAGATCCGCGCCGTCGAGCTCCGCCCCGGCGACGCGGTCAACAACCGCACCCACATGATGCTGTTCGCGGGCTGGACCGCACGGCCGTACGTCGCCCGGTTTGTCGAGGAGCCGGGCTGCCATTCGATCTGGCCCTACGCGCGGGAATTCGAGGCGCTGGTCCGGCCGAGCGACTCCACGATCATCGTGTTTGGAAAAGGCCGTTACACCGCGATCCGCAACGACGACGCGCCGTAGAGGTATAGTGCCCAGCGGTGCGCATCGGTGAGCTGCTTCAGGCGAAGGGCCTGGTCCGCGCGAGTGATCTGGAAGCAGCACTCGACGCGCAGTTCCGCACGCCGCATCACCGGATCTGTTCGCTGCTGATCTCGCGCGGTGCGCTCGACCTCGACGATGCCTCGCGCCTGCTGGGCGAACAGCGCGGCTACGCGTGCGCGCTCGAGAAGCACCTCGCGAATCGCGACATGTCGCTGCCCGAATTACTGCTCGCGGATTTCGGCCGCGCGAGTCACGTGCTGCCGATCGGGCGCACGTCCGGCGGCGCGTTGATCGTGGCCGCGCGCGATCCGAATCCCGCGTTGCACGAATCGCTGAAGCGCCTGCTCAAGTCCGACATCACGCTCGTGGTCGCCCCGGCCACGCGGCTCGAACATCTGATCGCCGCCGCGTACGGTGCACCGGACTCGCACGAGTTCGATATCGATCTCGATTCGGCCGTCGATCTGCCGGCGATGCCACCGCAGCCGAACGTCGACATGCTCGATCCGGACAGCGTGCGCATGGCGCTATCGAGCCTCGACGACGAACGCGTGTCGAAGGACCCATCGCAATCGGGCCTGCTCACGATCGGCGGCGTGTCCGGCGCGTTCAAGCTCCCGACCGGTCCTACGCTCGATGCGACGAAGCTCGCACTCGGCCACGTCGCCACGCGTGAAGCCGCGAGCGATCTCGCGATGAGCTACATCGCCGGCCGGTGGCGTTCGGGCGCGATCGTGATCCTGCGCGATGACAACGCGATCGGCTACCGCGGTCACGGCATCGCGGATCTCGCGGAGCTCCATCTACCGCTGAAGTTGCCGTCGACGATCAGCCGCGTGTTTCAAACCCGCAAGCCCGCGCAAACCTCGCCGGCATCGCCCGCACAAGATCAGTTGCTGCGCGTGTTTCACTGCGCGGCTGTCAATGCGGCGCCGGTGTTCGTGGGTGACGATTTGGTCGCAGCACTCGCCGCCGGTGACTCGGTGCTCGGTGCCGCCGATACGAATTCCGCAGCGGACCTCGTGACGCTCGCACGCGCGCTCGGCGACGCGTACGATCGGATCCGCCGCACGTGAGCGACCTCGCGCCCGCCGTTCATCACACGCCACTCACCGCCGCGCACAAGTCGTGGCGGATGAAGGTGTTCGCCGCGACGTGGCTCAGCTACGTCGGGTTTTACTTCTGTCGCCGGCCGTGGAACTCGGCGAAGGCCGCGATCCAAGAGCAACAAGGCTGGAGCCCGGCCACGCTCGGTAACATCGGCGCGGCGTATTTGATCGCGTACTCGGTCGGGCAGTTCCTGGCCTCGGCGATGGGCCCGCGGCTCGGGCCTCGCTTCAACGTCCTGCTCGGCATGGGCATCTCGGTCGCGGTCACGCTCGCGATGGGTGTCACGCTCACGCCGTGGGTGATGGGCGGCCTGATCGCGATGAACGGCCTCGCGCAAGCCACGGGTTGGTCCGGCAACGTCGGCACGATGGCCTCGTGGTTTCACAAGCACGAGCGCGGCAAGGTCATGGGCTGGTGGTCGACGAACTTCACCGTCGGCGCGATCACCGCCACGGCCGTGATGGGTCTCGTGCTCGGCGATCGCAAGCCGATCGATCAGCCGTGGCAATGGTGCTTCTACACGGGCGCGATCGTGTTGGTCGCCGTGTGGATCCAGTTCTTCTTCCTGCAGCGTTCGCGGCCGGAAGACATCGGGCTCGCTCCGATCGACGATCCGGTCACCGCCGTCGACGAATCCAAGATCGACGACAGCGGCACCGAATTCAAGCTGTCGCGCGATGCGTGGACGAACCTCTACCTCGTCGCCGGGTTTTACTTTTTCTCGAAGCTCGTGCGCTACGCGATCTGGGGCTGGGCCACGTACTTCTTGTCCGTGAAGTTCGGTCTCACCGGCAAGGCCGCGAACATCTACTCGATCACGTTCGATCTCTGCGGCATCCCCGGCGTGATCCTCACCGGCTACATCAGCGACAAGTACTTCGGCTCGCGTCGCGCCGGCGTCGCGCTCGGCATGATGATCGGGATGATGATCGCGACGTTCCTGCTGATCATGTTCGGCGGCACGAGCGTGACCGCGTTCGTGATCCTGCTCGGCATGGTCGGGTTCTTCCTGTATGGACCAGACGCACTCCTGTCCGGCGCGGGCGCGATGGATATCGGTTCGCGCCGGGCGGCCCAGTTCGCGGCGGCATTCATCTCGGGCATCGGCAGCATGGGGCCGATCGTCCAAGAGGTCATCGTCCCTCGTGTCTACGACGAAAAGACCGGCGGCATGGGCCCGGTCTTCGCGATCCTGTTCATTTCGGCCACGTGCGCCGCGCTGTTTTGCTTGGCCTTGGTCTTGAGAAATCGCCGAGGCGGTCGAGGTATCTGATACGTTGGATTCGAGGTGTCAGCCGCGATCCTCATCGTTCACTCCGATCGCAAGACCCAGCGAACGGTCCAGCGCATCCTGGGTGTGACCGGCTATCAAATCGAAATCGCGGATCAGCTCGAGCAAGGCCTGCGCCTGCTCACCCACGTCGCACCGCGCCTCGTGGTGGTCGATGGCAGCGCGGCCCTGTCACCGCTCGCGACCCAGTTCTTCGCGACTGCTCGCGCGCGTGGCGCCGAGGCCTGCATGATGTTGTTGGGGCCGAGCGAGGTCGAGATCCCGAAAGTCCTCGAGCTCGGTGCGGTGACGAACCTGCTCGTCCATCCGATGCCGGTGCTCGCGGAGGAGCTCACGATCACGGCGCACAAGTTGATGCGCGGCGATCTGTTCGGCGCCGAGAAGTATCTCCTGTGGGGAACCGAGCTCCACGAAACGATCATCACGCGCGCCTCGCAACGCGCCCATGTCGTGGCGGCGCTCGCGGATCAAGTGCGTGCCCGCGGGCAGAGTGCGCGCGTCGCGTCGATGGCGATGCTAGTAGCCGACGAGCTGATCTCGAACGCGGTACACAACGCGCCCGTCGACGAGGCCGGTGTCCACTACCGCGCAGAAGCTGCGCGCGACATCGAGATCGAGCTCGATCGCAAGCACGAGGTCACGCTGCGGTGGGGTTGCGATGCGCGCTACGTCGCGATCGAAGTCACCGATCAGTTCGGCTCGCTCGCGCGTGAAACGATCTTGGCCTCGCTCGCGAAGCAGGACGTCCGCGAAGTTGGCGGTGGTGCGGGAATGGGTATCGCGCTCAGTTACCGTTCGTCCGATCACCTGGTATTCAATTTGTCTCCGGGCAAGCGAACGCAGATCATCGCGCTCGTGGATGTCCGCTATCCTCCGACCGAGCGCCTGCCCGCTTCTTCGTACAACGTCTTCGTGGAGTCTGTGTGACCGATATCCGCGGCCGTCTACACATCGATGGATCGAACGGACAGCTCGTGTTGTCGGGCGCGATCGACGAAACCTCGCAACTCGCCGAGCTACCGAGCCGTGCGACCGGCGGCAAGCTCTCGCTCGATCTGGCCGGCGTCACGTTCATCAACTCGCTCGGCGTCCGCGATTGGATCCGGATGATGACCGCGGCCACGGCGCAGGGCATCGCGATCGAGCTCCGCCGGGTGAGCGAGCCGATCATCCACCAGCTCAACATGATCATCGCGGCACGTGGCACGGCGACGGTCAGCTCGTTCTTCGCGCCGTACGCGTGCGATGCCTGCGGCCGCGAAGAGTCGTTACTCGTGGAAGGCGCCACGCCGGGCCTGGCCGAAATGCAACCTCCGCCACAAACCTGCCCGGAATGCGCCGCCCCGATGGCGTTCAATGATTTCCCGGAGCGGTATTTCTCGTTTCTGGTCCCCGAACCGCGCTAAAAGCCGCGGGTGCTCGACCACATCACGCAGTTCATCCAGGACCAGCTGGCCTCGGGTGGCTACCCGGTGCTGTTCCTCCTGATCACGCTGGAGTCGACGCTCGTTCCGATTCCTTCGGAGATCGTGATGCCGTTCGCGGGCGTGATCGCGGCGAAGGGCTTGGGCATGACCTTGCCCGTGATCCTGATCATCAATTCGCTCGCGGCGATGCTCGGCTCGGGCATCAGTTACTGGATCGGCGCCAAGGGTGGCAAGCCGTTGGTCCTGCGCTACGGCAAGTACTTCCTGATTCGTCAGAAGGATATCGAGTTGACCGAACGGTATTTTGCGAACCACGGCAAAGCCACGATCCTGATTTCCCGCTTCCTCCCGGTGATCCGTCACATCATTTCGTTACCGGCCGGCGTCGCGCGGATGCCGCTGGTTCCGTTCTTCACGCAGACCTTTATCGGCTCGACGATCTGGGGCTCCGTGCTGATGATTTTGGGCTATCACTTCGGCGAGGCCTTCCTCGAGACGGCGAAGAAGGTGAAGCACGTCGACCTCATCGTCGGCGTGGTCATTCTCGCCGTGCTATTAGCTCTCGCAATTAGATTCGTGGTACGCCGCCGTCGGGAACGGGCTCTGGAGACGGCGTCGGGTACCGAAGCAACCTAGAAGTCACGTGTCGTACACCGGTCGTACCCCCACCAATCCGCCGCCGCTAACCGAGGCCATGCTAGGTTCTTCGGGCATGGGGTTGTCGACAGCACAAGCGTTTGCGACGCGAGTGCTGGACCACCACGAGACCGAGCTCGTGGAAGCGGCGATGGCGGCGGTGGCGCAGCACACCCCGAGCGATGCGGCGATCCTGGCGAACCTGATCGCGGAGCTGCGGGCCACGTCCGAGCTGCTCGATCGCCAGCGCCCGCTCCGCCGGCCGACCCAGCTCGGTGGTGAAGCGCGCGATGAAGCCACGCTGATCGAGCACCTGTGCTCGTTGGACGGTCTGTCGGGTGACCTCGCGTTGCCGCTCAAGGCCACGCTGTCGCGTACGCACCTCCTGACCAAGATCAACTTCCTGCGCGGGTTCGTGAAGGCGACCGCCGCGCTGACCGAAGTCACGAGCGCGCAGGCGATGGCGCACGAGCTTCGCGAAGAGGTCGCGCAATCGATCTACACGCTGCTCGCCGAAGAGCTGCTGCTCGCCCTGCTCCGGAAGCCGGATGTCACGCGCCGGACGAAGCAGCGCGCCGCGGATCAGCTGATCACGATCTGGGACGATGCCGCGCTCGAGATCGATGACTTCGCGCCGTTGCTCGAGTCCGCGTGGCATGCGCGCAACCGGATCAACAGCGCATACGGCACGTTGCTCGGCGCCACGGAGACGTTCCGGCTGGTTCGCGAGGACTGCTCGCCGGAAGTGCTCGACTTCTTCGGTCGCGATGGCATGAGCCAGGACGAATCGGCGGCGTTCGAAGAGTTCCTGTTCAACATGACGAGCGAAGAGCTCGCCCTGCTCCGTCGCGCGATGCAGCAACAGCACGTGAGCGCGGCGTCGCCGGCGTGGGCCGCCGAAGTGCTCGGCCGTCAGATCGAAGAGCTCGAGCACTCGCACGAGATCGATCCGATGGCGCTCTATCGCAGCTATCAGCGCCGCCAGCTCGCGGCGGACTTCCGGCTGATGTCGGCAGCGCCGGGTCCGAGAAGGACCGCGGAGGGTTACCTGATGGTCTATCTGCTCGATCAGCAGTAGCGAATTTAGGTTTCGGTTTCGCTTCACCATTTACCGTTTGTCAGAGTACGTGCCGCCCAAACGCACGGCATCGATCGGTGGCGATCGAGCCATAGCCGGTCTCGCGCAACGCCTTCACAAGCTCGGGTCGAGGCTACGTCGAGAAGCCGGCGGGCTGTCGCCAGTCTCACGACGACGATTCGTACGCCCAACAAATGGTAAATGGTGAAGCGAAATGGTGAAGCGAATTTAACTACGCGGACGCGCGCTGCTGCTCGTTGATGTGCTTCTCGAGGAGCCGCGCGAGATCCGGAATCGCTTCGATCACGTTGCGCTTCGCCGAGTCCCGCATCTTGCCGTACATCTTCTTCGCGGTCGTGTGCGACGTGTTCTGCGCGCGCTCGTCCGTCACCTTCAGCAGATCTTCGGCGACGTCATCGCTGCGCGCGATCAAGTAGTCCGCGAACGTCGAGGCCTTCGCGGTTTCCCACTTCTCGTAGTGCGGTTGGATCTTGCCGAGCCAATCGTCCAACAGCGCGTCGACCACCTCGGGCACGAACTTCTTCTTGATCGCCTTGATCGTCGAGTACGCGCCCTTGATCAGGAAGCCCTTCGTCTTCACCTGGCTATCGATGAGCTCGACCGTCTCCTCGATGACTTTGGGGCGTACCGGGTCCTTACCAATGGTCTCGACCAACGTGCTCGACATTGGCTAGCGCGTACCACAGGCGGTTTGCCGACGCTACTGGGGCGGATCCTTCAACGTGACGGAATACTTGTCACACCGAGTCTTCATCTGCTCGCGGTCGGCCTTTGGTAACAGCTCGAACCATTTTTGCGCCACCGCCGTATCGCCGTCGATGCAGCTGGCAGACACCATGATTCTCATCATCCGAAAATTCGTCGGCGACTTCGCGAGGACCTTGCCGGCGATTGCCTTCGCATCCTCGTACTCGCCGTGATCGTAGTGCTTGTTCGCCTGGTCCATGATCGCGTCGAGCTTGGGGTTCGCCTTGTCGAGCGAGGCGAGCGTGTCGTCGGTGGTTTCTTCCGGCGGCGGGTCCCCGTTGCGATCGACCTTCGGCGCGGGCGGAGCGCCGCCGTTGAAGTGCGGGCCATGGGCCGCGGGAATCGACGGCTTGGAGTCGTCCGAAGTTTCGGGCGGCGGCGACACCACGTTCGGATGCGGCGTCACGCTCGCGACCGAGGCGCTGGCGGGCGTGGACCGAACCTCGATCAGCAGGTACGCCGTGGCAATCACCACGAACGCGGCCAGAGCTCCGAGTAGCGTCACGCGCACAGTCACGTTCTACACGGATAGCACGCCGTCGGTAGCACCGAAACGCGGTGCAATTACGGCGCGCCAACGTGGCGGAGATAGCTCAGCACCGATGCCAGCGTGTCGTTGACCTCGTCGGGGTGGAGCCGTGGTGTCTCGGCCGATGGTGACAAGGCGAGACGTTGACCACCGCACCCGACCGCGAGCACGACCAGCAGGATCCATCGCTTCATACGACCCGGATCTGGTGCACCGGATGTGCCGTTTCCTGAGAGGTTTTGCGAGCGTAAAACGTGCGTCTACGCTCGGATCTGGCCTGCCCCGCGCTACGATATTGCTCGGATGCCGAGCGCACCGCGCGTTCCCGCGCAGAAGCAACCCGAGGTCAAAGTCGGTGACCTCGTCCTCGATCGCTATCGCGTGGTCGAGCAGATCGGCTCGGGCGGACACAGCGTCGTGTTCCTCGGCACCGACGAGCGGCTCTCGCGCCCGGTGTGCATCAAGGTGTTCAGCGGGCTCGGTGGGCAATCGGGCGTCGGGCGCACGAGCTACGAGCACTTCGTCCAAGAGGCGTTCGCGCTATCGCGCCTGACCCATCCGAACACACTGCGGATCTACGACTTCGGTCACCTCGGCATCACGACGCCGAAGGAAAAAGACGCCGGCGGCATGCCGCTCCAGGTCTGCGAGTACATGAACGGCGGCACGCTCTCGCAGATCGTGCGCGAGCAGGGCAAGCAGTCGCTCGAAGAGACCGTGCGGATCATCTCGGCGATGTGTGCCGCGCTGTCGGAAGCGCACACGCTCGGCATCGTCCATCGCGATATCAAGCCGCAGAACATCCTGTTCGGATCGGTCGGTTCGACGAAGCTGCCGAAGCTCGCCGATTTCGGGATCGCGAAGTGGAGCGCGGATAACGAGAACGATCGCGAGCAGCGCGCGGAAGACACCGCGATCGTCGCCGGGCAAAAGCTCGCGATGTACTCGCCGAGCTGGGCGGCGCCGGAGCAACTCGCGGGTCAGCCGGTGTCTGCGGCGACGGATATCTATTCGCTCGCGGTCGTCGCGATCTACATGCTGACGGGCAAGGCGATCTTCGCCGACGAAGATGTCTACGCCGGCTACAAGAAGCGGCGCCACGCGGATGACTTGATCAAGGAAACGCTCGCGCAGTTGGACGTGCCGCGCGATCTGGTCAGAGTCCTCGGCAAGGCGCTCGCGTTCGATCCGAAGAAACGGCTCGCGCGAGTCGACGAGCTCGCGACCGAGCTCCAACACCTGCTCGAGCAATCGACCGAAGAAGTCGAAGCACTGCCACCCACGCCCGTGCCTCGGATCGAAGTCGCGACCCCGACGCCGCTGCCGGTCGTTCGCGCGGCCGCACAATTTGCGGTGCCGCCACCACCGCCGCCGCCCGTGCACGCGCGTGCGACCGCACCGTTTGCCGCGCCGGAGCAACCGGCCACGCCACCGCATGGCTATCCGTCGGCGGCGGACTACGCGCAGTACCAATCGTTGAGCGGCACCCAACCGTCGGCCGTCAACGCGGCGACCGCGGATCCGGCTACGCCGCCCGTCGTCTCGCCGAACGTCACACCGACGCCGCCGGTGATTCCCACGAACGAGCTCACGCCGCAGACGTTCCATGCGCCGGCGACCCAAGCGTGGATGGCGAAGGCGCCGGTGGCGCAGGGCCCGATCCGCCGGTTGCCGCTCGCGGATACGCCGCAACTCGTCGGCGATCGGCGCTGCCACTTCGTGATGGTCGGCAACGGCACCGCGGATCTCGTCGGCCCTCAGGGGACGAAAGTCCGCTTCACGTTCGTGCCCGCGCCGAATGGTGCGCGAGTCGTGCACGTGAAGGGACTGACCTGCTTCATCGCGCATCTCGGTGGCCGGCCATCGCCCGCGGTCTCGCTGAATCAGTCGAGCGACCTCGCGTTGGTCACGCCGCGCGCCCAAGAGATCGGGCACCTCCGGGTCCAGCAGGGCACGATGGAAGGACCGCTCGTGGTTTTCCCCATCGGTGCCGAGCGTGTCGGGCTCGGGCGGGACGACTGCGCCGACCCCATCCTGTTCGACTTCGGACCGGGCTCGGACGCCTATTTCGTGTACACTCAGGGCCGTACGGTGCCCAAGTCAGGGAGACGCGGGTAATCGCACTTATGGGTCAGACACCGCCGCCATCAGCGCCGCCGGGCGGGCGTAAGCCAACGCCTTCGCAGGGTCCTCCGATCAGTGAGGACTACGGCGATTACAACGATTTCGAAGCCGACGCGACGAACGTCAACCAGATCCCGACGCAGGGCATGCCGTCGCCGGTGCCGCGGAACTCGATGCCGCCGCAGATGTTCCCGCAAGGCTCGCCGCAGCTCTCGCATGTCGGCGGTCCGGTCTCGCAGCAGATGCAGGTTCCGCAGCCGCAGATGATGCAGCCCAATCCGCACGGGCTCATCACGTCGATGACGAACCCGAACCAGATGGCCGCGCCGCCGGGACCGCCGGTCGCGCAGGTCTCGGGTGTGATCGCGCAGCCCACGCCGTACGTGTCGCGCTCGCGAATCTATGCGTTCGTGGTCGACGAGACCGGCATGCCGATCGAGCTCGGCTCCGGTCGGTTCGCGAAGGCCTATCTCGGTGAAGAGCGCTGGGTCGAATCGAAGACCACGCTGCGCCGGCCGGTCGCGATCAAGTGCCTCCAGCGCGGTGTGTCCGGCGAAGATCAGATGCGGTTCCAGATGGAGAAGGAGATCTTGGAGCGCGTCCAAGGTCACCCGAACATCGTCGAGTTGCTCGCGTCGGGTGAAGGCGATAGCGCCGGCTTCATTCCGCCGTCGGTTCGCGAGAAGGTCGAAAACGATTTCATGATCCTCGAGCTGCTCGACATGAGCCTCGAGGAACGCCTGAAGGGTGCGCGTCAGAAGCGCCGTCGCGATGACCTGCTCGCGGTGCCGCTGCGCGAACGCATCTTCCGCGTGCTCGAGTACATCATCCCGGTCGCCACGGCCGTGGAGTTCTCGCACCTCGTTCGCGATACCTGCCATCGCGATATCAAGCCGGCCAATATCTTGGTGAAGCTGCCGGATCCGAACCTGCGCGGCGCGCAGATGAAGATCAAGCTCGCGGACTTCAACGTCGGCAAGGTCGCGGATCCGGATCTCGACGTGTCGATGACGCGGTTCCAGGCCGTGCCCGGCACGCTGTACTTCCAATCGCCCGAGCAAGAGACGAACACGTTCGAGTTGCTCGTCAACACCACGCAGGGCTCGCCGGAAGTCGAGTTCTTCGAAGACTTCTACATCGACATCTTCGAGAACGACACGTTCTCGCTATTCAACCGCAACGAGCTCTACTCGATCGCGGCCGCGGATCGCGCGCGCAAGAAGATCCTGCTCAACCGGCCATTCGCCGAGTCGAGCGAGATCAACGTGCGCGGTCGCGTCGTGAAGAGCGTCGGTCGGCCGGCGGACATCTACTCGCTCGGCGCGGTGTTCTACTACTTGATCAGCGGCGCGTACGCGAACCCGAAGAACCTGTTCGACGCGTTCCGCAAGTTCGTCGAATACGAACGGCGCGACGAGAACAACTCGATCGCCGCGTACATCGAGCACGAATACCGGACCATCCAAAACCTGCGCGCGCCGAAGGCCGACGGGCAAGGTGCGCCGGAGCTCGCGCCCGAGGACCGGTTCTTCAGCTACAAGCACTACCTCGACGGTAACGGCGAGCTGATCGATCCGGCGATCATGATGATCATCGCGAAGGCCATGATCCGGAACAAGCCGGACTCGTACTGCCTGTCGTACGACCTGCGGACCACCGGCATCTCGGCGATGGTCCACGATCTGCTCTCGCTCTACGTCGCGTTCGGCATCGACCCGTCGGCACGCATCGCCTACTCGAACGAGGGCTACACCGCGCCGAAGAAGTCCGGTGCGATGCGGCGCGCGTTCGACAAGATCTTCAAGAAATGATCGCGGCGCTCTCCGGTTCGATCACGGACATGAAGCGGCTGCGCGATCGCTGTCGCGACGCGGGCATGACGGCAGAGATCGGGTGTCCACCCGGTGCTGCCGGGCATGGTTGAGGGACCAAGACACACCTCCTGGTCGAGGAGGTAGAGCTTCCGAAGCTGGCCGAGTTGCTCCAAGGCGACTGGGCGCACCTGACGGACGGGCACCAAGTCGATCTCTCCGGCGATGCATGTCCCGCATGTGGTTGCGCGTTGCCGCTCGTCGATGGAGCATGCGCGGATTGCGGGCTGCAGTTGGAGTGATGTTGGTCGTCGCCGCGTGCGCGCATCCCGCGCCGCGTCCGACGATGTTCGCGCAAGCCGAGGCGTACGAGCAGTTCATGGGTCGGTGGAGCCGGCTCATCGACGAACCGCTCGTCACGTTCGCGGGTGTGTCGTCAGGTCAGGCGGTGCTCGATGTCGGATCGGGCACCGGCGAGCTCGCGGTCGCGGTGCGTGATCGCGGTGGTGTCGTCACCGGGATCGATCTGTCTCCGGACTTCGTCAGTTACGCGAAGCAGCACGCGCCCGGAATCACGTTTGCGGTCGGTGATGCGCAGAAGCTCGCGTTCGCGCCCGCGACCTTCGATGTGTCGCTGTCGCTGCTGGTCTTGAACTTCGTGCCCGATCCGGCGACGGCAGTTCGCGAGATGGCGCGCGTGACGAAGCCCGGCGGCACGATCGCGGCCGCGGTGTGGGACTACAGCGGTGACATGGAGATGCTGCGGATCTTCTTCGAAGAAGCCACGGCGCTCGATCCGTCCGCGAAGGACGAACGCGCGACGCCGCTCGGCAAGCCCGGTGCGCTCGCGCAGCTGTTTCGCTCGAATGGCTTCGATCACGTCGAGGAAGCGCCGCTCGTGGTCGAGCTTCGCTTCGCATCGTTTGACGATTACTGGAAGCCGTTCCTTCTCGGCACCGGTCCTGCCGGCGCCTATATGAAGACCCTGTCGGCCGATCGCCGCGAGGCGCTCGCCGCGCGCTTGAGGAGGCGCTTGGGCGATGGCGCGTTCACGCTGAAGGCGCGTGCGTGGGCCGTGAAGGCACTAGCGCCGGCCGAGCTTCGCCAGTAGCAGGTCGAGCTCGCGCACGAGTAACGCGCGCTTGCAGCGGTACTGCTCGGAAACGAAGTCGACGCGCACGTCGTCACCGAGGTTCGCGAACAACAGCTCTTCGACGCCCCAGTCGCGTTGTTGGCGCAAGTAACTATCGAGCTCGTCGAGCTCCTCGATGCCGATCCACCCGACCTCGATGCCGCGCATCACGAGCGACCAACACGCCGATACGTCGTTGTCGACGGGCATCACGCCCTCGGCGAGCATTAACAACGTGCGATTGGGTGCCGGCAACGCGCGCTACTATATGCCGTGCAAATGATCCGCGTGCTCGCCCTCGTCCTCTTGCTCGGGTGCCACACCACCGACCGGAAGAAGTTCGCGGACTCGATCGAGCCAGCGGTGACGGACCTCATGTGCGACGTCGGCAAGAAGGCGGACGACCTGCCGATCTATTACCGGATGTGCTTCGACGTCGACGAGCCGACCTGCATCGCGACGATGCGGCCCCTCATCCACACGTGCACCTTGCAGCTCCTTCCGCAGAAGCTCGACGAGAAGAATGCCGCCGACGCGACCGAACAGATCGGCGCGTGCGCGGGCGAGAAGTATGAAGCCCAGCTGGCCGCGAAGTGGCGCGACACCGACACGTGCCAAACCGCACGCGCGTCGTACGCGAAAGCGCGAAACGGCACCCTCGCCGGTTCGGCCCACTGATATCGTCCCCGCATGAGGATCGTAGCGCTCGCACTTCTCGTGGCTGCTTGTGGCGGGGACGACGGCAACAACGGCAAGATGGACGGCGGCGGTAGCGGATCGGGATCCGGATCCGGAATCGACGACGCGATCGTCGGCATGTGGAACAAGGCGCCCGGCGCTGACCCGATGTACGCGTTCGATAGCGTGAAGTTCGGCTCCGACGGCTCCGTGCTCGAAAAGACGTCCGGCAAGGCCGACAGCATGGGCACGTTCACGCTGCCGTCGTCCGGCGAAGTGTCGATCACCACGACCGGCGGCGGATCGAACAGCGGCACGATCCAGACGCAGTACGTGGCGACCGCGGATCACTTGATGCTGACCGCGTTCTTCCCGAAAGGGACCGTGAACGGCTACGTCGGCATGTGGGAAAACAAGACCACGTCGAACGGCACGATGGAGACCGTCGACTTCACCGTCAACAACGACATGACCGCGGTGTTCACGCTCACGCCGGCCTCTGGCCAGGGCATGACCTACAACGGCACGTGGGCCACGGATCCCACCGGCATCATGTTCACGGTCGCCGGCGGAATCGTCACGTTCCACTTCACGGGCATCAACAATAATCAGGCGATCGGCTACCTGTACTACGTGAAGGCATAAGTCCTACGGCCGGTGCGTTACGTGAAAATGCGCTGGTTTCTGGTCCTGCTCGCCGCTTGTGGAACCGAAGCCGTGCCGGCCCCTGCGCCGACGACACCGGCACCTGCGGCGCCCTTGGCTTCACCGCCACCGGTGGATGCAGCCGTCGATGCGACCGTCGCTGACAAAGAAGACGTCATCCCGGAGCTCACGACGTCTCCGCAAAACGCGACGACGAAGCAACTGATCGCCGAGCTCGTCGCGAAGGGTTACACCGCAACGCCGACGAAGAATTCGAGCGAGACGCTCGTCTGCAAGGGCGAAGCATGCGCGTGCATGGCGGAGCTGAGATGCAAAGGCGGCTGCCCGACCCTCAAGCAAAACCTCGCCGTGTTCGACAAGGCGCTGAATCATCCCAGCGACGATCGCACCGTCGACTGCGATATCGCCGAGACCGGCGAGATCTGCGGCGACGCGTTCTTTCGATTCGAAGGCGACATCCATCGCATCGAGCGCCACTACTTCGACGCCAACGGCGTGATGATCGGCAAGGTCGACAACGCCGACGATTACTTTCCGTACTGCGGTGGCAAGGCGCGCGTTCGATTCATGGGCGCGCAACCGCGCTGCGCGAAGCCGACGAACGTCAAGCAGCTCTGCAGCAATGGCAAGCCCCACGAACCGCAGCAGGATCCGCGCTCGATGCTCGACGGCAACTTGGCGATCCAATGATGCGTTGGCTCGCCATCTTGCTCGTCGCGTGCGGTCAACCGCCCGCACCTGCCGCGCCCGCTGAATCGCCCGGCGTCGACTTCCCGCCGCGCGCTCCGATCCTCACGTCACCGAATGGCGCCGGCGCGAAGGAGCTCGTCGCGGAGATGGTCGCGAAGGGCATGACCGCGACGCCCGGCGACAAGCCCGGCGAGACGCTCGTGTGCAACGCGACGCAGTCGTGCGTGTGCATGGTCGAGCTCGAGTGCCCCGCGGGTGGCTGCCTCACGCTCGCGCACAACCTCGACCAGTTCGATCGCGCGCTGCACTCGGACACCACGACTGTAAGCTGCGAGCTCGCCGACACCGGCACACTCTGCGACGGCTCGTACTTTCGGTTCGAAGGCGACATCTATCGCTGGGAGACGCGCTACTTCGACGCCAGCGGTCACGCGATCGGCCAACGCAACGCCACCGACGATCCCGAATACTGCGGCGGGCAAGCGTCGACGCGTTTCATCGGCGCGCAACCGCGCTGTGCAAAGGCGACGAACGTGAAGACGATCTGCACCGATCATCAACACGATCACCCGCTGCGCAATCCACGCGCGCTGCTCGAAGACGAGCTGTTCCCGCGCTAGCGCCGGCGGCGGCGCAGCAAGAGCGCGAGCGCACCACCGACGAACACGGCGAGCGCACCGCGATCACCGCCACCGACATTGCAACCACCGCCGCTGCTCGGGATGCAGATCGATTGCGAATCGCTGATCGCCGAACACGTGAAGTTGTCCGGACACGCCATGCCGTTGGCGCAGTCTTGCGAGCAGAACTGCGACATGTCCGCGTTCGTCGCGCAGATCCCACCGTGGCAATCCTCGTTCATCGCGCAGGTGTCGCCGGTCTGGAGCAACGCGACCGTGATCGGGATGTCCTTCTTCGTCATGTTGCCGGAGAGATCGATCGCTTGGACTTCGAGCGTGTAGGTACCCTCCGGGACGTTCGTGAATGGAATCGTGTACGTGCTCCCCATCGGCGAGCTCGAGCTGGCCATGATCGTGGTGCCGACGAGCGCGGCGACCTGATCCATCGCCGTGTCATCGGTCGCATTCGCAACGACGCTGAAGTTCGGCGGCACCGTGTTGTTGTCGCTCGGCGACGTGACGTCGAGCGTGGGCGGCACCGTCTCCGTCGGGCGCAGGCCCACGTTCTGCTTCAGGCGCAGCGCGGAGTCCGTGACCTGCCCCGAGCCCGTGGTGGTGCACGAGCAGTTGTTCTGGGTCTGTGCGTCCGTACCGCAGTGGCTATTCAGATCCTGGAACGCCTTGCTGCCCGCCGTCGCGAACGGCACGTAGGACATCTCGTCCTTGCTCTCGATCTCGTGTTCGAGCGAGAGCACGTGACCGACCTCGTGAACGATGGTGGCGCACAGCTCGTCGTTCTGCTTCGTGATGCCGATGTGGTTCGTCGACATCACGAACGCGATGCCGCGCGGATACAACGAACAGAACGTATCCGTGCCGGCCACACCGAGGATGCCCTGGCTCGAATCCCAACCGGTCGCGGTGCCGTCGCCACCGATCGCGGCTTCGACGTAATCACCCGACGTGGGCTCGGTCTCCGTGATCGTGACGTTGTACGGCTTGTACGCCGTCTTCACGCATTGAAGGATGTACGGCCAGTCGAACTGCGAGTCGATCGCCGGAATCACCGCGTTCAAGTGCTGGCGACTATCGCCGGCGGTGTCGGTATTCGCGGAGTTCGTCTTCGAGCTCGTCGGCGCGCTGTCGGTGATGTTGTACGTGCCGCCCTTCGTGTTGAGGAAGATGATCACGGGCGAGGTCGGCGGTGCCGGTGGGAGCAACGGCTCGGTCCCCTGCGGCGTGCGCGAGACCTGATGCGTGCCGCAGCTCTGCGCATCGCGGATCAGGTTGCCGTTCGTGTCGACATGCGGCCTCGCCACTGCAACACCCGAGACGAGCAACAACGCGGGAACGGCGACTTTGAGCATGGGGCAGCAAGGTACAGTACCGACGACGATTTTCGCCCTCGAAATCGCCTTTCAACGACCCACCATGTGATGCGCGTCAGGTGGCTACTCGAGTTGCTAGTCTTGCTCGGGCCGCGCCCATCCCGTAGATTCCGGCGCCATGGCCGACGCCGACCTCCCAGCGCCTATCGCGAAACGCCGTACGTTCGCGATCATCGCGCACCCCGACGCCGGCAAGACCACGCTCACCGAGAAGCTCCTGTTGTTCGGCGGCGCGATCCAGCTGGCCGGCGCCGTCAAGGCCCGCGGCGATCGCCGGCGTGCACGGTCGGACTGGATGAAGGTCGAGCGCGAGCGCGGCATCTCGGTGACCACGTCCGTGATGACGTTCGACTACCGGGACTGCACGTTCAACCTGCTCGATACGCCGGGCCACGAGGATTTCTCGGAGGACACGTATCGCACGCTGACCGCGGTCGACTCGGCCGTGATGGTGCTCGACGCCGCGAAGGGCATCGAAACGCAGACCCGCAAGCTGTTCGAGGTCTGCCGCATTCGCAACGTGCCGATCGCGACGTTCATCAACAAGATGGATCGCGAAGGCCGCGATCCGTTCGAGCTGCTCGACGAGATCGCGAACGATCTGCAACTCGAGGTCACGCCGGCGAGCTGGCCGATCGGCTCGGGTCGCGAGTTCCGCGGCTGCTACGACTTGTTCCGCGATCAGCTGATCCTGATGGAGCGCAGCAAGGGCGAGTACATGCAGGAAGGCATCACGCTGTCCGGGTTGGACGATCCGCAGCTCGATCAACTGCTGCCCGAATCGCAAGTCGCGAAGCTCCGCGAGGACGTCGCGATGGTGCGCGAGCTGTGCCCGAAATTCGATCTCGAGGCCTATCGCGAAGGCCACATGACGCCGGTGTTCTTCGGCTCGGCCGTGAACAACTTCGGCGTGCGCGAGCTGCTCGCCGGCGTCGCACAGTTGGCACCGCCACCGCGCATGCAGCCGGCGCGCGAACGCACGGTCGATCCGTCGGAGAAGGCGGTCTCGGGGTTCGTGTTCAAGATCCAAGCGAACATGGATCCGAAGCATCGCGATCGGATCGCGTTCGTGCGGCTCGCAAGCGGCCACTTCACGCGCGGCATGCGGCTCACGGTCCCGCGCACCGGCAAGGCGCTTGGCGTCCACAACGCGATGCTGTTCCAAGCGAACGAGCGCGAGCTCGCCGAAGAGGCGTGGGCCGGCGACATCATCGGCATCCCGAATCACGGCACGTTGCGAATCGGCGATGCGTTGACCGAAGGTGAAGGCCTCCACTTCACGGGCATCCCGAGCTTCGCGCCGGAGTTCTTGCGCCGCGTTCGCGCCGACGATCCGATGAAGGCCAAGCACCTCGGGCGCGCGCTCGAACAGATCGCCGAAGAAGGCGCCGCGCAGGTGTTCAAGCTGTTCCTCGGGTCGGACTTCATCGTCGGTGTCGTCGGCTCGCTGCAGTTCGACGTCCTCGCCGATCGGATCCGCAGCGAGTACGACCTGCCCTGCCACTTCGAAGCCACGTCGTTCGAGGTCGCGCGCTGGGTCGACGCCGACGACCCGAAGCTGATCAAGCGCTTCGCCGATCAGAACCGCGACAACATCGCCGAGGATCACAGCGGCGCCACCGTGTTCCTCGCGCGCAACGATTGGCAGCTGAACCGCGCGAAGACCGACTTCCCGCAACTGCGGTTCCTGCAAACGCGCGAGCAGGCGCCGCTCACCGCTGCAGCGGTATGAAGCTCCTGCTGCTCGCGTTGATCGCGTGCAACCCACCACCGCGCGATTGCTCGTGTAAGCCCACGGGCAAGACCTCGACCAAAATCATCGAGCTCGCTCGCCGTCATGTCGACATGGCGCAAACGAACGGCCGCGACGTGAAGCTGATCGACGACGAGCTCCGCGTCCAGATGTCGCTCTTGTGCCAGCCATGTGAGTACGTCGGTGATCGGATGACCGTCGACGAGATGCTGCCGCTCGATCAGCTCTCGCACGCGACGGCGGCGACCTGCCTGGGCCTCGTCCTCGACGACGGCCGCACGGTCACCGGTCGCGGCTCCTGTCGATAGAACCGACTAGCGAAACAGCGACTGCATCCAACCGGTCACGCGCACGGTCACGATCAAGTTGCCTCGTCCCGCGATCTGCGGCGCTTCGCGATACGGATCCGCAAGCCGTTCGTACCCCGGCATCGGTTGCGCGGGCTTACCGAAGATCTGCATCCCGCAGCCCGGCACGACGACCGTATCGCCGGTCTTCATGCCGCTCGGCACGTCGACCACGCGATCACCGTGAACGCACGGCACGGTCACCGGACCGCCTTTACGGCGGACCTCCGCGCTCACCTTCAAGTCGTTACCATCGCGCGTGATGCCGTCGCGCGGCTTGATCGTGACGAGCACGTAGAGATGACCGGGCTCGCCATCGGCCTTCTCGTCGCCGTGATTCGCGATCCGCAGGATCTGGCGATCCTCGATCCCGGGCGGAACCTTCACCGCCACGGTTGCCTGCGTCGCTCCCGTCAGCCGCGTGCGGCGATACTGGATGTCGCGCTTGGTGCCGGCATCGGCTTCTTCGAGCGTGATCGCGAGATCGACCTGGATATCGCGACCGCGCTTCGCCGACTGCTTCGCGCCGAAGAACTGGCCGAACATGTCCTCGAACTGGCCGAACATGCCGTTCAGGTCGTCTGCGCTGAAGGTCTTCTTAGTCATGCCACTCGACCGATAGGAACAAGACGCGTTGCTTGGGGTTGTTCTGCGGCCCCAACAAGCTAGTGAACCCGAACATCGCGCCTAGTCGCACGGTTTTTGTGACGTCCGCACGCGTCCCGAAGCCGACGGGCACGTGCCAGCCATCCTCGGTGATGATCGCCCAATCGCTATTCCAACCCGTGTGGAGATCGAGCCACCACCCGCACCACGGCGCGATCGACAGGACGACCGGCAACCACAGCTCCGCGCGATTTCCGAGCGAGCGATTCGTCAACCCGAGTTGGAGATACGGATCCGCCGTGATCTCGTAGCGCCCGCGTTGCCACCGCGCGAGCGCGCCCAACGTGAGCGCCGGCTTCCACGGATCGACATCGCGGATCAGGAAGCGCGCACGTGCGGCGAGGGAAATTTCCCCATGCAGCACTTGGTAGAGCGCATCTAGCCCCGACCCGCGATACGCCTCCGTACAAATGAAGTCATCCGTGCGCACGCAGAGGCTGGCGCCGGGCTCGATGTGGTCTAGGCTGGCATCGCTGTGGATGATTCCGAGAGTCAGCTCGTCGGTGACGCCGTACCAGACATCGGGTGCGAACGAGAGCGGCTTGGTCACGCCACCGCTCGGCGCGAGGTTGCTCTCGATCGTGAGCGCGGCATCGATCTCGCCTCGCTTCAATACGATGGGATCCGCGGCGGCTGTTCCACACAGCATCAACAACAGCAGCGCTCGCACGCGGCGACCCTAGCACTCCTTCTGGTGGCAGCGTGCCACTACGACGTCGGCAGTGCGGACTCGGCGTTTTACAACTGGGACAACCGCAAGGTTCACTGCGCGATCGACATCGATACGTACGCGCGGATCGACAACGCCTCGATCGATACCGGCCTCGACCGCGCGCGCGATCGCGGCGAGGTGCTCGAGCTGTACAACCACAATCCCGGCGACACCGTGCAGTGGGATGTCGTCGAGCACGTGCTCGCGGGTGCCCAACAGCGCGGCCTCGCGTTCGTGACGTATGCCGACATGGCCGCGGGGATTCGCCCCGCCGGTGGTGGCCTCGCCTACTCGTTCGACGACGCGTACGTGGAATCGTGGACCGAGGGCCGCGATCGGTTCACGAAGTACAACGCGCGGATCACGTTCTTCATCGCGTTCTATCCGCAGTTCAGCGACGCCTACAAGATGATGCTCCAGCAGCTCGCCGCCGATGGTCACGACATCGAAGCGCACACCGTGAAGCACCAGCGCGGTCCGGTCTACGTCGAGCAACGCGGCCTCGACGCGTACATGACCGAAGAGGTCGAGCCATCGATCACCGATCTCCGTAACGATGGCTATCCCGTCACCGTCTTCGCGTATCCGTACGGCTCGCGAACGGGCGAGACCGACGACGCGATCCTGAAGCACGTCGATATCCTGCGCTCCGTCGCGTACACCTGGGATTCGCCGGCGACGGATCCGTGTCCGAACGACTGACTACTCCGGCTGAACCGAAGCCTTCAGCAGCTGCTTCACGTTTGCCGACTTGACGTACGGGTTCGACGGGTTCCACGAACCGGTCGGCGACCACAGGAAGTCGATGTGCGTGTCTTCGGTGTCCGTGCAGAACCGGCCGCCGATGATCTTGCCGTTGCCGTCGAGCTCGAGGATGTAGTGGTAGTCGTCCGTCGAGACGTTGTCCTTGTAGCCGATCGGCGTGGTCGACGGCGAACCCTCGACGACGTAGCTGACCGTCATCTTCACTTCGTACAAGGTCTTCGCCTTGTCGTTGTACGTCCACTTCGTGCCGGTGTTGCCGACGAGCTTGTTCGCGGCCGACGCCGAAATCTTCGCTTGCTTCGTCACTTCGTAACCGACGACCGGCTGGTTCCACACCTCGTAGTTCGCGGTGCGGTCTTCGATCAGCGGCAGCGTCGTCAGGCCGAGGAAGTTCGTCATGATCACGTGCAGCGCGCCCGGGTTGACGTCGGCGCAGTCATCGTTCGCCGAACCGTGGACGTCGTGCGAAATCTCTTGCGAGTTGCAGCGGCCGCCGAGCATCACCGCGCTCGTCTGATCGAACGCGTTCTGCGCGAGCGCCTTGATGTCACCGACCTCGAACTTCTGGCCGTTCAACGTGACCGCGTGCTGCGGCTCGGGGACGAGCTGCGATGCCGGCGTCCACGCGTGACACGTGCCCCACCAACCTTGCACGCCGTCGACCGAACCATCGGTGCCGTAGTCATCGGTCTTGCCGTCGCCGTCGTTGTCCTTGCCGTCGTGCATGTTGCCGCCGCCCTGGAACGTCTGGACTTGCCACTTCGCGGCCGGGCCCGCGCACGTGTAGTACTTGTCCCACGCGGCCTTCGCGCCGGTGCCGTAGAAGCTGTCGGGATACGTGTCGCAACCGGCGGCGTTGTTGAACGCGGCGTCGTACTTCTCGAGCGGCGACTTCACGGTCGCGCCTTGCCACCGATTGTTGTGCGAGCCTTCCGAGGTCGGCCAATACGTGTCGGCCCACACCGCGGCCGCCTTGCCGACGGCTTCCGGATACTCGGACTTCCACACCGGCTGATCGCGCCAGCCCTTCTTCGGCAGATCGCTCAGCTTGTACGTCAGATGCTGCGACATCCGCACCGGATCGTTCTTGTAGTCGAAGCCGTCGGCCTTACCGCCACCGCTCGACGGACCCGCGCAGTCGATATCGCCCGGCTGACATTCATCGGCCGTGTCGGACGCCGCGCAACCAACACCCAAAATGGATAAGCCAAGGAGCAAGCTCTTCATAAGATGCGCGGGGCAAAAGCACTCGGTGTGCCACAGGTGAGTGCCGTGCTTACGCGAGGTTGCAGTGGCGACTATCACGCCTTTAGCCGGCTGATCGATCTTCCAGATCGGCTACCGTTGTTGCTGATGAGGATCTTGCCGGTCGTGCTGCTGGCCGCATGTTCGTCCGCCACACCGCACGGTCACACGGTCGCGCTTCGTCCGGCGTGCGCGGCGAATACGTACTGGAATGGCAAGACGTGCGCGTCCGCCGGCGATGCACCGAAGCAACTCGATTCGGGCGCGCAGGCGATCGCGTCGCAAGATGTCGATGCGATCAAGGCCGCCGTCGATGCCGCCGAGAAAGCCGGCCCGCTCGACTACGCGTCGAACATTCGCCTGTGGGAAGAGCGTGGGATCGGCCTCGCGTACGGCGATGACGATCCGGGCGCGAAGACCGCGTTCGACATGATGCTCGCGCTCGATCCGGGTCACGTGTTGTCGTACCGGCTCTCGCCGAAAGCGACGCTCGTGTTCGAAGAAGTTCGCAAGGCTCCGCAGCCGGCGCCGTCGGTCGACGTCAACTGGCAGCGCGGGCAGAAGGTCGGCGATCCGTTGCCGATCGATATCGAGGTGGTCTCAGATCGCAAGAAGTTCCTCGATCACGCGACGCTGTTCGTGCGCGAGCACGGCGATGCGTGGCACGCGGCGGACCTGACGCTGACGAAGGACAAGACGATCGTGCTGCCGGCGATCCACGCGGACAAGCCCGTCTCGCTCGAGCTCTATCTCCGCGCGTACGATGCTCACGACAACGAGGTGTTCTCGTGGGCGGATGCGCAACATCCGCGCGAGCTCCCGCTGCGCTACGAACCGCCGACGCCGTGGTACCGCAAGTGGTGGGTGTGGGCGATCGCGGGAACCGTCGCCGTCGCCGGCACCGGCATCGCCGTCTACGAGCTCACGATCGCGCCGCCCGACAAGATCGATGGCAGCGCGACCGTTGCACGCTAACTACTGCGTGACGACAACGCGCTCGGTCCACTGCGCGATGTGATTGTTCGTCGTGATGTTCTGGAACGGCAGGCGGAAGCTCGGCTGGGTCGGATCCATGTTGACGTCCGCCACCGACGGCACGAACGCCGCCATCCAGATCTGCGGACGCTTGCCCTGCATCGCGGCCACGCGCGCCGCTTGATCGATCCGCACGCCGAAGTTGCGCTGGCTCGACACCGTGATCCAGTAGATCGATTCGGTGCCGACCGTCTGCTGGAACGGCGCCCATCGCGCCCACGAATTCGTGAGCGACGCGCCGGTGTTGAGCTGCGCGAGTTGGATCGGCGCCGCCGTGCCATCCGCCTTCACCACATACACCGTGGCATCGACATCGTTGTACGAATCCGCACTGGCCTTGTTGAACAGCACCCACTTTCCATCCGGCGAGTACGACGGGTAGTAGTTGTTCGACGAATCCGAGACCAACATCGTCTCGGGGCCGAACGTGTTCGTGCTCGCATCGAACGAGCGCGTCCAGATCTGACCGGCGGTGAACGACCAATCGCTCTGCACCGGATCCGTGGTCGGCCGGCGCACGTACACGAGCTGCG
The DNA here is from genome assembly GCA_047600425.1 of Kofleriaceae bacterium. GTDB lineage: Bacteria > Myxococcota_A > Polyangia > Haliangiales > Haliangiaceae > JABFXX01. Next base: position 1,752,493 of record JASGLC010000003.1, on the reverse strand, counting down.
TGCCGTCGGGCGAGAGGTCGGGATGCGAGACCATGCCGCCGAACGTGGGGCTCGCCAACACCGCCAGCGACGCGTAGTCGCGCACGACCAACACGCCGTCGTGAACGGTCAGGAGCGTGTTGCCGTCCGGCGTGAACGTCGAGAAGTTCCACGCGTCCGCGCCCGAGGCCGACACCGTCTTCGTTCCGACATCGACCGTGCTCGACGCGCCATCGCCACCATCCCAGGTCACGACCATGTGCGCGCCATCGCGCGACAGCGTGTGACACGCGATGCAGCGACCGTTCGGATAGTCCGCACTCGTGGTTTGCACGAGCGTCTCGAACTGCTCCGCCGGCTCACCCGGCTTCGCCATGTCGTGACGCCAGATGCCTTCCGGCGAGTTCGCGTCGTCGCCGGCGCTCGCCCAGTAATAGATGCCGCCGTTCATCTCTTCGTTCGTCAGCTTCACGAGCCGCGGCGGTGCGGCACCGACGCCCGCACCCGGATTCGCCGATTGCACGCCACGCACTTGATACGTGACCGTGGCTTCACTGCCGACCGCGGCCGCCCACTCCGTCGAGAGGAATGCTTGATAGCTCGCCGACGGACCGATCGATGCGAGGCCGTTCTTGCCCGGCACGTACACGCGCATGTCCGATAGATCGGTGTGCAACGAGATTTCCCAGATGTCGTTCGGGCTCGCGTCCGTCCAATGGATCTCGAAGTCGCCGAGGTTGCGCGGCATCACGACGTTCTCCGCCGGATAGACGATCGCCGGCGCCGTGGCGATGGTCTCCGCGCCCGTGAACAAGTCGGGCGTGTTCGCGGGCAGCGACGGATCGACGCGCGTGCCTTGCGCGTGCACGACGACCTCCGCGCTCGCTTGCTTGTCTTTATAGACGCCGAGCACCGTCATCTTGCCGGCACCACGCGCGGTCAGCGTCTGCGCGAGGAAGTCGCCGTAGCCGACGGTGACGGAGAACTGCGAGGTCGAGGTGACGTCTTCGGTCGAGCCATCGGGGAACGTCAGCGTCGCCGTGAAGTCTTCGGTCGCCGGTGTCGTGTTCAGCACCGTCAAGTCGCTCGTAGGTGGATTGATCGACAACGTGGCGAGTGAATCATCGCCATGACCGTCATCGTGATGTGCACATGCAGTTGCGGTGGCCGCGAGGCACACCAGCACCAAGGTCCTCATGTAAATAATTTACATGCGCGAGCTCTTCTCGGTCCACGGCAATAGTCAGCGACTCGACGGAGGCGCGATGTTCGGCAACGCCCCGAAGGCGATGTGGGAACGCTGGATCCCACCGGACGATCGCAACCGGATCCCGCTCGCGTGTCGCTGTCTCCTGGTGCGCGACGGCGCTCGGTACATCCTGTTCGAGACCGGCATCGGTGCGTTCTTCGACCCTCAAATGCGCGAGCGTTTCGGTGTGGTCGAGAGTCACCACCGCTTGATCGCGTCTCTGAGCGAGGTCGGGGTCACGCCTGACATGATTTCGGTGGTCGTGTTATCGCACCTGCACTTCGATCACGCGGGCGGCGCGCTGACCGTGTACGACGGCGGACCGCCGCGGCTCGCGTTTCCAAATGCCACGTTTGTCGTCGGTAAAGAGGCCTGGGACCGAGCGTTACACCCGCATCCCCGCGATCGCGCCTCGTTCATCCCGGGGTTAACCGACCTGTTACAGGATCGCGTCGAGCTGGTCGCCGGCGAGACATCGGTCACGCTCGGCGAGGGCTACCGGTTCCACCGCAGCGAGGGCCACACGCCCGGCCTGCTCCTGGCCGAGATTTCTACCGAGGACGGACCGGTCGTATTCGCGGCCGACCTGATCCCGGGCAAGCCGTGGGTCCACGCACCGATCACGATGGGCTACGACCGCTATCCCGAGCTGTTGATCGACGAGAAGACCGCGCTCCTGACCGACCTGGTCGCGCGCGGTGGGAAACTGTTCTTCACACACGACCCGGACATCGCGATGGGCACCGTCACGCGCGATCCGAAGGGCAAGTTCACGACGACCGACGATCGCGTCAGTGTTGGGTCACGTTGACGTGCTCGCCGTCGTGAATCTCGATGACCTGCGTGTCGAGGAGCTCGCCGGATTTCGGATGGAAGAATTTGATCGTGTGCTTACCGGCTGAGAGCTTCTTGTTGTAGACGGGTGGCACGAGCTGATCGCCATCGAGCGTCACGTTCGAAAACGTCTCGCCGTGAAATTTGATCGTGACCGTGCCGGTGCCGGTGGGCGGCGCCGCGAGTTGCTCGGCGGCATCCGGCTTCGCCTTCACGACACCCGCATCGTGATGCCGCACGACCGTGTGACCACCCGCATCGATCGGCGCGATCACGATCGCGGCATCGGGTTCTGCTAACGCGGCATCGAGTGGGCTCGGCTCGACGATGATCGGCGCATCGGCCGACGCAATCGCGCGCGCATCCTGAACGGGCGGCTTCGGTGCCGGTTCGTGCTTCGCCGTCGCGAGATACACGGCTCCACCCGCGACGAGCAACGCGAGCAGGAGCACGAGCCACATCCGGTTCTTCTTCGCGACGACCGGTTGGTCCTCGCCACCGAACGACGTCGGTTGCGGTAACACCGGCTCTTCGTGCGTCGTCTGCGGTGCCGGCGCGGCGACCGGTCCGACTTGCGTCGGCTGATCCGTCGGCCGCGAGACCGCGCGTGGCAACGGCTTCTTGTCGACGACGACGCTCGCGAGCCACGCGCGATGTTGCGTGCGCTCGTGATCGAGCTCGCGATCCGCCCAGGCCGCGAGCGTCTCGCCGCCGGCCGCTTGCACGACTTGCTCGAGCTGCTCGGCCAACACGGCCGCGGTTTGCGTGCGCTGGTCGAGATCGCGCGTCAGCGCACCCATCACGACCGCGTCCAACCCGCTCGGAAGCTTCACGCCGGTCGTCGACGGTGGATGCAGTTCCTGACCGTGCACCGCCATCGCGATCGCGTAGATCGAATCGCCATCGAACAAGCCCTGCCCCGTCAGCAGCTCCCACGCGACCACGCCGAGTGCCCACACGTCGCTCCGGCGATCCATCGGCTCGTTCTGGACCTGCTCCGGCGACATGTACGGCGGCTTGCCCTTCACCGTGCCGAACTCCGTCACGGGCGCCTGCCGGTTCTTCACGAGCGCGATGCCGAAGTCGATCACCTTGATGTGGCCGTCGTAGCCGAGCATCAAGTTATCGGGGCTGATGTCGCGATGGACGAGGCCCATCAGCTGACCGCTCGGATCGCGCGCCTCGTGTGCCGCATGAAGGCCGCGCGCGGCCTCCGCGATCGCACGCGCGACGATCAGCGGTGGCATGCGATGGGTCGCGACGTCGCGCAGCGGGAGGCCCTGCACGTACTCCATCACCATGTACAACGTGCCGCCCTCTTCGCCGAAGTCGTGCACGGTCGCGATACCGGGATGATTCAGCCGCGCGAGGATCGCGGCCTCGTCGAGGAACATCGCGCGAACCGCCGGTGCTTGCGCGAACTCGGGCCGGATCGTCTTGATCGCGACGAGCTGTTCGTACGCACCGGGACCGCGCTTGCGCCCGAGCAACACGGCGCCCATGCCACCGCTCTTCAGCTCGTACAGGATTTCGTAGTTACCGAACGATGTCGTCAATCGGCATCCTCGGTCGCAGGACGCTCGACGAAGCCGTGCTTGTAGAGCAATTCGCGAAAGTGGCGGCGCGACAGTCCCGCATGCTCGGCGGCGCGCGTGACGTTGTTACCAGCGGCGGTCCACACCATCGACACGTAGCGACGCTCGAACTGATCGTTCCAGCGCTCCTTCGCCTCTTTGAACGGCAGCGACGTGTCGATCACTTCCGCCGATTGCGGTTGTTGTGCGCTCGTATCGAGCCACAGGCGCAGCTCGCGAAACTTCGTCGCCGGGCCGGCCAACGCCCACGCACGCTCGAGCACGTTGCGAAGCTCGCGCACGTTGCCCGGCCACGCGTAGCGACGGAGCTTGTCCAAGTTGTCTCCGTCGATCGGACCCGGTGCGAGGCCCTTTCGGTCATAGAACGTGGCGACCAAGTGCGGCAGGTCTTCCAACCGATCGCGCAGCGGCGGCAACGCGACGTGAACCACGGCGAGCCGATAGAACAGATCGAAGCGGAACTCTTTCGCGGCGACCATGCGCTGCAGATCGCGGTGCGTGGCCGCGACGACTCGCGTGTCGATCTTCACCGGTCGATCCGCACCGACGGGTTGCACGGTCTGGGCTTCGAGCACGCGCAAGAGGCGCGCTTGCACTTGCAGCGGGAGCTCGCCCAATTCGTCGAGGAACAACGTGCCGCCACTCGCTTCGACGAACGCGCCCTTGCGATCGCGATCCGCGCCCGTGAACGCGCCCTTCACGTGACCGAACAGATGAGAGTCGATCAACTGTTCGCTGATCGCCGAGCAGTCGACGACGACAAACGGTTGGGCCGCGCGCGGCGAGGCATCGTGAATCGCTTGGGCTGCAAGCTCCTTGCCGGTACCGGACTCGCCTTCGACGAGGACGGTGGCATCTGTAGGCGACGCCATCTCGAGCACCGCGAACAGCTCTCGCATCGCGATCGACTTGCCGGCCATCTTGCCGAAGTGATCGCGATCGCTCGGCGGCAGGCTCGGGGTGTCCGTGCCGGTGATCCGTACAGGTGTCGATCCGAACTGGATCGTGGCACCTGCAGGTACCACCACCTCGCCGACACGTGTGCCTTGGAACCAGGTCCCGTTCGTCGAGCCGAGGTCTTTCACGCGAATGCCCTCGGGCGTGATCGTCAGCTCGGCATGCTTTCTCGATACCTGCGCGTCGGCGAGGATCAAGTCACAGCTCGCATGTGCGCCGACCGTGATCGTTCGCGCACCGAGCGCGACGACCTGCGGCTGGCCTACCACCTGCAGATTGTACGAACGCGGGGCGGTCCTGCCGCGGGTCGCGGTCATCGCGAGTCCCGTTTGGATCAGCGTCCGCCGATCGAATGTCACGTCGACAAGGATACGAGAAAATGCCGGGTGATACGATCCGATCGATGAGGTTGTGCGTGTTCGTGCTGATCGCTGCGTGTAGTAGCGATCCGACGCTGTCGGTCACCGTCACGCATCCGGCCGGGATCGTGGTGACGAAGACGACCGTCACGGTCTACGAATCGACGACGGTTCACTGTTCCGATATCGAGTTCGCGAGGCTAGATGACGCGGGTCTCCAGGGCATCGCGACGAGCGAAGCCGAAATCGAGTCCGGCACGGCCACGCTCGACGGGATTTCGCGACTCGGGACGAAGATCATCGTCGCGCGTGGCTACGATTCGAACGGGCTCGTCAGCGCCGGTTGCGTCGAGCATGGAGAGGTCGTCGGCAGCGATTCGGTGGAAATCACGACATTGACGGCAGCCACGGTGTCGGTCCACGGGCCTGACGATCCGACGGCTTCAAACGGTCTCCAGCTCACGCTCACCGATCAGACGAGCCGGCCGATCACCGACGGACGCCCGGTGTTGTGGACGGTCTATGGAGCCGCAGGTTCGATCGCGGCAGATACCTCGAGCACCACGTCGACCAGTGATGGCGAATGGGAGCCAACGCTTCCCAGCTGTGCAAACGCGCAAGGTCAGGTCACCGTGCATCCCACACCGCCGACAACGCTCGGTGGATACGCGGTGCAACTGCGGGTGGCGTGGGCCGTCGAGGAGCCTCCGATGTACACCACGCTCGCATCGCCGCCGTTTTCTACACTCGCGGTGCCCCCGGGCATCACGCTGTCGACGACGGCCAAACGAGCATGTGCGCTTCGCGGCAAGCAGTTGATCTGCGTCGATTCATCCGATCAAGCACATCTCTGGGATATTTCGGTCGTCAACGCGAAACCATCGCTCACCGCGAACGGCACGCAAGCGGCTTTGCTCGGCAGCCCGCCGGGGCAGCACGTGATCGGCGTGTACGCCGTGCCGAATTCGAATGGGCCGCCGGATGTCTATGCGGTATCGAGCGCCGGCGATCTGGTCGTGTTGTTCGGTGGAACGCAGCCGACGAATACGCCGACGGGTTGCGGTGCGACGCTGGTGACGAACTGCAACGACGCGATCTTCGTCCCAACCTGTGGGAGCAGTCCGGCAAAGGTGCTGCTCAACCTTGGAAAGTATGTTCACGCGATCGATGCGCGTGGTGGCAATGCGGTTGACTTCATGCTCACCGATACGACGTTCGCGCGATTCGAAAATGCGGGATGCGTGACCGTGCTGCAGGATGGCAATGCGTCGCTGCTCGGGCAATTCGTCACTGCGCCCGTCACGGGCACGACGTCAGCGTCGACCGCAACGCATCTCATCGGCTGTAACGCGACCGGGTGCAGGGACACGGATGTCTTGCTGACGCGGGGCGCGGGTGTGGGTTTCACGGGTGGCACCGAGCCACGGATCGTCGGAACAACGGTCGATGCGAGCGGTGTCGTGCTCGTCGAAGCCGTGATCGGTCCGCAGGGCGGCACGATCGAACGTGCGCGGATGCCCGCTGTCGGTCTGCCCGATCGAATCGTCGCCGGTCAATTCGACGCCGATACCGACCCCGACCTGTTTTTCGACATCACGACCCGCGCGAGCTCGTCGAGCTTCGAGCTCGGCTATGCCCGAAAGATTGGTACCGACAATCTCGAAGCACTTTCACCGGCGCAGGACTTCACGGTCGAAGACCTGCTTGTCGGCGACATCAACGGCGATGGTCGAGACGATATCGTCGTGATCAGCGACATGAGCTTCTACATCATTCCATTCGGCGTCACGCTGCCCGCGCAGACCCTGACCGCCGATGAAACATGCTCGCTGTGATGTCATGATGTGCGCGTGCGAACGCTTCTCGTTTCGTTGTTGATCGCCTGTGGTGGTGGTTCGACGCCAGCGCCGACAGGACCCACGCAGGTGCCGCCGCCGGCCACGCCCGTCGACGCGGCGCCACCTGCCCTCGAGGATGATCCGGGGCGGCTCGCGCAGAAGTCCGTCGAGATGTATCAGGCGATCGCGAAGGCGGTGACCGAGGCCAAGGACTGTGCGGCTGCGACACAGTCACTGAATAGCGTCGCCGATGCGAATCAGGACGTGATCGCGGCGAACGCGAAGACGTTGCATGCCGGCCACGATAAGATCCAGAAGCTGAAAGCCGCGCTCGAACCGCACGAGCAAGATCTTCAAACGGCTGCGCAGACGATCGGAAACGCGCAGATCATGAAGTCTTGCTCCGGCGATCCCAACTTCGCGAAGGCGGCTGATCGGTTGCTCGGAGAGCCTTGAAGCTTGTTGTCGCGTTCCTGATCCTGATCCCCGTCCTCGCGTTCGCGCAGCCCACCGGCAGCGGTTCCGCGGTCGCGATCCCCGGCATCGATCATCCGGTGCCGGGCACGAATCGCGGCACGCAACAGGTCGTCGCGCACGAGGGCGAGCATGCGGAAAACAAGACCGCGTCGTCGTCGCTGTACGCGATCAAGGTCATCGGCGGGCTCGTCGCGTTGATGGTGCTCGCCTATCTCGGCGGCAATCGCCGGGTCGTCCGGTTTCAAGAGCGGCTCGGGATCAGCGGCGTCATCACCGCAGGATTTCCGTTCGTGTTGCTCGGAGCGATCGCGAGCTTGCCATCCGTCGGGATCCTGAATCTGGAGGTGATCTCGAGGTTGCGGCCCGTACTCCATTTCGGGTTGGGCTGGCTCGGCTTCATCATCGGCGCGCAGCTCGATATCCGCGTGCTCGATCGCGTTCCGAAAGGCACCGCATACCTGATCCTCGTCGAGGCGCTCGGTCCCTTCGGCCTGGTCGCCGCGGGCTCGGGCATCGCGATGGTGTCGTTCGGGATGGCGCTCGACGATCCGGCGACCTGGCGCAACATGATCATCCTCGGCACCTGCGCCGCGATGACCGCACCGCGCAAGTTCCGCGGCTTCGCGAATCGCGTGTGGCACGAAGGCCGCGGCGTCGACGTCTTGCTCGGCCAGCTCGACGAGCTCGTCGGCGTGGTCGGCCTGTTGTTCATCACGGCGTACTTCCGCGAAGACACCGGCAGCACGTGGGTCCTCCCCGATACCGCATGGGTGTTCGTCTCGCTCGGGCTCGGTGTGGCGATCGGCGTCTTGATCTTCGCGATGATCCGCGTCCCGGTCTCGAACGCGGAGTTCTTGGCGGTCGTGCTCGGCGGGATCGCGTTCGCGGCCGGGCTCGCGGGCTATCTGCACCTGTCGCCGATCGTGATCTGTTTCGTCGCGGGCGTGCTCGTCACGAACTTCCCGAACGAGCAGCGCGACAACGTGTTCCGGATCCTCAATCACCTCGAGCGTCCGGTCCACCTGCTGTTCCTGATGGTCGCGGGCGCGCTGTGGACGATCACGGACTGGCGCGGCTGGGCACTCGTGCCGTTGTTCGCCGCGGGGCGCGTGATCGGCAAGTGGGTCGGCGTGATCGCGTCGAAGACCGCGGTCGGCGGCTATCTACCGACCTCGTTCGCGGCCGAGCGTTCGCTCGTGACGCCGCTGTCGGGTCTGTCGATCGCGTTGGTGTTATCCGTCGAAGCCGCGGGTGATTCGATCGCCACGCAATCGCTGCAGTGGATGATCACGGCGGTGATCGGCGGCGCGATCGTAGCCGAGCTGCTCGTCGCGCGAACGAAGGATGCGGTGATCGTCGTCGCAGATGACCGACAGCCGTTGCCCGCTCCGCCGGAAGAGGAGAACGCGTGATCCCGTTCCTGCTCCTGCTCGCGATCGGCGGCATGATGCAAGCCGCGCGTAGCTTCACGTCGGACACGTCGCTCGCCGGCACCGAGCTCGCGTTCGGATTCCTGCTGCTATCGGCGTACTTCACGGCGAAGATCGTCAATCGCTTCGGCTTGCCCAAGCTGACCGGCTACTTGATCTCCGGCGTGATCGCGGGCGAGTTCGTGCTCGGCTTCGTCGACCATTCGATGACCGAGACGCTGAAGATCGTCAGCGATACGGCGACCGCGATCCTCGCACTCCAAGCCGGTGCCGAGCTCCAACTAAAGACGATCAAGCCGGTCGCGAAGACGCTGCGCGGGATCACGATCTTCGCCGTGATCGGCTCGATGTTCACGATCGGCGGTGCGCTGTTCCTGATGCGACCGATCCTGCCCGACATCTTCGGCAAGCTCGACTTCGTCCCGTCGCTCGTGGTCTGCCTCGCGATCGGCGTGGCGTTGTCGGCGCAGTCGCCCGCGGTCGTGATGGCGATGCTGTCGGAGCTCCGCGCGGAAGGGCCGCTGTCGCGCACGCTGCTCGCGTCCGTCGTCGTCGCAGACTTGACCGTGATCACGATCTTCTCGGCCGTGCTCGCGGTCGCGAGTGCCGTGATCGGCGGCAGCGTCGATATCCTCGGCACCACGCTCGAGGTCGCGTGGGAGCTGCTCGGCTCGGTCGCGTTCGGCATCCTGATCGGCATGGTGATCGGGCGCTATCTCCGCCACGTCGCCTCCGGTGCGGTGCTGTTCGCGTTGATGGTGTGCGTCGTCGTCGCCGAAATCGCGCCGAAGGTTCACCTCGACGTGCTGATCGTCCTGCTCTCGGCCGGCATCTTCCTGCGCAACTTCTCGAAGGCCGATGCCACCCAGCTGCTCCACAAGTTCGAGACCGCGCAGCTCCCGGTGTTCCTCGTGTTCTTCGCGCTCGCCGGATCGCACCTCGATATCTACAAGCTATGGACCTATCTCCTGCCGGTCGCGATCATCGCGCTCACGCGGGCGGCGAGCTTCTTCGTCGGCGCGAAGTTCGCGTGCACGATCACGGATGCCGAGCCGGTCGTGCGCAAGTACGCGTGGTTCGGCCTCGTCCCGCAAGCCGGCCTCGCGCTCGCGCTCGCGAACGTGTTGCGCACGAACTTCGCCAGCTCGTTCGGCAACGGCGCCGCGGTGATCCTGCTCGGTGTTGTCGGATTCAACGAGTGCATCGCGCCGGTGATCCTGCGGGTGATGCTCATGCGCAGCGGTGAAGCCGGTAAGAAGGAAGGCGCCGACTTCGCCGCGAGCGGGCACTGATATGCTCGCGGTGTGAGCGACACCGATCTCGTCCAGCAGTACTACGCGGCGTTCAACCGAGGCGATTGGGATGCGATGGTCGCGTTCCTCTCCGACGACGTCGTCCACGATCTCAACCAAGGTGCGCGCGAAGTCGGCCGCGCCACGTTTCGCAAATTCCTCGATCGGATGAACACCAGCTATCGCGAACAGCTGCGCGACATCGTGCTGATGCAAGGCCCGTCGGGTCGGGTCGGCGCGGAATATGTCGTCGATGGTGAATACCTGAAGACCGATGAAGGCCTGCCGCCCGCCACGGGTCAGCGCTACACGTTGCCGGGTGGCGCGTTCTTCGACGTGCGCGGTGGCAAGATCACGCGCGTCACGAACTACTACAACCTCGAAGATTGGTTGAAGCAGGTCGGCGCGAAGTGATTGTCGAACGGATCTCGGGCGCGGCGATCGAGACGTATCTGCCGGCGCTCGCGCAGCTTCGGATCACGGTATTTCGCGAGTTCCCGTATCTCTACGTCGGCTCCGAAGCCTACGAGCGCGAGTACCTCCAGCACTACGCGGACTCGCCGCAGTCGGTCGTGATCCTCGCGCGCGATGGCGACCGCGTCGTCGGTGCGTCGACCGCGATGCCGCTGCGACTGCACGGCGATGACGTCGCGCCGGCCATGATCGCCGCCGGCTACGATCCGGATCGAGTGTTCTACTTCGGCGAGTCGGTGTTGGATCCCGCCTATCGCGGCCGCGGCCTCGGCAACGCATTCTTCGTCGAGCGCGAAGCCGCCGCACGAGCCCAGGGCTTCACCACAGCTGCGTTTTGCGCCGTCGTCCGCTCCGCCGATCATCCGCGTCGCCCCGCCAACTACCGTCCACTCGATCCGTTGTGGACGAAGCACGGTTTTGTCCGTAGACCAGACCTCGTGACCACGTTCAGCTGGCAGGACCTCGACGAGCCAACCGAATCGGCGAAGCAGATGATGTTCTGGACGAAGGAGCTCGCGTGATCCGCGTCGCCGGTTGGCAGTATCCGATCGAGAAGCTCGAATCGTTCGATGCCTGGAAAACCAAGCTCGCGGCCGGTGCCGCCGAAGCGGCGCGTGGTGGCGCTGGACTCCTCGTGATGCCCGAATACGCGTCGATGGAGCTCACGTCGCTGCTCCACCCGGCACAGCAGGCCACCCTGCCCGCGCAACTCGCAGGCTTGCAGCCGTTGCTGGAGCCCTATCGCGCCGCGATCGTCGAAGCGGCGCGCGTGAACGAGATCCTGATCGTCGGCGGTTCGTTCCCCGAATACGTCGATGGCGTGTATCGCAATCGCCTGCGGGTCGTCGGTCCGTCGGGCACCGAAGTCCTCGTCGAGAAGCTCGTGATGACCCGGTTCGAGCGCGAGAAGTGGGGCATCGCCGGTGGCTCGGCGCAGGCCGTGATCGAGCACGGGTCGTTAAAGCTCGGCGTCGCGATCTGTTACGACTCCGAGTTCCCGCTGATCGCGCGCCGCCTCGTCGAAGCCGGCGCGAACGTGCTCGCGTTTCCGAGTTGCACGGATTCGCTCGCCGGCTATCACCGCGTCCGGGTCGCCTCGGCCGCGCGTGCACTCGAAAACCAGTGCTACGCGATCCAGGTGCCCACCGTCGGCGAGGCCGCGTGGTCGATCGCGGTCGATTCCAACATCGGGTGCGCGGGCGTGTTCGCGCCGAGCGATCACGGCTTCCCCGATGACGGTGTGGTCGCGCTCGGCACGTTGAACGCGCCGCAGATCCTGATCGCCGATCTCGATCTCGACAAGGTCGATCAGGCGCGGCGCGATGGCGGCGTGTTGAATCATCGCCACTGGGCGGAGCCAGCGCATCTCGCCGGCACGGTCACGCCCGTGAAGCTCGGCTAATCACGGATACGGGCACGCTCGCCAGCCGAGTGCGGTGTTGTTCAGGCCGATCGAGTTCGTGATCCGCGTCGGCGACACCGTGTCGAGGCGCGTGAACCACAGCTGCGTGTTCTGGCCCGAGTCGTTCTCCGACCAGACGATGTACTTGCCGTCGGGCGATGGCATCGACGTCTCCTGACCGGACGCCGACGCCGACAGTCCGTGCTGATTCGTTCCCGTCGTGCTGCTCAGATAGAGCTGGTCGTTGCCGCCAGCGCTATGACCGTAGACAACCTGATCGTTCGTGATCCACCGCGGCGCGGTATCGGACTGTCCGGATAGCGGAGAGGTAATCGCTGCCGGCATCGAGCCGTCTGCGTTGATCGTCCAGATCCCGAACGAGGTCGTCCCGTTGATCGGGCCTTCGTAGAGCAACGTGTTGCCATCCGGCGACCACAGCGGAAACTCCTGGTCGCGTGTCGACAGCGGGCCGCTCGCCGTCAGGTTCGTCTGATTCGTGCCATCCGCGTGCATCGTGAAGATGTCGTAGTTACCCGCGCGATTCGACTCGAACGCGATCTTGGTTCCGTCGGGGGACCATTCCGGCGAATCGGCTTGCGCGTTGCTCGTGATGTTGACCGGGCTCGTGTTCAGGTCGGAGACCCAGATGTGCGACTGCTCGCCATGGCCGACCGGAAAGATCTGATACGCGAGATGCGTTCCGTCGGGCGACCACCGCACGTTGCTGATCGCCGTGAACGTCGAGTTGGCGGATACGTCGTCGATCATGACCGGATTCGTCCCGTCGGCATCGCCGACCCAGAGCTTCTGATCCGATTCGATCCATGCGAGCTTCGAACGCGAATAGGCGCCCTCGCTCTGCGTGGTGTCCGTGAAGATCGCGTGCTCGACCAGATCGGTCGGCGACATGTAAAACAGCTGGCCTTGGAGCAGGCCGAACGCCGGATTGCCGCGGACGAAGATCAGCTCCGGCACGCACTCCGGCGGAGCCATCACGCAGGTATTCGTCGACTGATCGCAGACCGGATCACCGGACGGACATTGACCGGACTCGGTGCATTCGACACACGTCCCCGTCGAGCTGCAGTGCGGCGTGGCAGCGCTGCATTGCGAATCATCGGTGCAGGTCGCGACGCAGACCTGGTTCTCGCAGAGCGGCTTGTCGGCGTCGTGACAATCCGCGGACGTCTCGCACTCGGGCGGCACGCACGTGCCATCGGCACTGCATACCGCGAGGCCATCGCAGGCGTACATCTCGTTCAAGCCGAGGTTCGCGCACTGCAACGGAGACGTGCAGCACGACGCAGGATTGTGTTCGGTACAACTCGCGAGCGCCAAGAAGGCGAGAGAGAGCATCCTCATCCCGCCGGTATCGGCACCCGCGTCCGCCGGTTGCGCCGAAACGAAAAAAAGCCGGAAGTAGGCTTCCGGCCTGCAGGATCTGAAACCTGACTACAGCGTGATGTTCGTGCAGGACGCTCCCTGGCACACGCACGCGCTGGTCTTCGGTGACGGGAACGTATACGCCGTCGCCATGCACATCTCTTGGGTCGCCGCGCTCTGGCCTTGCGAGACCGTTGTCGTGTGATTCGGATCGTTGGGATCGTTGTTGTTATAGATGCAGGTCCAGGTCAGCTTTCCACTGAACGTGTAGAACGGATTCGCGTTCCACTCCTTGTCGCCCGGATGTTCCCAATCGTCGCTCGCGAACAGCGACGTCGAACCATCGAACACTTCGGTGTGTACCGCTTGCTTGTGGGCGTGCGTCGACATCTCCCAGAACTTCACGCCGGCCGGCGGCGTACACGACTGCGTGACCGTGGTGCCGACGGCGTCCGGCGGGATGCTGATGTTGAACTGATACGTCACGAACGGAGACGTCTTCGTGTACGTGGTGGCCGTGGTCGCGTACGCATTGAGCTCGACGTGCACCGTCATCGGCTGATCCGTCGTGTTGATGTAGTGCATCTGGAAGTACGCGGCCTGGTTCGCCGGAACCTCCTGCGCGAGCGGCTGACCGTTGCCATCGTCCGTCGGGAATTGCAGCGTCAGATCTTGCTGCTGCGACGCGAAGATCCAGATCGGAATGTTGTTGTTGCACGCCTCGTCGATCGTTCCATCGGCGCCCGCGTTCTGACCGTTTTGCGGGAAGTACATGATCATGTGGTGCGAACCCGGCGACATGTGCGCGACCCACTTCGAGATCGGCTTCATCGTCGTGTTCGACGTGTGGAAGTAGAAGCACTTGGTGACTTCGTCACCGGGCTGCAGCGTCATGTCGGTGCTGCGGACGTAGAACGCCGCGTTCGGATCCTGGCCCATATCGGAGCCAGAACCGGATCCGGATCCGGCCGCATCCGGTGCCGTGTCGTCGCCGGAAGCGGCGTCGTCCTTTTTACAACCGGTCAGAGCAAGAGCTCCGCAAAGCAAGACCAACGAAAAGCGCATAGATGCCCCCATCTAGTGGCCCCGAGGGTACCAACCCGAACGGGCATGTCTACTGATTATTGAATTCGAGTTCTGAGCCCCGCTGTCCGGTGTGACGTAGACTGCGCGGTGAATGAGTAGCTACGACGTCGATCTCTTCGTGATCGGTGGAGGTTCGGGCGGAGTCCGCGCGGCTCGCGTCGCGGCACAGTACGGCGCACGCGTCGCGATCGCCGAACACAGCAAGTGGGGCGGGACGTGCGTCGTGCGCGGCTGCGTGCCGAAAAAGCTGATGGTCTACGCGAGCGAGATCAGCCGGACGCTCGACGACGCACGCGGTCAAGGTTGGACCATTCCAGACGGCACGTTTAACTGGCAGCAGTTCATCGCGCAGAAGGACAAGGAAATCGCACGGCTGTCGAAGGCCTACAGCGATCGCCTACTGGGAGCCGGCGCGCGGATCATCGATGGCCGCGCGAAGCTGGTCGACGCCCACACGCTCGAGGTCAACGGCGAGCGGATCACCGCGGCGAACATCATCGTCGCGACAGGCGGAACGCCCCGAATCCCGCACAGCGGCAAGTGGATCACCTCGGACGACGCGTTCCACCTTCCGGAGTTGCCGCGCCGGATCGCGATCATGGGCGCGGGCTACATCGGGATCGAGTTCGCGCACATCTTTGCCGGGTTCGGCTCGAAGGTGACGCTCGTCCACCGCGGTGGGATCTTGCGCAGCTTCGATCCGGATATCTCGACCGAGGTCGAGCGCGGGCTGCGCGCTCACGGGATCGACGTGGTCGAGGCCGATGGCGTCGAGGGGCTCGAGTACGACGTCGCGATGGCCGCGATCGGCCGTGCCCCGTGCTCGCAAAACCTCGGGCTCGAGCAGGCCGGTGTGCACATCGACGTGCGTGGCGGCATCGTCGTCGACGAGTGGTCTCGCACGAACGTCCCGCACATCTATGCGGTCGGCGATGTCACGTGCCGCGTCGCGCTCACGCCGGTCGCGATTCGCGAGGGCCACGCGGTCGCGGATACGGTCTTCGGCAATCGCCCCACGCCGATCCATCACGAGCACATTCCGACGGCGGTGTTCTCGCAACCGCCGGCGGCCACGGTCGGCCTGACCGAGCCCGGCGCGATCGCCGGCGGTCGCGACATCCAGATCTTCCGCGCGCGGTTCCGGCCGATGAAGTACTCGCTGAGCGGCCGCGAGGAGCACGTGCTGATCAAGATGATCGTGGAGCGCGGTAGCGATCGCGTGCTCGGCCTTCACATGGTCGGCATGGACTCGCCGGAGATCATCCAGGCCGCGGCGATCGCGATCACGATGGGCGCGACGAAGGCGGACTTCGATCGCACGTTCGCGATGCATCCGACCACCGCGGAAGAGCTCGTCCTACTCCGTTAGGTAGGCGAGGCTCGCGGCGGTGTCGTTGAGGACGCGCTGATTGATCATCGGCTCGTTCTGGCGATAGCTAAACGCGTGGATGTTCAACACGCCGGAGTCTTGCAGCGGCGTCGTGCGCACGAGATCCGCCGGCGGAATCGACGACGACGGCACGAACGCATCCCCCGTCAGGCCCATCGGCATGCCGACGAGCTCGATCGCGGGACCCGCGAGATGGCAGCTCGCGCAGTCGATCGTGTCGGCGTTCTCGAGCTTCGGATTCTCGACGTGCAACGCGGCCGTGAACGCCGCTTGGATCTGATCGTGCGTAGCGCCCGTCGAATTCGCGAGCTTGTCGAACGCATCCGCCGACGTGCTCGCCGGCGAACCATTCGAGACGAGCGGATCGGTCGCCGCGCTGATCGTCATCCGCGTCACGCCTTCACTCTCGAGCGCTGGAATCACGTGCTCGGTCGCGACACCACCGGCAACCGTGTACGAATCGAGCTCCCACGCTTCGTCGTTGTTGCCGAGCCCGCCGGTCAGCTCGAGCGAGAACTGAGTCATCCGCTCGAGGTTGCCGGCGTACTTCGGGAGGATCTGCTTCAGCGAGGTCGCGAACGCGCCGCTCAGGCCTTGCGCGACCAACGACGGATGCGGCGCGAGCGGCCCGAGATCACCGGTGTCACCGCGCGCGGTCACGATGTCGTTCAACAGGCTCGCGAGCTGATCGCGGGACAAGCCGTAGGTCAGGTGAACCGCGGCATCCTGCGCGTTCCCCATCGCCACCGGCTGCATCACGATTCGTAGCTGTGGCTCGCACGCGCTGCCGAAACACGGATCGATCCGGACCGCGGTCGCGCGCAGGTTGTCGTAGCTGATCCCGATCGTGTCGCCTTGGAACGTGCTCTCGCCGACGAGCGCATCGGCCTTCAGCATCGCGTCCACCTCGGTCTGCGTCTTCGGCAGCGGATAGAGGATCGCGAGATCGTTCATCTGCAGATCATCGGGGACGGGTGGCGCCGGATTTTCAGTCGAGCAGCCAACGAGCAAAGCGAAGAGGACAACGCGCATATGCCCGCCCACTTTGCGAACGCGATGCCGGCTGTAAGTGCGCGGAATACGTCCGGCGGCCTCAGATTTTCACGACGATCGTACGCGCCTTGCGCTGACCGCCGCCCACGGCAACGAGGCGAAGGCATCCGCAACCGCGACGATGCAACTCCGGCGGGCGTCGTAGTAGCCGTGGCAGATGCTGCCTTCGATCGGGAACTCGTCCTCGCCGAATAGCTCGACGACATCGCCATTCGGCCACACGATGTCGCAGCCGACGCCGAAGCAAAGCAGCGTGCCTTCGGGACCACGCGCGAGCTGGTAGACGTCCTCGCGGCCGAGATCGACGCGCCGGCCATCGGGCCACAGCTGCCACAGCTTGTAGGCGTCGTCGGCGATGTACAGCGAGCCGTCGTCCGCCGGCGCGACCGAGTTGATCGCGTTGATCTTCATCGCGCCGAGCTCCGTGGTCACGCCGTCGAGGATCCGATAGAGCTGGCCTGCCATCGCGACGAGATACGAGCCATCACCGAAGCGAAACGCGAGCGGCTCTTCCCACGGCGTGTCCTTCTCGAACGGCGGCACGTCGAGCGACGTGATGGTGCCGTTGCGAAGCAGCACGGGTCGGCGATCGCCGTTGCCGAGCTTGGCGGCGGGAATCGCGATCGTCGCATCGCCGACATCGCATAGCCGGCCGATGTTCGAGAACGGCAAGCCGAACCAGGCATCCGGTGTGGCAACCGGCGCGAACACCGAATTCAGATCCTCGTCGATCGCGAAGTAGCGCGCGCACGCGGTCTCGACCTCGCGCGACACGAGCGGCGCGGCGACCGGCGGCCACACGCGAAGATCGATCGTGTATGCGAGGTGACTGCCATCGAACAGCACCACGAGTTGATCGGGCGTGCAGGCGACGACGTCGCGGCTCGGCCAATCCTCGTCGGTCGTGACCTCGCCGTTCGCGTCGATCACGATCGCCGGCGGATCGACCGGATCGGACGATGGCTGCCACGCGTGATCGAGCAACAGGGTCACGAGCACGTCATCGAACGAATCCTCGAGCGGGCCGAACTTCGCGATCTGGTGCGCGAGCTCGAGCGGGACATCCTCGCGCGCGATCGCATCGTCGTCGATCACCGCGCGCGCATTCGCCGGCACGTCGCCGGTGATCGCGAGGTCCTCGCCATCGTCGACGCTCACCGAGTACGCGGCCGTCGCGAAGCGCGAGGCGTCTTCCTCGTGGGACAACGCGATGACGTCGCGAAACGCCTTGCGCAGGCGAGGCTCGATCTTGGCGTCGAGGTCGCCATTCAGCAGCAGAATGATCCGACCTTCGTATTCGAACGCGCCCGCCCCTTCGTAGATCATGCCGGTCTCGCGGATCGGGTGGCGGTGAGAGCCAACCGCCGCCACGACCGCGTCGAGCGTGGCGCCGCCGATCGACCACCAGTGAACGTCGTCGGCGCTCACGACAACCGATCCCGATAGTCGCGATAGCCGAACCGCTTGTGGACCGTGATCGTCCCCTGATCGTGCGTCGCGATCGACGGCAACCGCACGCCGTTGAACGTGGTGGTCTTCACCATCGTGTAGTGCGCCATATCCAAGAACACGAGCCGATCGCCGATCTGCAGCGGCTGATCGAACGAGTAGTCACCGATCACGTCGCCCGCGAGGCAGGTCATGCCGCCGAGCCGATACGTGTGCGCCTTCTTCCCCGGCTCGTCGGTACCGACGATGATCGGCCGATACGGCATCTCCAACACGTCCGGCATGTGCGCCGTTGCCGACGTATCGAGGATCGCGATCGGCATGCCGTTCACGAACGTATCCATCACCTGCGCGACGAGCACGCCGGCGCCGAGCGCGACCGCTTCACCGGGCTCGAGATAGACCGGCACGTTCCACTTCTTCTTGAACGCGGTGATCACGCGGACGAGCCGCTCGATGTCGTAGTCCGGCCGCGTGATGTGATGACCACCGCCGAAGTTCACCCACTTCATGCGCGGGATGAATTCGCCGAACTTCTGCTCGAACGCCGCGACCGCTCGCTCGAGCGCATCGCTGTTCGTCTGACACAACGTGTGGAAGTGCAGACCGTCGAGACCGTCGAGATCTTCGGCTTTCAAATTCGCGCGCGTGGTGCCCAACCGCGAGCACGCACCGGCCGGATCGTAAAGCGCGACCTCGACCTCTTGATGCTCGTGATTGACGCGCAATCCCGCCGAGCGCCCCGCCCGCTGGATCACCGCGCGATGCTTGCGCCACTGCGCCGGCGAGTTCAGGACGATGTGATCGGCGAGCGTGACGAGCTCGGCCATCTCGCCATCGGAGTACGCCGGCGCGTACGCGTGCACCTCACCGCCGAGCTCTTCGCGTGCGAGCCGCGCTTCCGCGACCGACGACGACGTGGCACCGGCGAGGTACCGCTTCACGAGCGGAAACGTCGACCACTGCGCGAAGCCCTTCAGCGCGAGCAGGATCGTGCAGCCCGCGCGATCCATGACGCCGCGGAGAATCTTCAGATTCGCCTCGAGCGCACCCAGATCGGTGATGTAGCACGGCGTCTCCACCGTCGAGACATCGATGCGGCGAGCCATCTCCTCGCCGAGTGCGGCTCCCTTACTCATCGTTCTTCCACGTGCCACGGAAGGCCGCGCTTGCCGACATCCGCGAGGAACGGATCGGGATCCATCTGCTCCATGTTGAACACGCCCTGCCCCTTCCACTTGCCGGTCACCATCATCACGGCGCCGGTCACCGCGGGCACGCCCGTCGTGTAGCTGATCGCCTGCGCGCGAACCTCTTTGTAGGTCTCCGCGTGATCGCAGATGTTGTAGATGAAGTAGCGCTTCTTCTGGCCGTTCTTCACGCCTTCGCAGAGGCAGCCGATCGACGTCTTGCCCGAGTAGTTCTGCGCGAGCGACGCCGGATCCGGCAGCAGCGCGCGCAGGAACTGGATCGGCACGATCTTCTGGCCCTGGAACTCGACCGGATCGATCCGCGTGATGCCGATGTTCTGCATCACCTCGAGGTGCTTGAGGTAGCTCTCGCCGAACGTCATCCAGAACCGGATGCGCTTCAGGCCCTTCAGGTTCTTCGCGAGCGACTCGAGCTCCTCGTGATAGAGCAGGAAGCTCTTCTTCTCGCCGACGCCCGGGTAGTCGAAGATCCGCGACACCGAGAGTGGATCGGTCTCGCGCCACTCGCCGTTTTCCCAGTAGCGACCACGCGCCGTGATCTCGCGGATGTTGATCTCGGGATTGAAGTTCGTCGCGAACGCCTTGCCGTGCGAGCCCGCGTTGCAATCCAAGATGTCGACGTAGTGAATCTCGTCGAGCAGGTGCTTCTGGACGTACGCGCAGAACACGTTCGTCACGCCCGGATCGAAGCCCGAGCCGAGCAGCGCCATCCGGCCCGCCTTCTGGAACCGCTCTTGATACGCCCACTGCCAGCTGTATTCGAACTTCGCGACATCGAGCGGCTCGTAGTTCGCGGTGTCCAAGTAATCGACGCCCGCCTCGAGGCACGCGTCCATGATGTGGAGGTCTTGATACGGCAGCGCCACGTTGATGACGACGGCCGGTTTCTCTTCCTTCAACAGTCGCGACAGCGCCGGCACGTCATCCGCATCGATCGCCGCCGTCCGGATCTTCCGGCCGTGCATCGCCTCGATCTCCGCGGCGATCGCATCGCACTTCGACTTCGTGCGGCTCGCGAGCAGGACGTCGGAGAAGACGGTCTTCTCCATGGCTGCTTTATGAGCGACGACACCGCCGACACCGCCGGCGCCGATGATCAGGACCTTGGACATGGCCCCGTATAGCAAAAAATGTCAGTCCTTAACGAGATCTGACGCCTGCGGCGGTTCCAGATCTTTATGGACGGCTTTCGTGAGCCGGCGACCGAACTTTTTCGCAGACTTTCCGAACACGGCCTTGCCCGCGCTGCGCGAATCGCGCATCAGGTCGTCGAGCTGGGCCTCGATCGCGCTGACCAGCTTGTCGAACGCTTCCGGCGAGATGCCCTGGCCATACGTGCGGATGAAGTCCCGCACCATGATCAGGTCGACCGCCGGGCTCGCCGTATCGGTCACGCCTTCGATCTCGTGCGCGAGCTCGGCAACGTGGCCCGCGGCGAACTTCGCCACCACGTCTAGCTGATACGTCAGCTCCTTCGCGCGGCGACGCCACGTGTGGAACGAGCGCTTGCTGCGCTTGGCGGCTTTGCGCGCGCTGACCGCTTGGTCGTAGACATCGCGGATGCCCTTCGCGGCATCGTCGAACGAGATTTCGGTGGGCAGCGCCGCCTCGAGCGCTTCGACCTGCGCGGCCGCACGAGCGGCACCTTCGGCGAGGAGCTGCTTCAGCTCGGCCTGCGCGGGCATCGCCGCCTTCGCGTTCGCGATCACGGCGTTCGCCGCCTCGCGCGCGACTTCATCGAGCTGGAGGTTCGCGAGCACGTCCGGCGCGACCGCGTGATCGCGCGCATCACCAACGGCGCGACGCGCTTCCTGCAACGCGCGCTTCACGGCACGGCGCTCGCTCTTCGGCAGCGCACGCTCGACCAACGACAACACCGCACGGGCGCGACGCAGCGCCTTGCGATAGTCGTGGACGGCCGTGTTGAGGTTCGAATCGACCTTGCCCGCGGCTTCGCGTGCGGCATCCGCCGTGGCCGAGAACTCGGCGACGAGCGCGCGCCGGAGCTCCTGCTCGTTCTCGAGCACCGACGTCTTCGCACCGAGCGGCCCGAGCTTGTCGTCCTCCGCAAAATGAGGATGCAAAGGGGTCGGGGTTTCCACGGACGTCGTCGCCATCCGACCTCTATACAACGTCACGTCCGGATTACGACAACGTCACTAAACTTTGTTCTGGTCTATCCAAATCGTCACAAAGCGTTGGGCTATCGTGACTTGGCCATGGCGAAGCCGATCCTGTTCGATCCTGTGGAATCCCCTTGGCTCGTGCCGTTCGACGGGTCTTGGAAGATCCACAAGGCCGAGACCGAACCGTCCGAAAAGCACAGTCATAAAAAGGACAATCAGGATCACCTCCACGAACGTGTGGAGAAGTTGGCGAAGCTGCAGAGTCGGTTTTATGCCGATGCTCGTTACTCGTTATTGCTGGTGTTCCAGGCAATGGATGCCGCCGGCAAGGACGGCACGATCAAGGCGGTGATGAGCGGCGTGAACCCGCAGGGCTGCCTCGTCACCGCGTTCAAATCGCCGTCGCACGAAGATCTCGCGCACGACTTCATGTGGCGGATCCAACGGCACATGCCGGCGCGCGGAATGATCGGCATCTTCAATCGCTCGCACTACGAAGAAGTATTGATGGTGCGCGTGAACCCGCAGTACCTCGATGCGCAGCGGTTGCCGAGCGTGCCGCGCGATCTCGACGATCTGTGGGAGCAGCGCTTCGATTCGATCAACGAAGCGGAGAAGCACTGGGCGCGGAACGGATGCGTGGTCCTGAAGTTCTTCTTGAACGTCTCGCGCAAGGAACAGCACAAGCGGTTCCTCGATCGGATCGTGGATCCGGACGACAACTGGAAGTTCAACGCCGGCGATTGGGAAGAGTCGGCGAAGTGGGACAAATACCAGGACGCGTATCAAGCGGCGCTGCGCGCGACGAGCAAGCCGTGGGCGCCGTGGTACTCGATTCCCGCCGACAACAAGTCGTACATGCGGTGTGCGGTCGCGGACATCGTCGTCGAGACGCTGAAGTCTCTGCCGCTCGCGTATCCGGAACCCACGAAAGAGGATCGCGCGGTGATGCAGAAGATTCGCTCGGAGCTCGAAGCTAACGGATCGTGATCGTGCGAGTCAGCGGTGCGCCCTTGCGCGTACCCACGATGTCGAACGTCGTCGCGGTGTGAAGCGCTTCGAACAGCTTCGCGAGATCTTGATCGGTCGCGAGCGTGATGCCGGCGACGGATGAAATCTCGTCGAAATCTTGGAGATGGAGCTTTGCCGCGAGGCCGCTCGGCCGAACCGCATAGAGCCGCCACACGTGATCCGCAGTCGGTGAGAGATGGACGGTCTCCGTCAGCTCGCTACGGTCGCGGAGCAGTTGCTCGAACACGTCGCGATCGATCGCGAAGTGCGTCGGATCGATCTCGCTCACCGATGCGACGAGCTGCGCGCGCGTCTTCGGAAGGTGGAGCTGGGGATCCGACGTTGGCGTCGGCCTGTGAAGCACGTTGTAGATCGTCAGACCCATCGCGAGCGCGAGCACGAAGTATCCGACGACGGCGAGTGGGCGCACGCGCCGCTTTGTCAACGCGGCGACGAGCTCGTCGATCGAGCCGAACCGATTCGCGGGATCTGCGGCGAGGCCTCGCACGAGCACGGCACGATACGGATGCGGCACCTTCGCGATATCGAGCGCCGCCGGGCCGCGCGCGATCGCCTCGCGCAATTGATCGGTCGAGTCGCCGCGAAACGGTCGCTCGCCGGTCAGCGCTTCCCACAACGCGACGCAAAACGCGAACTGATCCGTCGCATTCGAGATCGTGCCCGCCGCCCACTGCTCCGGCGCCATATACGCCGGCGTGCCGACGAACGCGCCGGTTTGCGTCAGGTTCCCGAGCGGACTGAGCTCGCCGGCCGCGATCGTGACGTCCGGCGCCGAACCGCCCGCATCGGCTTCGCGCGCGAGGCCGAAATCGCCGACCTTGATCCGGCCGTCGTGCGAACGCAGCACGTTGTGTGGCTTGAAGTCGCGATGGATCATGCCCTTCGCGTGAGCGGCCGAGAGCCCACGCCCGGCATCCGCGAACGCGGCGATGATCTGCGCGCGTGACGGCTTCGTGGCGAGCCAGTCCGTGATCGCGCCACCGTCGACGAGCTCCATCACGACGAAGTCGGTGCCATCGTGGGTGTCGACCTCGAAGATCTTCACGACGTTCGGATGATCGATCCGCGCCATCGCACGGGCTTCGCGCATGAGGCGAAGGCGTGCCGCTTGATGCGGATCGCCATGCAGCACCTTGATCGCGACCTTGCGCTCGAGATCGAGATCGAACGCTGCGTGCACCGCGCCCATCCCGCCTCGCCCGAGCTCGCCGTCGAGGCGATAACGCCCGAGCATGCGCGGCGCCTGGATCTTGCGAACGAAGTCGCGCACGGCCTGCCCTGCCGTCGGCTCGAGCGTGCTGCCGGCCGGCTGGGTGTCGGTCAGCTCGTCGCGCTTGCCCATCCGTCGCAAGTATACTGGCGGCGATGAAGCGTGGTGCGGTCACAGTGGCCATCGTCTTGATGGTCGGAGCGGTGGTCGCGTGGAAGCTGTTCTGGAAGCACGATCCGGCGGCGCAACACCTGGAGCACGATCGTGCGAATGGATCGTCGGCGCCGACGCCACTGCCCGGGCTTGCCGGATCCGGATCATCAGCGTCGCTGCCGCGGGGAAATTCGAACCCTGTCCCGGGCGCGGGTCCAGAAGTCACGCCGTTCGGGGCGCCGGGCTCGCTCGCGATCGTTCCGGATCACTACGAGCTGACGTCGCAACCCGGATCGCAGTTCGTCAACCGCGCGGGCGGCAAGTCGACGCTGTTCACGCACGATCCGAAAGTGGAGAGTTGGTCACGACGGATCGCGGTCCACGTCAAAGACGATGCCGGCAACGCCGTCGCGGGCGCGGTGATCCTGTTGTCGAAGGAAAAGCTGCACGTGTTCGCGGGCTCGTTGTCCGGTGAAGCCGGCGGCACGTCGGATGCGCGAGGCGATGCATCGATCGCGGCGCCCGATGACGCGATGTCCGCGATCGCGATCCATGCGAAGGGTTGGTCGGATGTCGTCGACGTGAAGCCGGGAGATCCGAGCGTCGAGCTCGTGGTTCATCCGATGGGGACGTTGACCGGCACCGCCTCGTTCAACAACCACGCGGAGTCATTCCAGCTCCACCTCAAGTCGACGGAGACGCCGCTCGATATCGTCTACGAGACGAACGCGGATGGCACGTTCACGATCGCGATGCTCCGGCCCGGCACGTGGACGATCGAATACGGGCTCGCGCAGGCAATCGCCGGTGGCTCGAGTCATACCGAGCAAAAGACCGTGACGATCGAAGCGGGCAAGACCACGACCGTGAAGCTCGAACAAACCTCGGCGACGCTCGTCGTGGTGCACACGAAGACCGACGACGTGTCGATGGTGCAGTACTGGCTGTTCGATGGTGCGGTCGCGCCGGCGAACAAGGATGAAGCGAAGGCGAGCCATCCGACGGGCGGGATGTTGTTCGGCGGCATCGATGCGAAGAAGGACATGCAGTTTCACGATGTCGCGGCGGGCAAGCACACGATCTGCCTGAACAAGACCTACAAAGACGAGCACCTCGCCTTCGGCTGCACGCAGGTGACGCTGATGCCTGGCGACGAAACGAAGGAGATCACGCTCGAGCCATGAAGATGTCTCTCGCACTGCTCGTGGCGTGCACGACGAAGTCAGATCCGCCACCGGATCCGGCACCGGCGAAACCGTCGCCGTATCAACACGCGTCCGGCGTCAGCGCGGCTCGCTATCCCGGCACGCTCGCGACGATGCCGGATCATTACGAGCTCACGAATGTCGGAGATGGGCTCGTCGTGAGTCTGACGGGTGGGCAATGGGCGACGACGAAGAAGTCCGCGCCGATCGATCTGGGTCCCACGCACCCGGTCACGGTTCACGTGAAGACCGATGGTGGTGCGCCCGTCGCCGGAGCGGTCGTGATCGCGACGCTCGGACGGTTCAGCAACGACAACTTGATCTTCACGGGTCCTGCGGGTGGCACGACCGACGCCACGGGCACCGCGACGTTCGACGTGCCTCAAAAACCGATGACCGTGGTCGCGCTCCATCACGACGGGTGGTCGAGCATCGCGCCACTCGGTACGACGCAGGATCTCGTGATCCCGAAACCGGGCACGTTGACCGGCACGGCGACATACGACGGCCGCCCGGAATCGATCGCGTTCACGCTGAAGTCGCCGGATCAGCCGGAGCTTCGCTACGAGACGAACCCCGACGGCACGTTCACGATCGCCGCGCTTCATCCGGGGACGTGGGAGCTCGCGTATCAATTGGCGCAACCCGTGACCGGCGGCGCGGGTCGCACGCAGACGATGTCGGTGACGATCGAAGCCGGCGAGCTCGCGACGGTGAAGCTCGCGCTCGCGTCGGCCACGCTCGTCGTGATTCACACGAACCTCACCGATGCGAAGATGATCGATTACTTCGTGATCGATGGCGAAGTGTCTCCGGCGACGCGCGCGGAGGCGAAGCAGCTCCATCCGCAAGGCGGTGCGTACGGCGGCCACGATCTGTCGAAGGACATCCAGGTCCACGACGTGCAGCCCGGCAAGCACACCGCCTGTATCAACAAGCGCTATGCGGACAAGCACGAGGCGATCGCGTGCACGCACTTCACGCTGATGCCGGGCGACGACCTGAAAGAGCTCACGATCGAGCCGTGATCAGTCGTCGACTTCGATGATGATTTCTTCGCCCTGAAGCGTGTCGTCCGTCGGCGTAGCCGCAGGCGTGACAGCGGCGGGCGTGGCTTCGGTCGCTGCCGCGGGCTTCGCGACCACGACCGCCGGCGCTGCTTCGGCGGGTTTGTCGTCATCGTCCGCGACGGCGGCCACCGACGACGAGCGAGCACCGTGTGGCGCGAGGCTCTCGCCACCGTCCGCCTCGGGATCGTGTTGCTTCGGCCAGGCGGGCTCGCGCGAGCCAGCACCACAACCGAGCAGGAGCACGAGCGCGAGGTACCTCACGCCCGAAATCGTAGCACTCAGTCGACGTGATAGCCGAGCGAATCGATCACCGGCTTCGCGATCGTGCGGGCATCCTTGCCATCCGCCACGGCGATCGAGACCTTGGCCGTATCCAGGTCGATGCGCACGCCCTTGACGCCATCGACCTTCGCGAGCGCGTGCTCGATCTTGTCCGCGCAGTGGCTGCACTTCATCCCGGTGACGTGGAGCGGCGTCCACTTCGTTCCCTCGGGCAACGTGGCCCATTGGACCTTGCCGCCATTCTCGGCCTCTTCACCTGCACATGCTTCGGGGCTGCAGTCCGTACCGGCGCACGTACCTGCTTTGGCCGCGGTCGCGGTCATCGTGGTGTCGCGACCGGTGGGTTGCGTGGCGACTTCGGGCGCGGTGACTTGCGGCATCGCGCCGGGCTTTGCGGCCGCTGTTTCCGTCGAGGAAACCTTCGCCGCCGACTTATCAGCGGTATCGATCTTTTGACAGCCAACGACGGCGACCAACACGAGAAGCATCCGCATACATTTTCCTGTATCACGAGGCATGCTCGAAGTTGGAAAGAAAGCGCCTGCGTTCGCACTCGAGTCGAGTGACGGCGGAACGGTGAAACTCGCTGACTACGCCGGTACGCCGCTCGTCGTGTATTTCTATCCGCGCGACAACACGCCGGGCTGCACGACCGAAGCGCAGGACTTTCAAGCCTCGCTCGCGAAGTTCAAGAAGCTCGGTGTGGCGGTCGTTGGTGTGAGCAAGGACTCCATCGCGAGCCACTGTAAGTTTCGCGACAAGTTCGGCCTGAAGTTCCCGTTGCTCTCGGATCCCGACGGAAAAATGCTCGAGGCCTACGGCGCGTGGGGCGACAAGAACATGTACGGCAAGAAGATGAAGGGCATCATCCGCTCGACCGTGCTGATCGGCAAAGACGGCAAGGTCGCCGCCGTGTGGCCCAAGGTTTCGGTGAAGGGCCACATCGATGCCGTACTCGCGGCCGCTAAACAGCTCGACGCGGACGACGAAGAGTAACTGTCGCAGTGATGCCGTGACGTAGCGTGACGTGCGTCGCGAGCGACCAGTTCGCGCTCATCCGGCGATCCGGAAGCCGACCGAGCGAACCGTCTCGATCGCATCGGGACGGGGCAGCTTGCGGCGAAGGCGAAGGATCACGTTGTCGACCGCGCGTTCGCTGATCTCGAGATCGGCATCGCCCCACGCGGCATCGAGCAGCTGCGCACGCGACAGTGGCCGGCCACGCGCCTTCACGAGCTCGCGCATCACGGCCAGCTCGATCGAGGTGAGAGAAATCGTCGCGCCATCGATCCACAACGCGTGGTTGTGCAGATCGAGCGTGAAGCCGGCGAAGCGCAGGCGACCGTGGCGCGATGCATTCCAATGCATGCGGCGATGGACCGCGCGAACGCGTGCAGATAGTTCGCGAGCGCCGAGCTTGCCGGCGACTACATCATCGAAGCCTGCCGCGAGCAGAGCTTCGCGCTCGCTCGTGCCGCCATCTTCGATCACGCCGATCAGGCCCGCGCGCAATTCGCCGGTCGCCGCCCACTCGCAGATCCGATCGGCGAGCACGACACCGAGCGCGGCATCGAACCAGAACACGTAGACCGCGGGCAGAGCGGAACCGCGAAGCACGTCCGCGTTCGCGACTTCGACGCGCAGTGAATCCCGGCGTAGATCGGCCGCGAGCTCGTGGGTGTTCTGCCCGACCACCGCCGCGACGATCGTCACGGCCGGCGGTTGCGGTGCAACTGCGGGCACTTCTTCGGTCACGGGGTACACGTTCCACGCTACGGAACGGGGGTGACCGGATGAGTCCGTTTCTGCAACCGGACGGTGACACGACCGTCACTTGGTTGTTTGCGGGATCGTAACGACCACGAAACGCAGCGTTCGTGGGGCTGTTGTTTTGATCTTTTAAGGTGTCCGCATGAGGGCCCTATCTGCGTTGCGTCATATGGGCGGTGGCCTGTTCAACGCGCTCGCCGAGCTGGGTAGCGCGCGGATGGCGCCGCCCAGAGACATGCGCGAGGCCGCCCATCGGCTCGCCGGTGCGTTGGGCGCGGTCGGACGTGCGCACGACCTCACGGTGACAACGCACGGGACGATTCCGCGCGGCACGGCGCTGATCGTCGCGAACCACGTCTCGTACTTGGATCCGCTCGCGATCGTGCCGGTGTGCCCGGCGTTGCCGATCGCGAAGGGCGAAGTTTCGGCGTGGCCGATCATCGGGCCGATCGGTGCCGCGCTCGGTGTCACGTTCGTCGCTCGCGACAATCCGATGGCGCGTGCGCGCGTGCTCCACCGCGTCCACAACTTGCTCGCGCAGGGCGTGCCGGTGTTGAACTTTCCCGAAGGCACGACGACCGCGGGCGATCGCGTGCTGCCGTTTCACCGCGCGACGTTCGGGATCGCGCAACGCCTCGGCGTGCCGGTCGTGCCGGTCGCCGTGAAGTACAAAGATCCGGCGACGGCGTGGTGTAACGCGGCGACGTTCTTGCCGCACTACCTGCGCACCGCCGGCCAACATCGCGTCGAGGTCGAGCTCACGTTCGGTGCGCCGATGTCGCCGCGCGCGGGCGAGCTGCCGGAAGACATGGCGGCGCGCGCGCGCAACATCATCACGAGGCTCCTCGATGCAAACACCCGCGTTCGCGTATCTCCAACACGGTCAGATTCCGTTCTTCCGGCTGCCGCAGGCTTCTGACGGCGCGGATGCGGTCGTGATCGGCGTCCCGCACGACGGCGGCACGACGTATCAACCCGGTGCGCGGTTCGCGCCGTATCACGTGCGTCGCGTGTCGGCGCTCGTGCAGAGCCATCATCCGGTGCACGGCATCGACGTGTTCTCGCGGTTGAAGTGCTTCGACGGTGGCAACGTGGTGTTCCCGCCGTTCGATCGCACGTCGATGCGAGAGAGTGTCTTCGGGCAGGTCGCCGCGTATGGATCGGTGAAGCCATTCGTCGTCGGTGGCGATCACTCGGTGACGTTGCCGGTATTGCGCGCGCTCGCGAAGCAGCACGGTCCGCTCGCGATCGCGCACTTCGACGCGCACTTGGATCTCTCGGGGCCCGACGTGTGGGGCGATGATTTTCATCACGGCACGCCGCTGCGCCATGCGATCGAAGAAGGTCTGGTCGAGCGTGGATGCTTGTTCCAGATCGGCGTGCGCGGGCCGAAGGGGACGGCGCAGGATGCCGCGATCGCCGAACGCGCGGGTCACGCGGTGTTCACGGCGGATGACATCGACGAGCGAGGTGCGAAGTACGTGACCGCGGAGCTCCGCGAGCGGATCGGGCAGCGACCGCTGTACGTGACGTTCGATGTCGATGCGATCGATCCGGCGTTCGCGCCGGGCACGGGCACGCCGGTGCCGGGTGGGTTGACGTCACGCGAGGCACTGCAGGTCGTGCGTGGCCTCGCGGGGTGCAACGTGATTGGTGGCGATGTCGTCGAGGTCTGCCCGATGCTCGATCATGCGGACCTCACGTCGCATCTCGCCGCGAATCTCGTCTGGGAGATGCTGGCGCTCGCGGCGCTGTGCAAACAGTCGTGAGCAAGCGTCGAGATTTCTCGTGGGCGGGTACCAGCCGTCGCGTAGTTAGCTGACGGCACACGCGCTGCACTTCATCGGTGCATGAAGTTTGGTGTTTTGATCTGTATCGCTCTCACTTCGGCATGCACCGATGATCTAGGTGACGATGACGATGCGGACCTCGTCGACCCGGATGCGATTTCGGTGTCGCCGGACGCACTGGTCAAAGGCACGAACGGGGACTACTGCACGGCGAGCCCGTTCAATTGCCGGTTCCGGAACGGCTCGTCGCGGGTTCAGACCAAGGGTGGTCTGGAGACGTGGGGCATCGTCGCGGGTGCGTCGGTGCGAGATGGCAACGGCAACGTGCTCCACACCGAGTCGGGCACGCGGCTGACGTTCAACTACGGGCAGATTCGGGTCGTCGCCGGCAAGGCGCATGCGCTCGCCTTGACCACGAGCAATGGCAGTGCGGGCTGGTATCCGGTCGATCACATCTCGGGCGAGACGTCGTTTCGCGACGAGGTCGGTAATGTCGATGCGAAGGATCCGGGCAAGGGCGAGATGGCTTGCTACGAGATCCGCGACGACGATGACGAGGCGCTCGCCGCCAAGAAGGTCGTGAAGGGTTCGACGGATGCCCACGAACGCGCCGGCGATTACCTGCCGCTCGTGCGCGCGAATGGCAAGCGCAGCGCGAACCTCGTGTTCAGCGTGCCGGGCTTCGCCTTAGGTGGCGCGACCACGGACCATTTTCTCGCGGGGACGAAGTTCCGGCGCGTCGAGGTGCCGACGAATAGCGGGTTGCCGTCGATCTCGATCCCGTTGTGGAAGGAGAGCGCACCGACGGTACGCGCGGGCACGATGCGGTTCTTGTATGGCTACGTGAAGACGAGCGATGGCAAGCGGTTCGGGTGGATGGCGCAGGACGCGTTGAAGACGTCGACCGGTTGCTAAAGCTCGTTCGGCGTGCCCTTCGTCGGGTGCATCGACGTCACGAACGGCGCGAACGTATCCGGGACACGCGCGAAGCTGCCACCACTCGGCGAATCGCCATCGTTCCAATCGACGCCGTCGGACAGTGCGCCATCGGACTTGCGGTAGATCCAGACCTCTTCGTCGGCCGAGAGCTTGAACGGCACGATCGTGCCATCGCAGTCGATCGTGGTGAACGCTCCGGGCCCGAGCGTCTGCGCCGGGAACGTGTACGCGTCGGCGAGGTCGCCCGCCTTGTCGATGATCTCGAAGTCCGACATCTCGATCGGAGACGTCGTCGCGTTCACGATCTCGACCCAATCGGGATTGCCCGACGCGACGACCTCGTTGACGACGAGCAACCGGATCTGCGGCGGCGGCGCATCCATGTAGACCTTCGGGCCATCGGGATGTGCATCGGCGAGCGCGGCATCGACGTGATGATTCGCGTCGAGCGTGACCGGATCGGCGGCGTTGCTACAGGCGGCGAGCGTGAGGAGAAGCGCGCGCATTCAGTCCACCGTGTACGGTGCCGTCGTCGACACGATCAAGAGGAGCGTGGTCGCGTCGCCGGAGAGCGCGCCCGCGATCGGCATCGCGCCGCCGGACGTCGTGGTGCGATCGAGTGCGAGCCACAGGCGCAACACGCCATCGGTCTCGCGCGAGTGACCGTGGACGCGATTCTTGTTCTCGCGCCACGGCTCGACGGCCACCGCGCCACCGATCGAGCTCGCGCGACCACCGCCATCGGCATAGCCGACCGTGGTGAACCGACCGTCGAGCGCGAACAATGCGTGCGGGCGAAGCTCGGCCCAACCGGCGAGCGCGAGGGCTTCGAGGTCACCGCGATCTCCGATGCCATACGCCTTCACGAGCTCGCCACCGGCGCTGATCAACGGCGTCCATAACGTGGCCGCGCCACCGAAGCGGCGATCGCGCACACGCGCGGGACCGACGGAGCCATCGCGCGCGACACCCATCACGCGCACGCGACCGGCG
This sequence comes from Kofleriaceae bacterium, assembly GCA_047600425.1. Lineage (GTDB taxonomy): Bacteria > Myxococcota_A > Polyangia > Haliangiales > Haliangiaceae > JABFXX01. The sequence goes on along the minus strand of JASGLC010000003.1, from coordinate 1,720,465 downwards.
GCGGTATCGAGTGGCAGCGCTTCGATCACGCCGGTCGTGGTCTTGCCGGTGTTGCGCTCGGGATAGTCGAGTCCTTCGCCGTTGCCGAACTGGACCGAGAACCGCACCGGGCCATACGCGACTCGACCGAGCGCCGCGAGATCCGAGGTCGGCCACCCGAGCACGCGTTCGCTTGCCGTCGCCGACAGCGGGCGAAGCGGATAGTCGGTCTCGAGCGCCATGATCCACGGATCGGGCGTGACGCCGAGCGCGCCGTGGAGATGGAGGCCTTCGCGCTCGAAGTCGCCGAACGCTTGCGCGCGCTTGACCCGGACGACGATCGAATCGCCATCGATGCCGAGCGCGCCACCTTCGGCGCCGCTGCGCACGGACTCGAGCCGGAGCTCGGCGCCGAATGAACGACCGAGTCCGACGACGGTCCCGAGCTCGCCGCGATCGAGCCGGAACTCGGACAGGTTGTCGCCGGTTCCGGGATGCGTGAACGCGGCGGTGCCGAACATCTCGAAGTCGACTTCGAGCTTGTGATGCGCGGGATCCGCCCACCGCGGCATCGACGGCGATTCCTCGACGGCAGGCGATGGCGTCACGACAACGGGCGCAGGTTCGGGTGTGGCCGGCGCAGGTGCCGGTGCTGGAACTTGTGTGGCCGCCGGTTCTTGCGCTGGAGGGACCGGTGCTGCGGGAGCCGGTTCGTCGCGCGGTGCCGGTTGCGCGAATGCGATCGCCGGAACGAACAGCAGAGCGAGCGACTTCACGGCGTGTCTCCATGCGCGGGCACGATCATCGCGCCGACATCCTGATCGCGCAGCGACTGCCAATCGCCGAGGATCTGCGCGGCATCGGCTTGTGCGAACTGCGAGACCTCGTCGCCGAACGCGGCGCCATCGCCGAGCAGCGGCAGGATCACGGTCCAGCCCGGCACGCCATCTTCGGTGAGTGCAACGCCGTGTGCGCGCGCGAGCATCCGGCCGAACACCTCGGCGAGATCGGAGAGCTGCTCGCGCTTGGTCGGGTCGGCATACAACGCGCCGAGGTCGGTCGAATCCACGCCGCGTTGATACGACGTTTCATCGTGGACGCGAAACGCCAGCGGCATGACGTCAGCGCTTGCCAGCAACTGATCGGCATCGGGCCGGAGCTGCAAGCGGCGCTGGGCCTCGACAGCACGAATCGACGGCGAATTCCATTCCGCGGCCTGGAGCTGGGGTGCGCCGTGGATCACGAGGCCGTCGCGCTCTTCTTTGACCTCCAAGATCACATCGGTCGAGGTCAGCACGTAGTAGCGCAGTGCCGCGTAGCTCGACACGCCGGAGCCAAACCGCCGCGCGACATCGACGATCGTGCCGACGTTCATCCGCGCGAGGTACGGCTGTAATGCGTTGACCACGTTCGTTCGCTCGTCCGCGGTCGGCGCATCGAGGCGGCTCTCGATCACACCGTCATCGGCGACCGGATCCTGATCGCCGAGCTGGAAGTAGCGATTGCCGTTCTGATCGACGGACGTGTCGTCGGTCAGCTCCTTGTTCGCATCGCCGTTCTGGATCGCCTTCGAGATCAGCTTGTCGATCAGCTTTCCCGATCCGGTCGTCACGGGTGCGGGCGCGATGCCGTTCGAGAGATCGACGAGCTGCGAGACATAGCCGGTGGCCACGCGATGTGCGAGCTCGTCGTCGAAATCGGGATCCAACACGAAGTCCCCGACGTCGGCGTCCGGATCGCGCGTCGCGATCATCAAGCCGGTCGCGAGCCGGCGCAGATCACCTTCGAACGGGCCGTAGCCGCTCGTATCGAAGTCGCTCCAATCGAGGAAGATGCTGCCATCGCTCGCGAGGAAGCTCCCGAGATTTTCGGGATGCGGATCCCCGCACAACAGCACGCGCGATGCGGCGTCGGATCCGAACTGCGTCGTCGGTCGCACGCCCGGATCCGTGACATCGCGCCAGTACACCGCCGCCGTGCCGCGCAACCAGCCGAACGGATCGCGTTGCATCTTCGTCAGCTTCATCCGCACGAGCTCGGGCTCGCGCAGTGACCACTCGTAATTATCTTCGGCGATCGTGTTGATCACGAACGCGTCGCGCGACGTCTGCGACGTTCCACAACCGACAAGGAGCAGCAGCCACCAACGCACGAGCGACGTGGATATAAGCCAAACGTGACAGCCCGGTCACAGCTCGGTTGGATCTTTTACGGCTTTGAAGCCCTGCGTTCGTGAGAACCCGCGCATCATCCGCTCGTAAATCCTGTACCAGCGCGCGTGATCACGGGCCTGGAGCAGCCAATCCGCGGCGAAGTCTTCCATGATCTCGGCCGAATGATATTTCGGCAGCGGCCCGAGCCGAAACGCCGGCAGTTGGGCGAGCTGGTCCGGTGACGGGAACTGCAGCGAGGCGAAATTCGCCTTGTTCTCGATCACGCTGCGCACGATCGTGAGCAGTGCGTTCGTCTGCTGGTCGCTCCACCGACCGCGGATCTCGAGCGTGCCGTTCAACGTGCCGTCGAGCGCGATGCCATCGTTCATCCGCTCGATCGCGTGACCGTGATAGCGCCACTTGTCGTTCGCGCGGCCGACCTGCTCGACCTCGAGTAACCCCGCATCGGGATCCGGGAGATGTGGAAACCCGTGCTCGGCCGCGAGTCGCAGCAACTGGCCGACTTGATCGGGATTCTCGAGCCCGGTCGTGCGCTCGCGATGATCGAGCATGATCAGCTCGCCGCGCGTATCGCCCTTAGCGAGCAACCAATCGGCATAGACGAGGCGCGTGGCATCGTCCGGCGTTGCCGTGATCGCTGCCAGTAGTTCGGCCTCTGTCGCCACCCACTGGCTAGTCTAATGAAAATCTCGGCTGTCCACGGGGGCGACGGGCCGTGACAAATCGGGATGCCACACTCGTTCGCAAATCAGGTGGACGATGCCTTCCTGCACCTGCAACCGGCCGCTGACCCCGAGGAGCGACGTGGTCTTAATGATCGTCGCGAATTCCGCGAACACCTTGGCCCAGACGACGAGGTTCACGAACCCGGTCTCGTCCTCGAGCGTCATGAACACCACGCCCGCCGCGGTCCCGGGCTGTTGGCGGCAGATCACGATGCCGACGTACTCCATCCGCTGGCCATCTCGGCCGCGCGACACGGTCCGAGCGTCCGGCCAGCCCTTCGCGCGAAGCTCGCCGCGCAATGGCTGTAACGGATGACCGCGCGTCGAATGGTCGCTCGCCGAGTAGTCCCAAAAGATCTCGTCCAACTTCGTTAACGAGGTGAACTGCGCCCCGCCCTGCACGTCGCCGGATAACGTCATTGTCTCGTCCTGGCGCCTCACCCAGCCGGTGACTTGCCACAAGGCATCGCGCCGCTCGCGCACCAAGCCGCCGAGTGCACCGGCTTCGGCCAATGCTTCGTGCACGCGACCGGGAACATGCGTGCGGCGCACGAAGTCTTCGATCGAATCGAACTTGCGCGTGCGAGCGTCGACGACGCGCTGGCCTTCGGCGAGTTGCAGGCCCTTGACCCAGCGCAGGCCCATGCGCACGGCAAAGTCGAACGGTGCGTCGCCGGGCTCGAGCGTGCAGTCCCACTGGCTCTCCTGCACATCGATCGGTCGAATCTCGAGGCCGTGGCGGCGAGCGTCGCCGACGATCGTAGCGGGCGAGTAAAAGCCCATCGGCTGCGCGTTCAACAAGGAGGCGGTGAACTCGGGCAAGTAGTGCTTGCGCATCCAGCACGTCGCGTACGCGATCAGCGCGAAGCTCGCGGCATGGGAGTTGTGGACGACAAAGTCGTTCGCGAGGAAGTTGTGATTGCCGTCGATCGACAGATCGTACGTTTCGGCTTCGCCCATCGGCTCGATCGAGACGACCCGATCCCAATACAAATCCGAGCTAGCCAGATGCTTCAGCTTCGGTGCGTCGAGGAATTCACCCAGCTTGCCGATCACCCATCGTCGAAATCCACGTTTGTCTCCGCTCGTGCTCTGGATTTCGCGCATACCAAGTCCTGTTGCACGCCCGATTTCGTTCCACGAATAATCACCCTTGTCGCGATACTTGCGAATCGTCGAGTGAATGCTCGCCGGAATCACGTCTTTCGACATTCGAGCGTTGTTCCAGATCGCGAGCATCTTCGAACGTGCTCGTTTGCCTTCGCTCAAGAAGCGGCGCCCGACCATTATCCAAAATCGCTGAAAGTTCTCGGCACCAGTCACCGTCACCACGTAGCTCTCGACGCGACGCTCGCGGTACGGGCGATTGCGTTTGTAGATTCGCGACACGATTCCGAGCCTTAGCAACACGTGCTGGACGTCGAGGGCGAGCTGATGTGAAACCGTGTCGTAGTCCGCGTGGGCGCCAGTGGTTGTTAGTGTCCCGTCACCCTCCCATAGACGAGCGATGATCAATGCGAGGTCGTTGTCGACGAGCTCGAAGACTTCTTCCGGCAAGCGTTTCGCGAATGCGTCGCAACCCCAGATCTTTAGGCGTTTCGCCCATTCGACCGCGCCGCTCGGTTGCGAACGATCGCGGCGTTTCACACGCACACTGTGACAACCGTGATGCCACTCGATCACTGCGATCGTGTTGTCGAACAACTCGCAGGAGCGAGCGAACTCGTCGCAGTGCTTTCGATCCTGCGTGTAGAAGTAGAACGTGTTTGGATGGCAGAGATTGCCCTCAGCAATCAAATCCGCTAACGCGACGAGCTCGTGCCGTGGCCAACGCTTCGTGCCGAGAAGCGGCAGCTCGCGAGCGACACCGACGGAGTCGCCGATCTTTAGATCACCCAACTTGCGAAAGCCGTCGATCGTCATGAACGGGTGGTTTGCGGTCGCCGTGATCTCGTGACCAAGTGCTGTCTTCAGTTTGAAGACCTTCTTCTTGCCGCTGCGGATCCCTTTCACCACACGACGGCGTTCGAGCTTCAGCTGCTTGTTAACGGTCATCGTGTGCGCGAGAGGTACGCGACCTTCGACGACGTCATCGATGCGCACCCATGCACCGGTATCGGCGTTCAACACGCGCGTGTCCCCGACGACACACTCGGGGAAACCGTATTCGCCGAAGCCGCGGATCTGCTCGAACACGCGCTCACCGAATTCCCGCGCGATGCCTTTGCGCTCCATCGCGGTGATCAGGCGCTCCTTGTGCTTCTCGATCCGGCCGGAGCGCCGCCACGCCGCCATATCTCGACGGAGTTGATCGGCTTCACCCGGCGTGTAGTCGGCGGCCACGACCGCGAGCCGCATCACTTGCTCTTGGAACAGCGGCACGCCGAGCGTCTTCGCGAGCACCGGCTCGAGACACTCGTGCGGATAGATCACGGGCTCGATGCCGGCGCGCCGGCGCAGATAGGGGTGGACCATGCCACCACTGATCGGGCCGGGCCGGACGAGCGAGACCTCGACGACGAGATCGTAAAATGTGCGCGGCCGCAGCCGCGGCAACATCGACATCTGCGCGCGCGATTCGATCTGGAACGTGCCGACCGTATCCGCCGTGCAGATCATGTCGTACGTGGCGGAATCCTCGGCGGGGATCGTGGCCATCGTGAGATCGAGGCCGCGCGATTTGCGAAGCATGTCCAGGCCGAGGTGGAGCTGGTGCAACGCGCCGAGCCCGAGCAGATCGACCTTGAATAGCGCGAGGTCGTCGAGGTCGTCCTTGTCCCATTGAATGACGGTGCGGCCGGGCATCGCCGCGTTTTCGATCGGCACGAGATCGTGGACCGGCTCGTGACCGAGCAGGAAGCCGCCGGGATGGACCGAGAGGTGGCGCGGGAACTCGAGGATCTCGTCGGCGAGGCGCGACAGATGATCGAGCGCGTTCGCGTGGCCACCTTCGGCGAGACCGGAGCGCGCGAGCGCTTCTTGTTCGACGAGCCCGTACATCGAGAGGTGCTTCGCGGCGCGATCGAGCGCGGTTTCGGGAATGCCGAGCACCTTGCCGACATCGCGCACGGCAGAGCGCGGCCGATAGCGGATGATGTTGCACACCATCGCCGAGTGATCGCGGCCGTACACGTTGTAGACGTGCTGGATCACTTCTTCGCGGCGCTCGTGCTCGATGTCGAGATCGATGTCCGGCGGCTCGGCACGCTCGCGCGAGAGGAAGCGCTCGAATAGGAGACCCATGCGCACCGGATCGACCGCGGTGACGCCGAGACAGAAGCACACGGCGGAGTTCGCCGCCGAGCCCCGGCCTTGGCACATGATGTTGCGCCGCCGGCAGTACGACACGATCTCGTACATCGTGAGGAAGTAGCCGGGATAATCGAGCTCTTCGATCACCGCGAGCTCGGCTTCGAGCTGCGTGCGAACGTTCGCGGGAATCTCGCCACCGTAGCGCCACAGCGCACCTTCCTCGACGAGGCGACGCAGATAGGCGGCGGAGGTCGAGCCATCCGGTAGGCGTTCGGACGGATAGCGATAGCGAAGCTCCGCGAGGTTGAACGCGATGCGCTCCGCGATTAGCAGCGAGCGCGCGATCGCCGGTGGATCGTCGGCAAACAAGCGCGTGTACGCGTGGGGTGCGCGAAGATCGAACTCGTCGTTGCCGCGGATGATCCGCCCGGCAGTGGCGAGCGTGACCTCACCGCGAATGCAGGCGAGCACGTCTTGGAGTGGGCGGCGCGCGCGCGAGTGATAGAGGATCTCGTTCGCGGCGACGAGCGGGATGCCGAACGCATTCGCACGCGCGCGAGTGCGAGCTTCGCGTGGGATGTCGTCGGCGCGGCGATGGCGCGCGAGGCCCGCGTAGAGGCGATCGCCGAATGCACCCTTGAGATCGTCGATCACGTGGGGTGATGGTTCGCGTTCGTCGCCGAGCATGTCGTGCCAGATCGCGATCAGCCCCGTGGAGCGCTGACAGACCTCGGCCCACGACACGAGCGAGTCGCCTTTATCGCAACGCCGGCGCCCGGCCGTGAGTAGGCGCGTGAGGTTTGACCAACCCGCACGATCGGTAGCGAGTAAGACGATGCGCGATGGCTGCGCCGGATCCGAGATCGCTTCGTTCGCTGCCGGTTGTGCGGTGAGACCGAGCTGCGCGGTGCGTGGCTTCGCGCGTTTCGTTCGGCCGCGCCGACCGGTGACCGGAATCGCGGGCTCGAGATGATCCGTGTCCGCGCCCCAACCGGGACCGCGACCGATCTCGGCATCCGCGTGATGGAGCCCGACTTTTTGCAACGTCACCGGCGATTCGGCGAGCTGCGCATTCGGCGGCGCGACGGTGATCTGCGCACCGCAGAGCAGTTGGATGCCGAGCTCGCGCGCTTTGACATGAGCGCGAACGAGTCCGTACACGCCATCGCGATCCGTGATCGCGATCGATCGCAGACCGAGGCGATGCGCTTCTTCGACGAGCTCTTCCGCGTGGCTCGCTCCTTCTAAGAAGGAGAAATTGGATTTGCACCAAAGCGGCGCGTAACTCACTGGACAAGTGTTCAGCTTCGCGAGATGGTATGTCAAGGCGTGGCCGCCGACGACGACAAGCCATTCATCCAAGTCCATCACCGCGGTGATCGCGGTGTGGATGGCATCTTGCGTCTCATCGAGCTCGCGAGTCACGACGGGCCGATCGAAACGATGCTGACCGCGATGTGCGATCAGGTCGCGGCGATCACGGGCGTCGACATCGCATCGATCTATGTCGCGGAAGACGAGCAGCTCGTGATCCGCGGCAATCACGGGTTCGATCGCGCGATCGGCACCGCGCTGCAAGTCGGTGAAGGCATCACCGGTCTGGTCGCTGAATGCATGCGGCCGATCTCGGCGAGCAATCAATCGACCGAGGCTTCCTTCAAGCGCGTGCCCGGTCTCGACGAAGACTATCCGGTGTTCGTCGGCGTGCCGCTGATCTCGGGCAGCACCACGATCGGCGTGCTCGTCATGCAGCGCAAGACCACGCCGTTCGCGGTCGCCGAAGTCACGCTCGCGACGGCGTTGGGCGCACCGATCACGCTCGCGATCGAACGGCGGCGCGCATCGGCGCTTCGCAGTGCGCGGTTGAACGGTCGCGGCCACGGTGGCGGTGTGGTGCTCGGCCGCGCAGGTGCGATCCCCACGACCACGGCGATCACGGCGCCGAACGAGCAAGAGCTCGAGCGTGCGCTCGGCCGAATCCGCGACGACATGAGCCGCGCGGTGAAGCGGTTGAAGCACGCCGATGACGATCAAATCGGCGCGGCGCTCGACCGCGTTTCGCTCGGCCTCTTGGATCAACGGCTGCACGAGAAGTTGCTCGAAGGTGCCGGCGCGATCGGCGGCCTGCGCAATGTCTCGAAGGAATACGCGCGGGCGGCGCATCGGCTCGGCACCGAATCCGACGAGCAAGACCAGATCGAAGAGCTCTGCGTGTTGATCGGCATCACCGCGGATCAACGATCATCGGTGCGGCCCGGCGCGATCTGGATCGCCGACAAGCTCGGTGCCGTGATGGCGATCGGTGCCGTGGCGCGTGGCGCGGGCGCGATCGTCACGAGCCAAAAGGCTTCGTCGGCGGCGCTCGCGATCTGTAACGCGGCCCAGCTCCCGATCGTCACGGATGTGGCGGGCCTATTCGGTTGGGCGCGGCCCGGCGATCTGATCGCGGTCGATGGCTCGAGCGGCACGGTGCTCGTGCATCCGTCGCCGAGCGACATCGACAAGCTGCGCCGCGCGCGCGATGCCGGACAGCCGCCCGAATCGGATCCGTCGGGCTAACGACCTACTCTTGCACGCCGTCGTAGAGCTCGTCTCCACCGAGCTCCTCGTAGATCGAGTCGTACCCGCCATCCTCGAGCCGCGCGACCTGCTCGAGCGCCTCGCGTGCTTCCGACGTCAAGTTCGCGAGCGTCAGGCAGATCCGCTTCAGCCGCGCGAAGCGATTGCGGTGTTGATCAGCCCGCGCAAGCCCCAACCCGGATCGCAATGCGCGAAGTCGAGCCGTTCGACCGTGCCGGCGAGCGTGCTCGTCGCGAGCGCGGGTAACACGCGACTGATCGATTCGTCGCAATAGCCGAAGTCGCGAATCGCGAGATCCGTACGCGCGAACAGCGGCGCGAGCTCCTCCCATTCCATCGACCCGCGCAGATACAGCCGCTCCAACGTCGACGCGACCTTCGCGACGCCCGTCAACGAAGCGAAGCCCGCGATCGTCACGCACTCGAGCTCGCGCAACCTCGGCGCTGCGGCCACCAGATCGAGCGCCGGCATCTCGGACGACGTCCGGATCACGAGCTCGCGTAATGTGGCCGGGTTGACCGCCGCCAGGATCTTCGCGATCGTCCGAGCCGAATCGGAGTGGATCGTCACGCGCCCGAGGAACCGTCCCGACGGATGTGCGGTCACGGCCTTCGCGAGTGCCGGATCGTCGACGGTGAGCCCGTAGATGAAGCCGTTGCGCCACTCGAACGGCGAGTCGACCGGTGCGTCGTACTCGACGAGCGGCCCGAGCAATAGATCCTTGTGACGCGCGAGCAGCTTGGCGATCGCCGTATCGATCTTCTTCGCATCGCGATCGGCGAGCTGGAGCGCGATCAACTCGCCGCGCGGATGCTGCTGCGCTTGATACCAGTCCGCCATCACCGCGTACGGCGCCGGATCGTCGAGCGCGTCGAGCACTTGCTGTTCGAGCGCCGGTTCGCGCGGCTCCAACGACTTGATCGCGAGTGGCGCATTCGACTCGACCCAGCCCGCCGCGACCTTCTCGGCGACGAGCTTCTTCATCTGGAGCTGCGCGTGATCCGGCGAGATGAACTTGCGTGTCGATTGCTTGCCACCCGCCGTGATCACGAGCTTCGCGCCGTCTTGCACGATGTCCCAGACATCGCCGTCGAGCGCGAGCCTCACGGCTTGGGGCCTTCGACGGGGCCACGATCCGCGAACGTATCGTTGATCGCCTTCTTCTCGACGACCGCCGCCTTCGCACGCGCCCGCGCACGCTCGAGCAGATCGAAGCGCGGCTCTTTGGATGCCAACGGTGCGTCGACCGGCTGGGGGATTTTCTGTGCGAAGTCGATCCAGATCCGCGCATCGTCGCGACAGTCATACGCCCGACACACGCGCGGCCGATGCTGATGCACCGTGCACGCGAGGTCGTCCGGATCGCAATGCACGCAGTAGCCATCGCTCTCGCGCTGCCGGATCAAATACGGCTGACCGTAATCCCAGCGAATCACACCTTCGTCGAGATCTTGCGTCGACAACGCGAACGACAGCGTGCAGCACCGCGCGCGACAGAGGTGCAGCAGCTCCTCGCAATTCGGCGCCGTGCTCTGCGTCGTGTACTTGTCACCGCCGAGATCGAGCGACACGCGCGTCGGTTGCGCGGCATCCCCCACGCGCACGTTGCGCAACGCTTCCGCGAGGTGACTTCCGATCGCCTGCTCGATCGTCAACGTCGAAGGCGCCGCCGGTGTTCCCGGTGGTGCGGGATCAGGTTCTACCTGATCGATCCGGCGCGTCAGCTCGTCGGTCATTGCCACGACACGTGCGGCAAGTTGCAGCACGGCGTCGCGCAATTCGTGATCGCTCATGTTCAAGTGGCGCAGCGCACGCTCGAAATCCGCGCGTGTCACCGGCGCATCGGGCGCCGCCGTTCCATAAATCTTGTCGCCCAAACTCTGACAATTATGTCTGAAGAATCGACCTCGTTCACGCACCTGGCGAGTGTTGTCCTGGGCTTGCGCGGGCATGCTTTCTGCTCGTTTCGGAGCCCGTATGAAGTTCTTGGCGCTGCTGTTTATCGCCAGCTGTGGGATGAACGAGATCACGGTCACGATCCCGCAGGGTGTGTACGGCGTGCTGAGCGACGGTGATACCGCTGCGAAAAATGTCCCGGTGACGGTCTACAAAGCGGGCGCCGTGGGCATCTACGCGAGTGGCACGAGCGACGAGTCCGGGCTCTATCAGATCGACCTTTCGAACGGCGACTACACGCTCTGCACCACCGGCTGCACGTCGATCTCGACGCCGAGCTCCGCCACGGTTCGCTACGATTGGACCGATGGCCCCGATGGCGGCACGTGGGACAAGATCTGATCTAGTCTCCATGCAGTGCTGTACAACCTGCACGTCCTGCGCGTGATCGCGGCGCTGGGCGTCGTCTACTACCACATCACGTCGTCCGCGGGCCTGAACCTACGCGCGAACCTCGGCAGCCGAGGCGTGGACGTGTTCTTCGTGATCAGCGGTTTCATCATCGCGTTCATCGGCTCGAAGAAGCCGCAGCAATTCTTCCTGCGCCGGGCGATTCGCGTGGTGCCGTTCTATTGGGCCGCCACGTTGTTCGTGTTCGCGATCGCGCTCGCGAAGCCGAACCTGATGAACACCACGCATCCCGACTTCAAACAGCTCGCGGCATCGCTCGCATTCATCCCGCGCCTGCCGCCGGGAGGCGAACAGTTTCCGACGCTGGTGCTCGGCTGGTCGCTCAACTTCGAGATGTTCTTCTACGTGTGGTTCGCGCTCGCGCTGAAGCTCGGCCCGAGCAAGAACGCGCCGATCATCTGCAGTGCGTTCATCATCGCGTTCACGGCGATCGTTCATCTGCTCGGCGTCGACAACGCGATCCTGACGTTCTGGGCGCGGCCGATCGTGCTCGAGTTCGTGTTCGGCATCGCGGTGTTCTATCTGTTCTCGTGGGACGCGCTGAAGCCGCCGAAGTGGCTGCTGATCCTTCTATGCGTCGCGAGCTTCGGCATGATCTGCTACGGCGAGCTCGTCTACTTCGATTGGTATCGCGCGATCGTCGCCGGGATTCCGTCGTTCGTGCTCGTGCTATCGGCACTGCTCCTCGAGAAGCACTACAAGGTCACCACGCAGAACAAGACGATGTTCCTGCTCGGCGAGGCGAGCTACATCATCTATCTCATCCACCCGTACATCATCTACGCGGTGTTGCGGCTCGTCGTCGGTAAGCGCGACCTTGGCGACTACGCGGTGGTCCCGCTGATCGCGGCGCTACTCGCGCTGGTCAGCGTGCTGTCGGTGCTGATCCACCTGTACTTCGAGAAGCCCGTGATGGGCTTTCTCCGGCGCAAGCTCACGCACGTGGAACAGGGATAAAGAACGGCGGCTTGCCCTCGAGCGCGCCGACATCTTCGGCCGAGAAGTACGCCGCGGCCATGTCGCGCATCTGCGGGCGCGTGTAGCACTCGGCGACGGGCTTCTCGATCACATCCGCGATCACGGTCGCGACTTCACCGACGGGCTGAGCGCCGGGAAGATTGCGACTGTCGGCGCCACCGTGAAGTGCGTTGTTGCCGAACTCGGTCGCGACGACGCCGGGCATCACCGTGGTCGCGTGGATGCCGGAGCCGCGCAGCTCTTGGCGTAACGTGCCCATGAGGAGGTTCACGGCGGCCTTGCTCGCGGCGTAGGCACTGCGAATCGCCGCGAACGGGAAGCGTGCGAGGCCAGAGCTGATCGTGATGATCTGGCCGCTCTTCTGTTGGTGCATCTGCGGGAGCACGGCTTGGATGCCGTAGACGACCGACTTGAGGTTGACGGTGATCATGTCGTCGATGTCTTCGTCGGTTAGCTCCGACGGCAACCGCGAGATGCCGCGACCGGCGTTGTTGACCATGACGTCGAGGCGGCCGAACTTCTCGATCGTCTTTGCGACGAGGCGGACGACATCCGCGCGCTTCGTGACGTCGGTGACGACCGGGAACGCCGTGGGGCCGAGCTCTTTCGCGAGCGTGGCGAGCTCCGCTTCACGACGCGCGGCGAGCACGATGCCTTTCGCGTTGCGCTTGACGAGCTCGCGGGCGAGTGCGGCGCCGATGCCGTCGCTAGCGCCGGTGATGACGATGACCTTGTCGTTCATGGCGTGACCCTAGCGCGATTTTTGTCGCGGCGTCGGGCACGTAGAGGACAAGGCGGAGACCGAATGGAGCGCTCTGATACGACTGCGTCTCGAACACGAGGCGACCGAGCGTGGGGTGTTGGAGCACCTTCTTCGAGAAGTGGCGGCGCTTGACCTCGTGGCGTTCCCAGAGCTTCTTGAAATCCGGATACGCGAGCAGGCGCTCGACGACGCGATCGATCGCCGGATCGTCCGGAAGCTCCTCGATCGAGCGCCGAAAGTTCGCGACGAGTGCCGCCGACTCGTCGTTGGCGTTCACGAGCAGCGCGCGAAACGTCGGGTCGCCGAACGCGATCACGAGCGTGTTGCGATCTTTCGGATCGCGGCGCGAGTAGCCGAAGATCTGATCGGCGTGGCGATTCCAGCCGACGATGTTCCACGCGCGATCGGAGACGTACGCGGGATACGCGAACGCGTCGAGCACGGCTTGCACTTGCGGTGGTGCGGCGGCCGGCAACGGTTCGGGCGGCGCGGTCGGTGCGGCATGGCCTGCGAGGACGAACACGTGCATACGTTCGTCGGTGGTGAGGTTGAGTGCGGTCGTGATCGCGTCGAGTGCCTGTTGTGACGGATTGATCTCGCGGCCCTGTTCCAACCACGTGTACCAGGCGACGGACACACCCGAGAGCTGTGCGACTTCTTCGCGGCGTAGGCCGGGTGTACGACGGCGGCCGTGGGCTTGGAGTCCCACGCGTGCAGGTGCGAGCTTTTCGCGGCGATCGCGCAGGAATTCGCCGAGCGCGGCGCGGCGCTTGGCTGTGAGTTTGGGTCCTAGGATACGGTCCTGTCTGGTTCCAGGATTCACGAGCACTAACCTAGCAGGCATGAAGGCATGGCAATTGGAAAAGCTAGGTGGCTCGCTCCAACTGAACGACGTGGCGGTTCCGGAGGTGCGGCCCGGGAGCGTGCTCGTGAAGGTCAGCTGTGGCGCGCTGCTCTCGTATCAACGCGATTACGTCGAGGGGAAGCTGCCGCACTACAGTCCGCCGGACGGGTTCTTCACGATCGGAACGAATGCGATCGGGCGGATCGAAAAGGTCGGCCGAGATGTCTGGCACCTGAAAGCTGGTGATCGCGTGTTCGTGTCGCCGCACATGGTGGCGCGCGAAAACGTCGTCGAGCCGGCGCAGGCGTTGATCGGCCTCACGGCATATGGTGATGGCAAGAAGCTGCAGGCGGATTGGCGGGATGGTCCGCTCGCGGAATACCTGCTGACGCCGGCCGCGACGCTGACGCCGATCGAAGGCTTGGATTGGATCTCCGATACGCAGCTGATCACGTTGATGCGTTATGCGGTGCCGTACGGTGGGCTCGTGCGTGGGCGGCTCGCAGCGGGTGAAACGGTCGTGGTCACCGGCGCGACCGGTGCGTTCGGCACGGCGGCGGTCTATCTCGCGGTCGCGATGGGTGCAGGTCGCGTGATCGCGGCGGGTCGCAATCGTGCGGCGTTGGATGCACTGAAATCGGAGCGCGTGACGCCGGTCGTGTTGTCGGGCGAGCTCGAGGCCGACGTGGCGATGCTGCGTGCGTATCAACCGAGCATGGCGTTCGATATCGTCGGCCGCGCAACCGATCCGAATGCGACGCTCGCGGCGCTGCGCTCGCTGCAGCGTAACGGGCGCTTGGTGATCATGGGCTCGATGGCGGTCCCGCTACCGATCCCGTACGGCGACGTGATGATCAACAACTGGGAGATCATCGGGCAGTTCATGTACGACGCCGGCGCGGTCCGCTCGCTGCTCGGGCTGGCGCGCTCGAAGCAGCTCGACCTCTCGCGGATCGCGGTGAAGGAATTCGCATTCAAAGATCTGCGAGCCGGGATGGATGCGGCCGCTGCGGCATCGAACACGGAATGTGTGGTGGTGACCATGTGACTCTCAGGTGGGGACGGTCGCAACTACGTCAACTTGCGATCGCGATCTCCTTGGATTCACTGAACCGGTGGGACGGTCGCAACTAGGTCAACTTGTCTACGAGGCACAAGCTCGACTTGGCGATCGCAAGTTGACGTAGTTGCGACCGTCCCTATTGGAGAGCCTCGATACCCGCGAGGATCAGATCGATTCCCGCGAGGAACTGCGCTCGATCATCGTGCTCGCGCAACTGCGCCGCCATCGCATGCATCACCGGGAATTGCACCGGATCGAGCGCGAGCCACTTCTCGGCCGCCGCGTTCAGCATGGCATCGCGACTGATCGTCTTGGTCGCTTGCGCACTCCGCGCGAGCGCCGCGTTTTGCGTGGCCACACCGACCACGTAGTTGACGAGCGTCGACGCGACATAGAACAGCGACTTCTGCGGCACGCCTAACGCCACGAGCTGCGCACCGAAGCGCTCGTAGATCTGCGTCATCGCACCCTGCCCTGCTTGGCGAGACAGCGCGGCACCGATCCACGCACGCCGATCGATCAGGTCGAACATCGCCAGCGCGAGCGCCCGGATCGTTTCGGCCGGCTTCTTCTTCTTCACGTCCAGCACCGGCGCGATCGCCATCGTGGCTGCGGCATCGAGCAGCTCGTCCTTGTTCGCGACGTGGTGATAGATCGCGCCCGCTCCCGTCGCGAGCGCATCCGCCAGATCCCGAAACGTCAGGCCGTCCTCGCCATGCTTGTCGAGCAGCTCGATCGCCGCTTCGACGATCCGGTCCTGCGACAGGGCGAGCTTTGCCTTACGTGGCACGGGCTTATCTTGCCACTTGACAGACTGGAACGTTGTTCCAATATTATGGAACGACGTTCCAATGAAGACCATCAGCATCATCGGCGGCGGCCCGGGCGGCCTCCTGCTCACCCGTGTCCTCCATATCCACGGCATCGCCGCCACCGTGTACGAAGCCGAAGCCTCGTCGACGTCCCGCGGCCAGGGCGGCATGCTCGACATGCACGAGCACAACGGCAAGATCGCGCTCCGCGAGGCCGGGCTCTACGACGAGTTTCTCCGCCACGTTCACATCGGCGGCGAAGAGATGCGCATCACCGACCCGCAGGGCACGCTGCTGTTCGCCGAACCCGATCCGGGCACGAACAACCGCCCCGAGATCCGGCGCGGCGATCTTCGCCAGATGCTGCTCGACTCGCTGCCGCCGGCGACCGTGCAGTGGGGCAAGAAGGTTTCGTCCGTCCGCTCGCTCGGCGACGGCCGCCATCACGTCACGTTCACCGACGGCACCACGATCGAAACGGATCTATTGATCGGCGCCGACGGCGCGTGGTCGAAGGTGCGCCCGCTCGTGTCAGCCGCGAAACCGGAGTACGTCGGCGTGTCGTTCGTCGAGACGTTTCTCCACGACGTCGATCA
This sequence comes from Kofleriaceae bacterium, assembly GCA_047600425.1. Taxonomy (GTDB): domain Bacteria; phylum Myxococcota_A; class Polyangia; order Haliangiales; family Haliangiaceae; genus JABFXX01. Next base: position 1,704,332 of record JASGLC010000003.1, on the reverse strand, counting down.
CCAACATCCCGCGACCGCCGCACTCGTCGGTGGTGGCGCGTTCTACGCCGCACTGCCCGGCAAGGCGATCACCGTGCATCGCGAGCCCGGCAACATGGTCCACGCGTACATCGCGTTGCGTCGGCCACAAGAATGGTTCGCCGCGATCGACTTCCACGATCCGAAAGCTGTCGCCGCGCGCATCCTCGCCGAGTTCGCCGATTGGGCACCCGAGCTCACCACCGTGATCACCGCAAGCACCACACCGCCGGTCCTGCGCACGATCAACGCGTTGCCATCCGGCCATCGTTGGGATCCCACGCCAGGCGTGACGTTGATCGGCGATGCCGCGCATCTCACCGCACCCTCCGGTGAAGGCGCGAACCTCGCGCTGCTCGATGGCGCCTTGCTCGGCAACGCGATCGCCGCGCATCCCGACGACTTCGCCGCCGCACTCGCCGCGTACGAGCCACCGATGTTCGAGCGCTCCGGCGAAGAAGCGGTCGAAGCGATCGCGATGACCGAGCGCTGCTTCGGTGACAGCGCGCCGTACGGCATGATCGAGTTCTTCACCGCGCATTCAGGTACGATCGCGTGACCGACGTGTGGCCCGAGCTAGCCTTCTGTCCGCGGTGCTACGCCGCGGCTGACTTCGACCGATCATGACGAACGCGCACCCGGGCAGTCCGAGGCGCTTACCGCTCCTGCACCCTACGGGTGGGACTTTCCGGGTGCGTTCTGCCGAGCAGGTTGCTGAGCCACACGTCGGATCTCTCCGGATTACCCGAATAACTTGACGGCGATACGCGAATAGCTGAACACTCGTCCAGTGCCGCTAGTCGCCTGCCTCGACCTGCCCGCGTTTCCGCTGCAGCTCGCATGGAAGGACGAGCCGTCCCTTCGAAACCAACCGGTCGTCGTGATCGACGAAGACCGCCCGCAAGGCACCGTGCTCTGGGCCTGCGAACGCGCGCGCGCCTCGGCGGTGTTGCCCGGTCAACGCTACGCGCACGCACTCGGTCTCGATCGCGGCCTTCGCGCTCGCGTCGTTCCACCTGCACGCATCGCCGCCGCGATCGTCGAGCTCCGCGAAGCCCTCCACGCGTTATCGCCGAGCGTCGAACCGAACGACGAGCCCGGCACGTTTTGGTTGGACGGCGATGGTCTCGAGCGCATCCCGTTCGATCCGGGCGACTCGAAAGACAACATCGCGAAAGCGAGTAAAGCCCTCGCCGCGCACGCGAACGCATCCACGTCGTGGGGCCTCGCGATCCAACGCACGGTCAGCAGGCTCGGCTTCGCGGGCGCGGTCGTCGTCGGGTTTTCACGCTTCGCCACGTTCGCGATCGCGCGCGCCACCAAGTCCGGCATCACCGTCCTCCGCAACGATTCGGACGAACGCGCCGCCGCCGCCGCCGTGCCACTCGCCCGCTTGGATCTCGATCCATCGCTGCGCGATTCGTTCGCCCGCCTCGGCATCACCAAGCTCGGCGAGATGGTGCGCTTGCCCGGCGGCGGCATCCTCGAGCGATTCGGCAAAGAGGCGCATCGCATGTACCAGCTCGCGGCCGGCGAGCGCTGGGATCCGATCGTGCCGCTCGCACCGCCGGAAGCGCCCGACGAACGCATCGTCCTCGACGACGACGTCGAAGACAGCGAACAACTCGTGTTCGTGTTGCGCCCGGCGATCGATCGCCTGCTCGAACGCCTCGCCGCCAAGGGCCGCGCGCTGACCGCGTTGCACGTCGAGCTCGTGTTGCGCCACGCCGTCGGTAACACCGAGCTCCGCGCCGAATGCATCAAGCCCGCCGCGCCCACGCTCGATGGCCGCGCGCTCCTGCGCCTCGTCCATTTGCGCGTCACCGGCACACCGCCCGCCGCCCCGATCAATGCCGCACGCGTGTGGGCCGATGACGTCGCTGCCACCCGCGAGCAACTCACGATGTTCGCGCAACGCCCGCGCCGTGATCTGCGGCTCGCGAACGAAGCGCTCGCGGCGATTCGTGCCGAGCTCGGTGATGACGCCGTCGTCCACGCCGTGTTGCGCGAAGGTCACCTACCGGAGGCCACGTTCTATTGGGAGCCGCTCTCGGCGGTCGTTGCCGCGCAGCCCCAACCCAAGCTCGTGAAGCCGCTGATCCGGCGCATGCACACCAAGCCGCAGATGTTGCCGCCGCAAGCGCGTCAGGTCCGCGACGACGGCTGGCTCCTCTCGGGGCTCGAGCATGGTGCGGTCACGCGGATCGTCGGGCCGTACATCATCTCGGGCGGTTGGTGGGCGCACGAGCAGTATCGCGAGTACCACTTTGCCGAGCTTCGCCGCGGTGATTGCCTGTGGGTCTACTTCGATCGCAATCGTCGACGGTGGTTTTGCCAGGGTGCCGTCGAATAGTGATCTGCGCTCGCGCGTACGTAGTGCGTGAAGGCCTGGATCCTGGTGCTGGTGTCGACGGCGGCATTTGCCGATCACTACGAACGGTCGCTCGAGCTCGAGACGGCGGTGCTCGATCGTCGCGTCGGTACGACCTGTAAAGACGGTCTCCAGCGCACGCAAGCCGGCGAGCTCGACGGCATCCAGGTCGACATCATCCACGACTGCGACATGTCCGACGGCTTCACGCACCTCGCGATCAAGACCAAGGCGGGTTGGATCGCGACGCACGGCGTTCCCGCGCACGAGGCGTCGTCGAATCACACGGTCACGCCGTCGGTGATGAACGTCGCCGCGGAGACGGTGGAGATGATCGCGCCGACGTTGATGCTCCATCGCGTGATCACGGTGACGAAGTTCAGCTGTCAGGACTGCGCGAAGTTTCCGGCGCCGCCGGATCAGCGCCAGCTCGCCTACGAGGTGTGCCGGATCGGCAAAGACGTGCGGTGCCTGCCGATCACGACGGGCGTGTGCAAGAACAACACGTGCGATGACATCACGTACAAGGCCGGCGTGATCCACGTCGGCAAGGACGAGATCCAGCTGCAGTAAGATGTGGCCGTGCGCATCCTCGTGATCGGAGCGTCCGGTTCTGGCACGTCGACTCTCGGCGAGGCGCTCGCGCGTTCGTTCGAGGCGCGGTGGATCGATCTCGACGATCTGTATTGGGAGCCGACCACGCCACCGTTCCAGACCAAGCGCGATCACGAGACCCGCGCGAACCTCCTGCGGGCCGAGCTGATCACGTTCGCGAACGTCGTCGCATCGGGCTCGCTGATGAAGTGGGGCGCCGACCTCGAAGATGCGTTCGACGTGATCGTGTTCGTCACGCTCGATGCCACTGCCCGCGTCGCACGGTTGCGCGCACGCGAACAAGCGCGGCTCGGTCGCGTCGACGAAGACTTCATCGCGTGGGCCGCGCAGTACGACGACGGCGCATTCACCGGTCGCAGTCGCAAGCTGCACGAAGCCTGGCTCGCCGAACGCAAGGCGCGCGTGTTGCGTCTCGCCGGCGATGTTCCGACAGCCGATCAGGTCGCGCAGGTTCGCGCATTCGTCTAGTCGAGACTGCGCACGATCAGCGCGCGAAACAGCATCATCGCCGGATCGACCTGCGTGCGTTGGTGCCACGACATGTGCATCGGCAACGGCTTCGGCTTCACCGGCGTGGTCAGGACTTGCAGCTTCAGGTGTGGCAACGCGTCGATCACCGAGCGCGGGATCGCCGACACCAGATCCGTGGCCGCGACCATCGCCGCCGCCGCCGTGAACGTGGGAACGATCGCGGCGAGCTCGCGCGTGATGCCGGCGGCGCGAAAGCCCGCTTCGACGACGCGGCTCGGCTTGCCGAACGCGACGTTGATCTCGACGAACCGTTCGGCGGCGAGCTGCTTCGCGGTCGCGCGCGTATGGAGTCTCGGATGGTGGCGCCGCGCCACGATCACCGAATGCTCGTCGTAGATGTGCTCGCGATGCAGGCCCGGCGCCGGATCCGCGACGCCGATCGCGACATCGACCTCGGTGCCCGCCAACCCGCCGAGCGCGACCATCGTATCGACGTTGACGACCCGCAACGTGGCCTTCGGCAACTCTGTCGCGACCAACGATGCGAGCTTCGGTAACCGTGCGAGCTGTCCCGCATCCGCCACGGCGAGCGTCAGCGTGCGCACCGCGGTCTGGGGATCGAACGCGTCGCCGTTGATCGCGGCATCGACCTCGTGCAACGCACGTGCGATCGCCGGCGCGAGCTGGAGCGCGCGTGGCGTCGGCACGATCCCGCGTCCGGCCCGCGTCACGATCGGATCGCCGAGCGTGTCGCGCAGCCGGTTCAACGCGTTCGAGATCGCCGGCGGTGTGACATGAAGCCGCTGCGCCGCACGAACGACGCTCCGTTCCGCGAGCACGGCGTCGAGCACGAGCAGGAGGTTCAGGTCGATCGCCGACAGTTTCACATCGGTGATTATATCCATCACGAACCATTGCTGGTGTGAATCTATGGCCGACGCCAGGCTAGCGCCATGACCAACAAGCAGCTCGTGACCGCGTTCTACGACCAGATCAACGCGGGCACGACTCCGAAGTTCCCGTTCAGCGCCGCGATCGACGAATTGCGCACCGCGTTCCCCGATATCCACTACACGCTCACGCACGTCCTCGCCGAGGGCGAGCACGTCGGCGTGCGCTGGTCGTGGACCGGCACGCATCGCGGTGCGTTCAAGGGCTTCGCGGCGTCGCAGGCGCACGTCACGAATACCGGCATGGCGATCTTCACGTTCGCGAACGGCGCGATCGTCGATGTCGTCGTCGAGACCGACCGCCTCGGCTTCCTACAGGCGATCGGTGCCGACCGCGCGATCGACATCTCGAAGGCACCGAAGGGCGTCTACTTGATCGACACGTTCACGATCCCCGCGGCGTCGCGTGCGGACTTCGAAGCCGCGACGAAGAAGAACCGCGACTTCATCCGCTCGCTGCCCGGTTTTCGCGGCGACGCGATGTTCACGAAGTCGCAGGGCGAGGCGTGGGATGTAGCGACGATCGCGGCCTGGGACAGCCCACAGGCGATCGCGGACGCGAAGGACAAGGTCGCGGCGTACTACAAGCAGATCGGCTTCGACCCGGCGGCGGCGATGAAGAAGTGGGGCGTGACGATGCAACGAATGATCTGTACAGCGAGCGCGTAAGATCACGAGATGCGGTTCAGCACGACCGCGATCATCTAGATCACGAGGCCTAGATAGAGTGCACCGTCGACGATGATCGCGATCTTGCCGACACTCGCGGCCACGACCTCGACATACGTATCGGTGAATCCTTTCGGGACCTGAACGCGCGCGAGGTTATCCTGATGCTCGTCGGTCCACTTCACGACGACATCCGGATCCTGACGCGAGGTGACGACGCCGGCATATCGCTTGCCATCGCGACGCAGCACCGCGAGCGCTTCGGCGTCCTTCTTCATCGCGAGCCGGATCAGCAGCATCGGCGCGAGGCCGATGAACACGAACAACGTGAGCGCGACGACCCACGGTTGCATCGGATCGCCAGCCAACGGCGGTTTCGGCATGATCGCCAACACCAGCGCGGCAACTCCAACGGCGAGCGCGAGCAGGATCGCGAACGCATTCTTCAGCCGGCGGCGCCCCAGCTCGACGAACGGCGCCGGCAGCTCGATCACGGCAGGTCGAGACCGAGCGACGCGGCGGCATCGCGGAACCGCTGCGGCAACGGCGCCACGAACTGCTTCGCCGCTCCGTCGACGGGAACCGTCATCTTTTCCGCATGCAAGAAGAAGCCGTCGAAGCCTTCGACGGGCGCGCCCTTGTACAGCACGTCGCCGGCGATCGGCGAGTTCGCGAACGCGAGGTGCGCGCGGATCTGATGCATTCGTCCCGTCGAGGCGATGCACCGCACGAGCGTGTGCGTTCCCGACGACGCGAGCGGTTGGAATTGCGTCGACGCGGTCAGACCATCCGTATGATCGACGACGACGTGATCGCCACGCTGCGCGAGCGGCGCATCCATCTCGCGCGACACCGGCGTGTCCTGCGTGATCGCGAGGTACTCCTTGTGGACGTCGCCGCGCGCGAACGCATCGCGGATCGCCTTGTACGCATCCGGCGTGCGCGCCGCGACGAGCACACCCGACGTGCCGATATCGAGACGATGCACGAGCCCGCCATCGCGCGGATCGTTGCCGATCGTCGCGCACTCGGGATACCGCGCGACGATGCCGTTCGCCATCGTGCCGAGCTCGCCCGCGCGCAGCGGCTGCGATGGAATGCCCGCGGGCTTGGCCATCACGATCACCGTCGGCGATTCGAACAAGATGTCGAGCACGACCGACGGATCCGCGACTGGACGCAACGCTTCGCCCGACACCGGCTCGCGCTCGAGCGAAATCTCGTCGCCGGGCGACACGAAGTCACCCTTGCGCGCCTTCTTCTTGTTCACGCGCACCACGCCGGCTTCGAACAGCTCGGCGAGCTGCTTGCGACCGGCATCGGGATAATGCTTGGCGAGGATCTTGTCGACGCGACCGACATCTTCCGCGGCGACCACGAACGTCTTCATACGGGCTCCAACATGATCGCTGACACGACCTGCGTCGACGGGATTTCGGTCATTTCTGCAGGACATTCGACGAGTGCGTTGCACCCGACCAACGACGACAGGATCGCGGACCCCTGCTTGGGGTGCGGCGTCGCGATCAGGCGCTCGCCATGCCGCACGACCGTCGCACGCAGGAAGTGCGTTCGCCCCGCGTTCTTCTTGTAACCGTTCGCGAGCGAGACCGGCACGCGCGGCCGCTGAATGACCGCGGCACGTTGCATCGCGAGCAGCGCGGGCCGCACGAACAGCTCGAACGCGACGTAGCTCGACACCGGATTTCCGGGCAACCCGAACACGACGATGTCCCCGCGCTTGCCGAACGAGAACGGCTTGCCGGGCTTCATCGCGACCTTGTAGAGCTCGAGCTCGACGCCGGCGGCCGCGAGCGCACCGCGCACGTGATCGCGATCTCCGACGGACACGCCGCCGGTCGTGATCACGACGTCGTACCCGAGTGCGCTCTCGATGATCCGCCGCGTCTCGATCGGATCATCCTTCGCGATGCCGATGTACGTCGGGATTCCGCCGGCGTCGCGAACGAGCGCTGGAATCGTATGCGCCGATGAATCCACGATCTGCGACGGCCCGAGCTCCGCGGCGACATCCACGAGCTCGTCACCGGTGGCGATGATCGCGACGCGCGGCGCACGCCCGCACTGGATCTGCGCCATGCCGAGCGCCGCGCACAGGCCGAGCTCGCCGGCACGCAAGCGCGTTCCCGCCGGCACCGCGACCTGCCCCGTGGCGATGTCTTCGCCGACGGTGCGGACGTTCTCGAACCGCTTTTCCGACGGCAGCTTCACCGAATCGCCGTCGACTTCCGCATCTTCTTGAATGACGACCGTGTCGAGCTCCGCCGGCATCGGCGCGCCCGTCAGGATCCGTGCGACGTGACCGGGTGGCACCGCGATCACTCCGGCGCCTGCGCCGACCGCACCGACGATCGTGAACGTGCCCGGCAGCTCGGCGTGGCGCACGGCATAGCCGTCCATGGCGGAGTTGTCGAAGCTCGGCAGCGACCGCGCCGCGATCAGATCGACTGCGGCAAACCGACCGAGTGCCTCGCGAATCGGAACCGCTTCGCTCGGCAACACCGTGATCCGTTCGGCCACGGACTTGGCGGCGGCTTCGACGGAATGCATGCCGACTTGGTATCACAAGCCTGCCGATCAGCTACGCTCGCCGCCATGCGACGTTTGCTTGCGCTTGGGGTGCTCGCCGGGTGTTGCCCGTCGGAGCCCGCGAAACCCACGACCACTGCCGCCGCCCAGGGTGAGCCGAAGAACATGGCCACCCCAGAGGAGCGTCACTTCGCCGATCTGAAGCAGATCACGTTCGGTGGCGATAATGCAGAGGCGTACTGGTCGTTCGGTGGTGATCGGCTGATCTTCCAGACCAATCACAAGCCGTACAAGTGCGACCAGATCGAAGAGATGCCGGCGAACGGCGGGCCCTCGAAGCTGGTGTCGACGGGCAAAGGCCGCACCACCTGCTCGTACTTCTTGAAGGGTGATCAAGAGATCATCTACGCGTCGACGCACGAATCCTCGACGGAATGCCCCACCCCGCCGGACATGTCGAAGGGCTACAACTGGGGCCTCTTCGACTACGACATCTACAAGGCGAACGCGGACGGCTCGAACCTGCGCAAGCTGACAAACACGCCGGGCTACGACGCCGAAGCGACGGTGTGTCCCGTCGACGGCTCGATCATCTTCACGTCGATGCGCTCGGGTGATCTCGAGCTGTGGAAGATGGACGCGAACGGCGGCAACCTCCGCCAGCTGACGAACCTCCCCGGTTACGACGGCGGCGCGTTCTTCTCGCAGGATTGTTCGAAGATCGTGTGGCGGGCGTCGCGCCCGACCGGTGCGGACCTCGAGAAGTACAACGCGCTGCTCAAGCAGAACCTCGTCCAGCCGACGAAGATGGACATTTGGGTCGCGAACTCCGACGGCACCGAAGCGCATCAGGTCACGTACCTGCCGGGCGCTTCGTTCGCGCCGTACTTCTTCCCGAGTGGCAAGCGCGTGATCTTCGCGTCGAACTATCTCGCGCCGCGCGGGCCCGAGTTCGATCTGTTCGCGATCGATATCGATGGCACCCACCTCGAGCGGATCACTACGGCTGATGGCTTCGATGGCTTCCCGGTGTTCTCGCCGGATGGCAAGACGCTGTCGATGTCGTCGAATCGTCGCGATGTCGTGAAGACGAACGCCGGCGATGTCTATCGCGTGACCGGTCAGCCGGCGGGCGAGCACGACACGAACGTGTTCGTGACGCCGTGGATCGACAACCCGCCGGGCGAGACGAAGTACCAGCCCGAAACCGCCGGCGCCGATGCGTACGGTGCGGAAGTGGCGTGGCTCGCCGACGACGCGCGCGAAGGCCGCGGCATCGGCACCAAGGGTCTCGAAGATGCGCAGGCGTGGGTCCAGCAACAGTTGCAGACCGCAGGCGTGGAGCCCGGTGCCGAAGGTGGTGGTTGGTCGCAACCGTTCGAAGTCACCACGGACATCAAGCGTGGCGCGAAGACGGCGCTCTCGATCGATGGCAAGGACGTCGCCGCGGATGCGTTCGCGCCGATGCCGTTCTCGGCGCAGAAGCCGGTGACGGGTACGGTCGTCGCCGGAGATTGGGGCATCGTCGACGACGAAGCGAAGCGCGATGACTACAAGGGCAAGAACGTGCGCGGGCAGATCGTGCTCGTGCATCGGTTCTCGCCCGCGGATCCGAAGGGCGATCAGATGGCGATCGCCGCGCAGGGTGACCTTCGCAAGAAGGCGTTCTCGGCGAAGCAGAAGGGTGCGATCGGGATGATCGTCGTCGACGATGGCGATCCGAAACAAGACGAAGCACCGCTCCCCGCGCTCGTGCCGGGTGGCATCGGCGAGACCGTCAATGGCGCGTCGAACGATGCGGGCATTCCGATCGTCGTCGTGAAGCGTGCGGCCGCGCCGAAGGCGGGCTCGAAGGTCAAGATGCTCGTCGAGCTCGAGCCCGTGCGCAGCAAGACCGCGAACACGATCGGCGTGATCCATGCGGGTGCGGCGACGAAGCAAGCCGGTGTGGTGGTGTTGGGTGCGCACCTCGATCACCTCGGCATGGGCGGCGGTTCGAACGCTCTCGATCCGAAAGTCCATGCCGTGCACAACGGTGCCGATGACAACGCGTCGGGTGTGGCGGCACTGATCGAAGCGTCGAAGATCCTCGCAGCGCACAAGGCCGAGCTGCAGCGCGATGTCATCGTGATCGCGTTCTCCGGTGAAGAAGAAGGTGACCTCGGGTCGGACTTCTACGTGAAGCACGTGAAGGATCCGAAGTCGATCGTCGCGATGATCAACATGGACATGGTCGGTCGCATGCGCGCGAACCACCTCAACATCAACGGCGGTGATTCGGCGAAGGAATGGAAAGAGCTCGCCGAACCCGCGTGTGCGGCGGCGCGCGTCGAGTGTCAGGTCTCGGGCTCCGGTTACGGCCCGAGCGATCACATGCCGTTCTACATCGCGGGCGTGCCGGTGCTGTTCATGTTCACCGGCAACCACCTCGACTATCACACCGCGACCGACGACGCCGACAAGATCAATGCCGCCGGTGGCGCGCGCGTCGCGATGATCGCGGCCGATATTGCACAGAAGGTCGCGAACCGTGCGGGCGTCCTGACGTACGTGAAGGCACCACCGGAGCATCAGTTCGGCGATGTCCGTCACGTCGGTGCGTCGCTCGGGACGATTCCGTCGTACTCGGAAGATCCGAATCAGTTGCCGGGGCTCGTGCTCTCGGATGTCGCGCCCGAAGGTCCCGCGCAAAAGGCCGGGCTCAAGGGTGGCGATCGGATCATCAAGGTCGGCGCCGTCGAGATCCGGGGCATCGAGGATCTGATGTTCGTGTTGCAGGCTGCGAAGCCGGGCACCGCTACGAAGATCACGTTCGTGCGCGACGGCAAAGAGCAATCGGTCGACGCCACGTTCGGCGTGCCGCGCGGCAAGCGCTAAACACCTGAAACCGAAGCCCGAGCCGCGAGTATCCGGGTGGTCGCAACAATTCGTCGACCCCGCCGATAAACGTAGCCATGGGTAAAGATCTGGCCGAGCAAGAGAAGACTGCCGACACGAAGTTGGAGCCGGCGAAGCGTACGAAACCGCGCCCGAAGATCGCGGCGCAACCGGAGGCGGAAGGACCGCACAAGGACGAAGCGCTGGAAACGCTGCGCTCGGGTTATGAGAAGGTCGAAAACACGCACAAGACCGCCGACCTGCTGGCAAACGGCGCCCACATCAAGGGTACCGGGTTTAAAGGACTCTCTAAGGCGATCACGAAGGACAGTCTCGAGCTCTGGAAAGATGAAGCCAGTCTGACGTCGAAGACGATGACCGTGTCAGGTGCGGCGCTCGGCGCATTCGGCGTGATCGATGGGATCGCAGAGATCATCGAGGCCGGTGGTGAAGACAATCTCGAGGATGCGGCGGCGGGTTACATGTCTGGAGCGTCGAACGTCGTTGGCGGTGGTGCTTCAATGTTGGCGCTTGGTGGCACCGCGGCTCCTGTCGCTCCAATAGCGGCGAGTTTCGGAACTGGGGTGAAGGTCGGCAAGTACGGCAACCATGCTGTCCAAGAATACGGCTGGTTTAACAACGACGATGGTGAAGCACAAACTGCCTCGAGTTGGGCAGCCGACACTGCTGGCAAAGCTGACGACTATGTCAGCGAGCACGTCGGTCATGGAGCGCTTGGAAAGGCTGCTGGCTTCATCGCCGGTAACACGACTCTCGCGGGAACGACGATCGTCGCTACCGGTGCATCGATTGGCGCAGCGACGGACAAGGCGGTGATCTCACCGATGATCAAGCAGAGTCGGCAGGATGGAAAAAATATCGCAAACGCGAAACGTGCAGCCGTTTACGCCGGAGCGATTGGGAAAGGCGACCTAGACGCCACCGACGGAATTGGGTACCGAGATCCGAACTCCGGGAAGGTCGAGATCGTTGAACGAGACTCCTTCAAGGCGCTGGATGCTGGAAAGCAAATGGCCAACTACGACGATGAACGAGAAGATGCGATTACCGCCTCACAGGTGCTTCATCCAGAACGTTGGGGCCTTCCGCAAAACGCGTACAGCATGATGTATCAGTTGGGGACCCAGGGCAGAGGAGAAAACAATGACTGACGCAGATCTCGAACCGATGATCGCAGCGTTTTCGAAGCGCACGAGCAAGACTGCACAAACTCTGCTTTGGGCGTTCATCGCGATCGGACTCATCGTTGGAGTCGGAATGTTCGTCACCCTTAGTCGGCGCCCGACTTGGTCCACTTCAGACAGTCTCGTCGGCGGCGTCTACGCGATGCTCTTCTGTTTCATACCGGGCGTCGTAGTACGCAACTTGATGACAAAGGACATTCGGCGGATGCCCGAACTACGTGGCGCTAAGAGAATCCAGGGCGAGCTGACGAAACATACGCATGATCAAGTCGCGAACATGCACTACCTGAACGTTGCATGGCTCGATGGTGAGCTTCGCTGTCAGGGTATTGTCGAAACGGCGGAGTTGGGAGGCGCGATTTCCGACAGCGTCATAGTGATGCCGATCCGGCGCAACGCGATTGGCGTAGTGATGGCTGGCGCGCTCTATCTTGGGAATATTGCCGACACGAAAAGCGAAACCGACGAGAACAAGATCCGATAACTCTAGCCATGATGGACCTAAGCATCTTCGCAAACTGGACGCCGAGCGCTGGTCCGAAGCGGCCTGCTCGCAGTCATTCGAAGCAGGTCGTCACCGCGTTGGTGCCGTCTTCAACTCTGGCCACGCAGGTCACGATCGAGCAAGAGCTCGTGCGTATCCTCGAAGCGCAAGCAGAACCTGGCTGCTCCATCCAACAGACGTACGACATGAAAGAGAACGCGATAAAGCTTTTGTTCGAGACTCTGACCCCAGACGAATGCGGTCGATTGTGGGCGTCGCTCGCCGCCGACGATTGCTCCGTCGTAAGCTTTCAGAGGCTTACCGCAGCGCGTCGCGGTCGAATTCTCGAGACGCTCAATGTTGCAACTACTCGTCGACGAAAACGCGTATGACGGCGTTTGTTGAGAACCAGCTTCTTGCCACTCGGCTCCGCATCGAAGAGGCCGTAGACCTCGCCAAGACGCGCAGCGACCAGGACCTCGAAGCTCAATGGCTCGACCGTTGCGAACAACGAGAAGCCCAGATAAATGCGCAAGCAACGATCGATGTCTGGCCGTTGCTTAGACTCAACCTGTCGGCTACGGCGCAGCGGGTTCTCTGGGTATTGATCACGCACGAACTCGACCCAATCGCGCGTATGAAGCTACGTGAGCTAGCTACCGATGACGAAGTTGACCTTACATACGATGTGCTTCGTCGAGTCGTCTATGGCCATAGTCCATCTGAGCCGAGCTGGAGTGAATTCTCTGAGAAGGGCCCTCTGCGTTCGCTCGAACTGATCGAGACGCAGGACGCTCACGTTCCGCTTCACCGGACCGCATTCCGGATCGCAAATCGGATGCTTGCGCTCGTGCACGGCTCGCGCGCTGTCGATTCTGTCGTACAGGTTGTCACAGGCCGAAAATCAGTGCCGTTCGATGAGCTTGTCGTCGCTGACGCTGCGAAGCAACGCGTGCTGGCAGCGTTCAATTCGAACGACAACAAACTGGTGCTGGTACTCGGGCCTAGTGGAGCCGGGAAACGATCTCTCATAACAAGTGCCGCTCGAGTTCTCGGACGCGCATTCTTGCCAATCGACGCAAGAGACCTGGATAAGACGCACGCGGCTGCGAAGCATCAACTTCGGATATTCGCTCGAGAATGCATGTTGGGCGGCTGCTATCCGTTGATTCTGAACCTCGACGCTTTGCTCGAGAGCGACGACAAGAAGGATCGAGTGGCCCTAGTAGAGAGTCTTCTGCTTCCCTTCGGTACGGTCTTCGCGACGTCGATCACGGAAGTGGCTCGTCGTTGGAAAGAAGCTCCTGTTATCATCGAGCTCGATCCGCTGAGTGGACTCGAACGAAGCGCCGTATGGAAACGCGCGATACCAGAAGCGAGCGCTGGTGATGCCGACCTGCTGTCCACACTCTACCCGCTGGCACCCGCACTGATCTCGTCGGTTGCGGCGGTCGCTAAGAACGAAGCGATGGATCAGAAACTCGAGCCAAAGCACATCGCGACAGCTATTCGTCACGTGCTCGACGATCGTCTCGCCGGCCTCGCAACCAGAGTCGACGTGACACAAGACTGGGACGACCTGATCCTCCCTGAAGATCAGACAATGGGAATCGTCGAGATGCTTTCGCGAGTTCGCGTGCGCCGGCGTGTCTACGAAGACTGGGGCTTTGCAAAGAAACTGGGAAAAGGTTTGGGCGTATCGGCCTTGTTCTCGGGGCCACCAGGAACCGGAAAAACCATGTGTGCTGGGCTCATCGCCAAGGATCTTGGGACCGAACTCTACCAGGTCGATCTTGGCAAGATCGTCTCGAAATGGGTCGGAGAGACCGAGAAGAACCTCGCGGCACTTTTCGATGCCGCCGAAGCGTCGCACGCAGTCCTTCTCTTCGACGAGGCAGACTCGCTGTTTGGCAAACGAACGAGCACGATCTCGAGCAGCAATGATCGCTACGCAAATCAAGAGGTCAATTTCCTCCTGCAGCGGATCGAGGCGTTTACCGGTATCTGCATCCTCACCACAAATCACGATCCCGCGATCGATGAGGCTTTCTTGCGCCGCATCTCCGTGCGAGTCCGATTCCCGATGCCTGATGAAGACGAACGCGTGAAGCTCTGGCGGGCGTTGTTGCCGAAATCTGCGCCGGCATCAACGGATATCGACTTCACTAGCCTCGCAAAGAAGTACGTGATGGCAGGCGGGAACATACGCAACGCCGTTCTGCGCGCCGCTTTCTTTGCGGCCGATGCAGACGAGACAATCAACAACCACTACCTGAAGCAGGCAGCTCAACTCGAATACGAGAGTATGGGCAAGCTCGCGTACGCTGGCTAGCGTCTTCCGCGCGGTAAGCGCTAGGTCACGTCCTCGCCGCGCGCGAGCTTTCCGGCGTATTCCGCCAGGAGTGGCTCGGGTGATGCGAGAGCTTCGGCGAGCTTGGCCGGATACGCCGGCGAGCTCACTCGATGGAGCGCGTGCAGTGCGTTCATTCGCGTCCACGGGAAATCCGCCGCCGCGGTATTCCATTCGTGAAGCGCGAGGTCGGTGACGGTCGCCGATCCGAGTCGCGCGAGACTGCCCAGGGCGCGGCGGCGGACGTACTCGTCGGTGTCGTCGAAGAATTGTAGGAGCAGGCGTTCGCCGTCGGGAATCGGATCGGTGCCGAGTCGCATCGCGAACTGCCAGCGCGCGTCGGTGTCGGGATACACCCGCGCTTGGCCGGCGAACCACGCGAGTGACGCGATCGGAATCTGGTAGACGAGGCGAAAGTTCTCGTTGTCGCGCGCGATCGCGTAGAGCGCGGTTTCGACGAACTCGTGCTGCCAGCGCTCGACCGGCTCGGCTAGCGCGCGGTCGAACGCGTTGTAGATCGCACGCCAGTCGCGGTAGTTGCACCTCCCACTCGCCGCCGTCTCTATCCTCGACGGTGTCGGCCCACGCGCGAAAGTCGGCGACGGCGGCAGTGAACGGGTCCACCGGGCGATCATGGCGCTACACTCGCCTCATGCAAAGGCGCGCGGATGTCGTCGCGGCACATTCTCTCGATCACGTCGAATTCGAGGTGCCGAGCCTCGACGACGCGACCCGGTTCTACAGCGCGTTCGGCCTCGAGGTCACGCGTGCCGGGAACGCGCTGCACGTGTGCACGCACGGTGATCCGCGACCGTGGTTGATCCTCCATGCAGGCGGCCCGGTGAAGAAGCTGCGCCACGTCACGTTCGGGATCTACGAACAAGACATGCCGGTGTTTCGCGAGCGCGCGGCTGCACATGGCGTCGCGAGCCTGGCAGGCGATCGAAGCGTGTGGTTTCGCGATCCGCATGGCGTCGCGGTCGAGCTCGCGGTCGGGCCGAAGCGATCGCCCGATCGCGCGCACCAGTTCGAAGTCTCGCCGCGGGGCGATCGCGGTGCGCCGCTGCGCTCGGCGACGAAGCCGGTGACGCCGCGCAGGCTCTCGCACGCGTTGTTGTTCACGCCCGATCTCGAGGCGTCGATCGCGTTTTATCGGGACATGGTGGGGTTGCGCTTGTCCGACGAGGCCGGTGTCGTCGCGTTCATGCACGCGCCTCACGGTAGCGATCATCACGTGCTCGCGTTCGCGCGATCGGGCGGCTCGGGCCTGCACCACGTGTCGTGGGCGGTCGACTCGCTCGAGGATGTCGGAATCGGCGCGATGCAGATGGCGGAGGCGGGATTCGCGCGCGGCTGGGGCATCGGCCGGCACGTGCTCGGCTCGAACTACTTCCAATACGTGCGCGATCCGTGGGGCAGCTACAGCGAATACTCGTTCGATATCGATCACGTGCCGTTCGATCGCGATTGGCCGGCCACGTCGCACTCGCCGGAGAACGGGTTCTACTTGTGGGGTCCGCCGCCGCCGGAAGACTTCACGACGAACTACGAGATCTAAGGTTCGGCCTCGCCACGCGCGAGCTTCGTCGCGTATGCCGACAGCTCGGGACTCGTCGACGCGAGCGCCTCGGCCAACGCTGCCGGGTACGCGGGCGCATTCGTTCGATAGAGCACGAGTAGCGCGTTCATGCGCGTCCACGGAAACTCATCTCGCGCGGTGGCCCACTCGTGCAGGGCGAGCTCCGGTGCGAGCGTCGAGCCGATTCGCGCCAAGCTACCCAACGCACGGCGGCGGACGTATTCGTCCTGGTCGTCGAAGAATTGCAAGAGCAGCCGCTCGGACTCGGGAATCACGTCGGAGCCGAGGCGCATCGCGAACTGCCATCGCGTGTCGGCGTCCGGATATGCGCGTGCGCGTGTCGCAAACCATGCGAGCGACGCGATCGGAATCTGATAGACGAGTCGAAAGTTCTCGTTGTCCCGCGCGATCGCGTAGAGCGCGACTTCGACCAGCTCGTGCGGCCAGTGATCGACCGGCTCGGCGAGTGCGTCGTCGAACGCGCCGTAGATCTCGCGCCATCGATCGTAGTTGCACTCCCACTCGCCGCCGTCCTGGTTGTCGACGGTGTCCGCCCACGCGCGAAACCGCGCGACTGCAGCAACCAACGGCTCCGAGCTCATCGCGATGATTATCGCCTACAGGCGGCGGCGAGCCGTTTCCAATCGACCGCATCCGGGTCGCGCGCGGCATCGTAGAGATACATGACGTAGTTTTCGAGCTGTTCGCCGCGCACCATCTCGCAGCGATCGAGGGCCGCGACGCGCGTGGCTTGCGACTTCGAGAGGATCGCCTTCGCGAGCGCGGCGCGATCGGTGACGGTGGCGAACGTGTCGGCGGCAAGTACAGCGCGCATCTCGTCGAGGTAGGACCACGCCGTCGGCCGCGCGTCCAACAGGCCCTTCAGCTCGGGCGCGCGCAGGCGCATGAGGATCAAGATGACGTGGTTCGGGTGCCACTTGTTTCCGTCGAGCGCCTTCACGATGCGCGCGCGCGCCTTCGCGTCGATGATCTGGAGCAGTGCGGGTGTGTTCGTGAGGAACTCGCCGGCTTGATCGCGGCCGCGTGATTGCTCGGGCTGTTCGATCAATTCGAGGAGCACTTCGAGGCGCGTCTTCGCATCGGTGGCCTTGGCCCAGTGATCGAGGATCGTCAGCCAGCCATCGTCCTGATCGATCGCGAGGTCGCCTTCGAGCTCGCCGACGACCGCGCCTTTGGGATCGAGAAAGATCAGACGGCGGGATCCCGCGATCAGATCCGCATCGCAAAATCCGGTGGCCGCCTTCACGCGCACGCGCTGGCTCGCACTGCCCTTCAGCACGCGGTCGACATCGACGAACGCGCCCTGGCGATCGCGGGTCGCGACCGTGCCGGTGACCACGCGGTCGGCGCGATCGAACAGCTCGAACGGCGTGGCGGACGTGCAGGCATCGGCGCGAGGTGACGCCCAGATGATCGCGAACAGGACGAGGACGGCGCGCATCACTGGATGTGTCATGGCACGGCGCTCGGGTGTCGCGCGAAAGATCACGTGGTTAGCCAGGTTACTTTGACGAGTTGGATACCGTCCCCATCCGCAGAATGCGGACTTAGCCCACGCAACTCGAGAGCGCGTGCGCCGATACCAGCGCACATGAAAGAGCTCGAGACTCGGTTGATCTGGTCGGCTCGCGTCTACGCCGGATTGATCGTGGCGGGCGGCGCGGCGCTCGCGGCTCTCGTGGCCATCACGACGGACGCGGTGCCGGCGGCTGCATTGCTATTCGGGTTGATCGGCGTGATGCCGGCGATGTTGGTTCACGCGCGCTTTCATAAAGGCATTTGTTCGCTTCAGCTCGTGAGGGCATCCGGGCACCGGGTTCAAGCGCAGGTGGTTCGTCGCTGGCTCGAAGTGACGACCACGGTGTGGTTCGGCTTTCGCCACGTCACGCTCGCTTGGTACGAAAGCGGCCGCGAATACCGGACCGAGATCGCGGTGTCACCGATCTTTCATCGCGAGGTGAGCGCCGAGGTGATCGTCGCACCGAAGGCGAACAAGGTCGTCGTGATCATCGGTGGCGAGATGTTCCTCGGCCCGAAGCTCGACGGAAAACTGATCCCGGCGCCGCTCGTGCGCGTTCTCAGCTGATCGCGCAACTCGCGCGAAGCGATGCCGATACATCCGGCCATGAACGATGACCAGATCAAGTCGGTGCTCGAAGCGAAGATCCAACGGTCGGTGTTGTGGTTGCGCATCCTGTCGCTCGTAATGGCTGCCCCGATCGCCGCCGCGAGCGCGATCGCCGTGCGGCACTCGTTCGGCACGCTCGGATATTGGATCGTTGCCGCGAGCTTTGTTCCGGCGCTGTTCGTGACCTTGATCGTGGTTCCACGAAATTGGACCAAGTTTCGCCGTCAGCGCATCCACACGCTGCTCGGCTGCGGCACGCGCACGACCGCGCAACTCGCTCGACAGAGCTCGATCGATCACCCGATCCGGTGGCAGACCGACGGTATCGAATATCGCGCCACACTCAGCGGCCGACGCCGACCGCACTCGATCGAAGTGATCGCGATGCCCGACGACGATTCGTTCATCGCGATCGTGGACGACACCGTGCAATGGGCACGCAAGAATCAGCCCGCGTTCAAAGTCCCGCAGGCACGCGCCGCTTGATCGAGCGCGCCCAGTTCGGACCGCGGCGCTTGTCCTTCAGCGCTTTGACCGTGACCGTGGCTTGATCTCGCTCGGTGATGCGCAAGGCCTCCGCCCGTAGCGAGACGAGCGAACCGAGCGACGCCGTGTCCGGCGACTTTTCCGTGATGCAGATCAGCGCACAGTCATGCGTTTGCGCGAGCGTGACCAACCGACCTTGAATCGCCGTGGATAGATCCGCCGACGCACCACCTTCACTATTCGGCGAGCACAGATCGATCACGACGAGCCCGAACGCACTCGACCGGATCAACCGCTCGGCGACACGCGCCGCGCCGACACCATCACGCACGCGCACCACCACGAGCGCCGAGAGATCGATGCCCGAATCCGCGACATCCGGCGGATAGAACGTGCCGGCCGCGGGCGCGATCCACGCGACAGGCTCCGCCTTGATCTGCGCTTCCGCGACGAGCTCCATGGCCGCGGTCAACGTAGCGGTGGAACCGCGCGCCGAAAGCTCGACGAGCCGACCGCGCAGCGCATCCAGATCCCAGCTCTCGTTCGACAGCGGTTGGAGCAGCCGATCGACGTGCATGACCTTCGACGCGGCGGCATTTCCGACGGAGCCACGCGCTGCCGCCAAGAAGCGTTCGAGGTCATTACTCATCATATGTTCAGTACCAGATCCATCTGACAATGCCGACCGATCGGGATCTGCTCGCCACTCCCGCAATCGATTCCGTAGGATCCAGACGTGAGTTTCGAAGACGCTCGCCGTGCGCTGTACCAAGCTCCGCTCGCCGACTTCGTCAAAGAGCGGACGCGCCTCGCGAACGAGCTGCGCGAGGACGGCGAAAAGAAGCTCGCCGCGAAGCTAAAGACGATGCCGCGCCCATCGGTTTCGGCGTGGGTCACGAATCAGTTGTGGTGGAACGCGCGCGAGACGTTCGAAGAGATGCTCGCGCACGCGAAGAAGCTCCGCGCGAACGACCTCTCGGTGTCGGCCGCGCATCGCGATTCGATCGCTACGTTGCGCCAATGCGCGAGCGACATGCTGACGAATGCCGGCCACGCGGCGACGCCCGCCACGCTCCACAAGGTCCAGCAAAACCTCGCGGCGATCAGCGCGCGCGGCGATTTCTTTCCCGACGAATTCGGCGAGATGACCGGCGATCGCGATCCGCCCGGTTTCGGGATCTAAGCCAAGTCGCTCGGCGACGCCGGGAACGAGATCAGGCGCAGCACGCTATCGACGGTGTCGAGCGAGCCGCGCAATTCGGTGGCGAGCCGCGCACGGACCGCATCGAGAAACACGCCGCGACTGCGCGCGAGCTTGCGGGCGGCGCTGACGTTGTGGATCTGATAGAGCGCCGCGATCTCGCCGATCGACATCTTGCGATGGAGCTCGAGCGACAACATGAACCGATCGTGCGCGGGCAACTCTCGCCACGCGGTCTTCATGGCATCGCGCACGACCGGCCCGTAGGTCGCTTTCAACGTGACGAGCTCGGGCGTCGGCGCATCCGCTGCCAACTCTTCGAGCTCGACGTCACGCGGTTGGATCTTGAGCGCGAACCGCACCGCGACCACGCGCACGAATGCGGCGAGCGTGCCCCTACCGGCGTAGCGCGCGATCGCGCCATCGACGACGAGCGCGATCCGCACCTGCTGAATGGCTTCGTCCGCGAGCCACGCTGGAAAGCCGCGCGCGATCAAATGCCCACGCGCATCGCGGAGCGCGCCGTCTTCGAATTCGCGCAGCGCCGCCTGTTCGCCGGCAACGACGCGTGCCGCCAACTTCAAGTCACCGTCGTGCACAGCTACCTATAGGGTACAACGCGAACAGAGACGCCGTGATTCCTCGCCGCTGATGCGCTATAGCACTGCAGCTTTGGGGTGCTTGTCCGACGAAGAGATTGCGCACGGCCTCGACGCCGGCCAACTCGCGCACGTCGAGGGCTGTGACGAATGCCGCGCCGTCTGGCTCTACGCACACGCGCCGGCATCGGCGACGCCCGAGCCCTGGACGATCGGCCGCTACGAAGTGCGCGGCACGCTCGGCGCCGGTGGCCTCGGCGTGGTGTTGCTCGGTTGGGATCCGGCGCTGCGCCGCGAGGTCGCGCTGAAGCTCCTCGCCGCGCGCGAAGGCGATCGCGATGCGCTGGTCCGCGAAGCGCGCTCGTTGGCCGCCGTGCGACACCGGCACGTCGTCGCGATTCACGACGTCGGCGAATACGAACAAGACGTCTACTTCGCGATGGAACGCGTCGACGGCATCTCGCTGGACGCGTGGTGGCCCGGTCAACCGATCGCCGAACGCGCACGCGTGCTCGACGAAGTTGCCGAGGGCCTCGCCGCGATTCACGCGGCCGGTCTCGTTCACTGCGATCTCAAGCCGCGCAACATCGTCGTCACCGCAACGAACGAGGCCGTGATCGTCGACCTCGGCTTGGCGATGCCGCTCGCCGGTGGCTCGCCCGACGGCGGCACACCCGGCTATCGCGCACCGGAGCTCGAGCGCGGCGAATCTCCGACGGCCGCATCGGACGAGTTCGCGTTCTGGCGCGTCGCCGATCAGATGCTCGCACCGGCCTCGCCCGCCCTGCGCCGCGCCATTGCCCGAGGCACCGATCTCGATCCACGCAAGCGCTTCGGATCGATGGCCGCGTGCCGTGCCGCGCTGTCGCGAGCGTTAGCCCCACGACGCCGCCCCTATTATCTCGTTGCCGTGCCGGTCGCCGCCGCGGCCGCGCTCCTCTTGCGCCCGACGCCGACCTCCCATTGCGCCGACACGCCGACCTGGTCACCGGCGCTTCGCGATGCCGTCGCCGCGCAACTTCCCGCGGACACGCAGGCTCGCGTCGCGCACTTCGTCGAGACCACGGGTGCCGCCGCGCACGAGGTCTTGATCGGCGCGTGCAAGGCCGACTCGCCGGCCCAGCTTCGCGCGCGCAGTTGCATCGCCACGAGCTGGCAGTGGATTTCGCAACACCTCTCGCAAGTCGCCGCCGGTCACGATGTCGCCGGCGCGCTCGACGAAATTCCGCAGGGCACGCCGGCCGATCACTGCGCACCGGGTGGCGTGTCGGCGAACCCGCCGGCGATCGTTGCCGATTCGTTCCTCGCCCGATCGCTTCGCGATGCGATCCTCGCCGCCGGGGCCGTCGGACCACCCGAGCAGCTCGCCGCGTTCGAGCCCGCGGTCACCGCGATCGCGAATCCCGACTTGTCGACGGCATGGAACCTCGAGCGTGCGCGCGCATTCGAACGCGCCGGCGACATCGAGCACGCGCTTGCCGCTGCGCGAGCTGCCGCCGATCTCGCAGCACGCAACGGAGACGACCTCGCGCTCGCCCGCGCGCGCTTGATGACGTATCAGTTTCACGATCCCGCCGCGCGAGACGCCGAGATCGAATCCCTCATGGTTCGCAGCGGCAGCCCCGGCATGCTCGCGCAGTTCCAAGATGCCGCCGGCCAACGCGCGCTCGAAACCGGCGATCTCGATCGCGCGAAGACGCTGTTCGAACAGAGCGTCGCCGGTTCGACCACGCTCGAGCTCGCGCCATCCGCGACCCACGGTGGCGCCGAACAAGATCTCGGCACCACGTATCGCTACCGCCAGGATCCCGCGGGTGCACAACCCCACCTGGAGCGCGCCGCCGAGCTCCTGACGGCTCGCTTCGGTGCGCGTTCCGATCACGCCTTGCGCGCACGCATGGCGGTCGCTCACAACGCGATGTTCCTCGGTCACCCCGAGAAGAGCGCCCAGTTGTTCGAACAGCTCGCCGCCGAGGTTCCCGCGAAATCCACGCTCGCCGCCGACATCGCGTTCGCGCGTTGTCAGGTCGCCCAACTGTTGAAGGATCACCCGCTCGATCACTGCAAAGCCGCTCTCGAGGTCGCGCGCAGGGTGTATGGCGCGAACAGTCCGAGCCTCGTCGCG
Source organism: Kofleriaceae bacterium (assembly GCA_047600425.1). Classification (GTDB taxonomy): domain Bacteria; phylum Myxococcota_A; class Polyangia; order Haliangiales; family Haliangiaceae; genus JABFXX01. The sequence goes on along the minus strand of JASGLC010000003.1, from coordinate 1,681,633 downwards.
CCGCTGTCCGCGACGGCACAGATGGTCATGGAGACGAGCGTGCGCGATTCGATCCCGTATCTCGAAGAAGCGCTCGCGATCGCCAAGCATGGCAGCGAGCACCCGAACGATCTGCCGTACGTCGAGGGGCTCTACGCGCTCGCACTCTCGGAGACGCATCGCGATCCAGAAGCGCTCGCGAACGCGAAGGCTGCCCTGCCCGGCCTCGATCAGTTCGGCCAGAAGGAGCTGGCGACGATGCTCCGCCAACGCTTCAAGCTGTAAGCAACCGCGCGCGTCGAGCGTTGTCCGCCGGTGGTGAGACACGCATCGTTGATCGCGCTCGCGAGTTGTTGGACGGCCCCGGCAAAGTCGACCGCACCCGCGCCCGTCGCGAAGCCTGCTCCCGTCGTCGCGACCTGTAACCATCGCATTTTTGGCGCGTTGCACGACGAGCACGGCCCGCTCCCCGGCGCGACGGTAGAGCTCGGCAACGCGACGACGCTGACCGATGCCGAGGGCAGCTTCACGCTCGACCAGGCCGAGCCCGCCGGCCACGTCACGATCTTCGTCGCTGATCTGGTCGCGCAAGCGGAGGTGCCAGATTGCATCACCAGCGTGCTCGTCCTCCAGCTTCACGGCATGGAGCTCGAAGCCACGACGCCGGGCACGCCGGTCGTCGACGATTCCCCGCGGATCGATGCGATCGCGACGCAGTGGATCGATTTCTACCAGCGCCTGATGATGACGATCGATGCCGCCGCCGATTGCACGGCGATGGGCACGAGCCTCGAAGCATTCGTCGCGCAGAACCAATCCGCGATCGACGTGCTCCAGCACCAACGCGAGACGTTGCCCTCGTCCGATCGCTATCGCGTCCGCGATGCCATCACCCACAACTTCCAGTCCGAGCAGATGAAGCAAAAGCTCGCCGGTTGTCGCTCCGATTCGCGCGTGCGAGCCGCGGTGAAGGCGCTGCCACAATAATTGGTCCGACCATGGTTGCGAAGCGCCGGGTGTCCGCACCTCCCGGCAAATGCTCAAATTCATCTGCTTGGCTTGCCTCCTCTTCGCGTGCGGCGGCGACGACACCGCGAACAACACCAGCCCCGACGCTGGCTCGGGATCCGGATCTGGATCTGGGTCCGGATCGGGATCGAACACGCAGCAGCTCAGCTGCTCCGCGGTTTCGTTTTGCACGACCTGGGACGCCGATTCGACCGAGCTCACGCCACCGACCGGCCGCGGCGGCACGATTCCGGACGGCCTGTGGCGGACCGAGCGCGGCACGTTCGACGTCGAGCTGATCGACATCAAAAACGGTCACTTCACGATCGCGAACGACAGCTTCGAAAACCGCAGCGGCACGCTCACCACGACGACCGACAAGCTGTCGTTCACCTACGACACCAGCTGCAGCAAGGACGGCTCCCAAGCGAGCACCGACTCGTGGGCGAATCGCCCGTACTATGTCGTCGACGACAGCACGCTCCAGATCGGCATGTCCGATCGCAGCGACGGCACGATCGGCTGGTACGAATACAAGAAGATCACGCCGGATCAGATCTGCACCGCCGACGCGTACTTCAAGTGCCGCGTCTCCAACTGCTCGTGCGCCGCGATGACCGATGGCTTCGGCACCGTCACCGACGGCGACAAGCAGTGTTCGACCGACTAGGCCGACGCCATCACGACCGGCACTTCGATCGTCGCGTCGATCACGCGCCGGAGCGTTTCGGCGAAGAGCTTCGCGGAGAACGGCTTCTGCAAGAAGAACTCGTCGGGACCGAGCGCCTCCTCGAGGCTCGCATGCTCGGGATGTCCCGACATGAACAACACGTGGAGGTGCGGCTGGCGCTCGAGGATCCGCCGGCTCAACGTCCGGCCATCCATGTGCGGCATCACGAAATCCGTCAACAAGAGATCGATGAGGACGTGCCCCTGGTCGACGATCTCGAGCGCTTCGATCCCGTTCGCCGCCTCGACGACGGTGTAGCCCCACGACGTCAGGAACTTGCGCAACACGTGACGCAGCGGCGTCGAATCCTCGACGAGCAACACGTTGCCGAAGCCGAGCGGCGCGATGACTTCGTTGTCGTGCTCGAGCTCCGGCACCGCATCGACACGCGGGAAGTAGATCTCGAACGTCGTGCCCCGCCCGACCTCGGACGTCACCGTGATCGCGCCATGCGATTGCTTGACGATGCCGAACACCGTCGCGAGGCCGAGTCCGGTACCGCGATCGACCGCCTTCGTCGTGAAGAACGGTTCGAAGATCCGAGCCTGGACCTCGGGCGTCATCCCGCATCCGGTATCGGTCACGAGCAACGTGACGAAGTTGCCAGCTTCGATGCCGAGGTGAAGCGCGGTGATCGCGTCGACCGTGACATGCCGAGTCGCGATCACGAGATCACCGCCCTGTTCCATCGCGTCACGCGCGTTGACGACGAGGTTCATCAGCACCTGCTCGATCTCGCCGCGATCGGCTTCGATCGTCCCGGAGTCACCGCACGTCTCGGCCTTGATGCAGAACCGCTCGCCGACAACCCGCGCGAGCATGCCCTTCAGATCGGCGATGACCGTATCGAGGACGAGCGGCCGTGCCTGACGCTTCTGCTTGCGGCTGAACGTCAAGAGCTTGCGCGTGAGGCTCGCACCTCGGGTCGCGGCGTCGCGAATCTCGGTGAGCAGCTCGTAACTCGGATCGTCCGGAGCCACGTCGTCGAGACCGAACTCGGCATTCGTGAGGATCACGGCGAGGATGTTGTTGAAGTCGTGGGCCACGCCACCTGCGAGCTGCCCGATCGCCTCCAGCTTCTGCGCCTGGCGAAGCTCTTCTTCGAGCTGGCGCGCACGCGTGGTATCGAGGCCGATCGCGAGCATCGCCGGGCGATCCTCGAACGCGATCCGATGGACGGTCAGATCCATATCGACGATCGCGCCACCCTTGCAGCGATGCCGGCGCACGCCGACCCGACGGATCGCGTCCGGGCTCGCGTCTTGGATCCCCGCGATCATCATGTCGAGCTCGTCGGGTAGCGCGAGGGCATCGACCGTCAGCGCGAGGAATTCCTCGCGTGAATAGCCGTACGTGCGCACCATCGCATCGTTCACGGCGAGGAACGTCCGCGTCTCCGCGTCGACGACGGAAATCGGGAGCGGATTCGCATCGAACAACAGGCGATGGCGCTCCTCCGATGTCCGGAGCATCGTGATCTCGTGATGCGTTCGCCGCTCGAGCTCGGAATACAGCCCTTGCATCTCGACCGACAACGTCTCCATCGCGCGCTCGGCCGTGTAGCGATCGGAATCCGCATCGCGCAACGTTCGATCGAGACGCGATAGCAACACCGCCCAGCCGTCCGCGCTCGGCATCACGTCGGGCGACGCTTCCACCTTGCGGAGGAGTCGCTCGAGCAGCGGGTGCAGCGGAGTCATGCGGCCTCGCTAAACGCCGTCAGCGTCATGGTCTGGTTGTGCAGATCGCACCGCCCGCCCTCTTGCGGCGACAGCTCGCCGTACGAATAGAAGCCGATCTGCGTCGTTCCCGGCGCGAACGGCTCGAGCGTGGCCTCGACCTCTTCCTCGATCCGATCGCGCAACACCAGCCGGCGCCCGACACAGCTGACCGCGAGCACGAGCGTGGGACCGACGTGCGGCACCGCCGTGATCTCGCCGGCAATGTGCGCACCGAGCACCAAGCGATCGAAGTTCGCGTGCATCAAGCGCGCGTGGCGCCCCTGCGGCACGTCGCCGGCGAATCGCATCGACTGGGTTTGTTCGTCGACGCCGAGGATCGTGCGGACGACGACATCGCCATCCGGAGATCGCACGGCGAGCGGGAACAGCAACGCCGACCCGGGCAGCTCGGCTGCGCGTTCGCCGAGGTAGCTCTTGTACAGCTCGAGTGCGGGCCGACCATCGAGTGCGTGCAGCAGGTTTCCCGACGACGAGGTCACGATCCGTTCGGGACCGAACGCATCCCAACCGCCGCGCGAGCCATGACTGACGCGCAGGTCGCTCCCGTAGAAGCCAACTCCGACGACCGTGTCGGTGCACGGACGCCCACCGACCATCACCCACGAGCTCGTGAACCGCGTGCCATCTCCGGCGAGGCCACCGGTGACCGCGACGTCCTTCGGCAAGTGTTCCGTCAGTCCGAGCGCGAGCTCGCTTCCATTGATCCCGACGCCACCGGCAACGACGAACATCGCGCGGAGGTCCGGGTCGGCGAGATCGCGCGCCACGGCTTGTCCCGCGGCCTGCGAGTTACTGGTCTCCGCGACGTGACATGCAACCCAACGCAACCGCGTGGTCGCGAACTGGACCACGGCGACGACGATCGAATCATCGACAACACGCGTCTGCGAGATCTCGCCGGCCGTCGAGCACCCGACGATCACACTCGACGGATACGCGGCCGCCAGCTCGTCCAATAGATCGACGCGCCGTGCATACCCGGGCGCACAAAATGCGACCACCAACGTCTGGGCCGAATCGAGCGAGGGAAACGCCGCCGACCACACACCATGCTCGTATCGAACCGTCGAAACTTTCATCTCGATCGACGAATCGACCGATCGTGCATTCCACTCAGCTCGCGTGTTTTGCGCTCACTCCGAGCCAAATCGCAGATTCTGCGCGTTTAGTAGTGCTCGTCGGCGCCGATGTCGAATCCGGCACCGTGTGGGCGGGCGTCGCCGTCGTAGTCATCGCGTACCAGCGACGCCGGGTCCGCTTTGTCACGCGCCGGCGAACCAAACGTGATGTGCAGATCATCCTGCGCCACGAACGCCGGATCCGCGTTGATGTTGCCCGTCCCCGGCACGTTGCTCGGTCCCGTGACCAACGAGTAGGTCGCCGCCACGTTCATCGGCAGTGGCACGTCCGTTCCGTTGTACGCGAAGATCGAGTTACTGACCGCGATGTTCGCGTTCGCCGCCACGCCGGTGGTGTTACCGACGACGGTGTTGAAGTCGAACTTCGCCGTGTTCCCGACGATCGGCCCCATCTGGACCAAGCCCGGACCACCCGAACCCGTGATGAAGTTGTTCTCGAGATCGTACTTCGCGTTCGTCACCGAGATGTTCGGTCCACCGATGTTGTACGTGAGCGACTTCAGCATCGTCAGCGATCCGCTTTGCACGAACACGCCCGGCCCCGCGCCACCCGAATCGTGGAGCTCGCCACCGTAGATGTTCAACGTCGAGCCACTCGATTCGATCACGCTCTTGGTCGTGTATCCGATCTCGACGGACAACAGCGTGACCGTGGCGCCGCCTTGCACCTTCAAGCCGGCTTGGCCACCACCGCCGAGCCGGATGCCTTCGAGCACGACCGTGCCGCCGTCGACCTCGGCGATGTAGTTGGCGCTGCCCGTGTACATGAGCAACGCGCTCGTCGCTTGGCCGTTGAACTCGCCCGAGAGCGTGAACGTCTTGCCCTGCGAGACGAACGTGTCGAAGTACGTACCGTCGTAGATCCGGATGATCTTGTGGTTGTCGTCGACGAGCGTGATCGCCTTCGACACCGTCAAGCACGGCTGATCGTGCGTGCACGGATTCGCGTCATCGCCCTCGGTCTTCACGAACAACGTGTTCGCGGTCGGCGTGCACGTGCCGGTGAGCTCGTCGCACACGTGCGACGTACAATCGTCGTCGTCGTAACACACGCGACACGTCGTCGAATTCTGATCGCACACCGGCATTGCCGCCGGGCACACGCCACATGCGGACATCGTCGGTGCATCCGGCGGCAGGTTGTCACCGCCATCGGGTCCGTTCGATCCCAGCTGTCCCACGCACACCGGTGGAGATTGCGAGGTGTCACAGGTCTGATCGTTCGGGCATGACAGGTCGGCCGAACACGGCACGTTCGTCTGAAAGCTCGGGCTGTAACAACCAGCCAGGCTCAGTGCGATGACCCACCTACGCACGAAGCCAGGGTATCACGCGGGCCGCGCCAGATCGCAGGCCTCGAGGAGGCACAGCATCCGGCCGACTCGCAACTGTTCGTCTCGCTCCGGCGACGCTTCGACCAGGTCGCCGACCGAGCGTTTTCCGTCGAGCGTATCGAACATCTCGACCAACCCTTTGACTTCAAACCGTTCCGGACCGACCCGCCGCGTCCGCGACGCCCGCAACCGCAGCCCACCGTTCTTCGCGATCCAGCTATCGGTCACATCATCCGACAGTGCCATCGCACCGGCGCCTAGGATCTCGAACGCGTTGAAGTCGAGGGGAAATGCCTCGCGCGGATTCTCGCGGCCCGCATACCAAGCGAAGCCGCCTTTGTTCCACGTGCAGACGTCGATGATCTTCGTCCGGACCTGCCGCGTGAGGTGACGGAACACTTCGAGGGGCTTCAACAGGCCCAAGCCGACGAGCGTGTCGCCGAGCTTGCCACCGTAGTGCGGCATCATCGCGAGCGCCATCGCGAGCTCGCCGTCCGACAGCACGCCCTTCGTCACGAGGTAGTTACCGAACAGCTCGCTCGCGACGTTCGACGACACGTACTCGGGCTGACCATCGCGAACGTAGATCTCTTTCTTGATCCCACCGACCGCGACCAATAGCAGGCCGGTCGCGCGCGCCGTCATCAACCGGAACAACACGCGTAGTGGTGACGTGGTCGAGAACTCGCCCGCATCGTCCGGCTCGTCGGTGATGTCCGCGAGTGCCGGCGGCGTGGGTGGCTTCTTGCGCGCGAGCTCGTCGGGCGACGGCAGGTTCACGTCTTTGCTCACCGCGTGCGGCGCAGAGTCCGTGATGTCGTCGAACGCGCGCATCTGCGAGTCTTCATCGCGAATGCCCGACGCCGGCGGCGGTCCTTGGATCGCTTCGACCGCCGCGCTGATCGTGTCGCCGATCGGAATCTCGATCACGCCGCTCTGATCGCGTGGTTCGGGCAGCGGAGCCGGACGCGTGGGCTTGATCTCCGCGTGCGACGAGACCTTCGAGACCCGCTCTTCGACCTTTTGCGGTGCAGGCGCCTTTGGGGATTTGAATGACGTGTGGGCCTGGCGCCTTGCCCTGCACCGTCTCCGCCCGCTTGCTCGCCGGAATCGGCGCGTTCGCCAATTCGGCCGGCGACAGCGTCGACCGCAACGGCTGCTTCTCTTCTTCGTACGACACCGAGATCATCGGCATCGACATCTCGTCGGCCGGATCGATCGTGATCACCGGCGCCGCATCTTCACTTTGCGGCCGAGTCTCCGGCAGCCCCAGATCGTCGACGACCGCCGTGATCGGCTGCTCCGCCACCGTGCGATTGCGCCGCTCGACCACCGCCGGTTGGAGCTCGGCCACGACATCCGCGACCGCCTTGTTCGTCATCCGATGGCGGTTGTCGAACAGCCATTCCGAGAGTGCATCGCGGAACGCCGCCGCACTCGCATAGCGCTCGTCGACGGACTTCTTCAGCGCCTTGCGAACGATGCCCTGCAGCGAGTGATCGACCTCGGCACCGTACTTGTCGAACCTGCTGAGCTTCGCATCGCGCACCATCAACAGCACGTCGAGCTCGTTCGCCGCCGCGAACAACCGCCGGCCGGTCAGGAGCTCCGCGAGCACGACGCCGACGGAGAACACGTCGCTCCGGCCATCGAGCGGCATCTCGATCACCTGCTCGGGCGACATGTAGCCGTACTTGCCCTTCAACGTGCCGGTCTTCGATTTGTGCGCGCGATCCGGATCCTTCGCGCGAGCGATGCCGAAGTCGACGAGCTTCACGTCACCGCGCGTCGACAGCAGCACGTTCGACGGCGAGATATCGCGATGGACCACGCCGAGCGTGCGCCCCTTTTCGTCTCGGAGGTTGTGCGCGTAATCGAGCGCGTCCAACACCTCGTGTGCGATCCACGCCGCGAGCTGGGGCTCGACGCGACGCCGGCGTTGCGCGAACTCGCGAAGTAACGCGAGCACGTCGATGCCTTCGACATACTCCATCGCGATGAACAGATCGTTGTCGACGCGACCGAGCTCGAACGTCTGCGCGATCTTCGGGTGGACGAGCCGAGCGGTGAGCTTCGCCTCGTCGATGAACATGTTCTTGTACGTGTCATCGGCACCCAGATGCGGGAGCAGCCGCTTGATCACGACCCGCTTCTGGAACCCGTGCTCGCCCGGGCTCGTTGCCACGAACAGCTCGGCCATCCCGCCCATCGCGAGACGCTCTACCAGCTGGTAGCGCCCGAAACTGACGGGGAACTCGCCCACTAGACAATTAGCGTATCACGCCGAATGCGCTGGTCATCTTTGCCGGCTAGGGCCTTTGACGCATCAATAAGTGACCCGTGCGTTCGATAGCGTGTGCCACGGCACTATCCAGACGCTCGAAGTTGGAAATCGCGACGCCGGCATCCTTCGCCAGTCGCTGCGCCACGTCCGAAACATTGCGACGCGCACCCGAGATCAGGACGACGAGAGGACTGCCTTCCGCTTGTGCGAGAAACCCGCGGAACCCGCGTTCGAACGCGCGCTCGCCGGCCGCCGCGAGGCCACCGCAATCGATGATCAACGTCGGTGAGGTGGTCCCGACGGCGAGCATCCACGCGCGCGCGAGCAAGTTGTCGAGCGTGGCCGCGCTCGGTGCACCGACGAGCAGGATCGCGGGCACCTTCGGCAACAGCTCGAGGATCGGCGTTCCCGCATCGAGCTGTTCGTTCGTGAGCTCGCGCAGGGATTGAAGGCCCGCGTTCGCGAAGCCATCCAACGCGACCACCGTGAGGAATTCGAACACGCGCGTCAGTGCCGCGGACTCGGTCGGCGAGACCATCGTCGCGAGCACGTCGCGAAACTCGAGCAGGAGCGCGGCGACATCGAAGCCGGTCGAGCCCTCGCTCGCGAATTGCGCGCCCAAGAACGCGGCGCTCCGCTCCAACTCCCGCGTGGCATCCGAGCCGGGTTGCAATGCCGCGGCACCGCCGTGAGCTGCTTCGGTTAGCGTTTCCAGCAGATTCGCGACCTGCGCCGTGTGCGTGGCGGCTTTGGTGGCGCGGCGAAACCGCAGTGGCGAGCGTTCGAATCGAACGATCCACGCGGCGAGAATCTCGCTCGATCGAGCCCGGAGCTCGGTCGCTAACGGGTCCTGGGCCACGCGGGACCCTAGCACGTGTTACGATGGGAACGCTTGAAGCTGCTGTCGGTCGCGAGGACGGATGTGGGACGCAAGCGTCAGGGGAACGAGGATGCGTTCTTCCGTGACGACGCGCGTGGCTTCTATATCGTTGCCGACGGTGTCGGTGGCCATAACAAAGGCGAGATCGCATCGCGTGAAGCGGTCGAAGCGCTGACCTCGTGGGTCTACGGCGCGTCGCGCGATCTCGATCGGCTCGTCGAGCGCGTGATGTTCGGCGATAGCGAATGCGTGTGGGAGATTCGCCGGCTGCTCGAGAGCGGCGTGAAGAACGCCTGCTACATGGTCTACGGCATGGCCGAGCTCGATCCCGAAAAGAAGGGAATGTCGACCACGCTCTCGGCGCTGCTGATCCGCGCGAACCTCGCGTTCGCAGCGCACGTCGGCGATTCGCGCGTCTATCGCGTGCGCAACAACACCGTGCTCCAGCTGACCGAAGATCACACGCTAATCAACTACAAGGTCAAGCACGGCATGATGACGCGCGCCGAAGCGGAGAAGGCGTCGGGCAAGAACGTGATCACGCGCGCCGTCGGTCACAAGGACTACGTGCAGGTCGACACCGCCGATATCGATGCGGCCGCCGGCGATCGATTCTTGTTATGCAGCGACGGCTTGCACGGCTACTTCAACGACGAGAACGAAGTCGCCGAGCTCTGCGCTGATGGCGCGCTCGACGAATGTGCCGAAGCGGCGATCGCGCTCGCGAATCAGCGCGGTGGCAAAGACAACATCACCGCCGTTGTCGCCGAAGTGCTCGCTTAGTAGTAGCTGATCCCGAGGCAGAGGCCGCTGTTGAACATCCCACCGCGCGTCGACACCGCGGCGACGGTGCCGAACGTCTCGATATCGAGTACGACGTAATGCCAGCGGATCAGATCGACGCCGAGGCCGACCAACGCACCGACGCCGCCATGAACCATCGTGCCCGGTTGCTGGGTGTACGAAACGAAGCCGCCCGAGCCACGGAACCAGAACGTGTTCGCGAGATAGTGCTGCGCGCCGGCGTAGAGGCCGAGGAAGTCGTTGTGCTGGGTCGAGCCACCTTCCGGCGCGTGCAAGAGCGATCCACCGGAGAGCTCGAACGTCAGCTCCGTCGACGGCGTTGCGAGGTAGCCGATCCGGAACGACACGGCCGGACCGCGGCCGACGCCGTCGCCCATCGTGATGCCCGCGCCGATGGCAGCGGCGAGCATGAGGCCACTGCGCGGACCATTCGCGGCAAGGTTCGCTTCTTCGGCCGCCGTGTTCGCGGTCTCTTCGGGATCGGCGTGCGCGACGTTCGCGAGCAACAGGACCGCAAGCGCACACGTTCTCCCTCGCACGTACATGGATCGTAGCACTATACTTGTCGAGGATGAGCCTGGTCGGCGCGCTGCTCGGCAGCTACCGGATCACTCACGAGCTCTCGAGCGGTGGGATGGGCACGATCTATCGCGCTCGCCACGAGCTCCTCGGGCGTGACGCCGCAGTGAAGGTGCTGCGCGCCGAGCTGACCGAAGATAACGAGCTCGTCGATCGGTTCTTTACCGAGGCGCGCGCGGCCTCCGCGATCAGTCATCCGAGCATCATCGAGGTCTTCGACTTCGGCTACACGCCCGACGGCGAGGCGTACCTCGTGATGGAGTTTCTCGAGGGCCTGACCTTGCACGCACGGTTGAAGGAAGCGAAGCCCGCGGGGTTGCCGGAAGCCGAGGCGGTTCACATCGCACGCGCGCTCGCGAATGCACTCGTCGCCGCGCACGCGAAGAACATCGTCCATCGCGATCTCAAGCCGGCGAACATCTTCCTCCTGCCGGATCCGGAACAGCCGTTCGGCGTGCGGCCGAAGGTGTTGGACTTTGGAATCGCGAAGCTCGTCGATCCGGCGGGCGTACCGCTCGGTCGCAAGCACACCGTGACCGGCACGTTGATCGGCACGCCGCGCTACATGGCGCCGGAGCAAGCGCGTGCCGCGAGTCAGATCGATCACCGCGCGGATCAGTATTCGCTCGGCTGCATCTTGTACGAGATGCTCGTCGGGCACGCGCCGTTTCCGAAGGGCGGCTCCGGTGAGGTGATCGCGATGCACCTGTTCGGCGAGGTCACGCCACCGCGCGCACTCGCACAGGGCATCTCGCCGGAGATCGAAGCCGTGGTGATGCGCCTGTTGCAAAAAGAACCGGCCGATCGCTACGCGAATGCCCAAGAGCTCGCGATCGCGTTGGGTGCGCGGCATTCCGCACAAGTGCCGCCGATGCCGGGCCCGCTCGGCACGCCATCGCCGTGGTCGGTCGCGCCGGCACCGACGCGGCCGGAGCCCGAAGCGACCCACGTGAAGCCGTTCGATCTCGAGCACGATCGCACGCTCCGCGATCGCAACTACACGATTCCGATCGTCGCCGCCGTGTTGGTGCTCGCGATCGGTGCCGCGATCGCGTTTGGCGTGGCGGCGGGAAGCCACGGCGATGAACCGAAGGCCGCCCCACCGGCACCACAACCGGTGGCTCCTGCCCCGAAACCTCCCGAGCCCGCACCGCAGCCCGCGCCTGCCGCGGCGCCGGTCGAGGTACCTGAACAAAAGCGCCCTGCCGTGACACCTACTACTGCGCCGCGACCTGCGCCAAGGATTCCGTCCCCGCGCCCCACATGCGATCCTTCCGATCACACAGCCTCGTGCTCGCCGATCGAAACCGCGCCTTGAAACCGCTGATCGCACTCCTGTTCATTTCCACGGTCGCCGCCGCCGACGATGCGCCGCCGCTCGCGCAAATTCACGACGAGCAACAGCTCGCGGAACAGATCGCGCAGATCACGAACGATCCATCGGTCAAGATCGACGACCCGGCTGCGCGTGCAGCCGCCACGGCACTGATGACCGAGGGCGTGCGCCGCCTGCAAGTCCAAGCGTACGACCAAGCGCTCGCGAATTTTCTCGAGGCGTACAACCGGTTCCCGTCGCCGAAGATCTTGCTCGATATCGCATCGACGCTTCACGACATGGGCCGGCTCGCGGACGCCGCGAACACGTATCAGCGCTATCTCTCGGATCCGCAAACCGGTGCGGAGCGCGTGAAGGAAGTCAAAGAGCTGCTGCTGAAGCTCGACGCGCAGTTGACGATCTTGAACGTCCACGTGATGCCGCACGGCGCGGACGTTTCGATCGATGGCGGACCGTTCGTGCCCGTCGGGACCACGTTGCAGACCCGCATTCGTCCGGGCACGCATACGGTGAGATTGAGATCGGGCACCGCGACCACCGACGCCGACATCAACACATTCGAAGCCGAGACCCGCGAGCTGTCGCTCGAAGTAAAGGAAGTAGCTCCGCCGCCCGTGGCAACGAAGCCGCCGGAGATCGTGAACGGCTGGCTCGTCGATCGGTCGTACGTCACGAGCGATGGCAACTCGCGCGAGCGCCGCGTGCAATCGGTCGCCACGCACACCGAAGTAAAGCCGTACGTGCCCGGCAACGAGCTCGACTATCAACCGCCGCCGCCCGTCGAAGAAGAAGAGCACCTGTCGTCCGGCGTGATCGCGATGGCGCGTATCGATGGCAATCACTGGAAGGGCTTCGCCGGTGGTGCGGGCATCGCGTACGCCGCGAACGATCACTTCGAGGTCGAGCTCGCGATCCTGAAGAGCGATGTCTACGGCGCGTATGCCGGTGCGCGCTACCTGGTGTTCACCGGGATCTTTCGGCCGTATGTCGGCGCCGGACTCCCGCTGTTCTTCTTCACCGCCGACGACAACTCGAACCACGTCAGCGTCGGTGGTCGGATCGCCGCCGGGCTCGAGATCCGGATCAACGGCCACTTGAGCGTGCAAGGCGACCTCGGCGTCGAGCACTTCTTCAACGTCGACGGCGTCGTGTACAAGATGCAGACGTTCGAGGCGACGACGTTCGCGCCCACGATCGGCGTTATCGGGCGGCTATGAGAATCGTCGTCGTGCTGCTGATGCTGCTCGCGAGCACGGCGCACGCGATCGGTAATGGCAGCGTGACCGGAACGCCGGCCGTGTCGTTCATCACGTCCTCGACCGGTGACGGCACCGCAAACACCACGCTCAAGAACACGACCGCCGCGAGCATCAACGTCGAGCTGACGAAGGATGGCTCGTGCGATCCAGATATCGATTTTTCCGTCGGTGGCGGCACCACGTTCTCGCTCGGGCCGAGTGCGACGAAGACCGTCACGTTCACCTGCTCGAGCGCGCACGTCGGGATGGAGCGCTGCGTGGTCCACGCGCGAGATTCGGTCTCGCACGATCCACTCGTCGATGTTGTAGGTGTGTGCGAGCACGCGTCGTCGACATCGCTCCTGACCACGCAACCCACGCTCGCATTCGGCCCGGTCGCGGTCGGTGACAGTGCAACGCTATCGCTCGGCATCACGAACAGCGGTGGCACCGATATCTCGCGACTCGCGTTTCAGACCGACGAGCTCGACGGCAACTTCGCGGTGTCGATCCCGTGTAATCCCGATAGCGCCGCGTGCGACGGAAAGATCGCGCCACTCGCGAACGGCGGCACGCAGACCGTGCTCGTCAAATGCTCGCCGACGTCCGCGGGTTCGCACACCGCCCATCTCGAGGTCGCGTCCGATGCGGACAGTCACACGGCGACGAAGGTCACGCTGACCTGCACAGGGACGGCGGCCACGGTGCCGGTGTTCGGTGTCACGCCTCTCGTCGCATCGATCGGCGCGCCCGTCGAAGTGCGGTCCGGGAGCGCGCAGACGACGGTCTACGTCCAGAACCTGGGCACCGGCACGCTCGCGATCGACGCGATTCACGTGCAAGACGAAGACGCCGGCGCATCCGGTGACTGGCAGTTCGCGGTCAGCGGCACGTGCACGCTCCCGACGTGCAGCCTCGGTGCGGGCCAGATGATCACGATCGATCTGACGTTCGATCCGAATCAGATCGCGCTCCGCCGCGCCTCGCTCGTATTTTCATTCACGGACACGATCAGCCACTCGCGATCGATCCCGCTGAATGCGAGCTCGACCGGCGCCACGCTCGCACTCGTCGATACGCCGTCCGCGATCGATTTCGGCACGGTGCCGATCGGTAAGTCGTCGCTGGCGCCACTGTTCTTCTTCAACACCGGCAATCGCGACACGCCGGCGAGCATCGCGATCTCGCCCACCGGACCGTTCTCCCTCGATCAGCCGACCCTGATCGTCACGCCGAACGCACGCGCCACCCTGATGGCCACGTGCACGCCGACGGCACCCGGCACCGCGCCCGCGATGATCGTCGCGAGCGATATGGACACGATCACGGATACGACGCTGTCGATCGGCGCCGCCTGCACGGGCTCGACGACACCGCTCTACGCGGATCCATCGGTAATCTCGCTCGGCGAAGTGCGCAGCGGGATGAGCGCGATGCCGGCGGTAACGACGATCATGATCGCGTCGACCGGCGCGCCGCTCACGCTGATGACACCGCACCTCGATACCGCGAACGCGAGCATCACGCTCGGCGCGTTATCCTCGACGACCACCCCGGCGACGTTCGACGTCACGGTGACACCTGACGCGGAGGTCGATCTCGCCGATCACATCATCGTCAGCGACACGACCGGCGACACGATCGAGATCGCGTTGACCGGCAAGGTCGTGAAACCGGCGTTCGATCCGTTGAAGGCACTCGATATCGGCACGTTCTGCGTCGGCCAGCCCACGACCGGATCTCCGCTATCACTGAACGTCACCGGTAGCGCGACGATCGACGTGATGGCCCCATCGGTCACCGAGACCTCCGGCTTCGACATCGACTTCGTGTCACCGACGACGTATCCGATGCTCGTTCCGCCGAACAAGAGCGCGACGGTCTCGGTGACGCCGCGCCGTCAGAACGCGGTGATCGATCTGTCGACGACGCTGAGCTGGCCGACCGACATCGCCGATAGTGGCAACGGCGCCGCACTCGTCAGCGCACGGTTCATCGACAAGGGTGGTGCGATCTCACCGCGTGGCGTCGACTTCGGCTCGCAGACCGTGCACCTCGCGACCGACGAAGCGAAGACGATCACGCTGCAGAACTGCAACACCACCACGCTCGAGCTCGATCCGCCGACGATCAACCCACCGTTCTACATCAGCAGCCCGAGCTTTCCGACGAGCCTCGAGCCCGCTGAAGCCGCGGTGTTCTCCGTCGGATTCCAACCGACGCGGCTCGGCACGTACGACGACGTCCTGACGATCACGTCACCGCAATTGCCGGATGCGCCGCTGACCGTGAGCCTCCACGGCGTCAGCGTGAACACCGGTTCGGGCGACAACATGGATGCCGGGATGGACACGACCGAGCCCGGCACGACGACGTTCTACGCGTGCTCGTGCAAGACGTCGTCGCCGAGTGGCGTGGCGCCGATCCTGATCGCGTTCGTGCTTATCGTCCGCCGCCGGAGCGGATCTTCTTGAGCTCGGCGAAGAACAGGCCGATTTCTTCGTCCTTCGTGTAGAAGTGCGGCGCGATCCGGATCCCGACGCCGGGACGGTGATCGCAGAAGAACTTGCGGCGGTTGAGCTCGCGACACACGTCCGCCGAGCCGACGAAGTCGAACACCACGGAGCCACCGCGTTGCTCGGCCGGGCGCGGCGAGTTGAGCTTCATGCCGAGCTCGTCGACCCAGTCGATGATCTTCTGGGTCATCACGAGCGATTTTTCGCGGATCTTGCGCGCGCCGATCTCGCCGATGATCGTTTGGCCTGCACGTGATTGATAGAGCGCGGCAACCGCCGGCGTGCCGCCCATGTAGCGCCAGATGTTCTCGGCGTAGGTCTGGCCAGGCATCGTGAACGCGAACGGCGCTTCGTTGCCGAACCAACCGGTGACGCGCGGTGCGTACGTCTCGATCAGATCCTGGCGGACGTAGAGCCAGGCCGCACCCGCGCCACCGCACAGGTACTTGACCGAGCCACCGCACGCGAACGACACGCCGAGATCGACGACATCGACGGGAATCGTGCCGATCGATTGATAGCAATCGAGGATCACGTGCGCGCCGACGGACTTCGCCTTCGCGATGATCTTCTTCGCATCTTGGATGTACGCCGACGAAAACACGACGTGCTGGAGTGGGACCAAGATCGTGTGCTCGTCGATCGCATCGATCATCGCCTGCGTGTCGATCGTGATCCCATCTGCGGCCGGCGGTACCAACACGCACTTCGCACCCCGGCGCTCTTCGGCCTGCCACACGTACGACACCGTCGGGAACATCAGCGACTCGTAGACGATCTTGTTCTTCTCGGGCGTGTAGTCGAAGCACGACGCGAGCACGGCCATGATCGTCGAGACGTTTTGATTCATCACGACCGTGCCTTTCGGCGCGGAGATGATCTTCGCGATCCGCTCGCCGGCGCGATCGACCTCGGGCAACCAATCGGACCATGCGGTGATCGACTTCGTCCGCCACAGCTCGAAGAACTCGTTCAGATCATCTTTCGCCTGCGCCGGCACGCAACCGAGCGAGTGCGAGATGAAGTGCACGCACTCCTCGAGCGCGGGAAACTTCGCGCGGTATTCGAGGAGACTGTCTGCGACGACGTCGGCCATGCCGACTGGATATCACGGAGCGTCGACGATCGGTGCGGCGTCGATAACCGGTGCCGCGTCCGGAACGATCGGAGGTAGGCCCGCGTCGAGGATCGCGCCCGGCGGCAGGTCCGTGTGCGTGTTCACGCGAAGTGCACCGTTGCTACCCATCTCTTCATCGTCCGATGGAATCTGGTGCGCGTTCGTATCCGTGAACGTGGTGATGCCCCACGCGAGGCCGCCCAACGCGAGCGCGACGATGCCGGTGACGATGCCGCACGTCGATTGCTCGCCGGATTGCATCTCGCACGAGAGCAGCGCGACTGCACCGCCGCCGATGCCAGCGGTGAGCGCGGGATGTTTCACGCACGAGAGCTGCGTGACCAAGAGAGCAACTGCGAGACGTTTCATCCGTGATAGCCGGGTTCTTTGCCCGCGGCTTCTTGCGCCTTCGTCCAGTCGCCGAAGACGTCGTCGCGGACGTCCCACAGCGCCGGGAAGAACCGCGTCTTCATGCCGTGAGCGAGGAGATCGGAGTGCTTGCCTTTGAGTGACGGCGTTCCAGTGCCGATGATTCGATAGACAAGCATGAGGTGGCGCGCGCGCCAGGTTTGCAACAACTGGTCGTAATCGACGAGGCCTTCGGCGAGCTGGAACACGTCGTGGTGATCGTGCGGATGCTCGTAGAGATCACGCAGCGAGATGCCGGCGCGCTCGAGGTAGCCCGCGAATGCCGGCCACACGACTTCCTGCGGGAGTCGCACCATCGTCTTGAACCCCGGCGATTCCTGGCCCGAGCCACGACCGAGGCCGGTGCGGATCGTCATGTAATCCGTCGGCGCCATCGTATCGAGCAGGTCGACCGATTGGAGCAGCACGCGTTGAATGCGCGCGACGCGGCCGAGCGTGGTGACCGCACGATGAAGCTCGTCGGCCGAGAGCAGCGTCGCCATGAAGCGGAGCTCGTGCTCGATCAACTTCATGTAGAGCTCGTGCGCTTGATGCACGACCTGGAACTGCATCTCGTCGTGACACGTCAGTGTCTCCGGAGATTTCTGCAGACCGAGGAGCTCCTCTGTACGGATGTATTTCTCGTAGTCGGTCAGCGCCATCGCCGGGCTGATTTACCACGGGACTTGCGCGTGACGATAACTAATTGATTTTACAAGACGAATCTAAGAATTGTTAGCACTCTGCTTAGGGGGTTGCCAACGCAACGTGGCGTTGTTACTGGATCGGCCATGAAGATTCGTCCGCTGCATGACCGCATTCTCGTGAAGCGTCTCGATGAAGAGACCAAGACGTCCGGTGGCCTGTTCATTCCGGACTCGGCGAAAGAGAAGCCGATCCAGGCCAAGGTGATCGCTGTCGGCGCTGGCAAGCGTGACAAGGACGGCAAGATTCAACCGCTCGAGGTGAAGGCCGGCGACAAGGTGCTGTTCTCGAAGTACAGCGGCACCGACGTCAAGATCGACGGCGAAGACCACCTCATCATGCGCGAGGAAGACCTCCTCGCCGTTCTCGACTAATTCCCGGCCCTTTTCAGAAAAGAGACCAGACCAATGGCTGCTAAAGAAATCGTGTTCTCGTCCGCGGCTCGCGCGGAAATCGCAAAGGGCCTCAACCTCCTCGCCAACGCGGTGAAGGTGACCCTCGGCCCGCGCGGTCGCAACGTCGTCATCGAGAAGTCGTGGGGCTCGCCCACGGTGACCAAGGATGGCGTGACCGTCGCGAAGGAAGTCGAAGTCGAAAACAAGTTCCAGAACATGGGCGCGCAGATGGTGAAGGAAGTCGCGTCGAAGACTTCCGATGTGGCCGGTGACGGCACCACCACGGCGACCGTGCTCGCGCAGGCGATCTACAACGAGGGTGCAAAGCTCGTTGCCGCCGGCCTCAACCCGATGGACCTCAAGCGCGGCATCGATGCGTCGGTCGCGGCGATCATCGAAGAGGTCAAGAAGATGTCGACGCCCACCAAGGGCAAGGAAGACATCGCGCAGGTCGGCACGATCAGCGCGAACGGCGACACCGAGATCGGCGAGATGATCGCCGAGGCGATGAAGAAGGTCGGCAAAGAGGGCGTCATCACCGTCGAAGAGGCGAAGACGATGAACTCGGAGCTCGACGTCGTCGAGGGTATGCAGTTCGACCGTGGCTACCTGTCGGCGTACTTCGTCACCGACAGCGAGCGGATGGAAGCCGTCATGAACGACGCGTACATCCTCATCCACGAGAAGAAGATCTCGAACATGAAGGAGCTCCTCCCGGTGCTCGAGCAGGTTGCCAAGCAGGGCAAGCCGCTCGTCATCATCGCGGAGGACGTCGATGGCGAAGCGCTCGCCACGCTCGTCGTCAACAAGCTCCGTGGCACGCTGAACGTCGCCGCCGTCAAGGCGCCGGGCTTCGGCGACCGCCGCAAGGCGATGCTGCAGGACATCGCGGCGCTCACCGGTGGTGAGGCCGTGACGGAAGACCTCGGCATCCGTCTCGAGACGATGACGCTCGACCAGCTCGGTCGCGCGAAGAAGATCCAGATCGACAAGGACAACACGACGATCATCGAAGGCGCCGGTAAGAAGGACGCGATCGATGCACGCGTGAAGACGATCCGCCGTGAAGTCGAGGAGACCACGTCGGACTACG
The DNA here is from genome assembly GCA_047600425.1 of Kofleriaceae bacterium. Taxonomy (GTDB): domain Bacteria; phylum Myxococcota_A; class Polyangia; order Haliangiales; family Haliangiaceae; genus JABFXX01. Next base: position 1,662,346 of record JASGLC010000003.1, on the reverse strand, counting down.
ATCGCGAGAAGCTGCAAGAGCGCCTCGCGAAGCTCGTCGGCGGCGTCGCGGTCATCCGCGTCGGCGCGGCGACCGAAGTCGAGATGAAGGAGAAGAAGGCGCGCGTGGAAGACGCGATGTACGCGACGCGCGCGGCTGTCGAAGAAGGCATCGTCCCCGGCGGCGGTGTTGCGCTCGTCCGCGCGGTCAAGGCGCTCGACAAGCTGACGTTCGATGACGACCGCCGTTACGGCGTCAACATCGTGCGCCGCGCGATCGAGGAGCCGCTCCGCCAGATCGCTGGCAACGCGGGCGTCGATGGCTCGATCGTCGTGTCGAAGGTCAAGGAAGGCAAAGAGGGCTTCGGCTTCAACGCCGCGAAGCTCGAGTACGAAGACCTCGTCAAGGCCGGCGTGATCGACCCGACCAAGGTCGTGCGTACGGCGCTCCAGAACGCGGCGTCGGTGTCGGGCCTCATGCTCACCACCGAAACGCTGATCGCCGAGAAGCCGAAGAAGGAAGCGGCTCCGGCGGGCGGTGGCCATGAAGGCCACGGTCACGACTTCGAGTAAATTCGACTCGGGTTTGTAACCAACGGTCCGGTGCACAACCGGGCCGTTTTTTATTGAGCAAAATCACTAGGCGCGGGGACTGAACCGACAGTTGTCGGAAGTCCGTGCACCGTACCTGCCGATCTGGCGGCAGTTTCGCGCGATGCTCGCGGCACGGCAGTTGCTGAAAGCCCGGGTTCCTTGAAGAAGTTCGTTATCGCGGCACTGATGATCGGAGCGAGTGCTCACGCACAACCTGCGCCCGATCAGCCGCCGCCACCTCCGGAAGAGAAGCCGCCGGAAGAGAAGCCGCCGGAAGAAAAGCCGCCGGAACCAGCGCCGGCCCAGGAGATCGAAGTCACCGGGCGCGTGATCGACAAGCTCGGCAAGCCGATCCGCGGCGCCAAGGTCTCGTATCAAGGCACGACGAAGACGGTCACCACGGATCGCGGCGGCCGGTTCAAGATCACCGCGCCGATCGGCGTCACGTTGACGGTCGAAAAAGATGCGATGGAGGTCGGCCTCGCGAACGTCACCGGCCCGGTGATCGACGAGATCGTGCTCCTCGAGCTCGATGCGACCGGCGAAAAAATCGAGGTGCAAGGCCAAGCGCCCGTCGATGCGCCCGGCGCCGCGGTGATCGATCGCCAAGAATTGCAGCGCGTGCCCGGCACCGGCGGCGATGTCGTGAAGGCGCTGTCGGCGATGCCCGGCGTCGTCAACCAGCAGCTCCCGCTCGGCTACTCGGGCGTGGTGATCCGCGGAAGCTCGCCGCAGGATTCGAAGGTCCTCGTCGACGATTTCGAGATTCCGGTGCTGTTCCACAACATCGGCTTCCGCGCGATCTTGCCAGCCGAATCGATCGAGACCCTCGAGTACATCCCGGGCGGCTTCGACGTCGGCTACGGACGCGCGTCCTCCGGCATCATCCAACTGACCACGCGGCCTGGCGACGACAAGGCGACCGAGCAAGCCGAGGTCTCGGTGATCGATGGCGGACTGCTCGTTCAGGGCAAGTCGGGCAAGACCCGCTACATGTTCGGGTTCCGGCGATCGCTGATCGACCTGATCCTGCCGTACATCATTCCGTCGAGCGTCGACCTGTCGCTGACCACGGTGCCGAGCTACTACGACGAGCAGTTCCGGATCGATCACCAACTGAACAACAAGTGGAACCTCACGCTGTCGAGCGTTGGCACGATCGATAGCTTCGAGCTCTACGCGACGAAGGACACCGACGCGAAGAGCAAGCGGTTCTTCAACCGCACCGCATTCGCCCGGCTGACGGCGGCGGCGAAGTACCACGATGGTCCATGGAGCGCGAACCTTGCCCTTTCGGGAATCCTGCCCGAGTTCATCTTCGAGCTCGGCGAATTTCAGAAGATCGATGTCGTGCAGCCCGCCGTCACGCCGCGCGCCGAGATCGTGCACTACGACAAGACCGCGCTCGGCCTCACGAACGTCGAGTGGCGGGTCGGTGTCGAGGCGCAGATCAGCAAGTCGTATCTGACGCTCGCCCTGCCCCACGAACAGCGCGAGGGCGAGAACCAAGAAGCGTACGACCCGCGCGATGTCACCGAGTCGTTCCACGGCAACTTCTGGCTGCCGGACTACGCGCAGTGGGCATCCGTCGCCGCGAATCTCGATCCGCGGATTCGCGTGACGCTCGGCATGCGGCTCGACGAAGCGCAGCGAAACGAGGATCTCGCGATCCAACCGCGCGGCAAGATCGAGGTGAAGCTGTGGCCGAAGGTCACCGCGCGCTTCACCGCCGGCGCGTATCGCCGGCCGCCCGAATATCAGAGCGAGGTGCTGCAGAACAACCTCGACTACGAGCGCTCGACGCAGATGATCGCCGGTCTCGGCTGGGAGCCGGATGAAGGCACGCGCCTGCAGACCTCGGTCTACTACACGGATCGCTCGCACCTGATCGTGACCGAAGCAGATGGCTCGCTCGGCAACGATGGTCGCGGTCGCACCGTCGGCGCGGAGTTGCTCGGCACGTATCGCCATGGCCCGTGGTTCGGCTGGCTGTCGTATTCGTACTCGCACTCGACGCGCGTCGATCATCCCGGCGATCCGGAGCGGTTGTTCTCGTACGACCAGCCGCACTCGTTGAATGCCGCGCTGTCGTGGAAGCATGGCAAGTGGCAGCTCGGTGGACGGTTCCAGCTGTATTCGGGATTGCCGTACACGCCGGTGAAGGGCGCGATCTACGACTCCGATCGCAATCTCTACATCCCGATCTACGACGAGACGAACTCGGCACGCGCGCCGATCCATCACCAGCTCGACATCCGCATCGATCGCAGCTTCAAGCTCGGCGCCGCGCAGATGACGTACTTTCTCGACGTCCAGAACGTGTATCTGAACGACAGCGTGGTCACGTATTTCTACGGCTACGACTACTCGCAACAGACCGCGTTCAAGTCGCTGCCGATCATCCCGTCGGTCGGCCTGCGAGGTGTGCTGTGAAGTGGCTACTGCTCCTCGCGCTCGTCGGTTGCGCGGACGAAGTCGATCCAGAGTGGCAGCTCGATCACACGCGGATCGTGGCCGTGCGGGCGACGCCGCCGCGGATCCAGAGTGGCGAGCAATCGCAGATCGATCTGTTGTTCGCGACGAAAGGTGCGGGCACGTCGACGCCGGCACCCGATCAAGTGATCGTCGCGTCGCCGATGTCGCTCGCCGACACGCTGTCGGGAACCACGGTCACCGCGCCGTCGGAAGATCGTCTGGCGGCCGCGCGCACCGAGCTCGGACTCGATGTCGGTGCGCCGGTGCCGCTCACGCTCGGGCTCGCCGTGAATGGTCTCGCGGCGACGAAGATCGTGTATCTCGGCGCGACCGCGGACAATCCGGTGATCTCGAACGTGATGATCGGCGGCGTCCCGGCACCTGCGCCCGGCGACATGATCACGGTGCCTGCCGATACCGACGTTCACATGAGCGTCGATGCCGACGATAGCGACCACATCGTCGACTGGTACACGTCGTGCGGCACGATGCACGACTTCGATCTCCACCTGTCGTATCTCCATGTCGAAGTCGACGATCCGCAGTCCGGTGAGATGGTGTTGCTGGTGCGCGACCTGGTCGGTGGGATCGACTGGAACGTCTGGCCTATCGCCGCAATGTGAGCGAGCCCGCCGTCACGCCGGCGAGAGGAAGGTCGTCGGTCCACGCGCGGCGGATCACGTCGTGGAGGCTAGCGCTCGCGACGAAGTGAAGGTGCCGTGGCCTGCGCCGAAAGAAGCCGGTCCGATCGCGAATCACCCGATCGAGCTGGTCGTGGACTTCGTTCGGCGGCGTGGTGACGTGGATGTCGGTGACGTTGTCGAACACCGGCAACGCGAGGCTTTCGATCACCGCATCGAGATCGAGGTCGCGTAGCGTCGAGATCCGGTGGTGATTCGCGTCGCGGATCGCGTTCAGGATGCCGATGTGCGGTGCCGTGACGTCGCGCAGGCCGATCGCGCACGGCGAGCCGATCAAATCGATATAGGTGGCAACGTGCGCCTGACCGAGCGCGAGCTCGCGAAATAGCCCGAGCCGCCGATCCGCGCGTGCGAGGTCGATCGTCGCCCGATCCGTGGGTGCATGCGGTGCGACGCGCGCCGCGCGTGGCAAGCCACCACCGTACTCGACGTACATGAGGAACTGATTCAACACGCCGAGCGCGTTGTCATCGGGACGAGCGCCCGCGAGCTGGCGTGCGAATGCCGGCGCGAACGCTTCACCGGCATCGTTCCACGTATCGACGAGGATCGTCCGGACCTCTTGGTTCGGGGCATCGGCGAGCTCGATCAACAGGTCGTCGAGGTTGCGCGCGTCCGCCTTCGCCACGCCGGAGATCACGGTCACGAGGAGATCCGCCATCGCCGATTCGAGCTCGACATCGATCAGGTGTTTGCCCGGTGCGAGCTCGAACATCGCGGCGATATCCGCGAGCGCGAACGCATTGACGTGCGCGTGTTCGATCACGAGCTGCTCGGTCGTGACGACCACGCGATCGCCACGGTCGATGTATCGCCACTCGATGATCAGCTCGGCACCGCTACGCCTGTCGACGACATGGAGCTTGCGCGCGGGATCGATCCACGTGCGATACGGTGACTGCGGGTCCGCCACCACATCGCTGTAGAGGAACTCCGCGGTGATCATCGCGTCAGCGTGAGGGTCCCGGCGGTGATGCCCGCGAGCGGAAGACTCGGCCATGCGGTGCGAATCGCCGGTGCGAGCGCCGCGGTGCCGCCGCCCTTTTCGAACAGCGTGAGGTGGCGTGGCGCGCGCCTCCAGAACCCGGCCTCGTCGCGCGCGATCCACTCGAGCTGCTTGGCGACGAACTTGAAGTCGACGGTCGTCGAGACGTAGCTCACGCGATCGAACGCGGGATTCGCGAGCGTGGCGATCGTGTCTTTCGACGCGAACTTCACGTCGTCGAGGTGCGTGAGCTGCGTGCGCCCCGCGGCGACCAGCGCCTGGAGGATCTTCGTATCGGGGACGCCGATTCGGCGCAACGCGACGGCACGTGGTGATGTCACGAGGCGCGTGTACAGCGTCACGTCCGAATGGGGCTGGAGCGCGAGTGTGGTGAACAGGCCGAGGCGCTGATCGGCGACGAGCGCATCGATGATCGATGGATCGAAGATCCGGCTCTCGTTCAACGTGCCCGATACGGGTAAGCCTCCGGCGTATCCGATCTCCGTGAGGTAGTGGCCGACGAGGCCGAGCGCTTCGGTCCGGATCTCTTCGTCGCCCGCCAGCATCCGCGCGAACAGCGGCGCGAAGGGCTCGCCCGCGTCCTGCCATAGATCGACGAGGATCGCGCGCGTGTGATCGTCCGGCGCTTCGGCCAATTGCACGAGCAACGCGTCGAGCTCGGTCTCGCGCTTCGGCGCACCCGGCTGGCGAACGCCGCCCGGGACCGGATCGATCGCGGGAGTGATCGTGACCGAGAGTTGTTCGCGTTGGAGCTGCGTGCGCTCGGCGTGCGTGGGATCCGCGCCGCGCACTTCGTACGTGATGTCGAGCGTGGTGGTCTCCGTCACCGCCGCGAGCTCGGATAGCGGTAGCACCCACAGATCCGCGTGCGCGATGTAGAGGTCGGTCTCGCTGACCGTGATCGTGGCGATCCGATTGAGACTCGACCACGAGAGGTGGAGCACGTGATCGCGCTCGGCATCGACGACACACAGCGTGTCATCTCGCGTATCGAGCCACGCGGCGAACCGATCGGAGTGGCTGACCACGGTGAACCGGCTGACCGAGGTCGCGTGATCGCGCCAGCTGAGGCGGCTGACCTGGCCAACGCTCACGACCTCGAACGTCTCGCGCGAGATCCGTTCGGAGGCAGCTTCCGTGGGCGCGACACCGGTGGCGGTCACCGCGTAATGCGGGCCGTTCGCTTCGAACCAGATCGTGTCGAACGCGCGGCCGGGCGTGACGAAGGGCCGAGATTTGAAGTGAAGACGTCTCGCGTTCATCGGGTCAGCGTGAGGCTGCCAGCCGTTATAGCGGCCAATGGCAACTTCGGCCATGCCGCCTGGATCACCGGCACCAGGTTTTCTTCGTCGCCGGATTTCTCGACGACGTGAAGGTGACGGCGCCCGCGCTTCCAGAACCCGGCTTCGTCGCGCGTGATCCACTCGCACTGCTTCGCGAAGAACTTGTGATCGACCTCGACGGTAACATCGCGGACGCGATCGAACGTGGGATCGGCCAGCGCGGTGATCGTGTCCTTCGATCCGAACTTGACGTCGTGGATCGCGGTGATCTGCGTGCGCCCGGCTTCGATCAGTCCGCGCAAGATCCGTGGATTTCCACCGCTGACTTCGCGGAGACCGACGGCACGCAGTGACGTGACGAGGCGGGTGTAGACGTCGATCGGCCCCTCGCCGATCAGGAGCTTGCGAAACAAGCCAAGCCGTTGATCCGCGCAGATTGCCTCGACGAGCGTGTGATCGCGCGGAGGCTCGGTCGCGAGTATGGCAGCGTTCGGCAGGCCAGCCTCGAAGTCGATCTCCGCCATGAACTTCACGAACAGACTGAGGGCATCCTCGCGAACATCGTCGGTCTCGTTACCGGCGAGCATCAGCGCGAACGCCGGTGCAAACACTTCGCCGGCATCGTTCCACAGATCGACGAGGATCGTACGCGTCGCGGCGTCGGGCTCGTCGGCGAGTTGCTTCAAGAGATCATCGAGCTCTCGACCGCGCACCGGCGCGCTACCCGGGTGAATGCCACCGCGAATCGGATCGATCGTCGGCCGGACCGCCACGCGGAGCTCGATCGTGTTCGCGGTCTCGATCTCGTTGATCACGACCGGTGGCTTACCGGCGATCGTCAGTGTTCGAAACGTCTCGCTCCACAGCTCGTCGCGCATCCGCACGTGCACGCCGACGTCCAGCCCCGACACGAGCGGGATCCGGAGTATGTGATAGCCGCCATCGTCGGGCTTCAGCCACGCGTCACTGAACAGGTACTCCACGACATACGAGTCGTCTCGGCGCTCGCGGCGACTCGGATAGTACGGATGGATCTCGATGCTGATCGTCGGCGTTGCGGTCTCGAACAGCGCGAGGATCGGATCGAGTGGAACGATCAGGAGATGCGGGTCCGAGATGTAGATCTGGCGGTCCACGCCGATCAGGACCTTGGACGGCTCGTCCGCTAGCGGTCCGATCACGAGCTCCTTACCGAGCACCGCATCGACGACGTGCAGCTCGGCTTCGTCCATCCACGCGGCGTAACGACCGTCCAAATAGCCAATCGTTGCCTCGTGCGCGCACGATGTGGCCCCACCCTCCCAACCCAGGCGATCGAACGAGCCCAGATCGCTGACTTCGAACGTGCCGCGATTTACCGGTGGCGGCTTGGCGTCATCTTTCGTGGCTTCGAACCCAGAATCCGTCAGCTGCGACGTACCGTACCGTCCGTCGACATACGTGCCGACCGTCGCTCGATCAGCCGCGACCGCGAGGCCCGAGACCCGACCCAGGTAGTAGCGCCTCGCGATCACCCGCGCACAATAACTTGCGCCCCGTTCGAACGAGCTGGGAAAATTTTCCTCGATGCGGGTGGCAGTTCTTGCGCTGGTGTTGGCAGCTTGTACGCAGTCGGAGGCCGATCGCGAACAGGTCGTGTGCAACGCGTTTTGCGCGTGCCAGGCCGCGACCCAAGGCGCGATCGACAACTGCATCACGACCCTGTGCCTGCCATCGCTGCCGATGACCGGCGTGACCGATGCGTGCGAGACGTGCGTCTACCAGAACGAATCGACCTGCACGGCGCTCGACGACAACTGTGAAACCGAGTGCTTTTAGAAAGGACCGTATGAAGCTGTCAGTGATCGCACTCTTGGCGTTGGGTGGTGTCGTGTCGGCCCAACCTGTCGAACCCGGCCCCGGCACCACGGACGTGCAACCCGTGCAACCGCCGCCGCCTCAACCGGTGCAGCCGCCTCCGCAGCCCGTGGTCGTGCAACCGCCGCCGCCGATGCATCACCACGAGATGGCGGATCCCGACGATCATCGGCCCACGGATCTCGCGTTCGCGATCGGCATCGGCTACGCGCGGCCGCCGGGTGGTGGCATCGATCTCCAGACCCCGAACATCGCGAGCGCCCGCCTGCGGTTGTTGAACGGCGTCACGTTCGAGCCGACGGTCGTGATCGCGAATACGTCGAACACGACGTCGGCGGGGACAACCGATGTCAACGAGTCGATCACCGAGCTCGACCTCGGCACGCTCGTCCGGTTTCCGGTCATTCGCCACGGCCGCGTCGATTTCGAGGTCCTCGGCTCGATCGGCATCGATGTCGTCAAAGACGATCCGGACGGTGACTACAATACGAAGACCACGACGACGTTCGGTCTCGGTTGGGGCATCGGCATCGGCTACTGGCTGAGCCCGCACTGGCAGCTCAGCGCGTCGGCGACGAACCCGCTATTTACCTACGCCTCGACGAAGCAGGACACGGGTCCCGACACGTCGACGAAGGACAGCGGAAGCACGTTCGCCGTCCAGTTCAATCCGACGACGACGATCATGATCCACCTCTACAACTGACTCACGTCGCCGCCGAAGAGAGCGCCGCCCTTGGAATCATAGTCGTCGAAGATCGACACGCCCTCGAGGGTTTTGGCGGCAGCCTGGATGTCTTCGCCGAAGTAGCAGCTGATCCCGAGCTGGCGCAGCGTTCGCGTGTTGCGTAGCGCAGCGATCCCGATCGCCGTGACCTGGGTGCGGCGATCACCGTGTCCTCGCCGACGGCCGTCGAGTGAACGTCGAGGATTCGCAACGCCTTCAGCTGCGCGAGCGCGACACCGCCTCGGTCCGTGAACGAGTGCATGTCCGGGATGAACAGCTTCTGGAGTCGCGCGCAACCGGCGATCGCGGCGATGTCGGCGTCGGAGAGCTCGCCGTCGACGTGGAGCTCCGTCAACGCCGGGTAGCGCGCGAGTTGCGCGATTCCGCGGGACGTCGCGTCCGAGACGTAGAACGTTTCGAGCGTCGCGATCCGAGCGAGTGCATCGAGCGCGGCATCCGGGCACGGACCACTCGGATAGATCTGACGAACGAGCGTGGTCTCCAGCGCCGCCGCGATCTCGCGGTCGAGCGGGCCGGAGTACTCGCGAAGCGAAGGACAACTCAGGATCCGCCGGACGGGATTCAAGCTGTCCGATCGGAGGTCAAGTCTCGTGACCCCATCGAGCTCGACCCGACCGAGCAGGTCGAGCTTCCCGCTGATGCTCGTGATCCGCGCACGGGTCTCGCGACTCATCTCGCGGATGGCGCGAGCGCCGCGCTCGGTCCACACCGTCACGTCACCACCGCGATGCAGCCACAGGTCTGCCTCTCCGGGCGTGAGCTTGTAGGGGAACCAGACCCTCACGGCGATGTTCGAGAGATCGGAACCCGGTAGCAACGCCTCGATCAGCGGAGCCGGATGATGGAACGCGATCGCTCGATAGAGGTCGTCGTGATCGTCGAGCAACTCGACCACGGCCGCGATCGAAGCCGCATCGGCACGCGCGATCACGTTCTCGATCGCGCGCCGTAACGCTGCCGATACATCCCGCTCTCGCTCCAGCGCAACCGCGAGCGATGGCTCCTCGTTCACCCCGGAAGCTTACGCCAACGCAGCGCGGATCACCGAGCCCGACGTGATCGTGTCGTCGATCGATGCCTGATCGAGACCGCATGCGGTCGCGAGCGTCTTGCCGGCCGAGCCGAGCGTCGCTTCGTACGCGATATCGCCGCCGTCGTTGCCGGTGCCATCCGCCGACGCGATGCCCATCGCACGGTAGTCGTTGCCCGACTTGTTGAGCGTGACGCCGCCGATCAACGCGCTCTTGAAGCCCTTGCCGATGAACACCGAGCAATGGTGGTTCGCGTTGTGGTTGCGACCGTCGGCGTTGCCGCTGTGCGAGTCGATCTTGAGCGTGCGACCGAACACGTTCTGGAACGCGATCGTGACGCTGTCCTGGAGGCCGTACGTGGTGAGCCGCCCCATGAGATCCGTGATCGCCTGACAGCTCGCGACGGTTTCCTTCGCCTCGCCCGCGAGCCCGTTGTCGCCGTGGTTATCGCCGCCGAACGAGTAGTTCATGACCACGGCCGGCGTCACGTTCATCTTGATCAACACCGCTGCCGCGATGTTCTGATCCGCGCGCGCGGTGCCCTTGATCTGCGCGAGGTCCGCGAGCAGCTGTTGCCCGAGCGAGCGCGCCTCTTGTTGCGACAGCGCGTACTGATCGAGGATCGCGCGCTGCGCGGTGTTGCCGGTCTGCTTGAACAGATCGTTCAGCTTGTTGACGTCTTGATCACGAATCGCCTGGAGATTCGCGAGCGGGCCCGTCGGCGCCGTCAACACGGCTTGCAGGTTCGGCGGCGCCAACGTCGGCATCACCGCGCCCTGATACGTGATCAGCGTGCGCGACAGCACCGCCGGTTGGGTTTGCACGGTCTTCAAGCACGAAGCGTTTTGCTTCGCGATGAACGACACCAGCATCTCTTGGCGCTTCACCGCGCCCATCAACCGGTTGACCTTCGGCGCATCGCCGTGCGCGTTCGTATAGGTGCCGTGATGGAAGAACGTGGTACGCGCGAGGATCGACGGATCTAGCTGCGTCCACGGCAGCGCCGCTTTCGTCGTGCGACCGCCGAACGTCATCGCCGTCGGAGCCATCGTCGCATCGGCGGTGTGATAGATGCCCGCGTCGTCGTAGCAGCCCGGCACGTTCGCGTTGAGCGGATCACCGGAGCCCGACGTCACGAGGATCAAGTACTGGGGGCTGGCGCCGCAGGTCACCGGATCATCGGCGCGCGCGGTCCGCGATTGCGTGAACAGCGCCGCCGGGAGACCCGTTGCCATCGAGCGAAGGCCGACCGCGCCGGCGCCGAACAGGAACGACTTGAGAAGGTTGCGCCTCTGCATTAGAGCCCCACGATCACGCTCGAAGGAGCGAGGCATGCGGTGGTGAACGTCGACTTGAGGGCGTCCGTCGCGGACACGCCCATCGTGGCTTTCGCGTTCGTGAAGTGGTCGGTGAGGATCTGGATCGCTGTACCGGAGCGTGGATCTCCCGGTGCCACGTTCATCACGTTCGCGACCATGTCGGCGATCGCGGTCGTCGGATCCGTCGAGACGTAACGGCTCGTGCCGGTCTTGAGATCGATCAGCTGGTCCGCGATCAGGAGGCACATCGATTCCGTCGACGACCGGAAGAACAGGTCGGGATTCGTCGGCAGCGATGGCAACGCGAACGCGCGGTAGTAGGTATCGACCGGCATCAGCAGCGCGCGGCCGGCGATCTTGGTCTGCGCGCTCGTCGGATTCGGCGTCGACATGCCACACACGTCCGGCAGGCCGAGGCGATTCGACAGCGCCGCACAATATTGATCGCGGCGCGCGATGCTGAGGATCACGCCGTTCTCTTTCGTGGTCTGCGTGGGTGCGGCCCACGTGACGAGCGGCGAGCTGAACGTCTCGCGCACGAGCGTCTTGAAGTCCCAGCCCGAGTCCTGGAACGCCTGCGCGATGCGAAGGACTTCCGGATCCTGTTCGTCGGCGGGAATCGAGTTCGCCCAGAACTGCAGCTTCTGCGTCCACGCGATGCCGAACCGCGGATGGCTCGCGAGCGTGTTCATCAGATCGCCGATGCCGGTGCCGCTCGCGGTCATCCCGATGTTGAAGCCCGCGGGTTGCGCGATCACGGTCGCGTCCATCTGATCGTGATAGTTGAGCGACCAGCTCTGGCGGAAGTACTGCTTCATCGGATCGAGCTGGTTGTGACAGCCCGCGCACGCCGGATCCGACGCGTGCATGCCGTCGGTGGCGTTGACCGGGAACGGCGCGGTCGTGTTCTCGCCGGCGATCGATTGCCCGATCGCGACGATCAGCGCTTGGTTCGCCGTCACGCGCGCTTCGTTCGACGAGTTCGTGCCCCAGTTCGACGCGAACGCGAACGTTCCCGAGAACCCGATCCGCGGCACGTGCAGGTTGATGTCCGTCGCCGCGCGGTTCGCGGTGATGCTCCAGAACGTCGGCGACGTGTTGTCCGTCGACGCGATCGGATGGATCGTGACCATGTGCCAATCGGCGAAGTCCGCGTCCGTCAGGATCGGCGGCTGCTTCTGCGCCTGCCCCGCCGTGTAGCAAGGATCGTAGGTCGCTTGACCGAAGATGAAGTTAAAGAGCGAGCGATAGTTCGCGGCGCCCTTATCGCCGGTGGTCAGGTTCGTGTACGTGACCGGCGTGACCGTCGTGCACGCGGCCGGAATCGTCACCGGATCGTGCCACTTCATGTAGTTCGCGTTCGTCGGATCGAGTGTCTGGTCGAGCGTCGCCGTCGAATTCGGATCGAGCGTGAAGCCCGCCAGCGCCGCACGATTCGCGAGGCGATCTTGGGTCTTGTTGTTGTCGTCGGTCGGACGCTCGTCGGAATACTCGAGCATCGTCAGCTGCGCCGTCGTCAGCATGAACCGATTCGTGGTGAGCGCTTCGGTGAACGGCCGGCCCTCTTGCACGAGCTGCCACACGGTCAGCGGGAAGCTATCCATCAGGCTGCGCTCGAGGCGCGCCCGATAGTCGCCGTTCATCTGCGTGAAGTTGACGCCGTTGCCGAGGTTCGTGTTCAGGTCCGTCAGGCTGACGTTGTTTTGTTGGAACGCATTGCGGAAGAAGTCTTCCATGCGTGCCTGGAACTCCGGCGCCTGCATCCACTGATCGATGAGGCCCTTCAACGCATTCGGATCCGCGACGACTGCCGCGATCTCCTGATCGGTCGCCGCGAGACCCGTCAGAAGATTTTTCACCTTCGGGACGTAGGTCTGCGGTCCGACGGGTTCGAAGGGAATGCCACTTCCCGAACCATCGTCGCCACCGTTGTTCGGTCCGATTTCGCCAGAGCACGCCGCCAACATCACGGCGAACGCGGCTGCGATCGTGCGCGTCCTCATAACAACGCGCTAACTACAGATTGCGTGCCTAATCGTGCAAACGCATCGGTAGGACTTACGTGGCTAGGGCTCGGGTGTATCGCCCCCACTCGCGGATTTATCGGGGGTAAGTCCCCGGTGGCGATGTACTACTTCTTTTTCGCGAGCACGGGCGTGCCGTGATCGTCGGTGACTTCCATCTCGTCGCCGTCTTTACACGAGCCCGAGATCGATTTGCCGGCCTTCGCGTCGACGCCCTTGATCGTGCCCGATGCGATCGACGTGGTGGTGTGCGGACCGACCGACTGGTTAGACGTGTTGCCGCTCTCGACCTTGAAGTCGAGACCGGTGTCGTTGTGGATCCGGCAGCTGGCGTAGACCGGCGTGGCCGTGGCGCCAAAAATCGCGAACGCGAGGAGCATTCTCATCATGTGGGTTGGAGCCGTAAGCTCGGCGCCAGTCGCATGAAAAAGACGCTCGTATTGGCCGGACCGAAACCGAAGAAGGCCGCGCTCGAGGTGGTTGGAAAAAAGCTGACCAGCACGACCTGGAATGCGAAGGGAACGCCGAAAGCGGCAACCAAGACGTTGGCGTCGGCAGAGGTGGCCGCGCGTGAATTCGACAAGGCGCTGCGAAAGAAGCTGCGCGATGACTACGTGGTGTTGGCGCCGGCCGAGCGCGGCAAGATCATGCTCGAGGCGTTCGCAGGTGGTGGAGGTGGTGGGCCCGAGCTCGACATGTCGCTCGACGGCAAGTACCTCGTCACCGCGTCGATGACGACCGGCTCCAACTTCGGGGTGACGTTGGAGCTGATCGAGATCGAGACCGGCCTGCGCACGGTGCTGTTGAAAGAGCCCGCGGGCGTCCGCCAAAACTTCCTGCACGGCCCGTTGTTCGATCGCACCGGCAAGGGCATCTACTTCGTGCTTCGCGATGCGCTCGAGTACATCGACATCGCGACGAAGAAGCGCACGGTGATCTCGAAAGAAGCCGACGTGAACTATCACGTGGTTCAACCGAGCTTCGATGCCGAGCGGAAGCGCCTCGTGATCTTCGATCGCAGTCTGGTTCGCGTGATCGACGAGCAACGGAAGAAGCTGTGCGAGGTCGATACGAAGAGCACGACCACCGAGTGCCGAGGCGCGGCGATCTCTGGATCCGGTCGCTACCTCGCGCTGTACATCGTGAGCCGCGGCATCGTGTACAGCCACGACGATGCGAAGTCCGACACCACGAACCTCGTGCATATCTACGATGTCGAGACCGGATCGCTGTGGGAAACGATCACGGTCGACCAGCAGGTAGACGATCTCGGTTTCACGCCGGACGAGACGCAGCTCGTCGTCACGTACTACTACGCGAAAGGTCCGGTCGGCCTGCGCATCCCGTCGGGCGAGCAGGCGTGGGCGATTCGCGGTGACGACAAAGACCTCGCGTACAACCGTGATTGGGCGTTCGCGCCGGGTGGCAAGTCGCTCGCGTTGAGTGGCAGACGCCCGCGCGTGGTCACGTTCCCGGGCCTGAAGCCCGTCGAGATCGAAGATGCCGGGTTCGGTCGGCCGGAGCACGTGATCGTCTCTGCCGATGGCAAGCGCCTCGCGGCGTACGTCGGCGGCACCGCATACGTCTGGGCGCTGTAACGTTCGACGCTACGCGTGCTGCCGCTGCGAATCACGGTGACACCGCATGTCAGTGGCCGTCGTGCGAGGCGCGCGGCTAGCGTCGAGGCATGAAGATCTGGGTGGTCGTCATGTTGGCGGGGTGTGATTCGGCAACGCTCGATCTGGAACCCGAGACGTCGAACGACGCGTGCTACTCGCTCGATGCATGTGCGATGGCAACGGGTACGGATCTTCGCACCATGTCGGTCGTCCGCTCCGACGATACCGAAGGCGTCGGGCTCGATGCGGTGTATCTCGATACGCTCGACGTGGTGAGCGTGACGTCCGATCGAACCGGCGCCACGTTTCACGCGATCGCACCGGGACTCGCACACGTTCACGCGAAGATGGGTGACTACGCGATGGACAGCACGCTGCGCGTTGCCGACATCGCGACGACGAACCTCCAACTCCTTCGCCCAGCGGTTGTCGCCGCGCCGCCGATGATCGCGGCCTTCCCAGCGACGGAGTTGCTCGTCCAGGCGCAGTACTTCGATCTACGCGGTAACCCGCTCGTCGGTCACGGCGTCGAGGATTGGGCGCTCACGGGTGGCGTGGTGCAACAGCAGTACGACTTCCAGACCTATGGTGAGGATTCGGCGCTGATGCAGTTCGTATCGATCACCGGCGATGCCGAGCTGTCGGCGCACGGCGCGACCTTGTCGGTGAAGCAAGTGCCGTTCGGTTCGACGGCATCGATCTCGCTCGGCCAGGACGCGCTGACGATCCAGCGCCAGATCGCGGGCGTGTTCATCTTGATGGCGAAGACGGCCGATGGTCTGTCGATCTACGGCGATGCGCCGGCGACGTTGACCTCGAGTGATCCGACGATCGCGACGGCAGACATCTCCGCACGGCGCGTTTCGGTGACGCCGCACGCACCGGGTTCGACGACATTGACGATCGTGTTCGACGGTGCGCAGCTCGTGCTGCCGGTCACCGTCACGCAGCAGTAGGGTTCGGCAGTGCCGGACCGATGCGCGTGAGGATGTTGCGATCGGCGTGATGGAAGATCTTGTCCGTCCCGACGACCTGCAGCAGCGTGTCTTGCTTGTAGGACCAGCGATCGTTGCTGTGGGTGGTGATCGTCATCGAGAACTTCTCGGTCCGGAATCCGTACTCGAGGAACGGATTCGACAGGATCCCGTTCGTGACCGAGCCTCGCACGGCCTCGACGGAAAACGTCCGATCGTTCGGATGCGCCTGCCCTGCCGCCAGCGCAGTCTGGCCGCGCGGAATCGCGAGCGTCATGTAGATCGCGTTCGTGGCCGGCTCCCACAGCCAGTACCCGACCTGATCGTGAAACGTCTGGACCTCGCCCGGCTTCACGATGTGGACGTGATAGCGCAGACCGTAGAACAGCTGCGGGCCGTTCGTCTGCGCGTCGATCGGTTGGAGATCGATCTCCTCGACGTAGACGTTCGATTCGGAGCCTGCCGCCACCGGGTGATCGTCGATGCCGCGCTCGCCGCGCCACCGTCCGGCGAGCGGACGCAATGGGCCGAGCATCTCGAGCGTGTTCGGGTTCGGAACCGGCTCGGTGAAGACGTCGCTCGGCATCGTCATGGGACGAGCCTCTATCGCACATTCCTACGCCGTCCGCACGGCCGCGGGCGACATGCCGTAGCGTGACGAGAACGCCGTCGCGAAGTGCGAGGCCGCGGGATAGCCGCAGCGCGCGCCGACCTCCGCGATCGGGAGATCGGTGGAGACCAACATCTCGCGCGCGACGGCTAGCCGCGTTTCTTGGACGAACCGATACGGCGTCATGCCGACCTTCTGCCGGAACAACCGCGTGAAGTGATATTTGCTGATGCCCGCCTCGGCGGCGAGTTGTTCGAGCGTCAGGCGATCGGCGAAGTGCACGCTGATCAATTCGATCACGCGGGCGAGCCGGCGATCGGTGAGCTCGCCGGGAGTACGCGAATCGGGCGCGCGCTTGCCGACGAGGATGTGCGCCGACAACCACGCGCTCACGGTGCCGGCGTAGAGCTCGTCGACGCCGAGGTTCATCGCGTGGATCGCCGCGCGCGCGACGTGAGCGATCGCCGGATCGCGCGCGAGGAATTGATTGAACCACGGCACGTTCGTGCGCTGGCCCGGGCGGCGAAGGTGTTCGATCGCCTGCTCGAGCTGTGCAAGGGGGATGTAGATCAGTGCGAACTCGCAGTCGTTGCCATCGAGTGGCGCGAACCGAAATCGTCGGGTCTCGTCGCTACGCAACACGGTGGTGGTGTTCGGCGCGAACACATCCGGTCGCCACACGCCGCGTGAATAGTAATGAGACAGGTACTGGCCACGCAGCGAGACGCCGATGCGCGGATCGAGCGTGGTCACCGCCGTATAGGTCTTGTTCCAGTGAATGCCGGTGTGGACGTCGACGAGCAACGAGCTCCAGTCGCTCGACACGCACCGCTTCGACGGCACCGCGTTCTTACAACGAAGGCTGGCCGCCGAAAGCTCCATCAGTGAGGCATGTCCGTAAATTGCGGCATGTCGAGCGGCTTGGCCCACGGCAGCCGGCGCTTCGTGAACATCTCGAGTTGCGGTGCGAAGCCGGTCGCGTCGTCGAGCACGCCAACCTGCACGAACGTCAGGCCCGGAAATGCTTCGAGGTCGCTCGTGTACATGCGCGAGCCGCAGTTCGGGCAGAAGTTGCGCACGAGCTTCTTGCCGGAATCGGCGACGTACGAAAACCCTTTCGGCGTTCCGCTCGTGAGTTGGAAGTCATCATTAGAGACGCCGAACCACATCGCGCCTTCACCACCCGATGCGTGCTTGCAATCCAAGCAATGGCACAGCGCCGAGAACGTGGGCATCGTGTCGAAGCCGAATGTGACCTGGCCGCACGCACAATGACCCGTGTGTTTTTTCGTCATGCGCCACCATAGCGATCCGGCCACCGCTAACAGTTTAGCGATGTTGCGGTTGTGTTCCGTGAAATTGCCGCCACACGGTGTGAACGAAACGCGCGGCGTGCGGTTGAGACACGTTACAGACACGAAAATTCACATACCTGCGCGGGCACCGAGTTTGCTCAGCAAGCCGCCTATGCAGAAACTCCTCGTTGGCTTGGCTCTCTCGTTCGCGGTCGGTGCATGTACCAGTGATTCCACGCTTCACGTCGATAACGAATCGGATTTCGTGATCACGGACATGTACGTGACGGACGTCGGTTCATCTACGTGGGGTCCGAACCTGCTCGGGGCCGACGGTCTCAATCCGGGCGAGACGCTCGCGATCGATGTCAGCTGCGGCACCTACGACGTGCAGTTGATCGACGAAACCGGCGTGACCTGCGAAGTCGACGATCTCGATCTCTGTCTCAACGATGCGCTGTGGGTGATCCACAACGACACCTGCTCGACGTTCCGCGAAGCCGCGGCGGCGAAGGGCCTGACGCCGACCTCGCCTACTTCGAAGTAGCCGCGCAACCTTTGCGATCGAGCTGCGCCGGCGGAGGAAGCTTCGCCCACTCGGGCTGGCCCTTGATCCGGCACGCGTCGAACGTGGCCGGATCGTAGAGCACCCACGTGATGCCGTGATCGGCGGACACGGCGATCCAGCCGCGGTCGGCGCGGATCTCGAAGCGCTGCGATGCCCATTCCGTGGAGCTCATCGCGGCCCCGAACACGCGCTGATCGACTTCGGTCGAGCGACTGTTGCCGCCCTCGCGGACGATCAAGCGAACCTCGCCGGTATCGATCTGGGTTTCGCCGCCGAGAATCGAGTTGTGCCAGTGGTCTTCGCCGAACGCGGTCTCGACTTCGGCCGAGGTCCACGCGGAATTCGGCGGTGCCCCGACGGAAATCACGCGCGGCGGCACGTGCTGCTGTCCACCGCAAGCAACCAACAAAACCACCGCGCTGAGCTTCACCGTGTGGACAGTACCTCGATCTCGACCGCATCGAGGCCGCGATCGTGAAACCTAGTCGAGAAGCGTCGATGTCATCGCTACGAGCGTCGGCGATGGCAGCGCGGCGATCAAGATCTGACTGACATGGCGTGCATCGCACCCGAGCTCGACGACCGACTCGGCGACACGTTGTGCGGCCTCGAGCGCGTGCTCGTCGAAGCCACGGACGCGGTCACCCGCTGCGGAGGCCGCATCGCAACCGACTTCGGCGATCGCATCACCGTCGTACGCAGCCGAGCCTGCGGCCTGACCTGCATCCCAAACCTCCTCGAACGTCGCTTCGCCTCGTGCCCACATTTCTGTTGTCTCGACGGCGGCACGCGCACGCGGATCTTTCGTTCGCCCGATCACGAGCCGAGCACAGGCGCAAGCCGCGGCGGCGATCTGCTCGCGCGTGGTCCACAGCGAGGCCATGCCCAGGATCGCGACGGGCTCGTGTGTTGCTATGCGGCTCGCCCAGAGCGCGGCTAGACCTGCATCGATCGCATCAGCTGGCCCTTCCACCACCGCCGCGATGTCGGGCCAATCGCGATCCCGCAACGCTTCACCGAGTGCCGACACGTACCGATACTAGAAGCTATGTGGATACGTTTGAGGGGACCTCGGATCTTTTGTCACTTGCTAGTCGAAGTTCCACGGAAAGGTCAAATCGACATCGTTGGGTCCGAGTTCAATCCCAGCTGCAGACGTCTCGTCGGGATCGCCCAAGTCGACGTTCCTCACGCCTGGCACGGAATTGACAGCTGACAGGTCTGCAGAAAAAGGAACGCCACCGGGAAAGCCAAGAGGTAGATGCAGTTTGACGTAGTTGCCGAATGCTCGACCGTGCGCATCGACGCGAAACACGATCAGCGCGTAGTGGCCTTCGCGAACAATCAGCCGCTCCACGAGCCGAACATTGCGAGCCGAGACGTTGATCAAGAACTCATGCTCGTTCGACGCAGGCCAAGAAAACTGAGTACTACTTTGCTCGTTCGTTCCCGGTCGCAAGGGCAGCGTGAATTCGAGGTTCTTAGAGAACAGATCAGCGCTTGCTTGAGCTTCCTCGAAGGTCACTCCAGGTCTGTCTACTGACCGTAGGACACTCAGATTTATCGCGGTGATCTGAACGTCGTACATGGGATAGGGGCCTTCTACACTGACCGCCAGCCGCATTTGGCCAACTGGTGAGTTCCAGGGTCGGAGGAAGCAAAAAGAGTTCCCTCCAGTCATGGTCGCAAGGGTTTTCTTCTCGACGCTCTCCGCTCTTTCAGCTCGTGCATCAGCCGACATCCCGCCGCAAAACTGAAACACGGCCGTCAGCGCTGTTGGAAATGCTGCGAGCCACAGACGTCTGAGCGGCTTTGACTTCCGACGATCGTCGCTCGATATGCCGAAGTACCCGATCAGAACCGATGCAACAGACGCCAGTAAACTCGCGACCAGCCCGACTAGAAGCATTCGTAAACTATAGCGACGCCATCGAATCGCGACTTGAGGAATACAGCGATCGACTAGCTCTCGTAGAGCGACGGCTCTGCATTGTCCGCGGACTTCCACTTCGCGAGACAGCTCGCCGCGAGCACCGGATCTGGGTCGTCGAGAAGCAGCAACGCGGCGCAGATGTCTTCCCAAAATTCGAACCTCCCGCCGGCCTTCACCGCGATCGCGCGCAACGCATCCAACTTCGCGTCCGGTGTCTTCGCCTTGTCGTACGCTGCGAACGCGCGCTCGCCTTTGGCGTTTTCGAGCCGGCCGACTGCCCATGCTCGTCGAATCGCCACGCGCTGCTTCGCCGGAATCTTCACGCCGAGCTCGCGATGACGCTGCGCGAGCTCGTGCCACAGCTGCTTCCCGGCTTTCGGCGAGGCGGCCCAGCTCGTCGCGATCGCGAGCCACAGCCGGCGCGCGAGCGGACCGGTGTTTCTACGCCGCGCAGGCATCGCGAACGTCAGCACCTTCAGCTCGGCCCGTTCGCGCACGCCATCGAAGCCGCCGAACGGTGCTTTCGTCGATGCTGCGAGAAATGCGTCGACCGCGGGACTCGCTTTGGCCGGCGTGTGGAGAAGCATGTCGACAGCTGCGTCGGCCAACGCGTTTAACGATGCCATTCATGTCAATAATACGCGCGTGACCGCCTCGGAGCTCGGCGCTGCGATCGTCGCGCATTACCTGACGGTGAAGCGCGACTTGCCGTGGCGCCGCTCGCGCGATCCGTACGCGATCTGGGTCAGCGAGATCATGCTGCAGCAGACGCGCGTCCAGACCGTGATCCCGTACTGGGAAAAGTGGATGGCGAAGTTTCCGACGGTGCGCGCCCTCGCCGATGCCCCACTCGACGACGTGCTCGCGGCGTGGGCCGGCCTCGGTTACTACTCGCGCGCGCGCAACTTGAAGAAGGGCGCCGAAGCGATCGGCGATGCCGCGTTTCCGGATAGCGCGACGAAGCTCCGCGAAGTGCCCGGTATCGGCCCATATACCGCGGGTGCGATCGCGAGCATCGCGTTCGGCGAACGCACGCCACTCGTCGATGGCAATGTCGCGCGCGTGCTGTCGCGGATCTACAGAATCACCGACGACATCAAGTCGACGAGCGGCCAACGCGAGCTGTGGAAGCGCGCCGGCGAATTGATCACCGCGTTGCCCGAGGCAAACGCACCCGGCGATCTGAATCAGGGCCTGATGGAGCTCGGTGCAACGATTTGCACACCCACGTCACCACGGTGCCTGCTCTGCCCCGTGAAGGCCGGCTGCGGCGCCGCGCGCACGGGAACGCAGGACAAGTTTCCCGTCGTGGCACCGCGCAAGAAGGAGCACGAATTGCCACTGCTCGCGCGCGACGCACTGTGGATGAGCGACGGTCGCGAGATCGTCCTCGGCAAGCGCATCGCCGAGGGCTTGTTCGGCGGGCTGTATGAATTGCCACAGGCCGAGCACGCATCTGATGTCGCGAAGGCGTTTCGCGTTACACCCGATCCGGATCCGGTCGCGTATCGCGATCAGACCCTGAGTCACCGTCGGCTCCGAATTGTCGTGTATCGCGCACCGCTGCCGGCTCTTGTCGAAGCAAAGATTCCGGGCTACGAGTCGTTTGTACGCGTCGCGATCGCAGACGCCGGCGAGCTTGGCATCGCATCGCAGACCACGGCGATCTTGAATCAGTACGAGGACACCCCATGGCCATCGAGCTCGATCCGAAAGCCCTCAGCCTCTTCACCGAGGGCTATGAAAAAATCCTCCAAGGGCTCCACCAGCTCGGCTACACGACGGACGACGACAACTTCAAGGACACCGCGCGGCGCGCCGCGAAAGGCTTCCACGAGCTCGTCCACGATCAGAAGCAAGTCCAACCGGAGATCGACGCGCTCCTAGCGAAGACGTTCCCGGCGAAGTACAGCGAGATGGTGATCTCGAAGCACAACACCTGCTTCGGCGTGTGCCCGCATCACTTGTTGCCGGTGATCTATCGGATCTCGCTCGCGTACATTCCGACGGAGAAGGTGTTGGGATTGTCGAAGCTGTCGCGGCTCGCGCGCTTGCTCGCACGCGGTCCTCGCTTGCAGGAAGATCTCACGCACGATCTCGCGGACGTGCTGTTCAAGGATCTCCAGAGCCACGGGTCGGCCGTGTACATCGAAGGCCTCCACATGTGTATGGCGGCGCGCGGTGTTCAGGCGCACGAAGCGCGGCTGGTGACGAGCGGCGTGCGCGGCGTGTTCCTCGAGCACGAATCCACGCGCCAAGAATTCATCAAGCTCGTGGTTGCACCGCCGGCTACCACGGTCTAAGAGTGCGCTGCGCGCTGATCCATGGCTTCACCGGCGATCCCGCGAATTGGGACGAGGTGATCGACAACTGGAAGCTGGCCGAAGAGCCGGTACCGATCACGTTGCCGGGCCATGGACCGGCGGGCGGCCCGGTGCGCGAGGGCTGGGATGCGAACCTCTCGGCGGTCGCCGAAGCGATCGACGGGTGCGAGATCGTCGTCGGCTATTCGCTCGGCGCGCGCGTCGCACTCGGGTTGATCGCCACGGGCCGCGCGGCATTCGGTGTGTTGATCGGCGTCAATCCCGGCATCGCCGAAGCCGAGCGTGCGGCACGCGTGCAGTTCGACGGCGCGTGGGCGCGAATGCTGCGCGTCGAAGGCCTCGATACGTTCGTGACGGCGTGGGAAAAGCAACCGTTGTTCGCATCGCAAACGCGCGTGACGATCGAGCGCCGCCTCGAGCGCCGAGCGCGACGGTTTCGGTTGGAGCCGGAACAGCTCGCGCAAAGCCTCGAGCAAATGGGTCTCGGCGCGATGCCGGATTACTGGTCGATCGTGCCCGCGCATCGCGATCGGATCGCGCTCATCACCGGCGCCGAAGATGCGAAGTACTGCGCGATCGCACGCGGCTTGCCGTCGGCGTTCTACGAACAGATTCCGGAGAGCGGTCACGATCCCACGCTCGAACAACCGCTGATGTTGTCGGCGTCGATCGCGCGCGCCGTCGAAAAGCTAACCGAATAGCGCGCGCAGCTCGTCGGGGATCTTGATCGGGCGACCACTCGCCATGGCCATGAATGCCCACGTGGTTTGCGCGCGCAGAACCACGGTATCGCCACGCAGGATCTCGGTGTGGCGCACGCACGAGGCAAGCTTCCACGCCGGCACCCAGGTTTCGGCGCGGATCTCGTCGCCGAGCTTCACCTGTGCGAGGTAGTCGAGCTCGTGTCGACGGACGATGAAGATGCCGCCGATCTGTTTGTAGCGCTCGAACGTGTATCCGAGCGCGTCGGAGTGGGCCGTCGCGACGTCGAGGACCCAGCGCAGGTAGGTCTGATTGCCGACATGCCCGAGCTCGTCGATATCTGCTTGCGTGACGGTGATCGGCAACGTGAAGCGCACTTCCGCGATGATATCGTTCGAGGATGGGTGATGACAGCGCACGCACGCTGCGAACGCGGCTCGAACAAGGGTCGGCGCAACCGGGAGATGTCGTCGGCGTGTTGGCGATCTCCGCGGTCGAAGCACCCACGCGCGCGGCCCGGCTCGACGCGTGCGAGCTCCTGGGCGATCTAGCCGGTCGCGCCCTCGGTGCCGAATGGGATATCGCCGAGCGTGCGGCGTTCGCGTTGCTCGAGGCGGCGCGCGTCGCGGATACCTCGGCGGATCGGCGAGGCGTGATCCGCGCGATGGGACGTGGCTTTCGGAACCTGTGGCTACTGCCGTTCGTGCATCGCCGGCTCTCGGATCGCGACGAGACGATCGCCGCGGCCGCACTGCACGCCGCCGGTGGGTTGGGATTTCCTGCGCTCGAAGAGGCCGTCGCGCTGTATGCCGGTGATGGCGTCGCGCCGGGCCTTCGCGTGGCCGCGATCGGCGCGCTCGGCCGCATGGGTGCCGCGAGTGCAGTCGATCGGTTGGTTGCCGCGCTCCACGACGAACCCGAGCATGCGCTCGCCGCGTTGATCGAGATCCGCTCGCCGGCCGCGCGTGGTGCGGTGACCGAGCTGCTGCAATCGGCGCATGTCGAACCCGAGGTCCAGATCCTCGCGGTGCGCTATCTCGCGGAGCTCGGTGCGTTGGAGGTGTTGCCGATCCTGCGCCGGCTCGCGCGGAGCGATTCGGCCGCGATCCGGATCGCCGCCGGTGAAGCGAGTCGCGCGTTGAAGGCCGAGCGCGATCGCGATCCGACGGAGCGATTCCTCGTCGCGTTGGGCGAGCCCGATCGCGCGGTGCGGGCCCAGCTCGCGCGGCGGTTGCGGACGGTTCCGGTCGCGCAGGTGGTCGAGCAAGCAGACGTGCTGATGTCCGAGGACGCCTCGGGCGTGATCCAGGTGCTCGGCGAGATCCGCGATCAGGACATCACGAAGTATCTGCTGGGGCTCGCCGCGAAGCCCGAGCTCGACGTGATCCATCGCGCGCGCGCGGTCGGTGCGATCGAAGCGGATCGGCCGTGGGAACGCGAAGCGTTGGCGAAGCTCGCGAAATCGGAGGTCGACGATCAGATCCGCGCCGCCGCCGTACAGGCGATGGGTGCGTTCGCGACCGCGAATGAATTGATCGATCGCGTCGGTGCGCTCGCGTCGGGATCGCCGACGATCAAGGGCGCGCTCCTGTGGGCGTTGCAGCTCGCACGTCGCGATGACGGCGATGCCGCGAAGATCAGCGCGCTCGTCCAGCCGATGCTGTCCGACGACGATCCGACCGTGCGCCGGCGTGCCGCGTACGTCGTCGGCAATCTCGGGTTGAACGATCTGGCACCGTCGCTCGCGAAGTTGTTGTCGGCGGACACTGCGGAGCTCCGGCTCGCGGGCTACGTCGCGCTGGGCGAGCTCGGGATGCCGGGGGTGATCGCGGAGGCCGTCGCCGCGATTCGTCGCGAAGAAGATCCGCGTGTCCTCGGCGCCGCATCGAATGCGTTGATCGCGAGCGCGCCCGATCCGAAGGCACTCGATCTGCTCGCCGGCAAGGCGGCGCAGTTGTTGACCGCGCAGGATGCGAAGGCGCGCGAGGCCGGCGCGGAATTCGCGGGCCTGCTCGGCGGTGCGGTCGCGGCCTCGCAGTTGGTGGCGCTGTCGAGCGATACCGCGAGTCGCGTGCGCGGTGCGGCGGTGTGGGCGCTGGGCAAGCTCGCCGATCCGACGACGGAACCTGCCCTGTTGTCGGCCTTTCGCGACGACGATGCAACGGTCCACGAACGCGCGGCGGCGGGACTCTTGAGGTTGGGCACACCCGACGCACTGGCGCAGGCGATCGCGTTCGTCGCGAGTGATGGCGATCCGACCACGCGTGGTGCGATCGCCGCCGCGATCCACATTCCACCGGCGCATGCCGAGCGGCTCGCCGCCGAGATCGATCACGCGCTCGCGCATACGAGTGCCGACGATCCGGCGTTCGAAGCGCTCGTGCACATGAAGTTGGCATCGCATGTCGTCGGGCCGTCGGCGCCGGCGATCGATGTCGATGCCGAAATCTCCGCCGAGTTCCCCGCGTTCGGGCAGCTGACGAAGCTCTCGGGGTTCGACACGCTCGTGAAGTCGTTGCGCACGGCGGAGTCGCTGTTCCACACCACGTCGTCGCAAAAAGATGCGGATCTCTCGCCGCCCATCACGCTGTGGATGAAGGTGCTCGAGAACTACGTGCACGCGTGGCTCGGGCCCCGGATGGCCGGACTGCAGCGCTCGCCGGAATCTCTCTACGACTACGTCGATCACGTGATCGGTGGCAGCTGGGGTGGCTATCAGCGGTGGATCGAACCGAAGTGGAAGGATCCGGCGGAGGTCGGTGGTGCGCGCGTCGAGGTGCCGTTACGTGCGGTGCCGAATGCGGTGCGCGAGTTGACGGAGCATCGACGCAAGCGGCTCGATTCGCCGCTGTCGGTGACGGAGTGGGCGCGCCTCCTCGTGATGTTCGCGGTCGATCATCCGTCGAGCGGGTTCAAGAACTTGTTCAAGCTGCACGCGAAGTCGAGCGAGCGCACGATCAGTCTCGCGCATCGATTGCACACGCTCGCGGCAGTTCGCAACCTGGTCACGCATCGCGCGAGCGCGGGCTCGACGACACTGGCCGCGTTCCGGCGCAGCTACTACTCGGCGTTCGAGGATCTCGTCGCGCTGGCTTAGTGCGGGCCGCCGCTGCCGTCGTCGGTCGAGCTTTCGTCGGCGCCGAAGACGTTGTTCATCAGCTTGTCGCGGAAGTCGCTCATCTGATCGTCGAACGTGTCGAGCGTGAGCGTGCCGTTCACGTCGTTGAGCGTCGCGTAGTTCAGCGAGGTCAACGCTTGATCGATATCGACCGTGATGTCGAGCGTCGCCTCGGAATTGACGTCGAGCATCACGCTCGTCTCCATCGTGGCGCCGAGCGGTGTGAGATCGTGGATCACGAACGGTTTCGGATCGCCGTTCATCTTCACGGTGCCCGCAATTTCGTACGCGTATTCGACCGTGCCACCTGCGAGCAGGATCACGCGCGAGTAGAGGCCGATCGGCGCATCCTTGAACGAGATCTCGTCCGGTTTCTGGCCCTGCTTCCAATCGAGCTCGACCGTATTGATCGACGTGCGGTCATCGAAGCCGGCATCGCCGATCACGCGCAGGTTCGACAGCCGAAACACCATCGACGTGAGCGAGATGTCGCCGTTGACATCACCCGGGATGGGCGACGGCTTGGACTTCCAGGCGATCGTCAGACCGCGATCGATCCCACCGCCCACGCTACCGTCGGATCCAGACGTGCCACCAGCATCGGGACCGGTGCCGGGATCAACGCCGTGGCACGCCGCGATGACTCCGACGAGGAGACATGTTGGGACCACCGCCTGCATGCCTGCCCACTGTGCAATGGGAAGACCAGCGCCGACAATGAATAAGATGGCGAATTGCCGGCACGAGTACGTGCGCAGGTTCCGGCTAGTGTGCACGATTCGTACAACCGCATGGTGAGCGAGCACGTAACCCAAGAGGCCGGGACCTTCCTGGCGGCACCCGATAAGGCGCATGCCTTCCTCGTCATCCACGTCGAGGATGGTGGTTCGCGTGTCGTCGACCTTCCGGATGGGGTCGATGTCACGTTCGGCCGCACGCGCAGTGCCACCGTCCATGTCGACAGCGAGAAGGTGTCGCGTGTTCACGCCCGCGTTCGCCGGACTGGCGACGTGATCGAGGTCGAGGATCTCGGCTCGCGCAACGGTACCCGGGTCAACGGCGACAAGATCGATGCGGTTCGCCGCCTCGAAAATGGCGACGAGCTCCAGATCGGTCCGATCCAAGCGATCGTCGGCAAGGCGAGTAGCCTTCGCACGGCAAGTGCGGTTGCCGATGACACCGCGGGTGAGACGCGCCTGATCGCGGAAGTCGATCGCTCGATGCGCTATCACCGGCCGCTCGCGGTCGCGCTCATCCGCGTGGCGAACGATGCCGCGCTCGAAGCGATGGCGCGCTCGCTCCGGCCGATGGATCTGTTCGCGGAAGACGCCGGCGATGACTACCTCGTGATCCTGCCCGAGCTCGATCGCGCGCAAGGTGCCACCGCGGTCGAACGCCTGCTCGACTTCGCGCGCGCCGCGAATGCCCCCGCACAATCGGCGCTCGTGATCTGTCCAGATGATGGCACCACGGTCGAAGCGCTCGTCGGTGAAGTCCGCGCGCGCCTGCGCACCGGCCGCAAGACGCCAACGCCGGCGGCCGCCGCGCAACCCGGCCAGCCGATCGTCCTCGATCCCGCGATGAAGCGCGTCTACTCGCTCGTCGAGCGGATCGCCGACACCGCGATGACGTGCCTCATCCTCGGTGAGACGGGCGTCGGTAAAGAGCTCGTCGCCGAGGCGATCCACAAGCGCAGTGCGCGTCGTGACAAGCCGCTGATCAAGCTCAACTGCGCGGCTCTGCCCGAAACCCTGCTCGAGAGCGAGCTGTTCGGTTACGAGCGCGGTGCGTTCACCGGGGCCACGCAACGCAAGGTCGGCTTCTTCGAAGCGGCGGATGGCGGCACGCTGTTCCTCGACGAGATCGGTGAAATGCCGCTCGCCTTGCAGGCCAAGCTTTTGCGCGTGCTCGAGCGCAAGGTCATCACGCGGGTCGGTGGCACCACCGAAGTCGCGACGAACACGCGCGTGATCGCGGCAACGCATCGCGATCTCGAGAGTGAAGTTCGCGCCGGCCGGTTCCGCCAAGATCTCATGTACCGGATCGGTGGCTTCACGCTCGTGGTGCCGCCGCTGCGCGATCGCGCGTCGGAGATCCTGCCGCTTGCCGAGCACTTCGCGAAGCTCACGGCCGCCGAGCAAGGTCGCACCGCGCCCGCGCTGTCGGAATCGGCGCGCGAGGCGCTCGCCGGTTACGCATGGCCCGGCAACGTGCGCGAGCTGAAGAACGCGATCGATCGCGCGCTCGTGCTGTGCGGTGATTCGCTCGAAGCCGCGGACCTTCCTGAAAAGCTGCGCGATGCGGCGCAACGCGTGCGGCCGGTTTCGGGATCCGCTGCGGACATGCGCGGTCATCTCGCCGAGGTCGAACGTGCGGCGATCGTGGCAGCGCTCGAGACGGAGAAGCAAAACCAGACGCGAGCCGCGCGGCGGCTCGGTCTGTCGCGGCGCGCGTTGATCTACAAGATGGAGAAGTACGGGCTCAAGGCGCCGCCGTCTCGCACGGAAGGTTGAGGATGGCCAGACGTGGGCCGCAAATTCCCCGGGACAAGTTGCTTGAGGGGATTCCGCTTTGCATTGCGCGCGCGAGAGAGATTTTCGAGGCTGCACGTGAATGCCTGAGGACGAGCAACGTTGCCTCCGCAAACTTGTTCGTTCTCGCTGTTCAAGAAGTTGGGAAAGCCGGAGCTCTTGCAGATGCGTATGCGACTGGGCGGCCGACTCTTACGGTGGAGTCGTTCTACGATCACCAGGCCAAAACGAACAAAGGAATTTCGTTGCTTGGGGAGCGCGTCGCCTGGCTCCGAACGGGCGCGTTTCAGCCGAATGCTTTCCAGTCCGACGCATTTGACGTCGGTACTCCTACCAGCGAGGAAACAAGATTGGATTTGCTCTACGTCGGGTTCAGCGATACCTGGCAACGCGTCCCCGACGTGGACGAGGTGAAACTCGCGGAGGCACTCGATCACGCTCTCGACACGTTACCCGGCCTTGAGCGTGAGCTTCTGATCAAGAACGTTGCTGGCTAACTAGTTACAGGGAACGAACACAAACAACTCTTCAAAGGCTACGAGCAATCAGCCTGCTCCGACCTGCCTGACGTATCGGCCACACTTGAACTCGGCGAAATTGAATCTCGCGAAGCGCCGTTACTGAACTGGTTCCGGGATTTCGTAACAACTGATCGATCCGCTCTTCATCCAGCCGCGACTCAATAGCCACGTGCGCGGCACGCCTACGATCAGCGACAGGTACCACGCCGGCACTTCCGGGAACCGCATCGACTTCGTCGACTCGCGCCAACCTTCGAACGTCATCCCGCTGGAGTACGGATCGACCGACCACGAAGCAGCGCGACCGCGATCGACATTGTGGTGACGCCAGTTGCCAAGCACGT
Organism: Kofleriaceae bacterium; assembly: GCA_047600425.1. Taxonomy (GTDB): domain Bacteria; phylum Myxococcota_A; class Polyangia; order Haliangiales; family Haliangiaceae; genus JABFXX01. The sequence continues at coordinate 1,632,791 of JASGLC010000003.1, read as the reverse complement.
ACGCCAGGCAGTTACGCACCTGCCGCGGCGTCTTCAACACCGATGCGTGAGAGCGATCCGCGATCACCGAACCGCGGCGCTTCACGGCCTTCGGATCGTTCTTCGAGGCGAGCGCGAACAACGCCTTGTTGATGTTGCGCGCCGCCGACACGCCGAACGCCTGCATGCCCTTCGCGAGCGCGGTCTTGTTCGCGGTTTCGACGACCAGATGAATATGCGTGTCTTGGATACTGAGCTCGGCGATGCGCATGTCCGCGTGCTTCGCGACCACGTACGTCGCACGGCGGATCGCACGAAACAGCGTTGGCCGACGAAGCGGCTGAACGTCTTCGCGTACGCGAACCACGACGTGCAGTGGATAACTCGCCTGCAAGTCGGCGCGGAGCTTGTGACGTTCGCTTGCCCGCTTGCCGCGCTTCGGCCGGCCGACGTGTTTGCGCTTTTCACCTTTGCGCGCGCCGCGCAGTTGGCCGTTCTTGTCGAGCGGCTTCGAGTAGATGCCGAAGCTCTGTTGCACGTGTTTCTTCAACGCCCGGGCCATAGACCACTCCGTGTTCGATTCTGGTTTCGGTTCAATTTCGCCGACTTTCTTGGCGGCGCGTTGAAGCCATGTGCGACCGATGTTTCTGGCAGGTCGGAGCAGGCTGTTTGCTCGCAGCCTTCGAGGAGTGAATTGCGCGAGTTCAATTTCGCCGACTTCGAGCGCGCCACGTTCGTCCTCGGCGATTGCCATCGCGTTACCATCGCGATCGAATGGCCAAAGCCAAGAAGAAGAAGCCCGCCGGACAGAAGATCAAGCTCGCCGGCAAGGACAAGAAGGGGCAGGCCGTTCTCGTCCACCTCAGCGTCGAGGGCAAGAAGCTGATCACGACGACCGGCCAAGCGTGGGGCGGAAATAAGGACAAGACGAAGACGTTCGGCACGCCCGATAAGGCGCGCGAGGCATATGACAAGGCACTCGCCGGGTTTGTCGCAGATGGCTTTCGCGAGATCGGCGCGATTCCAGATCCGGCGATTCCGATCGCGCGCGACGCGAAGCTCGAGGCGGCGATTCGCGCGAACCGCGAGGATGCCGGCGCGTACATGATCTACGCGGACTGGCTGCAGGGCCAAGGTTCGCCGATGGGCGAGATGATCGCGTACGCGCAACGTGGTCAGAAGAAGAAGGCCGAGAACCTCGCGGCGAAGATCGGGATGCCGGATCCCGAGTTCGCGACGGTGGTGTTCGAGCACGGCTTGTGGAAGTCGCTGCGCATCAACAACGACATCGACAACATGGACGACGAGTGGGATCCGCTGCCGCCGATCGAGCGGTTGTTCGCGTCGCCATTGTGCGCGGTGCTCGACGAGCTGCGCATCGGCATGGTGCGGTGGGAGCACTACGATCAGCCCGCGGTCATCGAGCTGGCCGGCAAGCAGGCGTGGGCCAAGGATCTGCGGTCGCTCGCCGTCGGCGATGTCGGTCGCAACATCGACATGAACCATCACTCGATCGGTGATGTCGGCAAGCGGATCACGAAGGTGTTCCCGAACCTCGAATCGCTGTTCTTGCACTCGGGCTCGCAACGCTGGCGCTCGGGCGAAGGGTTCGGCACGTCGGGGTTGGAGCTGCCGACGCTGAAGCGGCTCGTCGTCGAGACATGTGCGATGACGGCGAAGCGCTTGAAGGGTTTCTTCGGCGGCCTACCGAACGCGACATTTGTCGAGCTGTGGTTCGGCGATCCGGATCGCGACGAGCCGTTGGCGCGCGCCGGCGATCTGATGCCGGTGTTCACGGGCGCGGCGTTCCCGAAGGTGACGCACCTCGGCCTATGCAACACGAAGCTCGTCACCGAGATCGTACGGTTCCTACCGACGACGAAGATCGCGAAACAGCTGACCGAGCTCGATCTGTCGCGGGGCACGTTCTGGGACGAAGATGCGACCGAGCTCGCCGCGGAGGCGAAGGCGTTTCCGAAGCTCGAGCTCTTGGACGTGTCACGCAGCTGGTTGACGAAGGCCGGCGTGAAGACGCTGAAGAAGGCGTTCCCGGGCGTGAAGCTGCTCGTCGACGATCAGGAAGATCCGACGAACGCCGAAGAAGATTACGGTGGGCGCTACGTGTCCGTTTCGGAGTGACCTGCCTACATCGAGATTTCTGCAACCTTTTCCCGCGCCACACACACGAGAGGGCGTGAAATCTACGCTCCTCACGATCGCGCTTGTCGGCTGCGGCTTTCACCCGGGCGCAACCACGGATGCCAGCTCCGGCGACGACGCCGGCGATGACGGTGGCAGCAACTGCGATCCGAACGATCCGACCTGCAACGGTGACATGCATGCGTTCGCGACCGGGAGCCTGATCATCCCAATGGACCTGTCGTACCAGGCGACCGGCATGTTTCAGGCCTACGGGCTCATCTACCAACTGCTGAAAGCGAACATCCGGATCTACTGGCTGATCGATCCGAACAAGACCTATCACGCGGCCGACTGCGACGACGCCGCGAGCCCGTGCACCTGGGACTGCAACATCGAAGGTTCCGGCGTGAAGTGTCCGTATCCGACGTCCAGCCCCGACGCGATGATCACGACGAACGTGATCTGGGACGATACCGGCAAGGCCGCTCGTGGCTCGACGCTCGGCAAACACGGCTATCGCGGTGGCCCGTTCGCGATCGACGCCGCGGACCACGACGCCGCACTCGCGATCATCGACGCGTGGAACACGCAGGGCATGATCCCGCGCACGGTATTTCATGTCGTGAGCGTGCACGAGGCAACGGCACCGTTCGACGGCCACATCGGCCGGACGATGCTGCACCCGCCGACGATTGCGGTGTTCGCCGACGGCAACGAAGACATCGCGACCGGCTACCTGCGCGCCGGCGGCATCCCGCAGTCGAGCGGCGCCGAATTTCCGACGGGCAAGTGCGGCGCCGCCAACTGCGGTCCGAGCACCGCGAACCCCGACATGCTGACCGAGGAAGCGATCATGGGACCGCTCGGCACGTGCGCGGCGCCGAACCTCGATCATCACAACGGCGCACTGTTCAAACCGGATGGCACGCCGGCGTATTGCCAGATCATGTCGATGCACTGGGATGTCGCCGACCGCGAGACCGTGAAGTGCGACAACGGCAACTGTCCCGCGACGCAGGCGCAGTGCACGGGCAACATCACGTACAACGGGCACGAGGTCGTCGCCGAAGTCCGCGAGTTCCTCACGTTCGGCACGCACTTCTTCGCGGAGTGCCAGGCGGTCAACGCGTACGAGAACACCGCGCCGAATCCGGCATGGCCGTTCCTCGACGACGCCGGTCGCGATGGCCACTTCCTCACGACCGCGGGAACACCACCCGCGTGCTCCGCGATGAACCCGTGCACGAACACGAACTATCAGTGCGTCAACGGCGCGTGCATGCCGCAACCGCAAACGTGGATCGACATGCCGGGCTACGAGGTCGCGACGCAACCGGCATCGAGCGACGTGAAGGTCGTGCGCCCCGAGATCCCGTACAACCAGTTCGACGGCGCGTTCGGCACGACCGGCGGCAGCGAACCCGCGTACAACCTGAGCTCGTACCTCGGCAGCATGTACAAGAACAACCGCCAGGTCACGCTGCTCACCGGCGCGAATGGTCCCGGCGTTCAAGATCTGTGGATGACCGGATTCCTCGACGGCTGCGGCGACGTGATCTTGCGCGGGCAAAAACCCGAGACCGAGTGCGCGGGAAAGATCAGCTATCTCGGCGGGCACAGCTATTCGACCACCGTGCCGGTCACGTCGGCGTCGCAAAGTCAGGGCACGCGGTTGTTCTTGAACGCGCTGTTCGAGGCGCAGTGCGTGACCGGTCCCTAGCTCGCGACGTCGACGACCATCTCGCTCTCGGCATCGACACCGCGCCGCGCGAGCTTCTCCGTCATGATCGTGGTGCGCATCAGCATCGCCGACGCGAAGTACGCCAGCGTCACACCACCGACGATCGGCACGACCGCGTGGATTTCTTGGGTCGATTCGAGGGCGAATGCGATCGAGGCGAGCAACGCGCGCGACGCACCGGCAAACATCGCCGCCATGCCGACGAGCGCCGCGACGCGCGGATCGATCGCTTCGGCCGGGAACACGCGCGCGATCGCCACGGCGATCAGATAGCCGGCAGCTGCGCCCAACGTGAGCAGCGGCGCGAGCGTGCCACCGGACGTGCCACTGCCGAGCGCGATCGTCCACGAGATCCACTTCGCGAACGCGAGCGTGGCCAGCGTGGCGATCGCGAAGCCACCACCGACCGCGGTCGTGATGTTGTCGTAGCCGACGCCGAGCGTCCGCGGCACCCACAAGCCGATCACGCCGACCGCGATGCCACCGAGCGCCGGCCACCACATCCAGTGGATGCGGTGCAGCTTCTCGAAGCCATCTTCGACGGCGTAGACGAGGCGCGTGATCACCGTCGACGCGACACCGACGATCCCACCGGCGAGCGTTGCCACGATCACGGATGCCGTCGTCGGATTGTCGAGCGGCGGGACCACGAACACCGCGCCCGTGCCATGCAACGCCGCGCGAAACCCACCGGCGACCGCACATGCGAGCGCGACCGGCGCGACCGTGCGTGCGCTGTATTCGGTGAGCAAGAGCTCGATCGCGAGCAACACCGCGGCGATCGGCGTGCCGAAGATCGCGGTCATTCCCGCGGCGGCACCTGCCGCGAGCAGGACCTTGCGCTCGTTTGCCGTGACACCGCGGATCAGCTGGCCGATCGCGGAACCGAGCGCTCCGCCCGTCGCGATGATCGGACCTTCGGCGCCGAACGGACCGCCCGTGCCGATCGCGATCGCCGCCGACAACGGCTTCAGGAACGTGATCTTTTTCGGGATCCGACTCTCGTTCGTGAGGATCTGCTCCATCGCCTCGGGAATGCCGTGACCGCGAATCGCCCGCGAGCCATAGCGCGCCATGATCCCGACGACGATGCCGCCGACGATCGGCACGATGACCGCCCACGTGCCGAGCTGATGATCGCGCGGCGCGGCTTCTCCGATGGAGATTCGCCCGAAGTACGCCAGGTTCGTGACGAACGCGATCGCGCGAACGAGCACCTCGGCGACCGGCACCGTCACGAGCGCGAGCGCGATCGCCAACCCGGAGATGAACACGTCGCGACGGCCGAGGCTCGTCGGCGCGCGCCCCGCACGATCGACGAGCAGCGTCGGCACGAGAGAGGGCGCGACCGCGATCCCGCGCCACACTCGCTTCACGATGGACATGCGAGCGGATTACGCTTGCTGCTCAAAGCATTCAAGGGTCGCCCGGTGCGGCAGCCCGTCGCAGCCCATTTCGACACACTATTTGCCGATGCGCGCGATCTGATCCAACACGGACTTATCGCGCAGGCACTCCTGATCGATGTGCATCATCGAATTGCCGAGCCGGCGACTGATCGACTTCGGCACGTTCGGGGCAAGCCGGCGAATCGTGTCGAGCGCTTCCGGATGATCGTCGAAGATCGCGGTCAGCGCCGCGGCGAGGCGTTGGCAGGTATGCGTCTTACCGGCGCCCGCAAACGTCAGCTTCATCTCGAGATCGCTGATCTGCGCGAGCTCCTCTTGCGAGATGCCGTTCGTGTCCGGGTCGCGAAACGTTCCGAGATCCGTCGTGCCGGCGCAACGATAGAGCACGCGAGTCTCGGTCCAGCCCGTCGCCTCGCAGTAACCGAGATCGAGCGTCTTGCAGTCGACATCGCCGTGGATGACACACGCGACCCGCAAGGATCGCTTCTCGGTATAGGGCGCGCCCATGTCCTTGAACGTGTGACTGACATCCGCGGTCGCTTCGAGCTCGACGCCAAACGCGACCTCTTGCGACTTCAGCATCACGAGCTTGGCGGCTTTGAAGTGGTAGTCGCGGCACGTTCCCGTCCCGCACATCGACGCCCGTTGGTCGAGCGTTGCCCCGAGCGTGGTGTCGCCCATGTGAAGTGCGAGCTCGATCGTGAATGAAGGCGTCGGGTCATTACTGCTAATCCGATACACGTCGACCGACCCGACATCCTTCAACTTCAGCGTCTGAAGTTTCGTGCATTTTCCGGCGACGACGTCGCACGGCGAGCCCGTCAGCGGTGCGAGCTCCAACACATCCGGCAGCGGATCGGCTGCAGCCACCGACGCGAGCACGATCAGGACGAGGAAGCGCAACACGCGACGAGAACGTACGATGACGCCGCGATATTCTTCCTTCGGTGCAGAATCCCGCGAACACGGCGTTCGAAGCAGCGGTTGCACGCGGCTGCCACGTGATCCGGGACGGCGACAACGCGATGGTCATCGACGGCGCGTTCGCCCGCCTCTCGGATCCGTGCAGTGATAGCTCCGGCTTCACGATCGATCCGGACATCGCGATGATCCGCGGCCCGGTCCCCGCGATCGACGCGCTCGGGGCACGGCTCGGTTGGAGGCGCGTGTTCGAAGGTCACGAGATGATCTGGCGCGGCGGCGGCACGGACGATCCACGATGTGTCTCGTCTGCGACGCTCGATCACCCGCTGTGGCGTCGCGAGTTCATCGCCGAGGCCTTCGCGACCGGAGGCACACCACCCGAGGTGCCGCGCGATCGGATGTTCGTGTGGTGCGATCCGGAGCCCCGCGCGATGGCCGGCATCATCCCGTTGTCCGACGACGTCACGCGGATCGTGTTGGTCTACACCCCACCTGAATTTCGCGGCCGCGGCTATGCCGGCGCACTCGTCGGCGCGCTTGCACATCGAGCACGTACGACCGTCTCGCTCGACGTCTCCGTCGACAATCCCGCCGGACTGCGCGCGTACGAACGCGTCGGCTTCGTGCGCGTCGGCCGGCAGGCGATCTGGCTAAAACTCGAATAGCCGACCAATGCCGACCGTCGCGGTGCCTCCGCGCGTATCCCACTCGCCGCCGAGTTGGAACGACCAGGTCGGCCCGTAGGCGAACCACAAATTCGCCGCGCCACCGAAGATGTTTTCGCGCTTCTCGGGATCGTAGCTCGCGGTCGGCCCGAGCTCGAGCGCGGCGGTATTTCGCCAGAACGGAAGCCGGCCCAACACGACCGCACCGATCGTGAACGGCGCGGTCGTGCGAATGCCGATCAAGCCGTAGTGCGTCGCGGGCATGAGGAACGTCTCGTGCGCGTAGAGCGTGGGCCCACCGGCATCGAATCGGAACTGCAGGCGATCGATCGCGGCGTAGTGCTCGTCGATCAGCGCGGGGCCGTGCGTACCGAGCGTCTTGTCGATCACGTCGAGCAGTTGCTCCGCCGACAACCGATCCTCTTTCGAATCGGCGAGCTGGCGATACAACACCGCCCCGCCCTTCACGATCACCACGCCGGGACGCGCGTTGTCATCGGACGTGATGCCGGTGTACGCGCGCGAGACATCGCCGGTCTCGTCGGACAGGAGCGGAAACGTGATGCCGTAGTGATCGGCAAACGTCCGCGAGTCTGCGGGCGCATCGCGGCTGATCGCGACGAGCTTCACGCCCCGCGCGGTGATCGAATCGAGGTTCCTGGCCAACTCACCGAGTTGGTGTCGACACCAGGGTCACCAGAAGCCGCGATAGAACACGAGCATCGTGGGCTCGTCGGACAGCGCGACCTTCGTCTCGGTTTGCGATGCGAGCGAAAACGGCGTGGCGCGATCGGTCACCGTGGCCGGCTGCGTGACCCGCAAGGACGTGACACAGCCCGTGAGGAGCAACAGCCCAGCTCGCATGCGCCGCATACTACTGGAACGTCGGCGTTCCACCAGGACCGTGACGTGGAACGCACAGGTGCCGGTTCGCACGCTGAATCGGGCTCCACGCGTGGCACCCTGTTTGCTGAAGACCCGACCATGAAATGGCTTTGGCTAATGCTCGTCGCATGCGGATCGGATCCTCACGGGTCGTCGACGGACGCGCCCGCCGCGATTGCCGATTCGCCCGCCGCGCTCGACGCGTGCCCGACCACCGGCTCCGGCGCGCTGACTCCGTCCGATGCGACCTGCCTCGTGTTCACGCCCGCCGATGCCGGTGCCGATCCGGCCGGCGAAAATGCCACGGTGAACAACTACGCCCTCGCACCGACGGGCACGTCGAACGGCAAGCTCGTGCTGTACCTGAACCCGAGCCTCGGCACGCCGGCATTTTCGATCGCTACGCCGACCGACAACATCTACACGGCCGCCACCGCGAACGGCGATCACGTGCTCGCACTCGCGTACGCCTCGAAGCAAGTGATCGGTGTGGTCTGCGGCACCGATAACGCTTGCTACCTCGACACGCGGATGACGATCGTCACCGGCATCGTGCAACCGCACGCCGATGCATCGGTTGCTGGCGTTACCGAGAGCGTCGGCATCTACGCGCGTGCCCTTGCTGGCCTGAACTATCTCGTGGCGCACGATCCATCCGGCCACTGGGATCAATTCCTCGCCGGTGGCGACATCGATTGGACGAAGGTGATCGTGATGGGCCACTCGCAAGGTGGCGGTCATGCGGCGCTGTTGGCGAAGCTGCAACCGGTCGCGCGCTTGGTCGCGTTGTCGTCGCCGTGCGATCGCGGAGCCGGCTCGACCGCTGCCGCCTGGCAAACCCACGACTCGACCTGGGCAAGCGATCCGGCGCAGATCGGCTTCGGCTACGACGCCGATGGAGACACCACGTGCGATGTCCATATCGCGGTGTGGGACGCGCTCGGCCTCGATCCGAATCGCCGCTTCAACGACGTGGCGACCTGCGCCGCGGCATCGCTTCACACGGCGACCACGCAATGCACCGCGAACATCCCGCGCGTGCAGGCGATGTTGGCCAACTAGCGCATCGATTCGGTGATCACGAGCGAATCGTCGTCGGGAACGACGATCTGTTTGTCCTTCTTCGTCGCCTCGTGCTCGAAGTGAAACGTGTGCGGGCCCGCCGTGAGGTGCAGCGTGGCGAGCGTCTCGTAGCGCGTGGGATCGTTATCGACGGTGACGTAGGCCCACGGCGTGGCGTTGACCATGACTTTATGGACAGCGCGCGGCGGCGGCGCGATCAGTGCACCTGCATCGATCACCGGACGCCGCGGCCGCGCATCGTGCACCACACCCGCATCGACGATCATCACCGGCGCATCGATCGGCTCGACGATCATCACCTGCGCATCGACGACGACCATCGCATCTGCCACGCGCGCATCCGCCTTCGGCACGATCACCGTTGGTTTCGACCGCGGCCACACCGCGAACACGAGCGCCGCGGCAGCGACGAGCGCGACGCCGATCATCACGCGGTTGCCCCGCTTCTCGACGACCGGCGGCGGCGTGACCTCGACGGGCTTCGGCACCTCTTCGTCGGCCGCGGTCGCCATCATCGACCGCTCGGTCCCGGTCCCGACGACACCATCATCCAAGAAGCTCTCGAACGCGGAGCCTTCGATCGCTTCGTCGATCCCGGTTTCTTCTCTCTCTTCACCCCACACGCTCGCGAGCCACCGCGCCAACAACCTCGCCGGCGCTTCGGCCTTGGTCGCCGCGCGCTCCGCCACGAGATAGTCATCGAGCGCCGCCGCCATCTCGCTCGCGTTCGCATAGCGCGCCGCCGGATCCGCCGCCGTGGCCTTATCGACGATCGCGCGCAGAGGGCCTTCGAACGTCCACGCCGGCAGCTCGCCGCTCCGCGCTTGCGCCAGCGTCGCCTCGCGCTCCGCATTCGCCCGCGCCTTGTCGCCGGTGAGCGCTTCCCGCAATACGAGCCCGACCGCGTAGACATCGGCGCGCGGATCGACCGCTTCGTTGCGCGCCTGCTCCGGCGCCATATACCCCGGCGTGCCGATCACGCTGCCCTTCGCATCGGTCGCGAGCGCCGCGATCCCGAAGTCGGTCAGCTTGACCTCGCCCGCCCAGCTCAACATCACGTTTCGCGGTGTGACATCGCGATGGACGATGCCGAGCGCGGTGCCATCCGGCCCCTTGCGTAGGTGCGCGTAGTCGAGTGCCTGACAGCACTCTGCCGCGATGAACGCCGCGATCAACGGCGGGACCGGCGCCGACTTCTGCAAGGTCGAGCCGAGGTCCTTGCCCTCGACGCGCTCCATCGCGATGAACACCTGGTCGTCGATCCGGCCGAAGTCGAACACCGGGACGATGTTTTGATGGGCGAGGCTCATCGATAGCCGGGCTTCCCGCACGAACAGCTCGAGGAACCGCGCGTCCGTCGCACGTTCCGGCCGGATCCGCTTCACGACGAGCCACTTCTCCACGCCTGCCGCCCGCCGGCGTGCGAGGAACACCTCCGCCATGCCGCCGCGTGCGATCGGTCGCAGAAGCTCGTAGCGACCGAGCGCCCGACTCATTACCCCGACTATACTCCCGGAGAGTGAGGGTGGTCTCAGCGCTACTGGTCATGACGAGCGTTGCCTTGGCATCGCCCGGCGCAGACCTCGTGGTGACGTGGACGCCCGGCGTCTCGCCGCAGCCGATCGTCGCGGTTGGCCGAACGCGCGGGGTGGCGGTGATCGATCGGTCGCCGGCATCCGCGGCCACGCCCGAGACCGCGCGGTGGATCGCCGAAGGCAAGGCCGCGTACGACGCGATCAAGCTTCCGGAAGCGCAGGCCGCCCTCGACGAAGCCAAGAAGCAGGCCGAGACCAGTGGTGCCGCCGGCCTGTCGCGCGCGCAGCTGTCCGACCTATTTCTATATCGCGGGCTCGTCGCCGTGGCGCAGGGCAACGAGACCGCGGCCTGGGACGAGCTCGTCGAAGCGCTGCTGATCTATCCGTCGCGCACGCTCGATCCATCGCAGTACGCCCCGAAGGTTTCGGCGTTGCTCGAGCGCGTCCAGAAGGATGTCGCCGACAAGCACCCGAACAGCCGGCTCGCCGTCCAAGCGCCCGCGGGGTGCACCACGATGATCGATGGCGAGCCGGTCGCCGGTGCCGTGTTGCGCCCGACCGGACCGCACTTCGTTCGCGTGACCTGCCCCGACTCCGAGCCGTGGACCACGCGGATCGATCTTCCACCGACCGACACGCCGATTCCGGTGACGCCGCGCCGCTACACCGCGCCCTCGGACACCGACGTGCTCGTCCAAGCGCGTGCCGTCAGTGCGAAGGCCGTGATCACCGTCGAGCTCCACGATCAGATCGCGACGATCCGGTTGATCGCCGCCGATGGCCGCGAGCGCGACCGCCGGACCGCCACGATCGCACGCGGTGATCTCTCGCCGGTCGCGCGGATCGTCGACGACATGCTCGCGCCCGTGACCGTCGCGCGCCCGTGGTACCAGTCGAAGTGGACGTGGATCGCCGGCGCCGTGATCGTGACCGCGGCGATCGTCATTCCGATCACGGCGGCGATCGCGAGCGATACCGGCGCCACGAACGCGACCGCTCGCCCGACCGGACCGGGGTTCCAGTTTTGAAAGCAGTCCTCGCGCTCCTGCTCGCGGGCTGCGCCGACAACGCGGTCGCGATCGATTTTACCGTCGACGTCCCGACGAACGATAACGCCTCGGCGTTCCCGCTCGATTCGCTCGTGCTGTCCGTCGCGCACGCCGGCGATGCCGCGGATCTCGTGTCGCAGACGTTCACCGCCGGCCAGACCGTCACGTTGCCGGGCGTTCCGTTCGGCGACGACCTCGTGATCCACATGACCGGCTCCGTCGGCTCGTCGGAGGTCGCGTACGGCCGGACGTGTCAGTTCGCGGTGTCCGCCGATGTCGCGCCGACCCCCCATCTGTTCTTCTCGCGCGAGGTGAAGTTCGGCGACTTGAACGTCATGCCCGTGCAACGCGTCGGTGGCCTCGCCCTCACCGATATCGATGGCACCGGCCTTGTCGTCGGCGGGATGGACGGCAGCACGCCGGTCACCGCGGTCGAGCGCTTCGATCCGCAGACCGGGACACTCGCCACGCTCGGCGATCTGCGCTCGCGCGAAGGTGCGGTTGCGGCGGCGCTCGGCGTCGGCGGTGATACGCGCATCGCGCTGATCGGCGGCAAAGATTCGGCCACTGAAACCGGCGCCACGTACATCGAATTGATCGCGCCCGATGCGCCCGAGACCCGGCGGATCGATAGCGTCGACGACGCGCAGATGGCACGCACCGGGCTCACGGCGACCACGCTCTCCGATGGCCGCGTGATCGCGATCGGCGGCCTCGATGGGGCCACGCCATCCGGTGCCGTCGACGAAGTCTCGATCGACAACGGCAGCGCGACCGTCCGCGTGCTGACCCGCGCCGTCTTGACCTCGCCGCGATCGCAACACACGGCGACGCGCCTCGGCGACGACGTCGGCGCCTCCGTGTTGGTGATCGGCGGCATCGACAGCACCGGCACGCCGATCGCGACGGCCGAGCTGTTCAAGCCGTTGAAAGAAGAATTCTCGACGACGACGTATCCCGGTCGCGCACGCCGCGGACACCACTCGGTGCTGATGCCCGATGGCAGCGTGCTCGTGATGGGCGGCTGCGGCGCGATGACGTGCCTGACCGATGGCACCGCCGTCGCGCAGCTCGAGCTGTTCACGCTCGACGAAGGCTTCAAGGACGTCGACAACGGCCTCCTACCGTCGAACGCGGGCCTCCTCGACTTCGCCGCCACACCGCTGCCCGACGGTCGCGTGCTGATCACCGGCGGCCGTCGCTGCGATAACTGCGATCCGCTCGACACCGCGTTCATCGCGCGACTCGATCCGATCGACGGCACCGTCGACGTCGTCGCCACCGATCACATGTCCGTGGCGCGCGCCGGCCACAGCGCGACTCTCCTCTGCGACGGCACGATCCTGATCACCGGCGGCACCGCCGATCCGTCCTCCGCCGAACGCTACAACCCACCGTCCTTGGACCGCCGGTGAAGCTACTCGTCGTCGCGTTGCTGATCGGTTGCAGCGATCCACCGCCACCGACGGTGATCGCGGTCGGCGATTACACCGCTCGCGTGTTCTCGGATCCGGCGCACATCGAAGTCGCGCAGGGCGACACGATCGTGTGGCAGACCGAATCCGGCGGTGGCGACGGCAAACCTCCACATGGGTTTGGTAGCGTTTCGACGAAGTCGTACACGTTGATGCAGGAGTTCGGCTCCTATCGGTTCGACGAAAACGCCGATCAAACCGTGTGGCAACCGATCGACAAGCTCGGCGGCGTCACCGCGACCGCCAGCGGCGCCACGTTCGATCTGCAATCCGGCGACGGCAAGCTCGGCAGCGGCACGCTCGCGCTCGACGGCGGTCACATCACGCTGACCTTGACCTCGACCGTCGGCGACAGCATCTCGCTCGGCCAACCGTTGATCGATGCCGAACACATCGTCGGCCTCGGCGGCCAATCGTTCGATGTCGATCAGCGCGGCCAGCACGTGCCGCTGTGGGTCCAAGAAGACGGTATCGGCAAGGCGCCGGATCCGGACGATCAATACACCGGTATCTGGTTCCTCACCGGCCGCCGCCACTCGACGCACACGCCGATGCCGATGTTCCTGTCGTCGGCAAACTACGCGCTCGCCGTCGATACGAACGCGCGCACCGTGTTCGATCTCGGCTTCGAGAAGTCCGATAGCGCGCGCTACGAAGCGTGGGATCACACGCTCGCCGTTCACGTGTGGGTCGGCGCCGAGCCGCTGAATCAGATGCTCGAATGGGTCGGTAAGCCCGACGTGCCGCCGGCCACCGTGTTCTCGCCGTGGGTCGATGCGATCTACGGGTCGGCATCCGTCCGCCAAGTCGCGCAAGCGCTCCGGGACAACGGGATTTCGTCGTCGGTGATCTGGACCGAAGACTGGCGCGGCGGTGCCGACAGCGCGACCGGCTATGCGCTGAAGGAAAACTGGCGCGTCGATCGCACGCTCTATCCCGACATCGAAACGCTCGCCAGTGATCTCCACAGCGAGGGCTTTCAATTCCTCGTCTATCACAACACGTTTATCGACAACACCGCCGACGTGTTCGCGGAAGCAACCGCCGGTGGCTATCCGATCCAGAAGGACGGCGCGACCTACGAATTCACCGGCATCACGTTCGGCGACTCCACGCTGCTCGATCTCACGAACCCGGCATCGCGCACGTGGGCGACCTCCGTGATGGGCGAAGCGCTCACGCTCGGCGCCGATGGTTGGATGGCCGACTTCGGCGAGTGGCTACCGACCGACGCCACGCTCGCTTCCGGCGAAGACGCGCTCCACGTTCACAACCGGTATCCCGTCGAGTGGGCGAAGTTCAACCACGACCTCCTGACCGGCGACAAGCTCTACTTCATGCGCTCGGCGTGGTTGCACAGCCAGCCGCTCGCGCAGGTGATCTGGCCCGGCGATCAACAAACCGATTGGTCCGATGGAGATGGCCTACCGTCGGTGATTCCGATGGGCATCGGCCTCGGCATCACCGGGTTTCCGTATTTCGGCGGCGACATTGGCGGCTACATGAGCCAAGGCACCACGCCGACGACCGAAGAGCTCTGGTATCGCTGGGTCGAGCTCGGCGCGTTCGAACCGGTGATGCGCACGCACCACGGCCGCAGCGCGCGCGACAACTTCCAGTGGCAGCACGATGCGAATTCGATCGCGCACTTCAAGCGCTACGCACGCTTCCACCAACAGCTCGCGCTCTATCTCCAAGGTTCGATCGCGAGCTTTCAGCAACACGGTCGCTCGCTGCTTCGCCTGATCGCGCTCGAATTCCCCGACGAGGACTGGGCGTGGTCGGTGCTCGACGAATTCATGCTCGGCGATCGCATCCTCGTGGCACCGGTGCAGGCCCAAGGCGCCGTGTCCCGCGATCTCCAGTTGCCCGCCGGCGAGTGGATCCCGCTGTTCGGCGGCGCCCACGTGCAAGGTGGTCCCGGCACCGCCCAAGCCGCCGTCACCGAAATTCCCGCATACGTCCCCGCAGGCTCGCTGCTCGTCCTCTACCCCGACGGCATCGACACCGTCGTCGCTTCGCCAGCGCTACCGACCGCCACGCATCCGTCGACGGCACGCGAAGTTTGGCTGTACCCGGGTACCGCATCGGATCCGGCTCGATCGACCTGGCATGAAGTGGCAGGCCCGACGAGCACGGCACCCGAATACGCCTGGTCGGGACGCCCCGCCGGCGCGCCGACCTCCGCCGCATTTGGCGGCACCGCGGTTCCGGTCACCGATCAGGGCGCGTTCTCGACGCTGACGGTCACCGGCAACGGCCAGCTCGCGTTTGGAGATGGCGGAATGTTAACTATTGCGCGCGGTACGCCTGGTGAGACGATCGTTCGCCTCTATCACTGATCGTTCGGTTAGGATTTGCCCCATGCGGTACGTGTTCGCGGCGGTGTTGGTCGGCGGTGGAGTTGCCGCCGCAGAACCCGCCCTCGGTTCCCACTACACCGGCGAGCGTAATACCGACGTCTCGCTCGATATCGGCTTCGGTGCTCAGCGCGTCGTTCCCGGCGACGGCGTGCACTACACCGCCGAGTTCGTGCGCTTCGCACCGAAGGCCGAGATCAACCGTCACGTCTATCTCGGCGCCGCGTTCAGCTTCGGCTACATCTCGAGTGCGTTCGGCATGGGCGTCGAGTTCGATTGCACGCCCGGCCTCTCCGACGAGCAGTGCGACAAGTTCCAACGCGATGCCTCGGCGAGCGCGAGCGGTCACATCCTCACGCCGCAGGTGTTCCTCGGCGTGAAACAAGACATCTCTCTCGTCACCGCGGCGATCGAGCTCGCGCCGACGCTGCGCTACACCGATGGCGACTTCACGTCGACCGGCCACTCGCTCTCGCTCGAGCAAACGACCGTCGAAGGTCACGTTCGCGCGGATGCGTGGTTCACGCCGTACACGAGCGCCGGCATCTACGCCGGTGTGGATCTCGATTCCACTCACAACTATCAAGCAGGGCTGTTGTTCTCCGTCCATTTCTACCGACACGATCGAATGCAATAGGGGGCTGTATGTTGAAGGTTGTTGGTCTCGTCGTTGTGTTGATGTCATCCGTGGCGAGCGCGGATGAAGTGGTCGGCGCCGAAGCGGGTCGTCGCTGGCAACCCGAAGCCATTACGGATGTGTGGTTCGACGTCGGCCTCGGCGTCCAGACCGTCGCGCCCGGGGATGGCGTGCAATACACGGGCGAAATGGTCCGGTTCGCACCCACGGCGGCGATGGGCCGCCACTTCTATCTCGGTGCGGGATTTTCTGCTGCGCACATCACGAGCGCGTCCGGCACGACGGCGTACGTGCAGTGCCCTGCCAATTACACCGACGAGATGTGCGAAGGACTCCAACACGATCCGCTCTCCCAAGACAGTGGAACGATCCTCGACGGCCAAGTCGTGGTCGGGCTTCGTGACACGGTCGGTCGATTCGCCGGGAGTGTCGAGCTCGCGCCCACGCTCCGCTACACGAACGGCAACTTCACCAAGGACCTGTTGTCGGTGACGCTGTCGCAGAAGATGCTCGAGGTTCACGCTCGGTTAGACGCGTGGATCACGCCGTATCTCACCGTCGGAGTCTTCGGTGGTATGGATACAGCTTCGGTGCATGACCTGCAGGCCGCGCTGCAGATCGGCGTGCATCTCTACCCGTACGATCGGAAGCGCTAGTCATGATGAAATTCATTCTCGGTGGTGTGTTGCTCGCGAGTGCCGCCGCTAGCGCGGAACCGCTCGCACTCGGATACGTCGATCACTCGTCGCAATCCGGCATGTTCGTCGACTTCGGTCTCGGCGCCGAACGCCTCTCGCCGGGCAACGGCAACACGTACAGCGCGGACTTCGTCCGGTTCGCACCGCAGGCGATGATCACGCGCCACTTCTACCTCGGTGCCGAAGTCGATTTCGGAAACATCACCGGTATGAAGCCGCATGACAGCTCGTCCACGTCGCGCACGACGGATGGCAGCGATCAGATGAGCACGGTGCTGTCGGAAGATCACGATGGCTCGATCGCCGCGGGCAAGGCGCTGTTCGGGTTTCGCGCCACCGCTGGTGTGTTTTCGGGTGCCGTCGAGCTCGCGCCGACGTTCCGGCTCACCACGCTCCAGCACAGCGCTACGGCGACGTCCTCGTCGTCGGATCAGGCCGCCGTCGAAGCGCATGGTCGCTTGGACTTCTGGCTCTCGCCCGTCGTCACCGTCGGCGCGTGGGTCGGCGTGGATCTCGGCTCGACCGACAACATCCAGGCCGCGCTCCAGGTCGGCTTTCACTTCGAACGCACGCACCTGCGCTAGCGTTTAGGGAGACTGAACTCGAACGTGGCGCCCTGCTCGGGAACGCCGCGTGCCGCGACGGTCCCGCCGTGCCGCTCGACGATCCGGCGCACGTTCGCGAGCCCGACTCCCGTGCCCTCGAACAGCTCGTTCGCGTGCAGACGTTGGAACACGCCGAACAGCTTGTCGCTGTACTGCATGTCGAACCCGACGCCGTTATCCGTGATCGTGTAGGTCACCGCGGCTGGCGTGTCGCTCCGAGAGATCGCGAGCTGGATCCGTTCGCGCGGCGCCGAGTACTTGATCGCGTTTTCGATCAGGTTCGTCCACACGAGCTCGAGCAACGAGGCATCGGCGACACACGTGCCGAGCGACGCGACGCTTAGCTCGACATTCGTCACGCCTTCGAGCTGCGTCGCGAGCACCGTGCGAACGAGATCGTCGACATCGATCTCCCGCAGGTGCAGCGCGTGACGACCGAGGCGCGAGAACGCGAGCAGATCGTCGACGAGCTCGCCCAATCGGACCCCGCCGTTATGGATCCGCTTTAACAACCGCACACCCTCGGCACCGAGCACCTCACCGAAATCCTCGATCACGATTTCGGAGAAGCTCGTGATCGCTCGCACCGGCGCGCGCAGATCATGTGACACGGTGTACGTGAATGCCTCGAGCTCGCGGTTCGCGGCCTCGAGCTCGGCCGTGCGTTCGGTGACACGACGCTCGAGCGTATCGTTGAGCTCCGCGAGCTCCATCGCGTTGCGCACGCGCGCGGTAATATCCGAGAACGCGACGACGATCGTCTTCGAGCCATCCGGCTGGATCAATCGCGCACCCGAGTATCGCAACGCGCGCTGGATCCCGGTGACGTGGTTCGTTACCCACATCTCGATCCCCGTGACGGGCTCGCCCCGCCGCAGCATCGCCGACGGTCGATCCTTCGGCAGCACGAGCGTGCCGTCGAGCAGGCGGGTCTCGAACGCGGTCCCACCCTCGAGCTGTTGCACCCACTCTTCATCGCTGCCGATGAAACCGTAGTGCCGCTTCGCCGTGGGATTGAAGTAGAGCACCTTCGCCTTGTCGTCGACGATGATGATGCCCTCGTGCAACGTATCCACGATCTCTTGCAGCCGCTGCTCGGCGCGCATCCGCTCGACGAACAGGCCCAGCATCTGGCCCGCCGAATCGAGGAGGCCCTGCTCAAACATCGCGAGCGAGCCGGGTTGCGTGGACGCGAGGATCACCACGCCGAGCACGCGTTCACCGCTAAAGATCGGAAAGCCGAGGCAGCGGCGTAGGCCGACCGCACCTGCCGCCGCCGACAACACGCCACGCTGCGGATCGATCGCCATCTTCTCGGCACGTCCCGTCTTCACGACCCGGGCGAGCATCTCGGACGTTCCGGACGTGGTGCTCGAGGCAACGGCGACGAGGTTCGGCGCTTGGATCTCCGGCTTGGTCCACGTGCCGTAGCACTGGAACCGGCCTTCCGAGAGCGGCAACCAGATTCCTCCGACATCCCAATCGTCGTAGCCGGCAAGTACCGCGAGCGTGCGGGGCAACGTCTCTTCCAAGTTCGTCGATCGCGCGAGGACGCGGCCGAGAGCGCGCGCGGTCTCGAGCCGGCGTTCGAACGCGTTCAGGCGCGCGCTGTCAGCGACCTCGTTCGACGACCCGAGGACTTCGCACACGGTGACCAGCTCGCAGTCGTCGAGCGCTTGCTTGCGCACGGTGCACGGGAACCCGCCGATCTCCACGGGAGATTCGTCGAAGTGGAGCTTCACGCCGACGATGTCGCCGAACCGATCGATCGCGCAGCGATTGAGCTCTTTGACCCGATGATCCTTATCGAGCAGCAGCAGAGGCGTCGCGGCCTCGCGAAATACTGCCCGATAATCCATCCAACCGGCATCCTCTCACGCGAGCTGGTACTTCGGTAGTTCGAGGCTGTGCGCCGCCTTCCGGATCCCGCGCATCGCGAGCTTCATGACGAGCCCCGCCCACGGCGTGTACGGCAGCGTGCGCATCATGAAGTTTCGCATCCACAGCCCGGTCTTCGAGGTGGGGGCGGCACCCTTCGCGATGTTCAGCGCCGCGTCCTGATTGAGCCGCACGAACGGAAGCATCCGCTGCTCGTAGCGAGCGAGCGCCGCGCCCACATCGACAGAGCCGGCGAGCTCGGCCGCGAGGCAGTAGGCGCCGGCGATCGCGAGGCTCGTTCCCTGCCCCGACAGCGGCGACGGGCAGTACCCGGCATCTCCGACGAGCGCCACGTGATCGCGCGCGATCGGGCCACGGATCTGGCAGGTGATGTCGCTGTAGAAGTCCGCCTCGTCGATCGCGTCGCAGATCTGCGGCCACACCCAACCTTCATTTCGATAGATGTCGGCGACCGTGGTGAGGTCGATCGACTCGCCGGGCGCGTGGCGAAAGAACACCACGACCTTCAGCTGATCCCCGCAGCTCTTGATCGAGCCGATCTTGCCGACGCCGTTGTAGACCAACTGGCCGCGCGGGATGCCGAGCATGTCGGGCACCGTGAACACCGCCATCGCCATGCCCATGTGGCGGAGCTCCGAGCCCGGGAACATTAGCGTGCGGGTGCGCGAGTGCACGCCATCGGCGCCGACGATCACGTCGAAGCTCTCGCACCGGCCGCTCGCGAACGCGACATCGTGACCGTCGATCGCGAGCACGTGATCGCCGAAGCGATAGTCCGCGACATCACGCGTGTGCTCGTACAAGAGCTGCGCGAGATCGCCGCGCATGACCTCGACGTCGGTCGGATCGATCACACCGAAGCCGCGCTTCATCCGACCGAATCGCTTGCCGCGCTGGTCGACGCATTCGTTGTAGAGCGTGTCGGTCTCGATCGCGCGGCACTTGTCCATGAGCCCCATCCGCGTGATCACCTCGAGCGCGGGACCGCGGAGATCGACCGCGTGGCCACCGGGGCGAAGCGCGGTCGCGCGTTCGACGACGGTGACCTGGTGCCCCGAGAGGGCGAGCCAATGAGCGAGCGTGGGACCTGCGATGCTGGCGCCGGAGATGAGGACCTTCATGCGTACGATGTACGCACGGCTTAGCTACCCGTCGAGGTTTCGGCGCTAGGTGTACTAGTATACCGGCCGTGAAACAGAACACCGCCTCGGCCCGGGTGCTCGCGGATCTGCGCGATCGGATCCGGTCCGGGAAGATCCAACCCGGTCAGCTCGTCCCGTCGGCGCGGCAGATCGTGAAGGAGTGGGATGTCGCGATCGCGACGGCGACGAAGGTGCTCGCGCAGCTGCGCAAGGATGGCCTCGTGCGTGTGGAGCCCGGCATCGGCACGGTCGTGAAGGGTGAAGCGGCGCCGGATCTCTCGCGCGATCGGATCGTCGAGGCGGCGATCGCGATCGCGGATGACGAAGGCACGGCGGCGCTGTCGATGCGCACGGTCGCGAAGGAGCTCGGCGTGGCGACGATGTCGCTGTATCGCCATGTGCCGAGCAAGGAAATGTTGTTCAACCTGATGGCAGATAGCGCTCTCGCCGAGGCGGAACTGCCGAAGGCGCGGGGCGGGTGGCGCAAGCACCTCGAAGCGCTGATGCGCGTGCAATGGGATGGCTATCGCCGGCACCGTTGGCTCGCGCCGATGATCTCGCTGACCCGACCGCAACAGCTGCCGCGCGGCATGCTCCACACCGAAGCGGTGCTCGCCACGATCGCTGCGACCGGGATTCCCGATGCCGAGGTGCTGACGATCGCGATCTCGTTGATCGGATTCGTGCGCGGGCTCGCCGCCGGGTTCGAGACCGAGCGCGAGGCCGAGCGCGATACCGGGATGGATCAGTCGGAATGGATGGCGAGCCAGGAGGCCGTGTTCGCGCCGCTCGTCGCGAAGTTGCCGACGCTGTTACGGCTCGGCGCGATCGAGGTCGACATGAGCCTCGACGCGTTGTTCGAGACCGGGCTGCGGGTGTTTCTGGACGGTCTCGCCGTGGTCATCGACCGAGGTAATCGGCGGTAGCGCCGGGATGTGACCGGTGATCAGACGCGCGCCACGCTGGAACGTCAGCCACGACCACATCCAGTTCAGCATCACGAGCACGCGATTGCGAAACCCGACGAGGAAGAAGATGTGGACGACCCACCACAAGAGATATGCGAAGAAGCCGTGGATCGCGACGCGCTTCGTGGCAACCACTGCCTCGGCTCGTCCGACGGCGGCCATGTTGCCCTTGTCGTGATAACGAAAGGCCGGGCGCTCGAACGTCTCGCCTCGGGTTTCACGCGTGATGATCTTCGCGACGTGCCGGCCACCCTGGAGCGCGCCCTGCGCCACGCCCGGGACTTCGACACCTTCGGCGATCGTCATCTTCGCCAGATCGCCGATCACGAACACCTCGCGATGATCCGGGATCGAGAGATCCGGTTTCACGACGACGCGCCCACTCCGATCGCGCGGTGCTTGGAGATCCGCCGCGAGCGGTGAGGCCTGAACGCCTGCGGCCCACAGGATCGTGCGCACGCCGAAGCGCTCCTCGCCGCGCTCCGTCTTCACGGTGACACCACGATCGTCGAGTGCGGTGACCATTGCATTCAACCGCACGTCGACGTGGCGATCCTCGAGCGACTTCTTCGCCGCCGCCGACAACTTCTCGGGATACGCGAGCAGCACGCGATCTTTGCCCTCGAACAACACGACGCGAACATCCGTGGGATCGAACGAGCGAAAGTCCTTCTTCAACGTGAGCAGGCCGATCTCGCCGAGCGCGCCCGCGAGCTCGACGCCCGTGGGCCCACCTCCAACGACAGCAAACGTCAGCCATTCTTTTCGCGCGACCGGATCCGCTTCGCGTTCCGCGGCTTCGTACGCGAGAAAGATCCGACGCCGGATCTCGAGCGCATCTTCGACAGACTTGAGGCCCGGAGCGAGTGGCTCCCACTGATCCTTGCCGAAGTACGAGTGCGACACGCCGGTGGCAACGATCAGGTAGTCGTAATGGAGCTCGCCACCATCGAGCGTGACGATGCGCTTCTGCGGATCGATCGCCTTCGCTTCGGCGAGCAACACGCGCACGTTCTTCTGCTTCGCGACCGCCGCGCGGATCGGATAGGCGATATCGCTCGGGTTCAGCGCGGCCGTCGCCACCTGATACAGCAGCGGTTGAAACAGGTGATGGTTGCGGCGATCGACGAGCGTGATCTGGACCGGTGCCTTCGCGAGATGGCGCGCGGTTTCCAGCCCTCCGAACCCACCACCGATGATCACGACGTGCGGCCTAGTCATGGTCCTTCGATGCTACGACCACCGTGTAAGATGCCCAGGCGATGAAGATCGTTTTTCTATGTGCGGTTGCGCTCGGTTGCGGTCACAGCGATGCACCGGAGCACAAGACGGGTCCGCTGTATCCGGCTCCGACGGGATGCATGTTCAAGGATACGTCGTTCAGTCTGGACCAGGCGCGGATCGAGCCGATCGTCGGCGGCCACGTCGTGCTCGCTCCGGATCAATCGGACGACACCACGTGCGCGTTCTCCGATCCGCAGACGAAGGTGGTTCGCGTGATCGTCTCGTATCACGCAGGCGGCAACTTCGACTCGATCTCCGCCGATGCGTTCTCGATGTCGAATCCACCGGTGCCCGTTCAGATCGGCGATGAAGCGCGCTACGCCGACTTCAAGAACGGCAAAGGCGGCAATCTCGTCGTGCGATCCGGTAACGCCGTGTTCGTGATCGGCGGTAGCGAGCACCAGGCGCAGTACGAACAGGTAGCTAAGCTACTAGTGCCTTGAGCGTTTCGCAGACGTAGTCGATCTGCGGGTCCGTGATATCCGGGAACATCGGCAGCGAGATCATCTCGGTCACCGCGCGCTCGGCGACGGGACACGCCCGCTGCGCGAGGTGCGCGTACGCCTTCTGGAGATGGATCGGCGTCGGATAATGGATCGCGGTGCCGATGCCTGCTTTGTCGAGCGCGGTACGGACCTGATCGCGATTCGCCACCCGCGCGATCATCAGGTGATAGACCGGCTGGCTATCCGGCGCTTCGACGATCCAGCGCACGTTCGGCAGGTTCGAACGATAGCGAGCCGCGGCCGCGCGACGCCGATCGTTTGCCGCCGCGAGCCGGCGCAACGTGATCTCGAGACACGCGCACTGCACCGAATCGAGCCGCGCGTTGTAACCGATCTCGACGTGATCGTGACGCCCGGCTTGGCCGTGATCGCGCAACCGCTTCACGCGATCCGCGAGCTCCGGTTTGTTCGAAGTCACCGCGCCGCCCTCGCCGATCGCGCCGAGGTTCTTCGTCGGGTAAAAGCTGAACGCGGCGATATCGCCCGCACTGCCCGCGCGATCGCCACCGCGTGTGGCCCCATGCGCCTGCGCCGAATCCTCGAGCACGTGCAGCTTGTAGTGCTCGGCAAATCCGCGCACCGCGTGCATGTCGCACATCTGACCGAACAGATGGACCGGGATGATCGCCTTGGTCTTATCGGTCAGGCGGCTCGCGGCATCCTTCAGATCGATCAGCAGCGTGTCGTCGTCGACATCGCACAGCACCGGCTTCGCGCCCGCGTGACTGATCGCCTCCGCCGTGGCGAAGAACGAGTTCGCCGCCGTGATCACTTCGTCGCCATGACCGACGCCGAGCGCACGCAACGCGAGGAGCAGCGCATCCGTGCCCGTGTTGAGCGCGACCGCGTGCTGCGCCCCGCAGAACTGCGCGAACGCCTTCTCGAACGACGCGACCTGCGGCCCGCCGACGAACGCACCGGTATCGAGCACCTGCGCGAACGCGGCGAGATACTCCTCGCGCGACGGTTTGGCCCACGCGACGAGATCGACGAACGGAACTTTCATAGCGAGACTCTCTGGCCGGAACGCTCGAGCGATTTCTGCGCCGCCTCGAGCATGCGGACGATCCGCACGCCGACCACGGCATCCGAGGGAGATGGCGCGCCGTCGAGACACGCGGCCGCGAACGTCTGCGCCATCCCGGCGAGTGCTTCCTTGCCGTCGAGCTTCGGCGAATGCACGTCGCCCGAGCGGTACTGCACGTTCAGCGCGTACGCGGATTCCTTGTCGATGTGTTGAACGTCGACGGAGCTCTCGTAGACCTTCACCGGCTCGACCGGCGACGTGTCGTCCCACACGACCATCTTCTTCGCGCCCGCGATGATCGTTCGGCGCGTCTTCACCGGCGCGACCCAGTTGACGTGAACGTGCGCGATCAACTGATCTTCGAACCCGACGGTGACGTACGCGAGGTTCTCGTGACGACCGTAGTGCGAGGCGCCGATCGCGGACACCCACTTCGGTTGCACGCCGAGCGTCTGGCACAGGACGTAATCCATGATCGTGAGGTCGTGCGGTGCGAGGTCCCAGATCACGTTGAAGTCCGGTTGGAACAACCCGAGGTTGATCCGGACCGAATCGAAGTAGAGGACGCGGCCGAGCTCGTTCGACGCGACCAGATCGCGGATCTTCTTGACCGCGCCGGTGTAGACGAACGTGTGATCGACCATCAGCACGCGCTTCTTCGCTTCGGCGAGTTGGGCGAGCTCTTCGGCTTGCGCGGCGGATGGCGTGAGCGGCTTCTCGACGAGGACGTGCTTGCCCGCTTCGAGCGCGCGCTTCGCCAGTTCGTAATGCGTGAAGATCGGCGTGGCGATCGCGACCGCGTCGACCTCGGCGCTCGCGATCAAGGCGTTCGCATCCTCGAACGTCTGGATGTGCGGGTAATGCGCGGCGGCGAGCGAGCGCCGGCCGGGATTGGCGTCCGCGATCGCGGTCACCTTGGTGCGCGGATTTTGAGAGAAGTTACGGACCAGGTTCGGGCCCCAGTAACCGTAGCCGATCACGCCGATACGGAGCGTCACGACGCAGGACCGTCACATGACGGTTGGGGTGCGTCAAGAGTGGTAGCGTCGCGACCGTGAGCATCCGTGATCGACTTCGCGACCGCCGGGTTACCGGGCTGGTGCGTCGGGTGCTGGACGACTTCCTGCCGCCCGTGATCCGCGAGTGGCGCCCGTTCAATCGCTGGATGGCGACGAAGTTCCACGGCGCGGCATTCGACCTGGACTTCAAAGAACGCGCGTTCACGATGTCGCCCCGGGAATTCGCCGATGCCTATGCCGCGCTCGCCGCCGGCGGTGGCCGCTATCGCGATACCGATACGACTCCCGGCCAGGTTGCCGCGATCGTCGAAGCCGCGCGTGGGACGGTCCTCGAAGTCGGCAGCGGCAACGGAGTGGTCGCGCAGGCGCTGGTCGCGGCCGGCCGGCAGGTCGTCGCGTGCGAAGTCACGGTCGGCTCCGCGGACGAGACCCGCCGGCGTGCGGACTGCCCGGTCGCGGTCGCGGGGTTGCCGGCGCTGCCGTTCGCGGATCGCGCGTTCGATACCGTGGTGTGCGCGCACACGCTCGAGCATGTCGTCGATCTGTACGCGGCGGTGCGCGAGCTCAGGCGTGTCGCGCATCGCGTGATCGTCGTCGTGCCGAAGCAACGCTATTACCGCTACACCGTCGACTATCACCTGCACTTCTTTCCATCGGCGGCGCCCCTCGAGCACTTGCTCGACGGCCACGCTCGCGAGATCGACGGCGATTGGTTCGTGCTGTCAGACGTCTGATTTCGGCAGCGTCGGTTTCGGCCAGCCGGTGATCAAGGAGCTCGTCACGCGCACCGCATCGACGAGTGCTCGCGTCACGACATCGCGGCGAGCACCGGTCGCTTTGCCGGCACCGCGGCGGTGAAATTCGACCGGGACCTCGACGACGCGAGCACCACCGCGCGCGGCACGAATGATCCGCTCGCCCTCGGCGAATACGCCGGTCGCGGTGACGGGTGCGTGGAGCAATCGCGTACGCGCGAGCTTGATCGATCCCGGATCGCCGCCGGGTGCACCCAACGCCCGCACGATCCGCTCGTACGACCAGCTGATCGCGCGGCGATATGGCGTGTAGATCTCGCGCTTGTTCGCGCGTACGCCGATCACGAAGTCGGCACCGTCGTCGGCGGCTGCAGCCATCGGGATGAGTGCGGTCATCGGCCACTGGCGATCGGCCGACATCAGGAACGTCCACTCGCCGCGAGCGTTCGCGTAGAGCGCGCGCATCGAGGCTTCGATCCCGCGATTGATCGGACGATCGAGCACGCGCACACCGGTTGCCTTCGCGAGGCGGGCGGTGTCGTCGCGCGAGCCATCGTTGCAGACGATCACCTCGAGGTCCGCGGTGACCTGCGCCCCGATCTCGAGTGCGTCGCGGATCGTGTGCTCGATCGACGCCGCCTCGTTGAAGGCGGGAACGACGATCGTCAGGCTTTGCACGTCGCGACTATGCACTAAGATCGACACCTGCGTTCGCTCGTGCTCCTCGCTTCGCTGTCGGCCGTGGCAGCCGCCGACGATTCGTTCGTCGTCGCGAGCGATCCGCATATCGGCTTGCCGGCAACGCCACCGGTGGATCTCGCGAATTGGTTCGAGGAGATCGGAAAGCCCGCGTTCGTCGTGATCACCGGTGACATCACAACGGGCGCAGCGCCCGAGCAATACGCCGGTGTGAAGGCCGCGCTCGACGGGTTGGCCGACGGTGTCCCGTGGGTGCCCGTCGCCGGCAATCACGATTGGTACGACAACGGCGTCGGCTGGAAGCAGGCATTCGGTCGCGACAACGACGCGTTCGACGCACTCGGCATGCACTTCATCGTGTGGAACATGGCGATGACCGAGCCGGAGATCCTCGACTACGTGCGCGAGTCGGTGAAGGGCGTGACCGCGCCGATCGTGATGCTCACGCACGCGCCACCGAGCCCGCGGGTCGTCGAAGAGCTCGCGCGGTTGCACGTGCCGTATCTCATCACCGGGCACGCGCATTCGAATCGCGTGGTCCATCACGAGGGCGGTGTGACCGAGTGGAATACCGAGCCGCTGTTGATGGGCGGCTTGGACTTCACGCCGGCCGGATATCGCGTGTTTCACGTCGATCACGGCAGGCTGTGGTCCGAACACCGCGTGATCGTCGATCGTCCGATCACGCACGTGATGGAACCGCCGTGTGCGAACGAGATCGTGGTCGGCGCGAGTACGCCACCCGCGGTGAACGTGGATGGCAAACCTGTTGGCCTCCATCTGGTCGGTGGGTGGGATTGGCGGGTCGTCGATCCGCTCGTTCCCGGCCCGCACGTCGTCACGATCGCCGGGTCGTCGTCGACGGTGAATCTATGCCGTCCACCGCCACCGCCAACACAGCCGCTCTCACCGGAGCTCGCGATGCGATGGTCGACACCGGTCGGTGGGCACCTGTTGTCCGCGCGACCCGCGATCGCCGATGGCGTGGTGTACGTGACCGCGACGGATCTCGCCGATGGTGGTGGCGGTGGCGTGATCGCGCTCGACCTCGCCACCGGTGCGATCAAGTGGCGGTTCGGCACGCCGGAGCAAGTTCGCGGTGGCGTCGCGGTCGTCGATGGCGTCGTCGTGATTCCCGAGATCGACGGCACGATCGTCGGCGTCGATGCGGCGACCGGGCGGATGCAATGGACGCACGAGCTCGCACGCGTGCCCGCGGAAGCGCGCGCGACATTCGCCTCCGTCACCGCATCCGACGGCGAAGCGATCATCGGTCATCAACGCGACCTCGCCGTGCTCGACGTGCGCGATGGTCACGCGCGCTGGCATCTCGATCCGGTTCCCGCCGGCGAGAATTCGCAATCGCTCGCGGCCGCCGCGGTCGGTGACGGCTTTGTCGTCGGCACGTTCAATCGTCTGTTCGGTGGCGTGCAGGCATGGGACCTCGCGTCGGGCTCGCAGATGTGGCAGGTGGAATCCGCCGACACGATCGGGATCAACGCGACGCCGGTGATCGCCGATCACACGGTGTTCATCGCCAATGCCGCCGATCAGGTGACCGCGCTCGAGCTCGGCACCGGTCGCGTGTTGTGGCGCGCGCCACTCGACGACGCGGGCTTCGAATGGGGCAACGCGACGATCGGAACACCGGCGTACGCGCACGGGATCCTGATCGTGCCGACGCTTTACAACGATGTCGTCGCCCTCGATGCGCGAACCGGCGCGGAGCTCTGGCGCCATGCCGCGTTGCCCGGTCCCCTGCGCACGACGCACTACCGTGGTGCCGGAGAGGCAGGCTACGAATCCTCGCCGGTGATCGTCGACGACACGGTCTGGATCGCAGACGCCTCCGGCGAGCTCGCCGCGTTAGATCTACGCACCGGATCCCCGAAAGCGCGACTCGATGTCGGTGCGCCGGTGTTGTCCGGCCTCGCGACGTCGGGGCCGTGGCTCGTCGTCGCGAGCTTCGATGGCACCGTGCACGGCTATGCGACCACACCTGCCGTGCCGATCGCGGCTCCGTCTCATGGTTGCGCTTCGAGCGATCCGAGCGGCGTGCTCAGCAGTCTGGTGGCGTTGCTTGCCATGCGCCGATGGAACACTGGTGCTCGTCGACGATCACGCGCACGAACTTCGGTGGCGGCCCCGCCGACGTCGCTTTGACCACGAAGCCATCCGGGCACACGTGATCCATATCGAGCAGGTACTCGCCCGGTGGCGCGAGCGCGCCGAGATGCTTGTAGGGATGTTCCCCGATCCGGAACAACATCGCGCCCTGCCCGGCTTGCTCGTCGACGGCATCGTGCGCGACCACGCCGTTGCCCGCGCGACCATTCGGCGCATCCGGGAAGCTCCACGGCGCCGGGAGATCGTCGAACGTGCTGCCGATCGCCGGCAACGGATGCGTGGTCTCCAACACGCAGCTCGACGACGCGACGTGGGGTTGTGGTGGCACGACATTCTTCGGCGTTTCCGTCGAGCCTCCGCACGCCGCCACGAGGATCAGGGCACTCCGCACCATGTCCGATTGTATTCTTCCCTACGGCCCGTGCACGCGCGTGTAACGGGCATGCGCTCGCTCCTCGTGTTCCTGATCGCCTGCTCGCAACCACCGGCCAACGAGCTAGCTCCCGATGCCGGTTCGGGCGGCAGCGACACGCCCGCCGATGCACCGCCGTCGCAACCACCACCGCACGGCTGGGAGTCGCAAAAGATCGACCAATCGGCGATGCACGTGATCTGGGCGAGCGGGCCGAAGGACTTGTACGTCGGCGGGCGCGCGATCGTGCACTCGACCGGTGACGGCACGTGGACGTTAGCCACCACGAATCCGTTCGAGGACCACAACGAGTACGTGTCCGCATTCTGGGGCTCGAGCGCGACCGACGTGTTCGCGGTCGGCACCGAAGGCAATATCGAGCACACGACCGGCGATGGCGTGTGGACCGAGATGACGCGGCCATTCGACGGTGGTGGCGAGCTGAACGCGATCTACGGGTTCGGCCCGAACGACATCTACGCGGTCGGCGAACAACCGAATTCGTTCGTGCGCGTGTGGCACTACGACGGCACGAGTTGGTCGATCGAGGCCACACCGATGTACGTCGATGGCGGTTACTCGATCTTCGGCGCGAACGCGCACGACATCTGGATCGGCACCGGCGACGGCCAGATCATTCACTCGACCGGCGACGGCACCTGGCAGCTCGTCGACAACGCGGTCACCACACAAGCGGGCCTCTACGCGATGTGGGGCACGAGCGCGACGGACATCTACGCCGGCGGCGAAGGCGGCGCGCTGATCCACTGCGACGGCACGCACTGGAGCACGCGGCCATCGCTCGCGAGCACGATCGAATCGATCTGGGGCCCGTACGCGATCGACGGCGACGGCCTCGTGAAGCTCGACGGCACGAAGGTCGTCACGCAGATCGTCCCCGGTGCCGCGACCGCGTTTCTCTCGGTGTTCGGCACATCCGCGAGCGATGTCGACGTGCTCGGCGAAGCGGGCGTCGACGACTACGTCATTCGCGGTCCGTGATTACTCGATCACGACGTTGTTGATCGGCTTGATCGCCGCACCGGCCGGATACGCGTAGCTGACGTACGTCGTCGAGAACAGCCCCGTCGACGCGTTGCCCCAACCCCACACCGTCATGCCGAACGGCTGCGCGCTCGACGCGAGATGCAAGCCGTTGTTGCACGAGCCGACCGATTGGAAGTTGCCGGTCACGAGATCGACGCGCGCGTATTGGATCGTCCCCGCCGCATCGACCGGCTGCCACCCGCCGACCGTGCCCATGCAATCGATCGTGACGTCGGCGAACGCGCCGTTGACCTGCTCGCGCGTGAGCACGAGGTTCGTCTCGGGATAGGTCGGATCCGTGAAGAACGTGTACGACGCGAGATACTGATCCGGCGGCACCACGTTCACGAACTCCGGGTCGCCACGGCAATCCGAGCCATCGTTGATGTCCTGGCAGCCGGTCATGTGCGCCGACATGTAGAACGGATGATCGCCATCCTGACTGGTGACCGTGAACGGCGACGACGCGTTGAACTCGACGACCTGACCGAGCTGCAGCGACGACGGTGCACCAGTCGGCGCCGACGGCGAATACGTGAGCGTGGTGTTATCGACACCGCCGACCATCCGCCACGGCACCGATTCCTCGACGCCGGGGAAGCGATTGCGATAGCGCACGGCCGCGTAGTGCGAACCCATCGCCTTGACCGGCGGAATCTGCTGATGCGCGCCATCGCATGCGGCCTTGTCGATCGGAATGTTCATGCACGAGGCACCGCCCCACACACCGACGGGCGCATCGCTCGTGATCGGCGAGCCCATCAGCTCGTCATCCTGCTCGAGTTGCAAGAACTGCCCGGCCATCAGCGTGTAGGTCGCGTTCGATCCCGCCGCGGCCGCGGGCACGCCAGTGCCACCGACGATCGCGATGTTCGGGCGGATCGTCACGTGCGTGTTGTCCTGCTTCGCGAGGATCTCGACGAACGGCTGCCCGGTCTTTTGCAACATGCCGCTATCCGGATCCGGAATCGCGGACTGGCGATACGCATCGACAGCGACGTAGTTGATGTCCCACGTCGGCGTCGGCAACAGCAGCGTCGCACTCGTGATCGCGGACGTGCCACCGCCGTACGGGAAGATGTCGTACGCGGTGACCGGGTTGTCGGTCGTGATGTGAAACGCGTAGCCCATCTTCGTGCCGTGGACCGCGGCATCGTCGACGGTGTACGCCGGCGTGATTCCCGTCGGACACGCGGTGTAGCCGAGACCGGGCAAGTTGATCGCCGGTGGCTTCTCCGCGAGGAACAAATCGCGACCTGGTTCGGCATCAGCTGGCCGTTCGTCAGCGGCTGATACGTGATGTTCTGGCCCTGGCCGACCGGCACGCGCGCGAACTGGCTGACGTTGAGCTGGAGGCCGTTGTACTCGACGTTGATCGTGACCGGCGTGGTCCACGTGTTCGCGATGTACGCGGCGAAGCACGAGCCGTTCAACGTGAGGTACGAGTCCGGATCGACGGCGTAGTAATCGCAACCGACCGAGCTCGCGCTTGTCGACGCGGCTTCGCAACCAGACGCGCACGCGCCGTTCGAACAGCCGAGGCCATCGGCGCATTGTTCGATGACGTTGCCATCACAATCGGTGACGTCGTGAAGGTCGGCGGAGCACACGCGACCGGTGCACGCGCTTCCACTTCCGGATCCGGAACCGTTGCCGTTACCGTCCCGCTTGTTCGGCCCGCACGCGACCACCGCCAACGCGATGGCGATCATCATCCTCATAGGCGCGCACGTTAAACGAGCCCGTCGTCGGCGAGCAGCGTGCGTTTCGTGCACACGTCGCTTTGCGCATCATGTGTCGCGGCGCGCACGAGATGCGAGTGCAATCCCCAGCACGACTAGCGCCAGCACGTACCCACCGACGAAGATCCGCCAATGCGGTGGGTCAAACTTCCAGACCAGCTCGTGATGCCCGGCCGGGACCCACGCCGCGCGCAGCAGGAAGTTCGCACGTACGATCGGCGCCGGATCGCCATCGATCGTCAGGTGCCAGCCCGGGAAGTCGATCTCGTTCAGGACAACGAGGCCGGCACGCGGCGCATCGATCGCGGTGACGATCCGATCGGGCTCGTACGACGACACCGTGCCCTCCGCGGTGCCCGGTTGGCCGACGAACGCGGCCGGTGAAAGCCTGGTCGCATCTTCGGGTTCGATGATCGCGCGATCGCGAATGCCGTCGTGTTCGATCGCGCGGACCGCCGGTAGCACGTCGCCGGGCGCGTGAACGATCTCGATCGCGCCCACCCACGCGACGAGTGGCGCGGGGTTCATCACCTCGAAGATCCGCGGCTCGAGCTTCTTGAAGTTGCTGTGCGCCGACGAGACGTGAACGAACTGCACGCCGGTGCCGTAACGAAAGTGCGACTTCGACAGCACGTAGCGCACGTTGTAGTCGGCGAGGATTCGCGCGTCGACGGATGCGTAATCGAGCACGTCCGAGTAGCGATGCAGGCTGATCGGATCGACGGCCGGATACCCGCGAAAGTCGCGAACGCGCTGGCGAGCACCGACGCGCTCGCCGAGCACGAACTCGTCGTAGATCCGGTAGCGATCGTGGACCCCGTCGAGCTTGCCGAGGATCTCGTCGTCGGCTTCGTGGAGTTGGCGCGCTTCGGCGGCGACCGGCGCGTTCGGCTCGACGAACGTGAAGATCGGTGCATCGATCAACACGGTCAGGATCAGCAGGCTCAGCGCGTGGCGATGATCCACGGCGAACCACAGGATCGGGATCGCGATCGCGATGATCGAGAGCCAGGCCGGGCGATCTTTCGTCGTCGCCGGATAGCCCTCGACGAGCACCGCGATCACCGTGATCACGAGCATCACGCCGCACACGATCCAACCGCGACGGCGATGCTCGCCCAACGTATCGACGCCCATGCCGGCGAGCGCCGCGAGCGCCCACGCGGTGAGCAACTTGTAGCGACCGGGGACGCGAAGCAGGGCAAATCCGGGAACGACTTTGACGAGCGCGTTCAGGACCAACGCCGACGAGCCCGCCGCGAGGATCACGCCGAATGCGACGAGCCCGACCAGGAGGATGCGCTCCGCGTTCGGGCGTTGGACGACGGCCAACACGCCGAGTAGCGCGAGCGTGGCACCGCAATAGATCTCGAACGGTCCGGCGCCGCGCACGAACACGCCGATCGCGGCGCGCGGCAGATACATCGATCCCGTGAGCGCGAACGATGGGTCGCCGTAGCCGAGCTTGTCGCGCGAGCCGAGCGCCACGAGTTGTTGCGTCGGGATGATCGTCACGCCGGCGACGAGGAGCGCGATGCCGAGCGCGCAACCGATCGTCCACGCGAGCGCTTTGTAGTCGGGTTTCGCGCGCACGCACTGCACGAACCGCAGCACCGCGTACGGCGCGATCAATAGGCCCGCGTAGAACAGGCCCGGCGGCGAGCCCGCGGTCATCGGTAGGAGCAGCGCGCCACCGACGAGCACGCCGCGCCGCCAACTCGGCTTCGCGAGGGCGTAGTCGATCGCGATCCACACGAGCGGCACCCACACGAGCGGCCACAAGATGTTCGACGCCTTGTGGTGAAGCAGTGGCGTCGACGCGATCAGGCCCACGCCACCGAGCAACGCCCCGCGGATCGAGACGCGGCGCGAGCGCAGGAACGCATGCATCATCGAGCCCGCGATCACGTGGTGCACGAGCACCTTGATCTGGACGAGCCACCAGCCGGTGCCGGCGATGGCCCCGAACGCGGCGAACGGCCAGTTCACCGGGTAGTAGCGATCGAACACCGGATCGCAAAACACCGGGTACCCGCCCTTGTCGTACGGGTTCCACAGCGAGAACCGGCCCTCGCGCAGATCGCGTGCGAAGAAGTCGAGATCCGGTCCGTGGGTATCGATCGTGTCCCAACCCAGGCCGGTCGCTTGACCGTGGACGTGCCACAGATCGCGATAGATCCAGATCACCACCAGCGCGTAAAAAAATGGCACCCAGTGCCATTCGCGCAGGCGGACTTTCACGCGGTTATTTTGCCAGATCCGCCCGCGCCGTCGCGACTTGCGTGGCCAATGCTGCGTCGAACCATTCCGGCGAGCCGTTCGGGAACGGCTGCATCGACACGATCCGGCGCAGCGTGTCCTTGTCGGCGGCACGATCGGCATCCTTCGGAAGTGCGCGCATCGCCGCGTCGAGGCCGTCGTTCAGATCGGGTTGGCTATCCAGCTCGGCCGCGCGGAGGAGTGGATACGCCGTGATCGTGCCGCGCGTGACGTACTCGATCGTGGTGTTCGAATCGTTGCACACGCCGACATAGCCGTAACCGTCCGCCGGCATGCCCGCGGCCACAGTCGTGCGCTCGGTGCGATTGCGACGCAGATACATCGCCGCCGCGTCGACGGTCTTCAAGAGATAGTCGTAGTCCGGCGAGTGTGCATCCGCGATCGTGTAGTCGGTCGCCGTCGACGTTCCGGACCACGCGGGGCGCGAATCGGTCTGCCCGAAGAAGCCGGCGCCGGAGATACCGAGATAGAACATCACGCGCGTGTTCACGATCGGGCCACTGATCCGCCATGCGTGATGCGAGTGACCGACCGGAATCACCAGGTTGTCGCCCGTCGACAGTTTCACACCGGTATCGAGCCACACCGGCCACACGAGGTCTTCGGTGCCGACGATCATCGAGAGGAAGTTGGCGTACATCCGCTCGTTGCGAACTTCGATCGTGTGACCGGTCGCGATCAGCGCGGCGAACAGATCGCGCGGCGTGGTGATCGTCTGGCTGTTGAACGTGACATCGGATCCGTTTTGCGCGGCGAGCGAGGTCAGGATCTGCGCGAGCGGCGCGGCATGCGCGAACTGACACGGCGACAGCACCACCGACGGGAATTGCCCGTACTTGATGCCCGGCAACGCGGCATTGAGATCGGCCGGCAGCGAACGATCCGGCGTGCACGCGCCGAGCAATTCGGTGAGCGAGCCGTGGATCACTTGATCCGGTTTCGGTGCATCGCTCGGAATCGCACCGAGCGCGGGACGCAGCGTCGAGATCGCGCTGATCGGCAGCGTGGGGAAGCGCTCGAGCCCGGCCAGATCGCCGGTCGCCAGGATCGTGTGGAGTTGCGTGGTCAGTTGATCGACCGTCGCTGCATCGGGGATCAACGAAGCGAGCTCGGTCTTCGCATACGCTTCGAACGCGGGCTGATTCGCGAGCGCGTGAACGAACGACTTCTGATCGATCTGCGGGCGATCGCACTTCGCCGAGCACGTCACCGCGAGGTTCAACGAACCCTCGGCCGCCTTGCCCTGACCGAGCGCTTCGTACGTTCCGGTGAGCACGCGATACACGCCCGGCTTGTCGAGCGAGAGCTCGAGCTTCGCATCGCGACCGTCACCACTGTCGTCGTCTTCCGCGATCACGGCGCCGCCACCGATCGCGAGCTTGTCACCGTTGCTATCGAGCGGACCTTCGACCACGAGATACGCATCGGCGGTCGTGCTCGTGAGGTCGAGCGTGAGCTTCGTGCCGCCGAATGATTCGATCCGATACGCGGGCACGCGATGGTCTAGCGAGATCGTCACGCGATCGCCGATCGGTGCGGGACCGGCTTCGAAGAAGTCGTACGAACCGTCGCCCTTGCCCGCGGTCCAATGGCCGGGCGCTTTGTCGTCGGAGTCTGCACCTGATGTGCAGCCGAACAGGGCAACTACGCACGCCACTCGAAGAGCCATAAACACACATGTGTGCACGCGTGATGCCGGCCAACTTCGTAGTGCTCACAGCTGTTTGCACCTCACGAGCAACTCAAGTTGCCGCCGGATCATTCAGCCACACGTTGCGTCATCGACTATGATTTAGAACGTGGTGCCGGCCGGAGAGCCACGACCCGAAGCGACGCGCCTCGGGTCGTATGAAATTCTGCGCAAGATCGCGCGGGGTGGCATGGCCGAGCTGTTCCTCGCGCGCACGCACGGGCCGGAAGGTTTCGAGAAGCTCGTCGTTCTGAAAAAGATCCTGCCGAGCTTCGCGGCGAATCCGAAGTTCGTGCGGCTGTTCCTCGATGAAGCCCGGCTCGCGGCCACGCTCGACCACCCGCACATCGCTCACGTCTACGACATGGGCAAGGTCGAGCAGGATTACTTCTTCACGATGGAGTACATCCACGGCCAGGATGCGCGCGCCACGTTGCGTCGCACCGCGCGCCTCGACAAAAAGTTTCCGATCGATCTCGCGGTGCAGATCACGCACGCGGTCGCCGGCGCGTTGCACTACGCCCACGAGCGTCGCAATCCGCAGGGCAAGCTGCTCGATATCGTTCATCGCGATGTCTCGCCATCGAACGTCCTGATCTCGTACGACGGCGCGATCAAGCTCGTCGACTTCGGTGTCGCGAAGGCCGCATCGTCGACCACGAAGACGCGCACCGGCACGCTGAAGGGCAAGATCGCGTACATGTCGCCGGAGCAGGCGAAGGGCAGCCCGATCGATCGGCGCAGCGACGTGTTCTCGCTCGGCATCGTGTTGTGGGAGCTCCTCGCGACGCAGCGGCTGTTCCGCGGCGATAACGACCTCGCGACGATCCAACTGATCATCAACTCCACGCCACCGCCGGTGACGGAGCTGCGGCCGGACGCGCCACCGGAGCTCGTACGCATCGTCGCGAAGGCGCTCGCGAACGATCCGGATCAGCGCTACCAGACGGCGGAGGAGCTGCAGGTCGATCTCGAGGAGCTCGCGCGCGAGCAGAAGATGAAGCAGTCCGCGATCGCGCTGCGCAGCCACATGCAGGACCTGTTCGCGCAGGAGATTCGTGCGTGGATGGAAGCGCAGGAATCCGGGCTCACGCTCACGGATCACGTCGTGTCGGCGAGCGTCGTCGAGATGACCACGCCGGTGAGCGAGGCCGAGGTCTCGTTCATCGAGGACGATGATGACGACGATGACGATGAAGCGCAGCCGGCTACGCAGGGCGTGATCACGGCGACGACACCGCGGCCGGCGACGCCGCTGTCGGTTCCGGCGGTGGTCGTGGCGCCGATGGCGCAGTCGGCGAGTGGACGGATCGTGATGCCGCGTGGTGCGACGGTGCCGCCGCCGATGCCGAATCAGGGCACGTCACCGACGGTGCAGCTGCAAGCGAGCGGTCCGGTGAGTGCGCCGATGCAAGCGCCCGCGCCGTCGCCGATCGCGAGCGTCACGGGTGCGTTGTCGGGACCTGCGCCGCTCATGACGACGGGACCGAATCTGCCGCCGCCTCCGCCGGAGATGGCGATCGATCCCGCGTCGCAATTCGGGGCCGCTCCGCCGGCGGGTCTCGCGCTCGCGTCGGGGCCGATGCCGCAGATCCCGATGGTCGGTCACGATAGCGGGCCGGTGATCGCATCGCAGGCCGCGTACACGCGCGAGCCGACGGCGTTCCCGATCGCGCCGCGCGAGTGGCGTGGCAATCAGCAGGACCAACGTGCGAACGAGCCGGGGCGGCGCAAGATGATCGTCGGTGGCTTGATCGGTGTCGCCGTGCTCGCGGTGATCGCGTTGGCGACGGGTGGAACGAATCCGCCGGCGGCTGCGGCCTCGCAGCAGGTGGTGACGCCACCGGCACCGTCGTCGGAGGAGCAGGCGCCGATCGATATGAAGGTGGAGCAACCGAAGGCCGCGGCGACGCCGGCAGCGGGATCTGCGACTACCACGCCGTCGACGTCGACGACGACCCCGACGACGAATACCCCGGCGGCGAATGGCTCGACGACAGCTTCGCCGACGACGGCACCGACGAACGCCGCATCGCCGACATCGACGCAAACGACGCCGAAGTCTACGGTCACGACCTCGCCGACCACTACGCCATCGACGTCCTCGCCGACCACGCCGTCGACGACGAAGACCACGCCGGCGACTACCACGCACCACCATCACACGACGCCGCCGGCCACCACCACGCCACCGGCAAAGCCCCCGACTTCGACTCCGGCCACGCATTCGAAGTATGATCCGAACTCTGCGTTGCCCCCGCCTTGAGCTTCTACTGCTGCTTGCCCTCGCGAGCAGCGCACACGCCGACGACGAGCTCGATCCGCGCACGCAACAACTCGCGGATTCACTGCACGCCGAAGCGCGCCCACACTTCGTCGCCGGCATGAAGGCGTTCGGCGCGAAGGACTACAAGACTGCGCGGACCGAGCTCGAGACCGCCTACAAGCTCGACCCCGAAGTCCCCCTGCTCTACATCTGGGCGCAGGCCGAGCGCCTCGACGGCAATTGCCCCCACGCGGTCGAGCTCTATCAAAAGTATCTCTACAGCGACATCAACAAGGCGCAGGCCGATGCCGCGCGTAACTGGATCAAAGAATGCGGCGGCACCGCGAACACCTCGAAGCCCGCGGATCCGGCGCCACGCCCGCCGAAGATCGATCCGGATCCGATCGAGATCGACCAACCGTCGCGCTACGCGTTCTACAAAGATCCGATCGGCGATGCCGCGGTCGGTGTCGGTGTCGTCGCTGCCGCGATCGGCATCGTGTACTTCGTCAAGGCCGGCAATGCCGCGGATGCCGCGGATTCGGCGATGTTCCTCGACGACCACCTCCAGCTTCGCAACGACGCGATCCACGATCGCAACATCGGCATCGGCCTCACGATCGCCGGTGGCGTGCTCGTCGGCGCCGGCATCGGCGTCTACTTGTGGCACTCGCACGAAGCGAACGCCCATGTCGCGACCGATGGCCGCAGCGTCGCGCTCGCGATCAGATGGTGAAGATCGCGGCGCCCCAGGTGAAGCCGGAGCCGAATACCGACGACAGGATCCGGTCGCCCTTCTTCACCTTGCCCTGCTGACGCCAGTGATCGATCGTGAGCGGCACCGTGGCAGCGGTGGTGTTGCCGTAGAACTGGATCGTGTTGAGGACCTTCTCCGTCGGGATTTTCGCGACTTCGACGACCTTCTCGTTGATCCGCAAGTTCGCCTGATGCGGCACGAACCACGTGATGTCGTCCCACGTCATGTTCGTCTTCGCGAGCGCCGCTTGCGTGGACATCACCATGCCGCGCACCGCGTTCAAGAACACGCGCTTGCCATCCATCACCGGATACATCGTTAGATTCTGTTCGCGATCGAGCGCGTTGTAGTCGACGTACGGCAGCTTCTGGATTTCGAAGATCTTCAGATAGAGATCCATCGCGCCGTTACCATCGGCGTGCGCCGCCGTGTAGACGATGCCGCTCTTCGGATCATCTGTCTCCGACGGACCGAGGATCATCGCGCCCGCGCCATCACCGAACAACACCGCGACATCGCGACCGCGCGTGGAGTAATCGAGCGAGTGGCTGTGTAGCTCCGCACCGACGAGCAACACGCGCTTGTACATGCCCGTGCGTACGAACGCGTCCGCCATCTGCATGCCGTATACGAACGCCGAGCACTGCTGGCGAATGTCGAAGCACGCGCAGTTCGTCTTGTCGGCGATGCCGAGCTTCTTCTGCAAGAACACCGCGGTGCCGGGAAAGTGCATGTCCGGCGACAGCGTGCCGACGATGATGCAATCGATGTCCTTCGCCTCGAGCCCCGCATCCGCGAGCGCGCGATTCGCCGCCTGCAACGCGAGGTCGCTCGTGCGCGTGGTGCCATCGTTCGGCACGTAACGGCGCTCGGCGATGCCGGTCCGCTTCTGGATCCACTCGTCGGTGGTTTCCATCTGCACGGCATCCTGGCGGACGTGCTTGTCGTTCAGGAAACGCAGCTCGTCATTGGTGACGACGCGGTCCGGAACGTAGCTTCCGAGCCCCAGGATCTTCGTGCGAATCATGGACCTGAGATAGCACATGTTGCACGCTGCAATGGGTGCGCGGCCTGACGACGAGTTACATCCTGTTGACCGTCGGTGTTGCGTTGTCTGCTCCTGGCGACAGCGTCGATCACCGACCGATCGGTAGGTCGCTCTACGATCGGTATTGCCTCGCATGTCATGGTGCAAACGGTGATGGGCACGGTCCCGCCGCGCCGTGGTCGTGGGGTACGCCGCGCTCGTTCGTCGACGGAAACTACAAGTGGAAGACGACCGCGCAAGGTTCGCCGCCCACCGACGACGATCTCGCACACACGATCCGCTTCGGCGCGCCCGGTACATCGATGCCGGGATTCCGGCTGGACGATCGCGAGGTCGACGCGCTCGTCGGTTACGTGAAGCAGTGGAATGCGCCGCTGTTCAAGACCCCGACACGCGTGCTCGGCGTCGGCCCCGTGCGGCCCGTTGCACAAACCGATCGCGGCAACGCGCTATGGGCGAGCGCCGGTTGCGCGACGTGTCACGACAGCAAATACGATCTGACGCACACACCGCTGCATCGACCGCGCGCGAACGACGACGCCGATACGATCCGCCGCGGCATCGCACAAACGATCGCGACCGGAGTCGGTGCGATGCCGAGTTACGCGGGCACGCTTCCGGACGCGGATATCTGGGCGC
The DNA here is from genome assembly GCA_047600425.1 of Kofleriaceae bacterium. Lineage (GTDB taxonomy): Bacteria > Myxococcota_A > Polyangia > Haliangiales > Haliangiaceae > JABFXX01. The sequence continues at coordinate 1,592,297 of JASGLC010000003.1, read as the reverse complement.
TCGCGGATCACGTCTACGCACTGGAGCCTCCCGCGCGATCGGGCATCGCGTTGGATCAGGCGCAGATCGATCAAGATCGCACCGCGCAGGTTCAACCGGGCACGTGGCCGGGCACCGGTGACGATGCGGCGCTGTGGCCGATTCCACCGAACGGGCCGACAAACCTGCCGCCGGCCGAAGCCTCGACCAGCGAGCGCCAGTGCGCGCGATGTCACGCGAAGCAAGCGCGCGAGTGGACCGGATCGATCCACGCGAGTGCCGCCGGCCCCGGCCTGTTCGCACAACTCGATAGCGGTGTGAAGGATCAGTGCTCGCGTTGTCATGCACCCGCGCCGGATCAGGTGAAGTCCGAAGGTGTGACGTGCGCGGCGTGTCACCTGCGGATGTGGACGCGCAACGGTCCTCCGAATCCATCCCCGACGTTGCTATCGATCAGCGATTACCCACGCGCCGAGCGCGACATCTACGAGCGCTCGGATTTCTGTCTGCCGTGTCATCAATTGCCGCCGCGCACCGGCATCGGCGGACGCCCGTTCCTCAACACGTACAAGGAATGGCTCGAAGGTCCATACGGCAAGCGCGGCGTGCAGTGCCAGCACTGCCACATGCCGAACCGCGAGCATCAGTGGCTGGGCGTGCACGATCGCGACACGTTCCGGCAGGGTATCAAGCTCGACGTCGTGGCGAAGAAGACCGATACCGGCGCGAGCGTCGTCGCGGATCTGATCAACGTCGGCGCGGGGCACTATCTCCCGACGACGACGACTCCGGCGGTGTGGTTGACGATCACGCTCGTCGATAAATCGGGCACACCGATTCCAGGCGCCCACGACTCGATGCGGATCGGCCGCGACTTGTACTTCGACGGCCAGTGGCACGAACGCGCCGACACGCGCATCCCACCCGGCGAGCGCGCGCGATTCGCGAAGGCCTGGCGCGCCGGCCGAACGAGCGAGGCCACGGCCGCACGCGTGACAGTCGAGGTTCATCCCGATGACTATTACGAAGGCTTCTACGCGCAACGCCTGGCCGACAAGCCCGCCGAGGCAATCCGCGCGCAATACGAGCAAGCGCTCGCGCGTTCACGTGCATCGCACTACATCGCCGAGGACGTGTTGATACAATTGCAGCACTGAAGGCCTTACTCGTCATTGCACTCGCCGCGTGTGGTGGTCACACGGCGTCCAAGGATCACCTCGACGACAAACCGGATCACGAGCCGAAGCTCGTCGTCGTGGTGATCGTCGATCAATGGCCCGAGTGGTCGTTCGAACAGAAGCGTCCGGTGTTCACCGAAGGCTTCGCGCGCCTGTTGCGCGAGGGTGAGTGGCACGTGGGACACCATCCATCGGCGGCCACGCTCACGGCGCCGGGTCACGCGCTGATCGGCACGGGCGAGCCGTCGAATCACTCGGGTATCCTCGCGAACGAGTGGTGGCATCGCGATTTGAATGTCGCGTTGAAGTCGGTCGAGGCGGCGGATGGCTCGATCACGCAGGACTGGTTGCGCGTGAACGGCATCGGCGATTCGATCGCGGCGGCGAAGACGGGCGCGAAGGCGGTGTCGATCAGCCTGAAGGATCGCGCCGCGATCTTGCCGCTCGGTCATGCGGGGCTGCCGATCTGGTGGGATCCGAAGCAGAACAAGTTCTCGACGATCGCCACCCCACCCGCCTGGCTCGACGCGGCCACGCAAAGTGCACTCGCGAAGCGCGGCACGGTGTGGAACGTCAGTGATCCGAAACGCTTGCTACAGCTCTCGGGCACCACGGACGATCAACACGGCGAGGTCGGCGAAAAGGGCTTCGGACCGACGTTCCCGCACGATCCGGCAACGACCGCGAAGCCGAACGAAGCATTCTACGCGACGCCGACGGGCAACGAGATCGTGTTCGATACCGCGCGCGCGGCGATCGCCGGTGAAGGCCTCGGCACCGACAAGACTCCCGACGTGCTGATCCTGTCGCTGTCGGCGCACGACTATGTCGGGCACGGCTGGGGCCACGAATCGTGGGAGCAGTGGGATGACGAGCTCCGCCTCGATCAACAGCTCGGCGCGTTTCTAGGTGATCTGGATAAATCCGTCGGTGCGGGCCAATGGGCGATGATCGTGACGAGCGATCACGGTGCGAGCCCGATGCCCGAGCGAATGAACGGCGGGCGGATGACGTTCTCGCAGATCCAGAAGGCGGCGAATCACGCAGCCTCGGCCGTGCTCGGCACCGGGCAATGGATCGATAACGCGCACTATCCGAACATCTTCTTCTCGAAGGCGATGCTCGCGCAGCCGAAGGGCGAGCTCGCGTCGGCGACGCAGCGCGTGTTGTACGCGTTGAAGGCGTTCCCGGGGATCGAGCGCGTCGGCAAGGTCAGCGACTACGCCGGCGACTGCGACAAGAAGACCGGTCAAGCGTTCGTGCTGTGCCTCTCGTTCGATCCCGAGCGCAGCGGCGACTTGTTCTATCTGCCCGCGCGCGGATGGATCATGCAAGACGACGACGAGCCGACGGCAACGGCGCACGGCTCGTGGCAGGACTACGATCAGCTCGTCCCGTTGATCTTGGTGCCGCCGGATCGCAACGCACACGGTCCGAATACGCAGCCGGTGAGCGAGATCGAGATGGTGCGCGTGGCAACGCTGCTCGCGCGCTGGTTGGGCGTCAAGGATCCTCGGGAGCTTCCGGCTCGTCCACAACCTCAGCCGGTGGTTCCGGATCTTCTGGGGTCTGGTTCTGCTGGATCTGGATCTGGATCGAGTGGTCGGTGAGCGTGAACGGCTCGCACGATTCTTCACCGTGATCCTGGTGATCGTCGCACGCGAAGTACGGGTTCGGCGTGACATCGGGAAACGTCGCCACGCCGTCCTTGCACTCTTGGCGCGTTAACAGCATCCGGTCCTTCGTCTCGCGTAGCCAGATGTCTTTGCAGCCGGGGCTCGTGATCGTCACCGCGACCGGGGTTTGCGGGAGCTCGAACGTGACCATCGCCGTCGCGCCCGCGTCGACGTGGATGTTCTGATCCTGGATCACCGTGTCGGAGTACGAAAACCCGATGACGTAGTCGCCGGGCGGAATGTGCTCGAAGCTGAACGCGCCGGTGGCATCCACTTCGGCGTAGAACGCGCTGTTGTTGCCGAACACGCGAACCGATTCGACCACCGAGCGCATGTTCGTGAGGTGCCCGGCGATCGATCCGGTCGCCGCGATCACGAGATCGATCGTGTCGTGATCGTCGATGTCGACGTCCTTCGAGCGATCATCCCCGAGCGACGCGCGTAGCGTGAGGCCGTGCTCGGTCGGGTCGAGGCCGACGATCTCGTACGCACCGTTCGCGTCGCTCGTCGCGGCGCGCGTGCCACGCCCGATGTCGGCGATCGTGTCGCCATCGTCGAGACGCGTGGTGGCGAGCACCTTCGCGCCCGCGACCGGCCGGCCGGATGGATCGCGAACGGTGCCGTGAATCACGCGGCCGCGCTCGACCTGGATCGTGCCGAGGTCGGTCTCGTGATCTTCGGTCACGTTGACGTTCCGAAGCACCGTGCGGCCGAACGTGGGACCGACGAGGACGATCGTGAAGCGCCCCGGCGGAAGATCGTGGATCGTGAACGCGCCGGTGTCCTCGCGCACCGGATCCGCGGAGATGCGTTCGTCCGGATCCTGCGTGAACCCGACGCCGAAGTAGGTGATCGGCGTGCCGTGATCGGCGACATGGCCGGTGACCGATCCGAGCGCCGGGAGGACGAGCCGGACATCGTGATTGCCGCTCTTCACGACGATGCCGCTGTGCTCGGGCATCGCCGTCTTGTCATCGCGATGCTGCGCCACGAGCTCGTACTCGCCCGGGATGACGCCGCCGAGATCGAAGTGACCGTCATCGCCGGACCAGCCGTTGACGTTTTGATCCTCGACGCCGACGCGCTTCGCTTGGATCATCACATCCGCGACCGGATCGCCGTGATGATCGCGCACGATGCCCGAGATCGAGCTCGCCACGATCACGAGCTGGAGGTCGAGCGGGCGACCGATCACGACTTCACGCTTCTGCGGGAGCGCGACACCGGTCTCGCTGGTCGCTACGACGTCGACGATTCCCGGCTTGATCCCGACGACGTTGAAGTGCCCCTTGTCGTCGGAGTAGTCGGTCGAATCGCCGACGGTCACCATCGCGCGAACGACCGGCGCCCCGTGATCGTCGACGACGGTGCCGCGCGCGATCGCACCGACCTGGATCTTCACCACGACACCGCGCGTGCCCTGCGCGCCATTCGCGATCGTCATGCCATCGTCCGCGAGGAAGCCATCTCCACTCGCCTTGATCCGGACATTACCGGCACCGACAAATGGCATCGTCCACCGGCCGGTGTCGTCGGCATCGACGCTGTCGCGCCAGTGCGATTGTTCGAGCGTGACCGATGCTTTCGGCACCGGATGGCCGTCTTGATCGACGACGGTGCCGCTGATCGGCGCGCCCGGTACGAGCATGATCGTCTTTTCGATCACGCGATGCGGATCGTCGCCGGTGTCGAGATAGATCCGCTGTGGTGCGAAGCCGTCCGCCGCCACTTCGAGTCGTACCGCCGAGAGCGACACACCTCGCGCCACGAGCTCGCCGTGGTCATCGGTGTAGAGCTCGTCGCGCTGGATCGTGATGTGCGCGTGTGCGATCGGCGCGTGATGTTGATCGATCACGCGAAGATGCGCCGACGTCGCCGGCGAGAGAGACAGCTCGTCGGGGTCGGAGCTCGGCGTCAGCGTCGTGGTGTCGCTCGCGTAGAGCACGCCCTTCTCGGCGACGAGCTCGTAATCGCCTTCCGCGAGATCCGTGAACGCGAACGAACCGTCCGCTTCGGACGTGGTCTTCGCCTTGCCGTTCAACGTGATCGTGACGCCGCCGATCGGTTGCTTGCGATCGTCCACGGTCTGACCTTCGAGCCGAAGCGCGCCGTGCGGGACGAACGAGGGATGCGCCTTGAACTGCGCCGGGTTGTTCAGGAGCTCGCGCGCGGCGGCAAAGGTCGGTGACAACGTGCCCGGCGTGGTCTCGGACGCCTGGTGCTCCGCCGATTCGCGGTAGTGACACCACGCGAGCACGGGGACCACGGCGAGGAGGTGCCAGCGCTTGATACCCATGTCTTGATCGGTCGGCGGCCGATCTGCAACTCACACTAAATTTCGTGGGGCATCGGGCGGCGTGGCGCGCGGAAGTATCTAAGTGGGCTATACGGGCCGAAATTCGAGACCCGGCTGGTGTACAGGTCCGCGTAGTCGTTGACCTGTTCGCCGAACCGGGAGTTCTCGTTGCCCTCGCGTAAACAGCTGCCCCAATGGGGGTTGTAGGCACGATCGAGGCGGGTCTCGAGCGAGTCGACCTCGGTCTCCATCAGGTCCGCGCGATCGCGCAACGAATCGATCGACGTGCGCGCGATCCGGCGCTCTTCCTCGAGCTGACCGTGGAGGTTCGCGTGCGATTGGTCGTCCATCAGGCGCTGGATCTTCTTCAACCGCAGCGTCTGATAGTCGATCTCGGATTCGAGGTTGCGATGCCGGCGATCGAGGAGCTCGAGATCGTGGATCTGCGCTTCGAGCCGATCGCTGACCGAAATCTCGCGCTCGAGCTCCTGCAGCACCATCGCGGTGCGCCACATGTGTGACTTGCGCAGGCGCAGGATGTCGCCGTAGATGTGATCGCCGATGTAGAGCACCTGCTCGCCCTTGATGCCGGTGATCTGTTCGAACGCGATGACGTTGCCGCCCTGATAGATCTTGTCGCGCGAGAGGTGCTTGACCTCGTAGTTCGGCACGGGCTCGTTCGTCGCCGGATCGATCTGCACGAACGGGCGGAGCTCGTTGAAGAACGCCGGCTTCGCACCGCCGACGATCACGATGTCGAAGTAGTTGCGCCACGACGGATACGCCTTGCGTTCGCCGTCGAGCAAGTAGCTCATCACGACCTTCGTGTAGTCGTAGAGCGAGTTCGTCAGCAGGAACAGCTTCTTGCCCGACGAGCGAAACTTGTGGAGCGTTTCGCCGAGCAGCGGATCCTTCATGATGTACGCGGACAGGTCCGCCTTGATCACGGACTTCAGCGTGTCGTCGCGGTGGGCTTCGTCGATCGCCATCCGGATGTCGCCGAACAGCTTGTCGAAGTCCACGGGTTGTTTCTCGCGCCCGTACCAATCGACGAGCGTGGTGTACATGACCGCTTCGGGCAGGCCGAACAGCGTGTCGATCCACTCGAACCGATCCGCGCTGAGGTTGATCTTCTCGTTGCGGTAGGTCGCCTTGCGCTGGTCGTGATCGAGCTCTTTGAAGCCGTGGTAGCAGCGACCGACGTGCGCGTGGCGATCGAGCTTGAACACGTTGCCGAGCGTGCGATCGACCATCACGCCTCGGATGGCCCATTTCGGGTCATACACGAGGGTGCGGATTGCCTCCGGATATCCGTGCTTGCTGATCAGCTTGTCGAGCGTCAGCTGGATCGACAACTGCTCGAGCTTGTCCTGGTGGTACAGCGCGAGCGTGTAATCCATGTCGAACCCGATCATCTCGATCGAGTCCATGCGCAGATTGCGGTTACAGAAAACTCGGTTCTTACGAGCGACGTCGATCTCGGTCGTGGTGTCGCCCAACAGCGCGCTTAAACCAGGATCGAGATCGACCCCAACATGGGCGACCATCTCGTAATTATTGTAGCGTATACAGTGGACCTATGGCGACGCGTCCCTGGAATCGCGAGAAGGAACCGTTCGAGGAGCTGATTTCGGCCGAGGCCATCGCCGCTCGGGTAGCAGAGATGGGTGCGAAGATCACCGCCGACTACAGCGGCAAAGAGGATGTCGTCGTGATCGGCGTGCTGAAGGGGTCGGTGATCTTTCTGGCCGACTTGGCGCGTCACATCGCGCTACCGATCCGCCTCGAGTTCATCGGGATTTCGTCATACGGGGATGCGACTGTTTCGTCGGGTGTCGTGCAAATCACGCAAGACGTCTCGCGGCCGCTCGAGGGCAAGCACGTGATCGTGGTGGAAGACATCGTCGATACCGGTCACACCGTGAGTTACTTGTTGGAAAACCTCGCCACCCGCCGGCCGGCTTCGATCGCGCTCGCGTCGTTGCTTCACAAACCGGAACGCCAAGAGCGCGCCGTGAAGATCGACTATCTCGGGTTCACGATCCCGAACAAGTTCGTCGTCGGCTACGGCCTGGACATGGCGCAGCAGTGGCGGAACCTGCCGTTCATTGGAGTCGTGACCGGGGCATGAAACCGGAGCAACTTGCCAAGTTGCCCGCCGTTCTGTTCGAGATCGGCAAGCTCGTCGGATCGGATCTCGATCCTGGAATTCTGTTGTCGCGAATCGCCGAGCTCGTGTGTCAGGTCGTGGGCTCGAAGGCGTGCTCGGTGATGTTGTTGGATGCCGATCGCAAGCGGCTGCTCGCGAAGGCCGCCTATGGGTTGCGCACCGAGCGGATGCACACGCTGTCGTTCGCGGTCGGTGAAGGTGTTGCGGGTTGGGTCGTCGAAAAAGGCGAGCCGGCCCTGATCAACGACGTGCTCGCGGACAAGCGGTTCATCACGTTGTCGGCGAATCAAACGCCGATCAAATCCATGCTGTGCGTGCCGCTGATCGCGCGTGGCGAGCGCGTGGGTGTGGTCACGGCCACGAGTGACGAAGCGAATGCGTTCCACCCGGACGATCTCGAGATCGTGCGGTTCATCTCCACCACGATCGCACTCGATATCGAGAACGTGCGCCTCCATCGCGTGGCGGTCACGGATCCGCTGACCGGTGCGTACAACCGCGAGTTCTTGCACCAGCGGTTGCCGACCGAGATCGAAGCGGCGATCGATCGCGACTTGCCGCTGTCGGTCGCGCTCGTCGACGTCGATCACTTCAAGCTCGTCAACGACCAGCACGGGCACGGCGTGGGTGACGTGGTGCTCGCGGAAGTCGCGCGTCGGTTGCGAAGCGCGATCCGCGGCGGCGACTTGCTCGTGCGCTACGGCGGTGAAGAGTTCCTGTGCGTGTTGCCGCGCGCAGACGCCGGTCGGGCATGGGAAGTCGGCGAGCGCATGCGGCAGCGCGTGGCCGAGCGGGCGTTCGATGTCGACGATCAGCTAAAGCTGCTGCTGCGAATCTCCGTCGGAATCGCGCAGTGGCGGATGGGTGAGAGCATGCCGGACCTGATCGATCGCGCCGACGTAGCGATGTACGGTGCGAAGCAGCGCGGGCGTAATCGCGTCGAAGTCGCGCCCTGACGGGTTCGGCGACCGCGTTCGGTGACGCGTTGGTCCAGCAACTCGGCGCATCTCGCTAACGAACGTGCGCAGCTGGACTCAGCGGGTTGGCAATCGACTGATAGATGTGCGCAGCCAAGGCACCGACTCCGCGAGTGCGATCATCTGACGTCCCTGCGCGCTGAGATATGAGACGTCGTCGTAGCCCTCGTCGACGCAGCCCTCGAACGACGCATGAAAGCACGCGAGCGCCGCCATCATCGGCGCGTCGACGAGCGCACGAATCGCGGTGAGATCGAAGCGCATCGCCTCGCCGGCGATCTCGAGATGGCGCAGGAGTGGAAGCTCGGGCGCGCCGAGCAGCGCGGCGAGGTGGCCTTCGCGATCCAGATCGACGCGTAGCCCCGACAACCTACGCGTCGCCGGCGCATCGAGGACGGCGGTCAACGATGCGTCGGCCGCGGTGAGCGAGACCGCGCGAACGGGTGCGAGATCGAGCAGGACCTCGCCGTTTTCGACGAACGCGGCGGCCGGTAACTCGAGCCAATCGATCACGCCGCGCCACGAGCGCGCCGACGTGATGCCGAGATCCGGAAACCGCGAGTAGCCGATCTCCACCTGCTCGAATACCGGGATCCCGATGTTCTCCCAACAGCTCGTCTCCGGTGCGACGCGTTCTCGCGCGCGCCGCGCTTCGAGGGCTTCACGCGCTTGTCGCTCGTTATATTCGCTGAGCAAATAGCCGAGTGTCTCGCCGCCGTCGACGCTCGCGAGCCAGTGACACGATGGACACCAGTGGTCGTAGGTGTAGCGCTTGCCATCCGAATCGCGACGGACTTGAATCTCGCCATCGCAGCGCGGGCAGATCTTGTCCGGCAGAGGAACGTTCGGTGCGAAGTGCAGCTCGCACTTGATCCGGTCGTTCTTGGGCTGCTTGCGGAAGGCATCGAGCGCCTCCGGCGACGCGATCTCGATTCGTTTCACGAGCCTCTTATCGGCCTTCGTTCTCGAAAGGTTCGTCGGGCTGGAAGTCCGCGAATTCGCGAGGGCGTCAGCCGCGCGCCGCGTAAAAGTCGGCACGCAGACGTTCCTCGAGCCCGCGGATCGATTGCGCGAGCTCGACACGGAATTCGTCGCGAGTAAGCATCAAGCCCGACTCCGCTTGGTGCTCCGCACGCGTAACCATCGCCGCGGCGTGAGTATGGAACTCGTCCCGCGTGAGCATTGCGGCTGCCATCACGTGCGTGTTGGCTTCCAAAGCGCCGACGCGCCCCTCCAGAGCGCCGACGCGCCCCTCGAGAGCACCAACACGATAGTCGAGCCCCGACACACGACCATCGAGATTGCCGAGTGCGACCTTCACATCTGCGAAGCCCGTCGCGATCAATCGCCAGAGCTCGTCAAACTGTTCGCGCGTCACGTCGTCGTCAACACTACCGATCGCCATGCGGGAGCAACAGAGCATTTCGTGTGCCGCGCCAACTCCCGAACATCGCGTGGGCCGTTGTCCGGCGTTCGTCCAGGTTTGTCCGAGATCCGTCGGACAAGCGCGTCCACGCCGTCGACTGTAAGCTGTCCTCGACATGCAGTTGGAAGCGGTGCTCGAACGCTGGCGCGAGACGCGCGATCCGAAGCTATCGGATCTCGTGATCACGCTCGGCGGCAAGCCGGATCCGGCCGTGCTCGCGCCATTCGAGAAGCTGAAGCCGACCGCGCTCGTCGAGGCCGTCCTCATGGCGCTCGGCGCATCGAAATCCGGTGGTTCGATCGCCTCGCTGGTCGTGCTGATCGATCGCGTCGTGCGAACCGCGCGCGGCAGTTGGCCGGTGGTGGAATTGATCGCCGAGCTGCCAGCGGATCCGCGAATCGCCCGGCTCGGCCTCGCACTACTGCGCGACTTTCCGACGCTGCCGCACACGAGCGCGAAGTTGTGGCGCCGCTTGTTGGATGTCGTCGAGACCCACGGCGATCCCACGTGCATCGCGCCGCTCCAGGCGGTGCAACCGTTCGACGCGACCGCGCAAGTCAGCTCGCGGATGACGAACATCGCGAAGCGGCTCGCCAAGCATACGGTGCTGACGCCCGCACAGCTCGAGGAGCTCGATCAGGTCGTGATCGAAGCGCCGTCGAAGAATGGCCCTGCCCTACTCGCCGCGATCTATGCAGATCCGGCGTCGAACGAGCCGCGCGAGATCTACGCCGACTTCCTGATGGGCACGGGCGATCCGCGCGGCGAGTTCATCCAACTCCAGTTGTTGCGCGCCGCTGGCAATGCGACGCCGGCAACCGAGAAGCGCGAGCTCGCCCTTCTGCGCAAGCACGGCAAGGACTGGCTCGGGCCGCTGGCCGGCGTGCTCGTCACCGGCGAGCAGAGTCGCGGCGTCGAGATGCTGCCGACCGAGCTCGCGATCCCGTTGAACGGCTACGGCTTGATCACGTTCGCGCGCGGCTTCCCGCGCCGGGTCGGCTCGCTGCATTCGCCGAAGCATCGCGCGGCCGTGCTCGACGAGCCGGTGATGGCGACGATCGAACATGCGCGCTCGGTCCCGCGAATCACCAAGACCATGACCTCGCTCCGCACGATCGAGCGTGGCCGTCTCGAGCTGATCGAGCCCGGCGGCCGGACGTACGAGACGTTTGGTATCTCGCTCTACTACGCGGTTCACGACGAGAAGACCGTCGCGGCATTTGCAGGCCTGCGTGCGCGGCGCCTCGAGCTCGAGCTCGCGTGGAATCAGGCGCCGCTCGCGATCGACGTGATCCAAGCGGCGGCAAACGGAAATACGCTGCTCGAAGAAATCTCCGTCGAGAACATCGGCGCGACCGCATACACCGAGATCTGGCGCGTGCGCGATCTGAAGCTTCCGAACGTCCGCCGCCTGGAGATCAACTCCGGCTCGAACGGCTTCGAGTGGCACCCACCGGCGAATCATCTCGATGTCGTGGCGTTCGAAGGCGACCGCGAGCGCTGGCGTTGGATGTTCCAGCCGTTCGCGCTGCGGCCGTTCGCGAGCCTGCGCGTGGTCAACCCCGATTCGAACAGCGGACAAGCCGCGCTCGCGATCGCCGCCGAGATGCAGATCGCGCAAGCGATCTCGTAGTCAGCAGAGCTCGAGATAGATCCAGGTCTCCGGCGTATCGAAGCCATCGCCCTGCCGCTCGAACATCGCGACGATCTCTTCGAACATCGTGAGCCCGTCACCGCGCCGCGCGAGCGCGAGCTCTTCGTGAATGTGATCGACGTGATGCGGCGGACAGACCGCGAGCCGCGCCTCGAGATATCGCACCATCTCCGCGTAGCCGAGCTGCGCTCGCGATAGCTCCGAGTTGCGCCACCGCAAGATCACGTCACCGGGATGCCGCCCGTGCCCCGAGCCGAGCAGCCGTTCGAGCTCGCGCAAGTCCGCCGGTTTCTCGGGTTGCCACCTCGGTAGGACGACGCGATTCAAGGTGTCGAACAGGCCATCCACCGTCGAGAAGCTGCGGCCATCGATCGTCAAGAGCTCACCACCCATCACCGCACCACCTGGTTGTAGATCGCGTCTGCGTGGACCGTGCGCGCGTATTGGACGATGTGTCCGGCCGGCATTTCCGCGAGCTCGAGCTCGGCCGAAACCATCCGCGACGTGTCCACGCACAAAAGGACGTGCCGCGCACCCGCCGCTTCGTAGCCGGCGAGCTTTTGCTCGAGGAACGATCGGGTCCAGTACCCGACGAGCTCGATGTACCAACGCTGCCCGTTAACATCGAGCGCGAGATCCGGACACGCGATCACCGAATCCGCGACGAGCGGCGGCGGCCCGACGATCACGCTGACGGACTCGCGCCGATCACGCGCCACCGCCTCGAGCTGCCGGGCGAGCTTGGTCGGACGCGCGAGCGAGCGATGGTCCGTGGTCGCGCGAGGCAACAACACCGGTGATTCGACCTCCAACGTGACGCTGCGTTGCTCGATCGCGAGCGCCCATTGTTGCGAGCCCGAGATCAGCGGTACGAGCTCGCCCAACAACCGCCCGTACACCGACGTGTGATGGAACAAGCTGAGCGGCCCGAGGATGTCGAGCCGCGTCGGTGCCGCGATCGATGGCACCTCGTCGTTCGCCGGGCGCGACAGCTTTACGAGGAGCCCTCGGGTGACCGCCGCGCGATGGAGCGTGCCGTCGTCATCCCACGTGTGGATCGTGACGCGATTCGCGTAACGCAGCGCCTTCTGTAACAGCGCGATGTTCGCGAACGCCGCCACCTCGACTTCGATCGGCCGACCATGCGGCAATCCGATCGTGCGCTCACCTCGCATGTCACAGAACAACAGCGCCGGGACTTCGCTCGCATCGAGGCCGAGCTCGGCGCCGGCCGCCTCGAGACGCGACGTTCGCCCGTGGTGATCCAGCACCGGTGCCCCGAGCACGAGCTCGCGCGTGCGCGCCGCCAGCGGTGCCAGGTCCTTCGCCGCACCCATCAACCGCGCTAATGCATTTCGCACCGCGTTCATCCGCCGTCGCGATACCGGCATCGCATCGAGGAGCTCGTTCGCCATCCGCCATGGTCGGCCCGTGTTGCGCTCGATCACGTCGATCGCCTCGGAGATCCAGTCGAAGTCATCACTACCGATCAGCGACAGCCGCTCTCTCGCAGGCCGGCGAATCATCCCGGCCGCGATCACGACACCATCTCCTGCCGGCGCCGCTCGATCGTCTGGAGCTCCGCGCGTTCCTGCGTAGCGAGCTCGTAGACCCGCGCGCATTTGCCCGCACGCGGCCGCAACACGCGACCGATCCGCTGGACGTACCTGCGAGGGCTTCCCGTGCCACCGACGATGATCGCGATATCCGCTTCCGGCACGTCGAAGCCTTCATCCAGCACTTGCGCCGACACCAACACCGGCGACGTGCCCGCACGAAACCGCGCCAACATCCTCGCGCGCTCCGCCTTCTTGATGTCGCACGTGATCGGCGGCACCAGCAGCTCGCGCGCGATCGCATACGCCGTGGCGTTGTCCTGCGTGAAGATCAACATGCGCTCGCCGGCATGCTTCGCGACGATCCGATGCACGGCCTCGCGCTTCGCCTGCGGATACGCCAACAACGCCCGCGACGCGCGCCACGCACCGACCGCCGCGCGCCCCTCCGGCGTGGCCGACGATTTGTTGATGAACGTCCGCCAACCTCCCCGCGGAAACTCTCGCCGAAATCGCCGATACGCCTCGTTGAAGTGCCCGCGTGTCGTGCGATAGGCGGCTCGCTCGGCCACCGAAAGCTCGATCGGCACGGTCTCGATCTCGAGCTCCGCCAACGCCGTGCCCACGAGATCCGCGACACCCAACGAATACACGACCGGCCCGACAACCTCCTGCCAGCCCTCACCATCCGGTGTGGCCGTGAGGCCGAGCCGCGCATCCGCGACGAGCATGTCGAACAGATCCACCGGCAACCAACCACCCACGTGATGCGCTTCGTCGACGACGATCAGGCCAAACTGATCTCCGATCTGCGGCGCCCACGCGAGCGCACTCGCATACGTAGCCACGGTGATCGCCTCGATTCGCTTCTCGCCATCCCCGAGCCGACCGATCGGCCCGGCGAACACCTCCGCCAACGCACGCGCCCACTGATCGACCAACACGCGCGTGGGCACGACGATCAACGTGGCCACCGCGAGCTGCGCGATCGCGCCGATCGCCACGATCGTCTTCCCGCTCCCCGTGGGCAACGCGATCACGCCGCGCTTCGTGGCACTCCACGCATCCAACGCCGCGCGCTGATACCACCGCAAGTCGGGTGGAGATCTCGGCGGCGCGAGCTGGACGATGCTGTCCGATATGTCCGGCATTCGGACGCCTTTGTCCGAGAGTCGGACGCGCAAACCGGACAAGCGCGACGCCGGCAACCGGTGTGCTCGCATCTCTGGATCCCACACGGCTCCGTCGAGGAGCTCGCGTTCGACGCCCTGAATTACCAACGTTCCGCGATCGAATTGAACACGCATGACGTGCAGCGCACTGCACGCGCGATACCAACCCGAAGCTCGCGCCTACTTCGAGATGCGGGTTGCTTCCCAACCCTGCTTCTTCATCAGCTCGATCACGCCGCGCGGCCCGATCAAGTGATCCGCACCGACCGCCACGAACACGTTGTCCTTCGCCAAGAAGATCTTGTCGAGCTTCGGGATCCAGTCCGCATTGCGCTTGTAGACGAGGATGTCGTCGTACGAGTCGAGCTCGGCCTCCGTGTAACCGGCCTTGATCATCTTCGCGCGATCGTCCGCATCCATGCCCGGCGAATCATCCGTGCCCGCGCAGTACTCGCGCAGATCATCGCCGGACTGCTTCTGTAGCTCCGCGCGATCTTTCGTGGATTCGATCGTCGCCTTCAGCATACGGACATCGAGCAGCTTCGACAGCACGCCGTCTTGAAACGCACTCGTCTCGAGCCCGGTCATCTGGATGCCATGCTCGCGCGCCCGCTTCTGCAACTGACTCTCGAGCGTGTTCGTGATGTCTTCGTACAGCACGAGCATCGAGATCGCCGCGACATCCGGCTCGCCGACTTCGAGCCCAGCCGCGGTGTCCGGCCCGACGAGCTCCTCGTAGTGATGCCAGTCCGCATCCCCGAGCAGCTGCTTCAGCTTCTCTTTCTTGTGCACGCCATTCGACGTGTCGTCCGGCGAGATCTCGAACACGATCTGCGATGCATGATCGAGCGTGTCCCCGACGACCGGCGGGAACTTCGCGAGCCCGACACTGATGTGCCGCGTCCCCAAGATATGCGCGGTGTGTCCCGCCTTCGTAAGCGTAAAGAAGAACGGCCCGGTCACCGCCGGACAGACCTGGTTCGCGAGCTCCATCTTCTCGGTCAGCGTCAGCACCGCGCCCGGAACCGGCGCCGCCTTCACGGGCACCGCCAATCCAGCCCACGGGTCCGGCTTGTCCGACTTCGTCACGACGACGACCGGCGCTTGGACCGGATCGCTCTTCGTCTCTGCCGGCTTGTTTCCACAGGCCAGCAACATCACCAATAAGAGTGATCGCACTCAGCCGCCCGACGTACCGATCGCGAGCCGCGTCAACCCTGCGTTCTTCGCACGTTCCATGATGTTGACGACTTTACCGTGCGCGACCGACTTATCGGCCTTGAGAATCACCTGCGTGTTCTTGTCCCGCGCGAACGCCGCCGCGAACACCTGATCGACTTGTGCGTCCGGAACGATCTTTCCGCCGATATCGACATCGCCCTGCGGCGGGATCGTGAGCACGAGCGACGCCTTCGTCGAATCGATGTCCTGCGCTTTACCCGACGGCAGGTTCACCTTGAGACCGGACTTCTTCTCGGTCTCCGACTGTTCGGCGTCCTTCTTGTCCTGGGCGACCTGCTTACGGGTCTGTTCGACTTCCGCGAGCGCCGTGACCATGAAGATCACGACCATCACGAGGAACACGTCCGTCAGCGGCGTGATGTTGATCTCGGCGAAGATCCCATCATTACCGTCCTCGGCGTCGTCGCCGGACGTATCAGGCAGCTTCCCGCCCGCCATCTTTGTCTTTCTTTTCGGTCTTGTTGGGTTGGGATTCGACCGGCGCGTCGAGCAGGA
The DNA here is from genome assembly GCA_047600425.1 of Kofleriaceae bacterium. Taxonomy (GTDB): domain Bacteria; phylum Myxococcota_A; class Polyangia; order Haliangiales; family Haliangiaceae; genus JABFXX01. Next base: position 1,576,476 of record JASGLC010000003.1, on the reverse strand, counting down.
GCTCGAGGAACTCGTCGGTCAGGAGCTTCATCTCCGTGCCGATTCGGTTCGCGCGTTGGCTGAAGTAGTTGAACAAGATGACCGCTTCGACGGCGACGAGAATACCGACCGCCGTCACGATCAACGCTTCGGACACCGGACCCGCGACGTCCGAGAAGCTGACTTGCTGACCTTTGTGGAAGCCACCGAGGCCCGTGATGATGCCGGCGACCGTGCCGAACAGGCCGACGAACGGCGCCGTGGCACCGATCGTTCCGAGCATCCACAACCGCGTGCGAAGCTCGCCGTTCACGCGCATGCGCTCGCGATGCGTGGCGGTGACCACGCGCTCGGGCTTGGAATTCTTCGCGCGTTCGTAGCCGACGAGGAACACGTCCGCGATCGGGCTCGGCGAGCGCTCGCACGCCGACCGACCTTCTTCGTACGCGCCACGCGAGAGGCAGCGCGTGACGGTGTCACCGAGTTGGCGGGCGCGCGTGACGAAGCTCCATTGGGCGATCGCGCGTTCGATCGCGACGGCGAGCGCGATGACGGAGAACGCGAGGACCACCCACATCGCGTAGCCGCCATGGCTCATCAGATCCCAGATCGATTGGTCCATATCTAACCTTGTGGTTCTCCTGGTGATAGCACGCTATCAGGGCTTGGACCCAGCCCCGTTGCCGTGGGTTGCCCGGCCGTTCGCTATGTGCTCCTATCCGCCGGACATGTCGCGAACCGTCCAATGCGTGAAGCTCCACGAGGAGCTACCCGGCCTGGCTTTCAAGCCGTTTCAAGACGCGCTCGGCCAGCGCATCTATGACTCGATTTCCCAGAAGGCCTGGCAGGAGTGGATCGAGCATTCCAAGCGCCTGGTGAACGAGTACCGCCTCGATCTCACGACGAAAAAAGCCCACGAGGTCCTGAAGGAACAATGCGAAGCGTTCCTGTTCGGTGATGGTGGCGCGGCGCCGGCGGACTACGTCCCCGAAGGCCATGCCGGCCACGACCACAGTGGCCACAAGCACTAGCGGCTGTCGCCATTCGGCGCTGACTCTGGCGTCAGCCACTAGCCATCTTCTTCCGCCCACGCCTCACTACGCTGGTCCGCGCATGCGCGCTGGCGGGCTCCGTTCGGCGTGGGCTAGCCCTTCTTACAATTGATCATCGGACCGCCGACGCTGGTCGCGATCTCTGTCGCAGGCCGCGCCACATCGAACGTGACGTTCACGGGCGCGGTCGATTGCGCGACCACGGTCACCGGACAGCGCTGCGCTTTGACCTTCAGGGTCGTCGTCGCGGCGACGAGCTGATCGCTGATCAAGCGCGGCTCGACCGGGCGATCGTGGACGAACGCATCGGCGACCGCTTCGGCATCCTTTTGACACGCGAGCCCGACGCGCACCGGCCCGTTCGTATCGACCTTCACCGACATCCCATCGGGCGCGAGTTGCGGTGCGAGCACCATCAAGCCGCCGGGATGCATCTCGATCGGCACCGCGCCCGATTCGCCGGCATCCGCAGCGCCCATCTGACCTTTCGGCGGTCGGCCCAACACGATTCGCGGTAGGCCCGTACATAGATCGACGGTCAGGCTCATCCCATCGCCGAGCTGCGTGCGCATCTGGTTCGTGCCTTCGCGACCGGCCTGCTTCGTTCCCTTCTTGTCGGGATTGTTGCCGGTGACCGTGCCCAAGCCGCCGAGCACGCGCGCCCACAGGCTCTCGCGATCGACCTGCACGTTGCCGATCGGCGTCAGCGACACGTCCGGAGTCTGATCCGGCGTGAACCACATCGACGCGACGTGCGAGCTCCGATCGTAGCCAACGTCCATCGCGCCATGGAGCTTCGCCGTGACGTCGAACTTCACGTATTCGTGCACGCCGAACTTGCCGCCGGCGAGCTTCTTGTCCTGATCGGCCCACGTCCAACCGCTGCCGGTCAGCTCGAGCGACACCTTCGTATCGCTGTTGACGAGCTTGCACGTGCGAATCCACAACACGCCGTTCGCGATGTCGGGCCGCTCCTTATCGCGCAGCGGGCGAAATTGATTTTCGATCATGTCGCACGCCTTCTTCGAGGCGACCTCCGCGATCATCGCGCGCAGATCGCGATCGCCGACGGCATCGCGGATCGGTGGTTTCGGTGGAGGCGCAGGCTCCGGTTTCGGATCCGCATGACTGCACGCCGCTATCGTCAATAACGCGATCGGTTTCATGCAGCTCTCACACTGCAGCGCGAAGGCCGGTGAATTTCTCGTCGGAAACTGACTATTGCGATGCGACACGGATCCGAAGCGCTCCTCTTCCATTGGCAGTGGACATCGATCGAGCGGACGCCTGTGATGTCGCGCAGATCGAGCGCGTAGAACGCAGCGTTCTCGCAGCGATCCGTGTGCTGGTGCGCTCGGGTATGCTCGATGGCACGTGGCGCGCGCAGCAACTATCGGCAAGCAACGTCTCGAGCTCCGAGGTGCCGATGCCGTCCGCGCTCTCCTCGGCAACGGTCCGTTCCGTCTTGGCGATCACGGTGTGGCGACGGTCTCGGTAGCGCGCGATCTCGTGATCGTCGAAGGCATGTTCGGAGATCGACTCACAGCGATCCCGCACGAGCGCGGTCCGCGGTGGATGTTCGGGTCGGGGTACGACTTCGATCAGACCTGGGCCCAGCTCGCGCAGAAGCTCGCGCCGCTCGCGCCGACCGCGTGGTGGGATGGCGATCGTCGCGATCAGATCGTGCCGTACGCGAACGGTGTGTGTCAGGTGACGCTGTACCGCGGTGAGCCCGATCGCTGGTTTGTCGCGGTCGCGCTCGGCGAGATCGTCGAGGCGTTGCAGATGGATCCGGGAGTCGAGTGAGATCGATCGGGCCGTACGAGCTCGTGCGCAAGCTCGGCCGAGGTGGCATGGCCGAGGTGCACCTCGCGATCGCGCACGGGGCGAGTGGCTTCCAGCGCAAGGTCGCGATCAAGACGCTCGCACCGGAGCTCGTCGGCGATCACGATCTCGAGCGCGCGTTGATCAACGAAGCCACGCTCGGCGGCAAGTTGCATCATCGCAATCTCGTCAGCGTGCTCGGGCTCGGCGTGCACGATGGCAACTACTACGCGGTGCTCGAGTACATGGATGGGCGCGATCTCGCGAGTCATCTCGATGGCCCGATCGACGAAGCGCTCGCGCTCTACGTCGTGAATGAATTGGCGCTCGGGCTCGCGCATCTGCACGCGGCGCGCGACGAACGCGGCTTGCCGCTCGGGCTCGTGCATCGCGATGTCGGGCCGGCGAACACGCTGGTGTCGACGAGTGGTGACGTGAAGCTCGGCGACTTCGGGATCGTGAAGGCCACGGCGCTCGCGGATCGCACGGGTGCGGGCACGCGCAAGGGTCGCTACGCGTACATGGCGCCCGAGCAGCTCGCGGGAGAAGCGGTGACGGCAGCGGCCGATCAATTCGGGCTCGCAGTCACGTTGGTGGAGCTGGTTTCAGGAACACGACCGTTTCTGGCTGAATCGCCATGGGCCTTATTGGATGAGATTCGCGCCGGCGCAAAGCTCGACTTGGCGGATGACCTCGAGCGCATCACAACGCACGCGCTGGCATTTTCGTCGACGGACCGCTACTTCTCGTTGGTCGAGATGACCGAAGCGATCGCGGAGGCGCGTCGGCGAAGAAGGCCCGTTAGTGCAGCGGACTTCGGTACGTGGGTGGGGACGGTATCCAAGTTGTCAAAGTAGACGTCTTCGCGCGGCGGAATCCGGGCACTTAGCTCGTCTACTTTGACGAATTGGATACCGTCCCCATTATCATGGGGAGCACGTGGCACGCGCGGCGACCGTCTATAGCGACATCCTCGATGGCGGCACCGGCCGCATTCGCTGCCAGATCGTCGTGATCGATGGGCCCGATCGCGGGCGCGCGGCACGCCTGACCGAGTCAGATATCGCGATCGGCACCGATGCCTCGTGTGCACTCACGCTCTCCGACGATCGGGTGTCCGCGAATCACGTCGCGATTCGCGCATCGGGCTCGCGCTTCGTCGTCCGCGATCTCGGTTCGACAAACGGCACGTTCTACGAGGGATCGAAAATCGCCGAGGTCACGATCCCGGCCGGATCCACGCTGCTGGTCGGGCGATCCGCACTTCGCATCGAGGCCGAGGCCCAGCCGATCGATCTCCCGCCGAGCCAGGCGCGCAAGTTCGGCGAGCTGGTCGGCGAATCGCTCGCGATGCGCGAAGTGTTCGCGGTCCTCGAACGCGTCGCCGCATCGGATGCCACCTTGCTGGTCGAAGGCGAGACCGGCACCGGTAAGGAGCTCGTCGCACGCGCCGTTCACGATGCGAGCGATCGCCGCAAGGGCCCGTTCGTTGCCGTCGATTGCGGTGCCCTTCCCGAGGGCCTTCTCGAGAGCGAATTGTTCGGCCACGTCCGCGGTGCGTTCACCGGAGCCGCGCAGGCTCGCGCCGGCATGATCGTTCGCGCCCACGGCGGCACGCTGTTCCTCGACGAGCTCGGCCGGATCACACCGACCGCCCAAGCCCGTCTATTGCGCGTGTTGGAAGAACGCATCGTCCGTCCCCTCGGCGGCGATCAAGAAAAGCCCGTCGACGTTCGCGTGATCGCGGCCTCGCGCGACGATCTCGATGCCGAAGTCGCCGCCGGCCGCTTCCGTCCGGACCTGCTCTATCGACTCGCCGTCGTTCGCGTCGCCCTGCCACCGCTTCGCACGCGCCGCGAAGATCTACCGGTGTTACTCAAGGAGCTCCTTCGTCGCCGCGGCTTCGCCGATTCACCGATCACCGGCGCGAACCTCGATCGCCTCACTGCCCACGGTTGGCCCGGCAACGTCCGCGAGCTTCGCAACGTGATCGATCGCGCGATCGCGTTGTCACCCGGCGCATCCTCTTTCGCGGATCTCTCGATTCGCGTCGAAGGCGCTCCCGCGAACGACATCGGCCTCGCCGTCCGTAGCGATCTTCCGTACGCCGAAGCGAAGGCCGCCGTGCTGCACGATCTCGAGCGCAGGTATCTCGCAGATGTCCTCGCACGCACCGACGGAAATCTCTCAGCCGCCTCGCGCGAGTCCGGCATCGATCGCAAGCACCTTCGCACGCTCGCGAAGAAGCATGGGCTTGTTTCCGACGACGAGACGGATTAAAGCGCGAATTCGCGAGCTTCGGTTTCGCCGAGCTCGTCGTTATCATCGAACAGCTGCCGGACTTCGTAGTACCGCAGACGACCAGCCGCAAACGCACCACCGATTCGGCCGGCGACGTCGGCCGCGTTCGCGCGCATTGCGTCGACAATTAGCTCGACATAGCCGGTGCTGCCCGCCGCAAACTCGTTCAGGCCGTCGAGCTCCTGATCGCCCACGACGGTATCGACAACCACGACGTCGCCGTCGCGCTCGTAGACAAAGTCGAAGCTCGCAAACGGAACGCGCGCGAGCTCGATCTGCGTGTATCCGTCCGGCTCGAGCACCGTCCGACAAAACGCCTCGCCCGCGATGAGCGCGAGGCGCCGATTTATTTCTCCTAGCTCACTCATACAGCCGCGGCTCATTCGAACACGTTTGTTCTATCAGTGCACGCGGAAGATACTCGGACTCGATCGCGATTTCGATTCCACGGTCGCGCGCGATACAAGTCAGCGCGAGTTGGCGCATCGCCACCCAACCATACGGACCGATGGCCTCAGCTTTCGATCCCCAAAACTTCGCGTGTGCTTTCAGCGACTCGTACAAGTGGTCTTCGAATGCGGTCGTGGCATTGCTCGCAAGCGCTTCGATCGCATCGAACAACGCGCCATCGATCACCAGCAGCGGCTTCTTGGCGATCGTCGCCTGCTTTAACAAGTCTCGACCTCGTCCTACCGATGCGAGGCAACGCGGCGGATCGCTGACCACGCACTGGAGCGCATCGCGCAGCTCCACCTGATAGAGGTCGGTAACCGCCTTCGAGTTAGCCAGCAACGTTAAGGACACCTCGCGAAGACCGCGCTCGGTGAGGGTGTCCCGCGCCACCACGGCTGCTGCCCACGCATCCGCATACTCGACGATCGAGCCGATCACGACCCCGCCTTCGCGCGTGACCTGTAGGGTCTCACGTGCGACGGTCACCTCGACGACTTGTCCCGGTAACGCGCGGGCCACGAGCGCTGCACCTAGCGCTGCCTGACCTTGGAGCTCGACGAGATCACGCATGAGCTCACTCGTGGGCGCGAACCACGATGCGTCACCGAGTAGAGTACGAGAACGTGCGATCAATCCGTGCAGCATCATCGGCGTCAGCGGGCGCTTCAGCGCCGCTTTTCGCGTCTCTTGGATGTGCGTTGGAAAGAAGTCGCGGCGCGAGTCGAACTTCGCACCTAACCCGGGACGAGCCACGGTTCTAGTCATAGATCTTGAACTCCATCACCGAGATCGCGCCAAGCTCGTTCGCGGCAGTGAACGGTTGCGTGACCAAGTAATAGCGGAGCTTGCGACTTTCGAGCGCCGTCCTCAGGCGCAACGCGCGCTCTTGATCGCCATACTTCTCGATGTCGCTGATCACGGCTTCCACGTACTCGCGTGTCCCCTGCTTCACGCGAGCTGACTTGTCAGCGTTCCATCGCTCGCCTAGTCCGGAGCCTCCGCCTTTTGCCTCGAGAATGGTGGCATCTGGGTCGTCACCCTCTTTCTCGTAGGTGACGTCGAAATCACGTGCACCCTTTCCTTTGAACTGTTTCCTACCGATGCCGAGCCCCTGTTGGTTACCGAATTCGAGCGCTGCATCCTCGCCGAGTTTTTGACTCGCGAGGCGGGCCTTATGCATCGCCTCGTTCTCGTCCGCATCTGTTTCGCGCGCCTGTTTCGCGTCTTCGAGATACTGTTTCCGTTGCGCAGCTTCTGCCTCTGCACGTGCCCGTAGATCAGGTGGAAGCTCGATCTTGCGCTTGACCGGATCACCGTGCGAATCGCGAACGTAGTCTTCGTTCTTGGCCGGCTTCGGATACTTCGTCTTCGTCTTGTTGAGGAGTCCGGTCTTGCCGTTGATGAAGTAGTTACCCTCGTCGTAGATCCTGCCAAGATCGTCATCTGTAAACTTCGTGCGCGGGCGCCGGCGCTTGTAGGCAGCAATGAAGTTTTCCCGCGTCATCCCCGAGACGTGGTCGACAGGTGGTTGCGTTGTCGTGGGCTCGGTCGGTGTGGTGACCGGCGGTTGTACCGTTGGTTCCTCGACGGGTTTCTTTGCTTCGGGCTCAGGAGCCTTGTCTTCGGCTTGCTTCGGTGCGGCTGGTTCCTCGGTCGTCTGATCGTTGGGTGCCGGCGGCTGATCGTGCACGGGCTCTTCCGGTTTCGTCGGGTTCACCTTCGCCTCGAGATCCGCGACCGACTTGACCTCCGGCGATTCGAGCGCCGCGACGACTTCTTTGGGCTTCTCGAGTGCGAGCGCGACGACCGGCTGAATATTTTCGTCGGGTAGCTTCGCGACGGCTTCGAGCGTCTTGGGCTCCATCGCCGCCAGCACACTCTGCTCGACAGGCGCCAACTTGCTCGCTCGCTGTGCGAGCTTGGCGGGCATCGAGTGGCCCTTGCTGCCGATGTACAGGATCCCTGCCTGCTCGACGAGCTCCTCGAGGAGATCAGAAATCTGTTCGAGCTTCTCGTCTTCGGGGAGGTGTGAATTCGCGATCTTCGAGATCTGGATGATCGATTTCGCCGTGATGACAACCGTCATCGTGTGGCCGAGTGCCGATTCCGTCCACCGCACGAACGTCTGTTTGCCAGAGCTGATCGCAGCCTCGGTGAGCAGCTCACCGCGCGCCGCTGCCATCGCGTTCTTCATGCCCGCAAGTCCGATAGCGGATGCGGCCAGACCGGCGATGTCGATGAAATAACCGAACGCATCCTTCTTTCCCGATACCGCGCGATCGACGATGTTCGCCGCGCTCGTAAACGCGCCAACGCCCGCCGCCGCTGCGAAAAAGCGCATGGCCAACGGCTCCGCATCGAAGAGCGCGGCCGCCACACCTGCAAGCATCAGGACCTTCGGACTCTTCGCCACGTAGTTGATCGCCGAGCGATACCAGGGCGTGTGGCCGCCATCGAACGTCATGTCGCTGCGTCGCGTCGGGGCCTTCCGTGACGGAAGGACCGACGTCATCAGATGTAGTGATCCACTCGGATATCGCTTCGCGGCAGAGTTCTTGAAATCAGCGAGTACCTCGTCCAGATCTTCGTCATCGTAATCGTGAACATCCGGATCCTCGTCATCACCGATCTCTGGAGTCAGATCCAACAGCACCCATTTGTTTCCCTTTTTTCCGACGACAATGACGAGTGGAAGCGTGTCTGCAGTTGCTTTATTGACGAACGCTCCGGGGACAATTTTTAGACTGTCGAGCTCGTCGATCTTCGCCTTCGCTTCACTCGAGAACGAGAGCCAATCTTTTGCGTTTTCCAGCCTTTTATCGCCCAAGACGCTCAAGTCGTACGAAGCGCGTCCGAGCTCTCGTCCATCCTTGTCGTAAATCACGCAGATGTATTGGTAGATACCTTCAGGATCGTTCACGGTCGTCGTTTTGCTCTGCCCCGTGGTGGAGCCGAGTTCCTTTGACTCGGAAACCGTCTCGCCGTCGTTTCTCACTCGCTCGTGGTAACGACTCCACTCGAACCGAGCGGCGTTAGCGGGCATATGTTCGACCTTGAACGTGACCTCCTGCCGTTCCGTGCTGACCGGGTTCGCAGACGTCGTCGAGAGATAGGGCCCTTTGCTGCGCTGTGATCGTGTCGCGCCAAACTTCTCTTCAAACAACACGTCGATCCCTGCGCCAACGCGTGCCTTCGTATACAGCCTGTCGATCTTTGGATCTGACGTGACCGTTGGTTGGCTCGGCCCGGTTGCTGGTTCGGATATCTGCGTAGCCTTCTGCGCAGCGGTCGCAGCTTCTTCTACAACGACCGTGCGATGAATCAGGTAGCCGCTCTTCCTATTTCCGTCGAGATGACCGCCGGCAACGATGACCCACGTACCCGCGGAGTCGAACTTGACTTTATGGTCGTCCGAAACCACCTGTTCGGTTGTCTTTCCGTCTTTGTCGAGCTTCGAGTACCAAAACGTCCCCGTCGAAATGACTCGCTGTTTCGCTTTCGGCTCGATATGAAAACGAAACTTCTGCCCGACGACTGCGAAGTAGAACTTCTGGTCCTTCGGGCCGTGTAACGCCATGTGTGGTTCGGAAACGAGGTCTGCGACCGAATTCGTGTCGTCTTCCTCGACCCCGAGGCTCGAGTCGTGGGGCTTGTCGTTGTCGATCGTTTTTTGCGGACACCGCTGAAGTTGCAGCCCTGTCGACGAGCTGACCTTACTCGGGGCAGCACGTGTTTTACCCCACAGTCGCGCGAGCCAACTCGTCGCTGCTCGATCAGCCTCGTGCTCGTGGTTTCCGCCCGCCGTTGCTCCGGCCGAGCTCTGTTGTTGCGTATGCGCGAGCTCGTGCGCGAGCAAAGCGTCACCGTGGGGAGTGCCGGGCGCGTATTGATTTGCGCCGAAGGCGACGTGATTTCCAACGGCAAACGCACGAGCTCCTTCACGTGAGCTGGTCGCGGCAGCTCTGCCATCGCGATGAACTCGAACGTCCGAAAGATCGGTTCCCATCGCGGCTTCGAATCGCGTCCGCGTCGAGGAATCGAGCGACTCGCCGACGCCTAACCGCGTCATCTGCTCGAGTGCCAACGGGACGTCGACTTCAGGCGCGTCCACCTCGGCCGTCTGCGTCCATCGTGCGACCGCGACTCGAGCTCGAGCCGTTGCGGCATCGACGTAAGAATCCCAACTCGTCGGTTCGGACACGCGAGCGTACTTGCGAACCGCACGTTCGATCTCGCCGGCACTGCGAAATCCGTAATAGCCAAACCAGTACTCGATATACGGACATTGTTCAGCGGTCCAGCCCGTTCCAGAGAGCTCATCCGTTGCAGCACGCGTGACAGCAAGCCGAAGCGTTTCGAGAAATGCGTGTTTGTTCGAGTCAAAGATCAGTCGACCGGCATCGGGGGGCTGAGAATCCGAATCGATGACCGGCTCCATCCTCGTGAGGTTCGACGACATCATCACGACGTCGGGATCGAGACGTTTCTTCGCGTTTGCGACTGTCGTCGAAACCGCCACCTTGGGCGCCGGCGTCACCACCCGCTCTTTCATTCGCAGGCAACGCTAACAGGTTTCTTCACGCCCCTCGGCAAACCGATGATCAGAGATCGGCCCGGGTACGAGTTATCGAGCGCATCTGCGCACGCGAGCACCGCGATCGGGCGCATCGTCACGAGATCCATCCCAAACCCGCCCAATTCGCGCGATCCGGCCGGCACGCGTGATGCTTTATAACCAATCATCGGCGGCTCGAAGAGATCGCCAGATATCGGACGAAACAGCACGGATCAGGGAAACGTACTAAGACGAATCACCTACGAACGAACTCCTCTGCATAGACGAACGAAGAGGATGTCTCGCGATACACCAATCGAGCGCAGGTTCGACGACCCGTACAAGTTTGATTGGATTCGATCGACCGGGATCATCGTAGGTGGGTCAAACCGAGAAGAGCTGTCCGAATCTGACGATCTCTTGGGGCCGTGGAGACACGACCTACCAGAAACCGGCGCGATGGTTAGAAGCCATCCGCCGGTTTCGCTTTATCGGCGCAACTTCGCCGCGAGATCGCTGCCGAGCACTTGCTGCATCGTCGAGCGAAGCTCGGGATTGTCGTCGAGAAACGCGCGCAACGCGGGAATCTGCCAGCGCAGCACGCGCAACGGCGTGGCCGCTTCGACATCCGCACCTGGCGGCTTGCCCGTCAGAAAGCCGAGCTCGCCGATGAACGTGCCGTCCGCGATCTCGATCGCGCCGCTCTCCACGATCACGCGCGCGGTGCCACGCACGATCACCATCAGGTCCTCGAGCTCCACGCCACGCGTGACGATCCGTTCGCCCGGCGCGTGATCGACCAAACGGCCCGTTCGAACCAGCCGCGCGAGCTCGCGTGGCCGCAACGTGCGGAACACGAGGTTCGCCAAGTGCTGTTCGTCGGCTGCCAACGGCACGGGACGACGCTCGCGGATCAACAGGTGGATCCGCACCATGTTGATGACGAGAAAGATCATCTGCCAGACGATCGCGGCCGTGGGTGGACGCGGTTGCAGGAAGAACGACAACAGCAACATACCGCCGCCGAGGATCGCGATCAGGCGCAGCCACAGGATGTCGCGCACCGCGTACGACAGCAGCGAGAGTGCGTTCGCGATGTGGAACGCGATCGTCATGTCACGCCCACGGCGGAGGCGCGCGCGGCGAGTGCGAGCTGGACGACATCGTCGATCGACGCGTTGTCACCGATGCGTTGCGAGTGATGCTCGAACACGATCTTGCCGCCGCGCTGCACGTAGATCGTGCCGCCCTGTTGGTAGAGGTCACCGCACGCGCGCCCGGTCGCGTAGCCGCGGGCCATCAACACCGCGAGCTTGCCGATCGCGCGTGGCCCGATCGAGCCCATCACCGATCGCGACAGTGACGCGCTCTGATACGCCGCGAGCGACGGATCGGTCATCACCTTCACCGGGTGGCCTGCGAGCTTCTCGGCCGCGATGAAGTCCTCCAACTGGGCGACCGATCCGTTGCCGATGATCACGGTCGTGACGCCCAGCCGTTCGAGCTCGGCCAGCCGCGGGACCAGCTCGCGCACGTGCTCGCGACAGCCGGCGCAGTTGAAGTGACGGACGAACACGAGCACTGCATCCCGCTCCGCCCAGAACGAATCGAGCCGGACGGACTCGCCGCCGGGACCGCTAACCGAGCATTCACCGAACCCCATATTCCGACGATAACGCACAAGTTGTGCAAATCCCTGGAAGCAACTGCAGTTGCCGTACAGGGGAGTAGCCATGGGTGACGATCGAGCGATCCGTCGTTTGCATACGACTGTGGGCATCGAGCGGACGATCGGACGTTGGCGCGGGGGTTGCTGAAAGGCGCTTCACGTTATGAAGTCCAGCCTCGCTCTCCTCGCGATCCTGATCCACGCCACCACCGGCTGCATGACGCCGGAGTCGTCCTGCGATTCCGAAGAGGAGTGCTCGGACGCCGACCTGATGAACCAGGCGTACGAAGACGCGAACTCGGACGGCAAGGCCGACGGCTATGACTGCTCGGGCGTGCGCGTGCCGGACCGCAACGGGTTCAACAAGCACGTCGTGCTGACGTTCGACGACGGGCCGAACCCGGCGACCACGCCGAAGGTGATCGAGATCCTCCACAAGCACCACGCGCCGGCCACGTTCTTCAACAACGGCATGCGCTACACGTCGACCGCGGCGAAGAACCTGGCGCACCAGATCGCGACCGACCCGGACTTCATGCTCGGCAACCACACGCAGAATCACATCGACCTCGCGAAGCAGACGACGGCGAAGGTGACGAGCGAAGTGATGCTGACCGATACGCTGATCAAGGCGGCGGGCTCGCCGGCGAAGTACCTGCGGTTCCCGTTCGGCAGCGCGAGCTGCGCGGCGAAGCATTACGTCGAAGGCCTCGGTTACACGGTCGTCGGCTGGCACATCGATAGCGCCGACTGGTGCTACGCCGCGGGCAACGGCTACTGCAAGCCGGCGACGTTCCAGTACGTCACGGATTCGCTCCGCCACGACATGGTCGGTTTCATCATGTCGCAGATTCGCGCGAACAACGGCGGCATCATCCTGATGCACGACATCCACCAGTCGACGGCGGATCACCTCGACGAGATCCTGACGAAGATGGAATCGGAAGGCTTCACGTTCGCCCGCCTCGACGACACGAAGGTCCTGCCGCTCCTCAACGGCGTGGTGCCGAAGTTCATCGGCGACAAGTGCACGACGAACGCGGACTGCAGCTTCGCGAACGGCACGTGTGCGCCGGCCGGCTTCTGCACGGAAGCCTGCACGACGACCTGCCCGGATCAAACCGGTAAGGCCGGCACGTTCTGCATCGCGAACCCCGACGACACCGCGCACGGCATGTGCGTTTCGAAGTCCGCGACGCAGAACAACAACTGCGCGGCGCTGCCCGGCACGATGGCCGAGACGCTGCCGCGGTTCTCGGATCCGAACGTCACGGCGCTGGTCTGCGCGCCCTGACCACCACGGCCGAGATGTTGTCGCGCGAGCCCGCCTCGTAGGCAGCGGCCACCAACGCGCGACACGCAGCTTCTACCGGCAACGCCATGAGCGTTGCCAACTGCGTTTCGGACAAGACCTCCGAAAGACCGTCGCTGCAGAGCAAGTAGGTGTCACCGTCGAGGATGTCGACGCGTTGGACCTCCGGCTCACCCGTCGGCGTGCCGAGCGCGCGCGTGACGACGTGACGCCACTGCCAGTCCGGCGGTGGCTTCATGCCGCTCGCTTCGAGCTGCGCCGTGAGCGAGTGATCGATCGTCATCTGCGTGACACAGCCCGCGCGCAGGCGATACAGGCGCGAGTCACCGACGTGACCGATCACGGCTTGATCCTGCTCGAGGCGAAGCACGACGACCGTCGAGCCCATCTCGCGAAGCTCGCCATGACGGCGCGCGATGATCTGCTCGTTCGCCAGACGCGTGGCGACGAGGACCTCGTTCTCGATGATCGAGCGCGACGGATCGAGCTTGTACGGCCACGTCACGTCCGCATCGTTTTGCGTGCGGCGGACGAGCGTCTCGATCGTGTCGACGGCGAGGCTGCTCGCGACTTCACCGCCCTCGTAGCCGCCCATACCGTCGGCGACGACGAACAGCCCGAGATCCGGGCGAATGCAGACCGCATCTTCATTGTTGTCACGGCGACCTGCGATCGTGATGGCAAACGCTTCCAACATGCCCGCTGTAAGAGCGCGGAACGTGCCGCGCCAAGCCCGCGACGGCGTTGGCGCACCCGGGGTACCGGCACCGCGATCGAGCTGTATGGTTGGGGTGTGAACGCGTTGGTCCAGGCCATCCCGGCGCTCGCGCGCGTGCCGCGGGTGGCGTTGGGGACGTGGCCGACGCCGCTCGAGAAGCTTGAGGTTCCGGGCGGGCCGATCTGGGTGAAGCGCGAGGGCGACTCGAATCCGGTGTACGGCGGGAACAAGATCCGGACGCTCGAGATGTGGCTCGGCCACGCGGTCGATCGCGGCTACGAGCGGATCTGGGCGATCGGTGCGACCGGGAGCAATCACGCGATCGCGACGGTCACGCATGCGCGCACGCTCGGGCTCGATGCCGGCGCGATCGTGTTTCCGCAAGCCGATAGCGAGTGGGAAGACGAGAACTACGGCGCGTTGCAGGCGTCGGGCTGCGAGCTGGTGAAGCTGCGCACGGTGATCGAAGTGCCGTTCGCGGGTATGTGGATCGCGCGGCGCGATCGCAAAGGGCTCGTGATGCCGCCGGGTGGTGCGACGCCGATCGGAACGTTCGGTGCGATCGGCGCGGCGTTCGAGCTCGCGGATCAGATCCGTGCCGGCCTCGCGCCGCCGCCCGCGCGGATCGTGCTCGCGATCGGCAGCACGTGTACGAGTGCGGGTCTCGTCGCGGGCATCTCGCTCGCGCATGCGATCGGCGCGTGGCCGTGGCCGCTCCCACTCGTCCATGCGGTGCGCGTGACGCCGTGGCCGGTGACCTCGAGGCTACGCACGGCGGCGCTCGCGTGGCGCTCGCTCAAGCGGATCGAAAAGCTCGGCGGCCCCAAAGCGATCGACTACGCGACGCTGGTCCGGCGCCTGATCATCGACGGCAAGGAGCTCGGCCCCGGTTACGGCAAGCCGACGCCGGCGAGCCAAGCGGCGATGCGCACGTTCGCGTTCCACGGTGCGCCGCGGCTCGATGGTGTGTACTCGGCAAAGGCCACGGCGGCGGCGCTACGACTGCATCGCGCGAATGTCGGCCCGCTGATCCTGTGGGCGACAAAGTCGACGGCGTTGGTGAGGGACGGTCGCAACTACGTCAACTTGCGATCGCCATGACCGCGAACTTGTTGGAGCACGGGACGGTCGCAACTAGGTCAACCGGTTGTCCGAAAACCGGACATTCGGCGATCGCAAGTTGACGTAGTTGCGACCGTCCCCACCCTCGAATCGTTCCGAGTAGTCGGCGATCGCAAGTTGACATAGTTGCGACCGTCCCCACCTCGAATCGTTCCGAGTAGTTGGCGATCGCAAGTTGACGTAGTTGCGACCGTCCCTAGCGAGCGTCGACGGCGCGCTTTTCGGCGGCCTTCGGCGAATTCGTCGCCGTGTCTTGGATGTACGGCATACATCCCTTGAGCTCGCGATCCGTGGCGACGTACGAGTTGAAGTAGCCCGGCGTGCGATTCCGAATCGCGCGCGCGATCGGCGCCGCTTCTTGGCACTTGCCGTCTTTGACGAGCGCCGTGACACGCGCGTGCTGATCCTTCGCCCACGCAACCTCCGACGGCTGCGCTTCTTTGGTCGACTTCGTGACCGTGGCTTCTTGCGGAGGCGGCGGCGGCGGCGCGGCCGTCGGTGCCTGCGCACCACCACCCGCCATTCCCATCGTCGCCGTGGTCGTGGCAGGTGCGGCCGGTTGCGGTTGCACCGGACGTTGCTGCTTCGGCGACGGTGCTTGCGCCACCTCTTCGGCGTCGTCGAACTTGTCCGCGCGATCGAGATCCTTCGGCGTGGGCCGATTGCCCTGCACCTCGACATACGCCGCCGGCTTCTTCGCGACGGCGACTTCCTTCTTGTCCGCAGCGCCATCGCCGCCCTTGCGGTTGTCGTTGCCGAACGCGAGATCCTGCGACCGATGCGCCGCAGCGACCGCTTTCGCAGGCGACGGATCGGCCGCCGGCGTTTTCACCGCTGCTTGACCGGTCGCGCCACCTTCATCGAGCGCGACCTGCATCGAATCCTGCTTCAGCTTCAGCTGCTCGGCCTTTTGCTCGACCGCGACGTTCGCACTCGAACCCATCGCGACCATCGCCGAACCCGCAGCACCGTTATCGCCGTTCGCCGCGCCGCTCGCCTTCTCGGCCGGGGCCGACGCCGTCATCTGATCCGCTGCCGTCGGCCGCGAACCATTCTTCAGATACATCGTGCCCGCCACACCGACGACCAACACGAGCGTTGCCGCCGCGGCCATCGCCGGATGCGCGACGAAGCTCTTCACGAACCGCGCGAACCAACCTTCGCTGCGTTCGTCGACCACGCGCGGCTTCGCCGGAGCACGCCGCGCCGCTTCTTGAAGGAGCAACGCCGAGACATGCTGTGGCGGCTCGGCCTGGACCTCGAAGATCCGGCTCGACGTCACGCGTCCACGCACAGCCTTCAGCTCGTCCAGCGCGGAGGCGTCCGCCGGGTGCGACACGAGGTGCTCATCCAACCGCGCTTGCTCGGCAGCATCCAGCTCGCCGTACAGCGCTCCGACGAGCAGCGCGTCTATGTCCTCGCGTTCGATCACTTCTAACGTCCTTATACTACGTGTGTCCGGGTTTACCCGTATCAACGCAGACGGACGCGCGGCGATCTAAAAACCGCTAACTACTCGTTATTCGGAGCGCAGCTCCACGAGATACCCTCGATCGAGAACGCGTCGTCGCCGCAAATGCTCGCAGATACGTCCTGCGTCGCAGCGCCGTTCTCCTTGATCGAGATCTTTGCGAGGTCCGCGTGGACCGCCCGGCGCTTCTTCGATTGTGGGGCGCAGATCACCTTCCACTGCACCGTGCAATCGACCGGGATCGAGCAGCTGTTCGAAACCTTCAGCTCGACCGCATCGTCGCCTTTGTCTTTTTGCTCGAAGCTCGTGCAGTCGTCGAGCGACTTGCGAGCGGTGGCAACAGCGGGCAAACAAACGGTCACGGCGAGGGCGCAGATCACCCATCGCGCCAGTTTCGGGGCACGCATCGAATAGACCTCCGGTAAGAACCCAGGCACCGCGCTTGTTCAGCGCTGCCGTTTTCGGGTTCATTCATACAGACACCACGTGCGCAAACTGGTTTCCGAAATCGAATTGCTCGTCGACAGAGAGCACTACGAACGCGTGATCGCGGCGGTTTTGGAGGCCAAGGTCAGCGTCTGGATCGCGAGCGCGAACGTGAAGGAGCTGATGGTCGAAGACCACCGCGCCCGTCCCGGCAAACGGCGATCGCTAAAGACCCGCGACTACGTGTCGGTGCTCGCCCAACTCGACGAGCTGTCGCGAAACGGTGTCGAGTTACGCCTGCTCCACGCCGAGATTCCATCGCGCCCGTTTCGCGCGGAGATCGCGAACCACCCACAACTGCTCCAGCACATGGAGCTGCGCCGCTGTCCGCGCGTCCATCTAAAGACCGTGATCGTCGACGGCAGCCTGCTCTACCTCGGCAGCGCGAATTGGACCGGTGCCGGCCTCGGCGCCAAGGGCGAGCACCGGCGCAACTTCGAGCTCGGCATCGTGACCGAGGATGGCCAGCTCCTGGACGACATCCAGGCCCGGTTCGAGAAGATCTG
Source organism: Kofleriaceae bacterium (assembly GCA_047600425.1). Lineage (GTDB taxonomy): Bacteria > Myxococcota_A > Polyangia > Haliangiales > Haliangiaceae > JABFXX01. The sequence goes on along the minus strand of JASGLC010000003.1, from coordinate 1,559,028 downwards.
GTCCGGCGGCGAATGCGGTAACTGCCGGTTACGCGAGGAATGCCCGGGGCCTCTCGATACGTTGATCCCCTCATCGGCGATCGTAAAACCGCGCAAGTCCAAGCGAAAACGGCGCGTGTAACCGCGGCACCGGTTCGGTGCACGATAGAGGCAGAGTGACCGTGGCTACGGCCTATGTCGATGACGTGCTGCTCGTGGACCGGTGTCTCACCGGCGAGCCTGCCGCCACGCGCGAGCTGTTCCGCCGTCACAAGAATCGCGTGCACGCGAGCCTGTTTCGCGTGCTCGGCACGAATCGCGACATGGACGACCTCCTTCAAGAAGCGTTTCTCCAGGTGTTCCAGTCGCTGCGCGGCTATCGCGCCGAAGCGAGCCTCGCGACCTGGATCGATCGCGTATCGGTGCGCGTCGCATATCGCTACCTCTCGCAACGCGGGCGCCGCGTGCAGACCAATCCGATCGTCGACGAAGCCGAGATTCCCGGCGGCGACCAAACCGACGATCGCCGCCAGCTCGCACGCGATGGCGTTCGCCGCCTGTACGACGTTCTCGACGAGATGGGCGCCGCCGCGCGCCTCGCGTTCACGCTTCACGAGATCGATGGCCGGCCGCTCGCCGAAGTTGCCGATCTGGTCGGCTCGTCGGTGACCGCGACGAAGCTGCGCGTGTGGCGCGCTCGCAAGCGCCTCGAATCGGTTGCCGCCGAAGATCCGGTGTTGCGTGAATTCATGGAGGGCAATCGTGACGTTGCGTGATCGCATCAAAGTCGAGACGCTCGACGAAGAGCGCGTCACGAACATCGAGCGCCGGCTCGTCGTCGCGGTGTCGAACCTGTCGATGCAGCCCGCGCCGAAGCGGACGAGCTGGGGCCTCGCGTTCGCCGGTGCCGCGCTCGCAGCGGTGATCGGTGTCGTCGGCTGGAAGCTGGTGACGCGCGAGCAAGAGTACGTGGTGATGCCGCCGCAGTTGATCGCGGTGAAGGCGCCGCCCACGCCCGTCACCGTCGAGCTCGATCACTCGCGCGCGATCGCGGCGAACGCCACGATCAGCGGCACCTCGTCGCTCGTGATCACCGAAGCGGCGCAGACCGTGATCGCGATGCAGGCCGGCTCGCTCGACTTCGACGTGGTTCACGATCCCTCGCGCACGCTGATCATTCGCGCGGGCGATACCGAGATCCAAGATATCGGGACGAAGTTCCACGTCGATTACGATGGCTCGCGCGTCGCCGTGCGCGTCACCGAAGGCGAAGTTCAGGTCACGCGTGCCGCGAAGTCCGAGCGTGTCCTCGCCGGACATGCGTGGGCCTCGGATGGCGTGCCCGATCACGTCATTGCCGCAGCCGAGCCGCACGTGACCGCGCCTGTCGTCGTTCAACCGAAGCGCGTCGAACACCATGTCGAAGTGACGCTGCCCGTGGTGACGGACCATCCGCAGCCCCAAGTCACGCAGACCGATCCGTTCGTCGAGCTTCGCACGGCGATTCGCAAGGTCCCGCTCGCGTTCGCATCTTCGATCGACGGTCACAACGATGCCGCCGGCGAGATCGCGCGACTGAAGAAGGTCGCGTACTCGCCGACGACGCTCGGCCCCGAAGCCGCGCGCGCGATGTATCAGATCGCGCTCCTGCTCTATCGCCCGCTCGGTCAGGATGCCGAAGCGATGCGCACGCTCGACGTGTTCATGCGCCGGTTCCACGCGGGTGCCGAGCGCGACGCGGCGATGTGGCTACGCGTCCGGATCGCGTGCGAGAAGTCGCTCGACGAGACCTGTCGGCGCGCGGCCTACAGCTACCAGCACGAGGTCAGCTCGGGTGAAGGTGCGGATGTCGCCGTCCGCATCACGAACGCGCCGTAGTAGACTCGCTAGATGGGCGTTCCGCAGGTCCGCCTCGATCTAGCCGACGACCCACAGCGTGCGCGCGACCTCGCGGCAGGTGGCGTGTTCGTGCCGGAGTGCGCGCATCCGGTGATGACCGATGTCGAGGTCGTGGTGAGCGCGCATGGTCGCGAGCTCGTGCTGTCCGCGCGCGTGGTGTTCGTGAACGCGACCGGTGCCGGGCTCGAGCTGACGTGCTCGATCGATCAAAAGCAACAGCTCGCGGAGCTCGCCGCGCAACCGGACGAGACCGTGCCGATCGAGCGATCCGATCCGGATCACGATGACGACGATGACGATGAAGAGGTCAAAAAGATCCCGCTCAACATCCACGAGCGGCTGCGTGGCCTGACGCTCGCGCAGCAGGTGAAGAAGGCGCACACCGGCGAGACGTCGGAGCGGATCATCCTCGAGCGGCTGTACGGCAAGAACGTGTGGGACGCGTTGATCCGCAATCCGCGCGTGACCGGTCCGGAGATCGCGCGCATCGCCCGAATGGGTGCTCTCCCGAAGCCGCAGCTCGAGCTCATCTGCACGAACGCGGCGTGGTTGCAGATCCCAGAAATTCGCCGAGCCCTGCTCTCGAATCCTCGGTTGTCGACGGACCAGATCGTTCGCGTCGTCCGCTTGTTGCCGAAACACGAGCTGAAGTTGGTCGCGTCGCAGCCCACGTACTCGCAAGCGGTTCGCAGTGCAGCGCGTCGCCTGCTCCAAGAGATGACGCTGTAACTTCGGCGATCCGAAGCAGCTCGGTTAACACCGGGGCTGCCACGTAAGTTTCTCGACTACACGGTCGCGCGCCTTGCGTAAGGTGGGCGAATGGTCGGTCTCAGGGTTGTCGGTGTCGTCGCGGCGTTGGGTGCGTGTGGTGTGGAGGACGTGGTCTCGGTGACGCAGCAGGATTCGTTGGTCGGTAACGCGGTCGCGGTGACGGCGAGTGGGCAGACGCCCGCGGTCGCGTCGAACGGCACGACGTTTCTCGTCGCGTGGGAGTCGAGTGGCGCGATCAAAGCGGCGCGCTTCGCGGGCGATGGCACCGCGATCGATGGTGCGCCGCTCGCGCTCGGTTCGGGAACGCAGCCGATGATCGCGTCGAACGGCACGGACTACTTCGTCACGTGGACGTCGAATGGAAGCATCCTCGGTGGTCGCGTGAGCGCGGCCGGCGTCGTCGAAGATGGAACGGGTTTCGCGATCGCGAATGGCGCGGCGACGACTGGGGTCGGCGCGAACGATGCACCGCATGTCGCGAGCAACGGCGCCGACTATCTCGTCGTGTGGGAGACCTACGCCGGCGACAGTCACTACGACATCTATGGTGCGCCGGTGAGTGGCACGTCGGTCGGCGCCGCATTCACCGCATCGGCGACGCATTGGGCGGAGACGCCGGCGGTCGGATCGCTCGGCGGCGGCTATCTCGTGGTGTGGAGCGAGTACGCCGATCACGTGCAAGCCGATCTCTTCGGCATGACGTACGCGGGCGGATCACTCGGCAGCACGCAGCAGTTGGTCGTGAACAGTCACTACCAGGGCATGCCCGCGGTCGCGACGAACGGCACGAGCTACCTCGTCGCGTTCTCCGACACCCGCAACGAAGGCATGAACTATCAGTACGATCTCTACGGCACGCACGTGTCGAGCAATGGCTCGCCGCTCGAGACCGATGGGTTCGCGATCTCGAGCTACGTCGGGCATCAGTATCACGCGGCGATCGCGTCGAACGGGTTCGACTACATGACGGCGTGGGCCGACGAGCGCAACGCGACGCCGGATGTCTACGGCAATCTCGTTCACGACAGCGTGACGTCGGCGGGAAATGGCTTCGACGTCGCGACGGCGTTCGCGAACGAAGCCCAAGCGGCCGTCGCGTACAACGCGGGTGCGCATGCGTACTTGACCGTGTATGCGACGGCGAACGTCAACACGCCGACGGTGTTCGCGATCCAAGCGAAGCTGATCAAGCAATGCGGTGACGGCGTGATCGAAGCCGGCGAGATCTGCGACGACCACAATGACAGTAGCGGTGACGGCTGCAGTGCGGTGTGCGAGGTCGAAGGCGGCTACACGTGCAGTGGCACCACGACCTCGACGTGTAGCGACATCGACGAGTGCGCGAGCGCCAACGGTGGTTGCAGCGACACGTGCGTCAACACCGCGGGCTCGTATCACTGCGAGTGTCGCTCGGGCTACGCGCTCGGTCAGGACAACAAGACGTGCGCCGACATCGACGAGTGCGCGACCAACAACGGTGGCTGTAGCGAGACCTGCACGAACTCCGATGGTGGCTTCGCGTGCTCGTGCGGCACGGGCGAAGGCCTCGACATGGCCGGCGGCACGACGTGCATGGCGTGTGGCAACAACGACGGCTACACGCTGACGAATGGCATCTGCATCGATATCGACGAATGCGCGGATGGCACGAGCGGCTGTAGCGAGAGCTGCACGAATATGCCGGGCACCTTCAAGTGTGGATGCGCCGAGGGCGAAACGCTCGGCAGCGATGGCACGTCGTGCGAGTCGCCCGAGAAGTCGGGTGGCTGTTCGACGAGCTCGCCGTCGACGAGCGCGTTGCTCGCGCTTGCTATGGCAGGACTGTTGCCCACGCGGCGTCGCCGACAAGCCACTCGCTGAGCCACGTACCCACGACGACGCCGTGCGAGGTCGTGCCGAGCGCGCCGAACATCGTGTGATTCATGCCGGTCGCTTCGAACACGTGCGTGTTGGGATGATTGAAGTGGTTCGTGATCAGGTCGTCCTGGACCGGCTTTAGCGATGTGGTGTAGCCGAAGTACGACTTGATCACCGCATCGTCGTCCCAGGTCATGAGGCCGATCCGGCTGTTGGGATGCGCGGCCACGACGGTGTCGAACACCGCGGTGAAGCTCGTGTCACAGCCCGTGCAATTCGCCGGGAACTGCAGCTTCCACGACGTGTTCAAGTTGTCGTAGCCGGCAAGGAACGGAATGAACGGCGAGCTGTCTTCCATCAAGTGCACGTCGGTCCAATGCTGCGCGAACCGATCGAAGTTGAGCGTCGCGCCGTAGCCGCCGGCCGACGAGCCCATCACCCAGACCGTCGGTGCGTCCGGGAAATGCTGTGCGATCAGATCGACGAACGCCTGCGTGTTCGTGCCACCGGTGTGATGGATCGTCGGACCGCTCGGATAGGCCATCACGTTCGCGCCCGCGTGGAGATCCGCGGTGCAGTACGGCACGAAGATCATCGTCGCCGATGCGAGCGGCTCGGCAGGATTGCGCGTGAGGCCCGCAGTGTCGGTCGAGAGATGCGCTTGGTCGTACGTGACGTCGAGGTTGATCGCGAGCGCCGGGTTCGCGGTGCAGGTCGCCGTATCCCAACACGCGCCGCCACCTTCGAAGTAGACGAACAGATCACCGCCCGGCGTCGGCGCGCGATTGACGCCGAAGCCCGCGGTCGATCCGTTCGCGCACGTGGTGCCGTCGACAGGGACCCAGATCCACTGATTCACCGCGGTCGGGAATGTGTCCGCGTCCATGAACTGCTTCGCGTCGCCAGGCAGCGTCACTTTGCTATCGGAATCCGACCCACACGCCGCGAGCAACAGGACGACTGCCAGGAACCTCATCCCTCGATCATACTAATAACGGCTGCGCTGCTCGACCTTTACCTTCGTCGCCGGCGCACACAGATGCATCGTCCGCTTCGGCCGCCCCGCCTCGAGGATCGGCGTGGTGATCCTCGACGACGCGAGCGTGACCACGAAATCTCCGCACGCGGTCGCACCCGTGGGCTTCGTCACGTCGAATTCGCCCGCGAGCGTGGCCACCACGTGATCACCGGTCTCCGACGTCATCGCCTGCCCGCTCGGCAGATAGTAGCGATCCGCATTGCTCGTACCTCGACCGTGCTCCATGCCGGCATCACCCGTCGCCGAGCCGCCGACCGAGACGTTGCGCTGGACTCGATCCTTCGCGACCGAAACCACCGCGCTCACACAGCGCGATGCGATCGGAAACAGCACGTTCGCACCGCGATTCTCCGCACTTGCCGACACCCACGGGCCCAACGCGAACGTCTTGTCGCCGAGCGTGACCTGACTTGCTTCGTCGAGCATCGCGGTATGCGACGTTGGCTTTGCCGGCTCGCTCACCGCATGCGATGCGTACGCGAGGCCGAGGTTCGCCTCCGGCACATCGACCTCGAGCTGTTGATCGTCGACGGCAACCTTGCCCTCGTGAACCGAGACACCCGCTTGCAACGAGATCTTCGATCCGTTCTTGAACGACGTCGACCACGGCTTCGCCACCACGCGCGACAGATCCGACTTCTGCACGAACAGATGCAACGTGGCGAGGCCCTCGGGCTTGACCACTTTCGCCCACGTGCAATCGAAGTCCTTCGTCGGCTCGACCTCGACGAAGTCACCGCTCTCGCCGACCACGTGCATCGGGATGACGTAGCTCGCGCGACGCCCGGGCTTCTCGAAGCCACCGATCACCACGCTCGCCGCACCCGCCTTCGCATCGAGATAGAGCGGCGCGTCGGCCCACACCAATACGTTGCCCGAGAGCTTCTCCGCCGACGCGGGAACGGCAATCAACATCGCGAGAACCAGGAACCTCGTCATGGATGAGGTAGCTTACCCGCGATGCGCCCCGATGGACGACGCCCCGACGAGCTGCGATCACTCGAGATCGTGACCGGTTACCAGAAGCACGCGGAAGGCTCCGCGCTGATCAAGCTTGGCGATACGCACGTGATCTGTGCCGCCAGCGTCGAGAACGGCGTGCCGGGATTCCTCGTCGGCAAAGGCCAAGGTTGGCTGACCGCGGAGTACGCGATGTTGCCGCGCTCGACCCACACGCGCAGCAAGCGCGATCCGGGTGGCCGCGGCAAAGAGATCCAACGCTTGATCGGACGCGCGCTCCGGTGTGCGGTCGATCTGAAGGCGCTCGGCGAGCGCACGATCCATGTCGATTGCGACGTCCTGCAAGCCGATGGCGGCACGCGCGTGTCGTCGATCACGGGTGCGTGGGTCGCGTGCGCGATCGCGATCAAGAAGCTCGTCGCTTCGGGGCAGCTCGCGGACATGTCGGCGTTGCAGCCGCCGGTCGCCGCGGTCTCGGTCGGCGTTGTCGGTGGCGAGGTCGTGCTCGATCTACCGTACATCGAGGATTCGAAGGCGGATGTCGACATGAACGTCGTCGGCGATGCGAACGGCAAGCTGATCGAGGTCCAAGGCACGGCGGAGCACAACACGTTCGATCGCAAGCAACTCGATGCGATGTTGGACCTCGCGCTCGCCGGCATCGCGCAGCTCGTCGCCGCGCAACGGAAGGCGATCGCGTGAATCGCCTCGTGTTCGCCACGCGCAACAAGGGAAAGCTCGTCGAGCTGCGCGACATGCTCGCCGGTTTCCAAGTCGTCTCGCTCGATGACGTGGCGCACGACATGCCGGACGTGATCGAAGATGCGGACACGTTCGCGGGCAACGCGATCAAGAAGGCGCGCGAGGTTTCGAAGTGGACCGGCTTACCTGCGCTCGCCGATGACAGCGGTCTGGAGGTCGATGCGTTGAACGGAGCGCCCGGCGTGTTCAGCGCGCGTTACGCCGGCGCCGGCCACGACGACGCCGCCAACAACGCGAAGTTGATCGCCGCGATGTCGGGGAAGAACCTCCGCACCGCGCGCTTTCGATCGGTGCTCGCACTCGCGGATGACACCGGAGCGCTCGCCGGCGAAGTGATCACCGCAGACGGCGTGTGCGAAGGTGAGATCCTCGAAGCGCCGCGCGGCACGCAGGGTTTCGGCTACGACCCGCTGTTCTATTCGCCGGACTTGAAGATGAGCTTTGGCGAAGCCGGCGTCGCCGCGAAGTCTCAGCTGAGCCACCGCGCGCGGGCCATGCAGGCGATGAAACCGAAGCTCGAAGCCTACTTGGCGTCGCTGAAATAGGGTTTTCCGGCGCGAAACGTCTACGAAACATCCATTCGCTACAACGGAAGGATGTTGAGAGCGGTGGCGGACTACACGATCGGCACGGTCATCGTCTTGGTTCACATGATGATCAAGCGCGACTAGTACGGGCGACCGTCCTTGTGCCGGAACAGGCCGTCCGTCGACGAGCTTTGCATGTCGATGTCCGAGCACGTGATCATGTCTGTCGGACTCCGCGAGCCGACTTCGAGATAGACGGCCGTCGCCGACGATTCGTTCTTCAGGTGATGACCGTTCCCCGAATTCTTCGGGAACGCCGCCCAGTCACCGGCGCGCAACACCACCGGTCCATCATCTTCGACGAGCACGAGCTCGCCTTCGATCACGCACACCAGCTCGTCTTCTTCTCGGTGCCAGTGACGCTGCGCCGACCATCCGCCCGGCGGCAACGTCATGAGGTTCACGCCGAAGTCCTTCAAACCGCCCGCGTCACCGATCCGACGACGCGTTCGATCCGCGCACGGGGCCGCGAACTCCGACGGATAACCCGAGCCCCGACGAACCGGCACGGCGGCGAGATCGATCTTCGGCATCCACTCCATTATAGTCCGCGCGATGCATGTCGTGCGTTCGCGTCGTGTCGTGACACCCGAGGGTGAGAAGCCCGCGGCGATCCATATCGACGCCGGTCGGATCAAAGCGGTGACCGCGTGGGCCGACGCACCGGCCGACGTGATCGACTACGGCGAGCTCGCGATCCTGCCGGGCATCGTCGACACGCACGTCCATCTCAACGAGCCCGGCCGCACGGAGTGGGAAGGCTTCGCGACGGCGACCACCGCCGCGGCGATCGGCGGCATCACCACGCTCGTCGACATGCCGCTCAACTCGATCCCGCCGACCACCACGCGCGAGGCGTTCGCGGCCAAGCGTGCGGCGGCGAAGGGCCAGTGCTCGGTCGATGTCGGGTTTTGGGGCGGCGTGGTCCCGGGCAATCAAGGCGAGCTCGCCGGGTTGGTCGAGGATGGCGTGCGCGGGTTCAAGTGCTTCCTCGTCGATAGCGGCGTCGCCGAGTTCGGCTGGGTCGGCGAGAAGGATCTCGCGACCGCGATGCCGATCCTCGCCGGCAAGAACGCGCCGCTGTTGGTGCACGCGGAGGTCGCCGGGCCGATCGATGCCGTTGCCGCCTCGCTCGCGACCGCGGATCCCCATCGCTACGCGACCTATCTCGCGTCGCGTCCGCCGGCCGCCGAGGAAGAAGCGATCAAGCTCGTCACCGGACTGTGTCGGTCGACGAAGGCGCGCACGCACATCGTCCATCACTCCGCCGCGAGCGCGTTGTCGTTGTTGAAGGCCGCGCGCGCGGAAGGTCTGCCGCTCACGGCGGAGACCTGCCCGCACTACCTGCACTTCACGGCCGAGGCGATTCCCGACGGTGCCACGCCGTTCAAGTGCGCGCCGCCGATCCGCGATGCCGCGAATCGCGAAGCCTTGTGGGCTGCACTCGCCGAAGGCACGTTGGACTTCGTCGCGAGCGATCACTCGCCGTGCTCGCCGGCGCTGAAGGCGATCGAGGTCGGTGACTTCGTCGCTGCGTGGGGTGGCGTCGCGGGCTTGCAACTCGCGCTATCGGTGATCTGGAGCGAGGCCTCCGCGCGCGGCCACACGTTGCGAGACCTCGTGCGCTGGATGTGCGAAGGCCCGGCGCGCCTCGCCGGATTCACCGGGCGCAAGGGCTCTCTACAAGCCGGTGCGGACGCCGATCTCGTGATCTTCGATACCGAATCGCATCAACACATCACGTCCGAGAAGATCCATCACAAACATCGCGTGTCGCCGTACGTCGGTGAAACGCTACGCGGCGTGGTCCACGCGACGTACTTGCGCGGACAACGCATCGCCGAAGCCGGGCGCGTGATCGCCGGCGAACAAGGAGCCCTGCTGTGAGCGACTTTCGTGATTTGCCCGAGCTCGCCGGTGAAGCTGTCGGCGGCGCGGCGATCCTGACGAACGACGAGTTCTTCGCCGAAAAAGAGAACCTCCTTCGCGCCCACGCGGCCGAGTGGAAAGAGCACGCGTACACCGATCGCGGGAAGTGGATGGATGGCTGGGAGACGCGTCGCTATCGGCCGGCGGATGGCGTGGCACCGGGACGCGATAGCAACATCCACGATTGGTGCGTGATCCGGCTCGGGATGCCGGGGCGGATTCGCGGCGTCGTCGTCGATACCGCGTTCTTTCGCGGCAACTATCCAGACATGTGCTCGCTCGAAGGAGCGGAGATCGACTCGCCGCTCGACCTCGCCGAAATCGATCGCGCGCACTGGCTGCCGCTGATTCCGCGCAGCGAGCTCGCCGGCAATACCGAAAACCTGTTCGTCGTGACGAGCGAGCAGCGATTCACGCACGTGCGCCTCAACATCTTCCCGGATGGTGGCGTCGCGCGCCTGCGGATTCACGGCGAGGTCGTGCCGCGCTGGGACCGCCTGCGTGGCTTCTGCGATCTGGCCGCGCTCGAGAATGGCGCCGTCGTCGAGACGTGCAGCGACATGTTCTTCGGCTCGCGCAACAACTTGATCAAGCCCGGGCCGTCGCGCTCGATGGCGGATGGTTGGGAAACCCGGCGGCGTCGCGGGCCCGGCAACGAGTGGGCGATCGTTCGGCTCGCAGGTGCGGGCGTGATCGAGCGGCTCGAGCTCGATACGTCGCACTTCAAAGGCAATGCGCCGGCGCAGGCGATGATCGAAGCCGGTCACGGGCTCACCGCCGATTCGATCCAGTGGCGCACGCTCCTGCCACGCACGCCGATGCAAGCGCACACGCGGCACGTGTTCGATCGCGAGCTGCGTCGGATCGGCGAGGTCACGCACCTGCGCGTGTCGACGTATCCGTGCGGCGGCATGGCGCGGCTGCGTGCGTGGGGCTCGCTCGCAACGCCGATCGATCCGGGGCTCGCGAAGCTCAACATCATGACGCCGCTCGACGCGACGGCCGCGTTCCTCAAGTGCTGTGGATCCGCGGCGTGGGCGGCGGCGATGACGGGCGCGCGTCCGTTCGAGGACACGTCAGCGTTGTTGAGAATTGCCGATCGCGTGTGGTTCGGTCTCCCCGAGGCCGCGCATCGCGAAGCGTTCGCCGCGCATCCGAAGATCGGTGCGACGTCCGGGGGCAAGTGGTCGAGTGCCGAGCAGGCGAGCGTGAGCTCTGCGGAAGATCAAACGAAGGCAGAGCTCGCGCGGTTGAATGCTTCGTACGAGCAAAAGCACGGCTTCATCTTCATCGTGTGTGCGTCGGGGCGTTCGGCCGAAGCGATGCTCGCGGATCTACGCGCGCGTCACGATGGTGACAACGAGCTGCGCGTCGCCGGCGAAGAACAAGCGAAGATCACGCGGCTGCGGCTCGCGAAACTGTTGGAGGAGCTGTGATCACCACCCACGTTTTGGACACGGCGAAGGGCAAGCCGGCCGCCGGCATCGCGATCGAGCTCGAGCATGAAGGCACGTTGATCGGAAGCGGCGTCACCGATGCCGATGGCCGGTTGCGCACGCTCACGCCACAGGGCCCCGTGACGCCGGGCACCTATCGAATTCGGTTCCAGACCGGCGCCTATGACCCGGCCGGGTTCTTCCCCGTCGTCGAGATTTTCTTCAAGGTTGTCGACGGGGCCCAGCACTACCACGTGCCCCTGCTCTACTCGCCGTACGGCTTCTCGACGTACCGCGGTAGCTGAGTTACAACGCGGACCATGTCGGTTCGCACCTCGCTTCCCGAGAAGAAACTCGCCAAACAGCTCGATCGGATCCAGCGCGCGCAGGGTCGGTTCCTCAAGCGCTATCCGGGCGATTCCGGGGCGCGCCAGCCGGTGCACACGGTCTACGGCGGTGCGCACTTGTTCACGGCGGAGACGCCGAAGAAGTTGGGCGAGCTCGCGATCCGGGCACTCGATACCTACGCGGCCGATGCGGCCACGTTCGGTGAAGCGATCGGCATTCGCGGTGACCTCGCGGCGAAGGTGCAATCGCGCGTGCGCGAGAAGCTCCAGCGCGAAGCCGTCGAGGACTTCCGGATCGACTTCGAAGATGGCTACGGCAACCGCGCGGACGACGAAGAAGACGGTCACGCGCTCGCGGCCGCGCAAGAAGTCGTGAAGGGCATGGCGGCGGGCACGCTGTCGCCGTTCATCGGGATCCGGATCAAGCCGCTCACCCGTGACCTCGCGGCGCGCTCGCTTCGCACGCTGGATATCTTCCTGACGGAAGTCGTCACGGGGTCGCAGGGCAAGCTGCCGGACAACTTCGTCGTCACGCTGCCGAAGATTCAAACGCGCACGGATGTCGAAGCGATCGTCGACGTGTTCGACCTGCTCGAAGACCGCCTCGATCTCGAGCCCGGCTCGCTGAAGCTCGAGATCATGGTCGAGACCACGCAAACGATCTTCGATCCGAATGGTCGCTCGATCCTGCCGCGCCTCCATCGCGCCGCCGGTGCACGGCTCACGGGCGCGCACTTCGGGACCTACGACTACACCGCGAATTGCGACATCACGGCCGCGCATCAACGCATGCGTCACCCGGCGTGCGACTTCGCCAAGAACATGATGAAGGTCGCGTTCGCGGGCACGGGCGTCATGCTCTCGGACGGCGCCACGAACATCATGCCGGTCGCCCCGCACAAGGGTAAGGACCTCACCGAAACCCAAAAGACCGAGAACAAGGCGGCCGTGTTTGCCGCCTGGCGCCTCCACGCGGATGACGTGCGCCACTCGCTCGTCAACGGCTTCTACCAAGGTTGGGACCTCCACCCGGCGCAGCTCGTGCCCCGGTATGGCTCGGTCTACGCGTTCTTCCTCGACGGGCTCGCCCCCGCGAGCGAGCGGTTGAAGAACTTCGTCGACAAGGCGGCCCAAGCCACGCTCGTCGGTGACGTGTTCGACGACGCCGCGACCGGCCAGGGCCTGCTCAACTACTTCCTGCGGGGCATCGCGTGCGGTGCCGTCACCGAGCAAGAAGCGCTCGCGACCGGCCTCAGCGTCGAAGAGATCCGTGGCAAGTCGTTCCACAAGATCATGGCGGCGCGCCGGGCCCAAACCGCCTGAGAATTGCCTGCCGCACACTGTGATCAGCTGATCGGCGATTGGTCGAACCGATTTCAGTGGCCGGTGGTATGCCGCCGACATGTTCGAAGTTCAGGTGAAGTCGTCGGATGCCCCGCGCGTGCTTGCCGAGCTGATTCGGGCCACGCAGAACGAACCGGCTGCCAGCCCGGAAATCGAGACCGAAGCGCGCCTCGTCCGCGAGCACCAGCTCCAGGACCGGCAGGAGCGCACGAGCTGGCAGACGCTCGATACTGTTGACTTCCAGCTGCTCGATCCCGAGAACGACTGGACTGACGTCTGAGTTTCGGGTAGAAACCTGCGCTCACGGCGATTGTAGCTCAAATGGTAGAGCGCAAGGTTGTGGTCCTTGATGTAGCGGGTTCGATCCCCGTCAATCGCCCCACGTAGTTTGAAAATCTAGAGCTTGGTGTGGAACGAGCTCAGAAACCATTTCGCGAGCTGACCCGCTTCGGTGTCGCGCTTCGCTTCGCGTTCGAGCACCGCGCGGACCTTCGCGCTCGGCGGCCGGTCGAAGTGCGCGTTCGAGAGGCCGAGCACGGCTTGATGTCGTAGCTCTTCCGAGACATCGCGATCGAGGATCGCGGCAACGCGCTCGTAGAGCTCCGGATCTGCGCCGCGCTGTAGGCCCGCGACTTCCGCGGCGGCTTCGGTCGTCGCGTCATCGCCATCGAGCGACGCCGTGACCTCGCGGATCAACAACGCGCGTTGATCGTCGTCGAGCGGCATCGATGACAGCGCGTACAGTGCACGCGCCCGCGGAAGCCCGATCAGCGTGGCCATCAACGACGACACCGTGGCCGCGGCGTCTGGCACGAGTGCGGCGACGTGCTCGATCGCGAATCGCAACACGTCGGAGCCTGCCGCATGGATCATCGCGAACAACACGGCCTGCGATGGTTGCGGCCATCGCTGGATGTACCAAGCTGCGGAGGAGGCGGAGTCCGCCTCGGTCAGCGCTTCGATCATGCCCTGTTCGAACGCGGGCTCGGGACGCGTCATCATGCACGGCCCACACATGCATCGATCGCGCGCGATGTCGTAGCGCGCACGTTCGTCGGCATCGAGCTCGGCGACCGGAATGCTCTTGCCATCGGTGACGAGGCCCGTTTCGTCGACGAACCACAGGCTGCCGCGCATCGAGATCAGGTGCGGATCGGTTCGCGTGGGTGGCTCGCTCACAAGCTCGTGCTCGTGCTCGTCCGCGGCTTCGGCGACGCGATCCCATTCGGATGCGAGCGCACGCGTCGTCCAATGGGCCCACACGGACGCGGTGTGCGAGCGGCGACCGCCGAAGTCATCGAACGTCCAGCGCAGCGTGGAGCCGTCGACACCCCACCGCTCATCCTCGACGGCGGAGTCGATCGCTTCAGGCAGATACTCCGACGCGAATCGGTTCGCATCGCCGGCCGTGTACATGTCGACCCACGATTGCACGAGCTCCCAGATCGCGTCGTGGAGTGCAGCCGTATCGCCTTCGCCGGATACTTCGAGCTCGACCGTCGTCATCGGCGCGAGAGTACGTCGATCTCGTCCCGGTAGTGGCGCACCGCGCGCTCGTAACCATCGAGTGCGTTCGAACGCAGCAAAGCATCGAGCGCCGCAACGATCGCCTCGTCATGCCGGCCCGCACTGCGAAGCGACAGCGCGAGGAATGCGGGCAACGCGACCACGTCGGGGAACTCGACCATCGCTGCGCGGAGCCGTTCGATCGATTCGTCGATCCGGCCGACGTTGCGCAAGGTCGAGCCGTAGCCGACGAGGAACCTCCAGCGTCCGGCGTCGTGGACACCGAGCTTCCACGCGGCGTCGTAATAGACGATCGCATCGCTCTCTTCGCCGTAGCGATCGCACGCGTAGGCCGCTTCGATCTGCGCGGCGACATCGGTTGGATGTGCGTCTGCAAACGCTCGCGTCGTGGCGACAAGGTCCCGTTGATCACCCACCTTGCGATGACGCTATCACCGCTGCCGATGTAGGCAACTACGCGCAGTGACGTACTCGATCAAACCGGTCATTCGAGTTTAGTGATGTTCGTCGGAAAAGCCGGTCGGATGCTCTCGGCGTTCGATACGCTGGCACCCATGCGCGGAGTTGTTCTCGCCCTGGGTTGTGTGGGGTGCAGCTTCTCTCCCGGAGCTGGTGCGGCCGCCGATGATGGCGGGACCGTCGGAATGACCGACGCCATGCCGGATGCCGGATCGGATACGGGATCTGGATCCGGATCCGGATCTGGATCGGGTTCCGGCGGCACGCCGTTCGTGCCGTTGCACGTGCCGAGCGGTGGTCAAGCGGCAGGCACAGGCGACTTGACGCTCGGTACGGTCACGATCAACACCGACGATCTGACGATCGGATCGCCGTTGCCGTCGGGCGTCACGTTCGATCACTTCGCCCAGCTGGTCAGCGGACCCGAGCTCGCGGTGTTGCACGTGCGCGCGCTCACGGTTTCCGGCCACGTCACCGTGATCGGTGCGCGAGCGTTCGTCGTGATCGCGAGCGATCCGATCACCGTCCAAGGCTCGCTCGATGCGAGCGCGAATCTCACGACACCCGGCGCGAGCGGATCCGGATCGCAGGCCGGCTCGAAGGCCGGTGGCGCCGGCGCGAACACGCAAACCTATTTCGATTCGGGCGGTGGTGGCGGTGGCTTCGGCGGCGCCGGTGCGAAGGGCGGCGACTCGACCGGAATGGGCACGAACCTCGGCGGTGGTGGCGGTGGCGGGACCACGGGCGACGACACGATCACCACACTCGTCGGCGGCAGCGGTGGTGGCAACGCAGCTGTCCTCACGTGCGGCACCGTCATCGGTGGTCATGGCGGTGCCGGCGGTGGAGCGATTCAATTGAGCACGCCGTCGATCATCACGATCGAAGGCAGCGTGATCGCCGGCGGCGGTGGCGGTGATGGCGGCGCGAACTGCAGTAGCGATCACATGAACTGGGGTGCGGGCGCGGGCGGCGGCGCCGGCGGTGCGATCGTATTGCAAGGCGCGATGTCGGTGACCGTGAATGGTTCGGTGTCGGCGAACGGCGGCGCCGGTGGTGGCGGTGCGGGCGAAGGCAACACCGGTGATGCGAACGGCGATGGCGTTCACGGCATTGCGGGCGATAACGGCGGCGTGGCAGCCGCGCATGGTGGCGGTACCCAAGGCGCGTACAGTGCGGCCGGCGGCGATGGCGCGTTCGGGAGCACGGCGGCGGACGCGGGCAACAACTACACCTCGGGCCAAGGCAACGGTGGCGGCGGCGGTGGTGGCGTGGGTCGGATCTATTTCAAGACCACGTCGTCGACGGGAACCGGCACCGTGTCACCGCCGGCGAAAATCACGCAATAAAGGCTGTCCTGTGGTCGCGCGAATTCGCGTGAACCCTGTGTGACGAAGCTCTTGATCATTGCCGCGCTCGCAGCGCCCGCATCCGCAGATCCGAACCGCACGCCGTACGATGCCGGCCACGTCACGATCCATCTCGGATTCTATCGGCTCGGCGACGACCTCGACGGCTTGCGATTGGGGGCCGGCTACACCGTGATTCGCGGACTCGAGCTCGGAGGCGCGGTCGCGCACTTGTGGGGACAGCCAGCCACCGTCGACGTGATCGAGCCGTTCGCGCTCTACAACCTCGCGCAGTGGTACGAGCAACTGCCGCTCGTGCCGTACGTCGGTCTGTCCTATCTGCATCGCTGGACCGACCCGATGTTCTACGTGTCGGATGCGATCGGAACGCGCGCCGGGCTGCAGTACACGCTCGAGCAGCACGAAACGCTTCCCGTAATCATCGGCGGTGGCGTGTATTGGAATCACCCGACCGGCGATGGCAAAGAAGAAGTCGGGCCCGAGGTGTTCGCGATCGTCGGATTCTAATCGGCATCGCTCGAAGTGAAGAAGATCGCCGTCGTGATCGCCAACGCACCTGCCGAGATGAAGAACGTGCTCGCGCCGATCGCTTCGAACATCACGCCGCTCGCCAGCATGCCGACGACGCTCGCGATGCTGCCCGCGCTGCTACCGATGCCTTGGATCATCCCGTGCTGGCTCGGCGAGCCACTGCGCGCCAGCATCGCGAGGTACGACGGCCACGATAGGCCATTGCCGACGCCGTAGCACACCGCACCGGTGTAGAGCGCGATCGACGAATGCGTGGCCATCAGCGCATACGAGATCGCGACGATCAGCGAGCCGACCGCGCCCAGCCACGCATCGCGGACGTGCTTCGCGAACCACGGCAACAGCAGCCATTCGGTGACCACGAGCGCGCCCGCGAGCACCGTGAATAAGATGCCGAGCTCGCTGCTTTGCCAATGCAGATCTTGCTCGGCGTGAACCGGTAGCGTCGACGCGAACATCGAAAACCCGAGGAACACCAGGAAGTAGATCGCGATCAGCTTCAGGAGCTCGCGCGAATCGAACAGCAAGCGCCAACGGCTCGGCGGATGCTTCACCGCGGCGCGACATCCAGTTCCGAGCACAGCCGTGGTTTGGGGCGTGGCATCGGGTGTTGGTGTCGGCGTCGCTTCGGGCAATCGAAACTTCGCGAGTGCGGCCGCAGACGCCGACAACAGCAGCGCGGTTGCGACGATCACGACGATGCCGCCGTTCGTTCGCGCGATCAGTCCCGCGAGCGCGGGGCCGGTGACGAAGCCGAGGTTGTTCGCGATCGCGAGCCGGCCGAACGCGACCTTCTGCGCGGGACCGGACGTTGCATCGGCAACATAGGCATTCGCGACGGAGACGCTGCCGTTGAATAGCCCATCGGTGACACGCGAGAGCGCGATCAGGAGCAACGGCACGGTCAGCGTGAACGCGCCGGTCAATCCCGTGTCGACGTCGAACAGCGCGGTTCGCGGAATGTACACCGCGACGAGAAAGATCGCCCACGCCGCGAGCGCGCCGATCTGACAGCGCACCAACACGCGCTTGCGACCGATGCGATCGGATAGCGGGCCGAGCCACGACGAGCCGAAGAACTGCGCCGCCGAGAACGCCGCACCGATCGCGCCGAGCACGAACGCATTGCCGCCGAATCGGGTGACGAGGAACACCAGGAACGGGATGACGATCGAAAACCCGAGGCTCGACAGGAAGCCGATGACGTAGAGCGGCGTCATGCCGTCAGCGAGCGTATCCCGATCGCGCTGCGAGGTCCGATTTTGGCCAGCGTGGCATCGGCCTGCGTGGTCTGGTCGGCACATGCAGAGCGAGCTCGACGCGAACGGCGCCGCGATCATTCCGGGCCTCTTGCCCGCGGCCGACTGCGATCGGATCGCGGCCATGTACGCGAGCGAGACCGCATTTCGCTCGACGGTCGTGATGGCGCGCCACGGTTTCGGTCGCGGCGAGTATCGCTACTTCGCGTATCCCCTGCCCGATCCGATCGCCGCGCTACGCACGGACCTCTACACGCAGCTCGTGCCGATCGCGAATCGCTGGCACGAACGGCTCGGCATCGAGACCCGGTTTCCCGAGCGTCACGCCGAGTTTCTCGACCGCTGCCACGCCGCCGGTCAACAACGCCCGACGCCACTCCTGCTTCGCTACGTCGAGGGCGACTACAACTGCCTGCACCAAGATCTCTACGGCGAGCACGTGTTCCCGCTCCAGGTCGCGATCCTGTTATCGGAGCCCGGGCACGATTTCACCGGCGGTGAATTCGTGATGACCGAGCAGCGCCCGCGGATGCAAAGTCGCGCGGCCGTGATCCCGCTCGCGAAAGGCGATGCGGTCGTGTTCGCCGTAAATCTACGACCGATGGCCGGAACGCGTGGCGACTATCGAGTCGCGATGCGCCACGGCGTGAGCGTGTTGCGATCCGGACGCCGCCACACGCTCGGCATCATCTTTCACGACGCTACATAGCGGCCGCGAGCCGCAGCACTTCGTCACGCATGGCCGCCGCATTCGGCGCCGTGAATCGCCGCCCATGTCCGGGAATGACGTGCGTGAACGCGTGATCGGCGAGCCGTTGCATCGACTTCTTCTGCTCGGACCACGAGTACCAACACACACCACGCCCGGCTTCGAGATGTTGGCCATCCGACGTCGCCCACACGTGATCGCCGACGAACGCGATGTCATCGCGATAGATCAGGACCGCACTGCCGCGCGTGTGACCGGGCACCGGCACGATCCGGAGATCATCGGCGAGCGCGACCGGATCCGGGCCTTCGATCAACCGCTCGACATGCGCGATTCGATCCGCGGCATGGATGATCCGCTCGCACCCGAACCGCGCCGCGAACTTCTCGTGATCGGCGACATCGTCGCGATGCGTGAGGAACATCGTGCGCACGCCACCGAGCGCTTCGATCTGCTCGAGCAGTGGCGCCGCCGCACGTGGCGAATCGACGAGCACGTTGCCATCCGGCCGCCGGATCAACCACGATGCCGCACCGTAGCTCGCTGACGACGCCCACCCGCAGAAGTAGACGTCGTCGAGGATCTGTTCCGGAAACGCGCGCTTCGCCGCCGACGTATCGACCTTCGCGTGGATCGCCGCTGTTGGACACGCGACGAGCGCCATCGCCGCCCGCGATCGGGCTTGTGGAGTCGCCGGCTGCTCGCGGACGACCGAGATCCCATCTCCTTCGGCGAACGTGGCGGGCGCGATCTGGCGACACAGGTCGCAGTCGATACACGCGTGGTCGACCGAGTACACGCTCCAGGCTACCGCGATTTTCTGCCCCGGCGAGTGTTAGAGTCGTCCGCAGTGTCACGCCGGGCTGTGGTCCTAGGGTTGTTGGTGGCTCGGACCGCGTCAGCGAATCCGGCGGCCGAGAAACTGTTCGAGGACGGACGGACGGCACTCGCGGCAGATCACCTCGACGAGGCGTGCGACATGTTTCGCCGCAGCGAGGAGCTCGAAGCACGTGTGGGCACGCTCTACAACCTCGCGGACTGCGAAGAGCGGCGCGGTCGGATCGCGACGGCGTGGGAGGCGTTCGTCGAGGCGAAGACGCTCGCCGATACCGCGCACGACAAACGCGGTGCGAAGGCAGCCCAGCGGGCAGAAGCGCTGTTGCCGCGGCTCCCGTACCTGACCGTTGCGGTGACGCGCATCGAGGGTCTCTCGATCACGCGTGACGGAGTCGCCGTTCCCGAGGCCGCGTGGAATCACGAGCTGCCGATCGACCCGAAGCACTATCGGTTCCAGGCGAGCGCGCCGAATCACGTGTCGTGGTCGGCGGAGCTCGATGTCAAAGAGGGCACGCATCAACGGCTCGAGGTGCCGGAGCTCGCCTCCGTGCCCGACAAGCCGATCGACAAGCCGGTCGACAAGCCGATCGACAAGCCGGTCGACGAACCCCATCTCGTCATCAAGCCGCTGCCACCACGTCCCCTGTTTGCGTATCGGATCGCACCCGGCGCGTTCGTTGGACTGACGAGCCGAGGCGACCTCGAATACGGGGGACGCCTCGTCGTGAACGCCGCACCACTCGGACCGGGATGGCTACGTGCGGTGCCCGTGCTCCGGCGCTGGACCGGCACGTTCCCCGACGATCCGTATCGGACGTTCCACACCGTCGCCGGCGGCGCGACGATCGAATACGCCTATCCGCTCACGCACGAGATCTTCGTCGCGGGCGGCGCAGGCCTCGGCATCGAATCGCAGCACGACAGCTACACGAACCACGCCTACTTCTACGTCCCCGAAGTCCGCGTGACACCGACGCTTCGCTACGACCGCTTCGAGGTGTGGATCGCGTACGAGCTCGGCATCGGTTCCGGTCCGAGCGGCGCGAACGAGACGTACCTCTCGAGCGATCGCTCGATCGGCATCAGCCATCGCTTCGAGCTCGGGCTCGACGTGTTCGTATGGTGAGCGCGTGATCGGCGAGGTGCTCGGCAGCTATCGCATCATCGCGAAGCTCGGCGCCGGCGGAATGGGCACCGTGTGGCTCGCGGAGCACCAGTTGCTCGGCAGCCGCGCCGCGATCAAGGTGCTGTTACCCGAGCTGTCGAGTCAGGAACAGATCGTCCAACGGTTCTTCGACGAAGCGCGCGCGGCGACTCGCATCCGCGATCCGGGAATTGTCACCGTCCTCGATTTCGGCCGCCACGACGGCGATGCCTACCTCGTGATGGAGCTGCTCACCGGCGAAACGCTGACGCAGCGCCTCGGCACGGGCACGCTCGCGCCGAAGACCGCCGTTCGCTACATCCAACTCGCGGCGCTCGCGATGGCGGCTGCGCACGCGCGCGGGATCATTCATCGCGACCTCAAGCCCGATAACTTGTTCGTCGTCGCGGATCCGGCGGTGCCCGGTGGCGAGCGAATCAAGATCCTCGACTTCGGCATTGCGAAGCTGATCGATCGCCGCCCCGACGACAATCACCAATCGACCGTGACCGGCGCGATCATGGGCACGCCGGCGTACATGTCGCCCGAGCAGTGCCGCGGTGCGGGCGGCATCGATCATCGGACCGATATCTACGCGCTCGGCTGCGTGCTGTTCCAACTGCTCACCGGTCGGCCACCGTTCATCGCGCCGACGCCGGGCGACATGATCGCGAGCCACCTGCGCGAAGACCCGCCGGTGCCGAGCGCGATCGCACCGGGACTTTCGCCGGAGCTCGACGCGCTCGTGCTTCGCTGCCTCGCTAAGGATCCGGACGCGCGGTTCGCGAACATGACCGAGCTCGTTCGCGCCGGCGCCGCGATCACCGGAGACAATCTCGTCGTCGCGACGATCCCACCGCTCCGACCTTCGGAACCGATCGAAGGCGCCGCGACGCAGGTCTCGCTCGCGCCCTCGTTGGCGGGTCCGATGCCCGTGCATCCGCCCGTGACTACGCTCTCGGCGGGTGCGGTGTCGACGAATTCCCCGCCCACGCGATCGCGCACACCGTTCGTCCTCGCGGGTGCGCTGCTGATCGTGGGTGGTCTGGTCGCGGCGTTCGCGCTCCATGGCGGGCACGAACCTGCACGTACCGTCGTTCCAGCCGGCGATGCCGCCGCTCGTCCCGACGCGATGCTCGTCGCACCACCGATCGATGCCACGATCGACGCCACGATCCTGATCGACGGCCCGCGCGCGACGACCTCACCACATCGCGATGCCGGCGCCGCACGCGTCCGCAAACCCGACGCGGCCGAGGACGACTTCAGCCACCGTTGAGACGCGCCTCCAGCTGCTTGCGCATCGTCCGGATCGTTCGCCACGATTTGAACGCGATCCGCAGCACGCTGATCGACACGATCGGCAGCATCACGACCTGCGCGATGTTGACCCACAAGCCGACCCTGCCGAGATGCGGTTGCAGCACGACGATGATCGCAACCATACTCACGGTGAGCAGGATCCCGAACGCGCCGCCGATCAGACACTTCCGCTCGGCGTACACCATGTCGTCGAGCTCGCCTCGTAACCGCCAGGTCTCCGGATCGTCCATGTCGTAGGTGGACGGCCGGCGCCGGGTTTTGCGCACATTTTACGTGTGGCCGAGGACCTTCTCGTTGCGCTTGTCGATCACGAGATGCGTGTTCGCCGTGGCACCCGGCCCCGGCGCATAACGCACGCCCTTGAACGAGAGCGGCTTGCCGTTCTTCGACTTGACCGCGAGCCGTTCGATCGGCGCCCCCGATTCATCCTCGACGAGCGCCGTCGGCGGCTTGTTCGGGCATAGCCAGCGATCGCCCCACTGCATCAACGCGACGACGACCGGATACAAGTCCTCGCCCTTCTTCGTCAGTCGATAGCCATCGGTGTTCGCACGATCCGGGAGTGGAAACCGCTCGAGGATCTCCAGCTCCACGAGCCGCGCCAACCGCGTGGCGAGGATGTTCCGCGCGATGCCGAGCTCCTTCTGGAATTCATCGAACCGCGTCGCGCCTTGCGTGGCCTCGCGAATGATCAGCAACGACCAGGTTTGTCCAACCTCTTCGAGGGCTTTGCCGATCGAGCAGTTCTTCCGCATGGGATCGTTTTACCAATTTAGTTGCTTTTTGCAACTCCGTCGATTAGTTTCATTTTGAAACTGATTTCCGCCAGGAGAATTCCGATGGATCGCCGCTTACTCGTACTCGCGCTGGGGATGTTCGCTCTCGGGACCGATAGCTTCGTGATGGCCGGGGTGTTGCCCCAGCTCGCACACAGCTTTCACATCGGCATCGGGGAGGCGGGCCAAGTCACGACCGTCTACGCGATCACGTACGCGCTGATGGCGCCGACGATCGCCGCGCTCGCCGCCCACATCCCGCGGAAGACGCTATTGCTGTCGAGCCTCGGCATCTTCGTGATCGCGAACCTCGCCACCGCGCTAGCGCCGACCTTCGGGTTCGCACTTGTGACGCGCGTGATCGCCGGCATCGGCGCCGCGATGTTCGCGCCCACCGCGACCGGATCGGCCGCGAGTATCGTCGCCCCCGAGAAGCGCGGGATGGCACTCGCGATCGTGATCACCGGCTTGACCGTATCGACGGCGCTCGGCACGCCGATCGGCGCGATGATCGGCGGCCTCGGCGATTGGCGGTGGACGATGGTGTTCGTGTCGGCGCTCGCGCTCGCGTCGATGATCGGCGTCGGCGCGCTGCTCGCACATATCCCGCTGCCGCCGCGGCTCACGCTCGCGCAACGCATCGCACCGGTTCGCGATCCGCGCGTCGCGTTGACGCTGATCACCACGCTGATCTATCAAGCCGGTCATTTCATTTGCTACACGTACTTCACCGTCGTGTTCGACCGCGTGCTCGGTCACGATCACACGCTGCTCGTCGGTGCGTTGCTCGTGTTGTGGGGCGGCAGTGGGATGGTCGCGAACCTCGTGACCGGCCGGCTCGCCGACAAGATCGGTAACCGTCGCGTGATCACCACGCTGCTCGTCGCGCTCACCGCGGTGATGGTGATGCTGCCGTTCACGAGTGGAAACCTCGCGCTGTCGTTCATCGGCGTCGCGCTGTGGGGGGCGTTCGCGTGGGGCCTGCTCGCGCCGCAACAACATCGCCTCGTCACGATCGCGCCGCAGTCCGCGCCGGTCGTGCTCGGCCTCAACACCAGCGCCACGTATCTCGGTGTCACGGCAGCCGGCGTGATCGGCGCGCTCGCGATGCCGAGCGTCGGTGGTCACAACCTCGGCTTTGTATCCGCGGGCTTCGTCGTCGTCGGGTTGGTCGTCGCCGAGCTCGCGACGTTCCTGATCGAACGCCGCACGTTCGGTCGCGCCGGAGCAAGCGCATGATGCCCAAGCCGAATGCGTTCAAACAAAACTGTCCCTCGAGCCGGATCCTCGAGCGGCTCGGCGAGCGGTGGGCGATGCTACTGCTCGTACGGCTGAGCGACGGGCCGGTGCGCTATCTCCAACTCCAGCGCGATATCGAAGGCATCACGAAGAAGATGCTGACCCAAACACTGCGCCGTCTCGAACGCGATGGCTTTGTCGTCCGCCAGACGATCCGGCTGCGCCCACTCGCCGTCGAGTACGCGTTGACGCCACGGGGTCGCGAAGTCACGCCGCTGATCGTGCAACTGAAGCGCTGGGCCGAGCAGAACTGGCGTGCGATCGGGGCGTCGAACGCCGCCTTCGACGGTGGGCACTTTCAGGTGCCTAATTGACGGTCTCGCGCACGGCGTGACAGGTAACGCGGATGCGAAACATCCTCATTGCGCTGTCACTGTTCACCGCCACCGCGGGCGCCGACTCGAAGTCCGTCAAGGTCCCCGCCGACAAGGTCAAGCTCGTGTCCTCGGGCATCAAGCAACACGGCGGCGAGATCCTGGTCGGTCCCGCCTACGGCGATATCAAGAACGGCAAGCACGGCTCGTTCCTGCACTTCCCCGGCAACTGGTCGAGCCTGCTCCACTCGCACACGAGCGACTACTACGCCGTCGTGATCAAAGGGACGATCGCGAACCCACTCAAGGGCGAAGCAGACGTCGCGCTCCCGCCGGGCTCGTACTGGTACCAGAAGGGCGGCGAACCCCACACCACGAAGTGCATCTCGAAAGAGGACTGCCTCGTGTTCCTCGTCAGCGACGGCAAGTTCGACGCGCAAGTGCTCGAAAAGGAATGACATGTCAATCGACATGCCATGCCTTGACGGATTGCATGTCGAGTAACATGTTATGAGCCATGAAGAGCTACGTCATCGCAACTGCACGTACGCCCCGTGGCCGCGGCAAAGCCGGCAAAGGCGCGCTGTCCGGCATCCATCCCCAAGAGCTCCTCGGCCAGGTCCTGAACGCGCTCCCGAGCCGAGGTGGGTTCGAACCCGGCCAGGTCGACGACGTCATCACCGGCGCCGTGTCGCAGGTGAACGAGCAAGGCGCGAACATCGCGCGCAATGCGGTGCTCGCCGCCGGCTGGCCGCAAGAGGTCACCGGCGTGTCGATCAATCGGTTCTGCGGCTCGGGCCTGCAGGCGATCAACTTTGCCGCGATGGGCACTGCATCCGGTGCGCAAGATCTCGTCGTCGCGTCGGGCGTGGAGAGCATGTCGAAGCTCTCCCTCGGTGCCGATGGCGCCGGTCAAGATGGCGGCAACCTCAAGCTGCGCGAGCGCGTCTATCAGGTGCCGCAGGGCATCAGCGCGGATCTGATCGCGACGCTCGAGGGCATCTCGCGCGCAGATGTCGATGCGTTCGCCCTGCGATCGCAACGGCTCGCCGCGCAGGCGATCGAGGAGAAGCGGTTCTCGCTCGTGCCCGTCACCGATCCGTTCACGGGCAAGGTCGTCCTCGATCGCGAGGAGTTCCCGCGTCCCGACAGCACGGCCGCCGGACTCGCAGCGCTGCCCGCGGCGTTCGTGAAGATGGGCGAACAGTTCGATCCGATCGCGCTCGCCGCGTATCCGCAAGCGCGCAAGATCGATCACGTCCATACCGCGGGTAACTCGAGCGGCATCGTCGACGGCGCCGCAGCCGTCGCGATCGCATCCGAGAAGTTCATCACCGATCACGGGATCAAGCCGCGCGCTCGGATCCGCTCGGTCGCCACATTCGGCATGGAGCCGCTGATCATGTTGACCGCGCCCGCACCGGCGAGTCAGAAGGCGTTGAAGCTCGCCGGCATGACCGCGGCCGATATCGACTTGTGGGAGATCAACGAAGCATTCGCGGCGGTCGTCATCCAGACCACGCGCGCACTCGGCATCGATCTCGACAGGGTGAACGTCAACGGCGGTGCGATCGCACTCGGCCATCCGCTCGGCGCGAGCGGCGCGATCCTCGTCGGTACCGTGCTCGACGAGCTCGAGCGTTCGAACAAGACCACCGCACTCGTCACGATGTGCATCGGCGGCGGTCAAGGCATCGCGACGATCCTGGAACGCATCTAACCCGAACCAATCAAGGAGTGATTCCCATGGCAAACCATCCCGACTACCGACCCGCCACGATCACCTGTGCATGCGGGGCCGTTCATCACACGTTCTCGACACGCGGCGACTACAGCGTCGAGATCTGCTCCGCCGACCATCCGTTTTACACGGGACAGCAAAAGCGGATGGACACGACCGGCCGGATCGAGCGATTCAACAAGCAGTACGCTCGTGCGGTATCAGGCTGATCACAAGGACAAGGTTCGCGCGCAGATCCTCGACGAGGCCGCGCGCGCGATCCGGCGTGATGGCCCGCATGCCGTCTCGCTCACGTCCGTGATGAAGAGCGCCGGCCTGACCCACGGCGGGTTCTACTCGCACTTCTCCTCGCGCGACGACATGCTCGCGGCCGCGATCGCGCGGACATTCGCCGATACCCGCGAGCGGTGGGCGCACGAGACGCGTGACCGCACCCCGAAGGACGGGCTCACGCACTACATCGATTGGTATCTGTCGAAGGCGCATCGCGACGAGCGCGAGACCGGGTGCGTGATCGCCGCGATCGGCACCGATGTTCCGGAGCTAGCGCGCGCCTGCCAGGACGCGTTCGCGGCCGGGTACCGCGGACTAGTTGCGGGACTCGCGGGCCACCTCGCACTGCTTCGCCGCGAGGATCCGGACGAGCTCGCCCAGTCCGTGATTGCCGAGCTTGTCGGGACCGTCGTGCTGTCCCGGATCGAACGGGATGTTCGCCGGTCGGACGCGATCCTCGCCGGCGGCCGGACCGGTCTGAAGAAGCGGCTGCGGCTTTCATGAACCGAGCGTTCGCGCTCGCTATGTGACACCCGGCGCACGTCGACAAATCTCCGTCCGACGTGTACCTACAATGAATGCCCCCTTCGGTCTTGTTGGTGGATGACGAGGCCGACACGGCGGACATGCTGGCGACGATCCTCGAGCGCCGTGGCTATCGCGCGCGCGTCGTGCGTTCGGGGCCGGACGCGTTGGAGCTGGTCGCCGAAGGTGGCATCGACATCGTGGTCACCGACAACCAGATGCCCGAAATGACGGGCGTCGAGCTCTGCCATCAGCTGTCCCTACGGTATCCCGATGTGTTGTCGATCATCCTGACCGGCGTCGCGAACCTCGAGACGGCGGTCGAAGCGATTCGTGCCGGCGCGTACGACTTCATCTCGAAGCCGGTGATGGCGGATGCCCTCGAGGTCGCGCTCGCCCGCGCCGCCGAGCATCGGGGCTTGGTGTTGACCGCGAAGCGGTTGCGCCGCGAGAACGGTAGCCGCGAGCGGATCGCCTCGATCATCGGCGACAGCCCGGCGATGAAACGGATGACCTCGATGATCCATCGCGCCGCGCCGAGCGATGCCACGGTGCTGATCACCGGCGAGAGCGGCACCGGTAAGGAGCTGGTCGCACGCGCGCTCCACGATCTGTCGCGCAAGGACAAGCCGTTCGTCGCGATCAACTGCGGCGCCATGCCGGCGAATCTCCTCGAGAGCGAGCTGTTCGGTCACGTGAAAGGTGCGTTCACGGACGCGCGGAGCTCGCGTAGCGGTCTGTTCATCCAGGCCGGGGAAGGCACGATCTTCCTCGATGAAATCGGCGAGATGCCGATCGAGATGCAGGCGAAATTGCTGCGCGCGCTGCAGGAGCGCAAGGTTCGGCCCGTCGGCGGCGATGACGAAATCCCGGTCGCGTGTCGCGTGGTCGCGGCCACGAATCGCGATCTCGAAGAAGAGGTCGCCCAGGGCAAGTTCCGCGAGGACTTGTTCCATCGCTTGAACGTGATCGAGGTCGCGGTGCCGTCGTTGCGCGAGCGGACGAGCGATATCGTCGCGCTCGTCGAATTCGTGCTCGGCAAGCTCGCCGCGCGGTCGCACAAGCCGGTCGCCACGGTCACGGCGCCGTGCATGCGCAAGCTCGTCGACTACGGCTGGCCCGGCAACGTCCGCGAGCTCGAGAACACGCTCGAGCGGATGGTCGCGATGTCCGGCGGCGGCCCGCTCGAGATCGATGGCCTGCCGCCGAAAGTCCGGGACTTCGTCCCCGAGCGGATCGAGATGGATATGACCAAGCCGGATAGCCTGGTCAGCCTCGACGAGATGAAGGTCCGCTACGCCCAGCAAGCGCTCGACATGGCATCCGGCAACAAAACGACAGCCGCGCGCATGTTGGGCATCGATCGCCGCTCGCTGTACCGCCTGCTCGAGAAGGTCTAAGCGAGCGCCTGCGCACGGCGGCAATCTGTCCAAATCGGGCACGCTGTTCGCAATAAACCGAGCTCGTGACCTCACCGAGCTACGTTTTGGTCGTCGAAGATGACGATGCGTTTCGCGAGATCCTGACGTTCTTTCTCGAGCGTCGCGGGATTCGCGTAGTTGCGTTAGCGAACGGTGCGCTCGCGCTCGCCCACCTCGACCAGGGCAATCACCCGACCGCGATCGTGTGCGACGTCATGATGCCCGGTGTGCTCGGAACGACCGTCGCCGCGTACCTTCGTGCGAGCGAGGTCCATCGCGACATCCCGATCGCGTTCACCACCGCCGACCCGAACCTGGTGCCGAAGGAGTATCACGTGTGGCTGAAGCCATACCCGGTGCAGGAGATCCTGCGGTTCGTGCAAGACGCCGTGAAGAAGGCCGCTTAAGCCAGGCCGAAAAACCGGCGCGCCGTGCGCGTGGTTTCGGTCGCGATCTCGAGCGGATGACGTTTCGTCGCCCGCGCGATGCCTGCAACGACTGCGGGTAAGAACGCCGGCTCGTTGCGACGACCATCGAAGCCTGGTGGTTTCGCGCTCGGCATGAACGCGCGCGGCAAGAGGAACGGTCCGTCGGTCTCTACCATCAAGCGATCGAGCGGGATCACCGGCGCCGCGTGATTCAGATCCGCGCCACGGCGCTCGTCGCAGATCCAGCCGGTGATGCCGATGTGAAGATCGAGCCCGAGATAGCGTAGGGCGGTCGCGCGTGTCCCGGTGAAGCAGTGGACGACGCCACCGACGAGGCGCGGCCGATACGCGGTCAGGATCTCGATCATCCGATCCGCGGCATCGCGCTCGTGCAGGAACACCGGTAGCTGCAATTCGACCGCGAGCTCGAGCTGCGCGCGCAGCCATTTCTCCTGATCCTCCGGCGGCGAGAAGTTGCGATTGAAGTCCAACCCGCACTCGCCGATCGCGACCACGCGATCCTGCGCTGCGATCGAGCGCAACGTCTCGATCGTGTGTGCATCGCACTCCTTCGCGTGATGCGGATGCACGCCGGCGGTCGCATAGGCCCGATCACGTGCGAGCTCGGCCGCGCGCTGACTATCGCCCACGCTCGTCCCGGTGATCACGAGCGTTCCGACACCCGCGGCGACACCACGCGCGATCACCGCATCGCGATCGCGATCGAACGAGCGATGCGTGAGGTTGATCCCGATATCGACGAGCTCCACGGCGCCGCAGCCTACAGCGAGGCGCGGGCGGCTTGTTGCTCGAGCAGCGCTTTCGCTTTGATCCCGAACGGCGTGTCCGGAAACCGGTCGGCGATCGCCTGGAGCGTCGCGAACATGTCGTCGCTGCGCCGGCCATCGCGATGGAGCTGCACCGTTCGCCACAACACCTCCGGCAACTGCGCCGAGGTCGGGACCTCGCGATCGAACGCCGTCGCGAGCGCGACATAGAGCGATGACTTCTGCTCGTGATTCGCGGCGGCGAGCGCGGCCACGAACGCCGGCTCGGTCAGCACGATCCGCCCGCCCATCTCACCACACAGCTTGACGATCGTGGCGTGATCGCCCACGCGCCCGAGCTCGAGCACCATTCGCGAGGCGAGCGCGCGCACGTCCGGATCACCGCGGTGAATCGCCTTGACGGTCTTCGCGTAGCGATCGTCGTCGAACGTGGGAGCTGCCGGCGCCGGAGCTTCGACCTCGCCCTCGTGATCGCGCTTGCCGAACACCATGTTGCCGACGAGCGCGGCCGCTGCACCGAACGCGAACCCGCCGATGTGCGCGCTATACGCGACCACCGCGATCCCGCTGTCCGGTTGGAGATACAGCGACAGGAACTGCTCCGCGAGCCACAGCGGCAACGCGAAGTACGCGGCCATCTTGAACGTGCCGGTGCGGAACGTCAGCCAGTACCAGAACGTGATCTGCGTGCGCGCGTAGTAGATCAGGAACGCGCCCATCGTCGCCGAAATCGCGCCCGATGCACCGACGAGAAACGTGACCGGCCCGTGATAGAGCGCGTCGAACACGAGCGTCGAGGCGATGGCACCCGCGAGATAGAACACGCCGAACTTGATCCGGCCCCAGCGATCCTCGAGCACCGTAGCCGCGAGCACGAGGAACAGCATGTTGCCGACCAGGTGGAACCAACCACCGTGCACGAACGCCGACGTGATCAGCTTCTCGTTCAACCCGGATCCGGTCTGGTACCCGAACCGGACGATCACGCGCGCGTGCGGATCGACTTGTTGCCAGATCTGGACGACGAAGCAGATAGCGACGATCGCGATGGTCACCCATGGCAAGCGCCGGATCGATTGATCGTGGCCGACGGGAATGATCACTTGCTCCATCATCCCACACGCGTGCCTACCCTGCCGCTACCAACGGGGTACCCGGTGGCTACCTCGATCGGCACGAAGAATCGCCGAACCACGTCCCTCGATGAGGATGATCTCGGTTTTGCTCACCCTCGGAGTCACCGCGTGCGCTCTCTCGGAAGAGCCTGCGGATCCGGAAACCTCTGAAGCTGATCAGGCGATCGCGGCCACGAACAAGCTCGCCGGTAACAAGCTCGCTGCGAACAAGCTCGCCGCGAACAAGCTCGCCGCGAACAAGCTCGCCGCCGCATCGTTCGCCGCGGGCACGCAAGCGCAGCCGCTCGTCGACACGGCGGACGGCCGCGACGTGCTGACCTACATGTTGCAGTGCGCGCTCTCGCCATCACAATCGCTCACGTTCGCCGACTCCACCGGCGTGAAGTGGACGTTCGCGGGTCAGATCGGCGTCGCGCCCGCATGGACGACGCGTGCGCTGACGGTCACCGAACAGCGCTGGGTCACCGCCTGTTTGTTGGCGCGCGTGAACTACTTCGGCGTCGTCGTGAACCTGTCGCTCCAGGGCGATCTGCAAGCGCTGAAGACGACCGCGGCCGATAAGCCGTTTACGGATCTCGACGGCGCGTTCTACGGCAACCTGTTCGATCCGGCCGGCCCGAAGGAATACGCGTGCGACGGCCCGTCGACGAGCACCGTTCGCGTGTGTGCGGATCCAGATCCAGCGACGAACGGGACCCAGACGATGTGTGGCTTCGTCGAAGCCGGCACGTGTGCATCCGGGACGAGCCCGGCGTGCACGCTCGTGAGTGGCAAGATCCAGTGCCGCACGGCGCTGACGAACGCGGCCAGCACGGTCTCGTTTCAAGAAGTGATCGGCGTGTTCCTGGTCCCGAACTAGGGATGGAGCACGATCTTCTGCGCCGCCGCGCCATCGAGCGGCTTGTCGAGCTTCACGCCGTTCGCGTCTAGATCGAACGCGAAGATCGCGAGGAACTGCTCCTCGGTCAGCTTGCCGACCTTCTTCGGCGGCATGTTCTTGATCGCCCAACCGAACACGTCCGCCGCGGTGTGGAACTTCACGTCGCGTTTGGACTTCGCGCGCGGCTCGAGCGGAAACGCATCCTTGCCGACGACCGCCGGCGCATCCTTCGACCCCTGCCCCGCGGCGCCGTGGCACTTCGAGCAATTGTCGGTATAGAGCTTTTTGCCTTCGGCGATTTGCTTGGTCGCGGCGTCGTCCGCGGACGCGGCAACTGCGAGGAACAACGATGAAATGACGAGGAGCTTGGTCATGCGCAATAGAGCCACCTCGGGGTGAAAGCGTTACGCTGTAACGAAACCGGCGCAGGCCGGCTCTATTCGTCATGACCGCCCTACCGCGCGCCGAAGCCGAGACCGATCGGGACCTCGTCGCGAGCGTGCTCGCCGGCACCCGCGAAGATTTTCGCGAGCTCGTCCGGCGCCACAACCAACGTCTGTTTCGGGCAACGCGCGCCGTCCTGCGCAACGACGTCGACGCCGAAGATGCGCTGCAACAAGCGTGGCTCGAGATCTATCGCAACCTCGCCGCGTTTCGAGGCGAAGCCGCATTCTCGACCTGGGCCACCCGGATCGCGGTGAATAGTGCGATCCGCCTGCAGCGCAAATCGCCGGTCCTCGTCGAGCGCGATTCGGAACCCACGCGGCCGGATACGATCGTCGAGCGCGCGCAGGTCGGGCGCTTGCTCGAGACCGTGCTCCAACAACTGCCGCAGGGCAATCGCGAGGTGATGATCCTGCGCGACGTGCTCGAGCTCGACACCGCGGAAACCGCCGAGGCGCTGGGGCTCTCGGAAGAGGCGGTGCGGGTGCGTTTGCATCGTGCGCGTGGTGCGGTCGCGGCGGCGTTGCAGGAGCTCGCGCTCGATCACGTATACGAATTCGATGGCGCGCGTTGCGATCGCGTGACGGCGGCGGTCATGGCCGTGGTTCTAGAGTAGCTCGACCACGCCGGTCGTCCCGTCGACGCGGATCCGCTGACCATCGGCGATCTTCGTCGTCGCGTCGGTCACGCCGACGACCGCCGGCAGTCCGTACTCGCGCGCGATCACGGCACCGTGGGTCATCCGGCCGCCGATCTCGGTGACGAGCGCGACGATCGAGACGAACAGCGGCGTCCAGCTCGGATCGGTGAACGTGGTCACGAGGATGTCACCGGCCTCGAGCATCGCATCTTCGATCCGAGCGATCACACGCGCGCGACCTTCGACGACACCCGTCGACACCGGCACACCGACGAGCGCGTTCGGCACCGTGCGGTGATACGAGCCCGTCAGGATCTCGCCATCGGATGTCATCACGCGCGGCGGGCTCAGCCGATCGTAGATCTTGTAGGCGGCTTTGCGCGCGGCGATGGCCGCGACGTCACCGGCGCGCATCTCCTCGAACGTCAGGTAGTACGCGTCTTCGCCGATGCCGAGCCGCGCCGCCTCGCGAAGGAGCGCCTTTCGATATTCGAAGTAGCGCGCGATCATCGCGAACTTCGGATACTCGCGATAACCGACGAACGTACGGAGCAGGCTGATCTTGCGCGCGGTCTCGTCGGCTTTCGCTTCACCGTCGGGGAGTCGGCGCAGGCGCTCGAGGATGTCGTGTTGCTTCGCCGCGGCTTCGGCGAGCCCGCGCTCGAACTTTCGCCGGCTCTCGCCGGGTGCGAACATCGCGATGTTCGATCGGATCGCCGGATGTAGCGCCGATGGATCTTCGGCCCAGCGCGTTCGCGTGATGTCGATCTCGCCGGTGCAGCGCATGCCGTAGCGGTCGAGAAACTGCGCCATCGCAGCGACCGCTTCGGGCGCCGTGAAGTCGCCGGATGCCCGGATCACGTCCGCCACATCGAGGAGGGCCAGCCCCATCTCCGCGGTGACGTTGTTCGGCGCCGATTGCGACAGCACGTCGGCCGCGTGCGGCTCGCCGAGCCAGGTCTCGACATGCTCGTCGATCCACGCGGCGGCATCCATCGATGCGCGGATCGCGAGCAGTGTTTGCGGTTCGCGCAGGAACTTGTGCTGGAGCTCTTTGACGTCGGCCGCGATGAAGTCGAACAACTCGGCGCCGGACTTCGTCGCGATCTCGCGCTGCATCGCCGCGAGCGACGCTTCACTTCGGGCGATCAGGCCTGCGACGATCGCGGGATCATCGTCGACGGCCGGCGGTGGACCGAACACCGGCGGCAGCTTTGCCGGCTGATCCGAAACCGGGACGAAGCCGCGATCGAGGATCGTGGACAGCGCGTCTTTGATCAGCGGATCCGCACCGAGCGTGGCGACGACACTCGTGCGGTTTGGCCCCGCGAGCATCGGCGCGATGTCGACGAACAATCGCCCACCGGCGACCCGCATCGACGCCGGCGTGGTCATCAACCAGATCGACAGCCCGAGCGGCCGGATCGCATCCGTCATCATCTGCTGATGCCCGACGCTCAGGTACACGTGAGGTCCCGGCGTGTCGTCGGGAATCGGATACAAGGTCGTGATCGGCCGGCTCTGGACGATCCAGATCGTGTCGCCGGCGATGCACCACTCGATATCTTGCGGTGCGCCGAAGTGCGCTTCGATCCGGCGGCCGAGCTGTTCGAGCGATGCGACTCGCTCGCGCGAGAGCTCGACGTTCGTGTTGGCGTGCCCCGAGACGTACGCCTCGCCGGCGCCACGCACCGCATCGATCGCGATCACCTTGCGATTGCCGGTGACCGGATCCGCCGTGAACATCACGCCCGAGATCTCCGCCGCCACCATGTCCTGAACCACCACGGCCATTCGCGCGCCCGTGATCCCGTGCTCGCGCCGATACGCGATCGCGCGCTCGGTATCCAGCGACGCGCGACAAGCCTCGATCCGAGACGGCACGTCGGCCGCGTCGACGTTCAGATATGTATCGTACTGGCCGGCGAACGACGCGTCC
This sequence comes from Kofleriaceae bacterium, assembly GCA_047600425.1. Taxonomy (GTDB): domain Bacteria; phylum Myxococcota_A; class Polyangia; order Haliangiales; family Haliangiaceae; genus JABFXX01. The sequence goes on along the minus strand of JASGLC010000003.1, from coordinate 1,524,355 downwards.
GCGAGATCTTCGGCGGTCGCGCTCGATCGCACCGCATACACGCCGTCGCGAATCGTGATCGGGCGATCATCCGTGACGACAAACCCCGCCGGCACGCGCACGCCCTCGATCCGCATTAGCTCGCCCAGGTTCGCGGCCTTGCCACCGACGGAGGGGCCCATCGTCCGATCGATGTCGCGTAAGTCGATCATACGGTCACCCTCGCGCATCGAAGGGGCTTGCAACAAGCCGGGTCGTTTGCGATATCAATGGCTGAGAGAGGCGAGCGCGGAAAACGCCTCGTCGACATGCACCGCGAACTTCCGGCGCTTGCCATCCGCGACGAACCGCGCGAACGCGACCCGCAGCACGGCGATTCCGGTCTCCGCCGCGAGCGTTGCCGCCGGCTCTTTGATCCCGCGCTTCTTCAACGCGGCCGCGATCGCCGCACTCACCGACGCCATCTTGTGCAGCTCGCGCTCGCGCAGCTCGGCATTCGCGGCGATCAGCTCGGCTCGAACGCGCGCGAACGTCGCGTGATCGGGAATCGATTCCCACATCGCGCCGAGTGCATGTAGTGCAGTCTTGATCGCCGTCAGCGGCGGCAGCGGTGCCGTGCTCACCTGCTCGACCAACAGCGCCTGGAACTTGTCCTCGCCAAAAAATAACGCCTCGCGCTTGTCCGCGAAGTAGCGAAAGAACGTGCGCTCGGTCAGCCCGGCGTGCTCCGCGATTTCCGCAACGGTCACGGCGTCATACCCGCGCTCCCGAAACAGCTCGAGCGCCGCCTTCACGAGGCGACCACGTGCATCGGGTTCCCATCGCGACATCGCCCTCCAAGCATACCTGATTGCAGTGACTGACATCAGGAGCTAGCATGTCAGTGACTGACATCATCCAGGAGCAAGAACATGAACGTCTTCATCACCGGTGCGAGCGGCTTTATCGGATCCAACGTGTGTCGCGAGCTACAGGCGCGCGGCCACGCGATCACGGGCCTCGCACGCTCGGACAAATCCGCCGCCGCCCTCGAAGCGAAGGGCATCCGTCCCGTGCGCGGCGACATCGCCGACACCGACGTGCTCCAGCGCGAGGCACGCGCCGCCGACGGCACGATCCACTGCGCGTTCAATCACGACGACCTGACGAAGTTCCTCGACAACGCCGCCGTCGAGGAGAAGGCGCTCGATGCATTGACCGCGGCGCTCGAAGGCTCGAATAAGCCGCTCGTGATCTCGGGCGGCGTGTTGGGCGTCGAGAACGAGCGCGTGGTCCAGAACTTCCAGTTCCCGCGGATCGCCGCGATCTATCGCTCGCTCGATTCGGCGAAGCGTGGCGTGAAGGTCTCGCTCGTCCGCAACGCGCCGGTGACGCACGGCCCGGGCGATGTCCACGGCTTCATCCCCACGCTGATCAAGACCGCGCGTATGAAGGGCATCGCCGGCTACGTCGGCGCGGGTGACAACCTGTGGCCGGCCTCCGACGTTCGCGACACGGCGACGCTCTATCGCATGGCGTTCGAGGCCGCGCCCGCCGGAAGCGTGCTCCACGCCGTCGGTGATGAAGGCGTGTCGACGAAGACGATCGCCGAGCTCATCGGGAAGAAGCTCGGCGTTCCCGTCCAGCCGATCGCCGATCCGGAACCTCACTTCGGCGCGTTCTTCGCCCGCGTGATGCAACTCGGCGCGCGCTCGTCGAACGCGATCACGAAGGAGCTGCTCGGCTGGCAACCCACGCATCCGGGACTCGTCGCCGACCTCGAAGCCGGAAACTACTTTACGATGTGAGACGTGGGGCGGACGATCGATCTGACGCTGCGGTTCGTCTACCTCGCGATCGCGTTGCTCCTCCTCGCGCCGCTCGCCGCGGTGTTACCGATCACCGGCACGCTGGTCGCCGCCGGCATCGCCACGATCGTCGCGCTCGTCGGCCCGCGCTGGCACGACTGGGTCGGCCACTCGCCGATCGGTCGGCGCGCCCTCGGGAACCTGGCCCGCGTCGGCGACTACTATCGCGATCGCCCGCCGAAACCGCTCGTCTACTACATCGCGTATCCGCTGCTGCTGCCGATCATCCTGTGGAAGCCCGAGTGGCGTCGCGAATTCACGGTCTATCGCCGATTCAACGTGCTCGCGCTCGTGATCATCGTCGTCGGTGGCACGTGGGATTTCTTCCGCCACTGGCAACCCGAGCTCGGCTTCGGCCCGTTCCTCGGCGCGATGATCGGCAGCTTCATCATCCAGTTCTTCGCCATCTTCGCGCTCGTGATGCCGATCGTGACCACGCTCGTGATGGTGCGATCGAACAAGCTGCTGTTGATCCTCGCACTCGTGATCATCGTCGGCACCGGTGCGATCGGCCTCATGGCCGCACATCGCATGAAGGACGCGGTCCAAGTCTCGACCTGGCAGCGCTTGCAACTGCGCACGCGCGCCGCGCTCACCACGCTCGAGCACTGCGTCCACGCCGGCACCGATCCGAAAACCTGCGCGAAGTCCGATGGCGCGTTGATGGCGCTCGCGCATGGTCTCGATATGGCGAACACCACCCTCGCCGGCGATCCGACCGCGTTCGACATCGCCGAAACGCGCGCGCGCGCCGAGCTCGGCACGTACTACAAGGCCGACGAAGCCGCCGCGTTCCATCTCTACTACGATGCGACGTCGACGATCCTGTACGTCCGGCACCGTGGCAGTGCACCGATCTGGCTCGGCTACTCGCGGACGGACAAGAAGCTGTTGCTGCGGAGCGACGAGCTCGCACCTCCCGCACGGAAAACGCTCCGCTTGTAGCGTAGGATGCGCGCATGGGTGGACGCTGGCTCGGGGTGTTCGTGTTCGCGGCATGTGGATCGCCAACGCCGGATGCGCCGCACCCGAGCAACGGCAGCGCGTTTGTCGTCGCGGCTGAAGGCGGTGACGTGATCCATCGCAAGGGCAATACCGTCGTGGTCAAGGTCGATCCGCGCACGGGCTCGCAGAACCTCGCGATGGGCACCCAGCACCTCGATCCCGGCTCGGGCATCCCGATGCATCGCCACGAGCACGAAGATGAAGTGCTGTTCGTTCACGAAGGCGAAGGCGTTGCCGTCCTCGAGGGAACCAAGACGGTCGTCCACACCGGCGGCACGATCTTCATCCCGCACGGCACGTGGCACGGCGTCGAGTCGACGGGTGGAGCCGCCGAGCTCGTGTGGGTGGTCACGCCACCGGGCCTCGAAGATTACTTTCGCGACACCGGTGTCCGTGCCGGCGATCCGCCAACGCTCACGCCCGCCGAGCTCGACGACATCGGTCGCAAGCACGGCACCACGTTCAAGCACTGATCACTGCGCGGTGCGCGATCGCAGCAGTGCGATGTCGAACTGGTCGAGCGGAACCTTCACCGCGCGATAGGTCAACGCGTTGAACGTGGTCTCGAGGTACGAGGAGATGTCCAGCACCGGCAGCGCATCCGCGTTGTACTCCGTGAAGATCCGCGTATCGCCGTCGAGATAGCCCCACGCGATCACACTCTCACCATCCGTGTAGCGCCGCATGCCGCCCATGTACGCACTCTGTTGATCCGCACGCGCCTGCCACACGATCGACGCCGTGCTCGCATCGTGATCGACCGCGAGCTCGAGTCCGCGCGCGACCCCGTCGGAATTGCCGTGATCGTCGAACAGCGTGATCGTGCCGGCCGCCGTGAACCGCGCGTCGTGTTGCATGTTGAAGCCGCCGTCTGCATCGCCAACGACATCGAGATGCGGTCCCGAGCTGATCGCGTTGCCGCCGAGCTTCCAGTTCACAGCGCCGGTCGTGCGATCGATGTCGTAGAGCGCGCTCGTATGGCGCATCGAGATCAGTAAATCATTCGCCGACCCGACCTCGATGCTGTTGCAATGAAAGACATCGGTCACGACCTGGTCGTCGATCAAGTTCGTCGACACGTAGACTGGCTCTTGCACCGGATCGACATGATCGCTCGCGAGCCACGACCACACCGTAGCCCCCGACGGATCGACCTCCTCGATCTTGCAGTTCGCGATCGTGACACCGTCGATCGAGTCGATCGGATCCGTGAACACGAGGTAGTTGCCGGTGTCCAACTTCACGAGCTCGTGCTCGTCGGTCGGCGCATCCGCGGTGATCAGCGTGCGCACGTCACCGGTGGAGAGATCGTGGATCTCGTAGAACGATTGCTCGTCCCACGCATACGGATATTCAGCGCGCGGCATGTAAGCGATGACGTTCGGCGCCGGCGAGCTGACGTTGCAGCCCCACGTCGTGGCCTCGTACCAGATCGGGACGCCGTTGCCATCGAGCACCATCACGTACGGCGAGCTGTTGACGAGGTAGTAGCCCGGCGTCGGCGCGCCGTTCTCGGGATGCAGCGTCACCGTGATCGCGGGGAAGTCCGGCGGCAGGCAACGTACGTGGTAGTCGCCGAGATCCAGCTCGTCGTCGGGCTGGACGATCATCGTCGTGGTCGAGGTCCCGTTCGCATCGGTGACGGTGACGTCGAGGCTATTGTCACCACTCGCACACGGCACGTAGTAGTCGGTGATCGTCGTCGAGAACGCGGGTGTGAGCGCGAGTGGGCTGGTGACGATGTCGGTCACGGACCCCGAGACATCGATCGAGCTCGTGCTCGTGCACCCGAAATACAACAAGGCGCAGCAGATCCTCACGGTCCGGTGTGCCCGGCCACGCTCCGAACCTTCGTTGCCGAAACGATCGGTAACTAGTCCGGAAACATTTCGCCGAGCACGACAACCGCACGCACCCCGAACGGCTTGCGATTCTGGTCATCCTTCTCGTCGTCGTAGTGCAGGTGATCGACGACGACCCACACCTCGCGATTGACCTCGACCCGGTCCGCGCCCGGCGTGTTCGGCGGCACGTCCATGTAGAAGCGATCGAGCTTCCACCGCTTCGAGTCGCTCATGTCGAGCACCTTCGCGCGAATGATGTACGTGCGATCGAGCTTCAGGTGCCCCGGGCGCTGATTCGCGAACGCGGCGGTCATCGCGAGCGAGTCGGTGTGCAGCGGCTTGTACTTCGCCACGTCGATGATCCGCGGTGCCGCGCCCGAGATCGGGAACACGCTGTTGACCGGCAGGGTCGGCCCGCCCGGGAACCGATAGAGGTTGTCCTCTTCGCGATCCGCGCACAACACCATGGTCTCGCCGACGTGCGCCGGCACCACGTAGTTGAGCGTCTTGACCTCTTCCATCACGCGATACGTGTTGCGCGCGCCCTGGATCGTCATGATGTTCGATTCGATATCCTCGCCCATGAGGCTACCGGTCTCGTGCTCGATGCTCGTGACCTTGCCCCAATCCGCGACGGGATGCGGGAGATCCTTGTCCGGATGCGCGTTGTCGTACGGCAGGAAGCAAAACGCATCGAGCGTGGCGATCGCGGCTTCGCGCCGCTCGTTGCCACTGTTGTTGTGGCGCTTCATCACCGCGATCGTCTTGTCCTGCGATACCGGCGGCGGCTGGATCTTCCCGATCCCTTTTTCGGTCGCCTTCTTCACGATCACGGCCGGCGACGGCAACGGCTGCGTAGCCATCGGCGCCGCATCGACGACGATCGGCGGCGCAACCACCGCCGCATCCACGACGGGAGGTGGCGGATTGTTCGGCGTGTGATCTTTCCATTCGGTCGTCGTCGAGGCTTCATGCGCCGCCGCGCGCGGCCACTTCCACGCCGTGACCGCGGCACCTGTCATCGCCACCAACGCGAGGCTCGCGTAGATCGGACCGCGCGCCCGCCGCTCGCGTGCGATGTCCTGCTTGCGCACGACTTCGGTCGTCGGTGTTTGCAGCGCTTCGATCAGGTCCCGCATCTTCGGGAACCGATCGCGCGGCGACACCTGCATCGCTTGCGTGAGCGCCATGCCGATGTGCTTCGGCATCGTCGGCGGAGGTGTCACGCCTTGGCGCACGGCATCGATGCGCAGCGCCATGTTGACCGGAAACGGCCGCGTGCCGGTGAGCAGCTCCCACGCCATCACCGCGAACGCGAACTGATCGACGCGCGCATCGATCGGATCACCCGTGAGCTGTTCCGGTGCGATGTACGCCGGCGTTCCCGCGATCGCACCCTTCGCGGTCAGGGTCTCGATCATGCCGACCGTCGACGCATTCGGATCGACCGTCGTGTCACCGCGCGCGAGCCCGAAGTCCGTGACGATCGCGCGGCCATCGTTCGTGACGAGCACGTTCTCCGGCTTGATATCGCGATGCACGAGCCCGGCTTCGTTCGCGGCGGCGATGCCACGCGCGGCTCCGATCAACACTTCGAGCAGGCGATCCGAGTGCGCCCACTCGCGCAACGACACCCCATCGATCAGCTCCATCGCGACCCAGACTTCATCGTTCTCGGTCCCGACGTCGTAGACGTGACACACGTTCGGATGCGACAGCCGAGCGAGCGCCTGCGCTTCACGCGTGAGCCGCGCGCGACCCTTCGCATCTTCGTGCGCGCTGCGAACGACCTTGATCGCGATCGGCCGATTGAGCTGCGGATCGAACGCGCGATAGACGATGCCCATGCCGCCGGAGCCGAGCACCGTGTCGATCCGATAGCGACCGAACGTCGCCGGCGCATCGGCCTTCGCGAAGTTCGACAGCGCGCCCCGGCAATCCGTGCATGTATCGATGTGCTCCTCGATGAAGGAGAACATCTTGTCGTCGAGCGTCCCGGCCGTAAACGCCAACAGATCGTTGGGATCCGGACAACTCATTTGCTTTGCAAGATGCGCGAGATCGATAGCTCGATATCGCTATCGAGGAATCGCAACACGCTCTCGAGCTCCTCGCCGTGCGTGCCGATCGATGCGACCAGCCGCTTGCGCGTTGCCTTGCCGAGATCCGCGCGCGCATCCGCCAACCACCGCGCGCACGTGGCGCGATGCACGCGATACAGCTTCGCGAGATCGTCGATCGTCAGCTCGTCGAGGATGTGCTGGCGGAGCAAGTTGCGCTGCCGCACTTCGAGCGCGCCGAACGCCTCGCGGATCGCCTTCTTCAGCTGATCCGTGTACGTGGCGCGCATGTGCTTGCGACCCGGATCCGCGGTGTTCGCGGGCCAGTGATCGAGCAGGATCTCGTCCAGCGACTCTTCGCGATCCGCGCGCCGCACGAGCTTCAGGGCCTTGCGCGTGGCGCTGATCCGCAACCACGCCGCGAGGTCACCGCGGCCCGCGTAATCGGAGATCTTCGCATCGGGGCCTGCGAGCAATTCGACCCGCAACGCCTGCTTCACTTCATCTGCGGTACCGCCACCGAGCCGGAGCCGGCGCAGCGCCACATCGATCTGCGGGACCATGTCGTCTTCGAACGCGCGCAACGCGGCCGGGTCACCCGCGGCCAAGCCGAACGCGAGATAGAGGTCCGCATCCCGGAGCTCTTCGATGTTCGATTCCGGATCTTCGGCGATCCGCGCGCACAGCCGTTCGGCGATCGCGTCATCGGTTAGCGTGACCGATGGCCACTTCTCCCGGCCCGCGGCGGAGATCCGCGCAACGGTCGCTTCGACACGCTCGCCAGTCACCCCGGCGGGCAGGCCTCGCACGAGGTCTGGACGCAACACGGGAGCATCGTAGCAGGTGGTACAGTGGACATCCATGCAGTACCGGCTGCTCGCGCTGGACCTCGACGGGACGCTCCTCCGGCACGACAAACGCGTCGACGAGCGCGATATCGCGGCGATCAAGGCACTTGCGGCGTCCGGTGTGACCGTGACGATCGTGACGGGACGGTTGCATTCGGGGTCGGTCGATGCAGCTGCCGCCTGCGGGATTGTCGGGCCGATCGCGTGCATGGAGGGCAGCCACCTCGTCGACGTGTCTACCGAGGAGAGCCTGCAGCTGCATCCGATGTCGCGCGACGTCACCGAGCTGTTACGCGGCACGTTCGCGGCACATGGCCTCGCCAGCTTCGTGTTCAAGCCCACCGGCATCCACCACGATCCGAAGGGCCACGAGTTTTCCGACTACGTCTCGACCTGGTCGCCGAAGCTGACCGTCGTCGACGACGCGCATCACGCAGACGCGTGGACAGAGCCTTCGCTCGCGGGTGTGGCGATCGGCGATCCCGAACCGATCGCGGCCGCGTTCAAAGAGCTCCAGGGCAAGCCCGTGTTCGCGGTCTCGTTCCCGATGTACAGCCATCCCGGCAAGCACGCGATCCTCGCGCGCGCGTTGGGTCCGTCGAAGGGCACGGCGTTACGCGAGCTCTGCCAGATCGCGGGCTGCACCGTCGAGGAGGCCGTCGTCGTCGGAGATTGGGTCAATGACGTCCCGATGTTCGAGGTCGCCGGGCGCTCGTTCGTGATGGGTAACGCGCCCGAGCACGTGCGCAGTAAGGCCAGTCATCACCTCGAGCGAATCGCCGGATCCGGCGGTGGGATCGCCGAGGCGATTCGCAAGACCTGGGGATGATTGGCCGCCCCGCGTAAGAAGAAGCGCAAGTACGGGCAACGCGACAACGTGTTCTCGTTCGGGCGGCAGTTCACGCTCGCCACGATCTTTCCAGGCCACGACGACAAACACGACTTCGTCGAGCCCGCGTGGGATGGCCATCGGATGCTCGCGACGAAGTCCGGGATCGAGACCCGGCTCGCGGCGATGGATTATCGCGATTGGACGATCACGTTTCCGCAGATCACGCGCGCGCTCGGCAAGCTCGGCGGCGACAAGATCGCGATCGATGGCGTGGTGTGCGTGCTCGACGAACGGGGCGCGCCGTCGTTCGAGCTGTTGCGCGCGGCGGTCGCGAAGACGAACCACGTCACGTCGGCGATGCTGATCTGTTGGGATCTGCTCTATCACGACGAAGATCTGCGAGCGCTGTCGTTGACCGAGCGCCGCGCGCGGCTCGCGAAGTTGCTCGAAGGTGCGCCGCAACCGCTGATGCCGTCGGAGGCGCTGCACGGTCAGGTGAAGCGAATCCTGTCGGCGGCGAAGGAGCACGGCCTGCGCGGGGTGGTCGCGCGCGACAAATCCGGTGACTACGGTGCGGCCTGGCACGCGCATGCCGCCGGCGATAATTCGGTCGATTTCCGTCGGAGCTTGTCGCCGCCGCCGCCGCTGTCGAACGCGGACAAGGTGCTGTATCCGCGCGATGGGATCGCGAAGAAGGACATCGTCGCGTACTACCGCGATGTCGCGCCGATCATGCTCCCGTACCTGATCGATCGCCCGGCCGTGATCCAGCGCTGGCCCGACGGTATCGACGACTTCGATTGGTACCAGCATCGTGTGCCGCCGCGCGCGCCCGATTACATCCGTGCGGCGTGGGTCGATGGCGTGCGCCGGATGGTGATCGAGAACGGCGACGCGCTGCTGTGGATGGTCAATCAAGCAGGCCTCACCTATCACGCGTTCGGCTCGCGGCTCGCGTCGCTGACCGAGCCCGATTGGGCGATGATCGATCTCGATCCGGGCGACCGCACGACGTGGTTCGACGATCTGATCGAAGTCGCGCTCGCCGTGCGCCGGACGCTCGAGCTCCTCGAATTACCGAGCGTCGTGAAGACCAGCGGCCAGCGCGGCCTCCACATCATGGTGCCGCTCGAGGCCGGCCAGACGTTCGAGCACGCGGAAGCATTCGGCCGCGGCGTCGCGATGCTGCTGATGAAACTGCTGCCCGACAAAGTCACGATCGAAAACGAGAAGGAGAAGCGCGGCGGCAAGCTCCTCCTCGATCACAAGCAATTCATGGCCAAGACCCTCGTCGCGCCGTATTCGCTGCGGGCCGCCGACGGGGCCACGGTGTCGACGCCGCTCGAATGGTCGGAAGTGACGAAGAAGCTCGATCCGAAGCACTACACGCTCAGGACCCTGCGCGCGCGCCTGGACAAGAAGGGGGACCTGGCGGCGGCGCTCGTCGACAAGCGGGAGGCCGTTTCGCTCGTAAAGGCGCTGGCGCAGCTACGCAGTCAGTGATTAGAGTCCCCGGGCTGTGCAGTGGAGCGAGCTCCTCGACGTGATCTTCCGGTGGGCACACGTGATCGCCGGGATCATGTGGGTCGGCAACTCGATGCTGTTCAACTGGCTCGATCGCAACCTCGAGAAGAAGCATCCGGGATTGGGGCGGCTCTCGCAGGGCAAGATCTTCATGCTTCACTCGGGCGCGTTCTACGACGTCGAGAAGAAGCTGCTCGAGCCCGGCCAGATGCCGGCGAACCTCCACTGGTTCAAGTGGCAGAACTTCACGGCGTGGGCCACCGGCATCTCGCTCCTGGTGATCGTCTACTACTTCCACGGCGCGGCGTTCCTCGTCGATCCGTCGGTGCACGATGTCGGGCCGACCACCGCGATCTGTCTCAGCGCCGGATCGCTGCTCACGGGGTGGCTGATCTACGACGGGATCTGGCGCACGATCGGTGACGGCGCACCGCGGCTCGCCACGATCATGTCGGTGGCGTTGTTGTTCGGATCGATCTGGGCGTTCTCGCTCGTGTTCAGCGGGCGCGCCGCGTACATCGAGACCGGCGTTTTGATCGGCACGATCATGACCGGCAACGTGTGGACGGTGATCGTGCCGTCGCAGCACGCGCTCGTCGCTGCCACCGAATCCGGCAAGGAACAGGATCCGAAGCTGTCGCTCCAGGCGAAGGCGCGCAGCATCCACAACAACTATCTGACGTTCCCGCTGATCTTCATCATGGTCAGCAACCACTTCTCGGCGGCGACCACGCATCACCTGAACTGGTTGATCCTGATCGCGGTGTGCATCGGTGGCGCGGGCATCCGCCACTACATGAACATTCGCTATCGTGGCGAGGGCGTGCAGCTCGCGACCAAGGCGTGGCTCGCGCCGGCGATCGTCAGCGCGTGCATCGCGATGATCGGGCTCATGGCGATCACGCGGATCGACCCGAAGCCGAAGTACGGCATCGATCATCCGGTCACGTTCGCGCGCGTCCAGGAGATCGTCGGCGTGCGGTGCGTGCCTTGCCACTCGAAGAAGCCGAGCGACGACGTGTTCCACTCGGCTCCCGTCGGCATGATGCTCGACACGCCCGAACAGATCAAAACGATGGCGCCGAGGATCAAGTACCGCGCGTACGACCTCGCCAACATGCCGTTCAACAACAAGACCCACATCACCGACACCGAACGCGCGGAGCTCGCCGCGTGGGTCGATGCAGGTGCGCACGAACCGTAAAGAGGTCGCTAGCCGATCGCTACCCGAGGCTGCGACGCGCTCGGTCGAGCCATTGTCTGGATGTCGAAGAAGTACCTGGTTGCGGCGGTGTTGTGTGGTTGTGGTGTGGATCAGGCGGACCCAACGAATCCGGAAGATGCGACCCATCCGAAGGCTCCAAGTGCGTTGCTCCAGGCGTTTGCCGATGCGAGCCCTCACTCGTTCATCGTGTCGTTGCCCGAAACCTCGGCTCGAACGGATCGGATGACGCGGATCGGTCGGTTGACCGATATCACCGTCGAAGCCGATTGGGATCAGCTGCCGCTCGCCCAGGTTCGCGCGAATTCGCTCGATGCCGCGCTCGCGATGCTCGACACCGATGATGTCGAACAAGCGTTTCCGATCTCGCTCTACGAGCTGACCGACGCGCAGAGCTTTCCGCTGATCAATCAACCCGCGGCCGCCGCGGCCGGGAACACGGGCGCCGGAACCTCGGTCGCCGTGCTCGATACCGGTACGAACTACACGCTCGCGGATTTCGGTTCGTGCACCGCACCGAATACGCCGGCGAGCTGCCGCGTCGCGTATGCCGCGGACTTCGCGCCGAACGACAACTCGCTCGATGCAAACGGTCACGGCACGAACGTCGCCGCGATCGTCGCCGGTGTCGCGCCGGGTACGAAGATCCTCGCGCTCGACGTGTTCAACGGCGACAGCGCCTCCAGCACGGACATTCTTTCGGCGCTCAACTGGGTGATCGCGAATCGCGCGACCTACAACATCGCGTCGTTGAACCTCAGCCTCGGTGGCGGATCGTCGACGAGCCTGTGCTCGGGAGATGCGGTCGGTAACGCGCTCGCGTCCGCGAAGTCGGCTGGCATCGCGCCGGTCGTCGCTTCCGGCAACAGCGCCACGACGAACGCGATCTCGTGGCCGGCGTGTGCGCCCGCCGCGGTCTCCGTCGGTGCGGTCTACGATGCGAACGTCGGTGGCCTGCAATACGGCAACTGCACGGATGCGGCGACCGCGGCCGACAAGATCACGTGCTTCTCGAATTCGGCGAGCTTCCTCACGTTGCTCGCGCCGGGCGCGTTGATCACGGCCGGCGGCAGCACGATGGCCGGCACGTCGCAAGCCACGCCGCACGTCGCAGGCGCGTTCGCCGTGCTCCACGCGGAATTCCCGAGCTACACGGTCGATCAAGAGCTCGGTCGTCTGACCAGCACGGGCAAGAAGATCACGGACGCGCGCAACAACGTCACCACGCCGCGCATCGATCTCGGCGCCGCGACGGCGAAGGCCGATAGCACGCCGCCGACGAACGGCACCGCGACCGCAACGCCCGCGAGTGGTTCGATCGCGCTCGCCTGGTCGGGCTTTGCCGATAACACCGGCGTCACCAGCTATCGCGTGTCCGTCGCGACCGGCGCCACGGCGCCCGCGAACTGCGCGACCGCGATCTACACGGGCAGCGCGACCTCGTACCAACACACGGGTCTGACGAACGGCACCGCGTATAGCTATCGCGTGTGTGCGCTCGATGCCGCGGGCAATTCGTCGACGGGCGCGACCGTCACGGGCACGCCGCACGAGATGGACGCGCCGACCGGCGGCTCGATCAAGATCAACGCGGGCGCGACGCTGGCGAAGGCGCTCGGCGTGTCACTCACGCTCTCGGCGACCGATGCGAGTGGCGTGACCCAGATGTGCATCTCGGATGGCACCACGTGTTCGAGCTGGGTCACGTACGCCACGTCGGCGAGCTATACGTTCGGCGGTGACGGCTCGAAGACGCTGCGCGCGTGGTTCCGCGACAAGTGGGGCAACACGTCGACGCCGGCGTCGGCCACGATCCTCGTCGATGTCACCGCGCCGAAGAATCCCACGCTGACCGCGACCAAGACGTCCACCACGCTCGCGCTCACCTGGACCGCGGCCACGGATACCGGCTCGGGCGTCGCGAGCTACAAGCTCGTCGGTGCGTCGGGTTCGACCGCGCCGGCTTCGTGTTCGGCAGGCACCGCGCTGTACTCGGGCACCGGCCGGTCGTTCACGCACACCGTCGGCACGAAGGCGACGTGGAGCTATCGCGTGTGCGCGACCGATGCCGCGGGCAACACGTCGGCGGGTAGCACGCTCTCGGCGACCACGTCTAACTGACGAGCCCGAGCTTTACGAGACTCTCCGCGGCAGCGACGATCGCATCTTCACGCGAGCGCGGTGACCAGCCGAGTAGACGCTTCGCCTTGTCGCTCGTCGCGTTCATGTCGTAGCCGAGCATCCCGATGACGCCCTTCACGCGCCGGTTGCGAAGTGCGACGAGCTTCAGCACCCAGTTCGGCACTTCGCGCGTCTTGACCTTCTGCGAGATCGCCGGCATTCGCGCTCGCAGCACGTTCGCGACCTCGAGCATCGACATGCTGGAGCCGGCGATCGCGAGGAACCGTTCGCCCTTCGCCTTCGGATCGGTCATCGCACGCAGGTGAAGATCGGCGACATCGCGAACATCGACGTAGCCGGAGTTGATCTTCGGGATCGGTTGACCGGCGAGCAGGTTCTTCACGATCGCGATCGAATGCGACGAATCTTCACCGAGCGCGGGGCCCAACACGGCGACCGGATTGATCGCGGCGAGCTCCAGCGCCCCACCCTCCTTCGCGATCCAATCCCACGACGCGCGCTCCGAGAGCGTCTTCGATCGCTGGTACGGCGCGACCGTCGGGCTGTCGAGGTTCGTCCAGTCCGTCTCGTCGAACGGCCGGCGATGACTCGCGGAGTGCCCCATGCCGACCGCGCCGAACGCCGAGGTCAGGACGACGCGCTTCACACCGGCATCGCGCGATGCCCGCAACACGCGGAGATTTCCGTCGACGGCGGGCTTTACCCACTCTTCGAGGCGAACCTGATCGCCCGACGGCGTCGGCGAAGCGGGGTGGATCGCGTAATCGCAACCCTTCGCCGCTTCGCTCCAGCCCGCATCGTTCGACAGATCCGCCGCGATGAATGTCAGGTCACCGGCCGTCTTCACATAACTGCGTACTTCAGCCTCGCGCGCGAGCGACCGCACCGTGGTGCGCACGCGATGCCCTGCCGCGAGTAACGCGATGATGCAGTGCTGTGCGATGAAACCCGTGCCGCCCGTGACCAGGACCGTGCTCGACATGATCCCACCGTAGATCGTGTTCGCCGGACGGAGAATGCTTGTCAGTCCGACTTACTTGCGCAAACGTACGGGTATGGCCGCGGACCCGTTCTCCGAAATCCTGAAGCTCGCCAAAGCCGAGTCGCTGCTCACCGGCGGGTTCACCGCGGGTGGCGCGTGGGCGATCCAATTTCCGGTGCCGACGAGCGTGAAGTTCTTCGCCGTGACGAAGGGCCATTGCTTCGTCCGCGTCGACGGCTATCCCGGCTGGCTGCGGTTCGACACCGGCGATGTCGGCCTGCTCTCGGCGAAGCGCGCGTTCGTGGTCGCGAGCGATCCGAAAGTGAAGCCGGTGGATGCGATGAGCCTGTTCTCCGGCAAGCGCCGCCCGACCGCGAAGATCGGCAGCGGGCGCGACTTCGCGTACATCGGTGGCCACGTGTTGCTCGATCCGTCGAGCGGCGGCCTGCTCCAAGACGTGTTGCCGCCGTGGATCCACATCGGCGCTTCGACACCGCAGGCGACCGTGTTTCGCTGGCTGCTCGATCAGCTCGTCGAAGAACGCGCGGCCGACATGCCGGGCGCGCAGCTCGCATCTGCCCAGCTCTCGCAGTTGCTGTTCATCCAGATCCTGCGCGCGCACCTGTCGACCGCGGACGCCACGACCGGATGGTTGCGCGCACTCGGAGATCCGCGAATCGCGCCGGCACTGCGTCTGATGCACGAACAACCCGCGCGTGATTGGCATCTCGACGAGCTCGCGAAAGCCTCCGCGATGTCGCGCACCACGTTCGCGTTTCACTTCAAGGCGACCGCCGGCATCGCACCACTCACGTATCTCACCGAGTGGCGCATGCGGCTCGCCGAACGCACGCTCCGCGACGAGTCCACGCCCGTCGCCGAGGTCGCACGCTCGCTCGGCTACACGTCGGAGAGCGCGTTCTCGAACGCGTTCAAGCGCGTCACCGGCACATCCCCGCGCGGCTATCGCACGAAGGCGCGCGCTAGCGCTTCTTCTTGATCGCGACCTTCGCGAGCACCTTCTCGACATCCTCGAACACGAACGGCTTGCGCACGAACGCCTGGTAGCCCTTCACCTTGCGCGCGACCATGCTCTCCGGCAGGCCGCTCATCATCACGACGGGAATTGCCTTCGCCGCGGGATCACGACGCAACGCTTTTACGAGCGCCGCGCCATCCATCACCGGCATCATGTAGTCGACGAGCAACACGCTCGGCGCCGCGCGCCCGACGAGCAGGAGCGCTTCCGCACCATCGTGCGCCGTCTGCACCGTCCAGCCATCGTCGGCGAGGAGCCGCTTCAGGACTGCGACGATACCGGGTTCGTCATCGACGACGATTACCGACCGCATTGCTCCGTCGCTCCCGTTTTTTCGTGGAACGCGCGCGGGTGTCGGGCTCGGTAGATTTTGCGAAGCCCGTCAACACCTGTTCGGCGCTGCTGAACGTCTTGGCCAGGTCGATTCCCTTCGACGTGATCATGAATTCGTAGACGTGCGAGTCGTACGACGTATCGCGAACCTTCAGGACCGAGAGCAAGCGATGCAACTTCGCATCGAGCTCGACGAAGCGCATGAAGATCAGATTCTCGACGAGCGCGGACACGCCGGTGAGCGGCGCCTCGACGTTCGGTCCGACGAACGTGGGCGTCTCGGTCGTGTAGAGCGTGGTGACGCCGCGCACGCGCAGCTCGTTCGCGAGCGCGGTGAAGAAGTTCGGGATCCGGTCGGGATTCGTGGCCGCGCGGCGAAAGCCATCGAGCCCGTCGATCATCAGGCGCTTCGCCTTCGTCCGGCCCACTGCCTCGAGGATCGCGTGGCCGAGGCCATCGATCGTCGAATCCGTCATCGGCTTCCAGAGGATCTCGATCGACTTGTTAGCGACGAGGCCTTCGATATCGAGCCCGACTTCGGCCGCCTTGTGCTCGAGCCGCGGCGGCGTTTCGTACACGCCGAAGAACACGCCCGGCTCCTCCGGCGTGGAGCCCGCGAGGAAGTGGAGGCCGAGCGTGGTCTTCCCGGATCCAGACGGCCCGAGGATCATCGTGGTGGTGCCACACGCGAGCCCGCCGCCGAGGATCTCGTCGAGCCGCTCGACACCGGTGGTGGCCTTTGCCGCGATGCACGTGTCCTCGCGCGATGGCGACGCGTACATCGATTCGATCCGCGGCTCGACGGTCACGCCCTTCGCGTTGATCAGGAACGAGTGACCGCCCGTGAGATACGGCGAACCGCGCAGCTTGTGGATCTCGACGATCCGCGTGGCCGCCTCGATCGCGCGCTGCTGGCGAAGCTCGATGATGCCATCGACCATCGTGCGCTCGGGCTGCATCGATTCGATGTCCTGACTCGTGGTCGCGAACACCGTGCAGTTCGTCATCTCGGCTTGGATCTGGAGCTCGTGGATGAACCGCTTGATCTCGATCGCGGTGCGTCCGATCTGATCGAGCGCGACGAAGCCATCGATCACGAGGATCCGCGCCGACCGCTGCTTGACCTCTTGCCGCACGAGCTCGAGCACGCCCTCGAGCCCGCGATCCATCAACGTGGCAAACGCGCTCAGGTAGTGAACGGTGCTGCCGAGCTTGTCCTCGTCGAAGAACTCGAACGAGCGCAGGTTCGCGACCAGCCGATTGTGTGACTCCGACAACAGTGTGACGAACACGGCCGATTCGCCACGGGCAGCTGCGGCGAAGCAGATCTGCGAGGCGACCGTGGTCTTACCCGTGCCGGGACTGCCGTTAATGAGATAGACGCCGCCCGTCGGAAAGCCACTGCACAGCAAGATGTCGAAACCAGGGATCCCGGTCTCGACGCGTGCGCGCTTGGCACGCTGTGCGGGCTTTTTCGTACGGGCCTTTGCCATCGTCGGAAGACTCGCGAATTCCAAAGCCGCTCGCAACGCTTGAATCGATAAAGTCACCAGTTGTACAACTCGTGCATGCCGGATGCCCGCTCGCGTCGTCGCACCGTGTCGTCCTCGAAGTTCCGCGCGGAGCTGGCCGAGACACTCGCGCTCACCGATCAACGCGTGCGCGTGCTGGTCGAGCGGCGGGGCCGCAAACCGGTGGCGTTGATCTCGCTCGATGATCTGCAAACGCTCGAGCTGTTGGAAAGCTCGGTGCGCGCATGACCGGGCGCAGCAGTACCGGGGTGACGGGCCTGGACGAAATTCTCGGAGGAGGATTTCCGTCGGGGCAGATGTATCTGATCGACGGCAATCCCGGCGCCGGTAAGACCACGCTCGGGCTCCAGTTCTTGCGAGCGGGCGTCGCGCTCGGCAAGCGTTGCGCGTACGTCGTGCTGTCGGAGAGCGAGCGCGCGTTGCGCCGGTTGGCGGCATCGCACGGCTGGTCGTTGGACGGGATCACGGTGATCGAATCGAACGATCAGGATCCGGCGAGCGACTACTCGATCTACCAACCGTCGGAGGTCGAGCTCGGGGAATCCGCGCGCGCTCTCGTCGATCAGCTCGCGGCCGTGAAGCCGGAGCTCGTCGTGATCGATTCGCTCGCCGAGATGCGCCTGATCGCGCAGGACCCGTTGCGCTATCGCCGCCAGCTACTCGCGCTGCGCCGGTTCTTCGATCAGAACGAGATGACGGTGCTGCTGCTCGACTTCGCGACCGATCGCGAATCGGATCACCAGCTCGAGAGCTTGTGTCACGGCATCGTCCATCTCCACCAGCTCGCGCCGGAGTACGGTGGGCAACGTCGGCGGTTGCGCGTCGCGAAGCTTCGCGAATCGAACTTCCGCGACGGATTTCACGACTTCGCGATCCAGATGGGCGGGCTGAACGTGTTCCCGCGGCTCGTCGCGGCCGAGCACGGTCGCGATCGCGCGTACATCCAAGACACGTTGTCATCCGGCGTCCCCGAGCTCGATCGGATGATGGGCGGTGGCGTCGATCGCGGCACGAGCACGCTCGTCCTCGGTCCCGCGGGCGCGGGCAAGTCCACGCTCACGGCGCAGTTCGCGAAGGCGGCCGTCGCGCGCGGCGAGAAGGTCGCGTTCTTCATCTTCGACGAGGTTCCGAGCACGCTCGTGATCCGTGGCGAGGGCATGGGCATGGGCGTCGCGAACGACATCTCGGCCGGGCGGATCCTGATCCGTCAGGTCGATCCGGCCGAGCTCGCGCCGGGGCAGTTCGCGCAGCTCGTTCGCGATGCGGTCGAGCGCGACGGCGCCGCGATGGTCGTGATCGATAGCGTGAACGGCTATCACAGCGCGATGCCGGACGAGCATCACCTCGCCGCGCACCTCCACGAGCTGCTCGCGTTCCTCAACCAGCGCAACGTCGCCACGCTGCTCGTGATGACCCAATCGGGTCTCGTCGGGGACAACACGTCGCCGATCGATCTCAGCTACCTCACGGATTCGGTGCTGCTCCTCCGATATTTCGAAGCCGAGGGCGAGATCCGGCAGGCGATCTCCATGGTCAAGCGCCGCACCGGGCCTCACGAGCGATCGATCCGCGAGCTTCGCCTCGATGCCTCGGGAGTTCGAGTCGGCGACCCACTGCGTGACTTCCACGGCATCTTGGGCGGTTCGCTGGTCTACGTGGGACGCACACCGATGATGCCTTCACGAGATGTACAATCCACGTAGCAACGAGCGCTGGCGCTACACCTCCAGCCTGGGTGTCGGCGCGATTCGTCCGATTTGCCCACATCGCACCGGCACCGGTTTCGCATCCCCGTGAAGCCCTTGGTGGATCGGTCGCTGTCGATTTGCGTGCTCGCCGCGAAACATCGCGACGCGGAGCTGACCTGCGCGAGTCTCCACGCGGATGGGATCCCGGCGTTTGCCGTCGAGTCGTTCGACGAGCTGATCACGACTCTCATAAATCCGGTCGGCGCTCTCATGATCACGGAAGACGCGGTTCCGTCTTCCGGGTGGCGCGAGCTCGGCGCTCGATTCGCGCAGCAACCGCCGTGGTCGGATCTCCCCGCGATCGTGTTCTCGCGCAACCGCCATCCGGGCCTCGAGCAACTGCTCGTCTCGGGCACGGGCAACATCACGGTGCTCGAGACCCCGGTGCGGGTGTCCACGGTCGTGTCCGCGGGACGTGTCGCGTTACGCGCGCGCCGGCGCCAGCATGAGGTTCGCGACCTACTCGCCCGACTCGAGGAGGCCGATCGTCGCAAGGACGAATTCCTCGCGATGCTCGGCCACGAGCTGCGCAATCCGCTCGCGGCGATCCACCTCGCGCTCCAGGTCAAGGAGATGTCGAACGCGCAGCCCGATCGCGAGACCGAGATCATCGCGCGGCAGGTCCACAACCTCGGCCGCATCGTCGACGATCTCCTGGATGTCTCGCGCGTGACGCTCGGCAAGATCCAGCTCGAGCTCGCGCAGATCGACCTCTGCAACAGCGCGCGGCGATGCGTGCAGGCGCTCTCGAACGATGCCGCGGCGTCGGAGCTGTCGCTCTCGATCAACGTGCCCGAAGGTCCCGCGTGGATCTCCGGCGACCCGGTGCGGATCGAGCAAGTGATCGCGAACCTCGTCACGAATGCGATCAAGTACACGCCACGTGGCGGCAAGATCGTGGTGTCGGTCGCACGGCTGAACGATCGCGTCATGCTCTCGGTCCGCGATACCGGCATCGGGATCGAGCCCGCGATCCTGCCCGGCCTGTTCGATCTGTTCTTCCAGGCGAAGCAAGGCCTCGATCGATCGCGCGGTGGCCTCGGGCTCGGCCTCTCGCTCGTGCGCCGGCTCGTCGAGCTCCACGATGGCACGCTCGGCGCGCACTCCGATGGCGTGGGCAGAGGCGCCGAGTTCTGGTTCGAGCTCCCGCTCGTGGAGCGTGCGACCGAACGCATCTCGGGTGCGCAAAAGCCGATCACGAAGCCGCGCCGCGTGTTGCTCGTCGAGGATAACGACGACGCGCGCGACATGCTGTCGATGCTGCTCGAGAACGAAGGCCATCACGTCTACACGGCGGCAGACGGGCTCGAGGGCTTGAATGCGACGCACGAGGTTCATCCCGAGGTCATGCTCGTCGACATCGGCCTACCCCGGCTCGATGGTCACGAGCTCGCGCGCGAAGTCCGGCGCACCGCGCACACGCAGCCGTGGATGATCGCGATGACCGGCTACGGACAACCCACGGATCGCGAACGCGCGCTCGCCTCGGGCTTCGACATGTTCGTGGTGAAGCCGGTCGCGTTGATCGATCTGCAGCACGCGCTCGCGGCCGCGAAGGTTACGTCTTAGCATCACGACGTGATCGAACGCTTCGCGCTGTGCGTGCTCGTGGCCTGTGGCTCGCCGTCGGATGCACCTGCTCCACCGGCCCCCGAGTCGACCGCGGTCAAATCGCCGGCGAACAACAGCTTCGGCCTGTACGTGCTCGCGCTTAGTTGGGCACCGAGCTTCTGCTGCGGTCATCCCGATAAGGAAGAGTGCGCGAACCTCACGACCGCCTTCGCGGGCACGCACCTGACGTTGCACGGCCTGTGGCCGAACTACACCGATGACGAAGCGCGTGGCCGGAAGACCTATCCGGAATTCTGCGGCTCGCGCGACGCCCCGGATCCGTCGACGATTCCGGACGAGATGCAGACGCTCGGTCCCGGTTATGTCGGTGATCACGACTTCCTCGCCGATCACGAGTGGCCGAAACACGGCACGTGCACGGGCCTGCAACCGCGCGAATATTTCCAGGCGGCGCTCGACGCGATGAAGAAGGTGCCGACGCCGGACGTGATGCAAAAGGCGATCGGCGGAGACATCGCGACCGCGGATCTCGAGAGCGCGTTCGGCGTGCCGGCCAACAGCGTGTTGCTGAGCTGCGATCGCGAATGCCGTCTCTCGCAAGTCAGCTTTTGTCTCGCGCACGACGCGCATAACGTTCCGACGACGCCGATCGCGTGCCCGCGCAACACGACCACGGCGCAATACGACAACGGCTGCGTCACGCGCGGCTGCGATCGGATCAAGATCTCCGAAGCCGGTCGTTGCGATGGCTTGGTGAAGGATCTGCCGGCGAAGAAGCACCACGGCAACGGCTTACACGCGTGCAATCACCCCGGCCAAGGACCGTCGTGCTCGAGCGATAGCGACTGCACGACCGAGGGCTTCACGCGCTGCGCGAAGTCCGGATGCTGTACTAACCAGCCTTGACCCAACCGCCGGTCTTGAGCGGCGTGGGTTGGAGCGTGGTCGAGCGTTGCGAGCGCGTGCGCATGTTCGCGATCCACGCGTAGCCCGGATCTTTTTCGAGCTGGCTGATCGCGTCGCGCGATGGATACTTCGCGATCACGATCGCGTCCCACGGCTCTTCGCCACCGAGCACGCCGGTCTCCGTTCCGTAATGCACGATCACCGCGCCGACCTTCGCGAGGAACGGTTCGATCGCATAAACGTACTTCTCGACTTGCTGCCCATCACCTTCCGCGAAGCGGAGCAAGTTGATCATCACGACCTCACCATCGGGTCCCTGGTCGAGGATCCGCTTGAGATCCACCACGCGGGGATCGCCACCCATGCCGTTATGTTAAGAACTTTTGCGGGGTTAGACCAGTGCAAAAATTGCGCGTTTTCGCATAGGTACCCCGTTCAGTACCCGGGAAGCAGGAACATCGCGAGCCCGACGAAGAACGTCGTGTAGGCCGTGTGATCGAGGTCTTCGCGAACACCAAAGATGACGCCGGCGGAGCTCGCACCGTACTCGGGATGTTTCTGACTGTAGTTGTCGGCCAGCGGCGCGTAGCCCATGAGCTCGAAGGTCGGGACGATCGTGCGGTCGTCGATCTGCGAGAAGCCCGAGTGCCAGAACCCGACGCGGCCGAGGATCTTGCCGGGCCCGACCGGCACGCCACCGAGCGCACTCATGCCGACCGCGAACCGACTCCCGGCTTCCTGACCGCTCGCATGCTCGCTCGAGGAGATGTCGCCGCGGAAGTCCACGTTCAACGCGACGATGTCCCTGGGCACGAGCCCGACCCCGGTGCTCATCTTGATCGTGCCACCGGTGACATCGCCGGGATTGCGCTGCAACACGCCGAGGTCCGCGGTGTACGCGCAGCCGGCCATCACCACGAACGCGAGCGAGCGCATCACGCGATCAACGGGTACACCCATCTCGCGCTTACACCGGATCTGGAACATCGAGGCCGAGCATCGGGTCGTCCGGCGGCATCAGGAACAGATAGCGATAGATGTAATCGACGAGCGCTTCGATCGACCACACGCCACGTGCGAGCTGCGCGTGGATCTGCGTGTGGAGCCCGAGGTTGATCGCGGTATCGCGCTCGACGGATGGCGGCTCGATCGCACGTAAGAGCGGTGCTTCCACCACGTGCTTCGTCATCGCGATCTGACTCGCGGCCACGGCACGTGAGGGTTGCGCGGGCTTATTCGGAACGGTCGCGAGCCGCGCGTGCTCTTCACAGCGCCGGCGCGGATCGAGCCGTGCCAACTGCATCGCGGTTTCGAGCTGACGCACGAACACCTCCGCCGACACGAGGCCCGGCAACGCGTCGACCGGCACACCATTCTCGTCGAGGACGAGGTGCACACTGTTGCCGGTGATCGGCTTTTGCAGCCGCTTGCCGTTGCCGAAATCGATCGTGACGATCGGCACCGCGCGCACGGATTGCCAGTGCAACACGAACCGCTCGCGCAACATCCGGTGGATGCGCGGCTCTGGATACAGCATCCGGCGAAAGAATCGGCTGTTCGCGCACGACTGTGCCTGATCGAGCCGGCCCAGGAGGCGCAGCGACAAGATCGGCCGCTTCGTCCGACGCGCTTCGGTGATCGCCGCGCCGAGATCCGTGTACCAACTGAGGAGGTTCTGCATGCCTCCAAGCGTGACAACCGGCGTGTAAGCCGATTGTAAGAGTTAGCCCCAGCGATAGCCGGCACCGCGCACGGACACGATGATCTTGGGATCTTTCGGATCGATCTCGAGCTTGCCGCGCAGTGCCACGATCGCGACGTCGACGGCGCGCGTCTCCGATCCGGCTGCGACGCGCCACACGTTCTGGAGGAGCTCCGCGCGCGACACCACCTGCCCCGGCCGCGCCGATAGCCAGCGCACGATCTCGACCTCGCGCGTCGTCAGCGCCACGGTCGTCGCACGCGTGGCCGTGCTCGCCGACAGATCGATCTCGCAACCATCGATCTGGATCACGTCGCGCGGCGGCGGGATCATCGCCGCACGCCGCGCCGAGGCATCGACCCGCGCCATCATCTGCGAGGGTGCAAAGCTGCGATCGAACGCATCGTCCGCGCCGACCTCGAGGGCACGCACGCGCGCTTCGACATCACCGACCTTCGTGACGACGATGATCGCCGCGGTTGGAAACTCGCGTCGCAACGTCGCCGCGGCATCGGGCGTCGGCACCAGCGCCAGGTCCCAACCCTCGCGCACGATCGCGTGACCGCGCCGCTCGAGCAGCTCGACGATCGCGCTCTCGCGAACATCCACGCGTACCTTCACGCCCCTGATCGTTGCATGCTTAGGGCGTGACGCTTCGAAAATTCGCGCTCGTGATCCTCCTCGCCGGTTGTGATAGCGGGACGCCACCGCCCGCCACACCGTCGAACAAACCGGTCGATCACGCGCCTCCGGCATGCGTGCTGCCTCGTGGTTGGAACCCAGGCGATATGACCCACGATGCGAACCCACGCGTGCTCGCATGGATCTCGACGGTGGACGACCGTCCACTGGTTGTCGATAGCGCACTCGTGTGGTCGCCGGCGGCCGACGGCAAAGGCGGCACGATCTCGAACCACTATCGCCATCCGAAGGACGACAACACGTGGCACGAGTCGATGATCTACGACGCGCCCGGGTTCGAGTCGATGCACACGTGGAATCACACGCCGACGCGCGCGGAGGCCGATGGCTTCTTCGACGCGACCGCGTTCGAGTTCCAACCGTCCGGCGGCTTCAAACAGATCGCGAGCGGCATCTGCGAAGACACCTGGCGCGCGGCGTTCGGCGTGGCTCCGTGGCGCACGTTCCCGGCGAAGTGATCAGCGCATGTTCATCGCGTTGCGACCCACGCGCGCGCCGTGCATCGAGTTGAATTGCTCGGCGAGCGTCTTCATCTCGACGGCGGCATCGCCACCATTGACCTGCGTCTCGGTCTCGTTCGCGACGTCGACCTGCTCGTACAGCTGACGCGCTTCGACGCAATCGCGGCCACCGAACGCGAAGTAGCCAAGCCCGTACGACACGAGGCCCGCGCCCGCGCCACCGTACATGAGCGCGTATTCCGCGCCTGCACCACCACCGGCAGCGCCGGCGATGAGGCCGCCGACGAGACCGCCGACGATGAGGCCAATGCCGACGTAGCGCGGCACGTTCGCGCGCGTGCACTTGTGCGCGAGGTCATCGAGCTGCGCGAGCTTGTCGTTGTAATGCGGATCCGTGAGCACCTTGAATTGGCCGTAGTTGATCGGCTGATTCGCGTAGGTCGCCGTGGTCTTCGTCCGCGTGACCGGTTCCGCCACGGTGTAGTTCGTGGTGACGCACTGATTGTCGTCGGTCGGATGATCGGGACACGTGCGCGATTGCTTCGTCACGTTTTCGATCTCGGTCGTGCTCTCCGAAAACACATTGATCTGTGCATCGGACTCGAGCATCGGCAGTTGGACATGAGCGGGCTTCGGCGGCGCAGCCCCGTAACACGCGACGACAAACGGCAGACCAATAACGACGGACTTCATGCTCACCCCTTTCTTTCGGCGAAGAGGTGAGCCTGTGCGTACGGAGTGGTCGCAGGAAATCTTAGGGGTACCGACCCTGGATCCCGATCCCGAAAGAGAAGTCGGCCGAAAGCCAGCGCGCGAACTCGATGGATTCTCCGACGAAGACGTAAAACCCGAACGCGCGATGAAGGTCCAACCAATAACCTTCTTTCGCGCTGACGCCGAAGTCCGCGCCGTAGCTCTCGCCGCTAACTTTCTTGTAGTCGGAGAAATCGAGGAGCAGCGACGGCTGCACGAACAACTTCGAGTGACCGGCTTCGCTGAAGAAGAACCGCGCGCCGGGCTCGAGGATGAACGGATGCGGGCCGGTCAACGTGGGCGTCGCGCCGTAGTCCGCTTCGAGACCGAGGTGTAGTCCGATCGTGAGCTCGATCGATTTCGCGACGCCGTAGCTCGGCTCGATCTCGAGGAAGGTCGGCGAGCGGCCCGTGCACACCGGCGCGTTACCACTCTTCGCACTCGTGTCCGTGGTGCCGCAGTAATCGCTGTTGTACGTAGCGATGCCGCGAAGCCCGAGGCCGAACTTCGCGGACAGACCGAACTGGCCTTGGTGCGTATCCGGAACTTGATCGTCGGCCACGCCGACCGACGACATCACGAGCAAAAGCGCGAGCACCCGCATGGGGCGCGAACGTTATCTGCTCTTCGAGAGCGTCGCCACCGCTCCCACGATGTACAGCACGTGCTCGAGCTCGTCCCGGTCGAACCAGATGCCGTGGGGTTTGCATTCGTCGAGCTCGACCGCGCCAAACTTCTCGGCCGTCATGCCGGCCCCGCAGCTCGGGCAGGCGAGGACTTCGTCGCGCGTCACTTCGACGAGGTTCACGTACGGTCGCTCGGGGAACGTCATGGTCAGCGCCATCTCCATGAGCGTGGCGTGGCTCGCCCACTGGCCCCGGCAGCTGGTGCAGCTACGGACCGCCCCGGCATCGGTCAGCTCGACATGACAGCGCGGGCAGCGCTCGTATTCATCCCGGTACACGCCAATGGCGTATCACGAACCGAAGCGCTACCTTCAGGGCGATGATTTCTCGACGGCAATTGCTCGGAGCGGGCCTGGCCACGCTCGCGTTGCCGAAGCTCGCGGGCGCGATCGGGCCGAGCTCGAAGGTGAAGTTCGGGCAGCTCCAGCTCGGCACCGGTTGGAACCCGCGGCCACACGCGCTCGCGAAGGTCGCGTGGGAAATCTCGAAGGTCACGTCGATCGACATGGACCTCGAGCCGGCGATCGTCACACCCACGAGCGAGGCGCTGTTCGAGAATCCGTTCCTCTACCTCGCGGGCGATCGCGCGTTCGAGCTGCCGAGCAGCGCGGCGATCGAGGCATTACGCCGCTTCCTGACGTTCGGCGGGTTCCTGCTGATCGACTCGGCCGAGGGCTCCACGGATGGCGCGTTCGATGGCTCGGTCCGGAAGCTGATCAGCGCGATCTTTCCATCGCCGGCGAAGGGCTTCGAGGTCGTGCCGGCGGAGCACGTCGTCTACAAATCGTTCTACCTGCTCGACAAGCCGCTCGGTCGGCTCGCGATCGCGCCCGCGATGGAAGGCATCACGCGCGACGACCGCCTGGTGTGCTGCTACGTCGCGAACGACATGGGCGGCGCGTGGACGCGTGATGATTTCGGCAACTACGATTTCCCGTGCGAGCCCGGCGGCGAGAAGCAGCGCCAGCTCTCGGTCCGCATGGCCGTCAACCTCGTGATGTACGCGCTGTGTCTCGACTACAAGTCGGATCAAGTACACGTGCCGTTCATCATGAAGCGCCGGCGGTGGAAGCCGAACGAGTAGATGTCGATCGTCTTGTTCTCGATGGCGGTCCGGATCGCGCTCGCGATCAGCGGCGTCGTGTGTGGCGCGTTCGCGGCGATCTTTGGCAAGACCGGACGCTCGCGGCTCGCGGTCGCATTTGCCGTCGCCGCGCTCGCGCTCCTGGGTGCGCTCGCAGGCGAAGGTCTCGTCAAGTTGACGGTGTGGCTCGCGGCACCGTCGAGCGCGGACTTCAACGAGTACCGCTGGGTGTTCCTGTCGCCGTGGGGACGGATCGGCCTGTATCTCGGCGGCGCGTGCGTCGTCGCGATCGTGATCCTGTCGTATCGCGCATCGCGAGGTGCGAGCCCGTGGCGGCGCGCCACCATGATCGGCCTGCGCGGCGCGGCGGCGTTGGGCGCGCTCGTCGTGTTCTTGGAGCCCGCGGTCGAGCTTCGCCAAGTCGCGCGCGAACCGAACCGGATCGCCGTGTTGATCGACGACTCGAAGTCGATGTCCCTGTCCGAGCAGAAAGACGGCCCCACGCGGATCGAGCGCGCGCGCCAGTTGATCGCGAATTCGTCCGACACGCTGAAGGCGTGGGAAGCCGATCACAAGATCGACTACTACACGTTCGCGGACACGCTCGCGTCGACCTCGCCGTCGGCGTTGGCGAGTGATCAGGCAACGGGCAAGTCCACGATGCTGCGCAAGGCGCTCGAGCTCGTGCGCGGCCGTTATGAAGGGCGCGACCTCGCCGGCGTGGTGCTGGTTTCGGACGGCGCGGCGACCGGCAGCTTCGACGAGGATTCCGGCGATGGCGCCGTGCGTGACTTCCTGAAGTCGCTCGATACCCGCGTCCATACGGTGTGGGCGGCACGCGATGGCCTGCAGGATCTCGCGGTCAGTAAGGTCATGGCGGACGAGTTCGCGTTCGTGCGCACCGTCGTGAAGATCGAAGCGGTCATTCACACGACCGGCCTGCCCGCGCGCTCGATCCCGGTGACGCTGTCGACGGACGGCCAGCCGTTGCGCCAGAAGAACATCGATCTGCCGGGCGGCGATAAAGACGTGACCGTCACGTTCGAAGTCACGCCGCCGCGCGTCGGTCGCTACGTCTACGAGATTTCGGTGCCGGTCGTCCCCGGTGAAGCGGTGACCACGAACAACACGCGCACGTTCGTCGTCCGCGTCATCCGCGACAAGATCCGCGTGCTGCAGGTCGCCGGCTCGCCGAGCTGGGACGTCCGCGCGTTGCGGCAGATGCTGAAGTCCAACCCGAACGTCGATCTGATCTCGTTCTTCATCTTGCGCACGCAGGATTCGATCTCGCTCGTCCCGAACGACGAGATGTCCCTGATCCCGTTTCCGCAGCGCGAGCTGTTCGAACAACAGCTGCCGTCGTTCGACGTGATCGTGATGCAGAACTTCGAGTTCGCGCCGTATGGCATCGCGGACTATCTCGAGAACATCCGCAGCTACGTCGAGGGCGGTGGTGGGCTCGCCATGCTGGGTGGACCGCAATCGTTCGCGAGCGGTGGCTACTACGGCACGCCGGTCGCGGAGGCCCTGCCCGTCGAGCTGCAGAGTCCGTTCGAGAGCGACAAGCTGCTCGAGACCTCGCGATTCTCGCCGCAGTTGACGGAGGCCGGCACGCTGCATCCGGTGACGTCGCTGCGCTACGCGTCGAAGGACAATGTCGAAGCGTGGCGTGCGTTGCCGCAGCTCGAAGGCGTGAATCTCGTCGCGGGCGTGAAGCAAGACGCGACCGTGCTCGCCACGCATCCGCGCCTGAAGCTGAAGAACGGTAAGCCGATGCCGGTGATCGTCACGGGCGATTACGGCAAGGGCCGATCGATGGTGGTGACCACGGATACCTTGTGGCGCTACGGCATCGTCGCCGCGGGCAAGGGCGGTGACGACGGCCGGCAATATACGAAGCTGTGGGAGAACGCGATCCGCTGGCTGATCCAGGATCCGGATCTGCGCAACCTCCACGTCGATAGCGATGCGGTCGAGTACACGCCGGGCACGCCGGTGCGCGTTTCGGTGCGCCTGCTAGGGCGCGACTACCAGCCACTCCCGAACGGCGAGGTCACGCTGACCGTGACGCGTGGTGCGGATCCGGCGAAGGCGCAGCAGGTGTCCACGCAGAAGCTGACGGTCGGTGAAGACGGTACGCAAACCGTGGAGCTCGGGACGCTCGCGCCGGGCGTGTATCGCGTGATCGGCAAGGCCACGATCGCGGGCCGCCAGGTCGATGCGAACGACATCTTCCTGGTCCGCGAGGGTGGCACCGAGCTCGACCGGCCCGTCGGTGACCGGGCTACGCTCGAGGCGATTTCGGCGGCTACGCACGGCGAGGCCCTGGGGCCCGTGGATAGCCTGCCTAGCCGATTGGCGTTCGATCCACCCCGGATCATCCGGGTCGATCGGCGCACGGATGTCGAGCTGTGGAGCCGCCCGGGGCTACTGATTCTCGTCGTCGGGCTTCTCGGGCTGGAGTGGCTCTTGCGCCAGCGCAGCGGGTATCTATAGTCGGGCTATCTCATGGCCGGACTGCAGCTGGATAGCCTCGTCACCGATTTGATGTTCCAGGCCAACGCGGCCATCGATCAGAAGACGCTGATCGATGGGCTCGGTGGTGAAGCGGTGCTCGAAACGAAGCAGCTCTTGGATGTGGATCGCTTGGATCCGCGCGCGGAGATGGAGCTGTCGCCCTCGATGCCGTTCCGCAAGGGACCGCGCGAACGCCGGCTGATGATCATCGACGACCAGGTCGTGACGCCGCGCGAAGACCCGGCCGCGAATCCGGTGATCAACACCGATCTCCGTCCGGCGAAAGAACAGCTGATCGAGATGTGCACGAAGCTGCCGGTCCGCCTCGGCCGGTTGTTCGTGCTCGGCACGTGGGGTGATGCGGTGATCGTCGCGCGGAGCGTGAAGGATCTGCGCGCGATCTGTCTCTTGCCGTGGGCGCTCGACCCGCAGGTCGATATCGATGGCAAGCGCCGCCAGACCCCGCTCTCGCAGAAAGAATTTGAAGCGAAGCTGCTCGCGTACGACAAGCGCCTCGACGAATTGGACGAGCAGCAGATCCTCGCGCGGCTCTCGGGCATCACGTTCGAGCGGCGCGGCGAGCTCGTGATCGTCGATGCGTTGTCGGCGGACGGTACGTGGGATCAGCGCAACTCGATGGCGATGGAGCTCCAGCTCGGCGCGTGGGACACGTTCTCGATGATTCCGGGCGCGCCGTCGACGGGTGCGCCGAAGACCGGTGGTGCGGCCGAGGCTGCGAAGCCGGCGGCGGCGAAACCGGCCGCGCCTGCACCCGCGCCCGCGCCGGTCAAAGAAGAGCCGAAGGGTCCGCCGTTGAAGGTGGCCGAGGTCGATAACAACGTCGTGCTCGTGTTCCCGGCGGAGCGGTTCAACCTCGATGTCGCGGCGGCGATGGGCAAGAGCGATTGGGACAACGTGATCCGTCGCTCGGACAACTTGTCGGGTGCGCAGCGGGACAAGATCTACCAGGGTGGCGCGTCGTGGGTGGCGCCGTTGGAGTTCCTCTCGGAGGTATTCGTCGACGGAAAACCGCTGACGAAGCAGCAGTTCGAAGCGGGTGCGCAGCCGCTCGATGGGCTGAAGTCGCTCGAGGTTCACTTCCCGCGGTTCGGTGAAGTGGTGCTGTTCGAGGTGCCGGGCAAGGGCCGGTTCGTGACGTCGCTGACCAAGGGTGCCGAGCGCGCCGTGGCGTTGGTGAAGTGATGAAGGTTGTCGCGATCCTGCTCTTGATCGCGACTACGGCGTTTGCCGACGACGAGTTCGGCGGCGCCACGGTGATCTTCGCGCGCGACAAGTCGCTGTATCGCGTGGATCCGAAGGGCAAGACCGAGACCGAGATCGCCACGCTCGACGCGAAGAAGCGCGTGCGGGCGATGCAAACCGATGCCGCCGGCAAGACGCTGCTCGTCGATCTCGAGGGATCGTGGGCGTGGATGCCGCTCGATGGCTCGGCGAAATCGCTGACGCCGCTCGCGTGCGGCGACGGGCCAGCGCAGCTCGCGGAAGACGGCACGTGCGTGCTGTGTCGCGGCAAAGGCGGCTCGCAGATCATCAACCTCGCGTCGCAAAAGACGCTCGCGATCGATCAAGCGGGTGCGCGGGTCGTCGGGATGGGCGCGGATCGCAAGCTCGTGTGGGCGGACAAGGATGGCGTGTGGTCGGCGCCGCCCGGCAATCGCAAGCAGGCGAAGAAGGTCGCGCCGGAAGCGCCGTTGCGAAGCTTCCTGCCGTCGCCGGATGGCTCGCGCGCTGTCGGGGTCTACGCGGACGAGGTGTACACGGACGCGCATCACAAGAAGCCGATGGACGTGCTGATGGGCTTCCAACTCGACGGCGAAGGCGCGCGGCGCAAGGGCATCAAGGCGGGCGTGCCGATCGTGTGGTCGCACGATTCGCAGTGGGTGCTCGTCCAGAATGGCGGCGAGGCGTGTCTGCAGCACGCGACGGGTGGCGAGTACAAATGTTGGAAGGGCTACACCGCGGCGTCGATCTCGGCGGATGGCAAGTACGGCCTGTTCCTCGGGAACCGCGATGGGTCGAAGAAGCAGACGCCGGAAAAGAAACCGGATCCGAAGAAGAAGCCGGCGAAGAAAGCTCCCGATCCGGAACCCACGCAAGACTCGACGGAAGAGCCAGAAGGTGAAGATGGCGCGCCGCAGGATGACGTGCCGGTGCCGCCCCCGTCGGGGCCGCTGAGTCTCTATCGCGCGAAGCTCGAAGGCAGTGCGTTCACGGAAACGCCGGCGCTCGTCACGAAGAACATCGACGGCGCCGCGGTCTGGGTCCCGGCGCCGACTAACTGATGGGCTACGACTGCACGCTGCACGTGATCGATCCGGCGTCGATCGCGCGATTCGAAGCGTGGCTGCTCGATCGCAAGGCGGCTCCGAAATTCAAAAAGGCATACACCGATGTCGATGCGCTTCGCGACGAAGTGCTCGACGCACTCGCGACGAAGCCGCGCGATGCCGATCGCATACTCCTGCAGGCGTGTCTGATGTTCTGCGCCACGGAGACGCCCCATCTCGATTCGCGCGGATTTTGTCTCGGGCTGTGGGACCGGCTCGGGTTGGGAATCGCGGATGCGTTACCGGCGGGGAGTCAGGATTCGATGGCGATCGCGCCGCTCCTGCCGCGCGTGACCGAGGCGTATCCCGAGCTGCGGCTGTTCACCGGCATCGACGGGAATTGGGCGGTCGGGCACTACATCCCGAACGATCGCATCGCCGCCGTGCGCGCGCATGTCGAAGCCACGCTCGACGAGGTCACGTCGGATTGGCAGAGCGCACTCGACAAGGTGATCCGGGTCTTGAACGTGTGCGAGAAGCGCGGGCTCGCGTATTGGGAAGCCACGGATCTCGCGGTCGCGAACGCGAACGAGAAGTGGCTCGTCGAAAAGCCGAAGAAGCCGGCCAAGCCGAAGAAGGGCGCGGTGCCCGAGGGCGTGCGGGTCGACGTGATCGCGCACGACCATTTCGGAATCCAGTACGTCAAGGATGGTCGCGCGATCGTCGGACATCACGACGGTTGCGTGCTCGTCGACGGGCGCGGCGAGCTGATTGTGACGCCGATCGACAACCTCGAGTGGTGGCTACGCTCGGTACGCGAGTTGCCGGACGGTCGTGTGATGGCGCTCGCGAAACCGGCGATCCACGGGATGCCGACGCAGCGCGTGGGATCGAAGTTGTGGCTGTTCGATTTCGAGATCGCGAATCTCCACGGCCAACCGTTGCCACCGGGTTGGACCGAGATCAGTCACTTCGATGTTGCCGGCGACAAGGTCGTGTTGTTTCCCGAGACGTCGGAGCTGTGGAAACGCGAGCGAGCGCCGGTCTATCTCGACGGTACCGAGATCCCACTTCCGCGCGATGTCACCTGGGGCGACGGTTCGGTCGCCGATTTCGGGGATGGCTCGATGTTGCTCGCGGTAGGACCGTCGACGTTTCGCGTCCGCGGCACGCAGGTGGAGCCGCTCGCAACGGGGAAGCTCAAGGTCTATCACCTCGGCGAGCCGCCGATGGGCCTCGCCACGGACGGGCGCTTACTGATCGCGCTGCAGGCCGATGCGATCGATCGCGAGAGTCGCTTCGTCGCGATCACGCCGGCCGGCGAGATCACGGCCGTGTGGCCGGAGCTCCAGAACGTCTACCCGGCGCAGCCGGCGCGTGACGGAGCGCTCGTGTTGAAGCAATACCAAGGCGAAGACGGCGACCTGTTGAAGGTGTACTGGTCGCGCTCCGACGAGCTGACCTCGATCCCCGTGGCGTGGACGGGCCAGAAGAATGCGGCGTGGTCGTTCGGCTTCGATTCCGTACGTGACGAGCTGTGGGTGACGTGTGCGGGATCGAAGAAGCAAACCACGCTCGTGCGAATCGCGTGGTCGGTGATCGAGGCACTGCCACGCTTCACGCATGCGAGCTTTCGGGTTCGTCTCGACGACCACCGCTCGGCCAAAGCGAAGCGCCATCGCGAGCGCACGTGGAAGGCGATCGACGCGCAACAAGACGTGAAACCGGTCGATCAGGCGACGTACATCTTCAAAGACAAAGTCGTCGAGGTCGATGGTCAGCGCGCGATCGTGATCACCGATGGCTACAATCCGCCGGAGTTCGTCGTCGAATTCGCGGATGGAACGCGACGCACGATCAAGCGCTAGTCCTCGGGATGGGGACGGTCGCAACTACGTCAACTTGCGATCGCCAAATATGCGATCTTCCTGAGGCAAGGGGACGGTCGCAACTACGTCAACTAACTGTCCGACTTTCGGACAATAAGTTGACGTAGTTGCGACCGTCCCCACCACCGAACAGTTTCGATGAGTTCGCGATCGTAAGTTGACGTAGTTGCGACCGTCCCCACCATCGAACAGTTTCGATGAGTTCGCGATCGCAAGTTGACGTAGTTGCGACCGTCCCCTATTTCGCGGCGCGATCGAGAAGCGCGAGCGCCTTCACCATCGCATCGCGGCGACGCGTGAACGGACCGGCGAGACCGTACTCGAGGCGACGCCGACCGGCGACACCCGCTTCCTTGGGACCGAGGAGGCCGATACCGAGCGCGGCGTTGATCTGGACGTTTTGCGCCGGACTGTCGAACGCGATGAACAACAGCTCCTTCGCATTTGGCAGCCCGCAGATCAGCTCCGCGATCCGCATGCCGTGCGTTTCGTCGCCGGTCTCGAGCCCCGCGATCAGCGCGGTCTCGACCGCCGCTTTGCGCGCCGCCAGGATCGGCTTCACCACGTCCGCGACCGCCGGCTCGCCCTTCAGTGCGCCGACGAGATCCGGCGCCGCCGCCACGACCGCTTCGTCACCGAGCGCATCGATCGCTCGCGCCGTCGCGATCCGGACGCGCGTATCGTCGTCGCGCAGCAGGATCTTCAGCGAGTAGACGTGCGGCTTCGCCGCGAGCGCGCCTAACAGCGTCGCCGCATTCGCACGCACGATCGCGCGGCCGTCTTGCAGGAACGGCACGAGATCGCCTGGCGCGAGACCCGCAGGCTTCGTCTTTCCGTCGAGGAGCGCGGTCTCGAAGCCCGGCACGGCCGGAACTTTCGGCTCCGCCGGCGGCCCATCGATCGTCCGCAACGTCGCGCGCGCCAGATCGCGCAGCGTGCCACTGCCATGCGCGACCGCATCCTCGAGCGGCTTGCGCCCTGCTCCGAGCTTGTCGCCGAGCCGTTCGAAGCCACGCGCCGCATTCTTTCGGCCGGCATCCGCGGGGCGCGCGAACGCCGCCGAGAACAGCTCCACTGCCTGCGGCAACGCCGCGATCGTCTCGATCATCCTCGCCGCGTGCTGCGGGTCCGTCGTATCGAGCGCGCGCACCAGCGCATCGTCGATCGCACCGCGCCGCTTCGCCGCGAACAACTTCGTCAGCTGCGCCGCGAGCGCCGGCTCGGCGTCCAGGAACGCCGTCACGAGATCCGGCGCCGTCAGCGCGATCGCGGTATCGCCGATCTTGTCGAGCGCACGCGCCGCCGCCACGCGAACCTCACTCGCATCATCTCGTAGCGAAGCCGCGAGCACCTGCATCGCCGCCGTCGCGTCCGGACCGAGTTGCGCGAGCGCATTCGCCGCATTCACGCGCACGTGCGGCCGGGCATCCGCGAGCTGCGCCGCGAGGGCAAGCGCGTTCTGATCCTTGGCCTTCGCGAGATCGTCGTCGCCGAGCACGCGATCGTAAAAGCCCGGAATCCCCAGCTGCGGCGGTTCCGTGCGCGGCACCAATACGTCGAGCGCGCGAATCGCCGCGGCTCGCACGCGCGGTTGGCCACCGACGGCGATCGCGGTCAACGTCCGGACCACGGCTGGCTCCGCGGTCCCTCGCGCCAAGCCGAGCGCCGCATGCACGCGCACGTCGACCGAGGTCGAGCGCGACACCGCATCGACGAGCAACTTCGTGCCGCCCGGCAACCGTGCAAGCAAGGTCGCCGCGCGTACGCCCGCCGCTTCGTTCGGCGTCTCGAGCCCCGCGGCCAAGGCATCGCGCGCCATTTCGCCGAACCCGACGAGCGTCTTGTCCGCCGCCGACACGACCTCGGTATCCGGATCGCCGAGCGCCTCGACCAGTGCTGGCGCCGTATGCACGGCGACGAGCGCCGCGAGTGTCTGGGCCGTCTCGATCCGCACGCTCGCATCCGGATCGCGCAACAGCACCGCGACCGCACCGGCCTGGCCGAGCGCGTGCGTGCCTCGCGCCGCGAACGCGCGCACCGCATTCAACCGGACGTGCACGCGCGGATGCTCGAGCCCGAGCAGCAATTCGTCGACGGGCGCCTTGCCCGCGGCACCTTTCACCTCGTCCGGCTTCAGCGCGCGTTCGATGATCTCGGGCGCGACCAGCGGCGGCGGTTCCGCATGCTTCACGCGCGAGACCGCATTCGCGCGCAACCGCTGCTTCAACGTGACCACGGCGGTTCGCGCCGCCGCGCGCACGTCCGCGACCTGATCTTTTTGCTCGACCAAGACGAGCGTGTCGAACGCGCTCACCGGATCGAGGTCGCCGATCAGCGCGATGCCACGCACCGCATTGATCCGCACGCGCGTCCGCTCGTCGGTCGCCGCGCTCTCCAAGAAGTGGAGGCCGCGAATATCGATCCGCGTGCACGCCTGGACGATCGTCTTCGCGATGACCTCGCTGCCCGTATCGAGCGCCGTCGTCAGCTCGGTATCCGCGATCCCCACGAGCTCGGCGAACCACCGCTGGATGACATCGACGACGGGTGGCTTCGCGCCATCGAGCGCCGCCGCGATCTGCGAGACCAAGCCGACCATCGCCGATCCCAACCGCACGATCGCTTCCGCGGCCGCGACCGCCACGCGCAGCTCGCCATCGCGTAGGAACGGCACGAGCTCCGGGCTGGCTTGCCCGAGCACGGCGAGGCCGAGGATCGCGTTCGCGCGCACGACATCGCGACCATCTTGGAGCTGGCGCATCAGCTCGGCCGACGACAGCTGCGACTTCGCCGCGGCGAGCTCGTCGAAATTTAAAAACCGCGCATCGAGAACGAGGGGCGCGGCTTGCTTCGGCGCAGGCTTTTCAGCCGCTGGTTTCTCGGGGAGTTTTTCTGCCGCGAGTTTCTCGGGCGAAGGCTTCTGCGTCGCGGGTACTTCCGATTCGCTCACGTCGATAGAGCAAGCGTAGATCGGCGGCGGATTTTTGAGTTTCGATCACGCGGCGAAAACGAATGGCCCGAAAAGCGTCGTCGAATCGAATGGCCCGAAAAGCGTCGCTGGGCGGCTCGCCAGCAAGGCGGAGCGAGGTGCTACCGAGCGGGGTGTGCGCCAGCACACGAGGAGCGGAAGCGGAGCGACAACGCAGCTGGCGAGTCGCCCAGCGGCGCGGGCTCACGGGACGTAGATGACGTCGCCGGGCATGACGTAGATGTTCATGTCGGGCCGTTTGCCCGAGGCAAGCGCGTCATAATCGAACGGAATCTGGCGGCCGTTGCCCTTGGCATCCTTCCGCATGAGTCGAATCTCGTCGCGCCGCGCGAACCGCGACGGACCACCCGCCATCGCGAGCGCCTCGGCGACCGTCACGTACTGATCAGCCGTGAACACTCCCGCGTGCGTGACCTCGCCGTTGATCGTGAACCGATAGCTCCGGTAGTTGCGCACCGCAACCGTGACTTCGTTACCAGCGCCCATCTTCACGAAGTTCGCGAGCTGCGTCTTGATCTTCTCCTTCAGCTCCGTCGGCGTGAGGCCGACCGCCTTGATGTCACCGACGAGCGGCATCGTGATCGTGCCGTCCGGCCGGATCGTCCCTTCCGTGTTGAGATCCTTCTGATCCCACACGTTGATGCCCACCACATCACCCACGCCCAGCGTGAGCTCCTTGTTCCGCGGGTCCGGCTCCTTCGAATAGTCGTAATTCGGGAGCGCCGATCCACACGCGGCACACAACAGAACGATCAACGCAGTCTTCACCACGTGATAGGAGCGCGTTATCGCCCCAGATTCAAGTGTGCGCTAGTTCGCGTTACCGGTGCCGAAACCGCCCAGCCCCTGCTGCATGCGGTAATCGGAACCACCACCGGTGTATTCGACGAGCGCTTCGACCTCTTTGATCGTGTCGCCGTACTTCGTGCACCGCGACACGATGAACACGCGCAGATCCGAATCGTGCAGCGGATCGAGCGGCGCCGGCGGGTACTCGTCGTCGTTGTCCCGGATGTACAGCATGTAGTCCGAGCCAGAGCCCGTGTAATCGACGGAGTGGCTGACACCCGTGAAGATCGTTTGCTCGGGGATGCACGGATACACGCCACCGCATTCAGTCAGCGCCGTCGCCCACAGCTCGGGGTGTGCCATCACCTGCGGCATCGCCGCATTCAACCCGGCTTCCGCGCAGTACGTGGCCTCGAGTCCCGTCCGCGTGAGATCCGTCGAACGATTCGACGCGAGCTGCATCGACACCAGCACCGCCGCACCTGCGAGCAGCGACGTGATGACGATCATCGTGACGAGCATCGCGCTTCCGCGCTGACGACGACGTTTGATTTGCTTCACGGCGACACCGAGAGGTTGCGGATATCCACCGTCGCACGCAGCACGCGTCGCCGGTAGTTATCGGTGTTGGCCGCGGCCGCGGCGTGATCTTCGACCTTCGGGCGGTTGTACGACTTGAGGTTGCCGATCAAGCCGCCCAGCGTGCGCGCGACCAGGTTCACGCGAATGCCGCGCAGACCCCACGTCGCCGAGCCCGAGCCATCGCCGGTGACGTTGTAGAGCCACTCGTCGACTTGTTGGGTGGCGGTGGTCGTGCCTTCCGGCTCGATGTAATTGTTGCCGCTGCGGTCGACCAGCTTCACGAGTTGGAGATCTTCCACGCCCTCGGCGATCGGCTCCGAGTTCGACGTCGACGAATCGGCGTCCGGATCGAACATCAACGTCGGGTTGTATCCGCCCGATCCGTTGTCGAGATAGTCGATATAGAACGTGGCGTGCTGCGCGCGGATCACGAGCGAGCCCTTGTCGTAGCCGCTCGAGTTACTGCCCGTACACGACTGCGCTTGTAGCGTGAGCGTGTTGCCCGAGACGCCGGTGACGCGCAGGAGCACGGCCTTGTTCGTATCCGACAGCACGAACGCATCACCGCTGCCGAACTGCGATGCATCGCTGACATCGAGCGTGGTCTGCGACGCCGACGTGTACTGCACGCGCGACGACGTCAGCACCGCACCCGACGCGTAGATCACGTCGAGCCGATCGGTGTTCGCCGCCGAACCCGTGCCGACGTTGTTGAACACTTCGATGCCCCAGCTCGTTCCGCCGGAGCCGCATACGTAGCCATCCCAGATCTGATTCGAGCCGTTTCCCGGGCTCGCTTGGCGAATCGCGTCCGTGATGAAGTCGAGCGGGATCCGCGCCGCGGCCTCGGCTTGCGTGGCCTGGCGTTGATCGCGATAGCCCTGCGACATCGACACCGCCACCGCGAGCACGCCCGCGATCACGAACGAAAACAGGACGAGCGAGATCATCAGCTCGATCAAGGTAAAGCCGCGCTGGCGCTTCACGGGCCCCGCCTTCCGCGCACGACGACCGACCGGTTGAGCCCATCTTCCAACCAGCTCACGGTCACTTGGATCTCCTCGAAGATCACGATCGGCGCCGTGTTGTACTGCTTCTCGATCGTGACGCGCGTGTAGATACCGCTGCCGTACTGGCCACCCGCATCGAGCGTGGTCTCGAGCCCGTCGGCCGAGCCCGTGCCGTTCAACGTGATCGGCGCGACCGTCCGCATCATCTCGTACTTCTCTTGCGCGAGGTTCGTGGCTTCCGTCGAATGGCGCGAGAAGCTCGACGCCTTCGTCGCCGTCACGTAGAGCGCGATGATCCCCATGATCGCGATCGCGGTGAGCACCATCGCGATCATGATCTCGATCAACGTGAACCCGGCCTGCCGGGATTTTGGCGTTACATGCTGCGTAGCCATAGCTTCCGCTTGAGCGACGTCGTGAGCGTAGTTTCTGTCGATTTTCCTGCCGCCGTCGTCGAGTCACTGCCGAGCCGTTGCTGCTGGTCGGACGAACCGACGTAGAGCTGACCCGTCTTGTTCGCGGCCACCGACGTCGCGCCACCTTCGACGACGACCGTAGTGCCGTACGTCGTCGTGCCGGTCGTGACGTTCGCCGAGTAGACGTGCCCCGTGGCGCCACCCGTGGTGCCGTACGCGCCCGGGTTCGTGTTGTTGTTCGTGTCGCCGCTATCGGTCGTGATGTAGACCTGGCTGTTGACGACCGTCGCCTGGGCGATGCCGCGTTCGCCCGCGCCGAAGTTGATCTTCAGTTGGATGTCGCCCGTGCCACCGACCGGCGTCTTGTTCTCGTTGATCGGCGCATCGGCCAACGGCGTGGTCAGGTTCACACCGACCGCGTAGTTGACAACCGAGTTTGGGCTCCAGTTCGTATCGCTCGGATACGTGTCGACGTAGCCGCCCGTCGCGAACACCGCGACCGGCATCGCGCCACGCCAGTAGATCGCCGGCTTCGTACCGATCGGATGGTTATCCGTCGACGCGCGGAACAGCGGGACACCCGCTCCGTACCGCGAGACGCCGGTCAGCGGATCCGCCATCCACATGTCGCCGTAGAGCGTGCCCCACACGATATCGGTGACGTAACCGTTGCCTGTCTTGTCGAGCGCCGCGACGCCACCGGGGATGCCGGTCGCCGACGGCACCGACGTTCCACCCGAGCGCAGCGCGGTCGTGAACACGTAGCCCTTCTGCCATTCGACGGTCGCGGTCTCGGCGTTGATCGCGGTGACGAGATCACCACCACCCGCCGTGCCGCCGTTGTTCGTCTGCGCAAACACGAGCGTCTTCGCCGACAGACCCGATTGCACGCGACCGGCCGACAAGGTCAGGCCGACGCCGAGCTCGAACGAGCCGCGCGTGTTGACGTCCGTCATCGAGTACTCCCACGCGACCGTGGGCTTCGTCGGATCCGAGACATCGAGCGCGTAGACCGCGGGCTTGCGATCGTTACCCGTGGTGTCGCCGGTGCCGGTCTGGAAGAACAACAGCGTGCTCCACTTGCGCTCGCCCGAGCCGGTGAAGTCACCGTAGGCGTCGATCACGTGCGGCGAGCCATCGATGCGGCCCGTGTTGTAGCGAACGATCGAGAGCTCGGTGCGCGGCAGGTAGGCCCACAGCTCGCGACCGACGATGTCGCACGCGCCCTTCGTCTCCATACAGATCGCGTGCATCATGCCGTCGTCGGCACCGACGTACGCGATCGCCGGACGGTCGCCCTTCACGAGCGCGCTCGCCGGAATGATCGCGACGGTCGAGCGGTCGATGCCGCCGAGCGCCGGACGATAGAAGCCGGGGATCAGCGAGTCGTCGCCGGCGAGGATCCGCTGGATCAGGATCGCTTGGCTGCCGGTCGTCAGGTTCGACGCCATCAGCGGTCCGAGCGTGGCGAGCGAGCCTTGCTCGAGATAGACGTTCGGTGGCGCTTGGCCGGTGCCTGTGGTGGTGAACACCGTGCGGCAACCCGACGTGAAGTGCGTGCAGCCCGCGTAGTTCGCATCCGGGATACCGCCGGCGGCGTCGAACACGACCGTGCCGGTGTTGTAACCGCTCGCGGTGGTACCGATCGAACCGGTCACGCGCGCGCGGAGGTGGCCCTTCGTGAACGGATACTTGAACGTGTTCGCATCGGGGTCCGACGAGAACGTGGGCACCGTGATGGACGTCGTCGACGACGTGATGAATTCGTACGTGCCTTGAACGAGCGCGTCGTTACCTTCGACCGACGGGTCGTCGATCGGCGAGCTACGCGCGACTTCGACCGTGGTCACGATCGGCGGCAACGTGCTGATGCCGAGCTGGAGCAACGTCTCGAGCATCACCTTCGTGCCGGAGACGCTCGTGTGCTCGTCGTGACCGGCGAGGTAGAGGATGTTCGCCTTACCGCCGGTGTTGTCTTTGACGTTACGCGTGACGAGATCCGCGACCACGATCGGCCGGATGTTCGTCTGCGCCGCCGAGGCCGAGCCGTTGTACGGCGTCGGGGCGGTCACCTTCGTCTGGTCCGACAACGCGATCTGCGAGATCAGCGGCACCACGCCGGGCTTGTAGATCGAGCTCGCACCCGCGTTGTTCAACCACGCTTGCGTGTGACCCGAGACTGCCGACCACGAGTAGTCACCGGTCTGCGCGAACGAGTCGCCGGGATAGGCGTAGAACACGCACTTGTTGTTGTTCGCGAGGTTCGGGTCCGAACAGTTGCGGATGTTGCTCGCGAGATACGAGCCGGTGCCGTTGCGATCGATGCCCCATGGCGTGGTCGAACCCGCGCACTTGCCGGTGCCATCGTCGAGACAGGTCTGGAATTGCGGGATGCCTTGCGAGTCCTTCGCGCCGCCCGTCATGTCGCCTTCGTAGCTGGTGATCGACGCGCATTCCGCGGCGAGACCGGTCTGGCCGTCGAGGAACGTCGAGATCTTGCCGAGTGCCACGGTCTCGTTCGCGTTCGGCGGTCCCGGGACCGACGACGTCGACGTACAGGTGCCGGAGCCACTCAACTTCGCGCACGAGGTGCAGTTCGAGGTGCACTTACAAATCGCGTTCGAACCGGAGCACGTGTAGAGGTTCGCGTGCGTGACTTCCCAGTGCGGCGTCCACAACATCGTGTAGAGCGGATTGCCGCCGGACGTCGCCGACAGCTGACCGTTCATGATGTCGTCGAAGTCGAAGGTGTCGTAGATCTGGCCGGAGTTCGCGCCGGTCGGACACTTCGTGGCATCGGTCGCGTTCACCGACGACGGCGGACAGCCATTCGCGCCGGTGTACGTGAGACCCGCGTTCTGGAGATACGCTTGGAGGATGCCGTCCGAGATCGTGCTCGTATGGCTGAGCTTGTTCGTAGCGAGCAGCGCGAGGCGTGGCGGCACGGCTTGGAACGCCTTGCCGATGTTCGCGACGAACGCCGTCGTGGTGATGTGGATGTTGACGTAGTGATCGGTGCCGATCGAGCAACCGCTCTGCGGCGCCGCGGTCTGCGTGGCGTTGCGGGTCGAGAACTGCGAAAAGTCGATCGCGTTGCCGTTCGAGTCGTTCGCGTGGAGCGTGCCGTCGAGCAGGAGGCGGACCGTGCCTGCATCCGACGGCAGGATCACGAACGGGCCGCCGAGGTAGTTGACCTTCGTCGCGCCCGAGACCGTGACCGAGGCGTACTGCGGATAGACGTTGCCCTTCGACGGCGATGCACTCAGCGTCTTGAACGTGGTGATCGCGGTCGGCGCGGCGCTGTGATTCGCGTTGTTGATCACCTGCGCGCCGACGTTGACGATGTCGCAACCGTCGGTCCACATCGACGACACCGTCGGCGCCGTGCTGATCGTGGTGGGGTTACACCGGTTCGGCGAGGCCTTCGTATCGAGATACGAATAGAACACCGTGACCTGTTGGTAGCCGTTCGCGGCCAAC
Organism: Kofleriaceae bacterium; assembly: GCA_047600425.1. GTDB lineage: Bacteria > Myxococcota_A > Polyangia > Haliangiales > Haliangiaceae > JABFXX01. The sequence goes on along the minus strand of JASGLC010000003.1, from coordinate 1,481,592 downwards.
CACGGGTTCGCGCGCAAGATGTCGTAGACGAGGCCGTACGCCGACACGCTGCCGCAGTCATCTTGGAAGGCCGAGCCCACCGGGATGATCAAGGAGCCTGTCGGGAACGCCGTCGACGTATTGGCGTGAGCTGGCGACGCCGCAAGCAATGCGGTCGCGACAGCTGCAGCTTTCAAAAACTTACCAGGAGTTCCGTGCATACGACGCTCCCGTCGCCTTGTAGACGACCACGCGGTAGTTGCGATTCCGACCAGGTTCCGTGATGTAGACCGTTCCACCAGTACTCGACCCATCTGGCCTAAAGTCGATATTGAAAGACAGCGACGAGTTCTGGCTCGTCGGTGAACCCGTACACGGCGCGGTAGCGCAGACCGCGGCGCTGCCATCCCACACCGTCGTTCCGCGACCGATGTTGTCGGTCTGGACGAGCTGCCAGCACGGGTTCGTCACCGGATCGCACGAGGTGGTGTTGTTGGTCGCCGGGACCTTCATCCCGGTCTGTTGCCACTGCCACATCGATACGCGCGATGTGACCAGGCTCGCCGACTCGCTCGTGTCGAACGTGCCGGTCTCGACGATGCAGCGATGCCACCGTCGCGTGGAGGCCGCGCGCATCTTGCACAAGTTGAAGTCCGCGGCGATTTGTTCCGACACGCCGGCCGGATTCGCGCCGTACGTTTGCGTGCGCATGCCAAACATCAGCGCGCCGAAGACCGCGATGATCCCGACGACGATCATCAACTCGATGAGCGTCACACCTCGCTGTCGTGTGCGCCTACTTGCCATAGTTCGTGTTGCCGACTTTCGTGTTCCAGCTCGACATGCAGAACTGCGCGTTCGTGCCGCCCTTGCCGTCCATGTCGCAATTCGCGGTGATGTAGAACCAGCTCTCGGCGAGCGTTCCCGACGGAGCCGTGCATCCGGCCGGCGCCGACGGCGTGGTTCCCGCGAGACCTGTCGTCACGGTGTAGTTGCAGCGAATCGCCGAATCCGTCGGGTTCACGCGCAACGTGACCCACGCATTCGATCCGGTGACGCAGCCGGTGTTGAAGTCGCTACCGTTCGGAACCGGATTCGTCGGGCACGTCGGTGCAGCGAGGAACGCGTTGTTCTCTTGTTTGTATTGCTGCTCGCGCGTCGAGATCTCCGTCATCATCGCGGAGATCTCCGGATCGTATTTCTTGTTTCGCGATGTCGACGCCCAGTTCGGAATCACGACCGCCGCGAGGATGCCGATCAACGCAACTACGATCATCAGCTCCAGCAACGTGAAGCCACGCTTCTTCGCCCGCACCGAATAATCTTACCACCCGGCGCGTCGAGACCCTCGTTTTCCAAGGGTGATCGATCGGTTAGCTAGTGGACGGGTTTTCCGTCGACGTCCAGCTCTACGAACCCACCGGCTCCCACATCACCCCGGGTCGCGAGATCCTTCAGCGCCTGCCGGAGTGTGATCTGCGTTCCGTCTTTTCCGAGGTACGGCTGACGACGCTTGTCCTTCGCCTGCTTCGGATCGTCGACGATCATCTTCGCATCGCCGTCGCCGACAACGAGGTAGACGGCACCCGCTGGGGTCAGGTGCTGAGCGGCCGATTTCTTGACGTCGGCTTCGCCAACCTTGTTGACGTGCTCGACATAGCTATTGAAGTAGTCGAGTGGGAGCCCGTAGTACACCAGGCTCCGATATTGCCCGAGGGCGGCCTGAGCGGTCGCGAACTTGCCCGGGAGGGCGAGCGTGGCGTTGAGCTTCTCGCGCTCGAGCTCCTCTTTCGTGACGGGCTTCTTACCGGCCCACAGGTCCTTCAGCTCGTGATCGATCTCGAGCATCGTCTGATACGTCGAGTCGGTCTGGACCTGCGCGGTCGCCGAGAGCGCACCATAGGTTCTCGTATACGAGAGCCCACCGCGCGCGCCGTACGCGTAGCCCTTGTCCTCACGCAGGTTCATGTTGAGCCGGCTCGTGAAGCTGCCGCCGAACACGCCCGCCATCATCGTGTTCGCCCAATAGTCGGGCGCCGTCCGCACGGGGCCGTGCTCGAGCAACATCACCGTCGACTGCGCTGCACCCGGCACGTGGATGAAGAAGATCCGACCGGTCATGGTCTTCGGCTTCGGCAACGCGGGCAGATGCGGCGCGCTTCCCTTCCAACCATCGAGCGGCTTGAACGTGTCGCGAATCTGTTGCTCGGTCAGATCTCCGACGACGAACAGCCGCGCGTTCTTCGGCTGGATCCACGCGGCGAGCTGCTTCTTGCAATCGTCCAGCGTGATCTTCGCGAGCGAGTCTTCGGTCGTGACCTTGCCGAACGGATGATCCGGTCCGTACAACACGACGTCTTGCACGCGCCCCGGAATCTGCGCCGGCGTGGCACGCGCTTGCTTCACCGCTTCGATCCGGCGCTTGATCATCCGATCGAGATCGCTCTGGCGCAGGCCCGGCGTTCGCAACGTATCGACGAACAGCTCGAACGTCGCCGGCAAGTGCTTCGTCAGCGACGACAGGCCGAGGCCTTGCGAATCATCGCCCGCGTACGCGCTGATCGTCGACGCGGTATCGGCGAGCGCTTCCGAGTATTGGATCTTGTCGAGCTTTTGCGTGCCTTCGGTCAGCATCGCCGCGCACACGCTCGCCAGGCCTTCCTTGCCGTGCGGATCCGTGAGGCTGCCACCGTCGAAGTTGAGGTCCATCGACACGAGCGGCAGCGTGTGTTGCTCGACGAGATAGACGTGGATCCCGTTCGGCAACGCGAACTGCTTCATCGCCGGCAGCGTGAATGGCCGCACCGGTCCCGGTTCCGGCTGCTTCGCGCGGAAGTCTTCGTTCGGGAACGCGAGCTCCTGCGGCTGCGCGGTTTGGCTAACCGAAGTTGGCGCAGGTGGTGGAGTCGGCATGACGGGTCCTTGATCGGCAACGGGTGGAGGTGCAGCGACGGGTGCGGGCTTCGCGGGCCCACCACACGCAACCAAGAGGAGTAAGAGTGCGCGCTTCATTTCTTCACCGGCGTCGTCATGATCGTGATGACGTGATCGGGCGTGAGGTACTTCGCGGCCGCCGCTTGCACCGCGCTCGGCGTGGCCTTGCGATAGCGATCGAGATCCCACGACAGCTTGTCCGGATCGCCGAGGAAGTGGTTGTACTCCTGCAGGATGTTCGCGCGGGCGTTCACGCTCTGGAGCGAGCGAATCGCGCCGGCCTCGTGCGATGCGACGAGCCGCGCCATCTCTTTATCGGCGAGCGGTTCTTTCGTCACCTTCGCGATTTCGGCGAGCACGATGTCGCGGACCTTTTTCTCGTCGGCATCCGGGCGGAGCTGCACCGTGATCTGGAACGTCCCCGAGAATTGATGACCTTCCTGGTTCGCGCGGACACTTTGCGCGAGCTGCTGGTCGTAGACGAGCTGCTTGTACAGGCGCCCCGTGCCATCGCGGGTCAGCGCGTCGGCGACGAAGTCGAGCTCGGCATCACCGGTCGCGTAGTTCGCCGGCGAATGCCACGAGAACGTCAGCTGGCGGAGCTTCGCGAACGGATCGTCGACCGCGAGATCCTTCGACGCGACGACCGGTGCCGCGATCGTCACGACTTGCGGCTTCTTCGAGACCGGGAACGATCCGAACCACTTGTCGACGAGCTTCTTCGTCGCCGCGACATCGAAATCTCCGACGAGCGTCAGCGTCGCGTTCGCGGGCACGTACCAGGTCTTGTAGAAGTTCTTCACGTCGTCGACGGACGCGGCCACGAGATCTTCGTGCCGGCCGATCGTGAAGTAGCGATACGGATGGCCCTCGGGATAGAGCGCCGCTTGCAGCGCGAACCGCGCGACGTTGTACGGCACGTTGTCGTAGCGAAGGCGCTTCTCGTTGCGGACGACATCGATCTGATTCGTCAGCGCGTCTTTATCCAAGACGTCCAACAGGTGACTCATCCGATCGCTCTCGAGCCACAGGCCGGTCTCGAGCTGATTCGACGGCACCACCTCGAAGTAGTTCGTGCGATCGGTGTTCGTGGTGCCGTTGACCTCGTCGGCGCCGAGCTTACGCAGCACCGGGAAGTGCTGGTCCGAGCCGACGTTCTTCGTCCCCTGAAACATCATGTGCTCGAACAGGTGTGCGAACCCGCTCTTGCCGGGGACCTCGTCGCCGGAGCCGACGTGGTACCAGACGTTCACCGCGACGAGCGGGATGCTGGGATCCGGCGCGAGGATGACCTCGAGCCCGTTGGGGAGCTTGTACTTCTCGAACGCGATCTTCGGGTCGTCGGCATGCGCCGTCCCCGCCAGCATCGCGAGCGCGATGAGTGCCCGTTTCATGCGGGCGTTATAACGCTAGAGCTCGAGCGGTTGTACGCCTAGAACCACCTGCTCGCCGTTCACTGCGTCGAGCCACAACAACAACCGGCGGACCTCGGTCGCGCTGACATCGATCTCGATGATGCGGCGAATCGGGCTCCCGGCGAGCGTGCGCTGGATGTCCTGCTCGGCCGTCGACCACGCGTTCGCGAGCGCCGTCGATTTCACGGGCAAGCCTTCGACCTCGACGGAGACGCCCATCACGAACTTCGCGAACGCGGGATTCGCCGCCAGGATCTGGCCCTGCGGCGTGAGCAGCGCGAGCGGGAGCCGGCAGCCATCGAACGCGGTCCGCGCGAGCTCGTCGCGCTTCGACGGCTTCTGCTCTTTTTGCTCGATGACGACGCGCTTCGTGGGGCCGGCTGGGCCACGCCGGCGGCCGAAGCCGAGCATGTCCATCACGGTGCGGAGCTCGTAGATGAACGCCGCCATGTCCTTGTGGCGATCGACGGGCTTCTTCGCGAGCGCGTGCATCACGAGCTTCTCGACAGCAGGATCGAGCCCGCCTTCGATCATCTTCGACGGCAACCGCGGAATCTCGTCGAGATGTCCCGCGAGGATCTTCTGCACGGGCCCGTCCCACGGCACCTGGCCGGTGAGCAGCTCGTACATGAGGATGCCGACGCCGTAGACATCGCTCGCCGGCGACGCGGGCTCGCCACGGATGCGCTCGGGCGCGACATAGTGAGGGGTTCCCGAAAGGGACGTACTGGCGCGGCTGGCGACCAGCGAGCGAGCGAGCCCGAAATCGAGGAGCTTCACGACCATCCGCGTGCGCTTCGCCTCGATCTCTTCTTCGCCGATCAGGATGTTTTCCGTCTTGATGTCGCAGTGCACGACATTCTGGCGATGGATGTAATGGAGCGCTTCGGCGACGGCGAGCACGATTTCGCACGCCTTCTTCACGCTCATCTTTTTTTCGCGGAACAGGATCCGGTTCAGGGGTTCGCCGTCGACGAACTCCATGACCATGAACATGCCGACTTTTTCGTCTTCACCGAAGTCCACGACCGACGTGATCGCCGGATGCGCCATCGCGGATGCGAACCGAGCCTCGCGATAGAACAGCTCGCGCGCCTCGTCGGTTTCGGCGACTTGGTTCGAGATGATCTTCAGCGCGAACCGGCGCGATAGGTGGATGTGGTTGACCTCGTAGACCTTGCCCATGCCGCCCTGCCCGATGCGGCGGACGATCTGGTAGCGCCCGCCGATCAGCGAGCTGTGCTGTGCGGTCTGGACGCGGACGCCCGGGCTGCGCGGAGGCGGCATCGGTTGGGGCTGAGGAATCGCCGGTTGGGGCGGCAAGATCGGCGGTGCCGGACGTTGCTGCTGCGGGGCGACATGACCACGCGCCGTCGAGGGTGGTTCGCGGACGGCGGGTTGGCGCGCGGCATTGCGCTGGGGTGCAATGTTCGGCTTGCCGAGCTTTGTCGTCGGATCCTGGCGATCCCGGCGCAGTCGCGCCGCGGTGATCGAATCCCGATTCGGCGCGAGCGCGCGGTGATCGATCCGGACTTCCTGCGAGTCATCGAGGCTGACTTCCGGAAGCCGCGGCAGATCCTCCGGCGGCGGTGGTAGCGGTAACGCCGGTGGTCTGCGCCCAGAAGGGTTGCGCTGATCCGCCACGGACTGGATCCTACTACAGTCGATGCACGAGCTGTGGTCGAGCGCGAGCTACGACGCGCACCTACTCTCTCTCCCGTTCGCGTTCGCGCCGGCGGCGATGGCGGTGGTGATCGCGTACGGCATCGTGATGCGCGGCGAGCCGGTGTTGCGCGCGTGGATGCTGCTGCATTTCGTCTCGCTGATGCCGTACTCGATCGTGATGATGCTGATGCCGTCGGTGACGAATCCCGACGCAGCGGAGGCGTTGTTACGCGTCGCGGCAGCGTTCATCCCGATGGCGGCGGCGGCCGGACTCGGGTTCCAACTCCGGCTGGTCGGGGTTCGCACGTTTTGGGTGTGGGGAGGTGTGGCCATCGCCGTCGGCTGGGTGATCGCGGGCGCGCTGACGAACGCGGCGGTCGACGGCGTCTATCGCCTGCCTGCCGGACTCTGGTACGCGAATCACGGTCCGTACGCGTGGCTCGCGCTCGCCAGCACGATCGCCTTCGCGACGCCGGGCTTTGCCTTGTTGCTCCGGGCGTCGATCACGCGGCCGCCGAGTCACGAGCGCCGTCAGCTGCGATCGCTACTCCTCGCGAACATCGTCACCTATCTCGGCTTGTTCGACGTGCTGCTCGCGTGGCATGTCGGCGTGTTTCCGCTCGGCTGGTTGTTATCGGGGTTGGGTTCGGTGTTCGTGGTCCGCGCGTTGGTGTTCGAAGATCTCCTGCGCGTTCGTGCCGTCGACGATACGGCCCCGCGCGTGCTGCTCCATCTCGCAGTCGCCGCGCTGTTGGGGTGGATCTCGCTCGCGCTGCTCGGCAATCAGCTCGCGTGGTGGGGCGCCGTGCTCGTGATGCTCGTCGTGTTCGCGGCGGCACGCGTGACGATCGCAATCTTCAGTTTGATCTCGCGTGGCGCACGCGCCGCCGAGGGTCCACTCGATCGGTTGTTGAACCAGCTCGTCACGCGATCGCGTACGGCGCGCGATGAAGCCGAAGTCGCGCGGCTCGCGATCGATATCATCGAGCTCGGCGTCGGCATGAAGGTCACCGTGCTCGTCGCGTCGACGGAAGACTACGGCTGGCGCGATGCACGTGGCACGCGGCTCGCCGACGATGTCGCGCCGGATCCGTTGTTGGGCGCGTGGCTCGCCGAAAATCCCGGCGCGGTGTTCGGTGAAGCCGCACGCGTTCCGGACGATCTGCGGCCGCTGTTGAAAGCCGTGTTGGATCGCGCGCAAGCGTCGACGTTGATCCCGGTCGCCAATCACGACGAGCTCCTCGGCGTGGTGATGTTGCCGGCGATGACGCGCCGCCAGCGCCGGCGGATGCTCGGGTTTGTCGAGCGGGCGAGCGAGCGGCTCGGCGAAGGTGTGTTGCACGCGCGGATGGCGCAAGCGGCGGCGGATCGCGCCACGCTCGCACGCGAGGTCGAGCTCGCCGCGACCGTGCAACGCACGCTGTTGCCGCCCGCACGCACGCACACGCATCACGACTTCACGATCATCGGCTCGTGGTTTCCGGCCACGCGTTGCGCGGGTGATTTCTGGGGCTACTACCCGCTCGGCGATGATCGGATGTTGATCGCGATCGGCGATGTCACCGGTCATGGCGTGGCGTCGGCGACGGTCACCGCAGGCGCGGCGGCCGCGTGCGACGTGGCGGTGCGGCGTCACGGTGAAGCACTGACGCTCGCGGATGTGGTGACGGCCGTCGAACGCGCGGTCGTGCGCGTCGGTGGTGGCGAGCTGAGCATGACGTTGTTCGCGGCGATCTTGGACGGCAAGGCCGAAGCGATCAGCTACGTGTCGTGCGGGCATCCCGCGCCGTACGTGTGTCATCGCAGCACGGCCGGCATCGAGCTGCAGGCACTCGTCGCCCGCGGCAATCCGCTCGGTGCCGGATCGGTGAGACCGAAGATCGCGCAGCGTGCGCTGCGAGCGGGTGATCTTTTGGTCTGGTATACGGATGGTGTGATCGAAGCGCAGGATCCGAAAGGCGAGCCATTCGGTGATCGGCGGCTGCAGCGCCTCCTGAAGAAGCTCGACGCGCTCGTTCCCGCGAACGTTCACGATCTCGTGCATGCCAGCGTGGCCGCGCATCGCGCAGGTCGGCCGCGCAACGATGACGAAACGCTCGTCGTCGCGCAGTGGAGACAATCATGAGGTTGCGGTTACTCACATACAACATCCACAAGTGCATCGGCGGTGTCGATCGCAAGTACAACCCGCAGCGCACCGCGGACGTCATCAACAACCTGCACGCGGACATCTTGCTGTTGCAGGAAGTCGATCACGACGTGCCGCGGAGTAATCGCGACAAGCAGGTCGATCTGTTGGGCGATCTCGTCGGGATGCGCTACCGCTCGTGGTTTCCCAATGTCGACGTGCGAGGCGGCGGTTGTTACGGCAACGCGATCTTGTCGCGGTATCCGATCGTCGAGACCTCGAACATCGATCTGTCGATCCGGTTCAAGAAGAAGCGCAGCGTGCTCCACGGCGTAGTGCGCGTCCGGCATCACGACAGCTCGACGAACGAAGATGTCGAGCGCACGGTCCACGTGTTCAACATGCACTTGGGGCTCGCGCGCTACGAGCGCAAGCAACAGCTGTCGAAGTTCCTCGACGCGCATCCGTTCCAGGGCATGCATCACGACACGCCCGTCCTCGTCGGCGGCGACTTGAACGATGTCTACGGCGGGCTCGGCGATTACCTGCGGCCGGCCGGATTTCGCGGCGTCGATCGCCGGCCACTCACGTTCCCCGCCTGGGGCCCGGTGCGTGCGCTCGATGCGGTGTTCGTGCGCGGCGGCGTCGACTTCTTGAAGCTCTCGCGCTGCGATACGGACATGGCGCGACGCGCGAGCGATCATCGCCCGCTCATCGCGGATGTCCGGTTGCACGCAGCCAGGAGCTAGTGGTGCGTATCGCGTAGCGACTTGTCGACCTTCGACACCGTCTCGTGGCGAGTGTCGATGCCGCGGCCACCACACGCGTCGAGGATCTGCTTGGCCTTCTTCGCCCACTCGCTGTTGTCCGCATGGACCGCGAGGATCGCGCCGCCCTGATTCAGGAACGACTCGTAGCGCTTCGCTTCGTATTCGGGGATGCCCATGCCGATCAGGGAGCCGATCAGCGTGCCGACTGCGCCACCGGCACCGGCACCGGCGAGCGCGGCGACGATCGGACCCGCGGCGATCAGCGGGCCGAGGCCCGGAATCGCGAGCGCGCCCAATCCGACGAGGAGGCCGAGCGTGCCACCGGCGATGCCACCGGTCGCCGCACCGGCCGCGGCACCTTCCGGCGCCTTCGTGTGTTTCTCGTGCGCGATCTCGCTCGTCGAGCCCCAGTCGGGCAACAGCGCCGACATATCCGCCGGACGAAAGCCCGCTGCGCGCAGCGTGTCGATCGCTTGCTCGACCTGGCCCCGCGTGTTGAACAAACCGAATACTGCGATCTTCTTGTCTTGCATGGTGTTCCTCAATTCGTGACTTGGAGGTTGTTGACGACGGTGAGGCCACTCGCGCTCGCGAGCTCGTTCACACGCGCTTTCTCGTCGGTGTTGTCGACCGCGCCTTCGAGCGTGACGGTGGTGCCGTTGACGATCACCTTCACGTTCTTCGCGTTCGTCGATAGAGTGTCGTCGGCGACGAGCGCCTTGCGAATCTTCGCCATCTGATCGACGGCGGCGCCGCTCTGGTCGGCTTTGTCCGCGGTCGTCTCGACGACTTTGTTTCGCTTCGTATTGTCGGCGTCGGTGCCGGACTTCTTGCACGCGCCGGCCATCAGCGGCACGGCGATCAGGATGGATCCGATGATTCGCATGCACCGTTAGGGTGCATTCATCGAGCCACTATCTCGTGAACGCTCGGCCCATCAAAAGTCCGAGACCGAACGCGCCGACCACGCCGATCAAGAGCGCGTGGTGCTTCGCGAACACGAACGGCTTTTCGACGACCTCGATCACGTGCTTCGGTGTTTCGAGCTTGTCCTCGATCAAGTGCTTGAGCTGAGCGAGGTCCGACTCGAGGCTCGCTTGCGCCGCATCGAGGTCCGCTTGGATGTCTTTGGGATCGCGCATTAGTGGGAGAGTCCGTTGGAGATGGCGTCGATCGTCTGGCCGACTTCGTCGACCTCGTTATCGATGTCGGGACCGCCGAGGAGCTTCTTCGCGAAGATCGTCGCCGCGCCGCCGCCGACGGCGATGAACACGAACGACATGATGAGCAGGCGCAGCCACAACTGCGGGATGACCGGATAGAGCGCGACGACCGCGGTCACGCACAGCATCGCGAAGCCGACGAGCGCGACGAACGCACTCATGATCATCACGGATGCCTTCGCGACGATCTTGTCGAGATAACCGGTCAGCTTGTACCGGGAGAGCTCGAGCTCGCTCACGGCGATCGTCTTCATATCGTCGCCGATATGCTTCAGAAGATCCCCGACCTTCGGTTCGTGTGACACGGCCATAACGACCACTTTTGCAGTCGCCATGCCCGTGTGAAGGGCGCGTGAGACGGGAGATCCGTGTCACGCGCGCGCGGTGGGCGCAGTTCTACGTGCCCGTACACGTGCACGTGCTCGTGCTCGTTGCCGTGCGCGACGGCGCATCACGCATGTCGACGGATGTGAGCCCATCGGTCGCGTCCGCCTGGTCGACGGGTCGCCCGATTCTCACGCGACCGCCCGGAGCTCCACCGATGTGCTCGGTTTGCACCGCCCGGTCCTTTTCGGCGGGCACGGCGACGAGCACGTGCACGTGCACGTGCACGAGTACGTTCGTCTAGCGCGCGATCGGCTTGTACTTGATGCGGTGCGGCTGGTCCGCATCCGTGCCGAGGCGGCGATGACGATCCGCTTCGTAGTCCGCGAAGTTGCCCTCGAACCACTCCACATGGCTGTCACCCTCGAACGCGAGGATGTGCGTGGCGATGCGATCGAGGAACCAGCGATCGTGGCTGATCACGACCGCGCAGCCCGGGAACTTCTCGAGGCCGTCTTCGAGCGCGCGCAACGTATCGACGTCCAAGTCGTTCGACGGCTCGTCGAGCAGCAGGAGATTACCGGCGCGGCGGATCATCTTCGCGAGGTGCACGCGGTTGCGCTCACCACCGGACAGCACGCCGACGCGCTTCTGCTGATCCTGGCCCTTGAAGTTAAAGCTCGAGACGTACGCGCGCGCCGGAATCGACTGCTCGCCCATCTGGAAGTTTTCGACGCCTTCGCTGATCTCTTCGAAGATCGTCTTGTTGTCGTCGAGCGCATCGCGCGACTGGTCGACGTAACCGAGCTTGACGGTATCGCCGATCTTGATCGAGCCCTTGTCCGGCTTCTCGAGGCCCATGATCATCCGGAACAGCGTGGTCTTACCCGCGCCGTTCGGTCCGATCACGCCGACGATGCCACCGCGCGGCAGCTTGAACGACAGATCCTCGATCAGCGCGCGATCGCCGAACGCCTTCGACACGTTCTTGAACTCGACGACCTCGCCACCGAGACGCGGGCCCGGCGGCACCACGATCTCGAGCGACGGATCGCGCTGATCCTTCGCCGATTCCGCGAGCATCTCTTCGTAGCGGTTGAGGCGAGCCTTGCTCTTGGCCTGGCGCGCTTTCGGCGAGAGGCGAACCCACTCGAGCTCGCGCTGCAGCATCTTCTGCCGCGCATCCGCCTGGCGTTCCTCGTCCTTCAGGCGCTTGGCCTTCAGCTCGAGCCACGCGGCGTAGTTGCCTTCGAACGGGTGGCCCTCGCCGCGATCGAGCTCGAGGATCCACTTCGCGACGTTGTCGAGGAAGTAGCGATCGTGGGTGATCGCGACGACCGTGCCCTTGAAGTTTTCGAGCGTCTTTTCGAGCCACGCGACGGACTCCGCGTCGAGGTGGTTCGTCGGCTCGTCGAGGAGCAGCATGTCCGGCTGGCTGAGCAGCAGGCGGCACAGCGCGACGCGGCGCTTCTCACCACCGGAGATCTTCGTGACGTCCGCATCGCCGGGCGGGCAGCGGAGCGCGTCCATCGCCATGTCGACCTGGTGATCGAGCTCCCACGCGTTGACCGCATCGATCTGGTCTTGGAGGCGCGCCTGCTCGTCGAGCAGCTTGTTCATCTTGTCCTCGGGCATGTCTTCCCCGAGCTTCATCGAGATTTCTTCGAACTTCGTCAGGAGCGCGCGGGTGTGGGCGACGCCCTCGTCGACGTTCTCTTTGACGGTCTTGTTCGGATCGAGGTGCGGCTCCTGCGCGAGGTAGCCGATCTTGAGGCCCGGGGCCGGCCACGCCTCGCCCAGGAACTCCTTGTCGACGCCGGCCATGATCCGGAGGAGCGTGCTCTTACCGGCACCGTTGTTGCCGAGAATGCCGATTTTCGCGCCCGGGTAGAAGGACAGCCAGATGCCCTTCAGGATCTCGCGCTTCGGTGGGACCAACTTGCGGAGGTCCTTCATCACAAACGTGTACTGGGCGGTCATGGCCGGCGTTATACCCTATGGGTGCCCTATCGCGGCGACGAGTCCGGCGCATCGGTCGAAGCGCCGACGGCTGAAGGGCCGTTGCGGCTGGAGCTCGCTCCACGCCGGATCACGTTGACTCTGGGCGAAAAGACGCTGCAGATCACCGACCAGCTCCTGACGCTCGTCGAGGCCAAGAAGCAGGAATCGCTCCGCATCCACGGCAAGCTCCTCGTCGCGCGCGATGTCCCGCACGAGGATCTGGGCGTCTGGGTCGAGCTCCTCGACAAGCAACCGGGCATGCGGCGGGTGTTCGGGGTCGAGCCGATTTCGTTGATGGAGCCGTCGGGCTTGGCCGCGCTCCAGAAGTTGGATGCGCTCGCGGCGCGGTTGCGGACGGCGGTCGGCGAGCAGACCGGGGCGGTCCGGCGCGCGCTCGAGATCGGGCGCGGGCTCGACAAGGTGCTGTTCGTCGATCACGGCGACCATCACGCGGTCTATGCCCGCAAGTTGTTTCGCGACCGAGCCCGGCTCGCGTTGTCGATCTACGACGGTGGCCGGATCGTGATCATCGATGGACCGGAGGTGATCATGACGTCGAAGTTCGGGATCACTGTTTCGGGTGATTACATCCGGTTCATCGATAAGCAGGGAACCGACGTCGCGCGGATCTCTATTCCGTGGATTACACGGGAGGATCGGGAAGAGCTCGCGCGTCGAATCGGGCAGCTAATCCAATAGGCAGGGATTGCATTCTCCGACGGAGAACCCACATTGCATACATGTTCAAGCAATGGCGATTGGGAAAGCTGTTTGGATTCCCCGTCGAGGTGAACCTCAGCTTCTTGGTGCTACTGGCACTTGTGTTCATCGGCTTCGGTGGGCTGGCCGGCGTGTTGTTGGTGACGATCGCGTTCGCATCGGTGCTGCTGCACGAGCTCGGTCACGCGTTGGTCGCGCGGCATCTCGGCGTCCGGATCTCGGGCATCGAGCTCGGCTTCTTCGGTGGTGCGGCCAAGATGGTCGAGCTCCCGAAGACGGCGAATCACGAGCTCGCGATCGCGGCGGCAGGTCCGGCGGTGTCGTTGGTCCTGGCGGGTATTGGCTTGGGGTTGGGAGCGATGACGCACGTCCCGCTGATCGCGTGGATCGGCTACACGAACTTGATCCTCGCGGCGTTCAACCTGATCCCGGCGTTGCCGATGGATGGTGGGCGGATGCTGCGCGCGCTGCTCACGCGGAAGATGGACTACGTGCGGGCGACCGAGGTGTCGGTGAAGGTCTCGCGCGTCGCGGCAGTCGCGTTCGCGGTCGCGGGCATCGCGTTCGGTTGGTACCAGCTGGTGTTCCTCGCGCCGTTCCTGTGGTTGCTCGGCACGCGTGAACAGATGATGGCGCGGATGATGGCGGACCAGTTCGCGTACAACGGCAACGGGTACCGGCAGCGCTACTATCACGACGATTACCGGCAGCCGGCGCAAAGCAGCTTCGCGCAGCGTAGGTTCACGGTGACGCAACGGAACGGCAGATTGGTAGTAGAAGAGATCGTGTGATCTCCCCGGCCGAGTGGCGTTCCAAAGGTGACTTCGCCGTCCTATCCGGGCGGCGTTTGTTTTTTCGGCGAGAAGGCTCGGGACCCACGTTGGTCTTGATCCACGGCTATCCGACGAGCAGTTGGGATTTCGAAAAGATCTGGCCGCGGTTGGTCGAACGCTACGACGTGATCGCGATGGACATGCTCGGGTTCGGCGAATCCGATAAGCCGAAAGGTCACCGCTACTCGTTGGTCGAACAGACGGACTTGCTGCTGGCACTGTTGGTTCGGTTCGGCGTCGGTCGCTATCACGTGCTCTGTCACGACTACGGCGTGACCGTTGGCCAAGAATTGTTGGCGCGAGATGCGCCGCTCGACTCGATCGCGTTCCTGAACGGCGGCTTATTTCCGGAGACGCATCTGGCGCGGCCGATCCAGAAGTTGCTCGCGTCGCCGATCGGGCCTCTGTTGGCGCGCGTCACGAATCGGAAAGCGTTCGAGCGCTCGTTCAAGCAGGTCTTCGCGAAGCAGCCGACGCAAGAAGAGCTCGATGGCTTCTGGGTGCTCGCGTCGAAGAACCACGGCATGGTCGCGCTATCGCGGCTGATCTCGTACATGGCCGAGCGGCGCGAGAAGCGCGAGCGCTGGGTCGGCGCGGTGGTGAACGCGAAGCTGCCGCTGATCGTGATCAACGGCTCCGAAGATCCGGTGAGTGGCGAGCACATGGTGAAGCGGTTGTTCGAGCTCCGTCCGGGCACGAACGTGGTGCGCCTGCCAAGCATCGGGCACTACCCGCAAGTCGAAGCCCCCGATGCTGTTCTCGATGCCTATTTCGCGTTCCGCAAATAGGGGACGGTCGCAACTACGTCAACTTGCGATCGCCATCGCCGCGAATTCGTTCGAGGGTGGGGACGGTCGCAACTACGTCAACTAAGTGTCCGAGATTCGGACATCATTGGTTTCAGCAACTTCGAGATCGCAAGTTGACGTAGTTGCGACCGTCCCCATCACTCAGCAGTTCCAGACACTTCGCGATCGCAAGTTGACGTAGTTGCGACCGTCCCCGTACCCGCTAGCGCTGACCGACGACGCGATAGGTCTCGAGATCGATCGAGTAGCGCCGCAGTAGCCGATGGATCTGCGCGCGACTCGTCGAGAGCGCACGCGCCACGGCCGCGAGGTTGCCCCGGTGATCGCGGAGCAGCGCGAGCAGCTCTTCACGGCGCGCGGCTTCGACCGCGGCGGCCGGCGCACGACCCGCGACTTGCTCGGGGAGCTGATGCAGATCGATCCGACCGTCTTGCGCGACTGCGGCACCCGCGGCGATCGCTTGATCGAGCTCGCGGATGTTCAGCGGCCAGCGATGCCGGCACATCGCCCACGCCGCGGCCGTCGAGAGTGCGAGCTGCGGAACTTTCGCGCGCTTCAACGACGCGGCGACCAGCGTGCCGAGATCTTCGAGCCGATCGCGCAGCGGCGGCAACGTCACGCGCAGACCTGCGAGGCGCGCGTAGAGATCCACGCGGAACCGACCGGCTTCGACCTCGCGCTCGAGATCCTTCAGCGTCGCCGCGACGAACCGGACATCGATCGAGATCGGCCGCGTCTCGCCGACGGGAACGACCTCGTTTTCCTGCAACACGCGCAACAGCGTGCCTTGCGTCGCGAGCGGCAGATCGCCGACTTCGTCGAGGAGGAGCGTGCCGCGATCGCTCGAGCGAATCGCGCCCGGTCGATCATCGACCGCACCGGTGTACGCGCCACGCGAGTGACCGAATAGCGTCGCCGCCGCGAGCGACTCGACGAGCCCCGCACAGTTGACCGCGACGAACTGACCGGGCCGCTGCGAATGATGATGGACCATTCGCGCCGCGAGCTCTTTGCCCACGCCGCTCTCGCCGAGCAAGAGCACCGGCACCATGCTCGGCGACACGTCGATCAACCGGCGCAGCGCCGTATCGACCGTCGGCACGAGCGACGGCACCTCGGCGCCGGTCACGTCATCCGGCGTCGTCGACGGCAGCTTCAGCGTGCGAAACCGCAGGAACGTCTCGCCGACTTCGATCCAATCGTTGTCCGCGAGCACGCGTGTCGACACGCGCTCGCCATTCACGATCACGCCGTTCTTCGAACCGAGATCGCGCAGCGTCCAACCACCGAGCGCGCGCTCGACGGCCGCGTGCTCGACCGAGAGATGCGGATCCGGAAGATCGATGCGCAGATTCGTGTGCTCGCGCTTCGCCGGCGCCGAACCACGCCCGATGATGCAGCGCTCGATGCCGCGCAACAGGTGACGTGTGCCCGCGCGCGGACGCCCGGCATCGAGCACGACAAACAGCGCGGCAACGGCAATCGTGCCGTCTCGCGCTCGCTCGGGAACCAACGTCAGAGTGTCCGCCACGTCGCTCACCACTATGCCCAACCGGACCCGATCCTCGTCAACCGATCAGTGCGTACCACGAGCGTACTGTCGCAGGACAGGTGCGACGACTGCGACAGCTATCGCTGCGTCCAGACAGCGTTATTTCGCCGCAAACTGAGCGTCCGCACCGAGCTTCAGGATGATGTCGAGCTGCAACGACGCGAACTGCTTCTTCACCTTCTGCTGCGCGTCATCCGACGTCTTCGACGACGCCACCGCCACATCGAACGCATCGAGATACGACCGCGTCTGATCGATGCCCGCCGTCGTGTCATCGAGCTTCGGATCCTTGTGGCCCGCGATCACCGTGGTCGGCTTTAGCGCGGCGAGCTCGTCGAGCGTCTTCCGCCACGCCTTGCGTTGCTCGACCTTGGTCTCCGCCGTCCACACGTGCACGCCGCGATAGATGATGTCCCCCGCGATCACGGTCTTGATCGACGGAATCCACACGTACGAGTTGTTGTCGTCATCGCCCTGCACGCCGCCGTGAATCTCGAGCGTCTGACCTTCGAGCGTCAACGTCGTGCCGGTCATCGCGGTCGGCAACACCGGTGAGCTCGTCAGGTTATCGCCGTACATCGGGCCCCACTGCTTCACCTTCGGTGCGGCCGTCTTCTTGATCTCCTCGACGGTTTTCGGCAGCGCGACGAGCTTCGCCTTCGGGAACGCCTGGTGGATCACCTCGAGCCCGAAGTAGTGATCGGGATGGCTATGCGTGATGTAGACCGTGGTCAGGTTCTTCTTCGATTCGAGGATCTCCGCGACCAAGCGATGCGCGTCCGCCCGATCGAACTGCGCGTCGATCAGGATCGCGTCCTTGTCACCGGTGACGAGCGTCGAGTCGACGAGGAAACCACCGGGCGATCCGGTGAACACCTTCGTCTGGAGCGGGCCCGCAGCAGCAACCGACGACACCAACATGGCGGCAGCAAGAAGTGATTTGTTCATGCCCCCAACCTAAGAGCATCACGTTCTACCGGCGAGGTGAGGACTCGCGTCCGGATGGTAAATTCGTGCGGAATTCCAGTGGCGTCTGGCCAGTGTGATGGCGGAAGAACTTCACGAGGTTCGTCGGCTCGTCGAAGCCCGTCCGATCGGCGAGCTCCTTCACCGAGATATCCGTGTGCGCGAGCAGGCGCTTCTGTTCGAGGACAACCCGCTCGTCGATGACCTGCTTCGTCGACCGGCCGGTGTGCGCGAGGAGCAACTCGCCCAGCCGTCGCGACGAGATTCCGGACTTCCGCGCGTAGTGCGCCACTGATCGGGTCTCGCCGATGTCTCGCTCGAGGATGGTAAAAAACCGTTCGAGCTCTGCCGGCGGAATGTCCTCCGCGCGAACGTAACGCTCGAGCTTCAACAGCACCGCGCGAAGCAAGGCCGAGAGGAGCGCCGCCTGCAGCGAGTCGATCGGCTTGCCGTGCTCCACCACGAGCTGCGCGCACAGCTCGCGGACCTCGCGCAGATCCGTCGCGCTCGGCGCGATCATCGGCCGCGTCCACCCGACCGACAACACGCGCGGCGCACGTAACGGATCGACCTCGCGCGGATCGGTGCCGAGCGCCACGAACTCGGGCGAGAACACGAGGAGATGACCGTCGAGCTTGTGCCCTGGCCGGAACTGCTGGACCCGACCGCGCGAGAACACGACGATCTTGCCGTCCCCGATCGGAACCGGCTCGAAGTCGACGACGAGCTCGCCCTTCCCTGCCGTCCCGACGATGATCATGTGAAACATCGGTCGCTGCGGCGCGAACAGCGATTCCGGGAGCTCGCCGGCCTGCTCGCGCGCGAACAAACTGGCGAGCGAAAGTATTTCGAAGCCGAGCCCGGGCTTCGTGTTGTGCTTGAACGGGAGATCGCGAATTGTCGTGCGCTTGCCCACCGCAACCGCAATCATAAATCGGATGAAGGTCGTGGTGCTGTTGGCGATGGCTGGAGTGGCGTCGGCGAGTCCGCATCACGGCGTCACGAAGATCCAGATCGACTACGAGCACACGTCGTTCCAGGACACCGAATGGCACGCCACGATCACCTGGAATGGCACGGCCTTCGTCGCCGACAAGCGCGTGATCGATCCGAAGCTGATCGACCTGCTCTACACCTCGCTCGGCAACACGAAGCCGGACACGGATCCGCGCACGTGCAACTCGCACACGGACGACTACCCGGACTTCAAGATCGCGATCGACGGCGACGAGCCGCTGAGGCTCGAGTCCACCTCGAACTGCCACGCCCACGTGCCGTGGAACATCACGAAGGGCGCAGGACTCGGCGTGCAATTCACCGGCGAAGCCTGGACCGGTCTCTCGCAGTTGCTCGCAGCCGTCGACGGGAACCAGTGGAAGGCCGCCACCACGCCGATCCCGATCTACGTCGGCGAGCAGGTCAGCTTCGGGACGTACGCGTCCGACACGCCCGCGAAGAGCGGAGTCGTGCCGGCGCGATGCGCGAAGGCATTCGAGGCCCATCCGCAGGTCAGGGAGCTGTTCGGCGCGATCACGATCGACCACGTCGAGGCGTTCTGCGTGATGTCCGAGAGCAAGGACTGCTCGTCGCTCCTGGCCCAGGTGACGTGGGATTGGGGCAACGTCCAGAACGAGGAGACGTTCCCGTGCGTGGCCGGCGCGATCACCGTGCCGCCCACGATCGTCACCGAAGCTCAAGAGCTACGACCCTGGCTCGCCACGAAGGTCATGCGGACCCTGCTCGGGACCTCCATCCAGAACCCGATCCAGTTTGGCGACCGCTACGCACTGACGCTCCGCGACCGTGATTTCGACGTGTTCTGGAAACCGAAAACCGAGGTCGTCGAGCTGGTGTCACAGAATACGCCGGCTGCGCAAAGCGTTTGGAAACAGCTCGGCCTCGACCCGAAGGCCCTCCTCGTCAAGGAGGACGGCCTGGACGTGATCAAGGCGGTCGTGAACTTCAACGGAAAGCTGGTCAAACGATGAAGCTCGGACTCGGACTTCTCCTTCTCACCACGATTGCCACGGCAGGTCCCGACAAGCCGAAAGCGCCGCATGGCGTGACGAAGATCCAGATCGACTATGCATGGCAGTCGTTCTCGTCGGACAAGTGGAACGCGACCCTGACGTGGGATGGCACGACGTTCGTGTCCGACAAGAAGAAGAAGATCGATCCGAAGCTGATCGATGCGCTGTACGGCGCGTTCAGTGGCAAGGCCGCGAGCGATCCGCAGCAATGCATCTCGCACACGGATGACTATCCGTCGTTCAAGGTCACGATCGACGGCGACGATCCGGTCGTGTTCGGCTCGGACTCGAACTGCCACGCGTACGTGCCGTGGAACATCACGCGCGGCGGCAAGCTCGCGGTCCAATACAACGGCGACGTGTTCAAGGCGTTCCAACCGATCCTCGCAGCGACGGATGATCGCTGGAAGCAAGGCGGCAACGCGCCGGTCGCTTCGTTCTACGGCGGCGCGGGCGAGCGCATCGATCTCGGCCAGTACGAAGCGAGCAGCGGGCAATCCACCGGCGATGCCGCGAAGTGCGCGCGTTCGCTCGAGACGAATCCGCAGGCGCGCACGTTGTTCGGCGACGGCATCAAGGTCGAAGAGGCGTACGTCAGTTGCAGCCTCGGCAAGAGCGCCGATTGCTCGCAATCCGAGGCGACGATGTTGTTCGGCTGGCAAGGCATTCGCGCGCAGCTCGATATCCCGTGTACTGGAGGTCAGGTCTCGATCCCGCCGGTGATGAACGATCAGATGGCGCAGGTCAGTAAGTTCCTCGGCTCGAAGGTCGTGCGCGCGATCGTCAAGAACTCGGACAAGGGCGTGCGCTTGTTCGAACGCGATGACTGGCACCTCGACGCCGGGGGCTCGATGGTGGATTGGGCGCCGAAAACGAACGTGATCCAGATCCACTGGATGGGCGAGAAGCCGAATCCGGCGCTGTGGAAGGACATCGGCGTCGACGTGAAGTCGAAGATGAAGAAGCAGTACGACTGGTACTCGGTCGACGTGAAGGTCGACTTCGACGGCAAGCTCGTCAAATAGCTACTTGTAGCCGCGCTTCAACAGCATCTTCGCCGATGCATCGAACGACGCCTGCGCCGGCACGTGAAACTCGAACGTATCCGCGAGCCGGTCGATCACGTTGAAGCAGTACGCGACCGCCGCGGCCTCGCGCAGCTGCACCTTCGTTACGCCGCCTGCTCGCGCTGCGCGAACGTGATCCGCGAGCGGCTCGTCCTTCGTGACCGCGCGCAAGAATCGCAGCGCGAGGCGCAACTTCTCGCTGATCGGAGCCGTCTCCAGGTCCGCGTTGACCTTATCGACCGTGTCCCTACCGAGCTCGTGCGACGCGACCGCGCCGTGTGCGTTCGTTCAAAACTCGCACTCGTTTGTCTTACTCACGAACGAGGCCATCATCTCGCGCTCGCCGATCGTCCACTCCGACGGCCCCCGCATCGCCTCTTGAAACACCTCGTTCATCACCGAGCCGAAGAACTCCGGCCGGTAGAGCAACAGCTTCAGCACGTCCGGCGCCGTGTGGCCCGACATCACGCGGATCACCTTCAACAACGCCTTGTGGCGTAGCTTGTGGCCGCTGTTCAGCGCTTCGAGCCGCATTTATTCGATCTCCTCGATCGCCGCGAGCGCCGCACGATATTGACGATCCGCCTTGCCGTACGCCGCGCACACGACGAGCTCGAACACCTGGTCATCGCCGAGCTCCTTCTGGGCCGCGGCAACATCCGCATCCGTCACCTTGTACGCGTGATCCCGCACGATCTGGAGCAACGCGGGCCCGCCACCGTCGAACGCTTCACGCCGAGCCTCGGGCGTTGCCCGGCCATCACCGGTGAGTGCGCGATCGATCGCCGTCTTGCGGTGCCCCTCGATATCCACGCCCGGTAAGATAGCAGCGTGTTGACCGTGTACCAGTATCCGAACTGCTCGACGTGCAAGAAAGCGCTCGCCTGGTTGAAGGCGAACAAGGTCGCGTTCACGTCGATCGATATCGTCGAATCGCCGCCGTCAAAAGCCCAGCTCGAGGCCGCTCACGAGCTCGCCGGCGTGCCGATCAAGAAGATGTTCAACATCTCCGGCGCCTCGTATCGCGATGGCAAGTTCGGCGACAAGCTGCCCACGATGACCGATGCGCAGGCGTTCACCGCGCTCGCGAAGGACGGCAAGCTGATCAAGCGCCCGCTCGCGGTCTCCGACGAAACGGCGCTCGTCGGCTTCGACGAAAAAGCGTGGGCCGCCGCGTTCAAGTAGAATAAAGGTTCGTGCGCTGGTTGTTCGTCCTCGTCGCCGGATGTCGCTTCGGCTTCGATGCGCGCGTGGCCGATGCGCCGCCGATCGATCTCCCGGCTCCGGATCCGGGCTGCGCCGACGGCACGCGCGAAGCGTTCACCGACATGGCGATGTATCCGGCGATCGCCGGGTGCCGCGCGGCTTGGACCGGCAAGGCCGATCTGCGCGCAACGTCGACGGGCGCCGCATGCGGCAACGACGTGACGTGCGCGCAACCGGCCGACGCGTGCGCCGCCGGCTGGCACCTGTGCGGGCTCGCTGGAGATCCGGGCGAAATCTCGTCGCGCGTGTCGGCGTCGCAATGTCTCGGCGAGGCCGGGTTGTGGGTCGCCGCGATGGGCCATTGCAACAACTACAACAACAGCATCTGCAACTATCAGAGCTACGGCTGCTACGCGACCGACATCGATTGCTCGGAGCCCGTGTGTTGCGGCGAAGGTTGCTCGACGGGAAACCAATGCAAAGACGGCGTGTGGTCGGAGGGCACGCGCGCCGCCGCGACGCTCGAAACGCAATCCGGGGTCGCGTGCGGTGCGTTCACGTCCGGGCTCGCGGATGGGGTGCTGTGTTGCAAGCCCGCCGATGTCGATCCGATCGGCTGCGCGGATGGCACGCGTGAAGCGTTCGTCGATCAAAACGCGTATCCGAGAGTCGCCGGCTGCCAGGCCTCGTGGTCGGGTGCGCTGGATCTGCGTGCGACGAGCACGGGTGCGCGGTGCGGCAATAGTCTCGGCCCGTGCGCGGTGCCCGCCGACGTTTGCTCGCCGGGTTGGCATCTGTGTGGCGCGACCGGTGATCCGTCGGAGATCACGTCGCGGATCGCCTCCGATCCGTGCCTCACCACACCGGGCCGGTGGGTCACGGCGATGAGTCATTGCGCCGCCGAGACGACGGGCAGCGTGTGCGACTACTCGCAGTTCCCGTGCACCGCCGACGCGATCGACTGCGCGGAGTCCGCGTGTTGCGGCACCGACTGCTCGCAAGGCAACGACTGCAAGGATGGCCTCTACACGGGCGTGACGCGCGTCGCGCTGAATGGAACGTGCGGCGCGTTCTCGTCGGCAAACACCGACGGGTTATTATGTTGTCGATGAGGTGGCTGCTCGTGCTGGTGGCGGCATGTCGATTCAATTTCGACACGCGCGCGATCGACGCAGCACCACCGGACGCGCCCGATCTCGGGTGCGCCGACGGCACGCGCGAAGCGTTCGTCGATCCGGTCGCGTATCCGGCGATCGCGGGTTGCCAGGCTACATGGACCGGTACCGCGAACCTGCGTGGCGCGAGCTCGGGCGCGACGTGTGGAAATGCGGTGCCGTGCGTCGAACCGGCGGATGCGTGCGCTCCGGGTTGGCACGTGTGTGGCGACACCGGCGATCCGGGCGAGCTCTCGGCGCGCGTGTCCGCCACGCAATGCGCGACCGAGTCCGGTCACTGGGTGACGGCGATGGGTCACTGCTCGAAGTTCGGGACGCCATCGTGCTTGTACGCGACCTACGGATGCGTCGATCAAGACGTCGATTGCTCCGAGCCCGTGTGCTGCGGCCAAGATTGCTCGACGGAAAACATGTGCAAGGACGGCGTGTGGGGCGAAGGCACGCGCGTCGGTGGGAGCTTCGACACGGCGACCGGCGTCGCGTGTGGTGCGTTCGATGCGAGTCACACCGATGGCGTGTTGTGCTGCAAGCCCTCGGCGATCGATCCGACCGGCTGTGCGGACGGCACGCGCGAGGCATTCGTCGACACGGCGAAGTATCCCGAGATCGCCGGATGCTCCGGTACGTGGAGCGGCCAGCTCGATCTGCGCGGCACCGGCACCGGCGCTGCCTGTGGCAACAGCCTCGGACCATGCGCGATGCCGGCGGACGTGTGCTCGCCGGGTTGGCACGTGTGCGGCACCACGAGCAATCCGTCGGAGGTGAGCTCGCGGATCACGGCGCAGCAATGCCTCTCCGAGCCCGGCCTTTGGACGCTCGCGATGAGCCACTGCTACACCGAGGTCGGCAATGCGAACTGCGACTACTCGCTGTTCCCGTGCTACGCGGATTCGGTCTCGTGCAGTGAAGCTGCGTGTTGCGGTGCAGATTGTTCGCAAGGCAACGACTGCAAAGACGGCATCTATCCCGGCGTCACCCGGATTTCCGGGCTCAACGACATGACCACGGCGCCGAACTGCGGTGCATTCTCGTCGAATACGTCCGACGGCCTGCTGTGTTGTCGCTAGGTGGGACGCGATTCGGCGCTCGCAGGCTCGCGCCAAATCGCGTCCCACCTGCTTCGATCTATTTCGGCCGTCCTCGCTCCGTTGACCGACGACGCGCCTTCGCGCGGCGCCGGACTCCGCTCGGACCGGCCTAGCGAACAGAGCTGGCGCGCGCTGACGCGGCCATGTTCGCCTTCGCCTGCGCGATCGCGGCTTCGACCATCGTGTCCTGATCCGCTTTGTTCTTCCACTTCGCCTGGATGTCCGGCGCGAGCGTGTCGATCGGATCGAAGTACAAGAAGAATCCCGGCTTCACCGACGGCGCCGCGAACACCGAAATCCCGGTCTCGCGATCGTAGTGCTCGAAGCTATGCGCGACGCGCTTGCCACCACCGCCCGGCGCGTCGACGACGAACGTAGGCGTGTGGAAGCCGGCGGTCACACCGCGCACGGCCTTCTCGATATCGCACGCGGTCTGCAGCGTGGTGCGCAGATCTTCGACGCCCTTCACGAGGTCATGCACGTACACGTAGTACGGGTGCACTTGGCAATGGCCGAGGCGCTTCACGAGCAGCTGCATCGTGGCGATCGAATCGTTGACGTTGCGCTGCAGCACCGATTGGTTGCGCGTGATGATGCCGCGCTCGAACACGCCGTCGAGCGCGCGCTTCGTGATCGCGGTGATCTCGTTCGGGTGATTGAAGTGCGTGTGCAGCACCACTTCCTTGTGGAGCTTGCGACCACGCTCGACCACCGCCGTGAGCGCATCGAGCCACTCGGTATCGGTGATGAGCTTCATCGGCATCACGGCCGGGCCCTTCGTCGCGAACCGAATGCGACGGATGTTCGGCATCTCGAGCAGCTTGTTGCCGATCAGGGTGATCTGGCGCGCCTTCAATTGATAGCTATCGCCGCCGGAGACCACGATGTCTTCGAGCTCGACGCGCTCGCTGATGTATTGGAACGCGCGGTCCCAGCGATCTTCGGTCGCCTTCAGCGAGACCTTCTCGACCTCGTCGGTGTCGACGCCGACCGCGTAGCTCCGCGTGCAGAACCGGCAATAGACCGGGCACGTATCGAGCGCGAGGAACAGCGCCTTGTCCGGATAGCGATGCGTGAGGCCCGGCACCGGCGCATCGGCTTGCTCGTGCAGCGAGTCGAGCGTGAGCTTCGGATGATCCGGCAGCAGGCGCGACGACACCGGCACGAACTGGCGGCGCAGTGGATCGTTATACGGATCGGTCCAATCGATCAGCGACAGCAGGTACGGCGACACGCGGATCGACATCGGCGCGTGCTTGAAGCCGGTCGTGACGTCTTCGATGAACTGCGCCGGAACGAGATCCTGAACCGCGGCGAGAAGCTTTGCCGGATTCGTGATCGAGTTCTTGGCCTGCCATTGGTGGTCGAGGAACGTAGCCTCGTCCACATTTCGGTAGGCCGGAATCTTTTGCCAGAACGGCCCGTCCAGCAGTTGCCTGTGGTGCAACGTCGACGGATCGACGCGCGGCTTCAGGTGTTTGATCGGTTCGGCTTGGCCGTCGCTCTTCACACCCAGTTTCGTCAGCGGCTCCGTCAAAGCATCTGATGGATATCACGACACGGGCGCTAGAACGAGACCTGGATCGGCGTGGCGGAGAACGCGTCACCATCACCGAGAGAGCCATCATCTCCATAGCCCCAACACCATTTGTAGCCATCGACGTCGACAGCGCAGGTCCGACTCCGGCCGGCACTAATTGCCGTGAAAAACTCGCCGATCACCGTCGGTGACGGGGAACGCCATTCGGTCAAGCCATTGCCGACCTCGCCCCAGAAGTCCATTCCCCAACACGAGGTGTTGCCGTCCGAAGAAATCGCGCAGGTGTGATACGCGCCGACGGAAACGCTCGTCCAATCACCCGCGATCACGACGGGATCCGGCCGATAGTCGAGGGTGCCGTCACCGACTTGGCCATACGCGTTCTCGCCCCAACACATCAGGGTGCCTGCGGTGGTGAAGCCGCACGTCGCGTCGTAACCGTTGCGAATCGACCGCCAAGATCCTGCGATCTGCGTCGTCGTTGGATGGAAGATATCGTTGTCGTTGCACCACGCCGTGTGATCGGCCGCGACGGCGCAGTAGCCGCGGGTGTCGTAGGGCGTCACGTCGATCCATTGTCCGGCGACCTGTTGAGGAGCTTGCGTGCCTCCCCAACACCAGAGCGTGGCATCGGTCGCGATCGCACACGTCAGTTCGCCGGGCGAAACGAGCGCCCACGTTCCCGCGATCTGCCGCGGCGTCGATCCGTTTTCGCCGCCCCAACACCAGAGCGTTCGATCTGCGCGGATCGCGCACGGCGCGCCGGCTTCGGCGGGAACCGAAACCGAGCTCCACACCTCACTCGAGACGAGGACGGGTGCGTCGCGCGCAAGGGTGTCGCCAACGCCGAGCTCGCCACCGCCGTTTTGTCCCCAACACCACAACGATCCATCGGTCTTGATGCCGCAGCCGACTCCGTTTCCGACCTCGACGCTCGACCAGGTCTCGGACACGTATGACTTCGGCGCATCCGTCGTCGGAGCGGACCTTGTCAATGCGCCATCCGCATTGCTTCCCCAACACGCCAGGCGGCCGAGCACCCGTCCGCACGTCGCGCTCGGGCCGGAAACCACAGCGTCCCAACCTCCATCGAGCTTTCGTGGCGTCTCGTCGCGCAACAGCGTTGGATCGCCGGTCTCACCGTACGGATTGTCTCCCCAGCACCAACCTTCTCCAGTTGCGGTGGTCGCGCACGCGGTTCCGGACGACACGTGGATCGAAGACCAATCGAGCCGCGCTCCGACTTGCTCCGGATACTGTTGGTTGTAGACGCCGGCCGTCGGCCCACTCGATCCCCAACACCACAACGAGTGATCGGACTTGAGCGCGCAGGTGGTAAGGCTCATCGAAACATCCGACCAACTGTCGGTGCCGACGGAGGGCATATGTTGTGGCGTGAAGTAGTCCTGAAGTCCGTTGCCGTTCACCGCCTCGCCATCGCCCCAACACCACAGCGTGTGGTCGCTCTTCACTCCGCACGTAGCTCGCTCTCCGGCTGAAACAACGGACCACATCCCGTCGATTTGCTTCGGTGAAGAGACCGCGCCGCCGCCGATGCCTACCTGCCCCTCGGCGTCGTTTCCCCAACACCACAGAGACTGGTCGAGCTTCACCGCGCACGTGTGATCGCCACCGGCGGAGACGGTGCTCCAATCGAGACCGCCGACCTGGACCGGCGTCGGACGATCGAACACCATGCTGCCGTCGCCAATCTGGTACGACGAGTCATCGCCCCAACACCACAGGGAGTGATCGACTTTGATCGCGCATACCGTCGAGCTGGTGACCGAAACCTGCGCCCAGTCCGCCGTGCCGAGAACCGGACGCGGCGATTCGCGCTTGTCATAGCCGCCGTCCCCGAGCTGACCGTGATCGTTTTGGCCCCAACACCACAACGAACGATCCCCACGAATCGCGCAGCCCATGTTCACCCCGACCGCAACATCGAGCACATCCGCGACATCGATGGCGACGGTCGCCACATTCGAATCCAGCGTGCCATCGCTCGCGGAAAACGTGAACGTGTCCCTACCCTCGAACGATGCGTCGGGGGTGTACGTGGCGACGTTGCCGACGAGAGCGACGGTGCCGTGTGCGGGCTGACTCGTGACGTAGCTGAGCGGCATCGGATCGGCATCCGTCGCGGTAAGCGCGATCGCACGGGCGACGTTCGGGAGCGTGGTCGTGGCGATATTCGTTGCTACGGGTGCGGCATCTGGACCCACATCGACGGTGACGGTAGCCGTCGCCGAATACGCACCGTCGAACACGACGTAGTCGAACGTGGCTTGGCCGTGAAAGCTCGGCTCGGGGCTGAACGTGATCGTGCTACCGACCACGCTCGCCGTTCCGTGGGTCACATTCGCGACCGACGTCACGAACAGTTGCGGCGAATCGACATCGGTATCGTTCGCGAGCACCATCGCGGTCGGAACGGCGAGTGGCTGCTCGAATCCTGTTACCAGGCGATCGGGTCGTGCGAGAGGCGGATCATCGACGGAAAGCACGTCGATGTGGATCGCGATCGTCGCGGCATCGGCCTCGACCTGGAAATCGACGGCACCGTTGAAGTCCGGCTCGGGCGTGAACGTGAGTGAGGTCGGTCCCGCTGCCGCGGATCCATGCGCGATCTCGCCGATCGTCACATTCGAAGCGGTCAACGCGATGGAGACCGGCGTGTCCTCGTTGGTTGTCGCGGAAAGTGTCAGCGAAGCAGGTACGTCATCGTCCGATGTCGCTGAATCTCCACATGCCGCCGCCGCCAGAAGAATGAAACCAACCCCTACTGCTCTCACCGCACGACGGTACAGCGGATCGCTCGGTACGCGCTAGACTTCGGGATGCGGTCCCCGACGACACGTCGAGTCATGGCGACCGCGATCGTCATTACCGTGTTGGGCGCGATCGGCGCCGTCAAAGCGGGGCTCGCGGGTGGCGAGTTCATGGGCGACCTCGAGGAGGTCCAGCCACCGCTCGCACGCGTGCAACCGGTGTTGCCGGATCCGAAAACGCCTCGCTATTCGCGCAGGGTGTTCTTGGTGATCGTCGACGGGTTGCGGTTAGACAAGTCCTACGAGCTGCCGTTTCTCGACGAGCTGCGCCGGCGCGGTGTCGATACCGAAGCGCAGTCTCACTATCCGACCTGGTCGCGGCCGAACTACGTGTCGATCCTGACGGGCGTGCCACCGGTCGCGAGTGGCGTGCGCACGAATCATCACTCCACGCCGGTCGAGCTCGACTCGCTGATGGATCGCGCGAAGGCGGCGGGCCTGAAGACGGCGTTCGCGACGGACTACGACGCACTCCCGAAGTTGTTCTTACGGAAGATCGATCCGAACGCGGTGTTCAACGTCGATGACGAAGAGGACGAGATCGATATCGATGCGATGGAGCGGCCGCTCTCGCCGGCGGCGATTCGTGCACCGGATGCGAACTTCGCCTCGCCGTTCGACGACGCACGCTACGCGCCGTGGCCGGGTGGATTTTCGGAAGCCGGTGCGGCGGTCGCGCAAGGCGATGCGGAGCTCGTCGTGCTGTTGGTCGGCGCGGTCGATGCCGCCGGGCATGCGAAGGGCGGCGCGAGTCCGGACTATCGAACCGCGGCCGAGCTCGTGGATCACGCGTTGGCGCGCGCGTTGGGTCATGTCGATTTGACGCAGGACACGATCATCGTGACGGCGGATCACGGGCACACGAATCGCGGCGGCCATGGCGGGGTGGAGCCGGAGGTGTTGGCGGTGCCGTTGATCGCGGCGGGTGCGGGGATCAAGGTGGGTGCGAATGCGGATGACGCGCATCTGATCGATATCGCGCCGACGGTGGCCACGCTGCTCGGGATTCCGGCGCCGGGCCACGGGCTTGGGCACACGCTGTCGGAGATCTTGCAGATCGATCCGAGCGTGCGCGATGCCCGAAAGACGGTGGACAACCTGCGGCTCGCATCGACGAAGGCGACCGTGGCGCGTGCGAAGGCGGCGGCAGCGATCGATCGCAAGGAGCGGCGCGCGTTGCGGATCGGGTTCGTCGGCGGCGGTGCGGTGATCGCGTTGATCGGTGCAGTGCTGCTGATCCGGCGAAAGCTGATGAAGCTGGATTGGCGCGTGTTGGTGGTGTCGGTGCCGGCGTTCTTCGTCGTGTACTACGCGATGATCGGTGCCGCGGGCCAGGGGTTTTCGCCGTCGCTCGTGCCGGCGCAAGGTCACATCGCGGTCGTGATGGCGAAGTACGGTATCGCGGCGATGATCGTGCAGCTCGTCGCGAGCATGTGGGCGTTGCGGGATCACGACCTCGCGGGTCGGTTGGCGAAGGCGAATGGCATCGCGTGGATGGGCCTCGTGTTGGCGATGTTGCCGGCGGGCTTGGCGTGGGCGTTCCTGCCACCGCCGTACGTGACGCTTCCGGGTGCGCACACGTTGGTGCTGATTCCGGCGGTCGAGGTGGCGGTCGCGTGTGTCGCGATCGACGTGGTGCTGACCCTGGTCGTCGAGACGATCATTTTCGCCGCACGAGCGTGGCATCGGCCGTAAGGATCCGCGCGGTGGGGACCTTTCCCGGTATGCAGATCCGATTGATCGATTTCACCGCCGCCTGGTGCGGTCCCTGTAGGCAGTTGAAACCCGTGATCGAGCAGTTAAAGGCCGAGTACGGTGCGAAGTTGCACGTCGACGTGATCGACGTCGAGGAAGATCGCGCCGCCGCCGAGAAATATGGTGTTCGCGTGATGCCGACGATCGTGCTCGAGCGCGATGGCCAGATCGTGGGGCACACGACCGGCGCGCGACCGCAGAAGTTCTTGAAGGGGATGATCGATCGCGCGCTAAACGGCGAGGTCGCGATCGCTAGCCCGTAACATACAGGCCTCTAACTGTTTGCGTGCGCGATGAAGTAAGACGTGAACGTGGCCCGGCGTGATGCCGAGCTCCTTTGCGGCTTCTTCACCGGAGAGCTCTTCGAGCACGCGCAACGTGACGACGGCGCGATGCGTCTCGCCGAGATCGGCCATGCAATCGTTCAGCTGGGCACCGGTCTCGCGTTGTTCGATCAGCTGATCCGGCGGCGGTAGCTCGGAAGCGAGCTCGGGCAATTCGTCGTGTGGCTTCGCGCGAAAGTGTCGGCGCCGTGCGTTGCGAGCGGCATTGCGAACGATCGCGGCGAGCACGTTCGCAGCATCGTCCGGACGATCGCGTAACGAGTCCTGATCGGGCCGATCGAGCAGCGTGTGAAACGCGTCTTGAACGACATCGAGTGCGTCGGTCGCGGTCAAACCCTCGTGCCGTGCGATGGCGGCGAGCCGGCCCGCATGATCGCGAGCGAGGCCCGAAACCCAATCAGCGCAGCAGCACGGCGGAACATCCATAGTGGGTAAGGTTTCGAACCGGGCGCGGCTTACAGGCTATTTCCGCCCGAGTGTGATCTTGCGGTCCGGGTCCGGTGAAATCGCGAGCTTGGCGCCCGTCACCGACGTGTCTTTGCACTCCGAACCTTGGTCCGTCGTGACCTGCGAGCGCAGCGCCTGCGTGTGCTCGATCCACACGCGCTGGACCTCCGGATCCACGCCGTTGTCCGCCATCGCTTCGCGCAGGATCTGGAGGCGGCGCTCGAATTGCCCACCGAAGATCGAGACGCTCGCGTGCGCCGTGCGCATCGGCCGACCCGTGTACTTCGCATCCGGCGCGCCCAGAAACACCGCCGCCATCTCCGTTTCACGATCGATCAAGCGCGCGCGATCTTTGCCCGCGAACATGTAACCGATCATCACGTCTTTGAAGACGCGCCCGTAGAAGTCCGTCACGACCGCGCGCAACTTCTCCGGGCCGATCAACGCGAACAGTTCGGGACCGCGTTCCATTTACCGTACTTCTACCGGTTGTCCGGTCAAGGCGCTCGTCCCCGACAGCTCGTCCGTGATGCGCGGATCGAGAATGTCGTTTACCGACGCACCTGCATGCGCCGTCGCGACCCGCTGCTTCGTCTTGTCGCGGGTGTGCCCCCAGCCATGCGGCACGCTGACCACACCCTTCATCACGCTATCCGTGATCTCGACCGGCAACGAGATCGCACCCCGCCCCGTCGACACTTCCGCCGACGCACCTTCGACCAGGCCACGCGCTGCCGCGTCGTCGGGATGGATCTGCAGCGTGCATCGCGGCGGCCCCTTCACGAGCCGCTCGCTGTTGTGCATCCACGAGTTGTTCGATCGCAGATGCCGCCGTCCGATCATCACGAGTCCCGACGCCGCCTGCGCCCACTTCTTTTCGAGGCGCGGCAGATCCGCGAGATAGAGCGCCGGCGCCAGATCGACCTTCTTCTGACTCAACCGCCCCGGCAACCTCGACGACAACGGCCCGAGATCCACACCATGCGGCGCAGTTTTTAGCTTCGCCAACGACAATCCCGAACGCCCGTGCCGCAATCCCCACGGCCCCACGCGCAACGCGAGATCGAGCACCGCCTCGGGCCCCAACTTCCCCAAGATCTTTTCCGCGAGCCGACTTCCCACCGGCAGCCGCATCCGCGTGAACAGCGCCGCGCAGATCTCCCAGTCGTGCCGTTGGTCCTCACCTCGCTCGAACACCGGCGGCGAGTACTTCGCCACGTTGCGCACCGCGAACGCATTCAACGCCGCGTCGTAGTGCGACCGCTCGAGCGCATGCGTGCCCGGCAAGATCACGTGCGCGTGCCGCGTGGTCTCGTTCAAGTACGGATCGATCGACACCATGAACTCGAGCTGCCCGAGCGCCGCCTCGAGTTGCACACCACCCGGCGACGACAACACCGGATTGCCCGCACACGTGATCAACGCGCGAATCTGATCGCGCCCCGGCGTGACGATCTCCTCGGCGAGCGCCGACATCGGAAACTCGCCACCGAACTCCGGCCGTTGCGACACGCGCGATCGCCACCGCGCGAACCCACCATCGAACCCGAGCATGTCCGCGAGCGGCAACGGATCGAGCGCCGGCGTGGTGAACATCAACCCACCCGGCTCGTCGAGATGACCGGCGAGCGCGTTCACCGCATAGACGAGATACGACGCCAACCCGCCGAACTCTTGCGTGCACACGCCGATCCGCCCGTACAGCGCCGCGCGCTTGGTCTGCAAAAACTCGCGCGCCAACCCACGCAAGTCCTCGACGGAAACACCCGTGATCGCCGCCGCCCGATCCGCCGGCCACTGCGCCGCCGCTGCCCGCAGCTCGTCGACGCCACGCAGGTGCGGCTCCAACCGCCCGAGCTTCACACCCATCGCAAACAACTCGTTCGCGAGCGCGAGCAAGAACACCGCATCCGTCCCCGGCCGGATAAACAGATGCTGATCCGCGCGATCCGCCGTCTCCGTCCGTCGCGGATCCAGCACGATCACGCGTCCACCTCGCGCTTGGATCGCCTTCAACCGCGATCGCATATCCGGCGCCGTCATGATGCTGCCATTCGACGCGAGCGGATTCGCGCCCAAGCAGATCATCAGGTCACAGCGATCGACATCCGGCACCGGCATCAAGATCTGGTTGCCGAACATCTGGAGCGCCGCGAGCATGTGCGGCAGCTGATCGTTCGACGTCGCCGAATACATGTTCCGTGTCCCGAGCGTGCGCAACGCGAGCTGCCCGATCGTGAGCAGCCCCAAGTTATGCGCCGTGGGATTGCCTTGATAGACGGCGATCGAATGCTTGCCGTGCGCCTTTCGCACCGCGTTCAACTTCGACGCGACCAGATCGAACGCCTCGTCCCAGGTCATCTCGTGCCAGGTATCGCCATCGCGCCGCATCGGATGCCGCAACCGATCCGGATCGTGATGCAGATCCGCGAGCGCCGTTCCCTTCGGGCACAAGTAGCCCTTCGAGAACGTGTCCGCTTCGTCACCGCGGATCGATTTCACGCGCGTGCCTTCGGTCTCGACCACGAGGCCACACGTCGCCTCGCACAACGGACAGCTCGTGAAATGGGTCGCCACGCGCCGAGCTTACAGCCCGACGAGCGGGACGACATCGAGAATCATCCCGCCTTCGTTGATCTGCGTCAGCTCCAAGGTCCACGGGCCGGTCGCGTCGGCAAGCTTGCTCGCCATCACGTTGCCGTTCGCATCGCGCGCATCCTCGGTAAACCCGTTGACCGCGAGCACGCTCGAGCTCACGCACGACGACATCACGACCAAGGTCGGCAGCGTATCGACGTCGACCGTTGCGGTCACGCCGTGCGTCCCGTTGCCATCGTTGGCCTCGACATCGCCGAGCTCCGAGACCAGCGCGTACTCGACGACACGAACGTCGAGCCCGTTCGCACCCGCACCCGAAAACGCGATCGTCATGTCGACCGGATCGGAGGTGTTATCGGTCGACGTTCCGACCCAGGTTTGCGCACTGGCGAGGTCCGCGGTCCCGTCGATCTCGAGATCCGTATAGGTATTCCCGCGCGAGTCCGTGATGCCAGTCACCGCGACGGCGTCGTCTGGAACCCGACAAATTCCGACGACGATCCGCGATCCGCCATTCATCCCGTCGAGCGTGACGGTCACCGATGGGTAATAGTCGCCCGCTTTATCGGCAAACACCACAGCGCGCCGAGCATGGGGCAACGCACTGTCACTACCGAGCCCGTCCAGCCCGAACACCGCGTCGCACCCACCCGACAAGGCAGCTCTAGGACGACCAGGCTCCGCACGTCCGCCGATTGTAACGTAGAGTTGGATCAGCATGGCGGCGCCTCTGACGATCGGTCAGCTCCTCGAGCTCCATCCGTTTCCGGCAGAATTTGCGAAGCAGAAGCGCATCGAACGGTTGTGGACGTTCGATCTCCCGGGCACGCCGGCCGCGTTGTGGCCGTTCATCTCGGATACGTCGCGGATGAATCGCGCGCTCGGCACCGCCGAGATGAAGTTCGTCGAAAAAGATGGCCTGCGCCACGGCAGCTCGAAGACCGGCGGCCTCGTTCACGAGTGGGTCGAAGTCCCGTGGAACTGGGTCGCCGAACAGTGGCTGACGTCGACGCGGATCTACGACAAGGGCTTCATGAAGGTGATGTACGCGATCCATCGCCTCGAGCCGATCGAGACCGGCACGCGCGTGTATCTCTACTTCGCCGCGATCCCGCGCAACGCGTTGTGGTCGGCCGCGATCAAGCTCGGATTTCCGTCGCTGGAGAAGGCGTATCGCAAGGTCTTGCCCGCGCTCGCCGCGCAGCTCGATCGCCTGCGTCCCGACGTGTTGCAACTGCCGCCGCCCGAGCTCGAGGAACCCGCGCTCGCGCGCCTGGCGTCGATTCGCGAGCAATTGCTCGCCGAAAGCTTCCCGAAGGAATGTGTCGATCCGCTCGTCGATTTCGTACGCACCGGGGACGACGCCGACCTCCATCGCATCCAGATCCGCGAACGTGCGCGTACGTGGAAGGTGCCCGAGCTCGAGCTGTTGCGGACCGCTCTCCACGCCACGCGCGCCGGCTTACTCGATCTCAGCTGGGACACGATCTGCCCGCATTGCCGCGGCGTTCGCGACGAGAACACCACGTTGCACGGCCTCGCCGCCGATTCGCGCTGCGAGGCCTGCGATGTCGACTTCACCACCGATCAACCGAACGCCGTCGAGGTCACGTTCCGCGTCCATCCGGCGGTACGCGAGGTCGCGCAGGTCCTGTACTGCAGTGCGGAGCCCGCGCAGAAGGAACACATCCGCGCGATGAAGCTCGTCGCGCCCGGCGAGACCGTGACGCTGCAGCCAACGCTCGAACCCGGCCGCTACGCGGTGTGGAGCGGTCACGAGCACAGCTACTACATCGAGGTCGACGACGGCGGTGCGGACGCGTTCACGTACGATCCGAAGATCGAAGCCAACACGACGATCAAGGTCGGCAAGCATCCGAAGGCGACGTACACGAACACGTCGAAAGAGCCGCGCGAATTTTCGATCGAGCGCACGACCTGGAGCGACGACGCGCTTCGCCCCGGCATGCTGCTGTCGTTCCAAGAATTCCGTGATCTGTTTTCCGAGGACTACATCGGCGCCGACGTGAAGCTCGCGGTCGGAGAACAGACGCTGTTGTTCACCGATGTCGTCGGCTCGACGGCGTTCTACGCGGATCGCGGCGATCCGGGCGCGTTCGTCGAGATCAAGCGTCACTTCGACGAGGTGTTCAAGATCGTCGCCGACAATCGCGGCGCGGTCGTGAAGACGATCGGCGATGCGGTGATGGCGACCTTCACGTCTCCCGTCGACGCGGTCAAAGCGAGCCGCTTGATCCACGACGCCTTCCACCCGAAACGGGACGACACGCCGATTCGCCTGCGCATCTCGTTAAACACGGGCCCGTGCATCGCCGTGCGCCTCAACTCGAACGCGGATTTCTTCGGCGGCACCGTCAACATCGCCGCGAAGCTGCAAGCGCTCGCCGAGGGACATCAGATCGCGATGAGCGAAGCGACGTACTCCGCACCGAGCGTGGCGGAGTATTTAACGTCACAAAATGCGCAACTCGAGACACTCGAGTACACGTCCAAAGCATTGCCCGCACCCGTGGCGGTCAAACGCTGGAGCGTTTATCGCTAGCGTTGTATAGAGCAACCCATGCTCACCCGCCGCGGCTTCGTCAAGCTGATCGGTTCGACGGCAGCGCTCGCGTATCTCCCCGCGTGCGGTGACAACACCGTCCATCCCAGTGGCCTCGTGCTCGACGAAGCGAGCTGGGAAACCATCGACCTCTGCACCGAGATCCTGTTGCCCGGTGCGCGTGACGCGAAGGCCGTGCGCTACATCGACACGTTGCTCGCGATGTTCGATGTCCATCCTGCGAAGGTGTTCGCGGGTGGCCCATACTCCGGTCGCACGCCGTTTCCCGCCGACGATGGCACAAAGGGCACGAACTTCCCCGACAACAGCTTCGAAGTGTTCATGCCGCTATCGCGCGTCCAAGACATCGCGTGGCGGATGCGCCTCATGGGCAGCAGCATCACGCCGGGCGGTGACTTCAACGACACCGTGCTCGCGCCGACGATCGGCTACCGCGATCTCTACGCGTCCGGGATTCGCGCGCTCGATGCGGCCGCCGATGGCATCGCGAAGGGCAAGACGTTTCGCGACCTCGGCACCGACGATCAGGTGCTCGCGCTCAGCACCGCCGGCAACGACATCCCGGCGTTCTACAACGCGCTGCTCGAGCACACGATCGAAGGCACGTTCGCCGCGCCCGAATACGGTGGCAACGCGGATCTCTCGGGCTGGAAATTCGCGCGCTACGACGGCGACAGCGCACCGCTCGGCCACGCGCAATACGTCGAAGCGACCGATCAATACGTCGATCGCGTGGATCAGCCCACGTCGACCGCATCGCCCGGCGACACGACCGAACAATTCGACGACGACGTCATCAGTCTCCTCACAGTCGCGGCCGTCGGCAGCGGCGGCAAGCGGTTCTTCTAATGGCGTTGCCATCGGTCACTCCGAACATCCTCGGCGATGATTCGCTCTCGACGTTCGACACGATCATCGTCGGCTCCGGCGCAGGTGGCTCCACCGTCGCGCGCACGCTCGCGGTCGCGGGACAGAAAGTCCTGATCCTCGAAGCCGGCAACAACCACTTCCCCGGGCTCGACGATCCGGCCGGCCTGTCGCCGCCCAACTTTTCGAACGACGAGCTGAAGCTCCAAGTCCGCTCGCTGATCGCGCAGGACACGTTGATCGAGCCGCGCACGTTCCGCGCGACCGAAGCCTCGGGCCCGCGCACGTTTGTTGGCGATGCGAACGCGCTGCCGCATAACGTCGGTGGCGCCGCCGTGCATGCGGACATGAAGTATCCGCGGTTTCGCGAGACCGATTTCCAGCTCGGCACGCTGCTCGGTCCGATCGATGGCGCGAGCTTCGTCGACTGGCCGGTCGATTACGCGACGCTCGAGCGGTTCTACGTCGAGATCGAACATGCCGTCGGCGTCCAAGGCTCCGAAGGTGCGGACGCCGATCCGTTCGCGCCCGCGAAGAGCAAGCCCTACCCGATGCCGCCGGGCCTGCCGATGTTCGCGAACACGATCCTCGGCGACGCGGCGAAGCGACTCGGCTATCACCCGTTCTCGTATCCGACGGCGGTCACGTCGCGTCCGTATCGCGGACGTCCGGCGTGCATCGATTGCGGCTTCTGCTCGGGCTACGGCTGTCCCACGCATGCGAAGTCGTCGCCGGCGGTGACGCTGCTGCGCGATGCGCTCCTGACCGGCAACGTCCAATTGCGCTTCAACGCGCCGGTGATGCGTCTGAACGCGAACACGACGAAGACGCAGATCGATTCGGTCTCGTACATGGATCCAACCGGCGCGTACGTGACGGTGAAAGCGGATCGGGTCGTCCTCGCGGCATCGGCAGCGGAGACCGCGCGGCTCGTGATGCTGAGCGATCCCGAGCTCGCGAATTCGTCGGGTCTCGTCGGGCGCAACCTGATGTTCCACTTCCAGACCTACGTCGTCGGCGTGCTGAACCAGCGCGTGCACGGTCATCGCGGTCGCTCCGTCACGCTCGGCATGAGCGACTTCCGCGGCGTGCCGAACGATCCCGCGCAACCGCTCGGCGGCATCATCGAGCTCGCGACCTCGTCGGATCTGATCGGCGAAGCGAAGAACTACGCGCTCCAGTTGGGCAAGACCGGCTCCGCGTTGCGAAAGCTCATCGAGCAATCCCCGCTGCGCGACAAGCTCGTCGCGATGATCATGCAAGCCGAGGATGCGCCGCAGACCGGCAATCGCGTCGATCTCGATCCCGATGTCAAAGATGTCTACGGCCGACCCGCGCTGCGCGTGACCTATCAGAACCACGCGTGGGAGCTCGCGACGCGCGACTTCTACATCCCGAAGATGCTCGCGATCCACGAAGAGGCCGGCGCGCAGTTCGCGCTCGTCCAGCCGCCGGACTCGCCGTCGCAGTCGAGGCACGTGATGGGCACCATGCGAATGGGCACCGACCCGGCGATGTCGGTGTGTGATCGAACCGGCAAGGTGCACGACGTCGGCAATCTCTATTGCGCGGACGGCAGCCTGTTTCCGACGAGCTCTGGCTTCAATCCGACCCTGACGCTGCAGGCACTTGCGTTGTGGGTCGGCGCGAACATCGTCTCGCCCGGCGACCCGACAAACGTCCTAGTCGAGAGCTAGTCGTATCAGTTAGACCAGCAAGGTTTACAGACGGTTGCACGTGAATAAGTTCGTGGAACTGCGGCGATAAGCCTGGTATTTAACCGGCATCATGAAGCCTTACGTCGCGATTGGTGCGCTTGGATTTGGTTTGATGTTGAGCCCGCTCCTCACGGGGCTGGGTCGTACGGCTGTCCCCGCGCAACCGAAGATCGGCATCATCGATCTCGACAACACGCTATCGACTACGCCGGCCGGCAAGCGCGCGAACGATCAGTTCGAGAAGACGCGCAAGGCGAAGCAGTCCACGCTCGACAAGCAGCAGGACGATCTCAAGCGCGCCGCGGCGGATCTCGAGAAGCAAAAGGCTGTCCTCAAGCCGGACGCGTACGATGCGAAGCGCCAAGAGCTCGAGAAGAAGTTCATGGAGCTCCAAGGCACGCTGCAAAAGCTCGAGAAGGATCTCGCTGGCGAGCGCCAGAAGCTGATGCAGGATCTGTTGAAGCAAGCCCAGCCGCTCGTCGACAAGCTGGCGAAGGCCGAAGGCGTGACGATCATCGTCGACCGCCAGTCGGTCGTGTGGGCGGACCCGGCGACCGATCTGACGGCGAAGCTCAACGCCGATATGAAGTAGCTATCGGTACGTGCCGTAGAGGACGATCACGAACGTCCTCCCCGCGAGCGCACCGTTGCGTGGTGCTTGGACCGCGGCGATCCCGATGCCGTGGAAGGCCCGTTCGGGTCCGATGTCGACCTTCGAGGGATCGTCGTCGAGCAACAACGTGATCGCGCGCCACGTGTTCTTGTACGGGCCGTATCTGAAGTTCACGTCGTGCTGGATCGCATCCATCGCGACTTCATCGCGCCAACCACGCGCGCGGGCGTACGCGTACTTCAGCGCGAACCGATCGAGGAACTTGTCGCGACGCAGCGGTGCGTGCTTGCGATCGTAATCCGAGCGGCGCGCATCGATCCTGCGCATCATGTCTTCTTCGACGCGATCGAGCCGGATCGGTTCGATGATCTGCACGAGCTCGACGGCGATGAAGTACTCGCCCTGCCCGTCCGGCAGCACGTTGATCCCGATGTGCGTGGGCTCCGGCTTCAGAATCATCTCCTTGTAGCCGCGGTTGTTCAGCAGGATCTCCGACGCTGCCGCGAGATCCTTCGCGTGCATGGTCGCCTCGAGCGTGATCGTCGCGAGCAGGCCCTCGTCGCGCAACCGGCCGAGCGTGGTCGAGGTCGCCCACTCGTGCGCGACCCTGCCCGTCTTCTTCATCAGCTCCGTCGCATCGTGCGCCGCGAGGTCCGCACGTAGATCGCCCTGCAGCGCGTTCTGGTGAGCCTCTTCGCGATCACGATTGATGATCGCGGACAACCGCGTCGCGAGATCCGCTGCCGCGATGTTCTTGCGCGGCTCCACGCGATACGACACGTCGAGCGGCGTGGCGCAGGCGATCGGGAACAGCAGCAGGCGCTGGACCGCGTTCTTGTCGTCGCACGCCTCGACCGAGACCCACATCGCGCCCGTGTGATCGCCGCACGACAGCGTGGTCTCGAACGTCACGCGATCGACCGGGGTTAGCTTCGGCGTTTGCGGGTGATCACGATCGTCGTCGAACGCGACCGTGACGCGCGGCGCGTGAAGCGAGCTATCGACCGGCGCTCGAAACGTGATCTCACCCTTCGCCGGCAACACGCGCGGCACCGTCGGCGGCAGCGTGACGAGCGAGGTGTGAATGATCGCGACGACGAACGGCTTGCCATCGCCACCACCGACACCGACGTGGACATTCCCGAAGTGCAACGCGACCTCGAGCTTCGGCGTGATCTCGGCGACCGCGGCTTCGGGCGTGGTCGCCGTCGAGACGAGCAGCGAGTACATGCTCTCCGGAACACCGCGCGAACCGAGTGCGAAGTCCTCGACCCCGTGATCGATCTCGCCACCACGCGCGATCAGGTCGGCGAAGTCACCGGCGACGAGATCGAGCCGTGGATCGCGGACCGGATCGCCCTTGCCCGCCGCCTCCGCGCGCAACGCACCGAAGATCTGATCGCGTGCGGGCGTGGATGGAGGTGCGTCGATGACTTGATTCCAACTCGTGGCCGGCTTCGCGACGGGACCGAACATCACCGGCATCGCGAGCACCACGTGCACCGCGGGTCGCTCGACGTCCGGAATCATGTGCGCGGTCGGAGCTCCAGCACACCCGGCGAGCGCCCCGGCACAGCTGACGACGACGGCCCAACGCACGAGCCGATCTTATCGTCCGATCCACTTCGCTGCGAGGCCCTCGATCGCGTGTTCGAGGTTGTCGTTCGGGCTTTCGTCGCCGCAGTGGGCGTTGTCGACGATCGCCTGCGCGTGACTCGTCCGGACCGTGATCACCGAATGGGACGTATCGCTACAGATCGTGATGTCCGGCCACGAGCAACTCGTCCCGCCGTTCGGTTGGGGCACGCAGGTCGGCGCATCCGGCTTCACGCTCAGGATCCCGCTCCGCTTCACGAGTTGCTCGAGCTGCTTCATCTGCGCGAGCGTGAGGCGCTTGGTCTTCTCGCCCCGCACGGCAACGTTGTCGCGTCCGAACCAGTGCATCCGGCCGTCTGGATAGATGTGGATCGCGAAGATCGGGCACATCCCGAAGCACGGCGTGCGCTCCAATTCGAGCTCGAGATCGATCTTGAACGCCTTCGGCTCGCTCGATGCGACCGGCTCGGGATTCGGTTCCGCCACCGTTCCAGTCCAGCAGCCCGCCGACACGACCACGGCGAGCAACAGACGTTTCAAGGCACGAGCTCTTGGAGGAACGCCATGCCGTCGTCCTTGTTCGCGACCAGGCCGAGCACGATCTTCGCCGTGAATTCGGCCATCGGCGGACCGGAGATCTTCTTCAACACCGATTGCGATTGCGTGAAGCCGGCGTCGGTCTTCGCGAGCGTCACGAACGCGGCTCCTGCGACGAGCCGGCGCATCGCCTGATCCTCCGAGCTGGTCAGGATATCGGCGACCTTCTCGGCATTGTTCGTCTTCGAATACGCGGCGGCGAGCGCGGGCAGCATCGCGACGCGAACGTCGTGCGACGGATCGTCGAGCAACGGCTCGAGCAGTTGCTGACCTTCTTGCGGGAACCGCTCGACGAGGCCGATCGCTGCCGCCGCCGCTTGTGCGCGTTCACCTTCGAACCGCGAGGCGAGCGAGCGATGGAGCCGTGCGATCACCGCATCCTTCGGCGCGACGCGCGCGATCGTGGTCAAGGCGAGCTGTGACAGCTCTGGATTCGGATCGCGAACCGCGAGAGCGAGCGCGCGATCGAGCACCTGCGCTTCGACTTTGTCTTTCTGCGCGGCGAGCTTTTCGAGCGCCGCTTTACGCACCTGCGGATCCGCATCCGCGAGTGCCGCCGACAACGTGGGCGCCGCCCGCAACCCAGCACCGAGCGCCGTTTCGACGGCCTGCACGCGCACGCGCGGCGAGCTATCCGCGACCGCGAGCCCGACGATATCCGCGGCTCCGATCTGCTTCGCCGTGCGAAGGATCGCGAGCTTTTCGCGTTCGTCCGCGCGCTCGAACAGCTTTGCCATCGCGGCCGCCGCCGGCTTCGGTGCATCGGCGCCGAGCGTGCCGAGCGCGGGAATCGCGATCAGCCGGACATCACTGCTCGGATCATCCAACAGTGCGACCAAGGCATCGCCGACACCCGCGGGAGCTTTGCCTTTACCGACGGTGAGCGCGAGCACCTTCGCAGCGTCCGCACGGATCTCGTTATCCGGGTCTTTGACGAGCTTCGCCGCGATGGCCGCGCCGTTCTTCGCCGGATCCGGACCGTCGGCGACGCACGCCATCACGATTCGCCGC
Organism: Kofleriaceae bacterium; assembly: GCA_047600425.1. Taxonomy (GTDB): domain Bacteria; phylum Myxococcota_A; class Polyangia; order Haliangiales; family Haliangiaceae; genus JABFXX01. The sequence continues at coordinate 1,439,206 of JASGLC010000003.1, read as the reverse complement.
ACTTCGATCGCGGGGTCCGTGGCCGCCGTCCGCAATCCCGCACGCGCGTCGGCATTACCGGCGAGCGCCGCGTTGCATAGCCCTTCGACCGCCAGCGGGTGGAGGCCGGTGTCATCGGGAACGCGCGAGCCACTCGCGAGATATTCGACGACGTTCGGAAACGGCTTCTTGCGCGCGAGGTGCGACCAGATCCGCACGGCCTCGCGCCGCGGCCGACCCTTCTCGCGCCACAACTGTGCGACGCCATCGATGCCGACGCCGACATTACCGCCCGACAAGGTCGACAGTGCGAGCCCTTCCGCGGCGCCGATCCGGACGTTGAACGACTCGCCTTTCGCCATCTTCACGAGGCGATCTTGATAGACGCGTCCGAGCTTGCCCGACGCCTTCGCCGCGGCGGCGCGGATATCGCCATCCTCTTCTTTCAACATCCCGTCGAGTGCGTGCGCGGCCGCATCCTTATTCGCCGATGCCGCCTCGCCCCACGCGAGCGCTGCCGCGACGCGCAGCTGCTTCTCGAGCTTCTTGTCCTCGAGCATCGACGCGAGCTGACCACCCGCTTGTTCCGGATCGACCTTCGCGTAGAGCGGCAACACCGCCGCGCGCAACGCGGGCGACTTCGAGGCGAACGCGTTCTTCGCCGCATCGACGAGGTTCGCGACTTTCGGCATCGGATCCAGATCGACGAGCGTGTCCGCTGCCCACTGGCGGTTCTCGAGCGGGGCCCGTTCGGCGGCGAGCAGGCTCACGAGTGCCGCCGCCGTCGCATCCGGCTCGAGCGTCAAGAGATTGCGCAGCTCCTCGCGCGCCTTCTCCACTTTTGGCCCCTTGTCTTGTTCCGACAGCACGGCGACCGCACCGCTCGACGACGGCTTGTCCTCGGTGGGTGCGATCGTCAGCTCCGTCGCGAGCTCGTGACGAATGTCTTGGTTATCCGTCTTGCCGGCCGCGGCACCGAACAGGCTCTGCCCACGCTCGCCGAGGTTACGCACCGCCGAGAACGCGATCCGGCGGAGCTCGGGATCCGTCGACGTCAGCGTCTTGATCAACGTGTCTTGATACGCGTCGTGATGCAGGGCCGCGGCCCCCGCGAGCGCGACCGCGGCGCGTTGCACCGTCGGCGATGGCATCGCGATCGCCTGCTGGATCATCTGGACTTCCGTCGGCGTGCCACGCGCGATCGGCCGCAACGCGACGAGCAGCTCGGCGAGATCCTCCGGATCCTTCGCCGCTTTTCGCAATTCCTGAAGTGCCGGCTCGCTGCCGGTTTGCGCGTACTCGACGAGCCCCGCGAGCTGCGGCGCCATCATCGCTTTCAGGTTGTCTTCCCAGTTACCCTTGCTCGCGCCGACGTCACGCGAGCTCACCTTGGCCCAAACTTCCGGCGCGACCATCGATCGCGTGAGTCCGGTGTCCGCGATGGTCTTGCCGTAACCCGAACCCGGCAACCAACCGAACGCCGAGAGTCCCGAGCGGCCACCGCGCACGACGACGCGCTCGCCGCCGGCTTTCGGCGCGAGATCGAAGAACACGTGCCCGCGCAGCTGGACGAAGATGATGATCAGGATCAGGACCGGAATCGCGACGATGATCCCCGCGACCATCATGTAGTAGCGCTTCGATCGCTCGACGATCGCGATCTCTTGCTGGGTCACCGGCGCGATGCCCTCGCGCTGCAACGTGCGCAGCTCGTTGAGCCTCAATCGGCCCGGCGACGTGGCCTTGCTACCGAGCAGGTCGTACGCCTTGCGCGCGGCCGCCCGCGCCGGAGCGGTGAGCTCGCGAACGCGTTGGGTCAGGACCTCGTGGCGAAGGATCCACGTGGTGCCTTCCGGATCGCCGCGCACGACCACGCCGCGCTGTTCGAGCGTCTGGAACGCCGCGTGGGCAAAGCCACCGTCGACGTTGATCTTGCGCGCGATGACTTCGGCCTGCTTCGGGACCATGCCACCCACGGCGAGCTCGGCCGTGAGGCGAAGCGCCGAGCGTTCGTTGCCCGTGGCGGCGCAGGCATCGTGGAGCCACAAGCCCTCGAGCTCGGTGGGACCGCCGACCTTCTGCAGCGCCGGGAGCGTGGTGATCCGGAGATCGCGCATCGCCATCGCGCACAGCTGGAGATCGGCGCACAACACGCCCGCCGGCGTGGCGATGCCCTGAACGACCGCCTCTGCGAGCGCGGGATCCGCGGCCACGCCCGAGAGCGACAGGACGCGATCGAACAACTGCGATGCGGCCGGCACCGGCATCCGCGGGAGCTCGTAGCGATTCGACGGCGGGAACAACGAGCCCGTGCGGCGCTCGAGGGCGCCCAACAGATGCTGCCTCTCGCTCGCCGCGACGAACAGGAACCGCGCCCGCCCCGCCGAGCGCGAGACGACCTTCGCGAACATCTCGGCGATTTCACCGATCGCCCGATCATCGGACGATGCGAGATCGATATCGTCGACGACGAACACGAACTGCTGGCCCGCGACGGAGTTCGAGACCGCACGCGTGATGAACGCGACCGGTAGCTCGTTCGCATTCGGCTGGATCCCGAACGCGGACAGCCCCGCGGCAAAGCTCTGGGCCGGCGCGCCGAGGTCCTCGCAGACCAGGGCGACGATGCCGTGGTCCCGGAGGTGCGGGATCAGGCCGGCGCGGACCAACGAGGTCTTGCCGACGCCGGGCTCGCCGAACAACAGGCCCGCGCGAAACCCGTCGGCGGTGACCATCCGCGCGAGCTCGTCGCGCTCGGCCTCGCGGCCATGCCAGACATCCCGCTCGGCCTCACCGAATGGGTCCAGCCCCCGCAAAGGCGACACCGTCCCTGGGTAGGTCGCGACCGCCACGGAATAAATCATACACACAGAACCGTGCGGGCATCCTGTTTGGGGCCAGCGTATGCTTTTCGGGATGGGACTTCGATTCGGGTGCGTTGCGGCCCTGCTGCTGGCAGTGGCGGTGAGCATTGGTCAGGCGGGGAACAAGCCCGCCACGTCGATCACGATCTGGGGCACACCACAGGCCGCGATCGCTCCGGCGTATGGCGGCGCGGCGTATGGCGTGGTGTCGACGACAACCGGCGCGATGATCGTCGAGCAACGCGAGGTCGATGCGAGTGGCGGCGAAGTCCGGATCAGCGGTGTGCCGGCGCAGATCGATGCCGCGTCGGTGCAGATGCACGGAACCGATGGAACCGGGCTGGTCGTTAGCGAGCAACGGTTCATCCCGGGCGCGACCACGCCGGACGAGATCCTCGGCCGCCACATCGGCGAGGCGATCACGATCCAGACTCCGAAAGGCGAGGTCGCGGGCACGCTGCGCTCGGTCGATCCGCAAGCGATCGTCGTCGAGACCGGCGCTGGCGATCAACGCCGGCTCCAGGTCATGCGGCGCGATGGCTACGTGCAGGACATTCGCCTCGCGAACGCCACGGGTGGCGATCGGCCGAGCCTCGTGTGGCGCGTGGCCAGCAAGAAGGCGGGCAAGCAGAATGTCGAGGTCTCGTATCGGACCGAAGGCCTGACCTGGACCACGGACTACCTCGCGGTCCTGAACGACAAGGCGCTGGACTTCTCGGCGTGGGCAACCGTCAAGAACGCCACGTCGGCGAGCTACGACAACGCGGAGCTGACGCTCGTCGATCAAGCGCAAACCACACCGACGCGCTTCACGGTGCCATCGACCGTGCGGCTCGGCGCCGGCGAGTCGGTGCAGGTCGAATTGTTTCCACAGCGCCAGGGTGCGAAGGCGCGCTCGGTCGTGGTGTTCGAGGCGGTGCCGGATCAATCGGCGAGCTTCCAGCAGTTCCAAGCGGTCGACTGCAACCAGCTCTCGATCAGCGCGGGCACGGCGAAGTCGCAGGTCGCGCTCGAGGTCGACGTGCCGACGAAGGATCCGTTGCCCGACGGCAAGGTCCGCTTGTTCAAGCGCGCGTCGAATGGCCGGCTCGATGTCGTGAGCGAAGATCCGCTGCACTCGTCGGCGGGCATCGCGCGGATCAACCTGTCGGCAGATAGCGATGTCACCGGTGAACGCCGCGCGGTGTCGTGCAACTACGACGAACACGCGCACGTGATCCGCGAGAAGATCGAGGTCAAGCTCGACAACAAGAGCAAGCAAGCCGTCGATGTGGTCGCGCGCGAGTTCTTGTGGCGGTGGACGATGTTCCGCGTCGAAGACGAGAGCCCGAAAGGGACGAAGGCCGGCGCGCAGACCGAGGAATATCGGGTGAAGCTGCCGGCGAACGGCCACCAGACGATCACGTACACGGTTGTCTATAGCTGGTGAGATCGCTCGCGGTCATAGCTGCGCTCGCGGGCTGCCATCACCACGCGGCGATGCCGAAGCTCGGTGACGCGAATGCGGACATCACGCTGTTTCGCGATGTCGCGATCGTCAAGCAACGCGTGACCGTGAAGCTACCGGCAACTCCGACGACGATCACCGCAAAGATCGCGGCCGGCGTGACGCGCGTGGACCTACTCGAACGCGATGGCGTCGACGTGGTGACGACTCACGTGAAGGGCGCACCGGAGCCGACCGCGCCTGCTGTGGTGCCGGATCCGGAGCAGGCCGCGATCGAGGCCGGCTGCGCGCAGACCGGTGATTGCGATCCGGTTCCCGATGTCCCCGCGGAGCCGGCTCCCGACGACGCCGCACCACCGCCGGTGACCGCGCAACCGGGCGAGCTCGCGCTCGACGTGAAGGCACCGCATGCGGGCACGTACACGTTCGTGATCGCGTACACCACGGATCGCCTGCACTGGGACGCGGACTACACGATGACGACGACCTCGGCACGCGATTCGGCGGTGCTGCGCGGCGCGATCGCGGTGCGCGATACGGCGGGCGTCGGTTACGAGAAGGCGCTCGTTCGCGTGATCGATGCGCCGATGCGCGTGTGGCAAAGCCGGCTCGCCGAGGCGACCGCGCGCGATTATGTCGGAGGCGTGGCGCCGACCTCGCCGATGGCCACGCCGCGTGAAGTCGGCATCGCCACGCTCGTGCCCGGCGAGACGCGCGTCGAGATCGTCGGACTTGGCGAGCCGCATCCGATGCGCTCGGTGCTGGTCTACGATCCGGTCGGGACCAAGCTCGACAATCCGATCGCGAAGCCGAACCTCGACGACAAACTCGGCGCGGTGACGAAAGCGACGGGTGTGGTCGAGAGCTTCGAGGTCGAGCGCGGTGACAACGCGGTCGGGTTGCCGGCCGGCCAGGTGCGCTTACTCGAACGCCAGCGGGATGGCGGGCTCGTCGTGTTGGGCGAATCGAAGTTGTTCGATGCGGCAACGCGCGTCGCGGCCGTGGACACGATCGCCGTCGGTGCCGCGGACAAGGTCGTGGGTCATCGCAAGCGGCGCGATCTCACGATCGACAACGTGCTGAATCGCGCCGTCGAAGATTTCGAGATCGTGATCGCGAACGATCGCGATCATCCGGTCAACGTGATCATGCGCGAGCACCTGTATCGCGGTCAGGGTTGGAACGTCGCGTTCGAATCCGCGGACAAGGCCGATAAGGATGGCGTGCAGAGCTTTTCGATGCGCGCGCAGATTCCGGCCAAGACAGAGAAGAAGATCGTCTATTCGGTGATGTACTCCTGGACGCCGTGATCGCCGAGGTTCGCAAGCTAACGATCCAGTACGGGAAACGTGTGGCGGTCGATGCGCTCGATCTCGGCTTGGAAGCCGGCGAGATCGCGTTGCTGTTGGGCCCGAACGGCGCGGGCAAATCGACGACGCTCGCCGCGATGGCCGGCGCCGTGTTGCCGAGCGCGGGCTCGATCGCGATCGACGGCGAAGATCTCGCGACCGCACCCCGCGCCGCGCGCGCGAAGCTCGGGTTCGCCGATCAACCGCCGGCGTTGTACGAGTACTTTACCGTCGAGGAACACGTCGGCTTCATCGCCGAAGCGCGCGGTGCCGATCGCAAGGCCGCTGCCGACATGCTCGAGAAGCTGGGCCTGTCGAAGATCGCGTCGCGCCCGTGTCGCGAGCTGTCGTTCGGCATGCGCCAGCGCGTCGGGCTCGCGGCCGCACTCGTCGGTCCCGTGAAGGTCGCGCTCCTCGACGAGACGTTGAACGGCCTGGATCCGCATGCGGCTCGTGCCGCGCGAGCCACGTTGCGCGCGTTCGCGGATGCCGGTGGCGCGATCCTGATGTCGACGCACCTGCTGGGCGTGGCCGAGAAGCTCTGCGACCGCGTGCTCGTCATGAACAAGGGCAAGATCGTTCACGACAAGCGCGAGGTGAATCCGGCGACGCTCGAAGATCTGTACGTGTCGCTGATCCCCGACGAAGGCGTGTCGTGAACTTTCGCGCGTGGGAGCGGCTGCGCGAACGCCGCGAAGGTGGCGCTGCGGCACGCTGGATCGCACCGGTGATCGGTGGCGCGGTGCTCGCCGGCATTGTCTACGCGCGCGCGCAATCGGACTTGGTCAGCGCGTCGCACTTGTGGCTCGCCGGGACGTGTGTCGCGTTCGCGATCGCGTTCCTGCGCGTGCCGTTCCAGATCTACTGGCGCAAGGATGCGGCGCTGCTCGCGCAGCTCCCGCTCGACGGCAACGTGCTGTGGACGTCGGCGGTGATCCGATGCGTGCGCGCGGCGATCGCCACGTTCCTCGTCCCCGTGATCGGTGCGATTCCGTTCGCGCTCGCCAACGACTGGAAGGTCAACGAGCTGACGCGGACGTTGAAGGCTGTCCCGATCGCCGGCGATCCGGTGCCGCATCTCACGCCGTTGGAATTCGCGCTGCGGCATGTCGCGATCGGTGGCGCGCTCGTGCTCGTCGCGGCCGCGCTGATCCCGGCGGTGACGATGTGGGCCGCCTCGATCGTCGCGCAGTCGAAGAGCCTGCTCCATATCGCGACCGCGGCCGGTGGTGCACCCGCGCGCGAACAGCACAAGGGCAGTATGGATAGCGCGGGCGCGGTGCTCGGCGCGATTCCGGGCTTCGTGTCGGCGGTGATCTTCGTGTTCGTGATCGTGATGTCGCCGTGGTTGTTGAATCGGCCGTCCTCCGTCGATCCGATCACCGGCTTCATCACGCTCGCGATCGTGTCGATCCTGCCGCTCCTCGCGCAACGCGCGGGCATGGCAGCGCGGATGGGCAACATCTTGCGGGATGTCTCGGCGCTCGATCGGCAACGCCTCGCGTTCCTCGAGATCCATCCACCGACGGCGATCGAGCGGCTCGTGATGAAGCTGATCGGCAGCGCCGCGTTGCCGTATTCGAAAGATGCGCGGCTGATGCGCCGGCGCTATCCGATGGCGTTCGCGCTCGGCGCGATGATCTTCATCGTGCTCGCGATCATCGGCATCGCGCAGCCGGATGATCCGACGTGGCTGATCGCGGCGCTGATCGGCGCGGCGCTCTACGGCATCGTGCTCGCACGCCGCCTCGGCCAACCGCCGATCGAGCTGCGGAGATTGTCGTCGACGTTGCCGTTCGATGCAGCGGCGATCCGGCGGGCGAAGATCGCGTGGGTGATCGCGTGGGCCGCGATCTTCGTGATCATCCCCGGCGTCTTTGCCGCGCTCAGGTAAACACGTGGAGCGAGCGCGCGGTCGAAAGCTCGACGGCGCGCCGTTCACCGGTGTTGCGATCGAACAAGCACACGACCTCGGTCTGGCGTCCCGGATCGACGTTGACGACGAGCGACGCGACGTTCGCGAGCACGAGATAGAGCCCGAGCCCGGCGCCGTGCGGATCGTCCGCGCTCGGCTCCGGCTTGCCGCGTTCGTCGCGCGCGCGGCGAACGTGATCGATCACGTCGCGCTGGCGTAGTGCACCGAAGTGATCGCTGACCGAGATCGCGATCGTCTGGTCGTCACACGCCCACCGCAACACCGCGCGACTCGCGATCAGCATCTCCGGGTTCGATTCGCGCGGCGCATCGTGCAACGCGTTCATCAACAGCTCGTCGATCACGTTCGCGAGGCGATGCAGGATCGGCACGCGCGTTCCGATCGCCTCGGCCCACGCGCAGACCTCGCCGATCACCGAGCGGCGCTCCGGATCGTTCGCGATCACGCGTTCGCCGACCTTCGTGCCCGGTGCGAGGTACTTCTCGAGCCCGAACAGATCGCGAGACACCAGCTTCTCGCTCGTGATGCCGAGATCCGCGCCCGTCGGGTCGCCGACGAGGTGGCTGACCGGGGCCTCCAACATGAGAGTGATCAGGCCGTCGTCGTCGAGGTCATCGCCGACCACCACGACCGGACAGGTGGCGTTACGTAAGTACTCCCCGGCGGCCAACCGGGTCGCCCGGTCGACGATCAGCAGCGCCGCATCGGCGAGGTCCGCCGGAATCGCATCGCGATGATCGACGAGCACACCGGCATTCGCAAGCGCTCCGTCGACGACGGCCGCCACGTCGCGCTCGGCGCAGACGCAAACGGCTCGTGCCGAGAACCCCATCGTGGCCATCAGCCTAGGGGGTCGGGGCACGTCGCGTCAAACAGCTTTTTGGCAGGTCTTCGGTGCCGATTTCGCGTTGCTGGCGTGACGGAGAAATGCCCGGTACGATCGCAATTCGATGGCGGATCCGCCCAAGATCCGGAGGGGGCCCGACAACCCTCCGCCGATCCCGAGCATCCTCGCGCCGCGACCGGCGAAGACGGATGTGGTGCCGATCCAGCAAGACACCGGTGACGAGACGGGTGACGAGCCGGCGTCGTTCGATGACAACACGAAGAACCTCGATCTTCCCGACGCCAGTCAGTTGGTCGAGCACATGCTCGATCTCGTCGCGACCGAAGCTGAAGCGCTCTTGGCGGGTGACGAGGCGCGGCTCGCGAACCTGAACGTTCGAACCGCGCTCGCAGCGTGGGATGGTCTTCACCAACCCGACGAGGCGCTGCGTTATCTCGAGCTCGCCGAAGGGCACCCGCTCGCGCCACGCCTGTTGATCTCGGCGGCGCTGGGTGAAAGCAACGAGGCAGGGCTCGGCAAGATTTCGCCGACCTCGCCGGTCGTCGCGCTCGACCTCGCGGAGGTCTGGTTGTGGCGATTCCGGCGCGCGGATCAGGCAGCGCCGCTCGTCGAACGCGCGCTGCTGACGCCGGGCAAGTGGAAGGCGCAAGCGACCGAGCTCGCGATCCTGATCTACACGCAGCTCGGCACGTGGAAGCGCGTGATCGAGCTGTCGCGCAGTCAGATCACGCAGAGCTCGTCGCCGGAGGCGATCGCCGTCGTCGCCGCGCTGATCCTCGATCGCGGTGGCGATGCCGCCGGAGCGCTCGAGCTCGCGTACGACGCGATCGGGCGGATGGACGAGGATCCGAACGATCGCGATACCGCTCCGTCGGCGTTGGTGACCCGCGGTGGGTGGTTGCGCGTGATCGACGTCGCGATCGACGCAGCGTCGCGCGCGAACGACGGCCGGCGCTTGGAGCTGCTCGATCGTCGCGCGGATCTCGTGAAAGATCTGCCGAGCGGCATGCTCGAGTCGCTCGCCACGCGCCATGCCGTCGCCGCGGAGCTCGTGCGCGATGGCCAGCACGGCGAAGCCGCGAAGCTCTACGGCGAGCTCGCCGAAGATTCGAACGTGTCTGCCGTCGGTGGCGGCCATCGCACCGCGCGCTACGCCGCCGCGATCAGCGCGTTCGCCGCCGGCGATCAAGCGCTCGCGCTCGCGGCGCGTCGCCGGTTGGTCCAGACGGATGCGCCCGAGCTGATCACCACGCACGGCTGGCGCACGCTCGAGCTCGCGGCGGCGCTCGGCGAGAAGCCGAACCTCGATCTCGCACGCTCCGTCGTCGATGCCGCGGACTGTCCTGCCGCCGAGCGCATGCTCGATGCCGCCGAGCTTGCCGATCCGAACGTCGTGACGATCGTCCGGTTCGAAGCGCGCGGCGGCTACGCGTTGCGCTGGGCGGCGTTGATCGCCGAACGCCTCGGCAACCCGCAACGTGCGATCGAGCTGTGGCGCAGCGCGAGCGAGACCCAGCAGGCGACCGGCACCGAGTACGACCATCTCGTGCGGCTGCTCCGCAACGGCGATGAGGACTCGCTCGCCGAGGTCTACAACAAGTGGACACGCGCGGAGAGCGAGCCGCGGATCGCGAGCGCGTTGCAGTGCGCGCGCGGCATCGTCGATCTCATGCGCGGCGACTTCGTCGAGGCGGAAGAAACGCTGCAGGCCGCCGGCCAGCTCGATCCGAAGGACGCGTTCTGTCGTGCGGCGCTCGCCGCGGTGTATCGCGCGAACAAGCGCTACGACCAACTCGCGCAGGTGCTCTCGGAGTTGTCCACCTCGCTCGTATCGAAGGACGCGCGCGCGGCGGCGGCTCGCGAATACGCCGAGCTCCTCGACGAGCATCTCGGTGACAAGTCCGGCGCGCGCAAGGCACTCGAGCGCATGCTCGAAGAGCGGCCGGACGACGACGAGGCGATGATGGTGCTCGCGCGGCTCTACGACGACGACCAGCAATGGACGAAGTCGATCGATCTGCGCCAGCGCGCGGTCGCGTCTGCGCCCACGCCGGAGCGCCGCTCGGACATCTGGGTCGAGATCGGCCTGCGCGAAGAGAAGCGCGGTCACGTCGATGCCGCGATCTCGGCGCTCGATAAGGCCGCGGCGATCACGAAGCGCGATGTCACGCGCGATCAGATGCGGATCTATCGCCAAGCGGGTCAGCTCGACAAAGCGCTCGCGATGCTGCGCGGCGAGCTCGCGCAGGATCCGCCGCTCGAACGCCGGTTGCAGCTCCGCCGCGAAGAAGCGCAACTGTTGACCGAGCTCGATCGCGAGCCCGAGACCGTGGTTGCCGCGTATCTCGACGTGCTCGGCTACGAGCCGGAACAGAGCGACGCGCTCGCCGGGATCGAAGGCCCGGCGCGAAAGCTCGGGTTATGGGACGAGCTCGCGCGCGCGTTCCGCGGGGCGCCGCAAACGCCGAAGAACCTCGAGACGCTCGGCGAAGCGCTCGAAAAGATCGCCGAATGGAGCGAGCTCGCGGAAGTTCGCCGCCGCCAGCTCGAGCAAGCGCCGTCCGCGGCGGAGAAGGCAAAGCGCGCGGGCGAAATCGCGAACATCTACGAGCATCAGACCGGCGATCTCGATGCCGCGATCCGGATGCTCACGATCGCGCAGCAGAACCAACACGACGACACGCGCCAGAAGGATCTCGTGCGCCTACTCCGCCAGACCGGGCGATGGGCCGAGCTCGCGCAGGTGCTGGAGCGCGAGCTGCCGAAGCTCGGCGCGAATCAGGAGCACCGCCAGGTCGAGCTGTTGTTGGAGCTCGGCGAGCTGCGGCACGACAAGCTCGATCGCAAGGCGGATGCGCTCGCCGCGTACGAGTCGGCGTTGGAACGCGATCCGAAGAACCCGATCGCGCTCGAGAAGCTCGAGACGCTGTACGAAAAGCTCGGCAAGGAACGCGAGCTCGCGCGCCTGTTGGAACAGCGATCGGAGACGGTCACCGAGCCGATCGCGAAGTCGCAACTGCTCGATCGCGTCGCGGGCTTGCGTGCGAATCGCGGCGATCTCGATGGCGCGATCGCGGCGTATCTCGGTGCGTTCACCGCGGATCCCACGAACCGCGAGGTGTTCACGGCGATGGAGCGCGTCTGCTACAAGGCGGAGCGCTGGAACGCGGCGATGCAGTTGTACGAGACGGCGATCGCGCACGTCGAGAATTCGCCGACGACGTCACCGCGCGCGTATCGCCTGGGCGATCTGTATTCGCGGCGCGGCAACGTCCAGCTGAACTTCCTCGGCCAGATCGACGCGGCGATCATCTCGTACCAGAAGGTCGTCGAAGTCGATTCCAAGCCGGAAGCCGCGGTGAAGGTGCTCGAAGACATCTGTCGTACGCGCGGGGATTGGCAACCGCTGATCACGGCGTGGGAGCGGCGCGCGGAGACGCAGAAGGAGCCGTCGCGGCGGACGTCGGCGTTGCGCCACGCGGCGGAGCTGGCGAAAGATCGCGCTTCGGATCCGCGCGCGTCGGTACGGCTCAATCGCAAGCTGCTGCAGATCGATCCGACGGACTCGCGCGCCAGTGAAACGCTCGAGCGGTACTACGAAGATGCGCAGGATCGCAGCGGCCTGATCGACGTGTTGAAGATGCGGCTCGCGGCCGCGCCCCAGCACGATCAGATCGATATCCTGAAGAAGATCGCGCGAGCCTCGGAAGAAGGTGCGCGCGATGTCGAGACCGCGACCTCGCACTACCAGAAGATCCTCGAGCTCCAGCCGGAAAACAAAGAAGCGATCGAAGCGCTCGGTCGGATCTACGAATCGACGGAGCAGTGGGCCGAGCTCATCGAGATCACCCGCCGCCAGATCAAGGTGACGAACGATCGCAACTTGAAGGCCCTGCTCTACTTCAAGTGCGGCTCGGTGATGGAAGCGAAGTTCGGGCGCGAGCACGACGCGATTCGCTACTACGACGCCGCGATCAAGACCTCGCCGAACTGTCTGCCGGCGGTGCACGGTCTACGCGACTTGTATCGTCGTCGCGAAGAGTGGCCGCGCGTGATCGAGACGCTCGAGCTCGAAGTAAAGCTCTGGAATGAAGACAAGGAGCGCGCCGGCGTGTTCGCGCAGATCGGCAGGATCTACGACGAGCACCTGAACGATGGCGAGCGCGCGCTCCAGTACTACGACTCCGCGATCGCGGTCGACCCGGATTGCTTGCCGGCGAACCAGTCGATGTTCGAGCACTACTTCAAGCGGCGCGAATGGTCGATGGCGATGCCGATCGCGACGGCGCTCGCACAGAAGGCAATGCGCGATGGCGATCCGTCGACGCGCAGCGAGTTCTATCGCAAGCGCGGTGTCGTCGCGGCGGAGATGGAAGATCCGAAGGCGGCCGCGGACAGCTTTGTCGTCGCGCTCGAGATCAAACCCACGAACACCGCGGCGCTCGACGATCTGTTCAAGCTCGGTCGCGAAGTCCCGGATGCATGGGACTTCGAGGGCACGTATCGCGAGCTCGAGAAGGTGTTCAAGAAGCGCGATGACTCGAACCCGCTGCTCGCCCGCGTGCATGTCGGGCGCGCGGCGATCCTCGAGCACGAAGGCGAGCTCGATGGCGCGGCCGGGTTGTATCGCCAGGCGCTGGGCCTCGCGCCGACGGACTTCACGGTGCTGTCGGCGCTCGTCGAGTTCCACGCCGACATGCGCCACTGGCCGGAGGCGATCGAAGCGATCCAACAGTTCGTCGATGCCGGCGCCACGCCCGAAGATCGGTTGCGCGCGCTGATGCGGCAGGCGGCGATCCACGCGGATGGCGAGATGGATGCGTTGCGCGCGATCGCGGTGCTGCGCAACGTGATCCAGGTCGAGCCATCGCATCAAGACGCGTACTACGAGCTGGCGCAGCAGTACTTCCTCGTCGGGCGCTACAGCGATGCGCGCGCCTCGATCGATCGCGTGATCGAGCTCGCGACGGCGCCGGGCCAAGCGCTGATTCCGGAAGCGCTCGCGCGGTACTACTACTACAAGGGCCGGATCCTCGACGCGGCCGGCGACATGCGTGCGGCAGCTCCGCAGTATCGGCGCGCGATCGAATACGATCCGGGCTACGCACCACCCGCGCTCGTGCTCGCACGGCGTGCGGCCGATGGCGGCGATCAACGCCAAGCCGAGACGTTGTTGATCGAAGCGGCGCACGCGGCGATGGCGCAGGGTGGCCCACCGGCGGCGGTGCCGTTGCAACGCGGGCTCGCGCGGATCCTCCTCGGCAGTGGCGATCGCCCGGCGGCGATCGAGGCGTATCGCGGGATCTTGAACGTCGCGTCGGATTCGGCGAGCGATCGCGTGGCGCTCGCGGAGATCTACGCCGTCGACGATCCGCAGCGCGCGATCGGCGAGCTGCGCAAGGTGCTCGATCGCGACATTCACCACGCGCCGGCGTATCGCCTACTCGCGAGCTTCTACAATCGCACCGGCGATACCGAGCGCGCGAACCGCGTGTTGACCGCGCTCGATCTGCTCGGGTTCGCGGAAGAGACCGATCGCCAGACGCTGCAACGGTTGAAGGCGATCCGCCAGACCCAACCGCTCCGCCGCGCCCTCGACGAATCGAATCGCGAGCGCCTGCTGACCACGACCGCCGCGCGCGAGCCGCTCGGGGAGATCTGGCACGCGTTCGCCGAGGAGATCACGAACTTCGTCGGCCAACCGTCGCTCGGCGAGAACCTCGCGCCGCTCGATAGCGATGCGCGCGTGATCCAGCTCGTCGGCGAGATCAGCAATCTGTTCGATTGCGATGCGGACGTCTTCCTCGCGGACAAAGTCCCCGGGCTGGTCGCGGTGACGGCGTTCCCGCGTCGCCTCATCGTGATCGATCGGACGCTCCTCACCGAGGGCGATCTGCCGCTGCGGTTCTTGTTCGGCTACGCGACCGAGGCCATTCGCGGCGGCTACGCGGCGCTGCTCCAGCTCGGTGCACGGCAACGGCGCGAGCTTGCCCAACTGTTGCGCGCTCTGCTCTCGGATCCGGACGATGCGACCGGCGCGGCGTCGGAGATCATCAACAACGCGGATCAACGCGCCGTGAAGGTCCTCGAACGCCATGCCGGGACGCGTGATCTCGATCCCGGCGCGTGGATCGACTCGATGCTCGCGTGTGCGAAGCGGGCCGGGCTCGTCGCCTGCGATGACTTCGCCGCGGCGATCTGGATGGTGGCCAAACAGGCAGGTGAGGAACTGACCTCCCACGACGACACGGTCGCGTTGGGATCGGTGCTAGGTGGGCCAGACTTGGTCCGTTTCTATCTCTCGGACCAGTATCAGATGATTCGTGACCTTCTCTCTCTGCCAGGCTAGGTAGGTAGAGACGCACATAGCCGCACTGGCGACGGTGCTAACCGTGCGCTACCTTCGCATCGCTTATGCGGTTGTGGTGTAATCAGCAATACGGCGGTTACGTGCCGGACGTGAGCGCGGGATGAGCCAAAAGTTTCAACACACGATCCAGCACCGTGGCGATGTCAGCTACGTGAAATTGGGTGGTGTCATCGACGAAGACAACGAGCTGGGCGAGCTCGTCGACAAAATTCCGAACGGCACGGCGGTGATCGATCTCGGCGAGATCGAGCGCATCAACTCGTGCGGTGTTCGCGACTGGGTGAACTGGCTTTCGAAGCTCGAGACGAACGGGACTCGTTCGGTCCTCGTCGAGTGTTCGCCGGCGATCGTCGCGCAGATCAACCTCGTCAACAACTTCACCGGCAGTGGCGTGGTGAAGAGTTTCTACGTCCCGTACTTCTGTCCCGAGTGCGACGAAGAGAAGGTGTTGCTCGTCGAAGCGAGTGACATGGGTCCGCCGCCGCACGAGCCGCCCACGTGTCGCTGTGACGAGTGCGATCTCGTCATGGACTTCGACGACATGCCGGACTCGTACTTCGCGTTCCTCTCGAACCAGCGCAAGCTCGCCGAGCCCGACAAGATCAACGGTGCCGTCGCCGCTGCACGTGGCTCGGGCGCGCCGGAGACGGGCAAGAAGGTCAAGTCGCGCGCATCGCAGCCGAACATGCAGGCGGGCTCGGGCAGTAAGCCGAGCGTGCCGTCGTTGCCGTCGATCCAACGCACGAGCACGGCGCCGGCGCAGATGCAGCAGCAAAACGCGAAGACCTCGTCGTCTGGCCCGCAGCAGATGATCCAACAGATGCGTGCGTCGGGAAGTAAGCCGCCGCTCGGCATGCAGCCGAAGCCGCCGTCGAGCCCGCAGCTCGCCGCGATGTCGATGCGCATGCAGCAGAATCCGCCCACGCTCGCCGCGCCGCGGTCGAACGCGTTGGTGTTCGTGTTGGTCGGGATCCTGGTGGCGGCCATTGCCGTCCTGGGTTATCTCGTCCTCACGAAGTGAAGGAACGCAACCGAGTCATCGCCGGCGAGCGCATCTCGCGGGCGCAGATCGCTGCCGCTGGATCGCCTTCGCTGGGCGAGATCGAAGCGGCGCTCGATGCATGGGATCACGAGCGCGCGGCGATGCTCGCGTTCGCGCGGAAGAGCGTGCCGATCGAGATCACGGGAAAGATCTTGCCGGGCATCGAGCTGCCGTCGATCGCGTTGGGGTTGATCGCGATCAGTGATGGGGATCGAGCAACGCTCCTCGATGTGATTCGCGAGCGCCGATTTCCGCCGACGAAGGAAGCCGCGGATCTCGAAGCGATCGTGCTGTACGCCGCGTGGAAAGCGGGCGCCGCGAGCTTCAATCCCGAGCTCCGGCGGTTGTCGGCCCGGCAACTCACGGCCGAGGCGTACGCACTGCTCGCGACGATCGGTGCTTCGAATGACGACGAGCACGTTCGCGCGGCACTCAAGCCGATCGCCACCTTCGCGAAGGAGTATGCGAAGTCGGTCGCCGCCGACGACAAAGCGCTCTCGCAAACCGCCGATCAGGTGATCGCTGCATTGCCGGCCGAGGTCGAGCTATCGCGCGGCGGCTTCACGGTGCGCGCGCAGAAGCTGCCGGGACGTAACGATCCTTGTTACTGCGGCAGCGGGCAGAAGTTCAAGAAGTGCTGCGCCGACAAGCCGGTCGCCGAGGCATCTCCGGTCGAGGGCCTGTCGTGGGACGAGTTCCTCGCCGGCGATAAGATCACGGTCGCGCATGTCCAACAGCTCGACGTGAAAGACCTCTTGCAGGTCGAGTTTTCGAAGTTGGCGGTCGAGCCCGTGCGGGAAGCGATGCACAAGCTCGCGCGTGCGAATGCGTGGGTCCAAGCCGAGCGCGCGCTCGATGAATTGGAGCGGCGTGGCGACGAGCAACTCGACGATCGGCGTGACGAGCTCGTCCAGCTCGCGTTGTTCGGTCGACAGAAGCAGCTCGCGCGGAAGCACATCGCGAAGCTGCCGCCGGAGCTGCACAAGCACTACGAGCTCGAGCTCGCGGTCGAGCAGGATCCGGCGTCGGCGTGGACGCGCTTGGTCGAGCGCACGCGAGAGACGCTGGCGACGAAGGACAAGGTCACGCCGGATGTCGATCTCGCGTATTCGCTGCTACGCGCGGAGCCGGCGCTCGGCATCGTGTTCGCGCGTGCGTGTATCGGCACGTTGCACGTCGACGATCCGGATCTCTTGTTGGAAGCGGTCGAGGATGCGCGCGATGACCTCGGCGTGGCCCCGATGGATCCGGCATGGGACGTGTTGGATGCACTGACGGTCAAAGGCGATCGCAAATCGAAGAAGAAGAAGGTCGACGCGAGCGAGCTCGAGGTGAAGCTCGCGGATGCAACGGCGCGTGCGGATCAGGCGGAGCGATCGTTGGCGGCGGCGCGCGCGGAGTTGGCGGCGTCGACGGTGAAGCCGGTCGCCGAGCTCGTGCGTACGGATAGTGCGGATGGCGGGCGCGTGGCGGAGCTCGAGGGCGTGATTCGCGAAGGTCAGGCGGAGCGACGCGAGCTGCGGCGTCAGCTCGAAGAAGCGATGGCGGCGCAGAAAGCGGCCGAGCCTGCTCGCGTGGTCGACGATGCCGACGAAGGCGTCGACGATCTGCCGATCGGGCAGCGCGGGATCACGTTGCCCAGGTTCGATCGCAAGTTCACGACCGCACTCGAGGAAGTGCCTGGACCGGTCGCCGCCGAGGCGATGCGCACGATCGGCATCCTGTGCAGTGGTGACGGCTTCGCGTGGAAGACCGTGAAGCAGGCCAAAGACATGGTGCGACCGCTCTACATGGCGCGCGTCGGCATCCACCATCGGCTGCTGTTTCGGTGCGACGAGGGCATCCTCGACGCGATGGACCTGATCACGCGGGAGACGTTGTTGACGACGTTGAAGCGGATCCGCGCGCTTCGATAGCCGGGCTCGTCGCGAAGTACGCGAGCACGATGCCGGGGATCGCGAGCCCGATGCAGATCAAGAAGAAGTTCTGGTAGCCGTACGCGTCGACGAGCTTGCCGGCGAACGGTCCGAAGATCGATCCGGCGAGTCCGGACAGGCTCGAGAGCAACGCCATCTGCGTGCCCGCCACCGACGGCGAGCAGAATGAAAATTGCGCGGCTGCCAACGCGGTCGTACCCATCGCGAACGACAGGTTCTCGATGAATAGCGTGACGCCGTAGACCGGGATGCTGTGGCCGACGTAGCTGATCAACAGATAGCCGAGATGGACGAACGCCGAGACGCAGCCGAACGCGACGAGGCACTTGCGCAATCCGAAGCGCGCGACGAGCGAGCCGCCGATGCCACCGCCGACCGCAAATGCCGCGAAGCCGATCGCCTTCGACAGCACACCGATCTCGGTCTTCGTGAATGGGATGCCGCGGTAGAACGGCTGACTGACGACCTGCGCGAACTGTTCGCCGAATTTGAACAGCGCGCTGAACAGCAGGATCGTCGCGAGGTAGTAGCCGTAGCGCGTCAGCACGTCGACGAACGGCAGGTAGACCGATTCGAGCAAGTTGCGCGGGCCGGCCGCGGGATACGGCGGCTCTTCGGCGAGGAACAACACGGTGATGATGCCGATCACCATGAGCGCACCCATGATGATGTAGACCGCGCTCCACACCATGTGATCCGCCATCACGAGTGTGAGCGATCCGCTGACCAGCATCGCGAGGCGATAGCCGAGGATGTACGACGCCGAGCCGGCAGCGCGTTCGGGCGGTGTGAGTGTCTCGACGTTGTACGCGTCGACGCAGATGTCCTGCGATGCCGACGCGACCGCGATGAACACGCCGACGCTCATCATCGTCGAGAGCTGCGTTGCCGGATCGAGGAACGCCAACACGCCGATGCCGAACAACAGGCAGATCTGGAACACCAGCATCCAACCGCGCCGGCGACCCAGGAACGGCAGCTCGTAGCGATCGAGCAGCGGTGCCCAGGCCCACTTGAACGCGAACGGCGCCTTGATCGTGACGATCGTGGCGATCTTCTTGATGTCGATGTGCTCGTCGACCATCCATTGCTGGAGGGTCTGACCGATCAGCATGTTCGGCAGCCCGGATGAAAATCCGAGCAGGAACACCGCGGCCATGCGGCGCGAACGAAAGATGGCGGACCAACTACTCAGAGCTGGATCATGGGGCGCCTCGTCGACATGGGCAAGATATGCTCCACCGCGATGGGGTTAGCCGAGGATCTGCTCGACAAGCTGACGACGGAGCTGGCGAAGTTCCCGGACGTCGCGACGACCAACGATCAGTACATGGCGCTCGCCTATGCCGTGCGCGATCGGCTGCTCCGGCGGTGGGTGGCGTCGGCGCAATCGATCCTCCGCGAGAAGAAGCGCACGGTCGTGTACCTCTCGGCGGAGTTCCTGATCGGCCCTCAGCTCGGCGCGAACCTCCTGACGCTCGATCTCGAGGCCGAGGCGCGCGCGGCCGTGGCGGATCTCGACGCGCTGATCGATCACGAGGAAGAACCGGGGCTCGGCAACGGCGGTCTCGGCCGCTTGGCCGCGTGCTACATGGACTCGCTCGCCACGCTCGATATCGCGGCGGTCGGCCACGGCCTGCGCTACGAGTTCGGCATCTTCGATCAAGACATCCGCGATGGCTGGCAGGTCGAACGTACCGATCGCTGGCTGCGCGCCGGCAACCCGTGGGAGATCCGGCGTTACGAGGTCTCGCACACCGTGAATTTCGGTGGCCACGTCGAGGGCACGCGGTGGGTGCCGGAGCGATCGGTCGTCGGCGTGCCATACGATACGCCGGTCGCCGGGTACGGGACGCAGACCACGAACTTCCTGCGCCTGTGGAGCGCGATGGCGAGCGAAGAGCTCGATCTCGACGCGTTTCAGGTCGGCGAATACTGGCGCGCCGTCGATGCGAAGATCCGCAGCGAGAACCTCACGAAGGTGCTCTATCCGAACGACAGCTCGCCGGCCGGCAAGCAGCTCCGGCTCGAGCAGCAGTACTTCTTCGTGTCGTGTGCGCTTCAAGATTGCATTCGTCTGATGCTGCACGGCGGGATGGACGTCCGCTCGCTCGGTGACGTGTTGGCGATCCAGCTGAACGACACGCATCCCACGCTCGCGATCCCGGAGCTGATGCGCCTGCTCATGGACGAGCACGGGCTCGGCTGGGATGAAGCGTGGGCGATCACGCAAAAGGCGTTCGCGTACACGAACCACACGCTCCTGCCCGAAGCGCTCGAGACGTGGCCGCTACCGCTCGTCGCGAAGCTGTTGCCGCGTCACCTCCAGATCATCTTCGAGATCAACGCGCGGTTTTTGGATCTCGTGCGCGAGCGATTTCCCGGGGACGACGCGCGCGTGTCGCGGATGTCGTTGATCGGCGAGGCCGGTGACAAGCAGGTCCGCATGGCGCACCTCGCGACGGTGGCGAGTCACCGCGTGAATGGGGTGGCCGCCCTGCACTCGCGCCTGTTGACCGAGACGGTGTTGCGCGACTTCGCGGAGCTGTGGCCGGAGAAGTTCACGAACGTGACGAATGGCGTGACGCCGCGCCGGTTCGTGGCGCTCGCGAATCCGCGCTTGTCGAAATTGATCACGGAGGCGATCGGCGATGGCTGGCAGCGCGATCTCGATCGCCTGCGGGGCCTCGAGAAATTCGCCGGCGATGCCGCGTTCGGCGACAAGTGGCGTGCCGTCAAGCACGCGAACAAGGCGGCGCTCGCGGCTCATCTCGGCGGCGCGTTCGATCCGAACGCCCTGCTCGACGCGCAGTGCAAGCGCATCCACGAGTACAAACGCCAGCACTTGAACCTCCTGCACGCGATCGCGCTGTGGCAACGGATCCGCAACGGCGAAGACGTCGAGCCGCGCACGATCGTACTCGCCGGCAAGGCCGCGCCCGCGTACTGGATGGCGAAGTTGATCATCCGGCTGGCCGCCGGCATCGGTGAAGCGATCGCCGCCGATCCGATCGCGCGCGAGCGGTTGCGCGTGATCTTCGTCCCCGATTTCTCGGTCAAGGTGGCGCAGCGGATCTATCCTGCGGCGGATCTGTCGGAGCAAATCTCGACGGCCGGGCTCGAAGCGAGCGGCACCGGCAACATGAAGTTCGCGCTCAACGGTGCGCTCACGATCGGCACGCTCGATGGCGCGAACGTCGAGATTCGGGATGCGGTCGGCGCCGACAACTTCTTCCTATTCGGGATGACCGCCGAAGAAGTGATCCAACGCAAGCGCGCCTACCACCCCTCCATCGACGGCGAGCTCGCAGTCGCGTTGGACCTGATCGCGAGCGGTGAGTTCTCGCGCGGTGATCGCGACATGTTCGCGCCGCTCGTGCGCGACCTACGCGAGCGCGATCCGTTCCTGGTGTGCGCGGACTACGCCGCCTATGCGGACTGCCAGCGGCGCGTCGCCGATCGGTGGGACGAGCGCGCGGCGTGGACGAAGATGTCGATCCTGAACGTCGCGCGCTGCGGGATGTTCTCGAGCGATCGCGCGATCGCGGAATACGCGACGCAGATCTGGAAGGTGCGCTGATGGCTCCGATGGCTCCCGTAGGTAAGGCTGGTGCATTGGCGCAGCTGCGCGCCGGTCGTGACGAGGTCTGGCTCGGTTCGCCGCATCCGTTCGTGATGATCGTCGAGCAAGCGGGCGTGTGGCGGATTCGCGATCTCGTCGTGAATCCCGAGGACGAGCAGCGCGAACGTGCGAAGTCGCTCGCCGCGGGTCGCGGGTGGATGCCCGAGCAGTACTACGGGCTCGGCAAGCCGACCGGCAAGATCCATCTCGAAGCCGCGAATCGCGATGCGATGATCGCCGCGATCGAGAAGCTCGACTGGCCGAAGAATTGGTGAGCTGCACCCACAAGCCCGAGGTCGCGCGGATCTGCGCGCACGTCGAGGACGATACCTACCTCGAAGCGTTCACCGGACGCGGCGTCGAATACGATCTCGTGTGTCGCGCGTGTGCGGACTCGGGCGATCGCACGACCCTATCGGGCATCTGCGCGGACTGCGTTGCCTCGCTCGGCGGAGCGGTCGGCCGCGTCGGAGATCCCGAGATCCTGATCGATGACCGCTTGCAGATCACCTACGAGGAACGCGAGGTCAGCTTCAACGGCATCGATCTGCAGATCGTTCCGGTCACCGGCGCCTGCCGCGACCATTGGCTTGGCCTCGAGGGAAATGGCCGGATCTTCGAAGTGCTCGACGGCACCACGACCGAGCTCGCGCGCGTCGACATCACGACACCCTACGGACAGCCGCTCGCATACACGCTCCACGCGTCACGCGGTGCGCGATTCGCTGCCGTCGTCGAGACCAAAGGCGTGCGCGGCTTCATCGTCGAGCTGGCGACGGGCCGCACCGTTCCGCTCGTGCGCGAGGACTACCACGCAGAGCACTGCACGTTTCCCTTCGCGTTCGTCGAGCGCGATGGCCGCGTGCTCTACATCTGGGCTCCGACCTGGAATCGTCTCGATCTGGTCGACGCGGAGACCGGCGAGAACCTCAGCGCACGCACGTTCACCCACCGCGACGAAGCAACGCCCGACGATCCGGCGCACTACCTCGACTACTTCCATTGCGGCCTTCGCGTGTCACCGAACGCGCGCCGCTTCGCCGACAACGGTTGGGTCTGGCATCCGCTCGGCATGGTCACGACCGCATCGATCGACGCGTGGCTCGCGAACCCGTTCGAGACCGAGGATGGCCCGACCTACAAGCAACTCGAATGGCGCGACTATTGGGATGGTCCGATCGCGTGGCTCGATGACGACCACATCATCATGTGGGGCCGCGGACAGGATCGCGAACCGATCGATGCGGCGGAGATTCACAGCGCCGTGACCGGCAAGCGCGTGCACTGGTTCGCGGGTCCAACCTGGGGCCGGTTCTTCGTCGACAATCGCCACCTCGTCATCGCGGCTACGTTCGCGAACGATTCGAACAACTACATCGAGGTCTGGGATCTCGATCGCGGTCACCAGCTGGCCGACTTCGTCCACAACCGGATCAACCTGTGTGCGTTTCATCCCGATGCGAAGTTGCTCGCATCGAATGTCCTCGGCGGCACGATGGCGATCTCGCACATCATCAGCCGTGAAGCGATCGCCGACGAGCGCGTCGCTGCGATCAAGGCGCGACGCGATGTCGCCGACCTGCCGATCCTCGGGGACCTGCTCGAACAGCTAGGCCTCGCCGACGATCGCCTGATCGCGCATTGCCGGGAATCGCATACTGGCGACACCTGTTGGGTGTTCGACCGGATATGACGTGCGAGCACGAACCGAAAATCGCCACGGTCTGCGCGCACGTCGTCGACGATTGCATCGAGACCTTCACCGGCCGCGGTAACGAGACGATCTTTCTATGCGCGACGTGCGTGACGACGAACGATCGTTCAGCGCTCGTTCGCTGGTGCCAAGCGTGCGTCGACGAGCATATCTACGTCGAGAATCACGCCGGCGAGCCGGAGATCATTCACGCACCGCATCCGCTCGCGCTGCGCACGACCACGCGCACGGTGAACATCCCCGCGCTCGACTCGCTCACGCCGTTCGGCACCGCGTGCCGCGATCACTGGTTCGGCATCTCGCCGGAGCGCGTGATCTACGAGCTCGTCGACGGTGTCGCGACCGCGCTCGTCACGGTGCCGCCCGAGATCGCCGGCACCGTCGCGATTCATGTCTCGCCGAATCGCCGATTTCTCGCGGTCACCGATTTTCGCGGCACGCACGGCACGGTGTTCGATCTCGTCGCGAAGACGAGCCACGTCCTCACGCGCGACGGTTATCACAGTAACCAAGCCGACTATCCGTTCGCGTTCGTCGGCACCGATCGCTACATCCACTCGCCGCGATGGAACCGCCTCGACCTGTGCGATGCCGCGACCGGCGCGTGCCTGACCGAGCGCACCGCCGACGAGCTCGAAGCCCATCACCGCGATTACTTCCACGGCGGCCTCACGCTCTCGCCCGACGGCGCGTTGCTCTACAACGATGGCTGGGTGTGGGGCGCGGATGGCATGCCGTCGGTATCGGCGATCGAGCCGTGGCTCGCGAAGAAGTTCGAAACCGAAGACGGTCCGTCGCTGAAGCGGTTCGGCTATCGCGCGTACGCGTGGAACCTGCCGCACGCATGGCTATCGAACACGCAGGTGATCTCGTGGGGCTATGGTCGCGATATCGACACGCTCGTCCGGTCCGCCGAAATCTACGACGCGCTCAGCGGCAAGCGCGTGTGCTGGTTCGGTGGTGTGTCGCGCGGAAAGTTCCACGTCGATGGCCCTCACCTGCTCTCGCTGTTATCGCAGCAGCTCGAGGTCTGGAATGTCGATCGCGGTGCGCTCGTCGCGGTGATCGATCACGCTGGCCTCGGCTACTACCATCCGGCCGCGAAGTTGTTCGTGTCGAACATCGTCGACGGCAAACAAACGATCGGCTATCTCGCCGGGCATCACGCGATCGCCGACGCGCGCGTCCACGCGATCAACCAGCGACGCGATGCCGCGGACCTGCCGATCCTCGCGGATCTGCTCGAACAGCTCGGTGCCCAGGAGCGGTTGACCGCGCACTGCCGGGAATCGCATACCGGTCACACCTGCTGGGTGTTCGACCGGATAGGATGACCGCCTCGTGCCGAAGGAGTCACCTGGACGCATCGCCACCCTGGATGGCCTGCGCGCGATCTCGATCGGCATCGTCCTGTTCGCGCACTTGGTCGGCACCCGCAACATGCCGGCGATCCACCACACCGAGCAACTCGGCGAGATCGGCGTCCGCACGTTCTTCGTCATCAGCGGCTTCCTCATCACGACGCTGCTTCTCCGCGAGCGCGAGAAGACCCAGCGCGTCGACCTCAAGGCGTTCTACGTCCGCCGCGTCTTCCGCATCCTGCCCGCGTTCTACACGTACATCGCCGTGATCGCGGTGCTGACGATGCTCGGCTGGATCGTCGTCTCGCGGACCGACTTCGCGTTCGCGATCGCCTACATCATGAACTTCCACGCCGAGCGCGCGTGGCACCTCGGCCACCTGTGGTCGCTCGCCGTCGAGGAACAGTTCTATTTCATCTGGCCCCTCGCGTTCGTCCTGCTCGGCACCCGCGGCGCACGGAACTTCGCGATCGGCGCGATCATCGCCGCACCGATCCTGCGCGTCGCCGCGCTGAAGCTCACCCCGCAATACAGCGACTACCTCGATCAGGCGTTCCCGTTCGTGTTCGATTCGATCGCGACCGGCTGCGTCCTCGCGATCATCCGCCCCGACCTCGAGGCGAACCCGACCTACCGGAAGCTCCTCGATGCCCCGTGGTTCTGGCTCGTGTCACTCGGCATGATCGCCACGCTCTTCATCACCAAGCCGATGATCGAGATGGGCGCCTCGACCACCCTCGGCAACTTCGGCATCGCGCTGGCGATCCACCGCTGCGTGACCCATCCCGACGGACCGGTCGGTAGGGTCCTCGAGACGAGCCCGTTCATCTTCATCGGCACGCTCAGCTACTCGCTGTACCTGTGGCAGCAGCCGTTCCTCGACCGCCACGATCAGGGTTGGTGGGCAATGGCCCCGGTCAACCTCGGCCTCGCCGTGATCACCGCCCTCGCCAGCTACTACCTCGTCGAAAAGCCGTGGCTCCGACTCGGCAAGCGATTTAGACGGTAAGCCCCTTCTTGTAGGCCAACAGCTCCTTTTGAGTCTTCAGGAGGAGCTGGTTCGTCTCGAGCAGCTCTTTCGTACGCATACGTACTTGATTGGCCAAGCGCTCGCGTTCGCGCGCCTCGGTCTCGAGCATCTCTTGGTACTTCACCTGGACGACCGCTTCGTCGGTGACGTTGCGCTGGATCTCGAGCGCGCCGACGTGATTGCCGGCCTCATCCGTGATCGGCACCGCCGACAAGATGAAGCGCAATTTCTGGGCCTCGCCTGCGACGTTTCCCGAAATCTCGTCGAGGCGGACGTGGCGATTATCCGCCCAGCACTGCTGCGCGATGCACTCGTTCGCGCAGATGTTGAGCTCGAGCACTTCGTAACAGTGCTTGCCTTTTAGCCCTCGAGCCACGGCGCGAGGTAGGAGGGCAAAGAAGGCGCGATTGAAGTCGACGATTCGACGCTCCGTGTCGATCACGAAGTAGCTATCGACGATCGCGTTCGAGACCCGCTTGAACTCGGCCAGGAACTGGTTGAGCGCAGGCGCTTCCATCCGCAAGAAATCATACCAAACCTCAGCGACATGACATAATTGCCGTCGACATGGCCAAGAGGGGTGGGCCGAGCATCTCGGTCAAGATGATCTTGACCACGACGTTGTTGATCGTGGTCACGGTTGTCGGTTCAGGATTTCTCAACGTCGTGAACATTCGGCGCGCGTTCGATCAATCGACGGGCTCCCGGATCGACACGTTTCAGCTCGGCCGCGAACAGCTCGGTATCGCCGGCACGCAGCAGATCGCCGGCGCACTCACGCCGTTCTTGATCGACAAGCACGACGAGGAGATCGATCTCCTCGTGCGGAACGCGGTCTCGCGCGACAACCGCACCGACAAGCAAGGCCGCGTCGACTACGGCCTGCGCATGGCCGTCATCCTCGATCTCAACCAGAACGTGATCGTCAGCTGCATCGAAAAAGCGGCGATGGAATGCGAGAAGGGCAACCACGAGCCGATGTCGGCGAAGTTCGGCGACTTCCAAGCGACGTCGTGGAAGACCGCGCTCGACACCTGGAAGAAGGGCGGCGATCCACTCGTCAACTTCATCACGCCGCCGGACGCGCCGACCTACCGCGTGCTCGCACTACCGATCTTCTCGGGCGAAGCCCCCACCGCCGCGGCCGCCGTTCCCGCCGAACCCCAGAACGACCGCCGCCAAGGCTACGTGGTGCTCGGCTACGACCTGACACCGATCTCGTCGTTCGCGTCGGATGCCGCCGCCGACCGCGCCGAGGCCGTCCGCAAGGCCGCGCTCTACACCGGCGCCGTCGGTGCGTTGTTCGCCCTGATCGGCACCGTGCTCGCGATCTTCCAGGGTCTATCGATCAGCCGGCCGATCCGCCAGCTCGCGTGGAAGGCCGACCAGATCGCGCGCGGCGATCTCGATGCCCGCGTCGCCGTGACCGGCTCCGACGAGATCGGCCTCCTCGCCGAGAACTTTAACTTCATGGCGGATCAGATCGCGATCCTCCTCCAGCAAACCGCGGAGAAGGCGAAGATCGAGGCGGAGCTCGAGGTTGCCAAAGCGATCCAAGACCAGCTCGTTCCGTCGGATGCGCCGGTCAAGAAGTCGACCCTGACGTTCGCCGGGTTCTATCAGCCGGCCGCACAAACCGGCGGCGACTGGTGGACGTGGGCGGAGCTCTCGGGCGGCAAGATCCTGCTCGTGATCGGCGATGTCACCGGTCACGGCATCCCGTCGGCGATGATCACCGCCGCGGCGAAGTCGGCTTGTGACGTCGCGCGCTACGTCCATCAAGATGAAGTCACGGTGACGCGCCTGCTCGAGCTGATGAATCACGCGATCTTCGAGTCCGCGCAGCGCCGGTTCGTGATGACGTGCTTCGCGTCGATCGTCGATACGAAGGCGCGCACGATCACGTACGCGAACGCCGGCCACAACTTCCCGTACCTCTATCGCCAGGGCGGCGAAGGTAAGGGCGAGTTCGGCTCGCTGATGATCCGCGGCAATCGCCTCGGCGATGATCCGTCGTCGCGCTACGAGTCGAAGACGACCGAGCTCGCGATGGGCGATGTCCTGGTCTGGTACACGGACGGCATCGTCGAGTGCGAGAACGAAACCGGCGAGGAATACGGCGAGAAGCGGTTCCGCGCGTCGGTCCGCAAGGCGGCCGCCCTCGATGCCGGCGAGATGCGCGACGCGATCGTCGCCGATGCGAATGCTTACTTCGGCGAGACCGCTCGCAAAGACGACATCACCATGGTCGTGGGGAGGATGCATTGAAGCGTCTACTGCTCGCAGTCGCCCTACTCTCTGCCCCGGTGTTCTCGCTCGTCGAGAAAACGGCCCACGCCGAAGCCGAAGACGATCTGCGCGACGGCGACAAGTACTTCGAAGACGGCGATTGGAAGCGCGCCGCCACGGCCTACGATCGCGCGATCGCGAAGGCACCCGGCCAGGTCAGCGCCGACGCGTACGGCAAGCGCGCCGCGATCTTCATCATCTTGAAGGATCAAAAAGGCGGGCTCGAGTTCATCGCCCGTGCGAAGCAACGCTATCCGAACGCGCCGGAGATCGAGGAGCAGGAAGCGCTCCTGCTCTATTCGAACGGTGCCCGCGATCAAGCGATCGCGATCGCCGAACAAGTCGTCCGCGCGCGCCCGCAGGCGTTCTCGAACCAGAAGATCATCGGCGAGTACTACGCGTCGAAAGATCCGGTGAAGACCGCGGCCGCGTTCGAAGGCTACCTCGCGCATCGTCCGCCGGAGCTCGAGGGTGGCGACGTGCTGCCGCGCATCCAACTCGGCTTCGCATATCTCTCGAACGCGCGCGCCGTGCTCGGCGATGGCGATGAAGAGCGTGCCCAGCAGCTCTACTCGAAGGCCGCCGATCAGTTCGATTACGTCCAGCGCAAGCTCGGCAAGAAGCCGAACGCGCAGGTCAACGCCGATAACGGGCTGTGCGCCGCGTACACCGGCCTGCGCAAGTGGGACCAAGCGGTCACCGTGTGCGAGAGGATCATCGCGAACACGAAGGCCGTCGACGGCACCGGGTCGGTCTACTTCAACCTCGCGACCGCGTACCTCGCGAATCGCCAGACCAAGAAGGCGCGCGCTGCCGCGAACCAGTTCTTGAACGTGCGCAAGAACGAAGCGCGCGGCCTCATGCTGATCGGCGACACGTTCTTCGCCGACGGCGATTTCCAAAACGCGCTCGAGAACTACAACCGCGCCGACAAGCAGCTGCGGCCGAACCAAGCGCGCGAGCAGGTCCAGCTCTCGATCCGCATGGGCAAGACCTATCGCCGGCTGCCGGGCGCGAACAACATCAACCTCGCCGTCGAGAAGCTGTCGACCGCGTGGCAGGCGAATCCGACGAGCCTCGAGCTCGCGACCGAGCTCGGCAACGCGTACCTCGAAGCGAAGCAGGATCCGAAGGCGACCGCGCTGACCGACAAGGTCATGACGTTGCCGGAGCTCGCGAAGGCATCGCCCGAGCAGAAAGCGCAGGTCTACGCGCTCGCCGGCAAGTCGCTGTTCAACCAGCACAAGCTGCGCGAGGCGCGGCAGCGGTTCGAATCGGCGCAGGAGCTGAAACCGAAAGACATCACGATCCAGCGCGAGCTGATCGCCACGATCAACGAGCAGGCGTTCGAAGTCGGCACGAAGGATCCGAAAGCGGCGCAAGAGCTGCTGAACCAAGCACTCGCGATCGATCCGGGATCGATTTCGACCCTCACGAATAGCGCGGTGCTCGCGATCGATCGCAACGATTGCGATAGCGCGCAACGCCAGCTGATCAAGCTCCGCGAGGTGCGCGGCAGCGACGCCGTGCTGACCGGTCGCCTGCTCGCGCGCAGCTATCTGTGTGCGTCGCGGCCGGATCCGAAGCAGGCCTCGAACGCGTACGCCGCCGCCGAAAAAGAAGCGAAGAAGGCAAACGCGCAGGCCTCGCTCGCGGAGATCTACGTCGAGTGGGCGCCCCTCCTGTGGGACAACGATCTGCAGGGCGCGATCGACAAGCTCGATCAAGCCGTGCAAGTCGCCGGTCAAGATCCGGACGTCGCGCCGGCGGCCAAGCGCAACCTCGCACTCGCGTTGTATCGCCGTGGTTGGAAGCTGCTGCGTGAAGGCAAAGGCACGGATGCGGTCAACGACTTCGAACGCGCCACGCGTGACCCCTCTGTCCTGAAGGGATCCGAGCCGCTCGCGTTCGACTTCTCGTATGCGGTCGCGCTCAACGATGCCGGTCGCAGTGGCGATGCCGCGCGCGTGTTCAAGAACCTCGCGGCGAAGGGCAATCCGTCGGCGTATTTGAAGGGCGCGTACGCGAAGGTCGGCGTGCAGTTCTTCACGGCGTATTCGAACTATCGCAACTCGACCGGCCAACAGCGCGCCGCCGCATGCGGCGATCTCGCGAAGCTCGAGGCGGATGTCGGCGGCAAGATTCGCGAGCTCGTCGCGAGCTGTTGGGAGATGGTCGCCGTCGACGAATGGCGCGCCGGCAATCCGGGGAACGCCTCGAAGGCGATCGCCACCGCCGACAAGACCGCAACCGCCGATCAGAAGCGCCGGCTGCAGATGGATCACGCGGCGATGAACCTCGGCAAGGACAAGCTCGACGAGCTCGAAGCGTTGCAGGGCAATCCGCCGGAGTCGCTCGTCGATCTCGGCATCGTCTACGACATGATCGGCAAGCCGAAAGAAGCGTACGACGCGTGGAATCGCGCGCGTGCGAAGGGCGTGCAGACACCACAGCTCGATCGCTGGATCTCCGCGAAGAAGAGGATTTATGGCTACTAAATCCCTACTCCTCGTCGCCGCTCTCGCTGCTACTGCGAGCGCGCAACCGAGCAAGCTCCGGATCGGCATCTACGCGCCTACCGTCGAGTTCGGCACCGCGCAAGCGCGCCTCGCGTACGCGCAATCGCTCGCGAAGGCGATCGAGCAAGCCACCGGCATCAAGACCGAGGCGCAATCGTTCTCGACGATCGGCGCGATGAAGACCGATGTCGACTTCGCGATCGTCGACGGCCCCTGCTACGCCACGAACATGTCGTGGAAGCTGCTCGCGAACGCGAACATCGGCGGCACGTCGCGGCCGTGGGCGTTGTTCTCGAGCTCCGGCGACACGATGCAGTCGTTGAAGGGCAAGAAGCTCGCGTTCGTCGCGACCGGTTGCAACGACGCCGGCTTCGTCGACAACGCGATGCTCGAGTCCGAGGTCGACGCGCAGTTCTTCGGCGCGCGGGTCGGCGAGAAAGATCTCACCGGCGCGATCGCCGACGTGTCGTCGTACAAGACCGCACAGGCCGTGTTCGCTCCCGTCGCGGCGGTGAAGGGCCTGACGAAGGTGTTCGATACCGGTGCGGTACCGAATCCCGGATTCGTTCAAATCGACACCAAGATCCCACAAGGTGTCGCCGACAAGGTTGCGAGCGCCGTGATCGGATTCGGCGGCTCCGGAGCCATCAGCGGCTGGACCAAGCCCGATCGCGGGCCATTCACCGCACTCGCGAATCGTTTGGGGCGGGTCCAGAAGCAAGGTGTGCTCGCGACGCCGGATCCCGTACGGATCGACGCGCGTGAGACCTTGATCGACCCGCCGACGCTCAAAGACACGGCTTTCGTAGCAGTTCGGCATCATTACGTGCGTCCGCCCGGCGCTCGTATGGAATAGGCCTACACCTAAAGATTCGGCTAACTGGCCGACCTCTAGGGCGTGGTCATCTTCGCTCTTTGCCTCCTGATCGCGCTGGTCGCGGTCGTGATGGCGGTTCGCACCACGCGCATACGCGGGTACCAGACGCTCGTCGAAGGTATCGATGCCGTCGCGTTCGAATACGAAGTGAAGCGCGACGAGACCCGGTATCTCGCGCCGCAAGTTCAACGCCTGCTCGGCGATGCGACCCAACAGATCCAGCGCGAGTGGATGCGCGATCAGATCCATCCCGACGATCGGATGCGCGTTCGCACCGCCGTCCGCGCGTACGCCGAAGGCTCGACGACCGGCCGGATCGAATACCGGATGATCCGCAAGGACGGCGCGGTCGTGAACGTCCGCACGTTGCTCGGCGATCGCCAAGCGAACGGCGTGGTTCACGGCATCACGATCGACGCGACGAAGCAGACGCGCCAGGAAGCCGAACGCCGCGAGGCCTCGCGTCTCGAATCGATCGGCCGGCTCGCGGCGGGCGTTGCTCACGAGATCAATACGCCCGCGCAGTTCACGCTGGATTCGCTCCAGTTCGTGCGCGAGGCGATCAACCAGATCGATACCGCGATCCAGCGCCACCC
This sequence comes from Kofleriaceae bacterium, assembly GCA_047600425.1. Classification (GTDB taxonomy): domain Bacteria; phylum Myxococcota_A; class Polyangia; order Haliangiales; family Haliangiaceae; genus JABFXX01. The sequence continues at coordinate 1,407,427 of JASGLC010000003.1, read as the reverse complement.
CGAGGTGTTCGCGCAACTGCTCGCCGACGACACCGCGGACTTCGACTATCACCGCACGAACATCCCGGTCGCGCTCGATCGCGCGGTCGAAGGCCTGAATCGGATCTCGTCGATCGTCAGCTCGCTGCGCGACCTCGCGTTACCGGAGTCGAGCGCGCAGGCGCGCAACGCCTCGGTCGAGCTGACCGACGTGCTCGGCGATGCGATCCCTGCGGCGCGCGACGAATTCGATGCGATCTGCGAGGTCACCACCGATCTACGCGATCAACCGCGCGTCGTCGGCGTCCGCAACGAGATCCGGCGCGTGCTCGAGAACCTCATCACGAATGCCGCGCACTCGATCAGCGAGACCAAGCGCCGCGGCACGATCGCGATCACCACGCGTCGCGAGGGCGAACGCATCGCGATCGCGATCACCGATACCGGAGCGGGTATCCGCCCCGAGATCCGTCACCTCATCTTCGAACCGTTCTTCACGACGCACGAACCCGGCAAAGGCTCGGGGCAAGGTCTCGCCGTGTCGCGTGCCGTGATCACGCGCTTCGGCGGCACGCTCGATTTCGAGAGCGAAGTTGGCAAAGGTTCCACGTTCACGATCAAGTTGCCGATCGCGTCGGCAAGCAAAGCAAGGGCAGCATGAAGTCGATCATGTTCGTCGATGACGAACCCGCAGTTCTGGCAGCACTCTCGAATCTGATGCGTCGTGATCGTCACCGGTGGGAGCTCGTGTTCGCGCTCGGTGGTGCAGAAGCGTTGAAGCAACTCGAAGAACGCTCGTTCGATATCGTGATCACCGACATGCGGATGCCGCAGATCGACGGCCTCGACGTGCTCGAAGCGGTGAAGCAGAAGTCGCCGCACACGATCCGGATCATCCTGTCGGGCTATGCCGAATCGGCGACCGTGCTCGCCGCACTGCCACTCGTCCATCAATTCCTCTCGAAGCCGTGCGATGCGAAGACGCTGCGCGGCACGATCGAGCGCTGCGGTAGCGAGGCGAAGCTGCCGAACGACAAGACGATCGTCGGGCTCGTCGGCGGTCTACCGTGTCTGCCGTCGCATCCGGGCGTGCTCGCCGGAGCTGCGTCGCGCGGTCGCGGATCCACTCGTCGAGCCGGAAGACCTCGCTCCGATCTGCAAGCGCGACATGGCGCTCGCCGCGAAGGTGCTCCAGATCGCGAACACCGCGCACTTTCGCGCCGGCGATGCCGCGACGAGCTCGATCCCCGCGGCGATCGCGATGCTCGGTTCGGACATCATGCGGACGCTCGCGGAGTCGGAGATGGTCAGTGAACCGACCGGCATGGCGGCGAAGCTGATCGATCAACTGCAACGCGAAGCCGTCGAGGCCGCGAACCACGCGCGCCGGGCGTGTGCGGATCCCGCGCGCGCCGAGGAGGCGTACACCGCGGGCCTGCTCCATGACATCGGCCGCCTCGTCCTCGCGCACGAGCTCGACGACGCCTATCACGCCGTCCTCGACGCGTGCGCGCGATCGGGTTCACCGCTCCACGAGGTCGAAAAGGAATTGCTCGGCGTCACGCATCAAGCGGTCGGCGCGCACCTCCTCGGCATCTGGGCGCTACCGGCCGAGCTCGCCGAAGCGTGCGAGCGCCATCACGATCCGCGCGCGTTACCGACGGCGAATGCCACGCTCGTCAGCGCCGTCCAAGCGGCAGCTACCGACCCTGCGTCATACGCAACATCACGAGCGGCGTCTTGAAGATGATGCCGAGCTCGGTGCGCAGGAACGTATCGAAGCGCTCGAGCGATGCGGTGTAAGCGAGATCGAACAGCAGCTTGATCCGCATGTCGTCGGCGAGCGAGCCCTTGGTCTCTTCGAGCTGGAAGGGGTTCTGCAGCGTCGACGCGAGCTTGCCGATTTCGGAGCCTTCCGGAATCGAGCCGGTGTAGCCGAGCGAGATCTGTGCGAGCCCGGTGATGCCCGGCTTCACGTCGCGCATGCGCTCTTCGAACAGCGGAATCGCGTAGCTGAGATTCTCGAGCAGCTCCGGCCGTTCGGGGCGCGGGCCGACGAGACTCATCTTGCCGCGCAGCACGTCCCAGAATTGCGGGAGCTCGTCCAACCGCGACTTGCGGAGGAACTTGCCGACGCGCGTGATCCGCGGATCGTCCGCACCCGCGACGACGACGCCGGTCTTCCGCTCGGCATCGGGAATCATCGTGCGGAACTTGTGCATCTCGAACTCGTCGAACGTGAGCTTCTTGTGCCCGTTCTCGGAGCTGACCTGCTTCAACGATCCCGCACGGCGCTGGCGGAACAGCACCGGACCCGGTGATTCCACGTAGATCGCCGCCGCGATGACCGGCATGAGAGGGGCCGTGAGCGCCAGCCCGACCGCTGCTCCAACGACATCGATCGCTCGTTTAGCGATTCGAACGCTTCGCAGCATGGTTGACCCTACCATGGTGCTGGTATGGTCCTCCAGAGATGGCGCCGATCCGTCTGACCGTACCGGGCACGCTCGTCTATCGAGCGATCGCGGTGCGTGTCGTCGCGGAAGCCGCAAGACTGGTGTCGCAGTCAGACCGCCGCGATCCCAATGACTTGTTATCGAACGACGTTCGCGATCCGTTCGATACCGCGGTCGTGTCGGCGTTCGCGGAGATCTTTAACAACATCGCCATCCATGCCTACCAGCGGCGTGGCAACGGGACGATCGAATTGGCGATCACGCCGAAAGATGGCGAACTGTTAATCGAGCTCAAGGACCACGGAAAGTCGTTCGACATGGATAACGTCGAGCCACTTCCCGAAGAGCTTGACGACGAATCGTTGCCTGAAGGCGGCATGGGAATTCACATCGCGAAGACCATGCTCGATGAAGTTACGTACGAGCCGGGGCCGCCGAACTTGTGGCGTCTCGTCAAACGCATGCCGGAGAAACTGAGTGCCTAACCCGTATGACATCACGCGCACCGACCACGAGACCACGGTCGTCGTGCGCGGAAGTCTCGATATAAACACCGCGCCTCAACTCGCCGAGGAGATCGACAAGATCATCACGGCGAAGGACAAGAAGGTCGTCGTGGATCTATCGGGACTCGACCTCATCGATAGCTCCGGCGTCGCCGCGCTCGTCAAGCTCTACAAAGGTGTCCGCGGTGGCGGCGGCAACGTCACGATGACGGGCACGCGCGATCAGCCGCTCGCCATCTTCAAGCTGTTGCGGATGGATAAAGTCTTCAACCTGTAGTGCGTGTTCTAGCGATCACGAAAATTTTTCCGAACGCGCTCGAGCCTCTGTCGGCGCCGTTCAACCGGCAACAGTTCGCGGCACTGCGCGAGCATTGTGACCTCGAAGTGCTGGCCACGATCCCGTGGTTTCCAGGCGCGGGCCTGATCAAGAAGTGGTCGAGCGCGGGCAAGCTCGCGGATGTTCCGGCCGCGGAGACGATCGCCGGCATTCCGGTGAAACACCCGCGAACGTTGTTCGTCCCGCGGCTCGCGCACGTGACGTGGGGACCGCTCTATGCGGCGTCGCTCGCGCCCGCGCTCGTGAAGTATCGAGGGAACGTCGACGTGGTGCTGGGGTCGTGGGCGTATCCCGATGGGTTCGCGGCCGTGATCGCGGCGAAGCTGTTGGGCGTGCCGGCGGTGATCAAGCTTCACGGCTCCGATATCAACCAGAACGCACAGCTGCCGGGTCCACGCCGGCTGTTGCAGTGGGCGTTGCCGCAAGCCGCGCATGTCGTCGCGGTGTCGAAGGCGCTCGCGGACGAGGTGAAGCAGCTCGGCGTCACGCGCGTCTCGGTCGTGATGAACGGCGTCGATAGCGATCTGTTTCGGCCGGGCGATCGAGCGGCGGCGCGTGCGGCGCTCGGGATCCCGGCGAGTGCGCAACTCGCGCTGTACGTCGGCAATCTCAAGCCCGAGAAAGGCGTCGCCGAGCTCGCGCGTGCGTGGCCGCAAGTCACGCGGCATCTGCCGCACGCGGAGCTCGCCGTCGTCGGTGGTGGGCCGCTCGCGGACGACATGAAGCAGCACGCCGGCGAGCGCGCGCGCTTTCTCGGGCCGCTGAAACACGATCAGATTCCGCAGTGGCTCGCGGCCTGCGATGTGCTCGTTTTGCCGTCGCACATGGAAGGCACGCCGAACGTGGCGCTCGAGGCGCTCGCGAGTGGGCGGCGGATCGTCGCGACGCGCGTCGGTGGCACACCGGATGTCGTGAATTCATCGACGCTCGGGGCCTTGGTGCCGCCGAAAGATCCGGGTGCGCTCGCGGATGCGCTGATCTGCGAGCTGCCTCGCGCCTACGATCCCGTCGAAGTCGCGAAGCTCGGCGCGCGTGGTGGCTGGGCCGCGAGTGCGGCGGCGCTGTACCAGATCCTGGCTAACGCACGTACTTGACGTTCAGGTCGACGTACACCGAATCGCCGATCGACGGATACAACCCGCCGGTCAGCAGCGACGCGACGCCCATGCCGGCATGCGCCTGCAGCTTCCAGATCTTCAGCGTCAACGATCCGCCGAGATAGATCCGGCCGCCCGCATCACCGCTCAGGTGATATTGGTCGCCGGTAAACACGCCGGTGTCGGCGGCGACTTGCACGACATCCGCGAGCTTCAGGATCAGCGACATCGGCACCTGGATCGCGGCGTGCGATTCCATCTCGCCACCCTGATAGACCCATGCGGGCACGAGCGAGAAATCGACGAGGCTCGAGAGCTTCAGCTTCATCAGCAGCTCGCCCTTGAAGCCGGGATGGAAGTTGCCGACGAACAGCGGGAAGTCCTTGTCCGAGAGCAGCATCGCGCCGTCATGCATGTAACCGAACGTGAGGCCGAGGCCGAGCTTCAGGCTATCCGGGTTCATGCCGGGCATCTTCGGCAGCCTCGGTAGCGTCGCCTCGAGGTTCGCGCGAAACCCGCCGAACATCTTCGGCTCGGTGCCGTCCATCAGCTGATCGGGATGGATGATCGCGACCGGCGCGATCAGGTTCGCGGTCACGGTCGGCGCGAGGTAGTACGTGCCCTTCAGATCGACGTCGATCCAGTTGTAGGTCGCGAACTTGCCGTCGCCGTCGGGGCCGCTCGGAAACTTCAGTTGGCCACCGGCATCCCAATCGCCGGCTTTCGGCTCCTTCGATTTGCTCGCGTCGGGCGGCGGTGCCTGTTGGGTCAACGCGTTCGGTGCGTTCGGATCGCCAAACGTCTGCGCCGTCGTCGGCACGTACGGTTGGATCGCCGGCTGCGGTGCCGGTTCGGGTGCAGGTGCGGGTTGCGGATCCGGAGCTGGAGCCGGCGGATCGTCGGCGTATGCGAGACGGCTAACCACGACGAGCGTCAGTAGACACACGTGCTTCATGCGTTTCCCCCAAGCTCCACCATCGTCCGGAACGCGTTGCTGATGCTAGGTGCCTCACCGTGAGTCACGCGTGAGCGCGTAAGCCCTCGTCGTCGTCCTAGTCCTAGACCTGGACCTCGTCCCCAGACCGTACACAACCGTCGTCGCGGGCGGCCGAAACCAACGGCATGCTGAACTTCCAGCGCCTCGACGTGTATCAGAATGCCGTGAAGTTTCTGACCAGAAGCCGATTGCATGAAGCACTACAAGATCGCGCGCGGCGAAGCGATGGAATGTGCAGGTTCGCTCGACGTGCTTCTGGCTCGCCGACTGATCGACAAGCAGAGCTGGACCGAGTTGTCGGCGCTCGTCGAAGTCATCGTGAAACAGCTCTCCAAGATGATTCGCTAAGGTCTGGGGACGAAGTCCAGGTCTAAGACTAAGACTAGGACCACGTGCTACGTTCGATATGCTGTGCGCCGCGAAGTGGAATCCGACTGGTTCGACACCGAGGAGTCCACGCGACTCGGCATGGTCGTCGAGGTCCAGCGCATCCGCCGCCGCACCCGCGCGCGCCCGCTCCCCGTGATCCTCACGTCGATCGTGCTGACCGCGCTCGTGACTTACAAGATCGCGACGCTCCCCCAGCGCGTCGAGGGCGAAGTCGTGCTCGCACTGAGCGAAGGCTCGATGGCGAACGACACCGCCCTCCCCGTCGAGGAATTGCGCGAGTACGTCCAGAACGTGCTGCTCCCCGACAACAAGCTCGCGAAGCTGATCGAACAGCGCAACCTGTTTCCCGCTCGCAAGCTCCAGGGCATGCAGTTCGCGATCACGGAGTTTCGCGAGAACTTCGAGATCGATATCTGGAAGAACCAGTTCGCGAACGGCGTCGACGAAGCCGATCGCAGCGCGCGCATCGGCATCACCGTCACCGATAGCAGTCCCGACAAGGCGTACGAGCTCGCCCGCGACCTCGGCGATATCGTGATCGAGACCGCGCACGACCAGCGCCTCGCCGTGACGACCGCACTCGCGAAGAACGTCGAGGGCATGCGCGATCACGCGGCGAACCGGATCGAAGAGATCGATCGCGAGATCAGCGAAAAGCAGCTCGCGTTACACGACGCGCAGGACAACAACCGCGCCGAGCGGACGCAGCAGCTCAAGCTCGATATCGCGAACCTCGCGGCCGAACGCACGTCCGCGCAACGGACGATTCACGACGTCGCGAACAGTAAGGACGCACTCGCGGACCGGATCACCGCGGCCGGCCTCGACCTCAATATCTCGATCGTGGACGAGCATCGCGGCCAGCTCCCACCGAACCGCGAGTTCATCGTGATCATGATCGCCGTGGTCGTGGCGCTCGCTGCGCTCGTGGGCACGTCGATGCTGTTCGGCGCGTTCGATTCCCGCGTCCACGACACCGATGATATCGAGCGCCTGGGACTCCACGTGTTGGGCCATCTGCCCGGATTCCCAGGCGACACGGTCGGATCGCTAGAGGACCGTGGCGCAAAGCGTGGCGCAGCGTTTGCTCGTGTACCATCGTTCTCGAAATGGCGCTCGCACCGATAACCCCTCGCGATCGGCTCCAACGGCTCGTCGACCTGGGCCGTAAAGCCGTCCGATATTGGTGGCTGATTGCCGTGTTCGGCGTCGTGGGTGGCGCCTTGTCACTCGGCTTCGCGTTGACCCGCGGCAAGCGGTTCGAGTCGTGGTCCGTGCTGTTCTATCAGGAGCGGATCCAGTCGAGCATCCTCACGAACGGTCGCCAGGAAGAAGTCCAACGCAACCTCGGCGATCGGTTCCGCGAGCTCTTGCTCGCCCGCCAGCAGCTCGCGCAGATCGTGAACGATCCGAAGCTCGATCCGTATCCGGGCACGGATCCGGATCTCGCGATCGACAAGCTCCGCACCGCGGTTCGGTTCGAGGTCCGCGGCGGTAACAACTTCCGCATCACGTACGGCGATGGCGATCCGGACCGCGCGAAGGCGGTGACCGAAAAGCTGACGAAGATGCTCCAGGAAAAGGACGAGTCGCTGCGCAACGAGCAGGCGCAGATGACGGTCCAGTTCGTCACCCAGCAGAAGGAAGAAGCCTCGCTGGAGCTGCGCAAGCGCGAACAAGCGCTCGTCGAGTTCCTCGCGAAGCATCCCGAATTCGCGCAGGACCAGATCAGCGCCGAGGGCGCCGGCATTCGCGCGATTCGCAACAGCTCGAAGACCGCGCCGGTCAATTCCGGCAACCCGAAGCTCTACGCGCTCGAGCGCCAACGCCAACGCATTCAAGCGCGCCTCGATGCACCGCCGGATCAACCGGTGCAGCCGATCAAGTCGGCGCCGTCGCCGGAGCGCCTCGCAGCGGACGCGCAGGTCGCAGACGCGCAGCGCGAGCTGACGTCGGCGAACAAGGAGCTCGAGGACGCGCTCGGCAAGTTCACGGACAAGCACCCGGCCGTGATCAAGGCGCAGGAACGCGTCGCGGCGGCGCAGCAAAAGTTGCGGCACGCGCAGGCCGCGGTTCCACCGGATGACAACACGCCGCTGCCGCCGGCCACGCCCGCGGATCGGTCGAAGCTCCAGAAGGAGCTCCAGCAGATCGAAGGTCAGATCGCCGACGAACAGCGCAACGGTGCGGCGGCGCCGAAGACGGGCTCGGGCACCGGGTCGGGCTCGGCCGCGGCAGATCCCACGACCAGCGCGAACTGGGTCGTCGACCTGGAGACCAAGTATGCGGAGCTGAAGCGCGCGCACGACGAACAGCGGGAGCGCGTCGGATCCCTGGCGGATTCGGTGTTCCGCGCGCAGATCGATGCGAGCCAGAAGTCGGCCGAAGCCGGTGGGCGCCTCTCGGTGGTCGATCCGGCGTTCAAGCCGGTGCGCCCGAGCGGCCCCGGTAAGACCGTATTCCTGCTCGCCGGCATGGTGTTGTTCGTGGCCCTGGGCGCGACGATCGCGATCGGCCTCGCAATCCTCGACGACCGGCTATATCGTCGTGATGATATCGATGCGCTCGATATCCCTGTCCTTGCCGTGATTCCCCCGATCGCCATCGTCCAGCACCACAAGAAGAAGGCAGCGTGAGCGACCCGAAGCGAACTGGCCGTTATGGCGAGCCCCCGAGTGGCGGGCGTGCGCCGCTTCCGTTGGTCACGCAACCGATGGTCGCGCTCGAGGATCCGGGCGACACGCGCGTCGATCAGCCGGTGGGCGGAGGCACGATTTCGGGCGCGAAGATGATCGAAGCGGCTACGGTCGCGAACCCGCACACGATCGCGTTCACGCGCGCCACGGTCGCCCAGACGGCGATGCAGCCTCCGCTGCAGAAGCAGCAAGGCCCCGCCGGTCCGCCGCCGGAGATCGGGCTGACCCAGCACCATCTCCCGCCGGAAGAACCGATCGATGCGCGGCTCGCGCTCGTCACGGATCCGGATAGCGAGCGCTCGGCCTCGTTCCGCGTGCTTCGCCACCACCTGCTCGAGCTCGGGCGGCCACAAGTCATCGTGGTGTCGTCGCCGTTGACCGGTGATGGCAAGACCACCACCGCGCTCAACCTCGCGCTCGCGCTCGCGGAGTGCGGTCGCGCGAAGGTGCTGCTGTGCGACGCGCACTTGCGCCGCCCGCAGATCGCGAACGTGTTCCGGCTCGTGCCGCCGTGGTGCTTCGCCGAGCAGCTCGCCTCGCACCGCACGCAACCGATGTTGCCGTGGAGCCTCGTCGAGATTCCGCAGCTGTGGTTGCACGTGGCCGCGGTCTCGCCGCGCGTGGAGAAGACCCAGGTGCTCGATGCACCGGCGTTCGCGATCGCGATGGAGCGCTTGCGGATGGCGTACGAGCACATCGTGATCGATGCGCCTCCGGTACTCGGCTCGGCCGACGTAAATCTCATGAGCGATGCGGCCGATGCCGTGCTGCTCGCGGTGCAAGCGCGCCGCTCGACGGCACGTGACCTTCGCAAGTCGATCGAACAGGTCGGCTCGTCGAAGGTCGTCGGAACGGTGCTCGTCCAGTAATGCGGCAAGCGCTCGCGCTCGCATTCGCGGCGTGTTCGTTCTCGCCGGGTGCCACGCTCACGGATGGCGGTGGTGGCACGGATTCGGGGTCCGGATCGGGATCCGGATCCGGATCGGGATCGGGATCGGGATCGGGCTCGGGAGAGTGCTTCTCGTACGGTTCCGGAATGCTGTGCTTGCGGGATGCGCTGGGTAGCGACTTCGCGCCGAGCAACGGCCAGTTCAACACCAGCACCGGAACGTGCCTCGACACCGTTCCCGCCGACAACACGATCTGCGTGCTCGGCGGCATCAAGGTTTCGTTCACCGGCACGTTCATCGCGACCGGAGGCAAGCCGCTGATCATCGTCGCGCGCGACACGCTCGATGTCGAAGCGGGCGGCGAGATCAGCGTGTCGAGTGCCGGCACGATCGGCGCGGGTGGCGATCCGACGGCCGGTGGCTGTTCCGGCCAAAATCCGTCGAAGACTCACGGTGGTGGATTCGGCGGATCGTTCGGAACCGTCGGTGGCAACGGTGGTCCAGATCCGACCGACGGTCGCTCGAGCGCGGCGATCACGCCGACGAGCCTGCGCGGTGGTTGCCCGGGTGGCGTGCCGAAAGATCTGACGAACGGCGGCGTCATCGGTCACGGCGGCGGCGCGGTCGCGTTGATCGCGAAGACGTCGATCAGCGTGCTTGGAACGATCGATGCGAACGGCGGTGGTGGTAGTGGCGGAGACGTCGGGAACGGCGGCTACGGCGGCGGGGCCGGCGGCATGATCATGTTCTACACGCCGATGCTCCTCGTCGAAGAAGCGACCGCACAGATCTTCGCGAACGGTGGTGGTGGTGGCGGTGGCGGTGGCATCACCTCGGGTGTCGGCAAGGCCGGCAGCGCTGCGGTCACGTACGACGAAGGTGGCTCCGGCGGTGCGCCGGGTGGCAACGGCGGGCACGGCGGAGATGGCGATTCGTATCTCGGTGGCAGCGCGACGCTCGACGGCAAGGGTGCAGCAGGTACGGCCGGCGACGGCGGTGGTGGCGGCGGCATGGGCTTCATTCAAGTCGTCGGCGCGGTTGTCGATCCGCTGACACTCGACGTGTTCTCGCCTCAACCGCAATAGCGCGTTCACACATGAGAGCCGCGTGAAGTGACCGCGCATTCACGCCAAGCGAGATAACTCCGCGCAATCGCGTTTGGCGTAGATCGTGGAAAGCGGCCGCGCATGACACTCGCGCGACTCGCACTGATCACTGTAACGGCGGCGGCAACACCTGCACACGCGGAGGAGACGCAGCAGGATCCACATCTCGTCACGGTTGCCGTCGAGCCGATGTATCTCGCGATCGGATTTGTCGAGGCGAATGTCGAAGTCCAGCCGACTGCGCATCTCGGTCTGCAAGCGATCGGCGGCTACGGCGGATGGTGGTGGGGACACATGGCAGAGGTTGGCGCGGCGGCGAACGTCTACGTCGATCGCGAGGCGCGCGGACTTCATTTCGGCACCGAGGTTCGGTGGATGTGGGGCAGCGTCTCGATCCCGTTCGTCTCGGATCAACAGCAAGCGATGATGAGCGGCGACACGGGCACCGATCGGATCATCGGCATCTATGCCGGATGGAAGTGGGTCGGCTGGCGAGGACTGACCGCGGTGTTGCAACTCGGCGTGGGCAAGATGGACCACTCGGGACCGCCGACGCAGGACGTGCCCGCGCACCAAGTGATTCCGGCGGGCAATCTCGTCGCTGGTTACACGTTTTGATGAGAGCCAGATGAAAGGCCGTGGCGTATCGAATGCAGAGTGCGCCTCTCATGCGATTCGCGGTGGCGATGATCCTCGTCGGTTGCGCACAGAATGCGGCATCTCCTGTCGACGGAGACCCGACGGAAACCGGCAGTGGCAAGTCCGATAGCCCCTCTGCGCCAGATAGTTCCGTTCCGGACGTTTCTTGCGCAGGTGAACCCGATGCAGGTCCTGCGACCGAGTTTCGACATCTGACGAGCAATGTCGTCGCAAACGTGGGCGATCCTCACCACCGCGGCTTCGATCTGATCGCGCCGGCGAGTGCAGACTCGCAAACGATCGAAGGTTGGATCGCGTATTCGGTCGCCGACAAAGCGCTCGAGGATGAAGACGTCGACGTGTTCGCGTGTCGCGAAGCCGCGTGGGTGAAGATCGGCACCGCAACCACGGATGACGAAGGTCACTTCGCGTTGACGCTCACGGCGGATCAACGCTTGCCGCTCGGCCTTCGCGACATGTTCGTCTCGGTCGATGGCGATCGCACCGGTGCTGCGTTCCTCGCGTATGTCGCGCCGGACGATCAGGAGCTCGTCGCATCGGATGTCGACGGCACGTTGACCTCGTCGGAGAATGCGTTCATCGAATCGCTCGCGCTCGGCGGTGAACCCGATGCGCAACCGGGCGCGGCGGACGCGTTCGTGCGTGCAAAGGCCGCGGGCCTCCAACTCGTATACGTCACCGCGCGTGGCAATCAGTACACCGCGGACACGCGGCAGTGGCTCGCGGACAAGGGCTTCCCGCGCGGTCCGCTGCGGCTGTCGACGAGCTTCGTCACGTTGCCGGGTGGCGACACGATCGACTACAAAACGCAGACGTTGCAGGCGCTACCGATGACGTTGCACGAGGGCATCGGCAATCGCGCGTCCGATGTCACGGCGTACGCGAACGCGGGCCTCGATGCCGCGCACATCCTCGTCGAGCTACCGGAGTATCAATCGGAGCTGCAGCCGTTGATCGATGCGGGTGAAGCGACCGGCTTCACCGACTACACGACGCTATTTTGAGCAGCTCGAGACGCGCGGCCTCCCACGGCGCTTCGTCGCTCGGCCACGCGGGCGAACCCGAGGCATCGCCGAGCGCGCGCGGGATCATCCGTTTCGCGAGCTCGTTCGTCTTCTCGAGGTCGCAGGTGCTCGCGAGATCGAGCAGCGCGCGATCCTGCATGCCCCGGCGCATCGCTTCGAGGCGGAGCGTGGGATGGCAACCGGGTAGCGCGAGCACACCGTCGAGGTTGCCGACGTCCTCGCCGTCGTCGAAGCTCGCGGCGTCTTTCGCGGCGTCGAGCACGCGCGGCGGTTCCGTCTTGTGGTTGTAGCGATCCGTCCAGTACAGCGCGTCCCACACGTACCAGATCGCGATCTTGTAGCGCCACATGATCCAGCCCCAGGTCCGCGGGCCGGGCGCCGGCGCGTCGACGACCATCGAGCCGGCGCCGGGTGACTTGCCGTTGTACGTCCAGCGCAAGTAGGTGTCGGTCAGCTTCGGCGTCTGCGGGATGTAGAGATCGATCGAATCGCCGTATTCGTCGCGCGGCTCGTCGGTGACCGCGTAGATGATCTCGCGATTCGCCTCGTGGATCGCGTCGGCCATCTTGCGGACGTCATCGCGCTGCGCCTTCTTCGGCTCGTCGATCGGAATCGCGAAAGGCTTTTGTCCGGGCACGAGGCCCTTCCACGTGCGCGCCTCGGCGGCGGCCTTCACCGGCTCGCGACCGAGATCCACGGGCACGTACGGCGCGCCTTCGAGTTGTTCGGCACGCGCACGCACGGCGACCGCGTTCATCGGCGGCGCGAGCAGCATGCCGTGCGCGCGAAACATCTTCGAGCACGCGAATTCGGCGGCGGACGGTTGTTCGATCGTGCCACCGAGCGAGTCCGGGTGATATTCGGCCCAGCTCGCGAGTGGCAGATCGAGCGTCACCGGCGCGACGTCGAGCGTGACGGGGAATTGTTGTTGTGCGACGGCGAGCTGACCGGTGTAGGTGCCGGGTGCGAGATCTTTCGGGATCGTGATCGTGAAGTACGCCGGATCGGTCTGCGGGGAGTCGTTCGCGATCAGCTCGTCCGGATAATCGCCCTTGCCGCGCGAGTCACCGCCGTACATCGCGGTCGATGGGCGCGAGACGTGCACTCGCTTCACGTCGAAGCCATGAACTTCGGTTTTCGGAAGAACGAGCGTAGCCGCCCCGCCCTTGCGATGGAGGACCTGCACACCGAGGACTTCGCCGCGCGCACCGGTGAGGTGGACGGCGGTGCCATCGAACCAGGGCGAGGCCTCGGGCACGGGATCGCCGGGGCGCAGCCGCAAGGTCTCCCCGACGATCTGCAGATCCGGCCCCGGATCGACGGGGTGGTGACACGCGGCGATCACCGCAGCGATGGTAAGTTTCGCGGCGAAGTGGCTACGCCGATCATCGCGTTTGCGAAAGACTGGCACGAGGATCCGACCTCGAATCATCACGTCTTGCGTGAGCTTGCCAGATCACGACGCGTCGTGTGGCTGAACAGCATCGCGACACGCACTCCTTCACTTTCGAGCGGACGCGACATGGGCAAGATCGTCCGCAAGCTGCGCGAATTCGCGCAGGGCCCGGTCAATGTCGAAAATGACCTCTGGGTCTACACGCCGCTCGCGCTGCCGTTTCCGCACAGCAGTGTGGCGCGCGCGCTCAATCGGCAGGTCTTGCGCGCGACGATCCGCATGCTGCGGCTGCGGCTCGGCATCAAAGAGTTCCAGCTGTGGACGTTCCTGCCGAATGTCGGTGACTACGTCGGCACGCTCGGCGAAGCGAGCAGCGTGTATTACTGCGTCGACGAGTGGTCGATGTTCGGCTACTTGAATCGCGAGCAAACCGTGGCGGCCGAGAAGGTGCTGCTCGAGAAGGTCGATGCGGTATTCGCGATCAATCACGCGCTCGCCGAAGCGAAGCGTCGCGTGAATCCGAACACGTTCGAATCGCCGCACGGTGTGGATTGGGCGGCGTTCGCGGCGGCGGTGGATGGCTTGAAGGTGCCGGCGGATCTCGAAGCAATTCCGCACCCGCGGTTGGGCTTCTACGGAACGCTGCGCGATTGGGTCGACTTCGATCTGATCGCGGAGGTCGCCCGCCGGCGACCCGATTGGCACGTCGTGTTGCTCGGGCAGCAGCTAACGGACGTGTCGAAGATCTCGGGGCTGCCGAACGTGCACCTGCTCGGGCAAAAGCCGCATCACGAGTTGCCGGCGTACTGCAAAGGGTTCGACGTCGGCATCATCCCGTATCGGATCGACGAGCGGATGGAGTACGTGAATCCGCTGAAGCTGCGCGAGTACTTGTCGGCGGGCCTGCCGGTCGTGTCGACGGCGGTTCCGGAAGTGAAGCGTGTGGGCGCCGCGCGGATCGCGACCACGGCCGATGAATGGATCGCGGCGGTCGAAGCGTCGCTCGCGGACAAGACCACGCGCGCAGATCGTAGCGCGCAGATGAAGAACGAGACCTGGGCGGGACGTGTCGCGCGCGTCGAGGAATCGCTGAAAAGGCTCGGTAAATGAGGGGACGGTCGCAACTACGTCAACTTGCGATCGCGAACTGCGCGAAACTGTTCGAGGGTGGGGACGGTCGCAACTACGTCAACTTGCGATCGCGAAGTGCGCGAAACCTTTCGAGGGCGGAGACGGTCGCAACTACGTCAACTTGCGATGTGCTCGTCGAGGCATCGCCATGATTCTCGTCACTGGCGCGGCGGGTTCGCTCGGGCGCGCGATTGTCGATCGGCTTGTGGAAGCGCATCCGGTGCGTGCATTCGTGCGGCGCGTGCCTGCTCCACACACCAATGTCGAGACTGCGGTCGGGGATCTCGCAGATGCCGACGCCGTCGATCGCGCGATCGCGGGTTGCGACATCGTCGTCCATGCCGGCGCGACGATGAAAGGCGATTGGGCCGATCACGAACGCGGCACCATTCAAGGCACCGCCAACGTTCTAGCCAGCTGCGCGAAGCACGGCGTGAAGCAGCTCGTCTACATCAGCTCGATGTCGGTGATCGATTGGGCCGGCTCTGATCAGCAACGCGTCGACGAAGCCACCGCACTCGAGCCTCGCGCGGACGAACGCGGCCATTACACGCGCGCGAAGCTCGCCGCCGAGAAGCTCGTCACCGCATCGAACGTTCCGCACGTCATCCTCCGCCCCGGCCAGATCTTCGGCGGCGGCATTCCACTGATCAACGGCGCCGTCGCACGCCACGCTGCCGGCCGCTGGATCGTGTTGGGCGACGGCTCGCTCGAATTACCGCTCGTCTACATCGACGACGTCGTCGACGCGATCGTTGCCTGCATCGACCGGCAGATCACCAACGAAACGATTCAGCTGATCGACCCGACGCGCGTCACACAAGCCGACGTTCTCGCCGCCGCCGGTGGGCACAAAAAGATCGTCCACATTCCACGCACCGCCGTGTTCGCGATCGGACGCCTCACCGAGCTACCACTTCGCCTCCTCGGCAAGCCGTCGCCGATCGCGTCGTACCGGATGAAATCAGCCCTCGCGCGGCTGCGTTACGAGAGCGACCGTGCCCACCGTCTCCTCGGCTGGCAACCCCGCGTAGGTGTTCACGAGGGCATGCGTCGCGTCAGCTCTTGAACACCTAGCCACCTGCTTTCACGTACATAGCGACGGCACGCGGCTGGCTAAACCGCTACGCATGCTTCGCTCGCTTCGCACCGCCGTGAAGGTCGCCGTCGCGGCCATCGATCGCGATCGCCCGCTCATCACGCACCTCGTGATCACGCGCCGGTGCAACCTGTCGTGCGGCTACTGCTTCGAATACGACAAGGTCAGCGAGCCCGTGCCGCTCGAGCAGTTGAAGCAGCGCATCGATCACCTCGCGTCGCTGAAGTCGGTGTTCGTCACGCTCACCGGCGGCGAGTCCCTGCTCCACCCCGACGCCGCCGCGATCGTCGCGTACGTGAACGAAAAGGGCATGGTCCCGTTCCTCAACACGAACGGCTATCTGCTCACGAAGAAGATCATCGCCGACCTGAACGCGGCCGGCCTCTACGGCATGCAGCTGTCGATCGACAACGCGCGCCCGAACGATGTCTCGAAGAAGTCACTGAAGCCGCTGATGCCGAAGCTGAAGCTCCTCGCCGCGCACGCGAAGTTTCATGTCCGCATCAACACCGTGATCGGTTCGTCGCCGCCCGAAGAAGCACTCGAGGTCGCGCGCACGGTCACCGCGTTCGGGTTTCACTCGAACATCTCGCTCGTCCGCGAAGAATCCGGCGCGCTCGCCCCGCCCTCGGATGAAACGAAGGCCGCGTACAACCAGATCCGCGCGCTCGGCAAATCGCGCCTGCCGAGCTTCATGGACGACACCTACACGCAGACGCTCCTCGAGCACGGCACGATGGAATGGAAGTGTCGCGCGGGCGCTCGCACGTTCCTCGTCGACGAGCATGGCCTCGTTCATTTGTGTCAACCGCGTGTCGGCAACCCGGGCAAGCCGCTGCTCGCCTACACCGTCGACGATATTCGCGCCGCGTTCGACGCGCCGAAATCCTGCGCACCGACGTGCCCGATCAGTTACGCGCATCACGCGAGCAAGCTCGATGGCTGGCGTCCACAGCGAGGGCCTCACTTGTTGACGCCCGTCACAGGGAAGCGGAGTCCACCGCTCGTCGTCGTGCACTAGTGTACGATCGGCGCCTATGCGCGCGGTCATCGTCACTGGTCTCCTAGGCGGTCTCCTATCGGGTGTCGCTCACGCGGATTCCGCCGTCACGGTGCAGTTGTCGCCGCAAGGCCAGGCGCTCGCCGCGCAGGCCGGGATCAGCGAATCCGACCTCGCCGGCCGCATCAAAGATCAAGTCGACCTCGCGTACGACACCGCGCACGTCGACAAGTTCTTGCGCTCGTTCGGCGACGCCACGTCGTTCGCGCAGCGAGGGCTCGGCGTCGACTACATGTCCCTGCCCGGCTCGTTCATGCTCGGCTTCGGCGCGCAGGTCGGCGTCTCGAGCACCGACGAGCTCTCGCTCGATCAACGCCCCACGTCCGGCGGCGCGGCCGCGAACCTGTCGGTGATGATCGGCTACAACCTGAAGGACGCCGGCCATCCACGGTGGACGCTGTTCGCGAACGGCTTCTACGAGAACGGCTCGACGGATCGCCTCGAAGGCAACATCGCGACCGGCGGCTTTCACGTCCAGGTGAAGCTCGTCGAGCCGCAAGAGGACAAAGGCCTGTCCGCCGACGTGATCCGGTGGGGCGGCATCGATCTCACGACCGGCGTGGAGTTCACGCGGTGGTCGTTCGGCGTGAAGGACACGATCTCGCAGAACTTCACCGTCGACGGCATTAACGACTCGATCGACATGAACTCGACCGGCAAGTTCGATCTGACGTCGACGGCCGGCACGATTCCGATCGAGCTCACGACCGGTATGCGAATCGCGCTGCTCGTCTCGCTCTACGCCGGCGTCGGCTTCGACATCACCGGTGGCAAGAGCAGCGTCGATGCCGATCTGACCGGCACGCTCACCACGCACTCCGACAACACGAACATCGGCACCGTGCATGTCACCGAATCCGGCAACAACACCTCGAGCCCGGGCCAGTTCCGCGGTCTCGCCGGCGTGCAGGTCAACCTGTGGAAGCTGAAGGTCTACACGCAGGCGAACGTGTCGCAGTTGCCGGCCGCGTCGATCGGCTTCGGCCTTCGCCTAGTCCTTTAGCTCGGCGCCCGATCCGGTCGTTGCCGGTGCCGTACAGAAGTTGAGCTTCTTCATCTTCGGCGGCGGATTGCTGCGCTGCGATTCCGCGAACGCGCGCCGGACCTTGAACGTGGACAGCTTGTCGCCTTGTTTGTCGACGGCGGCGATCATCGCGTTCCAAGCTGCCATCGCCTTGTCGTCATCCGCGGGCGGATCCGGAATCAGCAGCACGACCGAGAGGATCGCATCGCGCGTTGGCGAGTCGGTCTTCGGATCCGCGAGCATCTTCGTCGCGAGCGGCACGAGCACCGCATCGCGCATCGCCGCCGAATCCGCGGGATCGACTTGGCACCACAACAGGCGCGTGTGCAGGAACGTGTACGACAGCGCCGATTGCACGCGCGGGGATTCGAGGATCCCGCGCGTCGCCGCATCGAACGAGCCGCGCGCCTCCGCATACCGCGACAGCATCGCGCCGAGTGCGCGCGACTTGCACTCCGCATCGCAGGTCGCGCTGACCACGTAGTCCGCGAGCCACTTCGCGTGCGTGGTGTTGAACGTGTCGAGCTGCTTCGCCTCTTCGTCGGTAATGAACTCGCCGGTGTGCGCGGACATCAACACGATCGCACCGACCTCGTGTGCGCCCGTCGAGTACGCCATGAACTTGTCGATTTCGGCTTGCTTGCGATCCTCGTTCAGCGACGCGAGCAATTGCGTGAACAACCCGGCCATCCGCGTGACGTGGGTCTGCACCGGCCGCTCGTCCTTCAACAACTCCATCGGGCCCACCGCACCACCGGTCAGCGCGGTCTCGCCTTCGTCGGCGACGAGCTCTTCCAACCCGAGCGAACGTTGGGCGAGCTTGTCGTTGTTGCACGCGTCGACGTTCGGCGACACGCCGTAGCGCTGTTCGCAGGTCTCGGTGAACGCGCGTGCGAGCCGCGGCCAATCCTTGTCCTTCACGTTCGCGAGGACGGACTGCATGTAATCGGCGTTGTCCTTGCCGAGCTCGAGCGCGTACGACACCGCCAATTCCGGATCGAGCAAGTTGCCGCGCGTCAGCGACAGCAGCACGCCATAGCGTTGATCGACCGTATCCGGCCCGCTCTTCGCGAGCACGTCGATGTTTTTCGACAGCACGTCGGCGCGCTCGATCTTCCAGCTGTTCTCGGCCTGGGTTTGCGCGACTTGTTGTTGCGCATGCGCCTGGCGATCGGCGTTGCTGGACTGGCGGCACTGCCAGATCGACGTGGCTGCGAGGCCGGCGATGCCAAGCACGGTGCTCGAGAGGATCGTCGCGTACTTCTCCAAAAAGCCCGGAGGCTTCTTCTTGTCGTCGGTGGGTTCGTCCGCCACGCCCCCACTGTATGCAGGAGCTAGCCGATCGGCGAGTGCGACAAGCGACGATCGTGCTTACCGTGGCAACGTGACCCCCAAAGAGATCGAGCGACGGTTGCTCGAGCTCGCGTACACCACCGAGCTCGAAATCACGGCCCCGGCGCTCGCGTACTTCGCGCCGTGCACGATCGATGAAGCCGATGCAGTCCTCTCGGATCTGACGGCTCGCGATCGCCTTCACATGGATATCTCCGACGAGGGTGCGATTAGTTACAAGCTGATCGGCCGGCCTGCAAAGCCGACCGTGACAAAGGCGCTCGTCCGCGAGGTTCCGTCACTGCCCGCGTTGCGCGCACCGGATGCCAGCCCGTTCGTCGCAGCCGCACTCTCGCTGTTCATTCCCGGCGCCGGGCATCTCTATGCCGGCCGCCCGATTTCAGCAATCTTCTGGTTCTTCCTCGTCAGCATGGGCTACTTGCTGGTCCTGCCGGGCCTGCTGTTCCACATGTTCGCGATCGCATCGGCCGCGAACGCCGCCCGTCACACCAACTTGCAGATCTCGCGTGCGACCCGGATTCCGTCGAGAGCCGCGCTGACGATGCCACCGGCGTAGCCGGCACCTTCGGCACACGGATACAAGCGCGCGATATCGGGCGACTGCAGCGACGTGGCATCGCGCGGGACTCGCACCGGCGACGACGTCCGCGATTCGACACCGACGAGGACCGCATCTTCGGTGAGGTAGCCGCGCATCTTCTTGTCGAATTCGCGCAGGCCTTCGCGCAGGCGTTGGGCGAGCGGTATGCCGGTCGCATCGAGGACCGCGCCGATGTCGGTGCCGAGGAGGCCCGGTTGATACGACGTCGCCGGCACCGTCGAGGACGCGCGCTTCGCGACGAAGTCCGTCGCACGCGTCGCCGGCGCACGCAGCTCGCCACCACCCGCCGTCATCGCCGCGCGCTCGAGCACCGCCTGGATCTCGACACCGCGCAACGGATCGTCGCCGGGTAGATCCGCGAGCGACACGCCGACGACCAAGCCCGAGTTCGCGTACGGCGAATCGCGCCGCGACAGGCTCATGCCGTTGACGACCAAACAGTCCGGCTCCGTCGACGCCGGCACGATCCAGCCACCCGGGCACATGCAAAACGAAAACGCGCCGCGGCCATCGTCCGGCGTGAACGCGAGGCGATAGGCGGCCGCCGGCAGTTTTGGATGACCGGCCACGCGACCGTATTGGATCCGATCGATCAGCGGTTGCGGATGCTCGATCCGGACGCCCATCGCGAACGGCTTCGCCTCGAGCCGCACGCCCGATGCGATCAACATGCGGTGAACGTCGCGCGCCGAGTGGCCGGTCGCGATCACGACGGCGCGCCCGCGGATCTCCTCGTCGCCGAGCCGAACGCCGACCGCACGCCCCTTCTCGACGATCAAGGCGGTGACGCGTGCGCCGAACCGGACTTCCGATCCCACGCCGGCGAGCGCTTCGCGGATCGCCGTGATCACTTTCGGCAGCTTGTTCGATCCGATGTGCGGCCGCGCGTCGACGAGGATCTGCTCCGGCGCCCCGTACATCGCGAGGATCTCGATCACGTCGCGAACATCGCCGCGCTTGTGCGAGCGCGTGTAGAGCTTGCCGTCGGAGTAGGTACCGGCGCCGCCTTCACCGAAGCAGTAGTTCGAGTCCGGATCGACACGCCCGTGTTGGGTCAGGCCCTTCAGATCCTTGCGGCGCGCGCGGACATCTTTGCCGCGGTCCAACACGATCGCCGGGATCCCCGCCCGTGCGAGCTCGTACGCGCAAAACAGCCCCGCCGGGCCCGCGCCGACGATGATCACGGGTTCGCCCGATGTCTCGCGTAACGCTGCACCACCGATTTTTTCACCCGTCGCCTCGCCGACGACGAGATGGAAGCGGACGTGACCGCGCCGCGCATCGATCGATCGCTTGCGCACTTCGAGCGGCGGCAATTCCGCCGGAGCAACGCCGAGCCGTTTCGCGAGCCGGCCGACGAGCTCCGCACTATCGTCGGGTTCGTCGAGCTCGAGCTCGAGCTCGTAGTCGCGTTCGGGATCGAGCTTCAGTTGATCTCCTCGTCGTCGTGGCGGAGGTGATGCCACTTCTTCGCGAGCTTCTGTACCACCACGTTCTGGTGTTGTGCCATCCGATCGACCACCGCGCCGACCTCGGCATCCGGCGTGCGCGCGAGGATCGGCAGCGCGGCCTCCAACAGCCGGCGGTCGTGCTCGAACATCTTCGACCCGAGCACCCCGTGACACGCAGCCACGATCGCCGACCGCGCGGCCGGCAACTTGCGCCGCCCGAGCTCGGTGACCAGCGCATCGCGCCCGATCACGTGCGTGCCTTCGATCCGGCGCATCAGCTCGGTATCGTCGAGCCGATGAGCCGCGGTGGCATCGAACACCGGCGCGAGCGGCGCGGGATGCCCGAGCTTCACGAGCACCGCATGGGCGGCATTGCGAATCGCCGGATCTCCGACGCAGGTGAGCGGCAAGATCGTCTCCAGATCCGCGAGCTCCGGCACCGTGGCCACGATCTCGAGCGCGAGCGTGCTCTGCGCGAGCAACGCACGTTCCGCATAGCCGCGCGCTTCGGCGGGCATCGCGGGTGCGGGCACGGCCGGCGACGCCAACTGCAACGCGACCGCACGCGCGAGTAGCGCTTCCGGCTCCGGTGCCGGCGGATCTTGTTCCTGCAACCGACGACGGACTTCCGCCCGGCGATGCGGCGGCAGGAGGCGCGCGACCTTACCGACCGCGAACGTCGTGGGTGGATCGAGCGCGCCCTCGCCCGCATCGATGATCGCGCCGAGCGCGTCGTGGAGCTCGTCGTCCGGCAGCGCCTTGTCCTTCCCCACGCACGCCGCGAGCGCGAGCGCTGCCGCCGGCTTCGCGACGAACGTACCCGCCGCGGCTGCAACGTCGACGAGCGCCGGCACCGCACGCGGATCACCGATCGCACCGAGCGCACGCGCGGTGGCGGCAACGAGCTCGTCATCGATCGACTGTTCGAGGATCTGGATCAAGACAGACACCGCCGGCTTCCACCGTGCGGCGCCCAAGACCTCGACGATCGCCTTCGTCGCCGGACCCGCATACGTCACCGGCATCGGCACGATCTCGCCGGTCGGCGGACGCTTGCGCGGCGTGGTGTCGACCGGCGTGGTCACCGCGGAGCCCTTTCGCAACCGCGCCACGAGCGCCTCGGCCGCACGCGGATCGAGCGCACCCGCATACGCACGCGCCTTCAACAGCTCGGCCGCACGCCGCGCGATATGACGGCCGCGATCTTCGTCGTCGCTGCCTTCGGACTCGTCATCGTCGTCGCCTTCATCGCCCTCATCATCATCATCGTCATCGTCGGGCAGCTCGTCATCGTCGTCATCGTCGTCGGGCTCTTCGTCGCCGATGATGACGAGCTCTTCATCACCACTGACGAGCTCGACCGCCAGCTCGCGCAGCATCATCGCGACTTCATCCCCCGACCAATCCGTCTGCGTGGTGATCCATGCATCGACCGCCGATTCACCACCGTCGCGATACACGCGCAGCAGCGGATTGCCGCCGAGCACGAACAGATCCTCGACCTCAGAATGCTTTTGCGCGAGCGAAGCCGGGACGAACCGCGCGTGCAACACCGGAATCACCTCGTCGAGGCGTGCCACGATCCACATCAAGTGATGGACGAGCTCTTCCGCCGCGCACGGCACCGCGAACCGATCGACCCACAGGTGCGCCGAGTGATGCTGCGGATCGATCGTCACCGCCGTGTTGCGATAGCGCCCACCGTACGGCGCGAGCCACAGCGTGTGAAACCCGAGCAGCACGGTGCTCTCGCCGGGGACCAGTGGACCCGCGAGCTTGAACGCGATGCCGAAATCTTCCCAGTCGAGCTGATCGATGATCCGCGGATAATCGTCGACGGGAAACCGCGTCTCGGTCTGTTGTGGAGGCAGGCCGTGCGACCAATCGTCGACGATCTGATCGATCTCGCCCGGCGCGAGCACGACATCATCTTCTTCGTCGGATTCGGTTTCGTCGTCGAGCGCGATCGCGCTAACCGCGGTGTCCGTGCGATCGCCACCACCGATCTCGCCCGACACGGCAGCGAGCGAGAAGTTCTCGCCCGTCGAGGTCGGTGCACGCACGCGTTCGCCGGTCGACGTTGCCGCCCGCGGAATACCGACGCGCGTCCCTTCGTCATCGATGTCCGGCTCTTCGTCTTCCTCGTCGATCGTCGATGGCAAGCTCGTGCCGGTTTGGAAGAACCACGCGGCTTCGACACCGACCGAGTCCGCACTCTCGATCAACCGGCGTTGCACGTCGACCGCCATCCCGGCCTCGGGCGGCGACCACGGCACGCCGACGATCTTTAGCTCGCCGTCGAGCGGATCCGGAAATTCCTCGATGAAGCCTTCGGGGATCAACGGCGCGACATAGCGCAGCACGTCGATCAGGCCCGCGCGATCGACCGGCGCGCGAAGCCGTAGCGCCATGAACGCGAACGCGGTCTCGCCCTTCAACGGTTCGAGCCCGTGAACGACGACCGCCATCAGTTCCCCTCCTGACGGGCATGCCAATCACGAAACAGCGCCTTGAACTCCGGCCAGTCGAGCAGTGCGCCGAGGTCGCGATCGATCTCGACCTTCTCGAGATGTTCGTAGTCATGCTCGACGGCGAGCTTGACCTGTTGGAACGCCTTCGCGAGATCGCCGACCGCCGCGTACGCACACGCCGCCGAGTGATAGATGTACGGATTCTCGGCGGCGTAGGGCTGCGCGCGATCCGCGATCCGCGACGCCGCATCGAACGCCTTCACCGCATGCGCTTGGATGCACGCGTTGTTCAGCGAGCGCAGGTAGTTGATCCGTTGCGCGCCATCTTCGGGCACCGGCAACGTCAGCACGCGATCGTACAGCGCGAGCGCGGTATCGCGTTCGTCCGCTTGGATCGCATCGTGCGCGATCTTCGCGAGCAACGTCACGTTCGCCGGCAACACCGGGATCAGCTTCGCCATCCGGTTCGGCACGTGGATCAGGATCGCTTCGGCGAGCTCGGCGAACAGCTCCTCCGCGACATCGCCATACGAGTGAATCTCGGCATTCCCGACGGAGAATGCCCGCTCGCCGACGATCCGATCCGGCAGCACGTCCGAGAGCACCGCATCGACCACTTCGTCGAACCGCGGATGATCCGCACGACTCATTCGCGTAGCCACGTTGATCCGCACGCTCGCGGAGAACTGCGGCAGCATCGCGATCAGCGGATCGAGCGTGTCGAGTCCGGCGAAGTCACCATCGAGTAGCAGCATCGCGTGCGTGAACTGGACGTCGCCATCATCCGGCGACAGTGCGAGTGCGCGGCGCGTGAGCGACAACGCGTGGCGGACGCGCTCCGGCGACGGCGGCGGATCTTCATCCTCGTCCTCCGGCTCGAGCGGCTCGTCGTCATCCGCCTCGTCCTCGTCATCCGCGATCGATCGCGCGGGCGGCTCGGCGACGGTGATCACGAGCTCGGGCAAGGTCTCGAACCGATACACGCCCGGCTCGGTCGTGGTCACGCGCGCGAGGATCTCGTCGGCGAGCGCCTTCGACACGGTGATGCGCAACACGTCGTCGCCGTGATCGATCGCCGCCGGCTCGCCGGGGACGAGCTCGAGCGTGACGCCGTTGCCTTCGATCGCGTATGTCCGGCCGTGCTTGATCCGACCGCGCATCGCCCGCGGCAGCGCCGCTGCATCTTCGCGATCGATCGTCACGTGCGAGCCCTCGAACGCGAGGCCGAGCGCGCGGATCCGCGGTTCCGACGAGCCCTCGAGCTCGACGCGCTTCTTCACCACGATCGACGTCGCCGCATCTGCAAGCACCGACTTGCGCGCGATATCTGTGACGAGCAACGGCATCCGCCGCTTCATGATCTCGTAGAGGCCGGTCGTCGACCATTCCTGGGTCAGCCGGAACTCGTCCGCGGTGATGCCGACGATCTGCAGGAACACGGCCTTGCCGAACTGCGACGAGATTTCGCCGAGCTCGGGTTCCTCGACGAACAGCAACGCCTGCAGCTCGGTCGGCCGATCTTCGGCGATCGGCCCGGTCCAGCCGAGCTTGTGGCCCGCGGAGAACCGATTGCCCGTGCCGAACACGTAGCGCCCGAGGTTCTGCAGGAGATCCATCGCCCACGCCGGCACGTTCGTTTCGTCGGGCGCACGCGCGAGCCGGAACGTCAGCTCGAAGCCGAAGCCGCTCGTCTCCGGATCCTGGGTCTCCTTCTGGAACAGATCCGAGAACCCGTACGTGATGAAGTGAAAGTGCGGCGGGTCCTCGCGCAGATACACGCTGATCCCGTGGATCGGATCGTTGCCGCCGAGGGAGTACGGCAGCGTGGTGCCGAAGTGCGCGTGCGGCTCCGTTGCCTTGTAGATCGGCGCGAGCGCGCGATCGATCGCCGCCCAGCCCGGCGCTTCGTCATCGCCATCGCGATCCACGAACACCGGCAACGCATCCGCGAGATTGTCATCGCGCACGAGCACACCGGCGAGCACGGCTTCGAGTTGCGGCGACAGCTCGTCCGCGATCCGTGCGAGCGCGAGGCCGCGATCGTACCGCTCCATCTCGCGCACGCTATCGAGCTCGGCGAGTTGCGCTGCCGTCGGCGACGTGGCGTCGAGCCGGGCGAGCAATTGGCGATGCGCGACGCCATTCTGCAACCACTTCCACGCGAGCTCGTGCCAGCGCTGTGGTTCCAACGCGTCGAGATCCGTGTTCGCGAGGTTCTTCGCGCGTTGCTCGGCAGCGAGCCGTTCGGCGACCTCGCGCTTGCGCTCTTCCGCCCGACGCGGATCGAGATCGAGTGCGCGAAACGCCGCGAGCCACGCCGGCACGTCGGTCACCGTGCCGAACTGCTTGCGACCCGCACGCAATTCGTCGACGAGCGCCGCCGCATCGCGAACGATCCGCGCCTTGTGACGCCGTGCGATCTCGAGGTATCGCGCGAGCTCCGGCTCGTCGAACAGGAACGCGCGCCACATCGCGTACAGCGCGGTCGGCGTGAGCTTCTCGCACGCATCGTAGCGAGCGGCGAGCTGATCGGCCGGGACGATCTGATTGAAGTCCGCATCGAACGCCGCGGCGACCTCGCCGATCCGGCTCTGCAACAGCGCCGTGATCCAGCGCGAGCGATAGAACAAGAACTCGGTATCGCGGCGCTTCGGCTCGAGGCCGGTGCTCGCGACCTTGCCCGCGAGCTTGCGCATGCCGATGTGAAGCGCGTCGTCGGAGATCTTGTCGTCGCGATGCGCGCCATGCAATGCCGCGAGATAGACCAGCGAATCGAGCGAATCCGCGAACACGGTGAACGCGCCCTCGGCATAGCGCACGACCTGCCGCGGGCCGTCCCACT
This sequence comes from Kofleriaceae bacterium, assembly GCA_047600425.1. Classification (GTDB taxonomy): domain Bacteria; phylum Myxococcota_A; class Polyangia; order Haliangiales; family Haliangiaceae; genus JABFXX01. The sequence continues at coordinate 1,380,860 of JASGLC010000003.1, read as the reverse complement.
CGTAGAGCTCGACGTGAAAGCTGTTGCCGGCGTCGTCGTGACCCACGCGAAACGCCCCGCAGAACGCTTCGACGAGACCGTTCGCCGTCGATGTCACGAGCGCCTCGAACAAGTTTCGCAGCGGCGGCTCGAGCGTGAGGTGATCGACGTGCAAGCCGGCGAAGCACGCATCCGCACCAGCCGCGTAATACGCCGCGACATCCAGCGGTGGCGCCATGCCATACGCGGTTGCGAACGCATCGGTGTGCGAGGCATTCGGCGCATCGCGTCCGGTGACCTGCGCGAGGTACTTCGTGATGAATTGATTCGGGCCCGCGGCGAATTCCAGATCCAACGCCTTCGCACCCCCGAACACGTTCACGCGGTCTTCCCACGTGCGATCGCCGGGCTGCGCGAGCTTCACGATCAAGCCGCGATCGCCGCCGATCAACAGGCCCTCGCCGAACGGCGCGACCGACCACAAGTGCGTTTCCGGATCGCCCGGCCGCACGTCCCAATTGCGGCCGTCGTCGACGGAGATCAAGATCTGCCCGCGATCACCGACGACCACCACGCGATCGCCCCACAGCGCGAGCGCTTCGAGATCGCCATCGACCTCGGTCTTCACGCGCGTCCACCACGCGCCATCCGGCGAGCGCGATACGAACCCGCCATCGCCGGCGACGACCCACGTGCCACGCTTCGTCACCGCGAACGCGTTGATCGCCTTCGCGCTACCGGTCGCCGCGAGCGTGATCTTGCCCGCCTTCCACCGGCGCAGCGCTCCATCGGCGCCGAGCACGACGACTTCGTTCTTCACCGCGACCACGCCGCACAACTTCACCGTGGTCTCGAGATCGATCTTCTCGAGCTGCGCATCGACGACGCGCGCCGCGAAGCCGCGATCACCGACGACCCAGATCCCGTCCGAGGTTTGCCGGATCGCGTGCAGGCAAACATCGGTACTCGTATCGATCAGTTGCCAGGTCGTGCCGCGATCGCGCGACACCGCGAGCTGTCCGTACTCGCCGCAAACCCAGACGGCGTCACCGATAACTTGGATATCGCGAAGCCCGAGCTCACGCGGTGCGCGTTGGCGTTCGAAGTGCCGCGCGTTCGATGACGCGAGCAACGTCGGCGCGATCGCCGAAGTCCCACCCGCGATATGGATCATTTGATCGGTGATCGCGAATGCCGCGATGAACCCGAGGTCGGTCGGCGGCTGAACCACCGTGAGCTCGAGGTCCACCCTTCCAGTTTGCCGACCGAGGCCGGTTTTCATAGTCACTCCGCGCAGTTTCGACACCGCTTGACAAGTCATCCGTTATCACGGATAACTGTCTTACGCGCGAACGAACGCCGGGTTGTCTCCTCTCCTCTTGTCCGAGCGTTCGTTCGCGCCGCCATTTTCACGGCGCTAGTCGGTTCCGCGCATGCCGACGTGATCTACGGCGAGCTGCTCGGTAAAGCCGGCGAATACGGCGTCGGGTACGAACATCCGATCACGCAACGGCTCGCGCTCGGCACCGCTGCATCGTTCGCGATGATCCGCGGCGAGCGCATCACGACCGCCACGCCGTACGTGCACGCGACGCTGCTCCAGCGCGATCGCCAGGGCATGTTCGTCGAGCTCGGCTACGTGCTCGCGCATTCCGAGATCGTGTCACCGGTTGCCGATTGGTCGGGCATGTCGACGACCGGCGGCGGTGGCTTCGGCTCGCTCGGCTACGAATATCAAACGAAGCGGCTCGTGCTGCGCGGATCGTTCTCGGGTGTGGTCGGCCGGCACGGCGTCGCGCCGACGATCGGACTCCTCGTCGGAGTGAAGCCGTGAAGTATTTGCTCGTCCTACTGGCCGGCTGCGTCGGCTTCGAGAACAACGGCACCGATTGGCAAGACTTCTCGACGATCACGGGCACGCTCGCGACCGAGGTCGGTCCCGATCCGGCGCCGCGCGATCCGAGCTGCACGCTGCGCGTCGCGACGTTCAACGTCCACTTCGGCGACGACATCCCGTATCTCGCGTCGCAGATCCAAGCGTCCGCGCTCGCGACGGCCGACGTGATCTTCATCCAAGAGATCCGTCGCTTTCCCGACACCGAGCCCGAATCGCGCGCGCAGCATCTTGCCGAACTACTCGGGACGACCTGGTTGTACGCGCCGGCGCATACCGTCGACGGCAACGGCGTGCACGGGCTCGCGATCATGTCGCGCTATCCGCTGCGAAGCCCGCGGATCCGTCAGCTGCCCTATTTGAATCAGATCAATGAAGAGCAGCGGATCGCGATCACGGCCGAGATGTTGGTCGGCGATCAGACGATTCCGATCGTCGACGTCCATCTCGACACGCGCCTCGCGCCCGCCGATCGGATCTACCAACTAGATCCGGCGATCCACGATGTCGGCGATCGCATGGTGATCGGCGGCGACTTCAACACGCTGCCGTGGACGTGGGTCGAGAGCGGCGTACCGGTGATGGCGAGCGAAGCCGTGCTCGAAAAGCAGGCCGAAGTCCTCGACGATTTCATGGGCCAAAACTCGTTCGCGCAGGCCGTCAGTGCCGATGTCGTGACCTCGCGTTCGCCGGTGTTCGACATCCGGTTGGACAATGTCTACGCACGCCAGATCTCGATCGCGAGTGGTGCGGTCGAACATGTCGACGGCAGCGATCATTGGCCGGTCTACGCCGACATTTCGATCTGCGACTAGAACGGTGCGTCGCTCGCAAGCGAGACCATGCCGACGCCGACGATCACCGCGGAATTGTCTGCACGTGCGAATCCCGCGAGCGGATTGATGCCATCCCAGTTCGCGGGCAACGCATACCAGCTGTTCGTGCCCTGATCGTAGACCTCGCCGCTGTAGAGCCCACTGCTCAGGGACTCACCGGCGATCACGAGGACATGGCCGTTCGGCAATGCGGTGATCGCGGGCCTACTACGCCGGGTCGGCATATCCGCGACACGTTGCCAATGCTGCGTCGCGAGATCGAAGATCTCGACAGCGCGAACATGCTCCTGCGGGCTTCCGCCGGTGACGAGCACGCGACCGTGGCCGAGCGCGGTCAACGTTAGATTTCGGCGGTTCACGATCGGTGGCGTCACGGGATCGAAGCGCCAGGTCGCGCTATCGAACACGTAGAACGCAGCAGGTTTTGGATCTTGATAGTCCCAGAACGCCGACAGCAGAAACTTCGTCGGCGAGAGCGGCGCGGCGCTCAGATAGTGAAGGTCGGGCGAACGCAGTCCGCCCCATCGATTCTTCGTCGGATCGTAGACCTCGGCCCACAACCCGTTGCGCACACCTCCCAACGCCACGACGAGTCCGTTCGGAAGCGCGAACAGCTCGCCGCCGGTGCGCGTCACTTGCATGCTCGCCACTGCCCGCGTGGTGTGAGTGGTCGGGTCGAAGATCTCTGCGCTCGACGTATTGCCGCCCGCGATCAACACGCGGCGATCGGCCAAGGCCGCCGCGATTGGAGCCAATCGCTCGACCGTCATCTGCGATTCGACAGTCGTTCGCGTCGAAACCTTGAACGTCTCGAACGTGTCGAAAATGCCACCACCGCGCATCAACGTCGTGCCACCCGCGAGCACGACGGTGTCCTCGTCGAGCATCACCACAGCCGCGCTCGTACGTGGCTTGGCGAGTCTGCCGATCGCGTGAATCGCCGACAGCGCGGAGAACACACCGTCGTGCGATTTCGTGATCGTTGCTTTGCCGCGATAGCCGCCGTGCGTCTCGACCATCACGCCGACCGGGCCGATCTGGAGAAATCCGTGCGTCGGCACTTCGAATTCGAGCGCGGGCTGCTTCGATACGAACGTGTCCGGAATTTCGGTTCGATAGAAGTAGCTCTCGTCTAGGTACGGTTCGATCACCGCGTGGATCGGCGCGAGCTCGGGCACGATCACCTCGCAATACGGCGCGCTGCCGATCCGGATCGCGGTGTCGAATCGCAGGCTCGTGCCTACCGCACGACCGTCCATGACCGTGAGCGATGCCTGCTGTCGCGCTGCCACGCGCCGAGCGTAGCTTAGAAGCCGTAGCCGATACCGACGTTGAACGTGATCGGCATGCCACCCGGCGTGTTGTCCTTCGTCACCGGCGTCATCACCGACGTCATCGCGCCATCGGGCATCTCGTAGCGCATACCCGCCATGCTGCTCCACGCGGTCGGATACACGCGAACGTCCGCGTAGAAATACTGCAACAACGTCACGCCGCCGCCGAGCACCGCGCCGACGCCCCATTGCGACATCGTCACGTAGTCGTTCGTAAACCCGAAATCGACGAGGTCCGGATCGTCCGGCGCCTCCTGGATCATCGACGGACGCGACAACAACGCGAGCCCGACAACACCGCTGACCGACATGTAGCGCGACTTCACGAGCCCCACGCGGTACGCGACGCTCGTGATCGACGCGATGCCATCGGCGTGCGCGACATTCGTGAATTGATTGCTGCGATCTTGCAGATCGTATTGCTCGAAGTGGATCTCGAGGTTCCCGATCCCGGCGACGATGCCGCGCCCGAGGCCGTGATTGTAGATGTTGTTACCGTCGGCGAAGTTGCCGGCGCCGAGCTCGAGCGCGACGAAGCCCGAACGATCGCCGGGCTCGCCATGATGGCCGTGATCCTCGTCGACGTGCGCCGTTCGCACGGGCGGTGGTGGCGGCTGAACGACCACGGGCACAGGCGCCGGTGCAGGTTGTTCGACCGGCGCAGGCGGCGGCGCTTCGACGGGCGCGGGTTGTTCGGCCGGCGGCGTCTCCACAGCCGCGGGTGCTTCTTGCGCGAAGGCCACGCGCGCGATCGACAACAGGATGACGACTTTAAAACTCAAAGCCCGCCTCCATCGCGACGCTCGTGTGCTCGGTGTTCATCGCGCTCATTCCGACCTTGCCCTCGACGTAAAAATACTTCGCGAGCGTGAACCGCGAGCCGCCCCACCACGGCGACGGATGCGACATGTCCTCGAAGCTGTTCGTCTCGCCCGGATCGAGCAGCGTCAGCATGTTGAGGTTCAGCTCGATGAACGCCTCGAGCTTCGCGAACTTCGTGAACGAGTAGTTCAACCCGCCGCGCGTCAACAGGCCGAAGAAGCCGTAGTCCGCATCGCCCATCCGCGATTCGAGCGCACTCGTCGTCCACGCTTGCATCATGCGGTCGTGCATCGTCATCGAGCCGAACCCGAGCTTCACGTACGCGCGCGCACCCCACGCGCTGTCGTCGGCGATCGGTCCGGATGCGATGTAGCCGAAGTCGAACATCCATCCGCCCGTATCGCCGCCCAGATCGCGGTCCGCGATCTCCAATCCCGCCGACAAGCCCGAGAAGCTGCGCTCGGTGCGTTCCGCGAGATCCGAATCGCCCGCCTTGTGCATGATGTCGACGGCGTTCTGCGCCTGCGCTTGGTTGACCGTCGAGGTCGTCTCTTGATGCACCGTGTAGTAGGTGCCGTTATCGGTGACGGTCGTCGTGGTCTTCGAATCGACCGAGCCCGCCGCCGCGACGAGCCCCACCGCGACGAGCGCCGCCCGCGTCAACAGGCCTCCTCGATCGCCGATGTAGACCGAGTTCGTCGTCCCACTTGCGACGCCGGTCGGCGCGATCGCACCACCCGTTTGCGTCTTGAACGCCGCCGTACATCCGGCCAGCGCGAGCATCACCACCAGAGTTCTCACGCCAACCAACACGGGGCCGGCGATCAAGTGATCAGTTAACGGCCGGGTATCACGCGTGCCCGGCTCCGCCGGGCAAAGCAGCACTGCCGAATGGCAGTGCGGAGTTGATCAATCGTTAGCGTCCCAATAATCGAGCTCGGCCTCGACGATCGACGACAAATCCTCGCCCCGCCCGCCCTTGATCGCCCACGTGTAGTCCGTGAAGAAGTTGTTCCGCACCCGCGTCGACCCGAAGTGCGGCTCGTCCGCCAGGATTCCCTCGGGCAACAGGTCCGTGCCGCCGTGCTGGTGGCACCCGATGCAATTCGTGCCCGTGTTGCCATCGCCGAGCTCGATGTACGGGTTGCTGCACCAGCTCGGTCCGCCCACACCACCGCGCGCCGCGTGCACCGCCGCGAGCGAATCGCCGAGCGAGCCATCGAAGCCGCCGCGCGGATCCGGATCCTCTTCCGTGTATCCGGCGACCACGCACATCTTGTAGTTCTTCCACGGGCCCGGCAGATCGCTGATCGCCTGCGGCCGGTCCTGCCCGAAATCCGAATTCGGATCCGGCGACCACCACAGCGTGATCCACAACCAATGATCGAGCTCCTTCGACATGATGTGCATGCCCGGCATCCGGAACGTCTCGGTCCCGCCCGGCAGCGTCGACGTGTAGATCTGCGTCGAGTCCGGCATCGTCGCGCCGTCGTCGGTCCACAGTGGTTGCTGTTCGGTCAGGCGATCCGTCATCCGCTGCGCGCTCGTGTCGTAGATCGGCAGCGGATCCGTCAACACGCGATGCCAATCCGCCTTCACGATCACCGCATCGCGCGGTTGCGGTCCATCGAGGCACGTCGGCGTCGCGACGTCGTCGGTTTGATAATCGACTTGGACCTTCACGCTCGCGGCATCGGCACCGAACACCGCGACGTAGATCGGCGCACCGCCATCGACATCGCAGCTCTCGTTCGCGCCGTCACCGTCGGACTTGCAGTCGTACGTGCTCGCATCCGGCGCCGCGCCCGCACGAACATAGAGATCCGCATCGCCGGTACCGCTCGTCGTCACGTGCACCGTGCCCGTGCCCGCTTGATACGGGCCGTACGTCACGAAATCGCACGGCGCGACATCCACCGCCTCGACGACCGACGCCGGCGCGCCCATCTTCGTCGCATCCGGCGCGTACGGATCCGGTGCCGGCGCCGCGCGACACGCATCTTGCTCGCGATACGAATGGATCAACTGCCGCATCGCGCCCGGCGAATACCCGACGCGATTCGCACCCGCGATCCCGTTCGCGAGCTCCTGCGAATCGATCGCGGCGACGTAATCCTGATAGCGCTGCTGCGGCCAATCATCCGGAAAATCGTCGAGCGCGTGCGTGTTCCACGTAAAGCCCGCGTCGATCGTCGCCGCATCCAGATTCGCGCGCGCCTTGCGACCGTCCGGCCCGAGCCCTTCGTAGAGATGCTTGAACACGCGATCGAAGTCATCGCGTGTGAACCACGTGTGCCACGCCGGCAGTTGGAACGTGACGCTCGGCTCGGCAAACGACACCGGCGCGAGCACCTTGCCGACGACATTCCACGCCGCCGCCCGCCGCGCCTTCACCGACGTCACCAACAAATTCTCGTCTAACGTGTCGGCGACATACTCCGCCGCGCCGCCGATCACCTTGCGATCTTGAATCGTCGCCGCACCCGTCGTGGTGCCCAAATGACAAGCGGCCGTCTTGTCCTTATCACCGGCCTGATCGCCACAGGCGACCACCAGTAAGAGACAGACGACCGCTCGGTTCATCGAGCCACTAGTTTAGCGCTGCATCGGACGCCGCGGCGTATTCCTTGTTCGTCACGTGGTCGCGGACGAGGAAGTAGATCCAGCCGTCGCTGCGCCAGTGCGGGTACAAGGCGTACTGCCCCGCGTGCATGTTGGTGATCCTCTGATGCGTACCCGTCGTGAGGTCGATCAGATAGATGTTCGACGTGCCCTTCTGCAGCATGTCCTTGAACGTCGGGTCGTTCGCCGATGCGAAGCCGAGCTCCGCGTAGTCGTTCGGGCCGACGTAGTGGTGGACCACCATGTAGTGCTCGTCGAACGAGATCGCCGGCTTCGCACCCTGCACGCAGTAGCGACCGACTTCTTGCGTCGTCACCGTGTACGAATTGGCAGTCGGCGTGGCGATGACCTTGCGGAGGACATAACCGAGCTGCTGCGTCTCGTTACCGAAGCGGCTGACGAGCAACGTCGTCGACGGCGACAGCACCGTGTCACCCTCGAACGGCGTGTCGAGGTTGATCTGCGGCTTCCCGGTGTAGTGCGTGCCGTCGTAGACCATCGGCGTCAGCTTCATCGTCGCCGTCGCGCCGAACGCCGCGCTCGGATCCGACGTCTCGCCGGCGCTCGGGTGATCGCTCGTGAACTGGCTGTTGACGACGAAGTAGTCACCACCGCCCAAGCCCGCGCCGAGGTGCTGGTACAGCGACACGCCCTCGACGGTGTTACACGCGGTCTCCGAGAAGTTGATCTTGTCCGGATCGCTCTGGAGCAGCGCCATCGAGCAGAAGCCCGCGCCGATCGGCGTGCCTTGGAACACCCAGCCACGGTTATCCGGGAAGAAGCCCGGGTCGTACGCCGCCTTCACGCTGATGTCCTTGTCGGCTTGGAGATCGCTGATCGCCGCGCCATCACCGCCGGTGCGACCGTTCGCGACGAATCGACCATCCGGCGAGCTCCGCATCCAGTAGTACGTGTTGAACGACAGCTCGCGCAGGATGCGAACCGTGCCGACGGCGTTCCAGCCCGTGCCGTACGACTTCGACGTCGCATCCGGGAGGCTCGTGAGGCACTGCTTCGGGTTCGTCGCGGTGCCGCAGCCGTACATGCGGAGCGAGTTGTTGCGGTTGACCGCCGACCAACCTGCAGTCGCCATCTGGCTCGCGTGCGCTTGCACGTCCGAGGTGATCGATTGCGTACAGCTCGTCGGACCGGTGTCCGGTGCGATGTAGCTCGTCAGGTTCGGTAGACCACGCGCGAACCACTCGGCGACGATGTCGAAGTCCGGTTGCGCGAGCCGCGGGTGGTTCCCCTTCGGCATCGACGCGCGGTTCTTGAACTTGCCGTACTCGAGTGCCCACGTGTCGTCGGTGTTGCCGTTCTGGCCCGACGGATACGCCGCCTTGAACGTGTCTTGGAACCAACCGAGGTGCGCAGCCGCGGCGTAGATACCGAGCTTCGCGGGGACGTACGGCGAATCCGCGTGACCCGGCTCGAGGCGCAAGCAATCGACCACTTCCGATGCCGGCTTCGTGCCGGTGCCCGGGATTTGGTACGAGACCTTGATCGAGACCGTCGCGTCCGCGTAGCCATTCACGCCGACGTAGAACTTCGCGGGACCCGAGGCATTGAATTGCGTGCCGGTGCAGTCCTCGTTCGAGGTGCCGGTGTACGGGCGGCAGTCGTAGTTCGTCGTCGAGACTTCGTCGCCGCGGCGAACGTAGAGGTCGGCGTCGCCGGTGCCCGTCATGTGGACTTCGATCTTCGAGCCGGCGGCGACATCGAACGGACCGAACGTCTTGAACTCGTTCGCGCCGACGTGTTGGTCGTCGAACGCGTCCGTGTGATCCATCCCGCCGCTCGTCTGCGAGAGGCACGTCGCGACCGCGGTGTCCGTCTTCTCTTGCCAATCGTGGAGCGTCGTCGTGTTCGGCGCATGGCACTCCGCGCATTCCTGCGACGGCGCATTCTTGTTCATGCCGAGCAGCGTGGTCGCCTGTTTCGCGACTTCGTCGTCGGAGAGGTTGACCGGATTGCGAAGCGCACCGTTGCCACTCGTGTCTTCACCGAGCGATTGCGGAATGTCTTTCCAGATGCACGACGGATCGCTCGGCGTCGAACCGCACTTGCGGATGAACTGCAGCGCCTTCGCGAAGTCCGAGCCGGCCCACGCGGTGTCGGTGTCGAACGAGACGTCGGTCGGCATCCAGAACTTGTGGAACGGCTGGTTCCACACGTCGGTCGTGATGCTCGTCCACGACGTGTCGGTGCCCTGCAGGCGATCGAGCCAACCCGTCGCCCACTGGCCGCCACCCATGCGATGGCAACGGAGGCACGCGTTCGCTTCGGCCGAGACGAGCTGCTTCTCCTGCGTCCAGCCTTGGCCCTTCAAGTTCACGATCGAATACGGCGTGTCGTTCGCGCCGACCGGGAAGTCCGGATCGAGGCCCATCTTCGGGATGATCGGGTTGCCCTGGCCATCCTTTGCGCCGTCGATCCACGGCGAGTGAATGAACGGATCCGCGTCGTGGCAACGGTTGCACTCGATGCCCGAGCCGATGCCGCCGTGCACGCCACTCCAGAGGTTCTGCGACTTCTCTTTGTCGGCCGGGTGCGGGACGTGGCCGCCGTCGGTCTTCGAGTACAGCGCGTTCTGGAAGTAGCAGGTCTTACCCGTGAACGGGTTGTGACCGATCATCGCGATGTCGTTGTACTGATCGTTGTGCAGGCCACCGATCGACTTGCGGCAGAGGAGCACCCAGTGCGTGCCCTGATCGTTCGTCCGTTCGGCGACGCGCGGGCCAGCTTCGCATAGCGAGTAGATGTATTGCGGCTTGTCGCACTTCGCGAGCGTGCCGCTCTCGGGATGGTTGACGTTGCCCGAGGCATCGGTCGCCGTCATCGGGATTTCCGTCGAGTCGAGACAGCTGTACGTGTCGTACGACTGATCGCCGGTCTTGGTGAAGAACGGGATTTCACCCATCTCGTCGACGCAACGCTGACCGTACGCTTCGGGCGAGTTGATCCGAACTTCACCGCTGTTCGGATCGTCGGCCTTGCCATCGAGGCCGGCCTTCTTCGCATCGTCCCACGCCGCGAACAGGTCGCGCTCTTTCTTGATGACGAGGTCGTTCCCGTCGTAGACGCACATGTCGATGATCGAGTCGGTGCCGTTCGCGATCGACGCGATCATCTCCGGCGTCGGGTTGCCCTGGCCCCACTCCGGTCCGTAGAACGGCTTCGTCAACGCGGGGTCGACGAACGGGCCATCGATCGTGCCCTCGCCGCCGGTCAACGGCTTCGCGCTGGCTTTCAACGCGTCGCAATCGATCGTGTCGAACTTGCCGCGGCGGGCCTGCGTGTAGACCTGCTTGCCGTCGAGGTCCTGGTTCGTCTGGATGACGATCCGACCGTTCTGATGGTTGAACAGCGGTTTGACGTCGAGGTCGTTGCCACAACCTGTCGCGACCATCACCAAGATGGCAACTCGAGTTGCCGTGCGGGGGAGCATGTCGCGGCGTATTGCGACAACCTGGCCAATCTTGCCCCGTGTGGTTTCGCAGACCTGAAAGCTGTATCTCACCGATGACGGCAGCAACCCCAGTCGCCAGATCGCGACGTTCGCGCGGTTTATTGCGCTACTCGATCACCATTCGTCGCAGCCACCGCTGATCGTCGCGATCGCTTCGAACCCGGCGTCACACGCGTCGTTCCAGATCTTTTGATCGTCGGGCGACATGTTCGGGTTCTGCCAGGTCTGCTCGACGCTCTTGAACGCGTCGTCCATCGCTTTGCGTGATTCCGCTGGATACTTGTCGCACGCGACCCAGCGCTGGACCGCCACCTTGTAGAGCGCGCAATTCGCCGGCACCGTCGCCCCGGCCACGATCATCGCGGGATAGGCCCAGCGCGTCGGCTGCTTGTAACAGGTGTGATCGTCCGCGGCGACGATGCACGCGCGCGCATCGTCATCCCACACCTCGGCCGTGCACACGCGCTGCATCTCCGCACGCGAGGCTTTGATGTCCTTCGCGGCGAGCTTCTTCGCCTTCGATCGTTTGTCCGAATAATGCTCGGCTGCGGCGGCGGCACACGTGATCGACGCGGGCTTTTGCTTCGCGGCGACGATCTTCTTGGCCATGTCGTTCAGATCTGCGAGGCGCTTCACCGTGAGCGGTGACTGGTCGGCGAGGCACTTGTCGCGATCATCGCCGAGCACGCAACCCCGCAGCTCGTTCGACCAAGACTCGTCGAGACACACCTGCTCGAGCACCTTCTGGCGCTTCGGTCGTTGCCACACGTCGTCGACGATCGGTTGCGGTTCGACGAGCGGCGCGGAATACGACGCCATGTCCTCGCACCGGAGCGTGTTGCCGGCATCGGCTGGACTGTCGTCGGGACCATCGTCGTCCGTCGGCAACGGATACTGGCCCTGCCAGACATCGAGCTTGGCCGCGAGGTCATCGCGCTGTTGCTCGGTCATGTTGACCGTGCAGCCGGCCGCATTCGCATACGAGCCGATGCAATCGAGCACCTTCGCATCCCACTTCGCATCGACGCACGCACGCTTGATCGCAGCTTCCTTCGCCGGACCTGCTTCCTTATCGGAGCTCTGGACGGGGCCGCGCAGGATCACCGCGGCGTCGTCACACGTGACATCCGCGCGCTTCGGCTTGTTCGCGATCGGTGCCGGCGGAGATGAGCCGCCGCAGGCAGCGATCGCGACGAGCGCGAGCAGTTTCACGCGAACGCTTCGGCCGGAATCTCGATCGCCGAGCGATCCTCTTTCGCGATCAACTGCGCCTTCGCGGCCACACCCGGCAACACGTTCAGCGCGAAGTACTGCGCCGCAAACTTCTTGCCCGTGTAGAACGCGTGGTCCGGATGATCCGCGGCCACGTTCTTGACCGCTTCTTCCGCGAGCACGGCCTGCTCGAGCAACAGCCAGCCGATCGTGGTCTCGCTCATCATCTCGAGGAAGCGATTCGCCACCGACGGGACGAGCTCCATCTTGCCGCCACCGAACCATTGCATGAACTTACCGCCGGTCGCGGTCATCGCCTCCATGGCTTGGCCGAGGATCGCGATCGAATCTTTTAGCGACGCGTGGTCCTTGTTCTTCGCGACGAATGCCCCGACGTCCTTCGCGAACGCCTGGACGTTCGCTCCGCCGCGCTGCATGAGCTTGCGGCCGACGAGGTCCATCGCTTGGATGTGGTTCGTACCTTCGTAGATCGAGAAGATCTTCGAGTCACGGCAGTACTGCTCGACGGGCCAATCGCGTAGGAAGCCCGCGCCGCCGTAGACCTGGATCGCGGTCGCGCAGATCGAGAACGCCTGATCCGAACCATACGCTTTGATCAGCGGCACGAGCAGATCGACTTGGCCCTGGTGATACTCGGCGTTCGTCTTGTCGCCGGCGAGCGTGAGGGCGTTCGCGCGATCGATGTGCATCGTCAGCTTCACGGCGAGGGCGCGAATGCCTTCGACGCGCGACTTCATGTCGAGCAGCATGCGGCGAACGTCCGGGTGCTCGATGATCGGCACGCGCGGCGCGGTCGCGTCTTTCCAGTGCTTGATCGAAGAGCCCTGCTTGCGGTCCTTCGCATAGTCGAGCGCGTTCAAATAGGCGCTGCTCGCGATCGACAGGCCCTGAAGACCGACGCCGATGCGGGCGAAGTTCATCAGGTGGAACATCTGCGACATGCCCTTTTGCTCGACGGTGCCGACGATCTCGCCGACGCAGTTACCGTTGTCGCCGAACGCGAGCTGCGCCGTCGCCGACGCCTTGATGCCCATCTTGTGCTCGATGCCGGTGCAGGTGACGTCGTTCGACGAGCCATCCGCCTTGAGCTTCGGCACGATGAACAGCGACAAGCCCTTCGTTCCCGGCGGAGCGTCCGGCGTACGCGCGAGCACCATGTGGATGATGTTCGAGCTCATGTCCTGATCGCCGCCGGAGATGAAGATCTTCGTCCCCTTGATGTTGTACGTGCCGTCGGCGTTTTTCGTCGCGATCGTCGCGGCGCTGCCGACGTCCGAGCCGGCTTGCGGCTCCGTGAGGCACATCGTGCCGGCCCACGTGCCGTCGAACATCTTGCCGACGTAGCGGTCCTGCTGCTCCGGCGTACCGAACGCGAGGATCACGTCGGCGGCGCCCTGCGTGAGCGCGGGATACATGTTGAAGCTCGTGCACGAGCCGCACATGAACTCTTCGACCATCATCGCGAGCGTGAACGGACCGGCTTGGCCGCCGTGCTTCTCTTCGATCGCGAGCGTGCGCCAACCGGCCTTGAACAGCTCGTCCCACGCTTGCTTGAAGCCGGGCGGAACTTTGACTTGGCCGTTCTCGAGCTTGCAGCCGACTTCATCGCCGAGCGAGTTCAGCGGGCCGAGATACTTTTGAACCCAACCGTAGGCCTCTTCCAAAACCGAGAGCACTTCGTCTTTGCCCCAGTTTGCATACGGCGCCTTGCCGAGCAGCTCTTCGAGATGGAACTGCTCGAACAAGAGGAACGACAGATCACGTAGGTTCGATTTGTAATAGTTCTGTTGCGCCATCGGTCGGGTCCTCCGTACTGAATGAACCGTCATTCATTTTATGTCCCGGTTAGCGCGATGCGTCAAGGGAGGCGTGAAAAAGAGTTCCCGATCTATCCGACATGTCCGTCCTCGACGGCATGAAGGCGATCGTAGCGGTTCTGATGATGGCGTCGGCTTGCACCCATGGCGCGATGGATATGGCCGGGGACGATGATGATGATGGTTCGGGGTCCGGATCGGACATGGGTTCCGGATCGGGGTCGGGCTCGGGCTCCGGCTCGGGCTCGTCCGATCATTCGGGTGGATGGCGATCGCGGGCTGGAAGTTTGGCGCTGACGTATCGGAGTCCGACCGAAGGCGTGTTGGGCAACGGCAATCAGTCGCCGGTGTTCACCGCAGCAGCGAATACGTACGTCGGAACGCCGGTGATCGATGAAGCTGGCAACTTGTACTTCACGTCGGGTATGACGCTGGTGTCGACGAGCAAGACGGGCGCGATGCGGTGGTCACAGCCGATCACGTTCTCGGCAGGTGATTTGATGCTCGGGCCGAACGGCGATCTGTTCGCGCTCCAAGCGAGCAACGGCATGGCGGGCGATCAAGGGCATCTGTATTCGTACGATGCAGCGACCGGCGCGCAGAAGAATGGCGAGCTGTTCACGACGGGCCTCTATCACGTGATCCTGACGAAGGACGGCCAGGCGTTCGCGCAGACCTACGACTCGACGGCGGGCTACGGACTTTCGAAGTTCAGCCAGCCGACGGGCTCGACGCCGATGTGGTCGAAGACGGCGGGTGGTGATCGCACGGCGATCTCGCCGCAAGGTGATCAATTGATCGAGGTCGTCGTCGGGACTGGAAATCCCGCACCGGCGCTCGATGTCCAAGCGCTCGATCCGGCGACCGGCGATCAAAAGTGGCACTACACGCTCGATGCCACGCTGTCGGGTCCGGCGATGGCGATCGATGACGATGGCTCGATCTTCGTCGCGGCCGGTACGGGTTCGGGCTTGCACCTGATCCATCTGTCGAAGACCGGATCCTTGCTCTCGGATCAAACGTCGACGAGTGCGCGCTATCCGTCGCGAATCATCATCGGCAACACGACGATCTCGGTCGCCGCGCAATACGTGACCGCATACGAAGCGACCGGGTTCGTGCTCGAGAAAGCCACGCTCGCGCCGCCGGCGAATTACACGGCGCCGTGTGGCGAGCCGCAGGCCGTCGATTCGACGGATGCGATCTACTGGGGCTGTGATGGTGGCGTGCAAGCGACCGAGGCCGATGGCACGCCGATCGGTGCGTGGCCGGGTGCCTACTCGTTCCAAGTCGTGCTCGGTCCGAACAAGACCGCATACAACGTGCCGGCCGCGTACTACGCGAGCAATCAGCTGCTAAAGCTGAACTAGCTGTGCTTCGCGAGGTACTGCTTCATCACGAGCTTCTTCTTCGTTTGCTCGGATGACATGTAGCGAATCGTTCCGAAGATCGGCCGCACGGGTCCCCACGGACGATCGAACAGGCCGAGCGTCCACAAGATGCCGCTGTACGAGTTCGGATCGCGGCCGTCGACGCAGTACTTGTTGTTGAGCTCGATCAACGTAGCGAGCGCCTGCTTCGGCGTCTTCGACCATTCGAGGATCTTCTTGCCCCACAGCATCCGCAGGTAGTTGTGGATGCGGCCCTCGGTGACCAACTGGTGTTGTGCCGCGTTCCAGATCTCGTCCTCGGTATCGCCGGCTTCGAGTTGCGCGTGGGTGTAGTGCTCGGGGCGCGGATCCTTCGCGTGATCGGTGAGTGTCTTGCGCGCCCACTCCGGCAGTGATTCCCACGTGCCGTAGTCCGCGCGGTAGTGACAGAACACGTAGCCGAGCTCGCGCCAGGTGACGAGCTCGTCGAGGAACGCTTCGCTCGCCGCTGGCAGGCCCCACCAACCTTCGCGCGAGCCGGTGACCTTGGATGTCGCCAAGTGATCCGGCGTGCGATCGGCTTCCTTGAAGATCCGCGCTGTGAGCTCGTGCGGTGACACGTGACCGAAGTGGAGATAGGGCGACAGACCGCTCGACGCGTCGTCGTCGACATTGCGGCGATCGTCGGCATAGCGCGCGAGCTTGTGATCGAAGAACTCGTCGACGGCTTCGGCGGCGGCAACACTTCCGCCCGCGTAGTCGACCGGCTTGATCGCGTGATCGATCGGAATCTTCGAAACGTCCGTCGCCGACTTCCATTTCAGCTTCGGCAGTGCGGCGTCCTTGATCAGCTTCTGGCGCAGTGGATCCTTCGACGGGAACTCCAACACCGACGGCAGCGTCTTCTGGATCTGCCGCCGAAATGCATGCGCGGTTGGAAACCACGTCGTGACCGCGCGCAGCGGGATCAGGCCATTGCCATCGACCTGCTCGAGTTGCACCGCGAGGCGCTTTCCCGCCGAGGCCACCATGCGCGGCAGAAAGAACCCCGGTTGTTCGTCGGTGATCACGCAACACGCGTGCTTTGCGAGCGCTTCGAGCAAACCCTTATCGGCATCCGGCTCGGGCTCGACGTACGGGAAATACGTGATGCCGTGCGCCGCGAAGCGCTTCGCGTTGTCCGCCATGCCTTGCATCACGAACGTGTGAAACCGATCGCACGCCCACCGATAGCCGGCGCGCAACGGCTCGAACACGACGAGCGGTCGCTCGAGCTCCTTCGCCACCGCGATCGCGTGATCGAGCGCGAAGTTGTAGGTCGTGCGCCGCGCCGCGATCATCCAGTACAGGACGTAGTCGCCCTTCTTGTTGACGGGGGCGTCGTTGACCGCGGTGACGCGCATGCCGCCACCGTACTCCAACGTCGACGCAAGAATCTCTGTAACGCGTGACCAGCTCGGGCATCTAACGCGCTAGCGTTCTTCCATGCTGAAGGACAAGGTCATCGTCATCACCGGTGCGAGTCGTGGAATCGGTGAGGCGATCGCGCGTGTGTGCGTCGCCGATGGAGCGAAGGTCGTGCTCGCCTCGCGCAAGCAAGCGGACCTCGACAAGGTCGCCGCGGATCTCGGCTCGTCGGCGATCGCGGTCGCGTGTCACACCGGCAAGGAAGCCGACGTGATCGCCCTGTTCGAGAAGGCCGTGGCCACGTTCGGTCGCGTCGACGGTTGCGTCAACAACGCCGCCACGAACCCGTACTTCGGCCCGCTGATCGATACGCCGGACGCCGCGATCGACAAGACGATCGAAGTGAACGTGCGTGGCTATCTCTATGTCGCGCGCGCGTTCGTCAAACATGCGCGAACGCGTGGCGGTGGTGGCTCGATCGTCAACATCGCATCCGTCGCGGGCACGCGCGCGGCACCGATGCAGGGCATCTACGGCGCGACCAAGGCCGGCGTGATCTCGATGACCCAAACGCTCGCGTTCGAGCTCGGCTCGTCGAACATTCGCGTCAACGCGATCGCGCCGGGCCTGATCGAAACGAAGTTCGCGTCCGCGCTGATCCAGAATCCGATGATCCGCGATCAAGTCGTGAATCGCACGCCGCTCGGTCGCCACGGCCAGCCGCAAGAGATCGCCGGCGCGGTCACCTACCTGCTTTCGGATGCGTCGACGTTTCAGACCGGCAGCGTGATCGTGATCGATGGCGGCATGACGTGCGCATGACCGCACAGGAAGTCGAAGCGTTCATCGCGGAGCACTTCGCCGTCGCAAAAGACTTCAGCCACATCGACGAAGTCGGCGATGACTGGATTCGTTGTCGCCTGCCCTACCAAGACAGCTTCTTGCGTCCGGGTGGCACGATCTCCGGCCCCACGTTGATGGCGTTCGCAGACACCGCGGCCTATCTCCTGATCCTTGCGATGCTCGGGCCGGTCGCGCTCGCGGTAACCACGAACCTCAACATGAACTTCCTGCGCAAGCCCGAGCCCGCCACGATGATCGGCAAGGCGCGCATGCTGAAGCTCGGCAAGTCGCTCGCGGTCGTCGAAGTGATGATCGAATCGTCGGCGACCGGTGCGCTCGTCGCACAATCGACGGCGACCTACTCGTTGCCGCCGAACCGCTAGCGCTTCTTCTTCTTCGCCTTGGCTTTGGGTTTTGCCTTGGCTTTCGGTTTCGGCTTGGCCTTCGCCTTCGCTTTCGCGACGGGCTTCTTCTTCGGCGTGGCCTTCTTCGCTTTGGGCTTCGCCTTCAACACGGGCGATCCGGGAAACCATTTGCCCTGCTGCGGATCCCAAACATTCAAGCCCGCGCCGGTCAGCGCCGCCATCACGTCGATCATCACGTCGAGGCCGAGCTCGTCGGGCACGGTGTTCTGATTGATGTGAACGTACTCGGGCGACACCGTCGCGCTGATGTGGCCGCCGTCGCTACCATTCCACTCGAGCGTCGTCCCCTTGTCGCCGGTCAGGCTGCTGCCCATCGTCAGCACGGTGTAGATGTCATCGACATCGATCGCCGAGATGTCCGCCTGCCGCCCGCGCTCCAGCAGATCGCCGATCCGCTTCTGGTCGCTCGTGTTGACCCCGTAGTAGTCGATGCTCATCGACCGTCATCCTACGGGATCACATCGCCGGGCCGCGGAATGCCGCGACGGAAAACGTCCAGACTCCCGCGTCCGACGACGCCGTCACGGTCTGCGCTCCCGCCGTCGGCGCGATCTTGTCCTCGGTCAGATCGCCGGCGCCGGTCGTGCGGGGTGTCATGTCGAAGCCCTGCACGGTCGAGCCGTTGTTCGTGATCCCGAACGCGAACACCAGCTCGTTGTCGACGGCCGTCGTGATCGACGCGAGTGGTTGCTGGCCCGGTGCGGTGCCCTTGGTCGTAACATGCGTATCGAACGGAGTCGCCGGATCGACACCGCGATAGGCGTGTGGCCTCAGCTCGACATAGCTCGCGGCCGCCGCCGACAAGCTCACCGTGAACGTGTCGATCGTCGCACCGCTGTGCAGGATCCCGTACGCGATGTACTGGCGGTTGCTCGCGCCGCCATCGTCCGGACCGAGCAGCGTGAACGTCGTGCCCAGCGTGTCGCTCAACGTCGGCATGATCGCCATGTTCTCGTCGTAGCCGATCGCGACGACCAACAAGTCGCCGTCGGTCACGCCCGAGAGCGTTGCCGTAACGGCAGTGACCATGCCGCCGATCTGATCGTCGTCGGTCACGAACGTCGGCGCACCGTGCGTTACGCCCGCATCGATCAACGCCGCATCGACCGCGGCATCGGTGCGCGTACGATCGTCGTCGAAGCCGAGCCGGCCGCAACCGACCAGCGCCACGAGGACGACCGCGCGCATCCGGCCATCATAGCGTCAGCGCGACTTCATGACGATCGTCAAATCCATGGTGCCAGGCACCGCATCTGCGAACGCGTGCGATGGAGAGTCCTCGATCATGATCTTGTGCTGCCCGTTCGGGGCCTCGCTCGGCTCGTGGCCACCGAGATCGAATCGTCCCTCGTCGTCGGTGACTGCCTCGTGCTGCATCTTTCCAGACGAACGAAGAGCGCATCCCCCCACGGGATTGCCGTCAACATCGACGACACGACCCGCAATCGCTCGATCTGGCTCGACAACAAGAGTGACCTCGTTAATCCCCTCACCAATCTCGATCCCGAAGAGCGCCGAGGCTTCGCGATCCGTCGTCGCGCAGACCGAATACGCACCTGGTACGAGGAGCCGTTCGACCCGTACCCCACTTCCATTCGCGAAGCTCCACCGTATACGCACGCCCACCATCGGCGAGAGATAAATCTTGGCTCCCGGGACCGGTCGCTGCTCTCGATCGACGATCGAAATGCAAAGTGTCGCCGCCCACCGCGTATGGATCACGATTCCGTCGCGCTCGATCACGCCATCGTGATCGACGACGAGCGGCGTACCATCAACATCGAGAATCGATCGCGCGGTGATCTTGTACGTACCGGCGCCAATCAGTGCCTCCCACCGACCATGAACGTCGGCGCGGACATTCTTGCCCGACCATCCGCTGATCGTCACGATCGCGTTTGAAACCGGCTGCCCGAGTGGATCGACGACGGTCCCCCGTATCATCGAACCGCGAAGCAACACCATCTGGTGCTCGGGCCCGAGCCGAGCCGGCGATCGCTGGAACGCATAGCCCGGTGCGCTGACCTTCAGAAAGCCAGTGCGCGGCGCCATCGCCTGGCCATTCGCGTCCGTCGTGGTCTCGAACCACGATCCGAATGAAACGCGCGCGTTCGCGATCGGCCCGTCGGCGTCGCGCACGGTGAGCTTCGTCAACTCGAGCTGTTTCAGCACCAGATGCGAGTTTTGATTCGTTGGCACGGTGCCGCCCGCGAGCGCGCTGCCGTGCATCGCCGAAAGCGAATAGCTACCTTCGATCAACCCGTCGAAGCGAAACACTCCATCTTCGTTGGTGATTACCGTGCCCGAAAGATCGTGGCTTCGCGCATCGATGTGCGGACCGCAATACACGGTGACTCCCGCCACCTGCGACCCCGACTCGTCGATCAACCTACCTTCGATCCACGCCATCTACGTCCTCACCACGATCCGAACGTTCATGTCGCCTGGCATCGCGTGCGCGGTGCCGCGGACACGATTCTTCGCGATGCCCGAGGCGATGATGAAGTGTGAGTCGCTGCGATCGCTTGGCTCGGCGCCTCCGAGATCGAACCGCCCGTTGTCATCGGTGATGACGTCTCGCCACGAGCGGCTCGTGCCACGCACGAGGAGTCCGGCAATCGGACGGTCATCGGTATCGATCACCTGACCGGCGATCCCGCGGTCCGGTTCGACAACGAGCGTCGCCTCCTGGAGTCCTTCGCCGATCATCACACCAATCAAGGCGGAAGCGTCACGCCGAGTCGTCGCAGACAACGTGTAGGCGCCGGGCACGAGCCTGCGCGCGATGCAGATGCCGTTGCTCCTCGTCCGCATCGACCTC
Source organism: Kofleriaceae bacterium (assembly GCA_047600425.1). GTDB lineage: Bacteria > Myxococcota_A > Polyangia > Haliangiales > Haliangiaceae > JABFXX01. The sequence goes on along the minus strand of JASGLC010000003.1, from coordinate 1,359,988 downwards.
GACTCGCTCTTCTCCGATGTCAGTCGAACATTCGCGTACGCTACAGGCTGGCGGTGTCGATCCACGATCTGAATTCGCAGCGTCGCGGGCCAGCGCGTCCGAACGACGACACCGTCGACATCGGTCTTGCCGTCGTGATCGACCTCGGTCGGCCTGCCCTCGACGTCCAAGATCGCCGCCGCGCTGAGCGCTAGACGACCCGCGGCGACACGTGCGTGCCAACGGCCCGTTGTATCGGTTCTCGCTCGAACGGCGGTGCCTCGAACCCAGACGTGTGCGTCGGCGACCGCGTTGCCGTTCGGATCGACCACGACACCGGCGATCAGTGCACCGCGCACCATCACCATCGTGTACTCGGGTCCGAGATGAAACGGCGCATCGGCCGTGACGTACCCCGGCGCACTCACGCGAAAAAAGCCGTGACGAAATGCCATCACCTGTCCCGCTTCGTCCGTGTGGACCGAACGCCAGTAACCGGCCGTCACCTGCGCATGCGCGATCGGACGCGATTCTTCATCGACGACGGTGAGCTTTGTCAGCTCGACTTGGCGGAGCGCGATCTCGGACTCGTGATCCGTCGCCACGTATCCGTGAAACGATTCGTAGCCGCGTGTCGCCGATATGCGGTAGTGCCCGTCGACGAGATCGTCGAACCGAAACCGCCCATCGGCCGACGTCCGAATCACCTGCTTCGGACCAATTTCGCCGAGGTCGATGTGCCAGCGACACCGCACGTCGACATCCTCGGCTGGCATACCGTCCGCGTCGACGACCCGCCCTGCAATCCACGCCATCTACTTGCTCGGATCGATCAAATACTTCTCGCCGGTCGCCTTCTTCGCGTAGCGCGCGATCACGTCCGGCTGGATCGCCTCGCGCAACGAGATCGTCGCCGTGTACTTGCTCGCGAACGTCGTCGTGAGCTCCGCGATGATCCGCCCGCGCACCCGCATCGCCGCTTCCATCCCGATCTTGCCCATCGCATACGTGACCAACCACGTCGACACGCCCCACGCGAACCCGTACGTCCGGTTCAACACCGTTGGCGACGTATCGAGCGTGCCGTAGATGTAGACCTGCTTGAACGTCGGCGAGCCGTAGCGGTTGTACGGCTTGCCCTCGACCGCAGCGACCTCCATCGCATGCAGGATCTGCGACGCCATCGTGCCACCACCGATCGCGTCGAACGCGAGCGTGGCCTTGGTCTGGCGAATCGCCGCCGTGAGCTGCCCGCGGAAATCCTCGGACGTCGAATCGATCACGAGCTCGGCACCGAGCCCCTTCAGGATCTCCGCCTGCGCCTGACTGCGCACGATGTTGACGAGCGGCACGCCATCCTTCGCGCACACCTTGACGAGCATCTGCCCGAGATTCGATGCGGCCGCCGTGTGGACGATCGCGGAGTGGCCTTCCATGCGCATCGTCTCGAGGAAGCACAACGCCGTCATCGGATTGACGAACGCCGCTGCGCCCTGCTCCGCCGTCACGCCTGCAGGCAGCGGGACGACCTCGCGCTTGTTCGCGAGCCGATGTGTGGCGTACATGCCGCCACTTCCGATCGCGACGGTCTTGCCCATCAGGTCCTGGCAGTTCGCGCCGGCCTCGACGACAACACCCGCACCTTCATTGCCGACCTTCATCGCTTGCTCGAGCCGCGCGGCGACCATCGGGAGGCGCTGCTCCGGCACCTTCAGCATCGTGACCATGCCGATCGCCTTCGCGGTATCCGGCTCGGCGGGGCCCAAGAGGAGGCCGAGATCCGATGGATTGATCGGCGTGGCCTGGATCTTCACCACGACTTCGTCGGGGCCGGGCGCAGGCACTTGAACCTCGACGAGCGACAGCTCGAGCTCGCTCTTGCTCGTGATCCGCGAATGCAGCTCTAGACCCTTGGTCACATCTCCCTCGCTTTGTACGAGAACCGCGCCGTCACATCACCGCGCTTCGCCTTGCCGATCGAAATCTTCAGCGTCTTGGTGCCCAACGTGGGGTGCCACGCTTCGAGCGTGTAGTCGCCGACCGGCAGGTCTTTGATCTCGAACGTGCCATCGGCCGCGGTGACCGCGAAGTACGGCGAGTCGTTCACCACGACATATGCCTTCATCCAGCCGTGAACATCGCACTGCAGGCCGACGACATCGTCCGCCTTCGCCGCCGACGGATCGAGCGTGATCGTGTCCGCCTTCGGCGCCATCGGCTTGTTGAACAGGTCCTTATTGACGAGCACGCCGTGCACGTTGTGGAACGTGTTGTCGCTGTTCTTCACGCTGAGCTTTTGGCCGGCGACGATACCGACGACGCGCGGCGAGTACATGCAGTCTTGTTGGTCGATCACGACCGCGGACTCCGGAGCGGGATGCGAGCCCGTCGACCCGTTCTTGATCCGCACCATCACGTCGCGCAGCTTGCCCTTCTCGACGACGATCGCTTCGTCCCGCCGATCCTGCGAGCACTTCGGATCGACGTTGCGCTTCAGCTTCGGCTGCTCCGGCGGCTCGCCTTCGAACAACACCGTCCCCTTCACCGACCCGGCACTCGCGATCGACGAAACCAGCAGCGGCAAAACGACTCGAAGCATCGCCGTAGTATGCTCCGTTAGTGGCGGATCTGCCCGTGAAGCTGGGCACGATGGAGGGCCTCCCTCCCGGCATGCGGTATCGCGTGCGCGATGTCATGCAGATGCTCGCCGGCGGTTCGTTCGATGGCGTTCCGGCCGAGCGGTTGAGTCGGCTTCTCGACGACGGCGAGCCCTACCTCGGCGCCGATCCATCGCTCGCACAAGTCGGCTATTGGATGATCGATCCGGCGCGGCCCGTCGAGCTCCGTCGCCGCGGCGCGATCTGGTTGACGATGTTTCCGTCGGCGGAGACCGCGACTCGCTTGGCGGCGACCGTCCTCGATCCGGCAACGCCCCATCCCGTGCGCGAACAAGCCACGTGGTCGCTCGGCTATCGCCAACTTCGCGCGTTGCACCCGAGCACGCTGTGGTCGCCCGAAGCGATCCAGATCGCCGACGAAGCCCTCGTGCGCCTCGCCGATGCCGCCACGCAAGCCGGCAAGATCGTCAGCGAGCAACTTCCGTTCGCGCTCCGTCACGTCCAGTGGGAAGGCGCGTTCGCGACGTTCGCGCGTGCACCCGGCCTGTGGGGTCAGGCGCTCGAGAGCTTCGCGTCCCCGGCACTCGCACGCGTGGTGTTGGTGTGTCTCGAGGATATTCCGGCGCAGCATCGCCTGCGTGCGGTGCGGCTCGTGGCGGCCACGCTCGGCGAAGAAGCCGTGCCGATGTTGCTCGCGCGCGTCGCGAGTGCGGGCTTGAGCGAGAAGCTCGAGATGCTGTTCCTCCTGATCACGCTCGGCGGCGAAGGCAAGCTTGGCCTCCTCGAAGACACGATCAAGGGCATGCAGTTCGTCGACCTGCTTCGCCAGCGTGCGAAGTGGCACCTGAAGAATCCCGGTGTGGTTCCGACGGTGCGCGGCCTGCGGATCGCGCGCTCGACGGCGGTGATGCCGATCGCCGATCGAACGAAGGCCACGCAACAAGCCGCCGACGATCTCGGCGTGCTGACGAAGTTCGCGCGTCACCCCGAGGCGTATCTCTATCGGTTGTGGGGATGGATGGTGCGTGGCGCGGCTGATCCCGTACGCGCGCGAGAGCTCGTCGCCGCACATCCCGAATCCCAGCGCCTCGTGCGCGACCTCTACATGACGGACCTCGCGCGCCGCGGCCGCGTGAAGCAACTGACCGCCGCCGCGCAAGTGCTGCAAGGCGCCGACACCGGTGCGATGCAGCTCGCGATCTGGGGCCGCCCGCTCGCCGCGCTCGAGCTCGCCGCCACCGCACGGCTACAAACGCCGGAGCTCGTATTCGCGCGTGCGCTCGCATGCTATCGCGCGGGCCGTCCCGATCTGACCGAGCGCATCCTCGCCGAGGATCTGCCGCCCGCCGAAATCGTCGACGATCACGAGCTGCCGAAATTTCCCGGCCCGCACGAGCAATGGCTCATGCAGCGCGGCGCACCGGCGATCAGCGCACTCGCCGCCGGCATGCCAGGCGTGCTCGCCGATGCGAAGCCCGCACCGTTCGATGCCGAGCCCGATGCGACCACGCTCGATCCACTCGATGCCGTCACGCGCCGCCTCGGTCGTGGCCTACCGGGCAGCACGGTTTATCTCGCCGGCGAATTCACCACGCGCGACAAAGCCAAGATCGCCGCCGCCGTCGAAGCCGCGGGTGCACGCCTCGTCGCGGGACCGTTCCCCGGCACCGACTACTACGTCCACGGCGATACCTGCCTCGTCCAGACGATCGCGCAACTCGAACGCCAAGGCGCGCGCCGCCTCCGTCCCGGCGAGGTCGAAGGAATCTAGATGTCCGAGGTCGAAGAGGCAATCCTGCCGATGAGGCGCGAGTCTTAAATGGCGGCGATCGCGAAACCACATCGCATCGCGGTGCTCGTCCCCGAGGTCAAGATCGACGGGCCGGATGCCGCGTACGAACGCGAAGCCGCGGTGCTGTTGTGGACGGCCATGCTCGAGCTCGCACAACGTCATCCACGCGTCGCCGCGTTGGATGCAGATGCGACGCCGCTGTTCCCGCAGGACGGTCACTTCGCGCCCGAGCACGCGAGCCGCGGCGGCAAGCCCACCGATGCGTTCTACGCGCCCACGCGCCGCGATGAAGTGATCTGGCTCGAGCTCGCGCTCGGTGCGAAGGCCGGCGTGGTTCGGCTTCACGCGATCGGCCGCGATGGCAAACAAGAATCGTTCGACGCGCTCGGCCGCTCCGTCGGCGAGCAGATCATGCAGGTGTTCACGGCGTGGTGCACGGCGCGCCAGCTCGGAGCACCGGCGTGGAAGCTCGAATCGGTGTCGGCGGACGAGATCCTCGCCGTTGTCCGGATCCTCGGGCCCACGCTCGTCGAGCAAGCGCGCGCGTGGACGTTGCCCGCGGCCCAACAGCCGATGTGGAGTCTCGCGATCGTCGAGGACGAGCTACCGGACGACGAAGCCGGCGACACGCTCGCGATTCATCCGGATCAGATTCCCGACGAGGATATCGCCCCGCCGCGCGTCGAGAGCACGATCGATTCCACGGTCGATCTGCCGATCGATTCACCACAGCGCCGATCGATCGCGCGGCCCTTGGTGAATCGCTTGCCGCAGGCGTTCCGGCTGCCGGCGCTGCGCCTGCTCGAGCTCGCGTTGCGCGAGGATCTCGGCACCGAGCTGCTCGCACTCGATCCGGATCATCCGCAGGCGTTGTTCGCGCGCTTCGAGCAGACCGAGCCACGCGACTACGCGATGCTGCGCCAAGTGATCGCGAGCGCTCCCGGTTGGGCGCGCCCGTATGAAGATCTCGTCGAGGATGACTCGGACGATCCGATCGGCAAGCTCGTCGCGCCCTCCGAGCTCGAAGCGGTGGCCGCCGCGAACATGGCCGCGCTGTGTCGTCCGGGTGCATTGCACGCGATCGAGGCCGCGGCCGATCGGCTCGTCGAGACCGGCCGCGTCGACGAAGGCAAGCGCCTGGTCGAACGCGCCGTCGCGTTGCATGCCGAGGATCCACGCGCGCATCTCGCCCTGCTGTCGATTCACGAGTACACGGATCGCGCGGGCGCGTGGCTCGAACAGGCGTTGCGCTCGTCGAGCCAGCACGGGTGTCCGATGGATCCGGGCCTGCCCTGGTATCCCGATCAGATTCACATCGATCTGCGCGCCTCGAACGCGCTCCTCGAGATCGGCCGCCTCGACGAAGCAATCGCGTTGCGCGCGAACCGCCTCGAGGGTCGCGAAGCCCAGTGGCCCCAACACGCGAAGATCCTCGCGACCTGGCGCAGAGATCCGCGCTACGTCGCGTGGAGCTACGCGCGCGAAGGGTTCTATCGCGGCGATGAAGCGCGCACCGTCGAGGGGTTCGGCCGCGTCGAACCGAACGATTCGCTCGACCTCGCGATGTTCCTCGATGCGTTGGTCGCACTCGGTCGCGAGGACGAAGCACCGCTCGCGTGGGCACAGTTCGGCCTCGGCCGTGGCTTCACCGAACCGGTCGCGCGCCTCGCCGCCGCCCGCGCACTCGCCGCCGCCGGCGAACATCGCCTCGCGCTCGAAGAGATCTGGCGCCTCCAGCTGATCGCGCCGGGCCGCGATGCTCACACCGCGATCGCGCGCGCCGGCCTGCAGATGGCGACCACGCCGATCGAGATCGTCGAGGCGGCGCTCGCCGAACGCATCGCGATCGGTGCCCCCACGCTCGCACGCCGGATGGCGCGGCTCGCCGCCGATTTCGTGCCCGCTGCCGCGAAGTCCGCCGTCGTCGCGCGCGCGCTGAACCTCGGCAAGGCGCTGCCCGTCGACTTCGACGTCACGTGGTTGAACAGCTTCGCCGCCGACACCCGAGGCAAGCGCGCCCTCGACTCGCTGTTCGCCGAGCTCGGCCCGATTCGCAAGCAAGCGCCGAAAGCGTTCGATGTCGCCGAGGAGCTCCAGCGCGGCGATGCACTCGTCAATCGTTGGCTCGAGACGATCTTCACGGTCGCGAGCGCCGACGATCACGCCGCGCTCGCCCAAGCCGCCGCGTATTGCGCCGCGCAGGCACTGGGTCGCTATCTCGCGATCACCACCACCGTCCCGTCGACGATCGCGGGCGCGTTGCGCACGGTCGCGTCCGAATCGCTCGCGCTCGTCGCGAAACATCGCACGTCGCTCGCCGATCGCGATGCGCGCGCCGTGCTCGCCGCGATCGAGCCGTTGCTCCGTCGGGTCGATCGCTGGATCGGTGCGATGTGGCTCGGCACCGTCGAGCGCTCGCTCGGGATCGACGAGCGCGCATCCGGTGATGTCAGCGGCTTCGCGAAGGACTATCCGACCGTCGCCGCGCGGATCCTCGGCCCGGAGGAGACCACGGTGCTGTCGTGGTCGGTCGCGCGCCTGCATCGTGATCGCCCCGCGGGTTGGGCCGCGAAGGCCACGGCACAGGCATCGCGGCTCGCGAGTCATACCGGACGCTCCGGTATCGACGAGTGGGCGGATGCGATCGCCACGCAACTCGCCGCGCGCGAGGTCGAGCTCGACGACGCGATCGATGCGCTCCACGCGTGCTGTTACCTCGGCGACGGCATCACGGCGGTGCCGCACGTTCACCTCGCGAAGATCCTGTTCGATGCGGGTCGCGCGCCGGCCGCGCTCGCGGTGTTGTCGTCGGGATTTCGTGCTGCGAAGACGCCCGCGGACACGCTCGAGTCGTTGCACGATCGCTGGCGCGACGTCGATGTGCCCTTCGAGATCGAGAAGGTCGCCGCCGCGCAGTTCGAAGCGCTGCAGACCGGCGATCCGGCGCGCGCCGAGAAGCTCGGACGGTGGGCGGTCGCGTTCGATCCCGAGAACGCGGAAGCGCATCGCAACCTCGGCCTCGCGCTCGCCCAGCAGGCCAAGGTGATCGATGCGATGCATCACCTGACCCGAGCCACGCGCGATCAGGCGACCCAGATCCTCTCGGGCGTGCTGTACCAAGCCGGGCATCTCCCCGAGGCGATGGCGGTGCTCGACTTCTCGAGCCGTTGGTACAACCGCGCCGATCAATGGCTGACCTACGGCGGCATCGCGTACGCCGCGATGGACAACCCGCGCACGAATAACGCGTATCGCCTCGCCTACCAGCTCGATCCTCAGGCGTTCGATGCGAGCCAATTGAACGCGTACGCCGGCGTGCTCGACGAAGTCGGCGAGTACACGCGCTGCGAGCAGATCGCGAATCACCTGATCGAGCTCGCCGGCGACGACCTCACGTGGCTGACGAACGGCTGGAATCACCTCGCGTGCGCGTACATCGGCCAGGGCAAGTTCGAGCCCGCGATCGAATTGGCGCAAAAGGCGATCTCGCAGAATCCGCTGCCCGAGAACGCGGCGAACTTCCAAGCCACGCTCGCGCGCGCGATCTCGAACACGCCGATCGCGCCGCCGACCGTGCCGTCGCAGACGAAGCTGCGCGATCCGATCTATCTCGCGCTCGAGCAGAGCGAGCACGCCGCGGTGGCCGCGCGGATCGGCGAAGCGAACTGGCGGGTCCGGCGTGCGGCATTGCGCGCGTCGCGGTTCCGCCTCGCATCGGAGAATCAGCTCGACGTCACACCGCGTGCACGCACGGCAGCGATCGCGATCCTCGCCGATACGAAGGGCACGATGGATCGCGAGGCGCTCCTCGCCCGCACGCTCGCGTTGCAGATCCGCGAAGAAGCGTACTGGGCGCGCGATCCGGTGCCGCGGTTGGGCGATCGGATGACGCGCGCCGCGTTCTATCAAGAGTTCCGCGCCCGCGGCGGCGTGATCCTGGGCGAGGCCGCGCCGCCGCCGGATCCGTTCGTCGATCGGATCGTGATGCCGGATTCCAAGGTGTCGCGGGCGAGCGATTACGTGGCGCTACTACGCGACCTCGCGGCGTTGACGCCGAAAGAGGCGCTCGCGCAGTTCGATCTCGACGACGCGGGTTACCTCGAGGTGGCGAAGGCTTGGGCGGCGGCCCTGGCGTCCGATCCGTCGCTGGCCAAGACGATCGCGGCCGGCCTCGCGAAACGCTGAAACCGCGCGCCCGAGTGCGTGTCTTCGGAGTGTGCGATGGCTCCTCGTGTTCGCGCTCGCCGCCTGTGATGCAGGTCCCCTCGGTCCCACCCAAGTAGACCTCGCCCGAATGGGGCGGTTTCATGAAGCGCGCGAGGCCGCGGCCGATCGCAAGATCGATCCGGCGCTCGATATCCTCGACGGCGCGTATCACACCGCGGCGTTTCGCCTGCGCATGCGTGCGCTCGCGCGAGTCGCTCGGCTCGACGAAACGATCTGCGTCGCCGAGATGCTCGATAGCTTCGACGACCTGACCGCGAAGCAACGCCTCTACGTGCTCGCATCGCATTCGCGTGCATGTCAGGACGTGATCGATACGAAGCCGGTGCTACCTACGCGGCACGTCGACACTCGTCGCGATGCCGATCGAGCGCTCACGCAAGTCCCGATGTCGGACGCGGCGGAGTGGGTCCCGTGCCCCGATCGCAGCACGTGCAAAGCGATGGATACCGCCCTCGCGTCGGGCGATGGCAAAGATCTCTTGCCGATCGTGAAGCGCGACACGCTGACCACCGTCACGGAGACCGCCCCACAGTTGTATCGAGGCAAGACCGAGCTCGCACGCGCGGTGGCAAAGCTCGAAGCCGATCCCGAAGCGCCGTTCCCGCTCGGCACGTACGTCTGGCTCGACGAGCGCCATGCCGCATTGCAAGCGCTCGGCGCGGACGAACCTAACCGTCACTACGCGCGGTTCGCGGCGGCGATCAACGATCCGCATAAGCTCGAGGCGTTGCTCTTGGTTGCCGATGCTCCGTTTTAGTCTGCTGGTGCTCGCGGCGTGCGATGCCGGTACGCCGAAACCTCGTCCGTGCGTCGGGCTCGCGGAGCTCGAACATGCTGCCGACTGGATCGGCCTCCGAAACGAAGCACGCACGTGTGGCGATGCCCGCGCCGAGCAACTCGCGCTCGCGATGCAGGGCGAGTTTCATGGAGCGCTGATGCTCGATCCGAAACAGCCGCGCATCGATCGCGTCGCACTGTACATCCTCGACGACGATCTTCCCGGCGCCGCTCGCGCGACGACGAATTCCTGCCTGGCCGAGCTGCTCACGCGGATCGCGACGCCCTCCGATCGCCGGCCCGAGCACACCACGTGCGCATCGACGACGCAGCTGCTCGATTCAAAGACGATCATGTTCGTTCGCGAGCTCGCCGAGCCACGACCACTCCGGCAACGCGCACATCAGTTCGGTGCCGGAGAGAGGATCTCGGGAATTCGTTCGGGCGACACGCTCGAAACATTGCTCGCGGACGGCCTGCCGATCGACTGCAAGGACTGGAACGACGAGACCTGTCCGGCGCTCGTCGCCGCACGCGATCGCGGCGATGGCCGTCCCCTCGCGAAGGTGGCCTCGCACGTCTCGCCCGAGGATCTGGCGCTCGTCGCGGCGTATGTAAACGTGGGACGTCCGGAGCTGGCACACGCGGTCCGGGCCCTGCCGCTTCACGAGCCCGTCGACGACTTCCCGATGGCGTTCGTCCACGCACTGGCCGATCGCAGCGAGCTGTTCTCGATCTACGAGATCGATCACAGCGAGCTCGATCTGCGACTTCGCCGATTCACCGACGCGATTACCGATCCCGAGCACCACGTAGCGATCCTGGCGCTACAATCCATGGGTGCCCTTCGGTGAGTTGCTGCGTGCGGTCCTCGCACAGCCGGAGGACGACACCGCGCGCCTCGTCTATGCGGATGCGCTGCAACGCGCCGGCGATCCGTACGGCGAGTTCATCGCACTCCAGCTCGGCAAGCACGATACGAAGGCGCTCCTCGATAAACACCGCGACGTGTGGACCGCGCAACTCGGCGCAGGTGTGTCCGACGTGCATTGGGTCCGTGGCTTTGCCGAGGCCGCGCGGATTCGGGTCACGGGTGACGTCAGCGCGTTGTTCGATCGCGCGCCGATTCGCGACCTCGGCTTCACCGACGATCCCGACGAGGAAGAGCCGGATCTGACCGATCACGCGGCCAAGCTCGCCGCCGACCCACGGCTCGCGAACCTGCGCCTGCTCGCGACGAACGTGCGCTGGGGCGAGCCGATCGCCACACTCCTCGCATCACGTCATCTCGGCAAGCTCACCGCGCTTCACATCGGCGATGCCGACTGCCACGCGTATACCGCCGACGCGATCGCCGCCGCGCATCTGCCTTCGCTCGAACACCTCGCGTTTGCCGGCGATTGGATCGGCGATCTCGGCGACGACGGCGTCGCGCGGCTCGCTCGAGCAGAGCTTCCGTCGCTGCAACACCTCGCACTATTGAACCTCGGCATCGGTCAGCTCGGCGCGAGTGTGATCTCGCGAACGGGCTGGAAGCTCCTCTCGCTCGACCTCGGATGGGGCTCGTACACGCCGAACCAGATCGGTGCCGGAGGCTGTGCCGCGCTCGCGCAAATGCCCACGCTGCATCGGCTCGTGCTCGATCACAATCGCGTCGGTGATGCTGGTGTCGCCGCGCTCGCGACCACGCAACTGCGATCGCTATCGCTTCAGGGCAACGCGCTCACGGATGCCGCGATGGTCTCGCTCGCGAGCGCGACGTGTCCGCTCGATCTCCTGGAGCTGTCGTTCAACAAGGGCATCACGGCGAACGGCATCGCGGCGTTCGTCGGCTCGCCGTGCTTCGCGAAGCTCGGCTCGTTGTGGCTGCGGCAGATTCCGTTCGGTCCCGACGGCGCGATCGCGCTCGCCTCGTCCGCGAATCAGCTGCGCAGCCTCAACCTGCTCGAGTGCAAGATCGGGGATGCCGGCGCGCGCGCGTTGCTCGAATCGCCCCACCTCGAGCGGATCGAGGATCTGCAATTGAATGGCAATGGTCTGTCCGAGGAGGTTCGCACCGCGCTAAGTGCGCGTTTCGGCGACCGCGTTCGGGCTTCGCGCTGAAATAGCACCTACACATCGGGTGTTACGATCACTCGATGCCGTTCCTCGTCACGTACGGCAGTGGCCTATGGGTCGCGATCCTCGGCCTGTTCGTCCTGCTCGTGCTCGCGATCGCATGGTTGATTCGCCGGCGCTGGGCAACGAACGAGGCACGCGCCCGTGTCACCACGCTCGCACGCGATCCGAAAGCACTACGCGGCATCCTACGCGGCGAACCGCTGCAGTCGCACTACGAGGCACGACGATGGGGCATCACCGTCGAGACTGAAGCACCACCGCCGGTGGGCGCCTATCTCGATACCGAAGAAGGCAAGGTGATCTTCGACGGCAACGTCCGTGTCGATGCGGGCACGTTCGCTCGATCGAGGCGCCGGTTCCGGAAGGTGCGCTACACGTCGATGCTCGGGATCGCCGTCGGAGATCCGGTGATCGCGATCGGCGAGTTGCTGTCGACGCCGAGTCAGGATCGCGCGGACTATCGCGAATCGGCAGGCATTCGCGTGTTGCGCGGCCCGATCACCGTCGCCGCACTCCATCCAGCGCGCAACCACACGCCGATCACGTTCGTCGCGGTCGCGGTCACGATCATGATCTCCAGCTGGGTCGGCTACGAAGTGCTCGACGGGCAAGGCCAACGGTGGCGCAACGAGTGCTGGCACTACAACGATCCGGACAAGCCGGGCCCGCATGTCGCGCTGTCGAACACCGACGTGTGCGTGCTCGCGAACATGATGCCCGGTCAGAACGATGCGCTCGCCGCGTTCTCGCAGAACTTCACCGCACAGCCGATCGCGAATCACGAGGAGCTCGTCCAGCACCTCGAGGTCGCGCGGACGTTGGAGAGCTGTAGCGTCTCGCTCGAGGTCGCACGTCACGTGTTGGATCCGCAGGTCCTCCTCGACGAAGCGACGCGATGCGCGGATCTCGAAGCGCGTCAGGAAGCACTCGTCGAGCTCGGGCGCTTCGACGAAGCAGCGGCGATGGGTCCGATCGACCGTCACGTCGGCACGACGATGGTGCTCGGTCATCGCTGGGACGATGCGGCGAGCTACGCGCATCACCTCGCGCGGATCTCGCGGCAGGCCGCGGATCCCGATAGCGCGCAGCATTGGGATTGCGTCGGCGAGCTCATGAGTTGGTATGGCGGTGACCAAGCGGCGCTCGGCCGACTGCTCGATCTCTCGCCGAATCCGAACTGCAAGGCCGAGCTCGCGGCGATGACGACAGGCGATATCCACGCGTTGATCATCGCGGGTGATCAGATGAGCGTCGAACGCCTGCTGCTCGATCGCGACCTTCCTCGCCAAGAGCAACACGTGCTCGACGTCGAACGGATGATGGAGGGTGTTCCGCCGGTGACGCCGAGCAGCATCCTGTACGTGCTCACGAGCTCGACCGACTTTTCCGCCGTCATCTCGCCCTCGCTGTTGTGGGCGACGACGTTCGCGACGACGCCGAAGGTCTCGAAAGACGACGACTTCGCGCTCTACAACTACGAGATGGATCGCATCGTGCCGGCCGCGTTCGACGGTGATCTCGCGGTCGCCCATGTACACGCTGCCGCCGCGCGCGAAGCGCTGAAATCCCTCGAGAAGCTGCCTCCGGAACTAGGTGCCGTCGACGCCGTGATCGATCTGCGATCGATGAAGATCGATACGGCCTACAAATTCGATGCGGACCTGCCGACGTTCCCGCTGAAGTTGCGAAAGGGCGAGCCGATCGAGCGCGAGTACCTTCGTACCAATCCCAAGGTGCTCGCCGCGGCGACGGCCGGTGACGTGAAACCGTTGCTCGACGCGATCAACTCGCGCCTCGGCCACTACGAGATCCAGGACCTGATCGCGATCATGCCGCGTATCGCCGCCGACAAACGAGCCGCGATCGCCCAGGCAGTGCGCTGGAACGACCAGTTCCGCCTCGGGCTACGTGGCGGCTGGCCGTGGTCGGCTCTCGAACAAGCCGCGGATCGCCGGACGTTCTTCGAGCTCGCCAACGATCCGGACGACGCCGCGATGTGGGCGACGATCTACAAGCGGTTTCGCGACGTGTTCGTGACACCTCACATGCTGGTCGCACTCACGGAATGGGATGGTGACTGATGAACGAGATGCCGTTTCTCATCGCGCACGGTCATCGCCTATGGATTCCGATCTTGATCGGCGTCGTGCTGCTCGCACTCGCGGTGGTGTGGGTGTTTCGCGAGATCTGGGCGCGCAACCGAGCACGCGCCGAATCGCGCGAGTACGCCGGTGATCCCAAGGCGCTCCACGGCGTGATCCGCGGCGAGACCATCCAGTCGCACTACGACGAGAAGCGCGGCAAGCTCCAGCTCGTCTGCGAGCCGCAGGCCTCGACCACCGCGTATCTCGAGACCAGCGAAGGCAAGGTCGTCCTCGACGGCCCCGTGCGAATCGCGACCGGCACGCGCACGAAGTCGCGGCGGCGCTTTCGCGACAGCATCTTCTGCTCGTCGACATTCACGGTGCGCGATGGCGATCCGGTGATCGCGGTCGGCGAGCTGGAGATGAAGCCGAGCGACGCACCCTCCGATTATCGCGAGTCGGCGGCGACTCGAATCTTACGCGGCCCGATCACGATCGCCGCGCAGAAACCCAAAGCGAACCACACGCCATCGCCGTTGATCGCACTCGCGATCCTCGCCGCGACGGTGGGTGGCATCGGCTACAAGATGATGGCCGGGCTCGGCGATAGTTGGCGACACGAGTGCTGGCCGGACCCGACCTACACGAACGCGCCAGGTCCGCACATGGAGCTGTCGAACACGGACGCGTGCGTGCTCGCGAACATGATGCCGGATCAACCGTACGTGCTCGACGAGTACGCGGATCGCTTTACATCGCAACCGATCGCAAACGCGAGCGAGCTCGCGCAACACCTCGATGTCGCGCGCACGCTGAACAGTTGTGACGCGTCGCTCACGATCGCGCGCCGCGTGCCTGATCCGAACGTGCTCCTCGAAGAGGCGACGCGGTGCACCGATCTGCAATCACGCCAGATCGCGCTCGCCGAGCTCGGGCGGTTCGACGAAGCCGCTGCGCTGGGTCCGCTCGACGATCATCACGTCGGGACGACGATGGTGCTCGGTCATCGCTGGGCCGACGCCGCCGCTTATGCGCATCACCTCGCGCGGATCGCACGTGACTCCGCCGAGGACGAGGAGTCACGTCGCGTGTTGGCGGCGCAGCATTGGGATTGCGTCGGCGAGCTGATGAGTTGGTATGGCGGAGACAAGACCGCGTTGCAGCGCGTGCAAGCGCTCTCGCCCGGCGATCATCCGATGTGTCGCGCCGAGCTCGCGGCAATGACCACCGGGAGTTCTCACGAAACGTTGATCGCGCGAAAGCTCGACGAGCGCGGGCGCCGCATCCTCGACGGCGACCTTCTGATGGATGAATTTCGTACGCTCGCTGTCGAACGTACCCTCGAGGGCATTCCCTCGAACATGACGCCGTCGGCGGTCTATCCACTCGGCCACAAGTCCGAGAGCTTCTCGATCACGTGGCCGACCCTGGCGTGGGCCACCGCGCTCGCACCCGCGATTCCAGCGCCGCCGCCGAGCGAGGACGCCGCATCGATCACGTACTACCAGTTCGAGATCGGCCGGATCTACCCGGCGGTCCTCGACGGCGATCTCGACGCGGCGCACGCGCATGTCGAGGTCGCGCGCAAAGCGAGTCAGACGTTCCCGGATCTCGCCGAGGATTTGATGGCCGCCGATGCGGTCATCGATCTGCGTACGATGAAGACCGACACCAAGTACAGATATCGCGAGATCATCCCGCTCGCGGCGTTGAACCTCCGCGCCGGCGTGAAGAACAGCGATGACTTTCACCGCACGAGTCGCGACGCACTCGACGCGGCGACACACGGGAAGATCCAACCGCTCCTCGACGAGATGACCGGACGGTACGACCGCTTCGACATGTTCGACGTGATGGCGATCCTGCCGCGTATCCCGGCCGACCAGCGCGCTCCCATCGTGCAAGCCGCGAAGTGGACGGGCGCCGAGCACTACTCGATCTCCTACAACTATCCGTGGTCGACGATGCAGGACATCGCCGATCGCCGTGCGTTCTTCACGCTCGGTGGCGACAAGGACGAAGCCGCGAAATGGATGGCGCTCTACGAACGCTTCCGCACGCAGCTCGTCACTCCGCAGATGCTGATCGCACTCTCGGAGTTCGACAACAACTAGTTGTGCGCGAGCGCGGAGACCTGGGCCTGCGCCCAATCCGCACGCTGCTTCAGCACGTCGTACTCGCCGTCGTGAGGTTTGTCCCCCCACTTCGCGAGGTCCGCTTCGGCAGCCTTCAGTTCCGACTGCGCCGCGCCTGCATCGATCTCCGACGCCGGCTTCGCACGCTCGACGAGGATCTCGACCGCGCCCTGCGGATCGATCCGCAGGTAGCCCGTCGATACCGCGTACTTCGCGCGCGTCTTCGTCCCGATCGTGAGCACGCCCGCCTTGAGCGCCGTCAGCATCGGCACGTGTCCCGGCAACAGCTCGAACTCGCCCAGATCACCAGGCGCCTGCAAGCTGTCCGATTCGGTGTGCGCGATCACGCCGCGTGGCGTGACCAGGTTCACCGCGAGGAACGTTCCGTGCGCCATGACTTAGCCCTTCTTCGCGAGCTCCGCGGCTTTCGCGCGGGCGTCGTCGATCGTGCCGGTCATCTCGAACGCCTGCTCCGGGAGGTCATCGCACTTGCCGGCGAGGATCTCTTCGAACGAGCGAACCGTGTCCTCGCGCGAGCAGAACACGCCCTTCAGGCCCGTGAACGTCTCGGCGACGTGGAACGGCTGACCGAAGAACTTCTCGATCTTGCGGGCGCGAGCGACGGTGACCTTGTCATCTTCCGAGAGCTCGTCCATGCCGAGAATCGCGATGATGTCCTGGAGGTCTTTGTACTTCTGGAGGATGCGCTGCACTTCGCGAGCGATCTTGTAGTGGCGATCACCGACGACGGCCGGCGTGAGAATCGTCGACGTCGAGTCGAGCGGATCCACGGCCGGGTAGATGCCCTTCTCGGTGATCGCACGGTTGAGCACCGTGGTCGCATCGAGGTGGGCGAACGCCGTTGCCGGCGCCGGGTCGGTCAAGTCGTCGGCAGGGACGTAAATCGCCTGCACCGACGTGATCGAGCCGTCCTTCGTCGAGGTGATCCGCTCCTGCAGACCACCCATCTCCGTCGACAGCGTGGGCTGGTAACCGACGGCGCTGGGGATACGACCGAGGAGCGCCGACACTTCCGAGCCCGCTTGCGTGAACCGGAAGATGTTGTCGACGAACAGCAGGAGGTCCTGCTTCATGACATCGCGGAAGTACTCCGCGACGGTGAGCGCCGAAATCGCAACGCGGGCGCGCGCGCCGGGCGGCTCGTTCATCTGGCCGAAGATCAGCGCGGTCTTCGAAAGCACCGAGCTACCGTCGAACAGCTTCGCTTCCTTGAGCTCGTGGAACAAGTCGTTGCCCTCGCGGGTACGCTCGCCGACGCCCGCGAACACCGAGTACGAACCCGACTTCTTCGCGACGTTGTTGATGAGCTCTTGGATGAGCACGGTCTTGCCGACGCCGGCGCCACCGAACAGGCCGATCTTGCCGCCGCGACGATACGGAGCGAGGAGGTCGATGACCTTGATGCCGGTCTCGAACATTTCGACGTTCACCGACTGATCGGTGAACTTCGGCGCCGAGCGGTGGATCGGGAGGCGGTTCTTCGCCGTGACCGGACCCGCTTCGTCGACGGGCTCGCCGACGACGTTGAGGATGCGACCGAGCACTTCGGGACCGACCGGCATCGAGATCGCAGCGCCGGTGTTCTTCACCGGTTGACCGCGAACGAGACCGTCCGTGGTGTCCATCGCGATGCAACGGACCATGTGCTCGCCGAGATGCTGCGCCACTTCAACCGTGAGGTTGTCGGTGCGAGCGTCGATCGCCTTGTTGGTGAGGAGCAGCGCCGTGTTGATCTCCGGCAGCTCGGCCGAATCGAACGCCACGTCGACGACGGGGCCGATGACCTGGACCACGCGGCCCATCGAGTTGGGGGAAAAGTCAGTCGTTGCCATGGTCGTTTAACCTTTCAGTGCCTCGGCGCCGCC
Source organism: Kofleriaceae bacterium (assembly GCA_047600425.1). GTDB lineage: Bacteria > Myxococcota_A > Polyangia > Haliangiales > Haliangiaceae > JABFXX01. The sequence goes on along the minus strand of JASGLC010000003.1, from coordinate 1,342,369 downwards.
GACGATTTCGGCGAGCTCCTTCGTAATCGCCGCCTGACGAGCGCGGTTGTATTGCAGCGTGTAGCGTTTGATCATGTCGCCGGCCGACTTCGTCGCGTTCTCCATCGCCATCATCTGGGCGCCGAAGAACGAGGCGATCGACTCGAGCGACGCCCGGAAGATCTGGTTCTGGACGAACAGCGGGACGAGCCGGCTGAGCAGCTCTTCCTTCGACGGCTCGTAGATGTAGTCGACCTGGTTGGTCGCCTCCACCTGCTTGCCGTGGACGAGCTCCGTCGACTTCTTCGCTTCCGGGGACACCGGAAGGATCTGGACGACGCGAACGACCTGCGAAGCCGCGGTCTTGAACTCGTTGTACGCGAGGTACACGCGATCGACCTTGCCCTCTTTGAAGTCGGCGATCACGCGGGTGGCCGTCTCGCGAGCGAGAGCCAACGCGGTTTCACCGGTCGTGGGGGCTTGATCGAAGCTCGAGATCCGCGCGTTGCGACGGACGAAGTGCTGGTTCGCCTTGCGGCCGATGATGCGGAGCGAAATCTCCGACGCGGCCGACAGCTCGTTTTGCGAGTAGCGCTCGACGGCGCGGATCACGTTCGAGTTGAACGCGCCTGCGAGACCGCGGTCACTGGTGACCACGACAACCGCCGCGTTCTGCAACGGACGCTCGTCGAACAGCGGATGCGCGTCTTTGCCCGCGACACCTGCCAGCTCGCTCACGACCGACTGCAACGCCTGCGAATACGGGCGCGCGGCGACGATCGCGTCTTGCGACCGGCGCAGCTTGGCTGCCGCGACCAGCTTCAACGCAGACGTGATCTTGCGCGTGTTCTTCACGCTCACGATCCGTTTACGAATGGCCTTTAGCGACGGCATTTACTTCTTCTCTTCAACCGAGAACTGCTTCGCAAACTCGGTCAGTGCGTCGCGGAGTTGCTTCTCCGTGTCGCCGGCGATCGCGCCCGTCGACTTGATCTCGGCAACGAGCGACGCCTTGCGACCCTTCATGAACGAGAGCAGCTCGCGCTCGTAGCGCTGCAGCACCTCGACCGGGTAGTCATCGACGAAGCCGTTCGTGCCGGCGTAGATGATGATGACCTGCTCTTCCATCGGCATCGGCTCGTACTGGCCCTGCTTCAGGAGCTCGACCATGCGGACACCGCGGGCGAGCTGCGCGAGCGTCGCCTTGTCGAGGTCCGAGCCGAACTGAGCGAATGCCGCCTTCTCGCGATACGACGCGAGCTCGAGGCGGAGGCGACCGGCGATCTTCTTCATCGCCTTGGTCTGCGCGGCGCCACCGACGCGCGACACCGAGATGCCGACGTTCACGGCCGGGCGAACACCTTGGTAGAACAGATCGCCTTCGAGGAAGATCTGGCCGTCGGTGATCGAGATGACGTTCGTCGGGATGTACGCCGAGACGTCGCCTGCTTGGGTCTCGATGATCGGCAGTGCCGTCAGCGAGCCCGCGCCCTTGTCGTCCGACAACTTCGCGGCGCGCTCGAGGAGGCGCGAGTGGATGTAGAACACGTCGCCCGGATACGCCTCGCGACCCGGCGGGCGGCGGAGGAGCAGCGAGAGCTGGCGGTACGCGACGGCCTGCTTCGAGAGATCATCGTAAACGATGAGCGCGTGGCGACCGCTGTCACGGAAGTACTCGGCCATCGTGACGCCGGTGTACGGCGCGATGAACTGCAGAGGAGCCGGCTCCGACGCGCCTGCGACGACGACGGTCGTGTACTCCATCGCGCCCGCCTTCTGGAGCTTGTCGACGACGGAGGCGACGGTCGACTGCTTCTGACCGATCGCGACGTAGAAGCAGAACATGTTCTGCCCCTTCTGATTGATGATCGTGTCGATCGCGATCGCCGTCTTGCCGGTACCGCGGTCACCGATGATCAGCTCGCGCTGGCCACGGCCGATCGGAATCATCGAGTCGACCGCCTTCATGCCGGTCTGCATCGGCTCGTGCACCGACTTACGCGAGATGATGCCGGGCGCCTTCAGCTCGACCTGGCGCTTGTGCGTGCCGGTCAGTGCCTTGCCACCGTCGATCGGCTGGCCCATCGCGTTCACGACGCGACCGAGCAGCTCTTCACCGACGGTGACTTCGACGATGCGGCCGGTGCGGCGAACGACGTCGCCTTCGCGAATCGCTTCGTAATTACCGAGGAGAGCAACGCCGACGTTGTCCTCTTCGAGGTTGAGGACCATGCCCTGAACCTTCGCGCCGTTGGCACCCTCGAAATCGAGGAGCTCGCCGGCGAGCGCGCCGGACAGACCGTAAACGCGCGCGATGCCGTCACCTGCGGTGAGCACCGAGCCCGTTTCGGTGACCGAGACCTTCTTGTCGTAGTTCTCGATCTGCTTGCGGATGATGTCGCTGATTTCTGCGGCGCGAATGTCCATGATCGTGTCCTCTACTTAGAAAGCTCGTCGCGAATCGTGCGGAGCTGGGTGCGGAGTGAGCCGTCGTAAACGACGTCGCCAACCTTTGCGATGACGCCACCGAGGAGCTCGGGGTCTTCACGCTTGGTGACAGTGACCTTCTTGCCCGAGAGCTTCTCGAGCGAGGCGGTGATTTGCGAGAGCTGCATCGGATCGAGCGGCTTCGCGGAAACGATCTCTGCGGTGACACGACCGGCCTTCGCTTCGATCATCGCATCCAGCTCGCGCGAGATGCTGATGACGTACGACAGGCGCTCGGCATCGAGCAGCATGTAGACGACGTTGCGCGAGACCGTGACGACGCCGATCCGCTGGAGCAGACCGTCGACGACCTTGCGACGATCCGCTTTCGGAATCGCCGGCGAGGTCAGCGTCGACTGCAGCTCTTGCGAATCCTTGATCGCGTTCGCGAGCGAGCGCAGGTCCGAACCGATCTTGTCGAGGCCGCCTTGCGACGAGCCGATCTCGAAGATCGCCTTCGCGTACCGACGAGCGAGGCTACCGGTAATCACGACGCCCTCTGCTGTTCCACGTTCTTGATGAACGTATTGACGAGGCCGCGCTGATCATCCGGCGTGACCTTTTCCTTCAGGAGCTTCTCGGCGGCCGATGCGGCAGCCGCGGTGACTTCCTTCGTCAGCTGCGTGCGCGCGAGCTCGATCTCGGCGGCGATGCGCTGATCCGCTTCCTTCTTCAACGACGCGGCTTGCTCCTGCGCCTGTTGGAGGATGCGAGCCTTGTCGGCGTCCGCGTCCGCGCGAATGCCGTCGACGAGCGCCTTGATCTCGGCATCGAGACCCTTCACGCGCGCTTCGTACTCGGCCAGCTTCTTCTGCGCTTCGTTGCGAAGCTTCGCGGCTTCATCGAGCGCGCTCTTGATCGCATCGTGGCGCTCGGCCGCGATCGACTGCGCCTGCGGCCAGCCGTACTTCACCAAGATCACGACGAGGATCGCGAAGTTCAGCAGCATGAACACGAACGGAGGGCTCATCGGCTCCTCCTCGTGCAGCTTCACGCCGGACTTGTTGACTTCTTCGCCGTCACCAAACTTCCCGCCGTATTCGTCTTTGCCCGAATAGCTGAAGTTGAAGAAGTTGAAGTGCTGCGTCGGATCCGGATCCTCCGCTTCCTTACCTTCTTGTTCACGACCCGCCGAATCGCTGTTCTCGACGTTGGCCGCGTTATCGACCTTGGTCTCGGTCTTCGGCTGGTCGACCTGCGCGAACGCGAGCGACGGCACGAAGAGTAGCGCGATGAGTAGCTTCTTCATGCGATCTCCCGGCCGAGCAGCTTCGACGCCATCTGCTTCGCCAACGCGTTCGCCTGCGGCATCAGCTGCAGCCGCGCTGCATCCGTCTCCGCCTTCATCTTTGCAGTCGCTTCGTCGATCGCCTTTTGCGCTTCCGCGCGCGACGCATCGGTCACCGACTTCTCGTGCGCGGCCGCTTCGGCGCGAACCTTGCGACCCTCTTCGTTCGCACGATTGCGAGCGGTCCCGAGCTGCTTCTCGTAATCGACGAGCTCGGCATCCGCTTTCGCCGACATCTGTTCGGCTTCGGCGCGAGCGCCGTCGATTCCCTGCTTTCGCCGCTCGCGCAGCTTCAGGTACGGCTGGAACAGCATCGCGTTGGCGACGACAAACATCACCAGGAACAACGCGAACTGAATGATGACCGTCAGATCGATATCGATCAGCGGGTGAGCAGCTAAAACGAAGTCCTGATGCATGGCAACCTATCGAAAATTCAGGGCTTGAGCGCGCGGTGCTTATAGTCTCGGCAACCGTGCGTGTCAACCGTGGGATGCCCCAGCTTTGTCGACGGGCTCTGCGACAATGCGCCACGCCGAGTAGCGATCCCTGATCTGCGGTAAATTTTCGTTCTGTGAGGCCGCTTTGGGTGATCTGCGTCGTCGCTGCCCTGTGTGGTGGCGCGCGCGCCGATGACAAACCGTGGGCCGCGGGAGTGTCGGACGAAAATCAGAAGAAGGCGCTCGACCTCTACAATCAGGGTGCCGAGAAGTTCAAGGTCGACGACTTCAAGGGCGCGATCGAGATCTACGAATCCGCGCTGCCCTACTGGGACCACCCGGCGATCCGCTACAACCTAGCGCTCTGCCAGATCAATATCGATCGGGTCGTCGAGGCCTACGACAACCTCGAGCGCGCCATGAAGTTCGGCGAAGCGCCGCTCGGCCACGATCAATGGAAGCAGGCCCAGACCTATCAGCGCATGCTGGCCGGCCGGGTCGCCGAAATCCAAGTCAATGCGGAGCCCGGTGCCTCGGTCTCGCTCGATGGCAAGCCGCTCGCCGAGTCGCATCAGCGCGTGCTCTCCGGTGATCATCAGATCGTCGTCGAGAAGCCGCGCTACCTGACCGAAACGCGAGCGGTCAAAGCCGCCCCGGGCCAAACCGTCGTCATCAACATCACGTTGAAGCCGGTCGCTTCCGTCCGCGAGCTCCACCGGCGCTGGGCCCGTTGGGTCCCGTGGACGGTCATGGGCGGCGGCCTCGTGGTCGCCGCGGTCGGAGCGCCGTTCATGATCTCCGCGTCGGGCAAATACGACGACTACAACACGGCCACCGCGATGTGCCCCTGCGTGAAGGGCACGCCGGCCGGCGATCATCTAGATGATCTGACGAATCAGGCGAAGCTGCGGAACAACATCGCGGTCAGCCTGTTCGTGGGCGGTGGTGCGATCGCGGCCACCGGCTTCATCATGGTGATCCTGAATCAGCCGCGGTTGGTCACGCCCGATGTCGGTCGCGATCACGTGGGGCTCGCGTTCGCGGGCCGGTTCTAGGTCGCAATTTCGGCGAGCCGACCGGCGCCAAACTCGGCCACGAACCGCGCGAGATAGGCGCCCGCGTTCCGAAGATCCGCGAACGTTCGTGCCTCGAGCGCGAGTCGGCGAAACATGTCCAGGCCTTCAACCTGCGCGATCACCGGCAGCTCCAACCGCATCGCGAGTTGGGCAACCCGTGCCGCGAGTGCCGGGGGAACGCCGATCGCCGCTGCGACTGCGAGCCGCTTGAACGCGCTCATCGTGATGACACCCTGGTCGGCCTCGGTCCGGATGCCGAGTTGCTCGAGCTCGTCCAGCGCGCGATCGCTGCGATCGTTCGACTCGTTCCACACGTTCCGGACGCACGCGTCGAGGTAGGTCTCGTGCAACGGGTGCCGGAGCTCCCGCAGCGCAGACGTGACCTGCTCCAGCAGCAGTTGCCGCGCTGCCCGCAGGATCACATCTGCGCACCCGACCTCGGCGTCCACGTCCCGGACGATGGCGTCGACCAGCTGCTCGCAGGTCTCGACCGTGGGAAATGCTTTACGGAGCGCCACCATCCATCGAGATGACGCGCGCCGATCCCAACATTCCCGAGAAATCTTTCTCGGGAATGTCCGCCGTCTCCAACGTCGCCTCACTTCTTGGATGCCTTGACCGGACTTGGCGCGATCTTCTGCCTGGGTACGGCTGCCTTGATGGGTGGTACTTCCAGCTTCACGGTCTCGCCCGCACATTCGAGCCAATAGGTCTGCGCGACGGTTTCGGCGGGACCTTTCGCTTCCGCAAACGTAAGGCTCGATCGCAGGTGAACCGTCAGCCCCTGTTCGGACGCCTTGTCGATCAAGTCGCGAACCTGCAGCTCGACCTTCTTCTTCGCGCCGCGGTTGAACGACACGCTCTCGCTGAAGATGTTGAGCAAGTAGTCGCAGGCCGCGATCATCGATGCGATCGCGTGGCCCGCATCCTGTTTCGGCTTTACGAGTCCGAGCCGCCTTGCGAGTGCACGCAAATTCGCCTGCCATCGTTCGGCTGTCGTCGTGCGTGCCTTCGTTCCAACGTTCGGGATCGCGATCTCGAGCGTCGTCGTCTTGAACGTGTTCGTGCCACCGAGCGTGAGCACGTACCCCCATCCGTCCTCGGTGAGGCCACGCAACACGGGGCTGCCCTTCGCGTTCACTTCGATCCCGAGTGCCTCGAGCTCCGCTCTGCTTTTCGGTGCATCGCCGGACTTTGCAGACTCGGGTTTCGGAGCGGGCGTCTTCGCTGGGCCGGTCTTCGAAGGTTTGTAATTCCATTCGCGCTCGCCCGATTGAACTTTGACGGGCGCATTTCGATCTTTGGGCGGAGTCCGGTCCACGGGTTCCACCTTCGGCGGCTCCGACGGCGTGCGCAGTTTCTCGACGAGCTTCTGGATCGCCAACACGCCGAGCGCGGCCACGACCTTCGCCAAGTAATGTCCCGCCGCGCGTAGGTCCGCCCGGGTTCGCGCTTCGAGCGCCAGATCTCGATACGCGTCGAAGTCGTGCAAGATCGCCAGGCCCATCGGCACCGTCATCAAGATCTGGATGACCGGGTTCGGCAATCCGCCCGCTCTCGCCAGCGCCGCGAATCCAATCGTGATCGGATACAGCAACGCGCTCGTCGCAATTTGCATGAACAACTCGCCCGGCAGATCCGGTGCGCCGTACCACGCCGCGAGGACGAGTCGCTTCGTCGGGCCCATCATGGCGACGTCCTGATCCGCCTCGATCGCCACACCCACGCGTTCGAGTTGCTGGAGTGCGAAGTCGCGTATCGCCGCGTTCGCCTCGACGCGAATGCTCGCGATCAACGCACGAAGATAGTGACCGTACACCTCGTGCGGCCGCGCCTTCAGCTCGTTCGCAACTGCGAGCAACAGGTGCGCGTTGCTCGCCTCGGTGATCACCTTCAACAACACCCTGAATCTCGGCTCGCTCTCGAGGATCGGAATCCGGTTTGTCCCGTTGATCTCGGCGACGGCCGTCGAGACCAACCGCTCGCACGTCGCGCTCTCCTTCGCGAGACGCGAGAACAACTCGTTCAGCCGCGCTTCGACTGGAGCGAGCTGCGCACGCATCGTTACCGACCGCTCGGCGCCTGCCGTCTCGATCGCGCGATGTGCAGCGACGAGCGCACTCTGCGCCGAATACGACGCGATCGCGATGGCCGTGTCGTCGCCCGTCCCGAGTGCCGCACGCAGGTCCTGCTCGTACTTCGCCGCGTCGCGCACCGCGTTCTCGAACGATTCGGCAGCGCCCATCGCCGCCTGGTTTTGCGTCAGCGACTCTCGCCCCGCGTCGTCGCTCGCGTGTCGGTGCACGGCCGACTTATCGATGTCCTTGCCGGCGCTCGCGAAGGCTTTTGACTCCGCCATCGACGAGATGACGCAGCCGCGACCCAACATTCCGTCGCCGGTACGTCGAGCAAGTCTTGCCTAGTCCGAGCAAGGTTTGCCCGAACGGATACTGATCGGATTTCACGGCACGCGTTTCACGTCAGCGCATGTTTGGCCCGATTCCGGAATTCCCGTGAGACCGGTCTAGTGCGATCGCGTAAGCTGACAATGTCGGTGGGTGGCTTCCGGCTAGTGGTGTGGTTCGCGCTCGCAGCTCTCGCCGCGGGTGCGTGTCGACGCGTCACAGACGAACGCTGCAGCAAAGATCTACGCGACAAGCGGGACGCAATCGATTCATGCTCGCTTGCATACGACGCCGCGGCGAACACAGAGAACGCGCGGCGACTCGTCGAAGCGTATGCCGCGCAAGGCGAAGATAAGTTGCTCGAGTTGCACGCTCACAACCCGTGGGGTCCCGTCGCAGCGGAGATCGCACATCACCGAGCGGAACTTGCCACCGATCCAGCTCGCGCGATCGAAGGTTTCGAGATGGCGCTCGCGCTACGCGGCGACGATCCATCTGGGAAAATACGGGAACTCGAGGGGCTTGCCGAACGCTATGAGATGATGGGCGACACACGTCGCGGTCTGGCCTTCGAGGCGCAAGCCTTCCAGGTTGCGACCACACTCGGAGATCCCATCGTGCTCGCGCACACTCGAGTGACGCTGGCCACGAATCTAACGGTCATGGGCGATGACGAAGCTGGGTTTCGAGTCTTGGGAGATGCGACGAGTAGACTTCCCGATGCCGACATCTATCTCCCGATCGCGCTGATCCTCGAGGGCGAATACCTGCGTACACACCAGCGCCCTCAGCTCGCTCGCCAAGCCTACAAACGCTGCGAGGCGATAGCGAACGGGAAGGCGAAACAAACAGCTCATCGGAACCTGATCGATGTCGCATTAGCGACTGGGGATGTAGCAGAAGCGCGGCAGCTGATCGCGACCGACGACGAGCCACGAGGTTTGTCATACGAGTGGTACGCGTCACGAGTAGCGCTGGCGATGGGGGATACACGGGAAGCACTGCAACGCGTTGATCGGGCTCTTGCCTCGAAACCGACCGACTCCTTCAAACCGGTTCTCTTGACGCTGCGAGGCCGAGCGTTGGCGTCGCTTGGGCGCAACTCCGAGGCAATCGACGACCTGACGACCGCGATTGAATTGCTAGACGCCCAGGTAGATAGCCTCGAAATCGACGAGCTGAAGGCTTTCGCTCAACGAGATCCTGACTATCGCGCACCGTACGAATATCTGTTCGCACTTCACGCACGCACGGGTCGATTCGACGATGCGTTTGCGATTGCTCAGCGCGCCACCGGACGCGCATACCTGGACGGATTGACGGATCCAACTAGAAGCGTCCCAGAGGATCCGATGCAGGTAGTACGTGCTGCTGATGCTCATGCAGACGCAATGCAGTTGATTGCTAAGTCGCTGCGAACCTCGTTGCCAACGCGGCCGCTGACACCCCGAGAGCTCGTTACTCGGCTTCGAGCCATGGTCGTCTGGCAGTTCTTCGCAGCCGACGACCACTTGTGGCTCATCGACGCAGATCGCGGAAGCATCACCGTCGATGACCTGGGGTCGATGGAAGCTCTCAAACCTTCGATCGACGCGGCGATCACCCTTAGCGAGCCAGCACTCGAAGAGCTTGGAGCGAAACTAGTGCCAGCGTCGCGTTGGGCATCCGTCTCCCCCTCTGATGTCGTGCACCTCGCTCCGGGTCCACTCGAGCGAGTCCCATTTGCAGCACTTCGACGCGATTCAAAACGTTGGATCGAGTCCGCTGCGATTGCCTATGTGCCGAGCGCAGCGGTGTTAGCCGAGCTTCTTCGTCAACGAAGCAAGTCGGCATCGTTCGTCGTCGTTGGCGACGCGAGGAGCGATTTGAACAATGCGCGTGCCGAAGCGACGGAAACGGCGGCCAGGTTATCGACTCGCGCGTTTTTAGGAGATGACGCGACTGTCGCTGCGGTGATGAATTCGGGCAACGCGAGGGTTTTAGCAATCGCTACGCACGCCGAAGTGACGACTAGTGGAGCTCGCCTAATCCTTGCTGACGGTGTTGTTACGCCGGCAGACATCATCGATCACAAGGTGTCGCCATCGCTCGCGGTGATCGCGAGTTGTAAAAGCGCCGCGGTGGGGGTCGATGCATGGGGAGCGCTTGCTGGCGCATTTCTCGCGACTGGCACTCCGAATATCATCGCGTCGCGATGGGACCTAAACGATGCGCAAAGCAGGACGCTCATCCGGCGCTTCTACGAAGCAAACGGATTAGAGAGACCTGCTTTGGCGCTTGCTGAAGCACAACGTGATGCCATCGCACACGCGTCTCCGCCTCGGGACTGGGGCGCGTTGATCGCGATCGGTAGTGGAACCTCGAACGAAAGGATGACAGGTGAATAGTCTCAAGCTAGGTGAAGTCGCGACGATGGTCCAAATGACCGAGGACACCATCGTCCATGAAGGTGTCGAGGTATGGCAGATGTTCCAACGCGCGACTCGTGACGGTGGGGCACACACCGACGTGATCATCTGTCCAACGAGCGCACGTGCGAAGTCGACCGAAAAAAGTTGGATCTCGTTCATCGAAGCCGGGCTCGAGAAGCTCTTGCTGTGGCTTTTCGATCCGGATCCGTTGTGCATCATTATTAAGCCGAAGCTCGCCGAGCCCGAAGTCGCCGAGCCAGCTCCGATTCCAAAGAGCACTCTCTATCTTCACGAAACTCCTGCTGTCGAAACGAAAACCTTCGACTCACTCACAGCGCTTCGCGATGCTGTGAGTGCAAGTCCGATCGAGCACCACCCGCGTTGGGTGATTCGAAAGGCAGGAAAGTGGATGCTGGTCGATGGAAGGAGCGCCGCCCCTACCACCGGCGCCTGACGGCATCGCTACTGCGCAGGCTTTGGATCATCGGAGCCGGGTGTCTTTGGTACGTCGTGGTGTTCGTGATCGGATCCAGCTGATCCATCTGATCCACACCCGCCCAAGCTGCAATCCGGCGGATCATGGGGCTTCACGTGACCGCTACACATCGGGTCGCATTTGGTCAACTTACAGTTGCAGCTGGTTGGAACCCGGTCGTTGTCACCACCGCCAATCCTGAGCGCTCCTTCTAGGCCCGCAGCAATGCCCGGATTGGGTGATTCGCTGTGGTTGGGGTCCAGCTCATTAACGTCTACGTCTTTACAGACGGGCTTATCCTCGGGACCCGTACAAACCTGAATCGCTTTTGCGACGACAATCACTCGAGATCCATCCGACTGTCGAATCGCGATCTCTTGCGGTGCGAAGCCCCAGATGATGTGAGGGTCGGGGTGCTTCTTTTTGGGATCACATCCCAAGAAGCTCGAAGCGATCAACATCGACATCAGTACCTTCATCTCTGCATCCTTTCTCATCACCGACCAAACACGGCAAGCGCCGCCCACACGTGCGGTGCAACTCCACGACGAATCGCAAGCCGCTGCGCTGTCGCCAGAGCCTGCGCGGGCTTGTTAACGCCATTGTTGCGATAGAAATCGACGAGGATCCCGGTTGATTCCCTGTCATCCAGCGGCCGTTTTGCGCCGATAACGGCCTCGCTACCATTCGCAAGAAAGACAGCGACAAGCGAAACGCTTGGATCATCACCACGTCCCGAGTTGCAGCTCGCGATAACCGCGACGCGAGGTGCGATGGCGGCATTCAGCAATTCGGTGGAGCTCATTGCACCATCCGCCAACAGGATCTCTGCTCTTCCATGTTCGACTCGCGAATGAGCTGCGACATGAAGAACGGATGGACGACGAATCGACAACAAAGCCCGTCGTGTCGCGAGTGATTGCAACATCGGTTCCACGCCGACGAGCGACGCGACCAGCTTTGCTTCATCGAGGCCGCCGCGAAGATCGGACGTCGGATCTCCCAACACGAGCGGCGAGCCCGCAGCGTCGGCCTCGTTTGTGAAAAGAAGCTCAGGACTCAACACTTCAACAATCGAGGTTCGCTCGATCAAGAACCGTCCACCGAGCCGAAGCCCAGCGAGCTGGACGTCCGATAGCGGACTGTCGCTCATAACGACCAGAGGATGACCGTCGTCTCCGAGCTCGCTTGTCGTAAACAGTGTTGCGCCCAACGCGCTGGAGGCGTCGAGGTCCTCGGGCGCTTCTCGATAGCGCTGCACCTTGGCAAGCAGGTCAGAACGCGCGCCGATGCGGCGGACGCTCCATGCGCGGTTTCGATGTACTAGCGACCAGGCCGATTCGTTGCCTACGAGCAGAACGACGACATCTCGATCGGTGTCTTCTAGGTGATGAGACGTCGGCGCTGCGCTCTCGAGCGCGTGACTCCGCGCGAGTCTGCCGACAACGCCGCCCAAAAGCGTCTTGGTATCGCCGCTAGTCGTTTCGTGATCGAGAAGGCGGTCGTGAAGAGCTCGACCAAGCAAGAGATCGGCTACACGCGCGACCGCTTCAGCGTCGCCTCTGGTGCCCGCAGCATCGAGCCAACGCTCGAGTGACTGACGATGACGCGCGAGAACACCGCGACGAAGCTCCGACGACGGTATCGATGCGCGCCAACTTTCGAATCGAGCTTGCGGCCTCACTCCATGCAGCTTCTGCTTCATCGAGCCTGTCCAATCGCGCCAGCGCACTGGCTTTGGCTTGCAAAACGGATGCGCGAGCGGTGTCTCGACATCCAGTCGCGAGCGCAGCATCGGCGCTGCTCAGTGCGTCGGATGGCGATCCCAGCACTTGAGCGAGTCGAGCGTTAACGGCCGAGACACGGCATTCAGCGTCGACAAACACCGAAGGCGCCATCTCGACAGGCGACCGAGGCCGCGAGAGGACCTCCTTGGCAGCATCCAGCTTGTTCGCGTCGATCAGAACATCGGCAAGCTCGGCCACGGCAGTCGATGACCAGTTGTCTTTCGCCCGAATGGCGCGATCGAGCAGGGTCGAAGCCAATCCATAACGCCCATGCGCGGCAGCGATTCGACCGTCAGCGAGATCAGCGATCTCTGGAAACGCCGTGCGATCCATCGACCCAGCGATCTTCTCGGCCGTCTCCACCTCGCCGAGATCGAGCAAAAGGTCGACTGCCCCGGAAGCCGCAAATGTCTTGATCGAGCTCGCCTTGGCAACCTCTGCCTGCTCCCACGCAATCTGGACCAAACGGATCGACTCCTCGGCTGGCTCGTTGCTTCGAACGATGTCGAACAGCAGCAGAGCAGTGTTTGCCGCGCGCATAGGATCGAGCAGCATGCGAACCTTCAGCGCGCGACGGAGAAGCTGTTCTGCGAGTTTTGTTTTGCCTCGATCGAGCTCTTCTTGTGCGACGAAGTGCATGGCGCGGGCGCCTTCGACGTCATCGCCAGCGCGAGCGAGCCATTTGAAGAGTCGAACCTCGTCGCTGGCTCTCAGTGCGAGGTGCGAACCTGCACCTACGGTTCGAGGATCGAACGTTCGTTGATACGCGACCTCGCAAACGTGATCGCTCACGAGTACTTCAGAGTGATCTGCGTCGAGACACGCCTGAACCGCGGACGTACCGCAGCCTGCAAGCAACGCGCTCGCAACCACCCACCACATTCTCGAACATCATCTCTCGCGCCCGAATCTGCGTCTAGCAAACGCCATAACAACAGGTGTCACCCAGTCGAGTGACTTACCAATGTCCAGTGATCACGCCGACCGCTCCACTGTTTCCGTCGACGGCGCGAAACGCCGCAGTGACCTGGTGCTCGCGCGCCCACGTCACGTGCGAGGTCAGCTCGTACATGAGCGAACTACATGGCGCGAGCAAGACCGCCGCGACGTATGCTTCGAGTGAAACGCGCGAGACTGTCTCGCTGGGCGTTTCATCCGGCGAGCCCGGGACGGAGAATGCTGCGAGCGCGGTGAGCCCGCCGAGGTAGGAGTAGCCGAGGCTGCCCTCGCCACCCATCGCTTGGCCGATGCCCCAGACTGCGGCGGGCGTGACCGCGAAATCGACGCCGTACGCGAGGAGCGCGGGCCCGAGGCAGTCGGAGCCCGGACTGCACAGCGCGTTGAACGTGAGCGCGGTGGACAGAATGCCCGTGAGCTCACCACCCAGGATCTCGACGGCGAGGCGCTTGCCAGAAAACCTCGGACGATCGTCGCGTGGTTGGGCGGCAGCGAGGGATGGAATCAATAAGCTAAGGAAGATCGTATTGCGCATCGTCTAGACGACGACGACGCGCAGCCGAACTTCCCGCTACTCGACTACGAGCGCGGTCGGCTTCGTCGCGACGCCTGCTTGAACGGCTTTCGAAACGTCGGTGTCGTAGTCACCGACCGGCGTCGGAATCGACGGACCTTCGAGGAGCACGATCGCGTAGTGGCCGGTCGTCTTCACGGTGAAATCGGCGCCACCGGCACGACAACCGGACCCGCCTGGACACGCGAGCACGAGCTCGTGATCGTCGCGATAGACCCAGACGGTGTCCACGGTCTCGAGATGGATGACGTCGCCGACGTGCGCACTCATCTTCGAGCCATCGCGAAACGTGGGGCTGTGATGCTCGACGGAGACCGTCATCGCGAACGGCTCGATCGGTTTCGCATGATGCGAATGCGAGAACACGATCATCACAGCGGCGGCCGCCGCGAGCACGCCACCACCGAGCGCGAGGTACTTGGTGCGCCCGCGCGCGATCGGAATGACCTCGGCCGCGACGGGGGCGGCCTCGGCCGCGACGAGCATCTCTTGCATCCGGCCTTCGAGCTGACGCTGACACCGATCGCAAGTGGCGAGATGGGCGCGGAACGCATCCGCCTGCGCGGAGGCGAGCTCGCCGTCGACGAATTCATCCAAGTGACTACACATCGCGGTCATACCGCCTCCTCCAACCCCAGACGCTTCACGAGCACCTGACGCAACATCTTGCGAGCACGGTTGAGGCGCGTGCCGACCGTGACGCGTTCGATCTTCAGTTGTGACGCGATCTGTTCGTAGGAACGGTGCTCGAACGCATGCATGCGATAGACATTCGCGAACGTGGGCTCGAGCTGATCGAGGGCGGCGCGGACGTCGTCGATGGTGACGCGACCCCAGGTTGGCTCTTCGGTCGCATCGATCGAGGTGACGGCATCGCCGTGCGATTCGTCGAGCGATTCGTGGACCGGTTGGCGCTGCGCCGAGCGACAGCGATCGATGAACAAGTTGTGCATGATCGTGGAGAGCCACGCGCGCGGATTGCGGATGTCGGCCGGGATGCCCTGACGCGCGGCGCGCTCGAGCGTGTCTTGCACGAGATCGTTCGCGTCGGATGCCGAACCACACAGGCGACCCGCCAACAACACGAGCGCCGGCTTCGCACTCGCGATCACTGCTGCGAGCGGACGTGAAGCGGCCGCGTCGCTGGCCACCACCTGCGGCTCCATCGCGAGGTCAGGCTGGCATGTGCTCGATCGCGTCGTCAAGTTGCCCTCGTCTATTGGACGGACCGCGCGGGAGACATTCCCGAAAAACATTTCGCGGGAACTCTGGCTGGACCTTTCCGTCATCTCGACAGCTGGAAAGGAGCATCCATGCGAAACCTGATTTTCTTCTTTATTACGATCACTTGTGGGTGTGCGAGCGACCCGATTGCCGACGCGTGCAAGCGGGCTGATGACTGCAACGCGTTGACCGGCGGCAGCGTCGAGGAATGCACCGAGAACTACAACTCGGCACTCGATCAGCTGCCGCAGAGCGACCAGGACGAGTTCCGGCACGAGGTGGAGGACTGCCTCGGACACCCGGCATGCAGTGCGTTCGTCACGTGCATCAACGATCTGGTGAATTGAGATGCGCGCGACATTCATGGTGCTCGCACTCGCGGGCATCGCTCATGCCGATCCGCACGCGGACGCGGACCAACACGCGCGACAGGGAATCGCGCTCTACAAGCTCGGCAAGTACGAAGAGGCGATCGTCGAGTTCGAGGATGCGTACAAAGCGTTCCAGAGCGACGCGTTGCTCTACAACTTGGCGCAAGCCCATCGCAAGCTGGAGCACTGCGACAAAGCACTGACCTACTACCACCAGTATCTGGCGGGAGAGCCGGTGCCCGAGCTCGCGCGCCAAGTCGAGAAGTTGTTGCCGGAGCTCGAGGCCGCGTGTCGCACGAAGGACGCGCGTCCGGAAGCGACCGCACCGGTAGCGGAAGCAACGCCGTCGCCTGCACCCGAGCCCGCGGTCGAACAACAGGCCGCGCCCGTCGAGGAATCGCCACTGCATCTCGGCGCGAATGCATTTGTCGGCGAAGTGATCAGCGCGGGCAACGCACCGATCACCGGCATTCACGCGACCGGCACGTATCACGTGATGGACGAGCTCGAGATCGGCGGCGCACTCGGCGTCGGCGAGATGTTTCGCTACGACGCGATGGACCGCGCCACGATCGTCACGATCGGGGCGGTGGCAGAACATCGCACCGAATTCGATTGGGGACGCGCGACCGTCGCCGGCGAGCTCGGTGTGGAGTGGTTCTCACTCCTTGGCAATTCGGGAGATGTCGTGCCCGGCGTGGCCCACACGAACCAGTGGGCTCCCCTGGTGCGCGGCGAGGTCGGCATCGAGCACGACATCTCCCACCTCTTCGCGGTGCGCGCGGCGATCGCCGGTGCGTTCGCGCCGGGCGTCGGCAACATGTCGGCGTCCGCCGGCGAGCTCGATCTCGTCGTCGGCGTGAGGTACACGCCGTGACGCCCGCGGTCGAAGTTGCCGTCGGCGCGCAGCTCGGGCCGTACGTCATCGTCGACACGCTCGGCGAAGGCGGGATGGGCGTGGTGTATCGCGCGAAGCACACGCTGTTGAATCGACCGGCCGCGATCAAGGTGCTGCGGCCCGAGCTCGGCAGTCATCCGCAGGTGCTCGATCGGTTCTTGAACGAGGCGCGCGCGACCACTGCGATTCGCCATCCCGGCATCGTCGAGGTCTACGACTACGGGCACACGGCGAACGGCTGTGCGTACATCGCGATGGAGTTGCTCGTCGGCGAAACGCTCGGCGAGCGCTTGAAGGCGCGCGGCAAGTTCTCGCTCGCGGACGCGTTGATGATCGCGCGCCGGATCGCGGCACCGCTCGCGGTCGCGCATGAAGCCGGCATCGTTCATCGCGATCTCAAGCCGGACAACGTGTTCTTGATCCGCGATCCGGACGGCGGTGCGCACGATCAGGTGAAGCTGCTCGACTTCGGCATCGCGAAGCTCGAGAGCGCGGTCAACAAGACGACGATCGGTGTCGTGCTCGGCACGCCCGCGTACATGGCACCGGAGCAATGCATGGCGTTGCCGGATGCCGATCATCGCGTCGATCTGTACGCGCTCGGTTGCATCATGCACGAGCTCGTCACCGGCGCGCCGCCGTTCGGCTCGACGGGCGGCATGACCGAGGTGATGTCGGCGCACGTCCACGCGCCGGTGCCGGCGATCTCGGGCATCGATCATCAGATCGCACGGTTGATCACGCGGCTGCTTGCAAAGTCGCCGGCGGATCGACCGCGCTCTGCGGTGGAGGTGGTGTTCGAGATCGATCGCTATCTCGCGGTGGAACCGCCTCCGACGCCTGGCCCGCGCCACACGATGCGACTCGCACTCGCGACCGCGACGGGCTTGGCACTCACGCTCGCGAGCATCGGCGCGTGGGTGAAGTCGCGGCGTGCACCGAAACGGATGGAGCTGCCGTCGCCGCCGAGCGTGATCGCGAATGGCTCGCAGGTATTTCCGCTCGACGCGGGAACGAAGCCACCGTTGCCGGATGCCGGCGTCGCGATCGCACCGACCGTGCTCGATGCAGCACCGATCACGACGAAGGTGATCAAAAAAACGACACACGATCGCGCGGGAAGTGCCGCCGTCGTGAACGTCAATACGACGGTGACCGACGACGCGGGGAGCGACGTCGACCGCAACACGACTGTCTCTGACTAAATTTCAAGGAGCTTTACATATGACTCGACTAGTTATGTTTTCTGCGTTGATCGCATCATTCGTCGCCTGCGCGAGCAGTCCGATCGAGCAGGATCCGCCGGAGAAGCCAGACGCCGGGACCTCGGACAACAAAGGAATCTGCGGCGATAACAAGTGCGACACAGGCGAGACGGCAACGACGTGCCCACAAGACTGCGCGAAGTGCGGCGACAACGTGTGTAGCTCGTCCGAATCCGTCACGTCATGCCCGCAGGACTGCGCGACGTGCGGCGACGGTGTGTGCAGCAGCAACGAATCCGTGACGAGCTGCCCGAGCGATTGCGCGGCGAACTTGAAGCTCGTCAACGACTCGTCGCAATACTGGTACTACTTCTACGGCTGGCCGTGCGGGCAATCGAATCCGTACTCCAACCTGTTAAATTCCGCGCTCGCGCCGAACACGTACGCGACCTCGTCGGGCATCACGCCGGGCTGTTACAACTTCCAGGCCTGGAACTACAACAGCACGACTCACTGGGATTGGACGAACATGCAGTTCTCGGCGGGCGGAACGACGACACTTACCGGATATTGAATGACCGGGGCGCCTCGCGCGTTTCACGAAGATGCGCGCCCTGGTCGTGATGCTCGCGGCGTGCGGGTCGCCTACCCAGCAACCCGCACCACCGGCGAAGCGTGACGCCGCGGCGATTCCCGCACCGCCGATCGATGCCGCCGTCGAAGCCGACGCGTACGTCGATCCGTGGGTCGTCACGATCCGGCCACCGGAAAAGATCGATACGTCGATCCGCGTCCGCCTGCGGAAAGATCACGAGACGTTTCCGCCGCAGCCAACGGCGACACGTGATTTTGTCGATCGTCGCTCGACGTGCAACACGACCCGAGGCGAGCTACGCCGCGAGTACGTGATGCCGCTCGGGCGATTCTTCAATGCCGATCACGTCGAGCTCGTCGGCGAAGGCGAGAAGATGAAGCCGTTCGGCACATACGGGGGCCACACCGTCTTCGCGCAACCGCGCTCGGAGATCGGATTTGTCGCCGTGGAATACGGCGACAGCAACGACAACAGCGCTGGCGACTACTACTGCGTACACGCTCACAAGCTCGCCGATGGCACCACCGAGCTCGTGCTCGAAAACATCGGCGGATTTATTTCGGAAGATTGAACGCAACCGCCGCGACGACCGGCCGATAGCCGCCGCATGACGTCTATCTCTCGATGTTATTCTCGCGCCATGCTGCGCATTCTCTCGCTCGTGATGGTGTTGGTGATCGGTTGCGACAAGCAAGCCGCTCCAGGCTCCGGGTCCGCTGCTGGCTCGGGTTCCGCGGCCGCACCCACCGCCGCACCTGCGGGCAGTGCTGCACCCGCGGCCGCACCTGCGACTCCGACGGGATCCGCGGCTCCCGCTGCCGGCGCTCCGGCCGCACCGCCTGCAGCACCGTCGTGGAAAGTCGGCGACAAGATCCAAGGCCGGTGGAGCGACGGCCGCTGGTACAACGGCAAGATCTCCGCGGTGAATGCCGACGGCACGTGGAACATTGCCTACGACGACGGCGACGTCTCGAATCGCTTCAAGGCCGAACGCATTCGCGCGCGTGGTTCGTATTCGGCGCCGAGCGGTGGCCATTCGTCGGCGAGCAACAGCAATGCGCCGTGTCCGGGTCCCGGACTCACGCGTCGGTGCGGCGGCGTGTGCGTGAACATCCAAGAGGACGACAACAACTGCGGCTCGTGCGGGACACGCTGCTCGGGCGGCAAGCACTGCGACGGCCACATGTTCTGCCGCGACGCCGCCGGCAACTTGTAACTACCGCAGCGGCCCGTCGGCGAGCTTGCCCGTTTGGGCCTCTTTCTTCTTCTGCTGTTCGGCTTTCCGCTTCTGCTCGGCATCGAGCGCCGCTTTCGCCTGCTCAGCCGCTTTGCTCGCTGTCTGCGCCGCTCTGCTTGCCGTCTTCGCCGCGACGACGGCTTCGTTCTGTTGCTTCACGGCATTGTCCGCCGTTTGCTTCAGCGCGTTGATCTTCTTTTCCTGCTCGAGCTTTTCGTTCAGCGCCGCCTCGCGTTCCGACCACGCTTTTTGCTCGCTCTGGTGCGCGACATCTGCGGTCGCTTTCGCATTCTTCGCCTCGACGAGCAGCTTCGCGTTTTCGGTAGCGCGCTCGTTCGCTCGCTTCTCGGCGTCGCGAATCATGATCAGCGCGACCGCCGCCGCCGCCACGAGCGCACACAAGATTGCGAACGCACCGACGACGATCCGCCGCCGGGCTCGCTGCGCACGATTCGCGAGCTCGAACACCGCATCGAGGAACGCTTGCTCGCGGACCGGCAGGACCTTTTGCGAGCGCGAACGCCACAACCGCGCTTCTTCCATCGCCTCGTTACGCCACAACAGGCCCTCGACTCGCTGGCGCTGATCCCACTGCTGCGCCGCTGCCCGCAACTGCGCGAGGAAGATCGCGTCTTCCTGATTCTCGTCGAGCCAGCGCCGCAAGGTCGGCCAGTCTTTGATCAGCGACTCGTGGACCAACTCCACCGCCGTCGAATGCACCACGATCAAACGCGAGCTCACCAACACGCCGACGATCCGGTCGACGTCGCCACCGAGCTCGCGTAGCTCCGCCTGATCCACGATCGCGCGCGTGCGCTCCGGCGTGACCAAGCGCTGGAACACGACCTTCACGAGCTTCTGATCATCCGAGGACAACGTGCCGATCACTTCATCCGCATGCGTGGCGAGCGCACCGGCAACTCCACCCATCCGCTCGTACGCCTCCCGCGTCAGGACCCGGCGCTGGCGATCGCGTTGCTCCCACAACTTCGCGGCCGTGAACTGCAACAACGGCAGCGGACCCGGCGTGGCCTCGAGCGTCTCCAACATCGACGCCACGATTCCGGGCTCGAACGAATAGCCGAGCGTCTCGAGCGGGCCCGCGAGCGCCGCCTCGAGACCCGCGCGATTCGGCGGCTGCAAGAACACGAGGCCTCGCGCCAATTCCTCGACGAAGTAGCGGTCTTCGGCGGCGCGATCCAAGAAGTCCGAGCGCATCGCCACGACCACGCGCAACGGCCCCGACGTATCGTCCGCCGCGCCGATCAAGCACGCCGTGAACGCGCGCCGCTCGTCGGCATCCGGCACGAGCGTGTAGAGCTCTTCGTGCTGATCGACGAACAACAGGATCTGCGATCGCCGCTTGCGCGCACGCGCTCGCAACTGCGTTCCCAAGAATCCGGGCTCCGCACGCAGCCGCGCGATCGGATCACCCGCCGGCTGCGGCCCGCTATCGCGCGAGTCCCGGAGATTCTCTAACGCCGTCGCCAACGCCGCGAGCGGTTGCCGCCCCGGCCGCACGATGATGCATTCCCACGCATCACCACTCGCCTTCAACGCGGGCACCACACCCGCGCGGACGAACGAGCTCTTACCCGCGCCCGACGGCCCGATCACGGCGACGATCGGCTGCTCGCGCAACTTCGCCACCGCACCCGCGATGTCTTGCGATCGCCCGAAGAACCGATCGGCATCGGTCTCTTGAAACGCGTTGAGCCCCGGATACGGACTCTCGTCCGCGACCAAGTGCCGCCCCGTCCTCGACGCCAACAGCGGCTCGAGGTCACTCAACAATTCCGAAGCCGTCGCGTACCGCGCAGCCTTCTTCTTCGCGAGACAGCGCGCGACGATCTGGACGATCCGATCCGGAAGTCCGGCGACATCATCCGCGAGCGACGGCATCGGATCCTCCGACGCGGCCGCGCCGAAGATCACGCCTTGCGTGAGCGGCTCGAGCGGGTGCTTCCCGGCAAGCATCTCGTACATGATGATGCCGACCGCCCACAGATCGCTGCGGTGATCGACCTCGTCGGTACCGAGCTGCTCGGGGCTCATGTACGGCAACGTTCCGACGACACCACCCGGCCGCGCCGCATCCGCCACGGTCGGTGCACCTTCGGCGAACAGCTTCGCGATGCCGAAATCCAGCACCTTCACCGTGCCGCTCTGATTCACGATGATGTTGTCGGGCTTGAGATCGCGATGGACGATGTTTGCATCGTGCGCACGAACGAGCGCCTTCACGACCGGCGCGATCAATTCGATCACGCGACCGACGGGCATCCGCTTGCCCTCCATCATTCGCGACAGCGTGGTGCCCTCGACGTACTCGAGCACCATGTACGGGAGGTTTCCGTACTTGCCGACATCGTGGATCACGACGATGTTTTCGTGATGCGCCGCCGCGGTGACCTTCGCCTCGACGACGAACCGCTCCGTAAACTTCGGCGAGCTCGAGACCAAGAACTTCATCGCGACGCGCCGGCCGAGCCGCGTATCGCGCGCGAGGAACACCTGGCCCATGCCACCGCGCCCGAGCTCGCGGATCAATTCGTAGTGCTCGATCCGCAACCCCGGCGTGAGCTTGACGGCCGTGGGACCACTGGCACTCGCCGCGACCTCGGGGATCCGCGGATCGATCTGCGTCCGTTGGAGATTACTCGGCCGGTTCGTGCTCATCGTCGGTAACGTGCGAACAGCGCATCGAGCTCTCCGTAGAGGGCTTCTTCGTTCGCACCGCCTCGCCTCGAGAGTACCTCGTCGGTGAGCGCCTGGAGTGCTTCTTCGTAACCCCTCCGCAACTCACCTACATGCGCCGCCAACCGCGCGTACCGTTCGTCACCCGGCTCGACCATCGCGAGCTCGATCTCCAGCTCCGACTGCTCGTTCTGGATGTGATCGGCAACTTCCGTCGAGATTTCGAGGCTCGCCGCGAGCTCCAACACGATCTGCCGGATCTGCGCGGAGACCGCTTCGTCGAGCTCCGTCGCCGCGAACTTCGGCCGCGACGCTCGCGACACCGGTGCCCGCGCGAGCATTGGCCCGAATTCGGCGACGAGCTGTTCGGCACTCGGCCGCTCTTCGGGACGCTTCGCGACGCATGCCGTGATCAACGCTTCGAAGCCATCCGGCAGCGCGAGATCGGGCGCACGCATCGCGAGCGATTCCGGCATCTCGTGAACATGCGCGTAAACCATCGCGACCGCCGTCCGCGCCGTGAACAGCGGCGCACCGGTCATCACGAAATACGCGAGCCCGCCCAACGCGTAGATGTCCGCTTCGGGACCGACCGAGCTCGACGAGCTTTGCTCCGGCGCCAAGTACAACGGCGAGCCGAGCACCTGCTCGTCGTCCGTCAATCGCGTCAACCCTTCGTCGGCCGCGAGCTTCGCCAATCCGAAATCGATGATCTTTGCCTTCGCCGGATCGCCGCCCGCGAGCAATACGTTCGCCGGCTTGAGATCGCGATGCACGATCTTCTGGTGGTGCGCGAACGCGAGCGCCTCCGCGAGTTGGATCAGGATCCGCAGGCCATCGGCGACGGTCGCCGGTCCGTGGCGATCGATCGCGCTTTGGAGATCCGGCCCGTCGACGTACTCCATCGCCAAGAACAAGCCACCACCCGCCATCTGCCCCGTCGACACGATCTGGACGATGCCCGGATGCTTCAACCGATCGAGCAGCGTGACCTCGCGCCGAAATCGCGCCATCGCCTGCGGGCCGGTCAACCGATCGCCGCGCACGATCTTGTACGCGCGTTGGGCACCATTCGCCGCGCGCGCCAAGTAGACCTCGCCCATGCCACCGCGACCGAGCGACCGCTCGATCGTGTAGCCCTCGATCACGTGACCGATCACCGCCGGTGCTTCCGCAATTCCACGAGCCGTTCCACGAGAGGCGCTACTTTAGACGAATCCACCTTCGTCGCGAGCAGCCCGTCGACCACCTTTTCGAGCGACGCGTACGCCGCCTTCAACCGCTCGAGCTCGTCCGAGCGAACCTTCGCGACTTCGGCGATGCCCTGCTCGATCGCCTTCACGCGATCCCCTTCAGCGACGGCATTCGCGAGCCGCGATTCGAGCTCTTCGATCTTCGTCGGCGCATCGAGGACATCATCGCCGTGACCGCTCATCGCGAACCGCAATTCGCCGATCGCGAACCGGAGCGAGACCTCACGGTCGCCGGCCGTCTCGCGCACCGCGGCCGCTTCGTGCTCGAGCGCGTCCTGCGCCGCTTCCAACCGCGCGAGAGAGCGCTCGTGATCGCGTAGATACGCCACGCCGCTGACCAGGCCCGTGTCGTCCAATCCTTGATCGAGCAACGCCTCGGCCACCTGCCGCAGCGCGCCGCGCAGGTTGCCGTAGCCATCGCTCGGCGGCCCGCTCGTCGTCAGCGATTTCGGCGTGCGTTCGACCGGCACGAATCGACGACGATTGTCGGATTTCGGCGGCGGATAGCCCGGCACCTTGCGCAGCGCCGCGAACAGATCGGCCGCACTCGCGAACCGATGCTCCGGCTTCTTCTCGAGGCAGCGCAGGATCACCTGATCCAATTCCGGCGGCACGTCGCGCCGGCGCATGCTCGGAATCGGCGGCGGTTGCGTGACGTGCGCGTGCAGCACTTCATTACTCGTCCCGACGAACGGCGGTTGCCCGGTCACGAGCTCCGATGCGAGACAGCCGATCGCGTACAGATCGATCCGCGGGTCATCGCCGGTACCGGTCACGCGCTCCGGCGACATGTACTTCGCCGTGCCCCAGATCATGTTGCCCTGCGAGAGCGCGACGCTCTCGTCGTGATCGCTCGCGACGATCTTCGCCATCCCGAAATCGAGAACCTTCAGCGTGGCGTCCTCGCCGGTGACGATCAGATTTCCCGGCTTGAGATCGCGATGCACCACACCACGCGAATGCGCGTGATGGACCGCATACGCGAGTTGACCCAAGAGGTGCAGCGCGAGTGGCAGCTCGAGCAGGCGCTGCTTGCGCAGCATCTCGAACACGCTCGCGCCGTCGGCGTACTCCATCGCGAGATAGAACCGTTGATCGGGGAGCTGACCGAAGTCGTAGATCGCGACGATGTTCGGATGACGCAGCCGATTCACCGCACGCGCTTCTCGACGGAACCGCGAGACGAATTGCGGATCCGCCGCGGCTTGCGGCATGAGGATCTTCAGCGCCTCTTTGCGGCCGGAGGTCAGGTGTTCGGCCAACCACACCTCCCCCATCCCACCCCGGCCGAGCGCTGACAAGATCCGCCAGCGGTCGTGGAGAACGGTACCGATCATCGACGAAGTCAGGAAAATCGTATCACGCGGTGGCACAATGCAGGCGATGCGATGGGCCACAGCAGCGATGCTGCTCGCGGGATGCCTACATTCCAGTGAGGGCAAGCTCTGCGAACAGGACGGGATGTCCTGGGTGTGTCCGTCGGCGCTGGAGTGCGTGGATCCGCCGAACTACTGCGGTACTCAGATGGAGGCGGATGCGTGTAAGAACGCCTCCGAGCACGACCCGTGCTCCACGACACTCGTCCAAGACGGCCAGTGCATCGGCGGCCAGTGCACCGAATGCAGCAACAACATCTCGGGGTGCCGCTACACCGGGTGGCAGCTGATGGACATCTCGGACTTGATGTACACCGGCAACCTGACGGCGATCGTGTTCGTCGGGCCGGGCGAGGCCTACGCCGGCGGGCTCGACGCGAACATGATTCCCGTGGTCCTGCACTACAAGACCTCGCGGTGGGACCTCGATACGCGGTTCGACGGCAGCGCCTTTGCGAGCCAGACGATCACGTCGCTCTCCGTCGGCGGCGACAAGATCTACGCGCTCGTCGGCAACCAGACCATGTACGAGCTCGACACCGCGACGGCAGGCGCCACCTGGACGCAGATGCCTCCGTTGTCGAACTTGTATAAGTCGATGTGGGCGGCCGATGACGGCCAGGTCTTCCTCGTCGGATTGGGCGGAGCCTCTGCACGCTTCGATGGCACGAGTTGGTCCGAGCCGATGATCACGGGCTCGCCATCTCTCGCGGCGGTCTGGGGCCGTAGCTCGTCGGATGTCTACGCGGTCGGTGCCGCGAGCGCGATCCAACACTGGGATGGTTCGGCGTGGAGCCCGGTCATGAATCCTGGGACGGGCAACCTCACCGCCGTGTGGGGAACCGCCACGGACGTGTTCGTCGGCGGCTCCACGAGCTACTTGCACTCGACGTCCGGTTCGTTCGCTGCGATGCCCGTGGCGCCGATCGCACCCGCGCAGATCTGGGGCTCGTCGCCGACGGATCTGTTCGCCACCGGCACGAACGTCTCGACCGGCGAAGTGTTTCATTGGGACGGCATCTCGTGGTCGCAGTTCCGGCTGTCGACGTCGCCGAAGCTGAACGGCGTCTCCGGCTCGTCGGCAACCGAGGTGTTCGCCGTCGGCGCCGGTGGCACGATCCTCCGCTACACCGGCAACGGTTGGGCCGAGATCGCGCAGCCCGGCGTGGCCACGCTCTACAACGTGTGGGCGCCATCGTCGACGGAGCTGTTCGCCTCCGGCACCGGCGGCAAGCTCCTCCACTTCACCGATCCGACGTGGCAGACGCCGTACACGATGTCGATGATGTCGACGATGCCAGGGCTCGCCGGTCGCTCGTCGACGGACGTGATGGCCGTTGGCAATGGCATCAGCGCGCACTGGAATGGCTCGGCGTGGGCCGAGACATCGGCGATGCCGGCGCTGAACTCGGCCTTGGCGGTGTGGGGCTCTGGCACCACGTACGCGAGCGCCGGTGAATACGTCTCCACGAATCCCGGGACCGCGACGTGGACGCAAGTCACGAGCGATGCCGCGAGCTATCGCGCGATTCTGGTTCACGTCTTCGAAGTACTGGGTCGCCGGCCCACAAGGTGTGAGTCACGTCGACGGCGCCACCGCGACGATGGACCTGGCCGGCTCGTACAACGCGCTGTGGGGCCTGTCCGATTCGGACGTGTTCGCTGCGGGCGCGGGCATCCAGCACTACGACGGCAGCGCGTGGACGCCGCAATCGATCACGTCGCAGGCAGCGCTGACCGGCGTGTGGGGGCGCGCATCCGATGATGTGTTCGTCGTCGGCGCGGGCGGAACGGTGCTGCACTACCACGCCGGGCTCTGGCAAACGTTCGATTCGCCAGGCGGCACCGATGACCTGACCGCGGTCACCGGCTCGGGGCAGTCGATCTTCGTGTCGTCGAAGACCGGCGTGCTCTACAAGTTGATCTCGTCGGCGCCGTAATTACGGGCAGGCCGGCGCGTTCACGAGGTGGTCCTGCGCGAACGTGCTGACGTCCTTGTTCTGGAACGCTTCGCACACGCTCGTCAGCAGGCTCGAGAGGTCGGTGATCGTGTACGGCGTCGAACCACCGCCGAGCGACGTGTTCACCACATCGCGCAACTGCGAAATCGTCGAGCCGTTGAGACCCGCGACGCCACCGGTCAACCCGCACAGCCGAACGTCTTGGTAACGCACGGCTGCGGTGCCACCGAGCAAACCCGCGTTGTTGAAGTCGATGTTCAGTTGCAGCGCGGCGACTTGACCACCGTAGATGCCTGCCGAGGTGACTTCGGGATCGTCGAGGTTCGCGTTGAGCGCGGCCGGTGCATTGAACTGCGGGAGATAGACGAACAGGCCATCACGACTCGGATCGGCGTTCGAGAACCGTAGCTGCTTGCCGCCCTGCGCGAGCGGAATGCCGAGCGTCATGATCCCGGCCGTCGCCGCGTAGACCGTGTCGTAGTTCGCGACGAGCAACTGCGCCGAGTGCGTCGCCGGTGCGCCACTGATCGGATCCTTCTCGCCCCAGTTATTCTGACCGTACGACTCCATGTCGCCGTCCTTCCAACCGCAACCGGGCGCGCCCGGCGTGCACGTCGGATGTGCGATCGGCGCCGTCGTACACGTCGTCAACAGGAGCTGCGGCACTTCGATGAACGTGAAGCGACCGCCGACCGTCGTCGAGATCGTCGGCGCGCCGGTGCCGTGCGCGCAGTTCGTGATCGAGCCACCGTCGGTGCCCGCGTCGTAGTTGACCTTCACGGTGCCGGTCGTCGTGCCGAGGCTGATCACCGGGTTCGTGAACGTCACCGTGCCTTGCGTCGCGATGTCACTCACCGCGTCCGACAACGCGAGCGACGTGTTGCCGACTTGCTGCGCCGGCACCGACTTCGTCTGCAACGCGATCAGCGACTTCACCTTGTGCTCGTCGGCATCGATGATGCCGTTGCCGTTGATGTCGACGTTCTCGTCGGTATGGTTCGGGCCACCGAGCGGGTGATTGCCGAACGTCACGACGACTTCGAACCGAACCTGCGCGTTCTGCGCGACGTGCAGGACATCGTTGTTGAACGACGCCGAAAACACGAGCGGCAGATCCGTCCACGGTTGGACCTTCTGCTCCGGCACCAACGAGAACATCGTGTTGAAGCGGCGATCGGTAAACGAGAGCGCGCCCGATGCGCTGTTCTCGGTAAACAGGCTTTGGCCTTCGACCGTGTTATCGCCGACGACATGCGCGCTCGTCGCCGCATCACCCGACGTCGCGTCGGCGACATCCGAGCTCACGGTGACCCACTTGTTGCCCTGCTTGGTCTGCAGATTCACGACGATGTTGCCGATCGTCGCCGGCGCGGTTCCGAGGTTGAACACGTCGAAGTAACCGTCGGCAACCAACCGGCTTCCGGTGACTGCACCCTTCGTCGACTGGATCGCCCACGTGACCGTTTTGGCCGTCGTGTCGACGGACGCGGTCTTCGTCAGCGTCCAGCTCGTGTCCGCGACCGACAGGACGTTCGCGTTGGATTCGAGCCCGAAAACCAGCGCGAATTGCGGAAGTCCGAGCTCGTCGGACCGCGCGCTTGTCGACGGGTTGTCTTCAGCTCCGCAGGCCGTCAGCAACAACGCCAGGCCAGTGGCAATACCCCTCATCATCCTTCGATGATGGCCGATCCTATCGACCGGATCACGAAAGATTTTAGGAAAAGCCCAATATTTCCATACGGATACGGGCCTACCTGTCATCCTGCCGGGCGGTCAGACGTACGCTGACCTACTTGACCGGAGTTGGTTTCGGAGCTGCCGGTGCCGTGCTCTGCCGGTTTTGAAGCGCCTGCTCCATAAACGACCGGCCTTCGAAGATCACGCCCTTGTCGATCTGGAGTGCAGGTGTGTGGAGGTCGCCCTTCACCTTGCCCGGCGCGTGGATCTCGATCGAGCGCTTCGCCGTGATGTTGCCCACGACGGTGCCTTGGATGATCACCTCGCCGACATCGATCGTGGCTTCGACATGCGCGCCATCGCCGATCACGAGCACGTCCTCCGAGAACACTTCGCCTTTGAAGCGTCCATCGATCCGGACCGTGCCTTCGAACGTTAGTTTGCCTTCGAACGAGGCGCCGCGGCCGAGCAGAGTCGTGATCTCACCTGCCGCGGACGGACGAGCAGCTTGCACCATGGGATCGCCACGGTATCAGATCTCGTTCAGAAGATCGGCGACACGCAGGAGGCGATGTCGAAGAACATGAACGTCAGCGCCTTCTCTTGCGGCGTGAGGGGCTGCGTGGAGCAACCGGTCGGATACGCCTTCGCCGAGATCGAGTCCGCCGACACGTGCATGTCGCTGAACACGACCTTGCCGCAGCGCATGGTCGGATCGACGTTTTGCGGCGTCGTGAACTGGAAGTTCATCTGCCCCGCAACGCCGGTTCCGCCCGACGTCGTCGGATCGAGATAGACCCAACGCTCGGTCTTCGTGTTGTCGACGGCGGAGCACGTGTTGCGCGATTGGTCGACCGGCGTGATCAGGCCGTGCGTGACCGAGCCACCGACGTAATCCATCCACTTCGCGAACGACGTCCCCTTCGGGTTGTTCACTTCATCGATCGTCGCGGTCAACGTGTCCGGGTTCGGGTTGCCGGCGAAGCTCCACGTCGCGACGGCTTCCCAATCGGGAATCCCGTGCGTGGCTTGCTTGCCCTGCTCGCCGCTGATCCAGATGTTGTGCCAGTGACTCGCGAACACGCGACCACCGAGGTCCGCATACTGCTGCACCGCCTCGAGCGCGGCTTGCGGCTTCGTCCCCGCATTCTGTCCGCCTTCGCACGAGAAGAACACGATGTCGTACGCCTTCAGCGCGTCGACGCCACCGCCGTTCGCCGGATCCCACAGCGAGCGCGAATCGGGAAAGTTGCCCGAGCCGCCGGCGTACCCCGGGTTGAACTTCGTCACGCCACCGGGCGCTCCGTTGTTGATGCCGAGGTCGGCGTACAAGTTGATGTGACCGCCTTGGCCACGCGCCGTGATCTCTTTGTCGGCGATGCCGATCTTGCGCACGAGACATTCGAGCGCGTCCGCGTTGCCCGCCGAGATCGCGATCTTCGGCATGTCGACGCTCGTCGTGTTCGGCGTCATGTCGTCGATCGCTTTCGGCAGCGTGGTGTCGACGGCATCGAGCGGGAGGTCCTGACACGCGGCGACGTTCGGGATGTTCAGCTGGCGGCGCCACTTGCCGATCTGGATCACGAGCGGAACGTTTGCCGTCGCAGGCACATCCGAAAGCGTGAAGTGACCTTCTTCGTCGGTGACGGCTTCGACAATCGCGCCGCCTTGCAACCCGACATCACAACGCGCGCACGTCGCGCCGTCGGTGAGTGGGCCCGGATCGGTTTCGGGAACGTAGACGTTCACGCCGTAGATCGGCAACGTGCCGTTCGGCGCGTAGACCGTTCCGGAGATCGTCGTCGACGGGAGGTTCTTCGATTCACACGCTGCTTGGAAACAGCGCAACCCGTCCGCGCACGCGTCCGGCGCCGGCATGGCATCGACCGTGTCGTCGCCGCTACCTTTGTTGTGATGCGCGCACGCGACCAGAAACACGAGCAAGGCTAAACGACGCATACGATCCCACCTTAACACTTCGACCGAATCGCGCGATCAGCGAGTGAGGTTCTTGTCGATGTCGATCGTTCCGCTCGCCGGCCAGGTAAGCGTCTGCACTACAGGTTGGTAGTCCTTCAACCGGAGCTCGAGCTTCTTCGCCGAAGACATATCGATGTCGTTGATCGTCGCAGGGGTACGCCCACGCACCTGACCGTCGAGGATGATGTCCGCGCCGGGTGGGGTGGTGTTGATACGAAGCTTTCCGGTGATCGGATCGAGGACGGCTGTCACGTCGACTTCTTTGCCATCGTTGGGAATGTCGACGTTCTCGGTGTGGACCTTGTGCTTGGCCAGCTCGACGCGAATCTCGTGACGCGTCCCGACCGGGAGGTCGAACGGGATGGTCAGCGGCGTGACGCCGGCGACATGGGTGCCATCCAAATAAATCTCACCGCCCGGCGGCACCGACTCGACATGGACCGTGCCCGTCGTCGGCGCGGCATCCCGGGTCCCGCGGATGATGAAGAACGTGACGAACGCCGCGACCGAAATCGCCATGACGCCGGCGAAGATCAGCTTCAGCCGACCGTCGTTGCGCACCTTGTAGTGCTGCGGCATCTCGTCCGCTTCGAACAGCCGGAGCTGACCGGTCAGCGACATCGGTTGCGGGGTCGGCGCGCCGTACGGCTGGAACTGATACAGCGCGTTCGGATTCATCTGCTGATTCGGATACTGGCCGTAGCCCGGCGTGCCCGGCGGATAGCCTTGCTGCAACGCGTACGGCTGGAGGTGGGGCGGCACGCCCGGAATCTGCGGTTGCTGCTGTTGTTGGGCGTAGTAGTCCTGCGGCTGCGGCGGATACTGCGGCGGTAACGGAGGTGGTTGCGATGGTGGTTGCGGCCGCGGCACCGGCATTTGCTCGGACGCCTGCGAGCTCACGATCTGCTGCAACACGTTCGGCGGCGGCATCGTGTTGCCTTGCGCCGGGGTCTTACGCGACGCGCGCGGCTTCCTGAGCTCGCTCACCGCCGGCGCGTGGATCTTCGCCGACAACGCCGCCGGTGCCGACGGCGCACGCCGCGCCGGCAACTTCTTTTGCTCGCGCGAGAAGTCACGCGTGGTCGTCGGGCCTTCGTCATCGTGAGGATTGAGCGGCCGCACCGCACCGGTCAGCGTTTCCTGATCCTCGAGATCGTCGTCGTCGAGATCTTGCGTGCTATCGATGACCGGCGGCTGCGTGATCGCCGTCGCGTCGACGCCGTCCTCCGTCGCCATATCCATCATGAACCCGCCGACACCTTTCGGTGCGCCGGTGATCATCGTGCGCTCGCCGATGTTCTCGAGATCGTCGGCTTCGGTCGCCGTCGCGTCCACGCCATCGCCCCACGGATCCGACGGCTTGGCCTTTTGCTGGATCACGAGCGGCTTCGGCGGCGGAACATCCAAGAGGCCACTCTCGTCGCCCGTCGCCGGCGCGGGCGGGACCTCGCGCGTCATCTCGTTCTGATCGCGCGGCTGTTGCGAGATCTTGTTGCCGCCCGTCGGCTGTTTCGTTGGTTGTCTTTGGGTCGGCTTTTCTGTGCGTTGTGGCGGCAGCCGTGGCGGGTCCGGAATCTCGGCTTGCCGCGTGATCCGCGGGCCCGAGGGGGCGACTGGCAGCTTGAAGATCACGCTGTTCTCGTCGCGAAGCTCTTCACTGGAATGAACGAGATCGCTCGTCTGCAACGTATGCGTGGACATCACGCCGTCGCGGATCTCGATGTCCATGCTCTCGACGTTCCGGAACCTGGATCGGCTCGCCGATGATCTTCTTGATCATCGCGCTGACCTTGCTTCCCGTGAACACCGGCGAGTACGCGTGCAGGAACCGCTCGAGGTCCGTCGCGAAATCGCCCGCCGATTGATACCGCTCGCCCGGCACCTTCTGGAGCGCGTGCATCACGATCTTCTCGAGCTGCGGCGGAATCCCTTTGCGCAGCGTCGACGGCGGTGCGATGTCCGCACGGCGCGCCATATCGAGCAGCTTGTGCAGATCCTCTTCGAGATAGAGCATCTGCCCCGTGATCATCTCGTACAGCACGATGCCGGCGGAGAAGATGTCCGAGCGGAAGTCGATCGGATCGCCCCAGGCCTGCTCGGGGCTCATGTAGTAGTACTTGCCCTTGATCACGCCGACCGCGGTCTGGCGCGCCTTCATCGTCGCCTTCGCGATGCCGAAATCGACGAGCTTCACCTCGCCGGCGTAGCTGATGAGCACGTTCTGCGGCGACACGTCGCGATGGACGATGCCGAGCGACTTGCCAGCGTGATCTCGCTTGCGGTGCGCGTGATCGAGCGCGCTCGCGACTTCCTTCACGACGAACGCGCAGACATCGAGCGGCATCTCGAGATCCATCTCGCTGCCGCGGCGCAGGATCTTGTAGAGATCCGCACCGTCGACGTACTCCATCGTGATGTAGAACGTCTCGCCGACGCGACCGAGGTCGAACGTCTGCGCGATGTTCCCGTGATTGAGCTGGACCGCGATCTTCGCCTCGTCCACCAGCATCTGGATGAACTGGTCATCCTCGGCGAAGTTCGGGTGGATCATCTTGAGGGCGACGTACTTCTCGAAGCCGGCGATGCCCTTCGTCTTCGCAAGATGGATCTCCGCCATGCCGCCGACGGCGATCTGACGTACGAGCCGATAGGGACCGAACTGGCGTTCAGCCACTCGCGGCCCCCTCGTCGGGAACATCGATCGTGATCTCCGCCGTCGGTCCCTGCTTCAACATCTCAGCGCCGCTGGGGTGCACGAACACGCCGACGAGGCGCAGCGGCGTCTTCGCACCGCGATCGAACGTACAGACAACTTCTGTCGCGATGCCATACGCGACGTTCACCACGTAGCTCGCCGCCGCATTCGCGACGAGATACAGCCCGAGCCCCGCACCATACGTCTTGCGATCGATCTGGTTCGGCTGGGTGATGCACTTGTCGATGTACGACAGGATCGTGTTCTTCGCGAGCCGCCCGAATCGATCGCGCACGGCGATCGCGAACGTCTCTTCCGTCGCGGCGTAGCGGATCGAGACCGGGCGCGGCGATCGGGTCTTCACGCGATCGTGCGGATCGACCTCGGCAAAGATCGCGTTGCCATAGGCGTCGACGGGCGCGTCGTACAGCGCGTTCATCAGCAGCTCTTCGCAGACCGAGCCGATCGCGGTCCGGACCTGACGGCGCATCTTGTGCTGCTCCGCGAAGTCCTGGATCGTCTGGATCACCTTGCCGCGACCTTCGAAGTCGCGAATCCGCGCGTACTGCACGGGCGTCTCGGGCGGCAGGTACTTCTCGATCCCGAAGATGTCGCCGGTCAGGAGCTTCTGCGCGGTCACGAACACGCCGTGATCGAGCTCCTCGCCCACCACGACATGATTGACCCGGTCGTCACGCAGGTAGCTGGTCAGATCCGCGAGCGAGGCCTGCGGCGTGACGACGGTGACGTGCGCGCGATCGCGGAGCTTCTCGATCAGCGGTGCGAGCTGGCCATGATCCCCGCCGCTGGTCGCGAAGAACACGTAACGGTGCGGGATGACGTCGGTCGCGATCGCGCTGGGACTGCGCACCGCATCGACCTCCGCACCGGCGCGTTCCAGAGTCGCGACGATCTTGCGGAGTTGGTCGAGATCGGAGCTGATCGCGAGAACGCGCTTCGACACCTCCTACGGATCATATACCTATAGCGACGGGGCTGCCTGGGGCGCGGTACGCTTCCGCTTGTCGTCGATTTCGAGCTGCTTTTCGCGCTCGTTCTTCAGGATCGCACCATCGTTGAGATAGAGCGTGCACTGCGTGGCGTACGGGTCCGGGTGGTCCGCCGTGATGACGCCGTTGCAGTCGACGGTGATGTTCGGCTGGTTGCTACCGTCCTGCTCGTTCCACCACAGCATCCGGCCACCGCCGACCTTGTCCTCGCGCGGGGCCTCGTCGGTGGTCGTCGGCGATCCGTACTTCGCGATCAGGGCTTTGCCGAGCACCGAGTCCGTGGCGAGGACCTGACGCGGCCCGAACCTCATGTTGCAGTCATAGACCAGGGCGCTATCGGTCTCCGTCGTCGCGCAGGTCATGTAGTCGAGCTCGGTCTTCGCGCCGTTGAGCTCGAACCACTGGCCGAACGCGTCCTCCTTGAGGACACACCGACCCGTCTTGCAGCGGTCGTCCATGATCTTGTAGCAACGCGAGTTCGCACGCTTACCGCACTCGAAGCCACGGTCCGCAAGCGACTTGCGGGTCTGGCCGAGCTGGACCCCGCGCACGTCGTACTTCTTCCAGGTTTCGGGAGTGCTGGTCGCGGTCGCGGCGAACGGCTTCGAGGTAGCCGACAAGATGCCACCTCCACCGCCGCCACCACCGCCGCCGCCGCCGGAGCTAGATGACGACGTGGTGGTTCCGCCACCGGCGTGAAAGTTGAAACCACCGGTACACCCGGCGACCAGGACTGCTGCGAGAACGACGGATTTGACCATGCCTTCTGTGGGCGGTCGGCCGCGGGTTTTGCGACAAAAAAATCGGGATACCATCTGTGGGGATGGACACGGGTGAGCTCGAGCAGCGCTTGCGGGCCGACCCGAGCGATCACGAGACCTGGCGGGTCTACGCGGACTCGTTGCTCGAACGCGGGGATCCGCGCGGCGAGTGGATCCATGTCGAGCTGAAGGGTGGCTACGCGAAGCCGCACCCGATCGACGGCATGGAGATCATGGCCTCGAAGTGCGGATTTCCGACGAGCGTGAAGGTGGCGTGGGGCAACGCCGCGATCGACCAGCTGCGCCAGCTACCGTTCGTCTCGGAGCTTCGCATCGTCGCCCCGAACCGGGTCAGCATCGACGAGTTCGAAGACGAGGATGAAGGCGGGCCGCGGCCGCTCGAGGGCATGGCGTGGTTCGAGGCGATCGACCTCGCGCAGATCACGTCGCTGAACCTCGCGTACGTCGAGCTCCGTGCGGCGGGCGCGGCGATCGTGTCGAGGTGGACGCAGCTCGTGCAGCTCGATCTTCGCTACGCGCGGATCGGCGATCCAGGCGTGGCCGCGCTCGCACCGCTCGTGAATCTCGAGCGCTTGTATCTGCAACGCAACGACCTCACGCCCGCGGCGATTCCGGTGCTCGCGAAGCTGCCGAAGCTGATCGAGCTCGACCTTCGGTACAACAATGTGGGTGCGGTGCCGCTGAAGATTTCGGGTCTACGCACGGACGGCAACGCCGCGATGGGAGCGATTCGATGAACCTGCGCGATCGATTCTTTACACCCGGTGATCGAGCCGCACTCCTACGCGATGTCGACGCCGACACGTCACCGGCGGCCGCGATCGTCGAGGGCCTCGCGTTGCACTGGCATCCCACGCGATCGTTCAAGGCGCTGCGGTTTGTCGAGGCGAAGAAGTTGCCGGCGATCCTCGTCGAGAACTGCGCGCGGCCGTGCGTGGATGCGCCCGAGCTGTGCGCGGTGTTCGCGGATCCGCGCGAGCTGTCGTTTCGCACGTTCGAGAACATCATCCCGCTCGATCGCGTGTTCGACGGTGTCACGCTGTCGCTCGATCGGCGCGAGAAGCCGGGCGATGGCGTGTGGACGTTCCAGTTATCGCCGTGCGCCGCGCTCGATCGGCTCGACGCG
Organism: Kofleriaceae bacterium; assembly: GCA_047600425.1. Classification (GTDB taxonomy): domain Bacteria; phylum Myxococcota_A; class Polyangia; order Haliangiales; family Haliangiaceae; genus JABFXX01. The sequence continues at coordinate 1,306,403 of JASGLC010000003.1, read as the reverse complement.
ATGAACCTCTACGTGCCGCCGATGGATCCCACATCGCGCGGTGGCGAGCGCGCGATCTTCCACAGCGCCGCGCTCGCCGAAGCACTCACGCACGCGTTCGAAGCGGCGCTGCCGAAAGCGCTGAAGGGCGGCTTCCAGCACGTCAATCCGGTGTTTCGGCTGAATCGCTTCGAACCCGGCGACGCCAAGTTCCATCGCCACTTCGACACGCCGTACTTCGATGCCTCGCGCAACCAGGTGTCGAAGTACACGGTGTTGATCTATCTGACCGGCGGCCACGCGGAGCCGGCGTTGGACGTGATCGATCGCGTGCAGCTACGAGACATCGCGCCGTACACGGTCGTGATGTTCGAGCAGAAGCACGCGCACGAAGGCGCGCCGTATCTCGACGGGTGCAAGGTGTTTCTCCGGACCGAGCTGATCTTCGAAGAGCGCGAGGCGACGTTCGATCCGGGCATCGCGGCGTTGTTCGCGAAGGCGACGTATCTCACCGGCGAGAGCGTGTTCGAGCCCGAGCTCGCGCGCGTTGCCGCCGACTATTACAACCGCGTCGCCGAAGCGCACTGGACCGGTCCGGTCGCAGCCGGTGATCAGGTGTTCGTTCACAAGACGTACAAGGGCGCGCAGTTCGTCTCGAACGGCTACGACTACTGGTTCGGGAAGTCGCTCTCGCTACAAGAGTGCGCGGCGCTGACGTTGCTCGATTACTTCAACTGCAAGATCGATGGCGCGGCGTTTCGATCGACATGCAAGACACGCGTGGTGAAGGGGCCCGAATTCGCCGACGCCGTGTCTGCGCTGAAGACCGTCGACAAAGCGCGCTTGCTCGCCCCCGCCGAAGAAGCCGATGGCGCGGTGTGCTGTCCGTTCCACACGTACGAAGATACGAATCCGCCGTGGGATCCGACGCGATGTGCAGACGTGATCGAGATCTTCACGCAAGCGCGATCGTTCGCCGAAGCGCACATCGCGAACGCGCCGATCGTGATGATGGGCGAGACCGTCGCGCTCGATCCCGCCGCGTTCGTGATCTCGCCCGGGCGGATCGACGTGAAGACGCGAATCACGCCCGTGAACTTCGCCGCGTGTTGGAACAGTGGCGGCACGCCCGATAACTATGTCGGCGTCGACAGCATGATCGAGATCGTCGAGATGACGGTCCCGCCGATCCTGTTCGTCGAGAGCGATGACGGCTATCACCTGATGTTCGACTTCTTCCGCAACGGCTGGATGGTCGAACACCAGCAAGCGAAGATGCCGATTCCGGCGATTCGCAGCATCCCCGAAGACGAGATGGACGATGAAGGTGGCGGCGATTCGCCGTGGTTCGACGCGTGCGATCCGGTGTTCGCGAAGCAGAGCTCTTCGTCGACACCGGCGTGGTGGGCACGCGACTCGACCCACACGGCGATCATCAACGCGATCACCGAGCATCGCGAGTATGCGCACGAGGGCGAAGATGATGACGACGACGAGTAGCTGGCACGTCGTTTGAAATCGATCACGGCATGCCCGACCAAAAGCCGAAACATGCGATGGCCGACGACGAGGCGCTGAACAAGAAGCTGCTCGAACAGGACAAGCAGCGCACGCCCGAGCAGCGCGTGGTGCAGCCTAGCGAGGCTGAGCGTACTGGCGGCGATGCTCCTCGACGCCCGTAAACGCGAACGCACCCGGGCGCGGCGACTCGGGGACGGTCAGCGCCATGATCCGCTCGTACTCCTGGATTCCAATCTTCTCGCGCTCGGCGAGCACACCCGCCAGGTTTAGCGTGCGGATGCGCTCGAGTGCGCCCGACTGCACCACCCCGGAAAAGAACTCACTCGTACATCCCGATCCGTACGAAAACATCCCGATCCGCGCGCCGGCAATCTCCGCCGCGTCCTGATCGAGCAGGCCCGCGAGCGCGAGGTAAAGCGATCCGGTGTAGATGTTGCCGATCCGCGAGCATGCCGAGAGCGAGGATTCGACCTGCTGGCGGAAGCTCTGCTGCGCGGCGACTTCTTCGACGGCGACATCCCAGAGCGCCTTCGCGTCGTCGAGATCGCAGCGCCGAACTTGGACGTGCGCCTTCTTCGCCATCTTGCAGAAGGGCACGTGATAGCAGATGCGCGCGAGCTGCTCGGCGTTACCGTTCGACAGCGCCTTCCACCCGCGATACGCGCCGGCGAGGGCATCGAGATAGCACTGCACGGAATAGTGACCATCGACCTCCGCGACGCGATGACCGAGCGGACGCCAGAAGTCATGGACGTGCGTCGAGCTCGCGCCCGAGATGCCGACGTCGATCGCGAGGATCGCCGGATCTTCCTTGATGATCATCGCGACCGCGCCGGCGCCTTGCGTGGGCTCGCCGGCGGTGCCGATGCCGTAGCGCGCGATGTCCGAGCAGATCACGAGCGCCGCACGACCGCGCGCTGCACCCGACGCGATCCATTCGACCGCGGCCCACAACCCGGCGGTGCCTCCGTAACACGCGTGCTGCGTATCGTAGACGCGCATCGCACGCGGGAGCTCCAAGAGGCCATGAACGAACGACGCCACGGGCTTACTGTGATCCACGCCCGTCTCGGTTCCGACGACGAGGAGGCCCAACTGCGACGGATCGAGCCCGGATTGCGCGAGCGCGCGACGACCTGCGGCCGCGGCGAGCGACACGGTGTCCTCGCTCGGATCCGCCACGGCCATCTCCTTCGCGCCGAGGCCTTGCGTGAACTTCGCCGGCTCGACATTGCGCGCGATCGCGAGATCCGCGAGCTCGATGTAGCGCCGCGGGATCGCGACGCCGATGGAATCGATACCTACCTTCATACTGTCTCCTGAATATCGGGGGAGAGAACGAGGCGACCAGCGACCTCGCGATTTTCGAGACGAACGTGCGCGGCCGCGGCTTGCGATAGCGGCAGCACTTCGGTGACGAACGGCGTGAGCTTCCCGTCGGCGGTGAGCTGGAGCGCCATCTCGAGCTCGACCTGGCTCGTCGCATAGGCGCCGATGATCTCGAGCTCCTTCACGATCACGAGACCGGGGTTGAGATCGATCGTACCGCTCTCGAGGTTACCGACGACGACGACTCGACCGCCGGGTGCCATCGCCTTCAGGGTTTGACCGAACGTCGCGCTGCCGACGATCTCGATCGCGACATCGACGCCTTCACCGCCGGTCAGCGCGCGGACCTGCTTCGCGAAGTCGAGCTTCGGCGACACGACCACTTCATCCGCGCCGGCGTTGTAGAGCGCTGCGACCTTCGACTCGCCCGAAGTCACCGCGATCACGCGTGCGCCGTCGAGCCGTGCGAGCTGGACGGTTTGTAAGCCAACGCCACCCGAGGCGCCGGTGACGAGGACGGTCTCGCCCTTTTGGATCTTGCCGCGCGTGCGACACACGTGAACCGCGGTGCCCGCGGTGCAGCACACGGTCGCCGCGACCTCCCACGGGATGCCTTCGGGCACGTGGCCGATGCCGGCGATCGGCGCGACCATCTTCGTCGCGTAGCCGCCGGCGAGCTCTTCGCCGAAGAACCGATTGTCGTGCTTGCACAACGAGCCACGACCACTCACGCAGGTCGGGCAGCGTCCGCAAGAGAGTCTTTGAAGCGTGGCCGCGCGATCACCGATCTTCCAGCCGACGACATCGGCGCCAACCTCGATCACTTCACCGGCGACTTCGTGGCCGAGGATCGCCGGCACGCTCGTACGCGGCAACGATCCACGACGATTGATCACGTCGTGATAGCAAACGCCACACGCGCGCACGCGCAACAGGACTTCGCCGGGACCGGGATGCGGATCCGGCACGGATTGCACCGCGAGATAGCTGGCGGCGCCGAATTGCGACAGGACGATAGCTTCCATAGTTGTTCCTCAGTTCACGAGCTCGGCGCGCAAGTTGTCCGGGTCGAGCCGGGCGATCGCGTCGAGTGTTGCGGCGTCGGGATCGACGAGAGTCGCGAGCTCTCCGACGCGATAATCGAATCCAGTCCGCGCGGCGACATCGTCGAGCGTCGCGTGCGGTGACAGTGCTTCGAGCACCGCGCCATCGGCACCGAGGCTCCACTGCGCGATGTCGGTGAGCAGGCGCGTCGGCCGATGATCCGCGGTCGAGCGCACGCCGACTTTCGGCACGAGGCAGCGACGTGCTTGGCGCGGCACCACGATCACCGGCTTCTTGCACCAGCGACGTAGCGAGCACGCGCCGACGACGCCCGGGAACTTCGCCTTCATCTGATCGAGTGATCCGGCCGCCGTCAGGTTCGTCGCACCGTCGGCCGAAATCTCGACCGCGCCGAAGAACACGGTATCGACGCGACCGCGGCGTGCGTGATCGAACAGATCCGGAATCGAGATCTCCGCCGCGCGACCATCGAGGTACGCGAGGTCTTCACTGGATCGATGCAGCCGTTGGACATCGGGATTCAACGATCCGACACAGCTCAAGTAGGTCAGTCGCGGTGCATGCGTCGCGCGTGCGACGGCGATCGCGAGCACGGCCAACGGCGAGGCCACGCCCGTTGCCACGACCGCACCGTCGTGAATCTCCGCGGCCATGCGTGCGATCAAGCGATCGGCAGTTGTCGTCATGCGGCTCCTTGCAGTTGGACTTCGCCGGCGAGCACGCTCGCGATCCACGCGGCCTTGTCCGGCGCATCGAGATACGCGAGCAGCGCTTGCTCGTCGTGCGGATACATCCCGACGCATCCCGTCGGCCACGCCCCGCCCCGCACTTCGGTCACGCACGTGACTTGGAAGCCCGGCAACGTCACGCGAGCGAGCTTCGGCACGCGAACTTCGGCGGTCGCGATCACGTTACGAGCCGCCGACGCGATCAACAGATCGGTCGTCGGATCTTCGAAGTACAGATTGCCGTCATCGTCGGCGGCGTGCGCGTGGAGTAGCGCGACGTCGGGATGGAACGCGCGCTCGACGGGAACGCGCGTGCCAGCGTAGTCGACGTACTCGTTCGGCTGGAGCGTTGCGAGCTCCGACACGTCCGCATCCGGCGCGGGCAAGAACGGCAGGCCCATCGCGGCCGCGCGCAGGCGTTGGACGACGCGATAGCCATCGTGCTCCGCCCACGTCACGTCGCCGCGTTCGATCGCCGCCTTCAATGCGGGCATCGGTCGCACGCGATTGCCGAGCGTCAACGCGCCGAACAACAGCTCGACGCGCTCGACGGCGCCGTTCGCGATCAACATCTCCGCCGGCAGTGGATTCGGTAGCGAGATGACTTTCAGATCCGTCTTGCGTGCGCGGATCAACGCGAACACGAGCGCCATCGGCGCACGACCGAGCATGAAGCCACCGGGCGCGATCCACGCACCGTCGGGCACCGCGCGGGCCGCCTCCTCGAGGCTGACCCACGTCATACGCGAACCTCTAGATCACGAGTCCGTCGAAGAACAGATCCGCGATGCCATCCGAGAGCTGCTTGCCCGACAGCTTCCCGTCGGACCGCCACCACTTGTACGTCCACAACACCGTGCCCAAGAAGCTGAACGCGGCGATCGTCGGATCGACCTTGCGCAGCTGACCGCGATCGATCCCTTCTTGGATCGTGCGCTGGAGAAACTGCACGTACTGCTTCTTGCGAGCGTTGATCTCCTGCTGCGCCGCACCCGTGAGCGTTTGATGCTCGTGCAGGATGATCGTGACTTCCTTCGTCTCGTCCTCGGTCACGAGCTGGACGTTGTTCGCCATCGTCGCGCGAAGGCGCGCCAGCGGATCGCCAATGTCCTGCACCGGCGCCAGCACTCGCTCCTCGAACAGGTCCATGCCGTAGTGCATGATCGAGAGGAGCAACGCTTCCTTCGTCGCGATGTGATGATAGAGGCCGGCCTTCGTCATGCCGCAGGCATCCGCGATGTCCTGCATGCTCGTGCCGTCGAACCCCTTCTGAAAGATCAGGCGCGCTGCCTGCTGCAGGATCGTCCGCAGTTTTTCGCCGGAGGTCCGCGAATTCACCGACGTTCTCTACCATGTATGGGGGCATCGATTGCACCTACCGACCGTTCGGTAAGCACCCTCCACCCGAAGAATCCTCAGGTCAAGCCGCTACTTGATGCATTGCAGCAATCTGACCTAATACTGATACATCGCCGACAAATACGCCCGGAAGCCCTCGTACGGGTTCGGGATGTACTCGAGATGCGGCTCGTAATCGAAGAACGCGTCCGGCTGATAGTAGTGACCGAACAACGCGTTGTAGACGGTCGCGCGGATCGCGAGCTTCGGCGTCGGCGTGTACGAAAGGCCGAGCGTGAGCTCCGCGATCGGCGGCAAACGATCCAACACGAGGTCGGTCGCCGCTACGCTGACGGTGCCGGTGGGGTTGCCCATCGCGTCGTAGCCGAGGTTGCGATACTCGACCAAGCGATTCGGATCCTCGGCGGCGCCGGCGATCTTGAGGTTCGTCGTCGCGGTCAGCTTGTTCGTGACGAGGTTCCACACCGTCGCGATGTTGAACCAGTTCTCGGGCAGGTTGCGCAGCCGACCTTTGTCCGTCGTTTCGCCGACGAGATACGTGTAACCGAGCTGGATGCGATGACCGCCTTGGAGATACAGGTTCGCGAGGATCTCGCCGGACGTCAGGCCGCGATCGCCGGAGTTCGCATACGTGCCCGACGTCGCTTGAATTAGATCTTGGAGGCGGGTGTAGCTGCCGTCGACGCGGAACGAGAGCTCGCGAATCCGGCGCTCGCCCTTGAACACACGAGCGTTGATCTCGGCTTGCAACGCCTTCGACTGCTCGACGACGAGGTTCGGATTACCGGCGATCTGGACGTCTTCACCGTTCGACGACGTGTTGTTGATGACCGGCGGCCGGAAACCTTCGGCGTAGTTGAGCTTGACGTGCCAGTTCGGGATGAACTGATAGACGATCGTGCCGGCGAGCGTGGTCGTCGCGTCGTACGACAACGAACCGAGCGACGACGGTGCCGCCTGGATACGAGCGCCGAAGTCGAGGATCAGCTTCGAGCTCGGCCGCCACTGCGGATCGATATACGCGCCGAGCACCGTGCGATCGCCGGCGAACGAGAACGTGTTCGGACAGTTTGCGATCGGCACGAGCATCATCGTGGTTTGATCGTAGATACGCGGACACAAGATCGGCACGCGCGTGATATCCGACGGACCCGGCAGCGTCGACGGCACCTGGTCGGAATATTCGTGGAACGTCTCCGCGCCGTACAACACGCGGAACGGCTTCGCGAGCTCGATATCACCGTCGATCGCGGCACCGTAACGGAACGAGTTGAAGCTGTTCTCGAGCGAGAGGCCGCCGGGGATCAACGCCGACGGCGCGATCACCTGGAGCGGATCGAAGTTACGCACGAACTCCTGGAGGTACGCGTGCGCGGTGATGCCGGCCTTGTCGTGCGCGAATCGCGTGCGGTACTCGAGGACGCCGTAGCGATCGTAGTCGTCGATGCGATTGAGCCGCGACGTCCCGTTCGGATCGTTCGGATCGGCCTGATCGCGCACGGGCTCGCCGGAGAATCCGACCGATCGATACATCCGTCCGATCGGGAAGAACACGCGCAGCTGGAGCTTGTCGTACGTGATCTTGCCGTCGAGGTTGATCAACACCGACTGCCCCGCATCGGTGCTGCGCAGCGGACCGTAGATGTTCGCGGAGTTCGGCTGCGGCAACGCGTCGTGGAAGAACAGCGTCGGCATCGAGAGCTCGGGCCCCTGATACGTGGTCACGCTCGCGTGCCCGAACAGCTTGAGCTTGCCCTCGACCTTGCCGGCCATCACGTAGCCGCGCGCCGCGTTCTTATCGCCGGTGCCATCGCCGACGGAGCCACCGACCTCGACGCCATCGACGTCTTCGGCGTCCTTCGTGATCACGTTCAAGATACCGAGCAACGAGTTCGATCCCCAGAGCACGCCACCCGGGCCCGTGATCATTTCGACGCGCTTGATCAGCTCCATCGGCTGCGATTCGTTCACCGCAGGTGCGTTGACGTTCGGATCGAACAGCGAGAGCCCGTCGTGCAGGAACTGGACGGCTTGGACCTGACCGCGGACGAGCGGCGTGGGGTAGTTCGAGTAGTAGATCGAGCTGCGATACCAACCGGGCACCGTGTCGACGAGCTGCTCGAGCGATTGAAACTGGCGATCGCGAATTTCGTCGGCGGTGACGACCGTGACGATCGCCGGTGCTTCCTGCACCGTGGTCACGCCCTTCGCGGCGCTCTGCACGATGTTCGCGAGATCGAGCGCTTCATCGGTCTGGCCGAGCGAGGTATCGGTATCACCGATCACGACGGTCGGGACTTCGATGTCGCTGACGCCGCCGGGCTGCGCGTACGCGGTACTGGAAATCAGAAGCAACAGGAGTTTCTTCACGGAGCCCCTCCCTGCTGCGCCTTGATGAGATCGATGCGTTCGTTCGTCGGATCCGCGGGGTTCGACGAGCCGAGCGGACGATCCGAGCCGATCGCGACCGCCTGCACCTGTTGCTGAGCCACGCCCTGCGAGAGCAAGAAGTCTTGGATCTCTTGCGCCCGCTTCTGCGCGGTCTGTTTGTCCTTCTTCTTCTGCTGCGCGACGAGGTTCGCGTTCGTCGACTTCGTGCCGAGCGCGGTGTGAACTTCGACGCGAATCGTCAGCTTGCGCTGCTTCACGATCGTCGCGACTTGGACGAGCAGCGTCTTCGCCTGCGCCGTCAGCTTGCCGTTGCGGTCGAACGAGATCGGTTGGCCCTTGAGATCGATGCGATCCGCGCGCTCTTCCGGACCCGTCGTCGCACGGACGTCCGGGCAGCCGTCTTCATCTTCGAAGCCGTTGACGGTCTCCGGATCGTTCGGGCACTTGTCATCCTTGTCGGGGATGCCGTCGCCATCGTTGTCCTGATCCGGACAGCCGTCGTCGTCCTCGAACCCGTCCTTGTCCTCGGGCTCCATCGGACACTTGTCGAGAGCGTCGGGGATGCCGTCACCGTCGTTATCGCGATCCGGACAGCCGTCGTCGTCCTTGTAACCGTCTTTGTCTTCCGGATCGTTCGGACACTGATCGTCCTTGTCCGGAATGCCATCGCCATCGTTATCCGGATCCGGACAACCGTCTTCGTCTTGATAGCCGTCTTTGTCTTCCGGCTCGTCGGGGCACGCGTCGAGGCTGTCCGGAATGCCATCGCCGTCTTTGTCACCGCGACCGGGCGAGCCCGCGCCTTCGGGTTGCGGTGCCCACACGAGGCCGAGCGTTCCTTGGAATTGCTCGCTGCGATCGCCGATGAAGCCCGCGCCCGCGAGGAGGTTCACCGTCAGATCCGTCGACGCGCGAATCGCAATGCCGGCGTTCGCGAGCATCGTGAAGTCACCCTTGCCCGCGCCGCCGAAGTACTGCGCGTCGTCGCACGAAGCGCCGCTGTACAAGTGGCACTGACCGTAGTCGAACACCGACGGCAACGGGATGAACGCTTGCGCCTCGGCGCCGAGCATCAGGCGCGGCGACAGCTCGACCATCGCACCGAGTCCCGCGACCGCTTCGGAACCGACATCGAGGAACGCCTTCGCGTCGGCGTCCGTCATCGTCATATCGGACGCGTCGTAAGCCTCGAGCACGGTGCGTTGGCGGATCCGCGCGGCGACGTTCGCGACGATCCGGGTGTTGTGATAGCGATCCGGCCGGTACTCGAACGCGAGCTTCGGTTCGTAGACGATGTTGTGATCGCCGAGCAGCATCTCGTCCTCGCCGAACGGCAAGAACACCGATCCGATCGCGGTCAGCGCGATGTTCGGATCTTGATACAGCGCGATCTTGAGACCGACGTGAACATCGAGCGGCCCGGACAGCTCGTCGCCGAGATAGGCCTTCGAATTGTTCGGATCCGCGGACGGATCGATGTTCGACAGCGGACGCAACGAGATCAGGCCCGTCGACCGCACGGTCGGATCCGTGTACAGCCCGCGCACGCCGTAACCGACGCCGGTCGCGGAGCGATACGCCGCCGTGTCGAACCCGATCGCGATCCGATCGGTCACCGTCATGCCGAACGCGAGATCGAGCTGCGCGTCGTACTTCAGGATCTGATCCGCGGCACCGTCACCGATGCCCGGCACCGCGACATCGATCGGCGAGCCCGCATAGCCCGCGAACAACTTGAACGAGATATCGCGCACCGGCATGAGCCGCGCGCCCTCGATGGCGAAGATGCCGTTCGTGTCGTACGACGGGCGCCACAACGCCGCGTCGACGCCCGATGTGGGATCGGCCGAAGCCGTCCCCACGCCGAGCACCACCCCAACGAGAATCGCTTTCGCTATTGCGTGCACGTCTTCAACGGTTTGTTCATCGGACGATAGATCTGGATGAACAGCAGGCCCGCCACGTTCGCGGCGGCGTGGGACTCCCACTGGCAGTTCGTCGTGTCGGCGATCCCGCCGCTGCCGCTGTAGGCAAGGCTGTCGTTCACGGACGCGCCCTTGTACAGCGCCGTTCCGTTCATCGTCGTCGCGTTCGCGTTCGGATCGACGTGAAGCCGGGTCGCTTCGTTCATGAAGTAGTCGTCGTTGCCCATCTGCGGGACACCGTTCTTCACGAACGTGACGCCGGCCTGCGTCGCGAAGCCATCGCCGGTGCACATGTCATCGGCGTCGCACATGTGGGTCCGGAAGATCGCGGCGTAGATGCCGTTCGCGAGCATCTGGTTGTTGTTGCTCGTCGTCTGGAGCGTGCCCACCGTCGTCAGATCGGCGACGAACGCCTCGAGGTTCGGGACCTTCGTGTTCGCCGCGGCACCGGTCGCGACGCCGGTCGTGACGGTCACGCCGTCGGGCGAGAATGCGGATCCTTGATCGTCGACGCCGAGCGCGATGAACGGATTGCTCGGGACCGTGATGTCGGGGACGCGATAGCGACCGCAGTCATCGATGTAGACCGCACCGGTCGCGAGCGGCGGCGTGGTGGTCGGCGCATTCGCGTACGCGACGGCGTCGAGCGCGAGGATCTGCAACGCACACGGACCGGTCGTGGCGCCGGCCTGACACTTCGCACCCGTCGCGCCCGCGGCTTGGAACTTCGTGCCGTCGGCGAAGTTGTAGATCTGGCCGCAGATCGTCTGCTTGCCGCTCGCCGGCGTGGGACACGCGAACGCACCACTGCAGCCGGCGCTCGTGCCGGTACCGATGCACGTGGTCACGCCACTGCCGTCGGTATCCGCTTCCGTCGTGCCCGGATCGCATTGCGTCGGCGGGAACGTCGGCACGCACACGTCGCCCTCGAGTTGCGTGAACGGCCCGCACTTCGCGGTGCCCGTGGTGTCGTCGGCCGGCGCGCACTTCCCATCGCGTTCGATCGTTCCGACGCCGCACTCGATGCTGTTGCAGGCCGGGCCGGTCCCGACGAGAGGCGCGACGAGGAGCGTGAAGAGGACTAAGCGCATGGCTCGGCTCCTAGAAACCGACATCGTCCTCGCCGAGATCCGAAAAGATCGCGAGCTCGGCGAAGAGGTTGGGGGTGGCATCGTTCGCGAGGTGGACGTGAATCACCCCGCGTGTCGGCATCGTGGGCGTTCCGAACAACAGCAGATCGCCGGGCTCGCTCGAGGCAGCTCCGTCCATCTGCGAATACAGGGCGAAGCCGTCGAAGTCCGACAGCACTTCGTCGACGTAGAATTGCGCGCCACCGATCGGTGCCTGGTTGATCGGGTTCGTGCCGTCGACGTTGCCGTGTGCGATGCCGTTGAGCGGCTCGGTGAGCACGCGATCCGTGCCTTCGTAGAAGTTCGGGTCGGCCTTCCATGCGGCTTGGCACATGTCGAGCCGGCGCTTGTTCGAGACTTCATCCGTGCACTGCGGCGGCGGAATTCCCGTCGCATCCGAGCAATCGGCACCGACGGCCGGATACACGCTCGTCGACGCGGACGTCACTGCCTTGATGCCCATGTCACCGGCGAGTGCGGTGACGTTGTTCTGGCGCTGGACCGCGGTGGCCGCTTCGATCTTTTCGGCCTCGGTCGCGTTCGGTGGCGGATTCGTGATGTCCGGAATCCCGACGTCTTGTCCGATCACGGTCGCGTATTGGCTGACGTGCAGGCCCTGATGTGGGACGTGCTCGCCGACGTCGATGAAGCACGGCGAGGTGAGGTTCGCGATCTTGTGGATCTCGAAGCGCTCGAGCTCGAACAACCGGCCCGCCATCGGATCCGATTGGAACGCGTAGATCGTGAGATGAGAACCCTCGACGGTAACGGGAGTTGTCGACGAGAAATCGAACTGGATGTTCGATCCTTGAAAATCGTCGACGCACCCCGCAAACAACGCGAGTACACCTGTGGCGACTAGGCCGCGCACTTCCCGAGAGAAATGGTAGTGCAAACAAGCGACATAAAGCTAGTTGTCGTCGTCCTAGACCTCGTCCTAGACCTAGACTTGGACCTGGACCGAAGACGAGTCGTACATCAACCTCTACGCGAGTCGGCTTTCCCCGAGACCGCGCGGCGATCGTAAAACCGACTGGTCGGTCTAGACGAGTTGTCGACGCGACCCGCATTCGTCGACTCGCTCGGGGACTAGGTCCAGGTCTAGGTCTAGGACTAGGACGAGGACGCTTATTGAACGAGCTCGGCGCTCACATCATTCACGATCCCCGGAACCGCCTCGATCGTGACGCGTACGGTCTTAAACCCGGCCTTCGCCACCTCCACCTCGAGCGTTCCCGCGGCAATTCGGCGCGGCGCCATCGGTGTGCCTCCATACGACAGCTTGTTGATCCGGACCGTGGCGTTCGGCACGTTGCTCGTGACCGCGACCGCCGCCGCATCCCCGAGATCTTGGCCGCGATAGGACGCCCGCCCCGCCGACGTCCGGCATGCCTCGTACAGCTTCTTGGTCTCCTCGGCTTCGCTCGACTGCGGATTCAACCGCAACGCTTCGTGCGCGTCGTCGACGCAGATCCCGTAGTCCTGCGCCTGTTGTGCGACCGCCGCGAGGAACCGCCACGGCCCTGGCAACTTCGGGTCGAGCTTCTTGGCCTTCTCGAGATGCGCGCGCGCTTCGTCGAGCTTGCCGAGCCGGAACGCATCCACGCCGGCCTGAAATTCTTTGGTGAAGTTGCCCGGCGGCTTTGCAGCCACCGTGGTCGCAAACAGCACGACCGCGAGCATCTTCATCGGTAGGTATTATCGACGCTTCTTCGGCGCCGATCCACCACCACCGCCGCGACGCAGATAAATCGCGGCTTTGTCCTCGAGCACCCGGAACGTGAAGCTCTCGGTGATGTACAGCTCGACCTCGTGGCGCGACGCGCCCGCGTAGCCGACCGACAGGTCTTGGCCGACGGTGAGCTCGTAATCGCCACCGCGACGCGACAGCAACACGGCTCCTCCGCGCAACGCCGGCGCCCACACGATCGGGGTCTCCAGCGTTTCTTCGATCCGGCGGCGCAACGGATAGCCGTCATCGCCGGTGGCGAGCAGCTCGTCGTAGGCCTCGATGCCGGCGGCGAGTGCATACGGCCCGTTGACGCCGGCGAGGCGCAGCACTTCCTTCGCCTCCGCGATCGCCTTCACCCACCCGACCGCGCTGCCGACATCGATCGGCTTGTGCGGCGAGCTCGGGATCACGCCGGCGATCCGGCCTTCCTTGAAGCCGTGCCAGATCGCGCCGTCTTCGGCATGCGCGACGCGCTCGGCGGTATCGATCACCGGATCGAGATCCAGATCCGTGGCGCCGCGCGCCGCGTAATCGAGCTCCATGATCGGCAGGATGATCGGCGACCGCAGCTCGACGAGCGGCTGGTAGTCACGGATCGCGTGACCGACGTTTTCGACCGGATCCTTCTCGATGTGGTTCAGGCGGCCGGTGTTGACGCCGCCCTTTTGCCAGCCGAACGGGCCCGCGAAGTCGACGAGCTTGCGCCCCGCGAGGTGAAGCTCGAGCACGCGCTTCGCTTCTTCATCGATCTGTTGCCACGCCTCGTCGGTGATCGGCGCGAGTGAACGCTTTAGCAAGTCCATTACAGTTTCCCTTTCAAGCTACCGACGCCGAGCGACTTCGAAACCGAGGCCGGCTTGGCTTCCGACGATCCGCCGCCGCCCATCGCCTTCTTCTCGACATCCACGATCGGGCCGATCGTCTTCAAGTACGTTTCGAGATTCTCGTCCACCACGCCGTTGTGCCGGCGGATCCACTCGAGCGTCATGATCGCGTGTTCGATCTCTTCGTTCTTGTTGTGCGTGAGCACCGCGGCGAGATCCGGATCGCTACACGCTTCCGCGCGCTGCTGATACCAGTCCACGGCCTCGAGCTCTTCGCGCAGCGAGACCAGCGCGCGATGCATGTTCTTCGTATCTTCGGAGAGGAGCTCGACGGGCTCGTGATAACTCTCGCTACTCATACGCGGACCATACCGCGCCTTTTGCTATTGCTCTCGATACTCGCGGCGCAAATCGGCCAGCATGATCACGGCGACGACCTGCACGATCGGGATCACCATCGCGAGCCAGATTTTTACGTGCAACACGCCCGCGATTTTGGGCGATCCGAAGAACGTGACTGCGGCAAATACGCACAGTGTGCTGATCAGCAGCGACCACGCGGCGCGCGAGAACTGCCACGACATCGCCGCGGAGTAACCCATCACGCAACCGAGGATCACCAGCGTCACCGGGAGCACGGTCGGCATCCCCTTCATCAACGCTTCGACACCCGCGATGATCGAGACCACGCCGATCACGACGGCGAGTCCGTGACCGATCACGGCGGAGTTGTAGGGCTCGTGCTTGCGAGTCGGCATCGTCACTTCTTTCGTTTGAACAACGAACCCCAGAAACCCTTCGGCTTGTCCGGATCATTCCCGCCCGGAGGCAACTGCGGTGTTCCCGTCGGCTGACTCGGATCGACATCCTCTGTCAGGTCCATCTCGACGACGCGCGGGTCCGTCTGCGCTTCGATCTGCGCGGTCGGCTGGCGGTGGATGTAGCTGCCCATGCTCATGCCCGGCTCGGCCGACAGCGCCATCTGCGTGTCCTCGAGCTCCTTCGCGTATTCCTTGCGGAACAGCTGGCGCATGAACTGGCGCAGCTCTTTGGGATCGAAGCGATAGCCCGCGATCAACGCATCGAGATCGGCCGCGAGCTGCGCCGCCGATTGATAGCGATCCGCGACATCGCGGGCGAGCGCCTTCAACGTGATCGCGTCGAGCTCCGGCGTGACGCGGCGATTGAAGCCCGACGGCGGCGGCACCTCGGCCTTGCGCACCTTCTCCATCAGCGCGAATTCGGTATCGCCGCGGAACAGCTTCTCCGTGGTCAGCATCTCGTGAAGGATGATGCCGGCGGAGAACACGTCGGTGCGCGCATCGAGCGGCATTCCGCGGATTTGCTCCGGCGACATGTAGCTGAACTTGCCCTTGAGGATTCCGATCTCGCTCGTGAACTTCATCAACGCCTGCGCGATGCCGAAGTCGAGGAGCTTGACGTCACCGTCGTACGACAGCCGCACGTTCGACGGCGAGACATCGCGATTGACGATGTTGAGCGGCCGGCCATCCGGGCCCGCGAGCGTGTGTGCGAAGTGCAGGCCTTCCGCGATCCGCGCCGCGATATAGACCGCGTGCGGAACTGGAATCCGTTGCTGCGTTTCTTGGCACCGCCGCAACACCTGCGTGAGGTCGCGCCCGGCGACGTACTCCATCGCGATGTAGTGACGGTTATCGGTCTGCCCGATCTCGACGGTCTCGACGATGCAGCGGTTGCGCAACATCATCGCGAGCTTGCCCTCGCGATTGAACATGTCGATGAACCGCGCCTCGCGGGCGAGCTGCGGCCGCATGACTTTCACGGCGAGCAGTTGTTTCTCGGCGTGACGCTGTTGGCGCGCGCGATAGACCTCGGCCATGCCGCCGCGTGCGATCAACCCGAGCAAGTAATACTTGCCGAATGCGACCGGATCATTGGGCGCACCGGGGGACATTTTCCCCTCTTGAGACGGTCGCTCGGAGACCACGGCGCGCGGACCTTACCACGTCACCACGAGGCGCTGCCCGGGCTCGATCTGCACCTGGCGCTCCTCGCTGCGAAGACCCGAGTCATCTTTCAAAACCATCTTCAACTTCCGGCCATCACCCGGTACGGCGACTCCAACCTCGGGTGAGGTGATGCCGAGATCGATCATCGTCCCGGCGGATTTCGGATTTTCGAGTGCGATTCGCCCGAGCGGCCGCTCGAGTTTGTTCACGACGATCGCCCACTTGAACGCCATCGTCGTTTGCTTGCCACCCTCGACGGTCGCGTATTCGAACAACGCGATCTCGTACTTCGGGTTGAAGCACAGTCCTTTGTAGCTACCGGGCGCGACGACGAGCCCCTTCTCCGGCAGCTTGCCGGTGATCCGCTCGCGGTTGATCCACATCTCCGTGCACGGGAGCGACGTGTTGATCTGGAGCGTGCCGAGCTGATCCTTATCCTTGCCGAGCTCGTCGCGAATCACGTCCGCGTTCGCACCGAACGGTCGCGCGACGAGATACCGGCGATAGAACTCGCGCTTCTTGTCCGTGGCGCCGAGCTTGTCGTACGTGGATCCGAGCTCGCGCAGGAAGCCCGGCAGATCCGGCGCGAGCGCGTAGCCCATGTGGAAATCGACGAGCGCGTCGCCGTAGTTCGCGGCCTTGAACGCGGCGCGGCCGGCATTGAACGCGGTCTTCGCTTCGTTCGCGGCGGCGATCAGCGTGAGCTTTTCGGCGAACGGATCCGGCGCTGCGGCAAGCCGCGTGGCTTCCGCCTGGGCATCGGACTTTTCCTTGCCCTCGGTCGCGTCGGCGTATGCGGTCCACGCCTCGGCGGCTTCCGCGTTCTGACCGGCGAGCGTCCACAACTTCGCGAGCTCTTTCGCTTCCGAGCTGGCCGGACCGCGCGCGACGACGAGTGCTTGATACAGCGGAATCGCACGCGCCCAATCGCGTGCTTTTACCGACGCTGCGGCCGGCTTCATCAGGAATTGCGAGAGCTCCGCGCGTGACTGCTTCGTCGCGACCGATTGAAACAATTCGGTACTCGCGTCACCCGCAAACGCAGTTGTGCATATCGCGGCCAGGACGACCGCCGCAGCCCTCACAACAATAATGATAGCGCTGATCGCGCGTACCTCGTACTTCATCGACCGACGCGACCCGCCATCCAATGTACGAGGGCGTACGGTCGTTACGGCAGCTCCCTAAAATGCCTGTGGCGACAACGAGTTGCCCGCCTGATAGAATTTTCGGTGGGAATGCAGGTCGTCATCCTCGAGCGCAACAAGCTCGTCGGGCGAAAGGTCGCTCGCGTGTTCGGCACCGTGTTCGGCGCCCGAATTTCGGTCGTCGATGACGTCGCGGCGATCACGGGCGTGCTCGATCAAGCGCGCGTTCTCTGCGGTGACGTGTTCGATGCCGACGTGATCGCGGAGCACGTGCGTGCGCGACCGAGCCTGCGCGGCGTGCTCTACACCGCAGAGCCGTTGAAGCGATCGCTCAAATATCTCGCCGAGAGCCCGCGTATCGACGACGTTCTCGCGCGTCGCGATTTCGAATCGCCGCCGGCTGCGTGGGATCTCATGCTCGCGGCGTATCGGATCGCGAATCCCGGTGCGGTGTATTCGATCGAAGCGTTCGGCGGGTTCGGCCAGGCGATCCAGCAATTCGAGATTTCGTCGACGGCACATCGCGATTCGGTGACCGCGCAGCTCGCGAAGTTTGTCGAGCCGTTCGCGGTACCATCGCGGTTGGTGGACATGATCGGTGAGGTCGGGCACGAGATGATGATGAATGCGATGTACGACGCTCCCGTCGACGCGCATGGCCGCGCGAAGTACGCGCACGATCGCAAGGCGAGCATCGAGCTCCCGGCGAACGAACGGCCCACGCTGACGGTCGGTTGCGATGGCACCCGTCTGGCTCTCCAGGTCACCGACCCGTTCGGGCGGCTCGAGCGCAAGCACGTCGTCGAGGGACTCGCGCGCGGTCTCGCCGGTGGCGAACAAGATCGCGCGCACGGCGGCGCTGGCCTTGGCATGCTGGTCTGCCATAACGCATCTGCCGCGCTCTACTTCGATGTGGTGCGCGGCCGCTCGACGACGGCGACCGCCGTGTTCGAGCTGGATACGAATCTTCGAGAGCTCCGCACCCAAGCGAAGTCGCTGCACTTCTGGAGTAGTACCTGATGGAAGTCTCCGCTCGCCCGTCACAACCGAAACTGCGCCCGTCGCAAACCGGGCTCGCGCCGAAGCTCACGATCGAGAAGTTCGCGGACGGCCCGATCACGCTCTTGAAGTTCGTCGGCACGATCGACGAAGGCTTCGACGGCAAGAAGACCGGCCGCGCGATCACCGGCGAGACCCTCGTGCTCGATCTCGGCGGCGTGAAGAAGATCAGCTCGTTCGGCATCCGCGAATGGGTCGACTTCATGGGCGCGGTCGCGCAGAAGACGATCGTGTTGATCGAGTGCGCGCCGAAAGTCGTCGACCAGCTCAACATGGTCGCGAACTTCGCCGGCGGCGGTCGCGTGTTCAGCTTCTACACGCCGTTCCGCTGCGACTATTGCGATAGCGAGCATCGCGTCCTCCTCGACGTCGCGAAGGATTGGGAAGCGGTCAAGGCGATGAAGCTCGCCGATCGCCCGTGTCCGTCGTGCAAAGAGAGCATGTACTTCGACGAAGACGGCTCGACGTACTTCTCGTACGTGCTCGGGCAAGGTCAGGTCACGCTCGCGCCGGACGTGATCGCGTTCCTCGCGGCGAAGCTCGATTATCGCGTCGGCACGATCGACGCGAAGCTCAAGGTCGACAAGGTCATCGACGGGCGGATCACGTATCTCCGCCTGACCGGTGGCCTCGACAACACGTTCCCGCGCGACAAGCTCGCCGAAGGTCTCGAGGGTGTCGTGATCGCGGACGTCAGTGGCGTGACGCGCGTCGAGCCCGCAGGTGCCGCCGAATGGCGCAGCTTCATTCAACAGGCCGCGCCGCTCGTCGAGATCGTCTACCTGACCGGTGTTCCGCCGGTGTTCCTCGAGAAGCTATGTCGCGTCGAGGATCTCGGGACCAAGGCGCAGGTCGTCGATTTCCAACTGCCGTATCTATGTAAGGCCTGTGGGAACGCGGGGCCGCGCACGATCGATGTCGCCGAACATCGCGCGGTGCTGAAGTTCGCGACGGCGCCGGAGCTCGCGTGCCCGAACTGCAAGGCGGCGATGCAGACCACCGCTGCCGAAGCGCAGATGCTCGCGCTGCCCGGCTTGCCGATGCCGGTGATCGATACCCAGCTCCAACACAAGTTGGCGGAGCTGCGGATGCGCAAGCTCGAGCGCCGGCTCTCGGGGAGTATTCCGCCGCTCGCAACGCGCGCCGCGGAACCGGAGGTCCGGCGTGGGACGGGTGCGAGTGTCTACGCGCTCGCCGGTGTCGTCGTCGTCGTGCTCGGAGCGATCGCGTATGTCGCGATCGGCAAGATGTCGGCGAAGAAAGATGCCGGACCGCTCGGCCTCGGGTCGGTCACGTCGAAGAGCGCGGATGTCCGGCCGGCGTGGATCGCCGACGATCGTCCCGGTCACGTGAAGTGCGCGGGTGACGCGTGCGTGGGTGTTTCGCAGCCGTTGCCGTCGCAAGAAGAGGCCGAAAACGAAGCGAGCGATGCCGCGGTCGAAGCGATCGCCGCGCGTGTCGCTGCGAAGTCCCCTGCGGCGCGCGATGCGGCACTCGCCGCGTTCGAGCGCGATCCGCAATCGAGCCAGGCGAAGCGCGATGTCGCCGATGGCCGCCACGCGGTCGCGAAGATCTTCGGCCTCAAGGCCGATGCTCATTACTACGAGGTCTACGACACGTCGGAAGGTAAGCGCTACGTCGCGTTCGCGGAGGCGAAGCTGTCTCCGACGGAGAGTGCGGCGCGGGCGAAGCGTGCGGATCAAGCGACCACCGCGCTCGGCGCGACGGTGATCGATTTTCCGCCGGAGCTCGCCTGGCAGTTCGGCAAGCTCGATCACGGCGCGCTCGTCACGAAGATCGCGGCCGGTCCCCTGCAGGAGCTCGGGCTCGGCGAGCACTACGTCGTGCTCGGCGTGAATGGCAAGGACGTGCCGGACGCGGCGACGTTCGCGAAGCTCGTCACCGACGACATGGCGGCGCTCGCGGATCGCGGTGGCACGATGCGACTTCGCGTCCAACCCGAGTCGGGCGAGCCGCGCGAGATCTCGACGCAGATCGCGGGCAAGCAAGTGCCGGTCGTGCCCACGCAGGGCCATCCGGTCAATCACCCGATCGAAGATCACTCGACCGGCGTCAACATCTGGGATCGCACCGGCGGCGGCAAGAAGACCGGTCGCGACGATCCGACGCAATAGATGTCGGCGATCTGTCCTCGTTGCAAGCAGTTGCTCTCGATCGAGAAGCTGATCGATCTGGGAGCCGACGACTGGAGCGACGAGGTCACGTTGAAGACGTTCCGCTGTTACGCGTGTCCGCTCGTCGGTGTGGGTGTCTATGAAGAGAGCCGGCGCGGCTCGGACGCGCGTTGGCATCACTTCGGCTGGGAGACCTCGCGCGCCGACTACGATCGGATCACGGCGGACATCGCGAGCTGCCCGTCGCCGCGGAGCAAGGGCAACTGCGCGTGTGCGGTCCACCAACGCTTCACCACGATCGTGAATGGCACGCACGCGGTGCGTGGATCGTTCGCGCGCGTCGGTGGCTCGATCGACCTGGGCTGATCGCACACCGAGCCTAGGCGCTCGGATCTTCCGGTGCCTTCGGTGGTTCGGGCTCGGTTGGCTTATACGGTGATTGATTCGGAATCTCGGGCTTGGGCTGCTCGGGATCCGGCTTTTGCGGGTTCATCGGGATCTCGGGCTCGGGATTCGGCTGTTCCGGAATCTCGGGTGGCTGCGTCGGCATGCTGGTTAGTTCAGCAAGGCACGCGCCAGTAGTACCCTGACCAGGTGTGGAGGGTGATTCTCGCGCTGGTGGGCGCCGTTGGTGTCGCGCATGCCGACGTCAAAGAAGATCCGTGCGCGTGCAGTCCGGTGAAGCCCGGCTTCTTTCGGCGCGGCAACCTCACCGGTGATTGGGGTGGCGAGCGCGACAAGCTGAAGGACGAAGGCATCATCCCGCAGCTGGTCTACGCCGGTGAAGTGTTCGCGTCGACGGGCCTGTCGCACGACGCGCACGTCGCGGGCCTGCTCTCGCTGCAATTGGATCTCGAGCTCGAGAAGCTCGTGCACGACGGGCTCGGCCAATTGCACGTCTCGAGCTTCGCGATCCACGGCGATGGTTTGTCGGCGGAGCTCGCCGATATCTACGGCGTGTCTGGAAACGTCGCGCCGCAAGATGTCCGGTTGTTCGAAGCGTGGATCGAGCAGCCGGTGAACAAGCTGACGATTCGCGCGGGCCTGCTCTCGGCGGATCAGGAGTTCATCCTCGCGAAGCATTCGGCGGCATTGCTGAACGCGACGTTCGGGATCATCAGCCAGCTGTCGTACAACTTGCTCGGGCCGGTGTATCCGGTCGCGACGCCGGGTGCGAGCGCGCGCTGGGAGGACAAGCACGTCACGGCGCGGGCGGCGATCTACGACGGTTCGCAAAACCAATCGCACGGGATCCCGAACGGGCTCGGACCGGACGCGCTCGAGATTGCGGAGCTCGCGTTGTACGAGCTCGTTCAAGTCGGCGTGTGGCATCACTCGACGCGCGGCAACGGTTACTACGCGATCCTCGATCACCAGCTCGAGCGCTACATCGGTGGCTTCGTGCGGTACGGCACGTCGCCGAATCAATTCGTGTCGCAGTACATCGATGCGGGCCTGCGGATCGGCCCCGGGCCGTTTCGCGAGCACGACTTCATCGGGGTCGGTGTCGCGTATGCGAAGACCGCGGATATGTCGCTCGGTGAACAGACCGTGTTCGAAGCGACGTATCAGGCGCAGTTCGGATGGCTGACGATCCAGCCCGACGCGCAGCTGCTGCTCGAGCACACCCGAGCGGCGAAGATCCTCGCGACTCGCGTCACGATCGTGTTTTGAAAACGAGCCCGAGCCTGAGCCCGAGCCTCAGCCCGAGCCGAATCACGCGCTGTCAGCCGAGCACCGTCGAAGGCGTCAACTCAGGATGGATCGCACGATCGACCTCGGTTCGGCACACGCGATCGTGTGTCGCAGAATCACCGAGCCCGCCTTCCCGATCGCTGCCGAACAACCAGAACACGCTCGCGGTTCGGGCTCGGGCTCGGGCTGAGGCTCGGGCTCGTTAAATAGCGCGCGCGACGTACCGTCCGTCGTGCACCACCACCAAGGAGGCAGTCGCGCGCGCGTCTGGTCCTAGAGCATCGACCGTGCCACGCGTAACTGTAGAGAACCTCGCGAACGCGCTGGATCTACCTGTCTACTCGCGGGATCAATCTGTCTACAGGCTCGCGAACAGCGCGCGCGTGCCGGGAGCGATCAACTGATCCGTCGTCACCGTGGTGATCTCGTCGGGATCGCCGCCGAGACCAGCCTCGGTTTGCTTCACCACGTCGACGAAGATCTGATCCAATTTCGCGAACATAGCCGCGGGAGCGATCGTCTCGCCAACCGCCTCCGCGATCCGCAGCGCCGCCAACGAGAACGTCGCATCCGAGCCATCCGGGGCGAACGGAACGACGAGCTTCGCGAGCTTTTCGAACCACGCGCGGCGGGCTGGGGGTGGAATCTTCGCCGCCATCGGCGGTTCCAGGATGAAGAAGTCCGGCGGCTCCGCCCCGAGCTTCAACAGATCCTGCGAGGCCGGCGTGTTGATGTCCCAATAGAGATATCGGCGCGCCGACCAGTAGATCCACATGACGAGCTTGAAGTTCGCGTAGTGCGAGCCGAACCGCAGGACCTCGTCGCGCGACGTCACGAGCGCGCCCTGCCCCACCGTCTGATCGATGTACACCTCGAAGAACCGCGTCAGCATCTTCTCGGATCCGGCGCACACTTCACGCGCAGCGACGAGCGTGCCCGATTGTTCGGCAAGCTCCATGATGTTCGCCGCGGTGAACACCGGCTCGGTCCAGGCACCGACGAGCTGTTGCATCAGCATGCGCTGACTCCAGATCCCGACGCCGAGCGTGGCCTTCGACAACGCAGCCGCATAGGCCGGGAGCGGTTCGCCGCGCAGGATGAACCACCACGGCAGCGCGGATCCGAGCTGCGACACGCGCCACAGATCCATGAGATCCGGATCGTATTCGCGCCCGGTCGCATAGCCGCCGCGCAACACCGCGAGCGCGTCGACGATCTCGTCCCAATGCTCGCCGGTCTGGCGCAGCGCGGACGCGTTCATCTGCTTGCCCTGCCGCGAGCCCGAATACGGACAGACCTTGTATTCGATGTCGTCGGGACGGAGCTCGTCCTTCGGCGTCCGCCCCTCGCGCAGCGGCCGGCCTTCGATATCGCGGTGGAACTTTTCACTGACCATGCGAACGACGCGCGTCATGGAATCTCCAAGATCTTGTGGAGCTGCAGGGACAACCGCCAGCGCGGCCGGGCTTGGACCAGCGCGATCGTTCGCGCGAGGCTCTGCGTGTAATCGGGACCCGCGCACGGCTGCGCGAAGTAGTGCTCGGTGACGTAGCGCGCTTCGTACGCGGCGAGCGTATCCGCGCTCACCGAATCGTCGACGACGACCTTCACCTCGCCGACGGGCTGCGCCTGCAGCATGAGCGAGCCGGTGTGGAATTGCGGCTTCGGCGACACCGTCAACCAATCGACGTGCGCGGCGGGAACGCGCGTGCCGTTGCTCTCCATGTGCACGCGAAACCCGGCCGCATGGATCGCTTCGGCCAGTGGTGCATCCCACTGCAACGTCGGCTCGCCGCCGGTCACCACGACCATTCGCGCATCGTGCTCGTCCAGTTCCAAGAGCCGCGCCACGATCTGTGCCGCCTCGAGCTTCACCGCACCCTCGGCGGCAAAGTCGGTATCGCACCACGTGCAGGCGAGGTTGCACGCGGCGAAGCGCAGGAACACGCACGGCCGTCCGGCATGCGCGCCCTCGCCTTGCAGCGTGGGGCCAAACATCTCCTTCACGAGATACATCGAGTGGTCATGCTATAGCCCAGGCGTGCGCTCGCGCGTAGTTCTCCTGGCTTTGGTGGCTTGTTCTAAACACACCGAAACGCCGCCGGAGACGCAGATCACGTGCGAGCAGCTGAAATTCGCGGCCTCGACACCGGTGCCCGAGGCGAGCGGCGCCGCGTTCCTGCCGATCGACGGTAAGCCGATGCTCGTCGTCGTCAGCGATTCCGGCAATCACGGCGCCTATGGCATCGTCGATCCCGACACCGGCGACACCGTCGAGCAGGGCCAGCTCCCGATCGGCGATTCCACCGACGACATCGAAGGCCTCGCCGTGCGCGGTGGCCATCTGTTCGGCATCACGTCGCCGGGCTGGATCCTCGAATGGACGCGCGACGACGCGAATCACGCGTTCACGCTTGTCCAACCACGGTACGCGCTCGGTCCCGTCGATCTGCCGGGCCGCGCTGGCATCGGCGACAAGCCGCCCGAAGGCGATGGCATGGTCTGCGACGGCCGGCGCTCGAACTGCGGTCGCAACTACGAAGGCATCTGCCTGACGGAGACCGCGGGCTATGCGTTGGCGAAGGCCGATGGGCATCTCTATCCACTCGTGGGCTCGCCGCTCCAAGTAAAACGCGATGGCGCGATCGCCGTGGGTCGACCGGGCGTCGCCGCGGACTGCGCGTACGACGAAACCGGTGCGCTCTACGTCGGCAATAACCTGTTCGGCGAGGCCAAGGTCCTCCGTGTGGAGCACGGCGAAACCTCGCAGATCGGGCTGCTCGGGATCGGCTTTCCCGAGGTCCTCGTCGTACGTGACGGGATCTTTTACCGAATGTCGGACACCGGCGGATCGCCGAGCTTGATGTCTAAATTTCGCTGTTCGCGCGCGACCCGCTAAAATTACCGCGTGCAGTGCCCGTACTGCCTCGGCGACTCGAGCGTGACCGAAACGCGTGTCACGGCCGATGGCTTGCGTCGTCGTCGCGTTTGCACCGCGTGCAAGCGTCGCTTCACGACCTACGAGAAGGTAGGTGCACCGGGACTCAAGGTGCAGAAGCGCGACGGCGAAATCGAACCGTTCGACGGTGACAAGCTGTTCGTGTCGTTGCAACGCGTCGCCGCACATCGCCACGTGCGTGACGATGATCTTCGACGGATCGCACGCGACATCGAAGCCACGTTGCTCGATGGCGGGCGTAAATCGATCGCGTGGAACGAGATCGTGACGCTCGCGCTCGAGAGGCTGCGCAACATCGATCCGATTTCGGAACGACGCTTCGCCGCCAACTACACCGACGAGTCGGGCATGGTTCGCTTGGGCGAAGCCACACCGTCGTCGGAGTCACCGCAGCTCGGACTGCCGCTGGCGAACACCAGCGACGAAGATTAGGCGCCCGTGCCGCCGATGCTACCGAGCGCGCTCGGTAGTGCGCTGGTCAAACCCTGAAGCGCGCCTTGTCCCATGCCCTGCAAGCCGCCACTTTGGCCACCTTGCATCGCTCCTGACATGACGCCTTGCAGGAGACCTTGCCAGTTGAATCCGCCCGCGCCGGCGCCGCCGATCACGTGCGTGAGAGTTTCGAGCTCGATCTCTTCCATGGGACTCGCTCCTTATTTCTGAGGCGCGCCGCCGCCGCCCATCTTGGCCTGCATCATCTGACCGACCATCTGTTGCCAACCTTGATCGGACTGCGACTTCGCCTGCGCGACGGTCTGACCGACTTGTTGGACAGATTGTGCGAGCTGCTGCATCGACTGCAGGAGCTGCGGATCAGCTTGTTGCGGACCTTGGACCTGACGGCCGCCGACGATCTTTGCGAGGAGGTCGGGGTGAATGGCCAGAAACACGTCCAGCATGGGCTTACTTCACGTTCACTTTGACCATCGTGCCAGCCGGAGCCGGCGCCGGCGGCGGTGCAGCAGCCGCTGCGCTCGCGCCACCCGAGCCTCCGCCGCCCATCATCATCATCATCATGGGCAGCATCATGTTGCTCGAGCTGTTGTTGTTGTTGTTCGCGGCGAGCGTTTTGATGCTGTCGCCGATCTGCTGCATCATCATCTGCAGCTGTTGCGATTGATCCGTCGTCGATGCGCCTGCTGCGCGAGTGACGCCACCCGTGACGTCCGACAGAGCCTTGCGCGAGATCGACATGAACTTGTTCTTCGACATTTGATTTCTCCGGTGGTGGATGGTTGCGATGCCTGCGAAGTCTCTTAGAGCAACCGCGGTGCCATTCGTCGTGGTGTTTGATCTCAGTGACTTCGACCATCGATCGATCACTTAGGCTGAGTGCACCGGTAGGCAACTCGCGTTTACGTAGCGTTTAGTCGTCGAGAGCCGAAAGCTAGAAACGGCGCCCACTGAGGAGCGCCGTGTTTCGAGAACATCTAGCGAGTGCGGTCTACCAGCACTTGCAGCCGCAACCGCCGCCACCGCCGCCTGCGGTGACTTCGACGTACGTCGGCTGTTGCGCGTAGCCGGCATAACCGCCGCCGCCGCCGCTCGAGCCACCGCCCATCATCATCATCATCATCATCATCTGCATCATCGAGTCGCTGCCGCCGTTGTTGTTCGACGCGAGGTCTTGAATCGACGAGCCGATCTCTTGAAGCATCGCCATCAATTGATCGTCGGAGCTCGAGCCGCCGCCGCCCGAGGCAACGCGCGCGGCGCCGCCAGCGACGGTGTTGAGCTCGTTGGCATCGATCGACTGGAAGGGGTCGTTGGTGTTGTTCTGGTTGTTCGACATGGCGCTGAATCCTTGGTGGTGGTGGTGAGTAACTTGATGACTACTAGAGCAGCCATCGTGCCAGCCGAAACCCACGGTCGACGTTCACGATCATCGTGGTTTACGAACGTCACCCTGAGTGATCACTCCCAGATCGTCACCCTGCATAGACATCGGGGGGAAGACCCCCGAAAACGAAAAAGCCGACCCGAAGGCCGGCTGGCATTTTGTTTCTTTGGTCGACGGAAATCGCTACTTAGAACGCGACGCCAACTTGCGCGCTGCCACCGATGGAGGAGTCGGTGATGTTGCCGATTTCGAGCTCGTTCGAGATGTCACCCGATTGCTCGAAGTCCATCGAGACGCGCGTGTAATCGAGCTGGGCGCGAAGGTAGAGCATGTCGTTCAGCGGAATCTGGAAGTGCGCCTCCAGCTTGATACCGCTCGCGTTACCCGAGCCGTACCAGGTCTCGTCCGCGACATCTCCGGTGTCGAGCATATACATGTAGTGGGCGCCGAAGCCCGCGCGCGTCCGATCCGTCACCTTCAGGTCGACCGTGCCGCCGAGGCCGATGTACTTGTAGTTCACGTCCGGGATCTGGATGCCGCTCGGGCTCGTGATGCCGAGCGCGTAGCCCGACTGGCCGTACGAGATGTCGCCCTCGACGATCAGGAGGTCCGTCGGGTACCGGTAGCGAATCGCGCCTTCGTACGCGGTGTGGTCGACCGTGTACGTGCCGTAGGTGTTCGCATCCGGGTCGTACGCGTCGAGCGTGGCGCCGACGGACTTCTGGATGTTGAACGAGAAGCCGATGCCCGACGGGTCGTACGACAGCTTGTCGAGCGGGGCCGGATAGATCGCCGCGCCGATCGCGAGGCCCTGGACGCCCGCGGCCGGGTAGTCCGGCGCCTCGACCTGCGAGTCCGGCGGGTTGTGCGTGAAGCCCATGCCGCGCGATTCGATGAAGAGGCCGCCCTGGAGGAACACTTTCGGGGTCGGGCGCATGATGCGGGGCGCCTTCGCCGCGGCGATCACGTCGGCTTCCTTCGTATCCTTCGGGAAGAACGTCAGCAGGTCGTTGGTGTTCTTGGTATCCGTCGCGTCCGCCGCGGCGACCTGGGTCTTCAGGCCCGGGACGGCGATATCGCGGATGTCGACGCGCTTCGTGTCCGAGTCGCGATCGCGGCTGTCGCGATCGTCGTCGTCGCGTTCGCTGCGGCGCGAGCTGCGCGACGGGCGGTCGTCATCGCGGTCGTCGCGGCGATCGTCGCGGTCGTCGTCGTGGCGGCGCGAGTTACGCGACGGACGGTCGTCGTCGTCGCGATCCGTCGTCACCGACGTCTTGTGCGTGTGCTTCGGACGGCGGCGGTGCGAGTCGCGGTCATCGCGATCCCGATCGCGATCCGAGTCGTCGCCATCGTCGTCCGAGTCGCTGCTCTTCTTTGCGTACGAGTGCGCGCCGAGCTTCGGCTGCTTCGTCACGTCGTCGAGCTCCTGGTGGACATCTTCCGAGGCCGAGTCGCTGTCGACCCAACCGAGGATGTCTTCGAGCTGGCCTTGCAGCTGCTTCTTGTTCTCTTCCGAGAGGCCCTTGTCACCGATCTGGACCGAGACGTTGTCGATCTCGTTACCGGTGATCGCATCGCGCACCGACACGGTCAGCGTGTGATGGCGGCCTTCCGAGTTGATCCAACCCTCGACGACGGCGTCGACGCCGGACTTCTTCGCGGCTTGCTTCCACTGCGACGGGCCCTTGCCGGGCGCCTGCGCGCGAGCGGCTTCCCACTTCTTGGTCGGGACCATGTCGTAGTCCTGGCCGAGGAGGCCGACCACGTTGGCGCGACCGGTATCGGCGAGCTGGCGGGGCAGACCGTCGAAGTCGATGACGACGACGCGGTGGGGTTTCGCATCCGCCGACGTGGCGGCGGCGAGCGTGGCGGCGGCGAAGATGAGTTTGGTGAGGTTGCGCATGATGGGTTGGCTCCTCGAGAGAATCAGTTCGTCGTGTATTGGCCGAGGCACGCATTGCCGTTCGCGGCGTAACAAGATGCGTGCTGCGTGCTACACGTTTTGGTTTTGTTTCCGGTCGAGATCGACGCGACGCCGTTGTGTCCGACACAACAAGCGACCTCGCGTGCTTCGCAGTAGTCGAGCTGGGCGTTGCCCGTGATCGTCATGGCGCCGTTGACGCCGCCGAGCTTCTTGAACGCGCCCAGGTTCGTCAGCTTCGCGTTGTTCGTGATGAGGAGGCTGACCTCGACGACCGGACCGGGATCCTGCATCTCCGTCGGCAACGTCGTGAGCGCCGGGTTCGAATCGATCTCGATCGAGCCGTGCATGTACTGCAGGCCGGCGAGCGTCGCGAACGTCGCGAGGTTCTGGTTGTTCTTGATGATGAGGTCGTGCGTGATCGAATCGAGCGACGACAGCGACAGCGTCGTGAGGTGCGTGTTGTCGGAGATCTCGAGGCCGCCTTCGAAGCGCTGCGCCATGTCGAACTTGATCTGCGTGAGCGAGACGTTGTTCGAGATCGTGACGGCTTCCGCCGCGCACTCGAGGTTCTGGATGCCGCCGAGATCCGCCAGGACCGGGTTCGCCGAAATCGTCACGCCATCGAGCTTCGTGACGCAGTCATCGGCCGGGACCTTGACGTTCGCGAGCGACGTCAGCTTCTGCGCGTTCTCGATATCGATCGAGCCGGTGACCGTGAGGACTTCCGGCGTGTCGATTTCCGTCAGGTTCGAGCCCTTGATGACGAGGTTCTTGACCGAGCGAAGGTCGCCCAGCTTGTTCAGCGTGGTCGCCGACGACGCGATCGTCAGCGTGCCGTCCATCGTCCAGCAGCTCGACGGGATGCTCTTCAGGTCGCTCGCATCCGACACCGTCATGTCCATCGACTTCGACGTGATGTTGCTTTCATCGCAATCGCTCGCGCGGTCGCTGCCGCTGCCCGTGCCCTGGCGGGGCGAGCCCATCTGCATGCAGCCCGTGGCGGCGATGGCGAAGAGGATGGAAGCGGTGGTGCGCATGAGTGAGTCCTAGAGCAGACGTTGTGCCAGTGGTTGTTTCGCGAGGGTTCGAGCAGTTAGCTTCGTTTGCCCGTGGGTGGAGACTTCGATCCGTCTACCTCGGGATTCGATCCTCAGTGCGAGTCGTGAGGACGGACGTCGATGCCGTACTGATCGAGCAACGTGCCCGAGAGGTACTGCAAGGTCGCGACGGCAATGTGGTAGTCCGCCACGGCGCGGCCGAGCGAGAGGCGCGCGTTGATCGCTTCGGTCTGGCGCTGCAACACGTTGTAGTTCGTCGTGCGGCCAGCCTGGTACTGCGCGCGCTCGCTGCGAACGTTGTCGTTCGAGGCTTCCATCGCCTTCCGCGAGAATTCGACGCGCTTGCGAGCCGCGTGGACCTGTTTCACGGCGAGGACGGTCTGCGCTTCGATCTGACGTTCCGCGTCGATCCGGTCGATGTCGAGGCGGCGCTTCTTCGTCTCCGCCGCGCGGAGGCCCTTCTTCGCGGCGCCGCTGACTTCGAACGACAGCGACAGACCGACCGAGAACGTGTAGCCATCGTGCCCCGCGACGCCGGCAACCGAGTCGCCCGCGTTATCGGCGATGCCGACGAGCCCGCCCATCGCTTGGAAGTCGAGCTGCGGCTTGGTCTGGTCGGCGGCGACTTCGATGTCGACATCCGCGGACTTGCGCTCGATCTGAAGCGTCGCGAGCTTGCGGTTCGCGACCTTCGCGCGCGCGAGCACTTCATTGACGTCGAACTCGTCGTCACCGATCTCCATCGCCTCGGCCGGGTGGAGCAACGTCTGGCGACGCTCGAGATCGAGGCCCGCCTTGCGGAGCAGATCCAGCGACTTACCCTCGGCATCGATCTGCGACTTCAGCAGCGCTTCCTGGCGCTGATAGATCTCCGAGTCGACCTGGCTGAGGTTCGTCGACGACGCCGTGCCCGCGCGGACCTGCTCGTGCGTCAGGTTCGCTTGCTTCTGCGCCATATCGAGCGATTGGAGGCGGACGTCGACCTCGTAGTTCGCGTACGCGAGCTCCCAGTACGACGAGATCACGTCCTTCAACGTGTCTTCGGCCTGGAGCTGCGCCTTGATCGTGGCTTCCGTGGCCGCGAGGTCCGCCTTGCGCTCGTTCGCGACGGCGACGCTGCCGAGGCCGCGGCCGAGCGGTTGCTTGAACGTGATCTGCGCGTGCGACGTGATGTTGTAGGCGTCCTCTTGGATCGGGTTGCCGTTCGAATCCGTCGCCGAGCCCGAGCCCGACGACAGGAGCGACGCGCTATCGAGCACGCTGTATTCGGTGTGCTGGTGCTGGAGGCCAACCTCGAGCTGGATCTGGCCACCCGTCGGAAGCTTGCGGCCGAGGCCGACCTTCGCGTCGAGCGTGTCTTGCTCGACCACTTGATAGAGCGGGACCTCGATGTGATCCGACGTGCCCTGGCCCGCGTACGACGCATCCGCCGACACGATCCATGCTTGGCCGCGGCGCTCCGCCTCTGCTTGATCGCGTGCGATCGATCGATCGAACTTCGCGCGAGCGAGGTCGGGCGATCCATTGACGATCGCGGCGACCACATCGGTGAGATGGATCTTCAACATCGACTTGGCTTCCGGGCCGCCGAGGTCGGCACCCGTGCCGTCGTCGTCATCCCGCTCTCCGCTGGGCTGCGCGTACACCGACGTGGCAGCGGCCAGGAGCACTGCGGGGAGGATGAATCCGCTCTTCATGTGCATCGCCTAGAGCAGCCGCCATGCCGATCTGCAACTGACCGAGTCCTCGTGGATACAGCCGGTTGATCACCTCGGGTTTCGTATCCCGCGGTATGCGGACTCGGCTCGCCACCCCCGGTTTACGTTCCGAATCTCGTCTGCCGACAACGGGTTACGACATTCCCCAGGTTGGATCGCCTGTTGCTGTAAGAACCGACGTGCCCCGGTACGAACACTCTCAACCATCGGCTTCGACCATGCGTCGCGGCCCGGCAGACGAGACGCTCGAACCGGCTAGCCCGCACTGGGGCGTGGCCAACGGCGAGGAGCCGCCCACGCATCTGCCGGACGACTTCGAGCTCGGAACGAATTTCGGACGCGACGTCTATGTGAACACCGGCAAGATCAAGAAGCGGACGTCTGCGCCTGCGTCGCGCTCGCGCTCGCGTAGTGATTCGATCGTCACGAGTGCGCCGCGCCCGTCGAAGGTGCCGACGCTCGTGAAGCAACCGGTGCCACTGCCGCACGCCGACGAGCCGAGTGCATCGGCATCCGCGTCGCGCTCGGCGCGTGGCAGCCAGCCGCGTCCACTGCCGCAACCGCCGTTGCCGGGTAACCACTCCCAGCCGAAGATCGTCGTCGCAGATCAACAGAAGTCGTCGCACTCGCATTCGTCGTCAAAGTCGAAGTCGCACTCGCATTCGTCGTCGAAGTCGGCGCCGTCGCAGTCGCGCTCGCAGGCGCCGGCCGCGGTCGCCGCAACAAGTTCCTCAACCGCAGGCGCCTGTTCCGGGCAATCCCGTGCCGGGAGCGGAACAGGCGCCACCAGCGTTCATGCAGTTCAATGGTGGCGCCGCGTTCGATCCGAACCAGGTGCCGCTCCCGCCCGAGCTCGGTGCGCCCGTCTTTAACTGGGTGCGCCGGCTCGCGCTGCAAGCCGACCTGGTCAGCGCGGACAAGCTCCTGCGCGACGCCGTGGCCGACCTGACGAGCTCGCTCTCGGTCGTCATCATCTATGCCGGTCCCGAGGGCTTCTACACGCTCGGTCCCGACGGAGAATTGCCAAAAGACCTCGCGCCCGTGATGACGGTCGGCAAGGCGCGTCGCGCGCTCGTGGGGCCGCACTCGGGGTTCGTACCGATCGCGACCTCGAGCGAATGCATCGCCGTGATCCAGCTCGTCCGTAACGTTCGCCAGCCCGCGTTCGGGCCGGCCGAGCACATCACGATGGCGGCGATCGCGCGCGAGTCTGCCGCAGTGCTCCATCACCTGGTCGTCCAGCACCTCCAGGGCAAGATCGAGCAAGCCGCCGACAAGAAGTCGCTCTATCGCCCGGAGGCGCTGCAGTACCACCGCAAGAAGGGCTCGGAAGGCGTCGTCGCGGAGCTATCGCCGAAATGGACGCGCCGCGCGTATCCGTTCCTGCTCGTCACCATGCTCGTCGCGGCGATCGCGGGAATCCTCGTCCGCGTCCCGACGTATTCATCCGGATTCGGCATCGTGCGTCGCGCGTCGATGCCGGTGACCGCGCTCGCGCAAGGCAACGTCGAGGCGCTGTACTTCCAGCGCGGCGACACCGTGAAGAAGGGCGACCGGCTCGCCAAGCTCTCGTCTCCCAAGGAAGAAGGCGACTACGCGCAGGTGAAGGCCGAGCGCGACCAGGCGCAGACCAACTACTTGTTCGACGAGCAGGACGAGCAATCGCGCAAGCAAGTGAAGGCGGCCACCACGGCGCTGGTTCACGCGCAGTCCGTCCTCGATCAACGCTACGTCTACGCGACGGCGGATGGCACGGTCTCGGATATCCACACCGACGAAGGCAAGGCGGTCCAGCCGGGCCAGGAGCTGATGCGGATCATCAAGCCGGGTACGAAGCCGGAGATCCTGGCCTTCCTGCCGTCGACGGACCGTCCGCGCGTCAAGCAGCACGAGATGAAGCTCCAGGTCGGGGTCGAAGGCTTCAAGCTAAAGCGCCCGCGCCTCGCGATCGATTCGATCTCCGAGGACGTCGTCGGTCCGTCGGACATCCGGCGCATGGTCGGTCAGGAAGTGGCCGATACCCTGAAGCTCCCGAACGAAGGCGTCAGCTTCATGGTCGTGAAGGGCACGTTCGACAGCGACAAGTTCAAGTCGGGCCACAAGATCTACGAGCTCCACGACGGCATGCCGGCGAAGGTCGAGATCGAGATCGACACCAAGCCGTTCCTCGCCGAAGTGTTCCCGCTGTTCGATCGCTGGATCGACTGAACCTGGACCTCGACGTAGACCTAGACCTGGAGTTGGACAATCATCTTCGACAGTTGCTTGATGATGATGTCGACGAGCAACGTAAGTTCGCCATGTCGTTGTGCATCGATCAGCCGTCGCACGAGGAGAACATCGAGCGAACCGGCGCACTCCATCACCTCCCCACGAGCAATCTTGTAGTGCTTGGCCGAATCCGCGGGTGACCATCGGCCAGAACCTTCGGCGATGTTCCGAATGACCGATTCGGCGGCGCGCTCGAGCTGGTCGCAGCGTTGGGCGTGGCCACGAGGGATTTGTTCGACGAGCTCGTCGACCAGCGCCAGCAGCTTGATCGCGTTCTTGTAGACCCGAAGCTCCTGGAAGTTGGGCATGGTCGCGACGTTGTCGACCGTCCGACTCCTTGGTTGCGGGTCCAGGTCCAGGTCTAGGTTTGGGATTCGTAACCCGCGGTATGCGGAGTCGAATCGCCACCCCCGGTATACGTTTGGTTTTTGGACTGACTACAACGGGTTACGTCGGATCGAGGAATGGCGCACCGGTTGCTCTAGAGACAACCCGTGAGCGAGAACCCAACCAACACCAAATCGATCGCGGAGCACTACCCCGCGCTGAAGCGGATCGGGTTCATCAACCGGAAGAAGGCGGTTCCGTTCACCCAGCAGCTCGAGTGGACCGATTGCGGCGCCGCTTCGCTCTGCATGGTGATGGCGTTCCACGGCAAGGAAGTGAAGCTGGCCGAGGTTCGCGAGGCGATGGGCATCGGCCGCGATGGCGTGTCCGCGAAGGCGATCCTCGATACGGCCGAGAAGTACGGGCTCACGGGCCGCGGCATCAAGGTCAACATCGAGCAGGTCAAGCTCCTCAAGCAGGCGACCATCCTGCACTGGGAGTTCAACCACTTCGTCGTGTTCGATCGGATCGTCAAGGACGGCGTCCGTATCGTCGACCCGGCGACCGGTCCGCGCGACGTGACGATGGCCGACTTCGCGCGCCAGTTCACGGGCGTCGCGATCGAGCTGCTCACCACGGCGCGGTTCACGAAGCAGAAGTTCGAGAAGGGCCGGCTCAAGCGCTACGTCGACGAGCTGCTCTCGGAGAAGGGCTTGTTCTCGCGGATCGTCGTGATCTCGCTGTTCCTGCGCCTCCTCGCGCTGGCGATGCCGCTCGTCACCGGCATGATCATCGACAAGGTGGTCCCGCGCGCGGACTACTCGCTCCTCTATGTCTGCCTCGCGACGATCGCGGGCATGACGATCTTCAACATCATCTCGGAAGTGGTGCGGTCGTTCATCCTGCTCCACCTTCGCATCGCGCTCGACACGCGCATGACGCTGGGCTTCCTCGACCACATGGTGTCGCTGCCCTACTCGTTCTTCCAACGCCGCTCGACGGGTGACCTGATGATGCGCGTCGACTCGAACGGTACGGTCCGCGAGATCGTCACGTCGAAGTCGATGTCGGCCATCCTCGACGGTCTGTTCGTCCTCCTCTACGCGGGCGTCATCTTCTACGTCAACCCGCTGCTCGGCATCATCACGATCCTCATGTCGGGCGTCGAAGCGCTCGTGTTCCTCTGCGCGCGTCCGACGTATCAACGCCTGCTCGCCGCGGACCTCGACAAGCAAGCGAAGGCGCACTCGTACATGGTGCAGCTGCTCGGCGGCATCGAGACGCTGAAGTGCGCGGGCGCCGAGCGCCTCGGCCTCGAGAAGTGGTCGAATCTCTACACCGACGAAGTCAACGTGAAGATGCAGCGCGCTCGCGTGTCGTCGTACGTCGACTCGATTCGCGGTGCGGTTGCCTCGCTCGGCCCGATGCTCATTCTCACGATCGGCGCCACGTCGGTGATGAGCGACAAGCTCACGATCGGCACGATGCTCGCGATGAACTCGCTCGCGACGAGCCTGTTCGGCCCGCTGTCGGCGCTCGTGTCGTCGGCCCTCGAGCTCCAGCTCGTCAAAGGTCACATGGACCGTATCGATGACGTGCTCCAGACGCCGGTCGAGCAGGATCGCGATGCGGTCGTCCAGCCGCCGCGCCTGCGTGGCCACGTCACGGTGAAGAACCTGTCGTTCAAGTACGGCGAGCAGGCTCCGCTCGTTGTCCAGAACGTCTCGCTCGAAATCCCGCCGGGCTCGTCGGTCGCGCTCGTCGGTCCGTCGGGCTCGGGCAAGTCGACGCTGCTCAACCTCCTGAGCGGTCTCTACAAGCCGGTCGCCGGCGAAGTTCACTACGACCAGAAGCCGCTCCACGACATGGATCTCCGCTCGGTCCGCCAGCAGATCGGCATCGTCCCGCAGCACCCGTTCATCTTCGGCGGCACGATGCGCGAGAACATCGCGCTCGCTTCGCCGGGCGCGCAGCTCGACCGCATCCAGTACGCCGCGAAGGTCGCGTGCCTGCACGACGACATCGCCGAGATGCCGATGAACTACGACACCATCATCTCGGACGGCGGCGGTTCGCTCTCGGGTGGTCAGCGCCAGCGCGTCGCGATTGCTCGCGCCGTGCTTCGCAACCCGACGCTGATGCTGCTCGACGAAGCGACGTCGGCGCTCGACAACTCGACGGAGAAGAAAGTCACCGCCGGCCTCGAGACGCTGCGCTGCACCCGCATCACGGTCGCCCACCGCCTGTCGACGATTCGCAACTGCGACCTCATCGTCGTGATGGAGAAGGGCAAGGTCGTCGAGACCGGTAATCACGATCAACTCGTCGCGAAGGGCGGCCTCTACGCCGCGCTCCTCGCTGCATCGCAAGGCACCACCCCCAACGCACCGGAGATTCCATATGAAGCTGCCCATGCTCTACGCAATGCTCCTCACAGCAGCATGCGGAACGCACGAGCTGCCAAAGAACGAGGGTAGGCCGGGCTGGATCGTCCAGCTTCCGCGCATCACGGCGCCGAAGAAAGCCGCGCTCCTCGAGCTCAACGCAGTCATCACGTCTGGAACCTCTCGCAACATCACCGCTGAATCCGACGGCACCGTCATGAACCTCACCACTCACACCGACGACTACGTTCACCAGGGCCAGCAGATCGCCCAGCTGGACGTCCAGGAGTTGCGGTCGAAGCGGTCGGAATATGAAGGTCAGCTGATCAACGCGCAGGGCCAAGCCGGCCGTGCAGGCGCGATGGCGGCCGCGGCCTCGCGCAAGGCGAAGATCGAGCAACGCCTCGCTCGTGCGGGTGCGTCGTCGCCGGAAGCCGTGAAGGTCGCGTTGGCGGATGCCGCGGCGCAGGGCGCGGAAGGTGCGGGCACCGCCGGTACGATCAAGCAGGCGAAGACGCAGATCGCCGAGATGGATCGCCTGATCGAAGCGGCGAACATCAAGGTCCCGATGGACGGCACCGTCGCCGTCATCAAGGTCCGCGTCGGCGACATGGCGCACCGCGGTTCGACGATCGCGCGCGTATTCGACCCGCAAGACCCGGTCGTCAAGTTCGCGCTTCCGCACGACCACGCGAATGCGGTCAAGGTCGGGGACATCGTCCCCGTTAGCGTTCCCACTCCGTCGGGCGACGTCACCGTCAATGCCCGCGTTCGCAAGATTACCGATGATCACGATCCGGCGATCGACTTCTTCAGTGTCACCGCCGACATCGACAAAAATTCCCCCCGTCCTGCCGAGATCAAGGTGGGCGCCACTGGTTTTGTCCGCGTTGCCGATAAAGGAGCAGTCCGATGAGCGTGCTACGATCCAATGAATTCGTGGAAGGTTCTGATCTCGAAACCCCGACTTGGGTGACGTCGTATCAAGGCCTGCCGCGTACGGTGAACGTACGCCGCTGCCGGCTCTCCGTGGTTGCGGGCGTCGATCAGGGTAAGACCGTCGAGCTCGCTTCTCCGCAGATCCAGATCGGTCGCCTCGGCGCTGACCTCAACCTGACGGACGCGAAGGTGTCCTCGCTCCACTGCGAGCTCCGCATGACGCCGGAAGGTTACCGGCTGCGCGACCTCGGCTCGACGAACGGCACGTACGTCAAGGGCGTCCGCGTCGTCGACGGCTTCATCGCTCCGGGCGCGACGATCCAGATCGGCAAGAGCGCGATCGTGTTCGAGCCGATGGACGACGCCGTCGCGATGCCGTTGTGGAATGAAGCACGCTTCCACAACCTGATCGGCGGCAGCGCCGGCATGCGGCACCTGTTCGAGCTCGTCAACCGGTTCGCGCAGTCGGACGCGACGGTGCTCATCCAAGCCGAGACCGGCGCGGGTAAAGAGCTCGTCGCCGACGCGATTCACCAGGCGTCGCCGCGCCGCAACGAGCCGTTCGTCGTGCTCGACTGCTCGGCGATTCCCGAGCAACTGTTCGAAGCGCAGCTGTTCGGTCACGAGGCCGGCGCGTTCACCGGCGCCGTGAAGAGCACGCCGGGCGTGTTCGAGCTCGCGCATGGCGGCACGCTGTTCCTCGACGAAATCGGCGAGCTCCCGCTCGATGTCCAGGCGAAGTTGCTCCGCGCGGTCGAGACCCGCCGCGTGCGCCGCCTCGGTGGCTCGAAGTTGTTCGCGGCCGACGTTCGGATCGTCGCCGCCACGAACCGCGACCTCGCGAGCGAGGTGAACCGCGGCAACTTCCGCGCGGATCTCTACTACCGCCTCGCGGTCGCGAAGCTGACGATTCCGGCCCTCCGCGAGCGCCGCGATGACATCCCGCTGCTCGTCGAGCACTTCATCCGCCAGCTCAGCGTGTCGTCGGGTAACCCCGACCCGCGCCTCCCGGACGACTTTATCGCGCGCGCGAACCGCCACACCTGGCCGGGCAACGTTCGCGAGCTCCGCAACGCGGTCGAGCGCGCGGTGCTGTTGCCGAACCATCCGACGGTCGCGATCGAAGCGCCGCCGAAGAAGGAAGGCGACTCGTTCGCGGCGATCGATATCGACGTGCCGTTCAAGGTGGCGAAGCAGAAGCTGGTCGACGAGTTCGACCGCCGCTATCTGAAGGAGCTCCTCGAAGCGCACGACGGCAACATCTCGGCGGCGGCACGCGCGGCAGGTATCGAGCGCATGTCGATCTACAAGATGATTCGCCGCCTCGGTCTAGATAAAGACACGAGCGAAGGTCGTGCACCCACGGCCGACGGCGACGACGACGGTTCGTACGAAGCCGATAGCGAAATCTGAGCTGCCCGCTTCGGCGAGCACGACGTGCTGCATCGCCACGTCGTCGCCGAGCGGATCGGTCAAGGTCATCTGCCCCGTCGCGTTCGCGCCGTTCCCATCCACCACGGCGAGATCGAACGCGACGGGCCCCGTTCCCGCCGGCGGCGCGGTCCACGTGAACGACCAGCTGGTCTCGTTCACGGTCGTCGAGTCCGACGCCAGGATCGCGTTCCCGCGCTGGTAGAACTGGCCGGTCCCGAGCCCGCCGATCGATCCCGCGTCCGCGCCGGACGGATCGAAGAAGCTCGTCACCATCGCGTTGAAGTTCGAGCGCGTCGCAGCGACACCGAGCTGACTCGCCGGATCCGCGAACGCGATCGAGATCTGGTACGCGGTACCCGGCGTGTACGCGTGATCGGCGAGCAGCTCCGTCGGTTGCGACGTTACGACGAGCGCGAGCCGGTTCGGCGGATCGATGTGGCAGATCGAACAGTCCCACCCGCGATCGCGCGACGAGCCGGTGAAGAACAAGCCCCCACCTCCACCAGCGCCGGGCGGCTTGTCGAACACGGATCCGTTGTGGAACGCGTGCGCGACCGCGGGCACGAGCGTCACTAGAGCGTACTTCCAGGTTCCTGGCATGTCGGATCCTCCGTCGAGCCGGTCGCCCATTGGACGAGCGTTTGATAGTCGTCGTCGTCGCGCGTCGCGAACACGTTGCCGCGTCCGTACAGCGTCGCACCGACGTGAAAGTAACCGCCGGCCGCCTGTTCGAGCGGCTTCAACACGAGCACGCTGTCGGTCGGCGCGCTCGGATCGATCAGCGCCCGCGCGGCGTCGAAGTTGTGCGCTCGTTCGGCATCGGACAAGAACGCGTTGCGTTGGGTCTCGTCGCCGGTGAGGCGAGCGCGGTTACGTGCGAACACGTGAAAGTAGCGACCATCGGCGCCGTGGCACGCGAGCGCGGAGCAGTACTTCGTGAGCACCGGTTGCACGCGGCACGCGAAGAATGGCGCGTCGAGCGTGAGTGGATCGAGGGGTGCGTCGAGGTCGCCGCCGCAGGCCGCGCATGCGACGACGAGCAGGCGGATCACAGCGCCCATATCAACCCCACCGAGAGCAGCAGACCCTCGCGCGATGGCAGGCGATGGAACTCGGGGAATCGAAACGCGAAGCCCATCGCAGCGACATCGAGCTGGAGCGACTCGCGCGCGAGCCAGCGCAGCCGAAGTCCGGCGAATAAGTCCTGGAACATCGAGAGCTCGCGATCCGCGGTCATGTAGCGTGCGGCGGTCGCGTAACCATCCCGATAGAACTCGGCGCCGCGTTGCGCGTAGAGCCGAACTTCGGGTGCGAGCTCGAACGGCTCGAGCCCGATCGCGAACGCGGTGCCGGCCGTCACCGAGCGCACGCCCCAATCGTCGACGTACGCCCGCGCGTGACTGCGCAGGGCCGAATCGGCACCGACGTGATGATTCCAGCGCAAGGTCAGCGAATGGCGCGTTCGCTGATCCGGATCGGTCTCGGCGTACGCGATCTGCGCGCCCGATGGATCGGCGACGAACACGTAGCGATACGGGCTTGCTTGATAGCCCGACGTGTAGCCGAGCTCGTATGACAGATCGAATAGATCGTGACGCGTCGCGACCCACGTCGCGTGCGCGCTGCCGGAATACACACGCATTCGCCGTGCGAAGTTCATGTCGCCGGATCGGCCGACGTGGTTATCGACGAACCCACCGCCGATGCCGAGCGTCAGGTTGTGATGATAGAAGTCGCGACCGAGCGCTCCGCCGAACGTCGACGAGTGCCAATCGTGCTCCTCCGAGTACACGTAGCTCGCGGTCGCCGTCGACGTGCCGTCGTTGTAGGTCGCCCCGACCATCGCCTCTTGGCGGAGCTCGGTGAACCGTCCGGTCGCCGCCGTGATCACGTCGACCGACGCGGACGACACCGCATCGGCCACGTAGTGTGCGTCGATCGCGAGATCCGCAGTCGGTTTGCCATGCGCCGCGACCACGGTCGTATCGACGGTGGTGCGATCGTTGTCGACGTAGGCCGAGTTGCGGATCACGGCCGTCACGTGATCGCCCTCGGGCTCGGCGTGCGCGATCGCAGATGCGACGAGCGCGATCAATTGCAGCCGCATCCACCACCGCCACCGCCGTAACCGCCGGTCGAGCCTTCACGATATTCGTAGACGTGTTGCTCGACGAGCGTCGTCTCCGGTGCCGGATCGAGCTCCATCTTCGGTTTCGCGAGCTGCTCGCGTTGGTACGGCTTCACACCACACCCGGCGATCGCGATCACGAGCGCGATGCGGATCACGGGCCCTCGCGCAACGGGTACGCCTTCTGGATCGCATCGTCGTCGAGACTCGAGCCGCCATCGTGATCGCCGTCGACCATGCCGACGAACATCGTCACGTCTCCGGTACCTGCGGCAGGCGCGACCCAATCGAACGTCCAGTGCGTTTGATTGACGTACGCGAGCGGCAACACGCCGTGGCAATCACCGTAGACGAGCGTGGTCTTGCCCGCGGGTGGCGTGCCCGAGTACGGATACGTCGCAGGACACGACGCGGAATCGTGACCGTCGTCGGCGATGTAGCGACCCGCGACGTGGCCCGATGCATCCTCGATCACGGCGGCCATCGCGTTCGCGTTATCGGCGCTGCCCATGCCGAAGCGATGCTCGCCGACCATCGAGATCGTCAGCGTGTAGCGCGTGCCCGGCGTGTACGCGTCGTCGTTGCCCTTCTTGCCGAACGCGGGCGTTGCCGCGACCATCATCGCGATCGTGCCGGGATTCGTCGCGGCGTTCGGGATGTGGCAGTGCTGGCACTTCACGGAGTGATCGGTGCGCGCGCCGGTCGCGTAGATCCCACCAGCACCGCAACGGTTCTGACCCGCGACACCGGTCGCCGGCATGTGCCACGAATTCGCAAACGGAAACGCGCCGACCGCGGCACTCGACACGACGAGCGCGCACGAAGCCATCCAGATTCGTCTCATCGCTAAGCTCCTAGTTCATCGAGTTACAGGCGTGACCGAGCGTGGCGCCGTCGAGCCACGACTTGATCGTCGTGTAGTCGGCGTCGGTCGGTTGAAACATCGAGATCCCGGCATGCGGGAAGCCACCACCGGTCGTCGGTTCGCGCAGGAGTAACGCCTGCGTCGAATCGCCGAGCTTCTGGCCGTTGTCGTCGAGATCGAAGCCGCGTGCGGAATCGAAGCTACGCCGGCGTTCGGTCGCGAGTTGCGGCAACTGCCAGCACGCGCACTCGATGTTGCCGATGCAGCTCTCGGTCGGAACGTTGACGGGCTGTGCGTTGCCACACATGTTCTTCGGCATCACGAGCGTCTGCCCCGTGATCCGCAGGCGACCGCGCGCGTACACGCGATAGGCGCGACCGGACTCGGTGCCGTGACAACCGAGCATCGAGCAACCACGCGTGACGATCGGCTCGACGTTGCACTCGTAGTAGTCCGGATCGAGCGCGGGTAACGTCGCGGTCTCGACGGGTTTCGTCGACGACGTTCCGCACGCGTTCTGATCGGTACACGTGCGCGTCGCTGAATCCGACGCACCGTCGGTCTGCCACGCGGTGCAGGTCCACGCTTCGATGCATGCGAGCGGTCCGTCGGTCTTGTCGCCGGTATCACCGCTATGACTTCCACACGCCGCGAGCATCACGACCAGAAGCGACCTAGACATGCGCGGCGCTTAGTGCACGCACGCGGCCAACGCCGATCGCGCGAATTCGCGAGCGTTGTCAGTCCGCGCGACAACCGCGTTGGCGTGCTGCGCAGGCGGCGTACACGCGCCGAAATCGCATGGCGTGTTATGCGAGGCGTTCGTCGTGTTGTGCGAGCTTATCTTCGCTCGGCAACTGCGCGGCCGGCCCGCGACCACCCAAGAACGTTCGCGTGGCGGAATCGAGCCGCGCTTCGGGACACGCCATCGCGATCAATTGCACCAAGGTGCGTGCGCGCTCGTGTTCGTCACCCGCTTCGAGTGCCGCTTCGAGATCGTTGCCGCTCATCTCGGTCCACGGCAGGAACCGCAACGTGGCACCCGCCACGGACACCAGATCGATGAACGTGGCACCGGCGTAGGGAGGATCGGGCGGGAGACGCCGCGCGACGACGCCGACGACATCGGACCACACGATATTGCGGCGCGTGCCGTCCTCGCGCTCGGCATCGATGCCCTTCTTGTGAAACGCGGCGCGCGCAGTCGCGTACTTGAGGACGTTGCGGAGCTCGTACGGCGCGGTGGCCGCTGGCTCGATCGTCTTCGGTCGCGTGATCACCACGATCGGCTTCGCCGGTCGATCATCTTTTTTTGGCGGTCCAGTCGGAATCGGCGTCTCCGCGCGCGATTGCTTGAGCGGCACGATCGGCTCGGATGGCAACGTGGGACGCGTGGCGAGTGCGACCGAGATCATCGTCTGTGATTGACCGCTCGTGTCGAGCTGCGGTGCGAGGACGAGCGCCGCGGCTCCGGACGCGACGCCGACGAGCAACAGCGCCGGTGCCCACGTCCGCGCGACGACGACGGTGCCACCACCCTGCGCACCACCGGTCTCGGGCGCGAAGATCAGGCCCGCCAGGATCGCGGCGAGCGCCGTCATGATCGCGACCAGGTAGCCGAGCCGCGACAGCGCTTCGCCGGTATGGCCGAAGATCAGGCGATACGCACATTGATAGGAGACCAGCAGGCCGAACGCGATGCTGATCCAGAACACGAACGTGGCGAGCATCGGGTACACGCCATCGAAGTTCGACAGCGGCATCGCGGAGCACGTGCCATCGGGCAAGCACGCCGCGGCATCGGTGAGGCCGACCCGGACTTGCGCGAGCGCGAGCGCGGACTCGGGCGGTGCGTGCTCGAGGTGCATCGTGAACCACGACATGCCGAACAGCGCGATCAGGATCGCCGCCACGGCCACGCCGGTGCTCGCCAACACCTTCGCCGGACCACTCACGACGATCAGCCTATCATTGCTTCAGCTCGACTTCGATCGTACCGAGGTCGACCGTGGCAGCTTCGGTCACCTTGGCATGTCCGACCGCCGGACTCTGTCCGAGATTCGGCGCCAGCGCGACGAGGACGAAGTTACCCGCACGGGTCGTCAGATCGAACGAACCGTCTGCGCCGGTCGCCTCGGGCTCGCCGTTGATCATGATCGAGAGCGAGCCATCGCCTTTATCGGGCACGAGCGCGACGCCCATCTGCGGCAAC
Source organism: Kofleriaceae bacterium (assembly GCA_047600425.1). Taxonomy (GTDB): domain Bacteria; phylum Myxococcota_A; class Polyangia; order Haliangiales; family Haliangiaceae; genus JABFXX01. The sequence continues at coordinate 1,262,333 of JASGLC010000003.1, read as the reverse complement.
GGTTTGTGGGTCGCTTTGTCGACGAGGATTCCCTTCACGTGCGCCGCGGTCGCGAGCGTCAGATCGACATGCGCGGGATCCGTGCCGACCGACACCTTCGCCGTCGCGCCACCCGCCGTCGAGCTCACCGTGACCTGGTAGTCGCCGGGATCGAGGCGCGGGAAGCTAAACGTCGCATCGCCTTTGTCGGGCCACGCGAACGTGCGCGTCGTCGTCGAAGCGCCTTCGAGCGAGACCGTGAACGTCTGCGGCGGTGTGCCCGTGGCGTGAACGGTTCCGGTGAGACCTTGCACGCCGGTGACCTTGATATCGGCGGTCGCGTCCGGCGTGACCTTGCCGTGTCCCCGCAACTTGCCGGCCTGCGCTTCGGCGGTGACCGTCCACTTCACGCGCGGCAGATCGTGGATCTCGTAGTGACCCTGCGCGTCGGTGAGCACCGGCGCGACCGCCTGCAGATCGTCGCCGTTCGACGAGATCGAAACCGACTTCTTGTTCTCCGGTTGATCGGCGAGCAGCATTTCGAGCTCGTCTTCGAACGATTGATCGACGGAGACCCACGCATCCGCGATTGCTGCACCGTCGGGACCGGTCACGGTTCCTTTGATCACACCGTCCGGTCGATCGACGACGAGCTCGACGCCCGACTTGTGCTCGCCACCGTTGATCGTCACGGAGGCCGCGGTCTTGGTCTTCATCGGTACCGGCTTCGCGTGGGCGAGCACGCGCAGGTGATAGGTCGCCGCGGCCAAGCCGGTGAGCTCGAACTCGCCCTTGTCGGACGTGATCGCGGTCGCGCCACTCGTGACCATGCCGTTCGTGATCTCGGTATTGCCGCCGAACCCGCCGTTGATCATCGCGCCCGCGAGCGGCTTGCCGTTTTGATCGACGACGCGTCCAGCGATCACGCCACCGGGCTTCACCTGGATCACGGTTTCGCCGTCGGCGATCGCGGTCGCCTCGCCTTCGTCGCCGTTCGCACAATGCGCGATCAGCTGATACGCGAGCGCGCGAATCGGGCCGATGTCGAACGCACCGTCGGCAGCCGTCGACGTCGCGAGGTCGGCGACATCGTAGTGGCGCGTGTGATCGGGCGCGGCGACCGTGATGTCGCAAACCTCGCGCGGCTCGACGTGGCCTTTGAAGTGCTTCGCGGTCGCGACCGTGATCTTCACGCCGGTGATGTCTTTCAACGCGACGTCGACGCGGGTCGATGCCAACCACAAGTGTGTCGTCGATTCCGCGGTGAGCTCGTAACGACCCGGCGCGAGGCCGACGATCGTGAACGTGCCGTCCGGCTTCGAGATCACGTTCGTATCGCGATCGTGGTTCGACGTGACAGTCGCGCCACCGACTGGATGATCCGCTTCGTCGACGACGATGCCACTCACCGACACGCCCTTGCCGACGAACAACACGACATCGCTGATCTGCTCGGCGACGCCGACACCCACCTGCGTCGGCGATGCGCTCGGCCGATCCGCGGTGCTCGCTTCGAGGGCATATGCGCCGGGGCGCAGGCCGGTCAGGCGAAACTTGCCGTCGGGTCCCGCGGTCGCCAACTTGCGGCTCTGCTCGCCGAGCGCGGCAACACCTTCGAGATGGGCGACGACATTCGCGCCACCGACGGTCGCGTGCGAGGCCTGATCCTGGACGACGCCTTCGATCACCGCGCCGGGCACGAGTTGGAAGTTCGCGACCGCGCCGGCTTCGCCGATCTCGACGTAACGCTGTTGCGCCGCGTAGTCCGGATGATTGACGGCGACGACGGCTTCGCCGGTCGGGACGGTCAGCGTGTACTTGCCGTCGGCACCGGTGAACGCCGCAGCGACCGCATCGCCGCGTTTGGCGCGAGTGCCGATCGGCGCGGCATCGACACGCGCACCTTGTACGGGTCCGCCGCTCGCGTCGGTGACTTGTCCGGTCAACGCCACCCCACCGGCGGCGAGCGTGAGCGCGAGCGTGATGGTTTCATTCGCGGCGACCTTCTTCTCCGGTGCAACCGCGGTCAGGTGTGCCGGCGCCGATGCGCTCGTGGTCCACGCGCCCGGCGTGACGTCGAGATGCGCGATGCCATCAGCGTTCGTCGTCCCGGTCACGATGTCGCCGCGTTGCTCGACGGCGCGCACGACCGCTTTGTCGATCGGCCCCTTCGCATCGGTGACGGTGACCGAGATCCGAGCCGGTTCTTTTCCCGGTCGCGGTGGATCGGCCGACGGTACGGCGTGCACGGGCGTTCCGACCGGCTTGTTGTCCGGCGTCTCGTGCTTGCGATGCATGAACAGCCAGAACGCGACGATCGCGCCGATCGCCATCACGTAGGGAACCACCCGCTTCATCGCGCCCTCCAACCGGAGTTACCCCCGGAAAATTTCTCAAAATGCGTGCGATTGCCCGCCATCGACAACGATGCACGCACCGTTGATCCAACTCGCGCGCGGCGACGCGACGAACGCGACCGCATCGGCGACCTCGTCGACGGTGCCGAACCGTCCGAATGGCAACTCGCGCGCGATCATGTCCGCGATGCCTTTCGGATCGGCCTTCTGCCGGCGATCCCAACCACCGCCCTCGAACAGGATCGAACCGGGCGCGATCGCGTTCACCCGCACGCCCTTCTTCGCGTAGTCGGTGGCGAGCGCCTTCGCCAACGCGATCACGCCGGCCTTCGCGACGTTGTAGCCAGGCGCGCCACCCGCCTCGCGTCCCCAGATCGACGAGATCATCGTGATCGAGCCGCTCGTCATGTGAGGTGCAGCGCGTTGCGCGATGCGCATCGCCGTCCACAAGTTCAGGTCGAGCGACTTCGCGAAGTCGTCGTCGTCCATCGCCGCGGCCTCGCGCGCGAACGACTTGCCGACGTTCGCGATCACGACATCGATCGCGCCGAGCCGTGCGAGCGTCTCGTCGATCGCCTTCTGCGCGCCGTCGGCCGTCGAGACATCCGCGACGATGTTCGCGTCGTACGCGAGCCCTTCGGGATTGCGCGCGACACCCGCGACGCGACCACCTTCACGTTGCAACGCGCGCGCGATCGCTTGACCGATGCCACGCGACGCACCGGCGACCAAGCACGCTTTGCCGTCGAGCCCGAGGTTCACGGGAGCTCCCAGGTATCGCCCCACAGCGATTGCGCGCCGTCGATCTTCAACGTCGCGCCGGTGATGTATTGCGCGGCCGGCGAGCACAGAAACAGGATCGATGCGGCGACTTCATCGACGGTACCGGCACGCTTGAGCGGCGTATTCGCGATCCCGCGCTCGAGCAATTGCGGCGGATACTGCGCCGTCCCCGACGAGATGATGATGCCGGGCGCGACCGCGTTGACGAGGATCCCGAACTGCGACCACTCCACGGCGAGTGTCATCGTCATGTTCTCGACGCCGGCGCGCGCGGCACCGGTGTGCACCATGCCCGGGAAGCCGCGATAGATGTTCGCGATCACGTTCACGATCCGCCCGCCGCCGTGCTCGATCATCCACTGGTTCGCGACCTCGCGGGACACGTTGAACGTGCCGGCCAGGTTGTTCTTGATGACGGCGAGAAACCCGTTCGGCGAGATGTGCTGCGCCGGCGACGGGAACTGGCCGCCCGCGTTGTTGATCGCGATGTCGATCCGGCCGAACCGCTCGATGACGCCACGCACCATCGCCTCGACCTGCGCGCCCTCGCGGATATCGCACTGCCACGCCGCCGCGTTGGCACCGAGCCCTTTGACCGCGGCATCGAGCTTCGCTTGGGTGCGACCGCAGATCGCGACCTTCGCCCCTAACCGGACGAGCTCCGTGGCGGTGGCAAGGCCGATCCCCGACCCGCCGCCGGTCACGATCGCGACCTGGTCCTTGAAGATTTCGGGCGCGAAGATCCGCTGGTTGTCCGCGGTGGGCGACGCTGTCATCGCCGGCGAACCTATCAGCGCCGTTTCCGAATAGGCGGCTAGCCTTGTACGTTCGAAACCAATGTGGGGAAGCTCGCGTTGTGCAAACGCTAGATGTGCAAAATCCTTCACAAACCCACGCTCCCACCCAGGTGGGACTCCCCCCCGATCATTTTTGACTCGCCGTGTTTAACAGCCGAAACTCGAAGTCGATCGATCTGTTAGGAGCTGGTACCCTCATTGCAATCTAGGTACTCCGACGTGGCCGGGACCCCAGACACAGGAGAAGTGCACCTTCTCCAACGGGATGGAGCGCAAGGAAAGCGGCAAGGCCGCTATGTCCTGGGCGATCTGCTCGGCCGCGGTGGCATGGCGGAAGTGTTCGCCGGCCAGTCGATGGGCTCGCACGGGTTCCAGAAGCCGGTTGCGATCAAGCGCCTGTTGCCGGAGCTCGCGACCGATAGCGTGTTCGTCGAGCGGTTGATCGGCGAAGCGAAGCTGCTCGTCGGGATGCAGCACGGCAACATCGTGTCGGTGCTCGATCTCGCCCGCGATGGCGACGACGTGTTCCTCGTCATGGAGTTCATGGACGGGCCGTCGGTGCGCCAGCTGTTGAAGGCGCGCGGTGCGAAGGGCCTGCCGCTCGGCGTTGCCACGTACATCGTCCAGAATGCGGCCGCGGGTCTCGAGTTCGCGCACAACCGTCGCGATGGCGCGGTGATCCACGCGGACATCTCGCCGTCGAACATCCTGCTCACCACATCGGGTGAAGTTCGCGTCGCCGACTTCGGTATCGCGCGGCGTGAAGGCAATGGCGCCGGCGTCGTCGAGGGCAAGTGGGCGTATATGGCGCCCGAGCAGGCGCGCGGTGAAGCGCTCACGCCGCGCTCGGACGTGTTCGCGCTCGGCGTCGTGCTGTACGAGCTGATCACGGGCCAGCATCCGCTCGGCCGGCAGATCACGGCGGACGAACGCGAGAGCGCGCCGCTCAACGTAATCCCGCCGCGTCAGGTGAAGCCGGCGATTCCGGTCGGGCTCGAGAAGATTTGCATGAAGGCACTCGCGCACGATCCGCGAGATCGCTATGCGCGGATGCAGACGTTCATCGACGCGATCGTCGAGGAGCGGTTCGCGAATGGCTGGCGCGAGGGTGCGAACGATCTCGCGGGCGTGATTCGCGATGTCACGCCAGGCGCGGGCGGCGTGAGCTCGGGTCCGAAGACGCAGCACACGGATCGGCCGCTCACGATCGTCACGCGGTCGCTGATCAGTCAGCCGAACAACCCGGCGCTTCCGGTCGCGACGGCTCCGCGCCGTCCACCGTCGACGCCGCCGGTGATCGTCGAAGAGAGTCTCGCCGCGCCGATCATGGATTCGGGCGCGCAGACGCGGATGATGCCGCTCGAGCCACCGCCGCCGACCCCGATGCCGCCGCAGATGCAGATGCCGACGGCAACGCCGCCGATGGCGGTTCCGACGGCAGCGCCGCAAGCGCCGACGCAGATGTTACAGGCCGGAGCACAGCAAGCACCGTCGCCGGCGATGATCGCGGCGTTCGCGGCGTCGATGTTGCCGGCGCCGGAGCTCGCATCGGTGCACGGTGGCAACACGTTCACGGGTGCGTCGTCGTCGATCGCCACGGGCGGTAGCAATCGCTGGGCGCTGGGCGTGCTCGGTGCGGCGGCACTCGCGGGAACGATCGCGGCGATCGTGTTCGGCACGCATCGCTCGTCGTCATCGACGACCGAAGAAGAAGCGACGCCGGTCGTCGAGAAGCAGCAGGTACAGCAGCCGGACCCGACGCCCGTGACTCCGCCGCCACAGGTCGCGCAACAGCAAGTCGCGCCACCACCGCCGGTCGCGCAACAACAAGTCACGCCGCCACCACCGGTCGCGCAGCAGCAAGTCGCGCCGCCGCCTGTGACGCAAGACACGGCGAAGAACGATCCGCCGAAAAACGATCCGCCGAAAAACGACCCACCGAAGAACGATCCGCCGAAAAACGATCCGCCGAAAAACGATCCCAAAGGCGACGCGAAGTCGCTCGAGGCGCGGATCGCGCAAGGCCGCAACAAGACCAAAGCCGCAACCCCGCCCGTGGCGTCTAATGATGCGGTTAAATCGTCGGCCAAGAAGGGCGCTGCGGTCCTCCAGGTCGACGCCGAGAACGCCGAATATGCGAATATTCGGATCAACAGCGAGTCACACGATACGCCGACCGCGAAGTTCAACCTCGCGGCGGGCACGTACAAGCTGGTCGTCAGCAACGAAACCGAAAAGTTCACGTGTCACGTCACTCTGGATCCAGGTCAGGTGCTTCACATGCACGTATCGATGGAAGATCGATCGTGCAGCGAGTAGCGGTTTGCGCCGCGCTCCTTGCCACCACGACCACCGCCCTCGCCACGCCGCCCCGTCTATTCGTCGTCGCTGACCACGAACCGGACGAATCGGGCAAGCTCGTGATCGTGAATGCGGCGGGCACGAATGCCGGCCAGATCGCACGGATCCATCGCGCGCTCGATCAACGCGAGATGTTGTTTCGCACGAACGAGTCGCTCGAGGCCACGCTCGAAGGCCGCAGCCAGCTGCAATCGGATCTCGATCTGATCAAGCAGGCGTACGGCAGCGGCAACTTCGCCAACGCGCTGAAGATCATCGATACCGACGAGAAAGAGCTGCTCGATCATGGTGGCAGCGAGCTCGCCACGCAGCTGTCGGCGCTCGCGGGTTGGCGTGGTCTGATCTACGGCGCCGATCAAAAGCCGGATGAAGCGCTGAAGCAATTCCGCGCCGCGTTCCGGTTCAATCCGGCGTGGACGGTCGACAAGAAGATTCCGTCACCGACGGTGCGCGGCATCATCACGAACGCGAAGCGCGAGCCGGACGAGCAAGGCTCGCTACGCACGTCGACCGATCCGTCGGATGCGAAGGTGCTCGTCGATGGCAACGTGCAAAAGGATGCCGGCGAGAAGGTGAAGCTCCCGATCGGATTGCACCTCGTGCAGATCAGCTTCGAGGGCAAGAAGACGTACAGCGAGATCGTCGACATCTTGGAAGGCAAATCCACGAAGGTCGAGGTCACGCTCTCGCGCGAGAACGAGAGCGATAAAGCGGCGAAGCTCGTCGACGAAACGATCGCGGCGGCACCGGGCGCGGCGCGGTTGGATCGCGCGAGGGCGCTCGGCAAGCTAACCGGCTCGAATCGATTGCTCGTGATCGAGGGCGGCACCGAGGATCACGTCAACGCGCGCGTGTACGACATCTCGGCGAAGAAGGTGTCGAAGTCGTTCTCGCTCGACGGCAATGCATCGGCGGCGTCGATCGTCGGTGCGATCAAGTCGGCGTTCGACGACGGCGACACGGTCACCGGCACGAAGGATGGCTTCGATCCCGGCGGTGGTAGCGACGACGAAAAGCACGACAAGTGGTACGGCAAGTGGTGGGTGTGGGCGGCGGCGGCGGCGGTGGTCGGTGGCGTCGTGATCGGCGTCGAGGCGAGCAAGGGTGGCGATCCAACGATGCTGAAGGGATTTTGATGCGCCGCCAGGTCGTGATGTTCGCGATGCTTGCCGCCGGTTGCAGCGACGGCGCCGTCGACATGACGCTGCTCCTACCGACGGGCGGTAGCGACTTCGACATGTCGTGCGTCAGCGCGGTCGATCTGTTGCCGATCGCGAATGGCGACGACGGCTCGCTCGATCTCGGCACGCGAACGGATGCGTCGTGCGCGACCGTGACATCGGTGAAGAGCTTCACGGCGCTCCAGCCGGCGCTCGCGGGCAAGTTCAGCGTCGATCTGCCGAAGGCCGGGCTCGCCGGTGTCGTGTTGCGCGGTCGCGCGGGCGATTGCAACGGCAGCGAGAAGCAGGAATCCGTGTTCTATGGCGGCGGTGCCTACACGAAGGGCAACGACACGCTGCAGATCAAGGTCAACCGCGGCATCGGCTGCGACGTCTCGCAGACGTTCACGGTTCATCCCACGGACATGTACGGGTTGTTCGGCAGCGGCAATGGCTCGGGATCGTGCGGTTCGGGCTGGACGGATACGACGGCCACGGTCGTCAGCGCGGAGATTCGCGAGACCAACTTCGCGACCACGCCGATCATCACCGAGATCGGCGCCACGTCGACGATGGCCGGCTCGGGCACCACGTCGGTGGCGTCGCACTCGCAGTCGTATCCGGGATCGTGCGCGGCGGTGAAGCTGCACTCGGACACGCTCGGGATGACCGGCATCGGTTGCATCAACGCGAACGTGACCACGGCGTGTGCGGGCGCGGATGTCGAGCTCGCGGTGTTGTCGGATGCGATGCTCGCGTCCGCGGATAACGTGATGGACGGCAGCAAGACCTATGTCGAGGAGCACGGCGCGCCGAACTTCATCGGCGTGTGGACGATGACGCCGACCCCCGCGGTGCTCGAGACGGCGAAGATCGAGCTCGATGCAGATAGCGGTGATGCGGCGGTGGTCTACGGGCACTTCTCTGACGCGAACACGTTCATGAAGGATGGCTCGGTGGTGACGAATTTGGGTGGCGTCGCGATCGTGTTCACGAATCACGTCGTCGGCATCACGATCAGCCACGACGGCAAGAGCTCGCGGCACATGTACATCGGCAGCTCGCTCGGCGGGCGCGGGTCGTATATCGCCGTCTTGGATTAGCCGTTCGCGGCGTCGGTCGGGCGTCCGAAGAACGGGCTCGCGCTCGGGCTCGGTCGATGGTTCAGTCGACGGTGCTTGACGAGGGACGGTGTCTAGTTCGTCAAGTTCGGGGACCTAACCTCGCGAATCCGCGATCGGGGACGGTGTCTAGTTCGTCAAGTTGACTGGCCTACGAAGCGAGCGCGGGGCCGGAGCAGGTAGCCGGCTGCTCGTTGCTCGAGGACGTGCGCGAGCCAGCCTGCGCTGCGCGCGACCGCGAACAGGCCGGAGCCGGCGCTCGGCGAAAGGTTCAGGCTCGCGACAAGCGCGGCGAGACCGACGTCGACGCTCGGATGAATTCGCGACTTCCGGTCGTCGGCGGCGAGCGCGTCGACGATCGCGAGGATTACCTTTGCTCGCCGTGCGGACGAACCGCGCGCGGCATCGAGAAGTGGAGTGGCGCGCGGATCTCCGTCCGGATATAGCAGGTGACCAAAACCCGGCGGCGATTCACCACGAGCGCGTAGCTCCCGGGCGAGCTTTGCCGCACGATCCGGTGTGCCTGCTTGATCCGCGAACCGCGCCAGCTCCTCGGCCGCGGAGCCATGGCGCGGTCCACTCACGGCAGCAAGCGCGGCGGCAAAGCACGCGTACGGATCGGCGTTCGTCGACGCAGTCACGCGAGCCGCGAAGCTCGACGCGTTCAGCTCGTGATCGGCGAGCACGATCAAGGCGGTCTCGATGTTCGGCGCCTCGTCGTCATCGAGGCCGAGTGCGCGCGTGCACACTTTCGCGATCGAGCTCGCGGTGAGTGCGTGCGTGAACTGCGCAGCGGCGAGCTCGGCGCGACTCCACGCCAGCGCGGCCGCGATCAACGGCACGAGCTGGCGCCAGCGCGCGACGATCGCATCGGGGCGGCCATCCTCGCGATACGGATCGGCGAGCCCCGCGAGCGGCACCAACAACTGCATGACCTCGAGCGGCGTCGCATCGCTCGGGACGAGCTTGCCGAGCTGCGCGAGCGACGGCGGCCGCGTCGTCGACCACACGATCGGCTCGGTCGGCAGGTAGCCCGACCACAACAGCTCCGCGACATTCTCGAACCGCGCCCCCTGCGCCGCGAGATCGGTGGCGAGCTTCCCGCGATAGGCGGGACCGCGTGACGTGATCTCCGTGATCGCCGAATCGAGCACGGGCTCGCCCCACCGCAACGCACCTGCCGCGACGGCCCCGTGCCCTGCCCGCGCCGTGCTACGGGCGCGCAACCGATCGAGGTCATCGCGTGCGTACAGCCGCTTCTGTCCGCGCTCGCCACGCACGCTGCGCACGAGCCCGCGGCTCGCATACGCGTAGAGCGTCCGGAGCTCGACCCCGAGCAGCTTCGCCGCGGCTTTCGCGTCGAGATAGTCCTTTGGTTGATTGTCGAATCTACGTTGATCAACCATAGATTCGACCGTACACGTAGGTCATGGGTGAAGCCAAAGGAAACGGACTCGAAGGCGTAAACGCCGCCGACACGCTGATCTCGCACGTCGACGGCGAACGCGGTCACCTCGTGATCGCCGGCGCGGATGTCGAACGCCTCGCGATCGACTCTACGTTCGAACAGGCGGCCGCCCGCGTGCTTGCCGCGGGCCGTAACCTGCCCGAACAGCCGATCTCGTTCGCCCAGGCTCGTGCGGCCGCGTGGGAAGTCCTCCCGCGGATCGGTGACGCGCTCGACGCGAAGGACGGCATGGACGCACTCCGCGCCGCGATGGCCCACCTGTGGTCGACCGGCGACGACCAGGTCGACGCGCTCACCGCGATCGGCGCCGCGCCGGTGTTCGTCGCCGCGTGGAGCCGCAAGCACCGCGGCCTCGCTCCGATCCCACCGAGCACCGCCGATCACGCGACCGACTACCTGCGCATGACGATCGGCGCAGATCCGAACCCCGTCGCGGCGAAGGCGCTCGGCGCGTACCTCACGACCGTGATCGATCACGGCATGAACGCATCGACGTTCACCGCACGCGTCGTCGCGTCGACTGCGAGCGACATGATCTCGTCGGTCGTCGCCGCGGTCGGCGCATTGAAGGGCCCGCTGCACGGCGGCGCGCCTGGCCCGGTGCTCGACATGCTCGACGCGATCGCGACCCCGGCGAACGCCGAAGCGTGGCTGTTGTCCGAGCTCGCAGCGGGTCGCCGGATCATGGGCATGGGCCACCGGATCTATCGCGTGCGCGATCCGCGCGCGGCCGTGCTCGAAGTGGCGGTGAAGCCGCTCGCGTCCCCGCGGCTCGAGCTGGCGCGTGCCGTCGAAACCGCCGCCGCGAAGATCCTGCGTGAGAAAAAGCCCGACCGGCCGATGGCGGCGAACGTCGAGTTCTACACCGCCGTGCTCCTCGATGCGGTCGGTCTGCCACGCGAGCAGTTCTCGCCGACGTTCGGGGTCGGTCGGGTCGCCGGCTGGTGCGCGCACGTCCTCGAGCAACGCCGCGTTGGAAAGCTCATCAGGCCGGCGTCGACCTACGTGGGACCTATGCCTTCTTGACGCCGTGCTCGCCCGCGGCGTCGAACTCGCCCTTCGAGACGGGCAGGCCGCGCAACACGAGCGTCAGCACCACGCCCGGCGTGACGTACGACTTCGGTAGAAACAGATAGTAATTCTTGAGCGAGTCGTCCTCGGCGGGCGGCGCGCCCTGCTTCTCGTTGCCGGGCGAGCCGGTGCACATCCGCATCTTCTGGCCGGGCTCGAGCACGAACCCCGGGTCGATGATCCCGAGCAGCGACTTCTTGTTCGACCCGCGCTTGCCGACGGTCATGCCGCAACCGCGCGTGTTGAACGGACTCTTGCCGTCGTTCTCGAGGATCACCCACTCGGTGTTGAGGAGCTCGCTCGAATCTGCCGCTTTGATCTCGACGAATCGAATGGCCATGGGCGGCGGAGCATACAGGGTTACCGTTGCAATCCAAGCCAATCCATCGATAATGCTGGCCGATGGGCAAAGAGGTGATCCGGGTAGTAGCTGCCGTCATCGATCATGATGGCCGCTACCTGATCACCCAACGCAACGGCAACGCCGTGCTGCCCGGCCTCTGGGAGTTCCCCGGTGGACGCGTCGAGCCGGACGAAGAAGAAGCCGCGGCGTTGCTCCGCGAAGTCCGTGGGCGGATCGGGGTCGATGTCGTCGTCGGCCAGAAGCTCGGCGAGCACCTCCACGAATACACGACCTACCAGGTCCAGCTCACGATGTACTCGTGCAAGCTGCCGGGCGAGGCACGGCCCTATCCCGCTGCCGTTGCGGATCTGCGCTGGGTCACGTCGCGCGAGTTCCTCGATTACGACTTCCCGCCCGCCGACGAAAAGACGATGTCGAAGTTGCTCGGGCTCGTCCGCAATTGATCATCCGATCGCTCGCGCTCAAGACCGAGCTCGGCCTCGCCGCCACCCGCGGTGTCATCACGGATCGCGGCAACTACGTCGTGATCGAGACGCCCGACGATCCGGGCTACTACTACGGCAACCTGCTCATCGCGCCTGCCGCGCCGCAAGCCGGTGAGGTCGCGACGTGGATCGACACGTTCCATCGCGAATTTCGCAACCCGGAGATCCAGCACGTCACGTTGTGCTGGGACGGCACGACCGGCGATGTCGGCTGCGAAGCGGAGTTGCTCGCCGGTGGCTTCCGGATCGAGCGGGTGCTCGTGCTCGCTGCAACCACCGTGACCGCACCACCGGTCCCGAACATCGTCGAGCTCTCGCCGAAGCAAGTGATCGAGAGCGAAGAGCTCGCGTGGGCCTGCGCCGATAGTCACGCCGAGGCGTTTCGCGAGTTCGTGCAGCGCCGCGCGCGTTGGCAGGCGCAGCTCGTCATGCGTGGCCTCGCGAAGTTCTTCGGAATCTTCGACGGTACGGAGCTCGTTGCATCGCTCGGCCTCGTGCCGATGGGCAACCTCGCGCGTTATCAAGACGTGCAGACCGCGAGCACGCATCGCAAGCGCGGTTACGCGAGCGCACTTCTCGCAGCGGCGGCGGCCGCCGTCCCCGCGCAGAGCTACGTGATCATCGTCGATCACGCATCGGCGGCACAGCGGATCTACGAACGCGCCGGCTTTCGAATCGCCGAGCGCAGCAGCTCCGCGGTGCTCGAACCGGCTAGTGCACGATCTTCGCGATCACCATCGTGATCACGATCGCGCCCGCCACCACGGCGACGAACAACAACGCGAGCTGCACGTGCGTGAGCGCCTTCGCCGGCGCCGCGGCCATCGCCGCCCAATCTTGCTGCGGATACTGATCACCGACGGGCGACATCAGATTCGCCGCCGCCTGACCATTCAACACGACCTGCCCCGACTGCGGAACCGACGGGCTCGCCATCCCGGACTTGAGCGCATTGATCGATGGGCGCACCGGCGCCGCGAGATTGCTCGGCGCGAGATCCGACGAATACGGCCGACCACCGACGGCGACCGGATACGGCGAATTCGGCTGGATCGCCTCGAGCTTCGCCATCTGATCCGTCGAGAGCTTCACCGCCTCGTGCGTCGCACTCGACGATCCGATCCGCGCTACCACCGCCGCATCGATCGGCACGGCCGCGGCCGTGGGTGCGAGCTCCGGCTGACCGCCGAGCGGGCCCGACGCGATCATCGGCGCCTGACTCGGTCGGATCGGCGACCGCGGCGTTGCGGTCACGGGATCTGCTTCCGGCGGCGGCTTCTGCGCCTCGTGCACGACCGTTGCCTTGTACGCCGCCTCCGACGCCACGCCACGCGCCGGTGTGCGCGGCTTGCCCGCGGATGCCTTCCCCGACGACGCGTCGTCCGCGATCACCGTCGGAATCTGCTCGTTGACCGGATACTTCGCCGAATTCGGCGCCGGCTTCGCGCTCACCTCACCCGCCTTCGGCCCTGCGGGAGGCGCGGGCAACGGTGCCGGCCCTCCGGTCGTGGTTCCCGTCGGGACGATCGTCTTCGCGTTCGCCGATTGCGCCTGCAATTGCTCGAGCAGCTCGAGCGGATTCGCTTCGATCCGTGTCTTCTCCGGCGGCGGCCCGTCGTCGTCATCGTGTGGCTCGTCGTCCGCTTCGGTGCCCAGCCGCGAGACCAGTTGATCGAGCGATGCCTCGCTGCCCCGCCCGACCATCTCGACATCGGAGCTCGCGAGCGACAGCTCGTCTTCTTCCTCGTCGTCGCCCGGCTTCTTCTTGAACGGAACCGTCTCGCTCTTCTTCGCGTCCGGGAGCTCGTCCCAGCCGATATCCATCGACGATTGATCGCGCCCCGCGATCAGCTCGCGCATCCGTTCGCCGTGTTCTTCGATCTCCTGCTGGAAGTGCTCTTCCAGCCATCGCCCGATCTCGCCCGGCCCCGATCCCTTACCGCGATGATGCAGGTAGCCGAGCATCGCGTCGCCGAATGCCTCCGCCGTGGGATAGCGATCCTCGCGCTCCTTCGCGAGCGCCTTCATGATCACCGCGTCGAGCGTGGGATCGAGCTCGACGTTGATCGTCGACGGCGCCGGTACCGCGCAATCGATCACCGCTTGATAGGTCTCGTACGGCGAGTTGCGCTTGAACAACCGCCGGCCCGTCAACAGCTCGTGAACGATCACGCCGAGCGCGAACACGTCCGTCCGCCGATCGACGTTCGTCGCCACGCACTGCTCCGGCGACATATACGCGAACTTGCCTTTGATCGTGCCGGCCTTCGTCTTGGTCTCGCGGTACTCCGCGCGCGCGATGCCGAAGTCGACGACCTTCACCACGCCTTCGAACCCGATCACCAAGTTCTGCGGCGAGATATCGCGATGCACCATGTTGAGCGGCTTGCCGCCCTGCTGGCGCTCGTGCGCGTAGTGCAGCCCAGCCGCCGATTGCGCCGCCAGGTTCAGGATCAACGGCACCGGGATCCGCCCGCCGCTCACGCGCTCGGCCGCGCGCCGCACCACCATCGCGAGCGACAAGCCCGCGAGGAACTCCATCACCATGTAGTAGCGGTTCTCGTGCTCGCCGAGCTCGAACGTCTGGACGATGTTCGAGTGATCGAGCATCGCCGCGAGACGCGCCTCGTCGAGGAACATCTTCACGAACTCTTGGTCGTCCGCGAGGTGATCGTGGAGGCACTTGACCACCACGTACTTCTCGAACCCGTTCGTGCCGTCGATGCGTGCGAGATAGATCTCGGCGGTACCGCCCAGCGCGAGGAGCGCCAGGATCTCGTACTTGCCGAGCCGCTTCCCCAGAAGCGACCCGGCACCCGCCGGAATGCCGGACATCAGGGCTTATTTTAGCCCTAAAGCTCCATGATTTCTTTTTCTTTGGCCTTCGCGATGTCTTCGATCGACGCGATGTACTTGTCCGTGAGGTCCTGGACGCTTTTTTCGCCCTTCTTGCGCTCGTCCTCGGAGATTTGCTTGTCCTTCTCCGCATCCTTGATCATGTCCATCGCATCGCGACGGGCCGATCGCACGGCGACGCGCGCTTCCTCGGTCTGCTTACCCACCGTCTTGGCCAGGTCCCGGCGGCGCTCCTGGGTGAGCGGCGGAATCGGCAGGCGAACCAATTCACTATCGGCAACCGGGTTGATCCCGAGGTCGCTCGCACGGATCGCCTTGTCGATCACCGCGATCATCGCCTTCTCCCACGGCTTGACCGTGATGAGACGCGCGTCCACGACCTGCACGGTCGCGACCTGATTCACCGGCGTGGGCGTGCCGTAGTAGTCGACCTTGATGCCATCCAGCATCGACGCGTTCGCGCGGCCGGTGCGGATCTTCTGCAAGTCGCGCTTGAACGACTCGACCGACTTCTTCATGCCATCTTCTGAATCGCTAACGATGTCGTTGATCATGATTTCCTCATGCGAAACGCGTCGAGTCCGTGTCTTTCACGACCACGGTGCCGATCGGATCGCCGCAGACGACTCGCTCGATGTTGCCACGGTTCGTCATGTTGAACACGATGATGCGCATTTCGTTGTCGCGGCATAGCGCGAACGCCGTCGCATCCATGACCTCGAGGTCCTGGCGAAGTGCGTCGGTAAACGTCACCGTCTGGTAACGCTTCGCGTCGTTGAACTTCCGCGGATCTTTGTCGTAGATCCCGTCGACCTTCGTCGCCTTCAGGAGCACGTCTGCCCCGATCTCCATCGCGCGCAACGCCGCCGCCGTGTCCGTGGTGAAGAACGGATTGCCGGTGCCCGCGCCGAAGATCACGACGCGCCCCTTCTCGAGGTGGCGAATCGCGCGCCGGCGGATGTACGGCTCGGCGAGCTGTGACATCGGAATCGCGGATTGCACGCGCGTGACCACGCCGCGCCGCTCGATCGCTTCCTGCAACGTGACCGCGTTCATCACCGTGGCGAGCATGCCGACGTAATCGCCCGTCGCGCGATCCATGCCTCGCGCGGCCGCACCGCGAAAGATGTTGCCGCCACCGACGACCACGGCGACTTGCACGCCGAGATTCGCGGCATCTGCGATCTCGGTCGCCACCGACGCGAGGACCTCGGGGTTGATCCCGAAACCGTCGCCGCCCATCAGCGCTTCTCCGGAAATCTTCAGGAGGATCCGGTTGTAGGCGGGCTTGCGCTTCTCCGTCATAGCGGCGCGACCATAGCAGCTTATAATCGTCCGGTGGTACGGCTCGCGATCGCGATCGTCGTCGGAATGGCGCGAGTTGCCGCCGCCGATTTTTCACTGCCGCCCGAGATGCCGCAGGTGAAGCTCGCGCACGTCTACGGCGAAATTTCGAAGGTCACGGGCGTCTCGCTCGACCTGTTCAACCCGGACCCGCACGTCCAGTACAAGCTCGAGATCCGGCGCGCGCACCTGCCGCCGTACATCGCCGACCTCGACTTCGATGGCCTTCACGCGACTCGCTGCGATGTCGGCGAGCTCACCGCGTCCGAAGCGAACGAGATCGAAGTCTGGGCGATCGATCGTGAAGGCCGGCAATCCGCGCACGGACTCGTGATGGGCCAGCTCGAGCATGGCAAGCGTTGCCCGGCGCCATCGCTCGCGACCCACATGCTCGGACCGTTCGAGCTGTGGCAGCTCGCGTTGCTCGTGGTCGTCGGAGCCTTGACGATCTACGAAGCCCGCCGGCGGATCCGGCGCCACGTCGATCCGACCGCAGCCACGATCCCATCGATCGCCCTCGACAAGCTCCTTCGCGACGCTCGCACGCGCGACATCCTGTGGTTCATCGCATCCGTCGGCGCGCTCGCCTATCTCGCGATGGACATCGGCCAATGGGCGGCCGTGTTCGCAGTCCTCGTCGCATTTCGCGGCTGGGACTTCGTGCTTTCACTGCTCGCGCTGAACCTCGCGAAGCGCGCCGACGCCACTGCGCGCGCCGCCGGCGACTGCCTCGCGATCAGCGCCGCCGACGACACCGTCACGATCTTCGTGTCACCGAAAGCCGTGAAGCGCGCGGCCGCGCACGGAATCCCGACGATGAAGGTTCAGTAACTCTTCGCCCACACGACGCGCTGCTTGCTCGGCTCGCCGGTGAACGGACACGTGCCGGGCTCGCCACCCGAGAGCGGAATGCACCGCACGGTGACCTTGAGATCGTCTTTGATCTTGTTCTCGATCTCCGACGAGCCGTTGTAGTGCGTCATCGCGAAGCCGCCGTGGATCGGCGTGGGGTCGTTCGCGTTCTTCTTCTTCGGTTCGGCGAAGAACGCATAGAAGTCGTCCTTCGTATCGATCGTCTTCGTATTCTCGTCGCGGAACGCCTGCGCCCGCTTGAACAGCGCGTCCTGGATCTCCTGCAGGATCGATCCGATGTTCGCGACGAGCTCGGTCCGCGACATCCCGACCTTGTCCTTCGGCGTCTTGTCGCGGCGGCCCATGAACACGCCATCCTTGTCGATATCGCGCGGGCCGACCTCGAGGATGATCGGCACGCCCTTCTTCACCCAGCCCCAGCGCCGCTCGCCGCCGTTCGCATCGCGAATGTCGAGCTCGACGCGGATCTTCTCTTCACCGTAGCGTTGCGCGCGCAGCTCCTTCGCGAGCGCCGTGCAGTAATCGACGACGCGCGGCCGATCTTCCGGCTTCTGCGCGATCGCCACGATCACCACGTGCTGCGGCGCGAGCTTCGGCGGGCACACCATGCCGTCGTCGTCGGCGTGAGTCATGATCATGCCGCCGATCAAGCGCGTCGACACACCCCACGAGGTGGTCCACGCGTGCGCGAGCGCGTTGTTCTGATCCGTGAATTGGATCCCCGACGCCTTCGCGAAGTTCTGGCCGAGGAAGTGCGACGTGCCGGCTTGCAGCGCCTTGCGGTCCTGCATCATCGCTTCGATGCAGTAGGTCTGGACCGCGCCCGGGAACCGCTCGGCCGCCGTCTTCTCGCCCTGGATCACGGGCATCGCCATCCAGTTCTCGGCGAAGTCGGCATACACGCCGAGCATCTTCATCGTCTCGTCGACGGCTTCTTCGCTCGTCGCGTGCGCGGTGTGGCCTTCCTGCCAGAGGAACTCGGCCGTGCGCAGGAACAACCGCGTGCGCATCTCCCAGCGCACGACGTTCGCCCACTGATTGATGAGCAGCGGCAAGTCGCGATAGCTCTGCACCCACTTCGCGAACGACGCGCCGATGATCGTCTCCGAGGTCGGCCGCACGACCAACGGCTCTTCCAATTCACCGACGGGGACGAGCTTGCCGTCGCGCGCTTCGAGGCGATGGTGCGTGACGACCGCGCACTCCTTCGCGAAGCCTTCGACGTGCGCCGCTTCCTTCTCGAGGAACGAGACCGGGATGAACAACGGGAAGTACGCGTTCTTGTGGCCGGTCTCTTTGAACATCCCGTCGAGGCCGTGCTGGATGTTCTCCCACATGCCGTAGCCCCACGGCTTGATCACCATGCAGCCGCGGACATCGCTGTTCTCCGCGAGGTCGGCCGCCTTGATGACTTCCTGGTACCAGTCTTGGTAGTTGACCGCGCGGGTGGGGGTGATCGCGGTCTTTTCTTGTTTCCCGGACATTGCCCGGGCGTTTTACACTACTTGCAGGGATTCGGCGTGGCGAACCGAGCCAGGGCCTTGCACGCGGCTTCCTCGTTGTTGCCGCACGACTTCACGATCGACGGCAGCACCCCGGCGAGCTCCTTGATTCGTTGGACCTTCCCGCCACTACCGCTCGCGTTGATGTTGAACGCCGTGGCATCGCCCGAGCGCTCGCAGGCCGCGAAATCGTGACGGCTGCACAGCTCGGCATCCGCGATCGGCTTGCCGAGTGCCGCGCACGCATCCGCATCCCCGTCGGCGCACGCCGCGGTCACCTGATCGACGAGCGCCTTCGGTGCGCCGGAGCCGAGCTGCTTCACCTGGCTATCGCACGCGTCGAGCACGCCCGCCTTGCACGCGCTCGCTTCGAGTTGCGCGACGGCGGTGTCCTGCGCGTTGCCCGTCGCGAAGGCACCGAATGCGAGTGCGAGCTCGCACGAATGCTTGTCCGCTTTATCGATGCACGCCGACCGCGTGGCCGCCGGATCGCCGAGCTTGCCGATCGTCTCGACGCCGACGAGCACTTCGATCATGCAGCCGAGCTTGTCGCCCTTCGCACACGTCGTCGACGCGAGCGACAGCGCCACCTGGCCATCGGCGATGCCGCGTTCGCGCACGGCGAGCAACAACAGCTCGTGACAGGCATCGGCGTCACCGCAGCCGTCCTTGCACCGCGCCGCGTATTGCTCCGCACGCGTCTTGTAATCTTTCGCCGGTTTTTCGACGACGACGGGCGCGACGACCGCCGAGCCTTTGTCTGCCGAACCCTTCTCGGCAGGTGGTGCGGCTTTGTTACCGCAGCCCACTGCGATCAAAACCGGCACAATGAATTGCACGAGGGAGCGTTGGAACTGCATCGGCGCGGCCGCACAGTAACAAATCATGCGGATGCCGACCGTCTATATCCCTCATGGTGGTGGCCCCTGGCCGTGGGTCCACGTGCCGTTCGGCTCGCCCGGCGAGCTCGATGCTTTGAAGACCTACCTGACCAACCTGGCCGACGTGCCGGGCGAGAAGCCGAAAGCGCTGCTCGTGATCAGCGCGCATTGGGAAGAGGCCGTGCCGACGGTGATGACGTCCGCGCATCCGCCGATGCTCTACGACTATTACGGCTTCCCGGCGGCGTCGTACACGATCCAGTGGCCGGCACCGGGCGCGCCCGAGCTCGTCGCGCGCGTGCGCGAGCTCCTCGCTGCGGCAAAGTTCCCGCTCAACGAGGATTCGGAGCGCGGCTTCGATCACGGGACGTTCGTGCCGCTGAAGCTCGCGTATCCGGATCCGCAGATTCCGGTGCTGCAGCTCTCGCTCGTCGCCGGCTTGGATCCCGAAACGCACTTGGCGCTCGGTCGTGCGCTCGCGCCACTGCGTGATGAAGGCGTGTTCATCATCGGCAGCGGGATGAGCTATCACAACCTCCGCGCGTTCCATCCGTCGGCGGAGCCGTATGCGCTCGCGTTCGACAACTGGCTGCGCGACAACGCGACGAAGCCGCAGAAGGATCGCGATGCCGCGCTCGCGGCGTGGACGAAGGCTCCGTCGGCGCGAGCCGTTCACCCGCGCGAGGAGCACTTGATCCCGCTCATGGTGATCGCGGGCGCCGCCGGTGCTGATCAGGGTGTGCTCGCGTGGAACGGCAGCGTCAACAAGCTGAAGCTCAGCGCGTATCACTTCGGCGGATAAAACAAAAAGGCGCCCCGCGAGGGACGCCTCCGAAACGTAGAAAATTTAGCTTCTCAGTTTCGCTTCACCATTTACCGTTTCTCTGATCAGGCGAGACCGGCTTGCTGCGCGACTTCCGCCGCGAAGTCCGATTTCTTCTTCTCGAGACCCTCGCCGAGCTCGAACCGAACGAAGCGGCGGATCTTGATGTTCTCGCCGATCTTCGCGATCAGGTCCTGCTGGAGGTCGTTGATCGTCTTGTCCGGGTTCTTCACGAACGGCTGATCGAGGAGGCAGATCTCCTTCTTGAACTTGCCGATCTGACCATCGACGATCTTCGCGAGCATCGCTTCCGGCTTGCCCGATTCCTTGGCCTTCGCCATCAGGACTTCGCGCTCCTTGGTCACGACGTCTTCGTTGATCTCCTCGACGCGCACGAACTGCGGCGCCATCGCGGCGATCTGCATCGCGACGTCGCGCGTGAACGCTTGGAAGTCCTCGTTGCGGGCAACGAAGTCGGTCTCGCAGTTGATCTCGACGAGGACGCCGATGCGGCCGCCACCGTGGATGTACGAAACGATCGCGCCTTCGGTCGCTTCACGACCGGCCTTCTTGGCCGCCTTCGAGAGGCCCTTCGCGCGCAGCCAGTCGATCGCCTTGTCCATGTCGCCAGAGACTTCGACGAGCGCCTTCTTGCAGTCGGCCATGCCGGCGCCGGTGCGCTCGCGCAGGTCCTTGATCTGGGTAGCAGTGATTTCGCTCATGATTACGACTCCGCGTCGGGCGAGGCCGAGGCCTCGGGGCTGAACATCGCGCCGCCGGTCGAGATCTCGACGCGCGGCCCATCACCACCGGACGAGACGTGGATGACGCGCTCGCCTTCTTGCTCTTCCTTCGCGCCACGATGACGCGCGGTCTCTTTCCAAACCTTCGAGCCGATGATCGCGGCGTCCGCGATCTTCGCCGCGAACAGCTTGATCGCGCGGATCGCGTCGTCGTTACCCGGGATCACGTAGTCGATCTGGTCCGGGTCGCAGTTCGTATCGGTGATCGCGACGACCGGAATCTCGAGCTTGCGCGCTTCGTCGACCGCGATGTGCTCTTTGTGCGGGTCGATCACGAACAGCATGCCCGGGAGCTTCGACATGCCCTTGATGCCGCCGAGCGACTTCAGGAGCTTGTCGCGATCGCGCTTGATCATCACTTGCTCGCGCTTCGTCAGCGCGAACAGCGTGCCGTCCTCTTCCATCTTCTCGAGGCTGCGGAGGCGCTCGAGCGAGCCCTTCACGGTCTTGAAGTTGGTGAGCGTGCCGCCCAACCAGCGCTGGGTGACGTAGTGCTGACCCGAGCGGCCAGCCTCTTCCACGATCACGTCCTGCGCTTGCTTCTTCGTGCCGACGAACAGCACGGTGTCACCACGGCTGGTGGTCTCGACCACGGCGTTGAACGCCTGGCGGAACAGCTTCACCGTGTGCTGCAGGTCGATGATGTGGATGCCGTTGCGCGCGCCGAAGATGAACTGCTTCATCTTGGGGTTCCAACGGCCCGTGTTGTGGCCAAAGTGCACGCCCGCTTCGAGCAGGGCGCGCATGCTGATGGGGTTCTGCCCCATCGCTTCCGTCATCGTTTCCATTGTTCAGTCCTCGTTGAGTGCCGCCCGCCACTTCGTTGCCGATCAGAAACCCCGAGGGGCCACGACTGATCTGCTCCATGGCGGTGTGTATTTGCTCGAGAATTCGAGCGACGGCGATCTACCACACGGCGATCGCCGACGACAACTCCCTTTCCAGGGAGATTTCTACTGCGCTTCCGGCGGGTTATCCGCCGAAACCTGCGGCTCGATGTAGCTCTGCAGCTTGTACTCGGTGATCGCGCCCTTTTCGACGGTCAACTTCCGCAGCACCCGCCACAGCGGTTTGCCCTCGGGAAGATCCTGATCGAGCTCGCCGGTCGCGAGCGTGGCCGTGATGCACTTGTTGACGTCCGCCGGGAACGGGCTCCGATCCACGCCCGCTGCGTCGATCACGCCCTTGTCGTTCTTCTTCGTGACCATGAACGCGAACGTGGCCGAGCCATCGACGACGGTGCCCGCCGCCTTCGCCTTTTCCAGGCACTCGATCACGCCGGGCTCGCTGTTGCGAATCTGGCGCATGAGCGACCACCGCAAGATGTCCATCGGCGTGTCGACGTGCTTCGGCTTGCCCGGCGCCGCCGGTTCCTGCGCCTGGATCGCCGGCTGCTGAACCGCGATCGGGCCGCGCGTCGGTGCCGGTGCGCGCGCCGCTTCTTTCGTTTCCACCGGCGGCAGTGGCGCCACGTCCGGCGACTTCGTCGTCACGTGGGGAGCTTCGATCGGTGCGCTGACGTGCGTCGACACATCCGCGTGCCCGCTGACCTCGTGAAGCAGGCCGATCGCCAGCGCCACGAGGACGAGCGCTCCGATGACGATCAACCGCACCTACTTGACGTACCCGGCCTTTCGGCCGCTCGCAACTCCAGACATGTCTAGATGCAAACTTGTCTCGGATGCGGCGAATCTGTGCCTGGACGGCACTGCCCGTTCGCGTTGTGCTCGTCACATGAAGATTCTGATCGTCGGCGTGGGTGCGCTCGGAGGCGTGATCGGCGCTCGGCTCGTCGCGCGCGGTCGCGACGTGATCTTCGCCGCGCGCGATCCATCACAGCTCGCGCAGATCCGGGTGACCGGCGTCGGCGGCGACGCGACGATCACGCCGGATGTCCGCACGCTCGATCGGTGCGATCGCTACGACGTCGCCGTGATCGCGACGAAGGCCGACGACGCGCTCGCCGTCGCTGGTCAACTGCACGGCACGATCGTGCCGATCCAAAACGGTGCGGTCAGCCAACTGCTCGCCGAGCGCTACGGCGATCGCGTGATCGGTGGCCTCTCGCATCTCGGCGCCACGATGCATTCACCGGGTCACTACGAGCAGAAGAATGCCGGCAAGCTCCTGATCGGCGAGCTCGCCGGCGGAATGTCGCCGCGCGTGCAACAGCTCGGCGAGCTCATCGACGCGAACACCACGCCGAACATGCTCGCGGCGATCTGGACGAAGTTGATCATCAACTGTTCGGTCACCACGCTCGGCGCGATCGCCGGCATGCCGATGCGCGACTACATCACCGATCACCGCTCGTTGTTCGATCGCGTTCATGCCGAGACGCTCGCGATCGCGCGAGCGCAACACATCGCGCCCGAGACGTTTCCGATCGACGAGCTCCTCGCGAAGTACGGCCAGCTCCAACCCTCGATGTTGCAGGACTTCACGCGCGGGCGCCCGACGGAGATCGCCTACATCAACGGCTACGTCGCCACGCTCGGCGCTGCGCCGCTAAATGCGCGGATCGTCGACATCGTGCGGGCGATCGAGCGCGGCGCGCTAACGCCCTCGCCCGCGAATCTCGAAACTCTGTCACGCTGAGCGTCCTCGCGACATGACTCGGCATGACGGCTGAGAGAGATGACTTCGAAGCGCTCGTGCGCCGGTATCAAGCCCAGGTCTGCGCGGTCGCGTATGCCCAGCTTCGCGATCGTGGGCGCGCGGAAGAGGTCGCCCAAGACGCGTTCCTGATCGCGTGGCGCGATCGCGCGCAATTCGCGCGGTCGGTGCAATCGCCGCAGTCCGCGCCGAACGTCGCGTGGATCTGTGGCATCGCTCGGAACCTCGCGCGCAACGCAGCTCGCCGTCGGAAAGAGATGCCGATGACGATGTCCGACGATCCTGCGACGACCACACCCGATGCCCGCGATGCGTTGATCACGCGCGAAGATCTGGCACGCGCGCATGCCGCGCTCGCCCGCCTGCCCGAACGATATCGGGAGGCGATCGCTCTCTATTATGGCGGCGACGAATCGATCGCGACGGTCGCGACCGCGCTCGGCATCTCCGAGGACGCCGCACGCCAACGCGTTCATCGCGGTCGCTCGCGGTTGCGCGATCTGCTCGCCACCGTCGAGACCACGTTGCGTGGCGCTCGCCCGACAGCAGCGTTCACCGCGGCGTGCGTCGCCGCATGGGCGATCGCGAAACCAGTTCCCGCGCATGCAGGTATCAGCGCATCGACGGGCACATCATCACTGGCGAAGCTCGTCGCGGGCATGCGTGCGAAGCCGTTCGTGACGGCGCTCGTCGGCGGTGTGCTCGTCCTCGCGACCGGCACGACGATCGTCGCGGGCGTCGTTCGCGCGAACCGCGATCACAAAACAGCAGATCAGACGGCCGGAGCGACATCGAACGACAACGCGACGAACGATCCGCGTGCCGGCCTGACGAGCCGATTTCCCGCAAGTGCCGTCCATCCGCGCTCGTTGCCGCCACACATCGTCGCGGTCGCATCGCCGTCGACACCGTCGATACCGGCGACGTCGGCGCCGACGATGGTCAATCTCGACTTCGGCAACGCGCCCTTCCTTCACCTCATCGCGTTCTTGCGAATCCCGTTGCAGACGCCGATCTGGGTCGCCTACGACGCCGTCCCGACCATCGATGTCATCCAAACCCACGGCGATGTCCCGGCGATCGACGCACTCGATCTCCTGCTCGATAAGGCCGCAGCCACGCGCACCGAAGTCGGCGCGATCCAGATCATCGCCGGTGGACGCACGGATGCGGCGAGCTTCGGTGGCGACCTCGTCTCGCTCGACATCCACGCGATGCCGTTGAACGCGTTATTGGGGCTGCTCGAGCCAAAGCTCGGCATGCCGATCGGTCGCCTCGATCCCGAAGCAGTTCCCGGCGACAACAGCGTCGATACCTCGCCGCCGATCACGCTCGATGTTCACGACGTTCCTGCCGGAGCCGTCCTCGAACAAGCCCTCGTGCAAGCACACGTCGGCTACGAGCTCACGACCGGCTTCGTGATCCTTCCGCGCTCGTGATCCGGCTGCGAACCGAGCTTGTATGATTCGACACGGCCGGCTCCCGGCGGCGCGAAGACGCGCGGTCGGTCGCAACGACCGCACAGAGACTTTTCCACAGAGGCAGCCAGGAGGACTTTTTCCCAGACCGATTGGGCGATCCGCGAGCGCGAACGCCGTGCACGCGCGCACGTCCAGCAGAGCGCCAACCACATGTCACAGAGTTTGGTGCGTGATCTTTCTCTGTGACACGTGGCCGCGCGCTCGCGTCCGGCGTGGTTGCGAGCACCGGTGGTGGTGTTCGCGATCGCCCGATCGGTTCCGGGAGAAAATTCTCCTGGCTGCCTCTGTGAGAAGACTCTGTGCGGGCGCCGAAGGCGCACGGGTCGGTCGCTTGCGACCGTGGAGTGGTGCCGTCAGCGACCGCTGCTTACGCCTGTTTTACCAACGACACGTCGATGTGAATCTTGACCTGCTCACCGACGACGACGCCGCCGGTCTCGAGAGCCGCATTCCAACCGAGGCCCCAGTCCTTACGGTTGATCTTCGCCGTGGCCGACGTACCGATGCGTTGATTGCCCCACGGATCCTTCGTTTCGCCCGACGGCGTTTCGACCTCAAGCGTGACTTCCTTGGTGACGCCATGCATGACGAGGTCACCCGTGGCCGCGAACCCGTCATCGGTCTTCTTCACCGACTTCGACGTGAACGTGATCTTCGGGAACTTCTCGACATCGAAGAAGTCCGCCGACTTCAGGTGCGCGTCCCGCTTCTCTTCCCGCGTATCGATCGACGACGCATCGATCGAGACCTCGATCTTCGACGCTTCCGGCTTCGCCGCGTCGTACTCGACCGTGCCCGCGAGCGTGCCGAACCGGCCCTTCACGTTCGTGATCATGAGGTGCCGAACCGTGAACTCCGCAGTCGAGTGCGAACCGTCAATGTTGTAACGCGCCATGTTCCATCTGCTCCTTGTGGCGATGAATTTGCGCGTGCCCGGCCATGTTCACAAGACAGCAACAGGGCAACTGCTTGTTGCTAGAATAAGCACAATATGGACTTCAACGATCTCGCGCTATTTGCCCGCGTTGTCGAGCACGGCAGCTTCACTGCGGCGGCAAAGGCGATGGCGCTCCCGAAGTCGTCGGTGACTCGCGGGATCGCGCGACTCGAGAAGGGGTTGGGCGTCCGCCTGATCCAGCGCACGACTCGCCAGCGCGGCGTCACCGATGCTGGCCGCGAGCTGTACGAGCGCGTGCGCGGTGCCGTGGGTGCACTCGAAGAAGCGACCGAAGCCGTTCGCGATCAGGGCAAGGAACCGCGCGGCATCGTCCGCATCACCGCGAACCCAGACGCCGCGATGATGGAGATCCCGCAGATGCTCGTCGAGCTGCGGACGAAGTTGCCCTCGATCCACGTCGAGCTCGTGCTCACGAGTCGCGTCGTCGATCTCGTTGCCGAAGGGATCGATCTCGCGATCCGCGCCGGCCACCTCGTCGATTCATCGCTGATCGCGAAGAAGATCGGCCACTCCGGGCTCGGCCTCTACGCGGCGAAGACGTATCTGAAGAAGCGCGGCCGCCCGAAGAAGCTCGCGGATCTGAAGGAGCACGATCTCGTCCTGTTTCGCGGTCGCAGCGCGCACGCGACGTGGCAATTCAACGAGCCGAAAGAGCAGCAACTCGACGTCGAAGGCGTCGCGAGCGTCGACGACTTCTGGTTCATGTCGCAAACGCTCGATGCCGGCCTCGGGATCGGCCCACTCCCGGTGTTCATGGCGCATCGAATGACGCAGCTCGAGCGCGTGGTGCCCGAGCTCGCGATGGGCGGTGCACCGCTACATATCGTCATGCCTTCGGCATCTTACGTGCCGGCGCGCGTCGCTGCGGTGCGGGATTTTCTGCACGAGCGCCTGACCGCAGTGTTGAAAAGTTGCGACCGACGATAAACCTGCTGCTCGGTACCAGGTGACGGCTCATCTCGTGCGAAGTTAGAGGCAAGTGGCACGGGGGTTCGCCATTCCTGCCCGGTGGGTGATCGCCGGAGCGCTGGTCGTCGTCGGTTCTGCCGCACACGCGGATGGATCTGCGTCGACCGACAAGATCGAAAAGGCGCGCGAGGCCACGCTCGATAGCCAATATCAGGCGGATCTCCCGGGCACCGAAGCATCGAACATCGATCTCGGCAGCGGCGCGTTTCCCAACGGCGGCATCGATCGCAGTGGCAACCACAACGGCGATGGTCGCGACGTCCGCTGGCCGGAGCACGGCAGTGGCGGCAGCGCCGAAGGCAGCGACGGACTTCGCGGCGGAGATCCACGCGATCGCTATCGCCGCGATTCGCGCGCGCGCGACGGTCGCTACGATCGCCGCCCGCGCGACAGCCGCTACGACGACGACGAATACGGCAACGGCGGCGGCCCGATGTCCGGGCTGTTCAAGTTCCTGTTGTGGGGCATCGTGATCATCGGCATCGCGCTGATCATCTTCTGGATCGCGAGCGAGCTCCTCGGCTACGGCGGCAGCAACGCCGAGCTCGCACCGAATCCCGAGGACGAAGCCGGTGGATCGAAGATCGACATGGCCGTGATCGAACGCCCACTCGGCGATGCCGAAGAGCTCGCGGCACGCGGCGAATACACCGAAGCGATCCACACGCTGCTGCTTCGCACGTTGCAAGAGCTCGTGCGCTCGACGTCCGTGCGCGTGTCGCCGGCGATGACCTCGCGCGAGATCCTCGCGCGCGTCCCGTTGCTCGCGGATTCGCGTGAAGCGCTCGCCGGTTTGATCAGCGCCGTCGAGATGACTCACTTTCGCGGCACCGCGGCCACGCTCGAGGACTACGTGTTCTGCCGCGATCAATTCCACAAGTTCGCGACGGCGTTCCGCGCCGGCGGCGTGCAAGCGCGCAGCCCTTACGAACCGCAGGGCACGGGAACCTACGCGTCGTGACGAATCCGTTTTCACGCACCACGCTGTGGATCATCGTCGGTGTCGGCCTCGCGTCGCTCGCGGTGACGGTCGTGCTGACCGTGATGGGCCCCGGCGAGAAGTACTCGATCGGCAGCGATGGCTACTCGGTCTCGGCGATCGGTCACAAGGCGCTCGTCGAGATGCTCGAGAAGCTCGACGTCCCGGTCGTGCTCTCGCGCAACGATTCGAGCACGAAGGCGAAGAACGGCCTGCTCGTGATCGCCGAGCCGAAGATCTACGACAAAGAAGCCGATCGCCTGAAGGCGCTGATCGATTCGGGTCCGAAGAACGTGCTGCTCGTCCTCCCGAAGTGGTGGGGCTATGCGGATACCGAAGGCCGGTGGGTCGGTAACGTCGAGCTGCAGCCGCTCGCGGATGTCGACGAAGTGTTGAAGGCCGTCGGCGTGACGAACGATGACCCGGTGTCGCGCACGCCCGCGTCGACGCTGTGGAAGACGACCGAAGGCTTTCCGCTCCCGAAGATCAAGATCGAGGCACAGGGGATCCAGAACGAGCTCGTCGAGCCGGTGATCCACGACGGCGCACGCAGTGTGCTCGCACGGCTCGAGTCCTCCGGCGCGCACACGATCTGGGTGCTCGCGGATCCGGACATCATCAACAACGCCGGCCTGCGCCAGAAAGAAAACGCCCAGCTCGCGATCGCACTGATCGACAAGCTCCGCGATGGCGGTCCGGTCGTGTTCGACGAAACGATCCACGGCCACCAACAAACGCCGTCGCTGCTCCACGTGTTGTTCGAGTTCCCAC
Source organism: Kofleriaceae bacterium (assembly GCA_047600425.1). Taxonomy (GTDB): domain Bacteria; phylum Myxococcota_A; class Polyangia; order Haliangiales; family Haliangiaceae; genus JABFXX01. Next base: position 1,233,531 of record JASGLC010000003.1, on the reverse strand, counting down.
TCGTGATCGCCACGATGCAGGTGCTGATCTGCGCGCTGCTCGTGCTGTGGGCCGCGATGGTCCGGTTCGGGCCGAAGCGCGCGCCGCCACCGCCGCTCGCACCCGGCAAGGACTTCTTGATCAAGAACACCGCGGCGCTACTCCGCTTCGGCGGTCACGATGCCGAGGCCCTGCAGCGCTATCTCGCCGCGAACGTCGTGATCGTGAAGCAGCAGCTCCACGCGCCCGATTCGCTCGGCCCGAGTGCGCTCGTGCAATGGCTCGAACGCATCCGCGTGCAGCGCGCGGGCAAAGCCATCCCACTACCCGCTCTACAAGAAGCTGTTGCGATGACGCGTGACCCTCAGCGCGTCTTGGAAGTTGCCGACCAGGTCTACCGCTGGCGCATGGAGATGATTCATGGATCTAAACATCGTACGTGAAGTAGCCAATCGCCTCCGCCAGACCGTCCACGACGTCGTTGTCGGCCAAGACAACGCGATCGATCTGTTGTTGGTCGCGCTCTTGTCCGAAGGCCACATCCTGTTCGAAGGCGTGCCCGGCGTCGCGAAGACGTTGCTCGCGCGCACGTTCGGCTCGTCGCTGTCGCTCCAGTTCGGCCGCGTGCAATTCACGCCGGACCTCATGCCCGGCGACATCGTCGGCACGAACTTGTTCAACTTCCAGACGAACCAGTTCACGCTGACGAAGGGCCCGATCTTCACCGAGATCCTTCTCGCCGACGAAATCAACCGCACGCCGCCGAAGACCCAGGCCGCGTTGCTCCAAGCGATGCAGGAGCGCTCCGTCACGATCGACACCGCGACGTACGAGCTCGGCTCGGGCTTCATGGTGATCGCCACGCAAAACCCGATCGAGCAAGAGGGCACGTATCCGTTGCCCGAAGCGCAGCTCGATCGGTTCCTGTTCAAGGTCGTCGTCGGCTATCCGACGCGCGATGAAGAGCGCGCGATCGTCCATCGCCACGGCCATCGTACGACGATGCCGAAGCTGTCCGACTTCCAGATCCGGCCGGTCGCGGATCTCGGCACGATCATGGGCATGCGCCAAGCGATCGCGCAGCTCCGCGTGTCCGACGCGATCATCGATTACGTCGTCGATCTCGTGCGCGCCACCCGCGAGCGCCCGAGCATCTCGTTCGGCGCCTCGCCGCGCGCGGCCACGATGTTGACGACCGCCGCCCGCGCGTACGCCGCGATGCAAGGCCGCGACTTCGTCCTCCCCGACGACGTCAAAGCCCTCGCGATCCCCGCGCTCCGCCATCGCATCGTGCTCGCGCCCGGTGCCGAGATCGAAGGCCTCACCACCGAGCAAGTCGTTCGTCAGATCGTCGAGCAGGTGCCGGCTCCCCGCTAAGTCATGCGTCCCACGCTACGCGCCCTCATCGTCTTTCTCGCCGGGATCCCGCTATCTCTATTAGCGGTCACGATCTCCGTCCGGCTATGGACGATCTGGCTCGCGTATCTCGGCGCGGTGGTGCTGTTGTTCGGCATCGATCTCGTCCTCGGCTTGCCGAAGCGCCGCCTCAAGATCGAGCCGAAGCTGCCCGAGCAGTTGTTCATCGGCGAACCCGGCGTCGCGCGCCTGAACATCACCACGCGGTGGCGCCAGCGCTCGAAGCTCGAGATCCTGCCCGAGCTCGACGACGATCTCGCACCCCAGCCGCCGATGCAGGCCGTGGTCATGCCGACGAAAGAGAAAGGCCCGTCGACCGCTGCCGTGGAGCTGCCTCTCGTCGCACGCCGTCGTGGCGATCACGCGATCCGCAATCTCCACGTCCGCTGGAGCGGCCCGCTCGGCCTGCTCGAGCGCCGGATCGCGATGCCGGTCGAGAAGACGATCGGCGTCGTCCCGAACATCGGTGCGGTCCGCGCGATCGCGTTGCGGATGTTCGCCGATCGCTCGTTCATGGCCGGCCTCAAGGTCGAGCGCTACCTCGGCGACGGCACCGAGTTCGAATCGCTGCGCGAGTACGTGCCCGGCCTCGATCACCGCGCGATCGATTGGAAGTCGTCGGCGCGCCACCGCAAGCTGTTGTGCACCGAGTTCCGCGCGGAACGTAACCACCAGGTCGTGCTCGCCGTCGACGCGGGCCAGTTGATGGCCGAGCCCGTCGCCGGGATTCCGAAGCTCGATCACGCGATCAACGCCGCGATCCTGCTCGCGTGGTTCTGCCTGCGCACCGGCGATCGCGTCGGCCTCGCGAGCTTCGACGAGAAGACCCGCACGTGGGCCGAACCGCAGGGCGGCATGCACACGTACGCGCGCCTCCAGGCGATGTCGGCGGATATCGATTACCGCCGGATCGAGACGAACTTCACGCTGTGCCTCGCCGATCTGTCGACGCGGTTGAAGCGCCGCTCGCTCGTCGTGCTGTTCACGGACTTCCTCGACACCGTCACCGCCGAGCTGATGATCGAGAACGTCACCCGGCTCGCGCGCCGTCACCTCGTGTTGTTCGTCGCGATCAAAGATCCATCGCTCGATACCCGCGCACTCGCGGTCCCGCGCTCGCTCGACAACTTGCACGAGGCCGTCGTCGCGACGGACTTCGCCCGCGAGCGCAACATCGTGATCGAACGCCTCCGCCGCGCCGGCGCACACTGCATCGATGCCACGCCCGGCGACTTCTCGATGCAGCTCGTCAATCGCTATATCGAGCTCAAGCGAAGGGAGCTGTTCTGATGGGTCCCACGGGCATGAAATCCGTCGAGTTCCGTCGCGAACGCGAGCGCACGTGGGCCGAGCTCGAATCGATGATCGAGTACGCCGATAGCAAAGGTCTGCGCGCACTCGGCGCGGATTCGCTCGCGCGGTTGCCGCACCTCTATCGCGCGACACTGTCCTCGCTGTCGGTCGCCCGATCGATCTCGCTCGATCGCGCGCTCGTCTCGTATCTCGAGAGCCTCGTCGGTCGCGCGTACTTCGTCGTCTACGGCACGCGCCAGCACGTCCGGAAGCAACTCGCAGAGTTCTTCGCGTGGAAGCTCCCGTCGACGATCCGCGCCGCGAAGTGGCACATCCTCGTCTCGTTCGTTATTTCGCTCGCCGGAGCATTGGCCGCCTACAAGCTGACGATGCACGACGCCGATTACTACTACTCGTTCGTCGGCGACATGGCGCAGGGCCGCAACCCCGCATCGACCACGGCCGAATTGCGCGATGGTCTCTATCATCAAGAAGGCGTGTCGAGCTTCCTCGCCACGTTCGCGGCCGAGCTGTTCTCGCATAACTCGCGAATCGCGATCCTCGCGTTCGCGCTCGGCTTCGTCGCCGGCTTACCGACGCTGATGCTGCTGTTCTACAACGGGCTCACCCTCGGCGCGTTCGTCGCGCTCTACACGTCGCGTGGGCTCGGTTGGGATATCTGGGGCTGGTTACTACCGCACGGCGTGACCGAGCTAACCGCGGTGATCCTCGCCGGCGCGGCGGGCCTCATGCTCGCGCATGGCCTCGTGTTCAGCGGCGCACAACCACGCCTCGATGCGTTGCGCGAACGCGGCCGGCCCGCGGCGATCATCGTCGTCGGCACGGTGCTCATGCTGTTCATGGCCGGCATGATCGAAGGCATCTTTCGCCAGACCGTTACGAACATCAACGTGCGCTTCACCGTCGCGATCGCGACCGCGCTGTGGTGGATCTGGTACTTCTGCTTCTGCGGTCGTCGCCGTGATCGCGAGCTCGCGATGATGCGAGGCGATCAGTAATGGCGAAGCTCAACGCGCCGATGTCGCCGTTGTCGCTCCAGAACGAGCGCAACGCGTTGTCGCGCGAGATCATCACGCCCGAAGGCGTGCCGATCAACTTCGAGCTCGCTGGCGCCGGTGATCGCGCGGCCGCGTTCTTGATCGACATGGCGATCCAGATCCTCGCGGTCGTGTTGATCGCGTTGATCCTCGGCTTCGCCGGCGCAGGCAACGACCTGGTCAAGCCGTTCGTCATCATCCTGCTGTTCCTGATCCTGAACTTCTACTTCGCCTTCTTCGAGGTGCGGTGGCAGGGCCAGACGCCGGGCAAGCGTCAGATCGGAATCCGCGTGATCGACTCGCGCGGTGGCCAACTCGATACCCAAGCGGTGCTCGCTCGCAACCTCGTGCGCGAGCTCGAGGTGTGGACGCCGCTTCGCTTTTTGCTCGCGAATCGCCTGCTCTGGCCCGATGCCCCCGGTTGGGCGCTCGTCCTCGCCGGCATGTGGACGTTCGTGTTCATGCTCATGCCCCTATTCAACAAGGACAAGCTCCGGGTCGGGGATCTGGTGGGCGGAACTCGGGTCGTTGTCCAACCAAAAATCGTGTTGTTACCGGATCTTGTAAATCAGGCTGCGATGAGTCTGCAGATGAAGGCTCAACCTACGCCTGCGTACACTTTTACCGACGAGCAGCTGGGTTTTTATGGCATCTACGAGCTTCAGGTTCTCGAGGGGGTACTACGCCAGGATCCGGACACCCTGGCGTATCTCGAAGCCGTCGCGACCGTGTCCGAAAAGATTCGCCAAAAGATCAGCTACCCGGGGCGCGTCACTGATAGCACGCGCTTCCTAAAAGATTTCTACGCCGCACAGCGCGCCCATCTCGAACAGAAGGTCCTCTTCGGGCAGCGCAAAGAAGACAAGTTTTCGAAAAAGTAGAACCACCAGGAGACAAGATGAACGAGCAATTTGGAGTCGGATCAGTTTTGGGCACGGGCTTTCGGGTCTACGGACGCAACATCATCGCGTTCACCTTGATCACGGCGATCCTCTACATCCCGCTAGGCGCGTACACGATGTGGTTGGTGAACAACATCGAGCACCAGACGGGCAGCAGCCTGTTGAAGGGCGCCGGCATCACGTTGCTCATGACGCTGTTCTTGGACGCGTTCGTCACGGCGACGCTGACGTACGGCGTGGTCAAGGAGCTCCAGGGTGAGCGCGCCAGCATTGGCAAGTGCCTCGCCGTCGGCTTCTCGCGCATGTTCCCGGTGTTCGGCGTCGCGATCCTTGCGGGTCTCGCGATGGTCGCGCTGCCGCTCGTCGCGAGCTTCCTCGGAATCGCGATGAAGTCGCCGGAAGCCACGCTGCTCCTGCTGCTCCTCTCGATCATCCCGGCGATCATCATCGCGTGCATGCTCTACGTCGCGACGCCGGCCTCGGTCATCGAGAAGCCGGGCGTGTTCGGCGCGCTCTCGCGTAGCCGCGAGCTGACCTCGGGCAACAAGGGCGCGATCTTCGGCATTCGCTTCATGCTCGGCCTGATCGGCTTCGGCGTGGGCAAGATCGAAGGCGCGATGTTCACGGATGCGAGCAGCCTGAAGACGTTCATGTACGTCGACTTCGGCACGAAGATCATCCTCGGTGCGATCGGTTCGTGCGTCGCGGCCGTGGCGTACTACTCGCTGCGCGCGACCAAAGAAGGCACGAGCGCGAACGAGCTCGCGTCGGTCTTCGAGTAATCTCGGGGGCATGAAATATGGGTGGGTCGTCGCCGCGGTTCTCGTAACGAGCTGTTCGTCGCAACCGGCGCCGGTTACCAAGCCAGCACCGCCCCCACCACCGACAACCGGTCAGGATTCACCTCCTGCACCGGTTGTTTCCGTTTCGGCACCTCCCGCGTTTCGACTGCCCGGTGACGTCAAGCCGATCCAGTACGCGCTCGAGATGACGATCATCCCCGCGCATCCACGGATGAACGGCGTCGTGCGGATCAACGCGAAGGTCGAGCGCGCGACGGATGTCGTGTGGTTGAACGCGGCACCGGAAACGAAGATCACGAGCGCGAAGCTCGACGGTCGGCCGGTCGACGTCATCGCGAGTGGTGACTTCGTCGGCCTAAAATCTGGAAGGCGCCGTGAAGCCGGGGCCATTGCAGATCGAGCTCGCGTACGACGCGGTGATCGATCACGAGAAGTCGCAGGGCATCTACGCCGTCAAGGAAGGCGACCTGGACTACGCGTATTCGTTCTTCGAGCCGATCGACGCGCGCCGCGCGTTCCCGAGCTTCGACGAGCCCGGATACAAAGTTCCGTGGCAACTGACGTTCCACATCCAAGAGGATCACATCGCGCGCGCGAACGCGCCGATCGTGAAGGAGACGCCGGAACCGAACCACATGAAGCGCGTCGAGATGGCGCCGACAAAGCCGCTGCCGAGCTACCTCGTCGCGTTCATGGTCGGCCCGTTCGACGATGTCGACGACGGCGTGGCCGGTCGCGTGAAGACGCCGATCCACTTCATCTTGCCGAAGGGTCGTCGCGCCGAGCTCGCGTACGCGAAGATGGTGACGCCGAAGGTCGTCGTCGCGCTCGAGAACTACTTCGACATGGACTATCCGTTCGTGAAGCTCGATGTCGCGGTCGTGCCTCGCTTCTGGGGGACGATGGAGCATCCCGGCATCGTCGCGATGGGCCAGCCGCTCACGCTGATCCATCCCGAAGAGAAGAACATCCAGCGCGAGGAGCAGTACGCGAACATCCTCTCGCACGAGATGGCGCACTACTGGTTCGGAGATCTCGTGACGCTCGCGTGGTGGGACGATACGTGGCTGAACGAAGCGCTCGGCGAGTGGATGGATCTGCCGATCACGGACACCGTCGAGCCGCGCGTGAATTATCGCGAGCAGCGGTTCTGGTTGATGAAGTGGGCGGCGATGTCCGACGAAACCAAGAGTGCACGCGCGACTCGCCAGCCGGTGACGACCAATGAAGGGATCCAAGCATCGTTCGACGGCGCGAGCACGTATTCGCGCGGTGCCTCGGTGTTCCGGATGCTCGAGCACTACGTCGGCGAGGACAAGTGGCAGGCGTTCATCCGCAACTACATCCACGCGCACGCGTATGGTAATGCGAACGCGGACGACTTCATCGGTGAGATGAAGAAGGATCTCGGTGCGCCGATCGCGGACGTGTTCTCGCAGTTCGTCACGCATCCCGGGATCCCGCTCGCGCACGTTCACGCGGAGTGCGCGCAGAACCAGATCGTCGTCGATCCGATGCCGCGCGCGATGCCGGCCGGCGTCCAGCTCGATGCCGACGATCAGATCGTGTTCAAGGCGCCGGTGTGCGTTCGCTACGGTAACGGCAAGAAGTCCGATAAGGCATGCACGATGGGCGAGCCGATCAAGCTCGCGTACTGCCCGACGTGGCTGATGCCGAACGCCGATGGCTTCGGTTACTACCGCTCGCAGATCACGGCGGCGCAAGCAAAGCAGCTGCTCGCGGCGGGCTCGCCGGCAAAGCTCACGCGGATCGAGAAGTTCATCGTGATCGAGGATCTGTCGGCGAGCGTGAAGCGCAACGAGGTCGAGCTCGATCTCGTCCTGCCGATGATGAAGCAGCTCATCGCCGACCCGGATCCGGGCATCGCGGGAACGGCGACGAACGTCGCACCGATCCACGGCAACGCGGTGGACGATGCGATGTTCGCGAAGTTGCGCGCGTGGATGGCGGCGGCCTACATGCCGGCGGCGAAGAAGCTGACCTGGCAGAGCAAGCCGAACGATTCGAAGGACACGATCGAGCTGCGCCAACGCGCGATCGGTACCGCGGCGTGGTCGGATCCGGCGCTGCTCGCGGATGCGCGCAAGCGAGTCACGCAGTGGTTGAAGGATCGCACCGGCCTCGACGACACGCTCGTCGACACCGCGCTCGAGACGGTCGCCGACAAAGGCACCGCGGCAGACTTCGACGCGTATCTCGCGATCGTCGATCACCCGCGCGATCACGACGAGTCGAATCGCATGTTCCGCGCGCTCGGGAGCTTTCACGATCCCGAGCTCGCGAAACGTGCGCGCGCGATGGTGTTCGACAAAAAGTACGATCTGCGCGAGTCGATCAACATCCTGTACGGTCAGCTGTTCCGGCGCGAGACGCGGGACGATGCGCTCGCCGCGGTCGAGCAACACATCGACGAGCTGACCGCGCGCCAACGCGACGATGAAAACTCGTGGTTCATGGGTGCGGTCGCGGGTGCGTTCTGTGATCAACCGCGTCGCGATCGAGTGGCGAAGCTCCTCGTCGAACGTGCGAAGAAGGTCATGGGCGCGCAGATGCAAGTGACGCGTGGACTCGAGATGTCGGATCAGTGCATCGCGGAGTTCGCGCGCGAGCTGCCCGCGCTGCAGCGCTTCTTCAAGTAAGCTCGCCGCATGAAAGCGTGGTGGGTGGTCGCGATCGTCGTCGGAAGTTGTTCGTCTTCGCCCGCGCCGGTCGCGAAGCCAGCACCTCCCGCTGAAAGTCCGACACCACCGCCGGCACCCGTCGCGGTACCTCAGCCGCCGGCGTTTCGCTTGCCCGGCGACGTGAAGCCGATCAGCTACGCGCTCGAGCTCACGATCATTCCGGCGCAGCCGAAGATGTCCGGCATCGTCCGGATCGTCGCGCAGGTCGAGCGTGCGACCGATGTCGTGTGGTTGAACGCCGAGGGCCTTCACGTCACGAGTGCGACGATCGACGGCCATCCGGTCGACGTAATTCCAGGTGGCGAGCACCACGTCGGGCTTCACGCAGCCGTCAAGCCGGGGCCGATCGGAATCGAAGTCTCGTACGACGGCCCGATCGATCACGAGAGGTCACGCGGGATCTACGCGGTCAAAGAAGGCGACCTCGATTACGCGTATACGTTCTTCGAGCCGATCGACGCGCGTCGCGCATTTCCGTGCTTCGACGAGCCGAACTTTAAGGTGCCGTGGCAGCTCACGTTCCACGTCCAAGAAGATCACATGGCGCGGTCGAATGCGCGGGTGATCAAAGAGACCGCGGAACCGAACCACATGAAGCGCGTGGAGATGGCCGTGACCAAGCCGATCCCGAGCTACCTCGTCGCGTTCATGGTCGGCCCGTTCGATGACGTCGACGACGGTGTCGCGGGTCGGGCCCACACGCCGATCCACTTCATCGTGCCGAAGGGTCGGCGCGACGAGCTCGGTTACGCGAAACAGATCACGCCGAAAGTCGTCGAAGCGCTCGAGACGTACATGGATATGGACTATCCGTTCGTGAAGCTCGACGTCGCGGTCGTGCCTCGTTACTGGGGAACGATGGAGCATCCCGGCATCGTCGCGATGGGCCAGCCGCTCACGTTGATCCGGCCGGATCAAAAGAACCTGCAACGCGAGCAGCGCTACGAGGACATCCTCGCGCACGAGCTCGGCCACTACTGGTTCGGCGATGTCGTCACGCTCGCGTGGTGGAACGGCACCTGGCTGAACGAAGCGCTCGGTGAATGGTTCGATGCCGTGATCACCGACATGGTGATGCCGAGCTGGAAGTGGAAGCAGGCGCTCACCGGCCAAACGACGTATGCGATGCAAAGCGACGAGACCGTCGCGTCGAGGGCGATGAATCAACCCGTCACGACGAACGAAGGCATCCAAGCGTCGTTCGATAACAGCACCACGTACTACAAGGGCTCGGCGGTGCTGCGTCAGCTCGAGCACTTCGTCGGACCGGAGAAGTGGCAGCACTTCATTCGTACGTACATTCACGCGCACGAGTACGCGAACGCCACGCCGGATGACTTCATCGCGACGATGAAGCAAGTCCTCGGCGACGACGCCGCGGCTAGCATGACGAGCTACGTCAACAATCCGGGCGTCCCACTCGTGCACGCGCATGCGGAGTGCGCGCAGAAGCAGATCGTGATCGACCCGTTGAAGCGCGCGATGCCGACCGGCGTCACCGTGCCCGCGGTGACGTATACGGCGCCGGTATGCGTGCGCTATGGCGATGCCAAACACGCAGATCACGCGTGCACGATGGGTCCGCCGATCGCGGTCGCGTATTGCCCGACGTGGATCGTGCCGAACGATGGCGGACTCTCGTACTACCGCTCGCACATCACCACGAAACAGGCGGCCAACCTCCTCGACCAGAGCTCGCCCGCGAAGCTCGACCGCTCGGAGAAGACGATGGTGATCGCGGATCTCGCCGCGGCCGTGACACGTGACGAGCTCGCGATCGACGAAGCGCTAGGACTCGTGCAACTGATCCTCAAAGATCCGGATCCCGGCGTCGAGTCCTGGGCAAGTCGGGTCGCGCCACTTCATCCGGGCGGAATGTCGGATCCGATGTTCGAGAAGTCCCGCGCATGGTTCGTGAAAGGCTATCTGCCGATCGCGGGACGGCTGGGTTGGGCGATCGGCAAAGACGATTCGGACGACACGATCCGGTTGCGCCAGGTCGCACTTTCGAGGGTCGCGCCGTTCTATCCGAGCCTCTTGGCGCAGGCGCGAAAGCTCGTCGCACAGTGGCTGAAGGATCGCACGGGGCTCGCAGATCCGATGGTCAACACCGCACTCGGCGCCGTCGCATACACCGGCTCGGCGAGTGATTTCGACGCGTATCAGGCGGTGCTCGACAAACCACACGATCGCCAAGAGGCCCTGCGGATGTTCGTCGCGCTCGGAAAGTTCGTCGATCCGATCCTCGCAAAACGGGCTCGCACGTTGGTGTTCGATCCGAAATACGATCTTCGCGAATCGATCGTGATTCTCGACACCCAACTCGATACCCGCGAAACCCAGGAGGCCGCGCTCGTGGCGATCGAAGAGCACATCGACGAGTTGATCGCGCGCCAGCGCAGCGACGAGGCTGCCGGTTTTCTCGGCGAGATCGCGAGTGCGTTTTGCGACGCAGCGCATCGCGACCGCGTGTCGAAGCTCCTCGCAGACCGTGCGAAGAAGATCGATGGCGCGCAAATCAGCGTCGCACGCGGGCTCGAGCTAACCGATCAATGCATCGCTCAGGTCGCGCATGATGCGCCGGCGCTTCAACGTTTCTTCGGAAAATAGGATGTCGCACGTGTCGCACCAATAGATCGACCGGGAGTCGCGTGGTATCGCACCGGCCATGCGTAATGCGTTCGCGCTGATCCTGCTCGCCGCAGCCTGCGGTGGCTCGAAGACTCCCGCAACGACCGAGCCCGCGCCGCCGACTGGCAGCGCGACCACGGTGACCACGGCACCGCCGCCCGCGGATGACCTGCCGCCCGTCGAGAAGCCGACGAAGCCGGTCACGACCAAGTCGCTCCAAGCGGTCGGCCTGAACGGCGACCTCCTCGATCGCACCGTCGACCCGTGCGACGACTTCTATCAATTCGCGTGCGGTGGCTACATCGCGAAGACTGAAATCCCGGCCGACAAGCCACTCGTCACCGCGGGCTTCACGTCGATCGACGATCGCAATCGCGAGTACGAGAAGCAGATGCTCGACAACGCGGCCGCGAAGCCGGGCGACGACACGATCCTGAAGCAGCTCGGCGCGTTCTACGGCTCGTGCATGAACGAGGCGGCGATCGACAAGCTCGGCATCACGCCGATCAAGCCGTTGCTCGCGCAGGTCGATAAGGTCAAGGATGCGAAGTCGCTGACCGCGCTCGTCACGCAGTTGCACGTCAACGGCATGCAGGCGCTGTTCGCGATGGGTTCCACGCAGGACTCGGCGGACGCGACAAAGGTGATCGCGGACATCGAGCAGGCCGGTATCGGCGTGCCCGATCGCGACTACTACTTGAAGGATGATCCGCAGTCGAAGAAGGTCCGCGATGCGTATCGCGACCTCGTCGTTGCCACGCTCGTCGATGTCGGTCGCAAGCCGGAAGATGCGGCGAAGTCGGCGGACGCGGTGATCGCGCTCGAGACCGAAATCGCGAAGGTCAGCAAGGACAAGGTCGCGCGCCGCGATCCGAAGGGCATGTACAACCGCCTCGAGCGCGATGGCGTGACGAAGGCGATGCCGCACTTCGATTGGGATGGATTCTGGAAGGGCGTCGGCCTCGGCACGGTGAAGGAAATCACCGTCGGATCGCCGGACTTCTTGAAGGGTGTGGACGCGCTGATCGCGTCGACGCCGATGCCGGTGTGGCGCGACTACTTCACGTCGTACGTCGTGCGCGCGAACGCGGGCCTGTTGACGGCGAAGATCGAAGGCCAGGCGTTCGACTACCGCAAGGCGATCACCGGCGTGCAAGAGCTCGAGCCGCGGTGGAAGCGCTGCGCGAAGCGGACGGACTTCGCACTCGGCGATTTGATCGGCCAGGCGTTCGTGCGCGACAAGTTCGGCGGTCAGAGCAAGCAGGCCGCTGAAGAGCAAGTCCATGCGATCGTGGCGGCGATGACGGCGAACCTCCAGGTGTTGCCGTGGATGGACGCGGATACGAAGAAGCTCGCGGCCGCGAAGCTGCAGGCGATGAGCTACCAGATCGGTTATCCGAAGAAGTGGCGCACCTACAACTTCAAGATCGATGCGAAGTCGTTCGCGACGAATGCACTCTCGGCCCAGAAGGCGGAGACCGCGCGCGACCTCGCGAAGATCGGTAAGCCCGTCGACAAGGACGACTGGCAGATGACGGTCCCGACGGTGAACGCGTACTACGACCCGAGCCTCAACGGTATGGTGTTCCCGGCCGGCATCCTCCAGCCGCCGTTCTACAGCGTCGATTCGGCGATCGCGGTCAACCTCGGTGGTATGGGCGTTGTCGTCGGCCACGAGCTCACGCACGGCTTCGACGATCAAGGCGCGCAGTACGACGCGCTCGGCAACCTCAAGGATTGGTGGCAGCCGGAGACCCAGAAGCAATTCAAGGCGAAGACCCAGTGCGTGATCGATCAGTACACGGGTTACGAGATTTCGGGTCAGCACCTGAACGGCGCGAACACGGTCGGCGAGAACATCGCGGACATCGGTGGCGTGAAGCTCGCGCTCGCGGCGTATCGCTCGTTGCGTGCGAATGCCCCGGACACGGTCGTTGCGGATGGCTTTAGCGAGGACCAGCAGTTCTTCCTCGGCTACGGCCAAGCGTGGTGCAGCAAGGCACGCTCGGACTTCGAGAAGCTCGCGGCTACGACGGACGTCCACTCGCCGGCGCACTGGCGCGTCGATGGCGCGCTGTCGGCGACGCCGGACTTCGCGAAGGCGTTCCGCTGCAAGGCCGCGTCGAAGATGCGCCCGAAGAACGCCTGCGTCGTTTGGTAAACGTGTTACGCAGCGAGCATGCGTAATGCGCTCGCGTTGATCCTGCTCGCCGCGTGCGGTGGCTCGAAAGCTCCAGCCACCGAGCCCGCGCCACCGCCCACTGGAAGTGCTGCGGTGGCCGATGTCCAGCCGGTCGAAGCTCCGACGAAGCCGGTGACGACGAAGTCGTTGCAGCAGGTCGGGCTCGATCCGGCGTTGCTCGATCGCACGGCGGATCCCTGCGAGAACTTCTACCAGTTCGCGTGCGGCGGTTACATGAAGCAGGAGATTCCTGCGGACAAGTCGTCGATCAATAGCTTCGTCTCGATCGACGACCGCAACACCGAATACGAGAAGCAGCTGCTCGAGGCCGCGGCGGCAAAACCGAGCCCGGACCAGCTCGGCACGTTCTTCGGTGCGTGCATGGATCAAGCGACGATCGACAAAGCCGGCATCGCGCCGCTCAAGCCGATGCTCGCGCAGATCGCGGCGATCAAGGATCCGAAGTCGTTATCGGCGGTGATCACGCAGCTCCACGCGCAGGGCAATCAGGCGCTGTTCTCGCTCGATTCGACCCAAGACTCGGCCGATGCCACGAAGGTGATCGCGGATGTCGATCAAGGCGGCCTCGGCGCGCCCGATCGCGATTACTACGTCAAGGACGATGCCGAGTCGAAGCGCGTGATGGACGCGTATCGCGCGTTCGTGACCGCGACGCTCGTCGACGTCGGTCGCAAACCCGACGACGCGGCGAAGGCGGCGAACGCGATCATCGCGTTCGAGACGGAGCTCGCGAAAGTCAGCAAGACGCGGGTCGAACGTCGCGATCCGAAGACCATGTACAACCGGCTCGATCGCGCAGGTGTGGCGAAGGCGATGCCGCACTTCGCGTGGGACGCGTTCTGGAAGGGCACCGGCATCTCGACGGTCCAAGAGATCAACGTCGATTCGCCGAAGTTCCTCGAGGGCGTCGATGCGTTGATGACGGCGACACCGATGCCGGTGTGGCGCGACTACCTGACTTCGTTCGTCGTGCGTGCGAATGCGCCGTTCCTGTCGGCCACGATCGAGAACCAGGCGTTCGAATATCGGAAGGCGATCCTCGGCATTCAAGAGCTCGAACCGCGGTGGAAGCGGTGTGCGCGGGCCACGGACGCGGCGCTCGGCGATTTGCTCGGCCAGGCGTTCGTACGTGACAAGTTCGCGGGGCAGAGCAAGCAGGCGGCCGAAGATCAAGTGCACGCGATCGTCGCGGCGATGACCGCCAATCTCGAAGCGCTGCCGTGGATGGATCCCGAGACGAAGAAGCGCGCCGCCGAAAAGCTCCAGGCGATGGCGTATCAGATCGGATATCCCGAGAAGTGGAAGACCTACGCGTTCAAGGTCGATCGCAAGACGTACGCGGCGAATGTCCAGGCCGCACGTAGCGCGGAAACGGCGCGCCGGCTCGCGAAGATCGGTAAACCCGTCGACAAGAGCGATTGGGGCCTGACCGTGCCGACGGTGAACGCGTACTACGACGCCAGCTTGAACGGCATGGTGTTCCCGGCCGGCATCCTGCAGCCGCCGTTCTACAGCGTCGATGCGTCCGTCGCGGTGAACGCCGGTGGCATGGGCATGGTGGTCGGTCACGAGCTCACACACGGCTTCGACGATCAAGGCGCGCAATTCGACGCGCTCGGCAACCTCAAAGATTGGTGGCAGCCCGATACCGAGAAGCAGTTCAATCAAAAGACCAAGTGCGTGGTCGATCAGTACTCCGGGTACGAGATCGTCGGCGTGAAGCTCAATGGCGCGAACACCGTCGGCGAAAACATCGCGGACATCGGTGGTGTGAAGCTCGCGTTCGCGGCGTATCGCTCGCTGCGCTCGAGCTCCCCGGATACGGTCGTCGCGGATGGCTTCACCGAGGACCAGCAGTTCTTCCTCGGCTTTGGCCAGAGCTGGTGCGAGAAGTCGCGCCCCGAGCTCGAGAAGATGCTCGCCGCGACGAACGAGCATTCGCCGTCGTTGTGGCGCGTGAACGGCACCCTCTCGGACACGCCGGACTTCGCGAAGGCGTTCCGCTGCAAAGCGGCGTCGAAGATGCGGCCGAAGAACGCCTGCGTCGTCTGGTAATCTACGCGGGTGATTCCCGCGGACGTGCGCTCGTTGCCGATGCGCGGCAAGTTCGAAGCGCACGTCACCGTCGAATCCGGTGATCTCGAAGCGCTGTGTACAGAGCTCGGGATCGGCTTCATCGGCATCGAGCTGGCAAGCGGTGCGCATGCCTCGCAGCCGATGACCGCGTCGCATCACGAGGGCGAGCTCGCGACTGTCGTCGACGAAGTGAATGCGTTGGTCGCGAAGATCGGCGGGGCGGGCTTCATGATCCTGCGGACAAAGCTCGAGGCCGCTGCTTCGACCGAAGGCGTTCCATTGACCGCACACGACGGTCCCGGCTACTTCGAGTTTCACGTGAAGGTTCGGCCGGCTGGACGCGAACAAGATTTGGCCGAGCGTGCGGCGAGTGTGGGTGCTAGGTTGTCGCGCAACGCGAGTAAGCAATCGGGACGGTTCGTCACGATGCGCGTGTATCGCGTGGGGCGTGCGGAGGCGGAGGCCAAGCTCGAGGCGTTGCTCGTCGCGTTGCAGGGCTTCGACGTGACCGGCGTCGTGAGCGAGTTCACGGTCTACGACAGTCGAATCGATCTGGATGCGGGGTGGCTACATGATGACGGACGATGATGCAGCGGTCTTCGCGGACGAGCTCGAGCAGAAGGGCCAGGCCGATCGCGCGAACTTGATCCGGTGGCAACGCGTGCGCGGCGCGCCGTGGGATCGCGCGGTGATCGAAGCCGCGTGGCACTGCGACGATCTGATCGCGCAGCACGGCGATACCTGGCGCGCGGAGCTGCCTGCCCTGCCCGGCGTCACGTGGGGCGAGTTTCGCGATGGCTTCGTCGCGACGGCGAAGGTCGAGACGTTTCGCCGGCTGCACGAGCTGGCGGATCAGATCGGCGCGGCATCGCCATCGATGCACGAGATCGTGTTGTCCGAGCGCAACGAGCCGAACGATCCGCCGCCGCCGATGCCGTGGTTGCGCCGGCTGAAGATCGCGACGGGCTTCACGGATGGGCCGCTGCAATTGTCGTCGAACGGATCGCTCGTCGATCGCGTGCCCGAGCTCGTGATCGAGATGACGCACTACGATCAGGGCCAAGACGCGATCCTGCCAACTTCGCTGAAGACGCCGAAGTATCGATTCGCGATGATCGGCGAGCACATCGGTGGCCAGCGGCTCGCGGGCGAGATCGCGGCGTGTCCGGCGTTGCAGGAGCTCCATGCACTCGAGCTCGGGACGAAGTTCGTCGACTACAACTATCAGTACTACGGCCAACCGACGTTCCGCGAAGAAGGCGCCGTCGCGATCGCACTGGCGTTGCCGCACGTCGAGGTGTTGGATCTGACACGCCAGCGGATCGGTAACGCCGGGTTTGCGATGGTCGGCCCCGCGCTCGGGCTCGTCCGCGAGCTGCAGCTCGGGGTCAACGATCTGACCACGCTCGCCCCGCTGTGCGACGGCCCGGAGCTCGATCGCCTGAACCTCTACTACAACAAGATCCCCGTCGAGGAGCTCGCAGCGATGCCGCGGTTGGCCGAGCTAAAGGAGCTCGTGCTCGATACGTGCGAAGTCACCGATCTCGGCCCGGTGATCCGCGCGCCGTGGTGGCAGACGCTGCGGATCCTCGATCTGTCGCGCAACGATCTCGGCAAGTCCGACAAGCTCGGCGAGGCCACGCCGCCACCACATCTCCACACGCTGCGGCTCGCGAGCTGCGATCTCATTCCGGGACACATCAAACAGATCGCGCATCTGCCGTGGCTCGATCAGCTGATCGAGCTCTCGCTCGACGAGGCGCCGTTGACCGAGCCGTTACTCGCGCGGCTCGGCACGATCAAGAAGCTGTCGTTGCGCAAGTGCACGGGCGCACCGATCGCGAACGTGTGGAACGCCGTGCATCTCGATCTCTCGGAGACCACGTGCACGTTGCCGCATCACGCGCCGAACTTGCAGTCGCTGGTCCTGCATAGCGCGGTCGTCGACGTGACGAGGCTGACCGTGGATGGCTATCCGAAGCTGCGCGTGCTCGATCTCGGGAACGTGCCGCTCCTCGGCAAGCTCGCGCCGATCTTGGAGCTCGCGCCCCAGCTCCAGACGCTCGTCATGCGCGGTTGTCAGCTCGGCCCAGCGGATGTCGAGGCGCTGGTCGATCACGGCGTCGGTGCGATCGAGTTGCTCGATCTACGCGATCACAAGCCGTGGACCGTCGAGACCTACGTCCAGCTCGCGCGAAGCAAGCCGTTACGCGCGGTGAAGAAGTTCAAGTTCTCGGCGGCAGCGTGGCGGTTTCCGCAACCGGCGCGCGACGAGCTCGAGGCGCGCTTCGGTCGAGGCTGGGGCTGGAGCAACGACGACGACGATCCGAATGACGAAGAGGGCCAGTGAACTTTCACGAGATGCGCCGGCACATCACGCTCGGGGTGGTGCACCGGCTCGCGCGCACACCGCACGCGCGGAACTTCGTGTTGCGTGGTGGCCTGCTGACATCGATGTGGTTGCCGGATCCGAGCATGCGACCGACGCGCGACCTCGACTTCGTCGGTGACTTCGCGTTTTCGATCGACGACACGCGCGGGCGATTTCTACCCGCGCTCGCCGAGCAACTCGACGACAACGTCGTGATCGCGCCGGCGCTACGCGCTACCGGCATCTGGCTCGAGACCGAGTGGCCCGGCGTGCGGCTCGATCTCGAGCTCGGGTACGGTGCGATCGATCAGAAGCTGTCGATCGATATCGGTTCGGCGATCCGCTCGTGCCGGCAGCGGTCGAACGCGATGGCATTCGCGTGGTCAGGCCCGAGCTCCAGATCGCGTGGAAGCTGCACGCACTCGCGGAGATGGGCGTGACGTGGCGGCCGAAGGACATCGCCGATCTCGATCTGATCATCCAGCACGTGCCGCTCGTCGACGACGATCTGCGCGAAGCGATTCGCATCGCGTTCGAGAGCCGGCACTTCACGGTCCAGCAGGCTGTGGATGTGTTGCGCGCCGAGCACTGGCCGACGAAGACCTCGCGCCTGCGCTGGGGCAAGCCCGATCTCGCCGACACGCTCGCGCGGATCCGAGCGCGCCTCGATCCGGTGCTCACGGCACTGGCGTAGTGTTCGTGCACACGCGATCGACGTATTCCATGCGATAGCTGTTGTCGCGAATCTCGAGCTTCGCCAGATCCGTGATGCCCAATCCCGAGGCAGCCATCGTCGGCGGCGGCGCGTTCGGATCTCGCATCACTCGTGCTTGCGGAGTGCCGCCTCCACATCCGGCGGGACACGATGGATCGTCCTTCGTCGCGACCGCGACCCAGATCGGTCGATCGCGCACGATCACGACATGGCCGTCGCTGGCGTGCGCGTACTGATAGGTCGCGGCCCGGCCGCACCCGTCGCCACACCGCGCGGGCTCGAGACAGGCAAAGCCGGCGAACGCGAGCTCGCCACTCTCCAACTTGATCACGAGCTCGCCGCCGATCAGGCCGGTAGCCGGCAAGCCGGTCGTCACGATCGGCACCTGCGACGCGGTCGGTGCGAACGGCGCCCCACTCGCGGTGGCCTTGGCCGTCGCGTGATCGAGCGAGGTCTTGTTCTCCGCGTCGAGGTGCGCCTGCGATGGCGCGCAGGAGATCAGCAGTAAGAGAGCTAGGCGCATGGACGTTAAACGTCGCACGACATGCCGGCTTACGGCAGCTTCGTCGTGTTCGTGCAGCGATGCGCGACGTACTCGACGGCGTAGTGGTTGTCGACGATCTGGATCTTGCCGAGATCCGAGGTCCCCAAGCGGGCCGCATCGACGGTCGGCGTCGGCAACGCACCCGCCTGCGGCGCGCCACCGCACCCCGCGTAACACGAGGCATCGGTCTCGGTCGCGACGGCGTACGGCATCGGTCGCATCCGCACGATCACCACGTGGCCATCCGCGGCGTTCGCGTAGTGATAGGTCGCGAAGCGCGCGCAGCCCTGCCCGCAGTGGATCTGTTCGAGGCACGCCTGCGGGATAAACGCGAGCTCGCCATCGGGTGTCGCGACGACAGCCTCGCCCTCGAGCAGGCCGATCGCTGCGAGTCCGGTGGTTGGCGCCGGCACGGACACGATCGCAGGCGTGAACGCGACTCCCGTTGCCGCCGTGCGAGCATCTGCGCGATCCGACGCGGCCTTGTTGTCGGCATCGAGATGGACCTGCGACGGCGCGCACGCGGCGAGGATCAAAGCGAAGGCACGCACGAGTTGTCTAACGCGCGAACCGGCCGCGGCTTACAACGCCGCTTTGATCAGGTGATCCGCGAGCTTCAGCGACGTCACCCGCTTCACCGGATCCGCCGCGCCCAACACGGCCGCCACGATCTCGCCGAGCGGCCGGCGCTTGAGCTTGTTATCGACGAGCTTTTGCGCGAGCTGCTTCACGAGCGGCTCGGTCGTCAGCTCGTGCTGTCCGGGCTTCAACCACGGCGCGTCATCCCAGCGCGCGATCGCGTGCATGAGCCCGGCTTGCTCGCCCCACAGCGTGGTCAGCTCCTGCATGCCGAGCGGACGCGCCGCGAGCACTTCGCCGATCGCGGCGAAGCCGAGCCACGCCGCGGTCATCCTGTCGAGCGTCGGCCCCATCTTCGATCGCGGGCGGTATTGGCGCGGGCCGTAGAGCTCGTTGAACCGCAGCGACGGGATCAACACGCGCGCATTCGCGAGGGTCTCGTCGGCGGGGAGCTTCCACGCGGCAATGAACTCGAAGCCGGCTGGCGCGGCGAAGTCGATCGTCCCCGCAAAACACGCCGCGGCGATCGCTCGCTCGGCATCGAGATCGCAATCCGCCGGAAGCGACGTACCGGTGATCGCCGGATCGTGGATCGTCTGGATCTCGTCGAGGATCTCTTGATGGGCGACGCCGTCACCACGTTGCAACGGACAGATCACGCTGTTGTAGTCGACGACCATCACGTCGCCGATGTGGAACACGCGATTGAACGGGAATAACCGACAGCTCGCCGGTTTCGCCGCACGACCGTCTTCGACCTCGATCCGGCACAGCCCGTCGTCGAGGAACCAGCAGCGATCGCGCGGATTGAACGCGGTGATCGCGTCGCCGCGCCGGCGCAAAAACGGGATCAGCTCGGGCCGCTTCGCGACGAGCTTCGTCAGCTGGCCCGCGGCGACATCGATCCCGATCCCCAACCCTTTGCAACACGCACCGCAGCCGCGGCACTCGTAGCGCAGCCCGCGATCGGGCCACGTGAAGTAGACGTTCACTCGTCTTCGTCTTTGTCTTTACCGCGCCGCTCGATGCTCGCCGCACGCCCGAGCTCTTTGTAGATCCGACCGACGCGCTCGACCTGCCCCTTCGCCGGGAACCGCTCGTAAAAGCCCTCGCTGCGGAACTGCTTCGCCATGTCCGTCCACGGCCCGAGCCGCCGTGCCCACCGCTTCACGCGCTCGTCTTTCGGTTCTGGATCATCCGCCGCGAGATCCGCGCACACCCGCAGCATCGCCTTCAAGGTGACCGGCCGCGTGATCATGTAGCTCTGGTGGCCCCACGCGTCGCCCCACACCTTTTCGGCGGCGCGCAGGAAGTCCCGCACCATCTCGTAATACTTCTCCGCTTCGCGCGGCAGGTTCTGCTTCTTGCCGAGCTTCTTCCATTCCGACGACGCCCAGCGATGGAGCTCGTTGAACAGCTCGGCCTGGAGGATCCACTTCTCTTGCTTGCTGCGCCCGCCGAGCCGGTTGATCCGGTAGCGCAACGGCGAGTCATCCTCGCGATACAAGTGATCGACGATCCGCGCCGCGAACTTCTTATCCGGCTCGGCCCACGACACCTTCTCGTACAAGTCGATCAAATGCGACTTGTTGATCCTCGTCGGCGTGGAGTTGATGATCACGAACATCTCGGTCGCGAAGTCTTCGCTCTTGCCGTCGAAGATGATGCACGGCACGTGCATGGTCTTCGCATCTTCGGGACGCTCGGCCTGATAGAAGTGCATCGCGGCGAGGCGGTGCTGGCCGTCGATGATCAGGTACTTGCCGCGCGGCTCTTGAAGATTGCCGACGTTCGAGAACGGCTTGACCGCCTCGAACTTCAACTTCTCGTCGGTAAACAGCAGCACAGTGCCCGGAATCGGCGGCTGGCTGACCGCGGTCTCGTAGAAGTTTTTGATCGCGGTGACCTTCGCCTTGCCGAGCTCGCGCTGGAACGCGGCATCGGTGGATTCGATCTTCGCGATGAACTGGCCGACTTCATCATCGGCCGCGACTTCTTCACCCGCGAGGCTCGGGGCACCTTCCGCGTAGAAGCGATGGATGAACTGCACCTTGTCGAGCAGGTCCTCCGACGGATACGCCACGAAGTAGAAGACGCTGTCCTTTTGACGGATCTGAGTCGCCAGCACGATCCGTATCGTACACGGCTACGGGCGCAACCAGGGCCAGCTGACGATCCCGTCCTTACTCTCGAACGCGTTCGTCTTCTCTTCGAGCCACGCCGCCAGGTCGCCCTTGATCTCGGGGAGGTCGAACACGGCCACGTATGGCATCGCCGCCTGGACCAGCCGCCGCTTCGTCGGCGCCCCGACGAGCAGCGCGCTCGACGTGGTGTAGAGCTGCGGCACCGTCCACCGGACCAGGCTCGGCAGCTCGACGATCGAGAGCTGGCCGCCCGTCCCCGCGGTCGCCACAAAATCATTGCCGATCCACGGCGTCGTGGTGGCCGGCCCGACGATATCGTGTTGCTTGCCGGCATCGTCGAGCAGCACGACCGCGTTGTTGTCCATGACCACGACGAGCCCACCGCGGACCTTCTCCGTCATGACCGGCGCGCGCGGCATCTCCGCCAGCGTCCGCAGCCCGGTATCCCACACGAACAGCTGCTTCCCCGTCACGATCAGGACCTGGTCGTGGGTATCGGTGCCGAGGAACGTGTTCGCATCGAGCTGGACGTGGGTCCGTTCGACGGTGCCGCCCTGGAGGTCACCCCGCACGAGCTCGCCGCTCCGGCCGAGCGCCGCGAACCTCCCGTTCGGCATCGTGACCAGCGATTGCACGCCGCCCTCGACCTTGATCAGCTCGCGGAACGAATCATCGTGCTCGCTGTAGAGGACGCGCGGATCCGCGTCGTGCGCGACGAGGAAGCCCTTGTCGGCGAACCGCGCTTCCATGGTCTTGCCCTTGCCGTACAGCTTCACGCGATCGGGTTTCGCGAGCTCGACGAGCTGCGTCTGGCCATCCGGCGTCGGCGTCACGAGCAGCGCGCGTCCGAGCTTCGGATCGACCGCGCGCGCGACCGTGCCGGGGAAGAAGTCGTGCTTGAACTCGGTCACCTTCTCGGTCTTGAGGTCGCGCGTGTAGAAGTTCGTGACGTTGTCGGGCCACATCAGCAGCGTGTCGTCGTCGAGAAACATCGCCGCGGTCTCGCCACTCTTCTCGTAGAGCTTCGGCAGCATGTCCGCGAGGTCGTAGATGAGGACGATGCCCGTGCCGACGGCGACGAACCGGCTCTGGCCCTTGCGTCCCGCGAGGTGCGGCGACGTCAGCGGAATCGGCATCCGGATATGGATGTCGTACGGACCGCCGACGAGGTGGAGCGTGCCATCGCGGCTCGCGTCGATCTCGATGTTCTCCGCGATGTCGTGAAGCATCGTCGAGTTGAACTCGGTGAGCGGCGTGGTGAACGTGAGCTTGCCGTTCTTGTAGTGATGCACGCCCGCCGATTCGACGACGTGATAGATGCCCTCGCGGTAGTAGCCGGTGAGCGGAAATTCCTGCTCGGCTTGCGGCAGCGGATCCTCGTGCCAGGTCGCGCCCTTCAACAGATCGAGCTCCCACACCCGGATCTTCTTCTCGGACATGTCGAAGATGCCGATCTGCGAATTCGTGTTGCCCTCGAGCAGGATCTTGCCTTTGCGCTCGACGAGCTGCGTGCCATCCGGCTTCAGCACGACCATGCCGGCGTTGTCGTAGGCCGCGACCCACGTGAAGTCGGGCGCGATCGAGACGCCCTTCACGTCGTGATTCGCCCACAGCGGCGTGTACGCGTGGGTCTGGACATCGAGGACGCCGAGCTCGCCGTGCGATCCCAACACCGCCGCGTGCAAGCCGTCGTCGGAGACCTCCGCGTGATACGAGCCCGGCACGTCCGGGAGCCGCTCGATCGATCCGTTTCGCGGATCCAACATCTCGACCGCATCGCCCTTCGTCAGGAGCAGCTTGCCGCCGGCGACCCACTGCGCGTCGGCGCCACGCGCGTACATCCGCTCGAACATCGTGCGGCGGCGCTCGAGATCGTAGACGTGGATCGTGCCATCGGCCGTGATGTTCGCGAGATGCGAGACGTTCGCGTCGACGGCCAATCGGCGCGGCTCGCCCTCGGCGTTCATCGCCCACGGCACGCCGCGCATCACCGCCGACGCCGCGATCGATCGCGCTTCCAAGATCCGCGTCGACGTCGGCTTCAGCTCCTTCAATACGGCGAGCGCTTCGGTCGGATTCGTATCGATCAGAGCGCGTGCCCGCGTGATCGTGAGCTGATCCGCGCGCTCGACGAGCTTGGCGTTCGCGGTGAGCACCTGCGTTCGTTGGAGCTCGGCCTCGGCGCGAGCGACGTTCGCGACATCGCGCTCGACGAGCACGCGATGCACGCTGATCCACGACACGATCGCCACGCCGACGAACGCGAGCGCCGCGACCGAGAGCGGTGCGCGATGCTTCTTCGCGAACCGCGTGATCCGCTCGCGCCGGGTATAGCGATGCGCGGCGACGACCTGGCCGGTGAGGAACGAGCGCAGATCTTCGGCGAGGCGGCCCGCGTTCGGATAGCGATCGTGCTCGTCGAACTGCATCGCCTTCTCGACGATCGCGACGAGCTCGACCGGCGCGTGCGGCGCGGCCTGCGCGACCGGCGTGATCCGGCGAACCATCGAGTGCGCGATCGCCTCCGTCGCGGATCGGCCCGCGATCGGCGGCTTGCCGACGAGCAATTGATAGAGACACGCGCCGAGCGCGAACACGTCGCCCGGTGGCCCGAGCTCTTCCCCGCGCGCTTGCTCCGGCGCCATGAAGCCCGGCGTGCCGAACACCGCGCCGGCGACGGTCTGGAGGCCATCCTCCGGCATCGGCGCGATCTCGATCAGGCTCGCCGCGGCATCGTCCTCGCCGATCACCTTCGCGAGTCCCCAATCGATCACGATCGTTTCGCCGTTCTCGCCGGCGAGGATGTTCGCGGGCTTGAGATCGCGATGGATGATGCCGCGCTTGTGTGCGTGCGCGACGGCATCGGCGGCCGCGAGCATGTTCGGCAGACAGCGCGAGGCGCTCCTCGAGCGAGTAGGTCTTGCCGATCAGCTCGTCGAGTGGTTGGCCGGTGACCCGGCGCATGACGTAGAACGGCCGGCCGTCCGGCATCGTGCCCGAGTCGTAGAGCGGGACGATCGACGGGTGCTCGAGGCGCGCGGTGATCTGGACCTCGCGCTCGAATCGTTTGTCGACGGCGGACGCGCCCGCGCGCGGCAGCACTTCTTTCAGCGCGACGGTGCGGCCGAGCTGGGTATCGAACGCCTCGACGACGCGACCCATTCCGCCCCGGCCGAGCTCGGCGCCGAGACGGTAGCGCTGCTCGAACGACGGCGGCGCGATGTCCGGAATCGTGGAGCGGTGCGAGCGCTCGGGTGGGGCCCCGCTCGAAAGCGACTCCGCCGGAACGGTGTCGTCGGCGTCGTGCGATTCGCCCACGGGCCAAGCATAACGCGGAAAACTTGCCCTGCCGGTGTTGCCGGCGTTTGCTCGGATCGTGGCAGACCAGCGTGATCCATGGCCTCTGAGGGCGGCAAACCTCCTGAACCAAGCCGAGAGCTTGGTGCTGATCCTGATCGGCTTGGTGTTGGTCTTCCTCGCGGTGCTGCTGCTCTATACGAGCGCCGAATCGATGATCGAGGCGGTGCGTGAGAACAAGATCGCGCATCAGGCGATCGAGATCCTCAACAGCGTGCTGCTCGTCATGATGACGATGGAGATCGTGTACACGGTCGCGATCTCGTTGAAGTCTCACACGCTCGTGGCCGAGCCGTTCCTGATCATCGGCACGATCGCGGCGATTCGCCGAATGCTCGTGATCACCGCGACGTCGACGGAAAACGAGCACGATCCGGAGATCTTTCACAACACGTTGATCGAGCTCGGCCTACTCGCCGCAACGACGATCGCGCTCGCGGTCGCGATCTGGATCTTGCGGCACAGCCAGTCGCTAAAGAAGATCCAAGACGCACCGCACAGCGATTCACATGGTCGCTAGGTGCTTGAGGAACGGCACGACCTGACGTGAGGTCACGTCCTCGCTGACCGCTTCCAAGCAATCGCGCACGCCACCTGCGACCTCGCGATCGGTGTTGCCGGTCATCGCCTTCGCGGACCCGCTCGCCGACGCGGCCTTGTTCGCTTCCCACTTCTCGCCGCCATCTTTGCCGGCCCACGGCGCGACGCGGATCGAGACCGTGCACGCGACCTGGGTCTGGCGGCCGGCGCGCGAGATATCGACCTTCTTGACCGTCGACGCCACGATGAACGCGCGGGTGTTCGCCGACGCGAGCTCGCTGTTCGTGGGCAGGCCACCCGCGGCCCACGCGGTCGCATAGCCGGTGCGTTCGACGCCCTTCTTCACGATGCTGGTGACGCGCGGCAGGCCATCGGTCGGCGCCTTGTTCGATTGATCGATCGCGGCATCGACGTTGACGAACACCTTGTCGCCCTTCGCGACCGGTGCCGGATGCGCGGCGGCCTTCTTGTAGATGCTGACGGCGCGCAACGCGTTCGACGCGGTCTCGCGGACGCGCGAATCACCGTCGGTGCTCGACGCTTTTTCGAGCGCGGCGATCGCGAGCGAGAGCGCATCGTTCGGCGTGGACTGATCGATCGTCTTTTGCAGTGCGAGCGCGGCGACGCGACGAACCGTGGCGTCCTCGTCCTTATCGAGCGCATCGGCGAGTGCGAGCACCGCGCGCGCGTCCTTACTCTTCGACAAGGCGAGCGCGGCGGCGAGCCGGACCTTGTAGCTCTTCGACGAGGTCGATAGCTCTTTGACGTTTTGATCGACCGTGTCGGCACGGCTCTGCGAGGCGAATAACGCCACCAGCAGGCAAGCGGCGACCACCGCCGGCGCACGCGACATCCACGCGAATGTAACACGCGACGTTTCGCGTTCCGACGCGCGTGATTATCCCACCTGGGAGTAGGATGAGCACAACGTGAGCCTGATCGACTCTCTTCGTGTCATGGGTGCGATGGCCCGCGTCTCGACGCCGATCCTCGTCGACATGGTACGCGGGCACGTCGAGCGTTCGCAGGTCGACGAAGCCACGCGGTGGTTCGGCCGGCGCGTGGTCGAGATCCTCGATGTCGATCTCCATTCGACGGGAGCAGACAACGTGCCGACGAGTCGCGCGTACGTCTACATGTCGAACCATCAGAGCCATCTCGACATCCCGATGCTCTACGCGACGCTGCCATCGCCGACGATCCGGATGTTGGCGAAGAAAGAGCTGTTCGAGATTCCGGTGTGGGGCAAAGGCCTGCGCGCGGCAGAATTCATCGAGGTCGATCGGGCGAATCACGCGCGCGCCGTTCAATCGATCGACAAAGCGGCCGACCTCATCAAGGGTGGCGTCAGCGTCTGGTTAGCTGCCGAAGGAACGCGTTCGCTCGATGGGCGAATCGGGCCGTTGAAGAAGGGCGGTTTTCACCTCGCGATGGACACGCAGACGCCGATCGTGCCGGTCGCGGTGAAGGGCACGATCGACATCCTGAAACGCGGCACGAAAGTGATGCAGAAGGGCAAGCGCGTCGACGTGACGATCGGGAAGCCGATACCCGTCGACGGCCGGTCCATGGACGAGCTGATGACGGCTGTCCGCTCGTTTCTGATCTCAAACGTCGAAAACTAGGGCTTTTTCGCGGCGCGTTAGCGCTGCACAACCCGCCGCGATCTGCGGTATCTTATTAACGTGACCTGGGTTGTCCCGTTGGCACTCGGGGGCTTCGCCATCTTGCTGATGGTGGTGTTCACGATGTTGTCCGCTCGTCGGCGTCACCACGCCCATGCGTCGCCAGCCGCCGTCGCTGGCCCTCGCATCCTGATCCACGACATCAACGACGATCGCTGCACCGGTTGCGATGCGTGCGTCGCGGTGTGCCCGACGAACGTGCTCGATCTCGTATCGAACAAGTCGCGCGTGCTCCGCTTCGAAGACTGCATCCAATGCGAGCAGTGCATGTTCGCGTGTCCGACCGAAGCGCTCGTCATGTTCCCCGAAGGTGGTGTGCCGCCGCCGCTGAAGGTTCCGGAGATCGACGAGAACTTCCAGACCGCAGTGCCGGGCCAATACCTGATCGGTGAAGTCGCGGGCAAGCCGCTCGTGAAGAGTGCGGCGAACCTCGGTCGCGCGGTCGTCGAGCACATGCTGGTGACCGGCCTCCAACCGGGCATGCTCGGTCGTGGTGGTGGTGCGGTCGATGTCGCGATCGTCGGCTCCGGTCCCGGTGGTCTGTCGGCGGCGCTCACGTGTATCCAGCGCGGCTTGTCGTACGTGGTGCTCGAGAAGGAGCAGCTGATCGCTTCCACGATCGCGCGCTATCCGAAGGGCAAGCTCGTGATGGCGGAGCCGTACGACACGCAAAACCTGTCGTTGCTCCCGGTGTTCGATTCGTCGAAGGAACAGCTGATCCCGATCTGGCAGGAGCTGATCGAGCGCGTCGGCATGAAGATCAACCAGGGCGAGTCGGTCGAGGCGATCCAGAAGTCGCCGGACATGACGTTCGACGTGCGCACCACCGTGAACGCGTATCGCGCGCAACGCGTGGTGCTATCGATCGGCACGCGCGGTAAGCCGCGTACGCTGCAAGTTCCCGGCGAGAACCTGCCGAAGATCTTCAACCTGCTCGACGATCCGGATGATTGGCGCGGCAAGAACGTGCTCGTCATCGGCGGTGGTGACTCCGCGTGCGAAGCGGCGCTGGCGCTGTCGGATGCCGGCGCGCGCGTGATGATCTCGTATCGCGGTAAGGGCTTTAACCGCGCCGCGCCGAAGAACAAGCAAACGATCGAAGCCTATGCGGCGGAAGGTCGGATCAAGGCGAAGCTCGGCTCGCAGGTCCTGCAGTTCGATCCGGACTCGGTCACGCTCGCGCTCGCGGACGGCCAACAGAAGCGTTATCCGAACGACGGCGCGTTCGTGCTGATCGGTGCGGATCCGCCGGTGCAGTGGCTCGAGAAGATGGGCATCCACTTCGTCCAGCGCCCGCACAACCACCAGATGGGCAAGACCGACGACATCGTGCGTCGCCTCGTCCAACGCGTCGGCGAGTGTCCGGAAGATCCGGCGCGTGCGGCGGCGCAGATCCTCGGCGGTTCCACCGGCAAAGAGCCGATGGTCACCACCACGCGTGCGCCGGCGATCCCGCAGCGTCCGTCGTCGGCGACGGGTGGCGAGGTCAGTGGTCCGCGCAAGTGGCTGCGCTCGGCCACGAGCATCTTCTCGCTCTCGGGCCGCAACGATAAGTCCGGCATCCATCAGCTCAACGCGCCTCCGCCTCCGCCCCCGCCGCCCGGTCGTGGTGGCAAGAAGCCGGCGCGTCTCGATTCGCCGGTCCCGCTCAGCGAGTTCGCGGCGCGTGGTCGTGCGGGCTCGCAACATCACACGCACACCGGTCACGGTCGTCGCGATCAGCTAACCGCCGGCGAACGTACCCGCATCCTCCGCATGCTGCGCGATGAGGGCGGTCGTATGGCCGACGAAGACTCGCAGGTGTTCGTCGGTGCGCCGCCGGCGCCGCGTGGCTACGACTTCGACTTCGATGATGGTGAGGCCGCGCCGCCGCCGCCGAGCATGTCGGCGCAGCGTCCGGATGTCCCGGCGAAGCCCGCCGTGGTCGTCGGTCTCGCGCAGGCGCAAGCGCGTCGTCCTCGCAAGCCGTCGCAAGCGCCGCCGCCGCCGCCGGGCATGCGTCCCGCCGCGCAGAAGCCGCAAGCCGCACCGAATCAGACCTCGGCGCGCAAGCGTGCGCCGCTACCGAAGCCGTTCGAGGGCGAGTCGACGCGCGCGGTCAACGACGCCGAGCTCGCCGCGGCCGTTCGGTCGGCGCCGGGTCCGGGTCGGGTGCCGGGGCCGTTCGATGATCAGCCGACGCGGCTCGGGAATGTCGATGCGCGGTTGCTCGATGATGGCGTGATCGACGATGCGTTGAACACGTTGCCGGGAGACAAGTTCCTCGGGGCGGTCACCGAGCCGAATGCGGCGCTCGGGTTCGATGATCAGGAAGAGACGCGGATGTCGAACATGGATTCGATCATGGGACATCCGCGGAAGCACGGTGGTCATCCGGGGAACGGTAGTGGCCATCGCGGTCCGCCGCCGACGGATGAGCGGACGCGTGCCGTGGATATTCGGGATGACCCGTCGATGTCGGATGTCGACTGGGACATCGACTGAGGCGCGAGCCTCGCGGTCCGTGCGAACGATTTAGGTTCCAGCCGGTCTCGAACATGCGTTAATCGACGCATGCGGATCAGCCTGGTGTTGGTCTTGGTTGGTTGTGGTGGAGAGATTCCGTCGGCAACCAAGCCGCTGCAGGTCAAGACCGAGCTTGTCGAGATCACGGATGCGAAGCTCGCGCGCGAGTACTCGCACAAGACGACGCACACGGCGTTGCCGTTCGCGTTCGAGCGCGATGGCGTGAATGGAACGCTGCTCGTGCTGCAGTTCCTCGACTATGCGGAGCAACACGGCGCTCGCTACGTGAGCAGCCTCGATATTCGCGTGCAGATGGTGCACGAAGGAACGCCGGTCGAATGCGTCTCGACGATCGTGCTCGAGGGCGATCCGCGCTTGACGGTGAAGCCGGCCGTCGAGGCTCCAGAACCGGCGGCCGATCCGGATGCGGACGAGGCGATCTACTCGACGAAGATCAAGCCGTGGCTGCCGCCGACGGTGAAGGCGTCGGTCGACGATCACGATTACATGTGCGCGTCGCACGCGGAGCAAGTCAGCTCGCAGGAGCCGAACGTTCCGGATCCATTCGACGTGACGGTCGCGCGCGAGACCAACGTGCACATGATCGAGGCGCAGAACATCGTGTGGCACGACGAGTGTCACCTCGAGCCGCGCCATCGCGAGGTCACGCGCTACGAGCACTTCGTGGCGGCGCACTTCGAGCCGCCGGATTGGGATCGGATCGCGCACGCGTATGCGGAGCGGCGATTGATCGAGCTACCGCCGGATTGCCATCGCATCGCCGCGCCGGCGACGGGCATGGTCCAGCAGATCGAGGCGGACTTCAGTTATCCGGCGCAGTCGAACATCGGTGGTCCGCCGACGCCACGCCGTCCGCGTTGGCACTAACTACGGCCGGATCAGATCGAAGAGCGCCGGCATGCGCAACAGCACGCCG
Source organism: Kofleriaceae bacterium (assembly GCA_047600425.1). Classification (GTDB taxonomy): domain Bacteria; phylum Myxococcota_A; class Polyangia; order Haliangiales; family Haliangiaceae; genus JABFXX01. The sequence continues at coordinate 1,203,091 of JASGLC010000003.1, read as the reverse complement.
GCCCACACCATCAAGCCTGTCACGATCGGAAACGGCCACGGTTGGCCAACACGGACCATCGCGGCGGTCGCACCGCCGAGATACGCCGTCAGGCTCAACGCGCCGATGATCGTGGTTTGCGGCACACCATAAAGCGCGGTCGCGATCAACAGTACGAATCCGATCGGTGGGATCGAGCGTTCGCTGAAGCCGAGCTTCGTCGTGGCTTCGACCGCGGGCCTCGCGCCCACGATCTTCATCACCGCGTCCATCGCACAGAACACGACGACGAACCCCGTGACGATCCAACCGGCCAAATGCATGACCCCACTTTCGATCGCGCAATCGAAGACTGCAAGGTGCGAGCTCGAGACAACTTCGCTTGAATCGAAGCGAAAGCGGCGGTCGTTCGTATCGATCCACGCGCGCTCGATCTGGGCGGCCGAAGGCCGAGCGCGAGCGCGCAGCAACCGTCACGGCGTCGCGCGCGCGGCGCGAATGCAACCGCTGCCACGTGGCCGTTCGCGCGCGGGGTGTCCCCAAAGGCGGGTGCGTCGTCGAGCAGTTCACTCCTGCGAGCGGTCGGCCGAAAGAGGCTACGCAGCGCAGCCGCGGAGCCGACGGCCGACCGCGAGCATCGGAGCGAACTGGGCGCGCCGCGAGCGCCGGGGGATGCCCCGCGTGCGAGCGGGAGCCACGTGGCCTGCGGTTGCTCGCGCCGCGCTCGCGACACCGCGACGGTTGCTCGCGCGAGCGCTACCTGGCGCTACTTGTCGCGGGCCGGCAACGTAGCTGTCGGACGCTGCCGTTCGTCTTCCTTCGGAAGCACGAAGCGCCGCATCCCGGACTCGCGCCACCACGAGGCCCAGCGCTCCGCCGCGACATCGCGATCTTTGCGCGGCAGATCGTGGTGGTAGCCGAAGTACTCGCCGGTGAGCCGGCGGAGATCTTGGATCGACGCTTCGCGGATCGGATCGTCCTTGTGCGAAAGGCCCTCGATCAGCCACTCGATGCGATGCCGCTTGCGCGCACCCTCGTACCACTTGCGCCACTTCTTCTCGGACGGACCGAAGTCCTGCGCGGTCAGCGAGACCAGCGCCTTGCGAATGTGATCACCGGCGCGATCCGCGCGCTCGATCGCACCGATCAGGTCGCCGATCGCCTCGATGTCACCGAGCGCCACGATGGCCGCCGTCGACGCCGCGACGACTTCCGGATCCGTGGAGTGGACGGCGCGGCGAACACGCGCGAGCGCTTGCTGTAGATCTTGAAGTGGGTAGCCCGAGAGCGCCTCGATCGCGGCCGCGCGCACGCCGTAGTCCTGATCGAAGAGCCGCTCGACGAGCGCGAACACTGCGCTGCGGGGCCGGAGCTCGGCAGCACAAATCGTGGCGAAGAACCGGACATCGCGCTGCGGCGCACTCATCTTGTCGATCAACAGCTCCGAGGCGACGGAGCCGAGCCGCACGACGAGCTCGAGGAGCCCACCGTATTGCGACGCGCGCAGCGCGCGACCGGTGACCGAGAACCGATCGACGCGCAGCTTGCCCGGGAACCGGCGCATCAACGAGCCGAGCGCTTCCGCCGCGCGCTCGACCGCATCGCTGATCGCTTCTTCGGCATCGCCTTCGCGCGCCGATTCGATCGCGTCGAGCACGTCCTCGATCGGCTTCGGCGGCTCGGTCGTGATCGCGATCTCGGCATCCGTGTCTTCGTCAAACGACGGCAGCGGATGCTCTTGCGCGATCCGCGGCGGCGGCGCCGTCCATTCGGATTCCTCGACGCGCACGACCTTCTTCGTATCGATATCGTTCGGATCGATCGGGATCGAAGGCACCGCTTGATCGGCCGTGCGATAGCCCGCGGCCTTGTGCTTCACGATCAGCCGGCCAAGCGCATCGGCCGCGGCGGCACCGAGCGGCAGCAGCTCAGCGACATCGACGAGCTTCAGATCCGAATGCACGCGATGCGCGACGACGATCGCCACCACGCGATCGCGCAACACGATCGGCAGGATCAGCGCACTCGGCGGCATCGTGCCACCGAGGCGGATCACCATCGCATCGATCGCCGGGTCGTCTGACTTCAGCACGCCGATGTGCGGCTGCTGATTGTTCACGACGCTGCGAAACGGCGAGACCGTATCGAGCGGGATCAGGACATTCGCGATCGCACCGATGTCGATGCCGGTTTCGGCAAGCGCGACGCGACCGATCGCCGCCCCGCCCTGCACCGTCAGGAGCGCCGCGTACCGCGCCTTCGACCGCGCCGCACGAAGCAGCGTGAGGAACACGCTATCGCGATCTTCGGCGGTCGCGAGCAACTCGCGCGCGCGCACGATCGCGAGCGGCGAATCACGCCCGACCGTCTCGATCGGCTGCGACGGCCGCTTCTTCGCTTCGGCGCGCGCGGGTTGGCGCACCGGATCGCTCGGCGGCACGACCAGCGGTGCCGTCGGCGCGAACGTGACCTGCGGCGCCACGAACGGCTCCTCGGGAACACCATCGCGCTTCGCCGCGAACGGCGGTGGACCGGTCACCTGCTTGACCGCGTTCATCCCCGGCAACGTCGCGCGCTTTTTCCCAGGGCCCGGCGTCACGTGGCCGACCTTCATCGTCTGATCACTCGCGCCGATCGCTTCGGGCACCGGCAGCGGCCCCGCCGCATTCGCCGGCGCACGCAACGCCGACGGCACCGGCTGCGTCTCGACGATCACGCTCTTCGCGCGACCGACCGAAGGCGGCGCCGTCTCGATCTCGAGCGTGCGCGCGAGCGTGGTGAACCGCGCCGGCGGCTCGATGCCATACGCGTGCGCGTGCGCGAGGTGCCACCGATATTCGGGCGTGATCAGCGGCTGGAGTGGCCGATCGAGGAGGTCCGCGAGATCTTCGAGCTCGTCGATCTCGAGCGGCGAGCACACGAGCACGCGCAGCGCCTCGCCATCGAGGCCGAGCGGCACCGCGCGAAACTGCTGCGAGATATCGGCATCGACGAGCCCGAGTGCGCCGACTTGGATCCGCTGCGCTTCATCGCGCTTCGCTGGCGGCAAGCCCGAGGCGAGCGCGAGGTACTGGGTCAGCCGTTCTTCCGGCACGAGGTTCATCTCGAGCAGGATCGTGTCGAGGCTGCCACCGTAGATGACCTGCCGCTGAAACGCCTTCTCCATGCGCTTCACACCGACGAGACCGTCGCGGACGAGCAGAGAGCTGAGGCGACTCGGCATTCAGGCCCGGATCACGTAGGTGCCGGCGATCCAGTCGTGGAGGCCTCGCTTCTCGCTATCGAAGCCGATCCACAGAAAGCCGAGGAACAACGTCAACGCGCTCGCGAGATACCCCGCACACCGTGCCGCCGCGCGCGCCGGCGACGGAGGGTCGCCGTAGACGTCGATGACCTTCATCTTCATCAGCTGCATGCCGAACGTGCGGCCGCGCGTGATCTGGAAGACGAGCAAGTAGACGAGCCCGATCGCGACGAACAACACGATCGTCATGATCAGCGCCGGATCTTTCGCGAGCACGAGATCGATCCACAGATCGATATCGAACAGATGCAGGTTCGACGGCGGCAGATGGATGTGCGCGATCTTCGACGCGATGAACGTGACGATCAGCGCGCACGGAAGCACGATCGCGAGATCGACCGCCGCCGCCACGAACCGCTTCCAGAACCCGACGACATAGACCGACGCCGCCTCGCGCTTGCTCGGACGCTGCACGCGCTCCAGCACGGGCACTTCTTCGGCCGTCGCAGCCTCGTCGGACATCCCACCGGTTATACGCGGCGGGCGTAACCTGGCGCAAATATGTGTGCTTACGACCCGGTTCGGGAGCGAATCAGCGCGGTCGCGACCACCGGCGCCGTCTCCGCCCGGAGCACGCGTGGGCCGAGCCCGAACCCGACAAAACCAGCAGTCACGAGCTGTTCGATCTCGAGCCAGCCGAACCCGCCCTCGGGGCCGCTGATCAGCGTGACCTCCGCGGCATGGACCTCGGCGGGACCCGCGGTCGGATCCAGCATGAACCGCTCTCCGGCCGGTAGGCCGCGCAACAGCGCCTGGAGCGTCGGCGCGTAGGTCACCATCGGCACGCGCGCCCGCCCGCACTGCCGCGCCGCCGCTTCGGCGACCCCTTGGTAGTGCGCGACGCGTGCTTCGACCTTCTTCGCATCGAGCCGAACGATCGAATGCTCGGCCTGCCACACGATCAGCTCCGACGCGCCGACCTCGACGAGCTTCTCGATCGCGGTGTCCATCCGATCGCCCTTGATCAGCGGGAGCAAGACGCGAATCCAGGGCGGCGCTTCGACGACCTGCTCGGCCTCGCCGACCGTGAACGTCGTCGAACCGTCCGTCATGCCCGTGATAACGCCATTCGCGCGATTGCCCGCACCGTCGACGAGCTCGACCGCATCGCCGATCCGGACGCGCCGAACGCGGCCGAGATAATGATGCTCGTCGCCGGTGATCGTCAGCTCACCTGCGCGGAGGCTCTCGACGAAGATCCTCATCGCGACAGGACGGCGGTGGACCACTGCGGGTCCAACGAGCTCGGCCGCACGCGGATCAGTTTCAGGCCGGCCGCGACAAACTCGTCGGCGAGCGGCTGTGCTTGCGGCGTCAGTAAGCCCGAGAGGATGATCGTCCCGGCCGTCTTCTCGACGAGCGCTGCCTTGAGCTCGCGCAGCACGTGCGCTTGGATATTCGCGAGCACGATCGGAAACGTCCCCGCGATCTCGCCGAGCGGCGTGATCGCCGCACCGATCGCGACGTTGTTGATCTGCGCATTCTCGGCCGTCGCCGTCACCGCGATCGGATCGTTATCGATCGCGATCACGTGCGTACCCGGCCACCGCTTCGCCGCCGCGATCGACAAGATACCCGACCCACACCCGACATCGAGGATGCGATCCGGAGTCACGCCCGCGTCCGCGAGCACCTGCATTTCTTCGAGGACGAGTTGCGTGCTCGCGTGCGTTCCGGTCCCGAACGCCATCCCCGGATCGAGATCGATCGTGATCTCGCCCTCGGCCGGCGTGTACGGCTCCCAGCTCGGCACGACCACGAACTGCCGGGTCAGCCGCGTGACCTTGAAGTACTTCTTCCAGGCATCGCGCCACTCGACTTCGGGTATCGCCGTCGCCGTGCGCACGCGCGCCGGATCCAACGCGGCTCCACCGGCGGCCCAGCGAGCCACGGCATCACGCGTCTCGGCCAGGGCCGACGCAACATTCGCCGCATCGACCCAAAACACGATCTCGTCGCCACGCTGTTCGGTCCCAGCGCTGGCGGCCCCCACGTCCGAAGCGATCAGCGCAGCAACGTCATCGACGTCCGCCGCACCCACCGGGACGATGATCTCGACCCAATCAGCCAAAAGCGAAACTAGCGAGTCGGCGCCGGCATGACCCGACGCTTCATCTCACGACGCAGCCGCTTGCGAGCTTCGCGCGTCTTCCGCTTCTTCTTCACCGACGGCTTCTCGTAGAACCGGCGACGCTTGAGCTCCTGCAGGATGCCCTCTTTGGACATCTTCTGCTTGAGGATCTTCATCGCCTTCTCGAGGCTGTCGCGGACTTCGACCTCTACGGGCCGACCAAACGAAGTGCTCTCCATGGGGGAGGTGGTTAGTACCCGATCCACCTAGGTGGATCAAGCCTTCGCGTTGTGCTTGAAAAACAACGTGATGGTCAGGCAGTGGAACTCGGAGTCCGAGCTCTGCGTGACGATCTTGTCGACGATCTCGTGCTCGGGGTGGCTGCGAATCCAATCGGTGATCAATTCACCCAAGAGCTCGCGCTCTTTCGCCTTAGTTGCCGAAAAGACTTTGACGCCGGTGACATCGATCATGCTGCTACGCCCTTCCTCGGATGATGCTGCTACTGCGGTTCTCGCCACGGACTACTCCTACGAATCTGGAGGCCACTCTGACGCGGAGGGCGTTTCCAGTCAACACAGATAATTCCGTTATCGGTGAACAGTGGGTGTTTTTCTAGATAACCGCGAGTTGTGGTCCAAGTCCTGGCATCCAAAACAGAGTTCGCTACTGTCCCAACGCCATGAAACGTCTGGGACTTGTTTTCTTGCTGGCTCTGCTGGCGCCACCAGTGGTGGCTGCGCCAGACCCAAAGCCGATCGTTCACCTACCCACGGTCGAGACCTTTGCCCTACCCAACGGCCTCCAAGTTGCCGTTCTCGAGATGGATACCGCACCCGTGGTCGCGGTCCAGCTCTGGTACCACGTGGGCAGTAAAGACGAGCCGCGCGATCGCCGCGGTTCGGCACACATGTTCGAGCACATGATGTTCAAGGGCACGGATCACGTCCGGCCCGAAGCACATGCGCAGATGTTGAATGGCGTCGGCGGCTACGTGAACGCACAGACCGACGAAGACGCCACCCACTACATCAATACGATCCCGTCGGAGTACATGGACTTCGCGCTCCAGCTCGAAGCGGAGCGGATGCGCCACCTGATGTTCCGCAAGGACATGGTCGATGGCGAGAAGCAGGTCGTCGAAGAAGAGATTCGCCAGCAGGAGAACTCGCCGATCCAGAAGGGCCTCTTGCGGTTCCTCGAGATCGCGTATTCGAAGCATCCGTACGCGTGGACGGCCGGCGGCACGATCAAGGATCTCGATGCGACCACGCCGGAGGATCTGAAGAAGTTCTACGATACGTACTACCAGCCGAACAACGCGATGCTCGTCGTCGTCGGCAAGACCACGCCCGCCGCCGTCAAGGCAAGCGCGGAGAAGTGGTTCGGCAAGATCGCGAAAGCCGGCGATCCGCCGCGTCCGTCGGCATCGGCGCAGGAACCACCGCAGGACAAGCAGCGCCGTGAAGTCGTCGCGCCGGGCCAGGTCGGCTTGTCGCTGGTCGGCTGGCACCTGCCGACGGCGAAGGACAAGGACATCTATGCGCTGCAAGTCGCGTCGATCATCCTCGGCGCCGGCGATTCGTCGCGGCTCCAAGTCCGGTTGAAGTCTCCCGATCCGAAGACGAAGCATCCGATCGCGTTGCAAGGTGCGATGGAAGCGCTCGTTCACGAGGATCCGGGCATGTTGCTCGGCGTCGGCGTGTATCTCGATCCCGCGGCCGCAGCGCCGGTCGAAGCCGCGATCTTCGACGAAGTGACCAAGCTCGGAAAGACCGGCCCCACGGCAGACGAGCTCCGCAAGGCGAAGAACCAAGTCCAATCGGGCTTCGTGTTTTCGCTCGAGCACGCGCAGGGCCTCGCCGAAGCGATCGGTCGCTCGTGGATCAACACCGGCGATCCGAGCTCGTTCCTGCACGATGTCGACAACGTCGAGAAGGTGTCGGCTGCGGACGTGCAACGCGTCGTGAAGCAGTACCTCACCGTCGACAAATCGACCGTCGTCGTGATCCCGCCGCCTGCCGCGGCACCACCACCGCCTCCGAAAGCTCCGCCCGCGCCGACCCAAGACAACAAGGGCGCGCCGATTGCTCCCAAGAAAGGAGACGCGAAATGAAGCGCCTCGTTCTTCTCGCGTCGATCATTGCATGCGGTCCCAAGCCCGCGCCCGTCGAGGTCGCGACCTTGCCGACCGACGGCACCGCACACACCGCGAAGCCGACCGGCCCCGCGAAGCCCGTCGATAAAGACGCGTGGACCGGTCGCACGGACCTGATCTCGGCACCGCCCGCGCCTGCGCCCACCGCGCTGGCGCTGCCCCCCGTCACGGACTTCAAGCTCGCGAACGGCCTCCAGGTCTACGTCGTCAAGAATGACCGCTTGCCGACGGTGAGCTTCGCGCTCGCGATGAAGGCCGGCCGGAACGCCGAGCCCCGCGCACGCCTCGGCGTGTCGGAAGCGACCGCGGACATGCTCGTCAAAGGGACGAAGAAGCACGACGCGATCGGTCTCGCGAAGGCGATCGACTTCGTCGGCGGAACGATCGGCGCGGACTCCACGTTCGAAGCCACGCTCGTGACGTGCAGCGTGCTCACTCGCAACCGCAACACCTGCCTCGATCTCGTGCCCGAGATGATCACGCAATCGACGTTCCCCGACGCCGAGCTGTCGAAGGTCAAGGACAACATGGTCCTGTCGGTTCGCGGCCGGCTCGATAACGCGGAGCAGCTCGCGAGCGCGCACGTCCAGAACCTCTTGTGGGGACCGGAGCACGTGCGCGGTTGGGTCAACAGCGAAGCCACGATCAACGCGCTCAAGCGCGACGAGCTCGTGCAGTGGGCGAAGACCTGGTACGTGCCGAACAACGCGATCCTCGTCGTTGCCGGCGATGTCGATGACAAGGCGATCAAAGGCGAGATCGAGCGCGCGTTCGGTGGCTGGAAGAAGCAAGACCTGCCGCCGGTGCCGACGTTCAAGGACCCGACGCTGTCCGGAATTCGGATTCGTCTCGTCGACAAACCGGGCCAGACCCAAACCCATATCCGGATCGCCCAGTACGGCATCAAACACGACGACGCCCGGTTCTTCGACACGCTCGTGTGGAACTACGCGCTCGGCGGCGGCACGTTCGGCTCGCGCCTGATGAAGACCGTGCGCGTCCAAGGTGGCAAGACGTACGGCGCCTCGAGTGCGTTCGACCGCAACCTCGACAAGGGCTCGTTCGTCGCCCAGACGTTCACGCGCAACAGCGAAGCGCTCGCGACCACGAAGCTCCTGCTCGGCGAGCTCGGCAAGATGCAGAAGGAAGGTCCGACGGCGGATGAAGTCCAAGCCGCGGTCGCGAACATCGCGGGCGGCTACGCGCTGCGGTTCCAATCGGCGAACGATTTCGGCTCGGCGCTCGTCGGTGCGGAGCTGCACAACTTCGGCACCGAATATCTGACGCAGTACCCGGTCCAAGTCGGCAAGGTCGATGCGGATGCGGCGAAGCGTGCGGCGGCGGAGATCCTCGATACACGTAACTACGTGCTCGTGTGGGTCGGCGACGCGAAGGATCTCGAGCCGCAGCTGAAGAAGGAAGGCTGGCGCTACGAGAAGGTCGCGTTCACGGATCCGCTCAGCGACGTGAAGGAAGAAGCGCCGGCGCCGCTCCAAGGTCCTCAGGCATTGGCCGCGGCGAAGCAAGCGCTCGCCGATGCGTTGAAGGTCAAGGGCGGCGCGAAGGTGACCGCGATCAAGGAGCTGCACATGCTCGCGACCGGCACCACGGTGATCCAAGGGCAGACGTTCCCCGTCGAGATCTCGCGCGAGTTCGTGTTGCCGGACAAGATGCGGATCGACGCGAACATCGCGAAGAAGATGATGGTGACGGTCGTGGTCGACGGCGATAAGGGTTGGGAATCGGCGCCGGGCCAGAACAACGCGCCGACGATGATGGATCTCCAAGGCAACGATATGGCCGCGGCGCAGTTCGAGCAGTGGCGCGAGGCGGAGCTGATCCTCGTGAAGGCGAATGACCCGGCCGCGAAGCTGACGCCGCTCGCCGACGACAAGATCGACGGCAAGGATCAGACGGTCGTGCAGCTGCAGTCGCCGTTCAAGCTCGCGGTGACCATCTTCATCGACAAGAAGACGAAGCTGATCACGCGGATGACGTACTCGGACTCGGGTCAGACCGAGACGGATGACTTCGGCGATTATCGCGACACGAACGGGATCAAGGTCGCGTTCAAGCGCAACTCGACGACGAGTGGTCGGGCGACGAGCCTGACGATCGATAAGGTCGAGCTCAATCGCACGGTCAAGCCGGACTTCTTCGCGAAGCCGGCGGAAGCGGCGGCGCCGGCGCCAGCGCCGAAACCGTGATCACTTCTTCTTGAGTAGCTCGTCCGTCGTGATGCCCATCTGGCTCGCGACCTGATCCGCCGACATCGTCGACGCGTCCGGCGCGCTGCTCACCACTTCGGAGAGCCGCGCCGTCAACCAGCCGAGGTTGTCGCGCGAGACGAAGCCGTCTTCACCGGGCGACTTCTCGCGGTTGACCTTGATGATCGCCGAGAACGTGGTTTCGCCGTCCTTCACCGTCGCGACCGGCGTGCGCACCGGCAGTGGACCTGCATCGATCGCCGCGAAGATTTCCGCGCGCAGATCCGGATCGTTGAGACACACGCGAACCAGTTGCTTGAGATCGAACGACAGTTGCTCCGGCATTGCTTGATTACCCCTTCGGCAGACTCATCGACGCAGACGGCATCCCGATCGGCTTCGGCGAGCGCAACGGCCGATAGCCTGGAACCGATTGGATCGCAGCGCACAACGCCGCGCCGTTTTGAAACCGCAGCTCGGCCGGCTTTTGCAAACAGCACAGCACGATCTCGTCGAGCGCTTTCGGGATGCCGGCATCCGGATCGACCTCGCTCGGCACGCGCGGCGGCTTCTTGATGTGCGCCGCGAACAACGGCGCGATCATGCCCTTGAACGGCGGCTCGCCGACCAGCAGCTCGAACGCGATGCACCCGACGGCGTAGATATCGCTGCGCGGATCCGGCGGCTTGCCCTGGCATTGCTCCGGCGACATGTACTGCGGCGTCCCGAACACGGCGCCCGTGCGCGAGACGATCATGCTCTCCTTGAGATCGCCGAACAGGATCTTCGCCATGCCGAAGTCGAGCATCTTGACGATCTTCCCGTCGGGATGATCCGCGAGCATCAAGTTGTGCGGCTTGAGATCGCGATGCACGACACCGGCGAGATGCGCGTGATGGAGCGCGTCGGCGATCTCGGCGAGGATCCCGAGCGTCATCGCGATCGGCAGCGGGCCGCGCGCATGGAGCAACGCAGACAACGACGGCCCCTCGACGTATTCCATCGTCAGGTACAGCCGGTCGTCCGGCAGCATTCCGGAGTCGTAGGTCGGGACGATGTTCTGGTGCGACAGCCGATGGCCCGCACGGACCTCGCGACGGAACCGCGCCTGCGCTTGCTCGCGTTCGTCCTTGTCCTCGATCTTCTTCAGGACCTTCAACGCCTCGAGCCGTTTCGCGGCGAGGTTTTCGATCAGATAGACCTCGCCCATCGCGCCAGCTCCGAGGAGCTTTTTGGCGATGTACTGCTCGGTCAACTGCGGGAGTTGCAAGGAGGCTCAGTATAGATCAGGTGGGTTTGATGGCGGCGGCCAGCTCTTCCACAGGTAACGTATTTAGGACCTGATTCTTCCCGATCCGGGCACGGCGAGCGAGTGCGACGGCCCAGCGCGCGAACTCGAGGTTCCCCGTGGAGTGGGCGTCGGTGGACAGCATGAACTTGATGCCCCGTTCGGCGGCCGCGCGGGCGTTGATCGGATCGAGATCGAGGCGATGCGGATCACCGTTGATCTCGATCGCCGCACGTGATTCCGCGATCGCATCGAACACGTCGGTGATCCGCACTTTGATCGGATCGCGCTTCAACACGAGCCGCCCGAGCGCGTGGCCCCAGATCTTGAAGAACGGCTGGCGCATCGCGTTGACCAACCGTGCGGTCGCCGCGTCCTCGTCGAGCTTGAAGCGTTGATGGACGCTCGCGATCACGAGATCGAGCTCGGGGATCATCTCCGCCGGAACATCGATCGTGCCGTCGGACAGGATGTCCGCCTCGGTACCGTGCAGCAGGCGCACCGGCGCTTCGGTCGCGCGGAGCTCGATCTGTTGCTCGCGCAGGCGCGTGGCATCGAGCCCACCTGCATACGAAGCGGCCGCCGAGTGATCGGTGATCGTGATCGCCTGGAAGCCGCGTGCGTGTGCGGCATTCGCCATCTCGAGGATCGTGTGGCGACCGTCGCTGTACGTGGTGTGGCAGTGCGAGGCCGTCGTCAGATCCTTCAACTCGACCAGGTGCGACCAATCGCGGCCGAGCTCGTCGGTGCCATCTCGAACTTCCGGTGGGCAATACGGGACGCCGAGCTTCGCGTAGACCTCGCGTTCGTCGCCTTCGATCACATCGGCGCCGCGCGCGCGTAACAGCTCGACGTGCTCCGGCGATCCGGTCGCGCGGATCACCGCCCACCCGAACCGTGCGGGAGGCGCGAGGTACATCTCGCAACGCATGCCATCGGCGAGCCGCGCGGTGACGTGGTCCTCGCCTCGCTCGACGCCGGTGATCAGCGCGTAGCTGCGAAACCGCTCGACGATCGCATCTGCATGCTCGGTGGCGACCGCGAACGCGAGGTGTTCGACGATCTCGATCCACCGCCGCACGGGCCCCGCGATCTCGACCTGTAGTGCCGCCGGATCCGCACGCAGATGTGCGGCGATCGAGATCGCGTGCTCCTCGGCATCCATGTGCAGCGCGCGATTGCCGCGATGCCGGCGTTCCTCGATCGCGGCGAGGATCTTCGCTTCGCTGGTCTCGCCGAACCCTTTGATCGCGCGCAACGCGCCCGCGCGACACGCCGCCGCGACGGCATCGAGATCCGCCGGCGCGATCGCCTGGTGGATCTTGCGCGCCTTGATCACACCGACGTACGGCAACTGCGCGAGCTCGACGATCACCATCGGCCACTTCGCGCGCAAGTTGTCGAGCACGGTCGCCGATCCGCGCCGCGCGAGGTCACCGATCGTACGCGCGATCGACGGACCGATCGCCGGCAGCTCCTCGAGCCGGCCTTCGTCGATCAATTTCTGGATCCCGGTCGCCGCCTCGACCGACTTCGCCGCGCGATCGTAGGCCAGCGCGCGATGGCGATCGCCGTCGAGGTCGAAGTAGATCGCGATCTCGCGCAACTGCGATGCGATCAACGACGGCTCCATGTACGCACTGTAGCCCTTCGATCGCGATTCGTAAGCGCGCCCATCACGCGATCGACAAAGAGCTAGATTTCCGTCGCAGATCGCGTGGGAGCGCATCGTGAGGACTCCATAAGGTTCCGTCGACGATCGCGTGATCGCGTTACCGTTTTCTCGTGCCCACTATCCGTTCCAATTCCGAAGAGCGTCCCACCTGCAAGATGACTCCAGAGCAACTGCTCGGCTTGCAGAAGCACGCGCGTGCGAAGACGGTGACGCTCACCCCCGAGATCGAGATCGTCGATCCGGCGAACGCGATCCCGACCGTGATCGCCGAAGGCACCGGTCAGTCGGTGCCGATCGTGTTCGATGACCTGACCGCCGAGAAGTCGATCCCGACCGAGCCGATCGTTGCGATCACCAACCATCCGGACCCGGTGGGAAAATCTTTTTCACTGGAGAGACGTCCAGGGTCCGTTGGAGCCATCGTGGGATTCGTTTTATTTGGCGCGGTTACGTTGGCCGAAACCCTCTTAGCGGTTTTGTCGTAAGTCTGTCACACAGGTGACGTTGGTTCGTAACCCCCGCCCTCGACCCTTATTCATTGATGTACGGGGAGTCTCCTAGAACCCTGGGGAAATACCGGCTTATCGCGGAGATCGCGCGAGGCGGTATGGGGATCGTTTATCTGGCGATGCTTCAGGGGCCGTCGGGGTTCTCGAAGCTGTTGGTCGTCAAAGAGCTCAAGCCCGAGCTCGTCGAGGAACCGGCATTCCTTCAGATGTTCCTCGAAGAAGCGCGTCTCGCGGCGCGCCTCAATCACTCGAACATCGTCCAGACGAACGAAGTCGGTAATGACGGTGATCGCTATTACATGGCGATGGACTACCTCGATGGCCGCGGCCTCGAGCGCATGCGCCGCCGTGCCCGTCATGTGAACAACCCGCTCGACCTGACGCTCCAGCTGCGGGTCCTGTGCGACGTGCTCGCGGGGCTCGAATACGCGCACACGTTCGCCGATTTCGACGGCACGCCGCTCGGCATCGTCCACCGCGACGTGTCGCCGCAGAACGTGTTCATCACGTTCGAAGGTCAGGTGAAGCTGCTCGACTTCGGTATCGCGAAGACGATCGAGTCCGCGAACGAGACGCGCGCCGGTGTCCTGAAGGGCAAGCTCGGCTACATGGCGCCGGAGCAGGCGCGTGGTGAGCGTGTCGATGCGCGCGCCGACGTGTTCGGTGTCGGCGTGATGTTGTGGGAAGCGCTGACCGGCAAGCCGTTGCGCCAGGGCCAGACCGAGCATCAGATCCTCGGCGACTTGATCGCGAAGATCACGCCGCCGCGCGCGTCGTCGGTGAAGCCGGACGTGCCGCCGGAGCTCGACGACATCTGCGCGCGTGCGCTCGCACCGGATCGCGCCGATCGTTATCACTCGGCCGGCGCGCTGCAGGTCGATCTCGAGGCGTATCTCGTCACGCTCGGTCGCCCGATCACGTCGCGCGATCTCGGATCGAAGCTGCGCGAGCTGTTCCACGACGATCGCGCACGCACGTCGTCGATGATCGAGTCGTACGTCGCGAAGGCGCGTGCAGGTAACACGAACGAGGACGACGATCTCCCGATCATCGACGTCTCGTACTCCCCGGCCGACGGCCGCACGCCGGTCTCCGCCGAACAACCCGTGGTCGGATCGAATCCCGGCTACTCGTCGAGCGGCTATTCGAAGCCGAGCAAGTCGAACATCTCGGCGCAGCGTCCCGTCGGCACGCTCGACGCGTTCCAAGCACCACAACCTGCACCTCCGCCCGCGGTCGTCAGCGCGCCGAGCCAGGTCTATCCCGCGATGCCGGCGAAGACCGGATCGTCGAAGGTGAAGCTGATCGCGCTCCCCGCCGTGATGGTGGTCGGGGTGTTGCTCGGCGGCGTGTTGTATTCGAAGTCGCATTCGCCGGCCACGCAACCGACCGCGGATGTCGGCTCGTCGGCGCAGCAACCCGCGCAGCAGATGCAGACCACGCAGCCCGCGCCGCTCGCGAAGGTCGATACGCCGGCGCCATCGCCAGGCCCTGCGAACACCGACCTCGTCGAGGTTCGGGTCAAGGCGTCACCGGCGGTTGCCTCGATCGAGATCGATGGCGCTCAAGTGATCGGCAACCCGTTCAAGGGTCGCTACAAGAACGACGGCGCGATGCACCAGGTGAAGGTCAGCGCCCCGGGTCACGTCACGCGCACGCTCGCGGCGTCGTTCGATCAAGCGGTCAACCTCGACGTCCAACTCGACAAGGTCCAAGTCGCTCGCCCGCAACCGGTCGCGCAGGCGAAGCAGCATCCGCAAGCGCAGCACGTCGCGCAGCCACCGCCTCCGGTCGAGACCACGCCGCCTCCGCAACCGGAGGTCAAGGTCACGCCGCCTCCCCCGCCGCCGCAAAAATCGCCGACGGAAGTAGATCCGAACGGTGGTTCGAAGCCGCATCACCAGATCGACACGACGAACCCTTACGGGAAGTAAGCCATGCAGAGACTATTGTTAGCTGTTGCCCTGGTGGTGGCGACGCTGGCGCCGACGCGCGCCAACGCCGATGATTCGCCGACGAAGCAAGCGAGCGATCACTTCGATCGCGGCGTGTCCTTGTACGGCGAAGCGGATTACCGCGCGGCGCTCGTCGAGTTCCGGCGCGCGTACGAGATCGCCCCGAACTCGGCCGTGCTCTACAACCTGGGGCAGACGTATTACCAACTGCAGAACTACGCGCTCGCGCTCGACGCGTTCGAACGCTACTTGGCGGAGAGTGGCGATTCACCGTCGCACAAGGCCGAGGTCGAAGGCGCGATCAAGACGCTGAAGACGCGCGTCGGTAAGCTCGCCGTCACCACGAACCTGCCGCAGTCGGAGGTCACGGTCGATGACGAGCTCGTCGGCAAGACGCCGATCGCGGCCGCGGTCTCGGTCTCGGTCGGTCGCCGCAAGATCACCGCGCTGCACGAAGGTCACTCGCCGGAGATTCGCTACGTCGATATCGCCGCCGGCGAAACCTCGAAGCTCTCGATCGACTTCCCGCCGACGGGCGGTGCGCTGCAACCGAACGGTCAGCCCGGCCAGCCGCACGAATCGCGCGATCTGTCGAAGCCGCTGTGGATCACCGCGGGTGTCGTCGGTGTCGTCGGCATCGGCTTCGGCGTTGCCGGCTACATCGAATCGCGCAGCTTGTCCGACGAGCGCAACTCGTTCCCGGCATCGCAATCGTCGCTCGATTCGAAGTCGACGCGCGTGACCACGTTCGCCGCGATCGGCGACATCGCCGGTGCCGTCGCGATCATCACGGGTGGCGTGGCGTTGTACTTCACGCTCACGAAGCACAAAGACAAAGAAGGCCACGAGGTCCAGGCGCGCATCACGCCGAACGGCTTCCAATTCGCGGGGACATTCTGATGAAGGCCCAAATTCGTTGGTATCACCTCGGTAGCTGCGCCCTGTTGCTCGGGTTGTGTGCGGCGGCGTGTAGTGCGTTGCTCGATAGCGACAAGCAGCAGTGCCAGACGGACTCGGACTGCGAGCACTTCGGCGGTCATCCGTACTGCGTGAACAACCTGTGCGTCGCGTCGAACCTCGGGCCCGAAGGCTGCTTCTTCGGCTCGGCATCGACGCCGGCGGACTTCGCGAATCAGTGCAGCACGGCGGAGTGCGATCAGTTCGACAACTGCGCGCGTGCCGGCGTGTGTGGCAGTGGCTCGACCCCCGCCGCGCTCGATCCACCGGCACCGGATGCAGGCGTCGCTTCGAATGTCGATGCGCCGCCTCCCGCGGCCACGCCGTGCGTCGATCCCGGCACGCGCAACACGATCGTGGTGTCGGGCTCGACGGCCGTCCAACCGTTCCTCGCGACGGTCGCGCCGATCCTCGCGCTCAACCAACCGCCCTATCAGATCGCGTATCAACCGTCGGGCTCGTGCACCGGCGTCGATCTGTTGTTCAACCCCGATCCGGCGAAGCGCGTCGTCAAAGACATCGTCGGCAAGCAGGCGCTGCTATTCAACACCGACGGTACGTCCGTCGCGTGCTCGTTCGGCGCGGGCACCACGCTCGATGTCGCGGTGTCGGACGTCTACTCGACGAGCTGCAACACCGCGTACACCGTGCCGGCGACGATCGGCAGCTACCTCGGCCCGATCCAACCGATGGTGATGATCGTACCGCAGGGCTCGTCGCAGGCGACGATCTCGGCGGAGATGGCGCACATCGTGTTCGGCCGTGGCAGCACGGATCAGACCGCAGCGCCGTGGACGGATCCGCGCCTGTACTTCATCCGCAACAGCGGCTCGGGTACGCAGCAGATGATCTCGCGCGCGATCAACGTGCCGGCCGCGAAGTGGTGGGGTCTCGATCGCGGCTCGTCGGGAACCGTGCGCGACAAGATGGAAGCCGTGACGCCGGATAAAGCCGAGCAAGCGATCGGCATCATCTCGACGGACTTCGCAGATGCCGAGCGCGGCCGCCTCAAGATCCTGTCGTTCAAGAACACCGATCAGACCTGCGCGTACTATCCGGACTCGACGCAGTTCACGCGCGACAAGGCGAACGTCCGCGACGGTCACTATCCGATCTGGGGACCGATTCACTTCTATGCGAACGTGTCGAACGGCGTGCCGTCGACGGCGGCGGGTGCGCTCGTCACGCGGTTCACGCTGCCGAAGCTCGATCAGACGCTGCTCGACGCGATCACGAAGATCGGCTTCGTCCCGGACTGCGCGATGACCGTGTCGCGGACCGAGGAGATGGGCGATCTGTCGACGTATTCGCCGGAATATCACTGCGGTTGCTACTACGACGCGAACGTCGTCGGTGGCGCGGTCCCGGCGAGTTGCCACGCGTGTAACGGCCCCTCGGACTGCACGGGTGTCGCCGGCAAGCCCGCTTGCAACAACGGCTACTGCGAAGTGCGCTAGAACTTCGGGGTGGACGCAACCGTTCGCTCCATTCAAGTCGCCTCCGCCCTGCTCGACCGCGTCGCCGTGTTGATGGGTGACGGGCAGGTCGGCGCGCGCGTCGGCGGAACGAAAGCCGACGAGATGGATCTCCGGATCGGCGAAGCGCAGCAGACGATGCCCGAGGTCTGGGCGCATCTCGGCGAAGCGCGCGATGCGATCGCCGCGAGCGGCGGTGATGTCGCCGCGTACGATGCGATTCGCGCGACGGTGACGAGCGATAAGGCGAGCCAAGACGTTTCGGAATCGATCCACAAGAAGTGGAACGGCAAGACCGAGACGGTCAAAGCCGTGACGTGGGATCGCGAGAGCTTCGATAAAGCGAAGGCCGCGCGCGACGTGTTGCGAAAGCTGCGTGCGGATGTCGATTGGGCGGCGATCGAGCGCGAGGAAGCGGCGGAGCTCGCGGCCGTCGGCGGGTTGCGCGGGCCTACGTGGAAGCGCGTCGTCTATGTCGGCGGCTTCGTGATCGTCGCCGGCGCGGTGATCTACGCATTGTCGTTTATCAAGTAACTAGCGGCGCTGCCAGCGATCGCGGGTGGCGTCGTCGATCGCATAGATCGCGTCGATGAGCTCGCGAGCGCGCGGGCGCTCCTTTTGGAACAGCGTGGTGTTCGCTTCGAACGCGTGGTCGCCATCGATCACGAACAACGCTTCGGCGACGTCCATCAACCCCGCGTTTGGACCTTGTTGTTGTTCGCGCCACGCGCTCTCGCCGCGGTCGTGCAGCATCACGGCTTGCGCGTGCGAGAGCTCGAGCGTGGCTTCGTGAAACGGATCGTCGTGCTCGGGATCCGAGGCCTGCTCCATCACGGTCAGGCGTTCGATATCGAGATCGATCACCTCGACCAGGCGATAGCCGCCCATCCCGAACATCGCGTGGATGATGCCGTGGCGCGGGACGTGATGAATCTGCAGATCGTCGAGCTTCAAGGTGCTCGTGTCGCGAACGTCGCGCCGGCCGAGCTCGACGGGCGTAGCTTGCGGTTGCGGTTGCGGCTTCGACCCGCTGTACGCGTCACAGGCGGCGAGGAGTAACGCGATGGCAAAACGCATTCGAGCAGTAACGCGGACCTACGCGGACGTATTCACCTACATCACTCCCGGGGTCGGCAGCGTCGACGGAAATCTTCCCTAAGGTGCAAAAATATACTTACTTGCGGGAACTTGACGGAGGCGTGGCACGGATTCACTGTGGACCGGATGAAGCGACTCAAACTCGTTAGCGCAGTGTTGTTGGTGTCGGGCCTCGTTGCGTACGGATGCGGTGGAAGCTCCACCTCGCCGTCGGAGGCATGCAACCAGGTTCAAGAGACTACGTGTGCGAAGCTCTATTCGTGCTTCACGGCAGCGCAGCTCCAGCAAGCTGGTTATCCGGCGACGGAAGCCGCGTGCGTGACCATGAGTGAACAGGACCAAGGATGCGCGGCCGAGACCGAAGCGAACGCGTGTAGCGGAGCGGGCGCGAACGCGGTCTATCACGGCGAGAACGTCCAAGGCTGCATCGATCAGCTGAACAACCTGACGTGCACGGACCTCATGGGCTCGAACGTCGACGCGAAAGCACCGAAGTGCGACGAGATTTGTATCGTTCCGACCTGAGCTAGTTCACTCGAACGACGACATCCACATCGGATGACGTCACGTGCTCGAGATCCACGGCGACGCTGCCGGGCTTGCCACGCGAGCTGAGGCGCGTCGCGATCGCATCGCGGACCTCCGCGATCCGAGCGGCACGCACGACATCGCCACGCGCGATCGTGACGATGCCGGTGTCCTGGGCGGTCGCGCCTTCGACGCGTACGTCGTGCACGTGATAGAGCGCGCCGGTCGTGATCGCGAACGTCACGAACACGCCACCGGTCGCATCGTACGTGACCTGCGCCGGTTGCACGCTCGCATCGAGATAGCCGCGCGCGGTCAACGCGTTCGCGAGCGCGGCGCGATCGGCGGCGAGCGCGTCCTTGCCGATCATCTCGCCGGCATGCGTGGTCAGCACCGAGCGCAGCTCCGTCACCGGCAGACCTTTGCCATCGAACGCGACGCTCTGGACTTCACCCGGCCGCGACGCGTGACCTTCGGCTTCGGCACTGCGCTCCGGAAGCTCGTACGCGAGGACACCCGCCACCCCACCGACGGCCAGCCCCGCAAGAATCATCGAGCGCATGGGTCTACTACGATGCAAAGCCCCAACCAGCCTAGGCCGGCATAACCGCCGGATTCCACGACAGCATGCTGTTCCGGGCGTTCACACGTGTGACTGGGCGGCTACGGGATCGCAACGGTTTGCGAGTTGGTCGAACCGTCGGTCACACGGACCTGCGTCGCACCTGCGACATCTGCCACCGAGACATTTCCGGACGCGTCCGTGGTCGTGTCGTAGCTCGCCTTGATCGCGTTCGTGCCGTCGAGCAGATCGATATGCACGGCCGTCGACACGAGCGGCACCGGTTGGTTCGACTTGAGATCCATGTCCATCAACCGCCAACCTTTCGGCGCGTAGTAGTGGACCGACACGTTCACCGTCGCCGTGTGCGTGACCGCGAGATCGATCCCGCCGGCGGTGACCGCGAACGGATTCGAATCCAACGTCCAACCTTTGCCTTCGACGTGGAACCGATAGTTGCCGAGCTTCACCTTGCCGCGATCGGCGAGCGTGTCGCCATCCGTCGAGCCAACCCACGGCACGGCCTGCCACTCGACCACCCAGATGTGATGCTGCGGTCCCGAGCGCTGCAGCGGCGACGGCGTGTACGCCTTCACCAATTCCTGATCCTCGACGGCGCGACCACTCTTACGCGTGACGTCCGCCCACGCGAGCGTGCCGGAATCTTGATATTGCAACGTCACGCGCGGCGTCTTCACTTGCGGGTCATCGCCGTACCACACGAACTCCGCGAGTCCGCTGACGCGCGAGATCGTCGCGGCGGGTTGTGCTTGCGCCGGCGTGCCCGTGCGCGCCCAGGTCTCCGCAGGAACCGTCGCCGGGACCGTGCCCGCATCCGGTGCCGGATCGTCGATGTCGAGACCGTCGTCGATCGTCGGCACCGCCACGCGATCCGTGCCTGCCGTCGTGCCGTCTTCGCGCTCCGGCGTCATCACGAGCCCCATGAGCTCGATCAACTTCTCGCCGACGTGCTCTGCCGCGAGCGGGCCCCAGAACGTGATGCTCGGCTCGTAGCCGCCCATCATCCAATCCTCGGGGCGCAGCATGTAGCCCATGTGGCCTTGCGAGTAACCGAGCAGCACCGTGTGATCCGCGTCGACGGGCGACATCGTGCGCAGGTACGTCGCGAGCATCACGGTGAGCTCGCCCGGCATCGTGCCGAACACGTAATCGTTGATCCGCAGCGCGCTGATCGTGGTGCGCGTCTCCTCGCAAACCGGATGCGTCTCGTCGACGCCGAAATCGGTCTGGAAGATCGGGCCGAGGATCTCCGCCGCGGCATCGAGGCGCAGGCACGAGCCGTACGGCAGGATGCCTTCATCGCCTTCGATCTGCGCCGCCGGGAACATCGCATTCTGCTCCTGACACAGCGCCGCACCGACGGGCGCGTTGAATTCATCGATCGGCGAGATCAGCGCACCGCTCGAATCGTAGATCTGGCCATCCGGCGTCTTCGCTAGATCGAACGGCGCGTATTGCAGAGCGCCGTTGCGGATCGAGAATGTCTCCGGCTTCGGGCCGACTTCGATCGAGCGCGACACCATCTCCATCTCGACCATGTGCTGCATCGCGGTGCCGGCCTGTTGCCAGTAGCCGTACAGCATGTCCGCGGCCGCGCGACCGTGACCTTCTTCGCTCGTCCACGCGAAGCACGGATCGCTCGCCTTGCCCGGCTTGACGTTGCAATCGATCGAGCCGTGGCCCGTCGGAGAGTTGTCACCGGCGGCGCTCTGCAGGTGCATCACGACGACCTTCGACGAAAACCGCTCCGACAACACGCGCTCGAGCGCGCCCGGCGCATCGGCCGATGCGATCGGGTTATCGCCATCGTTCAACGTGCCGTGCTCGCCGAAGATGGTCGAGATCGCGATCGGGGTGCCATCCATCCCGTCGATCCGCATCAAGTAGAAGTGGTTGTCTTTGACGTTGCCGCCGGGAAGCATGTCGTTCTCGGTCCGACGATCGTGGTTGACCTGATTCGTCGGATCGAAGTTGCCGTCGAACGCGAACCCGATCTGCGCGTCGACGCGAGCGGCGAGCGCGTCCCTCGCGGTTTGCTCGAACGCGTCGAGGAACCGGTTGTAGACGAGCTCGCGGAAGATGCCGCCGCCGAGCTGCAGTGGGCCACCGTAGTAGTGCTGCGCCCATGCCGAGTGGCTGTGCGACGACGTGATGATCACCTTGCCGGCGAAGTCGGGCCCGAGGCGCTGCTCGAGATCGAACACCATGCCTTCGTAGACGTAGATGAGATCCGCGTGGATCAGGACGACGGTCTCGTCGCCCGCGGTCAGCGCGATCGCCTTCACGCGCGGCGCCGTCGACACACCGATCGACGGGTTGAACGTGCCCGCGATCTTGATCTTGCGCGTATCGACTACGCCATCCGCGCCGAGGAAGCCCGCGCGATCCGTATAGCCACCGAGCGCCGTGCCGACGGGAACGTCGAGGATCGTCTCCGATGCACCCGCTTGAAGCGGCGCCGAGGTCACCGTGCCGCCGGCATGCGCCGTCGCCTGCATCGGCGTGTACATGCAGTTCTCGGTCGTGACCCCGGTTCCCGCATCGGGATGTGCCGGCCCGTCGTCACCGCAGGCCGCAACAAAGATCACACCTAGTAAAAGGCCCCTCATCGAGGAAGGGCATATCACTATTACTCGAGGTCTTGGTCCCCGATGTGGTTGCGGTAGCACATCGTTTTGAGACGGCTGCGCGCGCCGGGGTCTAATGCCTGGTACCAGCGCCGAGCGGCCGTCTTGTTTCCTCCGTTGCACGCCGCCATGAACGCGAGCTGCATCGAGTGCTTGTCGCCCGGCTTGCACGCGAGCGCCTTCTCGTAACCGGCCAGCGCGTCTTTGTGATCGCCCTTCGCCTCGGCCAGCGTGCCCTCGTCGACGAAATGATCCGGGTTCTTGCACAGCTCGGCGGACACCGCGATCGTGTGCTGCTCGGCTTCCTTCTTCAGCTTCTCGACGCGTGGGCTCGGGTTGAACGGCCACGTGACGGTCGTCTGATCGCCTTGGGGGAACCGCAACGACTTGCCGACGGTGACGAAGCACTCGAGCGAGGCGTCGTTCGGATCCTTCGCCGTCGCCCGCGCACCGGTGACCATTCCCGACGGCGCGATATCGAGCGTGAGCTGGAGCGGTTGATAGGCGGTGCACGCGGCAAACGCCTTCGCAGTGGCGAGCGTCGGGCGAAGCGCGCTGGCATCGCGGGCATGTTGCGCTTCGCTCGTCGGATGCACGAGCACGAATTGGATGCCTTCGCGCGCATCGAGGCGAACGGCGATCGTGTCGCCGACGCGTGCGTATTGATCGGGCGCGGTGTGGAAGTCGTAGTCCGGCGTTAGTTGCTTCGCCTTCGTCGTGTACGCTCGGCCCGCGATCTTGACGGTGAGATCGAGGTCATCGCCCCACGGACCGCTCGGCGTGGTCAGCGACGCGAACTTCTCGCCGGTATCGTGGACGAGCGTGATCGTGCCCTCGTGCGTCGCCCCCGTCGGCACGCATGTCGCCGTGTATTTCTTCGAACCCGGCTGCGCGGTGATGATCTGGTGTTCCGGATCGCCCTCGCCGCAGATCCGATCGATGTACACGCGCACGGTGCGGCCATCATCCGGCTCGTGGATCGTCGCGCTCTCGCCGGCGTCGATGTGGATCGGCGTCAGGGGCTCGCTCGGCGCCGCGACCGTGTGATCGACCGGCGGTGCAGTCACGACGGGCGGCTGGTCCTTCGCGACTTCCGCGCCCTGCCCCGCATTGATCGTGATCTGCTGCGCAGCCCCGGTCACCTTCACGTGACCCTCGTAGACCACGACGGTGACGAGCGCGACGGCCGCCGCGGTGGTGGCCGATGCCCCGATGATCTTCACGTCCGTCAAATTCATCTTTGCCTCGATTCGGAAGTTGGCGTTGGTCGCTTCGATCCGGGCGACTCCATCGCCGGCATCGATCGCGAGGGTTTCGGACTTACCGACGTGCCACGTGGCGACGCCGCTGTTCTGCGAGATCACGTTGCCGACCCACACGACGCGCGCACCAGCCGCGAGATCCGCACGCGAATCTCCGACGATGATCGAGCTCGGTTTGTCGACGGAAATGCCGCCGCCCATCGGGTGCGAATTCATCGCGACGGGGTCTTTGTGCGAGCGCGTGCTCGGACGGATCAGCCACAAGCCGAGCGCGCCCGCGGCCACGCCGAACGCGACACCGGAGATCAACCGAATGCGTTGCGATCGCGTGCGCTCGACCTTTGCCATGATCGCGGCGCCCGCTTGCATGCGATCGATCACGCGGTCGGCGAGGTTCGCCGGTGCCGGTGGTGCGTCCCACGCGCTGAGATCTAGATCGTCGTCGGTCATTGGTACTCCGCGAGTGCCGTGCGCATCTGAGCGCGAGCACGCGACAGGCGTGACTTCACCGTGCCGAGCTCGAGATCGAGCGCGGCAGCGATGTCCGTGTAATCGAGGCCGTGAAACTCGCGCAGGACGAGCACGGCGCGATGGTCGTCGTCGAGCGTGGTCATTGCCTTCGCGATCGCGGCGCCGAGGCGTTTCCGCGCGACCTCGCGATCAGGGCGATCGTCGGCGACGATTTCGTCCGGCAGCTCGTTCTGGATCGGCCGCCGCAATTCGTTCAAAGCGAGCCGCGTCGCGATCGTGAGGATCCACGTCGACGTCTTCGCCGGACCCTGCGGATCCCACTCCGGCAACGCGCGCAGCACGCGCACGAACGTCTCTTGCGTCAGATCCTGTGCGCGATGTTGATGCCGCCCCGCGAGCAAGCGCCACACGAGCGCGTGCACGCGATCCTGATAGAGCAGGATCAGATCGCGCCAGGCCCGCTCGTCACCGCGCTGGGCACGCCGGAGCGTGAGCTCGTCGAGCTCCTGCGCGGCAGGCTGGGTCGCGATCGCGTGCACCAGCCCTTATCACCCGCGACTGCGGGAAAGGTTCCCCGAAAAATCTGTGACGCGCTAAGGCTTGGAAAACATGTAGCGAATCGTCGTGGGCTCGCCGTCCGCGAAGTGGAGCTTGTACAGCTCGTCCGCGATGCAGCGCGATTCGTCGGTCTCTTTGCTCGGCCGATTCGACACGCGCGTGACGTGACCATCGCGACCGATATCGATCAAGAGGTCGATGTTCGCCGACGTGGTCATGCAGTGCTGGACGTTCGCACGCGCGATCACCTCGGCCGGATTTGCCGGTGGAATCTCGACCGGCGCGACGACCTGAATGGGCGGCCGCACGTAGTCCGAACATTGGAAGCCGCGATCGAACATCATCGCGTGCCCATGGTGCATGCGGTGATGGTGATGACGATGCGGTCGAGCGACGAGGCCGACCGTCAAACCGAACGCGATACACAGCGACGTGATGCCGAGCCAGCGCTCCGCGAACAACATGCTTCGAGCATGACACGCCTAGCGGGTTGCGGATCGTGAATCTAGGCCGTGCAGCAACGCATCGCGGACGGCGTCGTACCGCTCGGGCAGCGCGACCGGCTCGTTGCGATATTTCGGGACGACCCCGGGGAGCGTGCCCTCGTGATAGCCGACCTTAAAATCGGCGAATTTGAGGCCACTCGCCGTCGAAATCACGACCGCGCGGTCGGACTTCTGGATGACCCCGCGGGCGGCCAGCTTCTCGAGCGCCGCGAGCGCGACGCCGGTGTGGGGGCAGGTAAACAAACCGTGGCGATCAGCCCGAGCCGAGGCATTCGCGAGCTCTTCCTCGGTCGCGCTCTCGACCACGCCGTCGAACGCCTTCAGCGCGCGCACGGCCTTCGCGAAGCTGACCGGGTTGCCGATCTGGATCGCCGACGCGAGCGTGGTCTTCGCCTTCACCGGCTCGAGCGCGGCCCAGTTGTTCTGGTAGCTCGTGTATAGCGGCGAGGCGTGCGCGGCTTGCGCGACGGCGATCCGCGGTCGCTTCGAAACGAGGCCAAGCGCGAGCAACATCTCGAAGCCCGCGCCCAACGCCGACACGTTGCCGAGGTTACCGCCCGGAATGATCACCCACTCCGGGACGTCCCAACCGAACTGTTGCGCGAGCTCGATCGCGACGGTCTTCTGCCCTTCGAGCCGCAACGAGTTCATCGAATTCGCGAGGTACACGCCTTCGCGTTCGGCGAGCTCTTGAACGAGCCGCATGCAGCCGTCGAAATCGGTATCGATCGCGAGCACGAGCGAGCCCATCGCGAGCGGTTGGACGAGCTGCGCCGTCGAGATCTTGCCGCGCGGCAGGATCACGACCGACGGAATCGCCGCCGCCGCTGCATACGCCGCGAGCGCTGCCGATGTATCGCCCGTCGACGCGCACGCGATCGCGCGCAGCTTCTGCCCGTTCGCGATCATCTGGTTGACCATCGACACGAGCACGGTCATGCCGAGGTCCTTGAACGATCCGCTGTGCGACGTGCCGCATTGCTTCACGCGCACGTCGTCGAGCCCGAGCTCCTTCGCGTAACGCGGCACGCGCGTGAGGTGCGTGGTGCCTTCGGCCATCGTGACGATGTTTTCTCGATGGAGATCCGGCGCGACCCACTCGTGTTTACCCCACACGCCACTCGTGTACGGCTCGTCGACGCCATGCCAACGCTCGGCGAACACGCGCTTCCACTCGGCCGCGGATTTTTCGCGCAGCGCCGAGAGATCGTGAACGACCTCGAGCAAGTTGCCGCACGTCGGGCAGCGATAGATCACTTGCTCGAGCGGATAGCTGCCGTGACAACCGGCGATGCAGCGAAATTCAGCCTTCATGTGGTTGGCACCATGCACACCTTCGCGCAGTCCGTGGTGATCGTCATCAGCGACGTCAGCGTGACCGAGTCTTCGATCGTGATGAATTGATCGCACTCCGCCGCGTTGCCTTCATCGATGCAGGTGAACGCGCCCTTCTCTTGATAGACCGTGCCGCTCGCGCAGTACGTGCTCGCGACGGCCGCGTCGCAATTCGCCGCCGGTCGCAACGAGTCGATGCACGCGGCGAGCGTGGCCGGCATGCCGGCGTCGGCGATCTCTTGCGCGGTGTGGCACTGATAGAACCGCGTGCACTGCATCGTGATCATCGCATCGCAGAGCTCGTTCGGTGCGAGCGTATCGTTCGAGCAGGCGACCAACCCCAGAAGCACGAGCCACTTCATGGTTTCGGCTTCGCGCGAATGATCACCTGGTTGTCTTTGACGACCACGGAGAAGTCCACGCCCTTCGCCTTGTACTGCTCCATGATCTTCGGAGCCTGTGCGTTGATCGTCTTCAGCAGCTTCGAATGTTCGCCGGGACCGATCTTCTCGCCGACCATTTCCTTCGCCTTGACGTACTTCGCGTAGAGCGCGTTGACGTCCGCATCGCTCATGCCGGGCGGCGGCTTCTGGATCGCGGGCACGCCTTGCGCGGGCGTTCGGTTCTGCACCGGCGGTTTCGGAATCGCCGGAATGCCGCCGGTCGGTTTCGGGATCGCGGGAATCGGCGTCGACTTCATATCGGGCCGAGCACTCGGTTCGGGCCGCGGAAACGGCCCCTTCATCTGCTCGACGCCGACCGGACCTTTCGCGGCGGCACTGCCTGGCGCGATCGGATTCGGGCGCGAGGCTTGCGAAGCCATCGTTGGAATCGCCCCGGTCTGCGGGACGATCGGGACCGAGCCGGTCTGCTTCGCGACAGGCGCGGGCACGGCCGTCATCGGACCGGTCTGACGCGACGGCGCGGGCACGACCGGGCGTGGAACCGCCGGCGTGGCTCCGGTCGTGCGCGTCGGGTCCACGGGGCGTGGAATCGCCGCTTGCGGTCCGGTCGCGCGATCGCTCGGAATTGCCGGACGCGGCACGACCGGCTGGGCTCCGCTCTGGCGATCACCTGGCGCCGTCGGCGAACGCATCGCTGGCT
This sequence comes from Kofleriaceae bacterium, assembly GCA_047600425.1. GTDB lineage: Bacteria > Myxococcota_A > Polyangia > Haliangiales > Haliangiaceae > JABFXX01. The sequence continues at coordinate 1,175,441 of JASGLC010000003.1, read as the reverse complement.
GTGCACCGGTCTGGCGATCACCCGGTGCCGTCGGCGCGCGCGGCATGCCCGGCAACGGCGCCCGTGGCAGCGGCTGCGGCTGGCCCGGCTTCGGCAGCGCGCCCATCTTCTCGGTCAGGCGCTCGTCCTCGGGATCGACGGTGTTGTGCGCCGGCCGCGGCATCGGCGGGATCGCATCGGTCTGCGTCGACGCACGCGCACCTGGAATCGGCGGCGGACCCTTGCCCGTGGGCAACTTCGGCATCGCCTGCGTGGGCCGCGCATGCGCCGGAGGCGCCGGAGCCGCACCGACCTCGGTCGTCGCACGCACGGGACCGGTATCCGCGTTCGTATCCGCACGCTGCGGCACGTTCTCGCGCGTCGGCCGGCGCGTGCCGGACTGGATCAAGTCGCCCGTCGTCGTCGGCTTGGTCCGCGTGCGCGGCAGGTTCGTCGGCGGCCGCGTCCGTGTCTTCACGACCGGCTCTTCCTGTTCGACCTGCGCGAAGAACGCGTCGATATCGAAGTCCGCATCGCTGCCGTCGAGCAGGTGCGAGCCGTCGGTGCCCTTGAGCTTGCGACGGACTTCCGTCGGCTCTTTGATCATCGCGATGAACGCGTCGTCGGCTTCCGGCGGCAGCCCGTCTTCACCTTCGGATTCCTGCTGGCGCCGCTTCGCGATCGCGAGCGCGACCTCGCGATCCTTGATCACCTGATCGCGCATGCGCTTCGGCATCGCGGCGAGGATCTCGTCGGGAATGTCCGCGCCCGAGCGCGCCGCATCCCGGCCGATCTTCTGGAGCTGACGCTGATACGTGCCGTTTTCGATCTGGCGCAACGTCCGCCGCCAGTACGAGTTATACGAGCCGAACTTTTGCTGGAGCGTCGCGAGCCGGTACCGCAGGCCCGTGTTGCGCAGCTGCATCTGGGTCAGGTCGCGCAGCTTCCGCTCGATATCGTTATGGATAAACGTCGGCGCTTGCTTCTGGATCCCGAGGAAGTACTGCTCGTACAGGGTCTTCAAGCGGTCGAGCGTCTTGTCGACCACGTCGAGGAGCTCCTCGGGGTCGACATCCGACTTCTGCTGCTTGGAAGCCACGTGCGATCAGGATAGCAGCTCTGGTATAGCGTCGGCGGGCCTCGTGTCTGTCATCTATTTCTTCCTGCTCGTCGGCGTGCTGGTGGTGATCCACGAGGCCGGGCACTTCGTCGCGGCCAAGCTGCTCGACGTGAAGGTCCTGCGGTTTTCGTTCGGCTACGGGCGGCCGTTGGTCCGGGCGAAGCTCGGCGAGACCGAGTACCAGATCGGAGTGTTTCCGATCGGGGGCTACGTGCGGATCCTCGGGATCGAGGCCGACGATCCGAACGCCTCGATGGGCAGCTCGGGTAGGTCGTTATCGTCCCGCCCGATGTGGCAGCGCCTGACGATCATCCTCGCCGGGCCGGCCGCGAATCTCGTCCTGCCGATCGCGATCTATTTCAGCTTGTACGTCGGCCACACGATGGTCGGTGCGCCGGTGATCGGCGACGTGCTCGATAACGGTGTCGCGCAGCGCGCGGGGCTCGAGCCCGGTGATCGCGTCGTCGAGATCGATGGCAATGCCGTGCGCTATTGGGAAGATGTCGAACATCGCGTGCAGTCGGCGCCGGGCAAGGAGCTCCACGTTCGCGTCACGCGCAACGGCAAGGCGTTCGAGCGGTACCTCACGCCGATCGAAGAAACCGTGTGGTCGAAGGATCGCGATGGCAAGTCGACGGTTCAAGGCCGCGTCGGCGTGACGTACGCGCCGTTCGTTCCACTCGTCGGCGTGATCGATGCGAAGTCGCCGGCGGCCGCAGCGGGCCTGCACACGCATGACCTCGTGATCTCGATCGACGGCCAACCCGTGCGCAACTGGAGCGATGTCCAACGCCACCTCGGGCGCGGCGCGCGACGGACGAGCCTCGTGTACATGCGCGGTAGCGAGATGCCTGGCGTCGGCGCGATCGAGCTACTGGCGCCCGGCTTCGCGGATGTCGTGCCCGATACCCAAGTCGATCCCACGCTGAAGCGCGCGAGCTACACCGGCATCGAGCATGCGGAGATGTTCGTCGCGCGCGTCGATCCGGGGAGCCCGGCCGATACCGCGGGGTTGAAGGTCGGCGATCTGATCGTCTCGCTCGACGACAAACCGGTCGCCCACTGGATGGATCTCGATCAGCGCCTGCAGTCCGAGCCGACGAAGACGTTCAAGGTCACGTGGAAGCGCGCGACCGGTGGTGTGATCGAAACGCAATCGGCGGAGCTCACGCAGGTGTGGCGCAAGGAGCTCGACGAATACGATCACACGATCACGCGGCTGGTGTTCGGCGCGCACAACGATGTCGATCGTGGCGTCGGCGCGATGACACCCGTCGAGGGTCGGTTCGGCTACGCGTTCGGCAAGGCGTTCGAGCGCACCGGCGACACGATCCGCACGATGATCACCGGGTTCTTCCAAGTGCTCCGCGGCGACAAGCCGAGTGAAGCGCTCGGCGGCCCGTTGATGATGTATCGCGTGGCGAAGGTCTCCGGCGATCAGGGCTGGGACACGTTCTGGCTGATGATCGCGTTGATCTCGATCAACCTCGGGCTCATCAACTTGCTACCGATTCCGATGCTCGATGGCGGGCATCTCTTGGTGATGGGCGTCGAGGCGGCGCGGCGCCGGCCACTGTCGGAAAAGGCGAAGGTGCGGATCCAGCAAGCGGGGCTCGCGGTGATCGTGTTGATCACGATCCTCGCGTCGCGCAACGACGTCGTGCGATACATCCTGCGATGATCGTCCTCGGGATCGATACGGCGACGCGGTTTGCTTCGGTCGCGATCGTCGATGACGACCGGGTGATCGCGGAGACGCGTGGTGATGATCGCGCGCATGGCTCGGATCTGCTCGTGTTGATCGATGCGGTGACGAAGAGCGCGGGCCTCGGGCCGAAGAGCTTCGACGCGGTCGCGATCGGTGCAGGACCCGGATCGTTCACCGGCCTGCGGATCGGCATGGCGACGGCGAAGGGCATCGCGTTTGCCGCGAAGTGCCCGTTGTGGACGGTCTCGTCGCTCGCGGCGCTGGCGTACGACGAGCTCGTGGCACGGCCGCTCGCCACGGTGTGCGCCGTGCTCGACGCGCGCAAGGGCGAGGTCTACTACGGTGCCTATCGGCGTGATGACGATCGCATCGAGCTCGTCGGGCAAGAGCGCGTCGCGCCGCCGGATCAGGTCGAAGTCCCGACGGGCGCGCGGATCGTCGGCGACTTTTTCACGGACTTCGACGGTCACGATGTCGTCGCCCATACGACGCCGAAAGGCTCTGCGGTCGCGCGGTTAGCGCTCGCAGGATCGCGCGCAGACATCACCGTGTCGGGTGCCCCGACGTACATTCGCCCCTCGGAGGCCGAGGTCAAATATCCAGATGGCGTCCCCGGTGCGTTGAAAAGGCGCTAGGATCTTGGTGTGGGTACAGTGAATCAAGCCCTCATCGAAGAGCTCACTGCAGAACACCGCCGCCTCGACGAAGAAGTACAGCAGCTCGAGAAACGGCACACGCTTTCGCCGGCGGAGCGAGACCAGATCGCTCGCCTGAAGAAGCAAAAACTGCTGACGAAAGATCGGCTAGCTAGGTTGAGCTAGGAATCGGCCACAGCTTCCCAGCGGCCTGAAGCTCCCAGCCGCTGGCACCTTCGACGATGCGTTCGGCAATCGTTTGATACGCCGGACTCGCGATACGGCCTTTTAGTCTGTTGATTCGAACGTAGAGCGCGTTGTCGGGAGCTTGAGTGAGTGTTCCGTACTCGAGCTCTTTCTCCTGATCATCATCCCAGGTGATGAAGCAGCGATCGCCGTCCCACCGCGCGGACTTCGCACGCAGGTGCGCATCTTCGACATCGACATACGCGTAGCGCGTGTCGTCGAGCTTGATGATGTCGCGTCCATCATCGCGAACGTCTAACCAACGGAGGAGCGCTTGGCGCAGGCGCTGGTGCGTGACCGAGGCGCCTTCCTGCCAGAACGTGCCCTCGCGATCGAGGCGAAGGCCGATCGATCGAAACTTCTCGATCTGCTCAGGCGTGAGTTGCATGACGCTTGATCACGGCTTGGATCTCGTCGTCGGAGAGCACGCGGTTGCCACGCTTCGCTTCGGTGAACACGGCCGCGACGAGCTCTTTCGTCGGTTCGATGCCGCGCTTCTTCAGGTAGTAGATGACGTTCGATTCACCGCTGTAGTGACCGACCTCGATCTCCTGCTCCTTGCCGAACGTGCCGGCCGGAACACCCGAGTAGATCCGATCGGCGAGCCACGCATCGCCCTTCTTCTCGGCTTTGATGATCGCCGCCGCGTGGACACCGGTCGCCGTGCGGAACGCGTCCGAGCCGGCGAGCGGATACTGTGGATGGATCGGCACGCGCGTCGCCTGCGAAGCGGTCTTGCACCACAGCACGAGCTTCGACAGATCGTGATCGGGGAGCTCGCCGAGCAGCTTTAGATTCAGCAGGATCTGATCGAGCGCGGCGTTACCGACGCGTTCGCCGATGCCGAGCGCGGTGCCGTGGATGCGATCGGCGCCGTACTCGATCGCGAAGATCGAGTTCACCACGCCGAGGCCGCGATCGTTGTGGCCGTGCCAGTCGATGCCGACATCCGGACGGCCCATACCGTCGAGGACGTTGCGCGTGAACTTGAGGAGGTTGCGAATCCCGTCCGGCGTGACGTGACCGACGGTGTCGCACACGATCAACCGCGAGGCGCCGTGCTCGACGGCGTTCGTGAACAGCTTCGTCAGGATCTCGGGCTTACTGCGCGTGGTGTCTTCGGTGACGTACGCGACCGGCAGGTTGTACTTGCGTGCGAGATCGATCGCGTCGGCGGACAGCTTCTGCATCCGCGCGATGTCCCAATCCTCGGCGTATTGGCGGATCGGCGAAGAGCCGATGAACGTCAGGACCTCGATCTCGATGCCGACCTTCTGCGAGATATCGACGACGGCTTGGACGTCATTGATGTGCGTGCGCGCGGCGCAGCTCGCCTTGACCTTCAACTTCGCATCGCGAATGTGCTCCGCGATGATCGTGACGTCTTCGATCGCGCGCTTGCCGGCGCCCGGTAGGCCGATGTCCATCGTGTCGATGCCGAGGTCGTTCGCGAGATCCGTCAGGCGGATCTTGTCGTCGATCGAGGGATCGACCACGGACGGCGATTGGATGCCATCGCGCAGCGTTTCGTCGAGGAACTGGATCCGCCGCTTCGGCGACAGCTTCGCGACTTTCTCGACGGAGTTCCAATCGTAAATCAGCTCGTGATCGTCCATGGGATTTCCTACAGCACGGAGTGAAAGAGCAGGATCAATAGCAGCGTCGCGCCGAGCACGATCGCTAGCATGAGGATCCAACCGAGTACGAGGGATGCGCCCGCCAGACCGAGGCCGATCAGCCACAACGTGCCCGAGTGCTCCTTGCGGAGATACGCCCACAGCGAGGCTCCAGCGGTCAGCACGAACGCGGGCACGGTGATCCGCGGATCGGGCGTGGCGAACACGTGATGCGACGAGACCATCGCCACGATGAACGTCAGGATGCCGAGCGAGAGCGCGATCGTCCCGACGGCGTGCTTCGCGAACCAATGGTTCGCCACGGGCTTGTCGAGATGGTCCGGCTTCGTCAGCGGTTCCACCTGCCCGGTATAGCACTTAGCTCGTCAAACCGAGCTGCTGTCTTAGCGTCACGTGGGCCGCGGAATACGCGAAATCGAGCAAATCTCGGTCGAGCTCGCCCACTTCGCGCGCACCGGCGAGCGCCACCGGGATATCGCCGCACAGCAGCATGCCCGCGCGATCCGCCGTCCGCGCCAGGCTCTTCGCCCACAGTGACAGGTTCAGGCCGCCACCGGACTTCGACAGCAGGCGCAACGCCGACGCACGAGCTTGGGCGCGCGCATCCGGCGCGAGTGCGGACACCGCGGCTTCGGCCTCGCGCGCAAACGGATCGTTCGCGCCGACATCCGTGCCCGCGGCCTCGCGCACGATCGCCATCACGATCGCACGCAACACGCGACCCGGACGCGACGCACCGACGGCGCGACCCGGCCACAGGAACGTCAGCGCGCGCGACATCCGGAACACGAGCTCGGGACGCTCGGGCGCGGTGAGCGCTTCGTCACCGGCGAGCAGGACCGGCGGATTCGTGGCGAGCACGTGGATCTGCGCACCGAGCTCGACGCGCGGATACACCGGCGCGGTCGCGACGCCGACGATCTGCGCGCACGTATCGCGCACGCGACGAAATGCGGCGGGGAGATCCGGATCCTCGATCACCTGCGATGCATCGAGATCGCTGTCGGCGAGCGTCATCGGCGCGAGCGCGTGAACCGCCGGCGCGACCATCTCGAGTAACGCGCCGAGATCCGGCGAATCGTCCTTGTGGCGGAGCATCGCCCACTGCGCTTGGGTCAGCGCATGCTGCGGCAGGCGCGGCTCTTTGATCCGATGCTGCTCGTAGAGCGCGGTCATCTGCGGATCGGCACTGCCGAGCGCGACCATCGTGGCGGCCGCGAGGAACGCGGCATCGGCGTGACCGGCGGCGACCGTGCTCTTGACGAGCTGCGCACCTGCTTGCGGATTACCGAGCGTCTCGTGCCAGCCGATGCGCTCTTGCGACGCGCGCGGTGCCGGCGTGAGGCGCTGCTGGAACGCGCGCAGATCGGGATGATTCGGCGCGAGCTTCTTCGCCGTGGCGATCGCTTCCGATGCACGCGGCTGATCGTCGAGGTGATCGAGATAGACCTGCGCGAGCCGCAACCACGCCGAGGCCTCCGACATGCCGCCCTTGCCACGCAGGCGGAACAGCACGCGCTTGATCACGCGCTCGAGGCGGCGCAATTCACCGCGCGCGACGAGCAGCTTCTCGATCGTGGCGATCGCATCCGTGCGCGTGGGATCGCGATCGATCGCGCGCTCGAGGTGGAACAGCGCGCCCGGCTCGTCGACGGCGAGCGCGGCATCGACCCGGCCTTTGTAGTCGTGCGACGCCGCGTGATCCGGATCGATCGACAGCGCTTGGTTGAAGTAACCCCGCGCTGCATCGCCGGCCTCGAAGCGCGCTTCCGGCGTGGCCGCATTCCACAACGCCCAGCCGAGCGCCGCGTGATAGTCGGCCTCGTTCGGCGAGCGCGCGATCACGGTCTTCAGGAGGCCGATCGCTTGCGTCCACTCGCGCTTCGCCATCCGATCTTCGGCGAGCTTGAACTGGAGCTCGGTATCGAGCGCGGGCGCGGCTTGCATCAGCTCGCCACCCGCGAGCTCGCGATCGTAGGCAGCGCGCTTGCGCTGATCGGTCAGCACGGTGTGCGCCGCGGAATACGCCGCGCGAATTTCGGCGACCTTCTCGCGATCGCGCGGATCGGTGATCGATCCGGCGAGCCGTTCGAACAGCGCGAGCTTGATCTGGTACGAGTCCGTGATGTCGTCGGGCTTCGCATCGCGATCGACGAGCAACGCCGCGTAGTGATCCGCGCCTTTCAAGCGTTGCTGTTCGGCAGTGATCGCGGTGCGCGTCGACGCGACCTGCTCGTGCGCGGCGTTGACCTCGTCGATATCGATCTTCGCGACGACGCCGGAATCTTCGGAGGCGAGATCGAAGTCGAGCGGCGCCGCACCACTGATCGTCTTCTGGCCGAGCGACGATTCGTCGTCGTCGAACAGCATCTCGTAGAGATCGTCGTCGGGGGTGGCCGGCGGAATGATCTCGTAGTTCACCGATGGCGCGCGTGGCGGAATCGCGACCTTCACGTTCGGCGTCCCGCTACCGAGGCCGGCCGGCACGACCTTCGTCACGATCGCATCGCACAGGAGCAGCGAATCGACCGACGTACGCGCACTCACCCGATCGCCATGTGCCTTTTCGATCTCGCTGATCGGCGCGCCCGCCGACAGTGCCGCGAACGGACGCTCGCCGAGTAACTTCTTCAGCTCGTGCTTCAGGCGCTTGCCACGTTCGGTCAGCTCGAACGTCATGCCGTCGAGCCGGGCCAACCGCGACAGGTCATCGGAGGCGGTCTCGCGCAGGCCGCCCAACACGACATCGAGCATGCGCAGCTGCATGCCTTCGACGGCCTGGCTGCCTTCATCGAACCGCCACGCGCCCTGCGGCCAGCGCAGCGCTTGCACGATCTTGTGGCGCGCTTGCTTGCCGAGCTGATCGATCAGCTGCTCGACGGTCAGATATTGAAGTGCGACGAGCGCCTCGCCGAGCTTGCCGCCCAGGCTCGCGGCGCGTTCGACCGCCTGGTGATGTTGGTCCTCGCTGATCACGCCGCTCGAGACCAGGAAGTGGCCGAGCGTTTCGTCGCGCGGGGTCGACGCGGTCGAGACCGGATTGCCATTGACGAGATCGACGGTCTTCGCGACGCGGCCCCGGCGAAGCGAGAGCTTGCCGGTGGCTAGATCCTCGTGAAGATCGAGGAGCACGGCGGGCAAAGGCCGCATCGCGAGCTCCCCGGAGCGCGACTGCACGCGCGTAGCATACACCCGAGGCGCGTCGCAGTCGTTCATCAAGGCGCCAAGTCGGATCGTGCACGTGCACGTGCACGTGACACGTACACGTGCACGACGCCGTGACGCGCGCGGGCGCACGGGCGCACGGTCGCTGCATGGGGAGGCGTTCGTTCCGCGGCGTCGCCAGGGCGCGCTCAGCCGGAAGCGCGAGGACGCGCGGTCGGTCGCTGCGCGACCGAGTTTTCTTCACAGAGGCAGCCAGGAGAATCCTTTTCCCGGATCGTTCGGACGATCCGCGAGCGCGCGCTCCCGCCTATACACATGCGCCGCGCCGAGCGCGAACCACATGTCACAGAGCCCAGTGCGCACCTGATGTTCCGACATGAGGTCTACGACTCATGCCGAACGGCTGTGCGCAACGCGGTCGCACGGTCGCTGCATGGGAGGCGTTCGTTCGTCGCGTTGCCCATGCGCTCACCCGGAAGCGCGCGAGGACGCGCGGTCGGTCGCGCTGCGGGACCGCACAGAATTTTTTCACAGAGGCAGCCAGGAGAATTCTTTTTCGGGATCGTTCGGACGATCCGCGAGCGCGAGCTCCCGCCCATACACATGCGCCGCCGAGCGCGAACCACATGTCACAGAGCCCAGTGCGTGGCGCCCGCGGACTCGGAATGCGGACGCTCCGCGCATGCACGCGCCAACGCAAGCCACACGCCAAAGAACCCAATGTGCACAGGCTCCCAATCACATCGCGTGATGGAATGATCAGGCTCTGTGACATGTGGCCCCGCGTTCTGATCGGGCGGTCGTGCGAGCACAGGTAGTGGTGTTCGCGGATCGTCCAAACGTTCTGGGAAAAGGAGTCTCCTGCCTGGCTCTGTGCAAAAGGCTCTGTGCGGGCGCCGAAGGCGCACGACCCGGTCGCTTGCGACCGTCACGGTCATTCCGCGACGTGACACGCGACGCGCGAGCCGTTCGGCAGCTCGCGCAATTGCGGAATCTCTTCGAAGCACGCCTTCGGCTTGTCCTTGACGGGACAGCGCGGATGAAACGCACAGCCCTTCGGCGGATCGATCGGGCTCGGAACATCGCCCGTTAGCACGACGCGGTCCTTCTTCTTGCCGATGCGCGGCACCGCCGAGAGCAAGGCGATCGTGTACGGGTGTTTGGGATCGGCATACAGCGTCGCCGCTTGCGCGAGCTCGACGATTCGACCGAGATACATCACCGCGACGCGATCGCTGATGTGCTCGACGACTTTCAGATCGTGCGAAATGAACAAGTACGTCAGCGACTCGGCCTTTTGGAGATCCTGCAGCAGGTTCACGATCTGCGCTTGGATCGAGACATCGAGCGCGCTGATCGGTTCGTCGCACACGATGAACTTCGGCCCGACCGCGAGCGCACGCGCGATGCCGACGCGTTGCCGCTGACCGCCGGACATCTCGTGCGGATATTTCTTCGCGGTGTCCGCGCGTAGGCCGACCTTGCCGAGGAGCTCGGTCACCTTCGCCGCACGATCGCCGATGCCGTGGATCACGAGCGGCTCCTCGAGCGCACGCCCGATCGTCATCTTCGGATCGAGCGACGCGTACGGATCCTGGAAGATCATCTGCATTTCTCGACGGAGCGGGCGCAACGCGCGCTGCGACAGCGTGGTTATGTCGCGTTCGCCGAACGTGATCGTGCCGGATGTCGGATCGCCGAGCCGGAGCAACGTGCGGCCGAGCGTGGACTTGCCACACCCCGATTCACCGACGAGCCCGAGCGTCTCGCCCGCCGTGATCGCGAGGTCGACCTCGGTCACCGCTTGCACGAGCTTGCGCTTCGCCTTGAAGTGACGCGTGAGGCGCTCGGCTTTGATCAGCGCCGTCATAATGGGAAGAAACACCGAACTTCGGATTTACCAAGCGGCACGAGCGGCGGCTCGCTCTCGCGACACTTCGCCTGCACGTGCGAGCACCGATCCGCGAACTTGCATCCAACCGGCCACTCGCCGAGCGCCGGCACCATGCCGGGAATCTCCTGCAGGCGTTCGCCCTGCCCGAGCTGCGGGATCGAGCGCAACAGGCCCGCGGTGTACGGATGCCGCGGATGCTCGAACAGCTCGTCGACGGGCGCGCGCTCGACGATTCGACCCGCGTACATCACGATCACCGCATCGCAGGTTTCGGCGACCACGCCGAGGTCGTGCGTGATCAGCATGATGCTCATGCCGAGCTCGCGTTGCAGCGACTCGAGTAGCTCCAAGATCTGCGCCTGGATCGTGACGTCGAGCGCGGTGGTCGGCTCGTCGGCGATCAACAGATCCGGCTTGCACGCGAGCGCCATCGCGATCATCACGCGTTGCCGCATCCCGCCCGAGAGCTGGTGCGGATACGCGTCGACGCGCTCGTCCGGCGACGGAATTCCGACGAGCTTCAGCATCGCGATCGCGATCTTGCGCGCTTCCTTCTTCGACTTGCCCTGATGCAGCCGCACCGCCTCGCCCACCTGATCACCGACGGTGAACACCGGATTGAGCGAGGTCATCGGCTCTTGAAAGATCATCGCGATCCGGTTGCCGCGAATCTTTCGCATCTCGCCATCGGGCAGGCCGAGCAGATCCGTCCCGCGATAGCGCACCTTGCCCCCGGCGATGCGTCCCGGCGCCGCGATCAGCCGCATGATCGAGAGCGCGGTCACCGACTTCCCGCAGCCCGATTCACCGACGACGCCGAGCGTGCCGCGCTCCGGGACTTCGAACGAAATCCCGTCGACGGCGCGGACGCCGCGAAATTCGATCGCGAGATCTTCGATCTCGAGCAGGGCCACGCGGGAACGTTACCGCATCTGCCAGCGACGCAGGCCGAGCGAGCTGACGAGAACACTCACGCTCGACAGCGACATCGCCGCGGCCGCGATCATCGGGCCGGCGAGGCCGAGCGCGGCGATCGGGATGCAGATCAGGTTGTAGATGAACGCGGCGGCCAGGTTGCGCCGGATCGTGTGGAGCGTCGCCCGCGCGAGCCCGAACGCGACCGGCACGTTCGCGATCCCGCCGCGCAGGACCGTGATGTCGGCGGCGGCCGCGGCGATTTCGGCACCCGAGCCGAGCGCGATGCCGACATCGGCGGCGGCGAGCGCGGGCGCATCGTTGATGCCATCGCCGACCATCGCCACGCGCCGTCCGCCGGTGCGCTGCTCGGCGACGAGCGCGGCCTTGCCGGTCGGCTTCACGCTGGTGAACACCTTCGCGATGCCGAGCTCGCCGGCAACTCGCAGCGCGGCGGCCTCGCGATCACCGGTGATCATCACGGTCTCGACGCCCTGTGCGCGCAGCTGTTCGATCGCGGATTTCGCATCGATCGACGCAGGATCGAAGATGTGCAACGCGCCGAGGAGCTCGCCATCGGCGACGACGAGAACTTCGCTCGCGGCTTCCGTCGAGCTGCTCGCACGTCCAACGTGCTCGGCCGATCCGATTTGGATCACGCGACCATCGAGCTTGCCGGTGACGCCACCCCCGGGCGACGCGATCACGTCCGATGGCGTGCGGAGCGCCAAGCCGCGCGCTTCCGCAGCGGCGACAATCGCGCGCGCCAACGGATGCTCGCTCGCACGCTCGATCGAGGCCGCGATCGCCAACAGCTCGCCGGGCACATCACCGACGAGCTGCGGCTTCCCGGCCGTGAGCGTGCCGGTCTTGTCGAGACACACGACATCGATCCCGCTCGCGCGCTCGAGCGCATCGCCACCGCTAAACAACAAGCCCAATTCGGCGCCGCGCGACGTCCCGACCGCGACCGCCGCAGGCGTGGCCAGGCCGAGCGCACACGGACACGCGATCACGAGCACCGCGACCGCCGCTTCGAGCGCCGTCGACGGTGCATGCCCGGTGAGCCACCACGCGACGAACGTCACCGCCGCGATCGCGAGCACCACCGGCACGAAGTACGCGCTGATCCGATCCGCGAGTCGCGCGATCTTCGCCTTGCCACCCTGCGCATCTTCGACGGCACGCGCGATCCGAGCGAGCGCCGTATTCGCACCCGCTCGCGCGACGCGCACGATCAACGCGCCGTGATGATTGAGCGTGCCCGCGTACACCGGCGAGCCCTCGGACTTGTCGACGGGCAACGATTCGCCGGTCAGCATCGCCTCGTCGAGCGCCGACGTGCCTTCGACGATCGTCCCATCCGCCGGCACGCGCTCGCCGGGCTTCACCACGATCCGATCGCCTGCCACCAACTGCTCGGCCGAAACGTCCCCATCCTCGCGATGCGCGATTTCGGGCGCCAACGCCAATAGACCGCGCACCGCTTCGGTCACGCGTGCGCGCGCCCGCGCCTCGAGCACCTTGCCGATCATGACGAACGCGACGATCGCTGCCGCCGCTTCGAAGTAGATCACCGGCTCGCCGATCGGATTCATCAACCACCGCACCGCCGCGATCACCGACGCCAACCACGCCGCACCCGCGCCGAGCGCGATCAACGTGTTCATGTCCGGCGAGCGATGCCGCACCGCGATCACGCCGAGCCGCAGGTACCGCCGACCGGGACCGAGCACCACGATCGATCCGAGCGCGAGCTCGACGATCACGCGCACCTGGATCGAGAACAGCCCCGCCATCGCGATCACGATCAATGGAAGCGCCAGCGCGATCGCGAGTGCGGCATCGCGTCGCAGCGCACCGACCTCTTCGCGCTCCGCCCGTTCGATCACCGCGATTCGTGGCGCCCCCGCGACGAGCGCATCGTCCGGCACCTCGTATCCGGCCTTCTTGATCGCCGCCGCGATCACCGCCGGATCGACGGCACCCACGATCCGCGCCCGCGACAACGGCAGGTTCACGTCCGCACTCGCGACGCCCGGTAGCGCCTTCACCGCGCGCTCGACCCGCCCCACGCATGCCGCACAGGTCATGCCCAAGACAGGTAAGTCGATCGTCGTTTCGGACATGCGGTGCTACCGTTCGCTCGTGACCACCACCTTGAGCATTGCCGGCATGACCTGCAACAACTGCGTGCGGCATGTCTCCACGGCACTGAAAGAAGTCCCGGGCGTGGCCAAGGTCCAGGTCAACCTGCCCGATTCGGCGATCATCGATCACGACGACCTGACCACGCTGCCCGCACTGGTCGCCGCCGTCGAATCCGCCGGTTACACGGCCGCGCAGAAATAACGTCACGTCCAGGTCCGGTCGGGCCTACAAGGGTATGCGACCCACACCCTGCCCTTGCCCGTAAGTGAATCGCGACCAGCTCCACCACCTGATGACGGCCGCCGCCGATGGAGATCGAGCGGCCCTGGAGCCGTTGTTTCGGATGTTGTGGCCGATCATCACGCGCTACGCCGAGCGCTTCGTTGGTGGCGACGCGCAGGACGTCGCGCAAGATGCGTTGACGAAGCTGTTCGGCCAACTCGATCGCTTCGATCGCGAGCGCGATGCCCTGACCTGGGCGCTCACGATCACCACGTGGACCGCGCGCACGCATCGCCGATCGCACCATCGTCGCCGCGAGGATCACGTCACCGTCGATCGCGCGATCGCACCCGATCTCGAAGATCGCGATCTGATCCGCGCCGCGCTCGCCACGCTCGATTCGTTGCCGGAGCGCGATCGCGAAACGATCCTGCTCGCGATCTCCGACGAGCGCCCCACCACACCCACGTTTCGCAAACGCCTCGAGCGTGCACTCTCTCGCCTGCGTCTTGGATGGAGGTCTCGCCATGGAACGCTCTGAGCTCGCGTTCGTTCATGCTCGCCGTGCCTACGAACGCGCTCACATCTCTTCTGCCGCCCGCGGCATCGCCCTCGCGGCGGTGTTCGTCGTCCTCGCGGTCGGCCTGCACCACACGTCGCAGTTCACGTGGATCGTCGCCGGCTGTCTCGCGATCACGCTCGCCACGCTCGGATTTCGCGGCGGTGCTGCTCGCCGCGGCGCACTCGCGGGTGTGCTCGCCGGCTTGCCCGTGTTCATCGCGCCGACGATCGTGTTCTCGATCGCGCACGGCGGCATGCAATGCCCCAACTGCGAGCTCGGGCCCACGGCTGCGTGCCTCGTCACGTGCCTGACGACGAGCCTCTTGGCCGGCGCCGCGCTCGGCTACAGCACGCGTTCGCAACCACTGCGCTTCGTCGCCGGTGCGATCGCCTCTGCACTATTTGTCGGCCTCCTCGGCTGCGCGACGACCGGAATCAGCGGCGCGGTCGGCATCGTCGTCGGCGTGCTCGCCGGCAGTGCCACCGTGCGGTTCGTTCATGCGTGATATACCCGCGGGCATGAAGGTCGCGCTGTTCCTCGCCCTCGTCGCGTGCGGCGGTTCCAAGCCGGCGACGGTCGGATCGCAGCCGCCACCGGCGAAGATCGATCCGAGCTGTCCGCTCGCAGTGCCCGGCACGTCGATCAGTGAAGAAGACACGCCCGCCGGCGCCGCGCTCGTGTTCGTGACCACGCCGGCATCGCTCGATGCCGTGCGAAAGAGCGGCGCCACGCTCGCCGAGATGCACAACAAAGAGTCCGGCCCCGCGGATGCGATGGGCATGATGATCAAGACGAAGTCGAATGCGGTCGTCGAGGACATCCCGACGGGCACGCGCGTGGTGTTCACGCCGGCAACGCCGGACGAGATGGCCGGACTTCAAGAAGAGCTCCGCATGCACGCCGGCATGATGAAACCCGGCTCGTGCGCGATGGCGATGTGAAAGCGCTGCTGCTCTTGCTCGCGAGCTGCGCGTCGGATCCACCGGCGCTCGCACCGCAACATCCGGCGAATCCGAAGGCCGCACCGGGCCGGCTCGTCGGCGCATCCGCCACCCTTCGCCCCGGCGTGACCGACTACAAAGATCTGCCGTCGGTCGATGCTGCGCCGCCGCCGATGCATCACCACCACGGGTCATGAGGGCACTGCTCGCACTTCTGCTCGCCAGCTGCGTGCCGTCGCAACACGAGCTGCGCGCGCCGGTCGATCACTCGCTCGCCGACGATAAGCTCGATCGCAACGCGAACGTCGACGCGTTACTCGCGAAGCCACTCGATGCCGATGCCGCCGTGAAGATCGCGCTCGCGAACAACGCGCACCTCGCCGCGGTGCTCGACGAGCTCGGCATCGCCGGCGGCGAGCTCGCGCGCGCACTGGGCCTCGGCCCGCTCGAGATCGATGTCCAGCTGCGCTTCGGCGATCACGGTCACGAATACGAATTCGATGCGATCCAGAACGTGCTCTCGCTCGTCACCGCGCCGAAGCTTCGCGCCGCCGCGCACGCCGACATCGCCGCCGCACAAGCCCGTGCGACCGCGACGGCCCTCGCACTCGCGGCACGCACCGAGATCGCGTTTCACCGTGTGCTCGCCGCGCAACAGCTGATCGAGCTGCGCCGCACGGCGTTCGATGCGAGCGATGCCGCCGCCACGATCCGCGAGCGCATGCACGCCGCCGGCAACACCACTGATCTCGCACTCGCACGCGATCGCGCGGCCCGCGAACAAGCGCGCATCGATCTCGCGTCTGCGGAGGCAAGCGGCGAGCTCGCGCGCGAACAGATCGATTCGCTGCTCGGCCTCTCGGGCGCGCAGACGAACTGGTCCGCAGCCGGCACGTTGCCCGCGCTACCGAAGGATGCACCCGCGCTCGAGACGCTCGAGACCGATGCGGTCACCGCGTCGCTCGATCTGCAAGCCGGCACCGCGCGCGCAACCGCGTCGGAGAATCGCGCCGGTGCCGAACGCGTGCAAACCGTGCTGCCGCAGCTCGGCGTCGGCGCATCTGCGATCGCACGCGACGGTGACTTCGAGGTCGGTCCGGCAATTCGTCTCGGCCTGCCGCTGTTCGATCAACGCGCCGGCGAGCGCGCGAAAGCCAATGCCGAAGCCGCGCGTGATCAACACGAGCTAACGGCAACTGCAGTTGCGTTACGCGCCCGCGCTCGCGCGGTTCGCGTGTCCGCGCTCGCCGCGTACGCCGAAGCGAAACATCTGCACGACGTCGTCCTACCGTTGCGCCAGCAAGTCGTCGATCAGACGTTGCTTCACTACAACGCGATGGATGCCGATCCGTTCGAGCTGATCGTCGCGCGCAAGGACCTCGCCGAAACCGGCGTGCACTATCTCGATGCGCTCCGCCGCTACGCCGATGCGATGACTCTAGCCACCGCCTTGCATCGCGGTGTGATGGTGAGGCCCGATGACGATCAGCCGTAGAACGTTGCTCGGAACCGCGCTCGCGGGCGCCGCGTTGAAGAACGTCGCGCGAGCGAAGACACCGCCGGCGGAGACGTCGGGTGGTGGCGAGCGTTCGAAGATCCATGTCCCGAACGGCTCGACGATCACGGGCACCCTGAAGAAGGGCGTGCGCGTCTATCACCTCGTCGCCGAGGAATTCGAACACGAGATCGCGCCCGGTCTCACGATCAAGGCGTGGGGCTACAACAAGTCGACGCCCGGCCCGGTGATCGAAGGCACGGAAGGCGAGCGCGTTCGCATCTACGTCACGAACAAGCTCCCCGAAGCGACGACGATCCACTGGCACGGCGTGTTCGTGCCGAACGGCATGGACGGTGTTGCCGGACTCACGCAGCCCGCGATCGCCCCGGGCAAAACGTTCAAGTACGAGTTCGTCTTCGATCGCGCGGGAACGTTCATGTATCACCCGCACAGCGACGAGATGACGCAAATGGCGCTCGGCATGATGGGCATGATCGTCGTCCATCCGCGCGGCGGTGAGTCACACGAGCGCGACTACGCGCTGATGACACACGAGATGTTCGTACCGATCGGAGCGCACCGTGCTGATCCGCTCGCGATGACCGACTTCAACGTGCTCACGTTCAACGGCAAGTCGTTCCCCGCGACCGAAGCACTCGTCGCCCGAGTTGGTGACCGTGTGCGGATCCGCATCGGTAACCTCGGGCCGATGGATCATCACCCGATCCACTTTCATGGACACGCATTTGAAGTCGTCGCGACCGATGGCGGAGTGGTTCCACCGAGCGCTCGCGTCCCGGAAACGACGGTGCTCGTGCCCGTGGGCACGGTGCGAGTGATCGAATTTATCGCGCGGCAGCCTGGGGACTGGCCCTTGCATTGCCACATGACCCATCACGCCATGAATCAAATGGGACACGCCGCAGCGAACCTCGTCGGGACAGACCCGCGTGGCCTCGATGCGAAGCTGTCTCGGGTAGTGCCGGGGTACATGACGATGGGTCATGCCGGCATGAGCGAGATGAGCACCATGCGTATGCCTCAGCCGGCAAACGCAATTTCGATGGTCGGTGGTGAAGGACCACACGGCGTCATCGATATGGGCGGCATGTTCACCTTGGTGAAGATTCGCGACAGTCTGTCTCCTGGGCAGGACCCAGGTTGGTACCGTGCATCGAGCACGGCCAGCGAAGCTACATCCACTGATCTCTTGGGCGATGACATCACCCCTTGATACAGTGAGGCTTCCATGTCGAAGGTGGTCGTCGTAGCGGTTTCTGCAGCGCTCTTTACGGGCTGCGGTTTCGACAACAACGGATCGAGTGACGATGCTGGCAACGGTAGCGATGCCGACGGCTCGAACAACGATCCATGCACGCTCCCCGACATGACGTCTGCCGGCGTGTCCACGCTCTCCGGTTGTGCCGATGCGGGCACGACGAACGGTCCGCGCGGCACGGCCCGCTTCAACAACCCGGTGAACGTCGCGCTCGCGGACAGCGGCAACGCGTACATCGTCGACTACGACTCGTCGCTCCTGCGCATGGTCGACAACACCGGCAAGGTCACGACGGTGTTCTCGGATGCGACCTTCAATCGTCCGTTCGGCATCATCATGCTGTCGAACGGCAATCTGATCGTCGAGTGCGATGCCGATGAAGCCGGCAATCAAAACGGCTCCTCGGGCACGGTGTGGAAGATCGATCCTTCGAATGCCGCGAACAACAAGATCTTCGCGCGCATGCTGCTCCGTCCGCGCGGTCTCGTCGCGCTCTCGGATACGCAGCTCGCGTACACCGATTACGAAGCGTTCACGGTCAACCTACTCGACGTGAACACCGGCACGATGACCACGCTCGCGGGCGCCGCAGGTGTCGACGGCCACCAAGATGGCAACGGCCTCAACGCGACGTTCAGCCAGCCGTGGGATCTCGTGAAGGACAACAACGGCGATCTGATCGTCGCCGAATACGAGAGCCACCTGATTCGCAAGGTCACGCTCGCAGGTGACGTCACCACGATCGGCGGCGTCGCCGGCCAAGCGGGTCACGTCGACGGCGTGCTCGCCTCGGCGATGTTCAACAACCCGAAGGGCATGACGCGCGACGACGCCGGCAACATCTACATCAGCGAGACCGGCAACCACGACATCCGCAAGATCGATACGGCCGGCATGGTCACCACGATCGCGGGCGGTACCGGCGGCTACGGCGACTCCGAAGATCCGATGGCCGCCGCGTTCTACGGTCTCGAAGGGCTCGACATCAGCAAGGATGGCAAGCGCCTCGTGATCGCCGACGGCAACAACGGTGACTCGTCCGCGTACAACCACGTTCGCGTGATGCAGCTACCGTAGGAGCTTCTGCACCACGCCGATCGGATCGACCTCGAGTCCGATCGTCAGCGACCACGCACGCGGATCGTCCGTCGAATGATCGAACGTGGTCATCACACGCGGACCGAAGACGTGATGCGCCCACTCGGGATGCGTGTCGGTCCAACCGAAGCCGAGCCCCGCGGTGAACACGTGCGCACCGCCACCCGCGCGGACGACGAGCGTGTGCGTGTCCTCGAACATCAGCTCGCCACCGACGACGGGATCGGTGAGCGTGCGAAGCTCGCCGTACGCGCCTAACCGGATCGTCCGATCACGCGCGACGCCGAGCGTGAGCTCTGCATCGAGCGCGGCCTCGAACGTCGTATCGAGCGCGAGCGATGGCGCGGTCGTGCTACGCGCGAGGATGCTAGGCTGCGTGGTCTCCACACCGACGCCGAGCCGGCCGAACGCCGACCATTCGACGAGCGGCCGCTCGAACGAATCGCCGGTGTAGTCGTACGAGGACGGCATCTCGCCCATCACGATGTCGATGTCCTCGTGCTTGGGTTGCTGCGGCGGGTCTTGTTCTTCGGTCTGGCACGGATCGGTATTCGGATCCGGATCTGCGTACGCCGACGCCGCGCTCAGCGACAACGCGACACCGCTTGCCACGACCGCGAGCTTCTTGCGTTGCGGCTGACCGGTCGGGCAATCGCTCGTCATCACCGTGCCGTCTTTACGCCGATAGAACCGCACACACGGTGTGACGCCACGAGACGCGAGCACCGCGCGCGCTTCGTCCGCAGTCATCTCCGACAGGTTGAACACCTGCTTGTGGCAACTCCCGCAGTGGCGCACCTGATCGTCGCCGACCATCGCGTCCCAGCTCTCCTTGCATTCGAACGCGAGGCGGAGGTTCGGCAAGTGGAGCGCCATCTCGGGTTGAACGTGCGACATGGCGGTTCGATCTACCGGTTGCGCAGGTATTGGAGGACGCCGATCGGGTCGACTTCGAGGCCGATCGTCGCGGACCATTCGCGCGGATCGTCGTCGGAGCGATCGAACGTTGCCATCACGCGTGCCCCGAACACGTGATGCGCCCAGTCCGGGTACCGCGCCACGAAACCGACGCCGAGGCCCGCGGTGACCAGATGCGCGCCGGCACCCGCCCGCACGACGAGCGCGTGCTCGCCTTCGAACATCAGCTCGCCGCCGAGCACCGCATCCGCCTGTGTGCGCAGCTCGCCGTAGGCGCCGAGCCGGACCATCCCGTCGTGCGCGACGCCGAGCGTGACCTCGGCATCGAGCGCGGCTTCGACCACGCTGTCGTGATCCATCGCGGGCATGGTCAGCCCACGCGCGAGCACGTCCGGATGCCGCGCCTCGACGCCAGTGCCGATCCGACCCCATACCGACCACTCGACGAGCGGTGGTGGCTCGACCGAGGACACGCCGATCGGCATGTTCATGATGCCCATCTCTTCATAGGCGTAGAACGCGCCCATCGACGTCGATCCTTGGTCGATGATCGGCGCGTTGCCTTCGACGTTGATCACCTCACCGGGCACCTCGATCGGCGCGTCGTCCGCATATGCCGTTGCCGCCATCGACGCCGCGACACCACTCGCGACCACCGCCAGCTTTCGACGCTGAGGGCGGCCCGCCGGACAATCGCTCGTCATCACCGTGCCGTCGGCACGCCGATAGAACCGCACGCACGGCTTGATCCCGCGCGTCGCGAGCAACGCCTCCGCATCGGCTTCGGTCATCGCCGACAGATTGAAGACGTCCTTGTCGCAACCCGCGCAGTGGCGCACGCGATCGTCGCCGGCCATGTCGGCCCACGACTGCTTGCATTCGAATGCGAGGCGAAGGTTCGCGAGCTGCACGCCCATCGCAGGAGTCAAACGCGTCGATCGCGAAGCCGCCAACAACACCCCCTGATGAGGTGTAGACCCGCGGTCCCGTCCGTTGTCGCACCCTATTTCGGCAGCAGCTTTTGGAGGATGCCGATCGGATCGATCTCGAGGCCAACCGTCAGCGACCACTCGGTTTGCGAGCGATTCAAGGTCGCCATCAAGCGCGATCCGAAGACGTGATGCCCGAGTCTGCCGACGTAGCCAGCGCCGAGCCCGCCCGTGACGACCTGCGAGTTGCCGCCGCCGCGAAACACGAGGACGTTGTTGAAGAGCAGCTCCGCGCCGACCACCGGATCGGTCGTCGTCCGGAGCTCGCCATACACGCCGGCGCGCAGCGAGCGAGCGACGCGGAACGTTAGCTCGCCGTCGAGCGCGGCTTCGAACGCGAGCGTGTGCTCGGTTGCCGGTGGCTCGGTTGCGCGTGCGAGCACGTCCGATGAATGCGACGTGATCGCGCCGCCGAGCCGTCCCCACAACGACCATTCGACACGTGGCTCGGGCTCGACGGGCACGGCGGCACCGAACGTCTGTTCGAACGTTCGAGCGGGCACCGGGATACCTTGGATGTAGTCGGTGGTGATCGTGATTCCCGCCGGCGTCGCATCGTCGGGAATCCCTTGGTAGTGATTCTCGACGATCACGATCTCGCCTTTCGGATCCGGATCCGCGTAGACCGGTGCCGCGATCACCGACGCCGCGATCACCGCGAGCCGCGTCTTCACCGAGCCATCGGGACGGCGAACGAAGCGCACGCACGGCGTGACCGGATCGGCGAGAACTGCCGTCGCCTCGTCGCTCGTCAGCGCCGATAAGTCGATCACCTTCTTGTCGCACCGGCTGCAGTGCCGCGCGCGATCATCACCATCCATCTCCGACCACGATTCCGAGCACTGGTATCGTAGGCGAAGCTGCGCGAGGCCCATCACGCGATCAGACGTGAGACGCGCCCGAAACGGGCAATCCGATTGCTCGCAGCCGTTAGCGAGGTGCGCCTACAGCTCGCGTGTCGCTGTCGCAGCTTACTGGCAGGACTTCAGGCCGGCCGGCGCGTTCAACGCGAACTTGGTCGCGTCGAGGGGGATGTTCACCGCGCGATCCGACGCGTTACCCCAATCGACCAACAAGTCCTGCTTGTTGTCCGGCGACTTGAACTGGCTCTTGTTCGGCACGCGATGCCCGCCGACGTCGACGAAGTCGCTGTTCGCGACCGACCACCGCGTCTTGCCGTCGGTGCCGACCAGCGTCGCTTCGAGCACGTCGAACCGACCATCCTTCATGTCGATCGCGAGCGTCTCGGTCCCCTCGGTCCCCTTCAACGCGACGGTCTCGACGCCACGCTTGCTATCCCACGTGGTCGTGCCCTGCGGATTCGCGACGACCGGCGGCGTCCCGACCGCGAGGTGCAGGAAGTCATCCGGCGCGAGCTCGATCCGGAAGAACTGCGCGATCGATCGCTGATCGCACGGGCCCGTCATCGCGCAGTTGTTCTGGTAGTCGACGTACACGAAGTTCGTGCCATCGCACGCCATCTCCGCCATCGACGATCCGCCCGCCGGCGACAGCGCCGCGAACCGGACCTTCGCACCGACCGTGCCCATCACGAGCACTTCGCCCTTCGCGCGCTGACTGCCGAGCCAGTAATCCATCTGCGAGTCCGCGCGAAAGCTCGTCAGCTCGTTTCGCGATTTCGCGAGCCGCGCGACGACATCGTCGATCTTCGGTTCCGGATACGGACGCGTGCTCCCCGATCCGCCACTCGGGCAACCGGCGAGGATCAGCAGCAACAAGCTAGAGCGCATGTTGCGGTGATAGCGCGCTACTTCAGCTCGTGCAGTAGGAACGACAACGTATCGACGCTCCGTTCGACTTGCGACTTCACCATGTCCGCGCCGCCGTGACCGGAGTTACGTTCGATCCGCAAATAGATCGGCGCGCTGCCAGTTTGGTTCGCCTGGATCACGGCAGCTAACTTTCTCGCGTGCAGCGGGTCCACGCGATCGTCGTGATCCGCGCTGTCGAACATGATCGCGGGATACTCGCGCTTGCCGGCGTCGACGGCGATCCGATACGGCGAGTACGCGTACAGCGCCGCGAACTGATCCTTGTCGGCCGCGCTGCCGTATTCCGGCACCCACGTCATGCCCGAGCCGGACAAGTGGTAGCGCAGCATGTCGAGCAGCGGCACCGCACACACGACAGCCTTCATCAGATCCGGCCGCTGCGTCACGACCGCGCCCGTCAACAACCCGCCATTGCTGCCGCCGTTGATCGCGAGGTGCTCCTTCGACGTCCAACCTTCGTGCTCGAGATATTCGGCCGCGGCGATGAAGTCGTCGAACACGTTTTGCTTGTTCGCGAGCATCCCGGCCTTGTGCCATTCCTCGCCGTATTCACCGCCACCGCGCAGGTTCGGAATCGCGTACACGCCACCGTTCTCGAGCCACACGACGCGCGATCCGGCGAAGGCCGGCGTGAGCGAGATCGAAAACCCGCCGTAGCCGTACAGGATCGTCGGATTCGATCCGTCCTTCTTCGCATCCTTGCGATGGATCAGGAACATCGAGATCTTCGTGCCGTCCTTCGACGGATACCAGACCTGCTCCGTCGTCATGTTCGACGTATCGATCGGCAGCTTCACGCGCGCCCACTCGTCGGACTTGCCCGACTTGATCGACGTCTTGTAGATGATCTGCGGCTCGGTAAACGACGTGAACGAGTAGTAGCCGGCATCTTCATCCGGCTCGCCGCTGATCCCACCCGAGGTACCGATGCCCGGCAGCTGGACATCGCGCACGTGCTTGCCGTCGAGCGAGTGGATCGAGATCCGCGAGGTCGCGTTCTCGAGATACGTCAGCACGAGCATGCCGCCGACGATCGCCGAGCTCTCGAGCGTGCCCTGCGCTTCGGGGACCAGCTCCTTCCACTTGTCCTTCGCCGGCGCGTGCGCATCCGCGATCATGATCTTCGAGCGAGACGCGCCTTCGTCCGTCTTGATGTAGAGCTTGTCTTTCCAGATGTCGACACCGTAGTTCGCGGCGACACCGGCAACGAGCGTGGTCCACTTCGCCTTCGCGTCGTGCGCGTCGCGAATGTAGATGTCGGTCGAGTTCCAGCCGTGTTGGATCTGCGCGATCAGCCACTTGCCATCGTGCGAGACGCCGCCGCCGATGAACGACTCGGCATCGTGCGTGGCCTCGTGGATCACCGGATCTTTATCGGCGGGCGTCCCGAGCGTGTGATAGCGGAGCTCGGCGAAGCCCGGGCGTTGCGCCACCGTCACGTTGCCACCGACCGGCGGCAGCCACGTGTAGTAGAAGCCCTTGCCATCCGGCGTCCACGACGCGGCGGCGTACTTCGTTCCCTCGATCACGTCGCCGGTGTCTTTGCCCGTGGTCACGTCGATCACGTGCATCGTGGTCTCGTCGGAGTTGTGCTCGCTGACGGTGTACGCGACGTGCTTGCCGTCGTAATCGGGCCACCAACCGTGGAGGCCCTTCGAGCCGTCCTCGCTCCACGTGTTCGGATCGAACAGGACCTTCTCGTCGCCGGTCTCGCCCTGCTTCCAGTAGATGATCGACTTCTCTTTCGTCGCGAGCTTGCGCGAGTAGAAGTAGCGACCTTTGCGATGCGCCGGCGCGCTGATCGCATCGAAGTAGAACAGCTGCTTGATCCGCGCTTCGAGCTCGCTTCGCAGTGGCAGCTTCGCGAGCTCCGCACGGGTGTACGCGTCCTGCGCGGCCATCCATTTCTGGACGTCGTCGGCTTTCTCGTCTTCGAGCCAGCGATATGGATCGCTGACCTTCTTACCGTTCAAGTCCTCGACGAGCGGATTGGCCTTCGTTGCCGGCCACGGATGCACTGGTTCGGTCACGGTCTTCTCCACGACAACAGGTGGCGCCGGGGGTGGCGCTGGAACGGTGACATCGGGCTTGGATGCCGCACAGCCGATCAGGCCTGCGATCACGAGCACGCGCATGCACCGGGCTTATCAGAGATCGGCGTAATGCGGGAGATCGACGCGCCACCTGCCGTCGATCTCGAGCAAGTCGAGTCGCGCCCGTCCGGACGGCGATACGATTTCCACGATCGCGCGATCGCCGCGTTGTTCGATCACCGTGATGTCGGTCGGCGCTTGCGTGGGATCGAACGCACCGACCGAGATCATGTCCTTCGCCGTGAACCGGATCGCCGCGCCGACGAGATCGGTCGCGCGCTTCGCGTTCTGTTCGAGCGCGTCGCGCGTCGCGGGCGTGAGCAGCTCGTAGATCGCATCGCGATCGTTCGTCTTCGCAGCGGTGAGGAGGTCACGCACCGTCACATCCGGACCCGCGGTCGTGACCCGACAACTCCGACCCGCCACGGCCGCCGCGAGCGCCATCGCCGCGATCACGCTCGCAACCGCAGCCGCGGTCGATCTGCGCGTACCGAGTGCGAGCGCCATCCGCGTCGTTTAACACACCACACCCGTGAACGCCGGGCCGCAGTCTCCGTCCTTATGTCCGCCGGGCGAGGGCTTATGGGGCGGTATTGCTCTTGCAGAAGTACAGGCCTAGACTGATTTGGTGGAGTGGCCGGACCTGGGTTCGCCACGCTTTACGGAGGCTTGCCATGCGTTTGACTAACTGGTTGTTCGTCGTCGGTGTCGGGTTTTCGGGACAAGCGTGTGTAGTGGAACCCGCTCAGCCTGTGAGCCCAGGATACGGGTACGGCTATCAGCAACCGCAGCCGGCGTATCAGGCCCAACCCGAGGTCTCGGCGAGCGTCAGCGTCGGAACGCCGTCGCCGTACACGGTCTCGAGCATGCCTCCGGAGCCTCTCTACGAATCGATGAGCGCGTCGCCGGGCTACGGCTACTCGTGGATCGACGGCTACTGGCACTGGAACGGTTACGAATGGGTGTGGGTCAGCGGCCGGTGGGAGCGCGCGCAAGAAGGCTACGTCTACATCCAGCCGTACTACGACTACACGGGCGGCACGTACGTCTACACGCCGGGCTACTGGTCGTCGCGCGATCGCGTGCCGTCGGGTTGGCAGGTTCGCGATCATCGCGATGGTCGTCCTCCCGTCGTCGCGCCGCCGAGTGGCTGGCACAACTCGCAGCCGCCGTCGCGTCCACCGAATGGTGGCGGTCGTCCGGAACAACCGGGTCGGCCGATGCAGCCGCCGGAGAATCACGGTGGCTTCAATCAACCTCCGCCCGTGCGCGGTGGTGGCGGCATGACTCCGCCGGAGAACCACGGTGGTTTCAATCAACCCGTGAACGAAGGTCCGGGTCGTGGCGGCATGACGCCGCCGCCGAACCACAACGTTAACGAGGGTCCGGGTCGCGGCGGCATGACGCCTCCGCCGAACCACGGCGTCAACGAGGGTCCGGGCAATGGCGGTATGACTCCGCCGCCGAACCATGGCGTCAACGAAGGTCCAGGTCGCGGCGGCATGACGCCTCCGCCGAACCACGGCGTGAACGAAGGTCCCGGCCGCGGTGGCATGACGCCGCCGCCGAACCATCCGCCGCTAAACCAGGGTCCGCAGCGTCCGAACACCGTAACTCCGCCGGCGAACCAACACGTGCCGACGCAGCGGCCGCCGGTCCAGACGCACTCGAATCCGCGCGAGACCGACAAACGCAAACACAACTAACGTGAACCGGAAGGTGATCACGTAAGCGTAACGCGTAAGCGTAAGCGAATTCTTCGCGACGCTTATTCGACGCGGAGCGCGCGCTCGAACTCTTCAGGATTGGACGACGCGTAGATCGCCGTCTCCATCGAGACCGCGCCTGCATTGACCAAATCGATCAGGTGCTGATCGAACAACTGCATCGAGTACAGATCGCGACCCTTCCGGATCAGATCCGGAATGTCCTGCAACCGTCCCGATCGAATGCACTCCCGAATTGTCCGCGTGACCCGCAGGATCTCCACCGCCGGCAACCGCCGACGCCCATCCTTACTCGCCACCAACCGCAACGACACCACCGCCTGCAGCGTGTCGCCGAGCCGATCGCGAATCACATCCTGCGCATCGGTCTCGAATAAGCCAACGTACCGCTGGATCGTCGCCACCGCATCCGGCGTGTGAATCGCCGACATCACGAGATGCCCGGTCTCCGCCGCCTTCAAGCACTGCGACGCGGTCTCGCGATCGCGAATCTCGCCGACCATGATGACATCGGGATCCTGGCGCAGCGCCGCCGTGACCGCATCCTTGAACGACTCGGTATCCGCGCCGACCTCGCGCTGGATGATCATGCACTTCTGCGGTTCGTGGATGAATTCGATCGGATCCTCGACGGTCACGATATGCGCGTGCCGCGTCTCGTTGATGTAGCGCATCATCGCCGCCATCGACGTGGTCTTGCCGTTACCGGTGGCACCCGTGACGAGCACGAGGCCGCGCCGCGCATCGGCAATCTCCGATAGCACCGGCGGCAGATTGAGCTGCTCGATCGACAGCACCTGGATCGGGATCAACCGCATCACGATGCCGACCGCGCCGCGCTGCCGGAAGATCGACGCGCGGAACCGACCGCGTTGCGCGAGCGAGTACGAGACATCGATCTCGGCAAACCGGCGCGTGAAGTCCGTCTGGATGTTGCGATCCTCGAGGATCATCCGCGCGATCGCTTCGGTATCGCTCGCGGACAGCGGTGGGACTTTGATCGCGCCGAGCAACTCGCCGTGGAGGCGGTAGTGCGGCGGATAGCCAACCTCGAAGTGAATGTCCGAAACCCCGCGCTCGACACCGAAGGCCAACAGTTTGTGAAACGCGTTGCGGTCCATGCGGTCGGAATCAGTTTAAACCCGGACGGCCGGTCCCGGGCTTTTCGTCGCCTGCGTTTTCACCCGGTTTCTTGAGGCTCGAGAGAAGTGCCTCGCCGGTGGCTTCGTCGTCGCTGAGTGGTTGCCACACCTGCACCTGCGCGAGGGGCTCGGTCGGCTCCGACGATGGCGGTTCCGACGCACGCGGTCGATTACGCGGATCGGGAACACCCGGAAGCGCGAAATCCGACGTGACCTCGTCCTCCGAGCGCCCGAACGCGTTACGCGGGATCGCGTTCGTCAGGCTGCCTTGCGCCATCGGAATCGGCAGGTCGCGATCGTCATCCTCTTCGTCGTCACCGTCGTTATCGTGTTGGACCGGAATGGCCGGTTTGGACACGTTCGCGGCTCCCGTCGACCGCAGCTCCGCGCGCACCACATCCGGAAGCGTCGGGAACGGCGGCCCCGGACGCGCCATGTAGTAGCCCTGGCCGTAACGCAGGCCGAGATCGCGCAGCGCTTCGACGTCCTCGACGTGCTCGATGCCTTCCGCGATCATCACCGCATCGATGGTCTCGGCGATGTGTCGCAGCGAGCGCAACATCTCGCGCTTCACCGTCGACCGCGCGATGCCACGCACCAGCACGTCCGAGATCTTGATGAAGTGCGGGCGCAGCGACATCACGGTCTCGAGGTTCGAGTGCCGCGTGCCGACGTCGTCGATCGCGACGCCGAAGCCCATCGCCGTGTACGTGCCGAGCGCGCGCTTGAACGACGCGAAGTTTTCGATCGCGAGGCGCTCGGTGATTTCGAACACGATGTTCGCCGGCGTGAGGCCTGCGGCCGAGAGCAAGTTGCCGACTTCGATCTCGATGAACGCCGCGTCGTAGAACGACATCGGCAGGAGGTTCACGAACAACCGATGCACGGGCTCGAGCGTCATCGCGTTGCGAAGCGCACCGCGGAAGCACGCGCGATCGAGCTCGACGGTGAGATCGACGCCCGGCTCCTCGGCGACGGCAAACAGCGTCGCCGGCGATTCGAAGCTCGTCCCGCGCGGACCACGCGTCAGCGCTTCGAACGCGAAGATATCGCCGGTGCCGAGATCGACGATCGGCTGATACACGCTCGTCAGGCCTTCGCCCAAGATCACGTCTTGCAGCGTCGTGCGATCGCGATGCGCTTTCCGCTCGCGCAGGTTGCGCGCGTTCTCCATCGCATCGCTCACCAACCGTGCGGTGAGGCGCTCGGGACGGAGCAGCGAGTTGCCGAGCACGCGGGCCGCACCGACGGTGATCCGCGGTTGTTCGCGCAACACCTCCGACACCATCGGCGACAGCGCCTCTTCGACGGCGCGTTCGACGGCTTGCGCCAGCGCTTCGAGATCCAAGCGATGCGCGCCGCGCGGGGCGAGGATGATCAGATAGCCATCGCCGTCACCCGAGCGACAGATGATGTCCGCCGGATCGAGCACCGCACCGCGCAGGCGATCCAACACGGCCGCCGCGTGATCGTAGATCTCCGAGTGGTGCGCGACGCCGAGATCGAGCTCGACCTTGTGCAGCCGCGATAGATCGACCAACAAACAACTCAGCGATCGATCGCGATTGAGGATCGAGGTGACCTCGTTCATCCGCTCTTGATACGGACGGAACCGATCGACCTCGGGCTCACGCATCTTGTTGAACGGGCGGCTCTTGTCGTTCGAGACCGCGTTGTCCTCGGCGGAGAAGAAGTGCACGCGCCCCGGGCCACCGCGCTTCGCGCCGCGCAACGCCGACTCGGCCGCGGTCAGCAGACCTTCCGGATCCGCCGCGTCTTCGGGCAAGCACGCGACACCGATCGACATCGACACCTTGCGATCATTCGGCAACTTCGCCGCGCCGACGGCATCGCGCAGCCGAGCCGCCTTCGTGAGCGCACCGGCCTTCGCGGTTTCCGGCAACAGCACGACGAATTCTTCGCCGGAGTAGCGCGCGACGATATCGCTCGTCCGCACGCGATCCGGCGAGTCATCCTCGAGGAGCAGCGTCGCGATCCGACGCAGGATCTCGTCGCCGGCTTGATAGCCGAGGTCGTAGTTGATCGTCGCGAAGCTATCGATGTCGCAGATCATCAGCGACATCGGCTGGCTGTAACGCAACGCGCGCGCGACCTCTTCACGCAGCCGCTCTTGGAACGCGAGGTGCGTGTAGAGGCCGGTCAACGGATCGCGCAACGTCAACGCGTCGAGCTGGAGACCCATCTGCGCGAGCTGCTCCGTCGCCGCGCTGATCTCGCGACCACGATCGGTGAGCTGCGCTTGGAGAGCGAGCTCGTGCTCGCGCAGTTGTTGATTCACGCCGCGCAGCTCGTCGAGGAGGCGCGAGTTATCGCGCTCGAGGCGATACGTGATGATCAGCTGATCGACGACCTGGAGTAGATCGGCGAGCTTCCACGGCTTGGTGATGACGTAATGGAGATGCCCCGCGTTGATCGCGTTGATCAACTCTTCACTTTCGGGGAATCCCGTCACGACCGCGCGACGCGTGTGCGGGCGAATCGTCGCGACCTTCGCGAGGAGCTCCGAACCAGGAATCCCCGGCATGTGCAGATCCGCGAGGACCGCTGCCACATCGGGTTGGGTTTCGAGTTGCTCGAGCGCTTCTTGTGCAGAAGACGCGAGTAGCACGTGACAGCGTGCACGTAGCACACGGCCGAGCGCGTTCAAGTTGGTGCGATCGTCATCCACGCAGATGACGACAGGCTTTCCTGGCTCATCTCCGGGATGGCTCGCCTGCGAAGGGTCTACTGCCAATGTGAGATCAGTATAAGCGCGTGGGCCCGGCTTTGAACCTTGTTAAGACTCACGTTTATCGGAGCACACACGTCAGTAGCCAGACCACACCGACGGCGGCGACGGCACCACCTAGATAAGTAGCTGGGACACGTTTGCGTACCACCACGTAAGAAACCGCAGCAGTCGCGAGGATCACGGGCAAAGTGAAAATCAAATTCGAGGGCGCTCCACGCCCTTCTGAAGAAATGGCGCCTTGCAGCAGACCGAGTGCGACGAGAGTGATCGGGTATCTCGGTTTCGAGATTGCTATTTCACCGCCCGCCAGGATCAGCGCGGCTGCGACGAGCGCCGGGATCGGCAGAGTGATGCCGGACAGCACACCGATCGTCACCGCGACCATGAACGCCGCCGTGTCGATCGCGAATGCGCGCCACGATCCGGCGATCGCGCCGAGCAGGATCGCGAACGCGATGACCTCCCATGGAAATCGAGCCGACGAGCGCTCGATCACGAGCGTCGGTTTCGCGGCGACCACGCGGATCGACTCGTCGCCGCCGGTTCGCACGAACATCTCCATCTTCGAATCGAGCGCGAAGAACGCGACGAGATCGAGCGTGATCGGATCCGGCGTCGGCCCGCACGTCCAGGTCGCGACGACGAGGTCGCCATCCGCACGCGCGGTCGCCGGCTGTGGCGTGCAACCGCGGATCTGGATCCAGCGCTGGACGTAGAGCGGCACGCTCGGGGATGCCGCGGCTTGGGCCACCGTCGGCGTGGCGTCCGGGCGAAGCTTCAACGGCTCGGTGACATCGCCAGGCGCGAACCGAAGCGCGAGCGTGATCGAATCGTCGTCGATCTGGAGATCGAGATACTTCGTCGATGATTGGTGCGCGTGCGCGATTCCCGCGAGGGCGATCAGCAGCACGAGGTAGCGCACGCCGCTACTTTACAGGCGGGCCGTGAAAATAGACGACGAGTGGCTCGAGCAACGTATTGGCATCGCGACGCGGATCAGCACGCAGCACGAGGTAGGTATCCCCATCCGAGCGATCGTCCAGGCCCCAAAACTTGTACGGGGTGGTGACCATCGCGTCGACGATCGCGGAGTCGTCGAGGCCGGCCTCGCGCATCAGCTGGAGCTCTTCCTTCGAGACACCGTCGACCTGCAGGTTGCCGAGGTCGGTGCCGTACAAGATCGTCACGCCCGCGGCGCGGAGCTTGCGTAGATTATCGACCGCTGCCGGTGCACCGAATGCAGCGAGCGTGGTGATCACCGCACGACCACGCCACGCCTCGATCGTCTCGTCGCTGAGAGGCTCGGTTGGCGTGTGCGCGAGGACATCGCATCCGGCCTTCGCGCCGACGAGCGCGCCCGCATTCGAGAGCGCGTGAATCACGACCTTCAACTGGTGCGCGTGCGCTGCCTCGACCGCGACCGGGATCAACGCGGGATCGAGGCCATCGTCGTCGCCGGCGATCTTGATCACGGCAACGTTCTCGGTCACCAACCGATCGATCGTGGTCTTCACGCACGCGGCGTCGGCGCAGCCAATGCCGTAGCCATCGCGGCCCCAGCTATCGAGTGGATAGCCGTTCGGATGCGTGAGCATCGGTCCCGCGGCCCTCACCTCGAGCTTCTCCGTGCTGTGACCGAGCGTGCGCTCCGGCGCCGCGAGATCGAAGACGATGCCGACGCCGTGCTTCAACAGTGCGTTGCCGACCGGCAAGATCGAGAGGTGCACGTGTGAATCGACGACGACCGGCGCGAAGTGGGCGTGGCCGTCGTCCGACCCGGATTGCTTCGAGCCGCAGGCAGCAACCAGAACCAGAGCGCTCAGTACTCGCACGTATATGCATACGAGCCAGCATTGGCTGCTAGCCCAGTCGTACACGGTCGATCGTCCCAATCGGTACCGCCTGCACGCGCACCGGCCATCACGAGGCAATCCTCCTGATAGCCGCCCGAACCGCCGTTGTTGGGTTCGCCGGTATGGAAGTTCTTGTAGGTGAGAGGCGTACCGTCTTCCCACAAGAACGTGCCTTCGGTGACCGCGTCGGTCGCGCCGATAAACGAGTCCACGCCGACGGACAACGCCGCGACGATGTCGTTCTGCGCCTTGTTCTCGAGCTTCGCCAAGTGCGCACCTGCCGCGTCGCATGCAGTTTTTGCATCGGCGAAGATCTTCTTCGCGGTGAAGAACTGGAAGCAGTTTCCGTCGGAGTCGGCCATGTGCGCGTCACCGCCCATGCAGACCTTCGCGTCGGGAGCTGCGTCGATCGGGTGACTCACCTGCCCGTCGATCGAGCTGTCTGCATCGGTGCCGGTGCTCGGGCCGGTCGCATCGCCGAGGCGTGCGCTGCAGCCGACCAGCATCACGAGCAAGACCGACTTCACGTCGATATTGTGCCGGAGTCGCGTGTGCGCTGAATACAAACTTTCGTGTACGTTTCATCTCACATGAGTCGTCAACGTCCGCTCGTCTTCATCATGGCCGCCGGTCTCGGCACGCGGATGAAGAGCGATATGGCCAAGGTTCTTCATCGCGTCGCAGGTCGCCCCATGTTGCATTGGGTCGTGACTGCAGCGCGCACCGCGAATGCCGCGCGTGTCGTCGCGATTCTCGGTCATCAGATCGAAGCCGTGAAGACCTCGCTCGATGCGAGCTTCGGTGCAGGCGCGGTCGATATCGCGCATCAAACCGAGCAACGCGGCACGGGTCACGCGGTGCAATGCGCGTTGCCGGCGGTCGCGAACGAACCGGATGATCGGATCGTCGTGATCCTCACGGGAGATGCGCCGCTCCTGCAGGCGGAGCGGATCATGGAGCTGGTCGATGCGGCGGAAGCATCGCCGGCGAAGATGGCGCTGTTGTCGACGGTGCCGGATCGGCCGATGCCGTACGGCCGCCTCGTGCGCGATGACAAGGGCGTGCTCGCGAAGATCGTCGAGCATCCCGATGCCACGCCGGAGCAGCGGCTGATCAAAGATACGAACGCCGGGTTCTATGCGATCCAGCTCGGGCATCTGCGTCGCGATCTGCAGACGCTGCGCGCGGACAACGCGAAGGCCGAGCTGTACCTCACGGATCTCGTCGCGCGGGCGTACGAGCGTGGTGGTGCCACGTCGATCGATGCACCGTTCACGGAAGTCACGGGCGTGAACGATCGCGTCGATCTGGCGTCGGTCGAGACCGCCGCGCGCAAGCGCATCAACGAGCATTGGATGCGTGCCGGCGTCACGATGATCGCGCCGGAGTCCACGTACATCGATGCGGACGTCGGGCCGCTCGGCAAAGACGTGATCCTCGGGCCGAACGTCGCGTTGCGCGGCAAGACCAAGATCGGTGACGGCGTGAACGTCGACATCGGTTCGGTGCTCACGGATGCCACGATCGCGGATCGCGCGAACATCAAGCCGTACTCGATCATCACGGAATCGTCGGCGGGGCAGCGCGCGCAGATCGGTCCGTTCAGCCACATGCGGCCGGGCTCGCAGGCGGACGACGACGTCCACCTCGGCAACTTCGTCGAGACGAAGAAGACGCACCTCATGGCCGGGGCGAAGGCGAACCACCTCGCCTATCTGGGTGACGCGTCGGTCGGCGCGAAGTCGAACGTCGGCGCGGGTGTGATCACGTGCAACTACGACGGCGTCGGCAAGTACAAGACCACGATCGAAGAGGGCGCGTTTATCGGCTCCGATAGCCAGCTCGTCGCTCCCGTCACGATCGGCCGTGGTGCGTACATCGGCTCCGGATCCACGATCACGAACGACGTGCCGCGTGGCGCGCTGGCGCTGTCCCGCGTCAAACAGGTCGTGAAAGAGGGCTGGGCCGATAAATTCCGCGAAGCGCAGGAGAAGCGAAAGAAGTCGCCGGAAGATCGTTAGGTCCGGTGCTAGCCTGTCCGTGAGGTGTTTTGCTCGATCGACAAGATCGACCTCGCGGCAAAGGTCGAGGGCAAGCCGATCGCGATCCAGACGGATTCGCGTTCGGCTGCCGAGATCGAC
Organism: Kofleriaceae bacterium; assembly: GCA_047600425.1. Taxonomy (GTDB): domain Bacteria; phylum Myxococcota_A; class Polyangia; order Haliangiales; family Haliangiaceae; genus JABFXX01. The sequence goes on along the minus strand of JASGLC010000003.1, from coordinate 1,140,983 downwards.
GCGCAGCCCGAGCTCAGCGTGTTGTGCGCGATCGCTCGCGTCGTCAACGCGCGCGCGCAACTCGCCGATGACGGCCATCGCGATGCCGCCGTGCACTACGTGGTTTCGGAGCCACCGCCCGCGTTCTTGCGCGAGGCGTTGACCGCGGCCGGCGCCACGCTCGAACGCGCCGATAAGAAATTGAAGCTGGAGCGGCTCGGGCCGCCGAATGTTCGCGAGATGGGCGTGCTCGCGGATCGCGCGTTCGCCGCACTCGCGAAACGAGCGACCACGCGGATCGGCGTGCGCGATACCGCGATCGCGTTGCGCATGCTCGAGGATGAAACGCACGCCGTCGGCGTCGAACGCGATGACGAGCTCCTGTATTGGACGCGCGTTCTCGAGCTCGCGGCGCTCGCCGGTGAATTGCTCCGTGCGAAGTATCCCGGTGCGTGGGTGCTGAACGAGCGCGCGCTCGTGCCGTTCGGGTTCCAGCTGCGCAGCGATGCCGTGATGTTCCCGACGAATCGCGCGCAACGCGTCGTCGAGGATGGCAAGTTGGAATCGCTGTTCAAGCTGCTCGTCGCCGCGGAAGAGACCGCGAACGGCGCCGCGGATGGCCGGTTGATGCCGAGCCTGCGCGATCGCCGCGATGTCGTGCTCGACGAGATCGTGTGGCGGCCGGTGCTCGGCGACGATGCCCCGCAGGACCTGCCGATCATCGTGTGCGGGATCGACGGCGAATCGACGTTCGGGATGATGCGCAAGGAAGCGCTCGGCAAGCCGCCGGGCGATGCATTCGCCGAAGCGCTCGCGAACCTCGCCGCCGAAGAAGTTCAATGCGACGAGGTCGGCGCGGGAATCGTGTGCGTGTCGGGAAGTTTTTACGCGGCGGAAAAGTTACTAGACCGCGAGTTGATGCGGCGACTTCACGACGAGCTCGGTGCAGACGTGCTGGCGGCGGCAACGCCCGCGCGCGGCTGCCTCCTCGTCGGCCGCATCACCGACGAGCCGGCGGCGATCGCACGGTTCGCGGAGCTCGCCCGCAAGCGTCACGATGAAAGTGGCCAGCGCTCGATCAGCCCGGCGGTGATGCTCGTCTCGGACGGGCGCGTCGCCGGTTACGTGCGCGGGCCGGAGCACGAAGTGGAAGACGTGACGAAGCCGGTCGATAAAGCAGAAGAAGAACCGGAAAAGAAGCCCGGGTTCTTCGCGCGCCTGTTCGGACGCAAGTGAAGCGCCTCCTCTTGATCGTGCTTGCCGCGTGTCACGGCAAGAAGGCCGCGCCGATCGTCGACGATGCGCCACCGACTCACGTGGTGATCGATGCGCCGGCGAAGGACGATTGGTCCGCGCTGAAGGACTTCACGAAGGTCGATCCGGTGCGCGTGATCCCGCTGCCGACGCGAACGACGGTGCCGCGCTTCGATGTCGGCGGCCCGGTGATCGCGGGTGGCGTCGCCGTGGTCGCGTCGTCGCAGTTCGGGTTCATCGGCGTCGATTATCGGGATGGCAAGATCCTGTGGACGAAGCCGAGTGGCGAGCACGTCGCGCCGCCGATCGTGCGCGATGGCAACTTCATCCTCGTCGGCGAATGCGAGCAAGAGCCGTTCTTGAAGCCCGGCCAGACGCTGCTCGGCTGCGTTCGCACGGTGTCGCCGACGGGTGGAGACCTCGGCTTCGTCAGCATCCACGGCAGCAAGGTCGATGACTTCGCGGGCGAGCCGGGCACGCAGCAACTCTGGAATGCCGGCGATCGGCTGGTGTGGAAGCGTGGCGAGAAGGCCGTGACGTTCGATCCCGCAGATGGCCTCGCGCAGATGACCGATGCCGCACCGGTGGTGGACGTGAAGGTCAAAGACGACACGTGGGCCGTCACCCAGTCCGAAGACGGCACCATTCACGCGGTGAACAAGAAGAAGGAGTGGCACACCGATCGTCACTACACGGCGCTCGTGGGTGCGGTGTACATGCCGAGCCAGCCGCCGGCAGTGCGGGTGGCGAATGCGGGCCGGTTCGCGGGCGTGCCCGAGCTCAACATCTTCGATATCGATGCCGCCGGCTCGCTCGCCGGGCAGGTCGCGATTCCGACGCCGGGCATCGGGCTCGTCGGTCACGCGATCGATGCGGTCGGCAATACCGCGCTCGCGGTGCAGCTCGATCGCACGCTCGATCATCACTTCATCGTCGGCTATGCGGCGAACGCGTTGCTGATGTGGGTCTATCCACTCCCTCGCGTACAACGTGCGGATCCGGTGGGGCTCGCCGTCGCATCGGATGCAGTCGTGGTGTTCCACGACGGCGACACGTTGACGGTCCTGCCCGAGTTGTCGGCCCCTGCAACGGCTCCGGGCGCAGTCCGCGTTCCGTCGGAAAACCCGACACCGTAAGTCCGCGATCCGGCTCCAAAAGCGTTGGTATGCCGGCTGCTTTATGGGTTCGGCATGAAGATGATCAAGAGCCTCGTTCTCGCCGGTTCGTTGCTTGCGGGTTGTGTTCGCACCGACACCGCGCCTTCGGATGACATCAACGCGGCGCTGCCGACCGCGGAGCAAGTGAAGATCAACCTCCCGCAGACGGCGACGCGCTCGGTCGGCGATCTGTCGAGCTACTACGTCGTCACGCGTGCCGCGACGAACACGTTCAACGGTGGTGCGGCGTGGGTGCTTACGCTGATCCACACGGTCGTCCAGTTCCCGGTCACGTCGGTGAGCGGCAACGTGTACACGTGGGGACCGTGGACGGGCGATGCGCTCGACCCGGCCGAGTACAAGCTCGACGTGACGGACAACGGCGACGGCACGTACACGTATCAATTCTCGGGTCGCAACAAGACCGCGGGTAACGGCGCGGCGTTCGAGTCGATCATCAGTGGCACGGCGGATCCGCGTGCCGGAGAGCTGCAAGGCAACGGCACGTTCCTGCTCGATCTCGATGCGAGCAAGCGCGTCGATCCGATCGACAATGCGACGAACAAGGGCCAGATCACGGCGAGCTACGATCTGTCGGCGCGGACGCTCGCGTTGCACATCGTCTCGACGAACGACGACGGCTCGCCGGTCGACGCCACGTACAACTATCAGAGCGACACCTCGGGTGGCGGCAACATGACGTTCGACATCCTCGGTAACGCGGGTGGCACGGCCCTGCTCGAGGACATGACGGTGCGCTCGCGCTGGATGTCGGACGGCTCGGGTCGCGGTGACGCGCGCGTGACCGGTGGCGACCTCGGCTCGGAGGCGGCGATCGCGTCGCAGTGCTGGGGTACGGATTTCCGGGAGACCTACTACACGGACAACGTCAACTTCCTCCCGACGGAAGGTGACCCGGCATCGTGCGCCTTCGCCACGGCCGACCTGCCCGCCCCTCGTTGATCCCCGGTCAGGGTTGACTGTTTCCGACCGACCGCGGTAACAACTCCGTCGGAGGAACAGCATGGCTACGATGCCCAAGGACGCGCAGGACCTGTTCGACAACCTCGTCCCCGAGGGACTGAAGATGTACCCGGACAAGGCTCGCGAGCTGAACGCGATCTATTGCTTCAAGGTCACCGGCGAAGGTGGCGGTGAGTGGACGGTCGATTTGACGGCCGACCCGCCGAGCTGCACCCGTGGTGACTCGGGCAAGGCCCAGTGCACCGTCGAAGTTGCCAGCGACGACTTCAAGACGATGTTGTCGGACCCGAATGCGGGTATGCAGCTCTACTTCCAGGGCAAGTTGCGCGTGTCGGGTGACCCGATGCTCGCGATGAAGCTGCAGCAGTTGTTCGAGATCGCTCGCCCGAAGTGATCTGATTCATTCTACGTGCACGTGTCACGTGGCACGTGCACGTCGACGTACACGATCCGGCGGCGTGCTCTCGAGCGCGTGCCGATGTCGTCCGACGATGGCTCCCGACCATGGCGAGCTGTGGGTCGACGTGTTGTTGGCGACGCCCGCGAGCTCGCCGCCGCGAGCTTGTTCGAGATCGCTCGCCCGAAGTGATCTGATTCATTCTACGTGCACGTGTCACGTGGCACGTGCACGTCGACGTACACGATCCGGCGGCGTGCTCTCGAGCACGTGCCGATGTCGTCCGACGATGGCTCCCGACCATGGCGAGCTGTGGGTCGACGTGTTGTTGGCGACGCCCGCGAGCTCGCCGCCGCGAGCTTGTTCGAGATCGCTCGCCCGAAGTGATCTGTTTCATTCTACGTGCACGTGTCACGTGGCACGTGCACGTCGACGTACACGATCCGGCGACGTGCTCTCGAGCGCCTGCCGTTGTCGTCCCGGACGATGGGCTCCCACCTTGGCGAGCTGTCGGTCGACGTGTTGTTGGCGACGCCCGCGAGCTCGCCGCGCGTTTCGCGGGCCGCGCGTTTCGTGGACGTGGACGTGCACGTGCCACGTGCCACGTAATTTCGTTTTCTACTTCACCGTCGGCGGTTCCGGATCGCTGAAGTGGAACGACTTCACGATCGGATCGCACGGCGCGTCGCTACTACAAGCGACCTTGAACATCCGGTGCTGGAACGGCTCCCACACGAGGTGAGCCTTTCCTTTCAGCTTGGCCTGCGACGCAGCCAGGCTCGCCGGCGTGATCGCGAGCGCATCCCACGGCGCGAGCTCCGTGATGACCACCGCCGGCGGCTTGCCCTTCTTACCGATCATCACGGTCGCGGTCTTGTCCTCGACCTTGCGCTTGATGTCCGCATTGAACGGAATCTCGAACGTGTAGTGATCGCCCTGATCGTGGACCACGAGCTTCGGCTTCGCCGAGCCCGGTCGCTGCCGCACACCCGCGAGCGTGTCCGGGTTGTCGCCCGGATCCGCCGGCGAGAGCAGATGCACGTTCGATAGGAACGTCGCCACGTTCGGTGACTGCGCGCCGCTCGCACTCGCCGTCACGATCAAGCCGTGCGGCAGATCGATGCGCCCGTCGAGCACGTAGGTATTCGCGATCGACAGCCGCGTGACCTGCTGCCCTTCTTCGGTGCGCTCGACCTTCTCGACCTTGCCGAGCTTCGCGAGCTCGTCCTCGACGGACTTGAACCCGTTCGGATCGTGCATGTTGTGACCCATCGCGATCACGTGCAGCTCGTACAGCGGCTCGCCCGTGGGCTGCGCCGAGAACGTGTAGATGTCGAACAGCTTGCCGTCGCCGTTCGGCTTCGTCGATCGCTTGATCTCGATCGTCGGCTTTTGCGGGAACACCGCCGTCACCATCGGCGACGTCACGAGCACCGCACCATCACTCCGCGGCACGAGCCAGAAGTCCGCCACGTTCGCCTTCTCGGGCGTGCCGTAGCTGACCGGCTTCGGCGCCTCGTCCATCGGCGCGATCGCGCGGAGCGGTGAGGCCTTGTCGAGCGCTTGATCGACCGCGGTAGCGAGCTTCACCTTCGCCGCCGCATCGAGATCCTTCAAGCACGAGTGCTCGTCCTTGATCCCGAGCGCATTCGCGACGCAATCGACGGTCTTCGCCGGCCACTTGTCGTCGACGCACGATGCGAGGAGCGGCGCGTTCAGCTTCGCCGCTTGCGCCGGATCGGCCTCGCGCCCGAGCACCATCACCGCCCACGCGGCGGCACCTTCGCAGCCACCCATCCGCGGTGCGCCGGCGAGATAGAACTTGTCGTCGATCTTCGCGAGCACGAGCTTCGCCTCGCTATCGGTGACCTTGCCGTTGCGCGTGGTCTTCAACGTGACGTGAACCTCGTGGGTCTCGAGATCCGTCTCGAGCTTGCACGCGCGCGTCGGGAACGAGCCCTTGTCCTTGCGAACCGCACCGTCGGGCTCGGTCACCTTGTCGATCGCGAACGTCGCGCCCTTCGCCTGATCGACGGCACGCGAGAGCTCGGCGCGCAGCTCGTCATTCGGTGTGGCGGCACTGCCCTCGCACGTCAGGTACTTCGTGTTCGCGACGGAGCGCTTCAGCAACGTCTCGAGATCACCGCTGCCGAGCGAGCCGAAGATCTGTTGCACCGCCGTATCGCGATCGGCCCAACCGAAGCCCTGCGCCTTCTTCCCGTGGATCACGAACACCGTGATGCCGACCGCAGCGGCGACGAGCACCGCAGCGAGCGCGCCGTACACGAGCGGCCGCTTCGACCGCACCGGCCCACGCGAGACGCGACGCGGGCGCGGCTGCTTCTCCGCCGATCGCGCGTACGCCTGCGGCTGCACCATGACCTGCGGCGGGTACATCACCCGGCAGCGATCACAGCCCCACTGATGCTGGTCTGGATACCAGGTCAACAGTGAGCCGCAGTTCGGGCAGGGCGGCCCCTGAGTCATCGACGCGATCGTACACTGCCGCCATGGTCACGTCTCCGCTGCAGGGCGCGTTGCAAGGCGTTCGAGTGCTCGATCTGTCGCGCCTCTTACCAGGTCCATTCATGACGATGGTGCTGGCCGATATGGGAGCCGACGTCGTCAAGGTCGAGGACCCGGCGCCGGGCGACTACATGCGCAACTTCCCGCCCGCGAAGGGTGGGCTCTCGGGTCGCTATCTCGCGGTCAATCGCGGCAAGCGCTCGATCGCGATCGATCTGAAGAAACCGAACGTGCGCGACGCGTTCTTGAAGATGGTCGAGAAGGCGGACGTCGTCGTCGAGAGCTTTCGACCCGGCGTGATGGACAAGCTCGGCATCGGCTACGCCGCGCTCGCGAAGGCCAATCCCAAGATCGTGTTGTGCTCGATCAGCGGGTACGGCCAGACCGGTCCGTACACGCATCGCGCGGGCCACGATCTGGATTACCTCGCGCTCGCCGGCGTGCTCGCGATGACGGGCCCGGCGGGTGGCGCACCGCAGATGCCGGGAGTGCAGATCGCGGATCTCGCGGGCGGTGCGCTTTGGGGTGCCACCGCGATCTTGGGCGCGCTCGTGGGTGTCGCGCGGCACGGCAAGGGCGCGCACGTCGACATTTCGATGACCGAAGGTGCGCTCGCGTTACTCACGGCCGAGGTCGGCAACTTCGACGCGGGAGCGAAGGCGCCCACACGCGGCGTCGAGATGTTGAACGGCGGGCTCGCGTGCTACGGCGTGTACCGGACGAAGGACGATCGGTTCCTCGCGGTCGGCGCGCTCGAACCGAAGTTCTGGCTCGCGCTCAACGGTGCCGTCGGCCGGCCGCAAAATGCCGCCGAATTGATCGCGCCCGATCAGAGCAAGATCCGCGGCGAGCTCGCGGCGATCTTCGAGCAGAAGACCGCCGCCGAATGGCACGAGGTGCTCGGCCCGCACGATTGCTGCGTCGAGATCGTCACCGAGTTGGCCGAGCTACCGGAGCATCCGTTGCATCGCGCGCGCGAAGTGTTCTTCACGATCGATGGGGGTGCGGGCGTCGGGCCGATCCTGCAGGTCCGCACGCCGGTTGGAAAGCCCGCGAATGCGACGCCACCGCCGAGGCACGGTCAGCACACGGCCGAGGTGCTCGCCGAGTACGGCGTCACGCTCTGACGTTTTCGATCCGCACGTGACGCGCACACCGCTCGAGGATCCCGCGCGCGTTGTCCGGAACATCGCCGGTGATCACCAAGCGATCGAGCTCGGGAAACTCGCCACCCGCGAGCGCCGCCACACCGGTATCCTCGAGCACGCAATCGTGGAGCTCGAGGCTGCGTAGGCGCTGCGCGATCGGCAGCGTCGCGAGCGACACCAACATCGCATCCGCCTCGATCGCGCCGAGCATCAGGATCTCGACGAGCTTCGGCATCGTATCGAGCAGACGCAGGATCGCGCGCGCGTCGGGCGTCTGGTCGCCATGACCGAGGAGCTCGATGCGCCGCAGCTCCGGCCACAGGACCTTCGCGAGCGCTTCGCCGAACGCGCGATTCATCGTGCCGGCCTCGAGCTCGAGGTGCTGGAGCAGCCGCATCGTATCGAGCCTCGCGATCCGCGGCAGCGAGCGCATGACGACGTCGCGATTCGTGATCCGGATCGAGCGCACGAACCCGCACCGCCAGGTCGCGTCGATCATGTCGCACAGCGCGCGTTGCGTACCCTCATCGAAGATCTCCGTCGCGAGCGCACCCCACAACCGCTCGCGATGCTCGTAGAGCAGGAGCGTCTCTTCGCGCTCGAGCTCGTCGCGGCGTTGGGTCACACCAAACCGCGGTAGCGTCGCGAGCGCGTGTTGGATCGCGATCACGTTGCCCCACACATCGCCCTGCTGGGCGAGCCAATCGCCGTACACGCGATAGGTCTCGAGATCGTCGGGATTCGCGAGGATCCCTTCCAAGAAAGGCGCCGCGAGCAACCGCTGCCCCATGTCAGGCCGCCCGCGCGCCGGTGATCTTGCGAGCCTGAAGCGACGTGAAGATCGCGACGCCGAGCGAGACGAGCAACGCGAGCACGAACACCAAGCGCGCACCCGGGAACAACGTCAAGACGCCATCGGTCCGGCGCGCCATCACGACCGTCCCGATCTCGTGCTTGCCGTCGACGATCGGCAACTTCAGCAGCGCGTACTCGTCTTTCGACTTCGCTCCGGCGACCGCGGCATCGAGCAGCGGTTGCGGGACATCGCCCGAGGATTCGTTCGTCGGCGCGACGATCGCCAGCCGCGTCTTCTGATCGAGGTGCAGGCGATCGAGCACGTCCGCGATGTCGTCGAACTGCAGCACGATCGCGCGCGTCTCGTTACCGCCATTCGAGTTGTTGCCGAGCGCGAGCGTGCGCAAGTGCATGACCACGAGGCCCTTCGGCGGCGCATTGCCGAACACCTGGCCTTGGCCGAACATCGGATCGGTGTAGCTGACGATCGCGAGCTCGCTGCCGGCGCCGGTATCGAGCGCGCGCTTGACCGCGGGAATCGCACGCATGTCCGTATTCCAGATCTGCGGTGCGTAGCTCGTGTAGAGCAGCCGACCCTTGTAGTCGATCACCGCGCGATCGGACGTCAGCGCGCCGTTCCACTCCATCGAGGCGAGCGTGCCGTGCAGCTTTTCGAGATCGTCGGCATCGGCTTCCGGCGTGCCCAACCCGAAGTCCGCTTGATCGTGATGCGCGGCGACCTCGCGCAACGCCGGTTCGGCATACGCGATCCGCGACGCGCGCTCGAACTCCGCGCGCAATCGACTGACCGTCTTGTCGACCTGGCCACCGGTGAGTGCGAACGACTGCGCGATTTCGGTGGTCACGCGATCGCGAACTTGAAAATCCGCGACGAGGCCGAGCGCGAGCGCCGCCGCAGTGGCGAGCGCGACATACGTGCCACGCTTCCACGGCTTCGCCCGATCGCGCGCGAGTTGGCCGAGCAAGGTCTCCATCGACGGAAACCGATCGCCGGGCTTCGCCGAGAGGCCACGCGCGAGGATCGCTCGCAGCCCGCGCGAGACCTGCGAGCCCGCCGGCGCCGGCTTCAGTTCACCCGCGCACACCGAAGCGGACAATTCGTCGAACGTCTTGCCCTCGAACGGCCGTTCGCCATAGAGCGCTTCGTACAGCGACGAGCAGAAATTGAACTGATCCGTGCGCGGATCGACGATGCCGCCCGTGAACTGCTCCGGCGCCATGTACGCCGGCGTGCCGAGCACCGATCCGGCCTCGGTCAGGCTAACGTCCGAAATTCGGACATTGCCGGAGTCACTCGGCTTCGCGGCGGCGAGTCCGAAGTCGGTGACGCGGATCCGGCCATCGTCGCCGACGAGCACGTTGTCGGGCTTGAAGTCGCGGTGGATGATGCCGGCGCCATGAGCGGCCGCGAGGCCTCGTCCGGCGGCGACGTACGCGGTGACCAATTCCGGAATCGTCCGCTGCTTTTCGCTCTGCCACTGGCGCAACGAACGCCCGGTGACGAGCTCCATCGCGATGAAGCTCGCGCCTTCGGTGATGCCGACGTCGAACACGCCGACGACGTTCGGATGGCTGACCTGCGCCATCGACTGCGCCTCGCGAACGAGCCGATCCATCAGCGCCGGGTCATAGCGACGCAACAGCTTCAGCGCGATCATCCGGCCGAGCTTCGGATCGTGCGCGCGCCACACCACGCCCATCGCGCCGGCGCCCAACTTCTCGTCGAGAACGTAGCGACCGAACGGCCCTGCCTCGGTCACCGAGCGCGTGCGCGGTGGCACGAGCTTCGCCGGCGGCCGCATCGTTGCCGCGGGGCCGATCGACGCCATCGTGGCATCGAGTGGAGCGAGCGTTTCGTCGAGCCCGATCTGATCGCGCGGTGCGACGAGCTTCTCGGGATACGGGCGCGTGTCCGTGATCGGCGCTTGGAGCTCGACGCGCGCGGTAACGCCGATCAGCTCGCGACAATCGTCACACGTATCGAGGTGACCGAGCACATTGGCTCGCATGGCCTCGTCGAGTGCGCCCGACATGAGGTCCTGGACGACATTCGCGTCGAGGCACTCCACGCGCGCATTGTGACACAATACGGTGCGGTGACCGCTGAACGTGTGACCCAGCTCGCGAATGCGAGTGGCCTACCTTCGCCGTCGATCGCGGCGTCGGCGGGTGCATGGGCGGGGTTCGTCAGTACGGCCAAATCGGCCTGGCCGGCGATGGCTATCGATGAAGACAAGATGGCCCAGTTCGTCGGCGAACGGTTGTCGGGGACCGAGCTCGCGGCTGCGTTAGCCGCCGCTCCCGCCGCGGATCTCGCGCTGGCGGCGGCGTGCGTGGCGCAAGAACCGACGGCGCACGTCGCGTTCGACGCGGTGTTGACCGAGGTCGATGCGGCCGGCAGCTCCGTCGGTGCCACGCGCGATCAGATCGACGAGGTCAAGCAGGTGTTGCGCCTCCAGCTGCTGGTCGCCAAGGATGGCAAGCCACCTGGACTTTCGGGCTATCGCGGAAAAGGCCCGTTGCGCGGGTGGGTCCGGATCACGGCGACGCGCGAGCTCATCCGGCACAAGAAGAAGGCCGCGCGCAACGTGCCGATCGACAAGGGACGCACGCTCGAAGGCATGTTGACCACGGGTGGTGATCCGGCGCTCGAGGCATTGAAGGCCGAGTATCGCAGCGAGTTCGCGATCGCGTTGCGCGAAGCGATCGAGGCGATCAGCGCCGAAGATCGGACGTTGTTGCGGCAATCGATCGTCGACGATCTCTCGATCGATGCGATCGGTGTGGCATACGGCGTTCACCGAGCTACGGCTGCGCGCTGGCTAAACCGAGCGAGATCGTCACTCGTCGCGATGACGCATCAGCGCTTGGCGGAGAGATTGAAGCTCCCGGTCGAACAGATCGAGAGCGTGATCCGTCTCGTGCAATCGAGATTGGACGCGTCGATGATCCGCTATCTCGAAGAGAGCTAGACTCTCTCGCATGGAGTCGGTCGATCGGTTTCTCGAAACCACCATGCACACGGATGATCTCGGTTACGTGCTCGAAGCGAGCACTGCCGCGGGTCTCCCTGAAATTGCCGTGTCCGCCATGCAAGGCAAGCTGCTCGAGATCCTCGTGCGCATGCAAAAGGCCACGCGCGTGCTCGAGGTCGGCACGCTCGGTGGCTACAGCGCCATTTGCATGGCCCGCGCGATGCCCGAGCACGGCGCGCTGATCACGCTCGAGCTCGATCCGAAACACGCGAACGTCGCCGTCAAGAACCTCGAGCGAGCCAAGCTCGACAAGCGCGTCACCGTCGTCGTCGGCCCCGCGCTCGATTCGCTGAACACGTTCATTCGCAACAAGGCCGAGCCGTTCGATCTCGTGTTCATCGACGCGGACAAGCCGAACAACCCGGGCTACATCGAAGCCGCGTTGCAGCTGACGCGCTCGGGCTCGGTGATCGTCGTCGACAATGTCATTCGCGGCGGCAAGGTCGCGGATGCCGCGAACCTCGAAGCCAACGTCGTCGGCTCGCGCGCCGCACTCACGCTGCTCGGCAACGACAAGCGCGTCGCCGCGACCGCGATCCAGACCGTCGGTAGCAAAGGCCACGACGGTTTCGCCGTGGCCTACGTGAAATAGCTAGTGCGACCAGGTCGCGACTTCTTCGGCTTGGCAACCGCCCGGCGTCGACGTCGCGATCACCATCTGGCAGTCACCGCTCGGACGCGTGCGGAAGCCCGGGCCCGTCGGCGGATTGCCGGGCGCGTTCGGGTTCGAGAACGCCTCCTTCACGCTCTTGCGCGTGAACACGACCGTCGAGAACGTATTCGTCCCGAGGAACAACGTCATCCGATCGCTCGAGATGCCCGAGACCGAGCCGTACGTCTGGATATCCGCCGGCATCTTCGTGCCCGCCGGGAACGGCACGTTCTTCGACGCGCGCACGCTCTCGTAGATGCCATCGCCCAGCACGTCGTAGAAGAATTCGAGACCATCGGCCGAAATCACCGGCGAGCCGAGCACGGCGTTGCCGGTCACCGAGAGGTTTGCGAAGTCGGTGCCGGTTGCGGCCGCGAACACCGTGCCGCCGAACGCCGCGCGCGTCGAGCTCAGGAACGAGTGTCCGTCCGTGCTCACGCCGATGATCGTGAGGCCATCCGGCGTGAGCGTCAGCGTCGCTTCTTGGGTGATTCGCATACCCTGTAGCATCGTGTTCTGCGCGAGGCTCTGCGGCACGAGCGCCGTCCCGTTCGAGTCCGCGATGATCAGCTGGAACCCGCCGCACGTTCCGGACGAGCGTTGCGTCAACACGGTCTTGCTGTCGCCGGAGATCGCGAGCACTGCATCTTGCTTCGCGTTGTCATTCAACGACGTGACGAGCGATTGGGTCGGCCAGCTCAGGCTGTTGCACACCGGCGCTTGGCAGCTGTTCGCGACACACGCGTCGGTTCCACCGCACGTGCCACACGCGGCCGTGCGCGTCTGACCGCAGTTGTCCGTCGCGGTGACCTCTTCACACGTCGCGTTCGCGTGCGCGCATAGGTCGGCATCCGATTCGGGAACGCACGCACCGGATCCCGATCCGGAGCCTTGCATGCCGGCATCGGTCTGATGAGCCGGCATTTCGATCGCACCACACGCGCCGAGGAGCAGTAACGAAAAGCGAGAAAGGTTGGGCATGCCCTCTGGAGCGGCACCCCTCGTTTCGTCGCACGCATCCCGATCTCTCAGTGATACGTGGTAGTTGCGTCGTCCCGGTACTTCTCGCCGTACTTGTTCAGGTGGGCGGGTTCCGCACCGCGCGAGAGCGACAGGTTCACCGTCACGTCCTGGCCCGCGACGACGGTGACCGGCGCGCTTGCCGGCTTCAATGCACGGCGCGTGTACGCGAACACCTGCCAGTTGCCAGGCGGCACACCGTCGATGACGTACGTGCCGTCGGGCTTGCGACGCGTGTGGCGCCGATTCGGCAACACGAGGATCGTGGCCGCCATCTCCGGGTGGATGTTGCAATAGACATCGACGACGCCGGGATCCGGAAAGTCTTTGTCCTTCGCATCGCCGCGGCGAAACGATCCGAGATCGAACTTGCGCGTGGTCGATTGCGAAAACACGTTGTGCAGGAACGGATCGCCGTTCGGAAACTTCACGTGCTCGCCGACCGTGATCGCGACGAGATCCGGCACGAACTTGCGATCCTTCTGCGCGACTTGCGTGGCATCGGTCGACGGCGGTTCCTTGAACCCGACGACGTAGATGATCGCGTCCGCGTTCGATTCGCGGCCGTCGGCATCGGTGATCGTGACCTTGCCGACGACGCGCCCACCGGGGCCAGCGTTGGCAACGCCGACCGCGACGACGAGCGCGACGATCACCTTCAGAATGCGATACCCCAGTTGAGCCGGGGCGCATCACGAATGTGATAGAGGCCGATGCCGTACGAGCCCGACACCCAGCTGCGCCCGTGGCTCCACTCGATGTTCGGGCCAGCCGCCACCCACGAGTAGTTGCCGGAACCGTCTTCGTTCAACGCGATCTCGCCGAACACCTCGGCACCGACGCGAATGTCCGAGATCGTGGTGTCGATCGACACGCCGGCACCGGGCACGAGTTGGAAGTACTGCGTGTCCGGACCGACATTGCCTTGCACGCCGACGTTGATCGCCGCCGCGAAAAGGCCGCTCTCGTACGTGCCGATCAGATCCGTGCGCACGTCCCAGCGATCGCGCGGACCGATCACGATGCGCTCCACGCGCGCGCGAATCGCCGGCGCGAAGTCCGGTTTGTCGACGGGATCCGTGGTGACGAACCGATACTTGAGGTCGAGGCCGTACTCGGTGAAGTTCGAGCGCGGCGGCGTGTGATCGCTGCGATCCCACGCGAACTGCACGGGAATCGTGAGCTCGAGTTGATCGTTGATGCCGATCGACGGCGCGATCCACCACGTGGTGTCGCGCAGGTTGTCGGCTTGCGACAGATAGTTCTCTTCTTGAACGAACGTGGCGATCTCCGCGCCACGCTCGGGCATGACCTGCGAGTCCTGCAGCCAGCCGTAGAACGTCCGGCCCGCGTGAGCACTGCCTGAAGAAAACAGCACCATCGCGAACCAAGCCAATCGACGCACGGGTGCAGCTTAACCCATGTATCGTCCGCCCATGATCGATCACACCGGCATTCGCTGCGCCAACCTCGACAAGAGCATCGAGTTCTATAAAAAAGCACTCGCACCGATCAGCTACGAGTTGCTGATGCACCTCGCGGAGTACGGCGCCGCTGGGTTCGGCGAAAAAGGCAAAGCGGACTTCTGGTTGAACTCGAACCACGGCGCGCCGAAAGAGAACGGTCACGTCGCGTTTCGCGCGAGCGGCCGCGAGCAAGTCCGCAAGTTCTACGAAGCCGCGATCGCCGCCGGTGGCAAGGACAACGGCCCGCCCGGTCCCCGCCCGCACTATCACGAGAACTACTACGGCGCGTTCGTCCTCGATCCCGATGGCAACAACATCGAGGTCGTCTGCCACGAAGCGTTTCTAGGCTAGCGTCACGAGGTGATCGCCGCGCTCGCGTAAAGAGCCGATCACCTGTGCCGGCAATCCGGCCTTCTGCAGATCCGCGACGCACGCCGCCGCGCGATCCGCCGCCACGCACAGGAGCAAGCCACCGCTGGTCTGCGCGTCACACGCGAGCGAGGCCAACAACTCCGCTTCGCCCTCGCCTTGATCGCCTGCCAGCAACGCACCGTTTTGCCACCGCGTATCGGGCGCTGCGAATTGGCGATTCGCTTTGCTGCCCGCGGGGCACAAGTTGTTGCGCAGATGGGTGACGGCATCCGGCAACGCGGGAAGCGCCGCGAGCTCGATCGTCGCCGACAGATTCGATCCACGCAGCACGTTGCGCAGGTGATTCAACAGGCCAAAGCCGGTGATGTCCGTCGCCGCGGTGACGCCATGCGCGTGCCCGATCTCGCACGCATCGCGATTGAGCGTGGTCATCGATTTGATCGCGGCCGCCGCAGCATCCGGCGTAGCGACCTGCTTCTTGATCGCTTGACCGAGGATGCCCGTACCGAGCGCCTTCGACAGGATCAGCTTCTGCCCTGCCCGCGCGGTGCGATTGCTCCACAGTTTGTCGGGCTGAACTTCACCGGTCACCGACAACCCGAACTTCACTTCCGGATCGCGCACCGAGTGACCGCCGACGACGGCGACACCCGCACGCTTGCATGCGGCCGCACCGCCCGCGAGGATCGTCTCGAGCACGGTTAGCGGTAGCTTCTCGTCGTCGAAGAACACCAGGTTCAACGCGAACCGCGGCTCGCCACCCATCGCCCACACGTCGCTCATCGCATTCGTGGCGGCGATCTCGCCGAACGCGTGTGGATCGTCGACGAGCGGCGCGATCACATCTGCGGTGAGCACGAGATCGCGACCCGCGGCGTGATGGACGATCGCGGCGTCATCGTTGAACTCGTGATCGACGACCACATCGGTCGACGCACGTTTGACCAAGCCATCGAGCACCTGGCTCAACTGGCCGAGCCGCAGCTTCGCCGCGCACCCACCACCACGCGCGAATTCGGTCAGGCGAATCGTCATGGCAGCTTCACACCCGAGTAGACGAGCTTGCCGATCAGATCGTCATCACGCCCTTCGACCTTGGACTGCACCGTGTAACCGATCCGGTACCGATCCGTGATGATGAACGTGACGTACTGGATCACGGCGATGCCGTTGAACGTGCCGGTGAACGTGACCATGTCCCAGTCCTGGTTCTTCGTCACGCCGCCGAGCGTGAGATTGGAGCTCGCGTTGTTCCCGATGTAGAGCTTCGCGAGCGCGCGCGGATCGTTCGTGCCTGCCGGCAGCGGGAACAGCGCCATCACGATCGAGGCATCGGGCGCACCGTAGAGTTGGATCCCGATGCTGTTCGGCATCGACGTGAAGCCAGCGGGCGGAACGAGATGCGCGCCGGCGGGGATCCCGGTCATCGCCGTCCCGACCGACTTCGGCTTCGGCGCCGCCGGCGGTTGTTGCGGTGGTGGCGCATGGCCATTCGCCCAATGATCCGGCTTCTTCACCGACGGATCGTTGGTTGTCTTCCACGGATCCGGCCCCGGATCTTTCTTCGCCGGATCGGTGACGGGAACCTTCGCCCGATAATCATCCTCGATGGGCGCGGGCTTCTTGTCCGGCTCTTTCGTGGCCATCCACACGGCAATGCCCGCACCCGCGAGCACGACCGCACCGATGATCATGAACAGCGGCAGGTTGTTCTTTTTCGGCAGCGGCCGGAACTGCTGCTGCGCCGCCGTCGGGAACGGTTGCGGATACGCGGGCTGCGGCTGCGGCGACGGCGTGGGCTGATAGCCACCCGCGACGCGCGCCGTCGGCGGAATCGGCGTGGGTGCCGGCGTGGGAGCCGGGGTCGGCGTCAACACCGGCGGGATGATGTTCGGTTGCGACTGCTCGCGCGTCATCGCCCGCGAACCTTGAGGCGACCATTGCGGATCCGGTGGGAGCTGCGCGAGTACGCCCGCGAGCATCTCCGCATAGATCTCCATGTTCGCCGGTCGCTGCGACGGCTCCTTCGCGAGCGCCGCCATCACGACCTGATCGATCGCCGGTGAGAGTCCGAGATCCGGACGTCGCTGCGACGGCGGCACCGGCGCTTCGATCAGGTGCTTCGACAGCATCGCCATGATCGTGGGCGCCTCGAACGGCAGCCGCGCGGTGACCATCTCGAACAGCATGCAGCCGAGCGCGTAGATATCCGTGCGCCCGTCGATCGCCTCGCCCTTGATCTGCTCCGGCGCCATGTACTGCGGCGTGCCGAGCATGTCGCCGGCCTGGGTCATCGCCTGCTGGGTCTGGCGCGAGTCATCGCGAAGCTTCGCGATGCCGAAATCCAACACGCGCACGACATCGCGTTGCTTGCCCTTCTCGACGAGCATCACGTTATCGGGCTTGAGATCGCGATGGACGATCGAGTTGCCGTGCGCATCGACGAGCGACGCGGCGACTTGCAACGCGATGTTGAACGCGCGCACCGGCGGCAGTGGCCCCGCGTTGTTCAGGATCGCGCGCAACGGCTTGCCGTCGACGAGCTCCATCGCGATGAACAGCGAGCCATCGGCATCCTGGCCGAAGTCGTAGACCTTCACCGTGTTCGGGTGATCGAGCTTCGCGACGGCTTCGGCCTCGGCGGAGAACCGGCGCAGCAACATCTGATTCGCCGATAGGTCCGGACGCAGCACCTTGATCGCGACCGCCCGGCGCAGCGAAATCTGTTCGCCGCGATAGACCGCGCCCATGCCGCCTTCGCCGATCTTCGCGAGCACGCGAAACCGGCCCGCGATCTCCTTGCCGACGAGATCCGCCTGCGCGCGATGCGGCCCACTCGCGTGCGGTTCGGGCGTGGTCTGCTGCGCGGCTTTTCCGCAGGCCGGACAAAACCTCGCGTCCGCCTGGAGCGGGGTCTGGCAATGCGGACACGGCGTCATGATTGAACCAACGTGAAGATACCGTATAGCGGCTGGGTACCACCGCGGAGGACGCGCACCTCGATCCGGTTCTCGTCGTAGAGCGCGATCACGGCGATCGCTTCACCGCCGCCATCCGAGGTCGCGACGAACGCCAGATAGACGCGTTGCGGTGCCCCGCTGAACGTGATCCCCGACAGCACGTCCGCTTCGGCACCGGCGATCGATGACAGATCGGCATCGACGAGGCCGTTGACGAGGAGGTGGCCGCGAAACCCGTGCGTGTCGATCGAATCGATCTGGAGCGTGGCCGTGGCGTTATCCGCCATCCCGACCTTCAGGACAGGCTGATCACCGACGCGCGGCCCCGACCACGAGCCCTCGTACGTCCGGAACGTCGTTGCAGGCAAAAGCCAGCACCAGGCAAAGCGTGGCCCAACGCACGCCCAATAACGTAGCACGTGCGCTAACGTCTATTCGGTGAGGCAAACGTTGCCAGTGCTGCTGCTGCTCGCGGCAACGGCATCCGCGCAGCCTGCCCAGCCCACGCAACCGGAGCCGGCCCAGCCCGACCCCGCGCAACCGGAGCCGGCTCAGCCGGATTCGCAACCGGATCCGCAGCCGGTCGAGCCCGCTCCTGACGAGCCGCCGCCCGAACAATTTCACGAGGACAACGAATTCGGTCCCGTGATCATGATCGAAGCGATCGAGATCACCGGCAACACGGCGACGCAGACCGAGCTGATCCGCCGCGCGTTACCGATCGCTCCCGGCGACATCTTGCACGCGAGCGATCGCCGGCTTCGCGACAGTCGCTACAAGGTCCTCGCGCTCGGCTACTTCCGCGATTGCACGCTCGCGATGAAGAAGGGCACGGCGCGTGGTCAGGTCGTGATCGAGATCCACGTCGTCGAGCGCGGCACGTTCGTGCTGAATCGGTTGTGGTTCGGATCGAACACGCTGTCGCCATGGTGGATCGGCGCGGATGTCGGCGAGCGCAACTTGCTCGGCCTCGGCATCTCCGTCGGTGGCGGCGTGATCTACGCGGCCGATGGCGACATCACCGGTGATCGCGCGCAATGGGCCGGCGAATTGCGCGCCGCGGATACGTCGCTGTACGGCACGCGGTGGGGCGCGAACGGATCGATCACGCTCGTCCACGGCAGCGAGCCGTATCGCGTGGCCGGCACGGACTCCGATGATCCGAAGGACTTCCAGGCGTTCGCGTATCGTCGCTTCGGCGGGCGCGCCGGCATCACCTACGATGCGACGGAGCTGACTCGGATCTCCGCCGGCTTGCGCGCGGAATGGATCGATACCGCGCTGCCCGTCGCGCCGACGCGCACACTCCCCGACGGCACGGTCACCGCGATCGATCTGCATCTCGATCCGGGCGAGAGCCGCGTCGTCACCGCCGGCGTCGGCTTCGATCACGACAATCGCTCGGATCCGATCCTCCCGCACAGCGGTGATCATCTCCAGGCCAGCGCCGAAATCGGCAGCGCCGCGATCGGCAGCTCGTACGACTTCGCAACGCTGTTCGGCCGCTACGAACATTGGTGGCCGCTTCGCAACGAACGTAGCGCACTCGGCCTCCGGCTCGCCGGCGGCGTGGTGATCGGCGATGCGCCGCGGTTCGATCGGATCCACATCTCCGATGTCGATCACATGTTGACGCCTCGCGCGCTTGGCCTCGTGCTGTCGAACGCGTCGCCGATCGATATCTTGGGCACGAAATCCGAGAAGCCGTCGTTCGGCGAGGTCGGCGGCAGCGCCACACTCGAATTCACGTCGGAGCTGTTCCGCGGCACCGGCAAGAATCGCGTGTACGGCGGTGATTGGTTCGTCGGTGGCGGGTTGTGGGCACTCGCGCAAACCGATGACCTCGTGCTGCGCGATAGCGGCGTGTGGAAGTCTCTCCCCGTCGACGTTTACATCGATGCCGGCATTCGAATCGACACCGACATCGGTGTGTTCGAGCTGACGATCAGTAACGCGCTGGGGCGCGTGCGGTGACGAAGAAGTTCGTTGTCACGCTCGTCCTGATCGCGGCGATCGCGCATGCCGACGACACCAGTACGCCGCAATCGGTCAAGATGCGGTTCGTCGAGCGCGGCACGGATCTCACGGTGTCCGTGAAGATCCAGAAGCTGTTCGATCAGCAAGCGTATCAAGCGCTGTCGTCGGGATTTCCGTCGACGATCGTGATCAACACGTTCGTCTATCCCAAGGACGACAAGGATCCGATCGCCGCGCGCCAGCTCGTGCGATCGGTGGTCTACGACTTGTGGGACGAGAACTACGTGATCCGGCTCGATCCGAACGCGAAGCCGATCACGGTGAAGTACCAGTCCGAAGCGTTGAAGCTGCTGACCTCCGTCGACGACATGCCGATCAGCCGACTCGCCGACATGCCGTACGAAGACGTCTACTACTTGCGGATGACCGTGCTGCTCAATCCCGTCGACAAGAAGACGCTCGCCGAGGTCCAGCGCTGGCTGTCGTCCGGCACGAACGGCGGGCTCGATCGCGGCGGCGCGTTCTTCGGCACGTTCGTCAGCGTGTTCGTTCACCCCAAGATCGCGGCGGCCGATAGCGTCGTCGAGCTCGAGTCTCAACCGTTCTTCAGGCCGAAGCCGCCATGACCACGCATCGTCGAGGA
Source organism: Kofleriaceae bacterium (assembly GCA_047600425.1). Lineage (GTDB taxonomy): Bacteria > Myxococcota_A > Polyangia > Haliangiales > Haliangiaceae > JABFXX01. The sequence goes on along the minus strand of JASGLC010000003.1, from coordinate 1,120,597 downwards.
CCCAGGTTCGCGCTGCAATGGCGCGTGACGGCCGCGCTCGTCGTGATCGTGTTGATCCCGTTCGCGCTGTCGTACGTGTTGCTCGATCAGATCGGGCGCTCGGCGGCGAACTACAAGGCGAACGAAGCACGCGAGTCGATCGCGGCGATGGAGAAGGCGCTCGACGCGTATCGCGACTTGTTCGAAACCACGAAGCGGTTGCACGCAGACATCGCCGATCGGTTGTCGCGGCGGCCGCAGTTGATCGCGCTCGATCCGAAATCGGATCTCGATGCGATCTTGAACGAAGAGGTCGCCGTGCAGTCGCACCTGCGCGCGCTCGCCCTGTTGAAGGATGACGGCACCGTCGTGCTCCAGGCGGAGCATCCGCTCGACACCCATCAAGCCCAGCGCCTGCGCGACAAGGTCGTCGATCAACCGCTCGGCAACGGCGGCTCGTTGCGGATGACGTTCGCGGTGTCGGCGACGCTGCAAGAGGAATATCAAAACCTCAACAAGATGATCGAGAAGCTCCGCTACTCGACGGAGATTCGCACCGCGCTGCCGGATGGCTATCGGATCACGTTCTTGGTCACGATCGTGATGGCGTCGCTGTTCGTGGCGATCCTCGGGATCGTCATGTCACGCCGGATCATCACGCGGCGGGTGGATGCGCTCGTCGCGACCGCACGTCGCGTGTCCGATGGTCACGTCGATGCGCGCGTGGATCTGCCGGGCGCGGACGAGATGGCCGAGCTCGGTGGTGCGTTCAACACGATGCTCGATGACCTCGCGCAGTCGCGATCGCAGATCGAATATCTCCAGCGCATCGGTGCGTGGCAGGACGTGGCGCGCCGGCTCGCGCACGAGATCAAGAATCCGCTGACACCGATCCAGCTCGCGGTGCAGCAAACGGTGTCGTCGTACAAGGGCGATGACGAGCGGTTCAAGCGAACGCTCTCGGACATGAAAGAGATCGTCGAAGAGGAGATCGAGGGTCTGCGCCGGCTCGTCGATACGTTCCGCACGATCGGGCAGTTGCCGAAGGTCGAGAAGGCGCCGATCGCGCTCGGCGAGGTGATCGAAGAGCTCAAGCTCGATCCGACCTTCGCGGAGAAGCTCGAGACCGTGCCGCCGGAGGCCCCGGTCACCGTGCGCGCGGACAAACTGTTGCTGAAGCGCGTGCTCGCGAACCTCGTCGAGAACGGGATCCATGCGGGGCAAGAAGCCGGGACCGAGGGCAAGGTGCGTGTGACGTGGGAGGCAGATCCGCGTCGCGATGTCGTGCGGATCACGGTCGACGATTCCGGCAAGGGCGTCGCCGAGGAAAATCGCGACAAGATCTTCGAACCGTACGTCACGACGAAGGCGACGGGCACCGGCCTCGGACTCCCGTTCGCGCGCAAGATCGCGATCGAGCACGGTGGCGAGCTGTCGGTGGCGACGGAACGTCCGCCCAGTGGTGGTGCGCGTTTCATCGTCTCTCTCCCGCTGCGCGGGCCAGATTCGAGTTTGGGCTAGGCGTACAATTTATGCGATGAGGCGTTTGTTGGTGCTCGCGGTCGTCGTCGCTGGGTGCGGTGACAACTCGGAGATGTGCGGCACGGGCACGAAGCGCGTCGATAACGTGTGCGTGCCTTCGAACGATGGGATCACGTGTGGCTTCGGCACCGTGCTCGATCACGCGAGTGGGACGTGCATGCCGGATCCCACGGTGTGTCGTGATGGCACCGTGTTGATCGATGGCACCTGCCAGGATCCGAGTGCGAACGTCGCGATCGATCTCGAGGAAGCGGCGGAGCCGAACGGCTTCGAATCGAACGCGCACGCCGCCGGCATCTTCACGCCGAAGGATGCGATCGGTGCCGGGTTCGTGATCCACGGATGCATCAAACCGGATGGCAACACGCCGGATGTCGATGTCTATCAACTGTCGGTCACCGCGCCGATGCTGCTCGACGTGACGTCCGCCGGCGTGGGTGGGCTCGTCGGCGGATTCGAGATGTTGCCGGGCCAGGATGGGCTCGGCGAATACACCCGAATCGGCGTCGCAACCATGTCGCAAACCGCGAAGCGCGAAGTGTTCTTGCCGTCGGCGGGTACGTACGAATTCGTCGTCGCAGACACGCGGACGTTACTGACGGGCCAGTCCGCCGGCGATCCGAATGGCACGACCTGCTACTACGTCACGCTCACGCACGAGGCGACTCCCTCGCCGACACCGCTGAGCGTTCCCGTCGGCACGAACGATACGTTCGATAACGGCAAGCTCGCGTTCTATTCGGCAAACCTAAAAAACGGCTTCAACCTGCTCGCGATGTCGGTCGCGGATTCCGACATGGTGCCGGCGCTCGATGTCATCGTCGACGGCGTCTATCGGCCGCAATTGACCGCGGCGGACGCGATCATCGCCGGCGTACCGGATGGCACGAGCACGTTGATCGTCGCGGACTACATCTCGAACGTCAGCTATCTGCCGGTCGATTACGTGGTGTCGTTCGCTGCCGCGACCACGGCGCAACCACTCGACGGCACGTCGTCGACGCTGGTCAACGGCCAGATCGGTGACCCGGCAAACTATACGAATCAGTTCTACTTCGATGTCCTTTCAGAGGGCGATATCTACGGGCTGGACATCACGACGACCGTCCCGGTGCGCGGGCTGATCTGGGATCAAGACAAAAATGTCGTCGGTGATTTCAACAATACCGGAGCGACGTGGACGCACTACCGAGGACTCTGGAAAGCGCACCACGCGGGTCGCTACTATCTCGCGCTGACGGCGCCGAGCACGCCGGTCAACACGATGTACTCGGTCACCGGTGTGGTCGAACGATCCGGTGCCGGCGCGATCCTTGTCGATATGCCGCTAATCGGGCAAGCCACGAGCGCATACGGCGAGAACGTGTACTCGACCGGCAGCCCGTGGGTTTCGATCTCCGCGAACAGCACGACGACCGGCAACATCACCGTATCGATCTACGACTGGGCACACCTAGTCGGTCGCATCGATCCATTGGCCGGCAGCCCAGGCGTGACACCCGCGTTCACGGCCACGCTCACACCGAACGGCACGCCCGTCAATTACGTGATCGGTAGCGCCGGTGGCACTACCGACGGGACGATCCTGATCGTGCGACCGACGAATCCCACGTCGACGTTCGATCTCTCGGTCGCGAATCGCACGCGCACGGACTTCGGATCACAAGTCGCGCCGTACAGCACGACGATGGGCGCGACCGCCGCCGGCCCATACTCGATCGAGACCGCAGCCGGCAATCGCCTGACCGTCACCGTGCATCCGACCGACGGCAGCAACCCGCGCATTCGCTGGTTGAACGCCGACGAGTCGACGAAGCACACGTTCGATACCGCCGGTGCCGGCGCCGACGAGGTCGCGACGTGGGGTGTCGAAGCCGGTGGTGTCGCCGCATTCGTCGTCGAGAATACGGCCGCCTACTCGATCACGGTCACCGTCGCAGCGCCCTACTACACCGCGCACGTGAACCGGCTGACCGGCCTGGCCGATGCCTGCCTCGACGGGCTCTACACGGACATCAACGCGAACCACTTCTCCGATCCGATCGATGCGTCGAATCCGTTCGTGTTCTTCGGCACCACCTACTCGCAGTTCCGGATCTCCGACTACGGCTACCTGACGTTCGATCTCGCCACCGCGAGCGCATCGCCCGTGACCGCCGCCCTGCCCGACGGCATCGGCGCGAAGCAGATCGTCGTCCAAGGCGACACGATCACCTCGCCCGAAGTCTGCGTCGCCGATCGCGGCACTCAAACCGCGGTGCAATGGCGCGGCACCGGTGCGAACGGCCAAGTCGAGATGCAGGCGATCATCGACGGCGCCTCCGGCACGATCGAATACCAATACACGCAAAACCATCACACCGCCGCCACGTCGATCGCCGGTGTCCAAGCATCGACGGGACTCGAAGGCGTTGCGGCCACGCCGGCACCTATCACCTCGATCAAATTCACCCATCCATGAAGTACCTGCTGTTGTTGCTCGTCGCGTGTGGCCAACCGGCGCCGATCGAAACGCCGAAGGCGCCGTCCGGAACGCCGTACGCGCACGATTGGCTCGTCGAGAATCACATCCTGTCCGGCAACACCGCGCTGACCGAAGGCGATGCGCAGCTGATGCACGGGCGAAAGGTCGAGGTCACCGACTCGTCGTATCGCTCGCCGTTTCAAGGCAGCTGCGACGACACGAAGCTGTCTCAACGCACGCGCGCGTTCGACGATGTCGCGAGCGAAGTGGATCTCTCGGGCGATCGCCGGCAGACCGCGCAGAACTTCGGGATCACCGGCAACGTCATCGAGTATCGGCTCGAGTGCAAAGCGAACACGCAAACGCCGCCGCTCGTGTTGTTCGCCGTCGACAAGCGCGCGATGACCTGCTTCTCGGGCGTGTGTTATCTGCTGACGGCGCCGTAACGGGCGCGTGATCAGCCCGGCGGCGGCAACAGGCGGAACAACAGCGCGTCCTGATTCTGCGCCGCGACCCCGACCGTCGCCTTCAGATCCGCGAGCGCGCGCACGGCGGTCTCCGCGAGCATCCGACCGTCATCACGACGGCGCGGCGCTTCCGGAATCGACGCGACGTACGACACGAACTCGTCGTACTTGCCGAGCAGCTTCTCGGGATCGAACTCGTTCAACATCGGGATGAAGTGCACCGGGTTGACCACAACCCAATCGCCCTTACCGATCTCGAGCACGTTGCGATCCGCGTACGGCGTGGTGAGCTGGTCGTGCGGAATCGTCCCGAGGAAGCCTTCGTCATCCGCCTGGAACTTGTGCGGCAGCGTCTCGACGAAGAACGCGAACATCTCGATCCCCTTGTGCAGGGATTCGAAGTCATCTTCGTCGAGCGGCGGGAACTTGTCCGGCACGCCGACATGGAGCGCCGGCATCACGATCCGCTCGAGGATGTCGATCGCGACCGGCCCGGTGGCGCGGCGGAGGCCGATGATCTGCGCGATCGCTTCGAACAGACCGCGATCGTTGGTCTGCTTCGCGATCGGCACTTCTTGATTCGCTCGGGCGAGCGCCTGCACGACCTGCTCGACGATCTGCGCGTTCTGCGGCCCGAGGCGCGGACCCTTTTCCTTGAGCTCTTCGACGAGCTTTTGGACCGGCGCTTCGTTCCACAGCTTCGCCAGGCCGGCGAAGTCCATCGCCATGAACTGACCCAGCGGCACCGTGTGCAACCGGATGTAGTGCTGCGCGACGAACCGATCGAGCGAGCGGCCGTTATCCCGCTCCTCTTGATCGACGTGGAGCTGACGGATGCGCTCGATCTCCGTCACCATCTTCTTGGTCGCGCCGGAGCCATTGCGGAGCAATTGCTCGGCGAACATGAACGGCGCGATCTCGAGGAACACCTTCGAGAACCCGATCCGCCACGTGTGCGGGTCATCGCCCATCAGGAGCCAGTGGCCACCGTGGCGGCGCCGCATGGTCTCGCCGATCCACGCGCCGAACGAGAACCACACTTCCCAGTGGTCCTCGCTCTTCAGATCGAGCGCTTCCTTGTCGCCGATCTGACCGAACAACCACGTGTCGAACGTGATCAGCTCGAGCGATTGCGCGAGCGCCTGCGCGCCGGTGTCGCCTTCGACCTCGGCGAGGTACGGGACCGTCTCGCCTTCGGGATCGATGAGCTCTTCGACGATCAGCTCGTTCTGATCACGCGCGCGCGAGCTAAACCGATACGCGCCGTCGCGTAGCTCGGCCATCGCTTTTTCGAAGCGCTCTTTCGCCTGCGCTTCCGCAGCAGCGAGTTGTTTCGCACTTTCGGATTGAGCCTTCTCGGATGGCTTGTCGGACTCCGCCACGACCGGCACCATATACGAGTGGACCGGCTCCGGCGAGCGTTGCGCGGTGAGGATCTACCGATCGGCGAAGCTCTTCATCCCGTCACCCTGCTTGCCATCGCAGTCCTGCTCCTGAATGACTGGGTGCTGAAGCCTCGGTTCCGCGGGAGTTTCGTCACGGGCAAGCTCTCGGACGTCGCCGGGCTGGTGTTCGCCCCGGTCGTGCTGACCGCCGTGATCGGCCTCGTCCTGCGAAAGCCGTTGACCCATCGCCGGCTCGTGCTCGCGTGTGCGGCGACGGCGATCGGCTTCTCGCTCACGAAGCTCGTCCCGCCGGTCGGCGATGTCGTCTCGCGGATGGTCGGCCACGGCGCCAGCTTCTATCCCGATTGGACCGACGTGTTGTGCACGCCGTTCGTGCTCGTTGCCTATTGGATCGGCCGCGACGAGCTCAGGTTGCTTTCGCGTCCCACAGCGGCTCCGGCTGACCATCCTTGAGCGCGCACCAGCGGCCCCAGACGAAGCACGCATCGGACAGGCGATTGAGATACTGGACGTCGAGCTCGCCGATCGTCTCCGCCTGTGCCAGCGCGACCACCAGACGCTCCGCCCGGCGCGCGACCGTGCGAGCGAGATGCGCGTACGCCGACGGCCACCCGCCGCCCGGCAACACGAACGACTTCAGCGCCGGCAGCTCGTCGTTGACTGCATCGATATCGCGCTCGAGCCCGTCGACATGGCGCTGTTCGATCCGCGGCAGCTTCGCGCGGGTCTCGGCATCTTCACACGCGAGCTCCGCACCGAGGTTGAACAGCTCGTTCTGCACGCGCCGCAGGATCGGCGACAGCCACTCGCCCGCGGCCGACGGCTTCAGCGCCTCGAGCCACAAGCCCACGACGGCGTTCAGCTCGTCGACGGTGCCGTAGCACTCGATCCGCATCGACGCCTTCGACACGCGCTGGCCACCGATCAGCGACGTCTCGCCCTGATCGCCGCCCTTCGTATAGACCTTGTCGATCCGCATTACTGCGCCAGCGGCAGGCCCACGCGGCGCATCCCGCGCATCGCCACCGGATCCGGCAGCGCTTCGCCCGTCGCGAGCTCGAGGATGAAGCCCGCGTCTTTGATCATCTGATGGTCGCTCTCGATCGTGGCGCCGCCGGTGGTCAGGTAGCCCTGCGTGAAGATCGAGTTCGCCGGATACAGCGCCTGAACTTGCAGTTGACGGAGCGTGAGCTCGCGACCACCGGCGACGCGCAGATCCGTCCGCGGATGCACGAACCGCATCATGCACAGCGCGCGCAACGCGAGGCCTGGCTCGACGAGCGGATAGCCCGCGAGCGGCGTGCCCGGCCGCGCGTCGAGGAAGTTCACCGGCACGCTATCGACGTCGAGGTCGCGCAACGCGAACGCGAGATCGAGCAGATCCTCTTCGGATTCGCCGAGCCCGACGATGCCGCCGACGCACGTGTCCATGCCCGCGGCCTTTGCCAACCGCACCGTGTCCACGCGATCGGACCACTTGTGCGTCGACACGATCTTCTCGTAGTGACGCTCGCTCGTCTCGAGGTTGTGATTGAACCGATCGACGCCCGACGCCGCGAGCCGCTCGGCCTTCGCTTGCGTGAGGATGCCGAGCGATGCGCATAGCTCGATGTCCATCTCCGCTTTGATCTTCGACGCCGCTTCGCAGATCGTATCGAGATCGCGCTGCGACGGACCGCGCGTCGCCGTGACCATGCAGTAGCGCTTCGCCTTTGCCGCATACGCCTTGCGCGCCGCATCGACGAGATCATCGACCGTCTTCATCGGCGCTTCGCCCGACGGCGAGCTGTGCTTGCTCGACTGCGAGCAGAACCCGCAATCCTCGGGGCAATCACCCATCTTCGCATTCTCGAGCACGTGCAGCGACACGCGCATGCCCCAGTGGTGGCGGCGCACGCGGAACGCCGCGTCCAACAGCGCGAGCGTGTCTTCGACCGGCGCGTGCAAAACAGCACGAGCATCCTCGCGAGAAATGAGCTTGCCCGAGAGTGCAGCGTCGGCGAGCGCAGACCACATCATGGCCCGCGTTCTACCACAGGTGATCACCGCGTCCCGGGCCTAGTCCTAGTCCTAGACCTGGACCTAGTCCCCAGACCTACGGCGCCGCCTTCATCAGCTTGTTGATCGTCGCTCCGGTCGGATCCGCTTTCTTGCGGTCTGCGGCCGCGATCAACAGCGAGCCCTTCGCCTGCGAGATCCCGGTCGTATCACCGACCCATTTCAAACCGGCATCCGTCGCGGCCTTGGCATCCGCCTCGTTCGCGAAGTTGCAGACCATCACGTCGACGTTGTTGACCGTGCCCGTCGCGCAGTCCTTACCGACCGGTGAATTCGCGGCAGGTGCGAACGCCGATGGCGCGAGGCCGGCCGATTTCCACGCCGCGATCAACGCATCGCGCGACGACGCGCCGCCATCACCTTTGCCACCGCACGCGGCGAGCGCCGCGACGAGGAACCAGCGCTTCACCGGTGCCTCCCGTGGCCACCGACGCGCACGCCCGCGCCACCGCTGACACCGACGCCAACGCCGACGCCGATGCTGATCGACGGCGGCGGCGGCGCTTCGACGTGAACGCCGATCCCGACGCCGACCACACCACCGGCACCGACGACCGCGTGACCGCGTCCGTGACCGCGAACCTCGACGACAGGCGCCGGCGTTTCGACGACCACGGCCGGCGGCGCGAACTCCGCACGCACGCCGATCCAACCGTCCGGCGGCTCCACTTCGACGACAGGCCGCGCGTAGACGTACGGCTTGTACATCGCGTTGATCCCGACGTACGTCGGCTTCGCTTCGATCATCACCTGCGGCGGCGCACCGACGTAGAAGTACGCGTCACCGACGACCTTCATGTCCGGATCGTCGACGGGTTGGAAGTAGTGGAAGTGCGGACCTTCGAGGTAGCAGTAGACCACCGCGTTGCCGTGATGGATCGGATGCGGACCTTTGTAGGCGAACTTCGGGCCGTCGTACTTGTACGCGACCGGATCGCCGACGAAGTACGCATCGCCTTCGACATCGCGATACTCGAGCTTGTTCGCGGCGTAGATGTGGACGTGCGGCCCCTCGATGTTGCACATCCCGCCGCCTTCCGATTTCGGAATCGGATGGATGCCCATGAAGCGGACCTGGCGTCCGAAGTGATGGCCATCCTCCGCGAACGCGGTGCCGACCACGGAGACTGCCCCGAGCAACAGCACGACAAAGATCGTGATGGTTCTGCGCATGCCCACCATCACGAACCCCGTTGGCTGGCGGGTCAAGGCTCAGTGTGGGGCGATCTGCGCCTCGACCGGGAACGTGCGCACGACCTGGTCGGATTCCGCCGTCAACTTACCTTCGAGCATCAACGGCTTGGTGGATTCGACGCTGAGCGGGACTTCCACCACGACGGCAGCTCCCGCCGGCACGTCGCGTTCTAATGGAACTTCACCGGTCGAGACGGTCGCACCGTCTGCGGCAAACGAGTACTCGAGCTTCGTCAGCTTCATCGGATGGCTCGCGGGGTTCGTCACCTGGACGAACACGACCTCGCGCGCATCGTTGTTCGTACCCAGAACGCGCAGCTCGGGTTTCGAGCTGGTGGTGGCACAACCGACAATCGTGGAGAGCAACAAACCGAGCAACAAACGCATGACTGACTCGCGGCTATTGTGCGGGTTCTGTGCCAGGGAGCAACAAAACGCAAGTGCGCGAGACCAGGTTTCTAGATGCAAAACTCGACGATAAGTGTCGCGTTCCGTTCACGGTCGACTTGTATGGATGTCGTGTATCGTGACGGGGTGAAGATCGAGAAAGGCCGTCGCGTCACGCTCAAAGTCGACCTCAAGGTCGCGGGCGGGCAACAGCTCGAGAAAAGCACGGTGGAGTTCGTTCAGGGCTCCGGAACTCTTTTGCCAGCGCTGGAAGCGGTGCTCGAGGGCCTCGAAAAAGGGGCGAAAAAAGAGGGAACGCTAAAGGCGAAGGATGCGTTCGGGAATCCCGCCACGCAGCCGATCAAAAAAATGCGCAAAGCCGATTTTCCGGCAGATGCGAAGCTGGCTCCGGGCGAGAAGCTCGTCGCGCAGGGCGACGACAAGTCGCACATGAACGTGATCATCAAGATCGAAAAGGTCGTCGGTGACGAGGTGGAAGTTCGCCTCATGCACCCACTCGCCGAGAAGGACATTGCCTACTCGCTCGAGGTCGTGCAGGTCACCGATCCGCGCCCGCCGCCGATGCCGGCGAAGGCGTTGAAGCTCGAAGAAGAGGGCTAGTGTTCGCGCGCCGGCTGTACGCCCATCGCGGCGCCTCGGCCCGGTTTCCGGAGAACACGCTGCCGGCGTTCGATGCCGCCGTCGCCGCCGGTGTCGATGCGCTCGAGATGGATGTGCATCTCACGCGCGATGGTCACCTCGTGGTCGTTCACGACGACACCGCGAAGCGCACGTGTGGTGTGCCGCTCGCGTGGAAAGACCTCGACCTGAAAGATGCGCAGCGACTCGATGCCGGGTGGGGCTTCGTCGACGGCACGGGCGCGCGACCGTTCGCCGGCCAGGGCATCCACGTGTCGACGTTCGATGACGTGCTCGCGAAGTTTCGCGACAAGCACATCAACGTCGATCTCAAGGGCGATTCGGTCGACGTGATGCTCGCGCTGATCGCGAAGCACGATGCTTCGGAACGCGTGACGCTCGCGAGCTTTCAGACCAAGACGCTCGTCGCGGTGCGCCGAAAGAAATACGCCGGCGAGACGGGGCTGTCGTCGGGCGAAGTCGCCGCGCTCGTCGCACTGCCGGCGATCGCGTGGCGTCAATTGCCGTGGACGGGCAACGCGGCGCAGTTGCCGACGAAGCAAGGCCCGCTGCACTTCGACACGCTGCCGTTCATCGCGAAGTGCCACAGCATCGGCCTGCGCGTGGATTTTTGGGTGATCGACGATCCGGCGGAAGCCGCGCGTTTACTCGAGCTCGGCGCCGACGGGATCATGACGAACGATCCGGCCGCGATCGCTCATCTCTTCTTGCGATAGCTCTGGAGCTCGCCGGAATCGTCGGTGATCGCGAGCTCGGTCTTGCTCGCCATCCGCACGGCGCGCCGCTCGGGTTTGCCGCCGGCGATCGTGAGCACGAGCGTGGAGCCATCGAGCTTCCAGCCACCCGCATCGTGGGTGACCGACTTGCCGCCGGCGTGCGTCTCGCGTTCGAACCGGCCATCGCTCGCGAACTTGATCGAGCCGCCGGCCTTTGCCGTGCCGTAGGACCAGTCGCCCGCGAGTGCGTCGCCGGTGAGCGCAGGATCTGCGGGTGCGGGCGGTGGTTGTTTGTCTTCGACGTGCGGCGGCGGCTGTGGTTGGGGCTGCTGCTGCTCGATCGGTGGCGGTGGCGGCGCCGTCGACATCGGCGGTGGCGGCGCGTTGTCTTGTGGCGCGGTCGCGACCGGCGGCAGGCCCCCGGCCATGCACGCGTCGACCTGTGGTCCGCAAACGGCGCGCGTGCACCCGGCGTCGTAGCAGCGGTTCTGCGCAGCGCATTGGATGAGAGCCGCATGAAGCGAGCCGCCCTCCTGCGAGCCTTCGTTCGAGCACGCGTTCAGGCACATCCCCGTCCGGCACATCGAGTCGCACGACTCGACGATTTGCTTGCACGTCCAGGTCCCCGGCGGCCCCGGTTGGTCCCGCTGAGGCGGTGGGCTTGCCCCGCACGCGGCAATGATCAGCAACGCCCAAACGCGCATATCGAGACCATACACGTCGCTACGGCTATTTATTCAAGGGTGTCGAGTTTCCACCACGCACCGACGTCACGGTGCCGCTCGCTTCCACTTGCCAGCGAGGGGTCAAAGGTGCAATTTCCAGCCTTCAAACCCACGGAGTTCCCGCAATGGCTCTCAAAAAAGGCGTCGACGTCAAACCGGCGCAAGGCAAGCTCGGCATTCTGCTTCCCGGTATGGGCGCGGTCGCGACCACGTTCATCGCCGGTGTCATGAGCATTCGCAAGGGGCTCAACAAGCCGATCGGCTCGCTCACGCAGCTCGGCCATATCCGTCTCGGCAAGCGCACGGATAACCAATCGCCGGCGATCAAAGACTACGTCTCGCTCGCGAAGCTCGACGACATCGTGTTCGGCGGTTGGGACATCTTCCCGGAGAACGCGTACGAAGCCGCCGTCAAAGCGGGCGTGCTGGAAGCGAAAGACCTCGAGCCGATCAAGGCAGAGCTCTCGGCCGTGAAGCCGATGACCGCCGTGTTCGAGCAAGCGTACGTGAAGAAGCTGAACGGCCCGAACGTGAAGAAGGGCTCGTCGAAGGCGGATCTCGCCGACCAGCTGATGGCGGACATCAAGACGTTCAAAGAGAAGAACGGCTGTGATCGCCTCGTCGCCGTGTGGTGTGGCTCGACGGAAGTTTATCGCAAGCCGACGGACGTCCACTCGTCGCTCGACAAGTTCGAAGCGGGCCTGAAGGCGTCGCACGATGACATCGCGCCGTCGCAGATTTACGCGTACGCGTGCCTCAAGATGGGCGTTCCGTACGCGAACGGCGCGCCGAACCTGTCGCTCGATACGCCCGCGTTGCTCGAGCTCGCGCGCAAGCAGGGCATGCCGGTCACCGGTAAAGACTTCAAGACCGGCCAGACGTTGATGAAGACGATCCTGGCGCCGGGCTTCAAGGCCCGCATGCTCGGCCTCGAAGGCTGGTACTCGACGAACATCCTCGGTAACCGCGATGGCGAAGTCCTCGACGATCCCGAGTCGTTCAAGTCGAAGGAAGTCTCGAAGCTCGGCGTGATCGACTCGATCCTCCAGCCCGAGAAGTACCCGGACCTCTACGGCAACATCAGCCACGTCGTTCGCATCAACTACTACCCGCCGCGCGGCGATGCGAAGGAAGGCTGGGACAACATCGACATCCGCGGGTGGCTCAACTACCCCATGCAGATCAAGGTGAACTTCCTCTGCCGCGATTCGATCCTGGCGGCGCCGATCGTCCTCGATCTCGCGCTGTTCATGGACTTCGCGGCGCGCGCCGGCATGTCGGGGATCCAGGAGTGGCTGAGCTTCTACTGGAAGAGCCCGATGTCGCAGGAAGGTCTGTACCCGGAGCACGATCTGTTCATCCAGCTGATGAAGCTGAAGAACACGCTCCGCTACACCAAGGGCGATGATTTGATCACGCACCTCGGCGCCGAGTACTACGACTAGTTACAAGTCAGCGTGGTGTTCGACCGCGAGTGATCCGCGTCGAGCGAGCAGCACGCGTCCGCACTCGAGACGGTGGCACCCGCGCCCTTGCAGTGCACGACTCGGGTCTTCGTCGAGGATTCGACGCGACCGATCGGCATGTAGTACGAGATGCACGAGCCGTCCGCCGCGCCGGCATCGTGGATGCCGAACGCCTTGTGCGACGCGAACACCGGCCCACCGCTATCGCCGGGCTTGCCACAGTAGTTCGTCTTCACCATGTGACCGATCGCGTGCACGCCGTCGTACGTGATCGTTTGCTCGACCTTCTTGATCGTGCCGCAGTGGGTGCCCGACGTGATGCCGGTGTGACACACGCGGGTGCCCGCACGCGATCCCGAGTTCGCCTTGATCGTGTAACGCGGGATGTAGCTCGACGACGGTCCCTTCTGGACCACGATCCACGGCCGCGGATGCCACGAGCCGGCATCCGACAGACGAAGCGCCGAGAAGTCACCGCCGGCGTCGACCTCGAACACGCCGCCATTGCCGATGACATGCGACGAGCCATTCGCGTAGTGACCGAACCACTCGCCGCCGGCTTCTTGCACGCAATGGCCCGCGAACAGGATGTACGGATGCGTCGCGGTCGCGGCGTCGTGACCGATGAAGCCGAGCGTGCACAGCGCCTCGCCACCCGAGATCGGTGCGTCGATGCGAATGCCACCACGCGCCGGCGGGTTGAACGAATTCGCCTGGGCGACCGCAGATTCGGCCGCTTCGACCGCGATCGCGTCGCCGTACTTGTTCGCGACGGTTTGCGCCGCCGGCGAGAGCTGGCCGGTCGCCGTCGACAGCACGACCTTGTTCGTCGTCGGATCGACGCCGGCGATCGTGTCGGCATCCGCGGCCGCGACCTCGTCGACGATCTGCTGGAGCTCGGCCTGCGAGCGCTTGACCTGGACGAGGTCGGTGCCGGCGTCGACGCCGAGCTGTTGCGCGATCGACATCGCGACCGGGCTCGCGGTCATGTCCGACAGCGCAACTTGAATGCGGTCGCCGTGATCGGGATCGATCCACAGACCGCCGTACGCCGCGCCGAGCTGGTCGCTCAACTGATCTTCGAGATCGTCGAGCTTGTCTTGCCACGACATCCGCACCGCAGCTTCCGCGGGCGAGATGCCACGATCCGAGGCGAGCGAATCGACAGCACCATCCGCATCGACATCCGCGGAGTCTTGGTCGTCGGAATCATCACTGGACGCCGACGACGAGTCATTTGCACAACCGATAAGGGCCGACAGGCCCAGGGACAGGACGAAGAGTTTCTTCATGCCCGCGAGTACCGGCTCGCGCGGATCCGTCGCACGAAATCTCCTACGTGCGGGGAAGTAGACGCGAAAGACTCAGATCGAGCTTGCTGCGCACGCCATCGACGAGGCTCTCCAGGTCGCGATCGGCGATGCCGAGGCGATCGCGGAGGTCCTTCTTGATCGCACGCAGCACGTCTTCACGAGCGGCTTCGATCCAGCGAGCGCAGGTCGCGCGATGCACTTTGTAGACGCGCGCGAGCACGTCCATCGTCATGCCGTCGACGTAGTGCTGGCGGAGGAGCAGGCGCGCTTTCGGTTCGAGCGATGCGAGTGCAGATGCGAACGCCGCGCGCAGATCGCCGGCGCCGCGCTGCTCGATCACGCGCATCGCCGGTGAGGTCGAGGCATCGGGCAGGAACACGAGCTCGCGGTCGTCGTCGGGAGAACCGACTTCGCGCTCCTTGAACTTGAGCGCGATCCGGACCGCGACCGCACGGATATACGCGCGCAGCTCGCCACGCCCGGAATAGCCGGAGATGCCGGGTTCACTCGCTTCGCGCGGCGCGAACAACGCGACTCGCACGCGCTGGATGATCTCGCTGTCGTCGCCGGGAGCGAGGCCGATCCGCGCGAGGGCCGGCCGGATCATTTTCGGCAAGTCGCGGCTCGAGCAGTGCCAGCGCGGCAGGATCACCGCCGGCACAGGCACCCGCGAGCACGAGATCCGCGGCGCGCGCATCGAGATCGCTGGCAGCGCGTGCGGCATCCGCGCGATCGCGGACAAATGTTTGCAGTGCAACCGAAGGTCGTAGCGTGGCATACGCGCGCAAGCCGGCATCGATCAAGCGATCGATGAAAGTTGCGTCCTCCGACACCATGTCATTATCAACCAATGGCGGGCGGCTGTCTTTCCGACGAAGCGATAGCTGCAGCTGCAGCGGGCGAGCTCGATGCGATGGTGCATCTCGATTCGTGTGACAGCTGCCGGCGCGCGGTGTCCGCGATCGCGATGGCGTCGCAGCCCGCGGGGATGCCGGCGAAGCTCGAGGTCGGCGAAGTCCTCGATGGCTTCACGGTCACGCGCAAGCTCGGCGAAGGCGGCATGGGCCAGGTCTGGGCGGCACGCGACCGCGAGCTCGATCGCGAAGTCGCGTTGAAGCTGTTGCATGTCGGCGATGACGATCGCGCGCGCGAACGGCTGAAGCGCGAAGCCCAAGCGATGGCGAAGCTGCGCCATCCGAACGTGGTCACGATCTACGAGCTCGGCAACGATCGCGGCCGGTGGTTCTGCGCGATGGAGCTCGTCGACGGCACCACGTTTCGCGTCTGGAACAAGGCGAAGCTCTGGCGCGAGGTCGTGACGGCGGCGATCAGCGCGGCGCGCGGGCTCGCAGCGGCGCACGCGGTCGGCCTCGTGCATCGCGACATCAAGCCCGACAACGTGCTGATCGCGAACGACGGCCGCGTGCTGGTCACGGACTTCGGCCTCGCAAAGCCCGCCGGCGTTCCAACGACTGGCGTGATCGGCAAGCTCGCGTTGGAGACGGCGATTACCGTCGACGAGCGATCGCCGCGCGTGGCCGTCACGTTGCCGACGGAAGGCCCTGCCCTGACGAAGCCGAACACCGTGGTCGGCACGCCCGCGTACATGGCGCCGGAACAGTTGCGCGGCGAGCTCGTCGATGCGGCGAGCGATCAATTCGCGTTTTGCGTGATGTTGTACGAAGCGCTGTACGGCAAGCGCCCGTTCGACGACGGCGCGGAAGACGTCGACGATCTGCTTGCAGCGCAAGAGCGCGGCGCGGTGATTCCAGACGGTGACGTCCCGCCGCGCGTCGTTCGCGCGCTGACCCGCGGTCTGGCGTTCGATCGGACGAAGCGCTGGCCCTCGATCGATGCGCTGATCGCGGAGCTCGAACGCTCGCTCGTTCGCCGCCGGTGGATGATCGGAGCCGCGAGTGCAGCGGTGCTCGCCGGCGGGATCGCGGTGCTCGCCTGGCCCCATCACGCGAGCGCACAAGCCGCGGCCCACGATGCCGCTGTCGTGCAGATCGATCGCGCGTGGGGCCCGCTCCAACACGTCGAGGTTGCATCGCACATCACGCAATTGCGAGGCGAAGACGCGCATCGCGAGGTCGGCGTGGTGTCGAGCGTGCTCGACGACTATCGCCACGACTGGATCGCGATGCACGACGACGCGTGGGCCGCGCGCAACCTCCGGGCGGAACAAACCGACGAGCTGTTCGAGAAGCGCCTCGCGTGTCTCGATTCGCTCGCGACCAAGCTCACCACCGTCGTCGCGATCATCGATCGCGCGAAGGCGAAGGAGCTCGCGCAATCGCCGATGCTGGTCTACAAGCTCGACCGGATCGCGACGTGCGGTGATGTTCACCGGCTCGAGGCGCGCACACCACCGCGGACGAGTCCGGGCGGTAAGCAAGCCGAAGCGGAGATCGACGCGCTCGAAACGCTCCAGCTCGCGGGTCACAACGACGAAGCGCTCGCGAAGGCGAAGCAGGCCGTCGCCGACGTCGAAAGCTCGGGTGACCCGCAACTCATCGCCCACGCGGTGTACGCGCTCGGCAATATCCAGCTGAACGTCCAGGACAAAGAAGCGGAGGCCACGCTGAAGCGCGCGATCAAGCTCGCCGCAGAGGCCAAGGACCACGTGCTCGTCGCACAGGCGTGGATCCAGCTGTATTACGTGAACGCCGAAAATCCGTTGAAGATCGAAGAAGAGAAGTCGATCGAGCCGGCGGTCGAAGCAGCGCTCGCGCAGGCGGGCAACGATCCGCGCGATGTGGCGATGTTCGCGATGGGCAAAGGCATCGCGGCGAACACGCGCGGTGATCGGAGCGCGACGCGAGCGTACCTGTTGGAGGCGCGCGAAAAATACGTCGCGCTGCGCGGGCCAGATCATCCGGACGTCGCACAGGTCGACGTGAACCTAGGCGGCGTCGAGATGCAGCTCGGACATTACAAGGAAGCGCGCGAGGCAATTCAGCACGCGCTCGACGTGTTCCAGAAGACGATGGGCTCGACGGACGCAATCGCGTTTACCGCGCTCTACAATCTCGGTCAGGCGTCGTTCGGCCTTCGCGATTACCCCGCGGCCGAGCAAGCGTTCCGCGACGACATCGTCGTGACCACGCGCGTGTTCGGGCCGAAGTACCCGCTGATCGCCAGGATGCATGTCCGGCTCGCCGAAGCGCTGCGCAAGCAGAAGCGGTTCGCCGAAGCGAAGGCCGAGCTCGCCACGGCGAAGCAGACGATCGCAGCGCAGCCGTTGTACGAGGCATCGTTCGGCTTGTTCGAGGCGGAGATCTTGGATGACGAGGGCAACTACAAGGCGGCAACTCCGCTCGCGCGCGACGCGTTCGAGCGCACCGTCAAGATGGTCGGCCCGAAGCATCCGCAGGTCGTCGCGGCCGAATCCGAATACGCGAGCGTGTCGTGGCACCAGAATCCGAAGGCCGCGCTACCTCTGTTCGACGACGCGTTCGAGCTCTCGCTCGACATGATGGCCGTCGACATGCGTGATCCGATCGAGGACAGCCTGGTCCTCGTCGAGCTCGTGAAGGCCGCGATCGCAGCACACGACTCGAAGATCGCGAAGAAGTGGCTCGCGAAGTTGCCGGACGCCGCGAAGCTCGTCGACGCGAAGTTGATCGCGAAGCTCTAGAATCCGCCCGAATCGAACGGAGGCGTCGTGCCGCCGTCGAGAACGGGTTGTTGGAACGCGTCTTGGGGCGTCGTGCTCGGCGCATCGTTCGCGTTGACCCCGCCGTCGAACGTCCCTTGTGGCCCCATCGATGTACCGGTGCCGCCGCCGTCGGGGCCGGGCAGCGGAAACGGGTTACTCGATGTGCCATCGCAGCCCACCACGACGAGCGCTGCTGTGAGGCCGCTCGCGAGGAGTGCACATACAACCGTTCGCAAGCGTTTCGACGTCATGCCTCGTCGCTAGTGCGACGCACGTGCCGCGAATCGCGCGAGCTCTTCTTAGTTCACGCCACGCGATGCGAACAAATCGGCGGGATTCACGCCGAGCGAGCGCATCGCCGCGTCCCACATATCCTCGGGCGGCGTCTCGAACACGAGCTTCGGATCGGCATTCGTGTGAAGCCACGCGCCACGCGCCATCTCGTTGGCGAGTTGCCCCGGGCCCCACCCCGAGTAGCCGAGCAGGAGGCGCACGTTGCGCGGCGGCTGATTCGCGATCAAGCGCAGCCGATCCGGCGAGGTCGAAAGGTTGATCGTCGACGTGATCTCGATCGTGCCGTTCG
Source organism: Kofleriaceae bacterium (assembly GCA_047600425.1). Classification (GTDB taxonomy): domain Bacteria; phylum Myxococcota_A; class Polyangia; order Haliangiales; family Haliangiaceae; genus JABFXX01. Next base: position 1,101,976 of record JASGLC010000003.1, on the reverse strand, counting down.
TGTTCGCGAGCGCGAGACCGACCGGCTCGTGCAACACCCATCCGGTGGACGGTGCGACGGGGCCGCCGGCCCATACGACCGCCGAGTCTTCCCCACGCCACGACATCTCCAAGCTATCGAGCAGCTCGCTCGCTTTGATCGGACTCGGATGGTTGATCACGAGACCGAACGAACCGAGGTCGTTGTGCTCGATCATGAGCACGACGGCGCGGGAGAAGTTCGGATCCGCGAGCTGCGGCATCGCCAGCAGCAGCCCGGGCGCGAGGTTCGAAGATTCCATTTAGGACGGCTGGCGCGCGAGGTCACCACCGTTGTTCGGCGTGGGTGCGGGCGCGGGCGTCTGCGATTCGGGCTTCGGCTCGAGATTGTATTTCGCGGAGATCTTGCGGAACACGTACGAGCCGACCGAGAGGCCAAAGCCGGTCACGATCGCCCTGACGAGGATCTTCATAGGGCAAGCGTAGCATCAGGATCGACGATCGCGATCAGCGGTTCTCCGTACAGCTCCTTCCATAACTGCCGGGCAACCCTGCGTAAATTGTCGTCGGACACGTCGGCGAGCGGGAGGGCGATTTCTGCCAGGCGGCTGCGGTCGACATGGCGATCGCTGGTCACCGCACCGGTCGATGGCAGGCCCAACTGGCGCGCCAGGCCCGTGATCACGACCACGGCCACTGCCGCTTCGGCGGTGCCGCGATGCTCTTTGTTGAGGCCGAGGTTCGCGAGGTTCCACAGCGCGAGCTGCGGGGCTTTCGGCTCGCTCGCGATCTGCGAGAGATAGGCGGTGAGCTCGGCGCGCGCGCGCAGCGTGTACGGCGATGCCTTCGATCCGGTGAGCGCGGACAGCTCGGCCGGGAACCGCAACGGCTCGTCGAGATCGTTATCGTAGCCGTGACGCGCTTCGTGGCGGCGCACGGACGCGACCACGATCTTCGTGATCGCTTCGAGGTTGCGATTCGCGACCGCGAGCTCGCGCGCGATCGCACCACCGGCGGCACGGATCACGCGTGCACCGACATGCGTGCGCATGAAGTCGTCATCACCGACGACGTACGTGCCGTAGTTGATCGCCGGGATCACGTGATCCGCGACAAAGCCATCGACCTGATCGAGGAGCACGACCGGATCGCCGAGCTCTTCGGTCTGCATGCCGAGCGCCGAGTGCTCGATGTTCGTCTGATCGATGCGGCGAAGTGACAGCACGCGGCGTGGCGCACCACCGGCATGGACGTAGACCACATCGGCGACGCGAAACGTCAGGATCGCCTCGTCGAGGTTCGGCAGCGTCGCGGCTTCGACGTGATAGCCGAGGCCGATCGCGGCGAACTGATCGGAGAGCCGTTGCGCCGCCGCGCGAAGTCGCTGCTCGGCGGGATGGCGCTGCTTCGTCGTCGATGCCACGGGCCACGCATCGATCGCGTCGACGAGCTCGTTCCACGCGTCCGTCATGCCTTCGCCGCGCGACGTGATCGCGGGTGCGCGACGCAACGCCGCTTCGTGACCGGCGCGCTGCACCGGCTGGGTCTTTTCGTTCGTCTCGATGACGAGCTGGATCAGGTCCTCGGTGAGGAGTTGATCGAGCGCTTTGTCGTATTGCGGAACGCCGCCCGTCGCGAACGCGCCCCACACCACCGGATGCTCTTTATGGCGTTTGTGACTGCAGCCCCAAAGTCCTACGGCGGCGACGAGCGCGACGCAGAGGGGGCGAAACACGAAATCGTGACACCAGGATCGGCGTCACGGTTTCAACTATTCGGTGAGCGCCTTGTAGAGGTGCGGGCGACGGTCGCGGAAGAAGCCCATGCTCGCGCGAACCCGGCGGATCTTGTCGAGATCGAGATCCGCGACGATCACACCGGAGGCATCGCGGCCGAGCTCTGCCACCTTGTCGCCCCTGGCGTCGGCGATGAACGAGCTGCCGTAGAACGTCATGCCCGCTTCGGTCCCGACGCGGTTCGACGCGACGACACCGACGCTATTTGCCACAGCGTGGCCGATCATCACGCGCTGCCACGAATCGCGGCTGTCGAAGTCCGGCTCCTCGGGCTCGCTACCGATCGCGGTCGGATAGAACAACACGTCGGCGCCGGCGAGCGTCATCGCGCGCGCGGCTTCGGGGAACCATTGGTCCCAACAGATCGCGACGCCGATCGTGCCGAACTTCGTCGCGAACGTCTTGAACCCGGAGTTGCCCGGCTTGAAGAAGAACTTCTCCTGATAGCCCGGGCCGTCGGGGATGTGCGACTTGCGGTAGAGACCGAGGTCCTTGCCATCGGCATCGAACACGACGATCGAGTTGTAGTACTCGGGGCCGGCCTTCTCGAAGAACGAGACCGGAATCGCGACGCCGAGCTCCTTCGCCAACGCTTGAAAGTGACGGAGCGTGGGATGGCCTTCGGCGGGACGCGCGCGATCGAAGTCCTCTTCCTTTTGGGTCTGGCAGAAGTAGACGCCTTCGAACAGCTCGCTCGGCAGGATCACCTGCGCGCCCTTGCTCGCGGCTTCGCGCACGAGCTCGGTGACGCGACGAACGTTCGCCGCGACATCGTCGGAGAACGCGGACTGCAGCGCGGCGACTTTCATGGATGCGGGATAGCAGGTTGTTGCTGCGTGCAGCAATGGAATCCACCACCACCGACCACGACGTCTTTGCAGTTCACGCCGACGATCTTGCGATTCGGGAACAGCGGCTCGAACGCGGCGACCACGCGATCGTCGACGCGCGCGCCGTACGTGGGCACGACCACCGTCGAGTTCGCGATGTAGAAGTTCATGTAGCTCGCCGGCATGAGGAAGCCCGACTGATCGTGGATCGCGCCCGGCGACGGCACGGTGACGACCTCGAGCTTCGCCGCTTTCAGATCGCGAATGATCGCGTTCATCGCGTCGCGATTCGGATCGTCGGCGTTCGGCTCCATGCACATCGCAACGCCGGGTGCGATGAAGCGCGCGATCGTGTCGATGTGGCCGTCGGTGTGATCGTTCTGGAGGCCCTGATCGAGCCAGATGATGCGCTCGACGCCGAGCGACCACCGCAGTCGCGCTTCGAGCGCCGCTTGATCGAGGCCGGGATTGCGCGCGCCACCGAGCAAGCACTGCTTCGTGGTGAGGAGGTTGCCGGTGCCATCGACTTCGACCGCGCCACCTTCGAGCACGAAGTCGAATCCGGCGCCCGCGATCTTCGTGAGCGTGGAGACGCGCTGACTGACCTGCGCGTCGCCTTCCATCACGTACTTGCCGCCCCAGCCATCGAAGCGAAACCGCGCGGCCGCGATCTCGCCAGGACGCGTGACGAAGATCGGACCGGTATCGCGCAACCAGACATCGCCGTAGGTCGCGTAGTGGAACGTCACGTTGTTCGCGGCGGCGCCCAACAACGCACGCGCCGCCGATTCGTCATCGGCGTGGCGAACGAAGAGATCGACGCGCTCGCCCCGACCGCCATCGACGATCGCCGAGCACATCTGCATCAGGGCTTTTCGGGGTGCATCCAAGCCCTCGGCCCACTGCTCGGTATCGTGGGGCCACGCCGTCCACACCGCATCGTGGAGTGCCCACTCGGCAGGCATCGCGAAACGCATGGCCACTAGGTATCGCCTGTTTAGCCGCTGAAGCACCTTCGGGAGCAGGCATTTTGCCCCCCGGAGGCCAAATGCCTCCTGAAACGGTCGCGCAAGTGTTCGGAATCCGGTGGCTGGAAGCGGCACAGGGGGTGCTCAATGGTTCCGTCACAATGAAGACCCTCATCAATGCACTCATGATCGGTTCGCTCCTCACCACCGCGGCGTTCGCTGGCGACGCCCCGAAGACGGACTCGAAGACGGCCCCGGCGAAGGACGCGAAGGCGACCGACGCGAAGAAGGCGGACGACAAGGCCCCGGCCGCGGACGCGAAGAAGGACGACAAGGCCGCCCCGAAGGCGGACGCGAAGAAGGACGCCGCGAAGCCGGCGACGAAGTAATTCGTCTCGTTCTTTCTTAACGAACCGATTTTAAGAATTCGCGCACTGGCCTCCGTCAGTGCGCGTTTTCATTTTTCGGGATTCGACGACCACGCGTTCTCGGGCTCGGCGAGATCCATCGCGCGATTGCGCCGCGCGGCCACGAACGCCTGCGCGAACGAGAGTGCCGAGGGAAATCGCTTGCGCGGATCTTTCGCCATCGCGACCGCGAGCACCTGCTCCATCGCGATCGAAACCCGACCGAACGCGCTCGGCCGCACCGGCGGCTGATGCACGACCTGATAGACGAGCTCCGAGAGATCCTTGCCCTTGAACGGCGAGCGCCCGGTCAGACAGCGATACGCGATCGCGCCGAGCGCGTAGACATCCGCGAGGTGCGTGACGTGCCCGCCCTGCGCTTGCTCCGGCGCCATGTACTGCGGCGTCCCGACGATGCCATCACCGGTCAACGTGCCCTCGCTGTCCATGACCTTACTGACGCCGAAGTCGAGGATCTTCCACGCCGCGTGATCGTGATGGAACAAGTTGTGCGGCTTGAGATCGCGATGCACCACGCCCGCCTTGCGCGCGACCTCGAGGCCACGTGCGACTTGATCGATCAACAGCGTGAGCTCGTCGATCGGCAGGCGCTGCTCTTGGCGTAACCGCTTCGCGAGATCCGTGCCCTGCAGCCGCTCCATCGCGATGTACGGCACCGGTGCATCCGCCGGCGACACCGCGAACACGCGCACGATGTACGGCGACTCGAGACGCGCCGCGACCTCCATCTCGCGATGAAAGCGCTCGACGAGTCCCGGTGATCCGGCCGCGCGCGCATCGAGCAACTTCACCGCCGCGAGCTGGTTGTGCGGGCCGATCGCTTCGTAGACCTCGCCCATCGCGCCGCGCCCCAACACCGCACCACAGCGATAGCCGCCGAACGTCTGATTCGTCCACCGGCCCTCTTGCGCACGCTTCTGGCGCAGCTCGGCATCGTTGACTTCGGCGAGCGCTTGCTGCTGATCGCCGATCACGCGCAACGCGTCCTGCAACTCGGCGAGCGCCTTCACGTTCGTGGTCCGCGCCCAGCGCCCGAGCAGATACGCCGACGCGAGGAACATCATGATCAGCGACTCGGCGATCCACAGCTGCTCGCGCGCCGCGAACACGCTCGGCAGCACGCCGACATCTTTCACGAACCCGAGGATGATCGGCACCGCGATCGCGATGTGGCCACCGATGCAGATCGCCGCCGTCGCCAACGCGGGCTCGCGCTTGCGACCGAGCGCGATAAACGTGATGCCGAGCAGATCGATCATCACGACCGCCGAGAACGGGCCGAAGTAATAGATCGCCGGCTGGATCACCGTCGTCGAGACTACCCACAGGATGCTCTCGGCGCGTTCGTTGTAACGCTCGGGCGAGCTCGTCGTGTAGACCAGGCCGACGTTGCACACCGCGAGGAGCAGCGCGCCGAGGATGAACAGCTTCTGCGCGAACGGATCGCCGCCGATCAACAGCGACATCACGATCGCGACGAGCGGTGCCGTGATCCCGAAGATGTGAAAGATCTTGCTGCGCGCGAGGTCGCTCTTCGCCATCGCTTCGCCGGCCGTGCGCGTCGGCTGTGGCGTGCGCGTTCCCGTCGGCAGGATCAGCGATGGCGACGAGGTCGGCGCGACCGCGGCATCGGCGAGCGCTTTCGGTCCCGCGGCTTGTGTGGCTAGACCATCGACGTCGGCCTCTGTCGCGTCGTCGACCTCCACCCGCTAATCGTAACTCACGAATCGAGACCGACGTACAAATGCTGGACGTCGTCGTCCTCGTCGAGCGCGGTCAAGAATTCTTCGACCTCGGCACGCGCCGCTGCATCAGTGAGTTTCACGGGATTTTTGGGACGCCAACCGATTCGCATCGTCCCGACCGACCAGTTCTTCGCGGTGAGCGCTTTCGTCACTGCGTCGAGGTCGGATGGTTCGGTATAGAACCGCGTGCCGCCTTCGCCGTCCGGTTCGCAGTCCTGCGCGCCCGCTTCGATCGCGACTTCTTCCGGATCACCTTCGCCGCTTGCATCCACGATCCCGACGTGCGTGAAGTCCCACGTCACGGGCGACATCTGGCCTTTGCGAAAGTGGTGGCGAATGTTCGTGGCCGTGCGGTTCTTGTTGTCGGTCAAGCACTCGACGACGACCGGAACCTGATGCGGAGCGAAGCCCTCGTAGGTCACCGTTTCAAAGGTCTGACCTTCGTCGAGCAGGCCGGCACCGCGTTTGATCGAGCGTTCGAGCGTATCGCGCGGAAGAGACGCCTTTCTCGCGGCATCGATCGCGACGCGTAAGCGGGCATTTCCCGCCGGATCCGCGCCACCTCGCGCCGCCATGATCAGTTCTCTGACCAACTTGTTAAAGACTTTGCCCTTCGCGTTCGCCGCGGCCTCGCGACCTTTCTGCTTCCACTGCGCGCCCATGCGTGTGTAGTGTACGCGGTGATGAGGGGCTACATGAAGGTCAGCTTCGTGCTGTTCACGTGTGCGCTTGCAACGTCGTGGACGGCATGTGGGCCCGGTGCTCGCAACGACGACGACTTCGGCGACGACGATGGCAGCAATGGCTCGGGCTCGAACCCGGGCTCGGGCGTCGCCGCCGAGTGCAACAAGATGGACATCGTGTTCGTCGTCGACGATTCGGGCTCGATGTCCGAAGAGCAGACCAACCTTCACGCGAACTTTCCGATGTTCGCGACCGTGCTCTCGCAGTACCGCACGATGGACGGCCAAGCGCTCGACTTCCGGATCGGCATCACGACGACCGGCAAGCACGAGCACTACGATCCGATCGGCGGCATCCAACTTCCCGACGAGAACGGCCCGAACGGCGGCTTCGAACATCAGAGCGGCTGTGGCACGGGCCTGTGGCTCGATCAGACCGACGGCAACTTGATGTCGGACCTGTCGTGTCGCGCGAACGTCGGCACCACGGGCTCGTCGCAAGAGATGCCGATGCTGATGGCGAAGCGCGCCGTCTCGGATCGGATCATGGACGGCACGAACGGCGCGTTCCTGCGCGACGACGCGTTGCTCGCCGCGGTGATGATCACCGACGAAGATGACAGCTCGAACACCGACGACAGCCTGTCGGTGCCGCTCGCCGGCATCACGCCGAACTGGAATCCGTCGGACGAAGTGCAGTTCTTCGACACGCTGAAGGGCAACCGCACGCGGTGGGCTGCCGCCGTGATCGCGGGCGAGACCGACTGCATGTCGAACCTCGGCAGCGCAGTCGAGGCCACGCGCCTCCAGGAATTCGTGACTGACGCGAATTCGAACAGCACGCAGGCCGTGTTCTCGTCGATTTGCGACGGCGATCTGTCGATCGGCCTATCGAAGGCGCTCGACACGTTCCAGACGGCCTGCGGCAACATTATCTTCTAGGCATGAACATCGTCATCTCGGGCGGCACCGGTGGCCTCGGGGCCGCCGTGGTCGAGGCGTTTCTTTCGCGCGGGCATAACGTCTATCTCCCGCATCACGAGGAACAGCTGCCGGCGCATCTGCCGTGGCGCACGAATCCGAACGTGCATCCGACGCGGTTGTCCGTCGACGACGAAGCCGCGGTCACGAAGTTCTACGGCGAGCTGCCGGGGTTGTGGGCGTCGGTCCATCTCGTCGGTGGCTTCGCGATGGCGCCGATCACCGAGACCTCACTCGCGGACTTCGAGAAGCAATTTCGGATGAACACGGTCACGGCGTTCCTCGCATGTCGCGAAGCGGTGCGTGCGATCCGCAAGACCGGCGGCGGTGGCCGGATCGTCAATGTCGCGGCGCGGCCTGCGGTGCAGCCGGTCGGCGGGATGATCGCGTACGCGTCGAGCAAGGCCGCGGTCGCATCGATCACGCAATCGCTCGCCGCCGAGGTCGTGCAGGAAAAGATCCTCGTCAATGCGGTGCTGCCGTCGACGATCGACACGCCGGCGAATCGCAAAGCGATGCCGAACGCGGATTTTTCCAAGTGGGTAACGCCGGCGGAGATCGCGAACGTGATCGCGTTCCTCGCGTCGGAAGACAACGCGGTGACGAGCGGGACGCTGGTACCGGTGTACGGTCGCGCGTGATCAAGAGCGAGATCCTCGATCGCTTCCCGCTCCCCGATGGCACCGGCGAGATGACGCTCGCGCGGCGCGGGACCGAGCTCGCGATTCGCGTGCGCGGCGTCGAGCTGATGAACACGCGCAATCACGTCAGCGAGGACGAGCTCGGGTTCTATTCGGCGAAGCTCGTCGCCGGCAAGCAGGACGCGCGCGTGCTGATCGGAGGGCTCGGCCTCGGGTTCACGTTGATCTCGGTGTTGAAGTACGCGCCGCTCGCGAAGGTCGACATCTGCGAGATCTTTCCGAAGGTCGTCGAATGGAATCGCGCGCACACGAAGGCGCCGCTCGATCACGAACACGTGCGAGTGATCGTCAACGATGTCGGCGCGGTGATCCGCGAGTCGGCCGGGCAGTACGACGCGATCCTCCTCGACGTCGATAACGGGCCCGATCCGGTGTTCGATGCGAACGCGGCGCTGTATCAGAAGAAGGGTCTCGCGGATGCGAAGCGCGCGCTGCGACCCGGCGGTGGGCTCGCGGTGTGGTCGGCGTTCGAGTCGCCGCAATTCACGAAGTGGTTGCACGAGGTCGGCTTCGTCGCCGAGTGCCACACGGTGCGCGCGTACGGCTCGAAGCACTTCATCTGGCTCGCGCGCTAATCGTCGGGAGGAAGTGGCGTGAGGATCGCGGAACCTGCCGGGTTCGCGTTCGGTGCGAGCTCGTCGGGTTGGGGCGTCGGCTTGGCTTCTTCTTCGACGGGAGGGGGCTTCTGAATCGTGGGCTTGTCGATGCCGACCGGGACGACCTTCATCGCGGTTTCTTCGACGGGTTTGGTCTTTTGCGATTCGGGTCCGCCGGCGAGCGCGACGTACAGGATCGGTACCGCAAAGCCCGCACCGATGAGGATCGTGCCGCGCCACTTCAGGCCGAGCCGGCCTTTGATCATGAAGATGCCGCTGATCGCGAGGTACAGCAGGAACACCGCGTAGACGTCGGAGATGTACTTCCACGCCTTCTTGCCGCGCGCGGTGTGGAGCCAGTTCGCGATCCCGATGAACGCGCGGCGCGAACGCTGTTGTACCGTGGCCGTGGTGCCGATCGCGACGACCTTCGTGCCGTTGTCGTACTCGAGACGAACTTCGTCGCCGGCGCGCGAGTGCTTGGTCGGTGCGCCCAAGCCGACCGCATCGGCGACTTGCTTGACGGCCACGATCTCCGGCGTCGTCGGCGAGATCTCCGGAATCGCGACGGTGCGCTCGGTCGCGTTGTACGAGACGTCGCCCCAGTCCTCGATGTGATTTTGCGCGATGCCCGACACCGCATAGATCACGGTGAAGCCGATCGCGAGGTATCCGAAGTCGCGATGGACGGCGCGCAAATACGCACGCCATCGCTTCTTCAGATCAACCATACCGCTCCTCTTTCCACGGATCGGCGTGGTTGTGATAGCCGCGCGTCTCCCAATAGCCGGGTTGATCGTCTTTGACGAACTTGATGCCGGTGATCCACTTCGCCGATTTCCAGAAGTAGAGATCCGGAATCAGGCCACGCACCGGCGCGCCGTGATCGAGCGAGAACGGCTTGCCGTTGATCCGATACGTGACGAGCGCGTTGTCGGCGAACGCTTCCTTGAGTGGCACGTTGGCGGTGAAGCCATGCGCGCTCTCGAGGATCGCGAACTTCGCCTCGTCTTTGATCTCGGCCAGCGCCGCGAGCCGGCTGATCTGCACGCCCTTCCACTTCGCGCCGACCATCGACCAGCCCGTCACGCAGTGGACGTCCGCGATCTTTTCGACCTGCGGGAGCTTCAGGAAATTTTCGTAGTCGACCTCGAACGGCTTCTTCACCGCGCCGTGGATCTTGAGCTTGAACGACTCGGTCGTGCCATCGCCTTCGTCGCCGCCCATCGGGCGCAGGAACTCGATCACGCGTTGACCGGGCGGCAACCGCGGGCGGCCGTCCGACCGAGTCTCGGCGCGCGCCGCGCGGGTCAGATCATCGGTGGCCAAGCGCACGAACGCGCCGCCGAGCGCCATGAAGGCGGTGCCGGCCGCAGCGCTCTTCAGGAACTGACGGCGATCCCATTTCGCGCGTAGCTCTGGATACTTATCGAGATCCGGGGACTCGCTCACGGCTGCCTCTAGTCTGGCATACGTACGAGCGACGCGCTGGTTACGGATCGTTTTCGGTACACACGTACGGTTTTTCCGGTACACTCGTACTGTTTTGGAGCGAAGCCTCACGCCGAAAGGTCGCCGTGCCCGCGAGAAGATCCTCGTCGTGGCGGAGCGGTTGTTCGCCGCGAACGGCTTCCACGGGACGTCGATGCGCGATGTCGCCGCGGCCGCGCGGTATCCCCTCGCGTCGACGATCTATCACTTCGCGAAGAAGGAGCAGTTGTACGCGGCCGTGCTCGAATTGATCGCGACCGATCTCGATGTCCGGCTCGGCGTGGTCACCGGCGACCCGGTGGATGCCCTCGCGATCGCGCTCGTCCGCTGGGCGCGCGAGGAGCCGGGACGCGTGAAATTGCTGCTGCGCGAGCTGTTGGACAACCCAACCCGCGTCGCAAAGGCGGCCAAGCTGCCGCTCGGGCCGTTCCTGCAGCGTGCCGCCAAACTAGTCGCGGCATCCAATAAAACGGCGGATTCACCTGAAACTACCGTGTTGCATCTAGTCGGGGCGATCAGCTATTTCGTCGCGTCTTGGCCCACGGTCGAACGCATCGTGGGACCCGAAAGAGCCAAACAGATCCAAGCGACGTACGAGACCGAAGCGATCGCATTTGCACGTCGAATGCTCGGGCCTGTCGGTGATAAATCTCGCGGCGGACTATCGGCTGGACTAAGGACATGAACATGGTGATGGACGAGGACAAGGACGTGGATGCCGCGGTCGCCGCGATGAATGCGCAGGCATTGCACGACGCAGCTCGGACGGTGCGGCCGGTGCGCGCGGATGGCACGCACGACGATGTCGTGAACCCGGTCGATGCGGATGGCCATCCGGTCAGCGAAGAGGCGATGGCGGCGGTGGACGACATGATGCGCGTGATCGACGAGCTGCACGATGATCTCGAGCTCGAGCTCGGCGGCGAGCGCCCGCAGCGGTTCCTGAACGTCAACGACGTGCTCGATCAGTTGATGCGCAACGATTCGCCACGTCGCGTGACCGATCCGGGCATCGACGTCGAAGAGGCGCTCAACGGTTTTCACGACGAGCCGGCCACGGACATCTATCCGGCGCTTCCGGACACCACGAACGAAGTCCCGCGCGATGCGGTGCTCGATTCGTGGGAGCTGCCGCGGCTCGAGCGGTGGTTCGTGCACCTGCGCGCGCCGCTCGATATCCCGCGCGGTCCGAACGCGAACCCGTTCGAGGACGCTGTCAACGCACGCTTGATGAAGCTCCTGACCGAACGGCTGAGGATCGTTCCCGAGTGAGATTGGCGCTGCAGCAAGCGCTGGTCGATCGCGTGCTCGTTCATATCGAGCAGCACACTACCGATCACGAAGCTGCACCGACGCGCTGGCCGATCGAGCACTACGATGTTGGTGCGGCCGGCGAGACGCGCTTCCATCGCGAGCAGACGGCGCTGTTCCGATCGCTGCCACTCGTCGTCGGGCACGCATCGCAGATTCCGAATCCCGGCGATTACTTCACGCACGATGGCTCGGGTGTCCCACTGCTCGTCGCGCGCGGTGACGACGGGCAGATCCGCGCGATGGTCAACGTGTGCCGGCATCGCGGGACGCGCGTCGAGTCCCAACCGTGTGGATCGAAGAAGGCGTTCTCGTGTCCGTATCACGCGTGGAGCTACGGGCGTGATGGCGCGTTGCTCGGCCTGCCCCATCAACGCGCGTTCGGAACGATCGAGGATCGAGGGTTGGCGCGCGTGCCGTGTGGTGAAGCCGCCGGGCTGATTTTCGCAATCCCACACGTCGGCACCGGCGTGCTCGATGCGAACGCGTGGCTCGGCGAGCAGATCGTCGACGATCTGGTGAGCTTCGGACTCGGTCGCGCCCACGCATACGATTCGCGGATCGAAGATCGCGCGCTCTCGTGGAAGCTCTCGATCGACGTGTTCCTCGAGACGTATCACCTACGTCCGGTTCACCAGAATTCGATCTATCCGATGTTCTTCGACAACATCGGCCTCGTCGATCCGATCGGTCCGCACCTCCGCAACATCTTCCCGAAGCGATCGATCAACGAGCTGCCGTCGCAACCGCGCGAGTCGTGGGAGCTACGCAAGCACGCGAACATTCTCTATCACCTGTTTCCGAACACGCTGATCCTCGTCGAGCCGGATCACGCGGCGGTGTTGACGCTGTGGCCGATGGGTCCGGCGAACACGCGCCTGACGAGCTTCACGCTCGTGCCCGAAGCGCCGTCGGACAAGGCGAAGCGCTACTGGGATGCGAACAACGCGATCCTGTACAACGCGACCGGCGAAGACTTCACGATGGGTGAATCGATCCAGCGCGGGCTCGCCTCGGGTGCGAATCGCGATGTCGTGTTCGGTGCGTTCGAGCACGCGCTCGCGCACTTTCACCGGCAGCTCGACGAGTTCAGCCGCCGATCGTCGGGATCTTCGTCGTAGCCTGCGCGATACCGGCGCGCGAGATCGCGTTGCGGAGCGAGTGCGTGCGAAACGGCGGCACGATCACGTTGTTGATCGCGAGCGAGCGGCGCAAGGCATCCGCGACGCGGCCGAGCCCGATGATCGCGCCGAACCAGCCGCGCTCGCGGATCTGGTGGAGCTGCATCGTGTCCGCGGCATCGAGATGATCGAAGTCGCAGACCAAGATCGTGGCGCGCGGAGGCGGATCTTCGACGAGCGCGGACACCGCGTGCGAGACCGATCGCGCGACCTGCAAGGTGATCGCTTCCTCGGCAAGCTCGCCCTCGACCCACGGCAAGGTGAGCTCCGAGCACAACGCCAGCACGCGGACCGTCGGGTCGTCGCTGCGGGGCGTGCGACTCCGCACGTTCGGATGCCCAGCCATGAGTGGAGCTTACTCCGGGTCCGGACCGGTGCCACTCACAACGACTGCGTTACGCTGGCGCTGTGAAATTTCCGGCCGACCTCGCGGACGTGACGCGGGCAACGCTTCGTTACGACCTCGCGACGATCGAAGCGAACATGGTCGCGGTTGCCAGCGCGGCACACGCCGTCGGGATTCGCGTGTTGTTCGCGGCGAAGTCGTTTCCGCATCCGGACGTCTACGCGCTCGCCGGGCAGTACCTGGATGGGTTCGATGTCGCCTCCGTCGACGAGCTGGCACGGGTCCCGGTTCGCGATGGGCACATCGTGTCCGCGTACGATCCGACGGGCCGGACGGTCGGCACGTCGATCACGAGCGTGGAGACCGTGCAGCAAATTGCGGCACTCGGAACGACTTCGATCGCGATTCGAATTTCGGCGTCGATCACCGGCAAGGATCCCGCGATTGGCGCGATCCTCGACGGCAGCGGGCATCGGCGATCGCGATTTGGCCTCGACGATCGCGCCGCGATCAACGAGCTCGCGCGCGCCGCGAACGAACGCCGTGTTGGCATCCATATCCATCACGGGCCGGTCACCGCGACGAACGGCGAGCGATTTGTAGCGAGTGCGAAGGCCGCACTGGAGCTGTGCGACTTCGAGCCCGCGTTCATCAATCTCGGCGGCGCGTGGCACGGCATCGTCGATATGCCGGCGGCCCTCGCCACGATCCGCGAGGCGATTCCGCGGTCGATCGAGATCTTGATCGAGCCGGGCCGGCTATTTGCGGCGAACGCGGGCTTCGCGTGCGGCATCGTCACCGCGAAGCGCAGCGTCGGCGATCGCGAGCTACGCGTGTTGGATCTATCGCGCGCCTGTCATCTACGTTGGTCGCCGGTCGAGCTCGTCGTACCCGCACCGCATCCCGGCCTCGGTCGCAAAGTCCTGCTCGTCGGCCCCACTTGCTACGAAGAAGACACGATCGGCGAGTGGACGATCGAGCCGCACGTCGTCGACGAACGAGCGATCCTGAAAGATGTGCCCGGCTACGCGCTCGCATGGAACACGGGCTTCGCGGGGATTCCGCCCGCGGACATCATCGTGCGCTGAGAGCGATCCCCGTGATCGTAGGGCCCCATGCGGAGTCCGTCAGGATTGTCACTGACGAGCTCGAACAGCCAGCTCGAACGTCACCAGCAACAAGACCGGGGTGACGTCAGTGACAATCCTGACGGACTCCGCATGGGGGACTCCGTGATCAGAGATCGGCTCGGCAATGGACGGAATCAGTCGCTCAGATCTTCCGATAGACGTTCCCGATCCCACCGAGCGGGAACCGCTTCGACTCGACGAGCTCGAGCCGCATCGGCTCGGCCAGCGACGTGAAGAGCGACATCCCGCGACCGACCGCAACGGGATGAACGAGCAGGTGGATCTCGTCGGGCAAGTGCTCGCGCACGAGACTCTGCGCGAACGACGCACCGCCGTACGCGACGAGCGGTCCACCCGATTCTTGTTTCAGACGCGCGACCTCTTCACCGACCGGCCCGGACACGACGCGCGGGTTGCGCCAGCTCGCGAGCGTTTGTTCGGTCGGCTGCCTTGCCGGACGTCGGCGCGCGCTTCGTCACGTCGCCATCGATCGCGCCGTGATGCGAGAATACGACCTTCGGGATCGCGTTCATCGGCTCGGCGAACGCCTCCGTCGAGTACGGCCAGTACGACGCCATGTCGCGAAACGTCTTGCTGCCCATGACGTGAGCGCCGGCCACGCGAATCGCATCGACCGTCCACGTCACCGCGTCCTTGTCCTCGATCCCGGTCTTCTGGATCCATGGCTGCTCACCATTCGGCAACGCGACGAAGCCATCGACCGTCATCGACATCTTGAGAATCAGTTTCCGCATCACGACCTCCAGGTGGAGGTCTTGCGATGACCACGCCAAGATCCGCGTCGACGAACGAGCCTCGCGGCGGATGACCGCGCGCGTAAGTCACGCTGTGGCCTCGTCGCCCGGCAGTCGCCCGGCAGTTACTTGTCGTCCGACGGCGACGGAATCGATCCGCCCGTTCCACCGAGCGTACCGCCCGCTGGGCCACCGGACGTTCCACCGGCGTTGCCACCGGCCGCATTCGGATCCGGCGCATCGTTGCCGTAGCTCGCGGGCGACGGCTCCGCCGCATCCGGCACGACCGGCTCGGCACCGATCGGCGACGACACGTCCGCACCGTCGGCGCGATTGCTCGCGCCTTGGCGACGCGGCACCTGCGTGGCGACGAGCTCGGGATACCGCCACGAGAACTCGAAGTAGACCGTGTTGCGGAAGTACGACGGCGTGACCGCGGCTGCGATCGTGTCGCCGTGCTGATAGACGAACTCGTAACGGACGGCGTACTTCTGGCTGGCGGTGGGCTGCCACTGCAACGCGACATCCGCGCGGCCGATCGTGAACGCACCTTGGAGATCCGACGTCGTCGAATCGACGAGCTCGGTGCGGTCGACGCCGAGCGTGCCGAGCAGCGTGAACAACGGATCGCCGTTGCGCGGCCGCGAATCCAACCACGGCAACGGCAGCGTGAGCTTCATGACCGCGCCGGTGTCGACGGTGTTCTGCGCGATGTAGAGGTTCGGCGCGATCGTCCGACCGAGCGTGAGGTTCGCACCGCCCCATACGTCCGTGTACTGGACAGTGCCGCTCGCGACCGGGTACGGCGACGCGACGCGATCGGTAGCCCCCGGATTGTGCGGGTCGGTGCCGTACGGATTGACGTAGACGATGCCGCCGTTCAGCGCGGTCGACCAGTGCTTCGTGTAGTCGTGGCGCCAGCCGACGGTCGCGGCCGGGTTGAGTTGCTGGTCGAGCCGACTCGGCGGATTTGCACCCATCGGCGCGATCCGCTCGAGGTGAAGCACCGTGCCGCTGACCTGGATGCCGACGGTATCGTGGGTCCACAGGTGATCGAAGCCGAGCCCGAAGATGCCGCTGAACGAGCTCGTCGTCGTCGGCATCGGAGCGTTGTCGTCGGTGGCGACCCACTGGAAGTTCGCGAGCTGGTTCGTGCGCGTATCGCGCGTGGCCTGCCACGAAAGGTATTCATGCGCCTCGGCCTGGCGCAGGGACGAATCACCGGACGGGATCAGGCCCGTGGGGACCTGATCGGGCGAGTTGCGCGACGAGAGCGAGCTGATGTGACCGTTACCGGCGCTCGCGCCGAGCCCGAACTGCGAGCGCGGGCCCGGGGTCCACAACGAATCCCATTTTCCGAACAATGAGAACGTGGGGTCCGTATTGTTGTGGGTCGCGTACTCGAGCAGCTCGGCGGATGCCTCGAGCGTCTGGATCATCCGTGGCGTTTCCCACGTGAACAGGACGCCCGGACGCAGCTGGGTGTAGACGTCCGCCTCGGGGTTGGCGTCACGCGAGACCGAAAATACGTTGTCCGTGACAGCCACGTCGCCGTTCGCGGTCACATGCGCGCTGGTGTGGTCCGCAAATGCCGGACTGGCAAGCAACATTGTCGCGAATGCGATCGGCCAGCGCACCAGAGGTTTGTATCATGCGCCGGTTGACACACTGCGCTTCCACGCTGTTTAGAATTCAATCTCACCATGCGTACTGACGTCGATCCATTCGATGCGCGCCTCTTCGCTGCCGCGCCCAAGAAGAAGTCTTCTCGTGATGAAGACGATGACGATAAAGATGATGACGATGACGACGACGACGGCGACGGCGATGACGACGACGACGACGATGACGACGACGACGATGACGACGACGACGATGAAGACGACGCCGACGTCGTAGGCGACGACGAAGATTTCGGAGGCGGTGGTGCGTCACCGCCCGGCGACGACGACGACTTCGGTGGCGGCGGCGGCGGCGATGACGACGACGACGACGAGGACGACGACGAGGACGACGACGACGACGACAAAGACGACGACGACAACGCCGACGAAGGCGGCTGGCGGGCCGGCGACAAAGCGCCGTGGGGCGAGGATGAGTCCGAAAAGGACGACGACGACGACGATGATGACGACGACGACGATGACGACGACGACGATGACGACGATGATGATGACGACGATGACGACGACGATGACGAGGACGACGACGACGCCCCGGCGCGTCCCGCAGCTCGTCCCGTAGCGCGTCGCTCGATCATCCGCGACGACGACGATGACGACGACTCCTCGTCGGACAGCGACGACGAAGAAGAGTACGACCGCAACGAAGAGAAGCCCGGACGCGGACCTGCGCCGGTGCGTCCGGCGAAGCCGCTCCCGTCGGGGAAGCCCGAGCCGATCCGCGTGAACTCGGGTGGCGCCGCCAAGCCCGCCGCAGCTCCGGCGAAGCCCGCCCCTGCGGCAAAGCCGGCGGCCAAGCCCGAAAAGGCCGAGCCCGCCGCCAAGCCGGCCGCGAAGCCGGAACCCGCGAAGCCGGCGGCCAAGCCCGCCGCGAAGCCGGCAGCCGCGAAACCGGCGGCGAAGCCCGCGGCCAAACCGGCTGCCAAGCCGGCCGCGAAACCGGCTGCGAAGCCGGCCGCGAAGAAGCCCGCGCCGAAGAAGAAGTAGTCGTCTACATCTCGCCCTTCGCCGTGAGGAACACGGGAAGGACGATCGTCGCGTAGACGATGCAGATGAACGCGATGATCAAGACGTCGATGAACGTCAGCTTGATCTCGAGGTCCGGCTTGTGGTGGCGCACGGCGCTGTACCACGCACCGCACAAGCCGAAGAACAGCCACAGCACCATGTGGTAGCTGAACGACAGCGTGTTGATCTGGAAGATGATGCCCGCCATCGCCGCGAGCAACGCCATGCCCCAGATCCGCGCCGTCGCCGCGCCGGGCAAGCCTTCGATCGCCTGGAGCCCGACGATCAAGGTCTTCATGCACAGGTAGATGATCGCGGTGAACAGGAACAGGCCGATGATGCCGAGCTCGGCGAGCATCAGCACGAACGAGTTGTGCGCCGTCAGGAAGTGATGTTGCGCGAACTGGCGCGCCCCGACGCCGAAGACCGGGCTGTGATGCCAGAGATTGAGCCCGACCGACCACGCCTCGTAGCGCTGCTGCGTCGACGCGTCCGCGTTTTCGCCACTGCGACCACCGAGCGAGAGCACGACCGCGGCGAGCACGCCGCCCGGCGCAATGACGGCCCACCCCCATTTCTTGATCGCGTAGACGCCCGGCACGAGCACCATCGCGAGCAGGCCACCGCGTGACTGGGTCATGAACACGGCAAGCACGCACAACGCCGCGCACACCGCGAGCACGATCCGCCGCCCGCCCGTGGTTCGCCGCAGCATCGAAAACCCGATCAACGTGGCGAGCCCACCCGCACACACCGCGAGCGCGACCTCGTTCGGATCGGACAGCTCGCCGCGGTAGCGGACGCGCTCGTCGACGCTGTACGTCCCGAACAGGCCGATGTGCTCGCACCGGAACTCCATCTCGGGGTCGTCGCTGTTGCCGCCCTTGCAGTCCTCGTTCGCGCTGCATTCCCGACCATCGGGCGCGCCGTCGATCGCGCCATCGGTATCGACGCCACCGACGCACTGCTTCGGCGCGAAGCCCTGGTGCGCGAGCACGAACGCGAGGAACACCGTGGTGATCGTCAGCGTGCCGGCCACGAGCTGGAACGTGCGAAACCTCTGAATTCCGTGCGCTACGACCCCGTAGAGGCAAAACAGCACGATCAGGAACAAGATCAGTCCGACCAGCGTGTCGGGGGCGATGACCGCCGTACAGATGATCGCCCAGATCAGGAACGCGACCACCCACGGCAGCGTATTCGTGGCGATCGGCTGCAGCCGGCGCAGGCGGACGTCGATGACGTAGCCGATGACCGCCAGGATCGTGAACAAATGTAAAAACGGCAGGCGCTGCAGGAACGGAACGAACTCCTGCGGGCGCACGAGCACGAACACGACGAGCAACGTGATGCCAGGCAGCGCGAACACGCGCCCCGACCATAGCATTTGCTATGCTCGGCTAGATGGGTGTCCGCGAGCGTTTGGCATCGGTGCTCCATGGCACGGGTGCGCTCCACGCCGTGATGAAGCTCCGCAAGGTCGCGCCGATTCCGTCGACGTTGTCGATCCTCACGTACCACCACATCGCCGAGGAAGTTCCGAACTATCCGTATGACCCCGGCGTCGCCGACGCGAACCCGGTGCAGTTCCGTCGCCAGATGGAGCTCGTCGCGAAGTACGCCACGCCGGTCACGATCGCGGATGTCGTGCGCGCGCTCGATGGCGCCCCGCTGCCGAAGAATCCCGTGATGGTCACGTTCGATGACGGCTATCGCAGCTGCCTCGAGATGGCCACGCCGATCCTGAAGTCCGTCGGGTTGCCGGCGGTGTTCTTCGTCGCGACGAACTTCATCAGCGATCGCCTGCTCTACTGGTGGGAGCGGATCGCGCTCGTGCTCTCGACGGCAAAGCGGCCCACGGCGTCGATCAGTTATCCGCATCCCCACGATCTCGACACGCGTGATCCGAACACGCTACGCATGCTCGCGGGGCTCGTGAAAGACACGCGTGGCCTCGAGCTCGAGCGCTTCCTGACCGAGCTCGCGCACGCGTTCGGCGTCGAGTGGGATCCCGAGATCGAGCGCGATCACGCGAACGGGCTCGTGATGACCTGGGATCAGGTGCGCGAGCTGGCGAAGCAAGGCATGGATGTCGAGTCGCACTCGCGCCGGCATCGCGTGCTGCAGACGTTGGATCCGCAATCGCTCGAGGACGAGCTCGGCGGTAGCAAGCGCGAGCTCGAGACCCAGCTCGGTCGGCCGTGCCAGGCGATCGCGTATCCCGTCGGACGCCGGATCTCGCATCTCGCGCCGATCCGGCAGGCCGTCGAAGCCGCCGGCTACAAGGTCGGGTTCACGAACATGAGCGGTGCCTCGCGGATCTGGCCGGGCAAGCTCGGCAAGATGATCCCCACGGATCGCTTCGATGTCGCCCGGTTCGCGACGGACCGCTCGATGAGCGATGCGATGTTCCTCACGCAGATCGCCGTCCCGCGCATCGCTTATATAGCGAGCTAAAAATTGGATCCGCGTACGGCGGACATCCGAAAATTTTTAGATGCACGAGATTCGTCGCATCAGTCCTCGGATCGAGATGGAAGCCATGTGCTGGGAGACGATCGGCAACAAAGAGCGCAGCTCGCTCGTCGTCGATCTGTCGTGCGAAGGCGCGCGCGTCGAGCGGCCGTATCACGGCGGGCGCATCCTCGACGAAGTGCCGCTGCAGTTCGAGGTGCCGGGCATCGATGAAGTGTTGTGGGCGCGCGGCGATGTCATCTTCGACACGCTCGTGCCGTCGAAGCTGCCGTCGGCGGGACCGTTCGGTCTCCTGCGCCGCACCGGGTATCGGATCACGATCGCCGCCGGGCGCGATCTACGCCTGCTTCGCGACTACGTGCTCGATACGTTCTGGCAGAAGCAGATCGAGCAGTTCTCAGTACAGCGCTAGATACGCGTCGACCATCGCGTCGGAGCTGTACTTCGCCAACGCGACCTCGCGGCCCCGTCGACCGAGCGCTCGGGCAAACGCGCGATCCTGCTCGAGCCGTTGCAGCGCGCGCGCGAACGCGGCTTCGTCGATCGGCGTGAGTAAGCCCGTGACGCCTTCGTCGACGACCGACGGAATTCCACCGACCGCGGTCGACACGATCGGCAGGCCCGCCGCCATCGCCTCCGGCACGACGAGCGGCAAGCCCTCGAGCACCGACGACAGCGCGAACACGTCGAACGCGTGGATCAGCTTCGGCACGTCCATCCGCCGGCCCGTCATCTGACCGCGGCCTTGAAGTTTTGCGACTTCGGCTTCGACCGTCGCGCGCGCGGGTCCATCGCCGATGATCACGAGCCGGCTCGTCGCGGGCAGCGTCGCGAACGCGCGCGCGAGCAGCACCTGATTCTTGTTGTCGTCGACGCGACCGACCGTGCCGACCACCCACGCGTCGTCGGGAAGCTTCAATTCGCGACGCGCGGCCACGCGTGCTGCGGGATCCGGCGTGTAGCGATCCAACCGGATCCCGTTCGGGATCACGCGCACGGTCGGCGCATCGTTCTGCGCGCGCGCTTGCTCCGCGGTCGTGTCGGAGACTGCGACGAACGCGTGGGTCAACCGCGCGGCCGCCTTGCGCAGCGCCATCAGGCCCCGCGTCCCCGGATTCTTGCCGTGCTTCGTGTGGATCGCGCGCGCGCCGATCAACCGCGCCGCCGGCGCTCCATAGATCAGCGGCAGCGGATTGTGCGTGTGGACCACATCCGCGCGGTGGCGCCTCAATGCAAAGGCGAGTCGCGGGACGAGCGTCGCATCCAAGCCGCCGCGCTTGACCACGCGATCGACCGCGATCCCGGCTTCGCGAAACTCGTCGGCCATCGCGCCATCCGGCGGCGGCGCCAACGAGATCACCGCCACATCGTGCCCACGCGCTCGTTGGCCGATCGCCAGGTCCAACGCCACGCGCTCCTGCCCGCCCACGCCATACGAGGACAGGACGTGGACGATCTTCATTTCTGTCATCGTATAAGCTCGTGGCGATGAACCCGCAAGCGGTCGACGAAGACCTCCTGGCGAAGATCGGCATCACGCTCGATCACGCTCAGCTCGGTCACCTCGAAGCCGCATGCGCGCGGATCGCACGTCACATTCACGGCGAGCGGCTGCGCGTGGTCGGGTTCGTGCCGAGCGACGATCAGGTCGCCGTCCCACCGGTGATCATTCATTTGGGCTTGGCGCTCACGCAGTTAACCGGCGCGACCGTCGCGGTGGTCGATGCGAATGTGCGTTACCCGGCACTGGCCGACATCGCGCAGGGCGAACGGACTGACCACGATGACTCGGTGTTCGCTACCCGATGGCTGCGCGGCTCGTTGGCGCTGCTTACCCCACCGAAGGTCGAACAGGCCGGCGAAGTCGTGCCGCAGCTCGCGCGCGTCTTGCTCGAAGGCAGTGACTTATTCGCACACGTGCTCGTGGACCTCACCGGGTTCGAGCTGTTGGGCGAGCACGCGAGTGCGGCGGCATGTATGGATGCCGTTGCCGTGGTGGGTCGGGCTCACCGAACGCGGGAGCGCGAGTTGGTCGAGCTGTCTCGCTTGATGCCGTACGGACGGTTCCTGGGCGTCTTGCTCGTCGGATAGCGATCGTGTTCTGCTCCGCGGGATGCCTTCTCTCGAGTCTGAAAAGATCGCGGTAATCGGTCTCGGATACGTCGGCCTACCGGTCGCGATTTCGTTCGGTCGCAAGGTGCCGACCATCGGTTTCGATATTCGCGAGAGCCGCGTCGAGCAGCTCAAGCGCGGTCACGACGACACCCTCGAAGTCACCGACAGCGACCTCGCCTCGGCGAAGAAGCTCGACATGACGGCGGATCCGAAAAAGCTCTCGGACTGCACGTTCTACATCGTCGCGGTGCCCACGCCGATCGACGGCAACAATCGTCCGGATCTCGGACCGATGATCTCGGCGTCGAAGACGATCGGCCCGCACCTGAAGAAGGGCGACATCGTCGTTTACGAATCGACCGTCTATCCCGGTGTCACCGAAGACATCTGCGGACCGATCCTCGACGAGAAATCGGGCCTGAAGAACGGCGTCGATTACTTCCTCGGATACTCGCCCGAGCGCATCAACCCGGGCGACAAGGAACACACGTTCGAGAAGATCTTGAAGGTCGTCTCGGGCCAAACGCCGGAAGCGCTCGAGCGCGTCGCGCTGGTCTACGGCTCGGTCGTCGTCGCCGGCGTCCACAAGGCGCAGTCGATCAAGGTCGCCGAAGCGGCGAAGGTGATCGAGAACACGCAGCGCGATCTCAACATCGCGCTGATGAACGAGCTCGCGCTGATCTTCGATCGCATGGGCATCCGCACGATGGATGTGCTCGAGGCGGCCGGCACCAAGTGGAACTTCCTGAAGTTCACGCCGGGCCTCGTCGGTGGTCACTGCATCGGCGTCGATCCGTACTACCTGACCATGAAGGCCGAAGAGCTCGGCTACTTGCCGGAGGTGATCCTCGCCGGCCGTCGCGTCAACAACAACGTCGCCGCGTTCATCGCGCAGAAGACCGTCAAGTTCCTCACCCAGATGGACGTCCCGCTGAAGAAGGCGAAGGTCGGCATCCTCGGCCTCACGTTCAAGGAGAACGTGCCGGACCTCCGCAACTCCAAGGTGCCCGACATCATCAAGGAGCTGAAGGAGTACGGGATCGACGCGATCATCCACGACCCGATGGGCGATCCGAAGGAAGCGCACCACGAGTACGGCGTGCACCTCTCGGAGATCGAGAAGTTCACCGGGCTCGACGCGCTGATCCTCGCGGTCTCGCACAAGGACTACCTGAAGGACATCAACGCACTGTACGCACGCGTGCGTGACGGCGGCGTGGTGATCGACGTGAAGAGTGTGCTGCCCGTGAAGCAGCCGCCGCGCGGTATCAAACAGTGGAGCCTCTGAGTGAGTCGTTACGACGACATCTGCTCGGATCTCGTTAATTCACCGCGCCGCTGGTTGGTCACGGGCGTCGCGGGCTTTATCGGTTCGGCCCTGCTCGAGCGGTTGCTCGATCTCGGACAGAGCGTCGTCGGTGTCGACAACTTCATCACCGGTCACAAGAAGAACCTCGATGACGTGCTCTCGATCAATCCCGACGAGAAGCTGCAGTTCAAGTTCATCGAAGGTGATCTGCGCGATCCGGAAGTCGCGAAGAAGGCCGTCAAGAACGTCGACATCATCCTGCATCAAGCGGCATTGGGATCCGTCCCGCGGTCGTTGAAGGATCCGATCGCGTCGCACGATCACAACGTCAACGCGTTCTTGAACGTGCTGAATGCAGCGCGCGAAGCGAACGTGCCGCGGATGGTGTTCGCGTCGAGCTCGTCGGTCTACGGCGATCATCCGGGGCTCCCGAAAGTCGAGGATCGCGTCGGCAAGCTGCTGTCGCCGTACGCGGCCACGAAGCGGATCGACGAGACCTACGCGCAGGTGTTTCACGAGGCGTACGGGCTCGGCACGATCGGCCTCCGCTACTTCAACGTGTTCGGGCGCCGGCAGGATCCCGATGGCGTGTACGCGGCCGTGATCCCGCGGTGGATCGCGAACCTGATCGCGGGCAAGCCGTGCGTGATCTTCGGCGATGGTTCGAACAGTCGCGACTTCTGCTACGTCGACAACATCGTCCAGGCGAACTTGCTCGCGGCAACGGGTCCGGTCGAGGCGACGGGCACGGTTTACAACTGCGGCTGTAACGGGCGCACGGATCTCAAAGAGCTGTTCGCGATGATCCGCGACAACTTGAAGAAGGATCACCCCGAGCTCGCGGATGCGCAGCCGGTGTTCGAAGGGCCGCGGTCGGGCGATATCGCGCACTCGCAGGCGTCGATCGACAAGATCATCGGAGCGCTCGGTTATGCGCCGACACATCAAGTGGCGGATGGCATGGCAGAGACCGTCTCGTGGTTCGCGCAGCGGCTCGGTACGAAGTAAGATTCGGCCCATGGCCGATGATGTTTTGCCGAAGCCCGAGCCGAAGGAAATCGACGAAAAAGAGGCGCTGCGCCTCCAGCACATGATCGATGACAACGTGCTGAAGGGCGTGCCGTATCACGGCGAGAAGTGTGACAACTGCCTCTACTACCTGAACCCGGATGCGAAGCTCGCGTACTGCTGGCACCCGAAGCTGCGGATCCTCGTCGGTGGGGAGTGGTGGTGTCAGTGGTGGGAGAAGATCGAAGAGTAGTCGGTGCGGTTCGACGAGAAAGATCTCGATGGCCCGGAGCTGCTGATCGAGCAGGGCGTGCAGGAGAACGAGCTCGTCGAAGAGGACGAGCATGATCTCGGCGACGTGAAGCTCGACGAGGTGCTGTCCGAGGAGCGCGAAAGCCTCGTGATGATCACGATGCGCGAGATCCTCGAGGGGCGGCACGTCGTGATCAATGACCTGGCGCTGCCGCAGCGAGAGCTCCTCGCGCTCGAAGCGTTGAAGACGGCGGTCGAGGGCAAGGATGGCAAGCTCTCGCAGTTCGTGTTCGCCGATGATCGGCGCGACCTGTTGGAGCAAGCGCTCGCGGTGTTGCAGCCGCTGCTCATGCACGACGTGACGGCGGAGTTTCAGGATCTGGTCGAGCGGATCGGCAACCTGCGCACGGGACTGAAGGATCTCGAGGACGCGCAGGACGAGCTGCTCGAGGCCAATCGCGAGGTCGGTGTGGTCGGGTCGGAGGGCGATACCGCGGACAAGCCGAAGCCGAAGCCGGTCGATGACGACATGACGTTGACGGGGCCGGAGCGAAAGTTGCCGGCGTGGAAGATGACGTTGGATCAGGGGCCCGAGGTCGCGGATCTGCAGACGGCGCCGACGACGTTGGCGGGTAAAGACCTGCCGGAAAAGAAGCCGGAGCCGTCGCAGTTGGAACGCGGTGGACCAGATGCGCCACCGCTGACGGAACAGCCGACGACGCTGGGATCGAAGCAGGATCTCGCGGAGGCCGAAGTTGTCGAGCCGCAACGGCTCGTGGCGAAGACGGCGCCGTGGTGGAAGCCGCCTCGCGCATAGGGGGACGGTGTCTAGTTCGTCAAGTTCGGGGTCCTATGTCCGCGATCTTGCGATCGGGGACGGTGTCTAGTTCGTCAAGCTCGAGGCTCGCGCTCGGTCGATCTTGACGAACTAGACACCGTCCCCGATCGAAGATTCAGGGACTTGAATAGCCGAAGTTGACGAACTAGACACCGTCCCCACGCTACGCTGCGAGCTGGATGAAGATCGCGCCGTGGATCGAGGCGGTCATCGCGGAGATTCGGCTGCATGCCGAGCAGGCGGTGCTGCGTCGGATGGACGTCGGCGCCGGCGTGTTCGTGCGGGATCCGGCAGCGCAAGCGCGGTTGGCGGCATCGACACTGCGCCCGCAAGGCGCGCACAAGAAAGCCAATGCGGAAGTGGCCGTCGCGATCGACGAAGCCACCGCGCGATCGGCGAAGCTCGTCACCGCCGGCGAATCGCGGATGGAGATCCTCGGCAAGCGCATGGGCCTGTCGCCGACCGCGAGCGGCCTCGTTGCACTGACGATGGCGTACGCGCTCGATCTCGATACGCGCGATCTCGTGCACGCGCTCGCGCCTCGACGAAAAGCTGGTCTGTATCTCGAGGCGGCGGCCGACGTGTTGGATCTGACGCCAGCGGAGATCCTCGAGGCGGCAGCCGCTGGCTCACCACTGCGCATTGGCCGACTCGTCCATGTCGATGGCGATGCCCTCGATGCGGCGATCGAGATCACGCAACCGACCCTCGCGTGGTTGCTCGGCGACGACGCGTTGCAACCACCGCTCGCCGAGCTCTGCGGCTTGTGGCCGGCGACACTCGACGTAAATGTCACGTTGCCAGACGCCGTGGGCAAACAGCTCGACGAGCTTCGCGCGAAGACGAACGCGACGATCGCGGTGATCCTGCGCGGGCCGCGAGGAAGTGGTCGACGTGCGGCGGCACAGTTACTCGCGAAGTCCCTCGGTCGCGCGCAGCTCGTGATCCCGATCCCTGCCCTGCTCTACGCCGAAGAGAAGACGAAGCGATCGCTACTCGGCGTGGCGTTGGCGGCTGCACGCTTGCGCGACGCCGTGCCATTCCTCGCCGACGCCGACGCGTTATACGACGAGCACGGCAACATCCACGCCGAGCACATCGACGCGATCGGCGCGCATCCGGGCCTCATCACCGTTGGATCGACGGGACGCGGCGGACATCTCGAGCTGCGCCGGCCTTCATTGATCGTCGCGATGCCACGCACCGATCTCGACGATCGCGAACGCGCGTGGAGCGCCGCGCTGAAATTGGCGAACGGGCCCGTTGGCGATGCCGCCGAGCTCGCCGCACGTTACGTGATCGGTCCCGGCGCGATCGCCGAGACCGTGCAAGAGGCCGCGCGCCACGCCCAAGCCGCGAAGCTGCCGTTCGATCTCGATGTCCTCGAAGGCGCCGTCGCCCGGCGACTGTCGCTGCGGCTCGGCACGTTCGGCAGCGTCGTCTCCCGCAAGGCAAAGATGACCGAGCTCGTCCTGCCCGACGACGTGATCGACACCTTGCGCGACATGATCGCGATGGTCAAAGGCCGCTCGCAGATCCTCGAGAAGTGGGGCTACCAACGCCACCTCGGGATTTCGCGCGGCGTCGCATCGCTGTTCTCCGGCGAGCCCGGTACCGGCAAGACGATGGCCGCATCCGTGATCGCTTCGGAGCTCGGCCTCGAGCTCGTGCGCATCGATCTATCGGCGGTCGTGTCGAAGTACGTCGGCGAAACCGAGAAGAACCTCGGCAAGATCTTCGACGAAGCGCAGGACGCCCACGCGATGCTGCTGTTCGACGAGGCCGACTCGCTGTTCGGCAAGCGCACCGAATTGAAGTCCGCGCAGGATCGCTTCGCGAACCTCGAGGTCAACTACATCCTGCAACGGATGGAAACGTTCGACGGTGTGAGCGTGCTCACGACGAACGCCGAGTCCGCGATCGATCCGGCACTGCAACGCCGCCTCAACTTCCGCGTGCGGTTCCCCGAACCCGAGGTCGAAGAACGCGAAAAACTCTGGGCGATGTTGCTGCCGCCGTCGACGGGACTGACCGGCGTCGACTTCAACGCGCTCGCCGAAAAGTTCGACATGACCGGCGGCTACATCAAGAACGCCGTCGTTCGTGCGGCCGTGATAGCGTCGCGAGCCGGACGTGCGATGATCGCCGAGGATTTGTGGGCGGGCGCGCATCACGAATACGTCGAGATGGGAAAGGTGATGCCTTCGATATGAATAAAGCACCACTCATGTCGGCGCTCGCGATCGTCGCCGCCGCGATGTTGATCCTCAGCTGCTTCTTCCCGAAGTGGCTGATGAACGAAGGCACGCAAGGCTCGGTCTCGATGGGCCTCCTGTCGACGACCGAGTGCGGCGTCGCCGGGATCCAGATGGTCGCGAACCCGACCGATTGCGTGACCACGGACAACGGGCTTTACGCGCAACAGTGGAAGGACATCCAGCAGCCGAGCTCGCCGGCGTTCTCGGCGTGTGGCAAGGCCACGCTCGTCGTCGCGTTGCTCGCGGCGTTGGGCCTGCTCGGCGCGGCCGCGCTCGGCTTTATCAAGAAGAAGCCGTATCTGAAGATTTCACCGTCGACGATCGCGCTCGTCGGCCTGATGCTCGGGTTCATCACGGGGTGCGTGTTCGTCGCGACGAAGCCGGGCCCGAACGGGTTCGTCGGCATCGGCATCAGCTTCTGGATTTTCGGCGCTGGTAGCGTGCTCGGCTTGGTGTCGGCGATTCAGTTGTCGAAGCTGAATCGCCCCGTCGACCCCGATCTGCTCGACGACTCGATGAATCCCGCGGATTACTGACGTACTCTGCGCGCATGTCCCTGCGCGGAAAGACGTTGTTCATCACCGGCGCGAGCCGCGGTATCGGTCTAGCCATCGGCAAGCGCGCCGCGCGCGATGGCGCAAATGTCGTCATCGCGGCGAAGACCGACACGCCGAACCCGAAGCTGCCGGGCACGATCCACACCGCCGCCAAAGAGATCGAAGAAGCGGGCGGCAAGGCGCTCGCCGTGATGTGCGACATCCGGTTCGAAGAACAAGTTCAAGCCGCGGTGAAGCAAGCGGTCGACACGTTCGGTGGCATCGACATCCTCGTGAACAACGCGAGCGCGATCAGCCTGACCGGCACCGAAGCGACGGAGATGAAGCGTTACGATCTCATGCACGGGATCAACACGCGCGGCACGTTCCTCGTCAGCAAGACCTGCATCCCGCACCTGAAGAAGGCGGCGAATCCGCACGTGCTCAACATGTCGCCGCCGCTCAACATGGAGACGCGGTGGTTCTCGCCGCACGTCGCCTACACGATGGCGAAGTTCGGGATGAGCATGTGCGTGCTCGGCATGGCCGGCGAGTACAAGTCGGCCGGCATCGCGTTCAACGCGTTGTGGCCGCGTACCGTGATCGCGACCGCGGCGGTGCAAAACCTGCTCGGCGGTGATTCGTCGATGAAGGCCTCGCGCAAGCCGGAGATCCTCGCGGATGCCGCGTACGTGATCTTCAACAAGCCGAGCCGCGAGTGCACCGGCAACTTCTTCGTCGACGACGAAGTGCTGATCGCGAGCGGGAAGACCGATCTCAGCGAGTACGCGACGACGCCTGGATCGACGAGCTTTTTGCCTGACTTTTTTGTTTAGGCGATTTGCCGCGCGCGAACACGAAGCCGAACGCGCCGCCGACCGCACCGCCCACGAGGTGGGCCATGTGCGAGACGTTATCGTTGTTGAACGACCGGACGATCTCGCCACCCATGTAGACGATCGCGACCGCGATGAACGTCAGTGGCACTTCACCGCCGCGCACGTTCGCCATCGACGCGAGCACGATCATCATGAACGCGATGCCGCTCGCGCCGACCAGCATGTGGCTACCGATCAGCACGTTTGCCAGACCGGTCACGAGTGCGGTGCCGAGGATCATGATCAGCAGGCCGCGCGAGCCGTGGCGCTCTTCGAGGATCGGGCCGATCAGCAGGATCAGCATGAAGTTGCCGAGCAGGTGCTCCCAGCTCGCGTGACCGAGGATGTGCGTGAACAGGCCGACGTAGGACTGGATCCCGTCGAAGCTCGGGTACGCCGCGAACCAACCGCGCAACGGCGGGACCAGCTGGGTCAGGATGAACGCCACGATCGCCGCGATCGTGAACGTCAGCACCACCGGGGCGTTGTACGTGATGCGTAGCTTCACGATCTGAAGGTAGCACCCGGGACACGAGGCTGCCCGATCGGCAGTTATTCCCGTCGCCACTTGCCGGAACACCAAGGAATTGCCAACCTGCGGGGATGGCGACCGTCGAGATCACCGCTGAGAACTTCAAACAAACGATCGAGAAGGACGGCATCGTCCTCCTAGACTTCTGGGCAGAGTGGTGCGGCCCGTGTAAGGCGTTCGCACCCGCGTTCGAGAAGGCATCGGAGAAGCACGGTGATGTCGTGTTCGGCAAGATCGATACGGAAGCCCAGCAAGAGCTCGCCGGCGCCGCGAACATCACGGCGATTCCCACGCTGATGCTGTTCCGCGATGGCGTTCTACTGTTCCGCGAAGCAGGCGCGCTACCGCCGGCCGCGTTGGAAGAGCTCGTCACGCAGGCCAAGGGTCTCGATATGGCGAAGGTCAAAGAAGAGATCGCCGCGCACGAGGCTGCCCATGTTCATGGACCGGGCTGCAATCACGACCACGGCCATGATCATGGACATGATCACGGACACGACCATGGCCATGACCACAGCCATGATCACGGACACGATCACGGCGACGGCCACAAGCACTGAGCCGCTTAGGCCTACGCATTACGCTTACGTGATCACGGGTTAGGCTTTCGACCGTGATACCGTTTCGGCGGTGAAGCTCGCGTGCGCGCTTTTGATCGCCGGCGCTGGTGAGCTCCACGCGGATCCGACAGATCCTCGCGGCGACTTCGGTCTGCCGGCGAAAGCGGCGACGAATCCGCGCGACGCGTTCGGCTTCCAGAAATCGGACGTCGAGAAGCCGGTCGATTGCGCGGACGGAACCGACTTCGGCTGCGTGCGCGCGACGAATCCGCTCGAGGGCGGCAGTCCGTACGCGCTGTCGACCACGTTTTCGCGCGCGTACCTCTTATCGCTACCGGTCGCCGATGCGACCCACGATGCGGTCGCGAGCTATGCCCTCGGCGCGAGCTCCGATGGTGCGGGCGTCAACTTCGCCGGCGCGAACGGGCTCGAGAACCGCTGGACGATCGACGGTGCACCGATCGATAGCGTTCGCACCGGCGGCGTCGACAACCGGATCCCGCTGACGTTCCTCGACTCGCTCACGGTCACCGCCGGTGGCTTCGCCGCGCGCGATCGCGTGTCGACCGGCGGCGCGATCGACGCGCAACTTCGCAAAGGCACCAAGGATCACGAGCTCGAAGCCCACGTCTGGGCCGGCATTTCCGCCGACGGCTTTCACGGCGCCGCACCCGCGCTGACCTACAACGTTCGCAACGTCACGCTCGATCCAGGCAGCGAAGTCACTGCCTCCGTCGTCGCGACCGGCCCACTCCCCATCGCCAACGCGTGGTACGCGGCCGGCATCGCACCGAACCTCTCGCGCACGAAGTTCGGCTTCACCGCGAATCGCCTCACCGACGCGAACGACGACGGGTTCTACGACGTCAACGCCGACGGCACGTTCAAGCTCGATTCGATCGAGACGAACACCGTGACGCCACTCAACTACAACATCCCGGTGATGGCGCGGGTCGGTTGGGATCGCGGTCCGCATCATCTCGACCTGTCGTACGTCGGCAACTTCAACTCGGCGACGCGCTTTCTCCAAAACGCGACGCTCCAAGCGGGCGGCATCGACTCGCGCAACTACGTCGGCGATCTGATCGGCACGTACAAAGGCGAGTGGACGAACACCCGCCTGAAGATCCAAGCCGCATGGCACCACAACGAGCATCACGAGCAAGCGCGCTACGCCGGCGGCGACGATCAGGTGCAAACCCTCACCGCGTACGTCCCCGACACGATCGATCAAGATCCCACGCTCGCCGCGAAGTGCTCCGACAGCACGAACGACCCGTATCCGATGATCCCGAACTGCCCGGTCCCTTACGGCTGGTTCTACTCCGGCGGCGTCGGCCTGCTCACCGATCAACACGCCGATCGCGGCACGTTCACCGCCGACCTCGCGCACACGATCGATCACAACACCGTGCGCGTCGGCGCCACCGTCGAGTCGAGCTCGCTCGTCACCGATTCGCGATTTTCCGGCGGCGAACAAGATCGCTCGCTGTTCCTCGGCGAGAACGGCGTCCGCCGCTTCCTCGATCAGAACCAACCGTGCAGCCTCGATGCGAGCGTCAACTGCGAGTACATCGACGTCTCGGAGCTCGCGTATCGCACGATCTATGGTGCGAGCTACGTCGAGGACACGTGGCAGCCGACGCGCGACCTCACCGTCAACGGCGGCGTTCGCTACGAGCTGATGTGGGTCGGCCCGGTCCTCCACTTCTCGAACGAGTGGGCACCGCGGCTCGGCATGACCTGGGATCCTCTCGGCAACGGCCGGAGCCGGGTGTGGGTGTCGATGGGGCGCAGCTTCGCGATGTTGCCGGCCGGGTTGGGCAACACGATCCTCCTCAACAACCGCACGGCCGACGAGATCACGTTCCAAGGCGTGACCTCGCGATCACTGAACACCGGTGCCGCTCTCTCGGTCGCCTCCGGGGTCGAACCGATCGCGCAAGACGAGCTAACGGCCGGTGCCGAGGTCGCGTTGCTCCGCCAGGTGAAGGCGCGAGTTTGGGGCCAAGGCCGGTGGCTGCGCCGGGGCCTCGAATCGACATCCGATGGCTTCGATAACCCCGGCCAGTTCGACGCGATGCCAGCGCTACGGGATACCGAGTTGCTCGCGGTCGAATTCGAGAGCAACCCGATCGCGAAGGTCGTTCTGCGCGTGGGTTACATGTATGGGCACACGACCGGGTCCTGGACCGGCGCCTACGATCCGACCAATGGCGCCGCGCTCTACGCATCGCCGGACTTCGATGTCACCGCCGTGAACCAGAACGGCCTGCTCCCTACCGATATGGGCAGCCGCCTGTTCTTCGAGGCGCAGCGCCGCGGGCATGTAGGTCCGGTCGAAATCGCGGTAGCAACGCGTTTCACCGTTGCAGCGGGACGGCCACGTGACGCGATGGCCGATAGCGCGGACGGACTTGTATATCTGATCGGCCGCGGCGAATACGGGCGTGGGCCGCTGCAGACGCAGGCGAACCTCCGCCTCGCAGCGACGTACAAGCGGTTCCAGGTCACCCTCGACCTGTTCAATCTGTTCGATCGACGCGACGCGACGAACGTAGATTCCATCTACACGACCGGTCTCGTGAACCCGATCGAAGGCGGGACCTCACAGGATCTCGTATTCCTGAAGTCCGAGAACGTCGATGCGCAGACCGCCTTCCCGGCAGGACGCAGTCCATCGTTCCAATCAGCGACTGCTTTCCAGGCGCCATTTTCGGCGGTCCTGGGTGTCCATCACGCGTTTTAAGTCTAAAATTTTTCGGCCAGCATTGTGCTCCTCGGGTGGAGCCGATGATTGGCGCGAGGGATTCAATGGCCGATCTGTCTCAGTTCGCCGAAGCCACTGCTGCCGTGAAGCATTCGCCGCATGCGGTGAGTGCGTGGGAAGAAGCCGAAGGGCTTGCCGCGGATCTCGATAAGCCGGACGACATCGTCGCGCTTTACAACGAGACGCTCGCGGGAGATCTCGAACCTCAAGTAGCCGAGATGATCGGCGAACGTGCGGGCGCATTCTGTGATGAATGGTTCGGCGACGATCCGAAGGTCCTCGAGAAGATCCTGTCGCGGGTGCTCGCGCTCGCGCCATCGTCCGAGAGCGCCTTGCAGCGCTTGTCGGTGATCCTGACGGTTGCCGAGCGGTGGGCCGACGTGCTCGCTCTCTACGATCGTTCGATCAGTGCCGCGCGCGACAAGTCATCACGCGTGCGGCTGTTGCGCGAAGCCTCGCAGCTCGCGAAAGATGTCGCGAATCAGCCCGAGAAGGCGATCGCGTACTACCAGCAGTTGTTGCCGTTGGTTCCCGACGACAACCGCGTCTCGCAAAGCCTCGAGCGCTTGCTCGAACGGCACGAGCGTTGGGCGGACCTGATCACGTTGTGGGAAGGCCGGCTCGATGGCCAGCCGAAGAAGGAGCGCGAGAAGAGCCGCGCGCGAATCACCACGGTGTGGCTCGATAACCTGAAGGATCCGCAATCGGCGTTGGCGGCGGTGAAGCCGCTGCTCAACGAAGCGGACGATGACAAAGAGCCGACCACGCTGCTCGAGCGAATCATCGAAGCGCCGAAGGCGACGCGCGGTGTTCGCGATGCCGCGTTGGACCTCCTGCGCTCGCACTACGACGCGAGCCAGCGGCCGCGCGAAGTGATCCGGATCCTCGAGAAGATCATCCAGCTCGATCCGTCGCATCAGCGCGATTTGCGCGAAGAAGCCGGCCAGCGCTTGGCCGAGCTCGATGACGTTCCGGCCGCGATGGATCACTACGCGGCGTTGCTCGCGATCGCGCCGGAATCCGATGTTACCGAGGAGAAGCTGCGCACGCTGGCCGAGCGCGGCGGCGAGCACGAGCGCTACGGCGCCGGCATCGCGAACGCGGCGCGCGTGGCGCAGACGATCGATCCGACCCGCAAGGTCGAGCTGCTCGCCGAAGCGTCGCGCGTCCAGCTCGAGCGGATGATGAACACCGACGGTGCGATCCAGCTGCTCGTCGAAGCATCGTCGGTCAGTGGTGCGGCGGAGACCGAGCAACTCGCGGTCGCTCGGCGGCTCGCGGGGCTGTACCAGCAGACGAATCGCCCGAAGGAGCGGTTGGGCGTTCTCGAACGCCAGGCCCACCTCGAAGCGAGTGACGTCACGCCGTGCGGCGATCCTGTCGGAAGCGGCGAAGCTCGCCGAACAGCTCGGCGATACCGATCGCGCGCTGTCGCTGTGGGAGCGCCGCACGGATTCGGATCCGTCGGATCTCTCGGCGCTCGATGCGCGGATCGGCATCCTCGAAAATCAGCAGCGCTGGGACGATCTCGTCGAGGCGTTGGAATCGCGCGCGGCGAAGGTCGCATCGCCGAATCAGCGCCGCGCGGATCTCGTGCGCGTCGCGTTGGTGCATCAGCAACAGCGCCACGATCTCGAGAAGGCGATCGATGCGTGGAAGCGCGTCGTCGCCGATCATCGCGATGACGAAGAAGGCATCAGCGCACTCGCGGATCTGCTCGCGGAGACCGGCCGGTGGAAGGAGATGGCGGACCTGCTCGAAGGAGCCTCGGGTCGCGCCACCCAGCGCACGATCGGTCGCCTCGTCCGCTTGGGCGATGCACTGCGCCAGCACTTGAACGAGCCGAGCCGCGCGTTGGGTGCGTATCGCAACGCGATCGCGATCGATCCGTCCTCGAAGGAAGCGCGTGCCGGCCTCACGGGCCTGCTCGACGTGCCGGCGACCCGCGCAGCCTCGGCCGACGCGCTCGCGCAGGCGATGCGGACGACGAACGATGTCACCGGGGTGTTGGATCTGTTGCCGGCGCGATTGGCGGAAGCGCGCGACGACAAGACGAAGCTCGCGCTCCTCCGCGAAGCCGCGCAACTTCGCCTCGAGCACAAGCACGATGCCGTCGGCGCGTTGGCGGATCTCGCGAAAGCGTTCCCGCTCGCACCGCGCGATCAGCTGATCGAGAACCAGTTGGTCTCGCTCGCGCGATCGGTGAACGACTACACCACGCTCGGCATCGCGTACATCGAAGCGATTTCGGCCCTCGGCGACGACGCGCGCGAAGCCGCACGGCTCCGCTTGGCGTACGCAGATCTCGCCGCGGACCGCTTGAACGATGCCGCGCAAGCCGCGGATGCGTATCGCCAAGTCACCGATGTCGAGCCCGGCAATCGCCGTGCGGTGCAGGCGCTCGCGCAGTTGGGTGCGCGCCTCGGCCAATGGGACATCGCTGCGAATGCGGTCGTGCGGTATGCCGGCGTGCGCGAAGCGTTCGATGACGAATTGCTCGCGATCATCGAGAGCGGTGCGCAGATGTCGAACGCGAACGATGCGTTGGCACACGCGATCACGGCCGCGCTCGACAAGCACAAGCTGCCGGGCTCGGTGGCCGCGCAGTTCCATCATCGGTTAGCCGCGCTGCATCGCGATCAACGCAAAGATCGAACGAGCGCGATCGCCTCGCAACGCCGCGCCCTCGAGCTCGGTGGCGAACGGCTCGCGTGGCTCTCTGAATTGGTGACGCTCGAGCGCGACGAAGCCGGGAACGCCGGCTCGCAACAGTTGCTCGATTCGTTGCGCCGATTGGCCGATGCGGATGGCAAAGATCTCGACGCGCTCGTCGGTAGCGCGGATGTCGCCAGCAAGCTCGGCGAACGCGAACAAGCGCTGCAGATCCTGTCGGCGGTGCTCGGTCGCGCGACCGCAGCGTGGCGTGGCACGGCGGCGATCCGCTCGGCTCGCTCGGTCGATGCCGTCGCGAAGTGGGCGATCGATGGCCTCGTCGATCTGTATCGGACCGGTGGCCGCGCTCGCGCTGCCGTCGACACGTTGATCGAAGCGGCGCGCTTGCCGTTCGATCAACAGACCCGTCGCGACATGCGGTTGCGCGCGGCGCAGCTCGCGACCGTCGAGCTCGGTGATAACGCCGCTGCGATCGACATGTATCGCGGCGTGCTCGTCAGCCAGCCGAACGATCTCGAAGTGATCGAGCGGCTCGCGCACTTGTTGTCCGTCGAAGATCGCGTGCCGGAGTTGCTGACGCTGCGCCAGATCCAGCTCGGCCTCGAGACCAACCAGGATCGCAAGCTCGAGCTCCGGCTCGAATTGGCGAAGTTGGTCGGCATCGTCGAAGAGCGCGGTGGCCGGCTCGATGCCCTGCGCGCGAACCTCGAAGATCGCCCGGGTCACGAAGCGTCGATCGACGCGGTCGCGCAGTTGCTCTCGAGCAAGGGTGCGCATCGCCAGTTGGCCGACCTCCTCGAGAATCAGGCGAACCGGCTCGAGACGAACGGTGATATCGCTCGCGCGTCGAAGTTGTGGAGCCGGTATGCCGGCGTCGCCGAAACCGATACGAAGGAGATCGATCGCGCGATCTCCGGTCACCGGCGCGTCGTCGCACTCGCGCCGACCAGTGATTCGCTGCGTGCCCTCGCCCGCTTGAACCTCGAGCGTGGCCAGTCGGCGCAAGCGGTGCCGTGGCTCGAATCTCTGTTGGGCACGGTGCCGCCGAACGAGCGGATGATCGTGGTCCAGCAACTCGCGAAGGCGCACCTCGCGGCGAACCAGCCGGATCGCGCGATCGCGGCGATCGAGACGAACATCGACGACAAGGCGCCGGCGATCGAGCTCCGCACGTTGCTCGCAGATCTGTATCGCAAGGCCGAGCTGTGGGAACCGCTCGCGCGGCACCTCACGCGGTCGTTGCCGCTGTTGAAAGAGAACGACAAGCTCGCGCGCGATCTGGCGCGTGAAGCCGTCGATATCTATCTCCACAAGTTGGGCTCGCCGGCGCTCGCGATCCCGGCATTGGAGACGGCGCTCGCGCTCGATCCTACGGACAAAGATCTGCGGACGGCCTTGGCGATCGGCCAACGCGTCGCCGGCAAGCTGACGGAATCGCGCACGCTGTTGAACGAGCTGATCAACGACTTCGGTCGTCGTCGCTCGCCGGAGCGCGCGGCGTTGCACGTCGAGCTCGCTCGTGTGGCGCAAGCCGAAGGCAAGATCGACGAGGCGATGGCGGAGATGGAATCCGCCGGCAAGATGGACGCGACGAACGCGGCGATCCAGAAGGAGCTCGCCGAAATGGCGCGCACCGCGGGTCAGCTCGACAAGGCGGAGCGCACGTATCGCGCCCTGCTCCTCGTCGTTCGCCGCACGCCGCCGGGTGATGACGAGAACGCGGTCGGCGCGGCGGAAGTCTTGTACGAACTGCACAAGCTCGCCGAAGCGCGCGGTGAATCGGATCAGGCGAAAGAGCTCCTCGAATCGGCGATGGAATCGGCGATCCAGTCGGATGCCGGCGTCCGTCGTCTTCGCAAGAGCCTGCTCGCGCACAACGAGGGCCAACGCCTGCTCGAAGTGCTCGAGAAGCGCCTCGCCACGAATCCCGAGCCGCAATCGCAAGCGCGGATGCTCGGCGATATGGCCGAAGCTCTCGACCAGCAGTTGAATCGCCCGGCCGACGCGCTCGAAGCGTTGATCAAGGCGATCAACGCGGTGCCGTCGCGATTGGATCTTCACGACCGTGCGCGCGACTTGGCAAAGCGCAACGGCGGGACGAAGAAGTACGTCGAAGCGATCGAAGCGGTCGTCGACAGACTCCGCCGCAAGGACGATCCGCCGCTGATCGCGAACATCCTCATGCGCGCTGGTGAAGCGCTCGAGCAGGATGCGAACGATCTGCGCAGCGCCGCGAACCTGTATCGCCGCGTCGAAATCCTCGGCGAGAAGCTGGCCGAAGCGTTCTACGCACAAGCTCGCGTGGCCGCCGCACTCGGCGATACCGCCGAACAAGCGCGCACGCTCGACAAGATGTTCGAGCTCGCGGGCACGGATACCGAGCCCACGCCGCAACAGGTCGATGCGTTGTATCGCCTCGCCGAAATCTTTATCGGCAGCGATACGCGGCGCAAGCAAGGCATCGAGCTGCTCGAGCGCGCGTTCCAAGCGGAGCCGCGATGGAGCCAAGCGGGTCGCCTATTGAAGCTCGCCGCCGGTCACTCGCCCGACGACGACAAGATCC
This sequence comes from Kofleriaceae bacterium, assembly GCA_047600425.1. GTDB lineage: Bacteria > Myxococcota_A > Polyangia > Haliangiales > Haliangiaceae > JABFXX01. Next base: position 1,063,599 of record JASGLC010000003.1, on the reverse strand, counting down.
TGTCGATGTACGAACGCGTCGCGCGCAACGGCGGCGATCAAGAGCTGCTGCTCGACTTCCTCGAGCGCCGTGCGGGTGGGTCCGGCGCGACGCCGCAACAGATCAAGGAAGCCGTGGATCTCGCGGTCGAGCTCGCCCACGACGAACGCGCGGAAGCGTTGCTCGTCCGTGCGGTCGCGGCCTCGCGTGACACGGTCGATGGCCTCGGGTCGGCGCCGTGGGCCGTCCTCGCGCTCGCGGAGCGCCGGTTGGCCGCGAACGACCTCAACCAGGCTCGGGATTTGACCTACGAGCTGGCCCCGATCGTGACCGATGAAGAGTCCGTGGCCGCGATCGATGGCCTCGCGATGCGCATCGCTACCCGAGCGCTAGCGCACCGGAAGCTGGATCTCGCGGCCGAAGTGTACGAGTTCCTGCGCGAGCGCAATCCGTCGGACCGCGCCGTGTGGCAACCGCTGCTCACGATCTATCGCGAGCTCGGAGATGGCGATCGCCTCGGCAGTGTCGTCAGCTCGACGTTGCCCGCACTCGTCACGCCGGCGGAGCGCAACGCGCTGCGGATCGAGCATGCGAAGTTCCTGATCGAAAACCTCAAGCGCCATCACGACGCACTGGACGTGCTGCGCGATTCGCTGTCGGACGATCCGGACAACCTCGAAGCGGCTCAGCTGTTCGAGGACACGCTGCGCCAGCTCGACGATCAAGACGGCATCGCGGAGTTCCTGTGGTCGCGCTTCGAAGATGCGCAGCGCCGCGGGCATCGCGATTCGACGGTCGACGTCGCGTTGCGGTTGGGTGACCTGCTCGACAAGCAAGAGTCGCCGGATGCGGTGCGCGTGTATCGTGCAGCGTTGGTCGTCGCCCCGGATGATCGCGAGATCCTCCGCCGCGTCGTGAAGCGTCTCGACACCCACGACAACCCGCGGGAAGGCGCGCTGCTCATGGAGCGCCTCCTCGCGGTGGAGAGCCCGGAGCGTGCACCCGAGCTCGCCGGCAAGCTGGCCACGATGTGGGAGGCCGCCGGTGACTTCAAGGGTGTGCAACGCACGCTCGAGCTCGCGCACAAGTCCGCGCCCGATGATCGCCAGATCCACGCTCGGCTCGAGCAGTGGTATCGCGATCACGAGCAGTGGTCCGAGCTCGCCGAATTGATGACCCACGATGCGGAGACGCAGACCGATAACGATCAAGCCGTGCAGCGGCTCCGTGAAGCGGCGAGCGTGTACTCCGGCTTCCTCGGCCAGCCGTTGAAGGCGGCCGAAGTGTTGCGCAAGGCGCGGCTCAAGGCGCCGCTCGTCGTCGAGCTCGTCACGGATCATGCGGCTGCGCTCGCGGCGGCCGGTGAGCTCGATGCCGCGCAACGTGCGATCGGCGAAGCACTCGCGACCGTCGAGGGTGCGCAACGCACGGGCCTCCTGATGCTGCGCGCGAACTTCCGCCAACAGCTCGGCGACGATGCGTCGGCGGTGCAAGACCTGACCGAAGCGTACGCGCTCGATAAGGAACGCGTCACCGAGAGCTTGGTCAACGGGCTCGAACGGTTGCGCGCGCGTGCCGAACGCGATGGCGACATGCCGACGGAACGCCGGGCCACGCTCGAGCTCGCGAAGCTGCTCGTCAGCCACAACGAGCTGGAGCGCGGACGCGCGTTCCTGGTCACGTGGATCGAACGCGATGCGCGCGATGCCGAGCCGTTGTACATGCTGTGCGATCTCGACGAATCGATCGAGCACTGGGATGGCGTGAGTGCGGCGGCAACGCGGCTCGCGTACGTCACGGAAGCCGACGAGCAGGTCAAGGCTGCGTTGCGCGTCGGTGATGCGTCGCAGAAGGCCGGCCGCCCGGGTGATTCGGTGCCGGTGTTGGAGCTCGTGCATCAACAGCAGCCGGGCGTGGAGATCATCCGCGACAAGCTGCGCGACATGTACGAAGCGGCCGGCGAGTACCGCCAGCTCGCGGGCATCTTGATCGCGGATGCGGATCACGGCGCCGATGCGCAGCAGCGCTACACGAACTACAAGCGTGCAGCGGAGCTCCTGCTGTATCAGCTCGAGGATGCAGCGGGTGCGCAGGTGCCGGCGCAAAAGGCGCTCGAGCTCCAGCCCGATGATCACGGTGCGTTGATGCTCAACGTCGACGTGCTGATCACGAGTGGTGCACTCGAAGATGCCGGTCGCACGCTCGAAGCCGCGATCAGCGCGCAGAAGAAGCGGACGCCGGAGCTCGCGGTAGCGCAGCAGCGAATGGGTCGCGTGTGCGCGATGTTGAACGACAAGGACGGCCAGCTGAACTGGCTGAAGAAGGCGTTCGACGTCGACCGCAAGAACGCGGAAGTCGCGGCCGAGCTCGCGCAACTGGCGACGGAGATCGGTGATTACGAGCTGGCGTTGAAGCCGTTGCGCGCGATCACGCTGATGGATAACCCGTTGCCAGTCACGCGGCCGATGGCACTGCTATGGGAAGCTAAGATCGAACATGCGCGAGGCAATCGCGCAAAAGCAGAACTGTGGGCGAAGAAGGCACTGCGAGAGGACCCGCAGTTCTCCGACGCCCAGCAGTTCTTGGATGAGCTTGGCGGTTGATCAGGCGACGCCGATGACGTCGAACGAAGCCCGCGCCCCACTCTTTCCGTAGATCACGATCCCGGTGACGTTGCGAACGTTGCCGTTCAGGTCGATCTCGATGCAGCCGTTCTTCGTGAGCAGCTGGTTTTCAGAGACGAACTGGGTCTTGCCGTTCGCGAACTTGATCGCGACCTGATTGATCGTCGACTTACCGGTTTGGCCTTGCAGCTTGATCTGCTGCAGTGCGATCGGGCGCGCAAAGCTCAGCGAGTCCTTGCCGGTGTAGTTGTTGATCTTGGTGTCATCCGCGAGCATCCGCTGGAGCGGCAACCGCACCGGCGGGCGAACCGCGACCGGGGCCGGCATCGGCATCGGCTCGCGATGGTCACGAACCAGGACCGGCGCCGGCTCGCGCACCGTCGTGGTGACACTCACGCCACCTTGCGTGCCGGCAAAGGCCGAAGCCGAAGAACCGATGACGAGAGCAGCAGCAGCGAGGGTCTTGATGTTCAACATGTTCGTTTTCTCCTTACGAACCGGAGATATTGCAGCGCTGGTGCCACGACCTAAGCCTTTGTAATTTCGATTGAAGTAGGTTCTTTCGGCTGCGGGAGTCGCAGCGGTCTGCGGATTTCGCAGTATGGTCCTAGCCCTATGGACGCTGTGCTCTACCAGCAGCAGGACGGCATCGGGGTCATCACCCTGAACCGGCCCGACAACCGCAACAGCATGACGCCCGAGCTGCTCGATGCGTTTACGGCGGCGAGCAGTGCAGCACGTGCGGACGCGGGACTGCGCTGCCTGATCGTGACCGGGACCGGCACCTGCTTCTCGTCCGGCGCCGACTTCAAGGCGACGTTGCAACGCGCGGAAGGCGAACCGCACGAGCGGTCGTACGCGATGTACGCGCCGTTTCTGTCGCTGCTCGAGATTCCCGTTCCGATCATCGGCGCGTTGAACGGTCACACCGTCGGCGGCGGTTTCGGCCTCGCGCTGATCTGCGATCTGCGCGTCGGCAATCAGGATGCGAAGTACGGCGCGAACTTCACGCGACTCGGGCTCGCACCGGGCATGGCGATCAGTTACATGCTGCCGAAGATCATCGGCCTCGCGCGCGCGAACGAGATGCTGTTCACCGCGAACCTGATCGATGGCCGCACGGCGCATTCGATCGGCCTGCTCGATCGCGCGGTCGCCAGCTCGGATGTGAGGCGCGTCGCCGACGAGCTCGCCACGCGCATCGCGAGCAATGCACCGTTCGCGATCCGTGCAACGAAGGCAGCGATCCGGCGTGGCCTCCAGCTAGAGATCAAAGAAGCCGCGCGCGCCGAGGCCGTGGATCAGGCGAAGTCGATCGACACCGACGACGCACGTGAAGGCATCGCCGCGCTCCTCGCGAAGCGCGAGCCGGTGTTCACGGGCCGCTGAGCTCGGCGCGGCCGAACTCGCGCTCGTCGCAATACGGCGCCGAGGTCGTGCCGTTCTTGCAACCGCACAGCGGGAGCTCGCACGCCTGGTACCACATCACTTCGGACGTCTGCTTCATGCCATCGCCGCCTTCGATGCCGATGTCGATGCCGATCGAATCACCGAATGCCTGCAGGCCGAACGTCGCCGGCGTGACCGCGAGCTCGATCGTGTACGTGCTGCCGGATTCGGTCGTCGCACTCGTGATGCTCGGCGTGGTCACGACCGACGCCGTGCGAAACGCCTGCACGCGATTCGCGTGATCGATCACGAGCTGTATGCCATCGGCACCGTACGTGTTGTCGGTGAACACGCCATCGCCATCGAGATAGAACGACACCGAATCGTTCTCGTAGATCGCGGGGATCGGTTGATCACCGAGAGGCAGCACGCCCTGCACTTCGATCGCGAGATAGATCGAGCTCGCATCGTGCTCGATCGAGAACTTTCCCGTCGGCCACGTGGTCTCGCCGAGATCGCGATACGGATTGTTCGCCATGTCGAGCGTGACGAAGCACGCCTGCCAATCCGAAATATCGCCGTCGATCACGGGCGCGCGCGTGACGAACGGGGCGGTCACCATGCCACCCGAGCCACCGATCGCTTTGCACTCGAACGCATCCGGTGGCCCGTCCGCGATCACCGTGCCCTTCTCGTAACAACTGCCGCGCATGCACACGAGCGGGTCCGGACACAGTCCTCCCGCTGCACACGCCGCGCCTTCCTGCGGGTGAGCCGAGTAACAGCCGGCTAGGACAGCCACAACAACGAGGCTGCGCACCCGATCATTGTCGCACTTCGTCCGAACCAACGGGCATGCGATATGGCGCGACTTTGATCGCTGTCGACGAGCCGATCGAAATCGCCACGGTCTGGACGTCGTTGTGCGTGACGACGAGCTGCCCCGGCGTCACGGCCGCCTGAAATTGATCGTTGCCGCACAAAAGCGTGGTGCCTTCTCCGGAGGCGCCACCTATCGCACATGTCTCCGGCGCCGCATCGACCACGCCGAGATCGTTCGCGTGGCCATCGACCATCAGCGAAATTGCCACGCCACTCGCGACCGGCGTGACGCGCCACTCGACGCTACTCACGACGACGTTCGCGAACGCGGATTGCGGCGGCGAATTCGCCGGCGGTGCACCACACGCTACGGATGCGAGGGCCCACACGTATCGAGCGAGTGCTCGCTCGTGCCATGCGCGTGAAACGTGAGAGGTCCCCATGGAGAATCGACGGTAACGGTGTACCAGCCCGGCGAGCGGCCCGACGACAACTCGGCATCTTTCGACGTCATCGCGAACCCGATCGCCTCGCCATTCGGCTTCGCGTAGAGGCACGTGTTCGCTGCGATCTGACCGGTCGGCTGGATCTTCGCCGGTGGCGTCTCCGCCTCGTGTGGCTTGTGCACGTGTCCCGGCGGATCTTGCTTCGACACGAAGCCGCGCACCTTGATGTCGCTGTCTTCGTAGACGACCTCGATCCAGACATCGTCGATGTCCTTCACGTGATCGAGGAAGTAGCCATTCGCCATGATCCCGAGCTGGTTCTGATCGCCGGCCCACTTCGGCTCGGTGCGAATGATCGTGCCCGGCGTCGCGGTGATCGTCGGCAGGCCCGTCGGCCAGCGACCGTGTTGCACGATCACGTCCGTCGAGCGATCGACGAGATCGTCGTAGCGAATCCAGCCGTCGAGCTCGAGCGATCCGAGATAGCGAACCTGCTCCCACTCTTTGTCGCGCTTCAGCATGCGCACGCGCGCACCTTGATTGAGCTCGGCGAACGGCTCGTCGAGTGCTCGATCGTAGAGCTCGCCGCGGCGCTGCGTGATCCGACCTTGGTGCTTCACGATCCCGAGCAGGCGCGCGCGCTCCGTCCACAACGCGTATGCGAGGCCGTCGACGTGCATCGCGACGCGGACCGAATCCGTTTGTTCGTCGACGATCACGCCTTGAAGCTCGGGCTGCGCCGGTGGTGCTTGGATCGGCGTGCCGTCGAGCTCGAGCGATGCCGCGCCGGGAACGATGAAGGACTGCGGAAATTTTTCGGGCGTCGACAGCGCGGTGATCACGTCGATCGCCGCAGGATTTGCCGCGCGCGTTTGTGCCGTCTTTTTCGGTGCGATCTCCGTCGGTGACGTCTTGGTTTCAACGGCCGCACCTCCACATGCGGATAGGCAGATCCCGAGCAAGAAAACGCGCACGTAGAAACAATACGCTTACGGGTGTCGCCACATTCGCGTCACCCGCTATCCACCTAGCCGCGTAACCGCCTTCGCAGCGCGCGTGATTGCCTGGGTGCGACCATGTGATTCCCGTCGCTTACGCAGCGCGTCGAATGGCCCGGCCAATGCAACTCACGCGGCCCGAATGGAAATCGGCGTTATTACGAACCCGAACAGCCGCAAGAACCGTAACCGCCCGGACCGGGCCGAACGGCTCCAACGGATCGTCGGGACGATCGGCGAGGTTCACCAGACCACGTCGCTCGATTCCATCAAGCCCGTGCTCCGCGAGTTCCTCCGCAAGCGTGCTCGCTACTGGGTCGCCGATGGCGGTGACGGCGCGCTGCACTGGATGCTGAAGATGGGCATGGAAGTCCTCCAGGAGGACGAGTTCGTCGATCAGCAGATCACGCTTCCGACCACGCTCCCCACCAAGGGCGGCACGATCGATTTCGTCGCGAACAACGTCGGCATCGAAGGTGATGCGGAAGGCATCCTCGCCACGCTGCGCTCGACCGTGGAAGATGGTCGCGTCGTCGAAGAGACCGAAGTCGACTCGATGGTGATCGATGGCATCCAGCTGATCGATGGCGTCGAGACCCCGTTCCGCACCTACGGCTTCGCGTCGGCGGCAGGTGGCATCGGCCAACGGTTCTACTCGAAGTACTACCAGCACGAGGATCCGAACCCGAAGACGATCGTGAAGATCGTCGCGAACACGGTCGCCTCGGCGCCGGTGTCGCTCACGCCGCTCGCGCGCATGCTGCCGATCGGCAACCTCCACACGTTCGCGAAGGAGATCTTCGCGCCGACGCCGTGCAAGGTCACGCTCGACGGCATGGTGTTGCCGGGCACCGAGTTCACCGGCGTGCACGTCGCGTCGATGTCGATCAACCTCGGCAACGTCCTGCGGTTCTTTGGCAAGGCGGATCAGCCGGGCCTGATGAATGCGATCGTCGGCACGCCGTCGCCGTGGAGCATCATCCGCAACATCCCGCGCATGGCGCGTGGTGAAGAGATGCGCGGCCGCAACATCCTCGATCGGCCGTGCCGCGAGATGACGATGGAAGCGACCGGCGAAGAGCTGCTCGAGCCGATCATCGACGGCGAGTACTATCGCAACGTGAAGCGCCTCGCGTTCCATGTCGGTCCGCGCGTGCGGATTCCGAAAGTGATCGCGCCGAAGGCAGCGGCGGCCGCGTAGTTACTTTTTCGGGCAGCTAACGGTCGCAGGACCGGCGCCATCGAGCGTGCACGTCGTCGGACATCCGGCTGATGCGCACGCTTTTTTCTCGCTCTTGAAACACTTGCTCGCGACCAAGTAGCGACAGTCCTTCCGGTCGCCCTTGAACTGCCAGCCACCGGTCTTCACCGGCTTGTCCGCGTCGAGCTCGCCGTTCTTTTGCGCTTCGGCGTACTGCTTCTCACGCGCCGTTTGTGGCTCGTCGGCCTCGCTCGCCCCACCACCACAGGCGGCCAGGGCGACTATCGTGATCCACACGCGCAGCGACATGGTGAGAGATCATGCCATAGTTGGGCTGTGGCCGACGACGATCGCGCGGTGAGAGAGCGAATGGCCGCGCTCGAAGCCGAGGTGAAGGCCGACGCGGACGCGCAACGCGCACGTAAAGAAGCCGCGATGCAAAAGCTTCGCGCGCAGCAAGCCGAACAAGCAGATCTGCGCCGCCGGCAACAAGCCTTGGTCTCGACGAAGAAGGCGCCCGCGAAAGCGAAACTCGACGATGACGACGACGACGAGAACAATCTCGGCAGCGCACTCGAGCTCGCCGGCAAAGCGAACCGCGTCAAGAACGAGCTGACGAAGACACGGAAGAAGGGCGAAAAGTCCTGGATGATTTCCGGAGTCGCGTCGATGGCCCTCGGCCCACTCGGCTGGCTCTACGCGGGGTCGCTACGAGAATCGATTCCGGCGAGTGCGATCTGGGTCCTGTTGGCGACCGTTGCCTCGAAGATCCTGCCCGCGGTCCTGCTCATGCCCGTGCTGATGGTCGCGTTGCCACTGTCGGGAATTGCAGGTGTCGTGTACGCACTGCAGTACAACCGGACCGGATCACGCCAGCGCCTGTTCGATAAGGACAAGGATCAGAAGCAACTGAAATCCGGCTCGTGAGGTGTGAGAGAGAGCTAGCCGAGTAGCTCGGGGTTGGATCTACAGTTACGCTTGATGGCGAAGATGAGGTCGTTGCTTAGCTTTTGCCTGGTGCTGTCTGCCGCAGGAATTGCGCACGGCGATCCACAAAAAGGCCCGCGCGTCGTCATCGTTCCGATCGCCGCGGTCAACGTGGATACGCAACGCGTGGATGCGCTTGCCGCAGATCTTGCGGATGGCCTGACGGCAGAGCTGATCGTGGATGCGATCGGCGGACTCGATGTCCGGCGCGTGCTGAAGCCCGACATGCCCGCCGACTGCGCGACCCAACCGGCATGCGCGGCGGACATCGCGAAGATCACCGGCGCCCAGCAGATCCTGTTCGTCGCGATGGTCGATGCCGGCGGCACCGGCTCGTTGCAGGTCGACTCGGTTCTCGTCGAGCCGTCGACGGGAAAGACCGATCAGCGCCCGGGCGTGTCGCTGTCGTCCACGATCGATGCGGATGCCCGCCAGGCGTTCCGCGATGCCGCGACGAAGCTCCTCCCGAACGCCACGCCGCGCCCGAAAGCAAAGCTCGGCAGTGCGGTGTCGGTCGATGGCCAGCTCGTCGATGGCAAGCCCCGCCACATCACCACGCCCGCGATCATCACGGCGGGTGTTGCCGTCGTGGGTCTCGGCGCGGGCATCGGGTTCGGGCTGTCGGCGCGCAGCGCGTACAAGACCTGCGAGGGTGACCCCGACCATTGCTCGGACGATGCGAAGGACTCGATCCGCCACAAAGACCTCTACGCGGATCTCTCGTTCGGCGTCGCGATCGCTGCTGCCGTGGCGACCGGAGTGCTGTTCATGACATCGGCAGAAGCACCTCACGTTATTGCCGCGCCGGCCGAATCAGGGGCGGGCGGTAGCGTGTTCTACGTCGGGAGATTTTGATGACGGATCGGATCCGCGCAGAGCAGGCGCGCGCCGATTCCCAGCGCGTGGACAAGCTGATCGGCGAAGTCCTCGCGAACCGTTATCAGATCGAGCACCGGCTCGGCGAAGGCGCGATGGGCTCGGTCTATCGCGCACGCCACATCAAGGTCGGCCGGCCGTTCGCCGTGAAGGTGCTGCACCCGCGGCTCCTCGAAGATGAAAAGACGCTGCAGCGGTTCGAGCGCGAAGCCGAGCTCGCCGGCAGGTTGCATCACCCGAACGTGATCGGCGTCGTCGATGTCGGCGAGACCCAGGACGGGTTGCGCTACATGGTGATGGACTTCGCCGAAGGTCACGACCTCGCGTCGCTCCTCGCCGAAGCGCCGATGCCGCCGGAGCGGATCATCACGCTCACGCGCCAGATGCTCGAGGGCCTGTATCACGCGCACGAGGCCGGCCTCATCCATCGCGACTTCAAGCCGGAGAACGTGATCGTCGAGAAGGATACGCACGGAGAAGAGGTGCCGCGCATCGTCGACTTCGGCATCGCGATCCTGCGCGAAGGTGGCGATCCCACGAACGGCACGGGCCGGTTGACCACGAACGGACTCGTGCTCGGCACGCCGCACTACATGGCGCCGGAGCAAGCGGTGAACGATCCGATCGATCACCGGATCGATCTGTTCGCGCTCGGCATCATGGTCTACGAGATGTTGTGCGGGAAGCTGCCGTTCGACGGCCACGGCGCTGAAGTCGCGCGCGCGAACCTGCTGTTGGATCCGCCGCTGATCAGCGATCGCGTGCCCTACCTCGAGGTCGATCCACTGCTCGAAGCCTTCGCGCGGCGGATGATGCTGAAGAAGCGCGAGGCGCGTCCGGCCACGGCGAAGGCCGCGCGAGAGATCCTCGATCTGATCGTCAAGGATCGCGAGGCGGCAGCCGCGCAGCTCAACGTGCCGCTCGCGGCCGCGCGCGGGATTCGCTCGACCGAGCCGGTTCAAGCGCGTCACATCGCCGATACCAACGATACGTTCCCACCCACGTTCCGCGATGCCGCGACGCCGAAGCAGGCACCAACGATGGGACCGCCGGTCGCGATCCGGACGAAGACGCCGCCGCGTGGCGTCGAGACGGTCGCCAGCGATGCGATGCAGTTCGTCGATGTCGATCAACCGATCGCGACGGATGAAGTCGTTCCGCTCACGCCAAAGAAGAAGAATCGCGCGGTCCTGATCGCCGGCCTCGCCGCGGCGGTGTTGGTGCTCGCGGTGATCGTCGCGGTCGCGCTGAAGGGCGATAAGGCCAAGGTCGAGCCACCGCCGGTGGTTCATGACATCGAGACGCCGGTCGCCGTGAACGAGCCGAAGGTCGATCCCACGAAGACCAAGGTCGAAGCGCCGCCACCGCCGGTCGTCGACAACACGCCGCCGCCGGTCGTCAACAACACGCCGCCCGTGAAGGTAAAGCCGGGCACGGGTTCGGCCGCGAGGACGACCGCGCAGCAGCAGGTGAAGGTCGACAATCCGGTGAAGATCGACACACCGCCTCCGAAAACGAATGATTCGCCGACGAAGATCGACACACCGAAAGTCGAGGTGGCGAAGGTCGGGCCGTATGATTCGGCCGCGTTCCGAGTCCACTGGCAGTCGGTGGGCCAAGAACTGATGGCGTACTCGCGGGAGCACGGCGTCAATTCGGTGTCCGATCTGCAAAGTGACTACAACACGATCTCGTACATGAGCGCGGCGGCATCGCAGGACAGCCGTGATGCAGCTCGCAAGAAGCTCGATCAGATCCATGCGAAGCTAGCAGCTCGTAAGTAGAGCCCGATTCGATGAAGAGCAAAGTCGACTACCGAGTTGTCGGCGCGGCGATCGTGATCGCCGGCGGCTGCAGCATCATTTACAACCCGGGAAACATTCCGGATCGCAAAGATGATGCGATTCCGGTCGACGCAGCCGCGGATGCGGATCCGTCGATGCTTGTCTTGATCTCGAGTGACACCACGACCGTCAACGAAGCCGAAGGCAGTGGCTGCCGTCCGAACGTGCTCGTGCTCCGTGGGCACAACTTCGTCAACTCGAACACGGTCGTGACGCTCTCGCCACACGCGGGTCAGCCGGATCTCGGATCCGGAACTCCGGTCGTGACCCTCGATGCCTCGCAACTGGCGATCGCCGGCGACGGCGATACGATCGCCATTCCGATCCGCGTCGATCAGAGTGATGCCTTCAAGGGATCGAACTCGGTCCGCTACGACATCACGGTGTCGCAGGATGCGCAGAGTGGTCGTGTCACGCAAACGCTGACCACGAACCCCGATCCGAACGGTAATGGCGCGGATGTGCCAGCACTCACGGTGCACGGGCTCGACGAGCTCTACCAAGGCAGTGGCTCCGCGGTGGCGATCGCGACGAATGAGATGCCGCCGTTGTACTCGATCGTCGAGGTCACATCGGTGACCGGCACGGGTCCCGTGCGCATTCACGCCGTCGGTCACATCACGATCGCGGGCACGATCAACTTCTCCGCGAATGGTCAGACGGGCGGGCCTGGCGGCGGCAACGGTGGAGTCGGCGCAGGCATCACAGGCGCTGGAGTCACGAGCGGAACAGGTCCAAATGGCGGCGCCCCGAACGCGCCGGGAAAATACAAGGGCGACGATCAGGTCAGCCAGTTCGCCAAGGGTGACAACGCGAGCAGTGGCGGTGGTGGCGGTGGCGGCGGTGGCCTCCTCGGTGCCGGTGGCGCCGGCGGCGGTGGTGGCGGTGAGATCGAGATCGGAGCTGGTGGTGATGTGACGATCGGAACCCTCACGGCGAAGGGTGGAACCGGAGCCACGAGCAGTAACAACGGAGCGGATGGCACGGGTGGCGTCGTGGTCATTCGCGCAGGTGGAACCGTGAAGGCGACCTCGGGCAAGGCGGTCGATGTGACGGCCGGCTCGGGCACGATCGTCTCGGATCCTGGACGTGCGCGAATCGGTGGCGAAGATGTCAGCGCGATCACGGCGTCGCCGAAGTACTCGCGAAGCCCGACTTGGTTCGCATCGACGCCGATGGTCGTGCGCAAAGAGCAACCGGCGCTGAACCTCAACGGCGAGCCCGGGCAAAACGTCCAGTACTACGTCACGAACTACAACGGCACCGACACGCGTGGACCCGCGACGGTCCCGGTTCCCCCGAATGGCATGGCGTCGTTCACGTCGGGGCTCCAGTTCTATCGCGGGCTCAACAAGCTCTGCGCGTACGTCCCAGATGCCAACACGGCTGCGGTGGATGGCGGACAGTGCATCTGGATCGCGTACCTGCAGGCCATGCAGTAAGCGGCAAACCACATCCTCACGGTCGTCTGTCTTCTCAGACGCGATAGGGCGGTCCGATAATGGTTGGTATGGGTGCAGCGCGATTCGTCGTGGTGGTGCTTTTCGTCGGCGTGACTGGATGTCTGCCGCAACAGCAGCAACCGCAGCCGCAGTACTCGTATTACCCGCCGCCACCACCACCACAGCAACAGCAACAGCAGCCGGCGCCGCAGCCGCAAGCACTCGCACCGGTCGATCCGAACGCGCCGGCGCCGCCGCAACAACCGGTCGCTCAGCAACCGCAACAACCGTATCCGGCGCAGCCGTATCCGCCGCCCGCGCCGCAGCCATATCCGCCGCCGGCTCCGTACGGTGCACAGCCGCAGCCATATCCGCCGCCGGCTCCCTACGGTGGTGGCTCGTACACGCTCGCGCCGCAGAAGTCGCACTTTCACGACGGTGAGGTGATCGCGGACTTCGCGACGGTCGGAACGCTCGCCGCGATCGACCTGTGCATTCGCGCCGACTTTCAAAACGGCAATGCGGTCTCGCTGCTGATCCTGGGCGGGCTCGCCGGTGGCGGTGGCGTCGGCTACTTGCTCACGCAAAAATTCGAGATCGATGCCGGCGCCGCGCACGCGACCACGCTCGGCATGTTGCTCGGCATCGCGAACGGCGCGTTGTTGATCGAGCCGAGTGGCTACAACGACGCTTCGCCGGTGATGGGCCTGCTCACGCTCGGTTCGGTCGCCGGCACCGCGGCCGGTTTCATCTACGGCCAGAACGCGGATCTCACGAACGGCCAGGCGCTGTTCGTCGGCAACATGATGATGCTCGGCAGTGCGACGGCGCTGCTCACGGCGATCACCGGTGACCGCGATGGCAACTACGGCGCGTTCGAGAACACGACGTTGATCGTCGGGCTCGATGGCGGTGCACTTGTCGGTGCGCTGGTCGCGCCGCACCTCGATTGGTCGCCGCGCCGATCGAAGTACGTGTTCGCGTCGACGTTCGTGGGCGCGCTTGTCGGCAGCCTGCTCTCCGGCGCGATCGCGAACCCGCACAACGCCAGCGACACCAACACCGAGATCGTGGCCGGTTCGATGACCGCGGGCCTGTGGGGTGGCTTCGGTCTCGGCATCCTGTTGACGCACGACGAAGCCCCGGATCTTCGCTATGCGAAGCCGGTCGGCCCGCCCGCACCGACGACGAACTTCGCACCACTGGTGGGCCCCCAAGGTCAGGTCGGGATGCTGGTGGGAGGTACGTTCTGACAGGCTTGCTCCGCCTATGAATCCGCGAGATTCTATCGCTCCGATGGCGAATTGCCTTTTGTGCTCGTCGCCTCGCTCGATCGGCTTGCTCTGCACTGCCCATGGTGTCGCGATCGCGTCACCCGGCATCACGAGCGAACAGATCTTCTCGCGAGTGCCCAGCGGTGTGGCGTCGTTGGTGGATGCGTGGGGCTGTGCGCACGCGCTCGCCGACGGAACAAAGATCGGTCGCGATCCGCGCGCGGACCTGGCGGTGTTGCACGCCTCGGTCTCGAGCGAGCACGCCACCGTGAAGCTCGAGGGTGGCCAGTGGCACATTCTCGACAATCAAAGTCGCAACGGCACCGAGGTCAACGATCAGCGCTCCAGCGATACCGTGCTCGGTAACGGTGCGGTGATCCGGCTCGGCGACGTGAAGTTCTACTTCTGGCCGGAGTCGTTGCCGAAGTTCGAGCCGCCGCGTGGCTCGGGTCGCACGGCGCCCACGCGTCGTGACGAGCTCGTGTTCAGCGCGAAGGTCACCACGCCGAAAGGCACCGCGCTCGATCTGCGCCAGCGCGTCGATGGTGGCGTGCTTCGCGTCAACGAAAACGCGATCGAGCTCGCCGCGATGGAGTTCGGCCTACTCCAACTGCTGGTGGAACGGCGTCGCATCGTCACGGATCCCGAGCTCGCCTACGTGGCGTGGCACGAGATCGCCGATGCGCTCGCATTCAAGAGCGTGCAAGCAGATAGCGAGAACGTGCGCGAGCTCGTCCATCGCGTGCGCCGCAAGCTCGGCACCGTGCAAGCGGACGACATCATCGAGAGCAAGCGCGGCGTCGGTTATCGCCTCGCGGGAGAAGCCGGTTGAGACTCGCCCTCGCTGCCTTGGCGTTGACGGGTTGCGCGACGATGTTCGCGAGTGGCCCGGACTACGTGCCGGTCTCGACGAATCCGCCGGGCGCATGGGTCTATTTGAACGGCGTGCCCGTCGGTCAAACGCCGACCACGGTCCGGCTCGATCGCGGTCGCCCCGCGCAGATCCAGATCGGGCTCGAAGGCTTCCAGCCGGTCGTGTTCCAACGCGACAGCGAGATCAACGGATGGTTCTGGGTGAACATCCTGTGGGTCGCGGCGATCGTGCCGTGGGTCATCGATATCGTCGACGGCAACTGGATGCGCTACGACGACGAGCCGATCATGATCGGGCTCACGCCGTTACCGCAGCAGCAGTCGCCGATCATGCGTCAGCCGCCGCCGATGCCGCCGGGTGCGAGCCCGATGCAGTATCCGCCGGCCCAATAGATCACTCGCGCGATCACTGGAACCCCGACGCGAGCTGGATGTCCGGAAACACGCCGTGCATCGCCACCATCATCGGCAGGAACGTCGAGGCCGGCAGCGCATCCGAGCCCATGAACAGCACCTCGTGCTGATCGTCGGGCAGATGCCCGCTGAAGTTCCGCGTCACGACGTCGGAGAGCACCGCGTGAACCTTCTCCGGCGCCTGCGGATCTGCGAGCGGTACGGTCAACTTTGGCGTTTGCATCGTGCCTTCGAGCCCGCTGATCGACCACACGAGGAAGTCCTTCGAGGTCGCGGCCACGACCATCTGGATCGGCGGCTTCACGTCACCGTCGTTGATCGCGGCACCTCGCGGAGTTTCCGGCAACCGGATCGGTAACGCCGTCGGCTCGTGCGTATCCGTCGCGAGCGCGACGAGCGCGAAGTCCTTGTACGTGAGGCCCTGCGCCTTCGCCGTCGCCATCTCGTCGATCATGATTCGATACGGCGTGGACCGATCGAGCGCGATCACGAGCGCCGTGGCCTTCGGTGCCGCGAGGAGTGCGGTCGTGAGCTTCGGCAGACGCAGACCATCTTTGTCGGCCGGATCGACGTCACCGTTCGTGATCGACACGACCGGCTTGCCGTGAACGAGGATCGCGGTCTTCGTCGAGATCACGGCCGGGCCCAACGGAATGTCGGCGATCTTCGTCGGCACCGGCACGAGATCGAGGTTCGCGTAGGGATTCGGCGGCGCCGGCTTCTCGCACGCGGCGACACCGAGCAAAAGAGTTAACGTAGCGCCGTGCCGCAAATTTTGACGACCCACACCGGCAGCCTGCCACGTCCCGAGAGCTTGATCCGGACGATGTACGCCAAAGAGGAAGGCGTCCCCGTCGATGTTCCGAAGTTGGCCGCGCAGGTTCGCGATGCGGTGACCGACATCGTGAAGCGCCAGGTCGCCGCCGGCATCGACATCGTGAACGACGGCGAGATGAGCAAGCCGAGCTACGCGACGTACATCAAGGATCGCCTCGCCGGCTTCGAAGGCACGAGCGAGCCTCTCGTGTATGGCGACCTCGTCGACTATCCCGAGATGGCGCGTCGCGTGTTCGGCGATCCGGGCCGGTCGCGTCGCAAGACGCCCGGGTGCAACGGCGCGATCAGCGTGAAGGATGCGCATGCGGCCGAGATCGATGTCGTCAACTTGCGCGATGCGATGGCCGGCTCCGGCAAGAAGGGCTTCATGAGTGCGGCGTCGCCGGGCGTGGTGTCGCTGTTCTTCAAGAACCATCACTACCCGTCGCACGAGGCATATCTCTACGCGATCGCCGATGCGATGCGCATGGAGTACGAGGCCGTCGCTGCAGCGGGCTTCGTGCTGCAGGTCGATTGTCCGGACCTCGCGATGGGCAGGCACATCCAATATCGCGATGCGAGCCTCGCGGACTTTCGCAAGGCGGCGGCGCTGCACATCGAGGTGATGAACCACGCGCTTCGCAACATTCCCGTCGAGCAACTGCGCATGCACCTGTGCTGGGGCAACTACGATGGCCCGCATCACTGCGACGTGCCGCTCGCCGATATCGTCGACGTGATCCTCACGGCGCGGCCGAGCATGATCGCGTTCGAGGCCGCGAACCCACGCCACAATCACGAGTGGGAGGTGTGGAAGTCGGTGAAGTTGCCGGCGGGCAAGATCTTGATCCCGGGCGTGCTCGAATCGAAGTCGAACTTCATCGAGCATCCGCAGCTGATCGCACAACGGATCAAGCGCTACACCGAGCTCGTCGGCGCCGAGAACGTGATGGCGGGATCCGATTGCGGTTACGGCACGTGGGTGGGACAAGCCGCCGTCGATCCGGACATCGTGTGGGCGAAGCTCGCCGCGCTCGCGGAAGGCGCCCGACTCGCGAGCACGTAGTACCCGACGGAGTCATTCGGGTTTTCGACGACAGCTGTTATGACGGCAAGCATGAACAAGCTCGTGTTGGGTGTGATGGCATTGACAGCTGCGACCGCGTCGGCCGATCCGAAACCAGATCTCGCGGCGATCGCGGAGAAGATCGTCACGAAGGGCGCGAACGTTAAAGAGGGCGAGATCGTCGAGATCGCCGTCGGGCCGCGTGATCTCGAGCTCGCCGAAGAGCTCGCGGTTGCCGTCCACAATCACGGTGCGTTTGGAGTCATCGTGTACTTGTCCGACAACGAATATCGCAAGGAGCTCGCGGGCCCGGCGAAGTACGACTCCAAGACGGACGCAGGCGCACTCGCGCTCGCGAAGGCCGTGAACGTGCGGATCACGCTCGAGCCGCTTCGCGATAATTCGGTGTTCGACAAGCTCACGCCGGAGCGCGCGGCAGTGATGCGGGCGGCAGGCAAGCCGATCTTGGATACATTGCAAAAGCGCTCGGTGCGGCAGATCGATCTCTCGAACCAACTCGCACCGTCCGCGGATCGCGCGAAAGACTACGGAATCACCGAAGCCGAGCTCGCGAAGATCTGGATGAATGGGCTCGCCGCGGACTATTCGGCGATTCAGACCAAGGGCGGCGCACTGAAGGATTTGTTCGCCAAAGGGGCCGAGCTCCACATCACGAATCCGAACGGTACGGACATCAAGATGAAGGTGAAGGGTCGTAAATCGTTCGTCAGCGACGGGGTTCTTACCGACGAAGAAGTGAAACAAGGCGGCGCCGCCGTGAACAGTTGGCTGCCGGCAGGCGAATTCCTGATCGCTCCAGTGCCCGGTACGGCAGAGGGCACGATCGTCGACGATCGGTGGACCTATCTGGGCAAAGAGATGCTCGGCGTCACCGCAGAGGTCAAGGCAGGAAAGATCACGAACATCACCGCGAAGTCGGGCTGGGATGCCTACAAGTCGTTCGCCGATTCGGCTCCAGCCGCGGGCAAAGAGATCAGCGGCATCGATATCGGCCTCAACCCGGCGATCAAGTCGACACCGAAGATGAGGGTATTTGCCGCCGCGGGTTTGATCTCGATCACCACCGGCTACAACGTGCACATGGGCGGCACGAACACCGAGCCGTTCGCGCTCGCATTTCAGCTCGCGGGCTCGACGATCACGCTCGACGGCGTCACGATCGTCGACGCCGGCGTCTTGAAGTAGCGCCGCAAGAATTGCGCGAGCACCGCCTGCAGCCGGCGGTATGATCGATTCGCAGTGTTCAGACACGAGGCCGAGACTCGATCGTTCCGACTCAACCAGATCCTCGCCGCGTATCTCGCTGCGATCGCCGGCATCGTCAACTCGGCCGGCTTCGTCCTGATCGGATCGTTCACCTCGCACGTGACCGGCAACGTCGGTCGCTTCGCCGACGATCTCGCGATGAGCCGCAGCGCCGCGCCGCTGTTCGCACTGTTTCTCGTGATCGCGTTCTTCGCCGGCGCATTCATCGCGAGCATGGCGATCGAGAGCTCGGTCGAACGCCGCCCGCGGACGTACGCGATCCTGCTGTTCGTCGAAGCGGGCCTGCTCGCCGCGTTCGCGTTGCTGTCGTACCTGATGGACACCCACGATCCGCGGTTTCGAGATGTCCAAGGCGTGTTGCTGTGCATGGCGATGGGCATGCAGAACAGCTTCGTCACGCGGCTGTCGGGAGCCGTGGTCCGGACCACGCACCTCACTGGCGTGATGACCGATCTCGCGATCGATGCCGCACGCTGGTTTCGCTTGTGGCGCGCACGGGTCGGGCTCGTCGTCGGAGACGCGCCGACGGCCACGCCGAGCCGCGAGAAGTCGTTGCTCCTGCTGACGATCCTCGGCAGCTTCATCGCCGGCAGCGTGATCGGCGCGCTCGCCGCCGTGAAGTGGGACCAACTCGCGTTGCTACTGCCGACGATCGCACTCGCCGTCGGCGGGGTCTACGCGCTCGCGAGCACGATCGATCGCGTCGCTCTGTTCAAAGCCAGTCGACAGTAGGATGTCGGCCCATAGTATGGTTCGAGCGGCATGGCTGGGTTGCTCGCGCGTCGAATTCGTCGGCTAGGTCTCGCATGGGAGAACGCGCTCGAGCTCCGTCGCGCGGGTCGGCTAACGGCACCCTACGGCGCACCGTTCACGGTGTTTCACCAAGAGCGCGTGTATCGCCTTCGTCGCTACGCCGGCGAGATCGAAATCAAAGCGCCGCTGCTGTTGATCCCACCACTCATGGTCGCGTCCGAGGTCTACGATATCTCGCCGGACGTCTCCGCCGTCGCATATCTGAAGGAGCGTGGCGTCGACGTCTGGCTCGTCGATTTCGGCGCGCCCGAGCGCGAAGAAGGCGGCATGGAGCGCACGCTCGACGATCACGTTCGCGCGGTCAGCCAAGCGATCGATCGCGTGCGCGCCGAGACCGGCCACGACGTTCACCTCGCCGGCTATTCGCAAGGCGGCATGTTCTGCTATCAGGCCGCCGCATTT
The DNA here is from genome assembly GCA_047600425.1 of Kofleriaceae bacterium. Classification (GTDB taxonomy): domain Bacteria; phylum Myxococcota_A; class Polyangia; order Haliangiales; family Haliangiaceae; genus JABFXX01. Next base: position 1,044,046 of record JASGLC010000003.1, on the reverse strand, counting down.
CGCAAGAGCGACGGCGTGGCGTCGATCATCACGATGGGCTCGCCCGTCGATCTGCATCGCCAGCTCGCGATCGACGAGAACGTCACCGAGCGCCTGACCGCCGGCCTGCGTTCGGTGCTGCAGTGGCCACTCGCGCGGATCGAAGGCCTGCCCGGTGCGATCACGTCGACGGGGTTCAAGCTGCTGACGCCGCGCAAGGAGCTGAAGCAGCTCGTCGATTTCGTGCGCAACCTGCACGATCGCTCGGAGCTCGAGAAGCGCGAGGCGAAGCGCTTGTTCCTCGGTGGCCAAGGCTTCGTCGCGTGGCCCGGTCCCGCGTTTCGCAAGTTCGTCGATGAGGTGATCGTCGGCAACCGCATGGCCTCCGGCGGGTTCGTGATCGATGGCCACACGGTCACGCTCGCCGATATCACCTGCCCCACCCTGTACTTCGTCGGTTCGCGCGACGAGGTTGGCCGTCCGAGCTCGGTGCGTGGCATCCGGCGTGCGGCGCCGCGGGTGTCGAAGATGTACGAGGTGATCGTGCGCGCCGGCCACTTTGGCTTGGTCGTCGGCTCGACGGCGCTGAAGGTCACGTGGCCGGATGTCGTGACCTGGATCCAGGGCGAGCTCCCCGAAGGTGCGATCGATGCGCGAGCACCGCGTGCCCCGGATCCGGAACCCGAGGCGGAGCACGACGATCACGACGACACCGTGATCGATCTCGCGAAGGGCATCGCGGAGAAGACCGCGCGCGCCGCCTTGGATCGCCTGGAAGTGCTCGGCGAGGATCTCGGTCACTACCTCGACAACGCGCGCTTCCAGGTCCCGCGGATCAATCGCCTGCGCAACCTGTCCGACGATTCGTTGATCGGCCTCGGTAAGGCGCTCGCGGATCAGGCCGAGGCGATCGGCGATCGCACGTTCTTCCTGTGGCGCGGTCGCGCGTTCACGTTCGCGGAGGCGAATCGTCGTGTCGATGCGGTCGTGCGGGGCCTCGTCGCGTGTGGCGTGAAGCCGGGCATGCGTGTCGGCGTGATGATGAAGTCACGGCCGTCGCAGCTGACGATCGTCGGCGCGATCAATCGCTTGGGTGCGGTGTCGGTGCTGCTGTCGCCGGAGACGACCGACGACACGATGGCGAAGTCGCTCGCGCTCGGCGAAGCGGAGGTCGTGATCGTCGATCCGGACAACGCGGCTCGCACGCGGGCGGCGGTCGCGATCAAGGTCATGGTGCTCGGCGGAGTTGGCGATCAAGGGGACGCGCTACCGGGTGAACGGCGTCCCGCACGTGAAATCCCGGCTGGCGTGATCGATATGGAAACGATCGATCCCGCCACCGTCACGTTGCCCGCTTGGTACAAGCCGGATGCCGGTCGCGCGCGTGATCTGGCGATGATCTTCGTCGGAAACGATCGCGCCACGCGGATCACGAATCGCCGGTGGGCGTTCTCCGCGTTCGGTGCGGCCGCCGCAGCCACGCTGACCACGCGCGATACGGTCTATTGCTGTCTCCCGCTGCACCATCCCTCGGGAACACTCGTCGCGGCAGCGAGCGCGATCGCGAGTGGTGCACGCCTCGCGTTGGCCGCGCGGTTCACACCCGAGACGTTCTGGGATGAAGTCCGGCGTTACGGCGTTTCGGTCGTCTACTACGCGGGCGAGATGTGTCGCCGGCTTGTCGATGCACCGCCGGTCGTTGGCGAGATGAACAATCCGGTGCGGTTGTTCGCGGGCTCCGGAATGCGGCCCGATGTCTGGCGCCGCCTCGTCGAGCGGTTCGGGCCCGTCGGCGTGCTCGAGATCTACGCATCGACGGAAGCGAACGCGGTGCTGACGAACACGGCGGGCCGCAAGATCGGATCGGTCGGTCGCCCACTCCCAGGCTCCGCGCATGTCGTGGTCGCCGCATGGGACGAGATCGCCGACGATTTCGTGCGCGATGGTCACGGCCATCTGCTGCACGCGCGGCTCGACGAGCCCGGCATGCTCGTCGCCCAACTCACGCGTGCCGGCTCCGATATCGCGCACATCGATCCGAAGCGCGTCCTCCGCGATGCATTCGAACCCGGCGATACGTGGTTCGTCACCGGCGACTTCATGCGCGTCGATACCGAGGGTGATTATTGGTTCGTCGATCGCCAAGGCCAGATCGTGAAGACGCCGCACGGCGATGTCGCGTCGATCCGGATCGAAGATGCGATCTACGCGTATGGCGGTGTCGCGTTGTGCATCGTTGCCGGAAGCGGCGATCACGCGATCGCGGCGATCCAATTGCATCCGGGAGCCACGCTCGATCTCGAAGCGCTGTCGAGCGCGGTGCGCGCGTTGCCCGAATATGCCCGGCCGCTGAAGCTTCGCGTCGTCGAGAAATTGCCGATGACGGATGGCTTTCGCGCGATCAAGAGCGGCCTCGCGGATCTCGTCGGTGGCCCGAACGTGTACACGTGGGACGCACGCGCGCAGCAATACACCTGAGCGCTTGCTCGGATCGCATGTGGATCGTAGGTTGCGCCCATGTGGCACGGGCTCGTGATGGCCATTCTCGCCTGCGGTTGCGGGCGGGTTGACTTCACGCCCTCCGCGCGCGGAGACGCCGATGCCGCATCGCAACTCGACGGCTCGAACGGCACGCAAGCGAGCATCATGACCGGCTGCGCGCTGCACCTCCCGATGGACGAAGCGAGCTGGGTTGGCGAGGGCGCGGTGATCGATACGTGCAGCGGGTTTCGCGGCACCGCCGGTGGCAACGCGAGCTCGGCAACAGACCCGGTGCGAGGCACGGTCGGCAACTTCGTCGGTGGCACGAGCTGCGTGACCATCCCGGACGATCCGGTGTTGCGCGGTGCTACGCAAATGACGATCAGCGCGTGGATCCGTCCCGCGCAACTCTCGCCGAACAGCTTCGGTGTCGTCGCGAAACGCACGGACTTCACGGTCAACTCGGAGTACGCCGCGTTCATCTGGGCGGACAGCGACGGCGCCGGCACCGCCAATCAGCTCTACTTCGACATCGATACGCAGCGCGCGCCGGATGACCTGATGGTCTATCCGAACAACGCGTGGCACCAGTTCACCGTCGTCTACGATGGCGGCACGCAGAGCGCGCTCACGTACGTCGATGGTGCGCCGTCGAAGACGCTGCAAGAGCCAGCATCGATCACGCCGCCTGCGGTCGAGCCCGATCTCGCGATCGGATGTTTGCCGCTCAACGGACCGGCGCAAGCGTTCGTCGGTCAGCTCGATGAAGTCGTGATCTGGAATCGCGCGTTGACGGCCGCCGACGTCGCGACCTGGTATAGCCAGACCGTGAAGTAATGCTGGACTCGTACGATCCGTTCACGAAGTGGCACACGTTCGCGTTTCGTGCGGATCGCGATCGGCTCGGCGAATTTCGGACCGCGCTCGAGCCGTGGGTCTCGTATCGCGATCTCGTGCCGTTGATCGCGTTTCGAGATCGCCATGCCACGCACCGCGATCCGATCGATCCGAACACGGTCTCGAACGAGGCGGTGCAGGCGTTGTTCGCGCGATGCATCGAGCTCGTCGTGCGCGAACCGAATGTCGGCTACGGCCGGTTGTACGGCATGGTCGACGACATGCTCGTCCCGTACGGCATCCCGCTCGTCGATCCCGAGTGGCCCGTGCACTATCTAAATGCCGATGGTGGACCGGTGTACGTCTACGGCACCGAGGGATTCGAGATCTCCGTTCTCGACGGAAACGATCGCGATGACGTCGCCGCGTTCGAGCTCTCGCTCGACGAGATCAAGCACGCCGCGCTCGACATGGTCGCGAACCAATTGTCCGACGAGGGCGTCGATCTAGACATGACAGACGAAGACGCCGTGCGCGATATCGTCGAGCAGGACTATGCGGATCGGGCAGCGTTCATGTGCCGCCAGTTGTTCGCGGAATGGCATCGCCAAAAGACGAGCCTGCTCGAAGCGCTCGACGACGTCCGCTCGAATCGCTGCGCGATGCTTCACTGGTCTGCTAAGAATCCAGCTCTGTAATGATCGATCACACGGGCATTGGCGTCGCGGATCTCGCTCGGTCGGCCGCGTTTTACGATGCGGCACTCGCTCCGCTCGGGCTGCGTCGCGTCGCCGAGATCGACGGCGGTATCGGCTACGGCGTCGATCACCCGATCTTCTGGATCGATCGCTTCCATCCCGCAGGCCAGCACTACCACACGGCGTTTCGTGCACCCGATCGCACCGCCGTCGACGCCTTTCACGTCGCTGGTCTGGCACATGGTGGCACCGACAACGGCAAGCCCGGTGTCCGGACGGGTGGCTATCCGCCGAATTACTACGCGGCGTTCGTGAAGGATCCCGACGGCAATAACCTCGAAGCCGTGCATCGTGGTTCTTAAACCACGTTAATGAATCTCGCGGATCCACGGGTGTAGGCTCCGGGCATGAAGAAGCTCATCTCGCTTGCGTTCGTGGTGTTGGCCGCATGTGGTGGCGGATCGAATGGTGGTCGCGACACGCTCTATCACGCGCCGCCCGCGACGCTGTTCTCGACGGCGAAGAGCACGACCGAAGGCGAGCACTACAAGATCGTGAAGGACGACGGTCAGACGCACATCGAGACCGATGGGGTCTGGTACACGCCGGACGGCCAGACGGACACGACGACGGGCAACAACATCGCGCGCCTGCAAGAAGACAGCATCAACCTCGCGTTCAACATCGACATCAAGCCGCAAGGCGATGGGTCGACGGTTGTCGTGTCGCCGCAAATCCATCGCAAGCATGGCCTATCGTCGCTGCCCGAGACGATGGATCCGGAAGATCCGGCGCTGCCGGGTTGGGTCCACGGCAAGGTCGTCGGCCTCCAAACGAAGATCCACGACGCGCTCGCGCAATTCGCAGGTCCCGCGGCGGCAGGTGGAGCGGCAGCACCGGCTCCGGCTCCGGCACCGGCACCCGCCCCGGCTCCCGAGCCGGCGGCACCGGCTCCCGCGCCCGCGCAGTAATCGCGTGGGTCTGCTCGAACAGCTGCAGTCGGGTCGGTTGGGGTTCGAGCTGAAAGTCCCGACGAACCTGACGCCATCGCCGGATCTCTCGGACCGCAACGTCCAGTTCGTCGATGCGGACAAAGGCGTCATCTTCTGGTTCTTCTTTTTTCCCGGCATCTATCTCGATCTCGCGTCGGAGCACGCCGGCTCGCTCGAGCGGGACATCAAGCGCCACACGCGCCTCCTGTTCGACCTGATGTACGACGAGGATGTCGGGTCGGAGCCAACGCCGATGGCGCGCCGGCGCACGGACGATCCGGCGTGGGATCCGGTGATCGAGATCGAGCGTCACGAAGTCCATCGCAAGCCCGCACTGACCGTGTTGCATCGCATGCAGTACCAGCCGGCACGCGAGCTGGTCATGGGCCACACGCTGGTCCCTGTCGAAGATGGGCTGTTCGAAGCACGCTGGCTCGCGCGCGAACTGTCGGCGACCGGCTACCGCGAGACCATCCTCAGCATCAAGTCGACGACCGACGATGGCCGGCCCACGCTCTCGCAAGCCGACTTCGACGCTCCGGTTCACGACGAGACGTTCAAGCAGCATCCGCTGTCTCGTGCGCGCAGCGTGAAGACCTGGCACGTCGATCATCTCCTCGTCGCAAAGCCGTTTCGCGGTACGTCACGCGATCCAGAGCTCGCCGCGCTCGGCTGTGCGCTAACCGTGCCCGAGCGATTCGCCGTCGGTGACACGAACACGCGCGACGGCGAGTGCAGCGTCGAGCTCAACCGTGCCTCGTTCGCGGGCACGGACGGCGTGGATCAGCTGATCGTGATCAAGACGGCCGAACGAATCCGCGCACTCGCCACGCAACGGCGGCTGGCGAGCTTCGCGCGCAACTACATGCCGCAGATGCTCGAAGGCCTTACGAACACGAAGCTCGAGACGATCGCGATCGATGGCACCGGCATCACGTTCCTCGGCGAAGGTGACGCGAACGCGACCGGCGTCGGCCGCGCACGCAGCGTGTGGCGCTGGTTCCTCGCGCCGAATGGCTTGGTGTGGACGATCGGGTTCGTCTCGACGGTCGCGGTTCCCGTCGAGGAAATGGTCGCGGACGTGATGGCCGCCGCCAGCTCGTGGCGTTCGCTGTAGCTGCACCAGCGGTGCACCGGCGGTGTACCTGCACGCGTGCGAACGTTCGTAAAAATCACGATTTCGCGTTGGCGCGGTTCTCGCTCGACGCGCCGCCATGTTCAAACTCATTCTGTTCACGGCAGCGCTCGGAGCCTGCCAGGCGGTCGATCAACCGCCCATCGCGCACGTCTCGCTCGCCGACGCGATGGCGCAACTTCCCAATGCGACGATCCTGCGTAGCAATGCCGATGGCACGCCGCGCTGGATCACCGGCGAGCTCGGTACGATCGCGCCGCTTCCCGACGACGCGGCGGCTGCCGATCTGCAATTGCGTAGCGCGCTCGACAAGGTCGTCGCACCGTTCTCGCTCACCGCCAGCGAGCTCGCGCTGCAGCGCATGAGCACCGACGACCGAGGTCGCCGCCACGTGCACTATCGCCAAACCCACGACGGCCTGGACGTGCTCGGTGGCGACCTGATCGTCCATGTCGGCGCCCAAGGCACGATCGAAGGCGTCAACGGGACCGCGCGCGGCGATCTCCCAGCGATTCCGGACGCACCGATCGGTGAAGCGCGAGCGCTCTCGATCGTCGACCAAGCAACGGGCTCACCACGGCTCGTCTACGTGCTCGGTAAGGATCACGTGTTCCACGTGGCCTACGAGGTTCAGGCTACGGCCAAGCTCGTGTACGTCGATGCCGGCACCGGCGCGATCGTCCGCACCAACGAACAGGTCCGGTCGGCGAAGAATCGCAAGATCTACTCGGCGAACAACACGGACAACCTACCGGGCACGAAGATGCGGTTCGAAGGTGATCCGACCTCGGCCGATCCGATCGTGAACACCGCGTACGCCGACACCGGCATCGTCTACGACATCTACTACTTCGCGTGGCTACTCGACTCGTGGAACAACGACGGCGACCCGATCACGACGAGCGTGCATTGGGGCGACAACAACAACCCGACGTGCAATGCGGAATTCGCCTGGTCCACGTTCGGCAACGACCACATCGCGTTCGGCGGCGGCAGTGGCGCCTGCCATGACATGACGCGACTGGATATCGTCGGGCACGAGTTCACCCACGGCGTCACGCATCACACATCGGACCTCGACTCCGGCGGCGAGTCCGGCGGCATGGACGAAGCGATCTCCGACATCATGGGCAACTGGATCGAGTCGTTCTGGTATGGCGAAGGGCAAGGGCTCGGTGTCCTTCGCGACAACGCGAAAACGTATCGCGAGGGCGAGGAAGCGTTCGATACGAGTTACATCCGAAACATGTGCAATCCACAGCTCGAGCGCAACAGCGCCGGGACCTACAGCTATTGCACCGACCACACGAACCACGCGTGTCCGTACTCGCAGCTCCAGAACTCGATCGACGATGCCGGTGAAGACGTTCATCACGTCGCGGGCATCGGCGACCTCGCGATCTGTCTGATCGCGCGCGGCGGTCCGCACCCGCAGGGCCTGTTCCCGGTCACGTCACCGGGCGTCGGTTACGAGATGGCCGCGAACCTCACGTACCAAGCGGATCGCGATTACCTGTCCTCGGATTCCGACTATCTCGACTGGCGCACGGGAATGGAGCAAGCCTCGACGGGATGGATCGCGAACGTCAAGACGGCGGTCGGCTGCGGCTGGTTCGCCGTCGGCGTCGGTGGCAGGCCGGCCGAGGGTTGTGCGCGCGGTGATATCCCGCTACGCAATGCAGCCGGCGCGGTCACCGCCAACTACGCCAACCTGAACCACACGGTTACGAACGTGAGCCTCGGGTCGGAGGCGACCAACTGGACGATCGCGGGCAAAGGCGACTTCGACAGCGATGGCATCGACGATCTCCTGTGGCGCGATAGCGTGACCGGCAACCTGAAGATCTGGGCGATGCGCTATCAAGCGATCCTCCAGAAGATCGATCTGCCCGGACGCACGACCGACTACAAGCTGAAGGGCGTCGGTTCGTTCTTTGGCGGCCAGAAAAAAGACATCCTGTGGGAGCAATGCAACACGGGCACCGATTGTGGTGGGCCGATGTCGATCTGGATCATCAACAACAACCAGTTCCTGGCATCGCAGATCCTTGCCGAAGCACCAGTGTCGTCGACGCTGATCGCGATCGCAGACTTCGACAACGATGGCTTCGACGACCTGTTGTTCCGCAACACCACGACGGGCCAGTTGACGTTCTGGTACCTCAAGTCGGAGAACGGGAACGCCGTGACGGTTCACCCCGTCACGTTCGGAATGGCATTCGATGTCGCGAATCACGAGTTCCTCGGCGTCGGTGACTTCTTCCGAGATGGCTTCCCCGACATCCTGTGGCGCGATCCGAATGGCTACGTGTTCGTGTGGAAGATGCTCGGACTCAACAACACCCCGTCGTACGGTGGCGCGGCCTTGGTCAGCAACACCAAGGACGCGTTCCGCGGGATCATCGACTTCGACGGTAACGGCACCTCCGATATCCTTTGGCAGTCCAAGGTCGGCTCGGCGCTCACCGTCTGGGACATGAACGGTGCTGATCTAAAGGGAACATGGCCGGCGGGAGCGGCGACCGGCGTGACCGTCGGGCCGCTCGGATACTTCGACGACTGAGAGTGTTAGGCTCGCGATCGTGATGGGAACCAAGTGGCTCACGATCGCGCTCCTCGTCGGCACCGCATCGGCGGACGGAAAGAAGATCGACACCACGCCGGTGAAAGCCAAAGAGCTCCCGGCGGGTGTCACGTTCCGCGGTGACTTCATCAGCGCCGTGAAGTTCGACGACAAGAACGGCACGAACTACATCGTGTTCGGCGGCATCTCGCGCGCGCAGGCGGTCAAGACCCAACAGAACGCGTTGTACGTCGAGGATTGGGTCGTGCCGGCGAAAGGCTCGCCGCGCAACCTCCTGCCCGTGCGCGACTTCGTCGAGAAGTGCGAGATGGGCGACAACAACGCGCGGTTTCACGATGCCGCATTCTCGGTCACGGATCTCGACAAGAACGGCATCGCCGAAGTCACGTTCGCGTACGAGCTGTCGTGCAAGAGCGACGTGAGCCCGTCGACGTACAAGCTGCTCGTGCTCGAGAACGGGACCAAGTACATCCTCCGCGGCGAGACCACGGTCGATCCGGGCGATGGCGTGATCGGTGGCAAGTTCACGCCCGATCCGGACAAGGCGAAGTGGCCGGCGGCGTTCCTGACGCACGCGACGAGCACGTGGACCGCGACGTCGAAGGACCTGGGCGTCAAAGAGTGACGCAACTGCCGCGACGACATCGACGGAGATCCACGCCTCGTATCGCGATGTAAACGTAAACTCGAATCTCGAGGCACCGTCGCATGATCGATGCGCTAATGCGCTCATGCGTCCGTGGTTGCTAGTCCTCGTCGCGTGTAACTCGTCATCGGGGACGCCAAGCGCATCGAAGCAATTCGTCGGTGATGTTCCCGTCGGGGTTTGGGTCGGCATCGACGCCGATACGATCTACGACCCGAACCATTTTCACGACGAGATGCGCGTCCGCGCGTTCGCGTTTTGGCCCGATGGCCGCTTCAACAAGCGCCTGCCGTCGATGGGCCTCGCGGATTTCGATCAGGCGGCCTACGAGCGCGAGCTCGGCACGAATCCCTCGATCGGTGGCGAGCCGGGCACGTACAAGCGCGATGGCGATGGCTGGACCCTCACGTACAAGTGGGGCCACGAGACGAAGATGAAGTACGTGAACGATCGCCTCGAGACGGAAAAAGCGCGGTTGTATCGGGCGAAGGACATCAACGGCGCCGTCCTCGACGGCACGTACACCTGGTACTCGGATCCCGAAGATCCGTTGCTCGCTCGGCCCGGTTGCCAACCGCTCGTCACGTTCACCAAGGACGGCGCGTTCGAAGATCGCGGTGGGTTCGACGTGCCGTGCAAGACCTCGGGCCCGACGGCACCGGGAAGTGGCACGTACGAGCTTCGCGATTACTCGATCGTCATGCACTACAAAGACGGCCGCACGGTGAAGCACGTGATCACGCCGGTCGTGAACGGCGATCTGCACAAGGACAATTCGCGCGCGATCATCGCGTATCAAGTGTGGTCGCGACGCACGGGCGCGATCGCCGCCGCCGAGCCAGCGTCTGCGCCAACGACGCCACCACCAACCGTGACCAACTCGAACGAGACCGTGTTCGATGCAGTCGCGTTCGCGACACCAGCGGGGACCGTGCAACGCGGCGGCTCGACGATCACGTTCACCGACGCGTCCGGCGATCAGCTGCAGTGCATGACCGTCGTGTTCGCCGGCGTCGCGAGCACGGGCGATCCGAAACGCGACTTCGCCGCTGACTGGAAGGACGTGATGCTGAATGGCCGCACGGCCGATGCCTCACCCTCGCCGGACGCCGCGCAGACCCCGAGCGGCCTCGTCTTCACGGTCGGCGGCTCGATGACGACCGAGGCCAGCAACGGCACGCGGGTCTATCGCGCGCTGTTCGTGTTCGAGGTCGGCGGGAACCGGGTCGATGTGATGTTGATCGCACCGACCGAGGCCGGCCTCGCCAACTGCCACGTCGACGACCTCGTGAAGTCCATGAAAAAAAGCCGCTAGACTCGAGCGATGGTCGTGCCAGGCGTGGTCGTCGTGTGGTCGGGGACGCGACCACGTCTCGACACGCATCGGATCTCGCCCGACCGAGGCTTGGTGCTCGGGCGCGAGCTCGTCGAGCCTACCGACGACAGCCGGATCAGTCGGTCTCATGCGCGCGTGACGATCACGAATGGCGGTGTGGAGATCGAAGATCTCGGGAGCCGCAACGGCACGGTCCTCGACGGCATCGAGCTCGTCCAGCCGGCGCATCGCAACCAAGCCGCGCTCGTGCGTGCCGGGCGCACGTTGATCGTCGTGGTCTCGGACGTCCGGAACTACGAGCACATCCCGATCTCGCGTCGAGGCAGCCTCGTCGTCGGCGCCACGCTCGACGCGACCTGCCGATCGCTCGACCAGGGCGCGATCGACGGCGACAACGTCGTGCTCTTGGGGTCCCGCCACGTCGGAATCCAGCTCGCGCGTTCGTATGCGGCGGCGTTCGGTGGCGAAGCGGCGGTTTGGGAAGCTTGGCGTGGCACGCTCGAGGCAAGCCTCGCCGCGGTGTCGCGTCCGCGAACGCTGATCTTCGATCTCGGCGACGCCACGCTCCAGCCTCGCGACGTCACCATGCTGCGCGAGCTCCAGGAAACGGATCTCCGGATCGTCACGGTGGCCGCGACTCGCGATCGACTCGCGCAGCTCCCGCCGGACATCACGTCGCGGCTCGCGATGCGCACGCTGGAATTGCCCGCGCCACGCATCGACGAGATGCCGACACAACTTCACGACCTGTTCACCGCGCTCGCGCCGGGCCACACGATCCACGCACGCGCGATCGAGCGCTACCTGTTACGACTCCCGGCGCGTGGGGAGGACGAGATCCTCGACCAGCTCGACCGCGACGTGCGGATCTGGCTCGAGAGCCCCATCGATCACGGCCAGGGCATGCGAGAGGCGATGTTCGATCCGCTTCGCCAGATCGACCAGCCGGCCCACTGGTGCATCCACGGGTTTCGCAGGCCGTCGTTGGATTGAGCCGAACGCACCCAGCGCCTGCCATAGGCGGCGCGTAGGCTATTCGTCGATTTTGGTGAGGGCAGAAGGACTCGAACCTTGGGCGCGCAGATCGAAATCAACCAACGATTCGCGATCTTGCCATGACTACCAAGACTTGCGCGCAAACGCTGTTCGAGTTCTTCCCCTCAGTTCCCCGCTGTTCTCGCTACTCGTGGCAGCCACGTGGCAGCACGTTTTCGGCTTTCTTGCGCGCAAGCGACGGCGGTTGACGCCCATTCGCGCGACGAAAAATCGCGCCGAATTCGAGCAACGATTTTGCCAAACGTTTTGCGTCTGCGATTCGTTCCGGTAGCTAAATGTCGGCGACTTCACCAGCCACGGCTAGCTCCGCTGCCAACGGCTTCGTGAATGCGTGGCCCGCGCACTCCAAGACAGACTTTCAATCGGTGAACATCAACAGTAGAAAACGTGGAGAAAGTGTAAGTCCGGCTCTCGGCTCGATTGCGACGACTGGTTAAGCTCCTTCTGCGGAGGCGTCGATGTCAGTCATCCAAGTGAGGCTAGCGTCTCGCCGTCGACGTGTCCGCGTCTTGCTTCATAGTGGGGCGAGAGCCCAGGCCACTCCTTTGCGTATGGCGCGACGACCAGAGAGACGTGGAACATCTCGGCGAGCTGACAGGCCGCGTGGAGGTTCGCGGGCCGTAACTCACAGTGTTCACGCACCAGGTTTCGGGATCAGGTGAGCAACGGCATCACTTCTTCTGCCAGATCGCCGGCCCCATGGAGATCGTGCCCGCCTTGCAGTCATAGCGGTATTCTTCTTCGTAGCGAACACCGATATGGACCATCGCGAAATGGTGTTCTTTAGTGGGCCACCACGTGAATTCGTCTTGAAGCTTGTCGTCGAGGAAGTTCTTGCCAGCGCCATCCGCGCTCAACGCGACGCGAAACGTCTGGTTCAAGTTGACCAATTGGTACTCGCCAACGACGCACGTAGCATTGCCGGTTATAGGTTTGGCGGTCGCACGCGGATCCGATTTGGAACAGCTCCACACAGTGACGAAGAAAATTGGAGCGAGGCGTGTCATGGCTTCTATCTCGGCAGCTTCACACGCCAGACGCGCAGTTTGTGTCTCATGCCTCAGAACATACGCTCACAAGAGCACGCCGCACGCGACAGCATTCGCTGCGCGTTTGCGCAAGCAAGGCATCAGCCGCAACGAGATCGGGACGATCGGGTCGAACAAAGACCACGTGAATCGAAAGCCGTCGCGTCACGACCGTGCTCGAACGTTCAACAAACAACGCTCGCACGTTGCGACGAGTGCTCGATGAGCTCCGATGATGAGGAACGCGAGCAAGCTCGTAGCGCAGTCATGCTCGCACATCGCATAATCGCGTATCCGTGACCGTCGGCATGTCGGTGCGCCGAGAGTTCACGTTCGTCGACGCGGCGAAGCGTCCACAGGGAACCCGCCGTGTACATATACCGATCGAGTGGTGTTGTGGAGTCGAGCGCCGTGAAGAGAGCGCGGTCGAGCTCGTCGAGGGCGTTCGAGAGTTGACTCGCCGTGCGGATCCCTCCACGTCCGCAGCAGTCCACGCAGTCAAAATTTCCTTCAGATCGCGGCGGTTGGCGATAGCGTTACTCAGGATGGGACCCGAATTGTCGGGCAAACCCAACACAACGTTGGCGCAACCACCCCCATGCGACCGTTTTTGTTCGCTGGTGCAGCTTCTCGAGGGGCACGACCGTTGCAGTCTCGCCGTTGGAACGGGACGCACGGATCGACAGCCAGACGTATGGCGTCGCGGCCTGTTGCTGAACTTCCTCGGCGAGCAGTCACGAGCAGAGAGAAAGGATCGTGTCTATGGCCTTGCGTGCTTTGGGTCAGTGGTCGGCAATCACCTTGGTGGTCGTACTCGGCGGGTGCGACGATCGGAACCTCGCAGGTACGGATGCCACCCTTGCCACTTTCGACTCGATCGTCAGCGATGCGAGTGCTGACGGCGGCATTCTCGTGGGAACCTTCGGTGACCGCCATCCGAGTACACGCTTCCTGTATCCGCCGCGAATGTTTCGACATCAAAACGGCGGGGGCAATTTCCTCGATATCACGAAGCCTCCCTACAACGCGAAAGGGGATGGCACGACGGACGATAGCGATGCCTTCATCGCGGCGTACGACTTTGTCCTCGCACAAGAGGATCTGGGGGGCTGGACGGTAGCCGGGCCGAACAATGCGAATGACAGCTCGTTCGTGATCTATGTTCCCAACGGAACGTACCTGCTTACGAAACCCATCATCTACTCTACACCCGTGCGAACTGGTTCCCTCGGATCAGGCGACAATCAGTTCGAGCACCTTACTCAAATTAGATTCATCGGCGAGAGTCGGGAGCATACGGTGCTTCGCCTCAAGGATTCGGCAAGCGGATTCACCGATGCTTCCAGACCAACAGCGGTCGTATCGTACGCGAAGGGGACGTTCAACAACCGCGTCGCGCACAACCTGTTTCGAAACATCACCGTGAATACGGGTAGCGGCAACCACGGCGCGGTCGGCCTCGATTTCATGGGCGCGAACCAAGCCGAGATTCGGAACGTCACCGTCGAGTCCGAGGACGGCACGGGCGTTGCGGGCATCCGACTCGCCGTCGCGCCTACGGTCGGCTACTACGCCGACATCACCGTCGACGGATTCGACCGCGGGATCGACGTCAGCCTGGACGAGCTGGCGACCCACCCCGTATTCGAGCACGTCACGGTATTGCATCAACGCGTCGCGGGTATGAGCGTCACGCGCGCCAGCACGTCCATTCGTGATCTCTACAGCGTCAACTCCGTTCCGGCCGTAAAACTAGGTACCGCGTCAGCGCACGTCGTGATGCTCGACTCACACCTGCTTGCGGGGTCGGCTGGCAACAGCGCGATCGACGGGCCGGGTCAGCTCTTCATCCGTAACACGACCGTGATGAGCTACGGTTCTGCGGTTAGGTCGGGTCTCACCGAGCTGGTGCCTGCGGGCTCGATTACCGAGTACCACACAGGATCGACCATCGTCGGACCGGGCGCCACCACGATGACCAGTTCTCTCGATCTCCCGATCGTGGAGATGCCCGAGCTCGCCTTACCACCTCTCTCCGACTGGGCGTCGCCGGATGACTTTGGCGCACCAGCCAACGGCACCGATTCCGACACGTCCGCGGTTCAGATGGCTCTCTCGTCTGGAAAGTCCACCATCTACTTTCCGTCGGCTCACTACAATATTGGGACTGTCACAGTGCCCAAGAGCGTCAAGCGTTTGATATTCGCCTTTCACTACAACGCTGGAACGTTTCGGGTCGCGGAGGACTCGACTGACCCTGTCATCTTCGAGGATGGCGGATCGGGCATCCGACCGGTCTTTGCGGCGGCACGCCCGATCGCGACGAACTTCGTCGCGCACGGCATCTACTCGGTGGCAACGTCACTCACGCCGTTAACGCTTCTCATCAACGACACGATCGGGCCCACCGCGAGCGTGGGACATCAGCCGGGCCTGAAGATCATCGCGCGATCGATCGATGACGAGGCAGGAAGCACTCCGGTCGTCTGTGATGGATCGACGATGTGGGTTCTGGGAGTGAAGTCGGAGCGCGGCGCACAATTCGACGTCCAAAATGGTTGTCGTCTGGAAGTGCTCGGCGGAACCGCTGGCGTACAAACGACAACGATTCTTTCATCCACGGATTCGAGCGTGACGTACATTGGGAGCTCGAGCGGCTTCGACCTAGCCTTCCCTCAGCCGTTCGTCTCCGTCCATCGCGGTTCGGCGACACAAGCGCTCACGACCAATGCCTTACCTAAACGCGACTTGAACTACGGCACAGGAAGGGTCGGCGTCTTCGTGCCGCTCTACGTCACGACGCAATGATATTAGCAGAGGCTTGTGTTCCTAGGATTGAACGATGAGACACCAGGAACATCCTTACACTTACGGTTCGAGCAGCCCAACTCTGACCGCGAGCTCGCACGCAAAGTTTCACTGTGACCTCAGGCTCATCGTGACGGCTTGTCAAGCGCGTTTCGGACGGCCTTCAACAGCTCGTTGGTAGCTGCTGGCTTCTGCACGAAGTCGTCAAGAGCGACCTCTCTGCCTGCGATCTCTGGCGAATAGCCACTTGTGAACAAGACGCGCAGCTCTGGACTTCGCGCGCGAAGGCATTCGCCAGGCCACGCCCCGGCATTCCGGGCATTACCAGATCGGTGAGCAGGAGATGCGGCTTCTCCTCGAGCGACTCCCACAGGCCGATTGCGTCCAATCCGTTCGATGCTTCGACGGCTCTGTATCCAGCACGCTCTAGGGTTCTTCGAGTCGTTCGCCGTAGAGTCGGATCATCCTCCACGACGAGGATCAGCTCGTTCTTCGCCGTGGTGGATGTGGCTGGCGCGACTTCTGTTGGACGTCCCGTCGAGCCCCGTGGAATGCGCACCTCGAACGTGGCTCCCGCTCCTGGCTCGCTGATGACTCGGATCGTGCCCTTGTGTTGCTGGACGATTCCGAAAACCGTGGCTAGACCCAAACCGGTGCCCTTTCCTGCCTCCTTCGTCGTGAAGAACGGCTCGAAGATGCGCGGAAGGATCTCTTGCGGAATCCCGACGCCGGTATCTGAAACTTGAATCGAAAACTCTTCGGCGTCTGCGCGGAGCCGAATCTCGAGCCGACCGCCGTCGGGCATCGCATCTCGACCATTGATAGCAAGGTTCATCAGGAGCTGGTCCAACATCCCGGGGTCGACCCGCGCCATGGTGGGTTGGCTTTCGAGACCGAGCTCGAGCTCGATGTGTTCGCCGAGGAGCCGTTGGAGCATCTTGCCGAGATTTGCGATCTGCGCGTTGAGGTCGATGTCACGAGGTTGCATGATCTGGCGTCGACTAAACATCAGCAGCTGACGAGTTAGCTCGGCCGCGCGTTCCGCGGCCATCTTGATCTGGTCGAGATTTTCCTTCACGTCCGCCGGAAGGCCATGGCGTATCGAAAGCTCGGTCTGCATTAGAATCGCCGCTAGAATGTTGTTGAAGTCGTGCGCTACGCCGCCGGCGAGCTGACCGACCGCGTCCATCTTCTGCGCCTGGCGAAGTTGTTCCTCGAGCAGTCGCGCCTCCGTCAAGTCGCGTGAGTTGAGTACCAATCCGCTCTCGTCCGGAAGCATCTGCGCCTTCGTCTGAAACGTGCGCCACTCACCATTGGCGTGCCGCACGCGTTGCTCGAACGTCACGAGTTGCCCTAGCTTCGCGAAGGCCTCTTTCAGGGCGGCACTCTTCGGAGCGATGTCATCGGGATGTACGAAGTCTAAACAGAATTTGCCGATCGTCTGTTCTGGATCGAGGCCGAGCATCCTCTTGATCGCGGGACTTTGAAAATGAAAATTCCAGTCGCGATCGATCACCGAGATCAGATCCGAAGCATGTTCGATCATATGCCGGAACCTTTCCTCTCTGGCGCGGAGATTCGCTTCACCACGCTTCTGGTCGGTGATGTCTCGAGCCAGAGCCACGAACCGCCGCTCGCCGTCGGAGAACGCACGCATGCGCACCTCGACCGGGAACGTGGAGCCGTCCTTTCGACGCAGTTCCGACTCGAAGGTAACCATCGGCTCGGAGTCGAGCCGGGCGCCCAATGATTTGAGAAACTCCGGCGTGCTGTTCGGATCGAACAACCCGGGTGACTGTCCAAGAAGTTCTTCGCGCGTGTAACCAAGGGTGTCGCAAGCGTGGCGATTGACATCAATGATCCGTGCTTGGCGATCGAGCAGAAGCAGGGTGTCGGTCGCGTGATCGACGAATGTCCGGAACCGAACTTCGGTTTCGCGAATGCTTGTCTCTTCCATCCGGCGTTTGGTCACGTCCTGGGACGTTGCGAAGAATGCGCGGGGCTTTCCGTCGGCGTGCGTGATCAAGTGAAGACGAGAGTGAATGATTCGCGTCTCGCCGTCAGGACGGATCACACGTGCTTCTTCGTCGATGATGCGTCCTGACAGCAGCGCCTCGCGCGTTCCTGCAACAATGCGCTGGTAATCGTCGGGGTGGATCTGATTGCGTAGATCTTCGCCGGATGTCGAAATCACGTCCGGCCCGTAGCCGAAGATCCTGCGAGCCTCCGCGGAGAACGTGACCCGGTTAGTGGCGAGGTCGATCTCCCAGCAGCCGATCTGCGCGAGCGTTTCTGCGGCCGCAAGCCGATTTTCGCTTACGCGAAGCTCGTGCATGAGCACGAGCGTTCCTAGAGCCTCGGCGAGCCGTTGTCCGATTTCGCTGAACAGCTCCAACTCGTCGTGTGTCCACTCGCGAGCTCGAGAACATTGGTGGAGTCCGAACGCGTATGCGGGCAAGCCCGAAGGGAAGATGGCCATCGCCATCATCGACCGTACGTGCATGACGTGTCTGAGGCCTGTCGTGAGTAGCTCGCTCTCGCTGTAGACCCTTGGTCCGGATGACGCGAGAAGTGCTCGATGCAGATCGAGAATCAGGCTGGGGTTCGGAAGCCGAGCGCCGGTCGTCGAGAGTCCCGGCCATTCCCGGCGGGCTTGCTCCACGATTTGCAAGTCCGAGGTCGCGTCGCGGGGTGGTGTGATCAGCCACGATCGGTCTGCACCGAAGATGTCGAGAACGATTTCGAGCACCGACGACATCATCGTTTCCAGATCGCGTGTTTGGAGGATGGCTCGATTCACGCGGTCGATGCTCTCGAAAAACCACAACCCAGCCTTCGCACCGTCCGTCATCGCGCCTAGCTTGGCATCGAATGTTCGGGTAAGGAGAACTTAGGGGTCGATCTTAACCAGAAGCTCGAGGACGCATGGTCCCTGGTGAATTTGCTGACATTTCTCGGAGAGGAAGATGTCGGTGCTTAAGCTCGACCCATGAATGAGTTCAAGAGCGGCGCTGAAGCGATTTGCAGATGCGACCCGAACAAGCTGAACGAGGCCGATTAGGCATCGCTCCCGCCAACAACCGATGGTTGGTTTCTGTCGAGGGCGCTCTCAAATCTTTTAGAATACGGCCGAACGATATCAATACAGGTCGTCCGGGTCGTCACCACACCACATACCCACAATACAGCGACTCGGACGACCTGGACTCTTCACTCACCGCTCCATTCACTCACCGCTCCATTCACCGCCGCTCCATTCACTCGCCGAGCGTGACGTAACGCTCGTCGCCCGACTTCTGCCCGTCGCCGACGATCGTGCAGCCGAGTTTCTGCAGCTCGATGAGATCGGCAGCCGTCAGGTAGTTCTGGCTGACGTCGATCCGCTGCAAACTGCGAAACGCTCTCCTCGCTGCGACAAGCGACGCGACGCCCGAACCAGTCATCGTGCCCAGCGACAGGTCAAGATTCGTGATCACAGCGGCAATCGGGCGCGTGCCGATCGTCGCGCACACGCTATCCGTCCACTCGCAGTTCTGAACACCGAGATCAAGGATCGTCGTCGCCTCGAACAGCGGTAGCAGGTCTTCGATGCCGCCGGTCGCGTTGTAGTACTGAGAGCCGCAATAGACATGCAGCTTGCGCAACGCCGGGCATGTCGACGGCGCGGCTGCGAGCGCTCGGAGATTCTCGGCAGAATTGCCGCCGGTGATGATCGTAAGCTCTCTCAAGGTCGGGCTCGTGACGTTTTTGATCTCGAGCGCGCCGGCGCGAATCGTCAGCGATTCGAGTGCGGGTAGTTTCCACACCGGACTGATGTCGCCCGCGTCCGTCCACGACACTTCGAACTCGTCCCATTCGCCAACAAAGATCTTCTTCAAACACGTCCCCGGCGCGAGTACTTCCCAGATGTCGGCCCAGTGGCACCGACCATCTTCGACGCCATCCCCGAGCCCGACCGACAGCTCGCGCACGAATGCGCCGATCGGTAGCGCGAGCACCGCACTGATCAATTCGGCCAACGTACGCTCGTCATCGTCCTCGGAGTCGGCCAATTTTTCGACGCGCAGCCGATCGATGAAGCCGTATCTCCACGTCACCGCCAACCGCCGCGCTGACAGCTCGCTCAGATCGCCGAATAGCTCGTCGCGATGATCGGCGATCAGCGCTTGCCTGCCCTTCAACTGCATCGCGATCAGCTCGCCGTGCCAATCACCCTGTTCGCTCAACCAATCCGCGTAGACGCCATACGGATTGGGGTCGTCGATGTTCGCGAGGATCTCGGCTTCGAGTACCGGATTGCGCAGCCGGGCGACGGGCTCTTTCACGACCCTGCGCTCGGGTGCCGGTGCACCATCGGGGACGAAGCCGAGCTCGACGATCTGTGCGATCGCGGTGTCGTACATCGCCTGGGCACGCGACGCGGAGCCTAGCTTCTTTGTCAGTGTTTCGTCGCCAACCGTCGTCGTGACGACATTTCCCGCCAGCTCTATCTCCCACACCAGACGCGTGTCGTGGTTGATGTACCGTGCCACCCGAGCATCATGCACTCGTTCGCCCCACCTGTGTCGTGGTGTTCGATGCGTTCGGTTCGACGTGCGTGGCTATCGACCGGCAAAGCGGCAACAAGAGCGCTCGGGCGATTGGTTCGTCCAGACCCGCACTCACCTGCTCGGCCATTCGAACGCGCAGAAACCATCGGATTCGAGGCTGAACCCCTTCCCCGAAGCACGAACATGCCTCCGAAAACGAGCAAGGCCATCCGCCACGAGTTCATGTCGAGTTCGCTGAGACCCGGCCCGGAGGTCCTCGCGACGAGTGGAGCTCGCGCTCGAACGTTTCGCGGCCATGCGTGGTCGCCGTGGCTCGGAACGGATCGACGCGCTCGTCGCGATCGCCGAATCGATTAGTCGCGTCCTAACTGGCGTCGTAGATTGACCGGATCGAATGCGAGTACGCAGCACGCCCCGGCGACTAGGAGAAGTGCATGGGCACCGATTAAAAGGACGGCGCCCGTGGGAATCACACGAAAGAACAGCAGGGCGACCGGGACCAGAACGATCATCTTCCAAGTCCACGACAGTAGGTATTCGAGGATCACCATCTCCCTACTCTAAGCGACGAACAGCCGTCATGAGCGGCATGGCCCTCGATGATAGCGAATCGGCCTGAGTGCGGTTTCGGCTGCTACTCGGGGAGCTTGAACAAGAACGTCGCTCCTCGCCCCGGTTCCGACACCGCCCGCAACTTGCCTCCGTGGTGTGCGATGATCCGCTGAACGGTCGCAAGTCCGATACCTGTGCCCTCGAATTCAGATTCAGCGTGCAATCGCTGGAACGGTCGAAACAACTCCTTCGCGAGGGCCATGTCGAAACCGGCCCCTGAATCCTTCACGAAAATCGTCCCGTCCGGTTCTCGCCCAAGCTCGATACGTTGTGATGCGGATCTCGCCGTGAACTTCCATGCATTGCCTACGAGGTTCTGAAGAACGACACGTAGGAGGCGCGGGTCGCCTCGAACGACGAGCTCAGGTGACACGACGCAATCCACGTCTCTGTTCGGCTCGGCACGACGAAGCTCGTCCAGGATCTCCGAAGCAATCTCCGAAAGATTGACCGTCGAGGGTTTCAGCGGCGTGCGCTTGATCTTCGCGAGGTCGAGTAGAGACTCGATCAGAGCGGCCATCCGTGAGCTTCCCGCTTGGATGCGGGATAGATAGTGCCGCCCGGAACTATCGAGTAGCTGCCCGTAGTCTTCGGTGAGTGCGCGACCAAAACCATCGATGGCGCGAAGTGGAGCGCGCAGATCGTGAGAGACCGTATAGCTGAATGACTCGAGTTCCTGATTCGCAAGCTCGAGTGCCTGCGTTCGCTCCGTGACTCTCATCTCGAGAGTGGTAACTAGAGTGGCGTTGTCAATTGCAAGTGCCGCACGGATTGCGAGCGAGTTGACGAGTTGCACCTCCTCGTCGCTATATGGGGTTTCTGTCGTGGTTCTGAACAAGCTCAGCACTCCGATCGTTCTCCCGCGCGCGACCAGTGGAACAGCGAGCGCATTGTGAATGCGCAGGTGATCGAGGTGATCTCGAAAGACAGACTCTATTCGCGCGAGCTTATCGTCGATGGTATTGATCTTGACCGGACGCCCTGCCAAGACAGCTCGTCCGGCCAGACCATCCCCGACACGTTGCCGTGTCAAAGCGACAAGAGGTTGTAGCTCGGCCTGAACCTGTGGATTCGGGTGATAAAAACTTGGGCTAGGCTCAATCCACTGACCGTCTTCGCTCAGCAGCCGAGTCACGCATCCGTCCCCGATGACTTCAGCTATACGCCGAGATACCAGCGCAATCACACTCGCAGGATCTCCCGACGCCATCGCAAATTCGTGGGAGACCGTGGACTCGCTTCTCAACCAAGCTGCAAGCCTCTCAGTCGCGGCGCGACCGACCCTGATCGCCTCCTCTAGCCGATGACGCTGATCGATATCGATCACGGTGGAAACTCGTGCGAAATTGCCGGGAGCGAGCTCAACCGAGCTGGTAGATACGAGAACGCGAATCTGCGTCCGATCACAACGGTTGAGCCAGATCTCGTAGGTTGCGTCGCGAGCTGCTCCTAACTGACGAGAGATTTCGGACAGCTCGCTCAAACTATCGCGAGCAATCAAGCGATGACCATCTGTCCCGATCAGGTCTTCGGGCTCGAATCCGAGGATCGTTGCGTACGTGCGATTGACTGAATGAATGATCCCAGTATCCACTGCGGAGATCACGATCCCGAACTGGGCGCTGTCGAGTGCATGCTGCCACAACGCGATTGCCGCACCAGCTCGGTTCCTCTCGGTCAGGTCACGTAAGAACGCCGTGAAAATGCGTCGATCTCCCGCGGGAATTGCGACGATCGTCAGCTCCACGGGAATCTCCGTGCCATCGGCGCGCAGTCCCGTTAACTCAACACGGCGGCCGATTACGCGGTATTCGCCGTGACGTGCTCGCTTCATGCCGGCTTCGTGAGCCGCACGCATTCGGGGAGGGATTATGAGCTCTGATAGCCGCCGGCCAATTGCTTCCGAGCGCTTGTAGTGGAACATCCGTTCGGCGGACGGGTTCAGGTCTAGTACAACGCCGTCATCATCGATCGTGATTACTGCGTCCAGGGCGGTGTTCAAAACCCTGGCGTGTCGTTGTTCCAACTCGGATGCCACCTCCATCTCGGCTGCTCGATATCCCTCGTCGAGCAAAGTCAAACAACGCTCGACGTACACGCCTAGCGCGAGAAGCAACTCATCGAGCTGTTCCGAGCCGGAGCGCGAGGCGACTCTGGACACAAGTGCGCCGTAGCATCGGTTCATCATCTCGTACGAATGCTTGAATGCACGACGCTCTCGAGCGAGCCGCGCACCAATCTCCACCAGATGCCGTTCGAGCGACGTCCAAGATCCAGCCGCAGCTTCGCGATTTCGGGTTCTCGCTCGTTCCAAACGAGCAGGGTCTCCATCCTCGTCGAGGTCGATACAGACGCTTCGCTGTCCAGATTCTAGGGCAACGTCGATGATGGAGAATAGGTCGCGGATCGTGTGCGCTGAATGCTCCGCGAACCACGATCCCCGCATTTCGACCCGAGACTACCATCCGTTTGATGAAGCTCGAACGACAACCAAGAGCTCAACTGATCGAGCTACTTGCGGCTCAGGATACGTTCAGCCGGTTCGACGTCAGTTTACGGTCCGATATCGCTACGCATCGAACAGGTCCATCGCCGAGATGGCTGCGCAGCAGCTGAGCAACCTCGCTCGCATCTCCAGCCATTGACTGTGCTCGCGCGCTCGCTCGGTGATGGAGTCACTCGTGTTTCAACCTTTAGGAATGGCTTGGTCGGCATGCAACGTGCTCGATGAGCGGGCATGAGCACGAACCGTCCCAAGCCATCAGCATCGCTTAACTCGGATCAACCGAACGAAATTGTTGCCGAAGTCATCGAGAAGGCGGAAGCGTTCGTTGAAAACAGTCCGGCTGCCACCAAAGTGAAAGAAGCCGCGACCGAACAGCTTACCGATCTCCGGTCGTTCGTCGCTGATAGGCCGGTGACCGCCATTGCAATCAGTTTTGGTGTGGGCATCGTTCTGCGCAGTTGGTTTCGCGGGCCGACCTCTACGCTGCTGCTGATGGGTGGCGCGGCTTATCTAGGGTCGCGCTATCTCGGCGCCAAGTAATCCACCATGCTCGCGAGCTCTCTCGACGATCCCGAGATTCGGTCAATCATGGTTACAGGGTGCCTCGGTCGCCGCCAGCGCAAAGCACGCCGGCGCATTCGACTTTTGACCGAGAACCATTGGTGTGCCAGGACTAACCGGATGCCTGTTGGGTCGCCTCGTCGCGGCCGCGAACTCGGACGAATTGGCAACTCCTCATAGCTTCGCAGGACACAAACACACCGAGCCCGTCATCAAACGCTCGTAAGTTCTCGCGTTGGTTGATGGTGGTTTGGCTCGACGTTCGCAGTCCTGATGCGACATGAGAAGGACGTCTCGCGGAATGACGATGCTCGAGATCATGATCGTGCTGGCGATCATCGCTTTAGTTATGGGGCTTATCATAGGCCCGAAGCTCATGGACCACTACCGTAGCTCTCAGGTGCACATCGCGCGAATGGCTGTGACTCGCTTCGCAGAACAAGACTATCCGATGTGGGCACTCGAACATTCCGGACAGCAATGTCCCGCGTCGATCGCGGAGCTCGAACATAAACAAGCGCAGGTAGACCCGTGGGGCACCCCATATAAAGCGTACTGTCGACCGATCGGGGAAACTGCATTTGGGGCTGCCTCGTTCGGCCCCGATGTCCGCGAAGCAACCGATGACGACATCGATTCCTGGCGGTAGAGACGATGCTCGCGTATGAAACCATCCTATCGACGTGCTAGGTTCAGTAGCGAATCCTAATTTCGTGGAGTCGTTCAGCTACTCAGTCACCATGAAGCTAACGCCGACAACGTGATCGTTTCCGTCTATCACAGGCACTTGCAGCCGTCCGGGATGTGATTCGGCGCCCAGCTCGTAGACGCCGCCGCCGCTCAACATGCCGATCGTAAAGCTGCCGTCAGTCGCGGTCGACGCCTCCCCCGAATCCTCGCTTCCGCATGTTTTACATTCCGCGCGAACATGCTCGCCTGGTATCGGTTTACCGTGGCTGTCGATCAGCCGACCACTGATCGTTCCCGCGAGATCGAGTTCGATGTCTGACGTGTTGTCGCCTTCGACCAACGACACCGGGCGCGGCCGAGCAAACGCGTTTGCAATCACGCTCTGCGCACTAACCTGCATGCGCCGCGCTGTGAGGCTCGCAATCTCGTAACGGCCAACCGCATCGGTCGTGGTGCGTAGGAGCGTGTATCCATCTGCTTCGCTGATGGTTACGGTCGCACCCGCGATTGCCTTTCCATCACGCGTTACTCGACCGCGTATCAATGCCGGCGCGCCCCGATCGAGCATCAGATGACCATCGGCAACCCTCAGTGGAACCCGGGTTGCTAGGGTTTGCGCGATCACTTGTGGCGAACGCGTTTCGAACGGGAGCTCGACGGTGGTCGTGCCGGTTTTACTGTGGACGATCAATCTCGTTCCGTCGGTTGAAAACCGGACCTGCGGAGCGCCGACATGGAACGAGTCCTCGGTGTATTCCGTCGTTCCGCGGTATGGGAATTCTACGAGTACGCGCCCCGAGACATCGAAGACCTCGATCAGCGATTTCGTAGCTTCGGCTGCGGCGATGATGCTGCCGGATCGAGCGACGCCCATTTCGCCGATGACCAAACCCCATGGAAGCTCGCTCGTTTCATTGCCCGTCGGAATGTCGACAAACCGAATCGATGTCGACGTCTTCACGGCAAATGCGGTGCTGTTTCGAGCGATGCCCCACCCCAGCGCACCTGGATAAGTCTTGAGCTCGCGGCCCGACGACGCATCGAACAATTGGACGATGCTTGGAAACCCATTCGTCGTTTGAACGATGACGCGATCGTCGAAAAATGTGGCCGAAGCAGACGTCGTCCGGTCGACTGAAAGCCGCGCAAGGATTCGAGGTGAATCGAGCGCCCATAGCTCCGCCCCATCATGCTTGGTGATGACAACCAACCGATCGAGCCCCGTTTCGAGCCCGACCGGCATGTCGTCCGCGGGCCAACTCTGGACGATGGTCTTTCGCGCGACATCCCACACGTCGGACTGTGCACGTTCGCGCTGAACGAGAAGGTATCGGGCGTCATTCCCGAGCTCGAATGCGCCGGGTTCACGAACCGGCAGTCGTGTTTCAGCTCGACCAGTTCGCATGTCGACGATGACGACACCCGATATATCGCGAGCAACAAGTCGGTCCATCGAACCGACCACGGGTTTTCGAAGTGGCTCGTGCTCCAGCTTGACGCCGCGTTGAAGGTCCCAAATCGTGATCTCCCCGTCGGGATCGGAGACGACCGCACGCGTGCCGTCGTGACTCGTGAGCTCGATCGTCGATCCTGCAGGTGCGGTGAAGACGTGGCGACTTTTATCGAGATTCCGGTAGACGTTCACCTTCGAACCGGACGCAGCCAGAATTCGGTCGCCGACGATCGCGACCTCACCGGGGATAGCAACATCATCGGTGCCGAGTCGCATGCCCGTCGCGACATCCCACACGTTGACGCGTCCGTCGGACGTGACCAACGTTCGCCCATCCGACGACAGCGCCGCGCCACCAACAAACGCCTCATGCTGGAGCGTCGAAAGTAGTCGCCCTGATTCGATGTCCCAGATCTTTGCCGTTCGATCATTACTCGTCGTCACGAGCTTCTGCCGATCCGGCGTAACGATGCAGCCCCAAAGATTTGCAGAATGGCCGGCGAAGCGTTGCGTTTGCTGTCGGGTGTCGAGGTCCCAAACCGTCGCCACGCTATCGAGACCGCACGCGACGATGCGGTGACCGGAAATCTCTTCCAGGTCGGTGATTTGAAACTTGTTCTCGATCACCGAAACCTGTTTTCCAGTCGCCACGTCCCATTCGCGAATTTGTCCGTCGGTCGACGTCGACAGCAATCTTCCAGCGACGAGGTAAGCGCGAACTCCGACTTGTTGCGCGTCGGCAGCCTGGATAAGGCGGATGAGCGTACCCGTCGACACGTCCCAGATCCGGATCGTGCGGTCGAAGCTCGCCGTGATCGCGAGTCGACTATCTGCAGTGAACAGCTCCGTCGATAGTTTCGCGCTGTGACCGACGAGCTCGTGTTCGAGTACTCCGGTTCGCGTATTCCACAGTCTGGCGACGCCATCATGTCCGCCTGTCATGACGTGAGCGCCGTCGGGAGAAAATGCGATACCGCGGAAGTCAGCACCCTTCGCGGTTAGCTTGAACAAACGCACCCCATCCTGGAGTCTCCAGATCTGCGCCCATGTTCCGCACGACACCGCGACCAGTTGGTGATCGGGGCTCGCTGCGATTGAGGAGATTTCGTCGCCGATCAGGTCCAAACCGCTTGGCGCAACCTCGCAGTCCAGTTGATGCTCGATGGATTCGACGGACTGCATCGCGAGGCCGAGCAACGTACGCAACGACGACCTGTCGTTGCCAGCGCCATAAGACGCACTCAGCCAAACAGCAGCACGGCCGGGTGAATCCTGAAGCAGCGCTTGGCGTCCCTGTTCTTCGAGCAGCTCCGCATTCACCTGATTGGCGATCGCACGTTGACGCTCGGAGCGGTTACGCGCGGCTAGAACGCTTGCGAATGCGACCGTTCCAATCGCGACAAGCGCGACGAGCGCACTGGTCATGCCGATCACGAATCCACGGTGCAAACGGGTCCAGCGGCGAATACGCTCTGACCGAGAGTAGTGATGCGCCTCGACGAGTCGACCGGTTTGGAACCGTCGCAATTCCTCGGCGAGCTCTTTCGCAGACGAATAGCGATCTGCGGCGTCGCGCTGCATCGCCTTGACAACGATGCTGACCAAGTCGCGCGGAGCTCCGGGCGCAACGTCTGCGATCGGCCGCGGCGCAGCCGCAATAACATCTTGGACGGACGTGTTCGATCCGTAGGGCGCGTCACCCGCAAGTAGGTGGTACAGGATCGCGCCCAAGGCATAGACGTCGGCGGGCGTGGCGACGATGGTGCCTCGGGCTTGTTCGGGCGGCATGTACGCCGCCGTCCCGATCACGGCGCCGACGTTCGTCAGATTCAGATCGACCGCTTCGTCGCGAAACGGGCCGAGATTGGATTCTTCTTCAGGAGCCGCCGCTGAAAGATCCTTCGCCAAGCCCCAGTCGATCACGACGGTATCGCCATGCGCTCCGACGAGGATGTTGTTCGGCGTCAGGTCGCGGTGGATGATCGAATTGCCATGCGCATACGCGACCGCTTCGGCCGCGGCGATGACTGCCGGCAGTAAGCCGAGTCGCTCGTCGAGGTTTTGCTTGCTGCGAATCGCATCTCTCAGCGTGTCGCCTTCCACCATGCGCATCGCGTAGAACGGTGTGCCGTCGGGCCACGTGCCGATCTCGTAGATCGGGATGATGCCGGGATGTTGGAGTCTCGCGGTCACTCGCGCTTCACGCTCGAATCTCGCCGCGAGTCCGGGATTCTTACCGAGCAGCTCTTTCACCGCGACAGGTCGACCGATTCGTAGATCGTTCGCGGCCAAGATCCGCCCCATGCCACCACGCGCGACTTCACGACCGAGCGCGTACGCCGATGTGCTGACCGGCGGAAGTGATACCTGTCCTCGGCGCTCGCTTGCAGGCGCCATCGTTGCTGCGACCGCCTGGCAGTCCGCACATTCCCGAAGATGTGCGTCGAGGTATGCGCCGGCCGTGCCTCCGATCGTTCCTTCATCGCGCGCAGCGATCAACATTTCGAAGCGTGCGCATCGATCGAGCTTGTTTCGTTCGTCGATCCCTCGCTTACGTTCCGCGACGAGCTCGAACACGATCTTGCACGACGCGCAGCCTGCGAGATGACCTGCAATCGTGGCGGAATTCGTCTCGAACGCCGCGAGCTCTGGACATTCACTCATTACGGAAGCGCCTGCGAAGCCGTTCGAGCGCTGCGCGTACGTGTTTTTGCGACTCACCGACAGAGATCTCGAGCTCGCGCGCGATGTCGTCGTAGCTCGCGCCCGAAGTCCACAACTCCAACGCAGACAGCAGTGGCTCTGGTACCGCTCCCGTCGCGTAGCGAAGTAATTCCAGCGCCGTGTTTTGGTTTGTCACGGGAGGCCGAACGCCCGAAAGCTGACTCTCGGGCGGCAATGTGCCCGGCTCGATCCATTGCGGATTGCTGCGCTGGTCCCGATAGTTTTCGTGCCCACGCAAATAGTCGATGCCGACTCGTTTGGTAACGACGCGCAACCACGGCTTGAACTTCAACGTCGGTGTCGCGCGCCGGGTCTCGATGTACAGGCGAAGTCGATGAAACCCATCCGCATGCAGCCGAGCCATCACCTCGACGAGGATATTGCTGCGATCGTCATCGCGTTGGCCAACCCGCCCCAAGAACCGTGGACTTGCAACTATCTTCTCGAGCCACGGCTCGACTTCCGCCCAAAGCACTCGCCATGCAGCGACTTCGCCACCCACCGTCCGCTCCACCAGCTGTTCGAGCTCACCCTCGTCCATAACTCTCACGCGCTCGGAAAGCGTCTGAGTCACTGACGTTACCAAGCCCATAGCTTCTACAGACGGAAGTAAACGACCGAACGTCACGCGGGCGATTTCAATACCAACGTCCACAGTTGCCAGGCTGAATTTAGTCAGGTCATCCGTCATAGCGCTCGGGCACAGCCATTCGGGTTCCACAATGTGCACCGAGTACCGGGTCGCCGCCTATTCGACGTCGAGGATCTCAGAGTGGCTAGGCGGTGAACGGTCTCGTCGTGATTAGAGCGAGAGCTTCGCGACCAGTAAGTCATCGCTCGGATCGCCCGGCGGTGCCGACCCGCCCGCGACATAGACGGAGCCATCGGTACCCACGCACACGCCGAACAGCGAGCCGCCGATCGTCCAGCGAGTCGCCCGGAGGCCATCGGCCGACACCGCGATCGCGAATCCGACTGGACCGGGCGCGACGCCGACACCGATCACGCCGCCATCGGGCAGGGCGACGATCTTCACGATATCGCCCACGGTGAACGAGATCGGAAATCCCGGCGTTTCGGCGCCTGCACTCGTGAGGTGGTCGAAGTAGTAACCGCCCGACAAGACAAATCCAGCGAGCCAGGCGTGATCGTCAGCGGTGGTGACCAGGCCACGCGTCGGGACGTTCGCGGCCGTCGCCACCGGCGGGTTGTAGGACGGGTCGACGGTACCGTTGTCGGCGAGCCGAACGATCGCGGTCGACTCGCCGTTTGGAGATCGGCCGACGAGAATTTTTTTATCGGATTGGACCGCGACCGGCAACGCCTGGTACCCAGGCCCGAGATCGACGCGCGTGAACTGCGAGTCCTCGATTCCATTCGCGAGAAATCGAATCACGCGAACGTGCGACGTCGCGTCGAGAAATGTACTGATGACACGCCCCTCAGTGTCGACCGTCGCGCCCCCTGGGATCTGCTCGACTCCGATCGTACCGTTGATCAGGGTCGATTTCCCCTGATCGCCATAAGTGGTGTCGACCTCGCCCGTTGCGAGGTGGCGTTCGGCACCGAGCGTACTTGACAGGAGATACAGGTCGTCGTTCGCCGCGACCAGGTCTGCGAAACTGCTTGTGACCGCGACCTCGCCGTCGTTGCCGAAGCTCGTATCGAGCCTGCCGTCGGACGTGAAGCCGAACAACATCCCGCCGCTGATCACGATACGGCCGGATGGCTCGCGCGTGACCCTGCCCGCTAATTCGCTACCCCCGAGATCAAGGGTGACGACCCCGTTCGTACCGAATGTAGGATCCAATATACCTTCGGTGATCGCGAGTCCGGCGTCGGGTGCCGGAGCGTCGACGACCCGGTTCGGCGCGTCAATCGTTGGTGTCGACGGGCTATTGGAACCACACGCGATCATGAACATTACGGCCCAGCGCATGTGTCCACGCTATCTCGTGCACGCGTGCGATCACGTCCGTTCACGCGAAGCTCACGTGTTGATGGCACGTCGCTCGTACCTGATTTCCTTCATCGCAACGATTGGTGCCGCGCAAGCTTGTTCGGACCGGAATCGCCTGCTCAGGCGCGATTTTCCTGGAGCTACAACGACAGACCTGCGAGCTCCTTGGGAATGTTACGAACTTGCTTAGTCTTCGATACGGTGCTCGAACGCAACGCCAAACACACTGGCCATGTATCTCTGGGCATCTTTAAGTGCGGCATCGCTCGTATCGAACTCATCCAAGTATCGTACGCCTGCGGCGTCATGCCGCCGGTGGTCACATGGTTCCAACTCCACCTTTTGTTTGGACGTCGAACGATGAAGATCCGATGCTCGATCACGATTGTCTCGCCGATGGTTCCAATCTCCCAACCTGATCCCCTCTATCATCGGCGAGACACAGGAAGGTTCGGCCGTTTCGCAATAACGTTGAGTTCAACCGCGATTTCTGTGCAACCAAGCTTCGACTTCCTTCACCAGGTTCGTACCCGAATTTCAGGGCCGCTCGCTGACGCAGTCACTTGGCCGTCGCCGATGCGAGAAACTCCTGCAGAACGACGACACCGAACAGAGCCGCTACTCTTCTGAAAAAGCTCTTCGACCCATCACCACGAGTCTTCGACGTATCGGCTTGTTAAGACTGCGACGCAACAACAGGTAGCGGTGACCATTGCGTGCGCAAGTAACCGCGCGGCCCATTGCGATGAGCCGGCTACAAAGTTCTCAGCGGGAGCATGTTCCGCAAATCGGAATGGAACCCGCCCGCTATCGGCGTTTGTTGCTGGTTCCGCGATTCTGTTGCTGACTGCCGCGCGTTGAACCGCGGTTCTGCTGACCGGATTGAGCGCCGCTCTGCTTCCTGGACGACGAACGCGATCCACTCTCGCTGTCGTCGTTATCGTTTTGATCGTCGTCGTCATCACGATCTTCTTCCGCAGCTGCGCGGTCACCGTAATGCTGCGCGTCTTCGCTGTGATCGTTTGCCGCATCGGCGTGGCTGGTAGCCGCGTCGTGATGACGATTTGCATCATCGTGATTGCCGGCGAGCCGATGGTCCGACGCTTGACGATGATGCATCGCCGCGCTTTCGTGATGGAAAGCAGCGTTGTCGTGATGTTCGGAGGACCGCTCCGAGTGCTCGGAGCCGTCGTCGTCGTCGCCGTTGTCATTCTGTTGACGACCAAGCGCGTCTCGATTCGCCGACGCCATGCCGCCGCGCGACGAGGAATTCTTAGACGTGCTCTGATTCTTGTTGTTTGCCATTTGTGACAGTCACAGCAAACCGCGCACCATACGATACACGCCAGCATCGCAAGCATTCGAATCGTTACGTGCGCGGGCGACTCATCTTCGCCGACCGGATACGAGCGCACGACGCATGCACACGACCGGCTCAGAGCCGACGGAGAACAAGCCGAGTCTCGCGGCGACGAAACGACCTCGCTTCGTGACACTGTCCCAATGCCGGTCACTCGGCACACCCCAAAAAAATAGGCGCCGCACGTCATGAAGCATCAGGAGGTCGCCGCCACCGCGACCCGGTGTGGGCAGGTGAGAGAGTCGCGGTGGCGGCGTCGACTGAGTCGTCCCCGGCTCGCCGGTTAGCACGATGTTCGAAGCACCTGTGGTTGCCGCAAACAAATCTTGTCGCGTGATCTCGCGAATACGTCGTGGTGTCTGACCGGAGTACGCGCTGGAGTTTTTTGCGAGGGCTCCGACGATTCATGTCGCCACGCGTTACGGTACGATCGCTGACCGACTAAGAACATTCTACGTATTCAACGTAAAGGGCCACGGGCGAGACGCTGCCGAAGGTTAGGTTTGCTGTGCCCGTACGCACGCAGGGCGTGTTTGCCCGAAGGGGACGAATGTAAACGCTATATTACGTCGCCCAGTTCTGGTCCGAACTTCGCACATGGGGGTGCCTTCGAGGTGACCATGAAGATCAAGTCGTGCCTGTTAGTGATTGCGTTGGGTCTGGCGGCCTGCTCGAACAAGCAAGAAAAAGCGAATAAGGAAGCTGATAAAGCTCAGAAAGAAGCGACGGATAAGGCGCAAGAGGCCGCAAAGGCACAAGCAGACGCCGACGCGAAAGCCGCGGCTGCGAAACAGGAAGCGGCCGACGCAGCGAGAAAAAACGTAACTGATGCTCGAGCTGCGATTCAAAAGGACTTCGACGACGCAGATCGAAAGGCTACTGCTTTGCGCGAGAAGGTTGGCAAAGCGACAGGGGCGAAGAAGAAGAACGCAGATGCGGCAGCAGCGGAAGTTGATACCCGAACGACCGCAGCGAGGGCAAGCATCGCCAAGTTTGATAACGCGACGGCGGACACACTGGAAGCGGTTAAGACGCAAGCGAGCGCTGACGTTGCTGCATTAAGTAAAGCGGTCGACAACCTGGAGAAGACGGTGAAGTGATGGCCGCCTTCGAACATAATTCCCCAAAATTTGGGTACATCGATCTAGACGATTTGAAGGGAGTGCAAACTGCGCTTTCGAAGTTAGGGTTCGATCCAGGAACAATCGACGGCGTTGACGGGCCAAACACGCAGAAGGCTGTGCGTGCGTTTCAAGCCCACGCTCTGATCGGAGTTGATGGCAAGGTCGGCAAAGAGACGCGCCAGGCGCTGGTATCGGAGTTACAGGCAAAGACCACTGAAGGTACGCAAACCACGACGTGACTGCGGCGATCGTTATCGCCCGCGGTTGCTCGACGATGCCCGCGGTTGCTCGACGGATCACAACGACTCGCGTGAGGACTACGAGCCGTATCCGGTATTGGTCGAAATCTATTAACCAAAGCCAGGAGCCATCCGGGCTTTCTATCTACGGCAGCGTCGCGTCCGCGAACGTCACGCCGCCATTCACGACTTGAATGCCGTCGACGGTCGTTTCACCGCCAGCCGCCGTCGCGAACGTCAGGCTCGTGGGCCCGCTGGTCGCGACGTTCGGCACCATCACGATGCCGCGCGTGCCCGTCGCGTTGGTGCCCCATTGCGAGGTCCCGGTCGCGGTGTCGTAGAATACGCCGGCCGTTGCCGCGGGATTGCTCGTCGCCGTGATTCCTTCGAGCGACGCGTTCTGCTGGCTCTCGATCGACGCGAGGATCACGCCGGTATCGGGCTCGGTCGTGATGCCGGTCGCGAGCACCATCGAGTTGAACATGTCATTCGACATCACTGGCACAATCGTCGTGCCGTTCGCGTTGACGGTCGCCTGCGAAAGCATCATCGCCGAGCCACCGGCCACGCTGATCGGCGTTTTGGGTTGGACACCGGTCGAATCGATCGAGAACGAACCGTCATCGGCCGTCGTCACGGTGTTCGCACCGAACGAGACTGTCATTCCGCCCCCTCCGGTGATTTCGCACGCGCTCGTTAACTGCGCGTCGGCGAGCACGCAGACGCGGCCGCTGATCCGTGCGGTCGTGTCACTGCCGCTCGGAGTCGAACCGTTGCCCGGCGTGGGCGTGGTGACCTCATTCTCCGGTCCGTCCGAGGATGTACACGCGGTGACAAGAAGAATTCCGGCAAGGCACTTCATCATGATGCTTCGAGGAAGATCACGATCCGTGCCTTATGCGGGGAGCGCTGCCCTGAATGCTGTGACTGATGTAGTTAGCGCTGATGCGAGCGAATGGTGATCCAAGTACGGTCAACGCACCGATAGATGGTCAACTCAATGCTCGTCCTTGTTCGGCGTTTCGGATGCGAGAGCTGCGTGTAGCGCCGCCGCGTCGACCTCGTGTTGTAACCGTTCCGCAATTTCGTCCCTACGGTCACGAACGTTCGGTAGGTCTCGTCGTAGCTCTTCAAGAAGCGAGATGATCTTCGTGGCTTTCTGTTCTGCGATCAAATTGACGTGTAGCTGCAGTTTTGCACGACGGTCAGCCTCGGCTTTTTCGCGTCCTTGCGCGATCAGCACACAGGTCGCTATCGCGGCCGCGTAGATGGCGATGATGCCCTGGAGGATCGGAAATGGCTCGCGGTCGAATGCGCGATGCATCGTCAGGTTTGTCACCACCCACGCAACGCATACGGACAACAGGCAGTAAAACGTTGCTGGCGTCGCAACGGTGTGGATGAATTTCTCGATCGCGAGCTGATGCGCACTGATGGCCTGGATCTCGCGTTCGCCCAGCTCGAGGATGGCCGTTGGATCATTGACCGAGTCGGGGTCCGCCACGCCCTAACGAAAAGCAAAGCGTATGCCTCGCGTCGGACCACATGTCCTTCGAGCGGTGTCGTTTCGAGGAGCGAGGGTTCGTCGCTCTCGGATCCGCCCGAAATAGGCGTCGAGCGATTCGCTGCCGACCTCCGTCGAGTCCATTGCCTGCACCACCTTGGACAGCTAACTCGGTAACCACACGACAGGAAAGATCGTGCACGTCATGCCGACACTAGTCCGACCGAGTCACCCGACACGTTATTCCGCTGTCGCGCTGACCGTCTACTTAGTGCTCCGAGCGGCGCGGGTCTGACCACGCCCCAGTGCTAGGTCGAGGTCCAGCAAACGAAACGGCTTCACTAGCACGACGTCCGCCAACATCATCGCATCGGCTCCAAGGCACGGAGTCGCAGTCATCAATATGCGAAACGTGGTTGGAATCTTGGCGCGTGACACTTCGAGTAGGTGCGTCCCGGAAATGACCGGCATCAGCAGGTCGGTGACGATCACATCGAAGCGATCTTGTTGAATCGCGTGAAGGCCCGCTACACCACCAATTGCAAAAGTTGGCTCCCACGCGGGCCTGCGTCGCATGAACCGACTAAGCGCCGTCAGTAGCATCTCGTCGTCATCGATGAAAATAACGGTCGACCGCGGTTGGTCCAACAAATCTTCCCGTGCTGAGTAGTCTCGGTCTCATCCTATTAGGGTTCAAGGCCCGTTAGGAAGCGGGAGTGCGCGGCTCGACCTCGCTCAGAATGAGGACCGCCTCATCTGTTCTGCTGGAGCGAAGCTCGGTCGAAGCCCGCCTCTGCAGTTTGTTAGACAACAGGACTACCGCTCTTCCGTCTCGTCGGTGGACGCACTCTGCTGTTCCTGTCCGGGAAGGGATGCGTGAATCACCCGGGCACGGGCCCGCGCCTCGAATGATTTGTCGGCGAACAGCTTTGCTTCGGCCGCTTGGCCCGATTCCATGAACTCGTGCGCCAGGTGCTCGAGTAACATGGCCTGCTCCTCGACCGCACGCATCGCGCTCCACAGTGATTGCTCGATCGTCGAGGTGATGCCCGATAGCAGGCTGCTGGCGCTGAAGGCGTGGCCCGTGTGACAACGGAACCGAACGATGAGCTCTTCCTCGATACGCGTCAGCGCCCCATGGCACTCAGGGCACGTGAAGCTCGTGCGAATTCCCCAGTCCAAAATCCCATCCTCAAACGCGTCATCACGGGCTGCGATGGATGCCTCCAGCGCGAGTCGATAGAGAAGCTCGTGACTGACCGACCGCCCTTCTGGCGTCTCGACGGTAAGCTTGCCAATCAGCGGACCGATCGAACCAGCACTCATAACGTGATCGACATTGATGTGCCGGCGAGCGCTATCTGGCATATCTGAATAGAGGGCTTCGGTAGGGTCCTGGATCACTGCGAGCCCACCCATCCGTTTGATCGACCATAGGCCAGACGTTCCGTCGTCGAGCGCGCCGGAAAGCACAACGCCGATCGTACGAGCTCGATACACGTATGCTGCGGAACGAAACAGAGCGTCGACGGAAGGGCGAAACCGATTTTCCTTAGGTCCACGACGGACGATCATTCGCTCCCCTTCGAGGATCAGGTGATGATCCGGCGGCGCAACGTAAATGCACTTGCGTCGAACTGCCCAACCGTCGCCGGCGTGAACGACTTCGAATGGGGTGTGCTTGGCGAGCACTTCCGGCAATCGGCTCGGAGCATATGGCGGCACGTGAAGAACAACGAAAATCGATGCATCCAGGTCCGACGACAAACCAGAAATCAAATCACGCAGCGCCTCGACGCCACCCGCGGAAGCGCCGACCACGACGATATCGCGCTTTAACATCGAAGGAGTATCGCGCTAAACCCTTCGCACACGTCACGAACCCTCAAGATATCGGTAAGCTCGCCGACTTCGCGCTGAATGGAACATCGTTACAGCCAGGCGGTCGTGGACAAACTCGACGTTCGAGAAGTAGCGGTAGTGACAGATGACGAAGGGGACCACGGCACGCGTGCCAGTTTCTGCGTGCTGGTCACGACGGACGCGACGAATGATCTTCGTCGTCAGTCTACTGGTCGATTTGGCCGTTCTCGGTCTGTTCGAACATGTAAACCGCTAATTTTCTTCGCTCGTGAATCGTTCGCTGGCGTCGCATCATTTCTGTTAAACACAGAAAGCAATGAAGGCGTTCGAGAACATTCGCGAGCGGATCACCGAGATCATGCTTGTGACCCCCGAAGATCGTATGTACGCAGAAGTTCTCGACCTGCTTCTCGGAGTGTTCAAGTCCGAGTTCGGGTACTTCGGCTACATCAACACCGCCGGCGACCTCGTATGCCCGTCGATGACCCGCCACATTTTCCCTGTCTGCCAAGTGCCAGATAAGGACGTCGTATTCCCCCGCTCGGTGTGGGGCGGCCTGTGGGGACGGATCCTCACGGAACGTCGTCCGATGATCAAGAACGAAACGCACAAGGTCCCGCAGGGTCATCTTCCCATCGGACGCTCGTTCGGTTGCCCGATCCTGTATCGAGGCAACCTCATCGGACAGCTCCACTTCGCGAACCGCGACGAGGACTACACCGAAGACGACATCGCTCTTCTCGACCAAACATGTCAGTTCATCGCGCCGATCCTGAATGCCCGTGTCAAACACGACGAACAGGAAATGGCCACGACTCGGCTCGCAGCCGAGCTCGATATGAGCAACGCCGCACTTCGTGCAAAGGTAGGAGAACTGCAGCAACTGAACGATGCGCTTGTCGACCGCGAGGAGCGCATGGTCGAGCTCAAGCGCGAGCTCGCCGAAGCACGCGCTGAGCTCGCACGTCGAGACAGACCCGGCAAGACATAGCGAATCGTCATGGCGATCGATCTCACCCAGGCGACCGCGCCCCAGCTGGTAGCTCTTGGTACGCGCGTTCGACGCGTCTCGGAAGCCGCGCAGCTCACGATGGATGAGATCTCGGCGCGGATCGTCGATCTAATCTTCTCCGAGGTCTCGAGCACGTCCGTACTGGTCCGCGCATATCGAACGCGGCCACTGCACTCACTTACCCCCGAGCTTATTGCGAAGGCCCGCGCGAGCGCCGCTGATCTCGTCGACGAAACGCGCTGTTTGGTTCTGACCGCGTCGCGAGGTTATGAGCCGGCATGGAACGACGTGAATCGTTCCGTTGGCCATCGCGTGATTCCGCTGCGGGACGAAGCGGCGATCCGCGCTCTACCGATGGTCTCTGCGCTGTTCGCACAGCTGGGTTCGAACGCGCGGAGTGACGCGAGAGCCGACGTGTTTTTTGTTCCCGACGCTGTCGGTAGTCCGCTCGTTCCCGCGCAGCATGAGTTTGTTCTCCGCTACAATGTCAGGTCGGTGGTCGGTTGCGGTGGCGTGATGCCCGACGGCGAAACATTCGCGTTAATGATTTTTGCGACTGTGATGATTCCCGCGCAGACCGTTCGCGAGCTCGATGGGATTGGTCAGCAGGCGCGCATCGCGTTGCTCAACGCGAGCGATTTCCAGGCACCGGCCGAGAGGATTGCCGTAGCGCGTGCGAGTGCGCTCGACGATCTTCTACGCCTATCCGAGTACCGCTACCAGTCGCTGTCGCGCGATCGTGATGCGGTTTCGATGGAACTGGGCCGCGCCCGCGCCGATGCGTCGACCCAGGAAAGTATCTCGACTCAACGAGCGCGGCGGTCACAACAGGCGATGATCAACGTTATCGATGATCTCCGTGAGGCGCGGAACGCGCTCGAGGTGCGGGTCGCCGAACGAACTGCACAGCTCGAGGCACGCAACCGCGAGCTCGAACAATTCGCGTACATAGCGTCGCACGACCTCCAGGAGCCACTTCGCACGGTGGCGGGATATCTCCAGTTAATCGAAGTGCGCTACGCCGTACACCTCGATCAGGACGCACACGAGTTCATCCGGTTTGCCGTTGAGGGGGCGCAGCGCATGCAACAGCTGATCGAGGCGCTGCTGTCATACTCGAGAATCACGAGCAAAGAGCTCACAACCGAATGGGTCGACCTGAACAGTGTCGTCGACGAAGTATTGCGCGCACTTGATCGCAGCGTTCGTGAATCAGATGCAACCATCGACCGCGCACCCTTGCCCGCCGTGCGCGGCGATCGGATCCAACTGGGCCAGGTGTTCCAGAATCTCATCGGCAACGCGCTCAAGTTCCGAGGCAATGCGCCCGCGCGTATCGCGGTCTCAGCGAGACGCGACAACGATCACCACGTCATCGCGGTCCGCGATGAGGGCATCGGATTCCACATGAAGCACGCGGACCGCGTGTTCGCAGTTTTTCGACGCTTGCAACGAACGCACACAGGGACCGGAATCGGTCTCGCGATCTGCAAGAAGATCGTCGAGCGCCACGGTGGCACGATCCGAGTCGCAGCCACCGCTCCCGGCGAGGGAGCTACATTCGAAGTCAGGTTACCAAGCTCATGATGAACAGCACACCCATCCGCATCCTACTGGTCGAGGACAACCCGGCCGACGTCCGACTCACTCAGGAGGTCTTCAAGCAGGCGAAGCTCCATAACGAGCTAGAAGTCGCCGAAGATGGGGAAACGGCGATCGAACGGCTTCGCGACACATCCAAGCCACGCCCCGACCTAGTGCTGCTCGACCTCAATCTACCGGGTATCGACGGACGGGAAGTGCTTCAGGAGTTGAAGAATGACCCCGCGCTTCTCGCGATTCCAGTGTGCGTATTGACAACATCTCGGGCCGAGCAAGACGTGCTGACCGCGTACGCGCACCACGTCAACTGCTACATCTGCAAACCCGTGGACCTGCAGCAGTTCATCTCCGTCGTACAGCAGATAGAATCGTTCTGGTTCTCGATCGTCCGATTGCCTCATAAAGGCACGGCATGACGCCTCCCATCCGCCTGTTGTTGGTCGAGGATGATGCAGCGACAGCTCGATTGGTCGGCGAACGTTTACACGACGTGCAGGAGCTCGAGCTCGTCGCAACCGTGAGCACGCTCGCGGAGGCGATCGCCAGCGCAGCGACGCAGCATCCGGCAATCGTTTTTCTCGATCTCGGATTACCGGACAGCGATGGCGTTGAAACAATTGCTGCGTTTCGCGACGCTCATCCGAGGCTACCGGTCGTGGTGTTATCAAATCTCGACGACGTCGATGTCGCCATGGACGCGATGCGACACGGCGCACAGGAATACCTGGTGAAGGGTCACGTAGATACTCACACGTATGCGCGCGCGGCGCGCTCGGCAATCGAACGCAAGCGGCTGCAAGAGCTCGAGCAGATGATGGTCGGTGTTGTGAGCCATGACCTTCGAGGTCCACTGCAAGCGATCACCATCGCGTGCGAGCTGGCGGCTATCGAGGCGACGCCCCCTGTGCTCCAGAAGATCGAACGCGCGCTCGAATCCGCTCAACGGGCAACTCGATTGGTCAACGACCTGCTCGATGCGACACGCGCGCGCCTCACCAGCCTGCTGCCGGTCAGCACGGCGACGACGGATCTAGTAAAGACTGTGGAAACGGTTGTTCAAGAACACGCGCTCGCGTCTGGTCGTGAGATTCATCTCGAGTCGCCGGTCACCCTACTCGCTGTCGTGGACGCGACGCGTATTGCGCAGGTGGTTGGCAACCTCCTTGGAAACGCCATTCAACATAGCGATGACGACACACCCGTAAACCTTCTGCTTCGCGTCGACGCGGCGCACATCGAGTTAAATGTGCATAACGAAGGACCAGCGATCCCAGAGACGTTGCGTGGCAAGCTCTTCGAGCCACTCGAGCGTGCCCAAATGGTCGCGGAGCGGCGAGCCACGCATAGTATCGGGCTTGGACTCTACATTGTCAGCGAGATCGTTCGTGCACACGGTGGGACGATCGACGTTTTCTCTGCGCCGAACTCCGGCACCACGTTTCGAGTTCGCCTTCCGAAGCCGGAGCACGACGCAGGCTCTCGCATATAGCTGCACACCATGGACGCCCCTGATCCACGATCGCTCCAGGAAGGCGTTATCCGAATCAGGCAACAGCAGGGTTTCGTGGCGCCGACGCGAGCCAACTTGCACGAACGATCTCTTCACCGTTCGCAAACGCGACGGTAACGCTCTGACCATCAACTCGGAGTACTTCCCCGCGACCAAATGCACTGTGCAGAACGGTCTCGCCGGGTTCGATGATGAACGCCGCGACTAACGGGCGCTTTGCACGCACTGCTTTGTGCGAACGCGCTGCTTCGGTCGCAAGCGATGCCACTCCACTCGTGCAGTTATCGCAATGACCGCACAGCGCTTCAGCTTGCTCACCGAAGTAACGTTGAATCACTAGGCCTCGACACGACGTCGTTTGACCGTAACGCATCATCTCTTCGAGACGCGTGTGGTCAT
The DNA here is from genome assembly GCA_047600425.1 of Kofleriaceae bacterium. Taxonomy (GTDB): domain Bacteria; phylum Myxococcota_A; class Polyangia; order Haliangiales; family Haliangiaceae; genus JABFXX01. The sequence goes on along the minus strand of JASGLC010000003.1, from coordinate 1,002,797 downwards.
CGCGATGGCGCGATTCGTACTCGCCGAGAAAGGTTTCCAATTCGGAGACGTCCTCGAAGGTTCGAGCAAGCGTCAGCTTCCCACGCGAACGTTTAGCGATGCCAGTGAGCTCGAGCAGCGCTACCACCACAGTCGCGCGCTTGACCGATAAGTCTGCGCGCGTCGCTAGCTCTGCAATGGACGCCTTTGGATGGGCGAGCAGCGTTTCGTAACAGCGTCGCGAGTCCGCGCGAGTTGGATACTTTCCACCGAGGAAATAGCTCTGAATTCGTTTGTCCTCGACGCGATAGAGCAATACAGCGCGCGCTGGCTTGCCATCTCGACCGGCACGACCGGCTTCCTGAACGTAGCTCTCGAGCGAATCTGGAAATTCCCAATGGATCACCGTCCGCAGGTCACGCTTGTCGACGCCCATACCAAAGGCCTTCGTCGCGACCATGATTTCAAGCTCGCCATCCATGAAGCGGGCCTGCGTATCCTCGCGTTCTCGAGTCGAGAGCTTGCCGTGATAGCGGCCCACCCGATGGCCCGCAGCACCAAGCGTTGCGTGCAACGCATCCGCTGCTTTGGTCGTGGCTGTATAGATGATCGTCGGGCCCGGTTTTTCGGATAGCAGCGTTTGGAGTGCGGCGCGCTTAGCTGACGCGTTGACGGTTCGCTTCACCTCGAAGTGGATGTTCGCCCGCGCAACGCCGGTTCGCACGATCTCTGGATCTCGCATGCCGAGCTGTCGAACGATGTCGCGCGCTACATCCGGTGTGGCAGTCGCCGTCAGCGCCAGCACCGGCGGTGACCCAAGTGACTTCACCGCCGCGCGGATGTGGAGATATGCTGGGCGGAAGTCGTGGCCCCATTGCGATACGCAGTGCGCCTCGTCAATCACGACTAAAGCGACTCCCCGTTCGGCGAGCAGCTCGACGTATTCGGGATGTTCGAGACGTTCCGGTGTCACGTATACGAGAGCCGCTTCGCCCGTGGCGATGCTCTCAGACACCTCTCGCTCCTCGCTCGCCGTGAGGGTGGAATCGACTTTCGCAACAGCAACCTCGCGCTCGATCAGTGAATCAGTCTGATCTTTCATCAACGCGAGCAGCGGTGACACGACGAGCACCGTCCGCGGCAAGAAGAGCGCGGGCAGTTGGTAGCAAAGCGACTTGCCCGCTCCGGTCGGCAGCACGCCGACCGCATCGCGCCCATCGAACACGGCTCGAATCAACGGTTCTTGCCCCGGACGCAGTTCTTGAATTCCGAACCGCGAGCGAGCCTCGCGCATGATCGTAGACCATCGGGTGCTCACATCGTCGTGAAGAGCAACGCACGTGCCGCGCGCCACTCGGGAAAATCTGTCTTGCTCCTACTTTGCCGATGCGTGTGGTGAGCGCCCGCGCTCGCGAGCATCGAGACGAGGCATTCGAGCGCACTGCCGCGCGGAACGATTCACGAGGAGCTTGGATCAGGGCTAGTCATATCTCGGGACTTGCCTAAGCTTTCAACATGCCCGCCAACACACTGGTGATAGTTGAGGACGACCGAGGAGCTGGCTACGTCATCTGGAGATGGTTCCGTGCCTTGGGACGTCGAGTATTCCTCGCTGCAACGAGCGGCGAAGCGTTAAGTCTCGTTCGCGAGCATAAGCCCGATGCTGTGTTTCTCGACATCAGGTTGGGGCCCGAGAGCGGATACGAACTGATTCGCGAGCTTCGACGCGAATTCGGACGCGCATTGCGCGTAGTGGGAATGTCGGCGTACTCGAGCGAGACACAGGACAAAGCTCTTGCAGCCGGTTGCGACGTGTTTGTTCGTAAACCAGCTCCCGTTGAAGTCCTGCGACGCTGTGTTGATTAGCTGAGGCCTTGCTGGGTTTCCGACGTCTAGCCCCCCAGCGTCTTCAAAGCGGTTTCGTCAGGGCGTCTAAAATCGCGAGACTGGGTCGATGCACTTTTGAGAACGTCCACGCGAGGCGTTCGCTACAATGAACGTGATGCCATCGTTTAACGGGGTGAAGGTGTTCTCGTCGTCGATGGCAGACCTTCGGGAACAACTGGGCAAGTTGGTCAACGATTGGCTGACCGATCATCCCGAGCGAGAGATTCGCGACATTCGCATTACTTGGTCGAATGACCAAACACGTCAATGCCTGAGTATCGCGATCTTCTACTGGGAAGACCGAAGAATTTTTTCGCACGGTGGAACGGGTCTAACGCCTTACTAACGAAAGTCGGCGAACGATCGTGATCGCGATACAGCCACACCGCGTCGTGATCGCGTTTACGTGAGTACCGACCATGTCGACAGTCGAGTTCGGCACGAACAACGCGCCGACGATCATCCGAGACGCTCGCGGGTGCCGTCGCTCCCGACCTGCGCTGGCGATGTCTAAGACTTTCTCTGTCTGGAACGCGTTGCAAAGTGCGTCGTCCTGCGATCTATTGCCGCGGTTCTGTAGCCGCGAATACATCAGCAAGGACGCGAGGCAAAATTACTTCCGAATGACGGCGCTGTGCTTTGCGCGGACGGGAATCTGACTAGCCTCAATGACATGATCACGATCCTTCACACGGGGCAGACGGGCGTCGAACGCGGCGCAGACCGCGCGGCGCGCGCCGTAGGATTCAAGGTCGGTGGCTTCTGCCAGTTCGACTATCGCGATGAGGTCGGCCAAATGCCGCCGCACATCGCGGCGGACCTCACTGCCTCCCCCACACGGGGATCCCGAGCGGCATGGCAACCAACGCTCGCTTGCGCGAACGTGCTGGTAACCATCGTGCCGGAGCGGACCGCAGCGATATCTGTCACGGGCTTCGGCCCGTTGCGTGCGCTCGCAACGAAAGGCGTCATTCCGGTGATTATCGTCGATACATCGTCGGATCTTGAAGCAGTCGCCCGAGAACTGCGCTTACTAGAGATACGGCATAAGAACTTGAACGTGATGATCTTCGGCCCGCGACGCACACGCTGGGCTGATGGCGAAGCGCTCGCATGGCAGTTGATCACGCGACTGTCGCTGGTGCCAGGCATCGACACTCGTCGCGTATTGGTCGTCGACGACGATCTTCCAACGGCGCAAGCACTGAGCCGCTTACTTTCGCTTCTCGGTCATGAGTCCAAAGCCGCACTTACAGGCGAGCAGGCCCTAGCTTGCGCACGAACGATGAATCCCGACATCGCTATTCTCGACATCGGTCTCGATGACATGACCGGATACGACGTTGCTCGACAACTTCGCCGCGATCAGACCGGGCCTCTGTTCTTGGTCGCGATCACCGGTCGCGAAACAGGACGAGAGCCGAAGGATTCTCTCGCCGCCGGCTTCGATCAGCATGTGGTGAAGCCAGCAAATCTCGACGTGATGCAGCAGCTGCTATCGAACGCGGCCGCGCGGTTGGACGTGACGAGTCAGCCTTGACGTGGATCGTCGGGCAATTCACGAGCGAGCACTCGTGGCCATCTGATCGTAAATGTGGTCGTAGCGTCTGCAGACGAGGTCGTGACAGTTGCTCCGTGAGCAAGCGCGATGCTGCTAACGATGCGCAAGCCGAGACCAAGACCGCGCGCGCTGACCTGTCGTCGCATCGGGTCGAGCAGTGCTTGGAGCTCGTCGGTCGTCAGCTTCTCTCCACGATTGCGGACCGATGTCAGGATCGCTCGCCCATCGTCAGCCTCACTCGCGTCGACCTCGATCGGATCCTGTCCATGTTCGACTGCATTCGCGACGAGGTTCGAGATCGCCTGCAGAAACCGCTCGCGGTCGAACATTCCGTCGAGATTCCCCTGGACCTCGAGCTTCAAGGTTCGGTTCGGATGAGCAACCTCGATTTCGCGAACGGCTACGGCAACCATTTCGCCAACATCCTCTTTCTTGAGGACGAGCGGGATGCCACTTCCGAGCTGATTGCGAGCGAGCTCGAGCAGATCATTGATCAGCTGCTGCATGCGTGTCGCGCTGGTGTCCACAATGCGTGCGACTTCCGCTACGTCCGTCGGCGAGTTCGGCGCAACTCGAAGAGTCGCCGCAGCGATCGTCACGGCGTTTAGCGGGTTCCGGAGATCATGGGCGAGCACGTTGATGAAGTGGTCACGTGTTTGATCTCTGTTCTCGGCGTAGCGACGAACCGATTCGAACAGAGCCTCGTCCAATCCTTCGTTAAGGCGAAGAATGATTTCTTGGTCTGGATCGGCTTCCAGCGCCTCGCGCAACACGACGTGCCGCAGGATCTGATACTCGCGAGTGAGTGTTCGGAGGTCGATGCCGTAACCCAACCTTTGTACCGCGTGACCGTCGGCGAGCGCATCGAAACCGAGGCGTGCTGCCCTCGTGTCTCCTTCAACCCACGCAGCGAGCGCGTCGATCAGTTCCGGTAGGTGATCGATCAACGCGGCTCGAGCTAACGACTTCAGCTCTGGCACTTGGTCTTCGATCGCGCGCTGCCAGTTCGCACAGATCAGAGCCTTTTGCGTTCTTAGAAGTTGGGCGGCTGCCGCCTTCGACATGATCCGAGCGTACGCTTTTTCCACCATGACCAGCGACCGCAACAACCACGACTCGTCGGCCAATCAAGCTGCGTACGAGCTGGGCCGAACGCGTAGCTCGCGTCGGTATCGTTCGAAACACCTAGCGCCAGCGGTTAGCCGCATGAGCGCGCCTTCAGCGATTCGGATAGCGACGTGGGGTTGCTGTTCGACCAGCGGCCGCAGCACTTCCCCATTCCACGCCTCGCTATGTTTGACGTCGAGAGTCGCATGCAGAGCATAGTACTGGCGCACGCTCGCGTCGCATCCGAGTCTTTTCAGTGCCGCGTTCACGAGAGCAGCGCGATCGGGCGCCGTCAGTTCCACTACGCCAAGCGCACCGACGGACTGGTATGCGTAGCAACGGTTTGCCGCGAGCCCTGCAAGCATATTTCCGAGCGCGCGCGATTCCCAAACAATTGGAGCGTCGATGCGCTGCAACTCGAGGTCGTGTGCAAGGCGCGACAGCATCGGACCGTGCATCGCGGATTGTTTTCCGCGTCCCATCTCATCCCAGTAGTTGCGCGCGAGCTCGAGCTTCGCCCGTTCCGGCATACGAAGCTGGGTCAACGCGACGAGATCGTCGAAGCCAGCCTCGCCGGCAACTTCCTGGTGGAGGAACCACTTCACATCGTCTAGCGATGCTTCCTTTGCGAGCCAAGCGAACAACGGGTCGTGTTGTCCTGGGCCAGTTGCTCGAAGTTCTTCAAACCACGCGACGAAGTCGCTCGCATTCGTCGGTGCTGTCGACGCTCGCGAACCGACAGCGGTTCGCTCGTTCTCGAACCACCGAATTTCGCGGACGCGTGCTCTGGCCTCTCGTGCGATATCGGCAGTCGTGTCTGGCAGCAGTCCCGGCGCAAGTCTTCGGCGGTTTAGCTCCGTCAGCTCGTGTTGGAGATCGGACATGTCCTCTGAACTCTTGAACTTCACGCCGCACATGCGTTCACCTCGTCGAGCGCGTTGAGGCGTGCGACCAAACAAGCAGCGCTGCCTCCCGCAAGTTGAAACTGATCGAGCGGCGTCGCGATGACCCGCCGTCCTTTCCAAATGGCCGCCGATGATCCCGTGACGATCGTATTTCCGATCTCGACAACATTTAGTGCGAATGCTCGAGCAACAGCGGGTTCGACCGCCATGCGCTTGTCGAACATCATCTCGATGCGACTCCGCGCTCTCGGAGTGAAGGCCTGCGGGCAAAAGACAACTGTATCGTCCGATAGGACGGTCAACGCGACGTCGAGGTGGAACATCGACTCATCCGCTAGCTCGAGATCGATGACCTCGCATCTGAGAAACGCCGCGAGCCCTTCTCGAGAATCGCGCAACGAACGCACACCATGACCCAACAACGCTACTCTGCGGTGCGGTACCACGACGACGTCTCCGCCCTCGAGGAACGTCGAGAGCTGAGGCGTTACTTCGAATCCAGCGCGAGCTAGTTGCGAAGCGCGCTGCGCAGACTCGACCACCCGTTCGTCATGACGGAACGTCGTCGGCAGAGCGCGCGCGGTGTGATCGTGCTCGACTAGGATCGCGCTGTCCTTCATGAACACCGAGTCGAAGGCGCCGTGAACGAACGGCAGCTGCAGCACACGCGCACCAGCACGACGCAACGCACGAGCGAACCGCGCGTGCTGCGCGCACGCAGTATCCGGATTGACCGCACCTGGCCGCATATGCGGGTTGATCTGCCATTCGACCTGGAACGCGCACGCGCTGCCCTCCTCGTGACGACAGCTGCATGACGGTCGACTAAGGACTAGTCCGTGCACGAGCGATTACTCAGCAAGCACCATGCCTCGAGCCCCACTGAAACTCGTCACGTCGATGCCCTGGCACCTATCGAAACGAGCGTTCACACATCGAGCACTGTGCCGCTGGCGGATTCGCTACACGACCTGAGATCGGGATTTCTCATAGGGGCGACTGTCTCACGGGCAAGACACCTACCTTTGCATCGAGCGACGAATCAGTACCGTGACTTCTATCGTGCGACTCACGATTCTCCACACCGGCCAGAGCGGCGTAGAGCGAGGTGCCGCGCGCGCGAGTATGGTTGCGAACATCTCGACCTCGGGTGTCTGCCCATGCGATTTCACCGACGAGCTCGGCCCGCTTCCTCCGGAGATCCGTCTCGGCCTTACGCCCTGTCATCGGCGAGGTACGAGATCCGCGACCATCGCCACTGTTGCACTCGCGGATATCGTGGTTGTCGTCGTTTCCGACCCATCGCGATCGAAGACTGACGCGGGAATTGCGAGCCTGATCCGCGCAGTGACACGTCGAGAGCTTTCGATCCACGTGATCGGGCCGGACGGAGATTGGTCCATCGTCTGCGCGCAGATTCGAGCTGCAGCGACGATCCGCGCGATCAAGGTCTTTGTCACGGGGCCACGTTGGTCGCGGTGGAACGATGGCGAAGACATAGGAAAACGATTCATCGAACAGCTCTCGAAAGGTCGATGAGTTACTCTGGCCACGATGCGAAGGGGAACGCGGTCGGTCACCGTGGAGATGCTTGCTGGTCGATGGAAGCCCGTGCACTCGTTGCAAGCTGGCGAAAAAGTCGAACTTGGAGACACGTCTTACGTGTTCGAGCAGGACCGTCTCGAGCACCGGACCTCCGACCAGGTGCTCGCGCACCGCATCGAACTTCGCGAGACGCAAGGCGTCGCGGAAATCGATCTGCACCCGAGCGAGCCATCGGGAGCCGCGCCGACGATGGGAATCGCAATACTCGCAGGCGATGAGCTGCAGCTCTGCCACGCACTGCCGGGGCAACGCCGACCAACGTCGTTCTCGTCGACGAAGGAGAACTGCTACGTACTCACGTACCTGCGCCGAGTGGGCGTGATTTTATAAACTGAGAGTCCGGCGCAAAGCGCGGAAGTCGTACCGTGAAACGTGTGCCTTGCCCGCGTTCCGACACGACCGAGATCGAACCGCCGTGTGCGTTAACGACCTCACGCGCGATGTAGAGGCCGAGACCAAGGCTACCGCGCGCCCTACCAGCATCACGCCCGCGTCGGAACGGTTCGAAGAGCTCCGTTAGCTCGGATTCTGGTATCGGCGACCCTTCATTCAACACGTCGAGAACAGCATCCGCGCCTTCAATTCGCGATTCGACAACGATCGGCTGGTTCGGAAGCCCGTGCTGGATAGCGTTTCCGACCAAATTCGAGATCACCTGCGCGATGCGGTCAGCATCCCAACGTCCTTCTTCGTCGCCGAGGTGACCGACGCGGATGACGCGATTCGGGGCAACGACCTGAAACTCATCTACGACCTGCTCGATAATCTCGCGGAGGTTTGTCGGGCGCGGATTGATCGGAATTGTTGTTCCGATGCGAGCTTTCGCGAAGTCGAGCAGGTCGGCAATGAGTCGCATCGCGCGATCGGCGGAACGACGCAAACGTTCGACGGTCTTTGCCGCGACCGGCGTGAGAGGTTGCTCGGCCAGTAGTCCACTCGCGAGGCTGATTGCTCCGAGCGGGTTGCGCAGGTCGTGGCCTACGATGCCGATCAGACGCTGCTCGTACTCGGCCCGAGATCTGATCTCTGCGAGCGCGGTCTTCGCCTCGTGGATATCGGTGTTCGTGCCGAACCAATGCAAGAGCGTCCCGTTGACGTCGCGTTCCGCGTTCGCACGCGCGAGGTGCCACCGATATTCGCCATCGGCCCGCCGAAGTCGAAACTCGACTTCGTACGGTTCACCGGTCTGCACCGAACGAGTCCACCGCTTGATGCACTCGGCATGGTCATCGGGGTGCACGAACGACAGCCAACCGCTTCCCAGAATTTCGGCACTCGTGCGAGCGAAGTAGCTCGTGACGCGCTCACTCACGAAATCGAGCTCGCCATTCGGCCGCGCCGTCCAAACCTGCACCGGAATCGACTCTATCAGAAATCGTCGACGTTCCTCGGCCTCATGTCGTTCGGTCACGTCTTGGCCCTGCACGAAGATTCCGATCGACGCACCCGAGTCGTCGACGATTGGTTGGTAGATGAAATCAAGATAGCGCAACTCTGCTGCACGTCCGGGCGTTTTCACCAACTCGATACTCAATCCCTGACCAATGAATGGTTTTCCCGACGCAAACACACCGTCGAGCAACTGGATGAATCCCTGCGCTACGACTTCCGGCAGCGCATCCGCGACGCGCAGGCCGATCACGTTGCGATGACCGACCAGCTGGAGATACGCACGATTCACGAGCTGGAACTGGTGGTGCGGTCCGGCGAGAAAGCACATGAATCCGGGCGCCTGATCGAACATCTGCTGCAAACTTAGAAGTTGCATGTTGAGCGTCGATGCTGTGACCTGTGCTTTCAGTGCACGATCGACCAATGTGGCTTCGGTGGGCGATTTTGTTGGAACACCGAGGTGCGTGATCTCGGTCGTTTCTTGGATGACGTATGCGACGGTTCCATTCGTACCGAACATCGGCGAATGGCGAGCCGTCCAGACTCGGTCTTCGAGCGGGCCGCCAGGTGTCCGCGGGACGCGGTAAGTGATCGCAGCTACCTCGTCGGGCCTCCCCGTTGCGATCACCCGTTCGAACGAAGCGCGCAACAGCCTCGCGTTGTCGCTTCCCGTCCCATCTGGGTCGTCGGGAAAACTGTCGAAGACATGCGTTCCCATCAACGCTTCACGCGTGGTGCCGGTGATTGCTAAGTACGCCGGATTCGCGGCCACGTACCGGAGACTTCGGTCCAGCACCATGAACGCGTTTGGTAGCGCTTCGAAAACGTCGGCGAGCGGTGGAGTGACCTGCACGAAGTCTCCAACCATACGCCCTTGCACGCATTTTTCGACGTGCGAAAACGCGCGCCCCAATTCGCAAGGCGCTTATCCCGGTTCGTCTAAGCTGGTTGGCGCGCGGGGTGTATGCGAGAGCCCGGCATGCCTACCGCGAACTCTTGTGGTGCGACGATGTCTCCTTGGATGGAGACCGAGATTCCTGACTTCCCCTCGCTGACCAAAGATGAAGCGGCAGCCGATGTCATCGTGATCGGTGCGGGCATCGCTGGATTGAGCGTGGCGCGGACGCTCGCCGAGCGCGGACAGAGCGTTCTGATAATCGATCGAGCGATGATCGGTGGTGGCCAAACTGCGCGCACGAGCGCCCACCTCGCATCAGCCCTCGACGACCGTTTCTACGTGCTTCGCGAACGGTTCGGGATCGACGGAGCGCGATTAGCGGCTGAAAGCCATGCTCGTGCCTTAGACATCATCGAACAGTCCGGAATCGACTGCGATTTTCGCAGGGTGCCAGGACTTCTCTTCGGCGATGAAGAGGTGTTGAACAAGGAGCTCGTCGCAGCTCGTGAAGCGGGGTTGGAGGTAGCGCGAATCGATAGCGCGGGGCTACCGTTCGATACTGGTCCTGCACTTCAGTTCGCGGGACAAGGCGCCTTTCATCCGCTGAAGTATTTGGCAGGTCTGGCGCGCGCCTGCACCGAACTTGGCGCTCGGATTCGAACGCGTGGGCACGTGCTGATGGTTCAGAACGGCGAGCGTCCAGTGGTCCAGCTCGACAATGGAATCGAGCTCGAGACTGGCGCGGTCGTAGATGCAACGTGCTTCGGGATCACGAGCCGCTTCGATCTGCCGATTCGAATGGCCGCGTATCGCTCGTACTGCGTCGGCTTCAAGATACCCGTGGGTTCGATAGCCGATGCGCTCTATTGGGATACCGAAGACCCGTATCACTACATCCGAGTGGCGGATGACATGTTGATTGTCGGAGGCGCGGATCATCGGGTTGGTCAGGGCGACCCCGAAGACGCATGGAGCTCCTTAGTCGAATGGGCTCGTCCGCGCTTTCCGATGGCGACCGATGTCGTCGCACAATGGTCGGGTCAAGTTGGAGAGCCTGCTGATGGTCTCGCATACATCGGCTCGTTGCCTGGAAAGCAGAATGTCTACGTTGTCGCTGGAGATTCGGGCAATGGCCTTACGCACGGTGTGATTGCAGGTGAGCTGCTTCCGGCGCTGATCGCAGGCGAACCACACCCATGGAAGGACCTCTATTCGCCTGCGCGGAGTCGCGTGCACGGACTCGGCACGCTTCTCCACGAGGCACTGAAATCCAACACGCCGTTTAGAGACTGGATCTCGCCAGCGGACGTCAGCTCGATCGACCAGATTCCACCCGGTTCTGGTGCGACGGTGCGCCGCGGCGTCCACCTCGTGGCTGCATATCGAAGCGAAGATGGAACAATCTGCGAGCGATCCGCGCGATGCCCGCATCTTCACGCGGTTGTTCGTTGGAACGACGCCGAAAAGACCTGGGACTGTCCGGCTCACGGGTCGAGGTTTGATGGCTGCGGTCGCGTGTTGAACGGCCCATCCGCGCATGACCTGCCGGACCTGGGCGCTGGCTCACAGCGTGCACTTGCTACGGGGATGGCCGAATCCACCGATGTCATCGACGTTCTCACCGCACAACACAAGCAGCTCGACGCGCTATTCAAAAAGCTCGAGGACGCGGAAGCCCCCGACCCAACGTTCACGCAACTCGCGAACCTGCTCGTAGCGCACGCCGCCGTCGAAGAGAAAATCTTCTATCCCGGCGTGATGACAAAAGAGACCAACGACCTGCTGTACGAGTCGGTTGAAGAACATCTGGTCGCGAAGCGGTTGATCGCGGACTTGGTTGGCGGTGGACTCGACGGCGACACGTTCAAGGCGAAGATGTCGGTCCTGAAGGAAGCCATCTCGCACCATGCGCACGAGGAAGAAGAAAAGAAGCTCTTCCCGAAGGTCCGGTCGATGTTCGACAAAGAGCAGCGCGAGGAAATGGGACAGAAGTTGCTCGCGTTGTTCGAAGAGACGATGGCGCAAGCAAACGTTCCGGTCGACATCACCAAAGCGGCCCCGCTGCCGTCGGCGACTGCTCGCTAGTCGGCTACGACGCTATCGCCGTGAGAAAGCCGGCGAAGCCGTGCGGCGCGCGACCGCAACGACGTGCACTGGTAACCACAGGTGCTTCGCGAGAGAAGACTCGTCGGTGACTTGCTAACGCGTTCCACAACGCGTGGTCTTCTCCGGTCGGCACCGACGGAAAGCCACCGACCTCGACATACGCATCCGCGCGTACGCCTAGGTTCGCGCCGTGAACGTGCATGGTTCGCTCGTAGAACGAACGGAAAACGCGGCTGACGGTTGGTGAGTGCTCGCCCCAATCCAGCACCTCGACCGTGCCGGCGAAGGCATCGACGTTCGCGGATAGCTGCACGTCGAGCCAGTTGCTTGGAACACGCGAGTCGGCATCGGTGTTTGCGAGCCATACGTGTTTGCGTTCGTCGATCGTTTGAAGGACTGCCGCGATCCCCGCGGCTCGCGCCGCACCAACACTACGCGCTGATGTCGTCACGACGATTGCGTTTCGGTCGCGCGCCCATCGGTTGGCTATGAGCTCACTGCGGTCACTGCATGTATCGGCTACGAGAACGGTCAAGTCCGGGCCGACTGCGCCAATCGATTCGAGACAGTCGGGAAGCAGTTGCTCCTCGTTATGAAACGGAACGATGACCGCGGTGATCACGAGACCTCGTAAACAGAGAGCAAGAACTCTGGCTCGTCATGGGCGACGAGCGACTTCCAGCGCGGTTGGATGTCCAGAAACGTGTGCACACCATCGCCCGTCATCGGGTAATTCGTGTCGCCACGCCAATGAACGGCGACGACATGCGCGCCAGTCGAGCGTTCGACGTCGCGGCAAATCAGCTCGAGCGATTCCTGGTCCATGTAGTAAAGGACCTCGCTCAGCACGATCAAGTCGAACGTGCCCGGTGGCCAGTCCTCGGGAATTCGGCCGCGGCGGACCGATACACCAGGATTTCGTTCTGCCGCGCGGTCGACGATACGACCGATCGGATCGATCGCGATCAGCTCGTCACATCGAGTCGAGAGCATGGACGTGAGCACTCCATTCGAACATCCGGGCTCGAACGCGCGTCGATAATGCTCGCGTGGCAGCGCCGCCATCGTCATCGCGTATTTTCGTTTTTCGTACCACTTCGTCTCGTACCCCCACGGATCGAGGTTGGACGCGTACATCTCTTCGAAATAGCGGTCTGACGTCCTCATACGAACAGAACCTCGAGCGCGCGATCGAAGTGGGCGAGCATGTTCGGCCAAAGGATTCGAGTGCCCGCGAATTGTTGCACCTGCGTCTCGAAACGAGCGATCGCTCGCCGCTTCGCATCGCGTAACGATTGCGACAACTCGACCGAACGGGCGTTCGTTCGTTGCAGCTGCTCCGGCCGCAACCATTGCCACATCCACACGGGAAATGACACGAGAGTCGCGCCGGTAGCGTCCGCAGCGAACCGAGCTGCGCGGCCGCAAGCATCGTGGTCAGGATGGCCATCGAACTCGAGTGGAGCGAATACGTGCGATACGCCGGCACAAATCGGCGCGAGGGCCTCTGCGAGACGGTCGCTCGCGACCTGACTGTCAGGAAGACATAACCGCCGAATCGTCGGCACGCAGTGCAGCTCGTGCAGCGCATGCTCGCGCTCGCACACACGAACCGACGCGAGCCATTCGACGTCCGGGTGAGATGCTTCGCCATCTGTCACGCCTACGACCGTCAGCGGAACGTTCCGCTGCGCTAGGTGATGCATCGTTCCGCCGAGAGCGAGGACTTCGTCGTCGGGATGTGGCGAGACAATCACCGCGCTTCGCACCGTCGATAGATCGAACGGAGTCAGCCCGTCGATCACTGCGCTCCACGTGCTTTCCGGGATTCCCGAGCGAGGCACGAGGTCGACGCTCATACGACCGCCAATCGTCCGAGCTCTTCGAGATCTGCTTCGGCGTGATGTTGGCGGAGATAGACCATGAGATCCGGGATTCGACGCGCGTGCGCGGAGTCGTACACGAGCGGCGTCGTTCCACCTGCCCTTCCGACGTGCTCGACTACAGTCATGCAGCCACGCTCGACGATATGCCGAACGAGAAGGGCGCGACGTTTACCGCTAGGATCGGGCTTTCGGCCACTTTCGTCGATTTCGTGTGCAGCGCGTTCGATCGCGCTGCGCATGATTTCGCACTCGGCCAATATCACGCCTGCGTGCACAGCCTGATGCGAAGTGAGCTTTTGCTGTAGCCGTGCCCGGAGCATTCGCCACGCACCGAGCGCACCGCCGAACCAGCAAGCGGCCACGCCGACCGCGCCGTGCCAGAAGCCGGGACGCTCGAGGTAGAACGATGGTAATGCGATCGGCGCGGACACTTCTGCGTTTTCGAAGACGACGTCCAAGCTATCGCTTGCGGCCATTCCCACGGCTGGCCACGTCCCTGCCACCGGAACTACGCCACTCTGACGGAGCTCGACATCGAACATCGAACCATCGGAGGTAGTAACGAGCGCGTAATCGATCCCGGTTGCCCCAGAACAAAATCGTTTACGTCCATTCAGCCGATGCGACGAGCCGATTTTGCTGACGGTGACTCCGTTCGAGTCCGCAGCCCAAACTCCATACAGACCGTCGTGTGGACGAGCACCGGCCTCATCTAGGATCGCAACGGCGTCCAGGTGGCCTTCTACGATTCTTGAGAGGGCAAGGTCGACGGCGGCAACCTCGCTGAGTACGCTAAAGCGCTCCGCCGTCTCTCCACCCGCGGGCGACGGCACCTGAACGTGAGACAGCTGACGGGCAACTCTTATCACGCTGGCCGCACTGTCGAGTGACGAAGCGCTCTTCAAGATGTCCGTAACCGACGGGACAAGCAACGCTCCACTCGGTCGACGCACATCGGGGTATCAAGCAATTCGCGAGCCGGCTTCCGACTTGCAGACGGATGCGTCATGTCCGCCGCTTCTTACGTCGAGGTCGCGGCCGCGATCTTCACAGTTTGTGCGTTCATGCCGCAGGCGTGGAAGATCATCCGCACACGTAACACGAACGACTTGTCTACGGCGATGTGGGTGCTCCAGGTCATTGGCTTCGCGCTGTGGATCACATACGGCATCGCCACGAAGAACTGGCCGATTATCGTTCCGAACGTGATCACGTTCTTGTTCTCGTGCTTGATCCTCGGCCTGAAACTGAAGACCTAATGCTTCGCACTGCCGGGCTTCGTCGTTTTTCCGGCGGACCGAGCCTTTATCGTTTCCGGCAGCAGCTCGTTCAGCAGTCCCTGCATTCGGCTCTTGAAACCGCCGCCCAGCACGGAATCCTTACCACTCATCATCGCGTCAAAACCCTGCTTGGCAACGAGAGCCGGGTCGTCCTTCTCGGCCTGGCCCACTTTCGTGTCCATCAAGTCGGCGCGCTCGAAAAAGTTTGTGTCGGTTGCACCGGGTTGCAACACGGTGACGGTCACGCCCGTTTCGGCGAGCTCGACGCGAAGCGCCTCGCCAAATGACATCACGAATGCCTTCGTAGCGGCGTACACCGCTTGATAGGGGTTGGGTGATGTACTCACCACGGACCCTGTCATCAGAATCCGGCCCTGACCCCGCTCGATCATTCGCGGCAACACATTCTTCGCGAGATGAACCGTATGGCAACAGTTAAGCGCGATCATCTTGATCTCGCGATCGAGGCTCGTTTCTGAAAACGCTCCGCCAACACCCACACCTGCATTCAGCAGCAAAGCGTCGACGTCTCGGCCAGTCTCCACGATCGCTTTGGCGAGTTGCTCCACGCCATCGTACGTCGCGAGGTCGGCGCGCACGATCTGAATACTTCCGCCTTCAGGCAAGAGCTGCGCTGCACCCGCGAGACCTTCATCTTCCGCGCACATCAGCACATCAAACCCGTTCTCGATGCACTGTTTCGTCAATTCGAAGCCGATGCCGGACGAAGCGCCCGTGACGACCGCGAACTTTTGCTTTGATTGATTCGCCATCTGGACCGATGTTGCGACTGCGATGCCATCGCGTGTTCGTGGTTGCGAGCGTCGAGCGGAACGTGGACCTAGCGCTCACCCGGTACCTTCAGACGGCATATCGGTTGCTTGGCACGAGGCCATGAACGACTTCAAGAACGACCTCGAAGCGATCCGCAAGCGAGCACGCAGCAAGATGACAGAAGGCCCGATTACCGATGCATACACCGCCGATAAGAAGAAGGTCATCTCGGTCCTCAACGATGCTCTCGCGACGGAGATCGTGTGCGTCCTTCGCTACAAGAGCCACTACTTCAATGCGAAGGGATTGAATTCGGAGGCGGTGAAGGACGAATTTCTCGAACACGCGAACGAGGAGCAAGAACACGCGGACCAGATCGCGGAACGCATCAGCCAGCTTGGAGGGGAGCCAGACTTGAATCCCGGCACCATGCTCGAACGTAGTCACTCAGAGTACAAAGAAGGAAAAACGCTCGTCGACATGATCAAAGAGGACCTGGTCGCCGAGCGCATCGCGATCGAGACCTACAACGAAATCATTCGATGGCTAGGAACCGACGACATCACCAGTCGGCGGATGATGGAAGAAATTCTTGCCGTCGAAGAAGAGCACGCGAACGACATGGCCGACCTCTTAGAAAAGGTTGGCGGAAAGTAACGACGCACTGGAATGCGGCTTGCTGTCAGCAGCCGAATGTTTCAACGCAAATCATCGGTTGGTCGGTGGATCGGTCTAGGCGTCGGTATCGGCGCCGCTGCCGGACTCGGTTACTTCGTCGCGACCCGTACGAAGCGAGCGGTCGCGCACATCGGACCGGTGACGGGAACCGTCACGATCAACAGAACGCCGCAAGAGGTCTATGACTTCTTCCGGGACTTTTCCAAGCTGCCCGCGTTCATGACCTATCTCGATAAGGTCGAGGTTGATGGCAACAGGTCGACGTGGACTGCGCTCGATGGCTTCGTCTCGTGGAAAGCGACGATCACCGAAGACCAGCCGGGTGAGAAAATTGCGTGGGAATCCATCGAAGGCTCGCCGATCAAAACAAACGGCGCCGTGACGTTCACGCGCGCTCCCGGCCGCGACGCGTGTGAAGTTCGCGTCGAGATGCAATTCGGCCTCGGTGCGCTACCGCCGAGCCGTGCGCTGGCGCGCTTTCTGGGAACGCCCGAAGTCAAAGGCGATCTGCGTCGGCTCAAGCAGGTGCTCGAGACCGGTGAAGTGCTTCGCTCCGACGCAAGCGCTCACGTGAAGAGGCATCCGGCGCAGCCTAGCGAGGACGCGCAGCCCGCCCCACCGCTATTCATTCGCAATGAACCGACGGCGGAAAAAGGTCTGTCCCCAGTACCGAACACGCAGAACGAACCGCGGCCGACGACGATTAACCGCGGTGCGCCCGAGAAAGGAACGCACTAAATGCGCGCGAACGTTTGGATGGGCAAGCAGAAGGTCGAAGTCCAGCACGTACCGGATCCCCAAATCCTCAACGCGCGCGATGCGATCATCAAGATCACCGCGACGACGATCTGTGGTTCCGACCTTCACCTTTACAACGCGTTCATGCCGGGGATGCAAAAGGGAGACATCCTCGGCCACGAATTCATGGGTGAAGTGGTTGAAGTCGGCAAAGGCGTCAAGAACCTGAAGGCCGGCGACCGCGTCGTCGTTCCATTCTGCATCGCGTGCGGTAACTGCGAGCAATGCCAGATGGGCATGTTCTCGTGCTGCGAAAATTCGAATCCGACGGGTTGGATTCCCGAGAAGCTGATGGGCCACGCGACGTGCGGATGCTTCGGCTATTCGCACCTCACTGGTGGCTTTGCCGGCGGCCAGGCCGAATACGTTCGCGTTCCGTTCGCCGACTTCGGTCCGATCAAAGTCGACCGCGCATTGTCGGACGAACAAGTGTTGTTCCTCTCGGACATCCTGCCGACGGCGTATATGGGTGCAGAGTTCTGCGAAATCTCACCGCGAAAGGTCGTCGCCGTGTTCGGCTGCGGCCCTGTCGGCCAGCTCGCGATCGCGTCGGCGAAGTCGCTCGGCGCGGAACGGATCATCGCCGTCGACAAAGTTCCATATCGGCTGAACATGGCGGTCGAAAAGGCCGGCGCGACCGACGTGATCAACTTCGAAGATCAACCGCTGCAAGAAACACTGCGTGATCTAACGGCGGGACGCGGGCCGGATGCGATCATCGAAGCGGTCGGGCTCGAAGCCGTGGGCACCGGGGCGCAATACGCGTACGACAAGGTGAAGCAAACGATGAAAGTCCAGATGGATCGGCCGATCGCCGTGCGCGATGCCATCCTCGCGTGTCGTGGCGGTGGAACGGTGGCGATCCTCGGCGTGTACGCAGGGTTTGTCGACAAGTTCCCGCTCGGCTCGCTGATGAATCGCGGCCTGACGATCAAGACCGGGCAATGCCACGTGCATCGCTACATGAAGCCGCTACTCGAGAAGATCACTCGTGGCGAGCTCGATCCGAGCTTTGTCGTTTCGCATCACATGAACCTCGACGAAACGCCAAAGGGCTACGACATGTTCATGAAGAAGCAGGACGACGTCATGAAGATAATCTTGCGGAGCTAGGCATGATCGATCGCAGAAAGTTCGTCGCTGGCGTCGCCACTCTCGCCGCGAGCAAACTCGCGCTTGCCGACGATGTCAAATTGCCGGTGATCGAAGCGACGTCGGAAAAGCCCGCGGAGCAACCGCCGCTACCCGATGTACAAAAGCTGGGAATTGCCGTCGTTGGCATCGGGCACTTGACGATCCAGCAAATCCTTCCAGCGTTCGAACAAAGCAAGAAGGCGCGGCTCGTCGGTTTGGTGTCTGGCGATCGCAAGAAGGCCGAGACCGTCGCGGCGCACACCGGCGTCGATCCCAAGCGGATCTTCGACTACAAAAGCTTCGATTCGATCGCGAACGATCCAGCGATCGATGCGGTCTACATCGTGCTGCCAAATCACATGCACGCCGAGTACACGATTCGTGCGGCGAAGGCAGGCAAGCACGTCCTGTGCGAGAAACCGATGGCAACGTCGGTCAAAGATTGCGAGGCGATGATCGCGGCGTGCCGTGCGGCCGACCGCAAACTGATGATCGCGTATCGGATGCAGTACGAGCCTCATGCTCGATACGCGATGCGCGCAGTTCGCGAGAAGCGATTCGGAACGACGAAGCTGATCGAAGCGCACAACGGTCAGAACCAGGGCGATCCGAATCAGTGGCGATTGAAGAAGGGTGGCGGAGCGCTGATGGACGTCGGCATCTACTGCCTCAACACGTGTCGGTTCCTGCTCGGCGAAGAGCCATCGTGGGTGCTAGCGACCGTGTACTCGACACCGAACGATCCGCGTTTCAAAGAAGTCGACGAGATCGTGACGTGGACGATGGGCTTTCCGAGCGGGACGCAGGCGAGTATGTCGACGAGCTTCGGCACACATCGGTCGCAACGCATGCGCATTCTCGGTGACAAGGGCGGGTGGATCGATATGGATCCCGCGTTCCCGTACGCCGGGATCGAGCTCGCCGTGAACGAGGTGCGAGGCAAAGACGAGTCGCGGAGCAAGATCGACCTCGGCTCCAAGCAGCAGTTCGCGCTCGAGCTTGATCACTTCGCGACTGCGGTGCGCTCGAACAAGCAGCCGTACACACCTGGCGAAGAAGGTCTGCAGGACATTCGTATTATAGATGCGATCTTTCAGAGCGCACGAGAGAGCAAACGTATCGAGCTTCCTCGGGTCACGAAGCTAGACGCGTTTCGGGGCATCCAACCTGACGTCGTGTGAGTCACCGAACACGCACTGGCTCGCGCGATGCAATCCATCAAGTCATGGCCCACGGAAGCAAAAAAACCTACACGAGCAAGCAGAAGCGAATGGCGTCGAAGATCGAGAAGGGTGCAAAGAAGAAGCATTCCTCGAAACGCGCGAAAGCAATCGCTTGGGCGACCGTGAACAAAGAAACGCACGGTGGCAAGAAGAGCGGAAGCGGTCGAGGGAAAAAGACCAACACCAAGTCGTCCAAACGCGGCGGCAAACGTTCACACAAGAGAACTGTGAAACGCTGACCGCTCGCGGCACGGTATTCTTACAAACGAATTACGTCGCTCATCCGTGTTCGGCGTCGCGCTCGTCGGAGGTCCGCGCTGCCATCGCAGGCGCGGGCTCAACACTCGATGTGCGCCACCGCTCGGTCGTGAGGGATTGTGTATTCATGACGTACAACGACAAGGTATAAGGTCAGTCGGATATAGATGGAACGTCCAGCCATATACGGCCGAAAGACAATTGCCCTCGTCAGCGCGCGCGTGCAGCCACGGCACGCTGCGCGTTCTCGCCAGTGAAAGCTGCGGCCGCTGGCAACGTCGATCGAATACAAACCTCGAGTTGGTAGCCATGGTCACGATGTTCAGCAATCGACGAGCCACGGCATGCGCCTCGCATTAGGCGTCTTCATGTTGATGCGCGTTCTGCTGAAACCATTCCCGGTTGTCGATCGGAGCACGCCAGCGCAACACTCGAATGAGAGGCACTATGCCTGAACCGGTTCGACCTGACCCGCAAGAGCCTCCTACCGCAGATGCTCGCCCGGCTAGCGATACGACGGTCATCGTGTTCGCGAGTGCCGAAGAGCCGCCACCATTCGAACCGGCAGTTGTCTCCGAGGCGGGTTAGCGCCGGTACGACACGCACTTCCAGTCGTGAAGAGAGGCGTAATCGGAGCCACATGCACGCATGGATAGGAACAAGCGGTTGGGTATATAGGGGCTGGCGAGAGCATCTCTATGCGAATGCACCAATCCGTCGGTGGCTCGAGATCGCGTCGCGTGCCTTTAGCGGACTGGAGATCAACGGTTCGTTTTACACGCAGATCAAGCCGGCGACGTACGCGCGTTGGCGGGAAGAAACGCCGGACGGATTTCGTTTCGCTCTGAAAGGACATCGTTACGTCACGCACTACAAGCGACTTCGCGAATGCAGCGAATCGATCAAGCTACTGCGGGACCAGGCGAGCGCGCTAGGGAACAAGCTCGATGTAGTCGTGTGGCAACTGCCATCGAGCTTTCAAGCAAATCACGACCGCCTTGTCTGCTTTCTCGACGAATTGAGTGCATGGCCAATTCGCCACTCGATCGAGTTTCGCCATAAATCGTGGTTCACCGAAGAAACAGCGAACGTGTTACGCGCCACAAACGTCGCGGTATGCCTCTCAGACGCGCCAGACTTCCCAATGTGGAACGTAGTGACGGCTGATTTCGTCTACGTCCGCCTGCACGGTCACACACGCAAATACGCGTCAAGTTATAGCCCACGCAGTTTGGCCATATGGGCGACGTCCACGAAGCAGTGGCTAGCCGATGGTCGCGACGTGCACGTCTATTTCGACAACGATGCGGAAGGCCACGCGGTCCGCAACGCGCAGGACCTGGCATCGCTCGTGTACGGCACGCCAAAACTGACCACTCCACGCGGCGCAACGATTCACCGGTCTATGCCGAAGTTTCAGCGCGATCGAGCAGCAGACTAGTGTCTGCGTAAATTGACGGAACTCATCGTTCACCCGTTCGTGGCTCAAGCAATCGATATAACGAACGGCGGTCGATTCCGAGGATGCGCGAGGCGTGCGTTTTGTTACCGCCCACGGTTTCGAGAACCTCACGTGCGTACCTGACCATCAACTGATCGAGCGAGATAAGCTCGTCAGGCGAGGTCGCCTTCACCCCGATCATTCGCGGCTTGTAAGAGCGAACTTTGTCGTGCAGCGCAGATTCTTCAATCACCCCACCGGTCGACATGGCTACAGAACGCTCGAGCATATTTTCGAGTTCTCGAACGTTACCGGGCCAGTTGTAGTCCACCAATCGTCGGGCCGCGTCCTTCGACAGGGAACAAGTTGGCTTTCCAGAGCGCGCCGCGATCCTGCGTAAGATCACGTCGGCAATCTCGATGATGTCTCCTACACGATCACGGAGTGCTGGCAGCTCGACCCTCAAGACATTTAGACGGTGATATAGGTCTTCGCGGAAACGTCGCTCGAGCACCTCGGTATCGAGGTCTTTGTTCGTTGCCGCGACAACGCGCGCATGGACTGGGAGTTCCCCGTCGCCGCCGACCGGCCGCACGGAGCGTTCCTGCAGAACGCGAAGGAGTTTTGCCTGCATTTCGAACGGCATCTCGCCAATCTCGTCGAGGAACATGGTTCCCGTGCCAGCCTGGACGAATAGACCACTGCGGGACACTCGCGCATCGGTGAAGGCGCCGCGCACGTGACCAAAGAGCTCGCTTTCGAGTAGGTTCGCTGGCATTGCTCCGCAGTTGATCGCCACGAACGGCTGAGCGGACCGCGATGACTCGGTATGGATCGCGCGCGCGACTAATTCTTTGCCGGTTCCACTTTCACCGGTGATCAGCACGTTCGCATCGCTCGGCGCGATCGTTCGAATCATGACCGTAAGCGCCGTCATGATTTCGCTGCGGCCGGCAAGTGTCGGGATTCGGGTGGTGTCTATGCTGCTTCGCAACCGCCGCACTTCACAAACCATACGGTGATGTTCGACCGCTCGGTTCACTGACACCTCGAGAGCGTCCATCATCACGGGTTTGATTAGAAAGTCGTACGCGCCCGCTTGAATTGCTCGCGTCGCAGCTTCGACGTTCGCTGTACCAGTGAGAACAATTGACGGAACGTCGGGGTAACGGATCTTGAGTTGGTGACAGAGCTCGGCGCCTGGCATGTCCGGCATCTGATTGTCGGTGATCACGACGTCGAACTCGTTCCGACGTATGAGCTCCATGCACTCTTCCGCAGACCGAGCCATCTGCACCACGAACTCTCGCTTTGTCATTCGCGCCGCTAACAGGTCGAGAGCATGTTTGTCGTCATCGACCAGCAATACGGAAGCTCTCATTCGAGATCAATCTGGCACAGATCGCCTACAGGTTCGACGAGCGCTTTCACACATTTCCAAGAAGACGGCGCTACCTCCGTACCTCGAAACATCGTTTGCTCGCGGCGACACTCCCTTTGACGTCGGTCAGCTGCAAGAGGTGAATCCGATGCTTCTTTGCCGAGCGAATCAGGAGGCGGATGCCGCCGTGCGCCTCGACAGATGCCAACTTTCGTTGAGTCATCGACGACGTCGTGACCAGCCGCCGGCGCGCCGCGACGTGCAAGTGGCGAGCGTATCCGCTCGTTTCAATCAGCACGCGGTTATTTTTGACAGCAAGTTCGCAAGGCATGGAGCTTGCTCGTGGCCACCGCATGAGAAAACGCATGTTGTTGCTCGCGCTCGCAACGACGCTAACAATTGGTGCCTGCAAGGCCAAACCGGAAGACAAGGCAGCGGACAACACCGCACAGAATGCACGCGATAAGACCGCTGTGCCGACCGCTGACCAAGCGGGTCAGAGCAAAAGCGATGTCGAGCTCATGGCCAATATCCGCAAAGCGATCGTCAGCGACAGTTCGCTGTCGACGAACGCTCACAACTGCAAAGTCATCGCGAACAACGGCGTCGTCACGCTAACCGGTCCGGTTGTCAGTGCCGACGAAAAGACAAAAGTCGAAACGCTCGCAGCGAATGTTTCAGGCGTAACGAAGGTCGTAAACCAACTCGATGTCACGAAGTGAAGGACCTCTTATGACGGAACAACGTAAAGACAAAAAAATCGCCGTGATCGGCCTCTTCAACGATCGGGCGTCCATCGACGTTGCCATCGATGATCTCCGTTCCAACGGTTTCCGCAACGAAGACATTTCGGCGCTCCTTCCCGACGCTGAAGGAACCAAACAAGTCGCAAGTGAAAAGCACACAAAGGCACCGGAAGGAGCCCTCGTCGGAGCGGCCACCGGTGGCGCAGCTGGCGGAGCGCTTGGTCTTCTGCTTGGTCTCGGCGCGTTGGCGATCCCAGGCCTCGGTCCGTTCATCGCGGCAGGTCCGATCGTGGCAGCCCTCGCCGGCGCGGGTGCTGGCGGAGCGGTCGGAACGCTGACTGGGTCGCTGATCGGGCTTGGCATTCCCGAGTACGAGGCGAAGAGTTACGAGTCTTACCTTAATAAGGGCGGCATGATTGTCGCTGTTCACGCCGATGACAACGATTGGGCGAAGAAGGCGAAAGAGATCCTCGAGCGCAATGGTGCGCACGACATCGCAAAAAAGGGCGAGGCTGACGCGAAGTCGACTAAGTAGGCGAAGACTTCGATTCGATGCGTTGGCGTTGCCCGCCGAGGTCGAATGCTGAAAGGAGCTGTACTTTAGGCGGCAAGCGACGAATCCTCACGAGTTGGCACCCGGAGATAAAACGTCGTCCCTACACCAACCTTTGATTCGAACGTCAGCGAACCGCGGTGCCGTCTTGCGATGGACATTGCGATAGAGAGGCCTTGCCCAGTGCCCTGACCAACGGGCTTCGTCGTGAAGAACTGTTCGAAGATGTGCTCGCGTACGGAATCCGGGATTCCTGAGCCTGTGTCTCGCACGGAGATCACTGCTTCACCTCCATCTCGGTAAAGTCTCACTTCGATCACGCCGCGTTTGACGGTACCGTGCACGACGTCGCTGATCGCGTGAGCTGCGTTGACGACGAGATTCAGCACGACTTGATTGATTTCGCTCGCGCAACATTTCACCCGATCCATGTCGTCGTACGTCGTTATCAAGTCCGCGACGTATTTGTACTCTGATCGAGCGATCGCCAGGGTGCTTTCGATCTCTCGTTTCAGATCGCTTTCGGTCATCGCGTTGCCATGCGGATGCGCGAATGTCTTCATTGACCGCACGATATCGGTGATACGTCGCAGTCCCTCCGACGCTCGCTGCATCGAAACCGGCAACTCCGCTTGCACGAACTCGAGATCGGCACCCTCAACGGCGGCGCGTGCAGCTTCCATCTGCGCGGGCGTTGCTGTTGGCGAGAGCGCTGCCGACTGAGTCATGACGGCTTCGAGTAAACTCGTCATCGCACTGCCGATAAACTCGAGGCTGTCATTCACGAATTGCACAGGCGTGTTGATCTCGTGCGCGACACCGGCTGCAAGTCGACCGACCGACTCGAGCTTCTGGGCTTGTCGTAGCTCTCGCTCGAGGCTCACCTGGCGTGTGATGTCAAGCATCACCCCCCTTATGATGGAACCGTGTCGATCGCTCATGAAAGTACGAACGTGGCAAACTCCGCCTTTGGGTATCAGTCGATAGTCGAGTGGCTCGTTCGCTGGTCTTTCGCCGCGTACGTACCTGGCGACTTGCTCTCGGACAAGCTCGAGGTCGTCGGGATGGGTCAACACGGTCATCACGCCTGGTTCGTAGAGCGCATCGGCACCCAGTCCGAACAACGAAATCGCTTTGGGACCAACATAACGAATCCTGCGCTCCGCAATATCGAATTCGAACGGAATCGCTTCGGTGTTTTCTACAAGAGATCGATAGCGTTCAGTTCGCTCCACAAGCGCGCGCGTTCGAACATCCACCTTGCGCTGAATTGTGAGGGCGGTGTGCTCGAGAGTCGCCTCGCGATTCGCCGCATCCTCCATGTCGCGATTCGCACGTATGCACCCGACGCACAAGACGACGAGCTCCAAGGTGAACAGCGCAAACCGCTCGGAGAAGCTTTGCCACGACGATTGGTCAACGACCTGAACTGCCAGTACCCATCCACCGGCTGCAAGCAACACCTTCCAATCGCGATAAGATGCAAGCAATGTAACGGCGACGAAGATTCCGAGCTCTTGGAAAATCGAGCTCCCCAGGCGGCCATGGAACGCCGGTAACACCATTACAGTCGCTGCTGCAAGATGGCGAGCGATGGCGCGTTGTGGTCGTGCTTTGAGAACCACAATCGGAATGATGCTAATGAGCGCGAACAACGAAATCACCGTGATGTCGGCCGCGTGCCTACATGCACTCGCTACGACGAGCACGATCATCTGACCGCCAAACACCCAGGCTAGAACGTTCGCGGTAGAGCGCCGCATCCGTTCATGCATCGCGTCGAGAATCTGTGCTCGACGTGATTGCCCCGCCGCATTTCCCATGAATTTAATGTCGGTCAATTCTTGCGAAGGTGAATAGCGTGTTTCGACGGCTTAAAATCGCTGCTCGGGATGTGTCCTCCAAGACTGCACCACACGACATGTCCGATGTGGTCAACCAGGAGAATCGGGTTAGGGTCTCCACGTTCGGCGGTCTCCTCGTCCGGGGTCTCCTCGCACAGTTCGCCCACCTAGCGGTAGGTTTGCCAGTTACTTACGGATCCACACGCGGGCGAGTGAAAGCAGCTTGTCAACATCTAGTGGCTTCGCGATGTAGTCATTCGCACCGGCAGCAATACACTGATCACGATCATCCTGCATTGCTTTCGCGGTAAGGGCGATGATCGGCAACTTTGCGAACCGGGGCTCAAGGCGAAGCGCGCGCATGGCTTGTAGGCCATCCAATTCCGGCATCATCACATCCATAAGGACTAGATCGAGATCAGGGTGCTGATGAGCCGCGCTAATTGCCTCGTTGCCGTTACGAGCGATTATGAGTTGCACACCTTTCGGCTCAAGTACGCTCGTCAGTGCGAAGATGTTACGCACGTCGTCCTCGGCGAGGAGCACCTTGCGACCTTCGAATACGCTCTCTCGGTCGCGAGCATCACGTAACATGCGCTGTCGTTCGGGCGGTAGTCTCGATTCCACTTGGTGCAAAAAGAGCGTCACCTCATCGAGCAGTCGTTCCGGTGAACGAGCTCCCTTGATGATAATGGACTGGGAGAACTTTTCGAGTTCGCGGACCTCGTCGGTTTTGAGCAAACGTCCAGTATATACGATCATTGGTGGGAAGCTGTGTTTCCCGTCGCGCGACATTTCCTCGAGCATCTCGATGCCCGAACGATCGGGAAGCGAAAGATCGAGAACCATACAATCGAACGTAAGCATTGTAAGCTTTTCGAGACCATCTTCGGTCGTGCCAGCCGTCACGACCTCGACACCATCGGCGGATAGTAGACGAGCGGTCGACTCCAGCAGCAGTGGGTCATCCTCGACAACGAGCACACGACGAAGTTTTTGCGTGAACTTCTCCTCGAGCCTCTTGATTGCGTCGATTAGCTTCTCACGTTCGACGGGTTTCAACACGTATCCGGCCGCACCCATCTGGAATGCGGTATGCGCGAAGTCATCGACCGACGCCATATGCACCGGGATGTGTCGTGTTCGCGTGTCGCGCTTCAACGCATCGAGAACCGCAAGGCCCGACCGATCCGGCAACCCGACATCGAGAATGATCGCGCTCGGCAAGTATTGTCGAGCGAGGTCGAGACCAATTTCCGCATTTGGTGCGACGAGCACCTTGAACTCTAGCTCGTGTGCAAGGTCGAACAAGACTCTCGCGAACGCGATGTCGTCTTCGATCACGAGTAGGCTGCGTGACGTGTGCGAAATGTGCATGCGATCGTCAGTAAACGGAGCACCCGACCCAGATTGGCTCGTCAAGATTCGATCGTTGGTGACGCTGCGTGACGCTCGGTGAAGCGCCATAGGCTGTGGAGTCGCTGTTGCAGCTGCTCTACCACGGGGTATCGACAGCGTGAACGTGGAACCCTTCCCGGTGGCGCTGCTCACTACAAGATCGCCGCCCAACAGCCGAGCCAGATCTCGCGAGATCGATAATCCAAGTCCCGTTCCACCAAACTTGCGTGAAGACGTGCCATCCGCTTGCCTGAACGCCTGAAAGATGACCTCGTGTTGATTCGGCTCGATGCCGATGCCCGTGTCCTTCACGCGGAACTCGATCTGATCACCAATACTAACAACGTGGAGCGACACGCCGCCGGCCTCGGTGAACTTCAGCGCGTTCGACATCAGATTTCGAACGATCTGGCTGAGCCGAGTCGGATCGGTTTCGATCGATTCCGCAGTTCCCTTCTCGACACTAAATTGCAGCTCGATCTTTTTCTGGTTCGCTACTGGCTGGAACACCTTTCGAATCTCGTCGACGAAACGCTGGACATGAACCGGCTCTGTTCGGACATCGAGCATGCCAGCTTCAATTTTTGAGAGGTCTAGGATGTCGTTTATAAGAGTGAGAAGGTCATTGCCCGCCGTGTAGATCGTTTCGGCAAATTTGATCTGCTCGGCCGTCAGGTTCTGATCGCGATTGTCGGCGAGCAACTTCGCAAGTATCAGCGAGGAGTTCAGGGGCGTGCGAAGTTCGTGCGACATGTTCGCGAGAAACTGGCTCTTGTACTCGCTCGATCGCTGAAGTTCACTGGCCGTCCGCGTAAGATCGTCGCGTTGAGACTCAAGCGATCGCGCTTGTAACTCGAGCTGCCTATTGATCTGCTCGAGCTCCGCCGCCTGATTTTCCAATTGCGTCTGCGAAAGCTGCAGTGCGTTGCTTTGTTGCTCGAGCTCTTCATTCGAGACCCGCAGCTCCTCTTGTTGCGCTTGAAGCTCTTCACCTTGGCGTTGCGTCTCCTCGAGCAGTTCCTCGAGCCGCGACCGATCTTGTGCAGAGCGAATTGCGATGGCGATCGATTCAGAAACGCGGTCGAGCGCTTGTTTCTCGATGGGGTCGAGCTTCTTTAGGAACGCCAGCTCGGTGACCGCGACAACTTTCCCTTCCACGACTGCTGGCGTGATCGCGAGCGACTTGGGTTTGGTCTCCCCGAGCGCGGAGCCAATTTCGAGATAGCCTTCTGGGAGTTTGTCGATGTGAACGGTTGTGTCGCGCTGTGCGACGTCTCCGATGATCCCGTCGCCGAAACGACGTGTCCCGAGGTCGGTGAACTTGAGCACGGCTGCTTTCGCGATGGGCCGAAGCTGGCCGTTCTCGACGACGTACATTACGCCTGTCGGAGCAGCAAACCTCCGCGTCAGCACGCGAAGCACGTTCTCTCCGAGTGACTCCAGCCGGATGTCCCCCTGCATCTCGCCGGCGAGCTCGCTCTGAACACCGCGAACCCAGCCTTCGTCAGTGACGGCTCGGTAGTCTCTCGAAGCCAAGAAGCCGATCAACAGTGTCATCACCACGAGCAGCGCTACTCCGCCGAACACGATGTAAGTCGAAGTCGCAACCGAAGCCTCCCAATCCGCAGTGCGAGTCACCAGCAACCGTTGCTCTTCATCCTCCATCGCTTGGGCCAACGACCGGACCTGGTCCATCAAATCCTTGCCACGATCCGTCCTAACGATTTCGAGCGCACCCTCATGATCGCTAGCTCGTTCGTGCGTGATTGTGTCAGCCAGCTCAGACAGCTTTTGATCGACGAGCGGTGACAACTTCGCGATGCGCTGTTGCTGGTTTGGGTTATCGGCCGTCAGTTGTTTAAGCGCGAGGAGCTGGGTAGGGACTCGTGTGCGTGCTGAGTTATAGGGCTCGAGGTAGCGCTCTGCCCGCGTGAGCAAGAATCCGCGCTGACCGGTTTCAGCATCGGTGACCGAGGCCATGACTGAGGCAATCTGATTCTTTACCTTGTCGGTGTGATCGACCCACCGGGCCGCCTCGGACCGAACGATCAATGAGTGCCAAGACAATGCGGCGATAACGAAAGCCGCGATAAGCGCGGCAGCAATCGCCAGAAGTGCCTGCGCCGGAAGGATCCGTCGGGAGTAACGGCCGGCTCCATCGTGCTGCATCGGCGCGGCTCGCTGCACGAGCCGGGCCCACTTAGAACGCAACGACTAATAATACTTCGGATTCGAAGGCTGTGTCGCTTGCGCACGGTGATCCGTCTGCGCACTGTTTGGAACCCCAACCAGGTGGCTCTACTTGAACACCTGCGGGATGAGGTTGGGTCAGCCGGTCGCAGATGGGAAGCGCTCCAGCGCATGTACCACCGCCTCAATCAGATTCCGCAACTCGCGCAGGTTGCCTTAGATCGCGATGTGCGAGGCACCGGTGCAGGCGCCGTCGGATGACTACCCGGCGTCACGACGGACGGAGGTCCTTCATCGCACCGGTCTCAGCGATCAGGCTGGCAGTCCAATAGTAAACGATGTTCCAAATCCTCGGCGGGATTCGACCCCGATCGAGCCATGATGCCGCCGAATTGTCGAATCGATCATCGCCAGACCGAGTCCTGTGCCCTTGTCCGTGGGCTTTGTCGTGAAAAACGGCTCGAAAATCCGTGCCTTCGTCCTCTCATCCATGCCACACCCGGTATCGGACACGATTAGCTTGACGAGACCCGACTCGAGTCGGCCGACAATCGTTATACGTCCGCCGGATGGCATTGCGTCAATGGCATTCAAAAATAGATTCAAGAACGCGTGATGTAACTCGTCGTAGACGCCGTTAATCGCGAGCTCGTTCGGCACGTCAATGTGGATTTCGACTGCTGAAGACGCCCTTCGAGATGCCATCGCTGCGGAACGACGGACAAGGTCGTTGACGTTCACTCTGACAAATTGGAGCAGCTCTTTCTTGCCGAGTCGAAGCAGTCGTTTTGCCAGTGCCACCGCGGCGTCGGCGCCGGCCCTCAAATCCTCGGTACTGCTGCTGGCACCGATTTCTGGAAAGTCTTCTATCAGTGCTTCGAGGTTCGACAGGATGACGAACAGCGAGTTGTTGATGTCATGTGCGATGCCGCTTGCAAGCGTTCCTACGGCCTCCAGGCGTTGAACTTTCGCAACTCGTTCAGCCAATTCGTCATGAATGCTCAGAACGAGTACCGTTCGTCCGACCTGGATGCGGTCGCCGACACTCAACAGACTTGGCCGCTCGACCTTCGCACCGTTCAGTGTCGTTCCATTGAAGCTTCCGAGATCCACGAGCACGTAGCCTTGCGGTTGAAATGTGATACGCGCGTGTTGACGAGAGACGTCTCCCTCCGACAGTAAGATGTCTGCTTTATCCCGACCGATCGTCGTTGCTCCTCGAGACAACGTGAATGTCGACCCTTGTCCGGGGCCGCTAATGCAAACTAGATGCGCCTCGAGCTGCGTCGGCGTGGTTTGCTCGGGCTCGGCAAGAACTACGATGCCGGATACCGTTTCCGCTCTGAGCCAATTATCGTCCACTTGTTCGGATATCGGCCGCCGAATGAAAAGCGCTGGGTTATCGATCCGGTCGCGCGTAGGTAGTCCAAGACGAAACGAAATCTGCTCGAGCGAAAATTTCGTGCTTACGTTGTGTGCGAAGCCGCACGCCAAGTAGCTGTCGTCCGCCAGCAACCGGATCGCTACCCCGCGACCCTCGGCAGCCGTTGGATAGTGGAGCCGTGGAGGACGATCAGTGGCTACGGGCGGAGACGATTTCCGGCGTCGTCGCAGTGACGGAGGCCGAGCAAACGGCGCCGACTCCAGTGGATGCGTATTTGGTGTGCGTCACTGGGCCTGGGGTGGGCACAACGTTTCCGTTGACTGCAGCGGTCACGATTGGTCGAGACGGCGCAGATGTTCTCCTAACCGAAAGCGACGTTTCGCGCCACCACGCACGCATCAGCTGGACACCGCTTGGATACAAACTCGAGGATCTGCGCAGCTCGAATGGAACCATGCTCAACGGCACAAGGGTCGAGACCAGCGCGGTCGTAAAAGTTGGAGATCGGATTCAGATCGGCAGATCCGTCTTCGTGCTGAGCTTACAGGACGAGCTGTCGAAGCGAGTCGCAAGGGTGCAACGTCTGGAGGCCGTAGCAACCCTGGCGAGTGGCATCGCGCATGACATCAACAACTCGCTCTTCGTTGTCCTGGCGAACATCGACGCACTTGTAGAAGATTTTCCGGCGCTCGGCGATCGCTCCAGCACCGACGAGCTGCGAACGAGTGCGAACAACGCGGTCTTGCTCGCGAAGCGTTTACTGCGACTTGGTAAAGTAGATTCCCTTCCCGCCACTTGTCTGAACGTCGAAGACTTGCTTCGGCGCTCCGTGGCGATGGCGTCACGGCGAGCGACAGCAGCGCTCGAGGTTCGTGTTGACGTACCGAGCGATCTCACGGTCAACGGTGTCTATGAAGAACTTCATCACGCGTTCCTAAATCTCTTCTTGAACGCAATTGATGCGATGCCTCGTGGCGGTCAGCTCGTCATCACCGCTCGGCCGACAAGCCAAGATATCCTTGGCAGCATCCGGCCCTTCTTGCTGATCTCGGTGGCAGATAGTGGGTGCGGCATGGACGAGCGCACGAAACTTCGAATTTTCGAACCGTTCTTTACAACCAAACCATCGGATAAAGGGACCGGTCTAGGTCTTGCGATGATCGATTCGACGATTCGTAAACATCGCGGCTCGATCGAAGTCGATTCCGAACTCGGCAAGGGAACAACGGTCAAGGTCCTGCTTCCAGCGGCCGTCCAAGGCGAATGATGTCGCTCGATTCACACGGTCGGCTTCCGGCCTGGGCGCCTACTGCAGAAACACCATGATAGCTTGTGGATATGCAGAGTTCGGCGACGAACTCGAATTCGCCAGTCGACATGAAGACGTCACCGCCGAACCACTGACTTGACCGGTGCAGGCAACATTTGAGCCTGTGTAGCAGCTACCTGTGTACGTGAAGCCGCACATAGTCGTCGTTCCGTCGGTCGCGACGTTCGCGCAGATTCTGTTGGTCGTGTTGTACCAACCATCACATGCGTATTCCTTAGGCCCGGTCGAGTCGAAAAGGTTACCGTAGAATCCGCCATCCAGCCCCCCATATTGGGTGCGCTCATCTGCGCTAGTGGCAAGCAAAGGATTGTTGCCTCGCATCGATAGTTGAACCGTGACTCCGTAGTAATTGGTTCGCGCGAACACACAGGCAGATACCCACCGCTGCTCATCCACAGTAAGCTCGCGAGTCAACCAAGCGCTTCCTAGTCCGAGCGAGCCGGTGAACGTGTATGAGGTGTTTGACGCGTCCTTGAGGACAATCGATTGAGACGAGCTCAGCGCGCACGAAAGAATGTAGGTCAACACCTCACGGCCATCGGCGCTGTTGATCAACTGCGAGCTCGTCGTGCCTGCAGCGAGTGATGCCGCTGTCAGCTTGTTGGCTGCGAGTTTGTTCGCCGACAAAGCATTAGCCGCCAGTTTGTTCGCCGCCAGCTTATTTTGCGACACCACTGATTGCTCGGTCGAACCTTCTTCTTCTGGCTCCGAGACGCAACCGCCCAACAGCGCGACTAAGACGAGCAGGTTGATCATCAACGACGAGGTTCGGACGAACTGGTGAGATCTTCGGGTGCCGTCGGGGTACGAGTGAGTGCTGCGGAAGGTCCGTAGGCGAAGTCCTGCCGCCCTCGATCGAAAGAGTCATCGAAGGCGAGTTCCACATACCTCTCGACGTCGTAGCCTCTGGGCCGCCTATAACTAAAAAGCTAATGCCGCCGAAGAGCGAATACAGCCCGGAAAACTTGGTCGCAGTTCTGCGCTGAATGAGCGCACATGCGATGCACGTCAGAGGTTCTTCTTAATCCAAGCCTCCAGCTGCGGCTGAATCTCGTCGAAACAGTTACTTTCAGTGAAGTGTATTGTCCCGGATTTCGCGTCGAAGTCGAGCTTTACGGGTTCCTGCGTAGAACACTTGCCAGAAAGCTTCGGGTCCCAGGAGAACTTCATCTTCTTAATCTTGGTTCGAATATTTTTCTTATAATCATCGCTGCGTTCGCAGTAGTTCGCCCACAGACCAAACATATCGGTATTTCCCAGCACGTTCATACTGTGACTGGTGTTCCACATGATATAATCGTCGTCGATCTCGAGAGGCACCGTGAAGCCACAGGTCTTCTCCATGCGGTGAAACCAATGGCACGGGGACGCGTTGCTGCCATCAGGCTCCGGCGTCGCGTGGCACTTATTAATTTGCTTGCGCACGTCTGCGATGTCGGAGCTGCTCATCGAAAACTTCTTTCCGTCTTCGGTAATTGACCCAGCAGACGCCGAAGCGGCAGCAGCGATAAGGAGTACGATGGCAGTGACGGTCTTCGAGCCTCTCATACTTGTACAGTGGCAATTGCATCGTGGTTTTTGCGAAAATTTTTCCGCAAAGGATCAGGGTGTAGGGTGGGCGTGCCCGCTCTAAACAACACAGCGAATCGCATAACACCTGCAAGACCACGGCATCGCTCATCATGGTCGACTTCCGTCGTGTTCTGCGGATGAACGAGATGAACCGGAAGCGGGTCGATCTCGGACTTCTGCAGAAGCGCAACTTGCCGGCGCTCACCGCTTCCGCCACGTAGTGAGCGGCAATGACACGCCGCCCCGTGAATCGCAGCGTCGGCCGAAGCATCTGGTGCCGACATGAGCAAGCGCGGTCGCTCACGTCCTCGTGCCGAAGATTCTCGGTGAAACGTCGGCGATTCCGAGGGCACGCTCATGAATAGCCAACGCCGGCACTGGCTGGTGGTCGGGTTCGTAAATCTCTGCGAGGGCCTAGATCACGACGCATTGTGGGTGATCGATCGCGACGGCAACGTCTCGAGAAGATCAGGATTGTGATCCGCATCCGGTGCAACCAGTGTTGCGTCGCCCCGACGATCCGATCCGAAGTACCGATGGCACGTCTTAAGCCGCGCTCGGTAGTCGTCCCGGTCGACCGTCATGTCCAGGTGGGTTCTGAGTCAGGTGCGTCTGCCGCGACCGTGACCTCGACGTCATCGATGTGAGCGAGTGAGTTGGTGAGTGACAGGCCTAGCGCGATGCGCTAGCCAGCGGTGGCTCGCTAGATATGCTGGTTCGATCGCGACCAAAAGTCGTCGCAAACAATGCTTTGAAGTCCGAGTGCGGTACGACATTTCTCACGGGCGCAATTGTTTTCACATAGGCCGCGATCGACGCCAGATCTTCGCTTGTCATCGGGTTATTGCCCGTCATGTACTGCTCCAGCCGTCCACCGCCGACACCGGGCATTCGGATTGCTCGTGCGAGTTGCTCGTCAGTCCACGCGCCGATACCGGTCTCGCGGTCCGAGGTGATGTTCGAGCTATACAGTTTTCCGATTCCGAGTTTCGGGATCTCGATCTCGACCCCACCGGCAAATTGCTTTGTGCGATCGGGAGTCCCGTCAGCGCCGAGCGGTGTGTGGCACATGCCGCAGCTCATGATTCTGACGAGATACTCGCCGTGCTTCACCGGATCGCCGACAGGATCGACGGCGTTCGTTGGTTTCGGTGCCCTGAGCTGAGGCAGGGCAAGCTCATTCGCGGCAACCACGTGATCGACGGCGGGTACGGTGCGTAGATATGCAACCAGCGCGTTCGTATCGGCGTCAGTCATGCGGTTGAAATCTAGATAAGGCATCACCGGGTAGAGCTGCGTCCCATCGGGACGTACGCCTTCGCGGATGGCCGCCGCGATCTCCACGTCAGTCCACGTTCCGATACCGCTGCGCGTGTCTTGTGTGATGTTCGGAGAGCGCCACGTGCCGAACTTCTCGCGAACTTCGAAGCCTCCGGACATTGGATGCGAGAAATCAGGACCGTTCGTCCCGACGCCGGCGTGGCAATACACGCAGCCCTCGATCTTGGCCAGGTACTCTCCACGAGCGATCGCTGCCTTAGATGTCGCTTGCGGGCGCGTCGGATCAATACGCGAGTCGCGGCACGCAACCACGGCGGTCGCTACGGTGATCAAGGTTCCGAGTTTCATCGTGTCTCCTTTGGCGTTTGATCGGATCCTGCGAGCTGAAGGTCGATATCGACGTCATCGCGTTCGAGCTCTACGGTTTGGGTGCCGCGCGTTTCCATCTGGTGACGTGGCGGTCAGCTTGTAGGTACCGCTGCGCACGCCAAACGAGAAACGTCCGTCGGCGTCAGTCGTGGCATGCGCTTGATAGCCCACGCCCTCAAACTCGAGCGTTATGGCAGCGCCCGCGACGGGTTTATCGGAGAAGGTGACGCGACCGCCGAGCTTAGCCTCTAGTGGCAGCAATTTGCCCTCGACGATTCGCCACCGAATATGCTCGCGCACGACACGATCAACCTCGGCCGGCGAGCGCTCTTCGCGAGGCAGCCTCCAGACGACAGGATGTCGACCTTGCGTGACGATCGTCCGACCGTCCGAGCTGATGTCTACACCGTACGCGTTCGCGTTGAACGAGTCCTGCGTGAATGCGACGTCCTGAACCGCGAGGTGCTGGAATGCGAGCAATCGCCCATCGCGCGCGTTGCGAATGGACAGGCCGTAAAGCGAGGTTGGATCGTTGAGGTTGACGACGAGCTCACCGTCGGGAAGCGCCTGCCCGACCATGTATGGCGTCGCGCCGGCGACATAATCGCCGTGGGGGGTGCCGGTCGCGGCGTCGAGCACCTGGAGGTGGCTGCCGAGGCCGTAGGTCGCGGCCCAGCGGTGTGACGCGTCGAGAAGCGTCACGAGGCGACCGCTCTCGGAATACAGCTGTACGCCGGTGCTGACGTCGAACGCAGCGATCTGTGCGATCGGGAGCAGCATGTTCAGGCTCGTCTGGCCCTCGCGCTTGTTCACGATCACACGACGTTCGTCGCGGTCGAAGCCGAGGATTTCGATTACGTCGGCATCGAGCGCGATCCGCGCGACTACTGCGCGCCGATCGACATCCCAGACCTGCAGCGCTCGACCATCGGCCCAAGCAACAACTCGTGCACCAGATTGCGACAGTCCCTGCGCATGCGCTGCACCTGTAAGCTCGAGCAGCTTTCGGTTTGCGTCGACGTCCACGATCTCTGGACGTGCACTCGCTAGGAGTAGGCGCCGGCCACTTGTGTCGAGCTCGAGGCGATCCGGCACCTGCGCCGTCGCGAACGTCGCGATGGTCGCGCCCGTGTGGGCGTCGAGTACGACGTAATCGCCCGTCGGGGTCTTGGCGGCAAGCCGCGAGCCATCGCCACTCCACACAAACGGCGGCGTAATTTCGGCGTGATTGAGCTGCGCAAGTGTTGCAGCATCGACGATCTCGAGCTTGCCAGTGGAATCCTTCAGCAAGAATTGGGTGCCGAGCGGGCTGGTGCCGTCCTCGACGAGCTCGTGTCCGAGTCGTAGCCTGCGTGTAGCGAGATCGCGATCGAGATCGCGAAACACGACGACTGTCGCAGGTTCGCGCACGGTGATCACACGGTGTCCGTCGTGTGAGAGCGCAAGCTGGTTGCCGAGACCGAATGGATCGTCGAACGCCACGAGCAAGGAGCCCGTCTCGACATGCCAGATCGACAGCGTGCCTGCACCAGCGGTGATAAGACGTTCGCCATCGTCGGACAGTTGAGCTGGTACCGCCTCGAGCACGCCATTGTACGGCACGGAAACCACCAGACTGGCCGTGGGTAGATCCCAGACCTTCGCGAAGCCATCTGCACCCGATGTGATCAGACGCCGATCGTCGCGGCTGAATTCGCAGGTGAACATCGCGGCACGCGCGTGGCCGATGAACGACTGTACGATCTCACCGGTCTGTAAGTTCGCAATGCGAATCGTCCCGTCGGTACCGCATGCAGCGAGCCGCATACCGTCGTGCGAAAGCTGCGTGAAGCTCTGTACCGGCAACTTGAACGCGCTGACG
The DNA here is from genome assembly GCA_047600425.1 of Kofleriaceae bacterium. GTDB lineage: Bacteria > Myxococcota_A > Polyangia > Haliangiales > Haliangiaceae > JABFXX01. Next base: position 965,976 of record JASGLC010000003.1, on the reverse strand, counting down.
CGTGCGCCGGTCGCGATGTCGTAGCTCCCGATGCTGCCATCGGACAGTGTTGACAGGAACCTCTTGCCGTCGGGTGTCAGCTCGTCGCGCACGACGTTTATGGTCTGGGTCCCGACTTCAATCGTGCGCTTGACCTCGCCGGTAGCGACGTCCCACACCCGGACCATTCGATCGTTCCCACTCGTGACCAACAGGCGGTCGTCCGGCGTGAACCGCATGTCCTCGATGCGATCGTGATGCTCGCGTTTCATGAATACGCGCTCGCCTGTCGTCGCGTTCCATAGCGTCAGCAACGCCCCCGTTTTGCTCGCGATCAGCTTGCCGTCGTGCGAGTACGTAGCGCCGTCTGTCTTGCCGGACAGTGTGCTCACGCGTGTGCCATCGGCGAGTCGCCATACTACGATCTCGTCGCTGCACGCGACGAGCAACTCACGTTCGTTCGTAGATAGCTGTATCGATCCCACACTTCCGTTGCAGCGGAACGCGTGTTCGAGCGACTCCACGCGATGGAGCGCTGTTCCGAGCATGAAGCGCAGCGCATCGCTCGTATCTCCCGCTTGGTATGCTGCGTTCAGCCATGCGAGGGCTCGCGTTGTCTGGCCGGCGACAAGCTCTTGGCGGCCTTGCTCCTCCATCAGCAGCGCGTTCTCGCGCTCTGCTGTCGTCCGTTGAACGATCGCCGCGTCGCGTTGGTGCAGCGTGCTCGCGACGCCGATGCCGCCCGCGACTGCAATCGCGATCGCAGCGGTGGCGGTTGCGATCACGCCGGCGCGATGCGCGCGCACCCAACGCCGTGCTCTCTCTTTGGAAGAGTAATGGTGCGCTTCGACGAGGCGGCCGGTCGCGAAGCGCTGCAACTCGGCGACGAGCTCGGTAGCGCTCGCGTAACGAGCGGATGGCTCACGTGCCATCGCCTTGTCGACGATGCTCACGAGATCGCGCGGTGCGCCGGGCGCCGCTTCGGTGATCGTCCGCGGTGGGCCGGCCTGCACTTGTGCGAGCACTGCTGCGCTTGCGCTCGCGTGATACGGCGGCTCGCCGGATAGCACGTGATGCAGGATCGCGCCGAGCGCGTAGACATCGGCGCGCGCATCGACCAGCTCGCCACGCGCTTGCTCCGGTGGCATGTACGCAGCCGTACCGATCACGGCACCCGCGTGTGTGAGTGCAGCTGCCGTGGGCTCATCGCGATACGGGCCGGCGGCGAGATCATCCTCGGGATCCGACTGCGAGAGATCCTTCGCGAGTCCCCAATCGATTACTACGGTGTCGCCGTGCGCACCGACGAGAATGTTGTTTGGCGTCAGGTCGCGATGAATCACGTCGCGGGCGTGTGCAAACGCGACGGCTTCGGTGGCCGCGATTACGGCCGGTAGCAACGCGAGTCGAGCGTCGAGCGTGGTGCAATCGCGAATCGCTTCGCGCAGCGTGCGGCCCTCCACCATGCGCATCGCGTAAAATGGCGTACCATCCGGCCAGGTCCCGATCTCGTAGATCGGCACGATGCCGGGGTGCTGCAGCCGCGCGGTCACGCGCGCCTCGCGCTCGAACCTTGCCGCGAGCGTCGGCGACTTGCCGAGTAGCTCCTTGATCGCGACCGGCCGACCGATGCGAAGATCATCGGCCGCGAGGATCCGGCCCATCCCGCCGCGCGCCACTTCGCGACCGATCGCATATGCGCTGGTCGCGATTGCGGGCAACGTCGACGCACTTGCCAAGCGATCGTTCGGTGCGGTCGTGGCCGCGACCGCCGCGCACTCCTTGCATTCGCGAAGGTGCGCCTCGAGGAGCTCCCCCGCCGCGCCGCCGATCGTTCCTTCGTCGCGGGCGGCGATCAGCAGCTCGAACTTCGCGCATTGCGCCGCACGCGAGCGGGCATCGACGCCACGCCGACGTTCGTCGAGTAGCTCGACGACCATGCGGCACGATGCGCATGTCGTGACATGCGCGTCCGATGCATCGAACGCGTCAAGCGATGGACAGTCCGTCACGCAGTCTCTCCCCGAAATTTTCGACGTAGCCGCTCGATCGCAGCCCGAACGATCCGTTCGGCTTCGGCAGCGCCACCCGGGAGCTCGAGCTGGCGCCCGATCTCTTCGTGGCTCGCGCCCTCGGTCCACAATTCAAGTGCCGACAGTCCCGGCTCCGGCACTGCGCCGGCCGCGTAGCGAAGCAACTCGAGGACCGTGCCGCGATTGGTCATCGGCGGGCGCTCTCCGCCGAGCTGGCTCGGCGATGGCAGGGTCCCGGGCTCGATCCACTCGCCCGGCGAACTGCCACGATTCGGATCACGTCGGCGGTCGATATAGCTGCCATGGCCGCGCAGGTAGTCGATGCCAACCCGCTTCGCGACAACACGTAGCCAGGTCTTGAACTTAATGTTTGGGTTCGTGCGCCGTGTCTCGACATAAAGCTTCAGCCGATCGAAACCGTCGGCGTGTAGCCTGGCCATGACCTCGAGAAGGATGTTGCTGCGATCGTCGTCGCGTTGTCCGACACGCCCGAGGAATCGCGGATTGCCGACGAGTTTCTCCAGCCACGGTTCTACATAAACCCATAGCTCACGCCACGCAGACGCATCGCCGACCGCTGCGCGCACCACCAGCGCCTCCATCCCTACGTCATCCATGGTGCCCGCACTCAACCCGATGGCGAGCGTTGGTGACGATAACAAACCCACGCTAATACCTGACGGACGCGCCCAGCGAAACATCACGCGCATCGCGCAAGTACCTCATTTGCCGGCGATTCGTCCGAGCAGGATAGCCATGCTCGATCGAAACGGACGCTACATTCGTTGTCGTGAACCAGTTCTCGTCGGCCTTCCTGAACATGACCACGGCTGGCACGACGACGCCAAACTGCGTCCAAGGTCAACTTCCAGTTGGGGTCGATGCCCGTATCCGTGGCGATCGGAGACCTCAACGGCGACGGCAAACCCGACCTCGCGGTCGCGAACGCTAACGGCGGCGTCGTGTCGGTCCTTCTCGACACGGCTGCGGCCGGTGCGATGACGCCGAGATTTGCGCCCAGAGACGACTTTCCTTCGTCGGCCAACTTCGTCACCGTCGGCGACCTCAACGGGGATGGCAAGCTCGATCTCGCCGTCACGAACTATGCGAGCACCATGTCGGTCCTGCTCGCCGAGTAAACTCTGGTGCATTCAGGACGACCTGCCCCGCGCTCGGTGACCTCGCTCCTACCGTAATGGAGACTGTCGCTCGATGTCTTCGACACTGCGCAGAGGCTCGGCATCGAGCCTCGAATCGTTGCATTTTCAAGCCGGCCCGAACCCGCAGGCTTGGTCCTCAGCTAGAAATTCGATGGCTATCTAGTAAAACCACTAAGCGTTGTTCAGGGGGGTGGCGCAGCGGTACTTGCTTACGAACGGCAGGCCTGACCCTGATTTCGGGCGGTAGAAGATCGCTAACGGACGCAACTCAACATCTCGTGGGCGAATTCCGTCGTACGAGAATTCGATTACCGCGGCAAGTCACCATCCATTTTAGTGTGCAAACATAGGGCGCTCTGCTCGATTGATTATGATCTTGCGCTACGACACGATGTCGACCTTGCGTTCGATCTTGACTGCATTCTTGGTCGGGGCGATTACTCTGCCCCTCTTCGTCGCAATGACTTGGGTCAGTTCGGCACCGAAGAATAGGATTTGTGCCGAATAGTAGACCCAAACCACGAGCGCCACCACTGAGCCTGCCGCGCCGAACGGAGACGATACTGTAGAGCGTCCGACGTAAAGCGCGATGGCTAAACGCCCAAGCGAAAACAGGGCCGCAGTGACGAAGGCACCAGCCCACACGTCGCGCCAGTGGATGTCGACATCTGGAACGACCTTGAAAATCAACGCGAACACTAGTGTTGTCACGCCGAGCGAGAGACAGAAGTTGATGACCTGCCACAAGACGGCGCCGCCCGGCAGCGAGTTGGAAAAGTAAGCGCCCAAGGCAGCAAGTCCTGCGCTCAAGACCAGCGAGACGAGTAGAAGAAACGCGACGCCGACCACGAGCGTGAAGGAGAAGAAGCGGTCGCGAATGAAGCCTCTCACCCCTCTTCCGGGTTTTGTATCGACATCCCAGATTGCGTTGAGAGTGCCTTGCAGTTCCCCGAACACACCCGACGCTCCAAACAGGGCGAGTGCGAAACCCACGACAGTTCCGATGATGCCACTCGACGGTGCTCTTGCGTTCGCAAGAATGGACTGCACGGCCGACGCTCCTTGTTCCCCGAGAATCGCAGCTAGCTGTTGCGCGATTTGGCCACGTGCAGCCTCCTCCCCAAACATCAGACCGGCCACGGATACCGCCAGGATCAGCAACGGTGCGAGCGAAAGGAGCGTGTATAGCGCCAATGACGCCGCCAGCCGAGGCGCCTTGTCGTCCAGCCAATCGGTACCGGTATCTTTGAGTAGCTCCGGAATATCTCTGATCCGCATCTCGGCAGCTCAAAATGCACTTCGCAGGCCTCCAAAGAAGCTTGGTCGTAGCGATGCTGTTCGAGTAGCGTGACTCGGACTTGAACGCGCTCGTCAGCCGTGCACTACCTCTAATTCCAGGCGTTCCTCTGGGGCGTGAAACTTTGTTGCCGGTCGCGGCGAAAGAAGCCCTGTTTCGGCTCGATCGCGAGCTTGAACTCGATCCGCGAGCGGCTCTCGACCATCGAGGAAAAAACGAAGCTCATCGATGTTTGCGCGTTGCATGTAGCCGCCTACTGCACTGGCGATGCCGAGCCGGCTCCGACAAGTTCATCCGAAGGCCTTCTAACGATCTAAGAGGATCTCGCTGCGAAACATGCAAGTCGATCTGTCGAGTGTGTCAGTGACGCTCAGTTCAGTTTCGCAGCGAGCTTCAACGTGCCGTCCCTTTCCACGCAGATCTTGCGTTTGGGTCGGCGTTGAGATTCGTGCTTGAAGCTTCGTCCAATCTTTCCTACAGAGATGGGTGTGGCGGACGAAATGCGCGCGAACGTTTTGTTCGTCGACGACGAGCTAATCCTGCTGAACGCTTACCGCCGTGCTTTCGAAAGTGAAACTGGCATCAACCTGGTCACGATACACGACAGTCGTTCGGCATTAAGGCTGCTCGAGGAAACCCGTTTCGACGTGATCGTCAGCGATTTTGTGATGCCGCACGTGCGAGGAGATCAGTTGCTGGCGGCAGCGTCACTGTTACAACCGCATGCGCGACGGATCATGCTGACTGGCTCACTGTCGACGCGACGTTGTGCGCGCACCAGCTCGTCGAGAGGCCGTTCGACCTTGCGTCGCTTAGAGAGCTCGTTCGAAAAGCCATAGAATCCGCACCGACGGAGTTCGCAGCCTATCCGGTCAATGCAGACGAAAGAGGTGCCATCCAGCTTCACGAGGTGGTCATCCGGAGCGTTCTTTGGAACACAAGCAGGCCTACGAGCGCGATCGCGCCAATACCAAACCAAGCGGCATGCTTACCGATGAACTTGACCGGCTGTTCGACAGCCACGATTACTCGCTTAGGACCTTCTAACTTTCCCCGAACGACATCCTTCAAATCCGAGATGTCGTGTTCGAGGTCTTCCTGTGCGCGATCGAGATTCGCTTGAATCGTCTCCGGGTCGTCCATGTTGCTCACCTATTCTTTTTTGTTGTTGTCGCACCAGGGAACAGCAGTCTGATCGTTCCAATCGACATCAACGTGCCGAGGCCTAAATATGCGACAGACATCATAAGTATGCGCAGCCACAAACGCGCGATCACTGGTTCGAGCGCGAAGACGGCGACCATGCACAGCATAGCGAGACCGACTAGCGCCACAAGAACAGCCAGAAGCATGATACTGGCCCGGATCAATGAATGCTCGAAGTACGAGCCCAGTTTCGAGCGTGCGAGCTCAAGCTCCGACCGCGCGATCGTCTTGACGTCCGAGCCGACCTGCTTTACCAAACCAATCAGTTCGGGCTCGTCCGCTCCAATCATCATGAAGAGGTCTGCAGCAGACATGCCGTTGCAGTTAGTGCGCACGCTCACCGAGGCCTTAGCCTCTCGGCGCTAAACTCGCGAATGTCCCAACTTTTCCTCGCAGAGTTAGAGCTGCTCCAGCTCTAGCCCAATGCGTCCTCGCTACACCGCGCGGCCGAGCGAGCCGATTCGCGCGATTTGTTACGACTTGCGTCGGACGTCCGGTGCAACCTCCGCTTCGATGAGCTCGGCGATCTCTTCGACATTGGTGGGCGCGATCATTTGTTGCAACTGAACGTCCCCACTCAAATCGATGCCCTGCTTCTCGGCGATTCGCACTACGATCTCGATGAGCTTAGTCAGCTCGGTCTCGGCGATCGTGTTCACTTGCAGGTCGATCTCGGCACGCAACTGGTCGACCTGCTCGGCGTGGTTTGCGGCCATCAGTACAAAGATCGACAGAAAGATTGCCTCGAGAGATACGACCATTGTCAGCATGCTGAATGGAAACGGGTCGAACGGGTTCAGGCTCGGAATCATGCGAACGTTGAGAACGATCCACACGAAAAACCACACGGCGTTACCGATCAAGAACGCGGTGCTTCCAAAGAACGCGGTCATCTGCTCTGCCAGCTTCTGCGTCGGTGTTTGCGTGGCCTTCGCTCGCGTTCGCAATGTCTGGATTCGACCAGGGGTCTTAGGGGCTGCCATGTTCGTGCAGTATAAACTTCACGGAACGTGACGGTTGACCAAGTAAGAAGCGATTAGGACCACTTTACGGCCAAGCGCACTTTCGTCGAGCTGAAACGTGCGATCTCGAGAGACGGACCACATCGCTAGTGGAATGATTGTCCTGTCCGGCAATCTGCCTGCGACCCAACAATCGCTTGGATTCTAGGTCACAGTAGCGCTGCCAAATCTAGACGTGATATGGGTAGTACGCGCGCAACGACCATTTGACTCTCGGCGCGCTAGTCATTTGAAATCTCCGCACGCTCGTCCTCGACAGCGATCGCCGATATGTTCGGCTTCCCAAGCGTCCATCAAGATCACTCGATCTTCAGCTGTGGGAAGTGCCATCCAAGCCGCTGACCACAGATGGAACGCGAACAGCAGCGGCCAACCTGGGACATCCAGTGCACGGTTCCTCACGTATCGGTCGAGACCAGGAAACTCTAGCCACGCACGGTCTTTCTCGCCGCTCAGAGAGTCGAACCAAGCGTGGTCTCGAACATGAGCGAGTCTCTCGTTAAGTTTGTGAGCGGTGAGATCGGGAGCCGCCGGTCTGGGCACCCCGAACCACACGTCACCAATCCGGAGACTGCGTTCGCGATGATGGATAACAGTTCGACACTCGCTGCACCAATCCGAGAGCATTCCCGTAGGTTCGAGAACGTGATTGTCGCCGTGATACCAGCGCCAATTCGGATTGACGTACACGATCATATCCTAGCATCTGCTGTCGGCCGCTCACGTTCTTATGCGTGCCCGAGATTTTCGCAGATCGAAACCAGAAAGACCGATTGTCGGTCGCGATGCCGAGACCTTCGCTCCGGAAGCGCATGTCCGTTCGCCAGGTTTCTAGCGTCCCGTCGGCAACTCGGGATCAACATGAACACCGCCTTGCAAGTTGCCCGCGCCGTCGATCTCGACAACGCCTCAAGTTCCGTCGCCTTCGGATGTGGCCTCGGATGTTTCGAACGGCAGAGCGCGAGGTCTTAACGCGCGTGACGCTCCTTTCGTTTTCAAGAGCTGTCGGGTTGGAAGCTCGGAACCTGGGTCGCAAAGTGCAGTCGACTAGACCATCACGTTCCGGCTGAGCAAGGATGTAATTACGTTTCGAAGGACAGACACTTCGATTGGTTTTCTAAGCAGTGTTAACCGATCATGACGCAGCCAGTTCGCATCAAGCTCATGACTCGCCGGTCAACAGGATGCGTGCCGCCTTCGGATGTCGGTCGCGCAAATGCTCCAGCATATCCAGCCCGTCCATTCCGGCTATATTCTTGTCGACAATGATGACGTCATATTCAATGAGGGACGCCAGATCTAGGCCAACCTGGCAGGTTTCTGCGATATCGACCTGATATCCCTGACGACTAAGGACGCGCCGGAACCCATTCAACACCATCGGGTCATCATCCACCAACAACACCGCCGCCATAATGGGATCATCGACCGAAACCACACGTCGTTGAGACCGAAGCATGTTGCGCGCCGCCGGATATGCAGGAGAATCGGCGGCGCAAATCACCAGGAAGTTAGCGCTCTGATTTAATCGGCAGCGCGAACTCCGAGATAGTCGAACGATGAAACATTCACTGCGCGTGTGTTTCGCATCTTGGCTGGGACAGTCGGACGTGATCTGTTATTCGCAGCTAACCTTCAGAACTCACTCAACTAATGTTGCGATTTGGCCGGTTGGCGGTACACGATCGTGATCGCGAGGCAGTGAAATTCTGCGTCCGAGGATTGGGTCACAATCTTATCAATCACTTCAATCTTAGGGTTAGCACGCAACCAATCGGTGATCGTTTCACCAAGGAACTCGCGTTCCTTCGCCTTAGTCGCAGAAAATAGCTTTACGCAAATCGGTGCCTCAAGCTGGATGCTCATACAGCAACATCATACGGCTTCGCAGAGTATCGGTGTCGTAGATACCGGGTCCCATGCATACGGTTGTGGGATTCTTGCGAAACGTTATAGACGCCGCCTAAGCTAACGTGTCGAATATCCACGCCTGTGGCCATTCGCGGGATGACCGATCGACGCTCGCTATACTAATGTGCGCGTGAAGCATGCTCGGTCGGTCGGTTCAACGGTCGTGAAAACGTTCAGCGGAACGAAACCCGACCAGCGTTCGGTGAAGTCCTGACGGATTAGATCGTGACGCATTCCAAGCGCGAGCTCGTCGATCTCGTCGTGTCTCAATCGAGCGACTCATGTTGAGCTGCCTTCGATCAGCATCTTCCTCCAGGAGTGGTGCCGGCTCGAGACAGGTCCCAGTAGGGCCTTCGCTGACTTAACTGCGGTCGAAATCGGTCGAACAATAAGAATCATGCCGCTTCTTGCGACTCCTGCGATTCCTGACCTCGAGCAGGACCGCCTTGCGGCACTGCGCGAGTGCAACATCCTAGATACGGAACCGGATCCTGAGTTCGACACACTCATCGCGCACGCCGCCCGCCTGACACAGGTACCGATCGCTTTGCTTAGCCTTGTGGATGAGAGTCGCCAGTGGTTTAAGTCCAAGATCGGCCTCGCAGCGAACAGTACCCCGCGATCGATTTCCTTCTGTGGGTACACGATTCGACAGCGCACCCCATTGATCGTCGAGGATGCGCGATTGGATCCTCGCTTCGCGAGTAACCCGTTGGTGACGGGCGAGCCCAGGATCGTTTTCTATGCGGGGTGGCCGCTCATCACGCATGAAGGTCTCGCGTTGGGAAGTCTGTGTGTCATCGACCACGTACCGCGCACACTTACCGTAGCCCAGCACGAAGCGATCGCGCTGCTGGCTCGTCAGGTCGTCCTTTCGCTCGAGTTACGCCGGGCGCCAACTCAGGGAATCGAAATCGTTTCCCCACTCTCGGAAGCGACCAAGACCAGTGATCGACTCCAAAGCCTTCAGAAATCTCAGGCGCAGCTCGCTCAGCACGTCGTTCACGACCTGAAGAATCCGCTGACGACGATCGGAACGAACACAACTTACGTTCTCGAGACTGCGAACATGAATCGAGACCAGCTCGACGCTTTACGGGATGTGCTCAGTGCTGCAAAACAAATGCAAAGCATGCTGTTGGACTTGCTCGACATCGGGCGAGGGACACATGCTGGCGGATTGACTGCGCGCAAGGAGCGCATCGCACTGAGACAGTTCGTACGTGCGCTCATCGGGAGCGGCATAGATCACTCGAAAGGATCGACGATCGTGCTCGATATCGAATCCGATATCGTGACGGTTGCAGATCCCAATCTACTATCGCGAATGCTATCGAACTTAGTCGATAATGCGAGACGCTACGCGCCGGATGGCAGCACGATTACAGTCGCAGCCCAACGGCATCTCGAAGGAGTTCTGATTTCTATAGCCGATCTTGGTGTGGGAATCCGCGACGCCGATAAACGTCGCGTCTTCGAAAGCTACGTCCAGCTTGACGCGGCACCACAGCGAACCGGGCGAGGCCTTGGCCTGGTGTTCTGCAAGTTAGCAGCAGAAGCTCACGGTGGAGAGATCTACGTCGAGGATAACCGGCCACGAGGCACGCGGTTTTGTGTCCGCTTGCCCGATCGACTCTAAAGTAATTTCTCGATCACGCAGTCCGGTGCCAACGGCCTTCACGACACGCGCTGAGGACGCGCTGGATCATAACGGAGTCGCCAACCAAGCCGGTCAGGTCTCCGATTCGACGAAATCCTGGCAAGAGATGGGCTTTCGCATCGATATCTTGAAACCGCATGATCCAATCAGCAAATTTGCGTTCTAAAACGTCGTTTCGCGCGAGCATCAATACGTTCTGATGACGTTGGTCGGACCCGATTTTCCAGAACAGCGGGTCGACGGCGGCAGGTTCACCCTCGAGAAACTACAAAAACGAGCCGCTCTGATGTACGAGCATCCCAGTTACGTGCTTCGCCAAATTGCTTTGCCGTGCGCGTTCGAGCAACGACCGCAGAGCAGCATCACCAAACGGACTTGCAGCGACACTCACATAGACAAGTTGGATCATTCATGTCTTGAAATCGTCCAATTAGTTTCTTAGCAAAGTCTTAGATACCTCCCGCATATCCGAAGTAATCGCTATCGGTTGTACTCACTCAGCGCTTTGGTTTAGATCGCCTTGATTCAGACCGAGCGCCTGCCGTGCAGCGCGAACACGTTCTCCAAGATTTGCGGGCGAAAACGAAGCCATATCGCGGCGTGAAAGCCGGAGCGAGTAAACGACCCCAGCACACGCCAGCGAAGGACCCGAGAGGTTGTCTCGTGTAGGAATCCTACCAGGTTCTATGCGCGTACACTTGCGGCTGCTTCATAAGGCGTTGCCTCTTCGAGTCGCGAGCGAGCTTGTGTGTCGGAATTCACCGTCGAGAGTTCACATGTTGCGCTGGAGAAGTCCGCGGACGGCTTGAACGTTTGCGCAAATGACGTTCGCGCAGATGAAACGAGGGTGTAGAAATGTCCGGTGAAGGCATCCCAGTACGGAAATCTGGTTGTTCGCAAAGCTCCGTTCAACGGGGTTAAGGTCTTTTCAGCAACGATGTTTCAGGATCGTGAAGCTCTGGGCGAAATGATCAGCGAGTGGATGGCGCAAAATAGGGGCTGCCAAGTCACTGAATTTCTGGTCACGCAGTCGTCAGATGCGGCGTTCCACTGTCTCACGATCATAGTGTTCTACCGTGAGGTACTCAAACGGCACTGATCCAACGCAGTCGCACTCTGCTCAGTCCTAGAACCAATCAACCGATCGTTACGGTTATGCGAAACGTGTCGCACCGCACGAGACTTAGCAGAACGGGTGCGATGGTGCTAAGTCTTGTCCGTTTCCGGCAGCAGCAGGTTGCGTGGGGTGATTCGAAGCCGATAGCCGAACCCGCGACGCGATTCGATCAGCGAATCGTCGACATCCGCTAAGAGCTTTCGCGTGCGGCGGATCAACTGTTTGAGATGTGTTTCGTTCGGGCTAGGGGCGTCCCACGGGATTTCCGCGATCAACTGAAATGACGGAACGAACCCGCGAACCAGCTCGGGCACCGTTCGTTGCTCCGACAATCGGCGTGCGAGAGCCGACAGCATCGCGAATTGCGTGTTGGAAAGTCGGATCTGACGCCCGCGCAAGTGCAGGTAGCCTCCTCCCCCAGACGGCGCCTCCACGAACTGCATGTGTGTGGGTGGGGGTTTGAACTGGGGGACAGGATCGACCGGACGGTTTTCGAGCACGATTGGCGGCGGCGTTGGAAGATTGAGCTCGTCGTAATCGCAATCGATGGCATTCGTGCTTTGTTGAATGAGGTAGAACGAGATCTTCCCGAACGTGAGCATTGTTCCAACGTCGATCTCGGTCTCGACCTCCGGTGGGATCGAGCGGCCATTAACGAACGTGCCGTTCGTACTTCCATGGTCTATGAGCAACCAAATCCCCTCGGGAGAACGCACCAGCATCGCGTGTTTCCTCGAGACTGTCGGGTGAACGATCGCGAGCCCGGATCGCTCATTCATGCGACCGATCTGATTCCTGTTCCCGAGTCGAAACAATCGACCCCAATGATCGACAAGCGCGTATGGAGTCTCGTGCGTCCATCCAACGAGCTGCTCGGGAACGAGGTCAGGAGACGGAGACATCCGTACGACGCACCGTTGACACAAAACGGAACCAACTGCATGACAGACGATGCAGTGCGATTTTCGACCCTTGCTACGCACCCGCCCTCACCATGCGCCATCCTTGGGCGATGCGTAGATGATCCAGTGGGTACGCGCAGGGTACGCATCAAGCTTTCGATTCGAACAGGGACCCTGGCGCAGCCGAAGAGACTCGATCGACGAGCCTAGTGCACCTATTGACGCTAGTTCCGTTGCGCAGCCAAGACGGAAGGCACGTCGGAAATTGAGATGACACGAAGCGCGGCCGACGATCCGTCGTCAAGGTCGATCAGCGTTTACACGATTTGCTGCTGCTAGCAAACGAACGACTTGAAGTCGTTGTAGTGTCGTAGAATCTCATGAGCCTGCTGAGAGGCAAAGTTAGTGAGCAAGCACTCGAGGCACTCGAGGTCTTCACACGTCATAACGGATGGAACGAGGAGGATCTTCAGGGTTGGCGCGAGTTCATCGTTCTTACCCACCTCGATGGGCATTACGCGCGACGCGATGAGCTCGGTCAACACTTACGCGAGACGCGCCCTGAGGACACGGATGACGAAACCGAGAGCCTTCTCGACGAGTACAACGAATCGATCAAATTGCTGCAGGTCTACGACAGCCTCTCGTCCCACGCGGTCCTCGAGAACTAGAAGCCCGCGCGCAAGCTCGCGAGGAACACGAAATCAACGGTGCCGTTGGAGACGTTCGCATCCGCTCCGAGCGTGAGCCGTCGATTTTCGGTCCATCTCGCCTCGACATCGAAACCAGCATAGCCACCGATCACGAATGGCTCTTCGACCCGACCGAATGCACCGACGCGAACGCGTGGAGTGATCGTCGTTGGATCTGGGAACAACGCGATAGCAAGGCCAAGCCCCACCTGCGTCGTCGATCGCGAGAATAGGCGCAGCACATTTAGCTCGGACGCCAGCCGAGGCTCGATCCAGGTTCCGACAACGATGCCCAAGAACCCGTCAGATGGACGGTCGCCGACTGCACCGCCACCCACTACACCGATTTCATAGTGCGGCTGTGCTGGTGTTGACGGCCCTTTAATGTCGACGTGGATCTCGCCGATGGTGGTCGCGCCGACAAGGAACGTTACGACATGCTCGCCTGACAGCTTCGATTTTATTACGAGTGTCCGACGCGGACCGTCGCCTATCAGTGTTGCATCGATGTCCGAATGAACCACGATCGGAGTAATCGGCGGCGCAGTTCCTTCGATAACTACCGTTATCGTGATCGGCTCACCTATTCGACCATGAATCGGTCGCATACTCTCAGATCGCGCGACGACATTCGCGACCTCGACATGAAGTGGTGCATTCGCCCCGTTGCACTCGAGCTCGAACTTGCCGATCGTCATCAACTGGATCGAGCTCGCATACTCTGCCGTCCCAGTTCGACATTTGATCCCCGGTGGCAACGAGATACTGCTCCCGATCCCGACGACGACGTGATCCGCGGTCGCTCCAGGCGGCAGCGCGATCTCCGCAACATGCACCGGGCGAGCGACACTCGGGACGCTCTCTAGTCCTTGATCGTCGATCGACGCGATGCCCAAATAGTAATCTCCGACCGGAATTCGGTCGGCGTCGACCGAGTCTGTCTTCGCATCTGCTTCGAGCGCGAGGACAACCTGCGAGAGGTCTGGATCCGTTGCAAGCTCGAGTCGATACCGCCGAGCCTGAGGAACGAGATTCCAGCTCGCATGGAGATGGCCTCCTTGTCCACTCCATCCGGGTGCTAGTACCGGCTCTGCCGACGTCCAGATCGGGGAAGGTGGAAGCTGTTTCGGCGGCGTGGCAGCGCGATTATGCGGCACCGTAGAACCGAACCCCGCTACCACCGAGACTGGCTGCCCCGCGCGGCCGCGCAAGCTAGCGGCTGGACCGCGGTGGTTGGACAAGCGGATCGTGTTCGCCTTGTCGACACCGATCACCGAAGAGCCTCCGTTCGACAGCGTCGCCGTGCCGTTGGCCGTCGCAATCTCGACCGAGCTACTGCCACCGAGCTCCTGAAGGCGAGTTCTCAGTGCACCGCTCTCGAGTGTCGTCTTGAAGCTTCCGGTCTTCGTGTCACGTGACCGATTGCCGAGGATCACGACCACGGTGTTTTCGCGCATCGAGATCGACGAGGTGTCGGAAAACGCGATCTTCGCGGATGCGCTCTCGCGAGCTCCGACACGCCACGCACGAAACAGTGGGGAGCCGGTGTCCTCGTGCGCCCAGATCTCGTCACCCGCCTTGCGAACTTCGACCGTCCCCCGTTGCGCAGCGAGATGAGCGTCTGGATCGATCGTTTTGATCGGCAGCTTCAACACTTGACCAGCGACGAGCTTGTGGGGCAACGGTCCGAGTTGAGGATTCAAACGGTGGAGATCGGCGAGCCCTTCCGGTCCGCCGAGCTCTCGTACGGCGATCTCGAGACACGTCTCGTGTGGGGCGACGACGTAGTCTCGGGTGGGCTCAGCCGTAGCGGACGTCGCTAGCGCGCACAGGATGACGACAGGCAGGTTCTTCGAAATCATCAAACTTCCTTGGGCTTCCTAACAACACGGGCGAGCTTGTGGACGAGCGCGGATGGAGACACCGGACGCAGCGCGACGTCGGCGATCCCGATCCGAAGCAACTCCGACAAGCGGTGAAAGTCGTTCGAATCCGCGTCGGCGACGATCGGAGGTCCGAGCCTGACGTGATCCTGAAGTGCGTCGAGAGACGCGCCGAACATGACGATCGCGCGAGCTCCTCCAACATCGCCGATGACATAGCCGGCAGCCGTCAGCGCAATCCGATGCTCATCGGACAACGAGGTTCCAACGACAGCGATCATGGTAGTCGTGATCTCCGTTGCCGCGGCAATTGGCGGTGGCGTTGTCGGAAGCATTCGTGCCGCCCGGTCCGAGACGACGCCACCATCACGTGCGCGCGATCGGGAATCGAGCCATTCGCCTCCGATCAGTGCGAGGCGACGGCGCACCGCATCGGCGGTCGGACGATCTTCAGGTCGTTTGGCAAGCATGCGTGCGACGAGGTCGTCGAGCCCTAGTGGCACGGCAGAGTGTTCCAGTCGTGGCGGCGTGCCGTAGAGATGTGCCGCGATCACCTTTCCAACCGATCCCATGAATGGCGGATCGCCGGCGACGAGCTCGTACAGCACGCAACCCAGCGCATACACGTCGACGGCTGGTCCAAGGATGCCGCTGCCCGATTGTTCGGGCGCCATGTACTCGGGAGTCCCCGCGCCGCTGCCGTCACGCGTGATCCGGCCTTGTCGCGGATCTTCGGGTTCGATCAAGAACGCCATACCGAAGTCAGCGACCTTGATACGAATCTCGTTGTTCGAACGATCGAGCAAAATGTTATCGGGCTTCAGATCGCGATGCACGAGACCGATCCGGTGCGCAGCCGCGAGGACATCCGCGATCTGATAAGCGATTGTCAGGCAAGCCTGCATGGGCAACACGCGATGCGTGGAGAGGACATCCCACAAGGTCCCTCCCTCGACGAGCTCGAGGACGAGGAACGAGGTCTCACCATCACGACCGAAATCAAGCGTGTGGACGACGTTTGGATGCATGAACGTCGCGCCGACTCGCGCTTCGCGCTCGAATCGCGCAACACCGTCAACTCGCGTGATGACGCGAGGGAGCAGTAGCTTGACCGCCACTTCACGTCCGAGTTGTAAGTCCGTTCCTCTCCACACCTCTCCCATGCCACCGACGCCTAGCAATTGATCGAGTTGATACCGTCCGGCGAGACACCTACCGGCGGCGCTCACTTCCGTACCTCGTAAAGGTCAACCGGATCGGTCTTCCCGGTGATCGAACGTGCTCCCAGCGAGATGAACGTGAAGTTGTCATTCGCCCGCTCCATCGTCGCGCGCGTCGTGAGTACCTGCGACGGTCGCGCGATGGCCTCCAGCCGAGCGGCCACGTTCACGATGTCACCGATCGCCGTGTACTCCATTCGTGATTCCGAACCGAAGTTGCCGACCACCGCCTCGCCGGAGTTGACGCCGATCGCGAGCTCGATCTTGATACCAAATCGCTCGAACCAACTGTCGTTGCTGACCTCGAGCCAATGCTGCATGTCGAGAGCAGCGGCGAGCGCACGTCGTGCGTGATCGGCGTGCGGTTCTGGTGCACCCCAGACGGCCATCACACAGTCACCGATGAACTTGTCGACAGTGCCGCCGTGTCGAAACACGATCTCCGTCAGGATCGTGAAGAGCTCGTTCAACAGCGTGACGACGGTCTCAGCAGATTGACGCTCGGCAAGGGGGGTGAACCCGACGACGTCTGCGAACACGACTGTGACGTCGCGTCGTTCTCCGCCGAGGGTCATTTGACGTTCGCGTGCGACAATTTGGTCGACGAGCTGGTTCGGTAAGTAACGCCCTAGATCACTGCGAATAGCCGCCTCACGTTCGAGCTTAGCGTCGCTGGCGGCGAGCTCTGTGGCCGCGCTTTGTAGTGCGTCACCTAGAACACGCAGTTCGTCGTTCGCTTGAATCGTGATGCGACTCGAAAATCGACGCTGCGCGAGATCATCAGCGAACGTGACGAGTGCACGAATTGGACGAGTCAGCCGCCGGGCGAGAACCGCACCAGTGATGATCGCGCCCAAGATCGCGAGTGCGACAGCGACCACGACATACCGGCGCACCCGTGACAACGAGCTCAGCGCGACACGACGGGGGATTTCGGCGACGACTGCAAGCGGCGCATCTTCGATCGTTCGGATCGCGCCGATCACCTTCTCACCATCCCCACGTGTGAACTCACCATCGAGCTTGAACCCGCGA
This sequence comes from Kofleriaceae bacterium, assembly GCA_047600425.1. Classification (GTDB taxonomy): domain Bacteria; phylum Myxococcota_A; class Polyangia; order Haliangiales; family Haliangiaceae; genus JABFXX01. Next base: position 948,859 of record JASGLC010000003.1, on the reverse strand, counting down.
CCGAGCGCATCACCATGGACATCGCCGAGTGGACCGGCGTCACGACCACCGACCTTTAACCCCACACGCTCACCTTGCGAATCGACCACAGCAACGAGGTCTGGCGTGACGAGAAGGAGCGAGCTGCTCGGCGGCAGACTATGGGTCACGAGGTTTGTTACGCGGTCCGCAATCGGCGCGAGCGGAACCATCACGGCTACCGTCCAAGGTTTCTCACCGCCGGCGATCGGATGACACCGCAACATGAAGGCGGTTCCGTTCCAGACCGTCGGCGTGTCGTACCTCGCTCGTTCGTCTCGCACGACGTTGTTCGGCAATGTGGGTGTGTGCTCGCCCGTATCGGTCAACAGCGTGTCGATCTTCACCCCATGCTCATCGTAGATGCCGACTGCCGATAATCCACTCGAAGATGCGATTCGCTGCGCGGCAGAGATTCGCGCGTCGATTGTTCCGTCGTCCGTCAGCGCTCCTCCCACTGCGGCCAGCGCTTGGTCCGTTCGTGCAGTGAGCATCACCATCGAGCCCGTGATGTTCTCGAGAGTCGCGTCGAGGACGTTTTGATTCGCCTCGGCTAGAGCACGCCCGTTGACGTTGTCGACCACGATTCCGACCACAACGAGTGGAATGATCGCGACTAGCGCCGAGAGTCCGGCGACCTTGATCCAGAACGCCGATGTCTGTCGAGTCGACACCCGCGAGTACCTTACCGATCACGAACGCGGCCGTAAGGTTATCCGCGGGGTATATCTGCGGTGTGTCCAAACCGGACTAGGCGCTCCAAGAGTTCGTCGCGGGTAGTGGGCCATCGCACGATCATCGAAAGTCCCCCGCGAATCGCGTTCTTGACGACTATGTTTGATGAATGGGAAAGGAGACCGATCACGGGGATCTCGGTCGGAACCTCGAAATCGGGGATACCGTTCTCGGGCAACGTGACCAGATAGACCTCGGGGTTCGTCGACAAGACAATCCCCAGCCGCTGGAGCTCCTCCACCAATCCAGGCTCGTCTCGAAGTAGCGCGATCCTCGGCGTGGTTCGGATTCGATGTGGGCCTGTCGGGGCGCTTCGGGTTCGCCCGACTGCAGATCGAACGGATTCTCCAGCGACCATCGCAGCCAAGGCGATGTTCACCTGCACCGCAGACGGCCGAGCGGTTGGGTCTTTCGCGAGCATCGTAGTGATCAGAGCGTCGAACGAAACGGGCAAAGCGCTCATCAGCTCCGAAGGCGCGATCGGAGGCAAATAGAGGTGACCGGTGAGAATCTTGTTGAGGCTACCGAGGAACGGCGTCCGTCCCGTCGCAACCTCATAGAGCAAGCAACCCAAGGCGTAAATATCTGTTGCGGCTGTGATGTTGCGCGCTTCGATCTGTTCGGGAGCCATATAGCAGGGCGTGCCAGTGATCATATCTGCCTTAGTCAAACGGCCCAAGGCTTGGCTCGAAGGCTCGATCAAGAAGGCCAAGCCGAAGTCGATCAACCGCACGCGCGACGGGTGCTCGCGGGTTCCCTGGAACATTACGTTCTGTGGCTTGAGATCCCGATGGACCAATCCGATCGAGTGAGCGGCGACCAAGACATCGGCCATCCCCTGCGCGATGAACAAAACGCTATCGAAAGGGAACGTTCCGTCAGCCAGCTCTGCTGCGAGCGATTTGCCACGAACGAGTTCCATCACCATGTATGGGAGTCCGTTGGCCGTATCGACCGCATAGATCTCGCAAGCGTTCGGATGACGAAAGTGCGCCGCAACGCGCGCTTCGCGAAGCACGACCGCTAGCTCGTGTTCATCGCTCGGCGCTTTCGACATCATCTTGATCGCAACATCGCGACCGAGAATCGAGTCCCATGCGCGGTAGACCTTTCCCGAGCTCCCTTCCCCAAGGATCGGCCCCAGCTCGTACCTCGACGCGAGCAGCTCAGCCATGAAACGTAGTATCTTTACCATCATGTCGGCGTGCGTGGTTTGCAATGAAGCCAGCACGAGCAACATCTGCGACGCGTGCGCAGAAGAGCTCGATACTCCACTTCCATTCGTACCCGAGCAGATTCTCTCGGCCTGGTCGAAGGCAAGTGACGCCGTCCTCATCGATCTGTGGGGACGGTCCCACCGTCTCGAGACCAAGACGCTCGTGGGTCGCGTGATCGAGTCACGCGGAGTCTTCATTCTCGACGCATCGGTTAGCCGCCGCCATGCGGAGCTCGTGCGAACAGCGCAAGGCACGTGGGTCATCACCGACCTGGGTAGCGTAAACGGAACTCGCGTTAACGATGTCGTCATCCAGCAAGTGACCCTCGCCGCCGGCGATCGAATTTCGTTCGGCAAGGTCGGGTTCTACTTCACGAACAAGACGGCTCGAGTCGTCGACGACGTCGGGGACACCGACGCGTCTCGAACTCTACGCCCGGGTGACGCCGCCAAGATGAATCTCCAGTTGCCAGAGATCCCGAACGACCAAACGTTCATGGGATTGCCGACGATCAGCCTTCAGCTGCTCGAAGCACCCTCTGGGGGTGGCGGATATCTGGAGATTGCGAACACCCAGATCCAGCTCACCGATACTCAGTTCGAGATGCTTCGAACTCTCGCCCGCCGCGCTGCCGCGGAGAGTAACGTGCCCGCGATCGTCCGCGGCTTCGTTCCGTCAGGGCAACTAATCGCTGATCTTCCATGGGACTCTTCCAGTCCGACAGAAAATCATTTGAAGCAGCTGGTGCGTCGTGTTCGTCGCCTCCTCGACGAGGTTCGGCTTGGCACGCTCATCGAATCGAGACGTGGGTTTGGCTATCGGCTGCGTGCCGTACCTCGCGTCCCGTTCGAACGTACCTGAGCATTAAAGACGCTTGCGAACAATCGATCGGTACCGCCGTGGCGATGCGCGATCTTGTATCAGATTGCCGTCAGAGCTCGCACAACTCACGTTCTGATAGTCGTCTGGCAGCGAACGGGCGATACTCGGGAAGATGTTTCGGTCCGAAGGTACGCAGCGCACGCACCGCCAGAATCAAGCGGTCGCGGCTTATCTGGCGACCGTCGCCGGCATGGTGAACTCTGCGGGATTCGTCCTGATCGGCTCGTTTACCTCGCACGTAACTGGAAACGTCGGTCGGTTCGCCGACGATCTCGCAATGCAACGGAGCGCAGCTCCGTTATTCGCGCTCCTTCTCGTCATCGCATTCTTCAGCGGCGGATTCCTGGCGAGCATGGCGTTGGAGAGGTCCGAGCGTACGCGCCCGCAGACGTACAGCGCGCTGCTGTTTGTCGAGGCAGGATTATTGGTCGCTTTCGCGTTGCTCTCCTACGCAATGGACACCCACAATGATCGCTACCGCGATGTTCAAGCCATCTTGTTATGCGCAGCGATGGGCCTGCAAAATTCGCTCGTGACCCGTCTCTCGGGCGCCGTGGTGCGCACGACGCACCTGACCGGTGTCGTTACCGACCTCGCGATCGAATCCGCGCGCGCGTTTCGAGCTTGGCGTTACCGGGTCGCGCAGCAAATCGCGCAGCAAATCCATTTGTCGCTGCCACTCGTGGCCGGTAAACCGCCGACGACACCTCCTTCGAAACCGCGCATGTACCTCCACCTGACGATCGTAGGAGGGTTCTCGTTTGGTAGCGTCGTGGGTGCGTTGGGTGCAGTTCGTTGGGGACAGTTTGCTCTGCTCGTTCCCGCTGTCACGCTGCTCTTCGCGGGGGCCTACGCGATCAATACGCTAGTCCGCGGCGAACGACCGGCATGACGCATCACCTTCCACTAACCATCAAACACCCTCAGAAAGGGCAGACATCGCGAATCACCGACGGTAATGTACTTAAAGGAGTGTAGTTTGACGGTTGATGTTCGACCGCGAGCGCTGTTCGTCGATGACGACGAGATGATCTTGCGCGGCGTTGCGCGGTACATGCTCCGAATCCCCGAATGGGAAACGGTCTTCGTCCTCGGCGGTTCGGAGGGCCTTGAGGCTATCTCTTCAGCCCGGTTTGATGTTGTCCTCTCGGACTTTCAAATGCCGAACGTCACGGGCGCCGAGCTGCTCCTGAAGGTGAAGCTCGAGCATCCATCGACGTTTCGGGTGCTAATGACGGCAACACCTCCACCCGATTACCCGCGTTTCGCACAAGCGTTACTCATCAAACCATTCGATTTCGAAGAGCTGCGTGGCGTCCTCAACAGGGTGAACGAAATGACGGTTGAGGCGTTGGTTCGCGAGCCGTAGAAGTCATTCCAAATCTCCAAGTGTGAAAAGTCCTGGTACCGCTGTCCGGGTATGCGCGAGGTATGGCTCGGAGATATCCTGGAGATACCTGTCCAACTTTCGAGTCCGATCGAACACTACGGGCGTGTTCGACGACGATCGTACCGCGCGCAGTTTTCTCGAAGGCTTGTCGTTGGACGAGCTCGTTGGACAGACATTTCAGGCAACGTCAGACGCGTTCTCGACTGCACTCCGTAAATGCACCCCCGAAGCGTTCGTTGCGTGCACGGTCGATGTGCGACAACGTGCGGCAGCGACGCGCGAGCTCTTGTTCGACGAGTACGAACGTCTCCTCCAAACCGAGATCGACACACGACCCGAACGGAACGAACCCCGAATCCTGCTCGGGAATCTGTATTTAGAACGATCGATGTGGACCGAGGCGTGGCGCGCATTCCTCGACTTAGGAGAGCTCCTTCGAGAACAAAAGCCTTTGCTGGCTCGAGCACACTTCGCGCGGGGACAGATGCTTATCAAGAGTGGTTCACGTGCAGAGGGACGTTTGGAGCTCAAACGTGCCGCCGCATTGGACCCGCTGTTCGGTGAACCTCGAGATGCGCTTGATTCGATCGCGACGATTCGTCTCCGAGACTTCTAGCCAAGCCGCTCGTGTTGTTGTGATGTGAGCGCTAGGTCGCGCACGATCGAGCGCCTGAGTCGCCAAACACCATCAGGCTGCGCCAGCTGACACAACCCATCGCTCAGGTTCTAAAGAGGAGCCGTGCGTACCATGACGGCCAAACACGACATCGAGAGTTCGACGACGATCGTGGTCAGCCTGAAGCTCGCACTCGGCCAGCTCGCACCGTAGTCCCACGCAGGTGTACTAGACTCTCGAGAGACCACCGATGCTCCCGCTACGACCCACCTCCGGCGAGCTTGGAGCGCGTCAACCAACCCTTGGGCCGTTGGTCACGCAGGCCGTGTGACGCGACTCGAACGACTCGTCGCGATCGCGTTGTTCCTCGGTAACCGGCGGCGTGTGCTCGCGCGAGATGTGGCCGATCACTTCGACGTCAGCTTGCGTACGGTCTATCGCGACATGCGCGCGCTCACCAAAGCCGGCTATCCCGTCGAGGGTAACGCTGGCGATGGCTATCGCTTGCGACACGACTCGTATCTGCGGCCTCTTGCGCTGACCGGTGGTGAAGCGGAAGCACTCGCGATCGCTGCGCGAGCGTACGCGGCGAGCAGTGAGCAAGCGTCGCTGTTGATGGCCGCGGCTACGAAACTCGAGGCTGTGCTCGACCCCAATGCTCGGCATCGGTCGGTCGAGATCCAGCGCAAGATTTCGATTCCAGACTACGCGCACAAGATCGCGCCGTCGACGGCGGTGCTGGACAGCATTCGAGAACGACGCGCGCTCGACGTGGTGTACGACGATCCGAAAACCGGCAAGCGCAGCGCACGCGCGATCGAGCCGCTCGGGCTCGTGTGCATGGGCGATGCGTGGTGGCTCGTCGCGTACTGTCGCTTGAAGCAGGGCGCGCGCGCGTTTCGCGTCGATCGCTTGTCGCGCGTGACTCTCGGCGCCACGTTCGAACTACGGGCGGGATTTTCGTTTGGCGAGATCGCCAAGCGCGATGCCAAGCTGGCGAGGTCGCTGTTCGGCTCCTGACACAGGGTTGTCACGGGTGGTCCTAGGGTGTGGGCATGGATAACTACAACGTGGGGCTTGCACTTTGGGATCGCTGGACGGAGATGTGGAATGGCCGCCCGGAGCTCGCGCTCGAGCTGGCTGCACCGTCCTTCGTCCTGCATCTGACGCAGGCCGCTGGCCGTCTCATCGACCCGTCGACGATCAATACACCCGAGGCAGTCGTCGAATGGGTCCGCAAACATCGTGCGAGGTTCACAGATTTGACCTTTTCGACGCGCGTTGGACCGTTTGTCGACGCGAATGCGTGTGTCGTCGCGGGACCGTGGGTCGCGGATACGACAACTGGCGGAAAGCCGTCCTGGTCATGCGGCATGGATACGATTGCGTTCCGTGATGGACGAATCACGGAGTACTGGACGATCTCGGTGCCGGTCGAGGACGTAGCCACGTGGGACCGACGCCTCACCCCAGGGTTCGTTTGAGTTGATCGCCTCGACGACACCGACCTCGATCATCGATCGCCGGTGGGCGTCACCGTGGCGGCTTCGACCATGAGGATCACCGTGCGGGTTCGTGCCCGCGTGCGATGCACGGTGCCACGCGGCACGGTGTAGCCGAGGTGCTTGGTGAGGGTGACCGTGCCGGCCTTCTCGATATCGAGCTCCAACACGCCGTCGAGCACGATGAAGCATTCGTCCTCCAGGTCGTGCTTGTGCCAGTGGTATTCGCCCTCGATGAGGCCGACCCGAACCACGCAGTCATTCACACGCGTGAGCGTCTGATTGAACCAAGGTTCGTGCTCGGCGATTTCGAGCGCGAGATCGATGATCGTGCTCTGGCCATATTTGTTATCGGTGCGCGTGTTGTATCGGTCCATCGCACCAGCATGTGTGTCGGCCGCCGCTTCGTCTTGGATCGATGAAGCCGACTTGGACGCGCTAAACTACAGATGATGCGACTCCTGCCCCTACCAGCGCGTCGCGAGTTCATGACCGCGGAGAGCTCGATTCGCGGGCTGCACTGCGCCGAGGCCGTGTATCCGCCGGGGATGATGATCTCGATGCACGCGCACAACAACGCATCGATCACCGTGATCGCGGCGGGCGGCGTCGACGAACAATCGACGACGGACGAGAACGCGTGCGAGCGCGGCGTCGTGATCGTGCGGCCCGCCGGCGAGCCGCACGCGAATCGAATCGGGCGGCGCGGGGTCGTGAACGTCGAAGTCGATCTCGATGCCAACGTGCTCGAAGAACATCGCACGCGCGTTACGCGGGCACGCATCGCTAGTTTGCCGACGGCAATTCGCCATGCCGTGCGACTGCGTGCTGCGTTGCGCGATCAGAGCGCGACGCGCAGCCTGCTCGTCGAGAGTGCCGCACTCGAGCTCGTTGCCGCCGTGTTCAGCGACCGGTCACGCGCGAGCGCGGCAATGGCCCACGCGTACGCACGGATCCGCGACGAGTTTCGCTCCGCGCTATCGATCGCCGAGCTCGCACGCGAAGCCGGGATGCACCCCGTCTCATTCGCGCGCGCGTTTCGCGCCAGCTATGGCATGTCGCCGGGTGCGCTCGTTCGCGAATTGCGCGTCGCGTGGGCGGCCGAACAACTGATCGCGAGGCCCGATGCTACGATCGCCGACATCGCGGCCGAGGCCGGCTACTGCGATCAGAGTCACCTCAGCCGCGCGCTCGTCGCCACGTTCGGTCGCTCCGCGAGCCAGCTGCGACGCTAGGTATGATCGACTTCCGAACACGTCTACACGATGACGAAGACGGCCGTGGCTTGGCTCTCAACGTCACGCTGAAGTTGGATACGTTTGCGGACCTCGTTGTGCTTTCCTTCGCGAACCCGAGTACGACCTCAGCGCGCAGGCAGCTCGGGACCTGCGTTCATCGCGCGGATCAGCGCGATGGCGACCGCCTTACCGGAGAACGGATTCTGACCTGTCACGAGCCGACCATCGGTGATCGCGTAGGATGTGAACGGCATGACCGCTTTCATGTACTCGCTGCCACGCGCCGCGAGCTCGTTTTGCAGAAAGAACGGCACTTGATCCGTGGTTCCGGCTAACCATTCTTCTGTGTTCGAGAACCCCGTCACTCTGCGGCCCGAAATTAGGGGCGTTCCGTCGGGCAAGCGCAGATTCAACAGGCCGGCGGCGCCGTGACACACTGACGTCACGTACCCACCGTCGTTGTAGATCCGCTCGGCGACCTTTGCGAGCTCAGCATTGTCGCGAAAGTCCCACATCGTGCCGTGCCCACCCGTGAAGTAGATCGCGACGTAGTCCGCGGGGTTCACGTCGGCGACGCGGATGGTGCTCTCGAGCTTGGCAACGAACGCGGCATCGGAGAGATGCGCCTTCGCTGCCTTATCCATGTAGATCCAGCTTCTGCTGCGCTCGTCGAGGGGCGTCTTGCCGCCGAGCGGGCTCGCGATGTCCATTTGGAACCCAGCGCGATCCATCACGTCGTAGAAGTGCGTGAGCTCGGTGACCCAGAGGCCTGTCTTGTCGTGGCGGGTAGGGTAGTCGGCGTGGTTGGTGACGACGATGAGGATCTTTTTGGTTTTGAGACTTGGGTTCGCCACCTGGTATGTCGCCGGAACGCTGCACCCGGCAATCGCCAAGATCAGGACGGACATCAAGACGAGAGGGGTGTGTGTTCTCACGTGTATCTTGGCCGCTGCGGCTGGACTACGATCCAGCGATTCACGTGACCTAGGCGCATGGTTCATTCAACACATCTAGCGCCGCATGTAATCGCCGTCAACACAGAAGCCGCGTTTGCACGGCGCGGGCAATAGACGTTGATGTGCGTTGCAAGTGTTGACGGCGAGTACATAGCGGCCTACTGTTTCAAACATGAGTATGTTCAGTTCCACCTCGGTCGATCGACTATGATGCCCGTAAAGGTTGCGGTCGTAGTGGTAGTGGCCCTCGGCGTCGTCCCGGCGATCGCTCGTGCCGATAGCCCGGTAGGCGCCGAGTCGTTCAACGGAGGCAAGTCCATCGGTATCTCGCTCGGGCCGACGCTCGGCGGAGCGTTCTCTGGGACGAGCTCGTTCACGCTCGGTGGCGAGCTGTCGCTCTATCAGCTGTTCAACTCGCACGATGCCGGCAGTGGCACCGGCAGGGACCTCGGCGACATCGGTATCTACTGGATCGGAATGTACGGCGACGTGATGCGCGATTTCTCGGTGGACACGACGCGCGTGTCGTTCGGGTTCGAGGTCGGCAGGTTCCCGTTCGGCCTCGACGGCGGGTTGGTGCGCGGGTTCTCCGCGGACTCGAGCAACGAGCCACGGACGGGGTTCGTGGTGCGCCCTGTGCTCACGCTCGGCTATGCGTCGCTCTATTTTCGCGTCGGCCACTACTTCGACGATCGCGATAACTCGACGTTCTACGAGCCCGGGCTCTCGTTCAAGCTGCCGATCGCTCTCCTCTGATTCACTCGCGCCGGGCGTTGGCCGTCGCCGGCTGTTCTCTGCGGACTCGAGGAGCGAATCACGTACAGGGTTCGTCGTGTTTCCTCTGATTTACTGCGGAAGCATTGCCTTGACGACACGTTCGGCCGTCGCCTTTGCCGAGCCGGGATTCTGGCCTGTCACGAGCCGTTCATCGGCGACGACGTGTGAACGGAATGGCACCAGCCCCTTATCGTAGAGCGCACCGCGCTTCTTCATCTCTTCTTCGGCATTGAAGGGCATGAACTTGGCGACACGGGCGAGCACCTCTTCGGTCCACGAGAAGCCGGTCACCTTGCGCCCCGCGACGAGGAGCGTGCCGTCGGAAACCTTGGTGTTCAGGAGGCCGCAGTAACCGTGGCAGACGGCCGAGACGATGCCACCGCGTTCCCAGATCTCGCGCGTGATGCGTTGCAGTCCCTCGCTGTTTGGGAAGTCCCACATGACGGCGTGCCCGCCCGTGAAGTAGATGGCATCGAAGTCCTTGGAATCGATCTCGTCGGGGCGAGCTGTGTTCGCGAGCAGCTCCATGGACGCTTCGCTCGCGCGCCAGGCCTTGGCCGTCGCATCATAGTTCGGCCACTTCAACGAGCGAGGCTCGAGCGGCGAGAGGCCGCCCTTCGGACTCACGATGCGCTGCTCGAATCCGTTGGATGCGAACACGTGATGCGCGTGCGTCAGCTCCGACAGCCAGAGGCCGGTCGGATGCGACGGGTCGTCGTAGTGCGCGACGTTGCTGACGACGTGGAGGATACGCTTCGTCATGGGGCGGTCTTCTTTCTCGATTGATCGCGGATCGCAGTGAGGCCTTCGCGGTATGAGGTGATCTTGAAATCGGGGAAGCGGGCCTTGAACTTGTCCGACACGAAGATGTTGTCGGACGCGTAGCGAGGTAAGAGCTCCTTTACTTCCCGGGCCGTCTTGGCGAACAGCCCCGCGAGCGACAGCTGCCATCGCTTGACGACCTTGTAGCGCCCCTCCACGCCGAAGACGTCGGCGGCGAGCATCACGAACTGCTGGTACGTGAGCCGGTTGTCGTCGCACGGGAGGTGCCACGTCTGGCCATAGGCGTCGGGCGTGTTTCCGAGCAACGCCATCCCGCGGCTGGCGTCGGGCGTGTAGATCAGCGTCCGAAGGGTGTCGTCTCGCAGGAACACCTGGGCCGTCGTACCGGCCTGCAACTTGTCGAGGATGGCGGAGTTGGTGATGCTTTGCGTCTTGCCGGGTCCATAGAATTCAGGCGCACGACAGATCACTCCCTGTACGCGCCCGCGCTTCATCGCATCCAGCATCTCCGTTGCGATCTCGCCGCGAACCTTGCCCTTCGCTCCATTCGGACGAAATGGGGTGTCCTCGGTCTGAGGAGTACTCGTCTGCGGATACATATAGGTGTTGTCGAAGAACACCAGCTTGGTACCGGTAGCTGCACACGCCTCGTGCACGTTGCGCATGATGATGGGCCACTGCGCGACCCACAGCGCCGTGTCCATGGGCAGCCCTGCCGTGAGGTACGCGATCTCTGCGCCCTCCACCGCACGCAGTGTCTGGCCAGCATCGAGAAGATCGGCGCTCTGTAGCTGATCCGTGTCGTTGACCTTGTGAGGCTGACGGCTCACGAGACGGATGTCGCTGGTGAACTGGGCCTTCAGCTGGAGGGCCAGCTCGCGTCCGATCTGACCGCTGGCTCCGAGTATGGCTTGCATGGTGGTGTTCCTCGCAGTCGCTACGACGGAGAGAGTGCGATGTGATGTGCTCGTCGACCGGGAGATCGTTCGCTCATTTCACACCGATTCGTTTCAACATCCTCAACATGCCGGTGAGGGCAGAGGACCATGTCTCCCACGAGACGCTCGCCGGGGGTCTGAACCCGAGAACACGCTGATGCGCGACGGTCTGCGCCTCGGTGTACTTCAAGATCCCATCAGCGCCGTGGCGGCGACCGAGGCCGGAATCACCCATACCTCCCATCGGCGCGTCGACGCTTCCCCACGCTGCGGCGAACGCGTCGTTGACGTTCACGGTTCCCGTGTTGAGACGGGCCGCGACCGCCCTGCCGCGCGTCGCGCTGCGAGACCACACGCTCGAGTTGAGGCCGTAGGGTGTGTCGTTGGCACGCGCGATCGCATCGTCCACGTCTCTGAAGCGGTAGATCGACACGACCGGCCCGAACGTCTCGTGTGCGAACAACGTCATGGCGGGACGAACGCCGGCGAGGATCGTCGGCTCGTAGAACAACGGGCCCAGATCGGGGCGTGCTTTCCCGCCCGCGAGGACCGTCGCGCCTTTGCTGACTGCATCGTCGACGTGCGTAGACACGGTCTCCAGCTGAGATTGCGTGGTGAGGCTTCCGACGTCGACGCTGTAGTCGTACGCAGCGCCGATTCGTAGTCGCCTCGTACGCGCGACAAACTCGGCCACGAACTTGTCGTGAATGCGGTCCGCAACGTAGAGACGCTCGACCGACACGCACAGCTGTCCGGCCGACGGGAAGCATGCGGCGACCGCGCCCTCCGCTGCGCGCACGATGTCGGCATCATCGAGCACGAGCATCGCGTTCTTGCCTCCGAGCTCGAGTGACGAGCCGACGAGGTGCTCGCCCGCATCGCGCGCGATCTTGCGGCCGCTCGCTGTCGATCCGGTGAACATCACGTAGTCGGCGTTGCGGATGAGTGGCTCGCCGAGAGTGCGGCCCCGCCCGATCACCATCTGCCAGATGTCCGCGGGCAAGCCCGCTTCTCGCATCAGTCCCAGCGCCCATAGCGCGGTTAGTGCCGTCTGCGTGTCGGGCTTCTGCACCACCGCGTTGCCGGCCATCAGCGCGGGAATGGCGTCTCCCGCCGCCATGCTGAGCGGGTAGTTCCACGGCGAGATCACGGCGACCACGCCTTTGGGGTGGCGAAGCTCGGTCGTGTGGGTCAACAGCGGGATCGCGCCGCGCCGCCTCTTCGGCTCGAGCAACGCCGCGCCTGCACGCGCGTAGTAGCGGGACACGATCGCGATGTCGGAGACCTCGAGGAAGGCATCGCGACGCGTCTTACCCGACTCGGCCTGCATGAGATCGAGCACCTCGTCCTGGCGCGCGAGAACGAGATCGTGGAAACGCAGCAAGACGCGAGCGCGGTCCCGCAGCGACGTCGCCGCCCACGCCGACTGCGCGACCCGAGCCCGTGCGAAGGCGGCGTCAACATCGTTAGCAGTAGACACCGGTAGGTCCGCGAGCGGCTCGCCGGTGAAGGGAGCGGTCGTGGTGACGCGAGACGCTGTTCCCGCGGCGGTCACACGGGTCGCGAGCTGATCGAGGAGAGACGTTGTGATCGATGCGGGAAGGCGTGGTCCGCGAGACTTTGGGGTCTCTCCAACCGTGTTAGGGACCGATCGCAGTCTTGCGCCGTCGTGCACGTTCGCGTTGGTCATGCGGTAGAGATAACGCCGAATGTGTTCATCGTCAACACCGAAAGGAGCCGTCGACGGCTCACCATCATCCGGGGCCTTGGAGCGAAATCACCTAGTTCAAGACCGCGGCGCGTGTCGAAGCCCAACGGGCAGGTTCCGGCGTGATCAACGACGCGAAGGACAAGGCCGGTCGCGAGGCGAACACGTCGGCGCAGATCAGCGGCTCGCTCGCCGGCGACCACGGATTGCGCCAAGCGCGACTGGAGGCTATGGTTAGATCGCGAACACTGGACGCATGGATGTAATCGGTGTCAACAAATACTACAAAGAACTATCATCACGGTGACCTGCAGGCGACGCTCCTCGCGACCGCGATGCGAATGTTGGAGCGTGGTGAGGAATTTTCTCTCCGAGCCGTAGCGCGGAAAGCGGGGGTGTCGCAAACGGCTCCATACCGTCACTACGCCGACCGAGCAGCGCTCGAGTCAGCGCTCGCCGCGCAGGGCTTTCGCGACCTCAAGGCCGATCTGCTCGGAGACAACAAAGCCCCGATGTCGGTGGCCAGGCTCGGGGATTTTGCGGTGGCCTACGTTGCCTTCGCGCTGCGCCGTCCGACGCTATTCAGGTTGATGTTCGGCAACAAGTGCGACGACACGAATGACGAGCGCGTGCGAGCGACGGCGGAGCTCCACACCTTGCTCGCTGTAGCACTAGCGAGGGTCTTCCCGGACGCGGATGCACCCGCGCTTGCGACTGCAGCGTGGGGCCTGGTCCATGGCCTCGCCTTCCTCCACCTCGACGGCAAGCTCGCGGCTGGCAACCCAGCCGAGACATCGGCGCGGGTGCGCGGCGCGTTGATGGCGATCTTGTCCGTAGGAGCCAAAGGGCGCTAGCTCGCCATCTCGGTGTTGACACCGCTTACATTCGGCCTTAGCATTTCGCCATGAGCATCGAACGCACCAACGTGGGCGATAGGGCGAAGCGCGAAGATGTGTTGGAGGTCGACTTGGGCGGACGGATCGTCACGGTCCCGCGCGGCGGGCTCTTCGACCGGTACCGCATGAACCCCAACCTCGACGAGGTGGCGCGGGATCCGCGCGTTCCCACCGTGGACTTCTTTCGCCGGTTGCCGAAGATCAAGGTGGAGTCCCCGATCGGGCCCACGTACACGCCGAACTTCTACTATCGGATGTCGCTCGCTAGACTGACGATGGTTGCGCCGTCGCGAGCGATCCGATCTCGCCTTCCGGAGGAGCTGGCCCCTCTCGAGATCGTGCCTGGCTTGGGCCTGATCTCGGTCATGTACTTTCGCTACGACGTCTGCGACATCGACTTCTACACCGAGGCCGCCGTTGGCATCGCGGTGCGTCCCGCGCGGCACGGTCACGTCGGGTTGGCAGATCTAGTGACCGCGCTCGCGAACGACCACCTTCACGCGTACGTTCTATCGCTCCCCGTCAACACCGACATCGCGCAAGTCCGCGGTCACGACGGCTATGGCTTTCCGAAGTGGCGGACCGGACTCGAGGTCAACATCGACGAGCGACAGACGAACGCGCGCGTGCTGAATGCCGACGGTCAGGTGAACCTTGGCCTGTCGGTCGCGACGCCCCCACAGAAGACATACGCGAGCGGCGAGCACGTCTCCACGTTGACGTCGTACACGACGATCGGTGGTGCGTGGCACTCGACGTTCAACCAGACCAATGCGCTCGCGACGGGCACGACACGCTTTCCGCGCAACCTCGACCTCGAGGTTGGCAAGGGTCGGATGGCAGATGACTTCCGATCGCTCCAGCCGATCAAGGCGATTCGACTCGACGTCACGACGGTGGGTCAGGCGGCGTTGCACATGCCGGTCCCGACCTCGGTGCGCCCGTGATCGCTAGTGGAGTCTTAGCCCACACTCAAGATTAGAGCGTGCAATGCGCTCACGTTTAGGATTGGCTGAAGTTCGGCGATCTGCTTCGAGCACTCGATACGCGCCCGCCAACGCTCTTGAGAGCGCTCACCATGCCCTCGTCGATGGCGAGACCGAAGTCGATCATGTTCGACGCGTCGATATCGATGGGACCGTTGTTTGGTGCGCTGTTGCCAGCCGACGCCGCAAGCAGGTGTGAGTCGAGCATCACGACGTGCGCTGACGGCCGGAACGAAGTTGACGCTGTAGAGATCACGAATGGACGTGCTGGTACAGGAGCTAAGGGCCTCACTCAAGCGCTAGTCAGTCCGCGAACGACGACGGCGATCTCATTCGCATACGCGTCGATGGCGCGAGAGACCGCCTCGACGAGCGCTTGACCGGAAGGCTCGCCGAATACAAGCCACGTCTCACGGTCCTCTTCGGCCGCGCGAGTGACGCCTTCCAGTGTCCGCAAGGCCTGCGCGATTTTCTCGCGTAGCTCGGTCTCGAGAGGATCCTCGCGGACGAATTCCATTGCGTGCACTGCGATCTGCCAATACGACTTTTCGTCGATTTGAAGCCTCGACGCGCCGACTCCGTGGATATCGCGCACCCCGGGCTCAGGAATGTCGCGACTCCAGGATTCAGTTACCAACTCGTCCAGCGGCTGGGTTTGCTTCGGTGGGTACACACCCGAACCTACACCATTTCAGCTAACGAGGCGGAGCAGTGAGAACACCATGGGCGATCATGGGTCGACGAGGCGCTGAACCGACTCAACGTGACTCGTACTATCGCTGCGCGTGTCCTCAGTTGCGACGGCGCTGATGCTGGTCCCGAATCCCACCTCGCGGCGACGAGCTATGCGCGCGACGTGCGCGACGTCTCGTTCTTCCCGCGGCATGGAAACAGCTACAGCGTCCTATGGCTTCTCGAGCCGCGGTTTGGCGGCGGCGCTCAAACTTGCTTTTAGCGCCGCGACGTCGATCGCCTTGCCTCCGACACCGTAGGCGCCATCGGGGAGCTCATCGATGAACACGTGAACCGCGGGCCGAAGGGAGGGGAACCCTTCGACCTCGAGCACGACATCGGTGATCTTGGTGATGAGCGTGCGCTTTTGCTCGATGTCGAGCGAACCAGCGGGGAGCGTGACTGTGACGACTGGCATGAAGTCCTCCTGTATGGTGGTTGACATAGTATGGCGATCGCCATAGTGTGCGTCAAGATGGTTCGGACGACGGATGCGCGCGTGAAAGCGATCGAGACGGCAGAGCGTCTGTTCTGCACGCAGGGGTACGCAGCGACCGGCCTCTCACAACTCATCGAAGAGAGCGGTTCGCCGAAGGGTTCGTTCTACTTCCACTTTCCCGGTGGGAAGCGCGAGCTCGCGCTCGAGGTCATAGCCGCCTATCGCGCGCGTACGACGAAGCTCTTCCAAGCCATCGCGGATGCCGCACAGGGCCAAAAGTTCGTCGTCGCCCTTGCGAACGCGCTCGCCACGGAGATGGCAAAGTCCGGTTGGCAAAAGGGGTGCGTGGCGCAAGTGCTCTCGCAGGAGCTCGCACCCTCGGATACCGAAGCCGCCGACGGACTCGCTGCGCTCTTCGACGATTGGACAAGCGTGTCGGCCAAGGCCCTCGGCGGACCTAGGCCGCGCGAACGGGCCTTGGCTCTCATTGCGGCGCTCGAGGGCGCGCGGACTCTTTCGCGAGTCACTCGATCGGACGCGCCGTTCAAAGCAGTCGTCCACCAATTCAGGCCACCCAACAAGCCATCCTGATCCTGCACGCCTCGTCGAAAGAACCTCGCGTCCGACGAACACGCGCGCTCAACTCATGGCGTACGGCGTGCGTGGCCACTGACTCACGAAGTCAACGACGAGCTCGGTTGCTCGTTCCGGGTGCTCGAGTGGCACCAGGTGCGCAGCGCTCGCGACCTCGACCAGCTTGCTGGTCGCGATCTCTGCGACGATACGATGAGAATGACTGGGCGGCAATAGATGGTCTTCCGCACCGCACACGACGAGCGTCGGCACAGCGATATCGCTCAATTGGTCGAGTACGGCTTCGCGCGTCACCAGCACCGAGCGAACGGTCGTGATGACGTCGCGACGGCTCCAGGTGCGCAAGCGCCGAGCCAGGTCTCGTCCGAGCTGGGGTTGGTCACGCCGCGTTGTCGCAGCCAGCATCGTCGCCGCCAGCATGCGGTCGACGGGACCTTCGATCATCTTGATCGCCATCAACTTGGTGAGCAGGCTCGACTTCACTCGCTCGAATAGCGTTGGTCGATCCGCCGACGTGTTGAAGAGGATCAAGCCGCGCACGCGTTCGGGCGCGCGAAGCGCGATCCGCGGTGCGACGAACCCACCCCACGAAGTCCCCAGTACCACGACCGGCGTGCGCACCCCGACGACGTCGAGTACTTGCAGTGCGGCTTCAGCGCATTCATCCATCGTGAACGCCCTCCCCGGCCCGGGGCTGGCACCGTGGCCCGGTGGATCGAGCGCGAGTGTACGCCAGCCTGCCGCACGCAGGCCGGCGACTGGCGCGTTCCAGAGGCGATGGTCGGTAAATAGGCTCGGCCAAAGCAACGCGACCGGTTGGTTCGCGTACCCGCGATCGTCGACGTGGATCGGCCCGAGGATCGTCGGCACGGCGCGGATCGCGGTGAACTCCGGATCATTCGCGCCAAGCGATCCGGAGTTTCTGTCTGCTGCATGTTGCGTGTGAGGTTCGGAGATCATCGGAGTGCTCCTGCGGACGTCTCGTCCACAAACTCAACCTACGAACTCAGTGAGGTGCGGGCCATCACGAGAACTATGCAAACGATATGTAGCCGATCAGCGCGCGGGGACTGGAGCTCGACCTCTTGCGCGTAGCGCTATCATCAGTCGGTCGGCGACCTTGTCACCATGTTTGGCGAGCGGTAACGCGCAGGCCGCGTCGTGTCTTGGCAGAGATCGCCGTATGGGCCTTCGATCTCCAGCTTCGCCCCATCCCCGGACGGCTCACTCAGCGTCACGTATACAGCCTGACCCGCGCGGTAGATGAAGTCGCTCCGGGTTCGAGCACGAGGCCGTCGCGATCAGAAGGCCGAGCGTCGCGACCGCTCCGCGATCGGTGACGAAAGGTGGAAGAATCGGGTCGAGTTTGGGTGCCATGATTCGTTTCTCTTCCTTTCGCGCGTCGAACGTGGTCGACGTAGGAAGAGGCTACGAATCCGATGCGACCCGAACCATCGTGCGAACTGTGCAATCGATATGTAGGCCGCCTCTCGGCTCAGCCTGAGCCAATGCCGTGCTTGAGCGCGTACGCCGTCGCTGCGGCGCGCGAGCTCACGCCGATCTTGGCGTACACGTTCGCGACGTGCCGGTTCACCGTGGCCACGCTCAGTCCGAGATCAGACGCGATCGTCTTGGCGCTCCCGCCGACCGCGAGCTTGCCGAGTACTTCCATCTCACGCGGCGTGAGGCCATCGGGCCCTTCCGCGTGAGGATTCCGAGCGCTCGCGCCTATGCCGACAACGTGAAGAGCGTGTGCCCGCTCGCTCCACGTCGCCAGGCCGAGCGCGTCAAAGCGTGACCGCGCTTGCTCGAGCGACGCGCGCCACGCGTTGACATCGCCCATCGTACCCGCGACACGAGCGTCCTCGAACTCGACGACGGCGCGAAACCAAGGAAGCGAAGCGCGATCAAAAGCAGCCCGTGCTTCGTCGAAGTGCTTTCTCGCGGTCGCGCCTTTTCCCTGCAAGCTGACCAGGAGCCCGAGCGCGAACACGCTCGAATCGCCGAACGGAGCCTCGCCGGCGTCATAGACGCGGGTCGCGCGCACGAGCTTCTCGAAACGTGGGGCGCGCTTCACGTCACCACGTTCGTGCAGCGCCGTGACGCCGAAGTAGAGCGCGCGGTTCGCGATGTACACATCGGGGGGCGTTCGTTCGAGTGAGGCGAGGAGCGCCTCGATCCGCTCGTCGTAGTTGCTCGGCCCGCTCGTGAACGCCTCCACCATCGCCGAGACCGTGAGAATCCAAAGGCCGGTCGGGATCTGCTGTCCCATGACGTTCTGGAGGGCGCGACGAGCGGGCTCTCGCAGCGCCTCCCAGTCCCCACCGCGCATGTACGTGACGATCGGTGCGACGGCAACGTTGAGGTAGCCGTTCAGACGATGATCCGGGCCGAGCCTCGCGATCAGCTGGCGAGCGTCTCGGAGCGCATCGTCTGATGCGGCCATTCGACCGAGCATGGCCTCGACGATCACGAGCCCGGCGTAGGCCTCGGCTTGCCCGGGCAGCGATCCGAGGCGCAGCGAGTCCCGCGCGAGCTCGGCGAGCGTCTCGGCTGCCATGGACATGTCGCCATGTCGAAGCGACCAGTCCCGCGCCACGACGTCACGCGCACGAATGATCGCAGTCGCCGATCGCCAGCGAGTTGCCAAAGCGCGCACGGCTTCGGTCTCTACCTTCGTACGCGCCTCGAAGGGATCGAGAGTCTCGGCGACGTCGTCCTCGTCGCCCAGACGCTGCAGAACATCGAGCGCGAGCGGATCGACGGGAATCCTCGTCGTCTCGCAGACGAGCCCGACCCAACGAAGACGCCAGTGCGGCCGCAGGACGGCGAGGCGCGCCCAGATAAGGTCTCGACGGTCACCGCACGCGTCGAGCCCGAGGTCGACGAACGGCAACCAGACTGTCGGCGTCGCGCCGGCGTTCTTCAGTCGATGTACGAGTGAGGCCAGAAAATCGAGCATCCACGGAGGGCCGCTGCCGCCTCGGGAGGAAGCTCTCTCCACGCGTTCGAGGAGCCGCTGCGCGGTGAGCTCGGCGGCCTCGATGTCGAGCGCGTTGGCCTGGGCGAGCGCGAGGTCTCGCAACAACTCGGGCTCCACGCCGTCCCCTTGCAAATCGACGCCGATGCGCAGGAACGTGGCTCGATGCTCGTCGAGGTGTGCCTCTGCGGCGCGCTGCGCCGCGCGGAGTGCGAACTCGACACCGACCGCCGCGTCCGGGATCCGTCGTGACGCGTGGTAGTGCCGCGCCACTTCGCCCGGGTCGTCTCCCGATCGCGCGAGTTGCTCGGCTGCGCGACGGTGTAGCTGCGCGCGCCGATCGGGGTTGAGCGTGTCGCGAAGCGCTCGTCGAAGCAGCGCGTGAGCGAAGGCATACCCTTGCTCGCGGGCGACGATGACTCCGACGTCGAGCGACTCGTGGAGGTGCTCGAGCAGTCGTTCTTCGGATTCGTCCGTCAACGATCTGAGACGAGAAACGTCAAAGCGGTCCGGGTAGATCGACGCGAGCTTCAGCGAGCCGACGGCTCCCTCAGAGAGCCTGCCGATGCGTCGCATGAGCAGCGGCAGCACACCGGGAGGAATCCCCAGGTCGTCGAGCCCAGCATCGGTCGACCAGCGACCTTGGACCCGCCTGAGCTTGCCCTCCTCGACGAGGTGCTCGAAGACGTTCCGGAGATAGAACGGGTTGCCGCCGGACTCACGGTGAATTGCGCGAACGATGGCGGTGGGCAAGCGTTCACCCGCCAGCGACTCGATCATGCGCGTGGTGCCATCGAGATCGAACGGGCGGAGCACGACGCGTTGCACGTCTGATTCTCTGGCGAGGTCCGAGAGGCCCGCGGGCTCGCTGTCCCGCTCGTCGACTCGCGCGGAAAGAGCAAACAGAATTGGGCGCTCGCGCATCGCACGGGCGACGTATCGCAACATCGACCAGGAGTCTCGGTCGGCCCAATGCACGTCCTCGAGCACGACGAGCAACGGCTGATCGCGCGCCGCGGTGCGAAAGAGCTGCGCCGCGGCCTCGAGCAGTCGAATTCGCTCGTCTTGTGTGGAGAGACGTTGGAGTGGCGCGGCGGCGATGGCGAACTGAGGCACGAGGCGCCCGATTTCACCGAGGAGTCGGTTGTCGCGGGCGAGCTCGGTGACGCTAGGGTCTTCGCGAACCCACTGCGCGAAGATGTCCGTCATGAGCGCGTAGGGAAATGGCTCATCGACCTCATACGCGCCACCTCGCACGACACGAATACCGCGCGCACCCGACGCCGCGACGAGCGCGTCGATGAGACGCGTCTTGCCGATGCCCGCGACACCGACGATCGCAGCAACGATCGCCTGCGATTGTGTCGGCGAGGGCAGCAATGCCGCGAGTCGCTCGAGATCAAACTCTCTACCAATAAGAGTGGCGGGCTGATCACGCACACTGCCCATCGGCAGACCTTACCCCTGACGCGCACGCTTAGGCGTGTCGAGCGACTGCCGTCATGATCTTCGTCCACCCTCGCGCCGCCGCTTCCCCCGCAGGCTCGATCGGTCGTGCGAGCACGGCACGAGCGCAACTTTCCCGTCGAGCTTACCCATGTGACTTCTCCATATTGTGATGGTTCGTGCCGAGCACCAACGGTGAGGTGAGTCGCTCGCGCACGCGTTTTGTTGCCCCCTTGCCAGGGAGCAGCGCGACCCGTCCTGCGCGCAGCGGCAACGACGTCTTCGCGTCGACGACCATGACATCCATCGGTCGCTTGGTCGCGGGATCGACGATGGAGAGAAGCTCTCCTTCGGGCGCGAGCCACCGGTTGCCCCAAGCGCCGAGCGCGAGCAGCACCGGCATGAGGTCCGTGGCCTTCGGCGTCAACTCGTAGCGTTCGCGAACGGGGCTCTGGCTGTATTCCTTCTTCTCGAAGAAGCCACGACTCGTCAGCGCGTCGAGCTTGCGCGTTAGCGTCGTTGGCGTGATGGGCAAGCGCTCCTGAAACTCGCTGAAGAGCGCCGCGCCCTTAAAGGCCTCGCGCAAGAGCAAGAGCGTCCACCCGTCGGCGATCTCGTCGGCGGCACGCGCGATGGGGCACTCCATTCTGGCGAAGCTTGCTCGTTCCATGGACAAAGAATACCGTGTAACTATCATCATGCAAGTGAAGAAAGTGGGCGCTTCGATGGCGCCGATCCTCGGCACCGGAGTCCCGAGTCGTCACAGCAGCGGACGGCTTCGTCAGATGTTTGTCTGCCTGTTCTGGATCCGACTCCCGGTGGTGATCGCGAGCGGATGCGGCGCATCGCAGCCCGCGCCCGCAGAAGCCCCTTCGGGATCGCTGGTGCACGTGCGCACACAGCAAGCGCTCGCCGCGGATGGCTTGTTCTGGGCGACGCTGCGTGCGGGCAACTTCGACGGGATTGAGGCGGCACTGCAAGCGACGACTGCTGCGTATCTCGCCGATCCTGGCGACGCGATCACCACCGCCCACGTGGGCTGGCTCCACATCTGGAGGATTGCCGAGCGCGCGCGGCTCGAGCATGTTTCGCCGACGATCGTCGACGAGACGACGCTTGCCAGTGACTACTTCGACCGTGCGGTGCGCCTCGCACCGTCGGAGCCTCGCTACCTCGGCTTTCTCGCCAGCTCGCTACTTGCGCAGGGCAAGATTCATCACGACGCCGACCTCACCCACCGAGGATCCGAGGTGATGCGAGGTGCCGTCGATGCGTGGCCGGCGTTCAACTTGTTCACCTCCGGGTACACTCTCGCTGGCGAGCCTCGTGACAGCACGGAGTTTGCGCTCGGCTTGAGTCAAGAATGGCGCAATCTCGAGGTCTGCTCTGGGCTGCATATCAACCCCGCGCACCCGGACTTCGACGCGGTCTTCGCGGCGCAAGAGCGGCGCCGTATCGCCGGAATGGGACGCGACGCGCGCGCGTGTCTCAACAGCGAGATCGCGCCTTACAACATGGAGGGCTTCATGCTCAACCTCGGCGATATGCTCGCCAAGAACGGGCAGGTCGAGCTCGCGACTCAAGCCTACGCGGCGACTCGGCGCGTATCCGACTATGGGACATGGCCCTACCGGGAGATTCTGGAGACGCGCCTCAACGACGTCCCCGCAGTCGCCCGCCAGTTCAACGCCGACCGCGACAAGACGATGATGTTCCGATCGGCGTTCGCCTGTGCGGGATGTCACGAGGCCGCGCGACCCTAAAGATCGTACTTTCTAGATGGGTATTCGAAGAACCGGTAGCGCACTCCCGCGTACCCGCTTCGCGATTCGAGGCCGGGTTTGAACGAGGTCATCATTTCTGATCCATGATGAACCGGAGCTGCTCTCCGACTCCGAGGTGCGCGCCGTCAGGTGACCATGCATCGAGGCGCTCCACGTGCCAGCCATCGGCTTGGGCGACGGCAGTTCGCGCGCGAAGCAGGAGCCAGGGCGATGTCGCGCGCCGAAGCCCGCTCCCCGGTGTCAGCGTGAATGTCACCGTGGGGATCACCGTCGGTCTGGTGAGCACAGCACCGAGTGAGGGCGCGAGCGAGTCCATGAGTGTGATGAGCCGTGCTTCGTCCGGTGGCAGATCGTCGTCGACGAGACGCAACCACGCCGTGAGCTCCGGCTCTTTTGCCCCTCGGAACGGCAGTCCGCCGACCGGGCGGATCTCGGTGCGACTCGCGAACGGCACGAACTCGGGAGGAACAGTGAACGTCTCGCACTCGAGCGGGGGTGGTGCGGGTGGCATCGGCGCACTGACCGGTGACACCAGCGCCTTACCTGGCGCCGCGAAGACCGCGTCAGCCGTCACCGCGATCGTGTCCTTCATGGTTGCGCGCGCCGACAACCACGAGACCGTTTTCCCGGCGCCTTCCTCAATGCCGCCGACAGAGAATGCTCCGCGCAGCGGACGACGAAACTGGCCCGAGATGCGCTGAAGGACACGTCCGTCGGCGCGGTGCTGCAGCGCAACCGCAAGGAGCCCCAGTGCGAGCCCACCCTGGACGCCGCCAAAGCCCCACAACGTGCTGCCGAGCTCGAGGCTCGTCTCGCTCTTCGACGCAGCGAGGATTTGCGCGATTGGTTCGGAATCGAACGTTCTCATCGTTCACGCAACCTGTTTGACGAAACTGGCGTGATGGTCGCGGATGAAGTCGTCGACGGGTCGAAGCGGTCCGCCAAGGAGACGTCCGAGGTCAGGCGTGACGGTCGCGTGACTTCCCGACTCCATCGCCTGCTCGATACCCACCGCGATGTCCACGAGCCACGCGGGCGCGCCGCGCTTCGCGAAGCCCTGTCGCAGCGAAGCCTCGTCGATGGGCACATAGGAGATCGGTCGCCCGAGTAGCACGGAGAAGAGCGCGGCTACCTCGGTGAGTGTCAGCGCAACCGGACCCGTGAGCTCATAGCGCGCGTTCTGTAGCGATGCGTTGTTGAAGACCGCATGTGCCGCATCGGCGACGTCGCGCGTGTCGATCATCGCGATACGACCGTTCGGCACGAGCCCGTACCAGTGGTCGGTGTTCGCGATGGACCCTGCCGAAAGCAAGAGGTTGCTCGTGAACCAAGCAGCCCGCAGAAGTGTGTGAGGTATGCCGGTCGCAGCGACGTAGTCGTCGAGCTCGCCGTGCCGACGCGCGACCTCGTACCCGCCGTCACGATGCGCGCCGAGTACTGACAAGCGAACGACCTGGCGCACACGTGCGCGCGCAGCTGCATCGACCAGCGTCTTTTCGAGCGCGACCTGCTGCATGCTGGTGCCGAGCGCGAGAAAGACCCCGTCGACTGCATCGAACCCGCGCTTCAAGAGTTCCGCGTCGCCGAAATCGCCTGCGATGACCTCGAGGCGATCGAGTGAGGATGTTGGCAGGTCGGCGAACATCACCTTCGCCTTCTCCGGGTTGCGGACGAGGGCTCGGACCTGCGAGCCACTGCTTAGCAAACGCCTCGCGAGGTGGGACGCGGTGCGCCCGGTCGCGCCAGTAACGAGGATTCTATTCATCTCGCCCCTCCCTGAAGGACGTCGAGCTGCTTGATCGCGACTTCTGCGTTAGTGCCGACGATGCTCATGATGTCTCCGATCCTTCACACTTGGGTTGTGCCGGCGTCGACGAACGGGTTCTGCACCAGTGACGTAGCTTCTCTGTGTTGGCGCTTGCACCGTGAAGAACGTCCCCTTTACGTTGACGTCGAACTGGCGATCGAAGTGGTCCTCGGTCGCGGCGACGAGCGGCAAGCCTTCGGCAATCCCCGCGTTGGCGAACACGACGTCGAGGCGTCCCTTGGTCTCTTTCCGACGGCGAAGAGACGATCGAGCTCAGCGAGGTTTGATACGTCGTTCTGCACCGCCGTCGTGTGCGCACCCAGCTCCGAGACCGCCGCGTCTAGTTCGGTCTTGCGACGCCCCGTGATGAAGACGTGCGCCCCTTCGGCGATGAAGCGCCTCGCCGTCGCGAAGCCGATGCCAGTGCTCCCGCCCGTGACGAGCGCGACTTTTCCTTCGAGCTTACCCATGTGACTTTTCCTCGTTGCGATGGTTGGTGCCGAGCACCAACGGTGATTTGAGCCGCTCGCGCATGTGCTTGGTCGTGCCCTTGCTGGGGAGCAGGGCAAACCGTCCAGCGTGCGTGATGGGCAGGCGCTCCTGAAACTCGCTGGAGAGCGCCGCGCCTTTGTACGCCTCGCGCAGCAAGAGCAGCGTCCATCCGTCGGCGATCTGTCAGCAGCGCGCGCGATGGGGCACTCCATCTTGGCGAAGCTTGCTCGTTCCATGAGTGGATGATATCCATGTCACTATCATTATGCAAGTCACTTATCAAGAGGAGTCGCGATGTCGCTGATCCTCGTCACCGGCGCGACCGGTCGCCACGGAGGGACGGGGGCCCACGTTGCCTGCCGTCTCCAACAAGAAGGCCATCAGGTTCGCGTGCTGGTCCGCATGAAGGATGAGCGCAGCGAGGCGCTCGAGGCCGCAGGCTTCGATGTGCGATTCGGCGATCTTCGTGACCGCGCCTCCTTGCTCCCTGCAATGCAAGGCATCGAGCAAGCAACGTTCTGCTTCCCCATCGACGCTGGCATCGTGGAAGCAGCAGCGAGCTTTGCCTCCGCGCTCAAGAAGGAGGCTCCCGCCGCGCGCGTGGTCGTCATGTCGATGGTCGTCGCCCAGGAGTCAAGCCCGACCCATCTCGGGCGTGCGCAGTGGCTCGCGGAGGAGGTGATGGCGTCGTTCGGCCTACGGCTCTCTGTGCTTCGTGTCGCGGCGATGTTCTACGAGAACGTGCTGTTTCTGCACCGCGATTCGATCCGTGAGCGCGGCGTTCTCCGCAATTGCTTCGGCGAAGTGAAGACGCCATGGATTGCGGGAGACGACGCGGGCGAGCTGATGCTCTCCGCGCTCCTGCACCCCGAGCGCTTCGGACAGCAGATCGTCTATACCCCCGGCGCGGAGGTGCTGTCGCACGACGACATCGCGCGGGTCTTGTCGAGCGAGCTCGGGCGCCCTGTCCGCTACGAGT
This sequence comes from Kofleriaceae bacterium, assembly GCA_047600425.1. Classification (GTDB taxonomy): domain Bacteria; phylum Myxococcota_A; class Polyangia; order Haliangiales; family Haliangiaceae; genus JABFXX01. The sequence continues at coordinate 922,964 of JASGLC010000003.1, read as the reverse complement.
CGATCTCGCGCGAGGCGTGGCAGGCGGAGCTGCTCGATCTCACGGCCCGAGATCGGCCGGTGCTCAACGCCAACATGGCCCGCCACATCTCGGCGGTCGGCGCGGCGCTCGCGCATCGAGGTGGCGCGCAGAAAGCTCCGGTGGCCGGAGATCTAGCGCAGCTCATGGGGCGCGCGCCGACTTCCTTCCGGGACTTCGTTCGTGCGCGCCGAGGTGACTTCGCGAAGTAGCGCCGCACGGGCAACTGGAAGCGTTCCGTACGTGATGGAGAAGCTCGTCGCCACGACGCGCACCGAGCCCGGGTGTCTGCATACGCGTTCTCGTTCAGCGGCAACCTCGCGCACTGTCGCGAGGGGTACGTCGACGCGGCGGCCCTGATCGCGCATCGCGAGAACGTCGCCGCGATCAGCGGTGAGGCCTTGAAGATGTCGAAGATCGTGCGGTTCGAAGTGCACGCGCCAGCGTCGGAGATCGAGAAGGTGCGGGAGTCGATCGGATCGCGCGCGCAGTACTTCGTGCTCGACGACGGCTTCCGGCGCCAGTTAGTTCGCTCAGTGGAACACGCCGCCAAAGCGTCGTCGTAGTAGACGTCGGTACACACGTCCGACACGGACGCCGTCTGTTCACTGTTGCGAATCGCCGACGGTCATCGTTAAAACTCGGTCCTGCGATGACGCAAGCCTCGAGACTCCTCGCGCTCGTGCCCTTCGTGACGTGCTCGATCGCTGCATGCGGCAACCCCCACAACGGTGCCTCGACGGACGGTGGAAGTTCGGCAGCCGACGCGAACGCGGACGGTATCGTCGGGGCTTCGCCGTGCGACATCACCGAGGACACGGCAACGTGTCACGCGCGCGAGGTCGTCGAGATCGCGTACAACAACACGAACAGGCGGGTCTGGTGGGCGGCTCCACCGGAACAGCCGCCGGTGGGTGGCTGGCCCGCGGTCGTCCTCTATCAAGGCACGAACGGCGGACCGTCGCTCACCTGGGATACTGCGGTCGACAAGTCGACGCTGTTCGGCGCGTACTACCAGGTGGACCTCGTGGCGCGGCTGCTCGACGCCGGATTCGCGGTCATCCAGCCCGAGGCCGACGGGGGCCACTTCTGGTACACGAACGTGTCGGTCGACTACAATTCGTCGCCGGACGGCGCTTTCATCCCGGCGCTGCTAACCGCGGTCCGCGACGGGACGTTCGGAACGATCGACAATGGGCGCCTGTTCGCGACCGGAATCTCGAGCGGCGGATACATGACGAGTCGCATGGCGGTGTCGTATCCCGGCGTATTCCGCGCGCTCGCAATCGCGTCCGGCTCCTATGCCACGTGCGCCGGATTCGCGTGCACAGTGCCAAGCGATCTGCCCGCCGATCATCCACCGACGCTGTTCCTGCACGGCGAACAAGACACCATCGTTCCGATCTCGACCGCGCACGACTACGACGCGAAGCTCCAGGCCAATGGTACGGTCACGCGCTTCGTCACCGACGATCAGGCAGGGCACGCGTGGATCGAGGCCGCGCCCAGCGAGATCCTGGCGTGGTTCACACGCTAAAGCGTCGAAGCACCACCGCTCCCTGCAGCCGAAGATTCTCGTTGTTAGCTTTTCTATGCGGACGACGTGTCCGCGTCTTCCTCTTTCAGATGGTGGTGAAGAACAAGACGGAACGTTGTGACGTGTACGCAGACCGAGGCGAAGGCTGAGTAGCAACCGCATCGCACCAGATCGCCGAAGTCGCGCCGCAGTCTCGAGCAAACCACTTGATGTAGATCCGCGGCACTCGAAAGGGATGAGAACTGGCTCCATCGGACGCTGACGAACTGGCCCTCGAAAGCGCATCGCGGTCTGCTCACACCCGAGAGGAAACTGACATGCAGCAGCGAATGGCCTTTTCATCAGCTCTATCGCGCCACACCACGTGAAGAACGCACCGGTTCTACGAGTGAGAAGGCTTCGAGGGGTTCGCGGTTTGCTCCGGAAGTGTGTGCGAGATGAAGCATCTCTTCGCAACCCAGGGCGGCACCGTTCGGTCAACGGCCTTTCTCCCACACGCTCCCCAACATGACATCGATGACGAAATCGGCGTACGCGTGGGCCACATCCGGCGCACGAGTGTCGATTCCAAACGCGCGACGTGCGGTGACCGGTTCGGTGAACAGTTGCATTCCAGCGCCCATGACTGCGAAGTAGACGAAGCCGCGATCGAGTGGTCGGATGAGGCCGGCTCCTTCCGCAGCTGTGAATGTCGCTTCGAAGAATCGGATAAGAGGCGCGAGGTAGACGGTGTAGAGCTGTTCGAAGCTCGACCCACCACTTGCACTTTCGAGCCTGATCAATCGTGAGAGCTCCGGTCGCTCTGCACCGAAGAGGATCGTCGTTCGCAGCAAGCGCTGGATGCGATCGCGCAGTTTCTCACCGAGTACCGGCTTGTTTGCTTCTGCGATCGCAGACGTGAGCGCCCCGAAGAGATCCGCCAACACGCTCGACCACAGCTTGGCCTTCGAACCGTAGTGATGATGGATGAGCGGTTGAGTGACACCGGCGCGCTCAGCGATCGCGACCGTCGTCGCGCCGTCGAACCCCCGGAGCGCGAATTCTTGCGCGGCGGCGCGCAGGATCGCTTCCCGGTAGCCACGTTTGTCTGCAAACGCGTGCGCGGGCATCTCGTGCCGAGACGGTCGCATGGATGAGGAGCGACTGACACGTGGCTTCGTTTTGATCTTGGATCTTCGAGCAGTCACAAACGCTACGGATAGTCGCTCGTTACGCGAATCTCTGCCTGTGAGACAGCGACGAGATTGACAGTGCTGACGCGTCGTGTCACAAGGCTTATAGTTCTATAAACAACGACGAGAGGTCGGTCATGCTTCGCACTGCCGCGCCACTGGCTGTGATTCCCCAGCCCCGGACGTATCCGTTCCTTGGAAACACTCCGAGCATCGATATCGACAGCCCCATCCAGTCGATGATGCGTCTGGCAAAGGAGCTCGGTCCGGTCTATCGGCTCGAATTCCCATCGCAGACTGCGTTGATCATCGGTGACTACAATCTCGTGAACGAGCTCAGCGACGACGCTCGATTCGAGAAAAAGGTGCACGCACCCCTCAAGCAGCTTCGCGACCTCGGTGGCGATGCACTGTTCACCGCGGAGAACGACGAGCCTGCATGGGGAATCGCGCACCGTCTCTTGATGCCTGCGTTCGGGCCGAGCGCGATGCGACGGTACTGGGCGGACATGGTCGACGTCTGCGATCAGCTGGTGACGAAGTGGGAGCGGCTAGGTCCGTCGGTCGAGCACGATGTTCCCGACAACATGACGCGTCTCACCCTCGATACGATCGCGCTCACCGGGTTCGGTTACCGGTTCAATAGCTACTATCAAAACGAGATGCACCCGTTCGTGGACGCCATGGTGCGTTCGCTCGGCGAAGCGGGTGCGCGAGCTCGCAGACTCCCAATCCAATCCAAGCTGATGTTCGGGACGCGACGCCAGTACGAGCGCGACCTGGCGCTCATGTACGAGGTGGTGGACGCGGTGATCCGTGAGCGAAAGGCGAAAGCGAAGCCCACGGCGCAGTCGCGCGATCTACTCGATCTCTTGCTGGAAGGTCGGGACCCGGTCAGCGGCGCATCGCTCGACGACGTCCAGATCAGGTTCCAGATCATGACGTTCTTGATTGCCGGCCACGAGACGACGAGCGGCCTGCTGTCGTTCGCGTTGCATTTGCTACTCCAAAACCCGGATGCAATGGCGAAGCTCGTCGCCGAAGTTGATCACGTGCTCGGTTCCGACAGGAGCCGACCCATGCAGTTCGAAGACCTCGCGAAGCTGCGCTACGTCGAACAGTCGCTCAAGGAAGCGTTGCGTCTGTGGCCGACCGCGCCCGCGTTCGGATTGACGGCGAAGCAGGACACGACACTCGCCAACGGAGTCGCCATCGCACGTGGCGATACGGTGTTCGTGCTCACGCCGGTCCTCCATCGAGATCCTTCGGTGTGGAGCGACCCGGAGATCTTCGACCCGGATCGATTCTCGCCAGAGCGAGCCGCGACGATCCCGCCGAACGCCTGGAAGCCATTCGGGACGGGACAGCGAGCGTGCATCGGTCGCGCATTCGCGATGCAGGAGGCGACACTCGTGCTCGCCCAGCTTGCATGGCGATTCGAGCTGTCTCTGCCCCACCCCTACGAGTTGGTCGTGAAGGAGTCGCTGACTCTCAAGCCAGAGGGCCTCACCGTCCGAGCGAAGTCACGTGGAAGCGTTGCGGCCGGATCCCGGCCCGCACCGAGCGTCGCGGCGGCCCCGAGCAAGTCGACCGCGCCGAGCGCGATCCCATCCGCGACGCACGGGACGCCGCTGCTCGTGCTGTTCGGATCTAACAGCGGCTCGTCGGCGGAATTCGCGGATCGGTTCGCGCGCGATGCCATCCAGCGCGGATATGCCCCGGTCGTCGCCCCGCTCGACGAATATGTGGGGCGGCTGCTTCGCGAGCAGGGAGCCACCATCATCATCACCGGCTCCTACAATGGTCAGCCCCCGGACAATGCGCGTGCGTTCGTCGCATGGCTCGACGCGATCGAGCCCGGCGCGCTCGCGGGCGTGCGATTCCTCGTTCTCGGATGTGGCCACCGAGATTGGGCGAGCACGTATCAGGCCGTTCCCCGAAAGATCGAAGCGCGGCTGCTTCACGCGGGGGCAACTCCGCTTCACACACGTGGAGAAGCAGACGCCGCCGGTGATTTCTTCGGCGCGCTCGAGTCGTGGACGACGGGTGCACTCGGCCGGCTAGACGCCGAGTTCGACGTCTCGACTCGAGCGCTCGCGCATGTTCCGCGCTACACGCTCGAACGCGTCGATGGCACGTCGACCTCGATCGCGGCCGCATACGGAGCCGTGCCGATGAAGGTGCTCGAGAACCGCGAGCTCATCCGCCAGGGGCCACGCTCGAAACGCCATATCGAGATCGATCTGCCACCTGGCCACGTGTTTCGCACGGGCGACTACCTCGCGGTCCTACCCGAGAACGATAGCGCGACGGTCGCCCGCGCCGCCGCACGTTTCGCCCTGTCAGTCGACGACGTCGTGGTCGTTCATCGCGCCCGCGACGAAGCATCCATGCTGCCCATCGAGCGCCCCATTCGCGTGAGCGAGCTCCTCGCCCGCTACGTCGAGCTCAAGGCGCCGGCTACGCGCAGTGATGTTCGAGCGCTCGCATCCGCGTGCCCGTGCCCGCCTGAAGCCCGTGCGCTCCAAACGCTTGCAGCCGAGAGCTACGAACGCGAGATCCTCGACAAGCGCGTCAGCGTGCTCGATCTGCTCGAGCGCTTCGCATCGATTGTGCTGCCGCTTTCGGAGTATCTCGAGCTCGTCCCGCCGCTCAAGCCACGCCGATATTCGATCTCGTCGTCGTCGCTAGCGCATCCTACGCGCTGCACGCTGACGGTTGCGGTTCTCGACGCGCCCGCGTTGTCGGGTACCGGACGCTATCGAGGTACTTGCTCGACGTATCTCGCCGCGCTCGCCGCCGACGACATCGTCCACGCCTACGTCACTTCCCCGAACACGCCCTTTCGCCTTCCGGACGACGGCGCGATCCCAGTGATCATGATCGCGGCCGGTACCGGCATCGCGCCGTTTCGCGGATTCGTCGAGGAACGTGCGAGTCGGCTCACGGCTGGCGAGCAACTGGGGCCGGCCGAGCTGTACTTCGGTTGCGACCATCCCGACATCGACTTTCTCTATCGGGACGAGCTCGCTGCGTGGCAGGAGCGTGGTGCCGTCGATATTCACGCTGCGTTCTACGCGCTCCCCGACGGTGATGTGACCTTCGTCCAGCACCGGTTGTGGTGTGACCGCGAACGTGTCGCGCAGTTGCTCGCGGCTGGCGCGCGTATCTACGTGTGCGGCGACGGCAAACGGATGGCCCCGGCCGTTCGCGAGACCCTCGGCCGCATCTATGCAGCACATCATAACGTGTCGGTGAGCGACGCAGACTCGTGGCTCGCCGAATGCGAAGCATCCGGTCGCTATGTTGCTGACGTGTTCTCGGGATAGAGATGCAACAGCAGCACGCCGGAATCACGATCCTCTCGAAGTTCGATCCCGCTCGTCGCGATCGGACAGTAAGTAAGGTCGCGCTCGTGCTCGCAGGTGGTGCCGTCGCGGGAGGTGCATTCAAGGCAGGTGGGTTGCGCGCGCTCGACGAGATGCTCGCGCCGTTGCGCCTGACGAGCTTCGACATGTTCGTCGGGTTGTCCGCGGGGTCCGTGCTCGCATGTGCGCTCGCGTGTGGCGTCGAGGCCGACGAGCTCTACCGGCTGACGACCGGAGCGCCGGGACGGCTCCCACCGATGCGTCTCCTCCAGTACATGCGACCAAACCTCAGAGAACCGGCAGAACGTGTAGCGCTCTTCATCTCGAAGTCGGCCGAAATCGTCGGCAGTTTTGTGTCTGGCCGAGAGAATCCACGTACCGGTAAGGCCTTCGGCCTCGCTGACACGTTCGTCAAACTCGCGACCGTGGCGACGCGGCTGGTCCCCACCGGTCTCTTCGATCCCGCCGGCGTACGTGAATTCTTACGTGACCAGCTCGCCGCCGTCGGACAGTCGGATTCGTTCGGGGATCTCGAGCGAAGACGCCGCAAGGAGCTGCTCGTGACTGCGGTCGATATCAATACCGGCACGCAGGTCGTGTTCGGACCGCACGAGCGATACGCGGAGGTCCCGATCTCGGACGCCGTCGGTGCTTCGTGCGCCCTCCCGATCTGGTACCGGACGGCACGTGTGCGAAATCCGCGCTACCAGGAGGCCGGCGAGCGCCGTTGGCTCGACCTCGCGGATGGTTTCGTGGTGCGGACTGCGAATGTCGGCGTCGCACTCAAGCGAGCCGCTGACCTCGTGATCGTCTACAACCCGTTCACGCCAATTCGCTACGCGTCCCCTGACCGATCGCTCTACGAGCACGGAGCGTATGCCCTCGCCAGTCAGCTATTTCGGACGCTCCTCGGTTCTCGCCTCGATATCGGCAAAAACAAGATCCTTTCGGACCCGTCGGTCAATGCCGATATCGTGTACATCGAGCCGCGAAGCGAGGACTTGGACTTCTTCACGATCAACCCACTTAGCTTTTGGGCGAAGCGGCGAGCGGCCGAACACGGGTACCACAGCGTCAAGGCGGCACTCGATGAGAACCGCGATGCGCTCGATGTCGTGTTTTCACGGCATGGCATCACGCTGCGGCAGACGCGAACGATTGATCACGAAGCCCGATCGGAGTCCGCAGCTACGGCACGCGCACGAACGTCTGAGTAGCTCCTGAGTCCATCAGCGAGTTGTCGGTCGGAATGGTCGACGCCGCGTCATCGTTGCTCGTGCCGAACGCGATCACGCTGCCGTCCCCCGACATCGCTGGCGACGTGCCGAAGATGTCGTTCGTGTCGCTCACCGCGCCCTTGAGGAAGTGCGCGAGCGCCCACGATGCGCCCGTGCGCTGGAACACGAACGCAGCGCCGCTCTTGAGCGCGCTCGCGTCCATCGTGTTGCCATCGACGCCGGTCGCGCTGGAGGCGTTTTGATACTCGGAGACCACCGCGATGTCGCCATGCGTGGAGAGTGCGACGCCGAAGCCGAAATGGGTGTCGGCGCGCGGTACGGGGGACTTGAGAAACACTTGCGGCACCCACGTCGAACCAGAGCGCACGAAGATGCGCGCTGCGCCCGAGGTCGCGACGTCTGGTTGACCGGGTGCGGTCCCGCCCACGTTGTCATCCTGGGCGCCCGCGATGATCGTCGAGCCGTCGGACGAGATCGTGGCGTAGTTTCCGAACCGACCACCGTTAGGAACGATCGACTTGAGATACGCGGTCTGCTGCCACCCGGTCGAGCGTTCGAAGACGTACGCGGCTCCCGACAGCGGCATGGTGTTGTCGAGCTCGTCTCCGTTCACGTCGATCGCTGCGCTCGAATCGCCCGCTGCACCGACGACAATCGTGTTTCCCGCCCCGTCGATGCCGATGCCGTTGCCGAATTCGTCGCCGGCCTCCGTGTTGTTTCCGCGCAGCGTCGCGACCTGCTGATACGTGCGTTGTCGCTCGAACACGTACGCTTGACCGCCGTTCGCATGCGCGGTGGCACCGACCGCGAGGCGCGACCCATCGCGCGAGAGCGCCACCGTGACGCCGAACGCATCACCTTGCGCCGAATCGTCGGGGACAATTTTCTGCAGCTGCGTCCACGTCGCCCCCGAGCGCGCGAACATGTAGACCGCGCCCGCGCCGGCCGCGCCGACAGCGAGCACGTCGCCGTTGTTCGATAGCGACGTCGAGACGAAGCGCGCATTCATCATCGGGTCCGAGGCCTTGATGTACGCCTGCTGCGTGAATGGGCCGTTGCCCTCGCGCGCGAACACGAAGACAGCCCCCGACGTGGGCTGGCTCATATCGAGGTCGTTTCCGTTGACCCCTCCCACACCACTTGCATCGGCGAGCTCGCCTACAACGAGCGTCGAGCCATCGCCGGAGAGGGCCTGCGAGAATCCGAACAAGCCATTCATGATGGGATGCGCCGCCTTGAGAAATTGACCCGCCGCGAGAGGGCCGACGATGTCGGGCCCGCCAGTGGATCCGCCACCATCGTCGACGGGGTCAAAGTTCACGCGTCCGCATCCCGCGAGGATGGTGAGGACGACGAGCGAGCGCACGTCGCGATCGTATTGCAACGGATATGCTTCCGCCAGTGTCATCCCTGGGGTGAGCTCCACTCTAGTCGACGAGCTGTATCAGCTATTGCGGCACAGCGAGAATTAGAACTAGACGCGGGCGGCGTCACGGGGTGCTTCGCACACGGGCGGACTCACGGGTCTCCCGGATCTGTTTCATCCATTTCTTTGGCGGTAGTTTCAATATTCACCTCGTGTTCTCGAGGGAGAAGAAGGGTGTCAAATACGTTAGGAAAGCGAGCGACGAGCCGCTCTTTAATCTGCGCGACTCCCGACGGACCCAGCGTTTGCGAGGTCTCGAGAACAGCTTGCACTTCCTGTCGAACCGCGATGACATAGTCCCGCGTCTGCGCGATCAATGTTGACGGCGACTGCGGCTCGCCATGTCCGGGATAGCCCATCTCGTAGACCTGTAGCTCGGTGGCCAATACATCCAACGTGGCCAAGTAGTTCTTACTCGTGCCGTTGCGCAAAGAGGGTGTCTTGCGATCGACGGCCACGTCACCCATGAAGACCACTCTTTGATTCGGCAATTTCCAAATCACGGACTCGGGCGAATCCACGTTCTTCAGGACGCGAGCTTCGAAATGCAGACCGCCGAGCTCCAAACGCTCGTCATCTCGAACCACGCGCTCCGGAACTGGAAATTCGCGCGGCTCCGGGAATTCTCGCCCAAAGAACCGGTGACGGGCCGCGAGGAGCCCGGTCCCGTCCGTGGCGATGTCACGCTGGGTGAATCCCGACGCGATGATGGTGGCTTGGGTACCGAATGCCTCACGTAAGGTGGAAAGGCCGCCGGTGTGGTCCGGGTGATGGTGGGTGATAAGGATTGCCACCACCGGTTTGTCAGTGGCCGCGCGAATGTCCTCGATCAAGTAGCGCGCCTGGTGACGAAGCCGTTGCGCGTCCACCACGATCACGCCGCTCGGCCCCTCGATCCAGTAGGAGTTGACTTGGTCGTAGGGCGCACCCGCGAAGCGGTGAACGACGCCGCCTTCTCTATTGATGGGTTGGTCGCGTCCGCAGCCGTTCGCGTCGACAAGCGTCGAGGCAGCTGCCATGCAGCCTTGTAACAGGGTCGGCATCGAAGACTCCTCCTAAATGCCCAGCGCGCGGCGGCGCTCGGCGCTGATGTTGCGTCCAGTGAGAACCAACGCCGCGGTGCGCACCCCGCGCGTTCGAAGAACGTCTGCATGGCGAACGAGGCCAGCCACGGCGGCAGCACCCGACGGTTCCACGAGTAGCTGATGATCGTCGAGCAACAGCTTCATCGCTGCCACGAGCTCCGCGTCTTCGACGTTCAGCGGCTGGACGTCGAGCTCGCGAAGGATAGAGAACGTCATCGCTTCCGGCAGGACGGGCGCTCCGAGTCCGTCGGCAATACTGATGCCCTTCGCTTCGGCGCGCGTGAGCTCTGGCGTCGCCCTTCCGGCGCGGAGCCAACGGTTGAGAACAGCGACCGGTGTGGGTTGCACACCATAGACATGCGTCATCCGCCCTCGGCTGCGGGCGGCCACGCCCAGACCGCTGGCAAGTCCACCTCCGCCCATTCCGACGACGAAAGCATCAACAGCCGGCGCATCCTCGATGATCTCCAAGCCTACCGAAGCATCCCCCGCGATCACATCGGCGTCGTCGTAGGCAGGCACCCGCGTCCATCCTCTCTCCGCCGCCAACGCAGTCGCTTCCTTGGCCGCTGCCGCCACGCTGGAGTGCATCGATACAGATGCTCCAGTCGCGCTGATCCGCTTGAGCTTCTCTGGGTCGATGGATTCGGGAACGCAGAGGTAGCACGGAACATCCAGCCGCGCGCTGGCGTAGCTCAACCCGATGCCATGTCCACCTGCCGTGGATGCGACCACACCTCTTTGCCGGACTTCGGGGGGCAAGGCCAAGAGCTTCGCAAATGCGATGCGTGGCTTGAAACTGCCAGTCACCTGCCAGCACTCGAGCTTGAGCAACACGGAAATCCCGGTCCGCTCGGATAGCGCTGGGGAGGATTCGAGCGGCGTCCTACGAATCCAAGGCGAGATGAGGGCTCGCACCGTCGACAGCCGCTCCGCGGAGAACGGCGCGAGAGTCGAACCAGAATCCGCTGTCGAGACGGATAGAGCGTTCGTCATCTGCCGAAGCTAGTACTCGAACAGTGCGTCGACAACGACACGGGCGCAGCGCTAACCTGCAAAAATGCAGCTGCAGTTCGATTGGAATGATGCGCGCATCGCACTCGCGATGTGGCGGGAGGGCAAGGTGGAACCGGTCGCCCTCAAGCTGCGAGTGGACCCGACCACGGTCGTGCGGCGGCTCGACGCGCTCGAGCAGTCACTCAAGGTTCGCCTTTTCGATCGCTCTCGGCACGGATGGCGTTTGACCGCCGAGGGAGAGAAGCAACTTCCCGCGTTGCTGCAACTGGAAGCGGCGGCGTTCGCACTCGGCGAGCAGCTGACTAGTGCTCGTGACGGACTGAGTGGCTGGGTGCGCCTGACGACCGCCGAGGCCATTGGACATGACATCGTGGCGCCGGGGATGGTCCCACTGCTCGCCGCCCACCCGATGTTGCGGCTGTCGCTGTTAACAGACCGGCGCGTTCTCGATCTCGAGCGATACGAAGCGGATCTGGCGTTGCGGAGCACGCGGCCGCGTCGGGGGACACTAACCGCAACGATGGTGGGTTCTCTCGGCTACGGCTTGTACCGGCCCAAGGCAACTGGTTCGGACGCCGCAAAAGACTCGACCATCCAACGGAGCGTCGTCATCACGGGAACTATGGATCTCAGCCTTCCGGAAGAGAGGTGGCTCCTCGAGCAGGGGGTCGCGATCGATGCACGCTTGCGATGTCCATCTTTCGCGGCTCAGGTTGCTGCAGCCGAAGCAGGGCTCGGTATGGCCTTGCTTCCTTGTTTTCTCGCCGACAACCGGCCCGGACTCACTCGATGCTTTCGCTCGCTTCAACTCCAATCTCCGCTTTGGCTGGTGCGGCGCGCGGGCGGCAAGAGCTCCCCCGCAGTCCGGGCGGTCGCCAACCACTTGGTTCGACTTCTAAGCTCGCAGTCCGTGCGGCTGTCCGGGGTGAGACCATGAGTGCACCGCAAAGAGGCTCTGAGATGGTACCCGTGGTGTTCAAGATGTACGCATCCATGTGACGGCGAAGATCGCCGTCGCTCCGCCGGCGTCGCGACGACGAACGACCAAAAGTTCTTCACGAGCCTCGGCTCGATCATCGCGCTCGATCAAGCTCACTCGCTGATCGTCACGTAGCGATCTTCGTCGGGCGAATTCATATCGGTCGCGACCACCTCGTAGCGCGCGCGCAGCTATGTCAGTTGCTCCTCGTCGACGAACGACCTCGAGATATCGATCTTCTTCAGCTTCGGGAAGGCGTCGCCGAGCAGGATCACCGCGCCCTCCTCGCCGAAGCAGCCGAGCGAGACGTTCAGCTCCTCGTCGTTATCGAGCGTCAGCGCGTCCGCGTGAGCACTTTGCTACTTTGACGTTAGATTCCGCACCCGCGCAGGCTTTAATGCGACGCGATTACTGCCAGATAGTCGAGACGGATTTGTAGCCCATTCGATTGGAGTCGGGTTGTTGGCGCCCCGACATATCCGGGGACTGAAGCGGAGACCGTGTATCCCTCACCCGGCCATCCCGCATCGACCGAGATCATCATCGTTGTTGCGTTAGCATCGAACACAAACGTGCCAAGCCCCGTGTGTACATCGGTCGCGAGTGGAACCTTACCTAGCGAGTCGTACGTTCCCATCGCGGTATCCGCATATACGATGTCCACGTTCTTGAAGGTATCGTCTACGTTGTCGTCGAGCTCTGCAAAATAAAAGGGCGTCGTCTCCGGACCTACCGAGAGCTGGTGCTGTCCGCCGCCAGCCTCACGCTGGCGAATCTCGAAACCGACGACGATGCGACCCGTCGCGAACGGTTGATCGATCTCGACCGCGAAGTCCGAACCGATGAGATCGTCTGCTTCTTGGCTCAGTCCGTCGTTCAGGAATGGCAAGGGAACGTCCGGTGTGAATGGGGTGAACAAAACGAGTTGCTCGGTGTTGGTATCGGGATTTGGGTCGCATGCGTCACCCACTCCATCTCCATCCCGATCCGCACGGTCACCTGCGATGAATGGGCATGGGTCCACAGCGTCCGGGATGCCGTCCCCATCTTCGTCGTGACCGACAGCCGCATCGACGATGTCGTTCCTATCGGTCAGGGCCGCGTCGGCGTGAAAAACGAGTGTGAAATCCAACCTGCCGCATGCGGCCGATATAATGCAACCAAGCCCCGCGAGAACCCCATGAATACGGCACAAGGTAGAGCGCGCGACAATAACAGACTGCGGTCGCCCGCGCCGATAACGCGGCGATAACACCGAGCGCTACGTTCCTTTCGCCAAGACCGCATGAAACGGCGTAGATGTCATGACAATCGCCGCTGAGATCGGCGAGTGCTTCTCCCGACCGCTCTCGCGAGTGCTACCTCGGCTCGCGACTGCGGTCGCTGGCTCTCGGCCACTACCAAACAAGACGCGGACGCGTCGACGGCGAGACGCTAGCCTCACTTGGATGACTGACATCGACGCGTCCGCATAGAAAAGCTAACACTCACGATCAGAAGCGTGCATGCCCTCACGTTAGGATTGGCTGAAGTTCGGCGATTTGCTTTGCAGCGCATGGTCACAGCAAAACGGTCGCGAGACCTCTTGAGGCTCGGGGACGCGAGTCGAGCCGCAGTGTGGAGTGAGGTCTCGCGACAACCTAGTCTAGCGACACCCTTGCGCTCGCGCAGGGTATTCTACGGTTAACCTCGAGGTTCACGCTCAGATCACCGTCACCTCGTTGGGCTGCGCGCAGTCCAGAACGTCCAGGCCGCAATCCCGGTGAGCACGAGCGCGATTACGACGCAGAGATTGCGCCCGAGATCGTCGTGCTGCTGGGTCGCGCCGACGATGGCCGCGACAGCCCCAACCGTCATCAAGACGATCGTCATCCAATCGTGGCGTCTCCGTGCAGCCTCGACTTGGACCAATCGGCCAGACGCACCACGCTTGAATTTCTGGACGGAGATTTGGTCTGTCACTCGATCGGCCGCGACCGATTTCGGCTCGGGAACGAAGGGCTGTGCGAGAGCGTTCTTGATACGCAGCATGCTCGCGATCGTCTCGTCGTCTGTGGTGCGATGACACACGACGAGCTTCCCCTCCGGAAAACCGAGATCCACGAGGTTCTCTGTCAACGAGGTCACGTTTTGCATCCACTCGATCGAGTGTTCGGTGATCGGAAAGCTCGAGGGTTGTTCCGGATCGCCTTCCTTCTCGAACACCAACCCGAGAGCTCGAGGTCTATCTGTCGTGCGCTCGTCGTGAAATACCAATCCCGCCTCTCGCGGTACGATCGTCAACCGTTCGCCGGCTCGAAGGCGCTCGATGTCTTCGTTCATGAGCCCCACGATGAGGGTTGGTCCTACCCCACTCGACAGATCGAACCCGAGCGCCACTCGCATTGTCTGAGCGATTCTATCCCGCCTTGAGAAGTGCGGATACAGCGGACGCGAGACGCCAGCTACAGTCGGGGTGACCAGCTCGCTGTTGCACTCACGAAGCACTCGCGATCGTGTGGCGAACGCGAAAAAAACTCTAGCGATACGCGCCATCGACCGGGGGAGCCTCATTAGGCGCGTCGACGGCGACGACATTGTGGCCGTCGATGTCGACGTCGTTGAGGGACACCGCATACCACTCGACAAAGCAACAGCTCCGGCACACCCATGCCTCGAGTAGGCCGTGTTGATGGTTGAAGACGAATCCGTGCTCAAGCTGCAGCGCCATATTCTCGATCCCCGAGTGAGCCTGTTCCTGCATTCGGCGCACGTGCAACAGATGACCACCACCGCATACCCCACAGCGATGTGTGCGAGCCATCGACGTCCGACCGGTGGTGGCCGCGTCGAGCTGCCGTCGTAACTCGACCACCGTGGATTCCAAGATCGCGATGCGTTCGTCGAGAGTCATGACACAGCATACAGTGCGATGTGACGAACGCGATCGTTGACCTTCGCGCTATCGCCGAAGCCGCGAGCTATCTGGATCAACTAGCTCCAGGTAATCGGTCGCTCGCGAACCTCGAACCGGCGGAGAGTTTTTCTTCGACGGGCGGCTTGAGCCGACCCCAAAGCGCAGCACCGATCGTCGCTTGGCATTTCGCTAGGTGATCCAGATGCTGGCTGATGTATGTCGCGTTGACGTCATGGCTCGCGTACGAGTGGTTTGTGAGCACGTGTAGATCGAGCTCACTGATTCCAGCTTCGTCGCCAACACTGTCAGAGTGCGGCGTAGCGTGTGAACGTCTTCGGCCGGAAACCGAGTGTGGTTCCACTCGTGAACCTGCTGTAGATCTGAAATCGTATGTCGCGCGATGTTCGTGCTCGGCCTGATTGCGCTCGTGTGGATCGTCACGTGGGTGATGGCGTCAAAGCACACGCGCCGGATCAAGCTCCCCGAGGCCCGGATCCAGAAATGACGCCCGCGGCCGGCGAACTATGCTGTAATCACACGAATGCTTCGAATCGCTCTGTTCGCGTCGATCGTGGTGGGTTGCGCTTCGGACGACAGCCGTATGCTCACCGGTCACTGGGATCTCGCCAACTGCACCGGTGGCGTCTACTCGAACACGGTGTCGATCCGCGTCGCGTACGCTAACACCACGCCCGTGTTCGCCAACGCAAACTGCCAGGACCTATCGTTCACGATGGCCGTTCCGGGTGACTTTCCGAACGCCGAGGTCACGGTCACTACCGGGACCGGCGGCGTGTTCGACGAGGGCATCGTCAATCTCGCCAGCGATCACGACCTCGGCCTGATCACGTTCGTGCAGGGCCCGCTACAGGATTAGCCTGCAGCGTGTCGAGTTCTGCATGCGGAACGTCGCCGACAAAGTCTTTCGGCCACGATGATCACAGAGTTACGCGCGGATGCGCGACAGAGTTAAGACTGTCCCTTTCGGACGCCAGCTCGAATAGCCATCGAATTCATAAGTTGCACGAGCATCATCGCCGGCGATTATTTGTGCGCGGATATCGTGTCTGACGCCTTACCTCTATGAGGACATCGATGCGCTTTTCCCTGCTGCTGGTCGGCCTGACCACTGTGCTCGCGACCGCCGCACCACCACCGAAGTGGACGATCCGCGAGCGCGTCCCCCTCGGCGGCAAGATCC
Organism: Kofleriaceae bacterium; assembly: GCA_047600425.1. Classification (GTDB taxonomy): domain Bacteria; phylum Myxococcota_A; class Polyangia; order Haliangiales; family Haliangiaceae; genus JABFXX01. The sequence continues at coordinate 907,027 of JASGLC010000003.1, read as the reverse complement.
ATTACGTCGCGATTGCCGAGGTCGATCGCACCGGCACGATCACGCCGATCGCCGCACCCGAGCTCGACAAGATCAGCAACGACACCGCAGTCGCGTGGAAAACGTACAAACCGGCGCCCTCGATCAAGATCACCGAATTCCACGCCGACTCGATCTCGATGTCGGGCGACAACGGCTCGAACCACACGTTCACGTTCACCGCGAACGAACCACTCTACCCAGTCGCAGCGCTGCGCGCGTTCGCCGACGCGCAAGGCCTCGAGCTCGCCGGCATGGGCGTATCGTTCATGGAGTTCGACACCCACCGCCCGCCGCCGACGACGTACGACGGCCTCACCACGTTCGATCACTTTCGCAAGAGCACGGCCGTGCCGAACTTCGGCGACCGCGACTACATCCTGGGCTTCTTCAAGAAGTCGTTACGCACGAACGACGAGCAGCACCTTGACGACGCGCGCTACGTCTCGCCTACGAACAAGCACATCAAGCTCGCGCGCGACACGTCGCCCGACGACTTCACGGTCGCGTGGGTGAAGCTGTTCAAGGACGGCCACGTCGAATACACGCAGAAATTTATCCGTGACGAGCTGATGTCGAGGTGGACCAAGCCCGTCGTCGAAGATGCCGAGCTCTCGATTTACGACGGCGACACTTACGTGACGAAAAAGGTCCCGAAATCGTCGCCGATGAACTTCGAAGCCCAGATCGTCCAGCGCCTGGAAAAGTACGGCGGCTACGACCTCGAGCCGGCGATCGACGTCGCAACGATCAAGTAGCTGCCGGCATCTAACCGATCATGATCATGAGGCGCAAACCAGCGTCCTCGAGTACAACTTCTTCGTCAGCGTTGTCGTCGGCCTCTGATCGACGTGTCGGCGCATGTTTGGCAGACCAATGCGACGAAGGCTCTACTCGAAGCAGCCCCATTTGCCGCCAACGGTCGCTAGTCGTGTCTCCCTTCAGTGAGGTCGAGGTCGCGCTTCACGCTCCGTCGCATGTTCTGCACGCCTAGGGCATGACCATGGTCGTGAACGTGTCGCGAAACGAGGAATCGATCGGCTTGCGATCACACTCGCAGACAGCGCCTTGAGGAGTGTTTGAAACATCCATGAGGTTCGCGCTTACGGTCAGCACAGCGAGTTGTTCCTTGTTGCGTTCCAGAGGCGCGTTACCGCCGTCATTTGGTTGATCGGGTCCCCACACCGCGGGCAATTTCCCACCCGTGATCGAAAGCCACCCGATATCAGGTGCGGTTTGGTCGGGGAGCTGGACCGCTCCTACGATCACGCTCTCGCCTATGGGGATCTGACCTGCGACGAAGTCACGAACGTTCGCGTACTCGATCGCATCGTCCGGTGCGACCAGATGTGTCGAACCCGAGAGGTCGCCTTCGCATTGCGAGAACGAATCGATCGGGAGCTGTGGCGTGGAAATCAGCCGATAGTACGAGTCGTTCACGGACGTATACGTGAGAGGGCAACCACCGTTGATCTCCATATCCACCGAAGCGTCTCTGGCGGGGACATCTATGAGCCCCAGGACCACGTCGCATCCACACAGACAGAGAAGCGTTGCTAGACATGTCTGCACGTGACGATCATCCCACGCTTCACGATCGGGATTGGCAACGTTGGCCAGCGCTTGCTTTTTGGGTGTTCTTGTCAGATGTCGACCGCGTAGACCCGAGCCTCGCCGATCGCGAGGATCCGTTGCTGGCGCGGATCGACGCCAAACACTAAGTGGTCGCCGATGCAGGATGCTGCTCGCGTTGAGCAAACTCGACGCCGCCACTCATGATGTCGAATTCGGCGACGATTCCAACACGGGGCACGCAGACCTCACTGTTCGACACAGACGCGTTCACGATGCGGTGATTGCGCCCGAGACTATCGTGTTGCTACCCACCAGTTCGTTGTCTTGCGCGCAAGACGTCTGACGTGTTCGATCAGGGGAAAATCGTCGTTAGGGGGAGTTTGTTCGAAACGCAGCAACAGCACCGAACCATTCTCCCTGAACCGTGGCACTCGCTCGGTATTCGCCAGGATTGACGGCGATCAGATCCTCGCTGACATCCTCGAAGTCTGTTCCGCGTGTCGTGAAGCCTTCGCCGGCTTGAACAACCCCGTCGATCACCACACCAAAGACGAGCTCGTTACGCTCAGATGTCACAACGGGATCCGTCTCCACCGAGCCTTGGGCCACCGAGCCTCTGCCTCCCGCGGCACCTTCAAACGGATGGTCCGGCGAAATATTCGCATACTCGTGCAGTCGAATCTCTAGGAAGCTCCGAACGGCTGACAGCTGGAGTTGGATTGTCGTAGCTCCGCCTAGCGCAATGCTGTACGCGAGATACTCACGACCAACCCCGCCAGCGTACATCCCATCGAACGGTCCGACGATCTCGAACGTGTCTCCGACATCGTCGTTCACTGTGGTGAGGCCATCACCCTCGGAGTCCTCGTCGAGGTCGACAGCGACAAGGATGAGCGCGTCGCGAGCGACTGGCATCGCGAACGACGCATTCTTGGCGCCAGCGACATTGGCGGCATGTTGGACGAACATAGGAATCGACGCCTCGTCCGAGTCCGAGCTCGATGGTCGTCCGTCCGAATAAGACGAGAAATCGAGCCGTCCGCATCCACTGGGCACGAGGACGGCAAACATGACCAAACCACGAACGCACAGAACTTGATGTGCTGTTTGCCTGATGGCGGACGCTAGCAACCCATCTATTTTCGCATCTCCAACGCGGCTGCGAAACCCGTTACGCTACTCCGCACGCGTCGTCATGATCGTAAACCGGTTGTTCGGTTCCTACTGCGATGACACGTAAGGTCGTGGTTGACGAATACGAGCGCCATCTTCGAACTGAGATCGGACGCTCTCCCTCGCGAACAAAATCGTTGCCGGCGTGCGCACACTTCGCGCGCGGCTCACGCGCTGAAGGGCGACTCGAATTAAAGCGCGGCATTCAATTCTCTATCCGCTGAAGCCAAAGGTGAACTCGACTCGATCGTGACGGTTCGTCACAGGAGACAGACATCTTCCCGCGGTCACCGATCGTAGCCGCAACAACGAGCCGTCGCCTCGACATCAACGCGATACGATATGTCTATGGAGGTACCTCGAATCAGTTGTGTCCTTGTCGTCGATGGGGTCTCGCGTCGGGTCGGCGCGAACGGCGCACTTATCGGTCGACTACAAGACTGCGACGTCGTCGCTAATGACCCGGAATTGAGTCGACGACACGCGCTCGTCCGATTGGATGGCGGTGGTGCGGAGTTGATCCCGCTCGGCAAGAAGCCCGTCGTCATTAATGGGCGTGCGCATGGCCAGCCAACGTCGCTACACGACGGCGACGTTCTCGAACTACCTGGACTCCGCTTGGTGGTCCGGTTGTCTGCACAGAAACCGGATGCCGGTGCGAAGGCGCGATTTCATCTGGAGCTCGCCTCCGGTGAAGGTTTTGGAGTCTCGCACAGCCCGTTCGTCCTCGGTGGCGATAGCACCGATGACGTGATTGTAAAAAAATGGCCAAGGCGCGCTCTCAGATTCCACATCGCACAGGACGAGTTGTTTCTCGAGGTCCTACGCGGTCGCGCGCTCCACAATGGAGTCGGGGTCGCTCCTGGCATTCTCAAGATAATCACGAACGGTGATGTCGTGGAGTACCGCGGGGAGCGCTTCACGATCCATCAGCGCACCCTTCAGGGCGCAGCAACAACCACCGTCGGAACGATGCTCGAGCTGCCGAGCCGCGTGACGATCGAGCTTCTGCCCCGCGGCGGACGCGTGATTGTGGCGACGCGTAGCGGCGATCATGCCGTATTCTTGCACGAGCGTCGCCTCGATCTCGTCGTGGCCTTGTTGCGCCCACCAGCTGCATATCGAGCGGGAGAGTTCATCCCAGACGAAGTGGTGACATCCACCGTATGGCCTCGTAATCTGAATGCATCTCGCACCGAGCTGAACGTTCTAATCTCGCGTTGTCGCAAATCACTGGTCGAGGCAGGTCTCGCTGGACCACGACTGATCCAACGCTCCCCAACGGGCGGAGCAACTCGATTCGCCCTCGCCGCAACCGCAGATATCGTGGTGAAGAGTTAGCGCTCCGACGAAGAGGACCTGATATGTTCGACGTCGTGGGTGCTCGCGAGCCGACGCGCATCGGACGCTACGAGTTGCTCCTCGAGCTCGCGCGCGGTGGAATGGGCGTGCTTTACCTCGCCCGTTTCTCGGGCCTCGGCGGTTTCGAAAAGCATGTTGCCATCAAGGTGATGTTGCCGCATCTGGCGGCCAATCCAGATCACGTCCAGCTATTCCTCAACGAGGCCAGAATTGCGGCGCGACTCTCGCACCCGAACGTCTGTCAGGTGTTCGAAGTGGGCGAAGTCGACGGGCGGCTCTACATGGTGATGGAGTATCTCGAAGGCGTGACATGGGAGCACCTCATCCGCGTGTTGCCTGACGATCCTGCACTTCGATTGCGCGTGATCGCCGGCTTAGTCGGACAAGTGTGCGAAGGCCTGGAACATGCGCACGAGCTCCGCGACCAAAATGGTGTGCTGTCACCGGTGGTGCACCGCGACATCTCGCCACAAAATCTCTTCGTCACCGTCGACGGTGTTTGCAAGTTACTCGACTTCGGTGTCGCAAAGATCCTGACCGCGGACTCGGTCACCCGAACGGGCAGCGTGAAGGGCAAGCTGTCGTTCATGTCGCCGGAACAGGTTCGCGGAGAATCCCTCGATACTCGTTCGGATGTGTTCTCCCTCGGTATCGTGGTTTGGGAAGCATTGACCGATCGCCCGCTGTTCACTCGCGAAACGGACTTCGCGACGATGACCGCGATCACGGCATCTACGGCACCAGCAATAAGTACGACCGAGCCGCGATATGGATCTGATGTGGACACGATCGTCTCGCGTGCACTCGAGCACCAACGCGAACGTCGATATCGGTGCGTGCGAACCTTCGGAGACGATCTTCGCAAGCTCGGAGCCGCGACAACGACGGAGCTCGCGGCATTGGTGCGTTCGACGTGCGCCCACGCGCTCGAGACGCGGGCGGCATGCGTCGCGAAGCGCGAGTCCGAGCTCGAACGAGAAACCGATGGAACTACGACGACGAAGAATGGCCCCGTGCTACGTGATGAAACTGCATGGGTCCGCCCTCCTCTCCCGACTCGCGGGCCCAAGGTTGTCGGCGGAGCGGTTTTTGCGCTTATCGGGTTAACAGTCATCGTCATGTATCCTCGGCCGCCTGCGGCCCCCTCCGAAGTGCGGCGACAGCCAACTCGAGCGAGTTCCATAGCGAACAAGGACTCGTTCTCGAAGGATGCCGGAATACTTCCGGTCATCAAGCTGCCCGAGCCCACCGTGCACGCTCAACAGCCAAGGCCCGTTGCGCGCAAGATGGTCGCTCCGGCCTCCGTCCCCGACGGAGCGTTGAGCGTCGATGCGCGTCCGACCGCACGCATCTACATCGACGGCGCATTTGTCGACGACACCCCTCTTTATCAGCATCGCCTCGCAGCCGGAAAGCACGAACTTCGACTCGTCCCTAGCAACGGTGTCTCCAGAGTGATAGCGATCGCGATTACTGCTGGAAAGGTTCTCGTGATCCCGGCGGCGCCGTGATCCTTCGCCAAACGATCACGACGCTCGTCATCATGACCGCAACGGGAATCGCGAGCCCCAAGCTAGAGGCGGCGCGTACGGCCATCGCCGCGGTCGAATATCGCGATGCTCATGACCTGCTGGAAGCGGCGATCGCGGAAGGCGGAAACTCGCCTTCCGACCTAACTGAGATCTATCGGCTCGCAGCGAACACGGCCGTGGTACTCGGCGATCACACTGCGGCGGAGACGTACTTCAGGCGCTGGATCTCGCTCGATCCACAAGCCACGCTCACGAGCGACGCTGCTGCGAAATTCAGGGAACCGTTCGTCGAGGCACAAGCGTTCGTTCGCGAGCATGGAGCGTTGCGAGTGACGGTCGGCTCTCACGGCGATCAGATCCTGTCGCTAGTGGTTCACAACGACGCACTACAACTCGCGCGCAGTGCTGGAACAGTCGCTGATCCGAGCGCACGTCGACCGCTCGGCCCACGCCACGAGGTCTCGTTTCACGTCCCCAATGACAAGGCGATGGTGCACGTGTTTGTTTTCGACGAGTTCGGCAATCGCGTGTTCGAGCGCTCCTACTCCACGTTCGCAGCAGTTCCTGTGGCAGAGCAAAACGATAACGGGCCTCTCTATCGACACTGGCAAGTTTGGGCGATTCCAGCGGTCGTGTTCGGGGGCGCAGCCTTCTTGTTTCATCACGAAGTCAGGGTCGCCCAGCGAGAGCTCGATGCTGACGAGGGAACCAGAAACGAGATCTATTACGACCAAGTGCTCTCCGCAATGCACCGCAGGGATCAAGACAACCAACTCACGCTCGGCTTCGGAATTGGTGCGGGTGCGTGTGTGTTGCTGATGGGATGGATGTACTTCAGCCCGCGACGGACGGTACTCACTCCGAGCATTTCGTCGACAGGCATCGCGCTCGTCGGGCAAAGATCGTTCTGACGTAATCAGTTTGTTATCGGCCGACGCGTGTCCCCGCCGTACAAGCGAGAGGAGGTTCCATGAATCGGCAGACCATTTTTCGTCTCTTCGCCTCGGTTCTCGCTGCGTGCAACGCGTCGACCGCGCCTACACAGTCGCCCGACAGTGGCGCACCTACCGCAGATGCGCCACCGGGCGATGCGTCGACGACCCCGGCAGAGACGATCGGAGGTGGCACGTTCGAGGATCCCGCCGTGGGACCACCCGCCTCGTACAACTTAGGCGACGGTTTCACACTCGTGAAGAACTGGAATTTCGGAGCGAGTGGAACGATTCGCAGTATAGGCGACCTCAGCGCCAACTTCGTCTACCACGATGAATTCGGAAACATCGCGAACGGTACTAATTATGGAGCACTCACGGTGTCCGAGGACGCGACAACGGCGATCGTGGACGGTTTTCACGGCCAACAGCCCGTCGTTAACGGCACGACAGTCCCGAAGGTCCGCGAGCTCGACAACAACGCATTACGGACGTACCTGGTCCCGTTGAACGGTTCCACGACGGTGCAACCTTCCCAATACAACACCGGTTGTGGATCGTTCATGGCGAAGTTCACGCTTCCAGGCGGAGGCAAGTTGCTCGGGAAAGACATCCTCTGGGAAACCCGCGTCCGTTACGTGACGCCGCCGTACTTCTGGTTCGCGATCTGGGCAGCAGGAAACCAATGGGATCATGGCGCCGAGGAAGATGTCATCGAAAGTTTTGGCTACGACAATGGTGGTGGAAACACGAACTTCGTCGGCGCGCAGTGGCACTCGAACTCCGTCGGGGGAACGGATGTCGACGGGTACGCGAACTGGGCAAGCTCGATGAGCTCGCACGGGGTAACGAGCTTCGATGCGACGCAGTACCATGTCTGGTCGTGGCTCTATCGGAAGGACGATACGTATTCGGTCTACGTCGATGGAACAGAGGTCAACAAGGGGACGATTCATTGGACTCTCACCGGTAACGAAGCTGGCACGCCGATCGACATGAGCTTCCTGTACGATGCTGGTTGGGGACACACGCAGATCCCCTCGGTCGACCAACCGCTCTCCGCTTCCGACCTTTCCGGAAAGTTTTACGAGTGGGACTACAGCCGAATCTATCTTCGCTGATCAGTACCCTGCGTTGCGCCCGACGATTCGCACGGTTTGCGATGCGTCGAGCTCGATCTCGAACATCAAACCGAGGTGCGTTACCCGCGTCACGTCGAACGTATCGGGTTCGGTCGCGAGCGCCATAGCGAGCGTCACGCATGACCAACTCGATTTCGGAAGCATCGTTGCACCCACTTCACTCCACGGACTGAGGGCGTTTCCGGATCCACTCTGCGCGAACGGAGTGACGCTCACACGTTGCGCGTCGGTCAGCAACTCGATCGAAAAGGTCTTATCGGACAGGTCGCCGTAGAGCTCCACCGGCGCGCCGAGGTAGGCAACCGCGTCGAGGGCTTGTTCGGTCTCTATGTCTAGCTTGAGCACGCCAGCCGGTGGTAGATCGCCAGGGGACCACGCGAGTGTTGCACTTGCGTTCGGAGAACCCGCTTCCCACCCGTCCGAAGACGCTTCGAACAACCAATCACGCGCGTACGCTTGGCCGCTGCAGCCTCTCGCATTCACAGCGCTACACACACCTGACTCGTTGCACTCGTAGCCAGATGGGCATCGGGAATGCGCGGCGTCGCACCGAAATACGGTTTCGTCGATCGGAAAGGACGCATCGCAGCTCAGTGCGAGCAAAATCAACGATCGGAACATGCTGGCACGGTGACGATACCGCACGCGAAACCAGGCCGACTAGAAGTCCAGGTGAAAGGTGCCATCCAAGTAGGAGACAGGCGAATTCCAGCACCAAGCCGACATCGTCTGATGACTGTTAGTCACCGTCCCCGATCCACTCGTGGTGTACGTGGTTCCATCCGCGCAGTGTGCTGTGATCGTTCCAGACCAATACGCCGTGTGACCGTTGAGCGTGTAGATATCCCACCAGCCAATCCCAGTCGAGCTGTAAACCTCGGTCTTGCAGCCAGCGAAAATACCCGTCGAGATTTGCTGGCCCGTATAGTTCGCGGTTGGGCCAGGACAGTAGAGATGCCAGGTCCCGCGATCGATCTCGGAGCTCACCTGCGAAAGTCCGGAGTCTTCCTCGGTGGAGTCATCTGGAGATACGCAGCCCGAGGTCGCTAGGACGAGGAATGCAATCCAATGGCAGTAGTTCATCGGACCGAACGTCGCACCATGGAGGGCATTTGCCGATTACGCGGCGATAACCCGCGCCGCGTTGTCTCGTCGTTGCGGTGGTCCGGGCTGCCACAATCACCGTCTTGTGCGGGCATCCTAGACAAAGATCTTTTCGATCAGCGCGGCGAGCGTACGCGCAGCTCGGCGGTCGAGCGTGAGTGTGTGACCTTCGTAACGAATTGTGAGCGAGTTGGATGTGCTGGAGATCAGTTCGACATCACCACGGCGTGCACCATTGGTCGTGCGGCCTTCGGTCAATCCAGCGACGGCATCGATGGGAATCCCCTTCGCCGACGTGAAGCTGTAGCGACCACGCGAATTCACCTCCACTCGTCGCACCTCGCTTTTTTGCTCGTGTTCGATTACCGGTCTGGACCTTCCTCGTTGAGCAGTCTGCGCTCGATCACGCGGTGGTGAAACAGTCTTGCGTTGAGAGCGAGCCATTCAACGACACTGTACACGTCGCGAGGGTGAGCCGAGGGTAACGCGACGGTGACGAGACAGGACCCACATCGCGATTCTAAACGCAGAGCTGTGACACGCCAGCAGCATGTCTTCGTTCACGGTAGGCAAGTACCCTGGTTCTTGGATAACCTACTGTGGCGGAGCGACGGCAGGATCAACTGTCGACGGCGACGGCGACGGCGACGGCGACGGCGACTGATTGTTGAGTTTTTCTTCGGCTTCCTTGGCTCGCTTTTCCGCTGCATCGGCACGTTCGTTCGCAGCCTTCAGCTCGAGCTCTTCCTTGGTCGGCTCTTTTGGTTTCTCCGCTTTCTTGACGACAGTAAGGTTGAACGTCAGCAGGAGGCTGTTCTGAACAGCGACGCGATCCTCGCCCTTCGGAAATAACTGCGGATCGCGAATCACGCTAAGGTTGTAGACTAGCCCCATCCACGAGTAGACATTGAACGTGATCGCGGTCTCGAACGCGATCCGTGTCAGGGCCGCAGCACTTCGATCCGCCGAGTCATTATTCACGAACGGGTAGAGCACGCTTAGACCGGTCAGGTAGCTTGCCTTTTTGTCGCTGGTCGTTCCCGTCGCACCAATGAAGCCCTCGATGCCGAGCTGATGCACGTCGGAAAGCCGAACGAGCTCGATCTCCGGCGTGGATTTGTCGTCCGCGTTCAGGAGCACGCCATCGGCGAACGTATGACGACCGCCGACGCCGAGACGGAACGACAGATTCAACCATGACTTCCGTACCGGATCTGCGAAACCACCGGCGGACTCGTTAATCGTAAACGGTGAAAACGAATCGGCGAGATGCTGGCGCAACGCGTTCGTCGCGAGTGGCGTCACCGTGCCATCTGCATTCTTCTCGACCCACGATGTTGGCGTGCCGCGTACGTCGGTCGCGGAGAAAACAGATGTCGTAAAGCTGAGCCGACCAAACGCACCGAAGTTCTTCGTTACGAAGTAGTTGTAAAGGCTCTCGAGCTTGACAGCGTCATTCGTCTTCACGAACTCGTCGATCACGGGTGTGCGCGCGAAGCTCTCGTTGATCGTGAGAGAGTTGCGCCACAAGTGCTCGTCCTTCACGTAGTCTGCGCCGCCAACGAGACCAACGCCGATTAGCGTCGAGAAGCCATCGACTTGACCGACGACCGCTTTGTTGTCAGTGAGCGATACGGTCGCGGTGAGCCCGAGGAACGGAGACCATCCTTCGACGTCGGTCTTCTCCGCTCCCTTGATGCCGTCGGCAGGGACAATTTGGGTCGGCTGAGCCATTGCTGGATCAGCCTTCGCGACGAGAAAACCAACGAGTGCGATTCGACTCCACTGCATGATGAATGACTCCTTCAACACTATTTTTGGTCAGCCTTCTGCGCTTTGTAAGCCGGTGCACTTGATCCGAGAACATCGACTGACGTCGCCGATGTCGGTAACCACCGGTCCAGCTTTCCGATGTACCAAAGTCCGACGAGCAACAGGATCACGACGAGCAGCGCCCAACGCTTCCAAGGCGTCTTCTTATCGGCGAATGGGTCGTCGAGCGACCGTTTGGCTTTTGCTGGCAACTTCGGCATCTCGGTCATTGCCGCGCCGAACGCGACGTTGATCCGGGCCCGACCATTGATCGCCCATCCATTCGCATCGAGGATTGGTCCAAGATTTCTTCGCCGCAGCTTCAACCACGCGAGCAACATGGACGGCCCCGAAATCATCAATAGGATGCCGAGCATGCCGAGCGGCAACCACGGTCCCAACCCAAACAGCAATGCGAGCAACGCCCCGAACAACGTGCTGATGCCGCCGATCGCGACACCAATCGCAGCGACCGTGCCGAGATCGAGTTTCTTTTCGGGTTCAGGCTTCGTTGGGTCTGGCTTAGTTGCAGCTTCCCCAATCTTGTCTCCCTCAGCGAGTTGTCTGCCCGCGCCCTCCATCTTTGCGTTTGACGCCGCTTCCGCCGCCTGAGCGCGTTTTTGAACCGCATCCTCGACCGTTTTGACCAACTTCTTGTACGGCGACCAGAACGCAGCCCGCACGCTGATTGGATTCGAAACGATTTTCGCGACGGTGGCATCCCAATCACGGCCTTCACGGTCGTAGAAAACGCCATTTCGTCCGACGAAGATGTTGTCGGCATCTCCGTTCGTAACTGCTGCAGCGATCTGCTTTGTCTCTCCTTTACGCGAGAGATCGCAATAGATAAGGCAAGCGTCAGATGAAGCAGCAAGCGCACCGTGCTTGGCGGCATCCGTGACAGGAACACATAGCCGCAACGCTCGCGCGTCGAAGTACAGCGTCCCAGACTGGAACACGCCATCTTGGTGAGTATAGAAGTCCGAAAAGTTAACGAAGTTTCTTAACACGCGACCGAAGTCGCGCTGCATACGAGCAGCCTTCGTGACCGTGCCAATCTGAGCGTAGTCATCGGCGAGCGCGGCATCGGAAGCGATAAGCTCGTCCAACATCCTTCGCAAGGAAGGGCTCGCGAGCTTGTCTAGCCACGTACGATCGAGGCCGTCGACCGTTGTCGTCGGCTTTGCAGTGAACCAGGTCCGATACGGCTCGAGTCTTCGACGAATCGCCACGACATCGGTCTCGGTCAGCGTTTCCCGAACGCCAAGGAGCGGAGTCACCGTGTGCTCGACGAATGTGGCGACCTTCGTGTGCCACGCCGGATTGAGCGCGCCCTTCAGCAACAATTGTCCTGCTGCGTCGACGCGCGCTAGAGGCAACAGCGCGAGCTGTGTGTCCGTCTCGCGAAGTGCATGAGACGCTAGCGTGACGAGCTCGGTCTCTGCGCCGGCCAAAGCCGCTTGCGCACGCGGATCGAACGCGGCAATACGACATCGCGTGAAGTAATCGTCGAGTTTTTCTTCTACCGCCTGAAATGCCTGAAACGCCGATTCCGTACGCTCACCAAGTGGCGAGAGCGTGGGATCCGAGCTTCGCGCGAGCCATGCGTAACGTTGATCCACATCCGCGAAGAACTTTGCAGCGAGGTCCTTGTCGATGCCAGGCTTGCCACTTCGATCCATCACGGTACCGACGGTGCAGCTCACGTCCTCGATAACCTTTCGCAATTCTTCGTCCGGCGTCGACGGTGGAATCACGATTCCGTCACCGTTCAAGACGGTGTTCGCAAACGCTTTGTCGATCGCGACCGTGTCTGCAACCGAGAACGACGTGGCGGTCGGCTTCCCGAGATCGGACAGTACACGACGGGCGGCTGCAACGACCTTTTGATCCGCAAGTGCACTCAACTCGACACTCTCTCGGGTCGTTAGAAGATCTCCGGGGTTCTTGAACGTTGCCTTGGTCCAATCGACTGCTTCGAGGATATCGTTCGCACGAATTCGTCCGTCCGTATCGAGGTCGAGCAGACCGAGCGTTGTGGCGTCGATCGCCGTCCCGTTGACCGGCATCGCGAGCGCTACCCATAGCTTCTGATCCAACTCTTTCAAGGAGAGCAGATCATCACTATCGCGAAGGCTTACTTGATCTACTCCACCCGCCCTGAAGAACTGAAACCGATGTGCCATACAAGAATCAAGTATCAAACTCCAACTGCTCGCGTGCCTCTCTGCAGGGTATTCGAAGGTTACCTTCGAGGTAGCTCGAGAACCGACAGATAGACAGGCAGTCACCTGAAGGCTGATCGGACCACATCTGCCGAGAGACAACAGCGGTCGCTTCTTCGCGATATTAGATGCATAGCGCGATCGCTACCAATACCGCGAAAATCACGAGCGTTCCCGCAATGACATATACGTACATCTGTGCGTCGTGCGAAGGATCTACGAACGGCTCGACAGCACGCTCGTCGTAAGCGTCGAACCAAGCATCGGCCGCATCGAAATCGTCGTTCATCAAGGGAGAATAGGTTCGACGCGGGTTTGCGTCCGAGTATGCGCCGGGTACGCGATGAGGAGTTTACTCACGGAGACGCTGAATCAGTCTCGACCAACAAGTCCTCCACGACATTCATGAAGATCGGCTCTTCTCGCGATGCGACCGCGCTCTTCATGCTCTCGAAGATCTTGGTCGCGGTATCGGGGATCGGTAACGATGGAGCGTTCGCCCACGTGTTGCGATCAGGCCACCGCGCGTACGCCAGATAGCTTCCATCGAGACACCGATGCAAGCGGGATCCGAGTCCTCCACGATACGCACGGATGAGCGCGGTGGTCTCGGCCCATGCCTTTTCGAATTCTTCTTCGCGACCCTCGTGAATCTTCCAACGATAGACGACGTAAAACATGGATAGGATCGCTCCCACACAACAGCCGCTGGGAGAACTGATGACGTGCATTTTCCACTATTCGTCGCAGACGCCCTCGCGCGTACCCTGCGGATAACTGTTCCCTTCGCGGGGAAGGAGCTAGGTTGGCGGCATGTCGGCTGTGGCTGTACTCACGCGCCGCCATTGCACGAAGTGTTTCGCATCTTACTCACACGAGTTTTCAGCGTGTCCTCGTGACGGGACGATACTCGTAGACCGGATCGATCCACTGCTCGACACGATTCTCGATGACAAGTACGTCATCACGCAGTTTCTCGGCGAGGGAGGGCTCGGTGTCGTTTACCAGGCAAGTCACGTTCGACTCGGTCGCAACTACGCGGTCAAGTTTCCGCGCGGTGCGAACGTCGACCATCCGAAAAGCCGCGCACGGTTCGCAATCGAGGCTCGTGCGGCAGGGCGGTTGGAACATCCAAACATCGCGGCGGTCGTCGATTTCGGAGAGACCGAACGGGGCCTGCCTTACCTCGTCATGGAGTACGCACACGGACGTTCGCTAGCCGAACTGATCGCCGACCAACCCATGTCGCTCGATCGCGTACTCGACTACGCGTTGCAGATAGCGCGAGGACTCGCGCACGCGCACGCGCATGGTGTCATCCATCGCGATCTGAAGCCCGAGAACGTGATGGTTTCCGAGGATCATCTGAAGATTGTCGATTTCGGAATCGCATTGCTGTCCGAGCTCGGAGACGAGGGGCGTCTTACGACAAAGGGGCTCGTGGTCGGGACGCCCTGGTATATGTCCCCCGAGCAACTGCAGGGCACACCGATCGACGAGCGAAGTGACCAATTTTCTTTGGGAATGATCATTTGCGAGATGATTCTGGGTCGACGCGTGTTCACTGGTTCTGCGGTCGAGGCCGCACACCACATCGTGCAAGGCGAAGTTCCTCTTCTGCGCGAGCTCGTACCATGGATGATGCTACCAACCGGCTTCGAAGAGATCGTCAATCGGTTGCTCGCGAGGGTTCCGAGCGCGCGATTCCCGGCGATCGGCAACGCTGTGGACGCTCTCACGGCGATCGTGCGGCAAACACGCTTGGCCGATCTTACTGCTACACCCTCTATCGTCCCCTTATCGCCGCCTCGACCGATGCCTCTAGCCAGCGTCACCGCCAAAACCGAGCTCGCATTTTCGCCGCCTCGCCGCTCCCTTTGGACGAGGATGCTCGCTTGGATCATCGGACATTCCCCGAACCCCCCCGACGTTTGACGGTCTTGGATTTGGAGATCGTCGCAGCGTCTTCGCAGCGTTGTCGCATGGACGTCCGCGACTAAACGCTCGCTGACGCCGTACCTCGCATTTCACCTAGACGTACCTATCGTTGGCGGGGAACGGTCGATACCATGGGAGAGATGTGATGGCGATGTTAACAGTGAAAGATGTTCTCGAGACGAGCCTCGAGGTCGCGCGTGGGTTTGCAGCAACAGTTCGTACGCGCGACGAAGAAGAGGCGGCGTTATTCGCGCTCGGTATGCAGCTTCACACCTTGGTGGTCCGGATCGGTCCCTTGACTGTCGGATCATTCGTGCAACGAAGTCTCGATCTGCAAGCTCTGTCGCGACTCGAGGCACTCGTGCGAGATCTGCTAACGTTCGAGACCGTGCACGATGCGTTGCTCGTGCTGGAGACGACGCAACGAGACCACCGCGCGACCTTCTCACCTGCCGCAGGTCAACTGCCACGCCGCATTGTCGGAAATTCTAGTTCGTAGACGCACTCTTCGCTCATCGGCGCGTCGGACAGCTCGGCTTGCCGAACGATCGTTCGAAGTCGGAACCCTAGTCGAGTCACGACTGTGATCGCGGCAGCGTTTCGCGTGTCGATATATGCTTCGGCTCGTTCGACGCCATCGACGGCGAGCTGGTTCAACATCCATCGTACGCCTTCGGTTGCATAACCATGGTCCCAGTGGCGACGACAGACAAGACAACTCACGAGCGCCCGCAGATTCTCAGAGACCACGGCATGCAATGTGCCGATCGCGTTAGGTCCATCAAGCATCGCCCAGTTGTGCCAAGTGAGATCGCTGCGTAGAGGTCCGTTCCCGAGTCGCGCGTACCGAGTTGCCAACTCCACCACCGACCGCGGTGCATTACCGGCAATGAAGCGATACAGCAGCGGATCAGAAATCTCCGAGAACAACATCAGTGCGTGACGTTTCGCCAACGGCTCGTACGCGAGACGCTTGTTCTTCGCGAAGAACTTGTCGCGGCGCCACACAGTTTCGCTCTGCCGTGCTCCTAGTGATTCGCGGTGTCGGGATCGCTATCTTTTGTCTCGCCTTTATGGCGCAAGATCCGAATCTCGACCCGCCGATTCTGGGCGCGACCATCTTCAGTCGCATTATCCGCGATCGGTCGGGTCTGTCCGTAACCCTTCGACGCGAGACGATCCGTACCGATGCCATGGTTGACGAGGTATGCTTTGACAGCTGTCGCTCGCGCTTCGCTGAGCTTCATGTTGTGTGCCGGCGTCGATGTAGAGTCGGTATGACCGGCCACGCGAACATGCTCGATTTCGGGATGGTCCTTCAGGATTTCCACGACCTCGTCGAGAACGCCATCGCTGGTCGGCAGGATGACGGCCGAATCCGTCTGGAACTCGATCTTCTCGTGAAGTTTGATCTGTTCTTGTGTGATTTCCGTCTTGGCTGGTGGCGGGGCTGGTGCGGGCGCAGCAGCAGGAATCGGTTCTGGAGCGGATGCCGGTGGAGTAGCAACGACCGCTACACAACGCTGAACAGGGGCGGACCAACTCGTCGGCACCGGTGAGCACGTCTCGGCTCCGGTCGATTTGTAGCAGCCCGTAAAGAGCAGCGTAGCGAAAAGGATCTTAGAACGCATACGAACCTCCGAGCGTGATGGAGCGAGCGTCGGCCGTGCCGTTGTTAGCGATCAGTCGTGGAAACGTGAATGCGAGACCGAGCCCAAACTTCGGAGTCGCTGCGTATTTCGCGGCGAAAGAAAGCGGCACACTCCACGTGTCGCTCGTATCGGTGAACGGCAACACCAGTCCCATTTGAATGGCCAGACCGATGCGATCGGCGGCTAGGTACGAGAGCGTGGCCGGGACGAACAACGTCTCGGTGTTTGTAGCTGCACCCGTCATCGAGTTGGGCTCGCGATTTGTGAATCCGATGAAGATGTCCGGCGTTGCCTCGAGCGACATCTTTCCCCAGACCCACCGACCGGAGATCCCGAGCTTGCCCGCGAGCTGGAATGGGTCGGAAATGCTGTTGACGTAAAGGCCTGCGTCGACCGCCCACGGACGCGAGATGCGAATGCGAGCATCGATTCCCACGTTGTTGTAAACGTGACGACATCCATTGCTCGTACCTGTTAGACAAAGCGAATCGCCGACCACGCCGATGAAACCCGTCCGTCCCGTTCCGCTGTGTACGAGTCCGACGGTTAGATCATCGGATACGCCATACCAGAGGTCAGGCGAGAGTGACGTCGGCTTAAAGGCCGCAGCACTCGAGAGGTTCATCTCAAGTGACGCATCAACAGATAAGGCACCTTTCGAGAGCGTGAAGCCATCCGTTTTGGGATCTTGCGGCGTCGACGAGTTGTCGGCGCTCACGATGGGGCTTACCGATAAGACCGCCACCGCTCCCAAACAATGCTTGAGTCGAGTCATGCGGGTCATCCTAGAGTGGACGCATGCGAGACAAGGGTATGCACGGGACACGTGAAGGTTATGCAGGCGCTCTCTACACCTACGAACAACACGATGATGGTGTGCAGTCAGGCTGGTTGCGAGACCGAAGCACGACGACGTTCTGACGACGGTTAGCTGCGTGCCAACCGAAGCGTCCCATCAAATAACGCGCGCTACCATCCATCCATTCCGCACGGACCCGATGGCTTACCGCTAATGAAATCTACCTGCCTTCAGCTAGTTCATTGATTGGTCTGACACGCGTCTGAGACGTTGCACCTGCCAATGCAGTTGGATGAGGTCATTTAGAACCGAGGAGGCGATTGGCTTGAGAAGGAAATCACGAATGCCCAACTTCTCCGCCTTGGCACGCGTTGCACCATCCGCGTTTGCGCTCATACCAACAAGCGCAACGGACGGCATATCGACTGTAATAGCGCAGAGTTTTTCAACACCAATTGTATCAAGGTCCGTGATGACAACGTCGAAGGCCATCGCGCGAAGAATGACCCATCCCGCGACTACTTCACTGACGTGAAGCGCTTGATGGCCAGCCAAGCGAAGCATAGCAGAAAGGTTTTCACCAAACTCGCGTTCGCTGTCGATGATTAAGACTCGAAGACTTGGGTTTGTCACTAGGTTTCCCGAGCAATCGAGTGAAGCGCTTCAGGTGGAAATCTAGCGAAGCTTGCAGCGTCACGCCAGCTGGTGTGCACGAGGTCGAGAGATACGCTGGCTTACGCTCTGCAAGGAAGCGAGACAAACGTCTTCTGCACACCGAAAGGCGTGTCATCAGCGCACGGTGTGCGAGCCCACCATGCACATCAAGACAGTTACCGATGATCAATTTCGTCTGCTGGTCGACTCGATCCAGGACTATGCCATCTACCTGATGGCTCCGGATGGAACGATCGAATCCTGGAACTCAGGGGCCCAGAGACTCAAAGGATACGGACCTGAGGAAGCGATCGGCAAAAACTTCTCTTTGCTTTTCACGGAAGACGACCGCGTTGCCGGCAAGCCGAAGCGCCTTCTAGCTGCTGCTCTCGCGAACGGACGAAATCAGGATACAGGTTGGCGCACCCGAAAGGATGGGACGCAATTCTGGGCCGACGCGCTCATCACGGCGCTCTTCGATCAAGATGGCAAGCACGTCGGATTCGCGAAGGTCACGCGTGATCTGACCGACTTAGGATATCGCGCGTTCGTCACTGCAAGTCATTCGATCGTCTTCACGACCGACTCGATCGGACGTGCAAACGCGGATTCGCCTAGCTGGCGAGAGCATACGGGCCAGTCAGAAGCCGAATGGCGCACCGGGAAGGGTTGGGAAGTCGTGCACCCAGACGACCGCGAACACGTTCGCGAAGCATGGAGCGAGAGTTGCCGAACGGGGCAGCAACTGGACTGTGAGTTCAGACTGCGTAAGGCAGCCGGTAACTATTCGTGGATGGCTTCACGCGCGATTTCCTTTCGAGATCGCGAGGGCAACGTACGTGAATGGTTCGGCGTGCTTTCAGATATTTCGGCACGCAAACAGGCGGAGCTGGAGCGCGAGAATGCGCTCGAGCTCTTGCGCACAACGCTGCGCAGCATTGGTGATGCTGTGCTGGCGACGGACTCGACTGGCAAAGTCACGTTTATGAACTCGATCGCCGAACGTCTAACAGGTTGGACGTTATCGGAGGCACAAGGACAGGACGTTCACACCATTTTTCCGATCTTCAACGAGGAGTCTGGTGAGCCGGTTGAAAATCCCATCGACAAAGTGCTGGAGCGTGGCGTGATCGTAGGGCTCGCGAATCATACCGTCCTTCGTCGACGCGATGGGGTCCTCACACCTATCGCCGACAGCGCTGCGCCCATCCGAGGTTCGGCGGACGAGATCCACGGGGTCGTGCTCGTGTTCCGTGACGTCAGCGACGAGAAAAAAACCTTCAACCGAAGAATGCTGCTCGCGAGTGCGACCGAAGAGATCGCGACAGCTACCGACTATCGCGACGCTTTGCGCAGGATCGCGAAGCTCACATGCCCGAGGCTCGCGGACTGGGTCGCGGTCGACGTGTTAGAGGGAGGGCGCATCGAACAGATCGCACTCGCGCATCAAGACCCGGCGATGGTCCAGTTGGCGAAACAGTGGAACGAGATCTATCCGCTCGATCCCGATGGCTCGTCTGGCGTTTACCACGCAATTCGAACCGGGCATTCGCAGCTGTACACGGAAATACCGAACGGCCTGTTCGAGAAAAATGCCGTGAGCGCCGAACATCTTCGGCTGATCCAGAAGCTGGATCTTCAGTCCGGGATGGTTATTCCTCTGCGAGGACGTCGAGATGTCTTCGGGGCGATCACATTCGCATGCGTCGGTCCGCATCGCCGTTTCACCGAAGAAGACCTGGCTCTCGCGGAGACGCTCGCGGAGAGAGTGTCCACGTTGGTGGAGCGGCGTCGCCTAGAAGAAGAAGCCGAGCTCGCGAATCGCCAGAAGGACGAGTTTCTAGCCACCATCAGTCACGAGCTGCGAACTCCACTCCAAGCAATTTTAGGTTACGCGACGATGCTCGAACGCAACACCGTGCCCGATTCTTCGAAGGCCATCGCGGTGATCGTGCGCAACGCGCAAGCGCAGGCACGGCTCGTCGAAGACATGCTCGACATGTCGCGCATCCTGAGCGGCAAATTCTTTCTCGAACAGGATAGCTTGGAGATCGGACCTGTCATCGAAGCAGCGCTGGACGCAATTCGACCCGCCGCGATGGGTCGACAGGTGGAGCTCAGCTCGGACTTACCCGCCGATCTCGGCAAGGTGATCGGGGATGCGGGCCGGCTGCAGCAGGTCTTCGGGAACATCGCGAACAACGCGGTCAAGTTCACACCTCGCGGTGGCAAGGTGCGGGTTACTGCGCGACGCACAGGCGCTCATGTCGAGATCGCCATTCGCGACAACGGCCAAGGCATGTCGAAAGAGCACCTCACAGTCATCTTCGAACGCTTTCGCCAAGTCGACAGTTCGAGCACACGAAAGCATGGAGGCTTAGGATTGGGACTCGCGATTGTTCGTCACATCGTTGCGGCACATGGAGGCGCGGTCAGTGCGGAAAGCGCGGGACTTGGAAAGGGCTCTCTCTTTACGGTCAAGTTGCCAGCGGCCCTCGACTCCGATGAGTTAATCGTGTCCGCGACCAAAGACTCTTTTTTCGGTGCATCGATCTTGGCGGGCAAAGACGTGATCTTGGTCGATGACGATGATGATGTGCGGCAGTCAATCGCCGATTTGCTCGAGACCGTCGGAGCACGTGTACGTCAAGCGTCGACGGCGGCTAGCGCACTCACACTCGTGGAAGAACGAGTGCCTGATGTTTTGATCACCGACATCGGAATGCCAGTTGAAGACGGATATTCTTTACTGTGGAAAGTTCGGTCGCGAAGCCCACAGCATGGCGGACATGTACCAATGGTCGCGCTGACCGCATTCGTTAGCAAAGCTGACATCAGCAAGGTGAATGCATCTGGGTTCGATGCGCACATTGCCAAACCGGCGACGATCGAGAACATCGCAGGCGCGTTACTTCAAGTGCTGAATCGCAGCCGCCACTAGAGTCCGCACCAGAATCGGCTCGCGACCGGCAAGCATGCAACGTGTCCGCACTCAGAATAGCCGACCTCGTTCGACGCTAGCTGTCGTAGCCAGTTTGAATGTCCCGATGAAGGAGGCGAATCGATCGACCTCCTGCGCGGTCAGTTGCTCGTTCGTGAAAATGATGGCGACCACGCGCGTGCCGTTGACATACGTTCCGCCCATCCCGAACACGGACTTTACGGCGTACGCCTCGACGAATTCACGCGATGCGATGATATGCTGGCCCACCGCATTTTTCGCTGTTCGCGCGTCGTCGACAAAAAATCTGGCATTCAAACCACCCGTCATCGTCCGGGCCCGGCGGTCCGCGTCCGCGACGCCGTCGATCTGAAGTGCGCCGAGTAAGGCCGAAATCATTGGCGCGCCTTCGATAAAGCCTTCGTGCACGAGCGGAATGGCGCGATGTCCTTGCGAAGCCTCTCGGCTCAACCATGACCGCTCGATACCAGCGGTGCCGAACAGCGTGAGGATGGTCGTCCTTGGTGTAAGGAGGGCGGTCACGTTGTGCGAGACGGCGAATGACCGTGCCCAGACTTGCTCCTGGTTAGGCAGCTGCTCGAACGGTATCAATGCGAAGACGCGCGCAAGAACACACGAATCGAACGTCGAGAATGCATTCGCGAAAATTTGGGCTGCGTCGCGAAGCGTAGTGGCTGTCGGTATTACTTCATCGAGCGACGCGCGTACTTCTTGGATTTTCTGCCAGCTCGCGTCGCGAAACGTTGTCACGAGCGAAGGATATCGATCATCGGCGTTCGCGTCGAGAACGACCGAGCCGCCTTGAAACCGATCGAGCCGAGTGCGGAGTACTCTGCACATCGCTCGGTGGAACGACACAGTCGGCAGGCGCGCGGCAGGTGCTGCAACGGATATCCCTGCTTCATACCACTCGGTATCTCACGCATGTCAATCCAGAAGAGGTGCCGTCATGGAAGATGCGACGTGCTCCGAACTCCGCGAATCAGTGTGACACGTTCGCTTCAACGGTCCGCGGGTTGCAATTCAACCGAGCCCGATGAAGTTCGGCAAGGCTTGGTTGAAGAAGGTGCGCGAACCATCGCGAATCGAGGATCCGCGCATCGTGGTGTGTGAGATTCCGTCAGGCTCTCGCTGCAAGTACGAGCTCGACAAGCGCACCGGCCATCTCGAGCTGGGCCGGATCATGTCAACCGACTGCGTGTATCCGACGAATTACGGCTTCATTCCGAACACGCTCAGTTCGGATGGGATGGAACTGGATGTCCTGATCATCACGTCGGAACCACTGCTTCCGCTGACCACCGTCGAGGTTCACATCATCGGCGGCTTCACGTTGATGGAACAACGCAAGCCGAAAGAGCACAAGCTCTTGGCGGTCGCGACGAAGGACCCATCGGTACGCGCCATCACGGATCTCGACGCGATCGACAGGAAGCAAATCGACCGAATCGAGCATTTCTTCACGACGTATAAGCTCGTCGAAGACATCAAAGTCGACTTCATCGGATGGGGCAAACGTATCGATGCGTTGGCCTGGCTCGCAAAAGCTAGAGATCAAGCGCGCTGATCGGAACGGTGGTCCATCGCACAGCGTGCGTGTGGGCTCGAAAGGACTGTCGTGGAGTTTATTGTTCGCTTCCTACTTGGAGGAACGATCGTTTCGGCATTCGCCGCTAGCGCCGAGCTATTCAAACCGAAGTCGTTCTCGGGATTGTTCGGCGCAGCTCCATCCGTCGCGCTCGCGGGACTCGCGCTCGCTACCTGTCAGCACGGTGACTTGTATATGAAGACCGAATCGCGTTCTATGCTCTTCGGCGCGGTTGCACTTCTGGCCTACAGCATCGCATGCGTGACACTCACGAAACGCCGTCATGTTCCGGTGTGGTTCAGTGCGATGCTTGCGTGGTCCGTCTGGTTGGCCGTCGCGTTCGCTCTGTATCGCGTTGCGGAGGGGTCGTGAAGCCTACGCTCGCCGTGGATCAAGTCGAGAGGACGAAGCTGTGGGAACACATCGTGCGCTTTGTCTTCGGCGGCGCAATCACGATGTGCACTGGGTTGATCGCTAAAAGATTCGGACCTGGAGTCGCGGGACTGTTTCTGGGATTCCCGGCACTACTGCCAGCGAGCCTTACACTTGTCAAACGGCACGACGGACGATCCAAAGCAACCGACGAAGCCCGAGGTGCAGTGTTGGGAAGCTTCGGTGCATTGGCGTTCGCACTGGTCGTGTTTACGCTTGCGTTGCGGATATCGACCGTGTGGGTGCTCACGTTAGCACTTCTCACATATGCCGCGGTCTCGATCGCGTTGTGGTTCGCATGTCACGGCACTCAATAGCATCGATGCGCTCGCATCTTGCTTGTAGCACAAACGCGAGCTCGGTCATTTGTCGATCTTCCGCGAACCAATATGCGACGACCACCGTCAATCGGCCGACTGCGCGAGACGTTCATAGCGAATGACGAAATCATTAAGTTCGCTCAATTGCGCCGGTTTCGAAAACAATGGGAAGTCTGGCGGCGCGAATTCGGGCGAGGCCGTCAAGAATGCTGTCGTCGCGTTCATGCCGCGGAGCTCGGTAATCCAGTCTTCGTCGATCTCGCCTGCGAACATCAAGTCACTTAGGATGACCGCAGGCACACCGAAGGCTGCCAAAACTTTTCGGGCCTCCAGCCTATCGCGCGCGGTGTAGACAACCCGGCTGTCACGCCGGAAGTACCCGCTCAAAATCTGAAGCAAGTACGGATCAGGGTCGACGATCAGTAGGTAACTCGGCTTCGTCAACGTATCGTTCTTCGGTCCGTTGGCCACCGCTCGATCAGCGTAGCTATCTCCCCGACGTTGTACGGCTTGGTGAATCGATGGTGCGCGTCGACATTCTTCGGCATCTCGTCGCGCGCAGTGACCAGGATACGAATCGCGTTCGGATGTAGCTGTGCAGCGAGTGCGAGAACATAATCACCATCCCCATCGGACATGCTGAAGTCGGTCACCACCGCCTCCCACGCGCGCGTCTGTAGTACAGAGGCGGCTTCGAAACCGCTGTGGACAACATGGATAGTCCGTCCCGGGAGAAAGACCCGAAGTGCTCGAGCGACCGAGCTCACGAGCCTTTCGTCGTCGTCGACCAGCAGGACGCTCTGCATCGTTGGGGAAGTTACCATCCGGCGAGCAGTTGCCGACAAGCGAATTGTGATGACGCAGATGCAGCTGAATGGCCTATGACGGACGCCAGCGGCGAGTCGCGCACACGACATCCCCAGCGACACAGTGGAGGCGATGTGGTCGGTCTTCGCCTCAACGACATCGATATCTATCGATATCCAGAGACCGGAATTGGCCGCTGGACAGAAGTACCGGCGGTCGGGCATGTATCGGGTGCGAGGGCCAGTTCGTTGAGTGTCCGTGAGAGCGATAGCTGTCCTCGAGCCACCAGCGTATTTGAACCTCACACGTCGTCGGAGTTCTTCAGCGACGACTCGTGTTCCAGCAACTCGAGCGTTTGCAGATCGTCGAGCGAAACGACAGCGACTGGCTTACGTCCACGTCGGGAGATCAGAACTCTCGTACGCTCGTCGGTGAGGGCCAACGTCTCGGCTAGCTGTGCGCGAAACTGCGACGAACCCACCGTGCGATGACGCGACCGACCACTCCGCATATAAAATTCATACAACCACTGGCGGCGGGCGAGCAATCAGAATCTCTACAATACAGGTCGGGCTCGAGTTGGCCAGCGCTGCCGTCGTAACTCGACCACCGTGGATTCCAAGATCGCGATGCGCTCGTCGCGAGTCATGTCACGCATACAGTGCGATGTGACGAACGAGATCATTGAGCTCCGCGGTATCGCCGAAACCGGGTGCACGAACCAGCCGCATGTAGTCGGTCGCTCGCGAGCCTCGAACCGGCAGAGAATTTTCGGTTACCGAGAACCTCGCAAGAAACAGATCCGCTTCCCCTAGTCCGCCATCCCCGAGACTTCCAAAATCGCGAACGAATCTGCCAAGCGATGCTTCAGCGCGTCGTTATTCCCGATCACGAAATTCACGACGAGGGCACGGACAGTCGAACCATCTTGCTCCGCTAGTTCGCCCAGCGGGTCTTGTCGACGCGAGGATCGAACGATGTGAGGTTCAGCTCTTCGGGGAGCGCGAAGAACGCCGACGCGGGTGCGTGCGCGAGTCCCGCCATCGCGAGGATCGCGTGAAAGTAACCGGCATTGTCGAACTCGGCGGCATCGTCGTTAGAATCGACTGCCACGGCGAGTGGTTTACCGCCTGCACGGTCGCTCACGTATTGGATCGCGGATCCGGGCTCCTCGAGCGCGAACTTCGCCGAGTGAGCCATCGTCGCGAACAACGCGCCGTTAGCGCCATGCGAGCGGAGCTCGAGCACCGCTGCGAGCTCGCGTCCGATCGCTTCGCGTTCGTGCGTGGCGACCGAGGCGATCGATACGAGACCGAGCGTTGCATCGAATGCATGCATCGGCTGACCGCTCGCGATCCGGCCGAGATATGGAGCGACCATGTCGACGCCGAATCGTCCGGCAATCCAGCCTGCGCGAACCGTTAGTCGCAGGATTCGTTCGCGTGCGAGTGGGAACGATGGCGTCCAGTTACGCCAGGTGAACGTACGCGCCATCTCGGACAGCCATTCGGTCGAGTCGGCGGATGTAGCGAGCACCGACAGATGACCGAGCGCATGCACGCGTTCCCAGTAGCGACGCTTTCGCTCTGCCGTTGCGGTGAGCACGACCGATCGCTCGGCATCGAACACGGATTGGATCGCGACAGTCTGGCGATACGCGTGCAACGCGAGCAATGGCGCCCAGCGCTCGAGCGCGACAAATGCGCGTTGCGAGAAAAACTCGGCATCGTGCTCGAGCGAATCGAGCAGGCGAACCGCTTCAGCTTCCGAACCGATCAGCGCCGTGCGGTAGGCCTGACGGAGATGGGATTTACGAGTTAATGCGTCGGGTAGGGCCAGGACTTGATCGACGCCATCGGGCGCCGGACCGAGGAGGGCGGTGCCCGTCACTCGACCGTGCTCGATCAGAACGTACGGCCCCGACGCGGCAAGCGCGACTGCCGTCACGCCACCCGGATCTTCCGACAATGCGTGTCGGAGTGTCGGATCGCGCTCGATCGCGAGGGCAGATGCGAGGATACGTTCGAGATTCGCGCGACTCGTGGCGAGATCTTGCTCGAAGGTGTCGAGCAGCTCGAGCTCGGTGACAGACATGGAACTACCTCAGGCAACGCGAGCATCGTGGGTGACGCTCGCGAGTTGTTGGGCAAGGAGTTGAGCGAGCGGCCACGGGCCATGACCACTCGCGACGTTGAGATGACCACCACCGGGGACGACAACGAGCTCGGCGCCCCACGCCTTCGAGAGGTCGCGAACCTTCTCGATCGATGCATGAACATCGTTGTCGGAGCCGACGGTGGTGACCGGGACGTTGAAGCGCGGTTTGGGAATCGGCGCGAACGTCTGCAACACGCGCGCACAATTCGGGCGTTCGACGTCCGCCGGCGCGACGAGCAGTGCGGCACGAATCCGCGCACCGTTCGCGACGGCGTGAGCAACCGCGACGCAGCCGAGAGAATGGCCGATCACGATCGGCGGCTCGCCTTGCGCGATGTAGCGCTCGAGCGTGGAGACCCAATGCGCGGGATTCGGCGCCTGCCAATCGCTCATCTCGACGCGCGTGGTTCCCGCGAGCGATTGCTCGAGGTGCGACTGCCAGTGATTCGGGCCGCTCCCATTCCAGCCGGGAACGACCAGATAGCGAGGCATCACCCGTCCTCCACGACATCGAAGTAGACGCCGCGCACCCAGCGCGGTCCGGTGAAGCCGGCGCGCCCGTGAAGCATGCGGTGGTTGTCGTAGAGTAGGACGTCGCCCGGGTCGAGACGGAACTGATAGCGGAAGCGCGGGTCGCGAAGGATGCGCGTGAATGCATCGTGCGCGCGATACCAGGCGCTCATCTCGGCGAACGGCAGCTTGTACGGCGCGGCCGTGAAGTAGGACGAACGGATCTGGAACGGGTCGCGTTTCACGATGGGCGAGAGCACGACGCGCTCGAAGTTCTTCTGCTTGCGATGAAACCGAACGGGCGTGGTGAGCAAGCGATTCGCGCCGTCGGCGTCGAGGCTCGCGAAATAGTCGAAGGAGGCGCGCGCATCGGCGACGGAATTTTCGCCACCGCGATCCGCTCGCCGGATCGATTGGAGCAGCTGAAACCGTGGCGGGTGGTCGAGGAATGGCTGATCGGTGTGAAGCTCGATCGCTGCGTTCGTGTAACCGAGCTGATCGGTGTTCGTGTTCGTCGTGTTGTCGGTACGGAGGTCTTCGATTCGACCGAAGTGAGTCGCGATCGTGCGGAAGCCCTGACTCTCGATCGCACGAATCCACGTTTCGGTCTCGTCTTCGGGCGAGGTCGAGTCGCGCCGCACGATCGCGACGCCGTCTCGCAATACGCGAGCGACGAGAGTTTCGCCAACCGCTGTGGGACCGAGCCCGCCCAGGATCTCGATCTTCGAGACGTCCGATGGCGGCGCTGGTGGAGCAACGCGATTCAATCCGTACGCGTGATCCTGCAGCCACACGAGCGGATACCGGCTCGTGCGTTGATCGAAGTCCCACTTCACGCGCAGGACACCGTCGTCGAGAATTGCCTCCGTTACACCGAGCCGGTCGGGAAGGTCGGCGGAATCGATCGTGCGTTCGCGGGTCTGCGGATGCAGATCGAGATCGCAGTTGTGTCGAAGCCAGCGCAGGTGAAAGTCGGCATAGCCGCCGGCGAACGGCACGCGGATGAAGTCGTCGTGCACTTCGAGCTGAGCCATGCGTATCCGTTATCACGGACATTCGTCTACGGCAATCGATATCCGTCATGCGAGCGCATGCGTCCGCGCACTCGCGAACAGATCCGCGACGGCGTTCGCGAGCGCATCGGGCCGCAAGTGCTTCACCAATAGGTACGGAGTTGTTGTCAGTGTTGCGGCGCGACGCGCGACACCAACTCCGCCATGACTATTCGGTTCGGTGATGATGATGACAGCATCGACACGACGAACAATCGCGTTGATCTCGTCCGCACCGCGTCCGGTGGCGCGACCGTCGTGGTGCTCCAGCACGATGTCGAGCTGTGCAGCTGCACGAACCCAACGTTCTGCATGTCGTGACAAACCGCCAATGACTGCGATGCGAGCGCGTGATGTCGTCATGCTTGCCTTTCGAACGTGCACATCCAGCGTTGACATCCTATCCTTGATAGTAGACGTTTGTCTTATGAAACAGACATGGGCTATTCCGGTTCTCCTCCTCGCTACGTCGCTCTCGCTCGGCGCTTGCAAAAAGAAGAATGCAGACGCACCACCCACGACGAAGACGGCCGAAGGCGGTTCTGCTGGCTCCGCGGCGGCACCAACGCCATCGGCAGGTGGCTCGGCGACGGCCGCCGTTGCCGGTACCGCACCGACGGACAAGAACTTGATCGAAACGGCGAAGGCCGCCGGCACGTTCAACACGTTCCTCAAGGCAGTCGACACCGCCGGCATCGCAGACAAGCTCAACGGCAACGGCCCGTTCACCGTGCTCGCGCCGACCGACGATGCGTTCGCGAAAGTTCCGGCGAAGGATCTCGACGCGCTGCTCGCGGACAAGTCGCGGCTCGAAGCCGTGCTCCAATATCACGTCGTCAGCGGCAAACTGCTCGCAGCTGACCTTTCGGCGGCGAAGAGCGAGAAGTCGCTCGCAGGCCCGGACCTCGCGATCGACGGCGGCAAGATCGCCGGCGCCACGATTGTGAAGCCGGACATCCAGGCGTCGAACGGTGTCATCCAGGGTATCGACATCGTCCTCATTCCCCCGGCGAAATAACCATGACGACCTATGCGATTACCGGAGCGACGGGCCATCTCGGTCGCCTCGTGATTTCTGCGCTGCTCGCGCGCAACGTGAAGAGCTCCCAGATCGTCGCGCTCGCTCGCGATCCGGGCAAGGCGAGCATCCTGTTGCCGAAAGGCGTCGTTGTTCGGCTTGCCGATTACGACAAGCCCGAGACCCTCGGTCCCGCACTTGCCGGCATCGACAAGTTGCTGCTGATCTCGGCGAACGAGGTCGGGCGCCGGTTGTCGCAGCACCGTTCGGTGATCGAGGCGGCGAAGCAGGCTGGGGTCAAGCTCGTCGCATACACGAGCATCCTCCGCGCGGATCGCTCGACGATCTCGCTCGCGACCGAGCATCTCGAGACCGAGAAGTTGTTGCGCGCGAGCGGCCTGCCGTTCGTGTTCTTACGCAACGGCTGGTACATCGAGAACTACACCGCGTCGCTGCCCGCAATCCTCGAGCACAAGACGCAGATCGGTGGCTCCGGCGTCGGGCGGATTTCGGCGGCGACTCGCGCCGACTACGCCGAGGCGGCCGCAGCCGTACTCGTCTCTCCGGCGGATCAGAACGGCAAGATCTACGAGCTCGCGGGCGACATCTCGTTCACGCGCTACGACTTTGCCGCCGAGCTGTCGAAGCAGATCGGGTCGACGATTCAGTATCGCGATCTCGCGGAAGCCGATTTCCGCGCAGCACTCGAGACGGCAGGGGTGCCTCAACCCGTCGCCACGATCCTCGCGCAGGCCGATGCTGCGGCCTCGCTGGGGGAGCTCTACGATCAAAGCGGCGATCTCAACGCGTTGATCGGTCGCGATACGACGCCGCTGTCGACGGCGCTCGCATCCGCGTTGAGTCAGCGGGCGTAGACGATCACGTCGTGGTACCGAGCCTCGGAATTTCCAGGGTTCTCGTAAACGTGCGGCACGTCGGCGGCGAACAGTACCGAATCGCCGGGGCCCACATCGAACGTGGTGTCACCCGTCGTCAGCCGAAGTGTTCCGCTGAGCACCACGACGATCTCGCGGGTCCCCGGCGCATGCGCCTCGGAGGCGTAGCGACCACGCGCGCCCAGTTGCAGCTCGTAAAGCTCGACCAACGGGTTCGCGCCTGCCGGTGCCAGCGACCGGCTGCGAAACCGACCGTCAGCCGATTGCAGGACCTGCACGTCGCTGCGACGCAAGATCGACGCGGTGGCTCGTCCCTCACCCGTCAGTTCGGCGAATGGTATGCCGAGGCCCACGGCGATCTTCCATAGCACCCCGATCGTGGGGTTCGTCTTGTTCGTTTCGATCTGCGAGAGCCCCGCGCGACTAACGCCGGATGCACGGGCCAGATCATCGAGGGACATCGCCCGCCGACGCCGCAACTCCTTTAGATTTTCGGAAACCCGAAGGCTGAGATCCGCTGCTCCTACGTCATCGCCAGGGGGGATTTTTTCGCCACGCGCAGAAGGCGCAGACTTTCGTTTCGGCACACCAGATTGTATCTCAGACCCGAATCACGACTTTGCCGACGTGCGCTCCGCTCGCGAGATGGTCGTATGCGGCAGCGCGAGCGAGCCGACGTAGATGCCGTGCACGTGAGAGCCTTCGCTTCAGTCGCACTCGCGAAGCTCCAACCCATCGTCGATCGCGTGTTCCCGTTTGCAGACACCTACGCGTGATCTCCGTCTAAGCGCCACGTACCGACGAGAGGAAACTCTGAAGGTCACACCTCGCGAGCTGGCCCTCTGTGGGCGCGATCATTGCGACGCTCAGGCGGCGAGTCCCCACCTCGAACACGAACAGAGCGCGATAGACGCGCGCCTTATTGGATATCTCGGTGGTCATTGTCCCCGCCACATTGAATATGAGGCCGCTCGTCGCCTGGCCATGCTGCGGCGCAGGCGTTTCGTCGACAGTACGGCCGTTCAACATCACGTCTTTCCACTCGGCAGCGAAGTCGGCGGCGGGATCGCCCGCGCTCGGCAGGCTCGCGAGCACCACCGTCATGCAGAACTGGTCGCCATCCTGCGCGGTGTACTGGAGCGCGCCCTTGAGGTGCTGCAGAGTCCCGGGGGGCGTCTTGAACGCGATCGCATCGAACGTCGTCATGTCACCCGAAACAAAGGGCGTGCTCGCAGTCACCTGCATCGGCGTCAGCGCGGTCGGTGTGTTCGTTGGCTGCGCACTCGCCACGGGACCGTCGGAGATGGGACCGGTTCGTCGCGACCAGAGCTGCTGCATGAGGAGCACGCGCGAGTTATCCGTGTGCAAATCGGAGTTCTGCCGGGCCGTGATGAGGCGCTTGATGTTGCGCCCGTCGTCGTAGTGGAGGATGAGCGAGAAGTCGCGGATCTCGTATGTGCCGCTACCCGGTCGCCCCGGATCACTCTCCGCTGCGGGGCACGTTCGCGCGAAACCGCCGCGATTGACGAACTTGCCAGCAGCGCTGAATGTCACGAGCTGCTGGCACCCAGGACCGGCTAGTAGCGGGTCCTCCGGGTCGGAGAGGTATGTGTAGTTTCCTTCGAGCGTCGCGCCAGTGACATCGGACGCGCGGCGCAGCTTGGTCTTTCCGATTTGCAGCTCGTCGCCGACGATCGTCATGGGAACCGGTGATCCGCCCGTGTACGTGACGACCCAGCCATCGCCATCTTTCGTCCACGTGCCGGGCCGTCCGCCCGGATGCTCGGTCGAGTGAAGTGCCGCCTCCCACGCTGTATGGTCGAAGTCCGCGAGCCCGTTCCACGGCGCGTCCTGCGACATCTGACCGTCCGGCCACACGACATAGTTCGCGAGCTGCACTTTTGTCGATAGGTACGAGACGGTGCCGTCGGACATCGGCGTCGGCGTCATCCGCGTATCGAGACCCGTCCACATCCCAACGGGCGCATCGCCCATGTACCATTTCTTCTCGCCGTTCTTCGACGAGCCGGCCCAGGGATCGCCCTTCGCCGCAGGCTTCTCCGACTTGCACGCGCTCGCGCACAAAAATACAGATGCCATCCAAATGAGGCGCATCCCTTATCGTGCATCGAAAGCTAGGACCGCACTAGCCAAGTTCGCGGCAACGCGCAGACTCGAACACCATTGAACTTCCCTAAATTCAATCCCGGTAAAACGCTAGTCTCGCGTTGATGTGACGCCGACGTGCCCGCGTCGACAACACTAACACGCCACAAACTGCGGACACAGCGTCAGCGCGTTGCCGGTCATTTCGTTTCGCCGATAGCGGGTCGGTCTTGCTCGAAGTCGGACTTGCTTACGGGGGCAAAACGTTGCTCTGTTTTTTTTGTGTTGGCCTCGGGACCATGCCGTCCTACCTTTGCGATGCACAAAACCATATTTCTGATTTTTCTAGTTGCGTCGGTGATCGGTTGCGAACACCAAACCACGGTTACGCCCGCACCTGAAAAGGTCTCATCGCACCGGATCACCGGGAGAGTCGTCGGGTTTGTTCCAAACGACGATCACACGGTTGTGGTTGCGGATGTCGGGCTCGAGGATGGCCTGGATACGAAGACGAGTCCGGTTTTCGATAACAACTCGATGAGCGGGAATATCATCCGAATTGACAAGCATAGTGTGATTGTCAAGTTGGACAAGCTCGAGCCAGCGCTGAAACTCGGCAGTGAGATTCGATTCGCGGGAGCCTCCAACCCAGGCACGCACTGAGCGGGATCTCTATCTTTCTGAAGAGTTCGCTGCCTCTCTACACTAGCGAGAGCCGACTATCACCGGGCTTACTAGCCGTCATATTGGTGAACTCGGTGCTAGCCTGGCGCTCGATGGCGTGGCGAGAACAGGGTTATGACGAGCTCTACCGCTCGATCTTCGAGCATGCAGCGGATGCTATTTTCGTGGCGGACAGTACAGGTCGTTACATCATGGCAAATGCGGGTGCATGCGAGCTAGTCGGATACACGCTCGACGAGCTCCTGCAACTGACGATGCTCGATCTGTCTCCGGTCGACATGCCACCACGAATCGCCTCGATGCCAGCGACGGTTCGCGGCGAGCGCTTGTTGCGTCGCAAGGACGGCACGTTCGTGCCTGTCGAGCTCACCGGCGTACGGTTACCGGACGGAACGATGCTCGGCATCACTCGCGATATCTCCGAACGGAAGCGAGCGGAAGCTGCATTGCGCGAACGCGAGCAGGAACTCGAAGCACTAGCCGATGCAACTAAAGAGGCGCTGTTCGTCCACCATGACGGCGTCATTGTCGCGACCAACAAAGCCGCCCGTGAGCTGTATCGACTACCTTCTCATGGCGCGATCAGGCATAGCTTGTTTGACTATATCGCTCCCGAGTCGCTCGCAATCGTTCGACAGCATATCGCAGCCGCGAGCAAGGAATCGTACGAGGCCGTTGCGCTTCGCGCTGATGGCACGACGTTTCGGCTCCTACGATGACGTTCCGTGGCCGACCTGCAAGACTGGCAGCGATCCAGGACCTCACCGAGTTGCGGAAGATGCAAGCCAGTCTCGCGTTCGCCGACCGAATGGCGTCGGTGGGAACGCTCGCGGCTGGTGTCGCCCACGAGATCAATAACCCACTCACGTTCGTCACCATCGGGCTCGCAACGGTGTCTAGTCGGCTCGAACGCGCCAACGTGCCGGACGAGCTCCGAGCGAGTCTCGACCAGATTCTGCGTGATGCCCAGGATGGTGCCGCGCGCGTCGCATCGATCGTGCGCGATCTCAAAGTGTTCTCGCGGGCCGATGACGAGAGCGTCGGTCCTGTAGAGCTCGCCCCTGTCGTCCAATACGCAACCCGCATGGCCGCTTCCGAGATCAAGCATCGCGCGCGGTTGGAGCTGGAGCTCGGCGACCCCGTGTATGTTTTGGGTAACGAGACGCGGCTCGGTCAGGTGTTTCTCAATTTGCTCATCAATGCGGCGCAGGCAATCCCGATAGGACGAGCCGACGAGAATCTGATCGCGGTCCGAATTGAGCGCATCGCTGATGTGGCAGTCATCTCGGTCTTCGACACGGGCGTGGGCATCGACTCGGATTTGATGCCAAGGATCTTCGAACCATTCGTGACGACGAAATCGAGCGGCACCGGCCTCGGGCTCGCGATCTGTCACGGCATCGTTGGACGCTTCGGTGGAACGATCGAAGTGTCGCGTGCTACGCCGCAAGGCACCGTGTTCCGGGTTTCCCTCCGATCGCCGAGCCCGCCGAGCAGGCGCCCACTTCGGCGGAGGACCTCGCCAGCATGGCGCATCGAGGGCAAGTCCTGATCGTTGACGACGAACAACTACTCTACAGGCGACCTCACGTGTGTTGGAGAGCGAGTGCGACATCGTCACCGCGAACTCTGCTCGCGAGGCGCTCGCTCTGTTCGAGCGGGGCGAGCGCTTCGACGCGGTCGTCTGCGACCTGATGATGCCGGAGATGACTGGGATCGAGCTGTACGAGGCGGTCTCGGTCCACTGGCCCGAGCTCGCGTCGCGCTTCGTATTCCTCACGGGCGGCGTGTTCACGCGTCAGGCTGCGACCTTCATTGAGGAGTGTGACCGTCCTTGCCTCGAGAAGCCCTTTGCACCGGCCGCGTTGCTGCGAGCTGTGTGTGGCATCATCGGCGAGAAGTAGTACGGGGAGATCATGGCAACGGTTGCAGGCACACATCAAGTCCCGAATGCGGGCCACAACTCGAGCCTCGGGCGACCTCGTTCATTGCGCCTACCGGGCGCTGTAAGGAGCAGCATCACGTCATCGCAGTCCGATGGAATGCTCTAGAGCAGATCACCGAAAGATCTGAAGCGTCAGCGTGCCGGTGTTGTCGCTGTAGCAACAATCGAACACCTTGGCCGTGATGGGTGCGCCCGCGCCGACGAAGTCGGTAGTGTACACGTGGTCGGCTCGATACGCGCCCCACCGAACGCTCTTGAGCGCGCTCACCGTAGTTTCGTTAATGGCGAGACCGAAGTCGATCATGTTCGACGCATCGATATCGATAGGACCGTCGACAGGATCATCGAGATCGTAGTACTCGGCGTCGGCGAGCGGATCCACCGCGGGTGGCACGGCGGTAAACGTGCCGCTCGCGACGAGCGCATAGTGGCTTCCTGGTTCGAGGTTCGTAGACGACGTGACCGTCGCGCCGGTCGTCGGCACCGTGATCGTCTCGAGCAACACGGCTGCGTCAGGCAGCGGTTCGCCATCCGTTTGGGTATCCACCGGCCCTGCGGCATCGAGCTCGGCATTGAAACCGAGCCGGCCGCATGCCGACAACGCCAACAGAACGCATGTTCTATGCATATGAGTCCTCCCGCGGCAAAAGGGGAATGCTCCGCTGTTCGCTCGAAGGCTGGGCCGCGAACACCACTAGCGATGCTTGTTCCCACGGACCAGCCGTTGCTTCTGAATTCTCTCTGTATGGGCACAGAAGCGACGCAACGCGGTCTGTAGAATGCGCTCCATGAACGATGAGCGCAGCATCGCGTCTCGATGACCGAACGCTGTCCGGAGCGGCGTGAGGTTTGTGAGCAATCGGCAATAGGCATCACACGCTTCAGCAACTGTTGCGGAGCGTAGGATGCCGAGTAGCTCCCACGGAAGTCCGTTGCGGCGAGCCTCTAGCGCTTCGAGTAATGCGATCGCGTCATACGGAACTTCTTGAGACACGACTCAAAGACCATCCATGCTCCAACGAATTTCCGCTAGGTATGCGATGGGTACGCGGTGAAAATTATCCAGCACGTTGGATGACAGTACCGACATGACCGCAGGAAACAACACACGAAACAACTCCACCTGACTTGGCGAGCTCTCCAGAGACATACGATCCGACCTTGGCCTTGTAGCAATGGTGACACTCGTCGCCTGTGATGAGGCTCGACGTTATGCGGTCGCAGTCAGTACTGCTCGAGCGCCACGCAGCGATCGAGATCGTGAAGCAGTGCGACCCGTATCTGGGCTCACAGTCAGGAATCAAGACGGCGTCGCGACAGCGAACGACCAAAGTTCTTCACGAACCTCGGCTCGATCATCCCGCGCTCGATCGAGCTCACTCGCTAATCGAGACGTAGCGATCTTCGTCGGGCGAGTTCATATCAGTCGCGACCACTTCGTAGCGCGCGCGCAGCTGCGTCAGTTGCTCCTCGCCGACGAACGACCTGGAGATATCGATCTTCTTCAGTTTCGGGAAGGCGTCGCCGAGCAGGATCGCCGCGCCCTCTTCGCCGAAGCAGCCGAGCGAGACGTTCAGTTCCTCGAGCTGAGCTGCTAGCGGAGATTCCGCGATCAACCCGACCGCTTGGTCGACGAACGGGCAGTTCGCGATGCCAAGGTGGCGAAGTGCCGGGAACTTGTTCTCCAGTAGCGTGCGAACATCGTCGAGCTCGGTGTCCCCGTAGCTGTGCTCGCCGAAATACAGATCGAGATACTTCAAGTTCGGCCACGCCGCATCGGCGACCGAAGCGACGTTCGCAGACGTCAACCCGCCGGTCTGCAGCGTCAGCGATTCGAGCGCTGGCGCCTGGATCTCGCCTAGCTCGAACGCACCGCCGCGAATCGTCACCTCGCGCAGCGACGGCAAACCCTGCCAGATCGCTGAGACATCGCCGACCTGATACCAGGAAATTTCACCATCGAACGAGCCGATGAACAGCGTGCGCAGGTGATCGGGGTGCCACTTGATCAGCGTGTTCACGAACGAGCTTTGCTCGGCGGCGGACTCGCCATTCATACCGACGGTCAACGAGCGCAGCCGCCGCGCCGACGGATGACACAGAATCCGTTCGAGCGCGCTATCGAAATCCTCGTCGCTATCGAGCGTCAGCGCATCGATAAAGCCGCGCCGCCACTCGAGCGTCGCGACCTCCTCGTCCGGAACCTCGCCGAGTAACTCGTCCGCATGCTCTTCGATGAATTCCTCGATCGCCTCGTAGCCGGCGCTCGTGCGATGGCCTTCGTTGCGCAGCATCAAGTGAATGAGCTCCCCGCGCGCCATGCCCTTGCTCTCGAGCCAATCGGCATAGACGTCGAACGCCTGCGGCGTGTCGTCGGCGAGCGCCGCTTCGAGCGCGGGATTTGCTTCGCCGGCGAAGATCCGCGCACGCTCCTCCTCGAACGCCGCCACACTTGCTACGCGCTTCGCCTCTTCCGCCGCCGCGAGCTCGGCATCACGTGCATCCGCCGTCGCGAGGTACGCGCTGACATCGAGCGCGAGGTGTTGGCGCTGCGCGACCTCGCTGTACATCCGCAGCGTGTGTGCCGACAGCTGCGGCACCCACATCGCCATGATCTCGGCGCCGCGCGCGACGACCTTGTCGCGATCGTAGTTATTCGAAAGCACCATTCCCGAGACCATGCCGGCGCGCGCGCCGATTTGGTCAACCATCGTGCCGAGCGCGTAGCCGTCGCGCGGCTCGTCGCCGGGCTTGAGCTCTTCGAGTTTTTGAATCAACCAGGTCGTCATGCGGTCCACTGAATTACTCCAGTTCGAGGAGGTCACGCGTCGCGAGATCGACACACGGATCGACCTCTTCGCATCGGGCCGCGACGAGGTCATGAGATCTTCCAAATGCGCGCGGGTTTTGGCGATACGGGAGGTGACGACTCCTTTGGTCACATTATTTACTATCTCGAGGCGGGCTCGGCTGCGGCGCGCTGGCGTTATTCATGGTGTGGCTACGCCGCAACGTGGGTCCTGGCGCGACGATTGCGTTCGTCGCTGCTCTCGGCGCGTTCGCTCCCGTTCGTGATTGGTGACCATTAAGGTGACGCACGTGCTCGAATTTCACTACCGGGAATCTCGGTTTGTATGAAGTCGCGGAGCTCTTCGGATCTGGATCTGCTTCGGCGTCGCCGTTCGTGATCCTCGATCTTCACTGATGTCACAGGCGAATCGAGCAGACAGTCATGATCTACGTCGCGAAACCCAGCCGGGACGGCGGCCCATCTGGATACATCGTCGAAAGATGAAGACTTGCGACATTAAGTGCTGCCTCGAAGCGGCCGAACGTTTTCTTCGCGGCTGCGACCAGACCGCGCGGACCGTGACGTTTGAGAAACGATGCGTCGATCGCGGTACCACTTGCCAACCAGGTTGCGAGCTCGCTCACGATCGTCTCGCGTGTCCAACCCTGCTTGAGGGCCTTGGGCTGATCGCGTTCTACCGGTGGTTCGAACTCCAAGGGCGCTTTTGCTTTGGACTTCGTCGAAGATTTTACAACCGCAGCTCGTTGCCTCGTTCGTTGTCGCGGCCGTTGTGGCGGAGAAATGGCCCGGAGTTTGTCGAGGCGGTGTTCCACCTCGCGAAGAATCACCCACCCAACCATCTCCAAGGCGAGGTCTCGAACAGCGTCTTGGAAGCGCGTGAGCGCCTCCGTCATCTCTGGGGTCGATCTTGCGGTAGAGCGATCTTTCCTCGAGGATTCTTTCATCGTTGGGGAAACCTCTTTCCTGTCGCTGCTCAATACCATGCGCGAAGGCTGAAGATGTCCGGCGCAGCGTTCTCGTCCGACGCCGCTCGCACCGACTCATCTGGCCGAATGCAAACCATCTCGTTCAGCTGTACCGAAATGCTGCGATTGGGTTTTATCACCGTTGGTTCTTGCTAGCGTTGCCAACACTTTCGCGCGATAAGCGGCAGCGATGCGCGATGGCCTCCTTCCGATCAGCTACGACCACGCGGCATTGAATCGTCGCGTTCTGGATACTTCGGCGCTCGTCGCTGCACAGGCGTCAACCGAAACGCTGACTGCGGCGCTTGTCGATCTGCGTGAGGAGCTGTTCGACCACTTCGCACGTGAAGAAGAGGGGCTATTTCCGTTTGTGGCCGAGCTCGTGCCCGCACTCGCCGACCGGGTGCACGAGATGGCGACCGCACACGACACGATCTGCGGTGCACTGTCGCGTACCTGCCACGCCGCGCAGACGAATGCTGACCTGCTCGAAGCGCTGTACGAACGGTTCGAGCAGGCCTACGCGATCCATGCCCGTTCGGAAGCCGACCTGCTAGACGGCCTCAGCGAATTGCTCGACGCTGTCCAGCGCGATCAGCTCGCGCAGCTCATCGCCAATCTTTAGATACCGTGCGGAAGGATGAAGCAGGTCCTTCGCGGTACCATTTGTGACAACAACGAAGAAATTGCCTACGCGTCGGTGAAAGCACTCGTGACGAGTTCGACGCAATGATAGGACCGCGGGAATGCAAAGTGTCTTCCTGCAGGGGGCGGCAAAACTGCTTGTCATCCTCCACGCGGCAGCTGCGATCGTCCTGATCGGATCGATCACGCATCACTTTCTCATCACGCTCGGCTATCTGCGCGGCAGCTTCAAGATCCGTCTTGGTCGCATCTACGCTGCGACGATCCTTGCGACGTACTCGATTACGTTCGCGTTTGGTCTGCTCGCATACCCGACGTTTCGCTATTTTGTGCGTGGTGTATATCTCGACCGCTACGAGCGTTGGGCCTCGAATTTATTCGACGTGAAAGAGAACTTCGCTGCGCTCGGGCTGCCACTCGCGGTCGGAATCTTCGTGCTTTCGCGGACTATACAACCTAAAGACGATTACTCGCTTGTTCGCGGTTACGCGGCCCTGACCGTGTTGCTCACGGCGATCGTGTGGTTCGACGTGTTCTCCGGGCTCGTCATCACGATGACCAAGGGAGTCTGACGATGGAACGCAAAAATGTCCTCTACGTCGCGCTGTGCTTTTCGACGATCGCGTTCGCGATCGCGTTCGTCTATCCGGCAGTGACTACGCAACGCGTGCTCTGGTACCACCCGTTAAGCGGCGACTGGTCCTTCGAGATCAAGCCGAGCGATCTCGCGATGGACTTCTATGGACGCACGTTTCAAGCAGTGATTGCCGCACTCGTCGTCGGAGCGCTCGCGAACTTCGTGGCGAAGCGCTTCAAATCGCTCTCGAGCAACTTCGCGGGCGTGCTCGTGGCGTGGGCGATCGCGATGACGATGCTCGCGATGGCTGAATACGCATGGACGATGTACTTCCGCGTGCCGAAACCGGCGACGCTTCCAGCCGACTATCAGGCGCGATGATTTGTCGCTCGACACAGCTCGGATGCGTTCAGGCCTCGTTGTCATATCCTCGTAGACGCTGCGCGATTCCACGTGGAAAGCAATGATTCACCAAGGAGCCCTTTGGATGAGAGACTCGCGTTAAGGTGCCAGGCGGGTGGCGATCACGATCCTCCACACCGGCCAGAGTGGCGTAGAGCGTGGCGCTGCTCGCGCGAGTGCCTTCACGGAGTTCGCGGTCGCAGGCTTCTGCCAGTACGAGCGACGTGACGAGTTCGGACCTTTGCCACCAGACATGTTGGCGAATCTGACACCGTGCAATCGGCGCGGAGCACGCTCGGCACTGGCGGCGACACTCGCACTTGCCGATGTGGTTGTCATCGCAGTTTCTGATCCCAAACGCACGAAGTTCGACGCGGGGATCGCTGCGTTGCGTCGCGCTTCACGACGACGCGAGCTGCCGACACACGTGATCGGTCCAAACGAAAACTGGGACGCGATCTGCGAACAGATTCGTGTGGCCGCACTAGATCGTGATCTCAAAGTTCTCATTACCGGTCCGCGGCGAACACGATGGGAAGCCGGCGAACGAGTCGGATGGCGGTTCGTCGCTCAGCTGTCAATGTAACGATAATTTGCTCAAGCTCAGGCCCGCTCATAAGTGGCTACAAGCATGCTGCGACCGAGGATATGGCCTTTCATCGCGTCGATCAGTGAGGAGCGGCCGAAGCGCGGGGCGAGGTCAAGGATCTTATCGAGCGCGAACGCTTGGAATGCGTATCGGTGGGGGCCATGACCGCGCGGTGGATCGGGAGGCAGCCACCCTTGCTTGAAAAAGGAATTCCTGCCGATAACGAGATCGTCACCGCGTTGGTTCATATCTCCTTCCCCTAGCGCACCCTGCCGCGTGAGGTTGGCCACCAACGCGTGGACGAGCGGGATAGGCGTCGGGCTGTCGGCATCTTCCACGATCAACGCCAGCGTGACGGCTCGGTCCGGTAGGTCCGTCCATGTCAACGCGGGCGAGATGCCTTCACCATCGGCGGTCACGCGCACGGGAAACGCGCCATCTTTGGAAACTGTCGAGCTCTCGAGAACGAATGATTCAACGAGCGATCCGAGGCCTCTGTTATTGGCCGTGATGCGCGTCATACCTGAGCGTACGTTGCGAAGGGCTCTACCGAACGCCGGCGGAAGTTTTTCGAGCATAGATAGACCCGCTGCAAGAACCAGCCCTCTTCGAGCGACTACTCACGGCGTGCTGCCATGACTGCGAGTTGCAGCGTTGCAGCAATTACGTCGCCGTGATGCCAATCGATCTAGCTGTTGACGGCGTGCCACGCGCGCTTCACGTGCGCTTTGACGCTATCCCAGTCTTTACCGGTTTTTAGATCCGACCACTCGTGGGAGAGCTTGCCCTCGAGCTTCTCGTTCCAACTCGGATAGTCGGTCGCGTATTGATCGCGGGCGCCAGCGCCAAACCGGTAGCTGTCTTCCAAGTCTTCCCAGTTCGGCTGAGTGATGGGCGGAATCGGTTCTTTGCCAGCCGCTTGCTTGATCGTATCCGCGGCGCCCTGGTTTAGGTCTTCGCCCTTCTTGCTCGAAAAGTCGTTTTGGGTTTGCTCCCAATCACGCTTCATCGCGTCTTTGATGCGGTCCCAGGTTCCCTCGTGTTTGTCGGTCCACCATTGCGGTTTGTGCATGATGTGGCGTGGTGGTGCAGTCCCCAGGCCAGTGCAATCAGTGGAAACCTCGTCTCGAACGTCGCACCAGCGCACGTTCATTCGCGATTCGCTGTGCGCCCTACCCCGCGCGGGCCTCATGCTTGCAGTCCAAGGCCCGCATGTTTCTAGTGAAGCGGATAGATACTGTGAAACGACGCCGTCAAGGCTTCGCGGTGTTGGCGCGCACGCGCGCCTCGCAAGCGGCGACGATGACGCTGCTACCGGGTGCGGCGTCGAGCGAAGACTCGAGTAATGAGCATGCGTGGGCGGAGCAGTGGCTCTATGTTGTCTCGGGCACGGGACGCGCTCGTGTCGGCGGTCGCTCGTTGAGACTTCGCGCGGGTGTCCTTGTTTTGATCGGCAGGCGTGTACCCCATTTGATCACGAATACAGGCCGAAAGCATCTCGTCACTATGAACATCTACGTACCGCCGGCCTACGACTCTGCTGGCGAGCCGCTAAGATGACTTCAGCGC
This sequence comes from Kofleriaceae bacterium, assembly GCA_047600425.1. Classification (GTDB taxonomy): domain Bacteria; phylum Myxococcota_A; class Polyangia; order Haliangiales; family Haliangiaceae; genus JABFXX01. The sequence goes on along the minus strand of JASGLC010000003.1, from coordinate 865,073 downwards.
TCGCGCGTCAATAAGTCGACCTCCACGGAATCGTTGTTGTCATCGCGAGAACAACCAGAGCGCGACAGCCGTACCGACAATCGCGACTCCTCCAACGATCCAAAAGACTAACTTCGCTTCTCCGACTTTCGGCGATTCGATCGTCATATGTGTCGAACCTACCAGCGCGCGAGCAGTCCGCGGTCAAGCCGCAACGAGAACCGAATCAAGACTTCGTGCGATGAGCGGGCGATCGAGAAAACGCAGACCATCCACGCACCGAGAGCTCGTCGAGTGACGACACGGTGAGGTCGTGCCACGCTTTGTTGTCGGCGTCGTACTTCTTGGACACGGTGTCGCGCGTCGTCTGATCGATTTCCTTGCAGCCGACCATAACCACCACTGCTGAATGGTACCCCTTGCAGCTGCGCGGCGCCCACGATGGCATCGTAGGCGATGCCGCTCGGGCGAAATGGACACACTGCGCCGCAAAAGCCGCTCGTGCAAAGCACGCTTCACTTCGAAAGCGTTGCAAAAAGCTCGTCGCCGCTACCACTGTGAAGCATGACTCTTGCGAGCTGGCGCCAGCGTTGGATGTGGATCGCGGTGGGTGCAACGATGACCCCGCAGTTGGCGACGGCCGACGATGGCAAATCCCCGAAGGTGTCACTGTGGGATGTGCCACTGCTCGAGAACGCCAGGTACGTGGCGCACGCGAGCCAGACTGTGGACGGAGACTACGTCAGCCTTGAGCGTGGGACTCTGGCCTGCGCGAATGCGGATTCGCTGTGGTCGAACAGCGCTGATGGGCTTCCTCGAAACCGAAGATGAGAACACGGTTACGGGCTACTTGCGTCGCGCGCTGCACCACGAAGCGGAGTCGGTACGCGCCTTCGAACGCATCGCTCGAGAACTGGCGTTCCACGGTGCCCCGGTCGAACTGATCGAAGGAGCGCGCTGCGCTGCGAATGACGAACGCACCCATGCTGCGCGATGCGCCGCTCTATTGGGAACCGATGCGCAGATCGCCGGCGATTCGTTACCAGTTCGCAGCCTGTTCGAACTGGCGCTCGACAATCAGAGCGAGGGCTGTGTGATCGAATCGTTGGGCGCGTTGGTCAACACGCATCAGGCGCGCTACGCGTCCACGCCGACGCTCCGGGCACACTTCGCTGCGATCGCCGCAGACGAGCTAAACCACGCGGCACTCGCGCACGCGATCGCCGCATGGATCGGACCACTGCTTTCACCAGTCGAGCTGGCCGCGCTCCACACCGCTGAAGAACTCGCGCGCCGCGAGCTCTCGTTCGATGCACATGCGTACGCGAGCGAGCTTGGCATGCCGACGGGCGAGCGAGTCCAACAGCTTCTAGCGTTTATTTGATCGAACTGCCGTTTGTCGATGCAATATGGTGCAGCGACGCGACGATCCGTCCTCACGACCGCTGAGTCCCCAAGACAAAGCGAAGCTCGATGTAGCAGTGCAGGTCGCCCAGCGCTGGATCGGCGCAATGCCGCAACATTGCGCGAACGTCTGACGATCGAGTAGTCGTCCGGCGGACATAAATGACCATGGACTCATTGCTACGTCTGGCGCCACGATGCGACGAACTTGAGGTACTGGTCATGACGGTAAAGGAATCGTCGATCAACCATCGCGCAGGATGTAGCGACGCTGATCCCGACGACGAAATCACCAAGCCCTTTCTGCGCGTGATGTGCCCGGAGCCAGAAGGAGGCGACTCGTTCTACGGCTTGTCGACCGCTAAGGCCGAAATCTGGCTTCTTGGTCCGTCGGACACGTCGAGCGGCGGGTCGCTCCTTCAGCGCTACCCGTCAATTGCCGAGCGTGAGCTCGCTCCTCTTCCGCATCAGTTTCTACGCGTGCTGTGTGCGCGGGCCGTTGAAGAGGCTTGGTCCCCCTGCGTGGTCCGGGGTTGCGTTTCGACACACGAACTTGTGTGCGCTCTTCCGTTCAATTCGACGCGAGCCGACGACGATAATGTGCGGCAGGTCGCGCGTCGTTTACGAGTCATCCTCGGAAGGTTAGGTGTACCAGAGCTCATCGCAGCTGCACCTGGCCGTGGCTACTACCTCGCGTGCGACGTGCGAACTATTCACGCGAGATCGCACTCCTCGCTTCGACGTGATGCGATTCGTCCGATTGAAGTTGCGCCTAATCGAAGCCGACTTCAGCTGGTCGACTAGCAAGCCGTATGATCTGCCACTACGTGTTATCGAGACTGAAGATATCCAGCTCGTTTCACTTCCGGCGTGAGAGGAAACGCAATGCCGAAGCCAACGCCGTGGCATGATGTTCCCATCGTGCGCGAGCCTTTGGCCGACCCACCTCGAGATCTGGAAGTCAGTAGCGTAACCTCTGAGATCGCGGTCCTAGCGTTCACTCCAGACAGCGTCGCCCCGCTTACCGAAGCGGAATCCCGAGTCGCCATCGCCTTAGCGCTCGGTCTTTCCAACCGAGCGATTGCCCGCGAACTGGACGTCTCGCTCCGAACGATCGCCAATCAGGTCGCGGCCATTCTTAAGAAGCTCGAAGCCACCTCGCGTGCGGAGGTCGCCGCACGTTTTGGAATCTGCTGCCTGCGGTGAGCCGGTCATGCCGCACGAACGTGATCCCGAAATTAGTTTATTCACGACGCGTCCGATGCCGGCGCCACGCGACCGCGAGTTCCGCACGAGTCGCTACTCCAAATGCTAACCGGGCCCGACGCAACGCCGATGCCACCGCGCCCAGTGTGATGCCGAGGGTGTATGCGATTTCCTTGTCGCGATTTCCCATTGCAGCAAGGGCGGCGACCCTTGCATCGTGCACTGAAAGTCTGGTGCCGAAGGACATCGAAGACTGCTCGCCGAACTCGACTGAAGGGGCGTTCTTCACGGCGAGTACGAGACGTTTCCCGTCCGTGTCGATCGCATCGACGATCGACCAACGCCCACTAACAAGCCCCTGCCAAACTTCAAGGGCGGTTTCAGGGTCGGTGTGCCGGGAGCGGGCGTAATTACGACGTTGATGTGCCTCAACTGCTGCATCGAGGGCGTCGTCCTGCGAGGTAATGGCATGTAGCACTTTTCCGTGCGGTGACAGGACAATGTCAGCATGGTCCGGTGCGCGCGAAATCGCACGAAGTCGATCTCCCGCAATCAAGTGAACTGCGACTCGTTCGAGTAAACGAGCCTCACGCTTGGAAAGCTGACGAAAGTTATCGAATGCCGCAGCGAACTGAATGCCCGCACCTGACGTGTCTCGACATACGACCCCGAGGACGTCTTTAACATCTGGCGCCCACAACGCACGGAAGGCTGGAAGCTCTGCGAGCTTAGCCCCCAGCCCGGTGAGCTCACTGAACATCGCGACCCGCGTTCGGCCATAGGCGAGTTCCGCCCACGGGTTTGAGTACATGCTCTCCACAAGACGAGGGAGATTTCCAACTTCCGTCGGCATCAACGCGTCGCGTACGTCTCGGATGACAAGAGCACCTCCGATATGCTCGGCCCTGAAACGTACAAACCCGGCACCAACCCCGCCCGTGACCGCTGTCAATGCCCTGCTGGTTCGATAAATCCACGCCGAATCATCGCTGGTACTTTCGTACGCAGCGTTCACCAAATCGATCACCTTTGGAGCCAGCATCACGAACACCAATTGGCGAGATGGATAGAAAAGACTGTGCGTTGCGCGGGCACAGAAATGACCATAGACATCTTCTCGCCGCGCGTTCAATGGATATTCGTGTGGGTGTCTTCGAGCGACTCCGATCACGATTGCCTCGGTTCATGCCAACCGATATGCACCGGTGCGTAAGACCGCGAACCAATTACTCGACGCCTAAACAACTTTTTTCAAGATGCTATCAGGGCAAACAGACCTGGCGGAGTACCACTACGTTCGCGCTCGCTCCCGAACTTCCTGCGACGAAGTCGGGACGTCCATCAAGATCGGCATCCGTGACGATCGCGCCGAATGGCTGCGGTCCCGCGGCGAATTCGAGCTCTGGCAGGTACTCACCGTCCACCGCGTAGAGCACGCCGATCGCTCCATCGGTCGACTCGGAGACCACGAGATCGGGACGTCCGTCACCGTTTACATCAGCGACCGTGACACCCGTTGGGCGCACGCCAACAGCGCGTGTCTGCGCCGCGAATGTGCCGCTTCCAGTGTTCTCCAAGATCGTCAGGCTTCCCGGATTGGTAATGACGATGTCGTTATCACCATCCATGTCGACGTCCGAGATCGTGGCCGAAGTTGGTAGCCCCGTGGTCACAAGATCGGTCGGGGTTTCAAATGTCCCGTTTCCCTTGCCAACGAACAGCTCGACGTTCGACCCACTAGCCGGTGTTACCAGCAGGTCGAGTATCCCTTCGCCTGTGACATCTCCCGCTGTGATCGCACGTGGATTCAAGGCGAGAGGGTATCCCGTGCGCAGGGCCAGACCGCCGGTGCCGTCGTTCGAGTAGATCATAAGCATTGAACTGCCGAGTACCGCCACGTCGAGATCACCGTCTCGATCGAAGTCGCCCAATACAAGCGCGACGGGCGTCGTCGACAGAGGAATCAAGGATGCCGCTTGAAACGAGCCATCGCCGGCTGCACGAAACCATTGCAGCGTGTTGTTGCCACTCGCGCCGATCACGATGTCCAATGCATTCCCGTCGAGATCGCCGACCGCCACTGCGGTTGGTCGAACATCGGCCTGGAGTTCGACGGGAGGCGCGAATGTTCCGTCAGCATGGCCACGCACAATTTCAAGCGCATTCGTTCCAAACGAGATGGTTGCAACGTCCATCACGCCATCGCGATCAAAATCTCCGGTAGCAAATCCGTCAAGCTCGTAGCCCGCCGGGTAAGTACCGATCTGCGGAAACGCACCGGTCCCTATTCCCCGCAGCACACTGACTCGGTTCGCCTTGAAATCAGTCGTTGCGAGGTCAAGATTGCCGTCGCCATCGAAATCCGCGACCCCAATGTCCGTTGGTTCGGCACCCGTGGGATATGCGATGTACGGTTGAAAAGAGCCATCGCCATTACCGCGCAATACAGAAACAGTGTTCGCGAGGTCGTTTTCATCGACAATCGCGAGGTCGAGATTCCCGTCGCCGTCGAGGTCGATAATCACGAGGTTTCCTGGGTCGGTGTATGCGGTCGGAAAGTCCTGACGCCCCTGAAAAGTTCCGTCGCCGTTGCCGAGAAAGCTGCTTACCGTCGTGGCACTCGCGCTAGTCACGACGAGATCGACTTTGCCGTCCCCGTTCAAGTCGGCAGCTCGCAGCCCCCTCGGACTGATGGCTGCAGCAGTCGTGGCAGAGCCGAAGGTTGCGTTGCCATGTCCGAGCATGACGTTCACGGCCGAGCTCGTGCGAACGACCGCGTCGAGCACACCGTCATCATCAACATCCACGAGGTCAATGCCAATGCCGATGGCTGGCGGCCCCGCGACCTCGGTGTGAGGTTTGAACGTTCCGTCGCCGTTTCCAATCGCAATGCTTAGGCCCCCTCCGGGGCTTGCAACTGTGCCGACGAGATCGGGAATGCGGTCACCGTCTATATCTCCGACCGCCAGCGCGCTCACCACCATCGCGTAATCGACGTGCGGTTCGAATGTGCCATCTCCGCGTCCTCGGATGAAGGAAACGGAGGATCCAGTCAGCGCGATGAGGTCGCGCGTACCATCTCCATCCACATCGATCGCAGAGAGTGAGATCGGCGCCGAGACCATCGTCAGCTCGGTTGACGCGAATGAGCCATCGCCATTTGAGTGCAATACGCTGAGGGTCTTGTCGAAGAGGTTGGTGGTTACGATGTCAGCCTTGCTATCGCCATCGGCGTCGAAAACCACCATCGTGCTTGGTCCTTTCCCCGTTGCACTCAATTGCCAGCCAGGAAATCCTGCGCTACCGCACGGTGTGACCTCCCGGGCATCGGATGAGGCCGCGCCATCGTCCACGCCGCCGTCCATGGGACCTTGGTGTGAGTGTCCGCACCCAATTGCAACGACGATCCCTACCACCATCCGCATTTACGACGACGCTAACATCCCGCCCAGGCGACCCGATCGACTTCACGTGAATCTCACACGATCAGCCGCAACTCGTACCAAGCCGGAGCGACGACGATGCAGCGCTCTAAGCTGCACGCCTCCGATGACGATTGATCATCTAGGCCAGCCGAGCGAACTCCACACAGCTGAAGAAATGTGTGTTGCCCCGATTCTCATAGTTTTACGCCCTCAGGTAGAGAGTTGAATCTCTCGAGCACAAAGCGCGCCTGTTCGATCGTGAGTGTAACGGAGGTGATTTGCTTCGGGCGATCCGGATCTACTCCAGCAATTGCTAGCGCAACGTTCAGCCCGGAAGCGTGGCACTCACGCGCAGCTTTAGCTTGGGCGACAGCGGCGTAACGTGAAGGAGCACCGATGGTTGCATCCTTGAAGTGTACGTCTCGCCGACTAGACCTCAACATTCCAGAAACGACCGGGCGTCGTGCATCGAAGAAAGTACGTCTGGTTCATGGTTCGTCGATAGTACTCGCGATTATTCGCACGCGCAGTTTTTGCGCGAGTTCGACAGAGTTCGCGACCGCGGGTTGCGCGCGTTGTGCGATAGGCTGCTCGAATGCCGGCACACTTAACGACGATCAGTTTGGAAGTGTCAAACGTCGAAGTCTCGCAACGTTTTTACACCGGCATCTTCGAGATGACCGTTGATCTCGATCGTTCGGAGCCTTCCACATTCATCTATCTAATGTCGGCCGGCGTCGCGATCACATTGGCAAGAGTAGCCAACGGCCAGTCGCCGCAGCCGTCATCGACCATGGAACTGGGATTCGAACTCGCAGATATCGACGGCCTACGAGCTCGGCTTGAGAATTTCGGGGTCAAGTGCATTGAGCGACGTATGTCGTGGGGCATGACAATCGAGTTGTCGGATCCCGATGGCTACCACATCGTCTGTTACCAATTTACGAACTAACCGCGCCGGTACCACGCAGGAATTGCGTTCTCGCTCACGAGTCGCCGCATTTATTCAAGGTGAGCCATGCTAACCACACTTGTAGTAGCCAGCAATCTTATTGACTGTCGATTCGTTCGAATGGAGCGAATTCGCTACTTTAGTGCAACGATCGACTTTGTGTGTGAAGAGAAAAGAATCACCGCGGGGGCCAGCGTAGACTCATTATCCGCATTCGCGCGCGAGATTTGTTCTCTAGCCTGCTCGTTAGTCACGCAAGTTAACGCGCACAATGTGGTGATCTGCGCCCGATTTGACATTCTCGACACATTGGTATCGCAATTGGTGCCGAGCTTGAACAAACGCATAAACACAATTTCGATTGCACAGGACCTCGTGGGACTTAATCCACGTGCATTGCGGTCTCATCCAACCGTTGCCCGAGCACTCAACTCGTTCTCAGACGCCTAAGCTCAGTAACCTTCGATCCTATCCGAAGCGGTCAATGGGCGAACTTTCGACGCGAATTTCCCTCGCGGACCCGTTTGTGCCTCGTAATCTACGAGATCGCCCATCTCCAGTGTTTTGAATCCGGAGCCATCGATCGCGGAGTAGTGAACAAAGACATCTGGCTCACCGTCCGCCAGGATGAATCCAAAGCCTTTCGCACCGTTGAACCACTTCACAATACCCTGCGCCATGTGGTGATCAAGCATGCGCCCCGGGTTACACGCAAGTACAAATTCCTGGCACATGCAGGTTCGCTGATGCGCAGAACCATCCCCGGAACACAATTGACCTATTTGCGAGTCATCGGCTGGTGGATCGTTGAGCCGGAGCGCCGTTTTCGTTCAGCCATAAGAACGAAAACGCTGCTCCGATCGCCGGAATGGGCACCGTGTGCTCGTAGATCGGCGACTCTTCATTCTCTGCGCTTCGCGCAAGCCACGCAGTGGCAGGCACGATCCGCGTCGATTCTTCGAGCGTTCCCTGGCTGAAGTAGTCAGATGCGGCTGATGCGGGAGCGAGGCACCGACCACGCGGAATCCATGCGGTGAACGACGGACTCTTCTTGACCCAGCGGACCCGACCCACTTCGCTGTAGACCACGGCGCAGCGCTCGCTCGTAAGCTCGATGTAACGTAGCGCGCTCGCCAACAAGGAGGTCTGGAACGAGCTCGCGATCGACTTTATTGGATCGAGCGTGCGGGGAGCAACCTTGCACCACGGCGCGACCATGCTTAGCGGCATCAAGAGCTCGGTCGCAAAGATACTCGCTTCGCGCTCGACATTGCTTCCGTCGGTTGTCGAAAGCGGGACACATGCGCGTTCCATCGCACGTCGTTTTACGAAGTGCTGACAGATCAGATGACCTAGCTCGTGGGCGATCGAAAACCGAATCGAACCCAGCTCGGCGATGCGCGTCGACACGACGATCTTTGCGCGCTCGCCGATCTTGATGACGCGAGCGGTCGCTCCATCAAGATCGTCGAACACGATCTCGGCTCCGAACGTGGACGCGATGTGCTCGACATCGATTTTGCTCGGCTCGGTCGCTTGCCCAGCGACAAGCGCCGCTCGCGCGAACTCCTTCACCTCTGCGATACGAAGCTCGTTGGCAACCTCTTCAGGGCCCTCTTCCCGCCGTGTCTTCATGTCAGGACATCCGCTCCATCAGGGTTTCCGCGTCTTCCAGGGCGGAGCGAACGTCGTCGTCGCTCAGCGCCGTCAGATCCCGATGCGCGTGCACCGAGTCTGGATGGATCGAAAAGATCTCGTTCAAACGATCTTCCATCGCCTGCCGCGCCATCCGCAAAATCGATTTGCGTAGCCGCTTCTCGCGCATAACCGCGCGCTCGGCGCGCTGTTTGGCCAGCACTACCTCGCGCATGTTCCCGACAATCCGCCGCGCATCTTCGCGTTCGGTCGTGGTCAGCACGTCGTTGCGATCGGATGCATCGAGCGCTGATTCGTAGCTAACCGCATCGTAGATGCGCAGACTCTTGATATCTTCACTATTCATGATCGTCTCCTTACGCCATCGCCTGGATGGCCTCTTCTCGTAGGTTTTGAGGAAGACGCTCGACGAGCGTCAGCAGGCGGCGGCGGGCATTGTGATAGGCCGTCGCAGTCATGTTGATCGAACGCAAGATGTCGCGACGTTCGACAATGCCCTTGCCGAAGCAATCCAGAATCTGGAGTACCTCGTCGTCATCGGCCGCGAACATGTACAGCGTGCCGACGACACCATCGACGAATCGGCTGAGATCTGCGCCTTCACTACTGGCATGCTGAATCTCGAGCGCATTCGACATCTCGTGCTCGAGCGCGAGGCGTGGCAGATGCGCCGCCACCCGCGGGAACTTGGTGAGGTGCTTCATCGTCATCGTCGTTCGGCTTCGAATTACCTGCTTGAGATGCAGATCGAGCGGTGCTTTCTCAGGATCCCAGCTGACTTCGCCAAGCCACGTATCGGTGAGCGCATCCTGCAATAGCTCACGCCATAGATAGTTATCCTTGCGTTTGGTTTTGCCTTCCAACCAGCTCGCACGCTTCTTCGCGAACGCCCCTACGGAGTCCGCCAACGCGTTCGTGAGCTGCGCGAGATACGCGGCTTCCCACCGTTCATCACGACCAGCGGCTTTGGTTCGCCCTGATTCCTGCGGCGTGTTGACTTCGTTCATCCCTAGCTCCCTTCGAATCAGAACCTATCGGATCGGACTGACACTGAACGCGTGCACAGGGCAATATGCTAAGTCTGCTCGGAGTTACGAATACCTGGAGAAGCTCCATTCGGTGGCACGAACGGTTCGCAACGGGTTCATCTTCGAGAGATTCAGCGCTCGCATCGACATCCGACAAATCGCAAGCGCTTGAAAGCGGACGATGCGCGATCGATCAATAAATCGCCGCTTAAAGTGCACGCGCTTTTCAGGTGCGTCGTTGCCAACTACGCGAATCAACGCACGAGCGAGAACGAACTCGCGAGCGAGATTGGACTGATCTCGCATAGTTCGATTTGTTGTTAAATCAACAGTCCATCTCGGTCATCGCAGGAGACGTCAACCGACGCATGGATCTTCACGGTCACGCTGCTCTCGATCACGCGCGCAAAATCACCGCGCGAACTATTTCTAGAGATCGCCCGTAGCAATGACCGGTTCGAGTGCTTTGGAAAGTACAGGCGACGATCGACTCACCATCACGGTGGCCGAACGACGCTTCGCCATCCGCGCAACGCCAGGAGGGATCGATGTCTCCGCTCGCATTCGACAAACAAGGACGGCCCTTCGCTTGGCACCAACGCACGGCCAAGTTGCTGCTGCGTTTATTCCGGAATCCGTCTGCGCGCGGCACGTGCAGTCGTGTGCTCGACGCGGCTGGCGCGACGCTCTACGCCGACGCGGACCTCGATTATTCGGAGTTTCGTCGCTTGGTGAATGGTGTGCCCGGTCTTTATCGTTTGGATCAATGTGACGAAGATGGCGTCGAGATCGATGACGCACCACCGGCGTACGTGTCGATCGAAGCGCTGCGTAATGCCGGTGGGACAAGCGGCGATGATGAGTCGGCACCAGACGTCAGCCCGCTCGTGATCATCGAGCGGCTGGTCGCGACTCACGCGGACGTGATGAAGACGATGGCCACGCAACACGCGGCGATCCTCGCAGCATCCGCCGAGATCATGCGCGCGCCTTATCGGCCCGCGCCGATTCGGTCAATCGAACTTCGCAATACAGAAGACTTCGACAGGGATGACGAGGACGAGGATCAGGATGACCTCGATGAAATCGATGACGTCGAACAGTCAGGTGTCATGGGCTCGATGCTCACGATGCTGCAGCCACATCTCGCAACGATCGGCGCGTCTCTTTACGCGAAGTGCGTGGAGATCTTCGGCGGCGGTTCATCAAACCGAGCAAGCGCATCCGGAACGGCGATGCCGACCGTTGCTTCCAAACCGAACGACGCGAACGTTCGCGCGTCGGAAGAAGCCTGTGTGAACACGATCGGCGAGATCGAGGCTGACGCGATTGCAGAGTCGAGCCGTGAGTCCCGCCCCGCGACCGCTCCGACGCCAACACCGCAGCAGCTCGCACACCTGTTTGCGGTGCGGCAGCACCTCTCGCCGACCGAGCAAGCGCTGGTCGAGCACGTCGTCAAGCGGATGTCGTCCGCGATGCTGTCCCACTATCTGCGCCTGCTCTCTAGCATGTCGATCGACGAGGCCACGACCTATGTTCGTTCGATGATCGCGCAAGCCGAGACCGAACGCTGAGCCACTCGCTCGTCCACCTCTTTTCCGGAGTACGACCGTGATCGCCTCGCCTGTCAATGACCGCACATGTCTCGACGCAGCCACCAAGAAGATCTGTCTCGAGATCGAACGAGGCAATCCCGCCTTGTTCGACCGCGCCCATCAATTTACGAATCTCGACGACCTCACTGCTTGGTTTCGAACCTTGCCGCAACGAGATGATGAGGGAGATGCCCACGATGGCCCGAAGGTCCACGGGTGTCGTCCGCCGCAGCGTCTTCGTCTCGATGCGTCCGATCCGAATTGTTTCGAACGCTCACTACGATTCATCGGTATCGCGGAGCTCATAGATCCTAACCATGTCTACCGACTAAAGACGATCTCGACGCCGGTTGGGCTGCATACGTTTCCGTTGTGCGACGGCGTCCCTGTCGTGCTCGATCCAGAGGGCGTACGCAACACCCCTCGTGGTGCTGAATCTTCAGACATCGATACGCGACGCCGTCGCATTCTTCGCCTACTGGGAGCGGATGAAACCAAAGGTATCCGCGGTGATCTCACACGTGCGCGTCGCGCGCGCGAGTTAGGTCATGACGTGTGGGTTAACGGCGAGCCGATCGATGAGGCGATTGCGACATACGAACAGACCTGCGATCGCTATCAAACGATGCTCGATGAATTGGACGAGATCGACGACTCCAGTACCAACGAGCCAACGGCGTGCACGCGCAACCTCGGTGGGACACCGCTGGTCTTCACGCCGACTCAGGCGATCGATTGGATCGCGGACCTCGCGCGCACCTGGACCGAAGCTCTTCCCAGGATGCAGCCTCATATCAACCGTGGTCATCGTGCGATGCGCGCCGTCGTACTCCTCCTACCGATCGACCTCGTCGATGTTCAAGCGATCGCGCTCGTACTCGCACTCGCCGCTCGAGAAGCGCGTTCGCTGGGACTGCCTGCGGTCAAGGTCGTGCATTCGACCGCGCGTGCCATCGACCAGCTCGCTCAGAACATACGCAACGCCAATCCGTTCGCGTCGCTCGCTGTCGGCCTGTTGAACGATAAAGACGTGCAATCGTGGCTTGGCGCAGTCACACGCGTCGGAGCGCACATTCTCGGCGGAGCAGGCGTGGAAGTCGTGAAGTCCCAACTTGCTGGTCTGGGCGTGACACAGCCCGTCATGTCCGCGCTCGAGAAGGATTTGAATAGCGAAGGACTCTCGCTCGGTGCGTTGAGCAAACCCTCGCCGATGCCAGGGTCGCTCGACGCTATGACACCGCAAGCACTCGCAGGTCGCTGGATCGCACAGAAGCTCTGATCGTTATCTCGTCGGCGCATCACGCGTCGACGTCATGGTTCTCGCCCGTCGCGTCGCGGCGTGGCTGCACGCGCTCGCTTAGCGAGCCGAAAGGATTTGTCATGTCTGGATTACGTTCTGGTTCTCGGTTGGGTCGATCGAAGAAAAAGTCCAACGCGGCGCTCGCCGCATCGAAGCCTCCATGGCTGGACGACGAGGAAGAGATCGATTACGGGCCTGGCGCGGCCGCAGCGCGTGATCTCGCGAATTGGGCGCTCGACATCGCTGCGCGCGATGTTGGCGATTGGCCGGAAGCGCGGAAGCGGATCCGCCATACGCGTCGGTTCGTGCTCGCACGCCTAGATGGCAAGACGCGTCGGATGCCGGTCGAAGATGTGATCTTCACCGCTAGCCTCCTCGCGCGCATCTTCGATGACGAGCTCGATCTTGACGTCGCGGATGCGCTCGAGATCTTCAGCGCTCTCGAGCTGCCGACGGATGTCATCCCGCTCCGCGCATCGACGCGGAAGCCGCCCGTCACGACGCACTCGTTCGTTCCGGCGCCGCTGCGGTTTTGCGGCGAGTGCGGCTACGTGCACGCGATCGGGGAACACCTCGGCTATCGCAACGCTGGCTGAAACGGAGGTTGGTCATGATGAAGAAGAAGAAATTCAAGCGATCGCTCAAGCGCAATAAGGCCGCCGCACGCACGCGCAACGCCGCGGCGGCGGCGCCGACGTCCTCACCACGCCCGCGTGCGCGCAGCATCGCCCGAGCGATCCCGCCGGACTGGAAATCGATCGTCGCGGCGGTCGCCGGCGGCGCCGGGAGCGCGGCGCTCGGCGGGCTCGTTGTGAATCAACAGATCCTCTCCCCCGAGGCGACCGGGATCGGTCTCATGCTCGGCGGTGGTGCGACGGCGTATTTCTCGAGCGGGACGACGCGCATCGTCGGCACGAGCATTGCTGCGGCAGGTGCTGGGCAATTCGCGCTGGCCTTCATGAACAAGCGCGCGTTGAAGGCGCATGACGAGGCGCACGTGAAAACACCGGCATCCGCAGCAGCGCAATTACCGGCGGCTCCGCCTGCGGTCCGACAAAGTGCCGATGCCGGTGCCTCGGTCGTCGAGATGTTTCGCGATGCCGCGAACGATCTCGATGTCGTCGAAGATGAAATGCGATACGGCGTACGCGACGCGATGCCCGACAGCGACGAGCCCATCGTCATCGATCTCGACGAGGCGGCTTAGAAGCATACGGATCGGAGCCTGGGTTCGCGCGAGCGGCCGTGGCCGCCGCAACTGAAAGGAACCTTATGGACTACGATGTTATTTACACGGGTGATGAACGCAATGCTGTCACTATCGATCATCGGCGGCCGTCGTCCTCGTCATCGTCGGGCGGCCGCCGCCCGGCGAGCGGTGGTCGTACGGTGGTGGTCCCTCCGGGCGCACGCCCGACGGTGATCACGGGCGGGGGTAGCTCCAACTACTACCGGCCGCCGTTCATGCAATCGCAGTACTACCAGCAACCCGATACGTTCGCGTCGCGCTTCGGCATGACGACGGGCGAATTGATCGATACCGGTCTCCAGCTGTTCACTGCGATCTCGCCGCTTCCCGCGGCGCCGGTCGCACAGGGTGAAGCGGCGACCGATATCGACAACATGCTGACCTACCAGAGCGCACTCTGGCAGCACGCGAAGCGCGACGAGCAGCTTCGGACGCTGGGTGGCTTGCTCGTTCGCATCCTGCGGTAGTGGAGGAATGACCATGGCGCTCACTTCGAACTCTCCCGCGTACAAAACGGCAAGCTCGCCGGGCGCGGCGGCGCCGGTCGCGTCGGGCCTTGCAAGCATGTTCGGATCCTTGATCGGCGGTAACACGCCGACCTACAAGACGACTGGCGAGCAGCCTCGTCAGGCACCCGCTTCGTCGCCGGGACTGCTCCGGATCATTATCGGCAGCCCGCCATCTTACAAGACGGCACCGATGGTGACCGAAGAGCTCGACGATGGCAGCGATGCCGATGACTGCGGCAATGTGGACGACGCTGACGACGAAGCCGATGTCGCTGACAACGACGCGGCTCCGACGAATACCGTAATCGTCCTCTAGCCAGCGGCATGCATCGCGCACGTCCGTAGCAACTCGAACCTAGTAACGATCTCACACCAAGGCGGTCTTGTCGCTCGCGCGAACCGAGGCCCCGATCCGTTTTTCTTTTTTTTGCGAGGACTCATGTCGAGCGACAATCCCGGTCTTTCGTTTCTGCTCGGTGGCGCGGCCGGTTACGCGGCCGGCCGGTGGATCGTCCAGCCGTGGCTCGCTGCTCGACCGACCGATTCCCTCGAGAAGCCGAAGCCGCGATCGTCCGCAGTCGGGCCGTTCGCCGCGCCGTCCGCTGGTAATGCGCTCGACGTTTCGATCCCAGCGTACATTCCGATGCTCGCATCGTCGGCGCCGATCGACGGACCTGTCACGTCGCCAGCACAAGTCGATCCCTTCCTCGTGACATCCGTTGCGAGCACGCCACGTCCGAGCTCGAGCGGGGCGTTCGCGACGTCCGCCGGCGTACGTCGGTTCGATTCCGTTTTTCAGAAATATCGCGGCGTGGTTCCGCTCGCGTACGTCCGCGCGCTAGTCGAACGCGAGTCGGACGGTCGACCAAACGCGCAAACGGGTAGTGCCGTGGGACTCATGCAGATCATTCCCGTCGTCCTAGACGACTACAACAAGCGGCACGGCTCTACGTATCAGATCGCGCAGCTCATCGATCCAGAGATCAATGCGGCGATTGGGTGCGAGCTCCTCCGGCTCATCGCGCGGAGCTATCGGACGAATCACGCGCGTATCGCGAATTTTCAAACCGACTGGAGTAATCCGCGGTTCGTCGAGCTCCTGACCTTCGGTTGGAACGCCGGATTCTCGGAGGCCGGCGGAGTTGGCCGCGTGGCACGCTATCTCGAGCAACTCGGCGCGGTCGACATCACGCTTGACCTCGTCGCTGCGCACGCAAGAGTCGCGGGTGCGAGCAGACATCTTTCTAACTCGGCGAAGGTCGCGTGGTGCAAGAGCGTCGTCGCACTGTATCTGCGCGAGCAAGGCCTCGTAACGCGCGCGACGCACGCGGAGTCGTGAGGGACCATGGCAAATATATCCCTCTTCGTTGGCGCTGCCGGAGGCCTGCTCGCTTGGTATCTCTCGGTACCCGCGCCTCTTCGAAACGCGACGTCCCAAACGTCTTCGACGTTCACGCTGGTCACGTATCCCAACGGTATCAGCGGGTCGCGTAAGACGACGCGTTGGTTTCGCACCGACGCGCCGATGAGCTGGCAGGCGGTTCGAGATCAGCTCGTCGCGGCTCGAATCGTAGATCCGAACGCGATCGCGCCGAGCCAACCCGGTTACTGGACGCTAGTGAACGATCCGCGCGTGTTCCAGTCCGGACGCGCGTCGACGAAAAAACGCTCGGGAGGTCGGCGATGAAAAGCCCGATGACCGCACTGTGGCTTGTCGGTGGCGGACTCGCGGCGGTTGGTGCTTGGTGGTGGCGCCGTCCGTCGGTGCGATCGGCATGTTCGGGCGCGAACGCCGCGAGTCCGTCGACGCGCTGGGTCGTCCCCATTCCCTCGCTGGGAGATCGCCGCGCTGTGATTTCGAACGAGTTTCGCAAGACCGGCGATCGTCGCGAGCATCTCGGCGTAGATCTCATGTACCCGCGTCGCGACGTACGAGATCTCGTTTCCGTGTTCGCGCCGAAAACGACCAATGGCACGACGATGTTCTTCATGCCCGACGGCGTGGTCGCATTCGCAGCCGCCGCAGGAAAGGTGAAGTTCGCCGACCTCACGAACATGGGCCACAGCGTGATTCTGGAGCATCCGAACGGCGCGGCGACGTACTACACGCATCTCGAGCGCCTGGCGGTCCGACGCGGTGACGAGGTCGTCGCCGGCCAAACGCTGGGCATCATCGGCGCGAATCCGTCGGACAGCGAACACCTCAAGCATCTCCACTTCGAACTGTGGAAGACCGGCAAACGATCGAGCGCGATCGATCCGGCGCCGTTGCTCGAGACGTGGTCACGGGTCACGACGTCGATGCCAAACATCGTCGGGATGCACGGACCGGCGCCTCGCAACGGCACGATGTCCGCTTACCGCCGAGTTGGCGAACGCGGCGACGCATATCCCGATTGGGTACGTGCGCTCCGCGGTAAGGCCGGCGTCTACGTGATTCGGGACGCCACCACGCACGAGTGCCTCTACGTCGGTTCGTCGACGGGCCGCTTGTACGGGACACTGACTCGCCACTTTCAGACGTGGCGCCGCTGGAAGAAGTATTGGAAGGATCAGTACGGCGAAGGCGCTGACCCTGGACTGACGTATCCGCGTGCCGCGATCGAAGTTGCGGTGCGCCTGACGTCACCGAGTGACGCGCTGGACGACGAGATGCGCACAATCGCGCGGCTTCGACCCCGCGACAACCAGATTGGCCAGCCAGATCCGGCGGCCGACGACGTTCCGTTTTGAAAGGATCCCATGCAAGACCTCATCGATGTGATTCGGGTTGCGGTTACAACCGACGCGACCACCGAACAAAAAGCCTCCGGTGTTCAGGCCTGCCGCACGATCGCTGCTGCGCTCGATACCGAGCCTGGCAAGCCCCTCTTCGTACCGGGCATGACCACGCCCACAACGCCGTCGCGTGTGTCGGTCGATCAAATGCTCGATCTCATGATCGCGCGTCTCCAAACAATCGCGACGCAACGTGATGCGCTTCCCCTACCAACCACACCCTCACCGCGCGGACTTCGCGTGCCAGCGACACCCGCCCTGCCGCGTCCGAAGACAGCGCCGACGATCAAGCGCACGAAACCGATCGCGTCACGTGAAAGGAAGGTCTCGTGACCGTCTCGAGCTGGCTCGACGGCTACCTGGAGGCACGTCGTCGCGCGTTTGCGAACCGCGGCGCGATCGAGCTCGACGACGGTACGCGCTGGCCGCGTACGACGGGCACGCAAGTCGCCGCTATCGCTGCCACGTTCACGCCGGCGATTCGAGCGAATGCGAGCGAGCGTGTGCGGCGTCGGTGGCGTACCACGCTCGACGACATTGCTCGCGATGCCTCGCCCACGCTCGACGAAACGTACGCGAACAACCGTTCGTTCTGGGGAACACTGGAAGCGGTCGCGGTGTATCTCGACAACCTCGCGCTACGTCCTCCGTCAGCGAACGTTTGGGAAACGCTCTTCGCGATCATCGACACCAACGGCGGCGCGCGCAACGTCGGTCCGAAAAGCGATGGACCGTTCAGGCACTTCGATGGCGTGAAGACGTTCGACGATCTCTACCAGGCCGAATTCGACTACCTGCGCGACCTGCGTGGCGTCGACATGATGAAGCCGGACAGTGGTCGATCGGGGTGGGAGCGACCGATCCCGCGGACGACAAACGCGGACGTCATCGCGCTGGCCGATTACTGGACGCCCCAGCTCGCGAACGCGCGAAAGTTGATGGGCACGGAGTCGGTGACGGAATTTTGGCGTTCGGCAAAGACAGACGTCGATCAACTCGCGCGCACAGCGTCCGATCCAAACGCCGTCTACGCGAAGAACAACAATTTCTGGCGTGCACTCGCGAACACCGCGATTCATGTCGCCGCCGTTGATGAGGCGCCGACGGACGCCCAACTCGCGAAAGATGCGATCAAGCACGGCCTCCAAAATCTGCCCAAGACGCTCGGTACGATCGCAAGCGCGGGCGGAGGGCTCGTTGCGGATGCAGCGAACGCCAGCGGCCGGGCTGTCGGAGCAGTTGGGAAAGGTTTGTTCTCCGGGTTCGGTGCGCCACTTCTGCTCGGCGCTGGTGTCGTCGGCGCGTTCTTTCTGCTCCGCAATGGTCGTCGCGAGGAGGTACGTCATGAATGACATCGCACTGGTTCTCAATCCCCCGAAATTCGTTCGCGGCCGATGTCCACCGGTCATCGTCACGACCACGGAAGCATCGTTTGCGCTCCGCGTGTGGCCGCTCGCGTCGATCAACGGTCGCGGGCCAATCGTATTCGATGCACGCAACGCCGAATCGCACGGCGTCGACCTAGCCTATCCGCGGTTCGACAACACCGACGCGATCGAGAGTTGTCCGATCGGTTCACCGAACGGCACGCTCACCCACCTCATGCCCGCGATGACGCCCGCGCTCGCGATCGAGAGTGGCGAGATCACGTTTGCTGGTCGGCACGGCCACGGCTTTGGCATCATCATTAACCACGGCAACGGGTGGGCATCTCATTACGCGAACCTGCATTCGATCGTTGCGATCCGTACGGACCTCTACAGACCTCGCGCGCAGCACGTCCGCGCGGGAGATCCGATCGGGTACGTCGGTGCGCCGAGTTCCACCGCATTCAAGCGGCTTCACTTCGAGCTATGGCAACGCAGTGTCGATCACCACTTCGCGCCGATCGATCCGTGTCCGCATCTCGCAACCTGGAAAGTGCTCGAGCATCATGACGCGTTCACGCCCGCGCCACCTGGTACGCGCAGCGAGGCTGCCTAACCATGCCCGATACGGCCGTCATCGAAGCTCCAGTTCACGAAGATGCCGTTCTCGACGTGCCGCAGGTTGCCACTCTGCTCGGCGTCGGACGCAACACGGTCTATGCGCTCGTCGCGAAAAACGTGCTGCCGCATCGTCGATTGGGCAAGGCGATCCGCTTCAGCCGTGCTGCCGTCATGTCATGGTTGTCGACGTCATGGCAGGTCGCGAGGGAAGGCAGTTAGAGATGCCGATACGACGCGATTCAAGAACCGATCGTTGGTTTTTCAGGACCACGATCAAGACCCCCGACGGCAAGAAGTTGCGCTTGTTCGGTACGCCCGGGATTCCGGGTCCGTATCACGATCTCGCGCAGTCACGCATCGGGGCCCTCGAGGCCGAGCGACGTGCGATCCGTGAAGCGCACGCGACTAAGCTCGAGCTTTCGGAAAAGAAGGAGGCACCGACACTCGACGTGTGGTTTCACGGAGCGTTCTGGAACGAATGGGTCCTTGGTCGCAAGAACAAGCCGGGCGAGCAGTACGAAAAGACCGTGATCTATCGCTGTCATCTCGGGCCGCGATTCGGCACGAAACGACTCGACGAGATCACGACGCCGGAGATCGCGCGGTTTCGCGCTGATCTCGTGGCTTCTGGTGACCTGGGCGAGAAGCGCATCAACAACATTATGGCGGTGTTGTCGAAGGCGCTGCGTTACGCAGCTGACAGCGAGCTGATCGTGAAACCGCCGAAGGTTCCAATGTTCAAGATCGAACGTCCGGAGATCTTCGCGTGGGACTACGAGCAGTACTCGCGCGTGCTGTCGAAAGCGAAGGCCGACAGCGAAGGGTGGTACGCCGCCGTGTGCTTGGCTGGTGAAGCCGGGTTACGCGTTGGCGAGATCAAAGCGCTGAAGTGGCGTGAGGATGTCGACATGACGGCGCGAACGATCACCGTACGCTCGCAAATGCTGCGCAAGGTGACGGGCACGCCGAAAGGTCGTACGCGTCGCGTCGTGCCGATGACCGACACGATGTTCGAAGCGCTTAAACGGATGAGCGTCATCCGCGAGGGCTACGTGGTGCGGAATGAAGACGGCAGCCCGAAATCCGACAAGCAAGCAGTCACCGCGATCGCTCGCGTGTGTCGGCTCGCGGGTCTACCCGAACATGCCTGGCATACGCTTCGACATTCATTCGGGACGCATGCCGCGTTGTTCGGTGTGAACCCATGGCGGCTTCAAACCTGGCTGGGTCACAAGCGTATCGACGAGACCATGTTGTACGTACATGTAGCCGAGGCCCACGCCCGCGCGTGGCCAGCGGCAGTTCATCTGGCGGCGGCTCGCGAAATCGATCCCGATAAGAGGATCCTCGCAATGCTCGCAGCTCGAACGCTTGGCCGTGGCAGCCACGTGGCAGCAACCATCGGTCCAGTTGGAGAAAGCGCTGATTCTTCAGCAGCTTGAGTAGTGAGGGCAGAAGGACTCGAACCTTCAACCAGCGGATTAAGAGTCCGATGCTCTACCATTGAGCTATGCCCCCGGCTGGTGTCGTAACGCTTTAGTTTTCAGTGAGTCCGGGGCGATTCGAACGCCCGACCTACGGGTTCGAAGCCCGGCGCTCTATCCATCTGAGCTACGGACCCTTTCAGGCGCGCGTTAGATAGCGGGCGATGGCTGGTTGTGTCAAGCGTGGAGGTCGGAGGATCGGTTACTCGCGCGTAATAATTATTCCTTCTTTCTGAAACAACGTTCAGATATACACGGGGCTCGACCGCGGAGGAGGGCCCGTGTTCGTCAGTTCTATTCGTCTAAACAGAATCTTGTCGGTGTTGTTTGTCGTGACGCTCGGGGCGTGCGGCAACTTCGGTGGCTGCAGCGCGTGCGGATCATCGTCACCGTTACCCACGGGCGGTTTGCCCGGCAACCAAACGATCGAAGGCGGCGCGCAGGTTCGCGTCACGCCACAAGGCTTCACGAAGCTGACGTCGATCCTGCCGGGCGCGATCAACAGCGCGTTCGGCGGCGGCTTCTGCGTCCCGCAGGGCCAGATCGGTAGCCTCGGCACGCTCGGCACCGGCGCCAAGTACTGCGAAGGCAGCTGCACCGGCGGCGGCAATGGTTGCCAGGTCGACATCGGGCTCAACAGCCTGCAGACCAGCGTCACGAACCAACAGACGCTTCATCTGAAGCTCTCGTCGCACGTCGCGACGACGGTGAAGATCGACGGCAAGATCGTCGGCATCGGTTTTAGCTGCTCGCTCGGCGTGTCGTCGAACAACCTCGGCGCCGACGTCGACATCGCTCTCGGCACCCGCGCCGATAACGGCGAGCTGACGATCACGCTCGGCCAAGTCAACTCGGTCTCGCTGAACCTCGACTTCAGCGGCTGCGGCCCGTTGTCGTCGATCGGCAACTTCGTCTCCGACGTGATCGATTCGTTTATCGGTCAATTCATCATCCAGCTGCTGACGCCGACGATCAACGACCTGATCCAAGGCTTCCTCCCGAACCCGCTCGGCATCGCGAGCATCACGGACGTGGGCTCGTTGCTCGCGGGCGTGTCGCCGGGAACCACCGCGCTCATGGAGACGCGGATCGTCCCGGGTGGGTACGCGAACCTCGTCGGAAACGGCATGTCACTCGGCATCATCACCGGCCTCAACTCGGATACCGATCCGAGCACCCGCACCGGCATGCGCCCGGACGGCGTGCCGTACGCGAGCGAGCCGAACACGTGCGTGCCCGCGTTGCCGGCGCCGGATTTCGGTGCCGCCCCGTACAGCCTCCCGACGGTCGCGCGCAGCGCGCTGACGAACCCGCAGTCGGCGTTCGCGCTCGCGGTCGCGAATGACTTCAACGGCGCCGGCGAGACCGGTAGCGACGTGCCCGATATCAAGATGGGTCTGTCGGAGAAGATGCTCGACCTCCTCGGCCATCACCTCGTGACGAGTGGTGCGCTGTGCTTGGGCGTCGGCACGACCACGATCCAACAGCTGAACGTCGGCACGATCGGTCTGCTCGTTCCGTCGCTGCTCGATCTCGAGAGCGGCACCGGTAACGATCCGCTGCTGCTCGTGACGCGCCCGCAACGCGCGCTCGACTTCACGATCGGCGACAACACGATGGCGTCGCCGGCGATCACGATCGGCATCTCGCACCTCGAGGTCGACTTCTACGCGTTCCTCTACGAGCGCTACGTCCGCGTGTTCACGATGGACCTGTCGCTCAACGTCGGCATCAACCTCGAGTTCGAGCAGACGCCGGGCATGCCCGCGATGATCAAGCCCTCGATCGTCGGCATCTCGTCGCAGAACGTCCAGGTCTCGATCCTCAACAGCGACTTCGTCAAGGAGACGCCGGATCACCTCGCGATGGTGCTGCCGTCGGTGTTCGACCTCGTGACGCCGCTCCTCGGCAACATCGCTCCGATCCAGGTCCCGTCGTTCGCGGGCTTCACGCTGAACAACCCGGCGATCGCGCACGTCGTCACCGCGCAGGACAACTTCCTCGCGTTGACCGCACAGCTCGGCGCCGGCTTCGCGGCTCGCCAGCTCGCGCAGAAGGATCCGTTCGCGGCGGACGCGGTTCGCAAGCTCGACGACAGCATCATCCGTGGCGTCGACCGCAAGGCGACGGGCATCGCGCGCCTCGATAGCGTGAACGTGCCGGATGCCGATGCGATTCGCAGCGCGTTCACCGACGGCAAGACCGACAAGCTCCCGACCGTGACGTTCGACGTCGGCCACACGGATCAGGTCAGCGGCCAAGAGCTCGAGTGGTCGTGGAACTTCAACGGTGGCATGTGGCACCCGTGGGCCACCATCGCCGACAAGCTCGTGATTCGCGATCGCGCGTTCGCCTACCAAGGCAAGTACGACATCGGCCTGATGTCGCGCGTGAAGGGTGACATCCACTCGCAGTCCGACGAGACGCACGTGCCGGTCACGATCGACTCGGTCGCGCCGCAAGCGTTCGCCGACAAGGCGACGTGGAACGCCGACGGCTACTACGAAGTCCCGGTGTGGGACGTCGTCAGCGGTGACTCGGTCCAGATCGCGTACGGTCGCCCGGGCGCCGACAAGCCGTCGAGCAACTGGGTGCTCGCCGCCGATGCGAAGCTCACGCACGAAGCGTGGGACAAGCTGCAGGTCGGTGGTGAAGTCGCGCTGTTCGCGCGCGACGAAGCCGGCAACGTCAGCCAGACGCTCGTCGGCTTCCATGGCCAATCGGGCGCGAGCGGTTGCGCGTGTCAGACGACCGGCACGCCGGGCGCGGGTAGCCTGATCCTGTTCGGCATCGTCGGAGCGGGCCTGATCCGCCGGCGCCGCCGCCCTTTTAGCCCCCGCGTTCGCCGAATCGCTAAGAAGATCGGCTTCTACCTCTCGGTGTGTGTGCTCGCGTCGATCCCGGCGTGTGATTGCAGCAACCACGGCTCGTGCGAAACGGAAGCGGACTGCGACGCGTGCCCGGACGGCCAGGTCGCGTTCTGTCTCGACAACACGTGCGTGTGTGCGGATGACATTCCGCTCGGCCACGTCGGTCCGTACTCGGACGTCGTCGCGGCGCCGTCGGGCACCGTGTGGGTTTCGGCGTACGCGCAATCGCACGGTGACCTCGTCGTCGCGCAGGCGACCGGCGGCCGGATCCCGGACGACGCGTGGCAGTGGATCGACGGCGTGCCCGAAGGCCCGGTGACGGTGCCGGGCTCGAAGATCCGTGGCGGCATCAGCGATGATGGCGCGGACGTCGGCATGTACACGTCGATCGCCGCGGCGGCCGACGACACGATCTACATCTCGTACTACGACGTCGATCGCGGCGCGCTGAAGATCGCGACGCACCTCCCGGGCGCGACGATGACCGGCTCGGGTTCCGCGGGCTCGGCCTCGGATGCGCCGGCGTGGACGACCTCGGACGTCGAGCTCTCGACGGGCGCGGGCGATCCGGGCAGCGTGATGAACTCGGTCGGCATGTACACGTCGATCTCGGTCGATCCGCAAGGTCGCCCGGGCATCGCGTACCTCGCGCACGTGAGCGACGGCACGACGACCCACGCCGAAGTCCGGTTCGCGCAGGCAAACACGACCACGCCGGGTCAGCCGAGCGATTGGACGGTGTTCAAGGTCGACAGCGCGGATCTGCCGCCCGACGATCCGAACAACCCGAACGTCTACCCGCTGCCGGAAGGCCTCGGCCTGTTCATCGACAGCTCGCGCGATCCGAGCACGGGCGCGCCGGTGATCGCGTACTACGATCGCAGCAAGGGTGACCTCAAGGTGTCGAAGTTCGACACCAGCACGAACGCGTTCACCACGGCGATCACGCTCGACGGCTCCGTCAACATGGTCGACGCCGGTTGGTCGCCGTCGATCCAGGTCAACAACGGCAAGGTCAGCGTGGCGTACGTCAACGCGACCACGGATGACCTCCGCTACATCACCGAAGGCGGGATGCCGGAGATCGTCGACGATGGCTACCGGATCGTCGGAACCACGGTCGATGGCCTGCCGAAACCGACCTACGACTTCGTCGGTGACGACGCCGGCCTCGTGATGGTCTCGGGCTCGCCGATGATCGTCTACCAGGACGCGACGACCGAAGAGCTGCTCCTCGCCCACAAGAACGGGGACCAGTGGACACACGAATCCGTCGCCGGTGCGACCCAGCCGTGGCCGGGCGCGTACGGGTTCTTCGCGTCGGGCTCGCTGTCGGGCACGAACATCGTGCTGTCGACGTGGGTGATCGACCAACCGACCGCCGAGAACTGGGTCGAGGTGTTCACGAAGCCCGTCGGCGTTTTGTAGTGAATTTGCGCTAAGGGCCGCGCGTTGTCATCTTCGGGATGATGCGCGCGGCCTTCGTTATTTTCGGGGTTTTTCTCCAGGCGACGTCGTTTGCGGACACCTGCTCCGACGACGACGACGCGACGACGACCACCAAGATCGAAGGTGCGTCCGTCAAAGACACCTACACGATCACGAAGGCGAAGTTCAGCGACTTACCGGGCTGGACCGACGACAAGCTCGCCGAAGCCCTGCCCTCGTTCTTGAACAGCTGCGCGAAGATCGGCGAGCTGAAAGATACCGACCCGATGGGCGCCGACGGCCACGGCGGCACGGCGAAGGACTGGCGCAAGGCGTGTGCAGCGGCGACGGCGGTGAAGGCCGGCGATGACAAAGCCGCGCGCGCGATGTTCGAGGCCGAGTTCCAACCGTGGACGGTCGCCGGCAAGAAAGGCACCGAAGGCAAGCTGACCGGGTTCGACGTCCAGTCGATGCACGCGTCACGCAAGAAGCACGGCAAGTTCCAGATCCCGATCCTCGGGCGACCGACGGATCTCGTCGAGGTCGACCTCTCGACGTTCATCAAAGACGCGCACGCACGGCGGCTGTGGGGGCGGATGAACAAGGACGGTGCGCTCGAGCCGTATTACACGCGCGTCGAGATTCGCAAAGGCGCGCTCGCCGCGCAGAAGCTCGAGATCCTGTACGCCGACGATCCGGTCGACGTGTTATTCGCGCAGATCGAAGGCAGCGCGAAGGCGACGATGGATGACGGCACGACCGTGTGGCTCGAGTTCGCCGGCAAGAACGGCCGCTCGTACATGGGTGTCGGCGGGCTGTTGAAGAGCCGTGGCGCGCTGTCGAAACCTGGCAGCGGCACGATGCAGGGCATTCGCAAGTGGTTCGACGACAACCCGGGCAAGTTCGACGACGTGATCGACGACGACGCGTCGTACGTGTTCTTCAAGGAGAGCAAGGAACCGGGCGCGGTCGGCTCGCAGAAGGTGATCCTGACGGCGAAGCGCTCGCTCGCAGTCGATCGCGCGTTCATCGCGTTATCGACGCCGGTGTTCGTCGATACGAAGGCACCGGTGGTCGGCAAGACCGGCACGGTGGCGCCGTGGCAGCACCTGTTGATCGCGCAGGACACCGGCGCCGGCATTCGCGGTGCGGTGCGCGGCGATGTCTATTGGGGCGACGACAAGGACGCCGAAGAGATGGGCGGTCGCATGGGCGGACCCGGGCGTTATTGGGTGCTGTTGCCGAAGGGCGTCACAAAATAGTGATCGGCGAGATCACGGCGAACGGCGTGATGCCGCCCTTCTGCCACTTGTCCTTCTGATACGTCCCGGTGACCTCGAGCGGTAGCGGCTCTTCGCCGATCACCGACACGCCGAAGAACGTCGCGCCGGCGACGGGTAGATCGCCCTCGAAGTGTTGCGTGCCAGGCTTCACGGCGAGCACGGTCTGCGTGGTGCCGAGTTGGATCGTCAACGTCGTCGCTTTGACGAATGCCGCCTGCGCGACCGTGATCTTGTAGTGCACGTGATCGGTCGCGTGCACGGTGCCACCCGGGCCCACGCCGTCGACATCGACCTCGAGATACGGGCCCGTCGTCGCTTCGGTGTGGCGTGCGCGAATGCCGTCGACGACATGCTCGGGATCCGAGAATACGTACGTGCGTGACGTGCCGTCGAGCACCCAGTTGAAGTCGTGCGTGTCACTGCCGCCGACGGCCGCGGGTGTGACGCCGTGTTGATAGAACGTGTAGAAGTCGCGCAGCAGGTCGTCGATCCGGCGATCGCCCGGCGAGTTGTTCGCGGAGTAACCGCCCGGCATCTCGATCGCATCGAAGTCCGTCGGAAACGGCGGTGGCCACGACACGCCATCCCAGTGCGTGGTGTCGAACAGCGATTGATAGCGAAACCGCGGATGATTGATCTGGATCACCGGATGATCCGGAAGCGCGCGCAGCATCGCGAGCAGCGTCTTCGGATCGGCGGGAATGATCTTCGCGGCGGGTGGGATCGATGTCACCGGATACACGCCGGCATGCATGCTCTCCGCCGTGATCTCCGCCGACGGCAACCCGATCATGTCGAGACCGAGCTGGTGGATCGCCGGCGTCGCATCACCGACCTTGTTGTGATTGGAGAACGCGGTCACGCGAATCCCGGCCGCGGCCTGCGCGGCGACGCGTTGCTCGTCCGGCATGTTCGAGTCATTCGAATCGTGCGCGTGAACATGGAGGTCCGCAGCGAGCGCTTTCGGCGTCCACGCGCGGGTCAACGGGATCTCGATCTTCGCGCCCGGCTCGACGTCGATGTCGCCCTGATAGAGCTCGCAATCGATGCCGTGCCACGCCCACACCTGATAGTGACCGGCCGGCACCGAGCACTTGTCATTGCCGATCGGAATCGCGCCCTGCCCTTTGCCGAGCACGATCCCATCCCACGTGCCGACGACGCCGGGGCCCCATGCGCACGCACCCGCGCCCTGGCGTTGGTCGTACAGATCGATCGTGCCGAAGTGCCGGCCGATCAACAGCACGCGCGCCGCAATCGGCGAGCCGTGATCGGTCACCGAGATCTGGAACGAGCCGCTCGCATGACCGCCACATGCGGCGAGCAATGCGAGCGCAGCTTTCACAACCGGAATTCTACGCCGGCCGTGATCGCGATGCCGAGCTGACCTTCGCCACCCAGGTTGTGGCTGAACGAGCCGACGCCGAGCTCGAGCGCGCCTTGGACGGTCAGCGCGAGGCTCTTCGACAACGACGCGCGGACGCCACCACCGGCATGTAGCTCGATCGACGCGCCGGATACATCGTCGTCGGAAAATCGCGTGTAGCGCAGGCCGATGCCGCCGCGCAGATACGGCCACAACGCGCCCTGGCCGGTGAAGAAGTGGCGGACGCCGCCCTCGAGCTCGAGCGCGTCACCGTCGGCGAGGCCGTGATCGCAGATGAACGCATCCGATCGATCGCGAAAGCACGCCGCGCCGCCGGATCCGAACGTGAAGCCCGCGGTGCCGTCGAACCAATCCGCGTCCGACAGTTGATAGAGGTAGTGGCCGGCGATCCGGAGGCCGCCCGCGGTGATGTGGTTACCGCTCGCGACGCCGAGCTCGACGCCGATCGCCTGATCGCTCATGTCCGGCGGCGCGGCGGGCTCACCCGCGTGCGCGATCGCGGGCACGAGCAAGATCAACCACCGCGACATACCATCACCTTTGCGCCACCGCCGTGGCTATCGCGGTCCTGGCACGTGTAGCCGCTGCCGAGGAAGCCGCATTCGTTATCCCCGGTGCAACTGAACGCGCAGATGCCGCCGTCCTCGTCGATGCAGCGCGTATCGGAATCGCAGTCGGCGTCGGTATCGCAGAGCAAGGTGCAGAACCCACCCGGCCAGTCGCCGCTCGGTGCTTCGCACTTGGCGTTGCACTCGGCGTTCGTATCGCAGCGCGCGCCGATGTCACGCGAGACATCGGATGACTGGCACGCGGCGATCAGGAGTAATGCGTAAGCCCGCATCGCGCTCGAACCTACGACGTACGGATCGCGAGTGCCAGTTACCGACGAAGTTTGCGCTTCGTGAGGCCCGCAGCGTGCGCGAGCGCCGCGACGAGCGCTTCTGCCGCACGCGTACTGTGTCGCGCGGCATCGCTGAGCGGCTGCAACGCCGCATCGAGATCGTGAACGCCGCGCAGTGGGCCACTCGCGACCCACACGAGATCGAGCGCACGCCGTGCCGCGACCTCACCGATCATCGCCGCGAATTGTGGCGTGGCGATGCACGCGAGCCGCGCGAGATCTGCGACCGCGAGCGCGCCCAACCGGCCGCCACCGATCAACCACTCGGCGACGGCTTCCCACGTCGGCGTCGCGAGGATCGCCGATTCGTACGGCGCTTCCGGAATGCGCACGATGTTCGGCGCGATCATGCCGTCCTCCGGCGGCGTCAGCAGCACGAACCGCAGGCTCTTCTTCGACAGCTCGAGCATGCGCACGAACCGGCGCTCGACCCGGCCACCACTTCGCGGCACCGCGACGAACCCATCCACGATCTCGACATCCATCCCGTCGAGGATGAAGCGCTCGGTCCAACCCGTCGGCAGCTCGAGGACTAACGTGTCGTCGTCGAGGTGGACCGTCGACCGCGCCGACTTGAACGGCACATGGTCTCGGTACAACGCAGTCCGGCCCACACTTAAATAGTACCGCCGGACCGATCGACGGTCAGGTCGATTTTTTACGGCTGGCCTTCTTCTTCGGCGGCGGTGCCGGCGCCTTGGCAGCCTGCAGCCGGCGGATCGCGCGCAACCGCAGCGTGCGGTCCAGTTTCGGCTTGAACGCTTCGGGGACGTGATCGACGTGCGTGCCGGCGCGCACATTTGCATCCTCTTTGAGGAGCAGCGCACGCATCTGGTCCGGCGAGCTCAGCGACCGCAACTTCGCGATCGTGGCCGGGTTCCGCAGCGCCCGCGCCAACCGGCCGAGGATCGGCAGGTGCAGCCGGTCGTACTTCAGGCCGAGCAGGAAGAACAGATACGTGGGGCTGCCGTCGGCCGCGCCGAACGGGATACCGCTCCATGACCGCCCGACGACGATGAACGGCCGGCCGATCTTGCCCTTGTCTTTCGCGCGGGTATGCAGGAACGCGACGCCACCCTCCATCGCCGTCGACGCCAGCGACTCGCGCTCGACGACCGCCCCGACAAACCACGGCTTATCGGTCAGCCAGCCGTTCGTGTACGCGCGCGCCGCGAGCTCCTCGATCACCGCGACCTGGTTCGTGGCGCGTAGGTTCGTCACGATCGATTGGTCTGGCAGGAGGTCTTCGAGCGGCAGCTTCATGCCGTCCGGCACGTCGGCAAAACTCTCGTCATCCCCGACGAGCTGCTCCTCGATCCAGGCGTCGATCTGGTCGCGTTTGAAGCGCCATTGGCGGTCGACCTGCAGCGCCGGGATTTTCCCGGCCTGGACCAGCTTCGTCACCGTTTGCTCGTCGAGGTGCAGGTAGGTCGCGAGCTCGTGCATGGTGAGCAGCTGCTCTTCGGTCTTTTTCGCCATAAATAACGCTGGGCGGCATTCTAGAAGGCGGTTTTGGTGTGCGCCACGGTGCGGTGCCGTAGAATTTTTTTATGGCGAAACGCCAGGCCCGCTGGTCGCTCCGACGAGCCCGAGTGCTCATGGGGACGAAGTTCCTGCTGATCGCGGGGCTCGTGGGCTACGTCGTCGTCGCGTGGCTGGCCGAATTGATCGTCGGCCTCCATCACCCGGTGAACCTGGGCCCCCTGCTCGCAGGCGTGTTTGCGGGCATCCCGGCGGTGCTGTGGCTGGCGTTCTTCTATCTGATGGATCGCCACGAGCCCGAGCCCAAGCAGCTCGTGGCCGGCGTAGCCGTGCTCGGCGCGTTGGTCGCAGCGCCGCTCGCCGACTTCGTCCAGTACCAGGCGGTGCCGCCGGTTGGCTTGGAGCTCCACGGGCTCGGGAGCCTGTCGCTCGACCGGATCATCTACGCGGTCTTCGTCGTCGGGCTCGCGCAGGAGGTCTGCAAGTACGCGGTCGTCCGCTACACGATCTACACGTCGCGCGAGTTCGACGAGCCGATGGACGGCATCGTCTACATGATGGCGTGCGGCACCGGGTTCGCGATCTGGGTCAACTACCACCGCCTGTCGGGCCAAGCGCATAGCGTGATCTTGTCGACGGCGGCGGCGCAGGCCGTGGTCACCACGCTCGCGCATGCATCGTTCGCGGGCTTCCTCGGCTACGTTATGGGCCGCGCGAAGTTCAGCCAACGCCCGCCGTTCTTGCGCAGCCTGCTGTTGTTCTTCGGGCTCGTCGGCGCAGCCGTGTTGAACGGCCAGTTCCTGATCGTCGAGAACGCGGTGATCCAGAGCGGTCTCGCGCTCCATCCGTGGCGCGGCGTGTTCTACGCGGCGATCTGCGCGGCCGTGGTGTTCGCGATCATCTGGTACTTCTCGCAGCGCTTGCTCGCGAAGTCGCCTTTCAAAGCAAAGGAGACGCCGTGACCGACGACAAAGACCTGGAAGGCCCGCCGGAACCGAGTGCGGTTCCCGAGCAGGTGCCCGCGCCGCCGGTGTTGCCGTCGCCGGAACAGGCCGCGATGAACGCCGCGATCATCGTCAGCGAGATGGTCGATATCCACAGCGAGTCCGGCGCCGTGATCGCGGCAGCGGCGGCGGCGGGTGCGGCGATCGAAGCAGCGACGGCGGCGAAGCGCGCGCAGGACGAATCGAGTAAGCCGACGGAAACCAGCACGCCCGTCGACGACGGCGCGAAGGACGATCCGTTGACCACGGTGAAGCTGTCGCGCGATCGGATCGTGAAGGCGCTCGGCGGCACACCGGAGACGAGTGGCCCACGTCATCCGCGCGCGCGCACCGATCGACCGGTGGTCGACGAAGCCGCACCGATGCCGGCGCCACCGGCCTCGACGGAAGAACCGCCGGCGCAGGCCTACGAAGACTTCGATCCGGTGGCCGTCGCGGCCGCCGCGATCTCGCGGTTGCGCTCGCGTGCGAAGACCGACCTCGGGCAATTGCGCGCGCAGTATCAGCGCCACGATGGCCTCGTGCTGTTGTTCGCGCTCGTCGTGATGGTGATCGCGGGGCGCGTCCACGCACGGCTGGTGACGCCGCCGGTGACCTCGTTCGAGCAACACGGCCTGTCGTTCGAGCACTCGACGGCGTGGTTTCCCGCAGAGCCCACGCCGGTGCCGGCACCGCGGATGGCGCGCTCGCCCGAGGGTGGTGGTGCGCCGGTGTTGCCGGATCCGAAGGGCAGCCTCTATCACGTCGAGCTCACGTCGACGATCAACCCGTCGGCGAAGATCGAGGTGCTGATCGACAAGCATCCGAACTGGTCGAACAACGTGATGTGGCTCGAGCTCGAGCGCCGCACGCGGTGGGGCGAGCTCTATCGGCTCGACGATTCGTCGGTCCGCTCGATCGACGGTCACGATTGGCTGCGCACGGCGTATCGCTACGCGCACGTCGCGGATCTCGGGGACGAGCCGCGCGTCGATCGCGCGATCGAATACGCGACCACCGATCGCGACAACATCTATGTCGTCACGCTGTTCGGTCAACCGAGCGAGCTCGAGCGAATCGAAGAGGTCGTCGCGCCGTCGCTGCGCACGCAAACCCAAACCGGTACGCCGTTCGTGCCGCAGACCTCGCGGCTCGAACCGCGCAAGTATCCCAACGGCGTCGAGCGCGCGTTCGACTCGACCGTGATGGTGATCGTCGCGGATCTCGTCGACGGCAAGTTGCGCGCGCGAGGTGGTGGCTCGGGCGTGATCGTCGGTAAGGACGGCTCGATCCTGACGAACTATCACGTGCTGCAAGACCCCACGTCGCAACAGGGTCGGATGCACGACCTGTTCATCGTCGCGCGCTATGCCTCGCTCGATCGCGCGCCGCAGTTGCAGTGCGCGGGCAAGCCGTCGCGGTCGAAGCTCCAGCCCACGCTCGATCTCGCGCTGATCAAGTGCGACACCGATCTCGACGGGCGGCCGTGGAATCCGGTGTCCGGTGGCATCTGGGCCACGCTGCTCGAAGCGGGTCAGCAAGACGTCCAGATCGGCGAACGCCTGTGGGTCCTCGGCTATCCCGATCGTGGTGGCGGTGGGCTCACGTTGACCGAGGGCCAAGTCGAAGGCTGGACCGGTCCCGATGGCACGCAAGGGCGCGACTACATCTCGACGCGCGCGTCGATCTCGTCGGGATCGTCGGGTGGTCCCGTCGTCGACGATCACGGACGGCTCGTCGGCATCGCGTCCGCGTATCGCGCGGGTGGCAAGGTCGGGCTCGTGCGACCGCTGCAAGCTGCCTCGCAGTTGCTCGCGTACGCGGTGGCGGGTTGGACGCCGCTCGAAAATCATACCGAGGTCGAGCTCACGCCCACCTCTGTCGAAGCCGCGACCGAAGGCGTGCGGATCTATACGAAGGTCGTCGACGACGCGACCGATACGCCGCTGCGCGATGCGCTCGTGATGGTGTTGCGCCCCGGCGTGTCGACGAGCTCGATCGATCTCAATCGCCTCGACGATCAGGCGATCGCGTGGGGCCGCACGAACGCGCAAGGTGAAGTTCGCCTCAAGCAATTGGTGCCGACGGGCACGTACACCGTGATGGTGATGGCACAGGGCTACGAGGCGCTGATCGGCGACAGCGAGCTGCATCTCGATGCGAACACGCCATCCAGCTTCGATCCGTGGGGGAAAATCGGGCTACACAGTAGGTGATGCCGGAGCTTCAGGACGGAGATCGAGTCGTCGTCGAGGGCAGCAGCGGGAACAACTACACGCTCGAGCGACACGGTGACGTGTACAGCTGTTCGTGTCCCGCCTGGCGAAATCAAAAGCTGCCGATCGAAGATCGCGTGTGCAAACACCTCGAGGCGTACCTCGACGGAAAGATCCTGGCGAAGTCGACCGCGCGTCCCGATTGGGTGCCCGCGCATACGGATCCTCCGGACGTCGCGGCCGCGCGTCGGGCGGCGCTCGCAGAAGCGATCGAGACGTTTCCGGTCGCGTACGACAAGATGCTCGCGATCTACGACCTGCGGATGCCGAAGCACCTGGCGTACGCGATCGGGTTCTGGAACGGCCTGCAACCCGAAGAGCGCGACGACGCGTGGAACCTGTTCGGCACGGGCCCGATGGGCGTCGGTGAATTCTTCCAGGCGGCCAAGCTCGAGCGCAAGCCGATGTACGGGCTCGACGAGCGGCTCGACGGACGGTTTCGCAAAGATCCGCCCGAGATGGTGACCGTGTTCAGCGGCAACGGGGACGGCAATCACTACGGGCTCTGGTACGACGAGCCCGGCGAGTTGCCGCGCACGATCGTTCACAACTACGCGCGCGACGAAGCGCGGACGTACATGGATCAGCCCACGCTGCTCGGAACGTTCCGCGATCGGATCTACAACAACCCGCACGGTCACCCCGAGGGTTCGCATCTCGGCGCGGTGATCGGCTGGCTCGAAGAGGCGTTCGCGCAAGAGCTCGCGGTGTATCGCGAGGAGAAGATCGGGCCGGTCAATCAACGCGCGGATTCGTGCGGTGGCTTCGGGCCGTACGTGCCGAGCTATCGGGCACCGACGCCGTTTCGCGACAAGTTCTACAAGCCGGAAGGCCGGATCCGTCACTACGAGGAGCACTCGGCCGAAGCGGAGAACTGGATCGCGAAGGCGCGGCGCGAGCTCGCGGATGGCAAGCCCGGGTTCGCGTTGCTCGTCGCGCACGACCTGCATTGGGTCGATGACGATGGCTATCGTGGCGTGTGTAGCGAGTTGATGTTCGCGGCGTACAAGGCGCTCGGTCGCGAGGCGCTGTTCCAGATCGCGCACGCGCACTACGCGCATCGCGAGCTGCGTAGTGTCGACGTGTACTCGCCGAGCGTGCTGTCCGAATTCGAGCAAGCGGTCGTGACGAACGATGCGGAGACGGTCGCGCGCTTGGCATCGCCCGACACGGTGAAGGACCTGCATGTCGTGTCGCCGCTGCTCGAGCTGATGATCCCGCACGCGAAGCCGTGGGCGCTCGCGGATGCGGTGATGTTTCACTACGAGGAGATGAAGTACTCGGCCGATCGCGCACCGCACGAGCACGCGTTCGAGCTCCTGCTCGCGCGCGGCATCGACGGCAACGTGTTCGAGTCGCTGCTCCAGAGCAAGGACGAGACGCTGATCGAAAAGGCGTGGGCGTCGGTCGATCTCGCGTGGCGGGATCCGAGCAAGCGCACGCTGCTCCACATCATGTGTCTGCGCGGAAATGTCGAGGGCGTGCGCACGTTGCTCGAGCGTGGTGCGGATGGCAATGCGGTCGATGCGAAGGGCGAGACGCCCTACGGCGCAGTCGCGCATATCTGGACCGATCACCGTAAAGAAGCCGATGCGATCTACGCGCTGCTTCGTGCGAAGGGCTTCGCGCCGAAGCCGCAAGCGGAGGCCAAGCCGGCCGCGGTCGTCGACGATTTTCGCGAGGGCGACAAGGTCACGCACGTCCAGCTCGGCGAAGGCGTCGTCAAGGTCACGGTCGGGCGTGGCCCGCTTGCGAAGATCTCCGTGCTGTTCCCCGGGAAGGGCGTGCAGACGATCGCGGCGAAGTTTTTGAAGAAGGCCTAGTCCGATTCAGTTCCGGCGCGCGTGTCGCCACGCATCGCCGCTTGGATCGTGCCTTCGAGCGTCGACACGTTGAATGGCTTCTCGATGAACGCGTCCGGCTGCTCGGCACTATCGGGCTGCTCGGAGTAACCGCTCATGAGGATCACCGGTGTCCCGGGTTGGGTCTCGCGGACGATCGGGATCAGCTGGTAGCCGGTCTTCTTCGGCATCATCACGTCGAGCAACACCGCATCGAAGTGCTGCGCGCGCAACAGCTCCTCGGCCTCCGCGCCATCGCACGCGATGACCGGCACCGCCGAGCGACGGATGAGGAACCGCTGGATCGTCTGGCGCACCGACGGTTCGTCGTCGGCGACGAGGATCTTGAGCCCGGTCAGCTTCTCCATCGGCGGCTGCTCGGACGTGGTCCGGCGACGCGGCGCCTGCGCACCGAGCACGATCGGCAGCTGGACCTTCACGGTCGTGCCGCGGTTCGGTTGCGACGAAGCCGTGATGTCACCACCGAGCCGGCGCACGATGCCGAGCACGGCCGAGAGACCGAGCCCGCGATGATCGGTCTTCGTCGTGAAGAACGGATCGAACATGCGATTGAGCGTGAGCGAATCCATGCCGATGCCGTCGTCGGCGATCACGAGCTGCCACGAACCATCGTGGACGGACGTGATCACGCGAATCGTGCCGGCGCCGCGCACGGCATCGACAGAGTTCTCGACGAGATCGAGGATGACCTGACGGAGCAGGCCGCGATCCGCTTCGATCGCGATGTCCGGCGCACCAGGCTCGACCTGGAGCACGACGGTCGGCGGCACCATCCGCATCAGGCGATGGCGGGTATCCGCGAGGAGCTGGTCGGGATCGAGCAGCGCGGTCACGAACCGGCCGCGGCCCGCGAACGCGAGGAGCTGCTTCGTGAGGAGCGTCATCCGGCGCGCGGCCGCTTCGATCCGACCCACGGCTTCGCGCGGCTCGTGACCGAGCGATTCGTCCTCGCGCAGCATGCTTGCCTCGGAGACCACGCTGACGAGCTGGTTGTTGAACTCGTGGGCAACGCCACCGGCGACGAGGCCGAGGCTCTCCAACCGCTCGTTCGAGGCCAACCGGATCTGGTTCGAGTCCTTGCGCGAGATCCGCTCCGTATTGTCCGAGCGATCCGTGAGGTCGGTCAGATAGCCGACGACGTAGCCGTTGCCATCGAAGATCCGCAGGGCGGCGGTGAACCGGATGGTGCGCCGGCCGGCCGGGAGGTCGACATCGACGTCCATCTCGCCACCGTCCGTGGCCAACCGGGGCCACACGCTCTCCAGCTGCGACGAGGTTGCCCAGATCTTCCCCGACGCGGGCCAGCCCGCAGCAGCCGCCACCGGATTGATCGCCGCGACGGAGCCATCTAGCTCCGCAACAACGACGCCCATGGGCAACGACGAAAAGTCGACCACCGACGCTATCAAGCCCTCAACATTCACGAGCAGGTGATTCGGACGTGAAGGGCCGATCCTGAGGCATGGATCGGTCTTCGATCAGTGAAGCTTCGGGTAGGCGGTGTTTCTGCCAGGCGCCATGCGGACTTGCGAGCGGGTTTCGGACCGTGTTACGGCTCGTCTTAGCAATGCCGTCTTTGGATCGCGCCGCCATCGACCCCGATGCCGACCGCGTGGTTCGAAAGCTGACCCGCGCCGGCTACAAGGCGTATCTGGTGGGTGGCTGTGTGCGCGACCTGCTCGTCGGTCGAAAACCGAAAGACTTCGACGTCGCGACGAGCGCCACACCGAATGAAGTGAAGGCGACGTTCCGCAACTCGCGGATCATCGGGCGCCGGTTTCGTCTCGCGCACGTGTTCTTCGACCAGAAGATCATCGAGACGGCGACGTTCCGTGCGAACCCGCGCGACGAGGACGAGCGCGATCTCCTGATCCGTCGCGACAACGTGTTCGGCACCGAATCGGAAGATGCGAAGCGTCGCGACTTCACGATCAACGGCCTGTTCTACGATGTCGAGCGCGAGGAAGTGATCGACCACGTTGGCGGGTTGATCGACCTCGAGGCGAAGCTCGTCCGCACGATCGGCGATCCGGATATCCGGTTCCAAGAGGATCCGGTCCGTATGCTGCGCGCGATCAAGTTCGCCGCGCGGTTGGACTTCGGCTTCGAGCCGGCCACGTGGAAAGCGCTGCTCCGGTGGCGCAACGAGATCTCGAAGTGCGCGCCGCCCCGCCTGCTCGAGGAGATGCATCGCCTCCTCCGCGGTGGTGCTGCGCGGCGCTCGTTCGAGCTGATGGTCGAGACCGGCGTGCTCGCCGTGCTGTCGCCGTACATCGCCGGCCTCCTCGAAGGCGACGGCGCACCGATTCACGCGACGAAGCTCGGGGATACGGTGCCGCGCTCGACGATCGCGCGCGTCGAATACGAAGATGAAGATCCGGCGGAGACCGATCCGGATGATCCGGCCGAGCCCGCCGAAGAATCGGACGAGGAGCTCGACGCGGACGAGCGCGAGTGGCACCGCGTGTGGGCGGACGATCCGCCGGCGCGTGCGGCGCATGCGTCGTCGGTGAAGTTGTCGTGGCTCGGCGATGCGGAGCTCGCGAAGCGGCGGGCGCTCGCGTGGGATGCGCTGACCCAGCTCGACGTGTTGGTCGCCGAATCACGCGATCCGTCGAATGCGGTCGCGTTCGGCGCCCTGCTCGCTCCGTTCGTCTACTTCTACAATGATGCGGAGCCCAAGGGCGGCGCGCTCATGAATGCGGTCAACGAGCTGTCACAGCCGTTGATCACCCAGCTCCATGTCACGCGGCGCGATAGCGAGCGCCTCCGCTATCTGTTGATCGCACAGCGCCGGATCTCGAACGCGAAGAAGAAGGGCATCCAGGCGGAGCTCGCCGGGGGCCGCGACCTGATCGACGATGCGGTCCTCCTTTATACGTTGCTCGAACGCGCGGCCGGCAACGAGGCCGTGCTGCCCGAGACCGTGGCCAAGGGTGGCAACGGGACGTCGGCGTCGGCCGGCGAAGATGATGACGACGATCCGAACCGACCGCGGAAGCGCCGGCGGCGGCGGCGCGGCGGGCGCCGTCATTAATGCCGAGACTGTCGGCTGACCTGATCGACGACCTGGTCGATGCGGGGTCACGCGAGCACTACGCCGATGCGGCGCTCTACGACTACGAGTATCGGCGCCGGCGTGCAGACGTCACGTGGTACCGCGAGCTCGCGAAGCGCCGGTCCGGGCCGATCCTCGAGCTCGGGTGTGGATCCGGACGGGTGACGCTGCCGCTCGCGCGCGACGGCCATACCGTGTTCGGGATCGATCAGAGCGAGGCGATGCTGCAGAAACTGCGTGCGCGGATCGCGGATGCGCCCGCCGCGGTGGCCAAGCGGATCACGGCGGCGAACGCGAACCTCTGTACGTTCGATGTGGCCGGCAAGTACGGGCTCGCGATCGCGGCGTTCAACGTGCTCGAGCACCTTTATACGAGAGGCGAGCTGGCGGCGTGCTTGGGCCGGGTGGCCGCGCATCTCGCGCCCGGCGGGGTGTTCGCGTTCGATGTCCAGATGCCGGACCTCGCATGGCTGACTCGCGATCCGAACAAGCGATGGGCGAAGACGCGGTTCACGGATCCGTCGACGAAGAAGTCGATGTTCTACTCGACGAATCACGACTACGACCCGGTCGGTCAGATCGTGAACATCCGGTTGTTCTACGAACCGGCAGATGGATCTAAGTCGGCGACAAGGATCGTGAAATTGTCCCAGCGGAAGTACTTCCCGGCGGAGCTCGAGGCGCTGGTGGCGTACTCGGGATTCCGCGTCGTCGAGCGATATGGTGATTTCGGGTGGCGACCGCTCGATGGAACCGCGGAGAGCCAGGTTTTGATCTGCGAGCCGATTTCGACCGCTCGACGGAAAACCCGCTGATCCAGGACGATCTCCGTCGAGGAATTCCTGTTTCCCGACGACGATTTAGATCGATTTGTCCACAGGCTGGGATCGATTTCGGGGCCCTCTGCCGACGACGATGGGAGTGATCTCCGTCGAGAAAAAATGATCAAAAAGTGATCTTCGACGAGGATTTCGGGAGCGGACGTCAGACGGTTCGTGTAGCGTGACGTCACCCGCAATTACCCTAGGGAGGGTTTCAAATCATGGGTGAGATCGTTTCGAAGACTGGCGTGAAGTACGACACGGACTACATCTTCTACATCAAGGGCGGCGACGTCTGGGGTTCGCCCCGTAAGAAGCCGAACCAGCCGAAGAGCGGCAAGGCGAAGGTGTTCGCCCAGGTCGGCATCAAGCGCGACAACAACTTCATGTACTACGTGAAGCGCGACAACAACGACGACATCGTCGTCGAGCGCTCGGCGCGCCAAGTTGGCGGCTCGAAGCGTAAGGGCGGCGCGAAGAAGAGCGCTGCGAAGAAGGCGGCGCCGAAGAAGGCGGCCGCGAAGAAGTCGGCGAAGAAGGCGCCCGCGAAGAAGGCGGGCGGCAAGAAGGGCAAGCGCAAGTAAGCGCTTCCCGGATTCTTCGCTGCAATTGAGAAGGCGATAGCCGACGAAATCGCGAGACTGGCGCCGCGCAAGCGGGCGAGCCGAAGGCTCGCGTGACCGAAGGGCACCGCCAGTCGAATTCGGAAAAGGCCTGTCCTCGTGACAGGCCTTTTTGCGTTTTCGGGGTAGCAGACGGGTCTCGAAATTCACGAACGATCAACTGCAGTGCGTCACATTTCGCCACTGCCGCGATTGGCGCTGGGAAATCGGATCGGCCGTTGGTTTTGCTGTAGCATTTCACCGACGTGGTGAGGCTTCCTCCACTTTCGCGCGTGGTTCGCACCGCGCTGGTGATGGCTCTTGGCGTTGGCTACGTCGGCTGGCACACGCATGCGGCGTTCGCAAAAGGCGACGACGACGGCGGTGGTGACGACGACGGTGGCGGCGACGACGACGACGGCGGTAAGCCGGACAAAGGCGGAGGTGGCGACGACGACGACGACGAGGGCGCCGATGGATCCGATCAGCCACCGGTGACCGCGGGCGGTCTCTACACGATCAAGACATATCCGGTCCGCGAGAACTCGCGGCCGCTGACGATCACGAAGGGCATCACCCAACTGCGGTTGTCGGCCGGCACGGACTTGTCGGCAAAGGGCGCGTTCGAATCGTTCGGTGTGAACCTCGAGGGCGAGTACGGCCTCCAGGACAACTTCATGCTGATCGGTGGCATCACCGACGCATACAACTTCAAGCAGTTCGGATTTTACTTCGGCTTCGAAGGCTCTCTCGCCTACGACCTGCTCGACATCCGAATCGCGGCGAACCTGCATCGCAACGCGGTTCCGAACTACGACAATTTCTGCGACCCGCCTCGCATCCCCGGGCAGACCGTCGATCCGACGGATCAGATGTGCCACAACGCGGACGGCTCGGTCAGCGCGACCCAGGTTGTGGACACGTTGCCGAACGGCAAGTTCGACGCCGGCAACATGCAGTTCTCGATCGATATCGGCTTCCCATTCCGATACGCATTCCGCCCGGAGATCGCGCTCGTCGCACTTCAAACGTTGATGTCGATCGACTTCAACTCGGCAGCCACCGATCACGTGCTCGTCCAGCCGACCGGCGATGGCACCATGACCGGGATCCCGCAGTTCACGACGCAGGTCGTCGGTAACAGCGCGAAGCCGGACCTGAAGCCCTCGATCGGCCTCGCCACCAACCCCATTCCGCAGCTCTCGATCACCGTATTCGCTCAGTTGCGGATTCCCGACTTCGATACGGCGGCAGGCGCCTTTCAAATTCCGGTAACTGGCCGAATCGAAGCTTCGCCGACCCAGAAGCTCGACTTCGGGCTCGAGTTCACGCTGTTGAACGTCAAGCCACCGGATCCCCAGAGCCCGATCGACAACCGCTTCCTCTCACTGTTCATGCAGGCGAGGTACTAGCTCTTGAAAGTTTGCCCCCGTTGCTTCACGCGATTCCCCGACGGCGAACGGTTCTGTCTCCACGACAGCGCCGTGCTCGTCGAAGAAGAGGACATCGCGCGGCTCGGCCATAACATCGGCAACTACCGCCTCGACAAGATCCTCGGCCGCGGTGGCATGGGCACGGTCTATCAGGGCGAGCACGTCTACATCAAAAAGCCCGTCGCGGTGAAAGTGCTGCACCCGCAGTTCGCGCGATATCAAGAAGCGATTCACCGCTTCTTGCGCGAGGCGCGCGCGGCCACGGCGATCAATCATCCGAACATCGTCGACGTCACCGACTTCGGGATTTTGCCCGAGGGCCCGGTCTACTTCGTCATGGAATACCTCGAGGGCAAATCGCTCGAGGACCTGATCGAAAAAGAAGGCGCGGTCGAGCTCCATCGCGCGCTGAACATCGCGAACCAGATCGCGCTTGCGCTCGATGCGGCGCATGCGGTCGGCGTGATCCATCGCGATCTCAAGCCGGACAACATCATGCTGATCAAGCGGCCCGGTCGCCGCGACTTGGTTCGCATGAACCCCGACAACTCGTGGATCACCGAGCGCGAAGAATCGTACGACTTCGTGAAGGTCCTGGACTTCGGGATCGCGAAGGTCCTGGTGCAGGACGAATTGCTCGCCGAAACCGTCCAAGGTGCGGTGTTCGGTACCCCCGAGTACATGTCGCCCGAGGCAGCGCGTGGCGAAGACGTGGATCATCGCGCGGATGTCTATTCGCTCGGCGTGATCCTGTTCGACATGCTGTGCGGCCGTCCCCCGTTCGAGGCGCCGCAATCGAGCGAAGTGCTCGCGATGCATATCCACTCGCAGGCGCCGTCGCCGCGCGAGTTCGCCCCGCACCGCGAAATCACCGAGCAGGCCGAGGGCGTGATCCTGAAGGCCATGCAAAAGGATCCGAACAAGCGCTATCAGGACATGGTCGAGTTCCGTCGAGACCTCGAAATTTCCTACGGTTCGATCTCCTACCGTCGCAGTGGAAAGCCCCAAGGCCTCCCCGCGACCGGGCCCGAGCTGAGGGCGCCGAAAAAGCGGCTGACCGAAGAGCTCGACGAGTGGATCACGAATGACGCATCCGGCCTATCGGTCGAGCAAGCTCGCATGGTTGCGCTCGTCGATCAGGCGGAAAAAGCGTTCACGCCAACGAACATGTCACCACAGGAAGCAGAACGCCTCGCAAACGCGCTCGACCGCGCGCTCGATGACGACGAATAGCGTCGAATCGACTCGGTAAATATTCAGAGGCACCGGCGGTGTGTTAGCTTGGGGTTCGGATGTCCGCGAACCAAGCGAATCAGTCAGGACAACTTATTCTCCGCCAGGATGTGAAGTTCAACGGGGTGAAGGTGTTCTCGGCGACGATGGTCGCGGATCGAGACCAGTTGGGTGAGAAGGTCACCAACTGGATCAAGGACAATCCGGCGAAGCACGTGACGGACCTGGTGGTGACGCAGTCCTCGGACGAGGCGTTCCACTGCATCGCGATCACGGTCTTCTATCACGAGGAAATTCAGCGCCGCTGAAGTAGGGTTGGGCCCGTGCGGAAGCTGAACTTCTCGTCGGGCCCCGCGATGCTTCCCGAGCCCGTATTGCGTGCCGCGCAGGCCGCGATCTGGGATCTCGACAACTCGGGCATCGGCATCCTCGAACATTCACATCGCGGCAACCCGTTCGGCCTTGTCCTCGAGCGGACCGAGCAAGCGATTCGCGAGGTCGGCAACATCGGCGATGACTACGCCGTGATCTTCGTGACCGCAGGGGCCACGCAGCACTTCGCGATGGTGCCGGAGAACTTCCTGGTGGGCGGCACGGCCGACTACTGCCACACCGGCGTGTGGTCGAAGAAGGCGATCGAGGAGGCCAAGCGCGTCGGTGGCGTGAACATCGCGTGCGCTGCCGACGAGGCCTACACCACCACGCCGACGCAATTCACGTGGACGCCCGGCGCACGCTACGCGCACTACACGAGCAACGAGACGATCTACGGCACGCAGTGGGCCGCGCCACCGCCGTCGCCGGCGCCGCTTGTGTGCGATGCCTCGAGCGATATCTTTTCGCGGCCGTTGCCGCTGGCTGGGCACGGCCTGATCTACGCGGGTGCGCAAAAGAACCTCGGGCCGTCGGGTGTCTCGCTCGTGATCGTGAACAAGGACTTCGCGGCGACCGGCTCGAAGGATCTGCCGCCGCTCTCGCAGTACCGCACGTACATCGCCGAGAACTCGCTCCACAACACGCCGAACACGTTCGGCATCTTCGTGATCGGCGAGGTCTGCAAGTGGATCCTCGCCGAGGGCGGGCTCGCGGCGATGGCCGAGCGCAACGCGCGCAAGGCGAAGCTGCTCTACGACTGCCTCGACGCATCGAAGGTATGGAAGGCGCACGCGCAGCCGGGCTCGCGCTCGAACATGAACGTCACGTGGCGTGGGCCGTCGTCTGCGAAAGAAGATGAGTTCATCGCGATGTGCGAACAACGCGGCCTTTCCGGACTTCGGGGGCACCGATCGGTCGGCGGCATGCGCGCATCGATCTACAATGCCTTTCCCGAGTCAGGCGTTCGCCAGCTCGTCGAGCTATTGGAGAAATTCGCGTGAGCTGGGGCAGTGCCGACGGAGACAAAGCGTTCAAGGATGCGATCAAGGCGATCGAGGACAACTCGTCCGTCGAGGTCGTCGTCGCGGTGCGTGCGCATGCGCGGTTGTTCCTCGCGCAGCACGTCGTGGTCGGGCTCGTCGGGCTCGTCACGGCGCTCGTGTTCGCGGCGCTGAATGATTGGGCGCCGTGGGCGCTGATCGCGTTCCCGCTCGGGGTCGCGGCGATCTCGATGTTGCTCGTCGAGTACGTGCCGCCGCTCTATCGGTTCCTCGTGCC
Organism: Kofleriaceae bacterium; assembly: GCA_047600425.1. Classification (GTDB taxonomy): domain Bacteria; phylum Myxococcota_A; class Polyangia; order Haliangiales; family Haliangiaceae; genus JABFXX01. The sequence goes on along the minus strand of JASGLC010000003.1, from coordinate 821,248 downwards.
GATGTGGTTGCGCGAGCAGCACTGCGCGGAAGCGGCGCGTGCGTTGTTCGTCGAGAAAGGCGTGCACACCACGTCGCAGCGCACGGGCATGCTCGTGTTCGTCGCGGTGCGTGCTCGCTGTGTCGAAGTCGTCGGCGATGTCGGCATCGTCGAGGGCCTGACCGAGAAGCGGCTCTCGAGCATGGCGCAGGCGATGCGCGAGGCGATCCCGCAAGGTCCCGCCGCGGTGGGTCGGACGCTCGCGAACTTCGCGCCGGAGCTGCACGACGTGTTCAAGCGCAGCGCCGATGACAAGAACGAGCTGCCGGACGATCCGGTCCGCGTCTAGGGAGCCTGCTGCTCCTCGGCGGCCACCTTATCGATCGACTTCTCGACGGAGCTCTCGTAGCTCTTGCTGGTGTTGTAAGCCAGCACGGACGACTTCTTGCCATTCGTTTTGATCGCGAACTTTTCGCCGACTACCTTGGCGTAGGCATGCGGATCTCCCGAGAACGCGTCCTCGGCAAGCTGACGTAGTTCCGGATTGTCGCAACCCTCGAGCGCTTTCATGCGACGCTCGATCTGACGAACGAAGGCGGCCACACCCGCGATCAACGATTTGTAAGCGGGCCTGCGCCCCTTCATCTTGACGACGATGGTCTTCGCGTCGCGATCGAGCTGACACTGGATCGTGCCGGCAGGCTTTCCGTCCCAGACCCCGTAATGGATGTTTTTTCCTGCAGGGTCCCAATCGCGAAGCTCTACGCCGGCTGCTTTGAGCGTGTCGAATTTCGCCCGAGGCAGATGGGGTCGAGATCCAGACGTCCGTCACGTACGCCTTCGAATCCGCCGCCTTCGATTCCACCAACGTTGTTGTTGAATCTTCTTGCCCGACTGCTCCTGTTGGAGCTGGCCGAGCATCGCGATCTTGAGCGCCGATGGCAACGACGGAGCTACCTGGTCGAGCGCAGCGCGCTTCTGCTGCTCGGTAATTTCCGTCTCGTGCGAGTCTTGTTCGCCCGAGAACGACGGATCCGAATCATCATTGACGACCCATTCGCCCATCTCGAATGGCTTTGGCGTCGTCACATCCTGCCCATCCGCATCGGTTCGGTCCTCGCCTTGTGGATCCGTTCCCCAGCTCTTTCGCTGAACGCCACCCGCCGACGTCACCGACGCACTTCGACCCGCCACCATCGCATCGGCCGCGGTATCCGCCTCGGACTCCGCCGCATCGAACGGCGTCGACACGTTCATCTTGTTCTGCCGCGTCGGCGTCCCACCTTGCTGCTGCACCGTATGCGCGACCTCGTGCGCCAACAAGTGCTCGCCCGCTCCACTCGACGGATCGTACTGACCGGCACCGAAGTGAATGTCCTGACCGACCGTGTAGGCCTTCGCACCGACGGCACCCGCGGCCGCTTGCGACTCGCCTCCCGTGTGCACGCGCACGTTCGACAAGTCTGCGCCGAGCGACGACTCGAACTTGCGCATCAGCGTGCCGGGCAACGACATACCGGACGAGCTCGACGCCCGCGCGACCGCATCCTCCGCGCCATCGCGCACACCATTGCCATCGGCCTTGCGCGAGACGAGGCCCGAGACCACCGGATGCTCCGGCGCAGTCATCTCCGACGACGGCTTGTGCTTGCCACCCCGCCGGTGCTGCTCGTCATCGTGATCGTTCGAAGATTTTTGCGCACGTGATAACTCGCGTTCCATTAGTCGATTGCTCCATTCGTAGACAACTTGCCGAGCTCCGCGAATTCGAGCGCCACCGCCCGCTCGAGGTGATGCTGCTGCAACGCCGACGCCTGCTGCGCTGCCAAGAACGCGGCACGCGTACACGCGTTGCGGATGTAGCCGCCCGATAACTGATATTTGCGCGCCAGCACGTCGAGCTCCAATCGACCTTCGATCGGCAACTCCGGCGGCAAGTGCGCGCGCCACAACTGCGTTCGCGTTTCCTCGTCGGGAAACGGGAACGACAATCGAAACGACATCCGCCGCTTCACCGCGTGATCGATCGACGTGCCGGCATTCGTCGTCAGGATCGCGATGCCTTCGAACTGATCGAGACGCTGCAGCAGGTAGTTCACCTCGAGGTTCGCGTAGCGATCATTGGACGACCGAACCTCCGTACGTTTCGCGAACAGCGAGTCCGCCTCGTCGAACAACAGCACGACCTGGCCGTCCTCGGCCGCGTCGAAGATCTGCGACAGGTTGCGCTCCGTCTCACCGATCCACTTCGACATCACCTTCGACAGATCGACTTGATAGAGGTCCAGGCCGAGCTCGCGCGCGATCACACCCGCGACGAGCGTCTTGCCTGTCCCCGGCGCGCCTTGAAACAGCGCCGTGAGGCCGCGCGACGTCACGAGCGCCTTGCCCATGCCCCACGTGTCGTAGACGGTCTTGCGATAGCGCACGCGCGCGATCAGCTCGCGCAACGAATCCAAGATATCCGGCGGCAACACGATGCTCGACCACGACGCCAACCGGTCGACCCGCTTCGCATACTGCGAGAGCCGCGCATCGCGGGTTTGCCGCACGAACGCATCGAGCTGCACGGTCGCGTCCTCGCACGCCTCGACCGAGGCCGCCGCTCGACGGATCGTCGCCGGTCCGATCCGATAGCGCGCCGCGAGCGCATCGACATCCGCGGTGAGGCCCGACTCCGTGCAGACCCGCGCCCACACATCGCGCCGCTCCGTCTCCGAGAGTTGCGCGAGCGCGATCGTCACGTGGCCGGCATCGACCGGCATCGCCGAATCTGGATTCGCGACGAACGCCACGCACCCCGGATGCGCGCGCAGCACCTCCGCCGCGACATCACGACCGGCACGCTCGTCGAACGTGACCTCGTCGAGGTGGAGGACACACGGCACGTAACCTGCGAGGTGAGCACACCGCAACGCCGAGCGCAGCGCGATCACGAACGCATCGATCGTGCGCGGCAACGCGAGCGCATCGATCACGCACAGCTCGCGACCCGCACGCGCCGCCAGCGCGGAGAGGAGCGTGGTGCGACCACTACCCGGACGCCCACTCACGACGACCCGCGAAGCCGGCCGCGCCAGTTGCGCGAGCGCCGTCATCAACACTCCCGCCGGAAGGTCCAGGCTCTCCAAACCGCGCGTCGACGGTCGCACCGCCATGCCCGTCGCGAGCTGCACGGGATTGCCACGCAAGAGATCCAACACCACCGGCTCGGCCTCGAGCTCGGCAAACGGTCGCGCGTGCCGCGAGGTCACGTGCACCAATCCCAACCGGATCAACGGCGCCGACGGATCGAGCTCCGCCGAGACATCGTGGCGATCGTGCCGACCCGCGAGCACCTGCTGGACGACCAGCTCGGTCACCGTCGCGCGTGACGTGTCGTTCGCCAAGATGCCATAGAGCCGAGCGATCTCGCCCCACAACGAGCCCGCCGCGATCACGAGCAACACGTCGATCGCGCGATCACTCAACCCGAGCTCGACGACGAGCCTCCCGATCGGCGTGTTCGGCGCGCGATACATCGCATCCGCCGCGATCACGGCATCGTGCTCCATCGCCTTGTCGATCGCCGCCGCGACGTACTCGGTCGCGTGCCCCGCATGCATCCCGAGGATCGCCGCGACCTCGAGCTCGTACGGATGCTTGCCTTCGTTGCCGTAGCCGATCCGCCGCGTATCCCACCCGATCGCGATCGCGTACAGCGCCCACAACGCGACGCGCTTCAGCTCGAGCTGCAACTGCGCGTGGACCACGCCCCGCGAGCACACAGCCGCGTTGACGCGCGGCACGAACGCGACGAGCGGCGCATCCGGCACCGTCACCACGCGCTCGTCGGTGGCGTCGTCGAGCTCCTCGGTCACGACCGGCTCCCACGTGCATGCCTCGCCATCGGTTTCGGCCACGATCGTGCTCGTCGCGATCGCCGCCGCCGGTTTCGGCACGCTCGCCCACCGGATCAGCTCGCGCACCTCCATCAGCTCGACACCACCCGAGACATCGCGCACCGCGATCCGCTCGCCGACCGGATCGACCGCGAAGTCGCGAACGTCGCGATCGAGCGGAATCGTCGCGATCTCGCGTTGCCCTCGCGGCTCCAACACGACGAGCGTGCGCGGATCCGGCAACGCGAGCACGTGCCCCGTGACGTTCGCGAGCCGCAAAAGCCCCGCCGGCGCCGCGATCCGTGCACCGATCGTCGCCGTGCCGATCGCCAACACCGCGAGCTGGCGCGGCTTACCGTCGAGCACCAGCATCGCCGAGCGACCATCCGCGAGCACCGCACCACCCGCGAGCGCCGCCGGCAACGCGCACACCATCCCCGCCGGCATCACGAGCTTGCCGGCACGCGCCGTCACGTTACGGCGATGCGTGAGCGGCAGCGTGTGCTCGGCCACGAGCTCCGATCGCACGAGCGCCTCGTCGAACACGACGCCACCCCACACCGCCGCCGGCGCACCACACGGCGCGGCCAGAAAGCTTTCCGGATCCGCGAACGGCAACACCGCCGACGCACCGATCGCGTCACCCGCCGGCGAGTAGCGCACGAGCCGGTCTTCGCGCGTCGCGATCCAGATCTCCTGATCGAAGCCGATCACCGCCCGCGCATGCGCCTCGGCGATCCGCACGGTCTGCGACTTCTCCAGATCGACGACCGCCACCGCATCCGCCTCGATCACGTGCAACCGCTTGCCGGCGCGGTCGAACGCGAGCTTCGCGCTGTGCAGCAACGTCTGCGATGTCCTCATACCCAGGTTCACGCAAGGCGTGCCCGGGACAGGACATCAATAGAACGAACGCACGCCGCCCATTTCGCTGATCAACGCCATCGTCGGCGTCAGCGCAACTTCGCATCCGACCTGCAGATCTTCCTGGACGTGGTTCGGCTTGATGTACGAGTCCTGCGCCCAGGCCGAATCGCGTGCGAACAGATACGCCGCTCCCGCGAACGGCGTGCCATAGACCGGCGTCGAGTTGGTGCCGCCGACCGAGCTCTGCTCGCCAGGAGCACCGACGAGGATGTACGCCCCGTTCACGGCGACCGAGAAGCCGAATTGGTCGCCCGCCATCGTGTTCGCACCGGTGATCGTCGTGGTGTACGTCCCACTCGAGGCCGCGAATACGTATGCGCATCCCGCATTCGTGCCGCGTGTCGCGTTCGCGGGCGCACCGACGACAAGCGTCACACCGTCGGTGGCGATCGACGCGCCGAACTGCTCCGCCGACGGTGCGGGCGCGAGCACGTGCGCCGTCTCGGTCCAGGTACCTCCCGACGATCGCCACACGTACGCCGCACCGTTGCCGCCTTCGTTCGGGGCGCCGACGACGAGCACTCCGCCGGCATACGCGATCGCCGATCCGAAGCCATCGCCGGCACCGGTGTGCGAGCCGACGAGCATTTGGATTTGCGTCCACGTCCCGGCCTGGTTCTGGAACACGTAGATCTTTTGGTCGGCGACATCTCCGACGAACAACATCCCGTCACGAAGTGCCACCGTCGCGAAGTTGAGGTTGGTCGCACCGCTCGGCGTCACCGTGGCTTGCGCCAACCATTTTCGATCCGTTCGCTGATACATCCCGATCGTCCCATCACCGAGCTGGATCGCGAGCGTGTCGCCGTCGATCGCCGCGGCATTCGCCTTCACGTCGATCGCTTGCTGCGTCCACGTACCCGTGGAGCGATCACTCATGATCATGCCGGGGAAGTAGAACGTCGCCGCGTTATCGAGATCTCCCGCGAACAGGATGCCGTTCAGGAGATCTCCGCGCTGCGCGATCGGATCCGCCGACGGATGGACCGTGATCAGGTAGTCCGCCTTGGCTTCGCCCACGGTCGACTCGACCTGGATCGTGCCTGGCAACACGCCATAGACCGGCACGACGTTCGACGCCTGACCATCGAACGTGATCGTGGCGCTCGGATCTGCGGTAGCCGACACCGCAACTGCCTGGACGAGATGCGAGACCGTCGTGTCGTACGAGGTGATCGCCGGATCGAACGCGATCGGATTCGCCGTATCGACGCCGAGGCTGGTCAACGCCGGCGACACCATCGCGGGTGCGTCGACCGATGCGTCCGCGCTCGAAGTGCTCTTCGGTGCGCTCGAGCACGCGGCGAGTGACACCAACAACCAAAACTTCATCTGCACTCCCTCAATTGATGGTCTTGAACCGAAACCGCGTCTTGCCGAGCAACAGCTCGTCATTGTCGAACAATTCGTGCGCGGTGTGGATCTTCTTGTCGTTCACGTAGCAGCCGTTCGTCGACCCACCGTCCTTCAATTGGAACCCCTGCGGCGAGCTCGTGATCTGGCAATGCTCGGTACTCATGAAGCCGTCGTCGATCACCAGATCCGAGCTGCCGCCGGTCCCGATCTTCGTCAGGCCTTGCTTCAACTTCATGGTCCGGAACGCGCTGTTGCCATTCATCGGCACCAACCAGCCGACGACGGGAAATCCATCATCGGTCGCCTGCGAATTCATCATCGCCGTGCGCTTCATCACCGGCTCGGCTACGACGACCGGCACGAACGGGCCCGGCGTCGGCAACACCGGGACCATCGGCATCGCCACGCGCCGACCTCGCAACGACATCACGATCCCGATACATCCGAGCACGAACATCGGAATCAGGATCGCCAGCCAGGGAAACTGCCGGCCCTGACGCGGAGCCCACTTCGGCGCGAGCGCGACGTCTTGCGGCTCGAGCTCGGTCGCATCGACCGTGATCGCGAGCGGGTGCTCCTTGCCATCCCACGGTAGCGTCGCCCCGGGGAACGTCACGTAGTAGCGATCCGCCATCCGCACGATGATGTTGTCGAGCTCGCTCGCGACACCCTCGTTCGAGCTAACCGTCTTCGCGTTCGGGATCATGTTCGTGATCACCGACGCCTCGCTCGAGATCTGATCCTTGTAGATGATCGCGAACATCTGGACGTGCTGTGCGATCGCCTGCCGCTTCAGATCCGCGAGCGCCGTCCGTGCCGTCTCGGCATTCGTATCGTTGCCATCACCGACGACGATCAGCGCCTTGCGCGCCGTCGCGACCTTCGACAACTCGGCGAGCGCATACGAGATGCCCTGCACCATGTCCGTGCCGATCTTGCCCCGATAGTCCTTCTGCGTTCCGAGCGCGGCACCGTTCAGCTTCTTCAAGTCGCCCATCGGCAACTTCGGATCCGTGCCTTGCGAATACGACACGATCATCCCGAGCGATCCGGGCGGCGCGTTCGTCGCGAAGTCGAGCTTGTCGATCGCCGCCGACAGACTCTTCAGCACGCCCGGATACTTCGCGTTGTCGTCGGTCTCGACGTCGTCGTTGCCGACCCAGATCTCCTGCCCGTTGATCACGAGCGCGATCGCGATCGTTTCTTTACCCTCGTTGTACGGCCGGACCTTGTCGGGCTTGACGACGATCTTCGTCCCGCCCGGTCCTGTCGTCGCGAGCGAGATCTTGTCGAGCGTGGTCTTCGGCGCACCGATCAGGGTCGCTTCGATCACGGGCGGATTGCCCGGTTGCACCGTGAAGTACGTTTCGGTGTCCGCGAATGTCGTGTGCGTCACGCACAGCAGTGCGAGGATCGCGAGTCGCATACCTGGTCCACGCGATCCGCGCGGATCACAGGACTAGTTGATCGACTTGAACTTGAACTTCGTCTTGCCGAGCATGATCTCGTCGTTATCGAACAGGTCTTCTTTCGCGACCTTCTTCTCGTTTACATAACAACCGTTCGTGCTGCCGGCATCGCGCAGCTCGAAGCCCTGCGGCGAGCTGGTGATCTGGCAATGTTCGGTACTCATGAAGCCATCGTCGACCACGATGTCGCTCGCGCCACCAGTTCCGATCTTCGTCAGGCCGGGCTTCAGCTTCATCGTGCGGTACTGATTCGAACCGTTCATCGGCACGAGCCAACCGACGATCGGAAACCCATCGTCGTTCGCCTGCGCGCTCATCATCGACGTCTTCAGCTGCACCTTCGGCTCCGGCGGCGCGACCGGCTGCATCACGGGCGCGTAATAGCCCTGGCCCGGCGTCGGCAGCACCGGCACGAGCGGCGAGCCCGCGCGCTTCTTGCGCACCCAGATCACCGCACCGGTCAGCGAGCCGATCGTGAGCAGGCCCAAGAACGAGCCGAGCCACGGAAAGTGCCACGGCTGTTTCGGCTCCCACCGCGGCGTCATCGTCGTGTCCGCGCCGTCGAGCTCGAGCGTATCGATCTTGATCGACAGCTCGTGATCGCGACCGTCCCACGGCAACGTCGCGCCATCGAACGTCACGTAGTAGCGATCCGCGATCTTCGCGGTAATCGCCGCGAGCTCGGTCGGAATGCCTTCGGCCGACTGCACCGTCCGCGCGCTCGGAATCATCGCCGTGAGCGAAATTCCGCCTTCGCCAGCGATCGTGCTGGTGAAGAGGATCGCGTAGGTCTCGACATTTTGCGTCGCGGCCAGCCGCTTCAAATCGGCAAGGGCCGGCTTCGCCGTCACGCTGTTCGTATCTTCACCATCACCGATCACGATCAACGCCTTGCGCGCCGTCGCGACCTTCGATAGCTCGGCCATCGCGAGCGTGATGCCTTGCACCATGTCCGAGCTGCCTTGTCCCGCGTAGTCCTTTTGCGTGCCGAGCGCACCACCGTTGACGCGCTTCAAGTCGCCCATCGGCACCTTCGTCGCAGTTCCTTTGCCGTAGGTGATCAGCATGCCCTGCGAGCCCGCCGGCGAATTCGCTCCGAGATCGAGCTTGTCGAGCGCGGGGCCGAGGACCTTCAGCGCGCCCGGATATTTTCCGGCTTCGACACCGCTGCCACTGCCCGAGCTATCGCCCGTGCTCGGCAGATCATCGTTGCCCATCCACACTTCTGCACCATCGACGACGATCGCGATCGCGATCGTCTCTTTGCCTTCCGCGAACGAACGAACCTTGTCCGCTTTGACCGCGACCTTGCCCGCCTTCGTCACGGCATTGAGCGTGATCTTGTCCGGTGTGGTCTTCGGCGCGCCCACGAGCGTCGCCTCGATCACCGGCGGTTTGCCTTCCGGCTGCGTGATCACGGTGAACGTCGTCTCGACCGTCGGCTCCGCAAACGCGGGCGCAGCCACCAAGAGTGCTAACAGTGCCAACCTCATGGCACTCGTATCGGCACGCCGGTGCCGCGGTTGCTAACGCTCGCTACGTTGGCGAATTCGCTCGGCTAACCAGGTATATCGCTTGCGCGCGTCCGCATTGGTTACGGCCACTTGGATCGCGCGCTTACTGCCTACCAGCACGACCAACTTCTTGCCGCGCGTCACCGCCGTATAGAGGAGGGAGCGCTGCAGCATCATGAAGTGCTGCGTGACGATCGGGATCACGACCGCGCTGTACTCGCTGCCCTGCGCCTTGTGCACGCTCACCGCATACGCGTGCACGAGCTGATCGAGCTCCGACTTCGCGTACATCACGATCCGTCCATCGAAGTCGACCTGCATCCCGCCATCCTGCGGATCGACGACCTCGATCACACCGATGTCGCCGTTGTAGACGCCGCGGTCGTAATCGTTCTTCAGCTGCATGACCTTGTCGTTGCGCCGGTACACGCGATCACCGCGCGTGACATCCATCCCCTGCGACGGATTCAGCCGCTCCTGCAACGCGCGATTGATCACCTGCGTGCCGAGATCACCGCGATGCATCGGCGTCAGCACCTGGATGTCCTTGAGCGGATCCATCCCGAACCGCGCCGGGATGCGCTGCGCGACGAGCTCGACGATCGTATCCCGCGCGTGCTCCGGCTCGTCCCGGCTGATGAAGTAGAAGTCGCTCGTGCTGCCCTGCTCCGGCGGCGCGAGCTCCGGCATCTCGCCGTGATTGATCTTGTGCGCCGACACCACGATCTTCGACGCCGCCGCCTGCCGAAAGATCTCGGTCAACCGGATCACCGTGACTGCCTTCGACGCGATCACGTCGTTCAACACCGATCCGGCACCGACCGACGGCAATTGATCGACATCGCCGACGAGGATCAGCTGCGCACCCGGCTTCACCGCATCCGTCAACGCGCGAAACAGCAGCGCGTCTACCATCGACGCCTCGTCGATCACCAGCACGTCCGCCGACAGCGGGTCTTCACCTGTCTTTTGAAACCCACCCTCTTGCGGCTGATACTCGAGCAGCCGGTGGATCGTCATCGCCTCGACGCCCGTCGCTTCGGCCAACCGTTTCGCCGCGCGACCCGTGGGTGCCGCGAGCTTCACGCTGCGCTTGCCGACCGCCGCGATGTGGACGATCGCCTTCACGATCGTGGTCTTGCCGACGCCGGGACCACCCGTGATCACGGTGACCGTATCTCGCAGCGCGGCCTCGACCGCTTCGCGCTGTTGCGCCGCGAGCTGCATGCCCGTGATGTTCTCGAACGCGTGAATCGCCGCACTCGCATCCACCGCGAGTGGCTTCGCGTGCGAGTCGATCAGCTCGACCAACTTCGTCGCGCACGCAACCTCGGCATCGTGGAGCTCCGGTAGCTCACAACACGGCCCGCGATCGCCGAGCACCTCGCGCACGATCAGGCCACTCGCCTCGAGCGCGGCCAACCGCGACGGCAAGAGCTCGGCGGCGATCGCGAGCAGCTCGGTCGCGCGCGCGAGCAATTCCTCGTCGGGAAGATGCATGTTGCCGTCTTCGACCGAGGCTTCGAGCGCGTGCAGGATGCCCGCCTCCAACCGCTCCGGCGCATCGCGCTGCATGCCCAATTTTTCGGCGATCGAATCCGCCGTGCGAAACCCGATCCCCCACACCTCGTGCGCGAGCCGATACGGGTTTTGCTTCACGACCCGCACCGCGTCCTTGCCGTAGCGCTTGACGATCCGCGCCGCGAACGCGCCCGACACGCCGACGCCGTACAAGAACACCATCACGTCCTGGATGTCCCGCTGCTCCGAAAACACTTTCGCGATCGTGGCCGCGCGCTGACCGCCGATGCCGATCACTTCGGTCAGCCGATTCGGGGTCTTCTCGATCACGTTGAGGGTTTCGACGCCGAACTTCTCGACGATCCGCTTCGCGAGGCTCGGCCCGATCCCGGCAAAGCTCTTCGACCCGAGGAACTTCTCGATCCCCGCCGGCGTTTTCGGCGTGATCATTTCGTACTCGGTCACTTCGAACTGGCGGCCGTATTTGCGATCGACCTTCCACTGCCCCTTCAGGCGCAGCGGCATCCCTTCATCGACGCCGAGCAGCTTGCCGACGATGGTGACCTCACCCTCCTTCGTCGTGAGCTTCGCCACAGTCCACGCGCTGTCGTCGTTATGAAACGCGATTCGCTCGACGGTCCCGTCGAGAGTCAGCGGCGTTTCAGAAGGCGTCACCACAGCCGGAGCATAGCGGGTTATCGTGACAGGCATGAGACTCGTCGGGTGCCTGGTTTTGTTCGCGGCCTGCTCGAGCACCTCGCCCAGCGACTACGAAGGCCAGCTCCGCGATGCCAACTGCGCGCAACTCGTGCGCTGCAACGAGTTCCCGGACGTCACGAGCTGCCAGCAGTTCTTCGTCGTGAACGATGCCTCGTTCGAGGCCGAAATCGCCGCCGGCACGATCAACTTCGACAGCGACAAAGCGAACGAGTGCATCAACGCGATCAAGAACGCGCCGTGCGATCTGACGGCGAAGGAATCGCGCGTCACCCCCGATGCCTGCACGCAAGCCGTCAGCGGGACGCTCGAGGACAACACCGATTGCTACTCGAACGAATCCTGCAAGTCGGGCACGTGCATCGCGCAGAGCTGCCCGGATGCGTGTTGCGTCGGGCAATGCCGCGCGGAATCGCCGCCGGCGAACATGGGCGAGCCGTGCGCCACGCGCGCGTGTGCGGAAGGTCTGACCTGCGACAACACGAAGACCTGCGTGCCGCTCTACACCGCGGGCACCACCTGCATCGACAGCACCGATTGCGAGTACGGCCTCGCCTGCGTGGGCTCGCCGGGGACCTGCCAAGACATCCCGCACACGGGCGAAGCGTGCACCGATATCTGTGGCGATCTCGGCACGCATTGCGCGGGCACGTGCGTCGCCGATGGCCTCGCCGGCGCCGCATGCACCACGAACGCGGACTGCTCGCCGTTCTATCCGTGCGACACGACGAGCGGGCAATGCACCGCGCTGCCGACGGCCGGGCAAGCCTGCACCGGGTTGTGCAGCGATACGTCGTATTGCGATTCGACGTCGAAGACCTGCACGCCGCGCCAGGCGAACGGAGCCACGTGCACCGCCGCCGCGCAGTGCGAGAGCAACTTCTGCAAGACCACGTGTCAGGACCCGCCGGAGTGTGGATGAAGGTTTTCGCGTTGATGATGCTCGTCGCGTGCGGCGACACGGCTACACCGAGCGGCGATATCGCGGTCGATAACTATGCGCGCGCGTTTGCGATCGCGACCTGCACGCAGGGGCTCGGGTGCTGCAAACCCGTCAGCAATCCGAACGATCCTCCCAGCGAGACCGTCGATCAGTGCGAAACGTTCACGCTGCAAGACGAGCAAGCGAGCTGGACGGCGGTGAAAGCGTCCGTGACTGCCGGCCGCGTCATCTACAACGATGCGAACGCGACGGCATGTCTCGACGCGATGACGAACGCCACGTGCACCGACTACAACGCGTACAACGCGCAGCAGATGCCGGCGGCGCTCGCCGCGTGTCAGGACGTGTTCACCGGCACGGTCGCGGCAGGTCAGCCGTGCAGCAGCATCTACGACTGCGCCGATCACGCGTTCTGCGACACCGCGTCGCCCGATGCCGACGCACCAACGGTGTGCATCGCGGCAACCACCGTCGGGGCGAGCTGCCGATTCTCCTGCTATGGCGATTTGTACTGCGACGCGGGCACGAACCAGTGCGTGGCGAAGAAGCCCGACGGGGCGACCTGCGTGACCGGCGCCGAATGCGCGGGAAATCAGTGCAACGGCACGTGTCTCCAGGACATGACCTGCATCCCGTCACATTCGTGAAGTCATGCGTCTAGCTCGAGATGAAGTATCTCGCGCTCGCAGCATTGGTCGCCTGCGGTAGCAACCACGCGTCCACGCCACCGACGGATGGCAGCTCGCCGACGATCGATGGCACCGGCGCCGGCTCCGGCATCTCGCTCGACGACTACCCTGCGGCCACCGCGAAGGCGTTCTGCACGGCCGCGATCCGGTGTTGCGGCAGCGCGCAGACCGAAGCGCAGTGCGAAGCCCAATATCTGATGCTCGAGCAGGCTCAATTCACGTCGCTGAACTCGTCCGTCGCGTCCGGCAAAGCGACCTACAACGAAGGCCCGGCGACGACCTGCTTGAACGCGTTTGCGAACCTGTCGTGCGCGGACTTCAACAGCTACCTGAATTCGCACATCGTTCCGGCACTCGCCGCGTGCAATGACGAGGTCACCGGCAACGTGGCCAGCGGCGGCACGTGCCAGAGCTTTTGGGAATGCGGGCCGAACGCGGATTGCATCGTCGATCCCGACGGCGACGACGGCGACCCGATGACGTGCATCCCCGACAGCACCGTCGGTGACACCTGCGACGGGTCGTGCACGAACGACCTCCACTGCGACGATGCCTCCAACACCTGTGTCGCCCGCAAGCCGGACGGCTCGGCCTGCGTCGAAGGCGCCGAATGCGTTGGCAACGCGTGCAACGCGAACGTGTGTGGCACCAACCCGACCTGCAACGGCTCGTAAGTCACATTCGCCGCGCATGCAGTCTGCCCCTCATGCGCACTCTCCTGCTGGTGTTCCTGATCGCGTGCGGTGGCAGCAAAGGCGACACGCCGAATCCCGACGGTGGCGGCTCCGGATCGGCGACCGGTCCTGTCGACATCGACGATCTGCCCGGCCTGTTCACGCACGCGTACTGCGAAGGCCAGGCGCGGTGTTGCACCGCCGCCGAAGTCGGCAACCAAACCGAAGCGCAATGCGAGATGCAGTTCGGCGCGATCGAGACCGCGATCTTCGGCGACTACAAAGCGGAAATCGCGAAGGGCCGGTTGGGCTACGACGCCGTGATGGCCGGCCTGTGCATCGACGAGCTCCTCGCGGCATCGTGCAGCGCGTTCGGCGAATACCGCGACACCGACGGATCCGCGGCGCTCGATGCGTGCACGCACATCTTCTCGGGACAGGTCGCCGATGCCGGCGCGTGCCAACAGAGCTCCGAGTGCACGAATAGCGAGGGCTGCGTCGGTGCGGACGTCGACGACAACGGCCAGCCGATCGATGGCATGTGCCAGGCGGTGAATCAGGTCGGCGCGATGTGCGACGACTTCTGCGCGAACGATCTCTACTGCAATACCGACGAGGGCGACTGCCTCGCGAAGAAGGCGAACGGCATGGCGTGTACCGATAGCGATTCGTGCGAGAGCGGCTACTGCAACACGACCTGCATGCCGCTCACGCCGTCATGTGTGGGGAGCTGAGGCGCTCCGCGGCGTGTTGCCATCGACGTACTCGAGCGTGTCCTTGCACGACAGCGACTCGAACCCGCGCAGCGAATCTTCGTCGGAGAACACGTCCGGGCATTCGGTCTGGCACTTCGTCCGCAGCTCTTCCGGATGTCCCGGCTTGCATTCGATGTAGTGATCGCACGCGCCGGCACACGTGCCCGTGAGCTTCGGACCCGTCGAGAATTGCTTGACGATGCACGCACACAACATCACCGCGATCATCGCTAGCACCAGCTTCATGCTTTTTCTCCGTGGCGACCGACACCCGCCGCGAACCGTTGCGCACCCGCGAGACCTTCGGCGAGCGCCTTCGCGCCGAGCTCGAGCTCTTGCTGGAGCGCGGCCGCGAGATCGAGATCGTGTTGGAGATAGGCACTCATTCGATCGCCGCGCATCGCCGCTTGCGGTAACGCGGCGAGCTCGCGCGCGAGTTGTTCGGCGGCGGCCCGCGCGGTGCCGTCGGGAACGACGCGATTGACGAGCCCGATCGCGAGCGCTTCGTCGGATTTCACCGCGCGCCCGGTGAGGATCAGATCCAGCGCGCGCGAGAGGCCGATCAACCGCGGCAGGCGGATCGTGCCGCCATCGATCAACGGGACGCCGAACCGACGGCAGAACACGCCGAGCACGGCACTTTGTTCGGCGACGCGCAGATCGCACCACAACGCGAGCTCGAGGCCACCGGCGACCGCGTGCCCGCTGATCGCTGCGATCACGGGCTTGGACAGCAGCATCCGTGATGGCCCCATCGGCCCGTCACCGTCGGGCGCGACCCGGTTGCCCCGGCCTTCCGCGAAGCCCTTGAGATCCGCACCCGCGCAGAACGTGCCGCGATCTCCGACGAAGACGGCGACGCGCGCCGCGTCATCAGCATCGAACGCGCGGAACGCATCCGCGAGCTTTTGAGCGGTCTCACGGTCGACCGCATTGCGAGCCCCCGGGCGATCCAGGATCACCGTGGTCACGGGACCCTCGCGCTCGACGCGGACCGACTCGCTTTCCATCGCCGGCCGAATGTAGCATCGGACGAATATGAAACGGATCGCGATCCTCACGAGCGGTGGCGATGCTCCCGGCATGAACGCGGCAGTGCGCGCCGCAACCCTCGTCGGCCGCAGCGCCGGCGCGGAGATTCTCGGAATCGAGCGCGGCTATCGCGGCCTCCTCGAGGATGCCTTCGTCGAGCTCGGGCCCTCCGATGTCGCGGGCATCTTGCGCGAGGGCGGCACGATCCTCGGCTCGGCGCGGTGCAAGGAATTCCACGAGCGACCGGTGCGCGATCGTGCGCGCGAGATCCTCGCACGCCACGCGATCGATGGCCTGATCGTCATCGGTGGCAACGGCTCGTTGACCGGGGCGATTCACGTCGCCGATCCGAACGAGATCGGATCCGGTCGCCCGCTCAAGGTGATCGGTGTGCCTGCGTCGATCGATAACGACCTCGGCATGACCGGGCTGTGCATCGGCGTCGATACCGCGATGAACACGATCGTCGAGGCGTGCGACAAGATCGCCGATACCGCGACCGCGCACGATCGGACGTTTATCGTCGAGGTGATGGGCCGCGATTGCGGTTATCTCGCGATGACGAGCGCGATCGCCGTCGGTGCCGACCTGGCGCTGTTCCCCGAAAGCGGCAAGACCGAGGGCGATGTCATCGATCAGATCGTCGACGCGGTGATGACCGTCCGCAAGCGCCCGCATCGCCGCGGCCGCGGTCGCCGCGTGATCATCATCAAGGCCGAAGGCGTGAAGGTCGCGCCGGATCGCTTGAAGATGCTCGTCGACGAAAAGCTCAAAGCCCGTACGCCGGATGCCGAGCCCGCATCGATCGAGACGCGGGTGACGGTGCTCGGTCACGTCGTCCGCGGTGGTCGGCCGTCGGCGTTCGATCGCCTGATCGGCAGCCGGCTCGCGAACGTGGCGATTCGCTCGCTGCTCGAAGGCGAGACGCACAAGATGGCCGCGTGGATGCCGCCGCACGAGCTGCCCGAGGAAGTCGGCCATCGCTCGAAGTTCGATCCGTACTGCTGGCTCGTCGATTTGAAGGCCGTGCTCGCGGAGACCGACAACCTGATCTCCGGCCGCAGTCCGCTCGCCCGGTGGCGGGCCGGCGCGTTCGACGAGATCGAAGACGCGCTTCTCCTG
Source organism: Kofleriaceae bacterium (assembly GCA_047600425.1). Taxonomy (GTDB): domain Bacteria; phylum Myxococcota_A; class Polyangia; order Haliangiales; family Haliangiaceae; genus JABFXX01. The sequence goes on along the minus strand of JASGLC010000003.1, from coordinate 804,669 downwards.
TAACATCCGAAACTGGGCGTGTCGGATCCGGAGCTCTACCAACTCGTCGATCGCATGCCGATCGGCGCGTATCGATCGCGTCGCGACGGATCGTTCATCTATGTCAACGAGGCGTTCGCGCGCGTGCTCGGCTACACCGTCGACGAGCTGATGACGAAGAACCTCGCGACCGAGATCCATGCGGATCCGGCACGTCGCGATCGGCTATTTCGCGATCACTTCGATACGAAGCTGTTGAAGGGCGTGGAGGTCGATTTCCGTCGAAAAGACGGCGCGATCATCCACGTCCAACTGTGGGGGCACGCGGTCGAGATGTCGGACGGCACGATGTCGTTCGATGCGACGGTCCTCGACATCACCGAGCAGGTCCGGCAGCGCGACGAGCTCGAACGCACGGCGAAGATCCTCGACCTCGTCGTCCAGCAGATGCCGGCGATGTACTGGATCGTCGATACCGACATGCGAATCTCGCGCGTCGGTGGCGCCGTCGAGGACGTGCTCGGATATCCGCGCGCGAACTTCAAGAATCTCCGGCTCGCACGAATGCACGCGCACGAGCCGAGCTCCGTCGATCCCGTGCCGTATCACGCGCGCGCGCTCGCCGGCGAAGTGTGCAGCTACGACACCGAATATCGCGGCAAGTCGCTCGCGGTCACGGTCTCGCCGTTTCGTCAGGGCGATGCGATCGTCGGCGCGATCGGCACCACGATCGACGTCACGGCGGCGCGTGCGCTCGAGCGGCGAATCGTCGACGCGCAACGCGCCCAATCGCTGGGCGTGCTCGCGGGCGGGCTCGCGCACGACTTCAACAACCTGCTCGTCGCGGTGATCGGCAATGCGGATCTCGCGCTGCGCGATCTCGCACCGGGACTTCCAGGTCGCGTCGCCGTGCAAAACATTCGCGATGCCGGCCTGCGCGCCGCCGAGCTCACGCATCACCTGCTGACGTACGCCGGGCGCGGCGGCGCGGGAACTACGCGCGTGTTTCCGTCGACGGTCGTCGAGGAGATGCTCCGGATCATGGCACCGCAACATCCGAAAGAGCTGTCGATCGCGGCGGCGATTCCGGCCGAGCTCTCGGTCCGCGCGGATCCGGCGCAGTTCCGCCAAGTCGTACTGAACCTGATCACGAACGCGCGCGACGCACTCGGCGATCGCAAGGGCGCGATCGAGATCAAAGGCGAATTACTCGAGCACGATGGCCTGCCGGAGAGCGACGACATCTTGCTCGCCTCCGCCGGCGCGTACGTGTTGCTCGAGGTCGAGGACGACGGCCCGGGCATGGACGACGAGACGCGCCGCCACGTGTTCGAACCGTTCTTCACGACGAAGCCCGACGGTCACGGCATCGGCCTCGCGGCGGTGCTCGGTATCGTGCGCGCGCACGGTGGCGGTCTTCGCCTGCGCACCGGCCCGAATCGCGGCGCGCGGTTCCAGGTGCTGTGGCCCGCGGCGGCGATGATTCCCGGTCGTTCGCCCACGCCACCACCGCAAGCCTCGACCAAAGTGGTGCTCGTGATCGACGACGAGGATCTCGTGCGCGATGTGGTCGCGCGGATGATCGAGGATCTCGGCTACGGCACGTTGACCGCGCGCGATGGCACGACCGGCCTCGCACTCGCCGCGGCGAACCCGATCGATGCCGTGCTGGTCGACATGACGATGCCGCGGATGAACGGTCGCGATGTGATCGAACAGCTACGGGCCAAACGCCCCGACCTGCCGATCATCCTGTGCTCCGGCTTCGACCGCGACGGGCACGGTCCGGTACGCGCGGACGCTTATTTACCGAAGCCGTTTCGCATCGACGTGTTGGAGCGTACGCTCGCGAAACTCCTGCATTCCTAAGTTTCGAAGTGTGTCGCACCGCGTTGCAAACTGTTTAGGGACATCGTGTGCGATGCGCAGATGGTTAAGGTGCATCTGTGTCGGAAAACTTGGTCTCGATCAAAGTCCTGCTCGTCGAGGATGACGTCCGCCTCGCCCAACTGACCTCGCGCTACCTGGAGGGTCATGGCGTGCTCGTCACATCCGCCGGTGACGGTATCGAAGGCCAAGCCGAAGCGCTGCGCCGCCAATACGACTGCATCGTGCTCGACCTCATGTTGCCCGGCCGCGATGGCATCGAAGTGTGCCGCGAGCTGCGCACCCGGATCGACGTGCCGATCATCATGGTGACCGCGCGCGGTGAAGAAGCCGATCGCGTGCTCGGCCTCGAAGTCGGCGCCGATGACTACGTGACCAAGCCGTTCTCGCCGCGCGAGCTGCTCGCTCGCATTCGCGCGAACGTCCGGCGCGTGCGCGGCCAAGCCGGTCCCACGCAGGACACGATCTCGGTCGGCGGGTTGATCCTCGATCCCGCGAAGATGACGGTCTCGCTCGACGGCAACACCGTCGATGTCACCGCATACGAGTTCTCGATCCTGCGTGCGCTTGCGCAACGGCCCGGCAAGGTCCTGTCGCGCGAACAATTGCTCGATCTCGCGAAGGGCAGCGCGGACCTCTCGTTCGATCGCTCGATCGATGTCCACGTGAGCCGCCTGCGCGCGAAGCTCGGCGATGACTCGCGCAATCCCAAGATCCTGAAGACCGTGCGTGGCGCCGGCTACTTGCTCGCGGATCTCCGCCGCGGAGGCGATGCCTGAGTCATGCGTCGCGGCGTCCTCGTCATCCGCGTCTACGCGCTGACCGCGGTGATCTCGATCGCCGTGATCATCGCGATGATCTACCTGCCGCGCTTCGTCGGCACGCCGCGCTATCTCGAGCCGCAGGCCGCGCTCGTCCAGAACATGGTCGATCGCTACTCGACGCGCACGCCCGCCGATCTCGCGGAGCGCATGGAGCGCTTGTCGCATCGCTTGAAGGGCGGCCTCTCGCTCTACGATACGAAGGGCAACCTGATCCGCTCGACGGTCGAGCCGCCGCTCGATAAACCCACGACGGCCGAGATCGCGGATCTGTCGGACGACGACAAATGGACGCTGTCGTACCGACGGATCGTCGTGCGCAACGACGACGGCACCATGCTCGGCGTGTACGTCCCGGCCTCGAACGGCTTTCCGTGGGGTTGGTTCCTGCCGTTGTCGGCGGGCGTGTTGATCGTCGTCGCGGGTGCATCGATCTGGTTCTCGCGACGGTTGGTCCGCCCGCTCGAAGATCTCGCGCTTGCCGCGCGGTCGTTCGGCGGTGGTGACACCGAAGCGCGCTCGAAGGTGAACACGGATGACGAGCTCGGCGATGTCGGTCGCGCGTTCGACGACATGGCGGATCGCACGTCGGCGTTGATCTCGTCGCAGCGCCAGTTGATGGCGGACGTGTCGCACGAGCTCCGCACGCCGCTCGCACGGATTCGCGTCGCGCTCGAGCTCGCGGTGGAGGATCCCGAAGGGGCACGGGACGTGCTCGCGGACGTCGGCACCGATCTCGACGAGATCGATCAGCTCATCAACGACATCCTCACCACGGCAAGGCTCGACGCGGGCGATTCGAAGCTGAATCGTTCTGAAACATCGGTGGACCAACTGGCGAACCACGCGATTTCGCGGTTCGAGAACCGGCATCCGGGCCGCAAATTAGAACGTGATCTCAAGGGAACCGAGCATTCCATCGATTGTGACCCCGTCCTCTTACGGCGCGCGCTCGATAACCTGCTAGATAACGCGGCGAAATACTCGGATGCGCCCGTGAGTCTCCAGATCGTGCCGAACGGAAAATCGATCATGTTCTCGGTCGTCGACAAAGGCATCGGCATGTCGGCCGAGGATCTCGAGCGCGCGGGCACGCCGTTCTGGCGCTCGGATCTGTCGCGCAATCGCAAGACCGGTGGCGTGGGCCTCGGCCTCGCACTCGCACGCCGGATCGCTCGTGCCCACGGCGGTGACGTGAAGCTCGCATCGAAGCTCGGCCAGGGCACCACTGCTCGGCTGGAGATCCCGTACGTCGAGGAGGGTGCTCTATGAGTCCGAAGGTCAGCCGGTGGATTCCACGTGTCATCGTCATCGCTCTGATCGCCGCGGCCACGGCGGTGCTGTGGATCAAGAAGCCGTGGGAAGCGGGCACGCCCGAGATCACGTTCTCGACGGTCAACGTGACAAAGGGAACGATCGCGGCGCAGGTCACGGCCGCGGGCACGTTGTCGGCACGCACCACGGTGCAGGTCGGCGCGCAGGTCAACGGTCGCGTGATCGAGCTGCACGCGGACTTCAACGATACGGTGAAGAAGGGCCAGATCCTCGCGAAGCTCGACGAGTCGCTGTTGAAGGCGGAAGTCGATCAACAACAGGCGGCCTATGACCTCGCGGTCGCGAACGAGAAGAAGGCGGAAGTCGCGCTGAACGATGGCAATCGCCAGTACGCGCGCCAGAAGGGTCTCCAGGATCAATCGCTCGTCGCGGCGACCACGGTCGAGACGTACGAGCTGACGATGAACACGGCGAAGGCAGCGCTCGCGGCGGCGAAGGCGAGCGTGTCGCAAGCGTACGCGAACCTCGTGCAGGCAAAGACGGACCTGTCGTACGCCACGATCTATTCGCCGATCGATGGCGTGGTGCTGACTCGGTCGTACGACATCGGCCAGACCGTGCAGAGCTCGTTCTCGGCGCCGACGCTGTTCACGATCGCGGCGGATCTCTCGGTCATGCAGATCGATACGGCGGTCGCCGAGGGTGACGTCGGTCGGTTGGCGGATGGCATGAAGTCGACGTTCTCGGTCGACGCGTATCCCGGCAAGATGTTCGAAGGCACCGTGCGCCAGGTGCGTAACTCGCCGACGACGACGAGCGGTGTCGTGACGTACGACGCGGTGATCGACGTCGACAACCACGAGCACCTGCTGCGCCCGGGCATGACGGCGAACGTCACGTTCGTGCTCCAGAAGGTCGATGACGTCGTGAAGATTCCGAACAGCGCGCTCCGGTTCAAGCCGACGCGCGAGCAGATCCAAGCGCTGATGGAGAAGTACGGTCGTCCGGGTGGTGGTTCCGGATCGGGACATCATCGTCGCGATGGCTCGGGCGCAGGCTCGGGCGGCGGCGGCATGGGCGGCATGATGGGTGGTGGCGGTGGTGGCATGGGCGGACCTCCCGGCGCCGGCGGTCCGGGTGGCGGCAAGGATCAGGATCGCAAGATGCTGTTCAAGCTCGTCGACGGGAAGCCGAAGATGGTGCGCGTGAAGCTCGGCCTCACCGATGGCTCGTCGACGCAGTTGCTCGAGGGCGACGTCGAACCGGGCGACCAGCTGATCACCGAGATCCAGGGCCTGCCCACGCAACAGCGCAAGATGGGTGCGTTCTAATGGCGCCGCTGATCGAGATGGTCGGGATCGAGCGCACGTACGTGATGGGCGACAACCTCGTCCACGCGTTGCACGGCGTCGATCTGACGATCGAGCGCGGTGCCTCGATCGCGATCATGGGCCAATCCGGCTCGGGCAAGTCCACGATGATGAACATCATGGGCTGCCTCGATCAGCCAACGCGCGGCTCGTACAAGCTCGACGGCAAGGACGTGGCGCGGCTGTCGCGCTCGGAGCTGGCCGACGTGCGCGGCAAGATGATCGGGTTCGTGTTCCAGAGCTTCAATCTGCTCTCGCGCACGAGTGCCCTCGAGAACGTCGAGATGCCGCTGATCTATCAGGGCATCTCCGGCAAGGAGCGCCGCAAGCGCGCGATGCATGCGCTCGAACGCGTGAACCTGATCGGTCGCGAGCACCACCACAGCTCGCAGCTCTCGGGTGGTCAGCAACAGCGCGTGGCGATCGCGCGAGCGCTCGTGTGCGAGGCGCCGATCATCATGGCCGACGAGCCCACGGGTAACCTCGATACCAAGACCTCGTATGAAGTGATGGCGATCCTGCAGGGCCTGGTCGATCAGGGCATCACGGTCGTACTGGTGACGCACGAACCGGATATCGCGGCGTACGCGCGGCGCGTGATCCACCTGCGCGATGGCGAGATCATCGAGGACAAGACGCAAGAACCGATCAAGGCAGCGTCATGAAGATCTTCACCACCCTCAAGCTCGCGTTCCGCGCGTTGTGGCGTAACAAGGTCCGCTCGATGTTGACGATGCTCGGCATCATCTTCGGCATCGGCACCGTGATCGCGATGATCGCGTCGGGCCAAGGCGCCAAAGAAGCGGTCGCGGACGTGTTCCGGTCGATGGGTACGAACCTCTTGATCGTGACGAACGGCTCGCAACGCAGCTTCGGTGCCGCCGGTGGTGCAGGCTCGCGCTACTCGCTGACGTGGGATGACGAGGCCGCGCTCGAAAATGGCGAGGTCTCGACGATCCGCTGGGTCACGCCCGTGCTGCAGACCAAGGTGCAGGTCGCGAGCGATGACGCGAACTGGAACACCACGGTCGTCGGTTGCAAGCCGGCCTACTTCCAGATCAAGAGCTGGGCCGCGAAGTCCGGCGCGCTGTTCGACGACGATGCCTCGAACGGTGGCGCGAAGATCGCCGTGATCGGCCAGACCGTCGCCACGCAGTTGTACGCGAACGCGAATCCGGTCGGTCAGCAGATTCGCGTGAACGGTCAGCCGTACGAAGTGATCGGCGTCCTCGAGACCAAGGGTCAGTCGGGCATGGGCCAGGATCAGGACGACACGATCATCGTCCCGCTGAAGACCTATCTGCAGAAGATGGATCGCGGCGTCGGCAAGTACATCTCGAAGGGTCAGATCTTCGTATCGGTTGGATCCGAGAAGGACATCGATAAAGCGGAGACCCAGATCACCGACTTGCTTCGCGAGCGGCACAAGCTGAGCGCGAGCGCGGATGATGACTTCCAGATCCGCAACCTCGCGGAGTTCGCGATGTCGCAGCAGAAGTCGACCGAGAAGATCGCCACGTTGCTCGCGATCGTGGCGGCGATGTCGCTCGTCGTCGGTGGCATCGGCGTCATGAACATCATGCTCGTCAGCGTGATCGAGCGAACCCGCGAGATCGGGATTCGCATGGCCGTCGGCGCGAAGCCGTTCGACGTGATGACGCAATTCCTCGTCGAATCGCTCGTGCTCGCGGCGGTCGGCGGTGTGTTGGGATTGGGCTTCGGCGCGATCCTCGCGAAGTACATGGCTAGCTTCTATGGCTGGAAGCTATTTTTCCCGGCCACGACGGCGGCGATCGCATTTGCAGTCGCAGGTGGCGTCGGCGTCGTGTTCGGGTTGTATCCGGCGATCCGCGCTTCGCGGCTCGACCCGATTACCGCACTGAGGTACGAGACATGAAACGCGTTGTATCTGGACTATTGGTAAGTGCCCTAGCTTCGGTCGCGTCCGCGCAACCTGCTCCCCCGCAACCGGCTCCGGCCCCGGCGCCCACGCCGCCCGCGGATCCGAATGCACCTGCTCAACCGCAGGCAGATTCGCCGCAGTGGTTGCCCGGCGTCGTCGACGTGACGGCAGCAGAGACCGCGGTGCCCGGCAAGCTCGTGTTGTCGATGAAGCGCGCGGTCGAAATCGCCGAGAGTCAGCAACCCACGTTGCGCGAGGCGCGGGCATCGCTCGAGGCCGCGCAAGGTCGCGTCGACTCGGCGCGCGTTGCCGAACATCCGAGCGTCACGCTGTCGGCGGGCGTCTCGGCGGGTTCCACGCAGCGCGGCTACTGCGATCTGTCGATGACCACGTTGTGCGGTGGGTTCTTCCACGGCACCTATGGCACGTCGCTCGGCGCGAACGCGACCTGGAAGATCTACGATTTCGGTCAGACCGCGGCGAACGTGCATGCGGCCGAGGCGAACGCGGCGGCATCGCAAGCAGGCATCACGGTGTCTACGTTGGACGTCCGGCGCGATGTCGAGATCGCGTATCTCGAAGCGCTCGCGCGCAAGCGGTTGACGATCGTCGCCGATGCCACGGTCAAGAGCGAGGATGCTCACCTCGATCAGGCCAAGCGGTTCGTGGCAGCGCAAGCGAAAGACCCGATCGAAGTCGCGCAAGCGCAATCGCGTGACTCGAACGCGAAGTCAGCGCTCGCGCAGGCCCAGGCGAATGAAGCGGTCGCGCTCGCGAATCTTCGCGCGGCGATCGGATGGGTCGATCCCACGCGCCAGCCGGTCGTCGATCCGAACTGGCCCACGGCGGATTCGTCGCAGCCGCCGGAGCTCGCGGATCTTGTGAAGGTCGCGCGTCAGTTCCGTCCCGAGATCACGCAGCTCGATAAAGAGATCGAAGCCGCGGATGCCTCGTTGACCGCAGCGGCGGCCGAACGCCGTCCGGTGTTGTCGGCGAGCGCGGGCATCGGGTGGACGCCGGCGGAAGACGATTGGAATCCGCAGCCCACGTGGCAAGCGTCGCTCGGTCTGTCGTGGGCGCTGTGGGATGGCGGTCGTGCCGCGGCGGACAAGCGGATCGCGGCGGCGAACGTGACGAACGCGATCGCGCAGCGTGATGCGTTGCTCGTGAGCCTGACCTCGGCGCTCGAATCGAGCCGCGCGCAGATCGTTTCGAACCGCGCGAACGTCGATGCGTCGACGGAAGCGGTCACCGCGGCGCAAGCACAGCTGAAGCTCGCGGAAGCGCGTTACGCGCAAGGCCTCGGCTCGCAGATCGAGCTCGCGGATGCGCAGACGGCCGTCACCACGGCGAGCGGTAACTTGATCACCGCCGAGTGGCAGCTCGCGGATGCGTGGGCCACGCTGCGCCGCGCGCTCGGTCAGCAGCCCCAGGGCTAGCAATCGTCGGGGAGCACCTCGCTGGCGATCATCCAGCGAGTCGAGTGCTTTGCCTTGTTGATGCCGAAGTAGACCGAGAACGGTCCGCTATCGGTCGGATGAAGCGCGCTGTACTTCTTCAGCATCTGCTTCACCGTGCAGTGCGGCTTGCCGGCAACGTCGTCCTTGCAGGAGTCCGGCATCGGCCGGATCTTCGCGCCGTCCGCTTCGAAGTCGAGCCACATGCCGCACGGCTTACCGGCTTCGACGAAGCGCAGCTTGATCTCTTTGTCGACGTGGCCATCGGCGTAGAGCCCGTCGAGATCGATCCGCGTGAGCTTTGCATCGGGGCGCGTCTTCAGTGCGATCTTGAAGCCGAACGTGATCGTCGCATCGGCATCCTGCCAGCTCGCGGGTAGCTCGATGTCGACGGGTTTGTCGAGGGCGTCGGCCTTCATGTCGGCGCCGGACTTCTGCAAGTTCTTGCCGACGTTGTCGAGGATCTGCGCGGTCTGCGCCGTCATCGCCGACGCGATCTGCATGCCGAGCTTCTTGCGCTCGGATTTCGGAACCTTCGCCCACGAACCGTACTTCTTCAGCGCGGCCTTCGCTTCCGGCGGCATGTCTTGGCCCGCGAGCGCGAGCGCTTGATCGATCTGATCGTCGACGTCTTCACCGTCATCATCGTCCGCGTCTTCATCGGACCCGTGCTTCTTCGTCGGCGCGGGCGAATCGGATTTTTCGACGACGACGACCGGCGGCTCTGGCGGCTCGGGCGCGGTGATTGGCGCGGGTCCCGGCACCGACGGATTCTCCTGCGCGACCGATTTCTCCGCTTTGTCTTTACCGGTCAGAAGCACGATGCCGACGATCACACCGGCGACCGCGATCAACGACGACAGCGCGATCCACGGCCCGAGGTTGCGCTGCGGCGACAGCGTCTGCGGGCTGCTGGTCTGACCCGAGGTTTGCGTGGGCGGCTTGCTCGGCGTGTGCGTCAGCGTGCCGCCCGGCGCTTCCGACGGAGCTTGCGTCGCCGCCATCGCCATCTCGCCGCGATCCGAATTCGACCAACTCGCGCGGGGCGTGAGCGAGCCCGAACCATGCTGCGAGGCGACTGCGAGCGGTGCCCATTGCTCGGGCGGGAGATTCTGCGTCGCGTGTTGCAGCGCCGCGCTCATCGCACGCGCATTCGCGAACCGCTGCGCCGGAAACTTCGCGAGCGCGGTCAGGATCACCTGCTCGAGCTCGAGCGGGATATCCGACCGGATCGACCGCGGCGATGGCGGCGGCTCCTCGATGTGTTTCTTCAGCAGATCAAACAGCGCGTCCGCGACGAACGGCCGCTGCAGCGTCAGGCACTCGAACAAGATGATGCCCATCGCGTACAGATCCGCGCGCGTATCGATCGCCCTGCCCGCTGCCTGCTCCGGCGACATATAGGGTGGCGTTCCGAGCAACGAGCCGGTGTGCGTGTTCTTACCGCCGAGCTCGGGCTGGAGCTTCGCGATGCCGAAGTCGAGCACCTTCGCGCGGCCCGCCGGCGTGACGAAGATGTTGTCCGGCTTCAAGTCGCGATGGATCACGCCCTTGCCGTGCGCGGCGCCGAGCGCATCCAACACCTCGGTCGCGAGCCGCGTGACGGTGCCGATCGGTAGCGGCGTGCCGGAGGCCTTCGCTGTCTCGATCACGTTCGACAGCGGCGCGCCGTCGAGGAACTCCATCACGATGTACGGCCGGCCGTCCGGCAGCTCGGACAGATCGAGGACGTTCACGATGCTCTCGTGCGCCACCACGTTGATCGCGCGCGCCTCCGCGAAGAAGCGCTCGACCAGATCCTTGCGATCCGTGCACTCGCGCGACAGCACCTTGATCGCGACGCGGCTACCGATCGCCGGCTGCACTGCCTTGTACACGCGACCCATGCCGCCGATCCCGATCAGCGTCTCGATCCGGTACGCGCCGAGCTGCGCGCCGATCAACGGGTCTTGCGCTTGCGTGCGATCGTCGGCCATCCGTCTGTCCGAACCTAGCATCCGAACTTCGGACATGCTGTCCGCCGGCTGGACAAACCGGACACCGCGATTCGCCAACTCATCGACATCGTTCATCCCGAGTTTGGCTCATCACTTGCTGTGCTGGATCTTCATGCATCCGCGCGATCAGTTTTGGAGGTGCGGTCCGGGAACCGTTTCGGATGAAACCCTATTCCAGATCCTCATCGGCACGCGCCGGTGGACACCGGATCTCGTAGCCACGATCGGAGGGCTCGGCAACCTGGCCCGCGCATCACCGAACGAGCTCGTGAAGCTGGTCGGTCGGCCGGCGGCGGAAAAGCTGGCGGCGGCGTTCGAGCTCGGGCGTCGTGCGCTCGATCACGAGAACACGTCGGCGGAGCTGTCGTGTCCGGAGGACGTGCATCGCTACGTCCGCACGCGCGTGTGCAACCTGCACCAGGAGCTGTTTATCGTGCTCGGGTTGGATGCGCGGCACCGGCTCGTCGAGGTGCTCGAGATCGCGCGCGGGCAGTTGTCGGCCGTGGAGGTCCAGCCGCGCGAGGTATTCCGGCCGTTGATCCGCATGAGTGCGGCGGCGTGCGTGTTCGTTCACAACCATCCGTCGGGTGATCCCACGCCGAGCCTGGAGGATCTGGAATTGACCACACGGTTGGCGCAGCTCGGGACGATGTTGGGGATCCGTACGCTCGATCACATCGTGATCGCGGGCTCGAAGTGGATGTCGGTCGATCAGTGGAAGGGCAAGCGCGCCGCGGCGGCGCTACCGAGTTAGTTGTCCCCATCGTTTTTCAAATCGCTTGTTCAATGTCGTGGTGATCGCATCGACCCTTGCCTTGAACCTGACCTCGAACTGCCGTTCCCATCGGATTCGCTTGATCAGACGTATGCGATCGCCATACGTGATCGCGAGCGCGATCTGTCGTTCATCTCGACACTCACGCGCGCGTTCGTACTCACGAGTTGGCTTCGGTGACTTGCTCAACCTTCGACCTTTCGCAACCGATGTTCATGGTCGTCAATGCGGTCTACCGCGGCTCGAAGCTGATCGTTCATGACTCGGAACTCTGCGCGTAGCATCTCGGTGTTGGCGCCAACCGCCTTCTTGATCTCTGCGATCAGGAGCTCGGTCTGTTGTGCAAAGCGTTGGTTCACCAATGCGGACAGCTCCTGCACTGCCCAAGCACGATCCTCTTTGAGCTTCTGATCGAGATAGTCCTTCGTCGGAAAATGCTCGTGCAGATAGTCCTTCGTCGGATGGTTCTGCAGCGCGATCTCGAGCTCGCTCACGTTCGTGCGGGGCGCCACGTCGGGGACTTTATCGTCGCTCATACGGGAGCGACAGGTTCATTTTGCGTGCCCGCGTAAGCCCACGAGATCTCGATCGCGCGTGTCCGATTTGTCCGAACCTCGGCCACGTTTGGCCGGATTCCGGCGGACGGCGCGTTACGGCGCCGGCTGCGTGACCGGATCTTTGTCTTTCACGGGCGCCGGTTCGTGCGAGCCCGTGAGCTCCGCCAACTTCTTCTCGAGCAACTGACGCGCCGCGATCGCCGCATCGCGTTCCTTCTCGGCCGCGGTTTGCGACGCACGCGCCGCATCGCGTTCCTTGTCGGCGGCATCGCGACCAGCACGCGCCGCATCGCGATCGGCATCCGCCGCGACCTTCTCCGCACGCGCCGCATCACGTTCCTTATCGGCGGCATCGCGCGAGGCCCGCGCTGCATCGCGCTCCTTTTCGGCGGCGGTCTTCGACGCGGTCGCCGCATCGCGCTCGTGCTCCGCCGTCTGCGCCGACGCGAGCGCGCCATCGCGAACGTGCTCGGCATCTTCTTTATCGTGCATCGCCTGCTCGAATCGCTTGAGCGCTTCGTCCGCCGTGCCCTTCGCCTGCGTCGCTGCGGCTTCGGCTTGCCTCCGCATGTCATCGGCGGCGTGACGCTTGCGATCGGCTTCTTGCTTCAACGCCTGCGCATCCTTGCCCTGACGTTCCGCTTCTTCCGCGCGCCCCTTCGCGGCATCCGCTTCACGCGTGGCTTCATCCGCGGCGCGGCCTTTTTCCGACGCATCGGTTTGCGCCGCCGACGCGAGCGCACGCAACTCGGCTTCTTCGCGTGCCTGCCGGCTGATCTGCGCCCACGCCAGCGCACCGGCGATCGCGCCGGCGACGAGGAACATCGCACTCACGGTGATCGCGCGATGCCGCGACGCCCATCGCGCCAATCGGCCCGTCAGCGAATAGCGATGCGAGAACACCAGATCGCCGGTGAGGTACTGCTTGAGCGCGCGCACCAGCTCGTCGGACGTGAATCGATCCGCCGGCTCTTTCGCCATCGCCTTCGCGATGATTCCCGACAGCTCGCGATCCTTCGGCATCGCCTCCGGAATCGGATCCTCGCTTTGCAACCACGCGAGGAACGCATCGATCTGCGCGGTCTTGCCACCCGCCGATCGCGCCGGTTTCCAATCGAACGGCGTGCGCCCCGAAACCGTTTCGTACAACGTGATGCCGAACGAATAGACATCGAACGACGGATCCGCGCGCCGGCCCTGACTCTGTTCGAGCGGCATGTACGGCGGCGTGCCCGCGCTGATCGTGACCATCCGGCCACTCATCGACGCGTCTTGTTCGGTCAGCTTCGGTTCGATCGCACCCGGCGCATCGAGATCGCGCGCGATGCCCCAATCGATCAACGTGGCTTCACCGCGCTTGCCGAGCAGGATGTTGTTCGGCGTGACATCGCGATGCACGACGCGCCGCTCGTGCGCATACGCGAGCGCCTCCGCGATCGCCGTCAGGTTCGACAACAGCTCGAGCCGTTCGCGCGTGCGCGGCTGCTTGTCGGATTCTTCGAGCTCCGCCAACTCGTCGAGCCGATCGCGCAACGACACGCCTTCGACGCGTTCGAGCACGCAGAACGGCCAGCCGACCGTCGACTTGCCGAGCTCGTAGATCTTGACGATGCCGGGATGCTGCAGCTTCGCGAGCACGCGCGCTTCCGCCGTCACGCGCTGCTGGAACATCTCGACCATGCCCGCGGGCAGGCCTTCATCTTCACGCGGCGCCTTCAGGATCACCGTGCGGCCGAGTCGCTTGTCATCGCCCGCGAAGATCTGCGCCATGCCACCGCGCGCGATCGGATCCGCGGGCCACCGAAACGCATCTTCGCTGACGAGGCCCTTCGGCAGCTCGAGCGGAATCACCTGCTCGTCATCGGCATTCGCGGCCACGACCGAGCGACACATCGAACATTGCGCGAGGTGATCGTGGATGTGCGGCACGCTCGGATCGCGTAGCTGCGCCATCGTCGGGTGCGGACCACTCGCCCCCGGCAACGTCGCATCGGTTTCCAGCGGCACTCCGCTCATCCCGCTACCGTAACGCGCCCGCGGCGGCATTTCTAATTACGACTCCGAGGCAACTTCATCGGGTTCCGGATCTCCCCGCAATGACTCGTTATCCCAGCCCGCATCGCGCGAGACGAACACGGTCGGATCTTCGGCGCGCATCAGGCGCTCCGCCTCGACCAAGCCATTGCGTTGACGCGCGAAATAGCTATCGCGATCGCCCGAGCCCCAGACTTCGCCGAGCTCTTCGAGGAGCCGCTCCTCGTGATCGCGCCACTTACGCGCGAGGCGCAGCGCCGTGTGCTTGCGATAGCCGAGCGATTCGAGCGCGCAGATCCCCGATTCGTACGCGGATCCGAAAGTTTCTCGGAACACGTGCCGGACGCCGAGCGCGCGCATCTCCCAATAGTGCGGCCGGTCACGACAGCGCGCGATGATCTCGAGGTTCGGGAAGTGCTCGCGAACCTGCCGCGCGATCTGCGTGGCTTGATCTTTATCGTCGACGCACAGCACGAACAGCTTCGCCTTCGCGCAGCCGGCGGCCTCCAACAGATCGATGCGCGAGGCATCGCCGTAATAGACCTTGATGCCGAGCCGGCCGACGATCTCGGTCATCTCCGGATCGAGATCGAGGATCGTCATCTCGATCCCGTTCGCGCGCAGGATGCGGCCGACCATCTGACCGAACCGGCCGTAGCCCGCGATCACGACCGGGACGTCCTGTTGCGCGATCTCGTCCTGCTTCGGCTTGTCGGCGGTGTCGTCGGTGACGCGTGGCAACACCACGCGCTCGAGCAAGATGAACAGCGGCGGCGTCAGCACCATCGAGATCGCGACACACGCGGTCAGGAGGTTCGCGGTATCGGGCGGCAGGATCCGTTGCTGGATCGTGAACGACAGCAGCACGAACGCGAACTCGCCGATCTGTGCGAGCGAAATTGCGAGCAGCCAGCGCGCCGGGCGATCCAAGCCGAAGATCCGCCCGAGCACGTGCATCACGATCAACTTGCCGACCATCGTCGCGAGGACCACGCCGATGATGACGAGCGGACGGCTCGCGATCAGCCCGAAATCGATCTGCGCTCCGACGGAGATGAAGAACAGACCGAGCAGCAGGCCCTTGAACGGTTCGACATCGGTCTCGAGCTCGTGACGATATTCGCTATCGGCGAGCACCACGCCCGCGAGGAACGTGCCGAGCGCGGGCGACAGTCCGACGAGCTCCATCAGGAACGCGATGCCGACGACGATCATCAGTGCCGCCGCGATGAACGACTCGCGCAACTTGGCTTCGGCGAGGAATCGAAACAGCGGCCGGATCGCGAACCGACCGATCAACACCACGAGCGCGACCGCACCGATCACGAAGATGCCGCTCAACCACGCGGGGCGACCGCTCTCCGACGTGACGTCGGTGACCTGTTGGATCTCGTTCGCGACACCCAACAGCGGAAAGATCGCGAGGATCGGAATGACCGAGATGTCTTGGAACAGGAGGACCGAGAACGCGGCTTGGCCACCGCCGGTCTTCAGCAAGTTTCGTTCGGTGAGCGTGGCGAGCACGATCGCCGTCGACGACATCGCCGCGATGCAACCGATCGCGATGCCCGCCTTCCAGGTCTGGCCCAACGCGATCGCGGCGCCGGCGACGACGAGCGTGGTGCCCGCGACCTGCAGGCCACCCAAGCCGAGGATCGGCCGCTTCAATTGCCATAACAGCGCCGGGCGAAGCTCGAGACCGACGACGAACAACATCATCACGACGCCGAACTCGGCAAACCGCATCACGCCGTGGCCTTCGCCACCGACGAGACCGAACACCCACGGCCCGATCACGACGCCCGCGATCAAGTAGCCGAGCACCGCGCCCACGCCGAGCCGCTTGCAGATCGGGACGAAGAACACCGCGGCGACCAAGTAGGTCAGCGCCTGGGCGAGGATCGTGTCCGTCATGGGGACGGTATCCAATTCGTCAAAGTAGATGACTCAAGTCCGCGGAACCTCGTTCGCGCATCCGATTGCGTTGTCGTCAGGATCAAGCACTTACGCACGCTACTTTGACGAGTTGGATACCGTCCCCACGTCATCACGCGACTTCCTTGCGAACAAAGTCCGTCGTCAGCACTTCGGCACGGCCCGCCTTCGTCGTGTCGAACATCTCGTCGCGCACCGCCGTGATGATCGCGCGGTAGTCATCCGCGCTCGTGTGCATGTCGGCGTGCGTGACGAGCTTCAGCGATCCGAACACCACGAACGGCGCGATGTACTGCATCCCGCACAAGTGCGCGGTCTGCTCGAACGGCGCGAGCAGGTGCCGGATCGTGAACCGGTTGTAGCCACCCGGCCCGTACGCACTATGCGGTGCGCCGGCGCTGATCGCATTGAACGTGAGCTTGTTGCGAAGGTGCGTCCCGCCCGCGCCATAGGCCCAGCCGTGCTCGAGCACGAGGTCCTGCCACTCCTTCACGATCGCCGGACCGGAGTACCAGTAGAACGGATGCTGGAACACGACCGCATCGTGCGTGTCGAGCAGTTGCTGCTCGCGCGTCACGTCGATCGCCATGTCCGGATACTCTTCGTACAGATCGTTGATGGTCACGCCATCGAGATCACGCACCGCCTCGATCATGTGGCGGTTGACGCGCGACCGTTCGAGCACCGGGTGCGCGAAGTTGATCAGTACGCGTCGCACAACATTCAGTGATCGCAGTCGGGGCCGTGCACGTGACCTTCTTCGCCATGTGCAGGCGCTTCCGGGAGCGCCTGGCCTTGTTGCGTCAGCTTCTCGACTTCCGTCACCTTCGCGTTCGTGACGAGGAAGTCGAGAACCTTGTCCTGGCGCAGCGAGTAATTGACGCTGTCGAGGCGACCATCGCGCTGCCACTCGGCACGCAGCTTCGCCGGCGCGATGTTGCGCGCCTTCGCCGTGGTGTCGATGTGCTTCGCCATTTCCTCGTCGGTAACCGTCACGCCTTCTTTGTCGGCGATCGCTTCGAGCACGAGCTGGCCGCGAACTTCATCCGCGCCGGCCGGCCGCATCTTCTCGCGCAGGTCATCCGTGAGGCCCGCCGTCGGGTTCTTGCGATCCGGCTGCATGCCGAGCATCTGGCGGAGGCGCTGGTACTGCATCTCGACCGAGCGCTCGACGAGCGAGCCCGCGACCGGAATCTGGTTCTTCTTGATCACTTCGCGGAGGACGTTTTCACGCGCCTCGCGATCGATCGCCGCCTGCTCTTTGTCCTCGAGCTCCTTGCGAAGCGCCGCCTTCAGGCCGTCCAGCGTGTCCGCCTTGCCGGTGTCCTTGGCGAATTCGTCGTCGAGCGCGGGCACGTCCTTCGTACGCGCTTCGAGGATCGTGACGGTCAGGGTCGCCTTGCGACCGCGGATCGTTTCGTCCTTCGCATCCTCGGGAACGTCGATCTCGATCTGCTTGTCCTTGGTGTCGAGCGGCAGGCCCGTGAGCGCCGCGCGCAGACCCGGCAGCGGCTCGCGCTCTTCGTCATCCAGATCGACCGCGAACTGCGGCTGGTTGATCTGGTGCTCGCCGATCGTGCCCGAGATCGACAGCCCGACGACATCGCCCGGGCCCGTGACCTCGCGACCTTCGATCGGACGCAATTCCGTATGCTCGCGACGGAGCTGCGCGAGCGATTCCTCGACGGCGGCGTCCGCGATGTTCAACTTGCGGCGCTCGATCTCGAGCCCCTTGTAATCGACCGGCGTGACTTCGCCGCGGACTTCGATGATCGCCGCGAACGTGAACGGCTGACCCTTCTTGATCGGCGCAGCTTCTTCGACGCGCGGCTCGGCGACCGCGGCGAGGTTGTGCTCGGCGTTCGCCTGGAAGAACGATTCGCGAACGAGCTCGTACGCGACTTCGGCTTGAACGCGCGGTCCGTAGACCTGCTCGAGCACCGGGCGCGGGACCTTGCCCTTGCGGAAGCCCTTCAGCGCGACGTTCTTGGTCAGCTCGCGGTAGTGGTTGCCGAGCTTCTCGTTGACCGTAGCCCACGGAATTTCGACGAACATCTTCTTTTCAACCGGCGAAACGTCTTCGATGCGGACCTGCATGGCGAGCCTGGTTACCACAGGCTCTGGCCGTCGAGAAACGGCTTAGCGCTTCATCCGATAGGAAGGTTCACCGCCGACCGCCTCGTCCGGCTCGACCAAGTCCCCCAACCCGTAGGTTTCGAGCTTTTTGATGAGCTCTTCCATGTACGTAACGGCGTCTTCGAGCCCCAAAAACAGCCCGATCTGCCGTGCGGTCACGTGATCCGTCTCGCCGAGCGCGTTCAGCACGCGGCGCTCGCGATTGTCGATGTGGAAATCCGCCGGAACTACCCGATCGGCGAGCCTTCCGAGGAACGCCGACACGTGTGGCGCGAGTCCCAACCGCACGATCGCGGACTGCGCTCCGGAGCCACTCGAATACCCGAGCGCGGTTCGGCCCCCGGTCGGCGGCGGCTTTGTCTTGGCCGAGTGGCGGCGCGGCAGTGGCGTGGTCCGCAGCTCGGGATTCGACGGCGCGACCGCGCCCGCGGCCTGCGATGCACCGTGGCCTTGCGCGATGTGCTTCACCGGCGGCTGGACGTGCGGGATGAACGTGGCGGCTTGCGGACCGACGCGCGATGCCGACGACGTCGATGCCACGCGTTCGACTTCGACGCCAGTCACGCGCTCGACGCGTTGCGGATCCGAATTCGAATCGAAGTCCGGCGGGCCATCGCGATACGTGTCGTAGATGCCGCCGCGCGGACCGAAGCCGGCATCGTCGATGTACGCGCGTTGCGGATCCACCGAGCGCGCAACCGGTGCGGCACCGAATCCCGTCGGTGGCGTGGGGCTCGCGATCGAAAATGCGCCGGCCGCGTACGGTGGTGCGCTCGGCGCGGGTGCGTCGGGGGGAATGGATCCGAAGGCCGGCGGAGCACCGGGTGCGGTTCCGCCGCCGAATCCCGCGTTCGCGCCCGGCGCGGTTCCACCGCCGAATCCGGGCGCCGCATTCGTTCCGCCGTCGAGCCCACCGAATCCCGCGTTCGCGCCCGGCGCGGTTCCACCGCCGAATCCGGGCGCCGCATTCGTGCCGCCGTCGAATCCCGCGTTCGTGCCCGGCGCAGTTCCGATCGGCGTCCCGACGTCGGCGCCCGGTACCGTCGCGAACGGAAAGCCACCGCCGGGGATGCTGCCCGAGCCCGGCACGGTCTCCGGTTGATAGCCGCGTTGCGCGCCGCTCGGCGACGATCCCGTCGACGGAGCTACGCCGGGATTCGATCCCGTCGGCGGATTCACGCCACGCTGTGGATCGGTGCCGGCGGCAAACCCGCGTTGCGGATCCGTCGCGACAAACGGCAGGCCCGCGCTCGGATTGACCTGACCACGCTGCGTGTTGTGCGGCAGCACGCGCGGCGTCCCCGGCGCCCAGTTGCCGGTCGGCTCGCGCTCGAACGTGGATTCCTCGTCGCGAAGGCGCGGTGGATTGCCTTTGCTGCCGGCGAGCCGGCGCGCGGCTTCTTCGAGACCGAACTTCACGGCTTGCGATCGCGCTTCGACACCTTCCGGTCCATCGCCGACGTGAATGCCCCACGGCCCATTGACGTCCGGGCTCGCCGGTCCGATCGCGAGCTCGACACCGTGAAGCAAGATCGTGGGCATCGTTTGCTCGCGGCTCTGCGCATACGCGCGCATGAGGACGCGTTGCTCCGCCCACTTCTCCGCGATGACCATCACCGACCGGTAGTGGGTCGGTGCCGACGCCGGGCTGCGCAGCCACGTGTCGACCAAGCGGATCTGGGCCATCGAGACCCGGAATTATACAGGGGTTCTGGTCGCGTGCGCGAGAGCTGCCACGATGACGAATCGTTACGCGAGCCGCTATCCCACCGAACTTACGACGCCAACTTGCGATAGGTTCCGCGCGATGAAGTCCGCCACGCCACGCGCTCCGGCTGTCGTCGCGGGCCTCGGCTTCGTGCTGTTCCTCGTCGGCGCGAGCGGTGGTTCCGGCTGGAACGTGTCGGCAAGCCACGCGATCGCCGCCGTTCGCCTCGATCACACGGCCGGCGCGCCGCTCTATGACGTATTCGCGTCGGTCGCGACCTTGCTCCCGTTCGGCGAGCCCGCGTTCCGGATCCAGCTCCTCGGCGCATTGCTCGGTGCGATGACGCTCGCGGGCGTGGTCGCCGCCGGCCGCGCGTTGCTCCCGAAAGAACCGAGCGCCGGCATCGCCGCCGCGATCCTCCTCGCGCTCGCGCCGCCATTTCGCGAAGCGCTCGCGACGCCCGACGTACTCGCGGCGTGCGGCGCGGTGTGGACGATCGCGTGGCTCCGCGAAGGCAAGTATCTCCACGCGTTCGCGGCGAGCGCGTTGATCGTCGGCAGCGCACCGTGGCTCGGTCTCGCGATCGTGCTCGCCGTGATGGCGTTCGCGATGATGAAGCAACCGGCGTCGGCGTCGGTGTCAGCATCCGCATCGGCGTCCGAATCAGCATCGGCGTCCGAAGCGACAGCGAAATCGAAGTCGTCGAAATCGTCGAAGTCATCGACATCGAAATCGTCGAAGTCGTCGAAGTCGTCGAAATCGTCGACATCGAAACCGACGCCCGCAGCTCAGACTCGCCCAGCGTCAGCGACGCAACTCGCGATCGCGATTGTTGTGATCGGCGCGATGGTCGCGCTCCTCTCGTTCGATGCGGTCGGCAGCTGGCCCACGATCCACGTCGATCTCGCGAGCGCCGTGACGAGCAGTGGTCGCGGTGCGGTCGTCGTCGGCGTCGGTCTCCTCGGTATCGCGTTCGGCGCCGTCACCGGCCTGCCATTCGCGAACCGCGTCGCGCTGATCGCCGCGCTCACCGCCGCGAACGCGATCCTCGTCGGAAATCCCGGCGTGCTTCTCGCCGTGTTCGCGCTCGGCATCGCGATCGTCGTTGCCGCGATCGCCCGCATGCTCATCCCGCCCGTCGATACCAAGCGCCCCGATGGCGCCGAGAAGCCGTTCGCGCTCGGCCTCGTCGGCTGGAAGCGCGATGCCGCCGTCGCCGCGTGCGGTGCACCACTCCTCATCGCCGCGATCGCCACCGGCTTCGCGACCGACGACCCCGGCTCCGCACCGCGCCGCCTCGTGCACGATCTCGTCGACGACGTTCCGACCGGCCCCGGCACGTTCGTCAGCACGCGGCCGCCAAGCTTCTTCGCGATCAGCTACGAACGCGCGATCGCCGGCCTTCGCCCGGATCTCCAACTCGTCGTCAGTAAGAACGACGTGCTCGTCGCTGACCTCCTGCGCAAACATCTGATCGTCGGATCCGACAGCGCCGGCTTCGGCCGCCTCGATCTATCGCGCGCACGGGCTCGCGGTCGCGGCTTCCAGTTGACCGGCGTCCCCGCCGAGCCATCCACGATCCTCCCGATCGCGGACTACGACTCCGCGCTCGGCCGCGACGAAGCGCTCGCGCTCGCACTCGAACGCGCGGAAGCCGAAGCCGCGAGTGGTCGACTCGCCGGCGCCGCGCGCGCACTCGAGCTCGAGAATCGATTCGGTGCCGCCGACCTCGCCGTGCTCGCGACGACGCAACCGAGCCGCGATCGTCCCGCGCTATTCGGCTATCTCCCACCGCAACCGCGCGGCGAGTGGATCAAAGACACGTTCGCCGACGACCTTGCATGGATGGCGAACGTCCCCGTCGCCGATCCGCCCGCGACTGCACCTGCGCCTCGTCGACTCCTCGCGCTGTGGCGGAAGATCTTGCTCGGTACCGCGAAGCCCGATGACGCCGCACCATTCGGTTCCGATGCCGTCGCTGCGACGAGCCTTCTCATGAAAGACCTGCAGCAAAACGCGGCGCCACGGTAATCCGCAGCGTCGGAAATCCGCAGCGCCGCAAAATGCGCCGAAAAAAAATACCGCCCAGCAACTCGGGGTGGAGAGCGGCTGGGCGGGACCCGCACCGAAGTGCGGGGGTCTAATGGCGGCCTGCCCCCGTGGGTGGAACGTGAGCTTGGGCTACCGTAGGAACTGAGTGATCGTCGTCGCCGACGAGCCATTCCATGTGCACGCCCAGTACCAGCGCAGAAACGATCATGGTCCGCGGACTTAGATGCGGGAGCACCGTCGATGTGGTGCGCATTTGCGCCCACCGCGCGCCATGGCACGGTCCTGAAAGCACGGCGTGGCGATTTCGCATGCTTGCGCTTGGCACTGTGCTTGTAAAGGACAGCAAATCATCTGATGGATCACCAGCGCTCATACGCTCGTCCGAACGACCGCCAAGACGGCGGCTCGACGACGTTCGAGCCTGGCATCGATCGCGCAATCACCCAGGGCATAGGAGGCATCCATGTTTTCCTGGGCATTCATCTTCTTCGTGATCGCGCTGATCGCAGCTCTGTTCGGGTTCTTTGGACTCGCGGCGAGCGCCGTCGGGATAGCCAAGATCATTTTCGTGGTCGCACTCATCATGGCGATCATCAGCTTTGCGATGGGGCGACGCCCCGCATGAAAGGGTAACTAGATGTCCGACGTGACCGGAACGATCCTCATTGTCGACGACGAAGAAGACACCGCACTGCTCCTGCGCGATAGCTTGCGCAAGCGCGGCTTCGACGTCGAGTCCGTGACTTCCGGCGCCGCCGCGCTCGAGCACCTTCGCACCACGCCAGCCGATGTCGTGGTGACGGACGTGCAGATGGCCGGCATGACGGGCATCGAGCTCTGTCAGGAGCTGCGTTCGCGCCATCCTGACCTCCTTCCGATCGTCCTCACCGGCCAAGGTGGGCTCGAAACAGCGATCGCCGCGATTCGCGCCGGCGCGTATGACTTCATCACCAAACCGGTGAAGATCGACGCGCTCGCGATTTCGGTGAGCCGCGCGGTCGAGCACTTGTCGCTGCGCCGCGAAGTGAAGCGGCTGCGCAGTTCCGCGAGCGATTCGTCGATCGACGGTATCGCCGGTTCTTCGCCAGCTATTCGCGAGACGATCGAGCTCGTGCGGCGCGTCGCGGATAGCGATGCGACCGTGCTCGTGACCGGCGAGTCCGGTACCGGTAAAGAGCTCGTCGCGCGCGCACTGCACAACCTGTCTCCGCGTCGCGATCAGCCGTTTGTCGCCGTGAACTGCGCTGCCATGCCCGCGCCGCTCCTCGAGAGCGAGCTGTTTGGCCATGTGCGGGGCGCGTTTACCGACGCCAAGCGGTCGCGTGCGGGTCTGTTCGTGCAGGCCGGTGCGGGAACGATCTTCTTGGACGAAATCGGCGAGATGCCGATCGAGATGCAGGTGAAGCTGTTGCGCGTCCTCCAGGAGCGCAAGGTCCGCCCCGTCGGCGGTGACGAAGAAGTCCCGTTCGAGGCGCGTGTGATCACCGCAACGAACCGCGATCTCGAGACCGAAGTCGAAGAGAAGCGGTTCCGCGAAGATCTGTTCTACCGCATCAACGTCGTCGCGATTCCGGTCCCGCCGCTGCGCTCTCGCGCCGGCGACATCCTGCTCCTCGCGCAGTTCTTCCTGAAGCGGATCGCGGGTCGCACGAACAAGCCGGTGCAAGGCATCAGCGGTCCGGCGGCGCGCCTGCTCATGGACTACGACTGGCCGGGCAACGTTCGCGAGCTCGAGAACTGCATGGAGCGCGCGGTCGCGCTGTGCCGCTTGGATGAAATCACCGTCGACGATCTGCCGGCGAAGATCCAAGAACACCAGTCGAGCAAGATCGTGATCACCACGGAATCTCCGGGCGAGCTGATCACGTTGCACGAGATGGAGCGCCGTTACGTTCGCCAGGTCCTCACGGCCGTCGGCGGCAACAAGACGCACGCGGCGCGCATCCTCGGCATCGACCGTCGCTCGCTGTATCGCCGGCTCGAGGAGCCGCGTGCAGGAACGGACGGAGCTACGCCTCCGCGTGCCGACGGCACGCCCACGCCGACCAGCAGTGGCGGCAGTGGTGGATTCTCTGCGGCGCCGCCGGTCAACGGTTCGAATGGTGCGGCGCGCAATCCGGTCGAGTTCGAGTAAGCTGCCAGAGTCATGTTGCGGCTGCTCGTGGTCGACCACGATCCGATCCATCGGCTCGGAATCGTTCGCGCGCTGGAGCAGAGTAGTGTGATCAGCGGGGCCACGATCCAAGAGGTCGATGGCCCCGATGCCGCGCTCGCTGCGATCACGGATGTCGATTGCGTGATGATCGACGCCGACCTCCCGAACAAAGGCGCACTCCAGATCGTGACGGAGCTCCGTGGCGATCGGAATCCGGTGCCGATCCTGCTGCTCACCGGCATGCAGGACGAGGATCTGCTGCAGCAGGCGATCGATTGCGGCGTCACGGATTTCTTTCCGAAGACGGACCTGTCGCCGCGCCGGCTCGGGCTTCGCGTGAAGTTCGCGATGCGCCTCGCGGAAGCCGAAGTCGATAACGTCAAGTCGATCGAAACCGCGACGGCGGCGGCA
Source organism: Kofleriaceae bacterium (assembly GCA_047600425.1). Classification (GTDB taxonomy): domain Bacteria; phylum Myxococcota_A; class Polyangia; order Haliangiales; family Haliangiaceae; genus JABFXX01. The sequence continues at coordinate 780,217 of JASGLC010000003.1, read as the reverse complement.
CGCGCGCGCGACGAGATCCTGGCGATCGTCTCGCACGATCTTCGCGGCCCACTGCACGCGATCTCGCTGGCGAGCGAGGCGTTGCGCGAAGACGCCACCGACGACGCGAAGCGCTACCTCGGTGCGATCGAACGTGCGGGCGTGCGAGCCGAACGGCTGATCACGGATCTCCTCGACGCGAGCGCGATCGAAAACGGCAAGCTGTCGCTGCAGAAGTCGCGGATCAACCTCGCGAACGTCGTGAAGCAAGCAGTCGCGGATCACGAGCTCGCGGCGCGCGATGCGAAGTCCACGCTGTCGGCGCAGGTTCCAGCCGAGCCCCTCTACGTCGAAGCGGATCGCGACCGGCTACTGCAAGCGCTCGCGAATCTGATCGGCAACGCGCTCAAGCACGCGCGCGGAACCGCCGTCGAAGTGTCGGCGGCGAGGCAGGACTCGCACGTCGTGCTCGCGGTCGGCGATCGCGGCCCCGGCATCGCCGCCTCCGAGCTACCGCACGTGTTCGATCGCTACTGGTCGGGTCGCACGAAGAAGGGTGGCGCCGGCCTCGGGCTCGCGATCGCCAAGGGCATCGCGCTCGCACATGGCGGCACGGTGCAGGTGTTCTCGCGGCCCGGTGAAGGCGCGCGGTTCGAGATCGCGCTCCCCATCGAGTAACGCCGCGCTATCGCTGGAAACAGTAGAGGCAGGTATTGCTCGGCGGCGCATCCTTCGGCGGCATGCCTTCCTCGAGGCGCGGATCGTAGTCCGGTCCGAGCGCCGGGATGTGGACGAGCATCGGGTCGATCGCGATCCCGCCGTTGTCCGGCGTGTAGAGCGCGATCGGGCCCCACTTGTTGCCGACGCTCTTCGGCGACCACGTGAAGTCACCGACGGGGGCGCCACCCTGGATCACGTCCGTGTCGTTGCCACGCGCGGCGAGGATCGCGTGCAGGGTCTGCGGCGAAATCTCCGTCGTGCCCATGTAGTCTGGATCGATGTATGCGCCCGCCGACGCCTGTTGGCACTCGTCCTCGTCGCAATGCTCGTCGTGCGACGGCTCTTCGTAGTCGCCCGGCTCGCTCGGAGGTGGATCGCTATGCGTGTCCTGGTCCGTGCCGTCCTCCGACCCCTTGCTCGTACCACCGCCTTCCGTGTCGAGCTCCACCTCGCGACGTCCTGCGGCAATCTCGGCGATCGTCTCGTCGACGATCTCCGTGCCGACGTCGCGTTCGAGCTCCTTGTCGGCTTCCCACTGGCTCTCTGACCAGCCGTCGTCGCTCTGTTCGGTCTGCACTTCCGCCGTCTCCCACTCGACCTCGAGGTCTCGCATTCCACGAATCACGATCGGCGGATCCGTCCAGCCACTTCCAGGCACGACGAACGGCAGCGTGTTGTACGAGATGTCGCCCGACGTGGTCAGGCTCGTCGTGAACCCGCTCGCCACGTCGAAGCCATCGGGCACCTTGATCCCGAGCTTCGCGAGCGCGTCTGCGCGCGACGTGGGATCGCCGCCGAAAATCTTGCTCCCGAACGCGTCGCGCGTCGGCAGCGTGACCACGAGCCCGTTGCCCGCTTCGAACGTCGGGAGCTCGCGATTTTCGAGCTCGAAGATGATCTGCGCCATCGTCGGCCGGCTCTTGGGATCGCTCGGATCCGAGCCGAGGAATTTCTCGTCCACGTCCGGAATGCCATCGCCATCGAGATCGGAGCCGTAGAGCAGCACGCACAGGTCGCGCGTGCACTTCACGTGCTCCGAGTATTTGACGGTCTTGGTGTCGGCCTGGCGCGCGACGCTCGTATCGACCGGGCCGGCACACGCGGCGAGAAGCACAACTGCTGAATATCTGGGTCCCATTGCGCGCTAGAGCGGCATGGGTAAATCCGTCGCACGAAAAAATGACGGGCGCGCTCTGTTACTCTGGCCGCGATGTTCGAGTTCCACGTCGACGACGACATTCGCGTCGCCGAAGGCCTACCGGCGGCCTGCTTTACCGAGCGCGAGTTTCTCCAGCGCGAGCTCGCCACGATCTTCCAGCATTCGTGGCAGGTCGTGAGCGAGCGCGGCGACGACCCGCGTCCCCTCGACGAACAACTCGCACCGCGTGGCTCGCGCGTCCCGATCACGCACAATGATCGGCCGCTGTTCCTGCAACGTGCGTGGGACGACGACCAGCTGCGCGCGTTCCCGAACACCTGCACGCACGCGTGGTTTCCGCTCGTGTTGGGCGCATCGCGTGGCCCCACGCTCGTGTGTGGTCAGCACGGCCGGCGCTTCGATTGCACCGGCAACGTGATCTCGCAGCAGGGCTTCGACAAGGACAGCTTTCGTCCGTGCGACTCGCTCGCGCCGATCGCCGTTTCGACCTGGCGGCGCCTGACCTGGATCAACTTCGATCAGAATGCGCATGCGCTGCAGAAGATCCTCGCTCCCGTCGAAGAAACGCTGTGGCAGATGCCCGCCGTTCCCGAGCGAATGTCGGCAGAGACACGCGAGGTTGCCGGCAATTGGAAGCAGCACGCCGCGAACTTTCTCGATTCGTTTCACATCGGCTTCGTCCATCGCGCACCGAATGGGCTTGCCGATGCCGTCGACATGGGCAGCTACACGACCGAGTTGCACGAGCATTCGGTGTTGCAGTGGGTCTACGCGCGCGATGCCGCCGACGGCTTCGATCCCGCGTGGCTGCCCCAACGGTTCGCGCACGAGAAGAAGCGCGTGTTCGCGTTGTGGTGGTTCGTGTTTCCCAACATCGCGCTCAACTTCTATCCGTGGGGCTTATCGGTGAATGTCTACGCGCCGATTCCCGATCGACCGGAGGCAACGCGCTTTACCTGGTATCAGTTCGCATTCGATCGCGCGAAGCATGCCGAACGCGATCGCCGGTGGTTGTCGTCGCAGGTCGATGCCGAGGATGTCGATGCGCTCGCGCAAGTCGCCCGCGGCCTGCGCAGTGGCTACGCGCCGCGTGGTCGGTTCGCGCCCGAGCAAGAGCGTGGCGTGCACTGGTTTCATCGCGCGGTCGCGCGTGCGGCCCTAGTGCTCTAGATCGTAGGCCGGCGGCCGTGGAACGTCGCGATCGAGCGGATACTTCGCCGCCGTCATCGTGCACACCGGCACGCCCGCGCTGCCGTGACGAAACGGCTTGAACGTCCACTGGCGGATCTGCGCGATCGCCGTGGCGTCGAACGTCTGGTAGTCGGATGGTTCGGCAACGCCAGCGTCCGTGACATTGCCCTTCGCGTCGACGCAAAAGCTAATCGTCGCGTAGGCCACGGCTGTCGGATTCGCGTCGATCGCCTTCTTCGTCGTGGGATCGGGCTGGATCTTCGCGCTGCCCCGAACGCGATGCGGCTCGACTTCCGTCACGAGCAACACCGGGCCCGCGGCGCCGATCGAGCCACCGAACACGAGCATCGGCTTGCCGTTCGGTAGATCCATCGCGATGATCGCGAACCGCGCACCGGGCTCGTAGATGTAGTCGCCGTTCGTCCGCGCATGCAGGCCGAGCCCGCGCACGCACCCGAGCAGTGCCGGCACGTCCGCGGGCGCCACCTCGAGGTGATCCGCGCCGAACTTCTTCGCGCACGCCGGATCGTAGAACCACACGTGGTCGACATTCACGGACTCGACGAGCGTGGCCAGCTTCTTCGCATCGCCGGCCGTGATCGCGTCGAGAATCGGCTTCGGCGTATCCGCGAAACTCGTCGACGCCATCAGCGCGAGCATGACGCCGGCCCTCATCGCCGCTAGCATACGCGATGACATGAAGGTCACCATGGCGATTCGCACGCTGCGCGCCGGCAAGGTTCCGTTCGAGCCCTTCGAGTACAAGTGGGAAGCGCACGGTGGCACGGCGGCGTCCGCAGCGGCGCTCGGCGTCGACGAGCACGTCGTGATCAAGACGCTGATCTTCGAGGACGATCGCGCGCAACCGCTGTGCATCCTGATGCATGGCGACAAGGAAGTTTCGGCGAAGAACCTCGCGCGCCAGACCGATCGCAAATCGACCCAGCCGTGCAAGCCGGATGTCGCGGACAAGCATTCGGGTTATCAGGTCGGCGGGACGTCGCCGTTCGGGCTCAAGCGCCAGATGCCGATCTACATGGAGCGCACGATCGCGGACCTGCCCCAGATCTGGATCAACGGCGGGGCGCGCGGCTTTTTGGTGAAGCTCGCGCCGGCTGACCTCGTGCGCGTGCTTTCGCCAACGCTCGTCGACGTCGCGATATAGTCCGCGGATATGAAGCTCGTTGTTGGTCTATGCGTTTTGACCACTGGGATCGCGTTCGCCGACAACAAAGGCATCGAAGCGCACATCGAAGTCGCGAATCCGCCGCCGCGGATCGAAGCCACGCTCAGCTACGCGCCGAAAGTTTCGGCGGACAAGCTCACGATCACCACCGGCACGTGGACCGGCAAGGCGAGCAAGATCCGTACGAACGCGCAGGGGCCGGATACGCTCGCGATCGCATTTGTCGTCGAGGATGACGAAGGCTTCTTGAAGGACGCGCTCGCGCCGATCACGAAGGGCCTCGATGGTCATGGCCTCGCGAAGACCACGCCCACGGATTCGTTCGGCATGTTGATCTCGTACGCGCAGGACACCCAGATCAAGGTCGCGATGGGTCCATACTCGCGGATCACCGGCAACGCGTTCGGTGCCGCGAAAGCGCACAAGGGTAAGAAGGGGGCGTCGCTCGGGGCATCGCTCACGTTGGCGGTCAGCGAGCTGTCCAAGATCAACGCCGCGCGCAAAGCGATCATCGTGATCGGTGATGGCGACGATTCGGATCCGAAATCGCCGTTGAAGGACCTGAAGAAGCAGGCCGAGGCGGCGAACATCCAGCGCTACGCGTTCGTGACGAAGGACGGGCGGATCAGCGAGTTCACGCAAGCGGCCGTGGTCGCACCCGCGGATCTCGGCAAGGAAGTCGACAAGCTGGCCGCGCACCTCGTCGATCGCTACTACGTGACGTTTCCGGGCACCGGGCTGGGCTTCGACAACCAGGAGCACCCGTTCGTGATCCACATCGACAAGCAAGACCTCGATCCGATGACGCTGCGATTGAAATGATCGACACCGAGGTCGCCATCTGGTTGGTGCACCTCGTTGCCCAGACGCGCGTCGGCGTCGTGCCCGGATACGACCTCCACGACGTGAAGACCCACGCGCTCGATTCGAAGATCACGGGCCGCGCGCAGTACGCGACGTGCATCTCGTGCAAGCGCACGATCGCGACGTGGCGCGCGCGACCGTTCGCGATGCGGACGCGTGCGAACAAGCTCGAGCCGGCGATCGAGACGCTGTTGCGCGCGCACTCGCCAGCGTGCGTCGAAGATTGGATGTGGAGGATGTTGGCGAAGTGGTCGACCGGGTTCGCCACGCCGGCCGAAGTCCACGCGATCGCGATGTGGCGCGAGCGTTATGTCGACGGCGTGATGTCCCGTAAGAACATGCGCGACGTGTTCTCGCGGTTGCCGGCGCCACCGGGCTCGGAGATCGCGCAAGAGATCGAAGTCGCGCTGCTCGCGATCGCTCGCGTGTGGTCAGGTTAGGAGCGCGTGGCCGTAGCGTTCGCGTAACCGCTCGATGCCATCGGCGCTGATCGGGCAGTTGCGGACATCGAGCCGCTCGAGCTGCATCGCGCACAACTTCGTCACCGACGTCACGTCGATCGGGTTGTTCGATAGATCGAGCGTGCGCAGCGGGAGCGCGGCGAACGCATCCACCGTCGAAAACCGATTGCGGGCGACGCTCAGCTCGCGCAACCCGACGAGATGGCCGAGATCGATCTCGGCGAGGCTCGAATATTCGAGCACGAGCCCCGTGATGTTCGCGAGGTGCGGCGACATCACCACGGCCTGTGGCGCGAGTCCGTACACCGCCGCGCGAACCCCGAACGTGTGCAGCCGCGCGAGCCACACCATCTCGAGCAACTTCGTGGCATCGCGCGTTGGCTCTTCGATCACGAGGCGGCGCACCGGCTCCGTCGTGAACAAGCGCGATGCGATCGCGAGGTTCGTCGCGTGGAGATCGACGTACTCCATGAACCCGCCGCGAAACTCGACGTTCCACCGCGGTCCCGCGAATCCGAGCCACGCCGTCCACGTCCGGCCATACCGATCGAGGAGCTCGTGCTCGCGCGTGCGGAGATCCGCGGGCGCGTCGTGAAGTAGATCGTCGAGCTTGCATTGCGTGGCGATCAACTCGCCTCGCGCGCGCACCTCCGGCTCGGTCCGCGCGAGCAAGTAGTCCGCATAGACCAACCGGGGTGCGCGATCGTCCGGCGCCGCGACGACCGCGTCGATCAGCCCGCGCTCGGCCGGCGTGATCTCCGGTCGCTCGAGGTACTGCGGCCGCTTCACGCGGGTCGCGCGAGCTCGCGTTCGATCGCGGCCGTGATCGCCGGATCGTCGGGCTTCATCGACGGCGCGAAGCGAGCGACGACGTGACCCGATTTATCGACGAGGAACTTTTCGAAGTTCCACGTGATCTCTTCGTCACCGCCCGATTCGATCCCGTACTTCTTCAGATCCTGGCGAAACCCGGCGATGTCACCGGACGCGCGCGGCTGCTCTTTGATCAGCTCGCTGTAGAGCGGGTGAATGCCCTGCCCCTTCACGACGATCTTCTCGAACATCGGAAACTTCACGCCGAACTTCAGCGAGCAGAATTCCTGGATCTCTTTGTTCGATCCGGGCTCCTGCGCGCCGAACTCGTTCGCGGGGAAGCCCAACACGGCAAAGCCCTGCGCGCGGTACTTGTCGTAGATCTGTTCGAGCTGCTCGTACTGCGGGGTGAGGCCGCATTGCGACGCGACGTTCACGATCAGAAGAACGTTGCCGTTCCACTCCGACAGCGTGGTGGGTTTGCCGTCGATCTTGGCTACGGGGATGTCGTACAGCATGCGCACAGCGTACACGCATGAGGTTCGTGCGGCACATCGCGCCGATGCATATCGAGGACGGCGCGCGAGATCTGCGCGAGCTCGCGGCGAACTTCCCGCCGAGCGCCAGCGACGCGCGCGATCTTCATATCGTCATACTGCGTGGTCTGGTGACGCATCCACGCGATCACCGCGGCTTCCGCGCGCTGCTCGATCGGAATTCGCTCCGTGCGCGCGACCGTGCCACTACCGACGGGAGTTGCATGCTCGGCCACGCGCTCCGCGACGATCTCCGCCAACACTTCCCAGCGTGGCGAGAACCGCAAAAACTCGAACACCTCGCGCTCGAACGACGTGACGTACGCGGCCTGCGCCCGCTCGCGCCGCGCGGTATCCGCCACGCGACGCTTTTGATACGTGTCCGTAGATCGCTCGGCCTCGAGCTGCGTGCGCGCGGCCGCGATGTTTTCCGCCGGCGCCCACAAGCCCTTCGAAAACGACTTGCGACCCTTCTTCTCGATCACCATCCACGACGGCCCCGCCGCCTTCACGCGACGCGTGAGCCCGGCATCTCCCGGCGGCAAGCATGCCCACGTGGGTGGCGGCGACAACCTGCGCCCGTCCGGCGCGACGAACACGCGCGGATCTCCCGTGGGTGCGAGCGTCAGCGATTCCATCCCCTTGTCACTACCATCCCGCTCTGACGAGTTAAGCTGCGCCCCATGCGAATGGCTTTGGTGCTCCTGTTGGCGATCGGTTGTGGGCAGAAGAACGAGGCCGGTGGGGGTAGTGCTGGCAGTGCTGCCGCCACACCACCGCCGCCCGCCAGTTGCCCCGCCGGGAATGCGGTCGTCGACGGCAAGTGCGTGCCGGTCGTGACGCCGGACAAGGTCCAAGCCGTCGCGCAGCAGAAGTCGCGCCTCGACGAGCTCTCGACGTTCCTCGGCAACGTCGATCAGCTGGCGGCACCGGTCGAGCTCCTGAACGGGTTTCGCCAACTCCCGGAGTGGAAGAGCCTCGCGGCGAAGAGCGACAAGCTGCAGATCGTCGACAAGGTCGTGCAAGTGCTCGACGACGGCGTCAAGCAGCTGCGCGCGTTCAAGCTCGGCCTCGCCGATGCGTCGAAGCGGCTCGGTGATTTGCAGGGTCAGCTCGATGCGTTCATGAAGGATCCGGGCACGGTGAAGCAGCTCGCGGACATTCGCGATCAGGTGTCGCGTCAGGTTCGCGATGCGCTCGTGCCGCTCGGTACGCAGGTCAACGACACGATCCAGAAGGCGATCAAGCCGATCAAGGAGCAGCTCTCCGATACCGGCGACCTCGTGATCGGTGCGTGCGCGATGGCGAAGCTGTCGGGCGGTGGCGATGATCTCAAGAAGCTGTGCGATCGCGCGAAGGACGTGTTCAACGTCGCGACGACGTATCTCGCGGATCTCGAGAAGAAGCCGGCCGCGTTGTTCGCGGATGTCACCACGCAGGTCGAGACCCAGCTGGGCGTGCTCGTCGACGACGAGTCGAAGAAGGCGATCGCGGCGATCCAGAAGCAAGTCGACGAGCAGTTGCTCGGCTCGGGTGCCGGTTCCGGATGCAGGTTCGGGCTCCGCGAAATGAAGTGGCTGGCGATCGCGCTCGTCGCGTGTGCAACGCCGCCGCCGTGCAGACCGCGTCGCCGGATGAGGTTTAATTCAGGAGCCGCAGGTACGCGATGATGTCCTGCTGGTCCTGATCCGATAGCGGCGGCAGCCCGACGATCTGGAAGTACGTCGAGTAGTGCTGCGTGAGCTGCTGCAGCGTCTTCGCCGAGTTGTCGTGGAACCACGGCCCCGTGTTGACCGCGCCCCACAGCGTCGGGATCCGGAACAAGTTCGCGTCCGCCGGGTTGCCGGTGATCAGCGCGCGGCCCGGATCCGGGCTGACGATCTGCGTGACCGAGCCATCCGCGTTGCGCACGTTGAACGTGTAGACCGGATTGTGGCCTTCGTTGAGCTCCGACACGAACGCCGTGAAGAACCGCGTGCCGACCGGCGGCTCGGGATTCGCGATCAAGAACTGGCTCGTCGCGTTCAGCATCGGGCCTGCGTGGCAGTGACCGCAGAACCCCGTCGGGCTCGGCACGATGAAGTTACGACCGCGCTTCTCCGACGCCGTGCGACCGGGCGGGAGCGTCGGTTCCGGACCGCCATGCGCGTATGCGAGCAGGCGCACGTCCGAGAAGAACGTGATCGATTGCTCGAAGTCCGCGATATCGTCGAGCTCGCGCGCCGTGGGTTGGCGCTTCGGTTGGTAGTGCGCGTTCACGGCGCCGAGCGCTTGATCCTGTAGCGTGGTGAAGCGGCCGTCCGCCATGAACAGCGTATCGAGCGACGGGACGTTGTTCGTCGTCGGCACCGCACGGCGCAACGTGATCGAGCGCGCCGTCGGATTGTCGGCGAGCGACCAGTTCGCGGGGAGCGGGATCGTGACGTTGAACGTGGCGTTCGCGCGGAGCAGCGAGTAGCTCGAGCCGTGGCCGTCGTCGCTATCGATCGATCGGAACACCGGATCGTTCGGCGACAGGGCCGCGATTTCGGCCGGCGTGATCGTGCCGTTCGCATCGCCGTGACACGTGGTGCACACGCGACCGTTGCCGCCGAACGTGGCTTGGTTGAACAGCAACCTGCCGGCGAGATTCAGATCCTGGTCGGCCTCACCCGTCTGAAGTTCATTGCCGTCGTCTTCGGTGACGGCGCAACCGATCATTACGAACGCGATCGCGCCGCAGAACCACACTGTCCTCATCACGAACCACCCTTCGAATGTTTGGGAGCAGGTGATGATCGGCGGCGCCGCGTACGCGTGCAATGACCCGACCGGGTCTAGTCACTCCACGATCGCGTCGACCGTCGCGTTCGGAAACGCATCGCGCAACACGTTCACCGCGTACTTGTGAACGGACAGCGACGTAAGGTTCGGCAACTTCGCCGTCGCGAGGCCACTCGCGATCGCGCCCGCACGCACCGAGCGCATGCCGAGCTTTAATGATCGGACCGGTAGGGTCAGGTTCGCGAGCACGTCACGTGTCGCGATCGCGACCTCGTCGTTGACCGCGAGGCGAAGCTCGAGTGAACGGACGTGCAGCACCGGCAGGAACTCCGCGAGTGCGGTGACATCGTCGTTCGACGCGAGCCGGATCGGCTCCAGGAACACGAGTGCTCCGACCTTTGCCAAGTGCTTCGCCCGGCGCAGCGTCGCGAGATCGCGCACCGTGGGCTTCACGACGTGGAACTGATCGATCGGTTCGCTCGTGAACCGAGGGCCGCAGATCTTCGCGAATACACTCGCCTTCGCCGTGACTTCGACCTGCACGATACGTAGACGCGCGGCGCGGGCGTAAGTCGCAGAATAAATTCAGGCGAGAGCGAGCATCGCCTTTTCGAGTCGATCGAGAGCGACCGGGATCTCGAGCTCGTCGATCGCGAGCATGCCCAATACGGTCGCGATCAGTAGATCCGCGGTGCCTTCGTCGACCGACTTGACGAGCGCCGCACGAGCGTTCGCGACGACCTCGCGATACGCCGCGCCGATCACCTTCGAGCGACGACACGCTTCGAGCACGTGGTGAAACCGCAATCCGGAGCCACCACTCACGATCGGCGCTCGCGCACGCACGGCTGCGATGAACAACCGGATCCCGGCCTTCACGTCGAGCGGGCCGGTCAACGTGATGACGAAGCCGCCGAGCACGTGCTGCATCACCGCCACGATGAACGCGTCGCGATCCGCGAAGTGGACGTAGAACGCACCCCGCGTGAGCTTCGCCCGCGCGCAGATCTGGTCGAGGCTGACGTCGAAGCCGTGGCGCGCGATTTCGGTGACGCCGGCATCGATCAACGCAACTCGGGTCTCCGCTTTGGTTTCCTGTCGGGTCTTCGGCACGCGAACCATATTCGTTGACATACGATACCGTATGTGGAATTTATTTTCACATACGGAGCCGTATGCAAACCAAGAATATCCTCGTCACCGGCGCGAGCTCGGGTATGGGGGACGCAGAATCCCTGGCCAAGGCAGGTCACCGCGTGTTCGGAGCCGCTCGTCGAGCGATCGACATCCCGGGCGTCGAACCGATCCAGTTGGATCTCGACGACCCGGCGAGCATCGCTGCCGCGGTTGCCAGGATCGACGCCGCGACCGATGGCTACGGCCTCGACGTGTTGGTCAACAACGCGGGCTTCGCGACCGCCGGCGCCCTCGCGGAGCTTCCGGATCAGGCGTTGCGCGCGCAATTCGAGACGAACGTGTTCGGCCTGATGACGCTGACGCGCGCCGTCCTGCCGGCGATGATCGAGCGCCGCGCCGGCCGGATCGTCAACGTGTCGAGCGTGAGCGGGCGGATCCCGGCACCGATCTTGGGCGCCTACCACGCGAGCAAGTACGCGCTCGAAGCGCTCTCGGATGCGTTGCGGATGGAGCTCGCGCCGTTCGGCGTGCGCGTCGTCCTCGTCGAGCCCGGCACGATCCGGACCGAGTTCGCATCACGCGCGATGAGCGAAGGCCTTCGCGAGCGCGGCACGAACAGCCTCTACACCCACGTCTACGAGCATGCGGCCACGCTCGAGGGCAAGTTCGATCGCCTCGCCGGCACCACGGCACCGGTCGTGCGTGCGATCGAAATCGCGATCACGCGCAAGCGACCGAGCGCTCGCTACGTGGCGCCGCGAAAGTTCGCGCTGATGATCGCGCTCGTTCGCATCCTACCCACGTGCTGGGCCGACGCCGCGATGTCGCGAATGTTCGGCCTGAATCGGTTAGGCGCCGGCCCTGTTCGGCGCTCGCGCTCCGCGCTCGCGACTCGCAGGGCCCGCGCCTAACTCATCTATTTCGTCCATCCCTCGCTACGCTGACCGCCGCCGCGCCTTCGCGCGCCGGCGGGCTTCGCTCGGTCTGGACTGGGCGCTTAGGGCGTTGCGGAGCCGGCGGCCGGCGGCGTCATCGCCGTGGTCATGCACTTGCCGAGATCGTTCGAGACGTCGGTCATCTTCTTCGTCGTGTCTTCGTCCATCGCGCCCATCGAATCGACATCGGCGGCCTGCGCCTTGCTCCACGCCGTCATGTCGTCGGTGACCTTCTGCGCGCACGCGGCGTCCTTGCACGCGCACATCGCGTCCTTGAAGCCGGTCATCTTCTTCAGCGCTTCGGCGGCCTTCGCCCCACCCGCCTCTTTTTCGATCTTCTTGCGGCAGGCCTTCATTTCCTTCTCGATGGCGTCGCCCTTCTCCATGAGCTTCTCCGGCGGCTTTTCGTCCTTGCCGAATTCCTTGCTCATCTTCTCTTCCCAGTCGTTCATCTTCTTCTTCACGCCGTCGGTGCACGCCTTGTCCTTGCAAGCGCACATCTCGTCCTTGAACCCGTTCATGTCCGAGATCGCCTTGTCCCATTTGTCCTTGCAACCCACCGCAAGGAACATCGCTAGCACCACCATCGAGATTTTTTTCATCGCGCAGACGGTAACACGGGCAACGTGAGCCCTAGCTCCGCCGCGAGCGCTTTACGGCCACGCGAGGTCACTCGTAACGCGCGCGTCCCGGCGATCCGGGTCACCCACTCGTTCTCGACGAAGACCGCACACAACGCGGCCCCGACGCGCCCGGCGACATGTGGGACGCGCTCCGTCCAATCGAGACACGCGCGCGACAGCGGCCGCTTCGACGCTGCGACCGGCTGACCGTGATCCTCGAGCCACGCGATCAAGTCCGGCGATGGCTCGAGGTTGTCGGTGGTCGGGTGCAACCACGCGCGATCGATCAACTGCTGGACGACGAGGATCGCGAGCACTCCCGCGAGATGGTCGTAACAAGTGCGTGCGTAGCGAATCGCGTTGTCGGTGCGCGTGGTCAGCGTGGCGAGCCGTTCGAGGATCTCGGCGACATCGTGATCCGCGATCCGGACGCGACGCTCGCGACCGTGATTCGCAACGCTCACGAGCCCCGCCTCGACGAGGATCTGCAGATGCGTCGATGCGGTCCCCGGCGACACGTGCGCGGCGCGTGCGAGATGGCCGATCGCGTGGCTATCGCCATCCATCAACACATCGAGCATCGCGACGCGCGACGGTTCGGCCAGCGCCTTCGCGACCTGCGCGATCGGGAGGCCTAGGTTCGCCATGCCGCGATCGCCGAACGTGCAGCCTCGGGATTGTCGACGACCAAGATCAACTGATGATCGTGATCGCTGTACACGCACTCGATGTTGATGCCGGCGTTACCGAGCGCGCGCGTCAGCGAGCCGAGTTGGCCGGGCTTACCTTGATCGAGGCGGAGCTCGACGATCTCTCGCACGCCCAGCACCTCGATGTTCGCCGCGCGCAGTGCCGCCGCGCCCGCTTCGCCATCCCCGACGAGGAAGTGGACCACGCCGCCGAATCCGCCACCGCCCTCGAGGCTAACGCCGGCGCGCCCGAGCACTTCGCCGAATTCCGCGAGCGCGCCCGGGTGATCGGGCAAGCGTGCGGCGAGATCCACGCGCGGTGCGGGCAACACGGCGGTGCCGTGGATCACCGTGGCATCGTGGTGGACCGGAAAGTTGACGGAGCTCGCGATGTAGCAGCTCGCATGTGCGGGCTCGTGGAGCGCGCGTGCGGCCTCGAGGTCGTCGCCCTCGTGGATCACGACGTGCGGATGCAACGTGACCTCTTCGAACTTGCCGCCGTCCTTGTCGGCAACCATCCGGCCCGTCGCGGTGTCGTGATACGCGAGCACGCGGATCTTCCGCAGCGCGCACAGCGCCAAATACGACAGCATGTGGCACGACGACAGCGACATCACGAGGAGCTCCTCGGGATTCGTCAGCTGCTTGTTGCCGCGAAAGCTCGGATCCGCGCTGCCGATCACCGCCGCCTTGCCGGGCGAGGCCGCGCGAAACTGGCGCGAGTACGCCGCGTAATCGGCGGTGCCGCGGCCGGTGTTGCCTTCCCATGCGAGCGAGAGCGAGTACTCGTGCGCCTTCATGGCTACGTCATACCGCACCTATGTTTCGATGCGCATCGAAGCTTTCATCACGCGTGGTTCGCGCGGTAATGCCCGGGACGCTCGCCGACGATCCGCGTGAACGCCGTGCTGAACGCGCTCTCCGATTCGTAGCCGACGGCATTCGCGACCTCCGCGATCCGGCGATCACCATCGGACAACAGCTCGCGCGCGACCTGAACGCGCCATTGCGTGAGGTATTCGAGCGGCGTGATGCCGACCCACTTCTTGAAGTTGAGCGCGAAGCCGGCACGCGAGAGCCCCGCCACTTTTGCGAGCGACTCGAGCGACCACGCGCGCGCCGGATCCGCGTGCATCACGGCGAGTGCACGTGCGAGGCGTTCGTCCGACAGCGCGGCGAACCAATTGCGGTGATCGCCGCCGGACGAGATGTAGCTGCGCAACGTCTGCAACAACATCATCGGCGCGAGGTGCCGCAGCATCAGCGCACGGCCCGGTTGCACGCTGCGAACTTCGGCGGCGAGCCGCTCGATGCCCCACCGCAACACCGCCGCTTGATCGAGATGCGACGGGATATGGATCACCGACGGCAGTTGGCCGAACACGATGTCTTGAAAGTGACCCTGGAGCCGAAACGCAGATCCCGCGATGAACAGATCGCCGCCGTCGTTGCAAACGATCCGGAGCACGCCACCGTCGGTCGAACGGATCGCCTGCGGCAACGGTGTCGGCTTCTTGATCGAGAGGTCGCTCGCGATCAGGAGCGGCTTGGCATGTGGCGCGAGAAAGCAATCGCCGGCGCGCAACTGGACCTTCGTCTTGTCGATCGCGAGCCAGCACTGCCCCGCCAACACGACGTGCAGCCGCACGACCGGCACGCCCGGCAACGCGAGCGCCCATCGGCCATTCGCCTCGATCGTCGACGTGCCGACCGCATCGAGACGCATGGTCGCCAGCGTGGTCGACAGCACGTCCTCCGCGGTTTCGGGCCTCGTCAACATCAATTGGACTCTAAAGCATGATTTGTGGATTGGCCAGCATGGTGAGTCTATTCGGCGAGCATCATCATGCGTTCATGAGCATGCGAACGTTGCGGTTCCACACCACCGGCGAGCCCGCCGATGTCCTCGTCTTCGAACAAGCACCGCTCCCGACCACGCATCCAGGGCGGATCCGCGTCGCCGTTCATGCGTGCGGTCTCAACCCCGCGGACTGGGCGCTGTGTCGAGGTCTGTTCCCGGGATCCCTGCCACGCGGCGTCGGGCTCGATGTCGCCGGCATCGTCGAACAGATCGGTGATGGCGTGACGGATGTCGCCGTCGGGGATCGCGTCGTCGGCGCGGCGGACTTCGTCGGTTCGGCGAGCGCGGGTGCCTCCGATTTCGCGATCCTCGATCACTGGGCGAAGCTGCCCGAGCGGATCGGCTTCGTCGACGGCGCTGCACTCCCGATGGCGATCGAGACCGCGGCGCTCCATCTCGGAGCCATGGACGTCACCGCCGGTCGAACGCTACTCGTCCACGGCGCCGGCACGATGATCGGCTTTGCCGCGGTCCAGATCGCGCTCTTGCGGGGCGCACGCGTGATCGCGACCGCCGGTGAGACCTACGCCGAGCAATTACGATCGTTCGGTGCGTCCGTCACGACCTACGGCGCGGGCATGGTCGATCGCGTGAAGGCACTCGGCTCCGTCGACATCGTGCTCGACACGTCACCGGCGGTCGCCGATCCGAAGATCGTCAACCAACTCGTGCAAGGCGGCGCGTCGACGGCGAGGCAGCTGTCGCCCGTCCTCGCAGATCTGGTCCAGATCGCCGGCGATGCCAAGAACGTCGTCACGATCAGCAACATGGCCGCGGCCGCGCACGGCGTGCGGACGAGCTTCGATCTGTTGACGCCGGATGCCGCGAGCCCTGCCGCACGGACGAAGTTGCTGCGCGAGTACGTCGACAAGGTCACGATTCCAGTCGCGCGTACGTTCGCACTCGACCAGTGGCGCGATGCGCTCGCTGCGAGTCTCGGCACGCAAGCACGTGGCAAGCTCGTGCTCGTAGTGCGAAGCTAGCGGGATGAAGCTGGGGATCGCGGTCGCGGTGTGCGTGTCGTCGTACGCGTTTGCCGATTCGCCGTATCAGGTGCTCGCGAATCCGAAGGCGACGTGGACCTACGACGTCGTTCCCAAGTCGAAGAAGAAGCACAAGCCGACGCAGGCGACGATCGCGGTAACCGGTGTCCATACGGCCGGCGACTACACGATCGTCGAATGCCACGCGACCTTCCCGGAACCGAACCCCTGGCCGCAGGAACAGTGGGCGTGGATGATCGGTCCCGAAGGTGTTCGCGAAGTGTGGTTCTTCAACACCGAGCAAGAGGGCTACACCGTCGAGCATTTGAAGTCCGCGTACGACGACCACTACGTGCCCCGTGCCTATCTTCCACCCACGTTGGTGAAGAAGACCGTGCACTGGAAGCTCGAGCGCTTCGGTGATGAAGACCGCGATTACAACGTGACCGGCAAGGTGACGAAGTCGCACGACACCTGGCACACCGCCTGGACGGGACGCTATTCGATTCCGGAGACCGGCGACAAGACCACGTACGCGTGGTCGACCACGTTCGATCCGGCGGTCGGGTTCGTCGAGATGTGCAACGAAGAAGGCGTGTGCCTGCGCCTCGCGAAGTAAGCTCGGCAGCATGAAGCTGGGATGGCTCGTGGTAGCGGCATGTGGTTCGGCGGCAGCTCCAACGCCGGCGCCGAAAGTCGTCACACCCGCGGCACCGGTGAAGATCGAGCCCGCCGATCTGCGCAAGCTCGGCGTCGGCAGCACGTCCGGCTTCGAGATCCACTTCGAAGGCTCGGATGTCTCCGTCGCCGAGGTGAGGAAGTGGGCAGCAGACGGTAACCGCTCGAGCCGCTACGACGTCTGGCCGTGGGATTCGGAATGGCCGGGCGAGATCGACGCGTTCGAAGCGAAGCTGAAGACGTCGGGCTTCATCGACGAAAAGTACACGTGGGACGTGAAGCGCACGAGCGCGACGGCCGACACCTGGGAATTCCGCGGCATCGAGATCCGCGACAACATCGACGAGAAGAAGCCCGCATTCATCATGGTGCGCACCGTTGGCAGCCAGCGCTTTGTCTGTCTCGGGCGCCGCGTCGAGGACGACTGGGCGATGACCGAAGCGGTCGCGAGTTGCCGCAGCGCGACGATCGGTCGCATCACGAACATGCCTTAGTTAGAGGCCGATTCCGAACCGGCCCTGCAGGCCCGCGAAGCCGGTGAAGTTGACCTTCTTGTTCTGGATCTCGTCGTAGCTCGTGGTCATCGGACCATCTTGGCTGACGTACATCGCGAGGCTGCCACCGATCATCGGTGCGATCGCGACCTCGCGCGTGATCCGGTAGTCGACGCCGAGCTGGAGCCGCGCGAGATCGAAGCCTTGGAACGACGTGGTCTTGCCCTGATCGTGATCGAGCCAGAGGCCCTTCCAACCACCCGACACGCTGACCCACGGATCGATCGAGTGCGCCGGACGAATGTGTGCCGTCGCGATGATGCCGGCGCCCGCGCCATAGACGTTGTCGTTCGGATCGTCCTTGCTGTTCGTGAACGTCGCGAGGTTTCCATAGAGGCCGACCGACACCCACGGATTGATGCGGTACGCGGCCGAGAGCTCGACTTGACCGCCGGCGCCGGAGATCGCGTTCAAGTGACTCATGTCGTTACCGACGGGGCCGGCACCTTGCGCGTAACCGCCGTTGAGCCCGATCTCGATCGCGTTCGACAGCGGCTTCACGTCGTGATCGAAGCTCGATGAATTGTCGTTCAACGAGAGGCTGTCATCCGCGTACGCGATGCCAGTGCCGAGAGTCAGTGCCGTAACGAGCAGTGTGGTCTTCATGGTCAATCTCCTTGACCCGAACCCATCAGCATATGGCGCGCCAGATCGGTGATCGCGTGAATTCGCGGATCAAGCGCTGTGGTGCATGCCGGTCCACCGGCAGTTGTTCGGTGGATAGACATACAGGGAAACTTGTTATTCGTCGGGGTCAAGTCCTGGCCGCGGACGCGGAGTCATGCTCGGCTTTCCGTTGCCATCGATCTGTGGCCACCCATCGACCCAGTCGATCCGATCGATCATGAGGACGCGACCGAGGTCCGTATCGAGTGCACCCGCCGGTGTCGCGCGCCACGCGTGATAGACGAGATAGTCGATGCCGTCGATCTGCACGCTCGAGTTGTGGCCAGGACCGAGCCACTCCGTCGTGTTGCCGAGAATCGGGCCGCTGTGCTTGGTGTACGGACCGGTGACGACGGCCGCACGCGCGACACCGACCCGATAGTTTTCGTCGATCGTGTTGCCGCTATAGAACAAGTAGTAGGTGCCGTTGCGCTTCAACATCCACGGCGCTTCGGTCACGGGACCTTCGAACGTCGACGGATCGTTGCGAATGAGCTCGATCGCCGTACTGCCCGCCGTGAATGCGGTGCCGGCGGCGTTCAACTCGCGCATCATGATCGGCGTGGGCTTGCCGCTCGAGTTACCGGCGACCTTCCAGATCAGGTACTGCTTGCCGTCGTCGTCGGCGAAGAACGTCGGATCGATGACGCCGATCGGATTGGTGACGAGCGGTGCGGCCTGCAACGTGTACGGGCCGAGAGGTGAATCGGCGGTGGCGAGGCCGATCGCGCGTTGGCCAGTATCGTCGGCGGATGTGAAGTACGCGACGTAGTGGTTACCGACGGGATGGATCTCGGGAGCCCAGCGATAGTCGGTCGTCGATGACCACGTCGGTCCGCCGGCGGGAAGGATGTAGCTGTCCGTTAGCTTCCACGTCACGAGATCGCGCGAGGTGTGGATCCGAAATCGGCCGCCGGTGCATGCGAGGTAGTACGTGCCATCGACGGCGAGCGCGCCCGGATCTGCGCAGCCGGACAGATCGACGGAGTTCGTATACGGCGGTGGCGGTGATGCGAGTGTTTGCGGTGCCGCGGGATGAAGTGGCACGAGCTCTTCGGTGCCGTCGGGGCGGCGCCAGCGCAGGCGAACGTGCGCATCGCCGGTGCGGTGATAGTAGGTGAGCTTGATCGTCGTCGGGCCGTGCAGCGTCGCGGCGGTGAAGTCGATCTCGTGAGCGCCGTCGGACCACGCGTCGATCAGCTTGGTGTTGTCGATCCAGAGGCGAACGCCGGAGTCGCTATCGATCGCGAACGCGTAGTCGCCGGTCGCGTCGACGGTGCCGGTCCAACGCACGGCGAAGTTGTCGGCACCGACGCCGTCGGGTGGTGTGGTGAAGTCGATCGCGGGCTCGACCTCGTCGACGACTTGATCGATCGCGTCGCGATAGTAGACAGCGCGAACACCGGGCTGATCGGACGCGTCGGGATCGGTCGCGTCGACGGGAGATGCGTCGTGGGGCTGGCTGCCGCACGCGACGAGAAACAGAGCAACGTAACGCACGAGCGTGGGTGCAGCACGCGCGGTGCCATTCGTGATCGAGGGAGTTTCCTAGAGTTGCGCGATCGCGTGTTACCTGCCCCGCGTCACGTGCACCCGAGAGTGCGCACTAATCGTCGAAGCCTTCCGGCCCGATCGTGGCGATCGCTTCGGCGAGTGCGGTGTGATCGTGGAACAACGAGGCGAGGCGTTCGCCCAGCGTTTCGAGCGTGGCGCGATCTTCGCCGTAGGCGCAGAACATGCTGCCTTCGGGGTCGAGACCGACATTTTGAATCTCGTCTTCTTCGATCACGAAGCGGGCGATTCCTTCCCACGAGTAGCCGCCGCCCTCCATGCCGGCAGCGTCGAAGATTTGATCGGCAGGACTGAACGTCGAAAGGAGGAGGCTAAATTTCCCCGGGCTTGTTTCGACGAGTGTGAATGGCGTGATGCTCACGTGCGCGACGATAGATCGAAGGTCGGTGGCGAGCCCGACGGGATGGCCTGGGTTCATTAAAAAGCCGGGAAGATTTGCCGTGGCCGGCGTTAGCGGCTCATGAACAAATGGGTCAGTGCGGCGATCTGTGTGGCGGCAGCGGCAACTCCGGCGATGGCGAGCGATCCGGGTTTGGCTGTGACTTCGACGTGGCAGCTATATGCCTTGCATCATCCGGCGAAGGGCGCCGTCGTTGTCGTCGAGACGCGAGGCAGCGTGTACACGTATGCGTTCGGAACGCGCGATGGCACGAACAACCCGATGCTAACGACCACGCCGATCGGGCTTGCATCGAACAGCAAGCCGTTCGTGGCGGCGACGCTCGCGTTGACCGAGCACATGAGCATGACGGATCAGGATACGGACCTGTTCGATGTGGTGCCCGGCAATCGCACGATGCCCATTGCCGGTTTCGCCACGCTGCGCGATCTCGTCAGCATGTACAGCGGCCTGCCGCGTAACCGGCCCGGCAACGTTCGCCCGGCGGATCGCGATACCGTGTTCGACGGTCTTCACTATTGTGGCGGCTGGGCGGATCCGCGTGCGTCGAGCCCGAGACCACCTACACCTATTCGAACTACGGCTTCGACGTGCTCGGTTCGGTGCTCGCGGTTTTGTGGGGCTATGACGGTTGGAACGACCTCGCCGACGACGTGCTGTACACGCCGCTCGGCATGGGCCACACGTGTCGCGAAGCCGGCAGCTGCTTTCCCGATTGGAACACGTCGCATGCGTTCGGCTTCGATTCGACGGGCAACCATGTCGACCTTCCTGGATTTCCGGCGGCGGCAACCGCGGAGGGCGGCCTGTTCACGACCGGTGCAGACATGGCGAAGTGGCTGCTGTTCTTGACCGGCTACGGTCCGGCCAGCACGACGCGGCAACGCGATCTCGTCGGCGTTCCGGCGACGATCAGTGGCTCGCTCGCCGACGGTCACGGCTGGTCGTTCGATTTCAGAAGCCTGAAGTTCAACGACGGCAAGACCGATACCGTCCGCGTCAAAGGCGGTTATTTGCCGGGCATGACGACGTACCTCAGCATCGATGACACGCGTCACGCGGCCGTGTTCGTCTACGTCAATCGCGATCCGGATACGGACAGCCAAGACACGATCCTGCGGAGCGATTTCGTCGAACCGATCCTCAAGACGCTGAACTAGGTTTGACGAATCGATAGGCGAAACGGTCGGTCGCGCCCTTGATCGATGGATCGAAGACCTTGGTTGCGTGCGAATCGGTCGGCTGCGCCAGCAACGACGTTTCGGCGTCGAGCGTGAAGCCTGCCGCTTCGACTTCGGCACGCACGATCGCGGGATCGATCCGGTGCAGAGACTGCGCGACGCTCGCGTCCGATCCGGACGCCGCAGCGTGATCGATGATCACGTAGGCACCGCCCGGCGCGAGTCGCTCGAACACCGCGCGATTGAATGCCGCCGCCGTCGCGCCCTTCGCCTGGATCAGTGGCGTGTGGAGGTCGTGATAGAAGAGATGGATCCAGAGCACGTCGATGGGCCGCTTCGTCGGTAGCCCGACGACGTCGGACGAAATGACCTCGATGTTGTCGCGTTCGTTCGCGAGCGCCTGCATCCGGCCCACCGGATCGTTCTTGAAATGCGCGACTTCGGCGGGCACGAAGCCGTAGACGCGACCGGTCGGTCCGACGAGGTCGGAGAATCGACGCGTCCACTCGCCTTCGCCGGGATAGACATCGACGACGGTGGCGCCCGGTGCGATGCGGGCGAACTGGACGAGCTCGGAGATGATGGCTTGGTCGTACATGGGACGTCCTAAAGTTGGGCGAGACCGCCGTCGACGGCAACCTCGCTCGCGGTCATGAAGCTGCTATCGGGTGACGCGAGAAACGCGACGACGGCTGCGATCTCCGACGGATCCGCCATGCGTTGGAGCGGCGTCATCGACGCGTAGATCTTTTGGCCGGCTTCACCGAGTGCGGCTTTCGCGAGCTCCGTTGCCGTGGCGCCCGGCGAGAGCACGTTGACGCGGATACCGGTGCCCTTAAGATCTTCGGCCCACGTCCGCGCGAGATTACGCACGGCGGCTTTGCTCGCACTGTAGGCGCTCATGCCCGGTGCGCCGGTCGTGCCCGCGCTCGATCCGGTCAGGATGATCGAACCGCCCTTGCCCATCAGCGGCAGCGCTTTCTGGACCGTGAAGATCGTGCCCTTCACGTTCGTGTCGAACGTTTCGTCGATGTGCGCCGCCGTGATCTGGCCGAGCGCGAGTTGGCTACCGAAGCCCGCGTTCGCGAACACGATGTCGACGGAGCCGCGCTCGGCCTTCACCATTGCGTAGAGTCGATCGAGGTCGGCAGGATCCGAAACCGAGCCCGCGACGGCGCGTGCATTCGGCCCGAGCTCGGCAACGGCCGCGTCGAGCGCATCTTTGCGACGGCCAAAGATGTAGACGAACGAGCCCTCGGCGATGAAGCGTTTGGCGGCAGCGAGGCCGATGCCCGTCGCGCCACCGGTAATCACGGCGGTCTTTCCTTGCAGTCTGGTCATGCGCTCAACGTACGCAGGACCGAGCCCCGCGAAAACAGGCGGATCTCGCATGGACCCGTAAGGAAAACTTACGACCGCTTCTTGCGCGGTTTCGCGAGCTCGATGAACGCGCGGAGCGGTGGCGATAGGTTCGCGCGGTTCGGGAAGTACAGGTACAGGCCCGGCAGCTTCGTCGTGTACTCGTCGAGCACGAGCTCCAGCTCGCCGCGTTCGAGCTCGTCGGCGATCAGATCCTCGATCGAATACAGCAGGCCCGCACCGCCGATCGCGAGGCGCTTCGACAGCTCGAAGCTGTTCGTCGCGATCGGCCCCTCGACGACGATCTTCCACGTCTTCTTGCCGCGCGCGAACCGCCAGGGCATCGGTCCACCCTCGAGTGGCCAGCGCGCATTGATGCAAACGTGATCGTGAAGATCCGTCGGCGTTTGCGGCCGGGGATGCTTCGCGAAATATGACGGCGCACCGGCAACGACGAGTTGCGTCTCGCCGGTTAGTGGCACGTGGACCATGTCGCGATGGATCGTTTCGACGATCCGGATTCCCGCGTCGAAGCCGGATGCGATCGCGTCGACGAAGCGATCTTCGACGAGCACTTCGACCTCGACGCCGGGATGGCGCACGAGATAGGCCGGCAACAATGTAGCGAGCGCTTGCGAGACGGCGATCGTCGGCACGGTCAGGCGCAGCTTGCCCATCACTGCACCGTCTTTTGCCGAGACCGCCTTCAACGATTCGAGTGCGAGATCCACGGCGGGACCCGCATCGCGTAACAAGCGCTCGCCCGCCGCGGTCGGTGCGACGCTACGTGACGAGCGCGCGAGAAGGCTCACGCCGAGCTTCGTCTCGAGCTGCCGCACCGACTGGCTGAGCGCCGAGCTCGAAATCCCGAGCTCGCGCGCGGCCGCTGCAAAACTTCGCCGACGCGCGACTGCGACGAAGGCGGAGAGGCTGTTCAGCGGCGTGGAGGCCATGGCCCCGACGTTCTATCAGAACAAGCCGGCCGGACACGCTACTTCCTCGTACTCGCCGGGGTACGTCAGCTCGTAGCAAGTGACGCGATCGCCACCGGCGCCAACGCACGGCCACGTAAACGTGACCTTGTACTTCGAGCTGCGATTGCCGGTTTGGAGCTTGCCGCCACTACAGTAGAGATCGCTCTCGCCGACGGCATTCTGAAACGCGGCATCGCTGAAGTAGGTGGTGTCGACTTCACGGGCGGTCAGATCTTGATCGGCCGAGGAGGTTTCAGGCGCCGACGTTTCGGTGGCGCAAGCGACGGTGAACAACAGGGGGAGAATGAAAAGTTTCGGCATGAAATCCAGGAGCGGGCCCCCGAATTTCGTCGCGCAAAAAAAGCGTGTAGGTCTACAGCGCTGCCGCGGCCGCATCGACCCGCGAATGCAGCGCACCGTTCGGATGATCTGCGCGATAGCGATCGATGCGGCGTCTCGCCACATCCGCGTTGCCTTGTGACACGTACGCTTCGATGATCAAGACATCGCGCTCTTCAGCGAGCGTGCCGCTCGGAAACTGACGCTCGGCCGACATCAACGACACGAGCGCTTCGTCGGCGAGACCGCGTTGTAGCGCCGCACGTGCGCGATCGATCAACAACCGTTCGGCCGCGCGCTCGGGTTGTGGCGACGTTGGCGGTGTCACGTGCGCGTGTTGCACGGGCGCGATCGCCGGCGCAGGTTGCGGCTTCGGCGCAGGCGTGGTGATCGGCGCGGGCGCTTGCGTGATCACCGGCGACCACGCGATCGTGACCGGTGCGCGCTCCTCTGGCTTCGCCGTGACGCGACCGATCGCGAAACCACCAACGGCGAGTGCGGCACCGATCGCCAACGCGGCCCACGTGCGCGTCGCCGCCGAGGCCGTGCGTTCGCCCAACTTCGCGAGCACCGCGATCGCGACGACCGCACCCGCCCCTGCCGCGCGCTTCCGCGTATGCGTGCGCTCGGTCTTGTAATCAGTGTCGCCGAGCTGTGCGCGCAACTGTTCGCGTGCGCGGCGCAATCGATCCTTCGCCGTGTCGAACGGAATCGCGAGCGCATCCGCGGTTTCGCGCAAGCTGAGCTCCTCGAGCTCGTGCAGCGTCACGACATCGCGCAGATTCTCGGGCAAGTCCTGCACCGCGCGCCGCACGGCGAGGATCGTCGCCGGATCTTGCGAATCGATCGACTCAGGCGCATCCGTGATCGCGACCTCGCGCGAGCGCGCCGACTTCACGTGATCGCGGCCGAGATTGCGCGCGATGCCATACACCCACGCCGCGAGCGGCACGCCACCCGGCGGTTGCGCCGAGGTCAATGCACGCACCAACGCGTCCTGCGCGAGATCGCGTGCATCGGCATCCGCGAGACCTGCGCGCAACGCGGCTCGACACGCAGCCTGCGCCGCGTCCTCGAGCACGTGAGTGTCGACGGCAACCACTAGGGACTCTGTTCGACCGAGAACGTGTCGTGGAAGTAGAGCGAGGCGAGCATCGCGGTGAGGCCCGTCGACAGGAGCAGCGAACCGAGCACGACGCCACCGGTGCCACCCTCGACGATCCCGAGCGTGCCGAGCCCCATGCCCGCAGCGCCACCGATCACGAGCCCCATGCGGAGCGAATGACGGCTCTGATGCGTGAGCGTCAACGTCGTGGGCTTGTCGATCAGGTAGTCGCCGCCGCCGGCGGATTCGTGATCGGGATCCGCGAAGCCGAGATAGTTGCGGCCTTTCGGCAAGCCGGCGGTACACGGGCTCGTGCACAGCTGATCGAAGTACGCGGCTGCGGCGGCGGTTCCGTTCGTCGCGACCGCGTAGCCGGCACCGGTTTGCTTCGATACCGTGATGCGCCAGCCGTCGGTCGACTTGAACGTGACCGGAATGCCGCCGCCGGTCGTGGTGATCGTGGGTGGCGGCGACGCGGGGGCGGGCGCGCGCTCTTTGATCGGCGAGTTATCGACGGCGGTCGCGACCGTGACGACCAAGCTCGAGTCACTTCGTTGCAGGTCTTGCCTTCGACGATCTTGCCGCTGCCATCGGTGTTGCGAAACGTGCCGGTGAACGACGTGCCCTCGCGTTCGACGCTGACGCGGATCTTCGCGATCGCGCGCTCGTCCCACGGCACGAAGCCGAGCTTTGCCGACACCTCGTCGGAGAACCGAGCGCTATCGATGATCGCTCGCGCGGTAGTCGAGGACGTACGACTTGGTGGCGCTCGCGCCGGCGGGTGCGGCGAGTGCGATCAGGACCAGGAGATGCTTCATGCTCTGCAATGGAGTCACCGGGCTGGTTTGGGTGGCCGGACTCTATAGAAATTCGCGAAACCGCAAAGCGAGATCGTCAAGCGGTCGAAACTATTCGGCTCGGTCCGCGCAAAACTGCGCGTCGTCGATCCACCACGGGTATGCGCAGCCTCCTCGTCCTGGGTCTTTTGGCATCGACGGCGTCCGCGGGTGACGACGATTTGCTGCCACCGCCACCACAGCTTTCGGCTCCCGCCGCGCCAACGACGGCGCCGAAGCTCTCGATCGTGTCGCCGAAGATGGACGAGGTGAAACAGGGCAAACGCACGAAGGCAGCGGACGATCGCTACGACACGCTCGACTGTCTTCAAGATGCGAAGACCCTCAGCGTCAAGATCGCGGCCGAAAATTGGTCCGTGAAACCGGGTGGCCAAGGCGTGCTCCTGATCGTGGATGGCGTCTATGCGACCGTGCTGCACGATCTGGCGAAGCCCGTGCTGGTCGCGGATCTCGAACCGTACGAGCACGACACGTTCTCCGGAAGCGATGGCTTCGCGTCGAAGTACCCGATGTACAACTGCGGCTACCACTGGATCGCGGTGATGCCGGTCGCCGCCAATGGCCACATGCTCCGCGTGCCGCCGACCGTGAGTTGGTGGAAGAACGTCTCCGACAATCCCAAGGACGAGTCTCATCGCGAGGAAGATGCCGGCGAGCGTGAAGCCCGGCTCTCCAACTCGTTGCCGATCGTGAACTGGCCGTTGCTCGGCAAGCCGTACATCGGTCGAACCTGGTCTCAAACCGAGCACGATCATCGCTCGGGGCGCGTCCTCGCCGATGCGAAGCACATCGTGTTCGACTACACGATCGCGATGGGCGTTCCCGAGCGTGATCGGCCACGTCACGACGACGAGTGCGCGCTACGAATCGCGGCGCAAAACGAGATGCAGTCGTGGACGAACGAGCTCGAGCTCCCGCCGACGGGAACTGTCGAGCTGCCGAAGTCGTACGTGAACAACGCGCTCGCGCTGAACGAAGAAAAGTGCGGCGGCCTCAGCCCGTACTTCGCGATGCTATGGGCGAAAGAGCCCTCCGCCGGAAAGAAGCTCGCGTGGCCGGTACCCGGAAGTGCACAGGCCGAGGACTATTGGCACAGTGCCGCAGGTCACAAGCAGTTCAAGCAGCACGTAAAATCGCAGCGCGAGAAGTGCGACAAGGGCGAAGGCGACTGCCAGTACGGGCACACGAAGTAAGCCGCCCGGCTGACCACATTTCTCGTGCTGGGTCCGCTACGCTGGCGACCAGTATGTTCATGCGAAGCCTGTGTGTGGGAATCCTGATGTCCAGCGCGTCGATGGCCTGGAGTGCACCGAAGCTCGATGGCGAGATTCCGGTGCCGAAGGCCTTCAAGGCCGAGCTCGTGATGAGCTTCGGGTCCTGCAATCTCGGTAGCGACTATCACCGTGGCGAGGGCCTGATCGTATTCGAGTGCAAGGCAAACACGAACACGGTGCTCACCTGCACGGTGCGCAATGCGCCGGATGGCAACGCCGGTATCGCGAGCACGCTGACGGGTTCGCCGAAGCGCGCGATCAAGTTCGACGTCGCGACGAAGGACAACAAGACGCTCCTGACGTCGGCCAAGCAGTTGATCAGAGATCGAGGTCAACAACGAAACGAAGTCCGCCGACCTCTCGCACGATCCGTGGACGATGTACGAGCAGTGTGAAGGCCACGTGAGCACGCCCGAAGAATGGCGAAAGACGCAGGAGTGGAATCGCTCGGTCGTGGACGAGCAGGACTCGGCGCCCGCCGCCTCGTCGTCATCGTCGTCATCGTCGTCCTCATCCTCGTCGCATGCGGCTCCCGCGGCGAAGAAGGGCAAGGGGCTTGGTCAGATGTGCAAGAGCACGAGCGAGTGCGAGCCCAATCGCGTTTGCAAAGTGCAGAGTAAGACGCGCAGCACATGTCAGTGAGGAAGTAACGCGTGCGTTACAGACGCGAACTAGCGTGAAGACAGCTGTCGTCGGCGGCGGGCACTGCTTACGTCGTCAGGGATGAAGCTGCTCCCTTTGATCCTGCTCGCGGGCTGCGCGTCGGTCGGGCCCAATGGCAACGTCAACTTCGAGACGCTCAACCCGCCGCCGCATCCGATGGCGCCGCGCGCGCCGCAGCAAGTGGAGATCTTCGAAGAGGCGCCGCCGCCGCGTCCGCATGTGGATGTCGGGACGTTCCAGATCGTGCAATGGGGCGGGCCGTCGCCGACGGACTTTCGTGTCGCCGGTGCGAACTACGGTTGCGATGGCGTGGTGCTTCACGAGCATCGCGATTCGACGGACGGCGTGTGCATCGTCTACACGGATGGGCCGCCGATGTGACGGTCTGATCGGGGCATAGCGCCACGTTCGTCGTCGGGCTAGGCTCGGGCGCGATGAAGAACCTCGTTGTGGTTGTTGGGTTTCTTTTGGCGGGACCTGCACGCGCGGACAAAGCGTGGGACCTCCATTACGACCTCGGGCAGATCGGCCAGCACATCGATATGGTGTGGTCGCGCGAGGGTGATGGCGCGTGGGACATCGCCGACGGTGCAGCGAAGGACGGCAAGGCCGTCTGCAAGGATCTGATCGTGAAGGCCGAGAAAGACGGCGCGAAAGACACCGATATGGTGCCGCTCGTCGAGGACGGGCCCGACTTTGCCAAAGGCGATGCAGCGCTCGGCGACATCCGGCTCGTGTGCGATCGCATGCAGCGGATGATCGACATCAAAGTGTGGGAACGCTGGGCAGTGTTCTCGATGCAGGAGCTCGGCAAGAAGGGCGGCGGTGACATCAAGTTCTCGCAGAACTGCCTGGCGACGTACGACGAAATGTTGAAGAAGGGCGTCGCCGCCGACAACAAGGTCGTGCCGCGCAAGGTGAACGATGCGTCGGGAACTGCGGTCGACTGGAACGGCACCGTCAAAGAGGTGCGCGTGAAGTACTGCGATGCCGGTTACAAGAAAGCGAAAGAGGAGCAGGAGAAGCGCGACGCTCCGTACAAGAAGGTGATGAAGGGCGAGAAGCTCGAGACCGCGCTCACGTATCGCGGCGTGTTTCTCGTGGGTGGTGCGAGCACCGATGATCCTACGGTGATGGCGAAGGCGAACGTGCGGTTCGTCGATACGGAGCCGAGCGAGCTGTGCGCGAACCTGACGCAGAAGCACGTCATCCATCGGTACGAGTTCGCCGGGGACAAGCTGGCGAAGTCGACGAATATCGAGACGTGTGGCGTGCCGCGCGCGGGCAGCTTCAAGTGAGCGAAGCCGCTAGACGATGCGCCCGCCGGTCGTCATCCGGTAGCATGGTGCAGTGTCGCAACGCTTCTCTCTGATCTTTGCGCTCGTGTGCTCGGGCTGCGGAACCTTCGCCGGCCCTCCATCGTCGATCAAAGGCGACATCCCGTTTCGCCTGACGAACGTCGCGAACTCGGCGAACGACAATCGCCTCTGCTTCATGGCGGATGGCGGGATGCCGAACGAAAACTGGTTCAAGAGCGCCGTGTCGGCCGGCCCGTCGGCGGGAAGCTCCGCCGATTTCAAGCTCAAGCCCGGGCACTATCAGTTCGACGTGGCCGCGTGCAAGAACGGCACGCACGATGGCGACCACGATGAGTCCAACGGGCTCATCGAGATCCGGCTCGAGAGAGCGACGCATGTCATCCTGGTGACAGCGGGTGGCCAGGAACCGCCTTCCTCACAGGATCCATCGATCGTCGTTGTCCGCATGACCCCGTGGCACCGGGTCACGCAGAACTTTTGCAACCACGATCAGTTCGGCACCTGCCAATAGTCATCGTGGCGGCGGAGTGCAGCCCTGGAGCGGGATGGTCTTGGTGACCGTCAAGGTCTTGGGATCGACGAGCTGAGCACCGAAGTTGTTGAGCATGACCAGCTGCCCTCCACCGGTCATGCCGACGTTACGTGGCGCCTTCGATGGATCGTCGGCGAGCTTGAAACAGCGGTCGCACCATGGCGTGGAGCTCGGAGGCGCAGGGCTGAGCTCGAGCTTGCCGGTATCGGTGTTCACCACGATCACGGTGGCGCCACCGTAGGTTGGAAACGCCCAACGTTGCCCACCAAGCGCGAATGGTCGTCCTCGCCCGAACGTCGTGCCTTCGATTCGTCGAGTGGCTCCGTCGGGCCAGACCAACCAACCATACTCGTAATAGGGCCAACGTCCGACGAGCGCGAGGATCGTGTCACCGACGAAATAGGCTGGGCCGTACAGATCGCCCTCGCCTCGCTTCAGCGCGATCTCGCGGACACGCTTGCCGGTCGTCGCATCGAGCACGACCACGTGTCCAAGTGCATTTGCCGTTGTGACGACGGCGCGCGAGCCATCCGCCGAGAGGTCGACGGCGTAAGGGTCCTCGCTCACCGGGAGGTCGGTGGCCGTGCATCGAGTCCCCACGCACAGCTGCACCTCCTTGCCCTTGACGCTGATCTGCGTCGCCGGCGCGGCGATCGCAGGTGGCTTGCTCAGTCTGGAGTAGGTCCCCTTCGCGAGATCGATCGCAGCGCAATACTCCGACGAAGTTCCGTTCGCGCACACCATTGCCGTGTCGCCGCAGACCTCGAAACGCGTGAGCATGAGCTGCTCGCCGCTGAAACAGAAGTCGCCGCGGGTCGTCGTGAGGGCTGGGCACGCAGGGCCGGCCGCGACCGGCGCCACCGTCCCGGACAGAACTGCGGTCGCGAACAGATAAGACAGGCGTGAGGCCATCTGATGTGTAACGTACGAATCCGCGCGCGGGTCTGCGCACGGATCGTCACAAGATCGGTGCTATGAGCTTGACGAAGATGTCTGGACGACGAATGATTACGAAGCACTAGCGGGATTAACTCAGTGGTAGAGTGTCAGCTTCCCAAGCTGAAGGTCGCCGGTTCGAATCCGGTATCCCGCTCGAAGATTCGAGAGAAATGCCGGAGGCTTGCAGCGGCCTTCGCTGATCTCTCAGCTGGCGATCTTCAAGAGGACCTCCGAAACCCCACCCGAAACCCCACTTTCAGTGGTGGAAGCGGGTTCGGTGGTGGGGGACGGCGGGACGAGCCGGAGCACGCCCTTAATCGCCGCGCGTTTTTCATCGAGACCGACCGTCGAATAGTGCCGCTGCATCTCCTCGGTGACGTGACCCGTTAGCGCTCGCCGCACGACCGCATCGACGTTCGCGAGCCGGACGAGGTCCGTGAACGTGTAACGCAGGCCGTGAACGGTGAAGTGCTTCGTGATCTTCGCCTTGTCGAGGCAGCTCTTCCACGCGCGGTCGAGGGTGTTGGGCGTGCGGAGCGTTCCAACCGACGAAGGGAACATGTAGCCCTTCTTCGTCAGGTCAGTGTTCTCCACGGCTGCAACCTCGAGCCGCTCGCGGTGTGCCGAAAGGATCTCGGCGAGCTCCGGCAGCACCGGGTACTCCTTCGGCGCGCGCTTCTTCCGCGTGACCGAGCCGAGCTTGCCGCGCACGTTCTTGCGGTGGATCCGCAAGACGCCCGCGGTCTCGTCCCAGTCTTCCCAGTGCAACGCGCTCGCGTGACAGAACCGAAGTCCCGTGTACGCGAGCAGAGCCACCAGCGCGTGATGCTGCGGGTAACCCTTCTTCATTGCTTCGAGGAACGCGAACAGCTCCTCCGGGGTGAGCGCGTTCGACTCTTCGTCGTCCATGCTCGCTTCCGGAAGCACGATGCGCAGCGTCGGATCGCGCGGCAGGTTGAGCGTGGCCATCGCGTCGCGAGTCATCGTGCGGAACACGCGAAACCAGCCGGCGACCGTGTCGCGGGTGTAAGCCCGCCGCTTGGTCTTGCTGTCTCGCTTGCTGCCCTTTTTCTCGGACGTCCAGCCGCGCGTCAGCGCGTCGTCGATCCACCGCTGCACGTCTTGCGACGTGAGCGCGTCGTAGTAGAGGTCACCCAGTGCCGGCAAGATGTGCTTTTCGAGGGCGTCCGCGTAGGTTCTTGCCGTCGAGGAGTCGAGCTTTAACGTCTTCGACTTCATCCACGATTGCGCGAATTCCCCAACGCGAACCTTCTTGGTTAGCTCGGGCGGGTTTCTGGTCTCGTTGATCAAGAGGTCGCGCTTTTGCGCGGCCTCGTGGGCGGTCACCCCTTCGAGGATCCGATCGATCTCCTTGTTCTTGCCCGTGCGAGGGTCGATCACCTTCGCGCGGATCCAGTACTTCGCCTGGTCGAGTCGAAACACGCCCGGATAGCGTGTCGTTTCCTTGTTCTTCACGAGGAAGAGCCTTTCTAGTGTCTCCGGTCCCAAGGCAGGGCCGAGCGTAGCGCGCGGCGCGAGCAGCTGCGAACCGATCGAGCTCCGCACGGTGGAAAAGATGGGATCCCTTCGGACCTGCGCCCATCGGCGTCAGCTCGCCGCGCGCGATCGCCGTCCGGATGCCGGAGGCCGTGCGAAAGCGGAGGTACACGGCTGCCTCGGCGGTCGTGTACAGCGACGAGTTGTCGACGATGACGGGCATGGTGATCAGGCCGCTTCGACCTGGATGGCCGGCGGCGCGGGCGTGAACGCATCGAAGTGTTCGACGAGCTTCCACTTGGCGAGATGCGGACGCGGATCGACGGGAACGAACACGCGCTCGAAATCGCGCTGCCACAGCTCGAAGTGCAGCGACTTGAAGGCGTTCCACTCGCGGGAGCCGACGTAGCCGATCGTGTCGCCGGCGCGGACGTACTGCGCGCGCGGACGGTACAGATCGGTGCGAATCGCGACGACGGTCTGGAGGTTCGCGTAGTGCGACGCCCATCCGTTGCCGTGGTTGATGATGAGGCCGAAGCCGTTGCCGAGCCGACCCGCGAACATGATCTCGCCGCCTTCGATCGCGAGCGCGGGCGTCATCGCCGGCATGAGGTGCGTGGCCGTGCCGTTCGGAGAGCCGATCGGGCAGCTCTCGATCGCGTCGGTCGTGTCGAAGCGCGGATACGCGAGGTCGACGCCGCGGAGCTCGGCGCACCGCGCATCGAACACGACGGGCGCACGACCGTTGATCGACGCGAGCGGCCACACGCGCGGCGTGATCTCCGCGATCCGGATCGGCGGACGCCGACACCTCACGTACTTCGGCGGGTTGAGCGCCAGCGAGATGTCATCCATGGCGCACCTCCTCGGTGCGACGACCGCGGAACAGCAGCAGCGCCGCGCCAATCACGCCGGCACCGATCAGGATCGGCGTGCCCGCACCCGAGAGCAGGCCCTTGCCCGCCGAGTTGACGACCTTCCCCGCGGCTTGCGCGGTGTCGGCGAGCACGTCGGCGGTCTTGCTGGCGACGGTGCCGAGCGTCTCGGGCAGGTGCACGACGCTGTCCTTGATCGACTCCTTCGCGAGGTCCCACTTGCTGGGCGCCTCGTCGGCGACCGCGACGTGGATCGCCGTGGTCGAGAGCGCGCGCCAGAACGCGTTGTTCTTCGGGTACGCCGCGTTGGGATCCGCCGCATGACGCGCGAGTTGGTCGACGTCGGCGGTCGCCGCACGCCACGCCTTCGTGACGTAGTCGGTCCCCATGATGTCTTTCACGTCGCCGAGCTGCTTGGTCCAGTAGTCGGCGAGCGCGACGACATCGGCGTTCGTCGTGCGCGGGATGTTGCGATCGGCGCCGGCCATGCCCGGGTCGGGCTTCATGAGGTCGAAGCCGCGCAGGTCGCGCAGGTACTTGAACTCCTCGTTGTAGAGATCGTCGTACGTCTGGACGCCGTCGAAGTGCTTGAACGGGCCATCGCCGTCGGGCCCGACGTTGCGCGGCGACGCATCGCTGGACTCGATGATCGAGAACAGCACCAACCACGCGCGCGTCGCCGGCGGACGCAGCGCGAGGTTGTCGAGGTAGACCGCGACCGCTTCGA
The DNA here is from genome assembly GCA_047600425.1 of Kofleriaceae bacterium. Taxonomy (GTDB): domain Bacteria; phylum Myxococcota_A; class Polyangia; order Haliangiales; family Haliangiaceae; genus JABFXX01. The sequence goes on along the minus strand of JASGLC010000003.1, from coordinate 746,806 downwards.
GCGTCGCCCAGAACGTGCGGTTGTTGATGTACGTGTCGTGCAGGTCCGCGAGCGCATCGCGCTGGATGTCGGCGAGCGTCGCGCGCCAGCGCTGCACGACCTTCGGCGCGGCGTTCGCGCGGATCGCTGGCGTGAACGTCGCAGCGATCGCCGCCACCTGCTCGCCGGTCGTCCGCGGCCAGCGCGTGCCGTCAGGCAACTCGATGGCGCCGCGATCGGCGAACGCGCGATGGCGAAGCTCGAGGTAGCCGTCGAGCCAGGTCGAAATCGTGGTCACGGCTTCCTCCCGCTCTGGTTGATGCGCTTCGCCTGCTTCGCGACGGGACGCGGCAGCGCGGCCGGCGTCGTCGGAACGCGGAGTCCGCGCGTCGACCGCACGACCGTGGGCGCGGGCTCGGTCTCGCGCTGCGAGGCGATGGTCGTCAGGCGCGCGATCATCAGATCGAGCATCTGGTCGACCGAGACACGCGAGCCGGCGACCGGAAGCGGCATGCCCGGCAACATGATCGTCTTGCCGGGCTCGGTGCCGAGCGCAGCGGCGATCGTGCGGCACGCTTGGACGCCGCTCGCCTTCTGCTCGGCGCTCGCATCGGTGGCGACGGCCACGCGGATGACTTCGATGAGCTCTTGCATGGGATCCTTTCAGAACGGAACGGTTTCGTCGGCCGCCGTGTCGGGCTGACCGATCTGGTTGTCGCGAGGCCGGAGCCGCGCGATGGTCCGCATTTCTTCGTCGAGCGCGGCACCGGGAGAGGTGAGGCGCACCGCGACTTCGACGTCGGCGCGCGGATAGGTCAGGCCAGGATCGGCGCCTTCGGCGTACTGGCCGCGCCAGAAGCCTTTGAAGCGGCGCCAGGTTTGGAAGTGCCGCGTGAGCGTGTCGTACAAGCGCCCCGCCGACGAGCCGACGTAAAGGCACTCGTGCGAGTCAGCGTCGCGGATGATGTAGACGCCCGCCTTGCCCTTCAGCGCGCGCACCCAATCGGGATACGGCTCGCCGCGTTCGCCGAGTTGACGATACGCGGACGTCGAGCCGTTGCGCGGTGCAGGCGAAGCGGACGCGACGAGCGACGGCGACCAGGGCGAGGTCACACGCCTCCACATCGCGAGATAGGGCGCTGGATCGACGGCGCCGGTTCGCTTGCCGCCCTTCCACATCTCGAAGTGCAGGTGCTTCAGGTGCTCGCCGTCGAGCGGGTTCGCGCCGATCGTGCCGAGGACTTGACCTGCGTGCACGACATCGCCGCGCTTCACGGCGAGTGAAGACAGGTGCGTGTAGTACGTCGCCCAGCCGATCGCGTGCTGGATGATCACGCTGTTGCCCATGCCGGTCATGTCGGCGAACGAGACGGTGCCCGGCGCAGCGGCGAGCGCCGAGATGCCCTCGGGCATGAAGAAAAGAGCCGTCCCATTCGCGGTCTTCGGCGGGTACACGGCGAAGAGATCGCGGCTGTCGCGACGACGGAACATCAGATCGACGCCGAGGTGCTGGCGCGGATTGACCGCGCGAAACTCGTTCGAGACGACGGCCGGGCGATCGACCAACGTCGGAACCGGCACGGTCCAGCCCACGAGCAGCGGCTCGATCGCGTCAACGGTCGGCACGGTCGCGCGCTTGCGTCGCCACAACAGTGCGCCGGCCGCAGCGACGCCACCGCCGAGCACGAGGAATCCTAGCGAACGGTCGCGCATCACTTCGCTCCACGGCGGTTGAGCGAGCGCACGATGCGCGCGCCGAACTCGTCCGTCTCGTGAGGTGAAAGCGCGTAACGGTTATCGCCGAGGTCGACGCGCTCGAGCCGCACCAACCGCACGCCACCGCGAACGATGACGCGCCCACCATCGAGCGAGAACCGGGCCGAGCGCGCGGCGTCGCGATGTCCGGCCGGCATCGACTTCGCGCGCGTCGGCGTGAACACACGCGAGTCAGTGACGAGCCGCCAGTAGCCCGCTTGGTTCGGCGAGATCGCATCGCGGTCGATCAGCCCGGCCGCGACCAACTGATCGCGCGCGGCCTGCCACGTCATCGGCGCGTCGGGCCGAAACCAACGCGTCTTGCGCGCGCCGCCGATGCCTTCGGGGTACGTGACCAGCGTGAACGCCGAGTACGTCTCGGAGCTCGCGTCGCGTCGACCGCTCGCGTTGCGGAGCAGCGGGCGCGGTGCGAAGTGCCAGAGCGCAAGGCCACCGGCGAGGCCCAACATCAGCGGAGTCGTGTTCGACATGGGACCTTTCAGGCGACGAGGGTGACGGGTGGATTCGCGAGCGCGCGCTCGCGCTGGTAGAGCGCGACCACGCTCTTGCACCACGCGACCTTCGCGGCGTTGGAAAGGTGCTTGCTCGCACCGGCGACGCGCGCGTGCGCGGTGATGAGATCGAGCGTGATGTCGACCGCGCCGAGTTGCTCGAGGTAACGAGCGACGCGACCGACGCCGCCAGCTTCGGAGAAGCCGGCGTTCCAGCCGAACGTAAGCAGCTCGACGAAGCGCGGGTTGTTCCAGTCGGTCTGGAAGTTCGGGATCCGCGGATGAAACTTGCGGTAGTTCTCGACGATGATGCGCAGGACCTCGCAGCCCATCGCGACGTTGATCGCTGGATCGACGAGCTGCTCGCTCTGGTAGGTCGTGCCGTGCCGCTTGTTGTAGTCGGTCAGCACGACGGGAACGATCTGCATCAGGCCGACGGCGCTTCCGCTTCGCACGCTCGGGCGACCGTCGGACTCGCGCTCGACGAGCGCACGCACGTACGCGAGCGGAATGTTGCCGCGATAGCGATCGAACACCGCATCGAAGCGGCGCACGCCGGCCGACGTCGCGAACTTGCCGCTCGAGCTCGGCGGCGGCGTCGGCAGGCTCGGTGCAGCAGGTTGGTTTGGCGCCGGGACGACCGCCGCGCTCGTCGCCGTCGGCTGAGCGAGCGTCGGATCGATCTGCGACGGCGAAGTGATCGGTCCGTCGGTCTGCACCGCCGGAGACGAAGAGGCGGCGACGGGATCAGCGTACGGATCGACCGGCTCGCCGGTGATCGCCTGCCGCCGCGCAGATGCCGGCTGACTCGTGCGCGACGAGAGCCAGGGCTCGACGATCCAGCGCCCGGCTGCGTAGCCGGCCGCACCGCCCACGGCGAGCGTGAGCACGGCACCGAGGGTGTTGTCGTCGTTGGACATGGTTTCTGTTTCTGGAGAGGAAGGGAACGGATCGGGGCCTCGGTTCGCGCGAGCGACCAGCGGGCCACCTTGGTTGGGTTTCGTGACTAGGTTCGAGTTCGATCAGGCGTGCTCAAGCCACGCCTCGTTGCGCCATCTCGGCGCTACAGCACGACGATCGTGTCGGTCGGCACGTCGCACGCGTCATCCGCGTCGTCGTCGTTGTCGACGGCGTCAGCGTCCGCCGCGAGCTGCGCGGTCTTGTACGTCGGGTCGGCCCCGACGAAGATCCGCATCAGTCCCGACGACGGCGCCGCGGGCGCCTGACCGGCCTGACCATCGAGCGTCTTGTACGCCGGGGTCGAGCCGCCGAGCAGCGAGCCAAGAAAGCCCGCGAGACCGCTCGACGGCGCGACCGGCGCATACGCAACCGCGTTCGGCGAGGTCGCCGTCTTGTACGCGGGAGAGCTGGAGTTGAAGAGCGCCATGGTCATGCCTCCGCTACTTCAGGATGCGAACGAGCAGGCCACCGAGCGTACGAAGCTGCTCGTCGCGCTTCGCGTGCTGCCAGAGCGCACCCTGGTACGTCATCAGGTTGTCGATATCGGTCGCAGCCTCGCCCTGCGCGACCGGCGCCGTGGGGAGCGGCGAGATCGCGGTGAACAGCTGGATGCCGGTATCGATCAGCTCGCCCGTCGTCATGCCGAAGCGCGACGCGAACGAGTCCTGCGGGTACATGTACTGCGGCCCGTACTGCTGCGGCATGTACTGCGGCCGGTAGTACGGGTTGCTACCGCCACCGGTGATCACCGTCGGGCGAGCGCCCGGCGGAACGATCACCGTGCGAGAGCCGCCCGGACGGCGAGAGCCCGACACGGGACGGCCCGTGCGGTGGTCGACGGTGACAGCGTTGCGCTCGTCACCCGTATAAATCACATCGTAGTCCATAGGAGTCCTTTCAGTTGCGGCGGCCATGGCCGCTCGCGCGAACCCAGGCTCCGATCCGTTCTCCTCGTTACGCGGCCTCGTCGAGATCGATGACGATCGGCTCGCCTCCTTCGCCGGCGTCGCGCGTACCGTAGCGCCACTCGTCCTCGACGAGATCGAGGTCGTTCGCGGCGTCGCGGAACATATCGACGACCGATCCGCCCGCATCCGCGCTCTGCCGCGCGACGGGCGGAGGCGCCGGAAGCTGCGCCGGCGGCGGCGCGGATGCGTTCGCCTGACCGTGCGCCTTGAGTGCGCGCTTGTTCATGAGAGCGAGCGCGAACTGACCCGCGCCAGCGGCGGCGATGCTCGTACCGACAATCCGCGGCGTGCCGTCGGAGAAGTACGCCGTGGCGCCACCTCCGAGCATGAGGCCGATGCCGACCGCCTCGGGCGAGAGGATCTGCTGGTTGACGACGAGCCCACCGAGCGCGGCGCTACCCGCGCCACCGGCGACCGCGGCGGCGATCGTCTTCCAGTCGGGCGGCGTCGCGCGCGTGATGCTGCGCGCGCGAGCGCGAGGTGCGGCCGGTGCGGCGCCGGTGGCAGCGTTGCGCGGACGCGCCGGCTTCACGCGCTTGGGGTGATGGCGATGCTTCTTCTTCATGGCGATGCTCCTGTGTGGTGAGGCTCAGGCGGCGTTGCGGTAGCCGAGGTGCTGGCCGAGCTCGTGGACATGGCCGCACTCGGGGCAGAGCCGCAGCGGCGGCGGGACGAACGAGCGCGGCGACATCGGCTGCGCACGCGTCGGCGCGCGCACCGGCACGACATCGGTCGGCAGATCGAGCGCGCCGAAGATCTCGAACGAGTCGGCGAGGTCGAGGTCCAGCTCGTCGTCGAAGATCCGCGCGAGCAGGCTCGCCGTGAAGATCACGTCCTCGACGGGCATGCGGCGGTCCTTGCCCGCGATACGCGCGAGCACGAAGCGGCGCGTGTTGCGGATCCGCTTGCGCGCCTCCGCCCAATCGCCGACGTCGCGCGCGGCGAGATCGAGCGCCCATACGGCGAGGTCGCGCGCGGCGGTGACGGCCGGGCCGTAGTCGATGTCGCCATCGATCCAGGGCGCCTTCGAAGCGGCGAGCTTGGAGGTGGACTTCCTCTTCTTCGGGACGAGACGAGTGACAGCAGCCATAGAGACTCCTTCGGCTCGCGAGGCGAGCGCGTGAGGTCGCACCGCGAAGGCGGGCGACGGGGAAGACTTGTCGTCGGCGCGGTGGCGTCGACGGAGAAACGACTAGAGCTTCTGTGCGATCCAGCGACCGGCGAGCGCCTGTGGCGTCATCGCGTCGAGGGAGCCCGGCATCGGCGACGGTTTGCTGAGCGCGCCGAGCGTCAGTCCTTCGCGGTTCAGCTCCTTCTCGAACGCGGAAAGGACCGGCTGACTCACGCCGACGCTGGCGAGCTGGGACTTGAGGACCTCGACGCCCGCGCCGCCGAGGATGCGACCACCGACGCGTGTGACCGCGCCGAGCCAGGACTGGAGATCCTTGTCGTTCAGGACGCCGAGCGCGAGCGAGGCCAGTGGATTGAGGTTGCGGGTCGCTTGCTCCGACGAGAGCCGCTCGATCGAGTCGAGCGCGCGCGCCGTGGAATGAACGACCTTGAGCGCGGGCAAGCCGTAGCTGCGCGCCTCGCGCTCGGCGAGAGCCAACACGAGCGCGACGGACTGCGCATCACCGACGCAGATTGGCAACATGAGCAGCGCGGCACGCATCGCGCGATGGCCGCGGTTCACATGGCGCAGCATCTTCGGCATCGCCTCGACGCGCTCGCGCGCGAGGTCGGCGATCCAGTCGATCGCCTGCGTCGGCGTGAGCACCATCGGGCGAGAACAGCTCCCGTTGCGTGCGCTGCCGCCGTCGTCGTCAACGGCGTCCAGCTCGGCGATCGTCGCCTGGTAGCGAGCGAGCGCCTTCTCGTACATCGCGATCGCGTCGTCGATCGGTTCGCCGTGGACCCAGGTCGTGTGACCGAGCTCCTTCGCGCGTCGCGCACGACCGAGGTCGCCGCGGACGCCCTTCGTCTCGTCGGTGCCGATGAGGCGCTCGATGCGAAGTCGACGCGCGGCGTTGTCATCCGCGGAAGGCGCGACGCGCGGCGTGTTCCGCGTGCCCTTCGGATCAAGCACGACGGGATCGCCATCGCACGTGGGGAACGTGTGGAGGCCGTTCGGGGTCTGCACGGTTGCGAGTCGATACACGTGATCGGGATCGATCAGCTCGGCCGCGCCGACGAAGCGCGCGGAGCGCTCGAAGCAATTCGGATCGGTCGCGTCGAAGCGGAGGCGCTGGGCGGGACGACACGCTTCGACCTTCGGGCCATCGCCGGGGATGCCGTCGTCGTCACGCTGCGGCAGCGAACGGAACCACGCGGCGAGATCAGCCGTGTTCGCGAAGCGGTCCGCGAGCTCGACGAGCGCGGGGTTACCGTCGGCGATCTCCGCGCGGATCTGATCGGTCGTAGGACCGAGACAGCCATGGTCATTCATGGGAGAGGCGATCATGTTCGTGCTCCTGGCGGAGGTGGAGGATCTGGTGGTGCGCGACTAACGCGCGGTCGCAGGCCGGGCCTGCGCGATGAGCGAGCGGATGAACGTCGTCGCGTCCTCGATGGACATCGTCGACAACGTGCCGAGGTACTGCATCAGCAGCTCGGGCGGCATCCGCTTGATCACGTGCTCGACAAGCGCTTGCTCGTCGGTCGAGAGTCGCTCACGAACCGCGAACAGGTGGGCGAGCTGCTCGGGCGTCGGCGCGATCGCAGCGGGTGTCGGCGGCGTCTCGGCGGGCGCGGCGTCTACGACTTCAGCGGCGAACACCTCGGCCTCGAACCCTGCGGGCTCGAACCCCGCGGCGACGTCGGTCGGAATCACCACGCGTGGCGTCGCCGAAGCGGAGGCCTGTGTGGTCGGTGCGGAGCTAGACGTCGCCGCGGGGGGCGGCGTGACCGGAGTCGCGGGGACCTGGCGGAAGAACTCGATGACCTTCGTGTAGAGGAAGGCGCCGAGCTGCGGGAGATGCGGCTGGATCATGGTCAACATCGGCGCGAAGGCACTCTCCGCGAGCTCCTCGTCTTCGTCCTCATCGTCATCGTTCGCACCGTCGACATCGGCGTTGCGCAGCTCGGCGGCCGGCAGCAGCGGAACAGGCCGATACGGCGCGCGCATGATCTCCGCGCTCGAAGCGAGGATCGCGGCGTGTTGCGACGCCATCGTCTTCATGACGTCGGACTGGATCGCGACGAGGCGCTCGATGATGAGCAGCGGGCTCACCTCGGCCGGCTGCGCGCCCTCGGCGACGCCGCCGGCGTTGCGCAGCTGTTCGATCGCGACGTACGCGGGCGGCTCTTCTTCGAGACCGACGCCGTCTTCGTCACACTGATCGAGCCGATACAGGCCGGGCACGCCGCTGACGGCGCGACGAAACTCGGCATAGTCGATGTCGGCGTCGACGAAGAGCGGCGCGCCCGCACCGTCGAGCACCTGGCAGCACGTGCCACGCGCCGACGGCGTGCGGAACAACCGCACGCGTAGCTTGGCGGTGCGCTTGTGCCAGGCGAACGGCTTTCCTTGTTTGTCGAAGGCGAGCGAAGACATCGGTCCTCCCGAGGACGCGTTGCGCGCGATCTGCTCGGCAGACAGCGCGGGTGGTGGGCTTCGCTCGTCACCGCGGCCGGTGATTCGATCGTCGCCCTATATCTACCAAGGGGGGCGAGAAGCGGTTTGCTACCGCGAACCGATCAGATTGTTGGCGCGGCTGGTTTGCGCCTCGCACGTCGCGAGCTCGCCCACGGCCCCGGCGCGTACCAGGGGATCGCGCGCGGTCTTCTACTTCGATCGGCGCGAGTTCCCGACCTCGCGCCGTAGAATCGCGATGAAATCGAACTATGCGGACGGAAACGATCCGCGCGTCGATCGCGTCCCTGCTTCGAACGGGCCTCGCGGACTTAGACGTCCACGGCGCTCAAATGGATGGCGATTTGCCGGGAGATTTGTTCAGCCGACTGGGTCGCCCATGGAATTCAGCACTTGCGATTTGTCTCATCCGGCTTGATCACGACGTCTGCCCCGCACCGACTGCGATCCGGTTCAGCTCGGCGCTACGGCGTGTCTGCATCGGCTGCGGCATCGAGTTGCACCCGCCGTAGTGCATAAGGTCATGAAGCCCTGCGGCCCGCCAAACTTCGCGCTCTGCGGATCCGCGCAACTAGCGTTCCGTTGCGGGATCGGCACCATGGCTGGAGGTCGTCACGCGCTTCGCTCGCGGAGCGACCACGAAGAGCGATCGCGCGAACGTCGCAGCGCTCCTCGCGAGCGATCGCCGCGTGCTGGAGCGTGTGATCGGCCCGTGCGCCACGCGCGTGGAATGGTAGAGATCCCGGCTCGAACGCGAACGCAGGTTGCCGTAAACGCTGGCTCCTGGGAGATCTGACGCGATCTACGCGACATCTGTTCGCGTGTTCAGTGTCAGAGGCGTCCCCTATTCTCGCGGCACAAGGAGATGGGGATGCACGAGAGCAATACGCCGCAGCAACTGGGGCGAACCGCGAAGACGAAGCACGAACCTGCCTGGGTAGACGCGTTCGAGGTGCAGCTGACCGGTGAGATGACCGCGTCGGTGATGATCTACGCCAAGAAGCGAGCGGAGTGGATCCAGAGGTACACGAAGCGGCACGACACACTGCTCGCGCGCGAGCTTTGCCAAGACGCGATCAGCGACACGTTCAGTGGTGACGTGAAGTGGGATCCCTCCAAGGTCCCGCTGGAAGTTCATCTCAAGCGCACGATCCGCAGCCGCTCTGCGGCGCGCGTCGAGCACTTGATCCAGTTCCCCGAGGATCGCGTCGGCACGCTCAAGCTCGAGATGGAAACAAAGATCTCCCGCGCGATGGAGACCGGTCACTCGAACGACTTGACCAGCTACGTCGACGAGATCGTCGCGAAGCTCTACGAATTGGCGAGCGACGACACCGAGGTGATCGAGATCCTCGAATGCTTCGCCAACGGCAAGGTCGAGCGCGCGGACGTCATGCGCGCGACCGGCATGGACAAGCTCACCTACCACAACGCTCGACGCCGCATGGTGCGGTTCGTCGAGGACCTACCCAACAACCTTCGCGAGCGCGCCCTCCGTGCGATGGCGTGAGGAGCTGATCATGAACGAACGCCAGAAGAAGAACTTCCGCATCTACGAGGCGGTCTCTCATGAGGTGGCGATGGAGGCCGCCGAGGCCGGCATCGGTCTCACCGACGAGGAACACGCCGAGGCCCATCGGTTCGCCGCGCAGTTCCGCGCGACGATCAAGGAGAAGCGGCGTGTCGAGCGCGCCGACCAGATGAAGGAGCGCGTGCGCCCCTCGGTGATCGTCCTGGCGCGCGAGGCGTGCGAGCGCTGGCTCCGCGATCTCGTCGCGACCTACCCGAACGCCGTGATCGCGCACCGCGATCTGACGGAGCTGAGCGACGACGATCTGCGTACGGCGCTCGAAGACGCGCTGGCGCTGATCGAGCGCATGTCCTGAACCGCGAACACGCAACGAGGGGGAGCTATGGCGGAATCACACGACTCCGATCGGGACACGTTTACGCGCATTCTGGTGGCGATCGCCGCCAACGACGTCGATCCAACGTCGACGAGGTCCGAAATCGATCAGCTCGCCGACGAGGTGATCGAATGGGAGCATCGGCTGCGTGCCGAGTTCCGTCGCGCCGCGATCGCCGATCAGATCGCGAAGCTCTCGCGCAACGAGATCGAGAAGCGCCTCGCCGCGCAGCTTGCGCCCACGGCGTGCTGCACGCAGCTGGCATCGTCGAATTCGGCCGAGGCGTCGGCGCTCACCGACGAAGACCTTCGTGCTCAGCTCGTCGAAGCGGAGACATTCATCGACCGGATGGCGGCCTAGTCGTGGCCGCACTTCGAGGCCGGAGGAAGACCGCAGACGAGCGAGCAACGGAAGCCGCTCGCCACGCCGCGATCCGCGCACAGGCGATCGCGGCAACTGCGTCACTTGCCGCGCAAGCCGCAGACGGTGCCGGCGCAATCGACATCGAGAAGCTCGCCGACATGCTCGGCGCCGAGATCGTCTTCGGCGACCTCGACGGCGCGAAAGCTCGTGTCGTCCAGATCGGCGACCGTGCCCGGATCATCATTTCAAAGAGGATCGTCGGCGTCGGCGCGATCCGCTTCTGCATCGCGCACGAGATCGGCCACCTTCTGCTTAAGCACTACTCCCAAGGCGACGATCTCGGTCGAGCCTTCAAGCGTCAGCGAACGTGCGAGCCGCTCACGTCGAACGGCTCGGAGATCGAGCGCGACGCCTGCGTATTCGCGACCGAGTGCCTCATGCCAGCGCCGCTCGCGACGCCAATGTGCCAGGTCGCGCCAATCACCTTCGAGCCTGTGCGCGCGCTCTCGAGCGCCTTCGCAACCTCCCTACAGGCAAGCGCGATGCGGTACGTCGAGTTGACTTCCGAGCGCTGCGCGGTCGTCTACATGCACCGCAGGCGCGTGCTCTGGGCAAAGAAGAGCGCGGGCTTCACCGCGTGGATCCCGGATGGGCGAGCGGTAGAGCCGAACTCGGCGGCGGCCGACTACTTCGACGACGGAAGCCTAGAGGCGAGCCGCGTGCTGCCAGCGGCGACTTGGTTCCCCCGCGAGAAGGTCACGAGGGATGCAACCGTGTACGAGCACATGACCGCTATCCCCGAGGCCGCAGCCGCGTTCTCACTGCTTTGGCTGCCTACCAGCTAGCGTCGATCCTGGCGGGCGACCACTCCGACGGAAACTCGCGATGTGCGACCAGTTGCACGAGTCTCCGCGGCCATGGACGCCATCAGCTATCGCCCTGCCATCCACACTCCGTGCTCTTCCGCTCGTCAGGACGAGCGAAGCATCGACCGTCAAATCCGACGCTGTCGTGACTACCTCGGTCCAGCGGCCGAGCAGGTGGGGGTAATTGCCGACTATGCGGTCTCAGGCGCGAGCTTGCATCGCCCCGGGTTCGAGGCGCTCATCCTCGTTCGCGTTCTTGCAGCACGAATGAGCGTTGCTACCGCGACATCGAACGCATCAAGGCACGCAGGCCAGCGCTTCGCAATGACCTCGAGCCTGGCAATAGCGACGAGCGCTGCCGCACTCGTCGTCGGCTGCGCGGCGAGTGGACGCGTTGTGTTCTCGAGGTACATGAACTCGCGCCGAATTGCAGCGTGATCACGCGGTGGTGAATGAGCGCAGACGACGCGGAGTTCGGACTCATATCTCGCAATGACTGCCAGGAGTCCAATCGCAACTGATCGAAGCTGCGCGAGAATGGGGTGCGCGTCGAACAGATCGCTGATGATTGTCGCCGCCATCGGCGAGATCGGCACAAGCTCGCTAGGGTTGAGACTCGACGTCACTGAAGCGCCCCTCCCGCAGTTCCGAGCGGACCGCAGAATGGTAATTCGAGTGGGCAGGCCCGTTCGGCAGCCTCCTCAACAAGCTCGATGTCGAGCGCGGCAAGCGTTGCCTTGGCCTTGCGCAGCAGGAGGTTGAAGCCCTTGCGCGCCTTCCCGAGCTCCTCCTCCAGGTTGTCGCAGTTGCGGCGGATGCCCTGCGTGCTGTCCTCCATCTTCTCGATCCGCTTCAGCTCCGCCTGGATCCGCTCCTCGACGTCGCGGAGGGCGGCAAGATCGCCTTCGCTGCCAACCGACTTCGTACGCGAGACCAGGAACAGCGCGATCGTGAGCGCGGCTTCGAGCCACGGATCGGTGCGCGGATCATGCTCATCCCAGCGGACGAGCACGTTCTGGCCGCAGCGCTTGAGCCGAGGGAACGACGGTGGCGCGTGCGATGCCGCCATGATGAAGAGGCCGACCTGCGCGCAACGGTTCGCGCGCGCGTCGTCGAGCTCGGCGAGCGCCTTGTGTTCTGTGTAGCTGGCGTCGTGCTTGGCCTCGATCGCGACCGAGGCGCCCGCGAACGCATGTTCACTCGTGTACCGGAGGACGAAGTCGCCGACCTTGCACCCCCGGCGGACACCGACGGTGTTTCCGGTCTCCTCGACGGTGATCGGTGCGCCGCGCACAACGCAGCCGATGAACTCGGCCACGGCATGCTCGAAGTCGACGCCGCCGCGAGGGCTGCTGTCGTCCGCCTGCCGACGCGTCTCGAGCCGCGAGAGCGCCTCGCGCATCTCCTTCTCCAGCTGTTCCTGGCGTTCGCGCTGCTGCCGCAGAAACGCATCCTGATCAAGAGACTGCTTCGCGAGCCCTTCAGCGATCGCGGTGCGGATCGCGAAGATCGGCGACGCGGGGTCGGCCGGGTTCATCGCACGGAGCAACGACTCGCGCGCCTCGCCGGTCTCGCGCACGAGCTTGCGCAGGAGCGACTGCTCGTCGTTGGCGTCGAGTGCGGCGAGCGCGGCAGCGAGCTGCTCGGCGTGGGTCTTGTTCGACGAGGCGAGGTCGTTCGACAGCTGCTTGAGGAAGCGCGCAACTGCGCCGTTCTCGGCGAGCGGATCGAGCGCCTGCTGAAGGCTGCGCTGGTTCGCCACCAGCACCTCGTCGATGCGCTTCTCAAGCGCGTTGATCACGCCCTCACTGTCCGTGGGGCTCAGCTTCTTGAACAGCACGCTCTGCTCACCCACCTGCTTCGCTAGGGTCTCGGCTAGCACGCTGTTGCGGGGTCCGACGAACCGATCGAGCAGCTTGGCGAGGGCTCCTTGATCGTCGATGAACGACCGAAGCCGCTCGGTCACCTGCCCGTCGGCAGGATCGAAGTAGCGCCGCAGTCCCTGCACGATCGTGTCTTCGGACTTCTTGACGTATGCGGTCAGCGTCGAATCGAGGTCTTCCAGCAACGTGCGGCTCACGTCGGCGAGCCGCGCCTCCTGCGCCTGCGCATGGGCGTTGGCCATCGCGCGCAACCCGATCATCCACGCGTCCAGCGCGAGCTGCTCGCGTTGTTCGGGCGCAAGCTGCTCGAAATGTGGCCGAACGTCTGTACGCGTGTCGCGCAGTACGGCTTCGATCGCGGAGTCATCGACGGTGACGCGGGCGGTGGGGAGCATCGTGGTCATGACACGGCTTCTAGCGAGGCACGTGCCAGGCTCAGCATAAGTAAGAATGGGGACTTGCAGACTCGCCGAGAAGAGGTCTTGTGGTTCGCGCAAACCCGCTTGTACGATGGGGTGTGGCCCGCCTCCTTCTTACGTGGATCGGAATGAAGGACTTCGAGGGTTCGTCGGAGACCGCGAGGGCGCAGGGTCCAGTCGCGGAGGCTGTCGCTGCATCCACCTACGACGAGGTCCACATTCTGTCGGATCACCCGGCAGCGAAGACCGCAGCGTACGTCGAGTGGCTCACCGGGAAGACGAAGGCGTCGATCGCCACGCATCTCGTGAAGCTGACCAAGCCCACGCATCACCGTGAGATTTACGAGCACGTGATCAAGACGTGCGAGGAGGTCACTAAGGGTCGACGTGATCGCTGCGACCTGACCTTCCACCTCAGCCCTGGCACCAACGCGATGCACGCCGTGTGGTTGCTCGTCGCGTCGACGAAGTACCCCGCAAAGCTGATCGAGTCGTCCCGCGAGGCCGGCGTTCAGTCCGTGGTGTCGCCGTTCGAGATCGCCGCAGAGCTGACCGACGCACGCTTGACCACGATTGCCGCCGGCACTCCACCTGACCTCGCCAAGTTCGCCGACATCGTTCACAAGAGCACGGAGATGAAGCGTGTCCTCGAGCAGGCCGCGCGCGTCGCGCCTCGATCGGTCCCGGTGCTCGTTGAGGGTGAGTCCGGCACCGGGAAAGAGCTGCTCGCTCGCGCGATCCATGCGGAGAGCGGTCGCACGGGCAAGTTCATCGCGATCAACTGCGGTGCGATCCCACCCGATCTGATCGAGTCCGAGCTGTTCGGACACAAAAAGGGTGCATTCACCAGCGCCGTCAGCGATCGCAGCGGAGTCTTCGAGGCAGCGCACGAGGGGACTCTGTTCCTCGACGAGCTAGGCGAGCTTCCGCTCGATGCGCAGGTCAAGTTACTCCGCGCTCTTCAAGAAGGTGAGATCACGCGCGTCGGTGACACCAAGACGGTGAAGGTCGACGTTCGGATCGTCGCGGCGACGCACCGCACGATGCTCGTCGAGGTCAGCGAGCGCCGGTTCCGTGAGGACCTGTTCTACCGACTCGCCGTGGCGGTCTTGAAGCTCCCGCCGCTCCGGGTGCGTCGCGGCGACATCCTAGTGCTCGTCGACCACATCCTCGCGCGTATCAACGCCGAGGGGGCCCAACAAGGTTACGAACAGAAGAAGCTTTCTCCTGCCACAAGGACGCTTCTGTCCAAGCACACGTGGCCTGGCAACGTCCGCGAGCTCGAGAACACGCTCATGCGCGCCGTGATCTGGTCGCAGACCGACACGATTTCGGTCGAGGAGATGCGAAACGCCCTCCTAGCCTCCCCGGGCCAACGCCCAGACGATATCCTCCATCGACCACTCGGGGATGGGCTCAACCTGCCGGAACTCCTCGATCATGTGGCTTACCACTACCTGAAACGAGCCATGGACGAGAGCAAGGGCAACAAGACCGAAGCGGCGGAGCTGGTGGGGTTGCCTAGCTACCAAACGCTCACCAATTGGCTCAACAAGTACAAGGTGCCGACGTGATGGCACGAGACCTGAACAACACCGCGGCGTCGTGTCGTCCGCAAGGCCAGAGGTGCCGTACATGAAGTCGAGGAACTTCGAGTTCCTTCGACCGAAGCGCGCCGTGCTCGCGGACCTCGCTGGCTTCGCTGAGCAGTACGCTCACTCGGATCCCGCCAGCTCGCTGCTCAAACAGCGCAGCTTCGTCGAGATCATCGTCAGCTACATCTACGAGCTGGCTCATATCCGCCCGCCGTTCTCCGACAATCTGAACGACCTCCTGAACGAGGAAGCGTTCCGCCAGACGGTGCCCATTCCGGTGCAGAACAAACTGCACGCGATACGCAAGGCCGGCAACATCGCAGCGCATCCACGTCGGCCGATCACGCCGCAGATGTCGCTGCCTGCGCTGAATGACCTCTTCGACGTTGCCCATTGGTTCCACATCGTCGACCGGGGCGATCCCAACACCGTCGAGAAGTACGTGGCTCCGCCACCGCAGGTCGACAGCTCGGCGAAGACCAAGGATGCGCTCGAGAAGCTGCGTCTCGCCGAGGCTAAATACGAGGCGACGCTCGCCCAGCTACAGAAGGAGACCGAGGCGCGGCTAGCCGCCGAGCGCTCCGCCACGGTGCACGCGACCGAGCTCGCGAGCGTCAAGGCAGAGGGAGAGAAGGCAGCCGCGCTCCTAGAATTCAGCGAGGAGACGACGCGCCACCGACTGATTGACCAGGCGCTGATCGAGGCCGGGTGGAATGTCGGCGAGAACCGTAAGAACACCGAGGAGGTTCGCCAGGAGGTTCGGCTCACGACGATGCCGACGCCTTCGGGCGAAGGCTTCGCCGACTACGTCCTCTATGGCGACGACGGTAAGCCGCTCGCCGTCATCGAGGCAAAGAAGACAGCCAAGGACGCGCGTGTCGGTGGCGAGCAAGCACGGCAGTACGCGACGTGTCTCGAGAAGGCGACCGGAGTCCGCCCAGTTGTCTTCTTCACGAACGGTGTCGACATCTTCCTTTGGGACGACGCGCAGGGTTACCCGTACCGGAAGGTCTACGGCTTCTACTCCAAGGACAGCCTCGAGTACCTGGTTCACCAGCGCACGAACAAGAAGCCGCTCATCACGGTCGAGCCGAACCTCGCGATCGCAAACCGCATGTATCAGCTGGAAGCGGTCAAGCGAGTCTGCGAGAGGTTCCAGAACAACTTCCGCAAAGCCCTGCTCGTTCAGGCGACAGGTACCGGCAAGACCCGCGTTGCGATCTCGCTGTGCGACGTACTCATGCGCGCCGGCTGGGTAAAGCGGATCCTGTTCTTGTGCGACCGACGCGAGCTGCGCAAGCAAGCAGACCGTGTGTTCAAGGAGTTCATGCCCGGCGAACCGCGCGTGATCGTCGACGCCAGCACTTCGAACGACCGCGACAAGCGGATCTACTTGGCGACGTATCCGGCGATGATGAAATGCTTCGAGGACTTCGACGTCGGCTTCTTCGACCTGATCATCGCCGACGAGTCCCACCGCAGTATCTACAAGAAGTTCCGCGCGCTGTTCCAATACTTCGACGCGCTCGAAGTCGGGCTCACGGCGACGCCGGTGCGCTTCATCGAACGCAACACTTACGAGTTGTTCAACTGCGAGGACCGCGATCCGACGTCGGCTTTCAGCTTCGACGACGCGATCAACTCGAACCCCGCTTACCTGGTGCCCTTCCGCGTGCGAGCCTTCACCAGCCAGATCCGCCACGACGGCCTACGCTACAAAGACCTAAACGATTCCCAACGCGAAGAGCTTGAGGATCAGGACGACAACGCGCAGCAGGTCGACTACTCCGCCGAGGATCTCGACCACCACTTCTTCAACAAGGACACGACGCGCCACATCTGGCGCTCGTTAATGGATGAAGGCATTCGCGAGACCACAGGCGGACACGTTGGCAAGACGATCGTGTTCGCGCGCAATCATATCCATGCCGTCCATCTCGCAGAGATGTTCAGCGAGATGTACCCGCAATACGGTTCTGCGTTCTGTCGTGTGATCGACAACCAGGAGCCGAAGGCCGAGCAGCTCATTGACGACTTCAAGAACCCGGACAACGAGCTGACGATCGCGATTTCCGTCGACATGCTCGATACGGGTATCGACGTGCCCGAAGTGGTGAACCTCGTGTTCGCCAAACCAGTTAAGTCGTACGTCAAGTTCTGGCAAATGATCGGCCGCGGCACGCGGCTACGAAAGGATCTGTTCGGTCCCGGCAAGGATAAGACCGAGTTCCTCATCTTCGACCACGGCCGGAACTTCTGGTTCTTCGACGAGAAGTACAAGGAGACCCAGCCCTCGAAGCAGAAGTCGCTGCTTCAAGCGCTGTTCGAGACACGCGTCGAGCTGGCGCAGGCGGCCATCGACAAAATGGACCAACCCGCGTTCGAGCAGGTCGCGCAGCTGATCATCAGCGACGTGCGCGCTGCACGCGATACGAACGCGATCGACGCGAAGGACCACTGGCGCGAGCTGGAGATGCTCGCCGACGGCGATCGCATGCACATGTTCGCCGCTGCGACCAAAGCCGACCTGCTGTCGATCGCGGCTCCGCTGCAACACCTCCGCAAGATCGAGCGCGGTGACGATGACGCCTATCGCTTCGATCTGTTGATCACCCGCTTGCAGCTCGAGCTCGCCAAGGGCGGCCCGCTCGCCCCGAAGGTCCAGGACCTACGCGCTCGCGTTGAGGAAGCCGTGGAGCTGCTCGGCAAGAACCAGAACCCAGTCAAGGCTAAGGCCGACGCGATCAAACAGGTCCGCGACAAGGCGTTCTGGGCGAACCCGCAGCTTCATCAGCTCGAAGCGCTACGCGGTGAGCTGCGCGGAATCATGAAGTACCAGCAGCTCCCGCCGACCGTCCGCGTCGCGCCGCAGGTGTTCGACATCACCGATACGGGATTCGCCGCCGAAACCTATATCCCTCGGCTCGAGGGGCTCGACCTCGTTGAGTACAAGCGCCGCGTCGAGACTGTGCTCCGCGAGCACTTCGCCGATAACGCGACGTTGCAGCGCGTTCGCGCGGGCAAGACCGTGCAGGACGCCGAGCTGGAGGAGCTCGCAAAGCTGGTGCTCGCCGTCGACGACAAGGCGAACGTAAAATTTCTCGCGGGGCATGATCCGGAGACTCGTCGGTCACTTCTCGCGGTGTTCCGCGGCCTCGTTGGCCTCGACGCCGTCGCGGTCGAGGCCGCCTTCGCGGCGTTCGTTCACAAGCACCCGCGCCTGACTTCCCAGCAGCTTCGCTTCCTGCAGGTCTTGCAGAACTACATCGCCCAGAACGGCGGTATCGAGATCGATCGTCTCTACGAACCCCCGTTTACCACCATCCACGCGGAGAGCGTCGATGGCGTCTTCGAGGCTGCCGATCAGGTGGAGGAGTTGCTTGCCGTCCTCACCACGTTTGCGCCTCGTCGCCACCGACCTACTGACCCGCCCCCTGTGAGCCAAGCGTCATGAGTACCCTGACCACGTCGCTCAAGGGAACTGGAGGGTCTGCTGCAGTGCCCCAGGGCGTGAGGCTCGATGAAGTCGCGGAAGTTCTTGCGGGTTACGCCTTCTCTAGCGCGCTGTACCAGAAGGAGGAGGGCGCGAGACTCCTGCGAGGCATCAATGTCTCGCCCAACGCAATTGATTGGACGGATTGCGCCCGGTGGAAGCGATCAATTGGCGATGGTCTCGAACGGTATGAACTTGCCGAGGGCGACATCGTGGTCGGGATGGACCGTCCTTGGATTTCCACCGGGTTTCGTTCCGCCGCGGTCTGCCGGGAAGATCTGCCTGCTCTGCTCGTGCAGCGAGTAGCCCGAATACGATCGAAAGCGGGAGGTGACCAGCGCTTCTTGACGCACCTCGTCCAAACCGCTTCGTTCGAGCGCCATCTGCGAAAGCGCAACACTGAGACAACCGTTCCTCACATCTCGCATAAGGACATCGCGACGTTCGAGTTCGTGTTGCCTCCGCTCGCGGATCAGCGGCGGATCGCCAATATCCTCGACAAGGCCGACGCGCTCCGCCGCAGACGCAAGGAGGCCATCGCACTCACCGCGGAGCTTCTCTACTCGGCCTTCCTCGACATGTTCGGCGACCCCGTGACAAATCCGAGGGGGTACCCACTCAAGCCGGTGACCGACCTATGCGCAAGTACGCAGTATGGAACAGCGGAGAAAGCAAACAGTGATGCTCGCGGCATCCCTGTGCTCCGTATGAACAACCTTACCTATGCCGGCGACATCGACATCTCCGATCTCAAGTGGGTCGAGCTCGATGACACGGAGGCCGGCAAGCTCGATCTCCGCGACGGCGACGTGCTCTTCAATCGCGTCAATAGTCTCGAGCTTGTCGGCAAAACAGCGGCGTGGCGCGGACGGCCGGGTTTCACATTCGCGGGCTACCTGATCCGACTTCGGCCGCGAGAGGATCTTGCCGTTGGCGACTACATCGCAGCGGCGATGAACATGCCTTCGATAAAGCGCAGGCTCATGGCAATGGCGAAGCCCTCGATCAATATGGCGAACATCAGCGCGTCAGAATCTCGATCGCTTGTTCTTGCCTGTGCCACCACCAAGAGAGCAAGAACGCTACGCCGAGTTACGAGCGAAGGTCGAGCGTCTTCGCCACGACTACCGAACAAGTGAGATTGACTCCGAGACACTCTTTCACTCTCTCGTATCTCAGAGCTTCAAGGGACATCAAGTCTGAGCATGCTGACCTTTCTTGAGATTGAGAACCGACCTCCTGCCCCGCCCCCTGTGAGCCAAGCATCATGAGTACCCTGACCACGTCGCTGAAGAGCGACATCGACAAGCTCTGGACCGAATTCTGGACGGGCGGCATCACCAACCCGCTCACGGTCATCGAGCAGATCTCGTTCTTGATGTTCGCCAAACTCCTCGACGTCAACGAGACCACTAACGAGCGCAAGGCCGAGCGCACGAAGAAGCCATTCGTCGGCCGGTTTAAGGGGGCGAACGATCCGCGCCGCTGGAAGAACTTCAAGCAGAAAGACGCCGGCGAGATGCTCCGCGTCGTTCGCGACGAGGTGTTTCCTCACTTCCGGAAGCTCAACGGCGGCACGACCTTCGCCGAGTACATGCAGGACGCGCAGCTCATGATCCAAAAACCGAGCCTGTTGGTCTCGGCAGTGAACATGATCGACAAGCTGCCGATCACCGATGGCGACGCCAAGGGCGACCTTTATGAGTACCTGCTGAGCAAGCTGACGACCGCCGGCATCAACGGCCAGTTCCGCACGCCGCGCCACATCATCCGTTTCATGGTGGAGCTGCTTGAGCCCAAGCCCACCGAGGTCATCGGCGATCCCGCATGCGGTACGGCCGGGTTCCTCGTCGGCGTGATGCAGTACCTGCTGGAAACGCATACGTCGGCGAGAGGCAAACTTAAGGGAGAGAACGGCGAGACGATTTACACGGGTGATCAGCTCGAGGAATACCGGAAGCACATCCAGAACGAGATGTTCCACGGCTTCGACTTCGACGCGACAATGCTTCGCATCGCGTCGATGAACCTGATGCTCCACGGCGTCGACAACCCGGACATCCACTACCAAGACACGCTGTCGAACAGCTTCCCGGACAATGCAAAGTTTGGCGCCTGTGCGTCGAACTACTTTGACGTCATTTTCGCAAACCCTCCATTCAAGGGCAGCCTCGACGAAGGGGACGTTCACTCGTCCCTTACCTCGGCAGTGAAGACCAAGAAGACCGAGCTGCTTTTCGTCGCGCTCATCCTGCGGATGCTCAAGAAGAATTCGGGGCGAAGCGCGACCATCGTTCCCGATGGCGTGTTGTTCGGCTCGTCGAAGGCGCACACCGCGCTTCGTAGGATGCTTGTGAAGGATCACCAGTTGGAGGCCGTCATCTCGCTGCCCTCGGGTGTATTCAAGCCGTACGCGGGCGTGTCGACCGCGATCCTCGTGTTCAGGAACGGTGGCAAGACCGACCACGTGTTCTTTTATGATGTCGAGGCTGACGGCTTCTCGCTCGACGACAAGCGTGATCCCGTCGATGCGAACGACCTGCCGGATGCGCTCGCGTGTTGGCGGAAGAAGAGCGCCAAGAGGGACACCGATCGCACTGCGAAGCACTTCGTGGTGCCCGTCAAGGAGATCGAAGACAAGGACTTCGACCTCTCTATCAACCGCTACAAGGAGTCAAGGCACGAGGAGGTCACTTACGACCCGCCGAAGAAGATCATCGCGAGACTCCGAGCGCTCGAAGCCGACATCGCGACGAAGCTGAACGACCTGGAGCGGATGCTGTGAGCAGCGGCTGGCAGCGGGTCGCGTTGGGTGACATCGCTGTGGATGGACCTACCAACGGCTATTCGCCGCCTTCATCGCCCACCGCGTCGGGGACCCGTTCTCTGAAGCTTAGTGCAACAACACAAGGTCGACTCATCCTCGATGAGGACACCGTCAAGCATCTTCACGAAACCATCTCGCCTGATTCGTGGGCCTGGCTCGCGCCTGGCGATCTTCTTGTGCAGAGGTCCAACACCGCCGAGCTTGTTGGAACGGCGGCCATCTTTGACGGCCCTCCGAACTCCTACATCTATCCGGATCTTATGATGAGGCTGCGCTTCGCTGACGAAGCGACAACTAAGTGGGTATGGCGATACCTCAACTCGCCTCTCGGCAGGCGTTTTCTTCGGTCCGTTGCCGCGGGCGCTGCTGGTTCCATGCCGAAGATCAGTGGCGCAAAGCTAAGAGCGATGCCGATTCCGCTGCCCTCGTTGTCAGAGCAACGACGCATTACAGACATGCTCGACAAGGCCGATGCCATTCGTCAAAAGCGCAACGAGGCCATCGCACTCACCGATGACCTGCTGCGCTCAACCTTCCTCGAGATCTTCGGCGATCCCGTGACTAATCCAAAGGGGTGGCCGGTGTTGCCTCTAGGCGACCTCGCCGAAGCCGCCTCGGGCGTGACCAAGGGCAAGCGTTACGAGAAGCAGAGAATGGTGACGTTGCCATACATGCGCGTTGCAAACGTGCAGGACGGGCATTTGGCTCTTGATGAGGTGAAGTTCATTGACGTGTCAGAGGAGGACGGGCGTCGATATCAGCTTCGCCCTGGAGACGTACTACTCACCGAGGGCGGCGATCCTGACAAGCTCGGGCGCGGCACGGTCTGGCGCGGGGAGATCGCCGAGTGCATTCACCAGAACCACATCTTCCGCGTTCGTCCAGGTCCACAAATGCGCTCGGAGTACCTGAGCGCGATCATTGGCAGCGACCGCGGCAAGAACTACTTCCTTCGCGCGGCGAAACAGACGACAGGAATCGCCACGATCAACATGACGCAGCTAAAGGCGTTCCCCGTTCTTCTTCCTCCGGTCGAACTGCAAATCGAGTACTCGGCGTTCATAGATCGAGCAACTGCAGCTCGTCGCACCTTTCAGCAGCGCGGAGACCTGGTCGACACCCTGTTCGCTTCTCTCGTAGATCGCGCGTTCTCCGGCTCCTTGGATGCTGCATGCTGAGATCGCTCGAAATTGAGAACTTCAAGGGGGTGGCGGAGGCGCAACGGATCGACTTTGCGCCACTAACGTTGTTATTCGGCGCGAACAGCGCTGGCAAGAGCACCGTTCTTCAAGCGCTCGCGTATCTCAACGAACTTCTCGAGCACGGATCCGCCGACGTCACCCGTACTCAACTTGGTGGAAGCGCTATCGACCTTGGCGGTTTCGCTCGGCTCGTTCACAAACATGAGCTCGGTCGGACCGTACGTCTACGGGCCGAGTTCACGACCCCGGGGCGGCTAGACAAAATGGGGCGCTCCATCGCTCTCTTTGACGACCTCGACGACGAAATCGAGTCTGCATGGGTCGACCTCAGTATCGTCCATCGCACGACGCCGGTGACGAGCGAAGCCGTAGTCTGGAGCGTGTCCATCGGGGTCAACGGCGTTGATGAGCCGCTCGTCATGCTGAACAACCCAAAGGACTTTTTCAGCAACAAGACGCTCGATCACATCTTCGCAGCGATCAACCTTGAGCATCCCACCCTCGCGACGATCACTGATGTTGTCCGAGAGGATTGGGAGGCGGCCGCATTCACGGTGGGCCAAGTTGCCCGGGAGATCGTCGGGATCGCGAAAACAGAACAACCGACCGAGGGCTTTGGCTTTGACGATCGGAGCTTGCCGTCGTTCTTGTTGAGGTCACGGCGACGAGGGGCTCTCCCACCGACAGACGAGCCGTTGCACGTGGTCTCCGAGAACGATGCAAAGACGCTTGGCGAGGTTCGCGCGTTCCTCGAGATGGTCGTACTAGGAACGCTCGCACAGCTGGCCGATGACCTGCGTGACGCGATCTACATTGGGCCGCTGCGTATGATTCCGGAACGCAGTCGCCTATTCATTGGCGGCGGCGATCGACGCCCGAGCTGGGCGGATGGGCTCGCAGCGTGGAATGTCTTGCTGTCAGATAGTGGCGTTCGCGTCGAGCAGACCAACAAGTGGTTGCGCCGACTCGACGCTGGTTGTCAGGTCATCGTGCAACAACTCTTCGACACGCGCGCGAATGCCGAGGAACTGTCACGCGATGACGTCGACAAAACCGTTCGACGCCTGCTCCTCGACACGGGTATGGGCGCTTTCTCACTTCCTACAGAGGTTGGCGCGGGTATCTCTCAAGTCGTGCCCGTGGTGGTGGCCGGACTCGAGGAGCGCGCCGGGCTGACGATGATCGAGCAGCCCGAGTTGCATATCCACCCTCGACTTCAGACCAATCTTGGGGATCTCTTCCTCGTTGCGGCCGAGCGCCGACAGTTCTTGATCGAGACCCACAGCGAGCATCTAATCCTTAGAGCTTTGCGCCGAATTCGCGAGACAAGTGCTGGAGAGCTGAATGAGGCCGACCCTCCGTTCACCCCCGACAAGCTCTCGGTGATCTACGTCCAGGCGACGCCAACCGGCACGACCTTCAAGCGGCTTCGCGTCGACGAGACGGGCGAGTTCGTCGATCGGTGGCCCCACGGCTTTTTCGAGGAGCGCGCGAAGGAGTTGTTCTAGGTGTTCCACGAGTACGCGCTCGAACCGACCGCGCTCTCGAGCTGGGCGAGTGTCCGGTACTTCCTCGACGCTTTCGCGCCGTGGAAGGGCCGCTTCATCGCGGCATACCCCAAAGACTGGAAGCGGAGAGTCTACGAAGGGCTTCGGTGCCCCGACATCGAGAAGAAGAGCATCGAGGATCGCCTCTCACGACTCGACAGAAGGTACTTCGCGGATCGCAAAGGCGCGCCGTTTGATCCGTCCAAGTCCTGGGTAGATAACGCGCTCGCTGAAAACCAGCGTGAGGCGTTTCGCGCCGTGATCGTGGCCGATTCGATCGTTCGCGGTGGCAACGTCCTGAACGCGAACCTGCTCGACGAGACCAATCCACTGTGGCTGGTCGAACAGGGCCGTTTCGTTGCTCGCGATCCCGCAGCGCTTCGCGATGCGATCCGCCTATTGCTCCGCCTGTCGACTCGGATCGCGCTGATCGATCCCTACTTCCGCCCTCACCAGCGCGATAAGGCGTCCGCGTTCGCCGCACTATCTAGCTGCGTCTCGGCGGCGTCACAGCTCGAGGTTCACGCGCGCCTGGGTGTAGAGGGCGATCCCACACACGACTGGTTCAAGGAGAAGTGCGAGGTCCATCTACCCGGGTTGCTCGATCTTGGCCGGACAACGACGGTTCATACCTGGGGACAGCGCCCAGGGGGACAGCGCTTGCACAACCGCTACCTGCTCACCAACATCGGCGGCGTGAAGTTTGGCGATAGCGTCGAGCGAGGACAGGCGGGCGAGCGCGATCACATTTCGATCCTCGATGAGTCGAGCCGCGCAGAGCTGTGGTCACAGTTCATCGACCCAGCGGGTGCCTTCGATCGCATCGGATCGCCCGTCGCCGTCACGGGATCGCGCAGGGAGCGCGCCTGATCGTGCCGATGTACCTCGTTCGTTGGCCTGGACTCGTTGCCGCGCTCGTCACGGCTGCTGACGAAGACGACCTGATCGACATCCTCGACGAGACCTCAAACCCCGAGGGCTGTACGTGGAGCGTTTACCGAGGCCCGGTGTATATCGAGTTCTCGGTCAACGCGAAGGTCGAGATCACCGAGCCGAATGCACGCAAGCCACGCGAGCGCCCACTCGAACCTTCCGAAGTCCGCGTCGGTGAGATTCGATCGCATCCGCGAACGCGAAGTGATGACGCCATACCTCCCGGAAGCGGAGACAGCGGACGCGATGGTCGACGCGATCACCAAGAAGGTCTTCCCAGCCCTGCATCGTGTCTTGCACCCGTACCGTGATGCTCTTCCGGACGATGAGATCCGAGGAGCCCTTCGCGACGAGCTCGACGCGCTCGTGCGCGCATCGTGGCAACAGCAACAGACGAAGCGTCGTCCCGATCAGGAGTCACGTATCGCTGCGGCAATGGGAACGTCACCACGGCTCGTTGCACACTGGAGCAAGACCGCGGCCGAAGCGGACGCTCGTCGCTCGTCGCCTCGACCGAAGAAGCCGCCTAAAAAGCCAGCGAGCGGCTCAAAGCCGAAGCGACCGAAGTGAAAGAGAGCTGCGGCCGGCTCTAAATAGGCGCACAAGAAATAGTGCGGTGACCACAAGAAATGCTTCGGCGAGGTCCCGCCAACATATTGAATCTACGAGACCACCGGCTGGAACGGCCGGTGCACAAGGGGCAGGGCGATGAAGGTTCTAGGCCTTAGCATTGACGGGTTTCGAGGCATCCGCAAAGCGGAGCTGGCGTTCGGCGACCACGTCGCGCTCGTTGGGCCTAACGGCGCTGGGAAGAGCACGATCCTCGACGCCCTTTCCCTCACCTTCGGGCGAACGCAGCTGGTCCGCGAGCTGACGGAGCACGACTTCAACGGAAGCACCCCGACCGAGGCGACGAGGATTCGACTGGTCGCGACCCTGGGCGGATTCTCGTCCAACGATCCGGACAAGCACCACGAGTGGTTCCGCGACGGCCGCGGTGTTCCGAAGTGGTGGAACCCCAAGACACGGAAGGCCGAACCTCAACAGACCGCCGACGCCAGCACGCTATGTGTGCAGCTCGGGTACGCCGCTCGTTTCGATCACGACGACCTGACCGTCGAGCAGCGGCGTTACTTCCACGATGACGACGAGATCGAAGATCCGTTCGACGAGGACGCGGTCCACGCATTCCCGAATCGCCTGCTCAGCGAGATCGGCTTCTTCCTGCTGCCGGTGCGTCGCACGTGGGAGGCGACGGTCTCTTTCGCCTCGGAGCTGTTCCGCCGCGCTGTCTCGACGTTTGGCGGGATCCCGGCGCAGACTCTACTCGAAGAACGCGATCGCCTTCGCGTGCCGGCCAAGCCGCTTGAGGACGAGCCGCTGCTCAAGCCGCTCGTCGATCGAATGAACGACCAGTTCCGCCAGCTGCTCGCGGAGGCGCCTCAGCTCAAGCTGAGGCTCACGGCGACAGACTCCGAAGCGCTGCTGCGCGGCCTGGTACCTCACTATGCTCCTGCCGGCGGCGTGGTGCTGCCAGCAAGCCGCCACGGAACGGGGATCCTTTCCCTGCAAACGTTCGTGCTGCTGCTCGAGATCGGAAGGGAGCGCCGGAAGCAGGGGCTCCCCTTCATCCTCGCGCTCGAAGAGCCCGAGTTGCACGTGCCGCCCGGGTTGCAGCGGAAGCTCGTCGCGCAGGCCGTCTCGATTTCGGAGCAGACGATCTGCACGACCCACGCGCCGCGCGTGGCCGCGTTCTATCCCGCAACCGCCACACGCGTGATCGATCGTGCGGGGGGTGACCTAACAGCGACTCCAATGCTCGAGTCTGGGCTGGCCTCGACAGCGACCCAGGTGCAGCGAAAGCTCTACCTCGACGACCGCGCTCGCATCATCGATGCGCTCATGCACCATCGCGTCCTCGTTCCCGAGGGCCGTGGCGATCACGAATGGCTTCGACTCCTGTCAGATGTTGTGGAAACGGGCGATCATGCCTTCGGTACCGCCCCGGACGATGCCACGCCGTTCGGCGCGGTCGTGGGAGTTGTACCGACGCACTCGTCCCAGGTCCAAGCAACTTTCGAGGAGCTGCGCCGGTTGCATCGAGGTGTCGTCCCGCTCGTCGATGGGGATGCGGAGGGACAACTCAAACGCGACGCGTTGCTCGCGTCGACGTCGGCGCCTGGCATTTTGCTGCTGTGGCGTGACGGATGGGAGATCGAAGACGCGATTGCGTGGGTCTTGAAGGCCGACGAAGCGGCCGTGATCCAGCCACTGAATGAGCGGCTCGGTTGGTCGGTCTCTTCGGTGGACGACCTGCTCTCTCGGTTCAAGGTCAAGGAGGGCCAAGGCCGAGCGAAGACCGACTACCTTGCCTACGAGGAGATCGCCAGCGTCATTCGCGACACTGCGCCATGCCGAGAGAGAGCACGATCCCTCCTTGATGCTGTGACACGCGCGATCCTCGGCAAGCCCGATGGATGCGCTGCACTGGTCGTCGATAAGGCAAAGTCGACAGCAACAACCACGGTGATTCGGATCGAGCCATGAGCCTTCAGTTCATCGAAGGGGGAGCAGGAACCGGCAAGACCACGGCTGTGATGGCGCGGCTCGACGAGTCCGTCACAGCAACGCCGCTCGCCGAGCATCAGCGAGTGCTCGCGCTCACGAAGATGCACGGCAGTCGTCGCCGAGTACGCGATCGCCTCGGCAAGATCGCCGGGCTTGCAGGACGATTCGAGTCCGCGACCGTCGACAGCTTCGCGTGGCGAATCGTTTGTCGGTGGCGCTCCCTAGCCCGTGTCCTCTGCGGTCCAGCGCCCACCGGGTTCAACGAGATCTGCGAGCAGGCTGGCCGATTGCTCGAAGAGCCCCACGTTCAGCGCTGGGTAGCGTCCACCTTCCCCGTCGTAATCATCGACGAGCTTCAGGACAGTAAAGAGGGCCAGCTCCGCGTTCTGAAGGGGCTGGCTGCGCAATGCGAGTGCATCACCGCCGGTGACTGGTTTCAGGATCTCGATGGCGAGACCACGTGCGCAAGTATTGAATGGGCACGGCAGCAGGCATCTCCGACGGTACTCACAACCATCCATCGGACCCGAACGCCTGGTTTGCTTGCGGCAGCTACTGCGCTTCGTGATCAGCAGGCGGTGGTTCCCGCTCGCGGATTCACCATCAAGGGAGTCGCCGCCTACGGGCCAGGCGCTTGGGAAGTAGCGTTGAAGATCACGCAGTGGATCGGGCATGGCACCGTCGCGGTGATCTCGCCCGTCACCGCAGCGCGCTCCAAGTTCGTTCGGGAAGTCGTCGAGCGCGTCAACAGCGGCCCTATGGGTAAGCAGCAACAGATCGGACCGTTCAAGCTGTTCTGGGAAGCCGGCAACGACGAACAGATCGGGCGCATCTGCGACGAGGTTCGACTCCCCAACGAAGACGATGCCGTGGTCGGCGGCCAGACCCTTGCACTCACCGGCGGCGGCAGCATTGGCATGGTGCGCGACTGGCTATCACGTCAACGCCGCCTCTTCGGCAAGCGAGAGTTCAAGGCCGGAGAGATTCGAGAAGCGGTTCGTCAACTCGTGCAGCGCAGCAGGGGACATGCGCATCACGAAGAGCGGCGACTCACAGCGATGTCGATCCATCAGGCGAAGAACCGCGAGTTCGATCGCGTCATCGTGTTGTGGCCGTACGAGGTCAGCGGAAGCGACGAACGCAAGCGTCGGCTCGCCTACAACGCGATCACCCGCGCCCGTCACGAGGTTCACATCGTCGTGCAGAACGCCTCCCGCTTGTCGCAATCGCCGTTTGTGCCCGGAGCCAATTCTGGTTCCACCACGTCTCGTCGTCGCTCGTCGCCGACGGTCGCGAAGGAAGGTGCGGCGCCTGTGAAGCCCGCAACGGCTCTCAAGTCGACAAGAACGGAGAGATTGTGAACCGTTGTGCCCGGGCAAGAGGAGCCACTTGAAGATGAGCGACACCGAATGGAATGAGCTCGTTGCTCGCTTGGAGAGGAGTGGCGCGGCCCTGTTCGCCTCGATGATTCCAAGGACGGTCATCGAGACCGCGTTGCGACTCGGGGAGCAACATCCTCTAGCCAGGTTGGTATTGGCACCTGATGGTGACGAAGCGCGAGTACCCATCAAGCGCTCAATCGAATCATGGGCTGGCTCGAACGAGCGGAGGGGAAGACGCATCGGTCCTGGGTCGAACAGAAGATCGGAAAGCTCACCGCCAGTGACGAAGCCGACGCCACATCGCGATTGGCCGAGTTGCGTGCACTTGGCACTCTACTTTCGACATGTGATGCGCCGATGGGTGATCTGTCCGTCGCGCCGAACCCGACATCGGGTAAGAAGAAGTCTCCGGACTTTCTCATCTCCTCGTCTCCTCCCACGTTCATCGAGGTGTGTTGCGCTCGATGGAATGATGGCGAGCGCGCACGGCAGGAACGGATTGATAGCGCCGAGGCCAGGATGCTTCCGGCGCCGACGGAGCAGGCGACAGCCGCGGCGCTGGCGAACCCGGACGCACGTATCACGGCGAAGGCCAGCACCTCGTGGACCGATCCGGACGGCCGTACAGAGCGGCACGAGATGACCGTAGGGGCAATGGCCCTTCCTGCTGGCGGAGTCGCGACCTTCACGCTCGCACACCGCATCATGCAACCGCAGGGTCGTCCCAAAGATGAAGCTGATGCCCATGCGGTCGCGCGGAGCGTCTCGGGCAAGAAGCCACCGGGGCAAGTTCCTAGCGGATCGCCGGGAATCCTATGGATGGACTTTTGCGATGCGGAGTGGGCACTTCACGCCGTGGACGCTTTGCCCGCTACGATTGAATGGAAAGGGATGCCGCTCGCCACCACGCGAGGCGTCTGGCATGCCTTCTACGGTCAAAAGGGCAAGACGCGGTTCTTCACTCGCGCCGCGATCTCGCTTGGGCTTGGGGCTGAGATGGCAAACGCGAGCGTCCAGCAATTCGACGCCAGGCTGAGGAACGATGCACATCGCTGCTGGTCGGCGGCGGTCCTTCGGTGTGTCGACGGAGTGGTCATCTTCGAGAACCCGAATCCGCTCGTTCCTCTTCCGTTTCGTGTGTTGCGCGAACTGGTCGGACTTGAGGGCTACAAGCCTGAGCTGAGCTTCCATCGCCTCGCCGAGGACGACTTCGAGGGGCTTCGAGGGCGTCTCGAAGACGTCGAGAAGCGGCTACAGTTCTACATCGGCGACGCGAGCTTCGACCGAGACGACGAGCATGACTAAGCAGCGGAACCGCGCGTTCGCCACTGAACCGGCGGCTGAGGAGCGTTGACGTGTTGCACGCGGAATTGCACGGCAAGCTGTCCTCCGACATCGGCGACGGCGCTGAGCGTCTCGAAGACGTGTTGACGTCGACGGTGTTCGGCACGCTCTTCGCGGCCAGCGCGTGGAAGATTGTCGCTGACTGGCTTTCGCGCGCGCGCCGCGGCACCGACACGATCCCGCAGGTCGAATTCAGCAATGACGCGGTCGACTATTGGTTCTGGCCCTGGCTGGGCACTGCCGAGCCGGACCTCATCGTGCGGATCGGGGCGACGCTTGTCATCATCGAGGCGAAGTATTTCTCGGGCAAGAGCGGCTCTTCGACACCCACCGAACTCGCCGCCTCGACCGACCAACTCGTTCGCGAGTGGTGCGCCATCGACATCGCCGCCGACTCGTCCGGATACGATCCCCGGCTTCGCGAAATGGTCACCGAGCCTGCCACCCGTCGCATCCTTATCTACCTGGTGCGACGTAGCCGCTACGCACGAGAGAGCGCCGAGCTGGAACAGTCGCTCGCACATGCGCCTGGGGCGAGCATGTACCTGCTCACCTGGGAGGACCTCGACGAAGTCCTCGCGCCTCATCTGCACGTCCGATGGGCAAGCGAGCTGTCTCGATACCTGGAGCGCCGACGCATCTCCGCGTTCCGCGGGTTCAGCCGCGCCTTCACTTTCATGCCATCGAGGCTCTTGCCTGCCTGGAAGCCACAACGGACGCGCACGAGCCCGACCTTCATCGATGTGATTCCCCGCCAGCCGACGATCTCGGTGCTCGCGCATCGCTCATCGCGCTTCGCGCCCGCGCGGGGCTGGCATCGAACAGTTCGCCCCGAGAGCACGCACCTTGTCCATCAGCTTGCGAACCGACAGAGTCGATTTCCGGAGCACTAATTCATGACCGAGCCCTCCCTTACGCGCGAGCAGTTCAACACCGCCGTCGCCGATGCCATCACTGGCGTGCTCAACGTCTACCGCGAGGTCGACGCGATGTTCCGCGAGCTGACCGCTGCCTTGGCTGCGACCGAACCACGCCTCGTTCCGTTCACGGGGCGCAAACCGCTGGTCCCTGGAGCTGGCACCAAGAACCCTGATGGCTACTACCTCAAGAGCTACCGCGCGTGGATCTACGCACCGGCTGCTGCGCTTGAGGAAGACGAAGGCGAGGAGGAGGACGAGAACGGCGAGGACGAGGACGATGAGGAAGAAACGGAGAAGAAGGGCCCCCTCGCGTTCGTCGAGGGCACTAATCTCGTGGCGGTGCGAGCGACGATCTTCGACCGTGCTGTCTCCGGATTCGAGCCGAACCTGGTCGTCGGCACCCTCCTACGCTGCCGCGTAGACCCGGTGGTTCCCGCGGGCACCGAGCTGAAGATCAGACGGGGGCACTTCAAGCGCGTTCTCCGCGACATCGATAAGGCCAGCGGCGCCAAGACTGTGAAGACAGCCGTTCCCGTCACCGTCGGCACCGTCAAGAACAAGCACAAGCTCGTGTTCGACATCCCTGGCCCATGGAGCCGCGTTCCTCTATTCGACGTCAACCCCGCCATGGTTCAGGACATCGCGAAGACGGTACGTACCAACCTGAAGCCGTAGAACTCGACCGCCCCACAAGTCCTCGACGGTAAATGGTCAGATTTGACATAAGGCTGGGTCCGTGATCGGGCTGTCGAGATGACGATCAAAAGCATCCTCGCAGCCCTCAGCGTTTGGCTTCCCGTCTGGTTTGCATGGCGCGCACACTGCCGAGCGCTTCGCGAGTCGCGAAGGCGCCACTGGGTCCTCGTGTACTTCCCGTTCCGCCGGCGTCGCTGAGCGGCGCAACTATCCGGGCGTCCGGGCGAGCTCTTCATCGAGGATCGCGCGAGCAACGGCGTGGCAGTCACGCAAATACGAGAGACCCGCTTGGACAGTGACGGCGAATCCGAGCGAAGCGGCAACCGCCTGACCGACGATCGGGATGTATTTTGAGACCTGCTTCAGGGTCGCCCGCTTGACGAAGCGCCTCAGAAGCAGCGGGATGCCGTGTACCGTTCCGAGCTCGAGCAGACGCTTCGCGTGCGGTGCGACGATCGGCAATGCCCACGTTTTCGCGGTGAGCGTGGATTGATCGAGTCCATGAGACTGACGCAGCTGTGCGAAGAGGCCGATAAGGATCGTCACATCAGCCGCAAGGTCTAGGCCCGGAACCGGATTGAGTCCATTCGCGGCAGAGAGCCCGGCCGCCGTGTAGATGTACCCGGTGCTTGCGGCGAACTTCTTCTCAAGCAGTTCATGACTGTATGCCTTAGCGCTCCGCGCCCAACGTTCCGCTTTCGCGCCGTCGAGCTTCGTATGAATCGCGCGCGACAGTAGATCGAGTCCGGCTTTCGTACGGCAGCTCGTGAAGAGCACGTCGATCTCTTCGTCCTGCACATGCCTCCGGGCGTCGTCGACGACCTCGCGCTCGAGGTCCGACTTCGTCATGCCCTCTTGCCACAGCATGTCGCCGAAGTTCCGGATGAATAGACACGGCTTGCCAGCGCCGTTGAGGGCGCGAAAGAAGGCGGCATCTTCTGCGGTGAACTTGTTCGCTGTGACGCACAGAAAGAGATCGAACGACATGATGTCGAACCGGTCGAAGTACGTCTCAGAAGGGAAGCGCTCCGTGCCGTATCCCGGCAGATCGGCAAGAACGATCTGCCCCCACTCGTAGCAGTCGCACGATGTCGTGGTGTCGGTCCGGACCCCGACCTGCGCAACGTGCTGGCCGACCAGTGCGTTGATCAGTGACGACTTGCCGGCTCCAGGCTGCCCAAACAGGGCGACACGGACCCGTCCCCTGTCTTCTTGCCGAAGCCGTTCCAGGAGCTGCTTCGCGTGGTCTCGAAGGTCTCGCTTGTTGGTCATGCCCTTCCACATCGCAATGGGCGTGCCCTCTGCGGTACGATGCTCAAGTGGTGGACTTCGCTGAGGGGTACCGGTGAGCGTCGGCGGGTTCTCGCTCAGACTCGGCAGAGAACCGCCGATCGCCAACGCCGGCAAGAACCTGCTCATCCTTCGGCCGCTTCCGGCCGGATGCGATCCGATCGGATCGATCCGGCGAGCAATCTCAATGCGTTCGACGCTGGCATCGTCCTTGAGATTGGTGCCGGCCATGTTCAACCCACCGGCCAACATCACCAATCACTTCCGCGATCGTGCCGCTCAGCGCTGCTTGCCGATGGGCGTGGAGTCCTTTCTTCGTTCCTGGGGAACGGAGACGTGGGCGGCCGGCGCAACGCAAATCACCTTGGTTCGGAACGATCTCCCGCCCGAGCTCCGAAACACGAAGCTCGCACGCCGCGCCGAAGGCTGGATCCTCGTTGCCAGCGCCAGCGGCGCGCTCATCACCTGCTATCGGCGACGCGATGCCTGGCACTTCATTCGCCGAAAGCGCGACTGCAACGCGCGTCATCGCCGCGCGCGGAGTCGCTGATGTTCGTCCAGCGCATCGCTCTTCTTGCCGCTCGCCTCGGGATCCCGGTTCCTTCGATCGCGGGCAACGCAAGGCTCGGTCTTGCCGGAACGATCCGAGTGACGGAACCGATTCCACTGGTCTTTAGGCCCAGTCTTCGCGAGGAGCTCGCGAGCGACGGCGTCGATCTCGACTCTTTCATCCGGCAGATGAACGTCGAGGACGTCTGGGTTTGGTGCGATGGGGACGAGTCCGTCCTCCACGAAGTCAGCTCCGGTTCACTGTGGAGCAGACGACCGAAGACGCCTGCGCCAGTCCCGGGTGGAGACCGCGACTTCACGATCTCGTTTTCAGGCCCCGTATGGGGGATCAGATGCGCACCGGATCGAGATGGCGGGCTGCGCGTCCTCAAGGTCGCACAACGCGTGCGAGGCCGCGGCTCGATTCTGGTCGGGCGTTTCTGTATAGGACCGCAACCGGTGTTTGATCCACGCGGACTGTGCCAACTGGTCGCGAGCCAGCGGCGCATCGCGGCACATGTGCACAAGCCCGAGCTCGAACGCGACGAGACGGAGCAGCGAGAGTTTCTGTCCCAAGCGCGTCGATACCTCGACGCGCTTCGCGAGCATGCTCACACGGCGCGTCCGAGTGCTCGCTATGAGGTCGCAGCCCTCGATCCGTTGCAGTTGAGAATAGTCGGAGCAGATGCGTGGCCGCGAGCGTTCCATCGACCGGACACGCGGGTCGAAGTGCCAACGCCAACTGGGAAGACGAGGTTCTTCACCGTTGTCGATGTGTCCGATGACGGCGACGTCCTAACCCTCGATGCCACAGTTACTTCGGGTGATGTCGCAGCTGCAGATGAGGTGACAGTCAAGGCCAACGACGATTCGATCAAGCGGATGCGCGAGGCCCTGGACACGATCGCGATGGAAACAGATCCCGCGCACAGCACTTTGCTTGGGGCGTTGACACATCCAGAGAAGCTGCCGGCGCTCGTTGAACCGCTGCCCTCCAGCGATTCGCCGGAAACAGAGCGCCAGGAGCAGGCCGTTGCACTCGCACTACGAACCCCTGACATCGCGCTGATCCACGGACCGCCCGGAACAGGAAAGACAACGGTCATCAGTCGCATCGTTGAGCAACTGGTCCGCGACGGAAAGAAGGTTCTGCTTGTTGCACCGACCCACGTAGCCCTCGACAACGTCCTTGAACGCGTGGGTGATCGAGAAGGCGTCACGGCAATCCGGCTGGGATCGGAAGCAAACGTGGACGTGCAGGCACAGCGGTTCTTGATCCCCCAGCGGCGGATGGATCTGAACAAGCGCCTGCAGGGGCAACTCGCTGCGGCGCTCGTTCGCTGTCCTGAAGGTGCAGTCGCAGATGTTCAACGTGACTGGCGCGAGAGGATTTCGAACGATGACGACATTGGCGCGCTTCTCCTTCTCAAGGCGAACCTCGTTTGCGCGACCCCAATGGGAATCGCGATGGCGCGCGAGTTCCGCGATGTACAGGTCGTGTTCGACGTAATGATCCTGGACGAAGCGAGCAAGGCGACGATCACGGACTTTCTCGTTCCGGCAGCACGCGCTCGCAAGTGGATCCTCGTCGGTGACGCGAAGCAGCTGCCCCCTTACGTTGATCTTGCCGACCTCGAAGCGGTGATCAGCCAACGAGTACAACGTGCCGAGCTTGAGGAGACCCCGGAGCACTGGGCCCAGGGGCTCAGCATCCA
This sequence comes from Kofleriaceae bacterium, assembly GCA_047600425.1. GTDB lineage: Bacteria > Myxococcota_A > Polyangia > Haliangiales > Haliangiaceae > JABFXX01. The sequence continues at coordinate 711,541 of JASGLC010000003.1, read as the reverse complement.
ATTGCGGCGGCACTTCGAGAACCGAATGCACCCCTCCATGGAGGCACGTGCCGATTCTTGGCGAGGGCTGGTCAAAGAACTGGCTGCCCCCCTCGCTCACGCCCTACAGGAACAGTTGGTTGCGTTTTCGCCGGAACCAGCGTTCTGGCGCGACCAGTTCAAACGCGGGATCGAAGGAGTTCCTCCGAACTTGTTGCGTCTCGGCGCCGAGCTGCTCGAGATCCAGGCACTTGCCCTGCCGAGTGTGTTCGAACATCTGTCGCGATTGCCCGCATCCAGGGCAGTTCGACTGAACCATCAGCATCGAATGGCTCCGCCGCTGGCATCGTTCTCCGCGGAGCTCGTGTACGACGGAGACTATCCGTCAGCAGCGGACACGGCCCTCCTAGGCATCACGATTCCGACGCTCGAAGAAGAGTCGATCTGGATCGACACCGCGTATGCGCCACGCGAGGAGCGGTTCGAGTACCCGCGCGACCAAGACTGGACGGGTGGCGACTACGAGAACGATCTCGAGCGCGACGTCGCTCTCGAACTGATCAAGAAATGTGCGGACTGGGCAACGCAAAGCTGGCGTGGCGACCTGCGCCCCAATGGCCGTGGACCGGACGCGTCATTTGAGATCGGCGTGATCTGTTTCTATCGGCAACAAGCGATTCACATCCAGGAGGTGGTCGCCAAACGGCTGGGCGCTGGTCTCGATCCTTGGCGAAGGAACTGGAAGCACCCTGCAGCGAACAGCGCCCCGATCGACATCCACGTAAGCATTGTCGACAGGTTTCAGGGGCGCGAGAAGGACGTCGTTATCCTCTGCACGACCCGAAGCAATCCGATCGGAAGACGTGGCCACGTAGACAACCTCAATAGGTTGAACGTCGCAGCCACGCGCGCCCGTCACAAGCGCATCGTGATCGGCGACTCGTCGACACTAGTGGGGAAGTCCCGCCGACCAGACGATCTGCTTCGACGGTTGCACGAAATGAGTGCGCACAAGCTTCGTTGGGGACGCGTGCTTGGAGGTCAGGTGTGAGTCGATTCGATCAGCTCGCACGCGATCTCGTGATTGCAGGCGCCCCAGCGATGCCAAGCTTCATGCTCGTCCGTCAACTGGAGGCTTTCGAGGTCGAATTCGCTGCTCTGGAGTTCGAAGAGGCCGCGACCCTTCCCATGATCGACTCAGCCGTTCTGTCGCTTGTACGCGCGCTCGAGGCCGCCAGCCCACGCGACGTGGATGCCTACCTCGGTCTTGGCGAACATGTATCGAAGGAACTCATCCTGCGTCTAATCGACGAGAAGTTGCTCGAACGAGTCGAGGTGGGACCGACGGTCGAGTACGTGTCCGCGCCCCGTTACTCGGAACCAGATGCTCCGCGCGCGAGAGACAACTACATTGCGTCTGTCGGTGAGCCGCTCACCGCTCCACCGCCGCCTCCGACTGGAGGCGTGCTGGGTTTCATCAAACGACTGTTCGGCAAGGATGAGCCGGACCGGACGGATCCCGCGCCGAGTGCAGCGAAGCGAACCAGCGCACCTACGACAACCTCGGAACGATTGTCGTTGCGCGTCTATGAACTCGCCAAGCAGCTCGGCCATCCGAATAAAGACCTGATCGCGAAGATTCGTGCGCTCGGCATCGAGGTCAACAATCACATGACGTCGCTCGACGCCGAGGACGTTGCTCGCATCCGGAGATCATTCCAAAAAGAGCGAGAAGCGAGAGAGAGTGAGGCCAGCGCTCCACTCGGTGCCGAGGCGGTTCGCGTGCGAGCTCGTTCTCGATTCGAAAGCGAGCTCGAACGAGCGCGTGCTCGCGCGCTGGCTCGAACAATTGAGCACGAAGCCATTGCCATCACGCACCGAGAGAACCCGATCCTCCAGGACACCTCGAACGCTCAGATGGACCCGCCGGCGCCACCTACGGTCGGCGAAACTGGAGAACCCGCAGAGGAGTCGGCCAATGCGCTCTACAAGTCGCTGGCGGATGCTGAACCGAAGTGTTCGCTTACCACTCTTGGACGCACCGCATTGGAGCTCGGCAAGGTCAGCCAACGACGGCGGCGACCGATGCGGCTCATCTTTTCCGCCGCTCCCCTGTTGTTCCTTACCACCGCAGACGAGAAGCGAGCGCGCTACAGCCAGCACGTACGCGCCAAGCTGATCCAGGCAGCTGAGATTCCGCCTGTGTTTCGAAGGCTCGATGACATCCTGTCGCTCGAGGCGGACGTGCGCGCTCGAGAGTGCGGCATTGAGGCGTCGGTCCCAGGTATCCGCGGCACCTTGACTGGTGTGGTACCCGGTGAACAGTGGGAGGTTCGGCCAACTCGAGACCGTTCTGAGAAGCCTCCGTTGCTCATCATCGCTGCCTTCGCGATGAAGGACTCCGAGATACCGGTGTTTCGCACGTACACGCGGTTCAACGACGTCATCGTGGAACGCGACTATCTGCAGCCGATCTCTCTGCTCCCGGTCCAAACGACCTCCGAGTTGCTGGAGACATCGGGCATCGACGTTCATCGCGCGCAGCTTCAGGATGACGGCGCGTTTCGACTTGAGAGTCACGCCACCGATCTCGACCCACTGGTGGGAGATGCGGACGAGGCGCAGGACGTTTATCTCGAGTCCGATCGGTTCGAAGGCTGGAGCTTGGGCACCCGTGTCCACGGCGTTCCTGCGGATGATGATGCTGCTCGCGCCGCGTTCTTCGAGTACTTGTCGCGGCGAGATGCCAGCTTGCGCCAGGACTTCGATCGCACGTGCAATGAAGTGCGCGCAATGCTTCTTGCGTACTGGGAGCGAGAGCACGCTCTTCCGACGTCGGACGAAGCTGCGGGCGCCTTGTGGGAAAGAAAAGAGCTGCGCACGGCCCTGTGCATGCGGCGACTAAGGTCAGATCTGGTCACTCCGTACGCGGGCGGGACGCGGTGAGTGGCCAACGAACCATCGTGCTTGGCGATCAGCGGCTGAACGGTGTTTGGTTCGCACAGGTCGCGACCACGACCACGACCACGTTCGCCGAGTACGAAACGGGCCGGAAAGATCTTCTGCACGTCGCAACAGATGATCAACAAGGAGAAGCGCACATCCGAACGGCGCTTGTCTCAGCCATCCGAGTCGCTGCTAGGAAGGTGATGTTTTGCAGCTTTCTTTTCGCCGATGACGCGATCGTGTCCGCGCTCTGCGAGGCGGCAGATCGGCTTCACGGCGGCGTCTATGTACTGACGTCCCTAGGAAAGCATCTTCGCCCAGAGCTCGATGCCGACGCGGCCGATGATGGCATCGCGCGAGATCGCGCCGAGCGACATGCGGACCATCTCCGGCGCCTCGCGGGAGCTGGAGTGTGGATTCGAAGCACCGAGGACTGCCACGCGAAGTTCGCGGTGATCGACGATGAGGTTGCGATCGTAACCTCGGCCAACGCGACTGAGGAAGCCTACGTAAAGAACCCAGAAGACGGGCTCGTCACGATGGATCCCCGGAACGCGCGCGAATTCGGAAGACTCTTTGCGTTCATCTGGCAGCACCTCGCGACCCTGGAATCGGTACCCGGTTCGATCGTGGATGTCCGTTCGGTCGCTGAGCAACGAACGCCTGAATGGGACAAGCTCAGCGGCAGCGAGACCGTTACTCCTGTCGCCACGCTGCGAAAGAGCGAAAACTCACTTCGCAGCGCTGCGATCGAAGTCATCAACGCAGCCCGCACGAAGCTCGTGATCGCGACCTACAAATTTGCCGGGATGGAAACGCATCCCATCGGCAAGGCGCTTCAGCGCGCCATCGAGCGCGGCGTTGAGGTAGACGTGCTTACGCGCCCGCTGAACCACATCGCGGCGCAACGACAGACGTGTGCGTGGCTGATGAATCTTGGGGCCAAGAAGGTGCGTTTCTGGGGCCACCGTCGGACCCATACCAAGTCGATCGTCGCAGACGAGCGAATGGCGTTGTTGTGGACGGGGAACCTTGAGGCTGCACACGGCTGGGAGAGCGGTATCGAGGTTGGACTACGCATCAAGGATCCAGGGTCCGCGCGAGCAATCGAGGCGTGGGTCAGAGACGTGATGAAGCGCGCGACACATGTCGGAATGTACGCACCGTCCGCCAACGAGCTCGTCATCCGCGGGGACCGGAGTTCGCTCTCGGGCGTCTGGACATGCGTGTGGCCCCGAACGCGTCGATGGAGCGAGTCACGACGCTGGTGCAACGTGGCCCGGTCGAATTGGTCGAGTATCACGGGGGCCAAGCGCTGAAGTGCGCCGAAGAAGCGCTGGAAGTGCAGGTCGACGCCGAAGGTCGGCGGGTCGATGTATTGCGGGTTGCGCGCGCTGATCGGCTGGGTAGGACGCACAGCCTCGGGTGGGTTACAGCGTGCACGCTTCGCGTTAGCACCCATGAGAAAGGAACAAGGCCATGACCAAGTCGATTCTCGTCTCATGGGTTTCGTTCAATCACGACCCGTACGAACGAGCAAAGGACGGCAGCTACACGGATCGCTCTGGCACGCGCACGCACGGTCCAACGCTAGACATGCTCCTCAATCCGGTTTCGCCAGTCCGCGGCGACGTCCAGATCTTGTACGTGCTCGCGAGGCGGCCGCCTCATCCCGAACCTGGCGGCCGAGCGATCCATCCCCGGGAGCAGGAGGTCGTTGAGGCCTTGCAGCAGGCGGTACGTGAACTCGCACCTGGTGTCGAGGTGCGGCCCCGATGGTTCGAAGAGGATGCGGCACCAACCGACCACCGCGCGATCTTCCTGTTCACTGCGAGGACGCTACGCGAAATTCATCGCGACCATCCCCGCGCGGAAGTGGTCGTAAACTTGAGTCCCGGTACGCCCGCGATGCACGCGGCCCTGCTCCTTTCGCTCCAGGCCCGCTTAGCCGGAGAGAAGGTTCGCGCGTTCCAAGGAACACCGCCCGATCGAAGGAAGACACCCGAGGATGCAATTAGAGAGGTGCCATGCAATCTGCTCGCGGAGCTCTCGAAAGCCCTGCCGCCTGATCCCGATAGCCTCGGGCGCGGCGGAGCCTGGACGATCGATCAGGCGCGTTCGCCGCAACTCAAGGAGGTCTCGTCGCTCGTGAAACGATTCGGCGCGGTTCCTTTTCCTGTGCTTATCCTCGGTTCCCGAGGGACGGGAAAGACCGTCGTAGCGCGAAAGCTGCGTGATCAGTACCGAGAGTGGACGGTCAGGGCCGCGGAACCGGCGTGGAACTTCCATCTGAACTGCGCCGAGTTTGGCGGAGCAGATCCAAACATTCTGCGAAGCGCGCTGTTCGGCCACGCCAAGAATGCTTTCAGCAACGCCGGTGAAGCGCGAGAGGGTGTTCTCGAGAGCGCTGCTGACGACTGTGTGTTCCTGGACGAGATCCACAGAATGGATCGACAGGCGCAGGGAATGTTGCTCCTTGCGCTCCAGCGCAAGGGCACGTTCCGCCGACTCGGTGGTGACAAAGCGATCGCGGCAAGGTTTCGTCTCCTGGCGGCCACAAATGTTCCGCTCGTCGAGCTTCGCGATCACCTCAACGATGACTTTCTCGACAGAATCTCAGATCTCGCCATTCGCCTTCCCGATCTGCATGAGTGTCCTGCTGACCTCGGCGAGATCTGGGGATCCGTTGTCCGCAGCGCATGCGAGGAGCTTTGCGCGCGCGACAAGACGCGCGCGGGTGTAGGGGCTGTCGAACAACTCGTGAACGAGTTCCTGCCGCATCGAGCGATGATCGAGCGGGAGCTGACTTCGTTTCGCCTACCCGGCAATTTTCGCGACCTGGAGAAGCTCGCACGGCGTTTGCTCGTTGCGGGCCTCGCTAATGATCCGATCGCCCCTTCGATCCAGAAGGCGCATGTAGTCGAGGAACTCGACCGGCTACGTCATGACGAGAAGGCAATCGACACATCTCTACGCGTCGCGGGATCGCTCGACGAGGAGCTTCCAACAAAGGCTCGATGTGAGGCGTACCTGCGCGCGGCAAGGGATGCGGACGCTAACGTGGACGGTTCCGCCCTCGTCGAGCTCTGGGAGCAACGTCTACTCGACGCCGCCGCGACCGTTGGGGGGAGCGGAGCGAAAGGTGCGGCTCTGCTGGACATGAACCCAAGAACCTTCAACGAGAAGCGTAAGAGCAAGCGCAGCGACCCGATCGCGTAGTTGGAGAGCGACCCAACCTCGGTCATCGAAATCGCCCGCGACAAATCGACGACGATTTCTCGTCGGAGAATCGTCGTCGAGACTTCGCTGACTTACAGACCGAAGTTGAAGGTCACGAACGCTCGATCGACCCCACCTCGAACCCCACTTTCAGTGCCTCAACACGCAACGCCTTGGGACTAGACGACGCGGTAAGTTGTTGCGCTGCTTCGTAAGTGGTTTCGAGGCAAAGGCCTCTCGAGCATTCCCAAGCTGAACGTCGCGGGTTCGAATCCCGTATCCCGCTCGATCTTAACGTCGCGACAGCAGCCCGAGAACGGGCCGCTGCACGCGCTGGGCAAATAGCCCGCGATTTCGATGCGACGTTTTCGAGGACCCGGCTCCTGGCGCCACAAGGAGCTCATATGTCGATCGTTCGGACACTTTTTCTCGCTATCGCTGCCCTCTTGATCGTCCCCACCTCGGCGCACGCCAAAGATGACGAGGTGTGCACCGCCTGGGTCCACATCTTCATCGACGCCGAAGTCACGCCCGGCAAGCCCGGCAGTGTCACCTTCACCAGCGAGGAGAGGTGCCTGCAGGTCGCGGGTGGCCTCGATGATCTCCCGTCGGATGGCAACCCGTTCCGCGGCGGGCCGCCGGAGATTTCCGGTACCAGAGAGTGCGCGTGGCTCGAGCACAACCTCGCCGAGATGCAACGCGCGCTCGCGGATGCGCAGGCGCACATCGCGGGTGCGATCGAAGCGCGCGATGCAGCGGACACGGCGTCACATGACGCGCAGGCGGCGTACGAAGCCGCGCGAAACGCGTGGCTGCACGCGCAAAACGTGACGGCTGCCGCGAAGCTAGCCTACGAGGCCGTCTACGACACCGACGTCGAGGTCGAGAAGGACTCGAGCGGTTACGTCGTGATCGTGCGACACATCGGCTACCGCCCGAACACGTCACTCGGCCGTGCGGTGCTCGCGGCGATCGATGCCGAGGCCGCGGCGAAACGCGCGATGGACCTCGCCTGGGCGAAGTGGAACGACCAGACGACGCCGGCGGCGCAGGCCGCGCAGTTCCGGGTCGACCAGTACGAGAACGTCCTCCAGAACTACCCGGACGCGATCGCGGCGACAAAGCAGCTGATGAAAGAAGACGGCTGCAAGTAGCTCAACGCTTCGAGTGCTTGCGAAAGTGCAGCGTCGTCGCGCCGTCGTAGTCGGCTTGATAGCTCTTGGCGACGTACCAAGAGTCTTGCGGCGTGTACGTCCCGTCGAGGCTGATGATGCCATCCGTCGGCGAGATACAAATCTCGCCTTCGCAACGCTCGTCGCACTCACCTTCGTCCGCGACATGGCTCCAACCCATGCACACGACCCCGAGCTCGGCGAGGCGAAGATAGCGACCGTGGTTGAGCTTCGTTCCCTTGTACGGCTTGGGAGGATCCGATCGCGACGGCGATTTGGTGAGCGCCGCCGCCACCGCGGCATCGTCCATCTCGGCGCGCAGTAGGTACATGCCCTTGGACGTGACGGCGATCTGCGTTGGTAGATCGTCCGCGCCGTCGTTGTAGGGCTGCGAGGCTTTGCCACTCGATGTCGTCCAACGTAATCGTGCGACATCGCTATCGCCGACGCGACGGACATCGTAGGTCTCGATCACGATCTTGTCCGACGGCGCAGCGACGCGTTGTTCGGCATGAGGCTCGAGCACCCACTTCGCGTTCGGTGCGACGAGGATCTTCCAGAAACCCTTCGCGGAGTCTGCTCTCGATACCGACGCGAGCGCGACGAATGAAAGTGCCGCCTTCACCCAGATCCTCATCCTGCGAGAGTATCAGGGTGTCTAGAACGCGACGGCGGCGACGATCTCGAACAAGAGATAGGCCATCAGCACATGGCCGACCGAAAGATATCGAGAGGCTACTCCGGCAGCAGGCGCAACGCCGTTAGCCAGATCGTGTAGGGATTGACGCGCTCCGGGAAGCGATGCTGCATGCGATCGTAGAACTGCCGCCGCGTTGGCTTCGCCGCGAGAAACTCCTCGGCCACGTCGAGGTAGTGGCGCGTCTCGTCGATGATGCGCGGCGCGTCGTCGCGCGTGACGTCCTTGTGCCCGGCCACGACGTACTTCGGCTTCAACCCGGCGACGACGTCGATGGCGCGGCGCCAGCCGTCCATCCCGCCGCCGCCCGACTCCGAGAGCAACTGATGCACGTTGTTGTAGACGACGTCGCCGGCAGCGACGAGCCCGATCGACGGCGCGTGCAGCACCGTAGTGTCATTCGTGTCGCTGTGGCCGGCGGCCAGCGCCAGCAGCGGCTCGCCGTCGATGGTGAACCCATCCGCTGGCATCGGCTGCGCGACGATCTCGACGGGTTCGGCCGGCAGCTGCCCGGGGAACAGGTCCTTCCAGATCGCGGCGGGGACCCCGTCGGGCGTGCCGGCCTTCATCTTGTCGATGTTGATCTGTGTGGCGTAGACCGTTGCACCAAAGCGCTGGGACAGACACTGCGCACCGAACCAGTGATCGGCATGCCAGTGCGTGATGTAGATCGCCTTCAAGCGCTTGCCGAAGCTCGCGATCCAGTCACCGAGCGCTTCGGTCTGCGCGTTGGTGATCGGTGGGTCGACCAGCGCGGCCTCGGTCGGTCCGTGAATCAGTGTGTGTGACAGCGGCGACCAATGCGGGCTGCTGCCGTCGGGAAGCGGCTTTGCACGCACCGCGATCAAAGGAGAGACCAGAACGTCATATTTCAGCAATGCCGACTCCTTCAGCGCTTGTGGACGACTTCGATGCTGTAGCCGTTCGGGTCGAGCACGTCGGTGGCGTAGTAGCCGTCGTAGTACTCGTGACGAATCGTGGGGGCGATGCGCGAGCGTCCACCGGCGGTGAGCGCAGCGTCGAAGAACCGGTCGACGTCAGCGGGATTGCGTGCGGCGAACGCGAAGTGGATCGCCGGCGCCGGAGTGCCCTGTTGCAGCCAGAAGAAGCCGCGCTTACCGTCGCCGAACCCGACCAAGTCAGGGTGGCCATCGCGCCCCTCGAACTTCATGAACTGCGTGATGCCGAGCGGCGTCAACGCCTGCGTGTAGAACGCGACTGAGCGATCGAGATCCTGAACCGTGATGATGACGTGATCCAACATGGGAGGTGTCGGTCGAACATGCCCGCAACAGCGTTATTCTCCTAATGCAATGACATCATGCGTATCATGCAGCGCGTGCATATCTCGGGAATCGACCTCAACCTCGCGATCGTGCTGCGCGCGCTTCTCGACGAACGCAGCGTTTCGCGCGCGGCGAAGCAGTTGGGTCTGAGTCAGTCGGCGACCAGCCACGCACTCGCGCGACTGCGCCTCGTCATGCAGGATCCGTTGTTCGTGCGCACGCGCACCGGCCTCGTGCCCACACCCCGCGCCGAGGCGATCGCTCAGGCCGTGCGAACCGCGGTGACCGCGCTGGAACAATCGCTACTGGTGCCACCGCCGTTCGATCCGAAAGCGGTGCGCCGAACGTTTCACATCCGGCCCAGCGATTACGTCGAATACCTCATCGTTCCGCCGTTGCAGGCGCAGCTGGCCGAACGCATGCCGAACGTCGAGTTGCGCGCGCTGGCACCGGCGAGCGATCCGGTGCTGGCTCTCGAGCAGGGCGAGCTCGACCTGCTCGTCCAGCCACCGATGAACGGTGACCGCACCGAGCGACTTCACGTCCGCCCGCTGTGGGAAGACCGGCTGGTTGGTGTCATGCGTCGCGGCCATCCACTAGCACGAGGTCGCATGACGTTGGCGCGCTTCGCGGCGGCACGACACGCGCTGATCGCGCCGCGTGGCGAGCCGGGCGGCTTCGTCGACGATCTGCTGCGCGAGCGCGGGCTCGAGCGACGCGTCGCGTATATGACGCCGAGCTTTCTGGCCGCGCCGTTAATCGTCGCCGCCACCGACCTGCTCCTCGTGCTGCCCGCGCGCGTCGCCGAGACCTTCGTGCAACGTGGCGACCTCACGACCTTCGAGCCACCCGTGAACTTGCCGGGGTTTCGCATCGCGATGTTCTGGCACGATCGACACGACGCCGATCCGGCGCATCGACTCTTGCGTACCGAGATTGCAGAACTCGCGAAGGCCATGCCACGCCTGACGAGACCCGGCGCGAAGCGTTGACTCAGGCCGCATCGCCGGACGGCGTGATCAGAAACGTATCGATCAGGCGACGCCCGTTATAGGTGAACACGCGAACCTTCAAGTTGCCGTCGGGCTGGCGCGTGATGATCGCGTAGCCGTAGTCCTTGCCACTCGTGAGCGGTGCCCCACCGATGCCGAGCACGAGCTCCTTGGTGAGTGGTTTGTGCGTGTACGTGTGCGTGTGGCCGACGATCAACAGCGTGAGCGGATTCGCGTCGATGATCGCACCGCTCGCGCCGCACGGAGTCTCGCCGACGGCATTCGTCCCCTCGTGACGCAACACGAACGTGTAGGTCGCCGGCTTCGCGAGCTCGCCCTGCAACCACGTCGCTTGAGTGTCATCCCACGCGTTGCACGCGATGAACACGAACTTCGCGGTCCACGAGCTGTCGGGGGCGGTGAAGTTCTCCGTGTAGTACGGCAGCGTCTGATCGATCGGCGCGAGCAGCGTGGTGAGAAAGCCGGTGTAGTTCGCCGTGATGCCGTCGGCCCCGTCGGAGCCGCAGTTCGATGCGGTCGCGCCGGTGCACTCGTGGTTACCCATCACCGGGTATTGGATACCGGTGTAGTTGCTGCGGGCCTGCATGTAGAGGCCGAGCTGCGCGGTGACCTCGTGCGGCTGATACGCGAACATGTAGTCGCCCGTCGAAACTACGAACGGCACGCGCTGCGGCTCGGCTTCGATGTCCTGCCAGATCTGGGTGATGATCGCCGTCGGATAGCCGTACGTGTCGTCGGGAGATGGCGGCCGCGTGTCGCCGACGACGCCAAAGATGAAATCGGTATCTGGCTCGGGCGCCGCATCGGCCGCCGGCGGGATGCTCGAATGCCCGCGACACGCGGCGAGCGCGAGCATCAAGACAACCGACCGCATCACGGGAATCTACCGTTATCGCGACTCGGCGTGTTGGGGCGTCTCGGGCTGCTCCATCAATCGGGGCGATACAACAGCAGGGTCACCAGCGTGTGGCCGTCACGGTGCTCGGGCGCCGTCCAGGTCTTGCCGCCGGTCCACGCGCCATAGGCGTCCGATTGTTCGAGCTTGGCCGCGGCCTCGGCGTAGCGTGCGTCGTCGACGAACGTGAATGTCGCGGCACATCCGGCGACGTAGCATTCGGCAGCGGTGTGCGACAGCGCATCGACGGACTCGAGCAGCTTCGTCGCCTGGTCGTTCCACACCTCGTGACCCGGCCCGGATGCGCGCAGGGTGGCGAGCGCGGTCCGTGCGGCATCGGCCGGGGCTGGCGCGATCCGCGCGATCGGTTTCGCGACGCTTGGAGTATCGAGGACGACCGGAGCTGAAGGACTCGTGCGCGGCGGCGCTTCGTGGTGGCGCACCATCACGACCAACGCGATCGCGACACCCGCGACGACGACCGCACCGAGCATCAACCAACGCGGACTCACTCGAGCTTCACGTTCGTGGACCACTCACCGCAGCGCTCGTGACCATCTTTCGGCGTGTCGCAACGCGAGACGTGGATCGCCTTCGTGCCGTTCGCGAGTGCGGTCGCAGACAACGGGATCACGATCTCGAGGACCCACTCTTCATCATCGTTCGCAGGATTGTCGAGCGTGCCATCGAGATCGACCGCGGCCTTCGTGGCGATGCCGGGCGGCGTGATCTTGCCCGTCGGATCGGCATGAAACGCGACGTCGCCGATCTTCACGTCGAAGAAGTCCTGCGACTGGATGTTCTCGTCGGCCGCGTACAGCCCGACATAGAGGTTCGCGTCGTCGTGAAGAAATCGCACCTCGGAGAACGGCCGCGATTGCTCGCCGGTCGGTGTGGTGAGCACGTGGCGCAGCGAGCGGTTGTTCCATGCGGGCTCGCCGAGCTCGCCATCGATCTTGAGCTCGCCGGAGAGCTTCGGAATCGTGACCGCTGGATCAGGGCGCTTACTACACGCGACGACGAGTAGGATCGCGAGTCTCTTCACCGTTAGTCGATCCCACACGGCGACACGTTGTCCGAGCTCGTCACCAGATACGTGCTGATCCTGTCGGTCTTCACCTCGAAGTAAAATCGCAGATCGGCGCGCGTGCACTTCGCTTCGATTCGCCAGCCCGTCGCTTCGGCGACGATCTGATCCGCGTGGCAGCTACCGACTCCCACGTGCAGCCGTTTCGACGCGGTCTCGATCTGCGGCTTCACCCTCAGATCCGCGAACGTGCGCGCAAACACCGCGTCATCCCATTTGTCGATCAGCGCCAACGAATCGGTGGCGAGCATCTTCACGTGCGCCGGCACATCACCGCCGCGCGTGATGCCCGCGAAGCCGCCGAGCTTGCCGTTGACGAGCGTTGCCTCGACTTCGAACTGCCCGCGCTCGCACGTGAGCGCGAACGTGGCATCGGTTGCCGACTTCGCCGACGTCACCGCGAAGCTCGAGCACGCGCCGTGAAGCTGATGATAGCCCTGGAGCTCCTCGAGCTCGGTCGGACCCGGATCGCGCGAGAGCATGTCCTTTAGCGCGTCGGCCGCCGGCGCGTTGTACGCGGTCATGAAGCGCTTCATCGCGGCGTCGAACTCCGGCGCCGGTTTGGGATGTGCCTTGTATGGCTTTAGCGCCCCCGATCCGCGCAACACACCGAGGGCAAGATCAGCGAACCTGTCCGCATTGGCGTTCGCGAAGTTCGTCAACACGATCACGCCGACGCCGTGATGCACGAGCATCCGAATCGACGAGCGATAGCTATCGATCGCACCATTGTGCTCGATCAGATCGTCCGCATCACACGTGCGGTGAGCAGCCCAGCCGAACCCGTAGCTGGACGAATCGAGCGCGACTTTGTCGTCGATGCGACGCACACCCGCATCGGTCGCGAAGCCCGTCGTGTGCGACTCGCGCACCGTCGCACGCCGCACCGGGCCGGCATCGGCATCGTTGCGTGGCGGATAGGCCGCGAGCTCGAACGCGACGTACTTCGCGAGATCACGCACCGTCGACACGATGCCACCACCACCGACCGCGAGCCGGTATTGACTAGTCTTGGTCTCGACGGTGTGGTTATCGGCAGCGTAGGCCGGCGCGAGCTTCGGCGTCGAATCGAATGCGGACTCCGTCATGCCGAGCGGCGTGAAGATCCGCTTCGTCACGAAGTCGCGAAACGTCTCGTGCGACGCGTGCGAGACGACCAACGACAGCATCACGAAGCCGAGGTTCGAATAGCTGAACGCTTGCCCCGGCGCGTGCTCCAGAGCGAGGCTCTGCAGCTGGACCGTGATGTCCGCTTCGGTCGCGGTCTTGTCGCGATCGTATTCGCGCGGCAGCCCGGAGGTGTGCGTGACGAGTTGATGAATGGTGAGCGGTGGTGTGTCGTGCGTCGGATACACGAGGCCCGCGGCTTCCGGCACCCACTTGACGAGCGGATCCTCGAGCGAGAGCGCACCGTCGTCGCGAAGCGCGAGCACGCTCAGCGACGTGAACGACTTCGTCAGCGAGCCGATGCGATACGCGGTGTCGAGATCGGGCGGCGCATTCGCGGCGACATCGGCAACGCCGTAGCCTTTCGAATAAACGAGCTCGCCATCGACGACGATCCCGAGCGCGAGCCCCGGCACGTGTTGCTTCGTCATCTCGTCGGCGATCGCCGAATCCACGGTCTGCGCGGCGGCGACGAGCTTGGCCTTGCGATCCGGATCGTCGTAGCGATTGCCGAGATCCGTATCGGCAAAGCGTTGCGCGGCGGGCACGACGGGTGGCGGTGACTTCGCGACCGGTGCAGTCGAACCACACCCGATCAACACGACAGCGGCATACCTGAGCACGCCGCAGCTTACGGCAGATGCATGTCGTCCGGGCCGGGATGGAACCGCGCGCGAAAGTACGACCCGATCGCGGCCGGTAGCTTCGGCAACGCTTCGATCTGGGCGAGGAAGTGATTGCCGCCGTTCGCCTCGTTCGCACGGACCGCTTGGTCATGGGCGAGCGCTTCGGGTGTGTAGTAGTTGCCGAGCCACTTCCAGCCCGTGGCCGGGCCGACGCGACCGAGTGCGTTGTCGGCGGGGTTGTAGCCAGGATCGGCGCCACCGGTGACTTGCTCGAGAGAGACGGTGTCGAACATGCCGTCCTCAATTGCAGCGGGTGTGCCGCAGCATACGGATAGATTTTCGCTAGCAACTACATTAGCCACCTCGATACGCCGAGTTGACGACCGTGTAACCCGGGCTCGACGTACCTTGACTCGCGACCGCGCCCTCGGTACGTCACGCCCCGTGAAACTGCTGATCATCGCGTTATCGTTGACCGCCTGCGCCACGTCCGAGGACGGTACCGATGACGCCGCCGAGGAAATCACGTCGGCGAACACCTGGTACCACCTCGACGCCGCGAACGGCCTGGGGCCGGCAACGCTCTCGGTGGTCAACGGCTACAAGGTCCGGTGTCCGGACGGTCACTCGTCGCGCACGTGTGATGTCACGGCGCTCGTCGTTCCCGCGACTTGCGGCTTCGAGTGCAAAGACGGGTTGCTGAGCCTTCAGGGCGAATCGATCGTGCGTGGCTCGTTCTCGGGCACGCAGTTCGTGATCGCGGAGGGCCTCGACACCTGGTCGCACGATGGCCTCGGCAGCTATTCGCTGTATCAGCTCGTCGGCGCGGCGACCTGCGCGCACGATCCCTGCCCCACGGGCTTGTCCGCGAAGAAGCTCAATCTCGCCACGCGCCCGACGGCGATCTCGAGCGTGAGCTTCGCGCAGACCGACGACCCGAACTACGTGCTCGATCCCACGCGCGGCGATGCCCAGATCGCCGACGATCCGTCGGGCATGATCGTCTCCGGTCACATCGTCAATCACGTGTTCCGGGTCGATCGCACGTTCCGGCTCGAGACGTCTCATCCGGCATGCGATCCGCAACTCGCAGCACGTGCACACGCGTATCCCGCGGACGCCGTGCACACGTCGCAAGTTCGCACCGTCGCCGAGGGTGAACGCTCGACCGGCGACGACGACGGCAGCGCGTACTGGCTCGTGCGCACGGCGGAGTCCGCCACGTCCGTCACGTTCACGTCCGGCGTGAATGATCTATGGGCCCAGACGTTCGCCGTCGCGAAGGCCGATTGCACGATCACCGTGCTGACCGAGCACT
Organism: Kofleriaceae bacterium; assembly: GCA_047600425.1. Taxonomy (GTDB): domain Bacteria; phylum Myxococcota_A; class Polyangia; order Haliangiales; family Haliangiaceae; genus JABFXX01. Next base: position 696,136 of record JASGLC010000003.1, on the reverse strand, counting down.
AGTTCCACGGCAGGCGCGAACGTTCGCTCCAATAGCGGTCTGGGGCGATCGCGAGCTCGGCGAAATCGTCAGCGAGCGGAACTGCGAGAACGTTCGATTCGAGTTGCGCGACCGATGCGGCACCCGACAGCACCACGTCGACGAACGATTTTCCGAGCGCGACACCCAACGCCGTTCGATCGGGATGTGGACCGAGGCGCGCGTCGCTCATGAGGCGACCGTTCGCGAGCGCTTCCTTGATCATCACGCGCAGACCGCGCGCCTTCGCTGCGATCAACGCGGGCTCGACGGAACGCTCGTAGAGATTCCACGTGGCTTGGACCGTCGAGAACAGCGGCGTGCCACCGACGGAAATTTCGAGCGCGCGTTCGAGGACGGCGCGTTGATGCGGCCCCGACAGCGACAATCCGATCGGCAAGCCGCCGTCACGCAACGAGGCAAGCCGATCGATCACCGCCGCGTCGTCGAGCACCGGCGAGTCTGGCGTGACGGAATGGATCTCGTACAGATCGAGCGCGAGCAACGCCCGTGATTCCGCGATCTGGCGATCGAGCGCTGCCAACGAATGATCTTTGATCTCGTGGTGTGTCGCTTCGACCTGCCAGTCCGCGGTGTAGCGATAACCCCACTTCGACGACACGGTCACCTGCACGCCACGACTCGCGATCCAACGCGACAGAAATTCCTCGGCGCGACCGTACGAGCGCGCCGCGTCGAACCAGCGAATCCCGTGGGCATACGCGGCGTCGAGCACGGCGTGACAGTGCGCTTCCATCGCGGCGGGCGACCGATCGCCGAGAGCGCTTGCATGATCGCTGGTGATGTAGCCGGGCCTACCGAGCGCCGCGAGTCCTAACGCGATCACGCTGCTTAGCTTACTATCAGAAGACGTGCTCTCCAGGTACACGATGCTCGTCCTCGCCGCGTGCGCGAGTAAGTCGGACCCTCCCGCGATCAGTCCCGAGGCCGAGCCGGCGTGGCGCCAACAAGTCCTCGACGAGCGCAAGAAGCAGGACGTCGACTTCAAGACGGAGCTCACCTCGCCGCTCGCGGGCGTCGATCGGTTCGAGCCCGAGGCAACGTCGTACCTGACGATCGATGGCGACGCGGTTCATCTCTCGACGACGAAGTCCGACGCGACCGCGATCACGTTCGAGAAGGGCCCGAACGCGTGGAGCTGGCAACCCGCGAGCGAGATGGCCGCGACCGTCGGTGAAGCAAAGCATCCGGTGCAGCCGGGCCCGATCACCGAACCGATCGTGATTCACGCATCGCCGCGCTTCACCGTGGTCGGCGCGTATCTCGGCACGCAGTTCATCCTGACGATCTTCGACGCGAAGCGCCCGGTGCTCGTGAATTTCACCGCGCTGTCGTACTGGGATCCCGATCCGAAATTCGTCGTGCGCGCCACGCTCGAGCCGATTTCGCCGAAGCCGATCCAGCTGACCACGAGCCGCGGACTGCAAAAGCCGTTCGTCGAGATCGGCACGTTGCACTTCCGGATCGACGGGAAATCGCTCGCGCTCGTCGCGTATCGAGCGGCGGGCGAGACCGCGGGCGATCTGTTCGTGCCGTTTCGCGATGCGACGTCCGGAAAAGAGAGCTACGGCGCCGCGCGCTTCCTCGAGGTGCCGGATGCGAAGCCACTCGTGATCGATTTCAATCGCGCGTCCAATCCGCTGTGCGCGGTGTCCCCGGCGTACAACTGCCCGCTACCTCCGCCGGCGAATACGTTGGCGGTCGCGATCACCGCGGGCGAGCGCGATCCGCATCTCCACTAGCTCGCTACGGATCGTCGTCGCGTTTCTTCCCCGCGATCGGTGCGACGACGATTTTCTGTAACCTCATCGCCGAGCGGCGTGATGCCCGTGCTCATCGGCTGCTTCGGTAGACCGGATCGGCAGCGCATGGATTTTTTTTGATCCGCAAACAGCCGTGCGCCGTAGCCGACACATGCGCAAAAACACACTCGCGATCCTGTCCAGTCTTCTCGTCGGCTGCACGAGTCACGTCGGAAACGGAGAGGGGGACTCCCTCCCCCCAGGTGGTGACGCGATGCCCGGTAGCGATGGCTCTGGCTCGAACGACGGCACTGGTTCCGATCACACCGGCTCGGACACCGCGTCCGCCAAAGACAAGATCATTGCCTATCTCGCGGCGCAATCTCCGGCGAACGGCGGTGGCATCGTCAACGGTGCGTACGTCTCGCTCTACTCGGACTATCACCCGCTCGAGATCTTCTTCAACGAGCAAGCGAACGCCGAGGACACGTCGCTCATCACGCAAGGCAAGGCGAACGCGGGTCTCCAGTCGTCGGCAGACACGGGCAAGGCGCCCGCGATTCTCGGCTTCCAGTTCAACACCAACGACGGCATCCGCGACGGCTTCCCGTACGTCCACTACTCGACGATTCCGATGATCAACTCGTGGATCGCATCCGGCGGTATCGCGATCGTCGGCGGTTGGAGCTACCTGCCGGTCGATCGCAGCATCGCGGATGCGAGCCAGCGCCGCGATCACCTCGCGGATCCGGCCGCCGCCGCGCGCATGGTGGACGATCCCAACTCCGCGGAAGGCATCGCGCTCGACGGCTACTTCTCGGATCTCGCGACCTACTTCAAGAAGTTGAACGGTCCGGTGCTGTGGCGTCCGTGGATCGAGCCGAACCTCGGTGGTCCGACGTACACGGCGTTCTGGTGGGACCGCTCGACGTTCACGGCGGCGCAGCAGAAGAAGCTCTACATCCTCGAGTGGCAGTACATGAAGGATCACGGCGTCGACAACTTGATCTGGGTGTTCAACGCGAACACCGGCGTCGGCGGCTACACGGATTCGTATCCTGGCGACGACTACGTCGACATCGTCTCGATGGACGCGTATCCGGTCCAAGCCGATAGCTACGGCATGTACCAGGACATGACGACGGATCACGTGACCGGCGAAGGCGCACACTACACCGCGACCAAGCCGCTGTTCTTCGCCGAGGCTGGCTGCGCGCCGTTCAACGTGCTGTACGACGCCGCATATCACCAAGGCAACTGGGACACGATCCGCCAGACCCTGCAGCAGAGCTATCCCAAGGTGTTCGGGCTGGTCACGTGGATGCAGGGCCTCCAGGTCGGTAACCAGCTCGGCGGGCAAGCGTTCATGACGAACACGATCACCCGCGACGAGCTGCCCTCGTTCTATCCCTGAGCCTACTCGTTCTGTGACGTCGGCATCTCGATGCGCCGATTGCTGCAGCTCGTGCTCGTCGGCCAATCATCGAACTTCACGCCGACGCTCGGATACGTCGACGACACCCAGAAGTCGCCATACGGCACGCTGCTCGCGCTGCAGCTCTTGCCGTTCGTGCCGCACTCGCACGTCGGCGCACTCGCGTGGACCTTGTTGACCTGGAAGTGAAGGTGGATGCCCGTCGAGTGACCGGTCGTGCCGGACATCGCGAGCGCTTGGCCTTGCGTGACCGTCGCACCGCACGTGATGCCGGCCGCGAGTGTGTTGCCCTTCAAGTGGAAGTACGTCGACTGTGTGCCATCGCCATGATCGATCACGATGTAGTTCGCGTCTTCCGAGCACGTCGATTCGGCACAGCCCGTCGTCGAGTTGTCCTTCAGGTGCGTGATCGTGCCGGCACGCGCTGCGACGATCTGGAAGCTCGCGCCATTCGCCCAGTCGTACGCGTATTTGTCGGTGCCGACGTGATCGCTGCAGCACGAGTCGTTGCAGTCCTGTGTCAGGCGCATCGAGGTATCCGGACGCCACGGCAGCTTGTAGCTCTTCTGCGATGGCGCCGTCGCACAGCGATCTTCGGTGCCCGAGGGTTCGATCACGCAACCGTCGGCGCACGGCATCGCGGAGGTCGGCGGCGCGTTCGGGGCCGGGCATTCGTACAGCGTGTCCGGATCGCCGTTGTCGACCTCATCGCCGCCGCAATAGCCACCACCGCTCGTGTCACCGCACATCACGGGCATCTCGCTGACCGTCGCATCGGGGTCGATGGCGGCGTCCGGATCGATCGATTCCATCGGCGACGATGCCTTGCACGCGACGAGAACGATCAGGAGCGCGGTACGCATGGACGGCACGCTGACACGCTTCCTCGTCGACGCACAGCTGGGGATCTAGACCGCAAACCGTGTAGCGCCGCGCGCTACAGGGCGACCTTCCCGCCGCGATGCGGTCTATCGAAGTACTCCGGTGCAGGTGCCGGCAACGCCGCGATGCAGTCCGCCGAGCATGCGTTGACGAGCGCGGGCATGACATCGCTCGCGATTCGCATGGAGATCCAGTAACGATGTTCGCCGCGATCCTCGAACATCGCGTCGCACACGCTGCATGGCCGCGGTTCCGACGGTGTCGCGTACGGCGCGAGCACCGGAAACGGCGGCCGATATTTGAAGTTGCCGTAGAGCGCACGCGTACTCACCGTACTCGAGCGAAGCTGCGGCGCACGTGCGAGCTCGTACGGATACCAGTGCAGCCCGTACGAAGTGTACGGCTCGAGCTTGGTCAGCTCTGGCAATAGACCGAGCTCGCGTGGCATGCGCTGGATCTGCGAACCGTAGAGATTGAGCCTGCGGAGCGACGTCACCTTACCGATCGAACGCGGCAACGTGATCACGCGTGCGCCGCGAAAGTCGAGCTCCGTTTCGTTGCGCGCGGCGGCGGTTTCGATCGCATCGCAGATCTGCTTCCACGCGTCGGTCTCGGTATCTTGAACATCGTCGTGGAGCCACACACGCGGCCGACTCATGCAATCGCACCGTTCGCGCGTGCGTTCGAACACGTCGAGCCACGCGCGGTCGAGGCCACGGCGATGCTTCGACAGCTCGGCTTCACGATCCCAGCGCAGCGGATGATCGGGAGGCACTGCGGTTAGCGCGAGTTGTGCACGCACGTAACCCGCGCGTCGGTCACCACGATCCTCGAGCCAGTCGGCGTAGATGACGCGAGGCATGACCTCTGCGGGAGTGCTGCGAATTGCAGCAAGCAGGCGTGCCTCGTCATCCACATCGCGATGATAGCGTCGTCGACGGGAGGGTGTGATGACGTTTGATCCTGGTCCGATCGATGCGTTCAGGGACCTGTGCGAGGTCTATCCGGACGACACGGTCTACAAGAATGACTTCGGCTTTCGCTCGGCGTGGGGGCCGATCTTCTATCGCGGCCGCGCCACCGGTAGCGCTCGGCTCCTCGTGATCGGGCAAGATCCGGCGCAGACCGAAGCGATCACGCGACGGTGTTTGTGCGGTCGTGCCGGTCGTCGCGCGCAGGGCTTCGTCCAGAAGCTCGGCTACACGAAGAGCTATCTGATGATCAACGCGTTCGTCTACGCGATCGAAAATCAGAATCAGGCCCTGCCCCACCTCAACGATCCGGCGATCCAGGCCTACCGCCACAAGTGGCTCGATGCGGCGTTCGCACACAAGATCGAAGCGGTGATCACGTTCGGCAATCCAGCGCGCGATGCATGGAACGCGTACGTCGCCGCGACGACCGGACCGGCGAAGACGGTGTTTCACCAGCACGCGTTGCACCCGACCGCATCGGATAGCTCGGGTGGCACGATCACGGTCGCGAATCAGCTCGACAACTGGAACACCGCGCTCGCAAAGCTGTCCGCCGCGATCAAACATCCCGATCAGCACATTCCGCTCGTGCCGTACGGGACCGAGTTCTTGCCGTCGGAGCTGCCGGAAATTCCAGAGGCCGATCTGCCGATGGGGTTGCCGCCATGGATGAGGTCCGCCGACGGCTGGGCGACGATGCCCACTCCACCGGGCAACCAGCGCGCGAACATCCTCGTCACGATTCCGTAGCTATCGACACGTCGCTTCGATATCCGCGGCGAGTTCGCCGTTATAGGTCTCGGCGATGTGATCGATCGGATCGTGCCAGAGCAGCGCCGTCAGGATGCTCGTCGCGACCAACGCCGCACCGACGCCGTACCCGATCGCCTGCTCGCCACGCGACCACTGTTGATCCATCGATGCCGAGGCGTTGTGCGCGATCGGTGTCAACGCCGCGATCACACCCAAGGACGCGAGTGCTGCGATCGTCGAACGTCGAAGATCGGCGGTCCGCCGCAGGTCGTCGGACTTCGGATATTGCGCGAACACCCGACGCAGCTCCGGCGTGCCATACGAATCGTCACTACGCTCGAACGTTTCGCCGAATACGCCGTCGCGAAACGCGAGCTTCCCCGCGTCGTAGACCTGTTGCGGATCGCACGCCGTATGACGCGGGATGTAAGGACGCGACGCTTGGGGCCAGCATCCGGCAAGAACGAGCAAGACAATGAGTCGAAGCATTCCGTCGGTAACAGCAACCGCGATGCCACGCGCATCCACGCGAAAGCACGATTCTTCGACGTGAGCCGAACGCCACAGCGTCGCGTTCCCACGACGCAAACGGTTGTCCGCAGGTGATGACAACTCGGGACGATTGATTGCGACTCGTCCCGGACCGACGTGCGTTTCCACGATCCATGAAGCTTCTCTCGATGGTGTTGATGGGCTCACTCGCGGTCACCGGTTGCGCAGAACACAAGAAGGGTGCATCGGCCGATCACGCCGCCCTCGAAGCCGCTCCCACAGCGATGGGTTCTGCCGCCGCAAACGACAAGCAGGAGCGGGCTGGCACGACGCTGACCAAGACACATGTCGATACGCGCAAGGTGATCCGGACCGGACGGATCGATGTCGTCGTCGATTCGGTCGACTTGTCGCGCACCGCACTCGACACGCTCGTTCAAGGTGCGGGCGGCTACATCGACTCGACGCAAGTCGAACAGCGCGGCACGTCGAAGACCGCCACGTTTGTCGTGCGGATTCCCGCCGACGCGTTCGGCACCATCTTGCCGGCGCTGCAACAGCTCGGGACCATCACGGCCGAGTCGACGAACGCGAACGACATCACGGATCAGTTCGTCGATACCGAAGCGCAGCTCGCGAGCGCGCAGCAACTCGAGAAGCGCCTACTCGAGCTCGCGACCGCGAAGAACGGCACGCTCGATCAAGTGCTCACCGTCGAACGCGAGCTCGCACGCGTGCGTGGCGAGATCGAAGGCTTTCAGGGTCACCTGAAGCAGTGGAACGATCAGGTCTCGCTCTCGACGCTATCGATCTCGATGACGCAGAAGTCGGCGCCCGTCGCGATCGTCGTGCCGCCCGCGAAGACGCTCGGCTCGGAGACGTCGCAGTCGTTCCACAGCTCGATCGACACGATGAAGGATCTCGGCTCGTGGCTCGTCGTCAGCGGCGTCGCGCTGTTGCCGTGGCTGCTCGTGTTCGCGCCGATCGGCCTGTTCGTTCGCCGGATCGCGCGCCGCTATCGCCGGATTCCGGTGGCGATCGCGACTAATGTTCCCAGCTGAGGCCCGCCTCGATGAATTCGCTCGTGCGCGACGGCAACAGCGTGTAGCCCGTGTAGTCGTAGTGGAAGACCTCGGTGTGGAAGAACATCATCATGCGCGAGTCGTTCGGCGTCGCCGCATCGATCAACGGGAACGTCAGGTCGAAGTTTCCGAGGTGGCCGACCTGACGCCCGAGCTCTTTGTCCGCCGAGTAGTAGCCGTACATCGACGGATCCATCGTGTACTTGTCTTCGAAGAAGTCGGCGGCGCTCTGGAGGTAGAACCGATAGCCGATCTGCATCCGCCAGCTCGAGTGCGCGATCCGCAGATCGATCGCGGGCGTCAGACTGTTCACGCCCCAACTATCGTGCGCCGCGCGAAGCGACGTGTGGAGGCCGACGCCCAGCGCGAGCGCGTGCACCCATTCGCCGGTCAGTGCGGTCCCGAGCCGGGTCTCGGGATACTTCTCCGCGAGTCCGTCAGCACTACCGATCGTGTTGCTGAACGTGATCTGCCCCGTCGACAACGTGTTCGTCGTCCAGTCACCGAACCGCACACTGCGATACGGCGATGCCTGATAGCCGTCGGAGTACTTGCCGTCGTAGCGCAGGCGCACCGCATCGGTCGGGGTCAGCACCCGCGCGACACCACCCGACCAACCGAGCGCGGCCATCTTGTGGTGCAGCGTCGAGTCGAGGACGCTCGAGATCCAGTTGTCCGTCACCGTGAAACCGCCGAGCAGCGTGACGTTGCGGTCGAGCACGTCCATCGATCCGTTGAGTCCGCCACTCACGCTCGCGTAGTCGCGCTCGGTCGCGAGCGAGGTCGTCAGCGCCAGCGTGTGTCCGCGCGTATCGTTCCAACCGGCGGCGACCGTGCCGAGGTAGCGCGTATCGCTCATCTCGCCGCCCGTCGTCGAGCTCCGACCGGAGGCGCCGGTCACGACGTCGACCTTACCGAGCGCGGGCGAGGTCTTGACGTCGACCGACGCGCTGCTCACGGCGTCGACGACCGCGGTCGCACTGAGCGACCAGTTGCCCCATTCCTTCGCGGCCGTCGCGAGACCGCGCAGGACCGTCGTCGAATCGGAGTCGTGATACACGCCGAAACGTCCGGTTCCGGTGACGGGCTCGTCGCTCGAGCTCGAGGTGGTCGTCGACTCGACCGGGACCTCGGTCTGGGGCTTCTCGCCGCCCAGCACGTCGCGATAATCGTCGGTGGTCGGCGTGTCGCCCGAGCCATTCGTCGACGGGGTGGGCTGGGTATCGCCCGGCGCCTGCGCGTGCGCGATGGCGGCGGTCGCAGCGACGACGACGAGCGCGTGGATCAGTTGCATCCGCAACCGGCGCCCGCGGTTCCCGGACCTGCACTCGGAAACGTACTGCCTTCCGTGATCTCCAAGATCGAGTCGCGTTGACCTTCAGCGACGGGCTCCATCTGAAACTGCATCGATGGGTTCGCGAGCTTCTCGCGTTGCGACGGCCGCACCGTCGTACAGCCGGCCACGAGGACGAGCCACCAGAGCTTCATGATGTTCACGCTACCCACATCGTGCCCGGCCGTCGCGATTCCTTCGCGCGGCGTGTGCCGAGAGTCACTCGTGCTCGGATTTCCGTGACTCTCATGAGAGCAACGTTCAGGAGCTCACGGCTTCGATCGTCCGGTCACCGGCGTGATCGAGCGCAGCTTGAACGAGCGCTTTCCGGTGTTGTCGTCGTCGTCGATCGTGACGAGCGAGAACGCGAACAGCTCGTGGCTATTGCCCATGGTCGAGCTCTTCAAGATCAGCGCGGAGAAGCTGTTGTAGTTGTCGCCGCAGCCATCGCGCAGATGAAACGTGTGCGTCCAGTCGCCGAGCGTGACTTCGTAGTCCTGCTCCGCCAGCTTCGCCATCGCTTGCGAGAGCTTCGATGACTTGTCCGCGATCATGTTCGCGACGAACGCGGCGCGCGTGGCGTCGTCGGAGTTTTTGCCGTTGGCGCACTTGTCGGCGTAGATCGCTTCGCCGGCATCGTGGCCCTTCATGACGAGCTTGGGGTCGGCGAACGCGGTGGACGCGACGAACAGCGAGAGAACGATCGGAACACGCATGATGTTGGATCTAACGGCACGATGCCCCGCGTTATTCATCACGAAAGCTTCACGAGCCCCGTTGGGGAATGAAGGCACTGTCCCCGAGTGATCGCGAAAAGCCCCGGGCCGCGCTGGTTTCGCCAGGGCCTCGTCGCGATCGCGGTGATCTATTTCATCGCGCTGATCCACCACCCACCGCAGTGGCGTGGCCTGCGCGCGGTCGGATTCTTCACCGAAACCACGTGTTTGTTCCCGCGCGCGGATACGTACTCGATCGACTTTCGCCTCGACGCATGGGTGTGCGGCGACAAGTGGCGCCCGATCGATCCGCGCACGTTCTTCCCGATCCAACCGGACGACAAGGAATCGCGATTCCAGCGCTTCGGCTATTTCTACAAGCGCAACCGACCGGCGATGCAAGCGCTCGACGCGTTCGTGACCGAGCACGTCGACCAAAAGATCGGCGGCATCCGGTTGTCCGAGTGGACGCGCGCGATTCCATCCGTCGACACGCGGATCGATCGCTACGAGTACCGCCCACTCGACGTGGTCCCGGCGGCCGAGCGCAAAGACCTGTATTACACGCCGGGTTCCGAACGGAAGGATCGATGCCGGGCTCCCTGATCACGCGGATCTTCGAGCCACAGCCGATCTGGCGCCTCGCCATGATCCGGATCTGCGTGCCGCTCGCGATCCTGGGCTTCCTCGCATCACGGTTGGTTCACGCCGACGATTGGCTCTCGACGGCCGGCTTCCATCCACCCGAGCTCGTCGGTGATTGGCGCCAACCCGTCGCGTTGCCACCCGTGCCACCCGGCGTCGCGTGGGCGATCGCGATCGCACTCGTGATCGCGGGCCTCGCCACCTCTGCCGGCTTGTTCACGCGGTGGAGCTCTGCCGCGTTCGCCGCACTCCTCGCGTACACCACGCTCGCCGATCGCCTCGAGGCATTCACGGTCTCGAAGCTCGGAACCGTGCTCGCCGTCGCGATCGCACTCACACCGTGCGGCGCACGCTACTCGTTCGATTCGCGACGCTCTCCCGACAAACCCGAGCTGTGCTCCGGCGGAAATATCCTGTTCTTCCAGGTCATGCTGCCGGTGTTCTATTTCTCGTCGGGGTGGTGCAAAGCGACCGGCGATTGGCTGTCGAATCCGTACGTGTTGTGGAGCCACTTGCACGACTCGTATCAAACGCCGGTCAGCTACTTCGCCGCGAATCACATGCCCGCATTTGGCTGGACGGTGATGCAAGCGACTACGCTCGCGTTCGAGCTCGGCGCACCGCTGTTGTTCGCGTGGCGCGTGACTCGACCGTATGCGCTGATCTACGGCGTCGCGATGCACACGCTGATCGGCCTCATGTTCGGTCCGGTGATCTGGTTCGCGCTCCTCATGATCATCCTGCTGCACGCGAGCTACGGGCCGCGTGTAAACGTGAACCCGATCGTTCGCTGGTTTCGCGGCTAGCCGAACGCTCAGGACTTCAGCGAGCCACCGTGAAACTGCCCGAAGTGACGCGCAGCGAGCATGGACCGCGCGAGCACGGCAAGGCCGACGATTCCAGCGTGCGACACGTTGCGGATCTCGAAGTCGCCGACCTTGAACAGCAGCGCGTAACCGATCGCGACGTTCACGCAGCCCCACACCGCGTTCACCGTCGACGACGACAGGCCCCGCCCCGGCGGCTTCGCGAACGGGCTTTGAAACGGCCTGCCGGTCAAGCCGCTCACGAGGTGCGGCACGGCGTTCGTCAGAAACACCGCGCCGAAGAAGAACGAGACGTAGTGATACCAGAGCATGGTTCTCCTTACGAGATGAACGCTCGACGCAGGAGCGCGAACGCGTTAGCGAGCGTGACCTGTTCGTCAGGATCGAATTCCGCAGCGATGAGCGCAGCCGTTCGGCGCAATCGCTCACTCCGATCCGCGAGCATGATCTTGCGCCCTGCGGGCGTGATCGAGACGAGACGCCGCCGGCCGTGATTCGCATCGTCACGGCGAACGATGTATCCGGCAACCTCGAGCTCCGCAACGATCGCGCCCATCGATTGGGGCGTCATTGCCTCGCTCCGCGCCAGGTTTGCCGCAGCAGACGGACCATCGGACTCGAGCCGCTTCAAGACCGCGAGCTGACCGTACGGAAGCGCGTTCGGCTCGGTTCGTGCGTGACGCCGCAACGCGACCGATATCTCACGCAGCTGATCCGCTAGCTCGTCGGGTGAAGTCCGCTTGGACACCCGCATACCGTGCCCCGTGACCCGACTTGATGCAAGTTAAACTTATAAGTCTTACTTCTATTCCGTGCGCGGTAAGGTTGCCCCATGACGAAAGCCGCGATCGTGCTTGGCGCAACCGGATCGGTCGGCCAGGCCGTGGTGAAGGAGCTCCTGCGCACGGGCGCGTTCAACCCGATCGTGACGCTCGTCCGCCGGGCGAGCTCGGAAGCCGTCCCCGCGGTTCGCGAAGTCGTCGTGCCCGACATGACGCCAGCCGCGCTCGAAGCGGCGACGCTCGATGCCGTGCGCTCCGTCGACGGCGATGTCGTCGGACTCTCCGTGCTCGGCATCGGTGCGGGCACCGGCAAGATCACGATCGATCAACACCGCGCCGTCGACGTGCGCTTGAACGAGGCATTCGCACGCGGATTGAAAGCCTCCGGTCGCGTGCACCACCTCGCATTCATGACCGCCGGCGGCGCGAACCCGACGGCGAAAGAAACCGGCTCGGGTGCAGCGGGCATGGCGCGCTACGCCCGGGTGAAGGGCGAAGCGGAAGAAGCGGTCAAAGCGTCCGGCATCGACGTGGTCAGCATCTTTCGTCCGGCGATGATCATCGGCTCGCAACACACGCCGTGGTTGCTCGAGAAGGTGTTGCCGGTGTTCGGCTTCCTGACGCCGAAGAAGTACAAGTCGATCACCGTCGATCAGATCGCGCACGCGATGGTCGCCACGTCGCTGACCCCGCCGGCGAAGACAGATATCTATCACTACCCCGAGATGATCGCGTTGTGACGTACCTCGAGACCATGCTCGCGCTCGTCGCCGGGCAGGCGGAGATCGACGCGTGGGACTCCGACTTCACGCCCGCACCGACCGATGCGTACGACGCCGCCGTCGCCGCTCTCGACGCGTTGCCGAAGGACGGCATCCTCGCGTTCCTCGCGCACGAGGATCCACGGGTTCGACGTGAAGCGGCGAAGGCCTGCCAGCGCTGGCGCTATCTCGCAGCTCACGACGCGCTCGTCGCCGCGCTCCCGGATCCCGTCGAGGACGTTCGCAACGAAGTCGGTGAAGCGATCGTCGAGATCGCGCAAGAGACTGCGCTCGCGACATTCGCCGCGGCGAAGACGCGCGTCTGGTCGTACCCGATGTCGCGCGCCACGATCGCCGCGTTCGATGCGTTCGGCGCGACGATCCTGCCACTCCTCGATCAGCTCGACATCCCTCCGGATTCGACCGTCATGGAGCGCGATGTGTGGTGGAAGCTGTACGAGCTCGACCCGGTGGCGACAGGCGCGGTGCTCGAGCGACGCGTCGCGACCGGCGCGTGGGGTTGGGTCTACGGCGCATCGTGTCTCGTGCACCAGCACCCACCACAACCCTGGGTGAGACTGGCGTTCGAGCGGTTGTTGAAGCATCCCGATCGCGCAGTTCGCAACGAAGCGTCGAATGTCCTGCGCACCTATGGTGACGATTCGACGATCGACCTCTTACTCGACTCGCTCCCGAACGAGACGCACGATTGGAACCGCAGGTCGGTGATTCTCGGCGCATTCGCGCTCGCGGCGCCGTCGCGGCGGCCGATCCTCGAGCGCGTGTTGGCGCACGCTCGGCCCGACGACACCGAGAACATCCTGATCGCGCTCGCCGACGGCCCGGTGTGGGAACCACCCGCGATCACGACAGGGTTCTTGCGTGCGCATCTCGCGAAACAGCGAGAGCTCGTGCGAGCGGCCGCCACTGCACTTCAGATCGAACTGTGACTACGCGGGCGTGAGCGATGCCGTGAAGATCGCGAGCTGTGCCGGCAGGTACACCGCCTTGAGGCCACGCACCTTTCGGCGATCGTCATAGACCTCCGCGACGATGTCCGCGACGTAATCGAGATGATTGTCGCTATACACGCGCCGCGGAATCGCCATCCGCACGTTCTCGTACTTCGGCGGCTTCAGCTTGCCCGTCGCCTCGTCGAGCTCGCCGAACGCGAGCGCACCGTGACCGACCGCGCGCACGCCACCGCGGAGATAGATCGCCGACGTCAGCGCCTCCGCCGCGAACTCCTCGCGCGACAGGTGATCGAGGAACTTGCCGGCATCGATCACCACGCTGTGGCCACCCGACGGATGCAACAACGGCACGCCATGCGCCGCGAGCCGCGAGTGCAATCGCGCGACTTGCCCGATCCGTGCCGCCAAGAAGCCTTCGTCGAGACCTTCGATCAGGCCTCGTGCGAGCGCCTCGAGATCACGACCGGCCATGCCGCCGTACGTCAGATAGCCTTCGTGCAAGATCGTCGACGGCAAACACCGTTGATAGTCGTCCTCGGCGCGAACCGAGAGGAACCCACCGATGTTGACGAGCGCCGCCTTCTTCGCGCTCATCGCGACCAGATCTGCGAGGCCGAGCAGCTCCGATGCGATCTCTTGCACCGACCGCGCACCCTGCCCCGGCTCGCGCTGCTTGATGAAGTACGCGTTCTCCGGAAACCGCGCTGCATCGATCACGAGCTTGATGCCGTGCTTCGTGCAGAACGCTCGCACCGCGCGCGCATTCTCGAGCGAGACCGGCTGCCCGCCATTCGTGTTCGCGGTCACCGTGAGGATGAACAACTTCACCCCACCCGCACGAACCGCGCGCTCCGCCTTGTCGAGATCGACATTGCCCTTGAACGGCGATTTATCGTCGGCCACGAGCCCCGCATCGATCACGCAATCGACCGGTCGCCCACCGCGATTCATGATGTGCGCGCGCGTCGTATCGAAGTGGAGATTGCCGAGCACGGCATCACCCGGCTCGACGAACGCCTTGCAATAGATCGCCTCCGCACCGCGCCCTTGATGCACGGGAAACACGTGCGCATGCCCTGTGAGCTCCTTCACCACACCTTCGAGGTGAAACCAGCTCTTCGCGCCGGCATACGATTCGTCGCCGATCTGCAGGCCCGCCCACTGCGACGCACTCATCGCGCCGGTGCCGGAGTCCGTCAACAGATCGATAAACACGTCCGCCGCCGGGATCCGGAATACGTTGTAGCCCGCCGCCGCGAGCGCTTCTTTGCGCCGCTCCGGCGAGACCAAGCGAATCGGCTCGACGACGCGAACGCGCCAAGGTTCGGGTAGCGTCGCCATCACAGCCACGGATTGTTCGGGGTGAGGCCGGCCAGCGCACGACCGTAGTGTTCGATGCCGGTGCTCGGCATCAGCACGCCGTGCGTCGACAACGCCGCGGCATCGCGAAACACGATCTGGATCGCCTGGTTATCGAAGATGCCGTGCGCACCGCTCGCCATGCGGATCAGCTCGATCGCCTCGAGGCTGAGCTTGGACAGATAGCCGAGCATGCCCCACGCACTCGGCAGCTCCGTCAGCTCGTACGGCAGGCCGCGATCGGCGTGGTTGCCGACGAGCTCGCCGATATCGACCATCAAGTGCTCCGCCGCGCGAATCTTCAATGCAGCTTCGCCGAGCAACTGATGCGTCACCGGCGCTTCGGCCTTTTGCGGATAGCCGGTGTACGCGATCGGACCACGCGTCGGCAGCTTCTCGAGGAATAGCTCCATCGCCGCCTTCGCGAGGCCGGGCATCACCGTGCACGCGCTCGACAGCACGTATGGAATCGGGCCCGTGCGATAGAGGACCTTGTCCTTGTTCGCGACGCTGCGATGCGCGCCCCACTTCGCATCCCGCAGGCGCAGCATCCGCGATTCCGGCACGAATACGTGTTCGCCGGCGACGGTGTTGCTACCCGTGCCGCGCAGACCGCTGACGTACCAATCGTCGACGATCGTCATGTCCTTGTAGCTCATCAGGAACAGACACACTTCGGGCGCACCCGCCTCGAGCTCGATCACGGCCGGCTGCACGACGTACTGCGCGTCGAGACATCCCGTGTTGAACGGCCACCGACCGGTGACGCGAAAGCCATCGCCATCCTTCTTCGCCATACCGGCGGGGATCAGCGTCGCCGTGATGCGCGCGTGCGGATCGGCAAAGATCTCGGCTTGAACCTCGTCGGGAAACAGCGAGACGAGGTAGTTGCCATCCGAATACAACAGCGCGACCCACGCCGTCGAGCCATCGCCACGCGCGAGCTCAGACATCACGCGGATCTTCGTCATCGTGTCCATCTCGGAGCCGCCGTGTTGCAACGGCCGCGTCGCGCGCAGGATCTCGGTTTGCTCCAGCGCGGCAAGGTTTTCACGGGGCATGCGACGCTCGCGATCGGCCTTTTGCGCGTTGGCGCGCAGCATCGGCACGAGCCCGGTCGCACGACGAATCAGTTCTTCACTAGTGATCACGACAATCCTTTCGGTAGCAGGGAGTGGACACGGTCGCGCACGCCGGGCTCGTCCCAGCGCTGTTCGACATCGGGGATTTTCAACAGGGCATCGAGCACCGCATCGTTCGCGACGGCACGTGCCGCGACGGAGCGATACGGCATGTTCGTGAACGACACGCCCGTGTAGAACGGCACGAACGTCGTCGGCGACAGCTCGTAGAGCTTCTGCTCGAGCCGCTTGCGCATGACCCACTCGGGCCCGCGCACGCTCGCCGAGATCTCGTGAAAGTGCCGCACGGCGAGGTCCGCCAGCGCGCAGATGTCATCCTTGCGACGCCGTTCGAACGCGGCGAACGACGGTCCCCACTCACCTCCACATTCGTCGAGACATTGATCGAGGATCGCCACGTCCTCGCAGCTCGCATTCAAGCCTTGCCCGAGGAACGGCACGATCGCGTGCGCCGCATCGCCGAGGAGCAGCACGCGATCGCCGAACGCCCATTGCGCGCACTGCACCGTGTAGAGCTTCGAGGGTGCGCGCGCCGCGTAATCGTCGAGCATCGCGACCGCCGCGAGATCCGGTGCGACCTCCGAGAACAACGCGCGCACGTCTGCCGGCGTCTTCAGCGTCTCGAACGAAACCGGTCCCGCGTGCGGCAGGAACAACGAGCAGGTGAAGCTGCGATCGAGATTCGGAAACGCCGCGAAGAAGTAGTCGCCGCGCGGCCACAAGTGGAGCGAGTGCGGGTCGAACGGCCAGCGCCCGTCGGGCTGGACCGGAATCCGCACTTCCTTGTAACCGATGCTCATCGGCTCGCGCCGGGTCACGAGCGTCGATGCCGCACCATCGGCGACGAGGATCGGCGCGTCTTCGATCTTCCAGCGCGCGCCGGATTGCTGGTCCTCGATATGCGCGATGCCGCGCTCGGTATCGATCTCGACACAGCGCTGCCCGAACTGGATCGTCAGGTTCGGATCCTTCGACACCGCATCGAGCAACGCCGTGTGCAGGCGCCCGCGCATCACCGAATAGATCGCTTCGCCCGAGGCACCGTACGGTTGAAACCGTTCGCCCTGCTCGAGATGGATCCGCCGGCCCTGGAGCGGGATCGCGATCGCGCGCACGACCTCTTCGAGGCCAACGGCAGCGAGCGTTCGCCACGCGCGCGTCGACAGCGTCAGATTGATCGACCGTCCGGTCGCCGATCCGACGAGCCTCGGATCCGGCCGCCCTTCGATCAGGCGTACACGTTTGCCGCGCTTGCTCAAGACGAGCGCTACGAGTGGCCCCACTAACCCCGCCCCGGAGATCGTGACGTCCACCGACTTCATGAGCCGTCAACGTCGGCTCCGCCGGATCTTCCCGACTATTTTTTCTCGAGCTCGGCGATCCGGCGCTGGGCCACGTCTAACTTCTGGAGCAGCCGCAGGATCACGTCGACGCCGGCCCAGTCGACCTCGAGCTCCCGCACGAGCGTCCGGGTCACGAGCACCCGATCGACATCCACGACGGCCGTGTCGTCATCGCGCTGTTCGATCATCCCTTCTTCGACCATTCGCGCGATCAGCTCGTGATCGCCATCCACGAGCTCGACCAGGTGTTGATACGTGAATCGCTTCGTCATAGCGAAATCTCCTTCCGCACCGGCGCGCTGTACGCATCCCCGCTCGCCGCGAGAGCGGCCGCGAGCGCCTCGTTTTCTTTGTCCGGCATCCGGACCTCGAGCACGACATAGAAATCACCGCGCTGGTCTTTGCGCGCGATGCCCTTGCCCCGGAGCCGCAACCGCGCGCCGGTTTGCGATCGCGGTGGAATCTTCAACATCACCGCGCCATCGAACGTGGGCACCTCGACCGACGCACCGTTGTACGCCTCGCCGATCGTGACCGGCAGCGACATCATCAGGTCGTTGCCTTCGCGATGCAGGAACGGATGCGGCCGCACTTCGGTCTCGATCACGAGATCGCCGGCCGGCCCACCGTTGCGACCCGGCATGCCCTTGCCGGCGAGCCGGATGATCGATCCGTTATCCGCGCCGGGCGGAATCCGTACGCGCACCGTGCCCTGGCTCGGTAGATCGAGCGAAATTTCCGCGCCCTCGACGGCCTGCCGCAGATCGAGCTCGACGCTCGCCGACAGATCCTGCCCGCGCGACGGTCCACGAGCCTCACGACGAAATCCGCCGCGATTGAACAGCTCCGAGAAATCGAACTCGGCTTCGCCATCCTCGTCGAAGCGCTGCGATCGCTGCTGCTGCGCGCCCTGCCATTGCTGATACGCGCGCGCCTTGTCGGCATCGAAGCCACCCGACAGCGAGGCGTCGCCGAACTCGTCGTACGCTTTTCGCTTTTTCTCGTCGGAGAGCACGTCGTACGCGGCCGAAACCCGCTTGAACGTGTCCTCGGCCTTCTTGTCGCCGGGATTCACGTCGGGGTGATGCTCGCGCGCGAGCTTTCGGTAGGCCTTGCGAATCGTATCGGCGTCGGCCGTCTTCGCTACGCCCAGGATCTCGTACAGATTGTCCGCCACACGGGGACTGTACCTAAGATCGCATTTCGTGCGTCTCGACGACCCACCCACCATTGCCGGCGACAAATAGGCCAATCACCGACGTGGGCGTTTCCCAGGTCGCACCGAAATCGTGCGGCGCCGCCCAGCCCGGCGTTCCGAACCGGCGGGCGAGCTCGGACTTCAGCGCATCGAACATCTTCTGCTGCATCGACGGCAGCACGCGATCGGCGCTATCGGCCATCTCTTCGGCTTTGCCGCGCGCGGCCAGATCCGGATAGAGCCCGTTGAAGTGATCGACGAACTCGTGCTCCGACGCGTACGTGGTGCGGAACATGTGATCGCACTTGCCGTACATCCGGCACGGCACCGGCGTGAACGTGGCGTACTTGATCGAGCGATTCTCGCCGTCGTACGCGGTCATCGAGTACATCGGCGGCGTGCGCAGGTTCTGGTAGTTCCACGAGCACACGACGAACTCGTCGGTGGTCGGCCACACCCGGCGCAGGCACCAGTTGTTCGCCGCATGCCACGCGCGAACCTTCTCGCGCTCGAGCTTGTACGGCAGCTGATCCGTGACGAGTGGACGGACCGTGTCTTGTTGGGGGACCGCAGGCGCGTCGCGCGTGACCGGCGTACACGCGACGAGCAGGATCAGGATGAATGCTCGCATCCCCGAACCGTACCAAGCCCCGTGCAAAAGTCCGTAACGCGATTCGTGTTGTGTCCCACGGCGTGGGTTGATACGCCTCGTCGCTCTCATGTTTCGCACGATCCCGTGGTTGTTCGTGGCAGCCTGCACCGGCGGCGGTATCTCGTCGATCACGGTCACGCCCTTGGAGCTCGTGCCCGCGTTCTCTCCGGAGATCACCGACTACTACGTGCGGTGCTCCGACGGCACGCAAACGGTCGGTGTCGATGTCGATGGCTCGACCGAGCTCCACATGATCGCGCCGGACGATCTGATCCAGATCGACCAGTACTCGATCCGCTGTCTGCCGCCGACGTTCCCGGAGCTCACGATCGACAAGCCCGGCACGCCGACGCCCGGCTACTACCTCGTCAACAGCGCGCCGTTCGTGTACGTGCTCGACGGCAATGGCGTGCCGGTCTGGTACGAGCCCACCCACTTCGGCTGCAACGTCAGCTCGCCCGCGCCGAACACGATCGCGTACATGGCGGACGCCGAATATCCGTATTCGAAGGACACGATGCCGTTCTACGAGATTCACGATCTCGCGAGTGGCGACGTTCGCATGCTCGCAAGCGCCGACGAGCCGACCGACGAACACGAGCTCCAGCTCGACAACGGCAACTACCTGTTCTTCACGGATCCGCTCGTCAAAGACGTCGATCTCACGAGCATCGGGCTCGCGGGAAGCTACACGATCGCGGACTGCAAGATCGTCGAAGTCGATCCGTCCGGCGCGTTGGTGTGGAGCTGGGCCGCGAGCGAGCACCTCGACGTGGCCGAGTCCGTGTACCAGCAGTTCGACGTGATCGGCACCGGCATGATCGCGGACATCTTTCACTGCAACAGCATCGAGATCGGACCGAACAACGATCTGTTGATCTCGATGCGACACACGAGTGCGATCTACGATCTCGATCGCACGACCGGCAACGTGAGCTGGAAGCTCGGCGGCAATAGCGTCACGCAAGCGCCCCACCTCACCGTCGTCGGCGATCCGGACGGTGGCTTCAACCTCCAGCACGACGCCCGCTTCACGGCGACCGGCAACCTCACGCTATTCGACGACCACGGCATCGACCCCACGATGGGCGTCGCGCGCGGCCTCGAGCTCTCGCTCGATCACACCGCGAACACTGCATCGATCGTGTGGCAAGCGCGCGCCGATCAAACGAGCATGTACATGGGCGGGTTCCGGCGCTACAGCGATGGCGATAGCTTGATCTCGTGGGGCTATCTCGTGAACGAGACGCGGATCTTCACCGAGTACGATGCCGATGCGAACCCGGTGTTCGAAGTGTCAACGTACTTGCCGACGGTGTTCAACGCCCTCACCTACCGCACCGTCAAGGTTCCGCCGGAGCAGTTCGATATCGAGCTCTTGCGGGCCAGCACCGCACGCTGAGCACAGCTCCTCGTTTGCCGGGTCCGGATGGCATTCCGGACAATAGGGCTCGTCGCACGACTGGCAGCCCCACATCACGCGGTCGTGACGAACGCAGGTGGGTAGCGCGTGTTGATGATCGGGTTGCTGCGCTGCGATCTCGAGATCCTCTTCGGTCGGCGGGATCAGGAATTCGTCGGGCGCGTTGTCGAGATCGATCGCGCGATCGTCCCAGTTGTCGCGATATTCGAGCCACTCGCCCGGTCGTTCGAACGCGACCATCTCGTCGGATTCGATCTCTTCGAGCACCTCTTCGTCATCGACCGCTTCCAGCTCTTCGACCTGAACTTCGACGGTGAGCACCGGCGCTTCTTCGACGGGCACGAGCGCTTCATCCCACTCGTCTTCCCAGTCTTCCTCTTCGGGTTCGTCCTCGTCGTAGTCGTCGTACTCTTCGAGGTCGATCAACGGGGTGACCTGCGGATCGATGAAGTTGAGGATCGGGCGCGTGGCACCGCTGCCGTTCAACATCACGTATGGCGCGAGCGCGAGCGCTTCGTCGATCAAGTCCTGGATCTCGGGTCCGGGGTCACATCCGATCGCGAGATCGATCGCGCGGCGAAGCACGGCCTCGCTCGTCGGCAGGGTGCCACGTAACGGCATCGCGCCGAGCAGTAGGAATCGCCCTTCGCCTTCACTCAGCTCGACGAGCGCGATCGGCAACGGTGATGGTGCGAGTGATTCGATCGCGGACGCGAGGTCGTACGGAAGATCGAACGTCGTCGAGCCGTAGAGCTGCACGATCGTCAGCGGCCGCGGCGACGCCGGGACCTGACAGATCCGCGCCGACACGTTGCCGGTCATCCGGCCAGCAAGTTTCCTCACGAGCGCGACATCGATCTCTCGTCCGGTCACGAAGTACGCGTTCGATTCGGTGTCGAAGTCACGCCACGGCGTTTCGAGCACCTCGGCGCGTGCGTCGTCGATCTCGTTCGCGACGACGATCCGCTCGAGCTGCTTCCACGCGCGACTTTGCGGATCACCGACGAACGCGCGTCCGAGCAGCCGGAGCTCGCGCAACCGCGGCATCTCGGCATCGCCGAACGTGACTTCGCCGGCGCTCAAGATCGCGAGTCGCGCCAGGTGCTGCGCCCGAACCCCGCGCAGATCGACGCCATCGCCACGGGAGATGCGCAGCGATTCGAGCTGCGTGAAGCCGGCGATCCACGGTTCGAGCAAATCGCCGCCGCCGTCGCCGAACTGGATCTGCAGGTGACGCCACGGCAACCGTGCCGCGCGAATCGCCATCGCCCACTCTTCGGTCGTCCCGTTCGCGATCACGAGCTCGCCGCCCGCGATCAACCGCAGGCTCGGCTCGGCCGCGATCTGCGCGAGCATGTCCGGATGATTCACGCGCACCGCGTGGATGAAGCCGCGCCGCCACACGAGCGAATCGATCTGATCCGCGAGGATCTCCGGCACGAGCTTCTCGCGATGCTTCTCGAGCACCCGGCGCTGGAGCTCGAACAACCGCGTGTTCGGTTGGCGCTCTCGATCGAGCATCAACGACAACAGCTCGCCGCGCGGATCGCTGTTCGTCTGCAATAGGTCGCTGTACACGCTCCACGACGCGAGATCCTCGGGGTCGTTCGCCAGGGTCTCGAGGAGGTCGGTGGGCATGCTCGAGCTCACGCAAGTCGAGCCCCGTGGCCCCACCCGGTCGCAGGAATACTATCGGACAGACCAGCGCAGGTGGGTCTTGCCGTCTTCGGGCTGTCCGGTATTGAGCTTCACGACGAAGATGCCGGTGTACGGGGCCGTGAACGTGGCTTGTTTGCCATCCCACGGTCGCACCCACTCTCTCGTCAGCATCGGGAACGAGGTCGTGTTGTGGATGACGAACGTGCCCTTGCCACCTTCGTCCGGCGAGTCCCAGACGAGGGTCTCGTGGTGTCGCAAAGCCACTTGATACGTGATGTGCACGAGCTTGAGGGTCTGGTCGATCGGAATCGGTTTGTCGGGCTCCCAATACGACCGCATGATCCGCGGCGTGGCCATCGATTGCTTCCACGTGAGGTCGATGCTCTCGCTATCGAGCGCGGAACATCCCTTGCCGATCAACCCGAACACGAGCGCAGTGCCCGCGACCCACTTCAGCGCGGTGGGCCAGCCGGCGCGCATCTCCGCCCGGATCTGATTCGCCTGCTCGACCGCGGTGACGATGCTGCGATGAAACGTGGCTTGCTTTGCCGTCGCGCTGGCGAGCCACTCCCGCGGCAGCGACACGATGTTGTCGGCCTCGCAGTATGGACACCGCACGCCGTACGCGCCCTTCGGAACATCGAGCGCGGCACCGCAACCACGACACGTCGACGGAAATCCGTCCTTCTGCGGTGGAATCGCCGCGAGGTTGACCTGCAGCGAGTGTTTGATCTGCGCGAGCGAATCGAGGTAGCCGACGAGCCAATTCGGAAACAACCCACCGAACACCGCGATCAAGATGAACGCCGTGTACACGGTGCCACCGCCGAACCGATCGATGAGATCGACGCCGAACACACCCGCGAGTGCGTGACACACGAGCTCGAGTGCGAATCCTGCGAGCAGGAACGCCGCCGAGAACACGGTGACGATCCCGATGATCGTCGTGAACACCGCGCTCGCCGCGACCGTGGTGAACGATGCCCAAAACCGCAGCGCCGGCGATGGCGGCGAGCCGAGCTCTTTGTAGAGCTGTTCCGCGCGATCGCGATCGGCACCGCGTTGCGTCTCGGTATCGCGCAGCGATCGATACTCCTCGGGCAGCGGCGCTTCGTGCTTGCAGTGCAAACAGATCGTGGTGGCGCCATCGCCGAGCGGCAGCGGCGCGTCACATTCCGGGCAATGCAGCGGCGTCACGCTCGGTTCGCGCGGCCGGTCGGCGTCCGGCGTGACGAGCTTCGCCGCACGTTTCAAGGCGCGCTTGCGACCACGAGGTTCGGGCACCTGCCTATTCTAGGTGATATCACCAGCGGGTGAAGACCTGGTTGGTGATGCTCGTCGCCGTCGTCGGTTGTGACTCCGGGAAGCAAACAGCCCCGGTCCCGCCGCCGGTGAACACGCCGCCCGTGATCGCGCCGAAGGTTGTCGCCGTCGACGCGGGCGATCCACCGAACGCGTGCACGCTGTCGGTGCTCGTCGATTCGAACGGGCTCAGCATCGCCACGTCCGACGGCGGCTGCCACGCCAGCACGTTGGATTGGACATGGCTCGAGACCGAGCTGCGCGCGATCAAGACCGCGCACGGTGATTGCTCGAATGCGGAGATCGCGGGTCAAGGCGTCGCATATCAGGACCTCGTCCACGGGATGGACGTGTTGGTGAAGGTCGGCTACGTCGATGTCGGTCTGACCGATCCGAACGGCTTGACGTTGAAACCGTCGAGAGCGGTCGCGCCTCATTGCGACGTGAAGCCCGTCGAGGCAAAGACACCTGGTAGTGGCCTCACGCTCCCTCTCGCCGATGGAAAGACGCCGCTGAAGCTGGCGCCCGTGATCGTCGTGACGAAGACGGACGTGATGCTCGACGGCAAGTCGGTCGCCACGATCAAGAAGCTCGAAGCAGGTAACGACAATCAGTTCATGATCAAGCCACTCGGCGATGCGCTGAAAGCGATGGCAGCCAAGACGCTGAAAGAGATGACACCCGAGCAGCACCAGAACTGCGACGGCGGGAAGCGCGGCGTCACGTGTCCGATCGGCCTCGCGATCCTTCAGGCCGACGAAGCCACGCCGGCTACGGTGATCAACTTGATCGTCAACACCGCGAAGGATGCGGGCTACGACAATCTGTTGTTTGCGGTCAAAGCGAAGTAATTAGCGCTCGCGCTGATAGATCTGATCGGCGCGCGGCCATCCGCGTACCGCACGCGAGCGTGGTCGGGAGCTTCGGGACGCTGTTGAGCGTGCCGCTGATCCGACCGTCTTCGACGTGATCGACGACGAGCCACCAGCCCGCGTGGATCAACTTGAGCGCGCCGCAATCGTCGACGGTGGCGAGCCGCACGAACAGCTTCACGAAGTCACCGACCTCGATCGCTTCCGAGCACGGCTGGCGACCGGTCTGCTCGGTGCCGAGCAATTCCCAGCCGTGATCGACGAGCGTCGCCTCGAACGGGGTGGCGAGCGGTTGTGGCTCGCCGAAGTGATATTCGCGTGCGCGCCATTCGGCGGCCGTCGCGGGCGAGATGCCGTGGCGTTGCGCATCCATGAGCGGATGATCGACGAGCTCGAACGTGGGGCGGAAGCCAGGTTCGCCGCCGATGATCCGGATCGCCGCGCCGTAGAGCGGTGCGATCAGGCTCGTCTGATTCGCGAGCCAGCCGGTCGATTCGGTGCGCAGGCGCGCCCAGATGCCGATCGCGAATTCGCCGCCGCCGTGGATCGGGATCCGGACCGTGCCACGCTCGTACCACTCGTCGTTCAGGCGAACGCGGTCATCGGGCTGTTCGGTCGTCGAAACTCCCGTGACCGTGGCCACATCCGGCCACCGGAACGCGGTTTCCAGCGTCCGATGGTGTTCGCCGCACCACGGACACGAAAACGAGTCGATTTCGACCAGGTCTTCGGGCCCCACCAACATCACGCCACGGGTTGCTGCTTCGATGGACGTCAACACGCTAGTCGGAGCCAGGGGTCCGAACGCGGTCGCACGAAATGCGACATACAACCGGCGACTCCGTCGTTAAAGTTACCTATGCGCGCGTTGCTCCTGATCTTTGCCCTCGTTTCACCGGCGTTCGCCGACGACAAACCCGACCTCGGACAATTGCTGACGAACCCGAGCGGCGCGGCATTTTCCCTCACCGATGGCACGGTGCCGGCAAAGCACGCGGTGAAGAACGTCGTCGGTGCGTTCGCCTCGAACAAGAAGTCGTTCTGGGCCGCCGGCGATGTCGTGAACGACAAGGGCACCGTCGACGGTCACGCGAGCGCGGTGTGGGATCACGACAAGACCGGCTGGACGTTGATCGCGTACAGCCTCGTGCCGACGACGACCGCGAAAGCGATCGCACCGCCGAAGATCGAATCGAAGAACACCGCCGGCGACGAATACTTCCTGACGATCTTCGACGACGTGTGGGGCCAAGACGCCGCCGAAACCGTGACGAAGGCGAAGGATGCGGTGTTGTTCGGTAGTGCGCCGAACGAGCGCTTCGTCGGCGGTGCGGCGATGAACAAGGCGCTCACTGGATGGAACTTGAAGTTCAAGATCCGCGATGGTCGCGTCACCGGAAAGACGTCCGGACGCCTGCTCTGGATGGTCGCGAACATGGACGCGACGTCCGGAAAATCGACGACGCCGTATCGCGTGTTCCTCGTGTTCCAAGGCGACAGCGACGGCGGTTACTCGCTCGTGCATGCGAGCTTCGCCGCGATGACCGGCCACGGTTGGGGCACATAAGTTACGGGCCGCTGTTCAGGTCCAGCTCGAGCGACTTCAAATGCCACAGGCGATAGCGCTGCGCGTATTGCTCCGCGAGCCGGAAGAGATAGTCCGGCTTGTCCGGATCGTCGTCGGGCGTATCGCGCACGAGCCCTTCGAGGATCTGCTGCTGTTCCTGGCGCAGGCCTTCTTGGTGCTCGTCGATCGCCATCACCTGATCGGCGGTGACCGGCTTCGTCGTCGAAACGCGCACCGGCTTGACGGTTTCCTTGTGGACCACCGTCGGAGTTTGGCTCGGCCGCTTGTACGGCGAGGCCGACGCAACGCTAGCGCAGAGCAGGATCGCGAGGAGCTTCATGTCGCGATCGTGGATCAGGCCGCGTCACGACCTCATCCCCTGGTTGTCACGATCCTGTCTAACGATGCGTGGTGCCGTTCGCGGACCGCGCGCTACGCAGCTGCTCGTGCATGACGCGCGTCGCCGGCGCACACACCTTCAGCTTGTTATCGCCGTCCTTCGGATCCTGCGACTCGCCTTCGAACACGCCGATCTTGATCTTGCGATCGACGCACGCTGCCTTGCCGTGCGGCACCGCCGACAGGTAGATCGGCTTCGCCGCCGCCGCGAACGCACGCCCACCGACCGTCGACAAGATCGTGCCCTGCGGGATGAAGTCCTCGTTGCGGAGATCCATGACCGCGAGCCCACTGCTCACTTCCATGGTCTGCTCTTCATCATCTTCGACGGAGCGGACCGACTTCGCCGGCGCCACCACATCCAACGCCGCGCACTTCGACTTGATCGAGAACACGGTCTGCGCGCCGCGCTGCTCGATTCCGACACCGCGACGGGCATCGATCACGATCGCCGCATCCGCGAGGCTCACCTTTGTCTTCGGCGCGAGCTCGAACTCGCCACCGAGGATCGTGGGCCCGGTCTTCACCTTCTCGGGCAGGTACGACCAACCGACTGACTTCTCCGGCAACTCGAGCGCGATATCGCCGGTGCCACGCACGCCGATCGTGTACTTGCCATCGGCGCTCGTGACCGGCGTTCCCGGCTTCAGCGCGACGTGGCTGCCGTCGTTGTAGGTCTTGTCGAACGCGACCGACAGCACGGGTGCGAGGTCCGCGCGCTTCACGAACAGGTGCAGTTGCGCGAGGTCATCGCTCGTCTGCAACCGCGCCCACGTGCAATCGAGCTCGGCCGCGGGCTCGACTTCGACGAAGCCATTCTTCGTCGAGATCACCTTCATCGCGATCACGTTGCCGGCGGTGCGGCTATCGAGGCTCGCGGCGTGAACGACCTGCGCGTCGTCGGCGGCGTCCGTATAAAACGCCGCATCGTTCCACACCAACACGTTGCCCTTCAGCGCGGGCTCGTCGGCGAACGCGGGCGTCGCGGACAGGAGCAGCAGCGGGACCAACGTCCTCATCATTCGGCCGGAGCTATAGATCACGTGGCGAGGAGCCTCAAGCACATTCTCGGTCGCACGGATTCCGTGATTTGCCAGGCTATTTCGGCAGGACGGTCACGTCGATGTACTCGTTTTCGATGGCGGCCCAGCGAACGAGGATCACCTGACCGACGCGAATCGCTTCGAGAATCTTCTGCCGCTCTGGCAGCTCGATCGCACGAAACGCCGTCGCATCGCGTGGCTTGTCCGCGGCGCGAGCCAGGGTCAGATCTGGAAACCGGATCCGCACGTGCTTCTTCAGCACGTCGTCTTCATCGATCTCGATCCGCGCGTGACCGATCACCGGCTTGAAGCCGAGGTCGACGAGCATCGCCTTCGCCGCCAGATACTCCGGGCAATGGTCACAGGATGAATCGGTCAGCGCGGCTTGGACGGTGTCGATCACCGCGCCGGTCTGCACGTCGACGATCCGCAATGCATTCCACGCGAACACGTTCTCCGAGGTCGTCACGTAACGCGCGGGCACCGCGACGAAGCGCCCGGTCGCATCGACCTCCATACAGTTCTGCTCGCAGTTATAGCCGAGGGCCGTGATCTCGCCTTTGCCGTGGTTCAGCTCCTTCACGAGCGGATTCGTTTTCAACGGCTCGTAGAGCGGGTCGTAGTGGATCCGGAAGTAGAAGCCTGCCGGATCGTGATCCATCGCCGTCAGATCGACTTTCAAGCCGAGATGCGCGTTGGCCATCGCGAGGTGCAGGTGCGGGAGATCGAGCTGCGGCGCCAGATCGACGGCGGTCGTGAACAGCTCCTTCGCCTTCTTCCACTCGTGATGCTTCGCGGCAGCCAGTCCCGCGTCGTCGGAGAAGCGCGCGCGGATCTCCGCGATCGGCAGTTTGCGCGTGACGTGCGTGGGCTTGGTGTTGCCGTACGTCGCTTGCTCGTCGGTTTCGATCACGACCGTCTCGTTCGCGAGCGCGACCGACGCGAGCTGCACGTGTGCGTAACCCGAGCCGAGATCGAGGAGCTGCCGACCGCGCTGGATCGATAGCGACGGGAGCAGCGTCACGTGCATGTCGTCGGGCAACACGTCGACGTGACGTGTGATCGTCAGGAGCTCGAGCTTCGCCGCGAACTTCGTCGGCGGCCCCGCACAGCCGAAGTGATCGCACAGGTTGCCGTCTTGCTCGGCGAACCACATCAAGCGGACCTCGCCCTCGCGCATGTCGTGCAGCTGTTCGCGATAGCGCGCGTACCAGTTGCCATCCTCGAGATCGAGCCGCCGCGTCAGCGTGATGTGCTCGCCCTTGCGTGGATCGCGATCGCGATAGAGCGTCCAGGTGTACGTGACCTCGTCGCCGTACTCCGGCGCGCGGCCCGTGCCCTTCGTCACCGTGCGAACGAGCGCGTTGTCGAACGAGTGCGTGTCGTGGGGACGGAGATCATCGGTGGGCGCCGCCACGGCCGTTGCCGAAGCGAGCAGGATCAACCACCGAATCACTCGACTGAAACGCCCACCTACACCGGATCATTCCGCCGCGTCAGCCGAACGAGCTCGTCCGTGAATTCCAGCTCTTCCGCCCGTGCGAGCGCGACGACGTTTCGGCCATCCATCATCTCGCGCCGGATCAACTGCGCGAGCCGGACCCACTCGGCACCGGCGATCGCCGCGCGAATCCCGTCGAAGTCGACCTCGCGCTCGATCACGTTCGGGCGGCACCCGCGCGATCGCGTGACCGCGATGCTGCACGCCTCGCCGCCGATCAACGCGCACAACGGATGACCACAGCTACTCACCGAGCGCGGCGTACCTGTGTTGCTCACCGTCCCATTCGCTCGGCGTGCGTTGCGGCTTCGTGCGCACCGCCGGAATGATCTGCGTGGCCGTGCGCGCGGACTTCGCGAGGTAGTTGTCCGACAGATCGAGGTGCTGGAGATGCGAGAACGCATCCTTCGCCTTGATCATCGCGTCGACGCCGGTATCCGTCAGCGTGCCCTTCGAGAGATCGAGCTTCTTCAACTGCGGCGTGATCTTCGCCGTGCTCAACGCGACCGCGAGCTCGTCGGCAAACTCGCAGTTGCGCAGCCCCAAGCTCGTGAGTTTCGGGAACGCTTTCCCGTCGAGGATCGGCTTCAGATCCTTCAGCGTCACGTTGCCGCCGTAGCTGCTACGCCCGAACCACAGCTCGAGCTTGTGGAGCTTCGGCCACTTCGCCGCACAGATCGCCGCGACGTTCTTCTTGTCGAGCCCGCCCGTGATGATCGTGAGATCGCGCAGCTCCGGCAGGTTGATCGCGCCGAGCTTCAAGCCACCACCGCCACGGAGCGTCAGGTGCTTGAGGTTCTTCAGCTGGCTCCACAACTTCGACAGATCGCCGATGTTGATCCACGAGACCTCGCTCTCCTCCTGCGTGATGTCGCCGATGTACAGCGAGCGCAACCGCGACAGATCCTGCTTCGCGAGCTCCTTGATCACCGGCGGGTAGTCGCACTCGCCATCTTCCATATCGTTGGGCATGCCGAGGCGCAGCCCCGTCATGAACCGCGCGGCCGGGCTCGCGAGCACTTCAGTCACGAGCTTCGGGACGCTGTAGCTCGAATATCCCGTGTCGCCCTCGTCATCTTCATCGTCGGATTTGCTCGACGGTGGCGACCAATCCATGCCCGGATGACCGACCGTGATCGTCTTGATAAAACCCGCGCGCCACTCGATATGAAACGGCGCGCCTTCGTAGTTCGATTCGCGATAGTCCGGCTCGAGCGGCACCTTCGCCGTGATGCTCGGGATGTCCTTCTTGCCCGCCTTGCACAAGTACTTCGCGTAGCCGCCGATCAGCGTGTCCGCGTGATCCTTGAACAGCTTCTTCTCCGACGACAGCAGCGTCTTGTCTTTGGGTGACGTCGCGAGCCCGATGTGCACTGCCGCGAGCTCGCCGCGCGGATCGTTTTGCGCTTGGAGCCAGTCCGCGTAGACGCTCCAGTTATCGAGGTTGTCCGGATCGGCTTCGATCGCTTTTTCGAGCGCTGCGTTGCCACCACTTGCAGTTTTCGCTTTGGCCACCGCCTATAACGGTAACCGCAAATGAAGTTTGCCGTCACGGGAGCAGCGGGACATCTCGGTGGTGCGGTCGTCCGCGCGCTGCTCGAACGTGGTGACGATGTGCGTGTCTTGGTGCATCGCGATCGCCGGGAGATCGATGGCCTGGCCGTCGAAGTCGTCGACGGAGATATCGAAAATGTCGAGCTCGTGACCCGGTTCGTGGCTGGATGCGATGCGGTCATCCATCTCGCGGCCGTGATCTCGCTCGAAGCGCGCGACGAACCTGTCATGCAGGCGGTCAACGTCGAGGGTACGCGGATCGTGGCCGAGGCATGTGCGGCGGCGAAGGTCCGGCTCGTCCACGCGAGCTCGATCCACGCGTACTCGCATCGGGTCGAGCCGATCGACGAAACCCGTGGTCCCGCCGAGCCGAATGCACCGGCCTACGATCGCAGCAAGGCCGCCGCCGAAGCGGTCCTGCGCGCGCTCGATCTCGACTACGTGATCGTCAATCCGACCGCGATCATCGGGCCGTTCGATTGGAAGCCATCGCCGATGGGCGAGGTCATGCTCGATCTCTATCACCGGCGGCTCGCCGGCTTGGTGCGCGGTGGCTTCGACTGGGTCGACGTTCGCGATGTCGCGCGCTCCGTGGTCGCCGCCGTCGATCGTGGCACGCGTGGCACGAACTACCTCTTGCCGGGCGCGTGGTGCTCTCTCGTCGAGCTCGCGTCGAAGATCGAAGCGCTCACCGGCAAGCGTCGCCCGCGCTTCGTCTCGCCGATGTGGCTCGCACGAGGAGCCGCACCGTTCGCGGTGGGTTGGGCACGCCTGCGCAAGACCCGGCCGCTATTCACGCCGTTCTCGCTGCTCGCGCTTCGTCATCATCAACAGGTCGATGGCTCGCGCGCGCGCCGAGATCTCGGCCACGATCCACGCCCGCTCGACGACACCTTGCGCGACACCTTCGCGTGGTTCGCCGAACATGAAATGCTCCAGCCGTGACCGAACGTAGTTTCTTCGACGGGCTCGCCTACGCGTGGTTCGGTGTCGCCGCGATCACGGCAATCGCGCTGTTCTTCTTGTCGGCGCCGTACGGTCGCCACACGCGTGGTGGGTGGGGCCCCACGCTGCCCTCGCGATACGGCTGGATGTTGATGGAGCTGCCAGCGGCGCTGACGATCGCGATCTGCTTCGCGATCCACCCACCGCAAACGGCCGTCCCGTGGCTCATGCTCGCGCTGTGGGAAGTGCACTACGTGAACCGCAGCATGGTGTTCCCGTTCCGGATGCGCGGCGGGCACAAGCCGATGCCGATCGCGATCCCGGCGATGGCGGTGTTCTTCAATGTCGTGAACGGCTATCTCAACGGGCGCTGGCTCACGGTGTTCGGGCACTACGACACCGCGTGGCTGATGGACCCGCGATTCGTGATCGGCGCGGGCATGATGGCCGCGGGCTTCATCATCAATTTGCGCGCGGATGCGACGCTGCGAAATCTCCGCGGTCCCGGCGAGACCGGTTACAAGATTCCGACGGGCGGCCTCTACGATTACATCTCGAGCCCGAACTACTTCGGCGAGATCATCGAATGGACGGGCTGGGCCGTGCTGACCTGGTCGATCGCGGGCTTGTCGTTCGCGGTGTGGACGGCGGCGAATCTCGCGCCGCGCGCGTGGACGCATCACGTCTGGTATCGAAGCGAGTTTCCGGCGTACCCGGCGACGCGGCGCGCGCTGATCCCGTTCGTGTGGTGATCAGAATTCGTCGAGAGGCTGCTGTTGCCACGCCCACAGCTTCAGCTTGCCGTCCGGTTCGACGACGCCGCCCATCGTGAATTCGACGGACACGCGGTCGCAATCGACATCACCGGTCGCGAACACGGTGAACACCGACGCATTCGTGCCGTGGTACTCGAATCGATAGAACGATGGCTCGTCGATCGAGAACTCGAGCTTCGACCACATCGGATCGGTCTTGAAGTCCGGATCCGGCGGGCACTGCAGCGTGTTCTTGCCGGTCGCGGGATCGACACCGCAGCACTCGAGATCGCGTTGCTTCGGTAGCTTTGCTGAAACGCCGATCGGAAACGCCTTCTTCTCGGCCCACATCTTTCGCATCTGAACGGCGAGAGCCTCGAACTGTTTGTGGATCGTCCGCGTGCGATCGGTGTCGAGCTTGTCGTCGTCGATCACGCGGTGCTGGCCTTTGTCACATCCCGCCAACGCCACCAGCCAGAGCCAGCGCTTCATCTCAATACTGTCCCTTCCCCGGCATCGTGATGTTGACGACTGGATCGCCCGACGCATTGATCTCGCCAACGATCGTGAAATTTGCAAACTGCGTGTCGCAATCTGCATCACCTCTCGCGATCGCCGTGAACGACTTCTCGCTCCCGACATACGAGTATTGGTACAAGCCCGGCGCGTCGACCGAGAATTCGAGCTTCGACCAGATCGGATCGGCCTTGAACGCCGCCGCATCCGCCTGGCACTTATTCACGACCGCTCCCGACGCGTCCTTCACGCCGCAACACTGGCCCGCGTACGAGCCCGACTCCGGGTTACCAACCGGCAACAACTTCGCCGTGCCGACCGGGAACGACTTCGTATCCGCGAACGCCTTCTTCGCCGCGCGCGCGATCTTGTCGAGGTTGTCGTAGGCCTCGCCACGTATGTGCGAGCGCGGCTTGCCGTCATCGTTATCGATGCCCGTGACCGCCTTCCCACAACCTGCGAACAGCACCATCGCTAGCAACCACTTCATGCGCTGTATCATCTCACCAACGTGAGAGCGGATGCACACATCGACGTAGCGTTGATCGGCGGCGGAATCATGAGCGCCACACTCGCCACGATCCTGCGCAAGCTCGATCCGGGCCTACGCATGGTCGCGTACGAGCGCCTCGATCGCGCCGCCACCGAGAGCTCCGATGCGTGGAACAACGCCGGCACTGGCCACTCCGGCTTTTGCGAGCTCAACTACACGCCCGCGGGGCCCGACGGCAGCGTCGATTGCCGAAAGGCGATCACGATCGCCGCGCAGTTCAAGCAGAGCCTCGAGCTCTGGCGCGCGTTGTCCGCGATCGGCGAGCTTCCCGACGAGCGCACCTACTTGCGCGAGACACCGCACCTGTCATTCGTCACCGGTGACGACGTGCCGTTCCTGCGAGCGCGCGCGGACAAGCTTCGCCAATCACCGCTGTTTCACGGCCTCGAATATTCCGAAGACCGCGCGCAGATCACCGAATGGATCCCGCTCGTGATGGACGGCCGCGATCCGAACACGCCCGTTGCCGCGACCCGAATGATGCGCGGCTGCGACGTCAACTTCGGCGCCCTCGCACGCGCGATGATCACGTGGATCGACGAGGTCAGCGGCTTCGCGATCGAATTGTCGTCGGAAGTCCGCGGCATTCATCGCGCCGACGACGGCTGGATCATCGACATCCACAATCGCGTCACGAGCAAAGATCACAGCGTGCATGCGAAGTTCGTGTTCATCGGCGCCGGCGGCTACTCGTTGAAGTTGCTCGAGCAGAGCGGCATCCCCGAAGCACGCGGCTACGGCGCGTTTCCGGTCAGCGGTCAGTGGCTCCGTTGCACGAACCGCGACGTGATCGCGCGCCACCACGCGAAGGTCTATGGCATGGCGGAGGTCGGCGCGCCGCCGATGTCGGTCCCGCATCTCGACACGCGCTGGATCGACGGCTCGCAGGAGCTGTTGTTCGGCCCGTACGCCGGCTTCACGACGAAGTTTTTGAAGGAAGGCTCGTGGCTCGATCTGCTCGGCTCGATCGGCATCCACAACATTCGCCCGGTGATGGCCGCCGGTCTCCACAACATGGACCTCACGCGTTACCTGGTCGGTCAGGCGATGCTGTCGACGGAAGAACGCGTCGAGCTGCTCCGCCGCTATTGCCCGAGCGCGCGCGATGCGGATTGGGAGGTCCAGATCGCCGGCTTGCGCGTCCAGATCATCAAGAGCGATGGCCACGGCGGCGGCGAGCTCAAGTTCGGGACCGAGGTCGTGACCAGCGCGGATGGCTCGATCGCCGCCCTGCTCGGGGCATCGCCGGGAGCGTCGACCGCCGTGTCGATCATGCTCGAGCTCGTCCAGCGCTGCTTTCCCGACAAGTGGAAGTCCGCGGAATGGCAGAGCGCGCTCGCCAAATGGATTCCATCGACCGCGAGCTGACAAAAAGGGAACCAAAACCGCCGCTCGGGCGTCTATCCACCTGGATGAAAACGCTCGTTTTGGTCGCCCTCTTCGGAATCGGCTGCGAGCACGACCCTCGGTACGAGCATAAACAGGACAAGCGGCCCGAGCCGGTCGAGATGTCGAAGCCCGCGGCCGAACCCGAGCAACCGCTGGTCGAACGCACGATCGAGCGCCCGGTGACGCCGTCGCCGAAACTCGTCCCGTTGAAGAAGCGGATCCGCCACCACAAGCCATAGTGGGGTGTGGTCGTTGAAGCCGGCGATCTGCAGTTCTTCTTCCAGCCGAAAGCCCAAGCGGCCGACGCGGACGAATTCGCGCTCGGCGTGCAGAGCTTGTTCGCGATCTTGTCTCCGACATCCGGCACGCATCGCCGCCTGAGGATCGGGCGCAAGCGGATGCCGACGAACGCGCGCGAGCGGTTCTGGTGTCGGGTCGAACGCGTGGGCTCGCTCGATCGCGTGTTAGGCGGAAAGCTCGAAGCCGAGTACTACACGACGAAGACGCGCGGCGAGCGGTATCAACCCGCGGCGCGTCCGGTCGCGCACGGCACGTACGAGCTCGTGCAACACGACGATCACCTCCACTTCAAATACGAGGTGGAGCCGTTCGCATTCGAAGACGCGCCCGACGAATTGCAGGTCCCGGCCGCAGGCGATCACCTGATGCTGTTCAAGGCGAGTCCCGACGCCAAAGCCACGTGGAGTCCGCATGGCTCGCCCGAGCAGCTCGATCGGGAAGGCGAAGAGGTCGTGCTCGTCGGTCGCGCTACGGCGTGTTCTTCATGACGCGATCGATCGCCGCACGGAGCTGACTCTCGGTGAACGGCTTGTCGAGATACGGCCGCCCGAGGTTCGCGAGGAAGTCCCGCGCTTGCTGCGTGAACGCACCGCCGGTCATGAACACGATCTTCGACACGCACCACGGCGCGGTCTCGACGAGCCGACCGTAGAGCTCGACGCCGGAAATGTCCGGCATCATCAAGTCGCACAGGATCGCGTCGAACGGCGTGCCACCGATGAGTAGATCGAGCGCTTCGTGAACGGTGGCGGCCACCGTGACGTCGTTGTCGGGCGCGAGCAACATGCGCAACGCACGACCGACCGCGGCTTCGTCATCGATCACCAACACGCGCGCGGCCGTTGCCACCGGCGCCGGCTCCGGCACGGGTTGGATCGCGGCGGTCGATCTCGACGGCGGCAACGTGATCCGGAACGTGGTGCCTTTGCCCTGCGAGCTCTCGACGGAAATCTCGCCGCCGAGTGACCGCACGATCTGATCGCTGATCGAGAGGCCGAGCCCGGTGCCGACGCCATGCGCCTTCGTCGTGAAGAACGGATCGAAGATCCGCTGGAGCGCGTGCGGCGGAATGCCGGTGCCGGTGTCGCTGATCTCGATCACCACGCGTTCGCCGCCGGTGATCCGGATCTTCACCTCGTTTTGCTCGGCATGACCTTCCGCGATCGCCTGCGCCGCATTCAACAAGAGGTTCAGGAACACCTGGCCGAGCTTCGACGCGTCCGCCTCGACGAACGGAACATCGTGCGCGTAGTCCTCGACGATCCGCGCGCGATGCCGGAGCTCGTTCGTCGCCATCTTCAGCGACACCGCCATCACCGCGACGACATCGACCGGGGCGCGCGTGCCTTCATCCGGCTGCCGCGACAGCGCGAGCAGATCGCGCACGATCCGCGAGACTCGCGACACGCCCTCGCGGACGTCCGTCATCAACGCCCGGAAATCATCGGACGACAGCCGCGAGCGACCGTGCGCGAGGACGAGCGGCAACTCCGCGGCGAGCACGTCGACATTCGAACCGATATACGCGAGCGGGTTATTGATCTCGTGCGCGACACCCGCGGCGAGCGTGCCCACGGTGAGCATCCGATCGGCCGTGGCCATCCGCGTGAACATCTCGTGGCGCTGCGTGACATCCGTGGCCATCACCACGTTCGAAGGCTTGCCGTCGAACTCGAGGAGCAGGCCCGTCGCCTCGAGCACGATCACCGTGCCATCGCTCGCGATCATCCGCGCGGGATGAGCCGGCGTGGTGCCCGTCGTCGCCGTGTTGACCATCCGCGTGCGGACGGCCTCGCGATCGTCCGGATGCACGAAGTCGAGCACGCGCTTGCCGACGATGTCTGCCGGACTGTGGAGCCGCAGCATGTGGATCGTCGCCGGGTTCGCGTAGAGGAACACGTTCTCGTCGTGAACGAACGTGGCGATCGGCGAGGCTTCGATCAACGTGCGAAAGTTCGCAGCCGATTTGACGAGCGCGTCCTCGGCCAGCTTGCGCTCGGTGATGTCGCGATAGTTCGAGACGAACGCGCGGATCGCGGGATCGTGGGTGAGGTTCGTCGTGAACGTCTCGATCCATCGCCACGAGCCATCGCGATGCGTGACGCGCGCGATGTAGCCCTTGGTCTCGCCGGGGAGCGGGTGCGTCTCCTTGTTGTTATCGGGATGCGACCGAGTCCCGACATTCTTGCCGACGACCTCGCTCGCCTTGAACCCGAGGATCCGCTCGCTGCCCGGCGACGCGTACTCGATCACGTTGTCGGCGTTGTAGATCACGATGCCATCGGCGGAGTGTTCGACGAGGAGCTTGAACCTACGCTCGGCTTCGTGAATGCCGGTGATATCGGTGACGACCGCGCACGATGCCGCTTCGCCCTCGAAGTCGAGCATCACGATCTCGAGGCTGACGTCGAGGATCCGCCCGTCCTTCGTATGGTGGCGAGCGACGCGCGAGTAGGTCTGGCCCTTCTTCGCGGCGAACACGAGCTCGAAGCGCGGCACGTCCTCGGGCGGGCGGATATCGCGCAACGTCATCGCGAGCATCTCGTCGCGCGTCCAGCCGTACATCTTCTCGGCGGCGCGATTGACGAACAGGATCCGCTGCGACGCGCGATGCGCGACGAACATCGGGCGGGGATGGGCTTCGAACAGCTCGCGATAGGCGTCCGTCACGTAATCCATGCCAGCGTGACTAGCTGCTGGAGCCGGGTCGGCTCGCTCGCCGACGTTTTACACATGAAGCCGCTCTTGTGCGCGAAGTGGACATCGGGCTCGGCTTCGACGCGCGAGAAGTCCAACTTCGGATGATCTTCGTAGCGGCCGATGCCGAAGCCGCCGCCGCGCCGATCCGGATACACGATCGCGTGGATCACGGTGTCGAGCTTGTTCGCGCGAATGTAGCTCCCGAGCATCGCGCTCGGCTCGTCGGCGGTTTCGCCGCGCGGCAGGTACAGCGCTTCGATCGTCGAGCCATCGAACGGAATCGACCAGCGCTGGACGCGACCGGCGATCCAGTCCAAGCGCTCGCGTGCGACGCGGAGATACTCGAGCAGGTCGTCGCCGACCATCTTCATGAACGCATACAGCGGGTCGCCCGGCTCGATCCGCGAGGCTTGTGCGAACCGGCGCAGCAGCGTCATGTCGATCGGCGAGTTGAGTTGCGAGATCGCTCGGCGCGGCACACCCAACCACTCGCCCGTCTTCTTCGGTCCGCGCGAATCGAACCACTCGGCGACTTCCAACCAGTCGCAAAACTGCAGCGCGTCTTCGTACAGCCCGAGGTGCGCGAGCACGAGGCTGAGTGCGCAGGTCGGCGGATGCTCGCGCGGGAAGTGATGGTGATCGAAGTTCGCGAGCGCCGGATCGTGGCTGCCACCGACATCGATGATCGCGACGTCCGGATCCGCGAGCTCCGCCGGCGTGGGATCGCGACGCTCGACGGGGCAGCCGTGGATCGAGACGAGCACGCACGCGGCAAGTGCATCGTCCTTATGGGCGCCACCGGGATGAGTCACGATCAACTTCACGGTCGGGCACCCTAGCATGTCGCCGACTATTTGCTGATCCGGTAGGGACCTCACGCTACCCCACGCGCATGAAGAAACTCTTGAGTGCTGTCGCGTTCGTTGCCGTCACCGCCACCGCCGCCTTCGCGGGCCCGACCCTTCGCTATTACAACGAAGATTCGAAGGACTACACGTGGGAGGCCACGTGCTCGGGCAGCAAGTACAACGTGACGTTCGACCACTCGAAGACGTCGTCGGTCACGATCCAGGGCTCCGCGCCGTGCACGCTCCACGCGCCGAGCGGTGACGTGACGCTGAAGGGCGATGCGAAGATCCACATCAAGGACGGCAAGGTCACCGTCGAGTAGTCAGCCCCAGGCCGGGCGAAACATCAGCGCGATCCGAGGGCCGGCACTCGCGACTTTCGGGATCGCGTGCCGCCACGTGCGTTGGCAGGTCCCGCCCATCACCACGAGGTCGCCGCGGCCGAGCGGGATCGAAAACGAGGCTCCGCCCTCGGTCGGCTTCATCAGAAACCGGCGAGGCGCGCCGAGCGAGACCGTCGCGACCACGGCCTGCACCATGTCGCGCGCCGTCGTATCGCCATGAAATGCGACGCTGTCGTTGCCATCGCGATAGAGCGCCGCACTCGTGCGCACGAAGTCTTCGCGATACCGAGCCGAAAGAGCGCGGAGCATCTCCTCGACGAGACCTTCGCTCGGCAGGTGCGCGAGCAGGCGCGGGACAGCGACGATCTTGTCGTACATCGGGCGCGATTCACTCCGCCATTCGAGCGAGCGTTCGAGCCGCTCGAACAAGGCATCGTGATTCGCGATCCAACCGGGCGCGTGATCGACCCAGGCACCGTGCGCGAGCGGGATGCGCTCGAGCGATCGAAACTCCGGATCGAATGACGGCTGACTACCTGCTCCGAACAGGTCGAGCTGACGCCCCACGCGGGCGATCTAGCATCACGGCGTGAGCTTGGCAGCGGCCGCCTTGCGACCGACCTTGGTCTTCATCGCCTTCGCGGCGACCTTGGCCTTGGCCACCTTCGCGCGCGCCTTCAGCTTGGCGACGCCGGCCTTGACCTTGATACCGACCGTTCCCGCGGCTTCCTGCACGCGGCCTTCGCCTTCGCGCAGCTTGTCACCGGTGATCCGGCCTTCGACTTCCTTCAGCTTGCCTTTGATCTTGTTTGCGATAGCGCCCATGCCGAGCGGAATTGCATCGCGCGTGCCTCGAAAACCAGCCCGTTTCCGTCGAGAAGTGAGACGAAATCGCGCGGTGTGAGTCAGCTATGTATGTGCACCACGAGCTGGGTCGACAGCGGGCCGACCGTGCAGATCGGCATGTAGGTCGCGGGCGGACCGTCGAACGTGTACTCGAAGGCCGAGTCACCGCCGAGCCCACCGAACTGAGGCGTGCCGACCGACAAGCCTTTGAGATTCGACCAGGTGCAGTTCGCGCCGTAGACCGGAACGCCGTTCGCCTTCACCGTGATCGCGACGCTGGTGTCCGAGAACAAACCGGTGCCGCCGGTTCCGTCGATCACGACGGCCGACGGCGAGATCTGGGTCAGCGCGGCAGGATCGACGGCAACCACGTCCAGGTGGGCGGCCGCCGTGTACGGTGCGGTCGCGTCGACCGAGCCCGTCGCACCGTGGAACAGCACCTCGTCGCCGCCGAAGTCGTCGACCTCGTCGAGGCTGCCGGCCTCCACGCCCGTGAGGGTGAAGCTGACCGCGCCGGTGCCGATGGTCCCCTGACCCGCGGTGAACGTGGTCAGGTGCCACACGACCGGGCCGCCCGGGAACACGAGCGGGGTACCGAGATCGGCATCGGATCTCAGCGTGTCGGTCGGGACCACGTGGACCGTCCAACGATCGATCTCGCCAC
Organism: Kofleriaceae bacterium; assembly: GCA_047600425.1. Taxonomy (GTDB): domain Bacteria; phylum Myxococcota_A; class Polyangia; order Haliangiales; family Haliangiaceae; genus JABFXX01. Next base: position 655,825 of record JASGLC010000003.1, on the reverse strand, counting down.
CGTTCGCATCGAGGAGGATCAGGTCGGTCTCGCCTTCCGCGTGGGCGGTGAGCGGGATGGTCGAATACCGCGGATCGTCGTTCGCGCTCCGCACGATCGCACCGGCGGTCAGAATCGCGGGTGATGCGGTCGTTGCCGTCACGACGATCGGCGCGGTCGACCGCGTCTCGGTAAGCATGCTCGCACTCGCACCCATCGCCATCGGCAACGATGGATCTTGGAGCTCGAGCGAAAATCCGGCCTGGTTATCGGGACCGACCGCACTGCCGAAGCTCGCGAGCTCGTCTCGCGCATCGGGTGGAACGTCGGGCGTCGGTTTCGAATCACCACACGCTGCCAACACGACAAGAAACCAGATCTTCACGACCGAGGCACTCAGCAACAGGTATGCCTGGTCGAACCACGCGAGATCATGTTCTGGCAACGGCGCAGCTACGACGCCGCTGTCACGTAGGCACCAACTATTCATTGTCGGGACGCGCTGCCAGCTGGCAAAACCCGGTCGTGAACAAGCAAGCCTTCGTCAAGGATGGCCGATTCGTCGAGCTCAACTGGACGAAGCGCGCGATCGAAATTACCGAAGGCGAGATCGGGACGGTCGGCGAGTCGCTCGACGAAGTGATGACGTCCGAGGACGAAGTTCGCTATCGGATCGATCGAGAGGTCGCGCGCTTGCGGTCGGCCGGCTTTGTCGAAGGCGACTCGAAGCGGCTCACCGAAGAAGAGGCGGCGTGGCAACAGGTCAACGCGCTCGCGCGGCCGATCGCGATTCCGAGCTACGCGAACGAGCCCGGCGATCCGGCTGGCTCGCGTGCGGGCGGTACGCCGTGGCTGACCCCAGGCGCGCCTCATCCGACGTGCGAGCGCTGTCAGCTCACGTTGCAGTTGATCGTGCAGATCGATCTCGCGGACGTGCGCGACGTGCTCGCGATCGGCGACGGCCTCCTGCAGTACTTCGCCTGCGATCGCAGCTGCTACTACGAAGACATCGGTGAGCCGTTCAGTTGCTCGGCCGTGCGCGTGATCGATCCGGCCGGTGGCGCGCTCGCGCCGATCCGCGATGATCTCGACGAGGACGGCAACTACATCGACACGCACGTGCTCCTGAATCGCCGGATCACGTGGACCCGCGATACCGATTTGCCGTCACCCTACGTGATCCGCGAACGCCTCGAGATCGACGACGATACGCTCGAAGACTTACGGATCCCCGCGCGCTGGGAGAAGGTCGGCGGCTGGACGTGTTGGGCGCAGTCGGCACGCACGATCGAATGCGCGAACTGCAGCGTCGCGATGGAGCACGTGCTCCAGCTCGAGCACGCCGTCGAATTTGCGCAGGAGCTCGGCGGCAACATCCAGTACATCGTGCGGTGCCCGAAGTGCGCGGCGATGACCGCGTACCAGCAGCACTAGAGCGCGAGCGCGTAGCCGCGAGAGCAGCGCGAGCCACGCCGTTGGGCATCGTCGCGCACGAAGCCGTGCTTCTCGTAGAACGCGATCGCGCGGGTCATTTGCTCCGTCGTATCGAGGACGATCATCGTGGCGCCGTGCTCGCGACACCACGCGATCGCGGTCTCGAGCATGCGCGCGGCGAGCCCGTTGCCACGCGTTGCCGCCGACAAGTACATCTTGCGGAGCTCGTAGGTCTTGTCGGCGACCGGAAACACGCCCGCGGTCCCGACGAGCTGATCGCGATCGTACGCGACCCAGAACGCACCCGTGTCGTACGAGGCCGGCAGCCCGCGCAACTGATCGTCGGTGTTAGCGCCTTCGCCGAACACCAGGCCGAATTCGGCGAGCGTTGTCGTCACGTGATCGATCACGGCGGGGATGTCTTCCGGTCGTACGAGCCGAATGTCCACGACCGGATCGTACCGAGCACCGAGACTGTCGAGCAGCACAGATTGCCTGCAATCTGTCAGTTGCAGGGCCACGCCGACTGCAACTTCGCGAACGCCTCGTGCGAGCAAATTTCGGCGATCGCGTGCGGCCTCACACTTGCTGATGGGCCAGGCATGCGGTTCTGGATGCTGTTCGTGCTCGCGGGCTGTGCGGTCACCGATGTCGACGACGACGATGGTTGGACCGCGCTCGAAGACACCTCACCGCTCGACGACATCGCGCCCCAAGTCGCGGATACCGATCCGATGGCGATCGATCCCGCGGCGCCGGCCGAGGTCGAAGCCGTCGCGACCGCGAACGACATCACGACCACGCTGACGTTCGACGATCCGATCGCGACCGTGTCACCGCTCCAAGCCGGTGCGAACCATCGCTGGGTCGATCGCGGCTACGGCGTGCTTCGCAACGACGGCACGATCGATCCGACGATGATCGCGAAGGCCAAGGCGATGGGCGTCGGCGTGCTGCGCTATCCCGCCGGCACGATGGCGAACATGTGGTCGCTCGATCGCGCGAAGGCAAACGGCTGCCAGTTCCTCGCGACGATGGCGCGGCCGCGCGACGGTGCGCCGTTCGAATTCACGAGCAAGGGCGAAGCGACGACGCCGTACAACCCCGCCAAGCACATCGAGTTCGCGCGCGCCGTCGGTGCCGATACCGACGTCATGGTCCCGTTCGTCAACAACACGCCGGCCGGCGCCGCCGCGTTCGTGAAGTACATGAACGTGACGAACCACTACAACATCAAGCACTGGGAGGTCGGCAACGAGCCGTACTTCGGCAACCAGCGCTACTGGATGTCGGCGACGACGAAGACCGCCGTGAATCAGTATATCGACGGTGATCACACGACACGGTTCACGAATCAGCCACTCGCGCAGAACTGCGATCTCGCAGACGCAGCGAAGGGCGATGGCACGTCGAAGGACTATCAACTCCACTACGCACCGGTAAAAGATGCAGCGGTGTTCGTCGACGGCCAGAAGGCCGTGAACGCCACGATCGATGCGGCGACCGGTGACGTGCACTTCGCCGTCGCGCCGCGATCGGGTGCGAAGCTGACCGCGACGTACACGCTGGACCACGCGGGGTTCGGCGCGTTCGTCGCCGCGATGAAGGCGGTCGATCCATCGATCGACGTATGTTCGGCGTGGGGTACGACGGACTTCGTCGACGCGTACAAGCAACCGCTCGATTGCGTGGCCTCGCACGTCTATTCGATCCCGAAAGATGTCGCGACCACGCCACCGGCAGACCTCTACCGGTTGTTGATGGAGGGTGAGGATACCGAAGGCGACAAGCTCGCCGGGCTCGTCGCCGATCTGAAAGCCAAGCATCCGAACGCGTACGTGGAAGTGACCGAGTCCGGCTTCCTGCTGAGCAGCGACAAGGCCGACTTCCCCGAGGCGACGCAGATGCACGCGGTCTACACCGTGTCGTTGTTCACGCGGTTCTTGAACCTCGGGCTTCCGCTCGCGCAAGCCGGCGATCTCACGTCGACCTCGATGCGATCGTTGATCTCGCGCGATCACGGAACGCTCGTGACCTCGGTCAACGCGCTCGCGCTGCATCTGTTCTCGACGATCACGAACCTCGTCGGGAAATCGATCGGATCCACGCTTACCCCGGTGCCGCACTCGGGCACGGCCGATCACGCGTTCGAATCGCTAAAGGTGGCCGTGGTGCGCGGCGCGCTCGGCGTCCATCACGTGTTGATCGCGAATCGCGATCTCCAGCGCGATGCGGTGATCACGATCCCGACCGCGACCGGCGCGCACCGCTGGCTGATCGCCGGCGATCCGTTCGCGTACAACTCCGCGGCGGCGCCGAACACGTTGAAGATCGTGCAGGCCGACATCTCCGGCAAGAAGTTCCGGATCCCGGCGCACTCCGTCGCGTATCTACGCTTGACCGAGTGAGTAGACGTAGTCGGCGTTGATCGACGCTTCCGCATCTTCTTTCAGATACGGCAAGTTCGTCGGCTCTTCCCAGGTCTGGCCTTCGTCGAACACGCTCCGATACAACACGCCGTCCTTCATGAAGTACGTGTTGTAGTAACGACCGGCGCCGACGCGAACGCGTTCACCACGTCCGAGCGCTTCGACGCATTGCTGGTACGTCACGCCTGCGCCTTGATCAGATCGGCGAGCCGATAGCTGAGCGCGACGAGCGTGAGCCCGCTGTTCGCGATCCCGGCGGCACGTAGCAGCGAGCCATCGCACACGTACGAATCCTTGAGGCCGTCGACGGCGAAGAACGCCAACGACGTATCGCCCGGCATCGGCACGAATCCGGTTGCGGTGCCCGAGTGATGCGCGGCGTTGCGGAACTCCCAGTCGGACACGGGTACGAGCTTCTTCTCGAGGATGTCGTCTTTGAACTCTTCGAAGAACTTGTCGACGCTCGCCGCATACGACGCGAGCTCTTTGTCCGTCACGTGCCAGTTGAGACGCGGGCGCTTGCCCTTGTGCATCTCGAGTCCGCGCTCGGCGATCGGCGTTTGCTCGCCCAAGATCAGCACCGAGAAGTAGTCACCGCGGAAGCCGAGGCGGGTCTTGAACAGGATCGCCTCGCGCACGGCCTCGAGGTTCCCGAGGAGCAGCATGATCTTCTTCGGCGAGAACGGATCGTTGCGGAGATCCGAAAGGATGTAGCGCGCCGGGCCCGTGATCGAAGCGAGCCGCATATCCGCCGCCGGGCGCAGATAGATCACGGTCTTCAGATCATCGGTGTCGTAGATGATGCCGGCGCGAACTTCCGCCGCGAATGTGGTGGTGCATGAAACTTGTTTTAGGCGGCTATCCGGCTTGAGCTTGACCTTCGCGATGTACGCCATCGGATGGTCGTGATAGCCGGCGACGAAGCCATCGTCCTTACCCATCGACGACGCGAGCAACACCGGCGTGGCGAGCCCACCGGCGGCGCTGATCACGAACTCGGCCGGGATGCGTTGGCCATCGCGAAGCTGGACGGCGCCATCCGCGATCTTGTCGGCGTGACCGTAGACGATCTTGATCTCGTTACCGGGATTGCGCTTGTTCGCGAGCGTCCACGCGTTGTGGCGCTGCTGCGGCAACACCATGTGCGCGACCGTGGATTTGCCGTGCTCGATCTGGAGCACGTTCTCTTCACGCGCCTTGTCGACGGCGGCGAGCTCGTTATCCGAGAGGAAGAACGACCACGCCTTGCGGTAGTACGGCGCGATCGATTGCGGCTTGATCCCGGCCTTCGCGAGATCGTGATCGTCGAGCTCGATCAGCGCGTTGTGCCAGTAGTTCGTGGTGCCACCGAGGCCCTCGGCGCGATTGATCGACGTGTTGAGCTCGCCGGTATCGCAATCGACATCCTTGAACAGCGGCTTCTTCTTCTTGCCCTGCTCGATCACGGTGACGTCGAAGTCGTCTCGCAACAGCGTGGCGATGACCGAACCGCAAAGGCCTGCTCCGATCACTACGACGCGCTTCTTCACGATAGTGCATGGATAATCCGGTCTGGCGTTTCGAGCAACGGCAGATGGCCGGACTCCGGGATCAGAGTGAACGTGGCGTTCGGAATCGCGTGCGCTACCGCTCGCCCGTACGCTGGTGTCACGATCCGATCGCTCTCACCCCAGAGCACGTGAACCGGGATCCGGATCTGGTGTGCGCGCTCGAGCAGCGTGGGATCGAGCCCCTTCGCACCCGCGTACGCTGCGAGTGCCGCGAATTCCGGGCGTGGCGGATTCGGCGCGGGCGGCGGCGGCTTGTGAAACGAATACTTCGGCAGCTCGCCCGGAGCCAGCTTCGTCACATCGGTGATCGGCTCGCCCGGGATTTCGAAGCCCGTCGTGTTGACGAGGTACGCGGCCGCGATCTTGTTCGAGATCGCCATCTCCGTCGCGATCCACCCGCCGATCGAGTTGCCGATCACGATCGTGTCCGGAGTCGTGGTCTCGAGGTAGTAGGCCGCGAGCGCGCGAACCGAATCGAGGTGCGCGGGCCGGGGCGTGTCGGCGAAGCCCGGGTGGATCGGCACGATCACGTTCGTGTCGGGTTGCTGCGCCAGGAGGTCGGCAAACGGTTGGACCGTGCGCTTGCCGCCACCGCCGTGAAGAATCAGGTAGGTCTTCATATAAGGAACCTTATATCAACAACCTGATATCAGCAAGCTGATATATTCGTCTCGTGACCCCGAACGACGTCGGCCATGCGGTAAAGCGCCTGCAACATCGCCATCATCGGGCGGCGAACAAGGCGTTGGCCGAGCACGGACTTTCGATCGTCCAGTGGGACGTGCTGCGCCATCTCGCGCGCGAGCCGGATGCCAGCAGTCACCGCTTGGCCGAGCTCACGTTCCAGACCGATCAATCATTTGGCACGCTCGCGACGCGCATGGTCGATGCGGGTCTGATCGAACGCATCGCCGGGCCGGGTCGCGTCGTGCGGCATCGGATCACGAAAGAGGGCGAACGCCTGCGCGGGATTGCCGGCAAGACGATCGACAAGATGATCAAGAAGTCGTTCGCCGGAATCACGCAGGCCGAGCTCGATCAGCTGGGCGCCCTCTTGGACAAGGTTTTGGATACGGACCTCTGATGCCACGGGACTTTGGAAGTCGCGGCGGCATCAGCGTTTTTTATGCGCGACCCGGTTATCGTCGGGGTCGTGACGGCTAACGACGCGATTCGTTCGTTCTGGGACTGGTGGGCTACGGCGCGCACGCGTGTCGAGAACGCGATCGAGGTCGAGCGCAACTTCTCCGAGGCGCTGGTCAAAGAGATTTCGGATCACGTCGACGCGATCGGCGATCTCGATTGGGAGCTCGCACCTGGTCGCAAAGCGAAACACGCGTTCTGCATGTCGCCGAAGGGCGATCCGAACATGCGGCTCGTCTCGGAGACGTGGAAACACCTCGGGCCCGGCGCCGACGAGACGTGGGAGTACTTTCCATCGCGCCAACCACAAGAGGGGACGCAGCTCGAGATCGCCGACGTGAAGCTCGTGCGCGACGATATTTGGGTCGCGTTCGAAGTCGATAAGAGCCACGAGCGAATCCACGCGTCGTACTGGCACCCGAGCTTCGCGCAGCTTCCCGAGCAGGTTCAGCTGACCGCGCTATTCCTGTTGCTCGACGGCGCGCTCGGCGAAGATGGCGTCGAGCGGTGGCTCGGCCGGATCGAGCTCGCACCGGAGAAGCCGGATGCCGCCAAGCCGTTCGCCGACTTCATGACCGCGGTCGGCGAGCTCTCGAGCACGGCCACCGGTGAATCGTTTGCGGTGATGCGTGGCACCACGGCCGATGGTCAGCCGATCTATGTGAGCTGCAATCAAGCGATCAAGCGCATCGATCACGTGCTCGACATCATGCACATCGCGATCTCGCTCGACATCGTCGATCTGCCGACGAACGAAGATGCGAAACAGCTGAACGAGCTCGAGGACCAGCTCAGCTCGCAGCTCGGCGGACGCGCGATCTATTTCGGGCGCGAGACGATTCCGGGCAAGCGCACGATTCACTTCTATGCGCCGGAGGACAGCGGCGCCGCGTCGATCATCGAGCGCTGGGCGAAGCAGCACGCCGACCGGAACCCGCAGGTCGAATGGATCCGCGATCCGACCTGGGAATTCGTGAAGCGATACGTTTGAACATCGCGGGATTCGCGACGAGCGCTTCCTTCTGGCCGCGCGTCAGCTGCTTGACCCGATATTCGAGCTGGAGCGCGCGATTCTTCGTCGCACAGCGCCGCGTGATCACGAACTCGATCGGCGTGCGCGACCGCGTGTAGCGCGCACCTTTCCCCGCGTTGTGCGTGGCTAACCGCGCCACGAGGTCGTTCGTGATCCCGCAATACAGCGTATTGTCCGCGCACCGAGCGAGATAGACGAACCACACGCGCTGATACTATCCGGCCATGGGGTTCTTCTCCAAGAATCAACCGGTCACCGGCGCAGATGCCGTTCGTCCCGTCAACGAAGGTGCGGCAGCCGCGATCGAGCAAGCGCTCGGCAAGTTTGGCCAGGTCATGCACGCGGTCGATCCGAATCGCGGCGTGTCGACGGCCGCCGGTGGTCCACCGGTGTGGAGTGTCGGCATGGTGTCGGTCGCCGGCGAGCGTCCGTACACGCTGATGTGCACGTATGGCCTCTCGTACACCGTATCGCCGGAACCGATGCGATCGCACGTGCGCTACGAGCTGTCGATCGCGATTCCCGCCGACGAGCAAGCCTCCCCGTGGGGCGATGCGTTCTTGCGCGCGCAGGCGTTCTACATCCTCCAACAAAAGGCGGAGCTCAAGCTGAACGACTGCGTCCCGTTTCGCGGGCAACCGATCACGCGGCTCGCATTCGCGCCGGAGTTTCAGGCCGCGCAACCGGAGACCGGTTTGGTCGGCGTGCTCGTCGCGAAGGATCCGGTGATCCCGACGATGCACACCGATGCCGGCGAGATCGAAGTGCGTCGCCTCGTCGGGATCGAAGCGATGGAGATCGATCGCGCGGTGACGTGGAATCCCGAGCAGATGATCGAGATGATCAAAGGCATCGATCCGCTGCTGCTCACATCGCCGAAGCGCAAGACCTACATTCCGCAGCTCGCGGGCAAGATCCAACCGCTCGCCGACAAAGATGGCTCGACGGTCGAAGGCGTGTTGCTCGAGATGCAGTGGAAGCAGGACGGCCAGACGATCCGGATCGATCTGCCGCAAGGTCCGGGTGCGTGGCGGGCGACCGAAGCGCTGAAGAATCGCATCGGCCACAAGCGCAAGTTGATCGCGTACTCGACGGTGTCGGCGCCGATCACGTTCCTACCGGGCTCACCGGGGATGAGTGTTACCGAAACCGGCTTGGAGATTTCGGGCGAGATCGCGGCGCCGCCGATCTCGATGCTCGTCGACGCGCTCGCCGCGGGTACGCCGCACGTCGACATCCAGTTGCAAGCGCCGCCGCCGGCACGCGCGCGCCACCTGTTCTTCCAAAAGGTGACGGACATCGTGAAGAAGCACGAGCTCGACGGCGCGAAGATGACGAAAGAGCTGCACAAGCTCGTCGGCGAAGCGCAGTCCGTGGGAGCGATGAAGGTCGCGCCGGAAGAAGCGGACGCGGATCGCACGGAGCTCTCGGCGGTGCAGCGCACGCTCCGGTTCGCGCGATCGACGGATCAATCGGCGATCGAAGCGATCTTGAAAGCGCTCTCCTAAGGGCAGGCCGTGGTGCCGAGGATCCAGTTACCGACGACGCTGACCGCGTTGTAGTCGCTGATCGAGCGTGCGATCGGCGGCATCCGCAGCGACGGATCCGTGATGTTCATGCGCTGCCACATCACCGATTGATCGGGCTCGCCGGGCGCGAAGATCTTCGCGTTGCCGCCCGGGATGTACTGCTTGAGATCCGTGATCGTCGGCAGCACGTTGCACACGCCCGCATCGTGGAGCGGCGTGTAGTAGCGCAGATCGAGCGGCGTATACGTCGGGCCATCCGGGCGGTGACACATCGAGCAGTTGACGTGGAGGTAGCCGCGCGCGCGTTCTTCCGTCGAGCGCGTACCGTCGGCGATGTTCGCGAGCGAGACCGTGTTCGCCGTCGTCACGCCACTCGGATGATCGAGCATGCCGACCGACCACAGCGTCTCGAGCTGATTCGCCGTCCGTCCCGTCTCCGGATATTCGATCGTGTGATTGAGCTGCGCGAGCTCGGGCCCGAGCGTGGTGCCCGCCGCGAGCGTGTGGCACTGACCGCACTGCACGCGCGAAGGGAACGTCCAGGTCTGCATGCCGACGGGCTCGGTCGCGCCTCCCGCATCGACGAGGTCCGCATCCGTGCCGTCCTCGCGCCACTTGTACGAGTAGCCGGCCCAGTGACCATCCTCGTTCTGACGGACGAAGAACCGAGTCTCGATGCGCTGGCCGTTCAGCGAGAACTCCTTCATCAACACGCTTCCGGTCGGGAACGTGAAGTCACCATCGCTGCCGACCGCGATCGTCTGATCGTCGGGCAGTGCGAGCCAACGCCGCTTCGTCGCGCCATCGGACCACAGCGTCGCGCTCGGCTCGAACGGCACGAGACCATCGGCGGCCTTCGTCGGATCGTTCGGATCGACGCAACCGGTATCCGAGAGCAACGCCGGCGGGCCCTGCCCCGGCAACGGCATCGTCGGCGTGGTCTCGACGAGCTGATAGATGTGGCCGCTCGGATAGGTGGCCGTGTTGTAGAGCGCGACCGCGTAGATCTCGCCATCCTGATCTTCACCGAACGCCGATACCGGGAAGCCGCCGAACATCAGCTCTTTCGGCGCCTCGTGGACATCGTCGCCGATGTTGTCGACGTCTTTGATTCGCCAGATCTTCGCGCCCGAGTAATCGCCGAACACGTACGAGCCCTTTAGCGATTGCGCTTGCTGACCGCGATACACGACGCCGCCGGTGACCGCGTTGCCCTGATCGTCCGTCGAGCCGTGGTGATAGTCGAGGATCGGGAACGTGAAGCCCGTCGACGGCTGGCACGGCAGCCCCGCAAAGTTGCTGCAGTTGTTGCCCTCCCAATTGCCCCAGCCGCGATTTTCACCGGCCTTCACGTCGCGATCGACTTCTTCCCACGTGTTGAAGCCGACATCGCCCAACCAGATCTTGTTGGTCTGGCGATCGAAGTGCCATTGCCACGGATTGCGAAACCCGATCGCGTACACCCACGGCGAACCGTTCACGCCGTCGGCATACGGATTTCCCGCCGGAATGTCGGCGGCAACGCGTTGGCGTCCGGCAACCCAGTCCGTCGGCGTATCCGGAATGATGTGCTTCGTGATGTCGTGAACGTCGAGGCGCAGCATCTTGCCGCGCATGTCGTGCGGGTCCTGCGCTTGCGTGCCGCCGCCGACACCTTGCGGTCCGCCGTCGCCGATCGATTCGTAGAGATAACCGTCCGCGCCGAAGCGCATCGCATCGCTGCCGTGAAGGCCGACTTCGGGATGCGCAGCATCGTGCGGATGATCGAGCGTCATCACGAGCTCTTCACTCGCGGGATCGAGCGTGAGGCCACCGTCGGCGGTGGTGAAGCGCGAGATCCGGATCTGCATGTGATTGCCGGTCTGCGGGCCGAGGTAGCAATAGCTGACGTACGCGCGGTGGCTGGTCGCGAAGTCCGGTGGGAATGCGATGCCGCTCATGCTGCAGTCGACTTGCTGCCAGGTGACCGATCGCAGATCGAGCACGACCTTGACGTCGGCATTCGTGACCGTGGGATCGTTCGGGAAGCTGAGGATCCGCCCGCCACGTTCGGTCACGAACCACCGCGCGTTGTCGCCGGGACGTTGGAACATGCCCGTCGGGTTCGTCATCGAGACATTCGGGAACTTGTTGACGAGCGTGAAGCTGCCGCTGCCGCCCGGTGGCGTGAACGCCTTGCACGTCGTATTTGACGGTCGGTGATCGAGTCCGACCACTGGCGACCCGCTGGTATCGGGCGGCGTATCCGAAGGCGGGACGCTCGCGTCACCACTCTTCGCTCCGTTGTCACCGCACCCGACTCCTCCGACGACGGCTAACAGCACCAAGCTGCGAATGTTCACGCGACCAGTCTCTCACACCTGATTTCCTGTATCGCAGCTTCCAGTCGTAGATAACGGAGACAGTACCCGAGAGAATCCCTTATCGACTGGTCACGATCGCGATCCGGCCGTCGATCGTGCCGATGGCGAGCGCTTCGTCGTGGGTGGCGAGCGCCGTGATCATTGCCACGTACGGCTCCTGGTGCACCACCTCGCCCGAATCGATCGCGAGCGCCAGGAACGTGCCGTCGAGGAGGCCGGCGACCACGCAGTCCTGCCAGACCACCATCGCCGCGATGCCGCATGCGATCTCGTGCTTCCACCGCACGTCGCCGGTCGTTAGCTCGGCGAGCTCGATCACGCCGGGCACGTAGCCGCGTGCGACATGACGATCGTCGACGAGCGTCGCGATGGTGTACGTCAGGTGATGCGGATCGTCATTCCACCGCATGCGAGGCTCGGTCTGGCCGGATGCCGTGATCGCGAACAGCCGCTCGCCGAGGTTCTGATTGCTCTGCAGGTAATAGATCTCGGTACCGCCGTCGAGCCGGATGCAGTGGTTGCGTGGATCGTAGTTCCCGAGATCGAAATGGTCGCAACCACCGCCCCAGAGCAATTCGCTACGCGGTGAACGGATGCGGTAGTCGGGGACACCGCGCGCGAGGATCCGACCGCGGCGATCGACCGAACACACGTGGATCGAGCCGAACGTCCGCACGGTGGTGCGATGCTCGGCAAAGGTGTACAGCGTGGTCGCCTCGTGCTTGCGGTGTGCTTCGACGAGCAGACCTTCCGGTCGACGCCACAGGCCGAACACGGTGCCGTCGGTCGAACGCTCGGTCGTCGTGTTCGTCGCAGGATCCCAGTACTGCAGCGACGATGGGTGATCACGCCCGATCGCGAGGCGACCGTCGTCGGACCACTCGAGCGCGGTGATCCGTGGGTGTGCATCGGTCGCGTATTTTTTTAACAGCGGATTCGTCGGCGGTTCGGGCGCATCTTCGCCGAACGTCGGATCGATCGTCTGGTCGGCGCCGGTCGTGAGCAGGAACGTCAGGTAGTCCGGCTGCGCATCATCATCGTCGTCGGGAGGGGAGATCCGCGCCGTGACGTGATCGCCGGTCCACGACGCGTGCGTCACTTCGCGTGGCCGTCCCGCGATCAGCGATCGAAGCTCGCCGGTGCGCCAATTCCAGATCAACAGCGCGCCGTCGAACATGAAGCCACCGTCGTACGCGCCGGTCGCGATCAGGAGCTCGTCGCGCGTCGGATGAATCGCGACGTCGTTGATCTGATGAGCAGGGCGATGGATCGCGATGCGAGCATGCGTTCGCGCGTCGTAGATCGCCACGGCGTTCGGGTCATGGCCGTCGAAGACCGCACGCATCGGATCGTTGAGGAACCGGTCTCGCCACGCGAGTGCGATCACGTCCTCGCGTTCGGCGGCAGCGGTGAGGTTCGTGACCTCGGGAAACTCGCCGGTAGCGCGCGCGGCGTATGGAACCATGACGAACGGCATCACCGCTCCGCCACGATCTCGATCTTGCCGTCGACGGATCCGAGTGCGAGCGCGTGATCGTGTACGGCAAGCGTGGTCACGAACGCCGGCGATGAACCGAAGTGAAATGGCTCGCGATGGCGCACGTCGCCGGTCACGAGATCGAGCGCCAGCAACGCGTAGTCTTCCGCCATCGACACGATCACGCAGTCCTGCCAGACCGCGATCGCTGCCGCTGCTCCGCGCACGTCGTGGCGCCATACCCGCGTACCGGTCGTCAGGTCGAACAGCTCGATCGCTCCCTGTTCGCTCGAGACCCACGCGCGTGCGAGGCGATTGCCCGGGCACCACCGTCGCGACCTCCGCGACGATGTTGTCGCTATCGCGATCCCACGGCATCCGATATTGGACGTCGCCGTCGAGCGTGTACGCGTACAACGTGCGTTTGTCGGGACGATCGCGACGGACGTAGAGGAGCTCCGAGCCGTTATCGATGCGCAGCGGCGAGGTTTGCCCGAGGTCGAGACCTCGCGATCGCGCACCCGCGAGCACCATACATTCATCTGGATCGTCTTCGTCGGCATCGTACATCTCGGTCGCACGCTGGCGCGCGAGGATCCGCCCGTGGCGGTCGGTCGAGCACCACCATTCGCCGGCGAACATCTTGATCCGATCGACCTCGTCACCATCGAGCGTGATCAGGGATGTCGACGTGCCGCCACCGTCGAAGCTCTGGACGAGCAGGTCGTGATCGCGCCGCCATAGCGAGACCACCTCGCCGTACGTCGGTAGCTCGTGCGTGCGGCCGGTGAGTGGTTCCCACACGAGCACGTTGCGCTTGCGGGCGCGCCCGATCGCAACCCGACCATCGTCGATCCACTCGAGCGCGCGGATCTCCGCCGAGGCCGAGCCCGGCAGCGACGCGTAGGGAACCATGATCAACGACATCAGCGTGCGGCCACGATCGTGACACGGCCGTCGATCGATCCACAGGCGAGAGCTTCGTCGTGGACGGCGAACGCGGTGATCACCGCGGACGAGCTCCCGAAGCCGAATGGTTCGTGATGCAGCACCTCGCCGGTGGTCACGTCGAGCGCGATCAGCGTGCCGTCGACGAGTCCGGCTAACCGCGCAGCCCTGCCATACCGCGAGTGCGGTCGCCGCCGACGGAAGCTCGCGTGACCAGATCGATCGTCCCGTACGCACGTCGACGAGATCGATCACGCACTTCTGGTTCTCGCGGACACGATACGCGCGGACGAGCCCGGTGTCGCCGGCGATCGTGGCGAGGTTGCCGGATAGCGTGCGGGTCACGCTGTCCCACATCCATCGCATGCCAGGTTTTCCGTCGAGTGCGACGGCGTGGAAGGTCTTCCGTGTTTCGCCGAACAAGTAATACAGCTCCGGGCCACCATCGATCTTCAGGCGATGACTGTGGCGATCGAACGCGCCGAACGCGAACGACGAAACGTTCGCCTCGGCATCGATCAACTTACTGTTCGCGCCCCACTGCCCAGACATGTCACGCGCGAGGATCCGATCGTGGGCATCGATCGAACACAGCATGTGACGACCGAGCTCGACGCGCTCTTCGAGGCGCCCGTAGCGCACGGCGTAGATCATCGATCGTTTCGCGTCGTCGATCTGGACGAGCAACGTGTCGCGCACCCGCCACATCCCCATCACGTCACCATCGATCTCGACGCGCTTCAGCTCGTTCGTCGTCGGGTTCCACAGCTCCAAGCGCTGATGTCCACCGATCGCGAGCGCGCGATCGTGCCACCCGAGTGCCATCACGTATAGCGGCACCCTCAACAGCTCGCGATACTGCGCAACGAGCGGCCGGTCCGGTTCCTCGTCGTATTCGACGCCATCTTCGAGCACGCCGCCGGTCCCGACGCGCAGTGCGAATCGGCTTTGCACGTCGTCATCTAACTGGCTATGCGGCACCGCCCAGACCTCGAGCGTGTCGTCGTCGATCCAGCGCAACGCGGTGACGTGGCGATTTTCGGCGAGCTCCGAATGCGAGGCGCCCGTCCGCCAGCTCCAGATCACGAGCGCACCGTTGTCGTAGATATCGGTGTCGTTCTCGCCGGTCGCGATCGCGAGCTCGTCGCGCGTGGGATGGAACGCGAGATCGTTGACGCGATATTCGAGCTTCGTGAACCGCGCGATCGATCGCCGCGTGCCCGCGTCGTAGACCGCGACGACATACGACGGCACGGACACCACGCCCGGCACCTGCGGCTGTTGCCACCCGAACGCGATCAGACCATCTCGCTCGGCGGCGGCGCTGACATCCGCGCAGTCCGGAAACGGTCGTTCCGGGAGCTGCGCATATGGCACCATGACCAGCCCCATGTTCGATGACCTGCTCCGCAGCGTACCCGATGTCGATGTACCGGTGACGCCGGCGATCACGGCCGGCATCGCGCACAGCGTTCACTATCTCGAGAGCGACGACGCCGCGCGGTCGTTCGAGATCGACGCGTATTGGCCGAAGTGGCACAGCCCGTGGTGGCACATGACCGCGCTGTGGGAATGCGGTGAGGTGCATCGCGTCTCGGCGCGCACGTTCGATCGCATGGCAGCCGCGATCGATCGGATCAAACTCCATACGTTCCCGACGACACCCGCCGAGATGGATCCGTTACCGGGCCACACCGAGATCGCATGTCACTGCGCCGTCGGCACGATGGATCAGGTGCTCGGTGACAAGCGCCGGCCGTGGTTCGCGTCGTGGATGCGCGACTATCAGATGCGCGACGGCGGCTACAACTGCGACGAGCGCGCCTATCTGGTCACCGATGAAGTGCCGAGCTCGATCAACGGCACGATCGGCATCTTCGAGTCCCTGCTCGCGCATCCCGAACCGGCGCTCGATCGCGCCGGCGAGATGTTGTTGGAGCGCGAGCTTCGCCTCGGTTCACCGACAAAGCACAACGCCGACGAGCGCACGCTCGAGAAGCATTGGCTGAAGCCCGCGTTCCCGCGCTTCTACTTCTACGACGTGCTGCGCGGGTTATCGGCGATCTCGAAGTGGAAGCACGCGCTCCCGCCGGCGCAGATCGAGGTCGTCGTCGAACATCTCGTCCGCGCGTTTCCCGACGGTGTGGTCAGCGTGCAGCGCCGCCCGTACGATGCCCACGGCTCGTGGAACTTCGTCGACGGTGCGTGGCAACGCAGCCGCGTGGCGACCTCGTTCCCACTGCTCGATGCGCTCTCGATCGTCGGCACGCCGAGCCACTACCTCACGGCGCAGTGGCGCGCCACGCGCGAGCGCTTGCTTCAGCGATAGGTCGTGAACTGGTTCGTCATCCGCGTCGCCTGGCCCGCGGTGAAGTTGTTCATGCAGCTGTCGTCGGTGTAGTCCATGAAGTTCGTGATCGGATCGACGCCCGGGAACTTGTTGCCCGTGCAGGTGTCGCGTCCCGTCGGACAACCGAACGCCGCGCTCTTCTCGGCTGCGGTGTCGCTGACGTAGTCGCCCTTCGTCGCGTTACAGCCGCCTTGGAACGTGTGGTAGAGGCCCATCCAGTGGCCGATCTCGTGCGTCGCGGTGTCGCCCAGGTTGTACGGCGCTGCGGTGCCGCCCGGCAGCGACGAGAACAGCACGACCACACCGTCCATCTTCGGGTTGCCGGCGTAGTCCGCGGGGAACGTCGCCCAACCGAGCAAGCCGCCGCCCATGTTGTTCGTGTAGAGGTTGAGATCGCCGGCGCCACCGATACGGAGCGCCTTCTTCATGTTCTTCTCGGCGGTGGTGCCGTCGGTCGCCGTGTAGTAGCTCGCGTTGTTCGTATCGTCCGTGCTCGCGAGCGTGAACTGCCAGCCCGCCGATGCGTACGCAGCGTTGAGCACCGAGATCTGGTTCGTGATCTGCGACGCCGTCACGGCACCACCGCTACCATTCGCATCGTGGATGCGATGCACGTGGACCGGAATCGCCGCACGCGCTTCGAGCACTTCACCACGCGCGGCGATGAAGTCGTTCACTTCCGTTTCGATCTGCGCTTTGCGTTCCTCGCTCGGTTCGAGCGTCGTGCATCCGCGCGCGACCGTGGCCGAACCGGGCTCTTGCACGCCTTCTTGTTCGGTCTCGTTGATCGTCTGGTCTTCGTCATCGCTCGTCGCGCAGGCGACAAACGTGAGCGAGCTGAACAACGCGAGTAGGTGCTTTCGGCTGATCTGCATGCGGGGAACTTTAGGCCGCTGCGATCCGCCCCGCGCCCGTGCAAGCGCCAATGTTTGCTACTCAAAGCACTTTATGGCGACGATGTAAGCTCCTGTGTGATCGTCACCTCCGTTGTAGTCATCAGCTTCGCAACGGGGCATTTTTCGATCGCACGCATGATGTCCGCGCGCTGGTTGTCGTCGAGCGAGCCGATCAATTCGACGCGCACGTGCAACGCGTAGAAGCCCTCACGCTCGCGCGAGTTGTCCGATTCGAGATGCGTGATCACGCGCTCGAGCGGATAGCTCTTCTTCCGCGCGTACCACAGCGCCGTGTGCGACTTGCACGTGGCGAGCGCGGCGTCGAACCAATCGTGCGCGCCCGGTGCGGTGTCTTCGCCGCCGGCAGCAACGCTCGCATCGGCGATGACCGTGTGCGTGCGAATCGTGACGTCGATCGGAAATTGCTTCGGTGTCCGCGTCTGCGTGTCGACCTTGGTCATGCCGAGAGCATGTTACGCGCGATCACGATGCGCTGGATCTCGCTCGTGCCTTCGTAGATCCGCGTGACTCGCGCATCGCGATACATCCGCTCGATCGCGAACTCCTTCGAGTAGCCATAGCCGCCGTGGATCTGAACCACGCGATCGACAATCCGCCCGCATGTCTCCGTCGCGAACAACTTCGCCATGCTGGTCTCGGCGGCTGCCTTGTCGCCGGCGTCGAGCATGCGCGCCGCACGGATCGCGAGCAGCCACGATGCATCGAGCTCGGTACGCGAATCCGCGAGCACGAACTGCGTGTTCTGGAAATCGGCGAGCGACTTGCCGAACGCCTTGCGCTCTTTCGCGTAGCTGGTGCCAGCGGCGAGCGCGGCTTCGGCGATGCCGATCGACAACGCCGCGATGCCGACTCGCCCCGCACCGAGCGCCGACAACGCGATCGCGTAGCCGCCACCGCGCACGCCGATCAACGCATCCGCCGGAACGCGACAGTCTTCGAACGCGAGCGCGACCGTGCCCGATGCGCGCTGTCCCATCTTTTCTTCTTCTTTGCCGACGACGAGTCCGGGCGTGCCACGCGGGACGAGGAACGCGCTGATCCCCGATGCGCCCGCACCATCCGTTCGCGCGAACACGAGGTGAACGCCGGCGTGTGCACCGGACGTGATCCACATCTTCGATCCGTTCAGCACCCAGTGATCGCCATCGAGACGCGCCGTCGTGGTCAACGCCGCGGCATCCGAGCCACAGCCCGGCTCCGAGAGCGCGAAGCTGACGGGACCGAGTTGGCCCGCGGCGAACGGCACGAGCCATTGTTGTTGTTGTGCGGGCGACGCGTGCTCCGCGAGGATCTTCGCAACCAGGTTGCACGATGCGAGGATCACCGCGGTCGACACGCACGCCTCCGCGATAGCCGACAGCGCGAGCGCGTAACCCACGTTGTCCGCTCCACCGCCACCGAGCTCGGTCGGGACCTTACATGCGAGGAGGCCGAGCTCGCCTAGCGCGCCGATCTCGTCGAGCGGATACGCGCCGGTGCGATCGCGATGTGCCGCCTTCGGAGCGAGCCGGCGCTGCGCGAAGTCGCGGGCCGCGCGATAGATCAACAGCTGCTCGTCGGTCAGGTCGGGAGCGATGCGCCGGATGTCCATGTCTCGGTGATACCGAATTTCGGCGCGCTCGGATCATCGGGCTCGTTCGAACATGACAAGCTACCTGTCATTATGAGTCGCCGGCCACGCCGTCTTCGCAAACGCCACCGCGCCGGCGAATTGCGCGCGGTCCTCGACGAAGCGGTCGCGTTGTTCTGGCGCGTTCGCTATGTCGCGGATCAGATCCACACCACGGGTGGCCGATCGGAGACGGCGCGTGGCGTGTTGCGCGGCTTGGTTCGCTACGGCTCGCGCACGGTGCCGCAGCTCGCGTTCGCGCGATCGGTGACGCGGCAGCATATCCAGGAAGTCGTCAACGAGCTGCTCGCCGACGGGCTCGTGCGCCGGATCCCGAATCCCGCCCACAAGCGCTCGTACTTGATCGAGGCGACCCGCCAGGGCACGGCCGCCGTCGACGCGCTCGATGCCGCCGATCGCGAGACCATGGTCGATGTCGGCACGCGGATGAACGTCAGCCGTGCGGAGCTCGCGATCGCGATCCGCGTGCTGCGCGAGATGCGCGAAGGCTTCGAATCAACGGCCGCGTAGATGGGCGAGCGTGGCGTCGGAGATCCATGCCGTCTCGCCCTGGTGCGCGATGATCTTCACGGCACGCGCGCGGATCTGCGGCGGCAACTTGCGGTGGTCGATGAACGTGTCCCAGATCGGCTGGTAACGCATGTCCGTGCTGATCGCGAGCAGGCGTTCATACGCGGTCGTCGCGAGCTCGTCGCAGTGCGCGGCCGCGACGTACTTGACCGCGAGCATCCGCACCCATTCGTCTTTATCGTCGAGGACCGGCGTGATCGTCTTGCACACCAACGCCTGATCGGTGATGTGAGTCGCGGCATCGAACGCGGTCTCGGTCAGATCGTTCGCCTGCGGCCGCGACAAGACCTCGAGCGTGTAGGCCTGTACGTCCGGCAGAAGGACCATGCCCGGCTCCTTCGGGATCGTGACGGTGTATGGCGAGAGCGCGGCGTAGTCGGACTTCGTCGCGTGCACCACGCCGATCATCCGCGAGGCCAATGCGGGATCGATGCTGCCTCCGCTCTGCCAGACGATCGTGCGCAACGCCTGAGCGACGCCCTCCGCCGCATACCCCTCGTTCGCCGCGATGGTATCGGCGAGCGCGTCGATCACCTTCGTGCGAAACGCGCTCGGTTGCGCGATCGCCGGTGCGAGCTTCTCGATGCACTGCGACGCGAGACGAACGGCATAGCCGTCCGAATAGTCGAGAAACGTCGCGCACGTCTCGATCTTCGCGACCGCGTTCTCCGGATCGACGATGTAGCGATCGAAGCGCTTGTGCGCATCGCGCGTCAGCGACGTCAGGATCGCGTCCTTCATCTCCGGATCGCGGACGACAAACTTCGGCGGCGGACCGGCATCCCGCACGCGAACTGCGGGAGGTGGTTCCGGCGAGCCACATGCGGCGAGCGCGACGAGCGCGAGCAGCTTCACTGGGTCAGCCAATGGATGTACATGTCCGCGTCTTGCGGATCCTTCGTGCGCGCCCGAAACGCCTTGGCCGCCTCGCGCAATCGCTTCAACTGCGCCGGCGTGAATTGCTTCAAGTCGAAGCTCGCGAGCCGAAACAACACGTCGGTCTTCGCGACGAACATGTCGACGGCTAGGTCGCGCAGGTCCGGGCAGTGTTTGTCCTGGAGCACGTAGCTGGTCGCTTTCTCGAGCGCCTTCGCGTCCGTGCGAAGCAGCGTCTTCACGATCGGACACGCCTTCGCATCGCCGATTGCAGGCGCGATCGAGAACGGTACGTCGTTGACACCCGGACCGAGGTCGGCCGCCAACAGTTGCAGGGCAAACGCGTTCTCGTCGGGCGTGAGCTTGTCGCGATCGTCCGACGACGGAATCCACGCGAGTGCGGAGAATTCCGGATCGGTCTTCAGGCTTCCGAACGCGAGGTTGTTCAGCTTCGCGATCATCTTCGGATCGTGTGTGATCTCGCTCGTGATCATCTCCATGTCGAACACCGCGTTACGGCGCAGCTCCGCGTCCGTTTCGTGATCGATCAGGTCGTCGATCGTCGCGACGATGTGAGCCGTCATCGGCGACGGCTTCGCCGGCAACCCCGTGCGTTCGCGGCCCACACAATCGAGCGCGAGGCTGCGCACCTTCCGATCGTGTTCGGTCGTGAGGAGGTACGCGCAGGTCTCGAGCTTCGCGGCGGCAGCTTCGTTGATGCCGTCCTCGGGCTGATACTCGTCGATCGTGTATTCGTTGAACGCGTCCGGATCGTGGTGGATGAGGTCGACGACTTTCGGATCCTTGATCGCGTAGATCTGCGGATGCGGAGCAGGTGCGGGTGGTTCGTTCGCGACAACCGGAGCCGTCGGCGCCTGACAACCGACCGCGGCGAAAACGAGCCATGCACGCATGTCTCAGGGTAACGCGGGATGTCGCTTGATCATTGCGACGACGTCATCGAGGTGTTTCACGTGGTTGTGCTGCCAATGCGCGAGCCCGGCTACGATTCGGTCACGCTGGGCGACCGTGATGTCGCGGTGTTCGAGCAGGAGATCCCACAGGTACAAGTTCTCCGAAGCGCCGGATTGATCCACGGCGGCATCGAGCGCGAGCTCGAACAGGTCGTCGCACCGGTCGGCGACGAACTCGATCGCGAGGTTCTCGCGAATGTCGTCCGGGCTCGCGAGGGCATCGCGAATCATCCGGCACGCTTCCTCCGGCGCGGCATCGTGAAGCGCCGCGAACGCATCACCGAGGTAGTAGTGATCGCCACTCTTGATCAGGGTCGTCGCGAGCTCGACCGTGGTCTCGGGCATCGGCACCGCGAACGTCGCGCGAAACGCTGCCAGCGCGAGTCGGTCGTTGTTCCCGCGGTTCGCGCGCGCAACGGCGAGCATCCGCGTCACGAGTGCATCGCTACCGAGGCCACGATGTTCGGTCGCGAGTCCCAGCGCCGTTGCGGCGGTCAAGCGAACCTCGGCATCGCCATCGCGCTCGACGAGCGTACCGAGCGCGTCGAGGATCTTCGCGCGAAGCGGGCCATCGTCATGCGGATGAACATCTTCGAGACATCGCGCTGCCAGCCACTGGCGCGTGCGATCCGGATCGACAAGTCCGACCGCGAGCGTTTCGGCGGCGAGGTTCGCTTCTTCGCGCGGAAGTTGTCCGAGATACGCGAACAGTGCGTTCAGCGGGACCTCTTCGGGATCCGACGGTCGAGGAGGCTGGCCGCGTAACGTAAACGGATGCGCTTTCGGGAACACGAGCGCATCGAACGGAACGTGTGCTGTGGTTTCGAACAGCTCGTGGAGCCGCGGATCACGGACCTGAAATGGTGGAGGTGGAAGAGGTGGTGGCGGCGCCGAATTCGACGAGCACGCGACGAGCGCTAGTAGCAACCAACGCATGTCCTAGAAACGGGCACGATCCGTGAAATAGTCCACGGCATGGGCAAGACGTACGACGACATCACCCGCAAGACGGTTCCCGAGGCAGATGGCGGGTTTCGCCCGACGAAGGAACAAGTCCAACAGGCCAAAGAGGGCTTCCGTGCGCTCGATGGCGACGAGCAAGCGCTCACCGAGCGCGCCCGCACGGCCGTCGCGGCGATCGCGCCAGGCGTTGCCGTCGAGGTCACGCGCGACACGATCACGGTCCGCGGCAAGGTTGCAGACGCGGCCACGATGCAGCGCGTGATCGACGCGGTTTCGGCGCTCGGCACGGTCGACGACCAACTTTCGATCGGTAACTAGTCCACCGTATGCGCAGTTCGAGGATCATCCGGCGATGCGAATCGCCGCGTTGGTCTTGTGTTTGTTATGCGCGCCTGCCGCCGCCGATGTCACCGGCCGCTGGCTGATCACGTACAAGCGCCACGACGTGATCTCGTGGTGGAACCTCGAGCTCGTTCAAAAGGGCACGCAGCTCACCGGCAAGTTCGACACCGATCCGCTGACGGGCACGATCACCGACGGCAAGATCGCATTCGTCGGCAAGGATCCGAACAACGCGGGCACCGATACGATCGAGGCCACGCTCGAGGGCGACACGATCAAGGGCCAGCTCACCGTGATCTTCGGCGACGACAGCGCCCATCCGCTGAAGGCGCCGTTCACCGCCGAACGCATTCCACCGCGTGCCGCCAAACCGCAGCGCCGCACGTTCGCGCCGACGAAGTACTTCCGCGATTTCGGTCCGCGCGACCCGGTGATGCATGTCGGGCTCGGCGATACGATCGTCACGACCACCGTCGATGCCGGCGGCAACGATATGAAGGGCAACGAGGTCTCGCTCGGCGGCAATCCGCAAACCGGACCGTTTTACGTCGACGGTGCGATGCCCGGAGACACGCTCGTCGTGAAGATCGTCAAGCTCCGCCTGAATCGCGACTACGCGATCAGCGACGACGGCATCGTCCCGCGCGCGCTCGATGCCGAGTCGGCGGCGAAGGCGAAGGACCTCGGCAAGGACGTGCGCTGGAAGCTCGATCGCCAGAAGATGATCGGCACGTCGTCGCTACCGGGCAAGCACCTCACCACGTACACGGTGCCGCTGAAGCCGATGCTCGGTTGCATCGCCACCGCCACGCATCCCGCGGGCCAAGCACCGCCGCCCGTCGGAGATTCGGGCGAGTTCGGTGGCAACATGGACTTCAACGAAATCGTCGAAGGCTCGACCGTGTATCTGCCGGTCGTGAATCCCGGCGCCCTGCTCTACTTCGGCGACGGCCATGCGGCGCAAGGTGATGGCGAGACGACGGGCAACGCGCTCGAGACCTCGCTCGATGTCGAAGTTCAAGTCGACGTGATCCCCGGCAAGCACCTGCCGGCGCCGCGCGTCGAGAATGGAACGCACGTGATGGCGCTCGGCTACCGCGGTTCGCTCGACGACGCGTTGAAGGCGGCGACTGCCAACATGGCGGCGTGGCTCGAGGACACGTATGGCCTCTCCCCGTCGGAGATCGCGCAGATCTATGGCACGGCGGCCGAGTATCGCGTCACCGAAATCGCCGATCGCAACGCGGGCGTAGCGCTGAAGCTGAACAAAGATCGTCTTCGAACGATCAAGCGCTGATCACGGTCCGTCGTAGTGGCCGCCCTTGGCCTTGCACTCCGTCGAGAAGCCCAGGACGTCGGTGTAGCCGGCGTAGATATACGAGCCGTGCAGTAGCTGGGCATCGAGCTCGCAGCCGGCGATCCGATTATCGGTCTCGCACGAGTCGTCCTCGCGCCACTGGCCCATGCACTGCGCGCTCAGCGAGTCGCGTTGTGCGGGAGCGGTAAGGTCGTACTCGAAGCACTCCTCGCCGGCGGATGCGTGGATCGTGCAGCTCGCGGTGGCGCGCCACTCGTTCTTGTTCTCGTCGACACAAGCGCCGAGTAACGCGAGCACCCACACGATCCGCATCACGCAGATCGTAGCAGGCCGTCACTATTCGCGACGAATGATCAGGGAGGCAGCGTTCGTTCCAGTCGCGCCCGTGGGTAACAGGAACGAGTTTGCCACGTTATTCCGAACCCCGTCGTAACCACCGACGACGTGAATCATCGCCGTGCGGAGTGGCACCACGGTATCGGTCATCACCGGCACGAACGTGGCGCCCGCATCCGGCAGGACCGGGAACAGCGTCTGCGTCGACCGCGCATTGAACGCGAGCCACAACCACGACGCGGTGCCACGCGTGACGCGCAGCTCGGTCTCGCTGAAGTCGACACTTTGTCCGGTCGACGTCGCCGCCCAGTTCACGGCATGCCCGGCGACGTCGAAGTCCGGTGCGGTCGTGAAGTCTGCCGTGATCGACGCGCCCCAATCGAGCGTGAACGGCGACGGTGCGGCGGCGGCCCAATTCAAGACGAGCCGCGTGCCGAGCGTGCCATTGGCCTGGCTCATCTCGACGAGGTCTTGCCCGCCCGTCGGAAACACCGCGATCGATGATGCATCACCGGACGGATTGGCGGCCGAGCTCGTCCCGCTCTGCGCGAACACCGCACCGGTTGCCGTCGAGAATTGATCGATCCAGTTGATCGACGTTCCCAGCACGTTATTCGTGAACGAATACGAGCGACGCGCCATCGTCACGTACGTGTTCGCCGACAAATTGACCTGCGATTGATCGACGATCGCTTGGCCCGTCACGTAGAAGTACGCGTTGACCGGACCACCAGCCGCCGACAGCGATTCCACGGTCAGATCGACCGGGCCCGCACAGCTGAACGTCGCCGTCGCGACGAACGGAATGCCCGCCGCGGGCTGCGGAATATCGGTGGTGCCACAACCACTCACGATCCGATACGCGGCCGCATTGCCGGCGCGCGGTAGCGTGAAGGTCACCGTCGAGGTCGGCGCGACCGTCGCGTCGTAGACGAGCTTGTCGTTCGACTTCACGTCGCCCCACGTGATGATCTCTTGGGTCGACGAGATCGTCGTCGGCACGATCAGCGTGACGTAGCCGCCGTTCGGCATCTCCGCCCCCGCGGTGCCCGTGCTGTCGGTCAGCTTCGTGGCGAGCGTGGTCGTGAGATCCGGACCGGTGAAGTACGCGGTGGCACCGGCGAACGGTTGGCCATCGGTGCCGATCAGCTTGACCGTGACCTGCGGCCCGCTCTGACCGTCGATGTCCCAATGCTCGTCCGGCGGCACGGCCGGGGCGTCCGCGATCTTTCGATTATTGTCATCCCCGCCGCACCCGACCAGCGCCACCACCAACAACAGTTTCCGCATGCGCGGATGATATCAGTGCGTCGGCTGATTCGCGGTCAGAGAACACCAGGGCGTGATCTGCGTCGCGAGCTGGACGTCGTCGGTCGCGCCATCGGCCGCGCACGATTCGTCCTCGGTCCAGGGGAGCCACTCGGCGCCGTGACCCGACGAGGTCGCGTAGGCCGCGAACGGGTTGTACGAGTTCGCCTTCAGCATGAACACGTCGGGGGCGACGCAACCGCCGGTCTGCTTCGACGCCGTGTACGCCGCGATCACCGCGTACATGTTCGACGTCGTGCGGTTCCAGCAGCACGTACGCGACTTCGAGTAGTCGAGCGGCGCGAAGATGTAGTCGTCGATCGACGTGCGATACATGTTGTCGACGGCGGTCTTGTCCATGCCGAACGAGTCCGACATCAGCGTGTAGAGCTGGGTGAACGCGTCTTCGCGACCGGTGCGCGCCGCACACGACGCCGGGTGGTCGTGGAGGTACGTGCGCTTCTCGGCGATCACCGAGAGGATCTGGTCGCGTTGAACTTCCGGATCCGCATCGCCGAGGAGCTTGTCGAACGTCGCCGGGCGCGCGCCGATCGCGTCGTAATCGGTATCGTTGATCCAGCTCGACTCGTCAGAGTTCATCCACGTGTTGATCCACTTGCCCGACTTGACCTTCGCGACGCGGAACCGCTTCAGGCCACCGTTCAAGTGCGAGTACAGCGTGGTGCCACCGTACGGCGTGTTGAGCACCGGGCCGCCACCTTCGTTATCCGTGAACAGCGAGCGCGATGCGGCCGGGTCCTGCCACGCGGGTTGCGCCGGCGGATCGTTGCCGTAGATCGCTTCGATCGACATCCGACCTTCCGACGGATGCGCGACGCGGGTGACGATCGTCGTGTGACCATCGACCCGCGGCGAGCGCGCGAACATCAGCACGTCGCCCGGCTTCACCGATTCCGGCACCAGGTTGTACGTGTTCAACGAGTCGACCATGTTGTGCGAGCCGAGATACGCCTGCGCGAACAGCACGAGGCGCGCGGCGCGCTTGTTGAGGTGAATCTCGTCGAGGAAGGCACCTTCGCGCGCGTTCGCGCCGAGCCACGGCAGCTGATCGCCTTGCGACACGCCACGCGTCCGCAGCACGGTGTCCTGCGGCCAATTCGCGCCGTACTGCGCGGGCGTCTCGGCCGAGTAGTCCTTGTATTGAGCAAACGCCGGCGCGTCGCTCCACTTGCCGGTCGCCGTGCGCACGCCGAAGTGACCGAAGTAGATCTTCGAGCCGTTGTCGTCGTAACCGACGAGCACGACCGGCAGCTGGTACCACGCCGCGAACGAGATCCGCAGGAGCAGCGACAGGTCCGCGCAATCGACCTTCGGGCCATCCACGGTCTTGCCGAACGGCGTCGAGACCTTGACCGTATCGAACCACGCGTCTTGCGACTTGATGCGCTCGAACGAGCCGACCCACAGCGAGAACTTTTCATCCCAGTTGAGGCCCGAGTTGGCCGGCCACGCGATGCCCGCGGCCTTCGCGGCTGCCGTCGTGGTGTCTTCCCACTGGTTCTTCACGACCCACGCGGCGGTATCCGCGTAGTCCTGGACCGGGAGCGAAGCAACGCCCGCCGAATCCTCTTTGCCGACCGGACCGCCCGTGCCGAGCTCGGTCACGTCGTCCATGTTGAAGTCATCGTCCGACGACGTGCAGCTAGCTGCACAAACCAGAAGTAAAAAGGCCACCCGGCGCATGACCGTGGCCAATTGCGTTTGTCGCGCCAATGTCACGGACGATTGGCGAGGTGCAAGTGTGCAAACTCCCGTCCACACCGCTGGCTAATCGATCTGCCAGCGTGGCTCGAGTAGCCGGGCCTCCCGAACCCGTCTATCGTCCGCCGGTGGCAGCCAACATCGACCTGACCGCGCCGTGCGAGCACGTGCCGGCCATCAAGATCCATCACGTGAAGCGGCCGGCGCCCGGTTGCGAGGACTGCCTGAAGATCGGCGGCTGGTGGGTCCACCTCCGGGAATGCCTCGAGTGCGGTCACATCGGCTGTTGCGATAGCTCGCCGAACAAGCACGCGACCGCGCACTACCACCACACGAAGCACCCGATCATCACGTCGGTCGAGGTCGGTGAAAACTGGTCGTGGTGCTACGTGGACGATCGGTTCCTCAGTGAGTGATCAAGCGTTCCCGGTCCTCGAGGATTCGGAGATCAAGCTCGTCGAATCGTGCTCGCACGAGCGCGCGTTGCACGCCGGCGAGATCCTCTACGACCAAGGCGAACGGTCGACGAAGTGGTTCGTCATCCTCGAGGGCGAGATCGAGGTCGTCAGTCCGCGGGCGAAGCGCGAGGAACCGTTCGCGGTGCTCTCGCACGGTCAATTCACGGGCGAGATGAACCTGCTCGCGGGTGCGAACTCGCTCGCGCGCGTGCGGGCCAAGACCACGGCGCGCGTGCTCGAGGTCGATCGCTCGACGATGCGCCAGCTCGTCTCCCGCAGTAGTCAGCTCGGCGACAAGGTGATGCGCGCGTTCATCCTGCGCCACACCAACCTCATGAGCATGGGTGGTGGCGTGGTGCTCGTCGGTTCGCGGCATTCGTCGGACACGCTGCGCGTGCAGCAGTTCCTGACGCGCAACTCGCAACCGCACGAGACGATCGATGTCGAATCGGATCCCGCAGCACAGCCGCTGCTCGATCAGTTCGGCATCTCGATCGATGACGTACCGGTCGTGATCTGTCTCGGCTGGCGCGTTCTCAAGAACCCGACCAACCAAGAGCTCGCCGAATGTCTCGGCATGGTGCCGAAGCTCGACGAAGCACACGTCCGTGATGTCGTCGTCGTCGGTGCTGGTCCCGCAGGCCTCGCGGCCGCGATCTACGGTGGCTCCGAAGGCCTCGACGTGCTCGTGATCGAATCGCTCGCGGCCGGTGGCCAAGCCGGATCGTCGTCGAAGATCGAGAACTATCTCGGCTTCCCGACCGGCATCTCGGGTCAAGAGCTCGCCGAACGCGCGTGGTCCCAAGCCGAAAAGTTCGGGACCGAGATCGCGATCTCGCAAGTCGCGACGAAGCTCGATTGCGACAAGCGGCCCTACCGCGTCGTGCTCGGGCATCGGTCGGTGCTCGCGCGCTCGGTCGTGATCGCGACGGGCGCTCGGTATCACAAGCCCGAGAAGATTCCGAACCTGGCGAAGTTCGAAGGCAACGGCATCTACTACTCGGCCACGGCCGTCGAAGCGCGGATGTGTGGAGCCGAGGACGTGTGCATCGTCGGTGGCGCGAACTCCGCGGGCCAAGCGGCGGTGTTCCTGTCGCGCACGGCGAAGAAGGTCCACATCCTGGTGCGTGGGCGCGGGCTGTCGGACACGATGTCGCGCTACCTGATCGCGCGGATCGAAGACACGCCGAACATCGAGCTGCTCGTCGAGACCGAAATCGTCGAGCTGCACGGCGAGCGCGATCTGCAGCAGGTGACGTGGCTGCGCAAGGAAACTGGCGAGCGCGTGACGAAGCCGATCCAGCACGTGTTCATGATGACCGGTGCGTCGCCGAACACGGAGTGGCTCGATGGCTGCGTGTGCATCGATGACAAGGGCTTCATCAAGGCGGGCACGGATCTGTCGCGTGAAGATCTGCAGCAAGCGAACTGGCCGATGTCGCGGGCGCCCTACGTATTCGAGACGAGCCTACCGGGTGTGTTTGCGGTCGGAGATGTGCGATCGAACAGCGTGAAGCGCGTGGCGAGTGCGGTCGGCGAGGGATCCATCTGCATCCAGATGGTCCACAAGACGCTCAACGAATGACCGAGCCCGAGCCTCAGCCCGAAAGCGTTTTCACGAGCGCCGTCAACATCGCGACGACTCGTAGCAGGAGCTCTCGCGACGTCGCGACCGATTCGTCGTTCGCGAGACCCAATACCCGACACGCGTCGATGATCGCGGCAGACTCGGTCGCTGATCGACGCGCGATACGATAGAAGCGAGCTTTGTCCGGCGGAGAGAACTCGCCCGCGCCCTCGGCGATATTGAGCGAGATCGAGCTTGCCGCCCGACGCAACTGATCGGCGAGATACGCACGTCCTCTTGGAAGCGCTGCCGCCGTTGCATCCGCGAGCACGAGAAACTCGATAGCCGTCCGGTATACCTGCATTCGCTCGTGTTCGAATTCGCTCATGCGAACGTTATCGGCGCGCCGCGGCGCCGGTTTCCCGGAATAGGCTCGGGCTCGGGCTGAGGCTCAGGCTCGGGTTTTCACTCGATGATCGGCGTGATGTCGAGCGCGAACGATCCATCCGCCGCGCACGGCGTCGCACACGATGGCTCGCCCTGCATGTCTTCCACCATCTCGCGATAGGTGTAGGTCAGGCTCAACTTGCACGTGCCTTCGTCGAGCGTGCCGACGAGCTTCTCCGTCGCGCGCCACTTACAACCATCTTCGAAGTCGTGCAGATGCGTGTACGTCAGATCCACGCTGCCATCCGTCACCGTGCCTGCGAACAGCACGGGCGAATCGAACATCATCGACAGCGACGTCAGGTTGCGCGTCACCAGCACCTGATTCTTCATCTCGTCGAGGCTGTTCCAGATCGCGCAATCCTGCACCGTCGACGCACCCGGCGTGACCATGCCCTGCTCGCTCGGTGCGTAACAGATATCCGCCGTGCCCGAGCCTTGCGGCGCCGCATCCGGCGTGACCTGGTCGTCATCGCCTCGCGAGGGCGAGCCGCAGGCAACCAGCACGAGGAGCAACCACCTCATTTGTCAGTTATATCGCGGCGATGCTCGATGATGTCGAGAAAACGTGATGGGCTCCGACCTAGGGACATGACGAACAAACTGACGACGTTCCTGTGGTTCAACGACAACGCTCTCGAAGCAGCGACCCTGTACTGCAAGATCTTCGACGGCAAGCTGAGCCCGATGAGCGGCGGCGCCTCGTTCGAGATCAACGGTCAGCGGTTCGTCGCATTCAACGGCGGCCCGATGTTCAAGCTCACGCCGGCGGTCTCGATCTACGTCAGCGTGAAGACCCAGGACGAGGTCGACGCACTGTGGTCGCGGTTCCTCGCGGAAGGCGGCACCGAATCGCGCTGCGGCTGGCTCACCGACAAGTTCGGTCTGTCGTGGCAGATCATTCCGGATCGCTTGATGGAGCTGCTCACGAACAAGGATGCCGGCGTCGCACAACGAGCGCAGCAGGCGATGCTGAAGATGCAGAAGATCGTGATCGCGGATCTAGAGCGCGCCGCTGCTAACGTCTAGGACGCCATCGCACGGCAGCTCGACGAGCCCGGTCGCGGCATCGCGCGTGGCGCTGATCGTGGAGCCATTGCACGTCGCCGTGAACTCGCCCGGCGTGTAGATCGAATGCGGCGTACTGCTGCCGTGCGTCTCGAGGTGCAGCGTGGTCGGCGTGGATTCGTTCGCGGTGACATCGCCAGCGATCCGAGCGGCGTGAACGCGCGAGAGCCACGCGACGACTTGCGGCCGCTCGGTCCAGGTATCGCCGTTGTTATCGAACACGCCCCACGCACCCTGCGATTCTTCCTTCCACACCCAGAACGCATCACTCGCGAGATAGCGATCGTGGAGCGTGGCTTGGGTCTGCATCCATAGATCCGCGTTCGGTTGCGTGGGCCCGATGCCGTACTCGCCGATCATGAGTGGCGTGCCCCACGAGGTCGCTTCGAGGCGTGCATTCGCGACACTGCTCTCGAGATCATCGGCGGTAAACGCGACCGGCGTCGACGAGAATACGTACGTGTAGACGTGCGGCGCGTAGACCGCGTTCTCGACGGGAAACACGTGATCCGATTTCGGCGCGAAGTCGAACAGGTTGCGCGTGGCACTCGGCTCGAACATCACGAGCTTGTCGGGCGCGTGATCGTGAACGTGTTGCGCGGCCTCTTCGGAGAACGGCGTGACGAGCGTGTCGCCGACCGGCGGCTCGTTGAACAGCTCGAACCCGATCACGGCCGGATCGTTCGCCCACTGCGCGGCGACGAGATCGAGCACCGCGTAGAACTTCGTCCGCAGCGTCGCATCGGCGCCGAAGAACGTGTCGAACGCGTTGTTGACCTGCGCGCTCGTCCGGCGATCGCCGAGATCTGTCAACGGACCTTGGAGGAGCTGCGCCGGTGCCGGATCGATCGCCCACAGCGGTGCGCCGTCTTCGCCGATCTCTTTCGAGTACGCGTCTTGATGGAGATCGATCATCACGACCACGCCCGCCCGCGCCGCGCATTGCACGGCATCGTCGACGCGCGCGAGGTATTGCTGGTCGTACGTGCCCTCGGTCGGCTCGATCGCGGACCAGTTGATCGGCAGGCGCAAGAAGTCGAGGCCGAGCTGGCGCATCCGTTGGCAGTCCGAGTTGTCGAGCGCGGGAATCGGTTCGAGCGCGGTGCGGCCGTCGTCGAACGTCACGTCGAATACGCCATCGACGCGCGCGTTCACGCCACGCAACAGCACGATCCGGCCTTGGTCGTCGCGGAGGTGGGTGCCGTCCGAGCTGAACGGGTGCGCGGACGGTTTGGGATCGTTACTGCATGCAGCAAGGATCGCGATCACGGCGTGGCGCACGCTAGGATTGTATCGTGCACGAGGAGGACTTGCTCGCGGCGATTCGGGCGAATCCCGACGACGACGCCCCGCGCATGCTCTATGCCGATGCGCTGCTCGAGCGCGGCGATCCGCGCGGGCAGTACATCCAATATCGCCTGCTTCGCCAATGGGATCCGGATACTCGGCAGGTCGAAGACGCGTGGCGGCAGGAGCTCGGTACGAAGTTGTGGATCGAATTCGATCGCGGCTTCCCGGTCCAGCTACGTGGCTCGGCGGAACGGCTCGCGGCCGTGCGTCACGTGATCGCGCGGTATCCGATCACGCGAGTCGTCGTCGAGGATACGCAGTTCGCGCCACTCGCCGCGGCGTCCGA
This sequence comes from Kofleriaceae bacterium, assembly GCA_047600425.1. Lineage (GTDB taxonomy): Bacteria > Myxococcota_A > Polyangia > Haliangiales > Haliangiaceae > JABFXX01. Next base: position 623,458 of record JASGLC010000003.1, on the reverse strand, counting down.
GCTCCAACACGTACGCGAGCTCGTGTTGTTCGACGAGCAAAACCGGATCATCGCACCGGAGGTGTGGGCCGAAATCGCGGCGGCGCCACTCGCACCCAAGCGGTTGATCGTCGGCTGTCAGCTCGACGACGCCGGTGCCGCGCAGCTCGCGACCGCACCGTGGCTTCCGGCGCTGCATACGTTCTCGGCGTGGGCGGTTCCGCGAACCTCGGCGACGCGGCGCCGCATGGCCGAAGCCCCGCGCCTGACCGAGGTCGGGTTCGCGGCGCTCGCCCGGCGCGGTCTACCGGAGTTGCGCGAGCTCGTCCTGCGCGATGTCTCGCGGTTCGGCGATGCCGGCGTGGCCGCGTTGATCGCCGCCAATCCGACGAAGTTGCATAGCTTGTGGCTGCAACGTACGGGCGTGACGGCGGCGGGTGCGGGCTCGCTGCTCAGCTCGCGTCTCGTGCAGACACTCGAGGTGTTGAGCCTGCGCCAGAACGCGGTGAGCTCGGGCATCGCGGCATTGCGTGAAGCACCCCAGTTGCGTTCGCTCGATCTGTCGATCGCGGAGCTCGGCAATGCCGCGTCGTCCCTCGCGACGGCAATCATGCCGAAGCTCGTCGAGATGTGGCTCGTCAACAATCAGCTGACACGCGAGGTGATGGTCGCGTTCGCGGCAGCGCGATGGCCCGTGCTCGAGCACCTCGAGATGAACGGCAACGGCTTCACGCATGCGACGCTCGAACCGTTGCGCGGGTTACGCGGCATGCCGGCGTTGAAGCGGCTGGGCTTGCAGGTCGGGCGTGACGTGAATCTCGACCTACCGCCCGAGATCGCAATTTTCTAATCAGCTCCTGGCCGGCAACTGGGTCTGCCACTGGGAAGTCGACACCTCGATGATCGTGCAGTGCGGTGCACGACTCGCGAAGCTGCACGATCGTCGATGGCCGAAACTGCAGGGATCTGCGACGGCGCGCCGGTTGCTACATCTCGCCCCATGCGCGCACTGCTGTTCCTCCTCCTGACGGGCTGCGCCGTCGAAACCGCGACCGCGACTCAACCGATCATCGGCGGCGAGGACGCGTCGACGGCGACCTACAAGACCGTGGTCGACCTCGAGGAGACGCCCGGCAATTGGTTCTGTACCGGCACCTTGATCGACAAGGACTGGGTGCTCACCGCCGCGCACTGCGTGACCGGTGAATCGGAGGAGACGCCGGCGGTGCTCCACATCCGGTTCGACGCCGACGACATCAACAGCGGCACGACCGGCACCGCCGTCGCCGTCAGCGAGGTCCACTTCAACCCGGGCTACAACGAGAACGATTGGGACAACGACATCGCGGTGATCAAGCTCGCGACCTCGATCACCGATCGCACACCGACGCCCGTGCATCGCCCGACCGTCGCGTTCGGCACGATGGTCACGCAGGTCGGTTACGGCGATGCCGATGACAACGGGAACGGCGCCGGGACGTTGCGCAAGCTCGACACGCCGACGATCGATTGCGCGATGGCGATGGACGCGACGGTGTCGAACGACAACCTGCTCTGCTTCAACGCGCACGATGGCAACACGAGCTGTTACGGCGATAGCGGTGGCCCCGCATTCGTGAACGGCGAGGTCGCGGGCATCACGTCGGGCGGCACAGGCAACAAGTGTTCGCAGGGCTGGGACCTGTTCACGTCGGTCGCGGCGGAGATCGCGTTCGTCGATCAATACGTGCCGGTCGTCGGCGCGACGACGGGCAGCGGCAGCGACACGGGCTCGGACACGACGGGCGGTGGCGATACCGGCGGTGGCACCGGCAGCGACACGCAAGACGGTACGAAGAGCGACGGTGGCGGATGCAACGCGAGCGGCAATGGATCGCTCGGTGGATTGCTGATGGTCGCGGGTGTGTTGGTCGTGCGCCGTCGCCGGTCTATGCTGCGTGCGTGAACCACGGGCTCGCGCCGTACTTCGACGAGCTGCGCGCGATCAAGACGCGCAAGCAACTGCTCGCGAGCCCGCTGTGGCAACGGATCGGCCCTGACGTCGAGACCGTGCTCGATGGCCTGGAGGTCGTCGACGCGCCCGATGCGAAGCCACTCGCCGAGACGTTTCGCGTGGCCGCGTGGAACATCCAGCGCGGGACGAACCTCGACGCGCTGATCACCGCGCTCAAGACGCATCCCGAGCTGTCGCGCGCGGACGTGCTGCTGCTCTCCGAAGTCGACAACGGCATGGGCCGATCCAACAACAAGCACGTCGCGAAGGAGCTCGCGGCAGCGCTCGGCATGGGCTACGCGTTCGCGGTCTCGTACGTCGCGCTCGAGGATGATTTCGGCGAGAACGAGCAAGGTCTCGCCTCGACGTTGGCGCTCGCCGGCAACGCGATCCTGTCGCGCGCGCCGTTCGTGAAGGCCGTGAACGCGGACGTGCCCGCGGTGCGCGACAAGTTTTCCTCGTCGGAGAAACGCCTCGGGCGCAAGCGTGCCGCGGTCGCGCAGATCCAACACGTCCACGGCCCGATCACGTTCGCGCAAGCGCACCTCGATTCGAACGCGGACTCGCCGCAACGCACGATCCAACTGGCGGCGATCCTCGACGAAGCCGCCAAGCTCGGCGCACCGATGTTGCTCGGCGGCGATCTCAACACAACCACGTATCAATACTCGTCGACGTTTCGGCTCGTGCGCGATATCTGCCACAAGCTGTTCGTCACCGGATTCCGCGGCACCGTCGATAACTACCTGACGCCCGAGAAGCGTTACGAGCAACCGATCTTCGAATTGCTCGCCCAGCGTGGCTTACGCGTCGACGGTTTCAACGCGCGCGGCGGCGGCACCATGCGCTACGACTTCAACACCGAATACGCCGTCGAAAAGGTGAAGAAGGCGGTCGGCGGGATGATGACGCGCTGGCTCGTCCGGCGCCTCCGGCCCTGGAACGGCGTCGTGGCAGCTCACCTCGATTGGTTCGCGGGCAATGGCCTCGCGCCATCGAATCCGCAGGTGCTCCACCTCGAAGGCCGGCCGTCCGATCACGATCCGATCGTCGTCGATCTGGCATATTGATCGCGATGGAAACGCTGACGAGTGGGGATGTAGCCGTCGACGTGGTGCCCGAACGCGGCGCGATCGTCACCGGCTTGCGTGTTGGTAATCGCGACGTGTTGTATCTTGATCGCACCACGCTCGACGATCCGACGAAGAACGTGCGCGGCGGCGTCCCGCTGCTGTTTCCGTTCGCCGGCAAGCTGAAAGACGAGACGTTCGTCCTGACCGGCACGAAGATGAAGCAGCACGGCTTCGCGCGAAACAAGGCGTGGCGCGTGACCGATCGCTCGAAGGCCACACTGACGATGCGCCTCGATTGCGACGACGAAACGCGCGCGCAATTCCCCTACGACTTCACGGCGACGCACCGGATCTTGGTGTTGCCCGACGGCGTCCAGCTCGAGCTCACGGTCAGCGCCGGCGGCTTGAAGGTGCCCGTGTCACCCGGCTGGCATCCGTACTTCAACTGCACCGACAAGCCGGCCGTCCGCGAAGGCTTCACCGATGCGAGCGAGTTCGATTTCGGCGAGGTCGCACCGACGGACGGCATCTCGCACTGGCCCGCGCTCGCGCTCGAGATCACTGCGGATCCGGTGCTGCGCCACCTTCAATTCTGGTCGCAGCCCGGCAAGCCGTTCGTGTGCATCGAGCCGTTCTACGGCACCGCGGGCACGATCAACACCGAAGCGCGCGGCTGGGTGCCGGCGAATTCGGCGCGCACGTACTGGATGCGGATCCGCGTTACTGGCCGATGACCGTCGTCGTGAACGCGTCCGCGTGTGCGGTCAACGCGTGCGACTTGAACGTCATCCCGGACTTCGCCGCGCTGATCGTGACCGAGCCCGGAGGGACGTTGAACAAGAACGCCGCGCCATCGGTATCCGTGCCGCTCGTGCCCGTCGGAATGCCGTTGTCCATGTACTTCACCGAGCCCGCGGCCGGCATGCTCGACAGCGTGGCGCCGGCGACCGACTGATCGCTCGAATCGAGGATCTCGACGACGACCAAGCCCTTGCCGCTCTGCTGCGAACCGAGGAGGCCGAGGTAGTTGAAGTTGTCGGTCGTCACGAGGTTCGCGTTCGCCGCCGTTTGATCGGTCGAGAACGCCGCCGCGGGATAGATGAAGTTGTCGACGTACCCGGACTTCGACGCCTTCATGTAGCCATCGATCGCGGCGCCGTGATCGTCGACCGAGAACGAGTAGTTGCCCGAGGCATCGGACGTGGCCATGCCGAGCGGCGAGCTATCGCTGCCGTTCGCGTACAGCGCCATCGTCACGCCCGCGAGCGGCGTCGCACCGCTTTGCGTGTTCTCTTGCGTGACACCGGAGAACTTCAACATCTGCGCCGCGGGCTTCGCCGCATCGGGCGTGGTGCCGTTGGAACCATCGTCATCTCCACCACCGCCGTTGTTCGGGCTCGAACCACCACCACCGCAAGCGACAAGGAACAGGAGAGCTGCGACGTGCTTCATGGCGAGCATGAAACCCGATCGCCAAGCGATTTCCGACGACGTTTTTCTAACCGCTCCTGTACTGCGTGTTCGCGATCGCGTGATGCGCAACCGCGTGCACTGCGCAGTTACCGGACGTCTACCGCGGGTGACAAATCAGCCAGTGCCATGACCGCCCACGACGTCGCGATGATCGAACTGTACTGACTTCGCCCATGCGGCATGCCGCTGTCGATGAACGGTTGGAACCGCAACGCGCGCGATGCGAGGAACCAACTGCCATCCGCGTATTGATGCGAGAGCAGAAATTGCTTCGCCCGATCGAGATCCGCAGCGGGAACATTCGCGGCCTCGCGCAACGCGACCACGGCTTGTGCGGTCGCGTAGACATCGCCGGGCAGGCCATCGGTTTGCGACCAGCTGCCATCGGGGCGTTGGCGATCGAGCAGCGGTTTCGGATCGATCACTGCGCCGGCCCAGTGCAGGCCGAGCATGCGATAGCAGATGTCCTCGTTCGTCACCGGCGCGAGCTTCTCGAGGTATTCGCGTGCGCGTGCGATGCGCTGTGGAGCGTTCGCATATTTCTGCAGCACGCGGATCGTGATCGCGGTGAGCGCGACATCGCTGCCGTCGGCCGGTTGGCGTTGCATCTGCGCGGCGAATCGACCATCGGGCGATTGTTGGAGCTCGAGGTACCGCGCGAGTGCGGCCGTGGTGTCGTCGGGCGCGTGATTCGACGCCGCGAGCCCGAACAACAAATAGCCAGCCTCGACGATGTCGTCGATCCCGCGACCTTCGAGGTGGCGCTCGCGAAACCGCGTGAAGAACCGCGACGTGTAATCCGTCTGCTTCGCGATCGCGGGTTTGTCGATCGCGACGAACGGTGCCGCATGTGCGAGCGCCATCTGCGGTAGCGCGTTGTGATGGCACGATGGACAGCCAGCGCTCGCGAGCCACGTGGGCCCGGCTTTCTGGAGCACCGGCAGTGCGCGTTGCATCGCGGTGATCGGATCCGGCGCCGGTTGGAGCGTGCCGACCGGCCGGCGCATCGGCCCCGGTCGAGCGTTCGTGACGTGAGCCGCGATCGCCGCGACCACCTCGGGATTCCCGCGCCGCAACGCCCAGGTCAGCGCAGTCGCGCCTTCCTCGTCGGCGATCGTCACGTCCGCATGCGCGTCGAGCAACGCTTGCACGAGCTCGACGGATGCGCGATCCGACGACGCCGCTTGCATCAGCGCGGTCGACTTGTTGAGCGACTCGACGATATTCGGATTCGCGCCACGTGCGAGCAGTAGGCGAACGAGATCGGTGTAGCCCATCTGCGACGCCCACATCAGCGTGGTCATCCCGAGCGCACCGGTGAAGTTCGGATCGACGTGCCAATCGAGCAAGACCTTTGCCGAGTCGGTGTGCCCGCTGATCGCAGCGAACAACAGCGCATGCTTCGGCGAGGCGCCGTGATCGATCAGCGCGGGAATCGTGGCCGCATCGCCGCCGATCCGGTCGCCGACGAGCTTGGCATCCGCGCCGTGCTCCATCATCAACGTGACGACCTCGGTGTTCGCCTCGCGTTCGGCGGCGAGCGTGATCGGCGCGGTCTCGGTCTGATCCTGGGCGTTCGGATCGGCGCCGGCATCGAGCAGCGCTTTGACCTTCTCGGTGTCATCGATCGCCCAGTGCAGTGCGGTGGCGCCGAATTCGTTCGAGTGATTGACGTCCGCACCCGCAGCGATCAATCGCTTCACGAGTGCGGCATCGCCGTGCCACGTAGCGAGCATGAGTGCGCTGTTGCCGTACTGATCCTCGGCTTTCAAATCTGCGTGGCGATCCAACAGCGCGTTGGCCGCACCAACGTCGCCGCGCTCGAGTGCATTCACCAGCTCCGGTGAATGACACGCGACGAGCACCGCAAGGCAAAGAGGGGACGGTCTGAAGTTAGGGAAGTTCAATTGCCTAACCTCCCAGATCTCTTCGACTGCGGGGACGGTCTGAAGTTAGGGAAGTTGGAGGTTTCTTCCAACTTCCCTAACTTCAGACCGTCCCCATGCAGTAGCGATTGCACGCTGTTACGCGATCGAACTTCCCTAACTTCAGACCGTCCCCTCATTAGTCGCGCGTCCAATCGACGAGGACCAGCCCATGACGTTCCGCGATCGGCGCGAGTGCGGCGGCATCCGTCGCGCACAGCTCGCTGATCACGCCGCCCTTGCTCCGCCCGTAGATCTCGCCGATCGCGAAGCCGTCGACGACGATCATCCCGCCGATCGCGAGTGGCCGGCGCTTGCCCGGCAGATCATCCGGGATGCTCACCGGATCCGGAATCGCCTCGCGCACGTGGATCCGCGTGAACCCCGCGCCTTGTCGCTCGGAGATCACGAGATGAATCTCGTCGCGCTCGCGCTCGATCAGCGCGCGGTACTTCGGATCGATCACCTCGATCTGCCGCCACGAATCTTCGTGCAGATCGAGCGCGTTCGACGCATCGCCGGGCACCAACGCCGGCTGCGTGTTCTCGATCGTCGGCAAGCTGAACAAGATCCGCCGCGGATCCATCATCACGATCGGATTCAGCTCCAACCGCAGCTGGCCCGAGCGCGTGTACTCCGCACGTGTCTGCGGCTCGGCCTTCGCGACCGACCACTGCTTGCCCGCGATCGTCAGCTGGGTTGCCACCGCAAATGATTCGGGCAACGCCGTCGGCTCGAGATCGGTCTCGCCGATCGAGTTTCCAGTCGAGCGATCGACGAACACCACATGAACCATGCGTGAAGCTTACTGGTAGATTGCCGCCGCGTGCTGCTGTTCAAGAAACCGTTTCATGCCGGCTTGGTCGACGGTACGGTCACCGTGACGTATCGACGCTGGGAGAAGCCGCACGTGAGAACCGGCGGTCGCTACCGGTGTCACCCCATCGGCGTGTTGGAGGTCGATGCGGTCGAGCTCACGACCGTGGGTACGATCACGGACACCGACTCGACGGCCGCGGGCTTCACGACGCGCGAGGCGCTGGTCGCGTATCTCGCCGAGCTCGGCCCACTCGACGACAAGACGCCGATCTATCGGGTCCAGCTCCATCACGGCGGGGATGGCGATCGGGTCGAGCTTGCCCTCGAGGCAGCGCTGACTTCGGACGATGTTCAAACGATCAAGACGAAGCTCGCGCGCATGGATCGCGATGCGAAGTGGACCGCGAAGACGCTCCAGCTGATCGACAAACATCCCCGCATCGCCGCCTCGCAACTCGCGAAGAAGGTGAAGCGCGAGACGCTGCCGTTCAAGACCGATGTTCGCAAGCTGAAGAAGCTCGGCCTGACCCAAAGCTTCGAGGTCGGCTACGAGATTTCGCCGCGCGGCCGCGCCTACCTCGACGCGGTCAAGAAGCGCTAAGCATCATCGGTTTCGGATGCGGCCAAGCGCGCGTTTACTCGCTGCGTCTTCAACCGCTCGACGACGTGCCGGAATAACGCACGCGCCGCGCCCGGCGGCTTGCCGGTATCGCGCTCCTTCTGGGCCGCGCTGATCATGCGCTCGAGCTCCGCGTCATCGCCGGGCGGAAGGCCCTTCGCCGCGGCCTTGCCACCCGCGATCAACTGCGTGCGCAACTGCTCGCCGAGGTGGAGGAGCTGGGCGTCCGGGTTGCCGGTCTCCTCGATTTTTTCGAGCTGATCCTCGAGGCCCGGCAGGTCGTCTTCGAACCGGCGCAGGTCACCGGCGAGCGTCCGTTCCGCGCGGCGCCGTGCGATGTGCGATTCGATTCGCCGCGCGCGATCGATCGCGTCCCGCAATGCCTCGTCGACATCGAGCTTCTTGACCGTGGTCTCGGGCAGCTCCATCAGCTTCCGCGCGAGGTCGGCCGATCGATCGCCGGCACGACGCATCTTGCTGCGCTTGATCTCCCGCTTACTGCGGCTGTCGTTGTCATCGTCACTTGCGGGCACGGCAGGCAATGCATACCAACACGAGCGTGCGTTCGAAAGTGCTGATCGCGTTGGTCGTCGTGTTGGTCATCGCGGGGCTCCTGTGGAGGCACCACGAACAGCAAAAGACGCTACCTCCGCCGCCACCGGAGCTGGTCAACGCGCGCGATCAGGCGGTCGCGCCGGTGAAGCCCGAACCGCCAAAAGTCCGCCGCCTCTCCCCCGAGGAGCGCAAGAAGCTGGGCGATGACATCCACGCGTCGTTGAAGCGCTCGGTCGATAAGCCGCCTTCGTTGCCATCCGGTGGTCAAGGTTCGGCGCCCGCCCTGGCCGATGGCGAGCCACTGCTTCGCCTCGAGGACATCGCGCCCGCCGTGAAGTCCACGTTCGACGCCACGATCCCGGAATTCGCGAAGTGCTTCGAGGGCAAGACCGCCGACAAGACCGCGATGGCGCGCATGACGCTCGTCAGCGATCCGGATCTCGGAACGGTGATCGATACGCCGCAGATGACGGATGGCGAGGACAAGCCACTGCCGAAAGACATCGACGATTGCCTGCGCAATACCGCCGACTCGCTCGCGCTGCCATCGATCGGCAAGGCCGGACGCCTGCCGGTTCAATACACGTTCAAGTTTGACTGACCGGCACGTAGATCTCGGTCAGTAGATCCTCGGGCTTCGTATTCATCGGCGTGTTCAAGTACAGCTCGAACGACACGTTGTTCGCGATCCGTAGATCGTGCTGCGGGATCCAGCCGCCCATCAGCTGCGACCAGGTATCTCCGATCGTGGTGTACGGGCCGCGATGCAGCGTCTTCGCGTAACGCCCGGCGGCCAGCTTCTCCGTGCCCAGGCCAGCCGGCACGTTCGTTCCCGCCGGAATCGCGAGGCCGGCATCACTGCGTAGCTCCGCCGCCGGCGTGGTCTGCGGATCGTCGTAATAGATCGCGACGATCTTCACACCCGGTACCGCGAACAAACCCGCCGGGCCCGCGATCGCATCGAGCTTACCGAACGCTTGATTGATCTGGTTGTACGGCCCGATGTGCCGCACCGTCGCGACCAACATCTCGGGCATCGTTTCGATCGTCGCATCCATGTTCGTGTCTCCTTGAAAGATCAAATTCACGTGCCGCCAATGCACGCCGTTCTTGGTGGGAATCTCGATCCGACCGATCCGTCGCGATCGAAACTCCGATGGCGAATGCGCGTACGCCTTGCGAAACGCACGCGTGAACGCTTCATGGGTCTCGTAACCGGCATCGAACGCGAGCTGCGTGATCGCCCGATCACCTTCGAGCTCCTGCGCCGCCCGCTCCAACCGCAACCGTCGGTGCATTTCCAACGGCGTTTCCCCGACCATGCCGCGAAACACGTGATGGAAGTGCAAGGGGGATAACGCGGCAAGCCGCGCCAGATCCTGCAAGTCCAACGCTTCGTCCAACGACTTGGCGATCCGGTCTACAGCACGCCGTACGGCATCCTCGTAGAACGCTTTCGTCGTCGGTTTCATGCCCACACCGTAGAGCGGCCTACATGCCGGTGCTTGACGGCGTTTGCGTATTTTGTGGCTGTTCAGGTCTGAATATTCGACTTCTTTTGGCCGTTCTATACTGTGAAGTCATGTGCCGCATGTTGGGTATCGTAGGCGCCGGCGCCGTGCAGGATCTCCTGCACGAAGCACCGCGTTGCCTGCGCGAGCTCTCGAAAGAGCACGCCGACGGTTGGGGTGTTGCACTGTCGCGCGATGGAGTTTGGGACATCCACAAGAGCACGACCTGCGCGGCGCTATGTCCGCAGTGGGCGAAAGAGACCGGCGAAGCGCAGCTCGTCATCGCGCACATTCGCAAGAAGACGGTCGGCGAGCTGTCGCTGCGCAACACGCATCCGTTCCAGCGCGGCAGCTACGTGTTCGCGCACAACGGCACGGTCGATACGACGAAGTTCGAGATCTCCAGCAAGCGCTCTTCCGAAATTCACGGCACCACCGATAGCGAGAAGTTGTTCTCGTTCTTGTTGACCCAGATCGATCGCCATGGCGATCTCCAACGCGCGGTCGATGCGTTGCACGCGCTCGGTCCGATCGGCAGCGCGAGCTTCTTGTTCTCCGACGGCGCACATCTCTACGCGCATCGCATGGGCCGGCAGTTGTTCACGGCACAGCGCGATCACGTCGCGATGGCCGCGAGCGAGCCGCTCAGCGATCGCGATGCGTGGACCGAGATCCCCGAAGGCGCGCTCGTGCGCGTCGGTGCGGTCACCGTTCGCAAAGCTGCCTAAGGCAAGAATCTCGCGCGTTGCTCGGGCGACGGCAGCGTGCATTCATCCGCGCGGCCCCAGATCCGATAGCGCAGCCGCGCGATCAGGCGATAGCCGAGATCCGCGATGAACCCCGGAAACCACCGCACGTAGTAGCCCCATCGCCACGGCTGCGTCAGGTGCTTCGCGACGTGCATGAACGCCTTCGATCGCAACCACACGTGATCGTCGTCGACGAACACCACCGATTCGAGCGTGGTCGGAATCTCTGGAAACTTCACCCGCAAGTCCGCGGCGGTCGTCCCCTGCAACGGTGCAAACGTCAGCTCGTGATCGCGTTCGTGATTCAGGATGAACTTCACGCTGCGATGACAGAGCCCGCACGTCCCGTCGTAGAGGACGATGCTGCTCACGTGAACAACCGGCGCATCCACTTCATCATGTTCGCGACCTTCGGACCGTACGGCGGATAGACCGACTTCAGCGCATCGATCCGGCCTTGGCGCAGCACCGCGCGCTCGTGCGAGAACGCCTTGAAGCCGAAGAACCCGTGATAGCTGCCCTGCCCGCTCGCGCCAACGCCGCCGAACGGCAGGTTCTGGTTCACGAAGTGGATGATCGTGTTGTTGATCGTGGTGCCACCGGCGGTGGTCTCGTTGACGACCTTATCGATCCGATGCTCGTCGTTCGAGAACACGTACAACGCGAGTGGCTTGTCGCGCGCGGTGATGAACGGCGTGACCTCGTCGAAGCTCTTGTACGTGAGGATCGGCAGGATCGGCCCGAAGATCTCTTCGCCCATCACCGCGTGCTCCGGCTTGACGTTCGTCAGCACCGTGGGCGCGATGTAGCGCTCGGCCGCATCCGTCACGCCGCCGAGCTCGACCTTCGCGCCGGCCTTCACCGACGAATCGAGCATGCCCGATAGCCGATCGAAGTTGCGCGTGTTGATGATCCGGCACAAATCCGGCGTCTTCTTGCGGTCATCTTCCGAAGCGCCGTACTGCTCCGCGATCGCGCCCTTCAACGCATCGACGAGCTTTTGCTGTTTGCCCTCGGACACCATCAAGTAGTCCGGCGCGATGCAGGTCTGGCCGGCGTTCACGAACTTGCCCCACACGAGGCGGCGCGCGGTCTGATCGAAATCGACGTCGTCATCGATGATCGCCGGCGACTTGCCGCCGAGCTCGAGCGTGGTCGACGCGAGGTGCTTCGCCGCTGCCTCCGCGACGATCTTTCCAACGCGCGTAGACCCCGTGAAGAAGAAGTGATCGAACGGCAGCGCGAGCAGCTTTCCGGTTTCCGTGGCATCGCCTTCGATGACCGCGCATTCGTTCTCGGCAAACACGTCCGACAACAACTCGACGAGCAACTTCGACGTGTGCTCCGTCAGCTCCGACGGCTTCACGATCATGCAATTGCCCGCGGCGACCGCAGCGATCACCGGCGCGATGCACAGCTGGAACGGGTAGTTCCACGGGCCGATGATCAGGACCACACCCTTCGGCTCGTACACGAGCTCCGAGTGCGTGCCGAACAGCGACAGCGGCGTGTCGACCTTGTGCGGCCGCATCCAGCGATGCAGGTGCTTGATCGTGTCCTTGATCTCGACGAGCACCGGGAAGATTTCCGTCATGTCGGCTTCGCTCGCCGGCTTGCGAAAGTCCTTCGCGAGCGCTTCACGGATCTTCGATTCGCGCGCCTGGATCGCCTCGCGCAGCTTCTCGAGCTTCGCGATGCGTTCGTTGGCAGACGTGCGCTTGACCGCCGCGCGATTCGCCTGCTGTTTCTTGAAGAGTTCCGAGATCCGATCGGGTGCGATTTCCGGGGCGGCCATGCCCGGGAGCTTAGCTCTTCTACCGAGCGAGCGCCGCCTGATTACGGCCCAGCTCCTTGGCCCGGTACAGCGCACGATCCGCACGTTCGAGCAGGTGATCGCGCGATTCGTCGTGGAGCCGTTCGGCCACGCCGGCCGACAGCGTGATCGGCTGGCCGACGATGCTCGCCCCCGCGACCCACTGGCACGCGCGCTCGGCGATCACCTGCGCCGCATCGGCATCGACGCCACGCAACACCATGAGGAACTCGTCGCCGCCCAACCGCACGACCTCGTCATCGCGCCGGAGCATCGTCTTCAACAGGCGCGGCACCGTGCGCAGCACTTCATCGCCGACGCCATGACCGTGACGATCGTTGATCGCCTTGAAGTGATCGATATCGACGAGCACGACGCTGAGCTCGGCGTTGTCGTGCGGCGGGATCAACGCATCGAGCGCACGGCGATTGAGCGCGAGCGTGAGGTCGTCGGTGATCGAGATGCGATGCAGCCGCGCGACATCGAGATACGGCGTTGCCAATCCGGCGATCACGGTCAGCCAACGCACGTCGGTCTGCGTGAACAACGCATCGCGACCACTCACCGACAACACGCCGATCGGTCCGGCAACGTCGACGAGCGGCACACCTGCGAACGCTCCGAGCGGCGCGATCTGGCCGACCTTCGTCACGAACCGCGGATCGCGTTCGGCATCTTCGACGAGCACCGCCTCGCCATTCGCGACGATCCAGCCGGCAAGTCCTTCGCCAACGCGAAATTCGTCGCGCACGCCCGACACGAGCCCCGATCGCGCGGCGACTAACAATTGCGTACGCGACTCGTCGAGCATGCGCACGCTCGCGCGTTCACCATCGACGAGCTCCCTCGCGGTATCGGCGACGAGTTGCAGCATCGCCTCGAGGCCGTGCGCCGTCCGCATGTGCTCCGCCAGGCCCGCGAGCAGTTCATCCGGCGACCGCATGCGTGCAGCCTAGGCGCCCGTGATGACTGGTTCGCTTCGCAACTGTTTCAGATCGCGAATCGACTCCGGACGTGCTGTTCCCAGGTCTCACAGGGTCTGGAGGCCCCGGCAATTCGCGTAGTCGTGTCGGCGGGATCCGACATGTGAATGTCGCTTTGACATTGCCGTCTGAAACAAACAGCCCGCCAGCTGCCCCAATGGCGCGAATTTGCCATCCGGGGGACCCGATTCCGGGCATTTCAGAGATGGCTCGGCAGTTGCTCCTACAGGCGAACATGACCCGGCAGTTCCACCACCCCATCCGTGTCGTCACGAGAAAGCTTCGGGATCCCAACCCGAACACGCTCTCGTTCACGTGCTTCCGTCTGGTGCGTAACTACGATGACGGATCGCCGCCGTACACGCCGGTCCAGTTGATCGACGCGACGAACGCGATGCGCGCGCTCGTGATCAAGCGCTAAGCGCTGCCGCGACGTCCGCCCACTTGATATCCCCCAAGTCGGCGAGTGGATGGACGCGACCGCACGCGCAGGTCCTGTCCGATCGATTGAACGCTTCGACCGCCGCGAGATACGCGGCCTGCACCACGCCCGGTGCGATCTCGACGGAGTGAACGAGCTCGCCGCATTCGCAAAACCACGCGACGGCTTCTCGCACCGCGGGCTCGCACTTGAGCCGGAGTTGCACGTTTTCACCATCCGGAATCACCCGCGTGGGCATCGCCGCCGGGATGTACACGGTGTCGCCGGGAACCAACGTCATCACCTGATCGCGAAACTCGATCCGGCCGGTGCCCGCCATCTGGATCAGCACCTGATCGCCCTCGGACACGAGCCAGAACGGCTGCGCGATCCGATTGCGCGACAGATGCGGCATCGGATCCACGCCCGGCAGCCCGACGGGAAACTCGTCGTACGAGCCCCATGCTTCCTTGGCATCGCGAAATACGTTGAGCGTCTTCTTTCGCTCGATCATGACGCGCTGCCACCCCACCACGCACGCTCCATGTCCCGACGCGCGCGATTCGCGAGCTCGACGTACTGCACGTATCTACGCCAGCCCATCAGCTCCGCCGGAAATCGCGGCTGCTCGTGATCGTTCGGGCAACGCCGTGCCTCTTTGTTGAACTCGTCGACGGCATCCGCATAGAACCGGATGTTCGCGAGCTCTGGATAGTGCTCGTGCGCGGGCGCCTGCCAGACATCGCGATCCATGCGAAAGCAGATCTCGTTGCACTGCGGGCACCGCAGCACGAACGCTTCGTTCTGCGGGCCGTGCTCGGCCATGCGGATGATGATCAGCGAGAGCTGGTAATGCTTGCCTTCATCGCCGGCCGGCTGGCGGATAAACGTGGTCACGCCGTGCGTGCCTTGCTGCAGGTACAGCTGGCCGGTCGCGATCAACCCGCCCTCGCTCGCCATGCAGAGGATGACCTCTGGCAGGTCGTTATAATGATAGAAGTGAACGCGCGGCACGCCCGGCTGGGTCAGCGAAAGCGCGGCGGTGGGTACGATGTCGCCGGGGCCAAAGTACGGAAACAGCGGCAACTGCTCGAGCATCCCCTGGTGGGTCATCGCGTGCTCGAACACGTTGACCTTGAGCGGGCGCTTTATCGGCCGCTTTCCGAAAAACATTAGCCGCCCATCATCTTTTGTAAGTCGGCGAAGCTCGCAGCGAACTGCTGTTCCTTGATCTCGTCGAATGGAAAGCCGATTCGCTCGAGCTCGCGGGCCACGGCAGCCTCGGAATCCGCGTCGTAGATGTTCACGACGAGGCCATCTGCCATGTTCGCGTAGCACTGTACAAATCGCGCGTGCTTGCTCTCGAGCACGGCCGGCACGGACTTCTGGAATTCTTCCGGTGTCACGCCCGGAGCGTGATGAACGACGATGTACCGCGGCATGCCGCGATGGTAGATCATTTGATCGTGGCGGATGATCGGTTGTTGGCGTTGTCGGAAGCGTTCCGGGCGTTCGCCCACAACACCGCCGATTATCGCGAGCTCCTCGATACGATCGCGCGCAAGCTGTGCGAGCTGATCGGCGACGCGTGCATCGTCTCGCTCTCCGCTCCCGATGCCTGGCTGCCGCAATTTGCGGCATCTGCGCACGACCACGACACCACCGCGAAGATGCGCAGCGCGTTGGCAGTTCGCGAGCTCGATCAGTACGGCGAGAGCCGTGCTTCGCAGACCGCGCGCTCCGGCGCTGCCGTGTTGATCGCGAAGGCGGATCCCGAAGAGCTCGCCGCCCGCGCCGAAGAGTCGTTCAAACCGATCGTGCGCGACCTCCAGATCCACAGCTATCTGGCGTTGCCACTGGAGGCCCCCGGTCGGCGGTTGGGGGCGGTGTCGCTGATGCGGTACCGGCCGAATTCGCCGGCGTTTACCGAGGACGATCTGCAGTTCGCGCGAACGATCTGCGATCACGCCGCGATCGCGATCGTCAATGCCGAGCTGATCGCGGAGCTGCAACGCGCGCAGACCAAGTCGTCCACGTTCGTCTCGCTGATCGAAAACTCGACGGAGATGATCGGCGATTTGCGATCTCGAAGGAAACATCAAGTTCATCAACCGCGCCGGACGCGCACTACTCGGCATCGCCGACGACGATCAGCACGAGTATCACCTGCGCGACACGATCTACACCGAAGACGGCGTGCAGCGCGTGTTGAACATCGGCGAGATCAGCAGCTATCGCGGCGAAGGCCTCATGAAGCACCAGAAGACGGGCGAAGCGATACCCACCCGGGTCTCGACGTTCCTCGTCCGCGATTCGGACGGTGCGCCGATCGCGATCGCGACCGTGCAGCACGATCTGCGCGAATCGAAGCAACGCGAAGAGGAGCTACGGCAGGCGCAGAAGATGGAAGCGCTCGGCCGGCTCGCCGGTGGCGTCGCGCACGACTTCAACAACCTCCTGACCGTGATCCTCAGCTACTGCTCGATCCTCGCGAAGCAATTGCCGCGTGGCTCGCGCCAGGCCGAGGACGTCGAGCAGATCGATCGCGCCGCCCAACGCGCCGCGGATCTGACGAAGCAGCTGCTCGCATTCTCGCGCCGGCAGGTGCTCGAGATGCGGCCGATCGAGCTCGGCACGACCGTGAGGGCGATGGACGGGATGATCCGCCGGCTCGTCGGCGAAGACATCGAGCTCCGGATTCTCACCGCGCCCGACGACGAGTGCGTGCTCGCGGATGCCGGTCAGGTCGAACAGGTCGTGATGAACCTCGTGGTCAACGCGCGCGATGCGATGAAGGGCGGCGGCACGTTGACGCTCGAGACCACGCGCTCGGGCGATTTCATGATGCTCGCGATTCGCGATACCGGCGTCGGCATTCATCCCGATTCGCGCCCGCACTTGTTCGAGCCGTTCTACACGACGAAGGAAGCCGGCAAGGGCACGGGCCTCGGTCTCTCGACGGTGATGGGCATCGTGTCGCAGAGCGGCGGGCGGATCACCGTCGATAGCGCGCTCGGTCAGGGCTCCACGTTTCGCGTGTTCCTGCCGACGATTCCGCGCCCCGAGGTGTCACCCGCGTTGCCGATCACGCGCGGTAGCACGGCATGGCATGGTGGTCAGCGACGGATCCTCGTCGTCGAAGACGAGCCGGAGGTGCGCGTGCTGATCTGCAGCGTGCTGCGCGATGCCGGCTACGACGTGATCGCGGCGAACGATGGCGCACACGCGCTCGAAGTGGCGGCGCACGTCAAAGGCGAGATCGATCTGCTACTCACGGACGTGATCATGCCGAAGCTGAGTGGTCGCCAACTCGCCACGCGCTTCCTCGAGCTGCGCCCGCGCACGCGCGTGCTGTACATGTCCGGCTACACCGACGACAAGCTAGGCCATCACGGCGTGCTGGATCCGGACGTCGATCTGATCTTGAAGCCGCTCACGCCCGAGGCCCTAGTGTCCCGCGTGCGCGCCGTGCTGACGTGATGATCACGAGCGCGAAGATCAGTCCGGCACCGATGTAGAACCGCGGGCGCAGCGGTTCTTCGCCGGGAAACAACACCGCGGCCATGAGCAGTGCGTACACGGGCTCGAGGTTCGTGGCGACGGCGACCATGAACGGCGAGATCGATTGCTGCAGGAGATGGACGACCCAGACCTGCGCGACGATCGTGCAGCCCACTGCGAGCGCGACGAGCCAGCCGAAATCCGCGGCCGAGAGCTGCCACGGCGCGACGAACTGCTGGGGGATGAAGATGAATGCGAGCGAGACCGTGATCGCGGCCGCGCCGAGCTCGTACAACACGAGGCGTTCGGGCTCCTCGTGCGGTGCGAACTTGCCGTTGTAGACGCCGAAAATCGACGAGAACAGCGATGCGAGGATGCCCGCGACGAAACCGCCGATCGAGGGCTTGACCTCGAGTTGCAGGAGGAGTGCGACGCCGACGATCACCACGACACCGATGACGAGCTCGGCGATCCGGACGCGGCGCTTGAAGATCACTGGCTCGAACAGTGCGGTGAAGAACGCGCCCGTCGACAGCGTGAGGACACCGGTCGCGACGCCGGCCAACTTCACCGACAGGTAGAAGCAGCTCCAGTGGATGCCGATCAACGCACCGATGCCGGCGTAGCGAAGCGCGGACTGTTTCGGCACGCGCAGCGACATTCCGCGCAGTGGCAGATAGACGAGCAGCACGACCGTCACGATCACGACGCGGTACCAGACCAGCGGGATCGCGCTGATCGAGATCAGGCGGCCGAGGATCGCCGTGAATCCCCAGAGGATGACGATCAGTTGCAGCTGCACACCGGCGGACGGCTTTGCCAAGGCTATAACGATGATCGCACATGGCCGAGCGCTGGATCTGGATCGCGGTCGCGATCGTCGTCGATGGCGCGGCCGGCCTGATCGGCGGCGTCATCAGCGACGCGTGGCTGCAGCGGCGCAAGACCGGCCTGATCGGCTTCGCGGCGGGCGCGTTGCTCGCGGCGGCACTCTTGGACGTGCTGCCCGAGGCGATCGAGGCCCGCGGCATGAAGAACGCGCTCGTGTGGGCGCTCGCGAGCTTCGTCGCCGGTGCGATGACCGAATGGTTACTCTCGGCGCATGTCCATCGCCGTGGCGGGACGCCGGGTCCGGCCTCGCCCGCCACCTTGCTCGCGAGCGACGCGCTTCACAATATCGGCGATGGCATCGCGATCGCGGCGGCGTTCGTGGTCAGCGTCCCGTTGGGGATCGTGACGTCGCTCGCCGTGATCGTCCACGAGGTGCCCGAAGAGCTCGGCGACTACGCACTGTTACGCGCCGCCGGAATGACGAAGAAATCGGCACTCCTGTGGCTCGGCGCGGTCCAGTTGACGGCGGCGATCGGCGCGTTCGGCACGCTGATCGGCATCGCGGCCACGACCGACATTGCCGGGATCGCGCTCTCGATTTCGGCAGGAACGTTCTTATTCATTGCCACCGCGGATCTTCTGCCGGAAGTGTTGCGCAGCGCACTACATGGACGGGCCCGGGTCGAAGCAGCGATTGGCTTTTTGCTCGGGCTCGGAATCGTCGCCGCCGAATCGCAGCTGTTGTAATCTCGAAGGCGGATGGAGCTGTCGCCGGACGTGGCGTTTGCGCAGGCGTGCCTCGCGGGTGATGCGAAGGCGATCGAGGATTTCGATCGCGAGCTCGTCGCCGCGGCCACGCCCGCGATCGCGTCGATCGATAACGCGCGGGACTTCATCGACGAGTGCTTGCAGAAGCTGCGCACGAACCTGCTCGTCGGCGGCGAAGACAACGTCCCGCGGCTCACGCAGTACGGGGGCCGTGGTCCCTTGCGCGCGTGGATCGGTGTCGCGGCCGCGCGCACGGCACTGATGGTCCGCCGCACGCGCCAGCGCCAACGCGAAGTCGCCGAGCCCGAGGATTGGTCGCGCACGCTCGTCAACATCTCGACGAACAACCCCGAGCTCGAGCTGTTGAAGCGCCAGTACGCGGATGCGTTCGGCAAGGCGTTTCAAGATGCGGTCGGGCAGCTCGAACCGCGCCTGCGCACGGTGTTGCGGATGAGCTACGTCGAGGGTCTCTCGATCGACGACATCGGCGCGACCTACGCGGTACATCGCGCCACCGCCGCTCGCTGGATCACGAAGTCGTGCGACGAATTGTTCGAGACCACGCGCAAGCTGCTTCAAGAACGGCTCGCGCTGACCCCGACCGAGCTCGATCGCATGACCTCGCTCGTCCGGAGTCAGCTCGACGTCAGCGTGTCGCAGCTACTTCCCGCTGGTGTCTAGGAGATGGAACTCGATCCGGCGGTTTTGCCGGCGGCCGTCTTCCGTCTTGTTGTCGCCGATCGGTTTGTCCGGACCGTAGCCGACCGTCTGGATCCGATCGCCGGAGATGCCGCGACCGACGAGGTACGCCTTCACCGCTTCCGCGCGCTGGAGTGAGAGATGGAGGTTGCGGTCGTGATCACCTTCCGCCGACGTGTGACCTGAAATCTCGACGGAGATCTCCGGATGTTTCGAGAGCAGCTCGTACGCCTTGTCCATGATCGGCGCCGAGTCGATCGCGATCACCGCGGAGTCGAGCTCGAAGCCGATGCCCGCGAGCTCTTTGATCGGTTCGGGCGCAGGTGCTGGTGCCGGTGGAGGCGGTGGTTCGGGTGCGGGCGGTGGCGGCTCTTCGATCACCGGCGCCGGCAAGGGCGGTGGCAGCGGCTTCTCGATCTTGCCGATCCGGTAGGTCGCACCGACGAGCATTTCGTAATCCGCCGTCGCGCCATTGTGCGTGCGATCGGGGACGATCACCTGGCGTGCATCGACACGCAGATCGACGCGCTCGCTCATCGCCCAGCGCACACCGAGGCCCCATTGATAGGCCTGATCGACATCGTTCGACATCTGCGGCGAGCTACTGCGCAACACGTTCATGCCGACACCCGCGACCACGAATGGCCGGATCTTGCCGGTCAAGAGATCGACGCGCGCGTGGATCCCGAAGCCGTAGACCATGACCGAATCGCCGAGCACGTCGTCCTTCGTCGGAATGATGTTGGCCTCGCCTTCGATCGCGAGTCGCGGCAAGAACGCGTACGCCGCACGCACACCGATCAGGCCCGAGCTATCGGGACCCGGATCACTGTTGTCGTCGTTCGCGCCGAGCTCGGTCGTCTTCGAGAACGAATGGCCGCCGAGCGTGCCGCCGATTTCGAGCTTCGGCTCCGCTGCTGCGACGCCCGACACTAAGAGAGATGCATAGATGATCTTCATGACTCACTCACACACGCCGTATTCGATGGCGCCGATTTCGAGGGGATCCGTGAAACCCACGCAGGTCTCGCCGGACAAACAGGTGTCGTTGTTACCGACGTGGCAGTACGCGAGGCACTCGCCCCCAGTGTTGCTGCCAAACTTCACGCACGCGTAGCCGTCGCTGCAGTCCGCTTGGCTCGCGCACGTATCGTCTTCGATGCCATCGCCGAGATAGCGACAGTCCGTGAAGTCGCCGCCGGTCGCATTGACGCCGACGCAACCCATGCCGGTCGGGCATCCGCTTTGCGCGTACGGATCACACGCGTTCGAGCACGTATCGATGCCGAGCGGATTGCCGTTGCCATCGGTCAGCTCGTCGACGCAGCGCGACCCCGTACCCGTGCATTCGGAATCGGCGTCGCAGAACCGCGAGCACCACGGCATTTCGGTGCCGCTCGCTTCGCCCACGCACGTGTATCCCGCTTTGCACGCGGTATCGACGCTGCAGTGATTGTTCGCGGTGCCTTGCGAGGTGACCTCGCGACACTCGGGCTGACCGTTGTCGTCCAGGTCACACGCCGGCGTATTGCCGCTGCATCCGCTTTGCGGGATCAGGCCACAAGCCGGCGTGACGGGAGTTTCGATCTGGCAATTCGCCGAACAGCCATCGCCGTCCGTCGTGTTGCCATCGTCGCACTGCTCACCATTTTCACGCGTGCCGTTGCCGCAGACCGCGGATGGCGTCTCGATCGTGCACGTCGCCGAACACCCGTCACCGCTGACCGTGTTGCCGTCGTCGCACGCCTCGCCGATGTCCAACATGCCGTCACCACAGGCGTGATGCGTGGTCTTCGATTGGGTGACGTTGTTGTCACCGAACCCGCAGCCCGCCACGAGGACTGCCAACAACCAAGTGAAGCTCTTCATGATGGGCCCCAGATGCCGGCGGTGGGTCGATGTCGCATCTTCGTTGTTGAGAATTTTTGGGTGCTCACTAGAGTCCACGCCGGTGGTGACGGAGTCGTGCCCGACCGACGAGACGCTGGCTGCGTTCGCGCACCGCCAGCTGACGCCCGTCGATCGTGACGGCGTCGCCGCGCATCTCGATGGCTGCGAGAGCTGTCGGATCGTCGTTCGGGTCGGCGCGCAGGGCACCCCTCCCGAAAGTCTAGAGATCACCGTTCCAGGGCCGGCGATCCGAATCGGCGCGCGCTTCGGCCGGTTCGAGATCGACAAGCTGCTCGGCGCCGGCGGCATGGGCCAGGTCTATGCCGCGCGCGATACCGAGCTCGATCGCCATGTCGCGCTAAAGGTGTTGCGCCCGGAGCTCGGCGGCGCGGTCGTGTTGGAAGAGCGCCTGCTGCGCGAATCGCGGATGACGGCGAAGATCGCGCATCCGTCGGTGATGACCGTGTACGACGTGACGCGCGTCGGCGAGGTCGTCGCGATCGCGATGGAGCTGATCCGCGGCGAGACGCTCGCACTTCGCTGTGCGCGTGAATCGTGGCGCGCGATCGTCGCGTTGTACCTGCGGGCGGCGGAAGGTCTCGCGGCGGCGCACGATGCCGGCATCGTCCATCGCGACTTCAAGCCGGACAACGTCCTCGTCGGAGATAACGATCGCGTGGTCGTCACGGACTTCGGGATCGCACGCGTTGCGCTCGAGATCGTCGAGTCACCACGCGCGGCCGAGCCGAAAGACGTGAAGCTCACGGCGACCGGTCTCGCGATCGGCACGCCGGCGTACATGGCTCCGGAGCAGTTGCGCGGTGCCTCGGTCGACCAGAAGGCGGACGTGTTCGCGTTCTCGGCATCGTTGTGGGAGGCACTGCACGGCTCGCGACCGTTTCCGGGTGCGTCGGTCGCGGAGATCGAAGCCGCATACGCGACGCCACCGAAGCCGACGACGCGCCTCGATCGCGTGCTGTTGCGCGGGCTCTCGATCGATCCGGCCAAGCGCCCGGCCTTGCGTGACCTCGCGCGCGATCTCGGCCGCGTGTTGCATCGTCGGCGCAAGGTCGCGATCGGTGCAGGTGCGATCGGTCTCGTCGGAGCCGGCGTCGCAGGTGCGCTCGCGCTCGCATCACCGGCGCCCGCCGATCATCCGTGCGCACCGGCGCTCGCGAACTTTCACTACGATCACGATGCGGTCGCGAAGGCGCTCGCCGGCGATCCGATCCTGACGAAGATCGATAACCTCGCGGCGCGCTGGCGGGTCGTTCACGTCGAGACTTGTCATGCCGATCGCGCTCCGGCGCAGGCGCAAGATGTGGCCGCGTGCCTCGAAGCGCGGCGGATCGAGATCGAAGGCATCGCGGCCGATCTCGTGCTCGATGGTCCGGCGTACGCGAAGCAACTGTCGAGCGTGGGGTCGTTGCCGGATCTCTGTCTGCACGCGCCGCCGGCATTGATGTTCTCGCGCGTGCCCGCGGATCCGGTGCTTCGTCGCAAGGTGACGCCGTTGCGCTACCACGCGTGGGATGCCGAGAAGGCGCGCAACGCGGGCGATCCGGCGAAGGCGCTCGCGATCAGCGAACAGCTCGTGAAGGATTCGAAGGGTGTGTGGCCGCCACTCGAGGCGGAGGCGCAGTACCTGCTCGGTGCCACGCAATCGCTCGGCTCGGATCCGAAAGCCGGCTTCGAAAACCTCCGGCAAGCAGCCGCGCTCGCCGAAGCCTCGCATCACGATTACATCGCGATCGTCGCGTGGACCCAGCTGATCACGTCGGCGACGTTCGATAACGGCGATCCGAAGCGCGGCCTCGAATACGCGACCTACGCCGAGAGCGCGCTCGCGAGAAGCGAATATCCGCCGGAGGCGACGGCGGTGTTCCTATATGCGAAGGGCGGCGCGCTCGTCGAGATGAACCGGCCGAAGGATGCCGAACAAGCGTTCCGAAAGAGTCGCGAGCTGTCGGAAGAGTTTCACCTGCCCTACCTCGCGGTCGCGATCCAAGGGCTCGGCTATCTCTACGAGCAAGAGGGCCAGTATCCCGAGGCGATCCAGCAGTACCGCGATGCGATCGCGCTGTTGAAAGACGACGCGTCCGACGTCCAGAACCGGATCACGTTCTATCAACGGCTCGCGACGAATCTGTCGATCGTCGGCAAGAACGACGAAGCGCTGCAACTCGCGAAAGAGTGCGTTCGCCTCGCCGATCAAACGTTCGAGCCGAAGAGCGAAGATCGGATCGAAACCCACCTCGCGCTCGTCGACGCGTACCAGCAAGCCGGCGACGACAAGACCGCGCTCGGGATCGTGGATCAAGCGATCACCGACCTCCAGGCGCTCGGCGATGCGCGGACCGAGCGGATGGGCGAAGCGCTGATGGAGCGCGGTCAGATCCATATCGATCTCGAGCAATGGGCCGAGGGCCGGCGCGATCTCGAACGCGGTTGCGACATCATCGCGTTTCGCGCGGGCGATGGCTCGTCGCAAGAAGCGCAATGCCGGTTGCGCGAAGCCGCGGCGCTCGACGGGCTCGGCAAGCAGAAGGACGCGATCGCGTTACTCGAGAAGATCGTCCCGATCCTCGAGACCGCGCATGGCGCCGATCATCCGTTCACGGTCACGGCGAAGGCGGCACTCGCGGCGGAACGCGAGGACGTGCCGGGCCTCGAGGATGCGATAGCTCGTTACCAGACGCGCGCCGGTGATATCGGCGTGCTCGGCGAGATGAAGAGTCACCTCGCGATGCTGGTCTACCCGAAAGATCCGAAGCGCGGTGAAGCCGTCATGCGCGAGGCGATCGCGGACTACGCCAAGGCCACGCCGTTGTGGGCGCCGGAAAAGCGCGAGGCCGAGAAAGCGCTCGCGAATCACGGCAAACTGCCGCACCATTCTCACTGATGGTGGGGTGTCCCGGCGACGAGACGCTGGTCGCGTTCGCGCATCACGCGCTAGACGGTGACGCACGCGAATCGATCGCCTCGCACCTCGATACCTGCGAGACCTGTCGCCTCGTCGTGCGCGTCGGCGCGAAAGGCACACCGACGGGCGAGCCGCCCGCGAGGCCGAGCAGCGTCGCGATCGGGATGAAGCTCGGCCGCTTCGAGCTCGTTCGGCTCGTCGGCGCGGGTGGCATGGGCCACGTCTATGCCGCGCGCGATACCGAGCTCGATCGCGAAGTCGCGCTGAAGATCCTGCGGCCCGGTCACGGTAGCGCGGAGCTCGAAGAGCGGTTGTTGCGCGAATCGCGATTGATGGCGAAGGTCACGCATCCGGCGGTGATGACGATCTACGACGTCGGGCGCGTCGACGACGTCGTGTTCATCGCGATGGAGCTGATCCACGGCGAGACCTTGAAGCCCGCGGCGGATCGGCGGCGCACGGTGCTGCGCTATCTGCGCGCGGCGAAGGGGCTCGCGGCAGCTCACGATGCAGGCATCGTCCATCGCGACTTCAAGCCGGATAACGTGCTGGTCGACTACAAGCACGATCGCGTGATCGTCACGGACTTCGGCATCGCGCGTGCCGTGGGTCCGACGAATGCCGGCGACGTCACGCTGACGGCAACCGGTGGTGTGGTCGGCACGCCGGCGTACATGGCGCCGGAACAGCTGCGCGGCGAGACCGTCGATGCGAAGGCGGACGTGTTCGCGTTTTCGGTGGCGCTGTGGGAAGCGCTGCATGGCGGCCGGCCGTTCCCCGGGACGACGATCGCCGAGATCAAGACGGCGATGACGCAACCGGTGAAGCCGGTGAACGCGATCGATCGCGTGCTGGCACGCGGGCTGGCGATCGATTCGGCGAAGCGACCTATGTTGCGAGAGCTCGCGCTCGATCTGCAACGCGTGCTGCGCCGTCGCAATATCGCGTTGATCGCGGGTGCACTTGCCGTGATCGTCGCCGGCGCGATCGGGTTTGGCGCCTTCGCCTTGGGCGGCACCGCCCTCGAGCACCCGTGCGCACCCGTGATCGAGTACGCGCGCGGTAATCCGCAGATCGAGCGGATGGCATCGCGGTGGCGAGCGACGTTCGTCGGCACGTGCATCGCGAATCGCACGCCCGCGCAGGATCCCGCTGTCACCCAATGTCTCGCGGCCCGTAAGGACGAGATCGTCGGCACGGCGGCGACGTTCGCGGAGTCTCCCGGGCATCACGAGGCCGCGCTGATCACGCAGATCGATCCGCCCGAGCGCTGCTTCGCGCCGCGCCCGAGCTCGGCATTCAGTCGCGTCCCTGCGGATCCGGTGCTGCGTCGCAAGGTCGTCGCGCTTCGCCACCGCATGATCGACGAGCTCGAGCTCGACGACGAACACGCTGCGCTAACCGAGGCGAAAGCCGTGGCAGATGAAGCGCATACGACGTGGCCGGGGAGTGAAGCCGAAGCGCTCTACCAGCTCGCGCTGATCGAAAACCGCGGCGAAGCGACCGGCTCGGCGATCGAACACGCGCACTCTGCGGCCAATCTGGCGCGCAGCCTCGGGTACGAGCTGATCGCCTTGAAGGCCACGTTGATGCTGATCGACGACGCGACGTTCGACGAATCCGATCCGAAAAGGGGCTCGAGTATGCGGCGTACGTCGAGCTCGTACTCGCGAGCGGTGATTGGCCGCCGATCCTGGAGGCGCGTTACTGGGTCGTGAAGGGCAACGCGTTGACCCAGCTGAAGCAATTCTCCGAGGCGAAGACGGCGTTCGAGAAGAGCCAGGCCGTGTGCGCCCACGAACAACTGTCATGCGAGAGCGAAGCGATCGACGGACTCGGGCGGATCGAGTCCGATCTAGGCCACCACAAGGCGGCGATCGAGTTGTTCCACGCGGCACTGGCGAAGGTCGCGACCGAGAACAACGATCCGCTGCTACGGATCTCGTTCTCGCAGGACCTCGCGCAAAGTGCGAACGCGATCGGCGACTACGCCGAGGCGATCGGGCGTGCGCGCGATGCCGTGGCCCTCGCGCACGAGGCGTTTGCCAGTGGCGCTAACGAACAGATCACCACGGCCTCGACAGTGCTCGCGAACGCACTCGGCGCCGCGGGCCAGTTCGACGAGGGTCTTCGGGTGATCGACGACACGATCGCGAAATTGCCGGATGACTCGATCGATCTCGGGGACGCGCTGACCGCGCGCGCAGCCATGTTGATCGGAATGGAGCGCTATCGCGAAGCGAGCAGTGACCTCGAGCGCGCGTGTGACGTGAAGAGTTATCGCGATCAAGGGCACGGTCTCGCGTTCGCGAGTTGTCTCGGCGCCGAAGCCGACGCGCTGATCGGGCTCGGCAAGACCGCCGATGCCAAAGACCGGTTGACGAAAGCGATCCGGCTCTACGAGCTCGAGTCACCCGGCGGGCGCGACGAAGTCTTGATGAAGGCGACGATCGCGATGCTGGATCACGATCGCGACGGCCTCGACCATGCGCTCGGCGTGTTGCAAACGTTGGAAGTCCCGCCCGAGCACGTCGCGACGGTTCAGATCGAGCTGGCGAATCTGATCTACGAGGCTGATCCGCACCGCGCCGAACAGCTGCTCCACGCGGCGATCGGCACGCTCGAGACGGCGCCGTCGTACGCTGAACCTGCGAGAGGCGCGCGAATCGTTGGCAACGCACGGCCATCCGAGCCATCGTCACCCGATCCTGTGATGTGCCCGACCGAAGAGACGCTCGTCGCATTCGCGCATCACGCGCTGGATGACGCCGGCGCCGAAGCGATCGCGGCACACCTCGATACGTGCGAAGCATGCCGGCTCGCCGTCCGCGTTGGCATCGGCGTCACGCCGTCGGAGGATCCGCCGGTTCGGCCGAGCAACCTCGCGATCGGATCGCGGCTGGGGCGGTTCGAGCTCGTGCGGCTCGTCGGTGCCGGCGGCATGGGCCATGTCTATGCCGCGCGCGATACCGAGCTCGATCGCGAGGTCGCGTTGAAGGTGTTGCGACCGGGTCACGGCAGCATCGAGCTGGAACAGCGGCTGCTGCGCGAGTCACGGTTGATGGCGAAGGTCACGCATCCGGCGGTGATCACGATCTACGACGTCGGTCACGCCGGCGAGGTCGTGTTCATCGCGATGGAGCTGATCCACGGCGACACGCTCCGGCCGGCGGCGGATTGGCGGCGTACCGTCGAGAGATATCTGCGTGCGGCCGAAGGGCTGATCGCCGCACACGATGCGGGCGTGGTGCATCGCGACTTCAAGCCGGACAACGTGTTGTTCGATCCGAAGCGTGATCGGGTCGTCGTGACCGACTTCGGCATCGCACGCGCGACCGATGCCACGGCCGAAACCGACGTCACGCTGACGACGAAGGGCGGCGTGATCGGCACGCCCGCGTACATGGCGCCGGAGCAACTCCGCGGAGAAGCGGTCGACGCGAAGGCGGACGTGTTCGCGTTCGCGGCATCGCTGTGGGAGGCGTTGCACGGCGAACGCGCGTTTCCGGGTGCATCGATCGCGGAGATTCGTGCGGCGATGGCGCGGCCACCGAAACCGACGACCGCGATCGATCGCGTCCTGGTGAAGGGGCTCGCGATCGATCCGGCGACGCGACCCACGCTACGCGAGCTGACGGCTCAGCTGCGAAGCGTGTTGCGACGGCGCGCGGTGATCCTCGTGGGTGCAGGTGCGGCCGTGATCGTCGCCGGTGCGATCGGGTTCGGAGCGTTCGCGCTCGGTGGCGCGACGGCGGAGGAACATCCGTGCGCGGCGCCGTTGCACTATTCGGCCGGCAATCCGGCGATCGAGCAGCTCGCGTCGCGATGGAACGTGATCCACGCGGTGACCTGCATCGCCGATCGCTCGCCGCCACAGGATCCGGCGATCACCGCATGCCTGAAGGCGCGGCGGATCGAGCTCGAGGGCACGTCCGCGGATCTCGCCGAGCACCACGATGCGGATGCCGAGCAATTCCTCGCGTTGATCGGCGATCCCGAGGACTGCCTCGAGAAAGATCCGGGCGCGTTCGCGAGCGTGCCCGAGGATCCGGCGCTGCGCGCGAAGGTGACCGCGATCCGCTACCAGATCCTAGACGCGCGCAACGAGAAGGACTTCAAGCTCGCCGTGCAACACGGCAACGAGATCGCGATCGCCGCACACGATGTGTGGCCCGCCGTCGAAGCGGAGGCGTGGTACGAGCTCGCGTTCATCGAAGAAGGCACCGGCGTGGATCCGGCCGCGGCTAAGGATCACGTGCGCAAGGCCGCGGTGCTCGCGCGCGGGTTGCACTACGACAAGCTCGCGATCGAAGCCTCGATGTTGCTGATCGAGATCGCGACGTTCGACGAGGATGATCCGGCGAAGGCGCTCGAATACGCCGCGTATGTCGAGAATGGTCTCGAGCACGGTCACTGGCCCGCGGCCACGCACGCTCGCTATTGGTTCGTGAAGGCCGGTGCGTTGATGCACGCCGCAGATCACGTGGGCGCGATCGCGGCGTTCCAGCGCAGCCGCGAGATCTGCGAACGCGAGCGCCTGAAGTGTGCCGCCGATGCGATCGAAGGCCTCGGCCGGGTCGCGTCGCTGGACGGTCGCCATGGCGATGCGGTGAAGCTATTTCGCGAAGCGCTCGTCCGGCTCGACGAAGAAGGCGAGCACGATGACGTGCGGAAGCAGTCGTACAACGCGGATCTCGCGGTGAGCCTGCAATCGTCGGGGCAGTACGCCGAAGCGCTCGCGGTCGGGCAGCAGGTGATCGCGGACAATCTCGCGACGTATCCGCCGGACGGTAACGAGGAGCTACCCGTGCTCCAGCTCGCGCTCGCATCGGCGATGGCGTTGCAAGGCTCGTATGCCGATGCGCTCGCGCTCGTCGACGCGCAGCTCGGCAAGATGACGGAAGCGACGAACAACGGCGGCGCCGCGTTCGAGATCAAGGGCGAGATCCTCGCGCTCCAAGGTCGCTACGCCGAGGCAAAGCCGATCTACGAGCATGCGTGCGAGCTGGCTGCGCGCCACGAGCAAGATGCCGGACTCGGCTTGGCCGATTGCCGCAACTCGCTCTCGGAGACATTGCGTGCGCTCGGTAAGACCGCCGAAGCGCGAGCGTTGCTCGAGCGGGCACTCGCCACGTACAAGCAGAAGGCGCCGGATCACTTCGAGCGCGTGATGATGGATGCGACGATCGGCATGCTCGATCACGATCCCGCGCCGCTCGAGCTCGCGTTGACGAAGCTCGATCCGGCGCAGCTGGAGGCCGGTCACATCGCGTCGATCCAGACCCAGCTCGCGAACCTGATCTACCCCACGGATCCGCATCGCGCGGAGGAGCTCCTGAAACCGGCCATCACCACGCTAGAGACCAAGACGTCTCCAGCGTGGTGGGCACGTTTGCGCGAGGCCCGCGAGTCATTGGCGACGCACGGGCATCCCCAGCATCACTTGGGAATCTTGTAGCGGAACAAGAACCCGATCGCTTTGAGGCCGCGCGCCGCCCAGAACAGCGCGATGTACCCGACGACGAGGAACAGCGGACCGGCGAGCATGAGCTTGGTCCACGGCACCGCGTCCGCATCCTTCACGCCGGAGAGCAGCTTGTCGTTGATGACGTCGAGGATCTTCGCGGCGATCGCGACGAAGAACCACGGGAACAACTGGACGAGCAACACCGACGGAATTCCCCAGCGCCAGAAGTGGGCGTGCGTGCTGATCGGGACGCCGTTGTTGAAACGTGCCTGGAAGATCTTCTGGCACTTGCCGAGGAAGAACGACATCGACAGGATCAGCGATGCCAGGCTGAGCACGAGGAACAGGATCACGCCGAACAGTGCGAGGAACACGAGGCCGGCCGATGCACCCTCGACGAATTGCAAGTAGCTGACTGCCGCCGAGAAGTAGCGCAGCATCGTGAACAGCGCGGGCGTGGCGACCTTGCCGAGCACGAAGCCCGAGAGCAGCGTCATCACGGCGAGCACGGCGATCGTGCACAGCGCGGCCTTGAACTCGCCGAACACGCGGCGCATCGCATTCGCGGTCACCTCGCGACCGACGCCGGCTTCACCCGAGGCAGCGCGCATCGGCAGCTTCACGATCTCGGTCAGCGTGGGTTTGATCGCCAAGCCGAACAGGATCATCGTGACCGCGAACAGGATGATCGGCAGCACCTTGAAGATGAAGTCGAGCTTCTTGAACATCTTCGCGATCGACACGAACACGTTCGCCTGCTTGACGATCTTCTTGCCATTTTCGAGGATCAGCACGGACGGCTGCTCGTCGGTGTTGCCCTGCAACTGCTCGAGCGTGGGCGCGAATAGCTCCTTGCCCATCGTGAGGAACTCGTCGGCGTTCTCGTCGAGCGTGTCGAACGTGCCCTTCGCGATCGCGAGCGATGGATTCGTCTGGTCGCCGAGCTTGGATTGCACGGTCTTCATGCCGTACAGCACGCCGCCGAACAGATTGACCGTGACGAGGAACGTGATCGCGGCGAGCGCCGAGTACTTGAGCAGCGTGCCGCCCTTGCCGGGGTAGCGCTTCGCGTAGACGAGCGGGATCAGGAGCAGCAGCAAGCCCGCGAGCGAGAAGATGCCGATGCCTTTGGAGAACTGGGCCATCTTCTTCGCCGTCGATTTCGCCATCTTCTTTTCCATCTTCGCGAGCACGACCTTGCGTGCGACGGCGACGATCTTGCGGAACTGCTCGATGCTGAGCGATGGCGTTAGCTCGGCATCTTTCGGGCGCGCATCGAGCTCTTTGTCGACGGCATCCGAATCGATCTCGGGCTTGATGCCGCCGAACGCGTCGTCGTACTCCTTCTCGAGCGCGGGGTCGGCCTTGCCGTCGCCATCGAGGTCGAACTTCGAGTAGTGCGCGTCTTCCGGATCGGCATCGTCGTCGGAGTCGGCCGCCGCGGCAGCCTCCTCGTGATGTTCCGCCGCTTCTTCATGATGCTCGGCCTCGTGATGATCGGCATCCTCGTGATGATCGGCCGCTTGCTCTTCGTGGTGTTCCGCCGGCGCAGCTTCCTCGTGGTGCTCCGCCGCCGGTTGCTCTTCATGGTGTTCCGCCGCGGGAGCCTCCTCGTGGTGTTCGGCTGGGGGCGGATCCTCGTCGGCACGCGCACGTCCGACGAACAGAGCCATAACAAGCGATGCGATAACGGCGAGGCGTAGCTTCATGACACGGAGAGATGCCGGGCGGATGTGGATGTCGCATGCTCGCCCCGTGGCTTCTGACGAATCCGTTCGACCCGAGCTTGCCGAGCTTCGCTCCCGCCTTGCCGCGACCCAGGATGCGGGCCGTCCCGATGCCGTTGCCCGTCGACGGAAGACGGCTCAGCGGACCGCCCGCGAGAACATCGCCGACCTGATCGATCCCGGAAGCTTCAACGAATACGGTGGTCTCGCGCTCGCGGCCCAGCGGGCCCGGCTGTCATTGGAACAGTTGATCGTCCAGAGCCCTGCGGACGGCCTGATCGCGGGCACGGCCACCGTCGGCGGCGCGCGCGTGATGATCCTGGTCTACGACTACACGGTCTTCGCCGGCACGCAGGGCGGGATGGGCCACAAGAAGCTCGACCGCATGCTCCATCTCGCCAAAGAGCAAGCGTTGCCGGTGATCCTGTTCGCCGAAGGTGGTGGCGGCCGGCCGAACGATACGGACATGCCGCTCGTCGCCGGTCTCGACACCACGAGCTTTCGCGCGTTCGCCGCGTTGAACGGGCTCGCGCCGCGAATCGGCATCTGCTCGGGTCGGTGCTTCGCCGGCAATGCCGCGTTGCTCGGGTTATGCGATGTCGTGATCGCCACGGAGAATTCGTCGATCGGTATGGGCGGGCCGGCGATGATCGAAGGTGGTGGCCTCGGCACGTTCGCGCCGGAAGAAGTCGGGCCGATCGACGTGCAGACGAAGTCCGGTGTCGTCGACGTGCGCGTGGCAGATGAAGCCGCGGCCGTCGCCATCGCGAAGCAGTACCTCGCGTATTTCTCGAGCGCGCGATCGGCATGGACGTGCGCGGATCAGAACGCGTTGCGCACGATCATCCCGCCGGAGCGCCGTCGTGCGTTCAAGATCCGGCCGATCGTCGACGCGATCTTCGATACCGGATCGGTCTTGGAGCTGCGTAAAGATTTCGGCCTCGCCGCCGTGACGTCGCTCGCGCGCGTCGAGGGCCGGCCGGTCGGCGTGATCGCGAACAGCTCGCAACACCTCGGCGGCGCGCTCGATTCCGACGCATCCGACAAGCTCGCGCGATTTCTCCAGCTGTGCGACGCGTTCGGCTTGCCCGTGATCTCGCTGATGGACACGCCCGGGTTCATGGTCGGGCCGAAAGCCGAAGGCACCGGCCTCGTCCGCCACGCATCGCGGTTGTTCGCGGTCGCGGCCTCGTTGGAGGTGCCGTTCTTCACGATCGTGCTTCGCCGCGGTTACGGTCTCGGGGCGCAGGCGATGGCCGGCGGGCACTTTCACGCGGGCGCGTTCACGATCAGCTGGCCGACGGGCGAGTTCGGCGCGATGGGTCTCGAGGGCGCGGTCCGGCTGTCGCTGAAGAAGCAGCTGGAGGCACTCCCCGACGAGGCCGCGCGCGATGCGATGGTCGCGGAGGCGGTCGCCGTCGCGTACGAGCGCGGCAAGGCGATCAGCATGGCCAGCTACTTGGAGATCGACGGCGTCATCGACCCGGCGGACACCCGGGGCTGGTTGGTGCGCGGGATGGATAGTGTGTTGCCCGCGCCGCGAAGGCGTCGCTTCATCGATACCTGGTGATACCGTCCGCGCATGCTCAAGGTTTCCGGTCATCCCATCAGCACCTGCACGCGCAAGGTGATCTTCACCGCGAATGAAACCAACACGCCGTTCGAGCTCGTGCTCGTCGACATCATGAAGGGCGAGCACAAGGGCGAAGCGCATGTCGCGCGCCAGCCGTTCGGCCAGCTGCCGGCCCTCGATGACGAAGGCTTCAAGATGTTCGAGTCGCGCGCGATGGCGCGTTACGTCGACGAGAAGGCGGGCGGCCAGCTCACGCCGAAGGATGCGCAGGGCCGCGCGAAGATGGAGCAGTGGATCTCCGTCGAGACCAGTGACTTCACGCCGGCCGCGATGACGTTCGTCTATGACGCCGTGTTCAAGCGGCCGCAATCGGAAGAGGCGCTGAAGACGGCGGGTGAAAAGCTCGAGAAGGCCGTCGGCGTGATCGACGCGTCGTTGAAGGCGAGCGGCAAGCCGTGGCTCGTCGGTGATCAGTTCACGATCGCCGAGGTCGCGTATGCGCCGTACATCGAGTACGCGATGGCGTCGCCGCAAGCGAAGGCGATCTTCGAGAAGCACCCGAACTTCATGTCGTGGTGGAAGCGCGTCAGCGAGCGCCCGGCCTGGCAGAAGACTCGCAGCTAACTATTGGGCGAGCCAGCCGCCGTCGATGTTCCAGGCGGCGCCGCGCACCTGATTCGCGTTGTCGCTGCACAGGAACACCGCCGCGGCACCGAGTTGTTCGGTCGTGACGAACTCCGCCGACGGTTGCTTCTCCGAGAGCAGCTCTTCGCGCGCGACATCGATCGCGACGTGCTCTTGGGCGGCCCGTGCGTCGACTTGCTTCTGCACCAGCGGCGTTTGCACCCAACCCGGGCACAACGCGTTGCACGTGATGTTCGTCCGCGCGGTCTCGAGCGCGGTGACCTTGGTCAGGCCGATGAGGCCGTGCTTCGCGGCGACGTACGCGGCCTTGCCGACGCTCGCGACCTGACCGTGCACGCTCGCGATGTTGAGGATGCGTCCCCAATTCGCGCGCTTCATGTGAGCGAGTGCGAGGCGCGTGGTGTGAAACGCGGCCGACAGGTTGATCGCGAGCACGGCGTCCCAACGATCCGGCGGGAATTCGTCGACGACGGCGACGTGCTGGATCCCCGCGTTGTTGACGAGGATATCGACGCCGCCGAATTCTTTATCGGCGTAGTCCATCATCGCGAGGATCTCGTCGGGCTTCGATAGATCGGCGCCGTGATAGCCGCAGCGCACGCCCGTCTTGGCGATCGCATCGCGGGCGGGCTGGGCGTCGCCGAAGCCGTTCAAGATGATGTTCGCACCTTGCTCGGCCAACGCGATCGCGATGCCGAGACCGATGCCACTCGTCGAGCCGGTGACCAACGCCGTCTTATTCGTGAGCATGGATGAAACCTCGAACCTCGGGATAGATGGCGTCGCGCCACCGCGAGCCGGAGAACAAGCCGTAGTGACCGACGGGCGCGACGAGGTGGCGCTTGTCCGGTGCGTTCGTCGCGAGCTCTAGCGCGGCTTCGGTTTGACCGAGCCCGGAGATGTCGTCCTGTTCGCCTTCGATCGCGAAGATCGGGGTGGCCGTGATCTTCGACGGATCGACGAGCTCGCCGTGTACGCGCCACGTGCCGCGTGCGAGCGCGAACTCCTGAAACACGATGCGCACCGTATCGAGGTAGTAGCGCGCGTCCATGTCGAGCACGGCGTTGTACTCGTCGTAGAACTTCTCGTGCATCGCGATGCCATCGGCATTGCCGCGCATCTGATCGAGCCAGTAGCGCCAATACGCTTGCGCGTGGCGGTCGGGATTCATCATCACGAACGCGGCGAGCTGGAGAAACCCGGGATACACGCGGCGACCGCGACCGGCGAAGCGATCGGGCACGGTGTGGATCATCTGCGCTTCGAACCATTCGATCGGATGATCGGTGGCGAGCTTGTCGACGACCGTTGGCGAGCGCCGCGCGTCGACCGGGCCGCCCATCAACGTCAGCGATTTCGGAGCCGGTGCATTCGCCGCCGCATCGAGTGCGACCGCGGCGAGCGTGGGTACGGTGGGTTGGCAGACCGCGACGATGTGCGGCCGATCCAGATGCGCGATGAACAACCGCAGCTCGGTGATGTAATCGTCGAGCGAGAACGTGCCGTGATCGAGCGAGACCTCGCGGGCGTCGCGCCAGTCGGTCACGAACACGTCGTGATCGAGGAGGAGCGTCGCGATCGTGTCGCGCACGAGCGTCGCGTGATGGCCCGACAGCGGCGCCACGACCAACACTTTCGGGAGTGACGTGCGCGCCTGTGTGAAGTGGACGAGCCGCACGAACGGGCGATCGATCACGATCTCCTCGCCGGTCAGACCGAACGCCGGTTTCGGGTACGCTTTCGTGATGCGGTGCAACAACGCCGCCTGTGCTCGAACAAACGGCAGTGGCAGGTGACGCAGGCCCTCGGCAAACGTGGATACTGCGTCGAAAGACAGCCTTTGGAGCTCGTGGAGCGGGTACAGCATGCGGGTTCGATCCGCAGCATGCGTCGGTTTGGATTTTTGTGCAACGCAACATTGTCATATCGACTAAGTGGTCGAAACTACGTGTTGTCAGTGTTGCGCTGCGTACGATTTGGGGTTGTTAGCGAGTCGTGCACGAGGCTGCGCAATAGTTCTTTAGAATGGGCGGAGATGCGATTCGTTGTTCTGTTGATCGCGATGACGTCGGTGGCCGCGGCGCAAGGCGTGACCGTCAAGACGACCACGACCGACCCACCCGGCGCCAACTACAAGCCGCACAACGCCGACGCGATCTGGATCGAGACGTGTCCGGATCCGCCGGCGTGCACCACCCAAGGCACGTTCGTGAAGTCGTGTGGCCACTGGGCGAACGCGCGCAAGCAGTACTTGATCGATTGGATCCAGCAAGCCGGCAACAACGATGTCGACGGCATCTCGCAAGCGTCGCAAGGCGACCACTCGTTTCCGATCCAGTGCACGTGGGATCTGAAGCAGAAGGACGGCACCGAAGCGCCGGATGCGACCTATCGAATTCGTCTGGAGACGGCGGAGTCCGATACGAACTCGGCGGCGAACAACAACGAGGGCCTGTTCACGTTCGTGAAGGGTCCGAATCCGCAGGTCCAGACGAACCTGTCGAACGGCGGGTTCATCAACACGACCATCTCGTATGCCGCGGCGCCTGGATGCGGTAACGGCGTCGTCGATCCGGGTGAAGCGTGCGATGGCGCGACGTGCCCGACGACGTGCGAGGCGAGCGCGAATGCGTGTATGCCGAACGTGCTCGTCGGCTCGGCGGCGAGCTGCACGGCTGCGTGTCAGGTCCAGCTCGTCACCTCGTGCCACGACGACGACATGTGCTGCCCGATCGGCTGCACCGCCGACACCGATAACGATTGCGGCAAAGCCGGCACCAGCAACGGCGACGGAACCATGAACGCGAACAATGGCAGCGGCGATGACAACAACATCATCGGTGGCTGCAACACGACGAACGGCACCGGCCTGATGGGCCTTCTACTGTTCGGTAGCGCCGTCTTCGTCGTGCGCCGCAAGCGCTTCTAGCGATTTGCCTTCGGCGGCAACGCCGAGCCAGCGCGCGATCGCGGCCGCCGCGAGCATCATCCCGGCGGCGAGTGCGTAGCCCGCGAACAACGCGCGCGGCGAGTGGGAGTCGACGATCGCTCCGAAGATCGTGGGTGCGGCGGCACCGACGAGCGTGCCGAACGCGAAGAAGATCGCGATCGCCATGCCGCGAATCTCGACGGGAAACAGCTCGCTCACCGTGAGATACGCGCTCGAGGCGGCAGCCGATGCGACGAAGAACACGACCGACCACGCGACCGTTTGCGTGATCGCGTTCAACGCGCCTGCCCAGAACAACGCGCCAGTCGCGAGCAGCAGGATGCCGGAGACCGCGTACGTGAGTGGAATCATCACGCGCCGTCCGACGCGATCGAACAAGTGGCCGATCGTGAGCGGGCCGAGGAAGTTACCGATCGCGAACGGGACGACGTAGAAGCCGGTGTTCTGTTTCGGCACGCCGTGGAACTTCTCGAGGATCATTCCGTACGAGAAGAAGATCGAGTTGTAGAGGAACGCCTGCGAGAGCAGCAGTGATAGGCCGAGGATCGTGCGGCGCGGATACCGGCGCAGCAGCACGTGCGCGAGATGGCGCGACGACACCACGCCGCTGACCTTGATCCGGACCGTCGCGATCGTTTCGGTGACGCGCGCGCCGACCTTCGCTTCGATCTGCGCGACGGTCTCGCGCGCTGCGCTGACATAGCCGTGCATCAACAGCCAGCGTGGTGATTCCGGAACATCTCGACGGACGAGCAGGATGACGAAGCCGAGGATCGCGCCGAGGCCGAACGCGAACCGCCACGCGATCGCGTCGGGAAGCGCGTGTTGCAACGCGACCGTGACGCCACCACCGAGCGCGACGCCGACCCAATAGCTGCCGTTGATCCCGAGATCGACTTGGCCACGAATGCGTGCGGGGACGAGCTCGTCGATCGCCGAGTTGATCGCCGAATATTCGCCGCCGATGCCGGCGCCCGCGAAGAACCGCAGGACCGCGAACATCCAGAAGCTCGTCGCGAGTCCCGAGAGTGCGGTCGCGACGAGATAGATCGCGAGCGTGACCAAGAACAGCTTCTTGCGACCGAGCCGATCCGTCAGGTGACCGAACGTCAACGCGCCGGCAACTTCTCCGACGAGATACGTGGTGTTCGCAGCGCCGACTTGCGTCGCCGACAGATGCAACGCGTCTTCCAACGCGGGAGCGAGGTTCGTGATCAGCGAGGCTTCGAGTCCGTCGAGGATCCACGTGATCCCGAGCGCGATGATCACGCGCCGGTGCCAGCTCGACCAACCGAGTGCATCGAGCCGGGTCGGAACATCCGAGTCGATCCACTGGCCGGCGGGTACTTCCGGCGTCATGCCGACACTATACTCCGACCATGAAGCTCGACTTCGGCCCCTTTGTATTCGGCGGCAACGTGTTCGGGTGGACGGTGCAACGCGAGGAAGCGTTTCAACTGCTCGATACGTTCGTCGAGCACGGCGGGCGAATGATCGATACGAGTGATTCGTATCCGCCGGGTGGCGAGCCCGGTGGCTCGGAGGCGATCATCGGCGAGTGGCTCGCCTCGCGCGGGCATCGCGAGCGCGTGATGATCGCGACGAAGGTGGCGAAAGCGAAGAATCGCCGAGGGCTCGCTCCGGACAACATCGCCGGCGGCATCGAAGACTCGTTGCGCCGCCTGCGCACGGATCACGTCGATCTTTACTACGCGCACGAAGACGATGCGGCCGTCGATCAGGCGGCGTACATGGAGGCGTTCGATCGCCTGCGGCGCGATGGCAAGGCGCGGATGATCGGTGCCTCGAACTTCACGCCGGAGCGCTTGGCCTCCGCGAGTGAGGTCGCGCGCAAGGCCGGTATCCGTGGCTTCGATGCGTCGCAGGACGAATGGAATCTCGTCGAGCGAGAGATCGAGAAGACGCTGGTACCCGTGATCGAGCGCGAAGGCATGAAGGAGCTGCCGTACTTCTCGCTCGCGAAGGGGTTCCTGACCGGCAAGTATCGCGCGGGCGTCCACGTGCAATCCGTGCGAGCCGAAGGCGCGAGCAAGTACCTCCAGCACCATCACGCGCATAAGCTGCTCGCACTGCTCGACGAGCTCGCCGCGGCCTACGATGCGAGCGTGTCCGCGATCGCGCTTGCCTGGTTGAAGGCCCACGCCGTCGTCGGAGCGCCGATCGCGAGTGCCCGCACCCCGGCCCAATTGCGCGAGCTGCTCGCGGTGGCCAAGGTAAAGCTCGCACCCGCCGATGTTGCGAAGCTGTCGGCGCTAACCGCTTGATCATGCTTTGAAACAATTCGCGGGAAGATTTCGCGAACCTGACGTTGAAGAGCCAGTATGGCTCTCGCGCTCTCCGTAACACCGTGGCACTGTCCGCGGGCGGTGCCGGATAGTGTGCGGGTTTTTTCGGCGACGGTGCGCGAGCACGAGGAGGCCCTCCTCGGCATTGCGCGCAAGCTATGCCGGAACAACGACGATGCGCATGATCTCGTCCAGAACACCTACGAGCGCGCGTTGCGCAAGTTGGATCGCTATGGCGAGCAAGGGAATGCGAAGGCGTGGCTGGTGGCGATCATGCACAACCTGTTCATCGATCAATGTCGAGCGAAGAAGCGGCGCGGGCAAACTACCGAGCTGCCGACCGAGCTCGCGCAACCCGAGCCAACCGAGCCGCCGAAATGGACGAAGCTCGACGACAAACAAGTGACCGCCGCGCTCGCGAAGATCGGTGACGAATTTCGCCGGGTCTACGAGCTGCACGCTGCGGGCAAGTCGTACGACGAGATCGCCGCCGAGCTAAAGATCGCGAAAGCGACCGTCGGAACGCGCCTCCTGCGCGCACGCCAAAAGTTGCGAGACCAACTCCAACAAGAGCTCGACCATGGCTGAACATCCAGAGCTCGAGCAGATCCACGCGCTCGCCGATGGCGAGCTCGATGGCGATGCGCGTGAACGTGCCGAAGAGCATCTCGCCGACTGTGAAATCTGTCAGGCGGAGCTGGCGGACCTCATGCAGATGGCGGCGCTGCCGAAGCCCGCGGCTGCGGCGCCGGCGAAGGTCATCTCGCTGGAGTGGTATCGACGACGCTCGATCCAGGTCGTAGGTGTGGTCCTCGCGGCTGCGGCCGCAGTCACCGCGATCTACCTGCGCCCGAAACCGTCGACGCCGGTCGTGGCGCCCACGAAGTTGGCGTTGGCCGACAAGCGGCCGATCGAAGCGCGTCTGTCCTGGCAGGGCACGGCCGACTACCGCGCGTACTCGGTGCAGCGTGGCTCCACGCTCGCGAAGGAACCGATCTCGTTGTCGGCGATGGCCGATCTCGAGAAGGCCGGTGACAACCATGGTGTCGCGGCGCTCGCCGTCTTGGGCGGAGATTACGAGCAGGCGAAGAAATACATCCAGCTCGCCGGCACGTCGGCGGACGTGCTCGCGGATCACGCGGCGCTCGAGCTGCAGCTAGGCCAGCCTGCGATGGCGCTCGCGTTCGCGGATGCGGCGCTCGAGAAGTCGCCGGACATGACGGTCGCGATGTGGAATCGCGGGCTCGCTGCGCGTGACCTCGGGCTGCGCCATGTCGCGGCGGACTCGTTCCGTGATGTCGCGAAGACGGCCGAATCGGGTTGGGCTGCTGAAGCCACGCAACGTGCGGATGCTCTCGAGAAAGATTTTGTCGAAGAGCTGGCATTGAACCAGCGTGTGATCGCGGCGACGCAAACACTCGCGAAAACCCAAGAGGGGTTGTCGCTCGATGATGCGAAGCGACTCCCAGGAATGGCGCGCATCGCGCTTTATGATGCGTTGCGGGCTGCTCCCACCGCCGAAGCGATCGCAAAGCTCAAGCCTCTCGCGGATGCGATCGATCAAGCGACTGGCGATACGTCGACGTTGGCCGCCGTGAATCGCGCGAAACCAGATCCGATCGCGGCGAAGGCTTATCTCGCTCTGCTAACGGATCCGAATCCGAACGCGGCGAAGATCTTGTCAACACTGCGGCAGCAGAAGGCGAACGACGCGCTCGTCGTGGCGATGCTCAAGGTTTCTTCGAGTTGGCCTAACGTCGAGGAAAAGGATCTACCCGAGCTGTCGAAGCTCGCCGACGCTTCTGAAGACCCATGGATCCAGATGATCGGAGTCGAGCAACGCGGTGCGAATGCAATCGAACATCAGGACTATCCCAAGGCGGAAGCCGCGCTGTCTGTTGGCCGCGAGAAGTGCAAAGTGGGAGCGCCAACGTTTCGGTGCATGAAGGTGATGATGCGACTCGCGCAAACGTACCGCGAGTCGCTCCGGTTGCCGGAAGCTCAGGTCGCCGTCGCGGATGCGTGGAGACGAGCACGAGAGCTTCAATCACTCGATCAAGACATCATTCTGTCCGAGCTCATCTTCGTAACGATCATGTCCGACGACACCTTCGGTCGAGGGTTGCCACTCGTTCGGGCATACGTCGCGGAGGTCGCTGCACGAATGACCGTCGAGCAGCAACAAGGTTCGCGCGCCAACGCGTGCGAACAG
Source organism: Kofleriaceae bacterium (assembly GCA_047600425.1). Taxonomy (GTDB): domain Bacteria; phylum Myxococcota_A; class Polyangia; order Haliangiales; family Haliangiaceae; genus JABFXX01. The sequence continues at coordinate 582,053 of JASGLC010000003.1, read as the reverse complement.
ATCAGTCTCGTTCACGAGACGCTCGCTAACGCGATGATCAACCAGCTTCGATTCGAGGAAGCCGCGACCGTGATCGCACCCAAAGCGTGTCCCATCGCGGGCGACGCGCATGTGTCGTCTTCTCGCGTTGGCCTGTTCGTGCGTGCCGAGCTCGTTTACACGAACGGTGGTGACGTCGCCGCACTTCGCAAAGATATCGCCGAGAACCGCGCGAGCAAGCTTGCCCCGGGCGAGCGCGCTCTTCTCGATCACACGGAAGGTCGCGCCCTCATTCACGCAGACCGCGCGGCAGGAGTCGCGCTTCTGGAGACGGCCATCACAGAGGGAACTGCGGCATCCCACGCGGATAATGCCGAGCTTGCGGTCGGCATGAGCTACGCCGTGCTCGCGATCGATGCGGCAAAGCATGACGAAGGCGACAACGCGCTCGCGATTCTCGGGCGAGAGCTGCGCGTCGAGCCTCGTAAGACGTGCGTCCTCGGCATCGTGCTCGATGACCGCGATGTTGCGGTTGTCGCGCGCGGAACCGACGGGAAATCGACGATCGCGATGGTCCAGCGAAAGACACTGGCGATCGATGCGTCGACGGTCGTGCCAGACACGATCGTGTCGCGCCTGAAGAGTTGTCCCGACGTGGACGTGCTCGCAAGGCCGCCATTTCATGGAGTTTCGCGGCTGCTCCCAGATGACATCGCCTGGCGTTATGAAAGTTTTCGGTCACAACCCGTCGGGACCAGCGTCGGTGGGTCCATCGTGGTCGCAAATGTCCAACCGCCGGCATCGCTCGGCCTGCCAGCTTTGGCGCCGTGGCGTGACGGAACGCCAACGCTAAGCGGGCCTGCCGCGACGCCAAGTCGGGTGTTGGCTGCAATGGGCTCGGCCAGCGATGTGGTGATCGATGCACACGGCATCGGTGACAGTGGCGATGCGGCCTATATCGCGCTGTCTCCGGAGTCGGACGGGCAGTTCGCGTTGACAGCGGCCAACGTGTCGCGATCGAAACTCGAGTCCCACCCCGTGGTGATTCTCGCCGCGTGCGAGGCGGCGAAAGCGGCGCCGGTGTTTCGGGCGCGCTGGAGTCTGCCCGCTGCGTTCGTCAGCGCGGGTGCGCGAGCCGTCGTGGCACCGACTACCGCGATTCCGGACGACACGGCTGGAAAGTTTTTCGACGAGCTACGTACACGCGCGAAGAACGGAGCCTCGCTAGCTACCGTCGTGCGCGATCTCCGCAAGGAATGGTCATCCGATCCGAACGCCACCTGGGTTCGTGACGTCGTCGTGTTCGAATAAACAAGGGAGAATTCATGATCCGTCTTGCTGCGTTTGCATTTGTCTTGTCCGCTGCTGCGTGTGTCGCCGATCAAACGGCAGATACGTCTTCGACGGATCAAGACGTCACCCTCACGGCTACGAGCAACGGCACGACGCCTGGCTACGTGACCACGCCGCCTGCAGCGTGTTTGGTCAATGGCGTCGACCCGTACCCGAACCTTCCGCGTTGTGGCGACGGACAGGCCGATCAGTGCACGAGTTCCTGCTTCCCGGTCACGCAATGGACCCACACCGACACGTCCCAAAATACAGCCGCATTCTTTTGGCCGGGCTACGGCACCAATGCGCAGGCGAAGGTGGCGGGCATCGTCTACACGTATGGACGGCCCGTGGTCGGATCGTTCGGCACCGTGCAGTACACGTCCGTCGCCTTCATCTATGCCGGTGCTGCGAACGGTGTGAATACACTCCACAAGATCGTCGAGCTCCAACCCAGTGAAGTCGGCTACTTTCAGGCGGCCCAGCGCGCCAACATGGACGCCGTTGTCGCTCAGTCGCCGGGCCTTGAGAGTTGGTGGGGTGGTACGGGCGGAATCAGCGGACCGCTCGCCGGCGGCGGCGTCGGTGGACCTCGTGGCTGGCCGGTCGAGCTGATCTCGAACGGTCGGAGCATTCTTGCCAATCAGCGCAATCTGCTCGGCTCGTTCCGCACCACCCGCAACGCGATGCCCTAACTAGAGCACCAGCTGCGCATCGAGCGGGATGAGCCCCGCTAACACCGCCGCTCCATAACGAGCCGCGATGGTCGCCGCCTCGAGCGGCGTTTTTTTTTGCGCCAACTGATACGTCAACGCGGCCGCGAAGCTATCGCCCGCACCGTACGAGCCGACGATGTTGTCCGGCGGCGCCGCCGGCGGGAAGTGCGAGAGGCCCTCCGCGGTTTCGATCTGCCCACCGCGCGCGCCATCCGTGAGGATCAACGCGCGCGGCGGTTTCGGATAGTCCGCCAGCGTGCTGCGCTCGCGCGGATCACCGAGACTGCCGACGACGATATCCGGCGTCACGCCCGATTCGATCAACGCGGATCGCCGCCGCGCCGTGACCACGAGGAGGCGAGCGGCACGCGCCGCACGCAACGCGTCCGGATCTTGCGCCGTGAAGTACGCCGCATCGCAACTCGCGAGCTCGTCCCACGGCAACGGATCGGCCTTGCGCGGATGCAGCGGCTCGCCGACGACGATGATCGTGCGCTGCCCACCCGGCGTCACCATCACGACATCACGCGTGTGCGCCGTCGAGCGCCGCGCCGCGAACACGCGCGCCTTCGTCGTGGCGAGGTGCGCTTCGACGAACTTGCCCGCATCGTCATCGCCAAGCGCCGTGTAGAGCAGGACGTCGGCGGGACTGTTCAACAGTTGGTAGAACGCGACGCCGCCACCGCCACCGGGAAACACCCGCGGCCGCTCGAGATGCGCGATGTCGCCGGCGACCGGCAGCGAAGCAACGCGAGCGATCGTGATGTGCTCGACGTGACCGATGACCGCGAGCTTCATGTCTTCGACAGCTGCTCGAGGCACATACGCTTCAAGTTATCGGCGACTTCTTGATCGCGCTTCGCCATCTGCAAGAGACCTTCGACGAGCAGAGGCTGCGTCAGGTGCGAGAGTGCTTCGCGCAACACACCCAGGCCACGCTCGGCCTCGACGCGCTCGTTCGCGAGATGCGCGAGGGCGATCGCGACCGCGTGCTTGCAGAACTGGCGTGCGATGCCGATCGGACACGTGCACTCGTAGGCGACGCCGTCTTCGTGCAACCAGATCCGACACACGTAGTCGCGCCGGCCACCTTCCGACGGCTTGACCTTGCCGCGCAACTCACCACGACCGGCCTCCACTTCGAGCACGCGTTTGGCCGTGAAACACTGCTCGCCGCGCTCGAACGTCCGCGCACCCACGATCACCGCGATCGTGTCGCGATGCAGGATGCTTGCAATCCCGTTGACCACCACGCGCGCAGTCTAGCGCTGCTTGATCCCGACGTACACGACATGCACGCGCGACGATCCGGATCGGTCGACCGTGACTGTGAAACCTGCGCTACGGAATCTACGAAGGTAGCCGTCGTCGGGATCTTCGGACCACACCGCGAGCGTGCCGCCTGGCGCGAGCGCCCTCGCCTGCTTCATCAGCGCGGATGCTGAATAAAATGGATCGTTTGCGCGCTGGCTTGCCGCGTGCGGACCTTCGTAGAGATCCAAGAGCACGGCGTCGTAGTGGTTCGCGGGCGCGTTCGCGATCACGCGCGCGACATCGTCGATGATGATCTTTGTTCGCGGGTCCCCTGCCGCATTTTGCGTCAGCTCCGCCATCGGCCCGCGACACCACTCGGCTACCTCGGGCGAGAGCTCGGCAACATCGATCTGCGCCGACGGAGCCGCATCCAGCGCCGCGCGCAACGTGTAGCCCATGCCGAGCCCGCCGATCAGCACGCGCTTCGTGGTTGCCGAACACGCGAGCGTGGCGAGCCGTTCTTCCGAGCGGCGCTCCCGCGACGTCATCAACACGCGTCCGCCGATCACGAGCATGAAGTCACCGGCGTCACGCTTGCGAAGCTCGAGGGTGCCTTCCTTCGTCTCGATCGCTGCGAGGGTCTGCCACGGCTTCACGTGCCGGCATGTTACCGTTTTTGGATGCGGTGGATGCTGGTGGTGCTCGTCGCGTGTCAGCAAGGGGCTCCGCCTGCACCGACGGTGCAGACCAAGGAATCGTGGGGCCCGCCGCCGCCTGCGCCCACGATTCCGGTGCCCCCGCTCGACGTGCCACCACCGGCGGATCCGATCGTCGCCGTCGGCCGAGGACTCACGCATGCGTGTGCGGTTCACGCGAGTGGCGCGGTCGATTGTTGGGGCCAAGCGCGCTACGGCTACAACGGCGAGCATCCTCCGGCGCCGGACCCGCAGGTACATCGCCTTGCCGCGACCGACGTCGTCGGGATCAGCGCGTACGCGAATTGTCTCGTCCACCGCGATAGTCACACGAGTTGCTTCGATGGCAACACCGGCGAGCTGAAACGCGCCGATGCTACGGGGATCGCGATCGCCAGCGATAACGAGTGCAGCGTGATGAAAGGCGGCACGCTCACGTGCGATTCCAAGGTGCACGGTGCCGTCGCGTTCGCGACCGCTGGGTGGCAATCGTGTGCGCTGACGAACACCGGCGACGTGTGGTGCGGTTCGTACGATCCATTCAAGCGCATCCCGCAGCTCGCGCACGCGAAAGCGATCGCGATGAGAGCGGTCGACGGCGAGGCGATCGTGTGCGCCGCCACCGACGACGTCCACTGTTGGGATATCGAGCGCGACAAGCCGGCCGAAGCCTTCGCGAGCTTTCACGCGCCCGGCGCGACCCAACTGTCATTCGGCGGTGCGCGCGATCTCGAAGCACGATGGGGAGATCCGGAACCCGAGCTCACCGCGCTCGTCGGCGATCATCTGGTTTCGTCGTCGGGCGTCACGCTCGATCACGTGAAGCAACTCGCATCGCAGTGTGCGATTCGCGACACCGGCGCGCTTTGGTGCTGGGGCCGAAACCTGATGGGCGTGCTCGCGCAACCGACGACGATCGGCAGCCTCGCTGCACCCGCCACACCGGTGCCCGGCGTGTCGAACGTGATCTCGATCAGCTCGAACTTCAGCCAGACCTGGGCCGTGCTCCGCGATCACACGATCGTGCGATGGGGCATCGAGGGCTCGGACGGCACGCAACCGCCAAGGCCCTACACGTTCGAGAACGAGTTATCCGAACCGTGGGTGCAGGTCGTCTCGACCTGGGTCGGCGAGCTCTGCGCGCGCTCGATGCTCGGCAAGATCTCGTGTCGCCGCTTCGTGCACGGTGGCGAATACACGAAGCCGCTCGACGTGACCGATGCGATCGACATGCATCTCGACAGCGGCGGCTATCTGGTGATCCAGCGCGCGAACGGTCAAACCGCGGTTGCCCAGGCACACGAGATGTATGGCGACACCACCCCGTCTCGCAGCGAACACATCGCCGAATACATCGGCGGCGAAACGTCGTGCATCTGGGAAGCCGATCACGTCGATTGCGGGAAGCAGCGTGCATTCGACAAGGTCAGCCAGTTTGTCGCCGGCGAAGACTTCATCTGCGCGCTCGTCGCCGGGAACATCCACTGCAAGCGTGGCGTCGAGCTCGCCGATCTCCCGACCATCGCGCTCTCCAACGTCACCGAGATCCAGGCCGCGCCCGATCACGTATGCGCTCTCGCCGCTGGCGCGATCACGTGTTGGGCGGTCGGCAAGGAGGTCACCGGTGCCACCGTGATCCCGCACAACGCGATGTCGTTCGAGGTCGGCCCCGGCTATGACCGGTTGTGGCATGACAACCACTCCGCCACCGACGGCACACTCGACGCCGGATTCTCCGGCTGCGCGCTCATGCTCGATCACACCGTCCAATGCTGGGGCGCAAACCTCGACGGCCAGCTGTTCGACGGCTCGTTTGTTGGTACAACGCAGCCAATTCCGATTCGGATCCCGTGACCAAGAAGAAGCTCGTCGAAGAATTGCTCGCGCAACTGAACGCGTCGCTCGAGACCGCACGCGCCGCGCATGCTTCGGCGATCGAAGGCTCGACGCATCCCGAAGCACGCGCCGAAAACGACAAGGACACGCGCGGCCTCGAACAGAGCTACCTCGCGCGCGGGCAAGCACAACGCGTCGCCGAGCTCGAAGCCGCGATCGGCGATGTCACCGCACTCGCGTTGCGCAGCGGCGACAAGGTCACGCTCAGCAGCCTCGTTACCGTCGACGACAAGCAGCGCTACTTCATCGCACCCGCCGGTGGTGGCGCGATCGTCGGCGGCGACATCCAGGTCATCACCCACAACTCGCCGATCGGACGTGCGTTACTCGGCAAGTCCGTCGACGATGTCGTCGAGATCGAGCTACGCGGCCAGAAGCGCGAGCTCGAGATCACTCACTTGGAGTGATAGAAGCTCATGTGCGGCTTCTGATCGTTCACGAACAGCGCCGTACACGCATCCTGGGTCTGCGACTTCGCGTTCAGCTTGTGGATGATGTCCGCGACCTGCACGCCGCGCGCACCCGCGAGCGTGATCTGGCCTTTGTACTTCGACGTGATCGTCCGAGTCGCACGCACGGCGTGAACCGCTTCGAAGTGCTCGCCGAGCCCGGCCGTGGTCTCGCGCCACGCCTGGGATGATGCGAACGCATCTTGCGCCGTCTCGTCGGGGAACACGACCTCGACGCACGCCTGATACTGGCGCTCGATCGGCTTGAACTGCTGGACGCCCGGATGATCGAGCGTGCCTTCGACAACCTCGAACAAGTGCGAGCGCAACTTCAGCAGCTTGTCCGCCTTGCTCCACGCCGGCACCAACGCACCGGTGACGAACGCGCGCGCGGCCTCGGTCTCCACCGCCGGACGCTTGCGCAGGAACACGAGGTGGCGCACGTGACTCTCGTTGCCATCGGGTGCGGGCTGCGGCAGCCGATCGATCACGGTCTGCGAATTGCCGCCGATCCCGCGATACGAAATCTCTTCGCGCAGGAAGTTGATCCCGTCTTGCCACTGCACCGTGGCCGCGTCGATGAACACCTGGAGATCCGGTTGCGCCGCGAACGTCGCTTCCGGCACGCCCTGAAAGTCATCGCGCTCTTCCGGCCGATGCGACGTGTTCGGCACGCGCGGAAACCGCTGCTGGTCGAACGACGTCATGTGCAAGAAGATGCTGTCGATGCCCGGGAACCGCGCCGGCAACGTGATGTGCGCGTTCAGCCAGTAATCGTAGAAATCGTCGACGGTGATGTCCGCGCGCTTTTGCAACGGCATCACGAGCGTGAGGAAGTCACTCACTTGGCGCCTGCCGGCTGGATGTTCGCGTTGATCCGGAACAGGTTCGTCGGATCGTACTTACCCTTCACGGCGGCGAGCCGTCCGTACTTCTCCTTGCCACCGTACGCCTCGAGCAAGAGGTCGTTGTCGTCGGCGTTGAGCATGTTCGTGTACGTGCCCTTGCCGCACCACGGCTTGAGCTCGTTGATGCACGCGCGGGTCATGCCGATGTATTCCTTGTCCTTCGCCGCGTCGTCCCACCGCATCGCGAAGTTCAGCCACATCTGATAGCCGCGATTCGAGAACGCGGTATCGGCTTCGGCGACATCACCGATCGCGCCGCCGAGCCCGATGATCTCGATCTCGCCGTCCATCGGCATCGTCTTCCAGAACGCGACGAGGCGATCGATCGCTTCGGGCGCGAGGCCACTCATATGTGCCTCTTTGGTGTAGTAGCGATGCCCGTCTTCGAATTCCTCGTCGATGATCCGCTGCACACCGGCCGCGAACGGCATCGTGCGCATCGCCGTCAACACCGGCTTACCGACGGCGTTCAGGCGCTCGACCATCTTCACACCTTCGGGATCCTCGGCATCGCCGAGCCACATCGTGATGAACATGACGAGGCGCTTGCCGACGAGCTCGGGCGTCACGAACGGCAGCTTTGGCATCGACGGCTTCAATGCCGCATGCCAACCAACGTGCCGCGGCAGCTCGGGATAGATCCGCGCGTACTCGCGCAACGCCTCGGTCGCGCCCGCTTCATCGTACAGCGCGGCCCCGATGCGCATCATCGGTCCGAACTTGTAGCTCTTGAACGTGAAGCGCGTGACGACGCCGAAGTTGCCGCCGCCACCCTTCAACGCCCAGAACAGATCGGGATGACTCTGGGCGTTCACCTCGAGCACTTCGCCGGCGGCGGTCACGAGCTCGAGCGACACGAACTGATCGCACGTCAGGCCATACGGCCGCGAGAACCAACCGATGCCACCGCCGAGCGCGAGCCCACCCACGCCGGTCTCCGACATGATGCCGGCCGGCACGATGCGGCCGTGCTTCGAAGCCTCCGCGTCGACGGTGCCGAGCAAGCATCCGCCCTCGACGTCGATGTAATGCGTGTCCGGGTGATACGTGACCTTCTTCATCCCCGAGAGATCGATCGTGAGACCGCCGTCGGACAGGCCATTGCCCGCGACTTGATGGCCGCCACATCGCACCGACGGATGCAGGCCATTGGTGCGCGCGACGTTCACCGCGGCGACGACATCACTCGTCGAATTGCAGCGCAGGATCAGCCCGGGCTTCTTCGACACCATCGAGTTCCACACGATGGAGCGCTTCGGCCAATCGGCATGCTCGGGGCCGATGATGTCGCCTTTGAAGTGAGAGCCGAGCTGGTCGGTAATGATGCCGCGAAGATGTTGGTCGATCATGGTGCAAACACCGGGGCAAGGTCGATGTGGACTCGAAGCTCGCCGACCTTGCCGTCGCGTTGCTCGAGGATGGAGACGCACGGGACGGTCACGGTCTTGCCGTCCTTGCGGAAATAGGTGACCGCGACTTCGATGACGACTTGGTTGTCGCGCGTCCAGCAGTTGATGAAGCGATGCCGCAGACCATCGATCGCGGCCCACAGGCCACCGATCGCGCCACCGATCTGTTCCTTCCCGACGGCGGGCGGATTGTTGCCGAAGAACACCTTCGCGTCGTCGGTGTGATGCGCGAGGAACTCCGGCATCTTCGTCGCATCGACGTCGCGGTAGTACGCGACGACCCAGTCCGGCACCTTCGGCGGAGCGAGCTTCCGGATCGCGGCGAGCGTCGCGTCGACGGCGCCGAGATACGCTTGCTTCATCGTCTCGCCGTATTCGCGCTCGGCTTCCGGCGTAGCGCCCGTAACTTCGAGCGCGAACGTGAAGCGCAGCGCGAGGCCGTCCTTCGTATCGTCGATGTAGTTATTGATGGTGCCCAACACGGGGCCACTCATCCGCGTGAACGTCACCTGTTTCTCGGGAAACAGCTCGACGCGCTCGCGCATCTTGTCGCCGCGAAATTCGATATCGCGCACGAAGCGCGTCGGCGTCTCGCGCTCGACGACTTTGCAGTACGTCATCGACGGTACGAACGGCAACGCGTTGTCCGCCTTCATGACGAGCCCGTGCCACGCCTCCGATCGTGTGATCGGTCGTTCCGTCCCCGGTGGATTGATAACTACCGAACGTTCGAGAGTGATCACGGTCGTCCTTTCCGATCGAGAAGCTCGATCACGCACCCGATGTCTTGATCGCGGCGCCCGGTCGCGAGCGCCTTGCGAAACAGTTCTGCCGCAGCCTCGAACAGTGGAAGCTGCAAGTCGCCGGCGAGCTCGTCGATCGGCGACAGGTAATGCGACAGCATGCCGACCGGGCCCGCCGCCGGCTCGAACGCGCGATTTGCCATCATCGGCGCGCGCATCTTCAACATCGTCGACGACCCGGCGCCGAGGCCGAGCACTTCGATCGCGAGCTTCGGATCGAGGCCGCTCTCCTTCACGAGCAACATCGCTTCGGCGGCGGCCACCGTGTGCACCGCGACGAGGTGATTCGCGACGAGCTTCAACTTCGTGGCACCACCGAACGCGCCGGCATAACGCACGTGATCGCTCGCGTCTTTGCACAGCTCGATCAACGGAATGGCCGCGCGTTCGTCGCCGGCGACCAACAGCACGGCCGTGCGCGCGGCGGTCATCGGTGGCGTGCCGCTGATCTCTCCGTCGAGGAAGTGCGATCCGCGCGAGGCGAGCGCATCACGCCATTTTTCTTTTGCGGCGATCGGATGACTGCCGAGCTCCACGATTGTGTGACCGTCCAGGACGGGGACCAGCTCGGTCATCACGTCGTCGAGCGCTTCGACCGACGGCAAGATCGTGAAGATCGTCTTCGCGCGCGCGACCTCGCGAACGTTCGTCGCCGGAATTCCCGTGAACTCGGGCGTCATGTGCCGGCGATAGCCGATCACCTCGTGACCGCGACCGATCAGGTTCGTGGCGATCGGCAAGCCCGTGCGCCCGAGTCCGATCACGCCGATCACAGCGTGCCTTCCTTCAACCGCCACTCGCGCATCACGTACGTACGCAGGCCCGCGCGAATGAACGGATCGTTGTCCAACAACGCGCGCGCCGCTTCGATCGAGGTCGCCCGCAGGATCGTCATGCCTTCGCCGAACGCGCCGTCGGTGTACGGGCCACTCGCGAACAACGAGCCCGCATGCTCGAGCTCGTCCATGTACGCGAGGTGCGCCGGCAACACGGGCTCGAGCTGCGCTTTAGCGACGAGCGGACGCGACTGCGCCACGAACAGTTGGAGATCGCGGGAGCTCACGGGACTCCGATGTTTTTCGGAAAGTCCGGCGGCGGTGGGCCGTCGCTCGACCACAAGAACAAGCCCTGCTCTTTCGGCCAATCCCGTGCTTCCCACGCCGCGCCTTCGGGGATCCAATCGAGGTCGTAGAAGTACTCGGCCATCGAGCCCCACGGATCGCGAAAGTAGTGAAACAAGTTCGAGCCGATCGAATGCCGGCCGGTGCCCCACACGTGTTGGAACCCAGCCTCGACGATCCGCCGCGCACCGAGCTGCATGTGATCGAACGAGTCCATCTCGTAGCTCATGTGATGGAGGCCCGGCGCGTGGCTCGTCAGGATCCCGACGAGGTGGTGATCGCCGTCGGCGGCGCCGCGCATGAACGTGATGAAGCCACCGGCGACCTGGTCGCTGATCTTCATGCCGAGGACGTCCGTGTAGAACTTCACCTGGTTCGCGGGCTGGGGCGAAAACAAGATGATGTGGCCGAGGCGGATCGGCTTCGGATCCGTGCCGAACGGCAGACAGCCGCGTTCGTTGATCCGGACGCGTGCGCTGTGCGTGTTGATGTGCACGCGATCGGCCGCGCGGGATGGCGCCGAAGCTTCGGTGCCGAGGTGGATCAGATTGCCGTCGAGGTCTTTGAACCAGATGCCCTGCGGTGCGCCGTCGTATGGAGGATCGAGCAGCTGGATGGCGCGTTGCTCCAACTTCGTGCGCGCGATCGCGGGATCGCCGGAGAAGCTGACGTAGTGCAGGCCCTTCTTCGGCCCTTCGGTGACGACGACTTGATCCTGATCGCGCCCGGCGCAACGCGCGACGACCCGGCCGTGCTTCTCTTGGACGTCGAGCCCGAACGCCTTGTAGAACTGCGTGGCTTGGTCGGGGTTCGGGAGCATCAGCCCCACGTGTTGGATCGAGCGGATCATCGGGCCTCCTCGAAGTCGTCGGCGCAGAGCCATTCCCACATGCGGTCGTAAAGCTTGGTGTCGGCGGTGCGGCGGGCCGCTTGATCGGTCGTGTACGGAGTCGCCTCGCGATCGCCGATCTTCAATTCGAGCGCGGCGGCATCCTCGAGGAAGAACGCGTGGCACGCGGCTTCGCGCACGTTCGCACCGACAGTGACCGCGCCGTTGCCGCGCATGACGATCGCGCGCTGCTGCCCTAACATCGATGCGAGCTGCGCCGCGCGTTCATCATCGCGCACGAGCATCGGGTCATCCCACAGCGGCGGTTGTGGAGCGAAGTACGCGCCGAGCCCGTGCAACGCGCGCGGTGTAAGCCTACACGCGGACAACGCCATCACCGACGGAGATTGGAACCGACAGATGCCGCCGACATCCGGACGCGCGCGATAGATCTGCTGATGGATCCGGACTTCCGGCAGCGCGCCGGCGAGATCGGTCAGCGTGCATTGGATCAACGCGCCGGCATTGCGCAGCGGATGCGGTCCGGTCACGACGAACGTATTCGCGTCGACGCGTGCCGAGACGTGGCCGTACGCGTGCACCAACTGGTGTCGCGAAAGCGCGCGCGCTGCGAGAACGACGTCGTTCATTTCGCCGCCTTGAACTCCGGGATATCCGGAATCGCGCCCCACATGCAGAACGAGCTCGCCGCGAACGGAAACCGGCGTGGTTCGTACGTCCGCTCGTCGGTGATCATCCGGACGCCCGAGCTGTACTCGTAGATCATCCCGTCCGGCCCCATGAAGTAGAGGAACATCGCGCCGGACGTGGGATGCCGGCCCGGGCCGAACGTGATCTTCACGCCCCGCTTCGTCAGGAAGTAGTAGCTCTGCATGATGTTGTCGATGCTGGCGACCTGGAAGTTGACGTGCTGGAAGCCCTGGCGCTCCGACGGAAACAGCGCGACGCGGTGATGCACCGGATCGAGACGGAGGAGTGGCGCATCGCCGATCCAATCGCTGACGCGCGCGCCCATGCCATTCGTCCAGAACCGCTCGTCGCGCTGCGGGTTCGTGGTGCGCAGGCCGACGTGCGAGAACGACGTGATGCCGGCGTCGCGCGCATACGTGACGGTGCTCGCCACTTCACTGCCGCGCGTTAGCTCCAACCGATTGCCGCTCGGATCGATCACCGCGTACATCGCGACCACGTGGCGGTCATCGCACTCGCCACGCGAACCCTCCGTGATGCGATTGCCCGCGCGCTCGAGATCCGAAAGGACGCGTTGCAACGACGCATCCGTATCGGCTTCGAACGCGAGCGCTTCCTTGGTGATGTCACCGCGCTCGTACACCACGTGATGATCTTGTCCGGCGCTCGCTCGGAGATAGGCTCGGTTCGCATCGCGCCGCACGAGCTCGAGACCGAGGATCTCGGTCGCGAACTTCACCGACGCATCCAGGTCCGAGCTCCCCAGCCGCACGCTGCGGATATCCGCGAGCCAATGCATGTATTAGTACGTACACGTATCAACAATGCATCGCAACCTCGAACACACGGCGAAATTTCGACGCAGCGCGGTACGTACGCGTACGAATTACAGTACGTGTAGAATACTTTCGAGATGACACGCCGCGCCGTGCCCAAACCCGTGGCCGACTTCGTCCTGCACGACGCTCCCGGCCACTTGCTGCGTCGTTGTCACCAACGATCCGAAGAGCTGTTCACGACGATCGTCGGCAAGGACGGGCCGACGCGCCAGCAAGTCGCGTTGCTCGTGACCGCGACCCAAAATCCGGATGCGAGCCAAGCGGAGATCGTCCAGCGCACCGGCATCGACAAGAACACGCTGACCCAGATGATCAATCGGTTGGTCGAGCGCGGCCTGCTCGAGCGGCGACAGAGCAAGGCGGATGCGCGGACGAATCAGATCAGCGCCACGCCGGCGGCGGTGAAGTTGCTCGAGGACGTGTTGCCGAAAGTGCGCGAGGTCCAAGAGCAGATCTTGGCGCCGTTGCCGGTCGAGCTGCGGCCGGTGTTCCAGCACTGCATGCGACTGATCGTCGGGCTCGAACCGAAGTAGCTAGCGCTCGAGCAGTGCCGCGGTCGCCATACCACCCGCCGTGCACACGCCGATGATCGCGCGATGCTTGCCGCGCCGCCCGAGCTCCATCAACGCCGAGCCGAGGTAGCGAATGCCCGACATGCCGTACGGATGCCCGAGCGCGACCGCACCACCATTGACGTTCGTGATGTCCCACGGCGTCTCGAGCTGCTTCTGGTTATACAGAGTCGTCACCGCATACGCCTCGTGCAGCTCCCACAGATCCACGCTGCTCGCCGCGACGGAGTGATGCTTCATCAGCTTCTGGATCGCCGGCGTGTACGCGATCGACATCTCCTCGGGCGCGACTGCCGCGAGTTGCATGCCGCGAAACAAGCCGAGGATCGGCAGCCCGCGCTTCGCCGCTTCATCCGCCGCCATCATCACGACCGCACCCGCGCCATCCGAGAGCTGCGACGCGTTGCCCGCCGTCGTGGTGCCGCCCGGATAGACCGGCTGCAACTTCGAGAGCGCTTCGATCGTGGTGTCCGGACGCGGACCTTCATCGTGATCGAGCGTGACCTCTTCTTCGTGCGTCGCCTTCGTCGCCTTGTCCGTCACCTTCATCTTGGTCTTGAACGGCACGATCTCTTCCGCATACACGCCACGCTTCGCCGCTTCCGCGACGCGCTTCTGCGACATCACGACGTACTCGTCCTGCTGCTCGCGCGTGATGTTGTACTTCTTCGAGACGAAGTCCGCCGTCTGATTCATCGTCCACCACACGCTCGGCATGCGTTGCTGCAGCGGCGCATAGAAGAAGCCGTCGAGGTGCAGGCTGAACTGGACGAGCGAGATGCTCTCGACGCCACCCGCGATCACGCACGTGGCCTCGCCCGTCGCGATCCGATTCGCCGCGAACGACGCCGCCGTGAGGCCCGAGCCGCAATAGCGATTGATCGTGACGCCGGGAACCTCGATCCCGAACGCATCGATCGCCGCATTGCGTGCGACGTTATGCCCGGTCGCTCCTTCGGGAAGACCGCACCCGATGATCACGTCCTCGACGTCCGCGGGCGCGATCTTCGCGCGTTGCACCGCATGCGTGAGCACGTGCGACAGCATCGGAATGCCGTGCGTTTGATTCAGCGCACCTCGCTGCGCCTTCGCGATACCCGTTCGACAATACGCAACGACCGCGACGTCTTTCATGCCCGCAGCTTCGCACGGAAGCCTGCCGGACCGTCGTGATCGAGCTCGTACATCGTCGCGTTTCCGACGAGCGGAATCGTCGCGCCGAGAAGGTCCATCAACCACAGCCGCATCACGCCACCGTGTGACACGACGAGCGCCGTATCGTCACCGACGATCCGCTCGAGCGCGCGCCCGATTCGCGCCACGGCATCCGCACGCGGCTCGCCACCCGGTGGATGCGAGGTCTGCGCGACCCAATCGCGCCACGCGTCGGGATGCTGGGCCAAACATTGGTCACGCGTCAGGCCTTCGAACACGCCGAACTTGCGCTCGCGGAGATCCGGATCGACCTCGTGCGTGACGCCGAGGTGATCGGCCACGATCTTCGCCGTCTCGTGCGCACGCGAGAGGTCGCTCGACCACACACGCTTGATCCCCGCGTTACCGACGGCCGTCGCGAGCGCACGTGCCTGACCACGTCCGGTCTCGTCGAGCTCGATATCCGTGTGGCCCTGCAGCCGGCCGAGCGCGTTCCACGAGGTCTGACCGTGCCGTGCGAGCAAAATCTTACGCACGGATGCAGCTTAGCAAAGCGACAGAAGGCCGCAGCCGGTTCGACGGTGAGAGTGGTATATCGCGCGCATGACCACCGCAGGCATCGGCCTGGTCGTCGGCTTTTGCCTCGTCGTGATCGCGACGTTGTGGTTCGCACAGCGCGCGGTCGCCGTGGCCGCGCCGAAAGCGCGATGGCCGTTCGTCATCGGCGCGTGCGCGTGGCTCGCAGTCACCGCGGTGCTTCACGATCGCTTGCCGGTCGTTGCCGTGCCGCCGGTCGTCGCGATCGTCGTGATGATGCTGTTCGCGCGGCGCTTCACCGCAGCGCTGCCGCTCCAAACGCTCACGTATCTCCACCTCGTGCGCGCCGGGGTCGAGTTCGTCCTGTTCGGCCTCGCGATGGACAAGTTGATCCCGAAGGAGATGTCGTTCGCCGGGCGAAACTTCGACATCATCATCGGCTTCACCGCGCCGCTGTTCGGCAACCTGGCGTTCCTCGGTAAAACGCCCGCACGCGGCCCGCTGATCATCTGGAATCTGATCGCGCTCGCGTTTTTGGTCCACATCGTCGTCGTCGCGGTGTTGTCTGCCCCGACGCCATTGCAGCAGTGGAATTTCGACCGTCCGAATCTCGCTGTCCTGACGTGGCCGTTCGTGTGGCTGCCCGGATTTATCGTCCCCGTGGTGCTGGCCTCACATCTGGTGTCACTGAAGCAGCTAATTGCGCAGCGCAGTTAGCACCAAAATCGTACGCACTGAATGCGACTTCACCGGCGAGTCCCACTCTCCGCCGCATGATGACGCGTAAAGAGTTTCTTCGTTCGGCGCTCGGTTTCGGTGCAGTGGCTGCCGCTGCATCCCTCGCCGCAGCTTGCTCCTCCGACGATAGCGACCTGAACACGCATCCCGACGCGAGCACCGGATCAGGTTCCGGCTCGGGTTCGGGAAGTGGCTCGGGATCGGGATCCGGCTCGGGGTCTGGCAGTGGCTCGGGCTCCGGTTCTGGTTCGGCTACCGGCAACTGCCTCGCCAACGGGACGTCGGTGGTGATCGGTGCGAATCACGGGCACGTGCTCGTCGTGAGCAAGGCCGACATCATGGCCGGCGTCGACAAGACCTACGACATCATGGGCACGGCCGCGCACACCCACTCGGTGACGATCACCGCGGCGCAGTTCGCGCAGCTCGGCACGCAGAACATGATGATCATGGACACGTCGACGTTGGGCGCGATGCACACGCATCCGATCACCGTCACCTGCGCCTAGATCGTCGAGCTGAAGCGATCGGTCGCATCGAGATAGCGATCGAACCGCATGCACAGGTTGCGCACGAGGAGTCGGCCGGTCTCCGTCGTCCGCAACGTGTTGCCGGCAAATGTCGCGAGCTCTGCGGGCAGGTCTTCGAGCTCGCGGGCGAAGTAGGTCGTCGCGTCGATTCCGATCGACGTGAAGTCGATCTCGAAATCGCACATCAGGCGGTTGATCACGGTCGCGCGGATCTGATCGTCGCGATCGAGCTGAACGCCACGAGCGAGCGGCAGGCGCGCCGATAGGATGCTCTTCTCCCACGCATCGAGAGCGGTCTGGTTTTGCCAGATCATCCGCGGTGTCGAGCTGATCGCCGACGGCCCCACGCCGATCACCGACGCCGACGCGTACGGTACGTAGCCCTGAAACGTTCGGGTCATTCGCTTCTCTGCCGCCGCACGTGCGAGCGCCGAACCGGGCTTCGCGAAGTGGTCGAGGCCGATGTGGATGTAACCCGCCGCCGTGAGCTGCTCGATCGCTGCGAGCAATAGGGTCGCGCGTTCGTACGCATCGAGCACGCGACCGGCCCGCTCGACGTTGTGCTGATGGCGGAATCGTTGCGGCAGATGCGCGTACCCGAATAGCGCGATGCGTTCGGGTGCGAGCGCGATCACGTGATCGAGTGTCGTCGCGAAGGACGCTTCGGTCTGGCGAGGAAGGCCATAGACGATGTCGACGTTGATATCGTCGAAGCCGAGCTCGCGTGCGTGATCGATCAACCACGCGGTCTGGGTTCGAGATTGATGACGATTGATCGCATCCTGGACGGGCCGCGAGAAGTCCTGGACGCCGACGGACAGCGATCGAAAGCCGCACGCCGCGAGCGTCACTAGATGTTGAGGCGTGGTCTCGCGAGGATCGAGCTCGACCGAGCGCCGCGCTCCGGGCACGACGTCGAAGTATCGCTCGACGAACGTCACGATCGCGCGCAGTGCATCCGGCGACAGGAAGTTCGGCGAACCACCACCGAGCGCGACTTCGGAGATCTGCCGGCCCGCATGCATCGCGAGCTCGGTCGCGAGCACGTCCGCGTACCGATCGCCTCGCGAGGCATCGCGTGTCGGCACCACATTACAACCGCAGTACCAACACAGCTGCCGGCAGAACGGCACGTGGACGTACAGCGACGCCGGCTCCTTGCGTAGGAGCTCCGCGATGATTGCGCTTTCGGGAAGGTCCTCTCGAAGCTGGGTAGCGGGCGGGTAGCTGGTGTAGCGCGGTCCACGAGTCGCGAGCGTTGCGAGCCGTTCGGCAGCGATCATGGCCGGTTAGTCTTCAAAGACCATGCCCGTACTTCGATTCGGATTTCGCGAACCGTTTGCGCTCGACCGACTTGTCGCATCCAGCCGCTCGCAAGCCGTGCGCGAAAACTGCCCGAAAGTGCTGGCACAGATCTGGCTGTAAGCTCGCCATATGTCTCGCTCTGGGCGCATCTTGGTCGTCGACGATGAGGTCAATGCACGGACCGCGCTCGCGGAATTGTTGCGCGATGAAGGCTACGACGTCGAGATGGCCGCCGATGCCTTCAAGGCCCTCGGCAAGGTCGACACGTTCGCGCCTCATATCGTGGTGACGGACCTCAAGATGCCCGGGATGGACGGCATCGAGCTCGTGAAAAAATTGCGCTCGATGGATGACGGTCCGGCGGTCGTCGTGATGACCGCGTTCGGGGCCGTGCAGACGGCGGTCGATGCGATGCGTGCAGGTGCCGCCGACTACCTGACGAAGCCCCTCGATTTCAACGAGCTCGTGATCGTGCTGGATCGCGTGTTGGAGACGGAACATCTGCGCCGCGAGACCCGACAGCTCCGGGCTCGGATCGGCGAGCGCGTCGCCCCGGGCAATATCGTCGGCGTCGCGCCCGCGATGCAGAAGGTGTTCGAGATCGTCGATCAAGTTGCCCCGAGCAAGGCCACGGTGCTTGTCACCGGCGAGAGCGGCACGGGTAAAGAGCTGATCGCGAATGCGCTGCATCAACGATCGCCACGTGCGCGCGGCCCGTTCATCAAGCTCCACTGCGCCGCCCTCGCGGAGTCGCTCCTCGAGAGCGAGCTCTTCGGCCACGAACGCGGTGCGTTCACCGGCGCGATGGCGCGCAAGGATGGTCGATTCTCGCTCGCGGACGGCGGCACGTTGTTCCTCGACGAGATCGGCGAAATCTCGCCGGCGATCCAAGTCAAGCTGCTGCGGTTTCTCCAGGAGCACGAGTTCGAGCGCGTCGGCGGCACACAAACCCTGCGTGTCGACGTGCGCGTGATCGCCGCGACGAATCGCAACCTCGCCGAAGAGGTCACGCGTGGCCGGTTCCGCGAGGATCTGTTCTATCGGTTGAACGTCGTCGCGCTCGAGATGCCACCGCTGCGCGAGCGCGCGACGGATATCCCGGCACTCGCGAAGTTCTTCGTCGATAAATTCTCGCAAGCGAACGGCAAGGAGATCGTCGGAGTTGCTCCCGCGGCGCTCGAGCTGTTGATGGCGCACCAATGGCCCGGCAACGTGCGCGAGCTCGAGAACGCGATCGAGCGCGCCGTCGTCCTGACGAGCGGAACGCAGATCGAGGCGCGCGCCTTGCCGCCCACGATCAAGCCGGCTGCGGCGACGATCATGGGCATGCCTCCGATCCCGGGCTCGACGATGTCAGAGCTCGAGAAGTACGCGATCCTCGAGACATTGAAATCGACCGGTGGGTCGACCTCGAAAGCGGCAGAGATCCTGGGAATTAGCCCGCGCACGATCCAGTATCGTCTGCACGAATATAACGAGGCGCCGCGGTCGGAGCGCGACGTCGTGCGCAAGTGATCCTCGAGCAATTGATCTCATACGTCCAGTTCGACACCGACGATCAGAACCGACTGCGAAGCCTGCACGACAGGCTCGCACCCGAGTTCCCTGCGATCGCGAACAAGTTCTACGAGGTCTTGTGGCAGAACCCCGAGGCCGCGTCGGTGTTGACGGGGCCGGATCAAGTCGAACGCCTGCGCCGCACGTTGATCGATTGGATGTCGACGGGACTCCTCGGCCCGTGGGATCTCGAATTCAATCAGAAGCGCGCGCGCATCGGTCAGGTCCACGTCCGGATCGGACTCGCACAGCAATTCATGTTCACGGCGATGAACGTGGTGCGGGTGGCCTACCTCGATCGAATCGCGCAGCTCTACCCGGCGCCGGAGGCACTCCTCGTGATGCGGGCGGTCGACAAGCTGTTCGATATCGAGCTCGCGCTGATGTTGCGCCACTACCAGATCGATAGCGAACAGCGCTTGGTCTCGCGTGAACGTCAGATCCAAGGCGATCAGATTGCCGCACTCCAGACCATGACCGCGGGTCTCGCGCACGAAGTGCGTAATCCGCTCAACGCGGCGAAGCTCCAGCTCGAGCTGCTCGAGCGTCGCGTCCGGCGTACCACGGAAGATCCGAAGCTCGTCGATCCGATCGGACTCGCCCATCACGAGATCCAGCGGCTGACCGAGATGTTGAACGAGTTCCTCGCGTTCGCGCGGCCGCCCGAGCTCAACGTCCATGACGCAGACGCAGTGGCGATCGTCCGCCAGGTGTTAGAGCTCGAACGCGCGCTCGCCGATCGCACGTCGACCGAGCTCACGCTCAAGGCACCGAGCTCGGCGGTCGTTCCGATCGATTCGGGCAAAGTGCACCAGATCGTTCAGAACCTCGTGCGCAACGCGATCGAAGCCACGCCCGGTGGGCATGTCGATATCGCGGTCGCGCTCGAGGACGCGATGCTGCACATCCGGGTCTCCGACGACGGCCCCGGCATGACGCCCGAGACGCGCGCGCGGATGTTCGAGCCGTTCTTCTCGACAAAGGAGAGCGGCACGGGCATGGGCATGTCGATCGTGCATTCGCTCGTGAACTTGCACGGCGGACACATCGATGTCGCAACTGGTTCGGCGGGGACCTCGTTCGAGATCAGTTTGCCGCGCCGTTTGCGCTAGTGATCGCAAGCTCTGCGCGGTCAGTGCATGAGCACGATCGCGATCACCATGATCATGCCGACGAGCATCGTCGTCCAGAGCAGGATGTGAAGGGGAATGGTCCACGCAGGGTGTTTTTCGTCGTTCAGGTCGTCCATACCGATGTGCTGATGCCAACGGCACGCCACTTGCGATGGGGGTCCGGCGATGGAAACGCTGAAGTACGACGACAAGATCGTTCGTCGCTTTCTCGCCGCGACGTTGTTGTGGGGCGCAGTCGGCATGCTCGTCGGTTTGTGGATCGCGCTCGAGCTCGCGATGCCGCGGCTGAACGTCGCACCCTACTTCACGTTCGGTCGGTTGAGACCACTGCATACGAATGCGGTGATCTTCGCGTTCGCGGGCAACGCGATCTTCGCGGCGGTCTACTACTCGGCGCAGCGGCTGCTGAAGGCGCGGCCGGTCGAATGGCTGTCGAAGGTCCACTTCTGGGGCTGGCAAGCGATCATCGCGGCGGCGGCGATCACGTTGCCGCTCGGCTTCACGCAGGCGAAGGAATACGCCGAGCTCGAGTGGCCGATCGATCTCGCGATCGCCGTGGTGTGGGTGACGTTCGCGGTGAACTTCTTCGCGATGGTGCGCAACCGTCGAGAGAAACACCTCTACGTGGCGCTGTGGTTCTACATCGCGACGATCGTCACCGTGGCGATCCTGCACATCTTCAACAACCTCGCGATTCCCGCCGGCGCGTTCAAGAGTTACTCGATCTACGCCGGCGTCCAAGACGCGTTCATGCAGTGGTGGTACGGCCACAACGCCGTCGCGTTCTTCCTGACGACGCCGTTCTTGGGGCTCATGTACTACTTCTTGCCGAAAGCGGCGGAGAAGCCGGTCTTCAGCTATCGCCTGTCGATCCTGCACTTCTGGTCGTTGGTGTTCATCTACATCTGGGCCGGCCCACATCATCTCCACTACACGGCGTTGCCGAGCTGGGCCTCGACGCTCGGCATGGTGTTCAGCGTGATGCTGTGGATGCCGTCGTGGGGCGGCATGATCAACGGCCTGCTGACGCTGCGCGGTGCGTGGAATCGCGTCGCCGAAGAGCCGGTGCTGAAGTTCTTCGTCGTCGGAATCACGTTCTACGGGATGTCGACGTTCGAGGGCCCGATGCTCTCGATCAAGAGCGTCAACGCGCTGTCGCACTACACCGACTGGAACATCGCGCACGTCCATGGCGGAGCGCTCGGGTGGGTCGGCTTCATGGTGTTCGGCATGACGTACTGGCTGGTGCCGCGCCTATATCAAGCACCGCTGTACTCGAAGAAGCTCGCGTCGCTCCACTTCTGGACCGCGACGATCGGCATCGCGCTGTACGTGGTTGCGATGTGGGCCGCCGGCATCACGCAGGGCCTCATGTGGCGCGCGTTCGACGACGTCGGTCGCCTGCAGTATCCGGACTTCCTCGAGACGGTGACCCGGCTCGTGCCGATGTACTGGATCCGCGCGCTCGGTGGCTCGCTGTACATCGTCGGGTTGGGCATCGGTGTCTACAACATCATCAAGACGTGGCAGGCGCGGCCCGCAACGTATGCGGAACCCGACGTCCAAGTCCCGCCGATGATTCGCGCCGCGAAGGCCGAGGCTGCGAAGAAGGGCCACTGGCATCGCAAGTGGGAGGGACTGCCGGCGCTGTTCACGGTGCTCGTGACGCTAGCGGTGGTCGTTGCCTCGCTGTTCGAGATCCTGCCGACGTTCCTGATCGGCGACAACGTCCAGAAGATCGCGAGCGTCAAACCGTACACGCCGCTCGAGCTCTACGGTCGCGACCTCTACATCAAAGAGGGTTGTTACAACTGCCACTCGCAGATGATCCGTCCGTTTATCGACGAGACGGTGCGCTACGGCACGAACGGCAAGCCGACCGAATATTCGCGAGCGGGTGAGTTCGTCTACGACCATCCGTTCCAGTGGGGCAGCAAGCGCACGGGACCGGATCTCGCGCGTGAAGCCGGTCGCCGCGACGAGCTGTGGCTGCTGCGGCACTTCGACGACCCGAGGAGCACGTCGCCGGGCTCGGTAATGCCGCGCTATCCGCACCTGCTGAAGGACGAGATCGATTGGGGTGTGATCCAACACCGCGTCGAGGTCATGGCGATGTTGGGCGTGCCGTACGACGTGACGATGAATGCGGCCGGCGTAGCGAAGTCGCAAGCCGACATGTTCGCGGCCAAGCTCGAGAAGGAAGGCGGGCCGACGGGGATGGGCAATCGCGACGTGATCGCACTGATCGCGTACATGCAACGCCTCGGTCGCGACGTCATGGAAGGTGGTGTCCAGTGATTCAACACGTGTTGGCGCTCACGCCATCGCAATGGACGCAGATCGCGTTGGTGTTGTTTGTCGGTGTGTTCGTCGCGGTCGCGATTCGCGAGCGTGGTCGGCGTGAAGAGCACGATGCCGCGGCCAAGCTGCCGCTGGGAGATGACTGATGCAGAAGCTCGAACCACACCTACTCGAACATGAAGTCGATGGCATTCGCGAATACGACAACCCACTGCCCGGTTGGTGGCGCGCGCTGTTCTGGGGAACGATCGTGTTCGCCTGCGCGTACGTGATCTTGTTTCACGACACGACCGACAAGCGCTATCGCGAAGACCTCGCGGACTACGACGCGATGAAGGTGAAGCGGCAGGCGGCCGATGCCGCGAATGTCAGTGAAGCGATCCTCGCGAAGGACGTGCAGGATCCCGCGGTCGTCGAACGTGGCGCGAAGATCTTCGCGTCGCGGTGCGTGGCCTGTCACACCGAAGATGGCCACGGCCTGATCGGGCCGAACCTGACGGACAACTACCAGATCCACGGGTCGACCCGGCTCGACATCTACAAGACGATCAACGGCGGCGCTCCGGGCACGCCGATGTTGGCGTGGGGTGAACAGATGCCGGGGCCGGATGTCGTCGCGGTCGCGTCGTTCGCGATCACGTTGCGCGGCAAGAACATCAAGGGCAAGGAGCCACAGGGCGCGCCTGTGGGTGCATTCGAATGAAGGGGCGGTCGCTGCCAGTTGTGGGTGCGGCGACCGGTGGCGTGTTGTCGACGCTGAACGAAGACGGTTCGCGGCGCCGGCTGCATCCGATCCTCGCGCGTGGCCGATTCTGGAAGCGGCGGCGTGTTGTCGGCTTCGCGCTGATCGCGCTGTTCGTGCTGTTGCCGCGGATCCGGATCCACGGGCGTCCGGGCCTGCTGATCGATCTGATCTCGCGCGAGGTCACGATCTTCGGATCGGTGTTTCGGCCGAGCGACGGCTTCCTGCTCGCGCTGCTCGGCTTGGCCGTCGTCGCGACGGTGTTTCTCGTGACCGCGCTGTTCGGGCGCGTGTGGTGTGGGTGGGGATGCCCGCAGACGGTCTATCTCGAGATGGTCTTTCGTCCGGTCGAGACCTGGCTCGTCGGACATCGCGGCCAGAAGGCGACGCCGCTGCGCCGCGCGCTGAAGCTCGTCATCTTCGCCGCGTTGTCGTTCGCGCTCGCGAACGTGTTCCTCGCGTACTTCGTCGGGACGGATCGACTGGAGATGTGGGTCTTCGAATCGCCGCTCCAGCACGTCGGCGGGTTCGCGGTGGTGATCGGTGTATCGGCGCTGATGCTGTTCGACTTCGGCTACTTCCGCGAGCAGATGTGCATCGTCACGTGCCCGTATGGCCGGCTGCAGTCGGTGCTGCTCGACAAGCAGTCGCTGATCGTCGGCTACGACACGCGCCGCGCGAGTGACTGCATCGATTGCAAGAAGTGCGTGGCCGTGTGTCCGACCGGGATCGATATTCGCGAAGGCCTGCAGATGGAATGCGTGGGCTGCGCGCAATGCATCGACGCGTGCGATCCGATCATGGAGAAGGTGAAGAAGCCGGTCGGGCTGATCCGTTACACGTCGCAGGACGAGCTCGCCGGAAAAACGCGCTCGCTCTTCCGCACGCGGGTGATCGTGTATCCGTTGCTCTTGATCGCGGCGATCACGGGGCTCGCGTTCGCGACGGCGAAGAGTGGCGATACCGATGTCTGGCTCGATCGGGTCAGCGGACCGTCGTTCGTCGACCTGCCGGATGGCCGGGTCGCAGCGCAGGTGTTGGTGAAGCTCGAGAATCGCGGCGATGGTCCGCGCGTCTATCGCTTCGCGTTGGAGACCACCGGCGCGCTCCGTTCGCCGCTTCCCGCGTGGGATGTGGCCGCGCATCATTCGATTCAAGTACCGCTGTTCGTCGATCTCGCGCGATCCGCGTTTGTCGACGGCAAAGCGCACGCGCGCATTCGCGTGTATCGCGACGACGGTTGGGCCCACGAGCTCGACGCGACGCTACTAGGACCCAGCCAATGACGCCTGCACGAAAATGGACGATCGCGATCGTGAGCCTGTTGCTGATGAACGTGCTCGCCGGCGTGTTCTTAGCCGTGAACGCACACCACCACGCATCGCAAGTCGTACCGGGGTACGCGGAGAAGCCGTGATCGCGTTACTCGCAGGCGTGGTGACGGCGAGCGCGCTCGGTAGCGTGCATTGCCTCGCGATGTGCGGACCGCTCGCGCGCGTTCACACGTTTCGGCTTGCGGGAACCCACGCACTCGGCAGGCTCGTGACCTACGCGGCGATCGGTGGCATCGCGGGTGGCGTCGGCAAGGTCGTGGATGTGGCCGCGCGGTTCGGAGGCGTCCAGCGCGGTGCGACGATCATCGCAGCTGCCGTCTTGGTGTTCGCGGGGATCGCGACGCTCCTCGGCAAGCGCGCACCGAAGTCCCACGTGTTCGGCGATGTACTCCTCCAGATCCGCCCGCGCAGCGAGGTTCGCCGTGCATGGTGGCTGGGCATGCTCACGGGCCTCCTGCCGTGCGGATGGTTGTGGACGTTCGCGGTCACGGCGGCAGGAACCGGATCGGTCCTCGGCGGGATCGCGGTCATGATCGCGTTCTGGCTAGGCACCGTGCCGGCGATGGTCGGCGTGCTCGGACTCTTCGGTCGCGTCGTCCTGCGTGCGCGGATGATCGGTGCGGTCGCGATGATCGTGCTCGGACTCGGCACGCTCGCGCTCCGCTGGAACGACGCCGGCACGCTGCGCTGTCATCACCATCACACGGAGACCAAATGACTGCGGTCGCGACCCGGAGCGGCACGTGCGCGCATTGCGGATTGCCGTCGGCGGCGACGTTCTGCTGCACGGGGTGCGAGATCGTCCACGGGGCGATCGCGCAACTCGGCCTCGATAAGTTCTACGCGCTGCGCGAAACCTCCGCGCCGGCGAAGACCACGTCGCAATCGTACGTCGAGCTCGACGACGCCGCGTTCCAACGCTTGAACGTGACCGAGCGCGAAGGTGCCTGCACGGCCGCGCTGTACCTCGAGGATCTACGCTGCACCGCGTGCGTGTGGCTCGTCGAGGCAACGCCGCGGGTGATTCCGGGCGTGCGCGAGCTACGTGTCGATCTCGGCCGCTCGCGATGCGATGTGGTCTGGGATCCATCGACGACGAAGCTCTCGACGATCGCGCATCACTTGGATCGCATCGGCCACACCGTGCACCCTTATCGGGGTGTCGATCGCGAGGCCTCGCGCCGGCGCGAAGATCGATCGCTCCTGATTCGCCTCGGCATCGCCGGAGCCGCGATGGGCAACTTGATGTTGCTCGCGATCGCGCTCTACGCCGGCGCGAGCGATCCCACGTTCTTCCGCTGGTGCTCGATGATCGTCGCTGTTCCGGCGCTCGGGTACGCGGCGACCCCGATGTTCAAGACTGCGTTGGGTGCGCTGCGTTCGCGTCGCCTCCACCTCGATCTGCCACTGTCGATCGGGATCATCGCCGGTCTCGTCACCGGTGCGATCAATACGATCCGCGGCAGCGGCGAGATCTACTTCGACAGCTTGTCGATGCTCGTGTTCCTGCTGCTCGTCGCGCGGTTCGTCGTGTTGAAGCATCAACGACGCGCGTCCTCGGCGGCCGAGATGTTGCTCGCGCTGACTCCCTCGCGTGCGCGCCGGATCGTCGACGGCGTCGTGACGGAGGTCTCGATCGAAGCCGTCGCGCAGGGCGATCGCCTGATCGTCCGGCCGAACGAGACGATTCCGATCGACGGCGTGATCGTCGAGGGGACGTCGGCGATCGATGCCGGCTTGCTGACGGGAGAGTCCCGCCCCGTCGACGTCCATCCCGGCGATCTCGTGCATGCCGGAACGCTGAACGCATCGCGCGAGCTCGTCATCGAAGCAACCGCGGTCGGCGAGGCCACGCGGATCGGCGCCTTGGTCGCGAAGATCAGCGAGCTGTCGCTGCGCCGCTCGCAGATCGAACGCTTCGTCGATCGGGTCGCGGGCCGGTTCGTCGCGATCGTGACGATCACCGCGGCCGTCCTCGCGGTCGTGCGTGGCGTCCAACCGGCGATGGCGCTGCTGATCGTCACGTGTCCGTGCGCGCTTGCCCTCGCGACTCCACTCGCGGTGACCGTGGCGCTTGGACGCGCGGCCCGGCGCGGGATCCTGATCAAGGGTGCCGATGCGCTCGAGCGCCTCGCGACGCCCGGCACGATGTACCTCGACAAGACCGGCACGCTGACCGAAGGCCGTCAGGTGATCGCGACGTGGATCGGCGATCCCACGGTTCGGCCTCTCGCCGCCGCACTCGAAGCGCATAGCGGTCATCCGATCGCACGCGCGTTCGATGCGGCCTCGCCCGCACTGCTCGTCACCGATATCGTCGAAGAGCTGGGGCGTGGGATCTCGGGCACGATCACCCAGCGCCTCGCGACCGGTATCTCGCATCACGTGATCATGATCGGTTCGCCGCGATGGTTGCGGGAGCACTGCACCTGCCCGATCGAGCTCGATGCGTGGCTTCACGAGATCATCGGTCGCGCGCAGACGCCGATCGCGATCGCCCGTGATCACGAGATCGTCGCGCTCGTCGGCATCGCGGATCCGATTCGTGCGGATGCCCGCACGTCGCTCGATCACCTGAAGCAGCGCGATTGGACGCTCGGCATCTTGTCCGGCGATGACGCACGCGTGGTCGCCGCGGTCGCGCGCGAGCTCGACCTCGATCCGGCGCTGTGCGATGGCGGACTCTCGCCGGAAGCCAAGCTCGTCCGGATCGAGAACGTTCGCTCGGAAGGCCATCGCGTTGTCATGGTCGGCGATCGCGTGAACGATGCCGCGGCGATCGCAGCCGCGACGTGCGGGATCGCGGTCTCCGGTGCGGCCGAGATCGCGATCGAAGCCGCCGACATCTACATGCGCTCGCCGGATATCTCCACGATCGCCGCGACGGTCGATGGCGCCTCCGCCACGCTCGCGACGATTCGCCGGAGCCTGCGGTTCTCGCTCGCGTACAACACGGTCGCCGGCACGCTCGCGATCACCGGCGTGATCAACCCGCTGCTCGCCGCCGTCCTGATGCCGGCCAGCAGCTTGACGGTGCTCGTCAGCTCGTTGCGCTCGCGCGCATTTCGCAAGGAAACCCGATGATTGCGCTCTACATCGTCCTGCCGCTCGCACTCGTCGTCGCCGCCGGCGCCGTCACCGCCTTCATCTGGACCGTTCGATCGGGGCAACTCGACGACACCGAGACCCCGCCTCGGCGAATCTTGTACGACGACTAGCCTACATATCCGCACGAAGCGGTCGACCCGATCACCTATGGGTGAGTTTCGGGCGGTCGAGGTCGAGCCATTGGTCGACGAGCTCGCATCGCGGTTCGCGCCGTACGGGCTCCGGTTCGGAAACATCTTCCAGCTCGGAGATATCTCGAACGCGACGCTGCATACGCGCCCGCGCCTACTTCGAACCGTGCTCGAAGATCTGATTCACAACGCGTTCTCGCGCTCGCCCGAAATTGCCGAGCTCGCCGTCTGCGAGGAGCGCGCGGCACTGGAGTTTCGGATCGCCGATCGCGGTACCACCGGCATGATGTTGGACGATATTGCGTTTTGTCGCGGCGCCGTCGAACAACTAGGCGGCACGTTGTGGGTAGAACAGAACGCACCGATCGGCGCGATCGTTTGCTTCCAGCTTCCAATGGGTAACTGAACCGAAACCTCGGTGCCGCAGAAACGCGGTGGTCTCTGCGGCACCACACGCCGCCCGATGTCCCCCCGCCACTGTCCCGCCGCCCGCCGCCGCCGCTCACAACTAGAGGGTCGTCCGATCTCGGCGGCGATCTAGTGGTATTCATTGCGAAAGTTCTGCGCGCAGCGTTGCGCGAGCTCGCAAACGGTTCGCGAATTCCGCGCTAGGGTCGCGACGTGGCAATCGAAGACGAGTGGCTCGTCGGGTGGGATCCGACGCCTGGCATCGTCTCGATCCACGCCGCGAACGATGGCCGCGTCACGTTGTGGCGACGCATCGCCGGCATGTTGATCCGCGAAGACGTGCAGTTTCGTCCGTGGATCGTGCTCGCGCATCGCGAGGACGCCGAAGGTCTGCAGATGCGCGAGCTCGCCGGCGATGGCGCGCTGCGATTTCTAGCGCGCGGCGATCACGCGGATCGGATGATGCGCTCGGTGATCGCGAATGCGAGTCGCCGGCTCGGTCACGAGATCGGGCACGCACGGGATCTCGGCGACGACGCGATCTGGTTGCCGCTCGACGAGCAGTACCTGTGTGCATCGGGACGAACGTATTTCGGCAAGCTCGCCTTCGACGACCTGCAACGCATGCAGATCGATCTCGAGACCACCGGCCTCGATCCCGAACGCGATCAGATCTTCTTGATCGCGGTGCGCCATCCCGACGGGCGAACCGAGACGATCGAAGGCGACGACGAGGCGACGTTGCTTCGCGAGCTGAACGCGCGCATCGCAGCCGCCGACCCGGACGTGATCGAGAACCACAATCTGCACGGGTTCGATCTGCACTTCATCGTCCGGCGCGCGGACCTCTTGCGGGTGAAGCTCGAGCTCGGGCGAGCACCGGGCATCGTGCGTCGAAACTCGCGTCGAGGAACCGCGGCGGGAACGAACGCGAAGATTCGCTACTCGGTGCCGGGCCGCGAGCTGATCGACACGATGGACGCGGTGATGCGGCATGACTTCGCGACGCGCGATCTGCCGGGACATGGTCTCAAGGCGGTCGCGCGTGCGTTCGGGATCTCCGGCGAGGATCGCGAATTGATCCGCGGCGACGAGGTCTACGCGGTGTATGGCACGGATCCGGATCGCGTGCGGCGCTATGCGACGGCCGATGTCGAGGAGGTCGCGCATCTCTCGCGGATGCTCGGCGGTGCGGCGTTCGCGCTCGCGACGATGGTGCCGCGTCGCTACGAACGACTTGCCGACGCCGGCGCCGCGACAGGCATTCTCGATCCGTTGCTCGTGCGTGCGTATCTGCGCTCGGGTCAGGCGATTCCCCGGCCGACGATTTCGGATGGCACCGAGCATCAAGGTGCGGCGCTGCATCTGTTCGCGGCGGGTGTCGCGCAGCGCGTGGTCAAGGCGGATGTCGCGTCGCTGTATCCGTCGCTGATGCGTACGTATCGCATCGGACCGTCGCGCGATCGGTTGAACGCGTTGTTGGAGATCGTGGATCGGCTCGTCGACCGCCGGCTCGCCGCGAAGGCCGCTGCGAAGACCGCGCCGACGCAACGCGAACGCCACACGCACGAGGCGATGTCGGCGGCGATGAAGCTCGTCGTGAATTCCGCGTACGGCTACCTCGGTGCACCAGGGCTGACGCGGTTCGCGGATGTCCACGCGGCGAATGAAGTGACCCGGCGCGGTCGCGAGGTGCTGGATCTGATGTGTCGCGAATTGAAAGAGCGTGGTGTCACGCTGCTCGAAGCCGATACAGACGGTGTGTACTTTGCGGTGCCCGAAACGTGGAGCGAAGAGGACGAGCGGCGTGTCGTTGGTGAAGTCGGTGCGTTGTTGCCACCGATGATCAAGCTCGAATTCGAGGGTCGCTACGCCGCGATGCTGTCGCACGAGCCGAAGAACTACGCGTTGCGCGGTTACGACGAAAAGCTGGTGTTACGCGGTGTCGCGTTTCGCTCGAGTCGGAACGAGCCGTTCGGCGAAGCGTTCCTGCGCCGCGCGATCGCGTGTTTGTTGGAAGGCGATGTCCCGGGCGTGCAACGCGAATATCTCGCCACGATCGCCGCGCTGCGAGCTCGCTCGATCACGACGTACGACGTGACGTCGCGCATGCGCCTGACGAAGTCACCGTCCGAGTACACCCGCGATCGCAAGGAGCTCGTCTACGAGGCGATGCTCTCGGCGGGGCGCACCACGTGGACCGCGGGCGAGAAGGTCCGCGTCTATCGCACGCCCAACGGCGGCAATGTCCTCGACGACGATCGCGTCGACCCGCGCGACTACGACGTCGACCACTACATTCGCGTCCTGCGCGACACGTTCGCCTCGCGATTGGCGCGGGCATTCACGCCGGATGACTTCGCGTCGGTGTTCGAAGATCCGACTCAGCTGTCGCTGTTCGCGCGACCGGTGTCCGAGATTCGGGCGATCTTGTCGACGAACGACGCGATCCGCGCGTGAACCTCGGCGGGATGCGTGCGCTGTGGCGTGTGCCCTGCTCCCTCGACGACGAACACCTCGCATTACTTCACGCCAGCCTGCGATCGCCTCGACCTGCTTCATCGTCCCGTATTCATCCGCGCTGCCTTGGATCACCAACACCGGCACCGAGATCCTCGGCAGGAACTCCTCGAGGTTCCACTTCCGGAATTCCGGATCGAGCCACGCGCGATTCCAGCCCCAGAACGCACCGTCGACATCGCGATGATATTTCGCGAGCCGCGCCCGTAGATCGCCCGTTTCGTACGCGACCTTCGCTTCGGCGATCGACGCCACCGAAATGTCCTCGACGAATACGTGCGGCGCGATCAACACCAAGCCCTTCACCGGCACACCACGCCCCGCCGCGATGATCGCGATCGACGCACCATCCGAATGCCCGATCCACACCGGATCCATCGACCGCCGGAATCAGCGACGCCTCGTCGTGCATGTACGTCAACGGCCGCGGCACTTCTACACCGGATCCGACGATCCATACCCGCGCCGCGAATACACGACCGCCGGCCGCCCCGTCAGCTCGACGATCTTCGCCGGCGTATCCCGCCACAACGCGACACTACCCAAGCCTTCATGCAGGAACACGAGCTCCGGCCCGTGCCCATCGCGCTCGCCGATCCAACGTTCCTCGATCATCGCAGCTTGAACCGCTGGATCTTCCCCGTCGCCGTTTTCGGCAGCTCCTTCACCATCTCCACCCACCGCGGATATTTGTACGGCGCGAGCCGATCCTTCACGAACGCCTTCAGCTCCACATCCGTCACTTCGGCCTTCAACACCACGAACGCCTTCGGCTTCGTCAGCCCCGCTTCATCCTCGAATCCGACGACCGCCGCCTCGAGCACCGCTGGATGCTCGCCGAGCGCACTCTCGACTTCGAACGGCGACACCCAGATCCCACCGACCTTCAACATGTCGTCCGCGCGACCGCAGTAGGTCCAGGTTCCATCTTCACCGCGCAGATATTGGTCACCGGTGCGCGTCCATGGCCCGTGGAACGTCCCGACCGAACGCTCGCGATCCGACCAGTAGCCGATCGCCGTCGTCGGACCTTTCACCCACAACGCACCTTCATTGCCGGGCCCGAGCACGCTCCCGTCGTCGCCGCGGAGCTCCAGCTCGTAACCGGGCACCGGCTTCCCGGTCGTGCCGTACGTGATGTCACCCGGTCGATTCGACAAGAAGATGTGGAGCATCTCCGTCGAGCCGATGCCATCGAGGATCTCCGTCCCGGTCCGGTCCTTCCACTTCTGCGAGATGTGCGCCGGCAGCGCTTCACCCGCCGACGTGCTCACGCGCAACGCCGGCACCTGATCCCGTCCCCACTCGCTACTCAATAGCGACGCGAACAACGTCGGCACGCCACCGAACACCGTCGGTTTGTGTTGCTGCATGATCCGCAACACCATCGGCGGCGTCGGCCGTTCACTGCACAACACCGCCGTCGCTCCGACGGAGAATGGAAACGTCAGCGCGTTGCCCAAGCCGTACGCGAAGAACAACTTCGCGGCCGAAAACACCACGTCATCTTCACGGATCCCCAACACCGGCTGCGCGTAGAGCTGCGCCGTCTGGATCAACGAGCCGTGGATGTGCATCGCGCCTTTCGGCTTTCCCGTCGAGCCCGACGAGTACAACCAGAACGCGACGTCATCCCGCATCGTCGGCGCCGCGTGCGTGATCGGCTCCGCCTCTTCGACCAACACGCGCCACGACGGCGCATCGTCGGCGGCCCCGATCACCGCGGCGAGCATGCCCTGCGCGGCCGGCTTGACCTTGCCCCACAGCGCCGCGCTCGCGACCACGACCTTCGCGCGCATGTCGCGGAGGATGTACTCGTAGTCCGCCTGCGTGAGCAGCGTGTTGAGCGGCACCGGCACCGCGCCCATCTTGATCGCGCCCAAGAACAGCGCCGGAAAATCGACGCAGTCTTGAACGACCATCGCGACGCGCTGCTCGGGCTGGACGCCCATCCCGATCAGGGCACCAGCCGCTCGATCGGCACGCGCCGCGAGCTCGCGATACGTGTAGGTGCCCTCGTCGTCGATCACCGCGACCTTGTCGCCGCGACCTTCGTGAACGTGCCTGTCGAGCAGGTCGACCGCCGCGTTGTACTGGCGGGGGAGCGCAGTCATGCGGTGAGTCTAGCTGGTACGTCCGGTGCAGTTCACCCGCCCCGTGCCTTCGACCGCGCGCATCCGCTCGATTCTCGCCGTTACCGGCGTGGCGATGGCGCTCGGTGTTGCACCGAAGGCACGCGCGCAGCCCGAAAAACTGGAAGGCGAGGACAAGACGGGGACCGAGGTTGGTGTGTTTCCGCTCGTCGGCGGGGACACCGATAACGGCTTCGGCGCGGGAGCGATTGGCTCGATCGCGAACTTCGACGGGAAGGATGTCCCGTATCACTACCAGCTCCAGTTCGCGACGTTCATCGCGACGAAGGGCTCGCCGATTTCGCCATCGTACGAGGACGCATACCTCAACCTCATCATCCCGCAGACTGCTCGACGGCCTACTTCGCCTCGAAATCCGTCCGTCGTTCACGCGCGAGACTGCGCTGCGGTTCTACGGCATCGGCAACAACATCCAGATCCCGAGCCAGACGGACGCCCAGCGTGACTTTTACACGCGCCTCCATCCGCAGCTCCAGGTCATGTCGCGGTGGTTCGTCGGCGGGCACTGGTCGGTGCTCGGCGGCGCGCAGTACCTCTACAACCAGATCTCGTACGACCCGCAGTCGACGCTCGCGATGATGATGCCGGCGATCGATCCGAAGGCGAACCAGAACCACTCGGTCGCGCGCATCGAGACCGGCCTCGTCTACGACTCGCGCGACAACGAAATCGCGCCGAACAACGGCATGTACCACACGCTCGAAGCGCGAATGTCGCCGCACATGGGCGACGAGTTCCCGTACCAGTACGAACAGATCGACGCGCAGGTTCGGTTCTATCGCGAGGTCATGCCGAAGCGGATGGTGCTCGCGGTTCGGCTCGTCGGCGACGCGATGCTCGGCGACGTTCCGTTCTACGAGCTCGCACGCTACGAGGACACGTCCGCGATCGGCGGTGGCCTCGGCGTCCGCGGCGTCCCGGGTTTCACGTTCTACGGCAAGGTGAAGGTCTTCGGAAACATCGAGCTCCGCACCCACATCACGAACTTCAACGTCTGGGATCGCCGCTTCAAGTTCGGCATCGCCACGTTCTTCGACGCCGGCCGGTTGTGGAGCGACCTCCGGTTCGCGATGCCCGCTCAAGATGGCACCGGCCTCGGCCTCCACTGGGGAACCGGCGCCGGCATTCGGCTGCAACAAGGCCGCGCGTTCGTCGTGCGCGCCGACCTCGCATGGTCGCCGGATGCGCAACCGATCGCGGGCTACCTCACGGCCGATCACATCTTTTGAGGTGATGGCTGGCCCCAACAGGGCCCACAGCGTGACGGATCGTTTCGATGCGCGATCTGTGCGTGATCGTTGAGCACGTCGACGGCACATCCGTTGTATTGCCGGTACGTCCATGATGTACCTCGCGGCTGCGCTCACCGCAGTCACCAGCTTTGGAAGCAATCCCGGTGCACTCGACATGTACGAGTACATTCCGGCCAACCTCGCGGCGAATCGCCCGCTCGTCGTCGTGATGCACGGCTGCACGCAGACGGCGAGCGCGATGGAGAGCGCCGGGTGGAACGCGCTCGCCGATCAGTACGGCTTCGCGGTGGTGTATCCGCAGCAGCGCAGCGCGAACCAAGCGCTGTCGTGTTTCAACTGGTACACGACGACCGATATCTCGCGCACCGGTGGCGAGGCCGAGTCGATCATCCAGATGGTCGATGCCGAAGTCGCGTCGCACAACATCGACAAGTCTCGCGTCTACGTCACCGGCCTTTCGGCGGGCGCGGCGTTCACCGCGGTGATGCTCGCGACGTATCCCGATCGTTTCGCCGCCGGCTCGATCATGTCGGGCCTGCCGTACAAGTGCGCGACCGATCTGACGAGTGCGTCGAGTTGCCAGCAGATGTCGTCGACGACGCAGAAGACCGCGGCCGCGTGGGGCGACCTCGTGCGCGGTGGCGATAGCGGGTTCTCCGGAACGTGGCCGCGCGTCCAGATCTGGCAGGGCTCGAGCGATTACACCGTCGCGCCGGCGAACGCGACCGAGCTCGTGAAGCAATGGACGAACGTGTGGGGCACCGATCAAACCGCGGATGCGACCGACACCATCTCGACCGCGACGCGCACGCAGTACATGGCCGGATCGACGATCGCCGTCGAGCTCTACACCGTGACGGGCATGGGTCACGCGATCGCGATCGGCATGGATCCTGACGGTGCGTGCCCGGCGACGAGCGGCGCGTACTTCTCCGACGAGAAGATCTGTTCGACGACCCGCGCCGCACAATTCTTCGACCTCATCGACGCACCGTCCGGTTCGGATTCCGGAAGTAACAACAACACCGGGTCGGATGGCAGCTCGGGCGGCGGTGACGACGACTCGCAAGGCGATGACAGCAAGATGGGTGGCGGCTGCAATGCGAACGGTGCTGCGGGCAATGTAGGCGGCGCCACGTTGATCCTCGGGCTTGCACTCGCGAGGCGACGCGCGCGAACATGAGCCCATGTGGAGGTTCGTCCTGGTGGCCTGTGCTGCATGCACGGGGGCAGCGCCTGGAGACGATACCCACGGTGTCGACGCGAGCTCCTCGGACGCCACGTATCACGGCACGCTCGCGATGAGTAAGACGGTGCAGTTCGGAGGCACGCCGTACTGCACGTACTCGATCACGCTGAAGTCGCTGCAGCTCGATGTCGAGAGCGCGGCGGGCGGCGAGATCACGTCGGCGATGATGCAGAACCTCAACATCGAGGCGATCGTCGGGACGTGTCAGTACACGCCCACGCCACCGACGGCGGCGAAGTACACGCTCGATACGAGTAAGCCGATCACGAACGGGACCGAGCTGACGTTCAAGGGCGACTCGGGCAATGCCACCGGTGTCGCGTTGACGATCGACCTCGTGCCGGCCGCGACGGGCTTCACGGCGAACGCCACGTTCCATCGCACGGATCAAGTCGATCTGCTCGACTGGACGGTGATGACGTCGCTACCGATCGCGGAGTGAGCCGCCGAAGATCAGCGCGTCGCGAAGCCGTTCGGCGCCGGCGGCAACGAGCATGCGATCGTCGGTGACCACGACTTCGTAGGTCTTGTCGAACGTGGTGGCGATGATCGAGCGGAGGCAATCGTTGTCGGTCGCGTAGAGCGGGAAGATGAGACCGTGATCATCGGCGTAGTCATCGATGATCTGCGCGAACGCTCGATGCTCGATCGTCACGAGTCGGGCGTTCGGACGAAACGATCGCCAGCGCTGGATCTGGCCGCGGCCGAGATCGAAGGCGGTCTCGAGCGCGTCGTCGTCGTCGGGCGTCACCGGTTCGAGGTCCAACACCGGGCGCGCGATCGACTTGCGGACATCCGGAGGGATCCGCAGCTCGTGCGTCACCCACAGCTCGCGCATTCCGGACGCGCGATAAAGCGCGATCGCCGGCGTGTTTTCGGCGAGCACTTCGAGTCGCCAGTCGGTGCAGCCTCGTTGGACGAGCTTCTCGCGAACCGCGGCCATCAAGATGCCGCCGACACCGCGCTTGCGAGCCGTTGGCGCGACCGCGATCTGGCGAACGTCGCCGCGCGTCCCGAACGCGAAGCTGAGCGCGTAGCCGACGACCTGCCCGTCCGCTTCGACGAACAGCGCGTTCGGCATGATCCCGGTCTCGTAGCGCTCGCGGCTCGACGGCGTCCCGCTGATCGAGAGGTACGTGACGAAGTCCAGCCAGGTCTCGTAGTCACCCGGTCCGGCAGCTCGCACCTGCATCGCGCGATGGTATACGAGGCCTGCAATGAACCTGCTCGAAGACTGCTTTGTCGCGAACCGGAAGTGGGCCGCGGACATGGTCAAACAGGACCCGCTCTACTTCAAACGGCTCGAGCACGCGCAGAAGCCGGACATGCTGTGGATCGGGTGCGCGGATGCTCGCATCCCGCCGAACGAGCTGATGGGTCGGCCGCCGGGCGATATCTTCGTGCATCGCAATGTCGCGAACCTCGTCGAGCACACCGATGTGAATTGTCTTTCGGTGCTCCAGTTCGCGGTCGATGTCCTCCAGGTCCGGCACGTCGTGGTTTGCGGGCACTACGGTTGTGGTGGTGTCCGCGCGGCGATGTCGTCCCAGCCCCTGGGCCTGATCGATAACTGGCTGCGTCATATCCGCGACGTACATCTTTGGAATCGCGAGCAGCTGAACGCGATCGAGGACCCGAACCTGCGCGCGAACCGTCTGGCCGAGCTCAACGTCGAGGCGCAGGTCGCGAACGTGTGCCACACGACGATCGTCCAGGACGCCTGGCGACGCGGTCAGTCATTGACCGTCCACGGGTGGATTTACGCGCTCGCCGACGGGCTGATCCGAGACCTCGGGTTGGTGGTCGAATCGGCCGATCAGATTCCCGTCGAGTATCGGCTGTACTGACCTTGCACTGCCGCTAACAGTGGGCAGTTCACAGGTAGTAACAAAAGCGATCGCGAATTTGATTGATGTGGGGGGCGAAACCGATATGGTTGCCGGCACCCATGAGTAGGTCACTCACTTTTTCGTCGTTGATGATCGCGGGGCTCGGTCTCGCGTGTGGGCCATCCCCGCGTACGGATAACTTCGGGAACGGTGGCGTTGACGGCGGCGGAAGCAATGTGACGGGCGCGTCGACGGAGACGAGCTGCACCGACGGCATCGATAACGATGGTGACGGCCAGGTCGACTGCTCCGATAGCGACTGCTCGGGTATCGACGGTTGTCCGGTGTGCGGACAAGTCGAGACCCTCACCGGCTCGGGCGTGTTCCTGCCGGACGGCATCAGCTCGGGCACCACGTGCTCTACGGATGCGCAGTGCAGCGGCAACACGCCGAACTGCGTCTACAAGGAGTGCCACGCGTCCTACACGTCGACGTTGAACTTCGTCGGCTTCCCGACCGGGGCGGTGCTCACGGATACGTCGAAGCTGCTGAGCGTCTGCGCGAAGCTCGAGCACAGCTACGATCACGATCTCCAGATCGAGCTGATGGCGCCGTCGGGTCAGATCGTGGCGCTGCAGAAGTTCGTCGGTCGCGTCGGACCGAAAATCTTTCTCGGCGTTCCGGTCGATGATGACGACGACATGCCGCAAGTCGGCGTCGGCTACGAGTACTGCTGGACGGCGGATGGCACGGCCACGGCCGACCTCTACGACTCGGCGACGGGCGCGGGTGCGTATCCGACGGTGCCGGCCGGTAGCTACACGTCGATGGTCCCGTTCAGCACGCTGCAAGGCGCCACGCTCAACGGCAACTGGACGTTCCGCGTGACGGACCTGTACGCGATCGATAACGGCCACTTGTTCGAGTGGACGATCAACTGGGATCCGTCGCTGGTCGTCGACTGCAGCGGCCCGATCATCGAGTAAAAAAGGAAACTCGAACGCGCGCGCCACCTCTCGGGGTGGCGTTTGTCGTTTCGGCCGAAATCACGTAGGCCTACGCGTAAGCGTAAGCCCAAGCGGTCTTCGCGTCCCGCGATGACCGCGTCCCGCGATGACCGCGTCCGGCGACGTAGATCGTTCAGCTTCACCGTTTCGCTTCACCGTTCACCGTTGCGACGAACAGTGAACAGTGAAGCGGAAGCGGAACCTGAATGATCTACCCGCGCCCGGCGATCGCTTAGTCGCTTAGCGCTTACGCTTAGGCCTACGTGATCGCGTTCTACGCGCGGCGCTTCACCGATTCGATCACGACCGGCGTCTGGGGCGCATCCTTCTGGAACGGACCCACCGCACCGGTCTTCACGTTCTTGATCTTATCGACGGTATCCATCCCCTCGATGACCTTGCCGAACACGGCATAGCCCCAACCCTGCGCATCCTTGCCCGTGTGGTCCAGGAACGCGTTATCGACGACATTCACGAAGAACTGCGCCGTGCCCGAGTGCGGATCCGGCGTGCGCGCCATCGCGACCGTGCCACGCGTGTTCTTGAGCCCGTTATCCGCCTCGTTATCGACCGGCGGCGCCGTCGCCTTGCGCTCGTACGCCTTGTCGTAGCCACCACCCTGCACCATGAACGTCGAGATCACGCGATGGAACACGGTGTCCGTGTAGTGCCCGTTGTCGACGTACGTCAGGAAGTTCGCGACCGACTTCGGCGCCTTCGCGGGGTCGAGCTGGATGGAAAAACTACCTTGGTTCGTAACGACGTCGACGATCGGGTCAGCCATCCGTAAATGCTATCAGGCCTTCTTCGCGACCACCCGGTACGTGTTCGAGATCTTCGCGCGCGCGAACAGCGGCCCGATCGCATTGTCGAACGCGATCGCGAGCAGGATGAACGGTGCTCCGATCGTCCAGATGATCGACCGCCACGCACCCGCGAGCACGCCACGCCACCGCCACGGCAACTTGCGCGGCGGCGCGATCCGGTCGAGGAACAGCCACGTAGCGAAGAAGAAGTCGACGCGCTGATGCGCCTTGCCGCGATGCCACTCGACGGGCTTGAAGCCCTGCGCCTCGAGGAGCTTGCCCAGGTTGGCCACGGACACGAAGTGCAGGTGCTGCGGCTGGAACCACGGCAACCAATAACGACGGAGCAGGCGACCGATCCAGAACTCCGGGTCGGGGACCTCGATCATGAGGCAGCCACCCGGCGCGAGCGCGGTATAGGCGGCGGCGATTTCGGCGCGCTGATCGATCGTGTGCTCGAGGTAATGGCTCATCGAGACCGCGTCGTATTGGCCGGCCATCTGCGGCGCGAGCTCGGGGAACAGCCCGCGATACGACGTATCGACCCAACCGCGGCGCTTCGCTTCGTCGATCGATTCCGAGAGATCGAGGCCATCGAACTTCGCGTCCGGAAGCTCGGCGCGGGCGGCGACGCAAAAGTGACCGTGACCGGCGCCGACATCGAGCCAGCGCGTCGGTGGCGTGACGGCGCGGACCATCGCGAGACGATCGAGGTAGGGCTGCTTGCCGAAGCCGAAGATGAACTCCATGCCGGCTTCGCCGAGACCGTCGTAGAAATCCTTGTAGTAGAAGTCGAGGCCGGCGATCGAGAGCCGCGGATTCTGGAAGATGTGGTTGCACGCGGTGCAGCGATCGAGCCGGAACGTGCCCGGCTTGTGCTGGAACATGTCGCCGTGGCGAAGGTGCAGCTTTAGATCTTTCGAATCGCAGACCGGGCAGGTTTCTCGACGAGGTTCGTAGAATTTCTCGAGCCCATCGGCGACGAGCCGCGCGTACTCGGGACGCTTTTCGGCGGCTTCTTTCGCGGACGGGCGCGTGCCGAGCAACGTGCCGACGAGCGTGTAGAGCTCGATCGGCACGCGAAATAGCGTGAACGGGATCAGGTCGCGTGGCACGAGAGCGGTGCCGGCGAGCGCGATCACCGGTTGGAGCTGCCATGCAGCGAGTGCGGCGAAGCCGGCGATCGGTGCGAGCCAGATGCCGAGGCCGATCAGCGCCCACATCACCACGAGCATGCCGAGTGCGATCGGCGTCGACGGGCCGAGCACCACGTAGAGCAGCTGGTAGCGTTGATCCATCGGCTGCGCCTTCGCGCGTTCGAGCGGCGCGATCACGGCATCGGCCTTGCCGTAGTGCTTGAGGTTCGCGGCGAGCTTCGCGAACGAGATGTCGTCGGTCGGGTGCTCGGCGCGCGAGCGATCGACCACGGAATTCGCGACGAGGATCGCGTGACCGGCCGTGCGACCGGGGCCGATTCGATCCGCACGGTACTCCGACGGATCGACGAGCTGGGCGAACGCGAGCGCGCGCATCGCACCGAGGTTTTTCGGAATCAGATCGAGGAGCTCGATCTCGTGCTCGCGAGCGTATGCAGCGGCCGCGCGAACCGTCTCGACGGCGGGGACCACGCCGGGCGCCGCGAACACGGTGTAGCCCACGTGATAGTCCTCGCTCGATGGAGCGAGCGTCGCGAGCTTGCCGACCCGGCCGCGCATTCGGTTCGCGTCGAGGAGGAGGACCGCGACGAGCAGGAAGCAAATGATCATCATCGTCATCGGAGCCCCTCGAGTGCAGTAGCAGCGGCGGCGGCACCGCCGGCAGTCGTGAACGAATCGCGAACGCGTTCGGCCGCGTGTTTGAACGCGGGCTCGGTCAGGATGCGGTGAACGGCATCGCGCAGCTCGGGTGCTTGTACGCGACCGAACTTGATGCGCAGGCCCGCACCGGCGGTGACGACTTGATCGGCGACGATCGGTTGATCGTCTTTGATCGGTGCGATCACGAGCGGCAGGCCATGGGCGAGCGCTTCGACGGTGGTGTTGTGGCCACCGTGGCACACGACGGCGTCGACGCGATCGAGCAGCGCGAGCTGCGGGATATACGGGCGGACGATAAAGTTCGCCGGCGGCTGATCGATGTTCGGCGCGACGAGGATCACCTGGTACGGCTGATCGGCGAGCGCATCGACGACGACTTGATAGAACCGTGTCGAAGCCTCGGCGTTGACCGTGCCCATCGACACGAGGATCGCCGGGCGCGTCAGCTGATCGAACGGGAACGGCGTGGTCTCGGGGCGGTCGGCGATCGACGGACCGACGAGCTTGTAGTGCGCCGGAAAGTGATTGGGCACGAGCGCGGAGGTCGTGAACGCGAGCACGAGGTGCGGTGAGAGCTCGCCGGCGTGCGGCAGCTCGTACTCGGACTCGAGCTTCGCGATCAGATCGTCGAACCAGCGCTTCACCTGCGGGAGCGCGGCGAGCGGATCGCTGATGCCGGCAGACGTCGTCGCGGACGTGGCCCACGGAATCCGGTGCGCGCGTGCGACGAGGCCACCGGCAACGGCTTGCTGGTCGACGATCATCACGTCGGGACGAAATTCGGTGACCGCGGCGACGATGCCTGGATACATCGAACGCGCGAGTGGGATCAGGAAGTCCTCCCACAGGAACTTCAATGCGGCGGCACCACGCGCGGTGGCCGCTTTGTCGCGAACGGCGGCGGCGTGATCCGCGTCGACGGTTTCGGGGAGCGGGAACAGCTTCGCATCGGCGGGGAGCAGTGGACGAACCTTGCCGGGATGGCCGACCCACGCGACATCGTGACCACGCGATGCGAGCACGCGTCCGACGGAGATCGTCGGGTTGACGTGACCGGTGAGCGGCGGCACGACGAACAAGAACTTCATGCGGCCCACTCGACGAGCGCGGCCTTCACGGCGGGTGTGGCTTCCCACAGGACGGAGTGCGTGCAGCCGGGGAAGATGATCACGCGCGCGTGCAGATCGCGACCGAGTGCTTCGCCCTGCGCGCGGATATCGGAGGTCTCGCCGTAGACCGCGGTGACGTCGGCGGTGATCGCTCCCAGCGGTGGCGAGTCGCGAAGATCGCGAATCAGGGACGTCTTCTCGACGAGCGCTTCGGCGGCTTGCGCGAGACGCGTGCGTTTGCGTTCGGAGTGGCGACCGAGCCAGCTCTGGAACGATTCGGCGATCTTCGAATCGCGTGCGTCGCCCTTGAGCGAGAGTGTCGCGGTCATCTGATCGGCCCAGCCCGCGATGCCGGTGTGCGCGTCGATCAGGAAGATCTTGCCGACGCGCGTGGGGTGCGCGGCGGCGAAT
The DNA here is from genome assembly GCA_047600425.1 of Kofleriaceae bacterium. GTDB lineage: Bacteria > Myxococcota_A > Polyangia > Haliangiales > Haliangiaceae > JABFXX01. The sequence goes on along the minus strand of JASGLC010000003.1, from coordinate 539,407 downwards.
GCGAGGGCGATCAGGCCGCCGAACGAATTGCCGACGAGATCGGTCTGGTCGATCTCGAGCGCGTCGAGGATCTGGCGCAAATCCTCGACGAGAGATGGCACGTCGTAGTGATCGGTCGGGCGCTCGGACATGCCGTGGCCGCGCAGATCGTAGAGGACGACATCGCGGGTTTCGGCGAGCGGATTCGCGAGCGTGAAGTAGAAGCTCGACAGGTTGTCCATCACGAGGCCGTGGATGAACGTGACCGGGCGCGCGCCGCGCTTACCGATGCGCTGCACGTGATGACGCACGCCGTTCGCGACGACGTCAGCCAAGATGAGCCTCGATCGCGGCGAGCATGTCGGCGCGTGCGTCGAGATGGAGGTAGTGGCCACCATGCAACACGCGGAGCTTCGCACGAGGTGCGGTGTCGATGATCTTCGTCGCGCCGGCGAGACAACTCGAGGTGTCGCCGTAGAGGCAGAGCGTGTCGGGTTGGAGATTCGCGACGTCGGGCTCGGGCTCGTTGCGGATGTCTTGTAACAGCGAGGTGTCGCGCGCGAGGTAGATGACGGATTCGACGAGGCGCGCGGCTTGGCGGCGGCCGGTCGCGACGGCGGTCTTGAGCGAGTCGGGGAGTGCGTCGGCGATCTTCGCCGGATCGGCGGTGATGAACGAGGCGAGCTCGGTCGCGGACGAAGGCGGGATCGGGGCCTCGACGACCACCAGCTTCCGCACACGATCGGGATGCGCGAGAGAGAAACGCAACGCGACGAGCGCGCCCCAGCTATGGCCGACGAGGTCGAACGCCGGCAGATCCGCGGTGAGGGCATTCAAGTCGGCGGCGAGGGTCTGCGTATCGAAGCCGGTGGGCACGCGAGCGGAACGACCGTGCGCGCGCAGGTCGTACATCCGGACGCGACGCGTGCGTGCGAGCGCGGGACCGATCGTGAAGAACCAGCTCGCGAGGCTGCCGATCACGAGGCCGTGGATCATGACCACGGGAGGCGCGGCCGGATCGCCGAGCTCTTGCACGTGATGGGCGATGCCGTTCGCGACTAGGGTCGACACGACGAGATGAACTCCACGAGCTCTCCGACGGTGAGCGCGATGATCTGATCGAGCTCCTTGCCGGAGATCCAGCCGACGAAATCGACGTTCGCACCGAAGCGTTGTTGGAGCTTCTCGGCGAGCGCGACGAACTCGATGCTCTCCAGCTCGAGATCGCCGTTGAACGAGGTCTCCGGTGTGATCGGGCCCGAGATCAGGATCTCGTCGCCGGCGATCTCGACGAGCGATGCTTGGACGGCTTCTAGGATCTCGTCGTTGGTCATGCGCGGGTCCAGGCAATGATGTAGTCGCCGTCGCGAACGGTGTCGACGGTGAAGTCACCGATTTTCAGGCGGTCGCCATGGAGGGACACCTCGAACTTCTTCGGGTCGGTCATGCCGGTGCCGAGCGCCTTCGCAACCGCTTCTTTGGCGGCCCACAGGCGGGCGTAGGCTTCGTCGGTGGTGGCGAATGCGCGTTCGGCCTTCGTGAACGCGATGTCGAGGAACGATGGCGTGCGCGGCTCGATCTTCTCGAGATCGATACCGACGGCGCGCTCGGCGTCGACGATCGCGACGGCGCGGTCATCTTTATGCGAAACGCTGACGTGGAGTCCGTCGACGAGCGGCTGGCCGGAGGGCGCGTTCGTGACCTGCACTTCGACAGGCCACATCTGTTTCGCGAAGTGCAGGCGTGCGGCGTCCTTGATCGCGATGCGACCGAGGAACCAGCCGCGGCGACCGCGTGGACCGACTTGCTCGTGGGCGGCGCGTTCGGCTTCACCGAGGTAACGACGCATCATTAGTTCGCGCGAGGCGGCGCCGCGCCAATGCTCGGTCACGCTGACGAAGCCGCCGGGATGCGGCTCGGCGAGGACGTTGTCCTCGGGGTACATGAGGACGCGCCAGACGGCAGCGTCGGAATCGAACCGGCGATCGGTCCAGCTCGTGATGCGAGCCCAGCGGCCGACTTCGAGATCGGCGCGGACGTTGACGTCGCCGACATCGCGCATGCGCACGCGGCACGGGAGGATTTCGCCGGGCGCGGGATGCGGGCCGAAGAATTCGATGCGCTCGATGTGGACGGGCATCGCGAGGCGATCGTGATCCTCGGTGTGCATCACCCACCAGCCCATGAGTTGGCCGGCGCAATCGAGCAGCGCGCCCGGTGCGGGCAGCGTGGTGATTTCGCCGTCGACGCCGTCGTCACCGACGGGACCGAGACCGGTGACGCCTTGATACGCGGGGCCGTGGAACATCCAGCGATCGGCGTACATCTGCGCGGCCGAGTGCGGGGCGGCGTGGGCGTTCGCGAGCGGTGCGAGGCGCGGTTCGGGCGCGGGCGGATAGGCGGGTGCGAACCGGATCGTGGCGCGAGCGTAGCCGGGGAGATCGACGTCGACGATGCCGGGTTCGCGAAGCTTCGCGTGCATTGCAATCGAGACTTCGGGTTCGACGGCGAGCCAGCGCATCGCGCGGACGTCTTCGATCGCGATCGGGATCAGATCGGGTTGGAGCGGGCGCGCGGCGTTGATGAGGTTTTCGATCGTCATCGTCATCGGGACGACGGGATAGCGGTCGGAGACGACCGGGTGGTTCGGTGGTTGGCGATAGAAGCAGTGATCGAGGAGATATGGATCGATGGCGGACGAGAGCGTGCGGTTTGTTGTGAGCTCCGTCGGTGGTTTCGGTTTCGCGCCCGCGCGGTAGGCGTCGACGACGGCGCGGCTCGCGGCAGCAGCTTCGTCGAGCGTGGCGACGAGCTCGGCCAGGATCGGATCGCTCGGCGTGAGCTTGTGCTGCGTGGAGATTTTCGGGGCGTCGGTGCCGAGGCGAACGAGCGGGGCGCCGAGCGAGAGCGTGATCGCGGACTTCGAGACGGGTTTCGGCGCGGCTTGGTGAGGTGTGTAGCCTTCGACCCAGAGCGCGGCTTCGATCCGGGCGAGTTGCGAGAGGCCAGTGTGCTTCGCGCCGGCGGCGGCGATCGCGAGGTGGTCTTTGCCGCGTAGCGTGTCTTCGACGAAGCTGCTGATGCTGCCGACGCCGAGCTGGATGAAGGCGCGAACGCCGTCGGCGTAGAGGTGATCGATCAGCTCGCGGAACCGCACGGGCTCGACGAGGTGGCGGATCGCGAGTGTGCGGATCGCGGGCGTGTCGTCGGGATATCTGGTGGTGGTGGTGGCGGACCAGAGTGGGATGCGGGGCTTCTGGAGTTGGAGCTCGGAGAGATGCTTGCGGTGGAGGCCGAGATATTCGGCGAGGAGTGGCGAGTGAAAGCCGCTCTTGAACGGGAGCTCTTGGCAGAGAACGCCGCGTGCGGCGAGGCGGCTCAGCGCTTCGGTGACGGAGGCCTTGATGCCGCAGATGATCGATTGGTGCGGGCAGTTGTCGTGGGAGACGGAGATCTTGGTCAGGCCCTCGAGCGCGGCCTCGGCGCCGGTGGCACCGCAACCGACGGCGGCGAACACGACGTCTGGAACTTCGAGTGCGCCGGCGGGGAGCGAGCGGACGAAGTCGTCGGCGATCGCGGGTGGGATCATTTCGCTGACGACCATGCCGGTCCACTCGCCGAGTGAATGGCCGGCGATCGCGTCGGGCGTGATGTGGCGGTGCGCGAGTGCGCGCGCGAGTAGGCGGCCGAGGGCGAACACGCCGTAGCCGCGAAGCTCGAGGGCTCGTGCGCTCTGGTCTTTGGAGGCGGCGGCGGTGGTGGCGTCGCGAATCTCGTCGGGCGTGGCGATGCCGAGCTCGGCGGCGACGTCGTCGATATTCGCGGCGAACGTGGCCTCGACGCCGGGGAACACGAACGCGACCTTGCCACCGTCGTGAAGTAAGCCGCGCTTAGGTGCGAACCAGATATCGTTCTTGCCGCGCCACGGCTGGCCGCGGTCGAGGATCTTGTTCGCGAGCACGATCCTCTCGGGCGTGAGGTCGCCGACGAATGCGATCCGGACCTCGCCCTGTCCGCCCGGCTGTCCGGTCGCAATGCGTGCCCGGACATCCTCGATCGTGTCCCCCGCAAATGGGGACGGTCTGAAGTTAGGGAAGTTCGATTCGCGAACACCGCGATTCGCTTGAGGTGCGGGGACGGTCTGAAGTTGGGGAAGTTCGGACACCGCACAACGTCTGTCCGAACTTCCGTAACTTCGGACCGTCCCCTCCCCCGAATAATCTTGAGCAGTTCGCGAATCGAACTTCCCTAACTTCAGACCGTCCCCTCTTAGAACGACGTGGGCGTTGATGCCGCCGAAGCCGAACGCGGACACGCCGGCCATCGAGCCGGACAGCGATTCTGCCTTCGTCGGAACGTGGAAGCGTGTCGACGCGAGCGCCGCGTTCGGCTCGGTGCAATGCAGCGACGGCGGAACGATGCCGTGGTGGAGCGCGAGCGCTGTCTTGATCAGGCCCGCGGATCCGGCGGCCGGCATCGCGTGACCGATCATCGATTTGACCGAGCCGAGTGTGGCGGGCGCGCCATCGCGACCGAAGAATTGCGCGAGCGCGGATAGCTCGACCTCGTCGCCGGTTGGCGTCGCGGTGCCGTGCGCTTCGATCAGCGCCATCCCCGATGGATCCAGATCGCGCCACGCATCGCGAATCGCCGCGAGCTGACCATCGGCGCGCGGACGCATCGCCGAGGATTCGCGCCCGTCGGACGACACGCCGGTGCCGACGATCGTCGCGTAGATCCGATCGCCATCGCGCTCGGCATCCGCCAGGCGCTTCAGCACGACGATGCCGCAACCTTCGCCGATCACGATGCCATCGGCGCGACGATCGAACGGCCGGATCTGCGACGTCTTCGACAACGCGCCGAGCTGCGTGAACACCGACCAGAACGTGACGTCGTGACAGACGTGCACGCCGCCGGCGAGCGCCACGTCGACGCGACCATTCGCGAGCTCGGCACACGCTTGATCGACCGCGAGCAACGACGACGCGCACGCCGCATCGATCGTGTACGCCGGGCCACGCAAGTCGAGGCGATTCGCGATCCGCGATGCCGCGAGGTTCGGCACCAGCCCGATCGCCGATTCCGTGTCCGCCTTCGTCGCGGTCTTCGCCAAGAACGCCGCGCGGACCTTCGCGACCGTATCGTCGTCGAGATCGAGCTCCGCCAACGTCGCCGCGAGTTGATGCGCCGTGCGCGTCCGATCCGCGAGCCGCGCCATTCCGGGATTGAGGTAGCCGCCGCGCCCGAGGATCACGGCAGCGCGTTCGCGCGGCACATTGCCGGCGACATCCGCGATCGCCGCCGACGCCACCGCGAGCGCGAGCAACTGATCGGGCTCGGCCGTCGCCGCCGCGACCGGCATGATGCCGAACGCGATCGGATCGAACGCGAAGTCCGTGAGGAAGCCACCGCGCGTGCACGTGAAGCCATTCGCCGCCGCGAGCGCGGGCTCGATCCGGTCGGTCGGGATCTCCCGAATCGCATCGAAGCCGTCGACGAGGTTTCGCCAATACGTCGCGAGATCCGGCGATCCGGGGAACGCCGCGCCCATCCCGACGATCGCGATCGGGGACTTCATGATCTAGTTCGCGGGCCGACGCGACAACGCGCGCGGATCACTCGCCGTCCAGATCACCTGCGCGTCACCCTTCGAGCCCCGCAATTCCGCGAGCAACGCCTTCACGCCCTCTTCGGGATCGATCAGGCGGATCTGGTGCTTCGCGTATTCGCGCTCGAGCTCCGGCGACACCATGCCCGTGCCTGCCCACGGACCCCAATCGATCGAGACCACGCGGCCCGCGATCTTGCGCTGCAACGTCCACGCGAGCTTGTCCAGCGCATCGCCCGCCGCCGCGTAGTCGACTTGGCCACGATTGCCGAACGCCCCACTGATCGACGAGAACATCACGACGAGCTTCACGTCATCGCGCAACTTCTCGACGAGCGTGCGTGCACCCGTGAGCTTCGTCGAGAACACGCGCTCGAACGACTCCGGCGTCTTGTGCCGGATCAACTTGTCCTCGAGGATGCCCGCGCCATGGATCACCGCGTCGATCCGGCCGTGCTTCGCGTACAGCGAGTCGATTAGCTCCGCCAGCTCCGGCGTGCGCACGTCGACCGCGTGATAGGTCGCGCGATCACCCAACGCGGCGAGCGTTGCGCGAATCTCGCGATCGGCGAGCACGCGCGCGACTCGCGCTTCGATGATCGCCGGCGTGCCACCGAGCTTCGCCAGCACGCCACGTAACTGCTTCGCATCGCGCGCATCGACGAGCTTCGGATCCTCGGGCCCCGGCGCGACCGACCGACCACACAGCTCGATCTTGCAGCCATAACGCTCGGCCAACGCGATCGCGACCTTCGCCGTGATCCCGCGCGCGCCACCCGTGACGAGCACGATCGAGTCGCGATCGAGCGCGACATCACCGATCGGAATCTCCGCCGGAATCACCTCGAACGTCGACCGCGCGCCCGCGACATACCCGATCTCGACGTGATGATCGTCGGCATGCAACTCGCGATGGAGCACCGCCGCCGCATCATCCTTCGAATCGAGATCGACGACGCGCGCCCGCACGTCCGGCCACTCCGCCGCGACCGTCTTGATCAGGCCCGCCGGGCCACCTGCCCCGCCACGCCCGAGCTCGCCGTTCATCGTGGCGACATAGATCAACTTCGCACCGCCGAGCGCCGCTCCACGCACGCGCTCGAACATCTGGCGCATCGACTCGACGCCATCGACCGGCGCGAGATCGACGAACCCGTCGACCGCTTCTTCCGGCAGACCGCGCACGACCGTCGCCCCTTCGGCCGCCAACCGCGAGCCGAGGGCATCGCCGATGATCCCGCCGTCGAAGATCGCGAACCGCTTGCCCGCGAACGTGCTGTGACCGTTGACCGGCGCCGGTGCCGCCACCACGCCGAGCGTGTAGCGCTGGACCGCCGCCGCAACCTCTTCGCTCGCATTGATGACCGGTGCGATCACCGCATCTTCGACCACCAGGGCTTCGATCTCCGACGGAGCCGCCGGCGCGGGCGCCGAAACATCGAGCCGCTCGACGAGCCAGCCGACCAGCGCGCGCAACGTCTTCTTCGTCGCGAGCTCTTCGACCAAGCGATCCGCACCGTCGTTGCCGTCGATCCGCAACCCGAGTCGCTGCGCGAGCTCGCCGATGATCTCGATCCGCTTGATCGAATCGATCGACAGATCCGCCTCGAGATCGAGATCGATGCCGAGCGTCTCCGCCGGATAGCCCGTGCGCTCGCTGACGATCGAGATCACGAGCTGCATCGGATCTTGTTTCACCGGCGCGGGCGGCGGCGCGATCGGAGCCGGCGCGATCGCGGCGACCGGTGCCGCAACTGCGACGACGCGCGGCGCCTCGACGACTTCGATCATCGGCGCGGGCACCGCCGTGCCGAGATACGACAACATCACATCGCGCTGCGCGGTGATCATCGACCGCATCGTCTTCAAGTATTCGATCACCACGTTGTCGCGATCACTAGCGACCGGGGCTGCCTGCGCTTGCACCACCTGCGTGGGAAATCCGATCGGTTTCTGCGGCATCGGCGCCTCTCCAGTTGCACTGCGCGTGCGATGACCATTCACGAGCCACGGCTTTTGCTTCGCCGCCGGCGCCGCGAGATCCACGATCAACGCGTCGCGATGCTGGAACAGCGGCTCGCAATCGAGCTCGATCCCCAGCGCCGCGAGCTGCGCGAACGCACGCAAAAGGCCTACAACTCCCCCGTCACACGCGATCGCCGTATGTGGCCGGTCACCCAAGATATCGTCGACGAGCTTCGTCAACACGTTGCCCGGTCCGACCTCGACGAACACCCGTGCACCCGCTTCGTACATCTCGCGGATCTGCTGCGCGAACCGCACCGGCTGCGCGACCTGCGCCGCGAGCAACGAGCGAATCGCGTCCGGATCGTTCGGATACGGCGCCGCGGTCGTGTTCGACCACACCGGCAATTGCGGTTCGTAGACCTCGATCGCATCGAGGTGATCCGCGAGCGCGCGATGCGCACCCGCCACGATCGGGCTGTGGAACGCACACGCGACGTTGATCTTCTTCGCGCCGACCTTCGCCGCCGCACACTTCTCGAGCGCCGCCGCGATCGCTTCTTGCGATCCGCTGATCACCGACTGCTTCGCCGAGTTGTAGTTCGCGATCACCGCGCCGGTGCCATCGATCAGCTTCGCGACGCCTTCACCGTCGAGCGCGACCGCCGCCATCGTTCCCGGATCACCACCCGCTGCGTCGAGGATCGCTTCACCACGCGCCGCACTCAGCGCGAGCAGTTGCGCTTCACCGAACACGCCGGCCACCGCGAGTGCCGCAAGCTCGCCATACGAGTGACCCGCGATCATGTCCGGATGCACGCCACAGCTACCTAGCAATTCCGCGACGGCGAGATCCGCCATCCCGAGCGCCGGTTGCGCGACCCGCGTATCCGTCAACGCTTCCGCCTGCGCCTTCGCATCATTACCAAATGCCGCCGGCGGCAACATGATGCCGGCCCACGGCGCGCCGAGCTCGAGCAAGCGATGCAGCCGCGGGAACGCGACGAACAGCTCGCTCAGCATGCCCGGCTTCTGGCTGCCTTGGCCCGGACACAAGAACGCGACCTGCCCCGCCGACGACGAAGCCATCCACACGTCCTTCGCCGCACGACCCGCACGCACCGCGCCGAGCTTCTCGACGAGATCCGCGTTCGATGTCGCCACGATCGTCGCGATCACTGCACCCGACTGCCGCGCCGCCGTCCGCGCGATATCTCGCAACCGCGCGCCCGATGCACACGCCTTCTCGAGCGCGGCGACATCTCGCACGATCACCAATTCCGCCGGCCACTCGTGCGACGCCTGGGTCTCCGCGCGATGTTGCGCGAGCACCGCGTGGAAGTTCGTGCCACCGAACCCGAACGCGCTCACCGCCGCGACGCGCGAATCACTGATCCACGGCCGCGCGCGATCCAAGAACACGAACGGACTCTGGTCGCGCTTGTACGCCGGATTCGGCTGCTTGATGTTCAGCGTCGGCGGCAACACGCCGTGATGGATCGAGAGCGCCGCCTTGATCAGGCCCGCCATGCCGGCCGCACACTTCGTGTGACCGATCTGCGACTTCACCGATCCGAGCGCCGTGGCTCCGAGCGCGGCACCCGCATTCGTATAGACATCCGTCAGCGTGGCGAGCTCGGTTCGATCACCGACGACGGTGCCCGTACCATGCGCCTCGACGAGCCCGACATCCGCCGGCGACACACCCGCCGCCACGTACGCACGTTCGAGCGCGCGAACCTGACCCTCTTTACGCGGCGCCGTGAGGCCGAGCGACTTGCCATCGCTCGCGCCCGCGACACCTTTGATCACCGCGTACACGCGATCGCCATCGCGCTCGGCATCCGCGAGCCGCTTCAACACGACGCACGCGACGCCTTCGCCGAGGACGATGCCATCGGCCGACGCGTCGAACGTGTGGCACTGCCCTGTCGTCGAGAGCGCGTGCACGCTCGAGAACATCAAATAGTCGTTGATGCTGTTGTGTAGATCCGCGCCACCGCACAGCACCATGTCGGAGCTACCAGCGACGAGCTCCTTCACGGCCATGTCGAGTGCCGCCAGCGACGCCGCGCACGCAGCATCGACGGTGTAGTTCACGCCGCCGAGATCGAGACGATTCGCGATCCGACCCGCGATCACGTTCGACAGCACGCCGGGGAACGAATCCTCCGACAAGGTCGGCAGCACCTCGTTCAAAGCGTCCGGCAGCTCGCCGACGTAGTGCGGGAACATCGCGCGGAACGAATACGCGCTCGAGAGATCGGTGCCGGCTTCCGCGCCGAAGATCACCGATGTCCGCGCTCGATCGAACGCGCGATCCGCATAGCCGGCGTCCGCGATCGCGCGCTTCGCGATTTCGAGCGCGAGCAACTGCACCGGCTCGATCGCCGCGAGCGACTTCGGCGGAATGCCGTATGCGAGTGGATCGAACGGAACGTCGTCGAGGAAGCCGCCCCACTTGCACGGCGTCTTCTTGCCGGCATCCAACCCGGTCGCGTTCGGATCGTAATACGTGGCGACATCCCAGCGATCCGCCGGAACCTCGCGCACCGCATTCTTGCCGGCGACGATGTTCGCCCAGAACGCATCCGTATCCGGCGCGCCCGGGAAGATCGCAGCGACGCCGACGATCGCGATGTCGTTCGCACGCGCCTCGACACTCGCACCTTCGTACGAGCGCAACAGCGCCGTGCCGCCGACACTCACCTGCTCGTGAAGCTCGGCGATCGACAGTGTGCGATCGCGCAGCGCCGCGACCTGACCGATCATGTACATGCCTTCACGCGTCTGCGTTTCGGCATCGACGTCGACGATCTCCGCGCCATCGCGCTTGAGGCCCTTCGACGCGATTCGCAAGCGGCCGAGGTTCAACTGCTCGAGCTGCGCCCACGCTTCTTTCTGGCCAACGCCCGCTGCCTCGAGCCGCGCACGCTCCGCCTTGAACTGCGCGACGTACTCGGTATCCGCGCACCGCGTGCTGTGACCCGGCGACGTTTCGAGCAACACCGTCGACGAGCATTCGAGCGCCGCCGCCTGGAAGCCGGGCTGGATCGCGCCACACGCGACCGCCTCGTGCGTGAACAGATACGCCGTGCCCATCAACACGCCGACGCGCGCACCACGCGCCGCGAGCGGTGCCGCCATCGCCGCGATCATCGCCGCCGAGCGCGCATCGTGAATGCCGCCCGCGAACAGCACATCGCAAACACCGGCGTTCTCGTCGGCGAGCAGGCGCGCGATCTGCTGCTGCCACAACACGAAGCTCGTGCGCGGGCCCGTGTGACCGCCGCACTCGCTGCCTTCGAATACGAAGCGACGCGCGCCGTCTTTCAGAAACAGATCCAACAGCCCGGGCGACGGCACGTGGAGATACGTCGCCGTGCCTTGTGCCTCGAGCGGCGTTGCCTGCGACGGACGTCCACCCGCGATCAACGCGATCGGCGGATTGATCTCGCGAATCACCTCGAGCTGCGCCTCGCGCACCTCCGGCGGGACGAAGCCCAAGATGCCAACGCCCCACGGGCGATCACCGACGAGCGCTTGGGTCTCCTCGAGGAGCTCGCGCACTTCCGGACCGCTCATCAACGTGAGCGCCAGAAACGGCAAGCCACCGCTCTCGGCAACGCTCGCCGCGAACTGCGCGCGATCGGAGACGCGCGACATCGGGCCTTGTGCGATCGGATAGTGCAGACCGTGCGCGCGCGCGAACGGACTCTCCGGCGCGAGCGGACGATGCTCGACCGCGAGCGCGAGGTGCCGTGCGATCGCCGCCGTGATCCCACGAACGACTTGCGCCGCCGTCGACGGACGCGCGAACGCGGCATCCTGGCCGAGCGGTAGAAGCTGGTGCTGCAGATCGTCGCCACCGAGCTGTGCTTGCACGTCACGGGCGGACGACACGCGCTTCGCGACCGAGAGATCCGGACGCGTGAACACGCGATAGCCGTGCAGCAACGCCGTCTCGCTACCGTCCATCGCGGCGATCGCTTGCCGGATCGGCGCGGCCAAGCTGCTCTCGCGAACCAGCGCGAGCTGGCTATCCAACACGACACCCGCCGCACCACCGGCAATACACGCGGCCGCGGTGTGCTCGCCGATTCCACCCTGCGCCCACAACGGCACGCCCAAGCCGACGAGGCGTTGGACCAACACGAACGTGGTCTCGTCGCCGACGCGACCGCCGGCTTCGCAGCCCTTCGCGATCAAGCCATCCGCACCGTTCGCGATCGCGAGCCGCGCTTCGTCGATCGACACGACTTGTGCGAGCACGCGCCGCGGCAGATAGCGCGCGACCATCTCCGGCGATCCGACGATCACCGTGTGCACGTTCGGCGGGAGATCGATCTCGACTCCCTCCGGCACGCGCACCGCGTGAACCTGCGAGAGCGCTCTTCGCGCCGTCGACGGATCGCGTCCGACATCGAGCACGCCGAGCGCGCCCGCATCGTGAATAGCCGTGACTAGGCCGACATCTGCGCGCTCGAGCGGCGAGATGCCGATGACTCCATCGCGTGCTTGAACCACCGACATGCGACGCGTGCACGGTACCGAACGATCGCGCTCCAGATCGAGCGATAAATCATGACAATCACCGCATAGATGAGATGTACCTTCCGTGCACAGTGCACGTGGCCGTAGAGCATGTTTTCGCGGGGATCCGGCCTGCGGACTTCGAGGCGCTCTATTTCGACGAGGCGTTCAACGAGTCCCTCGGTAGACACTTGCGCATGGGGCGCAAACTGGTGCGCCTAGATCGGTCGATTGAAACAATCGTGCGACACGTTCGCTACGAACCTCACCAGGCTCCGGGCAGCGAAGCGAAGCAGGCGTTCGGCGAATCCCGCGCGAGCTTTCTGGAGACGCTCGACTACGATCCGCGCACGCGCACCGGTCGCTGGGCGACGATCCCGAACCTGTTTCCCGAGCGCGTCTCGAACCAGGGCACGATCGCGTTTCTCGACGACGGCACCGGCACCAAGCGCGTCGTCACCGGCGATGTCAGCGTGAAGTTATTCGGCTTTGGTGGACGCGTCGAAAAGATCATCGTCCGCGAAATCCAAAAGAACTACGAAGCGAGTGCGGCGTTCACGCGCGACTGGCTCGCATCGCACTGAACACGACCATCGTGGTCTTGCGATCGAGATGCGGCAGATCGCGAAACACGTCCGGCGTGTAGATGTGGACGTCCGGAAATCCGGCAGCCCGTAGCTCGTCGACGATCTGCTGGCGCGTGCGTGCGTCCTTCTCGAACGTGCGTCCACCGGTGAAGCGCTTCATCGCGGCTTCGAGCAGCTTGCCCGAGCGGCCTTGCGGTGGTTCTTCATCGGCGGGGACGAGATCGAAGATGAAGTCGCCCGGAATCTTCGCGAACAACGCGCGCCGGTCGTCGCCGCGCAGGTACATACATAAGCCCTCGGCGATCACGGTCGGCGCGGGCGGAATGTCGATCTTGGTGACGTCGCCTTCAACGAACCGGAGCTTGTCGAGCACCGCCTTGCCCTCGGGGGTGCGTGCGAGAAGCTCTTTCTTTTTCGCGATCACGGGCGCGAGGTCGACCTCGGTGTAGTCGCGCGTTGCGCAATTCGCGGCGCCGCGACGCGACAGTCCGGCGGCAATCTCGGTCACCGCGCCGGGGCGATCCTGGAGTAGGCGATCGATGATGAGATGGCGGTGTAACAACGCATATGGAAGTAGCGGCCGGCCAAATTGCGCCACCGTGAGGGCGGCATTGGTGACGTCGAAGACGCGTTTCGCATCCACCGTCGCGCACAGCTCGCTGCACGGCAACTTCGCCCAGGCCCAGACCTGCGACGTATACAAAGCCGTGACGCTCAGATCGCCCACAGATCATCTATACTAGGCTGTCGTGACGAAGAGATCGGGTGGGCGCGACTCGCGTCAGGATTCTATTTCGGACACCGAAGAGGCGGCCGAAAATTTCCGAGTCGATCGGGTGTATGTCCCCGGCGGCACGTCGCCCCCGTTGCGCCAGAGCCAGCCCGCGATCTCGACCGGCACCGCGCAGCTCATGCGGCAGCGCAAGCAAGGCGCCACGGTCAGCCCGAATGCCGCGGTCGAAACCGAAGGCGAGCTCGCGCTTCGTCGTCAGCTCTCGCGGTTGCAGCGCCAGCTCGCGGATGCGCAACGCGAGCTCGCGAACAAAGATGAAGAGCTCGCCGCCGAAGTCGAAAAGCGTGCGGATGCGATCGACGCACACGATGCGTTGCTCGAGCAGATCGAGCTCGACAAGCAAACGATGGAAGAGCTGCTCGCATATCGCGCGCGCACGACCGGCGTCGAACAGCGTTTGCAGGAAGCAGTCGCCACCGCCGACGAGCTCGCGCACGTACTCGATCTCGAACGCGGCAAGGTCACCGCAGCGACCACGCGTGCAGATGAATTGCAGGCGCACTTCGACGACGCGCGCAGCAAGTGGACCGCCGAACGGCTGAAGCTGGAGGAGCAGCGTGCGTCGGAGACGGCGGCGCTCGAACAAGCGAAGCGCACGGCGATCGAGCAGGCGGAGGCCACGCTGCAATCGTCGACGAAGTTGCTGCGCGATGCGCATGATCGCGAAGTCGGCGAGCTGCGCGCTTCCCACGAACGTGCGGTGTCCACGTTGCGCGGCGAGCTCGAACCGCGGGCGGCGGAAGCGCGTGGTCTCGCGGCCGAGCGCGAGCGGTTGTCGAACGAGCTCGCCCAACACAAGGCCGAGACGGAGCGCACGCGCACCGCGGCGATGGAAGCGCATGCGCGCGAGGTCACGAATCTCACCGAACAGCATCAGTTCGATCAGAACGCGCTGACGGCGAAGCACGGCGCCGAGCTCACGCACGTGACGAGCGATCGCGACGAAAAGGCCGCGGCGCTCGACCAAGCGATTCGCAATCAGGAGCTGCGCGAGCAGTACTGGGAATCCACGACCAACACGTTGCGCGAGGCGCAGAAGAAGCTGCAGCGCGAGATCAGCGAAGCGAACGAAAAGATCAGCGCGCTCGAATCCGACAAGTCGTCGGTCGACAAGCAGCTCGCCGCTGCGTCCGCGAGCAATGCGGCGTTCGCCGAAAACGTGCGCGACCTCCAGGCCAAGCTCGAGGCGACCGAAGCCGAGGCTCGTCGCAACGCGCTCGATCGCCAGCGCTTCACGGCCTATCTCGAGGAAGGCCTGGCCCTGGTCGGGGCTATCCCTCCTGAGGGCGCGCCCGAAACACCCGATAAGTAAAGCCTTTTCGCAGGTTGCCAACCCTGCGCCGAGTCGGCTAGTACACCACCGTGGCTGACGAAGAAACCGCCCCTGCTGCTCCGCAGATCGGTGGCATCAAGAAGAAGACGCTGATCACGATCGCGATCGTCACGATCGTGGTCTGGGCGTTCGCCGTCCAAACCGGATCGACGGCGCTGTTGATCGTGGTCGGCGTGCTGACCGCGCTCCTGATCGGCGTGATCACGTGGGCGCTGTTCATGCTGCGCAAGCAACGCGGCCTGATGGGCGTGTTGCAAGGTGCGGCGGCATCGCCGGAAGCGCGGCGTGAAGCGCTCGCGAAGCTCGATGCGCAAAAGGATGCGAATTCGCCGGTGAACGTGTTCGCGCGGTCGCAGCTGCTCGCCGCCGATGATCCGAAGGGCGCGCTGAAGTTGCTCGAGTCCGTCGACAACAGCAAGTGGCAAGCGGCGATGCAAGATGACGTCGCGCTCCTGAAGGCGCAGCTCTATCTCGGCACGGGCCAGACCCAGAACGCGCGCAAGTGCGCCGATACGATCAACCTCGACAATCCCGATCGCAAAGAGATCCGGCCGATGGCCGCCGCGATCGTGAGCGAAGCGTGGGCGCGCACGGGTAAGCCGAAAGAGGCGCTCGCGCTCGTCGATACGATCGAGCTGCCGAAGAAAGACGGCGATCAGATCGCGACGCAGATCAAGGTCGTCAAGGTGTTCGCGAAGTTCGCGGCGAATCAACGCGGGCCCGCGCGCGTCGAGCTGAAGGCGCTTGCCGATCAGGACGTCAACAACCTGAGCCGCTTCCTCGCGCCGCAGTTCAAGGTCCATCCCGAGCTACAAAAGCTCGCGCGCTCCGTGCTCGAGCAACATCCGCAGGCGCGTGCGCAAGCGAAGCAGCAGGCGAAGTCCCAGAAGCAGCGCTGAATGGAACCGGTCGTTCAAACGATCGCCGCCGATGTCGGCGATTGCTGGCGTGCGTTCGTCGATCCGAAACAGATGACGCGATGGGTGTCCGGCCTCGTGGCCGCACGCACGCTCGTCACGAACGAGCATGGTCTGCCGACGGAGATCGAGTTCGAGTTCGGTAAAGGCCTGCGCTACTCATTAAAGTACAAGTACGAGATGGGCGATCCGATCGCCGTGCGTTGGGAACCGCGCGAGGCGGCCAAGGGTGGTGTTCGAGGCTGGGCAACGTTCGAAGAGCTCGATGCCGGGACCAAGCTCACATATGCGCTGGAGCACGACGTCGGGCGCAAAGCGGCGGAACGCATGATGGATGCGCCGAAGATCAATGTCGCTGCATTTGCTCGGTACATGGAAGAAACTTAGAGAGTGCGGTGGATCGCGCTCGCGGGCGTGGCCGGGTGCAATGGCCTGTTCGGGTTGAATCCCGGGCAGCCGCCTCCAGATCGCGTGTTCGATGCGCCCGCCGATGCGCCACCGCAGTGTCCGACGATGCTCGGCCAGCAACCGCAGTTCTCGCTCGAATTGCACCCGCTGATCGATCAACCGTGCACGAGCTACACGACGAGTCTCGTCGCGAATCGTGCGGTCGCGGTCTGCAACTCGGGCACGTTCGTCGGCGAGGCCGCGATCGGTGACCCGCTCGTTCCGATCCCGAACGCGCCTGCGGCGACCATATCGCTCTCGCTCGACGCCGCGCTGATCTCGCCGGAAGGTGACTTCCTGATCATCTCGACGTTCGATCTCGACGCCACGACCTCGATCTTCGAGAGTTTCACGCGCGTCGATGACGCGTGGGTGCGCGGACCCGACTTGCCGTTTCCGCAATTCACGAACGTCTCGACGCCGACGCGCGCACCCGACCGGCACATCGTCAGCTTCGATCGAAGCACCGCGGTCGAGCTCCACGAAGAGTCGCCCGGTGTCTGGACGCAGGTTCGCTCGTTCACGATCGATCCCGATCCATCGCCGCACTCGCATCGCGTGTGGCTCTCGGCCGATGGTCTTCACGCGATCGCGACTCGACTCGGCGACACGATCTCGTTTGCCCAGGCGTTCTATCTCGAGCGCGCCTCGATCGACGATCCGTTCGGTCCACCGCAGCCGACCGCCGTCACGCCACCGACGATCGAGCTCTTCATCGAGCAGGACTGCTCGCGCCTGTACACGTCCGCCGTCGGAGAGGTGTTCTATGCGCTGGGCCGTTAGCGTCGTCGCGCTGGCGGCCTGCAACGACGCGTTCGGTCTCCACGCCGGCCATCGCGTCGACGCCGCGTACTTCGATGCGGGCATCGATGCACGAGCCGCCTGTCCGACGGACCATCCGCCCGCCTACTCGCGCGACTTCGATCAGGTCGTGGTCGAAAACTGCAGCGAGCTCTCGATCGGTGGTCGCTACGCGGCCGCGCTGTGTGCCAACAACGAGCTCCGCTTCGGCGAGCTCGACGCGATGCTCTCGCCAGATCCGGCATTCACGGCGACGGATCCGGGCTCGGCGCTAACGGTTCCGCGCTTGTCACCGGACGGCGCGACGCTGGTCGCGAACGATCCGCTCGGCACCAACAACCTCTACGACGTCGTGCAATTCCATCGCAATGGCACGAGCTGGACGCGCGGCACGCCGATCATCAGCTCGATCGCCGCGGGTGCCATCACGAGCGAAATCTCGACGGATGGCCGAATCCTCGTCGAGCTCGGTCCAGGTCATGTGCACGAGTACGTGCGGGGTAACGATGATTCGTGGACCGATGCCGGAATTCGCTTGGAGCTCGCGGAATCGCCGACGCCGATCTCCGGCGTCCACCTGATGCCCGATGCCCTCCACGCCTATCGCACGCCGGTGGGAGGTCCAACGCAGTGGTTCGTGCGCGACTCCGTCGACCAGATCTTCGCCCTGCAAGGTGTCGTCGATGGCACGACGGAGGTCGAAGATCCGGTGATCGCCGATGGCTGCGGCGCGCTCTACTTCTTCACGCTCGGGCGCTTGTGGGTCGCGCCCCGGCCAACTAGTTAGCGCGCTTGCGGCGGCGCAGCAGCACCGCACCGGTCGCCGCGAACAACAGCGTCGAACCACCCGCACCACCGCCGCTCGTCGAGCAGCAACCACCGCCACCACCCGTGTCGTCACCGTTGTTGTTGTTGTTGTTCTCGCACATGCCCGTCGTCATGTTGCACGTCTGATCCGCGGTGCACGCGTTGCCGCACGTCGGATCGATGATCGTCACGGTCACCGAGTCACTCGCGTGGTTCGCGGTGTCGTACGCGGTCGCAGCAACCATGTGCGAGCCCGGCGCGAGCGTCGCCTTCGTGGTGTACGTGTATGGCGGGTTGTTCGACGTCCCGACGACGACACCGTCGACCGAGAACTCGACCTTCAGCACGCCTTGATCGTCCGTCGCCGTTGCCGACACCGCGAATCCGGCCTGAACGCTCGAGCCGTCCGTCGGCGTGTCGATGTGCACGGTCGGCGGCGTCGTGTCCGCCGGCGGAGCCGCACCAACGCCGACGCTCGCCCACGCGGTCGAGACCGCGGTCTTGATCGCCGGTTGATTCGCGAACAGTGCGGTCGCGGCGTTTTCCGTCGCCGTGCGCGCGCTCGCGAAGTTCGTGGTCGACATGAAGTAGCCCTGGGTCAGCGCTTCTTCCCAGACCGCGTTCGCCTTGATGATGCCAATGCCGGCGTTCATGTACGGCGTCTTGTTGCGCGGGTGCTTGCCACCCTCGCTGAGCAGGTAGAAGTACAGGTTCGCGATACCCGAGTTGAAGTGAACGCCACCATTGTCGATGTTGTTCGTGTCGACGAACTTCTCCGGGTAGTAGTCGGCCGACGAGTACATGTTGTTGTAGATGACCGCGTCTGCCGTCGGATTGTTCATGTAGCGAAGTGCGTCGCCCGGCGTGTTCGGCGTGTACGTGTCTTCGCCGACCTTCCAGGTGTTGTCGTTCGCGCCGCCGTTATGATCGGCTTCGCACGCCGCGCTCATGATGTCGCTCGACGCTTCGTTGAGTGCGCCCGACTCGTCTTGATACTCGAGGCCGGCGGTGCGCTCGGTCACCGCGTGGGTGAGCTCGTGCGCGGTGATGTCGAGCGAGCGGGCGAACGGGCCGAACTCGACGCCGTCACCGTTGCCGTACACCATCTCCTGGCCATCCCAGTACGCGTTGTTCGCGTAGCCGTTGCCGAGCGTCAGGTGAACGTACGAGTCGAGCTCTGCGCCCGCGTTGTCGAACGAGTCGCGGTTGTACGTATTCTTGTAGAAGTCGTACGTGATGCCGGTGTTGTCGAACGCGTCCTTCGCGTACGCCTCGGTCGGCGGCGTGCCCTCGTTGCCGGACAGCGTCGGGTTGAAGTTCTGATCCTGGATGTCCTTGTCGGCGCCCGTGTAAACGACGCGGTTCTTCGCCGACTCGATCTGCGGCAGGCGCGCGAGGATGTCACCCGTGGTGGCGTCGACGTAGATCTTGTCGCGCTGGAGCACGTGCGTCGCCGTGGCTTCGACTTCCCACGCGAGCTTGCCGCGCATGTAGACGAGCGTGGCTTTGTTCGCCGTCGAATCGCCGTTCGCGACCGCGTTGATCGCCGTCGTGATCGCGACCGTGTCGAACAGCGCCGGCGTTGCGGACACGGCCGAGAGGTCACGCGTGTTCGTGCCAACGGCTGCGATCTGACCATCCGCTTGGATGTGAACGACGACGCGACCATCGACGACCTTCAGGCCGTTGACGACCTGGTCGTAGAACACGTGCGAGCCACCGATCGTGTCTTGGCTGACCAGCTTCGCGACGAGCTGGTTGTCGGGCAGCGCGATCGAGCGCGCGATCGCCGGCAAGTGCGAGTCGAGCATGTGCACGTCCGCGAGCGTTCGCAGCGGTGCGCTGAGCTGACCCAATTGACCGTGCACGAAGCTCGGAATTCCGATCTCGGTGTTGTCGATCCGATCGACTTTGAAGGTCTGGCTCGAGAGAGCTTCGACCGAAGTATCGCTAGCGTTGTTTCCAACGCATGCAGCGAATAGCAAAAGACCTGCTAGTCGTTTCATGTGGGGCATCGAGGGTTACCCTTCTACGTTCCGCAGCGCGAAAGTGCGCATGAATAGTTGCTGACCTGTTTGCGACCGCGGTTTCTCACCGTGAACGGTTCATCACGCAGGTTGGCAAACACGCGTCCTAGAGCGCTAACCCCCGGCGTTGTCGCATCAAATCCGCTACGGCTTGGAAGCCTCTGGAAAACGCTGTAAGCCGGAACGCATGACGACGCGCTCGGAAAGCGACAGCATGGGTTCGATCGATGTCGACGCTTCTCATTATTGGGGCGCGCAAACAGAACGGTCGCGTCAGAACTTCAAAATTGGCACCGAGAAGATGCCGCTGGAGCTGGTCACTGCACTAGCCACCATCAAAAAGGCAGCTGCGCAGGTCAATGCACAACTCGGCCTGCTGCCAACGGACATCGCGGAAAAGATCGTTTCTGCCGCCGATGAGGTGATTGCAGGGAAGCTTCCGGACGAGTTCCCCCTAGCTATCTGGCAGACCGGCAGCGGCACCCAGACGAACATGAACGTCAACGAGGTGATCGCGGGCCGCGCGAACGAGCTCGCGACGGGGGTGCGCGGCGGCAAGAAGCCGGTGCATCCGAACGATCACGTCAATCTCGCGCAAAGCACGAACGACGCGTTTCCGACCGCGATCCACATCGCCCTCGTCGTCCAGATTCAAAGCCACCTCGTGCCCGCGATCACCGCACTGCGCGAGACGCTCGATGCGAAGGCGCGTGCGTTCGGCGACATCGTGAAGATCGGACGCACACATTTGCAGGACGCGACACCACTGACGCTCGGCCAAGAGATCAGCGGTTGGGTCGCGCAGATCGATCACGGGCTCGCGGCGATCCGCGCCGCGCTGGTGTCTGCCCACGAGCTCGCGTTGGGTGGGACGGCTGTCGGCACCGGGCTCAACGCACATCCCGAGTTCGCGCACCGCGCGGCGGAACAGATCGCGGCGCTCACCGGGCATCCGTTTATTTCGGCGCCGAACAAGTTCCAAGCCCTCGCGAGCCACGATGCCGTGCTGTTCGTGCATGGCGCGTTGCGTACGCTCGCCGCGAGCTTGACGAAGATCGCGAACGACGTGCGCTGGCTCGCGTCGGGCCCGCGGTGTGGAATCGGCGAGCTGATCATTCCGGAGAACGAACCCGGCAGCTCGATCATGCCGGGCAAGGTCAATCCCACGCAGTGCGAAGCCCTCACGATGGTGTGCACGCAGGTGTTCGGCAACGATGCGGCGCTGACGGTGGCGGGCGCGTCGGGCAACTTCGAGCTCAACGTCTACAAGCCGGTGATCGCGCACCTCGTGCTGCAATCGATCCGCCTGCTCGCCGATGCGAGTGCGAGCTTCGACGAACATTGCGCGCGGGGCATCGAACCGAATCGTGCCGAGATCGACAAGAAGCTACACGGGTCGCTGATGTTGGTGACCGCGCTCGCACCGCACATCGGCTACGACAAGGCCGCAGCGATCGCGAAGAAGGCGCACCACGACGGCACGACACTGCGCGAGGCCGCGGCCGCACTGCAAGTGAGCCATCAGGACTTCGATCGCTGGGTGATCCCGAGCGACATGACGAAACCTAGCCGATCTTGAGCGACAGGTTCGTCGCGGTCACGCGATGAACGACGACCGAAATCTTCGTCGGGCGGAACCCGTCGAACACGACCTCGAGCTGGTCGAGACCATCGAAGTGCAACCGATCGCAGGTCACTTCCATCGGCCCCATTTTCAGATCTTTGATCGTGGTGTCGATCGAACCGATCGCGCCCTTGAGCCGACCCGGCCCCTTGTTCGCGATCGCACCCGAGACCTTGAAGTCGACCATGCCCGGCGCATCTTCACCGCCGAACGCGATCAGGCCTTGGCCGACCTCGAGGTTGCGCGGCGCGAGCAGCGAGATCGCGACATCGATACCGTCGACCTTGAGCGAGCGGAGGACGCCATTCTTCTTCGAGCCATTGCCGGATTCTTTGCGCGGCTTCGTGCGGTAGTCCGCGAGCGACCGCACCGGCACGCGACCGAACGCCGCCAAGGTCGACGCTTCTTTATCGAGCTCCCAGCTCACGAGCTCGTGCTCGCGTCCGAAGATCGGCACCTTCCACTTGAGCTTCAACATGTCCCCGTCTTGGTCGAGATCGAGGAACCGACCTTCCAACCAATCGAGGCTGTCTTCGAGCGCCCGATAATCGATGCTGCCTTCTTGGATCGGCAGGCGCAGTTGCTGATCCAGCGTCCGGATCCCCAACACGGGCAGATCGAGCTGGACCTTCATCGTCAGATAGATCCGGCCGGTCAAGGAGTCGAGGAACTTCAGCTTCTGCTGGCGCTCGGTGCCCGACGGCGGTGCAGTCGGCAGCGATGGCGTGCCGAACGGACCTTGCAGATCGATGCGCATCTCGGAGAACGAGACGTGCGGCGCGACCATCTCCAACGCACCCCCGGCCGCGATGTCCGCCGCTCGGACGAGCCGTAGCCCGTGAGGCATCTCGATCCGATCGGCGGTGACGTTGTACCGACCGGAATCCGAGCGCAACCACGCGTTACCGATCGATGCCGATCCGGCCTCCCAGCGCAACGAGCCGAAGTGGCCCTCGAGCTTTTCGAAGTTGCACTCGGCCGCACCGTACGCGGCCGTGCCGCTTTTTCCCTCGACCCGATGGGTCTGGGCGTGCGGGAAGATCAGGCGCTTGCCCTTCTCATCACCGATGTATCCGAACTGCTGGACCTCGATGTCGGCGCCGACGTTGGTAGGCATGAACGATCCGAGGATACAATCGGACGGTGGGCGACGAAACCTTGCGCGACAAGCGAACGCGGCTAGGCGTCGGCCCGACCTCACCGAAATCGAAACCACCGCAACTCGAGATCGGCGCGATCGTGCTCGAGCGCTACAAGGTGGAGGAGCTGATCGGCGCGGGCGCGATGGGATCGGTGTATCGCGCACGTCATACGAAGCTCGATCGCAGCGTCGCGCTAAAGGTGATGCACGAGCACTTGACGTGCGAGCCGAACCTCGTCGCGCGATTTCAACGCGAAGCGCAGGTGGCGGCCAAGCTCGCGCATCCGAACGTGTGTGCGGTGTTGGACGTCGGCGAGACCGAGGATCAGAAGCACGTGATGGTGTTGGAGCTCGTCGAAGGCAAGAGCCTCGATGACCTGATGGAGCATCGGCTCGAGCTGTCGCGCATCGTTCGGCTCGTCACGCACCTGTTGCGCGGACTGGATCACGCGCACGCGTCCGGCCTCGTTCACCGCGATCTCAAGCCCGCGAACGTGCTCGTCGAACATCCCGGCCATGCCGACGAGGTCGCACGGATCGTCGATTTCGGCGTCGCCACGCTCGTCGATCGCGAAGAGCACGAACGGTTGACCGGTACCGGGATGATCGTCGGCACGCCGTTGTACATGGCGCCCGAGCAAGCACGCGCCGAGCCCGTGGATCATCGCGCGGATCTCTACGCGCTCGGCATCATGTTGTACGAGCTGCTGTCGGGCACCGCGCCGTTCGAAGGTACGGCGATGGAAGTCGCGGTTGCGAAGATGGACAAGGATCCGCCGCCGATCACCGAACGTGCGGAGGTCGATCCGATCCTTGCCGCGTTTCTCGGCAAGCTGATCGCGCGCCATCCGAATCAACGATTCTCGACGGCACACGAAGCGTTGACCGCGATCGAAACCTATCGCCGCGATCCGGACGCCGCCGGCACGTTGCTCGGTGTGATCGACACCGCACGCGCGTTGAAGGTGATCACGCTGCCATGAAGGCGCTGGGTTTTTTCATCGCGCTCGCCGCGTGCGGCAACGAAGCGATCGACATTCAAGTCATCGCGCCGGGGCAACCCTCGTTCAGCGGCAAGATCGGCGATCGTCCGTGGCAACGGTTCTCGGGCGTCAGCGACGGTAACAACACCACGTATCAGATCGCGATCGACGACGACTTCGAGCTCCTGATCGGCTGCGATGTCGCGACCGGCTGGTCGGCCACCGAGCTGTTCGGCACCTACGACGACGCCGTGATCTCGATCGGCTCGTGGCAGCTCCCCACGTGCAACACACCCACGCCGAGCCCGATCATCGGATCCGTGAGCGTGACCGGCAACATGACGGACTCGGGAATCGTCGCGATCGGGGATCAAACGCAGATCGTGACCGGCCAAACGTCGACGTTCGATATCGGCGTCATTCCCGGCACGCGCGACATCGCGTTCACCGCGCAATTCATCGTCGGAATTCGCCACGACGTCGAGCTCGAGCGAGCACAGAACATCGGCACGATTTCATTCGCGCTCGAAACCCAACCGATGTTGACGAACGACTACGAGCCCGTCCTCGTCGCGAACGAGGGTCTCGATTCATGGCTGCAGCTCGTCACGCGCAACGGCACGCGCCTCACGTGGCCGAACGGCGATCTGACCTCGGCGGTGTTCATGCCTCCGGACGTGATGAGCTACGGCGACGTTCAGGAGTTCCATGTCGTCACGTCGTACGCGACCGGCAGTCGCAGCGCCGTCGCCACGAACTTCGATCGCGTCGCGCCGAGCTTTCAGTTCCTATCGGTCGTCCAACCGTTCGCGTGGTTCCCGGACACGTACACCGTGCGGTGGCAACCGATCTCCGACTTCTACACCACGGCGAGCGCGCGGTTCTACGAGACCGATGGCAGCGGCGATGCCACGGTCACCGCATCCGCGACCTGGCTCCAACGCCACGGCGACAACTTGATCTCGCTCGACACGACGGCGCCCGGGTTCGTGTGGCCCATCGACGCGCACGTCTTGCCGCAGGTCTCCGCGGAGAGCTGGAGCAGTCAGATCACGCTCACGAGTACGACAAATTCTGCTGTCGCACCTTGAGGCACACGATTTGAACTGGAGGTCTGCCCATGCAGACCTACGACGATCGCTGGCTCCTACCATCCAAGCAAAGTGATTTGCCGGGACGGGAGCTTCTCGCTGTGGATCGGCTTCACGCTCGCCGTGAAGGCTCGTTCCTGCTGCTCGCATCGCTGTTCATGTTGGCGACGCTGGCACTGCCACTGTGGTTCACGTCGTCGTACGTCGTCGATATTTCGGGACTCCCGTTCGATCTCGCGGGCGCGACCGACCTCACGATCGGCGTGTTGGTGTTTCCGATCGCACTGATTGTCGGTCAGCTCGTGTGCGAGCTTTTCGGTGCGCGCCGCGCTGGGATGCTGGCGCTCGCGGGCACGCTTGGCAGCATCGCGGTGATCGCCGGTGAATACGCCACGATCGATAATTACCAACTCCCGCTCGCACTCGCGCTCGTCACCTGCACCACGATCACGAACGCGGCGAACGTGATCGTGTTCGCGGCCACGCGCCGCGCGATGGACGGACGCGCGTTGTGGCTCGGATCGTTCCTCGCGACACCCGTTGCACTACTCGCAGGTTGGTCGGCATTCACCGGCGCGTGGGTCGGCTTGGGCGGCGAGCTCGACGACGCGATCGCACTCGCTTCTGCACCGTGTCTCTACGCATGTGCCTGCGCGCTCGCGGGCATGATCCCACTCGTGATCGCGCGCAAGGCGTTCGGCGTGTACCTGCGAATCGGTGGGCGTGAGGCGCCTCCGATCGATCATTCGTTGGTCGCAACGCGCCGCCGGTTGCCGCCCGCGCTGATCGTCGACGAGGAGCCGCGCGCGCTCCGCCAACCGCTGCCGTTCACGACGGCGCCGTTCCGCAAGCCGTTCACCACGCTCGAGACCGAGTTTTTTGCAGAAGGCGATTCCTGGGACACAATCTGATGGGTGTGGCCCGAGCGATCTGCGATCTGCATCGGTTGTCGACAGCTCCTCGAACCAGGCGGTGCGTGTCCCGCCGGTCATCCGCAAACGACCGCACTCGTTCGCGCGCCCGATCGCGAGAAGCTCGTCGCTGAAGTCTGGGGTCCGCCGAACTACCGGCGGATGATCAAGGATGCAGCGAAGGCCGGCGCGACGGGTGGTGGCGTCGGAAGCGTCGTGGGATCGAGCTGCGACATTCCGGATCTCGGGGGTGATGTCGCGATCTTCGCGCTCGTGATCTTCGTGGTCGTCGGCATCGTGTACTTCACGTCGAAGCTGATCGGCTACTTCGTCCGCAAGCGCCAACACGAGCTTCGCGCGAACGGTGCCGCGCAGAAGTTGTTACCCGCCGGATTCTCGACGGGACGCACCGGCACGATCGTGCACGGCAACATGTATCACTCGCCGATCGATAACCAGCTCGGCGTCGCGTACGTGGTGCAGCTGACGCAACGCGGCCGCACGATGCTGTACGACGCGGCGACCGTCGGCTTCGAAGTCCTGTTGGAGGGCGATCAACGCGTCGTGATTCCCGCAGGCACGTGCATGATCGATCTCGTCGATGCGCCGAAGATCGGCTCCGCGCTGTATCTCGCGAAGGTCGACCCGCTCCGAAAACCGAACGAGGACTTCGATCCGTTTCTTCACGATCGCAGCGTCGGTCGGACACTGAAGATCGGAGATTCGGTCGAAGTCCTCGGTCAGTTAGTCGCGCAGCCGGTGGGCGCCGGCGGTGGGTACCGCGAAGCGCCCGAGACGGTGCTGGTGCCCGTCGGGGTTCCCGCGCTGCGAGTCCGCTAGCTCAGTTACACGACTCGTTGCAGATCGAGCTCACTTCGCTGACGCATTGGCTGTCCCACTTCGTCGCGCAGCAGTACGAGTCCTCCGTGCAGATGGCCGTTGCACACGAGTCACAACCCTTCTTCAGCTTGCCGCCGGTGCTGCACTCGGAGTGGGTGCAGGTCGAGCCACCACCACCGCCGCTGCAGCTCTGACCGCACACCGACGAGACTTCGCCGACGCAGATCGAGTCCCACGCGTTCGTGCAGCAGTAATCGTCCGCCGCGCAAACTTCCGCCGCACAGCTATCGCAGGTGCCGTCGAGCGCGCCGCCCGTCGAGCAGATCGGGTGATCGCACGTGCCGCCGCCACCGCCCGAGCCACCCGAGCCACCGCCGCCACCGCTCTGGCACACGCCGCCGGTGCAGGTGTCGGTGCCGGTGCAGCTACCGCACGAACCACCGCAACCGTCGTCACCACACGCTTTGCCGGTGCAGTTCGGCGTACACGTGCCGCCGCCGCCGCCGAGCGCGGTGCCGTTCGGCGTACCGAGGCCCGTCGGACCGTCCCAACCTGCGGCCGCCTTGCAGAGCGCGGACGTGCAGCTGCCGTTGCTGCCGGTCGTCACGTCGAAGAAGCTCGCCGCGTGGCCGTACGGATACGACGGGCCGGACGAACCGATGCCGTACATCGCGAACACGGCGGCGACGAACGGCGACGACGCCGACGTGCCACCGATCACCTGCCAGCCACCGTTATAGACGGCGACGCCGGTGTTCGGATCCGCGACGGCCGACACGTCTGCGGCGGCGCGCTTCGCACACGCCGACGAGGTTTGATAGCTCGGCTTCGCGATGTTCTTCGAGCACGCGCTGCCCGCATCGTTCCACGCGCCTTCGGTCCAACCGCGCGTGTTCGACGACTTCACGAGCGACGTGCCGCCGACCGCGACGACATGCGCCGACGTCGACGGGTAATCCGATTGCGTGCCGGTGTAGCCGTTATCGCCCGACGAGACGAAGTAGCCGACACCGCTGTGCGTGAAGTGCGTCTCGAGCGATGCCGAGTTCGTCGGTTCGGGACCACCCCAGCTGTTCGACACCACGGTCGCGCCCGCGGTCACGGCACCATCGTTCGCGAGGTAGAGTCCATCGCCTTGATCGTCATCAGCCTCGACGAGGATCAGCTTGCACTTCGGACACGCGGCCGACGCCATGTCGAGATCGAGCGCGGCTTCGACCGTCCAGTCGTCGTTCGCGGGCGCATTGCCCGGAAGCGGCGACGCGGAACCACTCTGGTTGACGATCTTGAAGCAGCCGTTCGCGACGGAGCATTCGGGCAGCCCCATCTGCGCGCGGTACTTCTTCAGATCCGCATCGGCGTTCGGATAGTTGTAGGCGTCGACCACGGCGACCACTTGGCCGGTGCCCTTCGTCGTATCGATCTTGTAGGCGGACTGGAGGTCCGATGCACCGAAGCCCTGCGGCGCCGACGCGTATGGAACGTCCGTGCGATGCAACGCGTAGCAGTGCAGCGCGCCACCGTTACAGACCGTGGTGCTCTGGTGCTGCGGGATCGATCCGAGCTCGTCGGCGTTACGATCGCTGCCGTCTTCGCGTTCGGCGGATGCACAGCTCGCGAGCAAGACTGCCCCGAAGCCGATGGCTAGAAGTGATTTCATGCGGCGCGCATAGAGCACCGCGAATGCCAGTGATCACTGCGCAGTTCGCGCAACGCGAATTCACGCGTCGACGTGCGTCAAAGCGAGAACGCGCGTTAACGAGCGGCGCTAACATGCCCCGTGAGAACCAATCATGTCGTACATCGCGCGACATGAAATGCTATGGGCTCCTAGCGATCACGATGCGATCAGCTAGCGAGAGACGAGAGTTGCTGTCAGGACCGCTGCGCCAGCTCGTCACGCGGGGTGTAGCGCTAGGTCACGGTTCGCGTGCAACGCTGAGTCTCTTGCAACTAGTTGCAACTAAATTGCTCTAGCGTTGTGATTGCAGGAGAAGTCTAGATACCGTTGACATGATCGTGAAATCCGTGTGACTCGTCTACGCGTGAAGCGCACCACGGCCTATCTGACGAGCTTCGTCCTCGTCGTGGCGGCGTGGTTCAACGCGTATCACGCGGCCTCTGTCGACCATGTTCGAGATCGCCACGGGCATCTCGTCCATGCCACGAGCGTGGGCGAGCCGGGGCACACGCACGAGGGCTTCCACGCTGCCCGAGGCATTTCGGCCGAGGCCGATGAATGCGCGTTCACCGGCGTGCAGCAAAACGCGGCGCCATCACGGGCATCGATCGATCTCGTCTCGCGAACCCACGTATTCGCGCTCGCACTTGCTCCGCTCACGTCACGTCGCTCTTCCACGATCTATCGCCACGCACCGAAGACCTCGCCACCGACGCTGATCTGACTTCAGCGTCGGTTCGAGAGTTGGTGACCCGCGTCCGTGAGGCCGTTCGTGGTGAAGCGCAGTAATGATCGTGATGACGAGCTCAAAGCCGAGCTCAAACAAACTAGTTTGCGAGTAACGCCCACGCGGTTGTGGGTGTTGCGCGTGCTCGCGTCGGCCGACAAGCCGCTCTCGCACGCCGACCTCGTGGCCCAGCTCCCGTGGGAGGTCGAACGCACGACGGTGTTTCGCGCGTTGATCGCGTTGACCGAGGCAGGCCTGCTCCGGCGCGTCGACATCGGCGATCGGATCTGGCGCTACACCCGCGAGGTCGCGCCGGCGAGCTCGTTCGTGTGCACGGAATGCGGATCGATCACGGAGATCGCGATCCCACCTCGAACGGTCCACGACGCGGCAGTGCGAATCGTCGTCCACGGACGGTGTGACAAATGCGCGTAGCGATCCTCGTGTTGCTCGCAACGCCGGCCGCAGCGGATCCGGTCGAAGATCCGCAGGGCGAGACGATCACGATCGTCGACAAGCTGAAGGCGATCATCCGCGGTCACGAGGCGGCGCCATCCGTCGGTGCGCAGGACGTTCACGTCGAAGCGAAGCAGCTCGCGACCGATGTCCCTCACAAGGACGCGACCGAGCTGCTCGGTTGGGCACCGGGGTTTCTGCTCACGAATGAAGGCGGCGAAGGTCACGCCGAACAGATCTTCTTGCGCGGCTTCGATGCGCGCGAGGGCCAGGACATCGAGCTGCGCGTCAACGGCGATGTCGTCAATCAGGCCGGCAACCTCCACGGCAACGGCTACGCGGATCTTCACTTCGTGATCCCCGAGCTCGTGCAAGCGCTCCGGGTGATCGAAGGTCCGTACGATCCGCGCCAAGGCAACTTCGCCGTCGCGGGCAGTGCCGATTACGAGCTCGGGCTCGCACGACGCGGGCTCACGGCATCGTACGAGACCGGATCGTTCGGCACGAATCGCGCGCTGTTGCTGTTCGGCTCGCCCGATAGCAACTCGCACAACTTCGGCGGCGTCGAGCTCTATCAGACCGACGGCTTCGGCCAGAACCGCGATGCTCGACGTGCGACGGCACTCGGTCAGATCGAGAGCGCGCTCGCCGACGATGGCATGTGGCGGCTGACCACCGGCCTCTATCTCACCGATTACCACTCGGCCGGCGTGATCCGCGAGGATGACTACGCATCGGGCAAGAAGGGCTTCTACGACACCTACGATTTCGGCCAAGGCGGTGCGGCCGCGCGCGCGTTCGTGCTCGGCGATGTCGAGCACCAGCACGACAACGACACCACCCATCACCAACTCTCGCTCACGGCGCAGACGATGCGGTTGCGCGAGGACTTCACGGGATTTCTGCTCGATCAACAGACCGCATTTCAGCAACCGCACGATCAGCGCGGCGATCTGATCGATCTCGAGTCCGGCGGCGTGACCGCGCAAGCGCAGGGTTGGCTGCGCAAGAAGCTCCACGGCCAGCAGATCGAGGTCGGCTACTTCGCGCGCGGCGACGCGACGTCCGGAACCCAGTATCGACTCGACGCCGCGACCGATCGTCCCTATCACAAGGACACCGATCTCGACGCGATCCTCGGCGACGTCGGGCTCTACGCGGCGTTGGATCTCAAACCGCTGAGCTGGCTCGCCGTGCGCGGTGGCATTCGCTCGGATCTGTTCACGTACAACGTCATCGACAACTGCGCCGTCTCCGAAGTGGCGCATCCGTCGAAGACGAATCCGCCGGGCGATGCGAGCTGTCTCGATCAACAGGACTTCGGCGCGTATCGCGAGCCGGTCCAGCGCTCGTCGACGGCGGGAGAGACCGTGTTGCCGCGCGCGTCGGTCATCCTCGGTCCATTCCTCGGGCTCAGTCCATCTCTGAGCTTCGGCGATGGCGTGCGATCGATCGACCCGATCTACGTCTCGCAGGACGTGAAGACGCCGTTCGCGCAGATCCGCTCCTACGATGCGGGCGTCACCTACAAAGGCCTCCGCCTCTCGGGCTTTCGCACGCACGTCGATCACGATCTCGTGTTCAGCGAGAGCGTCGGCCGCAACGTCCTCGCCGACGGCACGACCCGCCTCGGCGCTTCGATCTCCGGTCGCGTGACCGAGGATTGGTACGACGTCAACGCGAGTGCGACCTACGTTCGCTCGACGTTCGACGACACGCATCTCTTGATCCCGTACGTCCCGGATCTCGTCGTCCGCGCCGACGGTGTCGCGCACCACGAGATGTTCGGCGTGATCGGCACGCTCGGCCTCGGCTTCACGTTCGTCGGCCCGCGCGCCCTGCCCTACGGCGAACGCAGCGATCCGATCACCACGCTCGATGGCACCGCGTCGATCGCGTGGGATCGCTACAAGGTCGGGCTGTCGATCTCGAATTTACTCGACGCCCGCTATCGACTCGGCGAATACAACTACGCCTCGGACTTCCACACCGAACCGCAACCCACGCTGACCGTCGCGCGCGAGTTCACGGCGGGCGCGCCGCGAACGATCCTCGGCAAGGTCGAGGTCCATCTATGAAGGCGCTGCTCCTCGCACTCGCGGCGTGTGGCACGACCGGCGGCGACATCGTGTCGTTCGATGTCGAAGCGACCGGCACCGGCGTCACGGCAATGGACACCGGCCTCGGTTGGCACGTCGAGCTCTCGCGCGCGCACCTCCAGATCGGCGCCGTCTACCTCAACCTCGCGGTTCCGATCAGCGGGTCACAAGCGACGACCTGCATCCTGCCCGGCATCTACACCGCCGAAGAATTGTCGTCGCTCGATGTCGACGTGTTGTCGACGGATCGCCAGGCCTTCCCCGATCACGCAACCGGCACGACCGACGAAGCGCGCACCGGCGAGATCTGGCTCACCGGCGGCGATGTCAACGCCCTCACGGATAGCACGGTGATCGCCGACATCGCCGGCACGGCCACGCGCGACACCGACATCCGCCCGTTCACGGCGCAGATCACGATCAGCAACGCGAACCGCGGCATCCCCGCGAGCGATCCGTCGCTGCCGAGTCAGCATCCGATCTGCAAGCAACGCATCGTCTCGCCGATTCCGATCGATCTCCGTCCGCGCGAAGGCGCGACGCTCTTGATCACCGTCGACGCTGGTTCCTGGTTCGCGAACGTCGACTTCACGGCTTTGCCCGACGACGGCGTGTTCCCCGACACGAACGACAACGTCGCGAGCCAGAACCTCTTCACCGGGATTCGCGCCGCTTCGGCGTCGTTTCAGTTCTCTCTCGAATAGGAGCTCTATGTTTCGCTATGCAGTTCTGTCCTTGCTGATCGCGTGCGGCGACAGCACCGATTCCCACACCGTCGCGACCTGCGGCACGCATGCCGGCGGTGGCCTCGCCGATTTCGACATCCCGTGCGATCCGGGCGGCGAAGGCCTGTACATCACCGCTTCCGGCGAAGCATTCGCGAAGGACGGCTATCCGTTTCCACCCACGGATGCCGACGCCGTGTTCTTCGTCGACGGTTGGGAGATCGCGTACGACCACGTGATCACCACGGTCGATCACGTCACGCTCTCGAGCGGGCCCGACAAATCCGATACCGATCAATCGCTGTGCGACGACGGTCATGGCGGCACGATCACGTGTGGCACGGGTAGCTCGGTCGTGGCCGCGGTCGACGGGCCGTTCGCGCTCGATCTTCATAACGGCGGCCCGCTCGACGATGCCGATGGCGCGCCGATGGATGCCACGCCGATCGGTGCGTTAGCGGGTCTCGATCCGACGACGAAGTACGCGTTCGGGTTCGAAGTCGTGCCCGCGCTCGCGCAAGCGAAGAACGTCAACCTCGACGATGCCGGCGTGACCGCGTACCAGCAGATGATCGCGAAGGGCTACACCACGTTGCTCGTCGGCACGGCGACGTGGAAGGGAGCCGATTGCACGCAGACCGCGGCGTACGACTTCACGGTGCTGCCGACAACGATCCATTTCCAGATCGGCCTCGACGCACCGACCACGTATCGCAACGCGCAGAATCCGGCGCTCCAGGGCGAACCACATCCGAACGAGGAGAATCCGCGCGGTGTGGTCGTCGTCGCGAATCAATCGACGATCGCGCAGGTCACGCTGCATATCGATCACGCGTTCTGGGAGAGCTTCGTTCACGACTCGCCCGCGCACTTCGATTCGTTCGCGGCGAAGTACGCCGGATCGACCACCGCGAACTTGGTGCTCGAGGACTTCAAGGGCTACGCGTTCACGCCGTTCGTCGACGCGCAGGGCCATCAACTCCCGTGGCGGTCGTGCGTGAGCTCGGACATGTACACGCCGCCGGGTGATGGCGCGATGTCGTTCGATACGCTCACCGTGCCCGTGGATCCGACCGGCGATCCGGCGAGCGTGATTCGCGACTTCTACGACTACACGACCTATAACCACTCGACGTTCGGCCACTTGAACGCGGATGGCCTGTCGTTCGTGGACCGAAATTACCCATCGCCGAAATAAGACTGCACACGAGCGTGTGCACTGGGGAGTGCATCGGATTCACTTCGCGTGCAACGCACCGTGATCGCGTGCTCACGGTTGGCCCGCAGATTGGAGAACGCGGCGGCGAGGGTACGAAGGAGCAAGATGCACCTGCGGTCGTTATTTATTTTCGGAGTTTCGTCGCTCGTCGTCGCCTGCGCGGCCGAGCCCACCACGCATGTCGAGGATCAGCCCGGCGTGCGCAACGCTGCCTATAAGGATGCCGCCGCGAAGTACGGCATCGATGAAGATTGGCTCGTCGCGATCGGCTATCAGCAAGGTCGCTTCGAGCTCGCGCAAGGCCAGGACGCGACGCCGGATCCCGCGATCGATATGGCGGATCCCGATAGCGCGCTGCTCGACGACACGCCGGTGGTCGAAGCCGACGATTCGGCCGGGGCCACGGACGATCCGACGATGGCGCCGGATGTTCCGAGCTACGGCCTCATGTATCTGTCGGACGCGCAGATCGATCGCGCAGCCGCGCTCATCGGCGTGCCGAGCGATACGATCAAGACCGACTACACCGCGAACATCGACGGTGCCGCCGCGATCCTCGCGGACGACGCGCACACGCTCGGATCGTTGCGTGATGCCACGAGCGCGTTCTTGGGCGTGCAAGACGATGCGGCCGAGCTCGCGTTGAACCAACTCGACGACGCGATCGCGCAAGGCTTCGACGTCACCACGACGGACGGCGAGCGGCTCGTCCTCGACGGAACCGGCGCCGCACTGATCGAAGATCCGATCTCGCCGGACGACGAAACGGACGCCGATCCGAGCACGGCACGCGCGAAGCCCGCGCCGGGCAAGATGCCGGCATTCCAGTGGATCAAGTCGCCGAACTTCGGCAGCCGACTCGGCTACAAGATCAACTACGTCGTGATCCACGACATGGAAGGCACGATGCCGGGTGCGATCGCCGTGTTCAAGAATCCGGCGAACGAGACCTCGGCGCACTACCTCGTGCGGTCACGCGATGGCCACATCGTGAAGATGGTCTACGAACACGACGAGGCGTGGCATGCGGGTCACGGCTGGTTCAACCGTCACTCGATCGGCATCGAGCATGAAGGCTTCGCGCACAAGAAGAACGGCGGCGGCTACTACAACGACACGCTCTACACGGCGTCGTCGGAGCTGACCTGTTCGATCGCGCATCGCTACGGCATCCCGGTCGATCGCAAGCACATCTTCGGTCACGAGAACGTACCGTCGAGCTTGTCGTCGCACACGCTGTGCAGCGACGCGCGTGGTAATCGCGGCGAGTGCGGTGGCGTGAGCCATCACTCCGATCCAGGTCAGTACTGGAACTGGAAGAAGTACATGAACCTCGTCAGCACCTGCGTGAAGGCGGCGAAGAGCTAGTAGGCGCACCGCTCCGCGCTGCGCCTGCTACCTCTTCTGATCATCGGCTCGCGCGCGCTCGCCTGTACGGAACGGGCCGGACTCCCGGCCCGAAGTAACTAGATATCGTCGTCGGGCTGCGCCGCCGTACCGCTCGCGCGGATCTGATCGGCGCGCACGCCCGCGTCGGCGAACTTCGGATCGCGCTTCGTCACGGCCTCGAAGTAGTAGAGCGCTTCGCCGACGTCGCCGATCGATTCGTAGGTGACGCCGATCTCGTAGTACAGGCTGAGCGCTTCGCGATCGCTTGGATTCGCGTGGAGGCCCTGCTTGAACTGGTGGATCGCTTCCTGCGGATTGCCCTGCTCGCGCTGACACATGCCGAGCATGACGCGGCACTGCGCTTCGCGACCCGGCGCACGCATCGCCTTCTCGAACGCTTTCGCGGCTTCGTCGAACAGGCCCATCTCTTTGTAGGCGAGGCCGAGATCGTAGTGCGTATCGGCATCGCCTTCTTCGACGGGCTTTTCGAGCATCACGGTCGGCTTGCGCTTGCTGGGCTGGCTGACCGACGCGACTTCTTCGAAGTCATCCGCGGAGACTTCTTCGATCTCTTCGATCTCGTCGAGCGAGAGCGCAGCCGTGCCACCGGTGAGCTCCGGCGCCGGCGTTTCCATCGGCACGTCGACGCTCGCATCGCGCGGGTTGTCGTGCATGCCCGCAGGTGGCGTGTGGATCGGCACGTCACCGCGCTCGAGCGCTTGGACCTCGCGCATCTTCGCTTGGATCAGCGGATGGTTCGGATGGCGCGACTGCAGCGTGCGCAGTGCGTCCATCGCTTCGGCGTACATGCCTTGGCCAGCGTAGAAGTCCGCTTCGTCGAGATCATCTTCGACGAGCGACTCCGCGCGATGATGCTCGTCGAGGCCCGCATTCATGGCGGTGGCATCGCTGTACGGATCGTACGAGCCGGCGACCGCGAGCCCGTCTTGATCGAGCTCGGTGAATTGATCCTGCGCGCGCGGCAGATCCGTTTCTTCGAACCCGGTGACGTACACCGCGTCGGTCTCGGGATTCTGCATGCCCGCATCGAACGCGCGTGCTTCGTCCGGATCGAACGGCAGGTCCTCATCCTGCTGACCGAGCTCGGCGGCGACACCCTGATCGATGTCTTCACCGAGCTCCGCATCGTCCAGCTGCGCTTCCAACGCATCCGCATCGTCGGCGTAGCGACGACCGGGCGCACGCGAGACGAGCACGGCGCTGTCTTCGTCGTACTCCGCGTGCATGTTCGCGAGCGCTTCGATCTGCTCCGGCGGAACCTGCCGCGTCGACTGACCGTAGTCGCCTTCGAAGCCATTCGGACGCTGCGGTGGACGCGCCGGCGCCGGCGAGCCATGCGCCATGTCGCCACCGATCAGCTCGTTCGGATCGAAGTCGTCGATCGAATCGAGCGACTCGCGCATCCGCGATCGACCGACCGAGCGCTGCGGTGGCGGCGTTTCGAGCGAGAGGTCATCGAGCTCGGGATCGAGCTCCTGCAGGCCACCACCGCCGCGGTAATCGACCTCGGCCGATGCCGACGACGACATCCGCGCGACGCGCAGCCGGAACCGACGCGCGAGCTCGAACGCGCCCGTGTGCGTGCCGTTCATGCCGAGCAACTCTTGGAGATAGCTCTCCGCGCGATCCGGATCGCCCGGCGCGACGAGCTCCGCCAGCTTCAACAGCTCGACCTCGGCTTCCTGCTCGCGGCCCTGCGAGAATCAGGATGTCCTTCAGGCGCTCGTGCGCTTCGACGTTCTCGCCGTCGAGCGTGAACACCCGGCGCAAGTGATCCACGGCCTTCTGGTGGAGGCCGTACTTCACGTAGACATCGGTCTCCGCGAGGATCTTCGAAATCTCTTCCGCGTGACGTTCACCTGCCGCCGAGCGCGTGCGCGGATCCGGTGGCGGCTCCATGTCCGCCGAGAAATCCGCGTCGTCGTATTCGGGCAGCGCGAAGTCCACGCCCGATAGCGACGATTCGTCGACGAGCGGCATCGAGCCCGTCATCCGACCGGACGTGGGAATCGATTGCAGATCGCTCGTGATGTTGAACTTCGCTTCGTTCGTCGCCGCGCGAATCGCCGGCGGCAACTGCGTGGCTGCGCGCGGCACGGCCGATGTGGGCAAGCGTTGCGGCGGCGGCGCGACCACGGGCGGCGGCGCAGGCGCAGCGGGTTGCTGGCCGACGAAGTTCAGCGCGTCTTGATCGTTCGGGACGATCTCGAGGATCTTGCGATAGACCTCGGCCGCTTTGTCACGCGACTTGTTCTCGAGATGGATCCGCGCGAGCTCCTTCAGCACGCTGACGGTCTTCGATTTCTGATCGAGCGCGCTGAATGCGATCGCCAACAAGCCGAGCGTCTCGACGTCGCGCGGATCCGCTTTGAAGCACGCCTGGAGCTTCTGCAGCGCGCGCCGCGGATCGTTGCGACGGAGATACAGCCCCGCGAGCTCGCGATTCAGCGCGTGATTGTCCGGCTTGTGCCAGAGCAAGCGCTCGGCGACTTTGACGAAGTCATCCTGGCGGCCCTGACGACGCAGTTGCTCGCACGCGTGCGTGAACTGGACGACGGCTTCGTCGAGGAGGTTCTCCTTCGAGTACAGCTCGGCCAGCTTGATCCGCGTGGCGATGTTTTCGGGATCGAGATCGACGAGCTTCTTGACCGTGTCGAGCGCGTCTTTGGTGTTGCCCTCGCGATGAAAATGCGCGGCGACACTCTCGTAGTGCTGCATCGCATCGCTCATCAATCCGAGGCGGCGATAGAGCTCCGCTAGCTTCAGGATCACGTCGACGAGGCGCGGATCGAGCTTGAGGATCTGCTTGTAGACAGCGACGGCTTTCAGGAAGAAGCCTTGCTCGTCATAGAACCGCGCGACCTTCAGATACGTATCGGTGGCTTCCTGCTTCGCGCCTTTTTTCGCGTAGAGGTCACCGATCTTGAGCCACACGCGGACGTCCTTCGGATCTTCACTGACGATCCGCAGGTACTCCTTCACCGCTTTGTCGATCTGTCCCTTATCGACAAACTTGCGCGCGGCATCCATGACCTTTTCTTTGTTAAAGGCCACGGCTACCCAGCTGCCTCCCAGACAGGGATATGCGGTGAATCACAGGTGCTCAGCCTTAAAATGCTACCGCCCACATGCGTGGGGGTCAACGAAAAGGGCGAGGGTTTCCCGACTGTTAACCAGCGTCAGGAGCTACATGTGATCTTCAGCGAGCTGACTGTTCAGCTAGCATCCGCGCCACGAAGCCGGTGTCGACATCCCCCGAGATGTAATCGGGGTGATTGATGATCCGCCGCAAGAACGGGATGTTGGTGCGCGGGCCCTCGATCACCATCTCCTCGAGGCAGCGACGCGCGCGCTTGATGGCGGTTGGTCGGTCCACATCGTGGACGATGACCTTCGCGAGCAACGAGTCGTAATTCGGCGGAACCACGTAGCCCGCATACACGTGCGTATCTACACGCACACCGAGCCCACCCGGGAAGTGAACCGCCGTGATCTTGCCCGGCCACGGCGCGAACGTCTGCGGATCCTCGGCGTTGATGCGCAATTCGATCGCGTGACCGCGTGGCGCACGCTCTTTCTTGAACGAGAGCGGTTCACCCGCGGCGATCCGGATCTGCTCGCGCACGATATCGAGACCGGTGACGAGCTCGGTCACCGGGTGCTCGACTTGGAGACGCGTATTCATCTCCATGAAGTAGAAGCTGCCGTCGGTATCGAGCAGGTACTCCATGGTGCCGACGTTCGTGTAGCCGATCGCTTCGATCGCCTTCACCGACGCTTCGGTCATCTTCCGGCGCGTCTCTTCCGGCAACACCGCCGACGGAGCTTCTTCGATCACCTTCTGGTGACGGCGCTGGATCGAACACTCGCGTTCGTTGAGGTGCGTGTAGTGACCGTGCTTGTCGCCGATCACTTGGATCTCGATGTGGCGCGGCTTCTGGCAGTACCGCTCCATGAACATCTCGGGATTGCCGAACGCGGCTTGCGCTTCGGTGCGTCCCATCGCCCACGCTTCGAGGAGCTTTTCCTTTTCGTAGACGATCTTCATGCCGCGACCGCCACCACCGGCGCTCGCCTTCAAGATCACCGGGAAGCCGATCTTCTCGGCGGACTGCAACAACGTGATCTCGTCGTGGATCCCGCTCGTGCCCGGCAACATCGGCACGCCCGCTTTGCGCATCGCATCGCGCGCGGAGATCTTGTCGCCCATCAGGCGCATCGCCTCCGGCGACGGACCGATCCACGTCAGGTTGCACTTTTTGCAAACGTCGGCGAAATCGGCATTCTCCGAGAGAAAGCCGTAGCCGGGATGGATCGCATCGGCGCCGGTGACTTCGGCGGCCGAGATGATCTGCGGAACGTTGAGGTAGCTCTGGCGCGAGGTCGGCGGGCCGATGCACACGGCTTCGTCCGCGAACTTCACGTGAAGCGCGTCGGTGTCTGCCGTCGAGTGCACGGCAACCGACTTGAGGCCGAGCTCCTTGCACGCGCGGATCACGCGTAACGCGATCTCGCCACGATTCGCGACCAGGACCTTCTTGAACATGGTTAGGCGATCTTGAAGAGAGGCTGGCCGTATTCGACCGAGTTGCCATCCTCGACGAGAATGGCGGTGACCGTGCCCGAAGCATCCGCTTCGATCTCGTTCATCAGCTTCATCGCTTCGACGATGCAGAGCACTTGGCCCTTCTCGACCTTGTCACCGACCGAGGCGTACGCCGGCGAGTCCGGGTTCGGCTTGCGATAGAACGTGCCGACGAACGGCGACGTCACGACGTGCGACTTGTCGTCAACCGCAGCTGCGGCAGCAGGTGCGGTTGCTGCTGGGGCTGCCGGAGCGGCGAACGCTTGCGGCGCCGGCGCGTACTGGATCGGCGGAGCCGCCATCATCTGCATCGGAGCAGCGGCTGCCACGCCACCGCGCCGGATCGTGATCGTCGTGTCTTTCGTATCGACGATCAGCTCGGACAGGTTTTGCGCGTGGGCAATTTCGGCGAGACCGCGAGCCATCGTGACGAGCTCGTGCTCGCTAACGACGCTTTCGTTTTTGGGCTGCTTTGCCATGAGATCGGCGCGACATTTCCACGTGGGAAAGGGCCGCGTCTAGGCCCAGGTAGTAGCTATTTGCGCGGAATCCGCTGATCACTCCGACGCACTGCGCTGCAGTGATCGAGGTGTGCCGAAATGCTTCCCGCGCGTAGATGTTGCTGAGGTGCACCTCGAACGTCGGAATTCCCACGGCGGCGATCGCGTCGCGGATCCCGATCGACGTGTGCGAATAACTGCCCGGATTGATCACGATCGCGTCGGCCCAGCCGAGCGACTTCTGGATCGCGTCGATTAGCTCGCCCTCGACGTTGCTCTGGAGGCAGCGAACCTCGGCATCACGCGCCTTGGCGAGGCGGGTCAGCTCGGCGTTGATCTCGTCGAGCGTGAGCGACCCGTAGTGCTCGGGCTCGCGCTTGCCGAGCATGTTGAGGTTCGGCCCGTGAAGGACCTGGATCTTGACGGTCACAGGCCAGCGGCGAGCGCCGGGCCATTCAACCGCGCGAGGTAGCGCGCCTTGCCGAAGTTGCCCTCGGGCGAGACGATCACGGCGACGAAGTACGTCGGCGACAGCATGCGGCAGACCAGCACGAGGCGCTGCGCCTTGACCGACAGCTCCTCGAGCCCGCCGACCTGGAGGCTCTCACCGGCTTTGCGGACCTGCGTGAGGATGAACGAGAACTCCATCCCGACCGTCGAGATGTCGAGCTTGCCGTTCTGGCGGACGTATTGATCGACGGGGATTCCGTCGAGACCCATCACGACCGCTGCGATCCCGCCATCGACGTTGTCGACGATCTTCTTCAGGTGTTCGGCGAACATGCTGTCGTTACGGTATCACGATCATTCGGAGACGGCGGGGCACACGGCTTCGTTCAGCGTGGGGGAGAAGCAGCAGTCGACATCGCCATCCTGAAACGCGTTGCAGGGGTTGCCGGGGCTCGCGACTTGGGAGTAGCCAACGCAGCTCTGCGACGCCGTCGGATTGATCGAGCCGTCCGAGTTGTATCCGATGCCGCGGATCAGCCCATTCTTCGGCGCGACGAGCGTGATCGGATAGTAGAAGGGCTCGGCATCGATTCGACCGCCGCCGAGCGTTCCGTACGCCGTAATCGTCAGGACGACCTCGGTGTTCTGGTTGTTCGCGGCGTTTACATTGCCGAACGCTTGGATCGAGCTCGCCGGGAGCATCTCGACGACCGCGTTCGTGAGACCACCGTTCGGGAAGATCGTCCCCGAGAACAGCACCGTGTAGTCCTGATGCGTGCCGCCGTTCGCAACCTCCGCATGAACGTTCGCACCTTGGAGATGGATCGAGCGTTGATTCACCTGATCGTCGGTCGCGGTGATGTTGCTGTCGAACAGCGGTGCCATCACGTAGCCACTCGGCGAGTCGACGCTGATCGAGCCAGCCGCGATGAACGGCTCGGTCAGGTCCGGCGTGAATGTGCAGGTGCCGCCTGCCACCGCAGCAGAGTTGTTGACGATGAAGAAGCCCTCGTTCCCGTGATCCGCACAGGCCCCTCCGACGAGGAACATCAAAGCTACCGGCAGCCGCATACGAAAATCGTATCAAGCCGACGCGTACGCACGCAAAATTTCACCGAGCTTCTGGAGCGGCAACTCGACCGGCTCACACGCCCCCACCTCGCGGATCGCGATGAACCTCACGCTGTTACCCGAACGCTTCTTATCGACGGAGATTCGCGCGATCGTCGCTTCGCTTAGATAAGCGCGCGGATCGTGAGGCAAGCCGCTACGCGCGAGTGCGTCGGCGACTCTGGTTTCGAGGTCGGAGAAGCCCAGCTCCCGGCTCACCCTACATGCGACGACAAGACCGAGTCCGACCGACTCGCCATGGACGAGGCCGTGCTCGCTCTCGATCGCGTGCCCGACGGTGTGGCCGAGGTTGAGCAGCACGCGCATGTTGCCGCGCTCCTGTTCGTCGGCGCCGACGACCGCTGCCTTGTACGCGACCGATCGCGCGATCACGTCGTTCATCTCGCGTGGCATCGCGCCGCCGCCCCTACTCCAGGCCGCGCACGCATCGACGAGCGTCCACAGGTGCTCGCCGTCGAGCAGCGCGTACTTCCACAGCTCGCCGAACCCGGCGCGGCGTTCGCGATCCGGCAACGTCTTCAACGTATCCGTGTTGCACGCGACGAGCTTCGGTTGATGAAACGCGCCGAGGAGATTCTTGCCGGCGCGCGTGTCGACCGCGGTCTTGCCGCCGATCGCGGCGTCCGTCATCGCGACGATCGTCGTAGGAACTTGCACGATCGCGATCCCGCGAAACATCGTCGCCGCGACGAATCCCGCCATATCTCCGACGACACCACCGCCGAGCGCGACGATCGTCGACCCGCGATCGAGCTGCGGGATCAAGTCGTCCGTCAATCGCTCGTACGTCGCGAGCGTCTTGTGCGGTTCGCCGGCGGGCATCACCGTCGTCGGCAACCCGACATTCCACAGCGCCGACACGTTCGAATCGCTGATCGCGGCGACTCTGCCCGTGCCCACGACGGCGCGGATCGCATCCTCGTGAAACCCCGGACCGACGACGATCGGATACGACCGCGCGCCTAACGCCACGATCGTCACGTCGTGCGAATCGACCGAGCGAACCCGCGTGAACACGCGCTCGACGTGATCGACATCGTCGACGACATCCTCGATCGCTCGGCCCGTCGTCGAGACCACGGCATGCGCACGGCGATAGATCGGCGCGCGCTCCGCCGCGAGCCTCCGAACCGCATCATCCCCACGCGCCAACAGCGGCCGCTCCGCACCACCGACCGCGCGCGCCTTCGCCGTCGCGACATCGACATCGAGCGCGATCACGCACCCGGCCGCCTTCATCTTCTCGAGGTTGTCGCCATACGCCGCC
This sequence comes from Kofleriaceae bacterium, assembly GCA_047600425.1. Lineage (GTDB taxonomy): Bacteria > Myxococcota_A > Polyangia > Haliangiales > Haliangiaceae > JABFXX01. Next base: position 496,767 of record JASGLC010000003.1, on the reverse strand, counting down.
GCACCACCACCCGTCGCGATCACCACGTCGTCGGAAATCGCCGCGAGCAACGCCGCCGCTTCCTGCCGCCGAAACTCCGCTTCATCCGTCTTCAGGATCTGCGGATCGACGTGATCGTCCAGATCGACAAAGCGCCGCCCGCGTTTCTTCGCGAGCAGCGCTCCGACCGTACTCTTGCCGGCCGCCATGAATCCGATCAGGAACAGGGCCGGCATCCGCCGAACTCTAGGCTACTTCGTGCAGAGCAGCGATGCCTTGTTCGTGATCTTCGGCGTGATGAACACCAAGATCTCCGTCCGGTCGTCGTTCTCCGAGCGATTCTTGAACAACCAGCCGAGCACCGGGATATCGCCGAACAGCGGGACCTTCTTGTACGCGACACCGGAGTTACGCGTGTAGATGCCACCGAGCACTGCGGTTTCGCCGTCTTGGATCAGCATGTTCGTCTTCGCTTCCTTGCGGAGAATCGTCGGGTCACCACGTGCGCCGACGTTGACGAAGTCCGGCTCGTTCTTCGATACGGTCAGGTCCATCGCGATCGCGCAGTCCCGGTTCGAGACGTACGGCTGGACGATCAGCGAGAGGTCGGCGGTGACGAACTGGGTGTTCGTACCCGCGGCCGACACGACCGAGATCGGAATCGACACGCCTTGGCTGATCGACGCCTTCTTGTTGTTCGACACCGTGATTTTCGGCGCCGAGATGATCCGGACCGTACCGCTATCCTCGAGAGCCGACAGGCGCAGGTTGATGTTGAAGTTGCCGCCGATCGATCCGAGCGAGAATCCGATCGCACCACCTTCGCCGGCGCCGGTCGTGGCCGGCAAGTTGACCGCGAAGTCCGACGGGCTCGCGACACCGGTCGCGATCGTGTTCGCATCCGAGTTCGCGCCCGTCACCGCGATGTTCGACGGGAACGACAGGCCCGTCGCGTTACCACCGGCCGCGCCGGCGATGCCGTTACCACCCCACTGCACGCCGATCTGACGGGTGAACGTCGACCGCGCTTCGACGATGCGCGCTTCGATCGAGATCTGCGGCGTCGGCGTGTCGAGCTCGTTCGCGAGGCGAATGATCTGCGCGCGATTACCCGCGACGTCGTTGATGATCAGCGAGTTCGTGCGACCGTCGACTTCGATCTTGCCGTGCGCCGACAACATCGGCTCGAGGATCGTCCGCATCTCCGTCGCGTTCGCGTAGTTGAGCGTGTAGCGCTCGACACGCGGCGATTCCGCCTTCAACGCCGCCTCGCGCCGCGCCGCCTCCGCCGCATCTTCAGCGTCGAGCTCCTTCTGCGTCGCGATCCGGTAGATGTTGCCTTCCTTGCGGTACCACAGGCCGTGCGACTGGAGGATGACCTCGAGCGCCTCGTCCCACGGCACGCGCTTCAACCGAACCGTGACGTTCGCGTTGATCGATTCCGGCACCACGATGTTGATGTGGCCCGTATCGCCGAGCACGCGCAGGAGGTCGTGGATCGGCGCGTCCTTGAAGTCGAAGTCGACCGTCGGGCCGTGATAGATGCGGCGGCGATTGCCCTGCGGCGGGACCTGCGCGACCGTCTGTTGCGCGACCGGCGTCGACGCGGCACCGAAGCCGGTCACACCCGTGGTCACGCCTTGGACCGGACGCGCGGCGAGCACGTCGCGATTCAGGAAGTGCCACTTTACTTGGCCGTTGCTGCGGTCGACCGTCGGCGTCACCGGCGCGCTCAATTGCGCGACCATGTGCACGCGGTTCGGCGTCTTCGCATCGTGATACGTCGAGATCGACTTCACCGGGCTACCGAACTTCGACACGTCCAGCGTGCGCTCGAGCTTTTTCGCGAGCGACGCGTTGTCGACGATCAGCTCCGCCCGGGTCGGCGTGACTTCACCGATCTGGATCTTCGCACCTTCGCTCATCGCGATATCGACGACGCCGTTGCCTTCATCACCGGCAAACGTCACGGCCGAGATCGCCGAAATCTTTTCGTCGTCGGTATCGGCCACGCGAACCTGCGCCTTCACGCGCGCCGCTTGCGCCTTCGCATCGGCCGCATCCGCGATCTGCTTCTGCGCATCGGCCTTCGCCGTCGCCAACTTCTGCAGCTCCGCCTCTTCCGCGGTGCGCTTCTGCGCGAGCTCCGCGCGGCGCGTTTCTTCACGCGAGGCCGCGTCGTGCGCTTGGGTCGCCGCCGACTCGAGCCGCGTCGCTTCCGCCTGCTGCAGCGCGACCGCCTTGCGACGATCCGCGAGCTCGCCTTCCGCCTTGCCGCGCGCTGCTTCCAACTTCGCGAGCTCGGCCTTCGCCGCCGCGATATCGGCATCGTTCGCCTTGCGAGCCTGCGCCGCGACCATATCCGCCTGCGCCTTCGCCGCGGCCTTGCTGCGTGCTTCGAGCTCGGTCGCCGCCTTCTCGGCCGCCGCGCGCTTCGCGGTCAGATCCGCGAGCGAGCCTTCCGCCTTGCTCTTCGCCGCATTCGCATCGTCCGCCGCACGCTCGGCCACGCGCCGCTGCTTCTCGGCGGCATCGCGCGCTTCCCGTGCGGTCTTCGCCTGATCCTGCGCCGCCATGCGAGCTGCCTCGGCATCCGCGCGATCGCGATCTGCTTGCGACTTCTTGCTCATCGCATCGTTCGCCGCGGTCTCCGCATCCTTCTTGCGCTTCGCCGCATCGGCAACCGCCGCCTCGGCTTCGACGCGACGGCGCGACGCATCGCTCGCTGCCGCTTCCGCATCGCTCTTCTTCTTCGTCGCGCTATCGGCCGCGGTTTGCGCCGACGTGCGTTGCTGCTCGACCTGCGCGAGCGCCGAACGCGACGTCTCGAGATCCTTCTTCGCCGACGCTGCCGCCATTTCGGCGTCGCGCCGCTGTGCCTCGGCTTCATCGGTCGCGCGCTTCGCATCCGCGAGCCGCTGCTCCGCCGCCTTCGCATCCGCCGAGGCCTTCGCCTTCTGACCAGCCGCGACCTTCGACGCTTGATCCTGCGCCTGCTTCGCCGCCGCTTCCGCCGCCACGCGCTCTTGCTTCGCGCGCGCCTCGGCATCCCGTGCCGCTTCTTCACGCGCTTGCGCCGCCGCGTTCGTCGCGCGCGCCTTGTCTTCCATCGCCTGCGCGTTCGCCGTCTTGCCATCCAGCAACGCGAGCTGCGCCTTCGCATCCTTCAGCATCTTCTCGGCAGACGCGCGATCGCTCGCCGCCGTCAGCTTCGCCGAGTCGGCATCCTTCTTCGCTTGCTGTGCTTCGGCCTTCGCGTTCGCGAGCTCGCGCTTCGCCGAATCGGTGTCGCGACGCGCCGCCGCGGCATCCGCCGCATTGCGATCCGCGACCTGCCGCGCGCTCGCCGCATCCGCCGCGTTGCGATCCGCGACTTGCCGCGCGCTCGCCGCATCCGCCGCATTGCGATCCGCAACTTGCTTCGCGCTCGCCGCCTCCGCCGCACGTTGCGCCGCCTCGGCCTTCGCCGCCGCGACTTGCGCCTTCGCTTCACGCGCGTCCTGTTCGGTCTTCGACGCTGTCGCCTTCGCCGCGTCGGCGTCCTTACGCGCTTGCATCGCTTCCGCCGCGCGCTGCGCCGCTTCGGCCTTCGCCGTCGCGATCTGCGCCTTCATCTCGCGCGTGTCCTGATCTTGCTTCGACGCCGTGGCCTTCGCCGCGTCGGCGTCCTTACGCGCTTGCGCCGCTTCGGCCGTGCGCTGCGCCGCTTCGGCCTTCGCAGCCGCGATCTGCGCCTTCATCTCGCGCGTGTCTTGCTCTTGCTTCGAGGCCGTCGCCTTCGCTGCATCGGCATCGCGCCGCGCCGCCGCTGCTTCGCGCTTCGCTTGGTCCGCTTCGCTCTTCGCGCCGGCCAGCTGCTGCTCGGTCATCGCTTTTTCATCGCGCGCCTTCTGAGCGTCGGCCTTCGCGTTCGAAGCTTCGATCTTCGCGGACGCCGCATCGGCCTGCGCCGCCTTCTTCGCTTGCTCGGCCGCGGCCTGCGCGTTCGCTGCTCGCGTATTCGCCGCGTCGGCATCTGCCTTCGCCTGCGCCGCGACCTGTTTTGCCTTTTGCAAATCCGCGCTGCTCGCGTTCTTCGCTTGCTCGACCGCGCGCTGCGCCGCCTCGGCCTTTTGTGCCGATTCGTTCGCCTGCGCCCTCAGCCGCTCTGCTTCGGCCTTCGCCGCCGCGAGCTCCTCGGGATTCGCCTTCGCCGGCGCCGCATCGCGAGCGATCACGGACAGCACGACTTCGTTGCCGACGCTCTTCACGTCGTAACGACCGGGCCGCGCCATGGTCACGATCACGCGCACGACATTGTCGTCGAGCTGTTGCGCGGCGATCGTCGACACCGCCCAGGTGTTCGGCGAGAACACCGCGGCGCTGTCGTGCCCTTTCATCACGTCCGAGAGCTTCGCGCCCGGCATGTCGATCACGACACGTGTCGGGCGTTCTAGCTTGTAGACGGTGAACGTCGGCGCATCACTGCTCCGGACGTGCACGAGTGTCGTCGACGAAGCAGCTGCTTCATCGAACGTCACTGCGCGGATTTCGTTCTTACCATCCGCGTACGCCACCGACGCCGTCGCGAGGACGATCGCAGCAGCGATCCATTTTCTGGGGCTCATGATCATGTGCGCTCCAAAAAAATTTTCGCCTGCCCAGAGCAGGAACTACAAATTTTTGCCTATCGCGAAACAGGATTCGCGGGCGGAGACTGCACGGGCGGGCTCACCGGAGGGGGCGACTGCGTCGGAGTGCCCGCGCCATTCGGCGTGCCTGGAGGAGCGACGACCGGGGTCCCGCTCGACGGATTGCGCTGATTCTCGAACTGCGGCGACAGCGGCTCGACCTCGAGCCCGCCCGGGTGCAACTGCACGGACGTTTCGGTCGCCGGGCGCTTCGTATCCGGGTCCTCGTCGACGACAAACGTCACGTAGCCCGTGCCGATGTCCTTCACGACGGCCTTCTCTTTGCCGACGCAATCGCCGCGCTTGATGATGTGACCGATCGGCGGGTTGCCGGTGTCCATCATCAGAACTTTTCGCTGCGTGGACTGCGCGACGATACCGACGAGCTTCAGGTCCTGGTACGAGTAACCGGTCGCGACGAACTGGTCGGCGCGCTTGCAGCTCTGATGCGGCTCGGGCTTGCTCGTGCTCGAGCCCTGGCCGAGGCCGGGCTGGATCACGACGTACGACTCGAACGGGTCGCGCGCCTGATCCTCGACGAAGTCGCGATCTTTGAACTCGTGACGAATGCTCTCGCGCTCGGGGCACGGCTCGCACGAGAAGCCGTTACCGACCTGCATGCAGTACGAGCCCGGATCGCAATCCGGCAACAGCTTGTCGCCCGGCTTCAACGGTTGATCGACCGGCGTGCACGCGGGATGTCCCGTCGGTGCATCCGGCACCGAGCACGAGACCTTGTCCTCGATGTGCTGGCGCGGTTGGAGCTGCTTGCTGGGATCTTTCTTCGCAGCGCCACCGGCGGCAGGCGCGGGTGCACCGGCCGGACGCGTGGTGTCGCCGTTATCGTCGTCGTCGCCGCCGCAGGCACTCAGGCTCGCCAGCGCGATCAACCACAGGGCTTTCGACATCACAGCCCTCCTTTGAGTCCGCTACCACTACGGGTCTCGTCTTTGTTCATCGCATCGTTCGCGCGGACCTTCGCACCGGCGGGCGTGGCCGCGGGTGGCAGCGCCGCCGAGCCCGAGCCTGCGGGCGGTGGCGTGGTCGCCGGAGCCGCGGGCTTCTCTTTCTTCTGCTGCGGCTCGACCTTTTCTTCCTGGCGGAACGTGTTCGCGGTGAATCGCGCGGTCAGCACGATCTCGCGATTCTTCACCTGCGGGTCACCGATCGTCAGGTTGTCGATCGACACGATGCGCTCGCGTTCCTCGACGGCATCCGCGTTCGCCGGATCCGTGGCTTGCGACGCGCCGTGCTTCTTCTTCGGCACGAGCGACGCGAAGAACCGCTTGATCTGCATGAACGTGCCCTGGATCTCGAAGTCGACCGGCACGCGAATGAACGCCTCGATCGGCGCTTCCGGCTGCTGGGTCGAACGATTCACGGTGACGCCCGATTCGGTCACCTTGCGGTTCAACGTGTCGAAGAACGCCGGCAGCTCCGCCTCGGTCGGCAGCGCTTTCTCGTTCTGATCGATCTGCGCCTTCAACCGATTCACCGCCGGCTTCAGGTCGTTAAACGTCTTGATGTCTTTGTCGGCCTGACGACTGTCGTTGACCTTTTGCTCGTGCTCGTTGTCCGCCTGCTGCACGTTCGAGCTCAGCGGCTTGAACACGAACTGGTAGTACAAGAGGAACATCAGGAAGCCCGCGACGATGAAGATCATCGCTTTGCGCTGATTGGGCAGCCGCGCAAAATCCTGCATCACCGGCATTAGTAGGCCACCTTTCCGGTGATCTTGAACTTGTAGTACGGCGAGCCGGTGGCCGGATCCGTCACGCGCTCTTCACTCGCTTGCGCGATGTTGTCGAAGTAGACCGATGCCTGCATCCGCTTCGAGAGTTGCGTGATGTCGACTTCGGCCTGCGCTCCACCCTCGAGCGTGAAGTTGCCGACCTTGTCCGTGAACGAGGTCAGCCACACGTGCGTGGGGTCCCACGCGAGATCGAAGCGGCGGTTCGGATCGCTCTCCGGTCCGTTGCCGGTTCGCTTCGCCATGTCTTGCGTCATCGTCGGCAAGTGGTTCGACGTGAGGATCTCGCCGAGCTCTTGCAGTGCGTTCGCCGGGACGACCTTTGCCGCGATCAGGCGATTGATCGATTGGGCGCGCGAGTACGCCTCGGTCGCCGCCTTGTTCAATTCCGCGAAGCCCTTCAGCTGGTTCTTCTTCGCGTTGATCTCTTGCTGGAGCTGATCGTTCGCGGCGTTGAGATCGTGCAGCTTCGATCGCTTCGGTTGATCGAGGACAAAGAACACGAGTGCCGCGGCAGCGACGAGCGATCCGATGCCGATCGCCATCTCGCGCTGGCCACCCTCGCTCTGCGCGGAGGCGCGTAACTTTGGCCGCTTCTGCGGCAAAAGGTTTACTTTGATCATTTATCGCCTCCGGCTCGCATCGACAGCCCGACGCCGATCAGCGCTTCGGGTGAATGTGCCGAGAGATAACTGCGGTCGAGCTGCGGATCGATCTCGACCCGCTTCCACGCATCCGCCACTTCGAGCGGCAGGCGCGAGCGGCGTTCGATCGCGCGATGCAACGACGTGACCTTCGCGCTGCCACCGGCGAGCACGATCCGCGTGACGTTCGCATCGGCGGTCGTCGCGAGGAAGAAGTCGAGCGAGCGTTGGAACTCGCCGGCCATGACTTCCGACACGCCTTCCATCACGCGCAACACTTCTTGCGGCACGACGCCGTCTTCGGTCTGGCTACCGCCGACCTTGTAGGCCTCGGCCTCGTCGGCGGCGATGCCCATCTGCTTCTGGATCTCTTCGGTGAACGCGTTGCCGCCGATCGTGACGTCGCGCGTGAACAGCGACACGCCACTTCGCACGATGTTGATGTTCGAGATCGCCGCGCCGATGTTGATCAACACGACCGTGTCGCGTGGATCGAGCTGGTAGTTGACCTCGAAGCCGTTCTGGCTCGCGAACGCGGCGACGTCGACCACTTGCGGCGACAGGTTCGCATCGCGCACGACTTGGATGTAGTCGCTAACGACTTCCTTCTTCGCGGCGACGAGCAACAGCTCCGTCTGACCGGACGCCGTCGACGGATTCGTGACGTGATAATCGATCTCGACGTCATCGCGACCGAACGGAATGTGATGCTCCGCTTCGTTGCGAATGTTCGCCGCGAGCTCTTCCGGCTTCATCATCGGCACCGCGATCTTCTTGATGATCACGGAGTGTCCCGCGATCGCGATCGCGACTTCTTTTTGCTTGAGCTTCAGGCGCGACCACAGCTGGCGAATCGCATCACTCACCGCGCCTTGATCCATGATCGTTCCGTCGACGATCGTCTGCGGAACGAGTGGTTGCATGCCGAACGCTTGCAATGCCCAGCCCGTGTTCTTGCGCTTTAGCTGGACCGCCTTGACGCACGACGAGCCGATATCGAGCCCTATGCACTGTTTCGCCATGGAACCTCTGCGACTAAAAATTTTGTCATGGTCAGCGGAGATCTCCAAAAACTGTCGCGATGCATGTGACTTCGATAAGTCAGGAAATGCCGTACTCCTTCATCTTGTAGAGGAGAGCGCGGTGGCTGATCTCCAGCAGCTTGGCCGCGTTGGTCCGGTTCCCCTGAGTCACGCCGAGCGCTCGCCGGATCAGGTCCTGCTCGATCGCGCGGGTGGCCTTCTTGATAGATAGCTCCTGGTCGTCGGGAACGCTCGCCGCTTGGGGTCTGACCGAGGTAACTGCAGAGAGAAATCCGCGATCTACCGTCGGGCCGTCGGCGAGGACGACCAGCCGTTCGATCGTGTTTTCGAGGTCGCGGACGTTGCCCGGCCACGGCTGCTCCGAGAGTGCCGCGATCGTGTCATCGGCCAGTTTCACGTCGCGGTGATGGCGATTGGCGTGGCGCGCGGCGAAGAACTGCGCCAGTTGCGGGATGTCCTCGGGGCGCTCCCGCAACGGCGGTGTATGCAACGGCACTACGTTCAGCCGGTAGAACAAGTCCTCGCGGAACCGTCCGGCCGCGACCTCTTCTTCGAGGTTCCGCAACGTCGCCGCGACCAACCGGACGTCCACGCTGATCGGCTGGGTGTCGCCGACGCGCCGGAGCTCGGATTCCTGCAACACGCGCAGGAGCTTCGATTGGAGCGCGAGTGGCATCTCGCCGATCTCGTCGAGGAACAACGTCCCGTGATCGGCCTCTTCGACGAGCCCGGTCTTGTCGCGTACGGCATCGGTGAACGCGCCGCGCACGTGACCGAACAATTCACTCTCGAGCAGCGGTTCCGGAATCGCCGCGCAGTTCACGGCGACGAAACGATGCGTGCGCCGGGGCGAGGCGTCGTGAATTGCGCGCGCGACGAGCTCCTTGCCCGTGCCGGTCTCGCCGGTGATGAGGACCGTGGTCTTCGTCGCAGCGACGGTCTTGATCGTCGCGCGCAGCTTCTGCATCGCCGGTCCATCGCCGATCAACGGCTGTTCGACGCTGACCTCTTCGATCGCTTTTTTGGGTCGCCACTCGAGGCGATGCAGCATCAATTGGATCGCGAGCGGATCGACCGGCTCGATCAAGATGTCGTCGACGCCGGCGCCGAGCAGCGTCTTCGCGAGCACGTGATCGCGCGTTGCGAGGAGCGCGATCACGGGCGGGCGATCACTCGATGCGATCAACGCGCGCACGAGCTCGGGCACCGCGATCACCACATCGCAATCGTCGAGTTGCTTCGTCGCGACATCTAGATCGCCCGTGGCGGCCACGACCAAACCGGCGCGATCCATCACGAGATGTAGACGCTGACGCGCCTCATCATCGGGATTCACGAGCAGGACTCGATGCGCCTTCAACGCGACGAGCGTAGCGAATCCTTTATGCTTTAGCTCGGTTGGGGTGATCATCTCGTGCCAACGATCGATCGCGATCGCCAACGAAGTTGGCAGTGACTCCCGCGCGCAACTTGTGTAACCATATAAAACTGTTCGAAGCTTTCATATGGCGAAGCGTTTGCTCTATGCTGCGCCAGCACTGGAAGGAGCGCCCATGCGCAATGCCGTAGTTTTGACCTCGTTTCTTGGCATCGGCCTCATGGCGATGACCGGCTGTCCCGACCGTTCGATTTCGGAGGTTTCTCCGGAACAGGGTCGCGTCGAGTACAAGGACATTCCGGTTCACGTGAACCGCGACATCGACATCTTGTTCGTCATCGACGACTCGCCGTCGATGCTCGACAAGCAAACCAACCTCAAAAAGAACTTCCCGAACTTCATCAACGTGCTCAACACGATTGAAGGCGGGTTGCCGAACATCCACCTCGGCGTCGTCACGTCGGACCTCGGAACGTCCGCCGCGGACAACACCCAGGCCCCGGCGATCGCTGGCTCGGTCGGTGGTTGCTCGTCGAACGGCAAGGCCGGCGCGCTGCAGACCTACGGCACGGCGCTCGTCAGCGGCAAGTTCATCTCGGACGTCGCCGCCACGGGCATGACCGGCACGCGCACCACGAACTATACCGGCTCGCTGTCGGATGCGTTCTCGGCGATCGCGTCTGCAGGCGCTGCAGGTTGCGGTTTCGAGCAACACATCGAAGCGGCGAAGCGCGCGCTCAACAACAACGCGGCGAACGCGGGCTTCCTCCGTGACACCGCGTATCTCGCGATCATCATCATCGCCGACGAAGATGACTGCTCGATGAACCACAGCACGCTGCTGACCACGGACACCACGCAACTGGGGCCGCTCCAGTCGTTCCGGTGCACGCGCTTCGGCATCACGTGCGATACGGGCGGCACCACGCCGGACGCGATGAACGCGGTCGGTCCGAAGGGTAACTGCCACTCGAACGAAGACGGCTCGTACCTGACGAAGATCGGTGACTACACCACGTTCTTCAAGGGTCTGAAGTCGGACCCGAACCAGGTCATCATGGCCGCGATCGTCGGTCCCACCACGCCGTTCGAGACGGAGCTTCGCGCGCCGTCGGGTTCGTCGACCGCGATTCCCGCGCTCGCGCACTCGTGTACGTACACCGACTCGTCGAACAGCCCGGAAGTCGCCGACCCGGCCGTCCGCATCAAGCAGCTGATCGACAGCTTCCCGAACCGCTCCACGTTCTCGACGATCTGCCAGCAGGACCTCTCCGGTGGTCTCGTGCTGATCGCGCAGCTGTTGAAGACGGTGCTCGGTTCGCCGTGCGTCGACGGCACGCTGCAGACGCCGTACGACTGCTCGGTCTCGGATATCGACAACTACGGCGAAGCGAACCAGTCGGAGACGGTCCTCCCGGAGTGCAACAACCTCACGCCGGGCATGGAGAAGAACTCCACGAACACGCCGTGCTGGGCGATCGAGACGGATGCCGCGAACTGCACCGCGAACTCGCACCTGAAGCTCGTCGTCGAGCGTGGCAACACCACGCCGGGTGACAAGACGCACGTGGTCTCGTACTGCGTGACCGAAGCTGGCGGCTCGGGCTCGAACTAAGTAGAAGCGTCTCTCAGTGCGAAAAGCGCCCTCTTCGGAGGGCGTTTTTTTTTGCCTGATGGATTCCGGAACCGCGCGCACTGACCAGTCATGCGCCGCTTTCTATTTCTGACGATGCTTGCTGGATGTCCCGATCGCACGATCAGCGCGATCGATCCCACGCAATCGAAGGTCGAGGTCAAAGACATCCCGGCGGTCCCGAACAAGAAGGCGGACATCTTGTTCGTCGTCGATAACTCGGGCTCGATGGCCGAAGAGCAGGCGTCGCTCCGCGCGAACTTCGGAACGATGATGTCGGTCCTGCAAACGCTCGAAGGAGGCCAGCCGGATCTGCACGTGGCCGTCGTCACCTCGGATCTCGGCACGAGCACGACCGACGGCACGAACGAAGGCTCGAAGTTCGGCTGTGTCGGCGGCGGTGAAGCCGGCGCGTTCCGGATGACGCCAACCGTGAGCGGCCGGTTCATCTCCGACGACGGCGCCGGCAACAAGAACTACACCGGCACGCTCGAGGACGCATTCTCGGCGCTCGCCGATGTCGGCGTGAAGGGCTGCGGTATCGAACAGCACCTCGGCTCGATCGAAGCAGGCCTGACGAACGTCGCGAACACCGGCTTCATGCGCGACGACGCCTATCTCGCGGTCGTGGTGATCGGCGACGAAGACGATTGCTCGCTCGCACACAGCGGCCTGTTCGGAAGCTCGTCGGATCCGGATACCGTCAACTACGCGTGCACCGCCGATGGCGTCGAATGCGATGACACGCCGAACGACATGCAAACGCCCGGCGTTCGTACGAAGTGTCATCCGCGCACGACGAGCCCGAAGTGGACGCAGTCGCCGCAGCACTACGCCGATTTCTTGAAGGGCCTGAAGGACGATCCGCGCGATGTCGTCGCGGCGGGCATCGTCGGCGATATCACGCCGTTCGCGATCGAGAAGAACGCGAGCAACGTGTCGATCCTGAAAGAGAGCTGCACGTACTCCGGGCCGACCGGCGATCAGACCGCCTTCCCGGCGGTGCGCACGGCGAGCTTCCTCGAACAGTTCACGCTCAATTCGCGCTCGACGATCTGCGGTGCGGATCTAAAACCCGCGATGACGCAGATCGGCGCACTCGTGAAGAAGTTGCTCGTCGATCCGTGCTTCGATCAACAGCTCGCGGACGCCGATCCGTCGACGCCGGAGCTCGATCCGGACTGCCAGATCAGCGATGTCCAACGCGTCACCGGTGGCGCCGATGTCGAGCTCGCGGCGATTCCCTCGTGCAAGTCCGCGCCGAGCGCCCTGCCCTGCTGGCACATCGACGAGGCGCCGGTCGAGTGCAGCTACACCGACACCACCCCCCACTACAAGTTGGTGATCGAGCGCGGTGGCGTGGTCCCGGCGCCGAACGTCCACGTGCGTGCCCAATGCGTGACGGCCGAGCCAGGTGGTTCCCAGTTTTGATGCATTGAGATAGGTTCTGCCCGTCGTGCCGGCGCCGGGCAAACCATGGATCACCGCGAACCAGGTCACGGTTCTGCGCCTGGTCCCCATGCCGTTGCTCTCGTGGATGATCTACAAGGGTCACGCCACCGGGAACACCTCGTACTTGTGGTGGTCGCTGATCGCCGGCGTGATCATCGGCTGCACCGACTGGGTCGACGGCATGCTCGCGCGCAAGTACGGCCCGACCGTCTTGGGCGGCCTGCTCGATCCGATCGCGGACAAGGTGTTCATCGCGTTCGCGTACACGCCGTTCGCCGATCGCGGCGGGCTCGTCGCGTGGTGGGCGGTCGCGCTGATGTTCACGCGCGAGTTCTTCATCACGGCGTTGCGCTCGGCATACGAGCAACGCGACCTCACGATGAAGACGTCGTACATCGCGAAGGCCAAGACCTGGACCCAGATGCAGGGCATCGGCGTGATGCTGCTGTTCCCGCTGATCGCCACGGGTTGGCCGGAATCGGCGCACCTGTTCATCTCGCGGATGTTGTCCGTCGGCATCGCGCTGCCGCTCGTCGCGATGCTCGGCCTGTATCTCGCGCGCAAGAAGGTCTGGCTCGCGGCGTTGTGGATGAGCCTGTCGTTCGCGGGCCTGCTCGCGGTCCATCTCTACGACTGGAAGTACGACGTCTGGGCCGTGATGATCGGCGTGCTCGGCATCACCTGGATCTCGGGCCTCGACTACATCGCGGTCGGCTGGAAGCAGTTGCGTGGTCGCGGTGACTTCCGTCGAGCAGATGCCGTCCGCCTGATCGGTGCGTTGTCGCTGCCGATCCTCGCGTACGCGGTCCTCTACTACACGGACGCGCCGCGCTGGACGATCTTCACGATCCTCGCGTTCGAGCTCGCGGTCGGCGGCTTGGACAACTTGCTCTCGCACCACAAGGTCGCCACGAAGGCACTCGCGTGGGGTGGTCGCGTGCTCGGCGTGAGCGTGATGCTCGGTGCGGCGCTGCTGTTGCCGTCGCTTGCCGTCCCGTTCTCGATCGTCGCAGCGGCGGGCTCGGCGGGCGGCGTGATCGCCGAATTCGTCCGCGGCAAGCCGTATTACATCAACGCGCTCGATTAACGGCGCTAGGCTCGTCGCATGAAGGCGTTGGCGTTGGTTGCGGCGCTCGTCCGTGTCGCGCACGCGGATTCGAAGGTCACGCTCGTGAAGCCCGGGCATGGTGCACGACACAAAGTCCGCCTTGCGCTGACGAACAACGAACGCAACACGCTCGAGCTCGAGCTCCAGCGTCAGTACTCGCGGGGGCCCACGTTCGACAAGTTGCAGGCGGAGCCGTCGGATCCGGCGCTCGAGCTCGAGCTCGACTACGAGATCACGGGCATCGACGACAAAGGTACGGCCTCGGTTGCATTGCGCTATCACACCGGCAAGACGACCGTCAGCAATGGCACGTGCACCGTCCTGGCGACCGGGTACGTTCGCGATTTGCACTCGGAGCTCGTGAACGGCATCACCACGGATCAGGTGCTCGCGGCGGAGCACGTGTTCTGGGTTGCGAGCATGTTGGCGGTGCCATTTCCCGACGAGGAGATCGGTGTTGGCGCGACATGGACGACCACCGATCAGGTCGACACGCCGATGGTCACCTCGATGATCACGTCGAACCCATCGACCCGGCTCGACCGAACTTACGAGCTCGTCGCGCTCACCAAAGCGACGGCGACGGTGCGCGTGACGAACACGTACACCGGTGACCATCCGGGCATCGGCTCTGGCGAAATCGTCGTCGATCTCGCGAGCGCGTTTCCAAGCCGAGGAACACTGTCAGCGACAACGGATGATCCAGTGGATCCTCACGTCGTGGTTCGGCGCATCACGTCGACGGCGACGTTACGCCGCAGCAGCAGCCGCTAGATCGCCGATCGGCGAATCGCCACCGAGCTGCTCGAGGCAACGCACGAGGTGCGCGCGGATCTTGTGCTTCTTCGAGTAGACCGTCTTCAACGAGATCTGCATCTCCGACGCGATCTCTTCCGCTTCCATCCCACGCTGGTAGTAGAGCTCGACGAACATCCGATCCTTGTCGGTGAACTCCGAGAGGAGGCCATTCAGGTGCTCCCAACGCTCCTTCTCGATCAGCTGGTCGAGCGGCGTGCGGTCGACTTCCTCGTGTGGATCGATCGCGCCATCGACCTTGTCGAGGAGCGGGCGGCGACCCGCGCTACGCAGGAAGTCGTAGGCCGCGTTGACCGAGATCATGCCGATCCACGAACCGAGCTTGGTTCCACGCGCCGGGTTGTAGATGCGGAGCTTGTGCATGTCTTCACGCACGAGCTGCATCATCACGTCCGCGTAGATCTCGTCGAGGTCCGCGTTCGAGAGGGTCGGCGCGTACTTCAGCGTGACCTTCGTGATGCAGCGATAGATGAGAGGACGGTAGCGACGCACCAACTCGGCCCAACCTCGGGCGTCGGAGCGGAGCACACACTTCAGCAGCTCGCGATCGGACCAGTCAGCCGGGTTTTTCGAAGTGGCGCGGGCGAGAAGAGCCATTGCGTGTCCTCCGAAGTGACCTAACAGCAACCGTTGTGCCGCGCTTAACTAGCTGGAATCATTGCCAACACTCCCGGTGGCAACGGTGGCCGCCACCAAGAGTTGGTGGAAACCACCAAGCGGTGAACAAAACCAGGGAAGGCGTTACCGGGAAGGTGCGTAGCGCGCTCCCGTTTGGTCGCAGAGCGTCATACCGTCCCGCGCATGTGGAAGCTCCTGGCGGTCGGTTTGGTTGCCGGATTTGTCGGAAGTGGCGCGTGTGGCAAAGCGAAAGCGTCACACGACTTCTTCGGGACCGAGGTCAAGCCACCGATGGGCTTCGATGCCGTGAAGCCGGGCATGACGCAGGCCGAAGCGAAGGCCGCACTTCCCGCGCTGAAGCAAAACGGCAAGCAGCTCGAGCTCGATACCGGTGATCCGGATATCCATCTGTTCGCGGCCGGCGATCCGATCACGCAGGTGTCGGCCCACGCGAAGATGGACCGGCGCGCGGATCTCGATAAGTGGGGCAAGGCCTCGTCGACCGATCACTATCGCGGCCCGAGCTGGGTTGCGGTCGTGCATCCCGCCATCGAGACGTTCGAGGTCGACTGGGCGCCAACCTTGAACGTGCGCACGATGTTCACGACTCCCGCCGCGTTGCCGTTTCCGCTCGCGAAGTTGAAGCCCGGCATGATGCAGCACGAGATCGATGGCGTCGTGCCGCCACTCGTCGCGAAGTCGCGGCAGTTGCCGGAAGAGCTGACGCGCGTCGGCTTCTTCAACGAGGACAAGCCGAGTGGCTTGACCGCGATCAACATGACGTTGCATCCCGATCATCGCGACGACCTGATCGCGTTGTGGGGACCGGGCGAGGTCGTGAAAGGCGCCGATGGTCGCGAGACCCACGTCTGGTACGACGTGAAGACCGGCTGGCGGGCAACGCTCTCGCTCGCACTCAAAGGCGAGACCAGCCTCGGCCAGCCCACCGTCGACACGCTCGCCTACGAGCCGTACGTCACGATGGCGTCGGTCCTCGGCGATGGTCACGAGCTCGCGATGGTGGCGAGCTCGCCGTGGGGAAAGACGCTCGAGGACGTCGCGAAGGAATTCCCGCTCGAGGCATCGAATTCGCTGTCGCTTCGCCCGACGGAGTTCGGTTCGCGCACCGGATTCTTCATCCTCGACGCGAACGCGAAGATCGACGCGATCAAGATCCGCCATGCCTGCGGCGCGAAGTGCGACCTCCTCGCGCAGACGTTCGCGACGAAGTGGGGCCAGCCGAAGGACGACATCTACAGCGCGACGAACCCGTACGTGCGGATCAAGAAAGATGGCGCCGAGCTCGTGCTCACGTATCGCCCGACCCCGCCGCCGAAGAACAGCACGGTCTATTGATGTTCGGCCCGCACGACGGCCGTCGCGTTCGCGTCCATCCGTATCGCCGGATGATGACGTTCCTCATGCGCGGGCGAAACGAGTCTGCCGTGTACTTCGAGCAAGAGCTCGATCTATCGCGCGCGCAGCCGTGGCTCGCCGAGCGCCGCGTGAAGTTGTTTCCGCTGATCCTGCACGCGCTCGCCCACACACTGCACGAGCGCGAGCGGCTCAATCGGTTCACGCTCGGGCACCGCGTGTATCAGCGCACGAGCGTGCAGCTATCGTTCGCAGCGAAGAAACAAAAGACCGACGACGCGCCGCTCGCGATGGTGAAGCGCGCGTTTTCACCGACGGAGTCCCTCGCGGAAGTCAGCACCGCGCTCGATGGCGATATCAGCGAAGCGCGCTCGGATCGCAAGTCGCATATCGATAAAGAGCTCGGCATCCTGCTCGCGCTCCCGGCATTTCTGCTGACGTTCCTGATCGCGCTCAACAAGCGGCTCTACAAATGGGGCATCGGCCCGAAGTCGTTCGTCGATACCGATCCGCTGTATGCGAGTGCGGTCGTCGCGAACCTCGGATCGATCCAGCTCGATGCCGCGTATCACCATCTCTACGAGCACGGAAACTGTCCGCTGTTCGTCACCGTCGGCCGTGTCCGCGGGGACAAGCTCACGATCAAGTACACGTTCGACGAGCGGATCGAGGATGGCCACTACGCGGCCCGCTCGCTCGACCTGTTCAAAGCAAAAGTCGAAGACCCGGCGAGCTGGCTTTAGCCAATCACGCGGTTGCGGCCTTCGCGCTTCGCTCGATACAGGTGGTCGTCGGCGATCTTGATGAACGACGACACGTCGATATCCTCGCCTTCGACGCACGCGACACCGACGGAGACCGTGACGGGGAACGTGTCCCCTTCGTATTCGAACGGCACGTCCGCGACGAGCCGGCGAATCTGCTCGCCGAACGTGCGCGCACCGGTGAGATCCGTTTCGGGCAACACGGCCGCGAACTCTTCGCCACCGTAGCGAGCGAGGAGCTCTTCGCGACGCACGCGCCCGAGCAGACGGCGCGACATCTCGCGCAGCACGTAATCGCCGGTCAGGTGGCCGTGCTTGTCGTTGATCTGCTTGAAGTGGTCGATGTCGAACATCAACAACGACAGCGGCCGACGATATCGAGCGCAGCGCGCGATTTCACGCTCGAGGAACTCGAGGAAGTAGCGCTTGTTGTGGGCGCCGGTGAGGGCGTCCACGATCGTCATCTTGTAGATCTCTTCGTGGTAGCTCGCTTCGACGCCGGCACCGGTCAGGAACTTGAAGATCGCGGCGCCGATCTTGAGGAAGTCCGCATCGCGCAGGACGGACTTCGACACCTGCACGTCGTTGACGTACGAGCCGTTCGTGGACTGCAGATCTTCGACGGACCACGCCTCGCCGTTGCGAAACACGCGCGCGTGGCGACGCGAGACCGAATCGCGATCGACTTGGATATCGCAGTCCGCGCCACGCCCGAGGACGACTTCACTGCGCGCGAGCGGAAACCGCTTGCCCATGTCCGGACCGGGCGGATAGATGAGGACGAGACACGCTTCGCCGCTCTCTTTGGCAGGCTTTACAACCTGCACCTTGGTGATGCGTGTTTTCCACTCGCTCATTCAGCAGAACCGCGCAGGATCCTTCTAATTGCAACCCACGACGCGTGACCTGTCAATGTACGCACCGGTGTGATAACGACGCGAGGTGCTCGGCGCGCCTTTCGAGCTGGGAGACTTGGCAGAGGACACGATCGGCGTGTTGCTCGTCCACGGCTTCACCGGCACCGCGTACGAGATGCGGTTTCTCGGCGAGCGTCTCGCAGACGCCGGATTTTACGTGCGTGGCATCGTGTTACCCGGCCACGGCACCTCACCCGAGGATCTCGATGCGACGGTGTGGGCGGATTGGGCGGGAGCAGTCGAGGCCGCCTTCGACGAGCTCTTACTGAAGTGCCGCCGCGTGGCTGTGTGTGGTCAGTCTCTCGGAGGCTTACTTAGCCTGCATCTGGCCAGTAAGCGCGCTGACGTTGCCGCCGTTGCCACGCTCGCGGCGCCACTTTGGTTGGATGGACTTTCGGGAAGGGTCGCGAGTTGGGCGATGAGCGGCGCGCTCTCGTGGTTGAAGCAAATCCCGAAGCTCGCCGGCAGTGATGTTCGCGATCCGAACGTGCGCCGCGAAAATCCCAGCTATCGCGTGATCCCGACGAAGGCACTCGCACAGCTCGGCGAATTCATGCGCGTCGTCGGTGGCGAGCTCGACAAGATCCAAGCACCCGTGCTCGTCGTTCACGGCAAGCACGATCACACCGCACCGGTCGCGAGTGCCGCGGC
This sequence comes from Kofleriaceae bacterium, assembly GCA_047600425.1. Lineage (GTDB taxonomy): Bacteria > Myxococcota_A > Polyangia > Haliangiales > Haliangiaceae > JABFXX01. Next base: position 477,970 of record JASGLC010000003.1, on the reverse strand, counting down.
GATCGCCGATCGCACGCACGCGCGCCGCGTGAAGTTGTTGGAGCGCAGCTATCACCTGATCGCGGTCGATGTCGAACGCGATATCGTCGCCGAAGAAGTTCGGTCCTTTTTCCGGAGAAACGTATGCGCCACGTGATCGCGATCGACCAAGGAACCACCGGCTCGACGGTGCTCGTGCTCGACGAACAACTCGAAGTTCGCGGCCGGGGATACAAGGAGTTTCGCCAGATCTATCCGAAGCCGGGTTGGGTCGAGCACGATCCCGAGGACATCTGGTCGTCGGTGATGGATGCGCTCGGCCAAGCGCTGAAGGGGATCGATGCGAAGTCGATCGCCGCGATCGGCATCACGAATCAGCGCGAGACCGCGATCCTGTGGGATCGCAAGACCGGCAAAGCCGCCCACAACGCGATCGTGTGGCAGGACCGTCGCACCGCCGAGCGCTGTGCCGAATTGAAGGCGCAGGGCAAAGAAGCGCGCGTGAAAGAGCTGACCGGGCTCACGCTCGATCCGTATTTCTCGGGGACGAAGGTGCAGTGGATGCTGCACTCCGTCGACGGGCTCGCCTCGAAGGCGCGCACCGGCGAGATCGCGTTCGGCACCGTCGACGCGTACCTGCTGTGGCGCCTCACGGGTCGTCACGCGACCGATGTCACGAATGCATCGCGGACCTTGGTGTTCGACATTAACAAGCTCGCGTGGAGCGACGAGCTGTGCGAGCTGATCGGCGTTCCGAAGCAGGTCTTGCCCGAGGTGATCGCGTCGTCGGGTGAAGCGGCAAAGACGCGCGGTGTTGCCGGGCTGCCCGACGGCATTCCCGTCGCGGGCATGGCCGGCGATCAACAATCGGCGCTGTTCGGCCAAGCGTGCTTCACACCCGGCGATGCGAAGTGCACGTACGGCACGGGCGCGTTCATTTTGATGAACACCGGCGACAAGCCGGTCGCGTCGAAGTCGGGCCTCTTGACCACCGTCGCGTGGCAACTCGGATCCGGCGAGCTGCGCTACGCGCTCGAAGGCTCGGCGTTTATCGCCGGCGCCGCAGTGCAGTGGTTGCGCGATGGCCTCGGCTTGTTCTCGAAGGCAAGCGAGGTCGAAGCGCTCGCGCGTGAAGTTCCGGACAGCGGCGGCGTGATCGTCGTCCCCGCGTTCGCCGGCTTGGGCGCACCGCACTGGCGACCCGAAGCGCGCGCCTCGATCACCGGTCTCACGCGCGGCTCGACGAAGGCGCACATCGCACGCGCCACGCTCGAGGGCATCGCGCTGCAGAACGTCGACATCTTGCGCGCGATGGAGCGCGATTCTGGAAAGTCACTCGGCACGCTGAAGGTCGACGGCGGCGCGGCCGCGAACGACCTGTTGATGCAATTCCAATCCGACGTGCTCGGCGTCGAGATCGCGCGGCCCGAGCTCGTCGAATCGACGGCGTTGGGCGCGGCGTTCCTCGCCGGATTGGGCGTCGGGATCTGGAAGGATCAAGCGGCGCTCGCGAAGACGTGGCGCGAAAATAAGCGCTTCACGCCGACGGTGGATCGCGCGTGGGTGAAGGATCACCTCGCGCGCTGGGACAAAGCGATCACTTCGGCGTGACCGAATCGCAGATCCGCGTCAGCTGTTGGCGCGTCTCGGTGAAGAATGGAATGCCGTCGTCGTTGTGCTGCTCCGCCGTGCACCACAAGAACGTGTTGCCGGCGCGCTTGAACGTGGTCGCCTTGATCATCGACGGCTCTTTGATTTCGACGACGAGGTAGTTGTCGTTCTTCTCTTCTTTTTTGAACACGTTCTCGGGCGCCGCTCCCGCCGCGCTGACCGCGGATTCCAACGACGACGCGAGGCTGAGCGAGACGTTTTGAATCGTCACGAACGGCCGCTTCGTCGCCGTACCTTTGGTCGGACCCCAACCCTCGTCCGGTGGTTGGCGCGGCGTCCAATCTTCGGGGATGCGCATTTCGTACGTCACACCGCCTGACGTTGCAGACATTTGCTTCAGCGGCGTTCGATGCCAGGCTTCTTCCTGCTTCTTCTGTGCGGATTTGCCACAACCAGCGAGAAGCAACATCGCGACGACGATCGTGCGCATTTCCAGATAATAACTCGTAGTATCTCGTCGCTGTTCCCATGACCGAGTCGTCCGCAAATTGGCCCATGCCGCGAGTCGTCATCGCGAACCGTGCCGACGGCGGAATCCTCTACTGGGTCGGTAAGTTGTACGGGTTTGCGGCCATCGCGGCGGTCGCGATCGCGATGCTGTCGTGCTCGCTCCTGTACGCGTATTTTTCGCTTCACACGCCCGCCACCCGCGACTTGCGCGAGTACAAACACGCGGTCCCGGCGGTGTCCCGGATCTACGCCGCGGACGGCACGCTCCTCGGCGAGTTCGCGAAGGAATGGCGCGAGTTCGTCTCGTACGACGAGATTCCGGACAAGCTCACGAACGCGTTCCTCGCCGTCGAAGATCACGACTTCTTCCATCACGGCGGCATCTACTTCAAGGGCATCGCGCGCGCGGTGTGGGCGAACGTCACGAGCGGCGACTTCGCTCAGGGCGGCTCCACGATCACGCAGCAGTTGGCGAAGCAGGATCTCGGCGGCGAGAAGTCGCTGTCGCGCAAGGCGAAGGAAGCGATCATGGCGCGCCGCCTCGAAGCCACGTATTCGAAGAAGGCGATCCTCGCGGTCTACCTCAACCAGATCTATCTCGGCGACGGCGCGTTCGGCGTGCGTGCGGCGGCTCGTCGGTATTTCGGCAAGTCACTGCAGGAGCTCACGCTCGCCGAGTCCGCGTTGATCGCCGGGCTCGCGAAGGGCCCGACGGCGTTCTCGCCCGTGCACAAACACGACAAGGCGATCGAGCGCAGAAATCTCGTGTTGGATCGGATGGCGCAGTACGGACTCGCCACGCAAGCCGATGTCGACGCGGCGAAGAAGGAAGCGATCTCGCTCCACCTCTACAAGGACATCTTCCCGGATCGCATGCCGTACTACGCGGAGCACGTTCGCCGATACATCACCGAGCACTACGGCAACGACGCGCTGTTCACGAACGGCTGGAAGGTCGAGACCGCGGCAGAGCCGACGTGGGAAGCCGCGGCGTACGAGAATGCGGATTTCGGTGCGCGCCATCAGGACAAGCGCCAGGGTTGGCGTGGGCCCGAGTGGCGGATCGACGGCGAAGCGAAGGCGAAGCTGATCGAGCGCCAGAAGCAGCTGTACGGCAAGGATCCGCTCGTGCCGGGCAAGCGCTACCTCGCCGTCGTCGAGAAAGTCGATGGCGAGCATGCCGAGGTCACGATCGGTGATCGCAAGCTGCAGCTGCCACTCAAGAACATGGCGTGGGCGGCGAAGTGGCAGAGCGGCAACGCGGAGAACGATCAGAAGATCGAATCCGCGACGGAAGCGCTCAAGCCCGGCTACGTGATCTGGGTGTCGCGTGAAGTCCGCACGCTGCCGAAGTTCCGCGATTGGGATCTCGGCGAGGGTGGCAAGAACCCGGGTTGGATCGCGCGCGACGACCAGCACGAGTGGGACGCCTCGCACTCCGAGACGGTGAAGCTCGAGCAAGTGCCGCACCCGCAGACCACGATCTTCACGGCGGATCATCACGATGGTTACGTCGCGGCGATGGTCGGTGGTTACGATTACGACCGCTCGGTGTTCAATCGCGCGGTGCAGGCGTGCCGCCAGCCGGGCTCGACGTACAAGCCGATCTACTACTCGCTCGGGTTGGATCAAGGCTACGGGTTCGACACCGTGCTCGACGACGTTCCCGTCGAGATCACGGATCCCACGACCGGCGAAGTGTGGTCGCCGACGAACCTCGGCGAGACCATGGATCACGCCGTCACGCTCGAGTACGCGCTCGTGTTCTCGAAGAACATCCCGTCGGTCGATCTGTTCCAGCGGCTCGGCGCGAAGAACGTCGTCGATTGGGCGCGCAAGCTCGGGTTCACCACGAAGATTTTCGCGGACGACGCACTCGCGCTCGGCGCGAGCTGCAGCAAGCTCGACGAGATGGCGCGTGCGTTCACGATGTTCGCGCGGCTCGGCAACTGGTGGCCGCGCGACAAGGGCCGCGAAAAGGATTGGGTCTATGTCCGCCGGATCGTCGATCGCAGTGGCAACACGATCGAGGACAACACCGTGCCCGAGGACCCGGAGCTCAGTGCCACTGACCGGCTCGATCGCGTGGCCGGCCTCGCGGGCGTCGAACCGGCGCGCGCGATCCCGCAGCGCACCGCATACCTCATGCAGCGCTTGCTCGAGCACGAGGTGAAGTTCGGGTTCGCGAACGTCGTGCGTGCGACCGGCATGACGGCGGCCGGAAAAACGGGAACCTCGTCGGCAACGCACGACAATCTGTTCATCGCGTTCACGTCGAAGTGGACCACGCTCGTGTGGATGGGCGACGACAAGAAGGAACGCGCGCTCGGCAAGAGCGATGCGGCGTACATGACGGTGGTGCCGCTGTGGGCGCGCTACATGTACGAAGCGGGCAAGAACTTCCCGAACCTCGACATCCCCTGGTACACGCCGCCGGGCCAAAACAAAGACGACCGTGGCGACCACTCGAAGGGCCAGCACGGTCCGCAGATGGATCTGATCTTCCGTCCGCCGCCGAAGAAGGATGGCGACAACTCGACGGACAATCACCCGCCCGTGTAATCAGAGCTTCGGCGCTCGCTCGCGGCGACCATCCCACACGTGCAGAATTTGAATCGTCTGCTTCGTCGCATCGACCTCGAAGTAGACGTGGCAACGCGATTTGGGCATCAACATCCGCCGCAAGCGAGGTCGCTTGTTCGTCGGAAACGGCAGCCCAGGCGTCGACATCGACTCGAGCCGCTCGACCGTGGCCAAGAACTCTTCAGCAAAGACGCCGGCCTCGTCAGCGTGCTCACGCCAATGCACATCGATACGTTCAGCAGCGCGTATCGCTCGCTTCGATAGATATGCCTTCACGATTTCGCGACGAGGCGTCGTGCGAACGCATGCGCGTCTTCGAAGTCACCACGCGCGAACTCAGCAACGCTCTCCTCGAGCGCCGACTCGAGCTCGTGACGGTCCTCCACGTCCTCATTCTCGAAGAGGACAACCTCGACCAACCCACCCTCGGGAAGCTCGGCTGGCTCGTCCAGCACGATCTGACCGTTGTGTACGTGAGCCTTGAGCGCCTTCACCCGCCCAGCCTAGCACCGCCTCTCTACGTCGGGGCGGGAAGCTTCGACTCGAGCATCTCGAGGAGCGCGTCGAGGCGAAACGGCTTACGCATGTAGCCGAACTTTTTCGGCACCTGCGGCGACTGTTCGCCACTCACCACGACTGTCTTCATGGCACGCAGGCGCGGTTCTTTCTGCAAATACGACATGACCTCCCAGCCGCTCATGTCGCCCATGTTGAGGTCCAGCAACATGAGCGCTGGCGTATCACGCGCCAGGTAAGCGAGCGCCTCCGCCCCACTGGTCACGGCGACCACATCGAAGCCTCGCTTGGTTAGCGCTGCTTCGGTGGTCGCGCGGACCACGTCGTCGTCGTCGACAATGAGGACGCGACCACGAGGAATGGGATTCGGATTACCAACTGCCGTCGCCATGACGTCTGCGATAAATGCAGGCCAGGTGCCACTCACTGACGCGTTCAGGCGAAGCGCGAAACGAGGCCGCTCGTGATGACAAGCCGCCCCGCGTGGCGTTGTTCCAGCTCGGAGAGCCCGCTGCACAGTGCGCGTCGGCTCGCTTCAGCAGCGTGGCCACGGTCGACGAAGATGATGACGGCTCCGTCGCGCGCTCGCTTCGTCCATTCGCGAAGAAGTGTTTCCCAGGCGTCATCCGTCGCGACATCGACACCGACGATCGCTGCCAACGATCCGTCGTCGACCGCCGAGAAATCGGCACGTGCATCCGACAGTTTTTTCGCCGCACGCTCGGACACGCCGATCGCGATCACGGACGCGTGCTTCGCGAGACCGCTCGCGAGCTTCGCATCTCCGACGACGGCGACGGGCCCATCGGCATGTGCCGACGACAGCGCTTCGACGATCGCGTTCACCGCAGGCGCGACGAACAGCATCAGCGCATCGACAACTGGCCGAGGAAGTCCTTCTTGCCGACGTCGACGCCGTTGTGACGCATCAGGAGATACGTCGTGGTCGCGTGGAACATGAAGTTCGGCACCGAGTGCTCGATGACGTAATCCGTGCCCGTCATCTTCTTGCCTTCCCAACGCGGCAACGACACCGTGCGGTCGTCGGCGCCGGCGAAGTCGCTCTCCTTGAAACCGTCGAGGTACTGGCGAACGCTCGCGATCCGCGCGCGCATCTCGGCGACGGTCTTCTGATCATCGGCGTGCGACGGAGCGTCTTTCCCCGTCGAGCGCGACGCCGCGAACTTCGCCGTGTCACACGCGATGCCGACCTGCGCCGAGAACGGCAGCATGTCCGGCGCGATCCGCCAATGCACGATCGAATCGATGTCGAACTTCTTCGCCGTGGCGTGCGCCGCAGCTTTATCGAACCAGGTGTCCATCTGGCCGAGGACTTTGTTCATCTCGCGGATCAGCAGGTAGAGCGACATGCGCCCGCTGTATCACAGGTCGCGCAGGTATTCGCAGCGCGGTGCCTGGATGTGCGGGGTGATCCACGTGACGTTCAGCAGCTCTTCGAGCAGGAACCGAAAGTTGCCGTAGGTCACCACGAAGAAGTCCATCTTGCGCTTCTTGATGCCACCGCCGGTGTCGTCGGCGCGCACGCAGCCATCGTGGATACTCCCGTCGGGGAGCACCATGCCGTCGAATTCCGGGATGTAGAGCGGTTCGCCGATCGGGACGAGGCGCGGGTCGATCGCGACGGACTTGAACGGGATCAGCGGCCGGCCCTTGTTGCCCCGACCGAATGGATGTTCGTGAACGTCGAGCTGCTCGAAGCACGTGCCGTAACCGTACTTGCACGAGCCCGTGTAGTTGATGATCCGGCCATCGCGCATGATGCCGCTGCCCTCGAGGCGGAGCGACCACGCGAACCGTTCGGGCACGCGACCGAAGTAGTAGCCCTCGGGCGTATAGAGCTCGACGTGGGTGGTCGGCGAGATCTTTTGGACGCCGCCGTTCTTTTGAAACGTGGGTTGCGGTGCGCCGTCGTAGTCGTCCTCGAACGCGAGCCAGTAGAACCGGAGCGCCCACTCCAGATCGTTGACGAGTGGATAGCCGCAGCAGGTCTTGTCCTTGCCCTTCAGGACGATCGTGTTCTGGAGCGGGACCGCTTCTTTCGCGAGCTTCGAATCGTCGGCGTGCGCGCTCGCCGAAATCACCGACAGGATCGCGAGCGCGCGCAGCACGAATCGATCATATGGTGTCGGTGGCCGTGTTGCACGATCTCGCAGAGCTTGTCGATGGACGTTGCGGAGGTAAGGCGCTCGGGCTCGCGCAGCTGATCCGCGCGGGCTTGCCGGTGCCGCCGGGATTTGCGGTGGAAGCGGACGAGTTTGCGCGGGTCGCGCAGCTCGGATCGGCCGAGCTCGACGCCGCGGGGCATCAGCTCGAGGCGGCGGCGCAGCGCATCGCGGCGATGGAAGTTCCGGGTGATCTGCGGCGCGAATTGAAGGAGCGGTTGAAGGAGCTCGGTCCCGTGGTGGCGGTGCGGAGCTCGGCGACCGTCGAGGATGTCGCGGTCGGTGCGGCCGCCGGTGTGTTCTCGTCGGAGACCGGCGTGCCGGCGCGGGTGGATACGGTGTGGGAAGCGATCAAAGCGGTGTGGACGAGTGCGCTCACGCCGGTGGCGGCGAGCTACATCGCGCGGCAGCACGGGTCGTTCGCGATCGGCGTCGTGGTCCAGCAGTTCGTGGCCGGTGAGCGAATCACGGTCTACACGAAGGAGCCGTTGGTGATCCAACGCGGTGCCGCGATCGGGACGGGTGATGGCTCCGCGCGCGATATCGCGGCGATCGTGCAGGCGCGGCGCGCGGCGAAAGTGCTCGGCGTGCCGGCGGATGTCGAGCTCGTTCAGCGCGCGCATCGCCAAGGTTCGCCGAGCGCGTCGGGCGAGGCGAACATCCATGTCGAGACCGAGCAACACGACCATCATGACGACGTCGTGCTCGAGACGTGGGTCGTACAAGCGCGGCCGATCGTCGAGCGTGCGCCGATCGTGTTGACAGATCCGCCGCCGATCGTGCTCGCGGCGTTGCAGGATGGCCGCGTGTGGACGTGGGACGTCACGCACAACCCGGATCCGATCTCGCCGGCGCAGGCGTGGCTCGTCGATCACGTGAAGCACCTCGGGCCGTACGAGATGCGCGTTGCCGGCGGCTATCTCTATACGTCGCGGCGATCGTCGACGACCTACGCCGAGTCGACGCTCGAGCTCGTCGCGAGCTGTCGCGCGATCGAGGCGCAGATCGAGACGATGCTGTCGACGAATTCGTCGTCGGTGGCCGATGCGCTCGCGCGGTTCGTCGCGTTCTACGAGCTGTGGGCCGTGAAGCTCTCGCCGCAAATTGCCGAGCTGCGCAAGCGCGTGCCCGAGCGCGGCTATCGCCCGTCGTCGGTCGAAGCCACGCTGTTCGCCGCCGCCAACAAAGCGATCACGTTCGATGATGTGGTCGCGCGAATCGGCGCGTTGTCGGCGAGCTGGGATGTCGCGGTGCCGACGTTCGGCGAACAGCCGGACGTGTTACATCGCGCGATCGCGATCGCGAAGACCGAGCAAACCAGCCGCGATCAGGAAGCGTCGGAGGATATCGATCTCGCGTCGATCATCTCGGATCTCGCGGAACGCGATGACCTGCTGTTCGCGCGCGCCCAACATCACGTGCGCGCTGCCCTGCTCGCCCGCGCCGGCGATCTCGGCAATGACGTGTTCTGGATCGACCCGAGCGAGCTCGACCAGCTCGATCCGATTACCGCGCGAAAGAAAGCCGCGGCATCACGCGCAGCCCACGATCGCGCCGCGAAGTGGCGGATGCCGCTCGTCGTGCCGCAAGACGCTGCACCGACTGATTCGTCGACGGAAAATCACGTACTTCGCGGTCACGGCTACGGCCGCCGCGTCTCCGGTCGCGTCGTTCGCTTCGCGTCCCTCGCCGCCGTGATCTTCGCAAAACCCGGCGACATCGTTGTCGTCCGAGCCGTCACTCCCGCGTTGGCCGTGTTCGTCGGCGACTGCGCCGCACTCGTCAGCGAGACCGGTGGCCCGCTCGATCACGGCGCCGCACTCGCACGCGAGCTCGGCATCACGTGCGTGGTCGGTTGCCACGAAGCGTGGTCACGACTTCACGACGGCGCACTGGTCGACGTCGATGGCGACGCCGGTACGGTCACGCAAGTCGCGTGATCATTGGAGTGATCGCGTTGCAACGTGGCAACGCGACTCGATCATCTTCGACGGCGAAACTGACGACTACTCGTCGTCGTCGTCGTCGTACTCGGGATCGTCCGGACCGGTATCATCCGGTTCGTCAGGTTTGTCCGCCGGCAGGGGCGTACCCAAGCCTGCGTTGACTCGTTCACGCAAGTCTTTGCCGACCTTGAAGAAAGGCAACCGCTTCTCGGCGACGTGAACTGTCTCGCCGGTGCGCGGGTTGCGACCTTCATAGGCCTTGTACTTGCGAACGGTGAAGCTACCAAAGCCGCGGATCTCGATACCTTCGCCGCGTTCTAGTGCCTTCACCATCGAATCAAAGATGGTGTTGACGATGGCCTCCGCCTTACCAGCCGGCAGCTTCAACGTCTCGGAGATCTTCTCGATGAGCTCGGACTTGGTCACCTGTAACTCCGCGTTACTTAACAACAGGCTAAACCCGCATAATGACTAGACGCAAGTCTATCTCTGCGAAAAGCCGAACTTTCTTTACTCGGTCGCTGGCAGCGGACGTTGGCCGTCCTCGCTAAATGCTCGATAAGACGACGGAAATTGGAAAGTTTGGCACCTGTGCCGGGCATAGAAGTCCACGAGATCCCGCCACCCAATATCTCCGCGTTCGATGCCCGATCGGACGACTTGAGACAGCACGGCGGAGCACGGTTCCTTCGAATCGACGCCATGATGGCCGCGCGCGACGCGAGCATCGACACCGACCAACGCCGGCGGAACTTCGCTCAAGTAGTACGACGACAACGGTCCGACTTCGACGGTCTCGACCTTCGTCACGACGAGCGAGAAGCCGTCGCGATACACGCATTCGACGCGAGTCTCGCTTCCACCTTTCGAGATCACCATCGCGTTGATCGGCAACGGTCGCGCTTTGTTGCAGAGCCCGGTGCCGATGCTCGGCGCGGTCACGACGTTGTACGCGACGTCCGCGTTCACCAAGTTCTGGATCTGAAGCACGACCGCATCACCCGAACGTTCGATGCGCAGCCGTAACCCCGCGGTCTCGATCGATGGTTTCCCGAGCTCGAGCACGTACCGCGCTTCATCGCCGCGATACGGGAGCTTCTTTGCCATCTCCTCGACGGTAGGTGTGTGTGTACCTGCGCTTGCCGCATCTCGCGCGAGATAATCCAAGTACATGCTCGGTGCCACCGTCCCTTGCGTCAGCAATTGACGCTGTGTGCCCGTGGGCCCAGTGGGCGGTGGTGGCTTATCGGGCAATGACAGCTGCCCGCAAAATCTCAAATACGTGATGACTGCAACCAGCACTACGCCACTTACGGCGACGCCGATTCGAAACTTAGGATCGACTGAATCCATTCGTTCACTTCATCGTACACGTTTCGTGCATCACCTCGACAGGATCTGTTCGCTTCGAAAACGTTGACGGATGGGGCCGAGTGGCGCCTAATCGACTCACCGGACGATGCTTCGACGTACTCCATGGAAGCTTGTCCTGGCACTGATCGGAGGGCTGAGCTTCGCCCATCCGGTGTTCGCCGATTCCGTCGACGATTTGACGAAGCAGCTGTCGTCGTCGAACGAGAAGGCGCGGTTGTCTGCAACCGTTTCGCTCGCACGACTCGGCGACAAACGCGCGCTGAAGCCGCTCGTGCAAGCGCTCCACGATCCGAGCGCCGAGATCCGCGCGATCGCTGCGAGTGGTCTCGGCAAGTTGAAGCACAAAGCATCGCTGCCATCGTTGAAGACCGCGGCTACCGATGACACCGATGAAACCGTGCGCAAGAAGGCGCGCGAGGCTGCGGTGCTCGTGGCCAAGGCGAACGATCTTTCGGACGAGCTACCTCCGGATCCTGCAGCGGCACCAGTCGCTGAAAAAACCACGAAGGCGCGCCGTCACACCGGCTTCGGTCGATCGCCGCACGCGGTCTCGGATGCGCCCGATCTCTACGTCACGATCAAATCGTCGAGCGACGATTCGCCCGGCCACGATGACAAGGCCACCCGCAAGCAAATCGCGGACACCGTGAAGGCGGCGCTCGAAGCGTCGTTGAAGGCGGCGCCGCAGGTCACGATGGCTGCTGCCGATGCGCAGCGGTGGGGCCTCGATCCGCGCACGATCGATCTCTCGGTCGTGAAGATGGACGTCCAGACGAACGAGGGCTACGTCGAGATCGCCGCGGAGCTCCGGCTCGCGATTTCCGACGACAAGGGCAAGATGCTCTCGTTCCTGTCGGGTGGCGCGAAGGTGCAAATCCCGTCGGCGAAGTTCAAAGCGCAGTTCCTACAGAACTATCGCCGTGAAGCGCTCGAGGGCGCGATGCGCGGCATGTTCGACAAGCTCGTCGCGCATTTGCGACAACAGACACAGTCCTAACCGCGGGCAACGATCCTAGCGAACGCGCGGTCGTATACTGCGCGCGATGTTTCGAGGGCTGCTGCTCTGCTGCGCGTTGTGCGCGGTCGCGTCCGCCCAGCCGTCGTCGCGCACGCCGCCGCCACCGCCCGTCAAGACGAACGTCGTGACGAAGGCGCCGGTGCTCCAGCAAGCGCAGGCGCCCGAATATCCGCCCGCCGCGCTCGCCGCCGGCAAGCAAGCGAAGGTGAAGGTCCGGATCCACATCGACGAGAACGGCATCGTCGAGAAGGTCGACGTGATCACGCCGGTCGGCGATGGCTTCGACGAAGCCGCCGTCGCTGCAGCGATGCAGTACGTGTTCGAGCCGGCCGAGATCGATGGCAAGCCGGGCAAGATCGCGGTCGAGACCACGATCAACTTCACGATCGAACAGCAGCCCGTCGACGAAGAACCACCGCCTCCACCACCCGCGCAAGAGAAAGACGGTCCGCCAAATCACGCTGGATCGATGAAGCAACCGATCACGCTACAAGGTGAAGTCGTCGAACGCGGCACGCGCAAGAAGCTCGGCGGCGTGATCGTGTCGATCGCGGAGCTGAATCTCGATGTCGTCACCGACGACACCGGCACGTTCTATTTCCACGGCGTCCCGCCCGGCAACTACACCGTGCTCGCCGTCGACGATCACTACGATCGGTTCAAGAAGCCGATCGTGATCTCGAAGAAGGAAGCGCTCGAGGTCCGCCTGTGGATGCGCCCACGCGGCGGCAATCCCTACGAGACCGTGATCGAAGGTGCGAAGGACGGCATGGAAGTGACGAAGCGGTCACTCCAGCGCCAGCAGCTGACGAACATCCCCGGCACGTTCGGCGATCCGTTGCGCGTGATCCAGACGTTGCCCGGCATCCAGCGCGCGCCGTTCGGTCTCGGCCTGTTGCTCGTGCGCGGCTCCAATCCCGACGACACCGGCATCTTCCTCGACGGTCACGAGGTGCCCAGCCTGTTTCACTTCCTCGGCGGACCGTCGATCTTCAACGCGGAGATGCTCGAGTCGATCGATCTCTACCCCGGTGGCTTCCCCGGTCGGTTCGGTCGCCATCACGGCGGCGCCGTCGCACTCGAGAGCCGCCCGACGAAGTCCGATGGCATCCACGGCTCGGCGAAGATCGACTTCCTCGACGCGGGCGGCTACGTCCGCGCACCGATCACCGACGATCTGACGATCGCGGTCGCGGGCCGGCGCTCGTACATCGATGCGTTCCTCGGGCTCGTCTTGCCCGAACCCGCGAAGGGCGCACAACGTGTGGTCACGCCGATCTATTACGACTATCAAGCGCGCGCCGACTACAACCTCCACGAAGAGGGCCGCGCGTCGCTGATGGTGATCGGCAGCTCCGACTCGCTCCATGTGTTGAACCAGGATCCCGACGCGGCGGTGTCGCAGAACCTCGATTCGTCCGTGAAGTTCCTGCGCGTGATCGGCGCCTACGAGCGGCCGATGAACGGCGATCTCAAGCTGACGATCACGCCGGCGTGGGGCCGCGACACGATCACGCTCGATGCCGCGCAGGCGCAATCCGCCGGACCGTTCACGAGCGTCGGCGTGGTCAACGACGACTTCTCGTATCGCATGCGCGTGAAGGGTCACCTCGCGCCGCGCTTCACGATCGATACCGGCCTGGATCTGTTATCGCGCGTCACCCACTATCAAGCGCTTGTTCCCGTCGACGATTCGCTCGTCGATACCGCGGGTGTCGACATTGCATCGAGCCAAGTGTTTCGCGGCTCGGTGCTGTTCGGGATGGGCGCGTACGTCGATCTCGGCATCGATGTCACGGATCGCTTGAAGCTCGTGCCCACGCTGCGGTTCGACGAGTACGTGCTCGACGGCGTGTATCGCGACTCCGTCGATCCGCGTATCACCGCGCGCTACAAGCTCAGCGATCAATGGACGATCAAGGGCTACGTCGGCCGGTTCTCGCAACCGCCGCAACCCGAGGCGCTCGACCGGCGGTTCGGCAACCCGCAAGTCCAGCTCGAGCACGGCATGCACTACGGCCTCGGCTACGAGTGGAACCCCGATCACGTGTGGTCGATCGACAGCGAGATCTATTACGTCGCGCGCTCGAACCTCGTGATCTTCTCCGACGACGTCACCACGAACGCCGACGGCTCGCTGTCGTACGTCAACTTCACGAACGAAGCGCGCAACTACTCGTACGGGTTCGAAGCGATCATCAAGCGCGAAATCACCGAGAAGCTCTACGGCTGGCTCTCGTACACGTATTCTCGCGCGCGAGAGCTCCGCCACCCCGACGGTGATTGGACGCCGACGACGTTCGATCAACCGCACGTGTTGAACGCGGTCGCGAGCTACAAGCCCGGCGGTGGCTTCGAGCTCGGCGCGAAGTTCCAGCTCGCGAGTGGCCGGCCCGAAACGCCGATCATCGGCGCGACCTACGATGCCGATAGCGGCGTCTACGTCCCGGTGCGCGGCGCCGTGCGTTCGGTCCGCGATCCCACGTTCTACCAACTCGATCTTCGCGTCGAGCACGACTGGTTGTTCGAACGCTGGAGCTTCGGCGTGTACCTCGACGTGATCAACGCCCTCAACATCACGAACGTCGAGGCGTATCAATACGACTATCGCTATCGCGAGCGTTCGCCGATCAGCTCGTTCCCGATCATTCCGGACTTGGGAGTCAAAGGCACGTGGTGAAGTACGCGTTGATCTTCATGGCCGCGTGCGGATCGTTCCAAGATCCGAACGTCGTGATCGATACGCGCGTGCTCGCGATCACCGCCGATCCGCCCGAGCAAGTCATCGACGTGACCGGTCAGGATCTCCAGAACCCCGACTTCACCGCGTTGTTCGCGCAGGTCATGCCGACCCACGTCTGCGCGTTGGTTTCGGATCGCCAGTTCGATCGCTCGCTCCGCTACACGTGGACGCTGTGCGTGACCGATACCGACGATCGTTGCGACACCGATTACATGTCGTACGACATCGCGACCGGCATCCAGCCCGATCCAGATCCGTTCGACGCGGCGCCGTTCTGCCTCGACATCCAACCCGACGACAAGGTCGAGGCAACCGTCCTCACGTCGCTGAAGAACGACCAGTATCACGGGCTCGGCGGCATCTATTACAGCGCGCTCCTCACCGTCGGTGGTGCGGATGCAGATCCGGCGGACGACATCGTCGCCGAGAAAGCATTGCGCCTCATGCCGAACATCCCCGTCGAGGTCACGCAGAATCACAACCCGACGATGGCGGGCCTCGTCGCGAGCGATCCGAACGCGGACATGACGAACCCGCAACCCGTCGCGTTGAACGCCTGCGATGCCCCGAACGCGCAAAAGCTCGAGGTCACCCCGCGGCAGAAAATTCGCCTCACGCCGGTCGAACCGGATGGGGTGCGCGAAACCTATGTGGCGCCGACGCTGAGCGGTGGTGGTGAAACGCTCACTGAAAGCATTACGTATCAGTGGACGATTACCGACGGAGACCTCTCCGATGGCAACACCGGTGGCGGGCACGATCCGTTCGGTAATCTCGCGCCACTGTTCACGGATTACACCGCCCCCTATGCCGAGGATCTGGATGGTCCCGAGGATGTTCAGGTCTGGGTCGTGGTCCGGGACGAACGGCTAGGTGTCGCGTGGTACGAGGCCTGCATTCACGTAACCCCGTGAAGCCCGTCCTTCTCGCACTCCTGTTCGTAGGTTGTGGCGCTGCGGCTAAAACCGCGGATACACCCGCTGGGCCGGTCGAGGCCGAGGCTCCGCCGACGAGCGGCACCGAAGCAACGGCGCCTCCACAACCCGCACCGGAGCTTGCGCACCCCGTGCTCGTCGAGAATGCCGTGATCAGCGGAAGCAACAATGCGCCGCCGCCGGAGCAGCAACAGCTGCAGCCGCCGCCGGGCAAGTTGGGCGCGCCGAAGATCACGCGTGGCAAACCGGAGCTGTCGAACAACGCGATCGACCAAGAAGTGGTCACGCGTTACCTCAACAAAAATTCGGCGAACTTCCAGCTCTGCTACGAGCACGAGCTGCTCGTGAATCCCGCGATCACCGGAAACGTGGGCCTGATGTTCACGATCACGCCGTCGGGCAACGTCACGAAAGTGAACACGACCGGGAACATGGATCCCGGTGTCGAAAAGTGCGTGACCGACGTGGCGTTGAAGATCCAGTTCCCCGCCGTGAAAAAGTCCGTCGACGTCACGTATCCGATGACGTTCGAGTGGCGTTGATTACTCGATCGTGAACGAGACCGAATTCGAGAACCGTCCGTCCGCACTCACGCTGATATCGACCTCACCCGTCGCCGCGTGCGGGACCTCGACCATGATCGCGTCATCCGCCCAGGTCGTCGTGGTTCCCGGCACCGTGCCGAAATCGACGACACCCGGCGCATCGCAGGTCGGATCCTCCTGCCCGTTATCTCCGCGCTGACAAAAGTACGAGCCGCTCAGCATCACGACCGCGCCCGGCGAGCCATGATCCGGCACGACGCCCGAGATCAGCGGCGACGGAATATCGTCACTCGCCGAGCAGCCGGCGAGCGCGAGGACTATGCACAGGCATCGCATAGACCACGCACGTGGACTTCGACCTGACGCTGCTTGACGGCACGCGGCGGCTTCGACCGCGGCGCGGCTTTGATCGCGAGCTCGAGCTCGGGCAAACACTCGACGGTGCCGCACTCCGTGCACACGAAGTGAGGATGCTGGTTCTGCGCGTGCTCGCCGGAGACCGCTTCGAACCGCCACACGTGATCGCCGACATCCGTTCGCCGCACGAGCCCAGCTTCCGCGAGGTCCGTCAGGTTGCGATAGATCGTGGCGCGATCCCACGCTTGGTTCGCGAGCCGATCGGCGACATCCCCGTGCGACATCGGCGTGTCCGACGTCCGCAACAGCTCGAGCACCGCGAGACGCGACGGCGTGGCCCGAAGGCCCTTATCGCGAACTGCACTGCGCAGCTCTTCGAGGTTCTTCGCCATCTGTGTCCGACTGTACGCCCGCGCGTGTGCAATTCAAGTGCAATTACGGCTAGGACCGGGGCTTGTCGTCGGGATCGCCGTAATCGGGGTTCGCTTCGAGGTGAAAATGGTCGTGGTGTGATTTCGGATCGTTCTTCGGCGTCAGGACCGTACGGAAGATTCCCGAATCGTTCACGGCGTGCTCGATATCGAGCAGCAGCTCGTCGCCCTTTTTGTAATCCTTGGCAACAACCGCTTCGCGCCCATCGGCATCGACAAACGACACCACGTCCATCGCGAGCCCGAGCGCGTGACGCGACAAGATGTTCTTCGTCTTGCCGTCCACCCGGATGTTGCTCCACCGATAGGTCGAGCCGACATGAACCTCGCGCACGCCCGCATCCCACAACCGCGGCGCGATCTCGGCAAGCGCGAGCGCGAGCTGGCAGTCCATCACGGGAATATTCGATTTGTACTCGGCGATGTATTGGATCCCGCCGAGCGCGCCTTCGGGAATCGTCACCGCATCGACGATGTGCCCTTCGCGCTTCGCCGACTTCCAGGACACGCCGAGCTCGTCGAGCTTGGCTTCGCACGCCTTCGCTTGCGCTTCCATCTCGCGATTCGGCGGCCATGACCAACCGCGCGGCATGTTGTCGGCGTGCGCGTGACGTTTGGGCTTCGCGATCGCAACTCCCGTCAACGAGACGAGCACGATCAGCCACCGCGTCATGGCACCGACCCTACTACATATTACGATTGCGCGATGGACCTGGAGATCCTGGAGGCCCTCGCTCTATCCGACGATCGCAATGCGGCGCGCGAAACCCTACTGCCCGGTAGTGAGGATCGCGATTACTACACCGCGTTGCACGCCCAACATCGCGGCGCGCTCGACGAGGCAGATCGCATCATCGACGTGTGGCCGAACCGGCACGGCAACAACGGCAACTATCGCCGACTGAAATTGCGCCAGCTGATGTATCGCGTCGTCCGCGATCCGAACGCCGCCGCCGACGAGATGCGCGATTGGTTGGGCGTCCAGCACTGGCACGAGCCGGAAGCGCGCACCGTCGATCCCACGCGACCGACACGCCTCTTGCCCGGTCAGTGGAATGGTGCGGAGCTGCTCGTGCGCGCGCGCGACTACAGCTCGGATCTCGGTCAGGTCACGTACGAAGGTTTGTACGAGCTGCTCGGCATGGAGCTCGGCTCGGCGCAGCGGCGCGCGCTGTTGCAGAAGATCGATCACACGACGCATCCCGCGTTGATCGGGCTCGTCGTCGCGGATCTCGACAAGCGGCCCGCGCAGTTTGGACAACTGCGGATCCACGGTCAGCTCACGCTCGATCAACTGCACGAGCTCGCGAAGCAGATGCCGGAGATCCGCACGCAGGCGCGGTGGATCGAATTCGTCGTGATGCGGATGCGGCCGATCGGCACCGTCGATCTCGGCGTCGATCGCGATGCGCGCGAGACCTATCTCGGCGAGCTGTGGTCGTTCGTCAAAGGCTTGGGCGCGGGCGCGAGCTCGTTGAAAGCGCACGTCCTCGCACACCTGCTCGATGCGTTACGGCGGCGCGACTTCGTCGACGACGTGCTGTTCGCGCAGTACCTCGAGCTCCCGCGCAACACCCACTACGCGATCACGCACAAGAACCTCCCGAGCGATTCATACGTGCAAGCGCTCGACTATTCGAACGTGACCGGTCTTGGCGCCGCGCCGAACGAAGAAGCGCTGATCAAAGATCTGCTCGAGCGCCGGCTCGCGAACGCGCAGCAATTCGCGCGTTATCTCGAAGCGAGCTGGTTCGATACCGTGATCGCCGAAGCGCAACTGCTCTCGGGCAGTGGCGATAGCGAGAGCGCGACGCGGACGCTCGGTCCCGCGCGCGCGGCGGAGATTCGCGAACGCGTCGAGCTCGCGTGGTCGCTTCACGACAAGATCCAGTTCGCCGCCGACGAGCCGGTCGTGCTCGACGTCGAGGTCAAGCACGTTCCGGAATTGGTCGTGAAGGTGTTCCGGATCGATCCGCTCGCGTACTTCGCACACATGAAGAATCCGGTCGGGATCGATCTCGACCTCGACGGACTCGCGGCATCGCACGAGATCGTCCTGAAATATGCCGAACCACCGGTGCGTCGCGTGCGCCGCCGGATCGAGCTCCCGATGTGCGCGCGTCCCGGCGTGTACGTGATCGATCTGATCGGCAACGGGATGTCGTCGCGCGCGCTGATCCACAAGGGCCGGCTGCGCTACGCGACGCGCGTCGGTGCCGCGGGGACCGTGGTCAGCGTTCTCGACGAACAAGCGCGGCCGCTGCCCGGCGCGCGCGCGTGGATCAACGAACGCGAATACGTCGCCGACGAGCGCGGCACGTTTGCGATCCCGTTCGCGCAGACCCGCACCGCGAAGATGCTGCTGATGCACGGCGATCTCGTCCGCGTCGACGGCATCGCGCTCGCGAACGAACGCTATCGCTTCGATCTCCACCTCGCGGTCGATCGCCAGCAGTTCACGGCTGGACGCACGGCGGTCGCGATCGCACGCGTGAAGCTCTACGCCGAGGATCAGCCGGCGTCGCTCGCGTTGCTAGAGCGCCCGAGCTGGGACGTCACGCTCACCGATCGCCACGGCGTGACCACCACGAAGAGCCAGCCGCTCGTCCTCGAAGATCACGTCGCGGCCTCGCTCGAGATCCCGCTCGGCGATGACGTCGCGAGTGTCGCGGTCGCCGTGCGCGGCACCGTGCGCCAGATCTCGACGCAACAGGATCTTGGCCTCGCCGCGAATGCGTCGCTGCAGATCGCGAACATGTACGGCTCCAACGCGACCGAAGCGCTGTACCTCGCGCGCACGAAGGGCGGCTACGTGCTGTCGGCGCTCGGCAAGTCCGGCGAGCCGCGTGCGCAACGCACGATCACGCTGTCGCTCACGCATCGCTGGGCGATCATGCAGATGAACTACGAGCTCGCGACGGATGCGCGCGGCCGCGTCGAATTGGGCGAGCTCGCCGGTTGTACGAAGCTCCAAGCGACGTTCGGGTCGATGACCCAGACCTGGAGCTTCGACGACGATACGAATGCCGATACCGATCTCGTGATCGTCGCCGGCAGTGATGCGGTGATTCCGATCCCGGCGCAGCGCACGTCGGCCGAATTGATCCGCGCGATGTCGCTGGTCGAGCTGCGCGCGAACGTTCCGCGCCGGCACGTGAAGGAAGCCGCGATCACTGCGAGCGAAGGCGCGATCCGGATCGGAGGCCTCCCCGAAGGCGAGTACCACCTGCGCGTCCCGGGCATGCGTTGGCGGATCATCGTGATCGCCGCGATCGGCGTGGCACAGAACCAGGCGCTCGCGCGCACGTTCACGGCGGATCTCACGCCGCGCCCGCCGACGATCGCCGCGATCACGATCGATACGTCGCTCGTGATCCAGCTCGCGGACATCACGCCGCAGACACGCGTCCACGTGATCGCCACGCGATTCGCACCGACGCAGATCACCGCGCTGTGGAACGTGCGCGCATCGCGGCGGTTCCACGCGGATCCGTTGCGCGGCGTCACGTACGTGATCGGACGCGAGCTCGGCGACGAGTATCGCTACGTGCTCGATCGCCGGACCCAGCGCCGCTATCCGAGCCTGCTCCTCGACAAGCCGTCGCTGCTGCTCAATCCGTGGGCACGGCGCGCCACGTCGACGAGCGTGCAGGATGCCAAGGCCGGTCGTGCATTCGCGCCGCCGCCGCCCGCGCAAGCTCCCGCGATGCCAGGCTACGGCGGTGGTGGTCCACGTGGTGGTGTGGGTGGCTACGACGACCTCGCGTACGTCGGCTATGACTTCTTGCCGGAGCCACCGGCGGTGTTCGCCAACCTCGTTCCGGTGAACGGTGCCGTGAGCATCGCGATTCCGGATCTCGGTCACGCGACCGCGGTCACGATCATCGTCGACGATCCGCAAGGCGCGACCACCCGCAACGCGTACCTGCCGGAGCAACCGCTCGAGCCGCGCGATCTGCGCTTGAAGCTCGCGCTCGATCCCGCGCGTCACGCGTCGCAGGCGAAGAAGATCCAACCGCTGCGCGCCGGTGAAACGCTCGAGATTCGAGACCTCGCGACCGCGAAGGTCCATCTGATCGACACGATCGAGCGCGCGCATTCGTATCTGCTCGCGCTGCGCGACGACGCGACCTTGCGCGAGTGGTCGTGGCTGGCGACCTGGAACGCACTGTCGGAGAGCGATCGCCGGATGCGCTACTCGAAGCACGCGTGCCACGAGCTGCACCTGTTCCTGTACTTCAAGGATCGGCCGTTCTTCGACGGCGTGGTGCGCGCCTATCTCGCGAACAAGCGAACGAAGACGTTCATCGACGATTACTTGCTCGACGCGAATCTCGCGCCCTATCTCGAACCGGGTCAGCTCGAGCAACTGAACGCGTTCGAGCTCGCGCTCTTGGCACGAAAGCTCCGCATCGAGCCCGCGCTCGTCCGCATCCTCGGCGATCGCGTCGCGATCATCCCGCCAGATCCGAGCGGTGACACACGGCTCGTCGACGCCCTGCTCGGCGCGAGCTCGCTCGAAGGCGGCGAGTTGCACGAGATGCAACTCGAACAGGAGAAGGCCGCGACCGTGATGGCCGATATGGCGATGCCGTTCGGCGGTCCTCCGCAGATGCCGATGGCGTCCGCAGCTCCCGCACCGGCCTCGCGCGCTCGCCTGGCGGCGCCGAAGATGGCGAAGAAGCGCGACGCCGACGAGCTGATGGCCAAAGAAGAGGCCGAGTCGTCCGACGACTACATGGACGCCGAGTACATGCGGAAGGATCTCGATCGCCGTGAAGCGCAGGCGCCGATGTTCCGCCCGCAGGACAAGACGCAGGAGCTCGCCGAACACAACTGGTTCCAGCGCACGCCGCAGCAGAGCGATGCGTCGATGATCGCCGCACATCGCTTGTGGCGTGACTTCGCGAACCACACGACGGGCAGCTTCTTGTCGCCGTGGCTCGGCCTCGCGACGGGCAGCTTCGCCGAGATGGTGTGCGCGCTCGCGGTGATCGATCTACCGTTCACGACGGCGAAGCACGAGTACACGCAAGCCGGCGGCGGTCTCACGATCAAGGCCGGTAGCAACGCGCTCGCCGGTTTGTCCCAACTCGTCTACGGCGAGCTCCAGCCGAGCACCACGCCGTTGATCGTCGGTCAGAGCTTCGTGCGGACCGACGATCGCTATCGCTGGGTCGATGGCGAGCAAGTCGACAAGTACGTGACCGAGCTCGCGGCCGGTGTGGTCTACACGTGCCTGATCGTGGTCGCGAATCCGACGAGCTCGCGCCAGCGCGTGGCCGCGTTGATCCAGATCCCGCGCGGCAGCATCGCCGTCGGAGGCGCGCAGACCACGCAGACCGTCGACATCTTGCTCGAGCCGTACGCAGCGCACGGCCACGAGGTCAGCTTCTACTTCCCGGCGGCCGGTACGTTCGGTCACTTCCCGGTCCATGTCTCGCGGCTGGATCAGATCGTGGCCGCGGCTCCGGCAATGCCGATCGTGGTGACGCCCGAAGGCGTGACGCAAGACGCGACCACGTCGTGGCCGTGGATCTCGCAACACGGCGAGCTCGCGGCCGTGCTCGCGTACCTATTGACGGCAAACCTGGCCGAGCTCGACCTCTCGAAGATCTATTGGCGACTTCGCGATCGCACGGGCTACGAAGCGATCCTCCAGCTGCTCGAGGGCCGCCGGTTCTACGACGCCACGGTGTGGGGCTACGCGCTCGCGCATCGCGATCAACCGCGCATCGTCACGTGGCTGCGCGCGCAGCAGCAACAACTCGGGGATGCCGGCCCGGTGCTCGAGATGATCGAGCGCGACGCCGAAGATACGGGCGCGTACGAGCACCTCGAATACGCGCCGCTCACGAACGCGCGTGCGCACAAGCTCGGGCCGAAGCTGCGGATCCTGAACGAAGGGCTTGCGGCGCAGTACGCGCGGTTCCTGGAGCTCGTGGCGCATCGACCGGCGCCGACGACCGAGGACCTCCTGGCGGCGACGAGCTACTTCACCGCACAAGATCGCGTCGACGCGGCGCTGTACACGCTCGGTCGCGTGCAACCGGGATCCGTGACCGAACGGATGCAGCACGCGTATCTCGCCGCGTATGCCGCGTGCCTTGCCGGAGATCCGGCACGTGCGCGCGAGCTGATCGGCAGCTACGTCGATCATCCGGTCGATCGCTGGCGCAATCGCTTCGCGGCGCTCGCACAGATGCTCGACGAGCTCGCCGGTGGCGCGGCGAAGTCCGTCGACAAGGACTCGCGCACGCAACAGCAATCGGAGCTCGCGGCGACGCAGCCGACATTCGAGATCTCCGTCGATCGCGATGGCGTGGTGATCCATCAACAACACGTGCAGGCGATCGAGTTGCGCTACTTCGAGATGGATGTCGAGCTGTTGTTCTCGCGCCAACCGTTCGTGCAAAGCGACGTGTCGCGGTTCTCGTACATCGAGCCCGGCCATCGCGAGCAGGTGACGGCACCGTCGGCGGAACAGCGCGTTCCGTGGCCAGCACAGTTGCGCGGGAAGAACGTCGTCGTCGAAGCGGTCGGTGCGGGCCTCCGAAAAGCGCGCATCCACTACGCGAACGACCTCGCGCCGAACATCGCGCATCAGTACGGGCAGGTCCGGGTCGTGAGGGCGTCCGATCGCGCGCCACTCGCGGCCACGTACATCAAGGTCTACGCGCGCCAGCAGGGCGGCAATGTGACGTTCTTTAAAGACGGCTACACGGATCTGCGCGGTTGGTTCGATTACGCGACGTTGTCGACGGACGAGCTCGATCGCGTGGATCGGTTCGCGATCTTGGTCGCGAGTGATCAAGCTGGCTCGGCCATCTTGGAAGCAGCGCCGCCGGGGCGATAAGCTACGGACGTGCTCGGGCGCGTTGTCGGCAAATACCGCTTGCTCGATCAGATCGGCGAAGGCGGTATGGGCGTCGTCTATCGCGCGGAGCACACGGTGCTCGGTTCGCCGGCGGCGGTGAAGGTCCTGTTGCCGCAATGGACGATGGATGAAGTCGTCGTCGATCGGTTCTTCCACGAGGCGAAGGCCGCGTCGGCGATCCATCACGTCGGCATCGTCGATGTCTTCGATTTCGGTCGACTCGAAAACGAGCAGGCATGGATCGCGATGGAGTATCTCCAGGGCGAATCGCTGACCCAGCTCGTGATGCGATCGGGTGGGCGCTTGGATCCCGCGATCGCGCAGATCATCGCGCAGCAGATCCTCGCAGCGCTCGACGCGGCGCACATCACCGGCGTGATCCATCGCGATCTCAAGCCGGACAACGTGGTGCTCGTGCGCGATCCGAGTGCGCCCGGTGCGATCCGCGTGAAGCTCCTCGATTTCGGCATCGCGAAGCTCGGCACCGATCGGTTCGGTGCGAAGAAAGAGACCAAGGGCGGCACGATCCTCGGCACGCCCACGTACATGGCGCCGGAGCAGTGCCGATCGCTGAAGGATGTCGACGCGCGCTGCGATCTGTACGCGCTCGGCGTGATGCTGTTCGAGATGCTCGCCGGGCGGCCGCCGTTCTTCGCGGAGACCGGCATCGGCGTCGTGCGGATGCACCTCGAGGAACCCCCGCCTCGGCTCTCGCAGTACGCGCACGTGCCGCAGGAGCTGGACGCGCTCGTCGCGAAGCTGCTCGTCAAGGATCCGGACGATCGCGTGCCATCGGCGGCGTACGCACTCGCGGCGCTCGAGCGAATTTCTCTGCCTCCGTTCGGCGGCGACATCGCGGTGATGTCAGGTGCGATGCCGATCGGCATGCACACCGTGTACTTGCCGCACCCGCTGGGCGAGCCTCCGCCGTCGAAGAGGTTCCCGATCATCGTGATCGCGGTCGCGGTGGTCGTCGCGGTGGCGGCGTTGCTAGCGATCGGCCTGGCCTGAAGTATAAAGCGCGGAGTGCTCCACTATCGCGATCAGCTCACCGTGTCGACGAAGGCGCGCGGCACGTACGACGTCACGGCCGACGTGAATCGGATCGTGCGCGAGAGCAAGCTCGCCGACGGGCTCGCGACCGTGTTCATCCATCACACGAGCGCGTCGTTGATCATCTGCGAGAATGCGGATCGCACGGTACGCGAGGATCTCGAACGGTTTGCCGCGCGGCTGGTTCCCGACGGAGATCCGATCTTCAAACACGACGACGAAGGCCCGGACGACATGCCGGCGCACGTCCGATCGATCCTGACGCAAAGCTCGATCGGCATCCCGATCGCGCGCGGCAAGCTCCTGCTCGGCACCTGGCAAGGCTTGTATTTGTGGGAGCACCGCACGGCGCCGCACACCCGCACGATCACGGTGACGATCCTCGGTGAGTGAGCTCCACGACACCCTACGTGAATCGTTCGCCGCGTTAGCCGCCGCGGATCCCAACGCGAAGCGATTCGGCGCGAAGCGACATCGGTATCAGGCGCTGCCACCGATCGATCGCGCGGACTTGCCAACCGAGCTGCGCGCGTTCGCGAAGAACGTCAGCGGCGGTGGCGTCGGCCCGTACTACGGCCTCTTGCCACTCGATCGAATCCAACCGATCGCCGCACCGCGTGGCGTGACCGCGTTCGATCACGCGCTGCCGATCGCGCATCTGGGTTGTGGCTACGCCGCGCTGATCACCCCGAACGGCGAGATCTGGATCGACGCGCGCGCGGTCGGCTTGGTCGCGCCGATCTACGCGTCGTTCGATGCGTACATGATCGATTGGATCGATCGCCTGTCGCGAAACGAGCTGCCCGAAGGCTTCGTCCCGCCCGGACGCTGCGCCCTCGCCCACGCGCTCTCGGCCTTCCTCGAATTGGAGCGCCCGCTCGACGAGCTCGGCCCGGGCGCGATCCAGATCGCGAACGAAGGCCCGTTGTTCGAACCCGACGTCCCGGTCGATCCGTGTGTCACCTGCGCTCGGTTGTTGGACCAATTGGGGCTGGCGATGACGATTGTTCGCGAAGGTGTGACGCCGTTGATCGAACGCTGACGCCGAACTGTCACACCCGCCCCGTAGGGTCTGCCGGAGATGGTCGTGTTTTCCAATCAGCGGTTGGGCGCCAGCGCAGAGTTGCTGGTCTCCGATGACGTTGCGGCGCAGATGCTGAGAGCTACGGCCGAAAAGGCTCGTCCCCTCGCGAAAGCGCGTTGGGAAAAAGAGCTCGTGGACTGGTTGGAGAAGCGGGCCGACGTCAAAACGCAGCTCGATGTAGCTGAAATTGCTTGGACTCCGGACCATTTCGAGGACCAGCGCGCGTTCCTTCTAGAGGCGATCGCGCAGGCGTCGGTCGGGTCGGAACACGGCCTGGCCTTCGACCGTTGGAAGCGACTGATCGAGGCTCATCCCCGGGATTCTGTCCAGGTGGGTCGTCGCTGGCAGTGGCACGTAAATAACTAGAATTTTTGCGCTTAAATGGCCGGGATCGCCCATCACGGGAGCGATTCGGACGCGCTAGAGTGCGCTCGTGGCCGAGTCCCTTGTAGGTCCGGGTTTTTACCCGCAACCCAACGAGTGGACGTGCGGACCTTCCGCGCTGAAACACGCGCTGCTCGCGCTCGGCCGCATGGTCGATCTCGCGCACGTCGCGCAGACCGCGAAGACCCATTGGTGGTCCGGCACGGACGAGATCCAGCTCGCCCGCGCGGCGCGCGAATTCGAGTGCGACCTCGTGCTCGAGCGGCGCAGCGATCCGGATCAAGCGCGCAAGCTGCTCGTGAAGTACCTGAAGGAGCAAATGCCGGTGCTCCTGTGCGTGGACGAGTGGACGCACTGGATCACGGTGCTGCGCAGCGAAGGCGATCGGTTCGTGATCGTGGATTCGAACTCGGATCCGGTGCTGCAGATCCGCACGTGGCCGCAGCTGCGGAAGTGGTGGATGTACCACGACACCGATTATTCGAAGACCGAGCCGCCGGTGCTCTACGACCTGATGGCCGTGAAGCCGCGGTTCCGGATCACCGTGAAGGCAGACTTTTCCGTCGAGCGCGTGAAGTTTCTCCGCCGGCCGGAGAATCGCCGGCTCGCCGCGCACTGGAACGAGTACCTCGAGGATCTACTCGTGATCTGCAAGCCACCGTCGGTGCGGATCACGGAGCCGCTATCGATGGGTGAGTTCCTGCGCCGTCACGCGGAGCTGCTCACCACACGCGTCGTGTACTGGCATGGTGAAGTGCATCGCGACGAGGTCGCGCGCGTGCTGCGCGATCTGCGCTTCGTGTCCGAGACGTACGGTCTCGTGATTCCGGCATCGATGAGCCGGCGCGCGCTCGCGGATCTCGCGATCGTGATCGCGCTGTGGGCCTGCGCGGCGACGGGAGTCGATCCGATGTTCGGCGCGCCGGGCGCAGTGACTGCGGCTACGAAGAAGAAGAACGGAAAGCGTTAACGGCGGCGTCGCCGATCGCGCGGCGCAGGGCTTTGATCCGATCGGCCGTCGTCCCGAACCTCGTCGGATGGACGCGATTCGCGAGCACGATGCACCAGCGTCGATTCGGCCCATCGAGCCAGAACGACGTGCCCGTAAATCCGGTGTGACCGACGGCGCCGACCCGCGGCCACAGATCTCCCGCCTGCGAGATGCCCGGCGTGTGCGACGGCGTGTCCCAACCCAATCGCCACGTCGAGTCCGTGGGGGCGTCGGTGAAGAAGCGATCGCGCGCCGGAAACCGATCGCCGACCATCGCCGCCGCGAACTTCGCGACATCGTCGATCGATCCGAACAGACCCGCGTGCCCGCACACGCGCCCGCCGTAGTAGCAGTTCTCGTCGTGAACGAGGCCGGTGACCACGCCGCGTTCGTCGATCTCCGTCGCGACCGCATCGTGGATCGGCTCCGGCGCGAACCGTGCGGTTAGGCCGAGCGGACCACCGACGAAATCGGCGAACGCTTGCTCCAGCGGACGTTCCGCGGCGAGCTCGACGATCCGCCCGAGTTGGATGAACCCGAGATCGCTATAGACCGGCGCTTGATCCGAAATCGGCACCTGTTGCGCGCGCTCGACCAACGCCGATCGCGGGTCGGTCGGACGCGACCCACGTAACCACCGAAAGAACTCGACGTGGGCAATACACCCAGCTGCATGTCCGAGCAGGTGTCGCACCGAATGCGGTGAGGCCGAGGCAGGCAACCAGCGTCGAATCGGTGTGGTCAGATCGAGCTGACCGGCGGCGACCAGCTGCATCGCGATGGCCACCGTCGACATCGGCTTGGTCAGCGACGCGAGGTCCCACATCGTGCGCTCGGTGACAGGTTGGCCGCGATCCGGAACCCTGCGTGTGGTCCCACGTATGAGCCGAAATACCTCGCGTCCGGCATCTCCGACGGAGACGGCGACCGCGGACCCGAGGCCCTCCGCGAGCGCACCGTCGACGAGTGTCGCGATCGCGTCCATCTCACGCGTTGATATCATGGTAAATTCCGAGGCAGTGACGCGTTACGAGCTGCTCGACCGCATCGGCGTCGGCGGCATGGCAGAGATTTTCCGCGGCAAGGCCGTGGCTGCCGGCGGCTTCCAGAAGCCCGTCGCGATCAAGCGCATCCTTCCGCACCTGTCGCAGGATCGGCGGTTCGTCCAACTGTTGATCGCCGAAGCGAAGGTGTTGTCGCTGCTCAAGCATCGCAACATCGTCCAGATCTTCGACGTCGGCCTGGGCGACGACAACCAGTACTTCCTCGTCATGGAGT
Source organism: Kofleriaceae bacterium (assembly GCA_047600425.1). Classification (GTDB taxonomy): domain Bacteria; phylum Myxococcota_A; class Polyangia; order Haliangiales; family Haliangiaceae; genus JABFXX01. The sequence goes on along the minus strand of JASGLC010000003.1, from coordinate 449,572 downwards.
ACGTCGATGGCAAGGACATCGGTTCCGTGCAGCGCATGCTCGAGCAACGCCGCGCGCGGTTGCCGTTCGACGTGGCGTTGCATATTGGCGCCGAGATCTGCGAAGCGCTCGAGCATGCGGTGACGTCGCGCGGTCCCGATGGCAAGCCGATGGGGCTCGTACATCGCGACGTGTCGCCGTCGAACGTGCTCGTGTCGCGCGCGGGCGAGGTGAAGCTGACGGACTTCGGCATCGCGAAGCGCGCGGAATCCGATGCGACGCGTGGCGGTGCGGTGCGCGGCAAGTTCGCGTACATCTCGCCGGAGCAGGCGCGCAACGAGCAACTCGATCCGCGCAGCGATGTGTTCTCCGTTGGCATCCTGATGTGGGAGCTGATCTGCGGGCGCCGGCTGTTCTCGAATCTGGGCGATCTCGAAGCGCTGCGTGCCGTGCGCGATCCGATCGTGCCGCGCCCGACGGAGATCGATCCGCGCTTGCCGCGCCAGATCGACGACGTGCTGTTGCAGGCGCTGATGAAGGACAAGACGAAACGGCACGGTGGGCCGGGTTCGTTCGGCGAAAAGCTGCGCGCGCTGCGCTACTCGCTCGATTCCACCGTCGGTGATCCGTCGAACGAGCTCGCGAAGATCATCGATCAAACGATCGCGATGGATCGCGAGAGCGTGCCGCCGCAACGGATCAGCTCGATCCCCGAGTTCGATGGCAGTGAAGCCACCGTGATCCGGATCCACACGGCGGATGCGTTCAGCGCACGCGATAGCGGCACCGCGGCGCGCGAAGTGATCGATCGCTTCGACGACGAAGAGACGCGCCTCGCCCAACTGTCGCCGGACAACATGCGGATCCTGCGCGAGGCCTCGCGCGATTCGTCGGAAGCGCCCGCGGCGACCGTCAATCGCAAGCACCCGCGCCCGGGCTCGGACGAAGCCACGCGGATGCGCCCGCTCGGCGATTTCGACGGCGGCTTCGGCGAAGAATCGCAAGACAGCGATGCGCGCACGCAAGGTGGCTTCGGCGACGATCCGCCGACCACGCTGCCGGTCACGCCGATCGGCGGCAACTCGACGAGCTTCGGGCAGAACGACGAGACGCGGCTGTTCCAACCACGCGCGCGCCAGAACACGCCGCGACCGCAGCTCCAGCGCGATCCGCCGTCGCGAACCGCACCACCACCAGTGCCGGCGGTCCAGTCCACCCGGCACGGCAAGCTCGCCGCGAAACCGACCGCGCCGCCCCCTGGGTCTGGGATGACTACCGGCGCGGCAACGCTCGCGCGCGACAACATGATGGGTGTGCCGGATGACTCCGGCGAGACGCGTGCGCTCGGCGGGCGTGGCACGCCGGGGCCCGAGATTTCGCAATCGGTCAGTCAGCCGACGAGTGCGCGGTACCCGTCGCAATCGCAATCGTATCCATCGCAATCGCAGTCGTATCCGTCGCAATCGCAGTCGTATCCGCAGCAATCGCAGTCGTATCCGGCGCAGCAACACACGCCGACGCCATCGCCGATCTCGAGCTCGATGTCGCAACCGTCGGTCGCACAGCACGCCGGCGTGCCATCGCAATCGCATCCGGCACAACAGCAAAACATCCCGGGTGGCACCGCGCGCGGCGCCGGGATTCCCGCGCAGACGCCGGCGCCGATTCCGCAGCAACCACCTGTGCTGGCGCAGATGCAGCCGCAGCAACCGATGCCGCACGCGATTCCGTCGCCCGCGCCGGGGATGATGCGGATGGCCAATCCGGGTTGGGGTCCGCCGTCGGCGCTCCAGATGCCGATGCCGCAACCGCAACCTGCCCCGCCGCAAGAGCGGCCGGTCTACCCGCGAAACGCCGCGCCGGGCTCGAGCCAACAGAAGAAGGCGCCGTCCCGCATGCTGTTCAAGCCGTGGATGCTAGTCGTGGGTGCGATCTTGGTCGCGATCTTGGCTTTCGTGATAACGCGCGCTTTCATCGGTTAATTCGCGGTTTTAGAAAATTAAACAGATCGGCGGTCACGAATCGCGCGTCTGTCCCTACGTGGGAAACGAGATGCAAGCCGCTATCGCCGTGGGGGACGTCCCTGCGCCAAACGATCCGATCATCGAGCTGATCATCGCGGGGCGCCACCGCGATGCCGTCGGCGAGTGCGCGCGAACGTACGGGCGCGTGCTCGGTCGCCTCGCGATGGCGCTCACCGGCTCGCAAGCCGATGCCGACGAAGTCGTGCAGGAGACATTGCTGCGTGCGCATCGAGCGATGCCGACGTATCGCGGTGAAGGCAGCGTGAAGGCGTGGTTGTGCGGGATCGCGCGCCACGTCTGCGCGCACGTGCTGGAGCTGCGGCAACGGGGTGATCGGCTCGAGACCGCACTCGCGGTGATCGATCGCGATGACTCGGTGAAGGTCGAAGCGCGCGAGCTACGCGCCGCCTTGCAAACTCTTAAACCCAGCGAGCGCGAGGCGCTCGTGCTGCGGTATGTCGCCGACCTGTCCCATCGCGAGATCGCGGTGGCGTGCGGGATCGACGAAGCCGCGGCGAGAAAGCGCATTTCGCGGGCACTCGCGAAGATGCGGAGGAGCTTCTCGTGACGAATCGATGTGATGAAGTTCAGGATGATCTGTCGGCGATTGTCGACGGAGATCGCGCCGTGATCGCACGGCATGCCGACCATCTCGCGAGCTGCGATGACTGCCGCGATGCGCGGCACGATGCCGAGGAGCTCGGCGCGAAGCTCGCGCATGCGGGCGACGACTACGCGGATAGCGACGTGCTGTCGCGCGTGATGGCGAAGCTCGATCAAGCACCACGTGCGAGCGATCGGATTCCCGTCGTCGAGGCAGCGACTCCGCCGCCGGTGATCGCGGTAAAGAAGAAGCGATCGAAGTTGCCTGCGGTGGCAGCGGTCGCGGCGATCGCGGCCTCGGGCACGATCTATGTCGCGGCGACACGGCACCACACCGACACGCCGACGACGACCGCCAAGGCCGAACCGACGATGGCCGGCAAGCTCGTTCAAGTCACGCGTGCCGCCGCCGACAAGCAAGACGGCGTGATGGTGCGCGTGGCGGGTAAGACGCAGCCGCTGCGCGTGAACGATCCACTTCCGGCGAACGCGGAGGTGATCACCGACGAGCGGACGCGCGCATCGTTCGAGATGGCCGATGGCTCGCGGTTGGTGTTGGATCACGGCACCACGCTCGCGCTCGGCGCGCAGTTGAAGCTGACGAGTGGTCGGATCGTCGCGGACATCGCGAAGGGTTCGCTGTCGACGGCAAACGCGACGATCGATCTGGTCGGCGCGAAGATCGAAGCGACCGCGGCCGCGGATGTCACGTCGATCCAAGTCGTGCGTGGCGAAGCGCTGCTGAAGTCGGCGAACGCTCACGAGACCGTGCGTGCCGGCGAGGAAGGCCTCGTCGATCACGGCGCGCTGACCGTCAGCCCCGTCGTGAACAGTGCGGCGCGGACGCAGTGGTCCGAGCTGACGCCACCGCCGAAAGATGGCGAGGGCTTGGCGGGCATCGGCCAGCTGCGTGCGTACAAGCCGGGCGAATCGCGCGATCGTGATTGGAAGCTCGCGCTGGCCAGACACGACGTGCGTGTAAAGATTTCGGGTCCGATCGCGCGGACCGAAATCACGGAAGTGTTCCGCAACGATTCGGCGACGCAGCTCGAGGGCGTCTATCAGTTCCCGCTGCCGGCGGATGCGCAGATCGACGGGCTCACGCTCGAGGTCGATGGCAAGCCGGTCGAAGGCGCGTTCGTCGACAAGAATCGCGCACAGAAGATCTGGAACGGCGTGATCGATCGCGCTCGCCCGCAACAGATCGCGCGGCGCGAAGAGATCGTGTGGGTGCCCGGTCCGTGGCGCGATCCGGCGATGCTGGATTGGAAGCGCGGCGGCAAGTTCGAGCTGCGGATCTTCCCGATTCCGGCGAACGGTTCGCGCACGATCACGATCTCGTACACCCAGGTCGTGACGCCGCGCGGACAGTCGCGCGAGTACGTCTATCCGTTGCCGCACTCGAGCGATGGCTCGACGGTCGCGGATCAGATGTCGATCTCCGTCGAGGCGCGTGGTGCGACGAACCTGCGCACGGCGAGCTATCCGATGACCGGTAGTGGGACCGAGCTGACATTCCAGCAAGCCGGGTTCGTGCCGCGCGGTGATCTCGTGATCGACTACCAGCCGGAGAACACGGGCGAGCTCCGTGCGTGGACGTTCCAAGGTGGTGCGGCCGTCGCGCCCGACGCGAAGCTCGCCGCGAAGAAGAACGTCGGCATCGATCCGAAGGTGATCGACGCACAGATCAAAGTGGCCGGTGACGCGCGCCCGACGGCGGTGCTCGCGTTGCAACCGAAGCTGCCGCGATGGACCGAGGACAAGCCGCGCGACTACGCGATCGTCCTCGACGATTCGCAATCGATGGTCGGCGAACGCTGGAAGCACGCCTCCGAGCTCGCGACCCAGCTGATCGCGCAGATGGATCGCCGCGATCGCTTCACGGTGCTCGCGTGCGATAGCGAGTGTGCATCGCTCGGTGCGCCGCGCACGCCGTCGTCGTCGAGTGCGTCGCAGTTGACCTCGTGGTTGAGCGCGCGGTCGATCGCCGGCGCCTCGGACCTCGTGTCGAGCGTCCGTGCGGGTGCGGCTGCGCTGACGGATAACCAACGCGAGAAGTGGGTGATCTACGTCGGTGACGGGTTCGCGACGACGGGCTTCCGCAAGGCGGCCGATGTCGAGCACGCGCTCGCGACCGATAAGACCGTTCATGTCACCACGATCGGGCTCGGCACCGATGCCGACGATCACGTGCTGCAAGCGGCCGCGCGCGGCGGTGGCGGTACGTTCGTGACGTGGGCGCCGGGCCAGACGTCGACGTCGACAGCCGTGGCGGCGCTCGAGACCACGTACGGTGCGTCGCTGCGCGATGCGACGATCGAGTTGCCCGCAGGCCTGACCGATAGCGCGCCGACGGTGTTGCCGTCGATTCGCAATGGCCAAGAGGTGTTGCTGTCGGCACGTGTCGCGAACGCCGTCCAAGGCGACGTGATCTTGCGCGGTACCGTGGCCGGGCAACCGTACGAGCAGCGCTATCCGATCACGCTGGCTGCTGGATCCTCGTCGGCGAACGCGTTCGTGCCGCGGTTGTGGGCATCGCTCGCGATCGATCAGCTCGAGCGCAACGGTCGCGGTGAAGATCGCGTGCAGGAAGTCGCGCTGTCGCAAGCGTACGGCGTGATGTCGCGCGAGACCTCGCTACTGGTGCTCGAGTCGCAGGCGATGTTCGATGCGTTCGGCGTCGATCGCCACAAGCCGAGTGTGACGTGGACCGGTGATGAAGCTGTCGACGAAGTGACGGCTTCCGCAGCCGGGCCGACGCCGCAGACCGGTGGAGATGCCAACGACGGCTACGGCGCCGCTGCGAAGGCCGATAGCGCGAAAGATTTTGCTTCGGTCGAGGCGTCTCGCCGAGCGATGCTCGAACGTGCGGGCGCGGTCTCGCACAACGTGGCGACCTCGACGCCCACGATGCCCGCCAAGAAGACCGCCGCGCCGCCCACCGCACCTCAAGCCACGGCACCGTTCGTCGAGCCGCGCTGGCACGGGCGACAGCAGATGATTCCGATGCGTCGCGTGTGGGAACGCGTCGGTGCGATCGGCAACTACGGTGGCGTCGCGCCGGAGCTGACGAAGGAGATCGCGGCGTCGGAGCAAGCGCTCGCCGGCGCACCGGATTCGCGCGAGAAGCATCGCGCGCTCGTCCAAGCGCTGTCGTATTCGGGCGACCTCGCGCATGCCAAAGAGATCGCGCTGCGCTGGCAGGATCGCGATCGGCTCGACCCGCAGGTGTTGAACTACCTCGCCGATTTCGCGGGCCGTGATGGTGATCGCGAGACCAGCCTGCGTACGCTCGCCGGGCTCGTCGATCTGGATCCGGACAAGGCGGCGCTGCACGAGCGGATCGCCGCGCAGTACGAACGCGTCGGCCGGCTCGCGCAAGCGTGTGGTCATCGCATCGCGCTCGCGTCGATCAACCTTTCGACGATGTCGGCGGGCTCTGCCGCGCGCTGCTTGCGTGCGGTCGGTCGCGAAGCGGATGCGCGGATCGTGATCGACAGCATGAAGTCGGATGCCGAACGCGCCGCCGCCGAGAAGGCCGCGATGGTGCCGCCGCTCGCGCCTGCGGTGAGTGGTGACCTCGTGATCAAGGCGACGTGGGATCAAGGCGCGGACCTCGACATCACGCTCGTGGCGCCGGATGGCACGCGCTTTCAGAACACGCTCGTCGGCGATGCGACGTCGCACGAACGCGAAGAGCTCGCCGTGAAGACGCTGAAGCGCGGCAACTACCTCGTCGAGATGACGCGCACGGATGGCTCGCATTCGCCGATTCGCGGCACGGTGGACATCACGGTGCTCGGCGTGAAGCAGTCGCTACCGTTCGAGCTCGTTGGCACGCACGTCACGGTCGGTCACGTCGATGTCACGTTGCAATCGCACCTCGAAGAGGCGTGGGATCAGTTCATGCCGGACGATCGGCCTTAGTCCCAGCTGACGTCCATCTGGCAGTGGTCGTCGCCGCGGGTTCGACACTTCGATTCCTCGACGATCGGCCGCTTGCCACCGGACAGCTCGAGAGCGCGCTCGACGAAGCCACTGACCGCGAGGCAATGCACGCGATGCGGCGACGGGAACCCTCGTAGCCGCAGGACCGCTGCCTTCGGACCGCGGGTGGCGACTTCGAAGAAGCCGGCGTCGTAGTGCGCGCCCCACAACCGGACGGCGCGACCGAGGATCCAGTGGACGCTGCCGACCTTGAAGAACAGTCGGTAGATCGTGGTGAGATTCGCATCGGCGCTGTACCGGCCGAGCAGCTTCACGAGCCCGAGATCGCCACGCCCGAACACCCGATCGATCGTCTCGTTGAGCTCGATGAAATCGGCGAGCGGATACCAATTTGCCTTCGAGAACCCGGTCTCGAGCTGCGCGCGCAACGTGGGGTTGAGTGCTGCTTTCAGTCGGTCGATTCCGCCGGCGCCGTGCCCCAGCTGAACCCACAGGACGCGCGAGGTCAGCGCGCTTCCTTTCACGTTCGCCACGCTCGAATTATACGGACAAATGGCTACAGTAGCCGCCGTGAAAGACCCGATCGCTCGACTCGAGCAGATGGAGCAAAAGGCGGCGGTCGCCGGCGGTGAGGCACGCATCGCGAAGCAGCACGAGGCTGGCAAGCTCACGGCTCGCGAGCGGATCGAGGCGCTGTTGGACGAAGGCAGCTTCGTCGAGCTCGACAAGTTCGTCACGCATCGCTGCGCCGATTTCGGCATGCAGGAGCAGAAGATCTTGGGCGATGGCGTGGTCACGGGCCACGGCACCGTCAACGGCCGTCAGGTCTGCGTGTTCGCGCAGGACTTCACGGTGTTCGGTGGATCGCTCTCCGGTGCGTACGCGCAAAAGATCTGCAAGGTGATGGACCTCGCCACGAAGATCGGTTGCCCCGTGATCGGGCTCAACGATTCGGGCGGTGCGCGCATTCAAGAGGGCGTCGAATCGCTCGCCGGCTACGCGGATATCTTTTTACGAAACGTGTTGTCGTCGGGCGTGGTGCCGCAGATCAGCGCGATCATGGGGCCGTGCGCGGGCGGCGCGGTGTACTCCCCGGCGATCACGGACTTCATCCTGATGGTCGATCGCACGTCGTACATGTTCATCACCGGTCCCGAGGTGATCAAAACCGTCACCCACGAAGAGGTGACGAAAGAGCAGCTCGGTGGCGCGATGACGCACGCGTCGCGCTCGGGCGTGTCGCACTTCATCGAAGAGGACGAGCTGTCGTGCATCGAGCGGATCCGCGACCTGCTCTCGTTCATGCCGAGCAACAACCACGAGGATCCGCCGGTCGCCGAGTGCGAGGATCCGCCGGATCGCGCGGAAGCAGCGCTCGATACGATCGTGCCGCTCGAGTCGAACAAGCCGTACGACATCAAGAAGATCATCACGGCGGTCGTCGACGATGGAAACTTCTGCGAGGTCCACAAGGACTACGCGAAGAACATCGTGTGTGGCTTCGCGCGATTCGAGGGCAAGCCCGTCGGCATCGTCGCGAATCAGCCGCAACACCTCGCGGGATGTTTGGATATCGACGCGTCGACGAAGGCCGCGCGCTTCGTCCGGTTCTGCGACTGCTTCAACATCCCGCTCGTCACGTTCGTCGACGTCCCGGGGTTCTTGCCGGGCACGAATCAGGAGTACGGCGGCATCATCAAGCACGGCGCGAAGCTCCTGTACGCGTTCGCCGAAGCGACGGTGCCAAAGATCACCGTGATCACGCGCAAGGCGTACGGTGGCGCGTACGACGTCATGGCGAGCAAGCACATTCGCGCCGACGTCAACGTGAGCTATCCCGCGGCGGAGATCGCCGTGATGGGACCGGACGGCGCGGTCAACATCATCTACAAGGGCGAGCTCGACAAGATCGCCGATCCGGCAGCGCGCGCCGAAGCGAAGGCGAAATTTACCGAGCAGTATCGCGACACGTTCGCGAATCCGTACAAGGCCGCATCGCTCGGATATATCGACGAGATCATTCGTCCGCGCGATACGCGATGGACGATCGTGCGGTCGTTGCGGATGCTCGCGAACAAACGCCAGGCGAATCTGCCGCGGAAACACGGCAATATTCCCCTGTGAAGCGTGCGATCGCGTTGTTGCTGCTGGCCGCGTGTACGCATCACGCGCAGCCAGTGCCGATGCGGCAGTTGGGTAAAGACGCGTACGCGCATTATCTGAACGGCCGGTTCGCGATCTACAAAGAGGATTACGCGACGGCGGTGACCGAGCTCCAAGCTGCGATCGCGGCAGCGCCGGATCAACCCACGTTCGCGATCGAGCTCGCACATGCGTTGGCAAAGGCGAAGCGCGTACCCGAGGCGAATGCGGTGATGACGGATGCGCGAGCGAAGTGGCCAGATCATTCGCAGGTGTGGTTGGTCTCGGGCGAGCTGCTCGAGAAGGATCAGCCGGCGGATGCCGCGCGCGCGTATCGGCGATCGATCGAGCTCGAGGACGGCGACGAGAAGCCGTATCTCGGCTTGGTCCGGATCGCGATCGCGCAGAAAGATGATCGCCAGGCCGAGGTGGAGCTGCGCCAGTTGGTGGCGAAGGTGCCGACGTCGACGGACGGGCACTACAAATTGGCCCAGCGGCTGACGGGTGACGATCAGATCAAGGAGCTCCGCATCGTCCTCGAGCAGGATCCCGATCAGATCGACGCGCGGCTCGATCTCGCACGTGCGCTGCGACGATCGGGGAAGCTCGACGAGGCGATCGTGCAGACCCGCAACGCGTTCGATCGCGCGGCGCAGCCCCTCGATATTGCCGACGAGCTGTTCTGGCTGTTGTGCGAAGCGGACGATCGCCAAGCCGCGATCGACCTCTTGACGCTTCTCGACGACGATCGCAGCGATCTCGACGCACTCGCGACGGTGTTGCGCATGGATCTCGGGCTGGGCCGGATCACCGAGGCACAGGAGATCGTCGCGCGCGTGGCCGCGCAGGATGCCGAAGCAGGTGCATTGGCGCAGGCGGAGCTGCATCTCTCGACGCTGGAGCTCGACAAGAAGGGCGAGCCGCTCGCCGTCGCGGATGTCGCCGCGATCCCCGAAGACTCGCAGCGGTTTCCCCAGGCTCGCCGGATCGCCGCGCTGGCACTGGTGGCCGCGCAACAACCGCAACGCGCGCTCGAGATGTTGGAGCCGGTGCGCAAGGCGAAGCCGAAGGATCTCGAGCTCGCGTTCATCGCGGCGACGGCGGCGGCGGACTCGGGTGCCGTCGAGGACGGGCGTGCGCTGCTGAAGAGCTTCGGCGACACGCTCGATGCACAGCTCGCACGTGCGCGATTCGAGGATCACGTCCATGCCGAGGACGCCGCGCTGAAGCTGCTCGTCCCGATCGTCACCGCACATCCCGACAACTCGACCGCGCTGAACCTCGCCGGGTATCTGCTCGCGGATCGCAAACAGGATCTCGATCGCGCCGAGCAGTTATTGAAGCACGCGCGCGAGCTGTCCCCGGGCGATCCGGCCGTCCTCGATTCGTGGGGCTGGCTGCTCCTCCAACGCGGTCGGACGCGCGATGCGATTCGTGCGCTCGACCACGCCTCGCGGTTTTCGCCCCGCGAGCCGGAGATCCTCCTACACCTCGCCACCGCGTGGGCGGCCGACAAGCAGCCCAAGACAGCGGCGAAGTTGCTCGACCAGGCGGTCGCGTTACGCCCACTCCCCGACGTGAAGCGCCGGATCGATGCGTTGCGCTCGACGCTGGTGATAAAATAACCGGATGAAACGCGTGATGGTCGCCCTCGCTTTGGTGGCAGGGTGCAAGAGCGGTCCGTCGAAGGATCAGTGCAAACAGCTGCTCGACCATCTCGTCGATCTGGAATTCAAGAAGTCCGGTGCGGCGGCGACCACGGATCAAGCGAAGCAAGACATCGCGAAGGCCAAGGCCGCCGTGATCGACGCGCGCACGAACGACTTCATGGACACGTGCCAGAACAAGATGACGAAGGCGCGTGTCGATTGCGCGCTCGCGGCGTCGGATCTCGATGGCGAGGCCGGCGTTGGAAAGTGCGACGAATCTAAGTAAGTGCGGCTCGCAGTCCTAGCTCTGCTCGTCGGTGCACGGCTCGCTTCGGCGGCGCCGAGCGTCGGGGTCGTCGTTGCCGGCGAGCCCTCGTTGCAGGCCAAGATTCGCGGCCAAGTGTCGTCGTGGTTGTCGCAGCACGGCTTCTCCGTCAATGCGAAGCCGCTCGCGGCGGATGCGTTGAAGACGCTCACGAACTGCTTCGTGATCGAAGACATGGCGTGCGCGCGAGGCGTCGTCGAACATCAGGCGACCGTCGATTTCGTCGTGTTCGTACGCGCGGATCTCGTCGGTGGCAAGAAGAGCAAAGAGGCAAACCTCGTCGCGTATTGGTTCTTGAAGGATCGCGATGCGGTCGCCGACAAACGCAACTGCAAGCCGTGCGCGAACACGGTGCTCGCGAAGACCACGACCGAGTTGATCGCCGCGGTTTACGACGAGACGGCGCTCGCGAAAGCGCACCTGAAGATCGCCGAACCACCGGGCCTCGTCGTGATGCTCGACGGGACGAACGTCGGCGTGACGCCGGTCGAACAAGATGTCGCGCCGGGCAAGCACGAGATCAGCTTGCAACGCGATGATCAGGTGCTCGGTACGACGACGATCGACGCCAAGGCCGGCGATCAAACCGACGTGAAGGTGCCGCTCAAACCCGTCGAGCTCCCGAGCGATCCGGGACCGCACACCACGGTCGGGATCGAAGTCCGTCCGCCATCGGAGCACGTCGACGAACGCCATCCGTCGCGTGTGTTGCCGGGGCTGATGATCGCGCTCGGTGCAGGTGCCGTGATCACGGGTGGCGTGTTTGTCTACTACGGTCACAAGAACGGTCCCGACGATCCGCTGATCTATCCCGACGCGACGAAGCAAGGCGCGATCATCGCGGGCGTCGGCGGTGCGGTGTTGATCACGGGGCTCGTGATCTGGTGGGTCCAAGGGTCGTCGTCGACAAATGGGCCTACGGCTCAGCTCACGCCGGGTGGTACGATTGTCGGCTGGGCGGGCCACTTCTGATGATGCGCGCATTTGTCATGATCGGGTTGCTCGCGGGCTGCCGCAGCGAGCTCAATCCGGCGTATTGCGCTGCGCACCCGACGGACGATCGATGCGCGAACGCGGTCTTCGATGGACCCGCCGCGAGTGATGGCACGACGGACGGCAACGAGCAGCCCGCGGTGTGCGTCGGCGAAGGCAAGTTCAAGGTCTGCCTGCGCGAGCTCCCAGCGCCGAACATGATCTCGACGCAGATCGGAACCGCGAGTGCGACTTGCCTCGACCAGCAACCGATCGGATGGATCGAGCAAGGTCAGCCCGAGTCGTGTTTCATCGTTGGTTCGACGCTGCAACTCACGGGAACGCTCGCCATCAAGGGCGCACGACCGCTCGTGCTCGTCGCGACAGATACGATCACGCTGACGGGCGTGCTCGACTTGTCGGCGCGCAAAGGCCGGATGTTCAATCCGCCGGGCTTCAGTGTCGGTGGTTGCGATCCGTTCGCGGCCACGGCGACGGACAAGAACACCGGTGGTAGCGGTGGCGCGGGTGGATCGTTGGGTGCGTTTGGTGGCAACGGCGGCGCCGGCGATAACGGTGGCGTCGCGCCGGGAAAAGCGGCAGGTCCCGCGAACGAGATCACCGTGCTTCACGCGGGTTGCGTCGGAGAAGCGGGCGGCGCAGGTGATGGCCAAGGCTCGAACGTGCCGAGCGCGGGCGGTTTCGGCGGCGGCGCGATCGCATTGATCGCGGGCAACAAGATCGTGTTCTCGGGCACGGCGCAGATCAATGCGAGTGGCGCGGCGGGAACGGCCGGCGGTCATCGCACCGGTGGTGGTGGCGGTGGCTCGGGCGGCATGATCGCGCTGTGGGCGCCGATGTATGACGTGGGCACGGGAACGCTCGTATTCGCGAATGGTGGCGGTGGCGCATCGGGCGGCACGAACAGCAACGACGGCACGGACGGCATCGATCCACCATCGAATCCGGCAAACCCGTTGATCCCGGCGAACGGCGGAACGCTCGCAGGCGCGGGTGCCGGTGGCAACGGCTACGCGCTGAACATCGATCCGCAGGCCGGCGGCACCGGCAACAGCGGCGATGGTGGCGGCGGCGGTGGCGGCGGTGCCGGCATCATCTTCGCGAATCAGGCACTGGGCTCGAACGCTACGGTGTCGCCAGCGCCAACCTTGTTTTGAGCTGCCACATGTAGTGGTATGGGTTCTCGCGGATGAAGCCCTTCGAGACCACGTCCATGTGCTTCGCGATCACGCGCGTGATCTTGCGAGCGGTGTACGGATAGCCCATCTCCCAGTGATGCTCGGGGATCGGCTTGTGGCGCCACGGCAGCATGAACTTGTGGCCGAGGGTGAAGTGGTGATCGCCCCACCAGAACGCCCAGCGAATGCGCAGGCCGCGATACGGCAGCGAGATGAACACGTGAGGGTTCGCGCGGCGAGCGATGTTCGCGAGGCAGGTCTCGAATTCGTCGAACGGTAGGTGCTCGAGGACTTGGAACGCGCAGATCGCGTCGAACGTGAGGCCGGCGGGTAAGGTGTCGTCGAGCTTGGTGATGTCGGCCAGGAAGTCGACGTCGCGCGTCTTGTCGATATCGAGCGTCTTCACGGTGACGCCGGCCGCGCGCAGGTAGTTGCGGAACACGCCGGAGCCGGGGCCGATTTCGAGGACGGTTTTCGGGCGAACGGCAAGGACGGCGCGCAGTTGGTGCCAGTAGGACATCCAACGTTCCGCGTCGTCGTAGCGCTCGAAGTCGTAGTGCTCCGGCGCGACCTGAACTTCGCGGTCCATCGACGGGCATGGTATCAGCTTCGTAGTGGCTGACGACGCCCTCGGCGGCAAGGTTGCGAGAGGCGTCGCCTGGGCCGGTGCCGCGCAAGCGATCATCGCGGTTGCGGATCTCGTTTCGATCTTGCTCGTCACGGTGTACTGGGTTTCGCCAGGCGCGCTCGGTGTCGTCGGCCCGATCCTACCGTTCTATACCGCGCTCGATTACATCGCGGATCTCGGTGTCGCGAATGCGGTGATCCAGCACGACGATCACACGCCGGCAAAGCTGTCGACGGTGTTCTGGTTGAACGTCCTGGTCTCGACCGCGCTGTTCGTGGTGTTGCTCGGCGTGGGTCCGATCATCGCGTGGGTCACTCACCAGTCCGTGGTCACGTGGCTGCTGCTCGCATATGCGTCGAAGCTGTTCATCCAGAATCTCTACGCGATTCCGTTCGCGCTCCTGCGCAAAGAGCTCCGGTTTCGCGATGTCGCGATCGCTCGGATCATCGCGCATCTCGCAGAATCGGTGAGCCGAATCGTCTACGCGGCGCTCGGCCTATCGTATTGGAGCTTCACGCTCGCGGCGATCACCCGTGCGTTCGTGTTCGCGATCGTGATCCAGACGCAACATCGGTTCATCCCGCAATTCGTGTTCAAGCCGCGCGAGGTGATGTCGTACGTGAAGTTCGGCCTGCGCACGGCGTCGAGCAACGTCCTCTATCAGGTCTACACGTCCGTCGACGCGCTCGTGATCTCGCATTACTTCGGCCCGATCCCCGCCGGCATCTACACGCTCGCGGACACGTTCATCCTCGAGCCGGTGAAGACGATCGCGAACGTCGTCATCGATGTCGCGTTCCCGGCGTTCGCGAAGCTGCGCACCGATAAACGTGCCGTTGCCGGCCAGCTGATCCGATTCACGCGACTCAACCTGCTCGCGGTGTTGCCGTACACCGTGATCATCCTGCTCGTCGCTCCCGAGATCTTGAACCAGTTCTGGCTCGGTCACGGTGGTGGCACCGGCAAGGACGACGTGGCGTGGACCGCGACGAATGTCGAGCTCTGCGCGGATGCTGCCCGCATCCTGTGCGTGATGGGCTTCTTCCGATCGCTCGGATATCTGGGGCCGCCGCTCCTCGACGGAATCGGTCGCGCAGATCTCACGCTTCGCTACATGCTCGTTGCCGCGGTCGCGGTGCCGGGCTCGTTCATCGTCGCCGCGAAACTTCTAGGCGGCTCGATCGGCTTTCTGTCCGTCGCTGTCGCGTGGGCCATCGGTTATCCGATCGCGTTCGCGGTGCTCGCCTATCTCGTCATCCACACGATCAAGTTGCCGATCCGCGAATACGTCTCGGCCTCGTGGGGCATCATCGCGTGCTGCGCGATCGGCTGCGGTGTGGGCTTTGCCGTCGACAACTTCGTCGTGCCGAATGCGGCCAACGTGATTCGGCTCGTCGCGATCGGCGGTAGCGCCCTGCTCGTGATCGGCCTCCTGCTCGTCTATTGGCAGAAGATCACGCCACGCTCGATCGCGAGCTCGATGCGTTAGTTCTTCTTACCCGCGAGCTCCCAATCCGAGCTCGCCGCGTAGCCGCGCACCATCACGCCGATCGTCGTCGGTTGCGCCAACGTCACCGTGCAGCTCTCGTTCGATCCGGTCTTGTACGGACGGCAGTCGTACTTGCCCGTCGTCGGATCCGCGCCGACGCGAACATAGAGATCCGCATCACCGGTGCCCGTGAGATCGAATTGATACGTGCCTGCGGCGAGCGTCGGCGTCGTGAACTTCTTCTCGATCGACTTCTTCAGCGCCGAGCCATGCTCGTGCAACCCGGCCCAGTCCTGTGGCTGATCACCATGCGCGCCCGGCGTGTACACGTTGTCCTGCTCGCCCGTCACCATCACCATCTGAGAGCTATCGACGCTGCCGAAGATCTGCTCGTACGTCTTCGGCGAGTCGTACGACAAGAGGCCGTGGAACAGCGCCATCGTCGCGCCCGACATCGACGCGAAGAACGCCGGCATGCCGTTGTTGACGATGTCGATGTACTTCCAACCCGTCGTGTCGTCGGAGTTGAGCGACTTGTGCGCTTGGCTCAACGAGCCATCGATGTACGCGAACGTATCGCAGCCGTTCATGAACACCACGACGTACTGGCCCGCGACCCACTTACCCGCCGCGTTCAACGCGCGGATGTTCGAGCCGAGGCCCGCGTGGCCGTTGTAGACGATGAAGTCCGCGCGCGTCGACAGCGCCTCGTAGCGCGACCGGAACGCCGGCTGGCTGAGGCCCGTGTTGACGTTATCCGTGAGCAGCGCGACGACGTGGATCTTTTTGCCATCGGCGAGCGTCGCGTTGAACTCGATGTCCGGCGCCGACACGCCCGGGCTGTTCGGCACGCTCGCCGGAATCGTCGCCAAGCCGTGCGAGCTGAGGTCGCTCTTCATCGCGTTGACGAATTGATTGAAGCCGTTGATGCCCGCGTCGCTCGCGGTCGTCGCGCCGTCTTCGTACTTGCCGAAGATCGCGACCACGTTCAGCGTGCCGTCTTCCCAGACCTTGTCGTACTCGGGGAACTTGCCGGTCGTCGACGACGGGCTCGGCGACAACGTCGCGGTGACCTTCGTCGCGTCCGCCGCCGCCACACTGCAGTTTTTCGGACGGAAGTAATAGAACATCGAGCCGGAGTCGACGTCGTGCGCGTCCGCGTCGACGCAGTTGTGTCCGTACTTCGTCGCGAACGCTTCCTGCGCCGACTCGCTCATGTCGTTCGGCATCCACAGGTCGATCGTCGCCGGCACCGCGTGCTGCTTGTTCCAGATGATCGGCAGCTTCGCGGTGTACGTGATGACGGTCTTGCCGCCCGACGTCGTCTTCTGGATGTTCGTGAGCTCGGCCTTGTCGACGCGACCGACCGCGGTCAGGCCATTCAGCTGGCCGACCGTGAACAGCAGGTGATCCTGAATCGTGCTGCGGTCATCCCACGACGAATCGACGGCAACCTTGCCGCTAAACGTCGCGTCGAGGAACGTGCCGACCGCGCTCGAGTCTTCCTTGCCGTCGTCGAGCTTCACGTCTTCCCCGTCGTAGGGGTCGGCGGTCGTCGTGCAGGCGGTGACTAGAAGAAGCGAGGCGAGCAGGCGTTTCATAGGTGCCCGCGCGTATCGCAAGTTGTGGGCCGGCCCCGGCGAGGCGTAACGCCCCGTATTGTTTCGGGGCACGATCGGCTACTCGGGGCGCCTGGCTACTCGAATGTGATCGTCATCGAGTCGTCGTCACCGAGCGCCTTCTCGAGCAGTGCCAGGAGGTCCGGGTCCGCATCGTTGTCCGAAAGCAATTCGAGCGTCTCTTGGCTGATGACGAAGTCGGTATCGTCTTCGTCGTCATCCTCGAGTTGGGCCCTGAGGAAGCTCTTGTGCTCCTCGGAGATGTTTCCAATTTCGTCGTCTGTGTCGAGCCGTATGAGCCTCGGCATGTTTGGAGTCTGCCGATGGTGCGGGCCGTCGGTCAATAGACTACAAACGATCGGTGGCCGACCTCCCGCAAACTGCGAACGTCGTGATCATCGGCGGCGGGTTTGCGGGTGCTGCCACGGCCTGGGCGCTGGCCCGATTGGGCATCGGCGATGTCCTGATCTTGGAACGCGAGGTCCAGCTCGGCCGGTACGCCTCGGGCCGCAGTGCCGGGCTCGGTCGCCAGCTGACCGAAGATGAAGACACCACGGTCTTGACCGTGCGTGGTGCCGAGATCCTCCGGCAGATGCCGATCTGGTCGCCAACCGGTGGCGTGCTGTCGTTCGATGACGAAGCGAATGCCGCCGCATATGCCGAGCGAGCCGCGAAGCGCGGAGTCGTCGTCGAAGCCGGCGGACGCGAGCTCGTGCAATCGCGCTGGGCACTGCCGGATCTGCGCGTCGCCAAAGCGCTGTGGGTACCGAGCGACGGCACGATCGACGTCAACGGGCTGCTCGGCGTGTTCACGCAGGGCGTGCGGGTGGAGATCGGAACGCCCGTGATGAAGGTCGAGTCGACCGGGCGTGGCGCGAATGTGGTCACCGCGCGCGGCACGATCGCGGCGCGCGTTGTCGTCGATGCGAGTGGTGCGTGGGGTGGCGAGCTCACGGGTGGCGATCCGCTGACCGCGTTCAAGCGGCACGTGTTCATCGTCGATGCGCCGTCGCAAGTCGGCACGCCATGGCTGTGGCATGTCGGGGTCGGCGAGATGTATCTGCGCGCGGATCCGAATGGCGTGCTCGCGTCGCCGTGCGATTCGGCGAAATCGCAGGCCGGCCACCAAGATCCCGACCTCGTCGGTGAAGCGCATATCCGGCGGTTGCTCGACGAGGCGAACAGTCAGCTCGCGGACATGCCGATCACGCGGCGGTGGGCGTGTCAGCGCACGTATACCGAAGATCGCCGGATGCGGCTCGGTCGCGATCCGGGTCGGCCGTGGTTGGTGTGGGCGGTCGGCCTTGGCGGTCACGGTGCGACGGCGTCGCCGGCCGTGGGTGAGCGCGTGGCGTCGGCTGTCGTCGAAGCTCTCTAGCAGCCGATCTTCTTCAGGAGCGCGGCCGCTTCGGCATCGGTCGGTGTCGTCACCCAAATCGTACCGCCAGAGATCACGCCGCCGATCACGGGTGCGTTCAAGACCTCGCCGTCGATCACGGTCGCGAGCTTGTGGCCGAGGGCTGCCGTGGTGGTCTGCGTGAACGCGGCCTTGCCCTGGTCGTCGAACGAAAGCGCGATGCCATGCGTCTCGATGCCGTGCGTCTCGTCCTTCACCAACAGATGGGCCGAGACAATATGCGCAGGATCCACTTCGCTCTTCGTGGTCACGTAGTACGTGCGCCACGCGCTGTCGGTGTTCTGAAACGAAATCGCATGATCGGCGGGTGGCTTCAGCTCGGCCGGCAATGCCGCGAGGTACTTCTCGAGCGAGGCGCGATCCGGGCCACGCAGGAAGTAGTCGCTGTGCGTGTGCCCCTGCTCGTCCTTCCACACGTCGACGTCGGCGACGATCTTGGCTTCGACGGCGGCCGGGTCGCGTGGCGCCGTGCTGTGATCGGGGCCTGCGTGCGTGAAGATCTTCCGCATCAGCTCCGAGTTTTCGTCGACGCGCAGCACCTGGAAGTTTGTCTTCGGCTTGCAGCTCGGGTTTGCCGATTTCGCGCACGCAGCAAGTGCGAGTACCGCAACGATCGTTCGCATTCGCGCAGCTTACGCGAAGTGATCAGCCACGCTGGTTCCGGAACACCGTGAACTGCAGCACGAGCAGGCTCACGTTCACCGCCGCGATCACGGCACCGTGCCCGATCACCCAATACGGAAACCCGGCGACGCACGCGAGCATCCAGATGAACACGAACGTGTCGCGACGGCCGAACGAGCGCAGCCACGTCGTGATCGCTTTCGGATCGTAGACATCGTCGGCGGTCTGCTTGTCCGATTCGAACCACCAGCGAAACGCGAACACGTCACCGGTGCCGGTGCGGCGATAGACGCTGACGTACGTCACGAGGCTGACCAGCACGCGACCGAGCGCCGCGCCGAGCCCGATCCATTGCCAGAATCCGCCGAGGCCGTGCCCGACCGCGATCAGGAACACGTTGTCGACGATGTCGTCGGACAAATTGTCGAGCCACTGGCCGAGCTTCGAATATTGGAAGCGCAGGCGCGCGAGCTCGCCATCGCACGAGTCGAGGATCGAGTTGAATTCGAGCAGCACGCCGGCGATCGCGGTCGTCACGTACACGCCGCGCCACGCGAGCACGCTCGCGAACAAGCCGACGAGGATCGCGAAGATCGTGATGTGATTCGGCGTGAACGCGAGCGACGTGCGCGATAGCACGCGCGTGATCCGCATCGAGAAGCGCCAATTGATCAGCGCATCGACCGGGCCTTCGAACGACTTGTTCATGCCGCGGATCAGCTTCCACTCGGCCTGCTTGCGCGCGGCTTCGTCGACGAGCTCGATCCCAGCGATCACGTCCGCGCGCTCGCGCCGTGCGCCGTCGGGGATCGACGTGACGTACTCGACCGGCACGGGCAGCGATCGCGCGATCTCGACCGGTGGGGTCGCCACCAGCACGCGCGTCGCGCCGGACTTCGCCAGCTCGCGGATGCGGCGCTCGAGCGCGGTGATGCCACCGACGAGCTGCGTGTGGCGGTCGCCGGTGCTCTCTAGGTACGCGTCCAATTAGTAGCCGGGACGAATGATCGTTTCGGTATCGGTGTCGGCAGCGACTTTGACGGTGTGACCGAGCAAGGTCATCGTCTTGTACGTCGCGCCGATCGCGGTGGCGCCGGGCGGAATGTTCGTAACGAGGTAAATGCCTTTGCCTGACGCGTCGAGAGTGCCGAGGTCGGTGATCGTGGTGTTGGGAACGTCTGCGCCGTTTTGCTTGACCGTGATCGTAAGGTTCGCGTTATCCGCCAAGATCTTGTTCGTACAGTCGAACACGATGACGAGCGCCGTACCGTTGCCGGCCGTCTGTCCGAGGAAGCCCGCGAATTGGTTGAACGTCGCCGTCGGGAACGTCAGACCGTCGGCATTCGCCAAGTTCGCAGTGATCGGCTCGGCCGGATAAATCAGCGTCGGCCGGTCGTTCGTGTTCGTCATCGTCAGGTAGACATCGAGTGGCTTGCTGCCCATCGTCGTCGGCACATCGGTGAACGTGTAGTTACCCCCGCCTGCGGTGGTCTGTTCGGTGCCGATGTGATTTGCACCCGCGCAGTCAGCGCCCGTCGCATCGCAGATGTCGAACTTCGCGCCGTCGGGATGATTCACCGCGACGTTCTGGCCAGACTGCGCGAGCTCGGTGATCTGCCCAGTGATATTGATCGTCGCCGGTGCGGTCGTCGGCGCGGCATTTCCGACGCACGACAGGTCGTAGTTCACCGGCGGCGCATCGTTAAACACCTTCGCATCGATCTGCTTCGGCGCATCCATCTGCGCCGGCGGAGCATCCGTCTGCTTCGCAGCATCCGAACCACATGCAGTCAAAAGCGCGAACAGGCTGACGCGTAGCTTCCCCATGCGCGCATTCGTATCGCAATTGAACGTTCGTTCCAACCGACTTCGACTAGCCCGTGCGTTTCAACACGCAACCTTTTCACGAGCCGACCGAGAACCCGCACATGGCGTATTCTCAGCGAATGAATTCGGTCGTGTGGGTCGGGACTTTGTTGGTGTTCGGAGCTTGCACACAGGCGAACCCCGCAGTGAGCTGCTCGGACAGCACGTGCTCGGACCCGGATTACCCGTATTGCGATGTCGATGGGTCTGTTGGAGGAACACCGGGAACATGCGTCGCTGTAACGTGCACTCCGGGAGAGATCAAAGAGTGCCGTGGCGACATGGCATTTACCTGTTCTGCAAATGGAGCAAGCTACGAGTTACAGGCCTGTGACCTCGGATGCGGCGAAGACCCCATTCCACACTGCAAGGTTCTTCAGCCCAAATACCTTGAGGACGTTTGCGGCTCTGCCGTACAAACTGATCTCGACATTACGTCGACGGGTTCACTAGATCCGAACCTCGACTCGACATGCACTGGTGGCGTCGTGATGCAGGGTGGCGGCGCAAATCTCTGCGTGATCCGCAATCGATCATTTACCGTAGACGATGGCGTAACGCTGACGCTGACCGGATCGCAATATACGGATGGCCGCGGTGTCGCGATCGTGACCGATAACGATCTAATTGTTCATGGATTCATCGACGCGTCTGGTCACAATGGAATCAATGGACCCGGCGGCGGCACGTTCGAATCAGGTGGTATTGGGTCTAGCAGCAACACCTTGGCCTCGGGCGGCGGCGCAGGCGGATCAACTGCAGGTGGACCAGGTGCCACTTCCATGAATGCAGGAGCAACTGGGACCAACGGCGGCGCCAATAACGGAGGTGCCATCGTGATGAATCCGGCACTGCTTGCAAGCTTCGTCGGCGGCGCATCGACGCACAACATAAACGTCAACGATGGGAGTCAGACGTATCCATTTTTTGGTGGAGGAGGAGGCGCCTTGGTTCTAGTCAGCTGTCATGGCGCAGTGACTGTTGACGGAACGATCAACGTTGGCGGTGGCGGTGGAAACGGCGGTTTAGTTTTCCTTCCTGCTATCCCTGCCAGTGGCGGTGGAGCCGGTGGAAACATCGTGATTCAAGCTCCAACGATCACGATCACGGGTTCAGTATTTGCGAACGGTGGCGGTGGTGGACAAGGATTTCCCAACGGCACAGGCGAGGGCGCAATCGGAGGCGATGGCAGTCTTTCCGACGCACCTGTCGAAAACGGCGGACACAACGAATTGCAAGTCGGCGGTGATGGCGGACGCGGCGGTTATCTTGATCAACCTGGTACTGACGGACTGAAGCCATCGGGCATGAATGGTGGCCCTGGCGGTGGTGGTGGTGGCGCCGGCTTCTTGCAGACGTACACGCCAACAGGAATTCAGCCAACTATCACGCCGGCGCACGCATCACCGGCGTTTCAAGAAAACGGAACCGTCGAGCGGAAGTAACTCAGCTCGTACGTTTCAACACGACGACATGCTCGCGCTTTGCCATGTCCCCGAACGCCCGACGCTCGACCTGTCCCAACATCGGACGTTCTTGCGACGCCCACGCCTCGATCACGAGATCGCCGGTGAGCGCACCACGTAGGTCATCCAGCGCCAAAATCGCCCGATTCGCCGCGACCGAGTCTCCGATCACGAGCGCCGCCCGCCGACCGGGTGCCAGCGCCGCTGCGATCTTTCCCACAAATCCCGAGAGCGCACGGTCCCACGCCGCCCGTGCCGTCGGCGGATCCGCCGCGAAGCTACGCCGTGGACCGAGCTCTCCCTCTTCGAAGTCGCGATGGCGAAGCGCGAGAAAATCGAAGCGCAGCCGCTGGTGCTCGGCGTAGTCGTACGTGCCGGCATACGGCGGCGACGTCACGATGCCCGACGCCGTCCCATCCGGCACCAACTGCTCCAACCGCCGGATGTCGAGCTCCTGCACGATCGGCAGCGGCGCGTGGACCTTCGACAAGTCGTTCAGGCCCGACACCAACAGCTCGACGCGTTGCACGAACAACCGCGCTGCCTGCCCGCGCCCGACATTGCGCTGCGTCCACGTGCCATCGGTATCGCTCGTCCTCGACGAGACTTTGTACAAAACCGCCGACAGGCACGCGAGCAGGACATCGGCCATGTCGACATCGCGCTCGCGCACTTCGTCGATGTGCCCCGCGAGATCTTCCAATTCTCGACGCACATGCGGCGCGAACCACGCCGCGAGCCGTCGATCACGCGCATTCGGATCGAAGCCCTTGGGCTTGCGCAACGGCGCCGATTCCGCACCCGAACGACGCGCCGCCTTGCCCGCCGCCAACACCGTCCCGGCGATCGCGTGACCGGCCTCGCGCAACTCTTTGCGTCGACGCGGCGGCACCGTCCAGGTCTTTGCCTTCGCGACCAACGCGGCGAGCGGATTGAGATCACTGCCGACGACCTGCAAGCCGGCCGCACGCGCCTCGACCAACGTGGTCCCCGATCCGCAGAACGGATCGAGAAACGGCCCGTCGGCATCCTCGCTCACCAATTCGATCAACACGCGCGCCGTCGCCGGGTGAAGCCGCGCCGGATACGTGTGGAACGGATGGGTCAGCGTCTCGGCGGTTTCGCGATCCGACTGCGCCGCGGTCAGCGCATCGACACAGATCTTCGCCACACGACTATCCCCATCGCGATAGATCTTGCCCGGCGTCTTGGGCATCGAGAGGGACCGTCGCTGGCGCTGCACGCACGCACCGTACATCAGTGCTATACGCGCGGCATGCCCATGCCACTCGAGATCATCGGCCTCGGTAAACAAGAGGTGCGATTTGTGTGGGACGACGAGACCGAGGACACCTACCCGACCCGCGCCCTTCGCATCAAATGCACGTGCGCGAACTGCCAGTCGGAGACCACCGGCGAGCGGCTCCTGAATCCCGATTCCGTCCCCGCCGATCTCGTGGTTTCGGACATGCACCTCGTCGGCAACTACGGCGTCGGTATCCACTTCAGCGACGGCCACACGACCGGCATCTACCGGTTCGCCCACCTGAAGCGCGCCCGATGAGCGTGTGGACCGAGCGGCGATCGATCCGCGGCTTCCGGCCCGATCCGGTCCCCCAAGCCGACCTCACCGATCTGTTCGCCACCGCCCAACACGCACCGAGCTGGTGCAACATCCAACCCTGGCGCGTCGCCGTGACGATGCCGCCGAAAACCAACGCCCTCGCCGCCATCATGCAGGCCGCCGCGAAGTCGGGATTTCCATCCGCGGACGTCCCGTTCCCACTCGACTACCCGCCACCCTACAAGCAGCATCGAATCGCGTGCGGCGCCGCGCTCTACACCGAGATGGGCATCGCGCGCGAGGACAAGGCCGGCCGCTACGACGCCTGGCTCCGCAACTACGCCTTCTTCGACGCACCCCACATGGCCGTGGTGTCGTGTGACAAGCGTCTCGGTCCGTACGCGCTGATCGACGTCGGGGTGTGGCTCGGCTACGTCCTCGCGAAGGCCCAAGAGCTCGGCATTTCGACCTGCCCGATGGCTGCCGTTGCCGCGTATCCGGCACCTTTGCGCCAGCACCTCCCGATCGGTGAGACCGACCAGATCTTGTTCGGGATCGCGCTGGGCTATGCCGACGACACCGTACCGGCAAACCGGACGCGAACGACACGCGAGCCCGTCGAGGCCAACGTCACATTCTGCTCGTGACGGTGTGATACGATTCGGGCCCTTGCCGGAGGGGTCTCGTTAGATGAAATCACGCGTCTTGTTCGCGGTGTGCATCGCTGTGGGAGCGTTGCTCGCGACACCAGCATTTGCTCAAAATGCCGATCAGCTGAAGAAGGCCCAGGCCTCGTTCGATACCGCCCAGAGCGATTATCTCGCCGGCAAGTTCGACGAAGCGGCGGCTGGCTTCCAAGAAGCGTATGCGGCGCGCCCATTCCCGCAGTTCCTCTACAACGTGGGCGCCAGCTACCACATGAAGGGGAAGAAGACGTCGGACCCGGCGGCTTACAAAAAGGCCGTCGAGTTCTACAAGCGGTACCTCCAAGAAGAGCCGCAGGCGACGGACAAGGCGAAGGTCGAAAAGGCCGTCGGCGTGCTCGAAGCCGAGATCAAACGGCTCGGCGACACCGCCGGTCAAGGCTCGGGGGCTGCGCCGAAAGAAGCGTCGGCCGAAGTCAAAGACCTCGGTGACGTGAAGGTGCGCGGTCTCGTCGTGATCGTGACGGAGCCGCAGGACGCCACGATCTACCTCGACAACAAGAAGAACGGCCCGCTCGCGAAGACCCCGTGGTCGGGTTCGATCGAAGGCGAGCACAAGCTGATCATCGAGAAGCGCGGCTACAAAGTCGTCGAGTCGACGATCAGCGCGGATCCCACCAAGCTCGTCCAGTTCGTCTCGTCGATGGCGCAAGAGGATTACCTCGCGTGGGTCGAGATCGCGTCGAACATCCCGAAGTCGGACGTCTACATCGACGACAAATCGGTCGGCGCCGTCGGCACCACGCCGTGGTCGCAGCAGATCAAGCCCGGCAAGCACACGTTCTGGATCTCGAAAGAGGGCTTCGACGAATACACCGAAACGATCGACATCGCGCCCGGCGAGACCAAGGCGATCAAGGGCACGATCAAGGGCACGCCCGTCGGCAAGCTCTCGGTCGGTGGCATCGGCATCGAAGACTCGACGATCCTCGTCGACGGCAAAGTCCTGTGCGAGCGCGGCCCGTGCAATCGCTCGGTGCCGCAAGGCGACCACGTCGTGACGGTCACACGTGAAGGCTACAAGCCGTACGAGCGGCGGATCACGATCGAGACGAAGACCGAAACCTCGGTGAAGGTCACGCTCGCGCCGAAGCCGAGCCGCAGCGATGCGATCGTCGCGTACGTCGTCGGTGGCGTGTTCCTCGGCGTCGGCATCTGGGCCGGCACGCAGGCGAGCAGCATCCACGATGATCTCGACAAGCAGATCACCGCGAACAATCCGCCGCCGGCCTCGAACGACTCGCGCTTCCTGAAGGGCAAGCTCTACGCGATCGGCGCAGACTCCGCTTTCGCAATTAGTGCCATCACGCTCGGCACCGCGATCTACTACACGTTCCGCGACAAGGGCGCGCCCTCGACGGCGTTGATCGACGCGAAGTCGGTCACGTTGCTTCCGGAGGTCGGGCCTACCTATGCCGGTATGGGCATGGAGGTGCACTGGTGAAGACGCTCCTACTTTCCCTCCTGGTTTCGGGCTGTGCCTGGACCACGTTCGACGATCTCCAGGACAAGACCCCGGCGCGCGCCGAAGAACGTCCCGATGGGATCAAAGGTACGGACTACGGCACCGCGATCGTCGGCGCCACGGGATCCGAGACGACGGGCGGCAAGCTCGCGATCCTGTCGACGGGCCCGGGCAACTACTCCACGCTCGAGCTCGATACGAACGGCAAAGACCAGAGCCTGGGCGATAACGAAACGCTCGGCGTTCACACGATCGACACGCTGACCGGCAACGCGATGGTGTTGTTCGACGGCACGTCGCAAGTCGCGCTGATCGATAACTCGAACGTCGGCACCGTGGTCGCGGTCTCGGGCAGCGCAGATGCGCTCTCGCTCGATCAGCAGATCCCCACGCCGTCGGTGCCGAGCGGCGCCGCGTTCGTGAACGGCGAGATCGTGCTGACCGCGCCGGCGACCGCGCAAGTGCCGCAGAACATCTTCACGGCGAAGGGCACGTCGGTCGTCGCATGCGCGGCGGCGACGGGCGGCTCGGGCACGCCGCTGACCTCGGCCGGCGTCGCGATCGCGGGCACCAAGGCGTGGGTCTACACGCAGACCGGCGAGCTCGTCGCGTTCGATCTCGCCACGCTCGAGACGCCGACGGGCCCGTGCCTACCGACCGCGTCGGGTGGGCCGATGGGAACGGTCGCACCGATCGGCGGCAGCACGATCTCGGGTCTGCCGGCGGCAACGAACGGTGGCCACCTCGATCTGATCGGCGACTTCGCGATCGTCACCACGTACGGCATGTCGGGTACCGGTGGCTTCGTCACCGTGGCGAACCTGACGACCGGCGTGGTCGGCACGCAGATGCAGTCCGATGGCGTGCGGTCGGTCGCCGCGAACACGTTCGATGGTCAGATCATCGTCGCGCTCGGCTATCCGTTCCGCAGTGACAACGGCACCACGGGAACGGGCGCGGTCGATCTGCACGTGCTCGGCGCCGATGGCACGTTGTCGGGGGCGATGCAGACGATCACGGTCCCGAACGCGGATGCAAATCTGCAGTTCGGCCGCGCGGTCACCACCACGAACTACAACGGCAAGCCGATCGTTGTCGCGTCGGGCAACAACACGGTGTTCAGCTACTACGCGACGCAGCTCTACGCGAAGCGGTAGATGTCGTACCAGTGCCCGGCGTGTCAGCGCACGTTCGAAGAGCCGGGCTTTTGTCCGTACGACGGTAAACAGCTCGCCGAGATCGCGGTCGCCGAAAAGCAGACCGTGCTCAGCGAGGTGATGGCCGTCGCGGAGCCGCACGACACGATGGTCAACACCGGCAAGCCGACGAACGTCGGTGTCGGTGACACCACGAACAAGATCAAGGCGCTGTCGGCGCAGCGATCGCGATCGAGCGTGATCGATACGCTGCGTCGCGAGCCGGCATCGAGCGAATACGATCGGCTCGTCGGAGAAACGCTCGACGGTCGGTACTACGTCAAGGCGAAGATCGGCGAAGGCGGCATGGGCGTGGTGTTCAGCGCGCGCCACGCCGTGATCGAACGACCGCTCGCGATCAAGGTGTTGAAGCGCGAGGTCATGCGCGACACCGCGACGATCAAGCGCTTCGTGCAAGAGGCGAAGGCGGCCTCGCGCATCGGGCATCCGAACATCGTCGACGTCACGGATTTCGGGACCACGCCGGACGGCATGACGTACTCCGTGATGGAGTTCGTCGACGGCATCACGCTATCGCGCGCGATCAAAGACGGTGCGCCATTCGATGCGACGCGCGCGATCCGGATCGCGCAACAGATCGCACGCGCGCTCGGCGCCGCGCACGAGAAGGGCATCGTTCACCGCGATCTCAAGCCGGAGAACGTGTTCCTCATCCAACGCGACGAACGTCCGGACTTCGTCAAGATCGTCGATTTCGGCATCGCGAAGGTGCAGCCGCTCGAGGGCAAATCGGAAGGTCCACGCCTGACGCGCGCGGGCTCGGTGTTCGGCACGCCCGAGTACATGGCGCCGGAGCAAGCCGCCGGGCGGAGCGATACCGACGGACGCGTCGATATCTACGCGCTCGGCACGATCATGTACGAGATGCTGACCGGGCGCGTGCCGCATCGCAGCGACTCGACGGTGCGCACGATCGCGATGCAGATGTTGGATCCGATCCAACCGCCGAGTCAGGTGCGGCCGGATCTGCCGATCAGTAAGCCGCTCGAGCTTGCCGTGATGAAGGCGCTCGCGAAGAAGCGCGAAGATCGCTTCCAGACGATGGGCGAGCTCGTCGTCGCGCTCGACGAGGTAACGAAGCACCTGAAGCTCAACGCGTCGCTGCCGCCCCTGCCGCCCGGCGCGGATCCGCTGCTCACGCCGACGCCGCACATCGTCGTGAAGCCGACCGATCCGCCGGCGAACGAGACGAAGCGACCGGTCAAGGAGACGCGACCGTTGCACGAGCCCGCGTTCGCGCAAGGTCCGGTCTCGCTCCCACCGCCGACGTTCCTCGATATCGAAGAAGCGCCATCGCGGCGGTGGCCATACGCGCTGCTCGCGCTGATCGTGCTGCTCGGCGGAGGTGCGGCGGTGTTCCTGACGATGCGCGACGATCGCAACCAGATCGCGGGACGCCAGGATGCCGGCATGCTCCACAACGGCGATGCCTCGCTGATCGTCGAGCCGACCGATGCCGGCGCGATCGACGACGCCGATACGATCGTGTTGGTTCCCGTCGACGGCGGCATTCGCCATCCCGCTGCGATCGACGCCGGCGTGATCGTCGGCAACCACCCGGCGAAGATCACCGTCGAAGTGCTGACTCGTCCGGCGGAAGCGAACGTGTTCGATCACCACACGTATCGCGGACCCTCGGGTGCACGGTTGACGGAGCCGTACGGCACGAAGCTCGATCTCGAATGCCGCGCACCGCACTACAAGGGCAAGGTCACGGTCACGTTCGATGGCTCGCGTGAATCCGTGATGTGCACGGCGGTGCGGCTGCCGTTCTGCGTGCCGGGCGTGAAGAACCCGTTCGACGATTGCGAAGAACGTCCGGGAACCGGACCGTAGTTAGCGCGCCGGGCGAGCGAAGCGATCGCCGGGGAACGGATCCGCGGTTTCACGCGTCATGATCTCGGCCTCGTCGGGCATCGGTTGCACGTTGATGCCGAGCGCCTGGAGGCCCGAGGCGTCGTTGTAGCGAAGCTCGGCGATCGCGATCGGGCGTTGTGTCGAGCGCTGGAACCGCGTGTAGCTCGCGGCCGAGTAGCGCGCTTCGCCGAACTCGGTGCCGAGGCCCGGGCGAGAGGTCTTCGCGGGCGCAGCGTCGTAGCCACCCTCGTCGTCGGCGTAGTTCGAGTCCTTCTCGATCGCGCGCGGTGCCTGCGCGGCGCCAGCGCTGGCCGTCGTCGTCGGAGATGCCGGCGGCGGCGGTGCCATCTTCTTGTCCGCCTTCGATTGTTCGGCCTGATAACGGCGCGACGACTTCGGCGGCGGAGGCGCACGATCCGCACCATCATCGAGATCCTCTTCGTAGCGGTAGTTGCCGCCAGTCGCGATCGTCGGCTCTTCGGCCGGACCTTCTTCTTCGAACAGCGCCACGGCGATCACGCCGACGTTACGCGCCTTGCCCTTTTGACCGGCATACGAGCCATCGACCGACGAGAACCGGAACGTGGCAACGTCGTTCAGCGACGTGCGAAAGCCCTCGACGTTGACCGTGCCGTACGCGGGCACGATGTAGCCGCGCTTGCGCAGATCTCCGGCTTCGCCATCGACCGCATCGAGACCATCGACCGACACCACGGCTTCGACGCGATGACCGGTCGGGTTCGTGATCCGGATCGTGTAGCGCTGGCCGGTGAAGCCTTGGACATAGAACCGATCGCGCGACGCATAGGTCGGCAACGTTTCGCCGTCCTCGCGAATGATCTGCACGTCGTACGGCGCGCGAATCTTCACGGGCGCGACATCGATGGCGATCTGCGGGCCCGCGCCACTCGCATAGGCCGGCGAACCACAAGCAGTGGCGAAGAGAAGGGCTGCGATGAGGTTCCGCATGTCCGGGTAGAAACGCACTTGCCGCACCCGCGATCTAAACCTGTGTATAGTCCCGCACGATGGCTGCGAAACCGTCGAAGAAGCCCGCTAAAGCAGCGAAAGCTAAGCCGAAAGGCAAGGCCGCGCCCAAGGCGAAGAAAGGCCCGCCGGATGTGGTGAAGGCGGATCCGACGCTGTTCGATCCGCTGACGCCCGGTGAAGTTGCCGATGCGCTGCGCACGCTGACCGAAGACCGTCGGCTCGCGTCGATGGCGAAGGTCGGACGGTATCGCGTGATCTGCACCGAGCCGCTCGTCGTCAAGCCGCCGCACTGGATGGCCGGGCATCGGCTCGCGCGCGTCGTGGTCTATGACTACGCCGCCGATAAGGCGATCGACGCGTGCATCGATCTCGATGCCGGTGTCGTCGCGCACCTCGAGATGGACAAGTCGCAGCCGATGTTGTCGCGCGAGGAAGAAGCGCTCGCCGTGTCGATCGCGCTGATCGACGAACGCGTGCGTGGCCAGCTCGCGATGGGCGACATGCCGCAAGCCACGATGCACTACTGGAGTCGCAACCAGACCGATCTCGCGTACGGCCGGCGCTCGGCCGCCGTCACGTTCGGGCGCAGTGATGGCCATGCCTCGCTGATCGCCGTCGTCGATCTCGTCGATCAAACCGTCACGCAAGTCGTGCCTGCGGAGCAATGGTAATGAGCAACGTGATCAGCGAAGCGAACTGGAAGTTCCACTGGCGGCTCACCGAGTCCGCCGGGATCATGATCTACCTCGCGGATTACAAAGGTCGGCGCGTGCTGTGGGAAGGCTCGCTGCCGTACGTCACGGTCGATCATCAGCGCAACGATGTCGATGTCGAGCGCGATGCCGCCGAGCCGCACGGTCCGTGGTGGATTCCGCTCGGCACGCGCACGCTCCGCGGCCCGGTTCGCGTGCAATCGTTCCGCGGTGGTGTCGAGCTGTCGGCGGACTTCGTCGCCGGTCCCTATCAGTACCAGCAGCTGTGGCGGTTCCACGACGACGGCCGGCTCTGTCCGTGGCTGACGATCATGGGCCCCGGCGTTCACGATCAACACACGTATCACCCGCACTTCCGGTTCGACTTCGATCTCGATGGCGCCGGCGACGACGCGTTCGAGCGGTTCGAAGAAGGTCGGTGGCAACGCGTCGAGCGCGAGGGTTGGTTCCCGTACTCGGGTGAAGCCGACGACGCGGGTAACGTGTGGCGCCAGATCGACTTCGGCTCGCGCGCGGCGATCAACGTTCGCCCGCACAGCTGGGACGATGCCGAGGTGTTCGCGATCCGCTATCACGATGGCGAGTGGGCGCCGTTCACGCCGCGCTCGGCTGCAGGCAGTCAGCCGTTCCCGGCGGGCTACGTCGGTGACGAGCAGCTCGACGGCGAGGACATCTCGCTATGGTACGTGGCGCACGTGCACTTCGATCAATCGTTCCCGTACACCGCGGGCCCGTGGATTCGCGTCGAAGGGTTCTGAAAACCTAGTCCTGGTCTTCGTCCTAGACCTAGACCTGGACTTCGTCCCCCGACCTGGCGTTCGAGCCGTCACGACGAGCTCATCGTCGAAACGTCGTCACGACGCGCGCATCGTCGAACGCCACCCGGGCTAGCGCACGTCACGACGAGCTCTGCGTCTTGACGACATCCGCTTCTCGTTAAGGTCAGGTCGAAGGGTTCTGAAACCTTGTCCTGGTCTTCGTCCTAGACCTAGACCTGGACTTCGTCCCCCGACCTGGCGTTCGAGCCGTCACGACGAGCTCATCGTGAAAGACGCGCGCATCGTCGAACGCCACCCGGGCTAGCGCACGTCACGACGAGCTCTGCGTCTTGACGACATCCGCTTCTCGTTAAGGTCAGGTCGAAGGGTTCTGAAACCTAGTCCTGGTCTTCGTCCTAGACCTAGACCTGGACTTCGTCCCCCGACCTGGTGTTCGAGCCGTCACGACGCGCGCATCGTCGAACGCCACCCGGGCTAGCGCACGTCACGACGAGCTCTGCGTCTTGACGACATCCGCTTCTCGTTAAAGGTCAGGTCGAAGGCTTCTGAAAACCTAGTCCTGGTCTTCGTCCTAGACCTAGACCTGGACTTCCCCCGACCTGGCATTCGAGCCGTCACGACGAGCTCAACGTCTGAGCCGTCACGACGAGCTCTGCGTCTGACGTCACCCGTCTGCTTCTCGTCGGAACGTCAGGTCTTGGGACCAGGTCCAGGTCTAGGTCTAGGTCTAGGTCTAGGACTAGGTTCTTTCTAGCTAGCTTCGCCGTGGCACTTCTTGAACTTCTTGCCTGACCCGCACGGACACGGCTCGTTACGACCGACCTTCTCGGCCGACACGATCGTTCCCTGCTGCTGACCACGCCGCCGGCCATTGACCGCCGCGTCGAACGCTTCGATCACGACCTCCGTCGGCTTGATGATCGTCGCCGCGGTCTCCGGCGTCATCGCCGCTTCCTTCACATCTTCGGCGAGCAGCTCCGCCAGCTTCGCGTAGATGAACGGCTGCGTCTTCACCAGATCCGGTGCCACGCGCTCCTGCGCCGGCTTGTCCGCGAGACCCTCGATCTTGCCGAGCGCGTCCGTGACGACGGTATCGGCATCGTTGAGGTTCTGCTGGGTCAGCCGCGGCAGCGTGCCTTCATCTTTGCGATCGAACATCGCCCACACGAGCGTCGCGTAGAACACCGCGGCCTCGCCGACCGCGTCACCATGCTCGGTGCGCACCGCCGCCGCGTGCTGGAGCAGGAACGGCTGTTCCTTCTGCAGGCGCTGCGCGAGCTTGTTCATCGCCTTTTTGTCGCCCTTTTGATCGAGGCGCGTGAATGCGGCAATCGTCTTCTCGACATCGTCGGTCGTAACAACGTGACTCATGCGGCGGCCATCCTACCTAACTGCCTCGTAGAGATCACCGTCGGCGCCGGGCGTACTCGCAAAGTAAGCGTGATGGCGGTCCGGCGATAACCGGAGGTCCTGGTCGACCACGCCAGCCGTCGACAGCTCTGAAATCTTCTGCTCCGGACCGAACCCGTCGAGCACGTTCGTGCGCCGCACCACATAGAAGTCCGGCAGCGGGTCCGCGCCACGGTCCGCCTCGTAGTCGAGCTCCAGGCCGCACGGGCTCATCCACCCGCGTAGCTCGTGCCCCGCCGTGTTCGGTGGCGAACCGAGCAGGGTCGGCGGCTGCCACGGATCGCCCGGCTCGAGCCGCTGGGTCATGTAGAAGTCCTCGTCCCCCACCCCACCCGCTCGCAACGAGTGAAAGATCATCGCGTGATCGCCATTCCACAGCGACGGCGCGCGATCAATCGCCATGCTGTTCAGCTCGGTCACCGGGACCGGCGTCGACCACGGTGACATCCGATCGACCCGCGTCGCGACATAGATATCGTCGTTCGGGGTATCGCGATCGGACGCGAAGTACATCGTCAGCGCATCGTGCGACAGCTCCGGCGTGTTCTCGTTCGCGGTCGAGCTCAGCTCCGGCACGAGCTCGGGGACGCCCCACGATTCATCGATCGAAGCGCGCGTCGATCGCCAGATATCCGCCTTCCCCATCGAGCCCGTGCGGTTCGACGTGAAGAACATCTCGAGCCCGTCATCACTCGGCGCAGGATCGTCTTCGCTCGCGGTCGTATTCAACGCGACGATCGCCTGCGGTGTCGACCACGCTCCGAGATCGACGAGCTCGGCGGCGCACGCATCTTCTTCGGTGTTGCTGTCGCCGGCGCGCTCGGCAAATTCGAGCCGCCCGCATCCGACGAGCACCAACAACCACGCGCGCACGGCGCGACCGTATCACGCGCCCTCCGCGCGCCCCGTTAGTTCGTCGGCGTCGTCGGTGGCGTCTCGCCCGGCGGAGCTGCGTCGGGTGTAGCGGGCGGCGCAACAGTCGCGCCCGGCGGACCACTCTGCTCGGGCATCGCACCCGGCGCGTGGATCTGCTGGATGCAGCTATCGTTGATGTCGTTGCACAGCCGCGGGAACGGGCTGACGTCGACGACCGTGACCTTCGCATCGGCATACGCCGCCGGGAGGTGCGTCATCGCGCGATCGACCTTCGCGGGCAGATTGATCACGAGCCATTGCAGACCCGGCGTGGTCGGCGATTGCACGGCGACGAGCGCCTCGAGCGCCACGTTCTGCGACGCTGCATCACGATGCGCCGACACGATCACGCCCGGGTGATGCTCCACTGCCTTGCCCTGGGTGGGATCCATGATCGAGATTGTCACGCAGCCGGTGTGCTCGCATTTCGGCAGCATCGATTGCTGCCAGCGACCGAGGCGTGCCGTTGCCGTCGACGCGATGTCCGAGCGCGGCTTCACCATCACGGTGTGCTTGTCCCAGTTGATCAGCATCGAGACGTCGCGGAAGAAGTCGAGCCCGAGCGAGCCTTCGAAGTCTTCGTCGTGCCAGCGCTTGTCGTCGTACGGCATGAACACGACGTTCTTGGTCTGGATCGGACCGACCGCGACCTGGCTCGCGATGCCGACGAGCTCGCTCTGATGCGGCACGCCCGCTTCATCGGTCTCGACGACGTGCATCGGCTGTTGCTGGAGCTGCGCCTTGTCCCAGTCGCGTTGGCGGAGCTGACTCGTGGTCGCGCCGAAATCGAGATGGACCGTCATCTGCTGGCCATCGATCGACGCGGTGACGAGACGGCGCGGCACCGGTTGAACACGCGCGAGGATCTGCGCGGTCACGTTGTGCCAATCGAGTTGCGTGCCGCCAAACGCGGGCGCGGCCTTCGCGTACGCATCCGCGGTCATGATCGTCAGCGTGCCCTGATCGCGATCGAACGACCACGCGAGCGAGTCCGCGATCACGTCGCGTCCGATCACGCCGTCGATCGTGCGGCCATCTTGATCGAACGCGTGATCGCCGATCACTTCGGTCGTGAGGCGTTCGACGACGAGCGTGCCGACCTCGAGCCCGAGCGTCTCGGCATAGAACCGCTCGCGCTGGTGATCGCCTTCATCGTCCATCTTCGGCCCTTGGCCGATGCGCAGCTTCGCGTCGTTGACGACGTGCTGCGTGACGATTGTGACGTTCGCATCGCCATCGACGGCGAACTGATAGGGCCCCTTGCCGTTGATGAACACCGGCACGATCAGGAGACCATCTTCGAGCGGTCCGATCAGCGGTGCCTGCCACGACTCTCCCGACGAGAATCCAGGCGGCGCACCCACCGAACAACCCGCCAGCAACGCTGCTGCGATTAGCCCGTATTTCATACGGGCAACTCTATCAGTGTCGCGTGCCGTCGGCGCCAACTTCCCAAACCATGCCCGAGTACATCAGCTTTGCCAGATCGCCCGGACCCTGCTTCGCGATCGCGTCAGAGACCTGTTGCTGAGCAAGTGCGTCGTAGGTCGTCTTGTCGTGCCGGTACAAGACGCCCATCGGCATCGGGTAGTCCGGCTGGACGAGTTGGGCCAAGACATTCGCGTACGTGGTCGAGCCCGTTTCCGTGTGCACGAGCACACCCGGGTCGTTCGCATCGCAGATTTCGGGCTGGAGACCGGCGCCGAGCTTGATGCCCTTGGTGCCGCCCGCGAACAGCAGAGGCTTACCTTCTTGCAAGATAATCTGCTTGTTAGCCGGGTCGTCCTTGACGCCTTCCCACACGCCGTCGTTGAAGACCGGGCAGTTTTGCAGCATCTCGATGAACACGGCGCCCTTGTGGCGGTACGCCTCCTCGAGAATCTTGCCCATCAGCTTGGCATCGGTGTCCGCCGCCCGCGCGACGAACGTGGCACCCACACCGAGCGCCAACGCGATCGGATTTAGCGGGTGATCGATCGAGCCGTTCGGGGTGGATGGCGAGCGAGTGGCCATCTGCGACGTCGGCGAATACTGACCCTTGGTGAGTCCGTAGATCTGATTGTTAAAAAGAATGATCTTGAGATCCATGTTGCGACGCAGCGCATGGATCATGTGATTTCCGCCGATCGAGAGGCCATCGCCGTCGCCGGTGATCACCCACACGTCGAGGTCCGGACGCGTGACCTTCAGGCCCGACGCGATCGCCGGCGCGCGGCCGTGGATCGTGTGGAAGCCGTACGTGTTCATGTAGTACGGGAACCGGCTCGAGCAGCCGATGCCGGACACGAACACCGTGTTCTCGCGCTTGATGCCGAGCGTGGCGAGCGTGCGTTGAACCGTCGCGAGGATCGCGTAGTCACCGCAGCCCGGACACCAACGGACGTCTTGATCCGTCTCGAGATCTTTTTTGGAGAGCTTCAGTTTCACTGCTTCAGACATTAGAAAGCCTCCGCTTGACGAACCGCTGCATTGGTATCGGCGGCGGTGCCACCGAGCAGGTTTTCGATCGCCGTGATCACTTCGCGGACCTTGAACGGCTGACCTTGGATCTTGTTGAGCCCGACGCAGTCGATCAGGAACTCGGCGCGCAGCACCGTGCGGAGCTGGCCCATGTTCAATTCTGCGACGAGGACGTGCTTGAAGTTTTTGATGATCTTCGCGATGCCCGGCTCGAGCGGCGACAACCACCGCAGGTGCGCGTGGCTGACCTTCTTGCCTTGCGCGGCGATCGCTTGCTGCGCCTGACGAAGCGCACCGTACGTGCCACCCCAGCCGATCACGAGCACGTCACCGCTCTCGCCACCGGAGAGATCGAGCTCGCCGATTTCCTGCACCACGCGTTTGATCTTCTCGGCGCGGACGTAGGTCTGCTTCTCGTGATTTTCCGGCGCGTACGAGATGTTGCCGGTGAGCGCGTCCTTCTCGATGCCACCGATGCGGTGCTCGAGACCCGGCGTGCCCGGAATCACCCACTCGCGCGCGAGCGTTTTCGGATCGCGCTGATAGACGAAGTAGTTGTTCGGATCGGTGCGGTGCTTCACGTCGAAGCGCGGCAGCGTCGTCAGGTTCGGCAGCGGCCACGGCTCCGAGCCGTTCGCGATGTAGCCGTCCGACAGCAGCATCACGGGCACCATGTACTTCGTCGCCACTTTGACGGCTTCGATCGCGCAGTAGAACGTGTCGCCGGGCGACTTCGCCGCGATCACCGGAATCGGCGCTTCGCCGTTACGGCCATACACGGCCTGGAACAGATCGCTCTGTTCCGTCTTCGTCGGCAGGCCCGTCGACGGACCGCCGCGCTGCACGTTGACGATCACGAGCGGCAGCTCCGTCATCACGCCGAGGCCGATCGCTTCGCCCTTGAGCGCGATGCCCGGACCCGACGACGCGGTCACCGCGACCGCACCACCGTACGCGCCACCGAGCGCAGCACCGATCGCCGCGATCTCGTCCTCGGCCTGGAACGTCATCGTGCCGAAGTTTTTGTACTTCGCGAGCGAGTGCAGGATCGACGACGCCGGCGTGATCGGATAGCCCGCGTAGAACAGCTTCTTGCCGGCGAGCTCCGCGCCGACGACGAGGCCGAGCGCGATCGCTTCGTTACCGGTGATGTTGCGGTACATGCCCGGCGCGAACGTCGCGGCCGGAACCTTGTAGACCGTCTGGAACACTTCGGCGGTCTCGCCGTAGTGATAGCCGGCCTTGAACACCTTCACGTTCGCTTCGCCGAAGCCCGGCTTCTTCGCGAATTGTTGGTGGATGCGGCGAATCTCCGGCTCGATCTCGCGACCGTACATCCAGAACACGAGGCCCAAGGCGAAGAAGTTCTTCGCGCGGCCCTTCTCCTTCGTCGACAAATCCGTGCCTTCGAGCGCGCTCATCGTGAGCTGCGTGATGTCGACGGCGTGGACCTTCCACTTCGACAACGAGCCGTCTTCGATCGGGTTCGTCGTGTAGCCGGCCTTCTTGAGGTTCGCTTCGATGAACGCGCCGGTGTTGATGATCAACGTGCCGTTATCGACGAGATCTTTCAGGTTCGTCTTCAGCGCCGCGGGGTTCATCGCGACGAACACGTCGGGCGCATCGCCGGGCGTATAGATTTCGCTCGACGAGAAATGCAGCTGGAAGCCAGACACGCCGAACAAGCTGCCGGCGGGAGCGCGAATTTCTGCCGGGAAATCCGGGAACGTCGAGATGTCGTTCCCTGCTTCAGCGGCCGCTTTCGCGAACTCGCTACCGGTCAGCTGCATACCGTCGCCCGAGTCACCCGCAAACCGAATGACGACTCGGTCCAGTTGCTTCGTTTGCATATTTCGCGCGGACCTTACCAGCGCGTCGCAACAAACCCAACATGATCCGTGATCATCGGCCCCTAACGGTTCTGACAACAGTTCTCAGGGCTTAACTACTGCTAGGCTTCACGGATGCTTCGCCTAGCCACCCTGTGCTTCGTCGTCGGATGTGGAGCCCAAGCGGCATCTCCGACGGCGCCGGCTGCTGCACCGGTCGCGACCGATCGGTTCGCGATGGGCCCGCCACTCGTCACGCCGGGCGAGCGCATGTCGTACAAGCTGCAGCTCGGCGGCGTCGATCTCGCGGTCTACGACTTCGCCATCGGCGAGCAAACCACGATCGGCAATCGCAAGGCGATCGTCGTCCAGTCGCACGCGAAGGCCGTCGGCTTGGTCTCGATGGTCGCGAAGGTCGATGACTTCTTCACGTCGTGGGTCGATGTCGAGACCGGTCGACCACTGCGATGGACCACCGACGAATTCGCGACGAAGGGCTCGGATAAAGAACGAACCGATGCGCGGTTCTTCGAGCGCGCGGGTGATTCGGTGCCGATCGACT
The DNA here is from genome assembly GCA_047600425.1 of Kofleriaceae bacterium. Taxonomy (GTDB): domain Bacteria; phylum Myxococcota_A; class Polyangia; order Haliangiales; family Haliangiaceae; genus JABFXX01. The sequence goes on along the minus strand of JASGLC010000003.1, from coordinate 411,157 downwards.
ATCACCTGAACGACGACCCGCCGAAGCCCGAGCCGCAGAAGGTGTCGATGCAGGACGTGTGGGACTACAACGCGTTTCTCGTCGCGCTGCGCACGTGGGATGCGCCGCCGGGATCGACGATCACGGCGGAGGTCATGCGCAGTCGCTACATGTGGCACGTCGAGATGAAGGTGAAGGGCAAGACCAAGCTCGCGACCGAGCTCGGTGACATGCCGGCGATCCAACTCGATGGCCACACGTGGAAGGTGGATCGCAACGACCAGAAGGTCGCCGATTCGGAGCCGCGCGACTTCAGCGTCTGGATCTCCGACGACGATGCGCGCGTGCCGCTCAAGAATGTCGCGAAGACCGATTACGGCGACATCCAAATGCTGATCACGGACTACCAGCAGGGTAACGGGACCCGGCTGCGAAACTGATCAGCTCGGCTTCGGATCCTTCTTCGAGCGGAACTGCTTCTCGCCCTTGCCCATGATTTCTTTGTCGTAGTACTGGTCCGCCGGCACGCCCGACTGCTCGACGACCTTCAGCTTCTCGTCGATCATCTGCTTGAACTGCGCTTCCGGCAGCGCACCACCAACGTGCGTTCCGTTGACGAACAACGTCGGCGTGGAGTTCACGTGGAACTTGTTGAGCTCCGCCATGTCCGCCGCGAGGCGCTGCTTGCACTCGTCCGACTTCATGTCCGTCTTCAGCTTGTCGACGTTGAGCCCGATGCCCTTCGCGATCGCGATGACGTTGTCCTCGCTGAGCTTGCCCGGGTCACGCGCCGCGGCGTACGCGTCGAAACCTTTCGTCCACAGCTCGTTCTTGAACTGCGGATATTTGCCCTGCTTCGCCGCCGCGCAGCTCGCGAGGTGCGCCGCCGTGGCGACCTGCGGGTGCACGACCATGTTCTTGTAAACGACGCGGACCTTGCCGTCGTAGCTCTTCACGAGGCTCTCGAGCGTGTCCGACACCTGACGGCAATACGGGCACGCGAAGTCGAACGCTTCGACAATCGTGACCGGCGCGTTCGCCGGACCTTCGACCTGACCTGCAGCGACATCGGGCGTGATGTCGACGGCGAAGATCGCATCCGGCGCCGGTTCCTCGCGCTCCTGCTGCTCGGCCTGCTGCTTCTGCTGCGCGTAGACCTTGTCCAAGAAATCGAGCGCCTCGGCGTGCTTCGCCGCATCCGCTTCGAGCTTCTTCACGCGCGATTCGAGGTCACCGCTCGGTGCTGCATTTGTTGCTGCTGCACCCGAGCCACCTTTCGCGCCGACAGACGAATCGTTCTGGCAGGCGGCCACCAGGCTCGCAGCCAACAAAACCGAGGACAGGGTCTTCATCGCGGGCATCCTGCCGCGTCAAACCATAGGACGCAAGCCGGCATTCCTTTACGATGCAGACATGAGGATGTGGCCCATCGTGGCCGCGTGGACGTTTGCCGCGGCTCCCGCCCGTGCCGACGACGACGAGCTGGTCGCCAAGGGCAAAGACTTGGCGAAGGCCGGGGCGTGGAGTCAGGCGATCACCACGTTCAAACAAGCAGATGCGCAACAACCTCGTGCGCAGAACGCGTGCTTCATCGGCCTCGCGTATCTCCGTCGAGAGCTGTGGCCACAGGCCGAGCTCTACTTCCGGAAGTGCCACGAGCGCGCATCCTCCGCGGACCCACTGCCGGAATGGGTTGGTGAGGCCGAGGCGCAGCTTGCCGACAAGCTCGCACACGAAAATGTCTCGGCGGTCACGCTCGTCGTCACGCCCGCGAACACCACGATCGTCGCGTCCGGGTTCCTTCCGGACGAGCATCTCGAGCCTGGAACAGTCCATCTCACGCCCGGTCACTACGCGTTTTCGTTCAGTGCACCCGGCTACGATCCGGACGCGCGAGAGATCACGGTCACCGGCGCGGGGACCGAGACGATCTCGGTCACGCTCCATGCGCAGACCAAGATCGAGCATCACATCAAGTCACTGCCAAAAGCGCTCGTCGGCGCGGGTGTCCTCGTCGCCGGCGTCGGGGTTCTCGTCGACGTGACCAAGCTGCAGAGCGAGCGCGATCAGTTGCGAGGCAGCCAGCAGCTCTATAACGAGCACTCGGGCTCGTTCGATACGTGGCGCGATGTCACGCTCGGTTGCTGGATCGGTGGTGCCTTGATCACCGGCGTCGGCGTGTACCTCGCGACGAAGATGCAATACGAAGTTCGCGTCCAAGCGTCGATCGATCCGCACGGCGGCGCGACGTTCGGCATCGGATGGTCGCGATGAAGTGGCTGCTCGCGATCACGTGTGCGGGATGTATCTCGAAGCCATCGCCACCGACGGGAGACTACGCGTGGCGCGAGCTGCCGCTGCAGATGGGCACCGATGCGCCACCGCGGATGGTGTACTCGCGCCTGACGTACGACCAACAGCTCGAGAAGATCGTGTTGTTCGGCGGCTTCCGGCCGGACTTCGGAAAAACCATTCCGGAGATGTGGAGCTTCGACGGCAATCTGTGGACGCCCGAGTGCGGCGCCGACGGCGGTGATCCGTGCATGAACAAGGCGCAGGTTCGTTCGGGCTTCGTCGGAACCGAGGACCGCTTGCTGTCGTTCGGCGGCACCACCGATGAAGGCCAGACCTTATCGTCTGCGCTGTACGAAGACCGCGGCGATGGCTGGAAGCCGGTCACCACGACGGGCGGCCCGGGCGAAGCGGATCTCGCGACGCTCGTCGAGTTTCGCGGCGCGGTCTACGAAGTCGGCGGCTACGCGGACAGCAACGCGCTGAGCGACATCTATCGCCTCGACGGCACGACGTGGACCTCGATCGCGATGACGAACATGGCGGCGTTCGCGAACTCCGGCAATTCGGTGATCACGGCCGACGACGATGCGATCCTCGCGTGGGACGACAACTCGAACGGCACGTCCGACGACATGTGGCAATTCGACGGCAAGGATTGGCTTCCGGTCTGCCGGGTGATGGACAGCAACCCGTGCTCCGGCACGCGGCGCCGAGACGCAACGCTGCTCCACATCGGCGGCGTCGCGACGTTCCTGCTCGGCGGCTACGACGACAACATCGTCCCGATCGCGGGCACGATGATCCTCGACGGCGACCACTTCAAGACCTACACGGCCGATGGTCCGGCCCGGGCACAAGCGGGTGCCGCCTACGATCCGAAGCGCGATATCGGCGTGTTGTTCGGCGGTGACTGCGCGGCGAACGCCGAAGACCAATGCGACACGACCTGGGTCTTCGCGCGCCAATAAGGCAATCGTCGCAACAGCGATTATCCCGGCCGTGTCTCCGGTTAAATTGCTATGCGGATGAAGCGACTGTCGGTGGTGTTGCTCCTGTGCGCTCGAATGGCGGCGGCGGATCCGGGTGAGTCGTACACGCCACCGGACTTCATGTCCGCGCTGCCGCCGCTGCCGCCGACCGTGGACGCGAGCAAGGTGTGGCGGCTCTCGCTCGCGGAGGCGTTGCAGGTCGCGCTTCATCAGAACCTCGGGATCGTGATCGAGCGCGAGAACGTGGTGATCGCGAACAATGCGATCACGGTCTCGCGCGGGCCGTTCGAACCACTGCTCACCGCCGGCTACTCGCACGATCGATCGGACGTGCCACCGACGACCGCCCAGCAAGGCCAAGCCGGATCGAAGCTGACCTCGATCAACGACGACTGGCGCGTGACGCTGTCGGAGAAGTTCGAGACCGGGACGACCGTGTCGCTCGACTTCAACAACATCCGCGCGCGCAGCTCGGCGGGCACAGCGGTGCTGCCGCTGTACTACGACTCGTATCTCTCGCTGTCGGTCACCCAGCCGCTGTTGCGCGGATTTTCGCCGGACCTCACGGTGCCGCGCGTCGACGTGTTGCGCGCGAAGATCGCATCCGAACGCGAGCGCGCGCAGCTGACGGTAACGGCGACGGCGGTCGTCCAGGCGACCGAGAATGCGTACTGGGATGTCGTCTCGGCGCTGTACGCGTACGACTTGCAGTTGCGGTCGCAGAAGCGCGCCGAAGATCAGCTCGCACTGACGAAGCGCCAGATCGATGCGGGCCTCAATCCGCCGAGCGACTTGATCGCCGCCGAGAGCACGCTCGCGAATCGCAAGCTGCAGGTGCTCCAAGCCGAAGCGACGATCGACGCCGCGTACGATGCGCTGCGCTCGGTCCTCAACCTGCCGCACGATCAATGGGCGCGGCCGATCCTTCCCGTCGAGCCGCCGCAGTTCGCGCCGTCGTCGAGCTCGGCCGAGGATGCGCTCGCGGTCGCGATCAAACATCGACCGGAGATCATGCAGCTCGATCTCGATCTGCAGACCGCGCTCCTGACGGTGCGCCAGGCCGAGAACGCACGCTTGCCGCAACTCGATCTCGGCGTGACCGGATCGTTGATCGGCGCGGACAACACGTACGGCGCCACGCTCGGCGGCATCGGCGATGCGAATGCGCACGAGTACAACGTGACCGTGAACTTCTCGTGGACGCCTCTCATGCAGGCGACGCGCGCACAGGCGGATATCGCGAAGAGTCAGCAGCAGGTGGCGAAAGTCACGCGCGAGCAGTCCGTCCAAAATATTTGGTTCGAGGTTCGCGATGCCGTCCGCAATCAACTGAGTGCCTCGCGCCAGGTGTTCGCGGCCTCGAAGTTTCGGCAGTTGTCGACGGAGAGCCTCGAGGTCGAACAGCGGAAATTCCTGTCGAATCAGAGCACTAACTTCACGCTCGCCCAGCACCAGGACGAGCTCGCGCAGGCGCAGCTCTCTGAACTGACCGCGGTTCTGGTCCACAAGAAGGCGACAGCTGCGCTCCTGAAAGCGACAGGTAGGTTGCTCGACGAACGTCACATCACGCTCGACGTGGCCAAACCCGGTCGATAAGATCGGCCCCATGAGGGGTCTCATCGCCGTATCGCTATGCCTATGCGCGTGCGCGACTGCTACGAGCACCACGCCGAATCAAGCCGGCGACGACGACGGGAACAACAACACGCAGCCCGATGGTGGCGGCGGTAGCAACGGCAGCGGGAGCAACACGTCGGTGTGCGCGATGTCGTGCGACGACGGCGACGCGTGCACCACGGACTCGTGCGACCCGGGCCTCAACATGTGCATGCACGTCGCGAACGTCACGCATGGCACGCAGACGTTCGATGCGACGGGCGCGATCCAGACGTTCGCGGTGCCGGCGTGCGTGACGTCGGTCCACATCCTCGCGGCGGGCGCAGCCGGCGGCGCGGTCGGCACGGTGCCGGGTGGCATGGGCGCCACGCTCGAGGGTGACTTCGCGGTCACCGCGGCTACGCAGATGCAAATCCTCGTCGGTGGCGCGGGCACGGCCGGCAACGCGACCGCGAATCAAACCGGATGGGCGCAACGCGGCGGCACCGGCGGTGGTGGCACGTTCGTCGTCTCGGGCGCGACGATCTTCGTGATCGCCGGCGGTGGTGGCGGAGCGAGTGGACCGTACGATCCATCGATCGATGCGGGCTACGCGCCCGGCGGGCCCGGCCAGATCACGACGGCCGGTCAAACCGGTGCCGGCACGACGACCGGTGGCGCCGGCGGCACGGGCGGCGGTGGTGGCACCACGTTCTCGAATCCGAATGGCTTCCAAGGCGGTGCCGGCGGTGGCGGCTACACCGGCGATGGCGTCAACACCTCGAACGGCAGCTCGAGCTACGGCACCGGCAACACGCCCGGTCGGTCGTTCTTGAATGGCGGCGCCGGCGGCGCCGGTGGATCGCAGAGCGGACGCAACGGTGGCTTCGGCGGTGGTGGCTCGTCGGGTTTCACCGGCGGTGGCGGTGGTGGTTACTCGGGCGGCGGCGCGGGCTCGTACTCGACGAGCGATCACAGCGGCGGTGGTGGCGGCTCGATCAACAACGGCACCACGCCGACGAACGTCGCGGGCAATCATGCGGGTAACGGCACCGTCGTGATCACGTGGTGAGAGCGCTCGCGGCGATCCTGTTGTGCTCGTGTGCGACGGCCTCGACGTCCCACAACACCGGCGACGATGACGATCAGATGTCGCCCGACGGTGGTGGTTCGGGGAGTGGCAGTGGCAGCGGCAGCAATGCGCAGGTCTGTGTGATGTCGTGCGACGACGGCGATGCGTGCACGACGGACACCTGCGATCCGGCGATGAACATGTGCGTGCACACCGCGATCCCCGGCGCGCACGGCACGCAAACGTTCTCGGCGACCGGTGCGATCCAATCGTTCGCGATCCCGACGTGCGTGACGAAGTTGCACGTGCTCGCGGCGGGCGCGGCCGGCGGTGCGGTCGGCACGGTGCCCGGTGGAAAAGGCGCCACGCTCGAGGGTGACTTCACGGTGACCGCCGCCGAAACGCTGCAGATCCTCGTCGGTGGCGCGGGTACGGCCGGCTTCATCAATCAGAACGCGCAGCGCGGTGGCACCGGCGGTGGTGGCTCGTTCGTCGTCACGGGCACCACGATCCTCGTGATCGCGGGCGGTGGTGGTGGCGCGGGTGGCACCGCGTCGAATGCGGCGGCCGTCGGTGGGCCCGGCCAGATCACCACGAACGGTCAGGCCGGTGTCGGCACCACGACGGGTGGTGCGGGCGGAACGAACGGTGGCGGCGGCACCACGTTCTCGAACTCCGGTGGCTTTCAGGGTGGCACCGGCGGTGGTGGTTACAGCGGCAACGGCGTCAACAACTCCGACGGCAACTCCAACAGCTACGGCACCGCGAACACGCCCGGCCTCTCGTTCACGAATGGTGGTGCCGGTGGCACGGGCGGCACCGGCAGCATGCGCAACGGTGGCTTCGGTGGTGGTGGCGCGGCGGGCTTCACCGGCGGTGGCGGTGGCGGTTACTCGGGCGGTGGCGCGGGCTCGTACGCGGCGAGTGCCGGCGACGATCACAACGGCGGTGGCGGTGGCTCGATCAACAACGGCACGAATCCGGTGAATACGGCCGGCAATCACGACGGTGCAGGCACCGTCGTGGTTACCTGGTAAGTGTTCGCGGTACACCACTAAGGACGGGGTTCCTTTATGCGAACCACGCGCTATGGCGCGTAGTTAGCTGCATTCGCCAGTCAATCAGACAGTGACTTGATTACTGTCTGATAGCGGCCGTGCTGCTTCACCGGTCTTCGCGACGACCGCATCACTCCGCGTGCAACGCCTGGATCGGGTCCAGCTTCGCCGCGCGCATCGCCGGATATAGACCACTCGCAACGCGGTACACCACTAAGGACGGGGTTCCTTTATGCGAACCACGCGCTATGGCGCGTAGTTAGCTGCATTCGCCAGTCAATCAGACAGTGACTTGATTACTGTCTGATAGCGGCCGTGCTGCTTCACCGGTCTTCGCGACGACCGCATCACTCCGCGTGCAACGCCTGGATCGGGTCCAGCTTCGCCGCGCGCATCGCCGGATATAGACCACTCGCAACACCGACGACGATCGACACACCGAGCGATAGCGCGATCGACCATGTCGTCACGACCGTCGGCCAATCCGCGTACACCGCGACACCGCGACCGAGCGCGATACCGAGCGCCACGCCGAGCAGACCGCCTAACATCGCGAGCGAGAACGCGGTCACCAGGAACTGGAACCGAATATCCGAGCGCCGCGCACCGACCGCACGCCGCACGCCGATCTCGCGTGTCTGCTCGAGCACCGACGCGAGCATGATGTTCATGATTCCGATCCCGCCGACGAGCAGCGAGATCCCCGCGATCAGGCCCATCACGAGGTTGAACAGCTGCTGGGTCTGCTTCGAATGTTGGAGCAGCGCCTCCGGCACCACGATCTCGTAATCGCGCACGCCACCGTGCAACCGATCGAGCAGCGTGCCGACGACTGCACCCGTTTCACCGGCCGGCGCCTTCGCATCGAGTCGCACCACGATCTCCGAGAGCGGCGACTTCATCGGATCGCGCTCGAGCTTGCGCAGCGCCGTCGACGACGGAATGTAGATCTCGTGCTCCGTCGACGATACGGACACGCCCTGCACCTGCGTCACCGGATTCGCCTCGGGCGCGATCACGCCGATCACCTCGAACCACACGTCGTTGATCTTGAGATCCTTGCCGAGCGCCGCGTCCGCACCGAACAGATCGCGCCGCACGCCCGCACCGATCACCGCGACCTGCGCGTGCGTGGTCACGTCCCGCTTGTCGAAGAACCGACCTTCCGCGAGCGCGAGCCCCACAACATCACGATGGCGATCACCGACGCCGAACACCGCCGACGTGGTCTTCGCACCTGCCGCGAGGATCTTGTATGGATCGATCTCGACACGGGGCGCCGCGAACTCGACGCCTGGCACCGCTTCTTCGATCGCCTGGATATCGCGCTCCGATAGGCCGATCGACTTCTTGCGCAGCTCCTGCAGCTCTTCCTGCTTGTACTGCTTCGCGCGCAGCACCACGTTGCGCGTACCGAGCTTGTCGATCAACGCGAGCGCTTGCTTCTCGGCACCGGCGCCGATCGACAGCATCGCGATCACCGCACCGACGCCGAACATCATGCCAAGCATGGTCAGCGTGGTCCGCAGCTTGTGCTCCCCGAGCGAGCTGAACGCCGTCGCGAAGGCATCGAGGATCCGCCTCACTTCGCCGCGCTCCCACTGCCCGCGCTGCCGAGCTGATCGAGCGTCTGCGTGGGATCGCGAAGTGCGATCACGTCGCCGTCGGTGATGCCCTTCTTGATCACCACGCGCCCCGCGGTGGCCGCACCGAGCTCGACGACTTCCGGCGTCCACCCCGTCGCCGATTTCTTGTAGACGGTCGGCTTGCCCTCTTTCTCGAACACGGCCTGACGCGGCAACACGATCGCGTCTTCCTGATCGAGCACGAGCGTGGCCTGCACGCGCTGGCCCGGCTTCATGATCGTGTTGTCGGTCTTGTCGAGCGAGATCTTCACGCCGAAGTAGTTCACCGGCGAGCCATCGTTCTGCGGCTGCGCGAGCTTGTCGACGACGCGGATCTGCCCGTGAAACGAGATCTCGGGATGCGCCTCGACGACCACATCCGCGGACTGTTTCTCGACGAGCCCCGAGCCATCGACCTCGAGTACGAACACCTCGGCCTCCATCGCACTGAGCTCTGGAATCTCGCCGACGCCCATGCCCGGGAACAGCGAGTCACCGACCTTGCGCATCTGCCCGCGCCAGTTGCGATCGAGCACGAGGATGCCGTCGTTCGGCGCGGTGAGCTCCATCGATTGCAGCTCCTTCTTCGCGTGATCCACGGCGAGCTGCGCCTTCTGCTTCTCGACCGCGATCACGGCCGAGTTCGACTGCGAGCGCTTGCCCTCGATCTGCTTCGCCTGCGCGGCATGCGACGCCTTCGCATCCGCGAGGTGCTCGTCGATCTCCGACTCGATGATCGTGTTGCGCGAATAGATCTCCGGATCCTTCGCCGCGAACTTCTTCTGCTGGTCGAGCTCGCTCGTCGCGGTTTGCTCGTCGACATTGCGCGTGGCGACCGCGGCCTTCGACTTGATCTGCTCGCTCGCGTACTTCGCATTCGCCGACGCGAGATCGGACTCGCCATCGCGCAACCGCTTGTTCGGCTCGCTCGGGTCGAACTTCGCGATCACTTCGCCCTTCTTGACGTACGTGCCATCGGCCGCGAGCCACGCGACCTTCATCGGTCCGAAATCGCCAGCACCGCGCGGTGCCGAGATCTTCGTCGCCTTCACCGCTTTGAGATTTCCTTCGGCGATGACGTGCCGGATGAACTTCTCTTTGTGTGCGGTGTACGTCGACACGCCGTCGGTCTGCATGGCATTGCTCGGGCCGAAGTAGTGCCAGGCGCCATAGCCGAGGCCCGCGATCACGATCAGCGCGATGACCGCCTTCACTTCGCTGCCTCCGGATCGATCCGGCTCACGCGATCGCCGGGCGATAGCCCCGATGTCACTTCGATCATCGATTTGCTGCGCTTGCCGAGGACGAGCTTCACCTTCTCGACGCCGTGGCCATTATCGCGAAACGCGACCGGCCCGTCCGCGCGCACGAACACTGCCTCGGTCGGCACCTGGATCACTTTCGGGATCATCTCGGTCTCGACCTGCCCGCGGAACCGCATGCCCGGGCGCAGCGGCACCGTCGTCGGCGACAGCGCGATCGACAGCTTTGCCACCTTGCTCGGATCCTGTTGCGTGTGCGCGCCGACGGTCTTTTCGATCTCGTTCACGGTCCCGCGCAGTTCGACGTCCGGCAGCGCATCCAGCCGCAACCGCACGCCCTGCTTCGTCGCCACGCGCGCGAGGTCGACCTCGTCGATCGTGCCCTTGCCGCGCATCTTCGACAGGCTGACGACCATCGCCACGGTCTCGCCGCGATACGCGCCATCGCCCACCTTCTTCTTCTCGCCGTTCCACGACGTCGGGATCACGACCGTTCCGTCGCGCGGCGCCTTGATCTCCATCTCGGCGAGCGACTTCATCAAGGTCTCGACGCGATGCTTCGCGTACGTCGCCTTCTCCGACAGCTGCGCGATTTCACGATCGTCCGACGCCTTGGTCTGTCCCGCTTTGAGCTTCGCTCCGTCGAGCGCGAGCTTGGAATTCTCCGCCTCGAGCTTCAGCTGTTGTAGCTCCGACGACGCCACCAGATCCGGCGAGCCATCCGCGCGCAGCAGGTCCTTCTTCAATTTCGATTCGGCCTCGAGGATCTTGAGATCGTCATCGCGTCGAGTCAGCGCCGCATCGTCGCGCTTCTTGTCGAGCTTCTTCTGCGCCGCATCCGCCTCGTTGCGCATGTTCTCGAGGTCGCGCATCAGGTTCGACGGATCGAACGAGATCACGGGCTGACCTTGCTTGATGACATCGCCCTCGTTCGCCATCTGCGCGACCTTGAAGTCCCAGACGTCCGGAATCTGCGGCGGGTGGATATCCGTCGAGTCGATCGCCTGGAGCTCGCCTTCGACCTCCACACCGATCACGAGATCGTCGCGCTTCACGTCGACGAATTGCAGCGCACTCGGATGCTTGCCGCATGCAAGCAAACCCACGAGCAACAAGATGCGCTTCACAGCGGCACCTGCTGACCTTCGGTGAGGCCCGATTCGACGATGCAGTGCTGCGCATCGCACGCGCCGAGCTTGATCGACGCGTCGAGCTTCGCACCACGCGGCACGAGCAACTGCGGCGCGCCCGCGGGCTTCGGCATCACGATCTTCACCGACATGCCCGGGCGCAGCTTCGTCTGATCGGTCTTCTCGAGCGCGATCTTGACGTCGAACGCGCGGCGCAGCGATTGGTTGCCCTTCATGCGAGCAACCGGCGTGATCGCCGAGACCTTGCAGCCGATCGGCTCGTTCGGATACGCGTCGAGCGTGCACGTACCGGCTTGGCCTGGCACGACGCGCCCGTCGTCGACGTCCGACAGCTCGGAGTGGACCTCCATCGCTTGCGTCACGTCAGGCATCGTCGCGATCGACATGCCCGGCTGCGTCGTATCGGAGATCCGCCACTTGCGGCCTTCCCACGGATGATTCGACACGATCACGATTCCGTCTTTCGGCGCCTTCAACGACATCGCATCGATCGTCGCCTCGGCATTCGCGATCGCGCGCTTCGCCTTGTCGAGCTCGATCTGCTTGACCTCCATGTCGAGCTTCGCCTCGCGCTGCTGCGCGTCGAGATCGCTGATCGATTTCGCGAGCTCCGCCTCCATGCGCTTCTCGTCGAGCTTTCGCTCCTGCAGATCGCGCGTGGCGATCAGATCTGGAGGCACGTCGGCCTTCACCTTGGCCTTCTCGAGCGCGACCTTGTGTTGCTCGACGGCGTTCTTCTTCGCCTGCGTATCGATGTCCGAGAGATCCTTCGCGCTGCGATACGCCATCTCGGCATCGGTCAACGCGAGGCGCTGTTGTTCGAGCGTGTTCGTCACCGACGAGTTATCGAACTCGACGATCCGATCACCGGCCTTCACCTCGGCGCCATCTTCGGCAAGCCAGCGGATCGCGATCTCCCATTGATCGGTGCGCGGCACGACGAAATCGACCGCGCTCGGCGCGCGCAACTCGCCGGTCAGCACCGACCGCTCGACGAGCGTGCCGCGCGTGACGGCGCCCATCCGCTGATCCTCGTGACGCTGCTCGTGCTGCTTCGCACCGGAGCACGCGACCAGTAGGATCAGCGCGTACTTCACGCGGCCGCCTTCTGATCGGACGTGATCTTGCCGTCGAACACGCGAATCGCGCGCGGGCAGCGATCCGCGATATCCGGTTCGTGCGTCACGATGATGATCGTGTTGCCTTCGGCGTGGAGCTCTCTGAACAGCGCCATGATGTCTTCGGTCGTCTTCGCGTCGAGGTTGCCGGTCGGCTCGTCGCACAGGAGCAGCGATGGCTCGGTCACGAGAGCGCGTGCGATCGCCACGCGTTGGCGTTGTCCGCCCGAGAGCTGGAACGGGCGATGCGTGACGCGATGCCCGAGACCCACGCGATCGAGCGCCTTCTTCGCGCGCGTATCGCGCTCGCGTGCCGGCACGCCGCGGTACTGCAACGGCAGTCCCACGTTCTTGAGTGCGGTCGCGCGGTGCAGGAGTTGGAAGCTCTGGAACACGAAGCCGATCTGATGATTGCGAACGCGTGCGCGATCGTCGTCGGAGAGCGACTGCACGTTGTCGCCGTTCAAGCGGTACTCGCCGCGCGAAGGCGTATCGAGACAGCCGAGGATGTTGAGCAGCGTCGACTTTCCGGATCCGGACGAGCCGACGATCGCGACCATCTCGCCCTTGTGGATGGAAAACGAGACTCCATCCAACGCAGCGATTTTTTCGTCGCCCATCACGTAATAACGGGCGATATCACTCAACTCGATTAACGCCACCGCAGGTCTCAAGCGTACACGAGCCGAGACACGCTGTATTCCCCGCTAGTTGCGATGCCGTTTTGACAATTATCCGGTACGCCGCAGGTCCGCGATGTCAACGCGGCGATCCACGAGCGCCCGCTCGAACCGCTCCGCGCCCAGCGACCGCCACATCTGATACTCGTTCTCGCTGATCGGGAACACCTGCGCGAGCGTGATCGGCGGCGGCCCGATATCGAGCGGCAAGTGGACGTTCCATGCCTTCGGCAAGTGGACGTAGACGTGCGGCAGCCGTTGCGAGATCTCGCCCGCATCGAGCGACGCGACGACATCGCGCACCATCGTCCCCGGCTCGGGAAAGAACTCCGTGGTGGTCAGGTGGAAGCCCAGGTTTGCGAGGATCTGGCCGCAGATCTCGGTATCCACCGTCGACGCCATCACCAGCTCGACGCGCGGCCGCGCTTCCGGCCACTCCTTGTTCGACACGCCGATCGTCACGAACGTCCATTGCCCGAACACCGGCAGGTTCGCGATCCGCCCGACCTCGATCGCACGCGACGCATCCATCGCATGGCGATACGTCCGACCCGAGAAGGTACCGAACACCGACCGCAGCAGGTCCGACGCGCGCGTCGACACCTGCAGGAAGTGCGCGAGCGTGGGCACGCCCTGCGCCATCGCCACCCACGTGGGCTGGAGCGCGAGCGTGCGGCGCAGATAGTTTTGCGCCACGACCTTGTTCCCGATCTCGGCATGCGCGAGTGCGCCACCCCACAACGCCGTGGCGGAATCCGGACGCAGCCCGATCGCCTGATCGAACGCGCGGGCGGCCTCGTGCGGCTTGCCCATGCAGAGCAGCGAATGCCCGAGGCCTTTCCAGCCCGTGGAATGCGTGGGGAAGACCACAACCGCACGCTGGAACCGGTCGGCTGCCTGCTGGAACTGCTCCGATCGAAACAGCTCATGACCCTCGCTCACGAGAGCGTCCGCCGCAGCCTGACTCACCGTCAAGCCTTACCACGTCTGGTATGGTTGCTCTAGATGAGTGCTGCCGTCGGAGCCGATATCGAAGCCCTATGCTCCAAGTGCGGTGATGTTTGGCATGTGGTGGTTGCCAAGGTCGGCGACCAGATCGTGAAAGTGCACTGCAAAGAGTGCAACAAGGAGCATCGCTACAAGAACCCGCATGGCCAACCGAAAGCCGTGCGCCAACCGTCGCTGGCGAATCCGAAACCGGTGCGCGAGCCGAAGGCTCCCGTCGAGCGTTTCGACAAGCCGCTCGTCGCTGCGGATCTGCAGAAGCCCGTGCGCACGTATCGCGCGAGCGAACACTACGATGTCGGTGATCGCGTCGATCATCCGAACTTCGGACAAGGCGTCGTCGAAATCTCGGAGGACACCGGCAAGATCACGGTGTTCTTTGCCCAGGGCCGGCGCGTTCTGGTCCAAGCGAAGGCTGCGACAAAGAACTCGCTCGAGCGGCCGAAACCGTTCGACCATTCGAACACCGCTGGTGGTAAGCCCGTCAATCAGCAATGACGGATCAGCAAGCGACACCGCCTCGGGGACGTAACGTCGGTTGGGTCGGCATCGTCATCGTCGGATTGGGTGTCGCCGTCGCCGGTGTTGCCACGTGGTACGTGATGCACGCGCGGCCGAAGATGGGCGCGCTCGTCGACACGATCGCGATCGATAACGATTCGCGCTTCGAGATCCACGACGAGCTCGCCGGTCGATCGTTCATCGAGCTCGTGAAGAATGGCGAGCTCAAGTGGCGCGCGTTGATCCCGAAGTACGCCGGCGAAAAAGGCCGCACGGGCGTCGCGTGGAACGATACGGCGGTGACGGTTCGCGTCGATCGCGGCGGCACGCAAGCCGAGGTGTTCGCGCTGTCGATGAAGGACTCGGCGAAGCTCGGCGGATTTCGGCTCGCGCCCGATCATCCAGGCGCCGTGACGGAGAAGACGGGTCCGATCACGGTCACCGATCACAAGCGGTCCTACGAATTGGTCGGAGAACACGAGAAGTGGCACGAGCTGACCGCGGTCGACCTCACGACCGGCAAGGCGCTGTGGAGCGCGAATCTCGGCCACTGGGATGTCACCGATGCGGGAGTGGAACCACCCCTCTATGTGTGGGTGATTCAGGCGAATCAAAAACGCTGGTACAACGTGTTGAACGGCAACGAGAATCGGTCGCTTAACTAAGCGATATCCATCCGCTTTCAACGATTCTGCGCTAAGCTGTCCGGATGCCCGCGGACCGCTCGATCTCGACCACGATTCCACCCGACGCTTCGGGTGCGCATCGGTTGGAGCTCGTGCATGACGGCGAGCCGGCACCGCGACCGTCTCTGCGGTTGATCGAGCAGCCCGGTCGCACGCCGCCGGCGCCGGGCATCGGCGACATCACGCCCACGTCGCTCGATGCGCCGGAGCTCTATCTCAACCGCGAGCTCACGTACCTCAACTTCTGTTGGCGCGTGATGCACGAAGCAGAGGACGAAAAAGTTCCGCTGCTCGAACGCGTGAAGTTTCTCGGCATCGTCAGCTCGAACATCGACGAGTTCTTCCAGAAACGCATCGGTGGTCTGAAGCAACAGATCGGCGCGCAGCTTCACTCGGTCACGCCCGATGGCCGCACGCCGCAGCAGCAGATCGCGGATTGCCTCGAGCTGATCAATCGCCTCGAAGCGAAGAAGATCCAGATCCTCGAGAAGACGCTCGCGGATCTGAAGAACGTCGGCGTGTGGATCGCTCCGTTCAAGGAGCTCGATGCCCAGGAGCGCGCGTGGATCCGCGAGTACTACCTGCGCAACATCTTCCCGCTCGTCACGCCGCAGGCGATGGATCCGGCGCACCCGTTCCCGTTCGTCTCGAATCTGTCGCTGAACCTGCTCGTCTCGCTGCGCTACGAGAACGATAGCGAGTCACTGCTCGCGCGCGTGAAGGTGCCGATCGGCGGTGGTCTGTCGCGGTTCGTGCGGCTCGGCACGTCGCGGACGTTCGTCGATCTCGCGGACGTGATGGCGAACAATCTCGATCTGTTGTTCCCGGGGATGGAGATCGAGGCCTGCTCGATGTTCCGCGTCACGCGCAACGCGATCAACGAGCGCGATGAAGAAGAAGCGGACGACTTGCTCGAGATGATCGAGATCGAGCTGCGCAATCGCAAGTTCGCCTCGGTCGTGCGCCTGCAAGTCGACAAGTCGATGCTGCCGATCCTGCGCGGTCGGCTCGCCGCGGAGCTCGGGCTCGACGAGATGCTCGACGTGTTCGAAGCCGAGGGCATGCTCGGCCAGCGTGACCTGATGGAGATCGCGCAGCTCGATATCCCAGAGCTCCGCGATACGCCGCACGCGCCCGCGCAACCGGTGGACTTCCTCACCGAGGGCAACATCTTCCACGCGATTCGCGATGCGAAGCAGATGCTCGTGCATCACCCGTACGAGTCGTTTCAAGAATCCGTCGAGCGGTTCCTGAAGGAAGCGGCGGACGATCCGAAGGTCCGCGCGATCAAGACCACGCTGTACCGCACGTCGAAGGATTCGGAGGTGATCAAACACCTCGTGAAGGCGGCGCGTAACGGCAAGCAGGTCGCCGTCGTCCTCGAGCTGAAGGCGCGGTTCGACGAGGAAGCGAACATCAAGTGGGCGTCGCGTATGGAGCGCGCCGGGATTCACGTCACGTACGGCGTCGTCGGACTAAAGACGCACACCAAGATCACGCTCGTCGTGCGCAACGACTACGACGGCCTGCGACGGTACGCGCACGTCGCCACCGGCAACTATCACGCGGGCACGGCGCGGCTCTATACCGACCTCGGTCTGTTCACGTGCGACGACGCGATCGGCCGCGATCTGACGGAGCTGTTCAACTACCTGACCACGGGCTACAAGCCGCGCCGCAAGTATCAAAAGCTGCTCGTCGCGCCGAAGCAGTTGAAGCAGGCGCTGCTCGAGAAGATCGAGCGCGAGATCGCGAATGTCGGTGCGGGCGAGCGCGGCCACATCCAGTGGAAGCTCAACGCGCTCGAGGACATCGATATCGTGCGGGCGCTGTATCGCGCGAGTCAGCGCGGCGTGACGATCGATCTGATCGTGCGTGACACGTGTCGGCTGCGGCCGGGGCTCGATGGCGTGTCGCCGTCGGTCAAGGTCGTGTCGATCATCGGCCGGTTCCTCGAGCACGGACGGATCTACTACTTCTTGAACGCGGGCAAGCCCGAGTACTACATCGGCTCGGCGGATGCGATGCAACGCAACCTCGAGAAGCGCGTCGAGGTGCTGTGCCCGATCGAGGACGCGCGCCTGCAGACCGAGTTGCGGTTCATCATCGAGACGCAGCTCGGCGATCAGCGCGGCGCGTGGGACATGCAGTCGGATGGCTCGTATGTCCAGCGCTCGGGCTCGGGCGCGAAGCACAGTCAGGTGCAGATGATCGAGCGGACGGATCGCCGGCTCAAAGAGGCGACCCGGTTGAAGCGGCGCAAGATCCAGACGGCCTCGCGCAAGCGGCGCTGAGCACCGCGGAAGACACCTCGTGATCGGTAAGCACGCGAGATCCGTGCGGGCGATCGCGGCACGTGCTCTGCAGAAGTGGTGAGCATGCAGACCATCCAAACGAATTCGCTCGAAGGTGTCGTCGGCGGCGCTCAACGGAACGGTGAGTCGCTTCCGAAGTCACCACCGTTCGTGCCGAGCCCGGCGGAAGACTACGTGGGGTCCTATTCGAGCCGGAGGCAGGACAACACGATCCTCGAGGCACAGCGCGGGCGCGATCGTCAGGGCCTCTAACCGTTCGGCCAGTCGGAGCCGGCCGCGATCGGCGTTACAGTGTCCGCCATCGCCACTGCAACCGCACATAAGGTCGTGACCAAGAAGCCGGCCGACGACAAGATCGACCTCAAGAGCTACTTGGGCGTGTTCCGGTATAGCCGGCGCGCGATCGGCCTCGTGTGGTCGACGAGTCGCGTGATCACGATCGGCCTCGCGCTCGGCAGCGTGCTCGCCGGGTTGATCCCCACGGCGATCGCGTACATCTCGAAGCGGCTCGTCGACGCGGTCGTGCACGCGCATGGCTCGGCGTCGGCGGCGGACCGGCACGCCGCGATGTGGTGGGTCGGTGCGGAGCTAGCGATCGTCGTCGCGATGGCGCTCGTCACGCGGACGCTCGGGATTTTTCGATCGCTGCTTCGCCAACAGTTGGGGCAGCGGATCAACGTCGAGATCCTCGAGAAGGCGCTGACGCTCGCGCTCACGCAGTTCGAGGATTCCGAGCTCAGCGACAAGTTGACGCGTGCGCGGCGCGAGGCGTCGTCGCGGCCGCTGTCGCTCGTGTCACAAACGTTCGAGCTCGGGCAGAGCATCATCACGCTCGTCGGCTTGGGCGGCCTGCTGTTCGCGTTTTCGCCGCTCGCGCTCGGCATCCTGTTCGTCGCGGCGATCCCGCCGTTCGTCTCGGAGCTGAAGTTCTCGGGCGACGCGTTCCGGCTGAATCGCTGGCGCACGCCGGAGACCCGCGAGCAGCTGTATTTGGAGACGGTGCTGGCGCGTGAAGATCACGCCAAAGAGGTGATGCTGTTCGGGCTCGGCGGGCGGTTCCTGAAGCGCTATCGCGAGATCTTCGACAAGCTCTACAAGGGCGATCGCGATATCGCGATCAAGCGTGGCGTGTGGGGCCTCGTGTTGGGCACGCTCGGCAACGTCGCGTTCTACGGCATGTACCTGTGGATCGCGCTCTCGACGATCGATGGCGCGATCACGATCGGCGCGATGACGATGTACGTCTACGTGTTTCGTCAGGGCCAGTCGGCGCTGTCGAGTGCGCTCGGCGATGTCGGCGGCATGTACGAGGACAACTTGTACTTGTCGAACCTGTACGAGTTCCTCGATACGAAGACGCTCACGCCGGGTGGCACGGCCACGGTCGGTGCGATTCCGGGCGATGGCGTCCGGTTCGAGAACGTCAGCTTTCAATATCCGGGCTCGAACGAGATCGCGCTCGCGAATGTCGATCTGCACATCAAGCCGGGATCGAAGTTGGCGATCGTCGGCGAGAACGGCAGTGGCAAGACCACGCTGATCAAGCTGCTCACGCGGCTGTACGAACCGACGAGCGGGCGCGTGCTGCTCGACGGCACGGATCTGCGCGAGTGGGAGCCGACCACGCTGCATCGGCGAATCGGCGTGATCTTCCAGGACTTCGTTCGCTATCAGTTGAAGGTCGGGGAAAACATCGGCGCCGGTGACGTGCGCGCGTACGAAGATCGCGAGCGTTGGGACGATGCAGCGGAGCGCGGCCTCGCGAAGCCGTTCATCAAGGACTTTCCGAACACGTTCGACACGCAGCTCGGCAAGTGGTTCAAGGACGGGCGCGAGCTCTCGCTCGGGCAGTGGCAGAAGATCGCGTTGGCGCGGTCGTTCATGCGACGCGATGCGGACATCCTCGTGTTGGACGAGCCGACGGCGTCGATGGATGCCGAGGCCGAGGTCAAGATCTTCGATCGGTTCCGCGAGGTGACGGCGGATCGGATCGCGATCGTGATCTCGCATCGGTTCTCGACGGTCCGGATGGCGGACGAGATCATCGTGCTCGATCACGGCAAGATCATCGAGCGTGGCTCGCACGAGACGTTGGTGGCGAAGGGTGGACGCTATGCGACGCTGTTCGACCTGCAGGCACGCGGCTATCGCTGATAAATTCGGCGCGTGCGGATCGCGCTGTTGTTGTTAGCTGCGTGTGGTGGCGCCGAGAAGGCAATCCCGGATGCTGCGGTCGATGCGGTTCCAGCGAAGGCGGTGAACTGCGCGACCACGTTCGGTGATGTCCTGACCGCGAGCTTCGGCCGCGTCGATGGCACCGTGCTCGCGGTCATCCCGCCGAACTACCAAGGTTGTGCGCAGCCGAACTCCACGCACGCTGTCGTGCAGATGATGGTGAACGGCGCGGCGTATCGGATGGTGGTCAACGTGCTTTCGACATCGAATCAACCGATGGTCTATCTCGGTGAAACGAATGCAGCTCTTGCCGGCGGCGCGTATGCCGAGGGTTGGCATCCAGGTTTTTCGTTGGACTACGTGACGACGTTGGGTGTATCGAAGAGTCAATTCACGCTCGCTGATCAGGAAACAGCTGCGGCGCGCGTGTACGACATGATCGAAGTCGGTCAGCCGATTTCGGTCTTTGCGACGAGTGGTGGGCCGCCACAAGCGGACTCGACGCATCTGATCCACCGCAACAAGACGAACGAGGATGGTGCGATCGTTTTAGATCCGATGGGATCGCCGCACTACCTCCTCACGGCATTCGACGAACAGAGCTTTTGATATGCAGCGTTTAAAGGGAGACAAGGTCGACATCCTCGCGTGGGCAGAGCCGACGGAGATCGATAGCGAAGCCATCAACCAGTTAAAGATGGTGACGACGTTGCCGTGGGTGTTTCATCACGTCGCGGCGATGCCGGACGTGCACGCCGGTAAGGGTGCAACGGTCGGATCGGTGATCGCGATGAAGGACGCGGTCTCGCCGGCGGCTGTCGGCGTCGATATTGGATGCGGCATGGCCGCGGTGCAGACGAACCTCACGGCGAGCGATCTGCCGGAATCGCTAAAGGCGATCCGCGAACGCCTCGAGGATTTGATCCCGGTCGGGTTCAACGAGCACAGCTCGAGCGTGAACCGCTACGAGGACAAGAAGTTCTGGGGCGAGTTCAAGGACCTCGACGAGAAGGTTCAGGATCTGCACGGCAAGGCGCGCAAGCAGCTCGGTAGCTTGGGCGGAGGTAACCACTTCATCGAGCTGTGCCTCGATACGCAGCAGCGCGTATGGCTGATGCTGCACTCGGGCTCGCGCAACATCGGCAAGTCGTTGGCCGAGATTCACATGGCGCGCGCGCAGAAGCTCGCGCACAACCGGATGCTTCCGGATCGCGACCTCGCGGTGTTTTTGGCGGGCACGCCGGAGATGGCCGCGTATCGGCACGATCTGTTTTGGGCGCAGAACTACGCGCGCAAGAACCGCGAAGTCATGCTCGCGCTCTACAAGCAGACGATGAAGGAGTTCTTCCCGCAGGCGGAATTCGGCGAGGAGGTGCACTGCCACCACAACTACGTGGCCGAGGAGAATCACTTCGGCGAGGACGTGCTCGTCACGCGCAAGGGAGCGATCCGTGCGGGTGCGGGTGACCTCGGCATCATCCCGGGCTCGATGGGAACGCGCAGCTATATCGTGCGTGGCCTCGGAAATCCGCAGTCGTTCGAGAGCGCGTCGCATGGCGCGGGTCGACGCATGAGCCGTGCGGCGGCGAAGCGGAAGTTCACGGTCGAGGATCTGAAGGCGCAAACGGCGGGAGTCGAGTGCCGAAAGGATCAGGCGGTCGTCGACGAAATTCCGGGCGCGTATAAGGATATCGATCGGGTGATGGAGCAGCAGCGCGATCTCGTCGAAGTGGTGGCAGAGCTCAAGCAAGTGCTGTGTGTGAAAGGTTGAGATGAGACTTCCGGTCGACATCGACGGTTCGTTGGGTGAAGGCGGAGGTCAGGTCCTTCGCACGTCGCTCGCGCTCGCGATCATCACGAAGCGCAAGCTGCGGATGAAGCGGATCCGTGCGGGCCGCAAGAAACCGGGCCTCCAACATCAGCACCTCGCGTGCGTGAAGGCGGCGGTGCGCCTATCGAATGGCCGTGCGACGGCGCCGGGTGGCGCCGAGCTCGCGGTGAATGGCCAAGAGCTCGAGTTCATCCCGGGCGATGGCATCTCGCCGGTGATCGAGATCGATATCGGCACCGCGGGGTCGACCACGCTGTTGATCCAGACCGTGTTGGTGCCGGCGCTCGTGAGTGGGCTCGAGCACAAGCTGATCGTCGTCGGTGGCACGCACAATCCGATGGCGCCGCCGTTCGAGTTCCTCGACCGCGTGTTCGCGCCGCATCTGCGCGAGATGGGTGCGAACGTGACGTTCACGCTCGAGCGGCACGGCTTTCTGCCGAAAGGTGGAGGCCGGATCGTCGTCGACGTGAAGCCATCGAAGCTCGCGCCGATCGACATCGTCGATGCCGGCGAAGTCGTGGCGAAGCGCGCGTGGGCGATGGTCGCCGGTTTGCCACGGCACATCGCGGAGCGCGAGATCGCGTGCGCGCACGAGCGCCTCGACAAGCCGGAGACCGAAATCCGCGAGTTCGCCAAAGACGGGCCGCACAACCTGTTCATGGCCGAGGTCGAGCTCGCGTCGGGTGCGCGCGAGCTCGCCACGTCGCACGGCAAGAAGGGCTATCCCGCCGAAGACGTCGCGGACGACGCGCTCGACGAGATCGAAGATTTCCTCGATGCGGCAGTGCCGGTCGGCGAGCACCTCGCGGATCAGCTGCTATTGCCGATGGCGATCGCGGGTGGCGGGAAGTTCCGCACGGACGATCTGTCGCTGCACGCGACGACGAACATGGACACGATCAAGGCGTTCCTCGATGTCGACTTCGAGATCCATCGCGGTGGCGATGGCGTGACCGTGATCGTCAAGTCCCGTTAGACACGCCCCAGCGATAGCCACGCGAGCGCAATTCGTCGACGGCGTGTTCCGGCGTGAGCTCGACGCGTGCACCCGCTTCGTAGTCCGCGCGCCCGCGGTCGTCGAACGCGTAGAAGATCAGGTCGACACCGGCGTACTTCGCCGCCGCGAGCTGGATCGCGACCATGAGCTCGCGATTGCCACCGAACGCACCGCAGCCCCAAAAGCCCGTGCGGATCACGGCACCCGGCGTTTCGTGCGCCGCCGCCGCGAAGCCGGTATAGGCCGCGGTCATCGCGTAGAGGATCTGATCACGCGTGTACGCGCCACCGCCGACCGGCGCCGCGATCGCGAGGATGTTCGACATCTTCGTCGGATCGAGCACCGTGGTCGTATCGCGAATGTCCCCGAGCGATGCCGCCGCGAAGTTGTTGCCATAGACCCGGCGCGTATCGATCGCGACACGCCGCTCGGCACCACGCACGAGCACCGGCGTTGCCGCGCCGTCCTCTTCCGTCAGCGCGGGATGCTGATCGGCGAGCATCGCTTCACGCACGCAGCCGAGCACCGGATGCTCCGCGCATTGCAGCTCGTCTTGCGCGAGCAGGCGCGAGCCATACGCGAAGAACAGTTCCGGATCGGCGAAGTTCACGTGCCACGTGTTCGGCTCGCCGTCGTACATGTAATGGCCCGCGCGAACCTCGGAGCGCGACGGCTTCCACACCGGCGGGATTTGTAGAGCCGCCCACCGCGTCACCTCGACCGAGCCGCGCAGAGGCTTCTGCAGGCCGAGCTCGTAGACGAGCTTCTTGTTCGCGTTATCGACCTCGAGCGGATGCGCGCGCATCAACGCATCCGCGTCCCACTGCCGCCGGTACAGGCATTCCATACCGACCATGATAGTGTGGATTTTACACCTTGCAACTACAAACAGCTGCGGGTCGCGAGCCACAGGTCGTAATCACCGGATCCGCCTGGCCGATCGCTGCCGAAGATCAACATCATGCCGTCGGGTGAGAACGACGGATCACCGTACTGATTCGCCGCCGGACCGAGGTCGAGCAACGTCGCCGCACCGAACGAATCGGTCAACGCGGCGCGCGTGGCGGAGTACAACGCACCCGGCGCACTCTCGGTTTCATAGACGATCTCGAGCCCATCCAACCGGAGCGCTCCGTAGGCTTCGCCGGCTTGGCTGGTGGTCATGGGAACGGCCGTGGCCGGATCGAACGGCGCGAAGATGTCCGTCGTCGGCGCGCGCGTCGCTTGATATTGATGCCATCGACCGTCGGACATCGCGGTGCCCGTGAATACGAGCAGCGAGCCATCGGCCAACAGTTGCGGTCCGCCGTCGACGGAAAAGCCGGTCGTCGTGATCGCGAGCGTGCCGCGATCTGTCCAGGCCGCACCGATCGACGTACGCGTCGCGACGTGAATGCCACCACTCCCCGATAACAAGGTCAGGCGATCGGCGGTCAGCGATGGATCGTCGGCACCTCCCGTCGCACCGGGCGCCGCGATCGGCGCGGGAAACTCGTCGGTGAGCGAAGCACGCGTCGACGAATAGATCGCATCCCCACCCGCACGCGTCGACGCGAACACGAGCTCGAGCCCATCGTTCGAAAACTGCGGGCCCCAATCCGTCTGCGGCGTGTTCAGCTGCGCGAGGTTCGTCGGCGTGCCCCACGGTCCGAACTGCGTGCACGCCATCGCCGCATCGCCGGGAGCATCCACGGCCCCATCCCCGCGCACGGCATACGGATCGAAGTCGACGCGGCCGCACGCGCACAGAACAACAAGCGCGGCCCTCATCCAGACAGTCTAGCGCAACGCCGAAATCGCCAGCCACACCCATCCCGCGATGAACAGGAGGCCGCCCAGCGGCGTGATCGCCCCGAGCACCTTCACGTCGGTGAGCGCGAGCAAATACAAGCTGCCCGAGAACAGCACGATGCCCGCCTGCATCAACCACCCGGCGAGACGCGCGCCGGCGATCGTCGACGCGAGCACCGCGCACAGCATGATCGCGAGCGCGTGATACATCTGGTAGCGCGCGCCGGTTTCGAACACGCCGAGCGCCTTCTCGGTCAACCGCTCCTTCAACGCGTGCGCACCGAACGCCCCCGCCGCGACGGCCAGCGCTCCACTGATCGCACCAGCCGCGAGTAAGCCGCGATTCATCCCGCGATCTAACGTTCCCAGGGCGGCGGATTCAACGCTTTCGCCAGGTGATCCAAGAACAGCGTCAGCCGCGGCGGCAGATTCTGCCGTGCCGGATAGACGGCATGGACCTCGGTCCCGCGCGATTGCCACTCGGGCAGCACGTGAACGAGCCGACCCGCCGCGAGGTCATCCGCGATCATGAACTCCGAGAGCAGACACACGCCACCACCGGCGAGCGTGACATCGCGAACGGCGCCGTAGTTGTTGCTGGCGAACCGCGCCGGGCGACCGAACTCGTGCGTCTGATCGCCGTTGATCAGCTGCCAGGTCTGCGTCGACGACGCCGGCGTGAACAACACGTGCTCCAGGCCATCGAGCTCGTCGATCGACGGAATCGGATGAGCTTGCAGATATGCCGGCGACGCCGCGAGGACCAACCGCAGCGAGCACAACCGCCGCGCGATCAGCGTGGACTCCGGCATCGGTCCGAACCGCACGGCGACGTCGAAGCCGTCCTCGATCAGGTCGACAACGCGGTCGCTCGCCTCGAGCTCGATGTTGATCTCGGGATGCTGCGCGAGGAAGTCCGCGACGATGTCGCCAAGCCACCGCGTCGAGAAATCGATCGTCGCGCTGACCCGCAGCCGGCCGCGCGGCGTGGACTGCATGTCCGTGACGATCTGCTCGGCCTCGAGCACGTCGTGGACGATGCGCTGGCAGCGCTCGTAGTACATCTCGCCGATATCGGTGAGCGCGAGCTTGCGCGTGGTCCGCTGAACGAGCCGCACGCCGAGCCGTTCCTCGAGCTGCGCGAGCTTGCGGCTGACAGTGGATTTCGGAAGGCCGAGTGCGTCCGCCGCGCCCGTGAAGGACTTGGTTTCCGCCACCTTCGTGAAGACCACGATGTCGTTGAGGTCCATCGCCGCTACACTTCGCCTAAGGTGTCCCGATACCACGAGCTGGCCGTGAAGGTCGACGGCTTCTTCGATCGAGTGAACGACCGACATGGGGGGGACATGCAGTGCGCCACCGGGTGCTCGGATTGCTGTCATGTGCGCCTCTCCGTTACTGGCGTTGAGGCCGATGCGATTCGGGCGTTGGTCGCGACGATGCCGCCCGACCAGCGCGAAGCGCTGCAGGCTGAGAAACTGTCCGATCGTTGCGCAGCGTTATCGCCATCTGGCCGTTGTCAGATCTATGAGGCGCGTCCCTTTGTATGTCGCACGCACGGGGCACCAATTCGGATGACGCGTAATAGCCTCCCCGTGATCGAGAGCTGTTTCCGCAACTTCGCCCACACCACCCCCGATAAGGACTGCGTGTTGGACCAGACGACCCTGTCGGCGCTGACCCTCGCCGTCGACCGGGCGGCCGGGCACGATGGGTCGCGTATCGACCTCGCGGACCTGATCCGGAGCTGCTAGTTTCCGGCGCGAATGACGTACGTGGACCTGGATCATCCCCGCTTCACGAAGGCCGAGCTCGACGTGTTCACGCGTCGCGTGGTGGCCGATTGCTTCGAGCACACGTGTGCGATGCACGCCACCCACGAGGTCAAGCTCGAGGCGTGTTGTCAGTACGGTTGCGATGTCGACTTGTTCGAGCGCGACGCGATCCTCGCGAAGGCGGATCTGATTCGCCCGGTGCTGTCGGCTGAAGTTCAAAACAAGCCGTGGTTCGACGAGAGCGAGCCCGAGCAAGATCCGGACGTGCCATCGGGCACCGTGGTTCGCACGGCGGTCCACAACGGTGGCTGCTTGTTCCTCTCGCACGATCGTCGCGGTTGCGCGATCCATCGTGCGTCGCTCGAACAGGGCTGGGATTTTCACGGCGTGAAGCCGTCGATCTGCCGGCTGTTCCCGCTGAGCTACGGCGAGGGCATGATCCTCGTGTCGGACGACTATCACGACTACTCGTGCGCGTACCTCGACGATTCGCCGACGCTCTATCGCGTCGCGCGCGACACGATCGGTGCGTTGTTCGGTGCCGAGCTCGTCGCTGCAATGGACAAAGCCGAGGCGCAGGTCAACGCGCGCCGGCTACCCGTTACCCGCTAGTTTTTTCGCGTAGCCCTTCAATTCCGGCGTGGGATCCGCAGCTGATCGGATCCGGACGATCGATCCCGGCGCCTCGACGACGCCCGCCGCACTCGTCCAACCCGGCGGCACCTGCGGATCGCTCCAGTAGTACAGCCAGCGCGCATCCCGCGGCGCGAGGTTCACACAGCCGTGACTGCGTTGATGCCCGAACTGATCGTGCCAATACGCGGTGTGCAGCGCGAGGCCCTTCTCCGGCGAGAAGAACTGCGTCCACGGAACGGTCGCGACCGAGTACGGATCTTCACCGTTGAGACCCTTCATGTCCGCTTCGGATTCCTTCAACCACATCCGATACACGCCGGTCTCCGTCGGCGTTTCCTTCCCGCCCGACGAGATCAGCGTGGCGTACACCGCGGTCTCCCCTTCGAACGCGACGAGGATCTGCGAATCCAGATCGACGTCGATCCAGCGCTCTTTCTTGCCTAACGTTGGCGGCAACGTCGACGGCGTGAACACGCGCACGTCGGCCGCGTTTAGCCACTCGCCCTCGCCGATCCGATACGCGAGTGGTTTGCCTTTCGGATCGTTAAACGCCTCCAACACCGGCACGAGGATCCGCGCGTTGATCTGCCGCACCGCACCTGCACCGTTGCTCTTCGCCGTCACCCACGCCTGCAACCCACCACCGCGCGGATACACGAACGCGATCGGCACGACGAGCCCGGTGTCATCGCCGAGCCGCGCGCCGATGTACTTCGACGGCTGGTGCTTGCTGATCGCCGACGCGAGCACGAACTGATTATCTTTCTGCGCGATCTTCCAATACGTCTTCCCGTCGATCGTCAGCTCGTCGTACTGGCGCACGTTGAGCGAGCCCACGATCGGCGCATCTTCGACGAGCTTCTTCGACGCTGGAGTCTCGGTCTCCGACGGCGACGTCACCGGACCTTTTTTCTTTTTCTTCTTCTTGTCGGTTTCCGGCTTCGGATACGTGTACGTCACCGAGCTCGGCGCCGTGACCTTGCCGTAGACGCCCGGTACGATCTCGCCGCGATCGAGCTGCGGCACTTCTTGACCGAACGGCGGCTTCGTCGACGCCTTCACGTAGTCGCCGCAGATCCAGCCGCGCGGCTGGATCTGGACCCACGGCTTCTCGCAACCCTTACCCTTTTCAGTCGACGTCCACGCGACCCGCGTATCGATCGCGATCGTGCCGAGCCGCTTCGCATCATCCGCCGGCGACAACCGAACACCGACCGTGCGCACGAGCTCGAGCGACCGCGTGCCTTCAGGAAACGCCGGCTTTTCCGGCGCGGGCAACGGCTGTGGTTTCTCGGGCGTCGGCGGCGCGGGCGTAGGTCCGGGCGGCGGCGGTTGGTCTTTATGCCCGCACGCGCAGAGCACCATCAAACCGAGCGCGAGCCGCACGGTTTCGATTTACCACGCCGCGCGCGTACTTCCATAAGTCGTACGAAACTAAAGGTTCGTAACCAACCGTGTTACCGTCGCTCTCGGATGCGGCTCGGCGAAATGCTGTTGCGCGACGGTCGCGTAACCGAGATCCAGCTCAAGCAAGCACTCGCGGCGCAAGCCCGAGATGGCGGCCGGCTCGGCACCGTGTTGTTCGAGCAAGGCATCGTCGATCTCGAAGCGTTGACCGTGTATCTCGGCCTCGAGCTCGGCATTCCGATCGCGACCGGCGCGATGCTCGAGCGTGCGAAGCGCGCGGCGGTGCGGCTGCTCCAACCGAACCAGGCGTTCAAGTACAAGGTCGTGCCGCTCGTCGTGCAGGATCGCCAGTTGATCGCCGCGGTCGAAGATCCACACGACTTCGCCACGCTCGAAACGCTGACGCATCAAACCGGTTACCGCGTCTTGCCGCGCGTCGCGCCGGAAGTCCGGATCTACTACTACATCGAGCGCTACTACGGCGTGGCTCGTCCCGCGCGGTTCGTGAAGTTCGCGGACTCGCCACGTGGCGACGAGAACGCCGCGGATCCTGCGTTGCCCGCGCCGCCGTTGCCCGGTCTGCCGCCGGTGCCCGCCGCGCCCGTTGTCGCGCCGGGGCCGAAGCCGCGCCTGCGCTCGACGAAGATGGCGCAGATGTTCGACGACAGCGAGTCGCTCGAGCTCGACGCCGAAGATCTGTTGGAATCACTCGACGCGGATGCCGAAGCACCGGCCGAACGCGCCACGACCGTGCGGCCGATGCGTTCGACGAGCCCGCCGATCGCGATGTCCGAGGTGCCGGCCGAACCGGATCCCGCCGCGCTCGCCACCGACGACACGCTCGCTGCACTCGCGACCGTGAACGATCGCGATGCGATGATCGATGCGTTGCTCGGCTATTGCGTCGGTGCGTTCGAAGGCGCGGTGCTGTTCACCGTGCGCGATCAACTCGCGTTTGGCTGGAAGGCCGTCGGCAAGTTACCGGGACGCGCGAACGTCGAGCACTTGTTGATCCCGCTCGAAGCGCCATCGATCGTGCAAGCCGCGATCGCGAGCGAGACCGGCGTGTTCCATGGCGAGCTCGCACCGTCGACGGTGAACTCGTACATGGCGAAGGTGCTCGGCACCGGCGAGCCGAAGGTCGCGACCGCTGCCGTGATCACGATCGGCAAGCGCGTCGTCAACGTGATCTACGGCCAGGGCAAGGACCTATCGGCCGAGCAGATCGACGAGCTTCATCAGATCTGTGCCGTTGCGGCGGAGGCGTACGCGCGCCTGATCGCGGGCCGCAAGAAGAAGTAGCTCACGGCATGCCGTAGATGCCCTTTTGGGCATTGCCGGGCTGCAGGTGACACGCGGAGCTGTTGCAGCTGCCTTGTCCCGCGAGGAGCGGTGACGACATGGGCTCCGGACCGGGACACGCGGTGACCATGGCGGTGGCGCTGAGCGACGGATCCGGGAGCGTTTGCTCGTCGTAGAAGTTGCCGTCGGCGTCCGTGGTCAAGTGACCGGTCATGCCGCCGACCTTGATCGTCACGCGCACGTTCGGCACGGTCATCGAGTAGCTGGTGTCTTTGTAAACCGTGCCCGCATACGAGAACACCGGCGCCGTGGGATCGCCGCCCGACTCCGCGTGACATCCCGCCGCCATGCAATCCATACCGTTGTTCGCGCTGCCACCCGCCATATGCGTGTGCGCGCCGTTGCCGGTGAGACCCGTCGGGCACGGGGTGTCGTCGCCACCGCCGCCATCGCCGCCACCAGCATTCGCGATGACACTGCCGACATCACAGGCCGACGCAAATACCAGAGCTACGAGCGCGAGCTGTTTCATCGAAAAACCCCGATTAATCATCTGGTGTACGAACGACCGATGCAAGCCGATTACCCAATTCGTGCAATCAGTCGAACGTGGGTAATTTCGGCAGACTAGCGAGCGAATTCACACAGAATCCCGACGATCGCCGAGACCGCGCACCCCAGAGGGAGAACGAATGTCCCCAGAGGTCCGTGGGCACCTCGTGATCGCCACCACCATGCTGCCGCGCAAATCGTTGGAGCAGCAAGGAATGCGACGAACACCGCGATCGGAACGCCTGGATAGAACCCGTTCCACGCGAGCTCGAGTAGCTGGTTCGGATGGAGGACGAGCACCGCGGGCAAAAGTGAGGCGATGACAGCGATGAATCCGACGATGTGCGACCGCGTGGCGAGCGCGAGCGCGGCGGCGGGAACGAGGAAGATCCACGCGAGCTCTGCCGCGCCCAACACGTAGAGCGCGAGGCCGAGGACGAGTTGCGGTGCGATCGCGATCGCGAGATAGCGCGCGTCGCCGATCCATGGAAACCGGCGTGCGACGACCCGCGTGAATAGGCCCGTGAGTCCCGCGATCGCGGCGAACGCACCCGCGGTCATGCGGATGCTCTGCCACGTGGTCTTCGGGATCGTGAAGTCGAGTTGAAGCGCAGCCGCGATCGCGACGGCGGCAGCGAAGCAGCCGATGCCGGCGATCACACCCGCACCACGCGGACGCGAGCGAGCACGACCGGCCATCGCGAGCGATGCGAGACCGAGCGTGGCGATGATCGCGAGCACCGCATCGGCGGCGAGTAACGTCCAGCGCGGCACGACCGTGTTCGCGGCGATCGGCAACCAAAAGCCATCGCCTTGTGATGCCGGTGGTGGCGCGGCGACGAGTGCAGGTAGGAGGCGCGCGGCTTCGTCGATCGACGTGCGATCGACGCGATCGATCGTGTCGCGCGGCGAGTGATACGCGGTGTCGATCCACGTGCCGTCTTGGCCTCGGTTGTAGAGATGGAACGCGCGGATGTGATGGCGCGTGAACACGCCGTGATCGGAGCGTTCGGCTTGCGGCCACCAGCGCGATAGCACGCGATGCGGCAGCGGTGCGCGGATCACGATGCCGGCACGATCGGCGGCATGTGCGAGCCACGTCATCTCGGATAGGCCGATCAGCGTCGACGCGCCGTTCAGCACGAGGGTCTCGGAACCACCGACCATGTCGAGCGCGATCGCGATGTCGACTTCGTCGCCGTGACGCGCGGCGAGTGCTTCGGCACCGACGAGCCCGCCTTCTTCATCGGCGGTGAACGCGATCATGATCGGGAACGAGGGTGGATGCGCTTGGAGATATTTCGCGAGCTCGATCAACAGCGCACACGAGGCCGCGTTGTCGACGGCGCCGGGCGAGCCGGGCACGGTGTCGTAGTGCGCCATGAGTAACAGCGCCTTGCCGGTGGGACCGAAGCGCGCGACGAGATCCGGATCGTCGACGTGAACATGCTCGGCGGCGCGATAGGTGTGACCGAGGATCTCGATCGCCGGAAGATCGACGTCACCGACGGGCGTGGCTTCGAGCGGTGTCGGCGCGAGCGCACCGGTGATGTAGATCGCGGCAGTGCGTGCGCCGAGCGTGTCGTGAACACGGGGTGCTTGGGCGAGTGCGTTGACGTGCGACATCACGCGATCGACATCGAGACCGTCGCCGCGGTCACGGTCCCGCGCGCAGCCGATCACGAGGACGCTACAGATCAGCCAGCGTACGAAGGAGCAGGTCATTTTCCGCCGCCGTCCCGACGGTGATGCGCAAGCAGCCGGCGAGTGGGCCCGGCTGATCGAAGTTGCGAACGACGATGCCGCGATCCGCGAGCTGCTTCCAGATTTCGGCCGCGCGGCCGGCACCGAAGCGCACGAGGATCAGATTTGCCTCGCTCGGAAACACCTCACCGTAGGTGGCGAGTGCGGTCGCGAGGCGCGCGCGTTCGACGACAACATCGTGCGCACTCGTGGCACACCATTCCAACGCTTCGGTCAGCGCGAACACGGCCGCGGCTTGATCGAGCGAGCTCAGGTTGTACGGCGGGCGAACCTTCTCGAGCAGCTCGGCGATCGCGGGTGAGGCGATCGTGAAGCCGACGCGCAAGCCGGCGAGTCCGACCTTCGACAGCGTTCGCATGACGACGAGGTTCGGGTGTTGTGCGAGCGCTGCCAGGTTCGTGCGCCCGCTGTACGCGAGGTACGCCTCATCGGAGACGATCACGGTATCGCGATGGCGCGCGGCGAGTTGCAACGCGGTATCGAGCGGCCACAGCGTGCCGGTCGGATTGTTCGGCAGCGCGAGGAACACGACCGAAGGCTTGTGCTCGACGATCGCCCACTCGAGCGATGCGGCATCGAGCTGGAACTGATCGTCGAGGGGAATCTCGATCGTGGGCAGACCGCGTGCCGTGGCGGCGAGCTTGTAATAGACGAACGTCGGGACGGGATAGAGGATCGGGCCGGCGAACGCGGCGCAGAGCATCGCGATCAATTCGTCGGAGCCGTTGCCGAACGTGAGTTGGTTCGGATCGACCTGGAGTTGCGACGCGAGGATCGTCCGCAGCTCGCGGGCGCGCGGATCGGGATAGCGCTCGAGCGAGACGTTCGCGAGTGCTTGGCCGAGGCGCGCGCGCAGCTCGGGTGGCCAGGCGTGCGGGAGCTCGTTCGCGTCGAGCTTCGCGTGGATCACCGGCGGTTGCGGTACGTGATACGCGCTGGCACCGCGCAACGCGACCGGGACGCGATCCAACAACGGGCCGAGCGTCACGGCTTCTTCCGGATCAGCGCAGAGCGACCGTGCGCGTCGAGGCCTTCGACGGTGGCGAGTGTGGCGATCGAATCGGCGTGGGCACGCGCGGCCGCTTCGCTGTATTCGACGAGCGACGTGCGCTTGCGAAAGTCGTGGACGCCGAGTGGCGAGGCATAGCGTGCGGCGCCGCCGGTGGGGAGCACGTGGTTCGCACCGGCGAGGTAATCACCAGCGGCTTCGGAGGCCCACGCACCGACGAAGATCGCGCCGGCGGTGGTGCAGCGCGAGGCAACTTCGCGAGCGTCTTCGACTTGGAGCTCGAGATGTTCCGGCGCCCAGATGTTCGCGAAGCTGATCGCGTGATCGAGCGAATCGACGAGCACGGCGGCACCGTGGGTCTTGATCGCGTGCTCGGCGATCGCACGGCGAGGCAGCGTGGCGAGTTGTTCGATCAGTTGGGCGTCGACGGCGGTGGCGAGCTCCGCGCTCGTGGTCACGAGGACGGCGCGCGCTTCTTTATCGTGCTCGGCCTGCGCGAGGAGATCCGCCGCGATCCACGCGGGTCGTGCGGAGGCATCGGCGATGATCAACACCTCCGACGGACCGGCGATCGAATCGATATCGACTTCGCCGTAGACCTGGCGCTTCGCCGAGGCGACCCACGCGTTGCCGGGGCCGACGATCTTGTCGACGCGCGGAACGGACTTCGTGCCGAACGCGAGTGCGCCGATCGCCTGGGCGCCGCCGAGCTCGAACACCCGATCGACGCCCGCGAGCCGCGCCGCGAGTAACGCCTCCGGCGATGCGCCCGGCGTGACCATGATGACCTCGGGCACGCCGGCGACCTTGGCCGGAATCGCCGTCATCAACACCGACGATGGATAGAGCGCGGTGCCACCCGGGACGTAGAGTCCGGCGCGGGCGAGTGGTGTGACGCGCAGTTGGAGGCGAACGCCGTCGAGGGCGAGCTCGAGATCCGGTTCGATCTGGCGCTCGTGAAACGCGCGAATCCGATGCGCCGCGAGATCCAGCGCCTTGTGGACCGGCGCCGAGACCTGGTTCGCCTTCTGATCCCACACCGCGCGCGTCACTTCGTACGGTGGCTCGCGCTTGTCGAATTTGCGCGTGTACTCGGCCACGGCTTCGTCGCCGCGCGCCCGGACGTCGGCGAGGATGTTTGCCACCGCGTCGTCGACGCCGTCCTCGAACCGCGTCGAGCGATCGAGCAGTGCGTTCGCTTCCGGCGTGCCCGCGCGGAACTGACGCAGGATCATTCGTCGTCGTCTTTCTTCTTCGCCGGCAGCTTCGACTTCTTCGGGTCGTACTTGTCCAAATCCGGGCGCGGATTCTTCTCGTCGTACGGCTCCTTTTCGTCCTTCTTCGGGCCCGAGTTATCCGGTCCGGCCGGCAACGGTCCCTCGAGGACGCCGCCCGGCAATACCGACGGATAGCGATCCGCGTAGCTCGACACCATGGTGCCGGGCACGTTGTCGCGGCCGCGCCCGCCGACCTTCACGACGTGCTTCTTCGACGCCCACATCACCCACGATTCACCGTGGCCGTTGATCTTCAACGCCCGTGCCCCGCCGACCTTGTCCTCTTCGACGGTGTAGCCCTGCTCGGCCGCCAACCGCCGGGCAAACTTCACGGATTCGCGGAGGACGCCGTCGTCCTTTTCATAACGTGTAACAAAGACGTTCACGACGTCCTTGTCCTCGACGTGGCCGGTCCGTTCGGCGGCATCCGAGACGTAGCTCGCCGTGAAGGCTTCGGCCTTGTTGTTTTCGACCCAGACCTCGACGTCCAACACCGGCTGGAACCGCCGGAAATGCCAGGTCCCGAGATCGCTTTCCACGACCCCTCGTTTGGGCTGGGGCGGGTGCCCACCACATGCCGTGGCAAGCGTGATTGCCGTCGCAAACGTGAGGGCGAGACGCACGAAGTTATCGTACCGCGTTCCGTCGTTGACAGCGCCCACCGACCGCTGAATAGTCCCGCCACCAATATGGCCAGTTACCTGTTCTCGTCCGAGTCCGTCACCGAAGGTCACCCCGACAAGCTTTGCGATGCGGTTTCCGACAGCATCCTCGATGCGTGTCTCGCCGCCGATCCGTACAGCCGCGTCGCGTGTGAAACCCTCGCGAAGACCGGCTTCGTGATGGTCGCTGGCGAGATCACCACCAAGGCGCAGCTCGACTTCCAGAAGCTCGTGCGCACCGCGGTTCGTGACATCGGCTTCACCTCGTCGGACATGGGCTTCGATGCCACCACGTGTGGCGTGATGACGGCCGTCGAGCACCAGTCGCCCGACATCGCGCAGGGCGTCGATCGCGGTAACCCCGAGAAGCAGGGCGCCGGTGATCAGGGCCTCATGTTCGGTTACGCGTGCGACGAAACGCCGGAGCTCATGCCGCTGCCGATCCAGATGGCACATCAGCTCGCGTACAAGCTCGCGCAGGTTCGTAAGCAGAAGACCAAGGGCATCGATTGGCTTCGCCCCGACGGCAAGACCCAGGTCTCGGTCCGTTACGAAGACGGTGAAGTGAAGGGTGTCGAGGCGATCGTCGTCTCCACGCAGCACGACGACAAGGTCAAGCTCAAGACGATCGAAGAAGCGATCCGCGAGCACGTGATCAAGCCGATCGTTCCGGCCAAGTTCATCTCGAACAAGACCAAGATCCACGTGAACCCGACGGGCCGCTTCGTCATCGGTGGTCCGCAGGGCGACTGCGGTCTCACGGGTCGCAAGATCATCGTCGACACCTACGGCGGTTACGCTCGCCATGGTGGCGGCGCGTTCTCGGGCAAGGATCCGAGCAAGGTCGATCGCTCGGCCGCGTACTACGCTCGTTACATCGCGAAGCACGTCGTGGCCGCGGGCCTCGCGCGTCGTTGCGAAGTCCAGTTCGCGTACGCCATCGGCGTCGCGGAGCCGGTCTCGATGCTCGTCGATACGTTCGGCACGGGCACGGTTGCCGACGAGAAGCTGACCAAGGCGGTGCTCGCCACGTTCGATGCGCGCCCGGGCATGCTGATCCAAGAGCTCGACCTGCGCCGTCCGATCTTCAAGAAGACGGCCGCGTACGGTCACTTCGGTCGCGAAGAGGCGGAGTTCACGTGGGAGAAGACGCCGAAGGTTGCCGCGCTCAAGGAAGCCGCTGGCGTCACGAACGGCAACGGCAAGGCCGCGTCGAACGGTAAGGCTGCCGCCGCGTCGAAGAAGCCGGCTGGCAAGCAGACGCAAGCTCGCGCGTAAGCTTCTCGGTCACTACATGCGCCACGCTTCGTGCGTGGCGTTTTGTTTTTCGGCTAGAGCGCGGCGCACTCGAACAACGTGTTGTCCGAGGCGAATAGATCGAAATCGGGACACGCCCACGCGAGCAACAGCTTGCCGCGCCCCGGCACCGGTTCGGGATACGTGCGATCGAGATACCTGTTCGCGAGCGCTCGGCACGTGTCCAGATCTTCGGTGTATTCGCATGCGCGCTCCATCGCGTTGCGAGCCGAGATTCGATCGCCGCGTTGCGCGTACACGTCGGCGAGCGCCGTGCATTTGTCGGTCAGCCAACAGAACTGCTGGGCTTCCTCGAACGTCAGATCGCCCTCGATGCGGTCGCAATCGGCGGCGATGCCGTTAGTGCACCCTTGCTTCGCAAACTGGTTCGCTTCTTTCTTCGTGCCTTCTCGGCGTGGGTCACGAAACGGGTAGTCGTCGACGAGCTTTTCACATGCGAACGAGAAGCCTTGCCTACACTCCTCGCCGAGATCTACGCAGTACTGCGAGTCCTCGACACACGCGCGTGACTGCTTGCCCGGCAGATCATCGAATCGGCCGATCGCACCTTCGACGTCGTCGGGTAGGACACGACAGCTGAGCAAGTCGCCGGCCTCGCACCGCTCGGTCACGCTGCGATAGCGGTCGTAGATGTTCGGTTCGTAGGTGTCGATCTGCGCGGCGATCCGGCACGCGAGTGCGCTTTGATCGGGAATGTACTCCCGGCGGTCGCACGCTTCGCGGAGAAGCTTCAACGTCGCGGACCGGTCGTCGTGCTTCAAGACAAACGGGCGTTGATAGTCGACGGCGTGGTCCGCTTCGAATGCGCGAAGTGCGCGCGTCATCGGGTCGACGTACGGAGCCTTCTCGGGTGGCTCGGTCGGCGTCGGGCGAGCTGCTTCGTGCTGACAGCCGACGAGCAAGACCATCAACGCGACGAGCTTCATGGTGCTGCTATCGGCGCGGTCGCTTGCTGGTTGCGTGTGTATGGCTCGCACGCCTTGACCTCAGCCTCCATGATCAAAGCCCCGGGACGAAGCTTCGGACAGGCGTACTCGAGCAACGCCGCGCCGCGCCCCGTGCGAGGTTCCTGAAACGTCCCATCGACGTAGCCTCGGCCAAGCTCGATGCAGGCGTAGGCATTCCAGCTCAGCAGATACTCGCATTGGCGTTCGAGGGCATCGCGTGCAGCTTCGAGCTTCCCGGCTGCTTTGTACCGACCTGCGAGAGCCCAGCAATCGTCTTCGAGTAAGCACGCGCGAACGTCGACGTCTTCGTTGCTGTCGAACGTCGAGCATTCTTTGCCGATGCCGTGGGCGCAACCCTCGCGGCCGAGTTGCTCGTAGCGATGCTCGATCATCCTGTCGGACTCGTCGCGATTCGCGGAGACGTAGAACACGCACGCCAGATAGATCCGAGCCTGGCACTCGCGCTTCAGTGCATTCACGTCGCAGCCGGTCCTCGGTGCCGACTTGCATCGCAAGCTGCGACTCTCCTCGCCGAGATATCCGGGGAACCGACGTTGATCGGTCGTGTCGACCGGCAGCGACCTGCAACTGAGCTCGTCGCCTGCCTTACACAGATCCAGCACTTCTTTGTAGTCGCTGTCGGGGTGGGCGCCCTCGAACAGCGTCACGCGAATGCGGCAGGCCTCGGCGTCGCCGAGGTGGCAGAGCTCCTGAAACTTCTTCTGCGTGGCGATGCGCTCGGTCGGCTTCGCGACGAACGGTCGATCGAAGTCCAGTGGTTGATCTAGGTGCAACGCGCGATTTGCCTCGATCGTTGGATCCACGGTCGCTACGAGCGGCTTTCTTTCGACGCTCGGAGACGCGGTGTAGCAGCCGACGATCGCAAAAAGCAGGACTGCCTTCATGCGGACCGTATCGGTCGCACTCGAGCACGGTTGCTAACGCGTGGTTTTTTTGGTCAGTACGACCGCGCGAGCTTCATCCAAAGTAGCGCTCGCAGCGCTTCGACTTGCGGACAGACAACCTCGCTGTCACCGCATGGCATCCGCCAGGACGCATTCAGGTCGTCGGGAACGCAGACATCGAGCTGGGTCCACTCCGCGTGCGCGTATTGCTCACGAAACGTGTGCGCGAAATCGCGCTGCTTTTCGTAGACGTGGATCAAGTTGGTGAGCTGGAGCTGCTGAAAGTCACAATAGCGTCGCACTCGCTGCTCGATGACGCTCGGAGAGCTCGTGTTCGTACATCCCGCCAACACGAGCGAAAGAGTCAGTTGAGTAAGGTAGTCCCGCATTACTTCTCGGATACGGCAATCAAGTAGAAGGGAGGTGGCCCTTCGATGACCGTCTGAGGCGGCTTGTTCCAGCGTTGCAGATGCGCAGCTAGCGCTGTCTCCTGAAGATCCGCCTCGACGGGCGCGAGCATGTGGCCAGCGGACGAGTACGGCTCAGGGTTGGCGGCGGCAGCGCCCATGGGGCCGCCGTAGTCCTTAAACCCCTGGTCGTTGATGTGCATCTGATGCGGATCGTACCAGAGGCCTTGTTCTCCGAACCCGAACGCATTGTCTTTGCGCGTGTACATCTCTGTCGGCTTCACGTCGCGTCCGACCGACGCCATCGCCTGCTCCATGTCGTATTCTTTGTCGACATAGATCATTTGCCGTTTGCCAGCCGAGACGAGATAAGCGACGCGCGTCTCGTGGCGAATGTGACGATCAGGTTCGGAGCCGTTGTGCCCGTAGATCGTCTCGACCCGATGTCCGATGTCTTTTGCATGCGAAGCCATGTAGCGATCGATTTGGTCTTGCAGCTGCTTCTTGTAGATCGGAATCGAGTGGTGCTGCGTGTCGAATGCTGCGAACACTGCGAGTAGCATCGCGTCGCTTGCCAAGAGATTTTCCTCGCCCATGTGCTGCCACATCAGGGCAGAGCTGCTCTGCACGTACGAGAGATAGTCAGTAACCTGGTCCTTTTCGATCTCCTTTTCGTTGTTCTTTTCTTCGGTAATGGCGTCCGCGAGCGCGTCCTTCCCTTTATCGACGCCCAAGCCGAGCACAGATTCGAGCGTCTTCACGCCTATCCCAAGAATCTTCGGTTCAGCTTCGACTGCGATGTGTTCCGCCGCCAGCATTTCAACTACCGCAGCAGGAGCAGCGATCTCGCTTAGCGCGAATGAAATACCGGCTTCGATGACTTTCTGAAGACCCGAAAGCGCAAGTTTCGAAAAGGTGCCCAGTTCTTCTTTTTTCTTGATCAGGTTTTCGAACTTCAACTCTTGCAGAGCCAGGTTGTAGTGGCTTTCTGCTCTGCTCAATCGAAGTCCGAACGCGACACGAAGCAGGTTGCGAGCGTCCGAACTTAGGAAGTTCAAGGTTGGCCGAGTGCTCGCTTGCGCCTGTTGAGGCGTCGCTTGTGAAACCGCTGCTTGCATTCCTGGTGTGCCAAAGCGAAGCAAGCTCGCGTTCGAGACTTTGCGTGCTCGAAGCGCGTCGTGCTCCATATCCGTGTCGACATCGGCAGTCGGACCGTCAGGCGAGCCCGAGGGTTGCTGTTGTTTAGACAACTCCATCGTCATGTCGCGTCTATCGGCAGAGGCCGAGACAAGTTGCTCACTTTTCGTGCGACTGACTGCTGGCTCGTGGCTCGGTGCCGGTCAGATGTCTTCTACACCGCTGCAAGAATGCTGTGCGCACGCCCACTTGAGCAGCTTGTCGCCCCGCCCCGGGACCGGCTCGAGCCATTCGTGATCGACATAGCGACGAGCAAGCGTTTCGCACACTCGAGCGTCCTGCCGATACTCGCAATCCCGTTCCATCGCGTCCCGTGCGCCTGTCTTGTCGCCCCGCTTCTCGAGGAGTGTCGACAGCTGGTAACAAATGTCCGCGGTCGCGCAGAGCCTTCGTGCGGCTTCGAGATCGTTGGAATCGATCCGTTCACCGCGAAGCACGACGCGTTCACCTGAGAACGGACGCGAATAGTCCAGTGGATGCAGCTGTGCAGCTACGCCAGCTACATTGGATGCGGCGCTGGTCGATGGATGCGACGGTGATCCGCAAGCGGCGATACCTGCGATGAGCGCCATAACTCGGGCTTTCACTTGAGTGCTCCTTGCAGGCTCCACGCAGTTTCGCTGATCGCAGTATTCGATTTGAAGCGATCGTCTTTCAGCATCTTATCGACGCGATGCTTCAGCTGCACGACGAGCGCTCGATGTCGCTTGAACGCCGCGGAGTACTGACCTTTCACACCGAGGTGCAGCCCGATCGCGCGTAGACGACCATCTTCGCTCTGGCTTCCTTCCGCGATCGCATCGAGGCTCAGGTTGGCAGCGGCCAATTGTTCCTCGAACACGTGATCGCTCATCTGTTTCGAATTGCCCTCTGGTTCGGCGCGATCCTCTCGGAAGTTGTTAGGGTCGCCGTGAACGGTCTTGATCATGTCTTTGATGCTGCGATCGATCTCGGACAGATCCGTGATGGCCGTACCACCGTTGGTCTTGTACCAAGTGAACGCCGCCTCGAGATCGTGACGACAAACCGACCAAGCACCTGCCACGGTGCTCACGTCTGGCGACATCGTCCCGGCGTCCGCGATCGTTCGTAACGTATTGCTCAGGTTCGTGGCGTCGGCGGAGATCATGTGAAGAATCGGCTCGATGTGCTGCACTTCGGGCTGATTGTTGCGCTCGGGATCCTCGACCATTTGATCCTTCAAGTAAGGGACCGCTTGATGCATCGCCTTCGCGAGCAACTGAAGTCCATCTTGAACCGTGTCGTAGCTCTTGCTCGAAGCAGCCTCGCTCAATTTCTTGGCCTTGGCGGGGTCTTGTTTCTTCTGCTTTTCAGAATCCGCCGTTCGGGTGAGCGCTGCGTTCGATGCTTTTCGCGCGCGCGCTGCATCGTGCTCCGCATCGACATCAACCTTGTGAACGGCCGAGATGCTCGCGTCGTATCCGGTCTGTTCTTCCCTGAGCTGGTCACCCATGCCCCATCTATCGACAGGGCTCGAACCGAGTTGCTCACTTTTCGTGCGACCGACTAAAGGCTCGCGGCTCGCGCCATGTCCGAGATGACGTGCCCCATCGACCGATACTCGGCACGCGCCGCACGGATCAAATGCGTCTGCGCGATCGCGCGCTTGCCGTCACCAACCGCGAGGAACGCCGCTGCGATCGCCGCGTTGCGGATGTTCGCGCCACTCATCTTCGGGAACAGCCGCGCCAGATCATCGACATCGACGTCACGCGCGATCGGTGCCGAGCCCGTCGTCAACTGACGCTCCCAGAGGCAGGCACGCTCTTCCTCGTCGGGAGTCGCGAACACGATGTGCGCCGCGAGCCGCCGCTTCAACGCGGGATCGATCGCGGTCTCGAGGTTGGTGGTCAGCACCGTGATGCCACCGAACGCCTCGACCCGCTGCAGGAGGTAGTTGACCTCCATATTCGCGTAGCGATCGTTCGACGACTTCGGATCATTCGATCGCGCACCGAACAACGAGTCCGCCTCGTCGAACAGGAGCAGGCCATGGCCTTCTTCGGCCGCATCGAACACGCGACCGAGATTCTTTTCGGTTTCACCGACCCACTTCGAGACGATCTTGGACAGATCGACTTGGTAGAGCTCGAGCCCGAGCTCCTTCGCGAGGAGCCCTGCGAGCATCGTCTTGCCCGTGCCCGGCGGACCGGAGAACAGCGCGGCAGTGCCGGTGCCACGCGCGATCTTTTTGCGGAAGCCCCACTGATCCAGGACTTGCTGGGAGTGGCGCACGCGACCGACCAACGCACTCACGAGATCGCGAATGTCGTCGGACAACACGAGATCGTCCCAGGTTTGCGTGACCTCGACGCGCGACGCGAGACCGCGCAGGCGCTCCGCGATGTTATGGCGCAGACCACGCACGAGCTCGGTCGACGACACGATCGGACCACGATGCGTGAGCGCGACCGAACCGATCGCACGCTCGATCGCCGCGGGGCCCACGCGATAGCGATGCGCGAGCTCGCTCACCGTTTCATCACAGGTGGCACCGAGCGACGCGACCCCACGCCGCCAGAGCTGCTCGCGGATTTCCGCCGACGGAGCCGACCACGCGACGCGCACGACCGACCGACGCGTGCCGACATCCAAGCCCGAGACACTCGACGTCGCGACCACCGGCCCATCGACCGCATCCGCGAACGCACCGAGCAGGCGACGCTCGTCGCGGCGCTCTTCACCGACCACTTGATCGATGTTCGCGACGAGCGGAACCAGCCCACGCAGCAATGCTTCGCGTTGCAGAGTCGCGAGCGCCTCGCGCAACGAACCGACGTCCGAGACGTCCAAGACGAGCACGTCACCGACCGCCTCGGCGACCGCCGTCGCACGGCCCGAACCGAGCGGACCTTCGACGACGAGCATCGCCCGCGACGCACGTGACATCGCACCACGGAGCTCGTCGACGATCACGCGCTGCGCATCATCACGGATCGTGTCCACCGCACGCACGATCCGCAACGGCGCGAGCTCGTAGTCATCACCACGCAGATAGGCGACGAGCCGCGGCGACGCCACGTACGCACGCGCCGCCGGCGACGTTCCGGTCTCCGCCGCTTCGATCAAGCCCAAGCTGACCAACGCATTCCCCGCCGCGAGCCATTGCGCGAGCTCCGCCACCGCTTCGTCCGCCAGCGCCGCGAACTGCGCGTACACCGCGATCGAGAGACCGCGCCGCGCATGACCACCACCGAGCACCTCGAGGTGCGGCATCGTCCGCGCATCGATCGAGCACGCCACGATCGCCCACACCAGATCGATTTGCTCGCGCCGCATGCCCACGCGCGCCGCCAGCCGATCCATTGCCGTGGATCGATCTGGCGGCGCGATCGTGCGGTCCGCGAGCTCGCTCATCTGCTCGGCCAACGCACGAGCACGAACGACCTGGTGAAACGTGAGCGCGAGCTGTTGCTCGAAGGCGGTCATGGCGTCGTTATCGACACCCGACCAGCCGCGTTGCTCAGCCCGGGATAATCTTGAAGATACCGTTGGTTAGCGTGACGACGTAGAGCTCGCCCGCCGCATCTTCATTGATCGCGACCGGATCCATCGCGTCGGGAACGACATCCGAGATGTCCTTCTCCGGCGACACGTTCGTGCCGTCCCACTGCCACGTCAGAATGTGCGACGTGGTCCCGTAGATCCCGAACACGTAGTAGCCCGACAGGCACGGGATCGCCGGACCGCGATAGACCGAGCCACCGATGATCACGCTGAAGTCGACCTGATGCGGACGCACGTACTGCGGCAGCGTCAGGCCGGTCATGTTGCAACCCGACGACGGGTTGTTGCAGACCTTGCCCTCCATCGTGTCCCAGCCGTAGTTGAGGTGGCCCATGCCCGGCTGCTCGATATCGACTTCTTCGAACTTCGCATCACCCGCATCGGCCAAGTACAGCTCGTGCGTCTTGCGATCGAAGCTCATGCGATAGACGTTGCGCAGCCCCGAATCCCACAGGAATGCATCACCGCCGGGCATGTTGCCGGCGGGCGCGGTTCCCGGCGAATCGACATCGACGCGCAGGATCTTGCCGCGCCGCGAGGTCAGGTCTTGCGCTTCCGGCGGATCACCACCATCGCCCGCACTGACGTAGAGCAAACCATCGTTGCCGAACGCGATCGTGCCACCGACGTTCGCGTTGCCATCGTTCGGTTGCTTCACGAGCTCGGCGACGATCGTGGGATCGGCGACGTCCGGGTTACTCGAGCGGTGGTACTCGCGCACGACCGCTTGGTTGTCACCGGTGACCGTGCCGTACGTGAAGAACCGACCGTTTTGCGCGTAGTCCTTGTGGAACGCGATCGAGAGCAGCCCGCCTTCACCGTTGGCCGGCAACTGCGTGTCACTGATCGTGAGGAACGGCGTAGCGAGCGCCGTGCCGTTGCGCACGATCCGGATCGTTCCACCCTCTTCGACGACGTACAGATCGGTCGAGCCCGTCGGTTGCGCGAGATAGACCGGCTTCGTCAGCCCCGCCTTTACGACGAGCTGCGACTTCAGCGTCGGAAACACGCCCGGCGTTGCACACGACGGATCGACGAACGCGTCCGGCGTGTTGCTACCACCATCACCGCCGGGAACCGTCTTCCCGTTCTGGTCGTTCCCGCCACACGATGCGATCAGCGTCACTAGAAGCAAGGTTCGGAACATGAACCGCCAGCTTAGCCTACAATCGCGACGTGAAGATCGCGCTGGTGTTGGCGGCGGTGACATCCGTCGCGATCGCAGGCCCGACTCACGATCCCGACGAGGCCGAACGGCTAGCTCGCTCGTACCTTCGGGATCATCCCGAGCTCGGTGACGATTTCACGCTCGTCTCGAACACGCTCGACGGTGAAATTCGCAGCGTCGGCTTTCAACAGCGCGCGCACGGCTTCGATGTCGAAGACGGCCAGATCGGGTTCGTGTTCTCGCACGATCACCTGACCGCGATCTTGCCTCACGTG
Source organism: Kofleriaceae bacterium (assembly GCA_047600425.1). Taxonomy (GTDB): domain Bacteria; phylum Myxococcota_A; class Polyangia; order Haliangiales; family Haliangiaceae; genus JABFXX01. The sequence goes on along the minus strand of JASGLC010000003.1, from coordinate 366,903 downwards.
ATCCCTGCCGATCGCGTGACGCCGAAGCGCGCGCGCTCGCGCCGGATCGACAACTTCACCGGCACGCTCGATTACAACGCCGGCCTTCGCTACGCGTCCGGACCTCGGTTCGATTCACCCGCGCATTCCGTCAACCTCACCGCGAACACCGTCGCGACCACCACCGATGCCAACGGCGTGTTCTCGTTCACCGGCGCGAATCCCGCGCAGGTCACCGCGACCTGCGTCGGCACGAACGTCTCGGTCACCGATCAAGCCGGCAACGCGACGGCCTCGCTTCAGGTGCAGGCGGGCAACGGCGCGATCTGGAATGTCGCGAACGACGAGCTCGCCGACGCGCAGGTCTCGACGTTCGTCTATGGCACCACCGCCGTCGAGCACGCGCGCACGCTCGATCCCGCGATCACGAGCTGGACCCAGCCGTTCCACTTCTACGTCAACGAGACGAACCCGTGTAACGCGTTCACGAACCGCGACGACGTTCACCTCTCGAAGGCGACCGACGACTGCGAGAACACCGGCCGCGTCGCCGACATCGTCTATCACGAGTTCGGCCACGCGATTCACGATCACGAGATCATCGCCGGCGTCGGCATGTACGTGCTCGCGGCGTCCGAAGGCTTCGCCGATTTCAACGCCGCCTCGATCACGAACGACACCGGCATCGGCCGCGGTCTCTACTTCGACGATTCGCCCGCACGCGAGATCGATCCGCCGAACAAGGAGTATCGCTATCCCGACGACGTCGTCCTCGACGCACACGGCACCGGGATGATCGTCAGCGGCGCACTGTGGGATCTGCGCAAGGCCGTCGGCGTCGATGTCGCGAACCAGATCTTCTACGGCGTCATGCGACGCAGCTACGATCTCCCGAGCACGTACACCGCTGCGCTGATCGCCGATGATGACGACGGCGATCTCACGAACGGCTCGCCGCACTTCTGCGCGATCCAACGCGCGTTCGGGATCCACGGCCTCGCCGCCGACTTCGCCGACACCACGATCGGCACGCCAACGCTCGTCGACGGGATCATGTTCAGCGTGCCCATCACCACACCCGCCGCCGGGATGTGTCCCGCGCGAACGGTCACGTCGATCCACGTGCAATGGAAGATCGGCGACGCGATCAACGATCTCGATCTCGCCGCCGGCGATCCGGCGTGGACCGCGATGATCCCCGCGCAACCCGAGGGCACGATCGTCCAGTACAACGTGAAGATCACGCTCGACGACGGCACGATCATCACGCGCCCCGACAACCCCGCCGATCCGATGTATCAGGCGTTCATCGGCACGTCGATCCCGCTGTACTGCACGTCATTCGATACCGATCCGATGTGGACGCGCTCGGGCACGAATCCCGCGGAATGGCAGTGGGCGCGCCCGAACATCAACGGCAAAACTTCCGGCGATCCGACGACGACCTACGACGGCGGCCTCTACATCTACGGTACGAACCTCGTGAACGCAGGTGCCTACGGTGCCGGCGAGAACGTCACCGTGACCACGCCGGTGATCGACACGATCGGCAGCGCGAACATTCACCTTCAATACTGGCGCTGGCTCACCGTCGATGCCGCGATGAACGATCAAGCCACGATCACCGCGAACGGCTATCACCTGTGGAGCAACGACGGGCAGCTCCAACACGTCGATAAAGAGTGGCGCTTCCACGATGTCGATCTCACCGGCGCGCTCGACGAAAACGGCCAGATCTCCGTCGATTGGAACCTCGTCACCGACGGCACGACCGAGCTCGGCGGTTGGAACCTCGACAACATGTGCATCGTCGGCTTCACGAAAGTTCCGCGCTGCGGTGACGGCGTGGTCGACGCGAACGAGACCTGCGACGACGGCAACACCGTCTCGAACGACGGCTGCGACAACACCTGTCACTTCGAGCTCACCGCGACCGGCGCGGGATGTTGCTCCGCGAGCGGCGATCCGATCGGGATCAGCGCAGGAGCTTCAGCTTTGCTTCTAGGGCTGCGCCGTCGGGATCGTGTTCGGCCAAGATCCCGTAATACTCGTGCGGACCGCGCGGATCGTTCTCGACGACGAGCTTGAGATCGAACGGCTTCGGGCCATCGACCTTCTCGATGTGAAACTTCGAGTGCACGTGCTGATCGGTCTCCGGCAGATCGAAGTCGATCGCATCACCGTCGACATCGAAGCGGAACAGCTCGAACGTGCCCTTGAACACGGTGCGATCTTGGAACACGCCACCGCCCATGTTCGGAACGAACCGATAGACGTGCAGCTTCTCGGTCTTCGTGGTCGGCCAGCGATCGACCCAGTTGCGATCGATCAGGATCTTCTTCGCATCGTCTTTCGCGACGGCGTGATCCGAATGATGCCCACATGCCACCAGGAGTAGCGCTGCCGCGACGAGCTTCATGCTCGTGAGTGTATCAGGCGGCTAGGATTCGCAACGCGCCGGCTGCGCCACGCGCGATTTGCTTCTTGCGTGCTGCGGCAGTTCCACCGACGGCACACACCAATAGCTCCGAGCCATCGATCCGGACCTTCGTCATCTGCACGTTCCACTGGCGCTGATCCCCGAGCAACGTGCCGTCGAACGACGAGATTTTCGGGCCGACCAATACCATGCGCGCCGCGACTTCATCACACGCGTACGCATCACCCGCGGACGCGAGGGGCAGACCGTCGCTATCGGCGACGACCATCGCTTCCATCGAGCCTTCTTTGCAGCAACTGTCCAACTGGTAGGACAGTGCTTCCTTGGTCATCCCCGAGCGACGGATGCGGCGTTCTTCCTGTTTCGACTGGCGCATTTGTGAATCGTCGCGTGCCCCCTGCGCGGACGCAAAATAACGGCAATACTGCCGGCCCATGCTGCGCCGCTTTGCCCTCTGCGCCTTGTTGGCCGCATGCGTTCACCAAGGCTCAACCACGATGACCTGGCCCGCTCTCGACGCCCAACTGCTCGCCGATTCGACCGCTACCTATGGATTCCGGCTCGGTTTACCGACTCCGCTCGCGGTCACGCCCGATGGTGCGGTGCTGTTCCGGCGGACGCCGGCGCGCGAGTTCTCGGCCGACCTGTTCGAGATGGACAAGGCCGGCAACGTGAAAACCCTGGTCACCGCGAAGGAGCTCCTGGGCACCGGCGACGAACACCTGTCGGATGCCGAAAAGGCCCGCCGCGAACGTTCGCGCACGGCCACGCGCGGCGTCGTCGATATCGATGTCAGCGCCGACGGAAAGCTGGTCCTGATCCCGCTCGGCAACACGCTCTACATCGTCGATCGCACGACCGGCGCGAAGAAGGCGATCGATCCGCAGGGCTCGGCGGAAACCCCGCACCTGTCGCCGGACGGTACGCAGATCGCGTTCGTGCGTGACGGTGATCTCTGGGTCATTCCCACGACAACCGGCCCCGCGAAGAAGCTGACGAAACATCCCGAAGGCTTCGAATACGGCCTCGCGGAATTCGTCGCGCAGGAAGAGCTCGGTCGCCGTCGCGGGTTCTGGTGGTCGCCGGACTCCAAGCAGCTCGCGTTTCAACGCACGGATCTCCGCCCGGTCGAGACCGTCTACGTCGCCGATGCGCGCCATCCCGAGAAGGCGCCCGTGCAGTTCAAGTATCCGCGGCCGGGCACGCCGAACGCGATCGTCGACCTCGGGTTCATCGCCGTCACCGGCGGCGAGCCGACGTGGTTCGCGTGGGATCTCGAAAAGTATCCATACCTCGGCCGCGCCGCGTGGAAGGACAAGCTCTCGCTCGTGGTGCTATCGCGCGAGCAGACCGATCTCGCGGTGATCTTGCCGCTCGAGAAGAAGACGATCCTCGAAGAGCACGACGACGCCTGGATCAACCTCGGCGAAGGCGGCGGCCTCGGTCGCACGGCCGGCGTTCCGATGTGGCTGCCCGACGGCGGCTTTCTGTGGGAGACCGAAGCGCACGGTGGCGCGTGGACGATCGATCGCTACAAGCCGGATGGCACGTTCGACAAGACGCTGACGCAACCCGAATTCGGTTTGCGCGGTCTCGTCGGGATCGACGACAAGAACGCGATCGTCGAAGCCAGCGCGGATCCCACGCGTCGCGATGTCTGGTTCGTGCCGCTCGACGGCAGCGCACCCTCGCGCGTCACGGATGGCACCGGCGTGAACGGCGCGTCGTTCGACAACGGCACGCTCGTGATCAGCTCCGAGAAGAGTGGCGGTGGCAAGTCGATCACCGTCAACGGTCACGCGCTGCCATCGGTCGCCGAACAACCGAAGCTCGTGCCGACGACGAAGCTCGAGGTCGTGCAGGTCGGTGGGCGCGATCATCGCGTCGCGATCACGCGGCCGCGCAACTTCGATCCGAAGCAGAAATATCCGGTGCTGCTCAAGGTCTACGGCGGTCCGCACGCGCAGACCGTGCTCGACGCGCGTGACGGCTACGTGATGGATCAGTGGTACGCGGACGCCGGCTTCATCGTCGTGCGCAGCGATAACCGTGGGACGCCCGGTCGCGGTCGTGCGTGGGAGCGCGCGATCAGCGAGGATCTGCTCTCGGTTCCCGTCGAGGATCAGGTCGGTGCGCTCCAAGCGATGGGCGCCCGCAATCCCGAGATGGACATGACGCGCGTCGGCGTGTTCGGCTGGTCGTTCGGTGGCTACATGGCCGCGGCGCTCACGATGCTGCGGCCCGACGTGTTCGCCGCCGGTGTCTCGGGCGCCCCCGTGATCGATTGGTTGCTCTACGACACCGCGTACACCGAGCGCTACATGCGAACGCCGGAGCACAACGCGAAGGGCTACGCGTCGAACAACCTCGCCACGCACGCGGCGAAGCTGTCGCGCCCGCTGCTCCTCATCCACGGGATCACCGACGACAACGTCCACCTCGCGCATTCGCTCAACCTGATCGAAGAGCTGTTCTCCGCCGGCAAGCGCGCCGAAGTGGTGCTGCTCTCGGGCACGCACATGGTTCCGGATCCGAAGCTCGCCCTCGCGCGCGAACAAGTGCAGATCGACTTCTTCCGTGCGCATCTTGCACCGCGATGAGCGCTGCGTCGTCGTCGCAAAACCCTCCGGCGTAGCGACGCATCGCGGTTGGGACGATTCCGAGGACGCGCTGCTCCAACAAGTGCGCGACTCCGTCGGCCAGTGGGTCTATCCCGTCCATCGCCTCGATCGCGGCGCCTCGGGCTGCGTGCTGTTCGCGCTCGATCCAGAATCCGCGCGGCACTTCTCCGAGCTATGGAGCAGCGCCGACAAGCGCTACCTCGCGATCACGCGCGGCCATCCACCCGATCACCTCGTGATCGATCATCCGATCCCGAAAGCACCGGGTGAAGAGCGGGTCGATGCCGTGACCGAGATCTGGCGGCGTGAAGACTTCGGCCGCTACTCGCTCGTCGAAGCGCGGCCTCACACCGGCCGGCTCCACCAGATCCGCCGCCACCTGAAGCACATCTCGTGTCCGTTGATCGGCGACGTGCGTTACGGAAAGGGCGAGCACAATCGCCTGTGGCGCGAGCAGTTCCACCTCCACCGGCTCGCACTGCACTCGATCTCGCTGACCGTCGGCGACATCGCGGTTCACTGCCCGCTCGACGAGGATTTGCAGACCGCCCTCGACCTCGCGCGCGAGACCTACGGATCGCCGTAGTAGCTACGCGACCAACTGGTCGTCAAAATCGCGAACGCTTGCGTCGAGCACGGCATAGATGATGGCAGCGATGCAGGTTGCCACCGCGTCTTCTTCTGCCGGCCGCAAGGCCACGGGCAGCTCGAGGATCTGGTCGCGCAACGATTGCACCATCGAGCGGTCACACCTGCCCGAACGCACGGCCGACATCCCGGTCGTCAGCGCCACGTGGTCCAACCGCAGGTCCCCGACGGGCTGGGTCCCGCCCAACACGCGGCACGCCATCTCCAGCCCCGCCGCGAACGCGTCACCGTCGGGGGCGGACAGCTCCGTTTCGAGGAGGCGAATCACCGCTGGCTGCCTGATCGCGAGCCAGCTCGCATCGTGTTGTGCCTGCATGGCTCGACCCTATGGAGGTCAGCTCCCGGGGGCCAGTTTTCATCGTATGGTGCGCGCATGAGCCGGGTCGTTTATCTCGTCGATGGTTTGCGCTCGCCGTTCGGTCGTTATGGTGGCGCGCTCGCGAACGTGCGTGCGGATGATCTGGCCGCGGCGGTGATCAAGGCGCTCGTCGAAAAGACCAAGATTCCAACGGACAAGATCGACGACGTGATCTTCGGCTGCGCGAACCAAGCAGGCGAGGACAATCGCAATGTCGCGCGGATGGCCGGCCTGCTCGCGGGCTTGCCGGTCAGCGTTCCGGGCGCCACCGTGAATCGGTTGTGCGGCTCCGGCATGAACGCCGTGATCGATGCCGCACGGTCGATCGCGGTCGGTGAGAACGAGCTCGTGATCGCGGGTGGCGTCGAGCAGATGACGCGCGCGCCACTCGTGATGGGCAAGGCGACCGAAGCGTTTCAGCGCGGCGCACCGCAGATGTACGACACCACGCTCGGCTGGCGCTTCGTGAATCCGAAGATGAACGAGGCGCATGGCACGCTCGCGATGGGCGAGACGGCCGAGAAGGTCGCCGAAAAATGTAACGTCTCGCGGGAAGCCCAGGACAAGTTCGCGTTCACCTCGCAGGACCGCGCGCAGAAGGCGCTCGCGTCGGGGCGGATGGCACTCGAGACCACGCCGATCGAAACCGGAACGGACAAGAAGACCGGCGCGAAGACGATCTTCTCCGTCGACGAGCATCCGCGCGCGACCACGATGGAGTCTCTCCAGAAGTTGAAGCCCGCATTCGCGAAAAATGGGACGGTGACGGCAGGAAATGCGTCGGGCCTGAACGACGGCGCGGCGGCATTGCTCCTCGCGAGCGAGCAAGCGGTCAAGGAATACGGACTCACTCCGCGTGCGCGTTACGTGATCGGCGCGGCTGCAGGTGTGGAGCCGAGCTACATGGGACTCGGGCCGATTCCGGCGTCGAAGAAGGCGCTCGCGAAGGCTGGGCTTTCGGCGTCGAAGATCGACCTGGCGGAATTGAACGAAGCGTTCGCGGCGCAGGCGATCCCGTGTGTCGATCAGATCGGGCTCGATCCGGAGAAAGTAAATGTCAACGGCGGAGCGATCGCGTGGGGTCACCCGCTCGGTGCTTCGGGAGCGAGACTCGTGTTGACCCTCATGGTGGAACTGCAGCAACGGCAGCTGCAATTCGGGTTAGCCTCGATGTGCATCGGGGTGGGCCAAGGCATTGCCGCGGTCATCGAACGGGTCTGATTTTCGTGGGGGCAGTTTTTTAGGTGAGCGTGCAGGACCAAGTAGCGAAGTCGCTAAAGCTTGTCGGGCGGGTGCTCGGTGACAAGTTCAAGCTCACCGCGTGCATCGGCATCGGTGGCAGCGGCGCCGTGTACAAAGCCGACCAGATCGCGCTCGGGCGAACGGTCGCGGTCAAGATCCTGAACGAAGAGCTGTCCGTCGACGCGCGGATGATCTCGCGGTTCCGCGGCGAGGCGATGTCGGCATCGCGCCTGAACCATCCGAACTGCGTCTCGATCATCGACTACGGCCAATCGCCGGACGGCCTGCTCTATCTCGCGATGGAGTACGTCAAAGGCCCCACGCTGACCCAGCTCCTGGTCAACGAGAACCCGCTCGATGTCGACCGCGTGCTCGACATCATGGTGCAGACGCTTCAGGGCATCGAGGAAGCGCATCTCGCCGGCGTCGTTCACGCCGATCTCAAAGCGGACAACATCATTCTCGATCAACGCCGCGCCGGCGTGGACACCGTGAAGATCGTCGACTTCGGCATCGCACGCCTCGTCACCGGCGTTCGCGACGTCACCGAGGATCGCTCGATCAGCGGCACGCCGGAGTACATGGCGCCGGAAGTGATCAGCGGTGCGCCGCCGTCGTTCGCGAGCGACATCTACGCGGTCGGCATCATCCTGTACGAGCTCCTCGCCGAGCGCACGCCGTTCTTCGCCGGCTCGACGACGGAGATCCTCACGAATCACCTGAAGGCGCAGCCGCAATCGCTGACGCTGCGTCGCGATGGCATCCCCGCCGATGTCGACGTCGTGATGACGAAGGCGCTCGCGAAGCATCCGACCGATCGCTACGCGAACGCGGCCGAGATGAAGGAAGCGATCACGGTCATTCGCGCGCGGATGCGCAACCTGCCGATGGCAGACAAGTGCATCTCGTGCGGCTTCAACTGCCAGCCCACGTGGAAGTTCTGTCCGGAATGCGCCACGCCGCGCGTTCGCGTCTCGAAGACGTTCGAGATTCCCACGCTGCACCTGCAGGCCACGCTCGTCCTGCCGCTCGCGTTCACGGGCCACACGCAAGAGCTCGACGTGTTGCTCTCGCACATGCGGCGCTCGGCAGGACCGCAGAATGGCCTGCTCGTGATCGGCAACGAAGGCGCCGGTCGATCGGCCACGCTGCATCGCGCGTACAAGCAGCTCAACCCGGAGAAACTGACGATCTATCAGGTCGGTCCGGATCCGAGTGGCCTCGCGGCGCCGTACTACCCGATCCGATCGTTGCTCGCGGCGATCTTGCAATTGCAGCCGGTATCGTCGGAAGCGGACCTGCGCAAGGCCGTGCTCGCGGCCGGTCTCAACGAACGCGACGTGCCCGGCATCGCGCAGTTGTTCGGTCACCCCACATCGCTGCTCGAGCTCGAGCCGCCGGTTCGTCGTCGGGAAATGGTGTGGTCGGCGCTGCGTGCGATCGAGCGGTCGACGGCGCATGGCGCGGCGGCGATCGTGTGCGAGGACATCGATCGGTTCGATCATCCAAGCCTCGAGATCCTGCGGCGCGCCACGGAAGCCGGCGAGCTCGTGCAACCGCCGATCGTGATGACGGCGACCACCGCGTTCGGCGAACAGTGGCCGGCGGCGATCGCTCGCCTCGAGATCGGTTCGCTCGAGACGCACGATCTCGAAGCGCTCGTGAAGAGCGTGACGGCGCAGGGCATGCGCGGGATGCCGGCGGTGCAACAGCTGTTCGAGACCACGCGTGCGTATCCGGGTCACGTCGATCACGTCGTGCGGTACTTGCTCGAGGGCGGCAAAGCGGAAGATACGAAGGTCTCGCTGCCGGACTTGATCGCCGCGCGTCTGTCGATGCTCGCGGTCACCACGCGCAACGTGTTGCAGGCGGCGGCCGTGCTCGGCATCGAACCGTCGCTCGATATCTTGCGCGCGATGATCAACGCCGACGTGTTGGATCCGGGCCTCGCAGATGCCGAGAGCCATGGCCTGCTCGGTCGCGATCCCGCGGGTCAGCTCACGTTCACGAGCCGGCTTGTCCGCGAAATCGTCTACGACGCCACGCCGGCCGACGTCCGTCGGTCGCTCCACTCGCAAGCATCGGTCGCGTGCGCGAAGTTCTCCGGCGATCCGGGCCTGCTCGGACATCACGAGGATCTCGCGGGCCATTCGCGCGAAGCGATCGCACTCCTGCGCAAGGCCGGTGATCACGCCGCCGCGCAGCTCGACGATAGCGGCGCCGGCAGCTTCTACTATCGCGCGCTCGTTGCGGTTCGCGTCGCCGTGCAATCCGGCGAGATCGAAGATGGCGAGAATCAGTTCGTCTCGCTGTCGGTCAAGCTCGCGGACGTGTTGCGCACGCGCGGTGATACGGCACTCGCACGCGGCATCCTCGCCGAAGCACGTGGCTGGTCGTCGGCGCCGAAGCTCGTCGCGATGATCGATCGCGCCGCGGCCGCGCTTGCTCTCAGTGAAGGCGATCTCGAAGGATCGATCGCGGCGTTGCGTCGTGGTGTCGGTCGCGCGATCGCATCGGGCGACATGAACATGGTGTGCGAGCTCTATCTCGATCTCGCGAACGCGCTCATGCGTGCCGGCGATTCGGACACCGCGAACAAAGAGCTCGTCGAATGCATCGATCTCGCAACGCTCGGTGAAGGCTTCACCACGCTCGACGGTCCGGAATCGTTCTGGCGGTTGTTGAAGGCCCAAGCGCAGATCGTGGATACGGGCGGCGATTCCTATCGCGCGCTCCGCCTGGCCGAAGCCGCCCTGTTCCACGCGCAACGAGTGCGCTCGCGATTGGGCGCCGCGCGCTGCCAGCAGCTCCTGGCCGGCTTGTGCGAAAAAGTCGGACTCGGCAACAAGGCCGAGCGCTATCGGGCCGCTGCGATCGCGGAGATCCGCGCGCTCGGAGATCGCCGTGCTACCGCGGAGTTACTCCTCACGGACATCCCGTCACCGGGTGCCGTCGTGGTGCCGAATCGGGTCCAAGACGCGATGACGCTTTCAAAAGAGATTGGTTGGACCGAGGGTCACGAACGCGCGAAGCGAAAGTCGAATCCGCCGAGCAACGTCAAATCCTGACGTGTTCTCGGTTACTATCTTTTTCGTGGGAAGTGTCCTTCTCGTCGAGTCGGACCCAGAAACGCGCGAGCGTCTGGGTACCTCCTTGCGCGATGCAGGTCACGAGGTGCTGTACGCGGTGACCAGCCGCGATGCCTTCCACATGACTTCGGAAGGTGGCATCGACGTGATCGTGGTCGACGCGTATGACCCTCGTGGCAATACCGTCGAGCTCGCGCGCAACATCAACTCCTTACCCGATGCGCCGCCCATCATCCTGCTGTCGAGCAGTCCTGATGCGCCGCAGATTTCGGCGCGGATCGGAGCGACGGCATTCTTGCCGAAGCCCTGCGATCCGGTCGATCTGCTCGCGGCGGTGCGTCGATCGACCGGGAACATCCGGCCGCGAACGTTCGACGACGAACCGACTGGACCGGCGCGCATCTACGAGTGATCGTCGGCCCGAGTGGCTGACGACGAGCGCAAAGTAAAGATCGAGATCAGCGTTCGCTCGATCGTGATGGTGATCGTCGCGATCGCAGCGGTGTGGCTCGCGATCCAGCTGTGGACCGTGTTCGTCGTGCTGCTCGTCGCACTCGTGCTCGTCGGCACGTTCGATCCGCTCGTCGGTTGGTTCGAACGGCGCGGCCTCGGTCGCGGTCGTGCGCTCGCATTGATCTTCCTCGTGGTCACGCTCGCGATCGCCGCGATCATGCTCGTGACGGTGCCGCCGCTCGTCTCGCAGTTGCAGCACATCCTCGAGCACGCGCCGCAGGAACGTACGAAGCTCGTCCACTTCCTCGACCAATACAAATGGGCCTCGCCGTTCGTGAAGTCGTTGAAGGCCGTGCCGATCGATTCGCTCGTGGTCAGCGCCGGCGACAAGCTGCTCGGCTACTCGTATTCGATCCTCGAGGGCATCGGGTATGCGGTCACCACGATCTTCCTCGCGCTGTATCTGCTCGCGGAGCCGAAGCGCGCGCAAGCCGGGCTCTACGCGCTCGTGCCGCGCCACCATCACGTGAAGCTCGCGCAGATCATGATGGGCCTGCGGCAGATCGTCGGCGGTTACATGCGCGGGCAGTTGATCACGTCCGTCGCGATCACGATCTTCACGTTCGCACTGCTGACCGCGTTCAAGGTCGACGATGCACTCGCGCTCGCGATGTTCGCCGGCCTCACGGACGTGATCCCGTTCATCGGCGGTTACGTCGCGAGTGCGCCCGCGATCCTCTCGGTCACGCAGCAGGGCACCGCCACGATCCTGATCGTCGCGGCGGCGATGTTCCTGTATCAAGAGTTCGAATCGCGAATCCTGGTGCCACGCGTCTACGGTCGCGCGTTGCGGATGTCGCCCGCGCTCGTGCTCGTCGCGCTGTTGATCGGCGGCACGCTGCTCGGAATGCTCGGCGCGTTGCTCGCACTGCCGGTCGCCGCGGGCGTCCAGATGATCTTTCGCGAGTTGCGCGTCGAATTGCCGGGCGAAGGCAACGCCGCCGAGGTCATGCGCGAGCGCGATGATCGCGTCGGCGATATCTACGAACAGCTCGCCGGCAATGTCCCGGTCGAAAAAGCCGTCGAGATCGCCGGTCAGCTCGCCGAAACGATCCGCGCCACCGAGAAGGCCGGGACGCGCGTGTCGGCCGAGCTCGACGTCATCGAGAAGAAGCTCGACGACGAAGGCGACTAAGCCAGCAGGTCTTTGTTGATCCAGCCGTACGACGCGGGCTGGCCCGGCACGGCCGGTTCGGCTTTGCCGTAGACGAACGTGATCGTCTTGTCGGTCATCTCGTCGCTCTTCGCACGATAGAGCTGGACGTGTTCTTCCGCGCCGGACGAGATGTAGAACTTCGTGCCCGCGACGAGCACGTCGTTCGCGATGCCAAACTTCTTCTCGGGATTGCTTCCCGAATTCGGCACCTGCGAGAGCAGATTCACGACGCTGCCACGCGCGTAGTAGTGATCCGGCAAGTTCGCGGTGTCGTGACTCTTCGACGTGCTGGCGGCAAGTCGGAGATTCTTGATGTCCGCGGGCGGTGGCTTGACCTGCACCGTGTGAGGCGTCGGCGCGAACGACAGCCCCGATTCTTCGCGCTTCTTGTCGACCTGCCCCGCGATCTTCGCGTCGACGCCGGCGAGCGTCTTGCCATGTCCGTCGAGATGATCGACGCGGATCCAACCGGTCGTCGAGACGCCGCTATCGAGGATGTGAAACGCGAGCACGCATTCGAAGGCGGTCCCCGCGATCGTGATCGCCTTCACCGCACCCGTGTTGATCTCGACGGTGCGACCGTTCGCGACGTGGCCGGGAAACGGCGAGCCATCGTTCTTGTAGAGCAACGCCGGGTCGGTCGCCGGCGCATGCACCTTCGCTGGAATTCCGTGGCCGTGACCGGTCTTGTGAGTCTTGTCGTGCTCTTCGAGGCGATTCGGATCCGCTCCATCGGTACCGAAGCCTTGATCCTTGCGATTGAGGTTATTGAACCCGACGTTCACGTGATTCGTCTTCCGGACGTTCGGAATCTCCGCTTCGACCTTCTTCCAGTACGACGTGCCCAACCCCTTCGTGCTGATGATGAAGTGGGCGATCGCTTCTTTATGTCCGTGCTCGACGACGAGCTCGGCGACGCGCTCTGGCGGTGTCGACGCACCATGCTTGTGGATCAGCGCGTGGACCTGATCGACACCGACTTTATGCGTGTCGGTGTACGCGAGGTCGCCCTTATGCGTCGGGTGCTGAGATTTCTCCGCTTCCTTCTGCGCCGCTGTTTCCGCCATAGCGCCCCATTGTACGGCGACGTCTAGCGAAGGATCCCGAACATTCGAACACCGTGCGGCGGCATCGCGATCTGCACACGACCGTTTGCGATCAGGAGCGTCTCACCCGTAATGGCATCTCGTAGTGATGAGCCTTCTGCGAGAATCGTCGACGTAACCGCGCGATCTGCGTCCGACCACACGAATACGACACGCGATCCCGACGCATCACCGAACACGCTCGTGCGCACTTCATCTGGCTTCTCGACTTGCCACGTGTCCGAGCGCTCGCCGACGAGTGCCGCGAAATCATCGGCAAGGCCCGGCAAGTCATCGAGCGAGCCGGGATTCAAGCGACCGAGTCGTTTCGGCGGTGCGCCTTCGAGAGGTCGATCGAATTCGTCGCGCGTCGGCGTCGTCGGTCCGATCACCGCGATCGTCGAACGCGGCAACGCGTGGAGCTGATCCCACAGCGATCGCGCGATCCGATCGATCGTCGGGATGATCACCGCTCGATAGTTCGACAGCGTCGCGGTTTCATCGACGAGCACGAACGGCACTTGCGCGAGCTCGAGCGCACGACACACCGCCGCTTGCCACGTGCGCGCCGCGATCGCACCCGCATCCGTGCCGAGCTCCATCGCACCGCCCGGTCCGAGCCCCAACACGTCCGCGAGCACCGGCGTCATCGGATCGATCACGCACGATGCGATGCCGTGGCGCTCGTCCGCGCGCGAATGCACGACCGCGACCGGCACGTCACGCACGAGGCCCGGCCAATTCCATTCCTGCAACGACGCGAGCAACGGCCGGATCCACTGCGCGTGGTTCTCGACCCGACCGGCTTCGGAGATCGCCGCCCCGTAATAGCGATCGCGCTCGACGGCCATGAACAGGTTGAAGCCACGAATGCCCTGCGAGAGCAACGTCAGCAGGTGATCACGCTCGCGTTGCGGATCGTCTTTCGCGTCGAGCGGCGGAAACCACGGGAAGAACCCGACGCCGACCTCGAACGCGATCGGAATCGGCGCCGCATCACCGACGCACGCCGCCGCGCGCCGGCGCAGCTCTTTGAATAACGATCGCGGCGTGTACGCGTCGATCCCGACGGGGCCGCCGATCGCATGTTGGATCCGGCGCAGGTCGTACAGATCGTGATGCCCCGGCGGCAGGTTGTGAAACCGCGCGATCGATCCGAGCCCGACCTCGTCGAGCATCTTGGAAAACGCGCCCAACGCGCTCGCGATGTACTCGTCCTTGAATTGGACCCATCGCACACCCGTACGATCACCGTCGAACACGACGTCCGGGTGGTAATCGAGATCGGTCACACCCGTGCGAAAGAACATCTGCGCTTCGTTATCGACGCCGATCGCGATCACCGGCGCTCCGAGGAACGGCGTCACGATCGCAGCGACCGCCGCATACCACTCGCGCACGAGCGCGTGGAACTTCTTGCTCGCGTACGACGGGATCGGAAACGCGCGCGGCGGAACCGGCAACCACGCCGGCGTGCCACGCGAGGTCTTCGCTTGAACGTCTGGATCCCCCAACACCCAATCCGGGATCCCGAACGACGTCAGCTCCGCGTTGACGTGTGGTCCCGGTCGAATCACCGCATAGAGCCCGGCCGCTTGCACCGCCGCGAGGAACGCCGCGAGATCCTGATCGCCGGTCCAATCCGGCGCGTCTTGTTCCGGAACATGCACGCGCCACGGCACGTAGGTCTCGACGCACGTGAAGCCGAGCGCATGCATCTCGCGTAGGCACGCCGCCCATTGCGCACGCGGCACGCGCCAGTAGTGCATCGCGCCGGCGTAGAACGGGACCGTTTTCCCGTCGACGATCAGCCCTTCGGCTTGCCAGTGAGTTGCCACGTACGATCCTTTCGAACAAACCGGCTCGGGCCGAGCGCCCACTTCGGGAGATACGACATCTCGAGTGCCTCGCCCTGCCCCAGCGACGCGTAGTCCGGATCCCACGGCAACAGCAACGCCAGGTTCGGACCGACGCGCGGCAAGATCGGATGCGGCTCCTGCGCGCGCTTTCTCGCCGCCGCGACGACCTCCGCTAACTTGTCGAAGTGCGCGAGCTCCCACGCCGTGCGGATCACGTGCGGTGCGAGCGCGAGATCATCGCGATGCCCGACCTCGCTCGCGAGCACCCACTCGTGCTGCACGCCTTCTTTCGCATCCCAATGCGGTGCGAAGCCGGTCGGCAGGGCCGCGATGAACACGCGCGTGGTCGTGCCCGTCGCCTTCATGCCATCGAGGCGAATGCCCGGCGACGACAACCCCGACGACGACGGCGCTTGCCAATGCGACCACGCGAGCACCGCATCTTGCGCCCACGTGAAGCCGGCCTCGAACAACACCTGCGTCGCGTTCGCGCCCGCCAAGATCTTGCGACGCAGCGCCGGCAACGACGGCATCTCGAGCGTCGCCGCTGCATCGCCGACATCGCGACCGAGGAGGACGCCGGTGTCTTCGAACAGCACGCGCGCCGCGGCGACGCGAACATCTTCGTTGCCGTGGATCGCACCCGCCGGCAACGACCACCCCGCACCGCGCGACACCACCAAGAATTCGAGCCCGGCGGGCCGGCTGCGCAATAGCGCGACGTGCGCGAGCTCGCTCAAGACGCCTGCCACGCCCCATCGACGAGCGAGAACCTCGACGGACCCACCGCCCAACTCGGGTTGTACGCGAGCGGCGTTGCCTCGCCGGTGCCCTTATCGTTGTAGTCCGCGTCCCACGGGAGCAGAAGCGTGATGCCGCTCGGCGATGGCAGGAGGCGCGGCATGATCGGATGCGGTTCGTCGGCACGCCTGCGTCCGGCCGCGATCACCTCGGTGATCGAGTTGTATTGCGAGAGCTCCCACATCGTCCGGACCTGCGGAGGCGGCAAGTTGAGCTCCGCACTGCGAGCGAGCGCGTTTGCCGGCGAGATCCAGATCTGTTCGACGGTCTCGTTCGCATCGAACGTGGGCGTTTGACCGGCCGGCATTTCTGCGACGAAGAATCGCGCCGAGAATCGCTTCGGCTCGATCGATGGCGTGATCCAGTGCGACCACGGCACGAGACCGTCCGTCGCCCACGCGAGCCCCGCGCGCTCCATCACCTGATCCGCCGGCGCGCCCCCGAGGATCTTCTGGCGCAGTTGATCTTGCGTCATCAGCTGCAGCGTCTCGTTTTGCGATCCGGAATCGCGCGCGAGTAGCACGCCGGCTTCTTCGAACAATTCGCGAGCGGCCGCGGTGCGCGCATCTTCATTCGGCTCCGCCGCGCCGCCGGGAAACACGAACGCCGACGCCATGAAGCTCGCCTTTCGCGTGCGCCGCAACATGAACGCTTCGAAGCCAGGCTGGCCTGCGCGCAACAAGATGATCGTTGCGGCCTCGCGGATCGTGCTCACCTACGGAGCTTACCCGAGCCGCGCTTCACCACGTACCGGCACATCACGGAGACCTAACCGCTCTTCGATCCGGCGTTCGATGAAGCGCGCTACGCGAGCGTCGGGAGTTTCCACGATCAGCCGATCGCCACGACCGTGCCGGCGCGCGAACACGCCATACCACGTGAGGAAGCGCCATGCCGGTGGTTGCCGCTCGACGACGAACAACGCCTCGATCCCCGACAGCGCGAATTGCGTTCCGATACTCGAGACGTCGACCGAGGCATCGTCGACGTCGATCCGGACTTCGAGTGGCAACATCCCGCGCGGTGACACCGAAATCGTCAGCCGGAGCGTTGGCCGACCGGTGACGATCCCACGATACGGCGTGGACCATCGACGATCGTCGAGGCTCTCGATACGAACCCCCGACAGATTGGGGATCGGCGACACACTAGGAGTGTAGCGCGTTACGGAACGACGACGAACTCGCGCTTCATCAGGCTGATGATGTTCTGCGCTGCGTCGAGGTCGGTCCCCGGAAAGTTATCCAAGACTTTCTGGAGTTGGCCGTGATCGAGGACGAGTTGGAACGTGTCCAGCTCCGATGGGGTGAGCTCGCGCAACTTGCCCGCGAGCGGCGTGGGGACGGCCAACGGCGACCCGAGCGGCGGTAGCTGCTTCTTGAGGTTCTGGAATTCGTCGAGCTGGCGGACGCCTTCCATGAGGAGACCCTCGGTCGATTCCTGGATCTCCTCCATCACCTGCATCTCGCCACCCGGCTCGAGCTCGAACGTGCCCGTGGCCCACGTCAACATCCGGTAGATCGCCTTCTGCGGGCTGACCGAGAAGTCGTCGTTGATCGTGGCGAAGTAAATCTGCCCCTTGCGGAGGTAGATCTTGCCGATCGAGACACCGTTGTTGATCGTGAGGACGCCGGACTTGCGGCTCGTCGAGAGCAGCTGGAGGAGGTCCGGCAGCGGAATCTCCTCGATCACGCCCGACATCGGCCGACCCTGCGTGGCCTGACGTTGCTGCGCACCGGCTTCCAACCGGCGGCGAGCTTCGGCCTCGCTCTGTTGCGCGACCGACCCTTCGACGGCGACGACCTTGATGATCGACGTGCCGACGAGGATGCGGTCCCCCTCGTGCAACAGAGCGCGGCCGGCAATCTTTTCACCGTTCACGAACGTGCCGTTCGTGGAGCCCATGTCCTGGATGAACACCTCGGCATCCGTCGACGAGATCTTCGCGTGGCGACGCGAGACCATGTCTTCGACCAACACCATGTCCAGGTCCGAAGACCGGCCAATGATGATTTCCCGATTCATACGAAGCGGGAACTCGCCTCCCTGGTACTTGCCCGAGATGAAGCGCAGTGCGAAGCGAGGACGATCGTTCATGTGCGCAAGGACTCGAAAATTCTAGTGCCCAATGAGCGGCTCACGCAAGCAAACGGCCTCGCTCAATCGGTGGCAGGAACGTCGTCATCCAAATATTCGTGCGGAGGCCGCAAGGTGTTGACGACGCGCCGATAAACCTCTTCGGAAACCACGAGGCTAGAGTGGCCCAGCGGCACGGTCAGCGCGTTGGCCCCCGTCAGACGCGTGGTTTTGAGCGGCACGACCCAGTCACGCGCGGCCGCGATGGTCGTGACCTCCACGCCGGGCGGGAGGGGCCCCTGGTGAAGCTCGTCCAGAAACCGGCTGCGCGGCAGGAGTTGCCACGAGCTGGTCGACCACAGGCCGAGCGTGACCACGCCGGCGAGCGCCGCCCAGGTCCCGTTCGCGGGCGTCCCCATCATCACGAGCTTGCGGACACGTGCATGGCCGCCGAGCTTCTTGATGTAGTAGAGGCCGATCAGGCCGCCCATCGAGTGGCCGATGATGTCGATCTTCTGCGACGGGGTCTGCGCGAGGATCCGCTCGATCTTGCGATGGATCATGAACGCCGAGCGCCGGATATCGCGGACGTTCAAGGTGCCGATGTTGAACGACACGACGACGAAGCCATCCTCGACGAGCCGGCGCTCGAGC
Organism: Kofleriaceae bacterium; assembly: GCA_047600425.1. Taxonomy (GTDB): domain Bacteria; phylum Myxococcota_A; class Polyangia; order Haliangiales; family Haliangiaceae; genus JABFXX01. The sequence goes on along the minus strand of JASGLC010000003.1, from coordinate 348,382 downwards.
ATGTACATCGAGCCGCGCGTCCCGAGGAAGCCGTGGATCAGGAGCACCGGCGGCGATTCGGCATCTGCATCCCCGAACGCATCGCGCCGGCGCAGGCGATTGCCGCGCACGAGATGGCGCAGATACGACAGGCCGTCGGCGCCACCGGTCATGTCCTGGCCAATACCGCTTCGCTTGCCGAGCCAGCGCGCCGGGGCTTCGAGTGCCCAGCGAACTAACCAGTTCGGCTTTTTCTCGTCTTCGTCGTCGTCGTGCGCCAACTCAGTCACGATAGTCCGAGAAACCCTCGCTGACGAATCGCGAACATTCCTTCGCGTACGAATGGCTCGCCGACGACGAGGTCGGATACTCGACCACCCGCCACTGACCACGCGTTCCGACCTGGCCGACCCGCGAAATCACGTACGTGCCGAGGCGATAGATCAGCGCGAACTCCGACGAGCGACGCAGCGAGCGCGAATCGCCCGGTGGGACCTTGCCCGGAGCCGGTGCCTTGTCGTGCGGCTCGCCGGCGGGGATGTCCTTCGGGCCCGGCATGTGGGCCGGATCTTCGACGTTGCCGAGCGCGAGCGGCGGCGGCGCACTCGACGTGGGCATGTCCGGCGGCCGACCGATGTCGGCTTTGACCTGCGTCTCCGACGGCGTCGTCGGAATCGGCGAGGTCACGGCGATCGTCTGGACCTCTTCCAACGTTTCGGCGTCCGGCTTGCGAGGAACCTTCGTCGGCTCGTCGAACGTGTCGCCCGCATCCTTCGACGCGGCTGCGAGCTTTTCGATCTCGTCCGGGTTCACGGGCGCGGTTTCATCCTCCGACCGAGTTTTCGAATCGCCGGCTTTTTTATCGGAGGCATCCTTCCGCGCCATGTAGATCGTTGGTGCCAGTGATTGGCGGCGAGAGCAAGTTGCCGGTACCGCCAATGATCTGGAGTCAACGCGTCGCGTCACACGCACACGTCGGCTAGACTTCTGGAGCGGTGCCCACGGGGAACGAAGCCACCGAGCGAGTCGGTCGCTATCAGCTATTGGAGCCCATCGGCGGTGGGCCCAATGGTCAGGTGTGGCGCGCGAAGGTGTTCGGCGTCGCCGGCTTCGAACGCCAGTTCGCGATCAAGCGGTTCTTGCCCGAGCTCACGGCAAATCCGTCGACGGCACAAGCGTTGTCCGCCGCCGCGCGATCGTACGGTGGGCTCGAGCATCCGCGGATCGCGCGCATGTCCGAGTTCGGCGTCGCGCAAGGCCAGACGTTCACCGCCGTCGAGCTCGTCGCGGGTCTAGACGTTCAACGGCTCGTCGCAGAAGCGCGCCTCGGTGGTCAAATGATCGGCGCCGGTGGTGCGCTCGCGTTGATCTCGCAAGCGGCACGCGCGGTCGGTTACGCGCATGGTCGTGGGCTCTCGCATTTGGGCTTGTCGCCATCGAACGTGATCGTCACGGCCGAAGGCGACGTGAAGGTGACGGACTTCGGCATCCTCGCGGCGACGATTCCCGCGAAGCCCGTCGACGCTCCGCGCTTCGCACAACGCGTGGGATATCTCGCGCCGGAGCAACTCGTCGGTGAAGCCACGAGTGCGGCGACGGATGTGTTCGTGCTCGGCGTGATCGCGTACGAGCTCGTCACCGGTCAGCGAGCGTTCTTCGGTGATTCACCACAGGACATCGCGAATAAGATTCTTGCTGGACCGCCCGCAGATCCGCCATTGCCACGGCCGATCGTGCGCGTGTTGTCGCGTTGTCTCGCGCGAAGCCAATTCGAACGATTTCCGGACGCGCGAGCATTTGCAGATGCACTCGATGCTGCGTTACGTGTCGCGCCGGTGCCGGGGACGCGTAAAGACATCGGTCAACAGGTCAAGACCACGCTCGATCGCCACGCGGCGATGAACGAAGGCAACTTGTCGGGCGTGGTCGCGATGAATCTGCAAGCGCCGCCCACGCTCGGTCCGTCGAGCACGCTCGCGGATATGGATCTGCGCGGCCAACTTCCCCCGGAAGATGACGGCATCGCGACCACGAACTTCGTGCGGCCGGATGTCGAAGTGCCGGGGCCTGCACCGCTCGTGGGTCCACCGAAATCGCCGACGACGATGCCCGGTGTGCAAGCGCCGCCGGTCGTGCCGCCGATTCCGTCCGTGTCGGCGAAGAAGGCGCCGCCCGCGATCCCTTCGATCAAACCGAAAGGCGTGATTCCTTCGATCGTGCCTCCGGCGCTGCGGCCGGTCGGTGCGCCGCCGGTGTCGTCGAAGATGACCGGTGCGATTCCGACGTTGCGGCAGACGCAACCGGGCACGGGACCATCGCCGGCGCCGCGTGCACCCAGCGAAGTCGACGATTTCGGCAGGCCGCGCGATCAACTCACGGGCCCGACGCCGGGACGTGGCGCGCCAGGGCGACCGGCAACGAATCTCGAGATCCCGAACGATACGGGCCTGCGACCGGGCAGCGAGAGCGACGTGCAGACGATGCCGGGCACCGATGCGATCGCGGAATCGCTGAATCGCCTCGGCAGCGAGTTCGGCAACGACGATGCGACGCGCCCGGGCGAGTACGCGCGGGCCGAGAGCGATTTTTCGGATCTCGCGATCGAGCCCGATCCGAATCCCACGGCGGATGCGTTCGCGCGTGGTGCGAAGGGTCTGCAACCGCGCGCGCCGCTCCAGCCGCTCTCGCCGAAACGCGCGGACATCGCCGATCCGCCGACGGCGGAGCACGCGGTGCTGCCGGAAGTGCATACGCGCGGTGGGTTGGCGCCGTTCGCGCGCGCGAAGAACGATACCGAGCAGCAGGTCCACACGAACACGATGCCGTCGATCGAGATCGTTCGCGATTCGATGGGTGAGATCGTGCGAGCCGCGTCGGATACGGATCCACCGTTCGAACGCGGCGACATGAAGACGAGCGAGATGACCGACGATCTCGTCGCGGATCTGAAGAAGGCGTCGGTCGAAGAAGATCCGCTCGTCGAATTGCAGATCGAGCAGATGGGCCGCGGCGCGATCAGCGTGATCGAGCCCGATAGTGATCCGGCGGTGACCGCGCCGGCGTTGAAGCCGAACCTACGCAAGACGCCCGTGCCCGCGAATCCGCCGGTGCGTGGCAGCGAGCCTCCGCCCGTGCCGACGAGCACGTTGTTCGGGATGGGCAACGCGAGTGACGTGCGCGCGGCGGTCGATCGCGCGAAGAGCGAATTGTCCGCGCGTGAAGGTCGGCCGAAATCGGAGCGGATGCCGAGCCCGTCGCCGCCGAGCCTCGTGCCGACGGCGGTGCCGCTCGCGAATTCCGGTGCGGTGTCGGCGCCGAACCTCGCGCCGCCGGGATTTCCGTCGAAGCCGCCGGGTGCGGATCGAACGGGACCGACGGTGAATCCAGGGTCGACGGAACCCGGCATGGGCCAAGCGTCGGCGGGCGCGACGCTCGATAACTTCACGCCGCCGAAGATCACGTTCAACAACACGCAGCCGCCGCCGATGAGCGGTCCGCCGCCGATGACGGATGGCTTGGCGCGACCCGGCACACCGGTGCCGGGCACGGTGCAGTCGTTGTCGCCGCCACCGCCGCGGCCCGAGCGCGCGCCGCAGTTTTCGTTGCCGAGTCAGGCGGGCGCGACGCGCAAGCGCTGGCCGATGGTCGTCGGTGCGTTGGTCGTGCTCGGTGGTGGTGCGGGCGTCGCGGTGTGGCAGATGAATCAAGCCGGTGGGGATACGCCCGCGGTGAAGGATGGCTCGGGTTCCGGTGGATCGGCGGCGAAGGTCGTCGCTGCGCCGATCGATGCGGCCGCGACGGGAGATGCAGCCGCGGTCATCGCGTCGACGACGTTGGATGCCGGCTCGGGCTCGCGCTCGGGCTCGGACTCGGTGATCGCGACGGCGACGATCGACGCAGGCACGCCCAAAGCGCCGATCGACGCAGGTGCGATCGCGACGGCCACGCCGGATGCGGGCGTCGGTTCAGGCGCGGGCTCGGGCGTGACGAAGCAGACGGTGACACCCACGGGAACGAGCGATTCGTTGCAGATCGCTAGCACGCCGGCGGGCGCACGCGTGTTCATCGATGGCGCCGATCAAGGCGTCACGCCGGTGAAGCTCGCGGGCTCGGCCGATCGCCACACGATGGCGTTGTCGCTCGCGGGCCACGAGCTCTACGTCGCCGAGGTCGATGGCCATGGCGCGTTCCAGATTCCGATGAAGCCGGTCACGCCGAGTGGCGGACCCGCCGGCATCAAGGTGATCAAGTGCAAGGACAAGGATCGCTACTACGTGTTCGTCGACGGGAAACCGACCGGTATGACGTGCCCGACCGAGCGCATCGAAGTGCCGACGGGACCGCACACCGTCGAGGTCTATGACCTCGTGACCGAGAATCGCCGCAAGTTCGACATCAACGTCACGGATACCCGCCTCTCCTATCGCGTCAAGATCGACTGATGTTTGCCCTCGACGACGCGCTCGCGGATCGAGTGCATGCCTTGAACATCGCGATCTTCGAGCTGCTCGGAGCTGCGGCGATGAAGGTCCAGCCCGGTTCGTTCGGCGCGAAGGTCGGCTCGGGCTACGCACTGTTCGCGGGTGAAGGCTCGCCGCTCACGCAGGTCTATGGCTTCGCGCACCGCGCGACCGACGAAGCCGAGAAGGTCAACGCGTTCTTCGCGCCGCGCTGTCAGACCTGGGAAGTGTGCGTCACGCCGTTCACAGATCCGCAGACGCTGCGAGTCTTGCTCGATCGCGGCTATCGTCCGGGGCCGTTCGAAGGCGAGCTCGCGCAATACGTCGGTGCAGTGGCCGAGCCGGAGCTTCACGTCGAAGAGGTCGATGGCCTCGATCCGACGTACCTCGCGACGACGATGGCGGCGTGGGATGACGGCAATCACGGGAAGATCGATCCGCTGCTCTACATCCTCGCGGCCGCGCCGGTGCGCAAGTACCTCGCGTTCGTCGACGGCAAACCGGCCGGCACGAGCATCTTGTGGGATCACGAGCTCGGCTGCGTGCTCGCGAGTGGCGCGACCGCGCCGGCATTTCGTAATCGCGGCGTCCAGACGGCAATGATCCGGCGGCGCCTGCGCGATGCGGGTGAAGGTCGGCTCGCGTTGGTCGGTGCGATGCCGGGCACGCAGAGCTATCGCAACATCATGCGCACGGGATTTATCCCGCTGTACTCGACGCTCAACCTGAAACCGGCTTAGAGCCCGCCGTCGTTCGACGGATCGTCATCGCCCGGCCCGTCGAGCTTGTGCCGCGGATCGAGCCCGTACTTCCGGATCAATTCGCGAAGATGCTTGCGATCGATCTGCGCTTCGCGCGCAGCCGCCGACAAGTTCATCTTGTGCCGGCGCATCAGGTCCTCGATGTACTCGCGCTCGAACATCTCGACGAGCTGACCCTTCGCCTCTTTGAACGGCAGGTCCGTGCGAATGCCGAGCGACGGCGCGGCTTCCGACACCAGCGCATCCTCGAGGTTGATCGTGGAGCCACGCGCGAGCAGACACGCGCGCTCGATCACGTTGCGGAGCTCGCGAACGTTGCCCGGCCAGCTATGGCGAACCAGCCGCGCCATATCTTCCGGCGACACCGTGAGGCCCGGACCGAACGTGCTGACGAAGTGCTGGATGAGGAGCGGAATGTCCGTGCCGCGCTCGCGCAACGGCGGCACCGACACGCGGATCACCGCGAGGCGGTAGTACAAGTCTTCGCGGAATGTTTTCTTCGCGACTTCCGCGCGGAGATCGCGGTTCGTGGCCGCGACCACGCGCACGTCGATCTTCTCGTACACGTTCGCGCCGACCTTGCGGACCGCGCGCTTGTCGAGCACGCGCAGCAGCGACGGTTGGAGATCGAGCGCCATTTCACCGATCTCGTCGAGGAAGATCGTGCCGCCGTGCGCTTCCGCGAACGAGCCGCGGCGATCCGTGATCGCGCCGGTGAACGAGCCCTTCACGTGACCGAACAACATCGATTCGATCAGCTCGCGGGGAACGGAGCCGCAGTCGAACACCACGAACGGCCCGTCGCGACGCGGCGAGTGATTGTGGATCTCTTCGGCGATGAGCTCTTTACCGGTGCCGGTCTCGCCCTCGATCAACACCGTCGCGTTCGTCGCGGCGACATCCTCGAGCAGCGTGAACATCTGGCGAACCTTCGTATCGCCGCCGACGATCGAGCCGAACGCGCTCTGATTCGACGGCTCCGGCTCGACGATCTCTTCGTCCGGTAGGAACTTCAGCACCGTACGGCCGAGCTTCACTTCCGCGCCGAATCCGATCGCGATCTTCTCGAACCGCGAACCCTGGATGAACGTTCCGTTCGTCGAGTTGCAGTCGATCATCATGACTTCGTCGCCGACGAGCTGCGCCTCGAGGTGCTTGCGCGACACCGTCTTGTCGGTGAGCACGAGGCTGCATTGCGGACCCGATCCGAACGACACCGGATCGCCCGTCAGGCGCACGGCTTCTCCTCGATCGGGACCCTTGATCACGACGAAGATGCCGCCCGCGGTCTGACGCGAATACGACGGTGCATCGTCGAGCAGAGCGGTTACGTTGCTCCGATCTTTAGTCATCAGGCGGCACCGGCAGAATATCTTTGCCGGGGGGTGGTGTCTAGAGTCACCACCCTCTTAGTTAACGTTCGGACCCGACATCGCGACGACGATCGCCACGATTCCGGCGACGAGCAGGATCGCGACAATCACGATCAGCGGCGAGATCGATCGCGACGCTCCCGGCTCGGTCTTCATCCGCCGTGGCGACGACAGATCCGGCGGCGGCGGATAGACCATGTGCGGCGGAAACTGCTGCATCGGCCCGGTCTGAGCCTTCGGCGGACCCGCCAGCGGATGTGGCTGCGGCATCAGCGCCGGCGGCACCTTGATCGGCGGTGGCGGCGAGCTCGCGAGCATCGTGGCCTGCATCGATCCCGCGGTCGACTTCGGAGGCGCCGCGATCGAGCTGATCGCGTGCTCGCCGCTCGCGAGTGCACGAGGTCCCGAATCCATCACGATCGGCGGCGCGTGATCGAGATCGACGAGCGGCTCGGCGCCGGCCGGATTTCCCTGCACGTCGATCATGTTGATGATCGACGTCAGCTCCATGCCCTGAAACTTTTCGATCTCCGTCCCCGCGCGAGGTTTCCCGGCCGGTGGTGGCGGTGTGGTCGGCTTTTGCGTGCGCGCCGCGATCGAATGGATCGACAACGGGCCACTCGGCATCCGCCCGTTATCGTCGTCATCATCCTCGTCTTCGTCGTCATCGCCGCCGTCGGGCAACACCTCCGTGCCCGCGCGCTTGCCGGCGACGTAGCCGAGATCGAGATCGTCATCTTCGCCGGTGCGCCACGATTCGATCGGACCGCACGACTCGCGTAGCTCGGCCGCGAGCTCCGGCGCCGCCATCATCAGGCCGTTGCGATGCGCGCACCGCATCAGCGCTTCTTGAAACTCGCCCGCCGTCTGGAATCGCTTGTCCGGATCGATCGCGAGCGCCTTCGTCATGATCGCGTCGAGATCCGCCGGCAGCCCCGGCACCTTGCGCGACACCTGCGGAACCGGCTGCGAGTAGATCTCGTCCGCGCTCGTGGTCAGGCCCGCCGCCACGAACAACCGTTCGCCCGTCAGGATCTCGTACATGCACACTGCCGCCGAATACAGATCGCTGCGGTGATCGAGCGCTTCGGACTTCGCCTGCTCCGGCGACATGTACCCGACCTTGCCCTTCACCTTGTAGAACAGCGATGTGTGCGTGGCGGCCTTCGCGATGCCGAAGTCGGTCAGCTTGACCTCGCCGGAATACGACAGCAGCACGTTCGACGGCGAGACATCGCGATGGATCAACTTCAACGGATTGCCGTCGAAGTCGCGCTTGCTGTGCGCGTACGCCAGCGCCGATAACACCTCGCGCGAGATATAGATCGCGGCCTTCGGCGAGAACCGCTTGCCGCGCCGCTTTGCCTTGCGCAGCAACGTCCGGAGATCGCCGCCCGGCAAGTACTCCATCACGATGAAGTACTCGCCACCTGCGGCGACGAGGTCGATCGTGTGGATGATGTTCGCGTGGTCGAGCGTTGCGCTTAGCTTGGCCTCGCGCAGGAACAGATCGATGAACTCTTCCTGTTGCGTGAACTCGGGGAGGAGCTGCTTCAGCACCACCTCCATCTCGAACCCGCCGGCACCGAGCTTTTTGCCAACGTAGATCGCGCCCATGCCGCCCTCGGAGAGATGCTCCTGGACGACATAGCGGTCGATCGGCACTTCGCCCGCGTTGGCCACTCGCGCGCAGTGTAACATTCGGACATGCCAGAAGATCGCTACCGTCTCGCGCCGTTGCGCACGGTACGCGAACAAGCAGAGGCGGGTCGCCGCGGAGATCTCGCAGCCGCGATCGGCGATGCGTCGGCTTCGGCAACGCGGTTGGCCCAAGCACGTGATCGCGTTACGTCGGCACGTCGCGCCATCGAGGACGCCGTCGCCGCTCGCGCCGCCTTACCCACAACCGACCAGATCGCGCTCGCGGACCGGTTCATCGGGCGGCTTCGCACCCACCTCGCCACCGCCCGGGAGGCCGAGGTTGCCGCGCAGCTCGCCCACGATCGGACCGAGGGCGATGTAGCCGCCGCGCGGGTTCGGCTCGCCCGAGCGCGTGCGGATCGCGAGGTTATCGAACGCCACTTCACGACCTGGCGAGGCGAACAGCGCCGGAAGCGCGAGAACGCAACCGACTGAGCCGCGGCGTGTCTTTCAGGCATGCGCCACCTCATCGTGATCACCCTGTTGCTCTGTCCCGCCATCGGTCGCGCCGACCCGAAAACCGTCGCGAAACCCGCGGCCCAGATGCACGTCGACGATTGCGCGCGCGCTCAAGCCCTGCACAAGCAGTGCGTCCTCGATATCAGTGGCGAGGAGATCGACGGCAACAAGATCGTCCCGAACGGCACCGACATCACGTCGAAGGTCGATCCAAAGCAGCCGTCCCTGATCCACATCCGCCGCGAGTTCATCGCGGAGATCATCAAGTCGGCGCAGGATCTGTAACTACTGGCACTCGAGCACTTCGTTACACGCGGTGTGCTTGGCCACGCAGTCGGCGTGATTCTGGACCTTCGCCAGGTTGTCCGGATCCGCCTCGAGCACCGCGCACGCCGCGATGCATTCCTTCTCGTCGAACGGCACGCTGCTGGAGGTCGAGGTCACGCACTCGTACTCGCGCGCGCAGACCTGCTTGCACCGCGCGCTGCGCTGCTGGACGCAGCCGAACGCGAGTAGCAGGATCAGGTACCGCACGCTGTATATTTAACACGTGAACCTCGCCGACAACCGGCGGCTGCGACTCGTGATGCTGTGCGCGATGTATGTCGCGCAGGGAATCCCGTGGGGATTTACCGCGATCACGTTGCCGGCGTACCTCGTCGATCACGGCGTCACCGTCGACGCGGTCGGCGTGATCATGGCGACCACCACCGGCCCCTACGCGTTCAAGTGGGTGTGGGGCTTCGTCATCGACGCGTTCCAGAGCAAGCGGTTCGGCCGGCGCCGCCCCTGGATCATCGGTGCCGAGCTGATGATGGGCCTCACGATCTTGTCGATGGCGTTCGTCGGCGATCTGACGAGCTCGACCACGTTGATCGCGCGGACCGTGTTCGTCCACACGATCTTCAACTCGATGCAGGATGTCGCCGTCGATGCGCTCGCCGTCGATCTGCTCGAAGAGAACGAACGCGGGCGCGCGAACGGCCTGATGTACGCGTCGAAGTGGGGCGGCGGCATGCTCGGCGGCTGGGGCATCTCGCACTTGATCGCGCTCGCGAATCTGCGCGTCGCGTTGTTCGTCCAGGCGATCGTGTTGTTCGCGATCATGCTGATCCCGTTGTTCGTGCAGGAACGCGCCGTCGAAGCGCAACCGCGGCCGGATCTCGCACGCGCGATCGTGCGGTGGTCGAAAGAGAATCTCCGTCGGGATGTCGTGATCTCGGCGTTGCGCGATCGCGCGATCTGGTCGGCGGTGCTCGTCGCGCTGGTGATGTTGATCTCGAACGCGGCGGCCGCGCTCCTCGCCGCCGTCGGCAACGGGCTGTTCGTCGAGCAACTGCATTGGAGTGCGGAGGACTACGCCGGGATGATCGGCGGCCCCGGCCTCGCGCTCGGTGCGGTCGGTTCGGTGATCGGTGGTTTCGTTGCAGATCGCATCGGGCATCGCTTGATGGCGGGCATCGCGGCGCTGTGCCTGACGGGCTACTACGTCGCGTTCTCGCAACTCTCCGATCACTGGACCAGCACGTCGTTCGTCTACAGCGTGTTCTGGGTCGAGCCGTTCTTCCTCGGGATGATGACGGCCTCGTTGTTCGCGCTGTGCATGGACGTGACGTGGAAGGCGATCGCCGCGTCGCAATTCGCGATCTACATGGCGCTGTCGAGCCTGTCGGCCACGCTCGCGTACGCGCATGCGGGTGACGCGGTCGCGCGCTACACGTATCCCGGCATCTACCAGCTCGCGGCGTGGATCCAGCTCTCGCTCGTGGTGGTGTTGCCGTTCGTCAGGCCGAAGAAATGACGTTGGGCGTTGTCTACACGCCGCGCGACGTGACGGCGCCGATGATCGAGCACGCGCTCGGACCGCTCGTCGCGGGGAAGTCGCCGCGCCAGATCGAAGAGCTCCGGATCTGCGACTTCTCGATCGGCGAAGGCGCCTTCCTCGACGAGGCGATTCGGTTTCTCGTCGCGCACGGCGCGGATCGCGATCGCGTGGTCGTGGATTGTTTATATGGCGCTGACATCGATCCGGACGTCGTCGGTCGTGTTCGCGCGCGCCTCCAGATCGAACATCTCCACATCGGCGATGCGCTCGCGATCGAGTGGCCGATGTTCGATGCCGTGATCGGCAATCCGCCGTACATCCGCCAGGAGAAACTCTCCGCCGAAACCAAGCAGCGCCTGCGGGGGTTCGCGAGCTACGACGGCGTCGCGGATCTGTACATCTACTTCATCGAGCTCGCCGCGCGGATCACGAAGCCCGGCGGTCGCTACTGCATCGTGGTCCCGTCGAAGCTCCGCACCGTCAGTTACGCGCGCGCGCTACGCAAGCACCTCGCCGATCGCATGCCCGAGATCATCGATCTGCCGTCCGACGCATTTCCCGATCACGACGCGTTTCCATGCATCCTCGTCGGGCCGACCGAGCGCAAGGGTCCCGCGAACGGCGATCCGTGGACCGATCGGCCGCCTTCGACGACAACGTTAGGTGATCTCGTCACGCCCCCGATGCGCGGCATCGTCACCGGCTGCAATCGCGCGTTCGTGATCGACGGCGTCACGCGCGATCGCTTGCACGATCGCGGCGTCGAACCGCACTGGATCCGACCGTTCGTCAAAGGTCGCGATATCCGCCCGTATCGCATCGAGCTCGCCGATCGCTACGTGCTCATGCTCGGCCGCGGTTGTGATCCGCCGAGCGCGATCATCGATCACCTCACCCCGATGCGAGCCGAGCTCGAGCCCGGCACCGGTCGCAAGCCCGGCTCCTACAAGTGGTACGAGCTCCAAGATCCGATCGGCGAGCTCGCGGCATCCACCCGACCGCGCCTGTTCTATCAGGACATCCAAACCGCGCCGGCCTGCGCGCTCGACACCACCGGCCTCGTTCCGGATACGACGGTGTGGATGCTCGCCACTGACGACGAACGCATCCTCCGCCTACTCAACTCGAGCTGGTATCGCGACTACGCGAAGCAACACTTCCCGCCGGCGTTGAACGGCGCCGTGCGACCGAAGCGCGAGTACATGCTGCAGCTGCCGATTCCGGACAGCTTTTAGACGAGCGGCAACTTGATCACGTAGTGATCGGGCGTGCAGCGCAATTGGCCTGCCTCGCGCTCCAACGCGAAGCTCGCGAGCGCGAGCACGTCACCGGCATTCGCGGGCAGCGGCGCTTCCGGTGGACCCTTGACCGTCACGATCAAGATCTTGTTTTCGATCTCGCCGGTGATCTCGACGGTGCGCCCCAACGCCAGCGGCCCCGCCGCGAGATCCAAGATCACCGCGCACGCGTGCACGATCGACGGCAGCGCGATGTCCGCTTGCGACGTGGGCAACTCCCCGCGCGTCTTCACGCCACTGCGTTCGGCCGCGCGCGCGAATACTTCACCGACGGGCGTGGGCCGGCGTTGCGGTGCCTTCGCGAGGGCGCGATTCGTCGAGAACAGCGTGGTCAGGTCGCGCACCGCGCTCATCGCACTGTTCGCCGCGAGCTGGAGCTCCGAGGATTGCGCGAGCTCGCTCAATTCGTCGACGGCCATCATCAGGCTCTGCAACTTCGACGCGACATCGTGATGGAAGCTCGGCATCCGCGATCCGAGCAACGCCAGCGCGAGCATGTTCGCGGGGGACGGGGACGGATGTCGTGTACAGGGTTTGTCGTTCTCGTCGAGATGACTCACTGCTCGAGCTTTCGATCGAGACCCGCGATGCCAAGCGCGATCGCCTCGCCCCACGGATCTGCGCTTACCACTACCGCCTCGTTCACCCGTTGCACCGTCGAGATCCCAGGATACTCCGCTTCGAGTGCCGATCGGAGCGCTTCCCGCCGTTCTCTCCGTTCGCGATCACCGGTCAATGCGAGCAGCTCTTCGTGGCGTTGCGCGGCCTCGAGCACGGCCTGGTGCAACACCTTGTCGACGAACGGTTTGTTGATGAAGCGAAAGATCTCGCCTTGATGGATGCCGTCGATCGCGGTCTCTAATGAGCGCATGCCGGTCAACAGGATCCGGACCGTCTCCGGACGCACGCGCCGCGCTTTGCCCGCAAGTTGTGCGCCCGTCATCTTCGGCATCTCGTAATCGCTGACGAGCACCGCGACATCTTCTTTCGCGATCCACTCGAGCACCTGATCCGGATCCAACGTGGTCCGGATCTCGAGCGTGGGTTCGCGTTTGAGCGATCGGCCAACGCTCTGGAGCATCTGCTCGTCGTCGTCGACGCACACCACGAGTGACTTGCGCGTGGCCATCTAGCCCAACCACTTTCTCCAGCCACGCTGGCGAGCCACGCGATCGATCTCGTCGAGCGCGGCGACCATCGCCTTCATGCCGGGGAACCGTTGTTGCGGTGACTTCTGGAGACACGTGGTGATCACGTCGGCGAGCTTCGGCGGCAACGGGCCGAACGGACTCTCGACGACGGGAATCGGCGCTTGGATGTGCATCATGCAGAGCTCGCGCAGCTCCTTGTGCTGATACGGCGGCTTGCCCGCGAGCAACTCGAACAGCACCGCGCCGAGGCCGTACTGATCGCTCTTCTCCGTTGCCGGCAGACCGCGCAACTGCTCGGGCGAGATGTAGCTCGGCGTGCCGAGTACGAAGTCGCTGTCCGCTTCTTCGAAGTTCTCGCCGGCGATCGCGGCCAAGCCGAAATCGATCAGCTTCACGTGAATCGGTTCGTCGCCGATGATCAACGCGTTCGACGGCGTGACATCCGCATGGACGACGCCGTGCTCGTGCACTGCCGCGAGTGCACCCGCCATCTGCCGCGCGATCGTGACGACCTCGGCCGGTTGCAACGCACCACGCGCGACGCGATCCGCGAGCGATTCACCCTCGAGCAGCTCCATCACGAAGTACGGTCGGCCGTCGGCGAGATGCCCGAAGTCGAACACGTCACCGATGTTCGGATGCCGCACGCGCGCCGCCGCTCTCGCTTCGCGCAAGAACCGCTGACCCGCCGTGGGATCTTTTTCGAACACGCGCGAGCGCAACACCTTCAGCGCATATGCACGACCGAGCGCGACGTGCTCGACGCGATAGACCGTGCCCATGCCGCCTTCGCCGAGCGGCTCGACGATCCGATAGTTCGCGATGACATCGCCGATCGTCCCGATCGCGACCGGCGGTGCCGTGCGCGCGCGCCCACCACGCGAGGGTACGACGACGACCTCCGCGCGCAAGCCATTGCTCGGCCGGATCGTGATCACCACGTCCGCCTCACGATCGCCGGTCCTCACTCTCGTGACCGCCGACGACGCTGCCGTGCCCGCGAGATCGAGGTTCGCGATGTACGCGAGCCGCGCGACGGTTGCTGCACCGATCAACGCATCGATCGAGACGGTCGTGAGTGGTCCACCGCGCTCGAACGAGAACGTGTACATGTCCTCGTTCGCCGGATTCGGCTCGAGATAGACGGTGTCCGCCTGCGCGCGTACGGCGGCCGCCAGAACGACGTCCGCGAGACGCTTTGGATCGATTCCGCGTGCTTCGCTACTCGCCATCCCCGAAAGTGATATTACCACAGGGATGCAAGGTGACGCGGTGGGCGGGCAATCGGAAGCAGCGATGCTCCCCGGTTCGGTACGCCTCCTCGTAGTCGATGACGACGTCACGATCTGCCGGCAGATGGCAGCGGGACTCGCGAACGCGGGCTTTCAAGTTCACACCGCGAACGACGCCGCGAACGCGATCGCCCAGGCGGCTGAAACACCGCCGGACGTCGCGATCGTCGACCTCGAGATGCCGAACGTCGGTGGCTTGCCGGTGATCGCAGAATTAAAACGGCTTCACGGTAACGGTGTCCACGTCATGGTCCTCACCGGTTACGACGACGAACAGCGCCGCCACGACGCGTTCGAGGCTGGTGCCGATGACTTCGTCGTGAAGCCGGTCGCGATGAGCGAGCTGAAGCGCCGAGTTGCCGCGGCGATCCGCACCCAACGCGCGTTCGTGCACGTCCGCCTCGAAAAGGAGGCCGCCGAGCGCCGCCTGGTCTACGGCCAAGAGGCAAGTGCGCTCCTCGCCCACGATCTGAACAATGGCCTCGCCGTGAGCCTCAACAACTTGGGGTATCTGGTCGATGTCGTTAAGGGCGATGCCGAGGTGATGGATGCCATCACGGCGACGCTCCGATCCGTGCGGCGGATGAGCGGCCTGGTCGCGAACTTCGTCGACATCGCGCGGTTCGAGGACGCGGCCGTGAAGCCCACGGTCGTGAAGACAAATGTGCGAGAGCTGCTGGAGTCCGTGATCGGCGTGAACTCCGCGTCGATCGCGCGCAATGTCACGTACGAAGTCGACTGCTCTCCGGAGTTAGAGGGTCGGTTCGACCCAGGTCTTGTCGAACGCGTGCTCCACAACTTGTTCGGTAACGCCACGCGCTATTGCGGTGCGGGTGGCACGATTCGACTCGGCGCCAATCCCTGGCCCGAGCCTGCCGACGGCGCGGTCGAGATCTGGGTCGCGAACACGGGCCCGCAAATTCCCGAGAACATTCGGCCTACGCTTTTCGGCAAATACGTTCAGGGCAAGGGTGGGAAACGCGGCATGGGGCTCTACTTCTGCCGGCTTGCGGCCGAAGCACATGGTGGAAGGATCGCGTACGAGGCCCGGCCAGATGGGCCTAGCTTCGTACTGCGTCTCCCCGGACGAACGTAGAAAGGGTAATGTGATCTCGTGGCTGCGATCCTAGTTTGTGACGACGATCCAGACATCCGCTCCGCGATGCGGCGGACGTTGCGCGGCCATGAAGTCGTCGAAGCGGGCTCGCCCGCGGAAGCCCTCGCTCACTTCAAAGAGCGTCCGTTCGATGTGCTGATCTCCGACTTTTCGATGGGCACCGAGAGCGATGGGCTCGATCTCCTCGCGCACGTGAAGCTCATGTATCCGGATACGATCCGGTTCCTCGTCACCGCGAATCGCGATCTCGATGTCGCTGCACGCGCGGTCAACGAAGGCTCCGTGCATCGCTATTTTTCGAAGCCGTGGGACGACTCCAAGCTGCGTCACGCGCTCGATATCGTCGTCGCTTCGAGACGGTAAGCAATCACCATGTTACAGGCTGCGGGCGTCGTCAAAAATCACCTCGGACGAGTCCTCGTCGTCGATGACGACGTCGCGATTCGCCGCGTGTGTTCGCGCGTGCTCGGCGCCGAAGGCTGGACGGTCACCGTTGCCGATAACGGTCGTGCCGCGATCGAAGCGCTCGAAGCAGCGAAGCTTCCGTTCGATTGCGTGCTCTCGGACGTGAACATGCCGGAGCTCGATGGCTTCGGGCTCGTCAAAGAACTGCGCAAGCGCGACGACGATCTGCCGGTGCTGCTGATGACGGGCGATCCGTCGTTGCACGGTGCGGTCAAGGCGATCGATCAAGGCGCGATCAGCTACATCACGAAGCCGTTCGATCACGACGTGCTCGCGGCGGCAGTCGCGCGTGCGGCACGCGTTCACGGCGTGCAACGCATGCGACGCCGCGCCGAATCGTACGCGCGCGAGCTCTACGGCGAGACGATTCCGGATCGCGCGTCGCTCGAGTCGCGGTTCACGAACGCCGTGCAACAAGCGTGGATGGCGTTCCAACCGATCGTCGACGTGTCGACGCGCTCGGTGTACGCGTACGAGGCGCTACTTCGGACCGAAGAGGACTCGCTGCGTCGCCCCGATATCTTCATCGCCACCGGCGAGCGCCTCGATCGGATCCAGCAGATCGGTCGCACGGTGCGCTCGGCGGTCGCGACCGCGATCAAAGAAGCGCCGTCGAACGCGCTGATCTTCGTGAACGTGCATGGCCTCGAGCTGGCCGACGAAGAGCTCTACGCGGCCACGAGCGAGCTCGCGCAATACGCGAAGCGAGTCGTCCTCGAAATCACCGAACGTACGAGCATCGATCCGGCGGTCGGATCCGCGCGTGTCGCCATGCTTCGCAAGCTCGGTTACCGGATCGCCGTCGACGATCTCGGTGCGGGTTATGCCGCGCTGGGTGCGCTCGCTTCGCTCGAGCCCGAGGTCGTCAAGCTCGACATGTCGCTGATTCGCGACCTGGATCGCCACACCAACAAGCGGCGAATCGTCGCAGCGATCACGAACATGTGTCGCGAGCTCGGCAGTCGCGTGGTCGCCGAAGGTGTCGAGACCGCTGCGGAACGTTCGGCGTGCATCGATGCCGGCATCGATCTGCTTCAGGGTTACTTGTACGCGAAGCCCAGCAAAGGGTTTGCGACGCCGCAGCTCTAGCGGTATCTGCGTAGCTAGATGTCTGTCGCGCTCGTCGCGCCTGGATCGCGTGCGCGCGCGAAGGGGCTGATCCAGAAGTACGGCCGAGACACGGTCGCGTTTCAGACGCTCGAGAGTGGTTTTCGCTACTGGTTTGCCGACGAGGATGCGGTCGTCGCGTACGTCGATACCGGAGGCGCGTGGGTCGCCGGCGGAAGCCCTGTCGCGGAGCCGTCGCGGATCACCGACGTCGCGCATGCGTTTACCGAGGCCGCGCGTGCGCACGGAAAGCGCGCGAGCTTCTTCGCCGCCGAAGCGCGGTTGACGTTGCCGCACGTGATGATCGGCGAGCAGCCGGTGTGGCGAACGGACGCGTGGCCGGAGCTGTTGACGGGCTCGCTGCGCTATCAGCTGAATCGCGCGCGCAATAAAGGTGTGTCGGTTCGCCGCGTGGAGCCGGGTGATCTAGCCACGCTCGAACCCGAGCTCGCACGGCTCGCGAACGAATGGCAAGCGAGCAAGCGCATGGCGCCGATGGGATTCCTCGTCCAACTCGAGCCGTACGTGTTTGCCGACGATCGGATGTTGTTCGTCGCCGAGCACGAAGCGCGAATCGTCGGGCTCGCGTCGACGGTGCCGGTGCCCGCGGCGGGCCGAGTCTTCGTCGAGGATCTCGTGCGATCACCCGCTGCACCGAACGGCACGCCCGAGCTGCTCGTCGACGCGGCGATGCGTGCCGCGCGAACGCCCGAAGTCACGCTCGGACTCGCGCCGCTCGCCGGTGACGTGCCGCGGTGGCTGAAGATGGCGCGCTGGCTCGGCAGCCCGCTGTACGACTTCGCCGGCCTGCGCCGGTTCAAAGCGAAGTTGAAGCCGCACGCGTGGGAGCCGGTCTATCTGTGCACCGAAGGCAATCGCATGATCGCGATGCGTGATGCCTTACGCGCGTTCGCCTGCGGCAGCCTCGTGTCGTTCGCGGGCAAGACGCTGTTCAGGGCCGACCGGCGGCGATGAGATCGCCCAGGATCCGCCAGGTCATGCCCCAGATCGTGTGGCCTTCGTATTTCCAGCTCGGAAATTTTCGATCGGTCCCCGGATAGAGATATTCGGCATCGATCGTCCCGCCGCTCGCGAGCGTGAGTGGCAACCAGAACGCGGATAGCGCTTCCGGACCGACGTGCGTGGCCGGCTCGAGCGTCGTCGTGAACGCGAACGGCGTGACCTCGATTCCCATCGGTCCCGCGGATAACGGCGAGATCACCGGGAGCGGCCCGATCAGCGTGGCTTTATCGAGATCGACGCCGAGCTCTTCCATGGTCTCGCGGATCGCCGTGCGGAGGAGGTCGCCGTCGGCCGCCTGGTAACCGCCGCCCGGTAACGAGATGTGACCCGACCACGGATCGCCATCGCGCTCGATCCGCTTCATGAGGAGAACTCGCGCTCCCGCCGGATCGTCGTGAACCAACGCGGCCACCGCTGCGCGCCTGCGCCCATCTGAAGGCGGTTTCACGTCGTGCATCGGCAAGCGTGCATGAAGGCGCTCGACGAATGACGACATCGATCTCATTTTAGCTCGTGCGCGAGTATCGTCAGCACGTGGCACGCGAATTCGATGTGGTTCTCCTCGGTGCAACCGGATTCACCGGCAAGCTCGTCGCCCAGTACTTGGCCAAGCAAGCGCTGAAGTGGGCGATCGCCGGTCGCAACCGCGACAAGCTCGCGGCCCTTGGCTTGGATGCGCCGATCGTGATTTGCGATACCGGCGATCGCGCGCAATGCGAAGCGATGGCCGCGCGCACGAAGGTCGTGTGCACGACGGTAGGTCCGTATGCGAAGTACGGAGCGGAAGTCGTGGCCGCGTGTGCCGCCGCCGGCACGAGCTATTGCGATCTGACCGGCGAGCCGAACTTCATGCGCGAGATGATCGACGCGCATCAGGAGCAGGCTCGGCAGAGTGGCGCGCGGATCGTCCACGCGAGCGGGTTCGATTCGATCCCGAGCGATCTCGGCACGTGGGCAACGCAGCAGGCGTTCATCCAGAAGTTCGGGATCCCCGCGCAGCAGGTCACCGCATACTACGGCGCGCTGTCGGGTGGCTTCTCCGGCGGCACGCTCGCGTCGATGTTCGAGATCCAAGACGCGATGACGAAAGATAAGAACGTGCGTCGCGTGCTCGGCAATCCGTACGGCTTGGATCCGGATCCACGCGCGGATAAGCCGCCGGCGCCGGATGACAAGACGCCCGGTTGGGATCGCGACGTGAAGATGTTCGTCGTGCCGTTCATCATGGCGGCGACGAACTCGCAGGTCGTCCGGCGCTCGCACGCGATCGCGGGCAATCCGTGGGGCTCGGACTTCGTCTATCGCGAGGTGATGACCACGCCGGCATCCGCGAAGGGCGCGCTGATGGCCGCCGGGATCACGGCCGGGTTGGGCGGCATGTTGCTCGCGATGCAGGTGCCGTTGATCCGCGACGAGATCAAGAAGCGGGCGCCGAAGCCGGGCGAAGGTCCGTCGGAATCGCAGCGCGCGCGAGGTCATTGGACGGTGCGGTTCGTGGCGAAGCGCGGGACCGATCGACTCGACTTCATCGTCGAAGATCCGCATGGCGATCCGGGCTACGCGTCGACATCGAAGATGCTCGGCGAGTCCGCGATGTGCCTCGCGCTCGATC
Source organism: Kofleriaceae bacterium (assembly GCA_047600425.1). Lineage (GTDB taxonomy): Bacteria > Myxococcota_A > Polyangia > Haliangiales > Haliangiaceae > JABFXX01. The sequence continues at coordinate 328,759 of JASGLC010000003.1, read as the reverse complement.
CGCTCGATTCACCGGGTGGCGTGACCACGCCGTCGGTCGCGATGGGTTCCCACCTGCTCGCCCGCCTGAAGGCGGCTGGGATCGAGTTCCGGATCAAACAGTAATTCCAGGCGTTTCAGTGCGTGACGGCTCTGCGCCACGCGTGTTACAGAATCGCATCCATGTTTGGTCGCCTGCTTCCTCGCGAGACCAGCTTCTTCGACTTCTTTGAAGAACACGCCGCGCTGACGATCGAAGGCGTCAAAGAGTTCCTGTCGATGGTGACGACGGGCGCGAACATTCCGGCGAAGTGCCGCCGGATCTCGGACATCGAGCACGAGACGGACACGATCACGCATCGCTGCGTCGAAGCGCTGCACAAGACGTTCATCACGCCGATCGATCGCGATCAGATTCATCGCTTGATCACGCGGATGGACGACATCATGGATTACGTCGAAGCTGCCGCCGAGCGGATCGAGCTGTACGAAATCGTGACGATGACGAACGACGTGCGCGACATGGCGGACGTGCTGCATCGGTCGGCGCAACAGGTCGAGGTCGCCGTGCGCGGGTTGCGCGATCTCAAGGACACGCACGCCACGCTGAAGGTCTGCATCGATATCAATCGCCTCGAGAACGAAGCGGATGCGATCTTGCGGCGCTCGGTCGCGCGGTTGTTCAAAGAAGAAAAAGATCCGATCACCGTCATCAAGTGGAAAGAGATCTACGAAAACCTCGAGAGCGCGTCGGACCGGTGTGAGGACGTCGCGAACATCATCGAGGGCGTGATCCTCGAGCACGCGTGATGGTCTCGACGCTCGTCTGGATCACGGTCGCCGTCGCGATCCTGTTCGACGTGATCAACGGCTTTCACGATGCCGCGAACTCGATCGCGACCGTCGTGTCGACGCGCGTGCTGTCGCCGCGGCTCGCGGTCGTGTGGGCGACGATCTTCAACTTCGTCGCGCTGTTCATCTTTCACGAGGGTGTCGCGAACACGATCGCGAAGATCGTCAACATCCAGGGCTCCGACCCCGCGTTCGTGTGGGTCGTGATCTGCGGGTTGTCGGGCGCGATCCTGTGGAACCTGCTGACGTGGTGGTGGGGCCTGCCATCGTCGTCGAGCCACGCGCTGATCGGCGGGTTGTCGGGAGCGGCGCTCGCATTCGCGGGCAGCTTCGACATCCTCAACAAGGCGAGTCTGTTCAAGACGCTCTACTTCATCGTGCTCGCGCCGATCATCGGGCTCGTCCTCGGCTACATCACGATGCTCGCGATGTTGTGGTTGTTCCGCAAGGCGCGGCCACGCAAGGTCGATCGCACGTTCCGCGTCGCGCAGTTGTTCTCGGCGGCGGCGTATTCGATCGGCCATGGCGGCAACGACGCGCAGAAGACGATCGGCGTGATCTGGGCCGTGATGGTCGCCGGTGGCCAGTTGCCCGCGTCGGCGAAAGCGGCACCGGGGTGGGTCGTGGTCGCGTGCTACTGCGCGATGGCGTTCGGCACCGCGCTCGGCGGTCAGCGGATCATCAAGACGATGGGTATGGGCATCACGTCGCTGAAGCCGATCGGCGGGTTCTGCGCGAACCTCGCAGGCGCGGTGACGTTGTTCGGCGCGACGGCGCTGAAGATTCCGGTGTCCACCACGCACACGATCACGGGCGCGATCGTCGGCGTCGGCTCGGTTCAGAAGCTGCGCGGGATCCGGTGGAGTCTTGCCACGCGGATCGTATACGCGTGGATTTTCACGATTCCTGCGGCGGGAGCGGTCGGTGCGCTGACCCTGTATCTGGCGAAGTTGTTCGGCGCGTTCTGACTGTCAGACCGCCGATCAAAAGTGCCGACCGTGGCGAAGCTCTACTTCCGGTACGGCACGGTCGATTCGGCGAAGTCGATGAACCTGCTCGCGGTGGCGCATAACTATCGCAAGCAAGGCAAGCGCGTGGTGTTGATGACGCCGCGGCTCGATGATCGGTTCGGCGTCGGCAAGATCGCCTCGCGCTCGGGTCTCGCCGCCGAGGCGGATCTGATGGTGGACGAAACCACGCAGCTCGATCCGCGGGACTTCGAGGGCATCGATTGCGTGCTCGTCGATGAAGCGCAGTTCCTGCCGCCGTCGGTGATCGACGACCTGCGTCGGATCACGGCGGATCCGGGCGTGCCCGTGATCTGTTACGGCCTGCGCACGGACTTCAAGACGAAGTTGTTCCCGGGCAGCCAGCGTTTGATGGAAGTCGCGGATGGCATCGAAGAGGTGAAGGTCACCTGCCAGTACTGCCAGAAGAAGGCGATCTGCAACCTGCGGTTCGTCAACGGTGCGCCGGTCGTCGAGGGTCCGCAGATCCATCTCGGCGCGGACGAGTCGTACTCGCCGGTGTGTTGGGCTCATTACGACGAAGCCACGCGCCAGCTCAGCGCCGATATCTCCGGCGCGACGATCCGGCCTAGTTGAGATCTGCGCGTTTCGCGCGCCAGTCGACGAACAATGCCGCGAAGCGCGGATCGCTCGCGAGCGCCGCGAGATCCGGATCGGTCTCCATTCGCTCGCTGTGCTCGTAATCGTGTTCGATCGCGAGCGCCACTTGTGCGATCGCGCGATCGATCTGCCCGGTCGCCGCGTACGCGCATGCGGCCGAGTGATAGATGTACGGATTTTCGGCGGCGAACTTCTGGCCGCCATCGGCGAGCTCGACGGCGAGCTGATACTCGCCGAGCGCGTGCGCGTGGATACACGCGTTGTTCCACGCCATCACCAACGCGGTTCGCGCTTCGCCGGCACCCTTCGCCGGCTCCGGCAACGTGATCACGCGACGGAGGATCTTCAGCGCTTCGGGGCGATCGACCGAGAAGCTCGCGTTGTAGAGGTGGGGCACGAGCGCCGCCGTGTCCGGCATCCGATCGAGGATCGCCTGGAGAAATTGCGGCGCGTGGCGCGCGATCGCGGCGACCAGCTCCGCCAGATCTTCGGGCGGCGTGACCGCGGCCGTCGGCGGATCGAGCAGCTCGAGGGCGGTATCGGTCTCGTCGGAGACGTGCTCCGCCACTTCGCCGATCACGAGCAGGCGAACGTCGCGATTCTCCGCCGTGGTCTGCGCCGCGAGCGCGATCGCTTCGGGCACGCGATCCTGACGGACGAGCACGATCGCGAGATAGCCCACCGCATCCGATTCGCCGTCGAAGCTGATCGCACGGCGGAGCAAGCGCTCGGCAATTTTCGCGGCTTCCGGATCATCGGGATCGTGCTCGAGCGCGACTTCGACGAGCATGCCCGCGAGCTCGCGCCGACTCCACGCCGATTGCGACACCGCCCACGATAGCGCTGCTTCTTCACCCTGCCGGCGAAAGCGATCCGCGAACGGGTTTCCGGCGAGCACGAACGGCACGCCCTCTTCGTTCGCCTTCGCCGCCGATTTCACGGTGTCGTCGACGGTATCGAACCGCGCCCACGCGATCGGGATGATGTCGTTGAGGCGCGCCGCGATCCACAACAGGAAGTGAACCTGGTCGGAGGCGGTGGCCGGGACCGCGAACTGCTCGACCCACATCAGCGCCGAGCGGTGCTTGCGATCGTGGATCACGTCCGCGCGTTGAAACGGCTCGAACTCTTCGGTGCGCTCGTCCTGATAGACGGACAGCCACAGCGCGAAGAACGCGTTGATCACGGATTCTTCGCCGGCGATCGGCGTGCCCGCGAGCTTCATCGCGATGCCGAACGATTCCCAATCGTACTCGTCGATGATTTCGGGATACCGCTCGATCGGAAACCCGACGGAGCTCTCGAACGGTGGCGCACCATTTCGCCAATGGCTCTCGAGTTGGATCGCGTCGAGGTCGACATCGTCGTCGTCCTCGTCGTCATCATCGTCTTCGTCGAGGAGCAGCGGCTCGGGTTCCGGTGGCGCATCCGGCGCGGCGTAGAGCACCTCTTCGGTCGGCGTCACGACCGGCGCTTGGATCTCGTCCCCGATCGGATCGGTGTCGTCGTCGTCGGCATCATCGTCGTCGTCATCATCGTCGGCGAGCGATTGCCGCAGCTCCTCGCGCGACTCCGCCTCGAGATCGAGCCACGCGATGCCATCAGCACCGGTCTCGACCTTCACGAACCACACGGTATCGAGATCGAAGATCGCGCCCGCGGCGATCAGCGCCTGCTTCTGGCCATCGAGCTCCGACGGATCCGGCGGCAACCACGGCGCGGCAACGATCCGGCGATCCGGATCATCCGCATGACCTTCGGTCTCTTCTTCGGTTCGCTCGGTCACGCCGGCCGAGGTCAAGGCGGCGATCAACGCGTCTTGCTCTTTCGCGTCCAGATCGCGGGTGCTCCGCGCGATCAAGATGCCGCGAGCGAGGTCGCTCTTTCGCGGCTCGAGCCCGACGATGTCCATTGCTGACGATCAGCCTATCAGCATTCGATGATGTTTACGGCGAGCCCACCACGCGCAGTTTCTTTGTACTTGCTGCTCATGTCGGCGCCGGTGCGCCACATCGTCTTGATGACTTTGTCGAGCGAGACCTTGTGCGTGCCATCGCCTTGGAGGGCGAGCCGGGCCGCATTGATCGCCTTGACCGCGCCCATCGCGTTGCGCTCGATGCAGGGGACTTGGACGAGCCCGCCGATCGGATCGCAGGTCAGGCCGAGGTTGTGCTCCATCCCGATCTCCGCGGCGTTTTCGACCTGTGCGGGAGTGCCGCCCATGACCTCGGCCAACGCGCCTGCGGCCATCGAGCACGCAACGCCGACCTCGCCCTGACATCCGACCTCGGCACCGCTGATCGATGCGTTCTTCTTGTACAAGGCGCCGATCGCGGCGGCGGTGAGCAGGAATCGGATCGAGCCTTCGTCGTCGGCGTTCGGGACGAATCGCCGGTAATACGTCATCACGGCTGGGATGATGCCGGCCGCACCGTTGGTCGGAGCCGTGACGACGCGACCACCCGCGGCGTTCTCTTCGTTCACGGCCAACGCGAACAGATTCACCCAATCCATGATCACGAGCGGATCTTGGCCGCGCGGATCGGACTTGAGCTTGCGGTGGAGCATGGCGGCGCGGCGCTTCACCTTGAGCCCGCCGGGCAGGATGCCTTCGCGCTCGCAACCGCGCTTCACGCAGGCTTCCATCGCGTGCCAGATCTTCAGGATCTGCGCGCGCACGTCCGCCTCGGGCATGTGCGCTTTTTCGTTTTCGAGCATCAGGCTCGACAGGCTCATGCCGTGCTCGATCGAGAGCTTCAGCAGCTCGTCGCCGGAATTGAACGGATACGGCACGCTGATCTGATCGGCCGGCGTGGAGCCATCGGCCGGCGCGCCGGTGTGATCGACGACGAACCCGCCACCGACCGAGTAATAGATCCGCTCGACGAGCGTTTGGGCGCCCGCATACGCCGTGAACCGCATACCGTTCGCGTGGAGCGGGAGCTTCTCGCGGCGGTGGAAGATCAGCGCGTCGCCGGGATCGAGCTCGACTCGGTGTTTGCCGAGGAGCGCGAGGTGCTTCGTCTTGTCGACGGACTCGACGCGACGCGCGACCGAGTCGATATCGACGGTCGCCGGCTCGTCGCCCTCGAGCCCGAGGATCACCGCTTTGTCACTGCCGTGGCCTTTGCCGGTGAAGCCGAGCGAGCCGAACAGCTCGACCTTCACGCCGGTGGTTTGCGCGAGTTGGCCATCCTGCTCGAGCCGTTCCGCAAAGCGTTTCGCCGCGCGCATCGGGCCGACCGTGTGCGAGCTCGACGGGCCGATGCCGATCTTGAAGATGTCGAACGTCGAGATGAACACTCGACTGCAATGTAGCCTGGATCAGCGACGGCGGCGCTTCGCGCGCGAGACATGTGCTCGCTGCGCAGTGCGTCGTGACGGCTTTTCGGCTAGGCCATACTTCGCAGTGAAGCCATCGAGGATCATCGCGAGGCCGCGCTCGAACCGGCCCTCCTCGACGACCTGGTTCGCGAAGTCGACAAACGCGTCGATCGGCTCGCGTGGGCCGATCAGCGCGGTGAGGTGGGGATAGCCGCCGTCCGCGAGGTAGTGCTTCGTCAGATCATTGACCGTGGCGGCGGCTTCCGCGGTCATCCGATGCGCGCCGGTATCGCGATCGCGCAGCACGGTGCCGAACACGAAATCGTCGACGATCGACAAGATCTCGAGCTTGACCTGCGGCGGCACCGGCAACGACGACACCGCCTCGAGCGAATGCTCGATATGGCGCAGGTTGTTCGGACCGCCCATCGCACCCGCCATCTCTTGGCTGATCGCCCACGGGTGATGGTTGAACGTCATCCGCGCGGCGCGTGCGATCGTCTCGAGCGCGGTGCGCCAGTGCTTCGGCAGCGGTGTGCTGCGGCGAACGACCTCGGCCATCAGCGCGTCGTCCATCAGCGCGAGCAGGTCGTCCTTCGTGCGGATGTAGTAGTAGAGCGTCATCGTCCCGGCGCCGAGCGATTCGGCCACGCGACGCATCGACAGCTCGGCAAAGCCTTCTTTGTCCGCGATTTCCAACGCGGCTTCGGCAATCTGCTCGCGCGTGAAGCGCGGCTTGCGAGCGCCCGGTTGGGGCTGGGCCCAGATCGGAAGGTTTGACACTTCGTACAGTGTACTGCTAAGACTGTTCGTATGCCGTACGATGACAGCGTACGAGATACGAAGATCGCCCTCGAAACGCAGGACCTCGGAAAGCGGTTCGGCGAGCTCTGGGCACTTCGTCATCTCGATCTGAAGGTGTCGACCGGGCGCGTGCTGGGGCTCCTCGGGCATAACGGTGCCGGGAAGACCACCGCGATCCGAATTCTCACGACGCTGACGCGTCCCACGGAAGGTTCCGCGTCGGTCGCCGGGCACGACGTGATCACGCATCCGGCCGCGGTGCGCGCGTCGATCGGCGTGGCGGCGCAGGCGGCCACGGTCGATGGCCTACTCACGGCGCGCGCGAACCTCGAGATGGTCGGGCGGCTCTATCACCTGTCGCGAGCCGAGGCGCGGCAGCGTGCGGACGAGCTGCTCGCGCAGGTCGATCTCGCGGATTCGGCTGACAAGCTCGTGAAGGAATTCTCGGGCGGCATGCGGCGGCGCTTGGATCTCGCGGCGAGCTTTGTCTCGCGGCCGCAGGTGTTGTTTCTCGACGAGCCGACGACCGGCTTGGATCCGCGATCGCGCAACGAGTTGTGGGACCTCATGCGCGAGCGAGTGCGCAGTGGCACCACGGTCGTCCTGACCACGCAGTATCTCGAGGAAGCGGATCAGCTCGCGGATGACATCGTCGTGCTCGATCACGGTGAGGTCGCCGCGCGCGGGACGCCGGCCGAGCTGAAGCAGCGGATCGGTGGTGATCGGATCGTCGTCGCGATCGGAGATCCGAGTGCGGTGCAAAAGGCGACCGGCGTGCTCGCGCCGTTCTCGGAGCACGAGCCTTCGGTCGAAACGCACGAGACGATCAATCCGCAGGGCATCACGATCAGTGATGGACCCACGCGGATCGTGATCCGCGCGAAGCCGAGCCTGCGCCTCGTCGAGGTCGTGCGTGCGTTGGATTCGAACGGGATCGACGCCATCGATATCGCGCGGCGCGAGACCACGCTCGATGACGTGTTCCTCGCGATCACGTCGAAGAAGAAGGTAGTCCCGGACGTGAGGAGGCAGTCGTATGATCAAGCATCTGTTCGGTGACTCGCTCGTATTCGCGGGTCGCAATGCGGCTCACATCCGGCAGATTCCCGAGAAGCTGCTCGATGTCACGTTGCAGCCGATCATGTTCACGCTGTTATTCGCGTACGTGTTCGGCGGCGTGATCGCGATCCCCGATGGCAACTACCGCGAGTACCTGCTCGGCGGTGTGATGATCCAATCGATCACGTTCGGGATCATGGGGCCGGCGACGGCGATCGCGACGGATGTTCGAGAGGGTGTGGTCGATCGGTTTCGCACGTTGCCGATCTCGTCGAGCTCGTACCTGATCGGTCACATCATGGCGGAGCTCGGTGCGAGCTGTATCGGCGTGACGATCCTCTCGCTATCGGGGTTGATCGTCGGTTGGGGCGTGTACTCGTCGGTGTTGGGTGCGGTCGGTGCGTACGCGCTGATCGTCCTCTACGCGTTCGCGATGATCTGGGTCGGGACGTGGCTCGGCCTATCGGTGCGCTCGCCGGATAGTGCGCAGGGTGTGGTGTTCGTCGTCGTGTTCCCGGCGACGTTCCTCGCGAACACGTTCGTGCCGATCGCGGGGCTGCCGCCGGTGTTGCGCGAGATCGCGGCGTGGAATCCGGTCTCGACGATGGCGGCGGCGATTCGCACGCTGTTCGGGAATCCTACGGCCCTGCCAAACGATGCGCCGTGGCCGCTCCAACATGCGGTCGCATGTGGTGTGGGCTGGTCGTTACTACTCGTGGCGATCGCGATGCCGCTCGCGATCCGCGCGTTCAAGAAGCGAACGACGGATTGATCGCAGCTACGTGCACGTGTCACGTGGCACATGCACGTCCTCGTACACGATCAGCCGGCGCGCTCCGACATCACGCGCGAGCGAACCCGGCGTTCGACGTGGATTGCGCCACAAGCGATCGATCCAGGGGGCGACGCCTGGTTCAGGAATGCGCCAAGGTTTCGGACGCGACACGCCATCGTCCGATCGACGCGATCGTGTGTATGAGCACGTGCCACGTGCCACGTCTCTAGTAGAAGTAGTAGTGCAGGCCGACGCCGCCGGCCGCACCGAAGTTCTGCCCGGTGATCGCCACGCCATCCGCATCGACCACACCGATCACGATGCCACCCGCCGCCGACAACGCGACGTTCGAGCTGAGGAACGCGCGGATCTCGAAGCCCGGTTGCAAAAACACGTTCGTCGCGCGATCCATGCCCGGGCCATTGCCGAGCGACTGCAGACCGAGGCTGCCGCCGAGGCCGAAGTCGGCAAACGCCGAGTGATGCACGTGATAGTAGAACCGGCCTTCGATCTGGAAGTCCGTGTTATCCGCGCCCGGCGGGTCGTTGAAGCTGATCGCGCCACCGGCGTGGAACATGCCACCGTCGTACGTCAGCGATACGCCACCGATGCCACTCAACTGATACTCGGCGCCGATGCCGATCGCACCGGCTTGGCCACCGGCGCTGGCCGAAGTCGCGAGCGCTGCTACGAACAACGAAGCAAGAAGGCTGGTCTTGATCATTTGGAAAAAATGCTCGCCCGGCGGCAATCGCCGATCAAGTAAAGTGCAGGCGTGATCAGCCCGGAGCTCGAGCTCGCACATATCGATGCGCGGCATTGGCGCAACGGCTGGCGTCTGCTCGTCCCGCCGCGCGTGCTGGATCAGCCGCGCTGGGCGTTGGTGGTTGTAAACCGAGCGCCTCCGCACATCGTTTCGGTGATCGTGACCGGGCGCGGTCGGTTGGCCGAACCACCTCCACTCGCGGATGCCGAGCCGGCCACGCTCGAGGCCTATGCCAAGCGCTTGCAAGTCGGCTCGGTCATCGTGATCGCGCAGGATCTGATCAGCCAACTCTCGACGGAGATCGAAGGCGCACTTCGCTTCGATATGGATGGCGCGGCGCAGGCGCTATTGGCGTTGCGCGCGTTGAAGAAACACGCCGGTCGTGGCGTGTGGAGCGAGCCGCCGATCCTGGATCTGTTGCCGGCGCCGGCGTACGAGCCGATCCAGCGGACGTTCGATCTGTTGATTCCGGACTCGAGTGCGCTCGTCGCGTACGTGATCGAGGACGACCGATCGCGCGTTCACACGTCGATCATCGCGACGAAGCAAGATGGCGATATCTCCCGCGCCGCCACGCATCGCGCGATCGCGGATCTGATTTCGGAATCCACGCTCGCGCGCGATTGGCAGCAGAACTACAAGCGCGTGCTCGCCGCCGTCGAAGATCGTTACGCGAAGCCGTCGATCGGCCTGTTCCTCGAGCGCGCCACGTTGATGAAAGTCCTGACCGGACCCTCCGATCAGCTCGCCCGCGAGCTCAACGCGAAGCGCGTCGTCGTCGATCCGGCACCGGCGTGGTTGCTCGGCCTGATGGGCGGTGCCGCGGTTGCAGCGATGGCCGGACGAGCGGCATCCGCGATCGCCGCGATGCTCCCGCAATCGACCCGCGATCGCGCGAGTGCCCTAGCGCACCGGGCGCAGACCGCGATGAAGGAATCGGGTGCGCATCCGTTCGCGCTGCTCGGCTTCGATCCGATCGAGCTGTGGCAGCGCTTGAAGCACCACTATAGGTAACTACTCTTCGCCACCACCGACGGCCGCAGCGATCGCCACGTCCTGCGCGCGGATCTTCGACGGGTCGAACTTCTTCGCACCCTCGAGCATCTTGTCGATCGTCTTGTCGAAGTCCGCCTTCTCGTCTTTGCCCGCTTTGACGAACCGCAACGGATTCACGCGCGCGACCACGATCGGCTTCAAGTAGCCACTCGTGAACCCGGCCGCCTTGAGCTTGTTCACCGCTTCGCTCACGGCTTCGTCGAGCGCGAGCAACTTGTCGGCGTGCGCCTCGCGCATCTTCAAGCTCTTCGCCATCGGCTCCGTCGACCACGACTCGCACTTCGTGACGACCGAGTTGTACGCGCCGCCGGAGAACCGCGAATTCTTCTCGTAGCAGATGCCGATCGTGACGAGCGACGCCTGCTCGAGCTCGAACGCGACATCCGATTCGCTGCGCTTGCCATCTTCGGCGATCGCGCGCGCCATGCGAATCACTTCGAGCGCCTTGTCCTTCAGGTTGTGCGCCTTCTCCGTGTTGAGCGCGAGGATCCGGAACGCGATCTCCGGCTCCGGCATCACGAGCGCGACGACCGACTTCGCACCGAGCGTGTTGAGCGCGGATAGACGATGCATACCGTTCGGCGAGATGAAGCCGCCGGCGTCATCCGACACGGCGATCACCGGATCGAGGAACCGTCCGACTTTCGGGATCACGGCGGCGAGGCGATCCGCGTGCGCTTTGCTGAGCTCGCGCTGATACGGCGTGGGCTTGACCTTATCGATCGGCAACGCCGCGAGCGCGACCCAATGACCACCGAGCGGCTCGCGATACGCGGCGAGCACGTGACCACCCGCCTCGTCGATCTGCCCCTCGAGCGTCTCCATCTCCGCAGATTTTGCACCGCTCGACATTTCCTCGACGGTGAGACCGACCGAACCGGGTTCTGCTTTCGTCTTCTTTTTCCGAGGCGTCGTCGCTTTCTTCGCCTTCGGCTCTTTCGCAGGTTTTTTCTCGGTCTTCGCCTTCGCCATGACCGGACTGTAACCCTGCTAAGGTGGTCGCAAGATGACCGAGACGTCGTTTCCGAAGTCGCAGATCAAGGTCCTGCTACTCGAGAACATTCACCCGGTGGCGAAGGAAGCTTTTGCCGCCGAAGGGTTTCAGGTCGAGACGCTGAAGAGCGCGTTGCCCGAGGCCGAGCTCGCGCAAAAGGTGAAAGACGTCCACCTCCTGGGAATTCGCAGCAAGACCCAGATCACGCCGAAGGTGCTCGACGAAGCGCGGCGCCTGCTCGCGGTCGGCGCGTTTTGCATCGGCACGAACCAGATCGATCTGTTGCACGCGAATCGCCGCGGTGTGCCCGCGTTCAACGCGCCATTCTCGAACACGCGCAGTGTCGCCGAGTTGATCATCGCCGAGATCGTGATGCTGTCGCGTCAGCTCGGCGATCGCCTGCGCGAGGTTCATCTCGGTCAGTGGCGCAAGGTCGCCGTCGGTTCGCACGAGGTTCGCGGTCACACGCTCGGCATCGTCGGCTACGGCCACATCGGTTCGCAGGTCGGCGTGCTCGCCGAATCGTTCGGCATGCGCGTCGTGTTCTACGACGTGACCGCGAAGCTGCCGATGGGCAACAACCGCGCGCTCGGCTCGCTCGAGGAATTGCTCGCGGTCTCGGACTTCGTCACGTTGCACGTGCCCGAGCTGCCGTCGACGAAGAACATGATCGGTCACGCCGAGCTGGCAAAGATGAAGCGTGGCGCGTGCCTGCTCAACGCCTCGCGCGGCACGGTCGTGGTGATCGAAGCGCTCGCGGCGGCGCTGCAGAGCGGGCATGTTGGTGGTGCCGCCGTCGACGTGTATCCGACGGAACCGGAATCGAACAGCGATGGCTTCGAGACCGCGCTACGCAACCTGCCGAACGTGATCCTCACGCCGCACATCGGTGGCTCGACGGAAGAAGCGCAAGAAGCGATCGGCAAAGAGGTCAGCTCCGCGCTGCTCAAGTTCGTCAATCAAGGCGCGACCACGGGCTCGGTCAACTTCCCGATCGTCGAGCTGCCGATGCCGAAGAACGTGCACCGGATCCTCAACATCCACCGCAACGTTCCCGGCGTGCTTCGCGACATCAACAAGATCGTCTCCGATCGCAATGCGAACATTCGCGCGCAGGTGCTCTCGACGGATGCCGATATCGGTTACCTGATCATGGATCTCGATCAGGACGTCTCGAACGACGTGAAGAACGCGGTCGCCGAGCTACCGACGAACATTCGGACACGCATCCTGTTTTGACAGATTCCTCTTCGCGAGCTTCTCGCCCGCGTGCGAATAGAAGTTGCCGGCGTTGAACTGGAGCTCGTCGCGCAGCGACGATGGATCGAGCAGGGACGCCGCACACTAGAAGGAGGCTAAGGGTGCGCATGCTCCAGCTCGTACGCGCGAATCGCGAACTCCCGCGCGCGCTCCGACCACAACATCGCCTTCGCGGCTTTGCGATACCGATCGGCCGCGCGCTCGCAATCACCGACCTGCTCGTAGAGCTCCGCCGCGGCCGCGAGTAATTCGCCAGCGAACAGCGAGTCGGTCGCGATCGCATCCAGATGAGCCGCACCCTTCCGTGGATCGAGACTGCGCGCGAACCGGATCGCGGCCAGCGTCTGGAGATGCGGGTCGTACATCACGACCGGTACACGCACGACGACCTCCGTGGCCGTGCTGGCATGCGCACTACCCAAACCGAGGATCAGCGCTGCTGCGTAGCGACCTCGTCGGTGGTGCCTTCCATGGCCACGACGAGCTTCCCGTGATCTTCCAAATAAACGTCGCCACATCGCCGGCATACCAAGTTGACCAGGAGCGTCTCTCCACAACGACACGCCCAGCCGGTCCGAGTTGCGGGTACCCCCGTCATGATCGCGAACGGCGGGACATCGTCGGTAATCACCGCGCCGGCGCCGATCATCGCGTACTCGCCGATCGTGACCCCGCACAGGATCGTGGCGTTCGCACCGACGGACGCGCCGCGACACACCAGCGTGCGCTCGAACTGATCCTTGCGCGAGACGTGCGCGCGCGGATGCGTGACGTTCGTGAACACGCAGCTCGGGCCGAGGAACACGTCGTCCTCCAGCGTGACGCCGTCGTAGACCGAGACGTTGTTCTGGATCCGACAGCCGTGCCCGATCCGGACCTTGCCGATGTAGCAGCCCTGCCCGACCGACCCGCGATCGCCGATCCACGCGCCGGCCACCACGTGCGTGAAGTGCCAGATCTTGGTGTCCGCACCGACGTGCGCACCAGGATCGATCACGGCGGTCTCGTGTCGGAACATCGTCGCGAGTATAAATACTTCGTGCCCAAGCGTCCGCCTCGCGTCGCGCGTGAATTGCCGCTCCCCGGCGATCTGCGTGGCACCGGCCCCACGCGTGCGCATCACACGGATCGCGGCTCGTTGTGGCACTGCGACGCGCTGCATCTCCTCGGGCAACTCCCCGATCGCTCGGTCGATCTCGTCGTCACCGATCCGCCGTACGCGATCGACAAGGCCGAGTGGGACGAGTTCGAGTCGCTCGAGGCGTACGTCGAGTGGTGCGATGGTTGGCTCGCCGAGGTCGCGCGCGTGCTCGCACCGCATGGCTCGGCGTACGTGTGCGGGTTTTCGGAGATCCTCGCCGACGTCAAAGCCCGTTCCGCCAAGCGCTTCGCCGGTTGTCGCTGGCTGATCTGGGCGTACAAGAACAAAGCCAATCTCGGGAAAGACTGGGGCCGCTCCCACGAATCGATCCTCCACCTGCGCGGCAAGGATCACCAGCTCGATGTCGATGCCGTGCGCGTGCCGTACAACGGTCACACCACGAAGTACCCGACGCGCGTCCAAGCCGTGTCGTCGCAATACGGTCGTGGCGTGCGACGCGATACCTGGCAACCGCATCCGCTCGGTGCGAAGCCGCGGGACGTGATCGAGGTGCCGGTGATCTGTAACGGCATGGCCGAGAAGTCACCGCACCCGACCCAAAAGCCCGAAGGCCTGATCGAAAAGCTGATCCTCGCTTCGAGTCGCAAGGATCAGCTTGTCGTCGATCCGTTCGTCGGATCGGGGACCACTGCCGTCGTCGCGCATCGGTTAGGACGAAAGTATCTCGCAGGCGATGCCGACGCGCGTTACGTCGGCCTCGCCCGCGATCGCCTCACTGCATCTTCGGAGTAAGGCCCATCTCGGTGATCAGGTGGTCCGCTCCGTCGAGCAGATCCATCGTCCAGATCATGTAGCGCGCGTCGACATGGATCGTCCGCGTGGTGGCGCCGTTGAACACGACGTCCGACGCGAGACCTTCCTTGTTGCCATCGAACGCCAGGCCGACGAGCTCGCCCTTGTCGTTCAGCGTCGGCGAGCCCGAGTTGCCACCGGTGATGTCGAGATCCGATTCGAAGTCGATCGGCAGCTCGCCGCCGAGCGACGGGTCACCGTACGGACCGAACTTCTTCGCCTTGATCGCCTCGAGCAACTTCGCCGGCGAGTTGAACGGCTCCTTGCCCGTGTCTTTCGCGAGGATCTGCGACGCAACCGTGAACGGACCTTCCTCGAGCTTCGTCGAGTCCGGGTGCAGCGACTTCACCGTGCCGTACGTGACGCGGAGCGTGCTGTTCGCATCCGGCGGCAGCGCGCCACCGAGCATCTCCTTCATCGCCTCTTGATAGAGGTTCGCGACGAGCATCGACTCACCGACGCGCGCGTCCTGCTTCTTTTCTTCCGCCTTGTAGGTCGGCCAGATCCGCTGCGCCGCCTTGATGAACGGATCCTTCGACGCCTTCAACTGCGCCGGCGTGCCCTTCTCGAGCAGCTCGGTGCGGAGCTTGACGTCTTCGATCGACGCGTTCTTGTACCAAGCGTCGAGCGTCTTATCGATCAGCGCCTCGTCGACCTTCGTCCCCTTCTTCACGTCGAGGAGCAGGTTCATCCACGGGCGATCCGCTTCGTCGAGCTGGAGCGCGCGCATGAGCGCGAGCTTCCACGTCGCGCGATCGAGCACCGCGTCGTACGACTTCGCGAATTGCTTCTGACCCGCCATCGCGCGGTTCATGTCGCGCTGCTGGTAACCCGGCTTGCGATCCGCATCCTTCTTGCCGCGCTCTTCGGCCCACCGCGTGAGCGAGATCGCCGTCATCATCAACCGCGATCCGGCAAGCGCCTGACCACGATCGAAATCGACGCGCGCCGTGTGGAACGTGTCCGCGAGCAACGCATCGTACTTGTCGATGCCGGCCTTGAACTTCTCGTGACCCGGCTGCGCCGCCCATTCGCGCGTCTTCTTGTCGGCGTCATCCTTCTGCTTGATCAGATCGGGGTTCTTCTTCAGCCCCTCGAGGATGCCTTGATATTTCTCGAGGCCGTTCTGGATGCCCTGCTTCATCGTGGTGGCCTTGATCGCCGTCTCGCCACCGTCGCCCAGGTGCGCTTCGGCGAGCTTGTAGCGCTCCTCGAAGAACGAGATCACGTACGGGTAGAACCACTCGATGTCGTGATGGAGCTCCGCCGCGGTCTCCGCGCGGTTCGTCTGACCCGGGAAGCCCGTCACCATCACGAAGTCACCGGGCTTGAGGCCCGCGGTCGTGACGTGGAGGTAGTGCTTCGGCTTGTACGGAACGTTATCCGGCGAGTAGTCCGCCGGGTTGCCGTCCTTGCCGACGTACGCGCGATAGAACGACCAGTCACCGGTGTGGCGCGGCCACTCCCAGTTATCGATCTCGCCGCCGTAATCACCGACGCTGCGCGCCGGCACGTAGACCAAGCGAACGTCCTTGATCTCGAGCATCTCGATCAGCTGGTACTGACCACCCTTGAAGAAGCTCGACACCTGGCAGCGCGCGCTCGGCTTGTCTTTTTCACACGCCGCGATCAGCTGCTTCGACCGCTTCTCGGACTCTTCTTTGCGCGCGACCGGATCCTTGATCGCCTCGAGACCATCGCGCATGTCCTTCGTGACGTCCTTGTACGACTGGACGACCATCACGCGCTGCGCCGGTCCTGCCGACGGCTCGTCTTGTTTCGTCTTCGCGAGGAAGCCGTTCTCGACGAGGTTCTTCTCCGGCGTCGAGTTGAGCTGAAGCGCACCTTGCACGCAGTGATGGTTCGTGACGATCAGGCCTTCCGGCGACACGAACGATGCCGTGCAACCACCGAGCGACACGATCGCCGCGAGCGGCTCGTTCAGCGGATCGGCGAGCTTCGTCGCATCGAGCTTCACGCCCATCTTCTGGAAGTTGTCGACGTGCTGCGGCAGCGACATCTGCGACGGCATCCACATGCCGCCCGGATCGATGTAGCTCTTGCGAAACTTCGTCGCAGGATCGTTCGCCGCTTGATCGTTGATCGCCACGCCGTGCTGATCGCCGGGCGCCGACTCGTGCGTCGTCCCGAGCTGATCTTCACGCGCGACGGGCTTGCCGCCACCACCGCAGGCGGCGAGCAAGGCCGCGCACAAGAATGCATTCCGCTTCATGGCAAGCGCATACCACTTCCATGGCGAATACGGGGTTGTGAAGCGTTAACAAGGAGCTAGGTGCCTTTCGCGGGACACCTGCGACACACCGTTTCAGTCGTCAAACGAGAAGTTGGCGAAGAAGTTAGACACTTCGTCGGCGGGAACTTGCTGCCGCGCTTCTTCACCCAAGTCGCGCACTTCGAGCAGCTCGTCGGGGATTTCGAGCAGGAACCGGCTCGGCGTGCGAGCCATCACCTTGCCGCGCGCGATCCGGGTGGCTGCACGCGTCAAATACAACTTTCGCTGTGCGCGCGTGATGCCGACGTAGCAGAGGCGGCGCTCCTCGCTGACGTCGGTCGCGTGATCGACATCCATCACGTCGGTCGCTTGCGGGTTGAGCGTGCGCGCGTGCGGCAGCAGTTCTTCTTCGAGCCCGATCATGAAGCAGACCGGAAACTCGAGACCCTTCGATCCGTGCAGCGTGGTGAGGATGACGCGGTCGCCTTCCTCGTGTTTGTCATCCGAGCTCGAGTCGAGCGACAGGTGACGAAGATATTCGGCGAGCTTGTCGATGCCCTTGCCCTTGTCGAGGAAGCGCTGCAACGAGTTGAGCAGGCCCTGCACGTTATCGATCCGGCGTTGCGCCGCCGACATCGACGGTGCGGCCGCTTTGAGATCATCGTAGAGCGCGATCTCTTCGATCAGTCCCTGCGTGATCTCGACGAGATTTTGGCCAGCCTCGAGGCCGTTCTTCACGCGCGTGATCGCATCGCGGAACTTTTCGATGCCCGTGCGCGCGGGCCCGGAGACCTCGGTCTTCTCCATCGCGTCCCACAACGTGATGTGCTGATCGTGCGCGGCGTTGACGAGCTTCTCGATCGTGGTCGCGCCGACGCCACGCGTGGGATAGTTGATCACGCGGCGGATCGCGAGCTCGTCGCGCGGACTGACCGCACAACGCAGATACGCGATCACGTCCTTCACTTCTTTGCGCTCGTAGAACTGCTGCCCGCCGTACATCGTGTACGGCACCTCGTGCGTGCGCAGCTCTTCCTCGAGCAGCTTCGATTGGATGTTCGAGCGATAGAGGATCGCGATGTCGCTGTGACGGCGGCCCTGCTGCACGAGCGTCTTGATCTCGCGCGCGACCCACTGCGCTTCGGCTTCCGCCGTCGCTGCAACCGCGTGCGTGATGATCTCGCCATCGCCGTGCTGCGACCACAGCGTCTTGCCGTGGCGATTCTTGTTGTTCGCGATCACGGTATTCGCGGCGGCGAGGATCGACTTCGTGGAGCGGTAGTTCTGCTCGAGCTTGACGATCTTCGCGCTCGGAAAGATCTTGCCGAAATCGAGGATGTTCGTGGGATCGGCGCCACGCCACGAATAGATCGATTGATCGTCATCACCGACGACGACCAGGTTCTTGTGCGGATCCACGAGCGTCTGGACCATCCGCAACTGCGCGCGGTTCGTATCCTGAAACTCGTCGACCATGACGTAGCGAAACCGCGACGACCAGCGCTGCGCCGCGTCCGGATCCTTCTGCCACAGGCGCACCGGCTCGACGATCAGGTCGTCGAAATCGAACGCCGCACACGCGCGAAGTTGCTCCTGGTAGCGCGGATAGACGTGGACGGTCATCGCGTCGTAGTCATCGGCCGCGTTGTGATTCGTCTCGTATTCTTCGGGGGAAAGGAACGCGTTCTTCGCGAGCGAGATCCGAGTCAGGATCGCCTTCGCGTCGAGCCGGCGATCGCCATCGTGGATCGCGCGCATCGCTTCGCGCACGAGGCCCATCTGATCCGAGGCGTCGTAGATCGCGAAGCCGCGTGGCACGCCGAGTGCTTTGCGTTCGGCGCGAAGCACTTGCAGGCCGAGCGCGTGAAACGTGCCGATCGTGAGCTTCGACGCGACCTGCTTGTTGTTGACGAGCGCACCGACGCGCTCGCGCATTTCTTCGGCGGCCTTGTTCGTGAACGTCACCGCGCAGATCGCCTCGGGCGGCACCCCGGTCTCGAGCAGGTGCGCGATCCGGAACGTGATCACGCGGGTCTTGCCCGAGCCGGCGCCCGCGAGGATGAGCAACGGGCCTTCGCGATGCCCCGCCGCTTCACGTTGCGGTGGATTGAGCTTCGCGAGGTCGACCACGGGGCGGACCACGCTATACGATCATTCGGTGGATCGCTACGAGCGTCTCGTCGCGAAACTGAAGCTCGAGCTGCCGGGATTCCGGATCGTGCGCAAGGATCAGTCACGCCTACATCGGCTGATCGATCGATCGCTGAAAATCGTCACGTTCGGGCGGATGGTCGACTATCTCGACAGCTACCAGACCACGATCGGCAAGACCGTCTACGTGACCGCGGATTGGGACCGCCGCTCGATCGAGACCCGGTACGTGACGCTCCGGCACGAAGCGATTCATCTGCGCCAATTTCGCAAGTACACGCTGCCGGTGATGGCGGTGTTGTACGTGCTGCTACCGCTCCCGATGGGGCTCGCATGGTTTCGCGCGCGGTTCGAGCTCGAGGCCTACGCCGAATCGATTCGCGCGGCGGCCGAGGTCTGGGGACCCGCGCACGTGAGAGGGGCGTCTTACCGCGAGCACCTGATTTCACAGTTCACCGGCCCGTCGTATGGCTGGATGTGGCCGTTCCGAAAATCGCTGGAACGTTGGTATGACCAGCAACTGGCCTCGCTCGGAGATGAGCGATAATGTGGCTGTTGGCCCGTGACTGACCCGATCGTTGGCATCGATCTAGGCACTTCGAACACCGTCGTGGCGTACGCCGACGAGACGGGCGGAGTGCGCGTGCTCCCGGATGAAGCCGGCACGAAGATCCATCCCTCGGTCGTGTCATTTCACCCGAACGGTGGCGTGGTGGTCGGGGCGGCGGCGAAGCAACGCAAGGTCATCGATCCGAAGAACACGATCTACTCGGTCAAGCGGTTGATCGGGCGCACGTACGGAGCGCCGGAAGTTCAAATCGCGAAGACCCGCATGCCGTTCCAGATCAAGGAAGGGCAGAACCAGCAGCCACTCGTGGTCACGCGCGGTGGCGAGTTCGCGGTGCCGGAAGTTTCGGCGATCGTGCTCGATCACGTGCGCAACGTTGCCGCCCAACAGCTCGGCACGCCCGTGCAACGCGCGGTCGTGACGGTGCCGGCGAGCTTCAACGATGCGCAGCGCTCGGCGACGGCAACCGCAGGTGCGATCGCGGGCCTGACGATCGTGCGCGTGTTGAACGAGCCCACGGCGGCGGCGCTCGCGTACGGCAACACGCGCAACTTGAACGAGGTGATCGCCGTCTACGATTTCGGCGGCGGCACGTTCGACATCACGATCCTGAAGCTGCAAGACCAGGTGTACGAGGTGTTGGGGACGGCCGGTGATACGTTCCTCGGCGGCGACGATCTCGACGAGCGGCTCGTCGATCGGATGGTCGAGAAGTTCCTCGCGGAGAACCGGATCGATCTGCGCACGAATGAAGTCTCGATGATGCGGCTGCGTGCCGTTGCCGAGCAGACCAAGATCGAGTTGTCGCGTCGGTCGCGTGCAGTCGTCCGGATCGACGAGATCGCATACGGTCCGCGCGGTAAGCCGCTCGATCTGCAGATCGAGATCCGGCGAGACGAGTTCGTCACGCAGTGCGCGGATCTGATCGATCGCACGTTCCCGGTGTGCCAGGAGGCGCTCGCGTATGCGGGGCTGTCGATCGACAAGATCGACGACGTGATCCTCGTCGGCGGTACGACCAAGATCCCGTACGTGCGCGATCAGGTAGCGAAGTTCTTCGCGCGAGCCCCGCGCACGGACGTGTCGCCGGAAGATGCGGTCGCGCTCGGTGCCGGCCTGCAAGCCACGTCGCTCGAACGGATCCTGAAGCGGAAGTCGCCGTCGAAGTCGATGGCGTCGCAGCAGGACGAGTTCGAGGACGGCAACACCACGGCCACGCGCGAGACGATCGCGCCGGATGAATTCACGGATGCGCAGGCCACGCGACCGGAGTCGGAGTTCCCGGGGCCGCTGCCGAACACGCAGAACGTCGAGGATGATTCGATCCTGTCGCTCTTGCCGCCGCCGAATCAGCCGGCGCGTCCGGCGAAGCGGCCGACCGCTGGTTACGAGCAAGCGCTCAAGCGTACGCAACCGCAGACCCAAGGTCCGGATCACGATCGGCCGGCAGCGCGCGGTCAGCATCACGATCGGTTCGAAGAGAAGACGCCGGTTCCAACGCCGTCGAGCACGCAGCCGATCGCGCGAATGACGCGGACCGGGTTGCAAACGCCGACCGTGCCCACCGCGCCGGCGCCGAAAGCCACGGATAAGAAGTTCCCGGCGCAGCAACCGATCACGCAGCCGCGTGGGTCGGCGAATACCGGCGAGCATCGTGCGGTCACCGGCGAGACGGGTGTGTCGAGTGCAGCGCCCACCGCGGAGCGGCTCGCGACCACGGCGCCAACGCTCGCGGCACCGCCACCGTCGCCGCGCACCACCACGAATTCCCCGATCGCGGAGCCACCACCGCCGCGCACCACGACGAGTCAGCCGGCGCAACCGCCGCCGCCACCGCCGTCGAGGCAGACCGGTGTGTCGCCGGTCGTGAAGGGCACCACGGCACCGACGATGTCCGCGCCACCGCCACCGCCGCGCACGCAGCAGCGTCCGTCGGAATCGCCGGTGTTGTCGCCGCAGGCGAAGACGATGATCGTCGAGCCGCCGCAGCCGCCGCCGGTGGTCTCGCCGCTTCCGCCGACCCTGATGTTGGATCTCGAGCCGCCACCGTCGACGACGGCGCGTGGCATGGGACCGGCCGCGACCTCGCACGGCTTCGCGACGGCAGAACCTCCGCGCTCGGCCGCGGACACGGCACCGTCGATGAATTCGCCGGCGTCGACGGCCCCGGGCTTCGTTCCGCCGCAGACGTTCCCGATCCAGCAGATGCGCAACCCGACGGTGCTGGACGTGACGCCGCGCGGGTTGGGCGTTGCCACCGTCGCGGGCTATTGCGAGGAGCTGATCCGTCGCAACTCGCGCGTGCCGACGGAGATCCGCAAGCTGTTCACGACCTCGCGTGACGACCAAGACGTCGTGCGCATCATCGTGTGCCAAGGTGAATCGCGGCGCCTCGATTCCAACGTGGTGATCGGCGATCTGACGCTCGAAGGCCTGCCGCGTCGTGCGCGTGGCGAGACCTCGATCGAAGTGACGTTCCAGTTGGACGCCAGTGGGATCTTGCAGGTGAAGGCGCGTGACGCTCACACCGGTAAAGAGCAGCGCGCGACGCTCGATCTCGTCGGCGCGATGAACGAGCAAGACGTCGACGCCTCTCGTCAGCGCATGCAAGCGCTTCGCAGATAGGGGACGGTCTGAAGTTAAGGAAGTTCGATCGCGCATCAACGCGAATTCGTTAGGGCATGGGGACGGTCTGAAGTTAGGGAAGTTGGAAGAATCCTCCAACTTCTCTAACTTCAGACCGTCCCCTCACCTCAACAAAGTCCAACGCTTGGAAGACTGAACTTCCCTAACTTCAGACCGTCCCCTTATTCGCCGCCGTCTTGCGGATCGCCGCCCTTATCCTTTTTCTGCGCCCCCCGCGATTTCGGCGCATCTTCCTTCTCCGCCGGAGCTGCCGCGGCGCCACCACCATCCGCGCCGCCACCACAGACTTCCATCTTCACCGACTTCTTCACCTCGAGCGTCTTCGGATCGACGATCGACAGCGACCCGAGCTTGTCGCCCTTCGTGACGAACACGAGGCTCTTCGATCCCTGCAACGCCGTCGCCCCGACCCACTGCTTCTCGTTCCCCTTGTCCAAGGCATCGCGGCACTTGTCCGTGACCTTGTCGCCGTCATTCCAATAGGCCTCGATCTCGGCCGGCTTGCACGGCGCCTTCGTTGGCTTGCGAATCGCCTTGCTGCGACGGCCGGTCTCGACTTCGTACGTCGTGAACGTCGTCATGCCGTGATCCGCGAGTCCGACCTTCTTGTCGTCGAGCACGGATAGCGCGCCCTTCTTCAGCGACAGCGGCTTTTCCTCTTTGCCACCCATCGCCATGATCTGGCCGGTCACGGTGCCGTCGGCCTTGAACACCCACGCACCCGGATCGTCACCGCCCTCGACGATCACCGAATCCGCGACGAAGTGGATCGCCGTGGGCGTTCCGGTCACACCCTTATCGCCGGCGATTCCAAACGTCGAAAGGTGCTGCTTCGACTCTGCATCGAACAGATGCACGTCCGTCCCCGACAGCATCGCGACCTTCTTGCCATCGAACGACCACGACAGGTGCACGAGCCCCGTCGCCGTCTTGCCCGGCGAGCAGAATCCCCGCGCGCACCCATGGAACGTCATCGCCGGCAGGTCGTGGCCCGGTTGCGGCGCCGGATCCTGATAGATCAGCGGCACCGAATTCGCCGTCATGCCTTTGATGTCGACCTTCCAGCAGCCGATATCGCCCAACGCTCGAGACGGATCGCGATCGACCGCGCACAGGATCGCGTCGTTGCCGACGATCCCGATCTCGAGCTGTGGCCCGTTCTCGTCGTGAATCTCTTTCGGAAGACAATTCGTGCCCGGCGGCGTGATCGCTTCGATCGCCGACTTGCGCTTCGATTCGCGCGACGCATCCGTCTCCGGCGGCGGCGCTTCGACCTTCTCTTCCTTGGGTTCCGGCTTCTTCGGCTTTTTGGAACCACCGCCACACGCAGCAAGAAACAGGATGGACCACGCCAACCCGCGAGAGCTCATCATCGAATAATTGTATTATTGCGGTGTGGCACGTCGCAAACGGATCGACCGGAACACGAAAGAGACCCAAATCTCTCTCGAGCTGAACGTCGACGGCCAAGGCCAGCGCTCGATCGACACACCTGTACCGTTCCTGTCGCACATGCTGGACGCGTTCGCGAAGCACGGCGTGTTCGATCTGACCGTGAAGGCCACCGGCGATATCGAAGTCGACGCCCACCACACCGTCGAAGACATCGGCTTGGTGTTGGGGATGGCATTCGAACAAGCGCTCGGGGATCGCGCCGGGCTCGTCCGCTACGGCTGGGCCACGCTCCCGATGGACGAGGTCCTCGCGACCGTCGCGGTCGATTTCTGCGGCCGCCCGGCGTTCGTGTGGAACGTCAGCGGGCTCGACGGCAAGTGGATCGGCACGTTCGACTGCGAGCTCGCGAAAGAGTTCTTCGCCGCGTTCGCCACGCGCGCGCAGTGCAACCTCCACGTCAACCTGCACTACGGTGGCAACGCACATCACACGATCGAAGTGATCTTCAAGGCGTTCGCGCGTGCGGTGGATGCGGCAACGAAGATCGATCCACGGCTCCAAGGTGCCGTTCCGTCGACGAAGGGTACACTGACCGAGTGATCGCGATCGTCGATGTCTGCGGCGGCAACTTGCGATCGGTGCAGCGCGCGATCGAGCACGTCGGTGCCGAGGTGGTCGTCACGCAGGATCCCGCCGTCGTCGAACGCGCCGACAAGCTCGTCGTGCCCGGCCAAGGCGCGTTCGCGATGTTCATGCAGGGTCTGAAAGATCGCGGCCTCGGCGACGTGCTACGCGCGAAGATCGATGCCGGCACGCCATACCTCGGCATCTGCCTCGGCCTGCAAGTGTTGTTCGAGCACTCCGAAGAAGGCGATGTCGACGGACTGGGCGTGTTGAAGGGCCAGGTCGTGCGATTTCGGCCTGTCGATCCAACGCTGAAAGTTCCACACATGGGCTGGAATCGCGTCGCGGCCAAGCAACCCGTTGCCGGCATCTCCGACGGAGATCACGTGTACTTCGTCCATTCGTTTC
The DNA here is from genome assembly GCA_047600425.1 of Kofleriaceae bacterium. GTDB lineage: Bacteria > Myxococcota_A > Polyangia > Haliangiales > Haliangiaceae > JABFXX01. The sequence continues at coordinate 304,284 of JASGLC010000003.1, read as the reverse complement.
ACGTCGTCCCCGAAGACCGCAGCGTGATCGCGCTCGAAGCGACGCACGGCATCACGTTCACCGCCGCCGTCGCGCGCGACAACCTGTTCGCGTGTCAGTTCCATCCCGAGAAGAGCCAGCAGGTCGGCTTGTCCGTGTTGAAAGCGTTCACGGCATGAAGCTCTATCCCGCGATCGATCTGCTCGGCGGCAATGCCGTTCGGCTCGAAGAAGGCCGGCGCGATCGTGCGACGATCTTCTCGACGAACCCGACCGAGCTCGTCGCGCAGCTCGCACGCGATGGCGCGGATCGCCTGCACGTCGTCGATCTCGATGGCGCGTTCGCGGGCTCGCCCCAACAGCACGCACTGATCCGCGAGATCGTCCAACGCTGCCCGATTCCCGTCGAGGTCGGCGGTGGCATTCGCGATCGCGCCGCGATCGATGCGGTGATCGGACTCGGCGCATCGTTCGTGGTGCTCGGCACCGCCGCCGTGAAATCGCCGGAGCTCGTCGAGGCCGCGTGCCGCGCGTATCCGAACCAGATCATCGTTGCCGTCGACGCGCGTGATGGTGTCGTCGCCGTCGATGGCTGGACCGCCACCGGCAATGTCACGGCGATTGCACTCGGCCAACGCGCGAGCGACTGGGGCGCCGCCGCATTGCTCTACACGGACGTCTCGCGGGATGGCCTCCACGTCGGTCCAAACGTCGACGCGACCGTCCAACTCGCGCGTGCCGTGTCGTGCGAAGTGATCGCGTCCGGTGGCGTCGGCTCGCTCGATCACCTACGCGCACTTCGCGAAGCGGGCATCGCCGCCGTTGTCGTCGGTCGCGCGATCTACGACAAGCACTTCACCGTCGCCGAAGCCGCGCAGGTCTGTCACTGATGTTGGCGCGCCGGATCATCCCGTGCCTCGACGTCAAAGACGGTCGCGTCGTGAAGGGCATCAACTTCCTCGAGTTGCGCGATGCCGGCGATCCCGTCGAGCAGGCCGCCGCGTACGACGCGCAAGGTGCCGATGAAGTCTGCTTCCTCGATATCAGCGCGTCACCGGAAGGTCGGTCGACGCTTGTCGATGTCGTCGCGCGCACGGCCGATCAGATGTTCGCACCGCTGACCGTCGGCGGCGGCGTGCGCTCGGTCGCCGATGCCGAAAAGCTGCTCCTCGCGGGCGCCGACAAGATCGCGATCAACACGGCCGCGATTCGCACGCCCCAACTCGTCGCCGACATCTCCGCGCGGTTCGGCAACCAAGCGATCGTCGTCGCGATCGATGCGAAGCGCACCGGCGATCACTGGGAAGTGTTCAGCCACGGTGGCCGCACGCCAGAAGGCCTCGACGCGATCGAATGGGCCGTGCGCTGCGAACAACTTGGAGCCGGCGAGCTCCTGGTCACGAGCATGGATCGCGATGGCACGGGCAAGGGCTACGACCTGGAGCTGATCCGAGCGATCTCGCGTGTCTCGATCCCGGTGATCGCCTCCGGTGGCGTCGGCAAGCTCGACGATCTGGCAGATGGCCTGGTCGCCGGGGCAGATGCCGTGCTCGCCGCGAGCATCTTCCATTTCGGCCAGCACACGATCGGCGAAGCGAAGCGCCACTTGGCCGCACGCGGGATCCCAGTCCGAAGTTGACAGCGCGATCCGCGTCGTCGAATGTAGGGCGGTGATCACGCCGAAGCTCGACGGTGATGGCCTGGTGCCGTGCATCGTCCAGGATGCGGACCGCGGCACGGTGTTGATGATGGCGTGGATGAACGCCGAAGCGCTGCAGCTCACGCGCGAGACCGGCATCGTTCACTTCTGGTCGCGCTCGCGCCAAGCGCTGTGGAAGAAGGGCGAGACCAGTGGCAACACGCTCGCGCTCGTCGAGCTGCGTGGCGATTGCGATCACGATTGTCTGCTCGCGCGCGTTCGGCCTGCAGGTCCGGCGTGTCACACCGGCGCGCCCACGTGCTTCTTCGAGCTCGATGACGGCACGCAAGATGACGGCATCGGCGACGTGACGATCCTCGAGAAGCTCGATCGGATCCTGCAGTCGCGACGCGATTCGTCGACGGGCGAGAAGAGTTATACGAAGTCGCTGCTCGACAAGGGCATCCCGAAAATCATCTCGAAGATCGAGGAAGAACAGCGCGAGCTCGTCGCCGAGTTGCCCGAGGGCCCCGACGATAAGGTGATCTACGAAGCCGCGGATCTCTTGTTTCACATGATGGTCGGCCTCACCGCGCGCAAGATTCCATTCTCGAAGATTGCAGCGGAGCTCGCCCGCCGCTTCGGCACGAGCGGTCACGACGAGAAGGCCTCTCGCAGCAAATGATCCTCGAGCCGGATGGAGCGTTAGCGCGCGCGATTCCTCACTACGAGGATCGGCCCGAGCAACGCGCCATGTCCGCGGCCGTCGCGCGTGCGCTCGAGGACAATCGCTCGCTGATCGTCGAGGCCGGGACCGGCACGGGCAAGACGCTCGCGTATCTCGTGCCCGCGATCCTATCGGGCAAGCGCGTGATCGTCTCGACGGGAACGCGCGCGCTCCAGGATCAGATCGCGCGCCACGATCTGCCGCTCTTGCGCGAGCTGATCCCGCAGCCGTTCGACGCGGTCGTGTTGAAGGGCGTGTCGAATTACGTGTGCCGGCGCAAGCTCGCCGAAGCATCGTCGCGCGGGCGCTCGTTGCCGCTGTTCACGGATCAGCCGGCCGACGTGCTTCCAGAGCTGATCGAATGGGCCTCGTCGTCGCAAACCGGCGATCGCAGCGAGGTCGAGTGGCTCGGTGAATCGGCACCGCTGTGGTCCGAGATCACGACCACGCCGGATGCCCGCATCGGTCCGCGCTGTCCGTACTTCGAGCGGTGCTTCGTCACGCAGGCGCGGCGGCTCGCCGAAAAGGCGCAGCTGATCCTCGTCAATCACCATCTCTACTTTGCCGATCGCGCGCTCCGGGCTGGAGGCGGTCGCGTGCTGCCGGAGCACGATGCGGTGATCTTCGACGAGGCGCACCAACTCGAGGACGTCGCCACGGAACACTTCGGTGCGCGCGTCTCGAATCACGCGATCCAGTTGCTCGTGCGCGATGCTCACGTCGCGCTCGCGCACATGCCGTTGTGGACCGGCCGCGCGAGTGACGACACGATCGCGACCGTGGAGCGCGCGGCGATCGCGATGTTCGCGTCGCTGCGCAGCGAGCTGATCGCGGATACCGAGACCCGCGTGCCGCTGCCGGATAACGTGTTCGATCATCCGGATCGCCAGAACGCGTGGTTCCGGCTCGATAACGCGCTCGAAGATCTGGCGCGTGCCGCGGAGTCGGAATCCGAGCCATCTCCCGACGAGGAAGAGGATACGCGGGCTGGTTCGCGTGCCGCACTCGCCGGTCTGGCTCGCCGCGCGCGGTCGATTCGCGACGACCTCGCGATGATCGCCGAGCAACGCGACAAGTCGTACGTGTACTGGGGTGAAGCACGCGCGTCGGGCACCACGTTGTCGGCGTCGCCGATCGACGTCGCGGATCTCGTGCGCCGTCACGTCACGCGCTCGGGACCGATCACGATCTTCACGAGTGCCACGCTCGCGACAGCCCCCGCGGTCAAGCTCGCGACTGGCACGCTCACCGGCACCGATGCGGTTCAGCCGCTGATCACGACCGCGGACCAACTCGATCACCGCGTGACCACGGCACCCGACTTCTCGTATCAGCGCGCGCGGCTCGGCCTCGACGACACCGACGAGCTGATCGTGCCCTCGCCGTTCGACTACTCGAAGCAAGCGATCCTCTACCTGCCGCGTGATCTGCCCCCGCCGAACACCGAGCCGTTTGCTGCCGCGGCCGCGAATCGCACGCGCGAATTGCTCGATGTCACGAAGGGCCGCGCGTTTCTCTTGTTCACGTCGCATCGCGCGTTACGTGAAGCGGCCGCACAACTCCAAGGCCTGCCCTATCCCACGCTCGTCCAAGGCGATGCGCCGACGGCAACGCTCGTCGATCGCTTTCGCGCGACCCCGAACGCCGTCCTCCTCGGCACGAGCTCGTTCTGGGAAGGCGTTGATGTCCCCGGCGATGCGCTGAGCCTCGTCGTGATCGACAAGCTGCCGTTTTCGCCGCACACGGATCCACTGATCGCCGCACGCATGCAAGCGCACGCCGAGGCCGGTCACGATCCGTTCGACAAGCTGCAACTGCCCGCCGCCGCCCTCGCACTCAAGCAAGGCTTCGGTCGGTTGATCCGCCGGCGCGACGACCGCGGCATCGTCGCGATCCTCGATTCGCGCATCGTAATCCGCCAATACGGCCGCGCATTCCTCGACACGCTGCCATCAGGCCTGCCCCGCACCTCGGCGATCGAACGTGTTCGTCGCTGGTGGACTACTTGATCGCGAACCGCGTGACGTCGAGCTTCGGCGCCGGCTTGTGAGTCGCGAGCACGCGCGTGATCTTCGGCGACGCACTCGAGATCGCACCGTGGAGCGCTTCATCGCGAAGCGTCGCGACCTTCTCCCGGCGAGCAACCGCGCGCGATTGTCCCGAAACCATCGAAATGATCACGCCGTGCTCGTCCGTCACCGTCAGGTGAATATCGGCCATCACCGACGTGCCCTCGGTCGTTTGCTCGACGACGAGCTTCGTCACCGATGCATCGACCCGACAATCACTGCACGCCGCGGTCGCGAGCTTCTTCGCGAGATCGTGCGCGATCACGTCCGTGGATCCCGCGCGCAATTCGCGAGCGCTGTTGACGTCGGTCGTCGTGACCTTCGGACTCGCAACCGCCCGTCCTGCCCCGGCCCCTTCCGCGATGATGATTGCTGCGATGAGCGCCCATCTCGACATGAGCAGCTCCTAGAGCATCGGCCGTGCCGTTCCGATTCCGACGTGACCACAACCAGTTGCACTGGCACGACCGTGGCCAGTCGATTGGCCGGCGAGTGTGACAGCTTCGAGTTAGCGCGGACTTACGCACCAAACCACCCCGACCTACCACCTGCACACTGCGCGATTTCAGCGCGTGCGGCAGAACGCGGTCGCGAACGCATCCATCGGCACCTGGCGCGCCGCCAAGGCCTGCCATACGAAGAGCTCCGTGACGCCGCGGTCCAACGGATCGACACCTTCGAGCTCGGGTGCCGGAACCTGACCGCTCGCGATCACGCGCGCGATCGCGAGCTCGACCGGCGGATGCGCGAGCTTCGCGAGATAGCGATCCGCGTCTTCGACATGCTTCTTCGCGAGCGCATCGAACGCGAGCTGCGTCAGCACCTTCGGATCGGATGTCTCGCGCGCGATGTTGTCACGCAGATCCTTCGCGCGCGGATAATCGCCGAGCTCTTCGGTGTACGTGTTCAACGCTTCGCGCATGCTGTAGAGCTGCGCCTGATAATCGAGCTCGTGCGGCAGTAACCCATTCGCCGCTGCCGCCGAAACCATCGTCATGACGTCGTTCGCATCGCGAAGGGCTTCGTCGGTCGAGTGCTTCGTCTCGACGGCAACCCGCAACACCGTCAACGCGACGTACAGGTGATCGAGCGGATTCGCATCGTTCGCCTCGACGGCACGCGCTGCCGCAGGTCCGTGGAGCAACAGCTCGTCGGCGGCCAACTGCGCGCGCTCGGTCATCGGGAGCTCGCCCGAATACGACTTCGCCGCCGCGAGTGCATCTTCACCGCTCTTCACGTCACCGGATCGCGCCGCACCTTCCGCGATCACGAGCTCGGTCATCCGATCCAGCCCCACGATCTGGTGTGCCTTCACCGGATCGCCGGCCCACGCGAGCGCGAACGCCGCGGTCTGCTCGATCCATTCTTCGTCGAGGCTGCGTTCCTTGTCGATGTGATCCACCGCATCGAGCGCGGACGCCTTCGCGGCATCGCGCTCACCGAGACGCGCGAGCTCGACAGCAACCCGGACCTGATTCGTCGGATCCTTCAGCTTCTCGCGCGCGCGTCGCAACACGCGAAGCTGGACCTCTCGCGGCGCGAGCACGCGCAACGAATCGAACGCGGTCTCCGTACTGTGTCCGTGATCATCGATCGCGGTCAGCGCGCAATCGAGCGCTCGCTCCGCCCAATCCGGCTTCTTCCCGGCATCGCAACCGAGCACCATCACGAGCAGCCACCAACGCATCCGCTCGTACTACCAGCTGCTCGCCACCAATTCGACAACTTCCGCAGGCGCGGCCGCCAACCACTCGTTGAGCCGGCGCCCGCCGATCGAGATATCCCCGACGAGCTCTAACATCGGCTCGAGCACGAACCTGCGCTCGAACATCCGCGGATGCGGCACGCGCAGCTCCGGCGTATCGATCACGCGGTCGTCGAACACCAAGATATCGAGATCGATCGTGCGGGGACCCCATCGGACTTCACGCGAGCGATCACGTCCGAGGAGGCGCTCGATCTCCAACAGCGTCGAGAGGAGCTCGATCGGCTGCCCGTCGAACTGCAGCGACAACACGCTGTTCAGATAATCCGGCTGTACGGGACCGATCGCCGCGGTCCGATACAGCGGCGCCGACCGCACTCGGCCCAACTGCTCGATCGCCTCGCGCGCACGCTCGAACGTGACGCGCACGTCGCCGACGTTTCCGCCGAGCCCGATCAGCTTCACGGCCGCGCGATCACCGGATTCGAGAGCACGCCGATGCCTTCGATCTCGACCTCGACGACATCACCGGGATCGAGGTTACCGACGCCGGCAGGCGTGCCCGTCGAGATCAAGTCGCCGGCTTCGAGCGTCATGTACTGCGAGCAGAACGCGATCAGCGCGGCGACGTCGTGCACCATGTCCGCCGTCGACGAATCTTGCTTCACGTCACCGTTCACGCGCGTGACGAGCTTCAGGTTCCGCGGATCCAACCCGGCGACGATCCGCGGTCCGACGGGACAGAACGTGTCGAAGCCCTTCGCGCGCGCCCACTGCCCGTCTTTCTTCTGCAGATCGCGCACGGTGACGTCGTTGACGATCGTGTAGCCGAGCACCATGTCCAACGCCTTCGCGCGCTCGACACGCGCGCAGCGCTGCCCGATCACCACGCCGAGCTCGCCTTCGAAATCGACCCGCTCGAACCCCTCCGGCCGGTGAATCGGCTCGCCGGGCCGAATAATCGACGACGGCGGCTTTAAAAACATCAGAGGTTCACTCGGCAGACCCTTCCCCATTTCCTGCGCGTGAGCCCGATAATTCACCCCAATGCCGATGATCTTGCTGGGTTGCAGCACGTGCTCGACGACGCTCGCCATGGGGTGAAAGGTAGGACAGTGGGGCTGACCTGGGAAGTGGTGTCATTGATCCATGAGTTTTAGCCCCGTACAATTACAGCGATGGGCCGGGCTCCCCACACTGGCGGGCCGCAGCGTGTATCGCCACACGTTGTGCCGAAGAAGGCCTTTTCGGACGACGACGAAAAAACCACGATCGAAGCCGATCAGTGGGGTGACGAAGCGTCGACCACGGTCGAGCAAGGCGAAGTCGCCGACAAGATGCGCGCGCTCGGATTCGATGCGCCTCCACGTCGTCCGCAAGCCACGACGAATGTGACCCGCAATACGGCCGCCGCGGTCGAAGAATCCACGGTCGACGAAGGCAACGGTCAGCTCGTCACGCCGCCGATCCTTCCGCCCGCGCAGCTCGTGATCACGGGTGGAAATGACACGGGTCTCGTCACGTCGATCATCGCCGGCAAGCAGTACACGATCGGCCGCGGTCTCGATAACGACATCGTGCTCACCGATATCGCGGTCTCGCGCAAGCACTTCGATCTGCGCAACGAAGCCGGCTCGTGGGTGATCGTCGATCGCGGCTCGGGCAACGGCACCGTCGTGAACGGCAACCTCGAGGACAACCCGTTCATGCTCGCGAACGGTGACGTGATCGAGATCGGCAACACCACGTTCCGCTTCGATTTCATCGTCGCGGAGTCGCCGATCCCGCGCGGCTCGCAAGCGAACGGCTTCGATTCCGACGACGACGAGATGTCGACGGTCGCCGGCAAGCCACTGCGCTCGCGTGCCTCCGAACCGATGATCGAGGAGCCGCTGCCGTCGCCGCGTGCGTCGTTCGAAGCGATCGACTCGATCGATGTCGAGCTCGCGACGGACTCGCCCGCGTTGCAACGCCCGGCGACCCAGCCACCGCCCCATCTCCAGGGGAATTCACGGTCGTACTCGAGACCGAAGACCTTGCCGCCGCCGACGCCGTTGCGCGCGCGCACGATGAGCCAGCCGCCCGCGTATCCGTCCACGCAACCACAGGGCACGCCCGGGCCGATTCCAGTGCCGTCGTCGACGCTGCCGATGCCGCAGATGACGCCGGCCGCGCGCCCTGGGATCCAGTCCGGACCGCAATCGCCGACGTTGCTCGCCGCGGAGCCGATCCGGATCGACAACATCATGCCGACCACGCTACCGGGTCAGGCGGTGCCGCCGAATAACCACGCCGCGATGGCGGCAACGCTCTACGCGAACGCGCAGGTGAACGGCCAGTATCCGCAGGCGCAGGAAATCCCGCCGCACTCGGTTCACGCGCAGATGATCATCGCCGGGCAGAACAAGCGCGGCGATCTGTCGACGGCACACGTGCAGCCGATCGCGTACGGCTCGGGACCGCAGCCGCCGCAGCGGTATTCGTCGACGCAGCCGATGACGCAGAAGACGAAGTACATCCTCGCCCTTGGCGGCGTGGTGGTCGTCGCTGCGATCGTGACGCTCGCGATCGTGAAGTCGGGTGGATCGGACAAAGACAAGAAGCCGCAGCCGGTCGCCACGACGGGCGCGGGCTCCGCGACGCCGCAGCCCAAAGTCACGCCGATCACGCCAACCCCACCCCCTCCGACGCAGCAGGCGCAACAGACCCCGCCGCCGACTCCGCCGGTCGCGCAAACGCCGCCGCCGAAACAAGATCCGCCGAAGGTCGATCCGCCGAAGGTCGATCCGCCGAAGCAAGTCGTCGCGCAGACGCCGCCGCCGAAACAAGATCCGCCGAAGCAGGATCCGCCGAAGGTCGATCCGCCGAAGCAGCAACCGAAGCAGCAGCCGCAGCAAGCGCGCGTGCCGCAGACGGTGAAGAAAGATCCGCCGCCGCCGAAGAACGATCCGCCGAAACAGGATCCGCCGAAACAGCGCGTCGCCGTCGCCGATCCGAGCGACCGGGCCGATGCGCTCTATCGCGAGAAGAAGTTCCAAGCCGCCGCCGATCTCTACAAGAGCGCGGCCGGCAGCGCCGATGGCGACGACGCGACGACCTACAAGCGCAAGGCGAGCAGCCTCGTCGCGTTCGGCAAAGCGTTCAACAACGGCATGGTCCCGGGTGCGAAGGCGACCGAAGCGTTCGACAACCTCGTCAAGGCGAAGAACTTCGACGCGCAGCTCGGTGGTCACTTCAAGGACGACATCGAAGAGAAGTTGAGGACCGTCGCGCCGAAAGCCGCGATCAGCTTCTCGGGCTCACAGGAGTTCGAGAAGGCGCACACCGCGGTGCAGACCGCCGAAGCGCTCGGTGCGGGCAGCGACGGCAATCTCAAGATCGTCAAAGACAAGCTCGAGTCGGCCGCGCGTCAGATCTATCAGGACGCGATGAAAGAGTTCGACTCGAATCCGAGCGATGCGAAGGAGAAGCTCCGCCGCGTCGAAGCGATCGTCGACTCGAAGAGCCCGACCTACGCGAAGGCGAAAGCCAAGCTGCTAGGTCAGTAGGTCTTTGATCTTCGCTTCGAGGTTTTCGAACTCGAACGGTTTGTCGATGTGCGCGTCCGCTCCGTAGATCGGTGCGGTGATCTCGTTCGTCTTCTCGCCGATCGCGGTGACCATCATGATCTTCACGCCCTGCGTGACCGGATCCTGCTTCAGCGCGCGCGCGACTTCCCACCCGGATTTGCCCGGCATCATCACGTCGAGCAGGATCAGGTCCGGCAGCTCGCGCTTGGCCAGCTCGATCGCGCGGGTGCCGTCGCTCGCGGTGTTGACCTTGTAGCCGCGACGCGTGAGCCGCGTGCTCAGCAACGTGACGATCTCGGGATCATCGTCCACTACCAAGATCGAGTGCGCCATGGATCCAGGCTAATGTTGCGCGCCTTGGAACACAAGCGTCGCGCGTGGTTGTGGTTCGCGATCGCTTTGGTCATTGCCGTCGCAGCGTTCTCGATGGTGGGCGATGTCCGCCACCTGGGCGACCGGCTCACGGGGTTCGGGTGGTGGGCGTTTTTCGCGGCGCTCGGCCTCGCACTCGCGAACTACGTCCTCCGGTTCGTGCGCTGGGAGATCTATCTCCGACGGCAAGAGGTGCGCGTTCCCACTACCTCGAGCGCGCTCGTATTCGGCGCCGGCCTGTCGCTATCGATCACGCCGGCCAAGTTGGGCGAGCTCGTGAAGAGCTACCTGCTGCGCGAAATGCACGATATCCCGGCGCCGCGCACGGCCCCGATCGTCGTCGCGGAACGCGTGACGGACCTGATCGCGTTGCTCGTGCTCGCGGTGATCGGCGTCGCCCAGTACGGCGTGGATCCGACTCTCGTCGCGATCGCGGGTGCGTTGATCGCCTTCGGTCTGCTCCTCATCGCGTGGCCGCGACCGACCCGTGCACTCATCCACATGGTCACCCGGCCAACGAAGTTGCGCGGGTTGCGCACGCCGCTCCTCGAGACGCTCGACAACTTGGTCCTGCTTTGCAAACCCGTGCCGCTCGTCGTCGCGACGCTGATCGCGATTCCGGCCTGGGCATGCGAGTGCGTCGGGTTTGCATTGATCTGTAATGCGTTCCCGGGAATGCACGTGGATCTCGGACTCGCGGTCGTGATCTATGCAGGGACAACCATCGCCGGCGCGCTGTCATTCCTACCCGGCGGGCTAGGTGTCACCGAAGGTGCCATGACGGTCGCGCTGGTCGACGGTGCGGCACACTTCGATCGCGCGAGTGCGGTTGCCGCCACCTTGCTCACGCGGGTGGCCACGTTGTGGTTCGCCGTAGTGCTCGGTATCGCGTTCCTCGCCCTCGCCCGCCGCAGGATCGCGAAACGCGCGCTATAACTCCTGCATGTCCTCAGTCGGTGTCGACTTCGACTTCCCGCGCTGGCTCGCGCAGCGACGCGGTCAAATGGAGGCGAGTGCGCGGCTCGGTGCCGCCTACGCGTACTCCGGCGAGCAGCGATTTCGTCGCACGCTCGGGTTCGCGCGGCCGGTGACGATCGCGCTCGAAGCGACCACGCGGTTGTGGAAGGACGTCGCGCGCACCGAGCTGCTCGGCACCGCGGTGAAGGTCAACGACTCGCAATTTCCGCGGGTGTGGGCCGCCACCAAGAAGGCCGCCGGGATGTTGGACGTGCGGATGCCGGCGGTGTTCGCGGCGCCGAACACGAGCATCAAGGTGAAGGTGCTCGGCACCGAAGATTCGCCGCACCTGATCGTGAATCTCGAGCTCGCTGAAAAGCTCGACGACACCGAGCTCGTCGCCGCGATCGCGCACGAGCTCGCGCATATCCAGAACAATCACATCTTGTTCACGACAGCGCTGCACTACCTCAACACGTCGGCCGCGTTCTTCGTCCGCTGGATCATCCAGCCGGCGATCATGACGCTGCAGGCGTGGTCGCGTCGCGCCGAAGTCACGTGTGATCGCGCGTCTCTGATCGCGGTGCGCGACGTCGACAAGACGCTCGAAGCGCTCGTGAAGCTCGAGCTCGGCCTCGATAAAGGCAGCGCGTTCAACGCGCAGGAATATCTCAAGGGCCTGCCGGACGTGAAGAAGGGCATCGGTCGCTACGCCGAGCTGTTCCGCTCGCATCCATACGTTCCCAAGCGCGTGCAGGCGTTGCGTCTGTTCGCGGATTCGGCGCTCTACGCGCAGCTCACCGGGCAAGACCTCACCGGTAAGCTCTCCCTCCCCGATGTCGACAAGCAGGTCGGCGACCTGATCAGCGTGTTCTGATGATCCTCCTCGACCATCACAAATCAGCGAAGCGCGAGATCATCGCGCGGTTCACGCAGCTCGCCGATGTCGCCGATTCCGTCGGCATGGTGACGCTCGCCCGCGATATCCGCACCACCCGGATCCCGAAGCTCGAGGCGGAGCGATTCCACCTCGTCGTGCTCGGCGAGTTCAACCACGGCAAGTCCACGTTCGTGAACTCGCTGCTCGGGTTGGACGTGCTGCCGACGGGAATCACGCCGACCACCGCGTCGATCAATCACGTCGTGTTCGCGCCGAATCCCACCGCGCGCGTCGTGCTGACGTCGGGCGAATCGAAGTTCCTCGATCCGTCCGCCCTCAAAGAATGGGTGACGGTCGCCGGCGGTCACGCGAGTGAAGTCGCGTATGTCGAGCTCGGGTATCCATCGGAGTTGCTCCAGAACAACGTCGTCCTCGTCGACACGCCGGGAGTCAACGACCTCAACGAGCAACGCGCCGAAGTCACGTACGGCTACGTGCCGCGCGCGGATGCCGTCGTGTTCTTGTTGGATGCGGGCCAAGCGCTCAAGGATTCGGAGCGCGAGTTCCTACGCTCGCGCGTATTGGAAGCCGCACGTGATCGCCTGATCTTCGTGTTGGGCAAGATGGATCTCTTGAACGCCGACGAGCGTTCGGCGGTCGTCGACTACGTGCGTGAAGGCCTGAAGTCGATCACGGCCGAGCCGGTCGTGTTCCCGCTCTCGGCAAAGGACTGGGCGAAGTCGAAAGATTCGGCGTCGGGAATGCCCGAGCTGATGGCGTATCTCGAGCGATTCCTGGCTCGCGATCGCGCGCAGACGATCCTCGACAACGCGGCCGCGGATGCTGCACGCACGGCGGCGTATCTCGAGGCGAACCTCGGCGTGCGCATGCGCGCGTACGACCTCGACATGACGCAGCTCCAAGAGCGAATCACGGCGGTGCGCGAGCAACTCGATGCATCGAAGCGCAAGCTCGACGAGCTTCATGTTCGGATCGAAGCGGATGCGAATTCGATCAAGAACCAAGTCGCGCTCGATCTCGAGGCGTTCGCGAAGACGTTCGTCCAAGCGCTGCCGCATCAGATCGATGCGGTCGATGCCGATGACGTGAAGGCCTACTTGCCGGCGTTCATCGAGGACAAGTTCAAGGAGTGGGCGGAAGTCGAGGGTGCCAAGCTCGCGGCGATGCTCGAGCACCTCGCCGAAGAGGTCATCCAGATCACGAACGAAAACGTCGAGGCTGCGGCTGCCACGCTCGCCGAGCGGCTCGGTCCGGGTGACACGCAAGTCGACATCACGGTCGATTCGTTCAAGTACGACGTCGGCATCTATGCGGTCGGTGCGCTCGGCACTACTGTGATGCTGTTCGTGAACGCGCTCGCGGGTGGCCTCCTGACGTTGGCGGCACCGATCCTCGCCGTGATCTTGAAGTCGAAGATCGCGGGCGACATCCGGATCCAAGCCAAAGAAAAAATGCCGGCGGCGATCCTCGGCGCGGCCGAAGCGATGAAGCCGCACTTCGACAAGGTCATCGATGATTTCGGCAAGCGCCTGTCGGAGTTCGTGTCGAACGCGGGCAACACGCTCTACAAGGGCATCAACGAAATCCTCGAGCGCACGCTCTCCGAACGTCGCGATCGCGGTAGCGCGGTCGAAGAGATGAAGTCGGCCACCTCCGCGCAAATCGACCAGATCCGCGCCGCCACCTCCGCGCTTCGCCAGCTCCGCGAAGGCATCTGGGTGACCGAGCTACCCACCGATAATTAGTGTGGGCACCTGAGGGATCGAGGGCCCTGGCAACTCGAGTTTCCTGGTTTCCTTTCGCGTAGTTGACGTCCGATCGGGCTGGCACTGGCCGTGCTGAATAGGCGGGCCATGAAGCTCGCCATCGCTTCCGTCTTGGTCGCTGCCTGCACGTCGTCGCCGTCGTCGATGGATCCCGGCACTCCGAGTGGTGGCGATTCGGACAACCCGTGGGGTGATGGCTCGCAGGACAATCCGGTCCCGCAGAACCCCGACAAGGGTCCGTACGCGATCCAGTCCAAGGTCGATCTGACGGTCGAAGCGATCCTCCCGCAACAAGCCGAGGCCGTTGTCGCCGCGCTGCGCGACTTCTCGACGAATCCCGCGCACGCGTTGATCACGCTCGCCGATCAAGCCGGCGTGCCCGCGGTCGCGACGCTCTACAGCGTCATTCCCGGCGTCATCAAAGACAAGCTCGAAGGCTGGGTCGCCGACGAGATCAACAAGGTGAAGATCCTCGGCAAGCCGATCACGGAATACGCGGGTGACCTCGCGGCGCTCGCGGACACCGCGCTGTCGAACTTCTCGCTCGATTCGAATTTCCTGCTCGCGCCGAATCAGGCCACGCACACGCTCACGATGCTCGATCTGTCGCCGACGGGTCTCGACATCAAGGTGCCGTTCACCGGCCTCGTGGCGGACATCCTGACGCAAACGCCCGACGTGACGCTCAACGAAGGTGGCAACCTCGCGATCGGTGACGAGCACTTCGGCCTGAACTACGGCGAGTACGCGTGGCAGGGCATCAACGCGATCGTGAAGGCGAACACGGGTTCGGATATTCACGACACGTTGTCGAACGCGATGAACTGTCCGCACCTCGCGCAGCAGGTCGCGAGCAAGTGCGTGCTCGGTGTGTGTGTCGGTCACGAGTCGGAGCTCGAGTCGATCTGTCAGGGTGGCGTCGATGCGCTCGTGAACACGGTGCACGCGAAGTTCTCGGACCTTCGCATCGACGTGTTCCACTTCGCGTCGGGTGAGACGCGGCTCGTCGACGATGATGGCGATGGTGTCGCCGATCGGATGACGGAAGGAACGTGGGATGCCGAGATGAACCTCGGCATGGGCCTGCGTCACACGCCAGCGACGTTCACCGGCTCGCGCTAATCAGTGGCGCTTCCAGAACATCGCTGCGTTCGCGTTGTCCGAACACCCCGCCACCGTCGACGCCGGATTGGTCGTGAAGAACGTGTCGGCTAACGTCATCCCGGAGTAGATGCCGCCGTTGCCGTTGATCTGGAAATGAGCCTGTGACGGCGCATTCAGGTTGCACGACTGAGCGTCGGCGGTCGTCGCCAAGAAGACGTTGCCACCTTTGAGCGCGAGGAACGTCGCATCGGCGGTGGTCGATTGCTTGAGGCAGCAATTCACGTTGGTGAATCCCGCGAGCAAGTTCAAGCCATGCTGCTTGTTGTAGAGGTAGATGAACGCCTTCTGCATCGTCGCGTTTTGGAGATTCGCAGCGGACACGATCGTGTATCCCGCCGTCACGTTGTTGAACACGGCGTAGTAGAGACCTTCATACTGACGTGCGTTGTCGTCGGTGGTGTCCATATCGCAAAACACCTCGACGCCACCGAGCAGTGTGTACGGCCCTGACGGCATCGTTGAATCGAATGCGTGGATCGTCGAGCACGATCCAGAGTGGTTGATGCAATGACCCGCCGTGCACGTCGAGGAATCCGAACACGCGAGGCCGCAGCCACCGCAGTTGTCGTTATCGGTCTGCGTCGCCACGCAGGCCCCAGAACAGACGGTCTCGTCGGCGTTACACGCGAGAGCATCTTTTAGCGGTGCATCTGTGTTCGCATCGGGTGCGAGGGCGACTTTTCCGCACGCCGCGAGACCGAGGACCAGTACGAGGGCCTTCATTCGTCCACTCCAATGATCGCAATGCCGATCGATCCAGAGAGCTTTGTGGCCGCACCCGTGATCGTCGTGATGGGCGCGACATCGCCATCGGCTGTCAAACGGAAGACCTGGATCGAGTTCGTCGAATAGTTGGCGGTGTAGAGCATCGTGCCAAAGCCGACGAAACCGTAGGGAGCTCCGAGTAGCGTCGAGGCTCCTCCGATGCGTCGATACGGAAATGTCGACGAGAATTGCGGATCGTATGCTTCCATCGAACTGGTGTTCGCGCTCGACACGAAGAGCTCGCCGTTGATGACTCCCAAACCGTACGGAGAGTTGAGAAACGTCGAGTTCGAGATAGAGCGCGTTGCAGTCACCGCGCCAGTGCTAGTGGGAGGGATGACGTAGATCGAGGAGCTCGACGCGTTTCCGACGTAGAGCTCGTTGTTGTAGATCGTCATCGCGAGCGATTGCGTCAACGAGCTCGTCGCATCCGACACCTTGATCGTTCGCGTCGGAGCTACCGTGTTGTTGCCGTTCGCGTTCTTGTCGAACACGAGAATGTTCGCGGTCTGGTCTCCGACAAAGATTTCGGTGTCGGTGACGATGACGCCCGACGTCGAGCTCATCGTCGTCAACGCACCGAGGATGCGACGCGTTGGTGCGACATCGCCGGATGCATCGATCGGAAACACATCGATCGCACGTGCACTTTGGTCGGCGACAAACAGCTCATTGCCTTGCACGGCGAGCTGGAACGGAGCGGACAGCGTGGTGTTGGTTGCACCGACGATAGAACGTATCGGCGCGACGTTTCCGCTCGCGTTCGCAGGAAACGCATCGATCCGACTCGTCGAGAAGCTGCTAACCAACAGCGTCGGCATCGACACGTGGAACGTGAGCGAGCCGTCTTGCCCTTCGTACGATGCCTGGATCATCGTATCGCCCTCGCCAACCGCGGTGACGGTGCCATCGGCGGCGACGGTTGCAATCGAATCGGTGCTGCTCGACCACGACACGTTCGGCGTGATGTCGAGCGTCTTGCCGTCCGAAAACATCGCCGTCGCCGTCAACTGGGTCGTCAGCGACCAACTCAGCTTCGATTTTCCGGTGACCTGAATACTCTCGAGCGTTCGCGACTCGGCGTCAGGAACCGAAGGTCCGGTGGCATTACCGCACCCCATGGCTGCCAATGCGGCAGCCCAGACTAGTCTCCCCATGTTCTGAATTCTAAGCCAACTGCCCGATGGATTCGAAATGCCTGACGGCCGGAATGCTAGGCTGCAGGTATGTCCCTGTGGTCGCGCCTGGAGCGGAAGCTGGGCGATCTCGCCGGCGAGCTCGTGCTCGACGACTACCGCGACCAACTGAACCAGGCCCGGACCCTCCTGACCCGCGGCGAGCTGACGGGAGCGATCGAGTCATTAGAAGCCCTGCTCGCCGCGAAGCCGGATCACGGCCAAGCCCTCATCTTGTTGGGCGAGGCACGACTGGCGCAGCGTGACCCGCAGCACGCCTTCGAGGCGTTCGAACGGGCACGATCCCTTCGGGGAAGTGATCCGGCGGCGTTGGTCGGGGCTGGCCTCGCACTCGTGGAGTTGGGGCGGTTTACTGAAGCGGCTGCACCGTTGGGTCGCGCGATCAATGAAGCGGGCGGCGATCGGGCGATCCTCGCGGATGCATATCGCGGGTTGGGCATCGCGTGGCGCCGGCGCGGCGATCTCGACAAGGCGATTCGCGAGCTTCGCAAAGCCGTGGTCGAGGACAACACGGATGTCGATGCACGCGCGGCGTTGGGTGAAGCACTCGTCGCTGACGGCGGTCCATATGACGAGGCCGCGCGACATTTGGATCGGGCGGGCGGGACCGCGACCGCACTGTTGGGCAGCGGGCGACTCGCGCTGATCGAGAGCACGCCGGCGCGCGCGAGCGAGATGCTGGCGAAGGCGCGCGAGGCGAATGCGGTGGAGACCACGCCGTTGGGCGCCGCACTGAAGCTGGACATCCTGATCGCGCAGGGCGATGCGGCGCTGGCCGAACGCGATGCGATGAAGGCGCACGTGTTCTACCTCGAGGCGCTGCAACTCGATCCGAAGCGATCGGATCTGCATGCGCGAATCGCGGCGACGCATCGATCGATCGGTAATTTGGACGCCGCGCTCGCGAGCTACGACCGCGTGCTCGCCCTCGATCCGAGCGTGGCCACGCTGCGGGCGGCCGTCGAGACCGCGATCGCGGCGGGCGACGAGATCCGGGCCGCGCAGTGGGGCAACGACCTGCTCGCGAAGGATCCGAACGATGCACGGGCCTTGGTCGCTCGCGGCATGGCGATGGCGAAGACGCAGCCCGATGCGGCGCGCGCGCTGTTGGAGCTCGCCGCCGCTCGCGACGACGTCGACGCATATGTCGAGCTGGCGAAGCTCGCGCCACCGGATCGCGCGGCAACCTATGCGCTCTCGGCGCTGCGCGTTCAACCCACGCACGCGAAGGCGCGCGAGGTGCTGGCGAATGCACGGGCAGCCGAGCTCGGCGAATTGCCGAAATCGGAAGACATCGCGGATCTGTGCACGTATCTCGAACGTGTCGTCGCGAGCCGGCGCGAGCTCGGCCATCACGTCGGCGAGATCGCGCGCGCGGCCGCGGCCCTCGATCAACCGCTACTCGTGACCGTGATGGGCGAGTTCTCGTCGGGGAAATCGAGCTTCGTCAACGCGTTCATCGGCGCCGATGTCGCGCCCACCGGTATCACGCCGACCACCGCCACGATCAACGTCGTGCGATATGGCCGCGAGCGTGGCGGACGGATCCTCGCGCGCGATGGCAGCGCCGTCGAGTTTGGCTGGGACGCGCTGATGCAGCACCTGAAGGCGCTGACACCGGCCGCGGCGAAGCAGATCGATCGCGTCGAGATCCTCGTGCCGTTGCCGCAGCTCGAGAAGATCAACATCGTCGATACGCCGGGCCTCAACTCGATCCAGCCGGAACACGAGGCGACTGCACGCGCATTCATCGCGCGCGCCGATGCCGTGGTGTGGGTATTCACCGCGGCGCAGGGTGGCAAAGCGTCCGAGAAGAAGGCGCTGCGCTCGATCCGCGAAGAGGGCAAGCGCGTGTTGGGCGTGCTCAACAAGGCGGACCAACTCTCCGACGACGAACGCAAAGAAGTCGTCGACTTCATCCAGACCGAATTGAAAGATCTCGTCGAGACGATCGTGCCGGTGTCCGCACGCGAGGCTCGCACCTCCACGACGAGTGGCAACTGGCCCGCGCTGATCGAAGCGCTCGAACAACGGTTCTTCCAACAAGCACGTGCGTTGAAGCGCGATGCATGTGCGCGCGTGTTGCGCGGCGTGATCGCGCAGGCCCAGCACACGTTGTCGTCGAGCACGGCCGCCGAAGCTGCCGCCGTCACGACCGCGCGCACGGGCCGCGATGAATTGCTCGCGAGCGCGGCGCAGTTCGCCGATCAGGCCGTGGTCGTCGAGCGCAAGCAACTCTCGGAGGCGATGGCGGAGCTGTATCACCGGGCCGCCCGCGAGGTCCTCGATCTCGTGCGCCCGCGCCGCCTGCCGTTTTCGTCGCACACCGCGACGGCGGCCGATCGCGAGTATCTGATCGCGCTGCTCTCGAGCGGATTCGAAACCGCGATCGAAGCGGGGCGAGCACGCGTGGCCGCGGATCTCGCGAAGCGCAGCCACGCCGCCGACGCCGCGGCCCGCGCACTCGGCATGTTGCTCGGTACGGACGTTGCCGGCGATCTCGAGCGCGTTGCCGCCGATCGGATCGGCCTCGCGATGTCACGTGTATTCGATCGCGCACGCGCCTATCTGCGCGGTTACCTCGAAGGTGGTTACGTCGATTCGTTCTTCCGGAACGACGTCCCCCGCCTCGAGCTGGCCGAGGACGCGATCTATCACGCACTCTACCGATCCGCTCCGGACATCGATCAGGAGATCGGGGAACCGCTCGAGCGCGCTGCCGTCGAAGCGCTCCACGCGATCGCCGCTCGACTCGATCATTGGAGCGCCGTGGCGTCGGTCCAGGCGTTCGATCTGGACGTCGGTGTCGCGAGAGCCCTAGAACTTGTGTCCTCGCGAATTCGCGATTGACCGGAGGATCCCGGTTCTCTAAATTCCGGGCGATGGCGCGCAAGGCCAAGGTCCCGGGTCGGCCGACCAACAAGTTTCCGAACCGGCTCACGCTCGGGATCGACGAAGCCGGCCGTGGCCCATCCGTGGGTCCGATGGTGATGGCCGCCGTCGCACTCGATTCGAAGGCCGCCGCCGCGTTGACGCGCAAGGGTCTGCGGGATTCGAAGGCGTACGGCGCCGGTGAAGATGCACATCTGTTGCGAAGCGAGCTCGCGGCCGAAGTTCGGGCTCGCGCGCAGTTCGTCGTGGTGATCGAGATCTCGCATCTCGAGATCGACGAACGCGTCGCGCGCAACGAGCTCAACGTGCTCGAGCGCGAAGTCGCGATCAAGATGATCGAGCAGGCGCCCGCGTGCGACAAGATCATCGCGGATGGCAAGCGCATGTTCGGCCCACTCGCCGCGCGCTACGAGCAGTTCGTCTCGATGGACCACGCCGAAGATCATCACGCGGCCGTTGCAGCCGCATCGGTGTGCGCGAAGGTCGTGCGCGACGAACGGTTCAACGCGATTCGCGCGCGCTACGAGCCCGAGCTCGGCCCGATCACCGGCGGTGGTTACTCGAACGAGCACACGCGGCGATGGATCCGGTCGTACTGCGAGCGCTACGGCAAGTTGCCCGATGAAGCGCGCCGATCGTGGCCGCATGTCTACGTTCACGATCTGATCGGCGATACGTCGCTCCCGGCGATCCAAGCCACGCTGTTCTAAAGCGAAGTGTCCGCGGACACTGTCCGGACACTTTTCGCGTCGAGCGGACACCCGGACAGTCAGTAGATCCGCGCGGTTACCGCGGCATACACCGTGCTTATTGGGCGGTCGTGATCCGCGATACCTCCGCTCAAGACGTCGTCTTGAAAAAACCGCGCGTCGGCAAGCCGTGGCGTCGATTGGTGTCAACCGGTGTGGTGGGGCTAGGGCTCCTTGCGGGTGTGATCTACCTGATCCACGCGTGGCTCGCGGCAAGCTCGTCGATCGATCGATCGCGGCTGCGCATCGCGACCGTCACGCAAGGTGATCTCGTTCGCGATGTCGTGGCCGACGGCAAAGTCGTCGCGGCAAATGCTCCAACGCTCTACGCGATCGCGGCCGGCGTCGTCGATTTTCACGTTCGCGCCGGCGACAAAGTTACGAAGGATCAATCGCTCGCCACGATCGTCTCGCCGGAGCTGCAAAGCCGCCTCGTGCAAGAGCAAGCCACGCTCGCCGGCATCGAAGCGGGCGTCGGTCGCGCGGGCCTCGATATCGAGCACGGCCGCGCAAATCAATCGCGCCTGATCGCGCAGGCGGAAGTCGATCGCCAAGCCGCGTTTCGCGAAGTCGAGATCAATCGCGAGATGTACGGACGCGGCGTGATCGCCGAGCTCGAGCTTCGCCGCTCCGAAGATGCGTTGAAGAAGGCCGACATCGCACTCGCCCACGCGAAGGTCGAAGCCGGCCTCTCGGGCAAGGAGCTCGATTTCGATATGGGCACGAAGAAGCAGGGCCTCGATCGCCAGCGTGCGGTCGTGAAGGAGCTCGAACGGCAAGTGGCCGAGCTCGAGATCAAGGCGCCGTTCGATGGCCAGGTCGGCCAGTTGCTCGTCGCGCAGCGCACGTCGGTCGCCGCGAACGCCGCGATCATCAGCGTCGTCGACCTGACCCAATTCGAGCTCGAAATCCAAGTGCCGGATGCGTTCGCGCGCGACCTCGCACTCGGCATGGGCGCCGAGATTCGCAGCGCGAACACCACGTACACCGGCAAGGTCCGCTCGGTATCTCCGGAAGTCGTCGGCGGCAACGTCGCCACCCGGATCGAGTTCGGCGACAAGAAGCCGGATGGCCTGCGCCAGAACCAACGCCTCAGCGCGCGGATCTTGATCGAATCGAAGGCAAACGTGATCAAGGTCGAGCGCGGCGACTTCATGCAAACCGGCGGATCGGGCAACGCGTACTTCGTCGACGGCGGATACGCCGAGCGTCGCGCGATTCGCACCGGCGCCGTCTCGCTCGATGCCGTCGAGATCACCGGCGGCGCGAAACCAGGTGACCAGATCGTCGTCACCGGATCAGACCTCTTCAACAACGCACCACGCGTTCGGATCGCGAACTAGGAGCCCCCGATGCTGCACATGAAAGATGTCTCGAAAGTGTTCCGGACCGAGATGGTCGAAACGCACGCGCTACGCGACCTGACGCTCGAGGTCGGTCCCGGCGAGTTCGTCGCGGTCACCGGTCCCTCCGGCTCGGGTAAGACCACGTTCCTCAACATCGCGGGCCTCCTCGAAGAGCACACCGGCGGCGAGTACAAGCTCGACGGGATCGACGTCCGCAACCTTGACGACCGCGCACGTAGCAAGCTGCGCAACGAGAAGATCGGGTTCGTGTTTCAGAGCTTCAATCTGATCCCGGATCTCAACCTGTTCGACAACGTCGACGTGCCGTTGCGCTATCGCGGCTTCGGTCGCGCCGAGCGTCGCAAGCGGATCGAGGAGTCGCTCGAACGCGTGGGGCTCGCCTCGCGCACGCGCCACTTCCCGGCGGAGCTCTCGGGTGGCCAACAACAACGCGTCGCGATCGCGCGGGCGATTGCCGGCAATCCGACGCTGCTCCTCGCCGACGAACCGACCGGCAACCTCGATTCGCAGATGGCGCGCGAAGTGATGCAGTTGCTCGAGGAGCTCAACGAGCAGGGCACGATCGTCGTGATCGTCACGCACGATCAGGAGATCGCAGCGCGAGCCCAGCGCAACGTCCATATCGTCGACGGCGTAGCCACGGATCTCGAGCGCGCACCGGCGCTGATCAAGGGCGCGAACCGCGATGCCTCGACGGTCACCGGAGCCGCCTGAATGTTCGGCTACTACCTCGACCTCGCGCGGCGGAGCCTCAAGCGCAACGTCTCGCTCACCACGCTAATGATCCTCGCCATCGGCTTCGGCGTCGGCGCGAGCATGACCACGCTGACGTTGCTCCACATCTTGTCGGCGGATCCGATCCCGCAGAAGAGCAAGGTGCTTCACTACGTCCAACTCGATCCGAAACCGATGCGCGGATTTCGCCTCGGTCAGGAACCGAACGAACAATCGAGCCGCCGGGACGCCGAAAATCTGATCCGCGATCATCGCGCCGACAAGCAGGCGTTAATGACCGGCGGCAGTGCGCCGATCGAGCCACAGCGCCCGGGCATCGAGCCGTTCCTCACGGATGGCCGGTGGACCACGAACGAATTCTTCTCGATGTTCGACGTGCCGTTCGTCGCCGGTGGCGCATGGACGCAAGCCGATGACGATTCGCACGCGCGCGTCGCCGTGATCTCGAAGGACCTCGCGGAAAAGCTGTTCGGCAACACGAACGCCGTTGGCTTCACCGTCCGCGTGAGTGGCGTCGAGATGCGCGTCGCCGGCGTGATCGGAGATTGGCGCCCCACGCCGCACTTCTACGATCTCAACGTCGACAAGTACGGCAAGGGCGAACAGATCCTGTTGCCGTGGACCACGTCGCGCGACTTGAAGCTCGGCCACGACGGCAGCATGAACTGCTGGGAATCGAACGAAGACTCGACCGCCCTCGACGCGCCGTGCGAATGGATCCAGGTCTGGGTCGAGCTCGACAGCGACGCGAAGCTCGCCGCGTACAACGACTACCTGATCCACTACTCCGAGGATCAACAAGCTGCGGGTCGCTATCAGCGCCCACCGAACGTGCAGCTTCGCAACGTGATGGAGTGGCTCGATTTCAACAAGGTCGTGCCCGACGACGCGAAGCTCCAAACGTATATCGCGCTCGGCTTTTTGATCGTGTGTCTCGTCAACACGGTCGGTCTGTTGTTGACGAAGTTCCTTCGCCGATCGTCCGAAATCGGTGTACGGCGAGCGCTCGGCGCGAGCAAGCGGACGATCTTCATGCAACTCCTCGTCGAAGCCGGCTCGATCGGCGTGATCGGCGGCATCCTCGGCCTGTTGCTCGCACTGGCCGGCCTGTGGGTCGTGCGTACGACGGCGAGCGATTACGGCGACCTCGCGCACATCGATCTGTCGATGTTGATCGCCACGCTCGTCGTGTCGGTCGTCGCGAGCCTGCTAGCGGGCCTTCTCCCCGCGTGGCGCGGTTGCCAAGTCGCCCCTGCCCTTCAACTCAAATCCCTCTGAGGCGTTGCCATGCAATTGATCCCGATCCTCAACACGCTTCGCCGTCACAAGACCGCCTCGCTCCTGATCGTTCTCGAGATCGCGTTGACCTGCGCGATCGTGTGTAACGCCGTGTTCCTGATCCAAGGCCGGATCGCGCGCATGCACAAGCCCAGCGGCGTTGCCGAACCAGAGCTGGTGCGCGTTCGTCTGACCGGTATCGGCGACAAGAAAGACGCCGACGTGATCACGCGCCAAGATCTCGCCGGACTCAAGGCGATTCCCGGCGTGAAGAACGTCGCGCCGCTCAACATGATCCCGTTCGGCGGCTCGTCGTGGAACACGAGCATGTCGACGATTCCGAAAGATCCGAACGCGCCGATCAACGCGGCGACGTACATGGGTGGCTTCGATGCGTTCGAGACCCTCGGCTGCAAGCTGATCGCCGGCCGCTACTTCAATCGCGAAGAGATGATCAACATCGCCGACGCGTTGAAGGCAACGAAGCTGCCGTCCATCCTGTTGTCGAAGGCCGCCGCGGACAAGCTCTATCCGAACGGAGACGCCCTCGGTAAGCCGCTCTACGCATGGGGCGACGAACCGACGACGATCATCGGCATCTACGACAACATCGCTCGACCGAACGAATATCAAGGCAACAACGGCCAGTACTACACGTCGTTCCTGCCCGTCGAGCTGAGCTATGAAGACGCCGGCGCGTACATCATGCGCGTCGATCCGTTGCAAGCGCAGGCGGTGCTCAAGGCGGCCGATGGCGTGATCACGAAGGTCGATCCGGGCCGGATCATCCTCGAGCGCCAGACGTTCACGGATCAACGCCACGACTACTTCAAGAAGGACAAGACGATGGCGTGGCTGCTCGGTGGTGTCGTCGTGTTCCTGTTGATCATCACGGCGCTCGGCGTGATCGGGCTCGCGAGCTTCTGGGTCCAACAGCGCACCCGCCAGATCGGTGTGAGACGCGCACTCGGCGCGACGCGCGGCGACATCCTGCGTTACTTTCAGACCGAGAATTTCATCCTCGCCACCGCGGGAATCATCCTCGGCATGGTGTTGGCGTACGCGATCAACCTCTGGCTGATGGGCAAATATCAAATCGAACGTCTGCCGATCGAGTTCCTGCCCGTCGGTGCCGGCGTGTTGTGGATGCTCGGTCAGATCGCCGTGCTCGGCCCGGCACTGCGCGCGGCCGCGATCCCACCTGCCATCGCCACGCGATCGATCTGATGCCAACCGCGCTTGTGATCGATGACAATCCGAGCGTCGTGATGGCGCTCGAGGTGTTGTTCTCGTTGCGCGACATCAAGACGATCGGCGCGAGCGATCCCGCGGCCGGCCTCGAAGCGCTCGCGCAAGAGCCGATCGATGTCGTGATCCAGGACATGAACTTTCGCGCCGACACCACGAGTGGTGAAGAAGGCGTCGCGTTGTTTCGAGCGGTCCGCGCGCGCCATCCCGAGATGCCGGTGATCCTCCTGACGGCGTGGACGCAGTTGGAATCCGCCGTCGAGCTCGTGAAGGCCGGCGCCGCCGACTATCTCGCGAAGCCGTGGGACGACACGAAGCTCCTCACCACGGTGCAGAACCTCGTCGAGCTCGGAGCCACCCGGCGCGAGCTCGCCCGTCGCAAAGCCGACGAGAATCGCCGCGCGACAGAGCTCGCCGATCGCTACGACCTCAAGGACGTGGTGTTCGCGGATCCGGCGATGGAGCGCGTGATCGCCCTCGCCTGCCAGGTCGCACGTGCGGATGTCGCCGTGTTGATCACCGGGCCGAACGGTTCGGGCAAGGAGAAGATCGCGGAAATCGTCCAGGCGAACTCGACCGTGAAGGATGGTCCGTTCGTCACGTTGAACTGCGGTGCGTTGCCGTCCGAGTTGATCGAAGCCGAGCTGTTCGGTGCCGAAGCGGGCGCGTACACCGGCGCGAGTCGCGCGCGCGAAGGCAAGTTCGATTCGGCCGATGGCGGCACGCTGTTCCTCGACGAGATCGGCAATCTATCGCTCACCGGGCAGATGAAGTTGTTGCGCGTGCTCGAGACCGGTCGATTCGAACGGCTCGGCTCCAACAAGGAGCGTCACGTCAAGGTTCGCGTGATCAGCGCGACGAATGCGGATCTGCCGGCGATGATCAAAGCCGGCACGTTTCGCGAGGATCTGTACTACCGGTTAAACACGATCGAGCTGCGCGTTCCACCACTCGCCGAGCGCGTCGACGATATCGTGCCGCTCGCCCGCCACTTCCTCGTGGCCGACAAGAAGCTTGCCCCGGATGCGATCGCTGCGCTGCGCCGCCATACCTGGCCCGGCAATGTTCGCGAGCTGAAGAACGTGCTCTCGCGCGCCGCCTTGCTCGCCACCGGCACGGACCTGCGCGCGGCGGACTTGAACCTGCCGAGCGCGCCGGTTCCCGTCGAGGAGCTCGATCGGTCGACGATCGAAGCGGCCCTCGGCCGAGCGAACGGCGTGATCGCGCAAGCAGCCGCCGAGCTCGGCTTGAGCCGTCAGGCGTTGTATCGGCGCATGGAGAAGCTCAACATCGCTAAAGAATGAGGGTGTCGCTAGCGTTGCGGTTGTGGCTGAGCGCGATCGTGTTGATCGCGATGGCTGCGGCCTGCGCGATGGCGGCGCACGAGTGGATCGCGAGCCCGATCCTCGTCATCGCGATCACGGCGGTGATCATGACGCCGATCTCGCTGTGGGCGGTCAGCTCGTTCGCAACGCCGTTGCTCGCGATGTTCCGCGCACTCTCGGGCACGGTCTCCAGTTACAAGGACGGTGACTTCGCGTTTTCACTGTCGTGGCAACGCAACGACGAGATGAAGGATCTCGTCGACGCGCACAACGAGCTCGGGAACACGCTGCGTGATCAACGTGGCGCGCTCGTCAATCGCGAGCTGTTGCTCGACACGATGGTGCAGAACACGCCGGTCGCGATGCTGTTGTGCGATCCGCGTGGTCACATCGTGTACGGCAACTTGTCGGCGCGAAAGTTGTTGAACACGGGGCGTCGGCTCGAAGGGCTGAAGCTCGAAGACGTACTCCAGGCGGCTCCAGAATCGCTGCGCGAGGCGGTCGATCGCGGGGGCGACGGGTTGTTCGTCGTCGAGAGCGATGGTGAAGAAGAGATCTATTACCTCGCGCGGAGCGGATTTCGCTTGAACGGACGTGCGCATGAGCTGTTCGTGTTGCGCCACCTCACCGTCGAGATCCATCGCCAGGAAGTGCGTACGTGGAAGAAGGTGATCCGCGTGATCAGTCACGAGCTGAACAACTCGCTCGCGCCGATCGCCTCGCTCGCGCATTCCGGTAACGAGCTCGTCAAGCTCGGTAAGGTCGAGCAGCTCGAGCGGATCTTCGCCACGATCGCGGAACGCGCAAAGCACCTCGAGCAGTTCATCTCGGGCTACGCGCGGTTCGCGAAGTTGCCGGCGCCGCGCGTCGAGGTCCAGTCGTGGAACGCGCTCGTCGACCGGTTGCACGCGCAGGTCCAGTTCGTGGCGACGGTGCCCGCGAGTGCGTCGGGCAAGTTCGATCCGGCGCAGCTCGAGCAAGCGCTGGTCAACCTGCTCCGCAACGCGCACGAGTCGGGATCGCCGGCGGGAGATGTCGGACTGACGATTCGCGCGGCGGCGCACTCGGTCGCGATCGAGGTCAGCGATCGCGGATCGGGGATGAACGAGTCGGTGCTCGAGAACGCGCTGCTGCCGTTCTATTCGACGAAGCGCGGTGGGACCGGACTCGGGTTGGCGTTGGTGCGCGAGATCGCCGAAGCGCATGGTGGGCGCGTGGCACTCGCGAATCGTCAAGGCGGTGGGCTCACCGTCACGATTACGCTGCCGCAGTAGTTAGAGCCGGTAGTGGACCATGAGCAGCGAGTAGTAGACCGCTGCCTGCCCGATCGCGGCATTCGCGCCGAATGCTTGCGTCTGATAGCGGTTCGCGAGGATCAGCTCCAGGTGCGACGTGCCGAACCAGTGCACGTTCAGATCGACCGCTTCGAGATCGAGCAGCGACGTATCGAGCTTCTGCCGGAAGTAGTTCAGGCCGAGATCGATCATCGCCGGGCCGATCAGATACGAACCGACCGCGGTGCCGACGAGCTGATTTTCGTGACCACCGTCGAACACGTCGTGGATGTACTCGATCTCGCCTTGCGCGAGGATGTCGCCGGTGATCGCGCGCTTCGCGGTGATGCCGCCGTAGTAGCGATTGTCGGTGTCTTGGAAGTCGAGCTTGCCTTCGATACCGACGGCGGTCTTGTCGTCGAGCCGCGCTTCGGCATACAGCGTGGCGCCTTTGCCGAGCTCGATCGCATCGATCAACGGATCCGGAACGAAGCCGGTCAGGTGCACTTCGTACTTCGGCTGGACGTATTCGACCGCAGCCGCATAAGTCTCGCCATACAGCGGCGTGCCGCCGTAGCGCCGGTCGTAGTACGGATGCTCGGCGAAGCGCAGACCGAACACCGGCATGAATCGGCCGACTCGCACGAACACGCCGTTGCTCGAACCTTCGTCGGATTGCCACTGCAGATAGTGTTCGCGCGAGCCGACGAGCGTCGCGGGGACATAGCCCGGCGAGCCGGTTTGATATTCCGGATCGCGAAGGCCGGCCGTCACGTGGAGCGTGAAGTTCTTGTACGTCGCGCGCGCGTAGATCTCCGCTTGCATCGGAAACACGACCGGATCTTTGTTGGCGCCCGCCGCGTCGTAGCCGCCGGCTCCTCGGAAATCACCGCCGAGCTGGAGCCAGTCCGGCAACGGCACCTTCTTGTACATGAACTCCGGCGCCGTCCCGAATTGGGAGATCGATTCAGCGACCGCGTAGCCATTCTCCGAGAGCAACCCACCGCCCGCCGGCGAGAGGTGACAGCTCGAGCACGTTTGATCTTTGATCAATTGAAATTGCGGATACGCATGCGCGATCCGGATGCTCGCGACGAGCGCGATGATCGTGATGAATACGGCGCGCATCAGATGTCCGTCGGGTCGGGGGTGTAGCCGAGGGCGCCGTTGTTGATCCAATCGATCAACAGATCCTGCTGTGCATTTCCGATCGGTTGATCGAGCGGCATGATGTCGCCGATGCCATCACCCGAGCTGACGCCCATCTCGGTCACGGTGTAGAGATACGAGTTCTGCGCGGCCTCCGTGCAGGGTGAGACCTGCGGAGTTGGCATCAAGTCCTCGCAGCGAACGACGAGCTCGGTGTGGCGATTGAACGACTTCTTCGCCTGCTCCACCGAATCGAACACGTCATCCGACTGTTGCTTCTCCGTCGAGTGACACTCCGTCGTCCCACACATGGGGCGAAGTACCGTCGCGACGATGTAGTCGAGGTTCTGGTCTTTGTCGTCGTACGCTTGATCGTGCGAGAGGTCGCACGCGCTCGCGAACAGCAACGCGCATAAACTGAGGCGAATCACTCCACTCACGAGGGAGTCATAGTGCGAATGTCGCGCCATTAAGTGCTATCGACGCGCGCTCATGGAGAAAAGTTAGTTGCAGGGTCGACCCTACAACTCGGCTTGGGGAGAACCCTACAACGTGGCTGATCTCCCATAGCTAAGTCGCCATTTCTAACCTGATCGCGATGGCGAGGGTCTTGCTGTTCCGAATAGCCGAGGAACTCCATGACCCTGCGTAGATTACTGCCCCAACTCGCACTCCTTCTCGGAGCATGCACCGGGCCCACGTACGACGAATCGACGACCGTGCAGTTCAGCGCGGATCCTCCCGAAGTCTACGTCGCGAAGGTGAAGAACATCCTCGTTGGCTTGCCTCCGACCGACGATGAAATCGCGCAGGTCATGGGCGACCCGACCGTCCTGCCCGACTTGATCGATGGCTGGATGCAGATGCCCGAGTACCAAGACAAGATGATGGTGTTCTTCGAGCTCGCGTTCCAACAGACGCAGATCTCGACGGTGAACTTCATCGACATCGCGCCACCGCGCGGACTCGGCACCGGCAAAGACGTTCCGCTCGTCGTCCAGAACGCACGCGAGAGCTTCGCTCGCACCGTGCTCGAGATGACGAAGAACGGCCAGTCGCTCACCGACGCGTTCACCACGCGCAAGTTCATGATGACGCCGGCGTTGATGCAGGTCTACGCGTATCTCGACGCGATGCCGACCGCCGACGACTCGACGGTGAAAGACCTCGTGGCGCAAGGTCCGCTCAAGGGCGTGACGATCACGCTCGAGGAGAGCAAGGGCCCGATTCCGATCGCGCAATCGCTCAACCCGAGCAGCCCGAACTACATGACGTTCTATACGCCGGAGCTGACCGAGATCCAGTTCACCGACGACGACACCGTGTGCCAGAACGTCGATCCGATCACGTTCCCCGCCGGTGGCTTCCAGCTGTTCGACGTGATGTACGGCGTCGTGCCTCCGCACAAGGTCGGCACGCATGGCTGCCCGATTCGCGGTGGCGGTGACGATGGCAACCAGCTCGTCGCGAGCGACTTCACGACCTGGAAGATGGTCACCGTGCGCGCGCCGAACGCCGGCGAGGCGCAGTCCGCGTTTTACGATCTGCCGTCGCTGCGCAATGCGACGGAGCTGGTCGTCAACACGCCGCGCGTCGGTTACTTCTCGACGCCCGCGTTCGAAGCGAACTGGCCGACGAACGCGAGCAACACCGCGCGCGTGACGGTCAACCAAGCGCTGATCGTCGCGACCGGCATGCAGATCGACGGCACCGATGGTACGCAGCCGGGCTCGACGCCGGGCCTCGATGCGGATCACGCGCAGCCCGGCACCGCTTGTTACGGCTGTCACCAGCTGCTCGATCCGACGCGGTCGATCCTGACGTCGACGTACACGTACTTCTACTCGCCGCAGCAGGATCAGAAGCTGATCGATCAGCCGGGCTTGTTCGCGTTCCAGCACGTGGTCAAGCAGATGTCGACGATCGACGACTTCGCGAAGATCCTCGCCCAGCACCCGCTCGTGCCGGGCGCGTGGGTCGAGAAGCTCTGCTACTACGTGAACTCGTCGGCATGCGACCCGAACGATCCGGTGACGGTGCAACTCGTCACCGATTTTTCGAACGGGATGAACTGGAACAACCTCGTGAAGGGCCTCCTGTCGTCGCCGATCGTCACGAATGCCTCGCATACGAAGACGTTCGATACGAACGGTGGTGAAGTGATCGCGGTATCGCGTCGGGATCACCTGTGCGCGGCGATCAACGACCGCCTCGGGTTCAACGACATCTGCATGCTCGACGCGTCGACGCCGGGCGCCAAGACCACGATCTCGCAGATCGTCAGCGGTATGCCGTCCGATGGCTACGGCCGTGGTGGCGTGTTGCCGGTGCTGCCGAACGAGCCGACGCTGTTCTATCGCGCCGGCCTCGAGAACATCTGCGGCTCGCTGTCGCAACAAACGATCGATGCCAAGCCAAACGCGAACCAACCGAACGCGAAGCAGTGGACGAGCGCGGATCCCACGACCGCGATCCATGACTTCGTCTCGATCATGATGGGTCTGACGAGCAGCGATGCGCGCTCGCAACCGGTCACCGACGCACTGACTCAACACTTCGCCGATGCGCAAGCACAAGGCGCGACGAAGACAGATGCCTTGCGGTCGACGTTTGTCGCCGCGTGTCTGTCGCCGTCGTTTATCGGAATCGGGATGTAAGGAGCCGCCATGACCACTCGTCGTAATTTGCTTCGTAGTGCGCTGTTCGGCGCGGGCTTCCTCGGCTTGCGATCGCTTGCCACCGGCATTCCGGTCTCGATCCTGTCGCGCGGGAAAGACGCGCTCGCGGACGAGATGTGCAGCGATGCGTCGAAGGCGCAGTTCATGATCCTGGCGACCTCGGGCAACGGTGATCCGTTGAACGCGAACGCGCCGGGCACCTACTTCACGTCGGGACCGATGGCGTCG
Organism: Kofleriaceae bacterium; assembly: GCA_047600425.1. GTDB lineage: Bacteria > Myxococcota_A > Polyangia > Haliangiales > Haliangiaceae > JABFXX01. The sequence goes on along the minus strand of JASGLC010000003.1, from coordinate 272,553 downwards.
ATCTCGCACAACCAAGACCCGACGATGGTGCCGGGCTCGATCACGCTCGGCGGCAAGGGCTACACCGCCGCGCAGCCGTGGACGACGAAGTTCACCGATCCGAACATCCTGAATCGGATGACCGTGTGGCACATGATGACGAACACGCCCGTGCATCCGAAGGAGCCGGACGTGCTGTGTCTGATGGACCAGACGGCGCCGAAGGAGATGTTGCCGTCGCTGCTCGCGCGTCAGCTCGCGCCGTGCCTCGGGACGATCCAGAACCAGCCGATCACGCTCGGTGCGACGTCGCCGAGTGAAGGCCTGTCGTTTCAGGGCCAGGCGCTGCCGATCATTCCGCCGCTCGCGTTGAAGTCGACGCTGACGAATCCGATGACCGGACAACTCGCGGGCGTGACGAGCCTGCAATCGCTGCGCGACGACACGCTGTCGAAGATCAACGATATCTATCGCGGCTCGGCGACGAAGGCGCAGAAGGCGTACCTCGATTCGGTGATCACGTCGCAATCACAGATTCGCGCGATCGATCAAAAGCTGCTCGATCAGCTGTCGTCGATCACGGACAACAGCGTCGCGTCGCAGGTCAAAGCCGCGGTCGTGTTGATCCAGATGGCGGTGACGCCGGTGATCGCGATCCACATCCCGTTCGGCGGCGACAACCACAACGACACGCTGCTCGCGACCGAAGCGCTGCAGACGAACTCGGGCCTTCAGACGATCGCCGACCTGATGACGGCCCTCCAGGGCACGAGCAATGCGAAGGGCACGATGTTCGATCAAGTGTCGTTCGCGTCGCTGAACGTGTTCGGCCGCACGCTCGCCGGGAGCCACACCGACGGGCGCGATCACAACCCGAATCACCAGGTGTCGATCACGATCGGCAAGGGCTTCGCGGGCGGCGTGCTCGGCGGCTTGCAACCGATCGGTAGTGACTTCGGATGCACGGACATCGGCAGCGTCAAAGCGGTCGATACGCTCGCGTCGTACGGCAAGACGCTGATGACCGCCGTTGGAATCGACGAGGCATACACGAACAAGGTGATCACGTCGGGCTCGGTGATCACCGGAGCGCTCGCGCCGTGAAGGCCTGGTTCGCACTGGCGCTCGCGGCGTGTGGCGTGCCGGCACCGTCGTTCGGCCCCGACGGTGGCGACGAGACGTGTCAGGCGTATCAAACGCCGATGACGACGGATCTCATGTCGCCATCGGTCTCGTTCAAGACGGACGTGATGCCGGTGCTCACCGGTAACTGCGCGTCGGCGAGCTGCCACGGCGTCAGCGATGGCGCGGCTGGCAACTTGTTCCTCGGCGCCGAGCTGAAGCACGGCTCGGATTCGGGGATGGTGTTCACGAACCTGATGGTGATGAGCCAGCAGGCGGCGGCGATGCCGTACGTGACGCCGGGTGATCCGGAACAGAGCTATCTGATGCACAAGCTCGATGCAGATCAGTGCTCGATCGCGTCGCAGTGCGTCGGTGGCAACTGCCAGCACACGATGCCGTACGACGGGCAACTTCCCGTCGAGACGCGTGACATCGTGCGCCGCTGGATCGCCCAAGGCGCGATGAACAACTAGAGGCAGGTCTTGATCGCGGCGGCCGTGTGCTCGCCGTAGAACGTCTGATCTTGCTTCGCGATGCGAGCGGCGATCGCCTTCGCGGTTTCGCAATCGCCGCGCGTCACCGCACCTTCGACTTGGTGCTCGAGCTGATCGATCAAGGTATTCGCGCGAGGGGCAATCGCATCTTCGGTGACTGCTTCCCCGCGAGAGGCGCCCGTCGACATGTGCGTGTGGACCGGCGCGGTCGTCGTTGCTTTCGGCGGTGCCGGAGGCGGCGGCTCGACGTGTTGCGTGGTCGGCGGTGTCGGCGCATTCACCGAATCATGGGTCGGGATGTCGACCGAGAGCTTCTTGTCGTCGTGGCGGATCACGATCACCACACCGCCGACGAGTAACGCGACTGTCGCGAAGGCGAGCACCGGCGGGCGAACGAGCACCTTCCACCACGGCGGCTTGGCGGCGACCGCGAGCATCTTCGCCTGCGAATGCGCGGCGGCCATCAGCGCATCGAGTCCGCGTTGCGGCGGATCTTCGTCACGCATCTCCAACCACACGGCCCGCAACGACTTGAATTCGTCGTCGTCGTGCTCGTCGGCCATCACGGCGCTACCTTCGCGAGGTCCTTGTATTCATCGAGCTCGAGGCGCAGCTTCTCGAGCGCATAGCGCATCCGGCTCTTCACCGTATTTTCGGGAACGCCGACGACATCCGCGATCTGCTTGAACGGCATGTCGAGGAACTCGCGCATCAGGAACACTTCGCGCTGATCCTCCGAGAGAGCGGCGATCGCGCGCTGCATCTGCTCGTGCAGCTCTTTATTGACGGTTTTGCGATCGCTGGCCATCTCGTTGCCGGGGACCACATCCATCAACGTGCCGCTCTCTTCGCCGGAGTCCATGGGAGCATCCAGCGACGCGTGCTTGCGATGTTTGCGTCTCCTAGTCTGGTCAACGCACAAGTTCCTCGCGATGGTGTAAAGCCACGTCGTGAATTTGGCCTGCCGCTTGTAAGCCTCTGCGCCTTTGATGACGCGCATGAACGCTTCCTGCAGCAGGTCTTCGGCGGTCTCGCGATCACCGACGAAGCGCAGGATGAAGTTGAAGACCGGCTTCCGATGACGCGATAGCAGGACCTCGAAGGCGCGTACTTCGCCCTTCTGGTACATGACCATCAGGTCTTCGTCGGCTTGATCGTTGAACATTTACCTGCGCCGGACTCACCCTAACATAACGTTTAGATCGGCTAGGGGGTCTGGCACGTTGGACAGAAGAACGTGACCCGTCCTTGGAGGACGGATCGGCGGATCTTCGTCTTGTCGCGAGGGCACGGTTGGCCATCCCGGCCATACACCCATAGATACTCGTCGTTCTGGCCTTCTCGTCCCGTCGCGTCGACGAAGTCCCGCAGGCTCGTGCCGCCCTTGGTCAGCGCACGATCGAACACCTCGTGGATCGCCGCCGCCAACGTGTCGGCTTTTTCGCGGGTCAGCTTCTTCGCGCGCGTGGTCGGTCGCAGCTTCGCGCGCCATAGCGCTTCGCTCGCGTAGATGTTGCCGACGCCGGCGACGATCGATTGATCCAAGACGAAGGCCTTCAGCGTCGCGGCCTTCTTGCGCGACTTCTCGAACAGATATTCGCCGGTGACAGGCTCGAGGAGGCCATCGGGTCCGAGCACACCCAAGCCCTCGTGCTCTGCTTCTTTGCCGCGTTCGAACACGTCGACCTGACCGAACCGGCGCGCGTCGACGAAGCGTAGCTCGCGATCGCCGAGATCGAGGATCACGTGCGTGTGTTTTGCCTTCGGCGTGGCCTTCGGAACGATCAACGTTCGTCCCGTCATGCCGAGATGGACGAGCAACGTGTCGGGTCCATCGGTCTCGAGCAAGAGGTACTTGCCGTGGCGATGCATGCGCGTGAGCGTGTGGCCGATCAGTTTCTGCAAACGCTTGCGCGGCGGCTTCCGCTTCATGTGCAGGCCCTTGCCGCTGTCCCACACGCCGAAGATCTTCGCGCCGACGGCCGGCTCGAGCGTTCGTCGCACCGTCTCGACTTCGGGCAGCTCGGGCATCGCGGGAATTCTGGTAGCAAGTGTCTGGTTGCACAAGCGATGCGAGCAGCTCTGATCATCCTCGGGGCGTGCGCGCCCGCGGCGCCACCGGCGTTCGATGTCGTCGCAGCGAGTCACAAGGCGGCGGATGATTTCGATCATGGTCGTGCGGCGCCATTCACGGCCGTGCTCGCTCCCGGCTACGTGCATACCGAGGCGGGTGCGCCGCGTGATCGGGAGACCGAGCTGAAGCGACTCGCGAAGTACGATCCGGATGCGATGCACGTCGCGACGCGCACGTGGAAGGACGAGAAGTCGTTCATCCACGGTGCCGAAGCGGTGTACACCGGGCAAGCGATCGAAAAGTCGACCGGGAAGTACGGTGGCTACGGCTTCGACGGTCGCTACACGTTCGTGTGGCACTACGATCGTGGCTGGCAGTTAGAGCTCTGGGCGTGGACCGCGGGCGGTGATGCGGCCGAGCGCGATACGTGGAACGAAATGTTCAAGCGCGGCACCGGGTTCAATCCCGAGCCGAACAAGTTGCTCGTCGAGACGGCGTCGAAGCTGACGCCCGGTGTGTCGTTAGATCTGATGTCGGGCCAAGGTCGCAACGTGCTGTGGATGGCCGGAGCGGGATGGCAAGCGACCGGCATCGATTACTCGCATGAAGGCATGGAGCACGCGCGCGCGACGGCGAAGACGAAAGGCTTGACCGTGAACTTCGTCGAGGCGGATCTCGATCACGAAGAGCTCGGCGCGGCGAAATACGATCTCGTAACGATGATCTACGCGGGCGACGATCGAAAGCTGCTCGCGAAGGCGCAGGCTGCCATCAAGCCCGGCGGCACGTTCATCTATGAAAACTTCGCGCAACCCGACGACACCGATCGGTTCAAGCCCGGCGAGATCGAGGCGCTGTTTGCGGGTTGGGAGATCCAGCGCAACGATACGATCGTCGGCGAAGCGGACTGGGGCGCCGGAATGAAGGCGCCGATCATGCGATTCGTCGCACGCAAGAAGTAGCTATTCGTGCGGCTTGGCCGACGTCGGTGGCAGCTTCAGCGCGAGCGCGCCGAACTCGGGGATGTCGAGCGTCTCACCGCGGCGCATACCGTCGATCTTGGTGTCGGCGAGTGCGGCATCGACCTGCTCCACCGGCCACAGCGCTTGGAGGGCATTGCGCAGTGTCTTTCGGCGTTGACCGAACGCGGCATGCACGACCTTCGAGTAGTGTTTGTCGTCGGTGATTTCGGTCCGCGGCTGCGCGAGCGGGATCATCTTGATCACGGTCGAGTCGATCTTCGGCGGCGGTAGGAACGCACCGGCCGGCACTTTGATCACCGTGTGGATGTCCGCGTAGGTCCGCAGCATCACGCCGAGCGCACCGTATTCCTTCGTCGATGGCTTGGCGACGATCCGATCGGCCATCTCCTTTTGGATCATCACGACGCAGTGTTTGACGACTTCGCGCGCGTCGATCACGCGAAACATCAGTTGCGAGGCGACGTGATACGGCAGGTTCCCGCACACGGTGATCGAATCACCGCGCCACTTCGCGACCATCTTCAGGTCGTAGCGCATGGCATCGATCTGCTCGATGTCGAGGTTGTCGACGGTGCCGAGCTCCGCCTTCAACACGCCGATCATGTCCGGATCGAGCTCGAGCGCGATCACCTTGCCCGCGGTCACGCGTTCGACGAGCTGTGCGGTCAGCGTGCCGAGCCCTGCCCCGATCTCGACGATCCAATCTTCATCGGACGCGACGGTCGCGTCCGCGATCGCGCGAAGTGCACGTTCGCTGATCAGGAAGTTCTGACCGAACTGCTTCTTCGCGCGCAGGTTGTATTTGTCGAGCAGGATCCGCGCATCGGGAAACGGCCCGAGCAGATCGCGAACGCTGCGCGTCGAGTTTTCGTCGGTCATCGCGGTAACGGAGCGTTCGGGGTGGCGTCGAGATCGAGGCCCGCACGTTCACCGCGCGCGAGGTGGTAGTAACCGGCGGCGGCGATCATCGCGGCGTTGTCCGTGCATCGCGACGGCGGCGGGATGTACACGGCGAAGTCATCCTCGGCGCCCGCCTGCTTCATCGCCTCGCGCAGTCCCGAGTTCGCGGCGACGCCACCGCAGATCTGGACGTGGTGAAGGTTCAAGCGACGAGCCATGCGACGCGCCTTGCGCACGAGCACCTCGACGATCGCGGCTTGATAGCTCGCGCACACGTCGGCGAGCGCCTGCCCTTCCGGTTGGCCTTCGCGGCGAACGTGATGAAGCAACGCGGTCTTCAGGCCCGAGAACGAGAAGTCCGCGCCGTGCTCTTCGGCGGTCATCGAGCGTGGAAACGCGATCGCTTTCGGATCGCCGGTCTTCGCGAGCCGATCGATCACGGCACCGCCTGGATAGCCGAGGCCGAGCAGCTTCGCGCCTTTGTCGAACGCCTCGCCGGCAGCATCGTCACGCGTGCGACCGAGCTCCTTCAGGACGCCGTGATCGTCGACGCGCACGAGCGACGTGTGGCCGCCGCTGACGATCAACGCGAGATGTGGCATCGGCGGCGGATTTGGTTCGAGATACACCGCCGAGAGGTGGCCTTCGAGGTGGTGCACGCCGACGAGGGGCAGCTCGGTGACCCACGCGAGCGCCTTCGCGGTTTGCAGGCCGACGAGCAGACCGCCGATCAAGCCAGGCGCGTTCGTCACGGCGATCCCGTCGAGCTGTTCGAGGCTCAGCCCAGCGCGTTCGAGGCACGCTTGTACGACCGGCACGACGTTCAGGATGTGGGCGCGCGATGCGAGCTCCGGAACGACGCCGCCGTACTTCGCGTGGACCTCATTTTGCGAAGCGACGACATCGGCGAGCGCACGCACTCCGTCTTCGACGATCGCGCAGGCGGTCTCGTCGCACGAGCTCTCGATACCGAGGACCTTCATGGCTGCTGGAGAAGCGCTTTTACTTCTTCGGCGTGCGAATCGGTGGGTGCGACGTCGAGGAATTGCTGCAACGTCGCCTTCGACTCGTCGTAGCGCTTCATCGAGCGAAGTAGCATGCCCTTGCGATAAAGCACGGTGCCGAACGACGGCGTCAGCTCGGAGGCGGCATTCAGCGCCGCGAGGGCGTCGTCGTTGCGCGACAGGCGCGTGAGTGCGTTCGCGCGCACGAGGTAGGCTTGCGAGGTCTTGCGCAAGGCGAGCGATTGGTCGACGAGCTCGAGGGCTTTGTCCGGGTCGCCTTCATCGATCGCGGCTTGGGCGAGGGCGCGTAGCGACGCGGCTTCCTTGTTCTTGTCGACGGCGGGTGCGGCACCAGCGTCGGGTCTCGGGGACACGCCCGCGTCGGGCGTCGCGACGGCAACGCGCGCGGCATCCGGCGGTGAGCCGGCGTCGATCGGTGGCGCGACCGCGATGTGCGCGGCGTCCGGCGTGATGACGCGCGCATCGATCGGCGCGACCGCGATCTGCGCGGCATCCGGCGTGCTCGTCGCGATCTCGCCGGCGTCGTCGAAGTAGCCCGGAGGTTGCTCGACGTGCATCTCGACGGCACCCGCATCGCGATGTGCCGCCGCCTTGTGATTCTTGTGAACGGCGAGATAGATCGCCATGCCCGCGAGCAGCGATGCACCGACGAGCCCCGCGATCGCGAGTGGCCCCGGGCCCGACGGACGTGACGTGCCGCCCGCGACCGTCGCGACGCGCGGTGGTGGCAGCGCCGGCGACGACACCCGCGGTGGAGGTTCGACCGGTTCTGCCGTCGCAGCTTTGTCGGCGGACGGTGCCGTCAGCGCAGCCGCGAGCGCCGGCATCTCCGGAACTTCGCGCGTGATCCGACGCGGCATGATCGTGACGAGCTCGCGTTCGCCGGCGACATCCGGGTTCGTTTTTGGCTTCGCGGTGTTCAGCTCGCCCGAGGCCTCGGCGCGATCGTGACCGTGCGAGCTCGTCATCCGGCGACCGGTGCTGTCGCGTTGCGCGATGAACGGCGGGCGTTCCGGTTCTGTTACCTCTTCGCGACCGAGATGATCGTCGCGATCGATCGGTCGCGAGCTGTCCTCGTCGTCGTCCATCATCTCGCGCGGCACGCCATCGTCGTCGGGCGTGTCGTCGATGATGCGTTGGGGAGCGAGCTCGATCGGAGAATCGGATTGGCGTGCCGCGCGCGCACGAGGTGCCGGCGCTTCGACATTCACCGGCGGCGTGCTCGTCGTCCGCGCGCGCGCGATCTCGGGCGGCGTTCCCGGCGACGAGAAGCCCGCGATCGGATTGTTCGGATTCGACGGCGTGCGACTGATCAGCGGATTCGACGCGCGCGAGAGCTCCGGCGGATTGCTCGGTGTGCGCGCACGAAGGTCCGGCAGAACGTTGCGAACGCCGTCCGGAGGTGTGGTCGGCGACTTCATGCGCTCGACGGACGTGGCGCCCATGCCGTCGGCGAGCTCGTCATCGGTCGGGAGCGTGATCTCGCTCGATAGGATCGCGTTCTTGATCGCGGGCGGCACGCTCGACGGACGCGAGCGTTCGGCGATGTCCGATTTCTCGACGACGCCACGTGCGTTCGCGATACGCGGATCGGACTCGCGCGACTGCAATTGCATGCGTGCGAGCGCGCCACCGTTCGGCGAAGGTGCTCGACCCGGTTTTGGCTCGTCGGCAAACAGCGAAGGATCGATCGCTTGTGCCGCAGCCACGGCCTCGTCGATCAGCCGGAGGCTCGACGGGCGATAGCTACCGGTGAGCGGCGCGCGAACGTCTTCCTCGGACAAGACCTCCGATTCCGAGACTTCGGTGTCGACCGGTTGCGGTGGCGCCCCGAGCGCCGGGGCCTCGTCCTCGCCGGAGAAGCGTGGTTCGTCGTGATCGACCGGCGCGGCTTTCGGCGGCGGCGTGATCTCCTCGACGACGTGCGCACCGCGCTCGGCGTGGATCGGGCCCGAGGCGACTTCTTCGATCGGCGTGGGTGACGGATCGATCATCACGAGCGGCATCGGCTTGCCGGTATCGCGCTTCGGGCGTTGCTCGGGATCGAGATCGACGAGCAGGCCTTCGAAGTAGAGGCGCGAGATCGCCTGCAGGCATTCGAGATCGCCGAAGTCGCTCGAGTCGATCACCTCGAGGAGCGAGCGCTTGCCGTCGATCAGGCGAAGGATCGGATTGTTGTCGTCGGGAACCTCGCCGAGGCGAGCCGCGAGCTCGGCCGTATCGATCTCGAAGCGATGCGAGAGTGGCGGCAGTTGTTCGAGCAGGCGCGACCATTCGTCGAGGCGGCGCATGCCTTCCATCAACAGGCCCTGCGAGCTCGCGTTGATCACTTCGCGGCGGCGCACCGTGCGAAACACGACCTCGAACTCGCCTTCGCTCCACGTCAGCAGGCGATAGACCGCGTCCTCGCCCTGGAGCGTGCCGGCTTCGGCGTCGATCACGCGACCGTCGCGAAAGTAGATCGCGGCGGTGCGATGGCGATCGGCGGTGAACTGGATGATGCCGGACTTTCGCGAGACCTCGATCGTCTGGATCACGTCGACGACGGGCATGTCCGCGACGCGGCCCGCGAACCGCACGCCGTCCTTGCGCTCGTCGAAGTTCGAGCGCTGTCGCTTCTGCAACAGGATGTTGATCCGCGTGACGATCTCTTTGATGTAGATCGGCTTCGTCAGGTAGTCGTCGACGCCGAGCTCGAGCCCGCGAATCTTGTGCTCGATCGCGGTCTCCGCCGTGAGGAACACGAACGGAATCGCGGCCCAGTCCGGGGTGTCGCGAACGCGGCGGCGCAACTCGAAGCCATCCGCATCGGTCGCGAACTTGGTCTCCGAGATGATGAGGTCGGGAACGTGCAGCTCGAGCTTGTCGAGCGCGTCCGCGACCGAGCTCGCCGGCGTGACGGTAAATCCGGCCTTGCGCAGCGATACTTCGAGCACCCGCAGGCTGCGGGTATCGCCGTCTACCAAGAGCAAACTTTGCTTGGACAAGGCCCACGTAAATCGTATCGACCTTTTGGTGATGTCGCCACCAACCGGGTGCCGCCTGTAAGCTGTCGTCGCGTGAGGATTTCCGTTCCATACGGACGTGCGCCGCTCGAATTCGAGACGGGTGACCGGCATATAGAAGTCCTGCGCGCTCCGGATCTGCCGGCACCTAGGCCGATTTCCGAGCTGCTCGCCGCGCTTCCGGCGTTCGATATCGCGCGTGGCGCGCGGGTGACGTTGATCGTGAGCGACCCGACGCGTGCGGAGCCACGTGCCGATTTCGTCGCAGCGATCCGGCGGCGGTTGCCGGATGTCGAGCTCACGCTCGCGATCGCCACGGGTACACATGGACCGTGTCGACTCGACGAGCTCGGTCTGGACCTGAACGGCTTCGCGGCGGTCGTGAACCACGATGGTCACTCACCGGTGGACTTGGTCGAGCTCGGTACCACGGAGGGTGGAACGCCGGTGCGCGTGCATCGCTGCGTGGTCGAGACCGATCACGTGATCGCGACGGGCTGTATTCGACCGCATTACTTCGCGGGATTCGGAGCGGGCGCGAAGGCGATCTTTCCCGGGCTCGGCGAGGCTACGGCGATCCGGATCAATCATCGGTTGAAGACGGCCTATGGTGCGCGAGCCGGAATCGTCGACGGAAATCCATGTCGCCTCGATCTCGAAGCCGCGGTGCGAATGGTGCCGGCGCCGATCACGATCGTGAACGGTGTGTCCGATGTCGATCATCGCGTTCGCGAGGTTGTCGTCGGGGACTTCGTGCGTGCATTTCGAGCGGGTTGCGAGATCGCGCGGCCGTGGTTCACGGTGCGTGGGAAGCGTGCACCGCTCGTGATCGCGAGTGATGCGCTGCCGGTGACGGCGTCGCTGTATCAAGCGGCGAAGATCTTCGCGGCGGTCGCGCCGTTGGTCGAAGAGGGTGGTCGGATCGTCGTGGCAGCGGAGTGCGCCGAAGGGGTGGAGCCGATCGATACGGTGAATGAAGCGATCTTCCGGATCGGTGTGCTGCCGCGATTGCCGCGTGGCGTCTCGATCGGGTTGGTCAGTGCGGTGCCACGAGCCGAGGTGGCGCGAACGTTGGTGGAGTACGTGTCATCGATCGACATAGAGATTGGTCAGACCAATCGCGTGTTGGTCGTTCCAATGGCGAGCCAATTGTTGTGTGAAGCCGATGCCTGATTACTCGAAATTTTTGGATTTATTCGAGAAGTGGAACAAGTCGATCAACTTGTCCGCATCGAAGACGCGCGCCGAGATCGCGCTCCACGTCGAAGATTCGACTCGCATCATCGGACATCTCGAGAAGCTCGGTGACTCGGCGCGCGTGCTCGATGTCGGGTCGGGCGGTGGGTTTCCGGTCGTGATCGCGGCGATGGCGTTGCCGCAGATCCAATTCGTGTCGCTCGAACCGGTGCACAAGAAGAATGCGTTCTTGAAGACCGCAGCGCGCGAGCTCGGCTTGGCGAATCTCGAAGCACTCGCGATTCGATTGGATCAACACGAGCCAGCGGACTACGACGCGGCGATGTCTCGCGCGACGTTCGATATCGGTGACTGGTTCGCGATGGCGCTCGAACGCGTGAAGCCGGGTGGGGTGGTCTTCGGGTTCGAAGCGATCGAGCGAGATGATCTTTCGGGTGTCGAGCGCGACCACTACACGGTCGATGGCAAGGCACGTTCGATCGTCATCAAGCGGCGCGTCTAGCTCTCGCGTGCTCGGCGTTCGAACGCGTCGTGGTCGCGTTCATCCATCGGTCGTTCCAGCCGCTCACGAAGACCGATCTAGTCTCGAAGTTCGAACGAAGGCTTTCGAAAACCTCCGTTGACCTTCGCTTCTGGGATTCCGTGGCGAATCAGATCAATCAGATCGATGAACGAGAACTCGCGAATGACGCTTGCCATCTCGTCGTCGACGATTCGGTTCCTATCCGCGACGCTTACCCGTCCTCGACGATTCCGCGGCGAATCAGATCACCGAATCGGACCGAGGTCGTCTCGCGTCCGACGACGCTTGCCATTTCGTCGTCGACGATTCGGCTTCCATCGAAGACTTGTCGTGTCCGGTCGTCGACGATGTGGTTTCCATCGAAGATTCATCGTGTCCGTTGGTTCTTGCGTGGTCTGGTTCTTGATCTTCGGTTGCGAGTGCGTGCTTCTCGAATTCGTTACTCGACTGTGGTCGTGGCCGCGCGTGGAACAGGACAGGACGTTGCGCGGGTGCTCGAGGTTCCCGATGGCGATTTGATCGTGGTTGCGGATGGAGCGGGTGGCGTTGGTGATGGTGCTCGTGCGGCTCGAGCGATCGCGGATTCGATCGAGTCGAGCGGGGCCGCCGATCGCGAGTGGCTCGACGTTCTGGCCGAGCTCGATCGATCTGTGGAGTCGCTCGGGCAATCGACCGCGATCGTCATCGCGATTCGGAGAGGCTTACTGATCGGCGCGAGTGTTGGTGATTCGAGTGCGTGGCTCGTACGCGATCCCGAGTCATTCGTTGATCTCACTGCGAATCAGCAACGCAAGCCTCTGGTCGGAGCTGGCTGTCGACCGGTCGTCATTGCTCCAACGCATCTCGCCGCTTCGACCTTGGTGGTCGCGACCGATGGTCTGTTTCGATACGCCGATTCAAACGAGATTTGTCGGCTCGCGTGTTCCACGGACTTGTGGGCGGCCGGTGTTGCGCTCGCGAGTCTCGTTCGACTACCAAATGGCGAGCTCCAAGACGATGTGGCGATCGTTCTGTGCCGACTAGAAGAGGGACGCTAGGACCTGTGGATCCTGTTGGAGAACCAAGACTCGACCGTTCCAGCGACGCTCGATCTCCGAGACGTTCGTAGCAATCAGATCCGTTGGATCATCAGGTCGTTGGCTCAGAATCACCGCAGCCACCGACTGACCATCACGCTCGATGGCCTCGACTGTGAGTAAGCTGTGATTGATGGTGCCCAGAGTTGCGCTAGCTGCGACGATCACGGGCAATTTCAGCATTGCCGCGAGTGTGGACATATCGGATTCAGGCGTGATCGGAACCCGCCATCCACCAGCGCCTTCCACGAGAACGAAATCGGCCTGATTCGCTCCTCGTTCGAAGGGCTTGCGAATGGATTCCAGGTCAATTGCTCGGCTTTCGACTGCTGCCGCAACAAGCGGAGCTGCCGGTAGCTCGAACTGGAGAAGGCCAGCCAAATCTCCCGTCTGCCATTCGCCAGCTGCGGCCACGAGAGCACGTTGGTCTTCGCCCAGACCAACACAACCAGTCTCGATCGGCTTGAAGCCAAAGGCTCGCATGCCAAGGGACCGCGCCAGCCGAAGCAGGGCCACGGACACGAACGTCTTTCCAACGCCCGTTCCGGTTCCGGTCACGAAGTAACCCTGTTTCACGTGAAACGAGCCTCCGGATTAGGTCCTGTTTCACGTGAAACAGGAACGTCCAAGCAATCGTGTTTCACGTGAAACGTTGGTCGATGGCCTGCATCGTCGCTCGCTCGAGCAACGCGAGGTCATCCGTGTTGAGGGTCAGCGGCGGCATCCAGACCACGACGTCACCGAGGTTCCGCAAGATCACACCGTGGACTCGTGCTTGCTCGCAAACCTCACGTCCCAAGAACCGACCACCAACTTCGTTGAGCTCGATGCCGATCATCAGCCCACGTTGACGAACCTCTTTGACCACTCGGTGACTGCCCACTCGCTCGAGTGCCATCGAGATCTTGGGAATCATCGACTGCGCCTGAGCGAGTGTGGATTCGGTCAGCAGCTTCAGCGACTCGACACCGACCGCGCAGGCGAGGGGATTCGCCGTGTACGTGTGGCCATGAAAGAAGTGCTTCATCTCGCCGTGTCCGCCGAGGAAAGCCGAGTAGACCTCCTCGCTCGAGAGCGTGGCTGCTAGTGGCAGGTAGCCACCCGAGATGCCCTTTGCGAGGCACATGAAGTCCGGTTCCACGGCTTCGTGCTCGCACGCGAACATCGTCCCGGTTCGGCCGAAGCCCGTGGCGACCTCGTCGAGGATCACGTGGACATCGTGTTTGCGGCAGAGCTCGGCGGCGCGCTTCAGGAAGCCGCGTGGATGAACGAGCATGCCGGCTGCGCCCTGAATGATGGGTTCGAAGATGAACGCGGCGATCTCGTTCGAGCGATGCACGAGCTCTTCTTCGAGTCGTTCGAGCGCGTACGAGCCGTCGGTTCCAGCCGGAGTCGGAATCGCGATACTCTGGACGAGCAGGGGACCGAAGATGCGGTGGAACAGGTCGATCCCACCGACGCCGACCGCGCCCAACGTGTCCCCGTGATAGGCCTCGCCAAGACGAAGGAAGCGCTGCTTCGATGGCCGTCCACGAAGCTGCCAGTACTGGAACGATTGCTTGAGTGCGATCTCGACGGCCGTCGATCCCGAGTCCGAATAGAACACGCGCGAAAGTGATCGCGGCGCGACATCGATGATCGCCTTCGCGAGTCGAATGCCCGGCTCGTGGGTCAGACCGAGAAATGTGGAGTGCGCGAGCTTCTCGGCTTGATCGCGCAGCGCACGATCGAGTCGTGGATGGTGATGGCCGTGGACGTTGCACCAGAGCGAAGCCACGCCGTCGAGGTATCGCTTCCCGTTCGTGTCGAACAGGTAGTTGCCCTCGCCGTGGTCGATCACGAGCGGATCCCACTCCTGCATTTGAGTGAACGGATGCCAGATCACGCGGCGGTCGAGCTCGATCAGCTCGTCGGTCTTGCTGCTCATAAACGGCTCTCGGATCAGCTACCAGGAAATCGGGCCGACGTCGCCAATCGAGCGAAACAACGTCAGATCTCGTTCAGCTGTCCGATGAATGACTCATCGCGTCATCGAGGGCAATCGCGAGCAATTCGATGTCTTCGAAGCGATGCCCCGCATTCACGCTGATGCGCAACCGCGCGGTTGCCTCCGGAACGGTTGGATAGCGAATGCCCTGCACGAAGATCCGCCGTTCGAGCAACCGAGCGCTGAGCTCCATCACGCGTCGATCGTCGCCAACGAGCAGTGGTGCGATCGCGCCATCGCGAACGCCGCCCAAGATCGTGCTCGCTCGATCGCCACCCAAGCGCACCCTTGTTCCATCGCGAACGCCGCCCAAGATCGTGCTCGCTCGGTCGTCGCCACCCAACGCTGCGCTTGTTCCATCGCGAACGCCGTCCGAGATCGTCCGCACTCGATCGTCGCCACCCAACGGTGCGCTTGTTCCATCGCGAACGCCGTCCGAGATCGTCCGCACTCGATCGTCGCCAGCCAACGGTGCGCTTGTTCCATCGCGAACGCCGCCCACGATCATTCGCGCTCGATCGTCGTTCCCCAACGGCGATGCGGCCGCGCCAGCGCGGAATGAATCCGTTTGGCTTTCGCCCGACGTCGAAGTCGTGCGTCCGATGCTCTCGCCCGACCTCGTGCGTCCGAACGAACCTCCAAGGCTTTCGCCCAACCTCGTGCGTCCGAACGAGCCCGCAACGCTTTCGGTCGTCGACCTCATGCCGGCGACGCCGACGGTTTGGAAATCGTCATCGCTCGTCGAATTCCACGCGGTGTTTCCGGTTCGCGAGATCGAGACCCGCGCACGAAGTTGCTCCGCACGTTCCGCCAACGATCGGCGACGATCATCTCCGTCGGCTCCGCGCACGATTTCGATCGACGCGATCGTTGCCGCAGCGATCGCCGGTGGCGTCGCCGTCGAGAACACGAGTGACCGCGCGCGATTCCACAGCAACTTCGAGATCGCCGGCGTCGTCGCTACGAATGCTCCCGACGTGCCCAACGCTTTGCCGCACGTGCCGACCAAAAGATCCGGCACCACGCCGACCGCCGCTGCTACGCCGCGTCCTTCGGGACCCCGCGCGCCGATCGCGTGAGCCTCGTCCAGCATCAACGCGACACCGTGTTGCTTTGCCAGGCGCGCGAGCTCCGCGATATCCGCGATATCGCCATCCATCGAGAACAACGTCTCGCTCGCGATCAATCGCCGGCGGCCCGCGCGTTCGCGCAATTTCTCGTCGAGGAATCGAAGATCGCCGTGCGGATACACGACGACCTGTGCGCGCGCTAGCCGGCAACCATCGATCAAGCTCGCGTGGTTGAGCTCGTCGGAAAACACGACATCGTCGGGACCAACCAACGCGCCGAGCGTGCCGACATTCGCGGCGTAGCCGGAGCCGAACAGCCGAACGGCGCCAGCGCGGAGCCAGTCCGCGAGCGCTTCCTCGAGCTCGACGTGGAGGCGATGATTGCCGGTGATCAGCCGGCTCGCGGTCGCGCCCACGCCGTGTTCGTCGAGCGCGACCTTCGCCGCCTCGACCAAGCGCTTGTCGGTCGCGAGCGACAAGTAGTCGTTCGACGCGAAGTCGAGGACGTTCGCACCGTCGAGCGCGATCTGCGGACCCTCGCGATGACCGACGACGCGCGGACTACGCAGTCGACCGATGGCCTCGAGCTGCTTCAGCTCGGCGCGCGCATCGTCATCGAGACTCACCGCGCGGGTATAGACCCGTCGTCGACGATCGCAAACTCGATCATGGCGAGATCGCCACGCGTACCGGAAGGAACTGTCCGCTCCACGGTCTGGTCGAACGGTTCGTAACGAGCTCGACGCAGGGGCCCCTCCCACGATTGGTCGAACGGTTCGTAACGGGCTCGACGCAGGGCCCCCTCCCACGATTGGTCGAACGGTTCGTAACGGGCTCGACGCAGGGCCCCCTTCCACGATTCGGTCGAACGGTTCGTAACGAGCTCGACGCTGGGACCTTCCCACGATTCGGTCGAACGGTTCGTAACGAGCTCGACGTTGGGTTTGATCGAACGGCTCGTCCGAGGCGCGTTACGTGACGTTCGGCCAACTCGTGAAGCCCCTCGATGATCGGCCGGCGGCACGTACGTTCGACCAACTCGTGAAGCCCTCGATAATCGGCCGGCGTTACGTACCGTTCGACCAACACGTGAAGCCGATGATGGCCGGCGTTTCGACCAACACGTGAAGCCGATGATCGGCCGGCCGGCGTTACGTACCGTTCGACCAAATTCGTGAAGACCCTCGATGATCGGTCGGCGTTACGTACCGTTCGACCAAACTCGTGAAGACCCGATGTATTCGGCAAGAGGGGTGCTCTATTCCTGCGAGCCCTGCGGGAGACTTTGCCGAAAGCTCGCGAACTCGCAGGAACAGAGCCGGATGAAACCTAAGAACGCCGCGCGGCGACCACCGACGATTCGTCGGCCATGATCATTACCGGAGCGTGAGGCGCTACGTGCGTGCTCGCGATATGCCGATGCGCGAGCACGTGCAACCGCGGATGCAGGATGCTCGGCTCGCGCTCGACCGACGCGTTTGCAGCGCTCACGATCGTCGCGGCGCCGAGCACCGTCGCGATCGCGATGCCCGCACCAACCGCCAACGAACGGATGCGCGAGCGATGTGCGGGCTTGTGATGCATGGCCATTCGTCGTCGGAAATTCGGAGATGACTAGCGCTGCGCGATCTGAACGGTGTGCGCGGCCGGCGCCTTCGCGGCATTCGCCGCCGTCGCAACCGACGTCAGGCCGATCACCGCGGCGAGCGCGACGCAGCCCGCGAACACCACGTCGCGAACGCGCGAGCTGCGGTTGGAAGAGGCGATGTTTTCGAGGCGGTTGGTCTTCATAACGTGTTCTCCAAAAGAGTGATGAGAGTTGGAATCGGTGGACAGCAACTAGCGCTGCGCGACATGGACCGACTGCGCGGCCGGCTTCGCGGCATTCGCAGCCGCGGCGACCGACGTCATTCCAACGACCGCCGCGAGCGCCACGCACGCCGCGAAGAACGCATCGCGAACGCGCGAGGTGCGGTGACGGGCAGCAATGTTTTCGAGGCGGTTGGTCATGCTCGGACGTTATTTCACGTCCGATGCCACGCCCGAGCCGTGTAATCACGGGGACTTAGACGTGCGTCGCGGGCACCTGCGATGTCGCAGGCAGTGTCGCAGCGACAGGGCAATCGCGATGTCGCGGCTATCCTTCACCCATGGTCGAGCCACGCTTCGCCGCGCGCGTGCTGCTCCTCGATCCGGACGATCGGCTTCTCCTACTTCGCGCACAGGACGACGTCGTGCCCTACCACTGGTGGGTCGCGCCCGGTGGCGGACTCGAAGCGGGTGAGAGCTTCGAAGCTGCCGCGCGTCGCGAGCTCTTCGAAGAGACCGGACTCGATCTGCCGATCGGCCGATGGGTGTGGGTCCGCCGTCACGTGTTCGAGTTTCGTGGCGCGACGCTCGATCAGCGCGAGCGCTACTTCCTCGCGCGCACCACGAGCATCACGATCGCGCCACCCAAGCCAGACGACTACGTGACCGAATGGCGGTGGTGGACTCTCGCCGAGTTGATCGCGACCCACGACGTGCTCACGCCGCGACGTTTGCCGGAATTACTCGCCGACATCCTCGCCGGTCGCGCGCCGCCCGAGCCGATCGACTGCGGCGTCTAGAGAAACTGGTAGCCGAGCAGGATCGCGAAGCTCGTCACGTGCTCGATGTAGTTGACGCCCGTCAGGTCATCTCCCGTCGCGTAGCGCGCGGGAATGAGCTCCACCGAAACGTTCGCCGATTGCCGAAACCACGTGAAGAACGTGTAGCCAACCCGCAGGTCCAACGCGAGCCCGCTGTCGTAGTGCGAATCGCCGTTCTCGCCGAAGATCGCGAGGCCGAGGCCGCCCGACGCCCACAACTGCGGCGTGAACCAGTACTGCACCGCCGGCCCGACGAAGCCGTTGAGGTACCGAAAGTTCGCGCCGTCGTCTTGCCCTTCCGTCCCTGCGATCCGGCCGACGAGCGCGAGCTGATTCGTCAGGAAGCCGCCGATGCTGACGTCGAGTGGCGCGAGCGTCGCCGGCATCGTGTGGCTGTAACCGTTGCCGCTCTCGTGCAACCACCCCACGCCGAGGTTTGCCTCGAACGTGAAGCCGCGATGCGGATCTTCCGCCGGTTGTGCACTCGCCAAACCACATGACACGACCAACGCAGCAACAACCTTACTCACGCGTCGAGCGTACTCGGAATCGCGCGAGCACTTCACGGTCGAGCGAGCATTGCCGCTTGTCGCGATCTACTTCACAGGAACTGATAGTCGAGCGTCAGAGCGAAGCTCGTCACCGTGTAGCTAAACTCGGTGTGCTCATCGCTGACCGTGTAGTGCGCCGGCACCACTTCGAACGCCACATTCGCCGACTGCCGAAACCACGTGAAGAACGTGTAGCCAACGCGTAGGTCCGCTGCGTAGCCACCGGTACGCGTTACGCCATCCGCAGCACCGAACAACCCGAACCCGAGGCCACCCATCACCCAAACTTCGGGCGTGAACCAGTACTGCACGGCCGGCCCATAAAATCCGTTGATCGAGTACGGCTCGTTCTCGTTCTGTCTGCCTTCGGATCCCGCGATGCGACCGACGAGCGCGACATGCTTCGTCAAGAAGCCACCGATGCTCAACGATGCCGGAGCGAGCGCGGCACGCGTGGTGTAGTTGTCAGCGAGCCCCGCATCGACGTGCAACCAACCGACGCCGAGCCCGATCTCGAACGTGAACCCACGATGTGGATCGGGCTTCTCGATGATCGATGGAGGTAGTGGCGCCACCATCGGTGCATACGGAGCCGCGCCCGGCGCGAGCGATGTCGTCGGTCCCGATACGGCCGGATCACGCGACGGTGGCGGTAACGGCTTCGGATCCGGCGCGGCTGGTTCCGCCCGCGGCGCGATCGGTGGATCCGCATCTGGATCCGGCGCTGGCAGATTCGTCGGCGCCGGAACTTGCTGCGCCGATGCGACGCCCACCATCACGAGAACGCCGACAAACCCCTTCAACATCGCGATCAGGATACGCACGCACGAACGCCAACGCGATCACTTCACGTTTCGCAACCTACTTGCCGATGCAGAACCGCGCGAACACTTCATCGAGCACACGCTCACCTACCTCGAGCCCACGCAATTGCGCGAGCGCCGCGGATGCTTGGCGAAGCTCGAGTGCGACGACTTCCGAAACCGCACCCTTCGCACGCGCCGAAACCGCCGCAGCCAACGCTGTCGCCGCTGTCGACATCAACCCGAACTGGCGCTCGGTCGTGATGAACGCATCCTCTTCGCCCGCACCGATGCCCGCGACCGCGAGCACGCGCTCCATGAGCTCGTCGATCCCAGCGCCGGTGATCGCCGACGTCGGCAGCACATGATCCGAGATCTGCGACGACGGCCCGAGATCCGTGAAGCTCAACCCCATCCGAAACTGATAGATCGACGGCAACGGCAACATGTCGATCGTGCCCGACTGATCGAGATCGCTCTTCGACCGCACCACGATCGCGCGCGAGCCATAACGATCGCCGCGATCGATCTCGCCACCCGATACATTCACGACGACCACGACATCCGCCGAGTCCACGCGCCGCGCACCGAGCTCGATGCCTCGCGCTTCGATCGGCCCCGCATCCGAGCGCAGCCCCGCGGTATCGATCAGCGTGATCGCGACGCCGTTCCACATCATCTGCGCTTCGACGTAGTCGCGCGTGGTCCCCGGTTCCGGAGCCACGATCGCGCGCTCGCTCCCGACCAACGCATTTAGCAGCGACGACTTGCCCGCGTTCACCGCACCGACCAACGCGACCGTCACGCCGGTGCTGAGCGCGCGCCCGTGCCGAAAGCTCGCCGCCAAGCCTCGCGTTCGATCCGCCAACGCGACGAGCTCCGCATCGACGACCCGCGCTTCTTCTTCGCCGAGATCGTCATCGGGAAAATCGATTCGACCTTCGATCTCTGCAAGCACGACCAACACCCGCGCCTCCAACGCACCAGCCTCGTCACCCAAGCGCCCGGCGAGGTTCGCTTGCGCCAGCCGCAACGACCGCTCGCTTCCCGCGTGGATCACGCCGAGCAATGCCTCCGCGCGCACGAGATCGAGCTTGCCGTTCAACACCGCACGCCGCGTGAACTCCCCCGGATCCGCCAACCGCGCACCACGCGCGATCACCTCACCGAGCAGCACTGCAAGGTTCTGCGCACCGCCGTGGCCGTGCAGCTCGGCGACGTCTTCGCCGGTGAACGACTGCGGCCCGCGCATCACGAACGCGAGCACCTGGTCGATCTTCTCGTCGAACAAGTTTCGAGCCCAACCGACCTTCACGGTCCGATCGAGCGACGTGCCCATCACGCCCTCGGCAATCTCGACCGCCTCGGGACCGGACAATCGAATGATCCCGACACCGCCGACACCCGCGGCCGTCGCGATCGCGGCGATCGTATCTCCCTCGAGACTCAAGACTCGGCGGCGGTCGGCACGAGCAGGATGTGACGGTCTTCGCCTTCACCTTCACTGCGAGTCGACAGGCCCTGCATCTCGGCCACGGCCATGTGGACGATCCGGCGATCGTGCGCGCTCATCGGCTGGAGCTCGACGATGCGCTTGGTCTCGAGCGCTTGCGCCGCCATCTTCTGCGCGATGCCCCGCAGGCGCTCGACCTGCTTGTCGCGGAAGCCGCCCGCGTCGACGACCAGCGGCTTGCCCTTCTCCGTACCGCGCTCCTTGAACACGGCCTTGTTGACGAGGTGCTGCAACGCATCGATCACGACGCCACGCCGACCGATCACGAGCTCGGTATCCGCGGTCTGAATCTCGAGCGTGGTGCGATCGTTGTCATCCTTGATGTCGATGTCCGCCGTGATTCCCATCCGCTCGAGCATCCCGAGCAGGAATTCGCTCGCCTTCTCGGCCAGGTCTTCGCGGTTCGTCGTCGTCGTCGTCGCAGCTGTTTCCGTCATAGTTCAGGAGCCCTTCTTCTTCTTGGTCTGCGACGACGCGGACTTCTTGTCTCCATCCGTCACGTTCGCATTCTTTGCATTCTTGACCGCGACATTCGCTTTTTGCGCGGCGGCCTCTTCTTGCGCGGCTTTGATCTTCGCCGCGATCTCGAGGCTCTTCTTGTCGAACTTGTTCATGTAGATCGAGTGCAGCGCACTCAAGCAGGTGTTCGTGAAGATGTAGATCGTGAGACCCGCCGGGAACACCCACGACATACCGCCGAACAGGAGCGGCATGCCGTACATCATGATCTTCTGCTGCGTCGCCTGCGCCGGATCCGGGTTCTGCGGGTTCAAGCGAGCCTGCGCGAACATCGTGATCACCAACACCACCGGCAACACGTGCGTGGGATCCGCGAACGTCAGGTCATCGATCCAGCCGTGGATGAACGGTTGGCGATACAGCTCGCCCGCGTTCGAAAGCATGCGATAGAGCGCGATCCAGATCGGCATCTGGAGCACCATCGGCAAGCAGCCCGACAGCGGATTCGCGCCGTTCTGCTTGTACAGCGCCATCGTCTCGACCTGGATCCGATTGCGATCGCCGGCGTACTTCTCGTTGATCGCTTTGATCTGCGGCCCGAGCACCTGCATGGCCTTCATCGAGCGCATCGACTTGGTCATCCAGTACAGCGTCACCAGCTTCACGAGCACCGTGAGCAAGATGATCGCGACGCCCCAGTTACCGACGAAGCCTTCGAACTTGATCAGCAGCCACAACAGGCGCTTGCCGAGGAAGCCGAACCAGCCCATGTCGATCGTCTTGTTGAAGCCGGTCGGGAAGCCCGCGGCTGCGTCCGTGTTGTTGAGCTGGTCGTAGTTCTTCGGGCCGAAGTACGCGGCGATCTCGCGCGTGAATGCCGGCGCGTTCGGCTTGAGATCCACCGCTTGGTAGATCAGGTCCGTCCGCATATTGCCGGCGTCATCGGCGTACGAGTGCTTCTCGACCGTGCCGCCACCATCGACCGGCTTCGGCGCGAAGCCGACGAGCAAGAACGGATGCTCGAAGCCCGACCACACGATGTTCTGCTCGAACCGCGGATGCTCTTGGATGTCCTTGAGCGGCGTCTGCAGGATGTCGCCATCGAAGCGCAACGTGGAGCTGTTCCACTCGCGCGCTTGGATTCGCGAGCTACCACCGCCGGTGAGCTTCGGATCTTGGAACTGGTAGTTCGAGATCGCGATCTGCTGGCGCGCTTCCTTCTTTGCCGTGATCGCGACCGTCAAGTTGACGATGTACGCGTCCGGCACGATCACGAACGTCTTGGTGATATCGAGCGCGTCGGTCGACAGCTTGTACTCGACCTGATGATCGTTGACCTGCGTGCCGGTCCACACCGCGTTTTTCGGCAGCTTGATCGTCGACGCTTTCGTGAAGCCGACCTCGAGCTCGCCCGCACCCGCGACCAATTCGCCCTTCGTCTGATCACCGACGTAGCGCGGATCCGTGAGGTGCCACGACTTCACGTTGCCGCCGATGTTCGAGAACGAGACATCGAACGACGGATGCTTCAGCGTGATCAGTTGCTCGTCGGCGTGCGGTGCATCGCCGTCGTAGCCGACGAGAGTTTGCGGCTTCGGAGCACCGACGACCAACGCCGCAGAACCCGATCCCGCACCCGGCGGTTTCGGCTCGTCCTTCGGCGGGAACAACTTCTGCCACAGCAGCAGCACGCCCAACGCGAGTCCGACCGCGAGGATGAGTCGCTTACCTTGATCCTGCATTCAATTCCTCGCAGTGCGCGCACGGCACCGGATCGTAACCACCGTGGAACAGCGGATTGCAGCGCAAGATGCGCCACGAAGCCAACGCTCCACCGACGACGATGCCGCGCTTCTTGACCGCTTCGATCGCGTACTCCGAGCAGGTCGGTAGGAACCGACACGTCGGCGTGCGCTTCATCGGCGACAGCACGCGGCGATAAAACGTCACTGGCAACAGCACCATCCAAACAAGAACGGCGTGAATGCTGGTGACGAGTCGGGTCATAAGGAACGCAGGATCCGCGTCAAATCGTGTGCGAGCTCTTCGACGTGAAGCTGCCGTGCCGCCGACTCTTTGGCAACCAGAACCAGATCCCATCCCGTCGGTACCCAGCCGTGCAGACGCATCCACTCGCGAAGCATTCGCTTGATTCGATTTCGGACGACCGCGTTTCCTACTTTCTTGGTCACCGTGAGCCCGAGCCGACCACTGAGCGAGGACTCACTTCGTTTGCGCGCGATCCCGAGCACGTGCTTGCCGTGAAGCTTTTGCCCCTCGGACTGAACCAGCACGTAATCGGGTCGACGCCGTATCCGCATCTCTTTCGAGATGCGCACGCTCTACTTCTTCGCTGCGGTCACCGAGATCCGCTTGCGACCCTTCGCGCGGCGGCGACGAAGGACCTCGCGACCACCGCGGGTCTTCTTACGGGCGCGGAAACCATGGGTCCGCTTACGGCTCTTGTTGTGTGGCTGGTAGGTACGCTTGCTCACGGCATCTCTCCAAGGGGACTCAGAACGGAGCGGGATCGATACGCGGGGTGGCGTAAGGAGTCAAGCTTGGGATCGGAATCCCTTCGGATTGCCGACGAAGAACGGCCGATTTCCGGAGTTCAATTGGCCGCGATTTCTGCTTGCGGAGTGAAATCGCCATCTGCTACCAACGCCAGACTTTCTCCTGTGGACAAGTCGGTGACGGCGACACGGGAGTGCTCCAGAGGAAGCTGTGGATAAGCTCTGGATTGGGTGTCTATTGCCTGTGTTTCGAGCGCATCTAACACAACGTAATTCTAAGGTTTTGGTGGAATGACTCAGAATGTTCTCTGGACTGCCGCGGTGGACCGTCTACGCCCCCGCGTATCCCCACAGAATTACGACACATTCGTGGAGCCGATTGAGATCAGTTCCTGGGAAGGAAGCTCGCTTCGGCTCCGCGCGCCCAACAGCTTTGTTCGGGTGTGGTTCGAGCAGCACTTTCTGGAGAGCGTCACGAGCGAGCTGTCCGCGCTGGGCGCCACCGTGGTCATCGAGTTCGAGCCCGATGGCGATGACTCGATGCCGATTCGCGTGCCCGAGCCTGTCGTGGCCGCGGCACCGCCGGAGCTGAAGGTGATCCCCCAGGGATCGTCTCCCAACGTCGCTCAAGCCACGGTCACGACGATCACGGATGACGAGCCCGGTATCGTCGTTCCGGACAGCGCCACGCTCAACCCGCGCTATCAGTTCGAGACATTCGTCGCGGGCCCGTCGAACCAGCTCGCGTTCGCCGCATCGCAAGCCGCGGCTTCGTCGTATCCGCCGAAGTACAACCCGGTGTTCATCTGCGGCGGCGCCGGCCTCGGCAAGACGCACTTGCTCCACGCGATCGGCCACACCCAGCTCACGAATCGTCCCGGCTCGCGCATCGTCTACATCTCGAGCGAGCGGTTCATGAACGAGTACGTGCAGGCCATTCGCACCGGCAAGATGCACGACTTCCGCCGCAACTATCGCGAGGGCATCGACGTTCTGCTCGTCGACGACGTCCAATTCCTCGCCGGCAAAGAGAGCACGCAGGACGAGTTCTTCCACACGTTCAACGCGCTCCACGAGAACCACAAACAGATCGTGCTGACGAGCGACCGCAAGCCGCACGAGATCTCGGACATCGCCGATCGTCTGCGCACGCGCTTCGCCTGGGGCCTGCTCGCGGACATCGAACCGCCCGAGCTCGAGGTGCGCATCGCGATTCTGCGCAAGAAGGCCGCCGTCGAAGCCGTCACGCTTCCCGACGACGTCGCGCTCTACATCGCATCCGCCGTCAAATCGAACGTCCGCGAGCTCGAGGGCGCGCTGATTCGCCTGGCCGCGTACGCCTCCCTGTCGAAGCGAAAGATCGACCTGGAGTTCGCGCAGGAGACGCTAGGCGGCTCGATCACGCGCCCCCGCGAGATCATCACGGTCGAGACCATCATCAAGTCTGTCGCGAGCTACTACGGCCTGAAGACAGCGGAGATCAAATCCGACCGCCGTCACAAGTCGCTCGCGAATCCGCGGGCCGTCGCGATGTACCTGTCGCGTCACCACACCAAAGATAGCTATCCGGACCTCGCGCGTGCGTTCGGTGGCAAGCACCACACGACCGTGATCTCGGCCGTCCAAAAGATCGCCGAACGCCTGAAAGAGGACGCGTCGCTGCGGTCCGAGATCCACGCGATCGAGTCACTCATCCTCAAGTGAGCGCTGTGAAGAACCTTGTTAACCAACCTGTGGATCGATCCTGGATGATTTTCTCGTCGGAGAAGTCCACAGGTTTGCTGCACAGCGTCCACGGACAGATCGCGACGTCAGACCACTGTGCTTCGCTCTCGAAAGATCTGGTGCCGTCGAGAGTTACCGAGTTACGCACACCATCCACAGCACCTATTTCTTCTCTCTACTAAGCACAGATCTATTCTCTGATTTAAGAAGACTGAGACAGGCGTCGAGGAGCAACGGACCATGGAATTTAAAATCGCAAAGACCGAGTTCCTTCGCGGGCTACGCCTTGCTCAAGGCATCGCAGACCGCAAGAGCACCATGCCGATGCTCGCGAACGTCCTCCTGCGCACACAGGGCAAGAACCAGTTGCTCGTTGCAGCCACGGACTTGAACGTCTCGCTCACCGCAGAGCTCAAGAGCTCGAACAGCCACGAAGGCGGCATCACCCTCGGTGCCAAGAACCTGTTCGACCTCATCAACAACGCACCTGGCGACGAGATCACGCTCAAGCGCGCAGACAATCACTGGGCGGAGATCAAGTCGGGCAAGGTGCAGTACCGCATCGTCGGCATGCCGGACCGCGACTTCCCGCGCGTCCCCGACCATCGCGAGGCGACCTATACAACCGTCGAGAGCGCGGTACTCCGCGAGATGATCGACCGCACGCTGTTCAGCGTGAGTAACGACGAAACACGGTTTCACCTGAACGGCGTGTTCTTCGAGAGCGATGGCTCCAAAGCTCGCATGGTGTCGACGGACGGCCATCGGTTGTCGAAGGTCGAGCGCACGATCGCGAACGGACCGAAGCTGTCGGCGGGCGTGATCATCCCGAAGAAGGGTCTGCTCGAGATGAAAAAGGTCCTCGAGTCGGGACCGAGCTGCAAGATCGCGATCAAGACCCCGCACTTGTTCCTCGTGCAGGAAGACATCGCCATCGCGGTCAAGCTCGTCGATGCGACGTTCCCGCCGTACGAGCAGGTGATCCCCAAGGACCACAAAAAGATCATCACGGTGGACCGCTCGCGCATCGTCGAGTCGTTGAAGCGTGCACAGCTGATGTCGTCGGAGACGCGCGGCGTGAAGCTCGCGGCCACGCGCGAAGGCCTGACCATCACGAGCGACAACCCGGACCTCGGCGAAGTGCGCGAGGAGCTGGACGCGGACTACGATGGCGACCCGATCGCGATCGGCTTCAACCCGAAGTACGTCGTCGAGCTGCTCGGTCAGATGTCGAGCGACCAGATCACGATTTCGCTCGGCGGAGAGCTCGATCCGGGGCTCGTGAAGCCACTGTCGGGTGACGAGTACGTCGGCGTCGTCATGCCGATGCGCATTTGAAGATCTCGCTGCTCACCGCGCAGGGGATTCGCAACCTCGCGCCCGTCGAGCTCGTGCCGCGCGAACGGTTCAACGTGTTCGTCGGCCAGAACGGGCAGGGCAAGACGAACCTGCTCGAGGCGATCTACGTCGTCGCCACGCTGCGCTCGTTTCGCACCAGCCGGCTCGCGGACCTGATCCGGTTCGATACCCAGCAGGCACAGTTGGGCGCGCGTGTCGAGAAGGACGGGCTGTCTCGCGTGTATCAAGTCGAGCTCGGCGGCGGCCAGCGGCGCGTACTGCTCGATGGCAAGGCCGTGCGCCCGATCGCGCGCTACTTCGGCGGCTTCAACGTCGTGGTGTTCACGCCCGAAGATCTAGCGCTGCCGCGCGGCTCGCCGAGTGACCGGCGAAAGTTCCTCGATCGCGCGGTGTTCAACCAGGGGCCCGAGTATCTCGGCGCGTTGCAGGATTACGAAAAAGTTCTCAAGCAGCGCAACACCGTGCTGAAGCAAGCGGCGAATGGCATGCCGCGCGCGCAGGTCGAAGCGTTGCTCGATGTCTACGACACGCAACTGGCGCCACTCGCGTCGCAGATCGCGAATGCGCGGGCCGCGTTCGTCGAGAAAATCAAACCCGAGCTCGCGACGGCGTTCGAAGCGATCGGGCGCAGCGACTATCGGGCGAGCGTGCGTTACGTGTCGAAGACCGCGGGCGTGTCCGTCGACCAGATCCACGCGCACTACCGCGAGACGCACGTGCGCGATCTCGCGACCGAGAATACGCAGTCGGGTCCGCATCGCGACGACCTCGCGTTCGAGCTCCTCGATGCCGGCGATCAAGCGCGCGCCGCGGGAGACTTCGCATCGCAGGGCCAGCTGCGCGCGATCATGCTCGCGTGGAAGACAGCGGAGCTCGCGTTACTCGCGCGCACGCATGGCGAGCTGCCGATTCTCTTGCTCGATGACGTGAGCTCCGAGCTCGATCCGAGCCGCAACGCATACCTGTTCGAGCACCTCGCAAATCAGGCCGGCCAGTGCTTCATCACGACCACGTCCGAGCACCATGTTCTGCTAACTCGCGACCGTGCGGATTACCGCATCGAAAACGGGCAGATTTCTTCGTAAAATCGGGGAGATGATCCCTTTTGTCGAGGGGTCCAACGTGCTACATAAGTCGTTCCCGAGTTTATGGCGGAAACCCCTACAACTTCGCAGGCTTCGCCTACATACGACGACAGCTCCATCGGTGTTCTAAAGGGCCTCGAAGGTGTCCGTAAACGGCCCGGCATGTACATCGGCGATACCGATGACGGAACGGGCTTCCATCACCTCGTTTTCGAGGTCGTGGATAACTCGATCGACGAGCACCTCGCGGGCTTCTGCACGCGCATCGATGTCGTGATCCATTACGACAACTCGATCACCGTGGAAGACAACGGCCGCGGCATTCCCACCGGTATTCACCCGGTCGAGAACCGGCCCACGGCCGAGCTCGTGATGACCGTGCTACACGCCGGCGGCAAGTTCGGCGGCGCGGGCTACAAGGTCTCGGGCGGCTTGCACGGCGTCGGTGTGTCGGCGGTGAACGCGCTCAGCGATTGGTTGAAGCTCGAGATCCGTCGCGACGGCAAGGTCTACTACCAGGAGTACTCGCGTGGCGTTCCGGCCACCGAGTTCAAGCAGACCGGTGTTACCGATCGGCGCGGCACCAAGACCACGTTCCATCCCGATCCCACGATCTTCAAGAACGTCCTCGAGTTCAGCTTCGATGCTCTCGCTCAGAAGCTGCGCGAGCTCGCGTACCTGAACTCGGGCCTCGAGATCGTGATCACGGACGAGCGCAACGATCGCACCGCCACGTTCAAGTTCGAGGGCGGCATCGCGTCGTACGTCTCGGATCTCAACAAGGACAAGACCCCGGTCAGCGAGGTCATTTCGCTCACCGGCGAGCATGAAGGTGTCGAGGTCGACATCGCCATGCAGTGGAACGAGAGCTACTCCGAGCTCGTCACCACGTTCACGAACACGATCAAGAATCGCGATGGCGGTACGCACCTCACGGGCTTCCGTCAGGCGTTGACGCGCACGGTTCAGAAGTACGCGGAAAACGCGAAGATCGTCAAAGATCCGAAGAAGGACGGCGTCTCCGGCGACGACCTGCGCGAAGGCCTCACTGCGGTGATCACCGTGAAGGTCGCGGATCCGAAGTACTCGAACCAGGCCAAGGACAAGTTGGTCTCGTCGGAAGTCGCCACCGCGGTGTCGGCGGTGGTCGGCGAAAAGCTCGAGCAGTGGCTCGAGATGCATCCCAAAGAATCGAAGATCATCATCTCGAAGGCGCAGCTCGCCGCGCAGGCGCGTGAAGCCGCTCGCAAGGCGCGCGAGATGATCCAGCGCAAGGGCGTGCTGTCGCTGACCTCGCTACCGGGCAAGCTCACGGACTGTCAGAGCAAGGATCCCGAGGTGAGCGAGCTGTTCATCGTCGAGGGTGAGTCCGCAGGTGGCTCGGCCAAGCAGGGCCGTAATCCGAAGTTCCAGGCGATCCTCCCGTTGCGCGGCAAGATCTTGAACGTCGAGAAGGTGCGGTTCGATCGCATGCTCACGTCGCAAGAGCTGACCACGCTGATCACGGCGCTCGGTACGTCTGTCGGCGAAGAGAAGGATCTCAACAAGCTCCGCTATCACAAGATCGTGATCATGACGGACGCGGATGTCGACGGCGCGCACATCCGTACCCTGCTGCTCACGTTCTTCTTCCGCCACTTCAACGAGCTGTTCGAGAAGGGGCACGTGTTCATCGCGCAGCCGCCGCTCTACAAGGTCAAGAAGGGCAAGAACGAGCAGTACCTGAAGAACGAGGGCGCTCTCGACGAGTATTTGTTGAGCGGCGTCACCAAAGAGCACTCGCTCTCGCTCGGCGATGGCACCGCGATTACCGGCGAAGAATTCGCGAAGCTCGTCACGCGAATCAACCAGGCGCGTGATCTGCGCAAGCAGTTGGACAAGCGCACGGACAAGCGAATCTCGGCGGAGTTCGCGAATGCGCAGCTGAACGAGAACGATCTCCACGATCGGGACAAGCTCGAGCGCATCGAGGCCAAGGTCATGGCGGAGGTCGCGCGTCGTCACGGCGAGCTCGGTCAGGCCGCGGCGGAGTACAAGCAAGATACCGAGCACGGCACGTGGGAGCTGCGGTTCCAAGCGGGCCAGCACGGCGTGCGGCGTCACACCACGATCAACTCGGAGCTCGTGCGCAGCTCGGAGTTCAAGCAGCTACGCGAGATCAGTGCGGAGCTAAAGGCGCGTCTCGTCGAGCCGGTGAAGCTGGTGTCGAGCGAGAAGGATGTTGACCCGGTCGAGATCGCGGGTTGGGACGAGATCGCGTCGCTGATCGAAGAGCGCGGCCGCAAGGGCCTCCAGATCCAGCGCTACAAAGGTCTGGGCGAGATGAACGCGGAGCAGCTGTGGGAGACCACGATGGATCCCACAGCGCGAACGCTCCTGCGTGTGAAGGTCGAAGAGATGGAAGAGGCCGATGGCATCTTCACGAAGCTGATGGGCGATCTCGTCGAACCGCGCCGCGAGTTCATCGAAGAGAACGCGCTCAACGTCCGCAACCTCGATATTTAGCGCGTGCTCGGCTTTGCCGAGCTAAGCAGCACTGCCGAATGGCAGTGCGGTGTAGATCAATGCACGCGTAGGTTGCCCTCGATCGAATCGTCGAGGGTCTTGCCGGTGATCGCACCCGCGATCATCTTCGCGAACACGACCGCACGGTTGTGCTTGGTATCCCAGTAGTAGCCCTGCTGCGGCGCGAACTTGATCACCGTGATGCGCGGATCGTTCTCGCCCTCGGTGAACCAGGTCTTCATGATCGGTTCGTAGAGCTCGTGGATCTTCTGCTTGTCCTGTGACGTCGTCGCGGTGCCCCACAACGACAGGAAGTCCGAGTGCGACGAGCCCTTGAAGAGCAGTTGCACGAACGGCGAGCGAGCGAGCTCCATCACGTGCGCGGAGTCGTTCGCCGAGAGAAACCACAGGTAGCCCTCGTCGTCGACGGTCTGCACGGACATCGGGCGCGTCTCGAACGGTTGCCCGCCGACGATCGCGGTGCAGAAGAAGCACGTGGGTGATTGCTTCACGAGCTCGCGAATCTTTTCGATCGCGGCGCCACCGCTCAGGTCTTGATGGTTCTGCTCGGGCTGATTGCGATTGATGCTGTTCATGCGCGTGAAACGAGCAAATCGCGCGCCGATCGTTAGTGATGCGTGAGGGCACACGTGGAGGATTTTCCGATGCGGGAGGCACACGCGTTGCTCCATCAAGGGACATGTCGAAAACAACTCTTGCAGCACTGATCACGGCGGCCGCGCTCGGTACTCCGGCGCTGGCTGCAGGCGCCGCTGGAAATGACAGCAGCGGTAACAACGCGTACTTCGCGTTCGATTCGTCGGCGCTCGATGCCACGGCCTTGAACGCGATCAACGCGATGACTCGTCATGCGAACGAGCAAACCTCAGCGCGCATCGTGCTCGACGCGCACTGTGATCCGATCGGCACGGGTCCCTACAACACGGCGCTCGCGATCAAGCGTGCGGAGGCCGTGCGCGATGCGCTGATCGCCAACGGTGTGGATAAATCGCGCATCGTGTTCCAGGTGTACGGCAAGGATGGCGCGCCGTCGGCCACGTACAGCGAAGACCGTCGCGTGCACATGAGCCTGTCCACGGATTCGATCGCGTCGCTGATCGATCAGACGTTCGACGGCGGCGGTACGGCGGTGACCTGGGACAAGCCGCTGTCGATCGCACAGATCGATGCGCCGGTCGGCGAGTCGGTCGCCTCGCGCTAGAGCGCTTTATGCTGGTGGTTGTCGATGAACGGCGTCGAATGCTCGCTGTCGTTCAAGCGCACGACCTGCAGCGCCTCGACGGACGAACCTGACAACAGGTTTAGTGCAGCTGGTGCCTGGCGGAACTTCCAGACGTGCTCGAGCGGAAGTCCGAGCACGCGGCACAGAATCACCCGATTCACTGCATCGTGTGCGACGAGGAGCCCGGTGCCATGCGCGCCGAGCGATTTGCACAGCCGCTCGAACACCGGCCACGCGCGCGCTTCGACATCGCCGAGCGACTCCGCACCGGGGCCGGCCTTCGCGTCGCGTCCCGGATGCGTGCGCCAGACGCCAAACATCTCGGCGTGAGACAGCTCGACCTCGCTGGCGAGCTTGCCCTCCCATTCGCCGTGTGAAATCTCGAGCAGGCCGTCGTCGAGGTCGAGCTTCACGCCGCGATGGGCCTCGAGGATCCCCTCGGCGGTCGTTCGCGCGCGGCTGAGCGGCGAGGCAACGGCGTGGACGATCGGGACGCCGGCAAGTCGATGCCCGAGACGTTGCACTTGCGCAACACCGTCGGTGGAAAGCGGAATATCGGTCCGGCCCTGGTAGCGGCCTTCGCGATTCCACGGGGTCTCGCCATGACGGACGAGCAGCACGTTCATGACCTTGAATATTGCTCGATCCGCGTCGCATCGGTGTGCTAACGGACTCCAGATGATGATGCGAAGCCGAATCATGGGCATCGGTATGGCGGTGCCCGACCGCGTGGTCACGAACCACGAGCTCGCCTCGAAGATGGAGACCACGCACGAGTGGATCGTCGAGCGTACGGGCATCGAAGAGCGCCGCTGGGTCGTCCCCGGCGAGACCGGCGCGAAGCTCGCGGCGAAGGCATCGCGCGAGGCGTGCGAACGCGCGGGTATCAAGCTCGAGCAAATCGATCTCATCATCTACGCCACGCTGTCGCCCGACATTTATTTCCCGGGCACCGGCGTGCTCTTGCAGCGCGAGCTCGGCATCACGGCGAAGGCGATCCCGTGTCTCGACATTCGTCAGCAATGCACGGGCTTCATCTACGGCCTGTCGATCGCGGATGCGTACATTCGAACCGGAAACTTCAAGCACGTGCTGCTCGTCGGCGCCGAGATCCATTCGACCGGGCTCGACGTGTCGACTGCCGGTCGCGATGTCACCGTGATCTTCGGTGACGGCGCAGGCGCGGTCGTGGTCGGCCAAGCCACGGACGACGCGCACGTGATCTTGTCGACGCACATCCACGCGGACGGCACCGAAGCCGAGATCTTGATGACGGAAGCCCCGGCGTCGCAGCGGCACCCGCGCATCGACGAGGTCGCTCTCGCCGAGCGCAAGCACTACCCGGCGATGAAGGGCAAGAACGTGTTCAAGCACGCGGTCACGCGCATGCCGCAAGCGATCATGGAAGGCATGATGGCGAACGGCATCAAGTCGATCGCGGACATCGACATGGTGATCCCGCACCAGGCGAACCTGCGCATCAATCAGATGGTCGGCCAGATGATCGGGCTGCCGCCGGAGAAGATGCACAACAACATTCAGAAGTACGGCAACACGACCGCGGCGACGATTCCGATCTGCATGCACGAAGCGATCGAGCTCGGCAAAGTGAAGCCGGGCGACCTCGTGTGCATGGTCGCGTTCGGCGCCGGCCTCACGTGGGGTAGCGCGTTCTTGCGTTACTAAGGCGTCGCGACGCGAGTCGCGTAGAACTCGCAGTTCGTCACGCCGACGTTGCTCGGATCGCAGGTCCCTTGCGAGTAACCGCTACCTTCGTGCACGAGCAGCGTGTCCGACGACGTCTGTTGAATCGAAACCGCGAAGTATTCGACGACGTTGTCGATGCACGACCCCAAGACGAGAGCACCTTTGTAGCTTCCGTCGCGCTGCGGCATCAGCTCGACGTCTTCTCCGTCGAAGTACTTCAGAGCACTGCCGCTGGACTCGGAGACCGAGAACGTTTTGTGCGGTGGACACGACGCAGAGGTCGTGTAGCTGCCCGTGATCGGGCCATCGTTCGCACATCCAAGAAGTGCCATCGCCGCCACCACCAACCCTCTCATGTGACTCCTAGGCTGCAGCGGGCGCGAAGATCGCATCGATCTCCGAACCGATCTTCGACTCTTCCACGCCCTTCGCCAGTGCGAGCTCTTTCGTGAGCAGGCCGCGCGCTTGATCGAGCATCTTGCGCTCGCCGAACGACAGCTCCTTCGTCGTGCGCAGCACGCAGAGATCGCGCAAGACTTCGGCGATCTCGAACACCGAGCCGGTCTTGATCTTCTCCATGTACTCGCGCGAACGGCGATTCCACGTCTGCGTGTCACGCGGGATATCGCGCGACTTCAGGATCGAATAGACCTCTTTCACTTCCTTGGAGCTGATCAGGTCGCGCAGGCCGACCGATCCGACGTTCGCCGCCGGCACGATGATCTTCATTCCCGTGTCGATCACCTTGAGGATGTACACGGGGTAGTTGTTGCCACCGATTTCACGCTGCTCGAGCGCGACGACTTCGGCGACACCGTGCACCGGGTACACGGCTTTGTCCCCAACGGCGAATGCTTGCTTCAAGGTGGAAAAGACCTCTCTACAATTGTAGTGGACGCACTGCAGTCTGTCAAACTGCACCCTGATCCAAGCCTGCGAAATCTCTTAGAAAGTGCGCAGGCTCACCGACATTTCAGCCTAACCAGACCGTCAGGATTTCGCAGCGTATTCAACGATCGTGGCCACCGCGTACCCCGTCCCACCCTTGGGTTGTGACGGACGTGGCGTGCTGATCGAAGCCGGGCCCGCGATGTCGACGTGAACCCACGGCGTGTCCTTGGCGAACGTCTTCAGGAACAGGCCAGCCGTGATCGCGCCGCCCATGCGATCGCCGGTGTTGCGCATGTCCGCGATCGGCGACTTCAACTGCTCGCGCAGGCGCGACGTCAGCGGCAACCGCCACATGTCCTCGCCCGTCTTGTCCGCGGTCGCCATCCAGGTCTTCACGAGCGCCTCGTGATCGCTGAACACGCCTGCGGTGTACGGCCCGAGCGCGACCATGCACGCGCCCGTGAGCGTCGCGAAGTCGAACATCTCGTCCGGCTGGATCTTCGTACGTGCGTACGTGATCGCGTCACCGAGCGTCAGGCGGCCTTCGGCATCCGTGTTGTTGATCTCGACCGTGGTGCCGTCCATCGACTTCAGCACGTCGCCCAACTTGTACGCGTTGCCCGAGACCAAGTTCTCGCAGCATGCGGCGAGCGCGTGGATCTCGTAGTCCGAGCCGAGCTGCGCGATCGCGTCCATGGACGAGATCACCGCAGCCGCGCCCGACATGTCGATCTTCATGTCTTCCATCGCGTTCGAGGGCTTCAGCGAATAGCCGCCCGAGTCGAACGTGACGCCCTTGCCGATGAAGACGACCTTCTTCTTCGCCTTCTTGGCCGGCTTGTACGTGAGGTGAATGAATGCCGGCTTTTCCGACGAGCCTTGGCCGACCGCGAGGAACATGCCCATGCCGAGCTCGGCGCACTTCTTCTCGTCGAGGATCGTCGCCGTGAGCACGCCCTTGTGCTTCTTCGCGATCGCCTGCGCATCGGCAGCGAGTGCGGCCGGCGTGGCGATGGCGGGCGGCTCGTTGATCAGGTCGCGCGCGTGGTTCGTGGCGCCCGCGATCACGGTGCCGCGGTGCACGGCCTTGTCGAACGACTTCTGCACGCCCGCGGCGATCTTGCCGCCCTTGATGTCACGCAGGAACATGAACGCCTTCAGCGAGTGCGAGCGCTTCGCCTCTTCACTCGTGAGGTAGCGACCGAACTTGTACGTGCCGAGGTAGAGACCTTCGACACCGAGCTGCACGAGCGTGGTCTCGCGCGCGGCACCGAGTGCGGGTAGGACGAACGCGACCGATGCCGAAAGCGTCTTGTTCGCGATCTGAGCGATCGCTGCGGTGATGTCACGCATCGCCGCGTTCTTGAAATCACCACGCGCGCCCGCACCGATCACGACGATGCGCTTCGCAGCGATCTTCTTCTGCGTGTAGAGCACGAGCGTCTGCCCGGCCTTGCCTTCGAACTGCTCCGAAACCGCGACCTCGGTGAGCGCGCCACCGAGCGCTTGGTCTGCTGATTTGAAAACGGAATCCTTGGCCGGGTCGCCGAATGTTGCGAATGCCACAACGTCGACACTCAACTGCCACGCAGCGGCTGGGTTCAGGGTGATCGCAAAGTTGGTCGTCGCGTCCATAAGTCCTCGAAACCCCGTTGAAATTGCGCGGTGTTTATAGGGCCTATCTGCAACGAAGTAAAGGAAACGGATGCCTACATTGACACTCCGTGAACCGGATCCGTAGAGTCTTCCCTGGACAGATTTCTGGGGGATTTTGAATGCGAAATAAGGGACTGACCGCGCGCCCTGCGGCCCGCAAAGCATCCGCACCTCGCACTAAGAAGACCGTGGCTGTAGCGTCGACGAGGAAGTCGCAGCCCATCATTCAGATGGTCGAGAGGAAGTCGTCTCCGAACATCGTTTTAGCCGAGCCTGTGAAGAAGCAGGGCGAGCTCCCAATCCCCGTCTCGACGTTCGTCTTCTAAAAGCTGAACGTTACTCCGTAAACAATTTCTTCAAGTTGCGTGCGTCCTGCCAGCGTTCTGGCGACGCGAACGCGATCGTGACTGGAAGACTTTCGTAGTGCTCCACGAGGGCTACGAGGTCTTCCAGTTTTTCGTTTCGGATCAGGCCGGCGCGAGCCGACTCGATCCGCAAATAGAGTGAAGTCGCTTCGAGGTTATAGAAGATCTCGGGCGGGTCGTTCGGATCGCGAACGAGCGGATCGAACGCGGCCGTGATCCCGAGCTCCGTGGCGAATTTGACCGCGGTTCGGAGATCCCACAAGCCACCGGGCACCCAGACGCGCTCGATCCCGCGATCGGGAGCGAGCTCGGAGAAAAACTTCTTCAGCTGATCGCGGTTCGCCGCGCTCGCCGAAAAGTTATCGGCCGATCGAAACACGAGGCACGACGCCTTCACCTGATCGGCGGCTTTATCGAGCTCGGCCATCGCGGCGCGCGCCTTCGGTGAATCGCGGAAATCTCCCGTCGACGCGTCGTGCTCCCACAGCTTCGCCGCGGTCGGCGCCTTGCGATGCGTGATCGTGAACGGCGCGACGAGGCCGAGCGATCCGGCGGGCGCGATCTCGGCCCACTTCGCAAACGTCGACGGTTTTTGCGGGCCCGTGAACAGCGCGGACAATTCGCAGTACGTGAGTGTCTTGAAGTAGTGCGCGCGATCCGTACGCGCGGGCACGTCGACACAGCCAATTCTGGTTACCGGGCGCTCGTCCAAGCTTTTATCCTAAAGCGGGCGCAACCTACGTTGTGCTCGGGTATGGTGCAAGCGGAGGCCACATGAAGTTCTTCATCGATACCGCTGACGTGAAGGAGATCAAAGAGGCGTCGGCGATGGGACTCGTCGACGGCGTCACCACGAACCCGTCGCTGGTCGCCAAGAGTGGCCGCAAGTTCCGGGATGTCCTCCTCGAGATCTGCGACATCGTGAAGGGCCCGGTTTCGGCCGAAGTGACCGGCACGAAGTACGACGACATCATGAAGGAAGCGCGCGAGCTTGCCGCGCTGAAGCCGAACATCGTCGTGAAGATTCCGCTGATTCCGGAAGGCTTGAAGGCGGTCCGAACCTGCGCCGACGAAGGCATGAAGACCAACGTCACGTTGTGCTTCTCGGCCACGCAGGCGTTGCTCGCGGCCAAGGCCGGCGCCACGTACATCTCGCCGTTCGTGGGTCGCCTCGACGACGTTGCGACCGATGGCATGCAGTTGATCAGCGAGATCCTCGAGATCTACGACAACTACAACTTCGATACCGAGGTGCTCGTCGCGTCGGTGCGCGGCCCGATGCACGTGCAGCAAGCGGCGCGCATGGGTGCGCATGTCGCCACGTGTCCGTTCAGCGTGTTGGTGCAGTTGTCGAAGCACCCGCTCACGGATATCGGCCTGAAGAAGTTCCTCGAGGATTGGGAAAAAGTTCCGAAGTGAAATCGAGTCCTAGTCTTCGTCCTAGACCTAGACCTGGACTTCGTCCCGAGACCTGTGGCCGTCTCGACGAGAGCTCGTGCTGGGCGCTTCGACGAGCGTCCGCTCGATCGTTACGACTCACGTATCGGTCGAGATCCTGATAGCGTGCTGCACGTCATGCGGTCTGGGGACGAGGTCCATGTCTAGGACTAGGACTAAGACCAAGACGATGATCTGGTTCGTTTGCGCCGCCTGCTCGAGCGAGCCAGGACCCGAGCTCCTTTCGGCTTCTCCAGCGTCCGCGTCCCACGATCAAACTGTCGTGTTGAGTGGCGAGCGGCTCTGCGGTACGAGCAGTGACTGCATGGCTGTCACGAGCACGATCCAGATCGGACTCGATCTCCCGGCGATCGACGCCCAGATCACCGCATACACCGATACGTCCGCGACGATCGTGATCCCCGATCTCGCCGCGACCGGCGACACCGAGATCGTCGTCACCGTCAACAACCGCTCGAGCAACGGGCTCGCATTCACGGTGCTGCCATGAGCGAGCGCCGCGCGTTTTCCGTCGCCGTGTATGCCCGCCGCAACGATCGCGTGCTGGTGATCGCGCACAAGCGCCTCGGCACGTGGCTTCCGATCGGCGGCGAGATCGAAGCCGGCGAGACGCCGCTCGAAGCCGCGAAGCGCGAGCTCCGCGAAGAGACCGGGATGGAAGGCGTGTTCCTCCCGATCAAGAATGCGCTCGACGGCGTGCCGCCTGGCCTCATCGGCTACGAAGAACATCAAGCCGGCAGTAAGGGCTTGCACATGAACTTCGTGTTCGTGTGTCAGATCGCGCAGGGATCCGACGTCACGCCGAACGACGAGTTCGACGGCTACCGCTGGATCGATCGCGATCAGCTCGACGATCTCGAATCGCCGCTCAACGTGCGCCAGTTCGGTTACATCGCGCTCGACGCGACCTGGAGCTGAGTGCGGATCCGCCAGCACGTAAACCCGCGCGAGCTCTACTTCGAGACGTTCCGCGGGGAGAAACCGGTGCTCGATCCCGCGCGCGAGCTCGAGGTCGAGATCGGGTGCGCCGACGCGCAGTTCTTGTTCGAGCGCGCCGCCAAAGATCCATCGCGTCAGTACGTGGGCCTCGAGATTCGCGAGGACTTCGTCGAGCTCGTCAACGAACGCGCGCGCGAGACTGGCCTGCCCGTGACCGCGGTGTGGTGTCAGGCGCAGCTCCACATTCCGACGGTGTTCGGCGACGCGAAGGCCAAGCGCGTGTTCATCAACTTTCCGGACCCGTGGTTCAAGCGCGCGCATCACAACCGCCGGATGGTCGACCCGGTGTTGATCGCCGCCGTCGGCGGATTGATTCGCTCCGACGGAGAATTGTTCGTGCAGACCGATGTCTGGGAGCTCGCGCTCGATGCGCTATCCGCGATCGAAAACGATGCCCACTTCGTCAATCGCGCCGGCGAGTGGACGTTCTGGCGCGCCGGCAATCCATACGGCGTGCGCTCGTGGCGCGAACAGAATGCCGAGGAGACCGGCCTGACCGTGTGGCGTCTGCTCTACGACAACGTCGCCGCGGCATCGACGAAAATCTGAGACCTGATGTTTGCCCGCGACGCGCACGTGAACTGATGCGATCGTGATGGCGATGCTGCGTTGGTTCTCGGTGATGGTGTTGTTGGTGCGAGTCGTCCACGCGGATTGCGATGTCTCGCCGGTGGCGCAGTGGGCGTTGCGACTCGGAATCGAGCGCGTCTTCGACCGTGCCGACGAACGTCCACCGGGTCCGGCACCCGACCCGTACTTCTGGACGATCGGTGGGCACGTCGAGCTCGGCCCGGAGTGGGAATGCAATACGACCCGCGTGCGAGTCTCGTTCGCGTCGAGCCTGCAGGACGATATCGCGAGGCTCCAATATCGCAGCTACGACGTCCCGAGATCGCGCAACGACCTGAAGCTGAGCTTCGGGCTCGCGGTCGATGTCCTCGTCGCAGATCCGTGGTCGGTGCACGTCGGCGCGGAGAAGATTCCAGACTTCGGATTTCAGATCGATGCGGGCGTTCGCCTACGCACGCGCGGTGACATGCAAGGCGTGACGGGCCTCGACCTCGTGCTCACCACGCCCGAATGCGACGGCTGTTCGAGCACCGCGATCGGTGTGATGGCGACGGGGGGCTTCGATGGTCACGGAGCGCTCCCGATCGGCACGTCGATCGCGCTGTACGTCTTGTCGACGCTGATCGGTGGCGCGCTGTTCATCGCGACGCGCCCGCAGTAGCTACGCTGCTTCGAGCAACGTGGCTTGCTTGATCTTGTCGACGCGAAACTGCCGATCTTGATTGGTTTCGAGATCGACGACGTTGATCAGCGTGACCGCGCGATCGAACACGAGGTTGCGAATCTTCACGAGGCGCGGCGTGAGCTCCCACGCCTTCTTCTCGTAGACGATCCGCAACGCGCGATTTTCGAACCACGCCGTCTCGATCGCTTCACGCACCGTCTGCGGCACCGGCAACGCGGGCACGCCCACGAGCTGGAGCTGCGCGACTAACTGCAGGAGCTCGCGTTGCGCAGACGTGGTGAGCGCACCACGAACCTTATCGATCGCGGACTCGATCGTTTTCGGAAACGGGATCAATCGCTGCTCGAGCACGAACCGCGACATCGCGACCAACAACGCCGCCTCGCGCGCCGTGAAGTTCACCGGCGGTAGCTGGTAGTTCTTGTCGAGCGCATAGCCGCCGCCGCGCCCACGGTCCGCCTTGATCGGCATGCCGCTGTCCTGGAGGGCCTCCAGATCCCGGTAGATCGTCCG
The DNA here is from genome assembly GCA_047600425.1 of Kofleriaceae bacterium. Classification (GTDB taxonomy): domain Bacteria; phylum Myxococcota_A; class Polyangia; order Haliangiales; family Haliangiaceae; genus JABFXX01. The sequence continues at coordinate 231,882 of JASGLC010000003.1, read as the reverse complement.
CAGGGTCACCCCGAACCGGTCGGCCAGCTCCTGGGCCGTAATTCCGGTCCTCCGGGCACGTAGGGCCTCGGCGAGTGCGAAAAGTCGGGACTTCTTCCGCATGAAAGATGACAAAAGGCTGTCACATACCCGTCCTAACGTCTAGGGCATATGAAGATCTACGGCAGCCTCCAATCCACGAACACGATCCACACGCTGGTGACCGCCGCGCATCTCGGGGTGCCGTACGAGCTCGTGAAGCTCGACCTCGCGAACAAGGACGACCGAGCGAACCTGGCTCAGATCAACCCGAACAACAAGGTGCCGGTGATGACCGAGGGCGACTGGGTCCTGACCGAGTCGAACGCGATCGACGAGTACCTGTGCGACATCACGCCGGGCCAGACGCTCCTGCCGACCGACCCGAAGCAAAAGGCGGAAGTGAATCGCTGGCGGTTCTGGATCACCGCGCACTTCTCGCAAGCGTGTGGCGGTCTCAACTTCGAGCGGATGATCAAGAAGTTCCTGAACCTCGGTGCGCCGGACGAGGTTCATGTCGCGCGCAACGAGGCGCTGTTCCATCAGTTCGCGAAGGTCGCCGATGCGCATCTTCGGCAGCATCCGTGGCTCGCGAACGATCAGCTGTCACTCGCCGACATCTCGCTCGTCAGTTATCTCGAGCACGCCGAACGGGCAGCGTATCCGCTCGCGTCGTATACGAGCATCCTCGACCTGCGCGGTCACGTGCGTGCGCTGCCGGCATGGAAGAAGGTGCTGTCGTGACGTTCAGCCTGATCTGCTTGTTCGTCGGGATCTGTGCCAACGAAATGGCCCTGGTTAGCCAGGCTCACCGAAAGAGGCTAGGTTGAACGACGTGGCGCGCGTGTCGAAACAACCGGCTGCCGGGTTCAAGCTGCATTCGCCGTACAAGCCCGGCGGTGATCAGCCCAAGGCGATCCAAGAGCTGACCGAGGGACTGAAGCGCGGTGACGAAGCGCAGGTCCTCCTCGGCATCACCGGATCGGGCAAGACCTATTCGATCGCGAACGTGATCCAGGAGGTCCAACGACCGACCTTGATCATGGCGCACAACAAGGTGCTCGCGGCGCAGCTCTACGGCGAGTTCAAGGAGCTGTTCCCCGAGAACGCGGTCCACTACTTCGTCAGCTACTACGACTATTACCAACCCGAAGCGTACGTCCCGACTACCGACACGTTCATCGAGAAGGATTCGATCGTCAACGAAGAGATCGATCGGATGCGCCACGCGGCCACGTTCGCGCTGTTGTCGAGGCGGGACGTGATCATCGTGGCGTCGGTGTCGTGCATCTACGGTATCGGCTCGCGCTCGACGTACGAGAGCATGACGTGCGACATCGAGCTCGGTGCGTCGGTCGATCGCGATGGCGTGTTGCGCCGGTTGGTCGAGCTCCAGTACGAGCGCAACGATATCGACTTCCATCGCGGCACGTTCCGCGTCCGAGGCGATGTCGTCGAGGTGTTCCCCGCGTACGAAGCGGATACCGCGGTCCGGATCGAATGGTTCGGTGATCAGATCGAATCGCTCAGCGAGATCGATCCGATGCGCGGCAAAGAGAAGCGGAAGATGGACCGCACGGTGATCTTCCCGGCATCGCACTACGCCACGCCGGCGGACACGATGCGACGAGCGGTCGAGACGATCCGGATCGAATTGAAAGATCGGCTCGAGGAGCTCTCGCGCGAAGGCAAGCTGTTGCAGCGTCAGCGGCTCGAGCAGCGCACGATGTACGATCTCGAATCGATCGAGCAGATGGGCTTCTGCTCGGGCATCGAGAACTATTCGCGGCACCTGACGGGGCGCAGCGTCGGCGAGCCACCGCCCACGTTGATCGATTACTTCCCGGACGACTTCTTGTTGGTCGTCGACGAGTCGCACCAGACCGTGCCGCAGATCGGCTCGATGTACACCGGCGATCGATCGCGCAAGGAGACGCTCGTCGAGCACGGGTTTCGGCTCGCGAGTGCGCTCGACAATCGGCCGCTCCGGTTCGACGAGTGGCGCGAGCGCGCGAAGCAAGCGGTCTACGTGTCGGCTACGCCGGCGGATTGGGAGCTGGCGGAGGCGAAGGGCGTGGTCGTCGAGCAGATCATTCGGCCGACGGGGCTTCTCGATCCGGAAGTCGAAGTGCGTCCGGTCGCGCACCAGGTCGATGACCTCTTGGCGGAGATTCGCGAACGCACGAAGAAGGGCGATCGCGTCCTCGTCACCACGCTCACGAAGCGGATGGCCGAAGATCTGACCGAGTACTATCGGGAGATCGGTGTGAAGGTGAAGTACCTGCACTCCGATGTCGATACGCTCGAGCGTATCCAGATCATTCGCGATCTGCGGCGTGGCGAGTTCGACGTGCTCGTCGGCATCAACCTACTTCGCGAGGGTTTGGATATTCCGGAGGTGTCGCTCGTCGGCATCCTCGACGCGGACAAAGAAGGCTTCTTGCGCAGCGAGCGGTCGTTGATCCAGACGATCGGTCGCGCGGCGCGAAACCTCGACGGTCGCGTGATCATGTACGCGGACAAAGAGACAGACTCGATTCGCGATGCGGTCGGCGAGACCAAGCGCCGGCGGGCGTTGCAGGAAGCGTTCAACAAAGAGCACGGCATCACGCCACGCTCGGCGACGCGCAAGATCCTCGACGTCCAGATCGCCGAACCGATGCCGAAGAAGGGCAGCCGCGGCAATGCGCTTCAAGTCGCCGGGATCGAGCTGAAGAAGCTGGATACCCTCGATGGCGTGCGCAACGCGATCGAGAAGCTGCGTGGCGAGATGAAGCAAGCAGCTGCGGATCTCGAGTTCGAACGTGCGGCGGCGTTGCGTGATAAAGCACGCGAGCTGGAGCAGCTCGAGCTCCAGATGCGATGAATCGGATCGATCGGATCAGAGGTTTTTACGCGGTCCTCGATCGCGATGACGAAGCGCTCGCGCAGATCCTGTTGCGCCATGCGAGCGTGCTGCAGATCCGCCTGAAGCTCGGAACTGCGGCCGAGCAGCTCGCCCTCGCTCGCAAGGCACGCGTGTGGTGTGATCGCGCGGGGGCGCTCTTGATCGTCAACGATCGGATCGACATCGCGCTCGCAGCACGTGCCGATGGCGTCCATCTCGGTCAGTCCGACGTGCCGTTCGCAGATGCGCGCAGGCTCGCACCGGATCTGATCATCGGCGTGTCGACGCATGACCTCGATCAAGTTCGTGGGGCAAGCCACGCGGACTACCTCGGCTACGGACCCGTGTTCACCACGCGCACGAAGGAAAATCCTGATCCGGTGCAGGGCGTCGCAGCACTCGCGCTTGCCGTGCGCGCAGCTGCACCTACACCCGTGGTCGCGATCGGAGGCATTGCGACACATCACGCAACCGAGGTGGCAAACACGGGCGTGGCCGCGATTTGCGCAATTTCCGCGGTAAATAACGCCTCAGATCCGGATGCAGCAGCCAGAAGTTTTGCGCGACAGATCGTGTTGAACGCCCTCTGACTGAATAGAGTCAAAGCCTCAATCGTCACTAGAGAGCAGTCATGAACAAATTCGGAATCTTCGCTTCGATCGCCACCATCGTCGCCGCTCTAGGCATCGCTTCGTTCACCTCGTCGGATGCCCAAGCAGGTGATGCACCCACGCCGTGCGTTCACAAAGAGTTCAAGACCGATCTCGTGAAGCAAGCGTGCGCGAAGGGTGGTCAGCCGGAAGCGAAGGACGCGATGAAGGCGTTCATGAAGGACAAGAAGATCAAGTCGTGCAACCAGTGCCACGACAAGCTCGCGCCGAGCTACTCGCTGAAAGCGGACGGCCTCGAGCAGTACACGAAGGCCGGCGGCAAATAGCTACGAGTTACACTTCGCTTTGTTCTTCAGGTCTTTCTTGATCTGATCGTCGAGCGTCTTCGCTGAGCCGAGCACGTTCGACTTGGGATACTTGGTCTTCACGAGACCGAGATAGGTGCGAGCCTCGGTGCAGTTCTTCAGTGACTGCGCTGCCTGCGCCGCGAAGTAGAGACCGTCGTCGGCGAGGTCGCTGTCGGGGTACTTCTCGACGAGCGTTTGATACGCGCCGATCGCCTTGTCCCAATCCTGGAGCTTGCCGTACGCCTGGCCCTTGAAGTACTGGGCGTCGTCGGCCTTCGCGTCCGTGGGATACGTCTGGACGAGGCGCTTGAAGATATCGATCGCGTCGTTGTAGCGAGCGGCATCGAACGCCGCCGAGCCGAGCCGCCAGAGATCCGCCGGCGAGCTATTCGCGCCCGGCTTACCGGATTCGATCTGCGAGACGCGCTGCTCGAGCGCATCCATCCGCGCGTCGTTGTCCTTGCGGTACTTGTCGAACGCGGTCTTGAGATCGTTGATGCCGGCGTTGATCGACGTGACCAAGCCGTTCGCCGTGCGGATGTCGGCGCGCAGGCCATCGACGTCGGCGCCGATATCGGCGTTGTTGCGCTTCAACACCTTCGTCGCTTCGTCGATCACCGTCTGGAGCTGCTTGACCTGATCGTCGAGCGCTTTCTCCTTCGTGGCGATCCGATCGTTGAGCGAGTTGACGTCTTTGCGAAGGCCTTCACCTTCGGACTTCGTCGTGACCCAGAAACAACCGGTCAGGAACAAGGCTAGAAATGGTGTGAGCTTCATAAATTAGTGCCACTGGAATTCGACGCGGCGATCTTTGTCATCGCCGAGGCCCGTCGGCTCGGTCTCGCCTTTCGGCACGACCTGGAGGCGCGCCGGATCGGTACCGAGCCGCGCGAGGTAATCGGCAACTGCCTGCGCGCGCCGTTCGGACAGCGCGATGTTGTACTCCTCGGTGCCCGACGTATCGGTGTGACCGACGAGGAACACGCTCTTGCCCTTCGTCTTCACGATGCAGCTGTTGTTCGCGTCCAACCGATCGCGCTCGCTCGCTTCGATGCCCGAGCTATCGAACCCGAAGTACACCGTCGAGAGCGGACACGCGCCGTCGCTCACCGGCGCGTTGACCTTGCGGCACAGGCCCTCTTTGCAATCTTCATCGTCCGCGCAGTCTTCGTCCTTGCTGCACTTCTTCGGGCGCTGGCACGAACCCGCCTGACACGTTCCGCCCGGTCCGCACTCGGAATCCGCCGCACATGCCTTGCACGAGCCCGCCTGGCAGACCTGGCCGGGTGCGCATTGTTCGTCGTGCTCGCACTGCGCCTTCGCGACGCACGCGTTTGCGGAACAGTGCTTGCCCTTCGGGCATTGATCATCCGTGGCGCATTCCACGCACTTGTTCGCAGCGCAGACCTTGCCGTCTTTGCAGTCTTTATCGACTTTGCATCCGGGCTTCTTCGACGAGTCACCGCACGACGTAGAAGTCGTCGCGGCGAACATCAGGAGCATGACCGCGATTCCGGCGCCGAAGTACGCACGCATTCCCCGAAACCTAAATGGACGCGCGGCGTTAGTCAAATCTGCTAGGGTGCTCGCGTAGATGCGGAGCACGATTCTCGTCATCGATGACGAGCCCAACATTCTAACGACCGTCCGGCGGTCGCTCGAGCTCGAGGGCTACCAGGTCATGGTGGCGGGTGGTGGTGCCGCAGGACTCGCGAAGTTAGCGGAGCACGACATCGACCTGGTCCTCCTCGACGTGATGATGCCGGGGGAAACCGGCCTCGAGGTGCTCCCGAAGATCCGCGCCGCAAAGCCGGACGTGGTCGTCGTCATGATGAGCGGAAACGCCACGATCGACGTCGCGGTCCAGGCGACGAAGGGCGGCGCGCACGACTTCATCGAGAAGCCGCTGTCGGGCGACAAGTTGCTCCTCACGGTCCAGAACGCGCTGTCGTTCAACCAGCTCCGAAGCGAGAACACGCGCCTGCGTGGTCGGGCCGCGACGGACTTCGCGATGATCGGCAAGGGCGCCGCGATGAAGGCGATCTTCGACAAGGTGGCGAAGACCGCGCCGTCGACGGGACGCGTATTGATCACCGGCGAGAACGGCACGGGCAAGGAGTTGGTCGCGCGCGCGGTGCACGAGCATTCCAAGCGCAAGAATGGGCCGTTCGTGAAGCTCAACTGCGCGGCGATTCCGTCGGAGCTGATCGAGAGCGAGCTGTTCGGTCACGAGAAGGGCGCGTTCACCGGCGCCACCCAACAACGCCGGGGCAAGTTCGAGCTCGCGGATGGTGGCACGCTGTTCCTCGACGAGATCGGCGACATGAATCCGAACGCGCAGGCCAAGGTATTGCGCGTGCTGCAGGAGTCCGAGCTCGAGCGCGTCGGCGGTGCGGAGACGATCAAGGTCGACGTTCGCGTCGTCGCGGCGACGAACAAGGATCTGCCGGCTGAAATCTCCGCCGGGAAGTTCCGCGAGGACTTGTACTACCGTCTCGCGGTGGTGCCGATCGAGCTGCCGCCGTTGCGCGCGCGGCGCGAGGACATTCCGGCGCTGGTCTCGCACTTCCTCGAGCAGGTGTGCGCGGATAATGATCGCCGGGCGAAGGACGTCGCGACCGGGGCGATGACGATGATCATGCAGCACGACTGGCCGGGGAACGTGCGCGAGCTGAAGAACGTCGTCGAGCGGCTCGCGATCCTCACCGGCGATGCCGAGGTGATCACCGAGGGGGATGTCGGGGATGCGCTACCGCGCGTGAAGTCCGTCAAGACCGAGTTCTCGCGCGGCGTGCCGTTCAAGGATCTGGTGGCGGCGGCCGAGCGCGAGATCATCGTGGCGGCGTTGGATGCGAACGAGCACCACGTGTCGAATACGGCGCGCGAGCTCCAGCTCGAACGCTCGCACTTGTACAAGAAGATGCGCGCTCTCGGGATCGATCACCGCGCCGACGAAGAAACGGATTAGACCGTACACGTACACGTGCACGTGCTCGTGCTCGTCGCGGTGCACGGCCACAGGCGATCATCGTGCGAACGAAGTTCTTCGCGATTGCGGACATGCCGACAAAACGGTCGGTGTCACGCCCTCGGCGGCACGGTGCAAACCGGGCACATAGGTGGAGTTCCCGGGCACATGGGAGGAACTTTCGGAGCCAGACGGCCGCTGGCTAGCGACGTTCATGAAACTAGACCTGACACACCTCGAGCTCATTTCGTTCACACGTTACGAAGACGATCGCGCACGGCGATGAGCACGTGCACGTGCACGTGCACGTATACGCAACTAATCGACGTAGACCACGCGCGCGCGGACGGCCGTGCCGTCCGTATCGACGCCGGCCTTCGAATCATCGGTCCACGACACCGCGAACGAGTCGGGCAGGGCGACCACCGATGGATCCGTCTGCGAGCCGACCGTCGTCGTCGGGATCAGGAACGGATCGCCCTTCGGCATCGCCGACGCATCGAACGCCCGTCCGTAGACATCGAGGCGACCATCGCAATTGCCGGGCGATCCGTCGTCGCATTGCCCCCACACGAGCAACATCACGCCATCGCTCGCCCGCCGCGAGAAGCCGAAGCCACGCAGGCCGTTCGTGAAGTCGGTGCCGGATTTATCGGTGACCACCGTCGGCACGCCCATGATCGTGCCCGTCGACGCGACCTGCGCGAGCACGATCTGGCCACCGCTTCCGTTCGTCGAGACATAACGGATCGCGACCGCGAAGTTCGAGTCGCCGAGCGGCTGGACGCGTACCGACTCCGCGGTCTGGCCCGTCGGCGATGCGACGAGCGTGGTCTCCGCGACGCTGAACGTGGTGCCACCCGCGGACTTCGTTCGCACGCGCACGGTGTCGTCGGCGATCCACGCGTACAGCATCTGCGTGCCGTTCGCGGCGACGCTCGAGCGATACGGCCCATCCGTCGTGGTGGCAACGCTCGTGACGACGGTGACCGCGCCGACCGGCGTGCAATCCGGCTTCGCGAGGATCGTGTGCACGGCGGGTGTGGCGCCGTAGATCTGCCACGACACGGCGAAGTTGCCGTTCGGGATCGGCGCGACCGTCACGGTATCCGCAGCTTCGGTCGTGAGCGTGAGCTGACCGGGCGTGAGCGCGCCGGTCTCGTCGATACCGCGACACGCGACACCCGTGCCCGCACCGACGGTATCCGTGAAGTCCCACACCGCGAGCGTGGCCATGCCGTTCGATGCGGTCGCCGGGAACGCGCCGTTCTGCGTGGTCGTCGAGGTGATCGTGTATTGGTTCGTGCTGGCGGCGGCCGCCGTGCGAATCGGTAGGCCATCGGGTCCGAACGTCCGGCCGAACACGTTGCATGTATCCGAGCAGGTGTTGCGAAACACGGCCGTCCAGTTGCCGGCGGTCGTCGCGGACAGTTGATACCCGACGGTCTCGTAGTCCGTCGTCAGGAACTCGTCCATCGCGTAGTCGGTGTTGACGACGAAGTCCGCCGGATCGAGCGTGAGCTCGGTCGTCGGTGCATCGAGCATCGCAGACGCGCTGCCGATCGCGAGCACGGTGTCGTCGGCGCCACGGCCTTCGACGGCGATCCCGAGATCCCCGCTGCGGCCGGCGACCGAGATCGAGAACGTCGCCGGGAACGTCTTGCCGGTCGCGTCGAGGACATCGGTGCGCGACGTGCCGTCGGCGTTGGTCTGGGTGACGGCGAGCTTCGCCACGTCGTGCACGGTTGGACGAGCGTCGACGGTGACGACGAGATATTTGTCGTCGGTACACGCCGCCAGACTCGCGAGCAACCACAGCGCGCGCATCAGAACGACCACACCGTCCGGCCGATATTGCCGAGATCCGTCGACGGCGGTCCCGACGGCTTGGTCGCTTCGTAGATCCCGACGCCGGCACCCGCGCCGATCACGATCACGCCGGTCCAGAACCACCACTTCTTGTAGAACGGATCGTCGTGCACGACCGGCGGCGGTGGCGGAGGCGGCTGCACCGGTTCGTCCTTCTTGACGAACTTCTGGCCCTCACCGCGATCGCGCTTTTCCTCGAGCTCGTCGATGAACTTCTCGACCTGCGCGCGATCGTCCGCGTCCGGTTTCTCCTTCAGGTACTTCTTGAACGAGAAGATCGCGCGGTCGTAGTCCTCGAGGTTGCGATAGCACTGCGCGATGTTGAACAAGAAGTCCGGCAGCGGCGCGGCATCGTACGCGGCCTCGTACTCGTCGAGCGCTTGTTGAAACTTGCCGACGTTGTAGAGCTTCTGCGCTTTGACGAAGTGCTTCTGCGCCGTGCGCGTCGCCTTGTCGTCGGCGTGCGCGATCCCCAGCGTGATGAAGAGGCTCGCGATCACGAGCCAACGTAACAGAGCGATCATTTATGTTTCTTGAAAGGATCGTGCGTGTCGGTCGGATCGATCGTTGGGCCTTTTTTCTCGACCTTTTCGACCGGACTATCCACTGTCTTGGCGACCGGCTTCTCGACGGGCTTGTTGTCGTCGTCGTCGGAATCATCCGGCTTCGCCGCCGTGGTGGTCTTCTTGGTGACGGTCTTCTTCTTCGTAGCCGTGGTCACCGGCGTTTGGACCGTCTGCGCAGCCGCCACGCGTTCCATTTGGATGTGGAACTCGCGCTGCGCTCCCGTGAAGTCGACCGCGATCACCTTGTCGACGTAGCCCTCGCTCTTCACGACGAAGTTCCGCTTGTCTTGCGCTTCGCCATCGCCGAGATCGACATCGAACGCGCACGGAGTCCGGCACAGCTCGGCGCTATGGCCTTCCGCATACACGCCACCGCTCGGCAGCGAATCGAACCGCAGCTCGACGTGCTTCGCCACCGGCGTGACCGGCGGGGGCGGCGCGGGCTCGACGTGCATGACCTGCGGCTGCGTCACCGGCGTTTCGACGGCGACCGGTTCCTTCTTCTTCGACGACACGTAGACCATCGCGAGCGTGATCCCGATGCCGACCGCGACCGCACCTGCGAGCAACCACACCCACGTGGTCGAGCGATGCACCGTCGATTGCGGCGCGTAGCCGTACGAGACTTGCGATTGCAGCCCCGACTGCCCGGTCTGATGCGCGGGCGGTGCGTAGCCATACGACGGCTGCGGCGTGGGCTGCGTGGTCAGGTGCGGCGCCGGCAACGGCAACACGTGCGGCGGCAACTGCGACGCGGCGATCAACGTGGGCGGCTGTTGGGGCGCCGACGACAACGCGCGATGCACGGCGCTCGGCGGATGCACGCCCGAGACGATTCCGGAATTCGCGCCGGGATGCGTTTCGACACCCGACAACAGGTGCAAGAGGCCATCACGAAGCTCGACGATATGCGCGAACCGATCGTTCGGCTCCTTCGCGAGGCAACGCATGATCAGCTGCTCGAGCTGCGGATGGATGTTCGAGCCACCTTGCGTGAGATGCGGCGCGACCGGCGCCTCGGTCAGGTGCTTGCGTACGTACTCGCCGAACGAGCGACCGCGGAACAGCGGTTGGCCGCAGAACAGCTCGTACATGATCGCGCCGAGCGAGTAGATATCGCTGCGCTGATCGATCGGCATGCCGCCCGCTTGCTCCGGCGACATGTACGCGGGCGTGCCGATCACCGAGCCGGCTTGGGTCTGGAAGCCGACGTCTTCGTCGTCGCGGTTGACGAGCTTCGCGACGCCGAAATCGAGGAGCTTCACGAGCTCCGCCCCATCGTTCGTGGGGACGATGATGATGTTGTCGGGCTTGAGATCGCGATGGATCACGCCGACCGCATGCGCCGCACCGAGGCCATCGCAGATCTGCACGAACACCGCGAGGGCACGCGGCAGATCCACGCCGAGCCGCGCCCACTTACCGAGGCTCGTGCCCCGGAGCAGCTCCATGATGATGAACGTGGTGCCGTCGTCGAGCTCGACGAAGTCCGTGACGTCGACGATGTTGCGATGGCGAACGCGATTGACGGTCTTCGCCTCTTGGAAGAACCGATTCACGGCATCGCGGCGCCGCGCGTAGTCCGCACGCAGGAGCTTCAGCGCGACTTCGCGACCAAGCTTCGTATGCTCCGCGCGGTAGACGTAGCCCATGCCGCCTTTGCCGAGCAGCTCGTGCAGGCGATAAGTACCGAACGTTTGGCCGATGCGAATATCCGGATCGTCGGCGGCACGCGCGGGAATCGGTGGCGGGCGACTCGAGTCGCGCTCGCGCGAAGGCGGGTTGTTGCGCGCGGATGGTGATTCGACACGCGTGCGCGGTTCGTCACCGGTGCCGGTCGCGAGCGAGGGATGCGAGTCGCGTTGTGCGTCCGGAATTTCGAGCTGCAACGACTGCGTAGGTTCGCGAAACCCATCACGGGGCGACTCCGTTCGAGGAGGCCGAGATCGAGGATCGCGCGTAGTCATGAGCACGCAATCCCGCCAGGATCGCGAACGTGAATTCTACGATCGATAGGCGGCCAGTACAACCAAACGATTCCAAGAGGTTGTGCTGACGCTCACTGACAGGGCTGGGGCTGGCTCAGGATGCGGAGCGCCTCTGAAATCGCCAGCCGGACCTGATCGGTCGGCTCGGTCGACTGTTGCTCGCGAAGAGCCGTGATCGCACCGGTATTACACAGGTCTCGCAGCGCGTGGACGGCCGCGGTCCGGATGTCCCGGTTCGTATGTTTCAAGAGGGGCTCGAGCGTACCCAGATCGGTGCCGACGCGTTGCGGGCCGAGCGCTTCGACGGCAGCGCGTAGGAGCACCAGATCCGAGCCGCTCGCCGAGCCCTGGTACATCGCGATCGTCGAGACCAGTGCGGTGTGGGCCGGATCGTCATCGGTGCACGGTGTCGTGGTGCAGTACTTCGTGAGCGCGTGGATGGCGCGAAGCCGGACGCGGACATCGCTCGTGTCGTCCTTGACGATCCGCACGAGCTCGGTCGCGGCGTCGGCGGGTAAGAACGCGGTATCGAGCTGCGATTGGGTCGGCACTACGTCGATCGCGGTCAGCACGTTTTGAACTTGGACCGACAGATAGATCACCGGATCGCCGGCGGCGACCGACGCGAATAGCGCGAGCGCGACCGGCCACAGCCTCATCGCAACACCGGGCTCCGGTTGAGGATCTGATGCTGGCCGTCGGACAGGTCGATGCCGCCGAGCTCGGAATAGAACATGAGATTCGACGACGAATCGTCGCTGTCCATGATCGGATCGCGTTGCGTGGCATCGATCTCGACGTTGTTGTAGAGGCCCATGTACCGCGCGACCTCGCGTGCGGTGATCCGCGCGATGTCCTTCCAATCGCTGTAGCAAAGCGATTCGAGCGAGACGATCACGCCGGACTGCGACGTGCCCGCGATGCCCGCCGGTCCGGGATTCGGACCGAAGGCTTGGATGCCGCCGGGCGAGATCGTGCGGACGAAGAACACGTTCACGCCGCCGGCCCATTCGCCGAGCTGGAGCAGGTCGCCCGCGTTCGTCAGATCGAGTCCGTCGAGGTCGTGGTGATCCGGCAGATCTTTGTACGTCAACGTGCCGAGTGCGACGCCGCCCGACGAGAAGATCGTGCGCAGCTGACCGATGTACTCGGATTGGAAGAACGACTGTTGCGCCGCGGTCGTGGCGTCGAGCGTTTGAAATGCACCGAACTGCGCGTTGCACGGGTGATCGGTGAAATCGAGGAAGTAGAAGTGAAGGTCGAGGATCACGCTCGCATCGAGCTTCGCGACGGCGGTGACGACCGGCGTGGCCGTCCCGACGCTGGTCGGATCGAACGGAGGCTTCAGCGACGACACGGTCATCGTGTACCCGCCGGGGACGAGCGCCTTCGTGCTCGGATCGATCAACGTGTCCGGCGACGACGGCAGCGCGAGCACCGATTGCCCGAGGAGCGGGAGGTGCCGGACTTTGTCGGCGTACGGATCGTCACCGTATTGGAGCAGCGGCGTGCCATCCGGTGCGGTGAGCTTGGTGACGCCGACCATCTGGTTCGGATCGTCGACGCGCATCGTGACCGCGATCGAGCGCGCGGACGCGGGGACCGGCAGCTTCACCGTATCCGACGAGCCGTGGATCGGAATCGTCCATGCGAGCGAGCCAGTCGACTGGAGGCAGCCTTGGAACATCGCGTTGTCGGATTCGATCCGCGGGATCACCGTGCACGCCATGCCAACGCCGCAGTCGAGCGTGTGATCGCAGAGGTCGACGCAGCGCCCGAGCGCGCAGGTGTGGTTCGCGCAATCGTCGTCGAGCGCGCAGGCCGCGCCTGCCGGGTGGCCTCCGGTCACCTTCGAACAGGTGGCGCCGAGCGAGCCGTCCGTCGAGGTCGTCGCCGACAACCGGCACGCGTACCCCTCTTCACATTGGGTTTCGCTCGTGCACGCGTCACCGTCGCCGCCGGTGGCTGCATGGCAAATCCCGTCGGTGTCGCACGAGTAGCCGTCGCCGCAGTCGGGTGCGCGGACACATCGTGCAACACACACGTTGGACAGACACTGGAGGTTCGCGCCGCAGTCATCGGTCCCACCGCACGCGTCACCCAGGCCGGCGCCGCTGCACCCCATGAGGAGTGCGCACACCGCGAGGAGAAGTGAGCCGTGCCGCATCGACGCCGTACAAAGAAGTATATATTGTCGCCCCGCTGGGGGAATCATGCGTTTAGCCACGACTCTGCTGTGTCTGTGCGTCAGTGCGACAGCCTACGCGCAAAGTGCCGCCCTCGACGATGGCAAGCCGGCGCAGCCGAACGCGCAGCCGGGGCAACCCGCCGAAGCGAAAAGCGAAGAGGCGACCAAGCCCGAAGATCTCGTCGAGTACGGCATCGATCTGCGATTGCGCAGTGTCCACGTGCCTCAGGCGTTGTTGCAGTTGTTCGTCGACAAGGCGGCCGACGGCGCGAGCAACATCGGCTACGGCATCGACTTCGTTCGTCGTAAGGGAAACCTAGAGCTCCAGCTCGGTATCGAGCACGAGCAGGTCACCGTCGGCGAAGGCGTGTGGATCAACAAGGGCGATAACGTCGCCGCCGGTGACGAGGCCGACTACGTGCTCGGTCCGGACCATTCGAGCGACGGTGGTCTCGGCTGGTACACGATCGAGTTCACGTTCATCAACCACGTGCCGATCAACAAGTACGTGTCGTTCCGGTACGGCGGTGGTGCGGGTCTCGGCATCCTGACGGGCGCCTTGACCCACTACAACGTGATCTGTAACGGCGCGACGAACGACATGCCGTCGCCGGGATGCGTTCCGACCACGCTCGGTGGCACCGGTACGGACTCGGACGGCCACGGCTTCACGCAACCCGTGAAGTACGATCTGCCGCCGGTGTTCCCGGTGATCAACGGCATCATCGGCTTCCAGTTCAAGCCGATCGACAACCTCGTGATCAACCTCGAAGGTGGCATTCGCACGCTGCCGTTCTTCGGCATCAGCGTCGGCTACTTCATTCACTAACGAAGCCGGCGAACGTCGCCGACACGCAGCGTGAGTTTTTCGGCATCGAAGAACTCGGCCAGCGGGATCGTGAACTTTCGCGAGGCGTTCGTCAGGGTCTTCCAGCCCTGCGCGTCGATCGTCTTGTGGGCCTGTAGGAACGCGCGCAGCTTGTCGCGGAGCTCGCTCACGATTTCGGCGTGCATCATCAGCTCGGCGTTGATCCGATAGATCAGCTTCGCCTTGAGCAGCCGATCGAGCGCACCTTTGATCGTCTTGTCATCGAGGCCCATCGCTCCGGAGAGGTCTTTGATGCGAGGTGGCTCGAGACCCGTAGCCTTCAGCTTGTCGAGGACTTGTTGATCGACCGGCGCGAGCACGGGAACCGCGCGTTCGGCAATCACGACGCGTTTGGGATCGAGATACGTCGAGTTGTCGACGGCGAGTTCACCGCGCTTCACCAAGTCGTCGAGTGTGGTCGTGAGATCGGCGATGCCGGTGCGTTGTGTGAGCTGCGCTGCGGTCATCCCGGCGGCGCGACTCTCGATCACGTCTTGAACGATGCGCTGATCGAGCTTTGCGGCCGCGCGCGACGCGATCTGATCCGCATCTTTGGTCTTGGGTGCCAGCACGCGCGAGATCGTGCCTCCACCGATCGTGGTGCCGTGGTCCGTACGTTCGAAGCCCCGCAGGATGAAGTGATCGCCGGGCAGCGCACCGATCGGCGTCGTGCGATCGATCCGCAATTGGCCGAACGAGCCGTCGAGCTGGAGCGTCGCCATCACCTGCGTGGTCGCGTGATGGAGGAGGACTTTCTGGCGAGCGGGCTGATCGCCAATCATCTTCACCTCGACATCGAGGATGTGCGATCCGATCACCTTATCGGGATGCACGAGCATGTCGCCGCGAGCCAGATCGTCGACGGCGATGCCGCCGAGATTGATCGCGGCGCGTTGACCCGCCGTCGCACGATCGATCGCATCGCCGTGACTCTCGATCCCGCGGACGCGTGCCGTGATGCCGCTCGGAATCACGACGAGCTCGTCGCCATTGGCGACCGCGCCGCCGAGCACCGTGCCGGTCACGATCGTGCCGAACCCCTTCTTCGTGAACACCCGATCGATGCCCATCCGAAACACCGTGTTCGCGGCGCGCGCCGGGAGATCCGTTACTGCCGCCGTCAGCGCGCCACGCAGCTCGTCCAAGCCGACATTCGTTCGCGTCGACACCGCGATCATCGGCGCCGCTTCCAAGAATGTCCCGGCGATTGCCTCCGCGATATCCGTCTTTGCGAGATCCAGCCCCTCGTCGTCGACGAGATCCGCCTTCGTCACCGCGATCACGCCACGCGATACGCCGAGCAACCGACAGATGTGCAAGTGCTCGCGCGTCTGCGGCATCACGCCTTCATCCGCCGCGATCACGAACAACACGACATCGATCCCCGTCGCACCGGCGACCATCGACTTCACGAACCGCTCGTGCCCCGGCACGTCGATCATCGCGACACGCTCGCCGCCCAGATCTAACGGTGCGAACCCGAGCTCCGTCGTGATCCCTCGCTGCTTCTCGATCGGCAGCCGATCCGTATCGATCCCCGTCAGCGCCGCGACGAGCGCGGTCTTGCCATGATCGATGTGCCCGGCCGTGCCGATAACACTAGGCAAGGTCGCGCAGCTCGCGCTTCAGGACCTTCCCCGTCGGATTGCGCGGCAGCTCCGCGAGGAACGTGACGATCTTCGGCCGCTTGTAGTTCGCGAGCCCCTGGCCGCAGTAGTCGATCACCTCGCGATCCGTGAGCTGCTCGCCATGACGCAGCACGATGAACGCGCGCAACGACTCGCCCCATTCCGGATCCGGAATCCCGACGACCGCCGCTTCGAGGATCTTCGGATGCGTCGACAAGTGATCTTCGATCTCGCGCGGATAGATGTTCACACCGCCGCTGATCACCATGTCGTGCTTGCGGGACTCCAAGTAATAGTAGCCATCGGCATCGACGCGGCCGATGTCTCCGACGGAGTAGTAGCCATCGCGCTGCGCGTCGTTCGTGGCCTGCTCGTTCCCGTGATAACCGGTGATCAGCGTGGAGTTCCGCGCGTAGAGCTCGCCGACCTGACCGACGGGCACGTCGTGACCGTGATCGTCGAGCAGGCGAATCGAATTTCCCCGCATCGCCTTACCGATCGTGCCGGGCCGCGTGACGTGATCGCCTGGACCCGCGAGCGTGACCAAGCCGGTCTCCGTCGAGCCGTAGAAGTTCCACAGGATCGGACCGAACGTGTCCATGAACCGGCGCGCGGCTTCCGTCGAGAGCGGCGCCGCACCACTCATCACCCAGCGCAGCGAGCGGGTCGAGTACTTCGCGATCGTGTCCTTCGGCAGCGCCGCCAGCCGGATCAGCATGGTCGGCACCATCAGTGTGCACGTGATCTTCTCGCGCTCGATGATCTGCAGCGCCGCTTCCGGCTCGAAGTGCGTTTGCAGCACCGTCGTGGCGCCGAGCGCCATCATGATCGCGACGAACGCCGGCGCCGCCGAGTGATACAGCGGACACACCACGAGGTGGCGATCGTCCGTGCGCACGTCCATCTGATGGATCATGTCGGCGACGGATTCGAAGCCCGTCTTCTTGTACGAGCGATTCGCGCCTTTCGGCTTTCCCGTCGTGCCACTCGTGTAAACGATCACGCCACCGCCATCACCGGCATTCACGCGCGGCGGGAGCTCGGGATCCGCCGCCGCCAACACGCGCGACCACTCGTTCACGTCATTCCCACCGACGACGATCATCTCATCGGTCTTGCCCGCGAGCTTTCGCGCCTCGCGCATCGCCGGCAGGTAGTCGACATGCACGATCGTCGCACTCGGCTGCGAGTTCTCGAGGATGTGCGCGATCTCTTGCGCCTTCAGGCGATAGCCGACCTGCACGGCCGTGGCGCCCATCCGCGCGAGCGCTTGCTGCGCGACGAGGTACTCGGTGCAGTTCGGCAACATCGTCGCGACGCGCGTTCCCGCACCCGCACCGCGGGCATTCAGCGCATTCGCGAGCCGATTGATCGCCGCGTCGTACTCGCCCCACGTCATCCGCGACACGCCGTGCGGGCTGTACTCGACGATCGCTTCTTTATCCGGATGCGCCGCCGCGTGAAACATCACCGCGACGTGCGGGCCGACCTTGGTCTGACGCGCCGCCCTGGCGAACTTCACGAGGCTCGCCGGTCGCACCGGTTCCAAGACGCCTGCTTGCCGCAGCGTCTTGGCGAAGAACAAACCCATTTCGGCCCGACGACGAAGTCGCTCTAGCACCGACGCAGCTTAGCGCAGCTCGGTCGACAACAACCGGTTCGCTTCCTTCAGCTTCACGCCCGCCGGCGGATTCCGCCCGACGAACGACTCGTACGCCTTCTTGGACGCACCCATGTTGTGCAGCCCGTACTCGATCTGACCGAGGCTGTAATACGCGTCCGTCAACCAGTCGATCTTCGTGCCCGACTTGGTCTCTTTTTCAGCGCCGAGCTCCGTCGCGAGCCGCAACGTGCTCTCGATCTTCGGATCGTTCGCGTCCATGTACAGCTGCGCGAGCTGCCACGTGGTCTCCGCATCACGTTTCGCATGATTCGAGCTCTCGAACCACTGCGCCGCGACCTTCGACTGACCTTGTTGCTTGTATGACAAGCCGATGTTGAACATCACTTCGGGGTCATCCGGCTTGAGCTTCGACGCCGCGAGTAACGGAACTGTAGCTTTCGACCATTCCTTGCGCTGGATGTAGATCCGCCCCTGACCCGCCTGCGGGTTGAACAGGTTCGGCGCCGCTGCGGCCGCGCGTTCGTACGAGCGCAACGAGAGGTCGTAGTACTTCTCGTCGCCGGCCGCCGCCGACAGCTCCGCCGCACGCCCGAGTGCGTCGAGGTATTGCGGATCCGCATCCGCATCGACCGCGCGCGTCAGCTCCTTGCGCGCATCCTCGAGCTTGTTCGCGACGATGAAGCCTTCGCCCTTCAAGTAGTGGCCGGCAGCGTTATCCGGCTCGGCCTTCAAGATCGGATCCGCGAGCAACACCGCATCCGCGATCTTGCCCTGCTTCGCGAGGAACTTGCCGGCACGGACCTGCGCCTGGGTCGGCGGATCTTTCACCGACAGCAGCTTTTGATACGCCGCCGCCGCTTCGTCCAACCGGCCCGCCTCTTCGAGCGTGCGCGCGATCTCGAGCGCGATATCCGCGCGCGTCGGATCGAGCTTCGCGGCTTCTTGCAATTGCGCGATCGCCTCGTCGGTGCGCCCGAGCTTCGATAGCGCCTTCGCCAACGCGAGGTGCGTATCGACGTCATCGCCCTTCATCTCGACAGATCGCCGCAAGAAGTGCTCCGCCTTCGTCGCATCGTCCGCACCGAGATACGCGACACCGAGCGCCTTCGACAGCGCCGCATCGTCCTGTGCCTTGTCCGCGATCGACTGCAGCAACGCATCGGCGCGCGAGCGGTAGTCCGCCGCCTTCGCCGTGTCCTTGAGATCGGACGCCTTCTTCGCCAGCTCGCCGAGCTTGGTCACGGCTTCCATCATCGGCGTGAGATCGCTATCGCCGGCGAGCTTCGCCGCTTCGGTCCACTTCGCGATCGCTTCGTCGGCCTTGCCTTCGACCTCGAGCACGTCACCGGTCACGAGCAACAGGTTGATCATCTGCACGGTCGGCAGCGGTGGTTGCCGCGCCGCGAGCTTCTGGCAGATCGCCCAGGCGTCGTCGACCTTGCCCGTCTTCAGATCGAGCTGCGCGAGCACCATCTGCGCGTCCGGGTTATCGGCATCTCGCGCGAGCGCCTTCGTCACGAGCTCCTGTGCCGCCGGAAACTTGGTGTCGCGGATCTCGACCTTCGCGTTACCGACGAGCGCGGGCACGTCGTTCTTCGAGAGCGCGAGCGCCTTGTGATAGCGATCGCGCGCGACGTCCAGCCGGCTCGCCATTCGCGCGACATCCGCCGCGAGCGTCCACGCTTGCACGACCGCGCGCGGATCGCCCTGCGCGAGATCTTTGCGCGCGAGGATCGCGAGCAGATCGCTCTCCCGTTGCGACGACGCCGACGCGGGCAACGTGGCCGCGAGCCCGACTTGCGCGCCGATATGATCCTTCTGGATCTCGAGCACCGCGGCGAAGTCCTGCTTCGCGCCGGCTTCATCACCTTGCGCGAGCTTGGCTTTGCCTCGGGCGTAGAGCACCGGCAGTTTCGTCTTCGGATCCGCGGCGAGCGCGGCATCGAACGACTTGATCGCGGCGACCGCATCGCCCTTCGCCATTTGCGCCCACCCGAGATAGAGCAGCCAGAACCCGTTCTTCGGCTCGCGCTGCAGCATCCCGTTGAGCTTGTCGATCGCGCGTTGCGGTTGGTTCTGCGCGATCATGCCGAGCGCTTGCGCGGCTTCCATGCCCGGTCCGGTGACGCCGGCTTCGAGCGCGTCCGCGAGCTTCTTCCGGCCCTGCGCGATCTGGTTGTCGCCGCCGACGCCGGTATCGATCGCACCACCGAGTAACGCTTCGGCTTGGAGGCCGATCGCGTCGACGTTTCCGCTCTCGAGGTCGAGCGCCGCGCCCGCTTCGGAGGCCGCGCGCGACCAGTGTTTCGGGTTCGCGTCGTGGATCTGCTTCTTCGCCGCTTCGACGTGCTCCGCCACTTCCGCTTGGCGCGCCTTCTTGTCGGTGTAGCGCTTGTAGAAGTAACCACCGCCGGATCCGACGAGCGCGAGTCCCAACACCGCGCCGAGCACGATCTTGCGGCGCTTCGCCTTTCTCTCTTTCGATTCCGCTGTCGCTTCGACCGCGGCCGCTCGCTTCTTCGCGGCGTCGCGACGCGCGGGCGTGACGAGGCCTGGTTCTTTCTCGGTTTCGAGATCGAGCCGGATCTCGGCCGCGCTCTTGGCCGGCGAAATCTCGGTCGGCTTTTCGATCGGCTTTTGTTGTGCCGTCGATTTGATCGAGATGCCCGACTTCACCTGCGGAGGCGGTGGTGCGGTCGGCGACGACAGATCGAGATCCGCGAAGTCACCGCTGTTCGTGCGCGCCGGCGCCGCCGCCGGCAGCCCGAGATCCAACGACGCGGGCTCGCCGTGGCCTTCGAGCTCGAGCGCGGGACCACTCGCGGCAGGACCGAGATCGAGATCGTTGTTACCGAGGAGATCTCCGCTGTAATCGCCACCCGGCTCCGGGAGATCGTCGAACACGCCACCGCCACCCGACTTCGCCGCTGGTGCGGCCTTCGGCGCGGCAGGCTCGAGATCGTCGAAGAACCCTTTCGGCGCCGGCGGCTGTGCCTGCGTCGGTCCCGGCAGATCGTCGAAGAAGCCCTGCGGTGCCGGTAGACCCGGCGATTGCGCCTGCGTGGGTCCCGGCAGATCGTCGAAGAAACCCTTCGGCGCGGGCAAGCCCGGTTGTTGCGGCTTCGTCGTCGCGGGTTGCGGCAGATCGTCGAAGAAGCCTTTCGGTGCGGGCAGCTCGGGGGCCGCGGGCTTCGTCGTCGCGGGTTGCGGCAGATCGTCGAAGAAGCCCTTCGGCGCGGGCAGATCGATGCCGCCTTGCTTCTGGCGCTGCGCCTTCGCGGGTTGCGGCAGATCGTCGAAGAAGCCTTTCGGCGCAGGCAGATCGATGCCGCCTTGCTTCGGCGCGGGCAGATCCGTGATGTCTTTCGGCGCGGGCAGATCGACCAGATCGACTGGTGTTTGCGCACGCGTCGGAGGTTGTGCGGCTTTCGGCATTCCCGCCGGTGGCGTCGCGGCAGCTCGCGGCGGTGGAACGCGCGGCACACCGGTCGCGGGCGTGGCCGGTTTTTTCGGCGCGGGCAGATCCGCGATGTCTTTCGTCGCGACCGGTTTCGGCGCGGGCGCGGTCGGCTTTTTCGGCGCGGGCAGATCCGTGATCGCCGACGCGGTCTTCGGCGCGGGCAACAGATCGTCGAGGTCGAGATCGTTTTTCGGCGCGGCCGCAGGAGGCTTCACGCTCGGAATCTTCGGCGTGGAGGCCGCTTTCGGCGCGGGCAGATCTGCGAGGTCGAGGCCCGACTTCGGCGCCGGCTTACTCGCGTCCATTCCAGCGAGCGCGCTCTGGCGTTTCGGCGCGGGCAGATCCGAAAGTTCCGCCGGCTTTGCCGGTCCCGGAATCTTCGGAATCGCCGGCGTCGGAATCGAGATCGGTTTCGGTCCGACGGGCTTCGCAGCAGGCGTAGCGCCCGCAGCGTTCGGCAACATCACGCGTGACTTACAACTCGTGCAAGTCACGAACTTCGCCCCCGCGGGGACGTCGGCTTCGGCGATGCGGTTAACCGTCCCGCAGGCCGAGCAAGTGGCCTCGATCATCCGGCAAATATTCTACCCCGGATGAAAGGGGTGCGCTCATTTGCAGCCGTGCAGGTCCGTGAACGGGTCGCAGCGAGGGGTAGCCTTCGGGTTGTTGCCCTGCTGCTTCTTCGGCGGCGGCGGCTTTTCGTCGGGCTCGATGTCGTCGTCGTCGTCGAGGTCCCGGCCACGCGCCTTCGCACCCGCTCCCGGCTTGCCGCCGTTGAGCGCGTTGCGCAGCTGGTTCTGAATCTTTTTCTCGAGCGCTGGCAACACGACGAGCATCTTCGCGACCTGCGCGGGCGTGAGGATCTTTCGCACATCCGCGACGCGCTTCTCTTCGGTGTTCCAGATCGCGCGTTGATTCGCGAGCGAGTCGTCGATCAGCTTGTCGACCTGCTTCTTGTCTTTGTTCGAGTCCGCGCCGTCGAGCTGCTTCTGGAGCTGCGCGCGATCGATGTAGAGCTTTTCGAACTCCTCGTCGTACTTGTCGAGGACCGGAAACAACCGCTCGCTGTCTTTCGCGTCGAGCCCGAGCTCTTCGACGAGCGTGTACGCGCGCAGCGCGCGGATCCGCTTCTTCACGCGCTCGACTTTGTTCTGGCGCGGTGGCTGCGGCTGGGCGATCGCGGTACCCGCGAACATCAGCGACAGCGAGAGCAGGATCGCTTTCAAGTCAGCCCTTACCGTGCTTCTTGTGATCGAGATACGCCTCGACCTTGTCGAGCGCGTGATCGTCGAGCGAATCGACCCAGCGCAGGTCGCTGCCCGGCATCAGGCCATCCGCGAATTCGTCGCTGTCGTCGAGGAGGACGCTCGGATCGACATCTTGGACATCGACCGCTTCGCCATCGAGATAGACCGTGCCTTTTTCTTCGGCAGCGGGCGCCGGCGCAGGCTCGGTATGCGCGATCGGCATCTCGATCATCGGCGTGTGGTTGGTGCCGTGATTCGCGACGAGCCAGATCATGGCGGCCGCCGTCAGCGATGCGAACGCGCCGACCGGCACCATCCACCGCCAGTTGCGCCACCACGGCGACGGCACGCGCGGTCCGACAGCCACGTTGATCGCGGCCGACAGCTTCGCCCAATCGGGTTCGACGCCCTCCTGCGGCAACGCGCGCAACTTCGCGACGAGGGCTTCGTCGTCGCTATTTAGCTCGTCATTACTCACGGGCGTCACCGAGGATCTCACGCAGCCGTTTGACCGCGTAGTGGAAGTTTACCTTCGCCGTGTTCTCGCTGCATTCGGCAAGCTCGGCAACCTCCTTAAAAGGTAGGTCGTCGAACACGCGCAATTCGAGCACGAGCTTCTGTTTTGGCGGGAGCTGGGCGATCGCGGCCCGCAGGCGCTTGCCCTCTTCGCCGCCGGCGATGTTCGAGATGCCCTGGGCCTCCTCGACCACCATGTCCTCGGCGACGTCGCTCGTGGCTTCGCGTTTGTGATCGCGGATCCACGACAGCGAACAGTTGATCGCGATCCGGAACAACCAGCTCCGCACCGACGCGGCGCCGCGAAACGAGATCAGGCCCTTGAACGCGCGGACGAAGACTTGCTGCGTGACATCGGCGGCGTCGGCGTCGGACTTGATGTAGCGACGGACCATCCGCCACACGCCCTTTTGATGGCGGCGAACCAGGAGATCGAACGCGTCGCGCTCGCCGGCACAAAACCGCTCGACCAGCTCGCGATCCGGATCCACGGTGTCGGTCACGGCGGGGGCCCGGGCCGGGACCGCGAACAGGGGCCTGGGAAGCGCTGCGGTCGCCACGAACGATTGGACACAGACCTTGCCAGGTAAGTTAATTGGGCAGTAAGGTTCTGGGCCCAACCCCGCATCATCATTGGGATTAACAAATGCTCGACCCAGCTCGCATGGAAGATGTTCTGCGCCGCGGCAACGCTGTTCGCCCGTTGGTCGACGCCTGGAAGAGTGTCGACGAACAGCGTCGAAAGCTCCAGGGCGAGCTCGATGGCTATCGCAAGGATCGCAACGACGGCTCCGCGAAGATGGCCAAGATGCCCGACAAGAAGGGGCCGGAATTCGCGCAGGCGCGTGAAGAGCTGGGCAAGCTCTCGACGAAGATCAAAGAAGGCGAGTTGAAGCTGACCGAGCTCGAGGGGTTGGCGGAGTACGAGCTGCTCGGGATCCCGAACGCGCCGCACGCTAGCGTGCCGGATGGCGACGACGAGCACGGCAACGTGTTGCTCCACACCTGGGGCGAGGCGCCGACGTTTTCGTTCACGCCGCAAGCGCATTGGGACGTCGGCGAGAAGCTCGGAATCCTCGACTTCAACGCGGGCGGCAAGATCACCGGTGCGCGGTTCACGGTGCTGCGCAATGCAGCCGCGAAGCTCACGCGCGCACTGATGAACTACATGATCGATCTGCACGTCGGTGCGGGCTATCAAGAGATCTGGCCGCCGGCCGTCGTCGCGCGGCGCTCGCTGAAGGGCACGGGGCAGCTGCCGAAGTTCGAGCAGGATCTGTTCAAGCTCGCGCTGCCGCCGAACCCCGAGCACGATCCGCAAAACGATTTGTTCTTGTCGCCGACGGCGGAGGTTCAAGTCACGAACCTTCACGCGGACGAGATCCTCGAGGCGCACCAGCTCCCGATTCATTACTGTGCATATGCGGCATGCTTTCGCGCGGAGGCGGGTGCCGCCGGTCGCGATACGCGTGGTCTCATCCGCCAGCACCAGTTCGACAAGGTCGAGCTCGTGAAGTTCTGCACGCCGGAGACCTCGTACGACGAGCTCGAGAAGCTCCGCACGGATGCCGAGCGCGTGTTGCAGGGCCTCGGCCTTCACTACCGCGTGATGACGTTGTGCACGGGCGATATGGGCTTCGGCTCGGCCAAGACCTACGACATCGAGGTCTGGCTGCCGAGCGTGAACGCGTTTCGCGAGATCTCCTCGTGCTCGAATTACGAGGATTTTCAGGCGCGGCGCGCGAAGATTCGGTACCGCGTCGCCGCGGGCGAGAAGGCGCGGCCGGTCCACACGCTGAACGGCTCGGGCATCGCAATCGGCCGGACGATCGTAGCGATCCTGGAGAATTATCAGCAGGAAGACGGCTCGGTCGTGATCCCCGAGGCGCTGCGTCCTTATATGGGCGGGCAGACCGTGATCAGCCAAAAAGCCTAGAACAAGCTTTACACCCCGCAAACGATCGCTATAAATACGCCCTGCCTCCAGGGGGCTTGCCTTTGGAGGAGTGGCCGAGTGGTCGAAGGCAGCGGTCTTGAAAACCGCCGAGCGCAAGCTCCGGGGGTTCGAATCCCTCCTCCTCCGCTGGTTTGATAATCGAATAGTGTCACGCAAGTGGTCATGCGGGACGTCGTCTTCCGTAACGGCGTCCCGCAGATATGATTCTTTTGGCAAACACAGGGAGAGATGGCCGAGTGGCTGAAGGCACCGGTTTGCTAAACCGGCGTACTGGGTATTTCTGGTACCGAGGGTTCGAATCCCTCTCTCTCCGCCGGAGAAGTTTGTGTTTTGGATCCGTAGCTCAATGGATAGAGCACCGGTCTACGGAACCGGGGGTTAGAGGTTCGACCCCTCTCGGATCCGCGAATGGTTAGTGACGAGACATGGATGGGACACGCGCTCGACGAAGCGCGCGCCGCGGCTGCACATGGAGATGTGCCGGTCGGGTGCGTGATCGTTCGAGATGGCGCGATCATCGGTCGCGGTCGCAATCGTCGCGAGCTCGATCACGATCCCACCGCGCATGCCGAGTGCTGCGCGCTGCGGGATGCCGCGAGTGCCATCGGGCACTGGCGGATCGAAGCCACGCTATATGTCACCCAAGAGCCGTGTCCGATGTGCGCGGGAGCGCTCGTCAACGCACGGGTCAAGCGACTGGTGTTCGGATGTTTGAATCCGAAAGCCGGCGCCGTTCAGTCTCTGTTCGAGCTCGTCACGGACGTGCGGTTGAATCACCGCATGGAAGTACGCGGTGAGGTTCGCGCCGACGAATGCGCGGCGTTACTGAGCGCGTTCTTCGCCGAGCTTCGAAAGGGTCCGCGTTACTAGTTCTGGAGGAGTGTCCGAGTGGCCGATGGTGTCTGATTCGAAATCAGATTTGCGAAAGCAACGGGGGTTCAAATCCCTCCTCCTCCGCAATTTTGCTCTCCGCTAATTCACTGGAGAGATGACCGAGTGGCCGAAGGTGCACGCTTGGAAAGCGTGTGTACCGCAAGGTACCAAGGGTTCGAATCCCTTTCTCTCCGCCATCACCAACTTGCGTGACCGTGTTTATGGTCCCGGATGACGCGAAAGCTGTGAACCCCGCCAGGCCCGGAAGGGAGCAACGGTAGCGGAAATAGTGGGTGTCTGGGGCCACCTTTCATCGAGCGACGATTCACGTGGATCGTCGCTCGAATCCTTTTCGGGGGAATGCCAAACTTATCGCGGTGAGGTTTCTGATCGTCGCGTGGTTGTCTGCATGCACTTCGATCACGGGCGGCGGTGGTGGAACGGATCCGGTCGGCAGCGGTAGCGGTTCGGGAGCGGGCAGCGCGAAGAAGAGCGGATTTTCGCAGAGCCTGAGCGCGGAGCTCGGCAAAGACGATGGCTCGGCAGCGCCGGCGGGATCCGCGGCGGCAGTACCGACCGGGTCGGCAGCTCCGACGGGATCGGCAACGCCAACGGGATCAGCAGCACCCAGCGGGTCGGCGGCCGTTGCCACGACCGACACTTCGGGGCCGCCACCGTCGACGGGCCCGGGCACGAAAGCTCCGGATCCCAAATCGACGGAGTTCGGCGGCAAGAACGACGGCAACCACAATGCGGTGCCGGATCCGATCGTATCGACGGAGCCCGCGCCACCGAAGCCGTCGGACAAGCGCGCGCATGTCGATCCGGGGCCGGCGCTCGGCGCGATCAAGATGGACATGGAGCCGAACTGGGATCGCGACTACGAGACGGCCGGGACGATCTCGTTCGTGCTGAACCTGCCGAACTCGAAGGAGCAGCGGGTGTTCGTGTTCCATTACGGCTACGACCTACAAGGCGCGCCGTCGGATCACGATGCGTACAAGAAGTTCCTCGCGGATCAGAAGATCCTGAACGTCACGCTCGATCGGCAGCGCGGATCGGCTTGGTACATGGAAGGCACCGACGACAAAGGCAATCCGGCGTGGCGCGAAGAGGTCACGTACGGTGGCAAGCGGCTCGTGTGTTACGGGTCGCAGTACAAGGATAAGGAATCGTCGAGCTTCGGGCCGGATTTGCGAGACAAAGTCGTGAACACGGCGAAGAAGATCTGCGAAACGCTGACGCAGTAGTCCTGGTCATCGTCCTAGACCTAGACCTGGACCTCGTCCCACGACCTGGTGTCGCGTCGCTTGGCAATCGGCGCTCGAGAGCATCGACCGTCGACGTGGTTTCGTGTTTCGGCGTCGGCCCGACATCCGTGGCTCGGCTTCGGCCGAAACTCGTCGGACCAAGTTCAAATCGTCGAGCTTGGGACCTGGTCTTCGTCCTAGACCTAGACCTGGACCTCGTCCCACGACCTGGTGTCGCGTCGTCTTGGCAGTCGGCGCTCGAGAGCATCGTCCGTCGACGCGGTTTCGTGTTTCGGCGTCGGCCCGACATCCGTGGCTCGGCTTCGGCCGAAACTCGTCGGACCAAGTTCAAATCGTCGAGCTTGGGACCTGGTCTTCGTCCTAGACCTAGACCTGGACCTCGTCCCACGACCTCGTGTCGCGTCGCTTGGCAATCGGCGCTCGAGAGCATCGTCCGTCGACGCGGTTTCGTGTTTCGGCGTCGGCCCGACATCCGTGGCTCGGCTTCGGCCGGAGCTCGTCGGACCAAGTTCAAATCGTCGAGCTTGGGACCTGGTCTTCGTCCTAGACCTAGACCTGGACCTCGTCCCACGACCTCGTGTCGCGTCGCTTGGCAATCGGCGCTCGAGAGCATCGTCCGTCGACGTGGTTTCGTGTTTCGGCTTCGGCCGGAGCTTCGTCGGACCAAGTCCAGGTCTAGGTCTAAGACTAGGACGATGACTAGGTGAAGTGATCCCCCGATCAGCTTTCCGCGACAGACCCAACAGGTATAGTCCGCTTCGGTCGTGTCGTACCTGGTCCTCGCTCGCAAGTACCGTCCGTCGACGTTCTCGGAAGTCGTCGGGCAGGAGCACGTCACGCGCACGCTCACCAACGCGTTCGCGAGCGGCCGCGTTCATCACGCGTTCTTGTTCTGCGGACCGCGTGGCTGCGGCAAGACCACGGTCGCGCGCATCGTCGGCAAGGCGCTCAACTGCTTGGTGTCCACCACCGGCGAGCCGTGCGGCGAGTGCGAGGCGTGCAAGAGCATCGCGAACGGTAGCGCGGTCGACTATCAAGAGATGGACGGCGCGTCGAATCGCGGCATCGATGCGATCCGCGAGCTGACCGAAGCGGTGCGGTACCAACCGGCGCAGCTGAAGAAGAAGGTCTACGTCATCGACGAAGTCCACATGTTGACCACGGAGGCGTTCAACGCCCTGTTGAAGACATTGGAAGAGCCGCCGCCGCACGTCACGTTCGTGTTGGCCACCACGGAGCCGCACAAGCTCCCGAACACGATCTTGTCGCGGTGTCAGCGGTATGACTTCAAGCTCGTACCGGCGTCGCGGTTGGCGCAGCACCTGACCGCGATCTTCAAGAAAGAAGGGCTCGCGATCGAGCCGGGCGCGATCAGCCTGCTCGTGCGCGAGTCGGGCGGCAGCGTGCGTGATGCGTTGTCGTTGTGCGACCAGATCATCTCGTACGTCGGTGATGCCACGATCACCGAGAAGCACGTCGCGGAAGTGTTGGGCGTCGCGGATCGCACGCTCACGCGGACACTGGTCACGTCGTTGGCGAGCGGGGATGCGGGTGGTGCGCTGGCGGCTGTCGAGTCGGCGATCGAGCGCGGCGTGGATGAAGTCCAGCTCGCGCGTGCGATCGTGCGGTACCTGCGGGATCTGTCGGTGCTGCAGGTCGCGCCGGATCGCGATGGGCTCATCGACGCGTCGGATGAAGAGCGGGCGGAGCTGGCGGCGGAGGCGAAGCAGCTGGATCGCTCGCGCGTCACGCAGATGTTCGATCGCATGCTGCGGTGCTGCGACGAGCTCGGAAAGACGCTGCAGCCACGGCTCGTGCTGGATTGCGCGCTGATCGATGTTGCCACGATCGAACCGTTGATCCCGCTCGGTGATTTGCTCGAGCGCTTGGGCGAGCTCGAAGGTCGGCTCGCGGGCAAAGGCGCGGTTCGTCAGGTCGCGCGCAGCGGTGGCGGTGGCAATCCCGAGTTCAAGACGACTACACAGGGCGCTACGTTGCCGGCGAAGGCTCCGGCGCCGCCGATCAAGGCAGAGTCGTCGTTCAAGCAGACCGTGGAGGCAGCACCGCCGCCCGCGGCTCCCGCGAAGATCATGGTGCCTCCGTCGGGACCGGTGCCGGCGCCGGCGCCTGTTGAGAAGACGGCGAGTGGATCGGGGCCGAGTAAGACCACGTCGACCACTGCAACGCCGTTGAAGAGCACGTTGCCAGGGACGGGGCCGCAGAAGCCTACGTTGAGCGTGCCGACCAACGCGACCGAAGCGCTCGCGAATTGGGCCAAGGTCATCGATTACCTCGAGGATCAGCGGAAGATTTCGTTGCGCGGCTATGCCGAGTTCGCTCGGGTCCTGAAGTGGACGGCCACCGAGCTCGACCTGGGATTCTCGTCGGATGCGCAAGCGCGGTGGGCGGGCGAGAGCCTCGGCGAAAAGCAGAATACGGACGAGCTGCGCGCGGTGCTTGCCGACTTGGGCCAAAAGGTCAAAGTCGAGGTGAAGCTCCTCGACGACGCGCAATCGGAAGCATTACCGGCGCGGTCGATCGCGGAGTCCACGCGAGCGAATACGTTGGCCGAGAAGAACAAGCGCGAGACCGAAGCGCGCGAACACCCGATCACGAAGCACGTCCTGTCCACCTTCGGCGCGTCCATCAAGGAGATCAAAACCGATGTCTAACGGCAAAATGCCCGACCTCAACGCGCTGATGAAGCAGGCGCAAAAGCTCCAGGGTGATGTCGCCCGCGTTCAAGAAGAGCTCGCGGCCATGACCTGCGACGGTGCGGCCGGCGGCGGCATGGTCACGGCGACCGTGAACGGTCAGTTCGAGGTCGTGCGGGTGAAGATCGACAAGTCGGTCGTCGACCCGAACGACATCGGCATGCTCGAGGATCTCGTGACCGCCGCGATCAACAACGCGGCTACGAAAGTCCGCGAGACGAGCAAAGAGAAGATGGCAGCCGTCATGGGCCCGATGGGCGGCGGCATGCCGGGTCTCTTCTAGATCCCGTGTCCGACCCGATCCGGAAACTGGTTCAGGAGCTGTCGCGCCTGCCCGGCATCGGCGAGAAGACCGCCACGCGGCTCGCGTTTCATCTGGTGCGCGGCCAGCGCGAGCGCGTCCACGAGCTAGCCCAGGCCCTGCTCGATGTCACCGACAAGATTCGGCTTTGCTCGGTCTGCATGAACATGACCGAGCATGACCCGTGCTCGCTCTGCAACGATCCGCAACGCGATCGCGAGACCATCTGCGTGGTCGCGACACCGTCGGATCTGGTGGCGATCGATCGCGGCGGGCACTTTCGCGGGCGCTATCACGTGTTGCACGGCCTCTTGTCGCCGCTCGAGGGGATCGGGCCCGATGACATTCGGGTCGCAGAACTGATCCGGCGTTTGGGACCGGACGTCCGCGAGGTCATCATCGCGACGAGCCCGAACGTCGATGGCGAGGCCACCGCGATGTATGTCGCGCGAGCGATCAAGCCGCTCGGCGTGAAGGTGTCTCGAATCGCGACGGGATTACCCGTCGGTGGCGAGCTCGAGTATTCGGACCAAGCGACGATCGCGAGAGCGCTGGCCGGACGTGCGACTCTGTAGGTGACGGGCAATCGGCAGCTCAGACGATCATTGGTCCGAAGAGTTGAACGAAATCGGGGTGGTTGCTACCGTGAATCGACGGCCGGGGACCCTCTTTCGAGGGCGAAACCTGCGCCTCCGGGAGCTACAGCGCGATGATTCAACAGCTCGTCATGTACGAGGAGGAGCTATCGCAGATCAACAACATCTGCGAAGTCCTCCATCGAGACTCGAACGCGAGAGCGGTGCTCGTGATCGACAAGAACGGTCAGGCGTTTGCCCAGGCCGGTGAAGTCGAACAACTCGACGTGACGTCGCTGTCGTCGCTGACGGCGGGCAACGTCGCGGCGACGGGCGCGATCGCATCGTTGCTCTCCGAGAAGGAATTCGCGGGGCAGTTTCACGAGGGCGAAAAGACGAACGTCCACATCTCGATCGTCGGTCAACGCGTGATCATGGTCGTGCTGTTCGACGAGCGCAGCTCGCTCGGGCTCGTGCGGCTTCGCGTGCGCAAGGCCACGGCCGAGCTGGTGAACATCCTCGACGTGCTCGCGAAGAAGAGCGCGTCCGGAACTCAACCATCGGTGTTCTCGGAGATTACCGACGACGACATCGACAACCTCTTCAACGACTAACGCGCCATGAGCTTCATCAACTACAGCTCGCGCGAGATCAACTGCAAGATCGTCTACTACGGCCCGGGCTTGTGCGGGAAGACGACGAATCTGCAGTACATCTACAACAAGACCAATCCCGAGGCGAAGGGCAAGATGATCTCGCTCGCCACGGAGACCGAGCGCACGTTGTTCTTCGACTTCTTGCCGCTATCGCTCGGCGAGATTCGTGGCTTCAAGACGCGCTTCCACCTCTACACGGTGCCGGGACAGGTGTTCTACGACGCGAGTCGTAAGCTGATCCTGAAGGGCGTCGATGGCGTGGTGTACGTCGGCGATTCGCAGATGGAGCGCATGGAAGCGAACATCGAGTCGCTCGAAAACCTGCGCTCGAACCTGCAAGAGCAGGGCTACGACCTCGACAAGCTCCCGTACGTCGTCCAGTACAACAAGCGCGATCTGCCGAACGCGATCCCGATGGCCGAGCTCGAAGAAGCATTGAACCCCACGAAGGTTCCGAGCTTCGAGGCGGTCGCTCCCAAAGGCATCGGCGTGTTCGATACGTTGAAAGCGGTCGCGAAGCTCGTGCTCACCGAGCTTCGAAAGGGCGGTTAATTCATGCAGCTCGATCGTCCTCGGTTTCGCCAGGACATCCTGGTCGCGGAACCGATCGAAGACGGAGCCACGAAGTTCGTCGACGTGATGGATCCGGACAGCGGTAACGCGTACCGGTTCTTCGAAGTCGAGTACTCGCTCGCGTGCGCCATGGATGGCGAGCGCGATGTGCCGGGCATCGTGCGCTGGGCGCAAGAAGAGCTCGGGCTCCAAACGAATCCGAACGAAGTGAAGTCGGTGATCGCCACGTTGGGATCGCTCGGCTTCGTCGACGGCGGTGGTGCAGCAGCACGGCCCGCGGCGGAACAACCGTCGCGTCCCGAGCAGCCGGCGCAGAAGCCGTCGATCTGGGATCCGCCAGCGCCCGCGTCACGTGCGCAAGACGAGATGCTCGGCAAGGGTGTCGTCGTCGGGCAGAAGCGCGCGAACACGCCGGTGCCGGATGTCGAGCTCGGTCACGCCGGGTCGTCGTCGCCGGTCGCGGCGCAAGCGGATCACAAGGGTGCTGCGAACGACATCGAGCTCACGCCGGGCGTGACCACGGGTCGCACGGCGCAGCCGCCGAAGCAGAAGGTCGACGACATCGCACTCGGAACGCCGGGTCGCGTCGACGTATCGACGGATCTCTCGGACGGCGTGCAGGTGTCCGCGCAGGATCTCAAGGATGCGGTTCGTGCGTCGAAGGTCATGAAGGCCGTCGATATCCCGGACGATCTGAAGGAAGCGGCGAACGAGCCGGTGTCGAAACCGGTCGCGAAGAAGCCGCCGCCCACGCCGGCGAAGGGCATGCCCGTCGTCGATCAAAAGGCCGCGGACGCTGCGAAGGCAGAAGCCGCGAAGGCGGAACAAGCCAAGGCTGCTGCCGCTGCGGAAGCTGCGAAGGCCGCCGAAGCTGCGAAGGCCGCGGACGCCGCGAAGACCGCTGCTGCCGCGAAGGCCGCCGAAGCCGCGAAGGCTGCGGAACAAGCCAAGGCCGATGCCGCGAAGGCTGCCAAGCCACTGCCGAAGCAACCGGAGCAAGCGAAGCAACCCGAGGCCAAGGCCGCGGTGGTTCCGCCGGGACCGGATCAAAAGGTCTCGCGTCCGCTCGTCATCTTGCTCGCGGTCGTCGTGATCGCGGCAGCCGCGTTCCTCGTCTATCGCTTCGTCTTGAAGAAGAGCGGCGATGACAGCGCGGAGATGATGCCGCCGCCGAAGCCGCAGCCGCCGAAGCCGCCGCCACCGCCGCCCGTCGAGTCGCAAAAGCTCGCCGCGAGCGCACCCACGTCCGAGAGCATCAAGCCCACGGCTGCGGGCACGATCGAATCGATCGTTCCGTCGGAGTCGAAGGTGAACGAAGGCGACACGATCGTTCGCATGCAGGGTGCGAAGCAGCTCGAGACGGATATCGCCGCGCTCGACAAGGACATCTCGCAGCGTCTGCAAACGGATCTGTTCAAGGCGCAGCAGGAGCGGGATGCCGCGATCGCCGCCGGCAACAAGGGCGCGCAGACGAACGCCGAAGCCAAGGTCGCGGCGGCGCAGAAGTCGCTCGACGACAAGCAGGGCAAGGAAGCCGCGAAGAAGACGGACCTCGACAAGCTCGTGATCAAGGCACCAGCAACGGGCACGTTCACGGCGAAGGCGAAGGCCAAGCAAGCGGTCACGCCGACGGACGAGCTCGGGATGTTGGTGCGTGCGCCGACGAAGACCGTCACGTTCAAGAAGGCCGATGGCGTGAAGGAAGCGAAGGATCGCGTCCTGCTCGCGAAGAAGGATGGCTCGAAGATCTCGTGCGTCGTCACGTCGCAAGACGCGGCGGGAACGGCGATCGAGTGTCCCGATGATGCGGCGTCGGAAGGCACCGAGGTCACGTTCGCCGGGATCGATACGACGGCGCCGGCCACGGGTTCCGGATCGGACTCGGGCTCGGGCGCAGGCTCGGGCTCGGCCGCTACGTCGTCGGGTTCGTCGGGTTCGGCTGCACCGGCAACTGGCTCGGCCTCGGGCGCAGCAACGCCGTCGCCGGCACCGACGCGGCCGAAGCAACCGGCGCCGAAACCGGCTGCGCCAAAAACGCCGGACAAGGGCTCGGACACGGCACCGGCGGAAAAGCCGGCAGAGCCCGCGCCGGCAGGTTCGGACAGCGCGCCGGCTCCGTAGCTGGTTCGTCGTCGAGGATCGAGGCCGCCACGCGCGGCCTTTTTTGTTTTCGGTGTGGCGACTAAGAACGAGCACGAAGACCGATCTAGAAACGAAGACCAGACGAAGGATCATTTTTGCGTGTGGGATCTGCGACCGGATCGAGTACTGCAAACGGAAATCGGATCTTCTCGATGCCCGCACTCTCGACGAGGAGTTGCACGCGTCGCCGGTACGGGGGAACCATCCCCAATCGAATGATTCTTCGTCCGATCTAGGCGTCTAGATCGGTCTTCGTGCGCGTTTGAGCTTCGTCCGGGCTTCGCGCCTAGATCGGTCTTCGTGCGCGCTTGACGGTCAGATCACCGACGGAGCACCGCGACCCGGCGAGACCGGATGCGCGATGCGCTCGGCGACGTACGCTTTGGCTTCGCGACACGCATCGGGAAGCGCGCGGCCGGCCGCGAGATAGGCCGCGATCGCGGACGACAACGCGCAGCCCGTACCGTGGACGCGCTCGCCGTTCGCGATCCGCGTGCCGTGGAATTCTTCGCGCGATGAAGCCGTGATCAGGAGGTCGACAGCCTCGGGACCGACCAGGTGCCCACTCTTCACGAGCACCGCACAATCGAGCTGATGCGCGAGATGTTTCGCGGCCGCTTCGGCATCCGCGAGCGAATCGATCGGCATGCGCGAGAGCAGGGCGAGCTCGCCGATGTTCGGCGTCACGAGCGCGAGGTGCGGGCGCAATGCGGTGACAACGTCGTCGAACGAATCGGCATACGCGACCGAGCCGAGCGAGGGACCGGCGACCGGATCCCAGACCACCGGCGCGTTCGTCAGGTGCAACGCGGACGCGATCGCACGCGCGATGGCCGGCGAGCCGATCATCCCGATCTTGACGGCCTTCACCTCGATGTCCGTCATCAGGAACGCGAGCTGATGGCCGATGACTTCCGGATCGGAGGCGTGCCACTCGACGACACCGGTCGTGTTCTGCACGGTCAGCGCGGTGACGATGCCGACCGGGCGCGCACCCAGATCGTGAAGCACGCGGGTGTCCGCGATCAGGCCCGCACCGCCCGACGGATCGAGGCCCGCGCACACGAGCACGTCCGGACGCGCGATCGAACCGGGATGACGAAACGGCATTGCTAGCCCCGCCGATCCGCGAGCGCTTTACACCCGAGCGACGTCGACGTGCTCACGCGTCGAACGCCGAGATGCCCGTGATGTCTTGACCGACGACGAGCGTGTGGATGTCGTGCGTACCCTCGTACGTGTAGACCGACTCGAGGTTCAGCATGTGCCGGCCGCACTGATACTCGTCCGTGATGCCGTTCGCGCCGAGGATGTCACGCGCATCCCGCGCGACATTCCGCGCCATATCCACGCACGTGCGCTTCGCGAGCGAGATCTGCGACGGCTTCAGCGTACCCGCTTCCTTGAGCTTGCCCATCCGCCAGCACAACAGTTGCGCTTGCGTGATCGCCGCGACCATCTCGACGAGCTTGCGCTGCACGAGCTGATAGCCGGCGATCGGTTTGGAGAATTGGACGCGATCCTTCGCGTACGACAACGCCTCGTCGTAGCAAGCCATCGCCGCTCCGACCGCGCCATAGCAGATGCCGAACCGCGCCTGCGACAGACACGACAGCGGCCCCTTCATCCCGGTCACACCCGGCAACAGCGCATCTTCACCGACGACGCAATCCTCGAGCACGAGCTCGCTCGTCACCGACGCGCGCAACGACCACTTGCCATGGATATCGTTCGCCTGGAAGCCCGGCGTCTTCGTCGGCACGAGGAAGCCGCGCACGACGCCGTCGAGCTTCGCCCAGATCAGCGCGACGCCCGCGAGTGAGCCATTCGTGATCCAGCGCTTCGTACCGGTGATTGCGTAGCCACCCGAGACGCGCTTCGCCGTGGTCAGCATGCCGTTCGGATTCGAGCCGAAGTCCGGCTCCGTCAGGCCGAAGCATCCGATCAGCCGACCCGCCGCCATCTCGGGCAAGTACTTCTGCTTCTGCTCCTCCGAGCCGAACGCCCAGATCGGATACATCACGAGCGAGCTCTGCACCGATGCGAACGACCGGATCCCCGAATCACCGCGCTCGAGCTCCTGGCAGATTAGGCCGTAGCTCGACGGCGTGACTCCCGCGCAGCCATAGCCCGTGAGCGACGCGCCGAGCAGGCCGAGCTCGCCGAACACCGGCACGAGCTCGTGTGGAAACGTGCCGGCCGAGAAGTGCTTGCCGATGCCCGGCATCACGCGCGTGGAGACCAGCTCGCGCACGGTATCGCGGACCACGATCTCCTCGTGGGAGAACAGCTGATCGGTGCCGTAGTAATCCAAGCCCGCGTATGCCATCGCCCGGCGGTATACCGCAAAAACGTGAACGACGATCCGTCGACGCTATACTGAGGCGTGGGGTTGTCGCTAAAGGCCGTGCTCGGGATCGCGATCGCGCTCGGCTCGCCGGCTTTCGCGAAGCCGCGTAAGGGCGTGAAGCTCGTCGAGCCGAAAGCTCCGGCCACAAAACTCGACATTGCCGCCGCGAAGCGCCTCGGCGATGCGTTTCGCGCGTACGACGCCGGCGATCTCGCACACGCCAAAGAGCTCGCCGACAAGCTCGAGCCGCAAAAGCTCGTCGCGAAGGACTACGCGCTGTGGTTGCGCGGCATGGTCGCGTTACGCACCGGCGATCCGAAGTTCGCGCGTGCACAGTTCGAGCAACTCGCGAACCTGCCATCGCGCTATGCCGCACAGGTCCCGTGGCGGCTTGCCGATTGCGCGTGGGATGCCGGCGATCGTGCGAGCGCGGTGAAGCAGTACGAACGCCTGCTGACCGGCACCGGCGACGACGGCGACCTCGGCACGGCGATGTATCGGATCGCCGAGGTCTCGCAAAAGCCCGACGCGTATCGCCGCCTGTTGATCGCGCATCCGTCGCATCCGCTCGCCGCCGATGCCGAGCAGAAGATGCTCGCGCTCGGTGGTGCGCCGCTGTCGCCGGCGGATCGGGTCGAGCGTGCGAAGCAACTCACCGCCGCCCATCTGTGGGATCAAGCGATCGTCGAGCTCGCGCTCGTGCCCGACGACGCGCCGGTGCGTGTGCAACGCGATTACTGGATGGGCACCACGCTGTTCGAGATGCGCCGTCGCTATGGCGATGCCGGCAACCTCTTGCTCGGCGTGTACAAGCAGATGGACTCGGCCGAAGCGATGTTCCACGGCGCTCGCGCGCTCTCGCGTGCCGATCGCGATGACGAAGCGATCAAGTGGTATCACGCGGTCGTCGCCGCGTATCCGGCGACGGCATACGCGCAAGAAGCGCAGTTCCTCTCCGGTTGGCTCGAATTCAACCGCGGTCATTACAAGGATGCGATCAAGCCGCTCGAGGACGCGCTCGACAAATATCCGCGCTCGAAGTGGGTCGACGACTCGCTGTGGTTCCTCGGCATGTCGCACTACTTCCTCGGCGAATGGGATCGAGCGCGCACTCGCTTGGCCGCCCTCGCGAAGATGCACGGCTCGCTCGAAGCCGGCAAAGGCAGCTACTGGCTCGCGCGGATCGACGAACGCCTCACCCATAAAGATCAGGCGATCGCCGGCTATCGCGAGACGATCACGAAGTATCCGTTCTCGTGGTACGCGCTCCTGTCACGCGCGCGGTTGAAGGCGCTCGGTATCGCGATCGATCCGTTCGGCGATGCCGATCCGAAGACCCCGCATGGCCCGAAGCTCGGCGCCACCGTCGACGAAGCGCTCGCGTCCGACGAGCTCATCCGCCGCGCCGACGAGCTGATCGCCGCGGACCTCGGCGTCGATGCCGGCCAGGAGCTCGCGCGCAACGAGAAGTCGTTCCTCGGTCGTCACGATCGCGCGGCCGCGTTCGCGATGCTCCTGGATCGCTATCGCAAAGCCGGCAACTACAACCGCCCCTGGATGCTCGCCGTCAGCTACTCGGGCACCGCGCTCGATGGTCCACCGCTCGACGATGCGAAGCGCTGGTGGGAAAACGCATACCCCCGCGCCTATCGTGATCTCGTCGAGAAGTACCAAGATCTCGGCTCGAACCCGGACGGTTATCTCTATTCGATCATGCGCAAGGAGAGCGGCTTCGACCCGCACGACATCTCCTACGCCGACGCGCAGGGACTCTTACAAATGATCCCGCCGACCACCGCGCGCGTGGCGAAGACGATCGGCATCACGTACGACGCCGGCCAACTCTACGAGCCCGCATTCAACGTGCGCACCGGAAGTTGGTACATCGGCCACCTGCTCGCGAAGTTCAAGACCCAGATCCCGATCGGTGCCGGCTCGTTCAACTCCGGTCCCAAACCCGTCATGAAGTGGCTCGACACGAACGGCGATCGCGAGATGGACGAGCTCGTCGAATTGGTGCCGTACACGCAGACGCGCGAGTACATGAAGAAGGTGACGGAAAACTACGCGCGCTATCGCTATCTCTACGCGAACGAGATCTACGAGCAGCCGCTCGTCGTCGACAAGCACTACGTGATCGACCAGCTCACCTACTGAAGTAAGGCGCCTTCTGGATCGATGGCCGACCGCACGTCGCGCCGGCATTGCCCGTCAGCTCGACGGACTTCGCGCTGATCGCGAGCCTGCCCTTGAACGAATCGACGGTCTGGCCGTGCATCGTCGTGTTGCACTCGGTCGCGAGCACCACGCAGTTTTGCGCGTGGACGTTACACAGTGCGACGAGGTGCTCGAACTTCGTCAGCTGCGTGTCGACCGGATCGGGGCCGGTATGCTCGATCTCGAACCGCCATTCGAGCTCCCCACCACGTGTCACGGGCGCGAGCTCGGTCACGGTGTATGCGTCGAGCCCGCCTTGCGCGAGGATGAGGCCCGTCGAGTGCCACGCACCACCAGCCTCGACGACCAAGACGAAGCCGCTCTCGTGCGACGTGCCCTGATCGGTCATCGCGACGAGCTTCGCGTGATCGACCTCGCGGACCGGCTTCGCGGACGCTCGAGCGAAGCACGCCATCAGCTTGTCGTACGTCTTCGCCGACGGACAGTTCTCCATCGCCGATCGCAACGGTCCCCACGCGTGCGCATCCACTCGAACCGCAATTGCGAGTAACCCGGCGAGGAGCAGTCGCATCAAAGCGCGGTCAGCTTGGAGACCGTGAATTGCGGGCCCATCATCCCGAACGACACCGCGCCTTTGTCGACCTTGCCTTCGACCTCGACACTCGTCCCGTCCTTCGCACCCGCCAGCGCGCCGCTAAGTTGGTACTGCTCGCCGCTTTCGACGATCAGGATCCATTGACCTCCTTCGAGGTCGCTCTTCTTGATCGTGCCCTTTAACTTCATGAGAAAACGATAGCAGATGAAAGTCGCGATCACCGGAGCTACGGGCTTCATCGGCAGTCGGATCGTCGCCGCGTTGCGAGCACGTGGGGATGACGTGATCGCGTTCACGCGCGATAGCAGCAAGGCGAAGCTGCAGGGCGTGCGGCTCGTCGAGGCATCGCTCGAAACCGCGGGACCGTGGCAAGCCGCGATCGATGGTTGCGACGCGATCGTCAACCTCGCGGGCGAGCCGATCGCCGGCAAGCGCTGGGATGCGCAACAGAAGCAACGCCTGCGCGATTCGCGGATCGAGACCACGCATCACATCGTCGACGCGATTCGCAACGCCGCCGTGAAGCCGAGAGTGCTCGTCAGCGCGTCGGGCGCGGATTACTACCCGTTCGCGATCAAGACCGTCGGCGATTTCGATAGCGACGACGTCACCGAGATCGATCCACCCGGCGACGGCTTCCTCGCACGGCTGTGCAAACAATGGGAAGCCGAGGCGTTCGCGGCAGAAGCGCTCGGTGTGCGTGTGGTCGCGATGCGGACCGGAATCGTCCTCGGGGATCACGGTGGCGCGCTCGCGAAGATGGAGACGCCGTTCAAGCTGTTCGCCGGCGGTAAGATCGGTGATGGCAAGCAATGGATGAGCTGGATCCATCTCACCGACGCGGTCGATGCGTACGTCTGCGCGATCCTGAAGGACGAGTATCGCGGACCGGTGAACCTCGTCGCCGGATCGGTTCGCAACGCGCTGTTCGCGAAGGAGCTCGGCGCGGCCCTTCATCGTCCGAGCTGGCTACCGGTGCCGAAGCTCGCGTTGAAGGTGGCGGTGGGCGAGATGGCCGAGACCCTGTTGAACGGTCGAAATGTCGTCCCGGCGAAGCTGCGGGAGCTCGGCTTTGCCTTCAAACATCCGGAGTTAGCCGAAGCCCTGCGAGCCACACGGTAGCGTGTCTGCGCATCCGCACTCGATCGTAACTACCTGAAACTACGAGTTTCGATCGCCGGCTCGGTCGTTGCAAATTATCCCGCCCATGCAGCTTCGCGAACGCTTCAGCCTACGCACCTACATCGGTCTGTCGATCGTCGGCCTCGGCTGCGGGTTCGTTGGCGCGATGGGTGGAGCGAAGATCGCGTCGGTCGCGATGCCGATCAAGGAGCGCGTCGCGATCGAAATCCCGGTGACCGAAATCAGCGATGAGGTTCGGATGTCGTCGAGCTCGATCACACATGGTGATGCCGCGCCCGCGCCGTCGGACGATGTCGCGTTCGTGATGGTCGCCGAAGACACGAACTACATGGTCCTGCCGATCGATCCGGCGACGTTGCCGCACGTGACCTCGCGGATCGTCAAAGAAGAATACGCGTCGACCACGATCGCGCAGCTCCACGACAAGGATCTCACTCGCGAGCTTCGCGCGTGGAAGGGCATCGACGTGCTCGTCGATAACAAGTGCCGCACCACGTTGCACGACTTCGCGGTGATTCACACGCTCACTGGCGATCCGGTCTACGCCGGCGAAGAGACCAACAACGGCAAGTGGACGCGCGCGCTGATCGACAAGAACGGTGCGGCGTACGTCGTCGCGAAGCTCGAGACCTGCTCGGGCGAATATGCGCGTGCAGCGTCGGCGCCGGCCGCGGTGACGTTCGACAAGATCAGCAACGGCGAAACGCGTGAAGAGAGCACGGCGCTCGCCGATCTGAAGAAGTCGCCGATCGAGGCGGCGGCACGTGCCTCGCTCGCCCAACAGGCCGCCGATGGCCAGCCGGAGAGCGACGACTTCGACAAGGTCGTCCACTACGCGACGTTCGCCGCGAAAGATCCGCGCACGTCGACCGAGTGGATCGTGATCCACGCGAACGCGGACTTCATGTGCGGTGGTCCGGACGTCAACTTCTGGGGCCTGTATCGCGTCGAGCCGAACGGCAGCGTGACTCGCGTGGCTGGTGGCGAGGCGAAGGTCTCCGAAATCTCGGCGCTCGTCGATCTCGACGACGACGGCATCCCGGAGATCCGCGGCAGCGGTTGGATCGCCCCGCAGTCGGCGTTCTACGATCGCGACCTGGCCACGCTGCTCTCGTACGACGTGCCGTTCTTCGGCTGCCCGTGCTGAAACGCACCGCGCAGCGTTAGCATCACAGTCGCATGGCCGACTGGAACCCCGCGCTCTACTCGCGGTTCGAAGCACAGCGCACGCGACCTGCGCGCGATCTGCTCGAGCACGTCACGCTCGAGGCGCCACGCCGGATCCTCGACCTCGGTTGCGGGCCCGGCAATTCGACGGAGCTGCTCGTCGCACGCTATCCGAACGCGACCGTGATCGGCCTCGATACGAGCGAAGCGATGATCGCCACGGCGACGAAGCGCGTGCCCGGCGCACGGTTCATGCTCGCCGATGTATCGACGTACGAAGACTCGGATGTCGATCTGATCTACGCGAACGCGACGCTGCAGTGGGTGAAGGATCACGAGCACCTGATCCCGCGCCTCGTGCGCATGTTGTCGGCGACCGGCCAGCTTGCCGTGCAAGTTCCCGACAACCTGACCGAGCCCACGCATGCGGTGCTGCCCGCGTTGTGCGCGCAATTCGGGATCGATCCGGATCTCCGCGCAGGTCGCTTGCTCACGCCGGAGCGGTACTACGACCTCATGGCTCCGTTCGGCGACGTGGATATCTGGACCACGATCTATCGCCATCCGATGCCGGATCCGAAAGCGATCGTCGAGTGGGTTCGTTCGACCGGCCTGCGTCCCGTCCTCGACGCACTACCGGCGAATCGCGTGCCCGACTTCCTCACCGCATACGAGCACCAGATCGATCACGCGTATCCGCAACGCTCCGATGGCACGCGCCTGCTCGCGTACCCGCGCTTGTTCTTCACTCTAGCTCGTACTTCTGCACGAGCCTGATCAAGTTTCGCCGCGACACCTTCAACTCCTCGGCCGCGCGCGTCTTGTTGCCATTGTGCCGCCGCATCGCCGCGCCGATCATCCGCCGTTCGAGCGCTTCGACGGCCGCCGGTAGCGACGCCTGATCGTCGAGCGGTAGCTCTTCCGGATCCGCGATGAACTGCCGGATCCGTGGCGACAACAGCGCTTCGTCGATCACCGTGGCATCTGCCGCCAACACGACGAGCCGTTCGATCTCGTTCTCGAGCTCGCGCACGTTGCCGGGCCACGGATACGCGAGCATCCGCTCCATACACGCGTCCGAGAGCTTTTTCGGTCGGCCCTTCGCCTGGCGCGTGAGGAACGCGTCGACGAGTAACGTGACATCGCCGCGCCGTTCGCGCAGCGAGGGCAACGTCACGTTGATGACGTTGATCCGGTAGAACAAGTCCTCGCGGAATTCGCCGGCCTTCACCATCGCCTGCAGATCGCGATTCGTCGCGGCGATGATCCGGACATCCACGCGCTGCGTCTCGGTATCGCCGACGCGGTTGAACGTACCTTCCTGCAGCACGCGCAGCACCTTCACTTGCAACGCGGGCGACATGTCGCCGATCTCGTCGAGGAAGAACGTGCCGAGGTCCGCGGTTTCGAACAGGCCGGCCTTGTCGGTCACCGCACCGGTAAACGCGCCGCGCTTGTGCCCGAACAATTCGCTATCGAGCAGGTTGTCGTTGAACGCCGAGCAATTCGTGACGACGAACCGATGCTCGCTGCGCGCCGAGCGCTGATGGATCGCACGCGCGACGAGCTCCTTGCCCGTCCCGTTCTCGCCTTGGATCAACACCGTCGAGTCACTCGGCGCGACACGATCGATCAGCGTGTAGAGCTCCTGCATCGAGCTCGCCGAACCGAGGATCCCCGCATAGCGCGTGCGCTTGCCGGCCGGTTCGACGACGGCGATGTCATCGCGATCGCGCAGCGCGAGCGCCACGTCCAACGCGGCTTCACCGAGCATGCTTTCGATCAGCTCGACTTCGCCTTCGTTCGAGATTGTCGCGAGCACCGCGAGCCCTGCACCCGATGGATCCGCCGGATCGATCGCCGCGAACGCCGACGCTTCGGGCGGCTTCTTCTCGGCCAACGTCAGCTCGAGCCCGCGACGACGCAGCACTCCCCGCACGTGTCGCAACACGCGCAGGTCGAGGCCTTGCCACCAGGGAGCCCTCATCTCCAGCGCCACTGTGACAACCGGTCACACGATCGTCAAACCCCGAAACAGCGTCGCAACAAAACTTACGCTGGCAGATCGACGCACCAACGCAGCGCCGTCCGCACTTCCAACCAACCCTCTTCTTCGGCGACGAGGTACGGCGACTCGAGCGTGATCACCTCGAGCCCGGCATGAACACCGTACTTCGTCCCGAATGACCCCGGACACGGATAGCCCATGTCGTGTTCGACCGGATAACCGCACAGCGCGCTCATCTCGTTCGCGAGCTGTTCGCCACGCCCGTCCCAATTCACCATCCGGTACGTCGCATGACACGCGATCAACCGTTCGGCGCCGACCCGTTCGATGAGGCTCACGAGTGCCTGGGTCTCGGGTTGGTCCTCGGGCGCGTTGCCCGGGTTGTAGCCGGGCCGTCGCTGTTCGCCCCAACTCGGGCAGTTGAAGTTGCGATTGAGATCGATGTCGTTCGCGTTATTGCGCGTGCCCGCCATCAGGCCATCGACGTTGACGACCGGGATGATCCACGTATCGCGTCCGGGTGGCCGCTCGATCAATTCGTCGGCGAGCCGCTCCATCATCAGCTGACTCACGGGTTCGTCGCCGTGGATCGCGCCGAACAAGATTGCCGGCGGGCGCGGCTTCGCGTAGCCGACCGCGGTGAAGTGCACGGCTTCGATCGGTCGCCCGAGGACCGTCTGACCGATCACGACCTCGCGGCGTAACGACATCTATTCGAGCTGCTTGCCGATGACGGCAGCGAGGCCATAGCCCATGAACGCGAGCGCCGTCGTACCGAACACCCAAACCAACAACACGCCGGGCCCGTGCTTCAACATCGCGCCGAGCTGGCTCGGCTCGTCGATGTACTTGCCGAGGAAGACAACCAACGGCGCCGCCATCCAGATCCACGCGAACACGTTGCCACCGCCCGTTGCCGGACCGGGCATCCACACGAGCAGGTTCAGGATCACGAACACGATCGTGAGGATCGCGATGATCTCGACGGTGTGGATGTGACCGGCGGCGAGCGCCTTCATCAAGCCGACGAGCGGAATGGTGCCGTTCTCCGGGACGATGAACGGGAGCAGCACGCCGACCACACCGATCGTGACGAGGATGCGCGGCAACGTTGCATCCGTGTACTTCGCGCGAACGAGTTGGTTGGGCACGATCAACAGGATGCCGATCATCGGCGCGAGCACCTGCCAATCGGTGGGAAAGCTCGTGACCGCGAACGGCACGATCACCGTTGCGAGGCCGAGCAACGCAGCGAGGATGCCGCGCGGCAACGTCACCATCGGGATCACGCCGATGATCACGCCGAGCAGGCCCATCGCCGCGAACGCGAGCATCGGGACCTTGCGCGCCATCTCGCCGTGAATGATCGCGTCCCAGTTGAAGCCGAGCGGATCGAGCGAGATCGGTGTGGCGAACGCGACGAGCGTGGCGATGCCCCACACGATCATCACGAGCGGCAGCGAATCCTTCCACGGATCGACGGGATTGCCCGAGCGCGCTTGATACGCCGGCGAGCCCGCGGCCGGAATCGGACCGTTGTAGCCGTACGACGGACCTTGCACGCCCATGCCCGGATTCGGCGGCGCCATCGGTTGCGGCACCGGCGCGGGATATTGCGGGAACTGGGTTGTA
Source organism: Kofleriaceae bacterium (assembly GCA_047600425.1). Taxonomy (GTDB): domain Bacteria; phylum Myxococcota_A; class Polyangia; order Haliangiales; family Haliangiaceae; genus JABFXX01. The sequence goes on along the minus strand of JASGLC010000003.1, from coordinate 186,962 downwards.
TTGCGGCTGCGGGTTGTACGCCTGCGGTTGCGGCGACGGCGGTGCGGCCAGCGTCGACGCGAATGCGTTGTTGGCCGGCGCTTGCGGAACCGGCTGTTGCATCGGCTGTGCTTTGAGGCGGCGGCGCGTTGTTCACGAACAACGTGGCGGCGTTCGCGGGCGCGGTGTTCGGATTCGCGAGCCCGGCGTTGTACGGAGGTTGCTGCGACGGCGAGTGCGCGCGCGGCGCTTCGTACGGAGCGGGCGCGGGCGCCGGCGGCGGAACGTACGGACCAGGACCGCTCGCCGGTTGTTGTTGCTTCAACTGTTGGAGCTGCTCGTTCGAGTAACCAAACGCCGTCTTCGCGAGACCCGGCTGAACCGCCGGAGCGGGCGGCTGCTTCGCACCACAGAACACGCAGTGCAGCGCCGCTTCCGGCAGGTCCTTCGTGCAGCTAGCGCATTTCTTCACAGATCCCCCGAACGCAGGTGCTCACTATACATTAGCCTTCTCGATATGGTCAGTCTGGGGGACGTGAAGCGCAGCGCGGCGACGTTGTTCGCGCAAGGTCAGCATCTCGCAGCACTGCGCCTCTACGATGCGATCGTCGCCGCAGCGCCGCTCGACTACGACGCGCGAATTCGCGTCGCGGATGCGGCACTCGCACTCGGTGATCCGCGCGCGGCGAACGTGTATCGCGCGACCGCATGGTACTGCCTGAAAGCGGGTCATCCACTCGCGGCGTTGGTTTGCGCGCGCGTGCTCGAAGCGCATGGTGCCGATTCGAGCGACATCGTCGCATCGCTCGTCGTGACGTACGGTAGCGAGAGCGAACGCCTCGGGAAGGTCGCCACGCGCATCGCGCTGCCGTCGGACACGATGAACGTCGACGTGCCGGACGTGCGGTTAGCCGCGCCTCCCGATGCGGTCGCCAATGCGATCGCGCGCGCGGAGCACTGCACGGATTCGCTCGCGGAGTATCCCGAATCGCTGCATCCGATTCCGCTGTTGTCGTCGATGAGCGAGGCGGCATTCCGGCGCGTGCTCGGAACGCTGACGTTGAAGCGACTCCCGGTCGGGGCGTTTGTCGTGCGCGAAGGCGAGCCGGGTAACTCGTTCTTCTTCGTCGCCGGTGGTCGGTTGCGCGTGTTCGCGACGGATGGTTTGGGCCGCCAGACCGAGCTCGCGCAGCTCGGCGAGAATGCGGTGTTCGGCGAGATGGCGTTGCTGTCGGCGCAACCGCGGACCGCGAGCGTGGGCTGCACGACCGAAGTAGATCTTCTCGAAGTCGGACGCCAATCGTTGGCCACGCTCGCCGACGAGCTCGGACCCGTTCGCCGAAGCACTTCACGGCTTCACGCGCGAACGCTTGCTCGGAAATCTCATGGCGACGAGCGCGCTGTTCAAGCCGTTCAATCGGATGCAGCAACGCGATCTCGTTGCGCCGGTTCACGAGTCACGACGTCGCGCCCGGCACGGTCGTGATCAACGAAGGTGAAGATGGACGCGGCCTATTCGTCGTGTTGTCGGGCGAGCTCGATGTCTCGCGCGGCGCGGTGCCGCTCGGCGGGTTGAAGACCGGTGACGTGTTCGGCGAGATGTCGATCCTGCGAAACGCTCGTACGACCGCAACGGTGGTCGCGACACGTCCGGCGACCGTGCTGTTCTTGGCGCGCGAGTACGTCACGCGAATCGTTCAGGGCGTGCCCGAAATCAAGAGCTATCTCGAAGCGTTGGCCGAAGATCGGGACATCGATAACCAATTACTTGCTCGGGCGAAGACGACATCCCTTCGGACGAGCGAATCCTGATTTAAAGCGTACAATTAGATCATGGACGACGAGGCTCAACCGAAGCGTAGTAGTGGCTTTGGCAGGATTCTCTGGCTGTTGGTGATCGCGGCGATCGTGTTCATCTGGTGGCGCTATCGCGACCCGGAACAGACCAAGACCGATCAGATCAAGGCAACGGATGCCGAGGCACAGGCCGCGGTCGATCCCGATGACGTACTAATCGATCTGAAGGACGACGCCACGCCCGATCACGATCGCGGCGATCGAAAAGCAGATCGGCTCGAAACTCGAGCTCGTCGATTCGATCGAAGCGCCGCAGACCAAGCTCTATCGCGCGCACGTGACGGATGAAGCGAGCGTCCTGGCGATGCTCGCGGTCAATCCGAACGTCGAAATCGCGGAGCCGGATTCGATCATGTCGCTCGATCCGAACGAGGTCGCGCAGATCGCGGAATCGCCGACGACGGAGCCGGGCTTCCCGAACGACCCGGACTACAAGTACCAGTGGCACCTGAAGCAGATCGGCATGCCGGATGCGTGGAAGCTCGCGGACGGTAACGGCGTGGTCGTCGCGGTGCTCGATACCGGCGTCGCGTACGAGGACTACAAGAAGTTCCACCAGCTGCCGGATCTCAAGGGCCTGACGTTCGTCGACCCGTATGACTTCGTCGGTAACACCACGCACGCGAACGACGATCACGGCCACGGCTCGCACGTGACGGGCACGATCGCGCAAGCCACGAACAACGGCATCGGCGTCGCCGGTGTCGCGCTGAACGTGAAGATCATGCCGCTGAAAGTCCTGTCGGCGTCGGGCTCGGGCTCGGTCGCCGGCATCGCGGACGCGATTCGCTACGCCGCGGATCACGGCGCGAAGGTCATCAACATGTCGCTCGGTGGCGCGTTCCCGTCGACCGTGCTGAAGAAGGCGGTCGCGTACGCACACAAGAAGGGCACCACCGTCATCTGCGCCGCAGGCAACGAGTCGCGCGGCAAGGTCGGTTATCCGGCGGCGTACCCGGGTGCGGTCGCGGTGTCGGCGACGCAGTTCGACGAGGGCGTCACGTTCTACTCGAACTACGGCAAGGACATCGATATCGCGGCACCGGGCGGTAACACGCGCGTCGATCAGAACGGCGACGGCATGCCGGACGGCGTTCTCCAGAACACGATCGTGATCGGCGACCCGACCAAGGATGGCTACTTCACGTACATGGGCACGTCGATGGCGTCGCCGCATGCGGCTGGCGTCGCGGCGCTCGTCGTCGGTGAAGGCGTCACGGATCCCGACAAGGTCGAGGCCGTGTTGAAGGCGTCGGCGCGCAAGCCTGCAAATCAGAAGTACACGACCGATAAGTACGGCGCGGGCATCATCGATGCGCCGGCGGCGATTCGTGAAGCACGTGCGAAGACCGGTGGCTATCAGTTCGGTCTCGGCATCCTGCTCGCGGCGGCGATTGCGGCGGGGCGCCAAAAGGAAGACGCTGAAGCTGTCGTACTTCGCCGGCATGGCGGTCGGTGCGTCGGGCTTGTTCTTCCTGCCGTACATCGCGCCCGCGCTCAGCTCGGCGCCGGTGATTCACGCGCTCACGCACGGTCTGCCGAGCTGGGACCTCTCGCTGTTCGGCGCGAACGGTCATGGCAATGCACTGTTCTTCAGCGCAGCGATTCCGCTGCTCGGCCTCGCACTCGGGTATGGCGTGCCGAAGCTGCGCCTGCCGCTGGCGGGTCTCGCCGTCGGTGTGGCGGCGCACCTGATGTTCTTCGCGGTCGCTCCGATGATGTCGCTGCACTACGTGCCGGTGGTCGCGGGCAGCGTGTGGTTGGCGATGAACGCAGCGCTGTGCCTCGTGATGGCGCGCCTCGCGTTGCGTAAGTAAGTTACTCGCCGCGCGCTTCGAGCTTTGCCGACGCGCCCTGGCCCGGGCTCTCCTCGACGGTCACTTCGATGGAGAGCACGGGCGGTAGCTTGGGCGCTAACAGCAGCGCGATATGCGCTGCGAGTGCTTCGACCGAGATGTTGTCGATCGGCAGGAGCAACACGTCCTTGCGCGGCAGCACGTAGTGGTCACCGCACAGCGTGAAGTCGATCTCCTTGCCGTCATCGCGCGCGATCTTCAGGTGCGGATTCGCGGTGGCGAGCAGCACGTGCTCCTTCCACGCGTGACACAGCTCGGAGAGCTCCTTCTTGATCGGCGCGAACGGCACCATGTGCGAGAGCTCGATCGATGCGACCTCGACCGCGATCGCCACGGTGTAGTTGTGCCCGTGCAGGCGCTCCTTCGAGCCATCCGCGAACACCGTCATGTGGGCGCAGGAAAACTTGTACTGCTCGCGCGCGATCGAAATCCGGTGCTTCACGACGGTCCGAACATACCGCGTGACACGCCATTCCGATGGTGTCATAACTACACCATGAGTGCCTGGGAGCAAATCGAGATCATGGAAGCCGACATCACCACGCTCGCCGTCGATGCGATCGTGAATGCGGCGAACTCGAGCCTGCTCGGCGGTGGCGGTGTCGATGGCGCGATCCATCGCAAAGCGGGCAAGGCGTTGCTCGACGAGTGTCGTCGGCTGGATGGCTGCGCCGTCGGCAATGCGAAGAAGACGGCGGGCTACAACCTGCCGGCGAAGCTCATCTTCCACACGGTCGGTCCGCGTTGGAACGGCGGCAAGGGTGGCGAGCGCGGCAAGCTCGCGAGTTGCTATCGCCGCTGCATGGAGCTCGCGAAGAGCAACGCCGTGAAGACGATCGCGTTCCCGGGCATCTCGACCGGCGTCTACGGTTATCCGTTGCGCGAGGCGGCCGACACCGCGCTCGCGACCGTGCACGAATTCCTCGTCGAGAACCCGCTCGAGATCCGCGTGATCATGTGCACCTACGATGCGCTGGCAACGATGATCATGACCGAGGCAAAACGCGATCTGATGGCGCTGGCGTAGCGCTTGCTGCATCGATCGCTTCGTGCAGAAGCGGATCATCGTCGTTGCCTTGGTGTCGCGGATCGTTCCGGCATTTGCCGACACCGTCGAGGACGAGGTGGCAACCCCGGTCACCGAAGCGACGCACGGATTTCACGCTGGCGCGTTGGCGCAACTCTCCAGCGAAGCGCGCGACGACGGAAGTGACTCCACCGCATCTGGCGCCGGCGAAGTCCGATATCGCGGCGAGCTGTGCGACTACATTCGCGTCGGTGGGCTCGCACGTCTGGCCTACACGTCCGAGGATGGTGCGCTCGCCGGCGGTGATCAGTGGACGAGCGCGTGCCTGCCGTTCGTCAACTTCGAGATCAGTCATCGCCTCGAATGGGAGGTTCGGCCGTCGTTGCTCGCCGCGCGTGAATTGCGACGCGGGCTCAACACGCGCGACACGACGAGCTTCTACTGGCACATGTTGCGGATCCCGCGCTCGGTGTTCGCGATCGAGCCGTCCGACCCGCCGAAGCCCGGTCTCGTCGATCTGTTCGGCATGGGCACGAACATCACGATGTTGTGGTCGCCGACCGCGCCGGCTGCCGCACGCATCGAGGTCAGCGACACGATGGTCAGCTATCACCGGCCGCAAGATGCATGGGGTGAAGCGCACGAATTCACCGTCGACGTCGTCGATGCGAGTGCGGAATTTCTCGCCGACGGGACGCGGCCGATGAATGCCGACAGCGCCGGCAACATCGGATTTTGGGCGACTCACATCTCCGATCTCGCGATCGGTCCCGTGTTGTGGGGTGGTGGCATCGGCTTCGACGAGTTTTATGTCGATCCGCACGTCACACATCTGATCCCACGCGCGGAGCTCACCGCGAAAGGCATGCTCGATGACTGGCGATTCGACGGCCGCATCGGCCACGAGTCCTCGCTCACGCCCGATGGCTTCGTCACGATCGATTCCCGACTCTCGGGATCCGCGTCGCATCTGTTCCACACGCGCACGCGGCTCTCGCTCGAAGGCATGATCGCGAAGACCAAGATCGAATCGCTAGGCGAACCGAACGCAAATGCGCTCACCGGCGGCGGCGCACTCGCGCTGCTTCAACCCATCAATCGCCATTTGTCGGCGCAAGCCCGCGTCGATGTCGCGAAGTCGTTCTACGCGCCATCGGCAACCGACACGCGTCCCGAATGGGGAGCGACCGCCTTCGCCGGCCTCGCCGCCCGCGTTGGAAAATAGGTGATCACGTAAACCTAAGCGTGAGGCGTAAGCGCAAGCGATTCCGGAATCGTGCACGTGCACGTGCACGTGCACGTGTCACGTTCACGTCTCTACGCGTTCGCGCCGCGATCCCGACCGCGTCCACCACGCCGGCGACGCCGCCCACCACGATCTCCACCGCCGCCACCGCGATCCCGACGCTCACCACCGCGATCGCCGCCACCGGGCGATGCACCCGGCGCCGAATACCGAGGCGCGAGCGGCGCCGCTTCGGCAGCGGCTTCGGCCGCGATATCCGTCGACATCTTCCCGGCCACCCGGAACTGATCCGGCTTCCAGCCCTTCTGCCCGACGACGATGATCGACTTCTGCAGCCTCTTCTCGAGGCTATCCAGATACTCGCGCTCTTGCTTCTGCAGCACGTCCGCGACGCGCGGCGCGCACTCGAGCTCGATCTTGTCGTTGTCCACCGATCCACCCGAGCGCCGCACTTCGCGCAGCACTTCGTACGCGACCGTGGTCACGCTCTTCACGACGCCCGCGCCATCACACGTCGGGCACGGCTCGGTCAAGAGCTGCACGAGCGACTCGCGCGTGCGTTTGCGCGTCATCTCGACGAGGCCGAGCTCGCTGATCTTCGTGACGTTCGTGCGCGCGCGATCGCGCGACAACGCCTTCTGGAACGCATCCCACACCTTGCGGCGGTTCTGCTCTTTATCCATGTCGACGAAGTCGACGACGATGATGCCGCCGATGTTCCGCAGCCGGAGCTGACGCGCGACTTCCTCGCATGCTTCGAGGTTGTTCGCGGTGACCGTGTCCTCGAGATTGCCCGAGCCGGCATTCGTGAACGAGCCGGTGTTGATATCGATCGCGGTGAGCGCTTCGCCCTGATCGATCACGAGCGAGCCACCACTTCGCAACGGCACGCGCCGCGATACCGCGAGGCGGAGCGCCGGCTCGATGTGATAGTGGTCGAAGATCGGCCGACGGTGATCGTACCGCTTCACGCGATCCGTGAACCGTGGCAAGAACGCCTGCGTGAACTTGCGAACGCGCTCGTACTCGTCCGGATCGTCGATCACGATCTCCGACGTATCTTCGCGCATGAGATCGCGCACGCAGCGCAACGACAGATCGAAGTCCGCGTAGATCAGGCCGGGACCGTTCATCGATTCCTGGCGCCGCTCGATCTCTCCCCACAGGCGTGCGAGGAAGTCGACGTCGTCGCGCATCTCCTGATCGTTCGCGTCTTCGGCGGCCGTGCGAACGATGAAGCCGGTGCCTTTCGGCCGCGCTTCGTTGACGAGATCGCGTAGCCGGCGACGCTCTTTATCGCTGCCGATTCGCTTCGAGACGCCGACCTGTGCCACGTGCGGCATGAACACCGAGTAGCGACCGGGCAGCGAGATGTAGCCGGTGACGCGCGCGCCCTTCAGGCCGATCGGATCTTTCGTGACCTGGACGACGACGTCGTTGCCCGGCTTGATCAGATCTTCGATCTTGCGATTCGCGAGCTGCTTGCGCGAGCGCGCGATTCGCGACGCCGCACCTTCGGGCGATTCGTCACCGCTGTCGTCGGTTTCGGAATCCTCGAACAGCTTCGCGGCATCTCCGGATCCGAGGATGTCGGCGACGTAGAGGAACGCCGCACGCTCGACCTTCGGTCCGAGATCGACGAACGCCGCCTGCATACCAGGCAGCACGCGCGTGACCTTGCCGCGATAGATGTTGCCGACCATGCCGCGATCGCGTTTGCGCTCGACAAAGAACTCGGCAAGCGCGCCTTCTTCAATGACTCCAACGCGGGTCTCGGGACCCTCGGAGTTCACCACCAACATGTTTTGCATTTACGTGCCCTGCAATTCGTTGCGAGTGCTCCGGAGCGTCGCGACATCGATGTCGTATGTCGGTCGCGCCTGGAAGCGGGATACCGGACGTCGGTAACATGAGAGTTGTTGAAAAACAACCCTTTCCGAGAGTGCCTGCCGAATTGGCCCAGGGGTTGCTTTGAATCGTGAGGCGTTGACGTTGCCGCGTCGGCGCGCAGAGATTCGGCTACTTATAATCCCCGAATTTCACCAGTTAACTTAGTTGGTTACGGTCGAAAGATCGCTCGAAAGCTCTGGTTGCCGCCAGAGCTTTCGTGTTTTCGGTGCCTTACGGTATTTTGGCGCCAGCGATGCCAGCGATGGACGAGAGCGCGGTCGGATTCGTCCTCGCGCTCGGCCGCGCACTGCATCGCTACGGCACGCCTGCGCATCGCCTCGAGCAGGGCCTTCGCAACTGCTGCGACCGGCTCGGGCTCGAGGCCGAGCTGTTCACGACCCCGACGACGATCATCATGTCGTTCGGCCGGCCGACCGAGCTCCTGACCCGAATGATGCGGGTCGATGCCGGCGAGCTCGATATGGGCAAGCTCGCGCTCGTCGATGCGCTTGCCGAGGACGTGGCGGCGCATCGCATCTCGCCGGCCGATGGGGTGATCCGGTTGCACGAGATCCAAGCGGCGGAGTCGCAATGGAATCGTCCGACGGGCACGGTGATGGGCGGCATCAGCGCGGCCTCGTTCGCGATCTTCTTCGGCGGCGGCATCGCGGACGTGATCCTGTCGGGCGCGATCGGTCTCGTGTTGGGATTGCTCGCGCAGTACCTCGCGCGATCGATCGATCAAGCGCGCGTGCTCGAGGTCGTCGCCGCGTTCTTCGCCGCATTCGTCTCGGGCCTCGTATCGTCGGTGTGGCACGCCGTCGATCCCGCGATCGTCACGGTCGCGTCGCTGATCCTGTTCTTGCCGGGCCTCGGTCTCACGATCGCGATGACCGAGCTCGCGACGCGAAATCCGATCAGCGGCACCGCGCGCCTGATGGCCGCGATCGTCGTGTTGCTCGAGCTCGTCGTCGGCGTGGCGCTCGGCGAGAAGCTCGCGGATCGCCTCGTCGAGGTTTCGGCGAACGCGCCGATGGCGTTACCGGAATGGACGAAGTGGGTCGCGCTGCTCGTGGCGTCGATCGGTGTCGCCGTCGTTGTCCAGGCGAGCGTGAAGCAGCTCGGGTGGATCCTGGTCGCGTGCGTCGTCGGTTATGTCGGTTCGCGCTCGGGCACCGAGTGGATCGGTCCGCAGATGGGCGTGCTCGTCGGCGCGTTCGCGCTCGGCGTGATGTCGAACGTCTACGCGCGCGTGATGGATCGCCCGGCGCAGGTGGTTCAAGTGCCGGCGGTGTTCTTGCTCGTGCCGGGCTCGGTCGGGTTTCGCGGCATGACGTCGTTACTCGACAAGGACACGTTGTCCGGCGTCGAGACGCTGTTCGTGATGTTCGTGGTCGCGCTGGCGATCGCGTGCGGCTTGCTCGTCGCGAGTGCGGTCGTGCCGCCGAAGCGAAGTCTGTAGTCCTAGTCCTCGTCCTAGACCTAGACCTGGACCTGGTCCCACGACCTGACGTGCGAGCGGTATGTCGGACGCGCGAGCGAGTCGGCTCTTCGAATCATGTGCTCGCTCGTCGAACGTCGCCGCAGTCGCATTGCTCGTCAGACGCTGCGCGCCGCTCGTCGAGCGCCATCGGTCTGGGGACGAGGTCCAGGTCTAGGACTAGGACTAGGACTAGGTTTTAGTCCGCGTCGCGGTGCTTGCACGGATCGTTTTCGGGATCGTGTCCGCACGCGAGCACACCCGGCGATTCGTCCTCGCGATCGACACCCTTGTGCAGGCCCTCGTCGGAATCTTCGAACATCGCGCCCGCGACGATCTTCGCGCGCAGCTCCTCGGCGACGTTCGGCACCAAGTTCTCGCGCGCCAGGAACACCACGTAGTACGCATCCTCGCGACGCGCCTCGAGCTTGCCTTCGGTGATCGCCGTCTCGAGCAACCGCTTTAGGTCGCCGATCAGCCGCGACGGCGGGATCTGGAACGCCTCCATGATCGCGTTACCGACCCCGCCCGGCAGCGGCGGCAACTTCGCATCCGCCTCCGCGAGCGCGATCACGCGATCCGACAGCGCACTGATCTGCTCGAGCAGTTGCTTGCGCCGGCCGGGCCGCTTCGACGTGATATCCGCGCGCGACAGATCCAACAGGTCCGTCATGTGCGGACCCATCTCGCGATGGAACCGGCGCACCGCCGAATCCGTCCACTGCTCGCTGTACTGGTTCGTGCGCAGGTGATGCTTCACGAGGAAGCGAATCTGCTGGCGCTCGTCGCGCGCGAACGCGAACCGACCGTGGATCTTGTCGAACATTCGCGCACCGACCTCCGCGTGACCGTGGAAGTGCACGCCGTTGTCGGTGAACGTTCGCGTCGGAACCTTGCCGATATCGTGGAGCAGCGCCGCCCAGCGGACGAGGGGGCGCCGCACCGTCTGCTTCACGACCTGCTTGGTGTGAGCCCAGACGTCCTTGTGCTGGCGACCCTCTTCCTGAACCAGGTCCATCGTCGCCTCGAGCTCCGGGAACAACACGCGCAGGGCACCACACTGCTGCAGCCATTCGAGCGCAGCATCGACGTCGCGGCCCATGAGCGCGATCTCCATCGCCTGGCGCATGTGGGCGCGATCCGCCGTCTCCAAGCGTGGTGCGTGGTCTCGCGCGACGTCCGTGATGGCATCCGGGGGTGTCCGGCCTTCGGACGCGATCGTGCCCGCGATCTCGAGGATCACGACGGGGTCCGCCTCGACGAGAGGACGGATACGAGCTGCTGCTTCAGACGACACGCAGCGACACCTCTAACACGAGCCTAGCGCGGAATTATATGTTGGTACTGATCGTGCTGAAGGGTCGGCGCCGTGCAGGGTCGTATTACCGAGCACCATCTCCCGATGGCCGAGCAGTCGATGCCGGGTATCACCAGCTTTTATGACGGGCTCGACGAGAAGCCCGCGACGTTCCTCGATCTTTTGTGGGCGTTCGAAAGTCGTAAGCGCTGTGCTGGTTCACGGAAGCGTTCGCGTCGCTGAGGCGTTTTCCTAGCGAACGCGTGAAACTCCTGGCAAGTTGACTTGCCGGCTGTGACAGCGCGTCGCAATCCGGACACGTCTATGGGAGAAAACGCGCCGTCTACTTCAATATCTCCGTCGAGGAGATTCCCGATCGGTGTGTTCGATTCAGGGGTCGGCGGGCTGACCGTCGTGAGGGCTCTTCGTAGGGCATTACCTGGCGAGGACGTCGTGTATCTCGGCGACACGGCCCGCGTTCCTTATGGAAATAAGAGCCCGCGTACCGTCGAGAAGTACTCGCTGGGCTGCCAGCAATTCCTGCTCGATCGCGGCGTGAAGCTGGTTTTGATCGCGTGCAATACAGCGTCGGCGACTGCGCTGCCCGCGCTCCAGCAGGCGACGCGTGTGCCCGTGATCGGCGCCGTCGAGCCCGGAGCGGCCGCGGCGATGGCTGCGACGAAGAAGGGCCACATCGGCGTGATCGGTACGCTCGCGACCGTTCGATCGGGCGCGTACGTGAAGGCGATCGCCGCGCACGATCCGGCGATCCAGGTGTCGGCGTTCGCGTGCCCGCTGCTCGTGCCGCTCGCCGAAGAAGGCTGGGTCGACGACGACATCGCGCGCCTGATCGCGAAGCGCTACCTCGTGCAGTTGTTCGCGCAGGATCCGGCGATCGATACGCTCGTGCTCGGATGCACGCACTATCCGTTGCTCGCCGACGTGCTCCACAGCGTCGCGAACGAGCTCGCGAAACATCCGGTCGCCGTCGTCGATTCGGCAAGTGCGATGGCCGAAGCCGCGAAAGAAGCGCTCGGCAGCGGTGCGAATCGCCGGACCTCGGCGGGACGGCTCGACTGCTTCGCGACCGATACGTCACGGCTCGAAGAAATCGCGCCGCGCTTCCTCGGTGAGGCGTTGACTGGCTTCGAGCTCGTCGATCTTTAACGGTCGCCGTACCAGATCGCGCCGCGCCACAACGCGACGAAGATCGCCGCGGGGATGATCGCCATCAGCGCACCCGCGGAATCTTTATCGAGGAACATCTCGTACGCCGCGAACACGACGAACACGATCGCGGTCGTCAACAGGCCGTTCGCGACGCGTTCCCAGCGGTCGACCACGGCCGTTACGCCGAGATGCCCTTGGCGCGCGCTTCGTCGGCACGGGCACGCTTCATCGCATCGATGATCGTGGCGGCCTTCTTCAGCTTGTCGCCGATCGTCTTCTCGTCGACGGGATAGTCCGTCCGGAACACGAGACCGTCCTCGACGAGCTGCTCGCGCGCTTCCTCGTTATCGAGGTACATCGCGAGCTTCTTGCCCTTGTACGACGCGGTCTTCATGCCGCCGACCTTGCTCTCGAGCCACGTCATGACGTCGCCCATCGCGCTCTTGCACAGCGCGAGGTTGTCATCGAGGTTCTCGAACAACTCGGGAAACCGATCTTTGAAAGCGTCTTCGTCCTCGCCCTTACCGAGCGCTTTCTGCAGGACGAGACGGAGGAGGACCGCATCATCGGCGAAGCTGACCACTTGGTCGTTCGCGTCTTTGACGGCCGAATCCTTCGGGGAAACGATATACATGGCGACGCCGGTGACCAGCTCGCGCGCAGGGCGAGGAAGGTTCTCGTCGTCCATCGCATCGAACGCGATCTTCAGGTCATGAGGAAGAGTGACTAGCCACGACCGGACGAGCTCGACGAACTGGGACTCCGCATTGATTGCCACGATGTCTTACCCCCGCTAGGCGGGGCCTCCAAAACGGCTCCTTGAGTGGAGCCCGAACTTGGTGAGTACCAACCTCGACGCGGAATTACAAGCCGTGACCGGCGTGGTACTCTCGAAGCCGGTGGCCAAGCGCTCACCCATCCTCGGTTACAACCACAACGTCCGGTACCGGGGTCTGATCTTTCACGTTCAGACCGAGGATTCGGGTGTCCTTTCACCGCATTTGTTCACGCACCTCTTTCACGAGGGCGTGATCGTCTCGACCCGGAAGCTCGTTTACGACGCCGGTGCGTCGGAAGACGCCATCAAGGCGCTCATGCAGGCCCAGCACAAGGCAGTGCTGAAGGACCTCAAGCTCCGGATGTTCGACGACAAGATCGACGCCTACTTGGGCGCCGTTCCGGGGCTCGAGCCGCGCGAGGGTGGGCCGCCGCCGAAGCAGTCCGTGCAGTCGCGGGTCTCGGAGCCCGAGATCACGATCGAGCCGGGCTCGGGCGAGCATCCCGTCGAAGCCGTGCCGGTCGAAACCCGGGCTGGGACCGAGCCGAGCGCACCGCCCATCGAGGCAGCCGAGCTGTCCGAACCGGCGATCGAGCTGCCGCCGAAGCGCCAGAAGCGCAAGTCCACGGTCCCGCCGCCGAAGGACGCGGTCGTCACCAAGCCGCGCACGCAAACCGCGGAGCGCACGTCGAAGAGCTCGCAGTTCCGGTCGATGCAGCCGCCGGACGCCGCGCCGATCGCCTCGCGCGATGGTGGTCCGACGATTCCGAACCAGGCGCCGACGCGCCCCACGCCACCGCCGCCGACGCGTGCGGGTCAGCCGCGTGCGGCCACGCCACCGCCGGTGCCGCAGCGCTCGGGCGTGTCGAAGACCGGCATCTCGCTCGATTCGCAACCCGAGATCGAGATCATTCGCGACGGAGATAGTGGTCGCGCGCGCGGGCCACGCGATACCGCCGTCGACAACTCGTTCGAAGATGCGATTCCGGCGGCGGTCCTTCCGGATGCGACGGTGCCGAGCGATGGCGTGCCGTCGAGGATGCCGGTCGCGGCTGCGGCGGATCGCAGTCAGCCGAACCTCGCGCCCGATCGCCCGAACAGTGCCTCGCGCCCGCCGAGCCATGGTGCGGCCACGTTGCCGGCGGTGCGCCCGCCGTCGCGTCCCGCGATCGCGCCACCGTCGGTGGTCTCGCGGCCGTTGCCGCCGACGGAGACCGGACGCGTGCGCGGTGACAGCGAAGCGATCGAGATCTATTCGCCGGCCGCGCCGTCGGTGGATCCACCGCCGGGTGAACGCACCGAGCGTCCGGGGCAGTACTCGGTCAATCGCCGCAAAGAGATCCAGTCGCAAGAGAACGTGCCGCTTCGCGATCACACGGGTCGCGTCGCGATTCCAGCCGGGCTCGCGCGTCCGCGTCCGCCGCAGCCGCAGCCGCAACCTGCGGGTCGGACGGGTGCGCCGTCGTCGCCGCCGATTCCCGCGCCGCCGGTCGCCGCGCCCCTCTCCGCGAAAGAGGCGCCGCGCAGTGGGACGCAGCCGCCGAGTGATGGCGTGCCGCAGCTCGATTCGCGGACGTCCACGCCGCAGCGCGCGCCGCACCTCACGGCACCGATCGCGTCGCGCACGGGCACGGGCTCGACTGCAGCGGGCAACGTGATCACCACGCGGCCGGCCGTGATCGTCGGTGCGCCGCCGAAGCAGCCGGGTGCGCCGCAGCCGCCACGCGTGCGCAAGGCGCGCGAGGATGAAGGTCGCGGTTTCGGCCAGGGCCTGATCTCGGAGAAGAGTCTCGACGAGGTGATCCTGGCCTATCTGTCCGAAGACGCCGACGACAAGTAACGTACGTCGAAGCGACTCCCGCTTACCTGATCACAGCATGTCGTCGTCGATGGTCAGCGGCTCATCCACCTCGGGATGCTGCCCGCGATACTGATCCATCCACTTCGACAACGCCGGCATCGAGACATCCAGCCGCTGCGAACCCTCGCGCTCCTTCGCGTGTTGCCAGCAGAACTTCGCCTCGTCGTGCTCGCCCTTGTACGCGTAGGCCCACGCACATAGCAGCAAGAGATCGGCGCCGGCCGTCATCGACAGCCCCTTCTTCTGGCGATCGTGCAGATCGGAATCGTCGAGATCGAGGCGATGCGGCGGATCCGCGACCCACAGGTGCATCTGCGCGATCCAGTACGACAACCGCAACACCTCACCCGTCGGCTCGCCACCCCGCGCCTCGAGGACCGCGCGCGCTTCCTTCGTCCGCCCGAGCGCCGTCAGGAGATTGATCTCCGTGTAGAAGCTGAACTGGTGCTGGATCAACCGCGCCGGCAACTTCGATCGCGCATGCCGCACGCGTTCGAGCGCCTTCTCGCCATTGCCCTCGAGCGCATCCGCGATCGCGACGCGCAGCTCGGCGAGCGCACGCACCCGCGACGGCGCCCACCACGCCCGCGTGACAGGCTCGGCGAGCGCACGGCCCGTCGGGGCATCGCCCTTCGATAACGCCACGCTCGCTTCGTTCACGCGCTTCACCGCGCGAACGGTCCCGAGGAACCGACCGCCGAGCGCGAGATAAAACGGAACCAGCACCGGGAATGATGTGGCAGCCAACGCCACACCCGCTGCGGTGATTCCACCGAACGTCACGTACGCCGCGACCTGACGCTTCTGGACCTGCGCCGGATCCTTCACCTCACCGTCGCGACCGACATAGACGAGCTGGCCCTTGCCGGCTTTGTCGAGATCCGTGGCGATCATCGGCCGCGCGATCGCGAGCTCGCCGTTTTGCACGACGAGCGCCGTCGAGAACTTCTTATCGTCGTCGTCGCTAGCCACGCGTCAGTCCTGCACCGACCAATCGGTCCCGCCGGTGCCATCGTGAAGCGCTACGCCGATCGCCGCGAGCTCTTGGCGGATCGCATCCGCCCGCGTGAAGTCCTTCGCCGCACGCGCCGCATTGCGCGCGCTGATCTGCGTTTGCACGAGATCGACGTCGATCTTCTTCTTCTTCACGAGCCGCGCGCGCCGCTCCGCCAGATACACGGCCGGCGACTGCTGGAACACGCCGATCGCCGTTCCGACGGTCCGCATGTCCTTGCCGAGCCGCGCGATCGTGCGCCGGCGCATCTGCTTGTCGATGCCCTTGCCCTCGTCGAGCAGGCGATTCGCGAGCTGACTTGCCGCGTGCAAGGCCGCGACGGCCACCGGCGTGTTGAAGTCATCCGCCAGCGCCTCGCGCGCCGTGGCCAGCAACTGCTCCGCCTCCGGCACCACCGCACCCGCACCACCATCGCCTTGCGCGACGAACGCGTCGATCCGCGACAGCGTCGTGTAGAATGGCGCGAGGTTCTTGTCCGCCTCTTCGAGCGAGAAGAACTGCACCGACTCGACCTTGCCATCGGGTCCCTGGGCGACCTTCACGTCGAAGTCGACCGGACTCCGATAGTGATGGGACACGCAGAAGAACCGCAGGGTCTCGCCACCGAATTCGTCCGCGAGCTGATCGCAGTTGAAGACGTTGCCGAGCGACTTCGACATCTTGACTCCCTCGAAGTTGAGGAAGCCGTTGTGCATCCAGTAATGCGCGAACGTGCCGATGCCATCGGCGCCTTGCGACTGCGCGATCTCGTTCTCGTGATGCGGGAAGATGAGGTCCTTGCCGCCGGCGTGGATGTCGAACGTCTTGCCGAGGTGCGTGACCGTCATGGCCGAGCACTCGATGTGCCAGCCCGGCCGACCTTTGCCCCACGGCGAATCCCACCACGGCTCGCCCGGCTTCGCCGACTTCCACAGTGCGAAGTCCAGCGGATCGCGCTTGCGCTCGTCGACGGCAATGCGCGCGCCCTTGTTCAACGCATCGATGTCCTGATGCGACAGTGCACCATACGGCGCGAACGACCGGACCTCGTAGTTGACATCTTTGTCGCCTTCCGACTCGACGACATACGCGTGCCCGTTCGCGATCAGCTTTTCGATCACCGCGATGATCTGCGGGATGTGCTCGGTCACTTTCGGCTCGATCGACGGCGCACGCACGTTAAACAGCGCCATGTCGCGGTTGTACTCGCGCGCGAACTTCGCCGACATCGCGAACGGATCCTCGCCGAGCCGGTTCGCTTCCTTGATGATCTTGTCGTCGATGTCCGTGACGTTGCGAACGTACGTGACTTCCCAGCCGAGGAACTCCATACAGCGCCGCGCGGTGTCGAAGGCGATCGCGGAATACGCGTGCCCGATGTGTGCCGGAGCGTAGGTAGTCGGACCGCAGACGTACATGCCGATCTTGCCGGGGACGAGCGGCTCGAACGGCTCCTTCTGCTGTCGCATCGAATCGAACAAACGGAAAGGAGTCACCGACGTGGTTGTAGCATTTCGTGGAACGTAAGACTGCTGGTTCCCGACTCCGCCGTGGCATTCGTGAGCTGTTCGAGCCACCGAGCGGTGTCGCTCGCATCGTTCGGCAGCATGTTCTCCCATAGGTACAAGGTGCCGGCCATGATCGCGCCGAAGTGCTTGCTGTCGTCGGACAGCGCCGGTGACGTGATCTCGGGCGCCATCACGTGAGGCGTCGCGACCGGCCAATTCTGACCGTTCGTCGCATCCAGCATGCTCAGCGTGCCATCGTGATTCGAGAACAGCGCGAGCTCGGGCGTGAACGTGAACCAGCCGCGGATGTTCGCCGGCAACGCCGTGACCTGCGCCGGCACGGAATGAGACACGCTGTACATGTTCCCGCCGCCGGTCGTGCAGATCGTGTGCTCGGCGAGATTGATCTCGCCACTGATCGTCTCCGGCAACACCGCGTGCACGAACAGCAGGTGCGACTTGCGTTCGTAGCGGTACATCACCTTGCCGACCGTCACGAACGCGTCGCCGATCGCCGAGAGGCTGATCGTGTAGCGCAACTCCGGCGAATGCGGATAGAGCTGGAACGTATCGATGGTCATCGTCTTCAGATCGATACGAGCGAACATCCCGTCAGACCACGCGGCTAACAGCCAGCCATCGCGCGAATCGAGGTCTTCCGGCTTCGCGTTGCGATGCATGATGTCGAGGCGTTGCTTGCCGTCGACGCTGCGAATCGCGAGATCGCCAGTTTCGGTGAGGAACGCGGTCCGTTGATCGGCCAGGGCGACGGCCAGGGCGATCTGCTTGTCGGGATACTGCTCGAGCTGGCCATCGTGCGTGGCCATCAGCGAGCCGGTGTTCGGGTCGATGATCGACATCGAGTCGCCCGCCCCGATCGAGAACTGCTGCATCGGCATCGGCACACCGGGCACGTGCTTGCCGTGGCGCTTTACGAGGTCGAGCCAGGACCACCCGTCGAACATCAACATCGCGGCAGCGTGCGACTTGCCGACCATCACGAAGGCGGTGACCTCTGGAACCTCTCCGGACGCCGGGTAGTGGGTCGCCAGATCCCAGACGAGCATCCGACCGTTCGTGATCGCGACCGCGCGCAACGACTTCGCGTTCGTCTTGAATCCAGTGATCAGCCCCGACGGACTGACGAGCGTGTATCGCCGATAGTGATCGTAGACATCGATCCGATCACCGCGCGGGATGAACACGGTATCGCCGAACGTGCGCATGCTGAGCGAGAGGTCGTTCGTCGCCGATTGCTCGGTCGTGATCGGCAACACCGGCGACGTCGGCCCGCGATCGCGAAATCCACCCGACGACAACGTGTAGTAGACCATGCCCTTCGGCGACACGACGACGTCGATCACGATGTCCTTCGGAAACTCGCGACGACCGGCGAGGACCGGCGGCTTGTCCTCCTCGATGCGATACAGCTCGGTGTCGTGATAGCCGGCGAGGACGACGTACTTGCCATCGCGATCCCAGGCGGGCATGTGCGCGTACGCCATCCGGCTGAACTTCAGCAGCGTGCCTTTGGCGGGCGTGTACAGCCACGAGCCGTCATACCCGGACAACACGATCTTCGTGCCATCCCGCGACGGTTCGATCGCGACGATCCGACCGGTGGTCGCGATGGGATTGTCATCCCACACCCTCATGTCGACGCGATGAACCGCCCACTCGACGTCGGTCCAGAACATCGCAGTGCCGGCGATCGTGACATCACGAACCTCGGACGAGACCTCGTGATCCTCGTGTGTGCCGGTCGTGACGTTCGCGATCCGGACGCGCTTCCCGCGATACGTCACCACGCGATCGTCATCGGCCCACAGCGCACCGAAGTTTCGACCATCGGTATCGACGCGCGTGTGTGCGCCCGTCGAGAGATCGTACCAAGTGACCACGCCGTTCTCGCTATCGACGGCCAGCGCACGCTCGCCATTCGGAGAGATTCCGAGCTGCGCCGAATAGCCGTCCGTGTTGATCGCCCGCGCGACGCCGTTGAACTCCGCGGTCGCCGCGACCGCACGCGCTTGACGCCACATTCGCTGCCAGCGCTCCGGCGGCTGCGTGAGCTGCTTCAACTGCGCGACGGCCGCGGTCGGATTTTGCGTCGCGAGCACGCCGGCCTGCGTGAGCAACAGCTGATCGCCGCGCATCTCCTCGCGTTGGCGCGCGAGCTCCGCATCGTGCTCGCGCTGCGTGGCGAGCGCCGCTTGCTGGTTCGCGCGATTACGTGCATCGAGGATGCCGCGGATCGCGAACGTGCCACCGACCGCGAGCGTGACCACCGCGATCGTCGAGATCGCGACGGCGACCTTGTTGCGGCGCACGAACCGCGCGAGCCGTTCGCGGCGCGAGTACTCGTGCGATGCGACGAGCTGACCACTGACAAACCGTTGGAGATCCGCAGCGACCTCGACGGCATCCGCGTAGCGATCGGCTTCCTCGTACGCGAGCGCCTTGTCGACGATCGTCGCGAGCTCGCGCGGTAGACCCGTGACGACGCTGCCGATCGGCGTTGCCGGTCCGGACGCGACCGCCGTCATCATCTCGGTCTCGCTCGCGCTCGCGTGCGGCGGTTGACGCGTGAACGTGTAGTACAGCGTCGCGCCGAGCGCGTAGACATCGCTGCGTTGATCCACGTTCTCGCCGCGCGCTTGCTCCGGCGCCATGAAGCCCGGCGTTCCGAACACCACGCCGAACCGCGTGCGAAGTGATGCACCGGCATCGACGGGCGACGCATCGGTGGTGTCATCCCCTTCGCCGACGACCTTCGCGAGCCCCCAATCGATCACGACGGTCTCGCCCAATTCACCGACGAGGATATTCGACGGCTTGATATCGCGATGGATCACGCCGCGGTGATGCGCGTGCCCGATCGCTTGCGCGGCCGCGACGACGTGAGGCAAGAGCCGGAGCCGTTGCTCGAGCGATTCCGCGCCGGCGATCAGCTCGGTCAGCGGACGTCCCGAGACCTTGCGCATGACGTAGTACGGCGAGCCATCCGGCAACGTGCCGGCATCGTGAACCGGCACGATCGACGGATGCTCGAGCCGCGCGGTGATGTAGATCTCGCGCCGAAATCGCCGCATCGCTTCGTCGGAGCCGACGAGCGCTTCCTTCACCGCCACCGTGCGACCGAGCAACGTGTCCGTCGCTTCGACGACGCGACCCATACCGCCGCGCGCGATCTCGGCACCGACTTCGTAGCGCGAGTGACCTTCGGGTGGAGCGAGCGGCTCTTCCGCATCGCGGGGACGTGAAGTACCGGGACGATCGATGATCGTCGTCCGATCTTTCACTTCCACTCCACGTTCGTGAGCGTGGCGATCCACGTCGCCGTCGCTTCCGCCGATTGCGGCAACGCGAGCGTCCATACGAGCAGCTTGTTCGTCGTTTGCGCGAGCAAGCGCTGGCCATCCGGCGAGATCACGACGCCCGAGACAAACGGGTGGCGCGCGACCATCGTCGGCGATTGATCGGGATCGCGCGGTTGAGCGAGCAGCCAGCGTTCGCCGGTCGCCGGATCGAACACCTCGACGGCACCGTTCGCCGCGAGCGATCCGACGAGCGAGCCATCCGCGGTGACCGACGGATTCGTGATCGGTAGCGCCACGGGCTGCGCCGCCTCGGCATGAGCGAGGTCGACGATCAGCGCGCCGCCATCGTTGCCGATCGCGAGCACGCGACCTTCGCCGACCGAGATCACGTTCGTGATCGTGCGCCCGAGCTTGCCGAGCGTCTGTTGCTTGCCGTCCGTCCGCCAGATCCGCAGCTCGTTCCCCGCGCCGTAGATCACGTCGCCACCGACGAGCGCGATCGCCTTCTTCAAGGGCGTGAGCTCGACGTCGAGCTTGGTCTCGGTATGCGTGGCGAGTTGGATTCGCCACAGCTTCTTGTCGTCGAGCGCGGCCGCGATCGTGCCGCCGTCGGCCGGCGAAACCGCCATTGCCTGGACTGGCCTCTGGGCCTTCACGAGCGTCTGGCCCGCGAGCGTGATCATGCCATTCGCGTGCGCGATCACGAGCCGTTGATCGTCGAGGAACGCGACTTGCTCGAGCTCGTCGCCGAGATCGACGGGCTCGCCGGTCGCCGCGACGATCCGGCCGTGGTGATACGCGTCGATCAACGCCGCGCGATGGCCATCCGGGGCTGGCGCGAGCTGTGCGATGCCCGTGATGTCACCGATCGGCGAGCTCTTGCCGGTGTGCAGGTCGATCCACTGCGCCGGTGCGTCGAGGTTCGTCATCACGATCTGATCGCCGGTGACGAAGGCCGCGCCGCTGATCGCGTCCTGCCCGAGCTCCTTCGGCACGATCGCGTCGAGATCCCACACCAGCACACGGTTATCGGCCGCGGCCACGACGAACGATCCTCGCTGCGACGCCGTGATCCGCGCGATCCGGACCGGGCTCGCGATCGAGCGATCGCCGTGATCCGTCAACACGGTGAACCCCATCGGGCGCCCCGCGACGAGCATGTCGCCATGAGCTGGCTCGAGACCGAGCGTGAAGTCCACGCCGGCGACCCGTGCTGCCGGGTTGTCGCGCGCGAGCATCACGACGCCGGTCGGCCCGGTGACGAACA
Source organism: Kofleriaceae bacterium (assembly GCA_047600425.1). GTDB lineage: Bacteria > Myxococcota_A > Polyangia > Haliangiales > Haliangiaceae > JABFXX01. The sequence continues at coordinate 165,432 of JASGLC010000003.1, read as the reverse complement.
GCTTGTCGCCGACGAGCGCGATGTGAAAGTGGGTACCCGCTGTCATGCGATGCGTGGTCTGCGGCGCGGGATCGAGCGAGAACGCGTGCACTTCGTCGTCGGTGAGCGCGACCAGACCCTTGTTGTCGGCCTGATACGCGATGTCGCGGACCATGCCGTCGCCGATCGATTCGGGCGGCAGGCCGGAGGTCCGATCGATCATCCACAGGTGTTGCGCACCCGCGAGCGCGACCCACCGGCCATCCGGCGACGGGTAGATCGCATCGATCGGCTCGTCGAGTGGAATCTTGATCGGCGCACCGCCCGCGAGGTCGAGCTTCCACAGCGCCTTCTGATCGTCGAGGTAGTACGCGATCGGACCGGCGACCTCGAGCTTCGCGATGTTCGTCGGCGTTTCGAGATCGCGGTGATTCCCGGACTGCACGTCGACAAGCGTCACGTGCGTCTCGTGAAACAGCACGACCGTGTGCTCGGCATCGCCGAACCGCGCCGGTGTCATCGCGTGCGAGGCGAACAGCTCGCGGGTCTTTTGATGTGCGAGATCGTAGATCCGGATCACGCCATCGTCGCCGGCGGACAGCGCGCGTTGGCCGTCCTTCGAGAGCTCGAGCGAGATCGAATGTGCGGATCCAGGCAACGCGAACGCGACGCCATTCGCGCGTGCCGCCGCCGCGACATCGCGAACCTCGCGCCACCGTGCGCTACCGGCGAGCGGCTTCACGAGCGCGACCGCACGCGATGGCTCGATCACGGCCTTCGTCCGCGCATCCGCGATCGTCAGCGAGTCCGCGCGTTCGATCGCGAGCTTTTCATTCGCCTCGGCGCGTTCCTTCTGCGCGATCGCCTCGGTGCGTTCGCGATTCGCGCGATCCTTGGCGGCGATGATCCGCGAGATCGAGAACGTGGCGATCAGGATCAGGATCGCGACCGCACTCGCGCCCATGCCGACGAGCGCGCGATTCTTCGCCACCCACTTCTGCAGCTTCTCGCGCGGCGAATAGTGGTGCGACGCGACGAGCTGGCCGGTGAGGAACCGATGCAGATCGTCGGCGAGCGCGCGCGCGTCGTGATAGCGATCCTTGCGATCGAACGCGAGCGCTTTGTCGACGATCGTGGCGAGCTCCGGCGCGACACCGGGCACGAGCTCGCGCAGCGGTTGCGGCGGGCCGGCCATCGCCTGCTTCATGATCTCTTGGCCACCGGCCTTCGAGTAGTGCGGAGGCTTCCGCGCGAGCAGGTGATAGAGCGTGGCGCCGAGCGCGTAGACATCGCACCGCTCGTCGGGATGCGCGCCGCGGAGCTGTTCCGGCGCCATGAAGCCGGGCGTGCCGAACACGATGCCGGCGCGGGTCTTGATCGCGTCCGGATCTTCGTCGGCGACTACCGAGACCGCGCGCCGCTCGTCTTCCACATCGCGATCGTCGATCGCCTTTGCGAGGCCCCAATCGATCACCATGGTCTCGCCGAGCTCGCCCGCGAGAATGTTCGACGGCTTGATGTCGCGATGAACGACGCCGCGTTCGTGCGCATGTGCGATCGCGTTCGCGGAGGCGACGATATGCGGCAACAGCGCGAGGCGATCCGACAGCTCGGTCGCGCGCCCGACGAGCTCCTCGAGCGGCCGGCCACCGATCTTGCGCATCACGTAGAACGGCGATCCGTTCTCGGCGGTGCCCGCATCGTGGACCGGCACGATCGACGGATGCTCGAGCCGCGCGGTGATCCGGGTCTCGCGTTCGAAGCGCCGCACCGCATCGGGATCGAGCGACAGCGCTTCTTTGACGGCGACCGTTCGGCCGAGCACCGTATCGGTCGCCTCGACGACACGGCCCATGCCACCGCGCGCGATCTCGTGACCGTACTCGTAACGGTGCGGCGGCATCTCCGGCGGTGGGCCGAGATCCGGTTGCGGGCCGGATGGGGGTGCGATCGTGGCTTCGATCGCCTCGCTGGAGGCGACCTGGATCGTTCCACCCGTGGGCCCTATCGAGGGCACGGGCTTTCGGTCGTCGCCCACCGACGAAGTATCTCACGCCCGCGTAGGCAGGAGATCGCGCTTGACCGCGCGGACGAGCGCCCACGCGAACACCAGCCCCAGCACGCCCAAGGCGATCGTGATCGGCAAGACATACCAGTAATCCTCTGGATGCTCGTCGGTGATCAACGCGTAGGCATCGGCCGGTATTTCGCGCATGACGTACAAGCCGACGAGGTCGACTTGATCGCTTGGCGGCGCGGCCTTGAACGCACCCCACGTGGTGTCCGTGTGATGCGACACGGCTTCGAGCCGCACAGGCCCCAACAAATTAGCCTTGTCGAGAAGCGGCGTGATCGCGGCTTGCGTGCCGACGACGATGAACCGCGCGGTGTACGCGGACACGTCCAACGCTTGCTTGATCTGGATGCCGGCTTTGCCGAGCTCGGTCTGCCACGCATCTTTGCTCGGCAGCCGATCGTTCAACGTGCCGACGAGCAGCGTGTCTTCGGTATCGGTGGTGTCGTACGCGACCTTGTCGCCATCCGCGAGCTCGACGGTTTCACCCGTGACCGCGGTGACCTTGTTTCCGGCCTTCAACGCAGACGGTGGCGCGAAGACCGGACGCGGATGCTCCTGGCCATACTTCGAGATCGTCTTCCAGAACGGCAGATCGGCGAGCTTCTTCACGCGGCCGGTGAGCAGGCCGAGCTTCGGCACGTCCCAGCCATCGCCGTTCATCGCGATCCATAGCTTCTCGTTCGTGCCGCGCACGGGAACGACGCGGAGGCCGATGCCGTTCGGGCTCGTCGACGTGCGAAGCGCGTGCGACATCAAGAGCTCGGCGTTCGCGATCTTCACGAACCCGTTCTGCTCGACCTTGCCGGCGGCGAGATCCGCGATCGCGACGGAGCGCGGTTCGCCCGAGCCCCCGAACGAGCGGTCAGCGTTGAGCTTGATCACGAAGAACAAGCACAGGAACACGAGCCCCGCAGCGGTGATCACGCTGACTTTGGGGCGCGTGCGAGCGAGTCGAACGAGCTCGGGATCGATCGCATCCTTGGCGATCGGTGCACCTTCGTTCGGATCTTCGGCCATCGCGATGGGCATCGTACCGTCTGTAACGACACCACGCCACATCACCCGGTTGCGGTAAGTTGCGCCCTGGTCCCCATGACGGCGTCCCGCGAACAGCCCTATTCGATCGCAGAAATCCTGCGGCTCGCGGGCAAAACCCTCGACCAGCTAGGCCTGGTCTGGGTCGAGGGCGAGGTCACCCAGCTGTCGATCCCGCCGTCGGGCCACATGTACTTCTCGCTCCGCGACAAGCAGGCGGTGCTGCCGGCCGTGATGTGGGCGAAGGACCTCGCGCGGCTGCCGTTTCGGGTCGAGCCCGGGATGCGCCTGCGGGTCCGCGGCCGGCTGAACGTCTACGAGCGCGACGGCAAGATGCAGTTCTATGCAGATTTTGCGGAACCGGCGGGGTTCGGCGCCGAAGCGCTCGCGCTGTACCAGCTGAAGCAGAAGCTCGCGGCCGAGGGGATGTTCGCGCCGGAAAAGAAGCGGCCGCTGCCCCGGTTCCCCAAGCGCATCGGCGTCGTCACGTCGAAGAATGGTGCCGCCGTGCGCGACATCATCACCACGATCCAGCGGCGGTTCCCGACCCCGATCTTGATCGCGGATGCGGCGGTGCAGGGCCCGAACGCGCCGGCACAGCTCGTTCAGGGCATGGCGATGGTCGTGCGTGCCGGCGTCGACGTCCTGATCATCGGGCGTGGCGGTGGCGCGGTGACGGACCTGTCGGCGTTCAATCACGAGCGCGTCGTGCGCACGATCTCGAGGTGTCCGGTGCCGGTCGTGAGCGCGGTCGGTCACGAGATCGATCTGTCGCTCGCGGACATGGCGGCCGATGTTCGAGCGCCGACTCCGACGGCGGCGGCGGAATTGTGCGTGCTCGATCGCGCGATCCTGCACGACCAGCTCGACAAGGTTCGCAAGCGAATCGATCGCGAGCTCCGGCATCGCATCGATCGCGCGAATCAGGATCTCGATCGCGCGACGCAGGCCTTGCATGCACGTGGCGAACGCGTGATCGCACGCCAGCGCACGCAGCTGCAGCAGCTCGCGCATCGCCTCGCGTCGCTGCACCCGGCCGCGCAGATCGCCGCGCATCACAAACAGCTCGCGGAGGTCATGCCGAAGTTGGACGCGGCGATGCGGCGGATCCTCGAGCAGCGCCATCGCGAGCTCGGGCGGTTGGGCGCACAGATGCACGCGTTGTCCCCGCTCGCCGTGCTCGACCGCGGCTACGCGACGGTGATGAAGGACGGGCAGATCATTCGCGATCCCGCGCAGGTCGCGAGCGGTGATACGCTGGACGTACGGCTCGCGCGTGGGACGCTCGAGGTCGTGGTGAAACGGGATGAGTCGAGCGAAGACTAACGCGACGAAGCGCGCGACGACCAAAGGTGGTGGTGGCCGCACCGGAGCCTTCAAGAAGACGAATCCGAACGATCTGCCGGATGACCTGGCGGATGCGGCGGAAGCGGCGCTCGACGATTTATTGGGTGGCGGTGGGACGATGGATCGATCGGCGTCGATCCCGATCGATCTCGATGATCCGTCGTTCGAAGCCGGCACGGTGACGTCGGCGAACGCGATCGTGGAGCCTCCGCCGCCGATCGCGCGCGAACCGAAGCGCGTGCCGCCGCCCCCGGGCAAGAAGGGGCGGCCGAAGACGCTGCCTCCACCGATCGAAGTCGACGTCGACGTGATCGACGATCAGCAGGATCTGCCGCAGATCGCGCAGCTCCAGATCGGCGTCTACGAACAAGTCGAGCACCTCGCGGCGGCGCAGGGTGCGGTCGTCGCCAACGGGCATCGCGTCGTCGTCGGTGCGTCGGGCACGGCCGGGCTCACGAAGGTGGCGGATCAGATCGTCAGCGGGCTCGATGCGGTGATCGTGCAGTTGCCGGGTGGCGAACCGGTGATCGACATCGCGCTCGCACAAGATCCGCGGCGACCGATCGTGATCGCGTGCATGTCGGGCAAGAAGAGCGAGGGCGTGCGCAGGGCGATCGCGGCGGGCGCGGATCTCGTGACCACGCGGCCGCACGATCCGGATCGGATCGCACCGGCGTTGCTCGCGGCAGCGCGCCTGCACGAAGAGCGGCGGATCGCACAGAACGCGCGTGGCGCCGAAGCGGTGTTGCGGGCAAAGCTCGAGGAGCTTTCGGATCCGGATGTTCGCGGTCTCCAACCGTTCGAGACGTTTCAGCGCGTGCTCGAGCTCGAGGTCAAGCGTGCGAAGCGGTTCGAATATCCGCTGTCGGTGGCGCTGTTCGCCGTCGAGGTTCCGCCACCGCCTCCGCCGGCAGGCATTCGCGGGATCTTGCGCGCGCGTGCCGGCAACGCGCTGATCCACACGATCCGCGATATCGATCTCGCCACCCAGCTCGATCACGAGCGGTTCCTCGTGCTCCTGCCGTACACCGATCTCAAAGGTGCCGCGGGGCTCGGTCGGCGCGTGATCGCCGCGGTCGCGCAAGGCGATCCGGTGGTGTCTGCCGGGCGTTCGTTCCCGCCGCGCGTCGTCGGTGCCGTCGCGGGTGGGCGGCCGGGCCAAGAGCTCAGCTTCGCGCGGCTCATGAAAGATGCGACGCAAGCGCTCAATCAAGCGCGTCGCGATGGGGCCGAGCTCGCCGTGCAGCCGTGAAGACCGCGGTTGTCCTGGGCTGGCCGATCGAACACTCGAAGTCGCCGCAGATCATGAACGCCGCGTTCGCCGCGTGTGGGATCGATGCGGAGATGATTCGCGTCGGTGTGCCGCCGGATCAGTTCGCGGCGAAGCTCGGCGAGCTGCGCGTGCTACCGATGCTCGGTGCGTCGGTGACGATTCCGCACAAGCTCGCGGCGCACGATCTCGCCGACGAGCTGTCGCCGGCTGCGCGCCAGATCGGCGCCGTCAATTGTCTCGAGCTGCGCGACGGCCGGTTGATCGGTCACAACACCGACGCGCCCGGCTTCGTCGATGCGTTGCCGCGTTCGCCGAAGCGCGTCGTGTTGATCGGTGCCGGTGGGGCGGCACGTGCGGTCGCATATGGCTGCACGCAGATCGGTGCGCGGGTCGACGTCGTCGCCAGAACGCCAGCTAAGATTTCATGGATCACCGCGCACGCGTTCGATGCACTTCCCGCCGTTCTAAACGGCGCCGATCTCGTCGTCGACTGCACGAGCGCCGGACTCACGAACGCTGACTTGGATGTCCCGATTACGCTCATCCCACACGACGCAATTGTCGCGACGCTCGTGTACTCGTCGACGAAGTGGCTCCAACGCGCAGCAGAGCGCGGCTATTCCACGCTCGACGGGAAGATGATGCTGGTGCATCAGGCGGCGCGCGCCTTTAAGATTTGGACAAGCCACGACGCGCCGCTCGACGTGATGACCGCCTCGATCCAAGCATGACAAATGCACCGTTTCGGTGCACGGCGATTCTGCGGAGGTCCGTCATGAACAACTCTGCGAAAGTTGGTGTCGTGCTGTGCCTGGGATTCACAGGCTCTGGTGTCGCATGGGCCGATGATGCCCAGTTCACGCCACAAGACGATCACTACGACACGGGCAGCACGAAGCTCGCGCATCCGGATCTCTACATCGAAGACCCGTACGCACCGCACGACACCTCGGGCAACGAGGCCCGGCTGGGCACCGTCGCCGGGTTCGTCTATGCGGGGACGCCGTATGACGTCGTGGCGATCGGTGCCGCGGCGGCGTACGGACATCGGTTCGGGCGGTTCACGATCGAGTCGGAATTCGACGCGTACGCCCTCGAGAGCCACGGCACCATCCAAACCCCGCTCGGGCCCGCGGACGGCAACATCGGCGTCGGTCATGGCGAGCGGCTCTCGGCGATGATGCGGCTCGACGTGATCCGCTTGGACTCGCACTCCGTCGGCCAGAACTCGATGCTCGCGGTCTATGTCGAGGGTGGCGCGGGTGTCGAGTGGGACTCGTGGAACAAGCTCGGCGCGAACGAGATCGCGCGGATCATCCCCGACGACTCGAAGCGTACGCTCGGCCTGTTCGGGGCTGGCATCTCGCTCGATCACCGGCTGCAGGAGCCGATCGGCTTCCCGCACCGGATCGCGTGGCTGCTCGGCATTCGGATGGCGGTTTCGCCGCATCAGGCGATGACGGGAACGTCATGCCGGAGCACCGGCAGCTCCTGCGCCGAGGTGGTGATGGACGACTCGCCGGACAGCTACGTGGATCGCTCGCTGCTGTTCCAGTCGTCCTTACAATTCACGTTTTAGGGAGGCGCTGTTCGGCCTCGCGAGGCGCTCGGCCGAACAGCGCCTCCCTAAAACCCATCTCATTCGTCCGATCCTCACTCCGCTCACCGACGCCGCGCGGAGCGCGCCGTCGGGCTCCGTTCGGCTCGGACTGGCTAGTTGATCTGATCGTTCGACGAGCTCGGCGTGATCGTCGGCGGGGGCGGCGGGTTGTTCCCGTTGTTCGGGCCGGCTACCGGCGCGGATCCATTGCATTGGACGTCGTCCACGCACTCACCGTTGCTGGTGGAACACTCCATCCGCGGGCCCATGGCGTATTGCGGCACGATGTCTTTATCGTCGGTGACCGGGATCGTCTTGCAGCAGCACGTAGGCGCTTGATCCGAACCCTCTTTGACGAGTGCGCCTTCCTTTTCGGGGGAGCGCCGCAGGCGATAACTACGGTAGTGACGAAGATAGAAGCCGCGAGAATCCGCATGAGCGTTTTCGTAACACGATCTGTATCCTAGAGGGCATGTGGAAGGTCGTCGCCGCGCTCGCCATCTCCTCCTCGATTGGCTCGATTGCCGCGGCTGACACCGGCCCGACAATGCGGCTCGGTCTCACCGCGGCCATGCACGATCAAAGTGCCCCGGGGATGTACGAAGGTGGGCCGCTCGTCGCGCTCGGCCTGCGCGCGGGTCCGTTCGTCGGCGAATTCGAATGGTCGTGGCTGTCGTTCTTCGATCCGGCTGGATCGGAAGAAGGCGTCCACCGCCTCGGGCTGTCGCTGCGCGCGGATGTCGTTCGCTCGTATCAACGGCGGTGCTTGTTCCGCGGCGGTTGCACGCTCGCGCAATCGCTGTGGATCGAAGCCGGTGCCGGCGAGCGGTTCGGGCAATGGCAGCTCGATGCCACGCATCACTCACCGGGTGTCGATCACGTGCCAGAGGTTCACGTGGGCGTCGGCATCGAGGTCGACAACCAGATCCATCCAATGCGCAACGGCTTCCAGCTCGGCCTGCGGTTCGCGCTCGCGCGTCGCGGTGACGATCCGCTGACGTCTTGTCGTTCGGGCTCGTCGCAAGGCTGCATGGGGCCGACGGATGTCGCGCCGGAGCTCGCGAACAACGGTGGCGTCGACGCGAGTGTGCTCGTCGAGTGGATGTTCTTGTTCGGCCGCTAAGAGTGCGGCGCGACTTCGACCCACACTTCATTGCGACGCAAGAACGGTAGCGTCGCCGGCGAATCGAACCCCGCGAACATCGGTTCGGAGAGTGGTCGCAAGCCCGCCGCCTTCACCATCTTCATGAGCTGCGCCTCGTGCGCGTGCACGTCGGTGCCGCGATAGCGACCTGCGAACCGCAGCACCGCAACACGACGTTCCGGAACTTCGTCGAGCTCGATATCGACATCGTTCGGTTTCGGCAACGTCGCGAGCGAGCGCCCGGCCGGCATCACGAATGACATCATGAAGCCGTTGCCCTCGGTCGTCTGCACCGGCGCCGTCATCGCGAGCTTTTCGCCGTTGAAGTTGTCGCCGAAGATGTAGCCGGCGAGCTTCTTGAACCCGGTCTGGAGCGCCCAATCGTAGTTGCTCGACGCGATTCGCGTTCGCGCCGTCACCGTCGGGTGATAGCGACGGATCTCGAGCCGGCCGATGTGCTCCTCGATGTCGTAGGCGGGTTGCTCGGTAAAAAACCGAGCTAGCTGCCAGCGTAGGCCGAGCATCGAGATCGCGGTGAGCCCGCCTGCCACACTGCCGAGCAGCGTGGACCGTCTCGATTTACCAACCAGTGCTCCGATCGCGGCGGGAACCGCGACCATGCCCGCGTAGTACGCGAGCTTGCGCGTTTTGATAGCGTTCATGCTCCGGTGTAATTCACACCGCGCGCCACGCTGCCGTCAGCACGCCGATCACCGCACCGAGCCAGGTCGTCCCACACGCGATCACCGCTAGGCCCAGGACGAGCGGCTTTAGCACCGGCCCGTCCTCGGGCTTCCACAGCGACAGGATCAACAGGACCGCTCCGGAACAGAACAGGCCGAGCGCGATCCAGTGCTCCTTCACGTCGAACCACTTCGCCGCTTTCGCCGCGCGCTTCACTAGATCATCGGTCACCGGTCGCTCACCGGTGATCTGCGACAGCGCGCGATCGCGAATCGCTTGTTCTTCGCCGAGCGACTTGTTCTCGAGATACGCGCTGCGAACCTCGACCTTGTACGTCGGATACATCGTGTTGCCGAGCAGGAATGCCGCGAGCGATAGTCCGAAGAACCACCACGCGAACACGAGCGTCGACCGGCGCGGCTTCTCACCACGCAGGTAGCGACGCAACCAGATCACGAGATGCGTGCCGGTCGCGACCGCGCTCACACCGATCGCGGTGTGAAGTACCAACAACGCGCGGGCGGCCCCGAAGCTCAGCACGCGCGCAATCTACATCGTGATCGTGTCGCCGATCTTCATCACCGTCAGTTTCGTCGACGGCGAGGTCTTCTTGAGCGCGGTCCCGAGCTGGTCCGGCGTGCCGTTCAAGATCGGGAACGTGCCGAAGTGCATCGGGACGATCGACTTCGCCTTGACGAGCTTCGCCGCCTCCGCCGCGCGATCCGGCCCCATCGTGAAGTGATCGCCGATGCACGCCAACATCACGTCGATCTTGAAGTGCGAGCCGATCAGCGCCATGTCGCCGAACAGGTCGGTGTCGCCGGTGTGATAGATCGTCGGGCCGCCTTTGACGGCGATCACGAAGCCACCGGGGTTGCCGCCGAACGCGCCCTTGTCACCGTACGCCGAGCTGTGGACCGCGGGGACGAACGTGATCGCCGCTTCGCCGCCGAGCACTTCGAGCGTGCCGCCGAAGTTGCCACCGGTGTCCATGCCGTATTGATCTTTCGGGAACCCGCCGGCGACGATCGCGTTGCCCAGGTCGAACGTCGAAACCAAGTGCGCCTTCGTCCGCGTCGCGATCGCGTTCGCATCGCCGACGTGATCGAAGTGCCCGTGCGTGACCAGGATGAGGTCCGCCTTGATGGTCTTGACGTCGTCCTTGCCCGTCGGGTTCGAGGGATTCGTGATCCACGGATCGACGAGGATCGTCTTGCCGCTCGGCAGATCGATCTCGAACGCGGCGTGCCCGTACCATTTGATCTTGGTCTTGCCATCGGCGTACGCCGTCGACGCTGCGACCAACAACGCGCAGACAATCAGCAGTTTCTTCATGCTCGCGACACTACGAAAAAAGGCCCCTGCACGGGGCCTCTGGGAGGGTCACAAGCTAAGCAAAAATGTTTTTCAGGAAATGTTCGTCGCCGAGTGACGGCGAATGAACGTCGGCACGTCGAGCTCGGATTCCGTATCGATCTCGCCGGTGAGGACTGCCTTCATCGACGGACGCGATTGCGCACGCTTGCGCGGCTCGCCCGGGTGGACGATCGGCGTGCCATCGACCGGCGTGGCCGGGCCCGAGCCCATCGCCATGTTGTGATCGGCTTCGAGCGACTCGACCGCGGCTTCCATCTCGATCGAGATGTCCGGGTCATCCGTCAACATCGCGGGCTGCTTCGCCGGCATGCGCGGCGGAACGACCGGATATTCTTTGGTGGTCTGGGTGCTGACGTCGTACGGCATCGTGACTTGCGCCGGCTTCACGATCGCGGCATTCGCGCGACCCGATTCGACGATCATCTGCGTCTTCGTCGCGCGATCGAAGCCCGTCGCGATCACCGTGATGCGAACTTCGTCGGTCAGGTTCGGATCGATCACCGAGCCGAAGATGATGTTCGCATCTTCGTGCGCGGCGTTCTGGATCAGCGTCGACGCTTCGTTGACCTCGTGCAACGTGAGGTCCGGTCCGCCGGTGATGTTGATCAGGATGCCCGTGGCACCTTCGATCGACACCGCCTCGAGGAGCGGCGAGCTGATCGCCATCTCGGCGGCTTCCGTCGCGCGGCGCTTACCTTCGCCGACGCCGGTGCCCATGAGCGCGCGGCCCATGTTCGCCATGATCGTACGAACGTCTGCGAAGTCGACGTTGATGAGGCCCGGGACCGTCATCAGGTCCGAGATGCCTTGCACCGCGTTCAAGCAGACCGAGTCCGCCTTGCGGAACGCTTCGACCATCGACGTTTGCGTGCCGACGAGTGCGAGCAAGCGCTCGTTCGGGATCACGATCAACGTGTCGACCGCGGCGGCGAGGCGTTCGACGCCTTCGATCGCCTGGCGCGAGCGCTTCTTGCCTTCGAAGCCAAACGGCTTCGTGACGACGCCGACCGTGAGCGCGCCGCAGTCCTTCGCGATCTGCGCGATGACCGGAGCCGCGCCGGTGCCGGTGCCACCGCCCACGCCGGCCGTGACGAACACCATGTCGGCCCCGGAGATGAGGTCGGCGATGCTCTGCATCGACTCTTCGGCCGAGCGCCGCCCGATCTCGGGATTCGCGCCAGCTCCGAGTCCCTTGGTCAGGGCATTTCCTAGCTGGATCTTGTGGGGCGCCATGTTCGCTTCGAGCGCCTGCATGTCGGTGTTGGCCACCACGAACTCGACGCCGTCGAGGTTGCCGCTGATCATGGTGTTGACTGCGTTACCGCCGCCGCCACCAACGCCGATGACCAGAATTTTTGCGTGACTGACGTCTTCGAATTCGATGAGTGCCATTTGGTTCGGTGCCCCCGTGGCTACATATGAAAGTGGTGGATCCACGGGGGCAAGTTTTCTGCGAAACTGCGTCCGTTATGGGGAAAACCAAAGCGTGGTGGGCCGCCGCATTGTTCGTCATGGGCTGTGGAGGGGGCGGAGGATCGTCCGACGACGGTGGCAACACCGGACTCAACTTCATGGACGCGCCAGGGGCGGGGGACAGCCCGATCATCGGCGACTGTCCGGTGTTTCCGGCGAACAACATCTTCAACACCCAGATCGGGGCGCTGCCGGCCGATCCCAATTCATCGGCGTACGTCGGCACGATCGGCGCGAAGAAGATCCACCTGGATCTCGGCCAGACGATCGATTCGACGAGCGAGGAGTATTACGGCATCCCGTACAACACCGTGAACGGCAACTCGATCGAGTGGCTCACGGCGAAGTACGCGGCCGTCGACACCGCCGACTACGACTGGCATCCCGCCGAGGAGAGCGAGTGCGGCGATGCTTCGCACAACGTGCAGGCGCCGTGCACCGGCAATCCGATCTTGCCGATTCCGGATCAACCGCTCGTCGAGGGCGGCGTGAACACCACGCCGGGCCAATCACCGGACGGCGATCACCACATGCTGCTCGTCGACAACAACAGCTGCCGACTGTGGGAGCTGTATCACTCGTACAAGACGAACGGCACGTGGAACATCTTCGGCTCGGCCGAGTGGGACTTGCACTCGAACACGTTGCGCACGGCGGATTGGTCGTCGGCGGATGCCGCGGGCCTGCCGATCCTCCCGTTGCTGTTGAAGGCGAGCGAAGCGAATTCCGGAACGATCAAGCACGCGCTGCGGTTCACGATCAGCTCGTCGAAGATCGCGCCGATGTACGTGTGGCCGGGCCGGCATCAAACGGACACGTCGCCGAATTCCGCGCATCCGCCAATGGCGCAGCTGTTCCGGTTGAAGGCGAGCTACCAGATTCCGGCGAATTTCTCGGTCCAGAGCAAGGCGATCCTCCAGGCGATGAAGACCTACGGGATGTACCTGGCAGACGGTGGCAGCGATTGGTACATCAGCGGCGAGCCGTCGGCGGATTGGGACGATTCGATCTTTGACGAAGTGCAAAGCGTGACCGGTGATCAGTTCGAGGCGGTTGACATCACCGCGATCACGTCACGCTCGGGATTCGATCCGAACAGCGGCGCGGTTCCGTGACATCCTGATCGGGTGAAGGCGGTTGTTGCTCTCGCGCTGATTGCAGGCTGTCACGTCGACGAACGCTTCAACACGCTGCACATGACGCAGCCGCACGTCGATGACCCGGGGAAGGTCACGGCGTGGACGTTGAAGAATGGGATGCGCGTCGCGATCTATCGCGATCCTCGCGCGCGCGTGACCTCGATCGATCTGCGCTACGAGGTCGGGACGAGCGACGATCCGTACGGGCATCCCGGCTACGCGCTGTTGACGGGCTACGCGGTCGTTGCCGCGGCGGCGCACGTGCCGGATGTCGAGCTGACCACGGCGCTCGCAGTGGATCTCGATCGCACCGAGATCACGACGACGACGACCGATCTCGAAGGTGCGCTCGCGATGGCGGCGAAGCGCATGCAGCTCGATTGCGATGCGATCTCCGTCGACGCGATCAAGAAGCACGCGATGGATCAGCTGAACGCGATCCCTCCGTCGTTCCTGCAAGCGGTGTGGGGCACGGCGCATCCGTATGCGCACGAGCTCGGCAATCAAGATGTCGGCGGCTACGACGCGGCCGCGGTGTGCGGGTTCTACAAGCAACACTACGCGCCGAGCGCGGCGACGCTCGTGATCACCGGCGCGATGCCGGAGGACGTGGCGTCGAAGATCGGTGCGGCGTTCGATCTGATCCCGGAGGTGAAGCTGCCCGCGCGACCGGCCGTTCCGGCGATGACGCCGACGAAGCAGCGCGTGCGTTCGGTCGTGTGGGGGCTCGGGAAGCCGACCGCGGCGTGGGCGATTCCGATGCCGGCGCTCGGCGATCAAGATGACGTTGCGGTCGAGCTCGCGATCCGGCGCCTCGACGAATACGCGACCAAGCACAAGGCGCAGCTGCACACGGCGATCGTGGGAGCGCGGCGCGCGCGCGTGCTCGTCGTCGGGATCGAAGCGGATAAAGAGTCCGAGCTCGCGGCGGCGCACGACAAATTGCACGACGTGCTCGCCGAGGCGAATGCCGCGGATCCGCTCGATGGTGCCGTGGCCGACGATCTGCTCGGCGATGCGGCGACGATGGATGATCTGTTCCAGCGCGGTGATCGGATCGCGGAGCTCGTGGCGACGGGGCGCAGGCTCGATCTGCTCCGGCGCGGGCGGGCGTTCACGTCCGGCGAGGACCGTTCGTTCATGCGGCTGCACTTCGTCGATGGACCGATGCGGATCATGGACTTGATTCCGGCCGTCGCGAATCAAGGTTCGTCGATCGAGAACCTCGCGGATGGGCCGCAGTTCGCGGATCGATCGCTCGCGGGTGCGTTCGCCACCGATGCCGCGGATCCGGGCGCGGCCGCGGTGCCGGAGATCAAGCGCGCGACCGAGGAGTACACGCTCGCGAATGGCCTCCACGTGGTGCTGTCGTCGGATCCGATCGCGTCGCTCGTCGATGTCCGGCTGGTGTTTCCCGTCGGAACGTCGAGCGAGGTCGCGCCCGGTCTCGCGGTGCGTGCGGCGGCCGAGCTCCAGGTCGACGATGGCTGGCATGCGGGCGGTCCGGACGCGCACGATCGCGTGGAGTGGTTCGGCACGTCGGCGACCGAGCACAGCGATGTCGATGTCACGCGCGTGTCGACGCACTTTCGATCGAGTGGCTTCGCGGTGCTCGGCGATTGGCATCTGTGGGCGGTCGCGTGGCACGTGATCGAAGGCAGCTACGAGTACGTGCCGCTCTATCCGTGGAAGCGCTACTACGGCCCGCAGCACGCCACGTTGATCGTGAGCGGTGGGTTCGATGCGAAGGTGGCCAAGCCGATCATCGAGCGCTGGTACGGCCCGTGGAAGCAGAGCGCCGAGCCGGTGCCAAAGGGCATGCCACACCATGGCCGGCGCGCGATCACGTATGACGCGAACGAGACCCAGGAGTCGATCGAGCTCGAGCTCGCGTACGGTCCCGAGGCACATCCAGGCGAGCGCGCGCGAGGTGCGGCGCAGATCCTCGCCACGTTGATCCAGCAACGTCTCGCGTTGTCGCTGCGGTCGGCGGCGTCGGTCGGTGTCACGTTCGATGTCCGCGATCGCCGGATGCTCCTCACGGCGCAGATCGATCCCGATACCGCGGCCGAGACGACGAAGGTGCTCGCGGCCGAGCTCGCGCAGGTCCGGGCGAGTGGTGCGGCGCAGGCGGAGATCGCGAAAGCGCGGCGTCGTGCGGTCGCGCAGTTGCTCGCGGCCGAGGTCGGTGTGACGGGCCGAGCGCAACAGCTCGAGGCGAATGCCGTGCAGAAGCTCGCGCCGAACGACCAGTCGCTGTTGGCGGAGATCCAGGCTGTTACCGTCGACGATGTCACGGATGCCGCGCAGCAGTTGATCGATCCAGCGACGCTCGAAGTGACGATCAAGGCGCTGAAGAAGGACGTCGATCCGGTGCTGAACGCGCTCGGCTTCGATCCGAAGCAAGCCGAGCGAAGGTAGGGACGGTGTCTAGATCGTCAAGTTCGGACACGCTGTCCGAACGATCGATCGCGTAGTTACGATGCCAAAGGTGACGAACTAGATACCGTCCCCAATTAGCAGCTCGTCGACGACGCGCAGGTGTGGACCTCTTCGAGCGTCCCGGCGCCACCGTTGCCGCCGTTCGCGCCATCGCGATCGGAGGCCGGTGCATTCGGCGCCGAGACGCCGCCGTTGCCACCACCACCGGCGCTGCCACCGGTTTGCGTACACGTGCCCGTGATCGTCGAGTCGCCCGTGTTGACGACGCCGATCGAGCGACCGCCTTGACCACCACCGCCACCACCGCCGTGACCACCGTGTGCGCCACCGCCACCATTGCCCGGCGTCGCCGAGCCCGGATGACTCGCGCCACCACTGCCGCCCGTGCCACCGCTTTGACCGCGACCACCGACGCCACCCGTGCCGGCGCCACCCGCGTTGCCGCGATAGAGCGCGCACGTATTGAGCGTGATCTGCGATGCGCTCGCGCTGAAGACGCCGAACGATCCGCCACCGCCACCACCGCCGGTGCCACCACCGCGCGCCGCACATCCACCGGCCGCACCGCCACCGCCACCCGCGCCGTACGCGTCGGTGCCGCTATCGCAACCGCCACCGCCGCCACCGCCACCGCCGCCGGTGCCGTTTTCGCCGGTGCCACCCGCGCCGCCGGAGCGCGCATACCAGTAACTGTTGCCGGTGCCGGCGAGATAGCCGCCGTTCGTCGCACCGCCGCCCGCCGCTCCGTTCGCGACGAGACCGCCGTTGCCGCTCGTCGTGGTGCCGCACGCGTCGGTGCCGCTGCCGCCGCTTCCGGCGATCCCGAACGGGCTCGAGTTGAACACCGCGTTCATGCCGCTCGCGCCCGCGGTCGCGTCGTAGTGCGGTGGGAAGCCGCAACTCGTATCCATCGTGCCACCCACGCCACCGTTGCCGCCGTTCGTCGCGCGCGTCGACGGGCTACCCGCGCACGAGTTCGTGCCCGCACCACCGGCGGTGCCACGCGAGCTGCTATCGCACGTGGTGGTGTACTCGTCGCCGTTGCCACCGCCGCCACCGTTCATGAAGCTCTGTACGTCGACGGTCACCGCATCCGTTCCCGCGCCGCCCGTCAGGCCCGCGGCACCATTACCGGCGACGATCTGGACGTGCGAGAGCGTCAGGCCCGCAGCACCACGCGCGTGGACGACATAGCTCGAGCGGCCATCGCGACCCGAGATTCCGCCGACGCCCGTCGCGGTCGGCCCCTGGAGGATCATGTTGTCGATCTTCACCGGCACGATCAGATCGTGCGCGCGCACCGTGAGCCACTCGCCATCACCACCGGTGCCGTTGTCCTGCGCGCCGATCACGGTCACGCGATTCGCCGCGTTCGAGTACGCGTTGCGCTGCCAGTTGAAGTCGTAGCCGCCCCACACGTTCACGCCGCTCACGAGGACCATCACCTCGTTGTACGTGCCGGCTTGGACGTACACGTTGTTGCGGCTCGCTTGGACCGCGCGAACGATGCCATAGCTGATCGTCTGGCACGGCGTCGAATACGTGAGGCCGCACGTCGCGCTGTTCGCACCACCACCCGCGACGAAGATGCCCTTCGAAGCATCGCCATCGATGCCATCGCAGTTCGTGTCCGCGTACGTCGCGTCCGGATCGTCCGTCGTCGACGGCGGCGCGCAGGCGGCCCAGCCTCCAACACCCGCGCATGTCGACGTGCCGGCACACTGCGTGTTGAGCGGCGTCATGATCGTGCACGCCTCGGTCGTGCCCATCTGGCCGACGGTGTTGCAATCACACGCGCCGGAGTGCGGCTCGCATTGCTTCGTCGCGCCGTCTTGCACGCAGTCGTAGCCACTCGGGCACGCGACCGACGAGCAATCGCGCGCGCAGTACGAGCGGCCCGACGTCTCGGTCTCGCACTTGTCCATGCCGATCAGCGTGCATTCGCTGTCGTGGACGCACGGCGTACACAGCTGATCCGAGATCGGCACGCACACCTGCGTGACCTGATCCGGATCGACCGCGCCGGTTACCGCGAGGCAGCCATAGCCCGGCGGACAATCATCGTTCGAGCACAGGCTCGTGCACACACCGCCGGTCGACACGACGATGCAGATCGTCGACGAGCACTGACTTCCGTCGGTGCACGGCTCGCCGAAACCTTTGTTCGGTCCGTCGGGCGCGGCATCCCACGCGGGCGCGGCATCGGGCGTCGGCACCGATGCATCACCACAACTCGACGACGTTTGATCGCACTCGTGATCCCCCGGGCGCGATGTCGCGCACGCAGCGAGAACCACGAGTCCCCCCCCAAAGGACGCGTTGAATCACGCGTCGACGCTAACACGGAATCAGAACATCTCGGCAATTCGTCCGAACGCGCGCTTGAAGAGACCTTGACGCTCTTCAGTTGCACGTACCGGCGCACGCACCGAGTGGTTCTGGTTCGCGCCGAACATCACGAGGCCGACGCCGGTCGAATACGACGGCGAGCGCACCACGTCGACGAGCCCGCCGATCTTCGTCGGCACACCGCGTCGTGCGGGCAAGCCCAGGACTTGCTCCGCGATTTCGGAGATTCCGTCCATCGCCGTCGCACCGCCCGTGAGCACCAACCCGCCGGCGAGTCCGTCGAAGTAGCCGCTCCGCATCAGCTCCTTCTTGACGTGCTCGAAGATCTCCTCGACCCGTGGTTCGATCACCTCGACGAGCTTCATCCGCGGTTCGACGCGCGGCGACCGGCCGCCGACCGACGGGACTTCCATGGTCTCGCCGTCATCGATGTGGCCGCGCCACGCACATCCGTACTTGCGCTTCAGCTTCTCGGCCGAGTCGAGCGGCGTGCGCAGGACCGTCGCGATGTCGTTCGTGACATGACCACCGCCGAGCGACAGCACCGACGTGTGAACGATCGCGCCATCGGCGTAGACCATCACGTCGCACGTGCCGCCGCCGATATCGACGAGCGCCACGCCCAATTCCTTTTCGTCATCCTCGAGCACCGCCTGCGACGACGCGAGCGACTCGAGCACGATGTCGGCGACCTGCAGGTTGCAGCGGTTCGCGCACTTGATCACGTTCTGCGCGGATGCGACCGCGGTCGTGACGATGTGAACCTTCGCTTCGAGGCGAACGCCGGCCATGCCGAGCGGATCGCGAATGCCGTCCTGATCGTCGACGACGTATTGCTGCGGCAGCACGTGGAGCACTTCGCGATCCATCGGGATCGCGACCGCTTTCGCCGCTTCGATCACGCGCGCGAGGTCGGCCTCGCGAACTTCTTTGTCCTTCACGGCGACGATGCCGTGCGAGTTCAGGCCCCGCACGTGCGCGCCGCTGATCGCGGTGTACACGGTCGTGATCTCGCAGCCCGCCATGTTCTCGGCTTCGTCGACGGCTTGCTGGATCGAAGCGACCGTCGCGTCGATGTTGATCACGTTGCCGCGGCGCACGCCCTTACTAGCGGCCGAGCCGATGCCGATGATGTCGATGCCGTCGTCGGTCACCTCGCCGACGATGCACGCGATCTTGGTCGTACCGATATCGAGACCGACGATGATCTCGGACGCTTTGGACTTCGCCATTTACTGAGGTGCTTTCTGTTCGAATGCGACGGTGACGTGGTCGAGGCGAGGATCGAGGTGGACCGCGCGAGCGCGAGCGCGTTCGGAGCTATCGAGCTGGGCCCATGCGATGTCGAACGTGTGGAGCCGCGCGGCGAGGCCGAGGTCGTTCGGGCCGAGCTGGATCGCGATCGCGCTGTCGTAGGTGTGCAAGGTCAGCGCGCCGTGCGGGTCGACATGGACCTCGCCGATCGCGGGACGCGAGGTGTTGATCGTCCATTGCGCGAGTGCGTCGAGGCTCGATTGGATCGTGGTGGCGGCTGCGGCGGGATCCGCGAGGAACGCCGCACGATCGAGGCCGGTGATGATCGGTAGCCCCTGGCCATCGTCCGACTCGAGCTGCGCGCGCTTGAACGGATGGCCTTCGTGATCGACGAGGTAGAGCCCGCCCAGATCGGCGACGGCGACCGCCTCGTGTTCCTGAACATCGATCACGAGCGTGTGTGGCAACACGCGATGCGCGGATGCCTTCGCGATCCACGGATTCGTGTGGAGGTCTTTCGTGAGCGAATCGATGTTCGCGGCGAATACGTTGTCGCCGACGGCGACCGGTAGGAGCGCGCGGATCTGATCCGCGGGCACGTGCTGGTTGCCGTGCACTTCGATCGCGTCGATCGCGAACCGCGGCGACGTGGTCACGAATCGATAGCCGGCCCAGGCCGTGCCACCGATCGCGCCGACCACCGCCAGGCCGATCAGCGCGGGCAGGCTGCGGCGGAGCATCCGGCCACAGGCGTTCGCGACGACGGCCGGCTTGGGCAACCGCTGCCACACCGGCGTGGTCGCAACGCGACGACGGTTTCCGCCTTTCGGGCGGACCGTCAGCCGGGATGCGGCGGGTGGTTCACCGGCCCCTTGCCGGCGAGATCGATCCATATTCTGAAATACGCATGCCCCATAAGTGCGGGCAATTTTTTGGGCGTATCGAGGATCGAATTCCGGATCTACTCGTCGTCGTCGTCCGTGATCAGGACGAAGTCCGGGTCTTTCTTGCCCGGCTTGTCCTTGCCTTTTTTCGCGGTGGTCTTGGCGGCCACCTTGGACGTCTTCGATGACTTGGTCGGCTTGGCATCCGAGTCGTCGTCGTTCGACGCGGCATCATCATCGTCCGACGCCTTCTTCTTCTTGCCGGTCGTCTTCGCGGCGACCTTCGCCGGTTTCGCGTCCGAGTCGTCCGACGATGCGGCGTCCGAATCCGAGTCGTCGTCCGTCTTTTTCGCGGCGGCTTTCTTCTTCGCCGGCGTCTTCTTCTTCGCGGTCGTGGTGCCCGACGCCGACGTGCCCGACGCCGTTGCGCCCGATCCGGAGCCCGAGCCCGAGCTGGTGGACGACGAAGACGATCCGGTGCTGCCGCGCGGCTTGAACGCCTGGGCATGCGCGGTACCGGCCGCGAACAACACTCCGAGGACGATCGCGCAAAGCCGCATCCCCGAATCATCCCACATTTGGGGCTCCGATCGAGCCCGATCTAGCACGGCGGTTTGTCGATGATATCGATGCGATCGAGCTCGGTGCCGCGCAGCGTCAGCCGGACCACGTGGTCATTCGTCTCGCACGTCGGCTTCGTACAACCCATCAGCGCCTTCGACAGGATGTCGACCTCGGGAAGGCTCGCATTCGCGCGATCGATCAGCTGCGTCGCACGCTCGGTATGGATGTCGCCATCGCCATCGACGTCGGAATCGCTGTACTCGTCGTAGATCACGCGCGTGTATTCGAGCCCGTGCGCCGGTAGATAGCTCGAGAGCGGCGACGATTCGTCTCCGCGCATCATCAGCTCGTACTCCGACAGCACGCACAAGCCGCGCATTGTCGACGGATACGTGCCGCGCGTCGGGATGAAGCGATGGTTGCCGTGACGCGACAACATGATCGCCGCCGCGGCCGCGACCCGACAGTCGGGCGTCTTCGTCGCGGCGACGAGCGCGGTCGCGAGATCCGGCCCGATCTTGTCATCGTCGCCGACGAGCTCGGACATCGCTTGCACGCGTGTGTCGGACTTCAGCGCGACGTCGCCGATCGCCTTCAAGAACACACCGCGTTGCGTCGCCGCGGCGAGCGCTTGGAACGCGCCATCGACGTGAAGTTGCGTGGCTTCGACGAGGTGCTTGTCGTCGAACAAGTTGATCGCGGTGTTCGCGAGCTCGTCTTGATGCGCGCGCTTCATCGCGGCCACGAGCGACATCCGGAAGTCCTGATCCATGTCGGTGGTCGCGCGCACGAGATCGGCGGTGAGCTCGGACTCCGGCGGCGGCAGCGCCGCGATCTGCTTGAACGCATCGCGCAGTTGATCGCGATCGTCCTTCTCGATCTGATCGAACGACCACAGCGCGAGCTGGCGGCGAAAGCACGGATCGGCGAGCTCCGCTTTGACCGGCGCGAACGTCGGCGCCTTGCCGCAAGCCGGCGGCACGATCGGACACGCGAAGTTGCCTTCGCGAAGCAGCGCGACACCGAGCCTCCGCTGCAGCTCGACGGGAACTTCGGCGAGCTTCTCTTGCCAATCATCCGGAGTCGGCGCGATCTGCTGCCACAACGCGCGCGCGTCGACGTCGTTCGCGAGATGCACGGTCGACCAATCGATCGCGAGCAACTTCGCGGCGATCGGATGATTGAGATCGGGATCGTCGAGGTGATGGACGGTTTGCGCGTCCGGTTTAACGGACGTCGTGCTCGTCGTAGTTGCCGTCGACGACTGAGGCGCGCCGCAGGAGGCGATCCCTGCCAGCAAGATGAATCGAAGCTGCACGGTCACGTCGTAAGACAACTGTATAGTGCGCGGGTTTCAACGGGAGGAGCCTTATGAAGATCGCAATCGTTTCCCTTGTATCGATGTTGTCGTCCGTCGCGTTCGCCGGTGGTGGTGAGAACAAGCCGAGCCCGCCGCCTGCGGCCATGGAGATGCCGAAGCCGGCGCAGCAGATCGCCGACCGCGCGAAGATGATGGCCGGCACGTGGAAGTGCGATGGCACGAGCGCGGGTATGGACGGCAAGGACATGGCGTTCGCCGGCACGTTCACGGCGAAGACCGATCTCGATGGCTGGTGGATGCACGAGTCGTTCAGCGGCAAAGCGGGCACCGGCAAGACGGCGATGAACTACAAGTTCGAGCAGTTCGCCACGTACGACGGCGGCATGAAGAAGTGGCGCCACGTGTTCGTGGACAACTGGGGCGGTCAGATGATCGGCACCAGCGATGACATGAAGGATGGCAAGGCCGAGACCGCGTTCGAATCGAACGACATGATGGGCAAGTCGATGGTGAAGGATTCCGTCGACGCCTCGGATATGAAGAAGGGCGTCCACATGTGGGGCCAGATGTCGAAGGACAGCGGCAAGACGTGGACGAAGATCTACGACATGACCTGCAAGAAGTAGTGGCGTGATCCTCGAACCGGGTCGGACGCTGGGGAGATATACGCTCGTCGCTCCGCTCGGGCGAGGCGGCATGGGTGGCGTGTGGGAAGTTGCCGACGACACCGGTGCCCGGTTCGCGCTGAAAGCGCCGGCAACCACCGTCGGCGTCGACCCGGCGCTCGCGAAGCGATTCGCGCGCGAGGCGAATGCGCTGCAGATGCTCGAGCATCCGAACCTGGTCACCGCGGCAGACGTGTTCGTCGAAGACGATTGCATGTTCATCGTGATGGAGCGCGTCGTCGGCACCACGCTTGGCGCGGCGATCACGGCGGGACCGTTTCAGCCGCGCCGCGCACTCGTCGTGATCCGGCAGATCCTCGAAGGTATCGGCCACGCGCATGCACGTGGCTTCGTCCATCGCGATCTCAAGTCCGACAACATCATGCTCGTCGATATGGGCGGGTGGGAGCGGGCGAAGATCGTCGACTTCGGGATCGTGAAGCTCCTCGGGGAAGCCGAAGCGATGCTCGGTGGCGGCAAGCTCACGCGCACCGGCACCGTCGCGGGAACGCCGGCCTACATGGCACCGGAGCAAGCGCTCGGGCGCATCGTCGACGGGCGCGCGGATCTGTACGCGATCGGCGTGATCGCGTTCGAGATGCTCACCGGTCGATTGCCGTTCGAACATCCCGAGCCCGCGATGATCATGCGCATGCACGTGAAGGCACCACCGCCGCCGCTCGATCCGCGCTCGCCATGGAGCACGCCCGCCCTGGTGCACTTGATCGAGACCGCGCTCGCGAAAGATCCAACTGCGCGATTTGCCGACGCGCCCGCGATGATTGCCGCGCTGGATCTCGCGTTCCAATCGCTCGATCACGTCGGGTGAGACCTGTGCATACCCGGCGGCTTGCGCGCCCACGCGATCTTGCTCGATCCTCGAAGCGTGCCTGACCTGCCTCGCTTCGGGCGGTTCCAAACGACGGCCGAGCTCGGCACGGGCGCGATGGGCACCGTGTATCGCGCGCACGACGACAGCCTCGGTCGCGATATCGCGATCAAGACGCTGCGGGGGCCCTTCGACGCGAGCATCCGCGAACGGTTCCTGCGTGAAGCACGCGCGATCGGAACCGTGCAGCATCCGAACATCCTCGGCATCTTCGATGTCGGCGCGGATCAAGACACGCCGTACATCGTGATCGAGCTCGCACCGGGTGGCTCGCTGCGAGAGCGAATCAAGGCGGGACCGGTCTCCGGCGACGAGGTTCGCGTGATCGGCGCGCAGATCGCGCGTGCGCTCGCCGCCGCCCATGCCGCGCGGATCGTGCATCGCGACGTGAAGCCCGCGAACATCCTGACCACGGGCGATGGCGTGTGGAAGCTCGCAGATTTCGGGATCGCGCACGTGCCGGATTCCACGCTCACGATCACCGGACAGTTTCTCGGATCGCCGTCGTACGCGGCGCCCGAATCCCTGCGCGCCGGCACGTTCGGTCCGGCGTCGGACGTGTACGCGCTCGGCGCCACGCTCTACGAAGCATCGAGCGGCGCCACTCCGCACGGCGAGCACGACATGCAATCGCTGATTCGCAAGCTCGAGCAAGATCCGATGCCGCTTCGCGAGCGCGTCGCGGTGGCGCCGGCGATCGATCGCGCGATCATGGCTGCACTTGCTCGCGATCCGGCGAAGCGACCGACGGCAGCGCAATTCGCGGCGATGCTCGAAGGCCAAGATCTCGCGCCGATCGCCGTACGGCCGCGCCGATCGATTCGCGCGCTCGTGGCGATCGCGGCTGTGGTGGTGATCGTGGCGATCGTGGCATCGCGGCACTCGGCATCCCCGGGACCGGCGAGCGTGATCGACGGTGCATCGAGTCCAGCGCACGAAGATCCGCAACCCGTGGATGACGAGGATCATCCGGACGATCCCGAAGCCGAGCGGCGGCTACGCGACGAGAACGGGCCGCCTGGACCACCCGGTCCGCCGGGCCCACCGGGACACGCGCACGGTCATCACAAGCACAAGTGATCAGATCGCGCTGGCGAGGATCTGCTCGCACAGCGTGGCGTAGTCCATGCCGATCGACTTCGCGATTTTCGGTAACAGCGAGGTCGCGGTCATGCCGGGCAGCGTGTTCACTTCGAGCACGAACGGCCGACCGTCGGGCGTGACGCGAACATCGGGACGCGCGTGGCCGGTGCAGCCGAGCGCGAGATAGGCGGCGAGGGCCTGCGCCTCGATCCGATCGGTCACGGTGCGATCGAGCTCGGGCGGGATCAGGTACTTCGTATCGTTGCGTTTGTACTTCGCCTCGTAGTCGTAGAACTTCGTCGCCGGACGAACCTCGACGGAACCGAGGACCTTGCCGTCGAGGATGCCGACGAAGACTTCGGTGCCGGCGATGTACTCCTCGACGATCACCGGGCCGTGATACGCGCGCGCGGCTTTCAACGCGTCGGGGATTTGATCGCGCGATTCGACGATCGATACGCCGACCGAGCTGCCTTCGTTCGCGGGCTTCACGACGAACGGCAGCGGCACGGTTTGCAACGTCGCGAGGTCGTTGTCGGCTGCGTCGTGCGGCAGCAGCCACCACTTCGGCGTGGGCACGCCGTTGCTCTCGAAGATCCGCTTCGACATCACCTTGTCCATCGCGAGCGCACTCGCGAGGATTCCGGATCCGGTGCACGCGATCTGCAGACACGAGCACAAGCCTTGAACCGCACCGTCCTCGCCGAACGTGCCGTGCAACGCGTTCCACACGACGGCAACCTTCGCGTCTTCGAGCTGGCGCGCGAGCGACGTGTCCGGCTTCCAATCGATCCCGATCACGTCCCACTGCTTGTCCTGCAGTGCCTTCAACACACCCGCACCCGTGTTTAGCGAGACCTCGCGCTCGGCGGACAAGCCGCCCATCACGACCGCGACGCGTTTTCCGGCAAAACGATGCATGAGATCAACCCCTACAAGATGATCGGCTCGGGAACGAGCGTGACACCAAGCTTATTTCGAACGCCGTCGATAATCTCGTTCGCGAAGCCGATTAGCTCGCTGGCCGTAGCGCCGCCACGATTGACGAGCGCGAGCGCGTGCTTGCTCGAGATGCCGACGTTGCCGCGCGTCTCGCCTTTAACGAAGCCCGCTCGCTCGATCAGCCACGCAGCGGCCAATTTCACGTGATCGCCATTCGGCCACTGCGGCGGCTTCGCACCGGCACGCGCCTCGACGTCGATCGCGATCTCGGGCGCCACGATCGGATTCGTGAAGAACGATCCAGCACTGCGTGATTCCGGATCACTCGGATCGACGACCATGCCCTTGCCACGGCGCAGGCGAATCACGGTCTCGCGCACGAGGGCGAGCGGCGCCGTGCCACCGACGGCAATGCCAAGGGCCTTCGCCAGCTCGGGATAGGTGACGGGCATCGATTCGGTTTGCATCGGTAGCGCGAACCGGACCTCGAAGATGATCCACCGGGACGAGCCCTTGAACATGCTCGACCGATACGCGAACTGGCAGTCCGCCTTTTCGAATTTGACGATCTCGTGCTTCTGCCGGTCCCACGCGCGCACGAACACGATCGTGTCGGCGACCTCTTGGCCATACGCACCGACGTTTTGCATCGGCGTCGCGCCGACGAGCCCGGGAATTCCTGACAACGCTTCGACGCCCGCGGCGCCATCCGCCACCATCTCGGCGACGAAGTCGTCCCACACCGCACCCGCGAACGCGGACACGATCGCCACGTCCTTCACGATCCCGCGTCGCGTGACCGTGCGATCCGCAGGTTGCAAGACGAGGCCGTCCCAGCCCGCATCGCCGACGACGAGGTTCGATCCTCCGCCGAGGATCATCACCCGGTCGCCTCGGGTCTCCGCATCGTCCAGCGCTGCCGATAGCTCGCGCACGTCGGCAAACGTCTCGAATCGCTTCGCCGCGCCGCCGATGCCGAGCGTGGTCAGCGGAGCGAGCGGAACATTCTCGCGCAACACTTAAAACTCGCGCCTCATCGGCCAGACGGCCTCTTCGACCTCGGACATTTTACCGCGCGACGGTCGCGCTCGACTCTTGAACGCGCACGAGGTTCTTCTTCGTCGCCGGACCGAGGCGCTTCTCGAGCAGCGCGATCACGTCGTTGCACGCGAGCTGGATGTTACCCGCGCCGAGCGTGATCACGAGATCGCCGGACTTCGCTTCCTTATCCAACCACGCCGCGAGGTCTTCGCGCTTCTGCACGTAGTGGATGTCCTTGTGGCCGGCTTCGCGCGCAAGCTGGACCAAGCGCTCGCTCGAGATGCCGTCGATCGGCTTTTCTCCGGCGGCGAAGATGTCGCAGATCACGACTTTGTCCGCGGCATGGAACGCCTTCGGAAACTCGTCCCACTGATCGCGCGTTCGCGTGAACCGATGCGGTTGGAACGCCGCGATCACGCGCCGGCCACCGAAGCTCGACTTCGCACCCGCGAGCGTGGCTTTGACCTCCGCCGGGTGGTGACCGAAATCGTCGACGACGGTGATGCCACCGACCTCGCCGCGCACCGTGAAGCGCCGCGCCACGCCCTCGAAGTTCGCGATCGCCTTCGCGTAGACCTCGAACGGAATCTGCAAGAAGTCCGCGATCGCGAGCACGCCCAACGCGTTCAGCACGTTGTGCTCGCCCGGCATCGGCAGGATCACTTCGCCGAGCTCGTCCGCCTTGCGCCAGGCGACGAACCGCGTGGTCAGGCCTTCGGGGCGGATGTTGCGCGCGCGATACGTGGCCTGCGACGAGATCCCGAACGTGACGTGGCGCTTCGTCAGGTTCGGCAGGATCGCCTGCACGCCGGCGTTGTCGCCGCACAGCGCGCTCATCCCGTAGAACGGCACGCGATTGCAGAAGTCGGTGAACGCCTTCTTCACGTTATCGAACGTGCCGTAGTGATCGAGGTGCTCGGCATCGACGTTCGTGACGATCGCCAAGGTCGGCGTCAGCGTGAGGAACGAGCCATCGCTCTCGTCCGCTTCGGCGACGAGGTAATCGCTCTTGCCCCACCGCGCGTTCGCGAGGCCGAGCGAGTTGACGCGTCCGCCGATCACGGCCGTGGGATCCAACCCGGCGGCCATCAACACGGTGTGCATCATCGTGGTCGACGTGGTCTTGCCGTGCGCGCCCGCGACGGCGATGCCGTACTTCATCCGCATCAACTCGCCGAGCATCTCCGCACGCGGGATCACCGGAATCTGCCGTGCGCGCGCGGCCTCGACCTCGGGGTTGTAGCCCTTGATCGCCGACGACACGACGACGACATCCGCGGCCTGCACGTTGTCCGCGCGGTGACCCTGCTGGATCGTCGCGCCGATGTTCGCGAGGTGCCGCGTGATCTCGGTGTCGTTCATGTCCGAACCGGACACGCGATAGCCCATGTTCGCGAGCACTTCGGCGATGCCGCACATGCCCATGCCGCCGATTCCGACGAAGTGAATGTGAGTGTCTGGCTTGCGAAACATGGCGTGTGTGAAACGCCTATCTACCACTAAATCATCTTGTCGATCAGCGCTTTGAATTCGGCCTGTTGGGCGTGGGTCAGGTTCGCCAATCGGGCCTCGAATTTCGCAATAAACAGGGCGTTGCCCTTCGTCAGGACCTTTTTTCCGTCGGGAGTCAGCGTCAGCTTGAACCGACGAAGATCCTTCGGATCGATCTCGCGCTTCACGAACCCGAGCTCCTCGAGGCCCTTCACATACATCGTCACCGTCGGCTTCGGAATCGCGAGCGCTTCGGCGAGTGCGGCCGGATGCGGATTCGCGTCGAGCTGATCGAGGATCATCAGCTGCTTCGTATCGATCCCGAGTGGCGAGAGCTGGCCGTTGACCTCGGTGATGACGGACACCACCAACCGGTAGTTTGCGGCCCAGAGCTTGCTTACATCGATTTTCGCCATGCGGAGACTTGTCAGTCCGATAGTTCAGGACTAAACAGTTTATACCTGAACTATTCGTTCAGTGAACTAACTCTACCATGCGTACAATCTTTGTAACGGGGTCGACGGATGGAGTGGGGCGGCGGGTGGTCGAGAAGTTGGCGGCACCGGGGACGCACCTGATCGTCCACGGCCGGGATGCCGCGCGTGGGGCGGAGGTCGTCGCGGCGGTGCAGCAGGCAGGTGCGTCGGCGGAGTTTCGGCAGGCGGACTTCGCGTCGCTCGATCAGGTGCGCCGGCTCGCGGATGACGTGAAGCATTCGCACGGCAAGATCGACGTGCTGATCAACAACGCGGGCATCGCGCTCGTGTCGGGTGCGCGGAGGCTGAGCCCGGATGGCTTCGAGCTTCACTTCGCGGTGAACTACCTCGCGGGGTTCCTACTCACGCACTTGCTCCGGCCGGTGCTGCAAACGTCGCGCGTGGTCAACGTGTCGTCGGCGGGACAGCAGACGATCGACTTCGACGACGTCATGCTCGAGCGCGGCTACTCGGGCTATCGCGCGTACGCTCAATCCAAGCTCGCGCAGATCCTGTTCACGTTCGATCTGGCGGAAGACAAGTGTCTGACCGCCACGTGTCTTCATCCGTCGACGTACATGGATACGTCGATGGTGCGCAACGGTGGCATCACGCCGATGTCGTCGGTCGATACCGGCGCGGACGCGATCATCGCCGCGATCAACGCGCGCAACGGTCACTACTTCGATGTTCAACGCGACACGCGTGCGAACGCGCAGGCCTACGACGTGGACGCGCGTCGCCGGCTACGCGAGCTCAGCATGCAGCTAGTGGCGCTCTAACCAGGAGAATCGTATGGCTCTCGATCACTACATCACGCTCGGTCGATCGGGCCTGAGGGTCAGTCCCTTATGCCTCGGTGCGATGACGTTCGGCGAAGACCTCGGATGGGGCTCTTCCGTCGAAGAATCGCAGCAGATCATGGACGCGTTCATCGCCCACGGCGGCAACTTCATCGACACCGCGAACTTCTACACGAAGTCGCACTCGGAGAAGATCATCGGCGATCACATCGGTCGCCATCCTTCGCGGCGCGATCGGCTCGTGATCGCCACGAAGTTCAGCGGCAACCTCTATCCCGGCGATCCGAACGGCGGTGGCAGCTCGCGCAAGGCGATCCACCAGCAGTGCGAGAACTCGCTGCGTCGGCTCCAGACCGATTACATCGATCTGTACTGGCTCCATAACTGGGACAAGCACACGCCGATCGAAGAGACGATGTCGGCGCTCGAAGATCTCGTGCGTGCGGGCTGGGTGCGCTACATCGGCGTGTCCGATACGCCGGCATGGAAGTGCGTCGAGGCGAACATGCTCGCGAAGTTCCGCGGCACGTCGCCGTTCATCGCGTTGCAGATCGAATACTCGCTGCTCCAGCGCACGATCGAGCAAGAGCTGGTGCCGATGGCGAAGGAGCACGGCTTCGGGATCACGCCGTGGTCGCCGCTTCGCGGTGGCATGCTCTCGGGCAAGTACACGCGGACGTCGAACCATCAGGGCGACCGATCGATGATGATGGACGTCTACAAGACCGAGAAGACGTGGACCCTGATCGACAAGCTCGAGGCGATCGCGAAGGAGCGAGACACCACCGTCGCCCGGGTCGCGATCGCGTGGGTGCGCCAGCAGCCGGGCGTGACCTCGACGATCATCGGGGCGCGCCGTCTGACACAACTCGAGGACAATCTAAAATCCCTCGACGTCACGCTGACCGGTTCTGACTTGGCCCAGCTCGACGAGCTGACGAAGCCGGCTCTGGGATTCCCGCAGTCGATGGAGCCGTTCTTCCCGGCGATTCACAACGCGGGGACGAGCGTGAATGGTGTGAAGCCGCCGTTCTCGCCGTTCGTGATCGGGCCTACCGACAAGCCGTACTGATCTCACCAGATCGGGTGGGAGTGTCTCCGGTGGCGGTGTGCGAAGTGTGCATACCGCTTCGCGCGAGCGTTGGCGCGAGATGTGTAACTGCCTGCCGACGTGAGACTGCTCGTCGTGTTGTTGCCGGCGTGCAGCGCGTATCTCGGAGATCCGACGAGTAACGCCGCGCCCTCGACCGGCAGCGATGACGTCCCGGCCGGTGGCGTGGTGATCGATGCATCCAGCGTGGCAGCGCCTCCAGATGCCCCGATCGAGCATGGCGCGTGTTGTCACGATCGCGGGCATTGCGTCGACGGAGACGGTGCGTTCCTCGATCAGGACTCGTGCGATGACGGCCAGTCCTGCGTTCCGGATCAGTTGCTCGATCACGATCCGATCAGCACGTGTACGGCGACGACCGACGCGCTCGGGACATACACCGGCGTGTGTCTATCGGACTGCCTGCACTTCGGCGCGACCCAACTCCTGATCGATCGCGGCGATTGCGACAGCCACTTCGAATGCGTGCCGTGCGTTCCCGGTGTGCCGGGCTGTTGAGTGTCCGAGGCCGAAGAGGCCGTCTGGCCGATGAGGCGCGAGTTGTTAATGCCCGACGACGATCTCGCTGACCTGAACGACCGGCACGATGTCCGTGTACTTCGGGATATCGGCCATGACGTCCGCGCGCCGCGGTCCCACGGCCGCTTCGTATGCTTCGATCGACGCGCAGATGAACGCGCACTTCGCGACGTACATCGGCGGCTCGCCGGGCGTCCGGCCGGTCAGGCCTTTATCGACGGTGTAGTACGCGCACGCGTCACCGAGGATCGCCTTCATCATCGGCATGTGGTGATCGCGGTAGTACGCGTGATCGAAGCGCGCGCCGTCACGGTACGGGTACATCACGTTGACTTTGATCATGGTGCTGTCGCCCAGTCGACCACGTTTGCCGCGGCTTGGGGCTTGCCCAATTGCTTCATCGCGGCCGCCATCTCGGCACGCACGAGCGGCGAGTCGAGGAGCGGGCGCAAGGCGGTCGCGAGCTTGTCCGCAGTCAGTTGCGACTGCTCGAACATCAATGCGGCACCTTTGTCGGCCATCTCCTGCGCGTTCAGCACCTGGTGATTGTCGGCGGCGAACGGATACGGGATGAACACGGCGGGCTTGCCGGCGATCGCGAGCTCCGCGACGGTGGTTGCACCCGCACGGCCGATCACGAGATCCGCGTGGAGATACGTGCCGGCCATGTCCTTGATGAACGCGCGACAATCCGCTTCGACGCCGGCGGCCTTGTAGCGCTCCTGCGTGATCGCGAGATCCTTCTCACCGGTCTGATGCGTGATCGCGAGGCGATGATCTTTGGCGAGCTCGATCAGCGCATTCGCCGCGAGCTCGTTGACCGCGACGGCACCGAGCGAGCCACCGCTGACCAGCACGTGCACGCGATCGTCCGTCGGTGGCGTGCCGGGTTTGCCGAGCTTCGCGAGTAGATCGCGCCGCACGGGATTACCCGTCATCAGGATCTTTTTCGGCTTGAAGAACTTCCGCGACGTCTCGAACGACAAGAACACCTTGCGGACGAGCCTGCCGAGGATCTTGTTCGTCAGGCCCGGGATCGAGTTCTGCTCGCAGATCGCCGTCGGAATTCCGCGCAGCTTCGCCGCGAGCACGACCGGCCCCGACGCGTAGCCACCGACGCCGATCACCGCGTCCGGCTTCACCGTCTTCAGGATCCGGCGCGCTTGGAAGTAGCTGCGCGGGAGCCGGAATAGGCCCTTGATCGCGCCGACGAGCCCGACGGTCTTCAGGCCGCTGACCTGGATCAGCTCGAGCTTCCAGCCGAGGTCCGGCAACACGCGCGCTTCGATCCCGCGCTCGGTCCCGACGAACACGACCTCGGCCGCCGGATCGCGCGCACGCAATTCCTCGGCGATGGCGACGCCCGGGAACAGGTGGCCACCGGTGCCACCGCCTGCGATCACGAGCTTCATGCCAATTCTCATGCGGTGACAACGCGCACGCGCATGCGCTTCTTCCGAACGGGTTCGCGTTGTTGCAGCTCGCGCTTCGCCGTGGCGCGCTCGGGCCGCCGGCCGATGTTGAGCAGGAGTCCGACGAAGAACATCGTGATGATGAGCGAGCTACCACCGTACGACACGAGCGGCAACGTGATGCCCTTGTTCGGCACCACGCCGAGGACGACGCCGACGTTGAACAGCGCCTGCAACCCGAACATCAGCGTGATCCCGAATGCGAGATAGCCGCCGAATACGTCGCGCGCACCGAGAGCCGCCCGTACGCCGCGCCAGAGCAAGATCGCGAACAAGAGGAGGATCGCCGCGATGCCGATCCAGCCGAGCTCTTCGCCGATCGGCGCCATGATGAAGTCGTTGTGGGCCTCCGGCATGTAGCCGAGCGTCTGATGACCGCCGCCGAGTCCTGCGCCCGACAAGCCGCCGGATCCGATCGCGAGTCGGGCTTGAAGGAACTGATAGCCCTCTTTGTTCCCGAATGCCTCGGGATTGAAGTACGCGAGGAAGCGCTGCATGCGCCACGGCGTTCCGACGACGAGGTGATACGCGATCGGCGCAGAGCCGAGCACCGCGAGCATGATGTACGACACGCGCGCGCCCGCCATGAACAGCATACCGAGCGTGGTCGCGCCCAACACCACCGACGAGCCGAGGTCCGGCTGCTTGAGCAGCAGCGCCATCATCATGCCGCACACGATCAGATGCGGGACGAAGCCGATCGTGAACATCTTGACCTGGTCGGCTTTGCGGCCGAGCGAATTCGCCAGGTAGGTGACGAGCGCGAGCTTCGCGACTTCGACGGGCTGGAACGTCAGCGGGCCGAGCGGGATCCATCGCTTCGCGCCGTTCTTCGAGTGAAACGCGAGCGCGGCGGCGAGCATGACCATCGCGCCGAACAACAGCGGATACGTCCAGTTCTTGAGCCGGCGATAATCGATGCCGGCGCCGACCCACATCGCGAGCGCACCGCACAGCACGTAGCCGATCTGGCGCTCGAGGTAATGAGCGCTATCGCCGTAGTGAGTCAGTGATTCGGCGGCGGTCGCCGAATAGATCTCGACGGTGCCGATGCCGAGCAGCGCGAACACCACGGCGAGGAGCCACAGGTCGTATGGCCGCTCGGGAAGCGATGCGCTAGGGTGCTGGACCGCGACGAGCTGAGCGGCGGCTGGGAGCGCGGAGTCATCGTCCTTGCGACGCCGAAACGAGCGCACGCGGTCGATGATCTTGTGGAGCGCAGACACGCTTCGATAATCGGTGCGGTCCGGCAGAACAGCCAATTATTTGCCGTGTGTGGAGGTGGATCATGAATGCAGTCCTTTTGCGCTTGAGGGAGCGGGTCCTGGCGATGGAAGAGGCGTCGTGGGTCCTGGGCACGGCTGCGTCGGGAATCGCGATCGAAGATGCGCCGATGACCGCGATCGCGACGACGTTCGTCGACGCGGGGCTGCCGGTCAGGGTGCGCGAGATGATCGTGACGAGTGCCGATCCGAGGACGCCCTACACGTCGAGCGGCGGATCCCGGCCGAGCTGTTCCAGATGCCGCGCCTGTCGTTCAGGGATGAAACGTGCGTGTGGGAGCGCGAAGACGAATACGTGCCGAGCATCGAGCCGTACGTCGATCCGGTCGACGTCTACCCGCACGGTTGGATCGCACGACCGAAGGCGACGTCCACGATCGTGTTCAGCGGCGAATTCTCGGAGTCCGGCGACTGGGGCAATCAGGCGGCCGATGGCCATGTCTACAAGACCGCGGCGATCGAGGTCAGGCTTCGCACATAGTCGAAACTATTGCGCGACCTGAGGCGGGCTCGCTGCTCCACTAGGCGGCATGGGCCTTCGTAAAACGGAAGCCGGCGTGAACGAGGCGATCGCACGGTTTCGCGAGGCAGTGATGGCGCTCGACCAGCCATCGTGGGTCGAAGGCACGGTGGAGGCGACGCTCGGGATCGAGGTCGCGAACCGGCCGGCGCCGATGGACGATGGACTCGTCGACTGGTTGCTCGAGCGCAGTGAACCGGCGCCGTTCGGTCATGGCCAACAGACGCACGTGGATCCGGATGTTCGCGCGACCTTGCGGCTGAAGTCGCGTGGGCGAGCGAAGATCACCGGGCTCGATCTCGATCCGATCATGGAACGCATCGAATCGGCGTTTTGCACGACCGCGAAGCTGTATCCGAAATTGCTCGACGTGTTGGTCTATCCGACGGGTGGCAAGTTCGTTCGCCACAAGGACACGCCGAGGTCTGTCGACCAGATCGGGACGTTGAGCGTCGAGGTTCCGTCGCCGCACACCGGCGGAGCGATGCTGCTCGACGACCATCTCCATGCGCTCACGGTCGATTGGAGTGCTCCGTCGGCCGAGCTCCGCTGGGTCGCGCTGTTCGGCGATGTCGATCACGAGATCGTGCCGGTAACATCGGGGCACCGGATCACGCTCGTCTACACGCTCTCGCTCACCGACGAGCCGCGCACCGACATCACGTTCGCGGCGCTGAGAAACACGTTGCACGACGCGATCATCGCGCTCGCGGCGACGGACTTCGAAGGCCGGGCACCCACGCTGTACATCCCGTGCACGCGCCTCGCGAATACGTCGGTCGATGACGATCTGACGGACGAGACGTTGCGCGGGACCGATCGCGTGATCGCCGAAGCACTCGCGGCCTGCGGTGTACCGGTGTACGTGCTGCCGATCCTGATCCCGTCGACGACCGACAAGCTCGAGAAGTTTCCAGGGGACATCTACAACTTCGCCGCGATTCGCCGCGGCATCCCACCGCACGTGTTCTCGAGCGGTGCATTGACGTTTACCGACGAGGTCGCCGGCGACGACGAAGACGGAGATGTCGAGGATGTCCAGACGCTCGCGCCGTATGTCGATTGGGATGACGACTTCGAAGCGGACAACTGGTTCATCCGGCCGCGCGCCCGAGCGACCGCGGTGTTTCAGGGCGTCTACACGGATACCGGCTACTTCGGGAATGAAGCGAGCGTCGGACGGATCTATAAAGCCGTGACGCTGGTGATCGACCTCGGCCAGAAGAGGGCGCCGGTGGTCGCGACGAAACCAGCAGCACCGGTGGTGAGAAGGAAAAAGTCATGAACGAAGCGATCGAACGGGTGAAGCAGGCGGTGCTCGCGTTGGCGGAGCCGTCGTGGGTGGAAGGCACGTTGTCGACGAAGGACCTGACGATCGATGGCTCGGTCGTCGACAAAAAGCTCGCCGATGCGCTCGTGAAGAAGAGCGAGCTCGCGCCGTTCGGCCATGGCCAGGAGACCAAGCGCGATCAGAAAGTTCGCTCCACGCTGCGGCTGAAGTCGCGTGGCAAGACCAAGATCACCGGGCTCGATCTGGCGCCGATCCTCGACAAGATTTCGGACACGCTGTCGACGGTGACCACGCTCGACGCGAAATTGCTCGACGTGTTGATCTATCCGCGCGGCGGCAAGTTCTTGCGGCACAAGGACACTCCGCGGACGGAGCAGCAACTCGGCACGTTGATCGTCGAGGTGCCGTACACGCACAAGGGCGGCGCGATGGTGCTCGACGATCACCACGACGAGCTCG
Organism: Kofleriaceae bacterium; assembly: GCA_047600425.1. Classification (GTDB taxonomy): domain Bacteria; phylum Myxococcota_A; class Polyangia; order Haliangiales; family Haliangiaceae; genus JABFXX01. The sequence goes on along the minus strand of JASGLC010000003.1, from coordinate 129,445 downwards.
TCGTCGATTGGAGCAAGCCGGCGAAGCAAGCGCGGTGGCTCGCGTTGTTCGGCGATGTCGATCACGAGATCGAGACCGTCAAAGCCGGCCATCGCATCACGCTCGTGTACATCCTGTCGCTCACGAAGACCGCGCGCGACAATGCGACGCTAAAGGCGAAGCAGGACACGCTGAACGACGCGATCATCACGCTCACCGGTGTCACGTTCGACGCGGACGATTGGCAGGCGCCGAAAGCGCTCTACATCCCGTGCACGCGCCTCGCGAATGCGCCCGCGAAGGGTGGGCTCACGGCGAAGATGCTACGCGGCAACGATCGATTGATCGCCGATGCGTTCACGGCGTGCGGTCTGCCGAGCGCGGTGAAGGAGATCATCTTCTCGACCGACGAATATCCCGACGAGGGTGAATTCCCCACGCGGATCGAGAGCGCGAGCACGCTCAAGAAGGCAATTCCCGCGAAGGAGTATGCCGGCAAGATGATGTTGTCGTTCGCGACGACCGCGGGTGGTGAATACCTCGAAGGCGTTTCGCAGCGAAGCATCGCGAAGATCGGCAAGTACATCGAATCGTCGGATTGGTTTGGCGGAGCGACGACGTGGTTCGTACGTCCGAAGGCGGAGGCCACGGTCATGTGGTCCGGCGACTACTCGGAGAGCGGCTACTTCGGCAACGAAGGCGGCTATGGCCGGATCTACAAGACCGCCGCGATTCGAGTGAGCCTCGACCAACTCACCAAGAAGAAGAAGAAGGGCAAGCCGAAGCTGAAAACCGTGTGACTACTTCACGCGGTACCAGGTCTGGCCATCGATCTTCGAGCGGCGCTCGCACGGGTCATCGACCTTCGTGAACCGAATGCCGATCTTCGAGATCACGACCTTGTAGGTGCCGACTTCGTCCGGCTTGCACATCTCGCCCGACGAGTACTGCAGCGACATCTGATCGCCATCGAGCTTGTAGCTACCGACGGCGAGGTTCTTCTTGTCGAGCGAGTCCTTGTCGTGCGCGACGGTGATCGTGCCATCGCCTTGAAAGCGCGCGATCGTGGTGCCATCCGGCGGACGCCGTTCGAACTCGCCGCGAATCAATTCGTTGTTCGGCGCCTTCGGTGGCGGGCGGTCATTCGCGGAAGGCCCACATGCAGCGACCACGGACACGAGAAGCAGCGCTCGCATGCCGATAGTTTATTACTTTTTATCGGCGAGCCGGCTCTTCTGGACGAAGTACGCGATCACGCCGGCCAGGATCAGCACGGGCGCGAGCGCTTGCCCGACTTTTTCGCCCGCCTTCTCCGGATCCGCGTGATAGCCGGCACCATCGGTGGCCGCGCCGTACACGCCCGCGCCGACCGCACCGACGATCAACACGAGCAACGCCGTCACCAGCGCTGCCTTGAGCGGTGACCACCGCTTCTTGTCCATGCCCGCTTATACGTCGAGGCGTTTCGCGCCGACAGCAGAAACTGCCTCGCGGAACACACGGCCGCGATGGCCGAAGTTCTGGAACATGTCGTAGCTCGCGCACGCCGGCGATAGCACCACGGCATCTCCAGCGTTCGTCAGCTCCGTCGCGCGGCGCACGGCATCGTGCATGTCGCTCGCGTCGATCAGCGGGTACGTCACGCCCTTCTGCTCGGCCGCAGCGCGGATGATCGGGCCTGCTTTGCCGATCAAGATGATGCCCTTGCACACGCCGTCGAGCGCGTCGAGCATCGGGTCGTACGAGCCGCCCTTATCGACGCCACCCGCGATCAACACGAGCTGCCGCGGGAAGCCACGCACGGATGCCGCGACCGACGCGACGTTCGTGCCCTTCGAGTCGTCGTAGTAGTAGACGTTCTCGCGATCGCCGACGAGCTCCATGCGATGCGGCAGCGGTCGATACGTGCGCGCACCCTTGCGAACGTCTTCGATCGACACACCGACCGCGCGCGCCGCCATGTACGCGCACATCGCGTTTTCCATGTTGTGGTTACCAACGATCACGAGATCGTCGACGGGAAACTGCTCCGCGAGCGGTCCCATCCGCAGGATGATCTCTTTGCGATCGCGCGACAGGCACGCGCCGTGTTCGACCACTGCACCCGGCCGACTGTCGAACGCGTAGAAGTGCGAGGGAATGCCCTTGGCCTCCGCCATCACCCAGTGATCCGCGGCGTTGCCGATCGCGATGTCATCCGAGCGTTGGAAGTCCCAGATCCGCCCCTTCATCTCGGCGTAGCGCTCCATCGTGCCGAACCGATCGAGGTGATCTTCGGTGATGTTCGTCAGCACGCCGACGTGCGCGCGGAACCGCTCGCAATTCTCGAGCATGAACGCCGCGACCTCGACGACGATGATTCCGCCGGGCGAGTTCGCCGGGTGATCGACGGCATCGATCATCGGCATGTTGCCGAGGTTGCCGCCGCAGAACGTGGGCCGACCACTGGCCGCGCACAACACGCCGGTGAGTGCGGTCGTCGTCGACTTGCCGTTCGTGCCGGTGATCGCGATGACCTGCGCGTGCGGATCCAAGAACCGATACGCGAGCTCGATCTCGGCGATCACTTCGACGCCGGCTTTGCGCGCAGCGATCATCTCCGGCAACGTCGGCACGCCGGGCGACATCACGATCAGATCCGCGGTCGTGAACGTGCGTTCGTCATGACCGCCGAGCTCCCACGCGACGCGCACGCCGTCGAGCTGCGCCATCTGCTTCTCGAGCTTGTCGGCCGGATTCTTGTCGGTGATGACGACGTTCGCGCCACGTCTTGCGCAGAACTTCGCGACCGCGATTCCGGTCTGCGCGAGTCCGACGACGACGACGGTCTTGCCTTCGAGATTCATCGCAACTTCAGTGTACCGAGCGCCATCAAGGCGAGCAGCGCCGATACCAGCCAGAACCGGACGATGATCTTCGGCTCGTCCCAGCCCTTCTTTTCGTAGTGATGATGGATCGGTGCCATCGCGAACACGCGGTGCCCGACGACCTTGCCGTTCTCGACGCGCTTCGTCGCCTTGAACACACCGGTCTGGATGATCACCGACAGCGCCTCGACGACGAACAACCCGCCGACGATCAGGAGGATCAGCTCGTTCTTCGTCAGCACCGCGAGCATGCCGATCGCGCCACCGAGTGAGAGCGCGCCGACATCACCCATGAACACCTGCGCGGGATAGGTGTTGTACCAGAGGAAGCCTATGCCGGTTCCGAACAAGGCCGCGCAGAACACCGCGAGCTCGTCGACGCCGTTGATGTGCGCGATGTGGAGGTAGTCCGCCATCGTCTGGATCACGACCTTGCCGTCGTGAACGACTGCGATCGTCGCCGTGGTGCCCGCCAGATACGCGAACACGAGGAACGTGCCGGCGTTCATGATCGAGGGACCGATCGCGAGGCCATCCAACCCGTCCGTGAAATTCACCGCGTTCGCTGCACCGACGACGACGACCGAGCCGAGGATCACGTACAACCACGCCGGCAAAGCGACGCCGCTGTGCGCGAAGTTCGTGAACGGCAGCTGGAGCTGTAGGCGAACTTCGACGGGCATCGTGTCGCCGTAGAACAGATACGCCATCGCGCCGCCCGCGATCAGGAACTCGAGTGCGAGGCGGATCTTGCCGGACAGGCCCTTCTTGTTCTTCTTCGCGACTTTGATGTAGTCGTCGGCGAAGCCGATCGCACCGAACCCGACGGTGACCGACAGCGCGAGCCACACGAACTGGTTGCGCAGGTCGCACCACAGCAGCGTCGATACCGCGAGGCAGAACAGGATCAGCGAGCCACCCATCGTGGGCGTGCCGGCCTTCTTCTTGTGACCCTCGGGACCGTCGGTGCGGATCGTCTCGCCGATCTGGCGCGCCTTCAGCTTTTCGATGAACCACGGACCCAAGAAGAACGACAGCAGCAGCGCCGTGATCGCGGCTGCGAGGATTCGCGACGACGTATAACCGACGACTCGCAACCACCGGACGTGGTCACCGAGCTCGCCGTAGATCAGGTGATACAGCATTAGAGCGTTTGCTCCTTCATCGCCTCGAGCACGCGTTCGAGCCGCATGCCTCGCGACGCCTTGAGGAGGATCCACCCGCCCTGTTCGGTCTTCGCGAGTGCCCGTTCGGCGGCATCACTCGGATCCGCCGCGGCCTCGCCACCGAAATTCTTCGCCAGCTCACCGACCGCGATCACCTTCACGCCGAGCTGCTTCGCCAACGCGCCGACTTCGGCGTGCAACACGGGACCGTGATCGCCGAGCTCGAGCATGTCACCGAGCACCGCGATCGCCGGCAACCCGTGCGAGCGTTCGGCGAGCGTGCGCAGTGCCGCCGCCATCGACGCGGGATTCGCGTTGTAGCAATCGACGATCACTTTACGCCCGCCGACTTCGACGATCTCGCCACGCATCGACGGTGGCCGCGCACGCGCCAACCCGGCGAGCGCTTGATCGATCGACGCACCGGCGGCATGCGCTGCCGCGAGCGCCGCACACGCATCGATCGCCGCGTGCTTGCCGACGAGCTGCAGCACGAGCTGCTTGCGCTCGCCGAACACGTCGATCACGCATTGGCCACCGGCGTCGAGCGGCGTGTATTCGATCAACCGGACGTCCGCACCCTCTGCTTCGCCGAACGTGACGTGGCGGGCATTCGGGCGATGCGCCTTCGCGTGCGCTTCGAGGCGCGGATCGTCGACGGGAAGCACGACCGTGCCGCCGTCGCGTAGGCCGAGCCAGATCTCGGACTTCGCCTTCGCGATGTTGTCCGTCGATCCCAACAGCTCGATGTGTGCGGTGCCCGCATTGACGACGACGGCGACATCCGGCTCCGCGATCCGCGTGAGATACGCGATCTGACCGAGACCGCGCATGCCCATCTCGATCACGCCGTACTGATGGAAGTGGCGCAACCCCAACAACGTCAGCGGCACGCCGGTCTCGTTGTTCAGCGAGCCCTCGGCGGCGAGCGTGGTACCTGCCATCGCGAGCGCGGCGCGGGTCAGCTCCTTCGTCGTGGTCTTGCCCGCCGATCCGGTGATCGCGACGATCTTCTTCGCCCACGCCTTGCGGTGATGGCGCGCGATCTCGCCGAGTGCGATCCGCGTGTCGTCGACTTCGATCGCGACCGACGACAAGCCCTTCGCATTTTGCGGTGCGAGGGCAGGCGCCCACGAGCGGCCTTCGTGATCGACCATCACCGCGACGGCACCGGCACGAATCGCATCCGGGACGAAGCGATGGCCATCGTGCTTCTCGCCGCGCACGGCGACATACAGCGATCCGGGTTGCACGGCGCGCGAATCGATCACGATGCGATCGATCGAGAGGTTGCCGTCGCCGGTGAGCACGCCGCCCGCATCGCGCGCGACACCGACGAGCAACCGCGATTCACGCTCGGTGATCGCCGCGGCGACCTCTTCGCGATCGTCGAAGTGATGCTTGGTCTTGCCGATGATCTGATAGTCCTCGTGACCCTTACCGGCGATCACGACGACATCGCCCGGCACGGCTTCCGCGATCGCCGCACGAATCGCGACGCGGCGATCCGGATCGACGAAGAACGGCTTCGGCACCGCCGGCAAGATCATGTCGATGATCGCGCGGGGATCCTCGGTCCGTGGATTGTCGCTCGTCACGATCGCGAGATCCGCGAGCTCGGCGACGGCGGCGCCCATCTTCGGCCGCTTCGTCGGATCGCGATCGCCACCACAGCCGAACACGCAGATCAGACGGCGCTCGGTGATCGGCCGCAACGCCGCGAGCACGTTGCGCAACGCATCCGGCGTATGCGCGTAATCGACGAACACGTCCAGATCGCTGGCATTCGAAACGCGCTGCACGCGTCCCGGCGGTGCGGTATCCGCCAGTGCGTCGATGATCGCTTGCTGCGGCAGCTCGAGCGCCTCTGCGATGCCAACGGCGAGCGCGATGTTCTGCACGTTGTACGCGCCGATCAACGGCCTCGAGATCACGCTGAGCTCGCCGCGGGGCGTCGCGAACGTGGCGGCGATGCCCTTCACGTTCGACTGCGCCTTGATCACGCGAATCTCGGCAGAGCTGCCGGTGTCCGTCGAGACGGCCAGCACCTTGCTCGCCGGCGCGCCCATGCCTTCGCCTTCCGGATCGTCGACGTTCACGACCGCGGTGCCGTCGGCCGTCAGGAAGTCTTTGAACAGGCGGCGCTTCGCATCGCGATACGCCTCCATCGATCCGTGGACGTCGAGGTGATCCTGCGTGAGGTTCGAGAACGCCCCGACGGTGAAGTGCAACCCGGCAACGCGTTCGAGCGCGAGCGCCGACGACGTCACTTCCATCACGACGTGCGTAACGCCAGCATCACGCATCTGCGCCAACGCACCGTGCAGGATCTCCGGCGTGGGCGTGGTGTAGTTCGCCGGCAACACCGTCGAGCCGTAGCGCATCTCGACCGTGCCGATCACCCCGGGCGTGTGGCCGGCGGCGCGCAACATCGCCTCGACGAGATACGTGGTGGTGGTCTTGCCGTTCGTGCCGGTGACCCCGATCAACGTCATCGCCTTTGCCGGATCGCCGAGCGATCTCCCGACGAGCAATCCCAGCGCGACCGCCGTCGAAGGAACGATCACGATCGTCGGCTTATTCGCCACCGCCAACCGCGCCTTCGCCGCTTCCGCCTCGCGCTCGACGACGAGCACGCTCGCACCGTTCTTCGCCGCCGCTTCGCAATACGCGTGGCCATCGACGGTGAGGCCCTTCACCGCCACGAACACGTCACCGGGCTTCACCGCGCGCGAGTCTTCGTGAACCGAATGAACCTGGACGTTCGCGTCGTTGATCAGGCGAGCTTCGAAACCGTCCAGGAGCTGCGCGAGGGTCATGCCGGTAGAACGCGCAGCCTCCCCGATTTTGTTCACTAGTGCAACCCGCGCGTCTCGTCGGAAAACCGTAACGTGAGCTTGCTGAAGCTGGTTGCAGGACCCGCGGGCGGATCTTGGGCGATCACGCGGCCCGAGCCGATCACTTCCACGGGAATATGAAGCTCGCGCGCTTTATCCAGCGCCTTTTGCACACCCAAGCCGGCGAAGTCCGAAACCGTCACCGCGGGTTCCGGATCGGGGTCGACGACATCCGGCACCGGTGCGGCAACTTGCTTCACCGGTTTCGGTGCAGGTTTCACGACAGCGGCTGCCGGATCTGGTTTCGGCGGCGGTGGCGCCATTCCGGGCACGCCGAGATAGCGCAGACCTTCGCTCGCGATCTTCGCGAACACCGGGCCCGCGACCGAACCGCCGTAGTGATTCACGCCGCTCGGATCATCGACCATCACGACCACGGCGAGTCGCGGGTTCTCCGCCGGAGCGATGCCCGCGAACGAGCTGATGTAGTGATCCTTGTTGCCGTACGACTTCGTGACCGTATCGAACTTGTACGCGGTGCCGGTCTTGCCCGCGCACTTGAATCCGACGACCTGCAACGCCGCGGCGGTGCCCGCGCCCTTGCCGTGGATGTCGCCCTTGTCGAACACCGCTTCGAGCATCTTCATCATCTTCGCGGCAGTCTTTTCCGACACCGCGCGATGCGAGGCACCCTCGCCCTTGTACGTGACGTTGCCATCGCCATCGCGCACTTCTTCGACGATACGCGGCTCGTGATACATGCCCTTGTCACCGATCGTCGCGAGCGCGGCGGCGACTTGCAGCGGCGTCACGGTCAGGCCGTAGCCGTACGCGATGTGTGCGAGATCGATCTCGCGCCAGTTCTTGCCGTTGCGCAGCATGCCCTGGCGTTCGCCCGGCAGCTCGATCTGCGACTTCGCGCCGAACCCGAACAGCTTGAGATTGTCGTAGAGCTTCTCGGCGCCGAGGAGCAGCGCGATCTTCGCCGCGCCGATGTTCGACGAGCGCTTGATGATGCCGGTCGTCGTGAGATACGCGTCGAACTCGTGATCGGTGATCGCCCGGCCGCCGACGTAGAACGCGTTGCCGATCTGGAACTCGGTATCGGGATTGACGACACCGGCCTCGAGCGCGGACGCGACCGAGAAGATCTTCATCACCGATCCGGCTTCGAACGCATCCGTCACCGGTAGGTTGCGCGCGCCGTGCGAATCGCCCGTGTTCGGATCGTACGAGGGATAACTCGCCATCGCGAGTACGTGGCTCGTCCCGATCTCGAGCACGACCGCGACGACCGCCTTCGGCTTGTTCACCGCGACGGCTTCGGCGAGCGCATCTTCCGCGATCGCCTGGATGCTGCGATCGATCGTGAGCTTCACCGTCGCGCCCGGTTGGGTCGGCGCCACGCCTTCCGCGAGCATCGTGTGACCGCGCGCATCGCGCAACGCATCGACGGCGACGCGCTTGCCCGAGAGCTCTTCATTCATCGACAGCTCGATGCCGTCGAGGCCGCGATTGTCGATATCCGCGCGACCGATCACCGGACCCGCGATCGACTTCGCCGGATACCACCGCCGCGGTTCCTTCGCGAGCTCGATGCCCGGCAGCTTCGCCGCTGCGACCTTCTTCGCGACCGACGGATCGACGTGCCGCGCGAGCCACGTGAACTTGTGATCGCTCGCGAGCTTCGCTTCGAGCTGCGCGGCATCCGCGCCGGTGAGCTTCGCGAGCGTCTCCGCCGTGGTCGCGAGATCCTTCACGTCTTTCGGATTCGCCCAGATCGAATCGACCTCTGCGGATACCGCGAGCGGTGCGCCGTGCGTATCGAGCACTTCACCGCGCGGTGCCGGAATCTCGAGCCGCATCTCGTGCTGGCGCTCGGCGAGTGCGCGATAGCGATCGCCATCATCGACTTGCAACGCCCACGCGCGCATGCCGACGCCGAACAAACCGAACGTGACGACCGCACCTGCGAGATACGCGCGCGTGCGTGCACCCGACGACACGCCCGGTGTCATCGGCTTGATCTTTTTACTCACGCGCCACCTTTTCGGTCGCGGACACGATCCGGATCCGATCCGGCGCGACCGGTGTCATGCCGAGCTGCGTGGCGAGGCGACGAATCCGATCCGGCGCAGTCAACGTGGCGCGCTCGAGCTCGAGCTTGCGATGGACCTCGGTCAATTGCTTGACGGTGTCCGCGCGCTTCGCGAGCCGATAGCCGAGCTCTAACACCTCGTGCTCGCGCTTCACGCGAATCACACCGACGGTGGTGAGGGCAGCAGCGACGAGGATCATCGCGACGATCACGGACCGCACCGAGGCAGCGCCATCCGCTCGCTGAAACAACCGATAGAGCGAGCGCGCCTGATTCATCCGGGTCGGTCCACTACAACGCCGCGGGACTCGCGAGGCAATTTTTTGAAGGCATACTTGTGGTGTGCGTTTGGCTCCGCTCGCCCTCGCTGTCGTGACTAGCTGTACGGGCGCGCAGGCCCATACGGTTCATCGCGTGGGTGAGGTGACGCTCGCGGCCGGTCTGCTCGGAATTCTCGCGACTGTTGCGACCGCGGAGCTCGTGCCGAGTCACGACTCCGACATCCTGCGCGGCGGGGTGGTGTTCGTGCCGATCAGCCTGACCGGCGCGTTCTTGTATGCCGCGGTCGATGCCGAAGTGAACAAGCCCACGCTGTACGTGCCGACGCCGGAAGAACGCGCGTTCGAATCGGCGATGGACATCGCGAAAGAGGCGAAGCGCGCCGCGCGTGCGGGTGACTGCGCGTCGGTCCAGGCGGCTCAGCCCCGAATTCGCGACCTGAACGATCGCGTGTATCGGCGATTCCTGCACGAGAGCGTGATTCGGGCTTGCCTGGACCCGGCGACGATTCCCGAGGGCACGCCGCCCGCGAAAGAGTCCGACCCGGCGCCGCCTAGCGCTGGATCGGGAGATTAGGCGCGTCGGTTCGAACGCATGCGCGCAACCGAGCCGATCGGGCGCGCGGATTCCGTTCGGCCTCCGCCTCGGTCGCCATCACCGGCTTCTTCGTCAGCACTTCGACGACTGGGTGCACGCGCTCGCCTTGTTCGATCGCGTAGCGCTCGGGCAAGGACGTCGTCCATTCGAGATCGCGAAACGCGTTCTTGACCAGCCGATCCTCGAGCGAGTGAAAGCTGATCACCACGCACCGCCCACCGGGCTTCAGGAGATCCGCGAAGAAGCCCAGGAACGTCTCGAGCTCGGTCAGCTCTTGATTCACCGCGATCCGCAGCGCTTGAAACGTACGCGTGGCGGGATGGATCGTGCTCTGACGTTGCTCGCGCATCGGAATCTGCGCGGCGATCACCTTCGCGAGCTCCGTGGTGGTCGATGCGCGCGCCTCTTTGATCGCGTACGCGATCTTGCGAGCGTGTCGTTCTTCACCGAGCTCCTTGATGATGTCGGCGAGTGAGTCCGCGTCGGTCTCGTCGATCAGCTCCCTGGCTGTCTGACCGGAGCTCGGATCCATCCGCATATCGAGCGGGCCCTCCTTCATAAAGGAGAAGCCGCGCTCGGCGCGATCGAGCTGTGGCGAGCTAACGCCGATATCCAGAAGGATTCCATCCACTTGCTCGGTCACGAGCCGCTTCATCTCGGAGTAGCGACCCGCGAGGATCTTCACCCGATCTCCGAACGATTCCAATCGCTTGCCTGCGGCTTCGCGCGCCATCTCGTCGCGATCGATCCCGATCGCCCGCGTGCCTCGTATTGAGAGCACAGCCGCGAGATGCCCGCCGCCACCCGTCGTACCATCGACATAAACTCCACCTTCTCGCGGACTTAGGTACTCGAGTACCTCCGCGAGCAGCACCGATTCGTGCTGGAAGTCCATGCATGGCTTCGGTACCACGCGACACCGCAAGTTTGCAGAAATCTTGCGATTGATGCGCAATCCATATGCAACTGATGTAAGGAAGTGTCGCGGGCCAAACTTGACGATCCGGATGGTGGCTCGTAGACTCGCAGCGGCTCTGGAGAGGATCTAAAGGTGCTCAGGTACAAGGAAACCGAAGACATCGATGCTCGCTTTAGCGAGGTCGAACGCACCGTCACTGCGTGGCGCGCTGTATTGCCAACGGCGAATCAGGTCGCGCGCCAGGAGTTCAACAACCGTCTCCGGATCTCGCTGATCCACCACGATGCCGCGCTCGAAGGCGAGGTGTTGAGCTACAGCGAGATCAAAGCAGCGGTCGATCCCACGATCATCAGCGACCCATCGCTGATCCCGAGCTACGACGAAATTCGTCGCTTCGATGACGCGTGCAACTTCGCGGCAGAGAACGCGGCGAATCAGAAGAAGAAGCCGTTCAAGCTCGACACGATCCGCGAGATCTATTCGATCCTCGCGCCGGAAGAGAAGGCGAAGGGCCTCCCGTTCCGCAAAGAGAACCCGCTCCACCGGCTCTACTATCACGACATCGCGGCGCCGGAGAAAATCCTCCCCGCGATGCGCAAGCTCGGCGAGTGGATCGACGAGCCGGCCACCAAAGATCTGCACGTGATCGAGAAGGTCGCCACGCTTCACTCGAAGTTCATGGCGATCTTTCCGTGGGCGAAGGAGTCCGGTCGGACGATTCGCATCGCGTCGAACCAGCTACTCCAAGAGGGCGGTTATCCGATCGCGATCATCCACTCGATCGATCGCCAGCGGTACTACGAAGCCCTGCGCGGTGATCACATCGCGTTGACCTCGCTCTATCTCGAAGCGGTGCAGACCACGGCCGAGACCGAGCTCCGCGTGTACGAAGAAGCCGGCAAGGCGCCGCCGAAGCGCCGGTCGAAGAAGTCGATCACGGGACCGTGAACGTGTCGTGCGCGATGTCTTTGTTCAACCTGGGATCACGATCCCAGCGCAAGAGCTGACATTCGCGTTCGCGCGGTCTGGTGGCTCCGGCGGCCAGAACGTCAACAAGGTCTCCTCGAAGGTCGACCTGCGATGGACGCCTGCGACTTCGACCGTGTTGTCGGAAGATGATCGTGCGCTGATCCTCGAGAACCTCGCCGGCAAGCTGACCGGTGACGGCGCGTTGATCGTCACCTCGCAACGCACGCGCGATCAGATCAAGAATCGCGAGGACGCGTTGGACAAGCTCGCGCTGATCGTCCGCGCTGCGTTGTTTCGCCAAAAGCCGCGAAAAGCCACGAAGGTAAGCCAGCGCCAGAAGGCCCGCCGGGTCCAGGACAAGCGCCATCGCGCTGAAATCAAACGGAATCGCCGCGGCGACTGATTCTAGCGGGAAGTTTCGGCGGGGTCGTCGTCTAGACGGTATGGAGACGGCGATCTTCTGGCACCAGCTGTTCGATCTCGCTCAGAGCTCGCGGCTGCGCGAGATGCTCCCGGCTCGCGATTACGAGGCCTACGATCTCGGCAGTTACTTCTATTTCGGGCGGCTCGCCCAAGCGCTCGGACTCGCTCCCGAGATGGATCCGATCCATGTCGGTGCCGCGGTGATCGCGGCCGCTACGCAACTGCGATCGTACGGACGCGATGACGACCTCGTGATCGAGCGCTACCAACACGTGCTCGCGCACGCCCTCGAGCTGCATGCAAAGCGGCGTCAGGCGGCGCGTGCAGTGTACGCGCGGCGATCGATGGCGATCTAACGGAAGAAACTCGCAACGCTGCGTTCAAGCGGCATGCAGATCGTTCGCGTGTTGGTGGTTGCCGAAGACGAACCGGGTGTGAACACCGGTGGCTTCGGCGTGTGGAAGACGCAACCGAATGCGCGCGCGCGCGATCCGAAAGTCGCGTTCGCGTTTCACCTCGGCGAGTTCATCACGGTGTTGGAGTCGACCCAATGGGTGGGCTTCCAGCTCGAGGTCGTGAAGGCGATGCGAACGCAGGCGGACACGTTCGACACGCCGCCGCTCAACACGCACGACTTCTTGCAGGATCGCAACGCCGACATCGCGGGGTTTCGCTTCGATCAGTCGCACACGTTCGAAGGTGCGACGCGCACGATCATGGACTACGACATGATCCTGTTCTTCCCGCAGATCTCGCACGAGCCGACGCCGACGGATCCGACCGCGATCAAAGAGGCCGCGGCGATCGCGAAGTTCATGGAATCCGGCCGCGGGTTCTTCTGCACCGGCGATCATTACAACCTCGGCTCGCAGCTCGCGGGGATCCTGCCGCGCGTGCGCAGCATGCGGCGCTGGTGGACGGATGCCACGAACCCGGCGAAACCGGCCGATGCGCCGCTCGCACCGTCGGGCGCTTCCGCCGATCGCCACGACACGTTGGTATCCGGCGACGACAACACGATCGTGTTCGAGGATCAATCGGACGAAGTTCCGCAGACGATCGATCCGGTGATGTACGGCGCCGGCCTCACCGTTCGCCAGGGCTATCCCGCGACGGCGCGCGTGCCGCATCCGCTGTTGTGCTCGCCGATGGGCATCGTCGACAAGCTGCCGGATCACATGCACGAAGGCACGTGCGAGGTCCCCGCGGATCTGACGAAGTCGTTCTCGTTCGACGACGGCAGTGGTCCGGTGACCGGACGCGAGTATCCCGACTACGAAGGTTCTCCGCTCGCACCCGAAGTGGTCGCGACGGGTTCGGTGACCGCGCACGCGACGCCGTACATCGATCCACTCGATGCCGGGTTTTCGAACGGCCAAGATCCCCACTACGATCCGACGAACCCGACGGTGTTCGGCGTGATCGGCGCGTGGGATGGACATCGCGTCGGCAAGGGACGCGTCGTCGTCGATTCGACCTGGCACCATTTCTTCAACATCAACCTCACCGGCGATCGCTTGCTCGAGAACATCAGTCTGTCGGCGGGTGACCAGCAGAAGAAACACGGCTTCTACGTCGCCAACAATCCGGTGACGGACTACCAGCTGATCCAGCACTACTACCGCAACATCATCTACTGGTTGATCCCGGCGAACCGCCACACGTTCATCATCTGGCACCAGCTGTTCGACCTCGCGCAGACTTCGCAGTTGCGCGAGGAGCTCCACGCGCGCGACTTCACCGCGTACGACTTCGGCAGCTATCCGTATTTCGGTCAGCTCGCCGATAGCTACTTCCGCGGGGCGCTCGGCGCGTGCACGACTTACAAGATCCGCCAGATCCTCTACAAGCCGAAGATCCCCTGGTACGAGTGGATCGAAGAGATCGTCGATCCGTGGCAACCGATCGCGAAGCAGACGCAACCGAGCGAATCGCAACGCGACCAAGCGCTCGGGGTTGCCGGGTTCGCGCCGTCGATGGATGCGATCATGCGCGTCGGCGTCGGTGCGGCGGTGATCACGGCGGGCACCGTGCTCCGGCAGCACGGCCGTGATGTCGAGCTCGCGATGAAGCGGTACGACCAGGTGTTCGAGCACGCGATGGGCCTGTACGCGAAACGGCTCGACGCGGCGCGTGCGGTGTTCGGCCGGGTCGAGCGGCTCGTCAAACGCTGATACGCTCGCCGGATGCGGCGTTGGGTGTTGTTGCTCGGCCTCGTTGCCTGTGCGGATCACGACGGACCGTCGAACGTTCCGTACACACCGTTGAACGAAGTCGAGCAGCGCTACCACGTGGCGGAGTGCCAGCGGTTCGTGCGATGCGGGTTGGTCACGGATCAAGCGACGTGCGAGGCCACCACGACGGATGCGCTCCGCTCTTCGATCAGCCCGATGCTGATCAACGATCTCTACGCGAATCACCTCGCGTACGACGGCGGGATGGTCGATGCATGCATCGCCGCGGTCGCCAATGCATCGTGCTCGCCGTTCGATGTCGCCGTGCGCGATCCGATCACGACGTGCGTCGAGGCCGCGATTACCGCGCGCGGTCAAACCGGCGATGCGTGCGAAACCAACGATGCGTGCATCTCGGGTGCGTGCGCGACCTGCAACGTCGTCGACGAATGTTGCATGGGCATGTGCGTCGACAGTCCGAGTGGAACTGCGCCGGTGAAGAACGCGCCGCTCGGTGCATCTTGCAAGGGCAACGTCACGTGCGCGGCCGGCCTGCAGTGCGACTACGCCACGACCATGACGTGCCAACCGCTCTCGCCCGAAGGCGCTGATTGCCCGGGCCAGGTCCTCGATGGCGGAGCGGTCCCGAACACGTGCGCCGACGGTCTGTTTTGCGACTTCTCGTTGCATTGCGCGCGACCCGATCCGACGAGCTGCGCGAACACCGGCGTGTGCGCGGACATCTCGACGGGTTGCAACGCGAACACCGGGATGTGCATCCCGATCCCGAATACCGTCGGTGGGTCGTGCGGCGCGACCGGATGTGCGCCGGGCCTCGCGTGTGGCTCCACGAATCAGTGCGTGGCGTTATCGTCGACGAATCAGCCGTGCGGCCAAGGCTGCGCCGATTACGGGACGTACTGCGACGTGATGAATCACGATCCACCGATCTGCGTGCCGTGGTCGAAATCCGGCGCGCTGTGCAATGATAACGACGCGTGCGCCTCCGGTTGGTGCGACGAGTACGCGACATGCAGCGACTGCAACTGATCCTGTGCCTGCTCGTCGCGTGTGGCGACAAGGATCACGGCACGTCGCCGTACGTCGCGATGGAAGATGTCGCGACCGCGTTCCAGACCGCACGCTGCACGCACCTCGTCGCGTGTCATGAAGCGGTCGATGTCGAGTCGTGCGTGACGCAGAACGTCGGCGCGTTTCCACTCGGCTTCGGCCTGATCGACGAGGCCAACCACGGCTCGATGATCTACAACGGCAACACCGTCGCGAAGTGCTTCGCCGCGATCGCGAACGAGTCGTGCGATCCGAGCGACGAGACCGCGCGCCAAGTCGACTTCGTCTGTGCAGGTCCGTTCTTCATCGGCGCGGTGACCGCGGGCAAGGCGTGCAACGCGAACATCGAGTGCCGGAGCGGCATCTGCTCGGACTGTGTCGGTTCGTCGAGCACGGCGTGTTGCTCCGGAACCTGCGTCGACGGTCCGGCACCACCCACGTCGTATCTGCCCGGCCAAGCGTGTGACACGCTGCATCCCTGCGCGCTCGGCACGCACTGCGATCTGACCGTCAACACGTGTCAGCCGCTCGTCGGTTCGGGGCAGCATTGCTCGCAGACGAGCGATTGCGCGTACGGCCTCCAGTGCGACTTCGAGTCCAGCACGTGCAATGCCGCACCGCTCCGCGATCAGCCGTGTTCTGCATCGGGGCGATGCGGCGAAGAAGGCACGTACTGTCACGCGGGCGAGGACATCTGCCGGTCGGTAAAGCTCCTCGGCGAAGCGTGTGACTCGCAGAACCCGTGCGCGTCACCGCTCTATACGTGCGCATCGACTGGGAAATGCGCGCTGCTCCCGCCGAACGGGACTGGATGCTTCGGATCGTGCGGCGAGTTCCAGTCCTATTGCGACTCGGCGAGCATGTGCGAACCCGCGCGCGAAAACGGCGAGCCCTGCGATGGTGACGGCATCGAGTGCATCTCGCAGTCCTGCGATCCATCAACACTGCGTTGTGTGGACCAGCCGAGTTGTCACGTGATCGACGAGCCCTGACCTGCTACCGTCGAGCCCGTGCGCATCGCCATCGCCGTCGTCGGGGTTTTGGTAGCAACCGCTTCAGCCGCACACGCTGATTGCGATCCGGTGTTGTGGATCGGTGGCACGTTCGCGGCGACCAGTTACGCGAACGCGACCGATCAACCTGCGAACCTCTGGGGCGGCGGTCGGCTCACGCTGTCGTTCGAAGATCGCGCGCTACCGATTCCACCGGCCGGCTTGGGCGATCATCAGTTTCGCGCGGTGCCGGAGATCTTCGCCGGCTTCTACATGAACGACGAGCGCGCGCGCAGTCAGTTCGGTGTCGGCGTGCGCGGCGAGCTGTGGGCCACGCGCAGCTCGACCGACGAATACGGTCGCGGCTTTCACATCCGGATCGCGATGTACGGTGCGGTTCGCGCGAAGCTCGCCGGCCCGAACGCGGACTCCGGCGCCGAATTCATGCTCGGCGAGTACATCGTTCGCGACAACGGCACGCGCTTCGGTTGGGAAGGCGGCCTCGGTGTCATCAAACGCGAAAACCTCGAGCTGGGCCAATCGCCCGAGCTCGAGGCTCTCGTGAATGTCTACGTCGGCTTTGGCGGACGTAACTAGACCTGGTCTTCGTCCTAGACCTAGACCTAGACCTAGACCTGGACCGAGCACAAACGAACGCAATCGGCCGGTCGCTCGCGGGTTCGAAGATGCGCAACCTGCGTCCGATCTCGGCTTCGCAGTCGAGCGCTCGTCCGAAAACACGACCGCCGGCACAAACGCGAGGTCGGCCGGCGGTCCATGTCCAGGTCTACGTCTATGACGACGTCTAGGCCTCGTCTCAGTACCGGTAGTGGTCCGGCTTGAACGGGCCGTCCGCCGGAACGCCGAGGTAATCGGCCTGTTCCTTCGACAGCTTCGTCAGGTGCACGCCGACCTTCGCGAGGTGGAGGCGCGCGACCTTCTCGTCGAGCTTCTTCGGCAGGACGTAGACGTGACCGGCTTCGAACTTCATGCCCGTCATGTCATCCGAGCCCTTGTTCGCGTTCGCCCACAGCGCGAGCTGCGCCATCGTCTGGTTCGTGAACGAGTTCGACATCACGAACGACGGGTGACCCGTCGCGCAGCCGAGGTTCACGAGGCGACCACGAGCGAGCAGCGTGATGCGCTTGCCGTTCGGGAAGATGAACTGATCGACCTGCGGCTTGATGTTCTCTTCGGTGATTTCCTTGTTGTTCTCGAGCCACGCGACCTGAATTTCGCTGTCGAAGTGGCCGATGTTCGAGAGGATCGCTTCGTCCTTCATCACCTGGAAGTGCTCGGCGCGGATCACGTCGAAGCAGCCCGTCGCGGTGACGAAGATGTCGGCCATCGGGGCCGCTTCTTCCATCGTCACGACTTCGAAGCCTTCCATCGCCGCCTGCAACGCGCAGATCGGATCGATCTCCGTGATGAGCACGCGCGCGCCGAGACCACGCGCCGACTGCGCGCAGCCCTTACCGACATCGCCATAACCGGCGACGACGACGACCTTGCCCGCGACCATCACGTCGGTCGCGCGCTTGATGCCGTCGAACAGCGATTCGCGGCAACCGTAGAGGTTGTCGAACTTCGACTTGGTGACCGAGTCGTTCACGTTGATGCACGGGAACAGGAGCTCGCCCTTCTTCGCCATCTCGTACAGGCGGTGCACGCCCGTGGTGGTCTCTTCCGAGACGCCCTTGATCTCGGTCGCCATCGTCGAGAAGCGCGTGTTCGACTTCTTCAGCGACTCGGTGAGCACCGAGTAGATGACGCGCATCTCTTCGTTCGTCGCGGTCTTCGGATCCGGCGCCTTGCCGGTCTTCTCCGCCTTCGCGCCCATGTGAACGAGGAGCGTGAGATCGCCGCCGTCGTCGAGGATCAGGTTCGGACCCTTGCCGCCTTGGAACGCGGTGAGCTGCGACTCGATGTTCTGCCAGTAGTCCTCGAGGTTCTCGCCCTTCCACGCGAACACCGGGATGCCGGCCTTCGCCATCGCGGCGGCGGCTTCATCTTGCGTCGAGTAGATGTTGCACGACGTCCACGTGACTTCGGCGCCGAGAGACACGAGCGTCTCCATCAGCACCGCGGTCTCGATCGTCATGTGGAGGCAACCGGCGATGCGCGCGCCCTTGAGCGGGTTCTTGCCCTTGTACTCTTCGCGGAGCGACATCAGACCCGGCATCTCCTTCTCGGCCATGCGGATCTTCTTGCGGCCGAGCTCGGCCAGGCTCATGTCTTTGACTTTGAATGCGGGGAATTCCTGACGCGTTTCCATGACGATGTCTCCTGCTGGTTAGTTTCGACCGACCGCCAATAGAAGCGGCGGGTGATGCGGGGTTGGTAGTGCCTGAGTCGTAATCGGTGTGAGGTGAGCGTCCGCGATCCACGACGCGAGCTTGTCGGGTGAAAACCCGAGCCAGACGTGACCGTGCTCGCGCAGCGATTCGTCGTCGTGAAGTTGGTAATCGACGATCACGAGATGACCGCCGGGACGGACGAGCCGCTTCGCCGCCGCGATCGCATCTTGCGGGCGACCGAGGTGATGCAGCACGCGCGAGATGATCACGAGATCCGCCTTCGCGATGTCCGCGCCGAGCGCCGGATCTTCGATCGAGCCTTCGCGGAGGCGCACGTTCGTCAGGCCGAGCGATGCGATCTTCGCGGCACATCGCGCGAGCCGAGCCGCGCTGCGATCGACCGCGATCACGCGTTCGTACAGTGGGCTGAGGATCGGCAACAGCGCGCCATCACCGGTGCCGGCATCGATCGCGAGCGCACGACCCGGCAAGAGTGGCGCGAAGATCGGCAACCACGCGGCGAGCTCGCTCGGATGGGCTTCGGTCGTGACCGGCGTTTCGGTCGTATCGAACAACTTCTTCGACAGCTCTTCACGCTGCGAGACCACGCGGGCGATTCGCGAGAGCGAACCGTCCTTCGTGCACAACCGCCGACCTTCCTGCACCGCCGCGTCCAGCACCACGTCCTCCGCCAACACCGACTTGAGTAGGGTACGCGTACCATCCTTGCGGGCGGCGAGTAATCCGACCTCACGCAGCGGCTGGGTCTTTTTCGTGATTTGCGGCTGACTTTCGTCGAGCAACTGGCCGAGCTCGCCGACGGTCAACTCTTCTTCGGCACACAGCGCGAGCAGCCGTAGGCGATCTTCATCACCCAAAAGGCGGAACAAATCCGCACGGACCGGCTGCATGAGCTAATTAATATTCCACTATTCGAATATAGGCAAGTGACATTCGAACATGCGGCAAAGTGCGAGCTATTTCGGTCATCTAAGACCCTGCGATCGTTTGACTAACTTGGCGATCGCTCCTACGATTTAGATGGGGCTGCCCAACGATGCCGGCTGACACGGGCGAAAAGCCAACGTCAAACGCGGTCGACGCGATGGGCGAAACCATCGACCCGCGCATGACGCCGACCGAGGTCGGTGATGGTGCAGTCGAGCGTTCGGCGCCGGTGCAAAACACCAGCGAGATCGTGGGCGCTACGCTCGCGGGTCGTTACCTCGTCACGAAGAAGGTCGGGCAGGGCGGCATGGGCGCGGTCTACGAAGCCACGCACACGCTGATCGGCAAGCGCGTCGCGGTGAAGGTGTTGCTCGAGAAGTACGCGCAGCGCGAACCGATCGTCGCGCGCCTGAAGAAGGAAGCGCAGCTCGCGTCGTCGATCGGCAACGAGCACATCATCGACATCACGGACATCGGCTCGACCGACGACGGCCGCACGTTTGTCGTGATGGAGTATCTCGAGGGCGAGTCGCTCGCGGAATGTCTCGCGCGCGAGCACGAATTGCCCGAGCAACGGATCCTCCGGATCGCGTCGCAATCAGCGTCGGCGCTCGCGGCCGCGCACGCGAAGGGCATCGTTCATCGCGATATCAAGCCGGAGAACTTGTTCCTCCTGAAGCGCAAGGAGCAGGACTTCGTGAAGGTCGTGGACTTCGGCATCTCGAAGTCGTTGCGCGCGACGAACGAAGAGGAAGAGCAGCAGCGGCTCACGCAGACCGGTATGGTGCTCGGCACGCCGTTGTACATGTCGCCGGAGCAGGCGCGTGGCGACGAGGATCTCGATCACCGCGTCGATATCTACGCGCTCGGCGTGATCATGTACGAGACCGCGGCGGGGCGCGTGCCGTTCGTCGGCACGAACTACCTCTCGGTGATTTCGCAGGTGCTGAACGAATCGCCGAAGCCGCTGCGCGAGATTCGCCCGGAGCTGAGCGAAGAGTTCGAAGCGATCGTCGCGAAGGCGATGGCCAAGGATCGCAAGGATCGCTACGTCGACGCGGATGCGATGCTGAAGGATCTGACGGCGGTGCTCGAGGATCCCACGCACTCCACGGAGCGCGCGCGAATCACGGGCCCGCGGCGCAAGCTGCCCACGCCGAAGATTCCCAAGATCGCGTGGGCGATCGGTGGCATCGGTCTCGCGATCGGCATCGTGATGATCGCGGTCGTGATGCTGATGAACAGCGGCGACAAGCACAAGAAAGCGATCGCGCCGAAAGACGCGGCCGTGCAGGGAACCGTGCCGCCACCGATCACGGTGGACGCATTCGTCGAGCCGGAAGTCGAAAAGATTTCGATCACGATCGTCACGGAACCACCGGGCGCCGAAGTGTTTCGCGAGTCGGAAGACATGGGTCCGTCGCCGGTGACCTTGCCGCTCGTGAAGACCAACAAAGAGGTTCACATCACGGTGCAGAAGGATGGCTTCCTCGACGGCACCACCACGATCAATCCCGAGGAGCGCGGCGATAACTCCACGCTGAAGATTCCGCTGAAGAAGCTGCCGAAGGGTGTGCAACAGAAGCATCTGGTACCGACCGGCACAGGCAGTGGATCGGCGGCACAGAAGCACTCCGGTACCGCCGGTGGCGAGCTAACGGGTTATCCTGGCGGACAGTGAAGTGGGCGACATTCGCGGCGCTGTTGATCTCGGCTCGCGCACACGCCGAAGGTGAAGCGCAGCCGGAAACGCGCGACGCGGGCTTTCTCGCGAAGGACACGATCTCGTTAGAGATCGATCACTGTGAGCCGGACAAGTCGCTCTCGAAAGAAGAGCTCCTGCGGCGCGGCGCGGACTACTACACGCGCGGCGAGACGCTGTACTTGAACGGCGACTACAAGGGCGCGGTGCAAGAGCTCGTCGAGAGCTACTGCGAGGTCCCGTTCTATTCGATCCTGAAGGACATCGGTCAGGCGTACGAACGCGAGCTCGAGTACGGGCGCGCGATCGCGTACTTCTCGCGCTACGTGACCGACATGCCCGCGGATGCGAAGAAGGCGAACGCGTGCGCGCCGGATCCGCAGGAAGACAAGAAGAACATCCTGGGGCGCATCCAGGTGCTCGAGAAATTGCCGGCGAAGATCCGGATCCAAGCGACGCCCGCGGATGCGAAGGTGTCGATCGTTCAAGACTCCGTCGTGAAGGCGCGTGGCAAGTCCGGCGACGAGCTCGTGGTGGCAGGTGGTCCGTACAAGCTCGTGATCGAGCGCGACGGGTACAAGCCGATCGAGCGCGATATCCATCCCGACATCGGCAAGCCGTATACGTATTTCGAGACGCTCGAGCCGTATCGCGGGCATCTGCGAATCCAGACCGTGCCGGGCGATGCGCGCATCTTCCTCGACAAGAAGCTCGTTGCGACCGGGATCTACGATGCCGAGCTTCCGGGCGCGAAGTACCACTTGTCCGTCGAGGCGAGTGATCGCGAGACCGTCGAAAAAGACATCGAGCTCGTGCCCGATAAAGAGACGAACCTGTCGATCGAGCTGCCTCGCGAGGCACAGTTCGGGCGCCGGCAGTTGCTCGCGTATGCCACGGTCGCGGGTGGTGCATCGGCCGCGTTGATCACGGCGCCGGCTGGTCAGAGCGTCGCGACCGGAGCCACGCTCGCGGGCTTGGGCGTCGGGTTCGTCGGCGTGTACTTCGCGACGGACAAGAAGCTCGCGCTCGGTACGTCGTCGCTGTCGATCACGTCGTCGCTGATCGGTGGCGTTGCCGGTGGTGCGCTCGCGGCCACGGTGTCGAGCAGTGCATCGCAGGATGTCTACACGTCGCTGATCGGTGGTGGGCTCGTGATCGGTGGCGTCGCGGGCTTCCTCGTCGGCGATTACAAGCACCCCACGCCCGGCGATTCCGCGGTGATCAACTCCGGCGCGCTGTGGGGCACGGTGACGGGTGGTCTGTTCGCGCTGAGCTTCGATCCGGGGAGTCAGATCGCGGGCGGTCTCGTGTTGTCGGGGTTGGGCATGGGCACGGTCGGTGGCGTGCTCCTGCAACGCTACTTCACGGTCAGCCGTGCGCGCGCGGCGTTGATCGATGCGAGCGGTGCCGTCGGCATCGTGCTAGGCCTCGCGACGGAAAACCTCGTGCAGCAGGCGCAGAACACGAGCTCGTCGAACCAAGAGCGCACCGCGAATTACATGCTGGGTGGGCTCGCGACCGGCCTCATCGTCGGTGGTGTGCTGACGCGGGCGATCGATGATCCGAAGATCGCGGTACAGCCGTCGATCAATCGCACGACCACGCCGGGGGCGCAGGCGACGATCTACGGCGTCAGCGGAGCGTTCTAGTGGAGATCAAGACCAGCGCGTGTCCGTTGGACTGTCCCGATTTGTGCGGGCTGTCGGTGACGGTCGATCGCGGTCGCGTCGTGAAGGTCGAGGGCGATCATCGCAGCGAGTTCACGAACGGCGTGATCTGCGGCAAGGTTCGCAAGATCGCCGATCACCTGTACGGCAAAGATCGCGTGCTGCATCCGATGCTGCACGGCAAGCAGATCACGTGGGATGCGGCGTTCGATGTCCTCGTCGAGAAAATGGGTGCCGCGCGCGGCGAAGCGATCCTGCCGTATCACTACGACGGCTCGAACGGTTGGCTCACCGGTGGTGCGCTCGCCGAACGGTTCTGGCGGCGCATGGGCGCCACGGTGCTCGACAAGACGTATTGCTCGGCCGCGGCGACCGAGGCCACGCGCGGGTTGTACGGCAAGATGCCGGGCGTCGCGCTCGAAGATTACGAGCACGCGAACCTGATCGTGCTGTGGGGCGTGAACCCGTCGGCCACCGGCATTCATCTCGTGCCGGTGATCAAGCGGGCTCGCGAGCGCGGCGCGAAGCTCGTCGTGATCGATCCGCGTGCGGTGCCGCTCGCGCACGGTGCAGACATGTATCTGCCGGTGAAGCCTGGCGCGGATCTTCCGGTCGCGCTCGCGATCATCAACGCGCTATTCGAGCGCGGCTACGCCGATCACGAATTCCTCGCCGCGCATTGCGATGGCGTCGACGTGCTCCGGCAGCGAGCGAGCGCGTGGTCGATCGAAGCTGCCGCGCGCGAGGCGCAGATCTCCGCCGAACAGCTGGAGCAATTCGTCGAGCTCTACGCGAAGGCGTCTCCGGCGGTGATTCGACCGGGATATGGCGTCGAGCGCAATCGCAACGGTGGCTCGGCGATCGCCGCGATCCTCGCGATTCCCGCCGTCGCTGGAAAGTTCGGCGTGCGTGGTGGCGGGTTCACGATGTCGAACGGCGATGCGAACTGGACCGTCTCGAGCGAGACCATGGTCGGCGAGCCGCAGCACACCGCGCGTCACGTCAACATGAGCGGCATCGCCGAGGCGTTGGAAACGCTGCGCGATCCGCCGGTGCAGGTGATCTACATCTACAACTGCAATCCCGCGGCGACGGCGCCGGATCAGAAGCGGTTGATCGAGCAACTGCGCCGCGATGACTTGTTCGTCGTGGTCCACGATCAGGTGTGGACGGATACATGCGAGCTCGCAGACCTGGTGCTACCGGCCACATCGTTCCTCGAGCATCGCGAGGTTCGCCGCGGCTACGGCAACATGCGGATGTACGATTCGCCGGCGGTGGTCGAGCCGGTCGGCGAGTCGCGGAGCAACAACCAGGTGTTCGGTGAATTGCTCGCGCGATTCGATCTGGTTCGGCCCGGCGATGCGATGACCGATCAACAGCTCGTCGATCGCACGTTCGAAACGAACCCGAAGTTACGCGCGCAGCTCGATCGCGATCAAACGGCAGCGCCGCCGGGATTGCCGCGGCCGGTGATGTTCGTCGACGCGTTTCCGCCGGCGGGTCGTATCCAACTCGTGCCGGAAGCGCTCGAGCGGGATGCGATCGGCGGTCTCTATATCTACAAACCGGATCCGGGCACGCAGGCATTTCCGCTCGCGTTGATCTCGCCGGCGTTGGCCACGCAGATCAGCTCGTACTTCGGGCAACTGCGTCACGCGCCGGGCGAGCTCGAGATCTCCGTCGAGGATGCGACGTCACGCGGGATCGCATCGGGCGACATGATCCGCGCGTGGAACGACATCGGCGAGGTCCAGTGCGTGGCGAAGGTGTCGCGCGAAGTGCGCGCGGGCGTGTGCGTGTTGGCGAAGGGCTTGTGGCGCAAGCACACCGCGAATGGCTACACGTCGAACGCGTTGATCCCGGGCGCGTACGCGGATCTCGGCGGCCAAGCGGCGTTCAACGACGCACGCATCCAAGTCGCCAAGCTTTAGCGCTTCTTCTTGTCGATGCTGTCGCTCAACACGACCGGCGACGACGCGCGTTTCGGCGCCAGCGTGCCCGTGATCGTTCGCGGCTTCGCCAACACATCGACCGTGAGCACCGCATCCCCACCGACCGACACCGGCGGCAGCTCCATCGAGATTCCCGCGGCCGTCATCGTCGGGATCTTCGTTCCGCGCAACTGCTTCAACGTCTGCTGCACCGACTGCAATGCCGGCCGGAAGTACGGCTCCTTCGCGAGCATACCCTCGACGAGGTGCACGAGCTCCTCCGGCACGTGCGGCACGCGCGGCCCGAGCGGCGGCAACGGATCCTCGGTATGCGCGAGTAACGTATCGAGCGCGGTCGCCCGCACGAACGGTACCTCACCGCACAACATCTCGTAGGACATCACGCCGAGCGCGTAGATATCCGTGCGCGCGTCGACGGTCTCCGCCGCTCGCGCCTGCTCCGGTGACATGTACGTCGGCGTGCCGAGGATCGAGCCCGTGGCCGTGCGATAGCGCGAGGTCGGCGCGAGCAACTTCGCGAGTCCCCAATCGAGCAGCCGCACTTCGGGCCACCGACCGGGCACGTTCAGCATGAACACGTTATCCGGCTTGAGATCGCGATGGATGATGCCCTTGTCGTGCGCCGCGATCAGCGCGCTCGCGATCTCGTCGATGATCGTCGCCGCCTCGGCGATGTGCACGGTCTTCGTGCGAGTCAGCCGCGCGCGCAGCGATTCGCCCTCGAGCAGATCCATCAGATAGAAGTGGCGGCCATCCGCGAGTGCGCCCCAATCGAAGATATCGACGATGTTGCGGTGCCCGATCTGATTCACCGCCCGCGCCTCGGTCACGAACCGTTCGACCGCGAGCGGATCGTGCGACAGCTCCGGCTTCAACACCTTGATCGCCGCGCGCTTGCCGATCAACGGATGCGTGCCGACGTAGACCACGCCCATACCACCGCTGCCGAGCATGTCCTCGATCAAGTAGCCGCCGACATTCGTGCCCGGCATCAGCTGCCGACCTTCGACCGCGGTGTCCTCGTCGTCGGGATCCACGCCGGGCCCGATGTTCAACGTCGGACGCTCGTCCTCTTCGGTCAACCGGCCCACGAGGGGACTATTGTGTCACGAGAACAAACGCGATCGCAGCGCCCGCAAGCACGAGCACGACACCGACGATCCACCACATTCGACCCGAAGATTTCTTGCGACTTACAGAAGCGTCCGGCGGTTGCGAACGCGTACGCGTAATCATCGGGGCGGGGGCCGCGCCGATCTTCGTCGACGGAATCGGCGATCCGGCCGGCCGCAGTCCCGAGTCCTGCGCCTCGTGCGCGTACTGCGCGAGCTTCTGCACGACGACCGGTGTCATCGGCCGCGAGATCGGAATCAGCGGCACGGGTGCAGAATCCGCAGCACTCGGCTCGGCGACCGGCGGTGGATTCGTCGGCTTCCGCGCGGGCTCCGGTGGCGTGGGCAGCACGGGCGCCGCACCCATCTCCGCCGGCGTCGGAATCGCGAGCTCTTCACCCGTGCTCTTCGCCACCTGCATCGGCATCGACATGCTCGGCAGGGTTTGCTTCGCCCGTTTGATCACCGCGCGCACGGCGACGAGGGATGGCCGATCTTCGCGATTGCCGGCGAGCATGGTCTCGACGAGCTGCGCGAGCTCGCCCGGCATCCCGGCCACGTTCCCGATCACCGTCACGATCGGCGCCTCGAGATCGAACGAGCCATCCGCATACCGCTTCGGCCGCTTCCCCGTGATCATCTCGAACGACACCACGCCGAGCGCGTAGATATCCGTCCGGTGATCGATGTCCTTCTCGCCGCGCAACTGCTCCGGCGACATGTAATCCGGCGTGCCGAGCTGCGCGCCCGTCGCCGTGCGATACGCGCGCGCCGACAACAGACCGCTATTCGGCAGCAGCTTCGCGAGCCCGAAATCGAGGAGCTTCACGTCGAACCGGCCCGGATGCGCGACGAGGAATACGTTATCCGGCTTGAGATCGCGATGGATGAAGCCCTTCGCGTGCGCGGCATCGAGCGCACTCGCGATCTCGTCGATCACCATCGCGATCTCGTGCAGCGGCAACGGCCCGCGCTTCACGCGTTTGCGCAGCGATTCGCCGTCCAGCAAATCCATGACCAAGAACCGCCGGCCGTCCGGCAGCATGTCGAAGTCGAAGATATCGACGATGTTCGGATGCCCGATCGCGTTGACCGAGCGCGCCTCTTGGATGAACCGCTCGATCGTGGCCGGGTTGTTCGACAGCGAGGGCTTCAGCACCTTGATCGCCGCGCGCTTGCCGATCACCGGATGCTTCGCGCTGTACACCACGCCCATGCCACCGCGACCGAGCTCGCCATCGATGACATAGCCACCGACATCGACGCCGGGCTCGAGCGTTAGCGGCAGGTCTTCGACGATCGGATCAGCACCGACCGGATCGTGGACGGGGGGCACCGCCATCGCCTCGGTCGGGCGACCTTCGTCGTCGTCGCCACCCTCTGCATCCACCCGCGAAGTGTATCAAAGCGTGCCGAGGAACGCGCTCAATGCGTCCCGATCAGCCTTCGAAGCAGCTTGATATTTATCGTGCGCAGCCTGCGCTTCGCCGCCGTGCCACATGATCGCCTCTTCGAACGTGCGCGCGCGACCATCGTGCAAGAACGTGATGTTGTCCCTTACGGTTTGCGCGATGCCAATCCCCCACAACGCCGGCGTGCGCCACTCGATTCCCTGTGCCATGTAATCCTGGCGCGCGTCCGTCAACGCATCGCCCATGTCGTGCAACAGCATATCCGTCCACGGATGGATCGTCTGATTCGAGAATTGCGGCACCGACGACATGCCGGTCACGACCGTCGGAAGATGACAACCGGTGCAGCCGAGATCCTCGAACACGTCGCGCCCGTGCGAGGCTTGTCGCGTTACGCGGTGCCGCCGCCGGCACGCCGACCGCCGACACCATAAACGCCATGCCATCCATCTGATCGTCGGCGACGTCGTTGTTGCCGCTCGGATCCGGGAAGATGTAGCTCGACAGGCCCATGTCGTTGTTCGCCGCGGCGGCCGCTTGGACGTGCAACGTCGGCGTGTTCGCCTTCCAGCCGAACCGACCCATCTCCATCTGGTTCGTCTCGGCGTTCCACACGGTGTTCGTCGATCCTGAGATCCCGTCGCCATCGGCGTCGTCGGGATCCGCGAGTGCCGTCAGATCCATCGCCTCCAACAAGCCGAGCCCGACGATCGGCGGCGCGATCCGGAACGACGTGCGCATGTCGCCCGGTAGTTGATTGCCGTCGAGATCGCGAATGTCCAGGTGCGGCGCGCGCAGCGTGATCGTGGAACCGTCGCCGAACATCTCGTCGTGTTCGACCCACGTCAGCGTGACCGCAGCTTCCGCGAGCCCGACCGTGGCGTGGTCTTGGATCTGATCGCCGTAGCCCGGCACCGGCACCACGCCACCCGGGAATTCCGGATCGCCTTCGCCCGCCGGCAAGCTCACGCGCACGAGCGCTTCCGATTGCGGACCGTTGATATCGGTGAAGCCATCGGGCCCGATCTGCGCTTGGCCACGTCCGAAGCTGCCGTGACAGCCGAAGCACCGATCGTTGTTGTAGAGCGTGCCGAGCTGCGGAATCTCCCAGCGGAAATCGAACGGGCTCGTGCCGAGCATGAACTGGCTCTGCTGATCCGCGGTGAGGTTCGCCGCCGGATGCGTGAATGCCATGTCCGTACGGTCGTCGATCGTGGTGTCGCCACCCTGACGAGATTCGTCGGGCCCGTCGTCACCGCCGCACGCGGCAACGATCGAGAGCAGTAGCAGCGCTCGAAACCCCATGGCACTACGATATCATTGTCGACGGTGGACGATCGGGAGACTCCAACGGTCGTAGAACGGGGCGGACATCCTAGGAAGGATCCCGAACCGCGCGAAACCACATCCAGTGCGTTCGACCCACCCGACCAGAGATTCGAGGCGCGGGGCGAGCTTGGACGTGGCGGCATGGGCCGCGTCGACGACGCGTTCGATCTCGCACTCGATCGTCCTGTCGCGATCAAACACATGCTGTCAGCGTCGCCCGTGGATCTGGCTCGGTTCGAACGCGAGGCAAAGATCACGGCGCGGCTCGAGCACCCGGGCATCGTCCCGATCCACGACGCCGGCCGCACACCCGACGGCACGCCCTATTACGTCATGCGCCGGGTCGACGGGCAGCCGCTCGATCAGCGCGTCACCAAGGACGTGAAGCTCCGGCTCGCGTTGATCCCGAACGTGCTCGCGGCGTGCGATGCGGTCGCGTTCGCCCACGCGCGCAACGTCGTCCATCGCGACATCAAGCCGACGAACATCCTCGTCGGTCCGTTCGGCGAGACGCTCGTGATCGATTGGGGCCTCGCTCGCGAGATCGGCTCGCGCGACGACGGCACGACTGCGATTCCGTCGACCGATCAGGGCCTCACGCGCGCCGGCACGGTCGCGGGCACGCCGGGTTTCATGTCGCCGGAGCAAGCGCGCGGTGAATCCGTCGACGCGCGTGCGGACGTGTTCGCGCTCGGCGCCACGCTGTACTTCGTGCTCGCGGGTGCGTTGCCGTATGGCTCGGCGAGTGCGACGGAGATGATCGATCTCGCCGGCGCGGGCCGCTCGGCCGATTGGTCGAAGGTGCCGAGCGACGTGCCGCCCGAGCTCGTCGCGATCGCGAAGAAGGCGATGGCCGCGGAGACCGAAGATCGCTATCGCGATGCCGGCGAGCTCGCTGCGGATCTGCGGCGCTTCATCACCGGCAATCTCGTCACCGCGCACGAGTATTCGGCGGGACAACGGTTCGTCCGGTTCGTGAAGAAGTACCGTGCGGCCGTCGCGGTCTCGGCGATCGCGATCGTCGTCGTGGCGGCCGCGATCGTGGTGTCGGTGCGACGCGTGCTCGCCGAACGCGACACCGCCCAACAACAGCGCGTGATCGCCGAAACCCAGCAGGCCGAAGCTCAGTCCGCCGCGGACCTCTTGCGCGTCCAGCACGCGTTGGAGCTCAGCGATAGCGATCCGGTGTCGGCGATCTCGCTGCTCCGCACGATCCCGCTGTCGTCGAAGCGTTGGGCCGAAGCGCGCGTGGCGGCGCAGTCCGCATTCGTGAAGGGCGTGCCGTTCGGCTATCGCGGACCGGGGACCGGCGCCACGCTTGTCGTCACGCGCGATGGCAGTCGCGTGCTCGTCGGACCGTTCAACGCGGGCGACGTGATGATCGTCGATACCAAGTCGCACGTGCGTACGCGGTTCAAGTACGGCAAGCGCGCGCGAGGCTACGCGTGGCTCGGGATGACGCACATCGCGATCACGAACGATCACGACGTCGATATCTACGACACCAAGACACTGCAGGTCGTGCGCACGCTCGACTACGTCAGCGATCAGATGTCTTCGAACCACGAGGATCGCGCGTGGATGGTCACGCACGATCACCAGTTGGTCGAGCTGAACGGATGGGATGCCGAGCCGAAGGTGCTCTTGACCGACATCCGGGATTCGACCGCCGATCCGGAATTGACCGAGACCGTGGTCAGCCACATGGACGGCACGCGTGAGTTCGTCCGTGGCGCACTGCACGTTCCGCTCGCGAAGGACGACGCGCTCTACAACCTGCGCGGCGACACGATCGCGAAGTTCACGTGGGACAGCGCAACGCGCATGCATCTCGCGGGCACCAAGATCGTCGAGGACGGCGATGTCGCCGGCAAGCGCCGCTACTTCTCGGTGCTGCCGGAGAAGTCCGGTGGTTACTTCGTATTTTCCGGGGAAGGCGTCGGCCTGTATCGCAAGGACGGCTATCTGCCGCTCGACAACACGTACGGCATGGTGTTCGCGACGGCGGCGGGCACGGCACAAGCCATCGAGGATGGCTCGGTCCGGCTCGTCGATTCGCACGGCATCTACAACCTCGGTCGCAAGGCGCAGGGGCTCGCACGGGTCGACACGTCGGAGGATGGCGAGGTCGTCGCGGCGTTGACCTCGGACTTCGATCTGTTGGTGTGGGACCTCGCGGGCGTGCGGCCGATCCAGCGCGAGCTCCAGATCGCGTGGACCGTGGTCGGGCTCACGCCCCACTACTTGTGGATGCAGCACGTCTCGCGCGGCATTGCCGTGGTCGATCTCAAGACCGGCGATATGAAGCAGCTCACCGACGACGTGATCAGCGGCCCGGTCTACTTCGATCGCAAGGACGAGCGGTGGGTCGCGCATCAGACGATGAATCGCGTCGTGATCTACGACTTCGCGCACGACACCCGGATCTACGAGCCCGCACGCGCGTACGACGGCTGGGGCACGAACGGCGTGATCGTCGCGCACGAGGATGGCTCGCTCCTGACGTGGGTGCCCGGCGATGCGACGTGGACGCCGCGCGGCAAGCTCGCCTGGCCGAAGCCGACGCGAATCTCGACGGGCGCGAACGTGGTGTACGCGGTGTATGTCGATCATGTCGATCGCTTCGACTTGCTGACGCAGAAGACCGAGCGGGCGGAGATCGGGATCGACCAGTTGATCTCCGTCGACGAGCACGGCACGGCGTACATGGAGACGACCGAACCGAAGGTGTGGCGCTGGGAAATCGGTCACGCGCCCGTCGAGTTCGATACGCCGGTCATCCCGGATGCGATCGTGACGGGACAGACCGGACGCGTGCTGTTGTGGACGACCACCACGATCTCGATCTGGGCGCACGAGGTCCTTCGCACGCTCCAATTGCCGTCGAAGTTGTTCGGCTGGAACGGCGATAACCAACTCGTGTCGTTGAACGCGAAGGGCGTCCCGCAGATCACCGATATCGACTCCGGGTTTTCGTTCACGCTACCGACGACGGCGAACAACGCGACGATCAGCGCGGATCAATGCGCGGTCACGCACTCGCAGACCGTCGAGATCTGGAGCTATGGCCTGCCGCACGATCCGAAGCAGCTGCAGGCCTGGCTCGCGGGCATCACGAATGCCCAGCAAGTACCGGGCAGCGACGCCTACACGTTCCCTTAGACGAGCTTTTCGCCGGCGACGAGCTGTTCGTAGCTCTCGCGCGGGCGGATCACGGTGAACGAATCGCCGTGGACGAGCACCTCGGGCGCGCGCGGCCGCGAGTTGTAGTTCGACGACATCGCCGAGCCGTACGCACCCGCGGAGCCGATCCACAGCAGCTCGCCGGCATCGAGCGCCGGTAGCTCGCGATCGCGCGCGAAGAAGTCGCCGGTCTCGCAGATCGGGCCGACGATGTCGGTCTTGATCGCGGCGCGATCGGGATTCTTCACCGGCTTCATCGGGTGGAACGAGCTGTACAGCGTGGGCCGCATGAGGTCGTTCATCGCGCCGTCGACGATCGTGAAGTGCTTCTCTTCGTTGTGCTTGCGATAGAGCACCTTCGTGATCAACGCGCCGGCATTGCCGACGATCACGCGGCCGGGCTCGGTCATCAGCTTGAGCCCGCGTTCGAGCAACGGGCCAAGCGCCTTCTTGACCGCCGCGCCGTATTCGTCCGGCGACGGCACGGTCTCGCCCTTGCCGTAATCGATGCCGAGGCCACCACCGATATCGACGTGCTTCAGCTTGATCCCGTCCTTCTCGAGCACGGTGATCAACTGGACGAGACGCGCGATCGCGTCGACGAATGGCGTGGTCTTGATCAGCTGGCTGCCGATGTGACAGTCGACGCCGATCACTTCGATCCCCGCGCGCTTGCTCGCATCGCGGAACAGCTCCGGCGCTTCGGCCATCGACACGCCGAACTTGTTTTGCTTGAGGCCCGTCGAGATGTACGGATGGGTCTCGGCGTCGACGTCCGGGTTGACGCGAATCGAGATCGGCGCCTTCTTGCCGAGCGACTTCGCGACGGAATCGAGCGCGACGAGCTCTTCACCGGACTCGACGTTGAAGCAACCGATGCCCGCTTCGAGCGCGGTCTTCATCTCGGCTTCGGTCTTGCCGACACCCGAGAACATCACGTGCGGGGCCGAACCGCCGGCGCGCAGCCAGCGATAGAGCTCGCCGACCGACACGATGTCCGCACCCGCGCCGAGCTGGACGAGCACGCTCAACACGCCGAGCGTGGAGCACGCTTTGACCGCGTAGCACACCTCGTGATCGGTGCCGGCGAGCGCGTGATCGAACGCTTGATACGCGCGCGTGATCTCGGCGCGCGAGTAGACGTAGACGGGCGTACCGACGGCCTCGGCGATAGACGCGAGCGAGACGTTTTCACAGTACAGCTCGCCCTGCTTGTATTCGAACGCGGACATGCCGCGTTCTTACTCCAGTTCGGCGGCGATGCGTGCGATCTCTGCCAACACTCGCTCGCGTGCGGGGCCACCGACGAGGTCACGCCGGTCGACCGCGCGCTGGGGATCGAGCCAGTCGCGGACATCCTCGTCGAACGAGGCGTGTTGTGCGCGCAACGTCGCGAGATCCAACTGCGCGAGTGTCTTGCCCTGCTGGTCGGCGATCCGGACGAGCGCCCCCGCAATATCGTGGGCCTCGCGAAACGGGACCTTCTTTTGGACGAGATAGTCCGCGAGCTCGGTCGCGAGCAGGTGGCCGGCATCGAGCGCCGAGCGCATGCGCTTGTCGTCGAACACCGTGGTGACGATCATGCCGCGCGCGACTTCGAGGCAGGCGGCGACGGTCTCGACGGCGTCGTACAGCGGTTCCTGGGTCTCCTGGAGATCCTTGTTGTACGCGAGCGGAAGGCCCTTCACGACCGTGGCGAGCGTGACCCACGCGCCGACGACACGACCGGCCTTCCCGCGCACGAGCTCCGCGAGATCCGGGTTCTTCTTTTGCGGCATCAGCGACGAGCCGGACGAATAGGCCTCGCCGATTCGTGCGAACCCGAACTCCTGCGAGGCCCACAGCACGAGCTCTTCGCCGAGCCGAGAGAGGTGGAGCTGGACCAGCGCGCAGGCCGCGACGAGCTCGATCGCGAAGTCGCGATCACCAACGGCATCGAGCGAGTTGCGCGTCAGCTCCGTGAACCCGAGCGACGCGGCGGTGTGCGCGCGATCGATCGGCAGCGTCGTGCCGGCGAGCGCGCCCGAACCGAGCGGCGATTCGTCGGCGCGAAACGCGGCATCGGCGATCCGGCCACGATCGCGCGAGAACATCGCTTCGTACGCGAGCAGGTGGTGCGCGAGGCGAACCGGCTGCGCGCGCTGCAGATGCGTGTAACCGGGCATCAGCGTGTCGACGTGCTCGCGCGCGCGATCGATCAACGCGCGGCGCAGCTCGTCGATCAGATCGATCAACGTTTCGGCGGCGCCGATCGCGTACAGCCGGAGATCCGTGGCGACTTGATCGTTGCGCGAGCGCGCGGTGTGGAGGCGGCGGCCGGCATCGCCGATCTGATCGACGAGCCGCGCTTCGACGTTCATGTGGACATCTTCGAGTGCGTCGTCCCACGCGAGCTCGCCACGCTCGAGCTGCCCGGCAACGTTCGCCAGACCCGCGCGAATCGCCTCGAAGTCCTCGCGCGTGATCAGCCCTCGCACCGCGAGCATTTCGGCGTGCGCGATCGAGCCCGCGACATCGTGGTGAAGCAGCCGACGATCGAACGAGACCGACGCGTTCAGTGCGGCGGCGACTGGATCGAGCGCCTCTTCGAAGCGCCGACCACGAGCTCCCTTGGGACCTTCCATCGCGCGCGAGTATCCGTTAGTTCGCAGGCGGTGACACGGTGCCACCGGTGATCGTCGTGGCTTGGAACAACTTCACGTAGCCGACGCCGCCACCACCACCGCCACCACCGGCGCCACTGTTGCCGTTCTTGCCGTTCTCCGCGGCGGTCATGTCGTAGCCGCCATCACCGCCATCGCCGCCGTTGTTGGTGCCGCCGCTGCCGCCGTTGGCCTTGTTGCCATTGTTCGAGTCGTTGCCGTCGTTACCGCCGAACTGGTTGTTCGCGCCTTCGCCACCACCGCCGCCGTTCGCGAAGATCACGCCGTTGGTGTTCGTCACGATCGGCGAATCGAGCCCGATCAGTCCGCCGGATCCAGCACCGCCGGCGCTGCCATTGTTCGACGCCTTGTGACCACCGGAGCCGGACGCGTTGATCGCGCCGGTGACGACGATCTTCGACGTCGCGATCAGGTACACGGCGCCGCCGCCGAGCCCGCCGTTTCCAGGCGTGCCGCCTTTCCCGTTCTGACCGGCGCAGCCACCGCGCATGTCCGCCGGCTTCGTGTTGCCGGGTTGGCCGTGCATCGCGTCGCCGTTGCCACCGGTGCCACCCTTCGCGCCGTAGCTGCCACCAGCACCCGCGCCGTTGTCCGGATCCATACCGGCATCGCAGTCCGCACCGCTCGCGTTCGCGGCGCCGTTCTGGCCGTTGATGTGGCTCGCGGCGTCGAGCGTGGCATTCACGTCGACTTCGCCCGCAACCGCGACGAGGACGAGTGGCTTGGATCCGGTGATGTTCGCGTTGCCGCTGACCGTCACGCTCGTGCCCGCGATCACGCACCACGGCGGGTTGTTCATGACCTTCGTCGAGCACATCGGATCGGTGCCGGTATCGATGTTCGTGTTGATCGTGACCGCGGCGGTGGGCACGTCGGCGTCCATGAAGCAGGTCTTGCCGAAACCCATGCCGAAACATTGGACGCCAGGCGGCGGCGCGTCTTTGTACTCTTTGGCGTCGATGGTCAGTCCGCCGTCGTGTTCCGCCCCGTCTCCGACGCAGACATTCGACAACGTGCCAGCGGCGTTGCCATAGCGAAATCCCGAGGCACACGACGGATCTGCGGCCGAGCAGAACCCAGACGCGCACTTACCTGACGCGCCACATTGGGAATCCGACGTACACGCGTATTCGCGATCACCAAATGGGTTACACGCCGCGCAAGCGAGCGCGATCAGGAGGGTGCCTCCAAGATGGCCCATCGGTGCATTGTACTGCAGTACAATTGTCGACGGTGGCTAAACCTGCGCCACAGACACGTCACTTGGGTCCGGGCGACAAGCTCGGCAAGTACGAGCTGATCCGCCAGATCGCGATCGGTGGGATGGCCGAGCTCTATCTCGCACGCACGGTCGGGATCGAAGGCTTCGAGAAGCTGGTCGTGTGCAAGCGGATCCTCCCGCAGTTCGCGACGAACCAGAGCTTCGTCACGATGTTCCTCAACGAAGCCCGGCTCGCGGCGACGCTGCAGCACCCGAACGTCGCGCAGGTCTACGACATCGGGATGGACGACGGCGAGTACTTCTTCGCGATGGAGTACGTCCACGGCGAAGACCTCGATCGGATCTCGCAGCAATCGCAGGAGCAGGGCGTTCCGATCTCGCTCGATGCCGCGCTGACACTCGCCGCCGGATTATGTGCGGGCCTGCATTACGCGCACGAGAAGGGCGTCGTCCATCGCGATGTCTCGCCGTCGAACGTACTCGTCAGCTACGACGGTTCGGTCAAGCTCGTCGATTTCGGCATCGCGCGCACGGCGCAAGGCAAGATCACCACGTCGGGCGGCGGCCTCAAGGGCAAGATCACGTACATGTCGCCCGAGCAGTGCCGCGCCGACGTCACGCTCGATCGCCGCAGCGACATCTACTCGATCGGCACGCTGTTGTTCGAGCTCACGACGGGTCGCACGCCGTTTACCGGCGAGACCGAGTACGCGGTGTTGAATCAGATCGTCAATCGCGACGTGCCGATGCCGTCGACGTTCGTGCCCGGATATCCGCCGGCGCTCGAGCAGCTCGTCGTGCGTGCGCTCGCGCGCGAGCCATCCGAACGGTATCCGACGGCGATGGTGCTCCAGGGTGCGCTCGAGGATTTCGCGCACGAGAATCGG
Organism: Kofleriaceae bacterium; assembly: GCA_047600425.1. Taxonomy (GTDB): domain Bacteria; phylum Myxococcota_A; class Polyangia; order Haliangiales; family Haliangiaceae; genus JABFXX01. The sequence goes on along the minus strand of JASGLC010000003.1, from coordinate 92,697 downwards.
CTGCGGATCTCGCCGCTCACGCTCGGCCGGCTGATGGGCACGCTGTTCCCGGCAAAGCTCGAAGAGTGGGATCACGCGAAGGCGCAGGGCGCGTTCTTCGTCGAGCAACATGTCGTGCGCACGCTGATCGAAAGCGGCAAGACTCCGGATCCTAACGATCCGGAAACCCGCGCGCAGATCAAAGCGATGGCGCAGCAGCTCGGCGTCGAGGATCCGACGGTGATGACCGCGCCACCGGAGATGGATCAGACGGCGACGCGACCGATTCGCGCATCGTCGCCGATGAATCTGCCGCCGGGAATGACGCTCGCACCGATGCCCGGTGCGACGGTGACGCCGATCCCGCGTGCACCCACGCCGATCCGCGAAGCGCCGCCGCTGCCTCCCGCACCGACGCCGCCGGTCCCGCAGCCGATCGTGCGTGCACCGACGCCGTTTCCGGGTGCACCACCGCTCATGCCTGCGGGAGCCGTGACGTACGGTGCGCCGGGGACGCTCGTATCGTCGACGAGCGAGCCGTACACGCCCGTCGACGCCACGCACACGCCCGTCGATCCTCGCTACGCCGTTTCACACGCGGTGGACGGCAACGTGCCGGCGATGATCTCGCCGCAATACGACGTCACCGATCGCGTGCACGTGCCGCGGCCGCGTGCGGTCACGCCGACGAACTTCATCCGCGCGGCGCCACGTCGCAAAGGTCCGATCGTCGCGCTCGTCGTGCTCGCGGCAGCGGCCGGCGGTGTCGTCACGTACATCGCGAGTAGTGGTGGTGGCAACGAGGCGCTCGTTCAACCGGCGGCGAAGCCTGCACCGGAACCCGAGCAAGCACCACCGGCTCCAGCGCCCGCGCCCGCTATCGAACAGAAACAAGAGGCCGTGACACCTCCACCACCGGTCGAGCCGGCACCTGCACCACCACCTGTGGCCGAGGACAAACCAAAACCGGCTAAGATCGTCGTGAAGAAGCCGCCGCAACAACGGCCGCGCCCGAAACCAACCGCGAAGCAACCAGAGGACAAAGCATGGGACGCAGACTCGCCGTTCATGCCGGTGCGCTCGCACTGATCTGCGGCACGGCGTGGGCTGTTCCGCGTGGCAAAGCTGCGCGTGCGGCGTTCGATCAAGGCGTGGCCGCGTACAAGAAGAACGACTACACCGGCGCGGCGACGGCATTCGAGAAGTCGGCGCAGCTCGAGGCAGATGTCGAGACGGTGTTCGCGTGGGCGCAGGCCGAGCGCAAGTTGGGTGACTGCGACAAGGCGAGCGACCTCTACACGCGCCTGCTCGGGATGAAGATGCCGGCTGCGAACAAGAGCGCGGTCAAAGACCAACTCGAGGAGTGCAAGAAGCAGCTCGCCGACGAGAAAGCCGCGCGTGATGCGCAGGTCGCTGCCGAGGCGAAGGCCGCTGCCGATGCGCAAGCCGCGGCCGACGCGAAGGCGGCTGCCGATGCAAAGCCGGTCGAGCCGGCGAAGCCCGAGCCCGTTGCCGTGGATCAAGAGCCGCTCGGCGTGGTCGTGACGAAGCCGCCGGTGGAGACGAGCTCGCCCTGGTATCACGATCCGATCGGCGACGTGCTGACCGGTGTCGGCGTGATCGGTCTCGGCGTTGGCGTCGGGCTCTACATCAGCGGCAACAACATGAACAACGATGCCGCGAACGCGTCGTCGGTCGCCGACTACAACGCGCAGCGCGACAAAGCGGAATCGCGCGCGAAGCTCGGCGAGATCGTCGCTGGCGTTGGCGCGGCCGCGCTCGTCGTCGGTCTCGTTCGTTATGCGACGCGGTCGCCGTCGAAAACCACGGTGGCGACGTTCGGCGATAGCCACAGCGCCGGGCTCGCGTTCACGGGTCGATTTTAACGACGATCTTGCCGCGCGCTCGACCTCGCTCGAGCTCGGCAAACGCCTCGTTGATCTGATCGAACGGGAACGTCTGGTGGATCAACGGCTTCAGCTTGCCGTCGGTGATCCACGCACCGAGCTCCGCCAGCTGCGCGCCATCCGGCCGCATGAACAGATATGTGAAGTGAACGCCCGCGCGCTTCGCCGCCGACGTGCGCTTGCGCGTGAGGAACCAGATCGCGGGCGCCGTGAACCACGGCATCCGTTCCTTGCGAAACTCTTGATCGGGATAGCCGCCGACACCGACGACGGTCCCGCCGCGCTTCGTGATCGCGATCGATGCGAGCTCCGAGTCGCCGCCGAGCGTATCGAACACGCCATCGACGGGATCGAGCTCGCTGATCGTCTGCTTCGTGTAGTCGATCACCTGATCGGCGCCGAGTTGTTTGACGAGCTCGATGTTCTTCGTCGACGTGGTAGTGGCGACCCACAGCCCCATCGCTTTCGCGATCTGGATCGCGAGCGAGCCCACGCCACCGGCACCGGCGTGGATCAACACGCGTTGGCCCGGCTGGAGCTTCATCTTCTCGCGTAAGGCCTGGAGTGCGGTCAATCCCGCGAGCGGCACGGCGGCAGCCTCGACGAACGACGCGTTTGCCGGCTTCTTCGCCGCGAGCGCTTCGTCGACGCACACGCGTTCGGCGAGGCCACCCATCTTGCCTTTGTCGAGGCGCGCGAAGATCTCGTCGCCGGGGTTGAACGCCGTCACATCGCCGCCGGTTGCTTCGACGACACCGGCGACATCGCAGCCGAGCGGAATCGGCAGCTTCTCGGTCAGGACGAGCTTCAGCTTGCCGTCGCGAATCTTGAAGTCGATCGGATTGAGCGACGCCGCTTTGATGCCGACGAGCAGATCTTTCGGTCCGACAACGGGCTCGTAGGTATCGCGGATCTCGACGGGCGCACCGTAGCGCGCGACGACGACCTGCTTCACCCGATCTCTTCGGCGTACGTCATCACGAGGAACATCACGGCTTCGGTCTTGCCGACGTTGCGATACGCGTGCGGCGTATCGGCTTCGAACAAGATCGAATCGCCACCCTCGAGCTTGTGCGTGTCACCGCTGACGTCGATCTCGACGGTGCCGGTGGTGACGACGAGGTTCTCGGTGGTGCCCGGCGGATGCGCATCCGCATCTTCGACGGAGCCAGCCGAGAGGCGAAGCTCGTAAAACTCGACGCGCCGTGGCTCGTCGAACGGGAACAGCGCGCGCGAGCTGAAGCTGCGATCCTTGCTCGTCAGGATCTTCGATTCCGACGCGCGCAGGACGAGCGCACCGGATTGCGTGCGGGCACTGATCAGCGCGGAGAACGTGACCTCGAGCGCGCGCGCGATCTTCCACAGCACGTTGATCGTGGGTGCGCTTTGACCGAGCTCGATCTGCCCGAGCATGGCGCGTGACACGCCACTGATCTGGGCGAGGCGTTCGAGCGAGAGCCCGCGGCGCGTGCGCAGCCGGCGAAGGTTCGCACCGACGACCGGCGCGAGATCCGTGGCCGCTTCACCTTGGGCGTTCGACGCGGTGTTGGCAGCGGGTTCCGTTTTTGTCGTTGTTGCCATATCGGCGGTACTAGGGGCTTTTTTCTTCACCACACCCGGACCGTCGCCAGTATACACGGAATCTGTTTTGACGGACAAACCGTCAGGTTGTTGGAATTACTTCGTTCCAAACATCCGGTCGCCGGCGTCACCCAAGCCCGGGATGATGTAGCTCTTCTCGTTCAAGCGCTCGTCGATCGAGGCGGTGAACACCGGGACGTCGGGATGCGCCGCATGAAACACGCGCAGGCCTTCGGGCACCGCGAGCAGGCACATGAACTTGATCGAGCGCGGACCGGTTTGCTTGATCCGCTCGACCGCGGCAGCGCTCGAGTTGCCGGTCGCGAGCATCGGGTCGACGACGATGACATCGCGCTCGTGCATCTGCTCCGGCACCTTGAAGTAGTACTCGACGGGCTGGAGCGTCTGGTGATCGCGATAGAGGCCGATGTGGCCGACGCGCGCCGACGGAATCAGGTCGAGCATCCCGTCGAGCAGGCCGTTGCCGGCGCGCAAGATCGAGATCAACACGAGCTTCTTGCCGTCGAGGATCGGTGCCTTCGTCGTCGCGATCGGCGTCTCGACATCGATTAGCGTGGTCGGAAAGTCCCGACACACTTCGTAGGCAAGCAGCGTGCTGATTTCGCGCAGCAGCGTCCTGAACTTGCTGGTGCTCGTCTCTTTGTCACGCATCAGCGTGAGCTTGTGCTGCACGAGCGGGTGATCGATGACGGTTACTTTGCCGGCGGACATCGCCGGCGCACCCTACATGATTTGGCTAACGGCCAGGAGCGAGGCCGAGCCCGCAATTACGACGATCGCGGCGAAGGCGAGGTCGCGAACGCGGTTGCGGCGCTGACGTTCGGCGATGGTTTGGAGGCGGGTTGACTGCATGGGACGTCGGTATTGCTTGGAGAGTGCCAACACGCGGATCGTGATCGATCACGAGGTTGCGCGATCGTCGACGGCGATTGCCCGGTCGCACCGATGTCGCATGCGGTGTCGCGCTTGACATGGTTAACCGGATAGTTAATGGTTAACCAACATGACAACCTTTACGAAGAACCCACCGCCGAAGGGTTGGCCGCGCTTGTCGGTCAGCGTGCGATACACGAACGCGACGAAGGCGATCGACTGGCTGTGCCGGACGTTCGGCTTCGAGGTCCAGCTGAAGGTCGAAGGCGAGCCCGGCACCGTGGTCCATTCGGAGCTCATGCTCGGTGAAGCGATGATCATGGTCGGCGACGAAAGTCCCGAGAAGGATCGCAGCTGGGCCAAATCCCCGAAGGAGCTCGGCGGCGCGAACACGCAGAACTGCTGCTTCTTCATCGACGACGTGGATGCGCACTGCGCGATCGCACGCGAGCACGGCGCGATCATCGCGAAGGAGCCCACCACTACCGATTACGGCGATGATTACTGGTCCGATCGCTCGTACGAAGCGATCGATCACGAGGGACATCACTGGTGGTTCATGCAACGCATGCGTAGCAAGGCATGAGTCTCGATACGACTTTCGGTGCGCTCGCGGATCCGACTCGGCGGTCGGTCGTCGAGCTGTTGCGGGCCAAGCCGCGGCGCGCGAGCGATCTCGCCGACGAGCTCGGTGCCTCGCGCCCGTTGATGAGCAAGCACCTGAAGATCCTGCGCTCGAGCGGGCTCGTCGAAACATCGCATGAAGACGACGCGCGATTTCGCGTCTACTCGTTACGGCGCGAGCAGTTCGACGAGCTGCAGTCGTGGATCGAAGAGACGCAGCGCTTCTGGGAGACCCAACTCGATGCGTTTGCCGCGCACGTGAAGAGGAGAACACGTGACCGCCGGTGATCGCGCGAGAGCGATGGTGACCGTGCCGTGCGATCCGGCGCTCGCGTTTCAGATCTTCACGGAAGAGACGAACTCGTGGTGGCGGCAGGGCATCGCGTATCGCGTTGCCGGTCGAACGCCGGGCACGATCATGTTCGCGGACGGTCGCCTGCTCGAGCAGTTCGAGGGCGGCATCTTCGAGACCGGTCGCGTGCTCGAGTGGGAACCGCCGGCGAAGCTCGCGTTCGAATGGCGCGGCTCGAACTTCGGGCCCGGCGAAGTCACGCGCGTCGATGTGTTCTTCGAACCGACATCGAGCGGTGGTACGCGCGTTACCGTCGAGCATTCGGGCTTCGCGGCGCTCCGACCCGATCATCCGGTAAGGCATGGCAAGCCGGTCGCCGAATTCACGGCAGGCCTCGGGCGATGGTGGGGCGACTTATTGAGCGGACTTCGCGTGCACGCAATGGGACGTGAGACGGACCGCACTTGACGCGTTCGGCCACGTTTGAAATCGGGTGAGCGTTTCCGAGTCGCGGTATTCTCACGCACGATGCAGCTCAGGGCGCTCGCAGTCGGGCTAGGTCTATCCATCGTCGCGAGTTGCGGCGACAACATCCACGAAACGGCGCTCGGCGGACAGTCCACGCCGTTTCGCGTCGTCACGTCGGTCACTCCGAACCCGGTGGTCGCGGGCGACAAGCTCACCGTGACCTGTCAGGTGCTCGACGAGAACAACGCCGTGTTGACGGGCTACATCCCGACGCTGGTGATCAGCCCCGTCGATCCGAACACCGTGATCACGAAGCTCGATGCGGTGCTGACGAAGGCCGGCCACTACGCCGCGCAATGCGTGATTCCGGATCTCGCCGGCGACAACGTCGGCTTCGACGTGAAGCACGCGTTGCCGGCGAAGATGACGATCGACAAGTCGCCGAATCAGACGACGTACGGCATCAACGCGAACATTACCGTGATCCATACGGTCGCCGATAAATACGACAACCCGATCGACGACGCGACGATCGTCGACACGAGCACCGCGATCCTCGGCCCGGGCCCGATCAACCAATCGGCGCCGAACATCTTTTCGTACGCGAGCGAAGGTCGCTACAAGATCCACGGACAGGTCAGCCCGCCGACGGATCAGGACATGGACGTCAGCGCGGACACCGAGCTGATCGTCAACCAGTTCGGTCCGAGCATCACGTGCGGCACGCCCGGCGATGCGACGATGTTGAACCTCACGCCTGGCGCGAACGTCACGTTCACCGGTACCGCCGTCGATACGAACGGCACGATGAGCGTGCAGGTCAATGGCACCGATACGCCGGTCGATGCAGACGGCAACTTCAGCGCCACGATGGCGACGCGGTTCGGCATCAACTTCGTCGATATCAAGGCGACCGACGAATTCGGCGTCGATACCGTGAAGGTGTGCTCGTTCCTCGTCGCGAATCGCTACTCGGGTGGTGCGTTCGGCGATCTCGTGTCGCTGAAGCTCAACCCGAACGCCGTCGACGATCACAACCGCGCCGGCGGCATCAACTCGCTCGGTGACTTGCTGAACACGGTCGCGAACAGCGCCGGCCTCCACGACACGCTCGATGCCTCGCTGCGCGCGTCGAACCCGCTCCACCCGAACACGTGCGACCAACAAGTGTGCATCCCGTTCACGAGCGTGTGCACGTGCGTGTTGTCGGATCAGGTCGATTACCTGAGCTCGTCGTTGCCGGGGCCGAACACCGATTCGCTCAGCCTCGTGCAGAACGGGCTCGCGGTCACCGAGACGATCTCGAACGCCGTCATCAACCTTCGCGTTCACGGCGCGGTCGCGGGCATCGGCTACGACACCTCGGGCCCGGTCACGTTCAGCTCGATCAGCGTGACCGCCACGTTCGACCTCGGTCTCGTCGGCGGTACGCCGCACATGTCCGTGCGCGCGAACTCGGTCAGCGTATCGGTCGGCTCGATCAGCACGAACTTCAACGGCGTCGACGGCTGGATCATCTCGAACATCCTCGTGCCGCTCGCGCAGGGCACGCTGAAGAACGCCGTCGCGAACCTCGTGAAGAACTACATCCAGAACAACTTCAACGCGGTGCTCGACGGCGTCGTCGGTAACCTCGACGTGAGCTCGCTCGGCGCCAGCTTCGACGTCCCGCGCATCGATAGCACCGGCAACGTCGCACTCGCGTTCGCGCCCGGCTTCTCGTCGATCAGCACGACCACGAATCGGATGCTGTTCGGCCTGTCGACGAGCTTCACGGCGGCGATCAACAACAGCTTCCAGACGCTCGGCGCCGCGATTCCGCCGCAGACCGTGCTGTCGGATCCGGCCGTGAGTGGCACGATCGGCGTCGCCGCGAACATCGGCATCCTCAACCAAGCGCTGCACGCGTTGTGGCGCGCGGATTACTTCCACGCCACGCTCGACGCGTCGCAGTTCGGTGGCTTCACGCCGCCGGGCCCGCACTCGCTGGATGACGACCCGGTGATGGTCGCGATCGATGCGCGCCTGCCGCCGGTCGCCTACATGGACAACGGCGTCGTGCGCCTCGATCTCGGCGATGTCGACATCACGATCGGCAACAGCGCATCGGCGGTGTCGCTGTCCGTCGGCATTCGCGCGCACACGAACGTGACGTTGACCGGCAACGTGCTGTCGTTCTCGGGCATCACGCTCGACGAGACGCACCTGTCGAGCGATGCGTTGAACCTCAACCAGTCGCAGCAGATGCAGCTCGAGGCGTTGATCGCGAACCTGGTCCAATCGGTGATCAACAGCTCGCTGAATGGCGCGCTGCCGTCGCTACCGATCCCGTCGTTCACGCTACCGGCGTCGCTGGCGACCTACGGTCTGCCGGCCGGTGCGAGCCTCGGTATCGTGAACCCGACGCTGCAGCTGACGCCGCCGCACTTCGTGTTGAGCGGCAACTTCGGCATTCAGTAGCGTTACTTCTTACTGATTCGCAGGACCATTCGCACCATCGCGAGGACGGTGGCGCGGACATCCGGCGTGAGGTCCGCGATCATCCGCGCGACCTGTTCCACCGACCGCGGGAGCGGCGCCGTGATCTTGCCGGACGAGCGCGTCGTGGCCGCGAACGTGATGTCGAGGTGCAGGCCGAGGCCGTCTTCGACGATCGCGTGGAGCGTCGAATACGGGATGTCGCGCGTGCCGCGCTCGATCTCGCTGACGTATTTGCCGACGATTCCGGCCTTCTTTCCGAGGTCGGTCTGCGTCATGTTCAACGCGACACGACGAGCCCGTATCTGATGGCCTAAAGCGCGCAAACCGTCCTTAGCTGAACCCATTCAAGTCTTAGGTCGACCGCTTCACACTTCGTTACATCCACTGTGAATGGACATATGAGATGTGTAGCCACGCAGGGTGGAATCGTGTCGATCGCTAGACCCATCGATCTAAGCCGCCTCGTCCGCGAGGCAATTTCGGCCAGCTCCGACGACGATCGGCTGCAGCTCACGACCGCGCTCGAGCCCCATCCATTGATGGTCACGATGGTCGAGACCGACTTGAAGCGCCTCCTAGATCTTCTGATCGAAGATTGTTTTCGGAAGGGGCCGGTCCTGTTCGCGGTTTATTCGACCAAGGACCATCGCAGGGTCCGCCTCGAGCTCGCGGGAGTGGCGGTCTCGCGAACCGAAGCCATCGACCTCGTGCATGCAGCCGGCGGCATCTACACCGCCGAAAACCACACGACCACGATCGACCTGCCGCGCTCGCGGTAGTTACCAGCCGCCCCAACCGCCGGAGCGATTGGGGAACACGGCCGACCACCGGCCACCATCGCCGCCGATCGTGGGCTCGCGCCCGGCGACCTGCTTGCGACCGACACCACCGCCGAACCCCTTGCTCGCGATCTTTTCGATCACGGCCGCGAGCTCTTCGGCGTCGAACCACAGGCCATGCTCGGCACAGCGGTCGAGCAACGGCTTGGTCTTTTCGTGATCGTTACCGAGGTGAATCTCGAGCTTGCACTCGGTCATCGCGACGGCGCAGCGCGGACACGGCCGCTTACCGGGATGTTCTTTCAACCATGCGAACGTGGGCTCGATGCTCGTCATGTCGAAGACCGCATGTTTCAGGTCATCGAGCGACACCATGATCCCGTCGCACGCATCGCAAACGAGCCGCTCCTGATATGGCCGGAGTGGCTTCGCACACGCGGGACACGTGAACGTTTGGTCGCGATACATCCCGGTAGCCTAGCCTAGTACCAGTGGTGCGCCTTCCAGAACGACTCGGCGCGGGCAGCCGTGCCGTACCGGTCGTGGACGTAACCACGGAACGCCTTCAGCTGGAGGCTCGGATCCGTCGTGTTCGCGTTCGCGCCGAGGTAGTGGCGGCGGTTCGCGATCGTGAGCTGGCCGAGGCCGAACGCCGACGACGACGGGTTCTTCGCCGTGGTGCTGCCACCCGACTCGTGGGAGATGATGTAGCGCTCGGGGGCCGAGAGCTGGTTCATGTTGATGTGAACGCCACCCGATGCGGTCTCGAGGTCGGCGGAATCGATCGTCTCGAACGTGGTTTTCGACATGACCGACCTATGTGCAGTGAAAGGGCCAACTTTTAGACGCAACCCGCGGTGAACGATCGATCGGATAAGTCCGTGATCGATCGCGATCACCGGGTGGCTAGTCGAGTGGCCTGCATGGTCGCTCGACTGGTCGTCACGCGCGGTAGACGTTTACTTCTTGGGCTTCGGCGGCGCCGAGAACTGCGCGATCGCCTTCTTCTGAGCGTCCTGCTGCCACGACTCGAGCTTCACCGACTTCACCGTGGCGAGGATCTTCTTGCGGACATCCGGGTCGAGCTCGAACCGGTTGTCGTAACGCATCAGGAGATCGATGTGCGGATCCTTCGCGAGCTGCGCGAGCATCAGGTCGATCGCCTTCTGCACCTTCGTCACGCACGCGTCCTTCAGCGTGGGAATCGCATCGGCGGCCATCGACCAGGCCTTGAACTTCGGATCGAGATCTTGGTCGATCGCCGCACACACCGCCGGCTTGTCCTCGAGCTTCTCGAGCGCGACGTTGAAGGCCGCATGCATCATCGGCGTGCCGTCTTCGGTCAGCGCTTTGACCGCACGCGCCTGGGCCTGCGGCGGCGCTTTCGGCCCCTCCTGCATGAGGTACGACTTGAACTCCGCACCGAACAACCACGCCGCGGCCTGCGCCGTCTTGGGATCCGCGGTGAGCTTCTCGACATCGGCGAGCACGCGATCGTCGAGCTTCGCGATCGGCGCCTCCGCATTCGACAGGCCCCACGTCATCCGCTCGACGACGGCCGGATCCTTCTCGGCTTCGACGGCATCGAGACCCCAATGCAGGATCGGCGTATCCGTCGCCGAGTTGAGACCGTAGATACATTCGGCGGCGAGGAGGCGGCGCACGCGATCCGGATCCGTGAAGAACGCGACGCAGGTCTCGGCCGTATCCGCGTTGTTCTGGTTTTGAAACGCGTACTCGTGGATCGCCTTCAGCTCGGCGCATTCCATCGGCAGCACGTTCTGATAGTCGGGCTTGCACGCCGAGCCCTTGAGGATCATGGCTTCGACGGTCTTGTCCTTGATCTGGGGCTTGCCCGACGGCGGCGGCGCGCTCGGCTTTTCTGCGACGGGCTCTGGCGGTGGTTTCGGTGGCTCGTGGGTTTCGGATTTTCCACACGCGACCAGCGCCAGGAGCCAGAGCTTCATTCCTCGGACGATACGACGCCGGGCCGGACGCGGTCCGTCTTTGCGACCCGCGCGTCGCGATCTGGCTCCGAATATTCGTAGCCGGTCTCGATGTCGAGGTCGTGCTTCGGCAGGTGGACGATCTGCTCCCAGCGATCGATCTTCTCGTAGATGCCTTCTTTGCCCGAGTGATAGTCCTGCATCGGGTCGTACTCGGCGAGCACGCGCGCGCCATCACGGACGGTCAGCTTGCACTGGGGAACGTCGTTGTACATGCCCATCCCGACGGTCCACGACGCGAGCTGGCACCACGCCTCGAGCGAGACCTTGCCCTTCGAGCGGAGCGTGATGCTGCGATGGTCGGCGGTCACGATGTCGTCGGAGTCGGTCCATCTCCGGGTCGTCACCGGGCTCCACTCGATCTCGTCCGAGTTGGTCTGGTCGAGCGCGTTCGACAGCTCTTGGCAATCGGTGCAATGCGCTTCGGCGATCACGGCGCGAAGCTCGTCGTGGAGGTCGTTCGCGATGCGGGGCATCACGCGCATGTAGCGATGGCTGTCGAGCTCCTTGGCCGAGAGCAGGAAGATCACCGGCATGTCGCCGCCGTGATCGAGCCACGGCGCGTTCGAGAGAAACTGGCCACCGATCGGCTGCGCGAACTTCGGCGGTTTCGCCGGCGGCGGTGCGGGCTCGACATGCCGTTCGACGGTGACCTCACGGATCATCACGGTCTTCGGCACGGTCTGGCGTCCGATGACGAACGCGGTCAGTGATGCAACAACTGTTACACCGGGGAGCGCGAGAGCGGCAATGCGATGCATGCGGAGCAGGACACGCCGCGGCCGGGGCTAGTTGCAGCCGAGGCGTTCGAAGATCTTCGACGCACGTGCCGCGGCCGCGTGATCGCCGAGCGAGCCCAGGCCCTGCAGCGCGACCGCTTCGTCGTACGGCATCGCGAACCGTTCGGCACGAGCGAGCGCTTCGATGAACGACTTCTTCGCCGTGCGGCGCTCGTCGAGGAGTGCGTGCGCGCGACCGGCGAGCGCATGTGCGGCCGGTGACGCGACGGGAAACGTCTTCGCGAGGCGCGCGACATTCGCGGCGGCGATCGCAGCAGGCTTCGCGGCCGATGCATCACCGCGTTGCCACAGCTCGAGATACGCGTCGGCAGCGCCGATGAAGCCTTCGCTGATCGTGAACACCGGCGGTGTGGTCTTGCCGATCAACGCGGTCGTGCGATCGGCGGCAACGCGCGCATCGTGCGATCGACCCGCACGTGCGAGTGCCGATGCGAGCATGCCACCGCACAGGATCTCGGAGGCGCGATCGCGAATCGTCGCGAGGATGTCCATCGCGTGGGTGAAGCCGGCGATCGCGGCATCGAGCTCGCCCAGATACAGCGACGCGCGCGCATCCGTGTAGATGCCCCATGCTTCGTGTTGAGTGTTCGCGCGAGCGTGGGCCGAATCGTAGAGCGCCTTCGCCGAGCGCTGCGATGCGCGGTAGTCGCCGGTCGCGAACTCGCAATGGCCGAGGATCGTGTGCGCGACTTCTTCGTCCTGCGGGTTGCGCATCGCGATCGCGATCACCTGACCGCGTCGGGCGAGTGCGCTCGCTTCGGACCATTCACCACGGCCGACGTGCAATGCCGCCTCCGAGAACAGGACGCGCGCTTCGCCGACCGGATCGTGTGACGCATCGGCGACGGCAAGCCCGCGATCGAAATAGCCGCGCGCGACTCGCTCGAGCTTCGCGATGCCGGCGATGTAGCCGAGCTGACCGTAGATCTCGGCGACCGCGATGTTCGTGCCCACGCGTTCGGCGAGGTTGATCGCGCGCAAGGCAGAGCCCAAGAAGCCGCGCGTGTCGTCGTTGAAGAAGTAGTACGTGGTCATTCGCGCGCAGGCGAGGGCGGCAGTCGCGAGCGCGGGGTCGGCACTCGTGGGGCCGAGCGTGCGATGCAAGATCTGGCGGCCGAGGCCCGCGGCGATCGACGTGTTCGTCGCGATCCGGGGCTCGTCGAGAAGCTCGAGCGCGATCGTCAGGTGATGAGAGCATTGCGCGAGATCGCCCAGCGCGTAATGGGTCTCGCCGAGGGCGCGTTCCCAGGTCGCTCGACGCGATTTCCCGACGGGAATCTTGATCGCGAGTAGGTGCTGCCACAGGTCTTTCGCTTCGCCGAACGCGGCATTCGCGAGCGCGTGATTTGCGGCGCGTTCGAGCATGTCTGCCGCACGCTCCAGATCCCCGGCACGCTCCCAATGATGCGCGAGCTCTTCGAGGTGCAGGTCCCCGCGGTCGGCAAGTGCCACCGCGGCCGCACGATGCATCGTCGCCGCAGCATCGCCGAGCTCGGCATACGCGGCTTCGCGGAGTGCGTCGTGCGTGAATCGCAACGTGTTGCCGCCGGCTTCCTCGAGCACGTGATGCGACAGCAGCTCCGGCATCGTCGCGCGCGCCGTCTCCTCGGACATATCTGCGGTCGCGGCGAGCACGGTCGCATCGCACGATCGCCCGAGCACGCTGGCCGCGAGTGCGACGTGCTTCGCTGCCGGCGACAGCGCGTGGAGGCGGCGGGCGATGATCGTGCGAACCGTTGCCGGCGTGCGCAGCTCGGCCAGCTTCCACTGTCCATTCGGATCACGGCGGAGCACGCCATCTTCGACGGCCGAGCGGACGTATTCCGCCGCGAACAGCGGATTGCCCTCGGAGCGCGCCGCGATCTGCTCGGCGAGCGCGTCGGGATCGTCGGTGATGGCGAGCATGTCGCGTACGATCGCGGTGACGGCGTCCTCCGAGAGACGCGCGAGCCCCACGTGCGTGATCGGGAGCTCGCGCAACAACTTGGCGATCGCCGGCGTGGCCTCTTCCTCGCGCACCGTCGCGAGCACGACGAGGTTGCGTTGCGCGGTCTTGAACGAGTGCAACAGCGCGAGCGTGAGCTCGTCTGCCCATTGCAGATCGTCGATCACGAGCAGGAGCGGCTCGTCGATCGCGAGCTCCTTGATCGAATCGCGAAGCACCGAGAGCACGCGAAAGCGCGCGACCGTGGGGTCGATCCGATCGGTGATCGGTGGCGCGAGCCCCGCGAGGCTCGGTTCGTACGTCGCGAGCAAGCCGCCGAGCGGACCGAGCATGCGCCGCGCCACACCGTCTTCACGGCACCGCTCCGCGATCGCACGTAACAGCGGTCGCAACGGATGGAGCGGCGAACCGTGCGCATCGCACTCGCCGGTGATCGTGCGAATCCCGAGCTCGTGCGCGCGAACCGCGAGCTCCGAGGCGATCCGCGTCTTGCCGATGCCGCTCTCGCCGGCGAGGACGACCAAACCGCCTTGCTCGATCTGTGCGAGCGCGCGATCGAGATCCTCGAGGATTCTGCGTTCGCCCCGCGAGCTCCGCGCGATACGTGTACGACCGCACGCTGGCGGACTCGCGCGTGGCGCCCAATCGCGTCGCGACATCTTCGATGAAGCCCACGCGATACCGCGGACGCTTCGCGAGCATGTGCATCACGAGTTGCTCGAGCGGTTTCGGAAGGTCCGGGCGAACCACCGACGGCGAGATCGGTAGCGCTTCGATGTGCTGGGTCACGACCTCGAGCACGGTGGCGCCGATGAACGGTGGCCGACCGGTGATGGCTTCGTAGAGCATGCACCCGACCGCGTAGATGTCCGCGCGTGCATCGACCGCATCGCCGCGCGCTTGCTCGGGCGCCATGTAATGTGCGGTGCCGCGTAACGCGCTGCCGACTTCGAGCACCGCGCGTGCGCCACGGGTTTGGGATGCGAGTCCGAAATCGAACAGCACCGGACGATCGTCGTCGACGAGAAACACGTTCGCCGGCGAGAGATCGCGATGGATCACGCCTTCGCCGTGAACGTACGCGAGCGGTTCGCAAATCCGGCGGAACAGCTCGATCACGCGCTCGAGCGAGTACGCGGGTGACGCGGTCTCCGGCGTGCGGCGCACCGGCTTTTGCAGATCGGTCGTCGATGGTTCGATCGCCGCCGGAAACCACGCGCGCAGATCGTCGGCGAGCGTACGACCGCGCAGGAGCTCCATCGCGTACCACGGCACGTTGTCGGTCACGCCGTGATCGAGGATCTTGACGACGCCGGGATGATCGAGCTCGCGCAGCGTTTCGATCTCGCGACGAATCGCTTCGAGCGTGGTTTCGGTCGCCAACCGGACGGTCTTCACGGCGGCCGGATGACCGGTTCGCTCGTGCACTGCCTCGTAAACGACACCCATGCCGCCGCGCCCGATCACATCGAGGACGCGGTATTCGCCGTACTGCTTGGCGGTCACTACACCGTGGATCTATCACGAAAAATTCGCGGCGAAGACCTCGGCGAGTCGCGGCACTTGGATCACACCGTCCGCGATCGCGGCGAGTGTAGGTGTGGTCGCTGCAAACCACTCGCGGCGCGGGCGCCAGTGCACCATCACGCCGATGTAGAGATCGATCGCCGAGAACCGCTCGCCGAGAAACCACGGGCCGCGCGCGACGGTCTCGAGGTGCTGCCACAGCTTCTTGCGGTGCGCGTCGGTCGATTCGCGTAACGCCGCGCCACCGCCCCATTTCGAGGTGTCGTCGCCGTACGTGAACGTCGGATAGATCGCGGTCACGAGGAACGTCAGCCAGCGTAACGCCTGCGCGCGTGATGGATCATCGCGGGGTGGTACGAGCTGCGGGTCGTCGAGCGAGAGGATGATCGCGAGCGACTCGGTCATCACCGTGCCGTCCGGTCCGATCAGCGTGGGGACCTGCATCAACGGATTGAACGGCGCGAGGCGAGCGCGGCCCTCGTCGCTGTCGTAGTTCACTTCCTCGCGTTCGTAAGGCGTGTTCGTCAGCGCGAATGCGAGTTCGACGATCGCGGAGCCACAACCCTTACACGCGAGCAGGTGCCACGGCGGTTTCTCGTGAACCATGGCGGTACCCTACGCCTCCCTCGTGCCGAGGTGTTAGAGTGCAAGGATGAGCGAAGAGGTCGACACGACGCTCGTGCGTGAGATGCTCGCGCTCACACCTGAGGAACGAATCGCTCAGAACGATCGCGTGCTGCAGATGATCGAAGAACTGCGCTATGGAGTCGCCGAATCTAAGAAGCCTCCTCGCGACGTTGGCGGCGAGCGGCGTTGAGTTCGTAGTCGTCGGGCTACTGGCGGCCGTCGCGCAGGGAGCTCCGGTTACGACGCATGATCTCGACATCGTCCCGTTGCGGACGCCGGACAACATCGAACTCCTGTTACGTGTCCTGATCGATGTGCTGGACGCTCGGTATCGCGGTCGAGACGATGTGCTTCGACCGACTGCGGAGATTCTGCTCGGACCGGGACACTCATTGCTAAAGACGAATGCAGGGCCGTTGGATGTCCTCGGCGCGATCGAGGGCGGGCGGGACTATCTGTCGTTGCGGCCACTTTCGAAAGAGATCGCGATCTCGGGGCACACGGTGCACGTGCTCGGACTCGAAACGATCATCGAGCTGAAACGAAATTCGACGCGGTTGAAGGACCAGCTCGTCGTTCCGATCCTCGAGGAAGCGCTACGGCAAAGTCGCGAATAGGCTCATCACACGGGGCACGCGACGTGCGTGAACGCGGCGGGATCCGGTGCTTGCGACCGCCGGATCGAGAGCCGCGTACACGTCGCATCGGTGACGAGCTCCCAGCAATCCACCTCGGTCGACACGCACTTCGGCACTGCAGCGCCACCGTCGGTGACCGTGCAGGCATCGGTGATGTTCGCAGTCGTGCAGGTATCGCCCATCATCTGGCGCGTCGTGATGCCGATGTCGGTGAGCGGGAGCGAGAGATCGTTGCTGCACACGGACTCGACCGCGTTGCGCGCCGGGAACTGATGCGCGAACTCGGTGAGCCGGATCGCCGGATCCGCCACCTCTTCGTATTCGGCGCCGGCAAACGAGCAGCTGTGACCGAGCGCGGGAATCGGCGAGCCACCGCCGGGTGCTTGCAGGACCACGGACACCGGTTCGGTCGGGCCGACGAGTGCAGCGACCATCACCTGCGCCGGATCCGCCTTGAGCGCCTTCAACGTGTCGGCGAATGGCGTGATCTGGGCGACCAGCGTCGAGGATTCGTTCGCATGGCACCGCGCTTTGTCGCCGACGTTGTTCATGTCGTCGGTGGTGGCGCCGTTGTCGTCGCAGATCACGCCATAGCGCGTGCAGCGAAACGACTGGAGTGGGCCGAGGAACGTGGTGTCGTGCGAGAGCAAGGTCGAGTCTTCGACGGAACAGTCGTCTTCGTCGCTGATGATCACGATGCCGAGGTTCGCGTTTGGACGCAGAAAGCCGGCATTCGTCGCGGGTGCGGTCGGCGACAGCGCTTGCTGCATCGACGCGAGCGTTTGTTCGAAGCCGCAACCTTCGGCGCCGACTTGGGTGATCGCGGAGAACGCGTCGGGAAGCGAGCCGGTGTAGTTCGCGGGCGCGGTCGTGATGAAGTTGCCGGTGATCGACGGGTCGGTGCGAAACGCGCCGTTGTCGCCGTGGTCGTGGCAACCGCCGACATCGCCGGGGATCGCGGGAGCCGGATCGGAGGCGAGTGCGCTCGTGCCCATGTCCGAGGTCACGACGGCGATGTGCAGATCGGGGATGCCGTTCGGCAGCGATGCGAGCTGGTCCATCATGTGCGGGAAGCTCGCGCGCAACGCGATCTGCTTGTCGAGCATCGAGGGCGAGTCGTCGATGACGAACAGTAGGTCGAGCTGATTCGACGGCACGTCCGGCGCGATCATGACGTCTTGAAGCTGGGTCCCTACCGCATCGGACCCACTGCACCCGACCACGCACGGCAGAAGGAGCTTCTTCATCGGGCGTTGGTGTCGCCACGATGCGAGATCCGTCACGGAATCGGACAGGACACGTGGGTGAAGCCGTTGGCAACGGGAGTGTGGTGGATCGTGAGGCGGGTGCAGGTCGCGTCGGTGACGAGCTCCCAGCAGTCGGTGGTCGTGCCGTGGCATTGGGGGAGGGTGGTGCCGGCGTCGATCACGGTGCACTGGTCGGTGATCGGTTCGGGGATGCACGTGTCGCCCATCGTGGTGGTGACGAGCGCGGCGATATCGACGAGCGGCTGGACGAGGTCGGTATCGCAGACGGAGGTCAGGATGTTGCGGAGCGGAAACTGATTCGCGAATTCGACGAGGCGAACGGCGGGGTCTGCGACTTCCGGCGAGTTAGAGGTGTCGGTGTAGCTGCATGAATGCGCGAGAGCAGGGATAGCCGACGAGCTACCGGATGGGGCTCGCAGCTCCGTCGCGAACGGAGTCGGAGCTCCCGCGATCAACGCGATCATGATCTGCGCCGGATCCGGCTTGAGTTGCTTCACTTCATCGACGAACACGTCGATCGGCGCGACGAGACTGCCGTCGGCACTCGCATGACATCCCTGCTTCATCCCGGGCACGGCCATCTCGTCGGGCGTCGCACCACCGACGTCACACGTCACGCCATATTGCGTGCATCGAAACGACTGCAGTGGGCCGAGCTGGCTCGTGTCTTTCGTGAACAGCTGCGCATCTTCGACCGAGCAATCATCTTCGGCCACGAGCATCACGACCGCGAGGTTCGCGTCGCTTCGTACGAAGCCAGCATTTTCGACCGGGCCATCGGCGGCGATCGCGTTCGCCATCGCAGAGAGCGGTTGTTGAAATCCACAGCCTGCCGCGCCCACGGAGATGATCGCGCGAAACGCATCGACGAGCTCGCCCGTGTAGTTCGGCGGATTCGTCGCGATGTAGTTCCCGGTGACGAGCTGGGTCCCAAACGTTTGAAGACGACCGTCTTGTCCCGTGTCTGCGCAACCGCCGACCGAACCAGGAATCGCCGGGCCCGGCGCTGACGCGAGCGCGCTCGTTCCCATATCCGTCGTCACAACGCCGAGATGCAAGTCGACGTTTGCAGGCAAGCCGTCGAGGAACGTTTGAAACTGCTTCTCCACACGGATCGTGTTGTCGAGCGTGCTCGGTCCATTATCGACGACGAACAGCACGTCGAGCTTCGTCGTCGGCAGATCCGGGACGATCATGACTTCTTGCAGCGTCACCGCCGCGTCATCGCCACAGGCGGCGATCACGAGCAGCACCAGGTACAGCTTCCGCATCATCGATTGGTGTCAGCTACGCGTGAAATCCGTCACCGAAATCAGCACCCGTCATACACATACGCGGCATCGCTCGGCGTCACGAGATCGCGATCGCGCAAGATGATCGACAGGTTCGGAAACGCCGAACATCCGGTCGTGAAGTCCGCCCGCAGGTACTCGATCACGATGACGTGATCCTGATACCCGGCCGTATACGAATCGCACTCGCTGTAGTGATCGCATTCCTCGGCGACCGCGAAGTCCGTTCCGAGCTCACTCCGCCGCGCCACGATCTCCGCCGAATTCTTCTGCGCGATCGCCAGCCCCGCGGCATGCGCCTTCGCCGAGAACAGCCCCATCACCGCGACGTTATCGTCCTCGGTCAGCAACGCATGCGATCGACTGTACGAGTCCAAATTATCGATCTCGACGGCATCGAAGCCCGCCGTCTGACATCCCGCGATCCAACCGCCGACGATGTCCGCCACCGCCGTGCGCTTCTCCGGCGTCGACACGTCGATCAACATCTCGTTCCAATCCTGATCGATCACCGGCGAGCCGCCGTCCTTCAGGATCAGATCCGCGTGCTGCGACATCCAGAACGCTTCGTCATCCGTGGTGTGCTGGATCTGGAAGCCATTCACGTAACAGATGTTGTACATGCCGCTCGCCGGCTGCTCCGTGCGATCGCGCGACACGACCGTGACACCCGCCGGCGGCGCGTACGCGCCACCGAGTTGGTAATCGGCCTTTGCATTTGCCGGCGGCAACGCGATCGCGCCGCTGCCCGTCGTCGAACTATCGGCGCCACCATCCTGCGATGGCATCTCGTTCGACGGCGGCGACGATGATCCGCACGCCGCCAACACGATCAGCGCCCAACGCATCCGCGAATGTTACATCAGGATCGCGAGCGCGAGCCCGACCGACGCCACGGCGAGCGCGCCGACCGCGACGATCGTCCAGCGATCACGCGGCGGGGCCATCGCCATCACCGGTACCGCGACCACGATCGGCGCGGTCTCCGCCGGCTCGTCCATCGCGACGACCACGGCCGGCATCTCGACCGTCGCCGCCGGCTCGACGGCGAGTGGCGCGATGATCGGTGCCGATTCCGCACGCCGCACCGTATGCGCGAGCCGCGATGGCTTCGCGACCGGCATCTGTTGCGATGCCTCGGCAACGACCTCGATATCGGTCTCGAGATCGACCGGCACCGACGACGACTTCGTCATTAACTTCTGCAGCTCGCGAACATCCACCCGCGACGTCTCCCCCGGATTTTCGATCACCTCGCAAACAGCCTCGACGGGCTGCGCCGTCGGCTTGCGGATGATGTGCGCGGCAACGCGTTTTGGAGCAACGTCCATACGCCACCACGATAGCGAATTTGGGAGTCCTCCTCGGGTAACGATCGGTATCGTCTACCTGTAGGTGATCTACAGACCTTTGCGCGTGGCCTTGATCAACGCGTAGATCTCGTCGAGCTCTCCGACGGTGCCGAGCATCACGCCGTAGATTTCGTGCTCGCCGTTCGCGTGCTGGATCTTCAGCGTGCGATTGAAGCCCTTCGTCTCGCCGACCAGGTCGAGCTTGCGGATATCGCGAAACGGAATCGTGGTTTCGGCCTTGCCGCGCTCGCGGCTCGGCACCGTCACGTTGCGCTCCGCGATCACGATCTGGCGCTTGCCGCGGATCCGGATGAACGTCTCGCGCAGCATCGCGGCCGCGAGCATCGTGGCGATCACGCCGACGAGCCCGAGCCCGATCCGCCACGCCGTGGTCGCCTGCAGCGCGAGCATCACCATCTCGATCGCGACGACGATGAACACCGCGGCGAGCGGAGCCGTGACCTTTAACCGGGCGCCGTAGCGGAAGCTCTTCGTCACCCGCGCAGTCTAGCGCTAGAGCGCTTTGAGACGAGTTTTCGCGTCGTAATTGTCCTTGTAGAAGTCGAGCGCCTTCTTGTACGCGACCTTCGCGTCGGCACGGCGATCGAGCCCCTCGCAGACCTGGCCCTTCAGCGTGTACAGGTTCGACATCGACCACTCCGACTGATTGGCACCCTTCAACGCACGCTCGACCGCTTCGAGCGACCGCGCATGATCGCCCCGCTTGAACCAACGCTGCGCCTGGATCTCGTAGACCGTCGCCGCGTCGTCGCGATGGCGTTCGAGCGCGGCCGCGAGCAGGCGATCCTCGTGTTGCGTGGCGCCGATCTCGGTCAGCGCCGTCAGCACGTCGTCGAGCCGATAGGCTTCGCACGCTTCACCGACCGCGACGAGCGACGTCTCGGCTTCCGCCGTGCGACCGAGCTTCGCGAGGCACTTCGCGCGCGACACGGCATAGCTGTCGTCGGCGTTGTCACCACGCAACGCCGCATCCCACGCGCCGATCGCTTCGTCATAGCGTTGCGCGGTCTCGAGGACGCGCGCACGTTGCGTGTGCAGGTAGCTGCGATTCGGAGCGAGCGCGAGCGCCTTACCGAACAGGTCGAGGGCTTCGGTCGTCGCGCCGCGCCGCTCGGCATTGCGCGCGAGCTCTTCCCACGCTTCCGGATCGCCCGGCACGATCGCGAGGTACTTCTGCCAATACGTGACGGCCTCGGCATCGTTGCGCCAGCCGACCACTTCCGCGAGCATCCGCGCCGCTTGGGCATGCGAGGCATCGAGCGCGAGCACTTGCTTCAACAGCGATTCGATCTCGATCGCGTGATCGCTACCTTGATCGCGTAACGTCTGCGCCGTCTGCATCAGGTTCGGGATGTCGCCGATTCCTGTCGCCGCGGGAGCCGCATCGGTGACTTGAAGATCGACGATCTTCGACGGATCGATCGCACCCGGAATATCCGCCGTCGCGTAGATCCGATACTTGATCCGCGAACCCGGGCCACCTTCGCGCGGGACCTTGAACGCGAAGTCGAACACCTGCTCGCTCTCGCTCGGGATCGGGAAGTGGTAGCTCGCGAGCATCTCGCTCACGACCGTTTCCACGTCCTCCTTGTTTTGCATCTTGCCCTCGACCTCGACGCGGACCGTGGTCACGCGTTCCAGCCGAGCTTCGATGCCGTGGCACTTCTGCTCGGACTTGCCGCCGCGCAGGACCACGCGCCCTTTCGCGAACCCGCCGAGAGGTGCCGCGCCCGCGTCGAGCGAGATGTCGATCTTGGCGCCGCCGATACCGACGGCCTGTTTCATCTTGTCGAAAAATCCCATGCGCGCGGCACTTACACGTCCTGTACCCGGCGCAAGTCACCGGATCTACGATCGCGCGTGGGTCTCGACGAACCCGATCGACGAGCTACCTGGGTCCGACGCGCCAGGCCTGGATCGACGCGCCACTGCCGTCGTACGAGTTGCCGGTGCCGAACGTGACTTGATTGCCGGTGACCACCGCGGCCGACGCCACGCCGCCGGTTTGTGGGAGCTCGAAGAGCACGTTGCCGTTCGTCGCGTCGAAGAACCGCACGGCCGGCGCGAGGTCTGCACCCAAACCGAGCGTTCCGCTGATCACGACGCCATTCGTGACCACGGTCGCCGAGGCCGCGTAGTTCGCGAACTGCTGCCACACGACCGCGCCGGTGCGCACGTCGAATGCGTGGAAGCTCGGATCCTGGATGAACGAGTCGGCGGGATTCGACGGGTCACATAACGGCGACGCTCCAAATCCGCCGTCACCGTACAACGTGGCACCGTAGATCTGTTTGCCGTCGAACGCCGCGGTGCCGACGAAGCCACCGTCCGATCCGCCGAACACGACATTCGTCGACCACGCGAGCACGCCATCGCGCGGGCGAAGCGCGTAGTACGTGCCGTTCTTGTTGCCGGCGCCGATCAGGTGTTTGCCGTCGGTGTCGATGATGTTCGCGGATGCGCCGAAGTCGAAGTCGCACGTGTTCGCCGCCGGAATCGGCCGGAACGCCCATGCGAGGTCACCGTTATTCGCGTCGAGCGCGAGGATCGCCTCGTGATACGGCGTGGCCGCGGTGAACTGACAGTCACCGGTCGTGAAGATCACGCGATGCGAATCCTCGTCGATCGCAGCCGAGCTCCACACGTTGCCGCACCCGCGGTTCTGCGCGCCGCGCTGGACGTGGCCGTGCGAGTCGACATTCGGATCGACTTCGAACGTCCATGCCGTGCTGCCACGGTTCGCGTCGATCGCCCAGATTCGACCGCGATAGCCCGCCGCGCCATCGACATCCGAGCCGACATATACGTTGCCGCGATACACCGTCGGCGACGAGAAGATCCGGACCGGATCGTTCGGATCGTCTTCGCAATGCCGCGCGTCGGGGTTGCCGCACAGCACCTTCTTCCACAGCACGTGACCATCGCGCGCGCGGACGGCATAGAGCGTCTTGCCGCCGCCGAAGTACACCGTGCCGTCGACGACCGCTGCGCTCGACGTGACCACACCACCATCGGTGCCTTGCCGCACGAGCGGATCGGTCGCCGGATACCCGAGCGCCACGCACCGCGCGGGTTGCGGATTCGACATCGAATCGCAATCGAGCGCGAGCTTCCACTTCACGGTCCCGGCGTGCTCGTCGAGTGCATAGAAGTAACCGTCCCACGAACCGACATACACGGTGCCGTCGACGATCGCCGGCGATGCGGACACGGTGTCACCCGGCGTGAAGCTCCAGGCGAGCTGGAGCCGTGAGACGGAACGCTTGTCGATCTGCGAATTCGTCGCGAACGTGTGCGAGGCATCGCGCCCGTACATCGGCCAATCGTGATCGTTCGCAGACGCCACGGCCGCGAACGCGCCTACGGCAAGAACCACACTCGGTAAACCCATCGAACCCTCCTGAATTTCCGTGACGCTAAGCCATAATGATGGCGAATGCGTGACGTGCTCGCCCAGATTCGCGCCGCCGCCGGATCGCGCGCGCTCGTGGACCCGTATGGGTCCAGCGTCTATGCCCCTACCCATGCGAGTGACGTCGACGTGCTGGTCTCGCACGCGGATCCCGATCAGCTCGCGACCGCACTGGGGCTCACGCGAATCTTCACGAATCCGCCGAGGATGAGTGGCGAGCTCGCGGGCAAGAAGGTCGATATCACCGTCGTCAACGGCGACGACGCGCGTGCGAAGGCGATGCGATCCGGACCGCGCGATGCGGTGATGCTCGCGGCGTACTTGCACGACTACGATCGCGATGCCGTGTTCCAAGCAACGTGGCCGGCGGTGAAGCGATTCGTGAAGACGCGCGCGCTCGGTCACAACGGGCTCGGTTGGTTCGGCAGCTTCGGCTGGGCGCTACTACTCGCGATTCCACTCGTGACCGAGTTGCAGACGTTCGAGATCGGCGCGGCGATCCCGGAGTGGCTGCGGTGGCTCGCGCGGCTCTCGCTCGGATCGAAGGTAGGCCTGAACGGCGTGGTGACCACGGGCGATCCCTTCTTCCTCGTCGCGCCGGCGCCGCCGACGCGTGATGTCGCGCGATTGACCAAGCGCGCGGCGATGACGCTGTTCGAGGAAGCGCGCAATGCCGTGCGTGCGATCGGCGACGCCACGACGGATGACGAAGCGCTCGCACGAATTCCGGATCTCGCGACCGATCCACCGCCGGGCACCACGCTCGTGATCTCGGGGCTGGAAGAGAGCAGTCGCGGGCGCTACGACGGCGCGGCGCGCGGCTTGATTCGCGAGCTCGAGCCGATGGGCTACACGCGGTCGTGGGGTCGCTTCGATCTCGACGAGGATGGCTGGCAGCATCGGATCACCGTGCAACACGGCGACGACATGCGCGGTTATGCGCAACGCTGGCTAGCGCACAACAATATCGATGCGGAGTGCATCTAGTTCCCGAGCGTGTCGGTCGTGCACGCGCTCGCCGGCGACATCTGCGACGTGCACTGCGGCGCGCTCGAGTGAATGCGGATCCGTCCGCCGCCACCACCACCGCCCGAACCACCTTGCCCGACGCCGACGAAGTTCAACCCGGACGCGGCGATCGCATGGAGCGTCGCGCCGATACCACCCGGTCCCGAGCCGGAGGGGCCACCTTGGCCGCCGTCGACGGAGATCGGGCCATTGACTGTCACCGTCGGTGCTTCGAGCAAGATCGCGCCGCCGGCGCCACCGCCACCACCGCCGTCGATCGTGTTCGTGCCATAGCCTTTGCCACCACGCGCGTCGATCGAACCGGTGAGCGTGATCGAGATGCGCGATGAAATTTGGAGCGCGCCACCGCCGCCGCCACCCGGATAGCCGAACTGGCCGTTCGAGGATGCGTCGCCACCGCCACCACCGCCGCTGCCACCGACGAGCGGAACGAGCTCGTCCGTCGAGCAAACCGCGCCCGCATTGCCTCCATCCGAGTTGTGATTGCCGAGCCGACACTCGCCCTTGCCGCCGATGCCGCCGACCGTTTGGTTGCCGCCACCACCGCCACCACCACCGACCCAATCATCACCGAGGGTCGGGCCGCTCGTCGTGCCACCCGCTCCACCGCACGGTCCGCCGCCTTTGTTGCCAGCACTCTGGGCGAGGGGCGCGCCGTCGTAGCCACCTGGGCCGCCCATACCTTGAATCGACGCGGTCGCATCGCCACCGGCGTAGGGAATCGTCGTCGAGATCCAGGCCGTGTCGTCGACGAGGATCGACGTTGGCTTCATCGCCGAGCCTTGGCCGGTCGCGAACTTCACCATGACCGAGCCGTCGAGATCGAGCTTCGACACGCACACGAGGCCATTCGTCGCCGTGATCGAGGTGATCGTGTTGCCATCGCAGGTCGGCGAGCACGTGATCTTGTCCGCGCCGATCGTGACCGTGGCGCCGAGCGGTGGCGTGAGCGCGGGCGCCATCGAGCTGCAGGCCTGAACGAACTCGGTCGTGAAGTTGCTCGCGGTCACGCACTGTCCGAGCGAGCACGTGAAATCGCACGTCTCGTCGAGCGATGGATCGAAGTCGTGATCCGCGCCGCACACGCGTCGCGTGCGCCCGACGCAGAGTGCCGTGCCTTGAGCGGCAGTGGCGCACGTTGCCTCGGCGGCATCCGGTATGGGCGCGTCGATCAACGGCGTGGGGTCGTCGAGGCCGAGCATGCTTCGGCATCCGGCGAGTGTCGCGACGAAGAACCACCACCTCACGTGTTCATCCTATCGTACGCTCCGGGCGTGCGGATCCTTCTTGTCGTCGCGCTCGCCGCTTGTCATAGCGGCACGAGTGCAACCAATGATGCGCAGTCGTCGACGGCAGATGGCCCCGCCGTGGACGGGCCGGGCAGTGCGGCTGTAGCCACGCTCGCTACACCCGTGAAGAAGCAGACGTTCCTCGAGATGGTGAATTCGGCCGAGCAGTCGAAGCTCGATTGGACGACCGCGTATCCGTATTGCGAGGACATCGGAGATGGCCGCGGCTACACCACGGGCATCGTCGGGTTCACCACGGACTCCGCCGGCGCGACGACCGACGACGGCCCGGGCGTGTTGGGCGTCGTGCTCTATTACAACAACGTCGCGTCCGCGAACGTCTTGAAGAAATACACGTCGGCACTGCAGTCGGCCGCGAATGCCGGCACAGGAAGTCATACCGGCATCGACGCGGTCGGATCGTTTTGCGCGGACTGGGCGACGGCAGGCGCGGACGTGCTGTTCAAAGAAGCACAGCAGCACGACTTCGATGTCACCGCGTTCGATCCGGCGAAGGACCTCGCGATCGCCGATGGCCTCGGCGTGTTGGGCCAAGCGATCTACACGGACGATTCGATCTTGAACGGCTACGGCGGGAATCCGAGCCTCACGCACGATGTCAGCGTCGCGAAACAAACCGCGATGCCACCGTCGCAAGGCGGCGACGAGGTCACGTATCTGAAGGCGGTGCTCGCGGCGTATCGCGCGTCGATCGTCGCCGATTCCGGACATGCGAATGACGGCTCGACCGATCGCGTGGACACGATGTGGGGACCGCTCGTCACCGCTGGAAACCTCGATCTGCACACGCCGTTACATTGGACGATGTATGGCGATCCGTTCGACATCGCGACCGACCCGACACCGGATCCGGCGTTATCGATGGATTGGTGACATGATCCGCGGATGGGGATGAAGGAGACCGAAGGGTCGTTGCAAGCGTACTTCTTGCTCGCGGGCGGCATCAGCGGCGTCTCGGCGCTGAACGATCTGAAGGGACTCAGCGAAGCACAACATCTCGGGCTCGCTAACTTCTCGGGCGTGCAGATGGCGGCGTTGTGGATCGGCGTGATCACGCGGATCGCACTCGGCGTCGCGTTCATCGTCGCCGGGTTGAGTCTAAAGACACAGCTGAAGAAGGGCGCGGACTGGATCAAGACGATGCTCGTCCTGTCCGGCGCGACGCTTCTCATGAACGGTGCGTTGACGGCGGCCGCGTTCACCGACGACATCTGGCAGGCCGGCTTCATCGGCCTGCTGATCGGCCTCCTGATCACGATCTATCTGTATCGCAGCGTCGTTCGCCTCTCGCGGGAAGCCAGGGCGAAGGTCGTCTAAGGTAGGACTAGATCGACGACCGGTTCGGCCGATGTACGAAAGGCGTGCTCGGTGCGGTGATCGGCAACTTTCGCGTCGTGTCACTCCTCGGTCGGGGTGGGATGGGCGAGGTCTACGTCGCGGAGCACGTCGGGATCCAGACGCGCGTCGCCGTGAAGGTGCTCCTGCCGGAAATCTCGAAGCACGAGCCTCACGTTCATCGGCTGTTCAACGAAGCGCGCATCGTCAGCCGGATCAAGCACGCGGGGATCACGAAGATCTTCGACGTCGGCTTTCACGACGGTCAGGCGTACCTCGTGATGGAGTATCTCGAGGGCGAAGCGCTTGGCCGGCGAATCGCGCGACAGGGTCGGCTCTCGATCGGCGAGCTCGCGGATTTCGGCCGGCAGGTCGCGAGCGTGCTCGGGGCGACGCACGGTGCCGGGATCACGCATCGCGATCTCAAGCCCGACAATATCTTTCTCGTCGCGGATGACGAGCTCGAGCGCCACGAACGCGTGAAGGTGCTCGACTTCGGAATCGCGAAGCTGCCGAACAGCGGTGGCCCACAGACGATCGGTACGATGGGCACGCCGGAATACATGGCGCCCGAGCAGTGGGGCGATTCCGGATCGGTCGATTGGCGTGCGGATGCATACGCGCTCGGCTGCGTGTTGTTCGAGATGGCATCGGGACGGCCACCGTTCCCGTCGTCGACGATCGCCGAGGCATATACGCAACACACGCAGGCGATGCCGCCGCGGTTGACGGACGTGCCGCCGGAGATCGATCGGATGATCCAGCAACTGCTCGCGAAAGATCCGATGGCCCGCGGCGAGTCGATGCACGCGATCGCACGCGCACTCGAGCCGTGGGTGACGTCGACCGAGGCGGCCCGCGCAAGTGGCTCGCATCCCGTGGTCGGACGAGCGCGCACGACACTCGGAGATGGCGCAGGCCAAGTCGGTCGTGTCGATAACGTGAAACGCACGGGCGTGCTCGCCGGCGTCGCGGCGATCGCGGCGATCGTCGGGATCGCGATCGCGAGTGGCCGGATCGGACACAACGCCGCTGCGTCGCAGACAAGCGAAGCCGTCGGTGCGACGAGTCCAGCGCCGGCTGCGCACACGCCACCGCAGGCCACACAAGCATCTTCGCCAGGGACGTCGTCACCGCAGGCCACGCAAGCATCGCAGCCGGCACCTGCATCATCGACAGCGCTCGCATCGCCTCCGCCGGTGTCTGCGCCAGCGCCGACGACGGTACTCGCATCGCCGCCGGTGTCCGCGCCAACGCCAGCTCCGACGAAACCCACGCCGTCCGCGACAAAGCCCACGCCGAAACCTACGACGAAGCCCAAGCCGAAATCCGAACCCGCTCCGACGCCGGCACCCGCGCCGCGCGACGAGCTCGAGGGACGCACGTGATCCGATTCGCCATCAGCGCATCTCTGCTCGCCGGTTGCGCACAACTGATCGGCGTCGAGGACTCGCACGAGCTGCGCCTCGATAATCTCGAGCTATCGACCGGCACGCTCGTGCCCGCGTTCGATCCCGAAGTCACGAGTTACGCCGTGACGTTGCCGTATGTCGGACCCTCGCTGTCACTCACCGCGTCCGCGGACAGCTCGCTGGCGCTGACCTACGACGGAGCGAGCGCGAAGCTCGACACGCCCCAGTCGTTCGATGTCCCCGTCGGCGACATGGCAATCGCAGTCAGCGTGACGAGCACCTCCGGCGTCGAGCGCACGTACACCGTGGCCGTGCACCGCAAGGATCTCGATCTCGCGTTCGGCTCGCCGAAATCGGTCTTCGGCTTGATGTCGATGTACGCGGTCCAGCGCGCGGATCTCAACGCCGACGGCGTCGACGATCTCGTGAGCATCGGCGGCGACGGCACGATCAACACGTTCGTCAACGATGGCACCGGCGTATTCACGTCGTCGTCCGCCTCGTGGGTCGAAGGCCTATCTCCACGCGAGATCGCGGTCGCCGATGTCTCGGGCGATGGCATCGGCGATCTCCTCGTCACGAACGGTGGCCTCATGGTCGCCAATGGCAAGGGCGATGGCTCGTTCGACACGCCGGCCGATTTCGGCGCCTTCACGGCGACGAGCGCGATGGCCATCGGTCACGTCGATGCGGATGGTTATGACGACGTGATCGTCGGTAACGGCACCGGCTTCGTCACACCCGTGTTCGGCCGGGCGACCGGGCCGGTCCGCGGTAACGACTACCAGATCGACCAGATCATGATGGAGCCGCGCATCGTGCGGGTCGCGCAGATCGATGGACCGAAGCTCGTCTCTCTCGATTCGACCGAGCACGTGATCGTCGTGACGCCGGTCTCGGATCCGACGACGCGCTATCCCTATCAGCTCGACTCGAACGCGTATCCGAGCGAGATGCTCGTCGCGGATTTCGACAGCGACGGGCACGATGACATCGCGTTCATCGATCAGGTCACGGGCGTGGTCACCGTGCTGACGAAGTTCCCGAACTGGACGCGCACCCAAGTCACGGTTAGCGGCAACCCGCGCGCGCTCGTGATCGGCGATCTCGATGCCGACGGGCATCCGGATCTCGCGATGACCTCGGGCAACGATCTCGTCGTCCTGCGCAACGATGGCACCGCGACATTCGAACAACGCCGGTTCTCGAACATGGTCGATACGCCGAGCGCACTCGCCATCGGCGACTTCAATCACGATGGCCGCGACGACGTCATCTTCACCGCAGGAACGAGCACGCTGGTGATGGCGTTTGGAGTGCACCGCGAATGAAGGCAATCGTTGCAACGCTCGTGTGCTTCTCGATCGGCGTCGCGCATGCCGACGACAAAGCCGCCGCCGAAGCCCTGTTCGTCAACGCGAAGAAGGCCGAGCGCGCCGGAGACATGGCGGCTGCGTGTCCGCTGTTCGAAGCAAGCTATCGCGCAGATCCGCAGCTCGGCGTGTTGTTGAATCTCGCGAACTGTCACGAAGCCATCGGGCGCACCGGTGTCGCGTGGGCCGAGTTCCGCGAAGGTATCGAGATGGCCGCGCGCAAGACCGATCCGCGCGAGGACTACGCGCGTCGTCGGGCCGCCGCCCTCGAAGCGCATCTCGTTCGTCTGCACGTCGATGTCGATGCCACGCCGGGTCTCGTCATCCACCGCAACGATGTCGATGTCACGTCGCTCGTCGCGCAGGACGTCGTCGTCGATCCGGGTAGCTACACGATCGAAGCCACCGCGCCGGGATACCGCGCATGGTCGACCTCGATCGACGTTCGCCGCGAAGGTGCGACCGAGACCGTGCACGTGCCTGCACTCGAAGCAGCGCCCGTTGCAGCACCTCCGCCGAAGCCCGCACCGCCACCGCATCCCGTGATGACGATGCGGCGCGAAACCTCACCGCTGCGCACCTGGGCCTTCGTCGTCGGTGGCGTCGGACTCGGCGTCGTCGGCACCGGCCTCGGCCTCGGCGCTTATGCGTGGAGCGAGTGGTCCGGCACGCGCGATCCATCGGTCTGCGATCACTCGAACATCTGCTCGCCCGCGGGCCAAGCGCAGATCGCCGCCGCGAAGTCACACGCGCGGACGAGCACCTATCTCGTCGCCGCTGGTGGCGCCACGGTTGCGGCTTCGATCGTGATGTTGTGGCTCGCCCCGAGCTCGGAGCATCTCGTCATGCCCGCCGTCGACGATCACGGCGCGAGCGTGTCGATCGCCGGTCGGTTCTAGGGCGCGAGCCAGCCGGCATCCATCGCCGGTAGCAGGTACGTCTCGAAGTCCGAGTCGGTGTTGTCGTCGTAGTGCGCGCCATCGCGTTCGATCCGCGTGAGTGGGAACCCCGCATTCTTCACCGCGTCCGTCTCGGCACGCACGCCGGCGATCGGATACGTCTGATCCTGCAGGTGCGCGAGGTGAAGGATGTTGATCTTCCACGATGCCGCGGCCAGTGACTGCGCCTGCGTCGCGCCGGTATCGCGGAACGGCGACGTGTTCTCGGCGATCAGGCCCGCGAACAGCTTCGTGTGATCGAAGATCATCCGATAGCCGAGGTCGCCGCCGGACGAATAGCCACCGAGCACGACCGCGTTCGGCTGGATGTTGAAGTGCGACTTGATGTCGTCGAGCGCGGCGCTGACCTTGTCCATATCGGAGTCGGGATCCCAGCATCCGCCTTCACGACCACCAACGGCGATCGCGATCCAATCTTGCCCCTTGCCCTGGAGCTCCGGCGCGAGCTTGTAGATATCGCCCGATGCATACCCACCACACCCGTGGAGCCACACGAGCAACTTCTCCGGCGTCTGGTGGCTCGGGTCGTAGCCGCTCGGCACGACGACATAGTTCGTGGTGCCGCTGTCGAGCGTGAAGACGTTGTCGGCTTGAAAGTCGATCGGGTCGCTCGGCACCGACGACGGCATTTGTACGTCACTGCCCGAGCCATCACCGTCATCTCCCGGTTGGAGATGCGTGTTCGGATTCTCGAGCTTGACCGGACCGTGATGACCGAGCTTGGACTCGATATCCGTCGGATCTCCACCGTCGGCGACGCAACCACTCAGGACCAGGCAGATAGCGATTGTTCTCGTCATGATCGGATAGCGTCGACGGCGATCCGGGTTGTGACAAAAACGCGTATCCGCGCGTGATCACTTCGCGACGGCGAGAATCTTCACGTGCGCCTCGGACCACGGCGTTTTCGGGGGAAGGTCGATCTTGACCGTTGCCGGATCGATCGTCACACCGACGCGCGGTCGGGCTTGGTGCCAACGCGCATCGATCCATAGCTGCTTCTTCACCTCGTCGGGATCCGGCACGCACTTGCACTCGACGAACGATGCCGCGACCTCTTTGGCGTGCTTCGCCGCATCGTCGGCCGCGGAGAGCTTCGGATCCTGCATGTGCATCATCGCGTGCTCGTACTTCTTGCACTGCTTCGCGAGCGCATCGAGCTTGTCGGTCGCCTCGCGCGCCGCCTGCTCCGTCTTCGTCGTGTCGTCGACGCCCGGCGGTGGAACGAGCTTCGACTTCGCGGTGAACGCGAACACCACTTGCTTGTAGCCGGCCTTCGCCGCGGCATCGATCACGGTCGAGACCGCGCTCCACGGCGCTTGTTGATCGACGTCGATCCGCAACAAATCATCCGGTGCGGGTTGGAATTCATCGGCGCTCGCCTTCATGCCGTGAATCGCGACGAGGCGCTCCGTGATCGGTCCGTCCTTCACCTCGGCGTGGTTGTGCTCGCTGACATCGAACACGCTCGTCTTCGTCGCCGTGATCTCGACGGCGTCCGAATGCTTCGGCACCGGCGCCGGTTCGCGGTCGATCGACTGCAGCGTGTAGCCGAAATCGATCTCGTACGAACGCTTCTCGGCCTCGAGACTCGCGAACCACGGTTCGAAGCCGTCGAGCTTCTTGCCACACGCGTCATTGGCGGGCTTCGCCGGCGCGTTGTCGTGATCCGGCGCCTTCTTGTCTCCGCACGCGACCAATGCGACGAGCCAGACGATCCTCTTCATGATCGCCGGAGCCCGCAAACGCGATCGAGTCGCACGAAATCAGCGCCGATTCAGCGGACGTTCTTTCACCTTCAGGCGATGCGCACGAACCTGCACGATCTTGTCCTGTTGATGCACGAACGTGATCTCGCCCTTGCGGCCCTCGGTCTTCACCCACGCCGTGACGAGCTCGCCGGCGCGTAAGTTCTTCGCCTCGTCGCTCGGCACGGTGATCGGCTCGACCTTCGTGTGTTCGGTCCGCGTTCCAGTCGTGCGGCAGTCCTGGCGATAGATCAGCCGGCCATCGGAGCCGATGCCATCGACCTTGCTCGTCTCGTGGCAATCCTCGTCGGTGGATTCCGTCACGATGTCCGCGAAGATCACCGTCGACATCTCGCCATGCGTCTGCACGCCGCGGACGTTGCCACCCGCACTGACGATGCCCTCGCGTGGAAGTGCCGCCGTGAGATCCGTCAGGTTGCGCTGGCCCCACACGATGTACGGGCCATCGGGCGAGATCTGGATCGGAGGCGTGTCGCCAAACATCGCCGCGAGCGACGCCGGATCGGCACCCGATTGCTTCGCGCGGTTGTACTTTTCCCATTCCGCTGCCTCGCGCGTCGTCGCCGGAATCAGCGCCGCGACCACCGCGCGCGAGAAGTATTGCGACGCCATCCGCTCGTCGGACAACAGCGCTTGCTCTGCGAGCGCGGCCGGCGTGTCCTTCATTCGAACGGCGAGCAGCTCGAGCGCGCGCGTCGATTCGAGGATGAACGGCGTGAACAAACATCCCTCGACCTTGCACGCATCGAGGTAGTGACCGCGAAGCTCGCGAATCCCGCGAACGGCGCCGGCGAGATCACCGGTGCCGGAATCCGCGACGGCGAGCAATGGATCGAGCGCCGCGTACAGCGTCGCCCATTTGACGAAGTAGTCGTGCCGCTCGCTCCACACTTGTTCCGGAATCCCGTCCCAGATCGCTTTCCGACGAGGATCGAGCTCGGTCACGCGCTTCGCCACGGTGTCCTTCGCCCACTGTGCCTTCACTTTGTAGGCGGCGCGAAAGTCCGCCGATGCACCGGCCGCACCGAGCTGGAGGTCCGCCGCATTCGGATCCAAGCGGCGCGCGTAACCAGCCATCATGCCGAGCACGTCGCGCGAGAGCTCCATGCTGCAGCCCGGATTCAGCGCGCAATCCATCACCATCCCGCTCGCCTTCAGGTGATCGAAGTGACGATCGTCGAACGTCAGGTGATCGGCGACGATCGCGTCCGTGCCGTGGATCCCGTTAAGGCCGGTCTTGCTCATGCACGCGACGAACACGGCGTTATCGAGCGGCGAGAGGCCCGCCGGTCTCGCGCCTTCCGAGCCGAACACCATGCCGCCACCGTTCTGGTGATCGATGTGTTGGCACTCCGGGCCCGCGTACGGACCGCCGGCGGCAGGTGCCATGCGATAGCCACCGCCGCCACCGCCTTTCACCAAAGCGATACAGCCGGTCAGCAGGATCAAGACGAGAGGTCGCATCTGGAAGGGATTGCCCGCTCCGTATCAAATCCGTGCATCGATCGGTGAAATTTGTTAGGTGGTCGGTGTCGTGACGGTGCAACTAGATAGCGCGAGCGAGCTGCGCGCGATCTACGACGCCCATTTCGCGGCCGTCTGGCATCACCTCCGCCGGATGGGTGTGGCAAAGGCCGATCGCGACGACCTCGCGCAAGAGGTGTTCTTGACGGTCCACCAAAAGCTCGCCACGTGGGATCGATCGCGGCCGGTGCGGCCGTGGCTGATCGGCATCGCATCGCGCGTGACGCTCCACTATTGGCGAACGAAGCGCCGTCGCCCGGGCGATCGACCGGCAGAAGAGAACGAGCCAGATCCGGCGGCGAGCGATGCCGATCGCAACGCGCGGATGATGCTCGCGGCGTTGTTGCAAACGCTCGATCCGGATCGTCGCGCACAGTTCATCCTGCACGAGCTCGAGGGTTTCTCGATTCCCGAAATCGCCGAGCTGACCGAGACGCCGGTGAATACCGTCTATTCGCAAGTGCGGCGGACGCGCCAAGAGCTCGTCGCACTCGCGCAGCGGTGGCAACAACAGGAGGCGTCATGACCGACGACGATCTGCTCGCGAGTCTCGTCGCCGCCGACAAGCGCACCCCGGATCCGAGTCCGGCGGATGCCGCGCGCGTGTGGTCGGGAATCGCGACGAAGCTGCCGGGTCCGGGCGGTGGTGGCAGCGGCAGTGCGCTCGGTTTGAAAGCCGCGATCGGTGGGCTCGCCGCGATCGGTGTCGTCGTCGCGGTCGTTGCCACGCAACGGCCGAAGCATCACGTGATCGTCGAAGAGATCAAGATCGTCGATGCCGGTGTCGTCACCCCACCGCCGGCACCGCCCCCGGATGCCGCGATCGTGGTCGTGATTCCGGTGCCACCGAAAAAGGTCAAACCTCCCGTCGACGCGGCGCCTGCCGTCGAGGTCGATACCGAGGACATGGTGATCGAACGCGCGAAAGTGGCGCTCGCACGCGCGCAGTTCGACGAAGCGCTGAAGCTCCTGTCGGAGCACGAAAAGCGCTTTCCGCAGGGACCGATGCGCAGCGAACGCGAGCTGTTGATCGTGCGTGCGCTGCTCGGAACGTCGGATCGCAAGGCCGCGGTCGAACATGCCGAGCGGTTGCGCCAGGCGAATCCTCGCGATCCGGCGCTGCCCGCGATCGACGCCGCCCTCGCGAAGTGACTCAGGGCTCGATGTAGCGCCAGATTCCCGTCGACCACATCGTCCCGACGAACACCGTGTGCGTGCCATCGCTCGTGACCGCGATGTGATTCGCACCGATGTTCATGTCGACCGGGACATCCGGCTTCGTCCACGACGTGGTTCCGGGTAACGCGCTCGTCGAGAATCCCGCGCCGAGGTTGCAGTCGGCACACGCCCAACCCCACATCGCGTACGCGTTCGACTGCGTGCCCCAGGCGATCGAATACGCGCCGTCGAGCACTTGATGAAACGTGCCGCCGCGATCGTCGCTGCGATATACGCCTTGGCCTGGACCCGCGATGCCGGGGACGAGGATCGTGTCGCCGGTTTGAAAGATCTGCGCGTTGCCGTGCGCGTGTTGGAGACCCGAGATGCCGTCGGGAATCTTCCACGTTGCGCCACCATCACTCGTGGTGACCACGCTCGCACCATCCTGCGCGATCGCGAGCCAGCCATCGCTGCCGTCGATGAAGAACGGGTACCACGAGATGCCGCCCGTCGGAAAACCGGTGCCGGTGACCATCGACCAGGTCGCGCCACCATCGTGCGATTCGACGATGCCATCGGCTTCGTGCAGGCCGCTGATCAAGTGCGTGCTGTCGTCCGGATCGACCTGCAACGAGTACAGCTCGGCCGGTAGATCGTTCGGCAGCATCGCGAACGAAGCGCCGCCGTCGATCGATTTGAACACGACCTTGTTACCGGCGATCCACACGGTGTGATCGACAACGGCCGTGACGAGGCCCATCGGCACGTACGGGATGTCGGTGTTGATCTGCGTCCACGTGTTGCCGTAGTCGAGCGACTTCCACACGCCGGCGCCGCCACCGGCAACGTACATCTCGTTCGGATGTGCCGGATCCGCGACGACGGGACCAGGCCCGAACTCGGGAATCGTCATCTCGGGTGGCGTCACGTCGACCCACACGCCCGGTGCGCACGTGCCTGCGGCGATGCACGGATCCGGCGGCGGCGCGCCATCATTACTACACGCGATCAGCGAGCACGCCGCGACGACGATGACCCTCATCGCCGCGGGGTTTTGCAGATCGCGCGCCAGTCAATCGTCGAGAAAACGCCGGTCTGCGCGACCGCGTGTGGGGGCGCCAAGCCGCATTGGGGGCTGTGGCCTACTTGATCGAGCTCCCGTACATCTTTCGCATCTGTTCGCGATACGCGGCCATCGTGCCGAGACCGACCGCTGCACGGCGCTCGTCGATGTGGTCCGGATCGATCATCGGTTGCGGTTGGCCATCGGGGCCGAACTGCGTGCCGTAGGTCTGCGGGCGCTTGTCGGCGACAGCAACTCGATCCTCGAGATACGCGACATCGATCGGCGCGACCTCACCCGCGCGCACCACCGCACGCATCAAGGCGAGACATTGCTTTTGAAACGCCGGATCTTTGTCGGCGTGTTGGACGAGGAGCCACGCATCGTGCGCGCCGTCGTCGCCGACGAGCTTCTTACCCGGCCAACCGTACTGCGCGATGATCTCGTGCATGCGCTGGGTCGAGTGGCGATCGCTCTCGTCCACTTTCTCGGCGAGTGCGTGATCGTCTTTCGCAGCGATCGCCGCGAAGCGTGCTTTCTGATCCACGTCGACGAGCGCGTGCAGCTCCTCGCGTAATTTGGGCTCTGCGATCGACGCGAGGATGTTCGCGTCGGCAGCGGCGACCTTGTCGAGGAACGGTTGCCAGCGAGCATCCGTGTGGAGTGACGCCAGATCCTCGTCCTTCTCGAGTTGCGATCGATCGTGAAGTCCCGCGGCGAGCGCACGATCGAAGGACGCGAACGCCGCATCCGGTTTGGCACCACGCGCTTCGCAACACGCCTCGTTGTAGAGCCACGTGCTTTGCTTCGGCCCCGGTGTCGCGGCGGCTTGCTTCGCGATCCGCGCGCAGTCGTCGAACTTGCCCGCGTTGTACGCGGTATCGAAGTCCGCCTGCGTCGGCGCAGGGGCGGGAGCGGGGTTGGAATGACCACAAGCGGCGAGCGCGACGATCAGAGCGCGGTGCATGACCCACGGTGCCTTCACGTGACCCCAACCTGACAAGAAATCGTACTATTCCCAGCCGTGGCGACGAATCCCGGGCTCGAGGCGGTGATCGAGAGTGACCCCGACGACGATCACTCGTACTTCGTCTACGGCGACTGGTTGCAGACGCAGTCCGATCCGCGCGGCGAGCTGATCGCGTTGCAAGCGGCGGTGTTGCGCGATCCGGCGAACGAGACGCTCGCGGACGAAGTGACGGACTGGCTCGCGCGCAACGACGGCATGTTGCTGGGCGAGCTCGGCGGCGAGATGACCGTGAGCTGGCACCTCGGTTTCGTGCGCGATGTTCGGCTCGCCGCCGATAAGGATCCCGATGGCCCGCTCGCCGCGTTGCGCGGGATCTTGAATCATCCGTCGGGGCGGTTCGTGCGATCGATCTCGTTCGCGAATCCAAAAGCCATCGAGGTGAGCGACGTCGTCGACATGTTGATCTCGATGAAGAAGCCGATGACGCTCTCGGAGCTATCGATCGGCGGCACGTTCGATATCGATACGGACGCGCCGGAGCTGCGAAAGCAATTTCCGCGACTCGCGCGATCGCTCGATACGGAGTGGCGCGGGATCCTGAAGGCGCTCGCGAAGCAGCGCGCGATCGATATCAAGTACGACGTCGCGCGGTTGCCGCGGTTGGTGCCGAAAGGTGATGTCGATATCGCTGGCGTGACGCCGGAGCACATCTTGGTCGCGTTGCGGTCGGACATCGAAAAGAAGAAGGGACTCGGGATCGTCGGCGCGCTGAAGCGATCGTTCACGGCGGAGTCGCTGGATGCGTTTGTCGTCGCGCTCGGTCAGTTCTTTATCGTCGCCGGCGCGCCGACGAACATGAAGTGGGGCTTCCAGGCGATCGGCGAGCTCGGTGGTGACAAGTCGGTCGAGTGGATCGCGTCGCACGTCGGCGAGTGGTCGCATCAGCGCGCGATCGGTGGTGCGGAGCTGCTCGCGCAGATCGGGAGCCCGAACGCGATCTGGGAGCTCTACGCGATGGCGGCGGATCCGAGCATGTACCAAGCGCGGCGCCATGGTGCGCAGCAGGATCTGGCGAACCTCGCACGCGCGCGAAAGTTGGAGATCGATCAATTGCTCGATCGCTCGGTGCCACCGGCGGTGCGCGAGACGAAGCAACGCCCGGCGCAGAAGCGGAGTGCGGCGCTCGATCCGAAATCACGGCTGCGCGATGCGCTGTTGCGGCACCTCCAAGCGCAGATGGTCGACGGGCGGCGTATGCCGAGTCACGACTTCGTGCACTACGTGATGCGGCATCCCGTGGTGGCGCCGATCGCGGAGCGTTTGGTGTGGGCGACCTATGAAGGGGTCGATGTCGAGACCACGTTCCGGATCGCTGGAGGGAAGGCGATCGATGCGCATGGTGACGAGATCGATCTCGATGGTGCGAAGATCGGCATCCTCCATCCGCTCGAGCTGTCCGACGACGATCGCCGCACGGTGATCGCGGCGTGGAAGAAGGCGAAGCTCGCGCCGCCGTTCCCGCAACTCGAGCGACCGATCGAGCTACTGCACGAGAACGAAGGTGGGATGGACCTCGGGCGCTTCAAGCTGCGCACGGTCGGGTTCGGCCGGTTGAAGGCGGTCGAGCTGGCGTTCGATTGGGAGCCGGATCAGCTCGACGAGGATCACGGGCCGATCACGATCGGATGGACGAAGCGGTTCCCGCGCGACGGCGTGGTCGCGAACGCGAAGATCGGGAATGGCAACATCGAGGACATCACGCTGAAGCGCGGGCAAGCGAACTGGGCGTGGTCGAAGGTCCATCCGGTGACGGCGAGCGAGATCTTGATGGCGTTCGAGCACGTCACGTCGAAGAAGGTGGCGGAGGTCGCGCCGGAACAAGCGGGGCTCGAGAAGGGGCAACGCGTCCGGATCGGCAAGGGCGAGCATCGGAACGCGGAAGGTCGCGTGTTCTGGATCGGCGACGGCAGTCACGGCTTGCGTTGCGGGATCAAGACCGATGACGACGAGACGCTGTGGGCGAATGTCGCCGATGTGAAAGTGATCGCCGACGACGAAGAGGCGCCGACTGCTGCGGCCAAACCCGAGCCGGAGCCCGGACCCGAACCCGAAGCGCCGCCGGCGATCGCGAAGGGCTCGATGGTGACGTGGAAGAAGGGCAAGCACAGCGGCACCGGCGTGTTGTTCTGGACGGGCAAGAACAAGTTCGGTGACGGCATGCGCGCCGGTGTCAAAGACGACGAGACCAAGGATACGGTTTGGGTCGATCTCGACGATTGCAAACCCGTTACGTAGCGCGGCGCCAGAACGCGATATTCAACACGGCGCCGAGTGCATCGAGCGCGACGAGTCCAGCGACGGCAGCGCCCGGCGATCCGAAGTGCGCCATCGCGACCACGCGACTGAGCGCGATGCTTCCGAGGACGAACGATCCGGCGACGAGCCCCATCTTCACGCGTTCCGGTTTCAGCGCACACCACGCGAAGAACGCGGCGATGCCGAGCTCGAGTCCCCCGTAGATCCCTTGCACGTCGATGATGCCGCCACGCGTGGACATCGCGACGTCGACCTTCGCTGCCATCTGTTCGGGAATCACCCAGTACAGCGCGCCGAACAGGCCAAACATCAGCGCGTCGAGCGCGAGGATGATGCGTCCGCCGGTCATTTGGCCAAGCTTCGATCGAACATCGCCCACCACGGTCCCTTCGCTTTACCGGCGGCTTGCCGAGGGAGATGCGGCTTCGGCGGACCATCGATCACGACATCCGCGCCGACGACGGCAACCACCGACGGTGCGGCTTTACGAAACGATGCCGGCGGACGTTGGATCGTCAGCTCCTTCGCGCATTTCGGACACGCGTTCGATTCGCGCAACGCGGCGAACGCACCGGCGAGCTTCACGCTCTCGAACGCACGACCGCAGCTGCACACCGGCCAGCCGCGCTTGGCTGTCAATTGATCGCCGGTCTCGACGACGCCGTCCTTGAGCGGCGCCATCACCTTGAACACGTCGACGCCGGGCGTGCGAACGCTGAGCAACGCAGGCCAGCTCACCGGCGAGTCGCCATCGCATGCGGCACAGCGAGCTACTTCGCGCGGTCCGTTGATCGGAATCGGCGCTTTGCAGTGCACGCACGTGATCGTCGGCTCGAGCCCGACGCACATCAAGTCGCTCATCTTCATCGCCGAAACAGTCTCATGCTTTGCGCACGAACTGGCCCCGCTTCCAGACGTACGTGCCGCGTGCTTGGCAGATTTGCGCGCGAAGCTTCGCATCGAGCGTGACCCACTCCTGGTCGACGAGGGAGAGCTTGTCGAGCTTCGGCTTACGGTTTGCGTTTCTGCAGTCGATCTTGTCGCTCGGATCACCGACAACGATCGACATACCGTCCAGTGCGATCGTGAACCGACTCTTTTCCTCGCCCGGAGACGCAGGGTTCTCGTCGAGCATGCCGGCGCGTGTCGGAGCGTCGAGCAGCGCGATCAGCATCTCGCTGCGAACTACGTAGACCGTGTAGCGATCGAGAACGCGATAGGCCGGCTCGTCGGTATTGGGGAGCTGAAACGTTGGAAACTCGGCGGTGTAACAAAGGATTGCCGGCTCGTGTCGCGGTCCCACTTCGGTTTCGTTGCACGACGGACCCAACTCGGTGTTCACATTCGCCGGGACGGCACCGCCATGTGCCGCCGCCCACTCTTGAAGATCCACCGGCTCGGCGTTAGCGGTTCCGGCGAGGGCCAGCAGCAATAGTGCGCGCATCAGAACCGAGACACGCGTCGGGCCCGGCGGTTTCATCGATCAGCACGGCCACGGCGATGCCGATCGCGTAGGCCAGGATGTCCCACGGATCGAACGTCGAGCCGATCGTGAGCTCCGCCGCGAACGACTTCGCGTGCCACATGGTCTGACCGAGCTCGACCGCACACGCGATCGCGAACGCCGTGATCGCGCGCGTCCGGATCCGAGCGCGCCAGCCGAGGCTCAGTAGCGCGTAGGCCAACATCGCGGCCGCGCCATCGCCCACGTTGCCCCGCACGATCGAGCGACCGGGGCCGCGATAGATCAAGACGAAGATGCCGATGGCGATCGCGAGTCCCGCCATCGCGACGAACCGTTTACGCACGCAGATCGAACGCCGTGATCTGCAATTCAATTCCTGTGTGTCGCACCCGCGGTGCCCGCGTCGCTTTTGTCCGAGCCGTAAATCGGGCAGGATTCGCGACGAAAGGGAGTGGCCGATGGTGAAAGCTTCGATCGTTCTAGCCGTGTTGTCTGCTGTTGCGGGTGCCGGTGCACCGGCTGCGAAACCGGGCGCGAAGTGTCCTGCCGCGGAGTTTCGGCAGTTCGATTTTTGGGTCGGTGATTGGGACACGTTCGAGGTCGTCGGCGATACGAGCAAGTCGATCGCGCGGACGCACGTGGATCTGATCGCCGGTGGTTGTGCGGTGCACGAGCTCTACGAGCAAACCGATGGCTTGATCGGTGACAGCATCCTCAGCTTCGACCCCGTGAAGAAGGCGTGGCAGCAAACGTGGACCACGAACGGTGGCTCGCTGATGGTGCTGAACACGAACGGCGTGTTCAAAGATGGCGCCGTGACGATCGAAGGCGAGTATCACTCGGGGACCGGCGCCAAGTTCATCACGCGCATCACGTGGAAGAAGGAAGGCGAGGGCGTGCGCGAATCGTCGACGCTGTCGAAGGATGGCGGCAAGACCTGGGAGCCGAACTTCGACGTGCTGTTCAAGAAGCACAAATAGGATACGAGTCGACGATGGTGAAAATCGCTTCGCTTGTTCTAGGTCTATCGACGGTCGCGATCGCGGGCACGCCACCGGCTTCGAAGCCGGGCGCGAAATGTCCCGCGGCCGAGTATCGCCAGCTCGATTTTTGGCTCGGCGATTGGGACACGTTCGAGGTCGTCGGCGACACCGGCACGTCGATCGCTCGGGCTCATATCGATCTCGGTGCGGGTGGTTGCGCGATCCACGAGCTGTACGAACAAACCGATGGCCTTGTCGGTGAGAGCATTTCGAGCTTCGATCCGGTGCGTAAGATGTGGCAGCAGACGTGGGTCACGAATGGTGGCTCGCTGCTCGTAATCGCCGGGACGTTCAAAGACGGTGTGATGACGCTCGAGGGCGAGAATCACACGGCGAAGGGCGAGAAGGTCATGCTGCGCGCGACGTGGAAGAAGGAAGGCGAAGGGGTGCGTGAAGCCGCTGTGACCTCGAAGGATGGCGGCAAGACCTGGGACCCGTACTTCGACGTACGGTTCAAGAAGCACAAATGAGATACGCGTAGAGATCCACGTCGGTAACGCCGTGGCGGCGGAGCAGGCTGTCGTCGAAGCGAGCCTTGGATCGGGTCCGGATCTCGGACGTCGCGATGCCGATGTTGAGATTGGCGGTCGCGGCGGCTGCAGGCCCGAGCCCGCTGTAGTTCGTGCCTTGCTCGCGCAAGATCCACGGTGTGTCACCGCTCGCGCGAAACATGTAGAGCACCTGTTCGCTCGATTCGTGATGCGTGACGGTCTCTTTTGTCTTCGTCGAACGCATGACGAGGCCACCGCTCGCGATCGCGCGCACCGGATCGAACTTCTTTTGCTTGGTCACTTCGACGGTGTCGTGGCTGCTGCGATAGCGCGCAGCGACGAGCGCG
The DNA here is from genome assembly GCA_047600425.1 of Kofleriaceae bacterium. GTDB lineage: Bacteria > Myxococcota_A > Polyangia > Haliangiales > Haliangiaceae > JABFXX01. The sequence continues at coordinate 49,237 of JASGLC010000003.1, read as the reverse complement.
GAGATGTCGCTCCACGGTAGCTCGTCGTCATCGGTGGCGAGACCGGTCGGTTCGAACCGAAAGCTGCGGATGCGAATCATCTTGTCGATCGGCGTGATCGCAGATGCGTTCACCACGATCGCGCGCGAGCCGCGCTTGGTGATCGTAGCGGCGAGCGTGCGGGCTGCGACTTCGTCCGCCGTCGAAAGTACGATCGCCGGTACGCCGCCGGCGAGCTTCAGCTTCGTCTCGTATGGCGTCGAGCCCATATCGAGTGCGAGCGCTTTCGCCTCGGCTTCGATCGCTACACTCAATTTCACGATCGCGACGACGAATCTCACTGGAGAAATAGTAAACCGTGATCATGAAGATCCAAATCGCGTTGGCCGCCGTCCTCGCTGTGACCGGTTGCAAGAAGCACGAGGATGCCAAGCCGGATGACAAAGCCGAGCGGGCGAAGGAGATGGCGGACGTCGAGGCGAAAGCGGCCAAAGAAAAAGCGCGCTGGACGCCGGAGCTCACGCAGCAGGCGGTCGCACTGCGCGATCAGACCGCGCCCGATGCGAAGACGGCCCTCGCGGCGATTGCAGGTGGACCGCATCGCGAGCCGGGAAACTCCGCGCGCGATGCGTGGCGGCATCCGATCGAGACGCTGACGTTCCTCGGTATCGAGCCCACGCAAACCGTGGTCGAGCTCGGTGGTGGTGGTTGGTACACCGAGTTCCTCGCGCCGTTGCTCGCGGATCACGGCAAGCTGATCGTGGTCGCGGGTGATCCGAGCGAGCCGCATGGTCACGCCGCGGATCTGTTCCTCGCGAAATCGCCGGAGCTCTACGGCAAGGTCCAGCGCCTCGCGTTTTCGAAGACGAACCTGTCGTTCGGTCCGCCGGCGAGTGCCGACACCGTGCTCGCGATGCGCGAGATGCACAATTGGGAGCGCAGCCATCGCCTCGCTGAATATCTAAAGGCGGTGCACGACGTGCTGAAGCCGAATGGCGTGTTCGGTGTCGAAGAGCATCGTGCGGCCGAAGGCAAGCCGGGTGAAGCAACAGCGGAGACGGGCTACCTGCCGGAAGCGTGGACGATCGAGAAGGTGACGGCGGCGGGCTTCAAACTCGAAGACAAGTCCGAGATCAACGCGAACCCGAAGGACACGAAGGATCATCCGCAGGGCGTGTGGAATCTCCCGCCGACGTTCGCGGATGGCGACAAGGACAAGGCGAAGTATCAGGCGATCGGCGAGAGCGATCGGATGACGCTCAAGTTCCGCCGGATCTAGAAACGAAAAACGCCGCGTATTTCTACGCGGCGCTTCCGTTACCTGGTGGAGATTAGGGGGATCGAACCCCTGACCTCTAGAGTGCGATTCTAGCGCTCTCCCAGCTGAGCTAAATCCCCAGGTGGGCGGCTTGATATCAAGTGAGATGGGACCTGTCAAGCGCGGTCGGGATCACGGTTTGGTGCAGGCATTTAGGCCCTGGACCATCGCCGACATCCGAGCGCCCGCGAGCGGCTCCGGATAGACGTAGACGCCCAGATCGCCGCCGTCCGAGAGCAGGCCGCAGACCGTCTTGGTCACGTTCGTGATCGTGGTGGTCGAGGTGGCGGCTTCTCCGAAATTCACCATCGGGTCGCCGGGCGTGCCGGCCGATTGCCATTGCGCGAGCTGATCGTCGACCGTGTCCTGGCTCGAGTAGAGCTCGGCGAAGTGGAGCGTCACACCCGTGGTGACCACGCTCGGCCAACTGCCCGAGCGGTTCGCCATGTAGACGTAGCCGCGGCCGGTCTTGCACGCGTTGATGCGCGAGGTTTCGGTGGCGACGTTGTTGAACGGATTCGTGTCGTCGTAGACCCATTTGCCGGCACCGGGCTGGCTCGTGTAGCCGTCGTATTGGCAGACGTTCCACTCTTTGTTCGTCTTGGAGATCCGTTCGTACGTCCAGCATCCGTTCGATGCGGTCACGCCACCGACACCCGCATCGTCCATGCCGGTGTAGAGCGCGACCGAAACCACGATGCGCTTGCCGCACGCGGGCATCGGCGCGACGAGAGCGGCGGCGGAGTTGTACGCGGCGACGTAGTGATCGATGAAGTTGTCGGGGGCGGCGAGCTTCCAGCGATCGGTGCCGCCGCATTCGATCGAACCGTGCGCGAGATACGCGCCGATCAGGACCGGATCTTGGATCGTCGATTTCGCGATCAGCTCGGCGACTGCGGTGATGCCGAAGTTTTGCGATGCCGCCATCTTCGCCGCGCACGTCGTCGCGTCGAGGTCGGGATAGACCGCGGCGCACTGATCGCCCGTGAGCATCGTGCCGGTGTACGCGTCGCATTGGTTCGTCGCGGCGAGCGCGGCGTAAACCGATGCACGCGACACGTTCGCGTTATCGGCGGCGTGCGTGACCCAGCCGGCGTAATTCGTCACGCAACTGTGGATCGTGGCGTCGTCGAGCTCGGGCGCCGCGTGGCGGAGCATGACGAAGTTGTGGATGTGCTGCCAGTCGATGCCGCCGCACGCGTGGTTGTGGAGCGTGGTGCTCGGCGGGTCGGCGACGCCATCACCATCGGCCGGTTCGGGTTGGATCTCCGCGACCGTCGCGTCGGTGGCGGCGGGATTGCCATCGTCGTCGCCGCTCGGCGGGTTCGCGCCGCCGTGATTGCTGCAAGCGGTCAAGACGACAAGAGCGAACAACGCGCGCACGCGATGGCGAGTTGCAACGCTCCTGCCAGTGATCGCCGTCGAGGAATCGTCCGGTTACGTCGCTAGATCTGCAACGTGCTGTGGGCAATGCGGCTGGTCAGCGCAGACTGAATCCACACCAGGTCGCCATACCTATCGCGGCGTGAGCACGAGGCAGGTCGTGGTGCCGTGCGCGTAGAGCGTGCCGGCCGCGTCGGTGATCCGGCCCTCGGCCGTGATGATCGAGCCACCGGCGTGGATGACTTTGCCTTCGGCGCGAACCGGGCCGACCTTGTCGGTGAGCGCCCGGACGTACGTCACGGCGAGATCGACGGTGGTGTATGCCTTGCCGGCGGGTAGTGTGGTGTGGACGCAGCAACCGAGGCACGAGTCGAGCATTGTCGCCGCGAAGCCGCCGTGCACGCTGCCGATCGGGTTGTAGACGAAGCGACCGGGCGTGCCTTCGAACAGCGCGCGGCCGTGCTCGACCTCGAGCAGATTGAAGCCAAGCGTCGACGCGATCGGCGGCTTTGGAAAATCGCCGGCGATCAGGCCGCGCATGTAATCGAGGCCCGACATCGAGAGCATGATCTTCGGGTCGAACGGGCGATCGTCGTAGTCGTATGAACGCGTGGTCATAGCGGGCTCCGATCGAGGTGGCGGTCGACTTCGCGAACGAGATCCGAGACCGGTAGCGGCATGCCTTCGCGCGCGAATGCGACGGCGGCGGCGAGCACGGTTGGCTCGCGCAAGATCCGACGATGGCCGAGCCCGGTCGTCGTGATCAGACGTGCACCACCGGGCCACGCAGCGGCGAGGCGTGTGCCTTGGGCGAGTGGGACCTCGCGATCGTCGGCGTCGTGAATGATCAACAGCGGCGCAGCTCCATCCGGGTTTGCGACGAGCCTGTCGAGTGCGAGCATCTCGAAAGGCACGCCGGTGTGTGCGACGAGTCGCGCTTCGAGTGCGATGCGTTCGGATTCGTCGAGGCCGAGAAACTTCGCGAACCGCGCCGGCGCATCTTCGACCAAGGCGTTCGGTGCGACGAAGATCAGGCGATCGGCACGCGCGCGAGACAGCAGCACGCCGGCGCATCCGAACGAGTGCGCGATGATCGCGTGCACCGGACCGACGGCCGCGGCGACATCACCGATCGTATCTGCGAGATCCGTCAGGTAGAGGCGTTGCCCCGGCGAATCGCCATGCGCGGGCGCATCGAACGTGACGACCGAGAAGCCCGCCTCGACGAGCGGTTGAACGAACGCACCGAGCTGCGTGCCGCGACCTTCCCAACCGTGGACGAGCATCACCGTCGGACCGAAGCCCCAGCGCCATGCCGAGAGCTGCACGCGTGCGCGTTTGCCGGGCGAGCGAAGCGAAACATCGACGGAAAATGGCCGCGCCGTTGCGAGATATCCGCGCTCGCGCTCCGGCCGCGCGAACGTTCGCGGCGTGACGAACAACTTCTCGGCCAGTGCGGCGCCGAGATCGTCGCTCACGGCGAACGCCGCATGGAGGGCCGCACGAGCCACGCGCACCGCCTGTTTGGACGGTGAGACGTTGCGAACGGTCGTGCTATTTTTGGACTGCGTGACGGACATGTAGTGCCTCCTGGTGATCAGTGGGGCCTAACGAAATCGAGGGTCGTGCGCGTGCTGGAGCAGGCGTTCGAACGCTTGTTTGATGCGTGGCAGTGCTTTCGGGTCGCCGAGGAAGCGATGGGCCTGATGGAAGCTCAGCATCATCCCGTTCAGCTCGAACGCGAACTGGTCCGGGTCCGTGGACGGGTGGAAGTGGCCTTCGCGCACGGCGATCGCCGCCGCCTTCGCGAGCTCGTCGATCCAGTCCTTGCACGCGCGCACGAGCGCATCCCGTGGAGGTCCCGGTCGATCGTCCAACTCGGCGCTCGCACCGACGAAGAAGCACCCACCGGGGCGCGATCCCCAGGTGACCCAATTCTCGAACAACGCGCGAACGCGAGGCTCGCCGCGAGGTTGCCGCAACGCCGGCACCATGACCTCTTGAACGAACTGGCGCGACGCCTCTTCGACGACCGCCACGTCCAGCGCTTCCTTCGATCCGAAGTGCGCGAACAGGCCGCTCTTCGACAGGCCGGTCTCTTCCGCGAGCCGGCCGATCGTCACGCCGGACACGCCGATCACGGACGCGAGCTCGAACGCTCGTCCCAGGATCGCTTGGCGTGTGGCCTCGCCTTTGTTCACATCTTCAATATAGAACGACCGTGCTATTTGTCAACCAGGTATACATTCCGGGCAGATGGCACGCGAACGACTCGACAAGCTGCTCGTAGACCGCGGATTCGCCGCGAGTCGCGATCGCGCGACAGCGCTCGTGATGAGTGGCGTCGTGCTCGTCGATGGTCAGCCGGCGACGAAGGCGGGCTCGCTGATTTACCCCACGGCGCAGATCACGGTGAAGGAAGAGGATCACCCGTACGTCTCGCGTGGCGCGCTGAAGCTCGTGCAGGGGCTCGATACGTTCGGGATCGATCCCGCGGGCATGACGTGTCTCGATATCGGTGCGTCGACGGGTGGCTTCACGGACGTGTTGCTGAAGCGCGGTGCGAAGAGGGTGTACGCGATCGATGTCGGTTACGGGCAACTGGCGTGGAGCCTGCGCTCGGATCCGCGGGTCGTGACGATCGAGCGCGAGAACGTTCGCAACATGGATCTCGGGCTCGTGCCGGAGCCGTGCGAGATCGCGGTCACCGACGTGTCGTTCATCTCGCTGACGCTCGTGCTGCCGCGGATCAAGGAGCTACTGCGTCCGCCCGTTGGCAAACCGATCATCGCGTTGGTGAAGCCGCAGTTCGAGGTCGGGCGCGATCAGGTCGGGCGCGGTGGCGTCGTCAAGGATGAAGCGATCCGGCGAAGCGCGGTCGACAAAGTTCGAACGTGGGCGCGCGAGAACGGCTTCACCGATCACGAGGACGTCGAGTCGCCGATCACGGGTCCGGCGGGCAACGTCGAATACTTGCTGCTACTTCGGACGGCGTGAGTGCTACGAGATCCCTGCTCACACAGTGACCCCTTGCGACACTGTCAGGATTGTCACTGACCGACGTGTTGCCGACGAGCAATCGAACACGTCAGTGACAATCCTGACGGTGCCGGAAAGGACACCATGCGAACGGAGATCGCTCGTGGTGTCCGAATATCGGACATCGACCCAGGCTGATGTCAGGCCGTCGACGTATCGATAGGCATGTACAACACTCGAGAGAAGCGGTTCGTGAAATCGGGCAATAGCTATGCGCTAGTTGTCGATCGCAGCCTGTTGGAACAGGTGGGACTCTCGGTCGAGAAGCCCGTACGACTTCGTGTTGACGGCATCCGTCTGATCATCGAGAAGGTCGAGGACGATTTCGATCCTGACCGCGCTGCCGCTCTCGCGTGGGAGATTCGCCGCCTTGCCTTCAACAAGACGTGGCAACGAATCGGGCATGCCTTGTCCCGCGAAAACCTCGTCGCCCTCGGTGCAACGCCCGGTGAAAGTCGACGATGGCGTTTCGATTGGGATGTCGATCGGTCGGATACGGCCACGCCCGAGCTCGAGCTCGTCATGGATCGCTTGGAACATGTCCGCGATCTGTTGAGCGACCACGATCTGCCGGATGCGATTCGCTAAGCGATCGAGCTCGTGCCCGATCATCATGCGCGCACAAATTAACGGATAACGATCGGCTCGTCGGCATTCGACGCGTTTGCCGCCGCGAAGTCCCACACGATCGTGCGCGCGATCGAACGCTCGACCTTCGCGCGTTCGCCGACGATCGCGTATGGACCGACCGTCACATTCGGACCGATCTCGGCCCACGCACAGATCTTCACCGGCTCGACGATCGTCGCCGTCGGGTGAATCCGCGCGGTCGGATCGACGCCGTGCAACCGACCCGGCGGATGGCGCAACGTGGCGCCGGCGAGCAACGACCAGTTCGAATCGAGATAGCGCTCCGGCGTGGAGTGCTCGGCGAAGTAACCGTTGACGTGCTCGAACGCGAGCACCGGTTCGCCCGCGCGCAACCACGGTAGATAGCCCTGGCGAATCGAATCGCTCTCGCCATCGGGCAGGCGGCGCATCACCGACGGGCGCGTGACGTGCGCACCGCAGAACATGTGCTCGCCATCGCCGAGGATGTTCGTGATTCGCATGTCGGGCTGGACTTCGACGGCGCCCCATTCCTTCGCGTTCGGGACGCGACGCACGACCATCATGCCGATCGGGTTGCGCTCGCGAAACGCGGCGGCGAGTGCGGTGATGTCGAGATCGAAGATCAGCTTGCCGTTGATCGAGAGGAACGGCTCGTCGCTGCCATCGGGATCGAGGAGCGGCAGCGCATTCTTGAGGCCGCCGCCGGTGCCGAGGATCGTCGACTCTTCGATGTACTGGATGCGCGCGCCGAACATCCGACCGTCGCCGATCTCGGTCCGGATCACGTCGCTCTTGTGGTGCAGGTTGATCACGATGTCGCGAATGCCGTGCGCGACGAGGTTCGTGATGCCGTACGCGAGGATCGGCAGACCGCACACCGGCAGCATCGGTTTGGGTCGCGAGGTGCCGAGCTGGCCGAGCCGCGTCGACAGGCCCGCGGACAGGATCATGGCGCGCATGTGCTCGGATGATATGCGCGCGATCTCGCGAATGCACGATCGGCGCGCCGATGCCGTCGGACCGGCGTGAAAATGGCCGGTCGATCGGCCGCCTGATACCGTTGCGGCATGCGCATCGAGTCGCTCGATCGTGGCCACCTCGCCGTTGCGCGCGAGCTGCTCGGTCGATCGTGCGCGTTCGATCGCGCGGACGACGTCGCCGACGAGAAGCTGTTCGGCGCGGGCCCGTCGAGCACCGCGCGCGCGATCGGTGCGTTCGACGGCAATGATCTGATCGGCCTTGCCGCCACGGCCGGTCGTCATTTGCGCGTGCTCGCCGTCGCACCCGAAGCGCGCGATCATGGCGTCGGCACGGCACTCTTGCGTGACTGCGAAACGACCGTACTCGCCGCCGAGCCACGCATTCGCGCACTCGATCAACCGGGCAACTATCTCGCGCCCGGCATCGACGAGCGCAACATCGACACGATCGCGTGGCTCGAGCGTCGCGGTTGGATCCGCGAGACCGAACCTCGCTTGAACGTGTTGATCGCGGTTCGCGACAATCCGCGGGTCACCCGCGAACGCACCGACGAGCTCGCGCACAAGTGCCGCGCGAATGGCTACGAGATCCGTCGCGCGCATCCCGACGAAGCGGAGCTCCTCGCCGCGGTCGCGAAGGAGTTCGGCGGTGCCTGGCCCTTCGAGCTCGCTCGCGCGCTCGGCCACACCTTCGATCTCGCGCCGGCCGAAGAGACCACTCGACTCACGAACGCTCCCGAATCGATCACATCGACAAACGATGCGCTCGGCTCCGGCGTTCACGTCGCACTGAAAGATGGCGTGTACTGCGCATTCGCCGCGCACGACGGCAACAACCGCGGCCTCGGCTGGTTCGGCCCGACCGGCACGTGGCCCGATCATCGTGGCAATCGCCTCGGCGAAGCGCTGTTACTCGCATGCCTCGTCGACGTTGCCGACTTCCACGATCATTGCGAGGTCGCGTGGATCGGTCCGCGCCCGTTCTACGAGAAGGTGGCGAGCATCGCGATGGACCGCCGATTCGTCGCGATGAAACGAGAGCGTTAACCCTTCTAGTTCACCGGCGGCGGCCCGTACGCGAGCGAGAACCAGCTGAACAAGTTCGTCGCCGCCCAGCTCGCACGATACAGATTCGGATAGACCACGCGCGGCTGGTCGAGCTCGACCGCACGCATGATCTTCGACGCGAGCACATCGGGATCACCGACGGGCGCGAGCTTGCCGAAGAACCCGCCACCACCGTAACCATCGCGACCCGCTTGCTCGAGCGGCGACTTCACCGGACCGGGATAGACCGTCACGACCTTCACGTTGTGCTCGGCGAGATCCGCGCGCGCGATCTCCGAGGCCATCGCGAGCCCCGCCTTCGACGCACCGTAGTAGACCGCGCCACGGAGCGGCACGCGGCCCGCCATCGACGCGATGTTCACGATCAACCCGTGGCGCCGCTCGACCATCCCGCGACACACGAGATCTTGGAGCCGCAGCGGCGCGAGCAGATCGATCGTGACCAGATCGCGCGCCTCTTCCCAGTTCCAGGTCGAGACGTGCTGCACCTTCATCACACCGGCGCAGTTGACCAAGCCATCGAGTGGCCCGAGCGATTCGACGAACGCCGGCAGCGCATCGACATCCCGCAGATCGAGCGCGTGCGACGTGGAGCGACCGATCGGCGCCGGGGCCGTACGATCGATCAACGCGAGCTCGCAATCCCACGCCTTCGACATCGCGCGGGCGAGCGCACTACCGATCGCGCCGGCCGCACCCGTGATCGCAATCCGTCCGCGATACATCAGTTGCGCTTCCGCGTCGCGTCGAGGGCGAACCACAGGACCATCAGCTTCTCGGGACCGCGCTTCCACATCGCCGGACCGAGGAAGATTCCCGGCGAGACCTCGCGAATTTCGTCGTGCACGTGGCGGATGTAACCCGGATTGACCGCGAGATCGTAGTCGAGAATCAACGTGGGCTTGCCATCGATCGCGGAGGCGCCGAACGACGTCGCGAACGGGAACAAGTTCTGGCGCCCGAGGATCGCCGCGCCGTTGACGCGATTGAAGCCCATGCCGTGCGTGTCACTCGCCGCTTCGAACGACTTGCCTTCCCACACGAACGAATTCGATGCCGCCCACTTCGCGATCGGACCGCCGATCACACCGGGCAGGCCTTTGACCGCGAGCATGCGCCCGATCAACGCACCATCGGCAGCGCGCATCGAGGTGGAGCACGTCGCCGTGCGATAGAGCGCATCGAGCTCGTCGTGCGAGCGTTTGGCGAGGCCGTCCAGCGTGTGCAGTGCGTTGCGTACCGACGACGAAGACTGACTAACGGATTGCGTTTGCATGTCATCCCTTTCGAATCATTCGCCAGCACGCGAGGCCGGCACGGTCGATGGTTTTCTTGTTCAGCGTCAGATAACCAAGGCGACTCGCTTTCACGAGCCCCACAAACGCACCCCACAGGAGCGCGATCGCGACATCTACAGGCGGCACGTCCTCCGCGGCGCCATCGGTCAGGCGCTTGCCTTCCATGAACAACGGCGCGAGCACGGACAGCTCGAGCGCACGACTCTCGGCATCGAGATACGGCGCGTGGTCCTGCATCTCGAGGAACCGAAACGCATCCGGTTCCGCGAGCGCGAACTCGGCGAGCCGATTCCACACGCCCGTGAACCACGCGCGTCCGTCTTTACCCAATGCGGGCACTTGGAGCAGCGCATCGCGCAGGCGCGTCTTCGCATCGCGATAGACCTCGTTGACCAGCACCTCTTTGGATTCGAAGTAGTGGTAGAGGCTGCCGGTCGCGACCTTCGCCGCTTGCGCGACTTCCGGCACCGACGTGCCGTGATAGCCACGCTCGGCAAATACGGACAGCGCGGCATCCAGGATCCGACGGCGTTTGTCGTCGGTAACCGGCCTGCCGCGACCGCGTCGCGTATTTACCGAATGAACGTTCATTCGATTATTCTTGTACCGCCCGACCACCGACCCGTCAACGACTTTTCATTCGCAGCGCGTAGTCTCTTGATTACACACGCGACTCGCACACAGGTCGGGATCCACGGTCATCGTTTCGGTCACGCACAACGTGCCCGGGCAGTAGCCGCACGTATCGAACCCGCAATCGACGCCGTCTTCGAAGCCATCGCGCTGTTGATCCCCGCACGTCGGTCGCGAGCACGTGCCACTCGCCGTGCACGCCAGCGAATCGCAATCTGTCGCGACGAGACACTGCTGCGCCTCGCCGCACGGATGACAGCCGCCGCCGCAATCGACATCCGTCTCGTCTCCGTCCTTCACGCGATCCTGACAGCGATCCGCGATCTCCACCGGCGCGCACAGACCATCCGCGCACGGGATCAGGTGCACGCCGATGCCGAACGACAGCCATTTCCGACCCCGGAACGTGACGTCCGGATAGACAACCGCCGTGATCAACGGATTCGCGCCCGCTTCTTCGGCGGTGACGACCTGATCGTGATTCGTATCGAGTTGGTTGCCGAGCGGGCCATGCGCTCTCGGATTGCTGTTGATCATCTGCGCGACGCCCGCCGTCGTGATCGCCAACGCCTCGTCGGGATCGACGAAGCCGCGAATCTCGCCGACGTAGCCATCGCCATCCGGCCGCAGATCGAGCTCGGAATCGTGCAGCGCGAACGTCAGCGGATCGGCATCTGCCAACACCGGCAACACGAGCGAGCCTTCGCCGCCGAGCGACGTCTTCGTGCGATTCGTCGCCAACACGCCGTTGACGAACGTGCCGCCCATCGCGATCGCCGAATCACCGGGCTTGCCGATGAAGCTCGCGCCGACCGTCGAGTCCGTCACGAAGTCATCGGCTTGGATCTCGAACGTCGTCGGTAGCTGCCCGGCCGATCGCATCGCATCGGGCGATTGCGCGAGGTCGTCGAACTGACCGAGGAACGCGAACGTCTGGCCGAGCTCGTTCTCGGGATAGCCATCACCATTCAAGTCATCCGCGTAGGCGCTCGCCTGCGAAGAGCTCGTCGGCAACATGTATTGATCGATCACGAAGCGACGTGTTTCGCCCGTGAACGGACCGGTCACACCTTCGGGGCTGTTCGTTCCACACGCCGCTAACAACGCAAAAGCTAGAGCACGCATAGTTCCTCCACACGCGAGAGGGCGGCCGCGCCACCCGAAATCGTCACTGCGGACATGCCGCGCAGTTGTTGCCGCAATCGATCCCGTTCTCGAATCCGTCTTGGATCCCGTCGGTACACGTCGGGACGTTGCAGCGGGCGGTGGATTCGCACGTCCCGGAATCGCAATCCGATCCGGTCGCACATCCCTGAAGCCCGACGCAGGGATGGCAGCTGCCACCGCAATCGATATCGGTCTCGTCGCCGTCCTTCACGCGATCGAGGCACGTGTTCACGGCCGTCGTCGGCGCGCACTCACCATCGGCGCATGGTGCGAGGTGGATCGCGAACCCGAACGAAAATCCCTTCGTGCCCGCGATCGTCACGTCCGGCGGAGTGAGCGCGCTGATGATCGGGCTGTGGAGCGCCTCGTCGGCCGTCACGAAGCCGTCGTGATCGAAGTCCAACGCGGCGGCCAGCTGCCGGTGATCGCGCGGGTTCGTGTCGACCATGTAAGCGAGTCCGGCGCCGGCGTTTCTCGTGACGTCGTCGGGATCGAGCGTTCCGCGAATCGTGCCGGTGTAGCCATCGCCATCGGGCACGAGATCGAGCTCGACGTCGTGCAGTGTCAGATCGAACGGGTCCGCGTCCGTCAACATCGGCAGATACATTCGCGCGAATGCCGGATGCGTCGTCGTGGCCGTGCGATTCGAGCGATAGCGGCCATGGGCCAAGGTTCCACCGATCTGATTCGTGTACGGATCGTCGAGATAGCTGATCGTGACCGCGACCGTGTCGTCGTCGGAGAAATCCGTCGCCTGGATCGTCGCGAACGTGCCGAGAAATCCCGATGCCCGCATGGCCGCAACGCCATCCGCCGTCACCAGATCGTGGTTCGCGGCGAGCTGCACGCACATATTGCCGAGCGCGTTGTCGACAAATCCGTCACCGTCGAGATCATCGCCGGTTGTCGTCACCGCATCGTCGGTGGTCGGGAGATCGAAGCGGTCGATGACGAAGCGCCGGACCGAGCCACCGTACGGACCGACGACATCGCCCCCTCCGCACGAACTGGCAAAGACTGCCACCCACATGATCGACGGACGCATCGCGCGGCTTGAAGCACGATCGGTGCCGCAGGTTCGACCACCGACCATTGCCAACTTACGCGCGAATGAATTCTACTTCGTGACCGAGGTCGGACATCGGTGTCAGATCCGGCGACATGGCCAATCGCGTCTACGTTCTCTGCCGTGCAACGAGAGTCGTCTCGTACGGCGAGCTCGTCCTGATCGTCAAAGCCCCGGGATGACCGGAACTTGATTCGCGCGCTTCAACCGCGCCACACCGACGTAGATGTTCGACTGCCAATCGCCCTTCGGATCCGCAGCATCGGGCGCGAGCGCCTTTACCGCAGCGACGAACGCGAGCCACGCCGGATCCGTGCGCGCGAGGATCTGCTTCACCTCGGCTTCGATCGAGTCCTGATCTTTTTGCGCGGCATCGCGCTCGGCGGTCAGCTCCTCGACGTTCGGCGCCCGACCTTCCGCGAGCGCGAAGCCGGCGAACACCGCTTCGTTATTGCCGTAGCGCGCGAGGAGCTCGGGCACGCGTTGATAGACGTCCGGAACGCTCGGCAACTTCTCCGCCGCATTCAACTGCCGAACCGCCGCGTACAGATTCGCGGGCCAGCCTTCGAACAACGAGTAGCTCGACCAACCTTGCTTGTCCTCGGGCAACGCTTCCCACGCCGTGCGCACCGCCGCGACCCACTCGATCCACGGCGCATCCGTGCGCGCGAGGAGCGCGTCGTAGCCCGGCTTCAAGCGATCGCGGTTGCGACCGAGCTCGTCGTACTCCGCCTGGTCTTTATCCGACCAGCTCGGATTCTTGTCCTGCGACCAACTCAGGAACCCCAACGCGTCTTGCACGGACGCGTACTCGAGCAACGTCTCTACTGCGGACATTGCCCGAGCTTACCCATCAGCTCGATGCACTGCTTCGACGTTTCACGAATGTTCACCTGCGCACGCGCCGCGGAATCTTGGGTCGATTCGGGATTCGCGGCGACATCACCGGCGAGCTTCAACGCTTCCGGATAGGCGTGCGCGAGCTTGCACTGGTCCTTCGCAGCCTCCGACGGACATGCGCAGATCTTCGCGACATAGGCATCGCACGCGTCCTGCGCCCGCTTGATCTCCTCGACGGGAAGCGGCCGCAATTCCTGCTTCGGCGCGGCGTGCTCTTCCTTCTTCGAGCAGCCGATCAACAGCACGAGCAGGAGCCGCTTCATGCCGCCTCGACTCGCGCGAGCACGCACGAGATGTTGTCGACGCCGCCCTCTTCATTCGCACCCTGGATCAACCGCTCGACCGCGCGATCGAGGTCTCGCTCGCTCATCAAGATGTGCTGGATCTGATCATCTTTGAGCATGCCGGTCAGGCCGTCCGAGCACAGCAGGTACGTATCCCCGATGTGCGGCTTCTCCGTGATGATGTCGACCTGGACCGATTCCTTCATGCCGAGCGCGCGCACGATCACGTTCTTGTGCGGCCAGTTTTCGGCTTCCTCGGGCGTCACCCGCTTCATCCGGATGTAGTCGTTGATCAGCGAGTGGTCCTCGGTCAGCTGCGTGATCTCGGTACCCCGTACGCGGTAGCAGCGGCTGTCGCCGACGTGCCCGACGATCATGTGGTCGTCGAGAAAGTACTGCGCGACACAGGTGGTACCCATGCCCTTGAACCGCGCCTCGCGTTGCGACCGCTCGTAGATCTCGAGGTTCGCCAACATGATCCCGGTGACCATGCGGTTGATGTCCTTGCGCATGTCGCGGTCGACCTTGTACGGCCACGTCAGGATCTGCTGTTTACCGGTCTCGCTGAAGTGATCGACGATCAGCTCGACGGCGAGGCGCGAGGCCACTTCGCCACTTGCGTGACCGCCCATGCCGTCGCAGACGATCGCGAGGCGTTCGCCGGTCTCCGGCATCGCGATCGAGTCCTCGTTGTGATCGCGCTTACGACCGATGTTGGTATCGCCAGCGAAGCGAACGCGCGATCCGTCGAGGGGGAACGTAGTGCTCACGAGAAGTCAGATTGTACCAGTCGCCCCGACGTTGACTCCACTGCCGTCCCCGACCATCCTCTAGGTTCATGGGTGCGGTTCGACCCGCGGCAGAAATCGCGGCCTGGTGGGGCTACGCCGAAGGCAATGCCACAGCTGTAGGTATTGTCCTCGTCGTGCTCGCGATCGCCGCGATCGCATTCGTGACGCGAAAGTGGTGGAGGCGGTAGGTGGCGGTCCTCGCGCGCGGAAATATTACGGACCGGCCGTGGGGCCAGACGCTCGGCGCATTGGCGAAGCGCGGCCTCTCGGGGCAGCTGACGGTCACATCGCAGGGTGCACCCTATCGAATTGCGTTTTCGCAGGGCGCGATCGTCGGGGCGTCGTCGCCGCTCGCGAGCGATGCAGCGGTTCGGCTCGCGCTGACCGGTGGATTGATCTCGTCGACACAGGTCGCCGACATCACGCGCCGAGTCGCCGCGGCACCGCATCGCGACGAGATCGACGTGATCGCCGAGGCCGCGCGCCTCGCCGGCGATCAAGCACAGAAACTGCGGAGACGCCTCGTCGCGCAACGCGCCGCACGGACGTTCTCCGTCGATCAAGGCGAGTTCGTGATCGAAGACCAGATCACGGTGCCCGTCGTGCCCGGCGCGGAGCTCGACGTTCGCGCGGTGATCAACTTGGGCGCACGCGGCAATCTGTCGGAGCAACGCCTCGTCAGCGAGCTCCGCATGCTCGGCGTGTGGTTCAAGCTGGTTCCCGACGCTGTTTCGGATCTCGGGCAGTACGGGTTCACCGAGCTCGACAAACCGGTGCTCCAAGAGCTCGTGGCGGGCGCGAACCTCGCGGACATCGAGCACGATCATCCCGAGGTCGGTGATCGCGGCGTGCGCGCGATCGTGTACTCGCTCGCGAGTTACGGCGCGTGCGAGGTCGGCGCCACGGAAATTCCGTCGGGGCGCACGCGCAAGACCTCCGCGCCACCGCCGCAACCGATCGGTCCGTCGGGTTCCGGAACGCGTGATCGCCCCCGAAGGCGTGCAGCTGCGGACGAGTCCGCGCGCATCGACATCACCCGTTGCTCGGACGTCTACGCCGACGTCCGGGAGCGGTTATTCGCGCGCGAACCCGCCGGCCGACGACACCACGGCCGCCGCCTTCGCGCGTGCACAGGATCCGACCGGCCCGCACAAGACGATCTCGCCGCCGGTGCGCCAGACCGGCGAGCAACGCGCGGTCACGCCGTCGTCGATCACGGGACAACACCGAATCATCTCGCCGACGAACGCACCGAGTGGAACGGCGCGCGCGTCCGGCACCACGACGCCGCCGCTCAACCATCCAGCGTTCGCGCGGACCGAGACGCCGAACGGGCGCACGCCTACGCCACAAAACCTCGCGGCGCGTGTTCCGACGCCAACGCCATCGCATCTCCAGGGGCGAGTTCCGACGGGAAACCCCGTCGTCGGTCGCACGATGACCGGTGCGCAGCAACCGCGCGCGGCCTCGCCGTCGACGAGCCCGGTCACCGCACGCACGATGACGCCGGTCGCGCCACGCGCCGCGTCGCCGGGTGGTCCGGTGATCTCGCGAACGATCAGCACGAGTCGCGCGCAGGAACCACCGAAGCCCGTCGGTGTGCCACCGCGATCGGCGCGGCCATCGCAAAGTCCGATGCCGGTGCGGTCGCGCACGAACACGGCGGCGCAACTCGAGACCGAGGCGCTGATTCGCGATCGGCTCGCGCTCGTCGATCGCGGCGCGGATCACTTCGTATTGCTCGGCATCGCGCAGGACGCCACGCCGGACCTCATTCGGGCCGCCTACTTCACGCTCGCTCGAAAGCTCCATCCCGATCGGCTCGCGTCGCTCGGAATCGTGGATTCTCAACGAGATGCGCAGCGTCTGTTCGCGCAGATCAATACGGCGTTCGCGGTCCTGAACGATCAGGTCAAGCGGCTCGAATACCTCCAGATCTTGGAGCGCGGTGGCGAATCGGCGGTGAAGGCCGAGGAAGCCAAGGCCGACGCGCAGGTGATGAAGGTGATGCACGCCGAAGAAGCATTTCGGCGCGGCGAGATGGCGCTCCGGCGCGAGCAGCTCGACCAGGCGATCACGGAATTCACGACGGCCGTCGAGCTCCAGCCGCAGGAGCCCGAGTACATCGCGATGCTCGTGTGGGCGAAGTTCGCGGCGGCGCCGGACAAGCAGACGGTCGCGCACAAGACGCGAATCGAGCTCCAGCGTGCGGCCGAGCGCGCGTTGCAATCTCCGACGGCACGGTTCTATCTCGGGCGCGTCGAGCGCATCTTGGGGCGCGAGCGCGAGGCGCTGGAGCACTTCTACGAGGTGCTGCGGATCAAGCCGAATCACGCGGAAGCGAGCAGCGAGATTCGCGTGCTCGAGACGCGCCTGAAGAAGCGCTAAACCTAGTCTTCGTCGTAGACCTAGACCTGGACTTCGTCCCCAGACCGTTTCGACGAAGCTGCGTCGCAGGCGCACGACCATCAGACGCAGCCGATGCGCTCGTCATCGGAACAAGACGCAAGCGAGGTCGTGGGACGAGGTCCAGGTCTAGGTCTAGGACGAAGACCAGGTTCGATGCTCAAACCGGTTCGAGGACGGTTTGGCCGTCCTTGTGCGATTTCACGCGTGCCGTCACAGCCCGGCCATCGACGCGCAGCTTCAGCTCCTCGCCGATTTCGAACAGGAACGTCGAGCGCACCACGATCGTGTCACCGACGCTGATCGTCTCGAACACGTCGGCGGTACGGTCACCGTCCACGATCACGACACGCGGGTCGCTGCTCGTCGCTGGCTCCGTAACCACCACGTAGCGGGGGTATCACGCGTAGCGCTTGCGCCTCAAGCACTTCTACCCACCGGGGACGAGTGTTACCCTCTGATTCGCGGATGTTAAAGCCGGTCGAGAAGCAGCGTGTTGCTGAAGAGATCGCTGAACAACTGCGCTCCTTGATCCTCAACGGTCAGTACCCGCCGGGCGCCAAGTTGCCGCCGGAGCGAGAGCTGTCGAAGCGGTTGCGCGTGAATCGTGCGTCGCTGCGCGAGGCCCTGAAGAAGCTCGAGCACCTCGGCCTCGTGCGAATCCGCCAGGGCGATGGCACCCGGGTCCAGAACTTCATGGAGACCGGCGGGATCGAGCTGGTCCAGCACCTGTTGCCGCTCGCCGGTGGCAAGCCCGAGCTGATTCGGGATTTGCTCGAATTCCGTCGGATCATGGGCCGCGAGATCGCCCGGATGGCGGCGCTGCGCGGCACCAAGGACACGGCGAAGTTGCGCGTGCTCGCGGACAAGGCCGACCAGATCACCGGCGCCGCGGAGCTGTTCGATCTGGACTTCGATTTTTACGTCGCGCTCGCCGGCATCTGCGGCAACCAGGTCATGTTGTTGCTCATCAATACGGTGCGCGATGGCGTGCGGAACTTCATGCCGCTCCTCGCGAACCTCGCCGGTCCGCAGGATCAGGTGCGCAAGCATCATCGCGAGCTGATCGCGGCGATCGAAAAGGGCGATGTCGCGAACGCCGGCCGGATCGCGGACGATTATTTGAAGATGGGCGCGGAGCTCGCCGGCCGGATGGGTGGGCGGCCCGAGCTGCAACCGCAACCGCTGCCGGAGTGACGTGCCGGCGCTGACGAAAAAAGAAGTCGAAGAGATCGCGATGCTCGCGCGCTTGCATCTCGAGCCCGACGAAACGGCGAAGATGCAGGACGAGCTCGGCGTGATCCTCGATCACTTCATCGCGCTCGCCACCGTCGAGACCGATGGCGTGCCGCCGATGACGCACGCGGTGCCGATGGATCTGCGGCTGCGCGAGGACTTCGAGCGCGAGTCGCTGTCGGTGAAAGACGCGCTGTCGGGTGCGCCGGCGCACAACAACGAGATGTTCGTGGTGCCGGCGATCATCGGTGGTGACAAGTGATCGAGTGGCTGCCGGTTGCAGAGCTGGCGCCGAAGATCGCGAGCGGCGAGCTGACCGCGGCGCGCGTCGTCGATCACACGCTCGCGCGGATCACGAACGTCGATCGCGAGCTCGGCGCGTATCTCGCCGTCGATGACGGCGCGCGCAAGCAGGCGGCGGAGATCGATCGTCGACGCGCCGCTGGTGAGAAATTGGGCCCGCTCGCCGGCGTGCCGATCGCGCTGAAGGACAACTTCGTGACGAAGGGGCTCGCGACCACGGCGGGCTCGAAGATCCTCGAGGGCTGGATCCCGCCGTACGACGGCACCGTCGTCGAGAAGTTGCGGGCGGCGGACGCGATCATCGTCGGCAAGGTCAACTGCGACGAGTTCGCGATGGGCTCGTCGACGGAACGCAGCGCGTACAAGAAGACGAAGAATCCGTGGGACACCTCGCGCGTCCCGGGTGGCTCGAGCGGTGGCTCGTCGGCGGCGGTCGCGGCGGGGTTGTGTGGCGCGGCGCTCGGCACGGATACCGGCGGCTCGATTCGGCAGCCGGCGGCGTTTTGCGGCTGCGTCGGCCTCAAGCCCACGTACGGGCGGGTGTCGCGCTACGGCGTGGTCGCGTTCGCGAGCTCGCTCGATCAAGTGGGGCCGCTAACGCGCACGGTGAAAGACGCGGCGCTGATGCTCGAGGTGATCGCCGGGCTGGATCCGCGCGACGAGACCTCGCTCGATGCGCCGGTCGATCGCTATGTCGAGGCGCTGACCGGTGACGTGAAGGGCCTGCGCGTCGGGATCCCGCACGAATACTTTTCGGAAAATATCGACGACGAAATTCGCAAGGCGCTCGAGAAGACCAAGGCCGCGTTGGTCGAGCGGGGCGCGGTGTTGGTCGATATTTCGCTGCCGAATACCGAGCACGCGCTGCCGGCGTACTACATCGTCGCGCCGGCGGAGGCGTCGTCGAACCTCGCGCGGTACGACGGCATTCGGTTCGGCAAAGCGGCGGCTGGAACGAAGAGCCTCCTCGATCTGTACATGCGCTCGCGCGGCGAAGGCTTCGGTCCGGAAGTGAAGCGCCGGATCATGCTCGGCACGTACGCGCTACGAAGCGGCTACTACGACGCGTACTACAAGAAGGCGCAGCAGATCCGCACGCTGATCAAGCGGGACTTCGACAAGGCGTGGCAGCACGTCGATGTCGTGTTGACGCCGACCACACCGACGGCCGCGTTCCGGTTCGGGAGCAAGGCGACGCCGCTCGACATGTACCTCGCGGACGTCTTCACGCTGAGCTGCAACTTGGCCGGGCTGCCGGGCATTAGCGTGCCGTGCGGGATCACCGTCGACGGGCTGCCGATCGGCGCACAGCTCTTGGGCAAGCCGCTCGACGAAGCGACGCTGCTACGCACCGCCGGCGTGATCGAGAGTGCCGTCGGCCTGGGCGAGCGCCGGCCGGGTGGTCGCGCATGAGCTTGGATCCGGCGCTGTTGGAAGCCTGGGAGCCGGTGATCGGGCTCGAGGTGCACGTCCAGCTCGCGACGGTGTCGAAGGTGTTTTCGGGGAGCGCGGTGCGGTTCGGTGCCGAGCCGAACTCGCTGACGGATCCGATCGTGTTGGGGATGCCGGGCACGTTGCCGAGCTTCAACAAGCGCGCTCTCGAGCTCGCGTTGCGGTTGGGCGTGGCGACGGAGTCGAAGATCCGGGCGAAGGCGCGGTTCGCGCGGAAGCACTACTTCTATCCGGATCAGCCGAAGGGCTACCAGATCTCGCAGTTCGACGAGCCGCTGTGCGAGGACGGTCACGTCGACCTGATCCACGACGGTGTCGTGAAGCGCGTGAAGTTGATCCGCATCCACATGGAAGAGGATGCGGGGAAGAACATGCACGTCGGTGCGGTGTCGCATGTCGATCTCAATCGCGCGGGCGTGGCGCTCGTCGAGGTCGTGAGCGCGCCGGAGATGCACGCGGCCGACGAGGCGGCGGAGTTCATGCGCGCGTTGCATCGGTTGGTCCGGTGGCTCGAGATCAGCGAAGCGGACATGGAGAAGGGGCAGATGCGCTGCGACGCGAACGTGTCGGTGCGGCGGCGCGGCGAAGATCGGTTGGGCACGCGGACCGAGCTCAAGAACATCAACTCGTTTCGGTTCGTGCAGAACGCGATCGAGCACGAGATCCTGCGGCAGGTGCGCATCCTCGAAGAGGGTGGGCGGATCGTCCAGGAGACGCGGTTGTGGGATGCCGAGCGCGGCGTCTCGGAATCGATGCGATCGAAGGAGACGGCCGAGGACTATCGCTACTTCCCGGATCCGGATCTGCCGCCGGTTGTCGTCGACGCGGCGATGATGGGTGGGATCTTGCGCGGGCTGCCGGAGCTGCCGTCGCAGAAGTTCGATCGCTACGTGAAGACCGGTGTGGCGGCGGATGATGCGCGAACGCTGATCTCGGATCGCGCGCTCGCGGATTACTACGATGCAATGGTGAAGGCGCATCCCGGCGATTCGTCGTCGAGGATGCTCGCGAACTGGCTGCTCACCGAGTTGTTGGGCGCATTGAACGGCGACGGCAAGACGATCGAAGAGACGCCGATGGCGCCCGAGCGGCTGAGTGGGTTGGTCCGTCTCGTCGAAGATGGGACGATCAGCGGCAAGATCGGCAAAGAGATCTTCGAGGAGAGCTTCCGCACGGGCGAGGAGCCGAAGGCGATCGTGGAGCGTCGCGGGGTCCAGCAGATCAGCGACGAAGCGGCGCTCTGGGAGATCGTCGAGCAGGTCGTGGCGGCGAACGCGAAGCAGGCCGAGGCCTACGCCAGCGGCAAGGATGGGCTGTTCGGCTTCTTCGTCGGGCAGGTCATGAAGGTCACGCAGGGCCGGGCGAACCCCGTGATCACCTCGGATCTATTGCACAAACGACTCGGGCGCTAAGCACTACTTGACGGCGGCGGAAAGATCCGTAAAGTCCGCGATTCGTAAACGCATTTTCGCGGAGACCTTTGTCAATGTACGCCGTAATCCAGACGGGTGGAAAACAGTATCGGGCCGAGCCCGGCAAGACCATCATGGTCGAAAAGCTCGAGGGCGATAAAGGAGCCCAGGTCGTGTTCGACCAAGTGCTCCTCGTGTCGTCGGGCGACGGCGCGACCGTCACCGTGGGCAAGCCAACGGTCGCCGGTGCGAAGGTCACCGGTGAAATCGTGGAGCAAACGCGCGGCGAGAAGCTCGTCGTGTTCAAGTTCCGCCTGCGCAAGAACTACGTTCGCCGTAACGGCCATCGCCAAGATCTCACCGCGGTGAAGATCAGCGCGATCAACGCCTAGGAAGTAGAGACAGACAATGGCTCATAAAAAAGGACAAGGCTCCACTCGGAACGGCCGTGACTCCAACCCGAAGATGCGCGGTGTGAAGCGCTTCGCGGGTGAGGTGGTCAAGGGCGGCGCGGTGCTCGTGCGCCAGGTCGGTACGAAGTTCCACGCGGGTGAGAACGTCGGTATCGGTCGCGACTTCACGTTGTTCTCGAAGATCGACGGCGTCGTGAAGTTCGAGCGCCACGGCAAGTCGAAGATGCGCGTCGCCGTGTACCCGGCGGACGCTGCTGCTGCGGCTGCTGCGTAACTCGTAGGTCAACGAATGCGATCGGGACTCTCGCGAGTCACGATCGCTTTTGTATTTTCGGATCAGAAGGCGATTTCGCGCGCGGCGACGCGGTCGAGGAGCTCGCGGTCGTGGGTGGCGACGATCGCGCAGTGGCCGGCGCGCTTGTGAGCGACGAGGAGATCGACGAGCGCGTGGGCGTGCTGGGTGTCGAGGCCGTTGTCGGGTTCGTCGAGGATCAGCGCGCGGGGCGGGCCGAGCAGTGCGGCGGCGAGGCAGGCGCGCCGGCGTTGGCCGAGCGACATCCGTTCGAGCGCGACGTCGCGTAGATCGTCGAGGCCGAGGGCGGTGATCAGAGATGGAGTTGGGGCTTCGGTGCCGCGTGCGCCGGCGACCATCGCCCAGAGCTCGCCGCCGAGGAGAAAGCCCGGTGGATCGGCGGCTTCGGGGACATAGCCGAGGAGGCGGCGAGATTTTTGGCGTTGGCTGGTGGTGCCCCAGACGGAGTGGCCGTCGATCGTGACGACGCCTTCGGTGGGTTGGAGCACGCCGGCGATCGCGAGGAGCAGCGTGGACTTGCCGCACCCGTTCTTGCCGGTGATGCCGACGACTTCACCGGCGTCGACGGAGAGCGAGCGACCGGAGACGATCGTGCGACTGCCACGGCGGATGACCAGATCTTTGGCGTCGACGATCACGCGTTGCCCATCGCGAATAGCCCGATGACGAGGATCGCTGCAACTCCGGTGGCGTCGAGCCAGCCGAGGAGGATCACGGCGAGTGCAGAGGCGGTGATTGCACCGACGACGACGCGCGCGGCGACCGGCCGATCGGCATCGGGTGCGTGGTGATCGGCCCAGAGCAGGCCGCGAGTGGTGCAGAGCGCGAGACCGATCGAGGTGGTCGTGGTGATCGCCGCGATCGCGAGTGCGGACGACAGGCCGCTGGTTTCGGCGGAGGCAGATAGCGTCGCGGTCGAGAGTGCACCGGCCGTCGTCGCGGCGAGGACCACGATCGTCGTGAGCGCGGCGAGGAGCGTCGTGATCGTGTAGACCGCGAGCACGGCGAGGGCGAGCGCGATGCGGCGTTGAAGCTCGGTGATTCCGGTCGAGGATGCGAGCCAGGCGGATGCGCGATGGGCTTCGGCGAGCGGCAGGAGTGTGGCGGCCCAGCCGGGGACGAGGACGATCGCGATCACGCACGTGGCGATCACGCCGGCGTGTGCACCGGTGACGTCGTTGTTGCGAACGAACAAGCCGGCTGCGCCGCCGGCGAGGAGTGCGAGGCCGGTCGCGCGGATCAACGCATCGCCGGCTCGACGAGAAAGTGCGCGCAGCTGGATGCCGAGCAGCGCGGTGATCGGCCCGGAGAATTTGCGCGACGTCGTTCGTGGTGGGCGCGTCCGGATCAACGCGAGCGCGGCGATCACGGGAGACAGTGCGATCACGACCGCGGCGCCGACGAGGTGTTCTCCGTCGAGCCAGAGGATCAGCCACGGCAGTTGCAGCACGATCAACGCGCCGATCAACAGCGCGCGTGGTGACCAGATCGGATGTGGAAGCGTGCGTAGATAGCGGGTGGCGTCGTCGCGAACGAGCAAGCGCGCGACGGGGACGAACAGCAACATCCACGTGATCCCGAGAACGCACGCGGCGAGCGGCGAGTGAAGGACGAGCTGGGTGAGCTCGTGCGGGTGCATCCCGGTGCCACCGAAGATCACGCCGCCGACGATTCCCGCCCCGAGCCAGACCGGAAGCGCACGTCGTGAGGCGGGTGCGATCACCGCGCGATGCCAAACCCTCAGCCAGGTCATGAAGGGTTCGCGCGGGATATCACGGCGCGAATGACCAACCCAACCGAGCAGGAATTCCTTTCAACTACTTAGCCTGGCTACTTTGACGAGTTGGATACCGTCCCTCACCAGCGATCAGGTACTTAGGTGGGCTAAGTTGACGAACTAGACACCGTCCCCCTATACAGGCGCCGCCATGCTGCAGTTCATCGACGAGGCCGTGATCGAGGTGAAAGCCGGCGATGGCGGCAACGGCTCTGCGGCATTTCGGCGCGAGGACGGCGTTCCCCACGGCGGACCGTCCGGCGGCGACGGCGGCGACGGCGGCAGCATCTGGATCGTTGCCGACACCCACCTCAGCTCGCTGCTCGACTTCAAGTATCGACGCCACTTCAAGGCTGACCGCGGCGAAGACGGCCGCAACAAGGATCAGTACGGCGCCGCCGGCGAGGACATGACGATCAAGGTTCCCGTCGGCACCGTGATCTACGAAGACGACAACCTGCTCGTCGATCTTTCCGTCGAGGGCGCGCGCTTCGAGATTGCGAAAGGCGGCATCGGCGGCAAGGGCAACATCCACTTCAAGACCGCGTGGAACCAGGCGCCGACCACCGCCGAGCCCGGCACGCCCGGCGAACAGCGGACCGTTCGCCTCGAGCTGAAGCTCCTCGCCGACGTCGGCCTTCTCGGATTTCCAAGCGTCGGCAAGTCGACGTTCATCTCGAAGGTCAGTCGCGCGCGTCCGAAGATCGCCGACTATCCGTTCACGACCCTCACCCCGAATTTGGGTGTCGTCAGACTGTCCAACGAGCGCACGTTCGTGATCGCCGATATCCCCGGGCTTATCGAAGGCGCTTCGGATGGTGCAGGTTTGGGACACCAGTTCCTGCGCCACGTCGAGCGCTGCCGCGTCTTGGTTCACATCGTCGAAGCCACGTTCACCGTCGGTCCAGATCGTGATCCATTCAGCGATTTCGGCGTGATCAATAGGGAGCTCGCGACCTACGCTCCCGAGCTGGCCGACAAGCCGCAGATCGTGGTCCTGAACAAGTGTGACGCGATCGATCCGAAGGACGTTCCCGAGATCCAGAGCGAGTTTGCAGCGCAAGGTGTGACGCTCCTCGCGATGTCGGCGGCGACCGGTGAAGGCGTCGACCAAGTGTTAGAAGCAATCTGGAAAAAGCTTCAGCCGTAACTCGGGTTGCCGTCGAGTTGAACGCCCTCCGGCCGGGTGTTACAACCGCTGTATTCCTAAGGAATTGCGTCAGAGTTATCTGGCGCTAGCGGGAGCCCGGCAACGCGGCCGGCGAACCAGATCGGACACCAGATCAATGCGAGCACTTCCGAACGTTGTCGTTCTTTCTTCGCTCCTGGCTGCGGGAGCCGTGTTCGCAGGATCTGGTGACACGAAGACGCCGCCTGCTCCTGCACCCCAACCGAAAGCGGCCGGTTCGAACGGTTCCGCAGCAGCGCCTGCACCGGCTCCGCAAGGTACGCCTGCCGTTGGCTCGGGCGCGCAACAGCCACCCGACACCACGCCGCAACCGCCGACGGATCCGAACAGCGTGAAGCCGGAAGACATGCCGACCGCCGTGCGGATGCGCCGGATCGAACAACGCACGCAAGCGCTGAAGGAGCGCGCGTGGCAACTGAAGGCGCGCGTGCAAACGCTGAAGGAGCAGATGCTCGGCGGTGGCGTCGGCGCGCAAGCGTTGATCTCGCACGAGAACGAGATGGGCTCGAGCTTCCACCTCGTGAAGCTCACGTACACGCTGGACGGCACGCAGATCTTCGCGCGCACGGATGACACCGGCGAGAACCTCTACAAGACGAAGTCGTTCGACATCTTCACGGGCCCGATCTCGCCGGGCAATCACCAGCTCGCGATGGTCGCCACGTACAAGGGCCACGGCTACGGCGTGTTCGAGTACCTCTCGAAGTTCACGTTCACCGCGCGCAACACGAGCTCGTTCGTCTCGTCGGAAGGCAAGATCAGCCGCGTCGAATGCCGTGGCTTCGAAAAGGGCGGCCCGAACACGCCGATGGAAAAGCGCGCCGCGATCGACTGCAAGGTCACGGACGTCGCACCGGACAAGCCGGCCGAAGCGCCGAAGGCAACCACGCCGGGCTCGACGCCGCTCCCCGCGGCAACGCCCGCTCCCACCGCACCACCACCCGCAGCACCGGCTCCTGCCGCAGCGCCCGCGGGGAAATAAATGCTTCGCGCAACGTCCATCGTGACGGTGCTCGCGGCGTTGGTCGGAACCGCTAGCGCCGATGATCTCGAACACCGCGTCAGCGGCTACGAGCAAGAAGCGAAAGCGCTCGGCCTCGATCTGCCGCGCCCGAACCAATCGTCGGCGCAGCAGAGCACGCATCGCCTCGTCGACGCCCAGGTCGCGTTCCAGCTCGGCGACTACGATCAAGCCGCGCTGATCTTGTTCGACCTCGCGACCAAGGCCACCGGTCCGGATAAAGAAGTCGCCACGTATTACCTCGGCGAATCGCTGTTCCAAAAAGGCGATCGCGGTGCCTCGCACTCGTACTTCGCCGAGATCGCCGCGATCCCCACGAGCCGCTACTACCAGGCGTCGCTCGTGCGTCTCGTCGAGATCGCGATCACGCAGCACGACATCGAAGAAGGCCAGAACGCGATCATCAAGCTCGCGGCCGGCCCGCAGACCTCGTACATGCGCGGGAAGTTCGCCTTCTCGCAAGACAAGTACGACGAAGCGCTGCTCGCGTTCAACGAAGTCCCCAAAGGCTCCGACTACGAGCTCCAAGCGCTCTACTACTCGGGCGCCACGAACGTCGCGAAGAAGGATCTCCAGAAGGCGACGGACATCTTCACCGATCTCGTCGGCCGCAAGCCGAAGACCGCCGGCGATCGCCGCGTGATCGAGCTCGGTCAGCTCGCGCTCGGCCGCGTCTATTACGAACGCGAGCAGCCGTCGAAGTCGATCGATGCGTATCTGCTCGTCGATCGCCGCAGCGATCTCTTTCCCGATGCGCTCTACGAGACCGCGTGGGTCTACGTGAAGTCGAAGCAGTTCGACAAAGCGTTGCGCGCACTCGAGCTGCTCGAGCAATCCGATCCGGAATCGCAGCGCACGCCGACCACGCGGATCCTCGAGGGCAACCTCCGCATTCGCAAAGCGCAGTCGATTCGCCTCGCGCAAGTGAACGGCACGATCGCGCAAGGCGACACGTCCGATCCGGGCGTCGAATACGACAAAGCCACGAAGATCTTCAACGAGACGCACGACCTCTACTTCCCGTCGTACCAGACGCTGTCGCAGCTCGTCGGCGGGAACCTGGATGCCGCCGCGTTCGTCGAGCAGATCGCCGGCCGCAACACGCACGTGTTCCAAGCCACGCCGCCGATTCCGGACGCCGCCCAGCAATGGTTGCGCGATCAGCCGGACGTTCAACGCGTCGTCGAAGTCGAGGAAGACCTCGGCGAGATCTACGCGAACATCGTCGAGAGCGAAGACACCATCGCGCACCTCGAAGGTGTGCTCGCCACCGGCGACAAGACCACGGTCTATCCGAAGCTGGCGCAGCGCCGGCATCGGATCGCGCAGATCCAGGGAGATTTGATCTCGATCCGCGCGAACCTCGCCGATCAACAGGAAGCGTTGGTCACGCCGTCGGGCGAGCTGTCGCAAGCGATGGCCACGCGGAAGCAGCTGCAACAGCAGTACGGCATGCTCGGCGATCCCGAGAAGGCGTACTCGGAGCGCGTCGCGCAAACGCGTGGTGGCTTCGAAGCCGTCGACAACTCGCTCACGCAGATCACCGGCGATCTCGACGCCACCCAAGCGATGGCCGTGGCGATGCGCACGTACATGGTGTCGGCGAAGGTCGAAGGCGCCGTCATCGAAACCACGAACAAAGAGCTCGATGCGGCGGCGCAAGAAGCGTCGTCGATCGAAGACGAGCTCGAGTCGATTCGCAACGAAGCCGCGCTCGGCAAGGACCTCGCCGGCGTCGGTGATGAAGGCATCGTCGCCGCTCGCAACCTGCGCGCGCAGATGAAGACCGCGCAGGATAACGAGCAGCGCATGCTCGACGGGTTCACGGCGGCGAGCCGCGATCCGGGCAAGAGCAAGAGCCTGGCCGCGCTCGGCGATCGCAGCACGCAGCTGGCGGCGAACCTCGACGGCACCGATCGCACGATCGATGCCTCGGTCGGCCAAGCGCTGGACGAGGTGAAGGCGATCCTCGCCGAAGAGAAGAAGAACCTCGCGGCGTACAAGCAGGAGCTCGCGGATCAGGAGAGCGAAGCGCGCCACGTCGGCTCGCACGTGCTCGCGGATTCGTTCAAGGAAGTGAAAGACGATCTGTACGACGTGATCGTCCGGACCGATGTCGGCGCCGTCGACGTGTCGTGGTCCCAAAAAGAAGACACCGACGACGACCTGAAGCGCCTCAACCTCGCCCGAAGCCGCGAGCTGAAGCAGCTGCACGACGAGTTCAAGGATGTCCTCGAGGACACCACGAAGAAGCCGTCGGCACCGCGCAAGTCGGACATTCCGCCGCCTCCACAAGAAGGTGGTGGTGGCAATCCCGATAAGGCGACGGGCGATGTCGATCGCGTGAAGCCGGGCGCCGCGCCCACGCCGTCGACGGATCCGACCGTGAAACCGGACCAGAACAAGACACCGGCCACGGCTCCGAAGAAAGGAGCGTCCAAGTGAAGACGTTCCGTACCGTGTTAGCGCTGCTCGCGATGGGCGGCATGGCGATCGCACAACCGAGCAGCACGCCCGTGCAAAACGAGCCCGGCCCGAACGGTCCAGGCCTCGGCGTTCCCCCGCCCGCCAAAAATCCTGCCGTCAAGCCGCCGCTCACGCTCGATCCGAAAGAGATGGACGAGCTGAAGGATGTCGAAGCCGAATACGACAAGTTCGTCGAAGCGGCCGAGCAACACGACAAGCGGATGCGCGCGATCGCGCGGCGCGAATACGATCAGCGCACGAACGAGCTCGAGCGTCGCTATGCCGAGCGCATCGCGAAATCCGAATCGGATCAGAGCAAGCGCCACACGGACACGATCGCGCTGCTCGAGAAGTTCCTGCAGAACCATCCCGACCACGAGCAGTTCACGCCGGATGCGATGTTCCGCCTCGCGGATCTCTATCTCGATCAGGCGAACGACGAGCTCGACCAGCGGATGGCCGCGCAAGAAGCGCACCCCGATCAGCAAGCCGCGGATCCGGCTGCGATGGTCGCGGACTACACGAAGTCGCTCGATCTGTGGGAACAGATCCTGACGAAGTTCCCGTCGTATCGGCAGACGCCGTCGACGATGTACTTGCTCGCGTACTACACGAAGCCGAAAGACGATCGGAAGTCGCTCGAGATCTTCCTCGCGCTCGCGTGCTCGAACAAATACAAGTGGAACGACAAGCCGCCGGTTCAACCGACGAAGCAAGAAGCGATCAAGCGCGTCGAATCGAAGACGCTGCGTGATCCGTACGCGGACTGCACGCCGTATCCCGGCGCCGAGGCCGAGCTGATCCGTCATGCGTGGGTTCGCGGCGTTGCCGACGAGCACTTCGCGATCGCCGGCGAGCTCGACGACGCGATCGCTGCGTACCTGAAGGTCGCGAACGGTGGCAACGAGTCGAAGCTGTACGCCGAGTCGCTCTACAAGCTCGCGTGGAGCTTCTACAAACGCGACTTCCTGCTCGATTCGATCAAGCGCTTCGATCAGAGCGTGAAGCTGTACGACGACACCGTCGCCGCACAGGGTCAGCCGCCGCTCGAGCTTCGCGACGAATCGATCCAGTACATCGCCGTCGCGTTCACCGATCCGTGGGAAGGCGAGACCGACACGGATCCGGCGAAGGCGTTCGATCGCGCGAAGAACTTCTACAAGGGTCGCGAGAACGAGAAGCACGTGCGCGACGTGTGGGTCGCCATGGGCCACGCGTTCGCGGATCTCCAAGCGTGGGATCAAGCGGTCGACTCGTATCGCATCGCGATCGGCCCACCGTGGGAGCTCGATCCGCACGACCCGCTCGTTCACCAAGAGATCGTCAACGCGTTCGAAGCGAAGGGCGACAAGTACGCGGCCGATCAAGCGGCCGCCGAGCTCGCCACGAAGTACGCGCCGGGCACGGCTTGGTATACGGCGAACGAAAAAGATCGCGAAGCGATGGAGAACCAGCGCCGGATCGCCGAGCGCGCGTTGTACGCGGCTGCGCGTAACACGCACTCCGCCGCGACGCAGGCGCGCAAGGACTACGACGCCGCCTCGAAGAAAGATCCGCAGATGAAGGCGGACTACATCGCGATGTACGGCAAGGCGGTGGACCTCTATCGCCAGTTCATCTCGACGTACGCCGATAGCGATTACATCTACGAGTTCAGCTTCCTCGAGGGCGAGGCGCTGTTCTACGCCGAGCGCTATCCCGAGGCGATCACGCAGTACCGCTGGGTGCGCGATCACAAGGACATGGGCACGCAGTACTTCCTCGATGCCGCACGCTCGGTGCTGCAGTCGTTGGAAGCGGAAGCGCAGGTCGAAGTCGCCGCGGGCAAGCTGCAGCCGCTGAAGGTCCCGACGATCGCGGATCTCCAAGCGCAGCCGCAACCGTGGCAGCCGCAACCGATCCCGCCGACGTATGTCGAGCTCCAAGCGGAGTACGACACGTATCAGAACGTCGTGCCGGATCCGGCGGCGGCGCCGCAGCAGGGCATCAACGCGGCGCTGATCTCGCTCGCGTATCTCCACGTCGACGATGCGATTCGTCGGTTCGAGAAGGTCGAAGAAAACTTCTGCCACACGCCGCCGGCGGATCCGCGTGATCCGAAGGCCGTGGCGCCAGCGTCGAAGGCGAAGGACGGCATCCTCGCGATCTATCAAGCGCAGAACAACTTCGACGCGATCCAGGCGACGAACAACAAGTTCATCCAGCTCGGTTGCGGCGACAAGTCGTCGATCGATCTCGCGATCAGCCAGAACCGGTCGTTGAACTTCGCGCGCGCGGCCGACCTCTACAAGAAGCAGCAGTACATCCCGGCCGCCGAGGCGTTCTATCGGTTCTACAAGAACGCGCCGCAGACGGATCCGGATCTGCCGACGGCGCTCTACAACGCCGCGGTCGCGTACAAGTTGGGTGATCGACCGAAGACCGCGATCGGCCTGTTCAAGGAGTTCACGGCGAAGACCGACAAGCGGTTCACGCAATCGCCGTACTACTTGGACGCGATGCGCCTGACGGCCGCGAGCCAACAGGCCGCGTTCCAGTACGACGACGCGATCAAGACGTACCTAGCGCTGTACGAGACGACCAAGCAGGCGAAGAAGCTCGGCATCAAGCCGCCGGATCCGATTCCGGGTGAAAAGCCGATGACGCTCGACCAGATCGGCCTCGACGCTGTTTACAACGCGGCCTATGCGGCCGAAGTCTCTCGTGACTTCAAGCGCGCGATCGACCTCTACGGTCAGTACGGCAAGATCGAGCCGGACCGCCGCAAGCAGGACCGCGCGTTGTGGTCGATCGCCGGTATCTACAAGTCGCAGGGCAACGTCAACGATATGACGGAGACGTTGGATCGCTGGCGCGCGAAGTACGGCAAAGACGCCGGCAACGCGGACGACTACGTGAAGTCGTTCTACGACACCGCGAAACTGTGGCATCAGAAGGGCCGCACGCCGCAAGCGAAGGCGGCGGAGCAAGCCACGATCGATGCGTGGAAGAAGATGGGCTCGGCGAAGAACACGCCGGGTGCGAAGTTCGCCGCGGAGTTCGCGCTCGACGACGCCGAAGAGTTCTATCTGAAGACGTGGACGCCGATCGCGATCAAGAAGCAGATCACCACGACGAACATCAAGCAGGTCAAAGCGCAGATCGAAGCGCAGAAGCAGGAAGTCGAAGGCCCGCGCAAGAAGGCCGAAGACAAGTACATCGGGCTCGATCAGTTCGGCGTGCTGGAAGCGTCGATGGCCGCGAAGGTCCGGTTCGGCGACATCCAATACGATCGCGGCCAGAAGATCGCGGACATCCCGGCGCCGAAGATGCTCGAGCAAAACCCCGACGTGCTCGCGCAGTTCGAGCAGCAACGCGATGAAGCGTTGAAGAAGGATCTCGACGAGGCCAAGCGCGACTGGGCCGAGGTCGTCGATCTCGCGAAGAAGGGTGGCGTGTCGAACAAGTGGAGCCAGCACGCGAATGAAAACCTCGCGCGCGAGTTCCCGGACGAGTTCAAAGCCCTCCGTCAGGAAATCATCCAGGGAGTGGATACGCCATGAAGAAGATCCTTCTAATGGCCGCGTTGGCTGCGTGCGGCGGCAACGACAAGAAGCCGACCACCACGCCGACGGGCGCGGGATCGGGATCGCAGACGCAGTCGATGAACGACACCGGCGATCCGACCATGGGACCCGGAGTTTCGGGCTCGGGCTCGGGCTCAGGCTCGGGCTCGGGCGCTACGAGTGCATTCGGTGGCGCGAATGATCCGACGGCGGAAGCGCCGGTCGTGTTTCCGAACTTGGATCCGGATCCGAGCCAGGCGAAGTCGCAGGTCGATCAGCATTTGGCAGTCGCGCGCCAGGCGCTGTCCCAACCCACGCCGGATGCCGACACCGCACTGCGCGAGGCGAAAGAAGCGCTGAAGATCGACGCCACGTCGATCGATGCCGCGGCGTATTACGCGTTCGCCTACTACCACAAGAAGCAATACGACACGGCCGAGCTCGTGCTCGACGACGTGTTCAAGCGCGACGCTGCGAAGAAGAACGCCGGCATTTACTACGTGTACGGGCTCGTCTACGACCACACGAACCGGCCCGATCAAGCGGTGCTCGCGTTCAAGAAGGCGGTCGAGCTCAACCCGAACTTCGCGAGCGCGCTGACGAACCTCGGCGTGCACCAGCTGCAGAACAAGCAGTACGCGGAAGCGCGGCAATCGTTCGAGCGGCTCACGAAAGAGTTCAATCGCAACGACGCGATCACGCTGACGTCGCTCGGCTCGGCCTATCGCGGTCAGTCCGGTGATTACCCGGCGGGCTCCGGCGATCGGAATCAGCTGATCCAACAGTCCGAGGCGTCGTATCGGAAGGCCGTGCAGGCGAATCCGAACTACGGCCCGGCGTACTTCGACCTCGCGCTCCTGTACCTGGACGCGGACCCGTTCCCGTCGGGTAACGGCCAGTTGGACACGATGCAACGGCTCAACGCGGCTCAGGATTTCCTGGAGAAGTACAAGAACGCGCCGGGCGTAGATATGAAGCTCTACGACGAGCGTTCTAAAGATGTGAACAAGGCGATCAAACGCGAACAGAAGCGCCTGAAGAAGGCGCAGAAGGGTGGCGGTAAATGAAGGCGCTCGTTCTGGCTTTGATCGCTTGCATGGCCGCACCCGCGTTTGCCGCGCCGGAAGGTTGCTCGGACGACGACACCGGCTCGGAGAAGAAGCAGGGCAAGTTCCACATCGAGTACGTCGGCGGCAAGCCCGTCACCGTGATCGATACGGTCGTCGCCGTGTGTGGAAAGGTCCCGCGCCCGTCCGTGGTGTACGTCCTCACGGCGAAGAACATCGACTACGAATGGGAAAGCTTGAAGCAGGACTTCATGCCGCTCATCATTAACTCGGTGAAGAAAGCGCCGTTCTGATGGCAACCCAACGGCCCCCGCAGCAGCAGCAGCAACCACCGAACGGCAACGGCCCGCGTCAGCGGATCCTCCGCATCGGCATCCTCCTCGGCGGCAAGATCGTCGAAGAGCGACTGATCCGCGAGCACATCTCGGTGTCGGTCGGTCAGTCGATGAAGAACACGTTCTCGATCCCGGTCGAGGGCTTGCCGCTCGAGTTCACGCTGTTCGCGCTCGATCAAGGCGTCTACTACCTGCGCTTCCTCGCGAAGATGGATGGCCGGCTCTCCGACGGCGGCAACGTCTTCACGCTCGAGCAGCTGAAGACAAACGGCGCGCAGAACGTCGGCGATTACTGGCAGGTGAAGCTCACGCCGACCGCACGCGGCAAGCTGTCGCTGGGCGATCTGACGGTGCTGTTCCAGTTCGTCACCGAGCCGCCGCGTCAGCCGAAGCCGATGCTGCCGGCATCGGTGCGTGGCACGTTCGCGGATCGCTTCGACCCGCGCCTGATGGTGATCCTCGGCATCTCGATCCTCTCGCACTTCGCGGTGATGATCGTGGCGCTGACGATGGATCTGCCGACGGGCCAGACCATGGTCGAGCGCGCGTACGAGCAGACCTATCAGCAGGAAACCGTCACCGTCGATCTCGACAAGCCGAAACCCACGCAGGACAAATCCGATCAGGGTTCTGCCGCGGACAAGAAGCCCGAGAAGGTGGCGGATAAAACGCCGGCGAAGGTTCCGGACAAGACGCACGACGCGCCGCCCGAAGCGGGTCGCGACACGGCGAAGGACATCGCGATGCAGCAAGAGCAGGCCCGCGCGATGGCCGACCTCTTGACCGGCGAAGGTGCGAACGGCTCGACGGAAGGCGATATGTCGAAGCGCCGTCCGGGTGCCGACCTCGGCCAACAGATCGCGGACGTTCGCGAAGGTGGCAAGACCGTCGCGATCGGTGGCGGTGCGGATCACGGTCCGCGTGGCACCGGCGACGCGCGCGTCGGCACGGGCAACGGTCCGAACATCAACGCGCCCGGCGGTACCGAGACCGCGGGTGGCCCGAAGCAGGAGCACGCTCCGACGGGTCGCATCCAAGTCAGCGACAAACAGACGTTCGACGAATCGTCGCTGACGCCGGACGTGGTGCTGCAGAAGATCCAGAGCGTGTACATGGCGCAGATCAAGCGCTGCTACACCACGTACTTGAAGAAGGACGCATCGGCGCGCGGCAAGATCACGTTGAAGCTCACGGTCAACGAGACGGGTCGCGCGGTGCAGACGTCGGCGGGCGGTCTCGTCGGTGAAGTCGACGAGTGCGTGTCGAACTTGATGAGCAGCTGGCGCTTCCCGGTCCCGAAGGACAAGGACAACGAAGCGACCACGGCGAGCTTCGCGATCACGCTGCAGCTGGTTCCGGACTGAAAGTGGCCGGCGCGGTTGTTTGGCTGACCGGACTCTCGGGATCTGGCAAGACCACGCTCGCTCATGCGGCGGCGAAGTTAGTCACGTGTCCCGTCGAGATCATGGACGGCGACGAAATCCGCGAGTTCCTCTCGGAGGGGCTCGGGTTTTCGAAGGAAGACCGCGATACGAACTCGCATCGCATCGGATTCGTCGCGCGGTTATTGGCGAAGCACGGCGTGTTGGTGTTCGTCGCGTCGATCGCACCGTATCGCGATACGCGCGCGGAGCTCGCTCGACGCTCGGTCGACGCGGGCCATCCGTTCGTCGAGGTCTACGTGCACGCACCGCTCGAAGTGGTCGCCGATCGCGACGTGAAAGGCCTCTACAAGAAGGCGCTCGCAGGCAAGATCGATCACTTCACCGGTGTGAGCGATCCGTACGAGGCGCCCGAACATCCCGCGCTCGTCGTCCACACGCACGAGGAATCGCTCGACGAGAGCGCGCGGCGGCTCGTCGAGTTGTTGCGATCTAGAAGTTTGCTTTGAACCACGCCTCGAAGTCGGCGACGCGCTTGTCGAACGCCTCGACCGTTGCCGTTCCCGCGACCGCTACCTGCGAGTGAACGATCGGAATGGCCTTCTCGAAGTTTCCACGCGCGAGATCCGCGTAGCCCTTTGCCTGTGTCCGGTTACCGATGTCGACGAGGATGCGCGCGAGCAACGACGCTCGAAGTGCCACGCGGCCCGGAAACAGCGGCGTCTGATGCTGCGCCGCGAGGAGCCCGCGCTCGACAAACGGATAGGCGTCTTGCGGCTTGCCTTGCAGGTACAACGCGCGACCGCGGTAGAACGCGGTTTCCTCGGGACCATCGGGATCCTTGTCGCGCCGATCGAGGAGCGCGACGGTCTCTTTCAGGTATTGCGCGCGTACGGCCGGGACGTCCGATCGCTCGGCAGCATCGAGCGCCATCGCGGCCGCGTCGACGACGAGCTCGTTGCGTTGCCCGATATCCGGATTTGATTGCTTGTCGGCGAGCTCGAGCGCTTGCGTGCGTGCGCGATAGGACAACACGGCGTCACCGTCGAATTCGTAGTCCTGGCCAAGATTGGCCAAGGCGGCAATGCGCGATTCCTCGTCTTTGATTGCAGGGAGCGCCTGCTCGTAGAGCGCGATTCGGCGGTGAAGATCCGGCTCGGCGACCGCGGCTTGGACCAGCGCGAACGCCTGATCCACGTCCGGCCCCAAGGAGTCGCGAAACACGCTAGCGCCGGCGTCGAACTCGCGTTTCGCTTCGTCCTTCTGTCCCGCGGCTTGAAGCGCGAGTCCCAACCGCATGTGCGTTTCGTCGGCGACGACCGAGGGGCCACACTTTCCCGTCGCGAGCGCGATCATCTTTCGCGCCGACGTGATCCGATCTTCGGTTTCGTGGTCACCGTGAGAGGCGAGCTCGGTATTGACGGCCTCGACCGAGAACTGCGCGAGCGGATCATTGGTACGCCTGGCCGCGGCTTCCGCTGCATCACGCGCACCTCGAGCTTCTCCGAGCCGGCCACCTTTGACGAGCAACCGCCCGAGCGCGGCGTTCGCTTCCGCGCGCAAGCTGTCATCGTGCGCCTGATCGGCGAGTCCGATCGCGGAACGAAGATGGGGTTCGGCATCCGCCGATCGACTGCGCTCGAACAGCTCGCTACCGACGACGAACTGCGCTTGCGCACGTGCCTGCAAGTCACCTACGTGCTCCGACGTCTCGAGCAGGACCGCGCGATCTTGGTCGGTCGACTGACGCTCGTTGGCTCCGGTCTCGAGGATGTGCTCGTCGATCCGATGTTGCAGTTCGACGAGCTCCTTCGATGGTTCGGCCGTGACCGCAGCTCCTCGGCACCGTTCCGGCTGCGTTACCCGGTCGAGCGCCGATCGTGCGCTGATCGGAATCGACCTCGGCGTGACCCCGTCGATCGCCCAGCCGAACATGTACGCGGCGCGCCCGAGGCACCGCTCGACGGCAGCGTGCTCGATAGCCGTGGTCCGCTGATCGGCTCGCGCGACACACGACTCGTGGGCGACCTCCAGCCAGTTGTCCGCGTAGCAACTCGCGCGCGTAGCAATCGGTCCGAGTAGTGCGAGCCGCATCGGCGACCACGCGAGCATTTCCCGGCTCTTCGCGTCACACGCGGCAAGCGCTCGGACGCGTGGATCCGGGCGCGTCACGGCAAACGCCGTCCCACCAGCCGCGAGCAGCGCGATCGCCGCCGCGACGAACGGCCACCGCTTTCGGCGATACGTGATCGCCGCGAGCATCGCCGCGATCGATGGAAACCGATCTTTCGGATCCTTCGCGAGCCCGCGCACGATCGCCGCGTGAATCCTCGACGGGAGTTGCTTCGGCGGTTCGGGTGGACCGGCATCGATCGACTTCAACAGCTCGTCGATCGAGCTACCGCGAAACGGCCGGCTCCCGTAGAGCGCTTCCCACATCGTCACCGCCAGCGAGAACTGATCCGACGCGGCCGTCGTCTCGCCGGCGAACGCCTCGGGAGCCATGTAGACCGGCGTGCCCATCACGGCACCGGTCTGCGTGAGATCGCCCAGCGCGAATTCACCCGACGGCGGTCCCGACGACCGCGCGAGCCCGAAATCTCCGACGAGGACATCACCGCGCCGGCTGACGAAGATGTTGTCGGGCTTGAGATCGCGATGGATCACGCCCTCGGCATGCGCCGCGATGATCCCGCGCATCGCCTGGATCAGCTTCTCGAGGATCACGTCCTGCTCGCGCGGCGTGGCGAGCCAGGTTCGTAGGTTCTCGCCGTCGACGAGCGCCATCGCCACGAACGCCGCGCCGTGATGCATGCCGACGTCGTGAACGGTCACGATGTTCGAATGCGATAGCTTCGCGAGCGTCTGCGCTTCGCGGCGCAACCGATCCGCCGACGCCTGCGGGCGCATCAACTTCACCGCGATCCGGCGATCGAGCTCCGGATCGTACGCGGCGTAGACCACGCCCATCGCACCGGCGCCGAGGCGCTTCTCGATCCGATAGCGATCGATCAGATCCGGCTGCGCCGACATCGCGGGCGCCGAGGCCGCGGCCGTCTCTTCCATCCCCAACACCGCGCGACACATCTCGCACGTCGAAGCGTGATCGATGATCTGATGCCGCTGATCGTCCGGAAGCTTGCTGATCGCGGCGAGCGTATCCGCGCCCGGACAGTTATTGGTTGGTGTAGATGAAATCGTCGGCGCCGTTCGTCGTCGTGAGGACGAGGATCGTATCTCCGATCACGGCCGGATCGAGCGTCGCCGTGGCAGCCAACCACGTTTGCGCATCCGTATCGCTATCGGTCAGGACGGCGAGGATTTGCTTGTCCCACTTGTCGCCCGTGGTCTGAACACCCGCGGTGGATTCATGAATGTCGCTGAACTTCTTCTGCGCGAGCGTGACCGCGTCCGCCATCGCGAGGTCGCCGGAGCCGAACGGGCCCTTGAACGCGCGCGTGACGCTGACACCGACCATGTGACCGTCGAGCATGACGTCGAGGTCGGTCTTCTTGCTCGTCGGCGGATCGTAGACGACCTCGGTTTCGGTATGGACGAGCACCGCGCCTTCGCACCGCGCTAACTCCTCGTACGCGAACACTTCCGAGAGACCCGAGCTACCACCGGCGTTCGGGATCGCGGCCATCGTGGCGCCTCCTGCTGTGAGGAGTGGCCGGTCCGCCGGGTCCATGTATTGGCGCTGAAAATCGAACGTGACTTGGATCGTCTGCGGGGCCGAGCCCGTCACGAGCTCCGCGGACGTGATCACACCGCACATGCCCGAAAGGGCACCAAAGCCCTGGGTGCTGGCGGGCGAGTCGGGCGGCGCGTCGATCAGTTTGGCCGCGTCGGCCTGGCTCGCATCCGGCGTGGTCGCGGGCGAGTTGCTGCCACAACCGACCAGGAGCACGAGCAGGGCGCGGCGCATATGGCCGCGGACACTACCCGACGAGCATGCCGGCGGCAACGGTCGTGTTTGTCGCTTCGTCGACGAGAATGAACGACCCCGTCGTGCGATTCGTGGCGTAGCTGTCGAAGATGACTGGCGTCGTCGTGCGGATCCGGATGCGGCCCAAATCGTTCAGGCCGAGCTGGGTGGCCGCAGACTCGACACCTGTGTTGACGTCCAAGCGGTACTCGATCGCATCGACGATCGCGCGGGTCCATCGGGTCGTGTGCTTGAGCGCGTAGCGGCCGCGCGGTTGGAGCGGCTTGTCGGTCATCCAGCACACCATCGCCGTCAGCTCTTGCGAGACCGCGGGTTGGTGGTTCGGCCGGACGAGCATGTCGCCGCGCGAGACATCGACATCGTCTTGGAGGT
The DNA here is from genome assembly GCA_047600425.1 of Kofleriaceae bacterium. Classification (GTDB taxonomy): domain Bacteria; phylum Myxococcota_A; class Polyangia; order Haliangiales; family Haliangiaceae; genus JABFXX01. Next base: position 10,081 of record JASGLC010000003.1, on the reverse strand, counting down.
GGATCGTGACGGACATTCCGGTCGATGCGGCGGCGAGCGTCTCCTCGTGCTGTTCGATCGCGATGATCTTCGTCGTCCGACCCGAGGGCAGGACCACGACGTCGTCGCCCGGATGCAGGGTGCCGCCCGCGATCGTGCCGGCGTAGCCGCGATAGTCGTGATGCTCTTCCGATTGCGGGCGAATCACCCACTGCACGGGGAACCGCGCGTCCGTCAGCTCGGGTGCGAGTGGCACGGTCTCGAGGTGCTCGAGTAACGTGGGTCCGTCGTACCAGGGCATGTCGACCGAACGCTCGACGACGTTCGCACCGGTCAGTGCGGAGATCGGGATCGCGATGCCACCGGTCTCGGCGTGGATGCGATCGAACACCGCGCGGTCCCAGCCGACGAGATCCATCTTGTTGATCGCGTATACGATGTTCGGGATCCGCAGGAGCGATGCGATGTGGGCGTGCCGACGCGATTGCTCGACGATGCCCTGCCGCGCATCGATCAAGATGATCGACAGCTGTGCCGTCGACGCGCCGGTCACCATGTTGCGCGTGTACTGCACGTGGCCGGGCGTGTCGGCGATGATGAACTTGCGGCGCTTCGTGGCGAAGTAGCGATACGCGACGTCGATCGTGATGCCTTGTTCGCGTTCGGCGCGCAGGCCATCCGTGAGCAGTGCGAGGTTCGTACGCTCGTCGCCGCGGCGGCGCGAGACATCTTCGACGTGCTGGAGCTGATCTTCGAACGCGGTCTTCGTGTCGTAGAGCAGGCGACCGATCAGCGTGGACTTGCCATCGTCGACGGAGCCCGCGGTCGAAAACCGCAACAGGTCGGCGCCGTCGTCGAGGCCGAACCGTTCGGGGGGAAACGAAATCGCGGCCATCAGAAGTAGCCCTCGCGTTTGCGGTCTTCCATCGATGCTTCCGTGAAGCGATCGTCCGCGCGGGTCGCGCCGCGTTCGGTGATTCGTGCGGCGGCGACTTCGGCGATCACGTCGTCGAGCGTGCGAGCGTTCGATCGCACGGCGCCGGTGCACGTCATGTCGCCGATCGTCCGAAACCGCACTTGCTCTACGGTGATGCGTTCGTTCGGAAGCAGTTGGACGAACGGATTCGCGGCGTAGAACATGCCGTCGCGAACGAAGCATTCTCGTCGGTGCGAGAAGTAGATCTCGGGGAGCGGGATGTCTTCGAGGCGGATGTATTCCCAGACGTCGAGCTCGGTCCAATTCGACAGCGGGAACACGCGAAGGTGCTCGCCGCGCCGAATGCGACCGTTGTAGAGCGACCACAGCTCGGGGCGTTGGTGCTTCGGATCCCACTGGCCGAATTCGTCGCGATGCGAAAAGATCCGCTCCTTCGCGCGTGCGCGTTCTTCATCTCGGCGGGCGCCACCGATCGCGGCATCGAAGCGATGCTCTTCGATCGCGTCCAACAGCGTGGTGGTCTGCAGGCGATTGCGCGACGCGCGAGGCCCGGTCTCTTCGGTCACGCGGCCGCGATCGATCGAGTCTTGAACGCTCGCGACGATCAGCCGCTCGTTCAATTCGGCGACGCGGCGGTCGCGATAGACGAGCGTCTCGGGAAAGTTGTGGCCGGTATCGACATGCAGGAGTGGGAACGGAAACCGCGCCGGGCGGAACGCTTTTTCGGCCAACCGGAGCAGGACGATCGAATCCTTGCCGCCCGAAAACAGCAGGACCGGCCGCTCGCACTCAGCCGCAAGTTCGCGAAAGATATGGACGGATTCGTCCTCCAACGCGCGTAGATGAGTGCGTGTCCGCAATGACAGACGTATATCCGTTGCCGGTCCCGCTGTCTAGAAGATCCGACCGCTTCCCGGAACGTTCAATGATCATGCGCAGTCTGCGGATCGGAGTCGTGCTCGGTGGCCAGTTGGTCGAAGAGCGAGTGTTCACCGGCGACGTGACGATCGGGCAGTCGCTCGAGTGTGATCTGTCGCTGCCGATCGATGGGATGCCGCGTCGCCACACGCTCGTGAAGGATGGCGTGCTGCATCCGATCGGAAAACTCGTGGGTGATCTCGGGCGCGGCAAGATCGTGATCGGTGATGCGACGATCCTGCTGCAATCGGTCGAGCGTGTTGTCGCGCCGCCGGTGAAGTTGCCGGCGAGCTTGCGGGCACATCACTGGGACGCGCGCGTCGTCGGGATCGTGAGTGCGTCGCTCGCGGTGCATGCGGTCGTCGGGTGGCTCGCGTGGTCGGCGGATATCGATGGCGTGGTGCTTGGTGCGCGCGACGTGCCGCAGAGCTTTCAGCAAGAACAGATCGATGTCTCGTTGCCGGACTTCGTCGAGCGCGTCGACGTGCCCGATCACACGGGGCAGGGCGTTGCAAAGCCGGTGACGCCGACGCGCCAGATCGTGCAACCCGTGACGCCACCGCCGGCGGCGAATCGCGATGATGCGTCGCGCTTGGCGGCACTCCTCGTCGGAGATGAGGGTGCTCATGGCTATGCCGGGATGGCGCATCGCGCGCCGGGAGCGGATCTCGCGATCCAGATGGACGAGGCGTCGCATCACGCGGTGACGATCGGTGAAGACGGTCAGCACACGTCGCGGGTCGATGATCGCGCGAACATCGGGACGGCGCGCGATGGTGGTTGGGCGCCGACGATGCCGGAGACGGGTGGCGCGTCGACGTTGCCGCATCGCGACGAGAAGCCGCCGGGTCGGATCTTCATCCAACCGCTGCCGGGTGACACCGGCACGTCGTTGACCGCACAGATGGTGCTCGACAAGATCCAGGGCTCGTACATGGCGGGCCTGCAGCGGTGCTATCGGCTCGGGCAAGCCGAGGACGCGACGCTCGAAGGCAAGATCACGATCGAGCTGACGGTCGACGCGCACGGGCGTGTGACGGAACCGTCGGCGTCGGGGATGTCGTCGAAGGTAGATGGTTGTGTTTCGGGGATGATGGCGGGCTGGCACTTTGGAATTCCGCGCGACAAAGATGGTGAGGCGACGGAGGCAACGTTCCGCATCGCGCTCGTGTTGAAACGCGGGTAAGCTGATGAGGTGCGTGCGGCGCTTGTTGTTCTGATCGTCGCGAGTGTTGCCCATGCGGAAGATAAGCCGCGGTGGCAGACGGTGCCGTTGCCGCCGGCGATGCCCGCGCCCGACTCGACGGGCTCGATCGCCGTCGATGGTGCGCAAATCTATTACGCGCGCTACGGCTCGGGTGATCCGGTCGTGTTGCTACACGGCGGCTTGGGCAATGCCGATCACTGGGCGAATCAGGTGCCGGCGATCACGGGTGCCAAGCACGAAGTGATCGCGATCGATTCGCGTGGCCAAGGGCGCAGTACGCGGACGGTGAAGGCGCCGTCGTACGATCAGATGGCGTCGGATACGTTGGCGGTGTTGGATGCGCTGAAGATCGGCAAGGCGAGCTTCGTGGGGTGGAGTGATGGTGGCGAGATCGCGCTCAAGATCGCGGTCGCCCATCCCGATCGCGTGGCGAAGTTGTTCGTGTTCGGTTCGAACTACAACGCGGAAGGTTCGAAGAAGCGCAACGGCCCGTCGGCGACGTTCGGCGCCTACGCGGCGAAGTGCAAGACGGACTACTTGAAGCTCTCCAAAACGCCGAAGCAGTACGACGAGACCGTCGATTGGCTGCTGCCGGTGTGGCGCAATCCGATGGGGTTCACGAAGGACCAGCTGAAGGGCATCACGGCGCCGACGATGGTCGCGGATGGCGATCACGACGAGGTGATCGTGTTGGCGCAGGTCGAAGAAATGAGTCACCTGATCCCGAACGCGCAATACAAAGTGTTCAAAGACGCGTCGCATTTCGCGTTGTGGCAAGACCCGGCGGACTTCAACAAAACGTTGGTCGATTTTCTGGCACCGTAGGGGGCATGGCTGCTCCACGTCTGCTTTCGGTCGGGCTCGTCGATGTCACGTGCGGCGAACGGGTCACGATCGTGCAACCCACGAACGCGTATGGCTGCGCGTTGGGCGATGACGTGTTCGTGGGGCCGTTCGTCGAGATCCAGCGCGATGTGACGGTCGGGGCGAGGACGCGCGTGCAGTCGCATACGTTTATTTGCGAGCTCGTCACGATCGGCGAAGACTGCTTCATCGCGCACGGAGTGATGTTCATCAACGACACGTTTCAAATGGGTGGGCCGGCGAAGGGTCGCAAGGACCTGTGGAAGTCGACTCAGATCGGGAATCGCGTTTCGATCGGATCGAACGCGACGATCATGCCTGTCCGGATCGCGGACGATGTCGTGGTCGGTGCGGGTGCGGTGGTCACCAAGGATCTCGATCAGCCTGGCATCTACGCGGGAAATCCCGCGCGGTTCGTGCGTCGTGCCTGAGAGCGGCGAATCGATCGGGCCGTACCGTCTCGTCTCGCAGCTCGGCAAGGGTGCGATGGGCGAGGTGTGGCGTGCGCGTGATGAACGCTTGGATCGTTACGTCGCGCTGAAGGTGTTGCCGGCGGAGCTCGCGGGCGATCCGGAACGTCGTGCGCGAATCCAACGCGAGGCGAAGGCGGCGGCGGCGATCCGGCACGTCAATGTCGTCACGCTCTATGACGTCGTCGACAACATCCTCGTGATGGAGCTCGTCGAGGGCAAGACGTTGTCCGAAGTCGTGAAGGTGTCGCCGCCGTCCCGGGAGATCGCGTTGCAGTGGATCCAAGAGATCGCGGATGCGCTCGCGGCGGCGCATGCGCGGCACATCCTGCATCGCGATATCAAGGCGGCGAACATCATGGTGACGCCCGACGGGCACATCAAGGTGCTCGACTTCGGGCTCGCGAAGTTGCACGACGATGTCGCGCCGATCGAGAGCCTGCGGATGCGTAAGGCGACGGGGCTCGAGGAAACGCAGGAGCTGAAGTCGTACGAAACGCATGCGGGCACGTTGCTCGGCACGCCGATGTACATGGCGCCGGAGCAGATCCTCGGCAGTCAGCCGGACGAGCGGAGCGAGGTGTTCTCCGTCGGCGTGCTCGCGTACGAGCTCGTGCATGGCAAGCCGCCGTACAAGGCGACGACGATGGACTCGCTGTTCGAAGAGATCTTGAAGGCGTCGCCGGCGTTGGGCGAGTCTGCGGTGGATGAGGTGTTGGCGCGGGCGTTGGCGAAGGACCCGACGGAGCGGTACGCGTCGATGGCGGAGTTGCGCGATGCGGTGATCGCGTTGCGGCGGCCCGCGCGGCGACGGTGGGTGGCGCCGCTGATCGCGGCGGTCGTGATGGGTGCGGTCGTCGCCGCGATCGCGATGTGGCCGCGTGCGGAGGTCGAGCGTCCGGGTGACGAGTACGTGAAGCGTGCGCTCGAGGAGTACGACGTTTTCTACAACGACAAGGCGCTGTCGTCGTTGCGTGCGGCGTTGCGGATCGCGCCCGATCATCCGCGCGCCAATGCGTACATGGTCCTGTTCGGTGGTGCGCCGGAATCGGATCGCGAAGCGGCGATCAAGGCGCTGCGATCTTCGAACGATGTCTTGGCGCGTGCTGCGCTCGAATACGCGGAGCACGGTGCGGCCGCCGCGCGCGACGCGTTGGGGACGCCGACGGATCGCGAGCTGCAATTCTGGGCGGCGGAGCTCGATTACCGGGCGGGGCGCTACGATGTCGCGGAACCGCAGTACAAGGCGTTGCTCGCGTCGCCGGCGCCGCAGTTTCGAGGGCGGATCTACGATCACGAGTCGTCGGTGCTGCTGTACCTGGATCGGCCAGATGAAGCCCTCGAGATCGGCACGCTGTATCGCGATGCGTTCCCGGGCGAGGCGGATGCGATCGGTGTCTATGCGACGACGCTCGCGGCCGCCGGAAAATACGGCGAGGCGGTCACCGCCGCCGAAGATGCGCTGCGGATGAATGAAGGCGAGGACACGCTCGCGGGGTTGGGCAAGGTGCTCGCGATCCAGGCGATGTCGACGGATCGCAACCTCGCGCGTGCGATCGATCAGTACAAGCAGTCGCTCGATCGTGCGGGCGCATCGCGTCGGCCGATCCGGCGTGCGGCGCTCGGCTATCTGCAGTGGATCGCGGGTGATGCCGCGGCGGCGGATACGGTAAAGCCTTGCTTATCGGGAACGGAGCCGGAGCGCGGGATGTGCTTGTTCGTGGCGGGCGTGATCACGCCGGCGGTGGCGGAGCAGGCCGCGACGCAGTTGGATGCGTTGGCACAGGCGGCGACTCCGACGAAGCCCGCGTATGGATCGCCGGCGAGCTTGGCCACATTGTTACGGGCGCGAGAGAAATTCTTTGGTGGTGCGTGTGTGGGTAAGGGCGATGGCGATGCGAAGCAAGCGGATGACGCGGCGTATGGGGTGAAGCTCGATTTCTACGGCGCGTATCACGTGCCGTTGTTCGCGAGCTATCAGACGTGCGAGCGTGCGGCGCTGTTGGAAGCGCGTGGTGATCACGCGGGTGCGGCGGCACTCCTCGACACGGCAAGGCGCGCGCCGGGACGTACGTGGCTCAGCGGGGCTCGCTCGACGAAATAGTCTCGAGACGATTCGCGAGCTCGGTCTCGCGTTCGCGCGGAACCAGCCCGCTCGAGTCCAACTTGCGCAAGCACGATCGTGCATCGACCCAGTGCTGCAAACCCATCTCGGCATCGCAGAGCGAGAGCCACGCATCGAGATGCTCGGAACCGCGCTCGGGCCAATCGGCGATGTCGTCGAGGACCTTGATGGCAGGTTCGTAGAGCTTCTTCACGACGAGTGCACGCCCGAGCGCGACACGCTCCTCGTGGGTCTGTTGCTGTTGCGAGCACCGCTTATCCGCGAGGACCTTCGACGCGAGCTCCGGCTGATTCGTGGCGAGCTTGAACATCAACCGGCATGCGATCGTGCTCTGCGGCTGGAGATCGAGCACGTGCGTCAGCCACGCGAGCTCGAGGTCCCACGCCTTGCGATCGTCGAGGCGACGGGCAGTATCCTCGATCCACGTCGGGTCGGTACCGAGCGCGAGCGCGGCTTGGGGCGTGGGGAACCGCTTGATGATCTCGTCGATCACGGCAGGTCGATTCGATGCTGCGGGAAGCGCCGTCGCGTACTCGACCACCGCCTGCGATGCGTGCCCCGACGAGACGAGCATGCGAGCTGCCATCAGGTGCAAGCCCGGATGCGACGGATGCAACGTCATCGCGTGGTTCAGCAGCTGCACTGCATTGCGATCGCCCGTCTTTGCGGCGAGCTGCGCTGCGAGACCGTAGTTGTAGTAGTCGAACGGATGGCGCTCGATCGCGGGACGAAGATCGGCGAGCGTGAGATTCGAGCGATCAAGCGCGTCGTGATCGTCTTCGATCGTCGCGGTCACGCGCGTGGTCAGGAGCAGCGCACCGACACCCAGTCCGATCACGCTGCGCGATCCGGATGCCTTTCGCGATCTGCGAGCCGCCGACCGGCCTCCTCGCGTAACGGGACATAAGCGATGGTCGCTGCAACCGCCGTGATCGGCGCGGCAATGCCGAGGAGCTCGAGTCCGAAGTCGACGTTGCTCTGCAGCATCACCGCAGCGATCTGCTCCGAATGCGCCCGCGACAAGCGGCCCATCGCGCCATCTCCGCGCCGCGATCACGATGAACCACACCGTCGCGAACGTCAGGAGCAATGTGCCGGGGACGCCCCAATCGACGACCGCTTGGATGTACTCGTTCTCGAGATATGGAAACGTCGCGAACGCGCTCGGTGGATGGACACGAACGAGCACGGGCTCCAACGCACCTCGACCGATCCCGACCCACGGGCTCTCGTCGATCAACTCCGTCGCCGATTTCCAAGCAGCGTACTTGCTACGCGGCTGATTCAGCTCCGTCAGGTGGGTCGACGAGAACTGCTGCGTGATGCCCTCGGCGCCGGTATAGATCACGACGACGACGGTCGAGATCGCGACGACGCCGATCGGCAACGAACGCGTCAGAAAGCGCGATCGCTTCGCATTCGGTTCGTCGATCGCGAGCCAATGTTGCGTCATCAATGTCGCGACGACGACGAAGCCGCCGGTCGCGAGCGCGAGTGCTCCACCACGCGACAGCGTCGCGAGACCCGTGAGACCGCACACGATGATGACGCCGATCCAGGCCACGCGAACCCACGACTTCTGCCGGCGATACATCAGCAAGCCACATGCGGTCGCGACGCCGATCGCCATCAGGCATGCGAAGTGGTTGTTGTTGAACAACGGACCGAGCACGCGCGGCAACGTGTGGGGAGCGATCACGCCGTAGAGCTTTTGCAGTCCGAACAGGTTGTGAAGATCGCCGACGATCGCGGCCGCACCGCAGAGTGCGCTGACCGTCGCGAGGATCTGGTAGCGACCCTGTTCGGAGGTCGAGATGCGCAGTGCCACGATCGCGATCGCCAGCAGCGTGGCGAAGAACACGAGTGCACGTAAGGTCGCGGGCACGTCTGCGCTGAAATCGTGCTTCGGGCCGAAGCTTGGACGAGCGCGAGACCATCGTCGCGGAGTCCGGTTTGCGTCGGGGACAACACTCGACGATCGCATGCGGAAGCGGGACACTTGGATCGCGGTGAGCGTCGTCGCGATGCCGAGCATCACGGTCAAGGGCGAACTCCGTGCGAACACACGCCGTGACTTGACGACGCCAGCGAGTGCGACCGCGATCACCACGGCATCGATCGCTTGCCCCCAACGGTGTGCGCCACCGACAGCAAAGATCGCTAGCGCAATCGCGAGAGCGCCGATCCGTGTCGGTATCCAATCCCGCCGGCCCCTCATCCCACCCTCACCAAGCGCGTTCGGGGACGAAGACTTCATCGCCGGGCGCCATCCCGAAGTTCGGGCGCTTTCCCTCGGCGATCATCTCGACCGGAATTTCGTACAGCTCTTTCTTGCTGTTGATGGTGCGCGTGACACGCACCAAGTTCTTGCGAGCGAGCGGCGAGAAGCCACCGCTTTGCGCGATCGCTTCGACGATCGTCATCCCCGGCGTGAACTTGATCGTGCCCGAGTGCGCGACTTGTCCGAACACCGAGCACTTCAACGAATTGATCTCGACCACGGTCAGCGACACGACCGGACTGTTGAGATAACCGTCCGCGAGACGATTCTTGATCTCTTCTTGAACCTCGCGCGTGCCCTTGCCGCCGGCCGCCACGTTGCCAATGAACTGCACGTCCATTTGCCCGGACGCATCGAGCGTGTACGTCGACTTCGAATCTTTCGATCCGTAGAAGATCGTCAGCTCGATCTTGTCGCCGGGGCCCAAGATCAGACGATTCACGTCCCACTGCGGGACCTGTGGGTAGTTCACCGGCGGGTTATCACCGCAGGCCATCAACGCCAGAACACACGCAGTTACCAGGACAAATCGCATCGGGCGGAGGTGAGTTGCCGTAGGGCAACGCTGGGTTCATGCCAGATCGCCATGAACGTTGCTACTCGTCGCGGTCACTACCTCACAAGAACGTCGTAGGGTTGACTCCCTACACGCAGTCCCGTAGAGTTACACGAGGTTACGTCAATGAAGATGCTCGGCAAAGCGCTGTCCTTGGTTGCCTTCTTCGCAGGCACGGCAGTGTTGCGCGCGGATAACCCGGCGCCCGAAAAGCCGAAGCTGACGAACGCGGATATCTCCACCAAGGCTGCAGGCCTCGAGACCCAGATCCAAGAAGCTGATCACCAGCTGACCTTGCTCAAGGCCAAGGCAGTGAAGATGAAGGATGTCATCAAGGTCAATTGCGTGAACGACAAGCTCGTTCAAGCAAAGGCGCAGATGAACATCGCCGACAACGCGAGCAGCGCTCTGCAAATCGCGATGGCGAAGAACAACGACGAAGAGCGCAACACCGAGTTCGGCAACCTCAGCCAGGCTGCGGACTCGATGAAGCAGCTCAAAGAAGAAGCGGCCGCGTGCATCGGCGCGCCGGAGCTCCTCAAGCAAGAAAACGGACTGACCGTCGATAAACCGTTTATCCCGGACGACCCCACGCTCGACGATCCGTTCCACAACTTCGACCCCGATCCCACGCAAAACGGCGAAATGGATCCGCCCGCGTTCCCGTCGCCGTGGAAGTGATCAGTGGTGCCAGCCGGCACCGCGCGTCTTGATCACGTTCGCAGGCACTCCGACAGCCGTCGT